>NZ_VRLV01000020.1 GCF_009760925.1 Nonomuraea typhae
GCGAGTTCATCCGCAAGGCCCAGGAGAAGCGCCGCGACTTCACCGTCGACTGGGTGCACCTCAAACTCAACGACCAGGCGCAGCGCACCGTGCTGTGCAAAGACCCGTTCCGCAGCGTGGACGAGAGAGTGGACAAGCTCATCGCCGGCATGTGACCTGGAGACAAGAGGCCGGCCGGGTACCCGCCCCGCCGGCCTGCCCTCCGGCGCAGCCTCCAGCCAGACCGCCGGCACGGCCACCTACGATCACCCCATGACCGACACCCGCGCCGCCGCCCAGCGCTTCGCCGACACCTGGCAGCACGGCTGGACCCACCACGACGCCGAGGCCATCCTCACCCTGTACGCCGACGACGCCGTCCACACCTCGATGCCCTTCCGCCCACCACACCGCGGGAAAGCCGAAATCGCCGACTACATCCGCAGATCCTTCGCAGAAGAGCACGCCCCCCGCGCCCACTTCGAACCGCCCATCGTGGACGGCGACCGAGCCGCCGTCGAATACCGTGTCACCGACGGCGAGCACACCCTGGCCGGCTGCGTGTTCATCACCTTCGGCCACGACGGCCGCGCCGTACAGACCAGGGACTACTGGCACGAAACCTGACTACACCCGCACCGCACTCGGCACACCCGGAGCCGGGACCGGCGCAGGAGCCGGGGGAGCGGCGCCCACCCGCACGGCCTGCACCGGCGGCTGGGCACGCTCGGCGCACCCACCCTGGCAGTAGCCGTTCGTCACCACCAGCCGCGCCCGGGCGGCGGTGTACGCCTCACGCCCAGACGCTGGCAAAACCCCCTGACAGACCTGGCACAACACATCGTTCCCCACGTGGGTCCCCTTCCGGCCGCGTACCAGATATCCAGAGTAAGCGCGTCAAAACCATCCGAGTCCCCATTTCCACGACTCGTCAAGAAACCTGTAAGAAACGGCATCACCCGCCGGCCCACCCGACGAGCCCCTCAGACCCCCGCCCCGCACCACCCGCCCCACACACCACCACAAACCCACAGAACACCCGCTGTAGCAGGCGAAATCCGCCCCGCCGCCAGCCGACCACACCACCACCGCACCCACCCCGCGAACCCGCCCAGCACCACCCGCATCCCCGACGATCAGTGACCAACCCCACAGTGCCCACCCCCGACCGGGCGCAGCCGGACGCCTGGGGTGACCACACGACGATCCGCAAGGGCGCAGAGCAGTCGCGGACTACAGGCCAAGAGGCACGGCCCGGCGGCAGGTACGGCAAGGCCACCCACCCCAGCCAAGCACCTCAGTCACCCTGCGCGGCCTCCAGCAACCGCCGCCCCAGAACCCCCACCGCCTCCCGCAACCCCGGCGGATCCAGCACCACGAACCCCACCCCCAAACTCACCAAGAACCCCGCCAACGCCTCCACCGAATCCCCGCCCGTCTCCAGCACACACGCCTCCGCCCCATCCGCCACCACCAGCCCCGCCGCCGGAGCCAGCAACCCCGCCGCCACCTCAGCCGGCACCCGCCACGCCACCGAACCCGCCCCCCGCACCACCCGCTCAGCCGCCTCCGCAGCCGACATCTCCCGCCCGGCGAACCCCGCACCCCGCGCCGGCACCCGCAACCTCATCCGATCAGCCCGAAACGTCCGCCAATCACCCCGCACCACATCCCACGCCACCACATACCAACGCCGCCCCGTATACACCAGCCGATGCGGCTCCGCCTCCCGCTCACTCACCGCCCCCCCGAACCCCTCATACACAAACCGCAACCGCACCCGATCCCGCGACGCCGACGCCACCTCCGCCAGCACCTCGGCATCAACCGTCGGACCCCGCCCCGCAACCGACACCGTCGCCGACCGCAACGCCGCCAACCGCCCCCGCAACCGCGCCGGCAACATCGACTCCACCTTCGCCAGCGCCCGCAACGACGTCTCCTCGATCCCCGTCACCGTCCCGGACGCCGCCGCCTGCAAACTCACCGCAACCGCCACGACCTCCTCATCGTCCAGCAGCAACGGCGGCATCGCCGCACCCGCCCCCAACCGGTACCCACCCGCCGTACCCGTCGCCGAACGCACCTCATACCCCAAAATCCGCAACCGCTCCACGTCATTGCGCACCGTCCGCGTCGTCACCCCCAACCGCCCCGCCAACTCCGCACCCGACCACACCGGCCGCGCCTGCAACAACGCAAGCAACCGCAACAACCGCACCGACGTCTCCAACACCCACCCAGTGTGAAACACCACCGCCGGCACCCGGCAACCAGGAGACACAACACCCACACCCGGCCAACGTCACGGGCTCCCCGGCAAGCAACCCAGGGGAGAGGGGCCGCATGCCCGCACACCGGAGCGGTGCAGGCATGCGGCATCCGGGCCCGGGGGACCACCCCCCAGCGCCCCCACCGGGCCCGGAGCTCTTCCTCACCACCACGCCGCCGCCCTAAAGGGACCACCGCCAGACATGTCAAAATTTGAATGTCAGCAGCGTTCTCCTTTAACGCGGACATGCGAATCAACCCACCGCAGGATCATCAATCCACACCCCCGCTTTTGTCAAATCCCCGACCAACAAATGAGATGATGCAACATTCGATAGTTGATAAAGGAAACCCCAGGTAGGGGAGACGATGGGCGATTATCCGGGTTGCGGTCGTCCACTTTAGCGGTTCACATGCGATCACTTTCCCGAGAATTCACACCGGGTTATGACAAGGGCATATGAGAATACGATGACAAAGCCCCGCGACACTGGGGGAGCATGGCATCGCCAGAAGGCCGGAAAGTGTCCACATCCGGACAACGAAAACAACCCTGAGGGAGAGGGCCGGGAAAGCTTACCGCGCCGGCCCGCCCGGCCGCGCGCCCACCCCCCGAAGATCGCCACCACCCATCGCCGCCCACCACGGGCGCACACCGCGGATAAGAGCTCACCGGCATCGCGCCAGGGGTGGCGCGAGGGGCCGAGCCTCTGTGAGCGGCGCCCGTTTCGGCGTCGCCGTTCCGGCCGACGGCGACGGTACGGCGTTCCGAAACCAGCATCCGAAGCGTCCCGGATGTCGAGGTCCCGGGTGCCGGCGGTGGCGGTGACCCGCCGGTCCCTGAGCCGGTGCCTACCGGCGCGATACCCCGTGATCGGGTGTACCGCGGCGAGCACGGCACCTCTTCCGGATCCGGGTGACACGCCGAGAAAGAGGGTCAAGATCACATTAACTTGACATAATGTACATTATCAAGCAAATGTCGATGAGAGGGACACACGTGTGATGCAGCGCAGGTAACCCCTTGAGCCGAGGAACGCCGTCCGACGACACTCACGCGCGAGCCACTCATACGCGCCGGCCCAGCGTCCACGCGTGACGTCGACCTGGAATGCGGCGCCAGGAGCCACCGTGCGGCAGCCGGCGGCAGACTGCGGCGAGCCGGCGGTCCTGGCCGGCGTCGACGGGCGCGATGCGACGACAGCGGCATCCCGGGCGACCACGCCGGCCGTACCTGCTCAACGAGCGCCGCGCATGATCTCCTCGCGCCCGGGCAGCAGGCGGGCATGTCTGCTACGGCTCTGGTCGCGCTCACCGGCGTTGTGACGGCCGGTGTCATCTGGCTCATCGTCTTGGCCGCCCGGCTCACCCGCCGCCCCCGTAATCGCCCCGCCCCCTCCTCCGACATGGTGGAGCAGGCGCTGGAGATGAAGGCGCTCGGGCAGTTGCAGGAGGCGGTGTTCCTGGTCAGGGGTGAGACCGGGATGAGTCATCGTGCCGCGGTGCGGTTTGTTCGGCGGCTTTGAATCATCATGAAATAGGACGAAAATATCCCATACCAGACAGAAGGTGGATTCTGTCTGGTATGGGATATGCGGGTTCAGGGGGCGCGGCATTCCCCGGCCGGGACCGCTGTAGCTGATGCCGATCGGCGAGTTGCTGTGGCGGCAGATCTGCGCCGGCTGGCGTGCTCGTTGCCGACGATGGCCGAGCCGTTGAGTAAAGCTCACCCGCGTGTGCGTGGCGTCGGGTGCGCAGGTGCCGGCGGATCGTCGTCGGCCAGGGTGCCCGCCGCTTTGACGGTCGGTGCGGCGGCGGCGAGGGTGAGGGGCGGGCATGGGCGCATGTCTGCGGCCTTCTGGGTGCGGGTCCGGTCCGGCTGCACGGGCCGAGGCACCTCCCCCGGGGCCCCCTCCCCTGGTGTGCTTCCCGGACGGTTCGCCCCGCCGTACCGGACAATCCGGGATTTTGCGTGAATTGTCAGCGCCGATTGCTCGTACGTGTCAACATCTTGTGCCATGTGCGGGTCATTTGGGACTGCCGAAAACGCCGGTAGCTGGGCGGGAGCTGAGGTCTGAGCGCCTCCCCTGCCGGTTTCCTCGCTGTGGTGTCCCTGCCCGTCCTCTCCCCTGGGTTGTCCGTGATGGTTCGGAGGTTCGCGTGCGTATCTTGCTGCTGTGCTCGTCGTTCAACGGTCTGACGCAGCGTGCGTGGCTGGCGTTGCGGGGTGCCGGTCACGAGGTGAGCGTGGAGCTGGCGGTGTCGGAGCAGGTGATGCTCGAGGCGGCGGAGCTGGCGAAGCCGGATCTGGTGGTGTGCCCGTTTTTGAAGGAGAAGGTGCCGGCGGGGTTGTGGCAGCGGCATCGGGTGGTCATCGTGCATCCGGGCCCTCCCGGGGATCGTGGGCCGTCGTCGCTGGATTGGGCGGTGGCCGAGGGGGCGCGGGAGTGGGGGGTGACGGCGCTGCAGGCGGTTGAGGAGATGGATGCGGGGCCGATCTGGGGGTATCGGATGTTCCCGTTGCCGGCGGAGGCGGTGCGTAAGTCGTCGTTGTACAACGGGCCGGTTGCGGATGCGGCGGTGGAGTTGGTGCTGGAGGTGGCGGCGAAGGCGGCGGATGGGGAGTTTCGGCCGGTGCCGCTGGATTATGGGCGGCCGGAGGTGGTGGGGCGGTTGCGGCCGGCTATGCGGCGGGCGGATCGGGAGGTGGAGTGGTCGGAGGCGACGGAGGCGATTGTGCGCCGGGTGCGGGCCGCGGATGGGGCTCCGGGTGGGCGTGCGGTGTTGTGCGGGCTTGAGGTGCGGGTGTTCGACGTGTTCCGGGGGCCGGCGTTGGTGGGGGCTGCGGGGGTGGTGGCGGCGCGGCGTGAGGGTGCGGTGCTGGTGCATACCGGTGATGGGACGGTGTGGGTGGGGCATCTTCGGCTGGATCGGCCGGATGGGGTGAAGTTGCCGGCGGTGATGGTGCTGGGTGATCGGGTGGGTCATCTGGAGGAGCGTGCGGGGTATACGGAGATCACGTATGAGCGGACGGCTGATGTGGGGGTGGTGAGTTTTGATTTCTACAACGGGGCGATGTCGACGGATCAGTGCCGGCGGCTGGCGTCGGCGTTGCGGTATGCGGGTGAGCAGGATACGCGGGTGCTGGTGGTGCGGGGTGGGGAGGTGTTTTCGAATGGGATTCATCTGAATGTGATCGAGGCGGCTGCGTATCCGGAGTTGGAGGCGTGGATGAACATCAATGCGATCAATGCGGTGTGCCGGGAGATCGTGGGGTGTTCGGGGCAGTTGGTGGTGGCGTCGGTGGGCGGGAACGCGGGTGCGGGTGGGGTGATGATGGCGTTGGGGGCGGATCGGGTGCTGGTGCGTGAGGGTGTGGTGTTGAATCCGCACTATCGGACGATGGGGTTGTTCGGGAGTGAGTTCTGGACGTATGTGCTGGCGCGGCGGGTGGGGGCGTCGGCGGCGGTGCGGTTGACGGAGGATGCGTTGCCGGTGGGGGCGGCTCAGGCGGTGGAGCTGGGTCTGGCCGATGGGGTGCTGGGTGGGGGGCGGCTGGAGTTCGAGCGGTCGGTGCTGGAGTATGCGGGGGCGTTGGCGGCGGGGGGTGAGTGGGAGGCGTTGGTGGCGGCCAAGGGTGCGCGGCGGGCGGCCGATGAGCGGCGTAAGCCGTTGGATGCGTATCGGGCGGAGGAGCTGGCGGAGATGAGCCGGGACATGTTCGATGATCGTCGGGGGTTTCGGGCGGCGCGGGGGGCGTTTGTGCGGAAGGCGCGGGCGGAGGTGACGCCGGCGCATCTGGCGGTTCATCGGGGCGCCTGGGATGGGGCATCTCATATGTGAGATATGTTGGTGCGCTATGGCGGATGACTACTTGGCGCGGATCGGCCGGTTGATTCGGGACGCGCGTCAGCATCGTGGATGGACGCAGCTGCAGTTGGCGGATGCTCTGGCGACGAGTCAGAGTGCGGTCAACCGTATTGAGCGGGGTAATCAGAACATCAGTCTTGAGATGATTGCCCGGATCGGTGAGGCGCTGGACAGCGAGATTGTGTCGCTGGGTTATGCGGGGCCGATGCATTTGCGGGTGGTCGGCGGGCGGCGGCTGTCGGGCAGTATCGATGTGAAGACGTCGAAGAACGCGTGTGTGGCGTTGTTGTGCGCGTCGTTGCTGAATTCGGGCCGGACGATTTTGCGGAAGGTGGCGCGGATCGAGGAGGTCTACCGGATTTTGGAGGTGCTGGCCTCGATCGGGGTGCGGGCGCGGTGGATCAACGATGGCAGTGATCTGGAGATTGTGCCGCCGGCTCGGTTGGAGCTGGAGGCGATGGATACGGAGGCGGCCCGCCGTACCAGGAGTGTGATCATGTTCCTGGGGCCCTTGATGCGTCGGACGGAGCGGTTCCGGATTCCGTATGCGGGCGGGTGTGATCTGGGGACGCGGACGGTGCAGCCGCACATGTCGGCGTTGCGGCATTTCGGGTTGGAGATCACGGCGACGGGCGGGTTTTATCACGCGCAGGTGGCCGGTGGGGTGTCGCCGAAGCGGGCGATCGTGCTGACCGAGCGTGGGGACACGGTGACGGAGAATGCGTTGCTGGCGGCGGCGCGGCATGACGGTGTGACGGTGATCCGGAACGCGTCGTCGAATTACATGGTGCAGGATCTGTGCTTCTTCCTGGAGGAGCTGGGGGTCCGGGTGGAGGGCATCGGGTCGACGACGCTGACGGTGCACGGGGTGCCGTTCATCGAGCGGGACGTGGACTACTCCCCCAGTGAGGATCCGGTGGAGGCGATGAGTTTGCTGGCGGCGGCGGTGGTGACGTCGTCGGAGCTGACGATTCGGCGGGTGCCGGTGGAGTTTTTGGAGATCGAGCTGGCGGTGCTCGAGGAGATGGGGCTGGATCACGATCGGGGCGCGGAGTATGCGGCGGCCAATGGGCGGACGCGGCTGGTGGATTTGACGGTGCGGCCGTCGAAGCTGGACTCCCCCATCGACAAGATTCATCCGATGCCGTTTCCGGGGCTGAACATCGACAACGTGCCGTTTTTCGCGGCGATCGCGGCGGTGGCGCAGGGGTCGACGCTCATTCACGATTGGGTGTATGACAATCGGGCGATTTATTTGACGGAGCTGACGCGGCTGGGGGCGTCGGTGAAGTTGCTGGATCCGCATCGGGTGCTGGTGGAGGGTCCGACGCGGTGGCGGGCTGCGGAGATGATGTGCCCGCCGGCGTTGCGTCCGGCGGTGGTGGTGTTGCTGGCGATGCTGGCGGCCGAGGGTACGTCGGTGCTGCGGAATGTGTATGTGATCAATCGGGGGTATGAGGATCTGGCGGAGCGGCTGAATGCCGTGGGTGCGCAGATCGAGACGTTCCGCGATATTTAGCGGTTGTATGGCGGTGAAGCCGCCGTCGGCCATGGCGGCTGAGCCGGTCATGAAGCTGGATTCGTCGCCGGCCGGGAGGACGGCGATGTCGGCGAGCTGGCCGGCGCGGTCGCGGCCGAGGGGTTGCCGGCTGGTGGTGTCGCCGGGGTTGTGGCTCAGGGTGGCCATGGGGGTGTCGACCATGCCGGGGCGCAGGCAGGTGGCGCGGATGCCGTCTTTGGCGTGTTCGCGGGCGATGGTCTTGGTGGGCATCAGGACGGCGCCTTTGCCGACTCAGTAGGCGGAGCCTTCTTCGGCGTCGACGGAGGCGATGGAGCCCCGGGTGATGATGGAGCCGCCGGCGCGGCGCACGGCGGGGATGGCGGCTTGGGCGGCCAGGGCGGTGGCGCGGCCGATGCCGGAGGCGCCGCTGGTGACGCGGGCCGTTTTCCGGTGGGTCTGCCCATGATCGGCTCCTTTTCGGATGTCACGGTAGCGGCTCCTTTTCGTGGGCAAGGAGGCCGGGTTCCCCGTTCAGGGGGTTTGGCGTAGTGCGGTGAGCAGGTGGCGTAGTGCGGGGGTGGGCGGGTCCGGGGGGACGGCCAGGTGGGTGGTGAGGGCGGGGGCGGCAAGGGGGCGCAGGGCCAGGCGGGGCAGGTGGGGCAGGGCCGCGACCTCGTAGAAGACGGTCCAGGACGGGGTGGGGTCGGCGGCGATGGCGGTGAGGGTTTCCTGGAAGGTGGTGAAGGCGGGGGCGGGCGGCGGCTGAGCGCCGGTCTCGTGGAGGGCTGCGGTGATGAGGTCGTGGAAGGCCGGGTTGTTTTCGCGGGGGGCCAGGCGCAGCGGCAGGGGGGCTAGCTGGGCCAGGGTCAGGGTGGGGTGGGCGGCCAGGGGGTGGCCGGCGGGCAGGGCCGCGTAGAGGGGGTCGGTCCACAGGGGCAGCAGGTCGAGGCCGGGCGCCGGTGGGCGGGCGCGGACGAGGGCGGCGTCGAGGGCGCCGGTGCGGACGGCGGCCAGGCGTTCGGGCAGCGGCAGGTGTTTGAGGCGGACCTGCAGGCGGGGTGCGTGCTGGGCGAGGGTGTTCAGGACGCGGTAGGTGCGCTGGGCGGGGGTTTGGATGACGCCCAGGCGCAGGACGCCGTCGGCGCCGGTGGTGATGTCGGCGGCGATCTGGCGGGTGCGTTCGGCGGCGGCCAGGACGGCGCGGGCTTCGGGCAGGAGGCGTTCGCCGGCGCCGGACAGGCGTACGTGGCGGGTGGAGCGGTCGAACAGGGTGAGGCCGAGGGTGCGTTCGAGGCGGCGGATCTGCTGGCTGACGGCGGATTGGGCGATGTGCAGGCGGTCGGCGGCGCGGGCGAAGCCGCCTTCGTCGGCGACGGTGACGAAGTAGTGCAGTTGGCGGAGCTCCATCGGCGTCTTTCGGTGATTTATCGCGGTTGGTGATTACTGGGGGTGGTAACTGCCGCTGGTTGCCGTCTTCTTCCCTGGGCTTCGATGAAGGGGTGTTGGCGTGAGCGCCGGGTGAGAGGGGCTGGGGATGGCTGTGGTGGTGCTGGCGGGGTCGGCCGAGCGGGCCGGGGGTTTCGAGCTGTTGCTGGAGGGGGCCGCGTTCGGGGTGAACCGGTTGTCGCTGGGGGTGGGGGCCGAGGGGGCGGCGCCGCATCTGCATCGGGTGTCGGCGGAGGCGTTCTACGTGCTGGAGGGGGTGGTGGAGTTCTGGGTGGACGGCGCCGGTTCGCGGGTGCCGGCGGGTGGGCTGGTGGTGGTGGAGCCGGGGGTGGCGCACGCGTTCGGGGCGTGGCCGGGGCATGCGGCGCAGGTGCTGGTGGTGATCGCGCCGGGGGTGCGGCGGTTTGCGTATTTGCGGGAGCTTGGGCGGCGGATGGAGGGGGCTGCGCCTGATCCGGGGGTGGTCGGGGCGGATTTCGATGTGTTCGGGGTCGCGGTGGAGTCGTGGCGGGGCGGGGTGGCGTGATGATGGCGCGTGCGGGTGTGCGGTGGTTCGGGGTGTTGCGGGTACGGCGGGGCGGGGTGGGGCCGGTGGAAGGCGGACGGCTGGAAACCGGGCGGCGGGAGTCCGGGCGGCTGGAGGCGGCCGACCCGGTGCGGACTCCCCCGGCCTCCGCCGGGGCTCTCCCGGGGCCTGCGGCGGCCGGTTCCGCGGGCGGCCGTCTCCAGCCGCCGGGCGCGGCCGGCGGCGGGCCGGTGGGGCTGGCGGTGCGGCTGGGGGCGTTGTTCGGGCCCTCGGTGTTCGGCGTGACCGCGGCCGGGGTGGCGTTGCCGCAGGTGGCCGCCGAGCTGGGGGCCGGTGGCGGGGCGGTGGCGTGGGTGCTGACCGGGCACGCGCTGGCGCTGGGGATCGGCACGGCGGTGTTCGGGCGGCTGGCCGACACGCTCGGGGTGCGGGTGGTGTTGCTGGCCGGGGCGGTGCTGCTCGGGGCCGGGGCGCTGGTGGCGGCGCTGGCGCCCGCGCTGGGGGTGCTGGTGGGCGGCCGGCTGCTGCTGGCGGCGGGTTCGGGGGCGATGGCGGCCGGTGGGGCGACGCTGCTGGCGCGGGCCCAGGTGAGGCAGCGGTCGCGGCTGCTGGGGGCCTATGGGGTGGTGATGGGGGTGTTCGCCGCTTCGGCGACGCTGGCCGGCGGGGTGGTGACGGCGTGGCTGAGCTGGCGGCTGGCGGTGGTTTTGCCGGTGTTGTCGCTGGTTGCGCTTCCCTGGTGCCTGCCGGCGGCCGGGGGCGGCCCGGGCGGTCCTGGGGGCTCGGGGCGGCGGGTGGACGGCGTGGGCGCGGTGCTTTTGTCGGGCAGCGCGGGGGCGCTGCTGGTGGTGGTGCAGTCGGCGTCGCTGGGGCTGGGCCCGGTGGTCGTGGGCGTGGTGGTGGCCGCGCTGGTGGCCTCGGCCTCGGCGCTGGCGTGGTGGGTGGGGCGCCGGCCGTACGGGTTCGTGCCGCACGCGGTCGTCGGCCGGCGGGTGTTGTGGCCGGTTGTGGCGGCCGGGGTGGGGGTGTTCGGCGGGCTGTTCGCCACGATGTTCGCCGCGCCGCAGGTGCTGGCGCGCTTGCACGGGTGGAGTGTGCTGGGGATCGGCGCGGCTTTGCTGCCGGGGGCGGTGGTGGGCGCTGTGGCGGCCCGGTGGGCGGGCAGGCTGGGGGCTGCGGGGGCGCGCCGGGTGCTGGGGGTGGTGGCGCTGGCGGGTGCGGGGGCGCTGGTGGCGGCGGGTGCCGGTGCCGGGGGTGCGTGGATGGTGGTGGGTGCGGCGTCGCTGGCGCTGGCGGGGTTCGCGCTGGCGCAGATCGTGGTCACCGGTGAGGTGGCGGCGCACCTGCCGGCCGAGGTGCGGGGCACGGGCATGGGGTTGGTGAACCTGACGCTGTTCGTGGGCGGCGCGGTCGGCTCGGGGCTGGTGGGGGCGCTGGCCCCGGTGCTGGGGCTGCCGTTGGTGCTGGCGGTGGTGGCGGTGTTTCCGCTGCTGGCCGCGCTGGTGTCGGTCCTGTAGAACCGGCGGCGCGGGCCCTCCGGCCACGGCTGGGTGAGGAGATCTCGGCCCGCGTCACCGCCGGGCACGGCGGCGGCGCTCCCGGGCACCGGATGGCACCGCCGTCGGGTACCCGCCAGGCCGATGCGACCGGCGGCTCTTGACGCGTTTCCCGCCGGTGCCTCTTCCTTGTTGTCGTGTGGCTGGGCAGGGTGGTGGCCTCGTGAAATTGTCGGTGGTGGCCGCTAGCGTTCGGCAGTGGATCTTTGGCTATCTGCGGAGGTGGGAGCGTGCGGCCTGCGGAGCTCAACCGGTTGACGGTGGCGGAGGCTGTTGATCGTTACGTGGAGCTGGTGCGGGCCAAGACGGTGACGGGGGCGTTGTCGCCGGCGACGGCGGAGGTGTATGCGCGCGATGCGGCGACGCTGGTGGCGCTGGCCGGTGAGGGCACGGTGCTGGACGATCTGACCGGCGAGGACGTGGATGCGATCCTGCTGGCGTTCGCGCGCAAGCCCGATGGCCGGCGCTCGCCGCGTCCTCAGGGTCCTGGGGCCCGCCCGGAGGGTCCGGGCGCCGGGCAGGCGGGTGAGGGGGCGCGGCCGGAGGCGGGGGTGCAGAGCGCCTCGTCGCAGGCGCGCTTTCGGCGCTCGATCTCGGCGTTGTTCAAGCATGCGGCGTTGTCGGGGTGGGTGCAGATCAATCCGATGGCGGCGGTGACGGTCAGCGCGCGTGAGCGGGGCGGGTTGCGGGCCGAGCGGCGGGCGCTGACGCGTGAGCAGGCGCAGGGGCTGATCGGGGCGGCGCGGGAGCTGGGTGAGGATGAGGGGCGGGGGCGGCGGGATCAGCGCACGCCGTTGCGTGACGGGCTGATCGTGTTGCTGCTGACGGCGCTGGGTCCGCGGGTGTCGGAGCTGGTGCGGGCGAATGTGGAGGATTTCTACACCAACGACGGGGTGCGCTACTGGCGGATCTTCGGCAAGGGCGGGCGCACGCGGGATGTGCCGTTGCCGGCGGATGTGGCGCTGGCGCTGGAGGCGTTCCTGGCCGGTGAGCGGGCGGCCTCGGCGGAGAAGGCGCTGCTGCTGTCGTGGCGGGGGCGGCGGCTGGCGCGCCAGGACGTGCAGGCGGTGATCGACCGGGTGCAGCGGCTGGTCGATCCGGAGCGGCGGCGCACGGTGACGCCGCACGGCCTGCGGCACACCACGGCGACGCATCTGCTGGCCGATGCGGTGGACATGGATGCGGTACGCCGGGTGCTGGGGCACAGCGATCTGTCGACGCTGGGTCGTTATCGCGATGAGCTGCCGGGTGAGCTGGAGGTGGCCATGCGCGCCCATCCGTTGCTGCGGGCGCCCGGGGCCGCGGAGGGTTCGGGGTGAGCGGGGGGCGGGGCCAGGGCGTCCAGGGAGATGCCGAGGGTGGCGGCCAGGGCGGCGATGGTGAAGAAGGCGGGGGTGGCGATCCGGCCGGTTTCGATCTTGCGCAGGGTTTCGGCGGACATGCCCGCGGCCGCGGCCACGTCGGCGATGCTGCGCTGACCCCGGGCCTGGCGCAGCAGGAGGCCGAGGTGCTCGCCGCGCAGGCGCTCTTCGGGTGTCAGGGGTGGTCGCACCATGGCCCGCAGTCTACAGGCGGGATAATAATACCGGTATAGTTATCGCCATGGTGGAGATCAAGACGCCGTCGGAGATCGCGGCGATGCGTGAGACGGGCCGGATCGTGGCCCGTGCCCTGTCAGCAACGAGGAAGGCGGCCGCCCCCGGCACCAAGCTCACCGACCTGGACGACATCGCCGCGGCCGTCATCGCCGAGGCCGGCGCCCGCCCCGCCTTCCTGGGCTACCGGCCGGCCTTCGCCCCGACGCCGTTTCCCGCCGTCATCTGCGCCTCGGTCAACGACGTGATCGTGCACGGCATCCCCACCGGCTACCGGCTGCGCGCGGGCGACGTGGTCAGCATCGACTGCGGCGCCTACCTCGACGGCTGGGCGGGCGATGCGGCCGTCACCTTCACCGTGGGCCCGCCCGCGCCGGCCGACCGGGCGCTCATCGCGGCCACCGAGCAGGCGCTGGCCGCCGGGATCGCCGCCGCGCGGCCCGGCAACCGCATCGGCGACATCGGCCACGCCATCGCCGTGGTCGCCGCCCGGCACGGCTACGGGGTGCCGGGCGACTTCGGCGGCCACGGCATCGGCCGCCACATGCACGAGGACCCGTCGGTGCCCAACCGGGCCAGGGCCGGGCGCGGGCTGCTGCTGCGGGAGGGGATGGCACTGGCCATCGAGCCGATGTTCATCGCCGGGGGCGGTGACGACTACCGGGTGGCGGCCGACGGGTGGTCACTGCGCAGCGTGGACGGCTCGCGTGCGGCCCACGCCGAGCACTCGGTCGCGATCGCCGACCCGCCGCTGGTGCTGACCGCCCTGTGAGATCGGGTACGGCGCGGCCGCCGGGGCGCGACTACCGCGGGGTCCGGCACGAAGGGGCACCGGAGGGCACTGGGTGAGCCGGGAAGGCGTGGTTGGAAAGCCGGAAAGCGGGAGTCACAGCCGCAAGACCGGGCAGAACCGGTAGGCCGGTCACAGCCGCATGGCCGGTCACAGGTGCACGGCCCTCAGTGCCGCAAGGCCGGTCACGGGCGCAAGCGAGGTAGCGGGCCACAAGCGGGGGTCACGGCAGGCCGGCCAGGGCCTCGACCGGGACCGCGACCGGGCGAGGGCGGGCCGGTGAAGGGTGAGCCAGGACAAACCCTCCGGGCCCGGTGAGGAGCGGAGGCGCCCCGACCGGCCGCGGCGGCCGCCCGGCCGTCCGGAGTCCGGGTCTCCTGTGATGGATCCCCTGTCCCCCGGCCCTGCGTCGCGGCCTGCCGTACCCCTGCCCGGGGGTGAGGGGCCGTCAGGTGGGCTGGACCTCGTCGAACAGGGCGAGGGCTTGGGCGGGGTCCGGGCTGACGAGGCGTTCCAGGCCGGCCGCGGTGAACGTCGCCCATCTGCCGGCCCGTGCCCACATCCGTTCCTCGAAGGCGCGGACGGCCTCGTCCAGGTCGCCGGGGGCGGCGGCCAGGGACTCGGCGAGTTCGGCGCCTTCCAGCATCGCCAGGTTGGCCCCCACCCCGAGCGGCGGCATCAGGTGGGCGGCGTCGCCCAGGAGCGTCACCCCGGGGACGTGGGCCCAGGTGTGGCAGACGGGCAGGACGTACAGGGGGCGGTAGGTGAAGGCGGTGCCGTGGCGCAGGAGGTCGAGGACGGGGCCGGCCCAGCCGTCGAACATCGCCAGCAGGCTTGATCGCATCGCCTCGGTGCCGGCCGGATCCAGGCCCGCGCCCCGGTCCTGGCTGGTATGCCAGTCGAGCGGCGCGCGGAACTGGGCGTACACCTTGACGTGGCCGCCGCTGTTGCGCTGGGCGACGAGGGCGCGGTTCACGCCGTACACGGCCAGGGAGCCGTCGCCGATCAGCCGGGCGAGGCCGGGGTGGCGGCTCTCGACGTCGTCCAGGGCGCTCTCGACCACGGTGACGCCGGTGTAGTGCGGCCGGGCGGGCGACAGGGCCGGGCGGACCCGGGACCAGGCGCCGTCCGCGCCGACCACGAGGTCGAACCTCTCCTGCCGCCCGTCGGCGAAGCGGATCTGCACGCCGTCGCGCGTTCCCGGCACCACCTGCCGCACTCCCCTGCCCCAGTGCACCTCCAGGGGGCCGAGCAGCAGGTCGCGCAGCTGCCCGCGGTCGATCTCGGGGTTGGCCAGGTCGCCGGGACGGGGCCGCCAGTCGCGCAGGACGGTGCCGTCGGTGTCCAGGATGCGCATGGCCTGCCCCTCGGGACGCGACAGCGCCCGGAACCGCGGCAGCAGTCCCGCCTTGTCCAGCGCGAGCTGGCCCAGATTCTCGTGCAGGTCCAGCGCCCCGCCCGGGGGGCGGGCGTCGGGGGCGGCGTCGCGTTCGAAGACGGTGACGGGGTGATGGTGGCGGTGCAGGACGCGGGCGAAGGTGAGGCCGGCGGGGCCGCCTCCGACCACGGCGATACGGCGTCTCATATCGATACACCGTATTAGCCGTATACGGTGTATCGCAACACTACGATGAACGGCATGACTGTGTGGGACCGGCCGGAGCCGCCGGCACGCCCCGTGCCGCTCGACCGCGAGCGCATCGTGGCCGCCGCCATCGCGCTGGCCGACGAGGGCGGGCTGGAGGCGGTGTCGTTGCGCAAGGTCGCCGCCCGGCTGCAGGCCGGCCCGATGCGCCTGTACGGATACATCTCCACCAAGCAGGAGCTGTTCGACCTCATGGTGGACGAGGTCCACGCCGAGATCCTGCCCGGCCTGCACGGCGACGGCTGGCGGCAGGTGCTGCACGGGCGCGCCCACCGCACCCGGCAGGCCGCCCGCCGCCACGAATGGCTGGCCGACCTGCTCGGCGGCCGTCCGAGCCTGGGCCCCAACGCCCTGGCGGTGACCGAGGCCACGCTGGCCGCCCTGGACGGCCTGGCCGGCCTCGACACCGTCATGCGCGCGGTGGAGACCGTCAGCGCCTACGTCACCGGCGCGATCAGGGCCGAGATCGCGAACCTGCGGGCCGAGCGGGCCACGGGCCTGTCCAAGCGCGAGTGGCAGCGCGCCTTCGGCCCGCATCTGAGCAGGATGCTGGCCACGGGCCGGTTCCCGGCGCTGGCCAGGGCCGTGCACGAGGGCAGGGACGTCGACGCCGAGGAGTCCTTCGCCACCGGCCTGGACTGGGTCCTGGACGCCGTGGCCGCCAAACTCACCCCGCCGTGAGGCAGCACCCCCTCAGCGGCCCCTCAGTGTCCCCTCAGCGGCCCGCCAGCTGGCGCAGGGCGGCGGCGGTGAAGTCGTCGAGGGGGTAGAACAGCTCGATGGCCAGCTCCGACAGGGTGACATCCGCCGGGGAGCCGAAGGTCGCCATGGTGCTGAACATCGACAGCTCCCCCATCGGCGTGCGCAGGCGCAGCGGCACCTGGATGGGGCCGGCCGCCAGCTCCGGCCCGGGGGCGCCGGGGCGGCCGGCGGGCTCGGGGTAGGCGCTGACCTCCTCCAGCAGGGCGCGCAGCGCCTCCTCGCCGCCGGCGTGGACCTGGCGCTGCAGCCGCCGCAGGAACAGCTCGCGCACCTGGCCGTAGTTGACCAGACGGCCGGCCAGGCCACCGGGATGCAGGGCCAGGCGGAAGACGTTGGGCGGGGCCGCGGCCAGCTCGGGGGCCAGGCCGTCCATGAACACGGCCATGGCGCCGTTGCCGCAGACGACGTTCCACAACCGGTCGACCACGACGGCGGGATAGGGCTCGTGGGCGGTGAGCATCGTGTTCAGCGCGCCGGCGACGGCGGCCATGCCGTCCTCGCCGAGACCGCTCTCGCGGTAGGCGGGGGCGTACCCGGCGGCCAGCAGCAGCGTGTTGCGCTCACGCAGCGGCACCTCCATGGCCTCGGCCAGGCGCAGGATCATCGCCTGGCTGGGGCGGGCGCGGCCGGTCTCCACATACGACAGGTGCCGGGTGGAGGTGGCGGCCAGCAGGGACAGCTCGAGCTGGCTGAGCCTGCGCCGCTGCCGCCACCGGCGCAGCAGGGCTCCGGCCCGGGAGTCGGTCATGCGTGGAGGATAACGACCTGGCCCGATAACGGCGGACATGACCTGGCAGGTTATTGAGGTCATGACGCCGGCGATGGGAGCCTCGGGGTGTCCCCGGGCAGGCCGGGGCCGCAAGGCGGAGGGGGATGCCCGGATGAGGGGTTCACAGGATGCGCTGCGGCTGGTGCTGCGGATCGACGGCTGGAGCACCGCGGTGTTCGGGGTGGTGCTGCTGGCGCTGGCCAGGCCGCTGAGCCCGCTGCTGGGGCTGCCGGTGTCGTGGGCGGTGCCGTTCGGGGTGGCCATGCTGGGCGGCGCGGCCGCGCTGGGGCTGCTGGCGGCCTTTCCGCGGATCCCGGCGCGGTTCGCGGCGATGGCGGTGGCCGGCAACGCGATCTCGGCGGTGTCGATGGTGGCGCTGGCGTTCTCGCCGGTGCTGCCGCTGACCGGGCTGGGGGTGGCGTTCGTGCTCTTGGGAGCGGTGACCGTCGGGGTGTATGCGGGGCTGGAGTACGCCGGCCTGCGCCGCGTGACGGCCCCCGGCGGCCGCGGGGCCGTACCCGGCTCGGTTCAGGAGCCGGACACCGCGGCCAGATAGCCGAGCAGGGCGTCACGGTTGCGGGTCAGGCAGTCGATGCGGGCGGTGATGCGATCGGCCTCGGCCCGCAGCAGCACCGCCAGCTCCGGGGTCAGGCAGCGCGGGTCCATGACGATGGCGTCGGGCTGCTGCAGGAACGGCAGGATACGGCCGATGATCTCGGTGGTCAGGCCGGAGTCGAGCAGCCCGCGGATCTGCTGCACCCGCACCACGGCCTGCTCGGGGTAGCGGCGGTAGCCGTTGGCGGCCCGCTCGGGCCGCAGCAGCCCCTGTTCCTCGTAGTAGCGCAGCATCCGGGCGGGCACGCCGGTGCGCCGCGACAGCTCGCCGATCCGCATCGCCGCCCCTTCCCGCCGCGATTTGCCTTCACACTGATGTGAAGGTTTCACGATAGCGGCATGTCGACCGACCGGCTGCCGGCGGGGGCGCTGAGCGCCCTGTCGTGCGCGGCCTTCATCGCGGTGGTGACCGAACTGCTGCCCGCCGGGCTGCTGACGCCCTTGGGCGCCGACCTGGGGGTCGCGCCCGGGCGGGCCGGGTTCCTGGTGTCGGGGTACGCGCTGGCCTCGTTCGCGGCGGCCCTCCCGGTGACCGCGGCGCTGCGCGCGGCGCCGCGGCGGCCGGTTGTGCTGGTGGTGCTGGCCTGTTTCGCGGTGCTGAACGCGGCGACCGCGCTGTCGTCGTCGTATGCGCTGACGTTCGCGGTGCGGGTGCTGGCGGGGGTGGCCGGCGGGACGCTGTGGGCGATGCTCATCGGCTACGCCGCCCAGCTGGTCCCGGCGGCGCGGCGCGGGCGGGCCATCGCCATCGTCTCGGCGGGCATCACCCTGGCGTTGTGCGCGGGCGTGCCGGCCGGCAGCGCGCTGGCGCAGGTGAGCGGGTGGCGGACGGCCTTCGCCGTACTGGCGGCGCTGTCCGGGCTGCTGGCGCTGTGGGTGTGGCGGGCGGTGGCGCCGGTGGCCGGGCAGGCCGCCGCGCGGCGGCTGCCGCTGATGTCGGTGCTGCGGCTGCCGGGGGTGGCGACGTCGCTGGCGCTGACGCTCGGGGTACTGCTGGCCCACCAGGGCGTCAACACCTATCTGGCGCCGCTGGCCCGCCGGGCGGGGATGGGCGCGGCGGGCGGGCTGCTGCTGCTGTTCGGGGTGGCCACGGTGGCGGGGGTGTGGCTGACGGGGGCGCTCATCGACGGCCGGGTGCGCGCGGGGCTGCGCCTGGCGCTGGGGGTGGTGGCGGGCGCGATGACCGTCCTGGGGGCGGCCGGGCAGGGCGCGCCGGCGCTGGTGGTGGCGGTGGCGCTGTGGGGGCTGGCCTTCGGCGGGCTGCCGACGTTGCTGCAGGCGGCCCTGATCGAGCGGACGGGCACGCCGCATGCCGACGTGGCCACCGCGCTGCAGACGACGGTGTACAACGCGGGGATCGCCGGCGGCTCGTTCGCGGGCGGGCTGCTGCTGGACGGGGTGGGCGCCTGGGTGCTGCCGTGGGCGGCGCTGGGGGTGCTGGGGCCGGCCCTGGCCGCGGTGCTGCGCGTGCGCGCCTGACCCCGCGCGCGGGCCCGCCATCGGGGCGCGCCGCCGTACGGCCCCGGGCGCGCGCCCGCACGCGGCTGCATCCCTGTTACGGCGAAGCCGCCCCCACGCCACCCGCCGCCGCGGGCGGGCGCAGGTCGGGGGGATCGCTTCTCACGTCGCACGGGCCGGGCGCCGCAACGGCGCCCCTCACCCACCGGCAAGGCCACCGGCCGGCATGCGGCCGCATCGCCAATCCCGCGACCTAGAACCCCGCCCGGAACCGGCCCGGGCAAGTGGATCTGCGCGACCCCGCCCACCGGGTCACCACCGAAGATCTCGCGCTGCCCTACGACCTGGAATACGTCCACGCCCTGCGCCCCCTCGGCCGCGACAGCGTGCTGCTGCGCGCCGAACGGAGCCGGACCTGGCCCGACCACGGCTACCCGCCCGGACCGTGCGACCGGGAGGAGTTCTCCATCGTCAACCTCAAGAACGGCGCCATCAGATGGGCCGACTACCGGCCGGCCGAGGTCGGGGCGCGGCAGGGAAACCCATCAAAACCCAGACCCACGCCCGCGACGTCGTCCCCGAGCCGATCGCAGAAAGCCCCGGTACCGGCCCCCGGCCGCGAACGCTGCCTCTGATCCCGCCCCACCTCACGCCGCCCCGGCGGGCAGCTCGGCCAGGCGGCGACACAATCGAGCGGGTTCAGGCCCCACGCCGCAACGGCGGACGACGGCCCCACGTGGCCCAGCGCCACAGCCACTCCAGCGGCCCCTGCCGAAACCGGCGCAGCCACAACGAGCACACCACCCACTGCACCGCCACCACCCCGCCCGCGATCACCGGCACCGCCACCGGCCCCCAGCCCTCCGGCGGCCCGCCCACCACCCGCGCCACCACCAGCACCACCACCGTGGCCGACAGATAGTTGCTCAGCGCCATCCGCCCCAACGGCACGAACACCCGCTCCAGCGCCTGCCGCAGCGGCCCGGCCAGCAACACCAGCAGCAGGCACACATACACCCCCGCCATCAGCAGCCCCGCCACCGCGAACCACACCGGGAACGCCGCCGCGTCCACCGGCGTGCCCACCTGCATCCACAACGCGGGCACCGCCCCCGCCGCCAGCACCACCCCCAGCACCGCCGGAACCCGCACCGCCCCCTCCAACCGGCCCACCACCCCGTAACGGGTCAGCGCGGAACCCAGCAGCAGCAACCCCGGAACCAGCGACACCCCGCCACCGCCCACCGCGATCGGAACCGCCACCAGCACCACCGCCAGCCCCGCCACCGCCCAGCGCGCCAGCCACGTCGAGGGCAGCAACACCACCAGCCCCACCACCGCATAGATCGTCAGAATGTCGCCCCGCCACAGCAGGAACATGTGCGCCAGCCCCACCGCCAGCAGCACCAGCAGCCGCCGCGCCAGCACCGCCCGCGACCGCGCCGACTCCACCAGCAGCGAGAACCCCACCCCGAACAACAGCGAAAAGATCGGAAAGAAGCGCTGATCGACGAACATCCCCAGCCACGCCGGCCCCCCATCACCTTCAACGGCGGCCGTGCCACCCGCGTGAGCGATCGGCCTCACATTCGCCAGCAGAATCCCGCACAGCGCGAACCCCCGCAGCACATCCAGCGCCGCAACCCGCGCCCGTCCCGGCACCGGCACTCTCTCGTTTCCCATGGGCCCACATCCTGCGCGCCCCGCACCCCCGCCCACATCGGCGGAAAGCAGGGAAACAGCACCGTACTTTCGGCCGGTACCCAGCGCGCCTGGACTCTCCCACCAGGGGATAGTCCATGCTGAACCCCGTGGACGCAGACCTGCTGCCGATCGGGCAGTTCGCACGCCTGAGCCGCCTGAGCGTCAAACAGCTCCGGCACTACGCCGACCTCGGCCTGCTCACCCCCGCCCACGTCGACCCCGACACCGGCTACCGCTACTACCGCCGCGCCCAGGCCCGCGACGCCCTGACCATCGGCCTGCTGCGCACCCTCGACCTGCCCCTGGCCGCCATCGCCGACGTCCTGGCCGGCAGCACCGACGCCCTCGACCAGGCCCGCCGCCACCTCGAAACCGAACTCGACCGCCGCCGCCGCACCCTGGCCTCCCTCACCCGCCTCGTCCACGACGGCCTGCCCCACACCCCCGTCCACCTGCGCACCGAACCCACCCGCCACGTCGCCCTCACCCGCGAGCACACCGAAGGCCCCGCCGACATCCCCCGCGCCACCACCACGGCCGTCAACCGCCTGCTCACCACCCTCACCACCCCCGGCCCACCCGAACTCATCGCCCTGTTCCCCATCGACCTCGACGACGCCTTCACCATCACCGCCACCCTCACCCTGCCCCCGGGCGCCCGCCCCGACCCCGCCACCGGCATCCTCGACACCCACCTGCCCGGCGGCACCTTCGCCGCCACCACCCACATCGGCCCCTACGACCAGATCCCCCTGACCACCCACGCCCTGCTCGCCTGGTGCGCCGAACGCGGCCACCCCCTGACCGGCCCCATCCGCGAGGTCTACCTCACCGACCCCGCCACCACCCCGCCCGACCAGCTCACCACCCACCTCATGCTCCCCATCGAACAGGAACACCCATGACCCCCGCCCGCACCACCCACGGCCCCGTCACCTGCCTCAGCGTCACCGGCCACGGCCCCCTCCAAGGCCAATGGCGGACAGAAGACGACCGCCCGCCCCTGACCGTCCCCCGCGACCAATGGCGCCGGCACCTGCTGCTCACCCTGCCCGCCGCACCCCAGCCCGGCGCCCTCGAACACGCCCGCGAAACCACCCGCCCCACGGCCGCCGCCGTCGACCGCGTACGGCTGGCCACCATCACCGAAGGCGACTGCCTCGAAATGCTCCACGAAGGCCCCTACAGCGACGAACCCCGCACCCTGGCCCTCATGGACGCCTACATGAGCGAACACCGCCTGCTCACCAACGGCCCGCACCACGAGATCTACCTCACCCCGCACGACGACCCCAGCCCGCGCACCCTCCTGCGCCAGCCCGTCCGCCCCGCCCCGCACCCCTAGAAGGCCCGGCCACCCGAAAGGAAACCCGGGCCCCCGCCCCTCACGCCGCCCGAGCCCCACCCAGCGCCGCCGCCGTCACCGCCCGCGCCACCCCCGGACGGCACACCACCTCCGCCCCGCCCGACACCTGATCCACACACCCCGCCACCGGCAACGCCGCCACCTGCGGATCCGACACCGCCCCCAGCAGCGCCCCCGCGAACCGATCCCCGCCGATCACCAGGAACGGCCGATCGTGAAACCCGCGCACCCGCTCATCCAGCACCTCGGCCAGCCCCAGCCGATTCTGCACCGCCGCCACCCGGCTGTAGGCAGCCGACAACCCCGCCTCCCGCTCCCGCCACGACCGCGCCCCCACCGCCATCTCCAGCGAACGCACCAGCTCCGCCGACCCCGGCAGCCGCGCCAGCGCACTGCCCAGCCACTTGGCATACGGCGGATACCGCCTGCGCAGCAGCAACGCCAGCCGCATCACCTCACGCGCCAGCCCCGCCCCCACCACCGCCGACCCCAGCTCATCGCCCACCTCACCGCACCGGCCGACGAACGCCTCCTCCTGCGCGACCCGCAGCCACTGACACGCCAGCACATACCGCCACACATCCCGCGGATACCAGCGCAACACCTCCCGCACCCCCGCCAGCTCCCCCAGCCCATCGTGAAACACCTGCCCGCCCGTCACCTCCGCCAGCCGCTGCCACGGCACCGACAGCCAATCCAGCAGCCCCACCCCGCCCCGCGGATCGAACCCCAGCACCTCCTCCAGCCACGCCCCCAGCTCACACACCACCACCCCCGGCCGTGCCGTACCCCGATAAGCGAACACCGTCGGATACCCGCCGAAACTCCCCGGCAACCCCGCCTCCACCGCGGCCCGCACCCCCGCCACATCCGCGGCCGCCGTGAACACCAGCACCCGCGGCCCGAAATCATGATCGGCCGACCGCTCGGTGTCGAAGGCCAGCACCTCCGAACCCGGGCCGACCAACGCCGCACTGTGCGGCACCGGCCCCACCAACGCCGCCACGACCTCGGCGTAAAACGCACGGGACAACTCAAGACCAGGCACAAAATCGGACATCATTCGTCAACTCTGCCTGACCCGCCCCCAAAGCTCACCCCAATATTTCCGGCACATGCACCGCCGCCCCGGCCTCCACCACGGCCCGCCCCGCCGTCAGCGCCGCCACCCACGCCTCGAACTCCGCCACCTGCCCGGCCCCCACCGCCACCGAGAACTCCACCGACGCCCCATAGGCCACCTCGCGCACCGCGAAACGCGAGGCCCGCAGGCCGTTCTCCACCCGCCCCGCCTGATCGTGGGCCACCCCCACCCGAACCAGCCGCGCCGGCACCATCCGCACCGGCTCGGCCCGATCCAGCGTCTCGGTCACCGCCGAGCCGTAGGCGCGCACCAGCCCGCCGGCGCCGAGCAGCACCCCGCCGAAATACCGCGTCACCACCGCGACCACGTCGCTGTAACCGCGCCCGGCCAGCGCCTGCAGCATCGGCGTCCCGGCCGTGCCGCCGGGCTCGCCGTCGTCGTCGCCCTTCTGCACCCGCTGCCCGATCACATAGGCGCTGCAGTTGTGGCTGGCCGAGGGGTGCAGGGCGCGCCGCGCGGCGATGAACTCCTGCGCCTGCGCCACCTCTGCCGCCGGCGCGATGGCGCAGATGAAGCGCGAGCGCCGCACCTCGTTCTCGTGCTGGATGAGGGTGTTGAGGGTGAGGTACGGCTGAGCCATTTTCCCAGGCTATCGGCTTTACAAAGTAGATCAAATGCGAGGGATCAGCAGCCCCCGATGGAATGCCTCGGTCACCGCCGCGGCTCGGTCGTTCACCCCGAGCTTGGCGTAGATGCTCAGCAGGTGCGACTTGACGGTGGCCTCGGTGATGAACAGCCGCGCGGCCGCCTCCCGGTTGGTGTTGCCGGCCGCCACCAGCTCCAGCACCTCCATCTCGCGCCCGCTCAGCAGCTGCGGGGCCGGCGTCCTGACGCGGTTCATCAGCCGCGCCGCCACCGACGGCGACAGCACGCTCTCCCCGCGGGCCGCCGCCCGCGCGCCCCGCAGCAGCTCCTCACGCGGCGAGTCCTTCAGCAGATACCCGGTCGCGCCCGCCTCGATCGCCGGCAGCACGTGGCTGTCGGTGTCGTAGGTCGTCAGCACCAGCACCCGCGCGCCGACACCCAGCCTGGCCAGCTCGGTGATCGCGCTCAGCCCGTCCATGCCCGGCATCCGCAGATCCATCAGGATCACATCCGGCGCCAGCCTCTGCGCCAGCCGTACCACCTCGGCGCCGTCGGCGGCCTCGCCCAGCACCTCGAAGCCGGGCGCGGAGGCGAACATGCTGCTCAGCCCGTCCCTGACCACGGGATGGTCGTCGGCGATCAGCAGCCGGATCATGCCCGGCCCCCGGCCGGCGCGGCGGGGATGCAGGCCGAGATCCCGGTGCCGGCGCCCGGCTCGGACTCGATCCGCAGCGTCCCCGACAGCCCCTCCACCCGCTGGCGCATGATCGCCAGCCCGAACCCGCCGCCGGGCGCCGCCACGTCGAAGCCGGCGCCGTCGTCACGCACGTCCAGGGCGACCTCCCGCTCCAGGTACGACAGCGTCACCCCGGCCCGGGAGGCATCGGCGTGCCTGGCCACGTTGGCCAGCGCCTCCTGGGCGGTGCGCAGCAGCGCGACCTCCGCCTCCGGCGCCATCGGCCGCACCGTCCCGGTCGTGGTGACCTGCACCGCCAGCCCGTGCAGCTTCGCCCACCGCTCGGCCACCCCGGCCAGCGCCTGGCTCAGCCCGGCCCCCTCCAGCGGCTCGGGCCGCAGCGCGTCCACCGAACGCCGCGCCTCCGACAGGCTCTCCCTGGCCAGCCTCGTGACCGCGTCGAAGGGCCGCCGCCACGGCCCCGGCACCTCGTGCATCTGCTCGGCCGCCTGCAACTGCGCGATGATCCCGGTGAAGCCCTGCGCCAGCGTGTCGTGGATCTCGCGCGCCATCCGCTGGCGCTCATCCAGCACCCCCGCCTCCCTGGCCTGGGCCAGCAGCTGGGCGTGCAGGCCCGCGTTCTCGGCCAGCGTCGCCTCCAGCAGCGCGTTGGCCGAGCTCAGCTCCGAAAGCGCCCGCAGCCGCCGCTCCTTCTCCTGCTCGGCCAGATGCAGGAACCACGCCGTCGCGCCCAGCATGACCACGTTGACCGCCACGATCACCGCCGCGATCACCAGCCCGGAGGCCGTCGTGACGCCCACGCCGGAGGCCTGCGCCGTGCCCGCCACCACCGCCACCGCGCCCACCCCCGCCAGCTGCCAGGGCCAGCGCAGCAGGGTGAAGGCGTAGATGTAGGGGGCGGGGGTGAACAGCCCGAACGCCGGCTCGCGCACCACCAGGACCGCGGTGACGGCCAGCAGCCCGGCGAAGAACACCCCCATGATCAGCGGCCGGTCGTGCCAGGCGGGCCGCAGCGTGAACATCAGCAGCATCCACGCCGCCGCCAGCGCGCACAACCCCAGATCGACCAGCAGCACCGCACCCGGCGCGCTCCTGCCGAACACCAGGTAGCCGGCCAGCCCGGCCAGCAGCGTGTACGGCACGGCCGTCACCAGCAGGAACGGCAGCGGCTCTCCCGACCCCGTCGCGCTCACGATGCCCCCTTCCGCCGGCTGCGAGTCTATTGCCAGCGAAACCAGCGCACCGCGGCCAGCGCGCACCCGCCGGCGTAGGCGGCCAGGATCGCCAGCGGCGCCGCGGCCGGGAACGCGCCCAGGTAGGCGTCCTGGAAGGCCCGCATGCCCGCGCCGAGCGGGGTGTAGCGGCTGATGTCCTGCAGCAGCGGCGGCATGTTCGCGATCGGCACCCACAGCCCGGCGAAGAACATCAGCGGGAAGAACAGCATCGTGCCGATCGCCGAGGCCGGGCCGCGCCCGGGCGCCAGCGCGGTGACCAGCAGCCCGATCGACAGCAGCGCGGCGGCCGCCAGCAGCCAGGCCAGCGCGAACGCGGCCGGATTGCGAGGCAGCTCGACGCCGAAACCGACCCTGGCCACCACCAGGAACAGCACCATCGCCACCGCCGCGACGGCGAGGTTGGCCACCAGCTGGGCGGCCAGTACCCGGGCCGGTCCGACCGGCGTGCTCTGCATGCGCCGCAGCACGCCGTTCTCCCGGTAACCGGCCAGCGTCGCCGGCAGCGCCGTCAGGGCCACGATCGCCAGCGCGAACAACACCATGACCGGCACGTACACGTCGAAGGCCGTCAGGCCGCCCGCCCCCGGCAGGGGCTCCTTCAGCGCCGGCACGGCCCCCAGGATGACGAGCACCAGCAGCGGGCAGCCCACCCCCCAGATGGGCGCGACCTTGTCCCGGATCGACAGCGTGGTCTCGGTCCTGATCAGCCGCCAGGTCGCGGAATCCACAACAGACATGACAAGCGTCTCCTTATCTCCTGCATCTACTGCGACAGCTACTGGGAGTCGGCCGGGAACCGCCGGCCGGTCAGCTCGACGAAGGCGTCCTCCAGGCTCGCCTGCTCCACCCGCAGCCGTTCGGCCACGATCTGATTGCGGGCCAGCACTGCGGTGACGGCGCCGAGCGCGTCGGCGTTGCCGGTGACGACGACCAGCTCCCCCGCGCGGGTGACGCCGGAGACCTCGGGCAGGCCGCGCAGCAGCGCCTCATCCAGCGGCCGCGAGGGCCGGAACTGGATGCGCTGGCCGGCTTTCGCCCGCTGGGCCAGCCCGGCCGGGGTGTCCACCAGAAGGACCCGGCCGGCGTCGATCAGCGCCAGCCGGTCACACAGCCGCTCGGCCTCCTCCATGAAGTGGGTGACCAGCACGATCGTCACCCCGCGCGAGCGCACCTGCTCGATCAGCTCCCAGGTGTCGCGCCGCGCCTGCGGGTCCAGGCCGGTGGTCAGCTCGTCCAGGATGGCCACCCGCGGGCCGCCGACCAGCGCCAGCGCGATCGACAGCCGCTGCTTCTGCCCGCCCGACAGCTTGGCGAAGCGGGTCTTGGCCTTGCCGGCCAGGCCGAGCCCCTCCATCAGGGCCCGCCAGTCGGCCGGGCGGGGGTAGAAGGAGCTGTACAGCTCCAGCGCCTCGGCCACCTGCAGCCGATCGGGCAGCTGCCCGGCCTGCAGCTGCACGCCCAGGCGCCGGGTCAGCTCGGCGCGGTCGCGGCGCGGGTCGAGCCCGAGCACCGAGATCTCACCGCGATCCGGCGCCCGCAGCCCTTCGATGCATTCCACGGTCGTCGTCTTGCCGGCGCCGTTGGGGCCGAGGATCCCGAAGATCTCGCCCTCCTGGACGGTCAGCGACACGTCGTCGACCGCGATCTTGTCGTCGTAACGCTTGTGGAGGTTGCGCACCTCGATCACTGCTGGCATGCCTCAACCCTGCTACGGCCGGCCCGCCCGCCACCATCGGCCGGCGGACGGGACCCGGCCGCCGGACGGTGGGCCCGCCCGATCAGCCGATCGGTGGAGTGCCGGCTCCCTCCAGGGCCGCCGCCGACAGCTTCCAGTAGGCGGCGTAGCGGCCGCCCAGGCGCAGCAGCTCCTCGTGGCTGCCCTGCTCGGCGATCCGGCCGCCGTCGAGGAAGACGATGTGATCGGCGCGCCGCACGGTCCGCAGCCGGTGAGCCACCATCACCACCGTGCGCCCGGCCAGCAGCCGCTCGATGCCCTCGTGCACGGCCGCCTCGCTGACCGGGTCCAGCGCGGAGGTCACCTCGTCCAGCAGCACGATGGGCGCGTCCTTCAGCAGCGCCCGCGCGATCGACACCCGCTGGCGCTCGCCGCCCGACAGCAGCGCCCCGCCCTCGCCGACATGCGCCGACCAGCCGCCGGGCAGGCGCTCGACGACCTCGTCCAGCCGGGCCGCGCTCGCGGCCGCGCGCACCTCGGCCACGGTGGCGCCGGGACGGCCGAGCCGTACGTTGTCCTCGATCGTGCCGTCGAACAGGTAGACGTCCTGGAAGACGACGGCGATGCGGGCCATCAGCTCCTCGGTGGCGATCGCGCGCACGTCCGCGCCGCCCACGCGCACCGCTCCGGCGTCCACGTCGTA
This sequence comes from Nonomuraea typhae, assembly GCF_009760925.1. Lineage (GTDB taxonomy): Bacteria > Actinomycetota > Actinomycetes > Streptosporangiales > Streptosporangiaceae > Nonomuraea > Nonomuraea typhae. The sequence continues at coordinate 27,893 of NZ_VRLV01000020.1, forward strand.
AAAGCGCGCCAGCAGCTGCAGCAGGGTGCTCTTGCCCGCGCCCGAGGGCCCGACCACGGCCAGCCGCCGCCCCTGCGCCACCTCCAGCGTCACCCCGTCGAGCACCGTGCGCCGGCCGTGGCCGAAGGTGACCGACTCGAAGGCCACGCCGTGGTGGCGCGGCCGGATCGGCGCGGCGGCCTCCGGCAGCGGCTCGGTGGCCAGCACCGCATCGAGCCTGGCCAGCTCCGAGCGCGCGCCGCGCAGCTTGCCGCCCAGGTCGGTCAGCGACAGCAGCGGGTCGGCGCAGCGCGCGGCCAGCACCAGGATCGTCAGCAGCTCCGCCGCCCCGATGCTCGCGCCGAGCGCCAGGGCGGCGCCCAGGACGAGCACCGCGGTGAAGACCGCCTGCACGGTGAGCGTCAGCCCGACCGCGCCGGGCAGCACCGACAGCGTCAGCCGGCGCGAGACGCGCGCCACGCCCCGCAGCGCGTCGTCGAGCAGCCCGAAGCGTTCCGCGCCGCGGCCACCGGCCCGCAGCACCGGCTGGGCCTGCAGGTATTCCACGACCCGCGCGCCGGCCTCGTGGTCGCGTTCGTGGCGCTCGGCGTCGTGCGCGGCCATCGAGCGGGCCGTCCACAGCTGGACCGCCGCCACCACCGGCGCGGCCGCCAGCGCGGCCAGCCCCAGCTGCCAGTGGTAGGCGAGCATCACCGCGGCGATCGTCAGCGGCGTCACCGAGGCGGAGATGAACGGCGCCAGCAGGTGCGCCACCACGCTCATCGCCGCCAGCAGGCCGCGGCCGGCCATCACCGACACCTCCCCGACGCGGCCGGCGGTGTACCAGCCGATGGGCAGGCGGGCCAGATGGTCGCCGAGCCGGTGATACATCCCGCGCAGCATCGCCGACCCGACGCGAAAGCCGTTGCGGTCGCTGAGGAAGCGCAGCACCCCGTACACCGCGAACCCGGCCCCGAAGGCCGCCAGCCACGGCAGCGCCGCGGCCGGCCGGCCGGCGAACAGCTCCCGCAGCACGGGCACCAGCAGCGCATACAGCAGGCCCTCGGCGACCGCGGCCGCCGTCATCAGCGCCAGGGTGCGGCGCATCGGCCGGGCGTAGTCGCGGCCCAGCACGCGCAGCAGCATGCCGATCATCACAGCCCCTCTCGGCTCGCCGTCCGGTGGGCCCGCCAGAAGGAGGCGAAGGGCCCGTTGCGCGCCAGCAGCTCGGCGGGGCTGCCACGCTCGATGATCGTTCCGTTGTCCAGCATCACGACGGTGTCGGCGGCCGCGACCGTCTCCAGGCGATGGGCGATGACCAGGACGCTGCGGTCGCCGCCCAGCGCCGCCAGCGCCTGGCGCACCGCCAGCTCGCTTTCGGGGTCGGCGAAGGAGGTGGCCTCGTCCAGCACCAGCACGGGCGTGTCGGCCAGCAGCGCGCGGGCGATCGCGATCCGCTGCGCCTCGCCGCCCGACAGCCCGGCGTCCTCGCCGATCACGCTGTCGTAGCCGCGCGGCAGCTGAAGGATGCGCTCGTGGACGTTGGCCAGCCGGGCCGCGCGCACCACCTGCTCGCGTCCGGCGTGCGGTACGGCCAGCGCGATGTTGTCGGCGACCGAGGCGCGCAGCAGCCGCACGTCCTGAAAGACGAACGACACCATCCGATGCAGCTCCCGGCCGCCCAGCTCGCGCAGATCGACGCCACCCAGCAGGATCGAGCCGCGGACGGGGTCGAAAAAGCGCGGCAGCAGGCGCACCAGCGTGGACTTGCCGCTGCCCGAGGCGCCGACGAGCGCGGTGACCGTACCGGGCTCCAGCACCAGGTCGATGCCGCGCAGCACCTCCTGTCCGGGCTTGTAGCCGAAGTGCACGCCCCGCAGCTCCACCCGGTGCCCGCGCGGCGGGCGCGGGTGCGCGGGCTCGGGCAGGGGGCGCACGGCGAGCACCTCGCGGATGCGGCCCAGCGCCCGCCCGGCGGCCTGCGCCTCGTCGAAGCCGTGGCCCAGCGCCGCCACCGGAGCGGTCAGGCCCAGGCCCAGCAGCAGGAACGGCAGCAGGTCGGCCGGCGCCAGGCCGCCGCCGGCGATCAGGGCGGTGCCGCCGATCAGCACCACCAGCAGCACGAACGGCGGCGACAGCGCCAGCTGCATCCCGGCGGCGATGCCGGACACGCCGCGCACCCACCGGAAGAAGACGGTGACGAAGTCGTCGACCGCGGTGAGGAATCTGCGGTGGGCGCGCTCGGATCCGCCGAACACCTTCACCACCGCGATCCCCTGGACGAACTCCACGACGGAGTCGGCGATGCGTCCCATGGCCGCGTCGAAGTTCTCCTGCGCGCGGGTGCGCGAGGGGGTCATCAGCAGGGGGATCAGCGCCAGCGCCAGCGCCACCGGGATGAGCGTGATCAGGGTCAGCCGCCAGTCGACGGCGAACAGGTAGATCAGCGAGGCCAGCGGCACCACGAAGGCGGAGACGAGCTCGCCGGGGGTGTGGGCGATGAAGGGGTGCAGGGCGCTGACGTCCTCGCCCGCCACCTTGGCCAGCTCGCCGGTGCGGCGGCGGGAGAACCAGCCGATCGGCGCCCGCCCCAGGCTCGCCGCCAGCCGCCGGCGCAGCGCCAGCTGCACCCCGGTGTCGGTCAGGTGCCCGATCGCGGCCGAGGCGCCGCTCAGCAGCAGCCGCGCCAGCATCCCGGCCGCGCCCACGGCCACCACGCTCCACACGTGCGCGGCCTCGGCCGGGCCGGGCGACAGCAGCGTACGGCCCAGCTCGACGACCGCCAGCAGCGGCGCCAGGCCCGCCAGGGCGCCGGCCACCTGCAAGATCACCACGGCGGCGAAACTCCAGAGATGGGGGCGCAGCAGCCCTCCCACGCTCGTGCTCATCGGCCGGCCGCGTGCGGCGCCGGGCCCGCGCCGTCTGCGCTCAGGCGTGCACCGGCCCGGATCTCCGCGGCGGTGCTGACTGTGGTCCTCATGCCCGGCAATTGTGCTCGGGCCCCAGCTCGGGCACGTCGCACCGGGGAAGGCATCCACCGGCATCAGCGACCGGCCGCGCTACGACACCGGGAGTAGTGACGCCCCCGGGCCTGCCCTCCTACAGGCCGGTGAAGAACTCCCGTACGTCGGCGACGTACTCACCGGGGCGCTCCAGCGCGGCGAACGTGCCGCCGCGCTCGTGCTCGATCCAGGCCACGACGTTGTTGTCGCGCTCGGCGAATCGGCGGATCGGGCGCAGGATGTCGTGCGGGAAGACCGAGATCGCGGTCGGCACCGTGGCGGGCTTCAGCTCCCACTCCACGCTGGTGTCCTGCTCGGTGTCGGGTGTCTCGACGAACGAGCGGGCCGCCGAGCCCGCGGTGTTGGTCAGCCAGTACAGCATCGTGGTCGTCAGCAGCCGGTCGCGGTCGATCGGATCCTGGCTCCATTCGTGAAAGACGCCGGCGAACCAGGCCAGCAGCGCGATCGGGGAGTCGGCCATGCCGTAGGCGAAGGTCTGCGGGCGGGTGGACTGGATGAGCTTGTAGCCGTATTGCTCGTGCTGGTATGCCTCGCGGAAGGCCATGCGCTCGAGCTCGGTCTCGCTCAGGCCGTCCAGCTCGCCGGGCAGGCCCAGCGGGAAGCAGATCATCCCGTTGCCGTGCATGCCCGCCACCCGCTCGGGCGCCAGGACGCCGGTCTCGCGGGAGATCCACGTGCCCCAGTCGCCGCCCTGCACGCCGAAACGCTCATAGCCCAGGCGGGTCATCAGCTCCAGCCACGCCCGGGCGATGCGGGTGGCGCCCCAGCCCATCTCCCGCGTCGGCCCCGACAGCCCGTAGCCGGGCAGCGAGGGGATGACCAGGTGGAAGTCGCGGCTGAGTTCCCCGATGACGCCGAGGTACTCCACCGGCGAGCTGGGCCAGCCGTGGGTGATCAGCAGCGGCAGCGCGCCGGGGCGGGGCGAGCGCACGTGCAGGAAGTGCACGTTCTGGCCGTCGATCTCGGTGGTGAACTGCGGATGGGCGTTGATCTCGGCTTCGGCCGCACGCCAGTCGTAGCCGGTGCGCCAGTGCGCGGCCAGGTCCTTCAGGTAGGCCAGCGGCACGCCGAGCCGCCAGCCCTGGCCGGGCACCTCCTCGGGCCAGCGCACGTGCTCCAGGCGGCGGCGCAGGTCGTCGAGGTCGCCGTCGGGGACGGCGAGGGTGAAGGGCCGGATGAGGGTCAAGACGTCAACCTCCAGAAACTATCGGTACGCTGTACCGTACAACATACGGTTCGGAGGGCGCAACAACAAGAACCCACCACACCCGAGACCCCTACCGCGGATACTCCACCCGGGCGTCGTCACCCGTGATGATCAGCCCGCTGTTGCTCCCGCCCACCGCCACCGACCGCGCACCCGACGCCGACACCGACGGCCCCACCGGCAACATCGCCCGGATCTCCGCCGCCAGCGCCGGCTCCGCCTCCAGCGCCCGGCGAATCACCAGCCGCAACGCGGCCACGTAATCCGCATCCCCCGGATGCTCGGCCAGCTCCCCGATCGCCGCCTGCGAGGCCGCATCACCCCGCCCGAACAGCCGCTGCAGAATCCGCGTCCCCAGCCCCACCGTCGACTGCGCCGCCGCCTCCTGCGTCTTGGCCAGAACGGCCGCGCCGTACGCACCCACCGCCGCACTCACATACGGCATGACCTCACCCGCCACCGCCGCGACATCCATCCCCACACCTCCGGAAGACGCCCGATGCGCCGATCGTAGCCCGCCACCACCCCGCCCAGCCGCCGCACACCTCACCCGCTGCCCGCCGCCACCAGCTCCGCGATCTCCACCCGCGACGACACCCCCAGCTTCGCCAGGATGTGCTCGATGTGCGCATCCGCCGTCCGCTTCGAAATCACCAGCCGCTCGGCGATCTCCCGATTCGTCAGCCCCTCCTCCACCAGCCCCGCCACCTCACGCTCCCGAGGCGACAGCAACTCCATCGCCGCCCGCCGCGGCGCCTGCACCGGAATCGCGTCCACATCCAGCTCCGCCAGCTCCACCGCATCCCCCAGCGCCAGCCCCGACCCCTGCCGGAAGATCGCCGCATACCGCTCAGGACCCAGACTCCGCCCCACCAGCGCAATCGCCCGATCATGATGGCGCAGCAGCAACGGCGCCCCCGCCAGCGGCGCCGCGAACTGCTGCCACACCCGATCGGCCGCCCCCAGCAACCAGCACGCCCGCACCATCCGCTCCTGCTCGGCCGCCTGCCACGCCAGCAACTCCAGGCAATCGGCCACCGCCAGCAGATCCCCCAGCGCGAACTTCATCCGCACCGCCCGCCGCGCCTCCCGCACCGACCCCGCCAGATCCCCCAGCGTCCAGCGCGCCAGCGCCCGCAAAAACAGCACATACCCCTGAACCCAGCACTCCTGCGACCCCTCACCCAGCAGCTCCAGCACCTCCCCCGACACCGCCAGAGCCGTCCGCCCGTCCCCCGACAACGCGAACAACGCCGTCTTCTCCATCAGCGCGATCGCCAGCCCCGCACGGTCACCCAGCGCCGTCAGCCGCGCACACGCCTCATCGAACAGCGGAAACCCCTCATCCGGCCGCCCGCTCAGCAGCCGATGCACCGCCAGATGCTGGATCGCCAGCGCCCTCAGCCGCTCATCCTCCAGCTCCACCGCCAGCTCCAGCGACTCCTCGATCCACGGCAACGCCACATGCTGCGCCCCCTGCTGCAACGCGAAGAACCCCAGATGCCCCAGCCCCTCCGCCCGCTCCGGCAACGGCCCCAGCACCCGCTCCTGCGCCAGCCTCAGCGCCCGCTCCAGCCACACCCGCCCCTCGGCCAGCCGCGCCCCGCACAACCAGTACGGCCACAACGACACCGCGAACCGCAACGCCTCCCGCTCCCCGCCCGCCACCGACAACGCGAACTCCAGCGCCGAACGCACATTCGCCCGCTCCCGATCCAGCTCCTGATACAGCTCCAGCTGCTCCCCGCTGAACGCCCGCTCCCGGAACCGCGCCGCCAAAGACCGGAAATAGCCCATATGGCGGCGCCGTACCCGCTCCTCCTCACCCAGCAGCACCAGCTGCTCGGCCCCGAACCCCCGCAACGTGTCCAGCAGCCGATACCGATCCAGGCGCCCCTCCTGACGCAACAGCACCGACTTGTCCACCAGCCCCACCAGATACTCGATGATCCGCCCCGCCGGCAGCAGCTCGTCCTGGCACACCGCCTCGGCCGCCACCAGATCGAACGACCCGGAAAACACCGACAACCGCGCCCACAACAACCGCTCCTCGGCCGTGCACAGATCATGACTCCACGTGATCGTGGTCCGCAGCGTCTGATGCCGCGGCAGCGTGCTGCGCCGCGCCGTCAGCAAACTAAACCGATCCTCCAGCCGCGCCAGCAGCCCCTCCAGCGGAATCGCCCGCAACCGCACCGTCGCCAGCTCGATCGCCAGCGGAATCCCGTCCAGCCGGCGGCACAACGCCGCCACCGCCGCATGATTGTCCGCACCGACCGCGAACCCCGGCACCACCGCCGCCGCCCGCTGCGCGAACAACGCCACCGCGTCCTCACCCGAACCCAGCTCCTGCACCGGCATCGGCGCGATCGCCAGCGTGTGCTCACCCGCCACATCCAGCGGCTGACGCGTCGTGGCCAGAATCGACACCGCCGGCGCCTCCCGCAGCAGCACCTCGGCCAGCATCGCGCACGCCTCGACCAGATGCTCACACGTGTCCAGCACGATCAGCACCTGCCGCCCGCCCAGGCACTCCACCAGATGCTCCAGCGCCGGCCGCGAATCCTGCCCCGGCAACCCCAGCGCCGCCGACACCGTGTGCGCCAGCAGCCCCGCATCCTCCAGCGCCGACAACTCCACCAGGCACACCCCGTCGGCGAAACGCGCACGCGCCTCACCGGCCGCCTGTAACGCGATCCGCGTCTTGCCGACGCCACCCGGCCCCACCAGCGAGACCAGCCGCGCCTCCTCCAGCAGCCGCGCCACCACCGCCAGCTCCCGCGAACGCCCCACGAACCCGGTCACCTGCACCGGAAGCCCACCGCGCCGCACATCCACCGCCGATGCCATCGACCCTCCCGGATCCACCTCGACTGCCTCAGCGTACGCGCCAGATGACAATTCGTAAGGGGGTATACCTACGAAGATCCGGCCCGAGTTAGGTACGCGGATAGGTAGCCCCGCCCGAGGCGCCGCCGCCACCCCGTCCACAACACTCGACCCTGTGACCCTCATCGGGCGTGAACACCAGCACCACACCCTCCTGTCGCTCCTGCGCCACCGGCGCCTCGTCACCGTCACCGGGCCCGGCGGCATAGGCAAGACCGCCCTGGCCCGCGCCGTCGCCCTGGCCTGCGACCCCGACGCCCACCTGCTCGACCTGTCCGGCCCCGCGACCTGGCCGGAACGCACCCCGCCCCGCCTGCTCCTGCTCGACACCTGCGACCACGTCGTCGACCACTGCGCCGAACTCGCCCAGCGCCTGCTGGACCGCTTCCCCGCCCTGCGCATCCTGGTCACCGGCCGCGAGGTGCTCGGCATCCCCGGCGAACACGTCACCACCGCCGCCCCGCTGGACGCCCGCCACGCCGCCGCCCTGTTCCACGAGCGCTCCGGCGGCCTGCACGCCGACCCCGGCGTCCTGGCCCGCCTCGACGGCATCCCCCTGGCCATCGAGATCGCCGCCGAGCACCTGCTGGACTCCGCCAAACTCGCCGAACTCCTCGACAACGGCGCCTTCCACACCCTGGCCGCCGGCCCCGGGCACCCGGCCCGCCACGCCAGCATGCGCGCGGCCGCCGAATGGAGCCACCGCCTGTGCCGGCCGCCGGACGTCTACGCCTGGTCCCGGCTGGCCGCCTTCGAGACCCCCTTCGGCCTGGAGGAGGCCGAGCGCGCGCTGAACGGCTACCGCCCCGCCGCCGTCTCCGAGGCCGTCGCCCGCCTCGTGGAGCGCTCCATCCTCGTCGTCGACTCGGCCGCGGCCGACGCGAAGTGGTACCGGATGCCCTTCCACCTGCGCGCCTTTACGAAGTAGATCTCAGGTGCACACCTCCTCCGCGGTACGGCCGGCGGCGTGCACCCGGGAAGCCCGCGGCTCAGAGGCTGTTCTCGTGCACGTGCACGATGAGCCATTCTCCGTCCACGAGGCGCAGGACCGAGGTCGTGCGCACGATCTCCGCCGCCCCCGAGGCGAAGGCGACCCGCAGCACGTACCGGGCCAGGGCCGTCTCACCCCACACGTCCACGACCTCGTCGTAGGCGCTCAGCGTGACCCGGCCCTCCTCGGGACGGGCGTCGCGCACCTTGTTGAGCTGCTCGCGGGTGGTGATGAGATCGGGGTGCGCGGAGTCGAAGATCGTGGCGTCCGGATGGAGGCGCCGGTCGATGCCCTCCCGGTCGCCTCGGGTGTAGGCGTCGTACATGCCGGTGATGACCGCCCAGACGGCGTCGCGTGCCACTTCTGCCACTCCTTGGTTGAGTTATGCGTGCTTTGTCACGTTAGAGCACTCAGGTGTGCCCGCCGAACGCCTTTACATTGTAGATTTATCTGGCCGGAGGTCAGCACCGGCAGTAAGATCCGCAGACGTGACCTCCCCCTTCGCCTCCCTCGCGCCCGGCGACCCCGCCGACATCGGCGGCTACCGCCTGGTCGCCCGGCTCGGCGCGGGCGGCATGGGCCAGGTCTACCTCGCCGCCACCCGCAGCGGCCGCCTGCTGGCGGTGAAGGTCGTGCACACCGAATACGCGGGCAACGCCGAGTTCCGCCGCCGCTTCCAGCAGGAGGTCGCCGCCGTCCAGCGGGTGCACAGCCTCTACACCGCCCCCGTCATCGACGCCGACACCGGCGCGCAACGCCCCTGGCTGGCCACCGCCTACGTCCCCGGCCCCTCGCTCGACAAGGCCGTCGCCGCCCACGGGCCGCTGCCGGCCGGCACCGCCCTCACCCTGGCCTGCGGGGCGGCCGAGGCGCTGCAGGCCATCCACGCCGCCGGGGTCATCCACCGCGACCTCAAACCCTCCAACGTGCTGCTGGCCGCCGACGGGCCGCGCGTCATCGACTTCGGCATCGCCAAGGCCGTCGACGCCACGCCGCTGACCGGAACGGGCGTCCGGGTCGGCACACCCGTCTTCATGGCGCCCGAGCAGGCGCTCGGCCACCTCACCACCCCGGCCGCGGACGTCTTCGCGCTCGGCGGGCTGCTGTGCTTCGCCGTCACCGGCCGCACCCCCTTCGGCGAGGGCCCCGACGCGGGCGTCCTCTACCGCGTCGTCCACGACGAACCCCAGCTGGACGGCGTCCCGGCCGAGCTGCGCGACCTGATCGCCCACTGCCTGGCCAAGGACCCCGCCCACCGGCCCACGCCCCGCGACCTGGTCACCCGGCTGCAGCCGTACGCCCGCACCCCCGGCCTTGCTCCCACCAGGCCGGACGGGCACCCCTCCGGCACCTGGCCCATCGGCGCGAGCGGACCGGGCGAGACGGCGGCGCCCAGCAACCCGAGCGGACACGGCGGCCCGGGAGGCGCCGCCCATCCCCCCGCCCCCGGAGCCTGGTTGCCGCCCGGCGTGGGTCAGGCGCTGCCCGCCTACTCCTCCCCGCCCAGCCCGCCGCCCCTGCGCGAGCCGCGCCGGGTCCGCCTGAAGGCGCTGCTCGTCACCACGGCCACCGCGGTGGCGGTCACGGCCGTCGCGGCCGCCACCGCCACGGCGATGCTCATGCAGTCACCGGCCGGCGGCGGCGGGCAAGGGGCCGCGCCGGGCCCCACGGTCACCGTCACCCAGACCCAGCCCGCCGCCCAAGCCGTCACACCCCCCGCCACCGCTCCGCCCTCCGGGCAAACGCCCTCCGGGGAAACGTCCTCGGGGGAGACCCCCTCCACCACGGACGGCGACGGCTCGGCCGTGGGCACCAAGCCCTCGGGCACCCAGCTCGGCTCCTACAAGGGCATCGACCTCACCCGGTCCTACTCCGTCAGCTTCACCGACGACCCGATGCACCCCAAGCAGGGCGACGAGCAGGACCTCACCTACTGCTCCCTGGGCCTGTGCGCCGAGAGCATGGCGCTGCTCGACCCCGGCCAGCCCGGCACCCACCGGGCGTGCGTGGACAACACCCGCTACACCGACTCCATCGAGGTCGGCACCGCCAAGGGCCGCCTGGTGTGCGTGTTCACCCAATCCACGATCGGCCTGGTCAAGGTGACCGGCAGCGCCGAGGACCCGGCCAGGTACCTCACGCTCGACCTCACGGTCTGGCAGCGCTGACCCCGTACGCATCAGGAAATATCACTTTCCGTCGCCTCATACGCGCACCCAGCTATTGACGTGACCCGCCAGACCCGGTGGGATGCGTGATGACGCGATCACGGCTCGTGGCCTCCCGCGGCCCGCGATCTTGCACCTCGGACCGGCCGCGCAGAGGGGGCGCGGCCGGTCACTCCAGCACACCAGGTCACTCCAGCACGCCAGGTCACTCCGCCGCACCCGGTCATCCCGCCGCACCCGGTCATCCCGCCGCACCCGGCCGCTCCGCCGCCGACTCGGCGGCGTTGAGCCGGTCGACCACGGTCCAGGAGATCTCCCCGAAGGCCGCGATCTGCTCGGGCGTGAGCAGGTCGATGAAGTGGCGCCGCACCGACTCCACGTGCCCGGGCGCCGCCTCCCGGATGGTGTTCAGGCCCTGCTCAGTCAGCACGATCACCGCCCCGCGCCCGTCGGACGGGTGCTCCTCCCGCCCCACCAGCCCCCGCTGCTGCATCCGGGTCAGGTGGTGGGACAACCGGCTCTTCGACCACTTCATGTGCGCCGCCAGCTCCGTCAGCCGCACCCGGGACCCGGGCGCCTCCGACAGGTTGGACAGCACGTCGTAGTCGGGCTCCGACAGCCCGGACTCCTGGGCCAGATCCCGGTTCACCTCCCGGGTGAGCAGCAGGAACATGCGCCGGAACCCGCGCCAGGCCCGGTCCTCGGCGGGGTCGAGCCACCGCGCCTCGTCCGTCATGACCCCATTGTAGTTGACATGTCATCATCTTTCGACCTACGGTTGTTGTCATGTCAACCTTCGCTCTGCGGCTGGTCAGCCTGTATCTCGGCTTAGCCCTGTTCGGGGCGAGCATCGCGCTCATGGTGAAAGCCGGCCTCGGCCTGTCGCCCTGGGACGTCCTGCACCAGGGCCTGGCCCAGCGCACCGGCCTGCCCCTCGGCCTGGTCGTCAACCTCACCGCCGTCGCGGTCCTGCTGCTGTGGATCCCCCTGCGGCAGAAGCCCGGCCTGGGCACCGTCAGCAACGTCGTCGCCGTCGGCCTGGCCGTCGACGGCGCCCTCTGGCTGCTGCCCGACGCCCACGGCCTGCCCCTGCGCATCGCCTATCTGCTCACCGGCATCCTCGCCAACGGCGTGGCCACCGGCCTGTACATCGGCGCCGGCCTCGGCCCCGGCCCCCGCGACGGCCTCATGACCGGCCTGGCCGCCCGCGGCCACTCCATCCGCGTCATGCGCACCGGCATCGAGGTCGTCGTCCTGGCCGCCGGATTCCTGCTCGGCGGCGCCGTCGGCGTCGGCACCCTGCTCTACGCCCTGGCCATCGGCCCCCTCGCCCACTACTTCATCCCCAAACTGGAGGTCACCCCATGCTGCAAGCAGGCCTGAACATCTCCACCTCGGCCGCCCACGACGCCGACCCGGTGGCCACCGCACGCCAGGCCGAGGCGCTGGGCTTCGACTTCGTCTCGGCCTCCGACCACCCCGCCACCGGGCACCCCGGCTACGAGACCTGGACGATGCTGTCCTGGATCGCCGCGGCCACCACCCGCATCAAGGTCGCCACCCGGGTCCTCGGCGTGCCGTACCGCAACGTCGCCATGGTCGCCAAAATGGCGGAGACCTTCGACCGCCTGTCCGGCGGCCGGCTCATCCTGGGTCTCGGCGGCGGCTACTCCGACGAGGAGTTCCACGCGTACGGCCTGGCCGTCCCCACCGCCGCGGAGAAGGTGGACGGCCTGGCCGAGGCCGTCCAGATCACCCGCGGCCTGTGGAGCGAGCCCGCCTTCACCTTCGAGGGCCGCCACCACCGCACCCGCGCGGCCCTGCTGGAACCCAAGCCCGAACGCCGCATCCCCATCTGGCTCGGCACCTTCGGCCCCCGCGCGCTGGCCGTCACCGGCCGGCTGGCCGACGGCTGGATCCCGTCCTACTCCTTCGCCGGCCCCGCGAAGGTCAAGCTCATGCGCGAGCAGGTCATGAAGGCCGCCGCCGAGGCCGGCCGGGCGCCCGAGGAGATCACCTGCGCCTACAACGTCGCCATCCGCGTCGAGGCGGGAGCCGAGCCCGACGCCTCCACCCTGGCCGGCTCGCCCGCCTTCCTCGCCGACACGCTGCTGTCCTTCGGCCGCATGGGGTTCACGGCGATCAACCTCCTGCCCACCGGCCCCGGCACGGCCGAGCAGATCGAACGCCTGGCCCTGGAGGTGCTGCCCGCCCTGCGCTGACCGGCACTTCTTTGACGCCCGTTGGGCCGCCCCTGGCCGGGCGCCGCCTACCGTGACCGGTATGAGCCACACACCAGACCAGGCCGGCGCCACGCGCGCCTCCTCGGAGGCCCAGGGCGCCGTGGAGCCCGAAGAGCAGGCCGACGCCGCCCGCCTGGCCGAGGCGCAGGCCGCCCCGGAGCCGCCGGAACCCGTCGAGGACCACGGCGACTCCGAGCAGGCCGTTCATCGCGAGCTCCTGTGGGGCTCCGACCTGCCGACCTCCCGCCTGGACCGCTTCCTGCCCCACGAGTGAGGGCTACTCGCGGCGCAGTTCGTGCTCCAGTTCCGCCAGCTCCGCGCCTCCGGCCATGAGCGCGGTCAGTTCCTCGCGGGTGATGTCCGCCTTGCCGTACACACCCAGGGCGGCACCGCGCTTGAGCAGCAGGAAGCGGTCGCCGACCGGGTAGGCGTGGTGGGGGTTGTGGGTGATGAACACCACGGCCACCCCCCGGTCGCGGGCTCGCGCGATGTAGCGCAGCACCACCCCGGCCTGCTTGACGCCCAGCGCGGAGGTGGGCTCGTCCAGGATGAGCACCTTGGCGCCCCGGTGCACCGCGCGGGCGATGGCCACCGACTGGCGCTCGCCGCCCGACAGCGTCCCGACCGGCTGGTCGACGTCGCGGATGTCGATGCCCATCGCCCGCAGTTCCGCGCGGGCCACGCGCCGGGCCGTGGCCACGTCGAAGCGGCCGAAGCTCTTGCGCGGCTCGGCGCCGAGGAAGAAGTTCCGCCACACCGACATCAGCGGGATCATCGCGAGATCCTGGTAGACGGTGGCGATGCCGCGCTCCAGCGCCTCGCGGGGACCGGAGAAGGAGACGGCCGCGCCCTCCACGACAAGCTCGCCCGAGTCGTGCCGGTGCACCCCCGAAAGGATCTTGATGAGCGTGGACTTGCCGGCGCCGTTGTCGCCGAGCACGCACACGACCTCGCCGGCCGCCACGCCTATCGACACCTCGCGCAGCGCCAGCACCGAGCCGAACCGCTTGCCGATCGCCCTGGTCTCGAGGATCAATGCCTCACCTCCTCCGCGTACCGCCGCACCAGATGGTTGGCGAGCGTGGCCAGCAGCAGCATCGCGCCCAAGAAGAACGTAAACCAGTCGGCGTCCCAGCCCAGGAAGACGATGCCCTTGTCGGCCATGCCGAAGATGACCGCGCCGACCGAGGCCCCGACGGCCGAGCCGTACCCGCCCGTGAGCAGGCAGCCGCCGATCACCGCGGCGATGATGTAGATGAACTCCTGCCCGATGCCGCTGTTGGCCTGCACGGAGGTGTAGCGCAGCGCCATGATCGAGCCGACCAGCCAGGCGGCGAACGCGGTCGTCATGAACAACGCGATCTTCGTGCGGGCGGCGGGCACACCGGCCGCGCGGGCGGCCTGCTCGTTGCCGCCGACCGCGAAGATCCAGTTGCCGGGCCGCGAGCGCACGAGCACCCAGGTGGCCACCGCGGTCAGCGCCAGCCACCACAGGATCGCCACCCGGAAGTGCACCTGCCCGACCTGGACGGTGCCGGCGAAGATCACCCTGGCCGATTCGAAGCCGGAGGCGCCGCGCAGCCCGCTGACCTGGACCGTCCCGGTGATCAGCTTGGTGACGCCGAGGTTGACGCCCTGCAGCATGAGGAAGGTGCCGAGCGTGACGATGAAGCTGGGCAGCCGGGTGCGGGTGACGATCAGCCCGTTGAGGAAGCCGACGCCCAGCGCCACGGCCAGGCCGGTGAGCAGGGCGAGCCAGACGTTCATCCCGTACTCGGTGGCCAGCGTGACCAGGATGAGCCCGGCGGTACCGGTCAGCACGCCGGCCGACAGGTCGAACTCGCCGCCGATCATCAGCAGCGCCACCGCCACCGCCATGATGCCGAGCGTGGCGGCCGGGTCCAGCCAGTTGGCCACGCCGGCCGGCGAGCGGAAGACGGCCGACTGCGCGGCGAAGAAGGCGAAGACGGCGATCGCGCCCACGGCCGCGCCGAGCTCCGGCCGGATCAGCAGCCGCCGCAGCCGGCCGGCGTCGGCCAGCCGCTCGTCGGCGCTCGGCCCGGTCACCGGGTGCCTTCTCCGGCCAGCTTCTCCACCTGCGCGGCGTTGTCCTTGGTGACGAAGCCGGGGCCGGTGTTGACGGGCAGGCCGCCGCCCACGGTGTTGAGGTTGTCCTTGTAGAGCTTGAGGAAGGTGATCGGCAGCCAGCCCTGCAGGTACTGCTGCTGGTCCACGGCGAACAGCACCTCTCCGGCGTTGATCGCGCCGATCACGTCCGGCGACAGGTCGAAGGTGGCCAGCTTGGCCTGCGAGCCGGCGTCCTTGACCGCGTCGCGGGCGGCGACGGCCACGCCCGGGTTGAGGGTGAGCACGCCGTTGACGGAGGTGTCGGACTGCAGTTTGGCCGCGACCTTGGAGGTGACGTCGGCCAGGTTGGCCACGTCGACCTGCAGGCGTTCGACGGTGCCGCCCAGGCTCTGCTCGGCGCCCTTGCAGCGCTGCTCGAGCCCGATGTTGCCGGCTTCGTGGATCACGCACAGCAGTTTGGTGACGCCGGCCGCCTTGAGCTGCTCGCCGGCGCCGCGCCCGGCCACGTCCTCCGACTGGCCGACGTGGGTGAGCGCGCCGAACGCCTTGGACGACTCGGCGCCGGAGTTGATCGTCACCACGGGGATCTTGGCGGCCACGGCCTTGCCGATGGCCTCCTTGAGGGCGTCGGGGTTGGCCATGGAGACCACGATCCCGTCCACCTTCTGCGCGACGGCCTGGTCGATGAGCTGCGACTGTTTGCCCGCCTCGCCGTCGCCCTGGTAGGTGACGTTCACGCCGTACTGCTTCCCGGCGGCCTCGGCCCCCTTCTTGACCACGTCCCAGAACTTGTCGCCGGCGGCGGCGTGGGTGATCACGGCGTAGGACCCCGAGGCCGCGGGCGCCTCGGCGGCCGGGGCCGAGCTCGCGGCGCTCTGCCCGCCGCTGGAACATCCAGCGAGGGCCAGGGCTCCCAGCAGGGCCACCACGATCCGGGTTCGCTTCATGGCTTCGACCTCCAAGACCATCGGCTTGTCCCGGTTCTAACCGCACGGCCCGCCCCTGTCAACGATTTGTCGTGACATTAAGACGTATGTTGCAGAACGGAATTCTCTGTTCCAGTGCTATGCTGGAACCATGACGAGCGCACCGATGAGCGGCCGCAAGAAGCAGGCGGCCCGCAACGACGAGGTGATCCTCCAGGCGGCCAAGGACGTCTTCACCGCCAACCCCCTGGCCCCCATCGCCGCCGTGGCCGAGCGCGCCGGGGTGGGCATCAGCGCACTCTACCGGCGCTACCCCAGCAAGGACGCGCTGCTGCAGAAGCTGTGCGCCGACGGCATGCGCGCCTACAACCACGCCGGCGAACGCGCCCTCGACCCCGCCCTGGACCCCTGGGACGCCTTCGTCCGCTTCATGGAGGAGGTCGTCGACGCCGACACCCACTCCCTCACCATCTCCCTGGCCGGCACCTTCCAGCCGACCGAGGAGCTGTTCGTGCTCTCCCAGCGCGGCGGCGAACTGTCCCACGCCGTGCCCGACCGCGCCCGCGACGCCGGCGCCCTGCGGCCCGACGTGACCAACTCCGACATCGCCCTGCTGTTCGAACAGCTCGCCTCGGTCCGCCTGGGCGACGAGGCCCGTACGGCGGAGCTGCGCCGGCGCTACCTGGCCCTGGTCCTCGACGCCATCCACCTGCCCTCCGCCGCCCGCCCCCTGCCGGGCAACCCGCCGACCCCGCCGGAGCTGCGGGCCCGGTGGGTGCCCAAGAACCCCTGAGCGGTACGGCCGGCCGTACCGCCCGCCGGGCCCCGCGCTTCAGGAGGCCGGGGCTTCAGGAGGCCGGGCGTTCACGGCGCCAGGTGCTCGGCCAGCGCCAGCGTGCGGCGGGCGCGCGCCACCACCGGCGCGTCCACGAACCGCCCGTCGGCCAGCGCCAGCGCCCCCACACCCGCGGCCCCGGCGCGTTCGGCCGCCGCGACCACCTCGGCCGCCCCGGCGACCTCCTCCTCGCTCGGCCGGAAGCCCCGCCGGATGGCCGGGACCTGCGCCGGATGGATGGCCGAACGCCCGAACAACCCCAGCGCCCGCCCCCGCAGACACGAGGCGACCAGCCCGTCCTCGTCGCGGATGTCCGGATAGACCGACATCGGCACCGGCGGCAGCCCCGCCGCCGCGGCCGCCAGCACGACCTGCAGCCGCAACTGGTCCAGCGCCTCCGGGGCGGTGATCGACAGCTCGGCCATGAGGTCCTGCTCCCCCAGCGCGACCCCCGCCACCGCCGGGTGCGCCGCGATCGCCGCGGCGCCGAGGATCGCGGCCGCCGACTCCAGCAGCGCGTAGACGGGCGTGCGGATGCCGTCCAGCACCCCGGGGGACTCGACCTTGGGCACGCGCAGCCCGTCGAGCCCCGCCAGCCCGTCCAGCGCCCGCAGGTCCGCCCGGCCCCGCTCGGTCGCCAGGTCGTTGACCCGCACGTGCACCCGCGGGCCCTCCGGCCGCTCCCGCAGGAAGGCCAGGACGTTGCCCAGCGCCTCCTCCTTGCGCGCGGGCGCGACCGCGTCCTCCAGATCGACGATCACCACGTCCGCCCCCGAGGCCGCCGCCTTGGCGAAGCGTTCCGGCCGGTCGCCGGGCACGTACAACCAGGTGACGATCACGCGACCACCCCCATGCGCCGCAGCTCGGCGATGCGCTCGGCGGGGATGTCCAGCTCGGCCAGCACCTCGTCGGTGTCGTGCCCGAGCGCCCGCCCCGCCCAGCGGATCTCGCCGGGCGTCTCCGACAGGCGGAACATCACGTTCTGCATGGTCACCGAGCCGAGCTCGTCGTCCTCGACGTCGACGAAGGTCTGAAGGGCGGTGTACTGCGGATCCACGGCGATGTCCTTTACATCGTAGATCGGCGCGATGGCCGCCTGGGCCTCCTCGAACGCGGCGATCACCTCCTCGGCGTCCCTGGCGGCGATCCACGAGGCCACCGCCTGGTCCAGTTCCTCCACGTGCCGCACCCGCCCGGCCCCGCTGGCGAACCACGGCTCCTCCACCAGATCCGGCCGCCCCACGAGGGTCACCACCCGCTCGGCCACCGGCTGCGCGCTGGTCGAGACGGCCAGCCAGCGCCCGTCCCTGGTGCGGTAGGTGTTGCGCGGCGCGTTGCTGCTGGAGCGGTTGCCGGTGCGCGGCGGCACCACCCCGAGCGCCTTGTACGCGCTCATCTGCGGCCCGAGCAGCCCCAGGATCGGCTCGATGATCGCCAGGTCGATGATCTGGCCGCGCCCGGTCCGCTCCCGGTGGTGCAGAGCC
The DNA here is from genome assembly GCF_009760925.1 of Nonomuraea typhae. Taxonomy (GTDB): domain Bacteria; phylum Actinomycetota; class Actinomycetes; order Streptosporangiales; family Streptosporangiaceae; genus Nonomuraea; species Nonomuraea typhae. The sequence goes on from NZ_VRLV01000020.1 coordinate 45,726, forward strand.
ACCATGATCGCGTACGACATGGCCAGCCCCGCGATGCCGTCCGCCAGCGCCAGCGGCGGCAGCGTGGGCGGCCCGTCCGGCTCGCCGGTCATCGCCGCGAACCCGCTCATCGCCTCGGCCAGCGTCCCGAACCCGGGCTGCCCGGCCATCGGCCCGAACTGCCCGAACCCGGTCATCCGCGCCACGATCAGCCGCGGGTTGTCCCGCAGCAGCTCGGCCGGATCGAGCCCCCACCGCTCCAGCGTCCCCGGCCGGAAGTTCTCCACCAGCACATCCGCCCGCCCCGTCAGGCGGCGCACGATCTCCTGCCCCTCGGCGCGCGACATGTCGACGGCCACGTTGCGCTTGTTGCGCGAGAGCGTCTTCCACCACAGCCCCACGCCGTCGACGGCGGCGCCGTGGCCCCGTGACGGGTCGCCCCGCCGCGGATGCTCGATCTTGATGACGTCGGCGCCGAAGTCGCCCAGCATCATCGCGGCGGAGGGTCCGGCGAACAACGTCGCCATATCGATCACCCGAAGGTCGGCAAGACTTCCCATAACCATATAACTTATAAGAAATGTCTACGCCGCCCGAGAGCAAGGCCGACTACGTTTACCGGGTCCTGCTCGACGAGATCCGCACCGCCCGCATCCCGGGCGGCACCGCGCTGCGCGCCGCCGCGGTCGCCCAGCGGCTCGGCGTCTCCGTCACCCCCGTCCGCGAGGCGCTACGCCGCCTGGAGAACGACCGCCTCATCCGTTACGAGGCACACCACGGGGCGACGGTCGTGGACCTGGGCGACGAGGCGCTGGAGGAGTACTACGGCGTCCGCGCCGTCCTGGAGGGCCTGGGCGCCCGGCTGGCCGCCGCCCGCATCAGCCCCGCCGACCTCGGCTCCCTGCGCGCCCTGCACGAGGGCATGGCCGCCGACCTGGGCCGGGGCCGCCTGACCCGCCTGGGGGCGCGCAGCCAGGACTTCCACCTGCGCATCACCGACATCGGCGGCCCCGCCTACCTGGGCCAGCAGGCCCGCGCCGTCCGCACCAGCGTCCCCGTCCCCGCCGCCGCATCCCTGTGGCTGGACCCGGTCCTGGCCGCCCGCCAGCTGGAGGCGCACGCCGCCATCCTGCACGCCCTGGCCGCCCGCGACGCCGCCACCGCCGAGCGCGTCATGATCGAGCACGTACGGCAGGCCGGCCGGCACCGGCGCGCACGCTGAGCCTTCACCGCACGGGCATGGATGTCCCGCCGGGCCCACAGTCCCCCCGCTCACCACACCCTGGGCGATCCCGTGGATCCGGGTTCGAGAGAAGATGTCCGGGTGATCAAAGGCATACTCTTCGACCTCGACGGCACCCTGATGGACCACCGAGCCGCCGCCGACGCCGGGGTCACCGCCTGGGTGGAGTCCCGCTCCCCGGGCCATCCCCGCCTGGCCGAGGCCCCGCGCCTGTGGCAGGACCTGGAGGAGACCTACCTGACCGCCTGGCACGAAGGCGCCTGCACGCTGGAGGAACAACGCCGCGAACGGGTCCGCGGCCTCCTGGAGGCGCTGACGCTGGCCGTACCCGATGACCTCGATGCGGCCTATGCCGCCTACACCGCGCACTATCGCGAGGGCTGGACCCCCTACCCCGACGTGCACGAGACCATGAGCCTGCTCGGCGGCTACCGCCTCGGCGTCCTCACCAACGGCAGCGCCCCGATCCAGAGCGCCAAGATGAGCGCGATCGGCCTGGCCGGTCTGGGGCCGGTCCTGAGCGGGGACGTGCTCGGCGGGCTGTTCAAGCCCGCTCCCGGCTGCTATCGCGCGGCGGCGCAGGTGATGGGGCTGGCGCCGCAGGAGATTCTGCTCGTGGGCGATGATCTGACCAACGACGTCACCGCCCCGGCCGCCGCGGGGATGCGCTCGGTGTGGCTGGATCGCGCGGGCGGCGGCACGGCTCCGCCGGGGTTCGGGAGCATAGCCACGCTGAGCGAGCTTCCCGGCTATTTGTCAGGACATTCTGACCTCGGCTAACCTCTCAGCATGTCCGCACATGTGGCGATCGATCTGGACCGATCCAGCCCCGTCCCCCTGTATTTCCAGGTGGCCGAGCAGATCGCCGAGGCCATCCGGCGCGGGGATCTCGCGCCCGGATCCCGCCTGGACAACGAGATCATGCTGGCCGACCGGCTGGGGCTGTCCCGGCCGACGATCCGCCAGGCGATCCAGTACCTGGTGGACAAGGGCCTGCTCGTGCGCAAGCGCGGGGTGGGCACGCAGGTGGTGCACGGGCAGGTCAAGCGCTCGGTCGAGCTGACCAGCCTCTACGACGACCTGCGCCGCGCCGGGCAGGAGCCGGCCACGCGGGTGCTGACCCTGGAGCCGCGGCCGGTGCCGGGGGAGATCGCCGCCCTTCTCGGCGTCGAGGCGGGCGCGGAGGGCCTCTACCTGGAGCGCGTGCGGTTCGCCTCGGGCGAGCCGCTGGCCGTGCTGCACAACTGGCTGCCGCTGGGCCTGGCCCCGCTGAAGGCCGCCGAGCTGGAGAAACGCGGCCTGTACGAACTGCTGCGCCGCGCCGGGGTCCGCATGCGCGTGGCCAACCAGCGCATCGGCGCCCGCGCGGCGAGCGCCTCGGAGGCCAAGCTCCTGGGCGAGCGCCGCGGCGCCCCGCTGCTGACGATGGTCCGCACCACCTACGACGACCAGGGCCGCGCCGTCGAGTACGGCTCGCACGTCTACCGGGCCTCGCACTACTCTCTGGAGGTCACGCTCATCGAGCGCTGACTGCCGATCATCGTAGATTCACAGCAAACCTGCAGGTACGGCAGGTGCAACAGCCCCTGATCCCGCTCCTATAGTCGTCGTGGGGGCAAGCGCACCGGTTAATGCTTGAATTATTAACTACTAAGACGACTAGGAGCAGCCGGTCTTGTCGCGAACACCTGCGGGACGGCACGGCACAGCGCGGGCCCGATGGACCGTCACCGCGAGCCTCCTCATGCTGCTCGGCGCGAGCTGCTCCGGCACCCCGCCGGCCGCACAGCCCTCCCAGAGCGCCGCCGCCCCGTCGCCGCCCTCCCCCGCGGCGACGACGCCGGGCTGCGCCCCCACGGACAAACTCGTCCCGCCCTGCGGCGCCTACTGGGGCATGTACATCGCCCCGCGCGACAACCGCACCACCGTGGGCCAGGCCGTCGGCGACATGGAATCCCGACTGGGCCGCAAACTGGACATCGTCTTCAGCTACCACGACATGTCCACCGGCCGCAACGGCACGTTCATGCGCGAGGACGAGGTCGCCCTCGGCCGCGACCGCATCCTGCTGCTGAGCTGGGAGGCCAAGATCTGGGGCACCCCCGAGCGCACCCTGCGCTGGCGCGACATCGCCTCCGGCGCCATGGACGCCACCGTCATCGACAAGCAGGCCGCGCGCATCAAGGAGTACGGCAGGCCCGTCATGATCGGCTTCGACGGCGAGATGGACCGGCGCACCACCAGCGGGACCCCCGCCGAGTACGTCGCCGCCTACCGCCACATCCACGACCGGTTCCGCGACCTGGGCGTCACCAACGTGATCTGGGTGTGGGCGGTGACCGGTTTCATGGAGTACAAGGACACCTGGAAGAGCCTGTACCCCGGTGACGAGTACGTCGACTGGATCAGCTACGACCCCTACAACTTCGCCACCTGCCGCGGAGCCGCCTGGAAGAGCTTCGAGCAGACCCTCAAGCCGACCTACGACTGGTTCCAGGCCAACGGGTTCGCCGCCAAGCCCATCATCATCGGCGAGTACGGCACCGAGGTCGACCCCCGCGACGCCGCGGCCAAGGCCACGTGGTTCCAGGGCATCCCCCAGGCGCTCAAGCGCATGCCCAACGTCAAGGCGCTGCTGCAATGGAACGCTGTACTGAACCCCGAGTCACCGGACGGCTGCGACTTCCGCCTGGAGGGGCCGGGCGTGCTGGAAACCTTCGCCGAGGTGGGCCGCGACCCCTACCTCAACCAGCGCGGCGCCGGCTGACCGACCTGGCCACCCGGAACCCCAGGTCGTCGATGCGGAAGGACGGATGCGACCGGCGGCGCGCCGACGCCCGGCACCCCCAGGGCGGATCCAGCCAGCCGCCGCCCCGGAAGACCCGGTACTCCCCGTAGCGCGCCGGGTCGTACAGGTCCCAGCACCACTCCCACACGTTGCCGATCATGTCGTGCAGCCCCCAGGCGTTCGGCTGCCTGGAGCCGACCTCGTGAGGGGCGCCGCCGGAGTTCCCCCGGTGCCAGGCGATGGCGTCCAGCTCGCCGTACCGCTCACCGGCGGTGCCCGCCCGGCAGGCGTGCTCCCACTCCGCCTCGGTGGGCAGCCGGTAGCCGTCCCCCGCACCCTCGCGGTAGTAGGGCCGCAGCCCCTGGGCCAGCGAGAGCAGGTCGCAGAACTCCACCGCCTCCGGCCAGGACACCTCGGTGACCGGCCACCGGGCCCGCCCGTCCCGCGCGCGGCCGAGCACGGCCGCGTACTCCGCCCGCGTCACCTGGTGGACAGCCAGCCGGAAGGCCGGCACCTCCGCCTTCCAGTACGCCCGGGTGCCCTCGTCACGCAGGAAGATCCTCCCCGCCGGGACGTCCGCCATGTCCATGCTCAAGCCGCACGCAGCCGATCGTCCAGCGCCCGCAGGTCCGGCACGAACCACACCTGCCCGCCCCGGTTGGACTCCTCCACCAGCGCCCGCAACGCCGAGCTTCCTTCCAGGTGCCGCTCGATGTCGCCGACCACGGCGAGCCGCACCCGATAGCTGACGAACTTCTGCATGATCTCCCCCGCGAACCGCGTCCCGAGAGAGAAGAACCGCGCGTCCAGCCGCTCGGCGGGCACCGCCACGACCTCGGCGCCGTGATAGGTCGCGCCGATGAGGTCCAGCGCGTCCCGCTCGCTCGCCAGCACCGGCCCGGCCGGATCGCACACCAGCACCTGCACCCCGGCCCGCTCCTGCACCACATCCGCCATGACAACCTCCATCGACATTCCCCAACACGCCCCATAATAAAGGAAGTCAGGGAATGACAGGGAAGGATAAGGACATCAGGCTTCACCGTGCTGTTCGAGGCCAAGCACACCAAGACGCTTGAGCGATCCGGAGCCGTTCACTGCTCGCGGCGAGTCCGGCGACGCCTTCCACAACGTCCGGGCCCTGCTGGAGCGAGCCCTTTCCGCAGGGTCGTAAGGATTCTTTCAGCCTCCTTACGACCCCGCCCGCCCCCTACACCCGGACCCCTGCGACCGCAGACGATACGAGCGTCCATCCACAGAAACCTCCGGAGATGACCGATGTTCCGTCTCACCGCAGCAGCCGGATTCGTGTGCGCCGTGGTCCTCGTCGTCAACACCACCCGCCGAGCGGGCTTCCTCCCGGAAACCGCCCTGACCCACGCCATAGCCCCGCTGGCGCCCCTGGCCGGCCTGTTCGCGATCACCGGCTGCTATCTCCTCATCGCCCGTACGGCCGGCCGCCTGGGCCTGATCGGCTTCACCCTCAACGCCGCGGGCCTGGCCGGCGCCTTCGCCGTCGAGTACACCCTGCACTTCGTCTTCCCCGGCCTGGACCGGGCCACGATCGCCACCCTCGTGTCAGGCGGCACGGGCCGCGCCTTCCTGGTGACCTCCGTGCTCCTGCTCGTGGGCGTCCTGACGTTCGCCGCGGCCGCGATCCGCTCACGAGCGCTGCCGGGGGGCGCCGTGGCGTTGTTCGCGGCCGGAATGGTCCCCGGCTCCCTCAGGAACGTGGTCCCCGAGCCGCTCTACCTGCTCGGCCTGGTCGTGGCCGCCGCCGGGGTGGCATGGCTGGCCGTCCGGCTGTGGACGGCCGAGCCGTCCCGCGAGTACGGCCTCGCCACCGCACGCTGAACACGCTGCCGGCACACCGCCCGAAGCGCACCGGCCGCGTCCACACCGCCCGGAGCGAGAGCGGGCATCCCGATCAGAGCGCCGCCCGGATCGCCGTCTGGGCGGCCTCCCGCAGCTGGGCGTGGACGAGGGCGTTGGCCTCCCGCTCCGTCCGCACCTCCACGACCCGCGGACCCTCCCCGCGCAACGCCTTGGCCAGCTCAGAAAGATCGCCGACCAGCGTATAAGGCGTCCCGGTAGCCGCGCAGACATACCCGAGGTCAATCCCGTGAGGCGTGCCGAAGACCCGCTCGAACGGATCCCGCAGGGCCGCCTGCGGCAACAGCGAGAAAATCCCCCCGCCGTCGTTGTTGACCACGACGTAGCACAGATCCGGCCGAGGCTCACGAGGCCCGAGGATGAGCCCGTTCTGGTCATGCAGGAACGACAGGTCGCCCAGCAGCGCGAACGACGGCCCGTTGTGCCCGAGCGCGGCCCCCATGGCCGTGGAGACCAGCCCGTCGATGCCCGAGGCCCCCCGGCTGGCCAGCACCCGGATCCCCCGCCGCGGCCGCATGGCCTGGTCGAGGTCCCGGATCGGCATGGACGAGCCGGTGAACAGCAGCGCCCCGTTGGGCAGCGCGTCCACCAGGTCGCGCGCCAGCCGCGGCTCACTCATGCCGGAGGAGTCGAGCAGGTCGTCGATGGCGGCGCGCGCCGCGGCCTCGGCGCCGCGCCAGGCGTGCAGCCACGTGTCGTCCCCGGAGGCGACGGGAATCTCGACCGCCTGGGCGACCTGGGTGGCCGAGCGCGTCGGGTCCGGCCAGCGGGCCAGGTCGGGCGCGACGACGATGTGCTCCTCGGCGCGCTTCAGCCACGACAGCAGCGGCCGCGACAGCCCCGGGCGGCCGAGGGTCACGACCACGTCGGGCTGGTGGGCGTCGGCGAACTCGGGCGTGCCGAGCAGGAAGTGGTAGGTGGAGATGGCGTGGTCGCCGTAGCGCCCGCTGCCGCTGGGCTCCGACAGCACCGGCCAGCCGGCCATGCCGGCGGCGGCGATGTACCGGCGCACGTTGGCGGCGCCGTCCCCCACCACCAGGACGCCGCGCCGGGTCGGCGGGATGTGCAGGGCGACCGGCGGCGGCGCGACCCGGGCCCGCACCCACGGCCCGTTGGCGTCGCCGTCGAGCGACTCGCACCACGTGGTGTCGCCGTCGGGGATCAGCGGCTCGCGGAAGGCCAGGTTGAGGTGGACGGGACCCGGGTCGGAGGGACCGAGGGCCCGCTGGTAGGCGCGGCAGGCCAGCGACCGCCAGTACGCCACCTGGCCGGGGCGGTCCTCCGGCACGCCGACCTCGGCGAACCAGCGGACGGCCGAGCCGAACAGCTTGATCTGGTCGATGGTCTGGTTGGCGCCGGTGCCGCGCAGCTCGGGCGGGCGGTCGGCCGTCAGCACGAGCAGCGGCACACCCGACTCGCCGGCCTCGATGACGGCCGGGTGGAAGTTGGCGGCGGCCGTACCGGAGGAGCACAGCAGCGCGACCGGCCGCTCGGAGCGCTTGGCCAGGCCCAGCGCGAGGAACGAGGCCGAGCGCTCGTCGATGCGCACGTGCAGGCGGACCCGGGACTCGGCGTGCAGGGCCAGCGCGAGCGGGGCCGAGCGGGAGCCGGGCGCCAGCACGACGTCGGTGAGCCCGCAGCGCACCAGCTCGTCGACCAGCACGGTAGCCAGCGCGGTGGCGGGGTTCACGAAGCAGCCTCCTGCATCCGGCGAAGCCACAAGGGGGATTCGATCTCAAATTCCGACAAAAGCCCAGCATCGACAACCGGGCGGCGAACCTCGATCTCCCCGCCGACCGGCACGAGCGAGTCTTTCACGACATCTCCCGACAACAGGGTCATGGTCCCCAGACCGCACGCGTACGGGAGCTCGGGCAGCGCGGCCGCCAGGGCCAGCCCGGCGGCCAGGCCGATCGAGGTCTCGACCGCGCTGGAGACCACCGCGGGCAGCCCGCACGCCTCCACCACGCGCAGCGCGTTGCGCACCCCGCCCAGCGGCTGCACCTTCACCACCGCGACGTCGGCCGCCTCGGCCGCACGCACCCGCAGCGGATCCTCGGCCCGGCGGATCGACTCGTCGGCGGCGATCGGCACCCCGGCACGCCGGCGCACCCGGGCCAGGTCCTCCAGCGTGGCGCAGGGCTGCTCGGCGTACTCCAGGCCGAAGCGCGACAGCGCCTTCAGCCGCCGCACCGCCTCGTCCACGCTCCAGGCGCCGTTGGCGTCCACGCGGATCCTGCCGGAGGGGCCCAAGGCATCGCGTACCGCCTCCACCCTGGCCATGTCCTCGGCGAAGTCCTGGCCGCGCTCGGCCACCTTCACCTTCGCCGTGCCGCAGCCCGCCCGCCGTACCAGCTCGAAAGCCCGCTCCGGTGGCACGGCGGGCACGGTCGCGTTGACCGGCACCGACGCGCGCACGGGCGCGGGCCAGCCCTCGAAGGCGGCCTCCCGGGCGCAGGCCAGCCACCGGGCGCACTCGCGCGGGCCGTACTCGGGGAACGGCGAGAACTCACCCCAGCCGGCGGGCCCGTGGATCAGCATGCCCTCCCGGGCGCTCTGACCCCGGAAGCGGTCACGCATGGGGATCCGGAAGACGACGGGAGAACGCTCCACGACCCTCCCCGCACTGAATATCCGATCTGTCGCCACTAACCTTACGAGCATGGTGAGCAAAGCGTTGCACGCCCTTGCGCTGCCGCCCGGTCCGCGGTTGTTCGCGGCGATCCGTGAGGCACTGTCCGGCGAAGGGCCCGCGGTGCTCCCGCTTCCCCCGGGCGACGCCGCCGCGACGCTCGCGGCCCTGCGTCCCACCCACCTCGACGGGGTACGGCGGGCCGGCGGCGAAGGCGTGCCCGGCGACGTCGCGGTGGTGATCGCGACCAGCGGCAGCACCGGCGTGCCGAAGGGCGTGATGCTCGGCGCCGAGGCGTTGCGGGCCTCGGCACGGGCGTCGCTGCGCAGGCTGGAGGCGGTCAAGGGCGAGCGGTGGCTGTGCTGCCTGCCGCCGTCGCACGTGTCGGGGCTGCAGGTGCTGGTCCGGGCGATGCTCAGCGACAGCGAGCCGGTCATCCACGACGGGTTCGACCCCGGGGCGGTGCTGTCGTCGGGCGCCGAGCACGTCTCGCTGGTGCCGACTCAGCTGCACCGGCTCGCCGAGCGCAGGGCGAACCTGTCGGTCTTCCGCACCATCCTGCTGGGCGGCGCGGCGCCCCGCCCCGGCCTGCTGGAGGAGGCCCGGGCACTCGGCGCCCGGATCGTCACGACGTACGGGATGAGCGAGACCAGCGGCGGCTGCGTGTACGACGGCCGGCCCCTTTACGATGTAGATCTCAAAATCGGCGGCGACGGCCGCATCCGGATCGCCGGGCCCGTCCTGTTCTCCGGCTACCGCTTCGGCGCCGCGCCGTTCGAGGACGGCTGGTTCGTCACCTCCGACCTCGGCGAACTGCACGCCGGGCGGCTGCGCGTGCTCGGCCGGGCCGACGACGTCATCAACACCGGCGGCGAGAAGGTCGTGGCCGGGGTCGTGGCCGCCGTGCTCGGCTCGCACCCGGAGGTCGCCGACGTGGCCGTCATCGGCTCCCCCGACCCCGAATGGGGCGAGCGCGTCGTGGCCGTCGTGGTGCCCGCCGACGCCGGCCGCCCGCCCACGCTGGCCCAGTTGCGCGCCTACGCCAAAGACCGGCTGCCGCCCCACGCCGCCCCCCGCGAACTGCGGCTTCTCACCAGCCTTCCGCTCCTTCCGAATGGAAAGACCGATCTCGCCATGTTGCGGACCGGAACCTGACAGGGCCCGGCTGCGTCATAGGTGGCGAGAGACAGTAGGGAGCCTTCATGAACCAGACCCGCAAGATGTGGGCGTCCGCGGCGGCCGTCGGCGTCATCCTCGTCGGAGGCGCAACCGTCGCGGCAGCCGCTTCGGCGGGCCGGGTCGAACAGGCCCGCGCGGAGACCCAGGCGAAGATCCGGGAGTCCGCGCCCAAACCCACGCCCACCCCCACCTCCACGGACGGGTTCGTGGTCTCCGAGGAGATCAACCCCGACCCGGGCAAGGTCCTGGACTACTGGACCGAGCAGCGCATGGAGAGCGCGGAACCCATGCCGATGCCCGAGGTCGAGGTCGGACCGGCGGATTCATTCGAACTGGCGGAGTAATTCCGCAGGGTGTGGGGTGGATCGCATTGTCCGCGGTTCACCCTTTTTTGCTCGTCCGGGAACAAACGGCGGCGAATGACGTTATTGATACTGGTGCGCTGAGCGGTCACACACCCGCCCCACCACAATCTGCCTGATCGCTTCGACTCCGTATGGAGGAGGTGTCCTCATGCCCAGAACCGCCGTGGCGGCCCCGCCCGCGACCCTCGACCAGCTCCTTGACCGAGGGCGAGCTCAGGGTCACCTTTCTCTCGCGGAGCTGCGCGACGCGTTCGCGCACGCCGGCATCAGCCCTGCCGAGGGCCGATCCATCCTGCGCGAGCTGACCGAGGCCGGCGTCAGCCTGGCCGCGGAGAACGAGCCTGCCCTGACCGCCAAGGCGAGGAAGGCTCCCGCCGCGAAGAAGACCACAGCTCCGAAGAAGAGCACCGCCACCAAGAAGACTACAAAGGCTGTCAAGGAGACCGCCGGACCGCCGGCCGCCGAGCCCGGAACCGACGACGAGCCCGACGAGCTGACCCTGGCCGCCTCGGCCGAGGAGAGCGACGAGGACGTCGACCTGGAGCAGGAGCCGCTCGACCTCGACGACAACCAGTCCGTCATGGGCGACTCGGTGCACACCTACCTCAAGTCGATCGGCCGCCGCACGCTGCTGACCGCCGCCGAGGAGGTCGAGCTCGCCCGCCGTATCGAGGCCGGGCTGTACGCCGAGTACAAGCTCGACGACGACAACTGTCCCGTGGCGATGCGCGACGACCTGGAAATGGTCGCCGAGGACGGCCGCCGCGCCAAGGACCACATGCTCGAGGCCAACCTGCGCCTGGTCGTCTCCGTCGCCAAGAAGTACACCGACCGCGGCATGTCGCTGCTGGACGTCGTCCAGGAGGGCAACCTCGGCCTGATCCGCGCCGTGGAGAAGTTCGACTACACCAAGGGCTTCAAGTTCTCCACCTACGCCATGTGGTGGATCCGGCAGGCCATTCAGCGCGGCTTCGCCGACTCGGCCCGCACGATCCGCCTGCCCGTCCACGTGCTGGAGATGCTGTCGAAGCTCTCCCGCATCGAGCGCGACATGCACCAGCGCCTGGGCCGCGAACCCACGCCGGAAGAGCTCGCGGTGGAGCTGGACAAGACTCCCGACCAGATCGAGGAGCTCCTGCGCACCAGCCGCCAGCCCATCTCGCTCAACGCCACCATCGGCGAGGACGGCGAGACCACCATCGGCGACCTCATCGAGGACGTCGACTCCCCCGAGGCATCCGAGATCGTCGACCGCCAGCTCCTGGGCGACCAGCTCCGCGGCGTCCTGGAGAACCTGTCGCCGCGCGAGTCCAAGATCATGGCCCTGCGCTTCGGCCTGGTGGACGGCAAGCCGCACACCCTTGACGAGATCGGCAAGCACCTCGGCCTCACCCGGGAGCGGATCCGGCAGCTGGAGAAGGAATCCCTGTCCAAGCTCCGCCACCCCAGCAACACCCGGCCCCTGCTCGACTGGGCCAGCTGAGAACCGCGCCCGGCGCCCACCAGGACGCCGGGCGATCCCCTTTCCAGGGTTCACAGGGGTACTGGACAGCAGCAAAACGGGCGGACGCACTACTGTGAGGTGACCAAGCGGGCACCCCCTGGAGGAGAGCACCGAATGAGGCCACGCGCCCGAGCCCTGCCCATCTCCCTAGACGGCGCCACGGGCGCCCACAACGCCATCACCGACGTCCCCGGCGTGGAGGTCGGCTACGTGACCCTGACCGAGGGCACCGCCCGCACCGGTGTCACGGCGATCCTCCCGCGTGGCCGCGACGGGGTCGGCACCCCGTGCGCGGCGGGCGTCCACTCGCTCAACGGCAACGGCGAGATGACCGGCGTGACCTGGATCGAGGAGAGCGGCGCCCTGACCCTCCCGGTCACCATCACCAACACCCACGCCGTCGGTACCGTGCACCGGGGCGTGATCGATTGGGTGGCGGACAAGCATCCGGCGCTGGCCGAGGAGTGGCTGCTGCCCGTGGTGGCCGAGACGTGGGACGGCTACCTCAACGACATCAACGCCCCCCACGTCCGCCCCGAGCACGCCGGCCAGGCGATCGACGCGGCCGCCGGCGGCACCCCCGCGGAGGGCAGCGTGGGCGGCGGCACCGGCATGAACTGCTACGGCTTCAAGGGCGGCTCGGGCACGTCCTCACGCGTGGTGGAGTACGTGGACCGCTCCTACACGGTGGGCGCGTTCGTGCAGGCGAACTTCGGCAGCCGGGCCGAGCTGACCGTGGCCGGCAACCGGGTGGGCCCGGCGCTCATGGACGACAACCCGATGGCCGCGCGCACGCGGGAGGGCGCCGGTTCGGTGATCGTGGTGGTGGCCACCGACGCGCCCCTGCTGCCCGGCCAGTGCAAGGCGCTGGCGCGCCGGGTGCCGCTCGGCCTGGCCAGGACGGGCACCACGGGCAGCCACTTCTCCGGCGACATCTTCCTGGCCTTCTCCACGGCCAACGAGGGCGCGCTGACCAGCGGATTCGCCGCCGGAGAGGACTATGAGGCGCTGCGTTTCGTGCCGTGGGGCCGCATGGACCGCTTCTACGACGCGGTGGTGCAGGCGGTGGAGGAGGCGGTGCTCAACGCGCTGACGGCCGCCGAGGACACCGTCGGCCGCGACGGCCACCGCTCCCCCGGCCTGCCCCTGGAGCGCCTCACGGACCTGCTGACGCGCGCGAGCTGAACCACCCCGGCAGCGCTCAGTACGAGGACGGGACCGGCCGGGGCAGCCGCGGGATGCCCCACAGCCGGTTCTCCTCGCGCAGCGTGCGCAGCCGCTCGACCTCGGCCGACCACTCGGCCCCCGCGGGCGTGGCCTTGGCCTTACGGCGGGCGATGCGGTCGTCGTAAGCCTTGACGCCGAACGTGGCCCGCTGCCCGGCCTCGGCCCCGCGCAGCGCCTCGGTGAGCGCCTTGTCGAACGCCTGCCCGGCCGCCATCAGCTCGAGGTCGTCGGCCTGGGCGGCGCGCAGGTCGCGCACCGTCCGCTCCGCCTCGCGAGCCTTGCCCAGGAGCTCGGGGAAGGTCTTGGAGATCTCGATGTCCGCGTGGTAGCGCACCTCGGCCTCACGGCTCACCCGGGGACGGAAAAACGCCATCGACTCTTCCCTTTCTCACTGCTGCGTTCCAGGCGTAGCGTACGCCGTCGCGGGACACGGCCAGTAATCGGACCCGCCCGCTCGCCTTTACAGTGTAGATTTTCTGCTATGCCCGCGAAGCGACCGCCCGTGCCCCTGTCACGTGAGCGCATCATCGACGCCGCGTTGCACATCGCCGACAGCCAGGGCCTGCGCAGGCTGACCATGCGCCGTCTCGGGGACGCCCTGGAGGTGGAGGCCATGGCCATCTACCACCACCTGCCCCGCGGCAAGGAGGCGCTCATGGACGCGCTGGCCGAGCACGTCACCGCGGTTCAGGTCGAGGCGGCGCCCACCTGGCAGGAGACGGCCAAGGCGTGGTGCCGGGCGAGCCGGGAGGCGCTGCGCGACCATCCGGGCGTGCTCGCGCTGGCGCTGACCAAGCCCCCCAAAGGGGCTACCACGCTGGCGATCCGGGAGCAGGTCGAGCAGCTCACCGACGCCGGCCTGCCCGGGGCCGCCGAGGCGGTCCGCACGATGCGCGCCTTCGTGTTCGGCAGCGTCGCGGTCGAGGTGCAGCAGTCCGGATGGGCCGATCCCGAGGTCGACACGTGGACGCGGCGCGACGTGCAGGCCGACGCCGACTTCGAGCGCGGATTGGCCGCTCTCATCAAGGGACTGCAAATTTAGGCGGCGTGTCGCGCTTGGACCGTTATCCTACTTAGTACACGCTGTGTCGTAGGTCACAGGATCCGTCTGGGGCACCCTCCCCTAACCGCCCGAACGGGCTATGTCGGTTTGTGTGATCCACGTCGCAAACTTGCTAGAAACGAACAAGCCCGAGCCGCTCCCCCGCAGACAGTGTGCGCGGGAGCCATCCACGAGATATCGGAGGCACGCCGATGTGCCCGCACGACCCGGTCTGTCCGTCTGCCGAGGCGCCTGACCGCGAGGCAGCACGCACCCTCGCCAGCCACCCCGAGCAGGGGTGGAGCCTTCTCTGCAACGGCGTGGTCCTGTTCGAGGACACCGGTGAGCTGCTGCCGAGCGGTATGGTCATCGCCCCCCACCGCCCTGCAGTCGGCGCGGCCTGACGACCGCAACGGCTCGCACGGGGGCTACATGTAGCGCGCGAGCCAGCGGGCGACCGTCTCGCCCACCACCACGGGGTTCTTCTTCAGATCATGTCCCTCTCCCGGCAGCACGACCAGCTCAGCGGCGTCTGCCGGGTCCGGCACCCCGAACGGGTCCCGGTCGCCGTTGATCACCAGCACGTCCACCCCGGCCCCGCGCAGTTCATCGGCCCTGGAACGTTCCGGCCTGCCGGGCGGATGCAGGGGGAAGGCCAGCGCCACCGCCGCGGCCGCGCCGGCCGCCCGGGCGGTACGGCAGGCCACCCGCGCTCCGTTGCTGCGCCCGCCCTGCACCAGCGGCAGCCCCGGATAGCGGGCGCGCAGCGCCGCGACGACCGCCTCCCATGCCTCGTCCTGCCTGTCGGGCGAGCCCGGCGCCCTGGCCCCGGCCAGCCGGAACGGCTGCGTCACCCGGGCCACCGTCGCCCCCGCCGCCAGCGCATGGTCCCGGACGGCCAGCAGGTCGGGCGCGTCCACCGTGCCGGCCGAGCCGTGGGTGAGCACGAGCAGGAGCCCCGCCCGCGCCGCCTCGTCGATCTCGGCCCGCGCCGGACCGCGCGGGGTGGTGATCTCCATGGTCCCCCACCGTACTCGGGGAGGAGACGGAGGTGGCTCTCAGGTTGGATGACGGCGAGTCCCCGGAGGGAGACAATCTCCCCTATGGCAGACATGCGTCCCCTCCGTGAGGAACTCCAGGCGACCCTCGACGCCCGGCGTGATCTCGGCCCCGAATACGAACAGGCTCTGGTGGACTCCTTCATCGAGCGGCTCGACACGACCATCGCCGCCCGCGTGCGGGCCGAGGTGGACTCCTACGGCCCGCCGCCCGGCCGCAAGCAGAAGTCACGCGGCGGCGAGATGATCCCCATCGCGCTGGGCTCGCTGGGCCTGGGCATCCCGCTGACGGCCATCGCCGGCAGCGCCGCGGAGGAACTGGGCCTCATCCTGGCCTGGGTCTCGATCATCGTCGTCAACCTGGTGGCCGCGATGGCCATCAGCCGCCGGGGCTGAGCGTGCCGCGCCCGAGGCGCAGCCGTACCTCGTCGGCGAGCGCCGCGTCGGCGTGGTTGAGGCCGTAACTCCACACCTGCTCGGCGTCATCGTCACGCCCGCGCAACGGGAGCGTGCGGGCCAGCAACTCGATGGCCAGAGCACTGGTGCCGGGGTCCTCGCCCTCCTCGATGGCGCCGGCGAACTCGGCGCAGGCCAGCTCCAGATGCGCGATGCCGAGCTGCACGCGCAGCCTGGGCACCTCCGTCTCGGGGGCCTCGGCCAGCGCCTCCAGCAGCGTGTCGGCGGCCTCTCCCGGCTCACCGCGGTAGAGCAGCAGCTCGGCGAGCTGCTGCGCGGCGCGCGCGCCCAGGTGGGGGTCGCCGATGCCGATCGCGGCGCGCAGCTCCAGCTCGGCGCCGTCGAGGTCGTCCCGGCGTACGGCCAGCCGCGCCAGCCCCAGGTGGGCGAGCACGGCGTACTCCGGCACGCCCGTGCCCAGCGCCGCCTGCCAGGCGCCCCTGGCCTGGTCGTCGCGCTCGTCGCGCTCGAAGCCCTGGGCGAGGTGACAGGCGGCCTGCGCGCCGTACTCGGGATGGCCGGTGGCCAGCGCCACCCGTGCGGCGGCCCGCGCGCCCTCGGCGTCGCCCCGCTGCTCCAGGACGACCGCCAGCCCGACGGCGGCCTGCGCCCGGTGCGGGCCGTCCGGGTCGGCCGCCAGCTCCGACAGGATGGCCGCCGCGCCGTCGAGGTCGCCGCCCTCGGCCAGCCGCCGGGCGTGTTCCAGCGGGGATGCGTCGACGTCTGGGGGTGTCAAGGCGGCTCCTTCGAACGTTGATCACCTGAGCCTAACGACTGGATGCGATCAACGTCTCGCAACTCGCGCGTCCCGCTCTATCCCTGATGGACACGCTCTTGTTGCCCGCTGCCCGAGGGCGACGTCCTCCGGGCCCGGAGGACGTCGCCGCCGGGTTCTCAGTCCTCGTACGCCTCCAGCGGCGGGCAGGCGCACACCAGGTTGCGGTCGCCGTATGCCTGGTCGATGCGGCGCACCGGCACCCAGTACTTCCCGTCGCGCAGCGAGCCGACCGGGTAGGCCGCCTCGGCGCGGGTGTAGGGGTGGGTCCAGGTGTCGGAGGTGAGCGCCTCGGCCGTGTGGGGGGCGTTGCGCAGCGGGTTGTCGGTGCTGTCGTAGGCCCCGGAGGCCACCTTGGCGATCTCGCCCCGGATGGCGATCATCGCCTCGGCGAAGCGGTCGAGCTCGGCGAGGTCCTCGCTCTCGGTCGGCTCGATCATCAGCGTCCCGGCGACCGGGAAGGACATCGTGGGCGCGTGGAAGCCGTAGTCGATGAGGCGCTTGGCCACGTCGTCCACGGTGACTCCGGTGTCCTTGGTGATCTGGCGCAGGTCGATGATGCACTCGTGGGCGACCAGGCCGCCGCGGCCGGTGTACAGGACCGGGTAGTGCGGGGCCAGGCGGCGGGCCAGGTAGTTGGCCGACAGGATCGCCTGCTCGGTGGCCGACTTCAGCCCCTCGCCGCCCATCATCCTGATGTAGGCCCAGGAGATGGGCAGGATGCCGGCCGAGCCGTACGGCGCCGCCGAGACCGGGCCGACGGGCGAGCCGTTCTGCAGGGCGTGGCCGGGCAGGTAGGCGGCGAGGTGGGCGCGGACGGCGACCGGGCCGACGCCGGGGCCGCCGCCGCCGTGCGGGATGCAGAAGGTCTTGTGCAGGTTCAGGTGGGAGACGTCGGCGCCGAACTCGCCGGGCTTGGCCAGGCCGACGAGGGCGTTGAGGTTGGCGCCGTCGACGTAGACCTGGCCGCCGGCCTCGTGGATCTTGGCGCAGACCTCGGTGATGGTCTCCTCGTACACGCCGTGCGTGGACGGATAGGTGACCATGATCGCGGCCAGGGCGTCGCGGTGCTTGGCGATCTTGACGTCGAGGTCGGCGAGGTCCACGTTGCCGTCGTCGTCGCAGGCGACCACGACCACCCGCATGCCGGCCATGACGGCGCTGGCGGCGTTGGTGCCGTGGGCCGAGGACGGGATGAGGCAGACGTCGCGGGCGGTGTCGCCG
The DNA here is from genome assembly GCF_009760925.1 of Nonomuraea typhae. Taxonomy (GTDB): domain Bacteria; phylum Actinomycetota; class Actinomycetes; order Streptosporangiales; family Streptosporangiaceae; genus Nonomuraea; species Nonomuraea typhae. The sequence continues at coordinate 63,091 of NZ_VRLV01000020.1, forward strand.
TTGGCGCGGTGGTAGGCGCGGATGGCCAGCAGGCCGGCGAACTCGCCCTGGGAGCCGGCGTTGGGCTGGATGGAGACGGCGTCGTAGCCGGTCACCTCGGCCAGCCAGGACTCCAGGGTGCCGATGAGCTCCAGGTAGCCCTCGGTCTGCTCGGCCGGGGCGTAGGGGTGCACGGCGGCGAACTCGGGCCAGGTGACGGGCTCCATCTCCGTGGTGGCGTTGAGCTTCATCGTGCAGGAGCCGAGCGGGATCATCGAGCGGTCCAGCGCGATGTCCTTGTCCTGGAGCTTGCGCAGGTAGCGCAGCATCGCGGTCTCGGAGCGGTGGCTGTGGAAGACCGGGTGGGTGAGGTAGTCGTCCTCGCGGCCCAGCGCGGCGGGCAGCGCGGACTCCTCGGCCAGGGCCGGCAGCTCGGCCGGGACGCCGAAGGCGGCGGCCACCTGCTCCAGGTGGGCCAGCTCGGTCTTCTCGTCGCAGGAGATCGAGACGTGGTCGGCGTCGGCCTGCCAGAGGTTGACGCCGCGGGCCGCGGCCTCGGCGACGATCCGGGCGGCGTCGCCGGGCACGCGGGCGGTCACGGTGTCGAAGAAGTTCGCGTGCACGACCTCGACCCGGCCGGCGCGCAGCACCTCGGCCAGCGTCACCGCATGCGCGTGGGTACGGCGGGCGATCCGGCGCAGCCCCTCGGGGCCGTGGTAGACGGCGTACATGCCGGCGATGACGGCCAGCAGCACCTGGGCGGTGCAGATGTTGGAGGTGGCCTTCTCCCGCCGGATGTGCTGCTCGCGGGTCTGCAGGGCCAGGCGGTAGGCGGGGCCGCCGTCGGCGTCGACCGAGACGCCCACCAGGCGGCCGGGCATCTGCCGCTGCAGGCCCTCGCGCACCGACATGTAGGCGGCGTGCGGGCCGCCGAAGCCGAACGGCACGCCGAGGCGCTGGGAGGAGCCGATCGCGATGTCGGCGCCGAGCGAGCCGGGCGAGGCCAGGAGGGTGAGCGCGAGCAGGTCGGCGGCGGCGACCACGAGGGCGCCGGCGGCGTGCGCGCGCTCGGCGACGGCGCGGAAGTCGCGCACGCGGCCGGAGGCGCCGGGATACTGCACCAGCACGCCGAAACACGCGGGCAGCTCGCCCGCGAAGTCGCTCTCGACCAGCTCGATGCCGAGGGGCTCGGCGCGGGTGGCCAGCACCGCCTTGGTCTGCGGCAGGGCGTCGGCGTCGACGACGAAGACGTTGCTCTTCGCCTTGCCGGCGCGGCGGGCCAGCGTCATGGCCTCGGCGGCGGCCGTACCCTCGTCGAGCAGGGACGCGCCCGCGACGTCGAGGCCGGTGAGGTCGGAGACGACCGTCTGGAAGTTGAGCAGCGCCTCCAGGCGGCCCTGGGAGATCTCGGGCTGGTAGGGCGTGTAGGCGGTGTACCAGCCGGGGTTCTCCAGCAGGTTGCGGCGGATCACCGCGGGGGTGATCGTGTCGTAGTAGCCCAGGCCGATCATCGAGGTGAGGACCCGGTTACGGCCGGCCAGCGCGCGCAGTTCGGCGATGACCTCGCTCTCGCTCGCGGCGACCGGCAGCTTCAGCTGGTCCTTGGCCCGGATGGCCTCGGGCACCGCCACCGCCACCAGGTCGGCGACCGACTCGAAGCCGACGGCCTCCAGCATGCGCTGCTGCTCGTCGGCCGAGGGCCCGATGTGCCGGGTGGAGAACGGGGGTGGTGTCAGGTCGGTCATGAGGGTGCCCTCCCGAGGCTTGGAGACCGGGCGTGCGCGGTGGCCGGATCTCCCCCTCTGTCATGGGACCTGAGAGCTTCACCCCCACGCTCGGGGCTTGCACCGTCGGTGAGGCGCACCTGGCGGGCACGCCTGCTTTCCAGAGTTGCCTCACCCAAGCGGTACCGGTTGCCTGAGAGATTCCGGGGAGGGTTGCTCCTTCGGCGCCCCGGCTCCGGCGCGCGGCCGGATCCGGAGACTCTCCCGCATGGGGTCGTCAGCCTTCGGGACCTAGGTTACTACCCGATGCGGCGCGCGCGCCTCCGCCGCGCCAGTTCGTCCGCGGGGTGGTCGGCCGGATCGTCGTCACCGGCCGCCGCTCTTTCCCCCGGCAGCTCCGCCAGCGATCCCTCGACTTCCCGCCAGACCCGGCCCAGCGCGATGCCGAACACACCCTGGCCGCCCTGCAGGAGGTCGATGACCTCGTCGGCGGAGGTGCACTCGTAGACGCTGACGCCGTCGCTCATGAGCGTGATCTGCGCGAGGTCGGCGACGCCGCGATCGCGCAGATGCTGCACGGCGGTGCGGATCTGCTGGAGTGAGACACCGGTGTCGAGCAGTCGTTTGACGACCTTCAGCACCAGGATGTCGCGGAAGCTGTACAGGCGCTGCGAGCCGGAGCCCTGGGCGGCCCTTATCGTGGGCTCGACCAGGCCGGTTCGCGCCCAGTAGTCCAGCTGCCTGTAGGTGATGCCGGCCGCCGCACAGGCCGTCGGGCCGCGGTAGCCGATGTCACCCGGAAGCGCCGCGGGGGCGTCGTCGAAGAGCAGGCCCTGCTCTCCGGCACGCTGCCGCGCGCTCTCGCGCCGCACCGGATCTTCCTGGCCGGCCGTCTTTCCCTCGCCGCTGCTGACCGCCACGCGGACCTCCGGCTTTCTCTCATCCCGCGGCCTGATCTGGGGGTTCGCAACGCGCGACCACGGGTTTCACTTGCACCGTAGGACCGTGACCAAGCGCAGTCAACGATCCGGCTCGGCGCGTCGTGAAGCGTAAATGCACTGAAATACCTACCCCGCCCTGCCGAAGTCTTCGGGCGTGATCGTGTCAAGGAACGCCTTGAACTTCTCCACCTCGTCCTCCTGGTCGTCGGGGATGATCACACCGGCCTCCTGCACGACCTCCTCGCTGGCGAAGATGCGCGCCCCGGTGCGCAGGGCCAGGGCGATGGAGTCGGACGGCCTGGCGGACACCTCGACGCCGTTGGAGAAGACCAGATCGGCGAAGAAGATGCCGTCACGCAGGGCGACGATGTTGACCGCGCGCAGGCCCACGCCGAGCGCGCTGAGCACATCGCGGAACAGGTCGTGGGTGAGGGGCCGCGGCGGCGGCTCCTCGGCCTGAGCGAGCGCGATCGCGGTCGCCTCGGTCATCCCAATCCAAATCGGCAGGAACCGCTCACCGTGTGCCTCCTTGAGCAAGACGATCGGCTGATTTGTGGGCATTTCAACGCGAACGCCCACTACCTCCATCTGCAACACGGGCTGCTCCGTATCCGACACCTGACCGCTCTTATGCTTTTCAACGTAACACCCGGCGGACCCCGAAGGGCGCGCCGGTGGCCCATCATCGGCCCAGCACACTCCGCACGCCCGTACGCAGCAGGGCCGCGTGCAGATCGAGCAGGAGGGCGGACAGCTCCCTGGCCACCTCATCGGCCTCCCCGATCGCCCCGGGCTTGCGGCGCTTGAGGATGGGGGCCACGGTCTGCTCGACCAGCCCGGCCTCCCGCTCGGCCGCCGCCCTGACCGCCCGGAGGTGGCGGGCGTGCAACCCGAAACGGGCCAGCGCCCCGACGCTGCGCGCGATCTTAAGCGCGTCCTCGTCGTAGCGCCGCGCCGTCGGGGCCAGCAGGCCGTAATCCTCCAGCTCGGTGAGGGTCTCCTCGTCCAGCCCCGCCGCCTCCAGGAGCTCGGCACGGCTGAGCCGTACCTCCTGAGCGTCCTGGACGGCATGCGGCCGGCCGAACGATTCGGCCATCTTATCCTTGATCACACGCAGCGGGAGATAGTGATCGCGCTGCTCGCGCAGAATGAAGCGCAGCTGCTCCACGTTCAGGTGCGAGAACTTGCGATAACCGGACGGGCTGCGCTCGGGCTCGATGAGCCCCTCTCCCTCGAGAAAACGGATCTTGGAGATCGTCACGTCGGGGAACTCGGCGCGCAGCAGGCCGAGCACCTCCCCGATGCTCATGTGCGAGCGGGCCGCCTGAGAGGTCATCCCGCGAGGGCGGTCCGCATCAGGAACACCAGCCGGAACTTGCCGATCTGCACCTCGTCGCCGGAGTGCAGCGGAACCTCCTCGATGCGCTCGCGGTTGACGTAGGTGCCGTTGAGGCTGCCCACGTCGCGCACGGAGAACGCGCCGCCCGGGTGGCGGTAGAACTCCACGTGCCTGCGCGAGACGGTGATGTCGTCGAGGAAGATGTCGCTCTCCGGGTGGCGCCCGGTCGTCGTCATCTCCTTGTCCAGCCGGAAGCGGCTGCCGACGTTGGGGCCTCTGGTGACCGTGAGCAGCGCGGTGCCCGGAGGCAGCTGCTCCACCAGGGCCCGCTCGGCGAGCATGAACTCACCGGTCTCCGCCTCGTACGCCTCGATTCCCGCGACCGAGATGGTCGACGTGGTGTCCCCGGCGACCTCCGGTCTGGTCAGCGGTGACCCACAGCGGGAGCAGAAACGGGCATCCTCGGGGTTGGCGTGCCCGCACTGCGTGCAGTAGACGCTCGGCATCGATCGGCTCGGCCTCCTACCGCGAAGTCGCGGCAACGGTGCTCGGGGCGCGCCTCGCTTCGCTCTTCAAGTTTGCGAATGCCGCAACTTACGCTGATCAGCGGGAAAGGTCAAGGCGGGGCGCCAGAGGACAGGTTTGGACGGTGACAAAGCTACCGCCGAGCCCGCCTCAAGGTCCATGCCGCCGCGCGGCCTTTCTGTCACGTTCCGGATGCCTGCTCGACGATTCTGGCCCAGCGCTCCAGCAGCGCCTGGGCCGAGTCCACGTCCGCCGCCTCGGCCCACAGGTCGGTGACGGGCTCGGTGGCGGCCGGCAGGACCAGCGCCCAGCTGCCGTCCGGGGCGGCCAGCCGTACGCCGTCGGTGGTGTCGATGCGGTAGTCCTCGCCGCTGGCCTCGGCGGCCTCGATCACCGAGCGCATCACCGCGCCCTTGGCCGCCCACGGCGTGGGGACGGTGCGCTTGAGCAGGCGGGCCTCGGGGATGCGGGCGTCGATCTGGCTGAGCGACAGGCGGGTGCGCGAGACCAGGCCGAGCAGGCGCATGAAGGCGGCCAGGCCGTCCACGGCGGGGCTGAACTCGGGGACGATGAAGCCGCCGCGGCCGTCGCCGGCGAAGATCAGGTCCTCGGCGACGGCGGCGGAGGTGAGGGCGTCGGTGGAGGTGGAGGTCCACTCGACCTGGACGCCGTGGAAGCGGCACACCTGCTCGGCGACGCGGGTGGTGGTGACGGGCAGCGCCACCCGGCCGCGGCGGCGCTCGGCGGCGACCAGGTCGAGCACGACGAGCAGGGCGCGCTCCTCGCCGATGAGCTGGCCCATCTCGTCCACGAGGGCGATGCGCTCGCCCATGGGGTCGATGCGCACGCCGAAGGCGGCCCGCGCCGAGCTGACCAGTTCGGCCAGGCGCTGGAGGTCGCGGCGGCGCTCGGCGAGCGTCTCGGTGGGCGAGGCGTCGTCCAGGCGGGCGTTGACGGTCAGGACCTCCACGTCGATCCGGCCCAGAAGCGTGGGCAGGACCAGGGTGGAGGTGCCGCCCGCGCAGTCGACGACGACCTTCATGCCGCGCACGCCGGTCATGTCCACGCAGGCCAGCAGCTCGTGGGCGTAGTCCTCGACGGCCCTGGCCGGGTAGCGCAGCTCGGCGATCTCGCCGGGGAAGGCGCGGCGGAACTCCTGGCGCGAGAAGACGCGCTCCAGCTTGCGCTGGGCGGCCGGGGGGAGGTCGGCGCCGCGCTGGTCCATGAAGACGATGTCGACGCTCTGGGGGTCGCCCGGGGTGGTGCGCAGGGCGATGCCGCCCGCCGCCGCCTCGCGGGAGGTGTGGAAGCGGGCCACGGGCAGCGGGGCGGCCTCGAGGTCCAGGACGTTGATCGCGCTGGCCGTCAGGGCGCCGATGACGGCCCTCTTGAGCGCCCTGGCGGCCAGGGAGGAGTCGCGGGCGGTGACCACCCGCTCGCCCTTCTTGAGGGTCGTGGCGTAGGCGCTGGCCAGCCGTACGCACAGCTCCGGGGTGATCTCGACGTTGACCAGGCCGCTGACGCCGCGGGGGCCGAACAGGCTGCGCTGGCCGCGTGACTCCCAGATGACGCTGGTGTTGACGACGGCGCCGGCCTCGATCGTCTTGAACGGGTAGACGCGCACGCCGCTGGAGACGTACGCCTCTGCCTCGATGACGCAGTCGTCGCCGATGACGGCGTTCTCCTCGACGCGGGCGCCGGTCATCAGGTCGGTGCCCTTGCCGATGACGCAGCCGCGCAGGTGGGTGGCGGGGCCGAGGTAGACGTTGTCGTGCAGGACCGCGCGGTGCAGGAAGGCGCCCTCGCGCACGAGCGCGTTGTTGCCGACGACGGTGTACTCGCGCAGCTCGGCGCCGGCCTCGATCTTGGCGTACTCGCCGACGAGTAAGGGGCCCTTCAGGACGGCGTCGGGGTCGACCGTGGCCGACTCCGCGACCCAGACGCCCGGGGAGCGCTCGAAGCCGCCGATGTCGAGCTGCACGCGGCCGGACAGGGCGTCGGCCTGGGCTTTGAGGTAACTCTCGTGGGTGCCGACGTCCTCCCAGTAGCCCTCGGCCACGTAGCCGAAGATGGGGGCGCCGCGGTTGAGCAGGCGGGGGAAGACGTCGGCGGACCAGTCCACGGCCTCGCCGTCGGCGACCTCGTCGAGGACCTCCGGTTCCATGACGTAGATGCCGGTGTTGACGGTGTCGGAGAAGACCTGGCCCCATGTGGGTTTTTCGAGGAAGCGCTGGATGCGGCCGTTCTCGTCGACGATGATGATCCCGAACTCGAGCGGATTGGGGACGCGCTTCAGGCCGATGGTGACAAGTGCCGAATTTTCACGATGGAAGCGGATCATGTCGGATAAGTCGATATCCGTCAGGGCATCGCCGGAAATGACGAGGAAGCGGTCGTCGCGGAGCCGGTCGGCGGCGTTCTTGACGCTGCCCGCGGTGCCGAGCGGGAGGTCCTCGGTGGCGTAGTGGAGGTTCATGCCGAGCTCGTCGCCGTCGCCGAAGTAGTTACGCACGAGAGCCGCGAGGAATTGCACGGTCACCACGGTCTCGGTCAGGCCGTGCCGCTTGAGCAGGCGCAGCACGTGCTCCATGATCGGGCGGTTGACCACCGGCAGCAGGGGTTTGGGCTGGTTGGCGGTCATCGGGCGCAGCCGAGTGCCTTCCCCGCCCGCCATCACGACCGCCTTCACCCGATCACTCCTTCCTAGCCTCCTTGGCAAGCTGGCGCACCTGTACCACATACAGCACCCCTGCCCACCAGTACAGGCCCGTTCCCCAGAGGGCGAAGGCCCAGCCGGTAATACGGGCAATATCCGCATACCACCCAGAGTGGGAGGCAAGGAAGAGCAGCGGGAAGGCGTACATCAGGTTGAACATCGCGGCCTTGCCCAGGAAATGCACCTGGAGTGCCCGGTAACCGTGTTTGCGGAGGACAGGGATGAAACACGCGACGAAGAGTTCCCTGCCCAGCACGAGCGCCACCAGCCACCACGGGATCACCTCGCGCAGCAGCAACCCGATGATCGTGGCGAACACGTAGAGCTTGTCGGCCGCCGGGTCGATGATCCGGCCCAGGCGGCTCGTCTGGTTGAACGCCCTGGCGATCTTGCCGTCGAGCCAGTCCGTGAACCCGGCCACCATGAGCAGCCCGATGGCCCACGCGTCCGCCCTCGGCCCCAGGACCAGCCAGAGGAACACCGGGACGCCGAGGAGGCGCAGGAAGCTCAGCAGGTTCGGAACCGTCCAGATCCGATCCTCGGCGGAAGTTTCGCTCACGCTGTGACCCTACTGTGTCGGGTTGTCCTCCCACGCGAGCGCGCGCCACCGGCCTGTACGGCCCCGCCGTGCACCCGGTGCGACCATCCGCACGCCTCCTTGGGGAACCGGGCCTGCCCACGAGGGAACCGGTTTGGGGACGGCCCGAGGGGCCTGCCCAGGGGTTTGCGGGCCCGCTGGAAGCTCTGCGGGGTCGGTGCGGAGTGCCCCCACGGCAGGGCCGCCTGGGACGGGCTGCCGCGATCAAGGGGGTGCCCAGGGTGATGGGCTGCCCGGGCAGAGTGGTGGGCCGGAGATGAGCGACCCCAAGGGCTTGGGTTCAGGAGGGAACCGGGCCGAGCAGGGCCCGGGGTCAGGTGGAGCCGATGCGGGCAGGGCCCGGGTCAGGCCGACCCGATCCGGGCAGGGTCGGGTCCTGGGGGCGGCTCTGCCGTACCCCCTGAGGTCAGGAGGCGGCGCGGGCGGCCTTGAGGAAGGCGCGGATGAGGGCGGAGTCCTTGACCCCGCGCGCGACCTCGACGCCGCTGGAGACGTCCACCCCCCACGGGCGGGCCGCGGCGATGGCGGCGGCCACGTTGCCGGGGGCCAGGCCGCCCGCCAGCAGCCACTGGCCGGAGGCGCGCGGGCGGACGGCGGCCCAGTCCCAGGGTTCGCCCGCGCCCGCCCTGGGCGCGTCGACCAGCAGGAGGTCCTCGTCGTAGGCGCCGCAGCGCAGGTCGGCGCCCGCGTCGACGGCCCGCACGAGCGTGCGGCCCAGGTCCTTCAGCGCGGTGAAGTCGGAGTGCGGGTGGTCGCCGTGCAGCTGGATGGCGCGCACCCCGGCGGTGATCGCGGCGGCGCGGACGGTGTCCGGGTCCTCGCCCTTGAAGACGCCCACGGTGAGCACGTGGGGCGGCACGAGGGCGGCGAGCTCGGCGGCCCTCTCGGGGGCGATGCGGCGGGAGCTGGTCGTCAGGATGAAGCCGATCGCGTCGGCGCCCGCCTCGACGGCGGTCCGGACGTGCTCTTCTTGGCTCAGGCCGCAGATCTTCACAAACACGCTTACCAGGCTACGGCACTCGGTGAGAGAGCCCTCATGAACGCCTCATGAACGGATAATCGCCGGCCGCGACGCTCGTGGTCGTGACAAGGACGATGATCGCCGCGCTTCTCAGCGCCCTGGCCGTGACCGCCGTCGTGATGTGGACGAAAGGGCTCGGGCTCCACGGGAAGATCACGCTGGCGGTGTTCGGGGTGGCCACCGTCCTGTGGGTGGTGACGAGGCTGGACGACACGCTCGTCGCCCTGGGCGCCGGGCTGGCGCTGGTGGTGTCGGGGGTGTTGCCGGCCGACACGTTCTTCGGGGCGCTCGGGGAGCCCACCGTGTGGCTGCTCATCTGCGCCTTCGTGATCGCGGCCGGGGTGTCGGCCTCGGGGCTGGCGGCGCGGTGCACGGCGTGGCTGGTCTCGCGGGCGCGCACGGTGCGGCGGCTGGTGCATCTGACGACGGCCGCCCTGGTGGTCAGCGCCTTCGCGGTGCCGGCCACGTCGGGGCGGGCGGCGCTGGCGGTGCCGGTCTTCCTGGCGCTGGCCAAGGTGCTGGAGGGGCGGCGCCGGGTGGTGGTGGCGCTGGCGCTGGTGTTCCCGAGCGTCATCCTGCTGTCGGCCGTGGCGTCCTTGATCGGCGCGGGGGCTCATCTCATCACGGTCGAGATGGTGTTCCAGGCGACCGGCGAGCGGATCGGGTTCGCGCACTGGCTGCTGCTCGGGCTGCCGCTGGCGGTGGTCTCCTCGCACCTGGCCGCCGAGCTGGTGCTGCTCATGGTGACCCGGCGGGCCGACCGGCGCGAGCCGGTCGCCGTGGACGCCGAGGCGGTGGGCGAGGCCACCGGCGTCGGCGTGAGCGGGCCGCTCGACGGGGCGCAGCGGCGCTCGGCCGTGCTGCTCGGCGTGGTCGTGCTGCTGTGGTGCGCCGAGCCGCTGCACGGCGTCTCCCCCGCCGTGGTGGCCTTCGTGGGGGCCGTGCTGACCGCCGCGCCCAAGGCCGGGACGATCACGATGAACAAGGCGCTGGCCACCGTGCCCTGGGCGATGCTCATGCTCATGGCCGCCACGATGGCCCTGGGCGTGGCCATGACCACGTCCGGGGCGGCGGCGTGGCTCGGCGGCGGGCTGTTCGGGTTCCGGGTGGCCGAGTGGCAGTTCCTCGCCGCCGTGATCGGCGTCAGCACCCTGGCCCACCTGCTGCTGCAGTCGCGCTCGGCGCGCTCCAGCGTGCTGGTCCCGCTCGTCGTCACCGCCGCCGCCGGGATCGGGGTCTCACCCGCCGCCGCGGCCTTCGCCTCCACGGCCGCGGCCGGGTTCTGCCACACCCTGCCCGCCTCGGCCAAGCCCGTCGCGCTCTTCCACCGCATCGAGGACGCGCCCACCTACACCTCCCGCCACCTGCTGGCCCTGTCGGCGGTGCTCGCGCCGCTGACCGCGGGGCTGGTGCTCCTGTTCGCTCTGACGATCTGGCCGGTTCTCGGCCTGCCGTACTGAAGGATGATCATGCGTATTCTCATCGCCCCCAGTGGTTTCAAGGAGTCCCTGAGCGCGGGGACGGTCGCCGCGGCCATCGCCCGTGGGGTGCGCCGCGTGCTGCCGTTCGCGCGCACCGAGTCGCTCCCCCTGGTCGACGGGGGTGAGGGCTCGGCCGCCGCGCTGGCCGAGGCGCTGGGCGGGCGGCTGGTGCCCCGCACGACGACCGGTCCGGTCGGCGATCCCGTGGCCGCGCACCTGGCGCTGCTGCCCGATGGGACGGCCGTGGTGGAGATGGCCGCGACGGCCGGGCTGCGCCTGGTGCCGCGTGATCGGCGCGACCCCGGGCTGACCACCACCTACGGCGTCGGCGAGCTGATCGCCGCGGCGCTCGATCACGGCGTGCGGCGCGTGCTGGTCGGCTGCGGCGACTCCGGCACCTCCGACGGCGGCGCGGGCGCGCTCACCGCGCTCGGCGCGCGGCTGCTGGACGCCGGCGGGCGCGAGCTGCCCCCGGGTGGTACGGCGCTGGCCCGCCTCGACCGGATCGACGCCTCCGGGCTCGACCCGCGGCTGTCCGCCGTCGAGCTGCTGGTGGCGTGCAATCCCTGCAACGTGCTGTGCGGGCCCAACGGGGTGGCGCGGGTGTTCGGGCCGCAGAAGGGGGCCACGCCCGAGCGGGTGGCCGAGCTGGCGGCCGCGCTGGAGCGGTGGGCGGAGATCCTGGAACGCGACGTGCTCCCGCATCGGGGCGCGGAGCTCGGGGCCGGAGAGCTGCGGACGGCGCCGGGCAGCGGGGCCTCCGGCGGGCTCGGAGCCGGGCTGGCGGCGGTGGGCGGGCGGCTGCTGCCCCGGTTCGAGGTGCTGCTCGGCCACGTGGACCTGGACGCGCGGATCGCCGCCGCCGACCTGGTCATCACCGCCGAGGGCGCCATCGACGCCCAGACGCCGTCGGGCAAGATCCCGGCCGAGGTGGCGCGGCGGGCCAAAAGGTACGGCAAGCCGGTGCTGGCCCTGGCCGGGACGATCGGCGCCGGCGCCGGCCAGGTGCACGCGGCGGGCATCGACGCCTTCGAGAGCATCGTGCCCGGGCCCATGCGGCTGGCCGAGGCGATCGACGGCGGCGAGGAGTTCCTGGTGGATGCGGCCGAGCGGGCGCTGCGCATGGTGATGGTCGGCGCCCGCCTGGCACAGGCGGCCCGTCCCCGGTGGCGGGCCGAGTCCCCGGACGCCGCGGCGGCCCGCCGTACCGGGAGGGTCAGGGGGATGGTCGCGTGATCGGGCGGAACTCCGCGTCCACGAGCCCCATCCGGTGGGCCACCACCGCCGCCTGGATGCGGTTGCGCAGCCCCAGCTTCTCCATCACCGCGCCCACGTGCGTCTTGACCGTCGTCACCCCCACGTGCAGCGACTCGGCGATCTCGTTGTTGGACAGCCCGGAGCCCAGGAGGGTCAGCACGTCGAGTTCCCGGTCGGTCAGGTGGGCGGGCGGGGCGGCCTCGCTGCGGACGTCCTCGGCGGCCAGCGCGCGCTCCATCACCCTGCGCAGCACCGAGGGCGCCAGCAGCGGCTCCCCGACCGCGGCGCGGCGCACCGCGTCCACCATGCGCTCCGGCTCGTCGTCCTTGACCAGGAAGCCCAGCGCCCCGGCCCGCAGGGCGGCGTAGACGTTGGAGTCCTCGGCGAAGGTGGTCAGCACGACGATGCGGGCCGCCGGGTCGGCCTTGAGGATGCGCCGGGCCGCCTCCAGGCCGTCGACCCTGGGCATGCGCAGGTCCATGAGGATGACGTCGGGCCGGTGCCGCATGGCCTGCCGTACGGCCTCGGCGCCGTCGTCGGCCTCGCCGACGACCTCCATGCCGCCGGCGGCCTGCAGGAGCATGCGGACGCCGGCGCGGACCAGGGCCTGGTCGTCGGCGATCAGGACGCGGATCATGCGGCGCTCCCCCGGGCGCCGGGCAGCGTGGCGCTGAGCAGCCAGCCGCCCTCGCCGTCGGGGCCGGCGGTCAGCGCGCCGCCGAGGGCCCGCACGCGCTCGCGCATCCCGGCCAGGCCCTGGCCGGAGGAGGGCAGCGGCTCGCGGACGGTGGGCGGCGGGCCGTTGCGTACCTCGACCGACAGTCCGCCGGGGGTGCGCGCCGGGGTGAGTCGGACGTTCACGCGGGTGCCGGGGCCGGCGTGTTTGAGCACGTTGGTCAGTCCTTCTTGGACGATGCGGGCAGCGGAGGCGCGGGCCACCAGCGACGCCTGTTCGGCGGCGGGGTCCACGTCGAGTTTGACGACCAGGCCGGCGGCGGCCACGCGCTCGGCCGACTCCCTGACCACGTCGGCGGGGTCGGCGGGCAGGTCGGGCTGGCGGTCGGGGTCGCGCAGCAGGTCGAGCAGGCCGCGCAGGTCCTGGAGGGCCTGGTGGCCGGTCTCGCGGATGTCGGCGAGCGCGTCGGCGACGGGGCCGTCGGGCGCGGCGTAGCGGGCGGCGCCCGCCCTCAGCACCATGGCGCCGACGTGGTGGGCGACGATGTCGTGCACCTCGCGGGCGATGCGCTCGCGCTCGGCGAGCTGGTCGGCGCGCACCTGGGCCACGGCCAGGCGGGCCGACTCGCGGGCGCGCAGCCGCTCGGCCGCCTGCGCCTCCTGGCGGGCGCCGATGTAGCGGCCGATGGCCACGGGCGTGACGACCATGGCCATGAGCATGACCGCGCGGATCGGGGTGGTCTCGACGCCGGGCTCGACCACGGCCATGGCGCCGAGCAGGCAGGCGGCCAGGTAGACGACGGTGGTCCACATCCACGAGGCCACCCGCATCGCGAACACGCCGATGGAGATGAACACCAGCAGCATGCTGGTGTTGACCACCTGCGGCAGGTAGGTGTCCGCGGCCATCAGCAGCAGCCCCTGCAGCAGGAAGACGATGCCGGGCAGGCGGCGGGCGATGCCCAGCGACAGCCCGGCGGTCACCGCCAGCAGGCCGGTCACCCAGACGGGCTGCGGGGCCGCGTGCCAGCTCGTCCAGGTGGTGAGGACGGCGTAGGCGACGCCGCCGGCCGCCAGCAGCACGTCCGGCGTGATGGTGCGCTCCTCCAGCCGTACGGCGGGGCGGCGCAGATAGGCGCCGAGCAGGGCGGGGAACAACGCGATCCCCACCGAGTACATCCACGCGGTGGAGGTGAGCGCCACCCCCGGGTCGGCGATGTTGAACGCGCTGGCCAGCGCCCCGGCGGCCACGCTCAGCACCGTCCACGGCCACTCGGTGCGGTAGGCGGCGGCGCCGAGGGCGGCGCACAGCAGCATCTGCGCGGAGTTGGAGGTGAACGACCCGATCTGGTCGGTGTAGACGAGAAACGCCGACAGGTAAAAGACGACGGGCACCGGCCAGTGGCGCACGAACCCCATCGGCGCCCCGACCAGCACCGCGAACAGCGCCACCGACAGGGCGGGCTGGGCGTCCCAGGCCGGCGCCTTGCCGGAGAGCAGCAGGTCCAGGCTGATACCGGAGGCGGCCAGGAGCACATCGAGCGGCACGCCCCGCCATCGCCATCGCATGGACAAACGCTATCCCCGAAGCCCAGGTGGCCGGTCATCCCAACGGAGGACCGCCTCTCCTCCAAGTGGCCGGAAGAATGGCCCATCGACCGAGCGGCAGCCGCGGATCGATGCCGTAAGTTTCCTCACATGTCTAACGACACCGCACTCTTTCTGGGCCAGTTCCTGCGCTCCCCGGGGACGATAGGCGCGCTCGCACCCAGTTCCCGGCGGCTGGCCGAGGCGGTAGCCGCCCCGGTCCCGGAACGCGGAGAGCCGGTCGTGGTCGAGCTCGGCCCCGGCACCGGCCCCTTCACGGCCGAGATCCAGCGCCGCCTGTGCGGGCGGGGACACCACCTCGCCATCGAGCTGAACGACCAGCTGGCCGGGCTGCTGGCCGAGCGGTACCCGCTGGTGGACGTGGTCCGCGACGACGCCGCCCGGCTGCCGGAGCTGCTGGCCGAGCGCGATCTGACCCGTGCGGACGTGGTCGTCAGCGGCCTGCCGTGGGCCGCCTTCCCCAACGCCTTGCAGCGGCAGCTGCTCGGCGCGGTGTGCACGTCGCTGGGAGCCGGCGGCGCCTTCACCACCTTCTCCTACATCCACGCGATCCCGCTCAGCGCGGCCCGGCGCTTCCGCGCGCTGCTGGCCGAGCGCTTCGAGGAGGTCATCCCGGGCCGCACGGTGTGGCGGAACGCCCCGCCGGCGTTCGTCTTCCACGCGCGCCGGCCGAGGCCCTGACCGCGGGGCCTCGACCTCGAACAGAACTTCTTTCTAGGATGGCGCGATGGACTTCACGCTTCCGGAAAGCGCGCTGGCCGTCCAGCGCGGCATCGGCGACATCTGCTCCCGGTACGACATGGATTACTGGCAGCGCTGCGAAGCCGAGAAGCGGTGGCCGGAAGAGGTGTGGGCGGAGCTGGCCAAGGGCGGCTGGCTCGGCCTGGCCGTACCCGAGGAGTACGGCGGCGGCGGGCAGGGCCTGCTGGAGCTGGCCGTCGCCACCGAGACGCTGTCGGCCTCCGGGTCGGCGGGCGGCTCGGCGTTCACCTACGTGCTCACGCCCGGCTTCGGCGCGCTCACCCTGGCCCGGCACGGCAGCGCGGCGCAGAAGGCCGAGCTGCTGCCGAAACTGGCCACCGGCGAGATCGAGACCTGCTTCGCCCTCACCGAGCCGGACGCCGGCTCCAACTCCCTGGCCATCACCACCTCCGCCCGCCGCGACGGCGACGAGTTCGTGATCAAGGGGCAGAAGATCTGGATCACCGGCGTGCAGCGCGCCACCTGGATGCTGCTGGTCACCCGGACGATCCCGGCCGCCGAGGCCGGGCCCCGCACCAACGGGCTGACCGTCTTCCTGGTCAACGTGCCGGACGCGGTGGCCGCCGGGCAGCTCAGCTACCGCCCGATCCCCAAGATGGGGGCCAACACCACGCCGTCGAACATGGTGTTCCTCGACGACCTGCGGGTGCCCGCGAGCGCGGTCGTGGGCGGGGTGGACCAGGGCGCGCTGGTGTTGTGGGACATCCTCAACCCCGAGCGCATCCTGCTGGCCGCCTCCGCCCTGGGCGGGGCCGAGGTGGCGTTGCGGGTGGGCGTGGAGTACGCCAAGCAGCGGGAGGTCTTCGGCCGGGCGATCGGCGCCAACCAGGCGATCGCCTTCCCGCTGGCCCGGGTGAAGGCCAAGATCGAGCTGGCCCGGCTGATGTTGTACAAGGCCGCGTGGTCCTTCGACCGGCAACTGCCCTGCGGCACCGAGGCCAACATCGCCAAGCTGACCGCCTCCCAGGCCGCGTGGGAGGCGGCCGACGCCGCGTTCCAGACCCACGGCGGCATGGCCTACTCCCTGGAGTACCCGGTCGCCCGCCTGCTCACCGACGCCCGGATCGGCAAGGTCGCCCCGGTGACGGAGGAGCTGCTGCTGAACTACCTCGCCACCCAGGTGCTCGGCCTGCCCCGGAGCTTCTGAGCGCCGGATGGAGGACTAGAAGGCCGGCGGCCGCTTCTCCCGCACCGCCCGGACGCCCTCGCGCACGTCCTGGCCGGTGAAGCCCAGGAACTCCATCGCCAGCGAGGCGTCGAAGGACGGACCGGCCAGCCGCAGCCAGTTGTTCAGCGAGTACTTCGTCAGCCGGATCGCCTCCTGCGACCCGGCGGCGAGCTTGCCGGCGATCTCCAGGGCCGTCTCGTGCACCCGGTCGTCGTCCACGCACAGGCTGACCAGGCCCATGCGCTCGGCCTCCTCGCCCGAGACGGGCTCGCACAGCAGCAGGTGGTACTTGGCCTTGGCCATCCCGCACAGCAGCGGCCAGATGACGGCGGCGTGGTCGCCCGCGGCCACGCCGAGACGGGTGTGGCCGTCGATGATGCGCGCGGTACGGCCGGCCACCGAGATGTCGGCCAGCAGCGCCACGGCCAGCCCGGCGCCCACGGCGGGACCCTGGATGGCGGAGACCACCGGCTTGGCGCAGTTGAGCACGTTGTAGACGATGTCGCGGGCCTCGTGGAAGACGCGCAGCCGGGTGGCGTGGTCGGCGGTCATCTCCTCGATCATCGACAGGTCGCCGCCGGCGGAGAACGCCTCGCCCTCGCCGCGCACCACGACGGCGCGGACCGCGTCGTCGCGGTCGATCTCCCGCCAGATCTCGGCCAGCTCGCGGTGGCCGGTCATGTCCACGGCGTTGCGGCGGCGCGGCTCGCTGATGGTTACGCGCAGCACGCCGTCGGCCGGCATGTCGGTCTTGAGCTTCTCCAGCCGGTAGGTCACGGGCCCAGGTCCTCCCGCAGCCGGGCAGCCACGTACTCGCGGGCCTCGATCGCCTGGTCGAACAGGCCGGGCAGGCCGAAGAAGCTGTGCACGGCGCCCTCGAACCTGCGCACCTCGACCGGCACGCCGGCCTCCGCCAGGCGCTCGCCGTACCGCTCGCCCTCGTCGCGCAGCACGTCGCAGCCGGCGCTCACGACGGTCGCGGGGGCGAGCCCCGCGCAGGAGGGCAGGCGCAGCGGGGACAGGGCCGGGTCGGCGGGGTCGGCCCCCGGTGCGTACTGCTCGAAGAACCAGGCCATCTCGGTGGCGTCCAGCCCGAAGCCCTTGGCGAACTCGCGGTAGCTGGGCGTGTCGAGCGCGGCGTCCATGACCGGATAGATCAGGCACTGATGGGCCAGGCCGAGGCCCGCGTCCCGCGCCTGCCAGGCGGCCACGGCGGCGAGGTTGCCACCGGCGCTGTCGCCGATGACGGCCACGCGGCCGTTGCTCTGGTAGAAGGCGGGGCGGGCGAAGACGTCGCGGAGCACGGCCCAGGCGTCGTCGGCGGCGGCCGGGAAGGCGTGCTCGGGCGCCAGCCGGTAGTCGACCGAGATCACCACGGCGCCGGTGCGGATGGCCAGGTCGCGGCCGAGGGCGTCGTTGCGCTTGACGCTGCCGAAGACGAAGCCGCCGCCGTGGAAGTAGACGACGGTCGGCAGGGCGTCCTCGCCGCGGTCGGCGCGGTAGATGCGGACGGGCACGCCCTCGGCGCTCTCGTCGCGCACGAAGGGCAGGTGGGTGATGGGCCCGCGCTCGGCGGCCAGGGCGTCTTCCGCGCGCATCCGCTGGATGGCGCCCAGATCGAGCGTGCCCGGGTCGACACCCAGGTCCGACGGGTAGCGCGCGACGTAGTCCCGCGCCTGGGGGTGCAGCGGCATGATCCGAAGCCTAGCGGGCCGCCTCCACGAGCGCATCGAAGAGCTTGATCTCCTCGGCGCGTTCCGGATGCCATTGCACGCCGACGCCGAAGCGGTGCCCCTGTAGCTCGATGCCCTCGACGATCTGGTCGTCGGCCCAGGCCACGGCGAGCAGCCCCGAGCCCAGGCGGCGCACCGACTGCACGTGCGGCGCGTTCACCTCGACCGTGTCGCCGACGGCCTTGCCGAGCTTGCTGGAGACGCTCACCTGGATGACGTGGGTGCCCTGCTCGCCGTGGCGGTCGTGATCGAGCACCTCGGGCAGCCACGGGATCAGGGTGCCGCCCTGGGCGACGTTGAGCACGTGCATGCCGCGGGCGACGGCCAGGATCGGCACGTCGGCCTGGACGGCGGCGCGGGCCAGGGCGAGCTCGAAACGGTCGCGGTGGACCTGCGGCTCGGGCACGCGGCCGTCGTCGTCCTCGCCGTAGTTCTGGGGACCGACCTCGACTCCTCCCGACAACACGATGCCGCCCAGCCCGCGCACGTAGTCGTCGATCGCGTGCAGGCCCAGCGGCGGCAGGATGACCGGCGCACCGCCCGCGCGGGTGACGGCCTTGGCGTACGAGGGCGGTGAGAGGACCGCCTCCCTGACCCAGTCGCCCCAGCGGGCGGCCTCGAAGTAGGCGGTGATACCGATCAGGGGTCGAGACATGCGATCTCCAGGGAGTTGGGGCCTCAAGCCCCATCATGGCGCACACCATTTCGGTTATGTCGGCTCTCCCGGAGATCCCGTTCTGTCACTTCTATCCCCGCCCGATTCACGCCGCCGGCCGTACGTCCGCTGTTGATCCACTTTTCAGCCGTACGGCGCGGCCGCCCGGTCACCGGTGGGCGGCCAGGAGGTCGCGGGCGGCGCGGGCGAAGGCGAGCACGCGGGCGGTGCCGCCGCCCGAGCGCCACATGAGCCCCCACTCGACCGGCGGCGCGTCGGCGAGGAGCACGTACGCCACGTCGGGGCGCTGGTAGTAGCGGCGGGTCTGGGCGCCGACGGGGAAGACGCCGCGCCCGGCGCCGACCAGCGTGAGCGCCTCGTGCAGGGTGGCGGCCACCGGGCCCGGCGTGATCCGGCGGCCCGCGGGGGTCTGCCGCGGGGTGCGCTCCTCGCGGTGGGACTCGGGCACGCTCTCGGGCAGCCGCAGGACGGGGACCCGGGCCAGGTCCTCCACGGAGACGCCGTCGCGGCGGGCGAACGGATGCCCGGCGGGCACGGCCAGCATCCGCGCCTCGCGCACCAGCACCGGTCCCGCGACGACACCGGCCGCCTCCATCGGGAAGGCGGTCAGCGCCAGCTCGGCCACGCCGTCGCGCAACCAGGGGACGACCTCGCCGAGCTGCGCCTCGACGATGCGCACCGCGCAGCCGGGCTGGCGGCCGGAGAACTCCCCGGCCGCGCCGGCGACGAGCTGCCCGGCCGCCGCGCCGACGAAGGCGACGGTCAGCGTGCCGGTGATGCCCCTGCCCGCCTCGGCCGCGCGCTCCATGGCGGCCCCGATCAGCTCCCAGGCGGGCCGCAGCTCCTCGTGCAGCTGACGGCCCACCGGCGACAGCTCCACCCGGCGGCTGCTGCGCTCGAACAGCGGCACGCCGACGCGCCGCTCCAGCTTCTTGATCGTCTGGCTGACCCGGGCGGTGGTCACGTGCAGCCGCGCCGCCGTACGGCCGAAATGCAGCTCCTCGGCCAGCGTCAAGAAGGCTTCGAGCTCGTATTTCTCCAGCATGCGCCACCCCGGACCGTTAATTCTCGCTTCACGAGCGTTGCACAGAGCCGCATTGATGGCGAGAGCGTTCCACAACAGGATGACCCGCATGTATGTCACCGATACCCGCGTATCCGCGGAACCCCGCGACTTCCTGGAGATCACCGACGCCCTGCACCGGTTCGCGCTCGGGCAGGACCTGAAGGACAGGGAGCTGTTCGCCTCCGCCTTCGCCGAGGACGCCGTGCTGGACTTCGGACCGGCGTCGGCGGCGTGGGGAGGCAGCGCTCCGGAGATGTCGGGCCGGGAGGCGATCGTCGCCACGATCCTGGAGTCGTTCACCGGCCGGGTGGAGACCACGCACCAGGTCACCAACCCCCGTGTCCGGGTGGACGGCGACCGGGCCCGGCTCACGGCGCTGGTCGAGGCGCAGCACCTGCTGAGCGCCGACCGGGGCGTCCACGCGTTGCTGAAGAACCTTTACGACGTGGAGCTGGTGCGTGAGCCGGGCGGCCGGTGGCTGATGAGCCGGGTGGTCATCGCCAACCTGTGGTTCACCGGGGATCCGGTGGCCGTCTTCGGCTGAAGGCGGGCCGTACGTCACAGACGGACGGGCGGGGCGGCGACGGGACCGCCGGGATATGTCCGGCGGCCAGCGACATATCCGGGAACCTGGGGAACAGCGCGGGCAGGGCCACCGCCGCCTCTATCAGGGCCGGCGCGGCCCCTAGGCACAGGTGCGGGCCACCGCCGAACGCCAGGTGGCGGCGCTGGTCGCGGGTGATGTCGAAGCGGTCCGCGCCGGGCAGGGTCGCGCCCCACCGCGTTGTAGGGCCCCAGGATGGCCTCGCCCGCCGGGATCGTCACGCCCGCCGGCGGGTAGCGGGCCATGAAGTCACCGATCGGCGCGTCCCGGCGCTGACGGCCCAGGCCCGCACGCCGCCGGGCGGCATCACCCGCACGACCGGCCCGGCCTCCCGGAGCCGCGCGGCCTCGCCGTGGTGGTCGGATCCGGTGGGGTCAAGGGCGAGGTGGTCCATCAGCAGTCTCCGAACACGACCGGGAGCGCCGCCGGGCAGCGGGTCCACGGAGGGGTACGGGGTCAGCTCCGGGCGCACGTCGGGCAGCAGGTGCAGGGCCGTCTCCACGGCGGTCCGGGTGATCACGCGGGCGGGCACGGGCGCCGGGCACACGTGCGGCCCCGCGCTCCAGGCCAGGTGGGCCCGGTTGCCCAGCTCGATCGCCGGGGCGGCACCAGCCCTCGCGCAGGCGGTGCCGGGCCCGGCCGGTCGGTGGGCGCGCGGATCGGCTTCTCCGGTCAGCCCCTACGGCTGGACGCGTGGTCCTTGTAGTCGCCCTGATCCGTCATGCCCTGCGGTCCGGGGTGCTGAGGTTCCGCTCCCCGATCTTGATGACCTGCGCCCGCATCTGCTGGGCGATCAGGCGCGGGTCCACGACCGGCTCGGTGATCACCACCAGGTGGGAGCCGGTGCCCGCCGACCGGGCGAACAGGTAGCCGCCCTCGAAGCCGGCCATCAGCTCCCTGACCGCGCCGCCGTCCCGCCCGAACTCCCTGCCCACGTTGTGCGCCAGCGACTGCAGCCCGGAGCAGGCGGCCGCCAGCCGGTCGGCCACGTCGCGCGGGGTCTTGGCGGAGCGGGCCTTGAGCAGCCCGTCGGAGCTGAGGACGACGACGTGCCGGACGCCGGGCACCCAGACGACCTCGCCGATCATCCAGTCCTGGTCTTGCTGCATCCGTTCCTCCGTCATCAGTCGTCGTCGCCGGGTTCGGTGTCGGCGTCGTGGTCGAAGAAGGCGGCCATCCAGGCGCCTGCCTGCTCGGGCGTCGGCCCATCCGGCGCCGGCTCGCCCGTCGCCGGCCCGCCCGGCGTCTCCGGGCCGGTCCCGGCGTCGCCGCCGTCCCGACCGGCCGCCGGGGACGCCTCGTCCGGGTCCTCCCCAGGTGCGGTCGCCGGGCGCCCTGCCGTACCGCCGGGCCTCTTGGACGTGCGGCGCGGCAGCTCCGTCGCGGCGGACGGGGCGTGCGGCTTTGCCCGGGGTACGGCGACGCGAGCCGTGCTGGGCGGCGGCGCCGGCACCGGTTCCAGGGGCTCGACCAGCTCCGACGGCACGGGCACCACGGCCCGCACTCCCCCGTACGGCGAGGGCAGCAGGTCGGCCAGGAATCCGTGGCGGCGCACGTAGTGGCCGACGACCGCCAGGCCCGCCTGCGGGATCTCGCCCATCTCGCCCACGCCGACCGGCAGGCGGCCGGAGACGACCTCGCGGGCCTGCTCCAGCCGGTGCTCGTCCATGCCGACGCCGCCGTCGTCGATCTCGATGACCGCGCCCCGCTGGACGTTGCGGACGGCGACCAGCACGGTGGTGGCCGGCGGCGAGGACTGGGTGGCGTGGGCCGGCAGTTCGGCGACCAGGTGGATGAGCGGCTCGACGACCTTGGCGGCGGCGGCCGTGTCGGGGTCGCCGGAGACCTCGACCCGCTTGTAGGCGACGATGCGCGCCGCGGCGGCGCGCACGACGTCCACGAGCGCGAGCGGGCTGGGCCACTGCCGTCCCGGCCAGTCACCGCAGAGCACGGCCAGGCTCCGGGCGTGGCGGCCCTGCTGGGCGGCGGCGTGGTCGGCCTGCATGCCGGCCTCGAGCACGTCCGGGCCGGCGGGGTGCCGATCGGCCAGGAGGGAGACGGTCTCCTGGATGCGGTGCGCGTAGGTCTGCGCCCGGCGGGCGAGGGCGGCGACGGCCAGCCGCAGCGATTCCCGGCGTTCGCGGTCCTGTTCGGCGTCCTCGGCGAAGGCGGCCGGCGCGGCGAGGATCGGCAGGGTCAGGGTGACGGGCCAGAGCCACTGCGCCGGCTGGAGCGAGCGAGGGGAAGGCATGACGACCTTTGCATGGAGGGGTGGCGGGTTCACACCAAGATCCGATTATTCCGATTCAACACGATCAGTCAATGCGGCTTGCACTGTCTGTCAGGTATACGCCAAAGATTCATCTTGCCCTGGTTTGTAGGTATTTCGGATGCTTTGATGGCGGCTGGAGCCCCCGCCTTGCGGGAATTCGGACCGCCGGATTGACACTCCCGCAGGCCGGCGATCCGTGCGCCCGAAATAGGAAAGAATGCGAATACGACTAACTTTCACCTTCCCCTCCGCGCCCCCAAAAGCAAATGAATGCAGAAAATAACGTTACCGTTACGGATAGTTGTGGTTAGCACCGTATTGAGGGGAAACGGTTGTGGACCCCGGAAGGTGATGCCAGACTCGACAGCGAGTGAACGGCCGAGCCGGGGCCCGCCGGACGCTCGACACCCGGAACCGTCAGGGAGGTGAACAACACGACCGGAATACGATTCCGGCCAATAAGTGGGGTCAGCTAAATGACGTTGAATCCGCGCCTTGTCAAGGAGAGTTTCTCCGTCGTCGAACCGGTGGCCGGCAAGGCCGCCGCCTACTTCTACGGCCGGTTGTTCGCCGAGAACCCGCACCTGCGCGGGATGTTCCCGCCGGCCATGGACGTCCAGCGCGAACGCCTGTTCGGCGCCCTCACCCGCATCATCTGGAGCCTGGACAGCCCCGGCGGCCTGGCCTCCTACCTCGGCCAGCTCGGCCGCGACCACCGCAAGTACGGCGTGATCGCCGAGCACTACACCGCCGTCGGCAACGCCCTGCTGGCCACGATCCGGCGCTTCGCCGCCGAGGTCTGGACCGCCGAGATCGAGGCCGCCTGGATCGCCGCCTACACCGCGGCGGCCAACCTCATGATCGAGTCGGCCGCGGCCGACGAAGGCGCCTCGCCCGCCTGGTGGCTGGCCGAGGTCGTCGACCACGAGCGGCGCACCGAGGACATCGCCGTCCTCACGCTCCGGCCCGGCCAGCGCCTGCCGTACCTGGCCGGGCAGTACGTCAACGTGCAGACGGCACGCTGGCCGCGCGTGTGGCGGACCTTCTCCATCGCCAACGCGCCCCGGCCGGACAACACGATCCGCCTGCACGTGCGCGGGGTGCCCGGCGGGTGGGTCTCCACCACGCTGGTCCGGCACACGCGCATCGGCGACACGGTCATGCTCGGGCCGCCGATGGGCACGATGACCGCCGAGGACGACGCCGGGAGGGACCTGCTGTGCGTGGCCGGAGGCACCGGGCTGGCGCCGATCAAGGCGATCGTCGAGCACGTCATCGCCTCGGGGCGGCGGCCCCACATCCACCTGCTGTTCGGGGCGCGCACCGGCGCCGAACTGTACGACCTGCCCGACCTGATCCGGCTGGAGTCGTCCTTCCCCTGGTTACGGGTGCTTCCCGTGGTCTCCTGCCAGCCGTCCTGGGACGGCATGCGCGGCTACCTGCCGGAGGTCACGCGGCGCTTCCACACCTGGTCCGACCACGACGTCTACGTCTGCGGGCCGGCGGCGATGGTCAACGAGACCGTACACAGGCTGCAGGCCGACGGCGTGCCGCCGGCGCGCATCCACCGCGACGTCGCGCACGCCGAGTGGTGAACCCCACCGGACAGGGGCCTCAACCGGGAGAACGCCTCACCGGAAGAAGGCCATCGTCTCCTCGTCGTTGGGCCAGAACGTCTCGATGGCCAGCTCCGATGCCGTCACGTCCACGGGGGTGCCGAAGGTCGCGATCGTGGTGAACATGGACAGCACCCGGTCCCCGTGCCGGATCCGGAACGGCAGCAGGATGTCGGCCGGGCTCGGCACCACGGCCACGTTCAGCTCGATCCCGGGATAGCGGTAGCCCGCGATCTCGTCGTGCAACTCGGTCAGCCGCCCGTCCCCGGTGACCTCGGCCTGGCGCCGCAGCCCGGGCAGCAGGTGGGCGCGGACCTCGGCCAGGTTGAGCAGGCGCCCGCCCATGGCCTCGGGGTGCAGCGACAGGCGCATGATGTTGACCGGGTCCTTCAGCAGGTGGTCCGGCACGCCGTCCATGAACATCGCGGCCGCCTGGTTGGCCGCCACCAGGTTCCACGCCAGGTCCACGACCACCGCCGGGTACGGCTCGTGCCCGGCCAGGATCTTGTCGAGCGCCTGCCGTACGACGTCCATCTCGGGACCGGCGACGTCGCGCTCGCGGAAGACCGGCGCGAACCCGGCGGCCACCAGCAGCCTGTTGCGGTGCCGTAGCGGCACGTCCAGTTCCTCGGCCAGTTTCATCACCATCTCGCGGCTCGGCCGGGCCCGCCCGGTCTCCAGGAAACTGATGTGCCGGGCCGACACCTCCGCCTCGATGGCCAGGTCGAGCTGGCTCACCCGGCGGCGCTGCCGCCAGGATCTCAGCAGGTCTCCGAATGACTCTTCATGCATAGCGATGGCGCCCATAGCCCGGAATCTACCGATCGCAGGGAAGGATCACGATTACCCCGGAGGTAGTCCTCCTCGGTGGGCGAGGGGTGGCGCCGTCACGTCTGCCTGATCCGCTTCAGTACCTTGCGCCCGCGGGCCAGTGTGGTGCGGGCCTGGTTGAGGTCGCCGGTCGTGCCCGCCTTCTCCGCCTGCGCCCTGGCCTGCTCGTAGGCGTCCAGGACACGATGCCAATCGGCCGCGCTCGCCTGGCGGTCGTCGGCCGCGTCGATCTCCTCGCCGAAGCGCGTCACCTGCTCACCCAGCTCGGCCTTGAGCTCGGCCAGCCGGGCCGCGGCCCGGTCGTCACGCTCACGCCGGGCACGGCGGCGTCTGGCCCTGCCCCGGGCGATGCCGTACACGATCAGGACCAGCACCCCCGCGAAGACCCCCCAGAAGATCTTCCAGCCGAGCGCGAGCGTGGCGTGCGAGCCGGACAGATCGGCGCCGGTGTCGCCGCGGCCCAGGTCGAGGCCGGTGACGTCGGCGCCGGTGAAGCGGGCCCCGGACAACATCGCGCTCTGGAAGCGGGCCCGGGTCAGCGTGGCGCCGCTGAAGTCGGCCCTGCGCGCATCGGCGCTGGTGAAGCGGGTATCGGTGAGGTCGGCCCCGGTCAGCCGGGCGCCCTCGAGCTTGCCGCTGACGAACTGGGCGCCGCTGAGCCGGGCGCCGCTCAGATCGGCGCCGGTCAGGTAGCGCAGCGAGGCGCCGGCGGCCGAGACCCGGCGCAGGAGCGTCTTGCGCATCTTGACCGAGGACAGATCGGCGCCCTCCAGCCGGGCGCCGGT
Organism: Nonomuraea typhae; assembly: GCF_009760925.1. Taxonomy (GTDB): domain Bacteria; phylum Actinomycetota; class Actinomycetes; order Streptosporangiales; family Streptosporangiaceae; genus Nonomuraea; species Nonomuraea typhae. Next base: position 88,468 of record NZ_VRLV01000020.1, read on the forward strand.
GAGGTTGGCGCAGCTCAGATCGTCGGGGAACTCGGTGACCTGCGAGAAGTCCTGCCCGGAGAAGTCGGGGCCGCTGCCCGGCGCGCAGTCCCCGGGCGCCTCCGGCAGGTGGGCGGGCATGCCTTTGCTGCCGGCCAGGTTGAACCCGCGCGAGCCGCGCAGGTCCACCCGGCTGATGACGGCTCCGGTGAAGGTGGCGCCGGTCAGGTCGGAGCCGTCCAGGCGGGAGTGGGTCAGCACCGCGCCGTCGAAGACCGTCCCGGTCATCGTGGAGGTGTAGAGCATGACCTCGCTCAGATCGGCACCGCGCAGGTCGGTGCCGATGAGCAGGCTGTCGTACATGACGGCCCGGGCCAGATCGGCCTTGCTGAAGTCCGCCTCGCGGGCGTCCGCGCCGTACATCGTGGCCGACACCAGGCTCGCCCCGCTCAGGCGGGCGCCGTCGAGCTGGGCGGAGTGCAGGGTGGCCCGGTCCATCTCGGCGTGGCGGAAGTCGGCGCCCTCCAGGCGCGCGCCGTACAGTTTGGCGTCTTGCAGCCGCGCCTTGGTGAACAGCGCCGAGCGGGCGTCGGCGCCCGACAGGTCCGCTTCGGTGAGGTCGGCGCCGCGCAGGTCGGCCCGGTAGAGCTTGGCCGGCAGGCGCACGCCGGCCAGTTTCGCGCCCCGCAGGTCCGCGCAGCTCAGATCCGCCGGAAGGGTGGCGCGGGTGAGATCACGACCCGCCAGGTCGGCTCCGCTGCCGCGCGCGCAGGCGCCGGCGTGGGCGGTGCCGGTGAACAGCAGGCCGGTGAAGGCCAGGGATAACACGAGAAGTGGGGCGGCCAGACGCATGGCGGCAGCATAGGGCGGGCGACTTGCAGCCCGGTTGCCCCCGGCTCGCCGGGAGCAGGCGTCAGCCGGCCGAGGGCGGGATCCGATGCCAGAAGTCGCAGTTGTGCTGCCGGGAGATCTCGGCGGTCATCCGGCTGTCCCCGGCCGGGAGCAGGGACATCTGGGCCTCGTTCCCGGAGGAGAACGGGGTCCATCGCGGGGTGCCGTCCACGGTGGGGTCGCCGGTGCGGGCGAAGCCTGTCCACTGCGCGGCGAGCTGTGCCTGGAAGGCCCGCTGATTGGCGTTCAGGGCGGCGTTGCCGGGGAACAGGTAGCCGAGCTCGCCGACGTGGAACGCGCCGGCCGGCATCGTCGTGTCGACGAAGGGCAGCGGTGGCGGGTTCGTGTCGTCGAACCGGTAGGCGTAGACCGGCACGTGCCGGGCCAGGCGGCGGCCGATGAGCAGCGCCGGGCAGACGGAGTTGGCGTCGGCGAGCATGGTCCGGGAGGCGAGGTACGGCGAGGGCTCGGGGAAGCGGGACAGCGGATAGCGCTTCAGCACCTCGGGCGCGTGTGACCCGTACTGCCGGCGCGCCAGGTCGGCGAACTCGGCGGGCGTCCTGGCAGGGGGCGTCTGGGTCTCGTCCCTGGCGACGCCGTGGATGACCGGGACCGTGTTGAACCGGCCGGCGGCGAACGCCTGTCCCGGCGACATGGTCAGGGTCCTGCCGTCGACGATGGGCGCGAGCGTGCCCTTGCCCGGCCCGAGCCCGTCGCCCGCGTCGTCCAGCAGCCTCTGCACCGGCACCCGGCGCAGGCAGGCGGCGACGTCCGCGCTCCGGTCGCATCCGGCGGTCGCGGCGAAGCGGTCGCCGGCCTGCTGCGCCTCGGCCTGCGAGGGCAGCCTGGCCGCGCAGTCCTGCGGCTGCCACGTGGTGTTGACGCCGCGCAGCGCGTTGTACTCGCCGCTCTGGGCGATGCCCTTGTGGAACAGCCCGCGGGCGGTGGGCGAGGCGAGGTTGGCGCACACGCTGGAGCCTCCGGCCGACGGGCCGAAGATGGTGACGTTGCCCGGGTCGCCGCCGAAACGGGCGATGTTCCGGCGTACCCACCCGAGTGCGGCCTGCTGATCCTGGATCCCGTAGTTCCCGGCGTGCGGGCCGAAGTCCCTGTGGGACAGGAAGCCCAGAATGCCCAGCCGGTATCCCATCTCGACCTGGACGACCCGGCCGGAGGTGGCGAGGTGGGTGCCGTCGGAGGGCGCGCCGAACCGGAAGCCCCCGCCGTGCAGCTGCACCATGACCGGCAGCGGGCGGCGGCCGGCGTTCCCGGGCACCCGGACGTTCAGCTTCAGGCAGTCCTCCACGGTGGAGCCGGGCCTGATGCCGGGCAGTTGCGGGCAGGCGCTGCCCGGCTCGGTGGCCTGGAGCGGCGCGGTCCAGCCGGGGTGGGGCGTCGGCGGTTTCCAGCGCAGGTCCGCCAGGGGCGGGGCGGCGTACGGGATACCCAGCCAGTTCGTGATCCCGTCGCCGGCGATGCCGCAGACGGGTCCGCCGTCGGTCTGCACGAGGGTGCCGCCGGAGCACGCCGGCGCAGCGGCGGAGGCCGTGCTCGCCCCGGGCGGCGCCGTGCTTCCGCCGGCGGCGAGGGCAAGGGACAGGGTCAGCGTCAGGGTGGTGCCGAGCCTCATGGTGATCCTCCGGGACATGTCAGCGCGAAGTCTGGTTCCCTGATCAATGTGGCGATAAAGGGGCTGGCACCGCACACAACATCATTTCCGACCCGCCGGGTCAACCTGCGACGGGCGGACGCGGGGTTCAGGGCAGGAGGGAACCCACGCGCTTGACCGTCCGGAGGACCGGCGCCGTCTCGAGTTCGCGCACGCCGGTGAGCGGCGCCACCCGCTCGGTGAGGTAGCGGTAGAGGTCGCCGATGTCGCGGCAGGTCACCCCGGCCATGAGATTTGGTGGGGCCGGTGGTGGCGGCCACGACGTCGGCCTCGGGATGGGCGGCCATCGCGGCGCCGACCGCGGCCAGGGCCGTCGGCCGCCCCCTGCGCCGGCAGGAGCTGTCGCCGGAGCAGGAGCGGGCCCGGCTGCCGGCCGACCCCGGCTTTTCCGGCGCCTTCGTCGGCGAGCTGCTCGGCGGCTACGCCACGATGGCGGCGTCCGCACCCCCGGCCGTCACCTCCGCGGTGCCCGGCATCACCGGCAGCCCGGCCACGCCGATGCGGGTGTGGGCCGCCGGGCACGCCGCGGACTTCGGCGGCGGCCAGGGGTGAAGACGGCCTCGATCGTGAAGCTGCGGCAGGCCGGTGCCCCCGCGTGAAGCGGCTTGCCGCTCACTCCGACGATCTCGGCGCCCGCCTGCGGCAGGTCCTGCCGGCTAGCGGGGAACGGTGTTCCACTTGCCGCCCGCGTAGTACTGGAAGCCCTTCTGCCGGCCCGACGTCGCGGGGCCGCACACGTCGGTCGTGCTCCAGGCGTTGGAGCTGCCCGCGCCCGTCCTCTGCTCCCCGTACCGCCAGTAGGTCCCCACGCCGGAGTCACAGACGATGTAGGCGCGGAAGACGTACGCGCACGGGTTGCTGTCGATGTGGGCCTGGGCGTAGGGGACGTTGTAGTACGCTTCGCCGAACTTCACGTTCTTGTAGTAGTAGGAGGCCGTTCCCCGCGGGGCGGCGCAGGCGGCGGCCTCGGCGTTTCCGGTGACTCCTGCGGGATCCACGGAGGCGGACGCGCTTCCGGCCGCCGCCACGGCTGCCGCGACGGCCAGACCGGCCGAGGCCAGGATCATGCGAGTGCTCTTCATCGGGTTGAACTCCACTACTTCGGGCTAGCGAGTCGTATCGCCACGGAGAATCCGTGGTCGCCGAGAACGCTAGGCCCGCGCTGTTGGGAATCCGTTGGGCGGGCGTTGGGCCCGGCCGTGAGGAGCCCGGCGATGCGATCGGCCTCCGGCAGAGCGTGCTGCGCCAGGGCGAGTTCGTGGGCGCGGCGCAGGCAGGCGGTGGCTTCGGCGGGGCGGTTCAGCGCGGTGAGGCTCTCGGCGCGCAGGCACAACGCGCGTCGTTCCAGCACCGGGTCGCCGATGAGCCGCAGGTCGTCGATGAGGCGCCGCGACACCTCTTCCGCCCGGGCGTACCGGCCGGCTCGCAGCGTGGCGCGGGTGCTGCTGAGCATGACCATGAGGGAAACGCGCCGGTTGACGGCCGCCAGGGCCGCCGCGCGGTGCAGAAGCGGGTCCGGGTCACCTCGATCGCGGAGGGCCAGGTGCGTGAGCAGGATGGCCTCGACGACCGCGTCACCCGCCCGGGAGGCGATCGAGCGGGCCTCGGCCAGTTTGGCCAGGCCGGGTTCGAGGCGGCCCAGGGCGATCTCGGCGCTGGCGAGGTTGCTCAGCGCCAGTGCCTTGAACGGGCCGTCTTCGAGCTGGGGAAGAGCCCGATTCAGCAGGGCGACGGCCCGGGTGTGGTGGCGCTGGACGGCGGCGACCGAGCCCAGCGACACCAGCATCGCCGTCACGCCCCGTTCCTCTCCGTGCTCCCGGCACGCGCGCAGGGCGAGCAGTGAGGTCTGCTGCCAGTCGGCGAACTGCCCGTGGATCTCGAACAGCCGCACGCCGGTCAGCGCCAGATCCCAGCAGATCTCCGCGAGTCCGAGGTCGGCGGCCTGGCGGATGGCGGCCAGCAGCGTGGCGTGCTCGGCGGCCAGCCAGGTCATCGGATCCTCCGGCAGGATCTCGCCGCGGGGCTGCCATGGCGGGCTGTCGCTGTGCAGGAGCCGGAATCCGCCCTGGTACTCGCGCAGGTAGGCGTCCTTCGCCAGCGTCAGCAGGCATCTCAGGAACCGCTTCAGCGCGGCGTCCTGGCTCGGCCCGGCGCCGGCGCGTTCGCGGGCCAGCAGCCGGACGAGGTCGTGGAAACGGTAACGTTCCTGCCCGGCGCCGTCGACTCCGTCCGGTTGCAGCAGCTGCCGCTCGGCCAGCCGCTCCAGAAGGTCTCCGCCCTCGCCCACGGGGACGTCCATGACGGTGGCGGCCATCCAGGCGGTGAAGCTGGGGGCCTGCAGCAGCCCCAGCCGTTCGAACAGCGTCCGTTCGGTCTCGGGCAGGCACCGGTAGCCGGCTTCGAGGGTGGCGCGCACGTCCAGCTCGCCGGCCCGCAGCTCGTCCAGCCGCCGTTCTCCGGCCAGGCGTACGGCCAGCGTCTCCGCCGTCCAGCCGGGCCGGGTCAGCAGCCTGGCGCCGGCGACGCGCAAGGCCAGGGGGTGCCGGGCGCACAGCTCGGCCAGCGGGCTGGCCCGAGCCGGGTCGATGCGGGCGATCCGGCCGATCAGCAGCGCGGCGTCGGCGGGCGGCAGCACGTCGAGCCGGATGGGTAACGCCCCGGCCTCGGCGACGAGGTGCTCGAACCGGCTGCGTCCGGTGATCACCGTCACGCTGCCCGGAGCGCCCGGCAGCAGCGCTCGCACCTGGGCGGAGCCGGAGGCGTTGTCGAGGACGACGAGGATTCGGCGCCGGGCGAGCATCTGCCGGTACAGTGCGGCCCGAGCGTCGTGATCTTCGGGGATGATCGCGGCTCCGAGCGCGGCGAGGAAGCGGTGCAGGACTTCGGCCGGCGTCTGCTCGCCGAGGTCGGCGTACAGGTGGCCGTCGGGGAAACGGTCTTGGGCGCGATGGGCCCAGTGCAGCGCCAGGCCCGATTTGCCGACCCCGCCCACGCCGCTGACGACGGCGATGCCCGGCGGGCCCGCCAGCAGCCGGTCCAGGGCCGCCAGTTCCTCTGCGCGTCCGGTGAAGGCGTGCACGTCCGGGGGCAGCAGGCGCGGCGCGGGATCGGGGCGCAGCAGCTCCTCGTGCAGGCGGCGCAGCGCGCCGCCCGGCTCGACGCCCAGTTCCTCGCGCAGCCTGCGGCGGGTCTGCCCGAACAGCCGGAGCGCCTCGCCGCGGCGGCCGGCCGCCGCCAGCGCGCGCAGCCGCAGCTCGGCCAGGGACTCCCGCAAGGGGTGGGCGGCCGCCGCGGCGGCCAGGTCGCCCGCGCATTCGGCCGAGCGCCCGAGCGCCATCATGGCCCGCGCGCGTGCCTCGACGGCCTGCAGGCGCAGCTCCTGCAGCCTGGCGGCCTCGGCCCCGACTTCTTCCGGGTCAGGCAGGCCGCCGTACGGAGCCCCGCGCCACAGGAGCAGGGCGCGATCCAGCAGGACAAGCGCCTGCTCGGCCGGTTCGGCGCCCGCCCGCCGTACGAGATCGGCGAAACGCTCCGCATCCAGCTCACCCTCGTGGGCCCTGAGCAGATAGCCGGAGTCCCGGCGGATGAGCCGGTCTCCGACGGTGGCGCGCAGCCTGTGCAGGTGCCAGCGGAACGTGCCGGGTGAGGGCGGGGTGAGCGGCCACGCCGCCTCGGCCAGGACGTCGGCGCGCACCGGCCGGTTGGCCTGGCACAGCAGCACGGCCAGCAGGATCTGCTGTTTGCCGGCGGCCACCGGCTCGCCGTCCACCGTCATCGCGCCGAGCACCCCGAAGTCCACCCGACGATTATGGAGGAGATCGAGCTGGATGACGGGTGCCCGTACTCCCCCTGTCGTAAGGCCCGGCCGGTGGCTGATCCCCGGGCGGTAGCGGCGGATGCCCTCTGTGCGGGACGCCGCCGGCCGGCGGCCGGACGATGATTGCCGGTCATGAGAACCCCTGCCAGGTATATCCACGGTGCGGCCCTGCTGGCCACCGGACTGCTCGCGGGTGCCTTCGGGTACGGCGCGGCCAACGTGATCCCCACGTTCGGAGCCGTCGCGCTGGATGTGCGCCTGACCTTCCACACGACGATGATGACGATGAACGAGCCGGTCATGCAGAGCGCGATGGCCCTGGCGATCCTTTCCACCTTCGGCCTGGCGATCGCCGCCCGCGGCCCGGCCCGGCGGCTGGCGCTCGGTGCCGGGGCGCTGGCGCTGACCTCACTGCTGATCACCGTGTTCGGCAACATCCCGCTGCATGCGTACTTCCGGAAGTGGGCCGCGGGCCCGGTCCCCGACGGGTATGCCGAGATCTTCCAGCGGTGGGAGCTGTTCCACACCCTGCGGACCTTCACGGCGCTGATCGCCTTCGTCCTGATCGTCGCCGTCGCCGTCGTCGCCCGGCCCTCCGCCCGGCGGACGGCGCCCGTCTCCGGTGGCGCAGTTATGACATGACCGAAACTGCCATCACCAGGACTTGTCGGCGCATCTCCACCTTGATCGACTCTCTCTGTCAGGAAGAGAGGGAGACAAGCATGGTAGGCAGAACGTTGGTCGCGGCAGCCGTCCTCGCGGCGGCGCTGGCCGCGACCCCGTCGGCTAGCGCCGAACCACCCCCCACCGGCACTGCCGCCGCCAAGAGCGTCACGCTGGTCACCGGCGACCGGGTGAGCGTGGACGGCGGGCGGATCACGTTCACGGCCGGTCCCGGCCGGACGAAGGTCCGCTACATCACCGAGGGCACCAAGGACGACTGGACGCTCATCCCGCTCGACGTCGCGGGCGACGTGGCCAGGGGCGTGCTCGACCGCAATCTCTTCCGGATCCCGCAGCTGATCAAGGACGGTCTCGGCGGCAAGGAGCTGCCGCTGATCGTGCAGTACCGCCAGGGCGCGGCGCCGATGACAGCGCTGTCGGGCGCCCGTTCGCTGGCCGCCATCAACTCCCTGGCCACGGCAGGCGCCCGCTGGGCCCAGCTCGGCCAGGACCGGAGCGTGCAGAAGGTGTGGCTCGACGCGCCGGTCAAGGCCACGCTCGACCGCAGCGTGCCGCAGATCGGCGCCCCGGAGGCGTGGCGGGCCGGGTTAACCGGCGAGGGCGTGAAGGTGGCCGTCCTGGACACCGGCGTCGACGACCGCCACCCCGACCTGGCCGGACGCGTGGACGCGGCGGCCAATTTCAGTGAGAGCGCCGACGCCGTGGACCGCGACGGCCACGGCACCCACGTGGCCTCCACCATCGCCGGCCAGGGCGTGGCGGGCACGCCCGGCCGCAAGGGCGTCGCGCCGGGCGTCCGGCTGCTCAACGGCAAGGTGCTCGACGACGGAGGCGGCGGCTACACCTCCGACATCATCGAGGGCATCGAGTGGGCCGCCCAGCAGGGCGCCAAGATCGTCAACATGAGCCTCGGCGCCCCCGACCAGGAGGGCCTGGACCCGCTGGAGCAGGCCGTCGAGCGGTACTCCGCCGAGCGCGACATCCTCTTCGTCATCGCGGCGGGCAACGAAGGCCCCCGCGCGGGCAGCCTGGGCAGCCCCGGCAGCACCGACGCGGCGCTCACCGTCGGCGCCGTGGACTCCGCCGACAAGCTCGCGGACTTCTCCAGCCGTGGTCCCCGGGCGGGCGACTTCGCGCTCAAGCCCGACCTGACCGCTCCCGGCGTCACCATCGCCGCGGCCAAGGCGGGCACCGGCGAGCACGTGCGGATGTCCGGAACCTCGATGGCCACCCCGCACGTCGCGGGCGCCGCGGCCATCCTCGCCCAGCAGCACCCCGGCTGGACCTCGCGCGAGCTCAAGGCCGCCCTCATCGGCTCGGCCAAGACCGGTTCCAGCGTCTGGGAGTCCGGCACCGGCCGCCTCGACGTGGCCAAGGCGGTACGGCAGAGCGTCACCGCCGACGCGGGCACGGTCGCCTTCGGCCGCCTGCGCTGGCCGTACGAGGACAAGCCCATCGTGCGCACCCTCACCTACCGCAACGCCGGCACCGCCCCCGTCACGCTGAACCTCGCCCTGGAGGCCACCGATGCCGCGGGCAAGGCCGCGCCGCAGGGCGTGTTCGCGCTGAGCGCCGCGCAGGTCACCGTCCCGGCGGGCGGCACCGCCCCGGTCACCGTGACCGCCGCGCCCTCGGCGGCCTCCACGACCGCGTACGGCGGGCGGATCACCGCCTCGGCCGAGGGAGTGACCCTGTCGACGCTGGTCAGCTTCGCCAAGGAGCCCGAGAGCTACGACCTGCACGTCAAGCTGATCGACCAGCTCGGCACCGTCCCCGACGACGCCGAGGACTTCATGCCGATGACCCTGATGCCCGAGAGCGGCGGCCCGCTCATCCAGATGGGCATCAACCACGGCGACAGCGAGGGCCCGATCCGCGTCCCGGCCGGCCGCTACCTGGCCTACACCGTCATGCGGACCCAGTTCCCCGACGGGCACTCCGAGCTCGGCGTCGTGCCGATCACCGGCCTGGAGGTGAAGGCCGATCGCGAGGTCGTCTTCGACGCCAGGACCGCCAAGATGATGGAGGTCGCGACCGACCGGCCGGACGCCAAGACCGCCGGTGAGGAGTTCGTGCTCTTCCAGAAGCGGCAGGACGGCCAGGAGTGGGCGGCGGGCTTCTCCATCGACCGCTTCTCCCTGCCGCGCAACGTCTCACCGGACCCGCTGCGCTTCCGCGTCGCGCCCACCGCCGCCAAGACACCCGGGTTCCGCTTCGAGAAGTTCACCCAGCTCGCCGCCCAGGGCTCGGACGGCACGTTCGCCGACAGCCCCTACGTGTACAACCTCCTGCTGCGCAAGGACGGCCTGGTGCCGGGAGAGCTGCGCATGCGCGACCGCGAGCTGGGCAAGGTCCGCGCCGACCTCGCCACCCTGCGGGCGGGCGCCACCGGCGCACCGGGCGCCGGGCCCGCGGAGGGCGGGCTGCGCGGCGAGGGCTATGCGGGCTGGAGCCAGGTGGTCACCGCCCTGCCCCTGACCCAGACCTGGTACTTCACCCCCGGCATCCCCTGGGAGCGCACCTTCGAGACGATGCCGAACGGGCGGATGCACCAGACGATGGAGTACGCCGACGCCCGCACCTACCGCGCCGGGCGGCAGGAGCGCGAGCGGTGGAACTCCGCGGTCGTGGGCACGGCCCTGCGTGAGAGCACGCTGGTGACCAGGACCGATGCCGCGATCAAGGTCGGCAACCTGCCTCTGTGGCACGTGGCGGGAGCCGACCGCGTCACCGGCAGCAGCGAGTACGGCACCGGCACCACCACGCTGCTGCGCGACGGCAAGGTCGTCGCGACGGCCGGCAAGGTGCCCAACTTCACCGTGACCCTGCCCGTCGCGCCGGGCTCGGGGCGCTTCCAGCTCCGCGTCGAGGGCACCGCCGACCCCGTGGCCACGGAGCTGTCGGCCAAGGTCACGACCGAGTGGTCGTTCACCTCGGCGGGCGCGGGCCCGGTGCCGCTGTTCGTCCTGCGGGCCGAGCCCGAGCTCGATCTGAACAACGCCACCCGCCCCGGCCTGATGGCGCTGCCGCTCCGGCTGGAGCGCATGCAGGGCGCGACGAAGCCGATCACCAAGGTGACCGCGGAGTTCTCCGCCGACGGGAGGTCGTGGCACCGGGCCGCGGTCGTGCCGGCGGGCCGTGACTCCTGGCGGGCGCTGCTGCTGAACCTGCCGCACACGGGCGGCTCGGTCTCCCTGCGGCTCACGGCGCGCGACAGCGCGGGCGCCACGGTCAGCCAGACCGTCGAGCGCGCCTTCCGGGTGCGCTGACACCCGGGGCTGATCCGGTGGAACCGCAGCTCCGCCGGATCAGCCCCGCGGACATGGATGGACGGCTGCGCGGCAGCCGATACGGGGTGGATGCATGAGGCACCCAGGATGGCCGGAGTACGCCTGACGGCGTGCCTCGCGTGCCGCAGGGCGCGCGGGCAGGACCACCGAAGGGTGCGACGATGCTCAGCACTCGTCATCTCTCACGCGCCGCGCTGACGCTGGCCGCGACCGTGTGCCTGACCGGCCTGCCGGCCGCGGCCGGCACGGCGGGCGGTACGGCGGGCGGTACGGCGGGCGCGGCGGCGGAGCCGCCGGCCTGGAAGAGATGCGCCACGACGGCCAAGGACTGGCCCGTCGCCGACGACCCCGGCACCGAATGCGCGATGCTGACGGTCCCGATGGACCATGCGAACCCGCAGGGCCGGACGATCAAGATCGCGGTGAGCCGGCTCAAGGCCGCCGACCCCGGCAGGCGCCGCGGCGTCCTGGTGATCAGCCCCGGCGGCCCCGGCATCTCCAACATCACCGCCCCGGCGTCGTACGCGGCCAACGGCCTCGGCACGCTGGCCGCCGACCACGATCTGATCGGGTTCGACCCCAGAGGCGTGGGCTACAGCGACAAGATCAATTGCGAGGAGGGTTCCGCCGGGGAGCCGCCGCCCGGCGCGTCCGCCAAGGCCAGGGCGAAGGCCGCCTTCGACCAGATGGCCGCCTCCAACAAGCGGTGCACCGCGATGGACCCCGCCTTCGCCCGGCAGCTGACCACCACGAACATCGCGCGTGACGTCGATGCGATCCGCGTGGCGCTCGGCGCACCGAAGATCAGCTTCTACGGGGTCTCGTACGGCACCGCCGTGGGCCTGACATACCGGTCGTTGTTCGACGACCGGGTGGAGCGGATGTGGGTGGACTCGGTGATGCCGCCCGTCCTGGACCTGGCCGCCATGGACGGCGTCACCGACGCGGTCGGCGAGAAGTCCTTCGAGGGGTTCCTCACCTGGCTGGCCGGGCGCGACGGCGAGTACCACTTCGGCACCACCCCCGCCGCGGTCCGCACGACGATCTTCGCCCTGCGCGACCGGCTCGACCGCAAGCCGCTGGTGGCCGGCAAGAAGACGTCGCTGGACGGCGACTGGGTCAGGGCGCAGCTCGGCGCGGACGCCGGCGGCTGGGCCTCCTCGGCCAGGGATCTGGCCACCGTCCGTGAGGGCGGCATCCCGCAGTCGGCGCGGCCGGGCCCGGACGCCGCGCAGGTGTTCGGCTTCGACGACGCGCCGATGGGCATGAACACCACCCAGTACAACGCGATCTTCTGCAACGAGGGAACCGGCGGGCGCGACTTCGACCGGGTGTGGGCGGATGCGCAGGATCGCCGCCGGCGCTTCCCCGGCACCGGCGGCAAGATCGAGTTCAGCAGCTGGTGCGCGGGATGGCCGTGGCCGGCAACCCCGTGGCAGCCGGTCAAGGGGAACAGCCCGCTGCAGTTGTCCGGCCACGTCGGCGAATCCGTCACCCCGTACGCCTGGGCCGTGGACGCCGCGAAGGCCGTCGGCGGGACCCTGCTGACGATCCAGGACGGCGCGCACGGCTCGCTGGCCCGGCTGCCCTGCGCCGCCAAGGCGATCGACTTCTTCCGTACCGGCCGCACCAGCGGGGGCACCTGCCCCGGCCTCCAGTGACCCCGCCCCCTCCCACGAACGGACCTGAGATGCGCAGACTTCGGCGAATCAGCGTGGCGCTCGCCGCCGCCCTCCTCTGCCTGTCGCCGGTGACGCACCCGGCGCAGGCCGCGACCGCGGACCTGGCCGGCAGCGTCAACGTCAACGGCTGCTCGGGAGGGCTGGTACGGATGCCGGCCTCCACACCCGACGACCCGGCCCTCGTCATGACGAACGGGCACTGCTACGAGGGCGCGTGGCCGGTCCCCGACGAGGTCCTGGTGGACCAGCCCTCCCACCGCCTGGTCGAGCTACTCGGCGCCGACGGCAAGCCCGTGGCCGCCCTGCACGCCGCCAGAGCGCTCTATGTGACCATGACCGGCACCGACCTCGCGCTGTACCAGCTCGGGACGACCTACCGGCAATTGGAGCAGGACCACCGGCTGCGGCCGCTCACGGTCTCGGCGCGGCGCCCCGAGCCGGGCAGGAGGATCCGGGTGGTCTCCGGCGGCCTGAAGAAGGTCTACTCGTGCGCCGTCGACCGGCTCACGTACCGGGTCCTGGAGTCGGGCTACATGACCAAGGACGTCCTGCGCTACACCTCGGCCTGCAAGACCGGCCCCGGCACCTCGGGCTCGCCGGTCGTCGACGCGGCGAGCGGCGAGGTCGTCGGGATCAACAACACCAGCAACCGCGAGGGCGGCACGTGCACGCTGGACAACCCGTGCGAGATGAGCCGCGACGGCGTCATCACCGCCCGTAAGAGCGCCGCCTACGGCACCCAGACGTACTGGCTCACCACGTGCGTCGCGGCGGGAAACAAGCTCGACCTGAACCGGCCCGGCTGCCTGCTGCCCCGGCCCGGCCTGTCGGCCACCGGGCGGTGAGGGGTCAGCGGGCGGTGAGGGGTCAGCGGGCCAGCCGTACGAACGCGGCCGTGGACGGCACCGCCCGTTCGTTGACCACGAACAGCATGTACACCCCGGGCGGGGCCGCCGCCGGATCGGCCGGCAGGCGGACGCGGGTGCGCCAGCGGGAGTCCGCCCCGGCCGCGGAGTCGCGGACGTGCTCGGTGGCCGTCAGGACGATCAGCCGCTGGCCGGTGTTGAACCCGTGCGTGACGGCCCCGGGCCGGACCAGTTCGACGGTGATCGCCTCCAGGTGACGGCCCCGGGTGTGGACGTCGACCTGCTGGCCGTACCCGAGACGGTCGAGCGGGACGGCGGCCGTGACCCGCTCGATCACCGGTGGGGCGCTGCGCCACAGGTACGGCGGCAGGAACCGCTCGGCCTGCGTGTGCGCCTGCGTCCAGGGGCGTCCCCGGCGGTCGGTGCCGGGGCTGAAACCACCCGTGCTGCCCATGGCCATGACGCTCGCGTCGGGCAGCAGGAGCGTGGTGCTGTGGTAGCGGCGGTCGAGCCGGGCGGCGGCCATGGGCCGGAAGACGTTGGCGTCCGGGTCGTAGAGCTCGGCCTGCCGTACGGCGTCCTCGGGGATGCTGTGGTTGGCCCAGCCCCTGCTCACGCCGCCGGTGACGAGCACGGTGCCGTCCGGCAGGATCGTGGCGTCGCACAACATGCGCGGGTGCCGCATCTCGGGGCCGGGGCGCCAGCCGGGTTGCGCGGTGAGGTCGGCGTCGCGGCGGTAGCCGAAGAGCACCGTGGAGCGGGTGGCCGCGGCGTCGTCGTCGAGCCGTTTGTGGTCGGTGACGCTCTCCTCCTGGCCGCCGGCGACCAGGACGGTGTGAGCGGTGTCGCCGTCGCGGAAGGGCAGCAGGACGGCCGAGCCGTAGTGGGGGTAGCTGCGCGAGCCGGTGCCGGGCATGTCGTAGCGGCGGCCGGCGCGGGCGAGCGGGTGGCGCCGGCCCGGTTCGTAGGCGTAGAGCCAGCCCCGGTTGGCCTCCTGCAGGAAGAGCACCCCGCCGGGCGTGCTGCCGGGCAGGGTGAAGGCGGCGGGATAGGTGGCGAGGGGGCGTTCACCGGGCAGGCCGGTTCTGTCGGTGAGTTCGGGCAGGCGGTCGCCCAGGTGGATGAAGGCGTCGCCGCGCTCGTCCAGGAGCTCGTAGGTGTTGTGCAGGTTCTCGTAGAAGCGCAGGAAGATCGACTCGATGCCCTGGGTGAGTGCGGCGGCGGCGCCTGACAGGACGAGCGGCCGGCCGTCGGGCATGGTCACCACCGTGGGGTACCAGCGGGCTTCGCGCAGCCGGATCTCCGGCCGGGTCCAGCCGCCGGCGGCGATGCCCGGGTTGTAGATATGGATGAAGTTCGCCTCGGGGAACAATCCGCCCACGTGTCCGCCGGCGGTCAGCAGCCGGCCGTCGGCCAGGTGCGCCTGGCCGACGCAGAACAGGTTCTCGGGGCGCAGGCCGGACTCCTCCTCGCTGCGTGCGCGGGTGACCATGCGGGCCAGGTCGAGCGCGCGGATCTCCACGTTCCTGACGTTGGCGTAGTCCCACTGGTCGAAGCGGTGGCCCTCGTGCTCGATGAACCTGACGGCGCCGGCGGCGTCCCGGCTGCGCGGCGGCGACCACATGACGATCTCGGCCGCCCTGCCGGGCGCGCCCATCAGCGCCGCGTGGACGGCCACCACGCCCAGGTCGAGCGGGCTGCCGCCGGGCCCGCCGCCGGTCCAGGCGCCGCCGGGCGGCTCGATCCACACCTCCACGCGCAGGCGGCCGTGGCGGGTGGTGACGATGACGACGTCGCCGGGCTCGCGGGGGCCTCCGACGGCGGTGGGGGTGATGGTCGGGCTCCAGCGCAACGGGGCGCCCGTCGGCCCGCCGACCTGCCCGCCGGCCTCTCCCCCGTCGATCAGGACCCGGCCGCGTTCGGCCCGGGCGGTGATCGCGGTGGAGGTGGTGTCGCGGGTGGAGCCCAGGTGGAGGGTGTGTCCGCCCTGGCCGAGGACGAGATGGACGGTCACGCCGTACCGCAGCAGGCCGGGGTCGGAGACGTCGATGAAACCGGGCCCCGCTCCGCATCCGGCCAGCAGCACGGCCGCGCCCGCGCCCGCCAGCAGCCGGCGCCGGGACAGCCCGCCCGCCCGCGCGGTCAAGGGAGGCTCATGCATCGTGGTGTTCCTTCCTGCCGGGAATCGGTCGTACGCCTCCACAGTTCGGGTGTCCGGCGGCGGGCGAATCCCGGGAACCAGACCGCCGCCCATCGGGGAAACCGGTACCCGGAGGTCGGAAAACCTGGCTGTCTTTCGCCCGCCGGGCGCGCATGATCGATCGGTGCGCACTGTACGGGCATGGGCGTGGACCGCCCCCGCGCTGGCCGGCGTCGCCGCCGCGCAGGCGGTGTCCTGGCCGGGCTCGGGCGCCGCCGGGTGGCTGGAGCTGCCCTGGCGGCTGTTCGGCCTGGCCGGGGTGGCGATCGGGTTCCTGGCGCTGCGCAGCCCGTCCTGGACGCGGGCCGGGCCGCTGATCGTGATCCTCGGCGCCACCTACTACCTGGGCGAGCTGCGCGCGGCCGAGCACCCGCTGATCTTCGCCGCCGGGTTCTGCGGCGCCTACCTGTGGGTGGGCGTGACCGCGCAGCTGGCGCTGACCTGGCCGACCGGCCGGATCGGCGACCGCACCACCGGCGCGGTGATCGTGCTGTGCTACCTGGCGGCCGTCGGCTCGCAGGTCGCCCGCTACCTCGCCGACCGGCCGCGCCCGCCGTGGTACTTCTCCACCGCCTACCCCTACACCCCGGCGGCGAAGGCCGGGAGCGTGCTGCTGGTGGCCTGCGCGCTGCTGGTCGCCGCCGTGATCGTGCGGCGCTGGTCACGGGCCAGTCCGGTACGGCGGCGCCCGTCGGCCCCGGTGTGGGCGGCGATCGTCTCGACGGCCCTGCTGGGCACCTCCGCCGCGCTGGCGAGCCTGCTGGAGGTGCCGGTCGCGGCCGAGAACGCGCTGCTGCTGACCGCCCTGGCCGTGGCCGTCGCCCTCGTGCCGGTCATGGTGTTCGCCCGCTTCGCCCGCATGGCCAGGGCCCGCTGGCGGCTGACCGCGCTGGTCCTGGAGCACGAGCCGCACACCGGACCCGATCAGCTCGAACGCCGCCTCGCCGAGGCGCTGGGCGACCCGTCGCTGCGCCTGGCCTACGTCGCCGAGGACGGCGCGCACGTGGACGGGCACGGCCGCCCGGCCGGCCTGGCGGCCGCGCCGTACCGGGCGATCACCCCGGTACGGCGCGGCGGCACGGTCATCGCGGTGATCGAGCACGACGAGGCCCTGCACGAGCAACGCCAGATCGCCAGGACCGCGGCCGAGGTCGCCGGCGTCGCCATCGAGAGCGCCCGCCGCTACGCGCTGATCGGCGCCCAGGTCGAGCAGCTGCGCACCTCGCGGCTGCGGCTGGCCACGACCGCCTTCGAGGAGCGGCGCCGGATCCAGCGCGACCTGCACGACGGCGCCCAGCAGCAGCTGTTCGCGGTCCTGGTGCTCATCGACCTGGCCCAGCGGCAGCTCACGCAGGGGGACGCGGGGAACGGCGAGGGCCTGGCCGTGCTCAAGCGGGCGCACGCGCAGTTGCGCGACGCGATCCAGACCCTGCGCGAGCTGACGCAGGGCATCTACCCGACGACGCTGGTCGAGCACGGCCTGGCCGCCGCCGTCGAAGGGCTGGCCGACGTGGCGCCCATCCCCGTGTCCTTCACCGTGCCGCGCGAGCGCTGGCCGCGACCGGCCGAGACCACCGCCTACTTCGCGATCAGCGAGGCGCTCACCAACTGCTACAAGCACGCGCAGGCCGGTCATGCCGAGATCCGGGTGGAGCACGACGGGGACGGCCTGCGCATCGAGGTCCGCGACGACGGCCGCGGCGGCGCCGGCGATCCCGGCGGGCTGCGGGACCGGGTGTCCGCGGTCGGCGGCCGGGTCGAGATCGACAGCACGCCCGGTCAGGGCACCACCGTCGTCCTCCACGTTCCCACGGAGATGTCGTGAGAGTAGTCATCGTCGAAGATCAGCCGTTGTTCCTGGACGCGATCGCCACGTCCCTGCAGAGCCGCGACGTCGACGTCGTCGGCCGGGCGCGCGAGGTGGAGGAGGCCATGCGCGTCATCGACGAGGCCGCGGCCGACGTGGCCCTGCTCGACATCCGGCTGCCGCCCGCCTTCACCGACGAGGGCCTGCAGGTGGCGGAAATGGTGCGCCGCCGCTACCCGGAGGTGGCGATCCTCGTCCTGTCCTCCTACGCCGAGCTGGCCTTCGCCGAGCGGCTCCTCGTCATGGAGGCCGAGCCGCACGCCGTCGGCTACCTGCTGAAGGAGCGGGTCGGCGACGTGGGCGACCTCATCGACGCGCTGACCCGGGTGGTGGCGGGCGAGGTCGTCGTCGACTCCCACATCGTCGCCAGGCTCATGGCCCGCCGCCGCCGCCACGACCCGCTCGAGGTGCTGACCGCGCACGAGCGCCGCGTCCTGGGCCTGGTCGCGGAGGGCCGCTCCAACCTGGGCATCGCCCAGCAGCTCGGCTGCCGGATCAGCACGGTCGAGAAGCACCTGGTCTCCATCACCGCCAAGCTCGGGCTGCGCGACGCTCCGGGATCCGACCGGCGGGGCGTCAACCTGCGGGTGCTGGCGACGCTGGAGTTCCTGCGCAGCTCCTGACGCATGGGATTCAGGCCGTCGTCAGGCTGTTCACGAAGAGTTCGGCCTCGTCCTGGCCCATTCCGGTTTCGCCGCGTACCAGGTAGATCGCCTGTTCCCGGTGCCCTTCCGCGACCAGGTTCCGCACCCGGCCGGCCAGGTCTGCCGTCCCCCGGCGGGGCAGCGAGGGCCGCAGGCCGGCGAAGGCCGGGTGGTCGGTGAGCCTGCGGCGTCCGGCGGCCACGTCCTCCACCAGGTCCTTGGCCTCCTTCAGGCCGAGGCGGGTGTGCTGGCGGAGGACTTTGATGGCGTGGATCGTCTTCTCCTGCCGCAGCAGGCGGAGGACTTCCTGCTCGACGTCCGCGGCCGAATGGAGTGAGGGGACCGGTGGTTTCAGTTCGCCCCCGCGCCGCCCGGCCAGCGCCACCAGGCTCACGGCCACCACGGCCACCACCACTCCGACGATCAGCACGATTCCCGTCAGCCCGAAATCCATGCCCGCATGATATTCACGGCCGGACTCGATGACACCCCGGGCGCCAGGCGCCTTGCTCAGCCCGCGCGCCTGGGCGTGAAACGCAGCCCGGAGTGCAGCCCCGCCGGACGGCCGCCGGTTGCGGGAAGGACGGACAGCAGGGCTCCCCTGCCGATGACGCCGGAGAAGACGGACGCCTCCATGCCTTCCGGCGCGTACAGGCCGGGGGCGAGGCTGCGGTAGGTGACCGGCGGGGCGGCGCCGGCCGGGACCCCGCACGCCTCGAAGGTGGCGCGGTGGTCGTCGTCGTAGGGCTCGAAGTGGTTGGTGACCCGCAGCGCGTCGCCGTCCACCTCGACCGCGACGCGGCTCTGGAACGAGCCGTACTCGCCGGCGAGCCCCGGCGCGGGACGCTCGGGCGGGCCGCCGAAGGGCGGGGTCACCGTACGGCCGGTCACCTCCTCGATCACGGCGATGTGCAACTGGTCCTGGAGCAGCACGTTGGCCGGGCCGGTGCCGAAGCTGGTGATGACCGTGTCGTAGTCCGGCAGGATGGTGAAGGCCGAGTTGCCGCCCGGCGAGGTGCCGCCGTGGAAGGCGGCGGTGGTTCCGGCGACGGGCTCGAGCCACCAGCCCAGCCCGATGGGCGGCGCCTGCGGAATGCCCAGGTCGAAGGTCGGGGTCAGCATGGCCTTCACCGAGTCTGCCTCGAGCATGCGGGTGCCGTCCGGCGCGATACCGGCGTTCAGGTGCATGCGGCCGAAGGCGAGCATGTCCGCGACGGTGACGATCGGTGTCCCGCCGGCGGCCCCGATGGACTCGGGGACGCTGAACAGCGACGTCGCGCGCAGGGCCATCGCCTCCATGTCGAAGAACGCGCCGACGGCCGTGCGGCGCAGCAACGCCTGGGTCTGAACGGCGGTGGCCTGCGTCATGCCGCACGGCTCGAACAGCTCGCGCTGGATCGCCTTCTCGTACGGCAGGCCGGTCTGTTCCTCGATGATCCGGCCGGCGAGCACGAATCCCGGGTTCGAGTAGTGAATGCACGTGCCCGGCTCGAACAGGACGTTAACGTTCCGCAGGTGCTCCACGTATGCGCGGTGGGCGTCCCTGCCGCGCACCGCGCTGGGCACGAGCCCGTCGGCGTCGATGCCGTTGGTGTGGTTGACCAGCATCCGCACGGTGATCCGGTCGGCCGCCCCCGGATCGAGCAGGCCGAACTCAGGCACGTACCGCCGCACCGGCGCATCCAGGTCGACCGACCCGCGCTCGGCGAGCCGGAGCAGCATCGTCGTGGTGAGGACCTTGCCGACCGAGCCGAGCAGCCACGCGGTGTCCTCGGTGAACGGCTGGCCGGTGTTGAGGTTGGCGCTTCCCTCCGCGAGGGTGAGCCGCTCGCCGCCCACCGACACGCCGATGACGGCACCCGCCACCGCGCCGCCTGCCAGCGACTCCTGAAGGGTCTCGGCGAGACGCCGCCGCATCGTTTCCATCGTCTCCCACTCCTAATCGTACACAGTACTAAAGGCTCGTACCTTGTACGATTAACGTATTGGTACGCTGCACGAGATGTCAACTCAGGACCAGAACCAGCCGCGCACGCCCGTCTGGGCCCGTCCCGCTCCCTCGGTGCGGCAACCACGGTTCACGCGGGAGCAGATCGCGAAGGCGGCGATCGCGATCGCCGACGCCGAGGGGTTCGCGGCGCTGTCCATGCGGCGGCTGGCCGACGAGCTCGGCGCGGGCACGATGACCCTGTACCACTACGTGCCGAGCAAGCAGGACCTGCTCGCGCTGATGAACGACGAGATCCTGAGCGAGCTGGCCGGCCCCGGCACCGAGCCCGACGCCGGCTGGCGCGACGCCCTCGCCCGCTTCGGGCGGGGCCTGCGCGCGGTCTCGGCGCACCGCCCCTGGGTGATCACGGTCCTGGGCAGCAAGGACATCGGCCCGAACGGCATGCGCGTCCTCGAGCGTGTCCTCGCCTCGCTGGCCGGCACGCCCTTCGACGCCGCGGAGAAGCTGGAGCTGATCGCGCTGGTCAGCTACTACGTGGCCGGCTACACCACGCAGTCCGGCGCGGCCGAGCAGCCCGACGAGGAGTGGATCGGCGGCGTCGCCGCCTTCGTCACCGCCCGCCTGGAAACCGGGGAGTTCCCGCACATCCAGCAGCTCCTCGACGGCGGTGACGCCGAAGCCTTCGTACGCCGGCTCGACACGCAGACGGCCGGCGACGAGCAGTTCGAGCGCGGCCTCACCCGGATCCTCGACGGGATCGAGGCCGAGTTCGGGCGGCGCTGGCCCGCTCGCGGCACTTCGTGATCTCATGGCGGGTGAGCCGATTCCCGGACGGGGGGCGATGCCGTGAAAGCGGGCCCGATTCTCGCGGTCGTCGCCGGAGTGCTCGTCAACGCCGTCGTGGTGCTGGCCGTCGGCTATGCGACGGTGATCGGCGGCATGACCTCCCGCCTCCCCTGGAAGTCCGTCACCGAACCCTTCGCGCTGCGGCCTGTCCTGGACACGCGGCCCGCGCCCTGTGCCGCGGGCTGGATCGTGAGCCAGGACGGCGACGCCTGCTACCAGCTCGGCCAGGCCACGCAGGTCACCGCGGAAAAGGCGACGGCCGGCTTCGGGCCGTCGGGCGAGTGGATCGTCGAGATCACGCTGAACGAGGCCGACGGGCGCAGGTTCACGGAGCTGACGGAACGGGTCCACCGGCTGCCGGAGCCGCGTAACCAGCTCGCCATCGTCGTCGGCGGCAAGGTGATCAGCGCGCCGGCCGTCCTGGAGCCGATCCCCGGCCGGACGCTGCAGATCAGCGGCGGGTTCGGCAAGACGGCCGCCGAGGAACTGGCCCGGCGGCTCGGCGGCGGCTGAGGCCGCGGGCCGGCGGGAAGGCAGGGTCAGTCGACCGGCCGAACGCTAACCGTCCATGTGGGGGTCTTCCTGGGTACGGCGAAGGCGGCGAGCAGGGCGAGGGCCGCCGCCGCGGACCCGAGGACGAACGCCAGGCCGAACCCCTGCTCGCCGGGCAGGCCGGTCCCGGGGTCGAGGTGCGCGGCCAGGATGGAGAGCCCGGCCTGGCTGCCCAGCGTCTCGCCCAGCGTGCGGGCCAGGGTGCTGACGCCCGCCGACACACCGGTCTCCCCTGGGGCGACCCCGCGCACGATCAGGCTCGTCATGGCGGTGAAGGCGACGCCGTACCCGACGCCCATGACAGCGCTGGCCGCCATCAGCTGCCAGGGCTCGCGGTGCCACAGGGCCAGCGCGGCGACGGACAGCGCCATGACGAGCGCGCCGCCGATGATCACGGCCCGCTGCGGCAGCGCCTGCTCCAGTGCCCCGGCCACCGGACCGGCGACGAGGAAGGCGAGCGCGGCGGGCAGCAGGTAGAGCCCCGCCCGGGCGGTGGTGCCGCCGAAGCCGTACCCCGTCTCGACCGGCAGCGTCACCAGCTGGGGCACCACGACGAAGACCACCACGCTGGAGAAGCCGACCGCCAGGGCGATCAGCGACGGGGCCAGGACCACGCGGCGGCGCAGCAGCGCCATGTCGACGAACGGCCGCGGGTGGCGGGCCTCGAACCGGAACCATGCGCCGGCGCCGGCGGCGGCGAGCGCGAGTAGCGGGGTGACGCGCCAGGAGAGCCAGCCGTCGGCGGCCGCGAAGGTGACCGCCAGCAGCAGCGCGACCACCGAGGCCGCGAACAGGAGGATTCCGCCGACGTCGAGCGCGCCGCCGAGGCGGGGGCCGGAACCGGGGATGACCACCCGCGCGGCCACCGTGGCGACCAGCATCGCCGCCCCGGCGCCGAGCAGCCATCGGTGCGAGTAGGCGTCTGCCAGGGCGCCGCCTACGAGGTAGCCGATGAGCCCGCCCGCCGTCGCCACGCCGCCGATCGTGCCGATGGCGACGCCGACGCGGCGCGCCGGCAGGACCTCGCGCGCCAGCGCGTACGCCAGCGGGTAGATCCCGGCTCCCACGCCCAGCAGAAGCTGCCCGGCGATCATCAGGGGCAGGCCGGGCGCCAGGCCGGACACGAGGGCGCCGGCGGTCATAAGGGCGAAGGTCAACGTGACGACGCGCCGCTTGCCGTACATGTCGCCCAGGCGCCCGGCGACCGGGGTGGCGATCGAGGCGGCGAGCAGGAAGCCGGTGAACAGCCACGCGGACGCGGCCGGCGAGGCGCCCAGATCGGACTGGAAGCGCACGAGGCCGGGCACGATGGCCGAGCCGAGTGTGGTGTAGACGAAGACTCCGGTCAGCAGGACGAGGAGCGCCAGCATGCGAATCCTCCCGATAGTGTATGAACGTTTATGAAGAAGTCACCCAGGA
Source organism: Nonomuraea typhae (assembly GCF_009760925.1). Classification (GTDB taxonomy): domain Bacteria; phylum Actinomycetota; class Actinomycetes; order Streptosporangiales; family Streptosporangiaceae; genus Nonomuraea; species Nonomuraea typhae. Next base: position 110,825 of record NZ_VRLV01000020.1, read on the forward strand.
TCCGAGGAGTGTCCGTGCCGCCTCGCTCGCGTGCCACCGTCGCGACGCCCGCCAGGAAGCCGCCCGCGGAGCGCATCCTGGCCGCCGCGGAGGAGCTGTTCTTCACCCAGGGGTTCAAGGGCACGAGCGTCAGGGACATCACGGCGGCCAGCGGCCTGACGCCCGCCGCGCTCTACAACCACTTCCCGTCCAAGGAAGAGGTGTTGTTCACGCTGGTCAGCCGGGCGACGGACGAGGGTGAGCGGATGCTCAACGACGCGGTCGCGGACGCGGCGGCCGACCCGGAGAGCCAGCTGAGGGCGCTGGCGTACGCCTCGGCGCTGTTCCACGCCCGCCACCGCGCCTCGGCCATGATCGCCACGTTCGAGTACGTCCACCTGCCCGAGGCCCAGCGGGCGGTCGTCGTCGAGCGCCGCCGCGGCCTGCGGACCCGGCTGGAGCGCACGCTGGAGCACGGCGTGCGCGCGGGGGTCTTCGAACTGCCCGCCGTGCGCGGTGACGCAACGAAGCTCACCGCCACGGCGATCGTCAACCTGGTCCTGCGGGCGACCGAGTTCTTCGGCCCCTTCCCCGCGGTCAAGGACGAGGAACTGGCCGGGCTCCACGCCGAGCTGGCCTGCCGGATGGTGCTGGCGCGCTAGGCGCGCACCCAGCCGCCGTCGACGAAGAGGGCCTGGCCCGTCACGTAGCGGGCCTCGTCGGAGGCCAGCCAGCAGACCGCGCCGGCGATCTCCTCCGGGCGTCCCATCCTGGCGATGGGCTGGGTCGCCGTCTGTTTGGCGGCGATCTCCCGCAGGTTGCCGTGATCGGCCATCGCGGTGTCGACGAAGCCGGGGCAGACCGCGTTGGCGCGGATGCCGTTGCGGCCCAGCTCGACGGCGAGCGCCCTGGTCAGCGAGAGCAGGCCCCCCTTCGAGGCGTCGTAGGCGATCTGCCCGAAGAAGCCGATCACGGCCACGGAGCAGATGTTGACGATCGCGCCCGCGCCCGAGCGCTCGAGGTGTTCGACGGCCGCCTGGCTGAGGACGAACGGGGCGCGCAGGTTGACGGCGAGCACCCGGTCCCAGTCCTCCAGCGAGTAGTCGCGGATCTTGGCGCGGGCGCCGGTGGCGGCGTTGTTGACCAGGATGTCGAGGCCGCCGAGCCGTTCGGCGGCCTGCGCGACGACGGCCCTGGCCGCCTCGGCCGCGGAGACGTCGGCCTCCTGGACGATCCCCTTGCCTCCGCCGCGCTCGATGCGCGCCAGCGTCGCCCGCGCGCCCTCGGCGTCGAGGTCGCACAGGGCCACGTGCGCGCCTTCCGCCGCCATCCGCGTGGCGATGGCGGCGCCGATGCCGCGCGCCGCTCCGGTGATCAATGCGGTACGGCCGGCCAGCGATCCCGTCACGTCCCGTCTCCTTCCGTGATCGGTGTCTCCTGGTGGCGCAGCCGCCACTGGGGCGCGCCCCGGCGCCGGTAGTCGGTGGTGAACCAGCGCGGCACGTTGTGGGTGGCGCCGCCGTCCACGAGCTGCGCGGTGCCGGTGACGTAGGAGCTGTCGTCGCCGGCGAGGAAGGCGACGGCGGCGGCCACGTCCTCGGGGCGGCCGACCCGCCCGAGCGGCGTCTGCGCCGCGACGAGCCGGTCCATGCCCTGCTCGAGCAGGCCCCTGGTCATCGCGGTGGCCGTCACGCCCGGCATCACGGCGTTGACCCGTACGCCGTGGCCGCCGAGCTCGCCCGCCATGACCTGGACCAGCATGTTGAGCGCGGCCTTGGTGGCGCAGTAGGCGGAGAACAGGGCGGCGGGGGCGACCGCCCCGTTGGAGGTGTTGACGATGATCGAGCCGCCGCGCCCGCCGCGCGCCATGTGCCGGGCGGCGGCCTGGCAAACCAGGAAGGTGCCGGTCAGGTTGACCGCGACGTGCCGGTTCCAGGTGGCCAGCGGCAGGTCCAGGAAGGCGTCGACGCGCCCCCAGCCGGCGTTGGCGAAGCAGACGTCGAGCCTGCCGTGAGCCTCCGCCGTCTCGGCGACGACGCGCTCGACCTGCTCGGGATCGGTCTGGTCCATCGCGGCCGCGCACACGCCGAGCCCTTCTGCGCGCAGTCCGGCCGCGACCTGTTCCGCGGCCTCGCCGTCCCGGTCGGCGACGACGACCGCGGCGCCCTGCCCGGCGAGTTTGCGCGCAGTGGCGGCGCCGATCCCGCCTGCGCCGCCGGTGATCAGCGCGACCCGGTCGCGCAGTGGGGTGTGCATGAGCGTCTCCATGAATAATCGTTCATACTTGCCGGAGGCGGGTGCGGCGGACCTTGAGCCCGGCCGCCTCGCGGTCCCAGGTGTCGGGCGTGACGCCCTCCCGGCGCAGGCGCCGCTTCTCGATCTTGCTGGTGGGGGTCTTGGGCAGTTCGCCCAGCACGCGCACGTACCGGGGCACCATGAAGTGCGGCAGCCGTTCCAGGAGGAACTCCAGGAGGTCGCGCGGGTCGATGCGCCCGCCGTCGACGGGCGCCACGGCCGCCAGCACGTCGTCCTCCCCGTCCCCGCTCGGCACCGCGACGGCCGCGGCCTCCCGGACCGCGGGATGGCGCAGGATCTCCGCCTCGACCTCGCTGGAGGAGATGTTCTCCCCGCGCCGCCTGATCGCGTCCTTGATCCGGTCGACGAAGAAGTAGTCGCCGTGCTCGTCCCGGCGGAAGGCGTCGCCGGTGTGGAACCAGCCGTTGCGCCAGGCCGCCGCCGTCGCCTCGGGGGCGCCGAGGTAGCCGCTGGTCATCGCCCAGGGCAGGTCGGTGCGGATGACGAGCTCGCCGACCTCTCCCTGCGGCACCTCCTGGTCGCAGGCGTCGACCACGCGGACCTGGACGCCGGGCCGCGGCCTGCCGCAGCTGCCCGGCGTGGCCGGGTTGAGCTCGGAGACGAGCGGCACGCTCACCTCGGTCATGTTGAACACCGTGAGGATGTCGCAGCCGAAGCGGCGGGCGAACTCCCCCGCGTTGTCCGTGAGCGGGACCAGGTAGACCAGCCGCAGCGTGGTGTCGCGCTCGCCCGGCCTGGGCGGTTGCTTGAGCAGGAAAGTCGCCATGACGCCGAGCAGCGTGCAGCACGTGGCGCCGGTGCGCTCGATGACGTCCCAGAAGGCGCTGGTGTCGAAGGATTCGGCCAGCACCACGGACGCGCCCACGACCAGCGCGCCGGCGATGTCCTGCAGCCCGCCGCCGTGGAAGATCGGCAGGCTGGTGAGGCAGCGGTCATCGGCCGACAGGTGCTCCTCGACGGCGGTGACGGTGGCCCACAGGTGCACGTAGGAGGAGATCACGCCCTTGGAGGGGCCGGTGGTGCCCGAGGTGAAGATCACCGCGTACGGGTCCCACGGCTGGGCCGGGCACTCCGCCGCCTCGGGCTCGGCGGGATGCAGGACGGCGGCGCCGTGCGTGCCGACCCCCGGCAGCGGCGGGCACGGTCCGCCGGCCACGACGACGTGCTCCACCCCGGCCAGGTCGAGGCCGGCCAGCCGGCCGGCCAGGTCCGCGTGCACGACGACGACCTTCGGCCGCACGAGCGAGAGCACGTGCGCCAGGATGTCGCCGCGGTAGGCGGTGTTGACGGGGACGAACACGGCGCCGAGCTGGTTGGCGCCGAACCACACGCGCAGGATCTCCGGGCCGTTGGGCAGCCACACGAGCACGTGGTCGCCCGCGCGCACGCCCAGGGAGTGCAGGCCGGCGGCGGCGGAGAGCGTCTCGTCCCAGGCGTGGCCGTACGTCCACGCCGTCCCGTCGGCGAAGGCGACGAAGGGCCGGTCGGGTTCCCGGCGTGCCCGCTCACGCAGAAGCAGCGGGAGCACGCACTGTTCGCGGGCTGGGAGCTTCGCTGTCATCGCTCTCCCTGAACGGTGGCAAATGTATGAACGTTTGTATAGCATGCTGCCATTCGAACGGACAATACCTGGCGAAACAACTCCCATCAGCTCATGTACGATCGTTCATATCGAGGAGTTCCGTGTGATCGAGAAGACCGCTGACGCCGTCGTGGTCGGCGGCGGCCTGTCCGGGCTCACCGCCGCCTACCGGCTGACCCTGGGCGGCGCGGACACGGTCGTCCTGGAGGCGGGCGAGCGGCCCGGCGGACGCGTGTGGAACATCCCCCTCACCGGGAGCCGCCCCACCGAGGCGGGCGCCATGTACGTGTGCGCGAGCCAGACGGAGATCATCACGCTCGCCGCCGAACTGGGCGTGACGCTTTTCCCCTCCTTCAAGGACGGCATCGGCATCGCCCACCTGGGCGGCCGCCGGTTCGAGTACACGGACGGCCTGCCCGAGCTGCCCGGCGCAGCGGTGCGTGAGTACGCCGGGGCGCTCAGGACCATGGAGCGCACCGCCGGGGACGACCCGCGCCTCGACACCTTCAGCCTGGCCGCCTGGCGGGACGAGCAGATCCGCGACCCGCTGGCCAGGCGGCTCTTCGACTGCTCGGTCTCCGGGTGGTTCGCCGCGCCGCCGAGCGCGATCTCCTTCGCCTACGCGCTGCACGCCACCGCCACCTGCGGCGGCGTGCGGCCGATGCTGCGCGACCAGGACGCCGTCCTGAGGTTCGCCGCGGGCTCGCAGGCGCTGCCGGACGCGCTGGCCGCGTTCCTGGGCGAGCGGGTCCACCTGGGCGAGCCCGTCCTCGAGGTCGAGCACGACGGCGCGGACAGCGTCGTGGCCGCTACCCCTGGCCTGCGTGTGCGCGCCCGCCGGGCGATCATGGCGATCGGTCCGGCCGCGACCGTGCCCGTCTCCTTCCGCCCCGGCCTGCCGCGCGCGCGTGCCGCGCTGGCCGAGGGCTGGGTGAAGGGGCCGCTCATCAAGACCAACGTGGTCTACGGGGAACCGTTCTGGCGCGGCAAGGGGCTGTCGGGATCGGGCTTCACCGATCTGGGCGCGGTTCCCGGCTTCCTGGACGCCTCGCCGCCGGACGGCTCGCCCGGCGTGCTCGCGATCACCGCGTTCACCTTCCCCGAGCGCCACTTCCGCGGCAACCCGGCGGCCTTCACGGGCGACCATCGGGTACGGCGGGCCGCCACCCTGGACGCCCTGGCCGCCTGCCTCGGTCCCGAGGCGGCCCGCCCGGTGGCCTACCTGGAGACGGATTGGCGGCGGCAGCCGTACGTCTTCGGCTGCCAGGGCGGGCTGCGGCCCGGCGCGCTCACCGCTGCGGGACCCGCGCCGCACGCGCCCGCGGGCGGCCTGCACTGGGCCGGGACGGAGAGCGCCGACCGGTGGACCGGCTGGATGAACGGCGCGGTCCAGGCGGGCGAGCGCTGCGCCCGCGAGGTCCTCGACCGGCTCTGAGGGAGAAGATCATGACCGAGGTCCTGCTGTTCGGCGACGACCCGTCCGGCTACCGCGAGGTGCCCTCCGCCGCGGACCTCGCGGTGTCCTTCCCCCTGGACACCGCGGGCTTCCTGCGCTTCTCCGGCGACGGGCACCTGCTCGGGTGGACGCTCACCTACGACGAGACGCTCTACGTCATCGAGGGCGAGCTGACCGTGACCACGGACGGGCGGGCCGTGCGGGTAGCCGCCGGGTCCGCCTGTTTCATCGCCGCGGGCGCCACCGTCGACTACCGGGCGAGCGCCGGCACCCGCGCCTTCTTCGTCATCCGTCCGCGGCCGTCAGGCGCTCCCGCCTGACCCGGATGCCGGCGGCCTCGCGGTCCCAGGTGTCGGGGGTGATCCCGGCGGCGCGCAGCAGATGCTTGCGCACCTTGTTCGTCGGCGTCTTGGGCAGCTCGTCCACGACGCGGACGTAACGCGGCACCATGTAGTGCGGCATGTGCTCCACGCAGTAGGCCAGGAACGCGGCGGGGTCGAGCGCCCGGCCGGGGACCGGCGCCACCACGGCGAGCACCTCGTCCTCGCCGTGCTCGCTCGGCACCGCGACGGCGGCCACCTCCCTGATGCCGGGGCAGGCAGCCGCGCTGGTCTCCAGCTCGAAGGACGAGATGTTCTCGCCCCGGCGCCGGATGGCGTCCTTGACCCGGTCGACGAAGAAGTACTCGCCGTCCGGCTCGCGGCGGAAGGCGTCGCCGGTGTGGAACCAGCCGTTGCGCCAGGCCGCCGCGGTCGCCTCCGGCATCGCGTGGTAGCCGTGGTTCATCGCCCACGGCGCGGCCATCCTGACGATCATCTCGCCGACCTCGCCGTCGGGCACCTCGCGGTCGTACGGGTCCACCAGCCGCACCTCCGCGCCGGGCCGGACCCGGCCGCAGGCCCCCGCCCTGCCCGGGTTCGGCGAGGACAGCAGCGGCGTGCTCACCTCGGTCATGTTGAACAGCGTGTAGACGTCGACGCCGAAGCGCCGGGCGAACGTCTGGGCGTTCTCCCCCAGCGGCACCATGCAGACCGTGCGCAGCGGATGGTCCCGGTCGCCCGGGCCCGCCTCCTGCGCGGCCAGGAACGAGGTCATGGCGCCCAGCAGCGTGCAGGCGGTGGTGCCGGTCCGGCGGACCAGCTCCCAGAACGAGCGGGTGTCGAAGCCGTCGGTCACCGCGACCGAGGCGCCCGCGTACAGGGCCAGGGCGACGCCGATCGTGCCGCCGCCGTGGAAGAGCGGCAGCTGGACCAGATACCGGTCCCCTGAGCCGATGACGCCGGCGGCGGAGGCCGTCGCGGTCGTCCACAGGTGCGCGTACGAGCACAGCACCCCCTTGCTCTCCCCGGTGGTGCCCGAGGTGTAGAGCACGCCGTAGGTGTCCCAGGAGCGCGGCGCGCAGGCCGAGACCCGGCGAGGAGCGGCCGGGAGATCCCCGACGGGCAGCACGTCGAGCCCGGGGACCTCCGGCGCGGCACGGCCGGGGACCAGCACGGTCCGCAGCGCGGCCGTCTCCACCGCCGCCAGCCTGGGCGCCAGGGAGGGATGCACGACCGCGAGCCGCGCGCCGGAGTTGGCCAGCACGTGTTCCAGGAACCTGCCGCGCAGGGCGGTGTTGACCGGCACGTAGACGGCGCCGAGCTCGTTGAGCCCGAACCAGGTGCGCACGGCGTCGGGGCCGTTGGGCAGCCAGGAGACGACGAGGTCGCCGGGCCGTACGCCGTGCTCGTGCAGGACCTCGGCCATGGCCAGGCTCTCGCGCAGGACCCGTGCGCCCGTCCACGTCTCGCCGTCCTGGAAGACGGCGAAGACCTCGTCCGGGCGCTCTTCGGCGCGGCGGCGCAGCACCAGGGGCACCACGCAGTCGGCGGCCTCGGGAGTCGTGGTGAAGGCGGTGCTCATGCCGCCGTCCCCAGGACGCGGGCAGCGTTGCCGTACAGCCAGCGGCGGACGGTGCCCTCGTCGAGGGGCAGGGCGCGGACCTCGTCGGCCAGCTCGCCCGCGGACATCTCGTGCACCCAGCCGACGCTGCCGAACAGGACCTTGTTCCTGATCGTGGCCCGGCCGTGGGCCAGCAGCGGCTCCCAGCCGGAGCCCGGGGCCGCCATGTGCAGCGGCCGGTGGGTGGAGAACTCCAGGTAGACGTTGGGGTGGCGCTGGCAGAGTGCGACCATCTCCATCATCCAGGGCCAGCCGCCGTGACCGGCGACGATCACGAGGTCCGGGTGGGCCCGCGCGATCGCGTCCAGCTGCCGCCACGCGCAGTGGTCCACGGGCACCCGGGGCGAGAGATTGTGCCCGGCGTGGATCCAGACCGGCACGCCCAGGCGCTCGGCCTCGGCGTAGACCGCCCGGCTGGCGGCCGAGAGCGGGTCGGCGACGTCGGTGAAGTGCGTCACCGACACCCCGCGCATGCCGAGGTCGCCGACGCACCTGCGCATCTCCTTCAGCGCGGCCTGCTCGTCGCGCAGGCTGAGCCCGGCCCAGGCGTGCAGCCGGTCCGGGTGGCGGCGGGCGAAGGCGGCCACTCGGTCGTTGAGCAGGCCGCCCGAGCGCAGCGGCGTCATGCCGCCGTGGATCACCTGCAGCCGTACCCCGCCGCCGGCCAGTTCCTCCGCATACCGGTCGATGTCCACGTCCAGCCGGCCGGTGGACAGCAGCAGCCGCACCGTCTCGGCCGGACCGCGCTCCAGCGCCCTCTGGTACGCCGCGTGCTCGACCCCGGCCAGGCTGCAGAAGCGCCGCCCGAACAGCCGCAGGTAGGTGGGGCAGTCGGCGGCGAACCAGCTCAGGTAGGACTCCCACGACTCGGCGTCGAGCACGACCCCGGCCATGTCGATGACTGCGTTGTTGCTCACTGGAAAGCCTCCGGAGGTCAGGTGCCGAGGATGGTGATCAGGCAGACGCATTCGCCGGGATCGCCGCCGATGTTCTGGGTGAGTGCGAGCGTTCGCCCGTTGTCGATCTGCCGCTCCCCTGCCTCGCCGCGCAGTTGCAGCCAGCTCTCGAAGATCATCCTGATGCCGGAGGCGCCGAGCGGGTGCCCGAACGCCTTCAACCCGCCGTCCGGGTTGACCGGCAGCGCGCCGTCGCGGTCGAAGACCCCGCCGACCATGTCCTTCCACGCGGTGCCGCGGGCGGAGAAGCCCAGGTCCTCCATCAGGACGATCTCGGTGATGGTGAAGCAGTCGTGCACCTCGGCGAAGGACAGCTCCGCCCGCGGGTCGCGGATGCCCGCCTGCGCGTACGCGCTGCGCGCGGCGGCCACCGCCTCGGGGAATGAGGAGAAGTCGTGGCCGGGATCCATGGCGCCGGTTCCCGGGCCCGCCGCCAGAGCCAGCGCCTTCACCAGGACGGGCTTACCTGTGTAGCGGCGGGCGTCCTCGGCCCGGGTGATCACGACGGCGGCCGCGCCGTCGGCCAGGCCGCCGCAGTCGAGCAGGCTCAGTTTCCCGGCGAGCAGCGGCTGCCGGTCGATCACCTCCTTGGGGATCTCCCGCTGGAAGTAGGCGCGGGGGTTGAGCGCGCCGTTGCGGTGGTTCTTCCATGCGACGTGCGTCATCGCCGCCCTCAGGTCGGCCGCGGCCACGCCGTGTCGCGCGGCGTAGCCCGAGGCCAGGTAGCCGAAGGTGCCGGGCGGCGTGTGCGGCACCGCCGTACCGTCGTCGAAGAACTCGAAGAACGGGATGCCGGCCTGGCCCGAGTCCATGACCTTCTCCACACCGATCGCCATGACCACGTCATAGGCGCCGGCGGCCACCGCGTAGCAGGCGTTGCGGAAGGCGTCGGCGCCGGTCGCGCAGAAGTTCTCGACCCGGGTGACGGGCTTGTTGTCCAGCTTGAGCGGCTTGGACAGCGCGGTGCCCGCGTGCCCGGAGCCGAACGTGCCCAGCCAGAACGCGTCCACGTCGGCCAGTTCGATGCCCGCGGACGCGGCGGCCTCGGTGGCCGCGGCGATGAGCAGGTCGCCGGCGCCGGCGTCGCGGCGCTCGCCGAAGCGTGTGCACCCGGCGCCCACCACGGCCACTCTGCCGCTGATTCCCCTGTCGGCCATCAGTACTGCTCCCCTCGCTCCGGGCGGGCTTTCCAGTAGTAGTTGTGCACGCCGTCGCGGCTGTGCGTCCTGCGTACGGCCATGCGCACCCGCAGCCCGGTGACCGCGCGCTCCGGCGGCGTGTCGGTGAACTCGCACTGGAGCCGGCCGCCGCCGTCGAAGTCGACGGTCCCGTAGATCAGCGGCGGGCTCGGCGACCAGGCCAGGCGGTCCACGGTGGCGATCGACACGGTGGCGGGCAGGCCGCCCACCGGATCGGGCCGCATCTCATCGAGCGCGCGGCAGGCGCCGCACACGCGCTGGGGCGGCAGGTGGCGGGTGTCGCAGGTCGTGCAGCGCGAGCCGACCAGGCCGAGCTTCCACGCGCCGATCCGGCGGGCGGCGGGAGCGGCGGTCTGCGGTGGCAGCGGCCGGCGCATGGGCTCGCGCGGCAGGTGGCCGCGCCAGGTGGCGAAGGTGGCGTAGCTCAGGTCGTCGCCGGTGTGCTCGAGCTGGGTGGCCGTCGGCCAGGCGCTGCGCCGGCGGGCGAGCAGGTCCGTGGTGCGGAAGACGAGCGCATCGGCGCCCTCGGTCAGGACCACGAGCGCGATCACCTCGCCGGGGCCCGCCCGGTCGAGGATGTCCGCCAGGCACAGCGCCGGGTGGGCGGTGCCGGTCTCGCCGACCTCGTCGAGCAGGTCGCCGGCCGCCGCGTGCTCCTCGACGCCGGCGGCGGCGCGGACCGCGGCGGCGATCCGCATGCTCGCGCCGGCCACGACGAGGTGGTCGACGTCGGCCGCGGTCAGACCGGCCGACTTCAGCGCCTCCTCCAGGACCAGCCGCCCGGCCGGCACGTGGACCTCCTCGACGAATCGGTCCTCCCAGCGCCGGGAGTACCGCTCGCCGGGGCTGCGCCATCGGCTCAGGAACTCCTCGGTTCTGGCTGCGTCGCCGATCCACTCCGCCACGACCTCGCCGGTTCCCACGACAAGCGCCGCCGCCCCGTCGCCGCCGTCGCGTTCGTCGGCGCCCCCGGGCAGGCCGGCGCGGATGTCGGACAGGACGACGAGCGTGGGCGCTCCCGCGTGCAGGCCCGCCCGCAGGGCGCCGACGCCGGAGCGGACCGCGCCGCCCATGTCGACGGCGGGCACGGACGGATCGAGCGAGAGCACCGCGTGCACGGCGGCGGCGTTGGACCTGTCCAGGTACACCGGGTCGGCGGTGGCGAAATAGAGCCCCCGCACCTCCGCCGCCTCCGGCAGGCCGCGCAGGGCGACCCTGGCCGCCTCGGCCCCCATGGTGGTGGTGTCCTCGTCGTAGGAGGCGACCGTCCTGGAGCCCGCCGCCGGCCTGGTGCCGAGCGCCTCCCCGATGCGCGAGCGGCGGATCCGGTGCGCAGGGAGATAGCTCCCGTACGCCATGATGCCAGCCAAGGTTGACCTCCTTGCTCTATGAACGTTCATTCATATTAGGCATTGGGAGCCGTGATGGCCAGAGGCAGGCCGAGAAGAGCCGCCGCGTTGTCGTGCAGCCAGGCCCGCGCGTGCCGTTCTTCCAGGCCCAGCCCGCGCACGGCGGCGATCGAGCGCTCCTGGGTGGAGGCGTGGGTCCAGGCCGCGCTGCCGAACACCACCCGGCGGCGCAGCGCCCCCCGCAGGTGCAACAGCATCGGCTCCCACCCGGAGCCGGCGGCCGCCATCGCCCGCGGGTCGTGCCCGGAGGTGTCGAGATACACGTTCGGCTGCCGCATCATCACCGCCACCAGCTCTCCCACGTACGGCCAGCCGCCGTGCCCCGCCACGACCGGCATCCGCGGATAGCGCCCGGCGATCAGGTCCAGCTCGGCCGGGGTGGTCATCGGGCTGGTCCGCGACAGGTTCAGCCCGCAGTGCAGCCACAGCGGCAGCCCGAGATCGGCGACGTGCCGGTAGATCACGTGGGCGGCGGGGTCGCCGGCGGGCACGCCCGCGGCGAAGGGCAGCATGACCACCCCGCTCATGCCGAGCGCGACGCACCGGTCGATCTCGGCCAGCGCCGCCGCCGGGTCGCGGGCGTCGACGCCGCACCAGCCGCGCAGGAGGTCCGGGTACCGGGCGGCGCGGGCGGCCACCCGGTCGTTGACGCTCTCGCCGCCTGGCAGGCGGTAGGGGGAGCCGTGCAGCACCTGGTGACGGACGCCCGCGGCGCGCAGTCGCGCCACGTGGGCGCCGTCGCCGACGGCCAGCCCGCCGGCCAGCGCGGCGAGGGCCTGCGCGGGATCGCGGGCGAGCTGGTCACGGGTGCGCGCCGGGTCGAGGCCCGCCACCACGCTCATGGCGCCGGCCAGGAACTCCAGGAAGTGCGGCGCGTCCGCCGACAGCCCGCGCAGCAGCGCCAGCCAGGAAGCGGCGTCGTGAACGCCGTCACAGATGTCGATGACGGCCTGTTCTGTATGAACACTCATTTATATGATGGTGGCAGAAGGGGGCCGACATGGACAGACGGATCTCGGGGCGGCTCGTGCACGCCTGCCTCGCCGGGGCGCGCCGCCGCGGCCTCGACGTCGGCCGGGCGCTGGCCCGCTCGGGCATCGAGCCGGACTCGCGCACGGTCACCACGCAGCAGTACACCCGCCTGGTCCGGCACCTCTGGACCGCCCTCGACGACGAACTGCTCGGGTTCGGCCCGGCCCCGAGCCGGCTCGGCACCTTCGCGACCATGGCGGCGCTCGCCGTGCACGGCCCCGACCTGCGCACCGCCCTGCTGCGCGGGGCCGCCTTCTACGACCTGTTCGCGATCGGGGTGACGATCAGGCTGGTGGAGAGCGGGCCGGAGGCGCGGCTGGAGTTCACGCTGACCGGGTTCCCGCAGCCCGCCGACCATCTGGTCGAGCTGGTGCTCGGGGCGTGGCACCGGTTCGCCAGCTGGCTGGTCGGGGGTGGGCTGGAGCTGCGGCGCGCGGAGTTTCCGCATGGGCGGCCGCCGTACGTGCTGGAGTACGACGCGTTCTACGGGTGCGGGTGCCTGTTCGGGCGGGCGCGGCCCGCGATCGGTTTCGACCGCACGCTGCTGGACCGGCCGGTGGTGCGTGACGAGGCGGCCCTGGTCCCGTTCCTGCGCCGATACCCGGCCGAGCTGGTGGAGCGCGGCGACTACTCCGGCGACGTCGCCGGACAGGTCAGGCGCGTGCTCGCCGCCTCCGGGACCGTGCAGGATCTGGCCTCCACCGCCGCCCGGCTGACCGTCAGCCCGTCCGGGCTGCGGCACCGCCTGCGCGCCGAAGGCACCTCCTACCAGCGGGTACGCGACCGGTTCCGGCGGGACGCCGCGATCGCTGCGCTGGCCGGGGGCGAGGTGACCATCGAGGAGTTGAGCAGGCGGCTCGGGTTCTCGGAGCCGAGCGCGTTCCACCGCGCGTTCAAACGCTGGACCGGGACCACTCCCCGCGGCTACCGGCTCTAGCCGGGTCACCCATCACGGACATCAGGGTCATTGGCCGCTCCCGCCGCCGTTCCTACCGTCGGCACCGTGGAAGCTCTCATCTTCGACGCCGTGCGCACGCCGCGCGGCCTCAGCAAACGCGGCGCCCTGCGCGGTATCCGCCCCGTCGACCTGGCCGCACAGGTCCTGCGCGCCCTGGCCGGCCGCAACCACCTGGACGGCCCGCAGCTCGACGACGTCATCCTCGGCTGCGTCAGTCCCGTCGGCGAGCAGGGCAGCGACATCGCCCGCATCGCCGCCCTCGTGGCCGGGCTCGACCTCGACACCCCCGGCGTGCAGATCGACCGGTTCTGCGGGTCCGGCCTGGAGGCGGTGAACCTGGCGGCCATGAAGATCCGATCCGGGTTCGAGGAGCTGGTCGTGGCGGGCGGCGTGGAGTCGATGTCCCGCGTGCCCATGGGCTCGGCCGGCGGCGCCTGGATGGACGATCCGGAGACGGCGCTGCGCACCGGGTACGTGCCGCAGGGCGTGGCCATCGACCTGCTGGCGACCCTCGAGGGCTACACCCGCGAGGAGGTGGACGCCTACGCGCTGTCGTCGCAGCGCCGTGCCACGCGGGCCGGGGACAAGGGGTACTTCGACCGCTCGCTTGTGGCGGTGACCGGTCCCGACGGCCTCGCCGTACTCGATCATGACGATGCGATCAGGCCAGCGACCACGATGGAGGGGCTCGCGGCGCTGGCGCCGAGTTTCGCGCGGGCCGGCGAGATCTTCGACCCGGTCGCCATCGGACGCTATCCGCAGGTCGAGCACGTCGAGCACATCCACACCGCGGGCAACTCCTCGCAGATCGCGGACGGCGCCGCCGCCATGCTGATCGGCGGCCGGGCGGCGGGCGAACGGCTCGGCCTCACGCCACGCGCCAGGATCGTCGCGACCGCCGTGGTCGGCACCGAGCCGACGCTGATGTTCACCGGCCCGGTCCCTGCCACGCGCAAGGCCCTGGCCAAGGCCGGCCTCACACTCGGCGACATCGACCTCTTCGAGGTCAACGAGGCGTTCGCGGCCGTGGTGCTGAAGTACGCCCGCGACCTCGGCCTCTCCCTCGACCGGATCAACGTCAACGGCGGGGCCATCGCGCTCGGGCACCCGCTCGGCGCCACCGGCTGCATCATCCTCGGGACCCTGCTCGACGAGCTGGAGCGCCGGAACCTGCGGCGCGGCCTGGCCACCCTGTGCGTGGGCGCCGGCATGGGCATCGCCACGATCATCGAGAGGGACCTGTGATGGCGATCGGCTACCACCGCGACGACGACGGCGTCGTCACGCTCACGCTCGACCGGCACGACCGTCCGGTCAACACGCTCGACGCCGTGTTCGGCGCCGCCCTGGCCGCGGCGCTCGACCGCCTGGAGGCCGAACGCGAGCGCGTCACCGGCGTGATCGTCGCCTCCGCCAAGGCGTCCTTCGCCGTCGGCGCCGACCTCGACCAGGTCCACGCCCTCACCCCGGCGGACGCCGCCGCCTTCGCCGGGCAGCTCGACCGGACCAAGGACGCCTTCCGCAGGCTGGAACGCCTCAGCCGGCCCGTGGTGGCGGTGATCGGCGGCACGGCGCTCGGCGGCGGGCTGGAGCTGGCCCTCGCCTGCCACCACCGGCTCTGCGCCGACGACCCGGCGATCCGCCTCGGGCTGCCCGAGGTCACGCTCGGGCTGCTGCCGGGCGGCGGCGGAGTGGTGCGGGCCGTGCGCCTGCTGGGCCCCGCCGCCGCCCTGCCCCTGCTCCTGGAGGGCGAGCGGCTGCCGCCGCGCCGGGCGCTCGACGCCGGGCTCGTCGACCGGCTCGTCCCGGCCTGCGAGCTGATCGGGCAGGCCCGCGCGTGGATCGCCGCCCACCCCGAGGCCGCGCAGCCGTGGGACACCCCCGGCCACCCGCCACCCGCCGCTCCCCCGCGCTTCTTCGAGACCGCCGCCGCCCGCCTGTACGCCAGGACGCACGGCACCCTGCCCGCCCAGGAGCGCATCCTGGCCTGCGTCGCGGAGGCCGTCCGGGTGGACGCCGACACCGCCCTGCGCACCGAGACCCGGCACCTGGTCGCGCTCGCCACCGGCCAGGTCGCCAAGAACATGATCGGCTGCCACTGGTACGGCCGCAACGAGGTCACCAGGCGGGCCCGGTCCACCGGCGGAGTACGGCGGCTCGGCGTGATCGGCGCCGGGATGATGGGCGCCGGCATCGCCGCGGTCGCCGCCGCGGCGGGCATCGAGGTGGTGCTCACCGACGTGAACGCCGAGGCGACCGACCGCGGGCACGACGAGGTCGTGCGCCGGCTGAAACGGCAGGTCGCCCGGGGGCGGTTGAGCGCCGCCGCCTGCGGCGAGGCCGTCGGCAACCTCGCCGGGCCGGGCACCGAGATCGCCGGATGCGATCTCGTGGTCGAGGCCGTCTTCGAGGACCGCGCGCTCAAGCGCCGCGTGCTGGCCGGCGCGGAGGACGGCGCCGCCGTACTCGCCTCCAACACCTCCACGCTGCCGATCACCGGGCTGGCCGAGGGGCTGCGTGCCCCGGGTGACCTGGTGGGACTGCACTTCATCTCACCCGTGGAGCGCGTGCCCCTGCTGGAGGTCGTGCGCGGCGAGCGGACCGGGGACGCCGCCCTCGCGCTGGCCTTCGCCTTCGCGCGGCAGATCGGCAAGACGCCGATCCTCGTCAACGACGGCCCCGGTTTCTACACCTCGCGGGTGTTCGTCTCCTACACCGCCGAGGGCGCGGCCATGCTCGCGGAGGGCGTGCCGGCGGCGCTCGTCGAGAACGCCGCCCGCAAGGCCGGCATGGCCGTGGGCCCGCTGGCCGTCAGCGACGAGGTCGCCCTGGCCACCATGCTCCGGGTGCGCCGCCAGAACGAGGCGGACGCCGCGGCCGAGGGCCGGGAGCTGGGCCACACCGTCGCCTACGGCGTCTTCACCTGGATGGTCGAGGAGATGAACCGGCCAGGACGCGCCGGCGGGGCGGGCTTCTACGAGTATCCGGACCGGGCGGGGAAACGCCTGTGGCCGGGGCTGGCCGGGCGCTTCGGCGGCGACCGGCCCCTGCCCGAGCGGGACGTGCGCGACCGGCTGCTGTTCGCCCAGGCGCTGGAGAGCGTGCGCGCCCTGGCCGACGGCGTCCTGACCGGCGCCGCCGACGCGAACGTCGGCAGCGTGCTCGGCCTCGCCTTCGCGCCGTGGTCGGGCGGCACACTCCAGTTCGTCAACCAGTACGGCTTGCGCGCCTTCACCGAGCGCGCCGACCGGCTGGCCGACGCCTACGGCGAGCACCTGCGCCCGCCGGCCCTGCTACGGGAGCGGATCGAGCCCTTCTGACAGGACCGGCAGCTCCAGCCGCGACGGGTAGAGCACGCTGTGGTGCACCGTCTGGTGGGCGACCACCCCGGCGGCGTCCGTGCCGACCGGCTCGCCGGTGTTCATGTTGCGGTCGTAGGCGGGGAAGTCGCTGCTGGTGATCTCCAGGCGGACGCGGTGCCCGGCCGGGAAGCGCCAGGCGGTGTGGCCGAGGCCGATGGCGTACTCCTCGACCGTCCCCGGCTCCAGGAGCTGCTCGGTGCCGGGCCCGTGCCGGTGGCGGGCGCGCTGCACGCCACCGGCCGCGGCCAGCGCGCGGCCGTCGGGGAAGACGTCGACGAGCTTGGCGGCGAAGTCGGTGTCACGGGCCGAGGACGCCGCGAACAGCCGCACCGCCACCGGGCCCGCCACGTCGAGCGGCTCCTCCAGGACCGGCGAGGTGTAGCACAGCACGTCCGGGCGCTCCTCCAGCCGCGCGCGGTCCAGCGGCCCCGGCACCAGCCGTCCCAGGTTGACCACCCGGCCGCCCCGGGTGGGGACGGGGTCGTCCGGGTCGTAGGCGTAGTGGTCCGGATGCTCCTCCTCAGGAGGTCGCCGCCCGAGCCCGCCGTCGCCGGTCAGGTACAGCGTCCGGAGCTCGCCCGGCGGCGGCCACCGGTCCGCCGCGCGCCACTCGTCGGCCCCCATGAGGAAGTACCGCACGGCGGGTGCCGCCGCCTGCGCGCCCCGCACGTGCTCGTCGAAGAAGGCCAGGTGCTGGGCGGACAGGCCGAGCACCGTGGCGTCGCCGCGGGCCGAGAAGCTCACCTCGCCCTGGCAGTAGCCGAGCCGGCCGTCGTGCGACCAGGGGCCCACGATGAGCCGGTGCCGGTCGCCGTGGATCGCGCGCAGGCGCAGGAAGCTCTCGATGGTGGAGTCGCAGTAGTTGTCGAACCAGCCGGTGACGCTCAGGGCGGGCACCTCGACGGCCTCGTAGGCGAACGACTCGGCGATGCCCGGCGTGCCGTACGCCAGCATCTCGCCCACGTCGAGCGGGAAGCCCGGCACGGCGGCGAACTGTGGCAGGTCCTTCAGCGGCAGCGTGCGCAGGGCGGCGGCCGGGTCGGTGGCGAGCTCCCACAGTTCGTGGGCGGCGCCGGGGTCGGCGGGACGTCCGGCGGCCAGCTCGCGCTCCAGCCAGTCCATGGCCATGAACGCCAGCCACGCCATGACCTCGTTGATGCGGATGACGCCGCCTGCGGCGCGGTCGAGTTCGGCGCTGCCGGTCATGCCGGGCGCGATCGCGCGCAAGTGCGGCGGGCGCTCGGCGGCGCCGAGCAGCTGCACGATCCCGAGGTAGGAGGCTCCGGCCATGACGACGTTGCCGTCGCACCACGGCTGCGCCGCCACCCATTCGACGCTGTCGTGGGTGTCGCGGGCCTCCTGCCCGGCCATGAAGATCGTCCACTCGCCGCCGGAACCGGCCCGGCCGCGCGTGTCCTGCACGACGCAGGCGTAGTCGCCCTGCACGCACTCCAGCGGGCGCAGGAAGTCGTTGTTGGTTCCGGACCGTCCGTACGGCGTGCGGATCAGGACGGCGGGGCGGGGGCGGCCGTCGTCCGGCATCCACACGTCGCCGCGCAGCACGGCGCCGTCGCGCATCGGCATCTCCGCGTCGCGCACGATGGTGATCGGGGCGGTCACAGGACGGCCTTGTAGACGGCCTCGACCAGGGACTTGACCCGGAAGTCGCCGCCTTCCAGCAGCTCGGAGCCGCGGTTGGGCACGTAGCCGAACGCCAGCCCGCGCTCGGGGTCGGCGAAGGCGAAGGAGCCGGTGGCGCCGCTGCCGCCGAACAGGCCCGTGAGGTGCTCGGGCGCGGGCCAGAAGGGGCCGCCGGGCACGAGGAAGCCGAGTCCCCAGGTGGTGCGGACCTTGAGGAGTTCGTCGAGGCCGTCGGAGTGCGGGGTGCGGAGCTGGTCGATCAGCGCGGGCGAGAAGAGCCGGATGCCGCCGACCTCGCCGATCATGGCGGCGAAGTAGCGGGCCAGGGAGTGGGCGGAGGCGACGCCGTCCATGGAGGGGCTCTCCACCTGGTAGGTGCGCGGGTTGTTGGCGTCCGCCCACTCCTGGGTGACGCTGCCGTAGAAGGCGCGGAAGCTCAGGGTGTCGGGGTCGTTGAGGGCCTGGACGAAGTCCGCCATCTCCGGCACCTGCATGCCGAGCTGCACCGCCTGCTCGTCGGGCAGGACCATCGTCGCCATCCGCGGCAGCGCGGCGTCCGGCACGCATACGTAGCAGTCCAGGCCGAGCGGGCCGGTGATCTCGCTGTGGAGGAACTCGCTCAGCGTCGTCCCGGACACGCGCCGGACGATCTCCCCGACGAGGTGGCCGATGGTGACGCCGTGGTAGCCGTGCCGGGTGCCGGGCGGCCATTCGGGGGCCGCCGCGGCGAGGGTGTCGGTGATCGGGGTCCAGTCGCGCAGGTCCTCCCAGGTGAGGGGGCGCATGTGCAGGCTGGGCAGGCCGGCGCGGTGGGCGAGCAGGGTGCGGACGGTGATGCCGGCCTTGCCGTTCTGGCCGAACTCGGGCCAGTAGCGGGCCACCGGCGCCTCCAGGTCCACCTGCCCGCGCTCGACCAGCCGCAGCAACGCGCCCGAGGCGAACGTCTTGCAGGTGGAGGCGATCGGGGCCAGGGTGTCGCGGTTCCAGGGGCGCTGGGTGGCGGGGTCCGCCTCGCCGCCCCACAGGTCGACGACGGGACTGCCGTGCCGGTAGACGGTGAGCCCGGCGCCGGCCTCGCCGCTGTCGGCGAAGTTGCGCTCGAACGCCGCTTCAACGGGCTCGAAACCGGGGGCGGTGGTGCCGTGGACGTGGGTCATGACGGATTCCTTCCCTGCCTCTACCGACCGGTCGGTCGATACTGTGACCATATCGACCGACCGGTCGGACGGCAACTGCGGCGACAGGGCTGACAGCCTGTATCAGCGACTTGTCAGCGCGCTCATCCAGGGTGAATCCCATGACGAACCACGCGCACACCGTCACGGCGCTGCCCGCGGCCCGCACCCCCGGATGCCCCTTCAACCCGCCCCGGGAGCTGTCGCAGGCGCACGAGCACGGCCCCATCAGCCGGCTCCCCTTCCCCGGCGGGCACGACGGCTGGCTCATCACCGGCCATCAGCTGGCCCGCTCGGTCCTGGGCGACCCCCGCTTCAGCTCCCGCCAGGAACTGATGCGCTCCCCGTTCATCGACATGGGCGACAGCCCGACGCCCCCGGCGCCGCCCGGCATCTTCATCATGATGGACGGAGGGGACCATGGGCGGTACCGCAAGCTGCTGGCGGGCAAGTTCACCGTCCGCCGGATGCGCCTGCTCACCGAACGCGTCGAGCAGGTCACGGCCGAACGCCTCGACGCCATGGCCGCCGCCGGCCCTCCGGCCGACCTCGTCGGCGCGTTCGCCCAGCCGATTCCGGCGATCATGATCTGCGAGCTCCTGGGCGTCCCCGCCACGGACCGCCCCTTCTTCCAGGAACACGTCGCGACCCTGTTCGACGAGGACGCCCCGGAGGAGGAGCGCTACGCGAGCCACGCCGCGGTGCACGGCTACATCGCCACCCTCGTCTCCGCCAAGCGCGCCGCCCCGACCGATGACGTGCTCAGCGACCTGACCGGCACCGACCTGTCCGAAGCCGAGCTCATCGGCGCCGCGGGACTCCTGCTGGCGGCGGGCATGGACACCACCTCGAACATGCTCTCGCTGGGCACCTTCGCCCTGCTGAGCAATCCCGGCCAGGTGGCCATGCTGCGCGACGCCCCCGACCAGTGCGTCGAGGAACTGCTGCGCTACCTCAGCGTCGTGCACAGGCGGCCACGGGTGGCCCTGGAGGACGTCGAGCTGGCCGGCCACACCGTCAAGGCCGGCGACCAGGTGATCCTGGCGCTCAACACCGCCAACCGCGACCCCGGACGCTTCGACGCCCCCGACGCCCTCGACGCCGGCCGATCCGCCATCGGCCACCTGGCCTTCGGCCACGGGGTCCACCAATGCCTCGGCCAGCAACTCGCCCGCGTGGAACTCCGCACCGCCTATCCGGCCCTGTTCGCCCGCTTCCCGTCCCTGCGGCTGGCCGTACCGGCCGAAGACATCGCCCTCCGGCCCGAAACCGGGGACGTCATCGGCGTCAAGACCCTCCCGGTCACCTGGGACGCGGGCGATCAGGGTCTGCATGCTCACGCCGCAGATCCTCGAGAAGCAGATGCAGAATCGCCTCCTCGTGGACGGGCCGGCTCACTGCCTCAGGCGTGAACATTCCCCCCGGTATGGGCTCTTCGCCGGTCACAGCGCAGTAGGTGGCCGCGTCGAACCGCCAGAGCTCCATCTCAGGCGCGACCGCCCGGATTTGATCGACGATGACGAAGCCCGCCTGATCGAAGTCGGCCCGTGCGCGGACAGCGCAACCCGCGGAAGCGAGCCCGCCTATGAGGCCCAGGGCAGCCGTGGTGGCGATGCCGTCGGTGCACACGAGGGGCGGGCACGCCGATCCGAGCTGATCGGCCGCCGTCTCGACGACGGCAGGGTTCTCGCAGACGAAGACTCCGAACGGGAACGCGGGTTCCCAGCCGCCGGTGAGCGAGCGTGCCGTCAGCCAGACGGGCTCGCCCGGTGTCGAAAGGGCGTGGGCGACGGCGGGCGCCGTCCCGGCCAGCGGAAGGTTCAGCACCAGGACCCGGGACGAGACCTCGTTGCACAGCACGCCGACGGCACGCCAGGCCGCCCGCCACGCGTGACCCGGGCGAGTGGGGCGCTCCAGCCCGTGAACGTCGGCGGCCAGGCGGGCGACGGCTCTTCCCAGCAGGCGATCGTGGTCGAGGGCATGCGCGTCACCGCACACCCGCGCGGCCAGGGCGGCCAGCCGCTGGGGCTCGGCGGGCAGCGCCAGCCACACCTCGACGACCCTTCGGACCAGGGCCAGAAGCGTACCGTCACCGGCGCGCGGCAGAACGGGATCGGCCAGCCAGGCAACCGGGGCGTCGCCGGAGCGCAGCAGAGCGCGGGCCTCCTCCAGTTCCTGCTCGGCCAGCGCCCCCATCCGGCGGCGCTCCTCACTGCGCGGAACGATCAAGCCGTACACGGACTCCGCCAAGCCCAGAGAGGTGAGTCCGTAGCGGGTCAGCGCCTCGGCCAGGTCGCGGAGGAGGACGGGACGGCCGGAAAGCGCCCACCGGACGCCGAGCAATCGGCCGACCTCCCGGCGTTCATCGTCATCGAGCGCGCACTTCAGGGTGCCGATCTCGGTGGACGCGCTCCGCAGCGCCCTTTCCCGCACCGCCGCGACCACCTTGGCCGGGCCGGGGCGCGCGACCCACTCCGCCAGGCCCGCCGGCAGCTCACCCGCCATCAGAACAGACCACCGTCCATCTGGCCCGCCTCGTCCTCCTGGCCGGCTCTGGCGACCATGGTGCCGTCCAGCTGCGTCCAGGTCCTGCCGCACCACAGGTACGGCATGGCGTCCACGCCCGGAACGTACCGCTGCCGGGAAAGATCGTAGACCGCGGCGGCCGGCACCGAGGCATACCGGCACCACTCGTCGTGGGCGGTGAGCATGACGTCCAGGTCGAGTTCCACGGTGAGCCCCATGAATCCGGCCTTGACCTCTCCATCGATGCCGGTCATCGCCTCGTCGAGCCAGATGACGCGCGGTGCTTCCGGAGCCGCGGCGTCGTAGGCCACCACCGCCGCCGCGAAGAGCGGCTGGGACAGCAGGACCACCTTCTCCCCTCCCGACTTCGAGCCGTGCCTGGCCGCGTCGAACGGGCGCCAGCGGGCACCGGCGGCGGGCCTGAACTCCAGACTCACCCGAAGCCATCTGCGATAGTCGAGCGCTGCCGCGAGATGTTCCTGCCAGTCGGCCACCCCTTCGGCCGCGGCGTCCTCCCTGGCCTGCTCGATGCGGTGCCGGAGAAACGCGCGCACCATGTCCTGCCGGTCTTCGGCGAGATGCTCGTATCCCTGGCGGAGAGCCTCGACCACCTGTCCCGCCGCGGCATCCGCCGAGTCCGCGTCCCAGCGCAGCCGCAGCGTGTGGCCCTGCCTGGTCGGATGGTGCGCCAGGCAGTCGTTGATCCGGGTGAAGACCGACTCGGTGTAGTCGAGACGCTCCTTGAGGTGCTCGATGAAGGTGGAACCGAGCAGCCTCGTCAGAACCCGCTGCTGCTCACTGTCGAACGTCTCCCGCTGCGTCCGGACCTGGTCCGCGAGCGCCGCTGCCGCGCGGTCGGGCCGCAGCCAGCCGTTCACGGAATCGATCAGGACCTCGACGGCGGGGAGTGTGTCCTCGTCGTCGTCCTCGCGCACATGGAGGTCTCTCGTGGGCAGCAGGCGTTGGCGAGCCTCCTGCAGACCCTCGTAGCATCGCCGCCAGGAGCGCTCCACGTCGTCGGCGCCGGCCGGGGCCAGCTTCTTACGGGCCTCGATCGCCGCCTCCAGCGTCGGTTTGACCGCGCGGGATTGCGGCACCGTGAGGCGGAGCACCGCGGCGAGTCCATCGTCTGCGGCCCGCCACCATGCGGCACTGGCCGTGTCTCGTGCCTTCTCGGCCTGGTTTCGCGCCGTCTCGTGGGCGTCAAGGACAGACTGCGCCCTGCTCTCCTTGATCTTCAGTTCGGTGACCGTGTCGCTGAGCCGGTCTGTCTCGCCCTGCAGGCGTTCCACCGCCTGGTCGAGGTCGTCCTTGCGGAGGAGCTGGGTCCGGGCGTCCGCGCTCAGTGACGCGGCCGCGGCTTTCGCCCGGACGGCCGCCTCCCACGCCTTGGCCTGTCTCCGGCCCACCTCGGTCTCGGCATCGGCCTGCGCATCGGCGGCCTCCTCGAGCGCATCGCGTGCGCCCGTTTCGTACTCCTCCTCGGCACGCAGCAGGATCAGCGCGCCGTCCAGGCGCTCGACACCGGTGAGGTAGGCGTCGAGCGCAAGCCGTACCTCGGCGAGCTGATCCAGGGGGAACGCGTGCGCCGCGGCGTAATCCGACGCCCGCGCCCGCGCCCTGTCCTGTCTCTTGATCGCCTCGGTGTGTTCGCCGGCCGCCTTCTCGAGATTGGCGACGGCGGTGCCGTGCGCCCGGGAAGCGGCCGCGACGCGGGCGACAGCGTCTCGTACGGCCTGCTCCTCGCTCCTGGGGACGGCGTGGCGGGCACGGGCGAGCCCGTCGAGTGCGGCTGCGACTTCCTCCAGCCACCCGTCGATCGTGGCGAGGTCGCGCGAGAGCCCGGCGAGCTCCTTCTGCAGGTCCCGGAGCCGCCGCTGCCGGGCTCGCTCGCGAGCGGCCGCGCCCAGATAGGACGCGGGCCCGCGGGGTTCGGCTCGGCCGGTGAGCGGCCCCATCCGCCACGTGCCGTCGGCCGCGAGCCACGCCGATGACTCGGATGCCGCCTCCGGCCGCTCCGTGTACCACCCGATCCCGGCCAGGACGGAGGCCACGCGATCGGTGGAGAGCCCGGCGCCGGCCACGGGCTCCAGGATGTCCGCGAGCGAAGCCGGGTGTGTCTCACCCTCGAGGAGGAACACGTCCGCCTCGTCGAGAACGAGCCGTCCGTCAGCCATGACCCAGGCGTCGAGCAGGCCCGCAGCGGCCAACGTGGCTTCGAGGCCGGCGAGGGCGTCCAGGCCGAGAGCGGGGCCGGGGTCGACGCACCGCCACAGCGGCGAACCGGGGACGGCCTCACGCTCGCGCCTGCGCCACAGTGCCGGACCAGGCGGAGGGGCCTCCACGGCGGCGCTCACCGTTGCCCGTTCAGCCTCGGCCGCCTGCCGCCGTTCCTCCAGGGGACGCCGCTCTCCCCG
Source organism: Nonomuraea typhae (assembly GCF_009760925.1). GTDB lineage: Bacteria > Actinomycetota > Actinomycetes > Streptosporangiales > Streptosporangiaceae > Nonomuraea > Nonomuraea typhae. The sequence goes on from NZ_VRLV01000020.1 coordinate 134,774, forward strand.
CAGGTCCTCGCGCTGGTCGCGCAGCAGGTTCTCGGCTTCGGACACGTACGCGGCGAGCGCGTCGGCGAGGGAGGCCGGGCGTTGCGCATCAGGCGTGGCCAGTGCTCTCACCGCGGCCCGCCAGCGGAGAAGCAGGTCGTCGCCGGGTGTCTCGGTCAACGCGGCGATCCACGCCTCCAGCCGAGATTCCAGTTCGCCGATCAGGTCGCGCGCCGCGTCCTCCGCCGCGCCCGCCTCCTTCTCCGCGTCGCTCTCCTCCTCCTCACGGAGCTTCACCACGCCGCCCGCCCGGTCGGTTTCCCGTTCTGCCGACTCCCATCGCGTCCGCAGTTCCGTGAGGTGTCCGAGCCGTTCCACACGGCCGGCGTGGGCTGAGCGCAGGGCGTCGACGTCGGAGGGCAGGTGCGCGTCGGCGGCCCGTTGTAACCCTGCGGTCCCGGCCTTCTCCCGGACGGCTCGCGCCCGATCGTCAACGGCCCGCTTCGCTTCCCGCGCTTTCGCGCTCACGGAACGGAGCACCGTTTCGGCTTTGCCGCGGGCCTTCTCGGCGGAGTCGAGCGTCTTCTTCGCCTGGGCGGCCGCCTCTTGTTCCCGATCAGCGGCTCGGCGCAGACCTTCGACGCGGTGTGCGGCGCCGGCGGCTTCCTGGTATGCCTGAGATTCGATCAGCTCACGCACCTCTACCCGGCGCTCGGCGAGGGTGCGTTTGGTGAGGCGGTGCGCCTGTTCGTTCTCGCGGCACTCGTCACGGGCGGACCTGAGATCCTCCTCGGCCTTCTTCCTGTCACGGGTGGTGTTGTCGAGCTGGGTGGTCGCCGACGTCAACCGGTCGGCGCGTGCACGCACGAGAGCCCGGACCCAGGGCAGCCAGCTCCGCCGTACGAACGAAGCCACCTGTGTGGCGGCTTCCTCCAGTTGCTCCACTCCCGTCCGCAACTGCTCCAACCGGTCCCATCCGTCCACGAGCTGGGTCACTTCGGCGGTGGCGAGCTCGGGAAGGGCGTCGCGGAGCGTCCGCTCCAGTTCGCGAGGGTTGAGTCGCTCTCCGAGCTTGGGCCGGCGAAGCTGTTTGAGCAGCTCGGTGAGGTTGTCGTACGCACCGCGGTCGAGCCCGAACAACCTCCGGGACAGCTCCTGCCGGTACGACTCGGCGCTCTCGAACACCTGCACGTGCTCCGCCTTGCGCAGCTCCTTCTCGTCGAGCGGGCCGGCGGGGGGTGCCAGCACCAGATCGGCCCCGACCCTTCTGCCCGTGATGAACAGCCAGCGACGGGTCGCCTCCGTGCCGGAGCCCCTGCGGGCCGACGCGCCCAGCCCGCAGACGACGAAGCGGGGCTGACCGTGTTCGTCGAGGCGGCCGAACTCGGCCCACGCGTACCCCAGGCCGGTGTCGGCCGCCGGCCGGGGATCGTCCTCCTCTCCGGAGGGGAGAAGGTTGTAGCGCATGGTCCGGTGCCGTGAGCCGAAGGGATCGAGCACAGACGGGGAGATCTCACCGCGCAGCAGCATAAACGTGGTCAGCTCCAGGATTTTGGTCTTGCCGGTGCCGTTGCCACCGCGCAGCACGAGCCTTCCGTCCGCGAACCAGAACTCCGCGTCGTCGTACTCCCACAGGTTGACCACTCCGACGCGCAGCGGCTGCCACCGCCGCCGGGCCGGCTCGGGGGCGCCGCCGGTGCGCGCGGCGGCGAGCCACTGCTCCGGCGTCATCCCCCTGCTCGTTCCAGGTTCCGCGACGGTCATTCCGAGTCACCACCGCCATCCGGGTCAAGGCGCTGCTGCGCCGCGACGACCTCCGGCCCGCGAAAGCGCGCGGCGGGGGGCATCACGCGCCACCTGCCTGCCTCCCCGCCTTCCTCCACGCGGCGGATCAGGTCCAGCTCCTGCAACAGCAGGATCGCGGCGTCGGCAAGCTGAGCGGGCTCCTCTCTGAACGCGGTGGTCATGGCCTTGGGATACCGGGTGCGGACCGTCTCGGCGGCTGCGACGATCGTGCCGAGATCCGCGGAATCGAGCTCCTCTGAGAGGAGGGAGTCAAGGACGAGCAGAGCGCCGAAGTGATCGGCGCGGAGCTGAGGAAAGGGGCGGTCGGTCCCGGAGTCTTCAGGCGGTATCAGGGCGAGTCCCTCGCGACGCTGTTCGACCGCCCAGCCGGTCATCTCCCGGCACCATTCCAGCAACCTGTGGCGCTGGGAGGCCAGATAGGTCCTCTCGTCCTCGGTGAGGTCCTCCAGCAGGCACACCGGAAGCTCGATCAGCCGCCGCATCACGGTGAACCGGCGGTGATGGATCTGCTGATGGTCGTGGTAGGCCCGTCGTCCGACGGCGGCGGCCAGCGCCCTCGCATCGACCAGACGCAGCAGTGTCTCCCTGTCGACGCGGTAAGCACCGCCGATGGCGTCCTGACGCCGCGTCCAGCCGGTCAGCATCTCCTCACCCGTACGCTTCGTGGGGCGCAGCGCGCCGAGCTCGGCGAGAATGAGGACCGAACGGATGAAGAGCTGCCGTTCGGTGAATCGATCCGAATCGTAGGGCGCGACCCGGACCTGATCCTGGCTGGACAGCGTACGCACCCGGTCCGACAGTTCCTGGACGGTGGTCAGCTCCTCGGTGTCCTCCGCACAGGCCGCCGCCAGCAAGGCCAGAACCAGAACGCGGCGCGACGGCGGCCGGACCCTGCGCGGCGCGACGACCTCCCCGTTCACGGGCAGGCGATAGACCCGGACAGCGGATTCGGTCACGACGAGCTGGTAGCCGAGACGCTCCCAGAACCATTCCGTGAGAATCAGCCGATGCTTACGGACCTGCTGCCAGAGGCGGGGGTCGCCGTCTCTGCTGACGCTCGGAGCGGCGAGCAACGACGCGAAGGCGCTCTGGCGTTCGTCTCTGTCGATCCCCCTCCTCACGCCACCCACTCCAGCTCGAAATGCCAGTCCACCGTCACCATGCGGCCATCCGGGCCGTTCAGCGTGGCCGTGGCGCTTCTCTCCGAAGGCTCCCGGATGCGCACCAGCCAGCGACCGTCCTCGGTCAGCGCCTCATAGGCGTTTCCGCGTCCCGGCTCTTTTGGACCTGCGCGGCGTGCCGTACCTAGCAAATCCAAGAGCAGGTCGAATTCCGCACGGCCGAGGTCTGGCCACTCCGACAGCCTGGTGCCGGAGCGCTGCCGCAGCGCCGCCTCGGCCTGCGCCCGTTCGGCGAGGCCGGCCAGTCTCGCCTGACGGGCCGCCGACCGCCCCTTGGAGAAGTCGGCGCGTTTCGGCCGCCGTCCCGTCATCGCGCGCGGGCCCTGCTCGCGATATCGCGCCGTCACGGGTACGGCCGGCGCCTCCTCCCAGGACAGGCCGTCATCCTCGGCTCTGCCCGGAGTGAGCAGCAGATGGCGTGCCGGGAATCCGCCGACCGCGGTGTCCCAGATCCGCCAGGCATCCTCGTCGTCCGCCGCGCTTTCGATCGCGACCGCGAGCCCGATCAGCTCGGCGCTTCGGGTGACCGCGCCACCCGCGTCCATGAGCATTCTCGTGTTGCGCGCCCACGGGGTCACGACGTCGCGCAACTGCCGCCGCAGCCGCCTCGCTTGCCCGTCCGGACCGCCGAACCATTCCCGGAGCGCCTCCCATGTCTGCGCCCACCGATCGGCTTGAGCGGTGATCACGCTGTCGGCGGCGTCCTCGGACAGAGCGCCAAGGGCACAGGCGCGCCATCCGCCCGGCGACAGGTCCGGCGTGACCTCCGACAACAGCTTCGCGATCTGCGGGCTGAAAATGTCCACCTGCTCGCCCCACATCGAGATGTAGGCGCGCAGCGTCCGCCATACCAGTTCCTGTTTCGCCTCGTCCGGCACGCCGGACAGATTGTGTGCCAGAACGCGTTGCCAGGAGCGCGCCGCGCGCGCCATCGCGTGATGCAGCGCGATGATCTGCTGGTACTCGCCGGCCGCCACGGGGAAATGTTTGTCGCGAATCGCCGCGGCGAACGCGATCAGACGGTCGTGAATGGCTCGTGGCGCGAGCGTCAGATCGCCCGCCTCCTCTTCGGCCTCATCGGCAGCCAGCCAGAACGCATGCAGCCTGGCCGCCAGTGGTGTCAATTGATAGCGGTCGCGCCGCCGCAGAAAGTCTTCGCCGGTGCGCGCCGGCTCCTGCCAGCGAGTGATCACGCCCCACGAAACCAGCCGGGACAGTCTGGCCTCCACGACGAACGCGGAATCGTCGAGCAGGCGATCCGCCGTCTCGGTGGCGAGAATGCCGCGTATACGCCGCCGCACGGCTTGGTCGACTCCGTCGAAACTCATTCCCGTCAGTGTGGTGTCCTGCGCGGCCAGGAGAACGTCGACAATGACCCGGTATTGAGACGCGTACTTGGCGACCAGATACGCAGGAATCAGCGACTGGCCCGGGAGGACAGCCGCCCATGTATCGACAACGTCTGACTGTTCAGGTAGTTCGTCCGATATATCCCGGTTATCGTTCGACGCCACGCTACGATCATCCCCGCCGAAGCTTCTTCTGCCACCCTTTTCTCCTATCTGCCTTAACGCGGCGCCGGTGCGCACACATCGGCTCCCGCGGGTTGAATGGCTGGCATGACAGACGATCTCCGTGTGGGACTGGCGGGTTACGGGGTCGCGGGCCGGACCTTCCACGCCCCTCTGATCGAGAGCACTCCCGGTCTGTCGCTGGCCGCCGTCGTGACGAGGTCCGCCGAGCGGCGTTCCGCCCTGCGGGGGGAACGGCCGGGCGTTCCGGCCCTGGACTCGCTGGACGACCTGCTGCGCTCCGGCCCCGATGTCGTGGTGCTGGCGACCCCCAGCGAGACCCACGTGCCGTACGCACTGGCCTGCGTCGAGGCCGGCGTCCCGGTCGTGGTGGACAAGCCGTTCGCGCCGTCCCCGGAGCAGGCCCGCCGCGTGATGGACGCCGCGCGGGCGAGGTCGGTCCCGGTGACCGTCTTCCAGAACCGCCGCTGGGACGGCGACTATCTGACCGTGCGGCGGCTGCTCGCCGGCAACGCCCTCGGCAGGGTGCACAGGTTCGAGTCGAGGTGGGAGTTCGCGGCCGACGTCGATCCGGCCAGGCCGGGCGGCGGTCTCCTGTCGGAGCTGGGCGTGCACCTGATCGACCAGGCGGTGCAGGCGTTCGGCCCGGCCGGAGGCGTCTACGCGGAGCTGGCTTCGCGGCGGCCGCGAGCTGCGGCCGACGACGACGTCTTCGTCGCCATGACGCACCGGAGCGGAGTCCTGTCCCATCTGTGGGCCGGCGCCGCGGTTCACGAGCCGGGGCCGAGGTTCCGGGTCGTCGGCGAGGAGGGCTGCTTCGTCATCGAGGGGCTCGACGGGCAGGAGGACGCGCTCGCCTCCGGCGCCGTGCCGGGAGGCGCGGGCTGGGGCGTGGCCCCGGAGAGCGGCTGGGGACGGCTGGTCACCCGCGAAGGCAGCCGGTCGATCCCCACCGAGCCCGGCGCGTACCAGGTGTTCTACCAGCGGCTGGAGGCGGCGCTGCGGACCGGCGGGGACGTGCCCGTCGACCCGCGTTCCACCGTGGACACGCTGGCGGTGATCGAGGCGGCCGTGCGGTCAGCGCGCACGGGGCAGGTCGTCCCGCTGATCTGAGCGCAGGCCGTACAGCTCGTCGCGGGCGTGGTCCAGGGCGGTCGAGACCGCGCCCGTGAGAACCGCGTCGTCCGTGAGCTCGCTGACCCGGATCTGGGCGGGAACCGGGCTGCGCCGGGCGACAGCCGTACCGACCCTGGAGGCGAGCTCGGCGCCGCCCGCACGGCCGATCTCCCCGCCCAGCACGACGCAGCCGGGATCCAGCACCAGGCACAACGCGAGCACGCCGTCGGCGATGACGCCGGCGAGCTCGTCCAGCAGCGGCAGCCCTTCGCGCGCCGCGTGCGCGACCGCGCTCGCGGCCATGTGTACGGCGCTGCCCCCGGGCAGGTCGAGCCCGTGGCGACGAGCCAAGTCGCACACCGGTGCGGCTCCGATCAGCCCGTGAAGGCCGGGCAGCCGTGACGGCGGCGCGTGCACCGGTTCGGGAACGGCGAGGAAGCCGACCTCCCCCGCGCCGCCTGACTCCCCGCGGCGCAGCCTGCCGTCCAGGATCAGGCCGGCGCCGACGCCCTGCCCGATCCACAGCAGCGCGAACGTCTGCCGGTCCCGGGCCGCGCCGAGACGGTGCTCGGCGATGGCCGCGAGGTTCACCTCGTTCTCGATCAGCACCGTGGCCGCGAAGCCGGCGCGGAGCGTGGCGACGAGCTGGGCGTGCCACTCGGGCGGCCAGCCGGTGGAGCGCAGTGTGCCGGTGGCCGGTTCGACCACGCCGGGCGCGCCGACGGCGATGCTGTTCGGCTCCTGGTCGAAGGACTGGCGGGAGATCCGCCGCACGGCCTGGACGACCTGGCCGATGAAGGCGGCCGGATCCTCGCCGGGGCCGATGGCCAGCCGGGTGCCGGGCAGGCGGTTGCCCGCCACGTCGGCCGCGCCGATCGAGATGGAGTCGCTTCTGGCGTCCAGCCCGATGACGTGCGCGTGCCCGGGGCGTAGCTGGTAGAGGCGGGCGTTGGGCCCGGGCTGCACGGCGTCGGAGGAGCCGCGTACCTCGATCAGCCCGTCCTGCTGCAGGCGTGCGAGCAGGTCGGAGATCGTCGCCCTGGACAGGCCGGTCAGGCTTCTCAGCTGCGCGGCCGTCAGCGGGCCCTGCCGCTGGAGGAGGTCCAGCGCGAGCCGGTTGTTGATGGTCCTGGCGATGCGAGGCGTCGCACTGGTGATCTCGCTGCTCATGTCCGTCTTTCTCTGGCTGCGGCCTATTTGTTCGGCTAGTAGCCTGATAGATTCCATTCTGTCATGAACGAGATCAGGCGTGCCCGTCTCGCCGTCACCGTGATCTTCGCCGTCCATGGCGCCGGCCTGGGAGCCTTCGCCACGCGGATCCCGTGGATCCAGGACCGGCTCGAGCTCGGCCCCGCCGCGCTCGGCGCCGCGCTGGTGGCGCCGGCGATCTCGGCCTGCTTCGCGATGCCCATGGCCGGACGCGTCATGCGCCGCCTCGGCAGCCGCCGCGCCCTGCTCGTCATGACCGTGGCGCTGAGCCTCACCGTCGTCCTGCCCGTCATGGCCCCCTCTCTGCCTCTGCTGTGGGTGGCCCTGCTCACGTACGGCGCGGCCGGCGGCATCACCGACGTCGCCATGAACGCCAACGGCGTCGGGGTCGAGCAGCGTGCCGGCCGCTCCATCATGTCCGGTCTCCATGGGGCGTGGAGCGCGGGCGGGCTGATCGGATCGGGCCTGGGAGCCCTGGCGGCCGCCGCCGCTCTGGACGCGCGCCTCCATCTGGGGCTGATGGCGGTCCTCCTGATCCTGGTGGCGGCGCTGAGCTGCCGCCACCTCCTGGACGTGGGAGCAGGCGGCGGCTCGGCGGTGGCGGCGCGCGGCGGATTCGCCTGGCCGGCTCGGGCGGTCGTCGCGATCGGCCTGGTCGGCTTCTGCGCCCAGTTCGCGCAGGGCGCGGCCGGCAACTGGAGCGCCATCTACCTGGAGGACATCGCCGGCGCCTCGCCGGGGATCGCGGCCGCGAGCTTCACGGCGTTCAGCTTCACGATGGGGGCGGCGCGCGTGTGCGGCGACCTGGTGGTCAGGCGCTGGGGACCGGTCCGCACGGTGCGCGGCTGCGGGATCGTCTCGGTGGCCGGCGGCGTGCTCATCGTGATCGGCCGCGACCCGGTGCCGGTCATCGCCGGTTTCGCGCTGCTGGGCGTCGGCATCGCCGTCATCGTCCCGCTGGCCTTCGCCACGGCGGGCCGGCGCGGCGAGGATCCCAACACGTCGATCGCGAGCGTGGCGACCGTCACGTACCTGTCCAATCTCATCGCGCCGGCCGCGGTCGGCGCGATCGCCGGGATCACGTCGCTGCCGGTGGCCTTCATCCTGATCACGGTGCTGGGGGGCTGCGTGGCCGCAGGCGCCTCGGCGTTCCGCGCCCCGGTCGCCGCACGGCCTCAGGCCCTGACCTCAAGAGAGGGGAAGAGCGGGTGAGAGAGGTGGCGTCGGCTCAGGAGAGGATACGGCGCGGCAATCTCGCCGCCGTGCTCAAGCACGTGCATCTGCAGGGGTCGGCCACCCGCGCCATCCTGGCGGACCGGCTCCACCTCAATCGCAGCACGATCCTCACGCTGACCGGGGAGCTCACGCAAGCCGGCCTGGTGCGCGAGGAGACTCCCCGCCGCCGCGCGTCGCGAGCGGGCCGGCCGTCCTTCGTCGTGCTCCCGGGCTCCGGCGCGTACGTGCTGGCCTTCGACCTGCGCCCGGACGGCCTGTCCGCGGCCCGGGTGGCGCTCGGGGGCCGGGTGCTCGAGCGCCGCGAGGTCGCGATCGACAGCCGCGCCGAGGCCACGGCATGGCAGATCGTCCGGGTCGGCTCGGCTCTCGTGCGCGAAGCGAGCCGGGGAAGCGTCTGCGTGGGCGCCGGGGTCTCGGTCCCGCCGCCCGCGCGCGCGGTGGCCGGGGCCGGCGCCGCGGCCCGCGAGAACCTGCTGGGCGCGGTCCGGGCGGCGCGCCGGGCCGAGCCGTACCGGAACCGGCCCTTTCTGATCGGCCACGACGTCAACCTCGCGGTGACCGCCGAGCACAGGCGCGGCGCCGGGATCGGCCGCCAGAATCTCATCTACCTGCAGAGCAGGGACGGGCTTCGCGGCGGGGTCGTGATCGGCGGGGCCCCGATCGGAGGCGACGAGGGGTACGGGGTCGACCTCGGCCATCTGATCGTCACCCCTGACGGGCACGCCTGCCGCTGCGGCTCACGTGGCTGCCTCGAAGCCGAGCTGGGCCGCGGCGACGGGACATCGGCCCGGCGCGTGCTGGAGGCCGGGCTGGCGAAGCTGCGCGTGCTCTTCGCGCCGGAGCTGATCGTCTTCGGAGGGAGCCTGCGCGCGCTCAACACCCCGCCGGCCGGCCGATGCCACGGGATCCAGCTCGTCAACGCGGCGCTGGGTGACGACGCCATTCTGGTCGGCACCGCGGAACTGGCCTTTTCCGCACTGCTCGCGGACCCGATTGGAGTGATCGATAACCTGCCGTAAACAGTTGAAAATTTTGGTTCGGCTTCTTGACAGTCATGAGTCTGGACTCACATGATTGTTGTCCGAGCCGACCTAAGGATCCCATGGTGGTTTACACGGGTATCGCCTGGACGGGTGACGGCTACGAAATCAGCGTCATTGATCGGTCCGGCACGCGGAAAATGCCCGACCAACGATTCGGGGCCGCTGACCTGCTCGTTCTATTCGAGTACATCTTCGCACTCCAGAGCCCCACAGTGGTGGTGGACAGCAGTAACGGAATGCTGGACGGAACCATGCTGGCGGCCGGGCTCACGGTTTATCGGGCCGACCCCTGGACGCTGGGCGCCGCACCGGAATTCGGGTCGGTCAGCGCATTTTCCCTCGCCGAAACCGCGCGCGCGAACTTACCGAAACTGGTGCGCCTGGAATTAGCGTCGGGAAGTCTGACAGGCCGCCTCGCGGAAGTCGAAAAGGGAATTCTGGAAGCCAGGATTACCGAAAGGGAGTTGACCGAGGCCGGGCATTGCATAAGCCACGGCAGAAGGGACCTGCGCCGGATCGCGCTGACCTTCGACGACGGCCCCCACCCCCTCTACACCGGGCAGGTGCTGGACACGCTCCAGCGCTACGGCATCCCCGCGACCTTCTTCTGCGTGGGGCTGCACGCCAGCGGCCTGCCCGGCCTGGTCACCCGCATCGGCGAGGCGGGTCACGAGCTGGGCAACCACACCTGGTCCCACGCCTTCCTCCCCGACCTGAGCAGGCGTCAGCTCGCCACCCAGGTCGAACGCACCGCCGAGTGCCTGACCGGGCGGGGGGCACGGTCGTGGTTCAGGCCGCCGTACGGCTCGCGCTCCTCGGTGATCCTTTCCTGGCTCGTGGGCCTGAAGCTCACCACCGTCCTGTGGGACGTCGAGCCCTTCGACTGGGCCATGCCCGGCGCCGGCGTGATCGCCGCCCGCGTCCTGGCCGACACGCGGCCGGGTTCCATCCTGCTGCTGCACGACGGCGGCGGCGACCGCTCCCAGACGGTCGCCGCGCTCCCCCAGATCATCGAGGGCCTGCTCAGCCAGGACTACGAATTCGTCACGGTCAGCAGCTTGACGACCGCCTAAAAGGAGGCTTGCCTTGACCGGCCGTATGGACGAACAGATTCTCCACTCCGAACCCGAGGTCGGGCCGAGCACGCTCCGGCGTATCGTCGCGGCCTGGCCACGGCGGGCGACGATCCGGACGGACATGGCCGGTTTCATGGAGCCCGCCCCCTACGCGGAGGATCTCGACGACTACCCCGCGCACCTGATCCCGTTCGGCGGGCACCCGCGCTTCGCCGAAGCTCCCGAAGCCAAGCGCAGGCTGGTGAACACCCTGGCCTGGCAGGCATTCAACGCGCGGGTGATCGCCGCGGAGGAGCACGTGGCGAATCCGACGTTCGAGATGCTCGCGCACGGGGTGTTTCCCGGTGTCGACCGGTATGAGGTCAAGGAGGCGATCCAGCAGTCGCACATCGACGAGGTCTGGCATACCTACATGCACATGACGGCGATGAAACGGACCGAGGAGGCCCGCGGCCTGACCACCGAACCCGACTACTCGCACCCGGTCACCAACCGGCGCCTTCACCGGCTGAGCGCCGAGCGCAGCGAGAAGTGGGAGCGCGACCTGCTGTTCCTGCTCTGGACGGTGGTCGGCGAGGTGAGCATCAACAACTTCCTCGAGCTGCTGGCGCGCGATCGCACGATCCAGCCGATGCACGCGCTGGTGGCCAGGCTTCACGCCAGGGACGAGGCCGCGCACGGGCCGATCCTGGCGGAGGTGATGAAGGACGTGTTCGTCCACCTGAACAAGGAGCAGCGGGAGCTGTTCATCCGCACGCTGCCCGAGGCGATCGTGGCCTTCGGCGCCGAGGACTACAAGCTGTGGCCCGAGATCCTCTCCTTCGCCGGCGTCGGCCACGCCGACGAGATCATCGCCGACACCCGGCGATCCTCGGACTCCGAGCTGCTGCTCACCGACTTCTCCACGGTGGAGCGGCTGGTCTGCGACCTCGAGATCGAAGACCGCGTCGACTACGACTTCGCCCGCCGATAAGCCTTCGCACGGGGGACAGCTTCATGATTCTCACCGGTCCGGAGATCATCGAAGCGTCGGCCGACGGCCGTATCGCGATCTCTCCGTTCCATGCCGACCAGGTCAATCCCAACAGCTACAACGTCTGCCTGGGCGACAGCCTCGTCACCTATTCCGGCGACGTCATCGACCCCTATCTGCCCAATCCCACCGAGACCATCACGATGGACGGCGGCGGCCACGTGCTCCGGCCCGACCAGCTCTACCTCGGTCACACGATCGAGAGGATCGGCTCCGACGTCTACGTCCCGCTCCTGTTCGGGCGCTCGTCCGTGGGGCGGCTGGGCCTGTTCGTCGAGATCACCGCGCCCATCGGCGACATCGGCTTCCACGGGCAGTGGACGCTGATGCTCTCCCCCGTCCGCCCGCTGAAGGTCTATCCCGGGATGAAGATCGGGCAGATCATGTTCTTCGTGTCCGTCGGCGAGATCGATCTGTACACCGGCAAGTACCAGAGCTCCCAAGGCCCTCAGGAGTCGCGCTACTGGCGCGACAGGGGCGCCCGCGCGACCACGCAGGTGGCCGCGCTGTGATCCTCACCCGGCGGGCCATCGTCTTCGCCGTCGAGCGCGGCGACATCGTCATCGAGCCCTTCCACCCCGAGCGGGTCTCCCCCAACGCCTACGACTGGCGTCTCGGCGACCACCTTCGCATGTGCGACGCCGAACTGGACGCGGCGGTGCCCGTGGAGTTCACCGAGCTGGCCATTCCGCCCGAAGGGCTGGTCCTGCTGCCCGGCAGGCTCTACCTCGGGTTCACCCATGAGCGCACGCACACGGAGAGATTCGCACAGATGATCAACGGCGACCGTTCCGTGGGCGCGCTGGGAATATGGGTGCACGTCTCGGCCCCGCTCGGGCACATGGGGCACGCCATTCAGTGGACCCTGGAGATCAGGGTCGCCCGGCCCGTCCGCGTCTATCCGCGGATGACCTTCGGGAAGATCATCTTCATCGCCGGGTTCGGCCGGCAGGCGAGCTACCAGCAGATGGGGCTGAAGTACACGCGGACCACCGGCATCGACCACTCCCGTCTGCACGAGGAGTTCAATTGACCATCCTCACCGGAGTCGACCTGCCGCTGGGCAGCCGGGGCGGCAGCGTCGAACTCCTCCGGGACCTGTACCTGGATCCCGCCGCTCCGCTGAAGGCCGACGCGTTCATGCTGACCGGCGGGGGCCGCGCTCAGCCCGACGGCCCGATCCTGCTCGACGTCGCCGGCAAACAGCTCGCCGGAGAGGGCTTCTGGGCCTACGTCAAGGATCTGGCCCGCGCCATCGAGCGCCGCTTCCCGCAGGACCGCTACGACCTCCTCCACCTGCAGCACCTGGCCTTCGGCGCGACCCCCGCACTCCTGCGCGCCTTCCCCGGCCATCCGCGCCTGGCACTCGTCCACGGGACCGACCTCATCTTCGCCGCCGACCACCCCACCCAGCTCCAGGTCCTGCGGGACAGCGCCCGCGCCGCCGACGCGATCGTGGTGCCCACGGCCGCGATGGCGGACCACCTGCGGCGCCTGGTGAACGTCGAAGCCGGCCGCATCGTCCACATCCCCTGGGGCGTTCCCGACCGCCTGCTCACCAGCCCGCCGCCACGAGGCGACCGGGCGGACGGCGAGGCCCTCCGGCTCCTGTACGCCGGCCGACTCGCCGCGGAGAAGGCGCCCCTGCCCCTGCTGCGGACGCTGGCGGACATGGACGGCGTCGTGCTGAGCGTCGCCGCGCCCGCCGCCGAGTACGCCGCGCTGGCGGCACGCGCCGACCTGTCGCGGGTGCGCTACCTGGGCTGGCTGCCCCGCCCGTCCCTGTGGGAGAACTTCGCCGGGCACGACCTGCTGATCGTGCCCTCGACCAGGCTGGAGGCGTTCGGCCTGGTCGCCGTCGAGGCGCAGGCGTGCGGCCTGCCCGTCCTGTACCGGCCGGTCCCCGGCCTGGTGGAGGTGCTCGGCGAGTCCGCCATCGCGGTCGAGGCGTCCGGCTCCGTGCGGGCCGCGGCCGCCGCCGTCGCCCGGCTGCGCCGCGATCCCGGCGAACTGCGCCACTACCGCGGCGCCGGCCTCGCCAACGCGGCCCGCTTCCCTCTGTCCGGTACGGCACGCCGCCTCCACCGGCTTTCGAGAGAGCTGATCGGATGACCGCGCGCCCGCCCCGGCTGATCGCCACCGACCTCGACGGGACCCTGGTGCGCAGCGACGGGACGATCTCCGCCCGCACCCTGGCGGCCGTCGAGCGGGTTCTGCGGTCAGGGGCCGAACTGGTCTTCGTGACCGGCCGGCCACCTCGCAAGATGGACGACATCGGCCTGCTCTTCGGATCCTGCGGCACGGCGATCTGCTCCAACGGCGCCCTGGTCCACGACCTCGGCACCCGCCGTCCGGTCGCCGAGTACCCCATCGAGCCCGCGATCCTGGCCGAGGCCGCCCTGCGGCTGCGCGCCGCCGTACCGGAGATCGGGCTGGCCGTCGAGTACGCCACCGAGCTGGCCGGTGACGCGCTGTACGAGCCGTGGGAGTGGGACGCCGACGTCACCCTCCAGCGGCTCCCGGACGCGGCGCTCCTGGCCAGGCCCGCGCCCAAGCTGCTCGGCCGCCACCCTCGGCTGACGGCCGACCAGCTGCTGGATCTGGCCGCGCCGCACCTCGGCGACATCCTCACCGTCTACCACTCCAACGGCCTGCGGCTGGTCGAAGCCGTCGCCAAGGGCGTCAGCAAGGCCGCGGCGCTCACCCGCCTCGCCGCCGAGCGCGGCCTGTCCGCCGCGGACGTCGTGGCCTTCGGTGACATGCCCAACGACCTGCCCATGCTGAGCTGGTCCGGCCGCTCGTACGGCGTGGCCAACGCCCATCCCCGCGTACTCGGCGCGGTCGACCAGGTCATCGACGGCAACGACGACGACGGGGTCGCGAAGATCCTGGAACAGCTCTTCCCCATCGCGAGCAGCCCTACCGGATAAGGAGCAAGCAGTGAGCGAGCTCGACCGCCTGGTGTATTCCTGCATGCTTCCCGGTGTCACCGGCACCGCCCTGCCTCCGTGGGTGCGCCGGGGGCTGGAGGCCGGGTTCCCCGGGGTCACGATCTTCCCCGGGCCGCATCTGCGTGATCCCGCCACGATCTCGGATCTGGCGGCAGCCGTACACGAACACGATCCCCACATGCTGGTCTCCCTCGATGAGGAGGGCGGCGACGTCACCCGCCTGGAGTACGGCGCGGGCAGCTCCTATCCGGGCAACCTGGCGCTCGGCGTCGTCGACGACCCCGCCCTGACCCGGCGGGTCGCGCTGGCGATGGCCGGGGATCTGCTGGCGCACGGCGTGAACTACAACCTCGCGCCGTCGGTCGACGTCAACAGCGATCCCGGCAACCCCGTCATCGGCGTGCGCTCGTTCGGGGCGCGACCGGATCTGGTCGCCGTGCACGGCGCCGCGTTCATCGACGCCATGCAGGAGGCCGGGGTCGCCGCGGCCGCCAAGCACTTCCCCGGCCACGGCGACACCACCGCCGATCCCCACCACAGCCTGCCCGTGGTCACCTGCCCGGCCGGGACGCTGCGCCGGCGGGAACTGACGCCCTTCGCCGCCGCGGCGGCCGCGGCCAGCGTCATGATCGCCCACGTCGTCTACAGCGCACTCGATCCGAAGCAGCCGGCGACGCTGAGCCGCAGGGCGCTGCGCGAGGTGCTGAGAGACGAGCTCGGCTACCGGGGCGTCGCGCTCAGCACCGCGGTCGCGATCGAAGCGGGCAACGGGCCGGAGCAGGCGGTGGCCGCGGCCGTGACGACACTGGCGGCCGGAGCCGACCTGGTGCTGCTCGGGCCCGGCGTGGACGAGGAGCTCTACACGCGGATCCACGCGGCCGTCGCCGGCGCGATCGAGCACGGCGTCCTGGCGATCGAGGAGTCTGCGGAGCGGGTCGGCCTCATGCGGCGGCGCTACGCGGTGCGGGCCGCCGCCGTCGCCGCGGATCCCGGCCCCGTCGGAGGGGAGGCGGCGCGGCGCGCGGTTCGCGGGCATGGCGCGGTCGTCCTGCCCGGACCCGCGGCCGTGGCCGAAGTGCGCGCGGAAGCGCACTCGATCGTGGGGGAGGCCGCCTGGAGCATGGCCGAGGCCCTGGACGCGCGCTCCCTGCTGGGTCGCGCCGAGCAGATCCACGGCCCCGCGGACCCCCTCCCGCCCGCCGGCGGCCCGCTGGTGATCGTGGTGCGCGACGCCTACCGCATCCCGTGGATGCGGGAATGGACGCTCAAGGCCCTGGCCGATCGGCCCGGCGCGATCCTCGTGGCCATCGGCATGCCCGACGACGCGGGCCTGACCTCGGGCGCCTGCATCACCACCTTCGGCGCGGGCCGGGTCAACCTCCAGGCGGCGGCGGACCTGCTGGCCGGACCATGAGCCCGGCCAAACACCTCTTCGTCACCGGCGGGGTCGCCTCCAGCCTGGGCAAGGGGCTGACCGCCTCCAGCCTCGGCCGGCTGCTCACCCTGCGCGGCCTGCGGGTGGCCATGCAGAAGCTCGACCCCTACCTCAACGTCGACCCGGGGACGATGAACCCCTTCCAGCACGGGGAGGTCTTCGTCACCGACGACGGCGCCGAGACCGACCTGGACATCGGCCACTACGAGCGCTTCCTCGACATCGACCTCGACCGGACCGCCAACGTCACCACCGGCCAGATCTACGCCGACGTCATCGGCAGGGAGCGGCGCGGCGACTACCTCGGAGACACCGTGCAGGTGGTCCCGCACATCACCAACGAGATCCGGGACCGGATCCGCTCGATGGCCGCGACCGCGGGCACCGACGTCGTCATCACCGAGGTCGGCGGCACCGTCGGCGACATCGAGTCCCTGCCGTTCCTGGAAGCCATCCGCCAGATCCGGCATGAGATCGGCAGGACCAACTGCTTCTTCCTGCATGTGTCGCTGCTGCCCTACATCGGCCCGTCCGGCGAGCTCAAGACCAAGCCCACCCAGCACTCGGTGGCCGCGCTGCGCTCCATCGGCATCCAGCCCGACGCCATCGTCTGCCGCGCCGACCGGTCCATCGCCAAAGGGCTGAAGCGCAAGATCGGCCTCATGTGCGACGTGGACGAGGAAGCCGTGGTCAGCGCGGTCGACACGGCCAGCATCTACGACATCCCGAAGGTGCTGCACGCAGAGGGCCTGGACGCCTACGTCGTCCAGCGGCTCGGGCTGCCGTTTCGCGACGTGGAGTGGACCGCGTGGGACGACCTTCTGCACCGGGTGCACCATCCCGCCAAACAGGTCACGATCGCCCTGGTGGGCCAGTGCCCCGGCGTGCCCGACACCTACCTGTCGGTCACCGAGGCGCTGCAGCACGCCGGGTTCGCCGGCGACGTGCGCGTCGGCATCCGGCGGGTCGCCGGCGACGCCTGCGCCTCCGCCGCCGGCGCGGCGGCCGGGCTGGACGGCGTCGACGGCGTCCTGGTGCCCGGCGGGTTCGGTGTGCGCGGCATCGAAGGCCAGGTGAGCGCCGTCCGGCACGCCCGCGAACATCGGCTGCCGCTCCTCGGCATCTGCCTCGGCATGCAGTGCATGGTCATCGAGGCCGCCAGGTCGCTGGCCGGGCTCACGGGCGCGGGCAGCGCCGAATTCGACGCCACGACCGGCCACCCCGTCATCGTCACCGGCACCATGCGCCTGGGCCTGTACCCCGCCGACCTCGCCGGAGGCTCGCTCGTGCACGAGGTGTACGGCGAGGCCGAGGTCACCGAACGCCACCGGCACCGCTACGAGGTCAACAACGCCTACCGTTCCCGCCTCGAGGAGGCGGGGCTGCGCCTCACCGGGCTCTCCCCCGACGGGCGGCTCGTGGAGTACGTGGAGCTGCCCCGCGAGGTCCACCCCTTCTTCTTGGGCACCCAGGCCCACCCCGAGTTCCGCTCCCGTCCCACCCGCCCTCACCCGCTCTTCGCCGGTCTGGTCGGCGCCGCCGTACGGCACGCGGAAGGGGAAGCCGGTGGCTGAGTGCGTGTTCTGCGACTTCGTCAGCGGGCGGGCGCAGACCGCCGTCCTGTTCGAGGACGAGCGCACCCTCGCCTTCCTCGACATCACGGCCGTCACCCCCGGGCACACGCTGGTCATCCCGAAACTGCACGCGGCCGACCTCTGGGACGTCTCCGAAGACGACGCCGTGGCGGTCATGCGCACCGTGCACCACCTGGCCCGGCGCATCCGCGACGTCCTGGCGCCCGACGGGCTCACGCTGTTCCAGGCCAACCGCGCCGCCGGCTGGCAGGACGTCTTCCACCTGCACGTCCATCTCGTCCCGCGTACCCTCGGCGACCACCTGCACCGGCCGTGGCAGGCCGAGCCCCTCCCGCTGTCGGCGCTGCGGCACACCCGCGACCTGCTCGCCCTGCCCTAACCCCCAAGGAGGCACCATGCCCGGACCCGGCTACGCCTACTTCGGCAGCGAAGAGGAGAAGAACCTCCTCGAAGTCGTCCAGCAGTGGCGCGAGGCCGGCGACACCTTCGGCGCCCTCACCGTGGAGTCGCAGATCGGCCGCTTCGAGACCGAGGCGGCCGCCCGGTTCGCCGCGCCGTACTGCGTGGCGGTCAACAGCGGCACGTCGGCTTTGCTCACCGCCCTGGCCGCGCTGGGCATCGGGCCCGGGGACGAGGTCATCGTGCCCGGTTACATGTTCGTCGCCTCGCTGGCCACGATCGTCTACAGCGGGGCCACGCCGGTGCTCGCCGAGATCGACGAGTCCTTCACGCTCGACGTCTCGGACGTGCGCCGCCGGCTCACGCCGCGCACGCGGGCCATCATGGCGGTCCACATGCTCGGCGCGCCCAGCGACATGGACGCGCTCACGGCGCTGGCCCGCGAGCACGGCGTGGCGATCGTCGAGGACGTGGCGCAGGCGTGCGGGGCAACCTACCGAGGGCGTCCCCTGGGGACGTGGGGGGACGTCGGCGCGTTCTCGCTCAACCCGTTCAAGGTCATCACCGCCGGTGAAGGCGGCTTCGTGCTCACCGCGGACCCGCGCCTCCACCAGCGGGCCTTCTCCTTTCACGACCACGGCTTCCTGCCCGGCGGGCTGGAAACCGGCGAAGGCGACCTGCTGTTCGGGCTCAACCTGCACATGACCGACTTCGCCGCCGCCGTCGCCCGGGCCCAGCTGGGCAAGATGGCGGCGATCCTGCGACGAACCCGCCAGGTCAAACAGTCCTTCGTCGCGCAGGTCCCGCCGCGGCCGGGAGTGCGGCGCCGTACCTTCCACGACGCCGGCGGCGAGTGCGGAACCCTGGCCGTCTACATCTTCGGCAGCGCCGAGGCCGCCCGTGCCGTGGCAGGCGAGCTCGGGATCACCGTGCTGGCCGAATCGCCCAAGCACAACTACGCCCGCATCCCCGCCCTGCCCGCGCTGACCGCGGCCGGACGCCCCTCCGCCCCCTTCCACCCCGGCCTGACCGCCGCCGCGGCGGGCGGCTACCGGCCCGGCTGCCTCCCCCGCACCGACGACCTGCTCGGCCGTTCGATCGCGATCGCCATCGGGCTCTCCGACTCCTATCTCGGGGCCGGGTTCGGCGTCACCGTGCGGAGCACCGCCGCCGAGGTCGCGCGGAAGGCCGATCGTTTCCGCGCCGTGCTGGACCGCGTTCTTTCCTAGGAACCGCGCTGAGCCGCCCTCTGGCCGCATCTGCCAGACGGATGTGGCGGCTGCGCTGCACTGGCGGCGTAGCCGACCAGCAGGTCGGCCACTGCTTTGGGGCGGCTGAGGGCGACGCAGTGGCTGCCCGGGATCTCGTCGGCGACGATGCCGAGGCGGTCGGCAGCCAGCCGGCGCATGAAGTCGGGCGGGAAGGTGCGGTCCTCGGTGCTGAGCACGAACCTGGTCGGCACGTCCGGCCAGGCGGCCAGCGGCCACGGAGCGGCGGAGGCGGTCCTGGAGGGGTGATGGGCGCGTTCTTTGCTCAGCGCCTCTTCGGCCAGTTCCCGGGGGACGTCCTGGTAGAAGGGGACGTCCTGGTAGAAGGGGACGTCCTGGTAGAAGCTGACGTAGGGATAGCGGGCACGGTGATCACGCCGTCGGCTTCTTCGGCGTCGCCGTACTCAGCCGGTGGGCTCGTCGGCGAGGTAGGGCGGCGCGGGCTCGTACTGTATGTAGCGGCGGACCGCACGCGCGTGCTCGCGGCCGTGCAGGCGGCCGATCAGCCACAGCGCCATGTCGATTCCGGCGGAGACGCCCTGGCTGGTGACGAGGTTGCCGTCGACGACGTAGCGCGCGTCACGCACCACGGTGATCTGTCCGCGGGCCTGGAGCGTGTCCTCGAAGGCGTGGTGGGTGGCGACGCGGCGGTTTCGTGCCGGTCCTGCCTCGTGCAGGAGCAGCGAGCCGGTGCACACACTGCTCACCCAGTCCGCCTGGGCGGAGACCTTGGCGATCCAGCCGGTCACCGCCGGATTGCACACCTCCCGGCGGGTGCCCGTGCCGCCGGGGACCAGCAGGACGTCCAGCGGGGGGTGGTCGTGCAGCGTGTGGTCGGGCAGCACGCGCATGCCCTTGGCGCAGCGCACCGGATCCTCCCGCTCGGCGATCAGCACGGCCGTGTCGCCCCGGTCGCGGACCATGGCCGACGCGGTGAACACCTCCCAGGGCCCGGCGAAGTCGAGTTCCTCCGCACCCTCGAAGATCAGCAGCCCGTAGCTCGTCATGCGTACTCCTTCGCAGATCGGAATCGGTCCCGGTATTCGGATGGGGAGATTCCCAGATGGCGGTGGAAGACGCGGCGCAGGGACTCCGCGGTGCCGAATCCGCTTCGCCGGGCGACCACCTCCACCGGCTCGTCGCCTTCGACCAGGGCGCGGCCCGCCGCCTCGACCCGTACCCGCTCGACGTAGGTCGCGGGCGGCACGCCGAGTTCGGCGGTGAAGCGCCGCTGCAGGTGACGCGGGCTCAACCCGGCACGCTCGGCCAGCTCGTGCAGGCCGTGCCGGGCGCCCGGATCGGCGTGGATCGCCTCCACCACCACGCGGATCCGGTCACTGGACGGCTGGGCGGACCACAACGGCACGCTGAACTGCGACTGGCTGCCGGGACGGCGCAGGAACAGCACCATCTCGCGGGCCACGTCATGGGCCACGTGCCGCCCGAGATCGTCCTCGACCAGCGCGAGCGCGAGATCCATCCCCGCGGTCACCCCCGCCGAGGTCCACACGTGACCGTCCCGGATGAAGATCGGATCGCAGTCCACGATCACCTCGGGATGCTCCCGGACCAGCTGATCCTCCCTGCGCCAGTGCGTGGTGACCCGCCTGCCGTCCAGCAGGCCGGCCGCGGCCAGCAGGAACACGCCGCTGCAGACGGAGGCCACGCGCCGCGCGGACGCCCCGGCGGCGGCGATCCACCGGATCAGGGCGCCGTCGTGCCGCGCCGTGTCCACACCGTTGCCACCGGCGACGATCAGCGTGTCGATGCCGGACGGGTCGAGGTCGTCGACCGTGTGCCCGGCCTGGACGCACAGGCCACCGGCGGAGCGCACCGGCCCGGATGCGGAGGCCACGACCTGGCACAGGTATTCACCCGGATGGGTGAACACCTCGAACGGGCCGGTGAGGTCCAGCGGCTGGAAGCCCTCGAAGATCACGAAGGCGACACATGGTCGTGGAGTCGTCACCGCTTCAGCGTCGTCGACGCCCGGGTGATGGCGCAACGACACGTACCCCACAGATCGCGCCATCCCGCGCAGGCGCGAGCGTGTCACATCTGGGCGGCCAGCTCGGTGGCCGTCTCGACGGCGATGTCGATGGCCCGGGTCGCGAGCGGCGATGGGGTACGGCCGGCCGGCCAGTACAGCGACCACGCGAGGGTGGGCGAGGGCCGCAGGCGGTGGATGCCGAGCCGGTCGTCGGACCAGGCATCGGATCCGTGCAGGGCGAGCCGGGGCAGCACCGCCGAACCGACCCCCTCGCCCAGGGGAGTGATCCGCACCGGCCTGGGGCCTCCCGGCCGGTCGAAGACGGCGCCGCCGACGGACTTCTCCAGCGCGGCGATCTGCTGGCTCACCGAGGACTGGGTGTAGCCGAGCGCAGATCAATGTCAGCCATACCGGCCAAATATAGCCAATGGCGATGGCCTTCATCAGAAGTCATCGCTTTTCTTGATGCTCTCGACGCTTCTAGGGTCGCTGACATGACGACCTCCAGCACATCCATCACGCACGCGAAAGCGCTCGGCAAGCGTCCCTCCCGCCCGCGTTCGGACCTGCCCGCCTGATCTGGGCCCTGGCGGCGACGCACTTCGTCAGTCGAGCCGGCTCGATGGTGCAGTCGTTCCTCGTGCTCTATCTGACCCAGGAGCAGCAACTGGCGCCGACGACCGCGGGTGCGGTGGTCGCGGCGGCGGGCGCCGGCGGTTTCCATGCTCCTGGTCGGCACGGGCGTCGGCGTGACCGCCCTGGTGGACGGCGCTGCCGGCTACGCGGTATCGGTCCTGGTCTGGACCCTCGGCCAGATCGGCATCGCCGTCATGTACGGCGCCACCTTCGCCGGCCTCGCACCGGCAGACCTGCGCGGCGGGTACATGGGCATCGCCTCGGCAACCTATAGTGTCGGCGCCGTGTTCGGCCCACTGCTCGGCACCGTGCTGCTCGACCATGCCGGACCAGCCGCGCCGGCAGCCGCCGGCGCGATCACCGGGATCGCCCTGTTCGCCGCCCAGCGGGCGCTGGGCCCGGCGCTCCGGCGCGGGAGCGCAGCGCAGGCGGGCGGCCGACCATGACCACCGCCCGTCTCGCCCGCGGGGTCAGCTCACCGGCCTCCTGTCCCCACGCACCGGGACACCGGACTGACCCGCCACGCCGGGTGTTTGCCCAGTTTTGGCGTTACTTGCCACCCACGGCACCGTTCACGTGGGAAGTTAGCTTAACCCCAAAGTAACGGAACGACCTTCGGTACAAATCCCGCAGTCACCGGCGGTACCCGCCATGCCGTGACACGATGGCCGAGAAGCGAACATGCAACGATGGGAGCTCCGACATGAGTGAGGCCATACTCGCGATCGGCACCCGCAAGGGCCTGTTCCTCGCCCGATCGATCGACGGCGGCCCGTTCGAGGTCGGCCCGATCCACTTCTCCACGGTCGGCGTGCCCGCCGTGGCCATCGACACCCGCGGGCGCGCTCCCCGCTTGCTGGCCGGCATCGAGTACGGCCACTTCGGCCCCTCGGTGATGTACTCCGACGACCTCGGCGCGACCTGGCAGGAAGCCGGCCGGGCGCCCATCGCCTTCCCGGAGGACGGCGGCGTCACGCTGGAGCGCGTGTGGCAGCTCCTGCCCTCCCCCTCCGAGCCCGAGGTGGTGTGGGCCGGGGTGGAGCCGGGCGCGCTGTTCCGCTCGGAGGACGGCGGCGTCACCTACGACCTGGTCGAGGGGCTGTGGCGACACCCGCATCGCGAGCAGTGGCAGCCCGGCGGCGGCGGGTTGTGCCTGCACACGATCCTCAACCACCCGAGCGACCCGAAGGTGCTCGCCGTGGCGATCTCCACCGGCGGCTTCTATCGCTCCACCGACGGCGGCGTCTCGTGGGAGGCGGCCAACCAGGGCATCCGCGCCCCGTTCTTCCCCGAGGGCCGGCAGTATCCGGAGTTCGGGCAGTGCGTGCACAAGGTGAGCTCCCATCCCGCCCGGCCGGATCGGCTCTACCTGCAACATCACTTCGGCGTCTATCGCAGCGACGACTACGGCTCGAGCTGGCACGACATCGGCTCGTCGCTGCCCAGCGACTTCGGCTTCCCGATCGCCGTGGACCCGGCCGACGCCGACGTCGTCTACGTGCTGCCGCTGCACGCCGACGTCGACCGCACCCCGGTCGAGCACCGCTACCGCGTCTACCGCAGCGACGACGCCGGGCAGAGCTGGCGTCCGCTCGCCCAGGGGCTGCCCGGCCCGCCGGTGTACGCCTCCGTCCTGCGTGATGCGATGACCGCGTCGGAGGCGGGCGTCTTCTTCGGCACCCGTGACGGCTGCGTGTACGGCTCGCGCGACCGTGGGGAGAGCTGGTCGCAGATAGCCGCCCACCTCCCCGACGTCCACACGGTCCGGGCGGCGGTGCTCTAGGGCATGGCCAGGCCCGTCACCATGGTGGTGTTCGTGCTGCCCAGCGCCTTCCATCGCTGGGTCGCCGGGCAGAGCGAGGTGAAGGTCTTCGCCGTGGGCGCCGACGCCGAGACGCCGCCGACGCTGGGGTCGGCGCTGGACACGCTGCGCCGGGTCCACCCGTCGCTGGAGGAACGGCTGCGCGACGAGTACGGCAGCATCCGGCGGCACATCAACATGATCGTGTGCGGGGAGAACGGCCACGGCGTGGGCCGCCTGGACTGCGAGCTGCCGCCGGGCGCGGAGGTGTACGTGCTTCCCGCGCTCTAAAACCTACTTTAATTATGGACAATCTCCTGTGAAGTCCGACACACCAAATCCGGACACCGCACGACTTATCCCATGTCGGGGGCCCAATTCGCCACCCCCGCGCCCCAGAGGTTAACGACGCGTTCACCCCCGTTTAGATAGGTTTCTTTACATTAGGACCGATGATGCCTGATGAACGGGGGTGTTCGGCATGTCTGCCACCTTGATCGCGCCTGCGATCCGGCCGCAGCACGGCTTTCTTCCCAGCCCGCCGACCGATTCTGAAATATCGCTCTATTTTGGGCCGCAGCGCCGGTGGGTGCTGCTGGCCGTACCCTTGAGTCTCACCTTTACCGCCGGAACATTATTCCTCTTCTCGCTGCGCCACCCCATCCTCGTGCCGTTCCTGGCCGCGCTCGTGGTGAACCTCGCCGGGTGGCTGCTGTCCTATGTGGACGGCCAGCGCCAGCGCACCACCACCTGGGAATCCCACCTGCTGCTGACCCGCTCCTGGCAACCGGCCCGGCCGCCCGGCGTGGACGTGCTCCTGCCCACCATGGACGAGCCGCTGGAGGTCCTGGACAACACCTTCGCGCACGTCGCCCGCCTGGACTGGAACGCTCCACTGACCGTGCTGGTGCTCGACGACGCCGACCGCCCCGAGGTGGCCGATCTGGCCGCCGCCCACGGCTTCCGCTACACCTGCCGGCCGGACCGCGGCCGCCTGAAGAAGGCCGGCAACCTCAACCACGGCCTGTCGATGACCGGCAACGAACTGGTCGCGGTCTTCGACGCCGACTTCGTCCCCCGGCCCGACTTCCTGCGCCACCTGGTCCCCTACCTGGAGGACCCGCAGGTCGCCATCGCCCAGTCGCCGCAGTTCTTCGACACCGAGCCGGACATGCCGTGGATCCAGCGCACCGCCGCGGCCTCCCAGGAACTGTTCTACCGGTGGCTGCAGCCCAGCCGGGACGCCGACGGCGGCGCCATCTGCGTCGGCACCAACGTCGTCTACCGCCGCGCCGCGCTCGAGAGCATCGACGGATTCCCCAAGATCGACCACAGCGAGGACATCTACACCAGCGTCGCGCTCATGAAGCACGGCCTGCGCACCAAGTACGTGCCGGTGCTGCTGGCCAAGGGCCTGTCGCCGGACAACGTCGGCTCCTACGTCGCCCAGCAGTACCGCTGGGCCATGGGCTGCCTCAGCCTGCTGTTCAGCCGCGACTTCCACCGCACCCCGATGGGCTGGCGGGTGCGGCTGTCGTACTGGAGCGGCTTCCTGTCCTACTTCGTCTCGGCCGTCAACATCGCCGCGATCCCGCTGCCCGGACTGATCATGCTCTACGCCTACCCGCAGGACGTGCGCGCCTGGCACATGATCCCCTTCGTCGGCCCGCTGTGGGTGGCGCTGGTGCTGCTGCCCGCCGCCTCGGTCGGCCGCTACCGCTTCGAGGTCATCCGCGCCCAGACGCTCTACTCCTACTGCCACCTGTTCGCCATCTTCCACGCCCTGCGCAACCGGGTGTCGGCCTGGGTGCCCAGCGGCGGCGCCGGAGCCAAGCGCTCGCGCCTGGTCACCACGATCACCCGGCTGGCACTGGCCTGGCTGAGCGGCACCACGCTCGCCGTCTGGGCCGGCATCGCCTGGCGGGCCCCGGTGTACGGCTGGCAGCACTACTGGGCGCTGGCCCTGTTCGCCGCGGCCAGCACCTACATCGCCCTTCCGCTGATCCGCGACCTGTGGAGGTTCGTGCGATGAACCACCGGCAGCGCTGGCCCGAGACCCTGGCCATCACGACCCTCCTGGTGCTGGCCATCGTGCTGGCCGCGGGCTGGGCCGCTCTCCCTCCCCTGATCCCATGACCGGATACCGTCCGGACGTCGACGGGCTGCGTGCCGTCGCCGTCCTGTTCGTGCTGGCCTTCCACGCCTCCGTGCCCGGGCTGGGCGGCGGCTTCGCCGGCGTGGACGTCTTCTTCGTCATCTCCGGCTTCCTCATCACCGGCCTGATCGTGCGCGACCTGGAGGCCCGCACGTTCTCCCTGGCCGACTTCTACGCCCGGCGGGCCCGCCGCATCCTTCCCGCCGCCGCGACCGTGCTCGTGCTGACCGCGTCGGCGTCCTGGCTCCTGCTGCCGTCGCTGCGCGCGGGCGACGTGGCCGCCGACGTCTTCACCGCCGCGCTGTACGTGGTCAACTGGCGCTTCATCGCCCAGCAGACCGACTACCTGGCCGCCGAGCGCGACCCGAGCCCGCTGCTGCACTACTGGTCGCTGGCGGTCGAGGAGCAGTTCTATCTCGTGTGGGCGCCGCTGCTCCTGCTGGCGTTCTGGCTGGCGGGCCGCAGGGCGATCGCCGCCGTGGTCGTGCTCGCCACCGCCGCCTCCTTTACATTGTCGATCACGTGGGACGGCCCGGCCGCCTACCTGGCCTCGCCCACCCGGGCCTGGCAGTTCGGGGCGGGCGCGCTGGTGGCGCTGGCCCTGCCGTACCTCTCCCGGACGCCCCGCCTCCTGGCCGCGCTTCTGGGTACGGCCGGCGCCGTCGCGCTGGCGTTCTCCCTGACGCTGGACGAGAGCGGCTACCCGGGGCTCCAGGCGCTGGTGCCGACCCTGGGCGCGGCCGCGGTGATCGCCTTCCGCTCGCCGGTCTCGGCGTTGCTGAGCCTGGCCTGGATGCGGGCGATGGGCAGGCTGTCGTTCGCGTGGTACCTGTGGCACTGGCCGCTGGTCGTGTTCTTCGGCGAGGGAAGCGCATGGCCGGTCAAACTGGCGCTGGTGGCCGGGGCCGCGATCCCGGCCTGGCTGACGATGAAGCTGGTGGAGGAGCCGGTGCGCTTCTCGAAGATCGTCGTCGAGCTGCCGCGGCGCGGGCTGGCCGTGGGGATGACCGCGATGACGGTCCCGGTGACGGTGGCGCTGCTGCTGGGCGCCGGCACCGCGCCCGGCAATACGGTCGCCACCGCCACCGTCGCCGCCGCCGAGCAGCCGGCCAGGCTGGATCCGGCCGCCGCGCGCACCGACTACCCGCCTTCGGCCGGGTGCGAGGTGGAGCTCACGGCCACGACCAGCCCGCCGTGCCTGTTCACGCCCAGCGGCTCCGGCCGCGCGGGCGCGGTGCCGGGCAACGACCGGGTGGTGCTCCTCGGCGACTCGCACGCCGGGCAGTGGTTCACCATGGCCCGGCGGGTCGCGCAGCGGCGCGGCTGGACGCTGGAGGTGCTCACCAAGCCGGGCTGCCCGCTGCCCGCGCTGAAGGTCGTCGATCCCCGGCTGGGCCGGGAGTACCACGAGTGCGACCGGTGGCGGGAGAACACCCTGTCCCGGCTGGAGGGCGAATCGCCGCCCCGGCTGATCCTGCTGGCCTCGCTGAGCGCCTACGCCGACGCGAAGACCACGATGACGGGCTGGCGGCCGACGCTGGAGCGGCTCAGGCGGCTGGGCGCGCCGCTGGTGTACCTGCGCGACACGCCGCTGCCCGGCCTCGACGTGCCCGCGTGCCTGTCGGGCAAGGACGCCGCCGCGTGCGCCTTCCCCCGCTCGACCGGGCTCCGGGAGGACCCGCTGGCCGCGCGCCGGCAGCCGGGCATGTGGACGCTGGACGTCAGCGGCCTGCTCTGCCCCGGCGAGGGCGCCACCTGCCCGGCCGCCCTCAACGGCGTCGTGCTCTACCGCGACGACTCCCACCTGACCAACACGCTCGTCCAGAGGCTGGCCCCGCGCATGGAGCAGCAGTTGGAGGAGCTCGACCTGATCCCCACGGTGCTATGAGACTCCTGACCGCCCTCCTGCTGCTCTGTGCCCTGGCCGCGTGCTCGGGCCCGGAGCGGCGGGAGGTCTTCCGTGACGACTTCGACGGGACCACCCTGGACGCCGGGCGCTGGCGGCACGAGACCGGCCCGCCGGAGCGCTGGGGCACGGGCGAGATCGAGACCATGGCCGCCGCCAACGCCGCCCTCGACGGCAAGGGGAATCTGGCCATCACCCCGCTGTCCGACGGCGGGCGATGGACCTCCGGCCGGGTGCGCACCCAGCGGGCCGACTTCGCCGTCCCGCCCGGCGGCACGCTGCGGGTGGAGGCCCGCATCGCGCTGCCGGCGGTCACGCCCGCGGACGGCGCCGGGTACTGGCCGGCGTTCTGGATGCTGGGCGGGGAGACCGGCTGGCCCGCGGTGGGCGAGATCGACATCATGGAGGCGGTCAACGGCCGGCCCGCGATCACCGGGGCCATGCACTGCGGGACCATGCCGGGCGGGCCGTGCCGGGAGCCGAAGGGACTGGTCACGCCGGAGCGCGCCTGCCCGGACTGCTTCGGCGCCTTCCACACCTACGCGGTGGAGGTGACCGAGCGGGCCACCACCTGGTTCCTGGACGGCCGGCCGTACCACACGCTGGAGCGGAGCCTGCCGCGCGGCTTCTTCGTGATCCTGAACGTGGCGATCGGCGGCGGGCTGCCCGGCCCGCCCAACGCCGCGACCGTGCCGGGGCGCCCGATGCTGGTCGACTGGGTCAGCGTGCGGACGACCGGATGAAGGTTCATGTCATGCTCTGGGCCAGCTCCTCCATGTACGCCGGCCAGGCGCGGCCACCCGTGTCCGCACCGAGGCGCACCATCACCAGATTCTTGCCCGGCAGCACGTAGATGACCTGGCCGTAGCGGCCGGAGGCGATCCGGGCCGGCCCGCGCGACCACCAGAAGTGCTGGTAGCCGTCCGCCCAGCCGTTGGGCGCCGTCACCGGAGTGTTCGGCTCGGTGATCCACGCCTCGGGCACGAGCTGCGTGCCGTTCCACTTGCCGCGGGCGGCGACCAGCATGCCCAGCTTCGCGAAGTCGACCGCCCGGCCGTTGACGCCGCTCTCCATCTTCTCGAAGCCCTCGGCGGAGTCCAGGCTCCACGAGCCGTCGCCCTCCATGCCCATCGGCCGCCAGAGCTTCCGCTCCAGGTAGGCGGCGACCTTCATGCCGGTCGTGCGCTCGAGCGCCAGCCCGACCAGCAGCGGGTTGAAGTTGTTGTAGCGGAAGCCCTGGCCGGGCTCCCCCTCGACCTCGGCACCGCCGATGGCCAGCCCGCGCAGGTCGGGGCTGTAATAGGTGCTGGTGTCGTCGCTGAACGGCGTGCCCTCGTCGTCGTAGCGCAGGCCGGAGCGCATCGCCAGCAGGTGGCGCAGCGTGATGCGCGTGAAGCGCGGGTCGCGCTCGCGCAGCTCCGGCACGTAGGCGGTGATCGGGTCGTCCACGGACGCGATCCGGCCTTCCCCGATCGCCACGCCGACCAGCAGCGACAGCACCGACTTGGCCACCGACATCGAGGTCAGCGTCGAGTCGCGGCGGGTGCCGTTGAAGTACTTCTCGTAGATCAGCTTGCCGTCGCGCACCACGAGGAAGGCGTTGGTGCCGCCGGCCGCCAGAGCCCGCTCGTCCAGGCCGGGCAGCGCCGCCGGAGCCGAGGGGATCGGCGCGGGCGCGGCGGTGGACACCCTGCGGAACGGGAAACGCTGCCAGTCTCCGGTGTCGGAGTCGCCCCAGAAGAAGGCCCTGGCCAGTTGCGATCGGCCGGTGCTGGCCCACATGCCGCCGAAGGCGACCGCGACGGCCAGCACCAGCACACCGAGGATGATCAGCAGTCGGCGCACGCCCTCCATGGTGAGCGCGGCCCCGCCGGGCGTAAACCCCTGCTCTGCCCCCGGTCCAGGGGTCAGACCTTGCGCCAGCCGGGGACCCAGGCGCCGTCCTCCACCACGTAGTCGCCGAACAGCGCGGGGGCCTCCTTCTGCATCAGCTCGCCGATGCGCTGGAAGAGCATGCGGATCTCCTCCTCCGCGCCGGCCGCCGTGCGCGCCTCGATCGTGTGGCGCAGCGTGCGCACGTTCGCCGTCCAGACCAGCCCCGTGGCCACGCCCTCCGGCGCGAAGCGGCGCATGAACGAGGTGCGGTGCTTCTTCTCCGAGAACGGCACGCCCTCCTCGTCCAGCCCGAAGTGCCCCGCCATCCAGCCCTGGAACTCCTCGAGCTGACTGAGCACCGCCGTCGCGCGCTCCATCAGCTCGGGGTCCTCGCGGGCCCAGTCGGGGAACCAGAACGGCAGCTCCGTCAGCCGCACGAACCGCAGCGACTCCTGCGAGATGGCCACGCCCGGGCGGTGCCGTACCAGCTCGTGGGTGAGCACGCGGCTGACGTTGTGCAGCACGAAGCTGAAGCTGACGTGCTCCAGGACCGAGCCGTGGGCGCTGGCCAGGATGTTGCGCAGATACTCGGTCTGGTCGGTGCGCACGCGCACGACGTTGGGGTTGAGGCCGGGCTCGTAGGAGCGGTAGCAGAGCCGGCCGGCGAACTCGGCGAGATTCTGGGCGTCGAGGTCGCCGCGGTCGAGCCGTTCCAGCCACGACGTGCCGCCCACCTCGGCCAGGTAGCGGGCCAGCTCGTCGTAGTCGAGTTCGGGACGGGCGACGATGAAGACCTCTGGTTCAACGGCGTGCATGGCGGACGGACCCCCGGTTCGGCGATGTGACTCCGCTAGCAAACCAGGTCCGGGGCCTCTTCGCGAGTCGCCCGCCGTACCCGTCACCAGCGGGTACGGCGGGCGGACCGGCAGGGCTCAGCAGCGCCCGGCCGGACGGTCGCGATAGACCAGATCGGTCTGGGCGGAACTGCCGTCGGTCCAGGCCACGCGGCTGCCGTCACCGGAGGCGAGGGCGAGCTGCTCGCCCCGGTTGCAGGAGACCCGGGTCAGCGGCCCGCCGGTGAGGGGCAGCTGGAACACCTTGGGCAGGTTCTCGTTGGTGAGCACCTCCCCCTGGCGCAGGCCGAGGGTGACGACGCCGTCGCTGGCGTCGATCCTGCTGGGCAGCAGGGCCCGCGGCCCGTCGGGCACGAGCCAGGTCAGGCCGCTGCCGTCGTGGGCGGCGCGCACCAGGCCGAAGGTGAAGTCGCCGTCGGTGTCGGCGTACCAGAGGACGTGCTTGGAGGTGAGCGTGGGCAGGACCGACAACGACGGGTCCGGCCCGGTGGACGGGACTTCGGGCAGCACGGTGTGCTTCCCGGTGGCCACGTCGTAGATCGCGGGGACGCTGTGCATCGTGCCGTTGTCGAACCAGATGCGGCGGTAGGTGAGCTTGCCCCCCTTCATCACGGGCCCGACGCCCTCGACGCCGGTCTCGGCGGTAAGGTTGACCGGCGGATCGGCGCCCTTCTTCACCCACACCTCGATCTCGAGCGCGGTGGTGTCGAAGGTCTC
Source organism: Nonomuraea typhae (assembly GCF_009760925.1). Taxonomy (GTDB): domain Bacteria; phylum Actinomycetota; class Actinomycetes; order Streptosporangiales; family Streptosporangiaceae; genus Nonomuraea; species Nonomuraea typhae. The sequence goes on from NZ_VRLV01000020.1 coordinate 165,567, forward strand.
CCAGCCGATCGCGGGTCCGGCGGCGGCGACGACGCCGACCGGGGTGGCCACGGTGGCCAGCACGGTCTCGGGCGCGCTGCCGTCCACCGGCCTGGACACGATCCGGTCGGTGTTCGCGCCGGCGTCGTAGGCGCCCCAGACGACCCGTTCGCCGTCGATGACGGGGCTGTAGTTCCAGTGGGCGTTCTGGGAGAACCTCGCCGGTTTTCCGCCGCCGATCCGGCCGAGCAGGATCGAGGGGGGCTCGCCGCCGTCGGGCGAGGAGTTGTCGATCACGTACCGGTCACCGGCCACGTCCGGCGTGGCGATCGGCGAGGTGAGGGTGTCCACGAGCACGCGGCTGTCGCTGCGGAGCGCGCGCTCCCAGCCGGGCCGGATGCCGTGCCGTTCGAAGGCCCGGGCGATCGTGCGCCGCTCGTGCTGCGACCAGCCGAGCGCCCTGGCCGCGGACTCGACGGCCCGCCGCCCGTCGGTGAAGCCGTCGAGCGGGGTCATGTACTCGGTCAGCGCCTTGTAGACGAGCTTGTCGGTCTTGCCGCCCAGGTGCTCCCTGATGTCCCACAGGGCGCCGGAGAAGATCGTGGAGTTCAGGTGCACGCCGCCGTTGTCGAAGGCGATGCTGACGCCGAGCCAGTCCTTGGGGACCGCGCGGTCGTCGTCGAGGTCGCGGATGGCGCATTCGGCGGGCGGGAGCGTCTTGCAGATGCGCTCGCCGAGCAGGCTGGCGTCGGGGTGGCTCATCGGGATGCCGAGCACGCCGACCTCGATGGCGTTGCCGAAGTAGTCGGCCAGGCCCTCGTTGATCGCGCCCGACTGGCCGAGGTAGGCGAGGTCGGCGCTGTGGGTGATGACGCCGTGGGTCATCTCGTGGCCGACGACGTCGAGCCCGGCGGCCAGGGAGCGGTAGGTCGGGCCGCCGCCGCCGTACACCATCTTGGTGCCGTCCCAGAAGGCGTTCTCGAACGGCTGGCCGAAGATGGTGACGTTGACGACGGAGAGCATGGTCGCGCCCTTGCCGTCGAGCCCTTCGCGGCCCAGGCCGCGGTAGAACTCGTAGACCTTGCCGGTGCCCCAGTGGGCGTCCACGGCGCCGGACTCGGTGTGCGCCGGGCCGAAGGCCGGCGTGGGTGATTCGGCCAGCCGGGTGCCGGCGGGGATGCCGGGCTCGAAGAAGTCGCCGACGTGACGGCCGGCGGCGTCGTAGGTGAGGATCTCGCCGGTGGTTCCGTTCCACATGGGGCGGGCCCGGTCGCGGGCCTCGTAGCGGCCGTCGGCGCGCTGGTAGACGTTCAGCGGGAGGACCGGGCCGCGTGCGCTGGTGCCGGAGCCGGTGGCGGGGCCTTCCATCTGCAGCCGGCTGATGGCCCGCAGGGGCTGGCCGTTGTGGGCGTCGATGTAGGCGTCGAAGGCCAGGGGCTGCTTCTTGGCCTGGTCGATGCCGGTCACCGGCAGCTTCCAGGCCAGCCGGCCGGGGCCGTCCGGCAGCACGATCAGGCTTGCGGCGCCGGTCTTGACGCTCTTTCGGGTGAGCGGGTCGGTGACCAGCCGCAGGCGGGCGATCGCGGCCGCCCGCTCCTGGGTGAGCCTGGGCGTGGTGTCCACGGTCAGCTCGGTCAGGAAGCGGCCTCCTGCGCCGGTGACCTGCCGGTCGGCGCCGGTGCCGCGGAAGTGGACGAGGTACTGGCCGCCGAAGACGGGCAGGCCCCGGTAGCTCTGGGCGAACCTGACCGTGGTGTCCGCGCCGTCGGTGACGGTCTGGAGCGGGGTGAGGTCGGCGGGGTCGAGGTTGTAGCGCGCGTCCGTCAGGTGGGCCTTGGCGGCGGTGACGGGGTCGCCCGCGGCCGCCGGTTCGGCCAGGCCGCGTACCTCGGCGGGCGCCTCGGTGCCGGCGCGGGCCTCGATCTCGGGCGGGCCGGCCGCGTGCGCCGGCGGCTGGCCGGCTAAGGGAACGGCCAACGCGAGTGACAGGGCGGCGGCCGCGGACGTGATGGGGCGCCAGGACACGACACCTCCAGATGTGGTGTAGGGGATCTGGCGCCCTGATCATCACCTCGGCCGGAACCTCCGACACATCACAATTTAATGAATTCAGTCAGGAAATGTTGCTTTCCCTGTTGATCTGAGCGTGCACGCGGGGTTGGGGTCACCACGCTCATCAGGGGCGGCGGCAATCCGTCCCATCACGGCTTCTCTTTCCTGCCGGCCCTAACTCCGCCCAAAGGTTGTCGCTTCAAGTTTCTCCGGCTACAGTCGCCGTCAGCCCATATAACTTGAAGGGACAACCAAATGGACGTGCTGCTCTGGGTCCTGCAGATCCTGCTCGGCCTCCTGTTCGCCGCCGCGGGCGTCGTCAAGCTGACCGCCGCCAAGGAGCGGCTGCGGCCCCGCATGCCGTACGTCGAGGACTTCAGCCAGGGCCAGATCCGGGCCATCGGCGGCGTGGAGGTCCTCGGCGGCCTCGGTCTCGTCCTCCCCTGGGCCACCGGGATCGCGCCCGTCCTCACCCCGCTCGCCGCCGCCGGCCTGGGCGTCACCATGGTCGCCGCCGCCGCCGTCCACCTGAGGCGCAAGGAGAATTTCACGGTTAACCTGGTACTGCTGGCGATGGCGGTGATCATCGCGGTAGGACGGTTCTGACGCTGGGAGTTCACAGATCGACGGCCTCGACGACGACGAGCGGCGCGCCTGGCACGGCCTGCTGGCCGTGATCCTCGTCGGCATGCCGCAGGTGGAGCGCACCTTCCGCGCCCACGGGCTGGTGCACATCGAGTACGGCTTCCTGTGCTCGCTGGAGCACGGCCCCAAGCGCCTGTCCGACCTGGCCGCCACCTCCAACGTCTCCATCAGCCGGCTGAGCCACCGCATCAGCAAGCTGGCCGAACGCGGCTACGTCCGGGTGCGCCCGGACGAGAGCGACGGCCGGGCCTCGGTCGCCGAGCTCACCGGCGCGGGCCGCACGCTGATCGCCGAGGTCGCCCCGGCCCACAGCAAGGCGCTGCGCGAGATCCTCTTCGACCACCTCAGCCCCGCCCAGACCACCGCCCTGGCCGAGGCGCTCCAGAAGGTCGGCACCAAGCTGGGCGCCTGCCTGGAACCCTGACCGGCCGGCGGATCAGGGCGCGGCGGGCGTCCGCACCGGCTGCCCGCCCCGCGAGGTCCGGCGGCGCCGTCCCGGCGAGCGCGCCAGCACGGCCCAGCCCGCCGCCGCCGTGACGGCGAGGACCAGGGCCAGCGCGCCCAGCGTCAGCCCGTCGGGGCGCAGCAGCGGCTGGCCGCGCAACGCCTGCCAGGTGACCAGGGCGAGCAGCGCGGTGTACCCCACGGCCGCCACGATCACCAGCGCCGCCTGCGTCCGCTCGTGCTGCAGCCGGGTGACGCGGGCGGCCAGATACCGCAGCAGCAGCGCCACCACCAGCATGACCTGCAACCCGTGCAGCCCGACGAAGTGCGAGATCCGCAGATCGCCGCCGGCCGTGCTCCACCCGGTGAGCGGCAGCCCGGGACCGCCGTCCTGCACGCCCACGCTGTGCTGGGCGGCCAGGGAGATCCACTGCCCGTTGGCGTCCTTGACCGTCAGCGCCGGCTGCGGCCGGGCCGGGATCAGCAGGCCCAGCCCGATGCCGGCGATCACCAGCGCCATTCCCGACCGGATCGCCCAGGCGGTCGGCCGGTCGACGATCCGCTGGAAGATCAGGATGCCGGCGAGGACGAGGTTGGCCAGCAGGAGCCCTTGGACGCCGTAGCCGAAGACGAGCTGGATGACGGTGTTGAAGGGGTCGTCCGACTGGTTGAAGTGGCTGAACGTGCCCCGGGCCGCCTGGACCACCACGATCCCGACGTCGAGGATCCCGGTGACGGCGATGAGCGTCCCCATCCACCAGGCCCAGCGGGGCGCCTTCAGCGGCAGCGCGAGCATCCACGCCAGCGACAGCCCGTAGACGACGAACGACATGGCGAACTTCAGCGGCTTTCCCCAGACCGGCGCGCCGAGCAGCACCCGGTCGTCGGCCACCGTCCCGGCGGCCGAGACGATCGTGAGGAGCGCCATCAGGCCGACCATCACCAGGAGGGGCCGGTGCCGGCGAAGGGGGTGGGAGGGCGCCGGTTCGACACGGCTTTTTCCAGTGATCGTGAACACGGCTCAACGCTAGAAACGCGCGTGCCGCCACCCCAGCCTGCTGTCCCCCGGGAGGGCGGTAGGGCCTGCCGTACCCCCTGAGACGATCACAGCCGGTAGACGCGGCGCGCGTTGCCGGAGCCGATCATGTGGGCGATCCGGGCGGCGTCGGCCACGCTCCACTCCCCCTCGTCCAGCCGCTCGCGCAGCGCGCGGGCCAGCGAACGGCGGAAGAAGAGCGCGCCCAGGTGGCAGGTCTCGGCCACGCCGTAGCAGTCGGAGGAGAACAGCTGCTTGTGGAAGGGCACCAGCTCCAGCAGCTCGGCCATGATCCGCGCGGATCCGGCGGCGGTGTAGGTGAGCGCGAGGCCGATGTCCACGTACACGTGGGGGTAGACGGCGGCCAAATAGGCGGCCTGCCGGTGGAACGGGTAGCAGTGCAGCAGGATGACCGGCACCCCGATCGGCTGCACCGCCCGGATGAAGCCGGTCATCCTGGCCGGGTCGGCCCGGCCGAGGTCGAGGTCGGTGTCGCCGTAGCCGGTGTGGAACTGCAGCGGCAGCCCGCGCTCCCTGGCCACGTCCACCGCGGTCCACAGCAGGTGGCGGAGCAGGATCGGGTCGGACAGCCGCTCCTTGGGGTCGGACAGGCGCCGGTTGGCGGCCGCGATCACCGAGCCCCGGCTGGGCCGGGCCGGGTCGAAGTCGAGGCCGAAGCGGTAGGCGATGATCGACTTCAGGCCGACGGCGCGGGCGGCCCTGGCGGCGAGCTCCTCGGCGAGGCTGTCCATGTAGTCGACCGCGATCTGGGCCATCTCGGCGACGTCCTGCTCGATCTGCTCCAGGCGGACGACCTCGTCGGCGGCGGCCCCGCCGTGCCGGCCCATTTCGGCGGCCGTCAGCAGGTCGGGGTCCTCCAGGCCGGTGTCGACGAGGAAGGCGACGATGCCGGCCGCCTCGAGCAGCCGCCGGTTGACCTCGCCGGCCCCCAGCTCGGCCCGCCGCGCGAGGTAGACGGCCGGGGCGGCGTGCGGCTCCAGGCCGAGCACGGGCGCGCACCAGCGCCGGATCGCCGTGCCGATGGGCGTGTCGAAGTGGGTGGTGCCGGGCGGGGCGGGCGTGCCGCCCTCGGTGATGAGGAGCTCGAACTGCGCCCGGCTGAGCTCGTCGCGCCGCACCCCGTGGCAGTGGTGGTCGACGAGCGGCGCCAGCAGCGCCTCGCGCACCGCGTCGGGAAGGTCTACGGGGAGCATGCGGGCGAGCCTAGGCGCTCGCGCCGCGGAACACGCCGCGAATTCCGGACTTCCCCCGAGGCGATGTCCGATGCGCCCGGAAGGCCGGACCGGGCCCGGCGGGTGTTCACTATGGGCGGAGGGGACGGCCATGGACGATGATCGACGCGATCGCCTGCGCGGGGCCATCGCCGGATGGGTGCGGCGCTCGGCCGCCGCGATCGGCAGGATGCGCCCGGCGGCCATCGTCGGGTTCCTGTTCGCCTGCGCGGTCACCGCGCTCATCCCGACGGGCGTGCCCCCGGGCGTCGGCGTGGCCGAGGCGGCGGCCCGCCAGCTCTCGGCGTTCCTGGGCTCGATGGGCGGCAACTTCCTGGCCGCCTACCTGATGCGGCACGCCGGGTCGCTGGACGGCGAGCCGGAGGAGTTCACCGCGAAGCTGGCCGAGGCGGTGGGCCGGGCCCTGGAGGAGGACGCGGAGTTGCGCGCCGCCGTGGCCGAGCTGCTGCGCCGCGCCGACGCCGCCGGGGCCGTGGTGGAGGCCGCACTCGACGACGACGCGGCGGCCCAGCTCGGGCCCGCGTTCATGGCCGTGGAGCGGGACTTCGCCGAGTTCCGCTTCCTGCTCACCGGCATGCGGCAGGCCCTGGAACGGCTGGGCGAGGACACCGCCGGCATCCGCTACGAGCTGCACCGCCTGGGCGTGGAGCAGCGCGCCGAGAACGAGCGCCGCCGCGCGGACTCGCTGCGCGCGGCCCGCACCCAGGAACTGCTGGTCAACGTCACCGAGTGGATCGGCGCGCTGAGCACCGCCGAACCGCCCGGCCGTCCCGGCGCACGCGTCCCCTACCTCGGCCTGCTGCCGTACGAGGAGCACCAGCACGGCCTGTTCTTCGGCCGCGCCCGGCTGACGCAGGAACTGGTGGAGAAGCTGGGCGAACGCCTGGAGGGCGTCTCGATCGTGATCGTCTCCGGCCCGTCGGGCGCGGGCAAGACCTCGCTGCTGCGCGCGGGCCTGCGCCCGGCCCTGATGCGGGGCGCGCTGGCCGTCGAGGGCTCGGCCGCCTGGCCGGTGCTGGTGCTGCGGCCCACCGCCACGCCGTTCGACGAGCTGGCCGCCGCGCTGGCGCGGGTGCCGGGCGGCCCGACGGCCGCCGCCCTCGCCCGCGAGCTGGCCGCCCACCCCGCTCAGGCCCACCTCGCGGTACGGCAGGCGCTGACGCTGCCCGGCGAGCGGCGGCTCATCGTCGTCGTCGACCAGTTCGAGGAGCTGTTCACCCAGGCGGAGATCGGCGAGGAGACCCGCGGCGCCTACATCACCGCCCTGCACGCGATCGCCTCCGGCCCGGCCCTGGTGGTCCTGGGCGTGCGGGCCGACCACTGGGGCCGCTGCGCCGCCTATCCGGCGCTGACCGGAGCCATGCAGGAGGGCCACTTCATCGTGCGCCCGATGACGGAGCCCGACCTGGTGCTGGCCATCGCCGGGCCGGCGGCGGCCACCGGCCTCACCGTGGCCCCCGCGCTGGTCGACACGGTCCTGCGCGACCTCCGCCCGAGCGGCCGGGCGGAGGAGTTCGGCGCGGGCGCGCTGCCGCTGCTCTCGCAGGCGCTGCTGTGCACGTGGTACGCCCGCGAGGGCAGCAGGCTGACGCTGCGCGGCTACGAGCTGTCCGGCGGCGTGACGGGCGCGGTGCGCAAGAGCGCCGACGACGTGTACGAGGCGCTGCCGGAGCAGGACCGGGACCTCGCCTACAGGTGCTTCACCGGCCTGGTGAGCCTGGCCCACGGCCGCCCTGCCCGCCGCCGCGTGCCCCGCGCCGACCTGCGGGCCCTGTCGCCGGGCCGGGCCGACGCCGTGCTGGAGAGCTTCGCCGCCGCCCGCCTCCTGGTCCTGGACGAGCACACGGTGGAGATCGCCCACGACTGCCTGCTGACGGCCTGGCCCCGGCTGCGCGCGTGGTTGCAGCCGGACGTGGCGCGCCAGGCCCTGTACGACCAGTTCGTCGAGGACGCCGACCAGTGGTCGGCCCACGGGCGCCACCCGTCGTACCTCTACCGGGAGGTGCGCCTGACCGCGGTCCGCGACGCCGCGCGCCGCTGGTCCGCCGACCCCGGCCGCTACCCTCCCCTGCCGGGGGAGGCACAGGATTTCCTGCACGCGTCGGAACGTTCCGCGACCCGCGCGGCCCGCCGCCGCGCGATCGTCACCGCCACCCTGGCGGGCTCGCTGGTCCTCGTCCTGGTGGCCGCCGTGACCGCCTTCGTCCTGTACGGCAGGGCCGCCCGCGACCAGCGTGCCGCGCTGGCCGGGCGGCTGGAGGCGCAGAGCGAGGCGGTCCGCGGCACCGACCCGGACAACTCCCGGCTGCTGGCGGCGGCCGCCTACGAGGTGGCGCCCGAGAAGGCGGGCGCGTGGGCGGCGGTGCAGGCGGCCCTGCTCCACCCGCACGTGGACGTGGTCCCGGTGGGCATGAGCGCGAACGCGCTGGCCGTCTCCCCCGACGGCACGCAGCTCGCGGTCGCCGGGTTCGACAAGGTCCTGCAGATCTGGCGCATCGGCGGGCCCGACCCGGTGCTGACCAAGGTGGTCCGGCTGCACGAGTGGATCCGGGCGCTGGCCTTCTGCCCCGACGGCAAGCTGCTCGCGGTGGCGACCGAGCGGTCGCTCACCCTGTGGGGCACCCGTTCCTATGACCGTCCGGCCACCCTGGCGAAGGGCTTCTTCTCCGACGTGGCGTTCGGCACCGCCCGCCAGGTGGCGGCGGTGGGCGAGGGCAGGGTGCTGGTGTGGCGGCTGGCGGAGCGGCTGGCCACCCCGGTCGAGCTGCCCGGGCGGCAGAAGAACACGATGCGGAGAGTGGCCTTCTCCCCGCGAGGCTGGCTGCAGGCGGGCGGCGAGGGACTCGGCCCGTTGTGGCAGGTGCCGGAGAAGGGCCCGGCCACCGTCGTGCATCCGCCCGCGCCGCGGGACGAGTACCGGGTGGACGCGCTGGCCTTCGCGCCGGACGGCGACCGCCTGGTCATGGGAGCGGCCGGGCCGGATCAGTCCGGCGTGCTCTGGGCCGTCGACCATCCGCGGAACTGGCGTCCCTATCTGCTGCAGCCGCGGACCCCGCCCGTGACCGCCCTGGCCTTCGATCGCGCGGGCCGTACTCTGGCGGGCGCGCGGGACGACGGCGGCGTCGGCCTGTGGGACCTGGCCGCGCGCACCCAGGTGGCCGCCTTCTCCACCGGCAGCCCGCAGGTGAAGGCGGTGGTACTCGCGCCCGACGGGCACACGCTGCTGACCGCGGGCACCGATGCCGGCGTGCGCGTCTGGGACCTGCGCGCGGTCCGCCCGAGGGTGCAGCCGGGCAACCGGACCCCGGCCGACGACCATCTGGCCGGGGACGGGAAGATCGCGCTGGTCGCCGGCCGCCGCTGGCCGACCGTCCGGCTCGGCTACACCGCCTCCGGCGGACGGCTGGTCACGGTCACCCTGGACCAGCAGGCGCAGACGTCCGATCCCGCCTCCCTGGCCACCACCACGTCGTTCGGATCGGCGACCTTCCAGGACGAACTGGAGCTCGACCGGCACACCGGCCGCCTGGTGGCCGTCGAGCACGAGGACGGCGTGCCCCGGCGATCCTGGGAGGTCGCCGGGGACGGCCTGCTCCCCCACCGCGGCAAGGTGGTCCTCCGCGAGGCCGGCGCGGGCGGATGGCGGATCTGGACGATGGGCGGCGCCGCGCCGGTCCGGGGAGCGCGGGTGCCCGGCGGCGGGGGCAGGGCGATGCTCGACCCCGCCGGACGGGTGCTGGCCGTGGGCGACGTCGACGGCCTGCGCCTGTGGGACGTCTCCGGCGCGGCGCCCCGGCACCTGTACACGATGCCCACGGGCACCGGCGCCGTCGTCTTCGACCTCGCCTTCAGCCCCGACGGGCGGACACTGGTCGTGACCGGGCCCGACGCGATGGTCCGCGTCCTCGACGTGACCCGTCCGCCGGCGCCGGCCGTGCTCGCCGGTCACACCAGCCGTACGGCCGGCGTCGCCTTCAGCGGCGACGGGCGGACCTTCGCCACCGGCGGGCTGGACGACACCGTCCGCCTGTGGGACAGCGTGACCCGCAGGCAACTGGCTGTCCTCACCCTGCCGCCCGACGCCCAGCCGGTCGCGCTGGCCTTCTCCCCCAGCGGCGGCGAACTGGCCGTGATCGCGCCGGTGAAGGCGGCCACCACCACTGAGGGAGTGGTCGGCCCGCTGGACTACCCGCTGCTGCTGGTGTGGGACGTCGCGGCACGGACGCTGCGCCCGGCCGAGGCGCGGCGCAGGCTGTGCGCGGGGCAGGAGGGGAAGCTCACCCGCGCGTGGCGGGCGGAGTTCCTGCCCGGTTTCGCGTCGGCCCGCGTCTGCTGACGGCTGCCCGCCGGGCCGGGCGGGCAGCCGGGCGGGTTCAGCGCCGGGTCAGGCGGAGCACGTTGGCGATGACCTTCGCCCCTGCCTCGCCCTCGACGGTGAGGATCGACTCGGGGTGGAACTGGACGGCGAAGCGCCGGTTGGCCACGTCCTCGATGGCCATGACGTTGCCGTCCGGGGTCAGGGCGGTCGGGGTGAAGGAGACGACCCCGGGCCGCTTGGCGTGCAGCGAGTGGTAGCGGGCGGCGGTGAAGCTGCCGGGCAGGCCGTCCAGCAGCGCGCTGTCGCCGAGCCGGGTGACCTGGCCGCGCTTGCCGTGCTCGGGGTAGCCGAGCAGTTCCAGGCTGCCTCCGGCGTGCTCGACCATGGCCTGCAGGCCCAGGCAGACGCCGAAGACCGGCAGGTTCCTGGCGTAGAGCTCGTCGATGAGCGCGGACATGCCGAAGTCCGACGGCCAGCCCGGGCCGGGCGAGAGGACGACCAGGTCGGGGGCGAGGTCGTCGAGCATGGCGGGCGGGAAGCCGTGGCGCAGGGTGGTGACCTCGGCGCCCTGCTGGCGGAAGTAGTCGGCCAGCGTGTTGACGAAGGAGTCCTCGTGGTCGACGAGCAGGACCTTCATCCCCAGGCCGGGCTGCTCGGGCGCCTGCGGCGGCGGCGCCTCCTCGGTCCTGTTGACCGCGGCGAGCGCGCCCAGCAGGGCGCTGGCCTTCAGCTCGGTCTCCCGCTCCTCGGCCTCGGGGTCGGAGTCGAACAGGAGCGTGGCTCCGGCCCGGACGGTGGCGACGCCGTTCTTGATCTGGGCGGTGCGCAGGGTCAGGCCGGTGTTCATGGTGCCGTCGAAGCCGATGAAGCCGATGGCGCCGCCGTACCAGCGCCGGGTGGTGGCCTCGTGGTCCTCGATGAACTGCATCGCCCAGGTCTTGGGCGCGCCGGTGACGGTGACGGCCCACATGTGGGTGAGGAAGGCGTCGAGGGCGTCGAACTCGGGGCGCAGGCGGCCCTCGATGTGGTCGACGGTGTGGATCAGCCTCGAGTACAGCTCGATCTGGCGGCGGCCGATGACCTTGACGGTGCCGGGGACGCAGATGCGCGACTTGTCGTTGCGGTCCACGTCGGTGCACATGGTGAGCTCGCTCTCCTCCTTGACCGACGACAGGAGGGTGCGGATGGCCTCGGCGTCCTCGACGGGGTTGGCGCCGCGGGCGATGGTGCCGGAGATGGGGCAGGTCTCCACGCGGTCGCCGCTGACCCGCACGTACATCTCGGGTGAGGCGCCCACGAGGTGCTCGCCCTCGCCGAGGCTGATGATGAACTCGTACGGGGCGGGGTTGGACTGGCGGAGGGTGCGGTAGAAGGCGGGCGGGTCGGCGCAGACGGAGTGGAAGACCTGGCCGGGCACGACCTCGAACAGGTCGCCGCGCTTGAACTTCTCCTTGGCCGCGGCCACGACCTCGGCGTAGGCGCCCTTCTCCGGGTCTGCGGGGATCTCGGCGGGGGTGACCTGCGGCGTGCTGGCGCCGGTGCGCTCCAGGCCGCGGGTGCTCCGGCCGTCCACGGTGAACTCGTAGCGGTGCTCGACGCTGGTCTCGCGCTGGCGGTCGATGACCACGATCCGGTCGGGCAGGTGCAGGACGAGGTCGCGCTGGTCGCCGGGGCGGGTCAGTTCCTGGCGGATGGGCTCGAACTGGAAGGCCAGGTCGTAGCCGAAGGCGCCGTAGAGGCCGAGGTGCGGGTCGTCGCCCTTGAACGCGGCGATGACCTCGCGGATGGCGGTGAAGACGGTGGGCCGGCGGCTGCGCATCTCCTCGGGCAGCAGTTCGTCGCTCTCGGCCACGTAAACCTCGACGTGGTCGGCGGTGGGCTCGCTCACGGGCTTGCCGGCCGCCAGCAGGCAGGAGGCCACGACGGGGAGCACGATCCGGCCGCGTTCGTTGAGCGCGGTGGCGGAGATGCGGCGCCCTCTGGCGACCAGTTCCACGCACGGGTCCACGTAGCCGAACGCCCATCGGCTGTAGCGGCCCGGATAGTCCATGCCCGAGGAGAACGCGCCGCCGCGCCGCTCCCCGAGCGCGCTCACGATCTCTTCCAGCGCCGCCTCGGGCACCTCGCGCGTCTCGCGCGCGACCTGGACCCCACCGGCGGTCGTATATCCGCTCGTCTCCACTGCCTTGCCCCTTGTTAACCCATGAGCCCCGGCGGCGGAGACAACTATGGCCGCCTCCCGGGGCGGCCGTCGTTGAGGAATGCGAAACTCGCGCCGCCTAGGAGCGGCGCCACCACGTGCCCTGCTTGTTGCCCTGCATGGTGATTCGCATGCACGGATGCTAACACGCCCGCTACCGATCATGACCATGACACGCCCCCTGCGGCTTCCGGTGCGTTCGTAAGGGCTGCTTACGGCCGGTCCGCCCGCACCCCTAGGCGGCTGTTTAGGGGGTCTGACCGTCGTGACAAGCCGGAGTCAGGGCCCTAGCTTCACCGAGTATGGACCGCACCTTCGCCTGGCGGCCCGTCACAGTGATCGCCCTGGCCACCGCCGTGATCCTGATGACCTTGAGCGGCGCCTACGACTATCACCGTGACGAGCTGTACTTCCGCATGCTGGCCGAGCGGCCCGCCTGGGGCTACGTGGACCAGCCGCCTCTCACCCCGATGCTGGCCAGGGTGGCCATCGGGGTGTTCGGCGACACCCTCACCGCGATCCGCATCCCCGCCGCCCTGTCCGTGGCGGTGTTGCTGGTCGTGGTGGCGCTGATCGTGCGCGAGCTGGGGGGCGGGCGCTTCGCGCAGGTGCTGAGCGCCCTCGGCGTGGCCACCGGCGGCTTCGTCATGATCGTGGGCCACTCGCTGCTGACGCTCAGCGTGGACCTGCCGCTGTGGACGGCGGCCATCCTGTTCGTGCTCAAGGCGCTGCTGCGCGACGAGCCGCGCTGGTGGCTGGCCGTGGGCGCGGTGATCGGCGTGGCCACCTACAACAAGCATCTGATCGTGATCCTGGTGATCGGCCTGGCGGCCGGGCTGCTGGCCGTGGGGCCGCGCCGGGTGCTGCGCAGCCCGTGGTTGTGGGCGGGGGCGCTGCTGGCGGTGCTGCTGGCCCTGCCGAACCTGCTCTACCAGGTGGCCAACGGCTGGCCGCAGCTGAAGATGGCGGCGGCGCTGAGCGCGGACAAGGGCGCGGAGATGCGCGCGTTGTTCCTGCCGATGCAGGTGCTGCTGCTCGGGCCGGCGGCGACGGTGATCGCCGCGTTCGGGTTCGCGCGGCTGTGGCGCGACCGGCGGGTGCGGGCGCTGGCGGTGGCCTATCCAGTGGCGGGGCTGCTGACCGTGCTCAGCGGCGGCCGTCCCGACTACATCATCGGGCTGCTGGTGCTGTTCTTCGCGGCGGGCTGCGTGAGCCTGGAGGCGTGGCGGCCGCGCTGGCGCGTCGTGGGCGTCGCGGCGCTGGCGGTGGTGGCGGCGGGCAACACGCTGATCGCGCTGCCGATCGTGCCGCAGCCGGAGGTGGCGCAGACGGTGATCCCGGAGGCCAACCAGGTGGTCCGCGAGTCGCTGGGCTGGCCGAGCTTCGCCGAGCAGGTGCGCGCGGTGGTGCGGACGCTGCCGCCGGACGAGCAGGCGCGGGTGATCCTGCTCATGGGCAACTACGGCAACGCGGGCGCGGCGGTCCGCGCGGGCCTGCCGCGCGTGTTCAGCCCGCACAACCAGTTGTTCGAGTACGGCCCGCCGCCCGAGAGCGGCACGGTGGCGATCACCGTGGACGTGATCAGGCGCGCGATGCGCGAGCAGTTCACCAGCTGTCAGGAGGCGGGTGAGATCGACAACGGTCTCGGCCTGGACAATGAGATCCAGGGCAATGCGATCTTCGTGTGCCGGGGGCTCAAGATTCCCTGGCGGGTGGGCTGGGTGAACTTCCGGCATTACAGCTAGAAAACCCGAATTACCAGATTGACTCTTGCCAACTCGACCGTGTCGAATCACGCTCTCCACATGGTTGTCAAGATCGCCTAGGAGAGCGCGTGTCCCGTACCCCACTGCGCTGGCGAGCGGCCCTCACGGGGGTCGCCGCGGCGTTATGCCTCCTGCTCCCTCAGGGCGTGGCCCAGGCCGCGCCCGAGCCCGACAAGATCGACCAGGCCGTGCTGGCCGACCTGAAGGCCGATGACAAGGCCACCTTCTGGGTCAAGGTGAAAGGCGAGGCCAATTTATCGGCGGCCCGCCGCGCCACCACGAAGGACGCGAAATCCGCAGCGGCCTACAAGGCCAAGACCGCCCTGGCCACTTCCTCCCAGGCGCCGGTGCGCAAACTCCTGACCGCGCAGAACGTCGAATTCACGCCATTCTGGATCGTCAACGCGATCCATGTGTCCGGCGCGAGCGAGAAACTCGCCGCCGCGATCGCCGACCTGCCAGAGGTCGAGAGCATCCTCCCGGTCCGCACCTACGCGCTGCCCAAGCCGGAGCCGGGCCGGCCGGAGGCCAGGACGGCCGCCGTCGAGTGGAACGTCGACCGGGTGAACGCCCCGCGGGTCTGGGACGAGCTGGGCACCAGGGGCGAGGGCATCGTCGTCGCGAACATCGACACCGGCGCCGACTACACCCACCCCGACCTCAGCGCGCAGTACCGTGGCCGGGCGCCGAACGGCTCCTACGACCACAACTACAACTGGTACGACCCGGCGGGCGTCTGCCCGAGCGCCGCCCCGTGCGACAACAACGGTCACGGCAGCCACACGATGGGCACGATGGTCGGCGCCGGGGGCATCGGCGTCGCTCCCGCGGCCCGCTGGATCGCCGCCAAGGGCTGCGAGACCAACAGCTGCTCGGAGCTCTCGCTGACCAGAGCCGGGCAGTGGATCGCCGCGCCGACCGACCTCAGCGGCGCCAACGCGCGTCCCGACCTGGCGCCCGACATCGTCAACAACTCCTGGGGCGGCCCCGGCAACGACCCGTGGTACACGGGGATCGTGCAGTCGTGGATCGACGCCGGCATCTTCCCCGCCTTCTCCAACGGCAACTCCGGCCCCGCCTGCAACACCACCAGTTCCCCGGGCGGGTACGCCATCAGCTACAGCGCCGGCGGCCTGGACATCAACAACGTCCTCTACAACCGCTCCAGCAAGGGCCCGGGTGACAACGGCGAGATCAAGCCCAACATCGCCGCGCCCGGCGTGAACGTGCGCTCATCGGTGCCCGGCGGTTACGCCGCCTTCACCGGCACCTCGATGGCCAGCCCGCACGTGGCCGCCACGGTCGCGCTGCTGTGGTCGGCGGCGCCGAGCCTGCAGGGCAACGTGGCCGCCACCCGGCCGCTGCTCGACAGCACCGCGATCGACGTCAACGACACCAGTTGCGGCGGCACGCCCGCCGACAACAACGTCTGGGGCGAGGGCCGCCTCGACTCCTTCGCCGCCGTCCAGGCCGCGCCCCGCGACGGGCTCGGCGAGGTGCGCGGTGCGGTCACCGCCGCCGGCTCCCCGGTCGCCGGGGCCGAGGTCAGCCTGACCGGGCCGCTCGGCCGTACCGTGTTCACCGGCGCGGACGGCACCTACAGCGTGCCGCATCTGCTCCCCGGCGACTACCAGGTGACGGCCGCGCTGTTCGGGTACGGCCCGGCCACCGCCACCGCGGCCGTCGCGGCGGGCCAGACCACCACGACGGACCTGTCCATGACCAGGGCGCCCTCCGGCACGGTCTCCGGCATCGTCACCGTCGCCGGAGCGCCCGAGGCGGGCGCCACGGTCGCCGTGGCCGGGACGCCGCTCCAGGCCGTCACCGGCGCCGACGGGCGCTACCGGCTCTCGGTCCCGCACGGGACCTACGAGCTGACCGTCACGCCGAGCTCGCGCTGCGCGACCGCCTCGGCGCGGGTGCCGCTGACGGTGGCAGGGGACGTCGTCAAGGACGTCGACCTGCCCCTGCGCGGCGACAACTTCGGCTACACCTGCGCCGTCGCGGCCCAGCCGTACGTCGCGGGCACCGAGAAGCTCACGCTGACCGGCGACGACGAGGCCCAGCAGGTGACGCTGCCGTTCCGCTTCCCGTTCTACGGCGCCGCCCAGACGAAGGCGTGGGTCACCACCAACGGCTACGCCTCCTTCGCCGCGGCCAGCGTCACCACGGGCGCGAACGGCACGCTGCCGACCGCGGGCACGCCGAACAACGCGGTCTACGCCTACTTCGACGACCTCATCGTCGATGACGCCGCGGGCGTCTACACGGGCGTGACCGGCACCGCGCCCAACCGGACGTTCGTCATCGAGTGGCGCAACGTGACGTTCTACAACGACACCGCGCTGCGGATCTCGGTCGCGATGCTGCTGGGCGAGAACGGCTCGGTGTCCTACCGCTACAAGGACGTCGAAGGCGCCCGCGAGCAGGGCAACAGCGCCACGATCGGCGTGGAGAACGCGGCGGGCACCGACGCGCTGCTGTACTCCTTCAACCTGCCGGTGGTCGCCTCCGGGCAGGCGGTCAGCGTCAACGCCAGCCGCCACGGCCTGGTCACCGGCACGGTCACCGACGCCAACGACGGCAGGCCCATCGCGGGCGCGGCGGTGAAGGTGGGCGACGTGGCCGCGTTCACCACCGGCGACGACGGCACGTTCTACGGCCAGGTGCTGGCCGGCGACTACAAGGTGGAAGTGGCCAAGGAGCACTACGGCACGTTCACCCAGGACGTCACGATCCGGCCGGGCGTGTTCACGGGCGTGGACACCTCGCTGATCACCGGGGCGGTCAGCGCCTCGGTCGGCGAGCTGGCCGTGGTCATGCCCACCGCGGTGACGCGCAGCCGCACCTTCGAGCTGACCAACCTCGGCGCCCCGGCCACGTACGCGGTGACCAGCGACAGCCCGTGGCTGACCGCCGCGCCGACCGGCGGCGACCTGGCCAAGGGCCAGAAGGCGGCCGTGACGGTGACGGTGAACAGCCAGGGCGTGCAGCCGGGCACGGTACGCAGCGGCAAGCTGACCATCCGCTCCAACAGCGGCCGCCAGCCGGTGCTGGACGTCGTGGTCAACGTGGTGGTGCCCAAGCTCCAGGTGGCCCTCGACGCCGGCGCCTCCCGGCAGGTCGTGGACGCCCAGGGCGACGTGTGGAGCGCCGACCGCAGGCACACCGCGGGCGGCCACGGCTACGTGGCCAACCAGAACCGCACGGCCGACACCCGCAGGACCATCGCGGGCACCACGGAGCAGGCGCTGTTCCGCACCGCCCGGGAGAACCTGCTGGAGTACCGCTTCGACAACGTGCCCAACGGCACGTACACGGTCGAGCTGGGCTTCGCCGAGATCACCTCGAAGCGGCCGGGTGACCGGGTCTTCGACGTGATCGCCGAGGGCCAGCTCGCCATCCCCGCGCTCGACCTGGCCCTGGAGGTGGGCACCTACACGGCCGCGAACCGCGCGTACACCGTGAAGGTCACCGACGGCCAGCTGAACGTGCGCTTCGCCAGGCGCGACGGCCAGCCGATCGTCAACGCCATCCGCGTCTCGGAGCGTCCCGACAAGAACTAGCCGGGTTCGACCGGCGTCAGCCCCGGCCGCTTGGGGCTGACGCCGTCTCCCGAGGAGCGGCCGTGCAGGCGCCGGTTGATCCAGGGACCGAGGAACTCCCTGGCCCAGCGCAGGTCGTCGCGCCGCGCGTGCCGCCACAGGACCGGGCTGCGCGGCGGGTAGGGCCGGCGCCAGTCCTCGGCGACCGGCACCCCGAGCACCTCGGCGGCGGCCAGCGCCACCCGGCGGTGGCCGTCGCTGTTGAGGTGCAGCCGGTCGGAGTTCCACGCCCGCGGGTCGCGCAGCACCGCCATCGGCCACATGTCGACCAGAAGGGTGCCGTAGCGCCGCGCGATGTCGTGGATGTGGAGGTTGTAGACCTCGATCTTGCTGTGGGCCAGCCGCATGACGGGGACCTGCCGCAGGTCGAAGCCGGTGAACAGCATCACCGTGGCGCCCGCTTCCGTGAGGGCCCGTACTCCTTCCTCCAGCCGCCTGGCCACGATCGCCGGGCCGCTGCCGGGCCGCAGGATGTCGTTGCCGCCCGCGCACAGCGAGACCACGTCGGCGCCCATCGCGACGGCCTCCGGCACCTGCTCGCCGACGATCTCGTCGATCAGGCGGCCGCGCACGGCGAGGTTGGCGTAACGCAGTCCCGGCTCGTGGGCTTCGATGTGCTCAGCGAGCCGGTCGGCCCAGCCGCGGAAGCCGTCGTCGGCCGGGTCTTCGAGTCCTTCGGTAAAGCTGTCCCCTAGGGCGACATACGAGGTAATTCGTCCCATGACCGGATAGTTTGCCGGGTGTCATCCGCCCTACGCGACCGTAGGTCCATCCGCCGGGGGCCCTGGAACGAATGAGGAGGCACACGTCCCGACCCGAAGGAGTTTCATTCATGCGTAAGACAGTGGCGATCGTGCTGTGCGCGGGCGGCCTCCTGGGCTCGGCGCCGGCCGCTCTCGCGGCCGCGCCCTCCGCCGCCGCGCCGCGGGTGGTCGGCCTGACCGACTCCGGAACCCTCGTCGCCTTCCGCGCCGACCGGCCCGGCACCGTGACCGACCTCGGCAAGATCACCGGCCTGGACGGCGACGCCACGGTGATCGGCATCGACCACCGCGTCCAGGACGGCAAGCTGTACGCCGTGGGCGACAAGGGCGGCGTCTACACCCTGTCCGGCAAGGGCAAGGCCACCAAGGTCTCCCAGCTGACCGTCGCGCTCGACGGCGCCTCCTTCGGCGTCGACTTCAACCCGGCCGCCAACCGGCTGCGCGTCATCAGCGACACCGGCCAGAACCTGCGCCACAACCTCGACGACCCGGCCGGCGCCCCGGCCCCCGGCACGACCGCGGCCGACGGCAGGCTCACCGGCCCGACCGGCGCCACCGCCACGGGCGTCACCGCCGCCGCCTACACCAACAACGACCTGGACGCCGCCACCGCCACGACGTTGTTCGACGTGGACACCGCGGGCGACCAGGTCGTCATCCAGTCACCGGCCAACGCCGGCAACCTCGCCCCCACCGGCAAGCTCGGCGTGGACGCCGCCGCCCCGGCCGGCTTCGACATCTACACCGGCCGCCGCGGCGACAACACCGCCTACGCCGCGCTCCAGGCGGACGGCGCCGCCCGTTTCTTCCTCGTCAACCCGCTGACCGGCGCGGCCGCCCGGGTTGGCGCGTTCCCGGCACGCCGCCAGGTCGTCGACATCGCCCTGCCGCTCAACCAGGGCTGAGGCCCGGCTCCGCCCCGCCCGGCCCCACCCCGGGCGCGAACCCCCTTGCTCCCCCGCCCGCCCGTCTGTTACCCGTTGAAGATATGCGGGGGAGACATCCGATTAGCGTGACACGGGACCTGGCCATCCCGATGCCCGACGGCATCCAGCTCATGGCCGACCACTACGCACCCAAGGGCGCCGTCGACGCCCCTGCCGTGCTCGTCCGATCCCCATACGGCCGGAGGGGCCCCTTCGGCTGGATGGTCGGCCGCGGCTTCGCCCGCCAGGGCTTCCACGTGCTCATCCAGTCCTGCCGGGGCGGCTTCGGCTCCGGCGGGCTGAGCGATCCGCTCGGCGACGAGCACGACGACGGCCTGGCCACCATCGCCTGGATGCGCGAGCAACCCTGGTACGGCGGGCGGTTCGCCACGTTCGGCCCCTCCTACCTGGGCTACACGCAGTGGGCCGTCGCCCCCTACGCCGGCCCCGACCTGCGCGCGATGGCCACGCAGATCACCGCCTCGCAGTTCCGCGACGCCGCCTACGTGGGCGGGGCCTTCGCCCTGGAGTCGGCGCTCAGCTGGACCACGCTGACCGACACCCTCACCCGCCGCTTCGGCGGCACCGCGTTGTTCACCGCGCCCCGGCTGACCCGCCGGGCGGTGCTGTCGGGCCGCCCGATGGCCGAGTTCGACCTGGTCTCCGCCGGGCACCAGCTGCCCTTCTACCAGGACCTGCTCACCCACCACGGGGACGAGCCCTCCGCGCCGTACTGGGCCAAGCGCGACTTCTCCCCCGACGTGGCCGACGTCGAGGCCGCGGTCACCATGCTCGGCGGCTGGTACGACGTCTTCCTGCCCTGGCAGGTCAACGACTACCTGACCATGCGCAGGGCGGGCCGCCGGCCGTACCTGACCATCGGCCCGTGGTACCACGTGGACCCGCGGCACAGCCGGCCCGCGCTGGCCGAGGCGCTGGCCTGGTACCGGGCCCACCTGCTCGGCGACTTCTCCGCCCTGCGCGCCGACCCGGTGCGCCTGTTCATCACCGGGGCGAACGAGTGGCGTGACTACCCCGACTGGCCGGTGCCCGGGATGAGCCCGTCCCGCTGGCACCTGCACGCCGGGTTCAACCTCTTCCCCGAGGATCCCTCGCCCTCCGCGCCCGACCGGTTCCGCTACCACCCCTCCCATCCCACGCCGGTGATCGGCGGCCCGGTGCTCCTGGCCGACTCCCGCCCCCGCGACCAGCGCCGGCTGGAGGCCCGCCGCGACGTGCTCGTCTACACCTCCCCGCCGCTGCCGGCCGACACCGAGATGATCGGCCCCGTCTCGGCCGAGCTGTTCGTCCGCTCCAGCGCGCCGTGCGCCGACGTGGTGGTGCGGGTCTGCGAGGTGAGCCCCTCGGGCGTCTCCAGGAACATCTGCGAGGGGGTACGGCGGACCCTGTCCTCGCCCGGCGACATCCGGCGGGTGCCGGTGGAGCTGTGGCCGATAGGCCATCGGTTCCGCCGCGGCCACAGCATCCGCGTGCACGTGGCGGCCGGGGCCTATCCGACCATCGCCCGCAACCCGGGCACCGGGCGGCCGCTGGCCGACGGCGGGCCGATGATCCCGGCCGACATCGAGGTCTTCCACACCCCGGAGCACCCTTCGGCGGTGATGCTGCCCACGGTCGGCTGATCGCCGCGGCGCCGGGCCGTACCCGGGCGATTAGAGTCGGGGTGTGCGCGCCTCGCGGTTGATGTCGGTGATCCTGCTGCTCCAGGGCAGAGGCGGGATGACCGCGGCCGAGCTGGCCCAGGAGCTGGAGGTCTCCGAGCGCACCGTGCACCGTGACGTGCTGGCGCTGGCCGAGGCCGGGGTCCCGGTCTACGCCGACCGGGGGCGGGGTGGCGGGTACCGGCTGCTGGAGGGGTATCGCACCCGGCTGACCGGGCTGGACCGGGCCGAGGCGGAGGCGTTGTTCCTGTCCGGGGTGCCGGGTGCGCTGCGCGAGATGGGGCTGCAGGACGTGGCGGCGACCGCCCGGCTGAAGGCGGCGGCGGCGCTCTCCCCCGGGCTGCGGGACGCCCCTTCTACCGCGGCGCAGCGCTTCCATCTGGACGCTCCGGGGTGGTTCGCGGGCGAGGACCCGCCGCCGGCCGCGCTGGCGCCGCTGGCCAGGGCGGTGTGGAGTGACCGGGCGGTCTCCCTGGTCTACAGGGGCAGGCAGCGGGTGGTGTCCCCGTATGGGCTCGTGCTGAAGGCCGGGGTCTGGTATCTGGTCGCGCAGGCCGGAAATTTCCTGACTTATCGGGTGGATCGGGTCGAGGAGGTCACCTCGCGGGAGGAGAGCTTCGAGCGGGACCCGGACTTCGACCTCGCGGTGTACTGGCAGCGGCAGTCGGCGCGCTTCGCCCGGTCGCTGCTGCGGGACACGGTCACCCTGCGGCTCACGCCGGCGGGGGTGCGGATGCTCCGTTACATCGCCGATCCGGCCGCCCTCGAGGACGCGCTGCGGTCGGTGCGCGAGGACGGCACGATCGAGCTGGCGGTGGAGTCGGTGCAGGTGGCGTTCACGCAGGTGCTGCGCTTCGGGGCGGAGGCCGAGGTGCTGGCGCCGCCGGAGCTGCGCGCGATGGTGGGCGCGGCGGCGGCCCGGATGGCCGCCCTGTACGAGCACCGCGCCCACGACGGCCGGCTCGACCACGGCCAGGCCGACCACGGCCGGGCCGACCATCGCCAGGCTGACCACGGCCAGGCCGGCGACGGCCGGCTCCGGGCCGCTTCGGCTCAGCGGTAGTCGGCCGCGTCCGCCTGCTTGCCGCCTTCCTCGACCTCGTCGATGTAGCGCCACACGTCCGGCCGGCTGCCGTCGAGGTCGGTGAAGCCGTAGACCCGGGCCAGGCTGCCGCTGTCCAGGGACTGCCCGCTCCAGCGCATCTTGTCCGGGTCCTGGGCCAGCGCGACCACGGCGCGCCCGGCGAAGGCGGGCGTCTCGGAGACGGCCCAGGTGGGGTTGTTGGGGATCCAGTCGCGCCAGGTCTCCTCGGTGACGCCGAAGTTCTCCAGCATCGCCTCCGAGCGCAGGAACCCGGGGGACAGCGCCACGGCGGCGCAGCCGTACTCGCGCAGGTCGTGGGAGAGCGCGTAGGCCAGGCGGGTGACGGAGGTCTTGGCCTGGTCGTAGAAGAGCGAGAGCCGGTAGTGGTCGTCGTTGTACCTCTTGGTCCCGTCGGTGACCTCGACGACCAGCCCGCCGGGCTTCTTCGACAGCAGCGGCAGCGCGTAGTGGCTGGTGATGATGTGGGTGTCGACGGCCAGCCGCAGCAGGCGCAGCCCCTTGCCGAGGTCGTGCTCCCAGACCGGGACGTTCCACTGGGTCAGCCTGTCACCGCCCCACACGTCGTTGACCAGCACGTCGAGCTGCCCCTGCTCACGCTCGATCCGCTCGACCAGGGCCTTGACCTGTTCCTCGTCGAGGTGGTCCACCTGGACCGGGATGCCCGTGCCGCCGGCGGCGGTGACCAGGTCGGCGGTTTCCTCGATCGTCTCCGGCCGGTTCATCTCCGAGCGTGCCGCGCGGGTGGATCGGCCGGTGCAGTACACCGTGTATCCGGCCCTCCCGAGCTCGACCGCGATGCCCCGACCCGTCCCTCGGGTGGACCCTGCCACCAGTGCGATGTTCATGTCCTCCACTGTGAAGCGAAAAGAGGACATCCCTTGTCAAGTTTTCCGGAAGAATCTTGCGTGATAAGCAAGGAGTTACCATGAACACCGAGTTCGAACTCCGCGGAGTCAACCACCTGGCCCTGGTCTGCTCCGACATGAAGCAGACCGTCGACTTCTATTCGGGCGTCCTCGGCATGCCGCTGATCAAGACGATCGAGCTGCCCATGGGCTGGGGCCAGCACTTCTTCTTCGACGCCGGCGGCGGCAACGCGCTGGCCTTCTTCTGGTTCCCGGACGCGCCCGACGCGGTGCCCGGGGTGAGCGCGCCCAAGGGCCTGCCGGACCGCGGCGAGCTGCTGTCGGCGGTCGGCTCGATGAACCACATCGCCTTCGACGTGCCACCGGACAGGATCGAGGAGTATCGCGAGCGGCTCATCGCCAAGGGCGTGGACGTGGGCGTGCTGCTCAACCACGACGACAGCGAGTTCGGCGTGGCGCCGAAGCCGCACGACGGCGTCTTCGTGCGCTCCATCTACTTCAAGGACCCCGACGGGATCCTCATCGAGTTCGCCTGCTGGCTGCGCGAGCTGGGCCGGGAGGACGACGTGCACCACGAGCCGAAGACCGCGGCCGACCGGAACGCCTGATGCCGCGGCTGCGCCGGGTCCCCCGTGAGGAGGTCGGCGACCCGCTGACCGCGTTCTCCTACGACCGCCTGCTCGCACCGTCATCACCTGCATGTACGAGATGCACGCCACGATGGCCAGGGCGCTGCGGGTGGAGTTCGACGACCGGGAGGACCCGATCGTGGAGGTCCCCGCGCCCGAGGGGTACGGAACCCGCGACATCGCCGACGAACTGGCCTGACCGTTCGCCGCGGAGAGCCGACCGCTCACCGATCCACTCCGGCGATCTCCCCTGCGCGTCACTACTGTCACCTGACGACGCTCCGGCCTGCACGTCTCATATTTCGGGACAAATACCCCTTTTGGTTAGGAAATAGGCCAAAACGTGATGTCTCAGTCGTTGGGCATGAATCCGTTGTGACGCTAGGGTCCCCTCGATCGCGAATGACTGTCATACCGGAGGGGTCATGGCCGAACCGCCGCCGCGCACCGATAAGAGCCCGTGGAACTGGCTGCTGATCGTGCCCATCGTGCTGCCGCTGTGCACGTTTTTGTTCAACGCCGACGAGCCGCGCATGCTCGGCTTCCCGCTGTTCTACTGGCTGCAGCTCGCCTTCATCCTGATCGGCGTCGCCTGCACCACGATCGTGTACAGGATGACCAAATGAGCGGCCACACCACCGAGCTGATCGTCTTCATCGCACTGTTCGCCCTGGTCAGCGGCATGGGATTCGTGGCCGCCCGATGGCGCAAACCCAAGGACATCGAGAGCCTCGACGAGTGGGGCCTCGGCGGCCGCAACTTCGGCACCTGGATCACCTGGTTCCTCGTCGGCGGCGACCTCTACACGGCCTACACCTTCGTGGCGGTGCCCGCCCTCGTCTTCGGCGCCGGGGCGCTGGGCTTCTACGCCGTGCCGTACACGATCGTGATCTACCCGCTGGTCTTCCTGGTGCTGACCCGGCTCTGGTCGGTCTCGCACGTGCACGGCTTCGTCACGCCGGCCGACTTCGTGCGCGCCCGCTTCGGCTCGCCCACGCTGGCGCTGGTCGTGGCCGTCACCGGCCTGGTCGCCACCATGCCCTACATCGCGCTGCAGCTCGTCGGCATCGAGGCCGTGCTGCAGTCCATGGGCGTCACCGGCCACTGGCCGATCATCGTGGCCTTCGCCATCCTGGCCGCCTACACCTACCAGTCGGGCCTGCGCGCCCCGGCGCTGATCGCCTTCGTCAAGGACACGCTCATCTACATCGTGATCCTGGCCGCGGTCATCTACATCCCGTTCAAGCTCGGCGGCTGGGGCAACATCTTCGACGCCGCCCAGGCCAAGTTCGACAAGTCGCCCGCACCGGGCGACGGCATCCTGCTGAACGCGGGCAACCAGTTGCAGTACATCACGCTGGCCTTCGGCTCGGCGCTGGCGCTCTTCCTCTACCCGCACAGCCTCACCGGCGTGCTGGCCGCCAAGAACCGCAGCGTCATCAAGCGCAACATGTCCGCCCTGCCCGCCTACAGCTTCCTGCTCGGCCTCATCGCCCTGCTGGGCTTCATGGCGATCGCCGCCGAAACCAAGCCGGTCATCGGCGAGAACGGCAAGCCGATCGGCAACACCGTGGTCCCGGTGCTGTTCGACAACATGTTCCCCGACTGGTTCGCCGGCGTGGCCTACGCCGCGATCGCCATCGGCGCGCTCGTGCCCGCCGCCATCATGTCCATCGCGGCGGCGAACCTGTTCACCCGCAACATCTACCGCGAGTACGTCAACAAGCACGCCACCGACAAGCAGGAGGCCACGGTCTCCAAGCTCGTCTCGCTCGTGGTCAAGGTGGGCGCGGTGCTGTGCATCCTGCTGCTCGACCCGCAGTTCTCCATCGACCTGCAGCTCATCGGCGGCGTGATCATCCTGCAGACGCTGCCGTCGGTGGCGCTGGGCCTGTACACCCGGTGGTTCCACAAGGGCGGCCTGATCGCCGGTTGGGCGCTGGGCATGGCCGCCGGCATGTGGATGCTCTACACCATCCCCAACCCGGCGACCGGCAAGCTGCACTTCGGCGGCTCGGCGTTCTCGCTGAGCAACCTCGGCCTCGACACCAAGACGACGCTGTACGCCGGCATCCTCGCGCTGGCCGTCAACCTGATCGTGGCCGCGCTGGTCACCGTCGGCCTGCGG
Source organism: Nonomuraea typhae (assembly GCF_009760925.1). Classification (GTDB taxonomy): domain Bacteria; phylum Actinomycetota; class Actinomycetes; order Streptosporangiales; family Streptosporangiaceae; genus Nonomuraea; species Nonomuraea typhae. The sequence continues at coordinate 190,965 of NZ_VRLV01000020.1, forward strand.
GCCGCCAAGGTGGCCGACGGCGTGGACGCCACCAAGCGCGAGGAGTACTTCGCCGACGAGGGCGACCCCCGCGTCAAGGACCTGGACCTGTCCGCCTCCCACTAGAGCGCACGTCCGAAGGCCCGCTCCCGCCGCCGCGGGCGCGGGCCTTCCGGGTGTACGGCGGGCGGCCCCGCCCCGGGGGCCGCTCAGAGGTAGCCCGGGTTGGCGACCTCCAGCTTGGCCCGGACCGCCGCGGTGAGCGCGGCGAGCAGCGCCGGGTCGTCGTCACGCCCCGCACGGATCCGGGCGGCCAGTTCCGCGTCGTCGCCCACGCCGAGCCCGGCCAGCCGTACCGCATGGGCGGCGGCCTGGGCGGGGCCGAGCTCGATCTCGCGCTCCACCATGCCCAGGACGTTGATCGCCACCCGCGTGTGAAAGCGCACCCGACCCTCCACGGCGGGCAGCACGTCGGTCTCCAGGAAGTCTCTGACCGCCGCGACCAGCGCGGCGGCGTCGGGTACGTCGTGCGGGGCGGCCATCCGGTGACCTCCTGAGTCAGCGATCGCTTATCCGTTGACCGGGCAACGATTATCGGCTGTGATCCTTTCATGAGCTTCGCCGTACCCGACAGTGTCCGGCCGGTCCGCGACGCCGTCCACGCGTTCATGACCGAGCGGGTGGAGCCCGCCGAGCCCGCGCTGCACGCCGGGGACGCCGCGGTCCTGCGCGAACTGCAGGAGCAGGCCAGGAAGGAGGGCCTGTGGGCGCTGGGCCATCCGCGGGAGCTGGGCGGTGGCGGCCTGCCGTTCCTCGACTACGTGTACGTCAACGAGGTTCAGGGCCGCAGCGAGTACGGCCAGCTCGCGCTCGGCACGTTCACCCTCCAGGACTCGCTCATGCTGCACGAGCACGCCTCCCCCGGCCAGCGCGAGCGCTACCTGGAGCCGCTGGTGCGCGGCGACATCTGGCCCAGCTTCGCGATGACCGAACCGGAGATCGCCGGCAGCGACCCCACCCAGATCCGCACCACGGCCATCCTCGACGGGGACGAATGGCTCATCAACGGCCACAAATGGTTCACCACCGGCGCCTCCCGCGCCGCCTACACCACGGTCATGTGCCGCACCGAGGAGGACGCCCCGCCCCACCTCGCCTTCTCCATGATCCTCGTGCCGACCGGCACGCCCGGCTACACGATCGTGCGCGAGACCCCGGTGCTCGGCCTGTCCGGCGCCCACTGCGAGGTCCGCTACGACAACGTCCGCGTCCCCGCCGCCAACCTCCTGGGCCCGCGCGGCCACGGCTTCGTCATCGCCCAGAAACGCCTCGGGCCCGGCCGCATCTTCCACTGCATGCGCTGGCTCGGCCAGGCCCAGCGCGCCTTCGACCTCATGTGCCGCCGCCTGCACGAACGCACCGCCTTCGGCACGCCCCTCGCCCAGAAGCAGCTCATGCGGGCGCACGTCTTCGACTCCTACACCGACATCCAGTCCGCCCGCCTGCTCACCCTGCACGCCGCCCAGGCGGTGGACGCCGGGTCCGACGCCCGGGTGGAGATCGGGGCCGTCAAGGTGGTGGGGGCGCGCATGCTGCACAACGTGATCGACCGGGCCATCCAGGTGTACGGCGCCGCCGGGCTGACCCCCGACACCCCGCTCGACCGGATGTACCGGCACGCCAGGGCGGGACGTGTCTACGACGGGCCGGACGAGGTGCACGTCGACTCGGTGGGCCGGCGGGTGCTCGGCGCCTACAAGGCGGGCGGCACCTGGGAGTTCGGGCTGCGATGAGCGTGCGGCCAGGGCAGGCGGGCGGAGGGGAGGACGCCGGTGGGCGGGAGAGCACGGGCGGACGGCCGGGACCGGGCCGAGGCCATCGTGCGGGAGGCGCTGGGCGCGGACGTGACCGTGCGTTCCTGTGTGCGCCTGCCCGGCGGCGCCTCGCGGGAGACGTGGTCGCTCGACGTCACCGCACCCGCGGGCGGGAGGGGGCTGATCCTGCGGCTCGACTCGCCGGGGGCCGCGTTGGCGGCGGGCGGCGGCGGTCTGGCCGCTGAGGCTGCGCTGATGCGGGCGGCGGCGGGGGCGGGCGTCCCGGTACCGGAGATCGTCGCCGCCGGGGAATCCGGTGGCGACGACGGCCTGCCCGGGCGCGACGGCGGCGTGCCGTACATCCTGATGGCCCGCGTGGACGGCGAGACGATCCCGCGCAAGATCCTGCGGGACGACGCCTACCGGCAGGCGCGGCCCCTGCTGGCGGCGCAGTGCGGGCGGGTGCTGGCGGCGGTGCATCGGATGCCGGTCGGGGCGGTGGCCGCGCAGGAGCCCGGTGACCCGCTGCGGCAGTGGCGGGACGTGCTGGATCTGACCGGGCAGCCGCATCCGGTGTTCGAGCTGGCCATTCGCCGCCTGGAGCGCACCCGGCCGGAGGCGAGGCGGCGCACGGTGGTGCACGGCGACTTCCGCAACGGGAACCTGATCGTCGGCCCGGAGGGTCTCCGGGCGGTGCTGGACTGGGAGCTGGCCCATGCCGGCGACCCGATCGAGGATCTCGGGTGGTTGTGCGCGAAGGCGTGGCGGTTCGGGGAGAAGGCGCCGGTGGGCGGGTTCGGGGAGTACGACGATCTGGTCGGCGCGTACGAGGAGGCTTCAGGCGTCCGCGTGGACCGGGCGGCGCTTCGGTGGTGGGAGGCGTTCGGGGTGCTGAAGTGGGGGGTCATCTGCGTCATGCAGACGATGCGGCACCTGACGGGCGGCGCGCGGTCGGTCGAACTGGCGGCCATCGGGCGGCGGGTCTGCGAGACCGAGTGGGACCTCCTGGAGCTGCTCGGCGCCGGCTGACCACCCTTTGCCGGGCCCCACGGCCCCGGCGCGGGCGACCGCGTCCGCGCGCTGCTGGGAGCCTGACGCCGGGGTCGTCCGCCTGGGCACTCAGGTGCGCACGGGCCCATGGGCGGCTGCCGGGGTTCGGCGGCCGAGGGCGGCCACGATCACGTCGGCCAGGCCCTCGACGACCTCCTCGCGGTCCACGCCGGGGTTTTCCAGCCACCAGTCGCCGGTCGTCTGGACCATGCCGATGAAGGCGTGGCCGAGCACCTGGGCGCGCACCGGGTCGGGGGTGACGCCTTCGGCGACCAGGATGCGGGCGAGTTCCTCGCCGAGGTCTCGGACCAGGGTGGTCATGTGGGTGCGGATCCTGCTGTCCTCGGCGCCGGCCCGGTGGAACAGGAAACGGTAGAGGTTGAGGTTGGCGCCGACCAGGTCGAGGTAGGTGACGATGGCGGCGCGGGCGCGCTCGCGCAGGTCGCCGCCCTGGGTGAAGCGCGGCCGGAGCTGGGCGATGACCGTGCGCACGTGCCGGTCGGCCAGCGCCTGGTAGAGCCCGCTCTTGTCGCCGAAGTGGCGGTAGAGGATGGGTTTGGTGATGCCCGCCTCCGCGGCGATGGCGGCCATCGACGCCTCCTGCCCGTCGCGCGCGATGACCCGATCCGCCGCGTCGAGCAGCGCCTTGCGCCGGTCCGGGCTCCGTCCCCTCACCTGGCAAGGATAGATCTGCTCCGGGTCCTGAACAGAGCCGATGCGACGAGAAGGCCGCCGACGAGCGTGTAGAGGCCGGTGACGCCGGCCAGCGTGCCGGGCGCCTCCCCGCGCAGCGCGCCCCAGCGGGGCAGCCCGGCGGCCAGCCGCAGCGCCAGCTCCAGCTCGGTGGCGAACAGCGCGCCGAGCAGGACCAGCGGCAGTCCGCACATCAGCGCGGCCAGCGGGGACAGCCGCTGCCAGCCGGTCAGCAGCCCGGCCAGCGCGGCGACGGCGCCCAGGTAGCCGAAACCGGCCGGGCTCGGGACGAAGCCGGTGTATCCGGCGCGCAGGGCGCGGGCGCCCGCCTCGGTCAGGTAGTAGACGGCGGGCAGCGCGAACAGGCCCACCACGGCGCCGGCCACATGACGTCCCACGCCCTTCATGGTCCCTTGGAATCCCAGCTATGTCTCGATCTTGAGACAGACGGCGTGAAGTGCAGGGATTAGCGTGGATTCATGACTAACAGTGGCACTGGTCCGGGTTCGATCACCCCCGATGGATCGCCCGTCGAGTTCTACCTCCTCATGACGCCGGAAGGCGAACCCGAGATCGTCAGCGGCGTCGTGCCCGCGGGCGGCTCCATCCTGGAGATCGGCTCCGGTGTCGGCCGGCTCACCCACGCGCTGCTCGACCTGGGCTTCGAGGTCGTGGCGGTGGACGAGTCCGCCGAGATGCTGGCGCACGTGCGCGGGCCCGCCACAGTCCGGTCGCGGGCCCAGGATCTGCGCCTGGGGCGCGAGTTCGACGCCGTGCTCCTCGCCTCGCAGCTCGTCAACACCGCCGACGACCACGACCGGCGCGAACTCATGGCCGCCTGCGCCCGCCACCTGCGCCCCGGCGGCGCGGCGATCATGCAGTGGACCCCCGACGAGAGGCACGACGTCTGGGAGGTCGGCCGGGGCCGCTCCTTCGGCGACCTGAGCATCTCCATCGCCGCCCTGGAGCAGATCTCGCCCCGGGTGATCGCCTCCACCATGCGCTACACCCAGGGCGAGCGGGTCTGGACCCAGTCGTTCTGGTCCCGGCGGCTGTCGGAGGAGGAGCTGACGGCCGAGCTCGCCGCCGTCGGGCTCCGCTTCGGCCGCTACCTGACCGACGACCAGACCTGGGTGCTGGCCGTCAAGGACTAGTACGGCCGGCCGTCGCGGACCGGTACGACAGGCCGTGGCCGAACGGGTAGAGCGGATCGGCCGTGTCACCGGGCACGTCCGAACGGCTCGCCTCCACCGCGGCCATCGACCGCGGCAGCTCGAACGGCAGCCGCCCGCCCGGTCGCGACCGGCCGAACAGCACGTCGAGCAGGGCCCGGTCGCTCGCGCCGAAGTCGCCGACGACGGCCGCCGCCCCTCCGGCCAGCTCGGGGAAGACCGCGGGCCGCTCCAGGTAGACGCGGACGACCGTGGGCACCGTGCGCTGCAGCCCGCCGATCCGCTCGATCTCCTCGCGCGGGAAGGCGAGGCTGCCGGCGTGGAAGAACGCCTCGAAGCCTCCGGCCCGCGGCTCGTACGGCGCGGCCAGCCGTACCACGGCCACGTCGGCCTCCCCGGGGGTGGCCACGACCTTGGCGTATCCGGCGGCGACCGCGGGATCCACCCCCTCGGCGTAGAGCCGGGCGCCCTCGGCCAGCGGCAGCGGCCCGTTCTTCAGCAGCGTGAGTGAGGCGGCCTGGACCTCCAGCCCGGCGGCGGTGAACTCGGCCCTGCCGACGATCTCCTCGGCCCGGCCGGGATCGACGAAGGGGTCGTCGAACAGGCCGAGCGTGAACTGGCATGCCAGGGCGAAAAGCGACGCGCCACGCCACGACATGCCGAAATTACTGGGAAATACTGGAACTCCTGCTACTCTCGCGCCATGAGTGACCGGCTGGACCAGCTGGAACGGCGCATCGACGACCTGCGCGCCGGTGTGCGCCGCGCCATGCGCGCCAGGGACACGGTCACCGCCCGCACCCTGCGCGCCGACCTGCGCGCCGCGGAACGCACCTGGGACGCCCTGGTCAGCACCCCGGCCGACACCACAGGGACCCCGCCCGGCAGCATCGGCCCCCCACCAGGCGGCGCCGGTGGCGCCGGCCCGACCGGCGGCGCCACGACCGGGACCCCCAGGCGCCGCGCGGGCACCACCACCGTGCGCGAACGGGTGCACCAGGCGCTGGACGTGCTCGGCGCACCCGCCCAGCCCCGCCTCATCGTGGCCGTCAGCGAGGCGTTCTTCGCCGGCGCCCTGCGCTCGGCCCAGCTCACCAGCCTGCGCCGCGACGAGGAACGGTCCTTCCGCGCCAGCCCGTACGGCCGGCCGTACTATCTGTGCGCCGCCCTGACCGACCGGCTCTCCTCCGCCCGGGGCCTGCTCACGCTGAGCGCCTGGCCGCTGGAGCGCCGGGTGGTGGGCCCGCTCAGCCCGCGGGTGGACTTCCTCACCTGCGCGGCGGCGGTGGCCGAGCGGATCGGGCGCACCCAGGGCCCCTCCCCGGAGGCGCTGCGCCTGGTGGCGAGGATGGGGCGCAACATTCCGGGCGGCGAGCTGGTGGAGCTGGGCAAGGACGTCGATCCCGGCCGCGTGGCCGAGATGGCGCTGGCCGAGCTCGCCGTGCACATCGAGCGTGACACGCGTGACCGGGCCGAGCTGGCGGCCCGCGCGCGCGACCAACTGGACGATCCGGCGCGGCTGTTCGGCGTCGCGCCCCTGAGCGCCGCTAGCCTGGGCGCCGTCGGTAATGGAGGGATCACGGCGTGAGACGGATCGACGCGCTGCGCGGGACGACACCGCCGAAACCGCACGACGCCCGGGCCATCGCGGCGCTGGCCGCCAACCCGGGTTGCGCGCGGCGGGCGCTCATGGACGGCGCCGGGGTCGACAAGGACCTGGCCGCCCGGCATCTGGGCTTTCCCGCGCCGTTCGGCCAGTCGCCGTTCGCGATCACCCGCGGCAACCAGTTCGAGGCCCTGGTGAAGGCCGACGGCTGCGCCGAGCTGCTGCGCATGCTGCGCGAGGTGCTGGGCCTGCCGATCGCCGAGGTCGCCTACCACGACGTGGAGAACGTGGGCACGCACCTGCGCCACGCCCACACGCGGGCGTTGTTCGACCGGGCGGCCAGGGGCGAGCACGACGCGGGCACCCTGTATGACCACCCGCTGCTGAGCGTGGACATCGCCGGCCACACCGCCTACCTGGAACCCGACGTGGTCGCCTTCCAGCTCGACGGCCGCTTCCACGTCGTGGAGGTCAAGTCGTTCGCGGTCGTGGACGGCCAGGCCGACCCCGCGTCGGTCGCGGCGGCGGCCCGGCAGGCGGCGGTGTACGTGCTGGCGCTGCGCACGATGCTGGAGGAGCTGGGCCACGACCCGCTGAGCGTCGCGCACGAGGTGGTGCTGGTCTGCCCGGAGAACTTCGCCAACCGCCCGGTCGCGACGCTGGTGGACGTGCGCCGGCAGCTGGCGGTGCTGCGCCGCCAGCTCGCCCGGATGACCACGCTCGACCGGCTGCTGGCGGAGCTGCCCGAGGGGCTCACGTTCGACCTGGAGCCGGGCGAGGACGGGCTGCCGGCCCGCTCGGCCGCCGACCTGGCCGACGCGCTGCGCCGGGTGGACGCCCGCTACGCGCCCGACTGCCTGTCCACGTGCGATCTGTGCTTCTTCTGCCGGGACGAGGCCCGCCAGGAGGGCGCCTCCGACCTGCTGGGCCGTAACGTCCGCGACGAGCTGGGCGGCGTGGCCGGGGTGGCGGAGGCGCTGGGGCTGGCCGAGGGGAGCATCACGCCGCGCGAGGGGCAGGAGGAGATCGCCCGCCTGCTGCGCGGCGCCGAGCGCCTGCGCCAGGACTGCCTGACATGACCGCCCGCACCGCGAGCGCCGATGAGCGCCCCGCCCAGCCCCGCCCAGCCCAGCCCAGCCCCGGCCTTCCCGTACGGCCGGAGCACGAGCCGGCGGGGCCGGAGAAGGAGGCCGCGTGAGCCTGCTGACCTCCCTGGCCAAGCTGCGCGCACTGCAGGAAGGGCGGGCGCAGCCGATCGCGACCGTACGGCACTGCCACCTGTCGGATCGCCCCATGGTCCTCATCCCGCTGAAGCTGTCCGGCGAGGCCGCCGCGCCGCTGGCCGCCATGCTCGGCACCGACCGGGAGCGGCCCCATCTGCTCACGGTCCCCCAACCCCGCAACCGGGACCTGCGCTTCGCCTTCACCGCGGACCTGGCCGGGCTGCTGCTGCCGTACCTCGAGAGCTTCATGGCCGACACCGAGACGGTCGAGCGCAAGAACGCCGACCCCTACGAGCGCGCGCTCGACGCCCCGCAGCTGCTGATCCCCAACCGTGCCGGCGTGGCGTTCACCGCCCTGCTGGGCCGCTCGACCCGCTTCCGCCGCACCGACGGCCCCTACCCGGTGCCCGAGGGCGTGCCGCTGCTCGGCCGCTGGCTGACCTACCTGGCCGAGCGCGCCGCCTATCCGGGCTCGTCGCTGACGCTGGCCGTCACCGAGGAGGCGGCCCGCCACTGGGCCACCGGCCAGAGCGCGCTGGAGGACGCCAACCTCGCCGCGCTGATGGCCTGGGTGGAGGGCCACCCGTCCGACGAGGCCGAGGACCCGCTCGTGTGGCCGCCCGCCGGCCCGGCCACCGACCCCGGCTTCGACGCCGAGGTGCTGGCCCCCGCGATCGAGGACGGCTCGCCCGAGCGTGTCACCGAGGCGCTGCGCACCCAGCTCGAACCCACCTGGCGGCTGGTCTGGCGGGCCTACGACCTGCTGCGCGCGCTGCCGGAGGGCGCCAGCGTGGCCCAGCGCTGGGAGCTCGACCGGGGTTCCTTCAGCGGCTTCGCGACGCAGCTCGCCGAGGGCGCCCCGCCGCAGGCCCGCCGGGACGGCGCGGTCGCCGCCGCCTCCCGGCTGTCGCGCATGGAGCGCGCCCAGGCCGCCTACGACGTGCAGCGCGCCTACGACGACCCGCTCATCATGGCCGAGTACCGGCTGGCGGGCGAGGCGTTCGCCGGCGAGGTGGTGCAGACCGAGCCGGACCACACCGAGGGCGAGGGCCGCTCGCGCAAGCTACGCCCGCTCGTGGTGGTCAAGACCGACGATCAGGTACGGCTGGCGCCGGGCAGCGCGCTCGGCACCCCGCAGCGCAAGGGCCAGGGCGCCGAGCTGGTCGCGGCCGAGGGCGGCCTGGTCACGCTGAAGATCACCAAGGGGATGGGGCGGGCCAAGACGCCGGCGCCCGGCTCGGTGCCGGAGGTGGGCGAGCGGGTCTGCTACACGGCGCTGACCGACGACTTCCAGGGCGCCGCGGCGCTGCCGGAGCCCGAGGCGACGCCGTGGACGCACGGCGGGCCGCCGCTGGAGTACGTGCCGAACGACGAGGACGCCAGGGAGGCGTGGGAGTGAGTCCCGAGGAGGTCATCCGGAACGTCCTGGCCGACCTGCCGAACCATCGTGGCGTCGTGGTCGACTCCCCGCCGGGCGCGGGCAAGTCGACGCTGGTCGTGCGGGCGGCGGCGCACCTGGCCGAGACCGGCGAGCCGCTGATGATCGTGGCCCAGACCAACGAGCAGGTCGACGACCTGGTGACCCGCATCGTCGCCAAGCATCCCGAGCTGACCGTGGGACGGCTGTCGGCCTCCGGCTACGTGCCGCCGCGCCGGCTGCTGGAGCTGCCCGGCGTGAGCGTCGGCACCCGCATCCAGGATCTCGGCGACCCCGGCATCGTCATCGCCACCTCCGACAAGTGGGCGTGGATCGCCGGCCGTACCTGGCCGTGGGCGATCGTGGACGAGGCATACCAGATGCGCTCGGACAAGCTGCTGCGCATCGCCGGGCTGTTCGAGCGGGCGTTGTTCGTGGGCGATCCGGGGCAGCTCGACCCGTTCTCGATCGTGGAGGCCGACCGCTGGTCCGGCCTGTCGTGGGATCCGCTGCAGAGCGCCGTCTCGGTGCTGCTGCGGCACAATCCGGACCTCCCGGTGCACCGGCTGCCGGTTTCGTGGCGGCTGCCCGCCTCGGCGGCGCCGGTCGTCTCGCGGGCGTTCTATCCGTTCACCGGCTTCACCTCGGGAACCGGGCCGGGTGAACGCCACCTGGAGCTGAGCACCGGCGGGCTCGGCACCGTGCACGACCGGGCGCTGGAGGAGGCGGCGCGCTCGGGCTGGTCGCTGCTGGAGCTGCCCGACCGGCACACGGTCCGCACGGACGGCGAGGCCGTACAGGCCGTGGCACTGCTGGCGGCGCGGCTGCTGCAGCGCGGCGCGGTGGCGACCTCGGAGCAGGGCGAGCGGCCGGTGACGGCCGAGCGCATCGCGGTCGGCGCGGCGCACCGCGACCAGGTGGCGGCGATCAGGAACGCCGGGCTGCCGCCGGAGATCACCGTGGACACCGCCAACCGGCTGCAGGGCCGTGAGTACGACGTGACGATCGTGCTGCACCCGCTGTCGGGGCGGCGCGACGCCACCGCCTTCCATCTGGAGTCGGGGCGGCTGTGCGTGCTGGCCTCCCGGCACCGGCACGCCTGCGTGGTGGTGGCCAGGGCGGGCATCCCCGAGCTTCTGGACGCCCACCCGTCGGCCGAGCCGGTGCAGCTGGGCGTGCCGGTGAAGTTCCCCGACGGCTGGGAGGCCAACCAGTCGGTGCTGGAGCACCTGTCGGCCCATCGGGTGCGCGCCTAGATGCGGCGGCGCCAGACGTCGATGACCATGATCGGGCGCATCCCCGCCGAGGTGTAGAGGCCGAGGGCGGGGGTGGTGTTGTTGGAGTCGACGTGCAGGATCGTGCCCTTCCTGCCGCGGGCGGCGTCCCGGGCGAAGGACTCCAGCAGCAGGTGGCGGCCCAGGCCGCGGCCCCGGTGGGCGGGCAGGGTCGACAGGGTGCCCACGTATCCGCAGTCCTCGTCGGGGACGAAGGCGTTGGTGGACTGGATCATGGCGGCCGGCTCTCCGTCCACGCTGGCCACGATGACCTGGGACCAGTCGTTGCCGCTCTGCGCCTGCCGCCGGGCGTGCCAGGCGTCGTAGTCGTTCTTGACGAAGCCGAAGTGGTCGGCGAAGCCCTCCTGGTGGATGTGGTGGGCCTGGCGGCGGACCGCCTCGTCCTCTCCGGTGCGCAGGGTGACGCCGGGCAGCGGATCGGGGGCGGTGACCGGGCCGGCGAAGTCGATGCGCATGCGGTGGAAGCTGGTGCCGGGCTCGAAGCCGTAGCCGGCGGCCTCGGCGCGTTTGGCCTCGTCGTCGCGGTAGATGCCGATGTCCACGGTGGCGGCGGCGTGTCCCAGCTCGGTGGCGATCTCCTTGGCCCGGCCGAGCACGAGCGCCCACAGCCCTGCGGACAGGCCCTCGGTGCCGGGCCGTACCAGGACCTCCACGTCGACGTTGTCGCTGTCGGCCTTGCGGCAGGCCCAGGCCCAGCCGACCGCGCGGCCGCCGGCGTCCTCCGCGATCCAGCCGTCGCTGTCCAGGTCGAACTCGGGCTCGACCAGCTCGTCGGCGACGTCTTCTATCGGGGTGTCGACCCTGCCGAGCACGGCGAGGTCGCAGGCGGAGACGAGGTCGTGGATGAGTGCGGCGTCCTCGGCCGTCGGCCGCCGGAGCTGGTGCGTGTTCATGCGGGCGATTGTCCCGATCTATCGGGATTTCCGCCTCTGATTTTCCGTCGTGGTCGTAGGCTGGAACCGTGCTCGACAAGACCCCGCTGAGCGTCGAGGTCGCCACCCCCTCCCCGGGCACCGTCCGCCTCTCGCTGACCGGCGACCTCGCCTTCGAGAGCGCCGGCAGACTCGCCGCGCTCTCCTTCTCCCCCGGCTACCGGCGCCTGGACCTCGACCTGGCCGGGCTGTCCTTCATCGACTCCTCCGGCCTGGCCGCGCTGGTCCGGCTGCACCAGCGGGCCGAGTCGGACGGCGCGGCACTGCGGGTGGTGGCGGTCGGCCCGCACCTGCGCCGCCTGCTCAAGGTGACCGCCCTGGATCGGCTGTTCAGGCTCCCTTGAGCGACTCCTCGGGCTCCTGAGCGGGCTCGGGTGCGCCGCCGCGCAGCGGGATCTCCTTCACGAACGCCGCCAGCACGGGTACGGCTATCGCGAACGGGATGGCCCACCAGAAGATCGTCGAGGTGGCCCCGGCCAGTGACTCCAGCAGGCCGGAGCGCGTCGCGGGCGCCATGGCGGCCATCGCGGCCGGGTCCATGCGGCCGCCGCCCTTGGCCATCTGCTCGGCGGCCTGCTCGCCGAAGCGGCTGCCGAGCCCGGACAGGAACTGGTTGTTGAAGATCGCGCCGAACAGCGAGACGCCGAACGAGCCGCCGATGGAGCGGAAGAACGTCGAGGCGCTGGAGGCCACGCCGAGGTCGCGCTGATCGACGCTGTTCTGGGCGATGAGCATGGTGGTCTGCATGAGGAAGCCCATGCCGACGCCGAGCACGGCGATGTACAGGCCGGTCTGCCACTGCGGGGTGTGCGCGCCCATGAGCGAGAGCAGCCACATGCCGGCGGCCATGCCGACGCCGCCGATGATCGGGTAGATCTTGTACTTGCCGGTGGCGGTGATCGCCCTGCCCACGTAGAGCGAGACGACCATCATCGCGGCCATCATGGGCAGCAGGAGCAGGCCGGAGTTGGTGGCCGAGGCGCCCTGCACGGTCTGCTGGTAGAGCGGCAGGAAGTTGACCGCGCCGAACATGCCGAAGCCGAGCAGGAAGCCGATGATCGAGACGAGCGTGAAGTTGCGGTTGCGGAACAACTGCAGCGACATGATGGGCTCGGCGGCGCGGCGCTCGACGGGGATGAAGATCGCCAGCGTCACGACGGCGACCGCGGCCAGGCCGAGGATCTGCGGGGAGCCCCAGGCGTACTCGTTGCCGCCCCAGGTGGTGATGAGGACCATCGCGGTGATGCTGATCGACAGCAGGATCGCGCCCAGCCAGTCGATGCGCACGCGGTTGACGTGCTTGGGCAGCTTCAGCTTGACCAGCAGCCAGGCCAGGGCGATGCCGCCGACGGGCAGGTTCACGTAGAAGGCCCAGCGCCAGTCGAGGTGGTCGGTGATGAAGCCGCCGACGAGCGGGCCGGCGATCATGGCCAGCGACATGACGCCCGCGGTGATGCCCTGGTACTGCCCGCGCTCGCGGGGCGGGACGAGGTCGCCGATGATGGCCATGACGTTGACCACCAGGCCGCCGGCGCCCAGGCCCTGGATGGCGCGGAAGGCGATGAGCTGCGCCATGCCGTTCTCGGGGCCCCCGAGCAGCTCGGATCCGGCCATGCCGCACAGCGCGGAGCCGATCAGGAAGATCACGATGGAGACCATGAAGATGGTCTTGCGCCCGTACAGGTCGCCGATCTTGCCCCAGATCGGGGTCGAGACAGTGGTGCCCAGCACGTAGGCGGTGACGACCCAGGACAGATGGGTCAGGCCGCCGAGCTCGCCGACGATGCGCGGCATCGCCGTACCCACGATCATGTTGTCGAGCATGGCCAGGACCATCGCGAGCATCAGGCCGGGGAGGACGACCATGACTTCGCGCCGTCTTTCCACGACAGCACCCCCAGGTTTCACGCTTACTTACTTGCCGACCGGCAAGCTTAGACTAGGCTACGTCATCACTCATCCGAAATAGGTGCACAATTGCGGGAGAACACCCGGTCCCGGATTCAGGAGATCGCTCTCCGGCTCTTCACCGAGCAGGGGTACGAGGCGACCTCCCTGCGGCAGATCGCCGAAGAGCTCGGCGTCACCAAGGCCGCGCTCTACTACCACTTCAAGACCAAGGACGACATCGTGGCGAGCCTCGCCGACGACCGGGTCGCCGAGTTCGAGGAGCTCCTGGAGTGGCTGCGCGCCCGGCCGAAGACGCCGGAGACCCGCCGCGAGCTGATCGTGCGCTACGCCGAGCGCCTGGACCGGCCGCGCAACGCCGAGGTGGCACGCTTCCTCGAGCGCAACCAGACCGCGCTGCGCGACCACCCCAAGATCCTCAGGATGCGCGAGAAGATGCTGGAGGTCGTCGGCGAGCTCGTCGAGCCCGGCGATCCCCTGACCACCCGCATCCAGCGCTCGATGGCGCTGTTCAGCCTGCACGCGGGCATGTGGCTGACGCAGAACGTCGAGGCCAGCGAGCAGGAGCGGCGCCAGGCCGCCCGTGAGGTCGCGATCAAGCTCATGGAGGCTTAGGGACGCATATCCCGCCGGTTTCCGGGCATGGGGCGCGCATGGACGCGACCATCGCGCTGAGACTGCCCCGGGACGCCGCGAGTGTGCCGCTGATCCGCAAGATGTTCGACGGCACGCTGCGCTCCCTGGGCGTCGTCCCGCAGATCAGGGACGACATCGAGCTCATGCTCACCGAGGCGTGCGCGAACGTGGTCCGGCACGCCGAGCCGAGCGACGAGTACACCGTGACCGCCGGCGTGCACGACGACCTGTGCGTGATCCGGGTGGTGGACACCGGCGACGGCTTCGACCCCAGCCGGGTGCGCACGCCCGCGCCCGGCGAGGAGAGCGGGCGCGGGATGCTCATCATGCGGGCGCTCGCCGACGACGTGCGCTTCATCAGCCGGCGCGAGCACGGCGTGGTGGTCGCGCTGGAGAAGCGGCTGCGCTTCGAGCCCGGGGCCGCGGGCCTGACGCTCGGCACCGGCAACGGCCGCCGCCCGCGCTAGCCCATCCTGGCCATGATGCCGAGCACGATGAGCGTGACGGCGGAGATGGCCAGGAGCGCCAGGAAGCAGAGGATGAGCGTGATCGTCAGGGACACGGCCGTGCCGAGCATCGTCCACATGGCACCTCGTTGTGCCCGCTTTAACGACCTTTACGCTGATCTATGCGACTACATGTTGGTGTCAGTCAGGAAGCAGGTTCCATCCGGCTCGGGAGGATGTCCAGCCGCCGCAGGATGACCCCCTCGCGCAGCGCCCACGGGCACATCTCCAGCCGCTCCACCTCGAACAGGTCCATGGTCGCATCGGCCACGATCGCCCCCGCCGCCAGTTGCGCCGCCCGTCCCGGCGAGACCCCGGGAAGCTGGGCCCGCGCCGCGGCGTCCATCGTGGTCAGCTTGACCGCCCAGTCGGCCAGCGCCTCGCGGGTCAGCGAGCGGGAGACGTAGGGGCCCTCGCTGGAGGGCGCGCTCCCGGCGATCCTGGCCAGCTGCCGGAACGTCTTGGAGGTGGCCACGGCCCGGTTCGGCTGGCCGTACCTGACGAGGTCGCCGACCTTGCGGGCGATCTCGGCGCGCACGTGCTTGCGCAGCTTGCGCACCTCCCCCGGCGGCGGCGGGTCGGCGGTGAACCAGTCACGGGTCAGCCGCCCGGCGCCCAGCGGCAGCGAGACGGCCGCGTCGGGCTCCTCGTCCACCCCGGCGGCCAGTTCCAGGGAGCCGCCGCCGATGTCGAGCGCCAGCAACCGGCCCGCCGACCAGCCGAACCACCGGCGCACCGCCAGGAACGTCAGCCTGGCCTCGTCCTGCCCGGTCAGCATCTGGATGTTGAGGCCGCACCGCTCGTCGATCTCGGCCAGCACCTCCTCGCCGTTGGCGGCGTCGCGGACCGCGGAGGTGGCGAAGGCCAGGAAGTCCTCCACGCCCTTGTCCTCGGCGATCTGCAGCGCCTCCTCGACGAAGGCGCCGAGGCGCTCGATGCCGCGGGCCGAGAGCATGTCGCCCTTCTCGAGGTGCTCCGCCAGCCGCAGCTCCTCCTTGTGGGAGTAGGCGGGGATGGGCCTGGCGCCACGGTGAGCGTCCACGACGAGGAGATGGACGGTATTGGAGCCAATGTCCAGAACGCCGAGTCGCATGGCTGGAACGCTACCGGTCCACGGGCCCTCCCGCGAAGTCGTGATCCCAAGGTACGGCTGGCGATACCCTGCCAGTGTGTTCTGAAAGGCGAAGGGGTGAGTGTGGAGGCGTGCTGCGGGCCCGGCAGGGACGCGGGGGCGGTGCCGTACCGGATCGAGGTGACGCCGCGGCGGGAGGCGCCCCGCGGGATGGTGCGCGTTCCGGGCGGGACGTTCCTCATGGGCGGCGACGACCCCGGCGGGCGGCCCGAGGACGGCGAGGGACCGGTGCGCGAGGTGCGGCTGGACCCCTTCCTCATCGACCCGGTGTGCGTGACCAACGCGCAGTTCGCCACGTTCGTGAAGGAGACCGGGTACGTCACCGAGGCCGAGGCGATCGGCTGGTCGTTCGTGTTCCGGCAGTTCGCCACGGGCGGGATCATGGACGCCTCGGTGCCGCAGGCGCCCTGGTGGGCCGGGGTCGAGGGGGCCTGCTGGCGGGCGCCGGAGGGTCCGGGCTCGACGGCCGGCGACCGGCAGAACCACCCGGTCGTGCACGTGTCGTGGAACGACGCCCACGCCTACGCCGGCTGGGCGGGCAAGCGGCTGCCGACCGAGGCCGAGTGGGAGATGGCCGCGCGCGGCGGGCTGGAGCGGGCCACGTACCCGTGGGGGGACGAGCTCGCGCCCAAGGGACGGCAGCGGTGCAACATCTGGCAGGGCGCCTTCCCGTCCGCGCCCAGCAAGGGGACCATGCCGGTGAAGTCGTTCCAGCCCAACGGCTACGGCCTCTACAACGTCTCCGGCAACGTCTGGGAGTGGACGAACGACTGGTGGGGCACCTCGTGGGCGCAGACCGCGGACAACCCCCGGGGCCCGGCCGACGGCACCGCCAAGGTGATTCGCGGGGGTTCGTACATGTGCCACGATTCCTACTGCAACCGCTACCGGGTCGCCGCCCGGACCTCGAACACGCCCGACTCCTCAACTGGGCACACAGGTTTCCGCTGTGCGGCCATACTCTGATCGCATGGCACGAACCCTGCGACTCCTGATCACCGGCGGCGGTACCGGCGGTCACACCTACCCGGCCCTCACCACCCTGGCCGCGGTGCAACGGCGGCGGCTGCCGCACGACGTGCTCTGGGTGGGCACCGCCAACGGCCTGGAGGCCAGGATCACCGCCGAGCACGGCATCCCGTTCAAGGCGATCACGACCGGCAAGCTGCGCCGCCGCCCCAACCTGCGGGAACTCGGCACCAACATCGCCGACGTCTTCCGCATCCCGGTCGGCGTCGCCCAGGCGATCGGGCACGCCGCCCGCTACCTGCCGGACGTGGTGCTGTCGACCGGCGGCTACGTCGCGGTGCCGATCGGCGTGGCGGCCAAGCTGATCCGCCGCCCGCTGGTGATGCACGAGCAGACCACCGTGGTCGGCCTGGCCAACCGGATCCTGTCGCGGCTGGCCACCCGCATCGCGCTGTCCCACGAGTCGTCGCTGGACTACCTGCCCGCCGCCGCCCGTGCCAAGGCCGTGGTGACCGGCAACCCGGTCCGGCCCGAGCTGCTGCGCGGCGACCGGGCCGCCGCCTACGACCACTTCGGGCTCACCTTCGAGGTGCCGCTCATCTACGTGACCGGCGGCGCGCAGGGCAGCAAGCAGATCAACACGCTCATCGCCGAGAGCCTGCCGGTGCTGCTGCGGCACGCGCAGATCGTGCACCAGTGCGGGCCGGCGTGGATCGAGCAGATGCGGGCCGTGCCGCTGCCGCCCGAGCTGGCCGGCCGCTACCACCCCGTCCCCTACGTGGGGGCCGAGCTGCCCGACCTGTTCGCCGCCGCGGACGTGGTGGTGGCGCGCAGCGGGGCGGGCACGGTCTCGGAGCTGACCGCGGTGGGCAAGCCGGCGGTGCTGATCCCGCTGATCCCGACCGGCGGCGACGAGCAGCGCAAGAACGCCTCCTACCTGGCCTCCTCGGGCGCCGCCCGCGCGCTGCTGGAGCCGCGGCCGACCAGTCAGATGCTGCTGGCGGAGCTGATGCCGATCCTGGCCGACCCGGCGCTGCGCGCGGCGATGGCGGAGTCGGCGCGCAAGCTCGGCCGCCTCGACGCCGCCGACGCCCTGGCCGACGTCCTGCTGGAGGCCGCCGCGCACTAGGCGCGGTCGTCGCGATCCGGGTCGCGGGCGGGCAGGGCCTCGGGCAGCATCGCAGCGGGGTCGGCGGGTGCGGGGTCGAGGTGGCGGAACGCCTCGTGGGCGCAGCGCACGCTCTGCCTGAGCGCCTGCTCCAACCGGCCCGCGTCGCCGGCCAGCCGTTCCAGCTCCGGTACGGCCAGCGCGTCCGCCCCCGACTCGGCCACCAGTTCCTCGTACTGGGGCAGCCGCTCCCGCAGCTCCTCGATCTGGGCGTGGGCGTGGTAGGCCCGCTCGGCCTCGGCCACGTGGACCGCGTATCGTTCCAGCGCCTCGACCCGGGCCACGACGGCTTCCTCGCTGCTGTCCAGCGCCCGGGCCAGCGGCGCCGCCGCGGCGGCCACCTCGGGCGTGATCCCGCCGGAGACGGTCTTGCGGTGCTGGGCGCGCAGCGCCGAGAGCTTGGCCAGGAGCCTGGCGATCTCCCATTCCTCGGCCGGGAGCATGACCGTGTTGCGCACGTCGTCCAGCAGCCCTTCGGCGTGGACCTCGGAGCCGAGCACCGAGCGCACGGCCTGCCCGGCGCGGGCCAGCAGGCGCTGGGCGGACTCGTCGAGCTCGGCGACGAGCACGTAGCGCCCTTCGTACCACCGGGCCTGCTCGTAGACCTCGCGGTCGGCGGCGACCTCGGCGTCCTCGATGGGGTCGAGGTCGCGCTTGATCAGCACGGCCATGAACATGACGATCGCGCCGACCGCGACCAGCAGGGTGAACCCGTTGAACCCGGACCGGGACACGGAGACCATCAGCAGCAGGGTGAAGACGGACGCCAGGCCGACCTGGAGCTTCTGCACATGGTCCTTGCCGGGCAGGCTCGGTTGCGGCGGCGGCACCCAGCCGCGGCGGACCCTGGCCAGAAGCGTTCCGTTCTCCCGTAAGAGCTGGGCGTCGGCCTCCGGCACCTGGGGGTCTACGATGACGTGTGCCACCGGATCATCTTTCCAGATGCCGGAATGCCTCGTGGGCGGAGCTGACGCTGTCGCGCAGGGCCTGTTCCAGCCGGTCGGCGTCCTCGGCCAGCCGGGTCAGCTCGGGCACCGTCTGGCCGTCGGCCCCCGATTCGGCCAGCAGTTCCTCGTAGCGGGGCAGCTTGGCGGTGAGCCGTTCGATCTGGCTGCGGGCCCGGTAGGCGCGCTCGGCGTCGCGCACGTGCCCGGCATAGCGTTCCAGCGCCTCCACCCGTTCGAGAACCGCCCGCTCGCTGCTGTCGAGGGCCTTGGCCAGCGGCTCGGCCACCGCGAGCACCTCGGGGGTGACGCCTTCCGCCATGACCTCCCGGTGCTCGGAGCGCAGCCCGGACAGCTTGGCCAGCAGCCGGGCGATCTCCCACTCCTGCGCGGGCAGCATGATCGCGTTCTTGGCGTCGTCCAGCATCCCCTCGGCGTTGACGCGGGACTCGGTGACGGTGTCGATGGCGGCCTGGGCGCGGCCCATGAGGGCCCTGGCCCCTTCGTCGAGGTCCTCGCGCAGCACGAACCGGCCCTCGTACCGGCGGGCGCACTCGTAGACGTCGAGTTCGGCGTCGAGCTGCTTCTCCACCTCGGCGTCGGGATTGGGTTTGAGTAAAGAGGCCATGATGAGGAACGACACGCCGGTCATGATGAAGGCGAAGGTCGTGTAGTTGGCGGCGCGGAAGAACGCCAGCGCCGCCACGGTGGCCGACGACGCCATCGCGATCAAGATGATCTTGTAGGTGATCCGGGCCGCGGCGCTCCGGCGCCGGTGCGCGGGCTCCCAGCCGCCGCGCATGCGCACGAGGACCTTGCGGTGCTGTCGTAACAGCTCCGCGGCCTGGTCGGGAACGGTCGGATCAACAACCACTTTCGCCTGACGCCCGGGCACCCTTTGGATCCTATGTAACGATCTGTCCAAGTGTCAGCTTTCGAGGTACCGAAACGCCTCGTGCGCTGACGACACACTGCGCCGCAGCGCCCGCTCGAGGTACTCGGCGTCCTCGGCAAGCCGTTCGATCTCCGGTACGGCCAGCCCGTCGGCACCGGACTCGGCCAGCAGTTCCTCGTAGCGCGGCAGCCTGGCCCGCAGCTCCGCGATCTGCCCGCGGGCGTGGTAGGCGCGCTCGGCCTCGGCCACGTGCGCCGCATACTTCTCCAGCGCCTCGACCCGGGTCAGCACGGCCGCCTCGCTGCCGGCCAGGGCACGGTCCAGCGGCTCGACGGCGGCGGCCACCTCGGGCGCGACGCCGCCGGCCAGCAGCGCGCGGTGCTCGGTGCGCAGCGCCGACAGCTTGGCGAGCAGGCGGCCGATCTCCCACTCCTGCGCCGGTAACATGATCGCGTTCTTCGCGTCGTCGAGGAGTCCTTCGGCGTTGACGTGGGAGCGCAGCACGGTGCCGATCGCCTCCTGGGCCCGGCCGAGCACGTCCCTGGCCTCGTCGTCGAAATCCTCGGGCAGCAGGAAACGGCCGTCGTTCCAGCGGGCCTGCTCGAAGACCAGGCGGTCGTGCACCCGCCCGGAGGTGGCCGGCAGCTCGCTGATCCCGGCCATCTTGACCAGCACGAGCACGACGAAGGCGCCGAGCACCACGAAGCCGACGGGCGCGATGTGGGAGGCCAGCAGCACGCCGACCAGCGAGACCATCGGCAGGGTGGCGACCAGGAGAAGGACGCTCGACGGGCTGCGGCGCTGCGGCTCCGCCTCCACGGGCGGCGGCCGCCAGCCTAAGCGGAATCTGGACAGCAGTTGCGGATTGGCACGAAGCAGACCTGCGCTCTCGGGTGAGACCGCTGGATCGACGACCACGCTCACAGGCTGTCCCGGCAACTGGCGCCCCCAAATACCGCTTTTGCCGGATACTACGGCGATTTCGCGCCGCGTGGCAGGGCCGGCCGGAGGCCGTGCAGCGCCAGCGCCGCCGCGACGCAGGCCAGAGGGATGGCCGGCAGCACATATCGGTGGTCGAAGTCGAGGGCGGCGACCGGGGCGACGAGCAGGAAGACCGCCGCCGCCCACGGCAGCAGCGCGGCCCGGCCGCCGCGGGCCAGGCCCGCCGCGCCGGCCAGCAGCAGCAGCGCGAACAGAGGGCCGCCGTGCAGGAGCCACGGCCAGCGGTAGCGGGCGAGGAGGCCGGCGAACGGCTCCACCGTGCTCTGGCCGCGGATGTCCGGGTCGTAGGCGGCGCGGACCCGGCCGATCAGCGGGTTCTCCTCCGGCAGCCGCCACCGGCCGATCGGGAAGGCGCCGTCGGGGACCGCGACCCGCTTCGGGTGGGCGATCGGCGTCCAGGCGAAGGCCAGCGAGGTGTCCCCGGCGACCTCGCGCAGGTAGTCCAGGGGCTGGGCGGTGATGGCGGCGACGGCGAAGCGGCGGGCGGCGTCGTTGCGGGCGAAGCGGTCGCCGAGCAGGTTGAGGGAGGCCCGGGGGTCCCAGACGTACTCGGAGGCGGCGTCCAGGCGCAGGTCGTTCGGGCAGAGCGGAGCCAGGTCCGCGGGCGGGCGGATTCTGGCGCAGTCGGCGAAGGTCATCGTCCTGGCCCACAGGGCCACGCCGTCGGAGCCGCTGAGCGCGAACCGCCCGTGGTGCTGGGCGTACCACCCCGCATACGACGCCAGGGGCAGCAGGCCGGTCACGGCCATGGCCGCCGCCGTCCGCCACGGCGTCCGCCGTACCAGGAGATAGAGCAGCGCCAGGCCGATCAGCGGGACCGCGGCGGTGCGGGTCAGCCCGGCCAGGGCGAGCAGCAGCCCGGCCACGGCGGCGGCGCGGGCGGAGACCCGCTCGTGCCACAGCAGCACGCTCATCGCGGCGACCAGGAGGAAGATCACCTGGAGGTCGGACAGGATGGCGTGCTCCAGGCGCAGGAAGCCGGTGTCGAACAGCACGGGCACCGCGGCCAGGGTCGCCGCCCAGGCGGGCAGGCCGCGGCGGCGCAGCAGCAGGTAGATCATCACCGCGACGCCCAGCCCCATGACGTGCTGCAGCCCCGCGATCAGCTCCACGCTGCGGAAGGGGCGCAGGAGCCACAGGAACCACGAGTACCCGGCCGGGTGGAAGGCGCCGGAGGGCCGCATGTGCACGGCGGTGTCCAGGTAGGTGAAGGAGTCGTACCAATACAGCTGGGCGGTGTCGTAGGCCAGCATGACCAGCACGCGCAGGGCCGCCCCGAGGGCGAGGACTGTCAGGAACAGCCGGTGGCCCCGCGACGCGGCGGGCGCGGCCTGGACGGGTGCGGCGATCAGGGTGGTGGTCACGGGCGGGCAGCCCACCGCACCCGGCCTAACCCCTGCGTCACGCGATCCGGTTACGCGGAGGTTATGTGACAATCTCCAGACTTAGCGGCATTTGATTTGCTGGGGACTACCGGGGACACGTGGGGGCAACGTGCGGGTGCTGATTGCCGAGGACGAGCGCATGCTCGCCGACTCGATCGCCGAAGGGCTGCGGGCCGAGGCGCTGGCCGTGGACGTCGCCTACGACGGCGAGGCGGCGCTCGAACGCCTCTCGGTCAACGCCTACGACGTGCTCGTGCTCGATCGCGACCTGCCCGGCGTGCACGGCGACAAGGTGTGCGAGCAGGTCGTGGCCGACGGGGGGCTCGTGCGCATCCTCATGCTCACCGCCTCGGGCGACGTCCGGTCACGGGTGGCGGGGTTGTCGCTGGGGGCCGACGACTACCTGCCCAAGCCGTTCGCCTTCGAGGAGCTCCTGGCCCGGGTCCACGCGCTCGGCCGCCGCTCGCGGCCCGCCGACCCGCCCATGATGGAACGTGCCGGGATCCGCCTCGACTGGGCGCACCGGCAGGTCTTCCGCGAGGGGCGGTACGTACCGCTGGCCCGCAAGGAGTTCGGCGTGCTGGCCGAGCTGCTGCGGGCGCGCGGGGCCGTCGTCTCGGCCGAGGACCTGCTGGAGAAGGTGTGGGACGAGCACATCGACCCGTTCACCAACACCGTGCGGACCACGATGATGAAGCTGCGCAAGAAGCTCGGCGACCCGAACGTCATCGAGACCGTGCCGGGGGCGGGGTACCGCATTCCATGACCATCCGCCTCCGCTTCGCCCTGGCCTGCGCCGGGGTCTTCTTCGTTCTGAGCGCCGCCGCCTTCGCCGTGGCCTACGTCGTGGTACGGCAGAGTCTCGAATACCGCTCCGGCGTGCTGACCCCCACGTCCATCCAGGTCAACCGCCCCTGGGGCTGGGGCTCCTTCGAGCGTTACGACGAGTACTACGAGGTGGCCCGCCAGCGCGCCATGCAGGTGCGTGCCACCTACCAGCACGACGCCCTGGCCAACCTGCGCCTGACCGCGCTCGTGGCGGTTCCGGCCACCTCCGGGCTGGCCTTCCTCGTCGGCTGGCGGGCCGCCGGATGGGTGCTGCGCCCGATGCGCCAGGTCACCGAGACCGCCCGCCGCGTCGCCCAGAGCCACGACCTCACCGAGCGCATCGGCCACCAGGGCGGCCGCGACGAGCTCGCCGAACTCGCCGGGACCTTCGACACGATGCTCGGCCGCCTGGCCCGCTCCTTCGACGGCCAGCGGCGCTTCGTCGCCAACGCCTCCCACGAGCTGCGCACGCCGCTGACCATCAACCGCACGCTCGTGGACGTGGCCGTGCGCCGCCCGGACGCCACCGAGGACCTCAAGCGGCTCGGCGAATCGCTGCTCCTGGTCAACGCCCGCCACGAACGCCTCATCGACGGCCTGCTCGCGCTGGCGGAAGGCGAGCAGGCGTTGCTGGACCGGCGGCCCTTCGACCTCATGGACGTCGCCGAGCACGTGCTCGACCAGGCCGCCGACGAGGCCGCCAAGGCCGACGTGACCATCCACCGCCTCCTCGACCCCGCCCCCGTCTCGGGCGAGCCCGTGCTGGTGGAACGGCTCGTGCAGAACCTCGTCGAGAACGGCATCCGGCACAACCACCCGCTCGGCGAGGTCTGGGTGACCACCCGCCGCAGGGCCACCGAGGTGGAGCTGGTGGTGGCCAACTCCGGGCTGCCCGTCCCGCCCTATGAGCTGGAGGCCATCTTCGAGCCGTTCCGGCGGCTGCACGGGGATCGGCTGCGGTCGGACCGGGGCAGCGGGCTCGGCCTGTCGATCGTCCGCGTCATCGCGCAGGCCCACAACGGCACCGTCACCGCCCGGCCGCGGGAGGAGGGCGGCCTGACCATCACGGTGGAGCTGCCTCTGGAGAACGGCGAACCCTGACCCGCCCGGACACCCCGCCGGCCCCCTCCGCCCGGCCCCGTGCCGGCGTCACCGGGCTCCGGGCCACGCCGCCCGGTACGGCCCGGGCCGCGCGGCCTGGGGACCCGGTTCGGGTGGTTCAGGGGCACCCGGTTCAGGGGCGTGCGGGTGGGGCGCGTGCGGGTGAGGCGTGTGCGGGTGGGGGCGTGTGCGGCCGGGGTGCGTGTGTGCGGGCGAGTCAGACCTGGGCGAGGGCGGAGTCGCGCGGGCGGATGTGCACCGGGGCGGGGTTTGGGTGCGGTGGTCCGGGGCTTGTGGGCGGGCCGATATTCTGGCCCGAAATATCCGGATATTGCGGGGGGCGTGGTGGAGCTTCGGGGCAAGGTCGTGCTGGTGACGGGCGCGTCGTCGGGGATCGGGGCGCAGACCGCCCGCGCGTTCGCCCGAGCCGGTGCCACCTTGGCCTTGACCTCCAGGAACGAACTCAAGCTCCGCGCTCTGGCGAGCGAGGTGGGGAAGGCCCAGGTGTTCCCCGCGGACCTGGGTGATCCGGGCGCCGTCTCGGTCATGGCGGAGCACGTGAAGGCCGCCGTCGGCGTTCCCGACGTCATCGTGAACAACGCGGGGGCGGGGGTGTGGCTGTTCGCCGACGAGACCACGCCTGAGCAGTTCCGGGAACTGGCCGCCGTCCCCTTCCTCGCCGCCGGGTACGTCACCACCGCCTTCGCCCGTGACATGGTACGGCGGGGCAGCGGCCGCATCGTCGTGGTCAACTCCCCCGCCTCGCGCATCGCCTGGCCCGGCGCCCTCGGCTACACCGCCGCCCGGTGGGGCCTGCGCGGCCTCGTCTCCGCCCTGCGCGCCGACCTCCACGGCACCGGCGTGGGCGTGACGGAGATCATCCCCGGCAAGGTCTCCAGCGACTACTTCGCCAACAACCCCGGCTCCGAGCAACGCATCCCCCGCGTCGCCGACCTCATCCCCACGGTCTCCCCCGAGCGGGTGGCCACGGCCCTGGTCAACGCCGTGCGCCGGGACCGGGCCCGCACCTCGCTGCCGGTCATGATGCGCCTCATGCTCGGCGCCGCCTGGGCCTCCCCCACCCTGACCCGCCTGCTGGCCACCAAGACCGGCGCCACCCGCTCCGGTGGCGACCGCCGGTGGTGGAGGAGCGCCGCCTGATCGGGCGACCGTGACCACGCGGGTGGACAGCGGCGCCGGTGCGGCGGTGACCACGCGGGTGGTGACCGGGCGCCGTTGCGGCGGGGACCGCGTCCGGCGTGAGAAGCGCTCGGACGATCGGCGCCCGCCCGCGGCGGCGGGAGGCGCTCACTCGGCTCCGCCGTAACAAAGGATCACCACGGACGGCGCTAACGCGCGCGCGTGCGGCGGGAGATCGCCACGCCCACGAGGCACAGCGCGCCGCCCGCGAACGTGAGCCAGCCCGGCACCTCCCCCAGCGTCAGCCAGGCCATCACCACCACCAGCGCCGGCACCGCGTACGTCGTGGCCCCCATCTGGCCCGCGCTGGTCCTGGCCAGGGCGTAGGCCCAGGTGGTGAAGGCGACGGCCGTCGGGAAGATGCCGAGGTAGAGGAGGTTCAGGGTGGACGACAGGGGCGCCCGCGCCGCCTCCGTGATCAGCTGCCCGGCGAAGGGCAGGCAGGCGATCGTGCCGACGATGCAGCCGAAGGCGGTCACCTGGAGGGCGGAGGCGTGCCGGAGCGCGGGCTTCTGGGCCATGATGGCGACAGCCCACGACACGGCGGCCAGGACGCACAGGCCCACGCCGAGCAACGACGAGGCGCCGCCCTCGGACATGGAGACGCCGACCACGGCCGCCCCCGCGAACGAGACGACCATGCCGATCAGCAGCGGACGAGGGAAGCCCTCCTTCAGCCACCAGCCGCCCAGCAGCGCGATGAGGACCGGCCCGAGGCCGAGGAGCATCGCGGCGGTTCCGGCGTCGACCTCCTGCTCACCCCAGTTCAGCGCCACCATGTAGACGCCGAACCACAGGACGCCGGAGACGGCGATGCCGGGCCACGCCTGGCGCGGCGGCAGGCCCTCGCGCCGCACGAGGAGGATCACGCCGAGCGCGACCGACCCGGCCAGCAGCCGGCCGAGGGCCAGCGCGCCGGGCGAATAGTCTTTGACGGCGACGCGGATGGCGACAAAGGCCGACGCCCATAACACCACGGTGACTCCGGCTGCCACCATGGCCCGCCGATTGGTCCTTGCCTCGACGATGTGCTCCATGTGCCCGATATTACGGGCAGGACATTTCACGGCTCATCGAAGTGTCACAACACGTCGGCGATCTCCTGCAGCGCGGCCGGGTCCTCGATCGTGGACGGTGTCCGGTAGTCGCGGCCCGCGGCGATGTCCCGCATCGTGGCGCGCAGGATCTTCCCGGAGCGGGTCTTGGGCAGCCGACCGACGACCAGCGCCCGCCGGAACGCGGCCACCGGGCCGATGCGTTCCCTGACCATGGCCGTGAGCTCGCGCTCGATCTCCCCCGGGTCCCGGTCGGCGCCCGCCTTCAGGACCACGAAGCCCATCGGGAGCTGCCCCTTCAGCGGGTCGTCCACGCCGATGACCGCGCACTCGGCCACGTCCGGGTGAGCGGCGATGACCTCCTCCATCGCCCCGGTGGACAGGCGGTGGCCGGCCACGTTGATGACGTCGTCGATCCGGCCCATGACGAAGAGGTAACCGTCGGCGTCGACGTAGCCGCCGTCGCCGGTCAGGTAGTGCCCCGGATACCGGGACAGGTAGGACTCGGCGAACCGCTCCTCGTCCCGGTAGAGCGTGGGCAGGCAGCCGGGCGGCAGCGGCAGCCGGACGGTGACCGCGCCCTCGGTCCCCGGCGGGCACTCGGCGCCCTCCGAATCCAGGATGCGCACGTCGTACCCGGGCACGGGCCTGGTGGGCGAGCCGGGCTTCAGCGGCAGCGGCTCGAGGCCGACGCAGTTGGCGGCGATCGGCCAGCCGGTCTCGGTCTGCCACCAGTGGTCGATCACCGGGATGCCGAGCAGGTCGCCGGCCCAGTGGTAGGTGTCGGGGTCGAGCCGTTCCCCCGCGAGGAACAGGTGCCGCAGCCGCGACAGATCGGACTTGGCCGCCCACTCCCCCGCCGGGTCCTCCTTCTTGATGGCCCGGATCGCCGTCGGCGCCGTGAACAACACCCGGACGCCGTGCTCGGCCGCCACCCGCCAGAACGCGCCGGGGTCGGGCGTGCCCACGGGCTTGCCCTCGTACAGGACCGTCGTGCACCCGGCCAGCAGCGGCGCGTAGACGATGTAGGAGTGGCCGACGACCCAGCCGACGTCCGAGGCGGCCCAGAACACCTCGCCCGGCGCCATGCCGTACACGGCCTCCATGCTCCAGCGCAGCGCCACGGCGTGCCCGCCGTTGTCGCGCACGACGCCCTTGGGGACGCCGGTGGTGCCGGAGGTGTAGAGGATGTAGAGCGGGTCGGTGGCCCGCACGCTCACGCAGCCGGCGGGCTCGGCGCCGCGCAGGGTGGCGGCCCAGTCGAGGTCGCGGCCGGGCTCCAGCTCGGCGGGGCACTGCGGGCGCTGCAGGATCACGCAGTGTCCCGGCCGGTGCCCGGCCAGCCGCAGCGCCTCGTCCAGCAGCGGCTTGTACGGCACCAGCCGGGCCGGCTCGATGCCGCACGAGGCGGACAGCACGACCTTGGGCCGCGCGTGGTCGATGCGGACGGCCAGCTCCGGCGCGGCGAACCCGCCGAACACCACCGAGTGCACCGCGCCGAGCCTGGCGCAGGCCAGCATCGCGACGACCGCCTCGGGCACCATCGGCATGTAGATCACCACGGTGTCCCCGTGCCCGACGCCCAGGTCGCGGAGCATGCCCGCCGTCCTGGCCACCTCGTCGAGGAGTCCGGCGTAGGTGTAGGTGCGTTTCGAGCCGGTGACGGGGCTGTCGTAGATGAGCGCCGCCTGCCCGCCGCGCCCGGCGGCGACGTGCCGGTCGAGCGTGTTGTGGCAGGTGTTCAGCCGCCCGTCGGGGAACCAGCGCCCGCCGGACCACACGGTGCCGGGTTCGGCGTCCCAGTCGACGGCCCGGGCGGCCTGGCCCCAGAACCGCTCCGGTTCGTCGATGCTCTGCCGGTAAACCTCGTCGAATCGCACTCCCCGATCCCACCAGCAGCGGCCACCGGGGAGCAAGCCTCAACGCGCGGCGGTGAGGCCGATCGCGTCACCGCCCTCCGGGCAGGCACCGAAGCTATCCGGTAGAGGCTCCCAAGAAAGCTTGATATTTCCCGATATAACGTCGATATCAGGATGAGCTAAGAGATTGTGGTCTTTACCGGGATTTACGGGGTTAAGTAGCGTTCCGTCAGAACTCACCCGGCGGCCAACACCCGGAAACGCCAGCGACATCTGGCATTTGTCCCGGTAGGGTGGTGCGCCTGGGCGGCTCAGGGTGTGCTTCCTTCTCCTTCTTATGGACTCAAGCGTGCCCGCTCTCCGCCCTCGGGAGGCCGTGCCACGCGCGGCCTCCCGCATGTGTCTTCCGGGAGGGGGAATACCGGGATGAGCGCTGTCGCCGAGATCCTGCTGCGCACGCGGCGCCTGGTCGCCGTGGACGCGATGCTCGCCGACGGGCGGGAGCGTCCGCCCACGGGCAGGCTGCGCAAGGACGTGCCCCTGGTCCCGGGGGACGTCCCCGGCGGAGTGGCGGCGCTGGAGGGCGAGCTGCTCCAGCTCGGCTTCCTGATCTCGGCGCCCCTGCGCGCCGCCCTGGCGAAACTGGGCCCGGCGGACCTGGCCAGGGCGGGCCGCCGCCTGCTGTACTCGGTCCGGACTGAGGTGGGCGTTTGGTCGGATCACGTCCCCCTTTTCAGGAAATTTCCGGAAAGCGTGCCTGCTGACACGTATGAGTTCTATGTGCGGCGGGTCTTCAGCCTGCTCACGCAGCGGCCCGAGCAACCGTGTGTCCTGTGCGGCGAGCGCCGCACCGTCCATCCGGTCTCCCCCTGCGCGCACCTGGTCTGCCGCCTCTGCTGGGACGGCGCCGACTACAGCGCCTGCCCCATCTGCCACCGGCGGCTGTCGCCCGGCGACCCGTTCCTGCGGCCCGCGCCCCAGCCCGGCCCCCGCGCGCGCGGCTCCCTGAACCACCCGATCGGCGTGCTCGGCTGGTGCGAGGACGCCGTCGCCGCCTGCCGCGAGCTGGCCGTCTCGCTGCTGGAACGCCGCACCCCGATGCCCGCGCACGAGCGGGACGACCTGCGCGGCCTCCTCGAGGCGTGCTGGCCGCAGTCGGCCGCCTGGCTGGCGGAAACGGCGATCCCGGTCAAGGAGACCCTGGCCGTCGCGCTCGGCGTGGCCGCCCGGCACGGCGCCGTGGACGTGCTCCACGCCCGCCTGGACACCGCCACCGACGTGCTGCGCCTGCTGTACGAGCTGACGGGCGCCGACCCCGGCCTGCGCACGCACCCCGCGCGCCCGGCGCTCCCCAGGCCCCTGCGCCGGATCGCGCTGGCCTGCCTGGACCGGATGGCGCTGCCGTACCTGATGGAGGACCTGCGGCGGCACGCCCGGCCGTGGGTGCGGATGGGCGAGGTGCTGCACCCGCACGAGCACCACCGCCGCCACCCGGTGGCCGCGCTGGCGTTCGCCGCGCTGCGCGGCACCCCGGTGGACGACGGCACGCCGTTCGGGCGGTCGATGCTGGCGGTGGCCGCCCGTCACCCCGACGCTGTCGAGGTGTCCGGCGGCCGGCTGCGGGGGACGACGTTCGGCTCCCGCGTCGAGCGGGCCCTGGCCGAGAAGCGGTACGGCGCGGCCGTGGACGTTCTCGCCGCCCGTCCCGGCGAGCTGGTGCGCCGGCTGTCGCAGCTGCTGCGCCTGGCCCCCGAGACCCTGCCTCCCGCCCGGCTGCGGGAGGTGGTGCGGCGGGTGGCGCCCGGGCTGCTCCTGGCGGCCCTCGGGCAGGTGCGGGCCGCGCCGGGCCGGTGGCGGCTGTTCCTGCCGCGCGGCGGGACCGCGAGGTTCTGGAGCGTGCTCGACGAGCGGACGCCCCTGGCGGACGAGACGGTGCTGGAGACCGAGCAGGTGCTGGCCGGCGAGCTGCTGCGGCGGGCGTCGGCGCTGCCGCCGCTGCGGCGCGTGCTGCTCGACGAGGGGCTGGCCGACCTCGTCGCGCCCACGTCGGAGCGCGGCGCGGCCAAGGCGCTGGTACGGCTGACGCGCGGGACGGTCCAGCCGATCCCGGAGAGTCGGCGGCTGCGGTTCTTCCTGCACTGGGCCGAGCAGGCGACCGACGTCGTGGACCTCGACCTGTCGGTGGCCGTGTTCGACGAGCGGTGGCGCTTCGCCGGGCTGTGCGACTACACGAACCTGCGGCTGGGCGGCTGGCTGACGCATTCGGGCGACCTGACCTCGGCGCCCCTGCCGCTGGGCTCGTCGGAGTTCATCGACGTGGACCTGCGTGAGCCGCACGGCCGCTATCTGGTTCCGATCGTGTTCAGCTACAACGACGTGCCCTTCGAGGAGCTGGTCCGCGGGTTCGCCGGGTTCATGGAGCGCCCGGAGGAGGGACTGTTCGACCCGGTGGCCGTCCGGCAGCGTTTCGACCTGGGCGGACCGGCCAAGATCCTGGTCCCGCTCGTGGCCGACCTGCAGACGCGGACGATCCGGTGGGCCGACGTCAACCTGTCCGCCTCCGGCTTCGGCCACCGGGTGGCCGAGAGCGAGCGCGAGCTGGCGAGCCTCGGCCGGGCGCTGCAGGACGCCTTCCTCGAGCGGGTGACGATGTGGGAGCTGGCCTGCTGGCATGCGGCCGGTCGCGCCGAGGAGGTGCTGGTACGGCGGCGCGACGGCGGCCTGGTCACCTACCGGAGGCGTCCCGGCGAGCCCGTCGCCGGCTTCGCCGCCCGCCTGATCGCCCGCGCCGAAGCCGCCCCCGCCGAGGCCCCGCCCGGCGAGGTCGCCCTGGCTGCGCTGGTGCACGGGGACGTCGAGGTGCCCGCCGAGGCGCAGGTTTACGCGCTCTACCCCGAGACCGCCGCCGGGCGCAGGCTGGAGGCCGCCGATCTGCTCAGCGGGCTGGCGCCATGAGCGACGACCTGATCCTGTCGGTGATCGCCGGCTCGCGCGCCTACGGCCTGGAGACCGACGCCTCCGACACCGACCGCCGCGGCGTCTTCGTCGCCCCGACGCCGGCGTTCTGGCGCCTGGACAAGCCGCCGGCCCACCGCGACGGCCCGCTGCCCGAGCAGTTCTCGTGGGAGGTCGAGCGGTTCTGCGCGCTGGCGCTGGAGGCCAACCCGACGGTCCTGGAGTGCCTGTGGTCGCCGCTCGTCGAGGTGGTGACGCCGTTCGGCGAGCGGCTGCGGGCGATGCGCACGGCCTTCCTGTGGCAGCGGGCGGCCCAGACGTTCTGCGGCTACGCCGACGCCCAGTTCCGCCGCCTGGACCCGGCCGCGCCCAAGTGGAAGCAGGCCATGCACATGATCCGCCTGCTGAAGAGCGGCCTGCACCTGGTACGGCACGGCGAACCGGCCCTCCACGTCGGCGCGGACCGCGACCGGCTGCTGGCCGTCAAACGGGGCGAGGTGCCGTGGGCGGAGGTGACCGCCTGGCGGGCCCGGCTGGTGGCCGGATACGAGTCGGCGGCCGGTGTGCTGCCCGAGGCGCCCGACCGGGCGGCGGTCGAGGAGTTCCTGATGGATGTGAGGAGAGCGCACCTGTGAGCCTGCCCGCCTGGCTGCCGGAGGTCCCGGCGGCCCAGCCGTACCCCCTGGTGTTCGCGACCGTGAGCGGCGCGCACCTGTACGGGTTCCCCTCGCGTGACTCCGACGTGGACCTGCGCGGCGCGCACGTGCTGCCGCTGCCGGAGGTCGTCGGGCTGCGCACCGGGCCGGAGACGATCGACCGCACCTGGACGCACGACGGCGTCGAGGTGGACCTGGTCACCCACGACCTGGCCAAGTTCTGCCGGCTGCTGCTCAACCGCAACGGCTACGTGCTCGAGCAGCTGCTGTCGCCGCTGGTCGTGACCACCTCCCCGGTGCACGAGGAGCTGACCGCGCTGGCGCCGCAGTGCCTGACCCGCCACCACGGCCACCACTACCTGGGATTCGCGCGCACCCAGTGGCGGCTGTTCGGCAAGACGGGCGAGCTGAAGCCTCTGCTGTACACGTTCCGGGTGCTGGCCACCGGCATCCACCTCATGCGCAGCGGGGAGCTGGAGGCCGATCTGACCCGGTTGTTCGCGTACGGCCCGCCGTACCTGGGCGAGCTGGTGGAGGCGAAGCGGGAGGCCGAGCACGGCGCCGCGCCCGAGCTGGCGACGGCCGAGGCGGACGTGGAGCGCATGACCGCCGCCCTGGTCGAGGCGCAGGCCGGCGCGCCGCTGCCGGAGGCGGCGACCGCGCACGCGGCCCTGCACGACCTCGTGGTACGGCACCGCCTGGCGGCGGGATGAGCGGCTACCCGGCCGACAGCACGAGGCGGATCGAGTAGTTCCGGTACCCGAGGCGCTCGAACGACCTGGCCATCGGCACGTTGCCCCGGTCCGTGTCGGCGGCGATGCGCCGCGCGCCGCGGCCGGCGAGAAAGCGGGTGATCTCGCCCAGCAGGTCGTCGGCGTAGCCCCGTCCCCGGTGTTCCGGGACGACGCCGAGGTAGCCCACGACCGGGCCGCCGTTGTTGGCCGACGGCAGCGCGATCCCCACCAGGTCGCCCGCGGGCGTGTGGGCCAGCATCCACCAGGCGCGGTCGCCGGGCATCTGCTTGTAGTCCTCGACGTCCTCCCTGGCCTGGGTGAGCGGGTCCTTGGTGAGCAGGGCCTGCCGGGTCTCGTGGTCGAGCGTGCCCTCGGCCACGCGGCGGAACGCCTCGGCGAAGACCTCGTCGTCGTCCTCGTGCCGGAAGACCAGGCGCCGCGACGGCTCGGGCAGCGGGTCGTCGGGCGTCCATGCGTAGCGCAGCCGCTCCAGCTCGGAGGTGAGCCCGGCGCGGGCCGCCGCCTCCTGCCGCCAGGCGATGGCCGCGGCCGCCCTGGGCCGCTCGCGCCAGCCGTTGGGCAGGAACACGTGGTAGGCGGGCCGCTCGCCGTACGCCTCGTGCGCGCGGGTGAGCAGGGCGGCGGCCAGGCCGACGCGGTCCTCGACGGAGGCGTCCACGTAGACGCAGTCCAGCGCCATCGGCTGCGGGTTGCCGGCGAAGCTCCACCAGACGGCGCGGGCCAGGATGCGGCCGTCCTGCTCGGCCACCCAGATCCGCTCGTAGCGGTACTGGCCGTCGGCCAGGAAGGTCTTCAGGCGTTCCGGATCGGCCCAGCTGATGCCGTCCTCGACGGTGCAGGCGAGCAGGCGGTCGAGGTCGGCCTCGACGGCGGGGCGAAAGCGCACAAGTCCTCCACAATTTAATGGTCGGGGGACTCTAGCAAGGAGCGAGTAGAGTCATCGACGATGAATCACTCGATCTCGCTCGCCCCCGGCGGCGTCCTCCTCGGCGACGGCGCCTACGTGTGCGCGTGCGGCGCCTCCTTCGCCGACCGCATGCCCGCCGAGCTCCACGCCGCCGAGAACGACCGCTGCACCAGTTGCCTCGGCACCGGAGAGGAGGCGCCCGCACCCGGGGTGACCGGCCCCTGCACCGGATGCGCGGGCACCGGCGGCCGCCGCGAGCAGATCATCTGGCAGCTCGCGCACTCCGAGGCCGAGCAGCTCATCACGATGTCGACGGTCCGGGGCGTGGTGGCCGGGTTCGAGGGGCCGTTCCACCTGTCGGAGATCGCCGACACCATCCGCTCCGGGCTGGATCTGCCCCTCGGCCGCCTGCCGGTGGGGCCGCGCGTGCGCGACCTGCTGCTGGAGATGCAGGCCAGCGGGGAGATCACCATGATCTCGGCGCCGGACGAGCTGCTCGACGGCACCGACGTGGTCCTCTACCGCGACCCCGCCTGGCAGCGCACCCGCCTGCTCTGAGCCTCCGGTCCTAGACGCGGCACAGGATCTCGCCGTGGAGGATGGACATCCAGCCGTCCGGGTGCGCCGCCCACTCCCGCCAGCCCCCGGCCAGCCCGGCGAGGTCGGCTGGGGTGGCCAGGCCGGTGGCCACCGCCTGGTGGGCCATGGCCGAGGACTCAATGCGTTCCGCCCACATGCCGCCCCACCACGCCCGGTCGTCCGGCGTGGCGAAGCACCAGGTGGACGAGGTCGCGGTGACGTCGGTGAACCCGGCCTCGCGGGCCCACGACAGCAGGCGGCGGCCCGCGTCGGGTTCGCCGCCGTTGGCGCGGGCGGCCGTCTGGTAGAGGGTCATCCACTCATCCAGCTCCGGCAGCCGCGGGTACCAGGCGAAGGCGGCGTAGTCGCTGTCGCGCGCGGCGACGAGGCCGGTGGGCTTGGTGACCCTGCGCATCTCCCGCAGCGCCCGCACCGGGTCGCCGACGTGCTGCAGCACCTGGTGGGCGTGGGTCACGCAGAAGGTCTCGTCGGCGAACGGCAGCGCGTGCACGTCGGCCACGGCGAAGTCGGCGTTCTCCAGGCCCCTCGCGGCGATCTCGGCCCTGGACAGCTCCAGCGCCTCGGCGGTGACCTCCGCGGCGGTGACGCGGGCGACGCGGGCGGCCAGGCCGGCGGTGATCGTGCCGGGGCCGGCGCCCACGTCCAGCAGGCTCATGTGCGGGAGCAGGCTGGGCAGCAGGTAGGCGGCCGAGTTCTCGGCGGTGCGCCACCGGTGCGAGCGCAGGACGGACTCGTGGTGGCCATGCGTGTATACGGCGGACATCTGGGGGACTCCCTTGTTCTCGACATCCGCAACCCTAGTCACATCTCACTGCATGGGAAGATTCGTCTTATATAACGAGATGAGCTGTGCCGTACACTTGTTGCGAAGCGTTCGCAGCTAGGGAGGCGTCAGACGTGGGAGAGGTCCGTCCGATCGTGTATGTCGGGGATCCGGTGCTGCACACCCCCTGCGAGCCGGTCACCCGGTTCGACGAGTCGCTGGCGGCGCTCGTCGACGACATGTTCGCCAGCATGTACGCGGCCAAGGGCGTGGGCCTGGCCGCCAACCAGATCGGCGTCGGCCTGCGCGTCTTCGTCTACGACTGCCCCGACGCCGACGGGGTGAACCAGGTCGGCGTCGTCGTCAACCCCGTGCTCGAGCTGCCGCCGGTCGGCGAGCGCAGCCTCGACCCCGGTGACGAGGGCTGCCTGTCGGTGCCCGGCCAGTACGCCCCCCTCCCCCGCGCCGACCACGCGCGGGTGCACGGCTTCGACGTCAAGGGCGAGCCGGTCACCGTCGAGGGCACCGGGCTGATGGCCCGCTGCCTCCAGCACGAGACCGACCACCTCGACGGGCACCTCTACATCGACCGGCTGCCGGCCAAGAAGCGCAAGCAGGTGCTCAAGGCGTACGAGGAGTCGCTGACCGCCACCGCCTGAACCGGGCCCGGCTCCGGGCCCGGTCGCGCGGCGGCTAGGACGCGCGCCACATGGGCCAGAACAACGTGCCGTCGCCCATGGCGAACGGCTCGCGCTCGGCGTATCCGTGCCGCAGATACAGGTCGCGAGCCCGGGGGCTGCTGGCCTCCAGGTAGGCGGGGACGCCCTCCAGCGTGGCGTGGTGGTGGGCCAGCAGGGCCGAGCCGAGGCCGCGGCTCTGCTGATCGGGGTGCACGGCCAGGAAGGCCAGATGGTGGTGCGGCGCCTCCGGGTGGTGCTTCTCGAACTGCTCGTCAAGTTCGCGGAAGCGGCCGACGGCGCCGCCCACCGCCTCCTCGAGCCTGCGGTCGTAGTCGGGGGGTTCGGGGGCGGGAGCCGTACGCGGGAACCAGACGGCGACGGCGGGGGCGTCCGCGACCACGTCGATGACGCCGTGCTCGACGGCGTGCTCGACGAGGATGCGGAAGTTCGCCGCCATGATCTCCTGGCGCCGCTCCGGCTCGGGCAGCAGGTAACGGACCACCTTGAGGCCGGC
Organism: Nonomuraea typhae; assembly: GCF_009760925.1. Taxonomy (GTDB): domain Bacteria; phylum Actinomycetota; class Actinomycetes; order Streptosporangiales; family Streptosporangiaceae; genus Nonomuraea; species Nonomuraea typhae. Next base: position 226,564 of record NZ_VRLV01000020.1, read on the forward strand.
GAACGCGGTGGCGATCAGCTCCGCGACCATCTCGGCGTCCGGTGCTCCCGCGCGGCGGATGGGCACGCTCATGGGGTCCAGGTTAGAGCTCACTGCGCCGCCTTGAACGCGGTGGGCGCCTTGGCCCCCATGCCGACCAGCGAGTAGACGGCCGGTTGCCCGGCGCGCAGGATCAGCGCCCACACGATGCCCAGCACGGCCGCCGCCACGTAGACCAGCGGCAGGATCCAGGCCAGCGCCGTGCCGGGCGGCACGCCGAGCAGGATGTCGAAGTTCGTCCACCCCAGCCAGACCATCACCGCCAGCAGGATCGCCGCGGGCACCGGGGCCGCCAGGCGCCGGACGGGGCTCTCGCCGAGGGAGTTGCGGGCGAAGAACACGATGATCGCGATCGAGGTGGTGAAGATCAGCAGCAGGATGCCGAAGCCGCCGAACGCGCCGCCGTAGAAGAACAGCTGCACGAGCGGGTCCAGGCCGAGGACGGCGTAGAGGACGATCACGATCAGGCCGAGGACGCTCTGCGCGATCGAGCCGGCCTGCGGCGCGCCGCTGCTGGGCCGGGTGCGGCCGAAGAACGCCGGGAGCACGCGCTCGCGGCCGAGGGCGAAGAAGTAGCGGGCGGTGGTGTTGTGGAAGGAGAGCATCGCGGCGAAGACGCTGGTGGCGAAGAGCACGCGGGCGATGTCCACGACCACGGAACCCAGCCGTTCACCGGCCAGCACGAAGATCGTCTCGGCGCCGTTCTGCTGGGAGGCGGCCACGATGCCGGCCGGGCCGGTGGCGGCCGTCATGGCCCACGCCGACAGCGCGTAGAGGACGGCGATGATGGCGATCGAGGAGTACGTGGCGAGCGGGACGGTCCGGCGCGGGTCGCGGCTCTCCTCCGAGAACACCACCGACGACTCGAAGCCGACGAAGCCCAGGGTCCCGATCACGAGCAGGGCGCCGATCCCGGGGACGAGCAAGGCCGCCGGGGAGAGCGTCTCGACGGACAGGCCGCCGGGCGCCGGGCTGACGACGTCCGCGAGGTCGAACAGGAGGATGACGGCGACCTCGAGCGTCAGCAGTACGGCCAGCAGCCGGCTGTTGACGTCGACCCGCATGACGCCCAGGATCGCGACCAGGGCCCAGGTGATCAGCGACAGCGCCCACCAGGGCGGCGCCACGCCGAACCACCGCTCGACGATCGGGACGGACGCCGCCCCGAACGCCCCGTAAAGGCCGACCTGCAGCGCGTTGTAGGCGATCAGCGCGACCCAGGCGGAGGCGATGCCGGCGGGGCGGCCCAGGCCGCGGCTCACGTAGGTGTAGAAGGCGCCCGCGTTGGCCATGTGCCGGGCCATCGCCACGTAGCCGACCGCGAACAGCATCAGCACGAGCCCCACGATCAGGAACGCGACGGGCAGGCCGGTGATCTGGGTGACGGAGTAGCCGGTGGTGATCACCCCCGCGACGACGGTGAGCGGGGCGGCGGCGGACAGGACGAAGTACACGACGGAGGGTGCGCCGAGCCGATCTGCGGCCAGGGCGCGGCTGATCGGGTCTGGCTGGGGGGAGTCCATCGGCTTCCTTTCTATGCGTTATCCGGATATTTCGGGCTTCTTGGTGATGTGTGACCCCTGGGAGTGATGTGCGGACGGCGGCGCCGTACGGTTTCAGGTGCGAGCGAGTTCAGGTGGCAACGGTTTCAGGTGCGGTAGGTCAGCACGGCGTCGCCGACGGCGGCCTGGACGTGCCGGGCCAGGTCGGTGAGCGGCTGGGGCAGCGCGGCCAGGACGGTGGTGAGGTGGCGCCGCGCGGTGCGCCGGTCGGCGGGATCCTCCACCACGACGTCCGTCATCCCGCACGCCTCCACCAGCGAGGCCAGCGCCATGTCGTGCGGGTCCAGCGGCTGCCAGCGGGTGAGCGCCATGTGGAGGCGCGTCCTGGGCCATGCGGCCGGACCGAAATCCACGGCGAAAAAACGGCTGGGTTTACGGCGCCAGAGTTTCGGCGCTTCACGTTCCAGGAATCCGGACAGGATCATTCTCCCGGAAACGTCTTCCACGGCCCGTTGCGCCAGGTAAACCAGCCACGTGCGCAGATCGGTGTGCTGCGGCATGCTCCCCATGTCGCTCAGCACCCGGTCGGCGACGATCTCCTGGAGCGGCCGCGGATCGACCGGCCGCACCGAGGAGCCGTGCACCGCCACCCGCCCGGCCAGCACCAGCTCGCCGATCAGGGCACCGGCCAGCCCCAGCTCAATGCCCTGAACATGCAGCCGAGGACGCCCTGTGCTCGTGGTGTCCCAGCCGACCAGGAACAGCTCGTCGGCTAGCGCCCGCATGATCCACCCTTAGAGGAAGCCCGATATTGGATACTCGCGTCAGATGACCAGCGAAATATCTATCAGAAGGGTGATCTCCGGGCTAGTCCCATTTAATCGGGGCCCATGTTTTAGAATCTTGTTTTATTGCCTGGCGAGATATTCCGTATACACCTTTTTGGGGACGGTCATCCGCCACGCCTCCACGACCAGCTCCCGCATCTCCGCCTCGTCGAGGACGTCCATCCTGGCCAGCACCCAGTGATAGCGCAGGTCACCCTCGGACGGCATGAGGAACTTGGCCGGCTCGGCCGCGACCAGCGCCGCCCGCTCCTCCTTCGGGAAGCCGAACCCCATGACGGTCTCGTCGCGGGAGAAGGCGACGTAGACGATCCGGCCCACCCGGAACTTGATCCGGTCGCGGATGAGGTGCTCCGACGAGCGGGGCAACGTCACGGCCAGCCGCCGCACGTCCTCTACTGTGATCACAGCGCCGACCCTAGCCAGCGGCACCGACAATCCCGCCCCTAGCCGGTGCGCAGGCCGCGGTAGAGGCCGGCGGCGATCCGGTTGACGCGTTTGACCGAGGCGTCCCAGGTGCCGCCCGCCGGGTGCGCGGTGAGCAGGGCCATGACGAAGCGCTCGTCCTTGCCGACCAGGCCGGTGGTGTGCAGCACCGGGTGACCGTAGTCGGGGACGTTCGTGCCCCGGGCGGCGGCCGCCATGACGCTGAGGGGCCCGCCCCCGATGGGCGCCCCCGCGCTGGCGGGAACAACGGCGCGGGCGGGAACGGCGGCACCTGCGGGGATGGCGGCACCTGCGGGAACGGCGGGCAGGACGGCCGGGCGCACGTCCGACGAGGCGGCGCCCGCCTGCGAGCAGCGCACCGGCGGGGTCAGGCCGAACCCGGACCAGCCCTGCTTGACCGCCCACGGGCGGGGAACCGCGCCCGGGATCCCGAAATACTGGTCGAATCCATCCGTGCCGCACTTCGTGGCCTTGCGGAGGTGGCCGAGGATCAGGTCGCGCACGCGCGGGTCGGCGGTGTCGAGCAGGTAGCGGTAGATCGTGACGATGTCCCGCGCGCTCAGGGTGACATATCCCCAGAAGCCGGGCTTGGCGGCGGGCGGCGGCCCGGTCTCCGTCAGGCCGAGCCTGCGGGCCGTACGGGTGATGATCGCGCCCTTGCCCCCGCGGTTCCAGAAGCCGGTGGCGGCGCCGTCGTCGCTGGAGCGCAGCATGACCTGCAGTGACCGCGCGTCGGCCGCCGGGACGGTCTTGTTCCGCTCCAGGTAGTCGATCGCGATGAGGATCTTGCTCACCGACGCCGACCGGAACCTCCTGCGCGCGTTCTGGTGCGCGACGATCTTCCCGGTGGACCGGTCGAAGACGACATACCCCGCCGTCGTGCCCGCCGGCACCGCGGGCGGCCTGGCCGGGCGCGCAGAGGGGCGAGGGGTCTTCGACGAGCTGGTCACCACAGGTTTCTTCCGATCCGGGGTCGAGGCGGGGGCGGGGGTCCCGGCGTGCGCCCGCGACCCTTCCGCGGGTCCTGCCGCGCATCCGGCCACCAGGGGTACGGCTACCGCCAGCGCGGTCCAGGGCTTGATTCGCACCCGACCATAACTACCAGAACCTGCCGAAGGAGGCGGCCCGCCCCGTCAGATGGGCCGCCTCCACACGATCGTCAGGCGCGCGACTCCTCGGGCTCGGCGGCCGCTTCGGGCATCTCGGCGACCAGGGTGAGCTCGCCGTCGCCGACGTCGACCCGGACCGTGCCGCCCTCGCCCACCTCCCCCGTCAGCACCATGGTCGAGAGCCTGTTGTCGAGCTCCCTCTGCACGGTACGGCGCAGCGGGCGGGCCCCGAACTCCGGCTGGTAGCCCCGCTCGGCCAGCCAGTCCTTGGCCTGCTCGGTCACCTCCAGCGCGATGTCCTGGCCGCGCAGGCGCCGACGGGTCTTCTCCAGCAGCAGATCGACGATCTGCCGCAGCTGCGTCTTCTCCAGACGCTTGAAGATGATCGTCTCGTCGATGCGGTTCAGCAGCTCGGGCCGCAGGGAGTGCCGCAGCACGTCCATGAGCTGCCCCTCGAGGGCGGCGTCGTCGCCGGTGGAGTCCAGGATGAGCTGGGCGCCGATGTTGCTCGTCATGATGACGATCGTGTTGGTGAAGTCGACCGTGCGGCCCTGGCCGTCGGTGAGGCGGCCGTCGTCGAGCATCTGCAGCAGGATGTTCATGACGTCCGGGTGCGCCTTCTCGATCTCGTCCAGCAGGACGACCCCGTGCGGGCGGCGGCGCACCGCCTCGGTCAACTGACCGGCCTCCTCGTAGCCCACGTACCCGGGCGGCGCGCCGATCAGCCGGGAGACCGTGTGCCGCTCCTGGAACTCGCTCATGTCGATGCGGACCATGTGGTCCTCGCCGCCGAACAGAGCCGCGGCCAGCGCCCTGGCCAGCTCGGTCTTGCCCACGCCGGTGGGGCCGAGGAACAGGAAGCTGCCGATGGGCCGGTTGGGGTCCGACAGGCCCGCGCGGGCCCGCCGTACCGCCTCGGAGATCGCGGAAACGGCCTCGTCCTGGCCGATGACCCGCTGGTGGAGGTGCTCCTCCAGGCGCATGAGCCGGTCGCGCTCCTCCTCGGTGAGCTGGGCGACCGGGATGCCGGTGCGGCGGGAGACGACCTCCGCGATGTCGGCCACCACCACCAGCGGCACGTCGTCGTGGCCGTGACGGGCGTTCTCCAGCTCGGGGCGGAGCTTGTCGATCTCGCGCGTGAGGTCCTTGGCCCGGTCGAAGTCGTCGCCGGCGACGGCCTGGTCCTTCTCCCGGCGCAGGCTGTCCAGGCGCTCCTGCAGCTCGCGCACGTCGGCGGCCGGGGTGCGGGCGCGCAGCCGTACCCTCGCCGCGGACTGGTCCATGAGGTCGATCGCCTTGTCCGGCAGGAACCGGTCGGAGATGTAGCGGTCGGAGAGGGTGGCGGCGGCGTCGAGCGCCTCGTCGGTGATGCGGACCTGGTGGTGGGCCTCGTAGGCGTCACGCAGCCCGGCCAGGATCTCGATCGTCTGCTCGACCGTCGGCTCGGGCACCAGGATCGGCTGGAAGCGGCGCTCCAGGGCGGCGTCCTTCTCGATGTTCTTGCGGTACTCGTCGATCGTGGTGGCGGCGATGACGTGCAGCTCGCCGCGGGCCAGGGCCGGCTTGAGGATGTTGGCGGCGTCCATGCCGCCCTCCGCCGAGCCGGCGCCGACCAGCGTGTGGACCTCGTCGATGAAGACGATCGTCTCGTCGGCGTGCGCGCGCACCTCGTCGATGACCTTCTTGATGCGCTCCTCGAACTCGCCCCGGTACTTCGACCCGGCGACCATCCCGGTCAGGTCGAGGGCGATCACGCGGCGGTCCTTGAGCGTGTCGGGGACGCTGCCGTTGACGATGCGCTGGGCGATGCCCTCGACGATGGCGGTCTTGCCGACGCCCGGCTCGCCGATGAGGACCGGGTTGTTCTTGGTGCGGCGCGAGAGCACCTCGATGGCCTGCTCGATCTCGTCCTCGCGGCCGACGACCGGGTCGATCTTGCCCTGCCTGGCCTCTTCCGTGAGGTCACGGCCGTACTCGTCGAGCGCCGGGGTCTCCCCCTTGCCCGGCCGGCCGTCGGCGCGCCGATCCGGCGCGGCGCCGGACACGAGGGCCTGCTGCAGTTCGTTGGCCGAGACGCCCTGCTCGGCCAGCAGGCGGGCGGCGGCGGAGTCGGGATTGGCGGCCAGGGCCAGCACCAGGTGCTCGGGGCCGATGTAGGAGGAGCCGAGGGCCCGGGAGATGCGCTGGGCGTCGAGGACGGCGCGCTTGGCGGCCGGGCTCAGGGTGTCCGGCGGCTGGCCCGGCACGCCGCCGCCGGCCAGGGAGGCGATGCGGTCGCGCAGGCGGTCGGCGTCCAGCCCGGCGCTCTGCAGGATGCCGCGGGCCGGGTCGTCACGGGTGGCGGCGTCGAGCAGGTCGAGCACGTCCAGGTCGGGGGCGCCGCGTTCGGCGGCGATCTCCAGGGCGGTGCTGAGCAACTGGCGGGCGGACTGGCTGAGCAGCTTGCCCACGTCCACCCGCTGCACGCTGGGCCGCGACGGCGGCCAGGCGTCCATTCCCCCGAACACCCGGCCCGTGAGTTCCTCGAATCCGCGGAAGGGATCCCTGCCAAAGAACGCCCCGAACGGCGCCGAGTCCGACATAACCTCTCCTCTCTCCGGAGGGCCCATAACCGCAAACACGGACAAACAACCCCAGATTTCCGCAAAGTTCCTCGGCCAGGAGAGGGCTGGGCGAGGAGGAGGCGGCGGCCGGAGCGGGGTTGACCTGTGAGGCGGAGCGGGCCCGGGCGGTGCGAGGTGGGGTCAGGTCCGGGCGGTGCGAGGTGGGGTCAGGTCCGGGCGGTGCGGGGTGGGGTCAGGTCCGGGCGGTGCGGGGTGGGGTCAGGTCCGGGCGGTGCGGGGTGGGGTCAGGTCCGGGCGG
>NZ_VRLV01000021.1 GCF_009760925.1 Nonomuraea typhae
CGCTGTCCCTGTCGTCCTCGGTCGTCGACTCCTCACCCTTCTCCACCAGCGGCGCCCTCGTCGTCGCCAACTCCCAGGAGAGCGAGCGGGACTACATCTTCCGCGGCCTCATGCGATGGGGATTCAGTATGATCGTCTTGGCGCCCCTGCTCACGTGGCTGCTCTTCCTGGCTCCCCAGTGGTCCTAGACGAGGCGTCGTCAACGCCCATCGGCCCTTGGAGACGGCGGACATGTCGGAACCGCGCTCGAGCAACGGCGTGCAGTCGCTGGAACGAGCGTTCGGGCTGCTGGAACTGATGGCCGAAGCAGGCGGCGAGTTACCGCTCAGCCGCCTGTCGGCCCTGTCCGGGCTGCCGCTGCCGACCATCCACCGCATCATGCGGACCCTCATGGCGTCCGGCTATGTCCGGCAGCTTCCCTCGCGCGGCTACGCGCTGGGACCACGCCTGATCCGGCTCGGTGAGACCGCCTCCGGCATGTTCGCCACCTGGGCCCGGCCGATCCTCGCCGACCTCGTCGACGTGGTCGGCGAGACCGCCAACATGGCGGTGATGGAAGCGGACCGGGCCGTGTACGTCGCGCAGGTCCCCTCGACCCACTCGGTGCGCATGTTCACCGAGGTAGGCCGCCGGGTCTACCTTCACTGCACCGGCGTGGGCAAGGCCCTGCTCGCTCAGCTCCCGCCCGAGGACGCGCGGGCGATCGTCGAGCGCGCGGGCATGCCGGCGCAGACCCCCAACACCATCACCGACCCCGACCGGCTCATGGCCGACCTGGACGGCATCAGGCGGCGGGGCTACTGCGTGGACGATGCCGAGCAGGAGGCCGGGGTGCGGTGCGTGGCCGTGTCGGTCGCCGGTGCGCCCACGCTGTCGGCGATCTCCGTGTCGGGTCCGCAGGGGCGCATCGGCGCCGAGGCGACCGAGATCATCGTGGCGCAGCTGCAGGCGGCGGTACCCCGGCTGCTGGCGGAGATCGTCTGACCCCGGCTGACGTGCCTGTTTCGAGGCCGCCGGGCCCGTCCGTGGTGATCGGCCTCAGTTGAGGAAGTCCCGCAGCGGCATGGCACGGCTCGGGTGCCGCAGTTTGCTCATCGTCTTGGCCTCGATCTGCCGGATGCGTTCCCGGGTGACCCCGTACACCTTGCCGATCTCGTCCAGGGTCTTCGGCTCGCCGTCCGCCAGGCCGTACCTCAGGGCGATGACGCCCGCCTCGCGCTCGGTGAGGTTGCCCAGGATCTCCCGGAGCTGTTCGCGCAGCAGCTCGTGGCCGATGATGTCCGTGGGGTCGCCGGCTTCGGCGTCCTCGATGAGGTCGCCGAGTTCGGTGTCGCCCTCGTCGCCGAGCTGGGTGCTCAGGGAGACCGGCGTGCGGGCGTAGCCCTTGATCTCCTTGACCTTCTCGGCGGTCAGCTCCGCGCGGAGGGCGATCTCCTCGTCGGAGGGTTCGCGGCCGAGTGACTGGAACAGCTCGCGCTGTGCCCGGCTCACCTTGTTGATCAGCTCGTTCATGTGGACCGGGATGCGGATCGTGCGGGACTGGTCGGCCAGCGCCCGGCCGATCGCCTGCTTGATCCACCAGGTGGCGTAGGTGGAGAACTTCAGCCCCAGCTTGTGGTCGAACTTCTCCACCGCCCGCATCAGCCCCGTGTTGCCCTCCTGGATGAGGTCGAGCAGGGGCAGGCCGCGTCCGGCCTGGCGCTTGGCGATCGAGACGACCAGGCGCAGGTTGGCCTCGATCATCTGGTCCTTGGCCAGGCGGCCGTGGGCGGCGATCCACTCCAGGTCGGCGCGGTCCTGCGGGGACAGGGCGTCGCGCTCGTGGTCGAGGCGTTCCTGGGCGAACAGCCCGGCTTCGATGCGCTCGCCGAGCGCCACCTCCTGCTGGGCGTCGAGCAGCCGGATCTTGCCGATCTGCTTGAGGTAGTCCTTGACCGGGTCGGTCGTCGCGGTCGTGGTGGTGGCTGCCATGGGGACCTCCCGGTGGTGAGCGGACGTGCGGCGGGCGGCGGTGGTGCGGGTGACGGTCAGTTCGGCTCCTGGTGGGCGGGGGTCAGTACGAGGCGCGGCGCGGGACCGCGGTGGATCGCCGCGTGAGGTACGGCCGGGCCGCAGGGCTCAGGTCACGAGCCGGTACGGCGGAGCGGCGCGGTGACCGCGGGCCGTCGAGACGGGTGGTGGTGGCGCCGGTGATGGAGGTGGGCAGTTTGATCGGGATTGACTCTTGCATGCGAACCCTTCAGCTGTGCGAAACTTGCGACGATGGTAAGATTAGGTCAGAGTCATCAACTCGTCAAGAGGAAATTTATGTCGGACGTAAAAATGCTCGGCCTGAGGGAGCTGAAGAAGCGGGAGACCCGCCAGGAGATCTCCGACCAGGCCACCCGCCTGTTCATCGAGCGGGGCTTCGAGGTGACGACGATCGCCGAGATCGCCGAGGCCGCGCGGGTGGCCAAGAAGACCGTCACGAACTACTTCGCCCGCAAGGAAGACCTGGCCTTCGACCACCACGAGGAGTTCGTGGCCACCCTGGCCGGCATCGTGGCCGGCAGGCAGCCGGGCGAGTCCGCCCTGGCCGCGCTCGAGAGGGTCTTCCTGGAGGCGGCCGAGCGGCAGGACCCGATGCTCGGCTTCACCCGCGGCGGGTTCGCGGAGATGATCGTGCGGTCGCCGACGCTCGTGGCCCGCCTGCGCGAGCTGATGGAGCAGCGGGAGGAGGCGCTCGCCCGCGTGCTCGCGGCGGAAACGGGCGATGAGGGAGCCGTGCCCCGGGCGGTGGCGGCCCAGCTCGCCGTGCCGTACCGGATCTTGCTTCAGCAGATCATGGAGCTCACGCTGGAAGGGGTGGACAACGCGCGGATCGCCGAGATCGTGGCGGCGTCCGGGCGCGAGGTGTTCGCGCTCATGGAGCCGTCGTTCGGGAGCTACGCGGTCCGGTGAACCGGCTCCGCCGCCGTCCGGCCGCTTCGGCGGGTAGGTTGGCTGACGGCCGGTTCGGGGGTCACGGCCGGTCGGGAGACGTGGTGAGACAGCGGCCCTTCCTCGCCGCCCGGATCGACCAGTGGGCACGCCGGCATCCCCGGCGGCTGGATCTGGCGCTGGCCGTGCTGCTCTGGCAGGAACGCCAGCCGCGGCTGCAGGTAGCCGCGCCAGCCGACCTCTTCGGCGAACGCCAGGATCGGGCCGGTGACGCAGACGGCGAGCACCGATTGCGGCCAGTCGCCCTGGACGGAGAACCGCTCGAAGCCGAGCACGACGGCGGCCGTGGTGGCGAGCAGGCAGACCCCGGCGGTGGTGACGGCCGCGACCGGCCACGTCCGCAGGCCGAGCCGTCCCAGCCCGAGCCGCCGCCAGCCCTCGCGGGAGTACCCCTCGCGGGTGACGACGAGCCCAGCCTTCCCGAAAGCCTGGTCCGGGCCATCCACCCCCGATCGGAACCGCATGCTCCCGGGACTAGTACCGCGGTCGCAGAGGTTCTAGCACTCGCCGCGCCACGTCACGCTCTGCACCCAGCCGCCGCCGTTCGGCACCTCGTCATCAAGGGAGAAATTCTCCTTGCTTCCGTCGTAGTAGTAGTGAAGACAGGTGCTGTGCCGCGTGCTGCCCGTGTACCACACCACCTGAATGTGGTCCTGTCCCGGATCGCGGTTGCCGTTGTTGACCAGGTAGCGGAAAGACTGCGCGCCCGACCAGTTCCCTTCCGATTTGCGGATGACGCTGTAGGGCGTGTCATAGGCGCACCAGTTTCCGGCCGGGCAGTTGGGCACGTTGCCGCTGGCCGACGCCGGGGCGGTGGCGGACAGAAGGGTGGCGGCCATGACCGCGGCCATGGTGAGAGAACGGCGCATGGGGATCCTTTCGTGGTCGGGGTTCAGCATTCGCCGCGCCAGGTGACCGACCTCAAACGGGCGATGCCGGGTTCGAACTGCCACTCGCCGGGGCCCGGGTTGTAGTGCAGGCAGCGGGAGTGCCATTGGCCGTCCTTCACATAGCCGACCTGGATGTGGTCCCGCCAGGGGTCGTAGTTGCCGTTGTTGATGATTCCGCTGAACTCGACGTCGCCGGTCCAGTTGCCCTCACTCATGGGGCCGTAGCCGTACCCCCAGTTGTAGGCGCACCAGAAGCCGGATTTGCAGTACGGCAGATCGGGGCCCGCCTGCGCGGGGGCCGAGGCGCCGGCCACCAGGACGGCTGCGAACGTCAAGGCCGCAGCCACACGGCGAAGTTTCATCGATGGCCTTTCCTGTCGAATCCTCGCGGCTCACCCTAGGAAGCACTTCTGGCGCCGCCCATCCTTTGCGTTGTGCCGCAAATGATCTCGATGAGAGGGTGACGGCGTGATCCGCATCCACCTGTCCCAAGGCGACCTCGGGAACGTGCGCGTGAGCGCGCGGGCCGACCTGCGCAACGAGTTGCTCCTGGGTGCCGCCCTGGTCGCCGGGCGCGCTCCCGCGGGCCGGCTGGCCGAATGGCGGCGCGGTGCGCTCGGCGGCCTGGGCAGGGGCGTTCTTCCCCTCACCACCCTGTGCCGGACGTTGCACACCCTCCCGGACTTCTACTGCGGTCACGCCGAAACCGATCTCACCGTCAGCGACGAGTCCGCGGCTCACTACGCCGATCGCATGCTCCGCCGGCGGTTCGCCACGCCGTACATCATGGCTTTGGCAGACGGCAGCCCGGTCGCGCTCGCCGCGCTCAACGACGCCGTCGCCGCCTTCAGCGCCGCCGCCATCGTCCCCTGGGAGAGCCGCATCGCCTCGGCGGTGAGCGCCGCGGGCGCCGAGATCGGCGGGCGGATCGCCCGCCTCGGCGTGACCGGCGCGCTCAACACCCTGCACCCGGCCATCAGCGCCGATCACACGAGCGTCTCCGTCGGGACCGTCAGCGACGGCGACCTCGACCTGGACGGCCGGATCCTGCTCATCCAGCCCACTTCGCTCGCCGTACGGCCGGCCGTCTGCGTCAAGCACCTCGGCCACCTCGTCGTGCACGTTCCCGCCGGGCGGGACCTGCGCCAGGGACGTCCCCCTCGGGCGCTCGCCAACCTTCTGGGGCCCCAGCGGGCGGCGGCGCTGGTCACCATCGCCGCCAACCCGGCCATCACCACCGGCGAACTCGCCCGCGAGCTCGGCCTCTCGCCCGCCGCCGCCTCCAGGCAGGCAGGCGTGCTGCGTGAATCCGAGCTGATCACCACGGAACGTGCGGGGAAGACCGTCCACCACGCCGTGACGGCTCTGGGCGCCGCGATGATCGGGGTTCCTGGCGGTGTTCCGTCACCCTCAACACCCTCATAACGAGCCAGTCACGAATCCCCGCAAAGCTAGCCGAACCGGAAAACGACCTTCACATTGACGGCGAGCTCTTTCCGTCACACGGGAGGTTTGCGTGAAACGCGTCATCATGGTCTCGGCAGTCGCCTTACTCGTCGGCGCCGCCCTGACCTCACCGGTGCAAGCTCAGCCGCAAGGCCAGGAAACCGAATACGTGGTGCTGTACAAGGAGGGCGCCACCGGCGGACGGCAGGCGGTCGAGGCGGCGGGCGGCGTCGTCCTCAAGGAGAACACGGCGGTCGGCCTGGCCACCGTGCGGACCGGGCGGGCGGACTTCGCCGCCGCGCTGGCGAAGGACGGGGCGATCGAGGGAGTCGCCGGGAACCGGGTCATCGGGCAGGCGCCGCCCCTGGCAAAGGCCACGGGTACGGCCCGCCGTACCGACGCCGTGGAGAAGGAGGGGCGAGAGGCCGGAGGCGCCCGGGGAACGGCCGGAAAGCCGCGGCCGGACGCCGAGCCGCTGGCCGAGCTGCAGTGGGACATGAAGCAGATCCACGCGACCGCGGACGGATCCTACCGATACGACCAGGGGAGCCGCGGAGTCACCGTGGCGATCCTGGACACCGGGGTGGACGGCACCCATCCGGACATCGCGCCCAACTTCAACGCCGCGCTCAGCCGCAACTTCACCACCGACATCCCGGCCGACGCCAACGGGGCGCCGGTCGACGGGCCGTGCGAGGCCGAGGCCGACCGTTCCTGTGAGGACGCGGCCAACGTCGACGAGAACGGGCACGGCACGCACGTGGCCTCGTCCATCGGCTCGCCGATCAACCGGCTGGGCATCGCGGGCGTGGCGCCCAAGGTGACGCTGGTGAACCTGCGCGCCGGGCAGGACTCGGGGTACTTCTTCCTGCAGCCCAGCGTGGACGCGCTGACGTTCGCCGGCGACCACGGCATCGACGTGGTCAACATGAGCTACTACATCGATCCGTGGCTGTTCAACTGCACGGACAACCCGGCCGACTCCCCGGAGAACCGGGCCGAGCAGGGCGTGATCATCAAGGCGACCCAGCGGGCCCTGGACTACGCCCACCGGCGCGGGGTCACGTTGGTGGCGGCGGCCGGCAACCAGGGCGCCGACTTCACCAAGACCTTCGTGGACACCACCAGCCCCGACTTCGCCAGCGAGCCCGGCGAGGCGCCGTACTCGCGGACCGTCCCGCCGAGCTGCGTCCATCTGCCGGGGGAGGGCAACCATGTGATCGCCGTGTCGGCTCTGGGCATCAGCAAGCGCAAGTCGTACTTCTCCACCTTCGGCAACGGATACATCGACGTGTCGGCGCCCGGCGGTGACGTCTACGACACCCCGGCCAACACCCGCGACGTCACCAAGGCCACGCTGTCGGCCTACCCCGAGCAGCTGGCCAGGGAGAACGGCGAACTGAACCCCGACGGCACGCCCAACGTGGACTACGTGGTCAGGGACTGCAGGGGCACCACGTGCGCCTACTACCAGTACCTGCAGGGCACCTCGATGGCCTCGCCGCGCACCGCCGGCGTGGCCGCGCTGATCGTCAGCAGGTACGGTCACCGCGACCCCCGGCACGGCGGCAAGACGCTGGCTCCCGCGATCGTGGAAAAGGTGTTGAAGGGCACGGCGACCAAGACCCCTTGCCCGACGCCGCCCGCTTTCACCTACACCCGGCACCTCCCCAACGGGACCACGGTGACGGCCACGCACCTGTGCGAGGGAAACCGGGGCGGTAACGGCTTCTACGGCGCCGGTCTCGTCGACGCGCTCAGAGCGGTCCGCTGAAACAATCCCGGCCGGGGCGCTGTTTCGCGCTCCGGCCGGGTAAAAATACCCGAATAGAAGGTTTGTGGCGCTTGACGTTTGCCTGCGGCGGCGAGTCAGGATGAGAGAAACAAAAGAACGGAGAAACAGCGGGAGGATCTTATGCTTAAAGAAGCGTCCGCTGTAAGCGCCCTGGTGGTCGCCGTCGCACTCTTCCCTTCGACGGACGCGCCGGTACAAGCCGCCAAAGTCAGCGCCGCGCCCTGCAGCCAGGCATTCGCACACGCACCGAACTGCCAGTGGTGGGAGAAGGACGGCCAGAAGTGCCTGTACTGCAAGCAAAAGAAGAAGAAGGGCGGCGGCTGGAAGAAGAAGTACTGCGAGTGGAAGGGAAAGGAAGACGCGGACACGATCGACTGCACATGGGCGGCGTCACCGACCCAGACCAAGCCGAATCGCTTCTGCAAGACCTGCGTCAACGAGAGGACCGGGAAGGTGGTCTCCAGGGAGTGCTCCTGACGGTCCGGCGCCGGGCCGAGGGCCTTCCGTCTTCGGCCCGAGGGCTTCCGGACTAGGACGAAGGGCCGAGCCGTACCGAGGAAGTGTGCTTGTCCCGCCGCGGTTAGCGTGGACATGACTTCAACTCCGGTTCCGCGCCACGACAGCGTCGTCCACTACGAGATCGAGGGCACCGGGCCCGGCCTGGTGCTGGTGCACGGCGTGGGCGGGGGCGCCGCCAAGACGTTCGGCAACATCGCCGGTGAGTTCGGCGGGACGGTCATCCGGCCGGACCTCAGCGGCAGCGGCCAGACCACCGACGACGGCGGCGAGCTGACGCTGGACCTGCTCTCCGCCCAGGTGATCGCCGCCATCGAGGCGTCCGGCAAGGGCAGGGTGGATGTGCTCGGATTCTCGCTCGGCGCGGTCGTGTCGGCGGCGGTCGCGGCCGAGCGTCCCGACCTGGTGCGCAAGCTGGTCCTGGTCGGGGGCACGGCCACGACGACGGGCCCGCGTGACAGGTTCAACTTCACGCTTTGGCGCGATCTGCTCGCGGCCGACCCTGAGACGTTCAAGCGGTTCGGCACGTTGCAGGCGTTCAGCCCGGCGCTGCTTGACGCCTTCGGGCACGAGGGGCTGGCGCAGTCGCTGAAGGACGACTGGGCTCCGGGCACCGGGCGGCAGCTCGCACTGTCGATCGGGCTGGACATCCGGCCGCTGCTGGGGAAGATCGAGGCGCCGACCCTGGTCGTCGGGCTCGCGGACGATCAGGCGATTCCGGTGGAGGGGTCGCGGGCGCTGCACGCGGGCATCACGGGCAGCCGGCTGGTGGAGGTGCCGGGCGGGCACATGGACTGGCTGGTTCAGCCGGGCCAGGTGCTGCCGCACGTGCTCGACTTCCTCGGGAGCCGACACCCCGACGCCGAGTAACCCGCAGGGGAAGCCGGCTGAGGGCACGCGTCACGCACTGGCCGGCGGTTGCGCGAGCTCGGCCGCGACCTCGACGGCGATGTCGATGGCTCGGCCCGCAAGCGGTGAGTGGGTACGGCCGGCCCGCCAGTGCAGATAGATCTCCCGCGGCGGCGGGGACGGCCGCAACTCGTGGACGCGGAGCCTGTCGTCGGCCTGGACGCCGGCGCCGCGGATGGCGAGCCAGGGCAGCACCGCCGATCCCAGGCCGGCGCGCACCATCGACAACAAGGTGTCGTTGACCGCCGAGCGGAACACGATCTGCGGACGGGCGCCGCTCCGGGCGATGGCCTGCTCCATCCCGGGCTGGGAGCAGATCAGCGGCCAGGCCACCATCGGCGCGCCGTCGAGCAGCTCCAGCGGGACCGGGCCGTCGGGGAAGGCTCCGGCGCCGGCCACCAGCAGGTAGGGATCGTCGAGCAGCTTGAGTCGCTCGACGTCGCCGTCGACGGGGCCGTCGTAGAACAGCAGGTCGAGGTCGCCGAGCTGCGGCTGGTCGGGTTCCTCCTCGGACAACCTGATGTCGCAGCCCGGGTGCTCGTCCCGCAGCCGCCGTACGACCGAGGGCAGGATGACGTTGGACACACTCTGAAACGTGCCGATGTCGATCCGGCCGTCTCCCGCCTTGAACCGCTCCACGGCCTCGGCCAGCGCCTCCGCCTTCGCCAGCAGGTCACGGCCGTGGTCGAGGACCACGGCGCCGAGCGGGGTGAGCCGGACCGACTTGGGACCGCCCGGCCGGTCGAACACCAGGCCGCCGACGGTCCTCTCCAGCGCGGCGATCTGCTGGCTCACCGTCGACTGGGTGTATCCGAGCCGGGCGGCCGCCCGCCCGAACGACCCTTCCTCGGCGATGGCGGCCATGGCGGCCAGGTGGCGCAGTTCGATGTCGGTCACGACTCCCAACCTAGCATCGCTTCTAGCGATCGCATCGATCGAAAATAATCGCTTTTCACGATGGAGTCGGGCGGCTTAGCGTTCCGAGTCCCTGGCATCCTGTCCGCCGCCTGGTCCGGCGAGCCGGTGCGCCATCACGGCGAGCACTACACCGTCGACGACCTGACCTTCCTGCCGCGGCCGGTGCAGCGGCCCGGCGTGCCCGTGTGGGCCGCCGGATTCCCCGGCAACGTCAAGCCGGTCCACCGGGCCGCCCGGCTCGACGGCTTCTTCCCGGCCAACCTCGACCACCCCGACCAGCTCGCCGAAGCCGTCGCCACCCTCACCGGCCTGCGCCACGGCGACATGGCCTCCTACGACGTCGCCGTCGGCCTGCCGCTGACCGCCGACCCCGAGCCGTACGCGAAAGCCGGCGCGACCTGGTGGCTGCCGGAGTTCGAGCCGGGTGTACGGCCGGCGGTCGTCCGCGGCGTGATCCGGGACGGCCCGGCGAGATGAGAAGGCCCTTTCCTCCTGGGGAACAATCCGCTAGTGGCCGGCATCGGCCACACGGCCTGCGGAACCCCTGGGAGCTCACCCATGAACCTCGAACATGTACTGGTCACCCGCGACGCCGACTTCGTGACGATCACGATGAATCGGCCCCAGCGACGCAACGCCCTGTCGCTGGCCCACCTGCACGACCTGACTACCGCGTTCGGCGCCGCGGGCGACAGCGACGCCGCGGGAATCATCCTGGCCGGAGCCGGCCCCGTCTTCAGCGCCGGTCACGACTTCGCCGACGTCGCGGAAGCCGACGAGGCCGCGGTACGCACCCTGCTGGACACCTGCCTCCACCTCATGGAGCTGATCGAATCCGTACCGCAACCGGTCATCGCCCGCGTCCACGGCCTGGCCACCGCGGCGGGCTGCCAGCTGGTCGCCACCTGCGATCTCGCCGTCGCCGCCGATTCCGCCGGATTCGCCGCACCCGGCGGTAAGGGCGGCTGGTTCTGTCACACCCCGATGGTCGCCATCGCCCGCAACATCGGCCGCAAACGCGCCGCCGAACTGGCCTACACCGGTGACACCATCACCGCCGCGCAAGCTCTGGACTGGGGGCTGGTCAACCACGTGGTGCCGGCCGCGGACCTCGACGCCGCCGTCGACGACCTGCTCAGCCGGGCCACCCGCGGCAGCCGCGCCTCGAAGGCCCTCGGCAAGCGCACCTTGAACCGGCAACTGCATCTGCCACAGGCCGACGCCTACCAACTCGCCACCAAGGTCATGGCCGAGTCCTCGCAGTCGGCGGCGGCCCGCGAAGGGATGGCGGCGTTCCTGAACAAACGGCGGCCGGAATGGAAGGACTGACGTCTACTCGCGCTGACGGCGCAGCCGTGTGTTGAGCCGGGCGGCCTGGCGGGTGAGGTGGTCGCGTTCGGGGAGGCTGGTCGCCGCTTGGGCGGCTTCGGCGTAGAGCCGTGCCGCGCTCGCCAGGTCGCCGTCACGTTCGTGCAGGTAGGCCGAGACCGCGGCGTGGCGGGGGAGGGCGGGGTCGAGTTGGGCCAGGGCGATCAGGCCGGCTCTCGGGCCGTCGGCCTCGCCGACCGCCACGGCTCGGTTGAGGCGGGCCACCGGGTTGTCGGTGAGGCGGACGACTTCGTCGTACCACTCGACGATCTGCACCCAGTCGGTCTCCTCGGCCGTGCGTGCGTCGGCGTGGAGGGCGGCGATGGCGGCCTGGGCCTGGAACTCGCCCAGGCGGTCGCGGGCGAGGGCGGCCTGGAGTACGGCGACGCCCTCGGTGATCAGGCGGGTGTCCCACAGGCCGCGGTCCTGCTCGGCGAGGGGGACGAGCCTGCCGTCGGGGGTGGTTCGCGCCGGACGGCGGGCGTGGTGGAGCAGCATGAGCGCGAGCAGGCCCGCCACCTCTTCGTGCTTGGTCTTGGCGGTCAGCTGGCGAGTGAGCCGGATCGCCTCGCCGGCGAGGTCGACGTCGCCGGAGTAGCCCTCGTTGAAGACCAGGTAGAGCACGCGCAGTACCGTGGCGAGGTCGCCGGGCTGGTTGAACCGCACGCCCGAGATGGTCCGCTTGGCGCGGCTGATCCGCTGAGCCATGGTCGCTTCCGGCACGAGGTAGGCCCGCGCGATCTGACGCGTGGTCAGGCCGCCGACCGCGCGCAGCGTGAGCGCGACGGCCGAGGCCGGCGTCAGGGAGGGGTGCGCGCACAGGAAGTACAGCTGGAGCGTGTCGTCCACCGCCTCCCCAGAGCCGGGCGGGGGCTCGGCCTCGACGCGTACCTCGCGCTGCCGCCGGGAGGCGTCGGCGCGGGCGGCGTCGAGGAACTTGCGCCAGGCCACGGTGACCAGCCAGCCCTGAGGGTCGCGCGGCGGGTCGTCCGGCCACACGCGCACGCCCTCGACCAGGGCCTCCTGCACCGCGTCTTCGGCCGCCGCGAAGTCGGCTCCGCGACGGACGAGGATGCCGATCACGGTGGGGGTCAGGCTCCGCAGCAGGGCCTCGTCCGCCACCGTGTGCACGTTCATGGCAGAAAACTACCCGAAGGGGTCACTCCGTGATGGTGGGCGGCTCCGCCAGGAACGGCCGCACCTCCAGCCACTCGTGGATCGGCTTCCCGCCCGCGCCCGGAGCCGCGGACAACTCCGCGGCCAGTTCGAGCGCCCGCTCGTAGGTCTCGACGTCGATCACCATCCAGCCGGCGATCAGGTCCTTGGTCTCCGCGAACGGGCCGTCGGTGACCGGCGGCCGCCCTTCGCCGTCGTAGCGCACGAACGTCCCCTGCGGGGCGAGCGCCTGGCTGTCGACGAACTCGCCGGTGCCCTCGAGCTGGGCGGCGAAGTCCTCCATGTACTGCACGTGGGCCGTCAGTTCCTCCGGCGTCCACTGGTCCATCGGCACGTCGTTGACCGCTGCCGGGGCGCCCCGGTAGTGCTTGAGCAGCAGGTACTTGGCCATGGTGTTCTCCTTCGTGAGCTACGTACCGGTGTTCACCGCGGGGACGGAACCGGGGCCGGGATTTCGACGCCCTCGACTTCAAGAACATAATTCTAGTCGTTGGCTCTTCGGCCGGCGCTCTTGATGCGATCGAGCAGGGGCGGGCTCCAGTGGGTGCCGTAGGCCGCTTGGAGCTGGGGGAGTCGCCAGTCGTCCCCGGTCACGATGCTGCGGCAGAGGCTGCTGCCGCAGCGGCAGTTCATCGACCACGTCACAACGCCGGTGTGGGTGGCGTAGTCGATGGTCAGTTCTTCGCCCGGGGTGATGTCGCGCCGGGCGATCAGGGTGGTCGCGCCGCGGTGCCAGAGGGTGGGCGCGCAGGAGTGGTTGCCGTAGCGGACTGGATGGGCGGGGTCGAGCAGCAGGCGGACGCCAAGGGCGTCTCCAGGTTGACGATCATGCCGACCTCGTGAACATGCGCCAGACGAAGAAGCGGGGGTCGTGAACAGACCCGAGAGGTGGTGCGGTGTCACCGCCTGGAATCGCACCAATCCACCTATACCACCGCATTAGGCATCTGGCTCCTAGTGCTTGAGGAAGGCGGCGAGCAGCGGGTTGACCTGCTCGGGGGCGTCCTCGTGAACGTTGTGGCCGGCGCCGGGGACGACGTGCACCGCGGCGCCGGGGATGCGCCTGCCGTACTCCTCCGCGTAGGACGCGGGCAGCCACTGGTCGGCTTGCCCCCAGATCACGAGGGCGCGGGCGCGGAGCCGGGCGAGACCGGCGTCCGTGGCGGTGTAATCCTGGCTCCGGACGAGCCGGACGAACGCCTCTCGCCGGTCCGGGCGCGACATCCAGTGCCAGGTCTCGTCCACGACCTCGGGGGTGACGCGGTCCTGGTGGGCGAAGGCGGTGCGCAGGCTTTTCTCGAAATCGGCGCGGCCCATCAGCTTGACCGCGAGCTCGCCGACGACGGGGACGGAGAACAACGCCGTCTGCGCGGCGAGCGGCTTGTCCAGACCGGGGGAGTCGAGCAGCGCGAGCCGATCGACGCGGTCCGGGTTCTGCTCGGCGTAGTACAGCGACCAGGCGCCGCCCCAGGAGTGCCCGACCAGGGAGACGGTGGACAGCCCCGCCGCATCCAGGAACGCGCCGAGCGCCCGGGCCATGGCGGGGACGTCGTAGGCGAAATCGCCCTTCACCGTGGTGTATCCCTGTCCGGGCAGGTCAACGGCGTAGACCGTGTGGTCGCGGGCCAGCGCCGGGATCGTGTCGCGGTAGGAGTAGAGCCACTGCGCGCCGCCCGCCACCAGCACCACCGGCGAGCCGCTGCCCGTCTTGCTGTAGTGGAAGCGTGCCGTGGGGGTGTCGAGATAGCTGCTTTCGTACGGCGAGCGGTAGCCGTCAACGGCGGCCGGCTGCCAGCCGTACGCGCCGAACACCGTCACGGCCGCCAGCAGCACGACTGTCGCCGCCACCCACCGCGGCCAGCGCCGGCGGCGCCGGAGCGGCCGGTCGGGAGAGGTTGGGGAGGTCTCGTCAAGATGAACCATGATCGTCCCTCGTCGTTGGGAAGCCGTCACCGGCCAGGACGGGGCGGGCGGCGGGTTTGTGACGCCGGCGGCGGTGCTCTGCGTCACACGTTCGGCGGCATCCGCTTCGAGCCGGACGCGTACTCACACCTGGAGGTGGTGTTCCGGTTCCACCTCGTGGCCCCGTTGTCGATCAGCACCTCTGCCCGTCACCCTCGGGGCGACTCGGACTGGCCCAAGGTCGGCAGGATCCATGAAGTCTCAGGCTCGGCACTCAGTCTCAAAATCAAATCTCACTATCTTTAGATTTTGAGATGGCGATAGACGGTCGCCCTGGAGACGCCGAAACGGGTGGCTATCTCCTCGGCGCCACGGCCTTCGGCGTGCAGGGAACGCGCCTGTGCGATCTGCTCCTCGGTGAGGATGGCGCGCCGCCCGCCGTTGCGGCCGCGGGCGCGTCCGACCGCCCGGGGGGCGGGCGGGGCGTCCAGCAGCGCCCTGGCGCCGTCGAGGATCAGCTCCCTGAGCCGTTCTGCCGGCTCGTCGCGGAACAGCAGCACCGGATCGGCCAGCCCGGCGACCACCTGGCAGGCGCGCACCCGCTCCTCCAGCCCGCGGCCGGGACCGGCCACCAACTCGTTGGCCAGGGCGATCGCGGCGCGGAAGCGGTCGGCGATCGGAGCCTGCGCCAGCAGCGTCATGTCCTTGACCAGCATGGTGAGGGTGTGGCGGTGGCGCAGGTGCACATCGACGTAGCCCTCGATCGCCCGCCACCGCACCTCCTCGGCGCCGTCGCACGACTCGGCGCCGGCCAGGACCTCCTCCAGTTCGTCCAGCAGCGGCACGGTGAGCCGGCGGAGGATCTCCTCCTTGGAGTCGAAGTGGTAGTAGAGGGCGGCCTTGGTGATGCCCACCTGGTCGGCGATGGCCTGCATGGAGGTGGCGCGGTAGCCGCGGGCGGCGAACAGGGTGCGCGCCGCCTCCAGAATCCGCTGGGGTGTCATGGATCTCACTTACCTACGGTCAGTTCATTCGCTAGGCTGCTTACCGATGGTCAGTCTAGTGCTGTGGGGATGATCTGTATGCGAACGACGGTGTCCTTCACCGCCGACGGCGTCCGGTGCGCCGGTTACCTCTATCTGCCCGATGATCCCGGACCGGCGGCGTGCGTGGTGCTGTGCCACGGTTTCAGCGGGACGATGGACCGGCTCTTCGACTACGCCGAGCGCTTCGCCGCGGCGGGCTTCGCGGCGCTGGTCTTCGACTACCGCAGCTTCGGCGAGAGCGACGGCGAGCCTCGCCTGCTTCCCGACATCGACGGCCAACTCGCCGACCTTCGTGCCGCCGTGGAATTCGCCCGCGGGCATGAGCGGGTCGACCCCGACAGGGTGCTGCTGTGGGGCAACTCGCTGGGCGGCGCGCACGTCATCACCGTGGCCGCGGGCGATCCCCGGATCGCGGCCGTGGTGGCGCAGATTCCGTTCAACGGCTTCCCGAAGAAGGTCGAGGGCCGCTCGACCGGCGACACGCTGCGGCTGCTGGCCGCGATCGGCTGGGACACGATCCGGGGGAAGCTGGGCCTGCGGCCGTATTACATCCCGATGGTCGGGCATCCGGGAGAACTCGCCGTAACCGCCACCCCCGAGGCCGACCACCACATCGAGACACTGACCGGCGGCCAGAGCTCGACTTTGTGGCGCAACAGCGTCGCGCCCAGAGGGCTGCTGACGATGATGCGCTACCGGCCCGCCGCGGCTGCAGCCCGCCTGACCTGCCCGTTGCTGGTCTGCGTCGCCGCCGACGACCGGGAGACCCCGCTGGAAACCACCCGGGAGCTGGCCGAACGTGCTCCCCGCGGCGAACTGCGCAGCTACCCCGGCACCCACTTCACCTTCTACACCGACCCCGGGCTCCGGGATCGCGTGGTCGCCGACCAGATCGACTTCTACCGCCGCGCATCGGCGAGAGTGTGATCGGGGACGGCCAAAAACCAGATGAGGCTAGCCGGTGGTGCTTTCCCACACGGTTCCCGTGAAAGCGAGTGTGGCGGACTTGCCTGACGGGAGTTTCTTTAATGGTCTGGACTTGGGCTCCATTCTCTCCCGAATGTGTGGAGGCGGTGACGCTGATGTCCGCCCCTGACACCTGAGAGTTTAGCCCGTTGTTCCCGTACCATTCATCGAAATCGAAGGCAGCATTGCTGTCGGAGGCACTTTCTCTGACGTATTCGATGCCAAAGTTTCCGTTGTGCAGAATCTTTGGGCTGTCCTTTGGTGGTGGCGTCGATGCCGGCTCAGATGCCCTATTCGAGGAAGGTGTCATGGCGGGCTCGGCCGTTGCGGTGATGGTGGTGGTGACGGTAAGGGAGGATTGGGGTGACTGAGTGCTCGATCCGTCCGAACCCGTTGTGTCCCTCTGGTCCGCGGGGGGTGAGCTTAGCGTCGAAATCGCTCGACCACTGGTCTTTTACCGCCGACAAGGTAGAGAGTGCCGGGGCACTGCGCCTGCAGGGTTTCGGCCGCACCTGTCTCCAGCGTCAGATGGCGCAGGCCCTTGAGCAGACGGAAGGCATGGTCACGATCGGATCTGCGCCCGCGCCGCCGTACCGCGATGCCGGCGCGACGGACATGGCCGACGACGAAACAGTGCTGGTCAAAGTCGTGAGCGGGCACGCCCAGCGACCGCCTGTACGGGTGATCAACCAGCAACTTGCTTTTCTAAGTTAGCATGTTAAGTTAAGGGGGTGGAACGCAACCTGAGTTTCAACCTCCACGTGCTCACCGCTCGCCTGGACCGGGCGGCCGACCGCCTCCTGCGTGCGGAGCACAACGTGTCCTACCAGCGCTTCCTGGCGCTGACCCTGGTGGGAGAACTGGGCACCTCGACCCAACGATCCCTCGCCGACGCGCTCGGCGTGACCGAGCCCTCGGTGAGCCGGATGACCGCCGTCCTGGCCGCCGACGGACTGCTCGACGTCCAGCCCGACCCGGCCGGGGGTCGCCGACGGCGCCTGAGCCTCACGGACGAGGGCAAACGGCTGGTCGTCTCGGTCCAGCGGGACTTCGAGGAACGGCTGGCCGTACTCGTGGAACACAGCGGCGTGCCGTACGACGAGTATGCCGAGCACACCGCGCGGCTGCTGGAGACGTTTGAGCGTGCGGAGAAGGGGAGAGCCACGTGAAGATCCTGAACCCGCCGGCGCACCGGCACACCGTCATGTCGGCGGATGGCACACCGATCAGCTATCAGACGATGGGGGAAGGGCCCGGCCTCATCGTGCTCGGCGGTGCCCTGCGCACCTCGGACGACTATCTGACGCTGGGTTCCGCGCTGGCCCGCGACCACACGGTGCACCTGGTCGACAGGCGGGGGCGCGGCGCCAGCGGTCCCCTGGGCCCCCACTATGACCTGAGCAGCGAAGTCGCAGACCTTCGTGCCGTCCAGGCGGAGACCGGTGCGCGGCTGGCGTTCGGCCACAGCTACGGCGGCCTCGTCGTCCTGGAGACCGCCCGGCGGTTCCCGTTGTTCGAGCGCGTCGCGGTCTACGAGCCGGGAGTGCCTGTCGCGCCCGTCCCCACCGGCTGGATGGCCCCCTACCGGGAACGGCTGGCAGCAGGCGACCCCTACGGCGCGTTCGTGCACTTCATCCGAGGCTCCGGCGGCGCGCCGGCCTTCCTGACCAAGATGCCCCACTGGTACCTGCGGCTGGCGATGATGGTCGGCTTCCGCGGACCCGCATGGCAGCGGATGCGGCCGCTGCTCGCGGCCAGCCTGGCCGAGCACGAGCAGGTGGCGGCCCAGCAGGGTCGGCTCGCCGAGTTCGCCGCCGTCACCGTACCGGTGCTGATCCTCTGCGGCGGACGCAGCCTGCCCGCGAGCAGGGCCGAGTTCGACGCCCTGCGTGCCACCCTTCCCGGCGCCACGCTCGAAACCCTGGCTGGGCTCAACCATTTCGGACCGGAGGAGAAGTCAGGCCCGGTCGTGGCCGGACGGGTACTGGCGTTCCTCTCCTGAGGCTCCGGCCCTCAGGATCCTGATGGCCAGAACGGCCGGCGTGCCACGCCCGGCTCCTTTGCCGGGCTGTGGTTGCTGCCGATGAGCGATCGGGCCAAGCACGTCGAGATCCTCGCCCTGCGTCGTCAGATCACGCTAGCCAATCCACGCCCAACTAGTCAGCCCTCGGCGACCCTTACACTCAAGCGCGACCACCACCCCAGCAAGCAGTTCCACGCAGCGACATTTCCTAAAGAGCCTCGTATTCAGCCTCCAGGCCGAGTAGGGGATGATGGCCATGCCTCAGGGAAGTCCGCTCCCACAATTTCTGGCTGAGCTCAACTGGCGAAGGGGCGGTGCTGCCGCGGCTGCGCAGCCCGCGGGGAGCAATCTGCGGAGCCCGCCGCGTCAGGCTTAGTAGTGCTCTTCCCGCCAAGTCGGGTTTCCTGCCCACGCGGAGCTGATGAGGGAAATGACTATGCCTGCTGCTCCCAGCCGCGATTCGCGTGCAGCCAAGGGCTGAGGGAACGAAGATGTTGATGGCCACGCCGATCGGGATCGAGAGCGCCACGCATAATCCCGGCTATGGCCGGTGATCATCTGTGTTAGCGTCGGAGATCCAATCCCTTCCAAAGGATCTCCAGTCATGAGTGCTTCTCAGGTACACAGTTACCTCATCTTCCTGGACAGCCCCGAAGCCTTTCCGCTGGACTTTCACGCAACCGTTTCCGGTCGGACGCCGGAAGAGATCCGGCAGTTGGCGCTCGACAAGGCCCGCGACTTCTACGGCCCGACCCTGGAAGACACCGGGGTCCATGTGCTGAGCACCCATGTGATGGCTGTGCCTGATTCGGAGACGCACAGGGGGGCCTACCAGGCGACGATCGTCTTCCGGCAGGTGACCGACTGATATCAGAGACGCCGGCCGAACGCAGAGGGGCCGGTGAACGCCGAGTTGCTGCTGGAAGCGCGACGATCTCACGGCGAGGTGTTCAAACGGCGGCTTGAGGTCAAGGCAGCCAAGACAGGCCGTGAAATCGCGCTGCGGTCGATGGCCCGGTGGGCGGATCGCTAGGGGCAGAAGGCTGAGTCGATCAGTTTCTGGAAGGCGGCCATGTCGGGTGGGGTCGTCTCGTTGGCTGACAGGGCCAGCTGGGTCTTGCCGTCGGTGGTGGTGAACATGGCTGTGAGGTAGCCGGGGATTCCTCCGGTGTGGCCGATGATCTTCCGGTGGCAGGTCGTGGTGATCACCCGGACGCCGAGGCCGTAGGCGCCGTGCTGGTCACTGATGGGGACGGTCTTGGTCATCTCGGCGAGCTGGGCGGGCTTGAGCAGCCTGCCGGACTGCACCGCGGTGATGAAGGTGGTCAGGTCGGCGGTGGTGGTGATCATTGCGCCGGCGGCGCCGGCGATGCTCGGGTTGAGCCGGGTGATGTCGAGATAGCCCTTGGTCGTTTTGATGTATCCGTGTGCGTGCGGACCGGGCAGCCGGGTGGAGTAGCGGGGGGCCGAGGTGTGCCTGAGCCCGAGTGGCTTGATGATGCGCTTGGTCACCTCGCTCTGCCAGGTGTTGCCGGTCACGGCCTTGACCAGCATGCCCAGCACCAGGTAGCCGGTGTTGGAGTAGGCGAAGCGGGTGCCGGGCTCGAAGTCCAGCGGTCGCTTGAGAGCGGCGGCGACGAGTTGCTCGTCGGTGAATGCGGTCCAGCGGTACTTCAGGTACGGCTCGCCCGCGGTGGGAATCGGCCGGGAGTCGGTGTAGTTGGGCAGTCCGGAGGTGTGCTGGAGGATCATCCGCACCGTGATGTCGTCCTGGCGGGGCAGCAGGCCGGGCAGGTAGGTGCCGATGGGCTCGTCCAGCTTGATGCGTTTCTCGCCGGCCAGGTGCAGGATGGTGACGGCGGTGAAGGTCTTGGTGGCGCTGCCCATGCGGAAGGAACCACGACCAGCTGCAGCACGACCACCGATGCGCACCTGACCTCGCAGGCAGCCGGATCCTCCAGATCCGGGAGCCCGGCCGCGACCGCGTTGATGTGGGGGACGGTACGGCAGTCCACCTGCCAGGCGCGCAGATCCGTCGATCGCGGTGGGGTGCGCGCCGAGCTCCTCGCCAATGGCCTGGAACGTCAAGGCCAGGGCGCCGCCCCGTTCGGACACCGGAAGGCCGCCGGGCTCCTTCGAGATCGCCCTGCGCCGGCTGTCCCGCTGATCCATACGGTGGCCGTCGTCGTGGCTAGCCGGTCATCAGCTGGGTCAGGCGGTCCCAGGCCGGCGACGAGGCTCCGGGCTGGGATTGGGCGGCGAGGCGGGCGATGGCCGGGTTCTGGGTGGGGCGGGTCTCGGTCGGGCTGGGGTGGTCGGTGAACCACTTGCGGGTGCGCTCCGCGAGGCCGGGCAGCCGGGGGTCGTCCGGTGACCAGTCGTAGGCGGCGTCGTATTCGAGGTAGAGGGCCCGGAACTCGGGATCGGAGATGAGCCTGAGTTTCTCGGCGATCCACAGGGAGGCGTCCTCGGGTGAGGCCGTTCGCATGAGGATCCAGCCGCCGCGTTCCACCTGGATGCCTCGCTCGCTGACGCCGAGTTCCCGCAGGTCGTCGAGGTAGTCGGCGACCTCGGGGGCGACGAAGAGGCGGTCGCCGCCGCGCAGCTGGGCGAGTTGGTCGCGGGATTGCCGCAGCTGCGCGATGCGGTCGTCGAGGTCGTGATCGATCTCGGTGATGGCGGCCGCGAGCGTGTCCGGGTCGGCGTCCAGGAGCTCTTTGACGCGGGCCAGCGGTACGCCCGCACTGGCCAGAGTCCTGATCTTGACCAGGGTGATGGCGTCTTGGGCGTTGTAGCGCCGGTAACCGGAGGAGTCGCGGTCTGGCTCGGCGAGCAGACCGCGCGCGTGATAGTGGCGGATGGCCTTGATGGTCACTCCGGCGTAGTCCGCGAGCTGGCCAATCGTGAGCATGCTGGGCATCCTTCCACCCGTGGGAGTGATCAGGCCCTTCGGGTCAGGCGGCCGCCGCCGTTGCGGAAGCGCGCCTGACCGTCGCGGACGTCGTGGAAGGAGACGAGCAGCAGCCGCAGGTATCCGTTGAACGCCTCCAGCGGGTAGCCGGCGGGTGCGAACAGGCCCGGCCGGATCGGCACATAGCGCTGCGGTGGCGCGGAAGTGGTGCCGCCGGCGAACTCGGTGAAGATCCGCTCCTGCGACGCGTCCGCCGGTTCGTACGTCGTCGTCTCCTCCAGTTGGCCGTCGACGACGGTGATGTCGATGCGGAGCTGGTTGGAGCGGTAGGTGCCCGCGTACGGGGTGAGGTCGACGTCCTGCTCGATGTCGTCGATCAGGTCGGGGATCCGGACGCCGAGG
The DNA here is from genome assembly GCF_009760925.1 of Nonomuraea typhae. Lineage (GTDB taxonomy): Bacteria > Actinomycetota > Actinomycetes > Streptosporangiales > Streptosporangiaceae > Nonomuraea > Nonomuraea typhae. Next base: position 21,248 of record NZ_VRLV01000021.1, read on the forward strand.
TGCTCGCTCAGCAGCCACTGCAGGAGCTGGTCCTGCAGCATGATCGCTCCGGGGTTGTTGCCGAAGGCGGTGAAGACCAGATCGTGTTCGGGCACGACGCACAGCAGGGAGACGCCGCCGGGCGAGGCGCCCGACATGGCCAGGACGGTCGTGCCGCCGAACGGGTACAGCACCCAGCCCAGGCCGATCGGCGGGGTGTTGGGACTGCCCATGTCATAGGAGACCTGTTGCATCAGGGCGGTCGATTCGGCCGACAGGACGCGCGCTCCGGAGGGGGAGACGCCGCCCGCGAGGTGGGTGCGTCCGAAGGCGAGCAGGTCGGCGATGGTGCCGATCGGCGTGCCGCCGGCCGGTCCCCAGGTGTCGGGCAGCGTGAACATGTTCGTGGGCTTGGCCGTCATGGTCTCGGGGTCCAGGAAGTGACCGATCGCCGTGCCGCGCAGGATGGCCTGCTCCGCGGAGGTGCTGGAATCCTTCATGCCGACGGGGCCGTAGATCTCGCGCGCCAGCAGGTCGGGGAAGGACAGGCCGGTCACCACTTCCAGCAGCCGCCCCGCGACGATCATGCCGCCGTTGGAGTAGCTGAGCTGCTCGCCGGGTTCGAACAGGCTGCCGCCGCTGCTGGCCAGACCCCGGACGTAGGCGGTCAGGGCGTCGCGGCCCTTGTCGTCGGGAAAGTACAGGTCCGCGTCGATGCCGTTGGTGTGGCCGATCAGCTGCCGGACCAGGATCCTGTCCGCAGCACCCGGTACGGCCAGCGCGAAGTCGGGCAGATACCTCACGACCGGCGCGTCGAGATCCAGCAGGCCGCGCTCGACCTGCTGAAGGACCAGCGTGGTGGTCAGGACCTTGGTGACCGAGCCGAAGAGGAATCCGGTGTCCTGCAGCATCGGGGCGCCGGTGGTGGCGTTCGCCGTGCCGTACGCGACGATGATCTGCTCGCCGCCCTGGTAGACGCCGGTGACGAAGCCGGGGACGCCGTTGGACGCGCAGTAGGCGGCGATCTGCTCGCGGATCGGGGCTTCGATGGTGTGCAGTGCGTTGTCGTTCATGCAGAGCATCCTCGAACCTTGCCCCTGGGGCAAGGTCAAGGCGGAAGACGGAAATCGGTGACCGTGCGGGCACTCCGGGCCGGGCAGGCCATAGCGTGATGCTCTTCTAGCCCTAGAGCAACGCTCCAACGCCTAAGCCGGTTGTCGGGTCGGGCGGCATGCTTCGAAGGGGCGGCTTAGGCGAGAATGCCGGGTGTGATTGTGGACAAGGCGATCTACTGTGACGGCGTCCGAGAGACCATCAGCGGCGACATCAGCGATGCCTTCAACGCCGCTCGCACGCGAGGTGACTGCTTTCTGTGGATCGGGTTGCACGAGCCGACGCAGGAAGAGTTCGACCTGATCACCAGCGAGGTGAAGCTGCACCCGCTCGCGGTGGACGACGCCATCCACGCTCACCAACGGCCCAAGCTCGAACACTACGACGACACCCTGTTCATCGTGCTGAAGCCCCTGGTGTACGTCGAGGAGAGCTCCGACATCGAAGTGGGTGAGATCAACCTGTTTCTCGGGGCCGACTTCGTCATCAGCGTCCGCCACGGGCAGGCTGGCCCGTTGACCGGGGTCCGCCGCCGACTCGAATCCGACCCCGATCTCCTGGCCGCGGGCCCGGCCGGGGTGCTGTACGCGATCTGCGACAGCGTCGTCGACACCTACTCCCACATCTCTCGCGAGATCGAAAGCGACCTCATCGCGCTGGAGCGGCGGGTCTTCAGCGGCGAGCACGAAGACGTCACGGAGGACATCTACTCCCTCAAACGGGAGGTGCTGGAGTTCCGCACCGCTCAGGATCCGTTGGTCCCGGTCCTGGAGGAGATCGTCAAAGGCAGGGTGCGTCTGTGCGCGGGCCAGCGGGAGCAGTTCCGTGACGTCCTGGACCATCTGCTGCGCGTGGACGCCCAGGTCGACGAGCACAACGAACTGCTCACCAGCGCGCTGAGCGCCCACCTGGCCCTGGTGGGCCGCCAGCAGAGCGCAGTGGCCACGCAGCAGAACGCCGACATGCGCAAGATCTCCTCCTGGGCGGCCCTCATCGCCGTTCCCACCATGATCGCCGGAATATACGGCATGAACTTCGACCACATGCCCGAACTGCACTGGCTGCTCGGCTACCCCCTGAGCCTGACCGTCATGGTCATCGCCGTGATCATTGTCCACAGGCTGCTGCGTAAGAGTGGATGGCTGTGAAGCGACCCAGATTCTCCGTCTCCAGGCTCGTTCTCTCCGCCATTGTCGCCTGGATCATCTTGGTCACCGTCCTCATCCTGCTCGACTCCCGCACGTCTGGTTGAGGGTCGGCGTAATTCCGCCGGACTTCTGGTGCGCAGCGTGACCCAGATGGGCCCTCAGCGCTCAGCGTCCGTGGTGTTCATGGTTTCCGGGGACGGGGATCAGGCGGCGTCGAGGGCGGTGGTGATCTTGCGGATCATGTCGGCCAGGGTGGGGCTGGGGGTGCCCTGGTGGGTGCGGGCGGCGGCCTGGATGGCGACGTCGACGGTCGTCCGGAAGTTGTCCGCTTCGGCGGGGTTCTGCCGCTTGAGCAGGGTCATGGCTTCCGTCAAAGCGGGCAGCACCTGGTCGGCGAGTTCGGCGACGGTCTTGCCGTACTTCACGCCCTTGGGGGCCTTGCTGAGGACGTGGCCGATGGGGCCGGTGGCGGAGGTCAGGGCGATGGAGCCGTGGGTGGCGACCTTGTGGGCCGATTCCGCCATGCCGGCGGCCGACATGAGGGACACGGCGCCCCAGGCGGCCAGGCGCAGGGTGGTCTTGTCCTGGTCGGTGAGGGTGAGGGCGGTGGTGGTCATGCTGTGCTCCTTGGCGTTTCGTTCTTGCTGATGCATGAACCATCGCGGAGCTTGCTGATAGCCGGCCGTCACCGCCCTGACACGGCCGCTGATACGACGCCGCGAGAGCGGAGCCGGTGCAGCCGGGACCGAGTGACGCCGGCCTGCTGGACGATGCCGTTCGGAAGGCGGGGCTCGAGGACGAAATCCGCATGTCAATCTGCGTGCACGCGTCATCGCGTTCAACCAGGTGCCTGGCCCATGATCGGCGAATCCAGGTAACTCCCATGGTCGGCTCTGGTCACGTCAGTGAGCGCACCCCCGCGATGTCGTATTCGGCGACTGAGGCGGCCAGCATCTCGGCGCTCTGCTCGTCATCGGGGCCGTCGCCGCGGAACGCCTCCACGGCGGCTCGCGATTCCCACCGTTCGAAGATGTTGATGCGCCCGGCGTCCACCAGGTCCGCGGTGATGGTGAAGTCGAGGCATCCCGGCGTGCGGCGGGCCTGTTCGATGACGTTCACGCAGCCCACAAGATAGGACTCACGCTGTTGAGGGTCGACAACGATGTGCCCTGCGACGATCACCATCTGCACTCCTTGTTTTGTCTGGACCGGCCGTCGCCGGCTATGACCTTCGAGCGAAGCGAAACTCATCGGTCCGCGCCGGGTTTGCCATCGCCGCACACCCTGCACGCCGATCTGCGGTAACGCTATAAATATGTCCGATCACGTTATGGCGTTGACCGTGTCGACGCGCGCAACCCCTCTCCGCAAACCTAAAGTGGAATCCTCCGGCCGGACGTTTCACGAACCGCCGCGTCGGCGATATTGGGGGCCTCGGGTTTTTGGGGGGATCCGCATGCGCGTTTTATTTCTGGGGCCGGTTGAAGTCCAGGGGGACACCGACAAGGTGAACCTCGGCGGCGCCAAGCTCAAGGCACTGCTGGCCGCGTTGACACTCCTGCCCAGACAGGTCGTGTCCATCGAGCGGCTCATCGACCTGATCTGGGACGAATCACCGCCCAGATCAGCTACGGCACTGGTGCACACCTACGTTTCGTCGCTGCGCAGGGAGTTCGCCTCCATCGGCAGGCAGGCCGTACTCCTGACTCGTTCACCTGGCTATCTCCTGGACATCGAACCGGACGAGAGCGACCTTGAAGTTCACGGGCAGTACCTCGGCCTGGCCAGGCAATCCGAGCGGCTCAACGACTACGCCGAGGCCGTACAGCATTATGAGCAGGCGCTCGGGCTGTGGCGTGGCCCCGCGTTCGGGGGAGTCGACGCCAAGTTCGCCCGGGCCAGGGCCATCGCACTGGAAGAGGACCTCTTGACTGTCGAGGAGGGGCTCGCACGATGTGACCTCGCCCTCGGCAGGCCCTCGGAGGGCGCCGCGCGCTTGGCCAGGTTGACCGCCGAGCATCCGCTACGTGAGGAGGCCCGGGCCCTGTTGATGCGCGCGTTGTACGAGAGCGGCCGTCCGGCCGACGCCCTCGCGGCCTATCGGGACGGTCGTCGGCACCTACTGGACGAGCTGGGGGTCGAACCCGGCGAGAAGCTCAGGGAGCTGCACGGGCGCATACTCAGCGGGACACTCGATCCGCTTGCGCCCGCCGCCCGTGTCACGGCCAAGGCAAGAAGTGTCCACAGCACAGGGCAGGGTACGGCGGTGCTGGACCAGTACGCGGTCCCCCGGCACCTTCCTCCTGACATCGGCGACTTCATCGGGCGGACGGAACAGTTGGACAGCCTGCGCCGGCTCACCGAGCGTGCTGCCGGGGCCTGTCTTACGGCGACGCCCACCGTGGTGATTTCGGGGTTCGGCGGAGTGGGGAAGTCGGCGCTGGCCGTACACGCGGCTCATTTGCTGCGCGGGAACTACGCCGACGGCCAGCTCTTCGCCGACCTGCGCGGCGTGGATCAGGACCTCGGCGTCCGGCACGTCCTCGGCCGGTTCCTCAGCGCGCTCGGCGTGCACCGAGCTGAGCAGCCGGACACCTCGGAAGACCGCGTCGAGCTCTATCGGCGGAGGGTCGCCGGCAAGAGCCTGGTGATCGTGCTGGACAACGTCAGCAGCGAACATCAGGTCCGCAAGTTGTTACCCGGCTCGCCCGGCTGGCTGGTCATCATCACGAGCCGGTCCAGGTTGACGGGGCTTGAGGGCGCCGAACTGGTCGAGCTGGATTACTTCTCCGTCGATTCCTCATTGGAGATGATCAGTAAGATCATCGGCGCGGAACGGCTGGCCGCCGACCCCGTGGCCGCGGCGACCATCGCGCAGTTGTGCGGAGGCATTCCGCTGGCGCTCCGCGCGGCGGCCGCCAAGTTGCTGGCCAGGCCGCACTGGCCGTTGCAGGCGCTGGCGACCAGGCTGTCCGACGAGCGGCGCAGGCTGGCCGAACTGGCGGTGGGAGACCTGGCGATCACCTCGAGCCTTGGGCTCAACTACGCCGAGCTCGACGACCTGCACCGGCGCGCTTTCCACCTGCTCACGCTGCTTGACCTGCCGGACTTCGGATCCTGGCTCGCGGCGCCGTTGCTCGACGTGCCGCTCGACGACGCGGAGGACGTCGTCGAGCACCTGGTCGACCTGCGGCTGCTGGACGTGGCGGGTGTCGACGCGATCGGGCGGGTCCGCTACCGCTTTCACGATCTTGTGCAGCTCTACGGGGCCGAGCAGGCCCGGCACGAACCGATGCACGAAGCTTTACACCGCATGCTGAACACCTGGAGGGCGCTGGTCGAGGTCGGCGCCGGCCAGATGCCCCGGGTGACTCTTGGACTACGGCGTCTACCGGCCGCGAAGGCCGAGCTCGATTCCCGGCTGCGCGATGAGGTGGAGGGAAACCCGAGCGGCTGGTTCAAGTCGGAGACGGCCGCGGTGGTCAGGGCCGTCGAGCGCGCCCACGAGCTGGGGGCCGACGGGATGACCATGCTGCTGATCGCCTCGTTGTTGTCCTCACCGTTCGCGGTACGCAACGAGTTCGACAGCTGGCAGCGGACACTCGATGTGGCTCTCTCGGCGGCCAAGAACTCGACCGATCCCGGATATGAGGCGATGATCCTCGCGGGCCTTGGCCAGCTCTACTACGAGAAGGACGAGTTCGCCGAGGCGATGCGCCACTACCGGCAGGCGTGGCGGCAGGCCGAGGCGGTCGGGGACGCGGCCACCCAGGCGGTCGCCCTGGTCGGACTCGGTGCGGTGCACCGGGATCTCGGCGAGCTCGACCAAGCCGTCGAGGAGTTGAGCGCGGCAGCCGCGTTCGCCGAACAGGCCGGTGATCGCGATACGGCTGCCGCCGCGCTCTACGGTCTGGCCGCGATCAGCCGGGACACCGGTGACGTGGCCGCCGCGGCCACCTCGCTCGAGACGTGTATGAGGCTCTATCAAGAGCTTGGCGACAAACGTGGCGAGGCGCTTTCCCTGCGTGGTCTCAGCCTCTGTCATCGAGCGAGGGGCGAGGCCGAGCAGGCCGCTGAGCTGAGCCGTTGCGCGGAGCTGATCCTTGACGAAGCCGGTGACCCGCTGGGCGCCGGGTACGCTCGCCAGTCGCGCGCCAAGGCCATGATCCGGTCGGGACGTACCGCTGAGGCGTCGGAGTTGCTCGACTCGTGCATGCGCGTCTTCACCGAGCAGCGCGACCGGTTCGGGCTCGCGCTGGCCACCAGGACGTTGGGTGAACTGGCGCTGGCGCGAGGGGATGACGTGTCGGCGCGCGAGCTGCTCTCCGACGCGCTCAGCCTGTGGAGTGAGCTGGGGCTTCCGCTCTGGCAGGCCCGTACGCTCCGCGACCTCGCCGCCGCGGGGGCGATCTCGGACGCGGAGGCCGCCGGACGCCACTGGAGCAGGGCGATCTCGATGTTCACCGCTCTCGGGGCCAGGGAGGCGGTCGAACTCGCGCGGATAGATCCGCGGGCCTGGCTGGATCACGTACGGTTGCCGTAGTCGTAGAGGAGCTCCTGGCGAGTGCGACCGCCAGGAGCTCCGACCGGGTGGGGTTAGGCGAGTTTGTAGTTTCGGCTGGTGAAGCCGGTGGCGATGATCGCGTCGGCGTTCCACGGCATGGCGGCGAAGCCTGCGCCGTTGTGCCACGCCTTGACTTCGCCGCCGGGCAGGACGGTGGTGAGTTCGGCCTTGCCGTCGCCGTCCAGGTCACCGAACTGCACGTTGTCCTTGGTGAACCCGGTGGCGATGATCGCGTCGGCGTTCCACGGCATGGCGGCGAAGCCTGCGCCGTTGTGCCACGCCTTGACTTCGCCGCCGGGCAGGACGGTGGTGAGTTCGGCCTTGCCGTCGCCGTCGAGGTCGGCGAACTGCACGTTGTCCTTGGTGAAGCCGGTGGCGATGATCGCGTCGGCGTTCCATGGCATGGCGGCGAATCCGGCCCCGTTGTGCCACGCCTTGACCTCGCCGCTGGGCAGGACCTGAATGATCTCAGCCTTCCGGTCGCCGTCGAGGTCGGCGAACTGGACGTTGTCCTTGGTGAAGCCGGTGGCGATGATCGCATCCGCATCCCACGGCATGGCCGCGAAACCGGCGCCGTTACGCCACGCCTTGACCTCGCCACTCGGCAAGACCGTGATGAGCTCCTTATCGCCGTCACCGTCGAGGTCGGCGAACTTCACATTGTCCTCGGCGAACCCGGTGCCGACGATCGCATCCGCATCCCACGGCATCGCCGCGAAACCGGCGCCGTTACGCCACGCCTTCACCTCGCCACTCGGCAGAACCGTGATGAAGTCAGCCTTACCATCACCCGACAACGACGACCCGGCCGCGATCGGGGTGTTGAAGCGGTACAGGTTCCAGTTGCGCATCAGGGAGATGACCTTGTTGGCGTACTGCGGGTCGGTCGCGTAGTGGGCGCCGATCTTCCGGATGAACTCATCCGGATCGTTCAGATGCTGGAAGGCCGGCGCGTAGACCGGATTGCTGTTCAGCAGCCTTCCGTAGTCTCGGAACGAGTCCCGCATCGAGGCGTACACCCGGAAGTACGCGTCCACCGTGTGGCAGGTGGGCGTGCATTCCGTGGTCGAGTACTTGTGGCAGCCGATCGCGATCGGGCCCGGGGCGCCTGGGCTCGTACATTTGAATCCGAAATAGTTCTTGTCGTTCACCGATAATGTGCTGCGACCCCAGTTGGATTCCAGGATCGCCTGCCCCGTGGCCACCGAGGCGGGGACACGGAATTCAGCTTGGACCGCTTGGGCTGCGGGTCCTGCGGCGTTGATGAATTCCTCCTGGTAGGCGGCCAGGCTCCGCTGCGTGGAGGAAAGCGCCGCTTCTCGGTTCTTTTGCTGGGTCGACTGGTCGACGGGCGGCAGTCCGTCAGGTGACCTTTCCGCCTGCGCGGAGCCCGTGAACAAGGCTCCGGTGAACAAGGCGATCAGGGCGACGGCGCCGGCCTTCTTCGCCATTTTGGCGCTGTTCATGGTTTTCTCCTCGATGCAGTCAGGCGAGTTTGTAGTTTCGGCTGGTGAAGCCGGTGGCGATGATCGCGTCGGCGTTCCACGGCATGGCCGCGAAGCCTGCGCCGTTGTGCCACGCCTTGACTTCGCCGCCGGGCAGGACGGTGGTGAGTTCGGCCTTGCCGTCGCCGTCCAGGTCACCGAACTGCACGTTGTCCTTGGTGAAGCCGGTGGCGATGATCGCGTCGGCGTTCCACGGCATGGCGGCGAAGCCTGCGCCGTTGTACCACGCCTTGACTTCGCCGCCGGGCAAGACGGTGGTGAGTTCGGCCTTGCCGTCGCCGTCCAGATCGGCGAACTGCACGTTGTCCTTGGTGAACCCGGTGGCGATGATCGCATCCGCATTCCACGGCATGGCGGCGAATCCTGCGCCGTTGTGCCACGCCTTCACCTCGCCACTGGGCAAGACCTGAATGATCTCAGCCTTCCGGTCGCCGTCGAGGTCGGCGAACTGGACGTTGTCCTTGGTGAAGCCGGTGGCGATGATCGCATCCGCATCCCACGGCATGGCCGCGAAACCGGCGCCGTTACGCCACGCCTTCACCTCACCACTCGGCAGAACCGTGATGAAGTCAGCCTTACCGTCACCCGACAACGACGACCCGGCCGCCGCGTCCTCGGCGATGTTGTTGTAGCGGATCGGGGTGTACGTGTTGGCGGTCGCCGCGCTCCACGTCCGCTCCGTGGTCGGAGCGCCGTTGGGGCCCGCCTGCTCGCGGACGACCGGCTTCGTCTTCGCGGCGTCCGCCCAGCGCAGGAAGAGCGCGACGTGGTCGCCCGGCCGGTTGAGTGCGTCGCCTGGACGGAGGTCGCTGCGGGGGATCTCGTGGGTGACCTGGTAGAGGGTGGCGGTGGTGTAGGAGTGGCGCAGGCCCCACGCCATGGAGACGTAGCCCGAACAATCTGTCCGGTATTCGCCGTACTGGTTTCCGTGGCAAGCCGATTGGCTGTACGGCACTCGCGCGTCGATCCAGGTCTGCGCCCGCACCAGGGCTTCGCTCCGCGAAGTCGTCCTGTTCGCCGCATAGGTTGCGCAGTTGAACATTAAACTGACTTCGGGCGAGGGTGAGGGCGTGGGTTTGGCACTTGCGGACGCCGTGGTCGCGGCGGTGCCGGCCAGCGTGGTGGCGGTAGCCGCTACAAACAGGCAGAGCTTGGTGAAGGATTTCATGCTCGTCTCCTCATGTGATCAGAGCCGCAAGGCACTTCGCACCTTGTCGTTTCGGGTGGTTTCACCGTCACGACAAGGTTTGCGCGGGCCGCTGCAAAGCACCTGCAACCTGGCTATAGGGAGGCGAGTCCCGCCTAGAGGCCGCCTATAGGCCCCGGCTCAGGAATTGGCGGTAGAAGTCGAGCTTGATTGGAGAGGACGGTTCGCGCACCGCCGTACCCACCTTTATGCGGTACGCCTGCGCGCCGAGCAGGAGCGCAGCACCAGGCGCGCCGTCGCGGCCGAACGCGCCCGCATCGCCCGCGACCTGCACGACCTGATCACCCACCACGTCAGCGTCATCGCCATGCGGTCCCGCTCCACCGCCGAGACCCTGCCCGGCGAACCGGGCCTGGCCGTCATCGGAACCTCGGCCGACACCGCCCTGACCGAGATGCGGAGGATGGTCGGCCTGCTGACCGACGAGCACGACGGCCCGCAACCGTCGCCGGCGCACCTCGACATCCCTTTGACCGCCGGCGGGGGCCGGATGGAGATCACCGTACCCGGCAGCCTCCACACGCCGGACGCCTTCCAGATCGCTGCTTACCGCATCATCCAGGAGGCGCTCACCAACGTCCTCAAGCACGTCGGCGCCCTCACCTGGCAGGAACCATGACCCCGATCCGGCTGCTGATCGCCGACGACCAGGAACCCATCCGCGCCACCCTCACCCGCCGCCCCGGCTTCACCGTGGTCGGCGAGGCCCCGCTGACGGCGAGCGAGCCGTCGCTGCCACCCTCAGCCTGCGCCCCGACGTCGTCCTTATGGACGTGCGCATATCCGGCCTCACCGGCGTCGAGGCCACGCGCCGCATCGTGAGTGCCTGGCCACACCCCGAGCGTGCTCATCCTGAACACCCCCGACCAGCTTGCCGAAGCCGTCCGCGTGGTCGCCGCGGGTGAGTCCAGGCCGGCTCCCACCGTCACGCGGCGCCTCATCGCCGCCTTCGCCGCGACCCCTGGGCCCGCGCCCGAGGCACTCGCCGCCCTCACCGAACGTGAACTCGACGCTCTGAAGCTGCCGGCGCGCGAGCTGTCCAACGCTGAGATCGCCCAGGCGCTCAATCTCACGCAGACCGGGTGAAAGGGCCGAGCTATGCCTGCGAAACCGCCATGTTCGCCCTTCGTGCTCGCTTGATTACTGATAGAGAAGTGGTTGAGCCGGCTGTTCGAGGACGGTGCCGGTTTCGTGGGGGAGTACGGGCGTCTGGGATGGAGTCTGCCGTTCTTTGATGCCCGTACTCGCCCCGATCGCATAGATCCGCCGCACGGGCAGACAGCAGGACCGCAGGGGGCGCCTGTTCGAGGTCGGCCAGGTCGATGTCGAGGCGGGCTGGCTCGAGTACGGCGGCGCAGCAGTCCAGCAGCATGGTGCGGCCGCCGTCGAAGCGCTGCAGAGGGCGGTCGCCTCCATCCGGGACTGCCCACCAGGTCCGACGCCTGCCCGTCATCGACGGACACGACCTGATCGGCATCGTCGCCCTGACCGAGGTCACCCAAGGCCGTCCCCGACACCCCCGCGGGCGACCCGCTGATTGACCTGCACCCACTCCGCCAGGTCGGCGAGCCCCTCGGCCAGCGGCTCGCTACGCCCGCGACCGAGACGACCTTGACGATGCCTTAAGTGCATGGCTCATGGCGACGCGTCAGCGGTGGCTATGTCCCAGAGGGCACTCGCACGAACCGCCACTGCTGATTGGGGCCGGTCCAGCACCTTGCTTGGATGACGTCGGCGCCGTGCGCGATGCTGAGATGGGCGACGTCGAGACACATGTTGCTCACGTGGCTGGGCCGGATCTCGACCAGACGTCCTATCGCTGGGACGCGCTGGCCTCTGAACATCTCGGTACTTCCCCGGAAGGTCCAGGCTTGGTTGGAACGGCGAGTACAGCTTCCAGCTTGCAGGACATTTGCCAGATGGGCCCGGCTGAAGTGCGCGACATCCATGCATGTAGTGCTTTCTGTGTGCCTGGGCCGGACTTCGAACCGATTGGCACCCAGTGACACGATGCTCCAGTGCTGGTTTCGATTGCGGGGCGTGCAGCGAGCTTGGATGATGTCGGCACCATGCGCTTGGCTGGCATGGGCTACATCCAGGCACATGAAGCCCCTGGCGTGATCGGGCCGGATGGTGAAGAAGCGGTTTATGCCTGGTATGACTGGTGCCGCATACGCGGGTGCCGTCAGGCCGCTGGCGAGGGTGAGGAGAGCTGTGCCAGTGATTGCCGCAGCGCGAAAGCTTTGACGTTTCTTGATATTTCGCATGATATCCCCCGGGTTGTGAAGCATGCACGACTGCATGGCCTTTTGTGACGGGTTGTGATTATCTGCGATTACGCCGTTACGCGACGAGGTGGCGCCGCTCGGCTGGTTGAGATATGAGAACGCGTGCTGACTGCGTCCGAAGATGGCCGGCACGTCGATGTGCGGCAGAGTGGGCACCTATACATGCGATAGGCAAGAGATGCTGAGCATCACTTATGGGCCCCTAAATCCAATCCTACGACGCCCGGTCATAAATGAGAAGTGGCGTTGTCGCAGCTCAGCGTCATGCGAAGTCGGGGCCGGGCTCTATCGGATCATGCGTGCCACGGACGTCGAGTATCGCGCGCCAACTGTGGCATCTGAGGGCCGCCGAGGCGATCCGCCTGATGAAAGCGGCATAAGCAGCGTCCAAAACGCTGAGCCGCCTCGTCGTGCCGTGCGAAGGCCGCGACGGCAAGGCAGCTCGGCCGGTCAGCATGCCGAAGCGGACCAGCACGACCCGGAACGAGGACGGCATCGCCTTTCCACCGGATACGCAACCAGGCGTGCTCCCTGCGTTCCTGTCGCTGATGCGCTCGGGCCGGCCGCGCAACACCAGCCCGGCCACGGGCCCGCTGGCCACCCTCGTCGCGGACGGCTCCAACCAGGGGCTCGCCACTGACCCGGCCCTCGCGGACGGCATGCTGCCCCTGGTGTTCCCGCTCCGGGGCGGTGGAGACGAGTTCAAGTCGAGGCCCGCGTTCGAGGACCCCGCGCACGCGGTCACGGCCGGCGGTCTTCACCACGGGCTCGGCGTCCCTCCCGGCTGGCAGCCGCCGCCGGCGCTGCTCATGCGCAACAACGGCAGCCGGGGCGACGGGCGTGAACACGTCACCCCGACCAACGAGCACATGCGTACGGTCACTACAACCAGGCACCAGTCGCTCGTCACCGCGCCGCCCGGCCTGCCCCTGCCCGAAACGCTGCTCATGGCGTACCACGGCAACGGCCGCACGCAGAGCGTGCATGAGCCCCTGAGGACGATTCCGACCCTCGACCGGTGGGCGCTGCTCACCCCGGACAGCCAGATCGACGTGTCATCCATCCTGTTCCGGATGCTCCGGATCCCGGAGCTCCAGCGCACCCAGTCGTTCCCGGACCGGGATGTGTTCGATGCCGACACCGCGCGCGACAAGGTTAAGGTGATCGGCAACGCGGTCCCGCCGCCCATGGCCGAGATCCTGACCTACGCGCTGATCGAGGCATTCCTCGGCATCGAACTGTCCCGCTTCGAGTACGACCTCGCCGCTTGATCCGCTAATTGCGGTCCGTTGATCGCAGCCTCCCAGACACCCTGAATACCTCAGACCGGTCTGCTACGTCGCCCTGGTCAAGCGCCAGTTCGTCTCCCTGTTCAGCCTCGCCCCGGCGCTGAAGAGGTCGGTCCACGTCGCTACCCGTCCTCGGTCCGGGTCCCGACGCGGGGCCGGCTTCGATTCCGGTTCCGCTTTCGCTTCATCCTCCCGGAGTCGAGATGTGCTGCGGATCTTTCCTCCGGGGCATTGTGCACTCCGTGGCGGTGGCGTCCTGTGGCTGGATGTCGATCTCACCGTATTGGCTTCATGTCGCTTTGTCGCATCGTCGCCCGAGCTAGGTTCCTTACCGCAGGTGATCTGTGGGCCTCCTGGGTGCGCTCCAGGATCCATGGCCGCTCGGGTCGCCGCTGGTCCTTGACGTGTCGACCGGCTTCGCACTGCCCAGACATCACCAAACACCCCATTGGCTTGTTGTTGCCTAGGAAGAACTACAAGAGTCCCAACATGGGGCTAAACGTTACCGACGGAACGGATGTTACAAAGGTTCTGAAAGAAGGCGACCGAAAGTGAACGGCGAAGATCTATGCGAAACATGTCAAGATGATCGTTATCAAACTGTTGCCGCAAGAGGCCGTATTCTCGGCGAGCCAACCGTTTGAATGATGCCCTCCGTCCACCGGACTGCGAGGCGTGACCAAATGTCTAAGCGCATCCAGGCTCTAATTTCGTTTGTGTCGTCCCTGGCGGTATTCGCTATTGCGTGGTTGCTTCTTGAGAAGCTTGTTGGTCTTGGCAGGGAAAACTCCGTTGCTGCTGGCGCGGCTATTTCTGCGATCGTATATCCATTTGCTGTGGCACTTCTCGAATCTAAACCTCAGACAGAGTCTCCCGCTGAATCCACTCAATCGAAGTTGCGAAGGTTCGTGCAGCACATTCCTCGGTGGTTGCCGTCGGTGGCAATTGCGCTTCTTGCTATTGTATTTGTTAGCAGCCAACGCGGCGGCGAGAGTTCAAGTGGCGGACTATGCGACAATGGCAATGCTATTCCTAGTGTGCAGGAAGATAAGGATCAAGAGGCGCCTGGGCATATTGCCCATTGGAGGTTCGACGGGACGGCTCCAAGCGGATCTCCGGATGAGTCATCCCTGCGCATGCACGGCGGTGCATCGTGCACAAGTAATGCACCGGACGGGATTACCGGATCACTCCGGCTCGATGGAAAGACGGGGTACGCGAACACTAGCGGCCCACTAGTTGATACCACCAACAGCTTTACGGTCATGGCGTGGGCCTATGCTGTAGGCAACGCTGACCAGTGGGCGGCGGTTGTCAGCCAGGAGGGCTACGCTAAAATCTCGGCTTTCAGCCTTCACTACATGAAGTGCCCTGGCTCGCCTAGTCAGGATCCCTACTGTCCAATTGAGCCAGGAAACTACTGGGGATTTACCATGCATCGGAGTTCAGACAAAGAGGCTGTTCGTGCAGTCTCAACAACGCAGCATGCAAGTCTCCGCAGTTGGGTTCATCTCGCGGGAGTCTATGACGCAGATCGCCGTGAAATACGGATCTATGTTAATGGGGTTCGTCTCGCGAAACGGGTTTTCACTGCTCCCATGGATTCTGACGGCTCGCTCTCTGTCGGCCGATCAGCCTGGTATACGGTGTCGGACTACTGGCCGGGGAGTATTGCTGATGTTCGTATTTGGAATCGCGTCCTTTCGGACGGCGAGATTGAGCAACTTGCCTCATGAGGCTGCCAGGAGTGCCGGTTTGGGTCACAGGCTAGCGAATTGGAGATGACCAAATGCGGGGGATGACATACCCAAGATGAGCTCCGTAATCGACAGATCGCATACATGGCCGAGGAGTAAGAGCGGCAAGGGCGGTTATGGTTGGAGGTCGCTGACCGGTTCGAGACGCAAACGAATGGCTGCACCGCTACGTCTTCACCACCCGAGCCAAGGCAAGACGGCGGGTCATCCGCTACATCGAAGGGTTCTACAACCACCGGCGCCTGCACTCGGCACTGGGCTATCGGCCACCCTTCGAAGTTCTCAAAGAGTCCCTTCCAACCCCAACGGCCGCATAGGCTACGCCCGCAAGGCGAGTGTCCGGAATCACCGTGGT
This sequence comes from Nonomuraea typhae, assembly GCF_009760925.1. Lineage (GTDB taxonomy): Bacteria > Actinomycetota > Actinomycetes > Streptosporangiales > Streptosporangiaceae > Nonomuraea > Nonomuraea typhae. Next base: position 36,453 of record NZ_VRLV01000021.1, read on the forward strand.
CCCCACTTCCGTCCGGATCGCGAATCCGGACACCCATCGCGCCTACGCCTCCGCCGTCGACCGCACAGTCGCCGCGCTCGGGCGCGAGCGGCTGCTGGCTGAGGTCGGCGACGACGAGGTCGGCCAGGCGCTCACCGATCTGTGGATGGGTGCGCGGCCGCGACCTGGAGCCGCTACCGGGCCGCCGTCTCTTACTGGCTCGCCTGGTGCCGCACTGTGAAGCGGTGGGGGCGCCGTCGGTGCCGGCCGAGGCCGAACGCAGCAAAGAGCATCCCGATGAGACCCGGGCGGTGGCCAAGACCACGCTGCACCGCCTGCCGTCGCGCCGGGACATCCCGGTGCGGGAGAAGACGCTGTGGCGCATGCTTTACGAGGCGGCCGCCCGGGCGGCGGAGCTCCTCGCGCTCAACGTGGAAGACCTCGACCTGGACAACCGGCGGGCACCGGTGCGGTCGAAGGGCGGCGCGCTCGAATGGGTGTACTGGGGCAGCGGCACCGCCCACCTCCTGCCGGACGGCAGCACCCGCACACACGGGGCGCTGTTCCTGGCCGAACGCCGCCCCGTACCCCGCCCGCCAGCCCGCGGCCGCCGACATCTGCCCGCACACCGGACGCCCCCGCCTCGGCTACGACCGCGCCCGCGTCCTGCTGAACAAGCACTCCGGCCTCGACCTGCACCAGCTCCGCCACAGCGCGCCACCCATCTCGGCGAGGCCGAAGTCCCGCTGCAGCTGGTCATGGGCAAGACCCGGCACAAGAACCCCCGCACCGCCCTGCGCTACGTCAAACCCGGCTCCGAGGCCATCACGAAGGTCACCGAACACCTCGCGCCATGCCGCCGCACACACTACACGCGCAGCTCAACCCTGAGGTGGCAGCGAGTGGAAGCCGCGTTAACGGCACCCCGTATACGGCCGCTGACCGGAGCCACAGTCCTTGACATGAATCGTCTAGTGCGGTGACCACGAACGTTCACCGGCTTGAGTGATCAGGCTGCTCGGACGAGTGGTCGGCCCCAACGTCTTTGTTTCTCGCTGCGGACACGGGCGCGTTCGCGGCGTTGGGCGGCCAGCACGTCGGGATGACGGGCGTTGGCGTTGCGCCAGCGGAGGTAGGCCTGCAGCTTGCGGGTCTGCACGGTGTGGCTGGGATGGTGAGAGTTGCTGATCACGAACGTGCGCAGCGGCCCGAACTGCGCTTCGATCGGGTTGGCCCAGGAGGCATAGGTCGGCGTCAGGCACAGCTCGACCTTGTTGCCGGCAGTCCAGGCGCGGATGACCGGGGTGGTGTTGGCCGACAGGTTGTCGCAGATGACGTAGATCGGCGCGCCGTCGGGGCGGGCCTTGCGGATGCTCTTGAGCGCGGCCAGCGTGTTGGCGCCGCTCTTGCGCGCGCGGACCACGCCCCACAGCTGGTCATCGCCCAGGCTGTAGCAGCCGTGGAAGTAGCGCACGCCCTGGTCGCGCCGGTAGGTGGCCGGCCGGCGTTCGGGTTTGCCCTCGCGCGCCCAGCCCGAGCCTGGCTGCGGCCGGATCGACAGCGGCCCGAACTGGTCGAAGGCAAAACAACGGTTCGGAAAGCGGGTGGTGACCTCTTCGATCCGGTCCAGCTTGGCCTCCCGACGGGGGTCGGTGGACTCCTTCCAGGTCCGGGTGCGCTGGAAGGAGATCTTGTGCTCGCGTAAGTACTGACGCAGCCGCTCCCGGCCGATCACCACGACGCGGGTCGGGTTGTCGGCCAGGTAGGCGGCCAGTTTGCGGATGCTCCACCGGGTGAAGGGCCGGCCCAGCTTCTCGGGCCGGGTGGCGGCCGTCGCGACGATGAAGTCCTCATCGCCCGAGGTGATGCGGCGGGGACGGCCTCCCGCCCAGTTAGGGTCCAGCGCGGCCAGGCCTCGCTCGTTGAAGGCGTGGATGACATCACGCACGGTGTCTTCATCGGCCGCGACCAACTGGGCGATCGCCCTCACCGGTGTCCCACTGGCCGATGCCATGACCATCAACGCGCGGCGCACGCGGACCGAGTCGTGCCTTCCCCGCCGCACCAGCCGCACCAGCGTCTGTCCTTCATGGTCGGACAACCGCCGCGCCCGCACAGGCTCGGCCATGGTGCTCCTCCTCCATCGATCGCTTCAGTGCCGATACGACAGTGGAGGGCACCCAGGACGGCCAGCGCAAGCAGTACAGCACCGTTCCTCAACCCGGTGAACCTATGCGGTCACCGCACTAGCCATGCGCCTGCTCAAGCTGGTCAAGGAAGCGGGTGATAGGGCTGGCACCCACCCCGGCATGCGGGCAGAAACGCGCAAAAGAACACCCACGACCTCAGCGATGTGTCCGACGAACTGTGCGATGTCGTCATCACCGCTCGGATCGCTCTGGCCGCTGTCACTGGTGGAGCAGCCTCCGCATGCGCCGCCCTTGCTGACCCCTTCGGCGCCGCCGACCGCGCCTGATCGCGTCTCCGAGCGAGGATCAATCAGCTGCCTTCTCGAACTTGCAAATGGATCATGATATGGCCGGGCCGGAGCACTGTGCTCGGTTATTTCGAAAGCCAAAGCGCATGCATCCGTATTATTCTACACGCAGGCCGGGTTCACCAAGACAATGCGGCAAGTCGCGCTCCGCGACCGCTTATTCGCCGCCGCCAAGAATTTGCCATTGACGGCATTCGCGAGATTGTGTTTCATAACGTCTGGCGCGCATTAATTCTGGGGCGTAGGGCCATTGGTCCACCCAATGCGCGCCATCGCCAGTGTCCTCTACGCGAAAAGGGGAAAGATGTCCGTCCTCAAAACACTCATTCTAGGCTGCGTGACCACCATGGTCGCGCTGCTGCTGGGGCTGGTGTTACCCGGTGCCGCCATGGCCGACAACCCGAGCCTGAAGGTGACGCCCGGCAACGCCGAGACGACTGTAACAATCCACGAAAGCGAGCCGGGCATCCTCAGCGCGACCGGATGCACCCGCGATGCCATCGGCCGGGCGGTCGTGTGCATCTACGTCAACGGCGAACGCCTGGTCGTCCGCTACGCCACCGTAAGCAACCACAGGGCTCCAGCGGGTAGGGGCTATATTTCGGAGACCTTCACTGGATCAACCTATGTCGGCCCTCGCCTGCCGCAAGGGTCTTCCTGGCGCAAGGAAATCAACCTGTCCATGTACGACGGCGACAAGGTGTGTGGCTCCGTTGAGGGGCTCTGGGTAGCCTGCGTTAATATCTCTTCGTAGCACATCAACGTCGGCAATCCGATAGAGAAAACGACTGGCTGGATGTCGCTCACACACCCAGCCAGTCAGCTCTTGGGATGATCGGCTACGGGCGATTCCTCAGTACACCCATCGCATCGAGACGCTCGATGATTTCGTCTCTGATCATCGCAGGTGTGAGTCCGAGTCGACTCAGCACACCGTAGGCATGTCCTCCTTCACGCGAGGCGAGCGCCAGCAGGATGTGCTCTGATCCAATGTGCACGTGGCCGATCTTCCTGGCCTGACGGGGGGTCTCTCGGAGAACCTCCGCAACCGAGATGCTGAACGGGGAGTTCTCTCCGGCAGACGGCTCTTCGACATCAATAGATGCGAGCTCGGATTCGACGTCTCTGATCGATGTGTGGCCGTCAAGAATTCGTTCGGCGTGGCCGCCCATCTGTTCGTCAAAAAGGGCACGTAGCAGGTCGCCCGTTTGCATGATCCGACCAGACAGTTGCGCGGCCTCTCGTGCTGCCGAGACGACGTGACGAGCCTGATTGCTGAATCCGTCAAGGCTTGGCTGCTGCCAGCGCTGCTGTACGGCTTGCTTTGTTCTGTTCATGGCGTCTCCGATCTGGCTCCATGAGCACCCTTCGGCACGTGCCTCCCCCACGAAAAGGCCGACAACCTGATCTCCCGTGACCTCCAGCTGGCGAGCAAACTGCTGGGCGGCGGCGACCCGGCCTAGTGGATCGGTGTCTTTGGTGATTTCCCGAAGGTAGGCAACGAGCTCGTTGACGTTCGGTGGCCGCGTGTCCACGTGTGGATAGTCGCTCCAAACCGGAGTTGCGTCAAGTTGGAATTGACGATCCGGGTGAATCCTGCACTGGCCGCGTTGGCGACGAGGCCGTCAAACCGCCCTGGAGCACCTTGGCCGCGAGGCTCCAGGCCCATTCACCTGCATGCCGCAACCCGTCGTGCGCTTGTCCTGACCCATTCCGCTCCGCCCCGGCGCCTGCTCATCCTCCGGTGCCGGGGCGCTCGCATGCTCAGGGAGACCATGGCATGACTCACCACCTATTGACCGGCCAGCTGGAATTGGCCCTGCGCCTGGCCGTCCACGGCTGGCACGTCCTGCCTCTGTCACTAACCAGCAAACGCCCCCTTGCCAACTGTCGGCGATGCCGAACGCCTGGTCGACCCCACGCGATCAACGTCTGCCCATGCCTGCCCGCAGGGCGCTGGTGTCACGGCGTACGCGCCGCCACCACCCAGCCGCAGCTGCTGACCACCTGGTGGCGCGACAACCCCCACGCCATACCCGGCGTCGCCGCCGGCCCCTCCGGCCTGATCCTCATCGACCTCGGCACCCACAGCCCGACCCCACCGGCCGACCTGGCCACCGGCCTGCTGCCCGGCATCGACCTGACACAAGAGCCCCTCCCACCAGGTACGGCCTGGCGCGACCCCGGCCAGTGGCGCATCGGCATGGACACCCTCACCCTGCTCGCCACCCTCCGCGGCGGACCTGCACCCTGGCCCACCGACCCGGCCACCAGCCCATCGTCGTCGCCACCCGGAGCGGCGGCCGGCACCTGTGGTACCAGGCGCCGCCCGGCAGCCACCACCGTCAGGCCATCGGTGAACTCGGCTGGCATATCGACATCAAGCCGGCTGGAACTACGGCATCGCCCCCGGCGCCAACACACCCGCCGGCCCCTACGTGCCGTGCTCCGGCGACATCACCCGGCCCGGCCGCATGCCGACTGGCTCGCCCAAGAAGTCACCCGCGTCGCCCCCCACGCCCCGCCCAGCGCCGCCACCCCTACCAGCCCGCCCAGGGACACCGGCCGGGCCGAGGGCCCGCCAACTACCTCACCACCGTCATCAACCGCGGCGCCGCCGGATCCGGCCTGCCCGAACACCAGATCACCGGCTGGCTCGTCGCCGCGGGAGAAGCCAGCGGCCTACCCGCCCGCCTGGCTACCCGCATCGTCACTCGCGCTCTCGCCCGAGGGACGCGATCACCTCTGTCACCGCCCACGGCCCCCGCAGCCTGAAGGAGTACCCACCATGTCCGGAACGCGATCAGCGAAGTACGAGTGGCTCACGGTCGAGGAGGTGTGCAAGGAGCTGCGAGTCTCACGTCGATCGTGGGATCGCTGGCGTGAGCGGCGCACCGGTCCCAAGGCCGTCCGGCTCGCGCGAAACGGGCCGATCCGCGTCCGCCGGGACTGGCTCGACGCCTGGCTTGAAGCCCAGGCGGCTGCGTGAAGAGTTACCAGGTCAACATCTGGAACATTCAGGTCAGGAAGGGCCGTCGCCGTCCCCACATCGTGCGCTGGGTGGTGGAAGGCTTCGAGTTCAATAAGGCCTTCACCACCTCTGGCCTGGCCGACTCCTACCGCACCAAGCTCGTCACCGCCGCCCGCGCCCGGAGAAGCGTTCGACACCGAAAGCGGCTTACCCGACTCGATGCACCGCGAAAAGCAGGCCGTCACGTGGCTGACGCATGCGGTCGACTACGTCGAGACGAAATGGCCCAAGGCATCACCCAACTCCCGGCGCTCCATCGTCGAACCATGCAGACCGTCACGCCCGCGCTCGTTCGAGACAAGCGCGGCGCGCCCACCCTCAGGTTCTCCGAGCCGCCCTCAAATGGGCTCTCGTCCCCGCCCGAGACGAGAAGCAAGCGCCAGAGGAACTGCAGACGGCCCGGCTGTGGCTGCGCCGGAACTCGGTGGCGATCACCGAGCTGAACAGCCGCCGCACCCTGGACAACGCGTTGACCGCCTGCAGCACCAAGCTCGACGGCAGCCAGGCGGCGCTCGAGTACCACCGCAGGCTGCGCCGCGTGTTCTACAACAGCCTGCGCTTCGCGGTCAGCCGGGAGCGGCTGCGGGACAACCCGCTCGACTCTGCGACGATCAAACAGGAATGGGGCCAACCCAACCTGGACGTCGCCGTTGATCCACGCGTCGTCGGCAATCCGCGCCAGGTTGGCCAGGCACTCATCGCCTGCAGTTACGTCGGCCGGCGTCAGGGCGGCCGGTTCGTCACCTTCTTCGGCTGTATGCACTACGCGATGATGCGGCTGGCCGAGGTGAGCAGGCTGCGTGACGTGAACTGCACTCTCCCGAAGAGCGGCTGGGGGAAGGTCATGCTTGAGGCCACCACACCCGAGGTGGGCAAGGACTTCACCGACACCAGCCGGCTGCACGATGACCGCGGGCCCAAGAACCGGCCCAGGAAAACCGTCCGGGCCATTCCGATCCCGTCCGAGCTGGTTGCCCTGCTGCGCCGGCACATCGAACGCTACGGCGTCGCCCCCGACGGCCGCCTGTTCCGCTCCGAGAGCGGCAAGCCCATCCCCAAGTCCACCTACTCCAGGCTGTGGGCGAAGGCGCGGCTACTCGCGCTCACGCCCAGACAGGTCACCTCCCCGCTCATGGCCCGCCCGTACGACCTCCGGCACGCCGGCATTACGTGGCGGCTGTCGGCCGGCGTCCCCGCCTCTCAGGTCGCGGAGCGGGCCGGCAACAGCGTGGAGATCCTGCAGCGGATCTATCACCTGTGCATGGCGGGCTACGACGACGTCTGGATCGACCGCATGAACCAGGCCCGTGACGACCGGGCTTGATCTCTGCCCGTGGCGGCCGTCATTTAGCGTCTGCGGCTGTCACGGGGTGGCATGACCGATATCCCGGCCGATCAAGCAAAAAGCCAGGTCAGACGGTGTCTGGCCTGGCTGCTGAAGTGTGCCCCCTGTAGGATTCGAACCTACGCACCCGGCTCCGGAGAGGATTGCAGGTTCCCGTAGCTGCTAGGCCCTGACCAGGCATAACAAGCCTGAACGGCTCGACATCGACTCCTATGGCCCACAGCCAGCCCACAAGATTTGCGATGGTTCCAACTCCGGCACGCCTTCCTTCTGCTTCCGGGCATGTGGGTAACGGGACCTGCCAAGGGGTCCTTACCGGATGCGCTGAGCTGCCCAAGAAGCGTCGTCGTCGGTTGTCATCTGTCAGTAGAGGCCAACCTCGGACGGCCCACAGACGGCCCGATAGCGGATCGGACGCAAACGCCCTCCGGCAGGATTCGAGCCGGCGAGCGCCGGATTAGAAGTCCGAACCACATAGCCGCCGCTCAGTGGCGCCAACCTGCGTACACATACCTTCATGTGGAGGCATGAGCCAGTCTAGATACTCCCGAAGCCATCGCCGGCCCTTCGCTTCAGTTCCGGCAAAAATTTCGCGAGCATGGATTCTATGCCTGAGCCTCTCGTCATGGTACAGAACCTTGTAGCGATCCGACCTTGGTAGCAGGTGCTCGGAAAACAGCGGGCAAGACACTGTAGAGCAGAGAACTGCAAGTGGTCAGCGCGAAGCCGCACTGCCAACCTTAGATCCGCGGCCGTGAAGCGTGAGCTTGAGTGGCGCATTTCGGTTTGGACTCAGCTGCAAACCTTGTCGCATCTACTTAGGCATATTCGAAAGTATCTCGTTCTGCAGATCGAACCATGCCAAGACATGACTCTGCTTGCGAAATTTTACGATCGTATCCGCAATCTTGGCGCGAGCGGAAAAAATCGCGGCAGACCCCGCACCAATTATCGGCTTCCAATGTGGCGGCGCATACTCCGATAGCGCCCCAGCAATTCCAATGCCACTCACAATAAGGAACTTCTGCTCTAGGCTTTCTCTGCGCTGCCTCATTCTAGTCACTTCTCTTCTGGTGGACGCTACCAGTTCATGCAAACGCGCTGTCCATTCATGAATAGCTCCCGGCGCCGATGCTGCTAAGGCGGAATCAAGTTCTCGTAGCGTCCGCAACCAGTCGTCTGCTGAAACGCAGCCAGCTTGGCTCAGGTCAGTCCGGGGATCTATCGGGAGGTTGCACAGAAGAGCCCTCCCGACTTCATAGGGCAAATAGGAACTCTTATCTGGTCTAAGCTCGACGGGAAGCAGGTCGACCTCTTTGGCAGGCAGAACATTAATGCCGTCAAGCGAATTCATGTAAGGGTAAATGCGGAAGCGTGAATAGATGTGAAGCCAGTCGTATGACACTGCTGGATCGCCAGTTAAACTGAGCGTCCGTTCGACTATTCTCTCCGCTTGTCCTACGCCGCAGTATGTAGCCACTAGTGCAAATTTGTCCGAGACAACATCTGCGAACTGTGGAGGCGTGAGCCAGTCTAGATACTCCCGAAGCCATCGCCGGCCCTTCGCTTCAGTTCCGGCAAAAATTTCGCGAGCATGGATTCTATGCATAAGCATCTTGTCATGGTACAGAACCTTGTAGCGATCCGACCTTGGTAGCAGGTGCTCGGAAAACAGCGGGGCAAGATACTCTAGAGCAGAGAACTGCAAGTGGTCAGCGCGAAGCCGCACTGCCAACCTTCCTTGCTCTATGAGGTCGATAAATTGGCGGACAGTAAGGCCATACCTGGATTCAAAGTGCTCCGATGTCGGCAGGGGGCGCAAGTCGGTAATTACTGTATTGAAGAACGGCAATAGATCTACCGGTCTTATCGACCCTACGCAGTAGGTGTAGGGGGACGTGAGGGCTAGCTCGGGATATAGGTCTCGCGATGAAGCAATATCCCTCTGAGCGGAGAGCCTGGTCGCAATTTGGTGCGCCTTCTCGATCTCCGCTTCACGCATCTCAGTGAGGCTCGCCCTGTCCATTTTACCAATGTCCGAATTATTCCTCTTGATAAGCTGCTTCAGCTAGAATGGGATCCTCCAAGGAGACGGCCGGAGTCCACGCTAGTTCCTTCCGAGCCAAACCCCAGTCAACGCACCCATTAGAGCGCCCCTGCGCGGAAACGTGTGATAGCTCCTTTCCGCAAGCGTGAGCGATGGACGTAGCCAGCTTAGGAAGGATGGTAAGCCTGCCTGAACCAAAGCAGAATATCTCATTCTTTCCCGTGTAGCCCAGAGCGCGGATTACGCCGTCTACGACGTCGTCTACGTGAATGAAATCCCGGCACTCGTCGCGGACCATGATCCTGGAGCCAGATTCCAAGGATTCATAGAGTCTAGCGATGAAGCCATTTCGGTCGCCAGGCCCATAGATAAAGGAAGGGCGCAAGATTGCATATGGAATACCACTGGTGACGATAACCTGCTCACCGAGATACTTCGTGAGCGCATACGTCGAGCTTGGCCCAATAGCGCTCGATTCGGCTATCAGCGGGGCTGGCGCGTATACCCCAACCGTTGATACGTAGATAATTCTCTCAATTTGATGCTTGCTCGCCCAATCGGCCACCACCATGGTGGCATGAACATTGTCTGTCACGTACTCATGCCGAGTTTGTGCGTTTATTCTTCCCGCGAGATGGACGATTTGACTGATGGGCACGTCTATTTTGTCCAAGATCTCGCTAGACGTAATATCGCCGCAGACATATGGCAGGCCAGGTGACCTGGAATCATGTCCACGACGCCCCACTCCTATCGTCTCAATGCGAAGGGCGTCAAGCGCGGCCGTAAGACGTCTTCCTATAAATCCAGCAGCTCCCGTTACGAGAACGCTTCTACCCTCAAGGCTGGTGAAGTCTGGTATAGTTTGGATCAACGAAACGCTCCAGAAGTTCGGTATAAGCCGCGAAGCAATAGCCGCCGGTGACGGAATGCCCGGCGTGCACTACCTATCGACACGCCATCACATCGCAGCGTCTCGTGCAATGGTCTCAGTCGTTCTCATACCAAGAAGTTCCTGACCTGTGCATTGCTCGGTTGACCAGCCTTCGGAATGCGCCCTACTTCTCCGCGAGCACCGGCTCGGGTGCGAGCACAGGCGCCGTCGGGTGGACACCCTCGGTGATCTCTTGCCGGACCCCGCTGTGACCTATCCTGCAGGCAGATGTTTGGCACCTTGTTGGCGGTCTGGATGGGTTCGCGACCCGTAGTCACTCAGCGGATCACGTGCCTTCATGTGCTGACCACCCGGCTGGGTGGACATGCGGGCATTACCTGCCGGACGCAAGAACCCAAGGAAGCGCTCCTAGGGTCTGTCTTCAAATGATCACAGCCAGAGCAGGAGTGAGGCGATCGTGACGGTGGCGGTGTAGGAGGTTGCGGTCTTGTCGTAGCGGGTGGCAAGGCCGCGGAACTGCTTGAGGCGGTTGAAGCAGCGCTCGACGACGTTGCGTCGCTTGTAGCGATCACGGTTGAACCCGGGTGGTCGACCGCCGCGGCTGCCTCGCCGCCGGCGGCCGGCTTTCTGATCGGCCCGCTCGCGGATGGTGTGGGCAATGCCGCGTCGGCGTAGGTAGGAGCGGATCTCGCGGGAGCTGTAGCCCTTGTCGGCCACCACGTGGTCGGGGCGGGTGCGGGCCCGTCCCGGCCCGAGGCGTGGCACGTTGATGGCCTGGAGTAGCCGAGGCAGGCGGGTGCAGTCGTTGACGTTGCCGCCGGTGACCACGAAGGCGAGAGGGCGGCCGCTCCCGTCGCAGGCCAAGTGGATCTTGGTGGTCAGCCCGCCCCGGGATCGTCCGAGGGCGTGATCGGTCTCCTGCCGGTGGCGCCCCCTTTTCGGGCTCCGGCCGCGTGCTGGTGGGCGCGCACGATGGTGGAGTCCACCGCGACCAGCCAGTCGATGTCACCGGCGGCATCGGCCCGCGCCTGAACCGCGCCGAGCATCGCGGTGAAGGTGCCGTCCAGAGCCCAGCGCCGAAACCAGGTGTAGAGCGACTGCCAGGGGCCGTACCGCTCGGGCACATCCCGCCAGGCCGAACCCGTGCGGATCTTCCACACGATGCCGTTCAACAGCCGCCGGTCATCCTCGCGAGGACGACCACGCCGGCCCGCGGGCAGTAACTCCTTGAGCGCGTCCCACTCCTGATCAGTCAACTCATGACGGCGAATCACCAGAGCATGATCCCGCACAATCTAGATCATTTTGAAGACAGACCCTAGAGTGGCCGCCGGCTTCGCCTTCGCCTACGTGGTCTGAGCGAGCGGGGCCTACAGCCTCGTTGCTGTCCCCAGAATGGCTCGAATGCGCCCTGACGCCGACCACGTCAACACTTCCATGGCCGCCATCATGTACCAGAGCGCCCCGGGTCGATGCCCTGCGTTGGGGTCGCATCGCAGGCGCCCAGCCCCTGCCGCGCGACCACCCGTTCCACACCCGTCCAAGGTCTTGGTCGCGCCGCGCCTGACATCGGAGATGCTGGGAAGCATGGCATAGGCTGACTCAATGCGAGAGACTCTCTTCCATGGCTGGCGAACTGGCGATGACCGCCAAGCGATGGGATGAACTCACTGCGCTGTTGCAGGATGAACAGCTGCTTCAGGCCGAGTATCCCAAGGTGGCCGAATACCTGAGCAGATGCGGCGCGCCTTCCTGGTCAACGAGTGACCGCCGCCCGCCGGCGAATCCGGTGGAGCGTTGAGGCTGCGCTGGTCATGCGGGCATTGCCCGCCAGGTTGCAAGACCAGGTGCCTGACCTTGTGACCGAGCTGGCCACAGGCCAGATCCCGTCGAATGCCATCCCCGACCTCGACGTCCCCGATTGCTATCAGGTCGTGGCCAGCGAATTTACGATGGTTTGCGGTGTCTACCCAGATGAGGCGTGGACCTGGCTGTTACGGCCCAACACCTGACCACGCGGCCCGCCTGGCTGCTTGCTGGACCACATCCCGATCCTTTCGCGGGATGCCCTGAACACCCTAGCCTAGAGAGCACTGTGCCGCCGCTAAGGGAGCACAATGAGTCAGGTGAAGGACACGCCCGCCTACGTTCGCATTGCCGAAGACATTCGCGCCCGTATCCGTCGAGGAGACCCACCTCCAGGAGGCATGCTCCCTTCTGAAGCCGACCTCATCCGTCGGTACAGCGTGGCACGAGGTACGGTACGGCAAGCTCTGGCTGAGCTGGAGCGTGAGGGCCTGGTGGTTAGCCAAACGGGCAGAGGCCGCAAGGTATGTGGGGAGTCGTTGAAGGAAGCCCCACCGAGCACTCGCTATGAAGATGTGGCCCATCAACTGCGCAAAGACATCAACGGGGGCGAATTTGCGCCAGGCGTACGTCTTCCCGGGGAACCAGCCCTGGCGCAGAGATTCCAAGCAGCCCGCGTCACCGTACGAAAGGCTCTCGAAATTCTCCAGCATGAGGGCCTAATTATCGCTATCCCGAGCAAGGGACGCTTCGTCGCCGACCAGAGCCCTCGACAGAGTGGCGAGGACTAATCATATGACAACTTCCGCTGGTGGTTTCACGCCCCACGACGCCCATCGTGCCCTGATCGCCGCTTGCACGGATGTTGACCTGGAACACAGAGACGCCGAGCCTATTAGGTTTGGGGAGAATGCGCTGTATCGCCTTAAGTCGGCCCCCATTGTTGTGCGCATAGCGCGGAATGCCGACAAACTTCGCGATGTCGAAAAAGAAGTAGCGGTAGCGCGATGGCTCGAATCTGCCGACTTTCCCAGTGTGCGCCTTCTTCTGGATTATCCTCAGGCTGCGGTCTATGACGGCAGGGTGGTGACTTTCTGGAAATATATAGAAAGCAAAGCCCCCAATCCCGACTCCGTTGACCTTGCGGATATCCTCCGCCGTTTGCATGCGCTTGCCAAGCCCGCAAATTTGACTCTGCCGCCGCTTGATCCGCTAGCTCGTGTATCCGCAAGACTGGATAAGGCTGTCAATGTTGGAGATGTAGATCTTCAATTTCTTCGTAACCACACGAAGGACCTCTATGCGGAGTATGGCACCCTTAGCTTCGTATTGCCGGAAGGTCACATTCATGGCGATGCCCACAAGGGAAATCTCCTTCGTTTCAAGGATGGACGAACAATCATATTTGATTTTGAAATGTTCGCGTTCGGGCCTAGGGAGTGGGACCTAGTGACGGGCGTAGGTATGCCGTATGAAGGATTTCGATGGATTGATAGAGAGACTTACGTCCAAGCGTCTCGCGCTTATGGTTTCGATGTCATTGAGTGGCCAGGCTTTCATACTCTTAGGAGAATTCGTGAAATTACCATGACAACATGGCTCATGCAGAATGTAGGCCATTCATGCGAAATTCAAGCTGAGTTTGAGCGTCGTATGATCTCACTGCGGAACAACGACCTACCACGCCGGTGGCGAGCTTTCTAGCACCCTACCGAGCGTCCCAGCGTCCTTGGGCAAGCCGGGCCTCTGCAAAGCTTCTAAACTCACGCACGACCGGATCGTTGCGGTAGCGTGCAAGCTCCTTCATGAAATCTCGCACGTATCGGCGAGTCCGAGCCGAACGGAGATCCGCCACCGTTGTCACGACTTCGCAGGCTACTGCAATACCTCGCTCAAGGTCTCCTTCAATGACATGACTGGAAGCCAGGATCGTGCGGACGAAAGAGAGGCTCCGTACATAGAGACTTTCCGAGAGCTCCATACTTTCAAGAACTTTGTCACGTGCCCGATTAGCGTGCCCGAGGTCCCGAAAGCAATGCGCGAATTCCGCCGCAAGTTCGGCTTCGTCGAAGTACTTCAACCAGGTGGGATCTTCATCAGGGTTGCGACTCTCGAACCACCGTTCCGCATTCGAGAGCGCTCGGCTACACCCGGCCTCATCGCCTTGCGACGCCAACGCACGGGCTTCCATCGCATGGAACAACGCCATAGCCGTAGGGGTGGCGGCGCCATTGGCCCCCTGTTGTGCCGCCCGTGCGAGGTTCGCCGCCGCCGCGTACTGGCCAAGGTAGTTGGCTTGGTGACTCATTCCAGCAAGTATGCGGCCTCCAAGCATTCGATTATCTGCCTCACAAGCCAAGGACAGTGCCTTGGTCATGTATCGCTGCGCCAATCCGTGCCGGCCGGTGTCGTAGGCCATCCATGCGGCAAGCCGCAGCATGGCTGCCGTCTCCGAGAGGAATGCTTTTCCAATTGGGGTCTCTGATGAGACGGACTTCAATAGTGGCTCGATCTCCATGGCTATGTACTGGACTACAGTTGACCGTGCGTGCCCACCGCCGAATCGATAGTCAAGCTGCGCGAACATCGCAGTTGTCTCTCGGATGGCCTCCACGCTTGTCGCTGTGATCAGCCCGTCATTGGAGGATTTCCGAGGGGCTGGCATAGGGCTCACCAACCACGTGACCATGGAGTTGTTCCAGGCATCTGGCGATACGTCACAGTCAATGACCTGGGGATTGGCAGACAAATCCCCTGCGACCAGAACGGTGACATCACCATCGAAGTGGTCGGATTGGGCGTGCTGCTGCGATAAGGGTTTAAGCGGCGCGGCTTCAGCATAGATCATCCCGATATCGCGGACGCTAACCCGCTCTCCGAGCTTGCGACTCAAGGCTTCAGCGATGAAGTGGGGAGTCACTCCACGGGGGTGCATTCCATCCAGCCAGCGCTTAACGGACACGTGATCGCATCGGATGTCTGCTCCGTGACTCGTGGCCACATCTTGCACCCGCCTGGCGAGCCCCTTGTTTGACACGCTGGCGCGTGTCATCACTGCAGCGAGCTGGTGGTTCGCCTCTCGAACCTTCATCGCCTCCCCTACTGCGCAGAGGGAGATCGGCCTTGCTTGTTAGGCCATCACAGTCAGCAATCGCCAGTGTGCACCCCTCGACCCTTTTGTGCACCCCTCAATGCCGAATTGCACCGGCTTTTGAACGCTGCCGCACCCCCTGACCCGCGCGGTTTTCTTGTGACCAGCAAGACAGCGAGCTCCTCGCTGGCAACCGTTGACGGAAGTCCTAACCTGTTCTATACCTGTACAGGAGCGGCGGACGGTGGTTGGCCGGCACCGCTCGCGCCACACCCCGCACGGCTCTACGCCCTTAGGGAGGGCGACGCGATCCAGCGTCCCAATGGGCTGTCGCACCTGGCACGACTTGAGAACTCAACAGTGGGATCGAGGGTTACCGCCTCCCGGAAAAGGCGGTCGGCGCAGCAAAGGCCCTGCGCCACGGTTGCCCATCTCCCTGCACGCCCTTGTGCACGGGAGCGCTCGGCACTCGGAAGCATCCACCCTCATCGCTGCCCTCGGCTCGTGAGAGCGCCACACGCGCTACCCCTGCTGGCAGGGCAGATCATGGCTCGATTCCCCGAGGAGAAACGCCGTGTACTCCGACCGCCGGCCGTTGCGCCGGTTCCTGCTGTATCTGCTCATCGCCTTCGTGATCATCTACGTGATCCGGCAGCCGGACAGCGCCGCCACGGCTGCGACGCAGCTCTTCGCCTGGCTGGTGACCGTGATCGACGCATTCGCGAACTTCTTCACCGGCCTCGGCTGAACCCCCGCACGTGCGAGCTGGCCGCGGTCATCGCTGCGGCCGGCCGACCCCTGATCCCCTGCCCGCGGATGCCAACCTGTTGGAGGTTTGGCTATGAAGCGTCGTAAGGCCGTCGAGTTCTACAGCCCGGATGGTGCCGAAAGGCACGTCGGTGACTGCCCGAACTGGATCGCCGCCATGCGCCGGTGCCGGGGCGATTTGCGCGAACGCACGGTCATTGTCTACGGCCTCGGCCCGTGGCCCTGCTGGGACTGCTGACCCCGCCTCTCTTCCTCTTCCTGCCAATCCACCCCCATTGGGAGTACTGATGCTGTCCATTCGTCTGATCGGCGCGCCCGCCGAGGTCGCCGACGCCGTAATGACCTTGCACGAGACGTTCTCCATCACCGACGTCAAGGGGCTGTTCTCTGCGGCCCCCGCCCAGTCCAGCGTCCGGGTCTACGTCGAGGTGAACCCCGCCGCTTGACCCGCCCCCCTTCGATGCCCGGCTGGGCAGGCACCCGATGTGCGCGGCCTGGGCGGAGACGACCGGGGCCGCCCTTCAGGGCGCATCCCCGATCAAAGGAAACAGAACCACGTTTCGTTCCATGCCGTTCGCCGGTGCCGGCGCGCCCGACCCGACCAAGAGCAGAGCGCGCCGCCGGCTCCAATGAGCAGGAGACCTCCAGCATGGCACAAACCCCGCATGACCAGGCATACGACAGAGCACAGGCGCGGCTGACCAGGGACGCCGCGCGCCGCTACCAGCAACCGGACTGGGGCGCGGAGGACCCGCGCGCCCGTGACGCCTACGACCGCGAGCTGGCCAGGACGATGCCCGTCCGCGGCCAGGAGCGCCGGTGATGGCGCTGCCACGGGTTTCCGCAGAGCAGCGTAGGCAGCATCAGGCGCGTGTGGATGCCCTCGCCGGTCTGCGTGATCAGCTCATCGCCCTGGGCCACCCGGCCGACGTCCGTATCGGGCTGTCCGGCGAGTGCTTGGAGGTCATCGCGTCGATGGCCTACGGCGAGACGGCCCGGCTGATCGTCTGGTTCGGCCACAGTGTCGCGCTGTACATCGACAGCCTTGAAACGCCCGGCCGCTACATGATCGACCAGCGGTACGAAACCGAGCGCGGTTTCGCCACCCTCACCAGCGCCGGCAAAGGTGCCGGCGATGTGGATGACGCCGGCGCGCTGCGCATCTATCGGCGGTTCCTAGCCCGCTACGGCCTGCCCGAGCGCGACTGCCCCGGCTGAGGTTCCGCTGCGACCTGTTCACCCATCCCCGACTGGGGGCGGCCGTTGATCGGCCAAGACTGCAGGCCGCCCCCTCCACTCCCGTAGAAGGAGTAGCCCCCATCATGACCGACGACCTGTCCGTACCTGCCCGGCGGGCGCGGACGCCGGCGCGTGAGCGCGCCCTCCTGTCCCTGCTGGCCGCACTGACCGAGGGCCTGCCGCGGCATCTGGCCGATGAGGCGGCCTGCAGGTTCGACCCCGAACTGCACACCGGCCCCGACGCCTTCACCGAGGAACCGGCCGAAGAGCGCGCGGCGCGGGAGCAGGTGGCCCGCGAGGTGTGCGCCGACTGCCCGGTACGCGTCTCGTGCTTGTTCTACGCCCTGGACGCCCGCCCCGCCGAGGGCGTGCTGGCGGGATTGACCCCCGCGGACATCGCCGCCCTCACCGCCCCCGAAAGCGCCGCCAGCACATCACCCCTGGAGGTGGCCTGATGCCCAGCACACCGACCCACACCACCGAGCCGCGGCGCCACAGTCGAGTCAACGCCGTCGTCAGCATCCACCACCCGCGCGCCGACGAGATGAGCCTGCAGACCAGCAGTAGCGACCCGAACGCGCTGTATCTGACCCTGTCGCAGGCCCCCGCGTGGTTCTGCCTCGGCCTGGCCAGCGCTGACCTGGAAGCCGAGATCGCCGCCATGCAGCGGTTGTCCGCCCTGGCCGCCGAGGCTGCCGACAAGCTCCGCGCCCAGCACGCGGCTGCACGCCAGAAGGCGGCGTGATGTCGAGCCCCCGCCCTGCCCGCCCGGCCTGTCGGATCACGTTCGTGCCGGCCGATGGCCACCCGGAGATGGACTGTGTCCGGACCGGCTTCCACGGCCCGTTTCATGCCAGCGCCACCCACACCTTCACCTGTGTGCCCGGCGGCGCGCTGGTCAAGCCTAAGCACCCGGCCGCCCGGAAGGGCAGGTGAACCGAAATGCCGTCGCACACCTCCACACGCTGCCGAGAACCGGCGTCCGACTGCGACCGGCGCCCGCTGCGGCTGCCCGACGCCGGCGCGTATCCCACGCTGGCCAAGGTCGCCGAGGGCCGCCCGTATGAGCAGGTGGCGGTGGAGTTCATCGCGTCCCGACCGACCACCCGCCGCGGCCTGTCCCGCGTGGTGTTGAACCCTGGCGTGATCAACGACGACGCTGAGGAGTTCTTCGCCTGGGGGTATTGCTGGCTGCTGGCCGCGGCCCTGCACGAGGCCAGCGGCTGGCCGTACGGGCTGGTGGAACGGCAGCGGGAGAGCAGCTGGGAGTGGACGCACGCCGGGGTGATCACCCCCGGCGACCGGTTCCTGGACATCCGCGGCTGCCACGATCGGGGCGGTCTGAGCGCGCTGTTGACCGTCGCCTACGGCGTGCCGGCGCGCGTTCGAGCCGGCAGCTTCGCCGATCTGTGCCAGGCCATGGGCCTGGCCGCCGGCACCGCGCCCGACTGGTGGCTGGGCCTGCTGGCCGACCCGATTCTCACCGACACCGTCCGCTACTTCGCTGCGCGCCTGCTGCAGGCGTGCCTGCCAACGCCGCCGGCCGCGCCTGACCGCACTGTTCACGTGACGTCGGCGGCTACGCGCTGCCGCGCCGCGTGGGCGCCTGCCTTGACTGCGTTGAAGGGAGCGCCGCATGAACACGACTGAACGCATCGGCAAGGCCATCGAGATAGCCGTCGAGTGCGGCCGGTTCGACGGAAGCCATCACAAGATGTGGGTCATCGATCAGATGCTCCGCATCCTCACCGATTGCCCAATCATCACCCGGTCCGCCACCGACGCGGCCGGCCGCCCCTACACCTATGAGGCGTATGGGGAGAACGACGCCTACCGGCAGGCTGTCAACACCGGCGACCAGCACTGGTTTGCCTGGGATGTGGGGGTGGCACCCTGATGACCACCTCCTCCTATTGGGACGCCAAAGCCGCTCGTACGGTGGCAGCGGCCGACGCGGAAACCCGGCTGGCTGAAGCCGAGGCAACGCGCGCCGAGACGATGCTGCGCGTCCAGACGCAGCGCCTGGCGTTGCAGGCGCAGCAGGATGAGCACGCCGACCAGGCCCGCACGCGCCGCCTGGAGACGCAAGCCAGGGCGCGGCGGGAACGTCGCGCCGAGCGTGAGCGGCGCCGCAGGGAAGGCCGCCAGCGGCGCCGGCACACCATCGAGGCCGTCGCCGGCGCCGTGGGCGAGTGGGCGCCGTTGCTGGTCGGTGGGGTCGCGATGGGCGCTCCGATCGCCATTGCCTGGGATGGCCAACTGCAGTTCGGTCAGGCCGTCATGCGTTTGGGGGCGCTGGCTGCGGCGGTGCCGGTCGCGCTGGAGGGCAGCGCCTGGTATCTGGCCTGGCTGACCCACAAGGCGGTGCAGGCTGACCGGCCGACCGGCCGACTCCGTCTGTGGACGTGGCTGCTGGCGCTGATGGCCGCGTCCATGAACCTGTGGCACGGCATCACCGGTGCGGAGTTCGGTGCGGACGGGTTGCAGGTCGGCATCGTGCGCGGTCTGGCCTCGCTGCTGGGGGTCGGGCTGTGGGAGTTGACCGTGATGGCCCGCCGCCAGCGCAACGCCGGCCGGTCGCTGGCCGAACTGCGCACGGTGTTGTGGCGGCGGCTGCGCTACCCGCGCCTGTCCTGGCAGGCCGCCGGCATCCTGGCCGCCCGCGGCCCGGCCTGCCGCGCGGACGAGGCGTGGCTGGCGGCCTGGATCGACCGCTACGGCCTCGGCCCCGACGCATCCCGACCCGAACGCCGCCTCGCCCGCCGCATCATCCGCCGTCAAGCCCGCAAGGATCGCCAAGCGGTCAAGGCGGGACGGCTGTCCATGGTGGGCGGGTTGGTGCTCGGACGAGCGATCCCGATCATCATCCCCGACCGCCCCGGCACGCCCACCCCGGCGACAGCATCCCCGGTGGTGCCCGCCGTGTCGATCGACGTGGTTCGCATCGATCCTGGCGCCCGTCGATCGCCCAAGCGGCGGCCCGCGTCGATCGATCGACCCGTACGGGCATCGATCGAGCCCGTGGGAGGTGATAGCGATCGGGCTCCCCGTCGATCGATCGCCGAGCATCGCACGATCCTGCAGCGGTTGATCGGGCGCGGAGTGCTCACCGCGCAATCCACCGCCGAAGACATCCGCAAGACGCTGCGGTGCGCCCCCAGGACCGCCGCGGCGCTCAAGAAGGAACTCACCCAGGAGGTGAGCAGATGAGCCGTCGCCAAGCCTCCAAGCCTGATGTTTGGACGCTTTTCCCGGTAGCGGCACTGATCAGCTTCGCCGGATGGGTCGTCCACATGGCCGCGAACGACGACCCGATGGCCGTCATGCTGTGTGTCACGCTGTTCCTGGCCGCGGTGTGGAAGCTGTGCCGCAGGTATCACGAGATCCGCCGCAACATCGACAACGCCAGTGCCGGGCGTCGGCTGCGGGAGGACCTGTCCGAGCGGGGGCCGCGATGAGCCGGCGCCGCACCCTCACCGAAGCGCTGGTAGGCGCACTGTTCACGGTGGCCGCGCTGTCGGTCGCAACCGGCCTGTTGGTGGCCACCATGACGCCGTGGCCGCGTGAGCTTGCGCTATGGCTGTCAGGCGCGGTCGCCGGTCTGGTGGCCGGTCCGCCGGTGCGCGGGTGGCTGGCCCTGGTCGCTGCCCGGTTGGCCGGCAAGCCCGCCATGACGCGGCGCCGTACCGGCCGCACGACTGTACGGCGGGGGCGGTGACGGGTGATGACCGACACCGAACCTCCCGTCTACGTGATCACCGACGCCCCACCGCCCCGCGCCCTCGCCGCCTCTACCTCGATGTTCGCCCGTGGGGTGCGGCTGGCCGGCCGTGCGCTGGTGGCGGTGTTCGCGCTGGTGGTGGCGCGCTGGCTACTGACGGCTGAGGCGTTCGACGGCTGGCGCTGGCTCATCGGCGCCGCCCTGCTGGCCTGGCTGTGCCGGCCGTGGCTGGCCGGCGCCTGGCGGGTTGCCGGGTTGGTGTTCGGCGCTGCGGATGCGCTGATCTCGGCCTGGCTGGGCACCCGCCGCCTCGGCTACGTGGCCGCGCTGCTGCGCGCGGCCACCCGCACACCCCCCACCCCCAAGCCCAACCCCGACCTTGCTCCTGATTCGCCTGCCGAGAGGCGCCGGACGGAAGGAACGTCATGAGCGATCAGCCCGCCAAGCCCGGCCGCAGCCGGATTCCCGAGCTGTCGGCCATCCCCTGGCAAGGCCCTTCGGCGATCACCCGCTACGCCCAGGTGGGCCGTCAGCTCGCCCGCGATCTGGCCGAGGAGTTCGCCGTGGGCAGCGATGAGCTGTATGCGGTGCTCGTCCGCAGTTTCAAGGGGCACCCGGTGCTGGCCGTGTTCGGCGCCCCGGACGTCAAGCTGCGCGCCCGGCGCGTGGTCAAGCGCCTGCAGCGCGCCGCCGAACTGCAAAAGGGCGCCGGGGTGGAGCTGGTGAAGTTCCACGCCCAGTTCCGCAAGGAGTTCGTGGACATGCTGCCGCAGGCCAAACCGGACAAGCGGCGCTCGGAGTTCAACTGGAATGAGGACACCTGATGCCCCGCCCCGCATCCACCACATCGCAGCCGCCCGCGGTGCTGCCCGCCACCCCAGACTCCTCCTCGTGGGAGCAGGTGGCCACCCGCGAGGTTTCCAAGGCGCTGCTGTACTTCCCGCCCTGGCTGGTCGGCTTGCTGCTGTTCGGTCTCGGCTTCGTCTTCCACGTCACCCTGGCCAGCGATGACCCGCAGGTCAGCGCCTGGACCACCGCTGCGATCATCACGTGCGTGCTGGTGCTGACCGCGTACACGTGGAAGCAGTCGCACGCCCGCAGCCTCACCGGCCGTGCCCACACCACGCTGACCACGCTGGCCGCCGGGTTGTGGGTGTGCGCGGCCACCATCGACGGCCCCACCTCGACCGTGACCGGCCGCGCCATCTTGATCGGTGGGGTGGCGTTCGCGCTGTCGTTCAACATCCGCACCGTCATCCGCGTCAAGAACATCGACGTCAACGCGGCCGTCGCCGACCCGCTGGCGTTCTTGTTCAACCGCGGCGCCGAAAAGGCCGGCATGCCCGCCGTACAGGCGCGCACCATCCAGGCCACCGCGCACAAGGTGACCGGCGAAGTACAGATGGCGGAAGGCCGGCAGATCGCCGACGACTTGCAAAAGAAGGTGCCCTACATCGAGTCTGGCATCGGCCTGCCGCCCGGATCGATCACCACCGCGATCGATCCAGACGACGCCAGCAAGGCCAAGGTGATCATCTCCGATGCGCGGGTGATGAAGCATCCGATCGCCTGGCCCGGCCCCTCCCGCGTCGGCGTCAGCATCGCCGAACCGCTGCGCCCCGGCCTGTGGCAAGACCTCGACGACGTCGAATACATCATCATCGGTCACCACCTGCAGTTCATGGGTAAGACCGGCTCGGGCAAGTCCATCGGCGGCGCCTGGAACTTCCTGGCCGAGATCGTCACCCGCCGCGACGTGGCGGTGTTCGCCGTCGACATCACCAAGGGAGAACAGACCCTCGGCCCGCTCAAGGCCGCCCTGCACCGGTTGGAGACCAGTAAAGACGGCGCCCGCGCCCTCATCTCGCAGATGTTCGAGAAGATCAAGCCGCGCACCGATCTGCTGGCCGGCAAGGGCCTGCAGAAGTGGGTCGAGGGCTGCGGTCTCACGTATTGGGTGCTATGGCTGGAGGAGTTCCCCGACATCTACGACGCCCTCACCGACAAGCAGCAAGACCAATTCCTTTCGCTGATCAAGGCCATCCGCTCCGCCGGCGGCACCGTCGTGCTGTCGCTGCAGCGCTCGGACTGGACCCAGATGCCCACCATCGCCCGCGGCCAGCTCGCCAAGATGTGCTTCGGTGTGGACTCGCCCGGCGATGCCAGCTTCGGCCTGACCGAGGCCCAGCAAGACGCCGGCTGCCGGCCCGAACTGTGGGACAACAAGCAGCCCGGCATGGCCTACCTGGACGCCCCGTCCATCCCCGAGGAGCGCATCGCCATGCCCCTGCGCACCTACGCCTGGGGACTCACCCCCACCGGCCAGTTCGACGACGAGATGGCCAACGCACAGATGCGCGCGCACGCCGCGGCCTTCCCCGCCATCCACAAGAAGGTGGATGCGATGACCGCGGCCCTGTCGCGCCTGGCCGCCGAAGCGCTGGCCAGCCCCACGCCGCTGCCCGCCATCAACAGCCCGACCGCCGACACCAACACCGACACCGACACCGACACCGATGACGACGATGAGGAGGTGCGCAACGTCGCCGCGGAGTATCTGACCAGTGACGACCCCGACCCGCAGGTATCGGCCGGCCTCGACGATGAGATCACCGACTTCCCCGAGGGCGAGCCGCCGCTGACCTTCGCCCCGCCCGCCCAGACCATGACCCCCGAGCAGCGCGGCGCCGTACTGATGCAACGCCTGCACGAGCTGTGGGACGGCGGCGCCCGTGATGTCGGCACCGGCGACTTCAAAACCATCTGGGACACCACCGATATCTCCCGCGCCTGGTTCCAGAAGCAGCTCAAGCGCCTGTCCGCAGCCGACGTCATCGGCCCCTACGACGACGACCGCAACCGCTACACCATGCCTGCCCGTCCCGAACTGCCCTAGCAGAGCAGGAGAGCGCATGCCCCAAGTCCGTGTCATGGGTGACGACCTCCACCATGTCGAACAGGTCGTCACCCTGCTGTTGCACCTCATCAACTCCGCACCTGCCCTGACCGCCGGCGACCCCACCCGGCTACACCATCGCGGCGGCGGTGGGCGCATCGTCTTCGACGTCAACGCCACCACCCGCCCCGCGAGCGCCGAGCGGCCCGAACAGGTCCGCGCCGAACGCATCGACAACCAAGGCGCCCGGCCACCACGCCGTACGCCGCGCCGGCGCGCGCTCCCACCCGCCTAACGCCGGCACCCCCTTTCATGATCTCGTGGCCCCCTCGTTGGGGCCACGGGCGGGGGCTGGGGGAGGGATATACAGGTCAAAGCCAGGGCCACGCCCCGTGGCCCCCACCGTGGCCCCCGCGTGGCCCCCCGTCGTGGCCCTCCCTCGGCCCCCTCGCTCGACGGCCGTGGCCCCTGTCGTGGCCCCACCTGCAAGATCGAAAACTTTCGCGGCCCGCATCCCACGCGCAGCCGCGCGTAAGCCTGCCCGCAACCCCCGTCCAGCAGTCCGGAAGGACCCTGACCATGAACCCACTCACACTCAACCCCGCCCAATGGCGCGTGCTGACCTACCTGGCCGCCCACGGCACCAGCCGGGCCGGCATCCGGGCCGACGTGCTTCACGACATGTGCCAGGCCATCCCCGCGGACCTGATCGTGCTGGCCGACGCCGGCCACATCGCCGGCCACATGCACGGCGACAACGCCCGCCCGGTGCCGAGCGTCGTCATCACCGCCCGCAACCCCCGCAAACTGCGCATCCACCTCACCCGCCCCGGCCAAAGGGCCGCCACCACGCTGGACGCCTGCTACCGCGCCCTGCGCCACCTGTACGCCTACGGCCTCGCACCCGATCGCGCGCTGCCCCTGGCCAGCCTGTACGGCGAGGCCGGCACACATCCCGACACCCTCACCCACCTCCAGCGGCACGGCCACCTCGACATCACCCCCGGCCCCTACCTGGCCTGGAACACCGGCGGCTACCCCCACCTGTACGGGCCGCCACGCACCGCCGGCCGCTACGGCTGCGACCCCTGCCTGAGTTGCGGCAACCCCCCGCCGCAGGGCGCAACCATCTGGGTCAACAGCTACGGCGACCTGCACTGTGACCCCTGCGCTCGCCGCAACGCCGGCCAGGCGCCCACCGCCCTGGCCGCGCTCACCAGCCTCGGCTACCGCTACGCCCTGCCCAGCCACCTGCAGGTGCAGTCATGACCGGCGCATCATCCGTCTTCGACCTCCTCGCCCTCATCGCCACCACCGCCACCATCGTCGGCCTCGTGGTCGCCGGGCTGGTACTCGGCTACCGCTACAGCCTCAAACGCCACCCCTACGTCTACTGCCGCCGCTGCAACGGCACCGGCGCGCGCCGCAGCCGCATCTACGCCCACTCCTTCGGCATCTGCCCGAACTGCGACGGCAGCGGCCACCGGCTGCGGCTGGGCGCCCGGCTGCTCAACGTTCGCTAACCACCGGCATGGCAGACCCTCGCGACCTACGAAAGCAAGGCCCCTGACCGGCCCACCTTCTGAAAGGACGCCGCCCCATGTCCGGCGCCACCGTGATGACCATCATCGGCAACCTGACCGACGACCCCCAGATGCACTACACCCAGACCGGCGCGGCGGTGGCGAGCTTCACCATCGCCTCCAGCGAACGCCGCTACAACAAACAGGTAGAGCAGTGGGAAGAGGGCGATGCCCTGTTCATGCCCTGCAGCGCCTGGCGCGACCTCGGCGAACACGCCGCCGAATCCCTCACCAAGGGCACACGCGTCATCGCCTCGGGACGCGTGCGCACCCGCACCTACGAAACCGGCGAGGGCGAGCGCCGCACCGTCACCGAGATGACCGTCGAGGACATCGGCCCCTCCCTGAAGTTCGCCACCGCCCAACCCCACAAGGCAGCCCGCACCGGCAACAACAACCACGCCCGCGGGTTTGATGTCGGACCCGGCGACCCGTGGGCCAACGACGAGCCGCCGTTCTGACCCCACACCGACTCGGCCTCGGCGACAAGCCGGCCAAGCACCCCTGCCGAGGCCGCGACCCCTCCCGCTCCTCCCGCCCCGCCCTCTCCCATCCCTCGACCCTTTTAGGAACGGACCTGCCATGACAGCCACTCGTCACCTCGGCGACGATCACCCGCTGGCCGCGGCACTGGACGCCTACCGCCGCCGCCAGCAGCACCACCATGACCAGGACATGGCCATCCTCGCCCGCCTCGGCGGTGAGCTGCGCGAGGTCCTGACCCGCATCGACCTCACCCCCGTGGGCGGCATCTGCGCTGACGCCGCCGAGTCCGTCTCAGCGCTCATCGCCGACCTCGTCTCGGACAGCGACGACGACGGCAGAGAACTCACCCGCCGCGTCTGGGTGCAAAACCAGCGCGGCCACCTGCGCATCCTGACCGGCACCGCCGCCACCCCGATCTGGCGCGCCCGCCTCAGCACCGACTTCGGCCCCGAATGGCGCGAGCTGACCACCGATGACGACCTCCTGGCCGCCATCGGCAAAGCCCTCATGCACGACCCCTGGAACGACGACGAGCAGCCGGACCCGCCGCCCACCCACTACGAACTCGCAACCGCGGTCCTGAGCCCCACCCGATTGTCGAACGAACCGGCCCTTTCCTTGGACGTCGCTGAGATCTGCGACACGCTGACCGCGCTCACGCACGCCGTACTGGCCGTGGTCGAACAGATCGCCGCCGGCCGAAGCGCATGAACAGGCGCCGGATGCGGCCTCGGCGACAAGCCACCAAGCACCCCGCCGAGGCCGCGCCCTTCCGATCACAGCGAAAGGCGACCCCAGCATGACAGCCACCCACCCCGGCAACCAGACCCGCCACCACCACACCCCGCTACCGCCCCAACCCCCCGCCACCGCCCCGCTCGCACTGCGCACTGCGGCGCGTGCGACCGATCTGCGGCCTGGGCACGCCGTCCGTATCGCCGGCTACGGAACCCTGCCCGTGGCAGCAGCCGCGGCCCCGGTCGCGGCGCCGTTGATCGCGGTTCGGCTCGGCTGGGCCGGCCTGTCCCTGATCGTGCACCCGACTACCCCGTTGGACGCCCTCACCCACCACGGCGCCGCGCTCTACCGCATCTGGCAGTGCCACCACTGCCACGGCACCGGACAGTGGCAACCCGAGCGAAGGACGACGTCCCATGGGGGGCATTGACCTGACCAGCCAAAGCACGCCGCGCGCCCGCTTCTACCTCGGCACCCATCAACCCCACTGGCTAGAACGGGTCGATATCCCGCTGTTCGTCAGCCACCGCCAACTCGCCCGCCGGCCGCGCCGCCGTCAGCTCGCGGCGCGCTGCCGCTGGGCGCTGGACTCCGGCGGCTTCACTGAGCTGGCCCTGCACGGACGATGGATCACCCCGCCAACTGTCTACGCCGAGGCCGTCGCCACCTACGCCGAAACCATCGGCGGCCTGGACTTCGCCGCGCCCCAAGATTGGATGTGCGAGCCGGTCATGCTGGAACGCACCGGCCTGAGCGTGGCCGAGCATCAAGAACGCACCGTCGCCAACTACTTGCTGTTACGCCAGATCGCACCCGGCCTGCCGTTCATCCCGATTCTGCAAGGCTGGCATCTGACCGACTACCTGTCCTGCATCGATCTGTACGCCTCAGCCGGCGTCCGGCTGGCCGACCTACCCCGCGTGGGCCTGGGCTCGATCTGCCGTCGCCAGTCAACGGCCGAAATCGCGTTCATCGTCGCCATCCTGGCTGGCCGCGGTCTGCGCCTGCACGGTTTCGGCGTCAAAACCGGCGGCCTCAACCAGTACGGCAAGCACCTGGCCTCAGCCGACTCACTCGCCTGGAGCTACGCCGCCCGCCGCCAACCACCGCTGACCGGCCACCCCCACAAGAACTGCGCCAACTGCCTGCCGTATGCCCTGGCTTGGCGCGAGCGCGTCCTGGCCCACCTGGACGCAGCCACCCACCAGCAAGACCTCTTCGACCTCCTCGCCGAAGGACAGGCCGCATGACCACCGACCTTCGCGAAAGCGTTCCTACCGCCGCTCACCTCACCGGTGATGCGTCGCATTCCGCCGGCGCAACGCGACGCATCACCGACCACAACGCGTCGTGTTCCACCGCGGCGCGAGCCGACGCATCCCGTCAGAATGCGCGACAGTGCGCGTGGTGTGAGCAACCGATCCCCGGCACCGCCCGGCGTGATGCGGTGTGCTGTTCGGTGCGCTGCCGGCAAGCACGCCACCGCTTCCTACGCACGGTCGGCACCACGCCAGCCGTCGCGCCCGGCCGCACGCTACGGCTGGCCTACGCCGATCCGCCCTATCCGGGCAACGCCCGCTTGTATCGCGGGCATCGCGACTACGCCGGCGAAGTAGACCACCCTGCCCTGATCGCCCACCTGGCCACCTATGACGGGTGGGCGCTGTCCACCTCGGCCGCCGCCCTTCCCACGGTGCTGGCGCTGTGCCCGCCCGGCGTACGCGTGGCCGCCTGGCATCGCGGTGAACGCCCCACCGCCAGTCGCTGGCCGCTCAACGCCTGGGAACCAGTCATCTACACCCAGGGCCGGCCGAACGATCCGTCGCGCAGGACCTGCGCTACGCGGCGGGTCGATTCCCTGGTACACGGCATCTCCGCAATGACCACACTGCCCGAACGCGTGATCGGCGCCAAACCGGCCGCGTTCTGCCGCTGGGTCTTCGACCTCCTCGGCGCACAAGCCGGCGACAGCCTCGACGACCTGTTTCCCGGCTCCGGCGCCGTCAGCCGAGCATGGGCAGCCTTCACCACCACCCCGAACCCGTCGCACCTGGCCGCGGCCGACGCGTCGCACCCAGCTGGACGCGACGCATCAGCCGAAGTCCAGCCGTCGCACCCGCCGGCGCACACGACGCCTCCCCTCCACAACGCTGACACCGAGCTGACCAGGAAGGAAGCATGACCGTCTCGACCACGCAAGCGGCTGTAGCCTCGGCCCTGGACCACATCGCGGCGGGTCGCGCTGTCTTCCCCTGCGTTCCGGGCGGCAAGCGGCCCGTTGGTCACCTCGTTCCCAACGGCTTCCACGACGCCAGCACCGACATTGAGTTGGTGCGGGCTTGGTGGCGGCGATGCCCCCACGCCAACCTCGCCATCTCCACCGGAACCGGCTCCTTCGACGTCCTGGACGTCGATGTCAAGCCCGCCGGCACCGGCTACCCGGCGCTGCGCCGCCTGCACGCCGCAGGACTGCTGCCCCCACCCCTACTGGTCGTAGACACTCCCTCCGGCGGCCTGCACTGCTACTACCGCGGAACCAGCCAGCCCTGCGGCGCGCTGCGTGATCACTTCCTGGACTTCAAAGCCACCGGCGGCTACGTGCTCACCCCACCCAGCACCGTGGCCGGCCGACCCTACCGACACCGGTCGCGCCCGACCTCAATAGGACACCAACTCAATTGGAGCGCCATCCGTAGCTTCCTGCTTCCACCCAAGCCCGCCACCCACAGCCCCCGCCCCCCAGAAACGACCGCAACGGCCGCAGTGACGGCACCCGACGCCGGCGTCGCCGGCTTGGCCCGCTGGCTGGCCACCCAACCCAAAGGCAACCGCAACCGCGGCCTGTTCTGGGCCTGCTGCCGCGCCGCGGAAAACGGCGCCACCCTGCCCGACCTCGCCCCCCTCATCGAAGCGATCACCGCTCAAGGACTGGACCCCCACGAAGCCCACCGCACCGCCGCCGACGCCCTACGCACCAGCCAAGGGGCCACATGAAGCGCACACCAGGGGAGAGCCGCATGAACCACCCGCCAGACGGCGCCGCCCTCCTCGACCAACTCCGCGAGGCCCTGACCCGCTACGTGATCCTGCCCTCGCCCGAGGTCGCCGACGCCGTCACCTTGTGGATCGCCGCCAGCCACGCCCAAACCGCCATGGCCCACGCACCCCGCCTGGTCATCCGCGGCCCCGAGAAACGCTGCGGCAAAAGCAGGCTCCTCGACATCGTCGAGGCCACCTGTCACGACCCGTTCATCACCGTCAACTCCACACCACCGGCCGTCTACCGCTCCATCGGCGCCGACCCGCCCACCATCTTGGTCGATGAGGCCGACACCATCTTCGGCCCCAAAGCAGACGGCAACGAAGACCTACGCGGCCTGCTGAACGCCGGCCACCAGCGCAACCGGCCCGCCAAACGCTACAACGCCAACGCCAACCGGGTGGAGTCCATCCCCACCTTCGCCATGGCCGCCCTCGCCGGCATCGGCGCCATGCCCGACACCATCGAAGACCGCGCCGTCATCGTGCGCATGCGCCGCCGCGCCCCCGGCGAGAAGACCGCCCCCTACCGCTTCCGCCGCGACCGGCCACCCCTGCGCGAGCTGGCCACCGCCCTCAACCAATGGCTGCGCGCCGACCTCAAACGACTGGAGGAAGCCGAACCCGCCATGCCCGTCGAAGACCGCGCCGCCGACACCTGGGAACCCCTGGTCATCATCGCCGACCACGCCGGCGGCACCTGGCCCGACCGCGCCCGCGCCGCCGCCCTCGCCCTCACCGCCGAAGCCGACGACAACGGCACCCCCTCCACCGGCTTGCGCCTGCTCACCGACTGCCGACAAGCGTTCGGCCCCGACACCGCCCTGCCCACCGCCACCCTGCTAGACCGGCTCAAAGCCAACCCCGAATCAGGGTGGGCCGACTACGGACCCACCGGGCTGACCGCCATGAAACTCGGCGCCCTGCTCCGCGAATACGACATCCGATCCTGCAACATCCGCTTCCCAGATGCGCCACAGGGCAAGGGCTACCAGCGCGCCGATTTCCTCGACGCCTGGGCCCGCTACTGCCCCGCCGTCGAAGCCGTCCCAACCGCCGATGTGCTCCCCTTCGAGGGGGGTACCCGTCCCAGCCGTCCCAGCCTCATTTCCCCAGCTCAACGCGGGACGGCTTGAAACCTGGGACGGCTCAAGCCGTCCCACCCAAAAAGCCGTCCCAGGGCTGACCAGCCAAAACGAGGCTGGGACGGCTGGGACGGCTACCCCCCTCACAACCCGCCAACAGGCCCCGGCGACAAGCCGCCAAGCACCCCGCCGAGGCCCCCGCTCCGCATCGATCACACCGCATGGAAGGTCCATCACAACCATGACGACGCGTGCGAAAAGCCTGCTCACTATTGCCGAGGTTCTCGACGAAATCGACGTACCTAAGTCCACCTTCTACCGCTGGCTTCACACCGGACGTGGCCCCCGGTCCCTCAAACTCCCCAACGGCAAGCGTAAGATCCGCCGCGCCGACCTAGAGACCTGGCTCCGCGGCTGCGAACAATCCGCAGCCTAGGAGGACCAGCATGGAGTCTCTGGACGTCATCATCTGGAACATCCGTCAACGCAGCGGACGAGCAAAGCCGTACGAGCTCCGTTGGAAGGTCGGCACCGAGCCGAAGTCCAAATCCTTCATGACTCACGCTCTGGCTGATCACTTCCGCGCCAACCTACTCAAGGCCGCCAAGAAAGGCGAAGCCTTCGACACGATTACCGGGCTCCCCGCGTCCACGCTAAAGCCCGAAAAGCTCAACCTGAGCTGGTACGACTTCGCGCGAAAATACGTCGCCATGCGATGGAAGGCGGCCGCCGCAAAAACCAGGGAGAGCATCGTTGACAGCCTCATCGTCGCCACCTTCGGACTGCTGACCGGCGAAGCTGCCGGCCTACCAAAGAAGAACCTCAGAGCTGCCCTGCAATGGGCCCTCATCCCACGAGAAGACACCGAGGCTCCGCCGCCGCCACTAGAAAACGCCGTCCGACTTCTACGGAAAGGCACACTGGCCGTACATGAGCTGAGCGACCCCATCGTCGCACGCCGCGTATGCGATGAACTCACGCTCACCCGCGAGGGCGGACCTGCCGCGGCTGATACCGCAGCCCGGCGCCGCCGAGGTCTGAACACCGCTCTCGCCTACGCCATCGATCTGGGCGAACTGTCCGAGAACCCGCTCGAGCAAGTCAAGCAAAAGAAGATCGCGCGAGACAACAGTGTTGACCGTCGCTGCGTGATCAACCCCCGACAAGCGGACGAGCTTCTTATCTGCCTCTCCTACGTCGGAAGCTGGCACCGAGGCCGAGGTCGCCGCCTGGTCGCCTTCTTCGCCACGCTCTACTACGCAGGTGTACGGCCCGCAGAGGCTGTTGGACTCCGAAAGTCCGACTGTCATCTACCAGAGAAGGGATGGGGGCTGCTCACACTCGAAATCACCCGCCCAAGCAGCGGCAAACAGTGGACCGATAACGGCACCGTTCACGACCAGCGCGGACTCAAACAGCGCGAAGAACGCGCCGTTCGACTCGTCCCGATTCCCCCGGAACTGGTGGCCATCCTGCGCGCCCACCTGGAAGAGTTCGGCACCGCCCAAGACGGCAGGCTCTTCCGCAACGAGCGCGGCGGCGTACTCGGCGCCTCCACCTACTCGCGCGCCTGGGAAGAAGCGCGACGCCTCGCCCTGACGCCGCAGCAGGTAGCCTCACCGCTCGCCGGCCGGCCGTACGACCTGCGGCACGCGGCTTTGTCCACATGGCTCAACGCCGGCGTTGAGCCCACCGTGGTAGCAGAGCGCGCAGGCAACAGCGTCGGAGTACTGCTCAAGCGCTACGCCAAATGCCTGGACGGCCGAGACGAGCAAAACAACCAGCGCATCGCCGCTGCACTCCAAGCGTGACCTAGCCCGGCCCGTCGCTGGCCCACGGCTGGCCCACAACCAGCGAGCGCCAATGAGAACGGGCGGGACTCCATGAGACTGGAGACCCGCCCGATTCCGATATGTTCACCCTGGTCAGCGCCTGAAATAGCTGATCAAGATTGGTGTGCCCCCTGTAGGATTCGAACCTACGCACCCGGCTCCGGAGGCCGGTGCTCTATCCCCTGAGCTAAGGGGGCTCCAACGGGTCACAAGGCTATCAGCATCCCGCCACCACTCGGCACACGATAAAGCTCCGGGCACACATCCATCGAAAACCGCACGTGACCACCCCACTAGGAGTTAGCTTCGTGGCCGTGGGTGAGGTTCTGGGTAGGGTGCTGGTGGTTGATGATGACGAGGTCATCAGGCAGCTCATCGCGGTCAATCTGACCCTGGAGGGGTTCGAGGTGGAGACCGCCACCGATGGGGAGGACTGCCTGGAGCGGGTTCGGGATGTCATGCCCGATGTGGTCACCCTGGATGTGATGATGCCGTGTCTGGATGGGTGGGTTACGGCGCATCGGTTGCGGTCTGAGGAGGAAACCAGCCACATCAAGGTGGTGCTGATCACGGCCCGGGCCCAGGAGGATGATCGTCGGCGGGGCTTGGGGATCGGGGTCGATGCCTATTTGACCAAGCCGTTCGATCCGGCGGAGTTGATTCAGGTGGTGCGGGATCTGGCTGCTCGGGCGCGTACGCCCGGGGGCTAGGCGCCGGGGATCAGGTGGCGGGCGCGGGCGGTGGCGGCGGCCTGGGTGCGGGTGGAGGCGTCGAGTTTGGCCAGGATGTTGGAGACGTGCACGCTGACCGTCTTCTGGGCGATGAACAGGCGTTCTGCGATCTCCCGGTTCGTCAGTCCTTCGGCTACCAGGCTGAGGACTTCCAGTTCGCGGGCGGTCAGTGAGCCTGCTGTGGTGGGTGTGGTGAAGCGGGCTCGGCGCCCGAATTCGTCCAGGGCCGACAGGAGCGGGGTGGCCTTCAGGGCCGTCGCGGCGTCGCGGGCGAGGGTCCAGGTGGTTTGGGCGGAGTCGCGGTCGCCGGTGGCGAGTTGGGCTTCGGCCAGGCGCCAGCGGGAGCGGGCGGTTTCGTAGACGAAGCCGTAGTCGAATGCCTCCACTACCGATTGCCAGAGGGGCACGTCGTGGTGGCCGTTCACGCGGGACCACTCCGCTTCCACGCGCAGGGCCCAGGCGCGGCCTTCCAGGCCCATGGGGCCGCGGCCGCCGTCGGGGCCGGCCACGGCGGTGCGGGCGCGCCTGCGGAGGTCGTCGGCTTCGTCGGTACGGCCCAGCTCGGCCAACGCCCAGAGGCCGGTGGCGCAGATGCGCAGGTTGCCGGGATCGGCGGGGATGAGTTTGGCCAGGCACGCCTGTACGTGTTCCCAGGCGGTGGCGGGATCGCCCTTCCAGAGGGCGTCTTCCGCGGCCATGCCGCGGGACATGTAGGTGGCCAGTTCGCTGGTCCAGAAGGGGCGGAGCCAGTCGAGGCGGGATTCGGCGGCGGGCAGGCCGCGGGCCACCTCGATGAACAGGGCGAAGGACGACAGGATCGCCTCGGGCAGGGTGCCGACCCGGGCGCCGAAGGTCGCGGCGAGGTGTTCGGCGGCGTCCCATTCGCCGGCCACGTAGTGGATGAGGAAGCGCAGGAACCGCAGGTCGGTGCCGTACGTGCTCCACTTCAGCCCGGCTTCCTCCGCCATCCTGATGCCGGATTCCGTGACGGTGGCGGCACGGGTGAGCTCTCCCTGTTCATACAGGAGGCGGGCGCGGGCGAACTGGGCGCGCAGGTCCATGGCGAGGTCGCCGGAGCTGTGGGAGGCGGCCTGTTCGTAGCTGGCGGACGCGGCGGTGAAGTCGCCTTCCAGTTCGGACAGCATGGCGAGGACGATCAGGGCGCTGATCTCGGCGTCGGCCACGCCGGCGGATCGGGCGACGTCCAGGGCGCGGCGGGCCAGGGGGGCGACTTCGGTGTGCCGTTCGGTCCAGGCGAGGGAGCGGGCCGTGGTGGCCAGCGCGCGGGCCAGTTGGGCGGGGGTGGTGGCGGTTTCGATCGCGGCGTCGCCGGCTTGGACGGCGGCCTCGTCCTGGCCCAGTTCGGCCAGGTAGTAGGACAGGCGTTCATAGACCGGGGACATGGGCGGCAGGACGCGGAGCTGGGCCACGGCGCGGTGGTTGTCGCCGCTGTCGGCGGCCATGATCGCGCTGCGGAAGGCGAGGTCGCCGCGGCTTTCGCGGGCCAGTTCGGCGGCGTCGGGAACGCGTTCCCACAGGCTGAGCGCCTGGTCGTAGTGGCGGTGGGCCTCGGCGGGGGCGCCCAGGCGTTCGGCCTCCCTGCCGGCCTCGGCGGAGGCGCGCAGCGCGCCGGCCAGGTCGTGCCCGGCCAGGTGGTGGTGGGCCAGCTCGGCGGGTGAGGTCAGGAGGGCGGCGAAGGCGGCGTGGAGCCGGGTACGTTCGCCGGGCAGCAGGTCTGTATAGACGGTCTCCTGCAGCAGGGCGTGCCGGAACGCATAGCCGTACCCGTCGACGCGCATGAGCCCGCGCGAGACGATCTCGCGGACGGCCTCCTCGAAGTCGGCGAGAGGGAGGCCGGAGACCTCGCGCAGCAGCACGTCCTCGACGCGCCGGCCGGCGACGGCGGCGGCGCGCAGCACGCGCTGGCCGGGCTCGGACAGCAGCTCGACCCGGGACATCAGCAGGCTGGCCAGCCCGTCGGGGAACGTCTCGCCCTCCGACAGGGCGGCGTACAGCTCCTCGGCGTAGAAGGGGTTGCCGTCGGCGCGGTGGACGATCTCCCAGAGCTCCCGCCCGTCCATCTCACCCAGAGTCGCGACATAGTCGGAGATCTCGTCGGTCGCCATCGGCCCCACCTCGACCGACGTGACCGAAGGCAGCCGCTTGAGCTCGGCCAGCACGGACCGCAGCGGATGCCGCCGATGCAGGTCATCCGTCCGGTATGTCCCGACCAGGCACACCCGCTCCGTCTGCAGCATGCGGCTGAGGAAGACCAGCAGGTCCCGGGTGGAGCGATCTGCCCAATGCAGATCCTCGATGACGAACAGGACAGGCTGCACCGCCCCCAGCAGCCCCAGCAGCGACCCGAACAGCCGCTGCTGCGTCAGGCCGGTCGAGGGCGCGATCTCCCCACCGGGCAGGAGCTGCTCGAGCACGGGCCGCTCGGCGATGGCCGCCCGCAGCGCGGGGTCGGCGCCGCGCAGTGCGTCGGCGAGGGGGAGGTACGGCAGGGCGTCGCCAAGCTCGGCGCACTGCCCGATGAGCACGTTGAAGCCCCGCTCCCGCGCTTGCGCGACCAGCTCGGAGGCCAGGCGCGTCTTGCCGATGCCGGCATCGCCACCGAGGAGCGCCACCCCGGCGGTGCCGTCGCCGGCGATCTCGAGCACACGAAGGAGTTTCCGCAGCTCAGCCGAGCGCCCGATGAGAAGGCCGTTCACCTCAGCAACTCTATATGTCGAGGAATGGCGATTTATCGCACCGATCTCTAGCCATCACCGAGCTCTAGCCATCGCCGAGCTGTGGCTGTCGTGGGTGAAGGGCCCGCGGTCAACTCCGCGGTGCGTGGCGTGGTGGGTTCCGCGGCGGTGCGTGGCGTGGTGGGTTGTGCGGGTGGGTTGTGCGGGGGTGGGTTCCGCGGGTGGGTTGTGCTTGGGTGGGTTGTGCGGGGGTGGGTTCCGCGGGTGGGTTGTGCTTGGGTGGGTTGTGCGGGGTGGTGTCTGCTTGGGGTGGCGTCAACCCCCCATCCAGTACGGCAGGCCGCCCCCAAGCCACCCGCCGACGCGGGCGGGCGCAGGTCGGGGGGATCGCTTCTCACGTCGGACGCACGCGCCGCCGCAACGGCCCACATATACCCCCGAAGTGGTCCACGCTTTGCCATGGCCAAACCGGACAAAGGAAACACTGCTGGAGGAAGGGCCAGTGAGATAGCAGAGGGAGCACCGATGGATGGTGCACTGGAGAGAACCGGGCGCGGTCCTGAGCCCGCGAAGCTGACGCTGACGATCAACGGCGTGACCACCGCGATCGAGATCGAGCCGCGCGTGAGCCTGCTGGACACGCTGCGCGAGTATCTCGATCTGACCGGTACGAAGAAGGGCTGTAACCAGGGCGCGTGCGGCGCGTGCACGGTCTGGGTGGATGGTCGGCGGGTGGTGTCGTGTCTGACGCTGGCGGTGAGCTGCGAGGGCAGGGAGATCACCACGATCGAGGGTGTGCGCGATCATCCGATGCAGGAGGCGTTCCTGGCCTGTGACGCGCTGCAGTGCGGGTACTGCACGCCTGGCCAGATCATGTCGGCGATCAAGCTGCTGGAGGAGGGGCACGCGGGTGACGACGCGGAGATCGCCGAGTGGATGAGCGGGAACATCTGCCGCTGCGCCGCGTACCCGCACATCCGGCAGGCGATCAAGGAGGTGCGCGACGGTGCACGGCATTAGTTACGCGCGGGTCGCGGATCTGCGGGAGGCGCTGGCCGAGGGGGCCGATCCGGACAGCCGGTTCCTGGCCGGCGGGACGACCGAGGTGGACATGCTGCGCATCGGCGTGGCCCAGGAGAAGCGGCTGGTCGACATCAACGACCTGCCGCTGAACCAGATCGAGGAGCTGCCGGGCGGCGGCCTGCGGCTGGGTGCGCTGGCGCGGATGAGTGACGTGGCGGCGGCGCCGGTGGTGCGGGAGCGGTTCCCGATGGTGGCGCAGGCTCTGGAGCTGGGTGCTTCGGCGCAGCTGCGGAACATGGCGTCCATGGGCGGCAACATGATGCAGCGGGTGCGCTGCGCCTACTTCCGCGAGACGGCGATGCCGTGCAACAAGCGGGAGCCGGGCTCCGGCTGTGCCGCCGAGGGCGGGTTCCATCGGGGGCACGCGGTTCTCGGGACGAGCGAGTCCTGCTTCGCCACGCATCCGTCGGACGTCGCGGTGCCGCTGGTGGCGCTGGACGCGGTCATTCACCTGTCCAGCGCGAACCGCACTGCCGACGGCAGCGCGAACCGCACCGCCGACGGCAGCGCGAACCGCACTGCCGACGGCAGCGCGAACCGCACCGCCGACGGCAGCGCCAACGGCAGTGCGAACCGCAACGCCAACGGCAGTGCGAACCGCAACGCCAACGGCATCGCGAACGGCGCTGCGCACGGGACACGGTCGATGCCGCTGGAGGACTTCTTCCTGCTGCCGGGTGACACGCCGGAGCGGGAGCACCCGATCGAGCACGGCGAGCTGATCACCGCGATCGAGGTTCCGGCGGCGCCGGTGGCTCGCCGGTCGCTGTATCTGAAGGTGCGCGATCGTGAGTCGTACGAGTTCGCGCTGGTCTCGGCGGCCGTCGCGGCCGCCGTCGAGAACGGGATGATCACCGACATCAGGCTGGCCCTGGGCGGCGTGGCCACCAAGCCGTGGCGGGCCAGGACGGCGGAGCGGCACCTGATGGGCGGGCCCGCCACCAGGGAGGCGTTCGAGGCCGCCGCCGCGGCCGAGATGGCGCAGGCGGTGGGCCGGCCGCAGAACGCGTTCAAGATCGAGCTGGCCAAGCGCACGATCGTCCGTGTCCTGGAAAGGGTGTGCGTGAGGGGGAGCGGGTCATGACCGCGCTGATCGGCGAGCCCGTCACCCGGGTGGACGGCCGGGCCAAGGTCACCGGGGCGGCCAAGTACACGGCGGAGATCCTGCTGCCCGGCATGCGGCACGCGGTCATCGTCGGGTCGGAGATCCCAGCGGGCCGGGTGACCGGGATAGATCCCACGCAAGCGCTGGCCGAGCCGGGAGTCCAGGCCGTACTCACCCACGAGGACCTGCCGAAGATCGCCAACCAGCCGGTGCTGACGCTGTCGCTGGCGGGGACGATCGCCGACGGGCAGAGCTTCTTCCCGATGCAGGATCCGGTCATCCACTACGCCGGGCAGCCGGTGGCGATCGTGGTGGGCGAGACGCTGGACGCCGCCACCCGCGGCGCCGAGCTTGTCCGCATAAATTACGAAAAATCCGAAAAAACCATCACCGTCATCGACCAAGGCCGCGACCAGGCGTACATCCCGGAGCGCATCCTGGCCGGTCTCGCCCCGGGGCAGATGAGCCGCGGCGACGTCGCCCAGGGCCTGGCCCAGGCCGAGCTCACCGTGGAGGGCACGTTCACCTTCGCCGCCAACCACCACAATCCCATAGAGATGTCGGCCTCCGTGGCCTCGTGGGACGGCGACCAGCTCACGCTCTGGGACGCCACCCACGGGCCGACCGCCACCCAGATGACGGTCGCGCACCTGCTCGGCGTCCCGGTCTCGCGGATCCGGGTGATCACCCACTTCGTCGGCGGCAGCTTCGGCGCCAAGGCGATGATCTGGGCACACCCGACACTCGCCGCCATGGTGGCAAAAATCGTGAACAGGCCGGTGAAGCTGGCCCTCACCCGCGAGCAGATGTTCACCTCCTGCGGCCTGCGCGAGGACAACGAGCAGACCATCACGCTCGGCGCCACCGCGGAGGGCAGGCTGACCGCGATCCGCCACCACAAGCTGTCGATCACCTCGGCCTACGACGACTGGGCCGAGCCCGCCCTCAGCGGCTCCGGCGAGTTGTATGCCTGCGACAACTTCGACGCCGCCTACCACCTGATCAAGGGCAACACCATGACGCCCACGTTCATGCGGGGGCCGGGGGAGGCGGCGGGCCTGGCCGTACTGGAATGCGCGATGGACGAGCTGGCGGAGAAGGCCGGGCTCGACCCGATCGAGCTGCGGCTGCGCAACCACACCGACGTGGATCCGAACAGCGGCAAGCCGTACTCCAGCAAGGGCCTGAAGGAGTGCTACGAGCGCGGCGCCGAGCTGTTCGGCTGGGCGCGGCGCGACCCGCGCCCGCGCTCGCAGAGGGACGGCGACTGGCTGATCGGGACCGGCATGGCCACCGCGCTGTATCCGGTATATCCGCTCATGAACCCGCAGCGGGCCCGCGCCCGCCTGTACGCCGACGGCACGGCGGTCATCCAGATCGCCGCCGCCGACATCGGCACCGGGTCGGCCACGATCCTGACCCAGATCGGCGCCGAAGGGCTCGGCCTGCCGCTCGACCTGGTCAGGGTGGAGTACGGCGACACCGACCTGCCGTTCATGGCCGCCTCGGTGGGTTCCGCGGGCTCGACCGCGGGCGGCAACGCCGTCCACGTGGCCGCCACGGGGCTGCGCGATCAGCTCATCGCCCAGGCCGTCGCCGACGAGGGTTCGCCCCTGCACGGCGCCGACCCGGCCACGGTGACGGTCAGCGGCGGCGTCATGTCCGCGCGCGACGGCGCCAGTGAGAGCTACGGCCAGATGCTGAGCCGCGCCTTCGTCCCGGAGACCGAGTACCTGGGCAGCTACCAGCACAAGGTGCCGGAGGACTACGCGCTGCTGAACTTCGGCGCGCAGTTCGCCGAGGTGGCCGTGGACGCCGAGCTGGGCATCGTGCGGGTGCGCCGCCTGGCCGGGGTCTTCGCGCCCGGCCGGGTGCTCAACCGCAAGACCGCGCGCAGCCAGCTCATGGGCGGCATGTTCTGGGGGATGTCGCAGGCGCTGCTCGAGGCCACGCACATGGACCCGCGCTACGGCCGCTGGGCCAACCCGAGCCTCGGCGACTACCTGGTCCCGGTCAACGCCGACGCGCCCGAGGTCATGGTCGAGACCGTCGAGGTGGAGGACCGGGTCGTCAATCCGCTCGGGATCAAGGGCATCGGGGAGATCGGCATGGTGGGCATGGCCGCGGCCATCGCCAACGCCGTCCACCACGCGACCGGCAAACGCGTGAGATCCTTCCCGATCACCATCGAATCCCTGCTGTGAAGCCGGGGTGACCGGCGGGTGTAGCAGGATCTGAGGCCATGACCGACACCTCAGGACCCCGCCGCCCGCTGGTCATCGCCCATCGCGGCGCGAGTGCCCTGCGTCCCGAGCACACCCTGGCCTCGTACGAGACCGCCAT
This sequence comes from Nonomuraea typhae, assembly GCF_009760925.1. Classification (GTDB taxonomy): domain Bacteria; phylum Actinomycetota; class Actinomycetes; order Streptosporangiales; family Streptosporangiaceae; genus Nonomuraea; species Nonomuraea typhae. Next base: position 76,489 of record NZ_VRLV01000021.1, read on the forward strand.
CGCGCTGGGCGCGGACTACATCGAACCCGACCTGGTCGCCACGAAGGACCATGTCCTGGTCGCCCGGCACGAGAACGACATCACCGACACCACCGACGTCGCAGCCCGCCCCGAGTTCGCCGACCGGCACGCCACCAAGATCATCGACGGCCGTGCGCACACCGGCTGGTTCACCGAGGACTTCACGCTGGCCGAGCTCAGGACGCTGCGCGCGATCGAGCGCCTGCCCGACCTGCGCCCCGCCAACACCGCCTTCGACGGCCTGGCCCAGATCCCCACCTTCGAGGAGGTCGTACGGCTGGCGTGCGAGCACGGCGTCGGCGTCTACCCGGAGACCAAGCACCCCACCTATTTCACCGAGCTGGGCCTGCCGCTGGAGGAGCCGATGCTGGACACCCTCAGCCGGTACGGCCGGCGGCACGAGAGCGACCCGGTCTTCCTGCAGTCGTTCGAGGTGGGCAACCTGCGCGAGCTGCGCAAGCGCACCCGGCTGCCGATCATCCAGCTCATGTACCGGGGCGGCCGCCCCTACGACGGGGAACCCGGCTACGACGCGATGATGACCCCCGAAGGGCTGGCCGAGGTGGCCGGGTACGCCGACGGCATCGGCGTGGAGGCCGGGTGCGTGCTCCCGATCGGCCGGGACCAGCGCGTGGGCGAGCCGTCGGGCCTGGTCGAACGGGCACACGCGGCGGGCCTTCAGGTGCACATCTGGACGTTGCGCAACGAGAACGCCTTCCTGCCCGCCGACCATCGGCGCGGCGATCCCGGCCACCCGGCCTTCGCCCGCGCCCACGGCGACCCGGCCGGATGGCTGCGCCGCTTCGTGGACCTGGGAGTGGACGGGGTGTTCGCCGACGATCCCGGGCTGGCCCGCGCGGTGATCGGCTAGAGAGTCCCGGGGTGCGTTCCCTGTCACATCGCCCGGACGACGCGTAGGCGAAGGACAGCGAACACACCCCGGGAGAACCACCCCATGCGAAAGATCATCAGCGGCCTGTTCGTCTCGCTCGACGGCGTCGTCGAGGCGCCGGACCAGTGGCACTTCCCCTACCTGAACGACGAGATGATCGCCGCGGTCGGCGCCCTTCAGGCCGACGCCGACACGCTGCTGCTGGGCCGTACCACCTATGAGTCGTTTGCCGCGGTCTGGCCGCACCAGAGCGGCCCGATGGCCGACCGGCTCAACGCCGTCCGCAAGCTCGTGGTCTCCGGCACGCTGGAGCGCGCCGACTGGAACAACTCCAGCCTGATCGGCGGCGACGTGCTCGGCCGGATCGCCGAGCTGAAAGGCGAGCCCGGCGGGAACATCAGCCTGACCGGCAGCGTCACCCTCACCCGCGCCCTGCTCAAGGCCGGCCTGGTGGACGATCTGCACCTGCTGGTCCACCCGATCGCGCTGGGCACCGGCATGCGGCTGTTCGACGAGAGCACCGGGCGGGTGCCGCTCCGCCTCGTCGGCTCGGCCACCTTCAGCACCGGCGTCGTCAACCTCCACTACCAGCCCGCCTGAGATCCCGAAAAGCACAAAAGACCCAAAGGAGCATCATCATGACCGTCAACGACTACACCGCCAAGCTCGACCAGCCGCTGCGCGAGATCGCCGAGAAGCTCGGGGACCTGATCGGGGCCGCCATGCCCCAACCGGGCGCCCTCTACCACGGCCACCCGGTCTGGAGCCTCGGCCCCGCGCCGGGCAAGACGCCGGTGGCCTTTTTCAAAGCGTACTCGAAGTACGTGACCTTCGGCCTGTGGCGCGGGTAGGAGCTCGCCGACCCGTCCGGCCGGCTGGAGTCGGCCAACCGGCAGATGGCCGTGGTCAAGCTGCGCGGCGCCGACGAGATCGACGCCGAGCTGTTCACCGCCTGGCTGAAAGCCGCCATCGAGCTCGAGGGATAACGCGGGGGTTATAGCAGCCCTGAGAATAGGCGGGCCGCTCCGCCGGCCGTACCGTCGGGGCATGGTCTTACGGAGTATCGTCGCGAGCCTCGTGCTGGGCGCCGGGCTCGTCACCGCGCCCGCCGCCGCCTACCCCGTCCGGGGCGGGGACGCCTTCTCCGTGGGCGCGAGCGCCCGCTGCACGATCGGGGCGTCCGTGGCGGGCGGGTACGTCATCGCCGGTGACTGCGCCACCGTGGGCAGCACCGTGAAGGGCTTCAACGGGGTGACGCAGGGGACCGTCGCGGGGGCGAGCTTCCCGGGCCGCAGCATGGGCTGGGTCCGGGTCAACTCGTCCTGGACCCCGCGCGGCGTGGTCAGCACCGGGACGGGCGAGGTCCGGGTGACGGGCACCCAGCTTGCCCCGATCGGGGCGTCGGTGTGCCGGTCGGGCAGCGCGACCGGCTGGCGGTGCGGGACGCTGACCCGGCGCAACATCACGGTCACCTTCCCGCAGGGCTCTCTCCACGGGCTGATCGAGACCAACATCTGCGCCGAGCCGGGCGACAAGGGCGCTCCGCTGATGTACGGCGGGCATCTGCAGGGCATCCTGGTCGGCGCCTCGGGCAACTGCAGCACCGGCGGGCGCAGCTACTACCAGCCGATCATCCCGATCCTTCAAGCGTACGGGCTGACGCTGCTGTCCGGCTGACCTCGCGGGTCACGAGCACGTCCAGCTTGGCCGTGAGGGCGGCGAGTTCCTCGCGCACCGCGGCCAGCTCCGCCCGCGTCTGGGCCTCGGCGGGGGAGTCCTCGACCTCGTTCATGGCGTTCACCACGACCGCGATGAACAGGTTCAGCGCCACGAACGTGGACATGAGGATGTAGGCGATGAAGAAGATCCACGCCCAGGGCTTGTGCTGCATGACCTCCTGGGCGACGTTGCCCCAGTCGTCGCCGGTCATGATCTGGAAGAGCGTGAACAACGACCGGGGCAGCTCGTCGAAGCGCCCGGGCATGATCTCGCCGAACAGTTTCGTGGCGACGACCGCCGCGATGTAGATCAGCAGGACCAGCAGGCCCATGATCGAGGCCATGCCGGGCACCGCGGCCAGCAGCGCGTGGACCACGCGGCGCATGCTCGGCACCGCCGAGATGAGCCGCAGCGCCCGCAGGATGCGCAAGGCCCGCAGGATGGACGTCGGGCCGCTGGCCGGGATCAGCGAGACGAGCACGATGACCGCGTCGAACCAGTTCCACGGGTCCTTGAAGAACTCGCGCCCGTAGGCGTAGAGCCGCAGGGCGAGCTCCACCGTGAAGATGGCGAGGGCGACGTGGTCGATGGTGACCAGCAGCCCGCCGGCGCTCTTCATGAGCGTGGCGCTGGTCTCGGCGCCGATCGTGACCGCGTTGACGACGATGACCGTGATGATCGCCCGTTGGACGGCCCGTCGTTCGAGGAAGGCGCGCACCTGCGCTCGCCTTGACACCTGCATCGCTCCAGGAGATGGGGGAGTACTGACGAGAAGATCATCCCAGGGGCGTCCGCATATATCAGGAAATCAGCGGACCACCTCCGGCCGCACGCCCATGCCGACGAAGCGTCCCATCAGATGCCGCAGCGGCGGCAGCGCGCGGAAGGCCGTGAAGATCGCGGGCACGTGCGTCGTCGTGTCGTCCGACAGCCGCCGCGGATAGAGGTCGCGCAGGATCATGGTCTGGAACGCCTGCGTCACCCTGGCCGGGAACTCCCGCCGCGCCCACACCTTGGCCAGCTCCCGCTCGGCGGGCGGCCCGGTACGGCGCAGCGCGGGCCCCAGCAGGTTGGCCGTGGCCACCGCGTCCTGGATCGCCAGGTTGACCCCGACGCCCCCGGCCGGCGACATGGCGTGCGCGGCGTCGCCGATGCAGAGCAGCCCCGGCCGGTGCCAGCGCCGCAGCCGATCGACGCGGACGGCCAGATGCCGCAGGTCGGACCAGCCCAGCTCGCCGACCCGATCGCGCAGGCCGGGGACGAAGGCGCCCAGCCGGTCGTGGAGGACCGGCAGGCCGCGGGCCTTGAGCTCGTCATAGGCGCCGGCCGGGATCGTGTAGGCGAGCTGGAAGAAGTCCCCCCGGTCGATGGTGACCAGCGAGCCCAGCCCGCCCTGGAAGAACGGCACCCGCTCGCCCTCGTGGCGCGGCAGGCGGAACCACAGCACGTCCATGGGCGGCGAACCGGCCACGGGCAGCAGTCCGGCCTGCGCGCGCAGCCGGGAGTGGCGGCCGTCGGCGGCGATCACCAGGTCGGCCCGGATCTCGAGGTCGCCTGCCCGCGCACCCGCGACCCGGCCGTCCTCGATGACGAGCCCGGTGACCTCGGTGGAGCGCATCAGCCGGAAGCCGGGATAGGCGGCGGCCTTGCCGTACAGGAAGTCGAGCAGGTCCCACTGGGGCATGAAGGCGATGTACGGGCAGCGCACCCGGAGCCGGGTGAAGTCGGCGAAGGTGACGCGGCGGCCGCCCATGGTCACCGACACCTCGCGCATCTCGCTGTGCGGCAGCTTCAGGAAGTCGTCGAGCCAGCCCAGCCTGGCGATGACCTCCAGCGTCGAGGGGTGCACGGTGTCGCCGCGGAAGTCGCGCAGGAAGTCGGCGTGTTTCTCCAGGACGGTCACCTCGACGCCCTGGCGGGCCAGGAGCAGGCCGGTCATCATGCCGGCGGGACCGCCGCCGGCCACGAGCACGCGGGTTCGCACGGCCGTCACCTCTCGCCGGGGTAGAGCAGGCCGATCAGGGCCGGGACGTCGATCGGGGCGCGCATGGCGCGGTTGACCGCCACCGTGGCGAACAGCGTCCGCGCGGCGGTGCGGGTGTCGTGGGGACGCAGCTCGCCGGCGGCGACGGCGGACTCCAGGAAGGCGCCGATGAGGTGTTGTCCCTCGCCGGTCAGCTCGGCCAGCGCCGCGCGGGCGCGGGTGGCGCCGAAGAAGAGCGCGACCAGGTCGGCGTTGTCGGCCAGCAGGGTGTCGAAGTCCGTCAGCAGGTCGATCAGGACCTCGCGCGCGGGGCGGCCGGTGTGGCCCGCGGTGAGCAGCTCGCGCAGGCGGGGCAGGAAGCCGCGTTCCCTGAGCAGGGTCTCGACCAGGGCTTCCTTGCTGTCGAAGTAGCGGTAGAGCAGTCCGGGGGTGACGCCGGCGGCCGTGGCGAGGTCCTTGACCGAGGCGCCGTCCACACCCTTGGCCGCGAAGACGGTCAGCGCCGCGTCGAGGAGCTGTTCCCGCCGGCGCTCTGCCTGTTCCTTCCGAGTGGTCATGGGAATCCTTGTTGAGTAAACGTTTATTCAACGAAGATACAGGGTTCCGGATACCGGAACAACGCATTTCGCTTTCGGTAGCGGGGCGATAACTTCGCGTGCGTGTCAGGAGCAGGTGGCGATCCTTCCCGGAAAGGCGTGCCTATGTCCGTGGTCATCAGCAGCCCGTACCAGAACTCCGTGGCTGACTACTGGAACAGGGAGAAGAACCCGGTCAACCTCCGCCTCGGCGAGGTTTCGGGCACCTATCACCATCACTACGGCATCGGGGACGTCGACTGGTCGGTCCTGGAGGGGCCCGAGGAGGGCCGCGACGAGCGGATGATCGCCGAGATGCACCGGCTGGAGACGGCCCAGGCCGTGCTCCTGCTCGACCACCTCGGCCCGATCCAGCCCGGCGACCGGCTGCTGGACGCCGGCTCCGGGCGCGGCGGCAGCAGCTTCATGGCCCACGAGCGCTTCGGCTGCCACGTCGACGGCGTCTCGATCTCGCAGAAGCAGGTCGACTTCGCCAACGAGCACGCGCGCCTGCGCGGAGTGGACGACAGAGTCCGCTTCCACCTGTGCAACATGCTCAAGACCGGCTTCGAACCCGAGAGCTTCGCCGGCATCTGGAACAACGAGAGCACGATGTACGTCAACCTCGCCAAGTTGTTCGCCGCCCACGCCCAGCTCCTGCGGCCCGGCGGCCGGTACGTCACCATCACCGGCTGCTACAACGACGTCTACGGCCTGCCCTCCAAGGCGGTCAGCGAGATCAACGCCCACTACATCTGCGACATCCACCCGCGCAGCGCCTACTTCCGCGCCATGGCCGACAACGGCCTGGTGCCGATCAGCGTGGTGGACCTGACCGAGCTCACCATCCCCTACTGGGAACTGCGCGCGCAGTCCTCCGTGATCACCGGCATCGAGCAGGCGTTCCTGACGGCCTACCGCGACGGCAGCTTCCAATACCTGCTGATCGCCGCCGACCGCGTCTGACCCGAGCACCCTCGCCCAGCGAAAGGAACGTCATGCCCGACCCCTCCGCGTTCCTGTCCGGACCAACCGGGCTCGGCACCTCCGCCGTCCGCCTGTTCGCAGATCCGGCGGACGGCGGCCCCGTGCCAGACCCGTTCTGGTGCTCCGCCGGACCACGGGTCACGCGGCAGCCGCCGCTCACCTACGCCCTGCGGCCGTGGGCCGACGGGAGCATGCCGCCGCTGTACTGCCCGCTGACCGTCCGGGTGAACGACGCGCTCGCGACCCTGGTCAACGAGCGGCTGGTGGCGTGGGCCGAAGGGATCGGACTGCACGAGGGACGCATCGAGCAGTTCCGGCAGACCGGGTTCGGGCGGCTGATCACGCTGGCGCACCCCGACATCGACGACCCCGACCGGCTGCTGCTGGCCGCCCAGATGAACGCCGCCTGGTGGGCCTGCGACGACTATTACGCCGACGAGACCGAGCTGGGCGCCGACCCGGAACTCCTGGCCGGACGGCTGGCCCTGGCCGTGTCGGCCATGGACGCGCCGCCGCCCGCCGACGAGTTCACCGAGCAGCTCGACGAGCAGCTGGGCGCCGATCCGGTCCTGGTCTCGCTGACCTCCGCCCGCGATCACGTGGCGAGGCACGCCACGCCCTCCCAGATCGCCCGGGTCAACCTCACCTCGTGCCAGATGTGGGTGAGCTGGAACGCCTACGGCGCCTGGCGGCAGAGCGGGCAGCAGGTGGAGGCATGGCGATACCTGGCCACACGCCAGCACGACAGCTTCTACACCTCGATGACGCTCATCGACATCGCGGGCGGCTACGAGCTGCCCGCCAACCTCTTCTACCGGCCGCGGGTGCACCGCGCGGCCATGCGGGCCGGCACCGCGGCGGTGATCGTCAACGACCTGCACTCGGCCCTCAAGGAGGCCGCCGACGAGCGGCCCGACTGCAACCTCGTGCTGCTGATCGCCGAGGAACGCGGCTGCAGCCTGCGCGAGGCCGCCGAGCGCGCCGTCGCGCTGCACAACGACATCGTCGCGGCGTTCGAGGCCGACTGCCGCGAGCTGGCCAAGACGCCCTCGCTCGAGCTGCGGCAGTTCCTGTGGGCCCTCGGCGCCTGGCTGGGCGGCAGTTTCGAGTGGCACAGCACCACCAACAGGTACTCCACGACAGAGACGTAACTGTGCGGCGCCACCACGCGGGCACCGGTTAACACCGCCGGAAGTTGTGGCAACCCTCCATATCTGGATCATCGGGTTGTGGTGTGAGATCGGTGCCATGAAAAATGCTGGAGACCTGGCGAGGGTCAGCGTGTTCGCGGCGCTCATCGCCGTGCTCGGACTACCGGGGTCGCTGAACGTTTTCGGCAACGCCGTACCGATCACCTTGCAGACCTTCGGCGTGATGCTCGCCGGGGTGATCCTGGGCACGTGGCGGGCGGCACTGGCCGTCGTCGTGCTGCTCGTGCTGGTGGCGGTCGGGCTGCCGCTGCTGGCCGGAGGCCGGGGCGGGCTCGGCGTGTTCGCGATGCCGTCGGCCGGATACCTGCTCGGCTGGATCCCGGGCGCGGCGCTCACGGGGTGGATCGCGGAGCGGGGCGGGGCCAAGCCCGGCTTCGTCCGGCTGCTGATCGCCTGCGTGGTCGGCGGGATCGGGGTCATCTACCTGATCGGGGTGCCGGTGCAGGCGGCGATCACCGGGCTGCCCCTGTGGGCGGCGCTGGCGGGCAGCGCGATCTTCCTGCCCGGCGACCTGATCAAGGCGGTGCTCGCCGCCCTGGTCGCGCGGGGTGTGCAGCGTGCCTATCCCGACGCCGCGCCGGGGCGCCGGCGGGAGCACCACACGTGACGGTCGCCGACCTCGTCCTGGAGCACGCCGCACGTGCTCCGGAACGGCTCGCCCTGGTCGGGCCGGACGAGGAGGTCACCTACGGGGAACTCGCCCGCCGGGTGAAATCCCTGCCCGCCCGGTCCGTCATCACCGCGCGGGATCCGGTGCGCGCCCTGACGACGGCGCTCGCCGCCGACCTGGCCGGGATCGTCCCGCTGATCTGCGATCCGGCGGCGGCGCGCCTGGTCACGCCGGAATGGACGCTGTCCGGGCCGGGATGGGCGAGCTTCACCTCCGGCAGCACCGGCCGCCCGCGTGCCGTGCTGCGCTCGCGGGAGTCGTGGCGGGACTCCTTCCCGCACCTCAACGCGCTGGCCGGGGTGAGCGAGGACGACGTCGTGCTCGTGCCGGGCCCGCTGGTCTCCTCCTTGTACGGCTTCGCCGCCGCGCACGCGCTGGGCGTCGGCGCGACGGCCATCGTCCCGGGCCGGTGGTCGCTGGAGCACCTCGGCCGGGCCAGCGTCGTCCACCTGGTGCCGCACCAGCTGCCGCAGGTGCTGCCCAAGCCGCCGTCGCTGCGGGTGGCCGTCGTGGGCGGCGCGGCACTGGACCCCGCCGTGCGGGCCCAGGCCGAGGGGCTGCGCGTGGTGGCGTACTACGGGGCCACCGAGCTGTCCTTCGTCGCCGCCGACCCCGACGGGAATGGGCTGCGCGCCTTCCCCGAGACCGAGATCGAGGTGCGCGAGGGCGTCGTGTGGGTGCGTTCGCCCTGGGTGGCCAAGGGGTACCTGGGCCCGGCCGCCGGGCCGCTGCGCCGGGACGCCGCCGGGTGGGCCAGCGTCGGCGACCTGGCCGGGCCGTACACGCCGGGCGGGGTGCTGCGGGTGCGCGGCCGGGGCGACGGCGCGATCCAGACCGGCGGCGCCACCGTCGTGCCCGAGGACGTGGAGGCGGTGCTGCGCCGGGTGCCCGGCGTGCTGGACGCGGTCGTGGTCGGCTCGCCCCACCCCGAGCTGGGCGCGGTCGTGACCGCGGTGGTCGAGGGCGACGGTGTACGGCGGGCGGCGCTGGAGGCGGCGGCCCGCGACGGGCTCGACCCGGTGCAGCGCCCGCGCCGCTGGTACGCGGCAGGCAGCCTGCCGCGCAACGCCACGGGCAAGCCGGCCCGCGCGCTGGTCGCCGAGGGGCTGACCGGGTTCAGGCGGCTGGTCTGACATGGGCCGGCCGATGATCGTCGCGGCCCGCCGTACCCCGATCGGGACGGCCGGGCACGCCTTCAAGGACCGCACCGCCGAGGACCTGGCCGCGCCGGTGATCGCGGCCGTGGCCGGGGACGCCCGGGTGGACGACGTGGTGCTGGGCAACTGCATGGGACCGGGCGGGAACCTGGCGCGGGTGTCGGCGCTGGCCGCCGGGCTCGGTCACGAGGTGCCGGGGCTGACCGTGGACCGGCAGTGCGGCAGCGGGCTGGCCGCGATCCTGGTGGCCGGGCAGGCGGTGGCCGCGGGGGAGATGGACGTGGTGATCGCGGGCGGGGTGGAGAGCGCCTCGACGGCGCCGCTGCGCACGCATCCCGGGGCGGCCGGGCCGTACGCGAGAGCGCCCTTCACCCCGCGCGGCCGGCCCGACCCCGACATGGGCCCGGCCGCCGAGGCGCTGGCCGTCAAGTACGGCATCAGCAGGGAGCGCCAGGACGCCTACGCGATCGAGAGCCATGCCAAGGCGCTGGCGGCCGACTTCGGCCGGGAGATCGTCCCGATCGGCGGGCGGGAGCGTGACGAACGGCCCCGCGTGCTGCGCGCGGCGTCGCTGGCCAGGCTGCCCGCGGCGTTCGTGCCCGGCGGGACGGTGACGGCGGGCAACTCCTCGCCCATCAGCGACGGCGCGGCGGCGGTCATGCTCGTGCGCGAGCAGCCGGGCGTGCCGGGATTGCGGCTGGTCGCGGGCACCGTCGCGGGCTGCGACCCGGAGCTGCCGGGCTGGGGCCCGGTCCCGGCCGTGGAGCGGGTGCTGACGCGGGCCGGAGTCGGGATCGAGCAGGTCGCCGCCGTGGAGATCGTGGAGGCGTTCGCCGCCCAGGTGCTCGCGGTGACCGACGCGCTCGGCCTGGACCCGCTGGGCGCCGACCGAAACCGCGTCTGCGCCGGCGGCGGCGCGCTGGCACTCGGGCACCCATGGGGAGCCAGCGGGGCCGTCGTCGTCACCCGGTTGTTCACCCGTTTGACCGGGCACGGCGTCGCACGTGGCACCCTGGGTCTGGCCGCGGCCGCGGTCGGGGGCGGCCTGGGAGTCGCCGCGTTGTTCGAGGTGGTGTGAGTGATCGAGCTGAAAGACGTGCGCGTACGGCTGGCCGAGCGCGACGTCCTGGACGGGCTGACGCTCACCCTGCCCGAGCGGCGCATCGGCGTGGTGGGCGCCAACGGCTCGGGCAAGAGCACCTTCGCCCGCCTGCTCAACGGCCTGGCCCTGCCTGCCTCGGGCAGCGTGCGCGTCCTGGGGATGGACACCCGGCGGGAGGCGGCCACGATCAGGCGGCGGGTGGGGTTCGTGTTCACCGACCCCGACGCGCAGATCGTCATGCCGACCGTCGCCGAGGACGTGGCCTTCTCCCTGCGGCGCAGGGGCCTGTCCAAGGCCGAGGTGAACGAGCTGGTCACCGACGTGCTCTCCCGGTACGGCCTGGCCGGGCACGCCGACCACCCGGCCCATCAGCTGTCCGGCGGGCAGAAGCAGCTGCTGGCCCTGTGCTCGGTGCTCGTGCTCGAACCCGACATCCTGGTCATGGACGAGCCCACGACCCTGCTCGACCTGCGCAACTCCCGCCAGGTGGCGCAGGTCATCGCCGAACTGCCGCAGCAGGTGGTGGTCGTCAGCCACGACCTGGAGCTGCTGACCGGCTTCGACCGGGTGCTCGTCCTGGACCAGGGCAAGCTCGTGGCCGACGGCCCGCCCGCGAGCGCGCTCGCCCGCTATCGCGAGCTGATGGCGTGACCGGGCTCAAGCTGCTCGGGCTGGCCGCGGGCTGCACGGTGCTGGTCCTGCTCCGGTCGCCGTGGGCGCTGGCGGGGGCGGCGCTCGTCGTGATCGGGCTGTACGGCGTGGCCCGCGTCCGTCCCGCGGCGGCCTGGGCGCAGGTGCGGCCGGTGCGCTGGTTCGCCGCCGTGCTCTTCGCCACCCAGCTCCTGCTCGCCGGCCTGCCGGAGGCGGTCTCGACCACGACGCGGGTGGTGCTGATGGTGGCCCTGGCCGGGCTGGTCACGCTGACCACGCCCGCCTCCGTGATGATGGCCACGCTGGAACGCGGGCTGACGCCGCTGCGGCTGTTCAAGATCGACCCGTTCCGCGTCTCGCTCATGCTCACCCTGACCCTGCGCAGCGTGCCGCTGCTGGCCGACCTGGCGCGGCGGGTCAGGGAGGCGCAGCTGGCGCGCGGGGTGAGCTGGAGCCTTCGGGCCTTCGCCGTACCTCTGGTGGTGGGGGCGTTGCGGCACGCGGACGCGCTCGGCGAGGCACTCAGCGCCCGCGGCCTCGACGACTGACGCGCGGTGCTCAGCGCCCGCGGCCCTCCTTGAGCCGGGTGAACCGCTCGAAGACCCGCTCGCGGTCCTCGGGGGCGATGCCGTTGCCGTCGTCGGTGACGGTCAGCACCACCTCCTCGCCCTCCACCGCGACCCGCAACCTCGACGTGGGAGCGGGCGTGGCGCTCGGCGTTGTCCAGCAGGTTCGTCAGCAGCCGGTCGAGCTGGATGGGCGAGCCCTCCACGTACGCCTCCGACGCCAGGTCGGCGGTGACGGCCGGGCGGCGCGCGGCCTGCCGCCGCGCCAGCTCCGCGACGTCCACGGGCCCTTCGTCCGGTACGGCTCCCGCGTCCAGCCTGGCCATCAGCAGGAGTTCGTCGATGATCCCCGCCAGCCGGTCGGCCGCCTCGAGGGAGCGGGCGCTCACCTCGGGCCAGTCGGTGTCCTCCGGGTAGGTGACGGCCAGGTCGAGCTGGGTGCGCAGGGCGGTGATGGGGCTGCGCAGCTCGTGGGAGGCGTCGCTGACGAAGTTGCGCTGGGTCTCGGTGGAGCGTTCCAATCGGGCCAGGGTGTCGTTGGTGGTGGCGGCCAGGGCGGCGATCTCGTCGCCGGTGCCGGGCTGGTGGACGCGCCGCCCGAGGTCCCCGGCGGTGATGGCGGCCAGCTGGGTGCGGATGCGCTCCACCGGGCGCAGCGCCTGGCCGACGGCGGTCCAGGCGGCGACGGCCACCATGACGAGCAGGGTCGGAACGGAGACGGCGAGCGTGAGGTAGAACAGGCCGACGGCCTGCCGGGTGCCGGCCACGTCCTCGGCGGCGTAGACGGTGACCTGGCCTCGGGGCGAGGTGGTGGACATGGCGGCGATGTAGTAGTCGCCGGCCTGGCCGGGGAGCGACGGCGGGCCGTACGCGGAGTAGATGCGCTCGGCCTGCGGGGTGGGCAGGGTGCTGAAGCGGCCGGGACCGGTGGCCTGCGGCGAGCTGGAGAGCACCCGGCCGTCGGCGGCGACGACCTGGAGGAGGTCGATGCCGGGCGGGGTGGACAGCTCGGCGGGCAGGGGGAGATCGTTGCCGAAACCGGCTCGCAGCAAAGCGTCGCCCTGGTAAAGGACCGCTATGGGCAGGTGGGTTCGGCCGGCTGGGCGGGCAGGCCGATGGCGTTCCAGGACTGTCTGACCACGTCGAACTCGGCGCAGCTCGGGGCATGCAACGTCTTGGCCGCGGTGAGGGTGGCGATGCGGGCCTTCTTGTGGTTCCAGGGGTTGCTCTTGAGTGTCAGCGAGGCCATGAAGATCTGCAGGGCCTTGCGCACCCCGATCCCGGTGATCGGCGGGCCGCCGTCGCAGCGCTGGGGGCTGGCCCTGGTGCCGTCGGCCAGCAGGACGAACCAGCGGCTGTGCGGGGCGGAGGTGGCGTGTACCTCGCCGATGGGGCCGTGGCAGGCGGGGAAGCCGACCGCGGCGGGGTTGGCCAGGTTGCGCAGCGGCCCGGTGCCCAGTCCCGGGAGCTCGCCGATCAGCCAGTCGGGCGGGTTGTTCGGGTTGTTCGCGTAGTGTTCGACGCCGGCGCCGAGGATGTCGGCGGCCGACTCGTTCAGCGCGCCCATCTCGTTGCCGGACCCGGCGCCGCCGGGGGTGTACTGGTAGACGGCGTGGCCGTACTCGTGGCCGACGAGGTCCAGGGTGGTGGTCCGGGGCCTGAGCGCGGCGATGCCGAAGCCGGCCCTCGCGCCGTTCCAGTAGTTGTTGACGGTGCTGGCGTCGACGACGGCGGGGAAGGCCCGGCCGTTGCCGTCGAAGCCGTTGCGGCCCGCCCAGTCGCGCAGCATGTTCCACAACTGCTGTGCGCCGTACATCACGTCGACGCAGGCCCTGACGGCAGGCGAGCCGTCGACCGGCTCCGTGACGACGAAGGGGACGCCGCTGGTGCCGCCGCAGCGGAGTCCCGGCCGGGTGGAGTCCACCATCCGGCCGGGGTCGAGGTCAATCGTGACCCTTCCGTTGTGAAGCCCGAAGCCGACGGTGGGTTGCAGAGTTCCGCCGGCCAGAGTAACGACTGCGGCGAGGGCGACGGAGCTCAACCGGGGCATCAGTTTCACCCCTTCAGGGCACACCACTCGATCGGTCGGGAAAAGCCCACGTGTCGCCATAACGGCGCCTTATACCTCGCGCAGGACCTCGCGCAGGCGGGGTTCGAACGTCCCCGGGTCCTCGGCGAAGCCGATGTGGCCGCCGGGGAACATCGTGGGCTGGGTGCCGAGCGAGGCGGCAAGTGCCCTGGAGGTCCGGTCGCAGAGCTCGCCGGCCGATTCCTCGCCGAGGCCGATGAGGATCTTCGCCGGGTTGTCGCGCAGGTTGGGCAGATCGGGCACCCACTGGACGGTGCCGCGCAGCATCTGGAGGTAGGAGTAGCGGTCGTCGGCGGCCGCCTGCGTGCCCGGCTCGGGGACGAAGTGGTCCAGCATGCCTTCGGGCAGGTGGATGTTGGCGTTCTCCATGAACATCGCCCAGGCGCCCTTGATGTCGCCGGCGGCGTAGGCGGCGATCATGTCCTCGACCCTGGCCGTCAGCTTCTCGCGGTCGTCGAGCTGGTGGTAGTGCGGGGGCTCGTGGGCGATGACCGCGCGCAGGAGGTCGGGGCGGGACTGCGCGAGGGCGAGCACGGTGACAGCGCCGCCGCTGGAGCCGAACGCGACGGCGGGGCCGGCGTCGAGGTGGTCCAGGAGCCGGGCCAGGTCGGCGGCGCGCAGGGCGGGCGTGGACTCCTGCTCGGGGTCGGTCAGCACGCTGCGGCCGATGCCGCGCGGGTCGGCGGTCACCACGGTGTGGTCGGTGGCGAGCAGGTCGGCGAGGGGGGCGAAGGCGCCGGCGTCCATGGGAGCGCCGAACAACAGGACCAGGGGGCCGGTGCCGCGGACCTCGTAGTACAGCCGGCCATCAGAAATGTCGAGATACATGGTGTTTCCTCTCTCCGCATTCGGAACTAGACCGTACAGTACTGCCGTGAGTACTGGACCGTCTAGTATGATTTTGAGCATGGAGCAGACACAGTCGGACGGGCGCACGGCCAGGAAACGCCGCGCCATCCTCGACGCGGCCCGCACCCTCTTCCTGCGCAACGGCTTCGCGGGCACCAGCATGGACGACGTCGCCGCCATGGCCGAGGTCTCCAAGCAGACCGTCTACAAGCACTTCGCGGACAAGCAGAGCCTGTTCGGCGAGCTGATCACGCTCGACATCTCCCAGATGGAGGTGGACCCGCACCCGCTCGAACTGGCCATGCCCGGCACCGACGACCTGGAGCGCGACCTGCGAGAATACGCCCGCATGCACCTGAGCGTGGTCATGCAGCCGCCCCTGCTGCGCATGCGCCGCGTGCTCATCGGCGAAGCCGACCGCTTCCCGCACCTGGCCCGTGCCTGGTACGAGAACGGGCCGGAGCGCTCGTGCGCCATCTTCGCCGGATGGTTCGAGGCGCTCGACCGGCGCGGGCTGCTCCACGCGCCCGACCCCATGCTGGCCGCCCAGCACTTCAACTGGCTCGTGCTGTCGATCCCGCTGAACAAGGCGATGTCCATGCCGGTCGAGGGCGCCATGTTCAGCGACGCGGAACTGCGCCACTACGCCGACGCGGGCGTGCGCGTCTTCCTGGCCGCCTACGCCAGCGGCACCGCCGCCTCTGCCGTGAACGGCAGGAACGTGAACGACTCCTGAAGGTAGAGCCTGACCGTGGCATCCGTGTGCGACAGGTAGCCGATCGACAGGTCCTGCCCCAGGTGCAGGTCATAGTCGCCACCCCGCGTGGTCAGGACCAGCGCGCCGGTCAGCGCCGGCGCCCAGATGATCTCGCCGTCCACCATGCGCTCGATGTGCGCGCGCACCGGGTAGCCGTGGTCGCTGGTCTCCGTCACGCCCGTGTACGCCTCCGCGCCCAGCAACACCGTGTACGGCCCGTCCACACCGGCCATGCGCAGCCCGCTCAGCGCCTGGGCGATCGCCTCCGGGTAGCCGGTGACCTCGGCGGGCAGCGGGATCGGGGTGTGCGAGCTGGCCGGGACGATGCCCGAGATGGCGGCCGCGCCGTACCCATGGAAGATCGCGCGGTCCTCGGCGATGGCCAGGGCGGTCGCGGCGTCCTTGGCCGGCTGCCAGTCGGAGTCGCCCGAGCCGCGCTCCACGTCGTCGATCGCCTCGCGGCTCAGCTCGAACGGCCGGCGCAGCTCCACCAGCGCGGCCACCTCGCGGCGGCGGGCCTCGACGCCGTCGCCCGGCGGCTCGATCCTGGTGTAGTGGCCGGTGCCGACGGCCGACAGGCCGGCGCCCGAGGGGCCGTGGGTGTCGACCACCCGGCGGCCGGCGAGGTTGCGCTTGAAGGTCCTGGCCACCTCCTCCTCGATCTGCGCCCAGGCGGCGGCGGAGATCGGCGCGAGGTCGCGGTGCAGGTTGTTCATGTCTGCGGGACTCCTTTGAGGCTGCCGATCTCGAGCGCGCCGGGCTCCTCGGTCTCCTCGGCGGCCTCGGCGAGGCGGTCGAGCAGGGCGGGTGCCGGGACGAAGTAGCTCGAGCCGGTCAGGGCGGTGGAGAAGTCCAGGATCCGGTCGTAGTTGCCGGGCGGATCGCCGGCGAACATGTTCGTCATCATCCGGTCGATGGTGTCCGGGGTCCTGGAGTAGCCGATGAAGTAGGTGCCGAACTCGCCCGCGGCGGCGTTGCCGAACGGCATGTTGTCGCGCAGGATCTTCAGCTCTCTGCCGCCCTCCTCGATGACGGTCAGGGCGTTGTGCGCCCACGGGGGCTTCGTCTGGTCGTCGAGCTCGACGTTGCCGAGCTTGGTGCGGCCGATGACACGCTCCTGGTCCTCGACCGGCAGCGCGTTCCAGGCGGTCAGGTCGTGCACGTACTTCTGCACGGTGACGTAGGAGCCGCCGGCGAACACCGGGTCCTCCTCGCCGACCAGCACCGACGCGGCGGCCAGGTCCTCGTCGTCCGGGTTCTCGGTGCCGTCCACGAAGCCGAGCAGGTCGCGGGCGTCGAAGTAGCGGAAGCCGTGCACCTCGTCCACGGCGGCCAGCGCGCCGGACAGCCGTTCCATGACGAGCGCGGCCAGCTCGAAGCAGAGGTCCATCCGCTCGGCGCGCAGGTGCAGCAGCAGGTCGCCCGGCGTCGAGGGTGCGTAGTGGACGCCGCGCACCTCCGGCATCGGGCGCAACATCGCCGGGCGCGGCAGGTCGAACAGCCGGTCCCACGCGTCCGCGCCGAACCCGAGCGCGCAGGAGAGCCGGCCGTCCATGCTGCGGAACCCGACCGTGCGCAGCAGCGCGGGCAGGTCGCCGCAGAGCGCGCGCACCGCGTCCCGGGCGGCGGCCCCCGGCCGGACGGTGGCGACGGTGAAGACGGCCGCCCGGCTCAACGGCCCGAGCACCGCCTGAAGTCCATGCTGTCGTGGGCTCACCTGGTCGAACGTTGCCGCCCGCCGGTAAGGCCAACCTCACAGGACAACCAACGGTCTGAATGGGTGGTTTCCGGCGGCCGCTCGCGGACACAGGCGAGGAGTGAGACGACTGCCCGCCCTCGGGGTATGCCTGACAGCCGCCTTCATGTCCGGCCTCGACGTGAGCATCGTCAACGTCGCGCTCCCCTCCATCGAGCAGAGCCTCCACGCCACCGAGGACGGCCTGCAGTGGGTGCTGTCCGGATACGCGCTCACCTTCGGCCTGCTGCTCGTGCCCGCGGGCCGGCTCGGCGACGCCCGCAGCCGCCGGACGATGTTCATGATCGGCGTGACGCTGTTCACGCTGGCCAGTACCGCCTGCGGGTTCGCGCCCACCACCCACCTGCTCATCGCCGCCCGGCTGGTCCAGGGCATCGGCGCCGGACTGCTCAACCCCCAGGTGTCCGGGCTGATCCAGCAGATGTTCCAGGGTCAGGAACGCGGCCGGGCCTTCGGCGCGTTCGGGGCCACCATGGGCGTCGCGACCGCCGCCGGTCCCGCGATCGGCGGCGCGCTCGTCACGCTCTTCGGCGCCGAGTACGGCTGGCGGTGGGTCTTCCTCGTCAACCTGCCGATCGGCGTGATCCTGCTGCCGCTGGCCTGGAAACTGCTGCCCGCGCCCGGCCCCGCCCTGCGCCGCCGGCAGCAGAGCATGGACCCCGTCGGCGTGTTCCTCCTGGGCCTCGGCGTGTTCGGGCTGCTGCTGCCGTTCATCCAGCAACACCAGTGGGACAGCCAGGCCAAGTGGCTGCTCGTCCCCGCCGCCCTGCTCACGCTGACCGCGTTCGTCACCTGGGAGCGCCACTACGGGCGTGAGCCGCTCGTCCAGCTCGACCTGTTCTCCCGGCGCTCCTACAGGTTGGGCGCCGCCATCGGCATGCTCTACTTCGCCGGGTTCACCGGCATCCCCTTCACCTACACCCTCTTCCTGCAGAGCGGCCTGGGGTACACCCCGCTGGAGGCGGGCCTGGCCATCACCCCGTTCGCCCTCGGCTCCGCGCTGGCGGCGCTGGCGGGCGGGCGCCTGGTCGCGCGGGCCGGGCGGCGCGTGGTCGCGGCCGGCCTGACGATCGTCCTCGCCGGCCTGGCCGCCACCATCGCCGTCACCTTCCTGGCGCCCGCCGCCGGGCTCGGCTGGTACACCGCGCCCACCCTGCTGGTGACCGGGCTCGGCAGCGGCCTGGTCATCTCGCCCAATCAGGCCATCACGCTGTCGGAGGTGCCGCCCGAGCACGGCGGCAGCGCCGCCGGAGTCCTGCAGACCGGCCAGCGCCTCGGCACGTCGTTCGGCATCGCCGCCACCGGTTCGATCTTCTTCGGCGCGGTCGGCGAAGGCTGGCCCGCAGCCTTCCGCAACGGCCTCGTGATGGTGCTCGTCTTCGTCGCCGCCGCCCTCGCCGCAGCCCTCCACGATCTGTCCCGCAGCCGCGGCAAAGGGCCGGTACATCGGCCCTGACCTGCGACTATCGTCGCGGATAGCGCACGATAGCGAAACGGTAGTGGGACGATGCCCGTCCCCTTGAGCCTGAGGCCAGTTGATCCACAGGACCGGCCCCCACCCGGGGCGAGGCGAAGGAGACGCAGGCCATGTTCACCGCCAAACTGACTCGTACGTTCATGCTTCTCATGTCGCGCCGCACCGCCAACAACCCCTGGGAATAACGGGTGCCGATCGGACCCAACCCTGGGGCCGGATGCCCTTCACACCGCTCACCCGGCAAGGAGGCCGACGTGAGTTCCCCCGAGCGCCGGGTCGAGCTGCGCAGCGACACCTTCACCCTCCCGTCGCGGGAGATGCTGGAGGCGATGGTCGTAGCCGAACTCGGCGACGACGGCTATGGCGAAGACCCGACGGTCAACGAGCTCGAGGCCATGGCCGCGCACGTGATCGGCAAAGACGCCGCCTGCTTCATGCCCAGCGGGACCATGGGCAACCTGTCCGCCATCATGACCCACTGCCCCCGCGGGGCCAAGGTCATCGTGGGTGCGGAATCTGATATCTACCTGTACGAGGCAGGCGGTGCCTCAGTGTGCGGAGGAGTGGTCTACCACCCGGTGCCGAATCGCGCCGACGGCACCATGGACCTCGCTCTCATCGCCGCCGCCTTCCCGGCCAGCCCCGGTGATCCGCAGTACGCCCTGCCCGCGCTGCTCTGCCTGGAGAACCCGCAGAACCACCGCGGAGGCAAGGTGCTGCCCGCCTCCTACCTGCGCGAGGTCACCACCTTCGCCCGGGAGAACGGCCTGACCGTCCACCTGGACGGCTCACGGATCTTCAACGCCGCGCTGAGCGCCCGCGTACCCGCGGCCCAGCTCGCCGGCTATGCCGACTCGGTGATGTTCTGCCTGTCCAAAGGGCTGGGCGCGCCGGTCGGCTCGATCGTCGCCGGGACCGCCGCCTTCGTCCGCGACGTGCGCCGCCTGCGCAAGATGCTCGGCGGCGGCATGCGTCAGGCTGGAGTGCTGGCCGCCGCCGGCATCGTGGCCCTGGCCAATCGCGACCGCCTGGCCGACGACCACGTGAGCGCCCGCCGGCTCGCCGACGGCCTGGCCGCCATGTCCGAGCTCGCCGTCGAACGCGTGGACCCCGGCATCAACATGGTCTTCTTCCGGGTGGCCACGTCCGAGCTGGACACTCACGCCTTCATCGCCGCCGCGCAGGCGCGAGGGGTACGGCTGGCGGAACTCGGCCACAACCGGATCAGAGCGGTCACCCACAACGGAGTGTCCGCCGACGACATCGGCTACGCCCTCGACGTGATCGGATCGATCCTCGCCGACGCCAGGAGGAGGGGACGGACCGATCGCCGACGCGTGCTCGCCGGCTGACGCCCTGGCCCGGCGGCGCTGTCCGACGCCGAGCACGCCACCAGAACACCTCCTGTCCCATTCGACGCCGGGGGCACACCCCGCCGGGAGAAACGCATGTTGTTCAGCCATGATCTGATCCGCTCGCTGGGCACGGCGGTCGACCTGGTCAACACGCCGCTCACCACCGTCGCCGACCTGGCGGCGCTCGTCGAACGCCGCAAGGTCGCCAGTCCGGACGAGGTCACCGGAGCCGACCTCGACGCCGTGCGCGGCTCGCGGGACGAGCTCCACCGCGTCTTCACCACGCCAGACCAGGCCGTGGAGCGTCTCAACAAGCTGCTCGGCGCGACCAAGGTCACGCTGCGGCTGTCCGAGCACGACGGCCTGCCCCTGCATCTGCACCACTCGGCCGAGCAGGCGCCGGTGGCCGAGCAGCTGACCGCCGACTGCGGTCTGGCCCTGGCCCAGCTGTTCGTGCACGGGGAGCAGACGCGTCTGCGCACCTGTGCCGCGGAAGGGTGCAGCCGGGTCTTCGTGGACGCCTCACGCAACCGCTGCCGGGTGTACTGCGACAGCCGTACCTGCGGAAACCGCATGCACGCGGCGGCGCATCGGGCGCGGCGCCGTAGATAGATCACAGACGTCGGGCCGGGCCGCCGGATCCACCTGGGGTTCGGTGTATCCGGCGGCCCGCGCCCGGCCCCTCGGCCGCAGCCCTCGACCGTGCGGTGGTGGAGGGCTGCGGCCAGGACCGGCTCGTCACCGTGTTGCGGGCGGTCCGGCGAGCCGGTCTTGCCGCCTGCCCCGGCGGCGTACCCGCGATGGCCGGGCGATAGTGCCGCGATAGCGGTCGCTGGCGTAGTGGGCGGCATCACGGGAGGGAGGGGTCGTGCACGTCGAGCTCCCGATGCGCGTGAAAGTGGACCGGGCCCACCTCGTGATGCTGGCCGAACGCCGGCTGGTGGCGCGCGAGCGGGTCGTCGCCGTGCTGCGCTTCCTGGAGACTCTCGCCTGCGGCGACCTGGACGCCGCGGACTACGAGGCGTACCTGGCCGAGCGGCTCGGCCCGGACGCGGGCGGCCTCCTGGAGACCGGCCGCGCGCGGGACGATCTCGACGCCACCCTCACCTCCCTCCGGAGCCGCGCCTGGCTGCTGGGCTTCGCCGAGAAGGCGATCCGCCTGGAGGCGATCCTGCTGGCGCGGGCCCGCGCCTACGAACCGGTGATCCTGCCGGGGCACACGCGCTTCCGGGCGGCCGCGCCGATCACCTACGGCTACTACCTCCTGGGAGTGGCGCGGGCGGTGGGCAGGGAGATCGACGCGCTGGTGGCCGCGGCAGGCGGGCTGCACACCTGCCCTCTCGGGGCCTGCGCCGGCGCCGGCACTGACCTGCCCATCGACCCGTCGCGCACCGCCGGCCTGCTCGGCTACCTCGACGCGGGCCGGCACGCGCTGGACGCGGTGGCCAGCCGTGACGCCGTGCTGCGCATGCTGGGCGCCGCCGCTGGGCTCACCGTCGTGCTCAGCAGGTTCGCCGCAGACCTCCAGGCGTGGAGCGCGGCCGAGTCATCTTTCATCTCCTTCCCTGACCGGCCGCGCTCCACTTTTCCGCTCGAACACCTCAAGGCCAGGCCCGCCAGGCTCGCCGGCGCCTGGGCAGGGGCGGTGTCGGCCATGGCGGCGGCGCCGTTCGCCGGCACGGCCGAGGTCGGCGCCGAGGCGATGGAGAACGTCTGGCCGGGGCTGTCGGCGGCCGAGCAGGCGGTGGCGATGGCCCAGACGGTGGCCGGGGGAGCACGGCCGGACGCGCCCGCGCCCGCGCCCGCGGAGGTGCCCGAGCAGGTGCGCGAGCACTCCTACGGCGGCGGGCCCGGCGCCTTCGCCGAGCCGTACCAGCGCGCCTACGCCTCCTGGGTACGGCACCGCCGCTGGTGCGTGGACTGGCGGGAGGCGCAGGCCGAGGCCGACGCCGCGCTGGAGGCGGCCGTGAAGAGCGTCCTGGAGCAGCCATGAGCTGGTTCGTGCTGGTCGAGGGCGGCGCCGAGGGCCGGATGTTCTGCACGCGAGCCCGTGAGCTGGGGCTGACGCCGATCGTGCTCACCCGCGAGCCCGGCCACGCGGCCGACGGCGTCGAGGCCCTGCGGGCGGACACCGGCGATCCGGCGGTCGTGCTGGCCGCCTGCCGGAGGCTCGGCGGCCGGGTCGCGGCGATCACCAGCGGCTCCGAGCGGCACCTGGCCACCGCCGCGGAGGTGGCCGGTCGCCTGGGCCTGCCCCATCCGGACCCGGCGGCGATCCGCGCCTGCCGCGACAAGGCGGTCCAGCGGGCGTTGCTGCGCGAGGCCGGCGTGCCCGGCGCGGCCTTCGCCACCGCCCGGACGCCCGGTATCGCGGTCGCCGCCGCTCAGGCCATCGGCTTCCCGGTGGTCGTCAAGCCGGTCGCCGGCTCGGCCTCGGTCGCCTCCCGGTTGTGCCGGGACGCCGCCGAGGCGGAGGCGGCCGCCCACGACGCGCTGCGCGCCGGCAGCACGGTCATGGTGGAGGAGTACCTGCGTGGCGCCGAGTACTCGGTGGAGACCTTCGGCGACCAGGTCGTCGGCGTCACCCGCAAACACCTCGGCGCGGAGCCGTACTTCGTCGAGATCGGGCACGACTTCCCCGCGCCCCTCGACCTCGCGGCCCGCGCCGAGGCCGGCGAGCTCGCGCACGCCGCGCTGAAGTCCCTGGAGTTGTGCTGGGGCCCGGCGCGCATCGAGATCAGGTACGGCGCGGCCGGCCCGCGCGTCGTCGAGGTCAGCCCGCGACCGGCCGGCGGCGTGGTCGCGCGGATGGTCGAGGCGGCCACCGGCATCGACCTCGTCCGGCACACGGTCGCCAAGGCCGCGGGCCTGGAGCTCCCGCTGCGCGCCACGGTAAGGCGGGCGGCGTCCGTCCGCTTCCTGGTGGCCGCGCGCGAGGGCCGCCTGGCCGGGATCGACGGGCTGGAGGCGGCCAGGGCCGTGCCCGGCGTGGTCGAGGCCGGGCTGACCCGCGAACCCGGCCAGGAGGTGCGGCCGCGCGGCTCGCCCCGGGACCGGATCGGCTACGTGATCGCGGTGGCCGGCACCGGCGTGGCCGCGGCCCGCGCCGCCACCGCGGGGCTGGCCACGCTGACCGCGCGCATCACGCGATAGCGCGGCGATAGGCAGACGAAAGGCGCCGGGACGAGCGTGACCACAGCGAGCGGAGGTGCGGTGAAGACGGTAACGGCGCTGGTCGAAGCCCGCGTGGCGGCCTCGCCGGAGGCGATTGCGATCGTGGACGACACGGGCGCGACCACATACGGCGAGCTGAACCGCCGGGCGGAGGAGATAGCGGCCTGCCTTGTGGCGAGGGACGTGGGCCGCGGGTCGCTGGTCGCGGTACGCACCGGCCGGTCGGCGGCGATGGTCGCCACCTGGCTGGGCGTGCTGAAGACCGCGGCCGCCTACCTTCCGCTCGACGGCTCGTACCCGGAGGCACGGCAGCGGTTCATGCTCGCCGACTCCGGGGCCGAGCCGGTTCTCGACGGCGCCGAGCCGCAGATCGGGCTCGACGCGACCGCAGCGCGCGTCGAGCCCGATGACCTCGCCTGCGTGATCTACACCTCCGGCTCCACCGGCCTGCCGAAAGGTGTCATGATCGAGCACCGGAGCCTCGCCGGGACGCTCGAGTGGTACGCGGACGCGACCTGCCTGTCGCCCGGCGACCGGGTGGGCCAGACCGCGGCGAGCGGCTTCGACGTGGCCGGCTGCGAGATCTGGAGCGCGCTGGCCGCCGGCGCCGAACTGCACATCGCCCCGGAGTCGGTCAGAAAGGCGCCGGAGGAGCTCTGCCACTGGGCGGCCGAGCGCCGCCTGGACGTGCTGTACATGGTGACGCCGCTCGCGCAGCTGGCCGTGGAGAACGGCTGGCTGGATCGCGCCCCGCCGAGGGTCCTGACCACCGGAGGGGAGCGGCTGACGGTGACGCCGCCGCCGGGCGCGCGCTATCGCCTCCTCAACATGTACGGCCCGGCCGAGACGGCCGTGGTGGCCACGTGCGCGGAGGTGCCCCCGGGCAGCGAGGCGCCGCCGCCCATCGGCCACCCGATAGCGGGCGCTACCGCGCTCGTGCTGGACGCCGCCGGGCTGCCGGTGCCCCCGGGCGTGCCCGGCGAGTTGTACATCGGCGGCGCCGGGGTCGGCCGCGGCTATCTGGGCCGCCCGACGCTGACCGCCAAACGTTTCCTGACCCGGGCGGGCGAGCGCGTCTACCGCACCGGTGACCTGGTGCGGCGGCGCGTCGACGGGCAGTTGGAGTATGTCGGCCGGGCCGACGACCAGGTGAAGATCCGCGGTTTCCGCATCGAGCTGGGCGAGGTGGAGGCGCATCTGCGCGCCCACCCGGAGGTGACCGACGCCGCGGCGGCCGTGTGGACGCCGGCCCGCGGTCACCCGCGCCTGGCCGGGTACGCGGTCGGGCTGTTCGACCCGATCGAGGTGCGCCGCTGGCTGGCCCGGCGGCTGCCGGCGCACATGGTGCCCGCGGTGATCGTGCCGATGGCGAGCCTGCCGCTGACCCCCAACCAGAAGCTCGACCGCGCCGCCCTGCCCGATCCCGCCCGGCTGCCCGACACCGCGGTGCTGACCGACCCGGGTGAGCGCGCGCTGGCCGCGGACTGGCGGGAGGCGTGCGGCGTGGTCGTCCGCGGCCCCGGCGACAACCTGGCCGAGCTGGGGGCGGACTCCCTCGACCTGATCCTGGTGCGCGCCCGCGTGGCGGCCAGGGCGGGGGCGCCGATCCCGGCCGACCTGCTCACGCTGGTGCAGCCGCTGAGCGAGCAGGCCGCCCTCCTCGCGGCGCTGCCCTCGCTCGAGGCCGCGGCGGCCTGTGGCAGGCGGGCGCCATGATCTACGACAACGTGATCGACTGGGCCCGTAAGTTCCCTGGGCGGCCGTGCGTGATCGAGGCGGGGCGCGTCTTCACCTGGGCACACCTGCTGGAGGTGTTCGAGGACGGCCGCCGCGAGCTGAAGCGGGCCGGGATCGGCCCCGGCGACCTGGTCGCCGTCGGCGGCGTGCGCCGGGGCGCGGCGATCGCGGGCATGCTGGCCGCCTGGTCGGTGGGCGCCGCCTACCTGCCTCTGGCGTACGGGACGCCGCTGGCCCGCGCCGAGCTGATCCTGGACATCGCCCGCCCAGCCGCCATCCTGGACGACCCGCTCGTGGCCGACGGCGACTGGGGCGGCTTCCACCTGCTGGACGACCCGGCCAAGCTCAATCCGGCGACGGCCTACGTGATCTTCACCTCGGGATCCTCCGGCGTGCCCAAGGGCGTGATGGTCGGGCACGCGGGGCTTGGCCCGCTGACCGAGTGGTACCGGGAGATCACCATGCTGGCCCCGGGTGACGTGGCCGGCCAGGTGGCCTCGCTCACCTTCGACGCCAGCGTCCTGGAGATCTGGGGCGCGCTGGCCAACGGCGCCACGCTCGCGGTCCCGCCGCTCGACGCCGTGCTCGACCCGGAGGTCTACCAGGACTTCCTGCGCGAGCACGAGGTCAGGGCCGCGTTCGTGCCGACCGGCATGGTGGCGCCGCTGTTCGACCTGGACTGGCCGGAGGACGTCCCCACCCGCATGCTGTTCACCGGCGGCGAGCGGCTGACCCGCTGGCCGGAGCCGCGCCACCCGTTCGCCTTCTACAACTGCTACGGCCCGGCGGAAAGCACCGTCGCCGCGACCTGCCACCTGCTCGACCCGCGCGCCGCCCGCCGCGAGCCGCCCCCGATCGGCCGCCCCCTGTCGTACGTGCACACGCGCGTGGCCGAGGACGGCGAACTGTGGCTCGGCGGCCCCGCGATCGCCCTCGGTTACCTGGGCGCCGCCGACGACTCCTTCGTCGAGCACAACGGCGAGCGCTGGTACCGCACGGGCGACCTGGTCACCCAGGACGCCGATGGCGTCCTCCACTACGTCTCGCGCACCGACGACCAGATCCAGCTGGACGGCCGCAGGACGGAACCGGCCGAGATCGTCCACACCATTCTCATGCTCGCCGACGTCGCCGACGCGTTCGTCTTCACGCGCGAGACCCCTTCAGGGGAGGTACGGCTGAGCGCCGCCGTCACCCCGGCCACCGTCGCCATGCAGGAACTCCGGCACCACCTCGAACGGCTGCTGCCCGCCTACATGATCCCGTCCGAGATCATGCCGATGGACGCGTTCCCTCTCACCGCCCACGGCAAGGTCGACGTCGACGCCCTCAGGGAGCGACGATGAATCTCGACAGTCTCTTCTCACCGGTGCGGCACGCTCTGGCCGCCCTGGTGACGCGGCAGGAGGCCGACACCCGCCCTGCCGTCCACGTCTTCCTGCTGACCTGCCACGCGATCGTCCTGCGCTACTGCCTCGGGATGTTCACCGAGGCCACGGCCAGACGGCTGCTCGGCCATCTGGTGAACGTCGCGCTAGGGGGCACCAGGACGCACCTGCTCACCCGGACCTGGGCCGGGTCCGCCAGAGGGGAACCACCTACCGGGACGGTGGTGAGTCTCGTCCGGGCACAGGCGGCGGCCTCGCCCGGGGCGAGTGCCCAGGCCCGCGGTGAGCAGGTGCCCAATCTTCGCCGGGTGAAGGGCGAGGTGCCGCTCACGCCGGTGCAGCGGCGCTTCACCACGATCGGCGGGCTCGACTCCCAGTCGGTACGGCTGCGCTGGGGCGAACCTCCCGACCCCGATCGCCTGCGGGCGGCCCTGGGCCGGCTGATCGCCCACCACGACGCCCTGCGGCTGCGCCTGCGCAGGACGCCGGGCGGCTGGCGGCAGCACGTCGCCGAGAGGGAGAGCGCCGACCCGCTCCTCGACGGCCCCCGGCCGCCCGGCGGCCGGTGCGTCGATCCGGCGCGCGGGCCGATGCTGCGCGCCAGCCTGGACGGACGGGACCTGACGATCACTGTTCACCGCCTGGCCGTCGACGCGGCCTCCTGGGACATCCTGCTCGACGACCTGGCCACGGCCTACCAGGGCGGCCCGCTTCCGGCCCGGACCACCCCCTTCCGCCGCTGGGCCGAGCGCCTGGCCGGGCATGCGGCCGCGCCGGAGTTCGCCGCCGAGGCCGCCTACTGGCGCACGCCACGACCGGAGCCGGCGTCCTTCCCCGTGGACCACCCGGGCGTGACGCACGCGGACGCGGCCACGCTGGTGCGCACCCTCGACCCCGCTTACACGCGGGCCCTGCTGGCCAAGGAGGTCCACGACCTTCTGGTCACCGCCCTGGCCCAGACGGTCGCCGATCACACCGGGCGTCCCGACGTCCACCTGGATCTGGAGCGCGACGGCCGCGTGCCGCCCTTCGCCGGCGTGGACCTGTCCAGGACGGTCGGCCCGTTCACCGTCGTCCACCCCTTCCACGTGCACCTGCGTGACGCCCTGGACACCGACCGCTGCGTCAAGGCGGTGCGTGAGGTCCTGCGCACCACGCCCTGCCAGGGCGTCGGCCACGGCCTGGCGGGCGGGCGCGCGGCGGCCCCGATCAGCTTCGCCTACGAGGGCGTGGTCCCGCGGGGATCGGGTGTGTTCACCCGGCTCACGCCCGAGTCCTGCCCGGGGCGCTCGCACCTCATCGAGGTCCGCGCGGCCGTGGTGGACGAGGTTCTGCAGGTCACCTGGGCCTACTCGCCCGCCCAGTACCGAGAGGAGACCGTGAGCGCGCTGGCCGAGCGCTTCCTGGACCGGGTCGTGGCGCTGCTCATCCCGTCCGGGCGGCACACGCCACGCGGGCGGGCGTTTCTCGACCGGTTCTTCCCCGGAATTCCGGCCACGTTGCTGCGCATGCACCGGCACCGCGTGCCCGGCGCGGCTGTCGCGCTGGTGGCCGATGGCGTGGTGGCCGAGGCGTGGGGCGAGGGGCTTGCCTCGGCCACCACCGGGCTCCCGGTGCGCCGGGACACGGTCTTCTGCGCGGGTACGGCAGGCGAGCACGTCACCGCGCTGGCCGTCCTCCGGCTGGCCCGCGAGGGGGTCGCCGATCTGGACGAGGACGTCAACCACTACCTCAGTGCCCCGGGGGTGCGCCCCGGTCTGACCCTGCGCGTCCTGCTCACGCGCACGCCCGAGGGCGGCAAGGTGGTCGAGCGGGTGCTCTGCGCGCTGACGGGCAGGGATCTGCCCGGGCTCATGCGGGAGCTGGTCTTCGACCCCCTGGGCATGCGGCACAGCGGCTACGACGCGCGCCTGCCGAAGGCGGCCACGGGCCACGACCGGCGGGGCAGGCCGCTGTCCGGCTGCCCGGCCGGACTGTGGACCAGCGCGGAGGACCTGGCCAGGGTGGCCACGGAGATCCAGCGGGCGTACGCGGGCACCGGCGTGCTGCTCGACCGCTGGGCGGCCACCCAGCTGCTGACCCCCGTCCCGGGCACCGTCCACGGGCTGGGCACCGTGGTCCGGGAGGCGGACGGTGTGCGCTGGTTCGGGCACACCGGGACGGCGCCCGGATATCACTGCTATTCGGGGGTGGGTCTCGAAACGGGCGCCGGAGTGGTCCTGATGTCGAACGCAGAGTCGGGAATGGAGTTCGCCTTCGACCTTCTGGTGGAGCTCGGGGCCGGATTCCACACCTGGACGGAGCGCTAGTCGTAACCTGACGGGTGCCATCTGCTGGTTTCGGCGGGTGGCACCCGTTGAGTTTGCGAGATTAACTCGTATGTTGGCATTGGTGCGCGCCTAGGCCCCCGTGCGCCAAGCTGGCGCTCCACATTGCCATAATTCGCGCATATAGTGACCTCTGCAGATCAACGGTAACTCTTTGTCAAGTGAGAAGGTGGGCGTTGATCCTCGAGTTTCGGGTGCTTGGGCCGCTCGAAGTATTCGCCGGAACCAAGGTGGATATCGAGGGCCGCCGACGCCAGATCGTGCTGGTGATGTTGTTACTCGAGCCTGGCCGGGTGGTCACCACCGGCCGGCTGATCGAGGCGCTGTACGGCGACGAGCCGCCGAAGACGGCCGACGCCCAGGTGCAAATCTGCATCTCCCAGTTGCGCAGCTGGTTCGCCAAATACACCGACAGTGAGGTCATCGTCACCCATTCCGCCGGATACCTCATCCGGATTCCGGAGGACTGCCTCGATCTGACCCGCTTCCGCCGGCACATCACCCGGGGCCGCGAGGCCGCCCGTGCCCAGGATCTCGAAGGCGCGGTCAACGAGTTCCGCGCGGGCCTGGCCCTGTGGCGGGGCGAGGCGCTGGAAGGCATCAACAGCCGGCGCGTGCAGGCCGCCGCGACCCGGCACAACGAGGAACGCTTCGTCGCGCTGCAGGAGTGCATCGACCTGGAGCTGCGCCTGCAGCGCCACCACGAGCTGCTGGGCGAGCTCAAGGAACTGGTCGCCGTGCACCCGCTGCGCGAGGAACTCCACATGCAGCTCGCCCTGGCGCTCTACCGCGCCGACCGGCAGGTCGAGGCGCTGGAGGTGCTGCGGAACGTGCAGTACACACTGGTCGAGGAGCACGGGCTGAGCCCGGGCGAGGAGCTGCGCCAGCTCGAGCAGGCCATCCTGTCGCAGGATCCCTCCCTGGCCGCCCCCGCCTCGGAGCCGACGAAGATCGTGCCGCACCAGCTGCCCGCCGCGCCGTCCAACTTCGTCGGCCGCGACGAGGTCATCAGGGAGGTCCGTGACCGCCTGGTCAACCCTGGGCAGGTCCACCGGGCCGCGGTGGTCATGGTCACCGGACCCGGCGGGGTGGGCAAGACGGCCCTCGCCGTACACGCCGCGCACAAGGCGCGCGAGGAGTTCCCCGACGGCCAGCTCTACGTGCACCTGCGCGACGCCGACGGCCACCCGGTCCCGGCCGAGCAGGTGCTGGAGCGGCTGCTGCGCTCGCTCGGCGTCGCGCCGTCGGTGCTGCCGAGCGGCATCGTCGAGCTCGGCACCATGTACCGCAGCGTCATGGCCAACCGCCGGGTGCTCGTCGTGCTCGACGACGCCGCCAGCGCGCGGCAGATCCTGCCGCTGGTGCCCGCCGAGCCGCGCTGCGCGCTCCTGGTCACCAGCCGCCGCTCGGTCATCGGCCTGCACGGCGCCCACCACGTGGACCTGGACGTCTTCGACGAGAACACCAGCCTCGAACTGCTCTCGCAGGTGATCGGCGAGGCCCGGGTCATGACCCAGGAGGCGGCCGCCAGGCGGCTGGCGGAAGCCTGCGGCCACCTGCCGCTCGGCCTCGGCATCGTGGCGGCCAAGCTCTCCATGCGCCAGCACTGGCCGATCGACCAGATGGTGCGCAGGCTCGCCGACGAGCGGCGCCGCCTGGACGAGCTGATCCTCGGCGACGCCAGCGTCCGCGCCACGATCTCGATCTCCTGCCAGGAGCTCGACCCGCCCGCCGCCCGGCTCGTGCTGCTGCTCGGCGCCCTCGACGAGGTGGACTTCGCCGGCTGGATCGCCGGCCCGCTGCTTGACATGGACCCGTACGTGGCCACCGACATCCTGGAGACGCTGGTCGAGGAGCGGCTGGTCGACATCGTCGTGCGCGACGACCAGCAGGTGCGCTACCGCCTGCACGACCTGACCAGGACCTACGTGCGCGAGCTGCTGGCCCGCGAGATCCCGCTGGAGGAGCAGGAGGAGGCGCTGCACCGGCTGCTGCGCTGCTGGCTGCACCTCGCGGGCCGGGCCCACCGCCAGGCATACGGCGGCGACTACACGATCCTGCACTCCGCCGTCGAGCCGTGGACCCTGCCGGAGGAGCTGGTCGAGAGCCTGATCGCCGACCCGATCGAATGGTTTCAAACAGAGCTGACGAACCTGGTCTCCGGCGTGCACCAGGCCGCCAGGCTCGGCCTGCACGAGTTGTGCTGGGACCTGGCCGTCACCTCCGTGACCTTGTTCGAGACCCGCTCCTACCGGCAGGCGTGGCGCGAGACCCACGAGATAGCGTGGGGCGCGGTACGGCGGGCCGGCGACAAACGCGGCGAGGCCGTCGTGCGCTACTCCCTCAGCGGCCTGGAGCTCGTCGAGCAGCGGCTGGCCGAGGCGCAGCAGAACCTGGAGGCGGCCCGCGCCTGGTTCGAGGCCAGCGGCGACATCCACGGCCGCGGCCTGGTCCTGCGCCACCTGGCCTTCATCGAGCGCACCAAGGGCCAGTACTCGGTGGCCCAGGACTGGTACGAGCAGGCGCTGAAGGACCTGCGCGGCGCGGGCGACCTCGTGGGGGAGGCGCACGTGCTGCGCAACATCGCCCAGATCCACCTGGAGTCCGGACGGCCGGAGGAGGCCGAGCCGTACCTGCGTGAGTCCTTGGCGATCTGCGTGCGCACCGGGTCGAGCCGGATCGAGGCGCAGGTGCGCTACCGGCTGGGCGAGGCGATGCTCACGCGCGGGCGGCTGACGGAGGCCGAGGAGTCGTTCGACGCCGCCCTGTTCACCGCGACCAGCATGAACGACTCGATCGGCGAGGCGTTCGCGCTGCTCGGCATCGGCCGGGTACGGCTGGCCCAGGGCGACTTCGTGGGCGCGCAGCCCCTGCTCGGCGACGCCCTGATGTCCGCCTGCCTGGGCGGCAGCCAGTTGTGCGAGGGTCAGTCGCTGCTGGCGCTGGCCGAGCTGGCGCTGGCCGGGAACGATCCGGACGCGGCAGGGGTACGGCTGGACCGTGCCGAAGCCATCTTCACCGACATCGAGGCCAAGGCGTGGCGGGCCAGGGTGGACGAGCTGCGGGCCAAGTTCTGACCGGTCAGGCGGGGAAGAGGGCGTCCACGTAGGCGTTGCGGAACTTGCCCGGGGGGTCGAGCCGGCGCCTGAGCCGGGCGAAGTCGGCGGCCCGCTCGTAGAGGGCGCCGATCTGCCGGGGCCGGGCGGTGGTCAGCTTGCCCCAGTGCGGCCGGGCGCCCAGCGGCAGGAGCCGTTCCTCGACCGCGCGCAGCGCCGGCATGACCGCGGCGGTGTCCCTGATCCACGTGAAGTGGATCGTGAGGGAGTCGCGGTCGTAGGCGGGGCTGAGCCACAGATCGTCGCCGCGGACCGTGCGCACCTCGGAGATGTGCAGCACGGGCGCCACGAGCGGGCCGATCTCCGCGATGGCCGCGAACGCCTTGCCCGCCGCCTGCCTGGGCAGGTAGTACTCCGACTGCAACTCCTGCCCGGCGCTGGGCGCGTGGGCGGGGCGGAAGTGCGGCAGCCGTTCGTGCCAGGGGCCGGGCACGCCCTGTTGCTTGGTGCAGGCCCGCGCCGGCATCCCGGGCACCGGATGCATCGGGCGCTCCGCGGCCCGCCCGCCGGCCCAGCCGCTCTCCGGCCGGGGCCCGGGGGCGTCGAGGCGGTGTTTGAGCCAGACCGCGGCCCGGCCGCTGCGCCAGTCGGTGAACGTGCTGACGCTGTAGGCGGCGCCGAACACCTCGTCGAAACAGTCGGCCACCTCGGTGAGCGGCACGTCGAGGCGGACCCGCTGGGCCACCTCGTAGGCGGGCTCGATCTCCAGCGTCAGCCGGGTGACGATGCCGAGCGCGCCGAGGGCGACGACGGCGCCGGGGAAGACGCCGGGGTCGTGGTCGCGGCTGAGGGTGACGAGGTCGCCTTCCGGGCCGACCATCTCGACGGCGACGACCGCGGCGGCCAGGCAGCGGGAGCCGTCGCCGGAGCCGTGGGTGGCGGTGGCGCAGGATCCGGCGACGGAGATGTGCGGCAGCGAGGCCAGGGTGGCCAGCGCGTATCCGGCGTGGTGCAGGTGTTCGGCGACGTCGGCGTAGCGCAGGCCGGCCGAGACGGCGGCGGTCGACGTCGCGGTGTCGATCTCGACGGACCCGGGCAGAGCGTCCAGGCGGACCAGGTCGTGGACGGTATCGGCGACGAGGCTGAAGGAGTGGCCGCTGCCGAGCGCGCGCACGCGGCGGCTGGTGGCGACCAGGTGGCGCAGGTCGCCGAGGGTGGCGGGCCGGTGCACGCGGGCGGCGCCGAAGGTGACGTTGCCCGCCCAGTTGGTGATCGGCATGTCGGCTCCCGGTCGGCGTCAGAGCATGCGCAGGGCGTCGGTCACGGCGGGGGAGATCTCCACACTGCCGCCCAGGTCGGGGATCGGCAGCCAGGCCACCGCGTCCGTGGTGCCGTCCACCTCGATCACCTCGGGCGAGCCCGACGCCACCTCGGCGGTGTGGAACAGGCCGATCAGGTGCCAGTACACGCCCAGCCGCCGCACCGCGTAGCTGCGCGCGCCCACCAGCCGGGCGCCGGTCAGCTCGAGCCCGGTCTCCTCGCGCACCTCCCTGGCCAGGGCCTCCTCCGGCTGCTCGCCGGGGTCGATGCCGCCGCCGGGCAGGTGCCACTCGCCTGGTTCGAAGATCGGGGAGCTCTCCGACAGGCGGGTCAGTAACAGCCGGTCGCCGGCGGTGATCATCGCGTAGGCGGAGACCCGGATGCGCGGTTGTTCCATTCAGATC
Organism: Nonomuraea typhae; assembly: GCF_009760925.1. Taxonomy (GTDB): domain Bacteria; phylum Actinomycetota; class Actinomycetes; order Streptosporangiales; family Streptosporangiaceae; genus Nonomuraea; species Nonomuraea typhae. The sequence continues at coordinate 109,713 of NZ_VRLV01000021.1, forward strand.
CTCCCGGTGGCCAGGGCGACCGTGCTGTCGAGGAAGTGTTCCAGGATCGCCGCTGCGGGTCCCGGATCCTCCTCTTCGAGGAAGCGCAGCACGATGCCGTCGAACCCGCTGATGAAGTACCGCGCGACCACCTCGGCGGGCAGGGCGAGGGGCTGGCCCGCGCGTTCGGCCGCCTCCGTCAGCAGCCGCGCGGCGATGGCGTCGAGGCTCAGCGTGTAGCAGGAGGCGGCCTTGCGCAGCACCGGGTCCCGCAGGGAGAGCAGGGTCAGCTCCAGGAACAGGATGTACTTCTCCCGTTCCTCGGTGACCGTGCGCCACAACTCCCGCACCAGCGCCGCGATCGTCTCCCGGAAGTCCGTGCCGTCCTCCGGCATGGCCGCCTCGACCCGGCTGACGAGCGTCCTGATGAGCTCTTCCAGCACGCCGCGGTAGAGCTCCTGCTTGGAGCCGAACATGTAGTGCACCATCGCCTGCGCCACCCCCGCCTCGGCGGCGATGGCCCGGGTGCTCCCCGCGGCGACGCCTTCCCGGGCCATGAGCCCGATCGCGGCCTCAACGAGCTGAGGGCGCCGCTCGGCGGCGGGGACGTGAGCCATGCCCGCACCCTATCGGCTCTCCTTCGCGGGCAGCCGCGATGTCACAACGGGACCCCGTCCGCTCGTCGTCGGGGGTGACCGCGTGCTGAGGAAGGGAAACTGACATGAAGGTGCTCGTCGCCGGAGCCACGGGAGCCATCGGCAAGCCGCTCGTCGCGGCGCTGCGGGAGGCGGGTCACGAGGTGCTGGCCCTGACCCGGTCGCCCGGGGCCGTCGTGCCCGGCGCCCGGACGGTCGTCGCCGACGTGCTCGACCGCGAGGGACTGCTGCGGGCCGTGGACGGCCTCGCCGCCGACGCCGTCGTCCACGAGCTCACCGCGCTGAGCAAGGCCCCGGCCAGGTACCGGGACCTGGAGACGACCAACCTCCTGCGCACGACCGGGACCGCCCACCTGCTCGACGTGGCCGCGGCGATCGGGGCCCGGCGGTTCGTGACGCAGTCGATGGTCCCCGGCTACGGCTACTACGACCACGGCGACCGGGTGCTCACCGAGGAGGACCCGTTCGGCGTCGAGCGCGGCGCCAAGGGGGACGCCGTGGTGGCGGCGATGCGGGTCAACGAGGAGCGGGTCTTCGCCTTCGGCGGCGTCTCGCTGCGGTACGGCGCCTTCTACGGGCTGGAGGGCTCGCGCGTCTTCGCGGCCATGCTGCGCGCGGGCAAGCTGCCCGCACCCAGGGGCGGGGGCGGCATGGTGCCGTGGATCCACCTGGCCGACGCCGCCGCCGCGACGGTCGCGGCTCTGGAGCGGGGTACGGCGGGCGCGGCCTACAACATCGTGGACGACACCCCGGTGACCTGGGGTGAGATGCTCGGCGCTCATGCCAGGGCCGTCGGCGCCCGGCCACCGCGGGCGCTGCCGCGCTGGCTGATGCGGATGGCCGCGCCGTACTTCGCCACGCTGATGTTCGACACCCGGATGCGGGTCTCGAACGACAAGGCCAAGCGGGAGCTGGGCTGGAAGCCCGTCTATCCGGGTTACGAGGAGGGCGTGGCGGCCCAGGAGCTGTGATTGTTCAATCGACTTAGTCGGATGACAAAGTCGCGTGCTAGCCTGGCGGTGACACCGGAAGAAGGGACGTTCACGTGACCGCTGCCGTCATCCCGTCGCCGCCCGCCCTGCCGTTCGCCGGCCACGCGCTCAGCGTGCCGGCCGACCGCCAGGTCGCCCACCTGTGCGAGCTGGCCCGCACCTGGGGCCCGATCTTCACGATGAGCGCCTTCGGCGAGGAGGTCGTGCTCGTCACCGGGCTCGACCTGGTCACCGAGCTGTGCGACGAGCGCCGCTTCCGCAAGAACGTCCACTCCGACCTGGTCAACCTGCGCCCGCTCGCCGGAGACGGCCTGTTCACCGCCTACTCCGGCGAGCCGAACTGGCGCAAGGCCCACGACATCCTGCTGCCCGCCTTCTCCGTCACCGCGATGCGCGGCTACCACGCGACCATGCTCGGCGTCGCCGGGAACCTGGTGACCGCCTGGGCGCGGGCGGGCCGGCGGCCCGTGGAGGTCAGCGCCGACATGACCCGGCTGACACTCGACACCATCGGGCTGTGCGGATTCGGCCACGACTTCGAGTCCTTCACCCGTGCCGAACCCCACCCGTTCATCGGCGCGCTGGTCGGCGCGCTGTCGTACGGCCAGGCCAAGGGCAGCTTCATCCCCGGCCTCGACTTCCTCTACGGCAGGCGCACCCGGCGCTTCCACGAGGACCTGCGCGTCATGGAGGACCTGGTCGACGAGGTCATCAGGCAGCGCAGGCAGTCCGGCGACCGGAGCACCGGCGACCTGCTCGGCCGCATGCTGCACAGCACCGACCCGGTCACCGGCGAACCCCTCGACGACCTCAACATCCGCTACCAGGTGATCACCTTCCTGATCGCCGGGCACGAGACCACCTCGGGCGCCCTGTCGTTCGCGCTGTACTACCTGGCCAAGAACCCGGCGGTGCTGGCCAAGGTGCAGGAGGAGGCCGACACGCTCTGGGGCGCCGACGAGCCGGACCCCACCTGGGCCGACGTGGGCCGCCTGACCTACACCCGGCAGGTGCTGCTGGAGAGCCTGCGCCTGTGGCCGACCGCCCCGGCGTTCGCCGTCGAGCCACTGGAGGACACGGTCATCGGCGGGCGGTACCCGGTCAAGGCGGGCGCTTCGCTCATCGTGCTGACGCCCGCGCTGCACCGCGACCCGGTCTGGGGCCGCAACGTGGAGCTGTTCGACCCCGATCGCTTCGCCCCCGACCGGCAGGACGCCCGGCCGCCGCACGCGTTCAAGGCGTTCGGCAGCGGGGAGCGGGCCTGCATCGGGCGGCAGTTCGCGCTGCACGAGGCGACCCTGGTGCTGGGGCTGCTGGCACACCGCTTCCATCTGATCGACCACGCCGGCTACGAGCTGAAGGTCAAGGAGACGCTGACGCTCAAGCCCGACGGCTTCACCCTGCTCGTCGAGCCGCGCACGGCCGCCGACCGGCGCGTGCGGGCCGCTCCGGCCACGTCCGCCGCCCTCACGTCCGCCGCCGTCACGTCCGCCGCCGTCACGTCCGCTGCCGTCACGGGGGTTCGCGCGGCCCCCGGCGCCGCGATCACCTTCCTCCACGGCTCGAACATGGGCACCTGCTCGGCCATCGCCCGCGACCTGGCCGCCGAGGCGGAGGAACGCGGCTTCACCACCACCGTCGCCCCGCTGGACGAGGCCGTGGACGCCCTGGGCGAGACCCCGGTCGTCATCGTGGCCGCCTCCTACAACGGGCGGCCGACCGACGACGCCGCCCGGTTCGTGGAGTGGGTGTCGGTCAAGGACGGGCTGCCGGGCACGCCGTACGCGGTGCTGGGGGTGGGCGACCGCAACTGGGCGGCTACCTTCCAGCGCGTGCCCCGGCTGATCGACGAGCGGCTGGCCGAGGCGGGCGCCGTCCGCCTGGCCGAGCGCGGGGTGGTGGACGCCTCGGGCGACCTCTCTGGCGCCGTGGACGCCTGGTCTGCCGCGCTCTGGCCGGCGCTGCCGGGCGCCGTCCAAGATCCGGCCGTCCAAGAGCCGGCCGGACAGGGGGCGGCTGGCCGGGAGGCGGCCGCGGAGAAGGCCGCTGAGCACGAACCGGTTTTCACCCTCGAGACCGTGACCAAGTCCCCGGCCGAGGAGAGGGCCGCGCACTACGGGGTGCTCCCGATGAAGGTCCTGCTGGCCGAGCCGCTCACCCACCCGGACGCCCGCCAGAAGCAGCACGTGCGCCTCCAGCTCCCCGAGGGTGTCACCTATCGCACCGGCGACCACCTGGCCGTCCTGCCGGAGAACCCGCCCGAGCTGGCCGAGCGGGCCGCCGCCCGCTTCGGTCTCGACCTCGCCCAGCGGGTACGGCTGCGCGCCGCCCGCCGTACCCGGACCCTGCTGCCGCTCGACACCCCGGTCACGGTGCGCGAGCTGCTGACCGGGTTCCTGGAGCTGCAGCGTCCGGCGACCCGGCACCAGTTGGACGTCCTGATCGCCCACACCCAATGCCCGCACACCCGGGCGAGGCTGGCCGCCGTCGATCCGGCCGCCGCCACGGTCCTGGATCTGCTGGCCGGGCATCCGGCCTGCGAGCTGCCGTTCGAGGTGTTCCTGGAGCTCATGCCGGCGTTGCGGCCGCGCAACTACTCCATCTCCACCTCCCCGCTGGTCCAGCCGGACGCCGTGGACCTGATGGTCTCCCGGGTGGCCGGGCCGAGCCGTACCGGGGCGGGGTGGTTCCACGGCGTGGCCTCGCATCACCTGGCCGAGGCGGCGCCGGGGGAGCGGGTGCTCGCGCGGGTCGTGCCGGGGCCGGAGGGCTTCCGGGAGCTGGCGGACGCGGCGAGCCCGGCGATCCTGGTCAGCGCGGGCACCGGGCTGGCGCCGTTCCGCGGGGTGATCCAGGACCGGTTGCGCCGCGGGGCGCGGGGCGGGCTGCTGTGCTACTTCGGGTGTGACGCACCGGAGCTCGACTATCTGCACCGAGCCGAGCTGGAGGAGGCCGAGGCCGCGGGGGTGGTGAGCCTGCGCCCGGTCTTCAGCGAGGTCCCCGGCGGGCGGTTCGTGCAGGATCGGCTGCTCGAGGAGGCGGACGAGGTCGCGGAGGTGCTCGACGCGGGCGGCCGCGTGTACGTCTGCGGGGACGGGCGCCGCATGGCTCCCGGGGTGCGGGCGGCGCTGGCCCGCATCCATGCCGAGCGCACCGGCGGGGCCGCGAGCGAGGAGTGGCTGGAGGAGCTGCGGGCGAGCGGCCGGTACGTTGAGGACGTCTGGGAAGGCTGAAGATTGCCTTAAGGGCGTTTTGTCCGGAAGGGTGGACCCGGATAATGACCGAATGACCAGTTCGGCGCGGGTGATGGTGGTCGAGGACGCGGAGGCCATCCGGCTGGCCGTGCTGTCCGGGCTGGGCTCGGCCGGGTACGTGGCCCGCGGGCTGCCCGACGGCACCGGCTTCGAGCAGGAGCTCAACGTCTTCCAGCCCGACCTGGTCGTGATCGACCTCATGCTGCCCGGCCGCGACGGCTTCGCCCTGCTGGACGTGGTGCGCGGGCGCAGCGACGCCGGCGTCATCGTGCTCACCGCCCGGGACGGCGTCGCCGACCGGCTGCGCGGGCTGCAGGCCGGGGCGGACGACTACGTGGTCAAACCGTTCGAGCTGGCCGAGCTGACCGCCCGGGTCGGCGCCGTGCTGCGGCGGCTGCGCCGTACCCCCTCGACGTTGCAGATCGGCAACCTGATCATCGACGTGGACAAGGGCATCGTGCTGCGCGACGGCCGTCCGGTCGAGCTGACCAGGACCGAGCTGCGCCTGCTCGGCCACCTCGCGCTCCACCGGGGCCAGGTGCTCAGCAAGACGCAGTTGCTCACCAGCGTCTGGGGATACGACGCCTACGATCCCAACCTCGTCGAAGTGCACGTCAGCGCGTTACGCAGGAAACTTGAGAGCACGGGCGAGCGCGTGCTGCACACCGTGCGCGGCCTCGGCTACGTCCTGGACGGACCTCGATGAGAGGGTACGGCTGGCGCAGCGGCTCGCTGCGCGGCAGGGTCACCAGCTCCACGCTCCTCGTCGTCGCCGCCACGCTCGTCGTGCTGCTGGTGGCCGTGGACGCGCTGTTCGGCTTCCTGGCCACCACCCAGACCGAGGACCGGCTGGCCGATCGGGTGCAGTTCGCCGTCCAGCTCGACCGGCGCAACGTCCGCGCCGACCGGCTGGTGCGGCGGCTCAGCGGCGCCGGGATCGAGGTGATGCTGGTCGACCTGGCCGGCCGGCAGCACACGCTCGGCGGCTTCCAGCCCAACCTCGGCACCCCCACCCTGACCAGGCGGCTGCCGAGCGGTGCGCTGCTCACCCTCTACGCCGACACCGAGGCCATCGACGCCACCCGGAACACGCTGCGCATGCTCATGCTGATAGCCGGGATCGCCGCGCTCGCGGCGCTGGGCTTCGTGCTGCCGGTGACGATACGGCACGCCACCCGGCCGATGGACGACATGGCGGACCTGGCCCGGCAGATCGCGCTGGGGGAGCGCGGCAAGCGCCTCACCCCCGAGCGCAGGGACACCGAGCTGGGACGCACCGCCGCCGCCTTCGACTCCATGCTCGACGCGCTGGAGGGCGCCGAACGACAGGCCCGCGAGTCGGAGAACCGCTCCCGCCAGTTCCTCGCCGACGTCGCCCACGAGCTGCGCACCCCGCTGGCCGGCATCCAGGCCACGGCGGAGGCGGTGCTGCAGGCGCCGCAGGCGATGCCGGCCGAGGAGCGCGAGCGCATGCAGCTCCTGCTGGTGCGCGAGACCCGCCGGGCCGGGCGCCTGGTGGACGACCTCCTTGCGCTGGCCAGGATCGACGCCGGTCTCGGCCTGCACCGCGAGCCCGTCCAGCTGCGTGCCCTGTGCGAAGCCGAAGCCGAGCACGTACGGCTGCGCGATCCCGACCTCATGGTGAGCGTGGCCGGGCAGGAGGCGATGGTGATCGGCGACGCCCAGCGGCTCGGCCAGGTGCTGGCCAACCTCCTCGACAACGCCCGCCGCCACACCCCGCCCGGCGGCGCCATCACGATGACGGTCGCCCGCCGCGACGTGCACGCGGTGGTCGACGTGACCGACACCGGGCCCGGGGTCCCGCCCTCGGCCCGCGAGCTGATCTTCCACCGCTTCGTCCGCCACGACACCGCCTCCGGCGGCGCCGGTCTCGGCCTGCCCATCGCCCGCGGCCTGGCGCTGGCCCACGGCGGCACCCTGACCTGCGAAGAGTCGGCGTCGGGCGCGCTGTTCCGGCTCAGACTGCCACTATGGGCCGATGGCTCAGCTTCATGACCTCGTCATCGACTGCCGTCATCCCGCTTCCCAGGCCAGGTTCTGGGCCGCCCTGCTCGACGGGTACGCGGTGGCGCCGTACGACGAGGAGGAACTGCGCCGCCTGAGCGCCATGGGCCTGTCCGGCCCGGAGGACGACCCGACCGTGCTGGTCGAAGGGCCGGACGGGGCGCCGCGGATCTTCTTCGTGAAGGTCCCCGAGCCCAAGCTGGTCAAGAACCGGGTGCACCTCGACGTCAGGGCGGCCGACCTCGAGGCCGAGCGGGAGCGCCTGCTCGGCCTCGGCGCGCGGGAGACGGGCCGGCACGAGAACTGGATCGTCATGGCCGACCCGGAGGGCAACGAGTTCTGCCTACAACCTGCGGGCGGCGGTCAGCCGGGCGGCCAGGTCGGCGGGGGGCCGGTCGCCGGGGCGTAGGAGGTTCTCCAGTTGATGGGGATCCTTGCCCAGGTCGTAGTACTCGCGGAAGATCACCTCGCCGGCTCCGTCGTAGTACTCGGTGTAGATGCGGGTGCCGGTGTAGACCGCCGCCCATAGGCCGGGCCCGGTGCCGTCGGGGCGGCCGTGGTACTCCAGGAACGCGAGGTCGCGGCGGCGGCCGGTCAGGAGCGAGAAGCCGTCCATGCGGCCGCGCGGCGCGATCCCGGCGGCGTCCAGGATCGTCGGCGCGATGTCGATGTTGGCGGCCAGCCGGTCGTCCGCCCTGCCCTGGCCGAAGCCCCCGGCGGGCCACGACAGGTAGAACGGCACCCGGAAGGCCGGCCGGTAGGGCACGCTCTTGCCGACGTGGCCGTGCTCGGCCCAGCTGAAGCCGTTGTCGCCGATGAAGATGATCAGTGTGTCGTCCAGCTTGCCCTGCGCCACCAGCTCGGCTCTGATCGCCTTGAACATGTCGTCCACCGAGCGGAGCGTGCGCAACTGGGCCTGGCGGACCTCGCGCCCGCGGGCCAGGTCGGCCGAGGCTCGCTGGATGTAGGGGGGCTTGTCGCTCTTGTCGGTCTCGGCCACGGCCGGGTTGCCGTCCCAGGGCGGCACCTCGAGGTCGGCGTACTTGTCCTCCGGGGTGTTCGGCCCGTGGGAGGCGTACGGCGACAGGTACAGGAACCACGGGTCGTCCTTGTTGGCCCGCATGAACGCCAGCGCGTGCTGCCTGATCAGCGTGGTGGTGTAGCCGGGGCGGCGGCCGACGGTGCCGTTGACGTTCCACTGGGCCCGCCGGTAGGCCGGGCGCATGATGGCGAAGTCGTCGAAGTGCGGCGGGGCCTGGCTGATGTCCCAGGCGTTGAGGTACTTGCCGTACAGCCCGGTGCGGTAGCCGCCCGCCCGGAGGTGGCTCTGGACGGTGGTGTCCTGGTCGAGCCGCTCCGGCGCGCTGTTGTCGACGACCCCGTGATGGCGGGCCAGGCGCCCGGTCATGATCGAGGAGCGGGACGGCGAGCACAGCGGCGTGGTCACGCAGCCGTGGGAGAAATCAACCCCCTGGCCGCCGATGAGGCTGACGATCGAGGGGATCGCCCACTCGGTCTCCTTCCGGTGATCGTCGGTGACGATGAGCAGGATGTTGGGGCGTTTGGGGCGCGTGGCCGCGGACGCCGGGCCGCTGGTGACCGCGGCGGCGGCAGCCGTACCGGCGATGAAGGCGCGTCTGCTGAGTTGACTCACGTCCTGACCTCCCGAAAACGGTAGTCAGTAATTGTTCACCACTCATCACCATATGTCGGGTTTTGGGGGAGATCTTCAGGGGTTCTTCAGAAGGAGGGTTGACACCACTTCGTGTGTAGTACTACGTTGACAGCACTTCAAACGTAGTGCTTCAGAGCGAAGGAATCACCAGATGCGAATCAAGCTCCCCGCTTCGATCACCGGCGCCACCGCCGAGCAGGCCAAGGGCAAGCACGGCAAGCGTGAGCACGCCGTGCGCGAGATCCAGCCCACCGGCCGCGCCAACTTGTCCCGCCGTCCGACCGCCGCACCCCGAAGGAGCTCCTACTGAGAATCCGCCGCCGAGTCCCCGGCCAGCCGCAGGGCCTCCTCGATCAGGGTCTCCACGATCCGCGACTCCGAGACGGTCTTGACCACCTCGCCCTTCACGAAGATCTGCCCCTTGCCGTTGCCCGACGCCACGCCCAGGTCCGCCTCGCGGGCCTCGCCCGGGCCGTTGACCACGCAGCCCATGACCGCGACCCGTAGCGGGAACGGGAAGTCCTCCAGACCGGCCGTGACCTCCTCGGCCAGGCGATAGACGTCCACCTGTGCCCGTCCGCAGGACGGGCACGAGACGATCTCCAGTTTTCGCTGCCGCAACCCCAGCGATTCGAGGATGCCGATGCCGACCTTGACCTCCTCCACCGGCGGCGCCGACAGCGAGACCCGGATCGTGTCGCCCACGCCCTCGGCCAGCAGCACGCCGAAGGCCACCGCCGACTTGACCGTCCCCTGCATGAGCGGCCCCGCCTCGGTCACGCCCAGGTGCAGCGGGTAGTCGCAGCGCGCCGCGAGCTGCCGGTAGGCGGCGACCATCACCACCGGGTCGTGGTGCTTGACCGAGATCTTCACGTCCAGGAAGCCGTGCTCCTCGAACAGCGAGCACTCCCACAACGCCGACTCCACCAGCGCCTCCGGCGTGGCCCTGCCGTACTTGGCCAGCAGCCGGGGGTCCAGGGAGCCGGCGTTGACCCCGATCCTGATCGGCACCCCCGCCGCCGACGCCGCCCGCGCGATCTCGGCCACCCGATCGTCGAACTTCTTGATGTTGCCCGGATTGACGCGCACCGCCGCGCACCCGGCGTCGATCGCGGCGAAGACGTAGCGCGGCTGGAAGTGGATGTCGGCCACCACCGGGATCTGCGACTTGCGGGCGATCTCCGGCAGCGCCTCCGCGTCGTCGTGTGTGGGCACCGCCACCCGTACGATCTGGCAGCCGGCCGCCGTCAGCTCGGCGATTTGCTGCAGCGTGGCGTTGACGTCGTGCGTGGGCGTGGTGGTCATCGACTGCACGCTCACCGGCGCTCCGCCGCCGACGGGCACGCCGCCCACCATCACCTGTCGCGAGACCCGCCGCCTCTTCGACGGCATCCCGAGGTCGATCATCATCGGGCCAGCTCCTTCCGTACGGCATGCGCGATCCCGGGACCGGTCAGCCCCGCCTCCGTCAGCAACTGGTCCCGTGACCCGTGCTGGATGAAGGCCGGGGGCAGCCCGAGATGCCGCATCCGCTGACCGGTGCCGCACTCCTGCCCGATGACCGCCCCCGCGCCGCCGGTCACGACCCCGTCCTCCACCGTGACGACCAGTTGGTGCGCTCCCACCGCCTGCCGCAGGCCGGGCGTGACGGGCAGCACCCAGCGCGGGTCGAGCACGCTCACCCCCACCCCTTCCGCGCTCAGCATGGCCGCCGCCTCGAGGCAGGGCTCCGCCATCGCCCCGATCGCGATCAGCAGCACGTCGTGCCCGCTGCTCCAGAGCACGTCCATGCCTTCGGAACGTTCCACCGCGGCCAGCTCGATGCCCGCGCTCGCCTTGGGGAAGCGCAGCGCCGCCGGGCCCGCGCAGTCCACGGCCTCCTCCAGCAGCTCGCGCAGGCGGCGGCCGTCGCGCGGCGCGGCCACCCGCAGGCCCGGCACCGCCGACAGGATCGCCAGATCCCACATGCCGTGGTGGCTGGGGCCGTCGGGCCCGGTGATCCCGGCCCGGTCCAGCACGATCGTGACCGGCAGGCCCTGCATCGCCACGTCCAGGAGCACCTGGTCGAAGGCGCGGTTGAGGAAGGTCGCGTAGACGGCCACCACCGGGTGGAAGCCCTCCATCGCCAGCCCGGCCGCCGAGACCATCGCGTGCTGCTCGGCGATGCCCACGTCGAACATCCGGCCGGGGAACCGCTTGCCGAAGGCGTCCAGCCCGGTCGGGCCGGGCATGGCCGCGGTGATGGCGACCAGGCCGGGCCGGGTCTCGCCGAGCGCGCACAGGTGCTCGGCGAAGACCTGGGTCCAGGTGCGGCTGCTGCCGGACAGCGGCTTGCCGGTCTGCGGGTCGCTGACCGGGATGGCGTGCATGTGCTCGCCGAGATCCAGCTCCGCGGGGCGGTAGCCGTACCCCTTGCGGGTTTTGCAGTGGACCACGCTGGGGCTCGGCAGCGTGCGGGCGGTGCGCAGCGCGCGCTCGACCGCGGCGATGTCGTGGCCGTCCACCGGGCCGAGGTAGACGAAGCCGAGGCTCTCCAGCAGCGGGCCGAAGACGCGCGCGCACCCGCCGTGGGTGGGCGCGTAGGAGCGGCCGTTGTCGTTGAGCACGACGATGACCGGGCGGCCCTCGCCGTCGCTCAGGTTGTTGAGCGACTCCCACGCCAGCCCGCCGGTCAGCGCGCCGTCGCCGACGACGGCGACCACCGATCGGCCCTCCTCGCCCTTGAGCCGGCGGGCCTTGGCGATGCCGTCGGCGTAGCCGAGCGCGGTGGAGGCGTGGGAGTTGCCGATGTGGTCGTGGGGCGACTCCTCGGGCGAGGGGTAGCCGCTGAGCCCGCCGAGCGCGCGCAGGGTGTCGAAGCCCGCCTGCCGGCCGGTGAGCAGTTTGTGGACGTATGCCTGATGTCCGGTGTCGAACAGAAGTGTGTCCTCCGGGGAATGGAAGACGCGGTGCAGAGCGATCGTGATCTCGACCATGCCGAGGTTCGAGCCGAGGTGCCCGCCGCTCGCCATGACCTTGCCGATGAGGAACTCGCGAATCTCCCGGGCCAGCGCCTGCAGGTGCGCAGAGGGAAGGAGGCGCAGGTCGCGGGGGCTTGAGATGGTCTGGAGCAGAGGATCTTCCAGGCCAGAGGAGGCCGCCATGGTTGCTCCAAGAGGGGTCGACTGCGGTCGTGGTCGAATCCTGTCTCCGTGCCGCCTGTCCGTGAACAGGGTGTTCCAGTGGATGGAACAAGCGATTTCACTCTCGGTGTTCGTGACCTAGCTTCTCGTGTGTGCCCGACGATCTCGCACGAGGGGAACGGATCATGGCGGCGGAGCTCGCGGATCCACCGGAGGAGTCCGTCACGGCGGCCATCGACCGGGTCAGGTCGAGCGTTGACGCGCTTCTCGCGGCCTTCATCGACGCCCATCCCGCCCCCGTCGCCGATCCCGAGCTCGCCGAAGGCCACCGCCTTCTGAAGGAGTTCGTGGTCAAGGGCGGCAAGCGCATCCGGCCCCTGCTCTGCTACTGGGGAGCGCGCGGCGCCGGCGGCACGGACGATGCGGCCACCGTCGCCGCGGGCGCCGCCCTCGAGCTCTACCACGCCGGTCTCCTCATCCACGACGACATCATGGACGGCAGCGAACTGCGCCGTGGGCGGCCCACCCTGCACCGGAGCCTGGCCCGGCCGACCAAGCACCCCGTCGCGGAACCCTTCGGCCACTGCGCCGCCGTCCTGCTCGGCGTGCTCACGCAGGCGTGGGCCGACGAGCTCTTAGGCGCGGCCAACCCGGCCGTCAGGGCGTTGTTCAACCAGATGCGCGGCGAGGTCATCGCCGGCCAGTACCTCGACGTCCAGACGCACCTCGGCCCGAGCGTCGATCGCGCGCTCACCGTCATCCGCTTCAAGACCGCCAAGTACACCGTCGAGCGCCCCCTCCAGATCGGCGGCGCGCTCGCCGGCGCCCCCCGCGCCCTCCTCGAGTCCTACTCCCGCTTCGGCCTGCCCATGGGCGAGGCGTTCCAACTGCGCGACGACATCCTCGGCGTCTTCGGCGACCCCGGGATCACCGGCAAGCCGGTCACCGACGACCTGCGTGAGGGCAAGGCCACCGTGCTCATCGCGCTCGCCTTCGCCGAGGCCACCGGATCCGCCCTCCACCTGCTGCGGACCTGGCACGGCAATCCCGACCTCGACGATGCCCGCGCCGCCGACCTGCGGCAGGTCATCGTCGACTCCCGTGCACTCACCCGCGTCGAGTCGATGATCGACGGCCGGGTCAGAACCGGACTGGAGGAACTGCGGACATGCGCGATCGACGAGGACGCCAGGGAGGCGCTCACCTTGATGGCCGGACAGCTGACACACCGGCTGGCGTGAAGCGGGTGCTGCTGGCCGCCCCGCGCGGATACTGCGCCGGGGTGGAGCGGGCCATCCGCGCCGTGGAGGAGGCCCTGACACGGTACGGCCCGCCCATCTACGTGCGTAAACAGATCGTGCACAACACCTTCGTGGTGGCCGACCTCACGCGGCGCGGCGCGATCTTCGTTGACGAACTGGACGAGGTCCCCGACTCCGCCCTGGTCGTCTTCTCCGCCCACGGCGTCGCGCCCGCGGTCAAGCGGGAGGCCGGTGGCCGCGGCCTGCGGACCATCGACGCCACCTGCCCGCTGGTGACCAAGGTGCACAAGGAGGCCGTGCGATTCGCCGAGGCGGGCTACGACATCGTGCTCATCGGCCACGCCGAGCACGAAGAGGTCGAGGGCACGCTCGGCGAGGCACCCGGGCGCATCCACGTCGTCGACCCGGCCCGCGTGGACGAGGCGGTGCTGCCCGCCGGCCGGCCGATCAGCTGGCTGTCGCAGACCACGCTCTCGGTGGAGGAGACCATGGGCGCGGTCGAGAAGCTGCGCGAACGCCGCCCCGGGCTGATCGACCCGCCCAGCGACGACATCTGCTACGCCAGCCAGAACCGCCAGGAGGCGATCACCGCGATCGCGCCCGAGTGCGACCTGGTGATCGTGGTCGGCTCGGCCAACTCCTCCAACTCCCGGCGCCTGGTCGAGGTCGCGCTCGCCGCCGGGGCGCGGGCCGGATACCTGGTGGACGGCGTCGCCCAGGCCGAGGAGCGCTGGCTGCAGGGCGTGGCCACCGTCGGCGTCAGCTCCGGGGCCTCCGTCCCCGACCATCTCGTCGCCGAGGTCCTCGACTGGCTGGGTGAGCGCGGCTTCGCCGACGTCGAGACCGTGACGCTCACCGAGGAACGCCTGACCTTCTCCCTCCCGCACGAACTCCGATCCCCGATAGGTGGTGTGCAGTGACCGAATCCGTCCTGAACAACGAGAGCCCCCTCAGCCTCGGTACCAAAGCCGCGCGCAATCTGGCGACCACGACCAAGACCCAGCCGCAGATGCAGGAGATCACCTCCCGGCACCTGCTCAAGGTGCTGCCCTGGGTCGAAGTGATCGGCGGCGCGTACCGGGTCAACCGCCGCCTCACCTACACGGTCGGGGACGGCCGGATCACGTTCACCAACACCGGCGCGTCCGTGCGGGTGATCCCGGCGGAGCTGTGCGAGCTGCCCGCGCTGCGCGGCTACGACGACGTCGACGTGCTCACCGCCCTGGCCGACCGCTTCGTCCAGCGTGAATACGAGCCCGGCCAGGTGATCGTGGAGGCCGGCAGTCCGGCGGAAGAGGTCATCCTCATCGCCCACGGCAAGGTCAGCGTGCTCGCCGAGGGGGCCTACGGCAAGCAGACCGTGCGCGGCGTGCTGGCCGACGGCGATCACGTCGGCGACCGGTCGCTGGCCGGGGAGACCGGCACGTGGGAGAACACGGTGCAGGCGGTCACCGCGTGCACGATCCTCGCCCTGCCCAGGCCGGCCTTCGACGAGGTGGCGGAACAGGCGGAGGGGCTGCGCGAGCACGTGGACGCGTGGGCGGCCGATCCCGACCAGGCGCTCAACGCCCACGGCGAGGCCGAGATCGCGCTGGCCTCGGGCCACATCGGCGAGCCGACGCTGCCCGGCACGTTCGTGGACTACGACCTGGCGCCGCGCGAGTACGAGCTGAGCGTCGCGCAGACGATCCTGCGGGTGCACACGCGGGTGGCCGATCTGTACAACGAGCCGATGAACCAGACGCAGCAGCAGTTGCGGCTGACGGTGGAGGCGCTGCGCGAGCGCCAGGAGCACGAGCTGGTCAACAACCGCGAGTTCGGCCTGCTGCACAACGCCGACCTCAAGCAGCGCATCCACACCCTGACCGGCCCGCCCACCCCGGACGACCTGGATGAGCTGCTGGCCCTGGTCTGGAAGAACCCGGCGGTCTTCCTCGCCCACCCGCGGGCCATCGCCGCCTTCGCCCGCCAGTGCACCGAGCGCGGCGTCTATCCCACGGCCGTCGAGGTCAACGGGCAGAAGGCGCCGTCGTGGCGTGGGGTGCCGATCCTGCCGTGCAACAAGATCCCGGTCAGTGAGTCCGGACTCAGCTCGATCATGGTGATGCGGGTGGGCGAGGCGGCCCAGGGGGTCATCGGCCTGACGCGCACCGGCCTGCCCGACGAGTACGAGCCCGGTCTGTCGGTGCGCTTCATGGGCATCAACGACAAGGCGATCATTTCCTACCTTGTCACGACGTACTACTCCGCCTCGGTGCTCGTGCCGGACGCTCTCGGCATCCTGGAGAGCGTTGAGGTGGGCTGATGCCGTATGAGATGCCGGACTTCTACCTCCCCTATCCCCCCAGGCTGAACCCGCACCTGGACGCCGCCCGCGCGCACAGCCGCGCGTGGGCGGCGCGGATGGGGTTCTTCGACAACCCCGACGTGTGGACGCCGGCCGACCTGGAGGCGCACGACTACGGCCTCATGTGCGCCTACGCCCACCCCGACTGTTCGTCGCGGGAGCTCGACCTCGTCACCGACTGGTACGTCTGGGTGTTCTACTTCGACGACCACTTCCTGCACGCCTTCAAACGCACCCAGGACCACAGGGGCGCCCAGGCATACCTCGACCGCCTCGACCTGTCCATGGCCGACGATCCGCCGGAGCCGGACAACCCCGTCGAACTGGCTCTCCAGGACCTGTGGGCCAGAACCGTCCCGGCCATGGGCGCCGACTGGCGGGCCCGGTTCGTCGCGGTCACCCGCGACCTCACCCAGGAGTCGATGTGGGAGTTGTTCCACATCCGCTCCGGCCAGGTCGCCAACCCCATCGAGTACATCGAGGAACGCAGGAAGGTCGGCGGCGCCGGGTGGTCGGCCTGCCTGGTCGAGCACGCCGCCGACGCGGAACTGCCGGCCAGGATCGCGCGCACCCGGCCGATCCGGGTGCTCACCGAGACGTTCTGCGACGCCGTACACCTGCGCAACGACCTGTTCTCCTACCACCGCGAGGTGATCGCCGAAGGCGAGCTGTCGAACTCGGTGCTGGTGTGCGAGCGGTTCTTCCACTGCGACACCCAGCGCGGCGCCGACATCACCAACGACATGATCACCTCCCGCCTGCACCAGTTCGAGCACACGACGCTCACCGAACTGCCGCCGCTGTTCGCCGAGCACGCGATCACCCCGCCCGAGCAGGAACGGGTGCTGCGCTACGTCAAGGGCCTGCAGGACTGGCAGGCCGGCGGCCACGCCTGGCACCTGTCCTCCAGCCGCTACACCAGGTCACGGCGCGAGGACGGGCCGGTGCACGTCTCCCCGGCCCACGTGGCGAGCGCCGTGCGCAGCTTCTCCCACCGCCCCTACACCGAGATCGCGGTACGGCTGCCGCCGCTCGCCCTGCCGTACACCGTCCGCGACAACCCGCACCTGGAACGCGCGCGCGCCCACAACGTGCGCTGGTGTCACGCGATGGGGTTCGGGGCCGGGCTGCCCGGCCTGCCGGCCGCGGCGATCTGGAGCGAGCGGCAGATGCACGGCTTCGACTTCGCGCTGTGCGCCTCCGGCGCGGCCCCGGACGCCGATCCCGACGCCCTCGAGCGGGCGGCCGACTGGCTGGCCTGGGGCACCTACGCCGACGACTACTACCCCCGGGTCTTCGGCAAGGCGCACGACCTGACCGGCGCGAAGCTGTCCAACCGGCGGCTGCGCGCGTTCATGCCGCTCGACCTGCTCCCGCTCACGGCGCCGGTGAACGCCGTGGAACGCGGACTGGCCGACCTGTGGCCGCGGACCGCCGGCCTCCTGCCTCCCGAGGAGCGCCGGAGGCTGCGCCGGGACGTCGAGAGCATGATCGACAGCTGGGAGTGGGAACTTGCCAACCTGGTGCAGAACCGGATCCCCGATCCGGTCGACTACCTCGAGATGCGCCGGCTGACCTTCGGCGCCGACCTCACCGTCCGGCTGTCGTGCCCTGAGCCCCTGCCGGAGGAGATCCGGCGCAGCCGCGAACTCCTGGCCCTGGCGGGGGCGGCCGCCGACTACGCGTGCCTGCTCAACGACCTGTTCTCCTGTCAGAAGGAGATCCAGTTCGAAGGCGACCTGCACAACGCCGTGCTGGTCATGCGCACCTTCTTCGACTGCGGCGTGGACGAGGCCGTCGCCATCGTCACCGACCTGCTGAACGCCCGGCTGGCCCAGTTCGAGCAGGTCGCCGCGGACGACCTGCCGGCCATGCTCGCCGAGCGGGGCGCCGACGACGGGCTGCGCGCCGCGGTCGCCCGTCACGTGACCGGCCTCCAGGACTGGATGGCCGGCATTCTGCGCTGGCACGAACTCACCATCCGCTATCCGGAACACGAACTCCGCCACACCCATGCCGTGCGCTGGACCCAGGGCCCCACCGGCCTCGGCACCGCGGCGGCCCGCATCCAGTCCCTGCTACCGATCGGCGCGCCATGACCGACAACCTGCTCAGCCTGTCCACCGCCGCGGCGCGCAAGCTCGCCACCACCAGCAAATCCGTCCCGCAGATGCGGGAGATCACGCCCCGCCACCTGCTGCACGTGCTGCCGTTCGAGGAGGCCGTCGGCGGCGTGTACCGGGTGAACCGGCGCCTCACCTACACCATCGGCGACGGCCGGGTCAGCTTCACCTCGGTCGGCGCCGCCGTACAGGTGATCCCTGCGGAGCTGTGCGAGCTGCCGTCGCTGCACGACTTCGACGACGAGGAGGCGCTGGGGGAGCTCGCCGCCCGCTTCGTCCAGCACGACCTGGACGAGGGCGCGGACGTGCCCGACGGGCAGATCGTCCTGGTCGCGCACGGCAAGATCGCCAAAACCGGGGTCAGCGGGTACGGCAGGGCCGCCGTGCTCGGCATGCTGGCCGACGGCGACCACCTGGGCGACCTGACCGGCGAGGGCGCGCAACCGGCCAGGGCGGTCACCGCCTGCACGGTGCTGGTGCTCTCCCGGGAGGACGCCGACCGGCTCCGCGAACGCTCGGAGAGCCTGCGCGCCCATCTGGAGCGCCCGCTCCGGACCGGGCCGAGCAACAAGCACGGCGAGGCCGAGATCGCGATGGCCGCCGGGCACTCCGGGGAGCCGAACCTGCCCGGCACGTTCGTGGACTACGACCGGGGGCCGCGCGAGTACGAGCTGAGCGTGGCGCAGACGGTGCTGCGCGTGCACACGCGGGTGGCCGATCTGTACAACGGGCCGATGGACCAGACGCAGCAGCAGCTCCGGCTGACCATCGAGGCGCTGCGCGAGCGGGAGGAGGACGAGCTGTTCAACAACCGCGAGTTCGGCCTGCTGCACAACGCCGACCTCAAGCAGCGCTTCCAGACGCGCAGCGGGCCGCCCACGCCCGACGACATGGACGAGCTGCTGTCGCGGCGGCGCAGCTCGCACTACTTCTTCGCCCACCCCCGGGCCATCGCCGCGCTGGGCAGGCAGTGCACGGCGCGGCGCATCGTGCCGGACGTGAGCGAGGTCAACGGGGCCAGGGTCATGCTCTGGCGCGGGGTGCCGATCCTGCCCACGGACAAGATCCCGGTCACCGAGTCCGGGCTCAGCTCGATTGTGGTCATGCGCACCGGGACGGAGAAGCAAGGGGTGATCGGGCTGACCCGCACGGGGCTGCCGGACGAGTGCGAGCCGGGGGTGTCGGTGCGCAAGCTGGGCATCGACGACAAGGCGATCACCCGGTATCTCGTCACCACGTACTACTCGGCGGCCGTGCTGGTGCCCGACGCGCTCGGCGTGCTGGAGAACGTCGAGGTGTGATCTTCGCGCGTCAGCCTGGGGGATGACGTCGGGGGTCGGTCATCCGGCCGACCCCTGACCTGCGACGTTGAGCACTTCGGCCGATTCGCGGGCGCGCGGTGGTGCAGCAGGATGCTCGTGAACACGAGCGAAAGGTCTTCCGTGCACATCCGTACCACCCTCGCCCTGCTGACCCCGCTGGTAGTCGTGGCCGCCTGCGGCACCACGGCCGCCCCCGCCGGGCAGCCGGCCAAGCCGAAGCCGAGCCCGCCCGCCGCGGCCTGGCGGCCCTGCGCCGGCGGCGAGGGCGCCGAGTGCGCGCGCGTCAAGGTGCCCCTGGACTGGGAGCGGCCCGCGGGCGCGCAGATCGAGATCGCCATCGCCCGCCGGAAGGCGCCCAAGTCCGAGGGCACGATCGTGTACCTGCCCGGCGGCCCCGGGCAGTCGGGCGTCGAGACGCTCAAGGCGAGCAAGGAGTTCGGCGGGCTGGAGAAGCGCTACGACATCGTCAGCCTCGACCCGCGCGGCGTCGGCGAAAGCAGCCCGCTGACCTGCCCGTCCGACCAGGTCATGGCCGTGGACCCGCAGCGCGTCCCCACCTCGGACGCCCGGCTCGCCGCGTTGAAGGAGTCGTCGGCCAGGCTGGCCGAGGCGTGCAGGAAGCTCACCGGCCCGGTCTTCGACCACCTGGACAGCGCCGGCGCCGCCAAGGACTTCGACCTGGTCAGGCAGGCCATCGGCGCGGACAAGGTGACCGTCTACAGCCACTCCTACGGGACCCTGCTGGCCCAGGAGTACGCCGCCAGGTTCGGCTCGCGGCTGCGCGGGGCCGTACTCGACGGGGTGATGGACCACAGCATCGACCGGCGCACGTTCACCGTCTCGGCGGCCAAGGCGCTGGAGGAGTCCTTCGGCCAGTTCGCGCAGTGGTGCGCAAAGGACAAGGAGTGCGCCGTCGCGGACCCGGCCGCCGCCTACCGGCGGGTGCTGGCCAAGGCCGAGCGCGGCAAGCTGGGCGAGGACGAGGCCGGGCGGCCCTGGACGCCGTACACGGTGACGGCGACGATCGACGCGATGTTGTTCACGCCGTCCTGGCCGGCGGCGGGCATGTTCCTGAACGCGCTCGACAAGGGCAAGCCCTGGAAGACCGACGCCGACGACACCATGCCCAAGCGGCTGAACTACGCCGATCCCATCCTCTGCCAGGACTACGCCATGGCCTACCGGGACGCCGCCGCGGTCAAGGCCGACCTGGCCGCCGCGGCCGCCGTCGCGCCGACCATGCGGTATTCGCCCAACGCGCTGAAGGCCGTGCTGGCCTGCCAGGGCTGGCCGGCGCCGGTCAAGAACCCGCAGCGCCCGGCCGTCAGCAAGGCGGTGACGCCGCTGCTGCTCCTGCAGAGCCGCTACGACAACGCCACCCCGCCGGCCTGGGCCGAGAACGTCGCCCGTCAGCTCGGCGACCGCGCCCGGCTGACCGTGCTGCCCGACTGGACGCATGCCATGAAGCTGTACAACCGAGGCTGCCAGGCGGATTACGCGGCCGGCTACCTGACCTCCTTGACGCTCCCGCCCGCCACCCCGCGCTGCACGAGCACGCCTCCTGGAGTCACCACCACGCCCTGACCCTCTAGGATCGGGGCCCATGCACGAGATCGCCGCGTTCGGAACCCAGCTCATCGAGGCCCACCAATGGCTGCGTGAGGAGCTGGCGCGGCTGCGCGAGGACCTGGGCGCGGGCGGCCGCCCGGCCGACCTGCGCGCCCACTGCCTGGCCTTCTGCTCCGCCCTGACCCGCCACCACACGGGTGAGGACGCCGTCGCCTTCCCGGCCCTGGCCGAGCGCCATCCCGAGCTGCGCCCCGTCCTGGCCCAGCTGGAGGAGGACCACCAGCTGGTGGCCGACATCCTGCGCCGCATCTCCGCCCTGGACGGCAGCGACCCGAAGGCCGCTCTGGCGGAGCTGGACGGCCTGACGGCCATCATGGAGTCCCACTTCGCCTTCGAGGAGCGGAAGATCGTCGCCGCCCTCGACGCCCTGGACCTGCCCGAGTGGCGCCCCTATCTGGAGCCCACGCCATGAGCACCGAACTCGGCGACCTGGCCGCCCGCCTGCGCGCCTTCGCCGAGGCCCGCGACTGGGGCCAGTTCCACACCCCCAAGAACCTCGCCATGGCCCTGGCCGGAGAGGTGGGGGAACTGGTGGCCGAGTTCCAGTGGCTGCGCCCCGACGAGGACCTCGACCCCGAGGCGCGGGCGCGCGTCGTGGCCGAGCTGGGCGACGTCACCGGCTATCTGGTACGGCTGGCCGACGTGCTGGGCGTCGACCTGCTGGCGGCCGCGCATGCCAAGCTCGACCAGAGCGAGGCCCGCTACGACGTGAGCACCTACCGCGGCTCGGCACGCAAGGCCCCGCCCCTGCCGCCCGGCTGATCAGCCGCCAACGAGGCGTAAACGCGCTGTCCATCGGCCGTCTATCGGCCTGCGCGAAGCTCCCTCCGTATCTCAGAGGACTTACGGAGGGACCACATATGCGTCACCAGCTTCTGCTCGCGACCGTGTCCGCGGCCATCGCCCTGACCGGATGCGGCGCCACGGCCAAGCCCGCAGCGGCCCCGTCCGCGGCCCCGTCCACGTCCGCCCCGTCCACGGCGGACACCTCCGCGCCCGCTTCCGCCGACCCGGTCTGCGAGGAGCTGAAGAAGGTCAAGGCGGAGATGGAACAGGGCGGCGAACCCGACGTCGCCGGGCTGATCGCCGCGGCCGGAGAGTCCAGCGCCAAGCTCGTCGAGCAGGCCAAGGACCCCGACCTGGTCAAGGCGCTGCAGCTCAACATCGAGATCGCCGACGCGGTCAAGAAGGCGACCGACGGCGGTGGCGACGTGCAGGAGGCGGTCTCCGGCGTCCAGGCTCAGATCGACGAGTCGGAGGCGCTGACCGACAAGGTGTGCGGGAAGTTCTAGGCGAAGCGCCAGCGGGTCGCGCCATGCGGCTCGGCCGTGGCGACGCCGAACGCCACCCGCATCGAGAAGCGGTAGACGTACCAGGGCGCCGGTCCCGCGCTGGGCGCGCTGTAGGGGGCGGTGATGGCGTCGCCCTCGGCGCTCGCGGGCCAGCCCAGCTCGGCGTACCTGGCGGCCACGCCCGCGACCTCGGCGGCGTCGGTGACCCGGTGCGCGGTGCCCTCGAGGTTCAGGTCTATCCCCTCGAGCCGGACGGAGAAGGTGCAGTTCGGGTTGGCCTCCAGGTTGTGGGTCTTGCGGGCGTGCGGGCCGCTGGTGAAGTGGACGGCGCCGCCGTACCAGATGGCTCCGACCCCGGTGGCGTGCGGCCGGCCGTCGGGGCGCACGGTGCCGAGGAACCAGCTGATCTCGGGTCCCGTGGAAGCGGTGAGCTGGGCGAGCGCGCGCTCCCACGGCAGCGGGGCGTGGCCGTAGCGGTCGAGGTTGGTGACGTCGGCGGGTGTCTGGTCGCTCATCGGATCCTCCTAGCGCGTGGCGGACACAGGGATAGACCCGCCGGCGGAGCGGAACTCATCGCGGTCCCGTCCGCCGGCGGGTGAGGGTGGTCAGCCGGTCTTCCGCTGTTTCGCCAGCAGGGTGCAGCAGGCGGTGGCGGCGATGAGGATGGCGGCGGCGGCCAGGAAGGTGGCGTGCATGGCGGTGGTGAAGCTCGCGGTGAACGCCTCGTGGCCCAGGCGCTGGAACAGGGCGGCATCGCCGGTGCCGAGGCCGGTGGGCGGGCTGGGCGGGCGGAAGCGCCCGGCGCCGCCGGCCGTGGCGGTCAGGAACGCGTCGCGCAGGTGTGCGGGCAGCTGAGCGGCCTGTCGTCCGGCGTTCTCCGCGAGGGCGGCGTTGAGCCGGGCGGAGAGCAGGGCGCCCAGGACGGCCATGCCGAGGACGGTGCCGATCTGGCGGATGGTGTTGGCGGTGCCGGAGGCGGCGCCGGCCAGGTGGGGCGGCACGCCGTGCATGGTGACCTGCTGCAGCGGGGTGTAGGTGGCGCCGTTGCCGAGGCCGATGATGATCAGGCCTGGGAGCAGGCCCCAGGCGCCGGTGTCCGGGCCGGTCGTGAAGGTCAGGACGAGCAGTCCGGCGGCCAGCAGCCCCAGCCCTGACATCAGGATGTGCCTGGCCTCGATCCTCTCGGTCAGCCGGCCGGTCCAGGCGGAGCCGATCGCGGTCACGATCGCGCTGGGCAGCAGGACCAGCCCGGTTTCCAGCGGGCTGTAGCCGCGGGCCGACTGCAGGTAGAGGACCAGCGCGAACGGGATCGCCATCATGCCGGCGTAGAAGACGAACCCGACCCCGTTGCCGATCGTGAAGTTCCTGGTGGCGAACAGGGCGAGCGGCATGAGGGGCTCGTTCTTCTCGCGCCGCTGCCAGAGCACGAACAGCACGAGCAGCACGACGCCGGTGACGATGACGGAGCCGATCGTGATCGGGCCGGCGATGGTCCCCCAGTCGTAGCGCCCACCCTCGATCAGGCCGAAGACGACGCCGGTCAGCCCGGCGGTGGCCAGAGCGACGCCCGTCAGGTCGAGGCGGCGGGTACGGCCGGAGCGCATGGCCGGGGCGTGGAGCAGGGTCAGCACGATCGTGATCACGCCGATCGGGATGTTGATGAAGAAGATCCAGCGCCAGCCGGCCTGGGCCAGGAGGAAGCCGCCGACGATCGGCCCGCAGACCGGGGCCAGGCCCGCGATCGCCCCGAACAGGCCGAACGCGCGGCCGCGCAGGTGCGGCGGGAAGATCGTCAGGATCGACGAGATGACCTGCGGGAACAGCAGCGCCGTGCCCACTCCCTGCAGCACGCGCGCGGCCAGCAACTGGCTTCCCGAGGTGGCCAGGCCGCACAGGGCCGAGGCCACGGTGAAGACCGTGACGCCGATCAGGAACAGGCGGCGGTAGCCGAAGATGTCCCCGAGGCGCCCGGTGGTGACCAGCAGCACCGAGAAGATCAGCAGGTAGGCGTCGAGCACCCACAGCACCTGGCTGTAGGAGGCGTCGATGCTGTGGATCAGGGTCGGGACAGCGATGTTGACGATGGTTCCGTCGAGCAACGCCATGAAGAATCCGGCGCAGAGGACGGCGAGGACCAGCCACGGCCGCTGCGTGACCGGCTTGGCTTCTGTCACGTGGGTGACCTCCATGAACACGGTCACCTGGGCAAGGTGGTGAGAGCCCGGGGCATACGGACGGGGTCGGAGAACCGGCCCGCTCGCCATGCTGCGCACGCCCTTGTCCCAGGTGCGGTGCGACTTCCACCTTTTCCGCGGCCATCGGGACCCGGAGAAGCTGGTTGGCGAGGCGAAGTGCCCAACGGTGAGAAGCCAAGAGGGAATCTAGCAACTCACCCAGCGCCCTACAACAGGCCCCCGATCACAGGCCCGCGGCTTCGAGGCGGGCGGTCAGGCTGGTGTTGCGGCGCCGGTCCAGGCGGTGGACGGCGAGCTCGAGGGCGGCGCGCTGGCCGACCAGGACGACCCAGGAGCGGGCCCGGGTGACCAGGGTGTACAGCAGGCGGCGGCGGAGCATGATGCCGCCCGACTCGGCCACCAAGGGGGCCACGACGAAGGGATACTCGCTGCCCTGGGCCCGGTGCACGCTGATGGCGTAGGCGTGGGTGAGGTCGTCCAGTTCGTCGAAGGTGTAGGTGACCGCTTCGCCGTCGTCGATGAGCACGTCCACCTGGCGCTCCTCCGGCACCAGCCGGGTGATCGTGCCGGTCTCGCCGTTGAAGACGCCCTTGTCGTAGTTGTTGCGGATGGGCATCACCCGGTCTCCGACCCGGAAGCAGGTGGAGCCGGACCAGTGCTCGGGCTTGCCGTCGGCGGCGGGGTTCAGGACGTCCTGGAGGCGGCGGCCGAGCTCGGCGGTGCCGGCGGTGCCTTTGCGCATGGGGGCCAGCACCTGCACCTGGCCGGGGGCGACGCCCTGTTTGCGGGGGATGGCGACGGTGGCCAGGTGGACCACGCGGTCGGCGATGGCCGTGGGGTCGTCCAGCTCCTCGAACCAGAAGCCGCCGCCACCCGGCAGCGCGGGCAGTTCGCCGGCGCGGATGCGGTGGGCGGCGCGGATGATGGCGCTGCCCTCGGCCTGGCGGAAGACCTGGGTGAGCCGGACCCGGGGGATGCTCTCGACGCGGAGCACGTCGGTCAGCACGCTGCCCGGGCCCACGCTGGGCAACTGGTCGCCGTCGCCCACCAGCAGCAGATGGCCGCCGGACGGCAGGGCGGCGGCGAGCCGGGTGGCCAGCCCGAGGTCGAGCATGGAGGCTTCGTCCACCACGACGAGGTCGGCGCGCACGGGGCGTTCGTCGAACAGCGCCTCGGGGTCGGGTTCGTAGGCCAGCATGCGGTGGACGGTCATCGCGGGCAGGCCGGTCAGCTCCGACAGCCGCTTGGCCGCCTTGCCCGTGGGGGCGCACAGCGTGACCGTGCCGCCCATCGCCCGGACCGTGGCCGCGATCGCCTTGACGGTGTGGCTCTTGCCGCAGCCGGGGCCGCCGGTGAGGATCGACAGCGTGCTGGTCAGCGCCATGGTGACGGCGGCGCGCTGGTCGTCGTTGAGGGTGTCGTCCTCCTGGTAGGCGCGCAGCCGCAACGTCGAGCGGGCGCCGGCCAGGCGGGTCAGCTCGGTGGTCAGCCGCAGCTCCCGGGCGTGGAGCTCCTTGGGGTAGACGGCGTCGGCCTCGCGGGCCACCCGGCGGGCGGCGGTGAGCGCGTCGAGCCCCTGGCGGATCAGCTCCTCGTCCTGCTCGATGAGGTCGATGGTCTGGGTGACCAGCGCCGTCGGGGACAGGAAGCAGTGACCGCCGCCGCTGGCGGCCGCGTCGAGGCGGTCGAGCAGGGCCGCCTGGATGCGCTGGGGGCTGCTCTCCGGCACCCCGGAGCGCAGCGCGATGCGGTCGGCGGTGGCGAAGGCGATGCCCCTGACCCGGCCGATGAGCTGGTAGGGGTCCTTGGCCAGCACCTCGGCCGAGTCGGCGCCGAACACCTGGTAGATCTTGGCGGCCAGCAGCGGGCTGACGCCATAGCCCTGGAGCAGGACCATCAGGTGGGCGATCGCCTTCTGGTCGGCCCACGCCTCGACGATCTGGCCCTGCCGGATGGGGCCGATGCCGATGACCTCGCGCAGGCGCGCGGGCTCGGTGTCGATGACGGCCAGGCTGCGCTCGCCGAAGTGGCCCACGATGGCCTGGGCGAGCCGGGGGCCGATGCCTCTGATCAGGCCGGAACCGAGGTAGAGCTGGATCGCGCGGATCGTGGAGGGGGTGACGCGCTCGCAGGCGGTGACCGCGAGGCGGCGGCCGTGGCGGGGGTGCTCTTCCCAGTCGCCGGTCAGGTGGAGCGTCTCGCCGGGCTGCACGCCGCCCAGCGCCCGGCCGGCGGCCACGAATCCGGGCCGGCCGTCGGCGCTCATCCTGGCCACGGTGTAGGCGTCGTCGCGCACGAACACGAGCTGTTCGACGGAGACCTCCACGCGATGAACCCTAGGCCATGGCACCGACAGGGAAACGCACGCCTACCATGACGGAGTGGAGACGCTGGACGAGCAGGAGTGGCGCCGCCGTGCCGAGGCGCACGAGCGGCGGGTGCGGGCGTGGATCGACCCGCACCTGGGCAGGCGGCAGGCTCGCCGGGCGCATCCGGTGGAGGACTTCCTGTTCACCTACTACAGCTTCCGCCCGGCGAAGTTGCGGCGCTGGCATCCCGGCGCCGGGGTGGTGCTGGCCGGTGCGAGCGGCTTCGGCCCCGAGTACGCCGACGTCCCCGGCGGGCAGCGTCTCGACCACGCGGCGCTGCTGGAGCGGCGGATGGCCATGGTCGAGTGGACGGCCCGGCTGCTGAAGGCGACCGCGGGGCGCGGTGGTCAATTCGGCTGTTTCGGGATGCACGAGTGGGCGATGGTCTACAGGACCGATGCCGTACGGCACGGCGGACAGCCTCTGCGGATGGCGCCGGCGGAGATCGCCCGGGTGGTGGAGGCGCGCGGGGTGCGCTGCAGCCACTTCGACGCCTTCCGGTTCTTCACCGAGGCGGCCCGGCCGCTCAACCAGCTGGAGCCCACCCGGGAGCGGCAGGCCGAGATGGAGCAGCCGGGGTGCCTGCACGCCAACATGGACCTCTACAAGTGGGCCTACAAGCTCTCGCCGCTGGTGCCGAGTGAGCTGATCGCCGACTGTTTCGAGCTGGCCAGGGAGATCCGCGAGGTGGACATGCGCGCCAGCCCGTACGACCTGCGTGAGCTGGGGTATCGGCCGATCGCGATCGAGACGGCGGCGGGGCGGACGGAGTATGCGGGGCTGCAGAAGCGCTTCGCGGAGCGGGCGGCGCCGCTGCGCGCCCGGTTGCTGGAGGTCTGTGAGGTTTTGATGGAGATTGACGCCCGGGTCTGAGGAGAACTACCTTCTGGATACCGGCTGGTCGGTACAGAAGCGAGGGCGTATGCGGATCAAGGGCAAGGTCGCCGTGGTCACCGGCGCGGCGAGCGGCATCGGGCGGGCGATGGCCCTGCGCTTCGCCGCCGAGGGCGCCGCGGGCGTCGTGGTGGCCGACCTCGACGGTGACGGCGCAGCCGCCGTCGCCGCGCGGATCGGGGAGCGGGCGGTGGGCGTCCGCGCCGACGTGTCCGTCGAGAGCGACGTGGCGGCCCTGGCCGAGACCCCGTTCGGGCCCGTCGACCTGTTCTGCTCCAACGCCGGAGTGATCGCGGGGCACGGCCTCGACGCCACCGATCGGGAGTGGCGCTCGTTGTTCGACGTCAATGTCATGGCCCACGTGTACGCGGCGCGGGCGGTGGTGCCGGGGATGGCCGAGCGCGGTGGCGGCTACCTGGTCAACACCTGCTCGGCGGCCGGCCTGATCAGCTGCCCCGGCGACGCGCCGTACGCGGTGACCAAGGCGGCGGCGATCTCCTTCGCCGAGTGGGTCGCCATCCACCACGCCGCGCAGGGCATTAAGGTCAGCGTCCTGTGCCCGCAGGGCGTGCGCACCGCGATGCTGGCGCGCGGCCTGGAGGAGGACCACCTCACCGCCCGCGCCGTCGGCTCCTCCGGCGCGATCCTGGAGCCGGACGACGTGGCCGCCGCGGTCGTGGACGGCGTCGCGGCCGAGCGGTTCTTCATCTTCCCGCACCCCGAGGTGCCCGAGTACCACCGGCGCAAGGTCGAGGACCCAGACCGCTGGCTGGCCGGCATGTCGCGCTTCGTGGAAGCCCTTTAGGCGCGTGATCGGGTGACGATCCGGTCCCAGGTCCGGTCGGGAAGCAGGCGGTTCATGCGCAGCAGCAGCTTGGCCAGATACCCCGTGGCGTAGCGGGCCCGTGGCTGCCCGGTCTCGATCGAGCGGCGGATCGCCCTGGCCACCACGACCGGGTCCGACGCCTTGCTGCCCGGGCCGAAGGCGCCCTCGGCCTGGGCGGCCATCGGCAGCGCCAGCTCGGCGTAGGCGCCCCGGCCGGAGATCTCCCGCAGCTCGCGGGGCGTGTCCTGCTCGAACTCGGTCTTGATGATGCCCGGCTGCACGACCACCACGTCCACGCCGAACCGCCCGACCTCCTGCCGCAGCGAGTCGGAGAACGCCTCCAGCGCGTGCTTCGAGGCGTAGTACCAGGCGCCGAGCGGCAGCGCGATCTCGCCGCCGATCGACGAGACGTTGACGATCCGCCCCGACCGCTGCCTCCGCATGTACGGCAGGGCCAGCTGCACCAGCCGCGCCGGGCCGAAGAGGTTGACCTCGAACAGCGCACGGGCCCGCTCCAGCGGCGCCTCCTCGATCGAGCCGTGGAGCCCGATCCCGGCGTTGTTGACCAGCACGTCGATCCGGTGCCGTTCGTCGGTGATCGTCCTGATGACGCGTTCGACGTCGTCGGCGCGGGTGATGTCCATGGCCAGCGGGTGGCCGCCGGCCCGGCGCAGGGGTTCCATCCGCTCGGCGCGTCTGGCCACGCCGTACACGATGTGCCCGGCGCGGGCGAGTTCGAGGGCGGTGGCTTCGCCGATGCCGGAGGAGGCTCCGGTGACCAGGCAGACCTTAGGCATGGTCGGCTCCTATGCGGAAGCGCTGGAGGTGCAGGGTGTCGCGGAAGGCGGGGATGCGGTAGAAGGCGCGGAAGAAGGGTTCGGGGATGCGGCTGACGTCCCAGATCGTCGGCATGTGTTCCAGGAGGGTGAGCCGGACGTTGCGCTGCTGCACCACGGCCGGGTGCTTCAGGCCCCACAGGCGGTAGCCGAGCGGGCGGGCGGTGGCGGCCAGCCAGGGGGAGATCGAGTCGAAGATCAGCTCGCCGTGGGGGAAGTGGCCGGTGATGCGCCGCAGAAGCGGGTAGACGTCGGCTTCGCGCAGGTACATCAGCAGGCCCTCGGCGATGACGAGCACGGGGCGGCCGTCGCCGGCGGGGATCCGCTCCAGCCATCCGGGCGCGGTGACGGAGGTGGCGATGGTCGTGTAGCCGTCGCGCTCGGGGTAGAGGCGCTCGCGCAGCTCGATGACCTCGGGGTAGTCGACGTCGTACCAGCGCACGCCCGGTGGCACGTCGAGGCGGAAGGCGCGGCTGTCGAGGCCGCAGCCCAGGTGCACGACCGTGGCGCCGGGATGGGCGGCGAGGAACGCGGTGGTCCAGTCGTCCATCTTCCTGGCGCGCATCAGGCCGAGGTAGCGGTCGCCGGAGGCCATGACGACCTTCCAGCGGCGGTAGGAGATCCGGCGGAGGATGTCGGCGGCCCACTTGTCGCCAACGATCGGATCTTTGCCGGCGTAGTCGAGGGCGCGGAAGTAGAGCGTGAACAGGAGGGTCTCCTTCACGCCGTGCAGATGTTCAGTCTTCACCGTAGATCCACTTCTCATAGGGCGGGACGAGCTCGTCGAAGGCCGTGAGCAGGTCGGCCGCCGCCCGCTCCAGGACCTCCGGGCCGGGTTCGGCGGGCGGCTCGAAGGCGTGCCGGACGACGAACGACAGGGAGGCGGCCTTTTCCCGCAGGTCGCGGGCGGCGGTGACGGGGTCGATGGCGTCGATCATGTAGAAGCCGGCGCCGACGGCGGCCATGGCGTAGGGCAGGTCGGGCACGTCCGCGCGCAGCAGCTTGTGGCGTCCCAGCACCTCGAAGAAGTGCGTGGTGGCCATGAGCTCCCAGCTGCGCGCGGCGATGTCGGCGAGGGCGTCGCGAGTGGCGCGTGAGTCGGCGGCGACCATCCCGAACAGCACCGGATTGGTCACGACCAGGCGGTAGGACTCGGCCAGCAGCCGGTGCGGCCGCACGGTGGCCGGGTCGCGGCGCAGGGCCTCGCGCAGGCCGTCGGTGTAGGCGACGGCCGCCCGCAGGAACACGGCCTGGAAGAGCTCCTTCTTGGTGCGCCAGTGCAGGTAGACCGTGCCCTTGCCGATGGCGGCCCGCTGGGCGACGTCCTCGATCGTCACCTTCTTGAAGCCGAGCTGGACGAGCAGTTCGGTGGCGGCGTCGAGGATGCGATCGGCGCGTTCCCGCACGAGGACTCCCTTGTGACTGGATGACCAGATTTCAAATCTGGTCAAAAGACTACGCCTCGAAAGGACGCTTGACCACCCTGCAACCGCTTGTAATCATCGGATGTCTGGAGGTGCCCATGCGATCCCGCGCGCTCGTCCTCGTCCTGATCCTGTTATCCGGCCTGCTGTGGGCGCCGCCCGCGCGGGCCGAGGTGGAGCATCCCCGGCAGCAGTGGCTGCGGGCGTCCACCGCCGGCCTCTTCCTGCACTGGGGCATGTTCACCGCGCCCCGCCACCTCGACTGCGCAGCCTGGGAGCGCGACGTCACCGAGGGCGGCTGGAGCGCCGACTACTGGGTGGACGAGGCACGCAAACTCGGCGCCTCCTACATCGTCCTGGCCACCTTCCACAGCCGCCTCGGCTACGCCCGGCCCTGGCCGTCCGCGATCCCCGGAAGCTGCTCGACCAAGCGGGACCTGCTCGGCGAACTGGTCGCCGCGGGCAAGGCCAAGGACGTGCGGATCATCCTCTACATGACCGACGACCCGCAGTGGCACAGCGAACAGGGCGTGCAGACGCTCGACTCGGCCGCCTACTCCGCCTACAAGGGCCGGCCGGTGGACCTGACCACCCGCGACGGCTTCGGCATGTACTCCTACGACCTGTTCTTCGAGGTCATGGAGAACTACGCGGACCTGGCCGGCTTCTGGATCGACAACGACAACGCCTACTGGGAGCGCAACAACCTCTACGAGCAGATCAGGGAACGGCGTCCAGGCTGGCTGCTGAGCAACAACAACGAGGACACGCCGATCATGGACACGGTCAGCAACGAGCAGAAGACCGGCATGATCCCGTCCTACGACTACCCGCAGGCCGCCTGGACGCCGATGCCGCGCCTGGTCGAGGCCGACTACAAGCTGCCCTCCACCGGCCAGTGGTGGTACGACGGCGGCGACCACGCCGTCGACACCCGCCTCAGCACCGGCCGCTACATCACCAACGCCGGCTCGTCGATGAAGTCCCTCATGGCCGAGACCCCGATGGTCAACGGCAGGTTCCCGCCGAAGCAGGAGGCGTTCAACGCCTTCATGTCCCGCTGGGTCCCGCCCATCCGCTCCTCGCTCTACGGCACCGAGGGCGGCGGCTACGTGTACGGCGGCATGCAGCCCGGCTTCTGGAACGACGGTGCCCACGGCGTGATCACCGTCGAGCCGGGAGCGCGCACCCAGTACGTCCACGTCGTGACCCGCCCGAGCACCGATCGGGTACGGCTGCGCGACAACGGCTACTGGGTCACCCGGGTCACCGATGTGCGCACCGGCAGGAGCCTGGCCTTCCACCAGTCGGCCGGATACCTGACCATCCTCGGCATCACCGACTGGGACCCCTACGACACCGTCTTCAAGGTCGAGACCAGGGGCCGGCACTTCTACCACGACAAGATCACCGCCTCCAGCCCCGAGCTCGTCGACGGAAATTTCTCGACTTACTGGGATAACCAGGGCAGGCTCCCGGCCGACGTCACCCTCGACCTGGGCCACCGCCGCGTCCTCACCTCCCTGGCGATCAACCAGCGCGAATGGTCGCCCACCTACGCCCGCGAGAGCTTCGGCCGCCCCGAGGACTCCGCCCGCATCAAGGACTACCGCGTCTACCTGAGCGACGACGGCAGGAACTGGGGCAGCCCGATCCGCGAAGGCGCCCTGCGCAGCGCCAGAGGCGTGCAGTTCATCGACCTCGGCGAGCGCCGCGCCCGCCACGTCAAGCTGGAGGTCCTCGACACCTGGGGCGGCCCGCAGGCCCCGCGCTACCACCGCCGCCTCCAGATCGACGAGATCAAGGTCGCCTACGCGCACCCGTTCTCCCTCGGCCCGGCCGCGCCCCTGGAGGCCGAGCACGCGAACCGCTCGCGCGGCGCCCGCCCCGAGCCGTGCCGGACCTGCTCCGGCAACCTCCAGGTCACCGGCCCCGGCACCCTGGCCTTCACCAACGTGACCGCCCCCGAGGACGGCACCTACCGCCTCCAGATCGACCACACGGCGGCGCGGGCCACCTCGGTCAAGGTCACCGTGAACGACGCCCCGGCCGCCGAGGTGCCCATCAGGGCGGGCAACCGGGACGTCCCCGTGCCGACGGCGCTGGCCGTACCGCTCAAGAAGGGCACGAACACTGTCACGCTGGAGGTCGCCCGCGCGGGCATCGACCGCATCGCCGTCTCGCCCCTGCCGCCCGACGGGTACGTCCCGGCCACCACGCTCACGGTCGAACCGGGCGGCCTGCAGTGGACCGGCCCCGGTCAGCAGTCGCTCAAGGTGTCGGCCACGCTCCGGCTCGACGTGGACGACCAGCTCGACCAGGTCACGCTGGCGCCCCAGCTCCCGCCCGGCTGGACGGTCCAGGGCGGCCCGGCCACCGCCGCCTCGCTGCGCCTCGGCCAGACGCTCGGCGCCACCTGGACCCTCACCTCACCGCCCGGCCAGGACGTCGGCGCCGCCGACATCCCCGTCACCGCCGCCTTCCAGGTGCTCGGCCGCTCGGCCCAGGCGGCCAAGCAGCTCAGGGTACGGCTGCGCCCGGCCGACCGGGTGTGGATGCGCGAGGCGGAGGACTCGGCCAACCGGCTCGGCGACGCGGGCATCACCGGCTGCGGCGCGTGCTCGGGCGGGCAGAAGGTCCGCAACCTCGGCGGCGGGCC
Organism: Nonomuraea typhae; assembly: GCF_009760925.1. Taxonomy (GTDB): domain Bacteria; phylum Actinomycetota; class Actinomycetes; order Streptosporangiales; family Streptosporangiaceae; genus Nonomuraea; species Nonomuraea typhae. Next base: position 142,594 of record NZ_VRLV01000021.1, read on the forward strand.
CGGGGCGTACGTGGAGTTCGGGAACGTCACCGTGCCGTCGGCAGGGACGTACACGCTGGTCGTGGACTACACCGTCAACGGCCCCCGGTCGTTCTTCGTCACCGTCAACGGCGGCGCGCCGGTCGAGGTGAAGGTGGACGGCGTCGGCAACAACACGCCCTACACCACCACCGTCCCGATCACGCTCGGCGCCGGGCCGAACACCGTGAAGATCCACAACGACACCGGGTCCGCCCCCGACCTGGACCGGCTGTCGCTGTCCTGAGCACCTGAGGAGCACCCATGCACGAGACCGTCACCCGCCGCGCCTTACTGGGCGCGGCGGCGGCCACCGCCGTCCTGACCGGCACCGCGGCCAGGGCGGATTCCCCAGATGGCGGCCGCGACCGCGGACGGCCCCAAGACGACTCCGCCGTGCTCCTCGGCCAGTGGGCCCAGGCGCCCGGCGCCCACCCGCTCGTCCCCGACGTCTCCCGGGCCGGGTACCGGCTGGGCGCCCGGCTCCCGCGCGGGGGCCGGGTGGTGACGCGGGTGACCGACCACGGCGCGCGGGCCGACGGCGTCACCGACTGCGCCCCCGCCTTCAACGCCGCGCTGAAGGCGGCCGGGCAACGCGGCGGCGGGGTCGTGCTGGTGCCGCCCGGCACGTACCTGCTGAACGCGCCCGTCTTCATGCACTGGTCGAACGTGGTCCTGCGCGGATCGGGCCGCGAGGCCACGATCCTGCACTTCGCCAGGCCCCTGGACGACGGCTACCGCCAGGCCCGCCAGTCCAACGGCAACAGCCGCTGGTCGTGGACCGGCGGCCAGGTCTGGTTCATCTCGCCGGAGCGCCGGGCGCTGTCGGAGGCCGAGGACTTCGCCGGCACCGAGAACTGGCTGGTGGGCGAGACCCTGGCCACGGTCGCCGCGGCCACCAGGGGCGCCCGCACGCTCATGGTCTCCGGCACCGCCGGCCTGCGTCCCGGCGACATGGTGATCCTGGAGACCGAGAACCGCCCCGACGCGGGGCTGCTGAAGCACGTCTCCGGCGACGTCCCCGGCGCCGCCGCCTACGACTGGCCCCGCCGCGCCCCGCAGTTGGTGACCGGATCGGGCGGGCAGTACATCCAGTACGCGAGCTTCCAGTGGCCCGTGCGGGTGCAGGAAGTCCTCGGTCCCCGGCTGGTCAGGCTGGCCCAGCCGATCCGCTACGACCTGCGTCCCGAGTGGCCGGCCAGGCTGCGCGCGATCGGCCCGGTCGTCCACGACAGCGGCCTCGAGCGGCTGACCGTCCGCAACGCCCTGGCCCCGATGACCGCGCACAACAAGCACCCGGGCGCCAACGGCGTCTGCTTCCAGGCGGTCCACGACTGCTGGGCCTTCGACGTGCGGGTGGAGAACTGCGATCTCGGCTTCGGCTTCACCACGGCCAAGTCCAACACGCTGAGCCGGGTGAGCGTCGGCGGCCGGGCCGCCCACCACAGCTTCGCCTGCCGGATGCAGTCGCACGACAACCTCGTCGAGGACTTCGAGATCGAGGCGTTCACGGTGCCCGTCCCGGCGGGCGCGGTGCACCACGGCCTCAACCTGGAGGGCCTGTCCTCGGGCAACGTCTGGCGCCGGGGCACGATGGCCGAGGGCACCTTCGACACCCACCGGGCGCTGCCGTTCGAGAACGTGCGCACCGACATCACGCTGGTCAACAACGGCCGGGTGGGCGGGTCCGGCGCCTCGGGGCCGTTGTTCGGGGCCCGGATCGCGCACTGGAACGTCCGCATCACGAGCGGCAGCCCGTACGCGCTGACCATCGGCGACGTGGCCCCGCGCAGCGTGTCGGTCGGCATCCAGGGCGCGAACGGCACCGGCAGCGAGCTCACCCCGGACTTCGCCGGCGACCTGGAGTCCTTCACCGCCCTGCACGGCGCCAAGCCCTCGGTCGCCGACCTCTATGCCGCCCAGCGGGAGATTATTGACAGGCACTGATCATCCGAAGAAGCTTTCTTTCGTGACGACAGGTCGTGGTGTCTTAGCCGTCCTAGCCCTTCTCCTCACGTACCTCCTCAACCCGGCGCAGGCGGCCGCCACCGCCTCCGCCGCCTGTGCCACCAACCCCGCCACGCCCAAGCGGCAGTTGCGGGCCATGTGGGTGGCCAGTGTCGCCAACATCGACTGGCCCAGCGCCACCGGGCTCAGCGCCGCCGCCCAGCAGGCGGAGTTCCGCTCCTGGCTGGACCTGGCCGTGCAGAAGCGGATGAACGCGGTCGTGGTGCAGATCCGGCCCACGGCCGACGCGTTCTGGCCCTCGCCGCACGAGCCGTGGTCGCAGTGGCTGACCGGCACCCAGGGCGGCAACCCCGGCTACGACCCGCTGGCCTTCATGGTCGCCGAGGCACACGCCCGCAACCTGGAGTTCCACGCCTGGTTCAACCCCTACCGGATCGCCAACCACGACGACCCCAACCGGCTGATCTCCTCACACCCGGCCCGGCGCAACCCCGGCTGGCGCTTCGCCTACGGTGGCAAGCTCTACTACAACCCGGGCATCCCGGCGGTACGCTCGTTCATCCAGGACGCCATGATGGACGCGGTCACCAGGTACGACATCGACGGCGTGCACCTGGACGACTACTTCTACCCCTATCCGGTCAGCGGTCAGGCGATCCCCGACGCCGCCACGTTCGCCCAGTACCCGGGCGGCTTCACCGACGTCAACGACTGGCGGCGCAACAACGTCAACCTGCTCATCCAGGAGCTCGGCCAGCGCATCCACGCCGCCAAGGCCCACGTGAAGTTCGGCGTCAGCCCGTTCGGCATCTGGCGCAACCAGAGCGCCGACCCGCTCGGCTCGGCCACCTCCGGCCTGCAGTCCTACGACGCGATCTACGCCGACACCCGCCGCTGGGTCAAACAGGGCTGGATCGACTACATCACGCCCCAGCTCTACTGGCACATCGGCTACAGCGTGGCCGACTACAAGGTCCTCACCGCCTGGTGGGCCGACGTGGTCAAGGGCACCCGCGTCCAGCTGTACGTCGGCCAGGCCGCCTACCGCGCCGGAGTCGACGCCAACTGGCAGCGCACCGCCGAACTCTCCGACCACCTCACCTACAACCGCCAGCACCCCGAGGTCCGCGGCGACATCTTCTTCAGCGCCAAGGACGTCAAGGCCAACCGCATCAACAGCATCTCCACGATGACGGCCGCCCACTACACCAGACCCGCCCTCATCCCCGAGTACGGCACCGCCGCCGCACCGGGCGCCCCGGCGATCACCGCGGCCACCCGCGGCGCCGGCGGCGTCAGCCTGAGCTGGCAGGGCCAGGGCGCCGCCTACGCCGTCTACCGGGTGGACGGCTCGCCCGCCACCGACCCGTGCTTCTTCGCCGATGCCCGCAACCTGCTCACCACCACCCGCGCCACCTCCTTCACCGACGCCGGCGCCGCCGCGGGCAGCACGTACACCTACTACGTGAGCGCGCTCACCCGCACCCACCAGGAGAGCGGGCCCAGCGCCGGCCGGGTCGTCACCGGAGGCGGCGGCGAGACCTTCAGCGTCGTCGTCGACAACCAGGACCCCGGCTTCGCCGCCACCGCCACCTGGGGCACCTCCGCCTTCTCCGGGCAGCGACACGGCGCCGACTACCGCTTCGCCGCGCCGGTCGCCGCCAGCGACCCCGCCTGGTTCAGCGCCGCCATTCCCGCCACCGGCAGCTACCGGGTCGAGGTCTGGTATCCGGCCGACCCCGGCTACAACAGCGCCACGCCGTACCTGGTGGCCGGGCAGACGATCAAGGTGGACCAGCGCAGCGGCGGCGGCGCGTGGCGCAGCCTCGGCACCTTCACCCTGCAAGCCGGGACCGGGAACGTGGTGGGCGTCAGCAGATGGACCTCGGCCACCGGCTATGTGATAGCCGACGCGGTACGGATCACGAAGGTGTGAGCCGTGTTTCAATGACCTCCTAGGCTGATCTAGGAGGAGCCATGCGTGGCTTACGTGCGTCAGCAAGTGTCCTCGCGATAACCCTCTCCCTCGCCCTGTTACCCACCACGGCGGTGCCCGCCGCCGTCACCGCGGCGCCGCCCGCCGAACCCGAGCCCGCCTCCCTCATGACGATCTCCGTGCCCGGCCGGGCGGCGTTCGACCGCCTGGTCGCGCAGGGGGCCGACCTCACCGAGCGGGTCCGCCCGCAGCCCGACGGCAGCATCCAGGTCGACGCGGTGCTCACCCCGAGCCAGCTCGCCGCGCTCCAGCCGCTCGGCATCGCCAGGGCGGACACGACCGCGCCCGCGCCGCCCCAGCAGAAGGGCAGCGCCCAAGCCGACCAGATCGTGATCGAGCGGGCGGTCTGGTTCAAGTCCCGCGACGGCTACTTCCTGTCCGTCGAGGCCACCAGCAGCGCGGGCGGCACCGCCGCGCTCACCGCGGCCTGGCGCGGCTCCCACGGGAGCGGCGGCACGGTCGCCATGGTTCCGTACGTGGACGCGGGCGCCTATCTCGGGCACCAGTTCACCACCCCGGCCCCGGCCGATCGGCGCCCGCAGTGGGTGACGGTCACCTCCGCGGGCGGCGGCAGCACGCAGGCCCGGGTCAGGGAATGGCCGGACGGCGAGCGGCCCGACCGGACGGTGCCCGGCTACCAGAAGGACTTCATCACCCAGTACATGCCGCCCGACCAGATCAACGAACGGGTCCGGGCACTGGCGAAGCGCTACCCGCACCTGGCCGAGATCATGGCTCTGCCGTACAAGACGAACGGCTACCGCCGCCACGCCCAGGCGCAGTTCGGGACCGTCGTGGTGACCTCGCTGGCCTACGGCTCCGAGGGCGGCAACGACGTGTCCGTCGAGTTCGTGGACCCCGGCGCGCCCGACCGGGCGCTCCAGGTCGGCGTGCGTGGCAAGAGCGTCACGGTCAGCCTCGCGACCGGCTCCGGTGGGCAGCTCACCAGCACCGCCGCCCAGGTCGTGGCCGCGCTCAACGCCGGGGCGGGCACGCTGCTGAAGGCGACGCCGTACCGCGACGACCCGGGGACGGGCGTGGTGGCGGCCGCGGCGCGCACCCCGCTCACCGACTTCCTCAAGGCGCCCGCGAGCGTGTCGCGCAAACCCGCGACCGTGCTGGCGTTGCGCGTCGGGACCAAGCGCAACGGCTCGCGCACCGGCGTGATCGCCTACTCGCAGGAGCACGCGCGCGAGTGGGTGACGCCGCTGGTCACGCTCGAGGCGGCCGAGCGGCTGCTGCGCAACTACCAGCGCGACCCCGCCACCCGCAGGCTGCTGAACCGCACCGAGATCTTCATCGTGCCCACGGTCAACCCCGACGGCGCGAACTACAGCTTCTACGACTTCAACCTCCAGCGGAAGAACATGGTCAACCACTGCCCCGCCGCACAGGCCGACCCGGCGCTGCGCAACACGTGGGGCGTGGACATCAACCGCAACTACGCCTCCGGCTCGCTGTTCGACGGCTACTTCGGCGCCTCGGCCAACTGCCAGAGCAGCGTCTACGCCGGGCCCGCCGAGCACTCCGAGGCCGAGAGCGGCAACGTGATCTGGCTGGCCAAGACGTTCCGCAACATCAGGTTCGCGCTCAACGTCCACAGCTACGGCGGGTACTTCATGTGGCCGCCCGGCGCGTACAAGTTCGACGGCCGGGTCACGCTGCCCCGGCCGAGCCCGGCCGAGGAGGCGTACTTCCTGCGGTCGGCGCGCACGATCGAGCAGGCCATCGCCGCCGAGCGCGGCACCGTCACCTGGCCGCAGCAGACCGGCCCGGTCACCGACGTGCTGTACTCGGCCGCCGGGAACTCCGCCGACGAGCTCTGGTACGACTACGGCGTCTTCGGCTGGGACTTCGAGGTCGGCAACGACCTGTGGGACCCCGCCACCAAGACGTGGCAGCCGGTCGGCTTCCAGCCGCCCTTCGAGGAGGGGCACAAGGAGGCGATGGAGTTCGCCTCCGGGCTGATCAGCCTGATCGGGGTCGCCGCCGACTACCGCTCGGCGGGGACGGCACAGCAGTGAGCGTACGTCCGCCGGAGTAGCGGCGCGACCGCTCCCCGGCGGACGCGACGGCGGCCGGGACGGAGGACGGTGGTGGCGTTCGCCCTCCGAAGGAGACCACCATGATCACGCAAGCCGTCCTGGCCGCCACGCTCGTCCTCACGCCCGTCCCCGACTGGGTCAGGAGGACCGCAGTCCCGCTGGTCACCATCGACCCGGCCGCGCCCTTGGACGACCTCGCGCCGATGACCCGCATGGTCGGCGGGGCGAAGGTCGTCGGCCTGGGCGAGTCCACGCACGGGGCGCACGAGGAGGCGCTGCTCAAGCACCGGGTGCTGCGGCACCTCGTGGAGAAGATGGGCTTCCGCACGATCGCCTGGGAGGAGGACTGGACCACCGGCCAGATCGTCGACCGCTACATCACCGAGGGCAAGGGCGACCTCGACGCCGTGGTCCGGCAGCTGACCACCACCTGGCAGGCCGAGGAGGTCCGGGACGTGCTGCGCTGGCTGCGCGGCTACAACGCCACCCACAAGGACAAGGTCCGCTTCGTCGGCGTCGAGTTCTACGCCACCCGTCCCGCCGCCTACGACGCCGTCGCCCGCTACGTGGCCAAGGCCGCCCCCGCCAAGCTCGACGAGGTCAAGGCCCACCTGGACGCCATCCGGCCGCCGTCGGACGAGATCGGCCCCTACTTCCGTGAACTGTTCGAGAGCGGGCGCGACATGAAGCCCTACATCGCCCACGCCCGCGCCGCCTACAACGCCGTCAAGAGCCTGCCGGAGACCCGCGCCCAGCAACTGGCCCTGCACAACGCCCGCCAGATCGTCTCGTTCCACGAGTACATTCACCGCAAGGGCGACACCGGCTACCGCGACCAGCAGTCCTCACGCAACCTGCGCTGGTGGCAGCGCCACTCCGGGGACAAGGTCGCCTACTGGGCCGCCAGCGCCCACACCGCCAACGCCCCCGACCTGCGCGTGTCCCTGCCGCCCATGCCCGAGCTGCGCTTCGCCACCGCCGGCTCGCACCTGCGCCGCTGGTACGGCCGGCAGTACCTGTCCATGGGGTTCACCTTCGACCACGGCACCCTGAAGGCCGGCAAGGTCCCCAGACCGCCGCGCGACTGGTACGACCGGCCGCTCGGGGACGCCGGCCTGCGGCAGTACGTCCTCGACCTGCGGGTCGGCACCCCGTCCCAGCTCTACCGGCCGGCCAGGATGCGGGGGATCGGCGGGTACGACCCCAAGCGGCCCTTCGACTACTACATGTACGGCGGCACGCTCCCGCAGTGGTTCGACGTGATCGTCCACCGGCAGACGATCACCCCGCTGCGGGTCCTCGGCTAACGGAACAACTGCCCGGGCGCCTCCCGGCCGGTGACGCCGCCGACGCACCGATACACCCGGTCGCCCTTCTCGAACCGCGCGGCGCTCGGCGGCAGCACCGTGGTCATCCAGCGGCTGCGCTCGACCTGCTCCTTGCCCCGACGGGAGGCCAGCATGGTCGCCACGCCGCAGACCTTCTTGATCGTCGGGTGGCGTTCGAGGTCCTGCTGGTCGTAGGTCTCGGAGTCGGCCGGGATGCGGCCCACGGCGAACGTCTCCCAGCTGTGCTTCTCCTCGCACCCGAGCCGCCTGGCCCGGGTGTCCCCGGCCACGATCGCCAGGCCGCCCCAGCACTCCGACTCCTTCACGCACGCCGCGCCCGCGCCTTTCACCTTGGCGGCCGGGCAGTTCTCGGTGTAGGTGTCCAGGCCGGGGAAGGCGGCGGGACTGGCCTGGCCGGTCTTGGCGGAGGAGGACGGCCCCGGCTGCAGGGTCGTGGCGCCCGGGCCGCGCAGCGCGTAGACCCCGACGGCCGCCCCGGCCCCGACCGCCACCACCAGCGCGGCCACCAGCCCCACGCCCTTGCGCGCCTGCTTCCGCCCGGCCCGCCTGGAGGACCGGGTGGAGGCGTCGCCGGGAGGGGACGTGGCCGGTTGGGATGGGACCCCGGGATAGCCGGGAGGGGAGGTGGCCGGTTGGGACGGGACTCCGGGATAGCCGGGAGGGGCCGGTTGGAAGGCGGGTGAGGGGGCGGCCTGCCGTACCGGAGTGGCGGGGTCGACGTGGACGGCGGCCAGGGCGTCGCGCAGGGCGGCGGCGCTGGGGGTGCGGTGGGCCGGGTCCGTCGCGAGCGCGTCGCGCAGGACGGCGGTGAGCTGCGGCGGCACGCCCGGCACGTCGGGCACGGGCAGGCGGTGCAGGGCGAGGATCGCGGCCAGGTTGGCGATGCCGGACTCGGGGAAGCGCGGCGGCCGGCCCGACAGCAGCGCGTAGAGGGTGGCGGCCAGCGAGTAGACGTCGCCCGCGGGGCTGGGCCCGGCCAGCTCGAATGCCTCCGGGGGCGCGTAGGCGGGGGTCAGGGACTCGCGGGTGACCGAGGCGTCGGGGCCGGATTCCGGCATCGTGGCCAGCCCGAAGTCGGACAGCGCGACGTGCCCGTACCGGTTGATGAGGATGTTGCCGGGCTTGACGTCGCGGTGCAGCACCCCCTGCGCGTGCGCCGCGGCGAGCGCGTCGGCGATTCGCACGCCGGCATCGCGCACCTCGGCCGGCGAGAGCCGCTTTCCCGCCAGCGACCCGCCCGGGCACAGCTCCAGCACCATGTACGGCCGGCCGTCGGGCAGCAGCCCGGCGTCGTAGACCGGCACGACGTGCGGATGCCCGGACAGCGCCCCGGCGGCGGTGACCTCGCGCAGGAAGCGCCGCCGGTCGCGTTCTGACAGCAGGACCCGGTTGTCGACCTTGAGCGCGACCTCACGGCCGACCGCGGACTGCAGGGCGAGGTAGACGATCCCGAACCCGCCCTGGCCGATGACGCCACGGATCTCGTACCCGGGCAGCGAAATGTCGGACACCTGGGGAAGCGTAGCGGTCTGCCACGACACCCGAGAGGGTCTAGTCCAGAGGGCGCTTCTCTCCCTCGGCGTAGGCGGCGGCGAACGCGTCCTCGCCCAGCGCCCGCCGAGCCCGCTGCGTGGCCCGTTCGATGTCGTCCAGCTCGCCGGGCGAGGCGGGGGTGGCATGGGCGGCCCGGGCCGCCGCGGCGGCGCCGAGCATCCCGGCCGCCTCCTCCGGCCCGGCCACCGTGGCCAGCGCCTCGAAGGTCGCGGCGAGGGTGCGCGGGTCGCCGATCTTCCTGGCCACCCCCAGCGCCTCCTCGAACAGGGAGCGGGCCGCCTCCTCCGCGCCCTGCGCCTGCCGTACGTGGCCGAGCTCCATCAGCACGGTCGGCATGAACAGCAGCGGGTCGGCGTCCGGATCGCGGGGCACCCCGGCCAGCATGGCGTTGAGGTGCTCCTCGGCCAGTTCGAGCCGTCCCGAGCGCCGGGCCGCGATCGTCAGGCCCATGCGGGCGAAGATCGTGCCCTCCTGGTAGCCCTGGCCCTCGGCCAGCCGGAGCGCGGCCAGGCAGGTGTCGACCGCGCGGTCGTAGTCACGCCGGTAGCCGGCGATCCAGCCGAGCCAGCACAGCCGCCGGACCTTGTCCGGCCACAGGCCCAGCTCCTCGGCGATGGCGGCGTCCTCGGTGAAGATCCGGGCCGCCTCGTCGTAGTCGCCGGTGATCTCGTTGAGCCCGCCCAGCCACTCGTTGGCCTGGAGCACACCCCACCGGTCGCCCAGCTCGCGGAACAGCCGGGCGCTCTCGTTGCCGATCTGGTCCAGCCGCTCCAGCTCGCGCAGGGTGAAGGCGTCCCTGGACTGCCGGCTGAGCGCCACCGCCACGCCCCAGGTGTCGCCGAGTTCGCGGCAGGCGGCCAGCGCCCGGGCCACGACCGCGGTCGCGGTGGCCATGTCGGTCAGCCCGTACTGCACGAACAGCTCGGCCCTGGCCCGGTCGGCCGGGTCGGCGATCTCCAGCGCGGCCTGCCAGTCCACGCTCTCGCCGAGCAGCATCGCGAACCCGGCCCGCCAGGCCCGCGCCCGCTCCAGGTCCGCCGGCGCCGCCGCATCCGGCTTGGCCAGGGCGGCGTCCAGCGACCGCAGGCCCTCGTGCAGCCGCCCGCGCAGGTACCAGTGCCAGGCCAGCGCGTTCACCAGCCGCAGGGCCAGGCCGGCGGGGGCGAGGTCGAGGGCCGCGCGCAGGTTGCCCGCGTCGGCGTCCAGCGCGCGCATCCACCGCACCTGCTCGCCGCCGCGCAGGTGCGCCCCGGCGCGTTCGGCCAGGTCGGTGTAGTAGGCCGCGAACGCCTGCCGGACCCGGTCGCCCTCCTCCGCCTCGTCCAGCCGCCGCCGGCAGTACTCGGCCACCGACTCCAGCAGCCGGTAGCGCATCCCGGAGGCCCCCTCGGCCACGGTCACCAGCGAGCGGTCGACCAGCCGCGCGAGCAGCTCCATCACGTCGAGCCCGCCGTCGCCGCAGACGGCCTCGGCCGCGTCCAGCGTGCACCCGTCGGCGTGTACGGCCAGCCGCCGCAACACCACGCGCTCGTCGTCGGTGAGCAGGGTCCAGCTCCAGTCGATCATGCCCATGAGCGTCTGCTGCCGGTCGGAGACCCCGCGCTGCCAGCCGGACAGCACCCGGAACCGGTCGTCGAGCCGGGCCAGCAGCTCGTGCACGCCGAGCGAGCGCACGCGGGTGGCGGCCAGCTCGAGCGCCAGCGGCAGCCCGTCGAGCCGGCGGCACAGCTGGGCGACGGGCGCCGCGTTGCCCGCGTCCAGCACGAAGGCGCGGGCCGAGGCCGTGGCCCGCGCCATGAACAGGCGCACCGCGTCGGAGTTCGCGACCGCGTCGAGATCCTCCACGTCGGGCAGCCCGAGCGGGGGCACGCTCCACAGCACCTCGCCCGCCACGCTCAGCGGCTCCCGGCTCGTGGCCAGGATCCGCAGCCCCGGCGCCGCCCGCAGCAGCGTGTCGGCCAGCTTGGCCGCCTGGTCGATCACGTGCTCGCAGTTGTCCAGCACGAGCAGCATGCGCCGGCCCCGCAGCGCGTCGGCCAGCCGGTCCAGCGCGTCGCCCGGGCCCGCGCTGTCGCGGATGTCCAGCGCGGTCAGGACGGCGTCGGCCAGCGAGGCCGTGTCCCGGTCGTAGGCGGCCAGCTCCACCAGCCAGGCGCCGTCCGGGTAGGCGCCGGTGAGCCGGCCGGCGACGGCCAGGGACAGGCGCGTCTTGCCGACGCCGCCGGAGCCGGTCAGCGTGACCAGGCGGCTCGTGCCGAGCAGGTCCCGCACCTCGCCGACCGCGCCGGCGCGGCCGATGAGGTCGCTGACGGTCGCGGGCAGGTTGGTGGCCGGCCGCCGGCCGGGCCCGCTGAGCTCCGGGTCCTGGCGGAGGATCCTGGCCTGCAGCTCGGCCAGCTCCGGCGACGGGTCGAGGCCGAGCTCGTCGGCCAGCCGCTCGCGCAGCTCGCCGTAGGCGGCCAGGGCCTCGCTCTGCCGTCCTGCCCGGTAGAGGGCTTGCATGTGGACCGCGCGCAGGCGTTCGCGCAGCGGGTGCTCGGTCACGAGTTCGGCCACGTCGACGGGCTCGCCGGCGGCCAGCCGTACCTCGGCGAGCTCTTCGACCGCGGTCAGCCGCTGCTCCTCGAGCTTGGTGATCGGGGCGCGCGTGAACTCCATGTCGGAGAAGTCCGCGTACGGCGAGCCGCGCCACAACTCCAGGGCCTCGGCCAGGCGTCCCTCGCCCGTCAGGCGGGCGAAGCGCAGCGCGTCCACCGCGTCCGGCGCGACCTGCAACTGGTAGCCGGGGGCGCGGGAGACGACGAGGTTCTTGCCGCCGGGTTCGGCGTCCTCCAGGGCCTTGCGCAGCTGCGAGACGCGCACCTGCAGCGCGGCGGCCGGGTTGGCCGGCGCGTCGTCGCCCCACAGGTCGTCGACCAGGCGGTCGGTGGAGACCACGCGGCCGTCGTGGGCCAGCAGGTCGGCCAGCAGCGTGCGGACCTTGAGACCGGGGATCGTCACGACCTCTCCGGCCTCGGTCCATACGGTCAGCGGCCCGAGCACTCCAAAACGCATACGAAGCACCTTAAGGCGCTGGAAAGGAGACCAGAAGCGGAGCCCGGCACGGTGGAGCCATGAACACGAACTCCGCCGCCGGACGGCGCGCCTGGATCGCCCTGGCAGTCCTCAGCTCGATCGCGCTGCTGCTCTCCATCGACGTCAGCGTGTTGTACCTGGCGCTGCCGCACATGAGCGCCGAGCTCGGCGCCACCGGCCCGCAGCAACTGTGGATCATGGACATCTACTCGTTCATGCTGGCCGGCTTCCTCGTCACCATGGGCACGCTCGGCGACCGGATCGGCCGGCGCAGGCTCCTGCTGGCCGGAGCCGCCGCCTTCGGCGTGCTGTCCGTCGTGGCCGCCTTCTCCGCCAGCGCCGAGATGCTGGTCGTGACCCGGGCCCTGCTGGGCGTCGCCGGGGCCACGCTGATGCCGTCGTCGATGGCGCTGATCCGCAACATCTTCCACGACCCCAAGCAGATGGGGGCGGCGATCGGGATCTGGTTCAGCTGCTTCATGGGCGGCATGGCCGTCGGCCCGTTCGTGGGCGGGCTGCTGCTGGAGCACTTCTGGTGGGGCTCGGCCTTCCTGCTCGGCGTGCCGTTCATGCTCGTGGTGCTGCTCGCCGGTCCGGCCGTGCTGCCGGAGTACCGCGACCGTACAGCCGGCCGCCTCGACCCGGTGAGCGTCGTGTTGTCGCTGGCCGCGATCCTGCCGCTCATCTACGGGCTCAAGGAGGTCGCCCGGGGCGGCTGGCAGCTCGTCCCCGTCGCCGCGCTGGTGGCTGGCCTGGCGCTCGGCGCCGTGTTCGTGCGCCGCCAGCGCCGCCTGGCCGACCCGCTGCTCGACCTGCGCCTGTTCGGCAACCGTGCCTTCGCCTCCTCCCTGACGCTGATGCTGCTCGGCGGCGTGGTGATGGCCGGGATCACGCTGACGGCCACCACGTTCCTGCAGTCGGTGGCCGGGCTGTCCCCGCTGGCGGCCGGGCTGTGGATGGTGCCGCCGAGCCTGATCATGATCGTCGCGCTGTCGGCCGGTCCGATGCTGGCCCGGCGGGTCCAGCCCGCCTACGTGATGGCCGGCGGCCTGGTGCTGGGCGCGGCCGGGATGGCGCTGATGACGCTGGCCACCCCCGGCAACGGCGTGGCCTTCGTGATCCTCGGGCTGGTGGTGGCCCAGGCGGGCATCGCGCTGCCGATGAGCCTGAGCAACGGGATCATGATGGCCGCCGCCCCGGCGGAGAAGGCGGGTTCGGCGGCCGCGATCGCCGAGACCAGCGGCGAGTTCGGGGTGGCGGTGGGCGTGGCCGCGCTGGGCAGCCTGGCCGCCGCGGTCTTCCGGGCGGGGCTGCCGGAGGGGATCGCCGCGGACACCATCGCGGGTGCGGCGGCCGAGACGGCCCACCAGCCGCTGCTGCTGGAGGCGGCGCGGGCGGCCTACACCTCGGGCCTGCACGCGGTCTCCGGCCTGGGCGCCCTGGTCTTCCTGGGCCTGGCCGTGCTGACCGTGGTGGTGCTGCGGGAGCGCGGCGTCAGGGCGGAGCCGGTGCCGGCCGCCGCGTGAAGGATCACCCGCTGACCGCAAGGGGAACTCGCCCCTTGCGGTCTTTCGGGTTCTCCTCCTTCCGCAGCTTCCGGGTTCTCCTCCCTCCCGAGCTTTCGGGGTCTCCTCCTTCCTGAGCTTCTGGGTTCTCCACCTCCCCGAGCTTTCGGGTTCTCCTCCTCCCCGAGCTTCCGGGTTCCCCACCTCCCCGAGCTTTCGGGGTCTCCTCCTTCCTGAGGAGGAGGGAAGCGCTGGGGCGGCGGCAGGATGAGGTCTGTCCTTTGGTCTCTGGTGGGAGAGAAGACCGGTCGATCAAGCTTTCTGACATGTCGTTGATTTCCGCTTTTCTGGCGGTGACCACTGGCCTGTCGGTCTTAGCGCCGACCCCTCCGACCCCGTCGCCCCCCGCGGCGCAGCAGAGCTGGCCCTACCCGGCGGCTCCCGTACCCTTCCCGCTCCCGCCGGGCCTGGAGAAGACCACCTCCGCGGCCCCGCGCACCCCGGAGCCCGGCGCCCCCGCCTGGTGTCCCGCGCTTCCCGGCCGCCGGGCCGAGTGCGGCACCGTGTCCCGCCCCCTGGTGGCGGGCAAGCCGGAACTCGGCACGATCGACGTGGCCTACGCGCTGGTCCGCCGCGAGAACGAGGCGGCTCCGGCCAAGAACACCGTCATGGTCAACCCGGGCGGCCCCGGCGGCGCCCCGATCGCGATCGCCGCGTGGTACGCGGCGCTGACCGCCCCGCTGCGCGCCGACCACGACCTGCTGCTCATCGACCCGCGCGGCACCGGCCAGTCGGGCACGCTGAGCTGCGGCATCGGTGACCTCATCCTCAACGGCCGGGCGGAGCTGCGGCGCATGGCCGCCCAGTGCGGAGCCAACCTCGGCCCGCGGGCCGAGGGCTACACCTCGGCCGCCACCGCCGACGACTTCAACGCGGTCCGGCAGAGGCTCGGCCTGGGCAAGGTCGTCCTGTACGGCGTGTCCTACGGCACCTACCTGATGCCGATCTACGCCGAGCGGCACCCGGACTCCGTGCGCTCGATCGTGGTGTCGGCCGCCTTCCCGGTCACCTTCGACTCGCTCGGCGGCCCGAGCGCCCGGCAGATCTCTCTGACCCTGCGCCGCATCTGCGCGCGCAGCGGCGCCTGCGACGGCGCGGCCACGGTGCGGGACCTGCGCAAGGTGAACGCGCGGCTACGCGTCAGGCCGGTCGAGCTGACCATCACGGTCGGCGGCCGCCCGCACACGATGACGCTGGACGAGAGCCTCTTCGCCATGGTCCTCACCTTCGCCGCCAGCGGCGGTGTGGGCGGCTCTCCCGACGTGGTGCCGCTGATCGGCCGGATGCCGGCCCACCTCCACAAGGCGGCCAGGGGGGACGTGCGGCCGCTGGCCGCCGAGCTCACCGCGGCCTTCCAGGAGTACGCCGACACGGCGGCCGGCGGGGACAACTCCCTGACGCTCACCGTGGTCTGCAACGACTACACGCGCGCCTGGTCGGTGGACGCGCCGCTGCGCACGCGCCGGCGTCAGTTCGACCGGGCGGTCAGGGCCGCGGACCCGGCCGGGTTCGGCGCCTTCAGCAGGGAGAGCTTCGCCTCCAGCGCACCCGACGGCGGCGACGCGTGCATCGAGTGGCCGAAGGAGGGGACGGCCCGGCCGTACAAGCTGACCGGGAAGCTGCCCGACGTGCCCACGCTGGTGCTCGCCGGCGACCTGGACAACAACACCCCGGAGGAGAACAGCAGGCTGAACGCCGCGCAGTTCCCGCGGGCGACGTTCCTGGTGGTGCCGAACACCGGGCACGCCCCGGAGATGGACGCCACGGGCTGTGCGATCTCCGTGGTGACCGGGTTCATCAGGGACGAGCGGCTGGGTGACACCTCGTGCCTGGCCCACATCCCGCCGCCCAAGGTGAGTAAACCCTATTGAATCCATAGGGATTTAGGGTAATTCTGAAGGCCCGACCTCACGGAGGAGCCTCGATGAGCGTCACCGACGAGCTGCTGGCCAACGCCGAGCGATACGCCGCCACCTTCGACAAGGGGGACCTGCCGCTGCCACCCGGCAAAGGCGTCGCCGTCGTCGCCTGCATGGACGCGCGTCTGAACGTCTACGGCCTCCTCGGCCTGCGCGAAGGGGACGCGCACGTCATCCGCAACGCCGGCGGTGTCATCACCGCCGACGAGCGGCGCAGCCTCGCGATCAGCCAGCGGCTCCTGGGCACCACCGAGATCATCCTCATCCATCACACCGACTGCGGCATGCTGACGTTCACCGACGACGCGTTCAAGGAGGCCATCCGGGCCGAGACCGGCATCAAGCCGGACTGGTCCGCCGAGGCGTTCTCCGACCTCGAAGGCGATGTCGCGCAGTCGATCGCGCGCGTCAGGGCCGACCCGTTCATCCCGCATCGCGATGCCGTGCGCGGCTTCGTCTACGAGGTGGAGACCGGCCGCCTGCGCGAGGTGAAGGGCTGACGGCCGTGCCGGGGGCCCGGCCCCCGGCATCCTCACTTGGCCAGCGGCCTGCCCTCCTTGTCGGTGAACTTGCCCACCAGGATCATGAAGAAGTCGATCAGCACCCAGATGCCCAGCCCGCCGATGGTGACCAGCTGCAGCACGCCGGTGCCGATCTTGCCCACGTAGAAGCGGTGGACGCCGAGGGCTCCGAGGAAGAAGCAGAGCGCGGCGGTGACGATCCAGGACTTGGAGGCCATGGGGGAGCGCCTTTCCCGTAGGTGATGAAGTGGGAAGGACGATCCCCGGCCGCCATTGACGGGTGATGGACGAACGGTTGATCAGGCGCTCGCCCGGCGCGGTGCGACGATCAGCCCGTAGATCACCAGCACGCTGATCGCGATGCTGATCACCGAGTAGACCGGGTAGGCGCCGAGGAAGGCGAACTGCCCGATCATGGACAGGCCGCAGAACACGATGCCGAGCACCCGCGCCCACGTCTTCCCGGCCAGGATGCCGAGCGCCACCGCGATCTGCGCCAGCCCGATGATCACCCAGATCCAGCCCCAGGTGTTGTAGTCGAGCACCAGCAGTTGCCCGCCGGGCGTCAGGTAGACGTCCTGCCGGAAGAAGGCGATGACGCCCTGGATCACATGGAAGAACCCGAGGATGACGCCGAGCATGCCGGCGAATCCGAGCCAGCCGGAGTGGCCGGGCTCTGTGTAGTGCATGGCCATCTCACTCCCCTTTCGCCTCTTCTGGAGGTGCCCCACTCCGGTACGGCAGGCGCGCGGATTGCCCAACGGTGGGAGGGAATTTGCGATTCACGGACGGACGCCGAGATGTTCGGCGAGGCGGTCCAGCGATTCCAGCCAGGCGGCCCGCACGTGCTCCTCGGCGGCACCGAGATGCTGGAACCGCAGGACGGTCCCGTCGCGCTCGCCCCGCAGGGTGACGGTGACGAGCGCGGCACCGGAGGTGAACACCAGCCGGTCGGGCACGCTGGCCTCCTGGTAGAAGCCGCCCAGGGTGGCCTCGAAGCCGTGCTCGCCGACGAGCGTGGCCTGCCAGGCGCCGCCCGGCCGAGGGTCCAGGACGACGCGGCCCGGCGGCGTGGTGAAGATGCGCGGGCCGAACCAGCGGGCGAAGCGCTCGGGGGTGGTCCAGGCGGCGTAGACCTGGTCGGGCGGGGCGGCGAGGGCGCGTTCGACGGAGTACTCCATGCCTCCACGGTGCGCGCGGGCACTTACGGTCCCCTTCAGGCCGGCTTAAGGAACGCCTCGACGTCGGCGGGGAAGTCCGGGTGGCGGAACGTCCGGAGATGACTGGCCCCGGGGTAGACCAGCAGCTTCCCGTGCGGCAGGCCGTCCGCGGTCTCCCGGAACAGCTCGGGCGTGTAGGCCAGATCGCGCTCGCCCCCGACGACCAGGATGGGCGTCTGCATGGCCGGCAGCCGCTCGCGCACGTCGAAGGCGTCCTCGGCCTGGGCGAAGTGCAGCATGTCGTGGGGGTTGGCGGGCCGGATCGCGGGGTCGGCCAGCCACATGAGCGCGGTGAAGAAGGCCCGGGTGACCGGGTTGCCCCCGGCCAGCGGCGCCAGGTGCTGCGCGCCCCGGCGCCCGGCGGCGACGGCCTCGGTGTAGCGGCGCTGGGCCCGGCGGGTGTGCGGCGGCAGCGTGTACGCGGCGCCCGCCACCACCATGCGGTTGACCACGCCCGGATGGTCGGCCGCCAGTTGCAGGGCCAGGGAGCCGCCCGAGGACATGCCCAGCACGTCCACCGGCTGGCCGAAGCGCTTGCGCAGGTCGAGGGCGTGCTGTTCGGCGATGTCGGCCATCGTGGTGCCGGGCGGCATGTTGGGCGCCCGGTTCACCGCGTAGACCCGGAAGCGCGTGCCCAGCGCGGTCAGGACCGGCAGCTCTCCGGGGCTCAGCTTGGCGGAGTGCTCGGGTGTGAACCAGCGCAGCACTACCAGTGGATGCCCGGTGCCCAGCTCCAGCCAGGGAAGGTCCATGCCTCCAGTGTGGCCTGTGAGGCCCCGCTCACGCGCGGCCCTCAGGCAAGACGTTCGGCGGCCTCGCGGGTCAGCGCGTGCTCCAGCAGCAGCCCGTCGGCGAAGCGCTCCAGTTCCCCGGCGACCAGCTCGCCCAGCAGCCCGCGCTCGGCTCCCAGGCTGCCCGCGATGTGCGGGGTGAGCACGACGTTCGGCAGCGTGAACAGCGGCGAGCCCGGCACCGGCGGCTCGGGGTCGGTGACGTCCAGGGCGGCGAACAGGTCGGGCCGCCCGGCCAGCACCTCGACCAGCGCGGCCTCGTCGAGGATCGCGCCGCGGGCGGTGTTGATCAGCGTGGCCCCCTGCCGCATCGAGCCCAGCAGCTCCCGCCCCACCAGCCCGCGGGTCTCGTCCAGCAGCGGGGTGTGCACGCTGACCACGTCGCTGGTCGCGAAGAGCTCCGCCAGCTCCACCATCCGCACCCCGTCGTACGGCCCGGCGAACGGGTCATGGGCCACCACGTCCACGGCCAGCGCCCGCAGCCGGTCCACGACCAGCCGCCCGATCGCGCCCAGCGAGAGAAGCCCGACGCGCGAGCCGTACAACCCGGGCTGGGGCACCCGCGTCATGGGCGCGCCGGCGGCCCGGGCGCCGAGCGCGTACCGCCAGCCGCCCTTGAGCGCGTAGACGATCTGCGCGTAGGTGAAGTCGGCGACGGGCACGGCGTTGGCCCGGTAGGCGGAGACGAGCGGGACTTCCCGCGCCCAGAACTCGGGCGTGACGAGCTTGCGCACCGATCCGGCGGCGTACAGGACGAGCTTCAGCCGCGGCATGGCGTCCAGGAGGGCGGCGTCGAGCACGGGCGCGCCCCAGCTCGTGCACAGAACCTCGACAGGGCCGAGCCGGGCGGGGTCGGCGTGCGCGGCGGGGCCGTACACGATCTCGGCTCTGGCCCGGATGCGGTCGAGGACGGGAGCGTAGACGTCGGAGAACACCTCGGGGCGGTGGAGGAAGGCCGCGGCTAACACACCTCCGATCTTACATTTGCCTACTATTCAGGTAGGTATTATCGTTTTGTCGCGTAAGCCCCCGGAAGTGAAGGGTTGTCGCCCCATGTCCTCAACCAGACCCGCGATTCTCAGCGTTGCCATGCTCGCCGTCGTAGGGCTGCTGAGCTCCTGTGGTGGCGGCGGCACGGGGGCGGCGGCCAAAGCGGCCGGCGGCCAGCCGAAGTACGGCGGCACGCTCACCTACCTGGAGCACCAGCCGCCCACCTGCCTCTACCTCCCGGCGGCCGGGTTCTATCCCAACGGCGGCGTGCTCAACCAGCTCACCGACAAGCTCACCTGGCAGAACCCCGAGACCCTGAAGATCGAGCCGTGGATCGCCACCAAGTGGGAGGTCAACGACGACGCCACCGAGTACACCTTCCACCTGCGCGACGGCGTGACCTTCAGCGACGGCAGCCCGCTCGACGCCGCGGCGGTCGCGGCCAACTTCGACGTCTACGGCAAGGGCGACGAGAAGCTCAAGCTGCCGCCGGCCGAGTTCGTCAACAACTATGAGCGCTCCGAAGTCGTCGACGCCAAGACGGTCAGGTTCTTCTTCGACAAGCCCTCCCCGGGCTTCCTCCAGGGCACCTCGGTGATCGGGGCCGGGCTGGTGGCCAAGAAGACGATCGGCCTGCCGTACGAGGAGCAGTGCCAGCTCAAGAACGTGATCGGCTCGGGACCGTTCACCGTGGCCAAGCAGGTCGTGGACAAGGAGATCGACCTTCAGGCGCGCAAGGACTACAACTGGGCGCCGCCGTCCGCCAAGCATCAGGGGCGCGCCTACCTCGACCTGATCAAGATCATCGTCACGCCCGAGGACAACGTCCGGGTGGGCGCGCTGACCTCCGGCCAGGCCGACTACGTGCGCTACGTGCAGGCGTACGACGAGCAGACGGTCAAGTCGGCCGGCTTCACGGTCAGGGCCGAGCCCACGCGCGGCGTCAACAACGGCCTGTACCTGCGCCCGGCCAACAGCATCCTCAAGGACATCAGGGTCCGCCGGGCGCTGCTGAAGGGCACGAACGCCAAGGAGGTCGTGGACACGCTCTTCACCGAGAACTACCCGCAGGCCACCTCGGTGCTCAGTCACCTGGCCCAGGGGTACGCGGACCTGTCGAAGGAACTGGTCCACGACCCCGACGGCGCGAACAAGCTGCTGGACGAGGCCGGCTGGGTCCAGGGCGCCGACGGCGTCCGGGAGAAGGGCGGCGTCAAGCTGAACCTCGGCGTCTTCGTGGCCGGGCCGCAGCCGCTGTCCAAGCAGACGCTCGAACTCGTCGCCCAGCAGTGGGCCAAGCTCGGCGTCAAGCTGGAGATCCGCCCCGCCGACGCGGGCACCCAGGCCGTGGACATCAAGAACGCGGAGAAGACCGCGGTCTCGCACAGCATGGTCGGCCGCGCCGACCAGGACGTGATCAAGAGCCAGTTCCACAGCAAGAACCGCGACGTGATCCTGTCCAACGACGCCAAGCTCGACCGGCTGCTGGAGGAGCAGTCCGCCCTGCCCGACGTGGACCGGCGCAACGCCAAGGTGGCCGAGATCCAGCGGTACCTGATCGAGCAGGCGTACGCGATCCCGCTGTTCGAGGAGCCCCAGGTGTACGGCGTGGCCCCGTACGTCCAGGGGGTGGCCTTCGAGGCGGTGGCCCGGCCCAGCTTCTACTCCGTCTGGCTGGATAAATGAGGAAATATCTGGCCAAGCGGGTGGGGCAGGCGCTCCTGGTGCTCTGGGCGGCCTTCACCGCCGCCTACCTCCTGCTCCAGGCCATGCCCGGCGACTCCATCCTGATCAAGTTCCAGAACCCGGAGCTGGGCCTGTCACCCGAGCAGATCGCCCAGATTCGCCAGTACTACGACGCCGGCGGCTACCTGCACACCGTCCTCGGGTTCGTGCGCGGCGACTTCGGCTACTCGGTCGACACCGGCACCCCGGTGCTGGAGCGGCTGGCAGAAGGGCTTCCGGAGACGGCCAAGCTGGCCGGCGCCGCCTTCGTCCTGGCCGTGCTGCTGGCCGTGCTGATCGCGGTCGCCGCCAGTCACAGCTCCCGCCTGCGCGGCCTGCTGCTGGCGGTGCCCGCGCTGTTCATCTCGATCCCGGCCTTCTGGCTGGGCATCCTGCTGATCCAGGTGTTCTCCTTCCGGCTCGGCCTGGTGCCGGTCATCGGCGGCAGCGAGATCCAGCAGCTCGTCCTGCCCGTGCTCACGCTCGCCGTGCCGATCTCCGCGCCCATCGCCCAGGTCCTGGCCCGCAGCCTCGACCAGGTCTTCACCCAGCCGTTCGTGCCGGTCGTGGCCGCCAAGGGCGCCTCGCGCTCGTGGATCCTGTGGCGGCACGTGGTCCGCAACGCGCTGCCGCCCACGCTGACCGTCGCCGGGCTCACCTTCGGCGAGCTGATCGCCGGATCGGTCGTGACTGAGACCGTCTTCGGCCGCAACGGCATCGGCCGCCTCACCGAGCAGGCGGTCAACGCCCAGGACACACCCGTGCTGCTGGCCGTCGTGGTGCTGGCCGCGACCGTGTTCGTCCTGGTCAACTTGGTGGTGGACGTGCTGTTTCCGGTGCTCGACCCGAGGCTGGCGCGATGAAGGTGCTCTCCTGGCTGACGATCGCCGTCGTCGTGCTCTGGGCGATCGTGCCGTGGGTGTTCACCGGCCACGATCCGCTGGCCGGCGTGCCGGCCGACAAGCTGCAGCCGCCCAGCGCCGCCCACTGGTTCGGCACCGACGCGGTCGGCCGCGACGTGTTCGCCCGCGTCGTGCACGGCTCGGTGCACTCGCTGTCGGGCGCGTTCGTGGCGGTCGGCGTCGGGCTGGTGCTGGGCACGCTGCTCGGCCTGCTGGCCGGCGCCGCGGGCGGGGCGGCCGACGAAGTGATCATGCGAGGCGTGGACGTGCTGCTCTCGGTGCCCGGCCTCCTGCTGGCGCTGACCGTGATCATCCTGCTCGGCCCCGGCACGGTGAACGTGGCCATCGCCGTGGGCATCGCCTCGGTCGCCGCCTTCGCCCGCCTGTCCCGCGCCGAGGTGGTCAGAGTACGGCGCAGCGACTACGTGGAGGCCGCCTTCGGCAGCGGCGGCACCTTCGCCGGAGTCCTCTGGCGGCACGTGCTGCCCAACTCCCTCGGCCCCGTGGTCGCGCTGGCCGCCCTGCAGTTCGGCGTGGCCATCCTGGCCATCTCCACCCTGGGCTTCCTCGGGTACGGCGCCGAGCCGCCCACGCCCGAATGGGGCCTGCTGATCTCCGAGGGCCGCAACTACCTGGCCACCTCCTGGTGGCTGACCACGCTGCCCGGCGCGGTCGTGGTCGCCGTGGTGCTGGCCGCCGGCCGTATCTCGAAGGAGATCCGATGACTCTGCTCGACGTCAGGGACCTGCGGGTGTCCTACCCGCAGGCGCGCGGCCTGCGGCGGCAGGGCGGGCACGAGGCGGTCAAGGGCGTCTCGCTGCGCGTCGAGGAGGGCGAGTTCGTCGCGGTGGTGGGCGAGTCGGGCTCGGGGAAGACCACCACGGCGAACGCCGTCATCGGCCTGCACCCGGCCGACAGCGGCCAGATCCTGCTCAACGGCACCGACATCGCCGGCTGGTCCCAGCGCCGCCTGCGGGAGATCCGCGGCACCAGCATCGGCCTCGTCCCCCAGGATCCGGCCAACTCGCTGAACCCGGTCAAGAAGGTCGGCGTCCAGATCGCCGAGACCCTCCTCATCCACAAGCATGGGGACAAATCCGCACGCAGGCGCCGGGTCCTGGAGCTCCTGGAACGCGTCGGCCTGGACGACCCGGCCCGCCGCGCCGGGCAGTACCCGCACGAACTGTCCGGCGGCATGCGCCAGCGCGTGCTCATCGCCGCCGCCATCGCGCTGCGCCCCAGCCTGCTCATCGCCGACGAGCCGACCAGCGCCCTGGACGTGACCGTGCAGCGCCGCATCCTCGACCTCATCGACGACCTCAGGCAGGAGTACGGCACCGCCGTCCTGCTGGTCACCCACGACCTGGGCGTGGCCGCGGCCCGCTCCGACCGGCTCGTGGTCATGCGCGACGGCGTGGTCGAGGAGAGCGGCGGCACCCGCGAGGTCCTGGCCGCCCCGGCCGCCGCCTACACCCGCAGGCTGCTGGAGGACGCGCCCGCGCTGAGCACCCGGTCCTTCAAGCAGCCCCCGGCCGGCGAGCCCGCGATCGTCGTGCGGGACCTGGTCAAGGAATTCGGCGGGTTCCGCGCCGTGGACGGGATCGGCTTCGAGGTGACCCGGGGCAGCACGCACGCGCTCGTGGGGGAGTCCGGCTCCGGCAAGACCACCACCGCGCGCATGGTCACCCGGTTCGCCGAGCCCACCTCCGGGGTCGTGGAGATCCCGGGGATCACCGAGTTCCGCCGGGGCGTGCAGCTCGTGTACCAGAACCCCTACGGCTCGCTGGATCCCCGGCAGACCGTGGCCGAGATCGTCGAGGAGCCGCTGCGCAACTTCCGCCTCGGTGACCGGGCGGCCCGCCGTACCAAGGTGAAAGAGCTGCTGGAGCGGGTCGCGCTGCCCGAGACGCTGCTGGCGCGCAGGCCCCGCGAGCTGTCCGGCGGCCAGCGCCAGCGGGTCGCGATCGCCCGCGCGCTGGCCGTGGAACCCCAGGTGGTGGTGCTGGACGAGGCGGTCTCCGCGCTGGACGTGACCGTCCAGGCGCAGATCCTGGAACTGCTGGAGCGCCTCCAGCGCGACCTCGGCCTGACCTACCTGTTCATCTCGCACGACCTCGCGGTGGTGCGCCAGATCTCTCACACCGTTTCCGTCATGAACAAGGGACGCATCGTGGAATCAGGGACGACCCAACAGATCTTCGACAGCCCGCGGCACGAGTACACGCGCGAGCTGCTGGCCGCGGTGCCGGAGGCGGTGCGATGACCCGGCTCGGCTTCTTCACCCGGCTCCTCGACGACGTCCCGCCCCGCGAGCGCTACCGGCTGGCGCTGGAGCAGATCGTGCACGCCGAACGCCTCGGCTTCGACACCGCCTGGGTGGCGCAACACCACTTCGACGGCGACGAGGGCGGGCTGCCCGCGCCGCTCGTCTTCCTCAGCCACGTGGCCGCGCGCACCTCCCGGATCCGGATCGGCACCGGGATCATCACGCTGCCGCTGGAGCACCCGGTCCGGGTGGCCGAGGACGCCGCCGTGCTCGACCTGCTGTCCGGCGGGCGGCTGGAGGTCGGAGTGGCTGGAGGCGGCACGCCCTCGGCGTTCGAGGCGTTCGGCAAGGACCCGTCCCGACGCAACGAGATCTACGCCGAGCACCTGGCCGTGCTGGTCGACGCCTGGTCCGGCGGCGACCTGGGCGGCGGCAAGCGGCTCTACCCGCAGGCGCCGCGGCTGCTGGAGGCGATCTGGGAGGCGACGTTCTCGGTCAGCGGCGGCGAACGCGCGGGCAAGGCCGGGCACGGGCTGATGCTCTCGCGCACCCAGCCGCGCCCGGAGGGACGGCCGGGGCTGTCGCTGGCCGAGATCCAGAAGCCGATCGTGGACGCCTACTACGCCGCCCTGCCCGCCGGGGTGGCCCCGCGGATCATGGCCTCGCGCACCGCGTTCGTCGCCGAGACCCGCGAGGAGGCGCTGCGCTGGGCGGCCAGGGGGCTGGCCAGACCCGGCCTGCCCCAGCCCGACGGCGGCGGCGTGGACGAGCTCATCGCCGCCTGGGACGCCCACGTCGGCACCCCCGAGGACGTCGTGGCCAGCCTGAAGGCCGACCCGACCCTCAAACGCGTCACCGACCTGGTCTTCCAGGTCCATTCCATCGACCCGCCCCACGAGCAGACCCTGCGCTCCATCGAACTCCTCGCCACCGAGGTCGCCCCCGCTTTGGAAGGAACCACGGTATGACCCTGGACGTGATCGACCGGCTGGCGGGCATCCAGCCGGGATCACCCCTCGACAAGCTCCGCGAGCGCCGCCCCGAGGCGCGCGAGCACGCCCAGCGCAGCTACGAGGCGCTGTTCTGCCCCGAATCGGAGGACGAGGTCACGCTCATCGAGCGCGACGCCGTCGCCGCGTTCGTGGCGGGGCTGCACCGCGACGCCGCCGTGACCGACTTCTACGCCGACCGGCTCGGCGAACTCGCCCCCGACCTGCTCGCCCGGGTCCGCGAGGAGATCTCCGCCGGCCTCACCTCCGGCCCCTACGGCGTCTACGCCGAGCCCGAACTGGCCGCCGAGAACACCGCCGGCCCCGTGCACCGCTCGGCGCTCGACGGCCGCCTGGCCGCCGCCTTCGACCACGCCCACCTGCTGGTCTTCCGCCCTCGCGAAGCCCGCAGGGAAAGCCTCCAAGCCCTGCTCGACGCCGGATGGAGCACCACCGGCATCGTCACGCTCTCTCAGCTCGTCGCCTTCCTCACCTTCCAGATCCGCGCCATCGCGGGCCTGCGCCTGCTGGGAGCCGCCGCATGAAGTTCACCCAGGACCACCTCGGCTGGCGCCCGTGGCTGGCGCCGCTGGCCGAGGAGGAGCTGACCGACGAGCACTGGGAAGCGCTGGTCGACAAGGGGCGGGCGGCTTCGCCGTACTTCCTGCTGCTCGCCCGCGACCCGCACATCCTGCACGCGCGCACCAAGACCGACCTCGACATCTTCCACAACGCCGACGGCGGCCTCCCGCGCGCCGAGCGCGAACTGGCCGCGACCGCGGTCTCGCGGCACAACGGCTGCGTCTTCTGCGCCTCGGTGCACGCCCGCTTCGCCAGCCACCACGCCAAGCGCGCGGACGACGTGCAGCGCCTGCTCGACGACGGCGTGGACGCGCACCAGGACCCGCGCTGGCGGGCGGTCATCGACGCGGCCGTCGCCCTGGCCGCCACGCCGGGCGCGCTGACCGGGAAACACGTGGCCGCGCTGCGCGAGGCCGGCCTCGACGACCTGGCCATCAGCGACGTCATCCATTCCGCCGCCTTCTTCAACTGGGCCAACCGGCTCATGCTGTCCCTGGGAGAACCCGAATGAGCACTCTTGACCACCTTGTCTACGCCGTGCCGAACCTGCTGGAGGGGGTGGCCGGGTTCGCCGAGCGGACCGGGGTGCACCCGGTGGCGGGTGGCGCGCATCCCGGTGGCACCGCCAACTACCTGGTCGGGCTGGGGGAGGGCGCCTATCTGGAGATCATCGGGCCGGACCCGGACGTCGCCGGAGCCCGGCCCCGGGCGTTCGGGCTGGAGACGTTGACCGCGCCCGTGCTGGCCGCCTGGGCGGTGCGTCCTGACGACATCGACGAGCAGGTACGGCAGGCCCGGCAGGCCGGGTACGACCCGGGTGACGTGCAGCCGCTCTCGCGCCGCAAGCCGGACGGGACGCTGCTGGAGTGGCGGCTGACCCGGCGCGAGGACCCGGCCGGGGTGCGGCCGGTGCCGTTCCTCATCGACTGGGGGAGCACAGAGCATCCGTCTTCTGCGGGGTTGCCGCAGCTTTCCCTGGAGGCTTTCAGCATCGTTCATCCGGATCCGGCGGCGGTGACGGCTTCCCTCAAGGCTGTTGGGGTGCATGCCGACGTGGTGGCCGGGGCCGTGGGGCTTCGGGCTGTGCTGGGCACGCGTGAGGGTGCGGTGGAGCTGGTATGAGCACGTTGCGGGAGTACCTGAAGCAGAAGCGGGCCGCCCTGCTGGAGCGCCGGGCGGCGGCTTCTGACGGGCCGGTGCCGTTGCACGCGACCGTCACCGCCGAGGGGCGCAGCGGGGTGCGGCGCATTCGCATCCGTGAGCATCAGATCCTCAGCGACAGCCGGGCCGATTTCGCCGGGTACGACCTGGGGCCGGGCTCGCCCGAGCTCCAGGCCGGGGTGCTGGGGAGCTGTGTGACGCACATCTTCCTGATCAAGGCGGCCGAGCTGGAGGTGCCGCTGGACTCGCTTGCGGTGGACGTGCGGGCTGAGTACGACCCTCGGGCCCAGCTTCCGGGCAACACGGATGTCCCTGTCTATCCGCAGAACTTCCGCTACGAGGTGAAGATCGACTCGCCGGCCTCCGACGAGGATCTGGCCAGGCTGCATGCCGAGGTGGAGCGCGTCTGCCCGATCCTCAACCTCATCAGGAACCCCCAGGAGATCAAGGGGGAAATAGTGCGAGTCTGATGGCTTTTGGGGAAGGATGTTGGGGTGTTCGATCATGCCCCGAGCTCGGGGCTGCGCCATCCTCGCGCGGCCCTGAGCAGCGACGCCCCTGCCATCGACCTCAACGGCGCGTGGCGCTTCCGGTTCTCCCCGGACGTCCACGCGCCGCTCGACTTCGCCGACCCCTCCTACGACGACTCCGCGTGGGACACCCTGCCGGTGCCCGCGCACTGGCCGCTGCACGGGTACGGCAGGCCCGCCTACACCAACGTCTCCTATCCCTTCCCGATCGACCCGCCCCACGTGCCGGACGAGAACCCGACCGGCGACTACCGGCGCGTCTTCGAGGTTCCCGGCGGCTGGGACGACGCGGTGCTGCGCTTCGACGGCGTCGAGTCCCATGCCCGGGTCTGGCTGAACGGGCACGAGCTCGGATACACCACCGGCAGCCGCTTGGCCGCCGAGTTCACGGCCGGGCCGTACCTCGTGCCGGGGCGCAACGTGCTGGCCGTGCGCGTGCACCAGTGGTCGGCGGCCAGCTACCTGGAAGACCAGGACATGTGGTGGCTGCCCGGCATCTTCCGCGACGTCACGCTCACCCGCTCCACCGCCGACCTTTTCGTGCGCGCGGAGGCGGACGGGCGGCTGAGCTTCGCGGGCGAGGGCGTGCTCAGCCTGCCGGAGCTGGGCGTCGACGGCCTGCGGCCGCGCGTGGAGGTCACGGTGCCCGCCGAGCCGTGGAGCGCCGAGACCCCGCGGCTCTACGACGCCGTCTTCACCACCACGACCGAGACCGCGCGGCTGCGCGTCGGCTTCCGCACGGTCGCGATCGAGGACGGCGTGCTCCTGGTCAACGGCGTCCCGCTGAAGCTGCGCGGGGTCAACCGGCATGAGTTCCACCCCGACCACGGGCGGGCCGTACCGTACGAGACCATGCGCGCGGACGTGCTGCTGATGAAACGGCACAACGTCAACGCGGTCAGGACCAGCCACTACCCGCCCCACCCCGGCTTCCTGGACCTGTGCGACGAACTGGGCCTGTGGGTGGTCGACGAGTGCGACCTGGAGACGCACGGCTTCGGCCAGGTCGGCTGGCGGCGCAACCCCAGCGACGACCCCGCCTGGGCCGCCGCCTACGTCGAGCGCATGCGGCGCATGGTCGAGCGGGACAAGAACCACCCGTCCGTGATCATGTGGTCGCTCGGCAACGAGTCCGGGACCGGACGCAACCTCGGGCTCATGGCCGACTGGGCGCGCGAGCGTGACCCGTCCCGGCCGCTGCACTACGAGGGCGACGTGACCTGCGCGGACACGGACGTCTACAGCCTCATGTACGCCACGGTCGCGCAGGTCGAGGCCATCGGCCGCGGTACCGAGGAGCCTCTGGACGATCCCGTTCTCGACGCCCGGCGGCGGGCGATGCCGTTCGTGCACTGCGAGTACGCGCACGCCATGGGCAACGGGCCCGGCGGCCTGCTGGAGTACCAGGAGCTGTACGACGCCTACCCCCGGCTGGCCGGCGGCTTCATCTGGGAGTGGATCGACCACGGCCTGCGTCACCCGGAGCTCGGCTACGCCTACGGCGGCGACTACGGGGAGCCGGTGCACGACTCCAACTTCGTCATCGACGGCCTCGTCTTTCCCGACCGCACGCCTTCGCCGGGGCTGCTCGACCTCAAGGTGATCTTCGCGCCGGTCCTGATCACCTTCCCGTCACCGGGGGAGGTCGCGATCGCGAGCAGGTACGGCTTCCGCGACCTTTCCCACCTGCGGTTCGAGGCCGTCGTGGGCGGGTCCGCGACCGTCGTCGACGTTCCGGCGGAGGGCGGGACGGTCAAGCTGCCGGAGTCCGGGCCGTTCGAGGAGGAGACCTGGCTGACCGTGCGGGCGGTGCTGGCCGAGGACAGCGCGTGGGCTCCGGCGGGGCACGAGGTGGCCTGGGGTCAGGTCTGCGTGGCGCCTTCCGGTGACGTTTCCGGCAGTTCGGAGGGGGCGGGAGCTACGGCGGACGCCTTGGGCGGTGGCGAATTCGACGCGGTTTCCGGGCGGCTGACCCGGTTGTTCGGCGTCGAGGTCGAAGGCCCGCGGCTGGAGGTCTGGCGCGCCCCGATCGACAACGAGCGCTTCGGCGGCCTCGACTGGCACTGGCGGACCATGGGCCTGCACCGCCTGACCCACCGCGTGGACGACGTCGAACGCGCCGCCGGCCGCCTGGTCGTGCGCACGCGGGTCGCCCCGGCCGCCGCCGACCTGGCCCTGCGCACCACCTACACCTGGACCGGCGGGCCGGCCGGCCTCCAGCTCGAGGTGCACGTGATCCCGGAGGGCGACTGGCCGCACCCGATCCCGCGCCTCGGGGTGGCCATGGCGCTGCCCGGCGGCTTCGACCGGGTGACGTGGTTCGGCCGCGGCCCCGGCGAGGCGTACCCGGACACCGGGTTCGCCGCCCGGGTCGGCACCTGGAGCGCCACGGTGGACGAGCTCCAGACGCCGTACGTCTACCCGCAGGAGAACGGCCACCGCGCCGGCGTCCGCTGGGCGGAGCTGACCGACGCCTCCGGCGAGGGGCTGCGCGTCTCGGGCGCCTTCGGCCTGACCGCCCGCCGCTGGACCACCGCCGACCTGGAGCGCGCCCGGCACCTGACCGACCTGACGCCCGGCGACCGCGTGCACCTCAACCTGGACCTGGCCCATCACGGCGTCGGCTCGGCCGCCTGCGGCCCCGGCGTGCTGCCGCGCTACGAGCTCCGGGCGCAGGAGGCCACCCTGGTGCTGCGGTTCGCTAGGGTGTCGAACCGTGACAGGAGACCTTAAAGAACGCGTCCGGGAACTACGGGCCACCGGCCGGTCGCCCAAGGAGATCGCCCGGGCTCTCGGCGTCAAGCCCTCCGTGGTGGCCCCGCTGGTGCGGGAGATCGCCGCGGAGGCGGTCACCGGCGGCGGCCCCGCCCTGGTCGGCAGCTGGATCAACACCGGCTGGAGCACGGGCCTGTCGATCGACCCGTCGTACGGCTGGACGGACGAGGCGGCCGGAGAGCCGGACACCGGTGGCCTGGTCAGCGTGCTGGTGGCGCGCCGGCACGGCTACGACCGGGTCTCCGTCTGCGGCTACCTGGCCGACGTCTACTGCCTGGGCGTGAAGGTCACCCACGGCCCGGAGATCATGGACGAGCGCGGCATGCGCCAGTTCCGCGACTTCTTCTTCAGCGACTACTCCGGCTACCAGGAGGCCCCGATCGAGCTGGCCCGCCAGATCGTCTACGGCTCCGAGGAGTACGCCAAGGGTCTCGGGTTCGAGTCGTTCGAGGACTTCGAGCTGACCAAGGGCCACCTGGGCGACCTGGAGGGGCCGACGGCGATCACCTTCGGCCGCAACGGCCGCCCGTTCTACGTCCCGAGCCCGCAGGACGACCAGAACAAGGTCCACCGCCAGCTCCGCCGCGCGGTCGGCGACGCGTTCGACTACGTTGAGATCGACACCGAGGACGACGCATGAGCCTGACCGCTTTTGGGGACTGCGTGGTGTGAAAGTGGCCGCTGGTTTCCCATAAGCGGAGGGCGAACGCCGGTGCGGAACGACCGACTCC
Source organism: Nonomuraea typhae (assembly GCF_009760925.1). Classification (GTDB taxonomy): domain Bacteria; phylum Actinomycetota; class Actinomycetes; order Streptosporangiales; family Streptosporangiaceae; genus Nonomuraea; species Nonomuraea typhae. Next base: position 173,266 of record NZ_VRLV01000021.1, read on the forward strand.
GGGACGCGGGTGGCGCGCGTTGATCGAAGCGCCGCTCACCTGGGGGCAACAGGACGTCTGGCGTGCGGTCCTGGCCGCGGAGCCGCAGGAGCAGTACCTCAACCTCGCCCGCGTGTTCGCCGGGCCGAAACGCCCGGTCACCGTCAGGCAGGCCCGGCTCGCCCTGGACCGGCTCGTCGCCCGGCACGAGGCGCTGCGCACCCGGCTCACCGGTCCCAGGGAGGCGCCCCGGCAGCTCGTCGCCGAGACGGCCACGCCGTACCTGGAGATCGTGGAGGGGGAACGGGCTCATCGGGTCTCCGAGCGGTTGTCGGCCAAGCCGTTCGACTACTGGCGCGAGTGGCCGCTGCGGGCGGCGTTCGTGGTCGGCGACGGGTTCGTGCGGCAGGTCGTGGTGGTGCTCTGCCCCCTGGCCGCCGACGGGCTCGGCGCCGACCTGGTCGCGCGTGACCTCCGGCTGCTGCTGTCACGGGGCGAGCTGCCGCCTCTGCAGGCGGACCGGCCGCGGGACCTCGCCGGCTGGCAGGGCTCGGCCGACGGGCGCGGGCACTCCGACGAGACCGTCGCCTGGTGGCTGGCCGAGTACGCGCGCATCGACCCGTTCGAGCTGACGGCGAGCCCGCACCGGCCCCGGTACGTGGAGGCGACCATGACCTCCACGGCGCTGGCGGCGGCGGTGCGGACGGTGGCGGCGCGGCGCCGGGTCGCCTCCTCCGCGGCGCTGCTGACCGGGGCCCTGAGCCTGGTGGGGCGGCTGACCGGGCAGCGCTCCTGCGGCATGCGGGTGATCGTCGACAACCGCTTCACCGGCGGGCGGCACGACGTCGTCTCCACGCTCGCCCAGGAGGGCCTGGTGGTGCTGGAGCCCGGCACCCCCGACTTCGGCGCGCTGGCCCACCAGGGTGCGCAGGCGCTGCTGAGGGCCTGCCGGCGGGCGGAGTACAACCCGTTCGCGCTGGAGGAGGCGCTGGCCGGGTCACGGGCACGCTCGTTCGGCCGTTTCCACGACGGCCGCGCGGTCCGCCGCGATCCGCCGCCCGAGCTGGACGCGCGCCAGATCCGGCGGGCCATGGACAAGACCGACCTGGCCTGGACCGACGCCATGGACCGCAACATCTCCGACTTCCGCCTGTACGTCAGCGGGGAACCCGACCGGATGGACGTCTCGCTCCGGGCCGACACGGGGCTGCTGTCGCCGCTGGCCATCGAGGCGTACCTGCTGGACCTGGAGCGGTTGTTCGTCGAGGAATCGCTGGTCGCGTGAGCCGGCCGGGCATATGATCACCGCAGTTCCCGGTCTGGAGGGCGCATGGCGGACTCTCGTGAGCACACCTACCCCGGCACCCGCGGCGCCCTCACCGCCCGCGAGTGGCCGCACCCCAGCCCGCGCTATCTGGCCGTCCTCGTCCACGGGTACGGCGAGCACGCCGGACGCTACGAGCACGTCGCCGATCTCCTGGTACGGCACGGCGCCGCCGTCTACGCCGTCGACCACATGGGACACGGGAAGTCGGCGGGCGAACGCGTCCTGATCCACGACTTCGACGAGGTCGTCACCGACGTACACCGGCTGGAGGAGCACGCGCGTGCCGCGCACCCGTGGGTGCCCGTCGTGGTGATCGGCCACTCGATGGGCGGCCTGATCGCGGCCCGCTACGCGCAGCGCTACGGCGCCGACCTGGCCGGGCTGGTGCTGTCCGGGCCCGTCATCGGGGCGTGGGACGTCATCGGGGTCCTGCTGGCCATGGACGAACTGCCCGACATCCCGATCGATCCCGCGACCCTGTCCCGCGATCCGTCCGTCGGAGCCGCCTACGCCGCCGATCCGCTCGTCTGGCACGGGCCCTTCAAGCGGGCCACGCTGGAGGCGTTCGCGCGGGCGCTGACGCAGATCGCCGAGGGCGGTTCGCTGGGTTCGCTGCCCACGTTGTGGATCCACGGTGAGGACGACCAGCTCGTGCCGCTCAGCGGCAGCAAGGGCGGGGTCGAGGCGATCAAGGGCGACGACCTGACCGAGCGGATCTACCCCGGCGCGCGGCACGAGGTGTTCAACGAGACCAACAAGGACGAGATCCTGGCCGGGGTCACCGCGTTCGTGGATCGCATCCTGCCGTAGATGACTTTTCGGCGCTCGGCCGGTCTACCTTCATGTGAGTGTCGCCCTGCTCGAGCGAGCCGTCAGCTACACCCTCGGCAGCCTGGTGCTGGCCGAGCCGGCGGCGATGGGCAACCGGACACCCTGCGCGCAGTGGGATCTGCGCGCGTTGCTGGCGCACATGGACGACTCCTTGCTGGCCTTGGCCGAGGCCGCCGACCTGGGCCACATCGACCTGCCGGGCGGCGATGACCTGCCTGGTGACGGCGTGCTTGGTGACGGCCGGCTCGATGACGGCCTGCTTGGTGGCGGCCTGCGTGGTGACGGCCGGCTCGGTGGCGTCGGCTCGCGCCTGGGCGGCTCCGGCGGCGATCCGGTGGCGCGCCTGCGGTGGCGCGCCTGCCGCCTGATCGGCGCGTGGTCGCAGAGCGCCCGGTGCCCGATGCCGGTGGGGGTCGGGGAGGCGTGGCTGGCGCGGGAGGTGGTGGCGGGGGTGGGCGCCCTCGAGGTGGCGGTGCACGGCTGGGACGTGGCCCGCGCCTGCGGCGGTGACCGCCCGCTGCCCGATCGGCTGGCGCGCGAGCTGCTGGAACTCGCCGTGGTGTTCGTCGCCGACGACGACCGCCCGCACCGCTTCCATCCGCCGGTACGGCCGGCCTCACCTGCGACTTCGTCCGATCGTTTACTCGGCTTCCTCGGCCGGTCGCCTTGACAAATATATTTTTCAAGGCCACCCTGTGAGGCATGCACGACATCGCGGTGATCGAAGATCCGGCCGCCGCCGAGGCGTCGCTCGACCCGATGCGCACCCGGCTGCTGGCCGAACTGGCCGAGCCCGGATCGGCCACCACACTGGCCGCCAAGGTCGGGCTCGCCCGGCAGAAGGTCAACTACCACCTGAAGACGCTGGAGAAGCACGGCCTCGTCGAACTCGTCGAGGAGCGCAAGAAGGGCAACTTCACCGAACGGGTCATGCGGGCCTCCGCGGCCTCCTACGTGATCTCGCCCAGCGCGCTCAGCGCCGTCCAGCCCGACCCGGCCCACGCACCCGACCAGCTCTCGGCCCGCTGGCTGCTCGCCCTCGGCGCCCGCATGGTGCGCGAGGTCGGCGCGCTGCTCACCGGCGCCGCCAAGGCCAGGAAGCGCGTGGCCACCTTCGCCCTGGACGCGGAGGTGCGCTTCGCCTCCGCGGCCGATCGGGCCGCCTTCACCGAGGAACTCGCGCAGGCGGCAGCCGTCCTCATCGGCAAGTACCACAGTCAAGAAGGGCGCGATCACCGGCTGCTGATCGCCGTCCACCCGGCCGTCAAGGAGCCAGAGCATGGGTAAGGATTTCAGGATCGAGAAGGAAGCCGAGCTTCAGGCCGGCCCCGAGCAGGTCTGGGACGCCATAGCCACCGGCCCCGGGCTGAGCTCGTGGATGTTCCCCTTCGCCGTCGAACCCGGCGTGGGCGGCACCATGCGCCTCGACCTCGAGGACTACACCGAGGAATCCGCCATCACCGGCTGGGACCCGCCGCACCGCCTCGCCGTACGGGGGAGCGAGGGCGAGGACGGCACCGTCATGGCCTACGAGTACCTCATCGAAGGCCGCGACGGCGGCACCACCGTCCTGCGCTTCATCCACTCCGGCCACCTGGGCGACGGCTGGGGCGACGAGTACCTCGCCAACCTCGGCAGCGGCTGGGACCAGTACTTCTTCACCCTCGCCCAGTACTTCCTGCACTTCCCCGGCCGCACCGCCGCCTACGTGCTGGCCGAAGGCCCCAAGGGCGTGAAGGACCCGTGGCCCAGGCTCAGCGCCGCCCTCGGCGTCCCCGCCGACGTCGCTCCGGGCGATCCGGTACGGCTGGCGCCCACAGGAGCCGAAGGCGTGACCGACTACGTGGTCCGGGAGGGGGACGCGGGCTTCCTCCTGGGCGTGCGCTCCCCGGACGCCTTCTACCGCTTCTACGGCAAGGGCGACGGCGTCGACCTGGCCGTCCACCTGTTCGGCGGCGACGACCCGAAGGAGGAGGCCAGGGTCTGGAAGGCGTTCCTGGAGGCGCTTTCCTAGTCCGCCTTCCCCAGGTGGTAGGCGCCGGCCCCGCCGTACAGGAACCAGTCGCCGGCGGCCCAGGCGGGGCCGTCCAGTTCGCGGACCGTGTCGATACGGGGATCCAGCACCACGGCCGCCCGATCGGTGGAGTAGACGACCAGGTTGGCCCCCGCGGTCAGCCTGGCCGGGCCGTCCGGCACGCCGAGGCTCGGGCGGGGCTTCCACGTCGTCCGGTCGAGCCTGTGCAGCATGTCGTTCTTGGCCCAGGCGAAGATGTGCCGGTTGACGGCGGCCCGCCAGTCACGGCCGGACATGTCCTCCTGGATCGGGCGTTCGGTGATGATCTGCCCGGTCTCCAGGTTGAGCACGCGGACCACCTTGTCGTTCGACGGCTCGACGACGAACGCCTCCGGGTGGTCGACGGCGACCACCTCGCCCAGCACCGTCTTGCCGTGGTCGGGCAGAAGCGCCCCTCGCGCGCAGCCCTTGGCCGCCCAGGGCTGCAGCATCGGGTCGTGGGCGACGATGACGCCCTTGCTCACCCACACCCCCGAGTCCTTCGCCACACCCTGGGGGCTGATGGTCAGCATCTGGCCCTGGGCGTCGCGGCAGAGCAGATCGAAGTCCCGGGCCCAGGTGCGTACCCCGCCCGGTCCCGCTGCCACGCCGGTGCCGGTTTCGGACTTTCCGGCGCTGATGCGGGTCAGGCGGCCGTCGCCGGGAGCGGCCTCCCACAACTCGCCGTCCGGTGTACGGCCGACCACGGTGCCGTCCTCGCCCAGGAAGTCGGGGACGAAGGGCTTACCGGTGGGAGTGGTCGCCTGGATCGTGGTCGTGGGGCCGGGGGAGGGGGTGCCCGCCGGGGGCGTCGTCTGGAGGGGCGGGCAGTCGTCGGGGGGTTGTCTCGTGGCGTTGAGGGTGATCGTCGGGAGGTCGGCCGGGTCGATGGTGCTCTCCACCACGTCGGGCAGCATCGTGAAGGTGGCTTCCGCCGCCGGCGGGAGGAAGCGATCCGTGGTGGAGGTGGGCTTCTTCGAGGGCGGGATCGGTGGGGTGATATCGGCGGGAGTCGTGGTTGGTGGCGGCGGTGGGGTGGTGTCGGCGGGAGTCGTGGGTGGGGTCGGGTTCGGCGGAGGGGTCGGGTCGGGCGAGAAGGTGTTCGGGGGAGGTTCGGTGGCGGTGATGGTCGGGAGGGTGATGCACGGAGGCGGGGAGGCGGGGGAAGACGGCGGTGTCGCCGACGTGATGGCCGCGCTGGACGTGCGGTCGGCGGCCAACTGGTTCAGCGTGACCGGGATCGCCGCCACCAGCACCGCCGTGCCCGCGGCCGCCGCCGCGACCAGCATCCTGCGCCGCCGGCGCCGTGCCGCCACCTCCCGGTGCACCCGGTGTGCCAGTGAGGGGGACGGCTCGCCGTACACCTCACTGAGCCGCCCGAGCCGGGCGAACAACTCGCGATCATCCATGACCGGCCTCCTCGCGCTCCATAGCCGCCCGTAACTTCGCCAGGGCTCTGGACGCCTGGCTCTTGACCGTCCCCCGTGAGCAGCCCAGCAGGGTGGCGATCTCCTGCTCGCTGCGTTCCTCGACGTAGCGCAGCACGAGTACGGCCCGCATCCGCGGCGGCAGCGTGGCCAGCCGCGTGTGGAGTTCGGCGTCGGCCAGTACCAGTTCCAGCGCCTGGTCCTCGCGCGCGGGCTCGGGCGGCGCCGCGACGCTGACCTCGCGCAGGGGGCGGCGCCAGCGGTTGGCCATGATGCGCAGCATGGCGGTGCGCACGTAGCCCTCCGGGTCGTCCTTGCGCCGTACTCGCCGCCAGGACAGTCCGGTGCGCGTCAGCGCCTCCTGGACCAGGTCCTCGGCATCGTGCCGATCGCCGGTGAGCACGAGCGCGTAGCGGAACAGCGCCCCCAGCCGGTCCGCGACGAAGCTCTCGAACGTCACCGTGTCGTCCACGTCCCCAAGGACACACCGGCACCCGCCGAGGTTGCATCCTTTCCCGCGGACCAGTGATTCATCATCGCTATCATCGCCACATGGTGATGAACGGCGGTGTCCGCACGCAGGTCGCCGCGCCCCCGGCCCGGCCCGGCACCCGCTGCTCATGACCTACCGCGGCTGGGTCTCCATCGCCCCCGGCCGCCTCTACTACGGCGGCCGGATCACCCCCGGCGACCTCCACACCCACTACGCCGCCCAACTGCTCATCGGCCCCGGACTGGTCCTGCGAGACGCCGCCGGCGACTCCCGCCCGCTTCCCGCCGCCCTCATCCCGGCCAACACACCCCACGCCATCGTCTCCGGTACGTCAACCGGCCTCCTCGCCCTGATCGACCCCGCCCAGACAGGCGTGCCAGGGTGGCTGAGAGACCCGCGCGGCGGGCCTCCCCGGGACGGGCGACCGCCGGAAGGACATTCCGCCGCCTCCTGGGCGGTCGATCTCGACCCGCCCACCCGCTTCGACCTGCCGGCCCTTATCGCTCTGGTGGACGACCTGACCGGGACGCCGCCGGGCGGGCGGCACCCCGCGCTCGTGGCCGCTCTGGAGGTCGTCGCCCGTACCCTGCCCGCACCGGTACGGCTGGCCGCCGTGGCCCATGCCGTACACCTGTCGGAGAGCCGGCTGGCACACCTGTTCACCGGGGAACTCGGCCTGCCCTTCCGCCCCTACGTGTTGTGGGAGCGGCTACGGGTGGCGCTGACCTCCACGGCCCAGGGCGCCTCGCTGACCACGGCCGCGCACGAAGCCGGATTCGCCGACGCGGCCCACCTGACCCGCACCGTCCGCCGCATGATGGGCGACACCCCTTCGGCCCTGGCCACCGGCGTCCGCTGGCTCCCCTTCCCGTCGCGGGGATAGCAGGTTCGTTCAAGCCTGCCGGTGGCCGAGACGGGCAATCTGACCAGCGTGATTATCGTGATTGGCGCCGGTCAGGCGGGGCTTGCGGCAGGGCGGGAGCTTCGGCTGGCCGGACATGAGGTGCTTCTGCTGGAGGCGCGGTCCCGGCTCGGCGAGACCTGGCGACACCGCTGGGATTCCCTGCGCCTGTTCACTCCCGCCCGCTTCAGCGCGTTGCCCGGTCTGCCCTTTCCCGCTGCCCCCGGCCACTACCCGGACAAGGACGAGGTGGCCGCCTATCTGGAGGTGTACGCGGCGCACTTCGGCCTCCCCATTCGTCTCGGCAGCCCGGTCACTCGGCTGCGCCGTACCGCGGACGGTCTGTTCGAGGTTCAGGTCGGGAGGGTGGACGATCGCTTCACCGCGTCCGGGGTCCTGGTGGCCACGGGACCCTTTCAGCGTCCCCACGTGCCGGACCTGGCCCTGCCCGAGACGATCACCGGGTTGCACAGCAGCGCCTACCGCGGCCCCGCCCAACTCCCGGACGGCCCCGTGCTGGTGGCGGGCGCGGGGAATTCGGGGGTGCAGATCGCCGCCGAACTGGCCGCCACCCGGACGGTCACGCTCGCGGCCGGGGGGCGGCAGGCCGTGGCGCCGCAGCGTGTGATGGGGGCCGACATCTTCACCTGGTTGTCGTTGTCCGGCCTGGTCAGGGCGCCGGTCTCGGGTGCTGTCGGGCGGTGGATGAGGAAGCGTGATCCCCTGATCGGCATGGGTCCCCGGCACCTGCGGCGGCGGGGGGTGCGGGTTACCGGGCGGGTGGTTTCCGTCGATGGGCGGTTCGTGCGCACTGCCGATGGGCAGCGGCTGGCGCCGGCCGTGGTGATCTGGGCTACGGGTTACCGTTCCGACTATTCGTGGTTGCAGGTGGCCGGCGCCCTGTCGGACGGGCTTCCGGTGCACGAGGAGGGCGTGAGCCCGATCCCCGGTCTGGTGTATGCCGGCCTGCCGTTCCAGCGCAGTCGTGGCTCGGCGCTGCTCGGCTGGGTGGGTGAGGACGTGGCCCGGGTGGTCGGGCGGCTCGTGGATCGCCCGGGCGGGCGGAGTTGAGCGTCCGGGCTGGCAGAGATGGGTGGGGGCAGGGGTGGGTTTCTGCGTACAAATCGGGATATGTTGGGGCGGTTTTGGGTGCACGGTTAACTGGAATGGGTGCGTGTAATCAGGGGATTTCGCCAGTGGCCTCGACGGTTTGCCGTCTGATGTGAGAATCTCAGAATTCGTGGCTTTCTGGGGATTGTCCCGAAAGACGTTCGGTACATGAACGTGGCGCGCTATTGCACGGGCGGTGCGTATTGCCCGTGCGGCAAGGGAGGCGGTGATCCCATGCGAGATCCAGAACCCGTTCTCAGGTCCCCCCGGCGGAAATTCGGCGCATATCTCCGCGAATACCGAACGGCGGTGGATATGCGACAAAAGGATCTGGCTGACGCGCTGGGCTGGTCGTTGTCGAAGATCAGCATGGTGGAGCGCGGCGAACGTCCGGCCGACGAGGAGTTCGCGAGGCAGGCCGACCGCGCGCTGCAGGCGGGCGGGGCGCTGCTGGCGCTCTGGCGGGAGACGGCCGACTCCGCCGCGCGCTGGCCGGTCTGGGTGGCGCGGCTGGTCGAGATCGAGCAGCGCGCGGACATGCTCCGGGTCTGGCAGCCCCTTCTCGTGCCGGGGCTGCTCCAGACGGAGGAATATGCGCGCGCCGTCTTCCGCGGCAAACCGGGCACCACCCCTGATCTCGTGGAAAAGGATGTTGCAACCCGAATGGAGCGACAAAGCATCATAAAAGCGGAAAGTGGGCCTATCCTGCGCGTGGTCCTGGACGAGGGAGTGCTGACCCAGCCCATCGGCAGCGAGGCCGTGATGGCGGAGCAGATGGCGCACCTCGCGGCGATGGACGAGCATCCACGAGTCAACATCCATGTCCTTCCGCGAGATTCCTGGGTGACCACCGGCCTGCAAGGGTCGTTCATCCTCGCCAGCATGTCTGGAATGCCGGATATGGCGTACATAGAGTCGATTACCTTGAGCCAGATCACCGCGGACGCCGCATACGTGCTGGAAACCAAGTCGAGGTTCGAGGTGCTGCACGGCGACGCGTTGTCCCGCCGGGCCTCGCTGCAGCTGATCAAGGAGATGGAGCGCCGATGGACGTGACCCCGGAGCAGTTGCGCGACGCGACGTGGCGCAGGGCGACTCGTTCGGGGGACGCCGGGGACTGCCTGGAAGTCGCGCCTCTGCCCGGCGGCCGCGTCGGCATCCGGGATTCGGAGCACCCCGAGATCGGGCCCTTCGTGGTCAGCGGGTCGGTGTGGCGGGCCTTCGTCGACGGCGCCAGGAAGGGCGAGTTCGACTTCTGAGGAGCCCGCTCACCGCTTGCGGATATCCGGGCATGTCCGTGTGCACCATCATGGCGATGACCGTGGGCACCGACCCATCCCGGAGCGGCAGCCGCTCGGCGTCGGCCTGGACGAGGGACAGGCGGCCCCGGGCAGGCCGCAACCGGTGCCATGACCTCGCCTCCCCAACGATCGTGCGTCACCCACGTCGAGAACGACGCTAACGGCGGATCCGGCCCCCGTCCGTCGAGTCAGCCATCGGCGGATTCCTCCTCGTGCAGGGTGGCGAGCACCTGGGCGCCGAACTTGGCCAGCTTGTTCTCCCCGACCCCGCTGACCGTGCCCAGCTCGGGCAGGGTCGTGGGGTTGAGGGTGGCGATCTCGCGCAGCGTGGCGTCGTGGAAGATGACGTACGCGGGCACGCCCTGCTCCTTGGCCGTCGCGGCGCGCCAGGCACGCAGCCGTTCGAAGACGGGGCCCGCCTCGGCGGGGAGGTCGGCCTGGCGGGCGGCGGCTTTGGCCTTCACGCCACGGCCGGCCGGGCGGGGTTTCAGGTCGCGGCGCAGGTTCACCTGATCCTGGCCACGCAGGACGCCGCCGCTCCTGTCGGTGAGGACCAGGGTGCCGTGGGCGGGTTCGACGGCCAGGATGCCCTGGGCCAGGAGCTGGCGGACGATGCCGTGCCACTCCGCCGACGACAGGTCCTGGCCCACGCCGAACACGGTCAGGCTGTCGTGACCGAACTGCTCCACCTTGGCGGTCTTCTTGCCGAGCAGGATGTCCACGATCTGGCCCACGCCGAACTTCTGGCCGCGTTCCTTGGCCAGCCGGTAGACCGTGGACAGCACCTTCTGGGCGGGGACGGTGGCGTCCCACGTCTCGGGCCGGCTGTGGCAGGTGTCGCAGTTGCCGCACGGGCCGGTGCCCTTTTCGCCGAAGTAGTCCAGCAGCATCACGCGGCGGCAGGTCACGGTCTCACACAGGGCGAGCATGGCGTCGAGATGCAGCGCCTGGCGGCGGCGGTGCGCCTCGTCGCCTTCGAGCGCCAGCTTGCGGTGCTGGACGACGTCCTGCAGGCCGTACGCCATCCAGGCGGTGGCGGGCAGGCCGTCGCGGCCCGCGCGGCCGGTCTCCTGGTAGTAGCCCTCCAGCGACTTCGGCAGGTCGAGGTGGGCCACGAAGCGCACGTCGGGCTTGTCGATGCCCATGCCGAAGGCGATGGTGGCCACGACGGTCAGGCCCTCCTCGCGCAGGAAGCGAGCCTGGTGGAGGGCGCGGACACGGGCGTCGAGACCGGCGTGGTAGGGGATGGCGGCGATGCCGTGGTCGGACAGGAACTCGGCGATCTTCTCGGCGGAGGAGCGGGACAGGCAGTAGACGATTCCGGCGTCGTCGGGGTGCTCGGTGCGGATGAAGTCGAGGAGCTGGCGTTTCGGATCGCTCTTGGGGGCGATGCGGTACTGGATGTTGGGGCGGTCGAAGCTGGCCACGAAGTGGCGGGCCGCGTCGAGGCCGAGGCGGCTGGAGATCTCCTGATGGGTCTCCGGGGTGGCGGTGGCGGTCAGCGCGATGCGGGGCACGTTGGGCCAGCGCTCGTGCAGGCCGGAGAGCATGAGGTAGTCGGGGCGGAAGTCGTGGCCCCACTGGGATACGCAGTGGGCCTCGTCGATGGCGAACAGGGCGATCTCCCCCTTTTCCAGGAGGCGGATCGTGGAGTCGACCCTCAGCCGCTCGGGGGCGAGGTAGAGCAGGTCGAGGTCGCCGGCCAGGAAGGCGGCCTCGACCTCCTGGCGTTCGCCGAAGTCCTGGGTGGAGTTGAGGAAGCCCGCGCGCACGCCCAGCGCGGTCAGGGCGTCGACCTGGTCCTGCATCAGCGCGATCAGCGGGGAGACGACCACGCCCACGCCCGGTCTGACCAGGGCGGGGATCTGGTAGCACAGCGACTTGCCGCCGCCGGTCGGCATGAGGACGAGCGCGTCGCCGCCGGCCACGACGGTTTCGATGATCTCCTGCTGGCCGGGCCGGAAGGAGTCGTAGCCGAAGACGCGGTGCAGAACCTCCAGGGGCGTATCCATGCGGCTACCTTACGTGACGACGGGGACGGGGTCAGGGCGTTCGCCCACGGCGATCGTAGGCGATCAGCCCGACAGTTCCGGCGATACAGCAGAATGCGACGGCCCCCATGGCGAGCTCGAACCCCATCAGCGCCGCCAGCGGTGGTGCCACCGCCTTGGCCACGGTGATCGGCAGGGCCAGGGCCCCGCTGATGGAGGCGTAGGCGGCCGTGCCGTACCTCTCGGCGAGCAGGGCGGGCCTGGCGAGGGTCGCGACGCCGAAGCCCAGCCCGAACAGGACCACCGCGGCGATCGCGCCGGAGGTGCTGCGGCCGAGGAAGAGCAGCAGAAGCGCGGCCACGCCCTGCAGGGCGAAGACGGTGGCGGCCACGAGCGCGATGCGGTAGCGGCCCTGCAATCCGGTGGTGACCACGCGACCGGTCACCGAGAGCACACCGAGCAGCCCGGCGACGGTGGCGGCGAAGAGCGGAGGGTGGCCCAGCGTGATCAGGTAGGTCACGAGCAGCACGCCCATCACGGCCACCGCGCCCGTCTGCGCCAGGAACGCCACCACCAGCAGCCAGAACGGGCGCTCGCGCAGGGCCGCGCCGACGGCCGCGCGGGTGGGCGGCGGCCGCTCCACGGTCCGCCTGCGCACCGCGAACCAATGCAGGGGTACGGCCGGCAGCCCGTACCCGACGGCCAGCACGACCAGTGCCGTCCGCCAGCCGTACCGGTCGACGAGGAAGCCCGTGACCGGCAGGAAGATGCTGGAGGCGAAGCCGGCGACGATCGTGACGGCGAGCAGGGCCCGCGGCCGCCGCGCCGCGTCGAACCAGGCGACGATCACCGCGAAGGCGGCCTCGTAGAGCACCATTCCCGACGCGAGCCCGAGCACCGCGCAGACGAGGTACAGCTGCGGCAGGTTCTGCACCTGCGACCAGGCCAGCACGGCGCCCGCGGCGAGGGCGGAGCCGAGCGTCATGAGGCCGCGCCCGCCGTGGCGGTCGAGCCAGCCGCCGACCAGCGGCGCCACGAGCCCGGACACGAGCACGGAGAGCGTGAGCGCGCCGGCGAGCTGGGGCACGCTCGCCCGAAGCTCCGCCGACATCGGCGTAATAAAGACTGAGAAAGCGTAGTAAAGAACGCCGAAACCAGCGGTCTGAGTGATCGCCAGCGCGGCGATCATCCGCATTCCTTCGGGCTCGGGAAGCGCCGGCCGTGCGGAACGCGCAAACCCGCGCCGATCCTCAACGATCACGTAAAGAACCCTGCCCCCGGATAAATCCGTCCATGTGGTGAGATAGAGCACACTATGGCTTACGTCGTAACAGGCGGCAGCAACGGCATCGGCCTGGCCATCGTCCACCGGCTGCCGGGCCGGGTCGTCGTCATCGACCGCGCCCTCCCGGCGGAGCGGGACGACCGCGTGACCACCATCGTCGGCGACGCCGCCGACGAGCGGACGGCCATGGAAGCGGCCGCCAGAGCCGCCCCCCTCGAGGGCTGGGTCAACAACGCCGCCGTCTTCGGCGACGCGTCGGTGCACGACGCGCCGATCGCGGAGGTCCGCCGCCTGATCGCCGCCAACCTCGACCTCGCCGTCGTGGGCTGCGCGATCGCGGTCCGGGCCTTCCTCGCCCAGGGTACGGCCGGCGCCATCGTCAACCTGACCTCCCACCAGGCCGCGCGGGCGGTGCCCGGCGCCCTGCCGTACGCCACGGCCAAGGCCGCCGTCGAGGGCCTGACCAGGGCCTTGGCGGTGGAGTACGGCAGGCGCGGGATCCGGGTCAACGCCGTGGCCCCGGGCTCGGTGGCCACGGGCAGGTACGCGCGCCTGGTCACCCCGGAGGTGGAGCGGGAGATGGCCCGCCTGCACCCGATCGGCAGGGTGGCCGAGGCGGATGAAATCGCGCGGGTGGTGGCGTTCCTGTTGTCGGAGGCGGCCTCGTTCGTCAACGGCGCGACGGTCCCGGTGGACGGCGGCAGGACGGCCCTCGGATTCGACCCCGAAGCACGGGAATGAAAACCATTGCCACGTGGTTGAGGCGGCCATGAAGAAGAACCTGCACCCCGCGTACCGTCCCGTCGTCTTCCGTGACAAGAGCGCGGACTACGCCTTCCTCACCCGGTCGACCCGCATCAGCGAGCAGACGATCGAGTGGACCGACGGCAACACCTACCCGGTGGTGGACGTGGACGTCTCCTCGGCCAGCCACCCCTTCTACACCGGCCGCGGCCGCATCCTGGACACCGCGGGCCGGGTCGAGCGCTTCCAGCAGCGCTACGGCAAGAAGTGAGTCACGGGGCGAACCGCCCCAGGTCCGACCGGGTGGGAAGCGTCTCCCACTCGCTGGCTCCCGTGGTGGCGGCGGCGCTCAGCGCGGCGCCCCGCTGGAGGCGTTCCGGCGGCGTGAGCCCGTCCAGCGCGGCGGAGATGTAGCCGGCCGCGAACGCCTCCTCCGACCCGGCCACGTCCACGATCGGCACCTGTGTCCGCGGCACGTCGTAGCGCATGCGGTCGGCCCGGACGCTGAAGCCCTTCGCGCCCCGGCTGACGACCACCTCCCGCTCCGCGGTGAGCGCGGGTTTGACCAGGTCCAGCTCGTCCTGGCTGACGAACAGCAGGTGGGAGGCGCAGGCCAGCTCGCCGAGCACCTCCTCGGCCGTGCGCACCGACGGCCACAGCGAGGGCCGGTAGGTGACCGCGAAGGAGATGAGCGCCTCGGCGTTGCGCGCGGCGTTGACCGCGATGCGGACCGCCTCCAGGCAGTCGTGGCTGAGCGCCGCGGTGGTGCCGGTGACGTGCAGAAGCCGCGCGGACCCGATCCGGTCGATGGGGACGTTGCCCGGCGCCAGCCGGGTTCCGGCGGAGCCGCCGTGATAGTAGGAGGTCAGGCCGGGGTAGCCGACCCTGGACTCCTTCAGCAGCAACCCCGTGGTGGCGCTGTCGTCCACCCGCGTGTCGGCGATGTCCACGCCCTCGCCGCGCAGCACGGACAGCGCCCGCGCGCCCAGCTCGTCCGCGCCCACCTTGCCGAGGAAGGCCACCCGGTGCCCGAGCCGTGCCAGCCCGACGGCCAGGGAGAACTCCGGCCCGCACACGTCGAGCCTGGCCTCGCTGTCATGACGGACCCGGCCGCTGGAGACGACACCCATGGCGGCGCCCAGGGTGTACACATCGCTCATGGGGCCCGACTGTAGCCGCCCATAACGGATTTTTCTGCTCCACCCCAGGTCAACCGCATGGTCAAAAGTTTCTTGTCACTTTGGCCAACTTTCTTCTCGCTTCACGCCTCCAAGTAAGTGAGGAAACCGGCTATCCCGAGACGGTTTCAGAGCACTGAGAGGATTAGCACCCTCATGAAGAAGATCGCAGTCGGCGTCGTTTCCGCCATGGTCGGTGGGGCGATGCTGCTGACCGGGGGCACTGCAACCGCCCAGACGCGGGCGGCTTCCGTCGAGATTCAGGACATCTCGCCCAACCCTGTCGTAGTCCCCAAGGGCGGCGAGACGACCGCTTACATCAAGGTCAACGCCAGCAGCGACATCGAGAAGGTGACCGTCAAGGTCCGCCCCGAGGGCAACACCTTCCGCGCGCTGACCGACAAGACCGTCAACCACCAGAGCTGGCGCTTCTCCACCGTCTTCAACGACAACGACTACGACGGCAAGTGGAGCGCGATCGCCGAGGCGTTCAACAAGGACGGCAAGAAGGTCGCCGAGGACACCGCGTACTTCTCGGTCGACGTCGAGGAGGGCGGCAAGTCCGACACCCGGATCACCCGGTTCAACGCCGACCCGTACAAGGTCCGTAAGGGCAAGAACATCTACTTCTCCGGCCGCCTCCAGGTCGACGACGACGGCTGGGAGGGTGTCCGCGGCGAGAAGGTGGACATCTACTACCGCGCCAACGGCCACAGCGGCTGGAAGTGGGTCGCCTCCGGCAAGACGCAGTGGGGCGGCAAGTTCTACGCCAAGACGCGTGCCTGGAAGTCCGGCACCTTCAAGGCCGTCTACGAGGGCAGCGACGAGCTGAACAGCTCCGAGAGCGGCCGCGACTACGTGCGGGTCGTGCGCTGGCACTAAGCCCCGATAGTCACCTGTGAGAGCCCGGTCCCGGAAGGGGCCGGGCTCTTCGCATGGACAGGCGCGTAAAGGTTCGTGAGGGCCACTGTGCGGTAGCACACAGTTATGGACCTGCTCAAGGACTACGATCCGTTCGCCATCTTCGACGCCGAGGCCGACCGGCTCGACGTGTTCTTCTCCGGCCTCGACGCCGCGGACTGGGAGCGGCCCACGCGCTGCGCGGGGTGGTCGGTGCGCGACGTGCTGGCCCACCTGGCCGGCGAGGAACTGTACAACCACGCCGCCCTGGACGGCATCGTCCAGCAGCTCATGGCCGGTCTCGCGGCCGAGGGCATCACGGGCTTCAACGAGTTCAACGAGTGGTGTGTACGGCAGCGCCGCGGCGTGCCCGTGGGCCAGGTCCTGGCGGAGTGGCGGGAGAAGAACGGCGAGACGCGGGCCCGCATGCGCGCCCTGGGCCGTGACGCCACCCTCGACACGCTCGTCGGCCCCTACCCGGTCGGCTCGCAGACCTTCCACTACGACTCGGAGTACGCCACCCACGCCGACGACATCGGTGCTCCGGTCGGCGAGGAGGAGTTCCACGACCGGACGCTGTGGCGGGTGGCGGTGGGCCGCTTCGCCCTGGCCGAGCACGACACGAAGATTCAGGTCGAACAGACCGCCGACCAGATCTGGGTGAACGCGGGCGACCTCAGCGCCGGGCTGTCCTACCCCGAGTTCGTCAACGCGACCGTGGGCAGAGCGAGTCCGGAGACCGATCCCCGGCTCGCCGAGGCGTTGCGGTGCCTGGCCTGAAGGGAGGCCGATCATGTGGTTGCGTGACAGGGAGGGTACGGAGCCGGTGAACGCGCGCAGCCCGGTGCGCCTTCGCCGGATCCTGTCGGTGATCGCCCTGGTGGCGGGGGTGGCCTTGGCCGCCTTCTTCGCCTGGAGGGCGAAGGTGACGGGGGAGGAGGTGTGGAGCTGGGAGGCGGTGATCGCCGCCGCCGTGGCGCTGGTGGCCGCGGGTGACATCATGCTGCTGCGCCGCCGCAAGTGAACGCAAACGATGGTAATTTCTTGCGCTGATCGTCGTATGATTTGCGCATGACGCGACGACTGGCAGAGGTGGCCAAGAAGGTCGGAGTGAGCGAGGCGACCGTGAGTCGCGTGCTCAACGGCAAGCCCGGGGTGTCGGAGGCGACGCGGGAGGCGGTGCTGACCGCCCTCGACGTGCTCGGGTACGAGCGGCCCAGCCAGTTGCGCGGCGACCGGGCGAGGCTGGTCGGCCTGGTGCTGCCCGAGTTGCAGAACCCGATCTTCCCCGCCTTCGCGGAGGTGGTCGGCGGGGCGCTGGCGCAGCAGGGGTTCACCTCGCTGCTGTGCACCAGGACCGTCGGCGGGGTGACGGAGGCGGAGTACGTCGATCTGCTGTTGCAGCAGCAGGTCAGCGGCGTGGTCTTCGCCGGCGGCCTCTACGCCCAGGCCGACGCCGCGCACGGCCACTACGAGCTGCTGCTGGAGCGCAAGCTGCCCACGGTGCTGGTCAACGCGGCCGTCGGGCACCTCGGCTTCCCGCAGGTCTCCTGCGACGACACCGTGGCCGCCGAGATGGCGCTCGGCCACCTGCGGGCGCTCGGCCACGAGCGGGTGGGCATGGTGCTCGGCCCGGCCGACCACGTCCCCTCGCGGCGCAAGCTCGCCGCCTTCCTCGACGGCGGCGGCGACCCCGCGCTGGTCGAGCAGACGATGTTCTCGCTGGAGGGCGGGCACGCGGCGGCGGCGCGGCTGGTCGGGCGCGAGGTGACCGGCATCGTGTGCGCCAGCGACCTGCTCGCGCTGGGCGCGGTGCGCGCGGCGCGGCGGGCGGGCCGCTCGGTACCCGAGGACGTCTCGGTCATCGGCTTCGACGACTCGGCGCTCATGAACTGCACCGACCCGCCCCTGACCACCGTGCGCCAGCCCATCGACGCCATGGGCAGGGCGGCGGTCGACCTGCTGGTCGCGCAGATCGGCAAGGCCGCCGTGCCCGCCGACGAGCTGCTGTTCGAGCCCGAGCTCGTGGTGAGGGCCTCGACCGCCCGCGCCTAATCGTTATCTTGCATATATCTGTCGAGTTATTGCAGCCTTCTGTCCGCGAACCTATCGTGTGGGCCACACCACGGGATCGCACCAGAAGGGTCAGATCCATGCACAGCACTCGCAGAGCCATGGCGCTGTTTCTCGTCGCAGGACTGGCGGGACCGGCGGCATGTGGCACGACAACCCCCTCGGCGACCACCGAGGGCAAGGTGACGATCAAGGTGGCGTGCCAGCCCGCCAAGAGCGACCCCCGCAACCGCAAGGTCTGGGACGACGACGTCGCCGCCTTCCAGAAGCTGCACCCGGACGTCACGGTCGTCAGCACCGACCAGCAGCCGTGCTTCGACCCCAAGACGTTCGGGCCCAAGCTGGCCGGCGGCCAGATGGAGACCGTCTTCCGGGTCCCGGTGACCAACACCCAGGACGTCATCGCCAAGGGCCAGGCCCGCGACATCACCGGCCTGACCGGCGAGATCAAGAACTTCGGCGACTTCTCGCCCGCCACCATGACCCCCTACAGCGCGGGCGGGAAGATCTACGGCATCCCGACCAGCACCTACAGCGTCGGCCTGGTCTACAACCGTACGCTGTTCCAGCGGGCGGGGCTCGACCCGGACACCCCGCCCAAGACCTGGGCCGAGGTGCGCGAGGCGGCCAAGAAGATCGCCGCCCTCGGCCCCGGCCACGTCGGCTACGGCGAGTACAGCGGCGGCAACACCGGCGGCTGGCACTTCAACCAGGCCATCTACGGCCGCGGCGGCGAGATGGTCACCGCGGATGGCAAGCAGGCCGCCTTCAACAGCCCCGAAGGCAAGGCCGTCCTGCAGTTCCTCAAGGACCTGCGCTGGAGCGACAACAGCATGGGCACCAAGCTCCTGGTCGGCTGGGAGTCGCTCATGCAGGCCATGGGCAGCGGCAAGACCGGCATGATGCTCGGCGCCCCCGACGTCGTGCCCGATCTGGTCAACAAGTTCAGCGGCCAGTTCGCCGACTACGGCATCGGGCCCTTCCCCGAGGGGAAGGCGTCGCTGTCCGGCGGCGAAGGCTTCATGATCAACCCGAAGGCCACCCCCGAAGAGGCCAAGGCCGGGCTGCAGTGGATCGACTTCTACTGGACCACGCCCGGCCGGGGCGTCTTCGACTACGAGCGGGCCAAGACCATCGGCAACCCCGTCGGCCTGCCCAACAACACGCTCTTCGGCGACTCGCCCTCCGGCAAGAAGATCACCGAGCTGCAGAAGCAGTTCGCCACGCTGCCGGTGGCGAACTTCCAGCCGTTCACGGACGGCTCGGCGGCCATTCCCGCCAAGCTGGAGCCGCCCAAGGCGCAGGAGCTCTACGCCATCCTGGACGTGGCCATGTCGGCCGTGCTCAGCCGTAGGGACGCCGACATCGACAAGCTGCTGGCCGACGCGGCGAGCAAGGCCAACACGATCCTGGCCAAGAACTGATGCTGATCGCCGATGCCGGGACGCGGCGGCGGGCGCACGTGCCGTCGCGCCTCGGCCGCTCCCTCCGGCGCAACCTCACCGCCTACGGATTCCTGTGCGCCGCCCTGGCGTGCTTCGCGGTCTTCGCCTGGTATCCGATGGTGCGCACGTTCATCCTGAGCTTCCAGCAGACGAACCTCATCGACGAGCCGGCCTGGGTGGGGCTGGAGAACTTCCGAACCGTGGTGGCCGACCCCGCCTTCGGCGAAGCCTGGCTCAACACGCTGGAGTTCACCGTCCTGGCCCTGCTGTGCGGGTACGTGGTGCCGTTCGCGATCGCGATCGTGCTCAACGAGCTGCGCCACGCCCGCGCCTACCTGCGCTTCGTGGTCTACCTGCCGGTCATGCTGCCGCCGATCGTCTCGGTGCTGATGTTCCGGTGGTTCTTCGACCCGGGGCCTGGGCTGTTCAACCAGATCCTGGCCGTCTTCGGCATCCCCGGGGCGGCCTGGCTCGACTCGACCGGCACCGCGCTGATCTCGCTGGTGATCGTCTCCACCTGGATGAACCTGGGCAGCGGCACGCTCATCTACCTGGCCGCGCTGCAGAACATCCCCGGCGAGCTCTACGAGGCCGCCGAACTGGACGGCGCCGGGATCTGGCGGCGGATCCGGCACATCACGATCCCGCAGACCAAGCTGATCCTGCTGCTCATGCTGATGCTGCAGATCGTGGCCACCATGCAGGTGTTCATCGAGCCGTTCATGCTCACACTCGGCGGCCCGGAGAACGCCACGCTGACCGTCGCCTACCTCATGTACCAGTACGCCTTCGTCTACGGCGGCAACTACGGCGCCGGCGGCGCGCTCGGCCTCATGCTCATGACCGTGCTGCTCGCCTTCGCCGTCGTGCAGCTGCGTCTCACCCGCCAGGAGCGGCGATGACGACGCGCACGATCATCTCGCCCCTCCAGCTCAACTCCCGGTGGGGCCGCCGCCTGTACTGGCTGGTCCTGATCACGGTGCTGGTGACCTTCACGCTCGCGTTCGTCTTCCCGCTCTACTGGATGATCACCGGGGCGATGAAGACGGGCGAGGAGATCGCCCAGATGCCGCCCACGCTCTTCCCGGCCAGCCCGAGCCTGGACGCCTTCCTGGAGGCGTGGGAGCTGTTCGACATCGGCACGCTCCTGCGCAACACCGGCGTCTACGCGCTCGGCGCCTGGGCCTTCACCATGGTCATCGACGTCACCGCGGCGTTCGCGCTGTCGAAGCTGCGGCCGGTGTTCGGCGGATTCATCCTCGGCGCGATGCTGGCCACGCTGATGATCCCGCCGATGGTCGTGCTCATCCCGCTGTACGTCACGGTCGTGGACTTCGGCCTGCTCAATACGCCGTGGGCCATCTGGCTCCCGGCCGCGGTCAACGGGTTCAACATCTTCCTGCTCAAGCGGTTCTTCGACTCGATCCCTCGCGAGCTGCTCGAAGCCGCCGAAATCGACGGCGGCGGCCCGCTGCGCCTCCTGTGGTCGGTCGTGCTGCCCGTCTCGCGGCCCATCCTCGGCGTCGTCTCCATCTTCACCGTGGTCAACGTCTTCCGGGACTTCGTCTACCCGTTCCTCGTCCTGTCCGACAGCGACAAGATGACGGTCTCCGTGGGCCTGTCCCAGACGGCCGGCCAGGTGACCCAGAACGCGATCATGGGCGGCCTGGTCATCGCCAGCATCCCGGCCGTCATCGTGTTCTTCCTGTTCCAGCGGCACATCATGGCGGGCCTCACCGCCGGAAGCATCAAGGGGTAACCACATGTCGCAAGCGTGGTGGCGGGGGGCCGCGATCTACCAGGTGTACCTGCGTAGTTTCGCCGACGGCAACGGGGACGGGGCGGGCGACCTCACCGGGCTCCGGGGACGCCTGCCGTACCTCAAGGACCTTGGTGTGGACGCGATCTGGCTCAACCCCTGGTACCCGTCGCCGATGGCCGACGGCGGCTACGACGTGGCCGACTACCGCGGGATCGAGCCGGTCTTCGGGACGCTGGGCGAGGCGGAGAAGTTCATCGCCGAGGCGCATGGGCTGGGCATCAAGGTGATCATCGACGTGGTGCCGAACCACAGCTCCACCGCGAGCGCCTGGTTCCAGGAGGCGCTCGCGGACCCGGGCGCGCGGGAGCGGTTCTGGTTCCGCGACGAGCCGAACGACTGGCAGTCGATCTTCGGGGGCCCCGCGTGGACGCAGGTCGCGGACGGGCAGTGGTACCTGCACCTGTTCGCCCCGGAACAGCCGGACTTCAACTGGGACTCGGCCGAGGTGCGCGCCGACTTCGAGGACGTGCTGCGCTTCTGGTTCGAGCGCGGGGTGGACGGCTTCCGCGTCGACTCGGCCGCGCTGCTGGTCAAGGACGAGACGCGCTGGGAGGACCTCGACCCGGTCCACGACGTCTACCGGCGCTGGCGGGAGATCGCCGACGAGTACGGCGACCGGATCCTCATCGGCGAGCTCTGGCTGCCCGACCAGGAGCGCTTCGCCCGCTACCTGCGCCCCGACGAGCTGCACACCGCCTTCAACTTCGACTTCCTGTCCTGCCCGTGGGAGCCCGCCGAGCTGCGCCGCGTCATCGACCTGACCCTCGCCACGCACACCCCCATCGGCGCGCCGCCGACGTGGGTGCTGGCCAACCACGACGTCACCCGCCCGGTCACGAGGTACGGCAGGGCCGACACGTCCTTCGCGCACGGCGGCGCCCTGCACGGCAGCCCCTCGGACCCGGTGCTCGGGGTGCGCCGGGCACGGGCGGCGGCGCTGCTGGCCATGGCGCTGCCCGGCTGCGTCTACGTCTACCAGGGCGAGGAACTCGGCCTCCCCGAGGTGGAGGACCTGCCCGACGCCGCCCGCCAGGATCCCATGTACGCCCGCTCCGGCGGCGCCAACCGGGGCCGTGACGGCTGCCGCGTCCCCCTGCCCTGGTCCGGCGCCGAACCTCCCTACGGCTTCGGCGGTGCGCCCACCTGGCTCCCCCAGCCGGAGGGCTGGGCCGCGCTGACCGCCGAGGCCCAGAGCGCCGACCCGGGCTCCATGCTCACCCTCTACCGCCGGGCCCTGAGCCTGCGCCGCGAACTGCTCGGCGACGGCACCATGACCTGGCTGGACCTGGGCCCCGGCGTGCTGGCGTTCACCCGGGACTCCGGCCTGACCAGCGTCACCAACCTCGGCGCCGAGCCGGTCCGGCTCCCGCCCGGCGACCCCGTCCTGACCAGCGGCCCGCTGACCGATGGACACCTCCCTGCGGACACCACCGCCTGGCTCTACGATCGGCAAACGTGACCCGACTCATCCCCTTTCCGCCCGACCGGCTGGATCCGGCGGCCCGCGCGGTCTACGACACGATCACCTCGGGGCCGCGCGGCGCCTCGGTGACCTCCTCGGACGGGACGCTGATCGGCCCGTTCAACGCGATGCTGCTCAGCCCGCCGCTCGGCGACGCCCTTCAGGCGCTCGGCGCGGCCGTCCGCTACCACTCCCGGCTCACCGACCGCTGCCGCGAGCTGGCCACGCTGGTCGTGGCCAACTCGATGGACAGCGCCTTCGAACGGCGGGCCCACGAGGCGCTGGCCCGGCCGCTCGGCTTCACCGACGAGCAGCTCGACGCGCTGCGCGCCGGTACGCCGCCCGACCTCGACGACGCGGGGGAGCGGGCCGTGTACCGGATCGTCCGCGCCCTGGTCACGAGGGGCGACCTGGACGAGGAGGAGTACGCGCTGCTGCCCGAGCAGGTGGTGTTCGAGCTGACCACGCTGGTCGGCTACTACCGCACCCTGGCCCTCCAGCTGCGGGTCTTCCGCGTCTAGACGAACGCCGTCAGGCAAGGAGAGGGCGCGGGGGAGACCGGCTTCAGGGCCTCGTCCGCGGGAACCCGTCATGCACGTAACGGGAATCGGCGACGACCACCTTCGCGCCCTTCGTCAGATCCGTCACTGCTACCGGGGGGCTCCCGCCGGTTGCACCCGGTTCACGCGGATTCCCGGATGATCAGATCGGTCGGCAGGATGATCGGCTCCCGAGGGCCGTTCTCGAACAACGACAACAGCAGCCGGACCATCGCCGCCGCCTGGTCGAAGACGGGATGCCGGACCGTGGTCAGCGGCGGCTCGGTGTACTTGGCCGCCTCGATGTCGTCGAAGCCCACCACCGCCACGTCGCCGGGAACCCGGCGGCCCGCCTGCCGCAGCGCCTGCAGCGCGCCGACCGCCATCAGGTCGTTGGCCACGAAGACCGCGTCCAGCTCCGGGTCGTCGCGCAGCAACTGGCGCATCGCGGTCGCGCCCGACTCGCGGGTGAAGTCGCCCACCGCCACGATCGAGCGCCGATCCGACTCGCGCAACACGTTGCGGTAGCCGGTCAGCCGGTCCTGGCCGCCGATCATGTCCAGGGGGCCGGCGATCGTGGCGATCCGCCTGCGGCCGGTGTCCAGGAGGTACCGGACCGCCGATTCCGCGCCGCCCACGTTGTCGTTGTCGACGAACGGGATGTCGACGGGTACGGCCGGCCTGCCGTACGAGACGACGGGCACGCGCAGCCGGGAGACGGCGGCGGGCAGGGGGTCGGCGCCGTGCATGGAGATGAGCATGACCCCGTCGACGTGCCCGCCGGCGATGTAGCGCTCCACCCGCGCGTGGCTCTTGGGGGAGGAGGCCAGCATGAGCACGACCTGTTTGTCGGCCGCCTCGAGTTCGACGCTGGCCGTCCTGATCACTGTGGAGAACAACGGGTCGTCGGCGAAGACCCGGGACGGCGGCTCCGAGACGACCAGCGCGATCGAGTCGGTCCGCTGGGTGACGAGGCTGCGGGCGGCGCTGTTGGGCACGTACCCGAGTTCGTCGATGGCCCGCAACACCGCGTCGCGGATTCCCGGCGCCACGGTCGTCTGCCCGTTGACGACCCGGGAGGCGGTGGCACGTGACACTCCGGCCCGCGCCGCGACCGCCTCCAACGTCGGACGTTTTATCACGCTAGGAATCTACAGTCCGTTCCTGGCGATGACGTCGCGGTACCACAGAGCGCTGTCCTTGGGGGTTCGCGCCTGGGTGGCGTAGTCGACGTGCACGATGCCGAAGCGGCGCCGGTAGCCCTCGGCCCACTCGAAGTTGTCCAGCAGCGACCACACCAGGTATCCGCGCACGTCGGCGCCCTGCTTGATGGCCAGATCGACCGCGCGCAGGTGCCCGTCGAGATAGGCCAGCCGGTCGGCGTCGCGTACCCGGCCGCCCTCGAGCACGTCGTCGTAGGCGGCGCCGTTCTCCGTGACCATGAAACCGGCCTGCGGATAGTCGTGCGAGAGCCGTACCAGCAGCCTGGACAGGCCCGTGGGCACGACCGGCCAGCCCATCGCGGTGACCGGCGCGTCGGCGGCGGCGAAGCCCACGTCCTCCGAGCCGGGCCAGGCGGGGTCGGCGGGCGTGCCCGGCGCGGCCCGGACCACGCAGGGGTTGTAGTAGTTCACCCCGATCAGGTCGATCGGGGCGTTGATGATCGCCAGGTCGCCGTCGCGGATGTGCGCGGTGCCGCCGTTGCGCTCGGCCGCCGCCAGCACCTCCGCGGGGTACTCGCCGCGCAGCGCGGGGTCGAGGAACTGGCGGTTGAGGAGCGCGTCGATCGTCCGTACGGCTGCCGCGTCCTCCTCCGACAGGGCGGCGGCCGGGTCGTCGACCTGGGCGGGCGTCAGGACCGGGGCGGAGTTGACCACCAGCATGAGGCTCCGGGCGCCCTGCTCGCGCAGCCGCCGCGCGGCCAGGCCGTGGCCGAGCAGCAGGTGGTGGGCGGCGCGCATGGCGGCGGCGGCGTCCTTGCGGCCGGGGGCGTGGACGCCGTTGCCGTACCCGAGGAAGGCGGCGACCCAGGGCTCGTTGAGCGTGGCCCACTGCTCGACCCGGTCACCCAGCCTGGCGTGTACGGCTGCCGCGTAGTCGGCGAAGCGGTGGGCGGTGTCGCGTTCTGCCCAGCCGCCCCGGTCTTCGAGGGCTTGGGGGAGGTCCCAGTGATACAGCGTCACGTACGGCGAAATTTCGGCCTTTAGTAGCTCATCCAGGAGTCTGTCGTAAAAATCCAGACCCGCGGGGTTGATGGGGCCGCTGCCGTCCGGCTGGATCCTCGGCCAGGCGATCGAGAAGCGGTAGGCGGCCAGGTTGAGCTCGCGCATCAGCTTCACGTCGTCGGCGTAGCGATGGTAATGGTCGCAGGCGACGGCGCCGGTGTCGCCGTTGTGGACCTTGCCGGCCGTACCCGAGAAGGTGTCCCAGATCGACGGGCCGCGCCCATCCTCCTTCGCCGCCCCCTCGATCTGGTAGGAGGCCGTGGCCGCGCCCCAGACGAAGTTTTCCGGGAAAGTCATCCCTTAACAGCTCCTTGCATGATTCCGCCGATGATCTGCTTGCCGAACACCGCGAAGACCAGGACGAGCGGCAGCGTGCCGATCGCCGTCCCCGCCAGGCCCAGCACGTAGTCGTTGACATAGCCGCTGGCCAGCGTCGACAGCGCGACCTGCACCGTCGGGTTGTCGGGCGTGAGCACCACCAGCGGCCAGAAATAGTCGTTCCACGCCGACATGAACGTCAGCATCCCCAGCACCGCCATCGCCGGCCGCGCCACGGGCAGCACCACGTGCCAGAACAGCCCCCACGTGCCGGCCCCGTCGACCCGCCCCGCCTCCAGCAGCTCGTTGGGCAGCGCCCGCTCCAGGAACTGGGTCATGAAGAACACCCCGAACGCGTTGACCAGCGCCGGCACGACCAGCGCGTACATCGTGCCGGTCCACTCCAGCTTCACCATGAGCATGTAGAGCGGGATGATCCCGAGCTGGGCCGGGACCATCATCGTGCCGACGGTGATCAGCAACATCGCGTTGCGGCCGCGGAAGCGCAGTTTCGCGAAGGCGAACCCGGCCAGCGTCGACAGGAACATCACCGCCACCGAGATCGCCCCGGCCACCAGCACCGAGTTCACCAGCGCCAGCGCGAACGGCACCGTGTCGAAGACCCGCTGGACGTTGGCGAAGAAGTTCCCGCCCGGCAGCAGCGGCGGCGGTACCTCGGCCAGCGCCGAGTTGTGCCGCGAGGCCACCACCACGCTGTAGTAGAGCGGGAAGGCGGAGAAGAAGGCCACCGCGATCAGCGTCAGATACCGCAACCTCATCGCAGCCCTCCCTTCATCCGGCGGGTGAGCAGGTAGTTCACCCCGGCCGCGAGGACCACGAAGAGGAACATCACCCAGGAGGCCGCCGAGGCGTAGCCGAAGTCGAACTTGCTGAAGCCGTGCTCGTAGACGAACAGCGAGAGCGTCTGGAACTGCCGATCCGGCCCGCCGGTCACCAGCGAGCCGCCGAACAACAGCGGCTCGGCCAGGATCTGCATCGCGCCGATCGTCGAGACGATCACCACGAAGACGATCGTCGGCCGGATCATCGGCACCGTGATCTTCCGCAGCTGCGTGAAGCTGGACGCGCCGTCGATCGTGGCCGCCTCATACAGGTCCCTGGGTACGGCCTGCATCGCCGCCAGGAAGATGAGCGCGTTGTAGCCGGTCCAGCGCCACATGATCATGACCGAGATGGCGACGTGCGAGCTGGCCGTACCCGCCGCCCAGTCGATCGCGCCGACCCCGAACCCGCCCAGCACCCAGTTGATCAGCCCGAAGTCCCGGCCGAACAGCTGACTGAAGATCACCACCACCGCCACCACGCTGGTCACGTTCGGCAGCAGCAGGCTGACCCGGAAGAACGTCTGCAGCCGCAGCGGCCGGTTCAGCAGGTGCGCCAGCCAGATGGCCAGCAGCAACTGCGGCACCGTCGAGATGATCCCGATGGACAGCGTGTTGAAGGTGGCGTTCCAGAAGTACGGGTCGCCGAGCAGCGTCCCGAAGTTCCCGAGCCCGATGAACGTGTGCTCGTCGGACAACAGCGTCCACTCGTGCAGCGACACCCACGCGGTGTAGATCAGCGGGAACAACCCGAAGGCGCAGAATAGCAGGAAGAACGGCGCGACATAGGCGTAGGGCGACACCTTCGCGCCGGCCGCGTACCTGCGCCTTCGGAGCAGCGTCAAGGGGATGGCGCTCATTTGATCGTCGCGACGTCCTGGAGCACCTGGGCCCACGCCTCGTCCGGAGTCTGCTTGCCCTGCTCGACCCGGCCCAGCCCGTTGCCGATCGCCGTGCGCACGTCGGCCTCCTTCGGCCCGAGGTGCTGGGGCTTGAGCGCCTTGGCGGCGTCGGAGTAGATCTTGCCGATCGGCGCGTCACCGAAGAACGGCTTGGTGAACGACTGGATCGACGGATCGTCATAGAGCGCCGGAATCGACGGGAACGTGCCCTCCTCCTTGAACACCTTCGCCTGACTCTCCTTGGACGTCAGGAAGTCGATCAGCTCCGCCGCCTCCTTGGGGTGCTTGCCCTGCTTGGGCAGCATGAGGTGGGACCCGCCGCTGTTCCCCGACCCACCGGGCACCGCCGCGATGTCCCACTTGCCGGAGGCGTTCTTGGCCTGCTCCTGAATGAAGCCCGTCATCCACGCCGGGCAGATGATCGTGGCGAACGACCCCTTGGCGAACCCGGTGTTCCACGGCGGCGTGAACGCGGCCAGCTTCGCCGACAGCTCGTTCTGGGAGATCTGATTGGCCAGATCCCAGGCTTTCTTCACGGCCGGGTTGGACCCCACGATGATCGCGTCCTGGGCGTCGTACAGCCCGACCGGAGCCTGGTTGACCATCGCCCGGAAAATCTCACCCGGCGCATCCACGAACTTGGCCCCCGGCACCTTCGCCGCGGCAAACTTCTTGCCCGTCTCGATGTAGCTCTCCCAGGTGGGCCAGAGCCCCGCCACCTCGGTCCGGTCAGTGGGCAGCCCGGCCTTCTCGAACAGGTCCTTGCGGTAGCACATGGCCAGCCCGCCCACGTCCGTGCCGAGCCCGAGCACCTGCTGCCCGCCCTTGCTGAGCCCCTGCTGCCACTTCCAGTCGAGGTAGTCGCCCTGCCGCTTGTCCAGCCCGAACTGCTTGAGATCGTGGAACTTGCCGGGCAGCGCGGTGAACGTACTGACATACCCCACCTCCACGGCCTCGATGTCCGCCGCCCCCGCGTTGGTCGCCAGCCGCTTGACCAGGTTGTTGTGGTGGTCGTTGAACTGCGTGACCTGCTCGACGATCTCGACGTTGGGGTGGGTCTTCTTGTACTCCTCGTAGAGCGGCTTGAAGCCGAAGTCGCCGAAGAGGCCGATGGTGAGCTTGACCTTCTCGGCAGGCTGAGCGGACGCGGCACCCCCGCCGCCGGTCGCGCCTCCGCCTCCGCAGGCGGTGGCAAGGGCAAGGACGAGTGGTACGGCGAGCAGTCGCACACGAGGGGTCATGGGAAACCCTCCAAGCTTTCCTGGGAACTAGGTGAGAGAGCGCTCTCTCAGAGTTATCCCGCCGCTCACCGCAGCTCGTCAACGGAACTTAGATAACGATCTGACGCTGATGAGAGAACGCTCTCTCATGTCTCTCAAGGCGTTCCCGCAGGTGAAGCCCGGGGTGTCCGCCCTTTGGGAGCGCTCTCACAGCCCAAACCCGTGAGCGGTCCGGCACAGCCCCAGAAGACCGGACCCACGCCAACCAACTGCCCCCGGAAACCTTCACCGCCCGGAGCCCCACCGCCCGAAGCCCCACCGCCCGAAGCCCCACCGCCCGAAGCCCCACCGCCCGAAGCCCCACCGCCCGGAGGCACCGACCACCCGGAGGCACCGACCACCCGGGAGGCCCCGATCACCCGGCAGCCCCCACCCCACCTGGGAGCCCCCACCACCTGGGAGGCCCCGACCGCTGGGAGCCCCCACCACCTGGCGGCTCTGTCACCTCGGCCCGGGCTCCATCACCCCGGTCCAGGGGCCGTCACCCAACCGCCTATCGCCGGGGGCCGGACTCCACTCCCACCCGGATGGCCACCATCCTCCGGACCTGGCCTCCGCC
This sequence comes from Nonomuraea typhae, assembly GCF_009760925.1. Taxonomy (GTDB): domain Bacteria; phylum Actinomycetota; class Actinomycetes; order Streptosporangiales; family Streptosporangiaceae; genus Nonomuraea; species Nonomuraea typhae. Next base: position 202,253 of record NZ_VRLV01000021.1, read on the forward strand.
CCCTGGGCCGATCACCTTCCCTCGGCCGACCTGGTCGCCGAGGCGGGCTACCGCGGCACCTCCCCGGGCCGGGGCTGGTGGAGCGGCGCGGCGGCCGGCAACCTGGTGCCCGGCCAGCCGGCCCGGGGCAGCTTCCCCCTCCGGCTCACCTCGTCCCCGCCCACACCCGATCCGCCCATACCCGGACCGCCCACACCCGATCCGCCCATACCCGGACCGCCCACACCCGATCCGCCCATACCCGGACCGCCCACACCCGATCCGCCCA
>NZ_VRLV01000022.1 GCF_009760925.1 Nonomuraea typhae
AAAACTCATCATCAAACCACTGTTTGACGAGGTGTTGCATGAGATACTTCATGCACTGGCTTTTAACACACTGTTGAGTTCTCAAGAAACGGACGCGTTTTCCGGCGTTCGTTCGTTTTTCGTTGTGTCGTAATTCTTTCAGCCGTTCCCCGCCGTGTCAAATTGACACTTGCGGGCTGACCTGCGGGAATTTCGACCGCCCCGTTTCCGGGGCAACCCCTCTAACTTACTCTCTCCGAGACCGACAAGCAAATCGATCATCGGAGCAAGCTCGCTACCAGGGGATACCGACCCAGCACACGCCAGATCCACCTGAGAGAGGTGGATGGTTGCGCCGCACCGCGTCGGCTTTAGAAGATTAGCAGCGCCGCAGACCACTCGGCACACGTTCCGCAACACAGAACGATCACGGCCGAACATAGACTCGCCCCGTGAGCAGCAACATGCCGCCAACGGCGAAGAAGGTCCCTACTGAGCGCTCTCATCACGGCGACACCGTGATCGACGAATACGCGTGGCTGGCCGACAAGGAAGATCCCGACACGATCTCCTATCTGGAGGCGGAGAACGCCTATCTCAAAGAACAGACCGCTCACCTGGGCGAACTCCAGGAGCAGATCTTTCAGGAGATCAAGGGCCGGACCCAGGAGACCGACCTGTCGGTCCCCAGCCGTAAGGGCGCGTGGTGGTACTTCACCCGCACCGAGGAGGGCAAGCAGTACGCCGTCTCCTGCCGCGTGCCCGCCACCGGCGACACCCCGCCGGAGATCGAGCCCGGCAAGGTCCTCGACCACGAGCAGGTGCTGCTGGACGGCAACGAGCTGGCCGGCGACAGCCCGTTCTTCTCGGTGGGCACGAGCTCGGTCTCCCCCGACGGCACGATGCTCGCCTACTCCACCGACTACAAGGGCGCCGAGCGCTTCACGCTGCACTTCAAGAACCTGGAGACCGGCGAGACCCTGCCCGACACGATCGAGGACATCTTCTACGGCGGCGCCTGGTCGGCCGACGGCTCGACGTTCTTCTACACCCGTGTGGACGACGCCTGGCGCCCCCACCAGGTCTATCGGCACACCCTCGGCACCGAGGACGACGTCCTGGTCTACGAGGAGTCCGACGAGCGGTTCTGGGTCGGCATCGGGCTGACCCGCAGCGAGCGCTACCTGGTCCTCGGCGCCGGGAGCAAGATCACCAGCGAGGTCAGGCTGCTCGACGCCGCCGCGCCGGCGGGCGAGTTCCGGCTGGTCCGCCCGCGCGAGACCGGCGTCGAGTACGGCGTCGAGCACGCGGGCGACTTCTTCTACGTCCTGCACAACAAGGACGCGGAGAACTTCGAGCTGGCCACCGCGCCGCTCGATGACCCGGGAACCTGGACGCCGCTGATCGCGCACCGCGAGGACACCCGCCTGCTGGAGATCGACGCCTTCGCGGGGCACTCCGTCGTCCACTTCCGCCGTGACGGCCAGACCGGCCTGCGCGTCCTGCCCAAGGACGCCGAGCCGTACCAGATCGACTTCCCCGAGCCGATCTACGACGTCGGCCCGGCGGGCAACCCCGAGTTCGAGACCGGGCGGCTGCGCCTGGCCTACACCAGCATGATCACGCCGCCCAGCGTCTACGACTACGACCTGGCCATCCACGAGCTGATCCTGCTCAAGCAGCGGCCGGTGCTCGGCGGCTACGACCCGGAGGACTACGAGCAGGTCCGCGAGTGGGCCACGGCCGGGGACGGCACCCGGGTCCCGATCTCGATCGTGAAGCGCAAGGACGCCGCCAAGCCCGCCCCCACGGTCCTGTACGGCTACGGCAGCTACGAGACCTCGATCGACCCGAGCTTCTCCGTGGCCAGGCTGAGCCTGCTCGACCGCGGGTTCGTCTTCGCCATCGCGCATGTGCGCGGCGGCGGTGAGATGGGCCGTCGCTGGTACGAGGACGGCAAGATGACCCGCAAGAAGAACACGTTCACCGACTTCGTGGCCGCGGCCGGGCACATGAAGGAGGCGGGCTGGAGCAGCAGGCTGATCGCCAGGGGTGGTTCGGCCGGCGGCCTGCTCATGGGCGCGGTGGCGAACTTGGCGCCCGAGCGGTTCGCGGGCGTGGTGGCCGAGGTGCCGTTCGTGGACGCGCTGAACAGCATCCTCGATCCGTCGCTGCCGCTGACCGTGATTGAGTGGGACGAGTGGGGCGATCCCCTGCACAACGCCGATGTCTATGCCTACATGAAGAGCTATACACCGTACGAGAACGTGGACGGGCGAACCTACCCGCCGATCCTCGCGATCACGAGCCTGAACGACACGCGGGTGCTCTACCACGAGCCCGCCAAGTGGATCGCCAGGCTGCGGGCGACGGCGGCCGGCGGGCCGTTCCTGCTGAAGACGGAGATGGGCGCGGGGCACGGCGGGCGCAGCGGCCGCTATGACGCCTGGCGCGAGGAGGCTTTCGCGCTCTCCTGGATCATCGAGAGGGGCACCGCATGACCTACGAGGCAGACGCCGGACGCTACCAGGACCGCATGCCGTACAACAGGAGCGGCAGGAGCGGGCTGAAGGTGCCGGCCGTCTCGCTGGGGCTGTGGCACAACTTCGGCGACGACCGGCCGATCGAGAACTCCCGTTCCATTCTGCGGCGGGCCTTCGACCTCGGGGTGACGCACTTCGACCTGGCCAACAACTACGGCGTGCCGTACGGCTCGGCGGAGCGGAACTTCGGCGCCGTCTACGCCCAGGATTTCACGCCCTACCGGGACGAGCTGATCATCTCCACCAAGGCGGGCTACGACATGTGGCCGGGGCCGTATGGGGAGTGGGGTTCGCGCAAGTACGTGCTGGCCAGCCTGGACCAGTCGCTGAAGCGCATGGGCCTGGACTATGTGGACGTCTTCTACAGTCACCGTCCCGACCCGGAGACGCCGTTCGAGGAGACGATGGGCGCGCTGGACCACGCGGTCCGGTCCGGCAAGGCGTTGTACGCGGGCATCTCCAACTACTCGGCCGAGCAGACGGTGCAGGCCGCCCGGATCATGCGTGAGCTGGGCACGCCGCTGCTCATCCACCAGCCGTCGTACTCGATGATCAACCGGTGGATCGAGGACGGGCTGCTGGACGTGCTGGAGGAGGCGGGGATGGGCTGCATCGTCTACTCGCCGCTGGCCCAGGGGCTGCTGACGGACCGGTACCTGAAGGACGTGCCCAAGGACTCCCGGGCGGCGACCAGCCGGTTCCTGTCGGCCGAGCGGGCGGAGGGCGACCGTGAGCTGGCCGCGAGCCTCAACGAGATCGCGCGGGGCCGCGGGCAGACGCTGGCGCAGATGGCGTTGTCGTGGGCGCTCAGGGACCCGCGGGTCACGAGCGTGCTGATCGGCGCGAGCAGCGTGAAGCAGCTCGAGGACAACGTCGCCTGCGTGAACGGCCCGGCCTTCACCGAGGACGAGCTGGCTCAGATCGACAAGGTCACAGGGCCTCGTGCCGCTGCAACCAGGTGAAGGACGCCCATCCGGGTAGTACCGGCAGCCAGAAGGTGAGCAGCCGGTAGAGCAGGACGGCCGAGGTGGCGACGGGGCTGGTGACCCCGGCCACCGTCAGGCCGCCGGCGAGCGCGAGTTCGACCGCGCCCAGACCGCCCGGTGTGGGCGCGGCCGAGCCGATCGCGTTGGCGGTCAGGAAGACCACCGCCACGGCGGTGAAGGAGATGTCGCCGCCGAACGCCGAGACGCAGGCGTCGAGGCAGGTCACGAAGGCGATCGTGATCATCACGGTGCCGGCGAAGCCCTCGAGCATCTTGCGCGGGGACTGCAGCACGTCCAGCAGCCGCGGCAGCACGTTGGAGAACAGCGAGCGCAGGCGCTTGGTGAGCATGCGGCGCAGCGGCGGCACGCCGAGCACCACCACGATCAGCACCGCGACGGCCAGCAGGGCCAGCACGAGCCCGCGCGAGGGCGTGAAGGAGGTGGCGGTGGCGGAGCCGGTGATGTAGGCGAACAGCAGGAGCAGGCTGATGTGCGCGATCAGCATGACGAGCTGCGAGGCGCCCACGCTGGCGACGGCGGAGGCGGGCGGGATGCCGCGCTTCTGCAGGTAGCGGGTGTTGATCGCGACGGCGCCCACGGCCGGCGGCGCGACCAGCTTCACGAACGACGAGGCGAACTGCACCATCACGGTCCGCCACAGCGGCAGCGGCTCGGGCACGAACCCGCGCAGCATGAGGGCGGCGGCGATGAAGCTCACGAAGGAGGCGGCCAGCGCCACGATCGACCAGGCCCAGTTGGCCGTGGTGACGACCGTGATCAGGTCGACCTGGCTCAGCTGGGACAGCAGGAAGTAGGCGGCGAACGCGCTGGCGATGATCGTGATGAGGGTCTTGGGCCGGAAGCGCTCCAGCCGGATCTCCTCGACGTTGGCCTGCGGCTGGAGCTGCTCGATCTGCTCGCGGATGGCCGACAGGAGCCCCTTGTTCTCCTTGGTGAGCGCGGCCCGGGTCTGCCGGGTGAGCGCGATGCGCTGGAGCAGCGGCATGGCCGCGGCCAGCGCGTCCTCGCCGATCACGCGGGCGGCCGAGGCGACCGAGCGCTCCGGGCCGACCCGCAGGGCGAGGTAGGTGAGGAGCTGGACGATGTCCAGGCGCAGCAGCAGGTCGCCGGCGGCGATCTCGCCGCTGCGGGCGTCGGTGAGCACGACCCGGCCGGCGCCGTCCACGTGGATGCCGTCGCCGGTGAGCCGCCGGTGCGCCAGGCGCTGCAGGCGCAGCAGCTCCACCTGCTCCCAGATCTGGGCGAGGAGGTCGTCGTCGATCTCGGCGGCGTCGAGCGCGTCGAGCGGGCGGGTGCTGAGGTGCTCGTAGGCGAGCAGCGCGGCCTCGGTGCCGACCTCGCTGGTGCCGAGCAGGCGCGGCGTCGAGGCGCCCGCCGCCTGCGCGGCGTAGGCCATGAGCGCCTCGCGCTCCAGCTCGGCGCGGAGCGAGCGCACGGCCCTGCGCCTGGTCTCGGAGTTGAGCCTGAAGCGCCGCCACAGCCGGTACGGCAGGCCGGCCACCTGCCGGTCGCGGTCGAGGACGGTGACGTCGAGGCTGGTGCCGTCCGCGAGCCCGACGAGGTAGCGGCGGCTGCCCTGGTGGTCGTCCTCGATGCGGCGGGCGCTGACCGGCTGGAAGGAGAGTTTGCGCAGGGCGGCGATGACGGCGGAGCCGGGTGGCCGCGTGTTGGGGCTGCCGACGCCGTACAGGGTGCCGTAGCCGATGGCCATGCCCGCCAGGATCGTCACCATCGCGCTGGGCAGGGTCATCTGTTTGCTGGTGAACAGCGCGAGCACGTCGAGCGCGATGACGGTCCACATCAGCGCGCGCCAGGTGGGCCTTCGTGAGATGCGTACGGCGGTGCTGTAGGCGACGACGGAGGTGAGCAGGGTGTTGAACGGCTCCACCCCCGGCCGGTCGCCGGTGAGGAGCTGGCGCAGGTCGCCGACGGCGTTGGAGGAGACGACCCATTCGCCGATGAGGAACGAGCCGACCAATCCGATGATCGCGGCGATGAGGCCCTCTGCCACGCGGAGTCCGTCGCGGTGGAACACGCGTTCGACCGCGAAGGCGGCGGGCACGATCAGCACGGCGCCGCCGCTGAGGAAGGAGGCGATGCGGCTGAGCAGGTTGGGCACGAGGTTGGCGCCCTCGGTCACGTCGCCGGCCAGGCCGTTCAGCGTCTGCTTGGCGACCAGCGACAGCAGCACGACCGCGGCCAGCGCGAGGAGCGTGGCCAGGAAGCGCAGCAGGTCGGAGGGCCGGCGCAGCCGTTGCGGCAGGAGGGGCTCGACGACGTAGACGTCCCCCTCGGCCGTTTCCTGGCGCGGCTCGATCACGGCCGGCCCCTCTCCTGAGAGGTCCGCCGCATTCTCACGTTCTCTGATTTCCGCCACCGACAGCGATTCTGCACCTTCCGGGCCGGACCGTACGATCTTTGGCCTCTAGTGTCCCCAATCGTCACCTGAGTCAACGCACCGGGTAAGGACTCGACCAGCGACGACGCGTCTACTCCCGGATCGCGGTCGGCGTTGGCAGGCTCTAGTCCATGATCACTCATGCGATGTTGATCCTGGCTCTTGCCGCGCCGGGCGAACCACTCGTAGATGCGGTCAAGGTGGACAACGTACTAGGACATCTGCAGGCGTTCCAAGCCATCGCCACCGCTCACGGTGGTACCCGGGCGGCGGGAACGCCGGGCTACGAGGCGTCTGCGGCATATGTGACCACGCGCCTACGTGATGCGGGTTACACCGTGAAGGTGCAGCCGTTCGCCTTTGACTTCTATCGGGAGCTGGCTCCGGCGGTGCTGGAGGGCGGGCGGCGGTTCCCCGGTGTGAGCACGCTGAGGTTCTCCGGCAGCGGGGAGGTGAACGCGCGGCCGCAGGCGGCGGGCGCGGGCTGCGTGGGCAGGGACTTCCGTGACTTCCCCGCCGGGCGGATCGCGGTGGTTCAGCGGGGTACGTGCACGTTCGCGGTGAAGGCGGGCAACGCGGTCGACGCGGGGGCGGCGGCACTGATCGTGGTCGATCAGAAGGGCCCGTTCGAGGGAAGTGCGGGCGTGCCGCAGCCGATCCCGGTGGTCGGGGTGCCGGGCGAGGTCGGTACGGAGGTGTCGGCGCTGAAGCGGGTGCGGCTGGTGACCAGGACCCAGAGCGAGCAGCGGATCACGCACAACGTGCTGGCGGAGACCCGGGGCACGGGCCGGGTGGTGATGGTCGGGGCGCACCTGGACTCGACGCAGCACGGGCCGGGCATCAACGACAACGGCTCGGGCAGCGCGGCGATCCTGGAGCTCGCGCTGCGGGCGGCGAAGCCGGGCTCGGCGTTGCGGCGGCCGGTGCGCTTCGCCTGGTGGGGCGCGGAGGAGCTGGGGCTGCTGGGTTCCACGCACTACGTGCACAACCTGCCGGAGACCGAGCGGAAGCGAATCGGCGCCTACCTGAACCTCGACATGATCGCCTCGCCGAACCACACGTTCGGGGTCTTCGACGGCGACGACTCCGAGCGCAGGGGCGCAGGTCCGGGGCCGCAGGGGTCGGCGCGGGTGGAACGGGCCTTCGAGCGTTTCTTCCGCGGGCGCGCGCTGCCGTTTCAGCCGGTCGATTTCACCGGCAGGTCGGATTACGCGCCGTTCGCCGCGGCCGGCATTCCGGCGGGCGGGTTGTTCACCGGCTCCCAGGCGAAGAAGACCGGCAAAGAGGCCCAGGTCTTCGGCGGTACGGCGGGCCGTCCGCTGGACGCCTGCTACCACCTGGCCTGCGACACGCTGGAGAACGTGAACACCGAGGCGCTGGAGGTGACGGCCGACGCCGTCGCGGCGGCGGTTTCCACCCTGGCCGCATAAGAATTCCGGGGCAACATCTTCCCCAATAACCCCGCTTCAGTTTATTTTTCACGCAATCGGGGGATCGTTCCACTTCACCGAGGAGCTTTATGCGTCGTCGCCTGTCCGCAGGCGTGCTGGGTGCGGCCGCGCTCGCACTCGTCACTCCGTTGGCTCTTTCCGCTCCCGCCTACGCCGACCACGGCCGCGATCCGGCCCGCAAACTCGTCCAGGACGTCAAGGGCCGGCATGTCGAGCGGCACCTGAAAGTCCTTGACCTGATCGCCAAGGTCAACGGCGGCACCCGCGTCTCCAGTACCCATGGGTACAACCTGTCGCGTGACTACGTGGCCACGCTGCTGCGCGCGGCCGGCTACAAGGTGACGGTCCAGCCGTTCGAGTTCACCTTCGACGGCTACCGGACCAAGCCGGTGCTGGAGCGGGTCTCGCCCAGCCCCAAGACCTACAAGAACGGGTTCTTCAACGACTACGTGGCGATGGGCGACTCCCCGGCGGGCAGCGCGTCCGGGACACTCCAGGCCGTGGACCTCGTGCTGCCGCCGACCCCGGCGCCGTCGTCCACCTCGGGCTGCGAGCCGGCCGACTTCGCCGGCTTCACCCGGGGCAACGTCGCGCTGATGCAGCGCGGCACCTGCAACTTCGCGATCAAGGCGAAGAACGCGCAGGACGCCGGGGCCAGCGCGGTGATCGTCTTCAACGAGGGCCAGCCCGGCCGCACCGACGTGGACCTCAACCCGACGCTCAGCGACCCGTCGATCACCATCCCGTCGTTCTTCACCAGCTTCGCCACCGGCTCGGAACTGGCCGCCACTCCAGGCACCACCGTGAAGCTGAACTGGGACCCGATCGTCGAGCAGCGCACCACCTACAACGTCATCGCCGAGTCGCGCGGCGGCCGGGCCGACAACGTGGTGATGATGGGCGCCCACCTGGACAGCGTGCAGGAGGGGCCGGGCATCAACGACAACGGCTCGGGCACGGCCGGCGTGCTGGAGGTGGCGCTCCAGATGGCCAAGTACCGGCCGGTCAACAAGGTGCGGTTCGGGTTCTGGGGCGCCGAGGAGTTCGGGCTGCTGGGCTCCAAGCACTACGTGACCTCGCTGAGCCAGGAAGAGAAGAACAACATCGGCCTCTACCTGAACTACGACATGATCGGCTCGCCGAACTTCGTCTACCAGGTCTACGACGGTGACGGCGACGCCTTCGGCGTGCCGGGTCCGGAGGGGTCGGCGCAGCTGGAGAAGGACTACCAGGCGTTCTACGGCTCGCGCGGCCTGCCGTACAAGCCGAGTGAGTTCGACGGGCGCTCGGACTACAAGGCGTTCATCGACGCCGGCATCGCGGGCGGCGGCCTGTTCACCGGGGCCGAGAAGAAGAAGACCGAGGAGGAGGCCAAGCTCTTCGGTGGTACGGCGGGCATTCCGTACGACCCGTGCTACCACGGTGAATGCGACACGATCAAGAACATCAACGGGACCGCCCTGGACGTGAACGCGGACGCGATCGCGACGCTGGCGGCGAAGTACACCTACGACAAGGCGGCGCTGGACGCCATCCACAAGCCGGGGGCGCCGCACACGCCGCCCGCGGCGGCCCGGATGGCGGCGAAGGTCGCGCACGACGACGTGCCCTCGGCCGCGAGCTGAGGACGTGATGGAGCGCCCCGGGATGTTCTCGGGGCGCTCTTTCGTAAGCTGTCCAACATGTCGGGAAATTTGCAGGTTTTGGGGGCATGTCCGCTGGATTGCCCCGACACATGCTCATGGGTCGTCACCGTCGAGGACGGCAAGGCCGTCAAAATGCGTGGCAATCCCGACCAGCCGTACACCCGAGGCGCCCTCTGCGTGAAGGTCAACCGCTACCTGGAGCACACCCGGGCGGCCGACCGCATCCTTCATCCGCTGCGCCGTACCGGGCCCAAGGGGTCGGGGCAATTCGAGCGGATCAGCTGGGACGAGGCACTCGACGAGATCGCCACCAGATTGCGCCAGATCGCCGACGAGCACGGCGGCGAGGCCATCTGGCCCTATTTCGGCACCGGCTCCCTCGGCTATCTGCAGGGTTGCGAGGGCGTGGCGGGCCGCCGGTTCTGGAACGTCCTCGGGGCGTCCAAGCACTGGCTCAACATCTGCTCGTCGGCCGGCGCCTCCGGCCTCGTGCGCGCCAACGGCACGGCCGCCGGCATGGACCCCGAGAACTTCGCCCAGGCCAAGCTGATCCTGCTGTGGGGCACCAACACGCTGACCACCGGGCACCACCTGTGGAAGTTCATCCAGGACGCGCGGGCCGGCGGCGCGCACGTGGTGGCCATCGACCCGATCAGGACCCGCACCGCCGACCAGGCCGACGAGCACATCCCCATCCGGCCGGGCACCGACGCCGCGCTGGCGCTGGGCCTGCTCAACGTGGTGCTGTCCGAGGGCACGCAGGATGAGGACTACCTGGCCCGGCACACCGAGGGCTGGGCGGACTTCCAGCAGGAGATCCTGAAATATCCGGTCGAGCGCGTGGCCGAGATCACCGGCATCCCCGCCGAGACCGTCCACAGCCTGGGGATGCGCCTGGCCCACACCCGCCCGACCGCGATCCGCGCCACGATGGGCATCCAGCGGCACGCCGGCGGTGGCACCACCCTGCGCACCATCGCCGCCATCCCCGGCGTCACCGGCGACTGGCGGCACCCGGGCGGCGGCGTGGCGTACTCCACCAGCGGCCACGTGCACGTCGGCGTCGACCGCCGCGACGACCTGCTGGCCAAACCGGTCCGGACTCTGGCCATGACCCGGCTCGCCTCGGAGTTGCCCTCGGTCAAGTGCCTGTTCGTCTACGGCGCCAACCCGCTGGCCTCCACCTCCGACAGCAACCGCATCCGCGCACAGATGCGGCGCGAGGACCTGTTCACGGTCGTCGTCGAGCACTTCCCGACCGACACCGCCGACCACGCCGACATCGTGCTGCCGGCGACCATGCAGACCGAGCACATGGACCTGCACGCCGGCTACGGCCACATGTACCTGCTGTGGAACGAACCGGCCACCGCGCCGCCCGGCGAGTGCGTGTCCACGACCGAGCTCTTCCGCCGCCTGGCCGAGCGCATGGGCATGACCGAGCCGTCGTTGTTCGACAGCGATCTGGAGCTGGCCGAGCAGCTGCTGGCCGGCGAGCACCCGTCACTGGAGGGCGTCACGCTGGACCGGCTGCGCAAGGAGGGCTGGGTGCGGATGAACTACCCCCAGCCGTTCGCGCCCTTCGCCGACGGGTTCCCGACGCCGTCAGGGCGGCTGCGCTTCCCGCCGGAGGACAAGGCGTACACGCCGCCGCTCTCGGCGGGCGCCGAGGGGCTGACGCTGATCACCCCGGCCGCGCACGTGTTCCTCAACACGATCTTCGGCAACAACCCGGAGCTGCGCAGGCGGGCCAAAGAACCTGTGGTGCTGGTCAACGCCGCCGACGCCGCGGCCCGCGGGCTGAGCGACGGCCAGCGGGTGCGGGTGCACAACGCCAACGGCGAGTTCCTGGCGGACGTGGAGATCAGCGACCGGGTGGCCGCCGGCGTGGTGGCCTCGCCCAAGGGGCGCTGGCCGAAGTTCGCGCCGGGCGGCGCCAACCCGAACGCCGTGGTGGACGAGCGCGACGCCGACATGGGCAAGGGCGCCGTCTACCACGACAACGTCGTCGAGCTCACAGCGCTAGCTTGAACCCTTCGTGCGACTGGGCGTAGCCGAGCGAGGTGTAGAAGCGGTGCGCGTCCTCGCGCTGCTTGTCGGAGGTGAGCTGGACCATCACGCAGCCGCGGGCGCGCCCCTTGGCGTGCGCCCACTCCATCATCTTGCGCCCCCAGCCCCGGCCGCGCAGGTCGGCGGCGATCCGCACCGCCTCCACCTGCAGCCGGGTGGCGCCGTTGCGGGAGATGCCGGGGATGTAGGTGAGCTGCATCGTGCCGACGATCTCGCCCTTCAGCTCGGCCACGATCAGCTCGTTGTTGGGGTCGGCCTCGATCGCGGTGAAGGCGGCCTGGTGGGCCGCGCCGTACTCACCGGTACGGCCGGCCGCCACCTTGTCGTCGGCGATGAGCGCCACCACAGCCGGGACGTCCTCGGCCCGCGCGTTCCGGAAGACCAGCGACAACGTGTACTGCGAGTCGCGCAGCGACGGGTTGGACGGCAGGCCCATCACCTTGCCCGTCGGCACGAAGCCCTTGCCCGCATACAGCGCGCGGGCGGCGGCGTTCTCGTCCACGGCCCAGAGCTCGACCTCCTCGGCGTTCCTGGCCCGGGCCCACGCGATCACCTCGTCCACCAGGCGCGAGCCCAGCTTCGCGCCTCTGGCCTCGGGGGCGACCCACATCGACAGCAGGTGAACGTGGCCGGGGCGCTCCGCCAGGCCGTACACCATGCCGTGGATCTCGCCGCCGGAGACGGCCGCGAAGAACACGCCGTCGGGGTTCGCCAGGCGCTCGACCCACTTCTCGCCGGGGAAGGCGGCCTCGCGCTCGTAGGTGGATCCGAACGCGTCCGGGGAGTCGGCCAGCGCGCGCAGCCGTACCTCGCGCAGGCGGGCGGCGTCGGCGGGGGTCAGGCGCTCAACAGTGAATTCACGCATGTCGGCATCATGTCAGGGACGGGTCAGGGTCCATCCCCGATGTAAACAAGGGCGCAAAAGGGGCAACCTGTGACCATGAACGAAATCAGCCGCCGCGACGAGATGTCGCTCTCCGGCGCCGCCCTCCGCGGCGCCCCGTGGAAGGCCGCCGTGGTCGGCGGCGGCGCAACCGCCGCCATCGCCTGGGTCTTCTCCGGTTTCGACAGCCCGGCCTGGGCGCTCGGCCTGGGCATCAACCTGTTCGCCCTGATCGCCGCGATCGGCGCCGTCGCCAAGCCCGAGGTGGGCGATCGGGTGACCCGGCAGGCCAGGGTCTGGTCGCTGCGCCATCCCTGGAAGTTCGCGCTGCTGCCCGCGGGCATCTCCGCCGTCCTGGACTACCCGGTGCAGCTCGTGCTCGACGGCGAGGGCGTGTTCGGCTCCGCCTGGGCCGCGCTGTGGCACGGCGCGCTGGTCTACCTGATCGCCGGTGTCCTCACGATGGTCATGTCGGGACGCGCACGATCTTCCCAGTGACCCCGCGCACCGCCGGAGACGGCCTTCACCGGCGTTCCGCCGCGCGTTTGAGGTTCTCCAGGGTTCTGGCCATGTTGGCGGAGTTGTGAGTGACCCGGTCGGGCACGTTGGTGGCCCACCCGCCGACGACACGCATGAACGGGCCGCGGGTGTCCCAGGTCTTCTGCTCCACCAGGCAGCCCTCGTCGGTGGGGGTCAGCTCGAAGCGCCAGACGGCGACGTCGAGCACGCCCGCGGCGCGCACGTGGTAGGCGAAGGCGCGGCCGGGCTCGGCTGCGGTGACCGTGCACTGGGTGGACCAGCGGCGGGCGCCGTTGCGGTTGCTGCCGACGAACCGGGCCCCCCTTCTGGCCTGCTTGACCGGGCCGACCCAGCGGGCCCTGACGCATTCGGCGTTCCATGCGCCGAGGTTGGCCAGGTCGGTGATGAGCTCGTAGACGCGCTCGGCGGGGGCGGCGATCTCGATGCGCGCGGACGCGCTTGGCTCGCTCATGCCGCCCAGTCTGGTCGACCGAACTTTATTCGGGCAAGCCCTTCTCCGCCTTGCTGCGGCAGACGCAGAACTCGTTGCCCTCGGGGTCGAGCAGGGTAACCCAGCCGGTGCCGTCCGGCTGGCGGTGGTCCTCGAAAACGGTCGCGCCGAGGCCGAGCAGGCGCTCGACCTCCTGGTCGCGGGTGCGCCCCTCGGTGCCGTTGACGTCGAGGTGGACGCGGTTCTTGACTGTCTTGCCCTCGGGGACCTTGATGAACAGCACGAAGGGGTCCTGCTTGGTGCGGAGCATCACCTCGTCGTCGCCGGGCTCGTCCCCGTCGCCGAGCGGCAGGCCGGTGGCGGTGGACCACCAGCTCGCCAACTCGTAGGGATTCTCGGCGTCGAAGGTGACCGCGTGGATCTCAATCATGCGGTCACCCTAGTGGGCGCCGCCGGCGAGGTTGAGGCCGACGACGCCGATGACGATCAGCGCGATGCTGGCGATCCGGGGGAACGACACGTTGTCCCCCATGGCGATCATGCCGATGACGGCGGTGCCGACGGCGCCGATGCCGGTCCAGACGGCGTAGGCGGTGCCCACCTCGAGCGATTTGAGGGCGTAGGACAGCAGGCCGAAGCTCAGGACCGCGAAGGTCAGGAACGAGATGGTCCACCACAGGTGGGACAGGCCGTTGCTCATCTTGAGCGAGAGGGCCATCACCACTTCGAGCACGCCGGCGACGATGAGCAGAATCCAGGCCACGACTGACACTCCTTGCGAACGAGTCCGACAAAGTCGTGCGTCGTCTTGGCATTCCGGGTACGGCGCGTCTCGTCCGGGAGTGTGGCCACTCACCTCGTCCAACGGCGCTCAGTCGCCGGGCATTCCCCACCAGATCGTGACCCATCGGTCACGGGGTACCGGCCACATGCCGAGGGACATCGCGGTCTCGGCCACCTCGGGGGCGCGGGCGGGGTCGAGGCAGATGCGGTGGCAGGCCGCGGCGGCCAGCTCCTCCAGCGTGCCGAATCGTTCCAGGGGCGACTCCCGCTCCTCCACGTGCACGCCGAAGCCCAGCGCCGCGGCCAGCGCCACGACGTCCTCGGCGATCGGGCGCACCGGCCGCCGCACGTCGTGGAAGTGCTCCCACAGGGGCGTCAGCCAGCTCATCGGGTGGCGGTGGGTGAGCTCCAGCACCACGCGGCGCCGGGCGTGCGCGTCGAGTTCGCGCAGGAAGCCGGCCAGGTCGGGAACGTTGTAGACCACGTGCGCGGACACGGCCACGTCCGCGACGGGCGCCTCGGGGGCCACCTCGGGCCAGCTGCCTTTCAGCGCGGTGACCTTGACGCCGAGCTGGTCGGCCTTGGCGCCGAGCGCGGCGAGCATGCCGGGCGAGGGGTCCACGGCGATGACCTCGCCCAGGCGCCGGTGCAGAGGGAGCGAGGCGGCGCCGGTTCCCGCGCCGACGTCCAGGATGGTGCCGCCGTCGGGCAGGGCCTCCGCCACGCGCCGCATGGTCGGGCCGCGGACGGGTTCGGCCAGCGCCCGGTCGATGCGCTCGGCGAAGCGTGCCGGGTTGTGCCCCCACGGGTCGGCCGTGGCTTTCTCCAGGATCTCCGGAGGTATGGCCCACGAGCTCAGACGTTCCCGCCACAGGGCGGCGAGGTCTTCGACGTCCATGCGAACGAGCATGCCACGCATAGCAGTGGTTACCCGCGGGTAGCATTCCTAGTAAGGTTACTGGCCAGTAGACTAACGCCGCGGTTCAAGGAGATCAGCAGCCATGGGCCACTACAAGAGCAACGTGCGCGACCTGGAGTTCAACCTCTTCGAGGTATTCGGCCGCCGCGACATCCTCGGCACCGGGCCCTATGCGGAGGTGGACGAGGACGTCGCCCGAAGCATCCTCGACGAGGTCAACCGCCTGTCCACGACCGTCCTTGCCGACTCGTTCGAGGAGGGCGACCGCACTCCCCCGGTCTTCGACGCGGCCACGAGCACCGTGACCGTCTCCGAAGGTGTGAAGAAGTCCTACAAGGCATTGGTGGACGGCGGCTGGGCACACCTCGACCTGCCCGCCGACCTGGGCGGCCCCGGCATTCCGCGCACCCTCGCGTGGGCCACGGCCGAGATGGTCCTGGGCGCCAACCCGGCGCTGTACATGTACGCCGCAGGCCCCAATTTCGCCTACACCCTGTGGAAGGTCGGCACCCCCGCCCAGAAACGCTTCGCCGAACTGGCCATCGAGCGCAACTGGGGCGCCACCATGGTGCTCACCGAGCCCGACGCCGGCTCCGACGTCGGCGCCGGCCGCGCCAAGGCGGTCCAGCAGCCCGACGGCACCTGGCACCTCACCGGTGTCAAGCGCTTCATCACCAGCGCCGAGCACGACATGTCCGAGAACATCTTCCACCTGGTCCTGGCCCGCCCCGAAGGCCACGGCGCCGGCACCAAGGGCCTGTCGATGTTCCTCGTCCCCAAGTACCACGTGGACCTCGAGACCGGTGAGCTCGGCGAGCGCAACGGCGCCTACGTCACCAACGTCGAGAAGAAGATGGGCCTCAAGGTCTCCACGACCTGCGAGCTGACCTTCGGTGACAAGCACCCGGCCGTCGGCACCCTGGTCGGCGACGTGCACGAGGGCATCAAGCAGATGTTCATGATCATCGAGCACGCCCGCATGATGGTCGGCACGAAGGCCATCGCCACCCTGTCCACCGGCTACCTGAACGCGCTGGAGTACGCCAAGTCCCGCGTCCAAGGCGCCGACCTGGCCCAGATGATGAACAAGAGCGCCCCCCGGGTCGCCATCACCCGCCACCCCGACGTGCGCCGCGAGCTCATGCTGCAGAAGGCGTACGCCGAGGGCATGCGCGCCCTGGTCCTCTACACCGCCACCTTCCAGGACGCCATCCAGATCGACCCCGGCGACCAGCAGGCCCACGCCATGAACGACCTGCTGCTCCCGATCGTCAAGGGCGTCGGCTCCGAGCGCTCCTACGAACTGCTCTCGCGCTCCCTGCAGACCCTCGGCGGCTCCGGCTACCTGCAGGACTACCCCATCGAGCAGTACATCAGGGACGCCAAGATCGACTCCCTCTACGAGGGCACCACCGCGATCCAGGGCCTGGACCTGTTCTTCCGCAAGATCCTGCGCAACCAGGGCGCCGCCATCGGCACGCTCATGGGCGGCATCAACGCCTTCGCCGCCTCCGACGCCGGCAACGGCCGCCTGAAGGAGGAGCGCAAGCTCCTGGCCGAGGCCGCCGCCGACGTCCAGGCCATGGGCGACACGATGGCCGGCTGGGCGCTGGGCTCGCTGGAGAACCCGGACGAGGTCTACAAGGTCGGCCTCAACTCCACCCGGTTCCTGCTGGCCCTCGGCGACCTGATCATCGGCTGGCTGCTGCTGCGCCAGGCCGAGATCGCCCTGGCCAAGCTGGCCGACGGCGAGGACCCCTTCTACCAGGGCAAGGTCGCCGCCGCCTCCTTCTTCGCGGGCACCGTCCTGCCGCGCCTGGCCGCCGAGCGCCGCGTGCTCGACGCCACCGGGCTCGAGCTGATGGAGCTCCCCGAAGAAGCCTTCTAGCCGGTACGGCGCCGCCGTACCCCGAAGTCACCTGCACCCGCGGCAGGTCCACGCGAGGCCGTCCGCCACCACGGCGGGCGGCCTCGCGGCCAGCCGCTCACGCGCCTCGCGTGACGATCACCGATACTCGGGTATGACCGTGTGCGTACGTGCTCTTTCCCTCCGGAGGTCGCCATGGGTGTCGGGGTCAGCATCTTCTTCCTCACGCTTGGCGCGATCCTGAGATTCGCCATCGATCCCGATGTGTTCGGCAAGGCCGTCCGCATGGATGTCATCGGCCTGATCTTCATGATCGTCGGAGGTGTGGGCGTGGTGCTGAGCATCGTGCTGGCGCCCAAGCGCGGGCGCACCTCCGAAAACCACCTGATGCACCGGGAGAACAACCCGCCCGAGGTCTAGAGCGTGACCTGTACGGCGGCGCGGCCCGCCAGGATCGGCTTGATGCGCTCGGCGAGCACGGCCTGGTGCGCCGGGTGGTCGCGGTAGACCTCGTAGTCGGCGACCGAGTCGAACTCGGCGACGACCGCGAAGTCGGACGTGCCCGGCGCCAGGCCCAGGTCGGTGCCGAGGTTGAAGCGGCGCAGCTGCGGGATCACCGCGGGCAGCGCCGCCAGCCCCTCGGCCACCGCGGCCTTCTGCTCGTCGGTGGCCTCTTCCGACCAGGTCATCAGCGCGATGTGACGGATCATGCGGTCAGCCTAGGGGCCGATGGACAGCCGATCCACGTTGGGCCCTCCGTTCGCGGTGGTGGCGGTGGCGCGGATCTTGTTGACGCCGGCCTGGAGCGGGAGCGGGATGGTCTGCGTCTGCCAGGCCGGCCAGCCGCCGGTGCCGGTGAAGTCGCGGGTGACGGCGGCGCCGCCGTTCACCGTGAAGGACATCGGGCGGTTGGCCGTGGTGCCGTTGGCGTAGCGGATGATCACGTCGGCGGTCCCGGCGGTGGCGGCGGTCACCGTCCACTCCACGTAGGAGCCGGTGACGTTGTCGTAGTTGACGAAGCCGGTCCCGGTGAATCCGGCGTGGTTGGACTCGACCACCCCTTGGGAGATCGTGGCGTCCTCCGCCTGGTAGTCGAAGCTGGGCGCGCGCGGGGTCACGACGAGCCGGTCGAGGTTCGGGCCGCCGTTGGCCGTGGCCGAGACGGCCCGGATCGTGTTGACGCCCTCCCGCAGCGTGACCGGGACCGCCTGGGTCTGCCACGTGCTCCACGCGCCGGTGCCCGGGAAGTCGCGGTTCTGCGCCGGGCCGCCGTTGACCGTGAACGACATCGGGCGGTTGACCGTGGTGCCGTTGGCGTAGCGGATCTCCAGATCGGCCGGGCCCGCGGCGGCGGCGGTCACCGTCCACTCCACGTAGGAGCCGGTGACGTTGTCCAGGTTGACGAAACCCCTGCCGGTGAACCCGGCGTGGTTGGACTCGACCGCCCCCTGGGAGATGGTCGCGTCCTCGGCCTGGTATTCAGCCGGGCCGGTGTCCTCGCCGGTGGTCGCCTGAACCTCGTTCGACGGGTCGGAGACGAGGCCCGCGGCGTCACGGGCGCGCACGGTGAAGGTGTAGGCGGTCTCCGGCCGCAGGCCGGTGACGGTGGCCGTGGTACCGGTGACCGACGGGCCGCCCTGCACGTCGTAGCCGACCACGCCCACGTTGTCGGTGGCCGGGTCCCAGGCCAGTGAAACCGACGAGGACGTCGTGCCGGTGACCCTGAGGTGCGGCGGCGGAGTCGGCCGCTCGAGGTCGGGCGGGCCGGTCGGCACGGTGACCGTGGCGGTGTTCCACCCGGTCACGCGGACGCTGTGGCCGGTGCCCGAGGCGGTGAGCGTCCTCGACTCCCCCGGCCACAGGCTGATGGCGTTGTCCGACCAGGTCGTCGGCAGGACCGGGGTACCGGAGGCGTCGACCATCTTGGCCTCCAGATAGAGGGCCGGGGCGGTGCCGGTGTTGGTGATCGTCACCGCGTTCGCGGTCGCGGCGGCGGTCACCGTGCTCCTGGGCATCGAGGTGAGGCCGGTCAGGTTGGCGTAGCTGGAGGTCGGCGTGTAGTACCAGGTGGTGGCGCCCCAGTTGAGCACGTCGTCGGAGGTGGACAGCCAGTAGACGTTGCGGTCGATCTCCTGTCCGCCCTGCGACAGCGTCAGCCGTACCAGATAGGTCGGGCTGAGGCCGGACAGCGCCGGGATGGTGACCGCGCTCGCCTTGCCGCCGTCGGCGGGGACGCTCACGGTGGCCGTGTTGGAGTACTTCGCGGTGCCGTCGAGGTTGAAGACGTCGGTCTTGACCGTCAGGTTCGCGGCGGGGTTCACGGTGGAGTTCACCACGACCACGGAGTCGTTGTCGTAGGAGTACTGCACGTGCAGCGGCTTGTTGGCGGCGCGGGCGCCCCAGTAGGAGCCGCCCTGGTCGAGGTAGTAGTCGAACAGCTGCCAGTGCAGGGAGGACCAGCCGCTGTTGAGCATCCAGTAGATGACGCCGGTCGAGGGGTTGGCGGCGTCGGTGAAGTTCCTGCCGTACGCCTCGAACTGGGCGCGGACCGCCTCGTACTGGGCGAGCTGCACCTTCTTCACGTAGTCCTCGCGGCCGGACGGCACGCCGTACCTGGCTCTGAGGGCGTTGTGGTAGATGGACAGGTTGTTGAAGGTGCCGGACGGCGAGCGGTGATACTGCGTGGCGCCCGGGTTCTGCCAGAGCGAGTCGATCTGGGCCGGGGTCATCATGCGCTTGAGCGAGTCGAGCGTGGGCACGTCGGGGCCGGCGCTGGTCTCGGAGTTGAAGCCGAACGCGCCGCCTTCGCGCTTGTCGTACCAGTAGTTCGGCGGCACCCAGTCGTACGGCCCCGGCATCTTCATGCCCGAGTTGCCCAGTTGCGGGCTGGACTTGTCGCTGGCCACCGGGACGATCGGTAGTTGCCACTCGGCGCTCTGGAGGGCTTCCAGGTAGCCGGTCTCCTTCTGCGCGGGCGGCGGGTTGTCCGAGCCGATGAGGAAGGAGATCACGCTCGGGTGGTTCCTCAGGCGTACGGCTTCCGCCGTCATCGACGCCTTGGCGATCGGGTAGTCGCCGCTGGACCAGGAGCCCTCCCACTTGTTGCAGCACTCCCAGCCGGGCAGGGTCAGGACGCCGTGCTTGTCGGCCAGGTCGTAGAGCTCGTCGCTCTCCAGGTGGCCTTCGACGCGGATGGTGTTGAGGCCGAGGTCCTTGACGTAGCGGAGTTTGTCCTCGACGTAGCCGACCTTGGGGCGCAGGAAGATGTCGGGCGACCAGCCGCCGCCCTTGATGAGGAGGTTCCGGCCGTTGATCTTGTAGTAGCGGCGGCCGGAGGCGTTCTTGGCCGACTCGACCTTGCGGATGCCGAAGCGCTCGCTGATCGTGTCGCCGGCGGCGCCGCCGACGGAGGCCGTCAGGTCGAGGTCGTACAGCGGCTGGCCGCCCATCGTGTGCGGCCACCAGACCCGCGGGCCGGTGATCGTCTGGTTGAACGTGATCCGCTTGGTCTCGCCGGCGGCCAGGGAGACGTCCTGGCTGAAGGCGAGGGCGCCGATCGTGCCCCGCACGGTCGTGGTGAGCGGGCTGCCGGTGTGGTTGCGGACGTCGGCCTTGATGGTCAGGTCGGCGCGGTCCAGGGCGGGCACGGCCAGGTTGGTGATCACGTGCGGGTTGTTCAGCGAGACCGCGGCGGTGCGCTTGATCAGCACGTCGCGGAAGATGCCCATGTTGTCGTCGCGCGGCAGCTGCACCCAGTCGATCCAGCCGATGGTCAGGTGGCTGTTCGGATTGTTGGGGCTGATCCGGAAGGCGATGGAGTTCACGCCGGGCCGTACCTGCGGGGTGATGTCGCGTTCGTGCCGGGTGTAGGCGCCGGCGGCGCCGGTGACCACCTGGGTGCCGTTGACCCAGACGTCCGCGGCCGAGATGACGCCGCTGAAGTCGAGCAGCGTGCGCATGCCGCTTTCCGCGCCGAGGGTGAAGTCGGCGCGGTACCACCAGGGCACGTCGAAGTCGGCCGTCGGGATGGACTGCATGTTCGTGGAGAAGAACGGGTCCGGGTAGACGTTGTTCTCCAGGAGCCCGGCCAGGACGGTGGAGCGCGGGCCGGCCGGGTACCAGCCGGTGGCGGCGTAGCCGGGGGTGGAGATGGCGGCGCCCGAGTCGCTCACCCGGGCCGAGGACTGGATCTTGTAGCCGGGGAGGGCGGTGACGGAGGGGGCCTCGGCGTGGGCGGGCACCGAGAGTCCGACAACAGCCATGAGCAGGGATAACGCGACAAGCAACCGGGTCATGGGCACCCCGCAGGGAGAATGAGTTTGTTAATAAACCTTCTTAACAACCAATCGCACAGAACACAACAGAAGCCGCCACCGGCAACCGGTGGCGGCTTCTCCCGCTCTAGCGGATCAGCTCCAGACGAGCATCCGCAGCGGGTCCTGCAACATCGCGCCCACGTCACGCAGGAACAGCGAGCCCAGCTCGCCGTCGATGACCCGGTGGTCGAACGACAACGCCAGCGTCGTCACCTTCCGCACCGCCAGCTCGCCGTCGACCACCCACGGCATGTCCTTCACCTGGCCGAACGCCAGGATCGCGGACTCGCCCGGGTTGATGATCGGCGTGCCGGCGTCCACGCCGAACACGCCCACGTTCGTGATCGTGAACGTGCCGCCGGACATCTCCGCCGGCTGCGTCCTGCCCGCCCGCGCCGTCTCCGTCAGCTTGCCCAGCTCCCCCGCCAGCTCCGGCAGCGAGAGCGTGTGCGCGGCCTTGACGTTCGGCACCACCAGCCCGCGCGGGGTGGCGGCGGCGATGCCCAGGTTCACGTAGTGCTTGACCACGATCTCCTGCGCCCGCTCGTCCCACGAGGAGTTGATCATCGGATACCGCTTGGCCGCCACCAGCACCGCCTTGGCCACCAGCAGCAGCGGCGAGACCTTGACCTCGGCGAAGTCAGGCAGCTCCCGCAGCCGCCTGACGGCGTCCATGGTCTCGGTGACGTCCAGTTGCAGGAACTCGGTGACGTGCGGGGCGGTGAACGCGCTGGCCACCATGGCCTGGGCGGTCATCTTGCGCACGCCCTTGACCGGGATGCGCTCCTCCCCCTCCTGCGGTACGGCGGGCCGTTGGGGCACGGCGGCACCCTCGGCGGCTGCGTGCACGTCGTCCCTGGTGATGGAGCCTTCCGGGCCACTGCCGCTGAGGACCGCCAGGTCCACGCCCAGGTCCTTGGCCAGCTTCCTGACCGGCGGCTTGGCCAGGACGGCCACCCGGCCGGGCTCGGCGGACGCAGGCGCGGGGGGTGCCTGCGTGGCGGGAGCTTGGGGGGCCGGGGCCGGGGCGGGGGCTGGTGCGGTGCGGGCCGGTGCCTGTGCGGGCGCTGCTGGTGCGGGCGCTGCTTGTGCGGCCGGTCCGGCTGGGGCTCCGGCTTTGCGGGGGCGGCGCTTGGCGGCACCGGTCTTGACGCCGTAGCCGACCAGCACCGCCTGGCGCTCCTCCTTGGGCGCCGGGCTGCCCTGAACCCCCGGCTCCACGGCGCCTTCCGCCGGCGGGCGGGGCACCATGTCGTCGGCCAGCGCCTGGGAGCGCTGGTCGTCTGCCTGGGCGGAGTCGGCGGGCCTGGCCTGCCCGGTGTCCCCCGCCTTTGCGGCGTCCCCGGGCCCTCCGGCGGCCTCCGTGTCGACGGCGATGATCGGCAGGCCCACGTCGATCGTCTGCCCCTCGTCGGCCAGCAGGTCGGCGACCACGCCGTCCCACGGGATGGGCAGCTCGACGATGGACTTGGCCGTCTCGATCTCGACCACGATCTGGTTGACCTTGACCGCGTCGCCCGCCTTCACGTGCCAGCGGACGATCTCCGCCTCGGTCAGTCCCTCGCCCACGTCGGGGAGCTTGAACTCGCGTCGCATGCGGGGTCCCCCTCTCAGTAGGCGTAGGTGCGGTCGACGGCGTCGAGCACCCTGTCCAGGTCGGGGAGGTAGTGCTCCTCGAGCTTGGACGGCGGGTAGGGGGTGGAGAACCCGCCGACCCGGAGTACCGGCGCCTCCAGGTGGTAGAAGCACTGCTCGGTGATCCGCGCGGCCAGCTCGGCGCCGAAACCGCTGTAGACGGGCGCCTCGTGGACGATGACGACCCGGCCGGTCTTGCGGACCGACTCCATGAGGCGCGGGGTGTCGAGCGGGTTCAGCGAGCGCAGGTCGACGA
This sequence comes from Nonomuraea typhae, assembly GCF_009760925.1. GTDB lineage: Bacteria > Actinomycetota > Actinomycetes > Streptosporangiales > Streptosporangiaceae > Nonomuraea > Nonomuraea typhae. Next base: position 22,724 of record NZ_VRLV01000022.1, read on the forward strand.
CCTCCAGGGAGCGGCCCTCCTCGGCGGCGGCGTTGGCCGCCTCCAGGCAGGTCTTGACCATGGGGCCGTAGGCGACGAGCGTGACGTCTTCGCCGTGCCGTACCACGCTGGCCTGGTCGAAGGGGGTCCACCAGTCGGTGCTCGCGGTGTCGACCTCGGCCTTCTCCCAGTAGCGGCGCTTGGGCTCGAAGAAGATGACCGGGTCGTCGCTGCGGATGGCCTGCTGGATCATCGAGTAGGCGTCCAGCGGGTTGGAGCAGGCGACGACGCGCAGCCCGGCGGTGTGGGTGAAGTACGACTCCGGCGACTCGCTGTGGTGCTCGACGGCCCCTATGCCGCCGCCGCACGGGATGCGCACGACCACGGGCAGCTTGATCGCCCCGAGCGAACGCATCGGCATCTTGGCGAGCTGGGTGATGATCTGGTCGGCGGCCGGGAAGACGAAGCCGTCGAACTGGATCTCGCACACCGGGCGGAAGCCGCGCAGCGCGAGGCCGATCGCGGTGCCGATGATGCCGGACTCGGCGAGCGGGGTGTCGATGACCCGGTCGTCGCCGAAGTCCTTCTGCAGGCCGTCGGTGACGCGGAAGACGCCGCCGAGCTTGCCGACGTCCTCGCCCATGATGAGGACCTTGGGGTCGTCCTCCATCGCCTTGCGCATTCCCTCGTTGAGCGCCTTGGACAGGCTGAGCACCGTCACTTCTCAAACCCTTCCAAGTAGGCGGCGAACTGGGCCCGCTCCTCGTCGATCAACGCGTGCGGCTCGCGGTAGACGTGGTCGAAGATGTCGAGCGGCTCCGGGTCGGGCATGGCCAGGCAGCGGCGGCGCAGGTCGGCGCCGAGCTGGTCGGCCTCGGCCTCGACGCCGTCGATGAACTCCTGGTCGGCCAGCTCCTGTTTGAACAGGTACGCCTTGACCCGCTCGATCGGGTCCTTGAGCTTCCAGGCTTCCAGCTCCGAGGCGACCCGGTAGCGGGTGGGGTCGTCGGTGGTGGTGTGGGCGCCCATGCGGTAGGTGAACGCCTCGACCAGCGTGGGGCCCTGCCCGCTGCGCGCGTCGGCCAGCGCCTTGCGGGTGACGGCGAGGCAGGCGAAGACGTCGTTGCCGTCCACGCGGATGCCGGGGAAGCCGAACCCGGAGGCGCGCCGGTACAGCGGGATGCGGCTCTGCTTCTCGATGGGCTCGGAGATGGCCCACTGGTTGTTCTGGCAGAAGAAGACGATCGGGGCGTTGAAGACGCTGGCCCAGACGAACGACTCGTTGACGTCGCCCTGGGAGGAGGCGCCGTCGCCGAAGTACACGATCGTGGCGCCCTCGCCGCTGTCGCGCTGCAGGCCCATGGCGTAGCCGACGGCGTGCAGCGTCTGGCTGCCGATCACGATGGTGTACAGGTGGAAGTTGTGCTCGGCGGGGTCCCAGCCGCCGTGGTTGACGCCGCGGAAGAGCCCGAGGAGCTTGACCGGGTCGACGTCGCGGCACCAGGCCACGCCGTGCTCGCGGTAGGTGGGGAAGGCCATGTCGGCGTCGGTCAGCGCCCGCCCGGAGCCGATCTGCGCGGCTTCCTGGCCGAGGAGCGAGGCCCAGATGCCCAGCTCGCCCTGCCGCTGCAGGGCCACGGCCTCGAGGTCGACGCGGCGCACGAGCACGAGGTCGCGGTAGAGGGACCTGACCTCGTCCGGCGTCAGGTCGATGTCGTAGTCGGGGTGCTCGACCCGCTCGCCCTCCGGGGTGAGCAACTGGACGAGCTCTGGGGGTGCTTCGTCACGAGAGGCGTCGACGGTCACGAGTCCTCCTTCGCCGGGCTCGCGACCAAGGTGCTGTGCCTATTTATGACCTCGACAAGCTCGCTCATGGCCGCTCCTGTGCAGTCGGGGCCGGGGTGGGTGGGGTTGCCACCGGCGGCCGGCCTTCTTGGCGGTCAAATCACTTGGTGGTGGTTCGTCCGCATATGGGGACATGGTGGCAGACATCACAGCGTTCCGCGCAAGCCCCATGTCGTCCAGGTTCCCCGCGTAACGGACGTGAACCCTTTCGACAAGAGGCGGCAAGAAGGGGTAAACGCTATCCAAAGGAGCGCTTCGATTAAGCACCGGGTTCTCTTGTGCGCGCTGGCTCCGGCCGTGGTGATACGCGTGCTGACCATGACCGGCTATCCGCCGGCTCTGCTCTTCTTCGCCGACTCCTTCACCTACCTCCGCGAGCCTGCCCCTGGAGCGTTCCGGCCTGCGGGTTACTCCTTCTTCCTGCACCTGCTGCGCCCAGCGCACAGCCTGGCGCTCGTGACTCTGGTGCAACACCTGATCGGGCTCGCCCTGGCAATTTCGGTCTACGCATTACTCCGCCGCCGCGGGCTGCCTGGCTGGGGCGCCACGCTCCTGGTCACGCCGTTGCTCTTCGACGAGTTCCTCATCCTCATGGAGCACATGGTCATGGCCGACGCCCTGTTCGCCGCGCTGGTGACCGGCGGGATCATCCTGATGCTCACCGGCAGGTACGGCACGGCCGGGGCGTTGCTCGGCCTGGCCACGATCACCAGGACGATCGGGCTGCCGGTGCTCGTCCTGGCCATGGCCTACCCGGCGCTGCGCCGCATCGGCTGGCGGCCGGTGCTGCGCGTGGCCGCCGCCGGGCTGGCGCCGCTGGCGGCGTACTCGGCATGGGCGTTCGCGGTGACCGGTTCACCGGCGCCGACCAGGGCGGACGGCATGTTCCTTTGGGCGCGCACGATGAGCTTCGCCGACTGCGCGGTGATCCGGCCGGCCGACACCCGGCTCTGCCCCGACCGGCCCGTGGGGCAGCGGGCGGCGCCGCCGTTCTGGCTCTGGGGCGGCCCGCTCAACCGGATCCCGCTCAAGGAGCGCAACGCGGTGGCCGGGCGCTTCGCCCGCGAGGCGATCATGGCCCAGCCCGGCGCCTATCTGGGCGCCGTGGGCCGGGACCTCACCGAGCTGCTGCGCTGGGAGCGCACCTCGGCGCGGGTGGTGCCGGGGCGGCACAACCCGTACAAGTTCCCGGCCGGGCCGCGGCCCGTCCGTGACCGGGCGCCCGAACTCTACGAGGGCGGGCCCGCGGCCACCCGGGTCGTCGAGCCGGTCGCCGGGTGGCTGCGCGCCTACCAGCGGTTCGGGTACCTGCCGTATCCGCTGCTCGTCCTTCTCCTGGCGGGCTCGCTGGCCGCGGCCGTGGTCAGGCGGCGGCCCGAGGCGCTCCTGCCGGGGCTGGCGGCGGTGATGCTGGTGACGGGCCCGGTGTTCGTGGCCGGGTACGACATCCGGTATGTGCTGGTGGCCCTCCCTTTGACCTGTCTGGCGGCCGGTTTGGTGATTTTTCCTACTAACCTGGGCAGCGGTCCCCCGAGGAAGCGAAGTCCCGTTGTCAGCACATCGCGCACTGATCATCGCCCTGATCCCCGCGATCGGGCTGCGCCTGCTGGCCGTCCTGGGCTATCCGCCGTCGATTCTGTTCTTCGGCGACTCCTTCGCCTTCCTCCGTGAGGAGCTGGCCCCCGGCACCACCCGGCCATCGGGCTACTCGCTGCTGCTCGCCCTGCTGCGCCCCGCGCACAGCCTGACCCTGGTCACGGTCCTGCAGCACCTGCTCGGCCTGGCGCTCGCGGTCGGCGTCTACCTGTTGCTGCGCCGCCGCGGCCTGCCGGGCTGGGGTGCGACCCTGCTGGTCACGCCGATCCTGTTCGACGAGTTCATGGTCCTGCTGGAACACATGATCATGGCCGATCTCGTCTTCATCGTGCTGGTCAGCGCCGCGATCACGCTGATCGTCTGGCGGGTCACCCCCGCGACCGCCGCCGTCGGCGGCCTCCTGCTCGGCCTGGCGGGCATCACGCGCACGGTCGGCCTTCCCCTGCTGCTGCTCACCGCCGCATATCTGCTGGTCAGGAGGTATACGGAGTTGAGGAGCTTGCGACGATACGGCTGGCGGCCGCTGCTGGCCCTCGTCGTGGCGGGAGCCGTACCACTCGGGGCCTATGCGACGTGGACCCGGGTCGAGAAGGGCAAGTTCGGCCTGACCGAGGCCGACGGCACCTTCCTGTGGTCCAGGACCATGAGCTTCGCCGACTGCTCGGTGATCAAACCGCCCGAGCGGCTGGCCGTCCTGTGCCCGAACATGCCGGTCGAGCAGCGACCCTACCCGCCCTACTGGTTGTGGGAGAGCTTCTCGCCCCTGCTCAAAGTGCCCGGCACGGCCAACCGCAACCAGCTCGCCGGGGAGTTCGGCAGGAAGGCCATCCTGGCCCAGCCCGGCGCGTACCTGGGCGCGGTGGCCACCGATCTCACGCAGTTGCTGCGCTGGGAGCGCACCGCCCCCGACGAGAAGACGCCGTACAAGTTCCCGGCCGCCGAACGGCCGCTCAACGGCTCGGTGAAACAGATCGCCGAGTCCTACGAGAACGGCCCCGCCGCCACCCGGGTCGTCGAGCCGGTGGCCGGATGGCTGCGCGCCTACCAGCGCTTCGGCTACCTGCCCTTCCCCATCCTCATGCTGGGCCTGCTCGGCACGCTGGCCGCCGCGCTGGTCCGGCGGCGCTGGGACGCGCTGCTGCCCGGGCTTGCGGCGCTCGCGCTGATCGTCTCCCCGCCGTTCCTGGCCGCCTATGACGTGCGTTACGTCATCCCGGCGTTCCCGCTGGTCTGCCTGGCACTAGGCTTGACCCTCGGCACCCGACCATCACCCCAGGAGGACCCAAGTGACGCGCGTCATCGTCGACGTCATGCTCAAGCCGGAGATTCTCGACCCGCAGGGGCAGGCGATCGCCCGAGCCCTGCCTAGGCTGGGCTTCTCGGGGGTCTCCGCAGTGCGGCAGGGCAAGCGCTTCGAGCTCGAGCTGGACGGCCCCGCCGACGAGGCGGCACTTGCGGACGTCCGAAAGATGGCCGAGACTCTCCTCGCCAACACCGTGATCGAGGACTACGTCGTCCGCGTCGAGGGATAGAAGCGACGTTTGGCACCAGAATTGCCCCCGACGGCGTAAAGCCGGGTTTTGCCGTGCCACAATCCCACGGGCTTACCAATACTAAATAACAACAACGTGATTTTGCGGTTAGCCCTGTTTTCTCGGGGAAACCTACTCCAGGTGACGTTCTGGCGCCGGGAGGGGTCCGGTGGATATTGAGTTCTCGTTGGCACTGCCTCGGGATGCGATCGGCATACCGATGGTCAGGCGAGTACTCGGCGATGCCATGCGTTCGCTCAACGTGAGCGAGAGCTGTATCGCCGACATGCTGCTCGCCGTCTCCGAGGCGTGTTCCAACGCGGTGCGGCACGGGGGGCCCGCCAACCGCTACGAGGTCACGGCCGCCATCGGTTACGACCGATGTGACGTCCGCGTCGCCGACAACGGCGGCGGCCTGCCCTCGATGCCCCTCCACTTTCCGCCTCCGGAAACCGAGAACGGCCGTGGCCTGCTGATCATGCGCTCGGTCGTGGACGAGATCTCCTTCGGCGTCACCCCTGGCCAGGGCACCACCGTCCACCTGCGCAAGCGCTTGGAGTGGGACGAAAGCGACGTACGGCCGCGCGAGCTGGCCGCCGTCTGACCCAGGCCCTCACTGAGGCACGCCCACGCACCCGATAGATTGTGGGCACCGCCGCAGACCGCCATCCGCCAGGAAGAGATGGTGGCGCGTGCGTGCGCATCCTCGGAGGGGACGAAGTCATGAACCCTGCCCGCGTGGGCATAGTCACGTTTCCCGGCACACTCGACGACCAGGACGCCGCCAGAGCCGTGCGCCTGGCCGGCGCCGAGGCGGTCCCGCTGTGGCACGCCGACCACGACCTCAAGGGGGTCGACGCGGTCTTCCTGCCCGGCGGCTTCTCCTACGGCGACTACCTGCGCTGCGGGGCCATCTCCCGCTTCGCGCCGCTGATGGACGAGTTGATCCCCGCGGCCAAGGCCGGTCTGCCGGTGCTCGGCACCTGCAACGGCTTCCAGATCCTGTGCGAGGCCCATCTGCTGCCCGGCGCGCTGACCCGCAACGCCTCGCTGCACTACATCTGCCGCGACCAGAAGATCCGCGTGGAGTCCGCGGACACCGCCTGGACCCGTGACTTCGCCGCGGGCCAGGAGATCGTGCTGCCGATCAAGCACGGCGAGGGCCGCTACGTCGCCTCCGACGAGACGCTGACCGAGCTCGAGGCCAGCGGCCGGGTTGTCTTCCGCTACCTGGACGGCAACCCCAACGGCTCGCTCAACGACATCGCGGGCATCACCAACGAGGCGGGCAACGTCGTCGGCCTCATGCCGCACCCCGAGCACGCCGTCGAGGACCTCGTGGGAGCGCCCTCGACGGACGGCCGCGGCTTCTTCACCTCCATCCTCCGTAAGCTGGTGAACGCATGACCGACTCCGTGAAGCGGGCCGCAGAGACGCCCGACGAGGCCATGCCGTACGCCGAGCTCGGCATGAAGCGCGACGAGTACCAGCGCGTCGTGGAGATCCTGGGCCGCCGCCCGACCGGCTCCGAACTGGCCATCTACAGCGTCATGTGGTCCGAGCACTGCTCCTACAAGTCCTCCAAGGTGCACCTGCGGCAGTTCGCCACCAAGGCACCCAAGTCCGAGGCGCTGCTCGTCGGTATGGGGGAGAACGCCGGCGTCGTGGACATCGGCGACGGCTGGGCCGCCACGTTCAAGATCGAGTCGCACAACCACCCGTCCTACGTCGAACCCCACCAGGGCGCGGCCACCGGCGTCGGCGGCATCGTGCGCGACATCATGTCCATGGGCGCCCGCCCCATCGCCGTCATGGACGCGCTGCGCTTCGGCGGCGCCCACCAGCCGGACACCAAGCGGGTGCTGCCCGGCGTCGTCGAGGGCATCTCCTCCTACGGCAACTGCCTGGGCCTGCCCAACATCGGCGGGGAGGTCGTCTTCGACCCCTGCTACATCGGCAACCCGCTGGTCAACGCGCTCTGCGTCGGCCTGCTGCGCAAGGACCAGATCAAGCTGGCCACCGCGCCGGGCCCGGGCAACAAGGTCGTGCTGTTCGGCGCCGCCACCGGCCCCGACGGCATCGGCGGCGCCAGCGTCCTGGCCAGCGCCACGTTCGAGGACGAGTCCCAGGCCAAGCGGCCCGCCGTGCAGGTGGGCGACCCGTTCATGGAGAAGCTGCTCATCGAGTGCTGCCTGGAGCTGTACGCGGCCGACGTGGTCGTCGGCATCCAGGACCTCGGCGCGGCCGGCGTCTCCTGCGCGACCACCGAGCTGGCCGCCAAGGGCACCGGCGGCATGCACGTCGACCTCAACCTCGTCCCGCTCCGCGATCCCTCGCTCCGGCCCGAGGAGATCCTGATGAGCGAGTCGCAGGAGCGGATGATGGCCGTCGTGCGGCCCTCCGACATCCCGGCGTTCATGGCCATCTGCGAGAAGTGGGACGTGCCCGCCGTCGTCATCGGCGAGGTGACCGACACCGGCCGCCTGGTCATGACGTGGGACGGCGAGGTCATCGTGGACATCCCGCCGGGCACCGCGGCCGACGAGGGCCCGGTCTACGAGCGGCCCTTCCACGAGCCCGCCGGTCAGTCCGCGCTCAACGCCGACACCCCGGGCCGCCTGGAGCGCCCGGCCGACCTGCGCGCCACGCTCCTGCAGCTCCTCGGCTCGCCGAACCTGGCCTCCAAGGAGTGGGTGACCTCCCAGTACGACCGCTACGTGCGCTCCAACACCGTGCTGGCCCAGCCGGCGGACGCGGGCATGCTGCGCATCTCGGAGGCCATCGCGGGCGCCGAGCCCACGACGCGCGGGATCGCGCTGGCCACCGACGGCAACGGCCGCTACGCCAAGCTCGACCCGTACGCGGGCGCGCAGCTCGCGCTGGCCGAGGCGTACCGCAACGTGGCCGTCACCGGCGCCAAGCCGCTGGCCGTCACCAACTGCCTCAACTTCGGCTCGCCCGAGGACCCCGAGGTGATGTGGCAGTTCGCCGAGGCGGTGCGCGGCCTGGCCGACGCCTGCAAGGCGCTGGGCGTGCCGGTCACCGGCGGCAACGTCTCCTTCTACAACCAGACGGGCAGCGCCGCCATCCATCCCACGCCGGTCGTGGGCGTGCTCGGCGTCATCGAGGACGTGGCCAAGCGGGTTCCGTCCGGCTTCACCGCCGAGGGGCTGCGGATCGTGCTGCTGGGCGAGACCAAGGAGGAGTTCGGCGGCTCGGAGTGGGCGCACGTGGCGCACGGGCACCTGGGCGGGCTGCCGCCGGAGGCGGACCTGTTCGCCGAGGCGGCGCTGGCCACGGTGCTGGTCGAGGCGGCCGAGCGGGGACTGCTGGAGGGCTCGCACGACCTGTCCGACGGCGGGCTCGGCATCGCGCTGGCCGAGGCGTGCCTGGCCGCAGGGGTCGGGGCCACGGTGTCGCCGTCGCTGACCGGGGACGCCTTCACCGACCTGTTCAGCGAGTCCGCCGCGCGGGCGCTGGTCGCCGTCCGGCCGGAGGCGTTCGAGGAGTTCGCGGCGCTGTGCGGGCGGCACGAGGTGCCCTGCTACGGGCTGGGCACGACCGGCGGGACGTCGCTGGTCGTGGAGGGCGTGCTCGAGGTGCCGGTCGCCCAGTTGCGCGAGACGCACCAGGCGACGCTGCCCGACCTGCTGAGCTGAGGTTGCGGGGAAAGGGGTCGGTCGGACCGGCCCCTTTCCGCGTGTCAGACCTTCTTGAGGCAGACGACGTAGACGGTGCCGTTGTTGTTCCCACCGCCGCCGTGGCCTCCGCCCTGGACGGAGTAGTCGTTGTCACCGCCGTTGTTGTCCTTGGTGACCGTGACCGTCCAACTCCCGGCGCCGGAGGGGGCGCTGCCGCTCACGTGGTACTTGGTCGGGATGCCGGCGAAGCCGCCGCCGGTGGCCACGTCGTTGCCGTCGCAGGAGGCGGTGCCGGAACTGTAGCCGATGGACGAGGTCTTCTTGTAGGTGGTGTAGAGCGCGCCGCCGTCGCCCTTGGGGCCCTGGGGACCCTGGGGACCGGTGTCACCCTTGGGCCCCTCCGGGCCGTTCGCGCCCTTGGGGCCCTGCTCACCCTTCGGACCCTGCGCGCCGTCGGCGCCCTTCAGCCCCTGCGGGCCCTGAGGGCCGGTGTCGCCCTTGGGGCCCTGCTCGCCCTTGGCCCCGTCCTTGCCATCGGCACCCTTGGGACCCGCAGGACCCGCAGCACCGGCAGGACCTGTGGGACCTGTGGGACCGGCCGGACCCACTGGGCCCTTCGGGCCGGAGCCACCCGCCGGACCCTGCGGACCCGCCGGGCCGCGCTCGCCCTGCGGCCCCTGAACGCCGGACGTGCTCTGGGTCGTCCCGCCGCCGATGAGCACCCGCTCCTCGGTCTTCCTGCACGGGGTGCCCGGGTTGACGATGCGGGCGTAGCGCGTCTTCTTGTGCACGCACGCGTGCACCTCCCCGGCCGCGGAGGAGGATGCGGTGGCCACGCCACCGACGGTCAGCAGCGAGGCGGCCAGCGCGCCGACGGCGGCGAGCGGCAGCACACGGGTCTTGAGTGCCACGGTTGTCCTTCCAGAGAAACCTGATGCTCATGGTGAGCATGAGATTCACGCTTCAACCGTTCCAAAAGATGACAAGAACTACATAACGCATTCATAACTTACTGAGAGTGACGAACTGGACTTACCAACTCTGACTGACGGACCGCGTAAAACGACACACCGACCGGCCCCCCGGCAGAGGCATAATCAGGACTGATCCGGGGCCCCATGTCACCGCGGAGGGCGCACGTTGCCTACCGACCGTCCCTACCTGCCACCCGCCACCCAGCCGGTCAGAGCCGTCGTCTGGGCGGTCCATCTCGCGCTGCCGTTGCTCGGCCTGTGGCTGCTGCTGGCCGAGCCCGACGCCAACGTCCAGTGGCACCACAATCCCAGCCACTTCTGGATGATCCTGGCCGTCGCCGGGCTCAACGTCACCCTCGGCCTGATCGTGAGCGAGGCGTCCAGAAGGCGGCAGGACGCCCGGCTCTTCCTCGTCTCCATGGTCTTCCTGACCAGCGCCGGCTTCTTCTTCCTGCACGGCCTGGCCACGCCCGAGGTGATCCTGGAGCAGGGCTCGCTCGGCTTCGACATCGGCCAGCAGGTCGGCCTCTCCCTCGCGGCGGGCTTCGCCTTCGCCTCCGCCCTGCCGCTGGGCGAGAAGGCGGCGGCAGCCGTACTCGACGCGCAGCACGTCATCCGCGGCGCGCTCTTCGGCTTCCTCATCCTGTGGGGGCTGGCCTCGCTGCTGCCCGGCCTCACCCCGCTCAGCCAGCCGCCGCTGACCACCTTCCACGAAGCGCTGGTCTGGGGCTCGGTTCCCGGCGTGATCCTGTACGGCGTGGCGGCGGTGATGATGTTCCTCCTGCACCGCAGGCGCCCGGCGGCGATGCTGATCAGCCTGATCACCGCCTACGCGCTGCTGGGCGAGGCCATGATCGCCGGGATGTCCCAGCAGAACTGGCGGCTGAGCTGGTGGCTGTGGCACGTGCTGCTCTCGCTGGCGTTCGTGTTCGTCGGCTACAGCGCCTACCTGCAGTTCCGCCGCGAGGGGACGAGCGCGGGGCTGTTCGACTCGGTCACGCTGTCGGCGACGGTCGCCCGCATCAAGGCCGACTACGACCAGGCGCTGGAGGAACTGGTCGAGCACGTACGGCGGGGCGAGCCGCTGGCCGCGACCCGGCTGGCCGGCAAGTTCGACCTGACCGAGAGCCAGGCGGCCGTCCTCGACCGGGCCGGCGAGGCGCTGGCCAGCGAGCGGCGGCTGTCGGAGCGGCTGGCCGCGCTCGTGGACATCAGCGCCCGGACCCGGGTCGGCCTGCCGGAGACGGAGCTGCTGGCCAGTTCGCTGGAGCGGGTGCGGCAGGCGTACGGGGACGTCCGGATCGGCCTGGTCGCCCACGGCAGGGTGGACATCGGCTCACGTGAGTACGTCTTCGAGGGGTTCACCCCGGTCGCGCGGGACAACCTGGTGGCCTACCCGCTGACGGTCAAGGGAAAGCTGGCCGGGGCGCTGGAGGTGCCCGTGGGCCGTACCTCGCAGGACGAGGCGCTGGCGGCGACGCTGGCCGGGCAGTTGTCGATCTCGCTGGAGAACGCCCGCCTCTACCACGAGCTGGAGACGCTCTTCCGGCAGTACATGTCGCCGGACGTGGCCAAGGCGCTGCTCGCCGACCCGGCCCAGGCCGAGCTGGGCGGGCAGATGAAGCAGCTCACCGCGCTGTTCGCCGACCTCAAGGGGTTCACCACGTTCTCGGAGCGGGTGACGCCGGGCGAGATCGTGGAGATGCTCAACCGCTACCACACGGCGGCGGTCCCGTGCATTCTGGGCAACGGCGGCACGATCGTGCAGTTCGTCGGGGACGCCCTGCTGGCGTTGTTCAACGCGCCCGCCACGCAGAACGACCACGCGGCGGCGGCCTGCCGGGCGGCTCTGGCGATGCAGGCGGCGGCGGGCGAGATCGCCGCCGAGAGCAGGGGCGGCGAGGTGGAGTGGCCGACGTTCCGGGTCGGGATCAACACCGGGCCCGCGCTGGTCGGCAACATCGGCAGCCCTGAGCTGCGCGGTTTCAACGCGATGGGCGACTGCGTGAACGTGGCCGCGCGCCTGCAGGGGGTGGCCGAGCCGGGCACGGTGGTCATCGGCGGGACCACCCTCTCCCAGCTCGGCAGGGACGCCACCACGCTGCCTCTGGGCAAGCTGGAGCTCAAGGGCAAGGAAGAACGGGTGGATGCATACGTTCTGTTGGCAATGACATAGAAGCTCCGCCGGCCGTACGGGGATAATCACGCTATGAACCCTGAGCCCGGCGAGTTCACGTCCATGCTCACCCCCGCCGAGACGACCGCGCTGCATGCGGCGGGGCGGCCGCGGAAGTGGGAGCGCGGCGCCACGGTCATGACCGAGGGCGACGTTTCCGACTGGGTGCTGCTGCTGACCGAGGGGCGGGTGAAGTGTTCCTCGCACACCAGCAGCGGCACCGAGGTGGTGCTGGCGATTCGCGGGCCCGGGGCGTTGATCGGCGAGATGTCGGCGATCGACGGATCGCCGCGCTCGACCACGGTGACCTCGCTGGAGCCGATCGCGGGCATCGTGGTGCAGGACTTCACCGGGTACCTGCGCGAGCACGGGCGGGTGGCGGTGCTGCTCATGCAGCTGGTCACCGCGAAGTTGCGCGACAGCGACCGCAAGCGGATCGAGTACGGCGCCTTCGACACGACCGGGCGGGTGGCGACGCGGCTGATCGAGCTGGCCGAGCGCTATGGCGAGAAGACCAATGCCGGGGTGCGGGTGGCGCTGCCGCTGTCGCAGGACGAGCTGGCCGGTTGGACCGGCGCCTCGCGGGAGGCGGTCAGCAAGGCGCTGCGCTCGTTGCGCGACCGCGGGCTGATCGAGACCGGGCGGCGCCGGGTGGTCATCCACGACCTGGAGGGGCTGCGCAAGCGGGCCAGGTGAGGCCCCGGGGATAAAGCGGACGTACGTCGTACGTCATAGTGGAGGCATGGTCGCGGTCTCCCCCGATTACGCCAGCCGCCTCCGCTACGCCTGGCGGGTCGTCTCGGTCACCAGCCTGGGCCTCATCCTCATCGGCATCGCCGGCAGCACGCTCAACGTCGCCCTGCCCGCGGTCGTGCGGCACTTCCGGGCCGGGCCGTTCGAGTCGGGGTGGATCCTGCTGGCGTTCCTGCTGGTCAGTACGGCCAGCCTGGTGTTCTTCGGGCGCGTGGCCGACCTGCTCGGCCGGCGCGAGATCTACCTGACCGGCTTCGCCCTGTTCACGGCCGCCTCCCTGCTGGCCGGATTCGCGCCGGACGTGTGGTTCCTGATCGCCATGCGGGCCGTCCAGGCCATCGGCGCCGCCATGATCCTGGCCAACGGGACCGTCATCATCACCGACGCCTTCCCGCCCGACCGGCTCAGCCAGGGCATGGGCGTCTACATCGGCACCCTCTCGGTCGCCCAGCTCGCCGGGCCCACCCTCGGCGGCCTCATCGCCGAGACCGCCGGCTGGCAGTGGATCTTCTGGGTGAACGTGCCCGCCGGCGTGCTCGCCCTCGTGTGGGGCGCGATGACCCTGCGCAAGATGCCCAGGGGCCCGCGCGAGCCGGTGGACGCGCTGGGCAACGCCCTCGTCTTCGCCGCGCTGTCCGCGGTCCTGCTGGCCCTGTCGGAGGCCGGATCCCGCGGCCCCGCCAGCCCCGTGGTCCTGACCGGCGCCGCCATCTTCGTGGTGCTCGCCCCGTTGATCGTGGTCGTGGAACGGCGGGCCTCCCATCCGGTCCTGAACATGACGTTGTTCACCGGCCGCATGCTGGCCTGCGCCAACCTGGCCTCGTTCTGCAACGCGCTGGCCAGGTCGGCGCTGATCCTCGTGGTGGCCCTGTACTTCCAGGCGGCGCGCGGGGCGGACGCCTTCACCGCGGGCCTGAGCGTGCTCCCCCTCCCCGTCGGCATGGGCCTGGCCTCCCCCATCGCCGGCGCCCTGGGCAGGCGGCTCTCCCCGTACACGCTGGCCATCGTCGGCTCGGCTTTCAGCGCCCTGGGCCTCGGCGTCCTGACGCTCACGGCCGACCCGGCCACGCCGTACGGGCTCATCGGGGTCGGCCTGTTCCTGGCCGGCTGCGGCAGCGGCACCTTCCTGACCGGCAACACCACCCAGGTCATGACCGCCCTGCCCAGCGGAAGCCTCGGGGTGGTGAACGGCTTCCGCATCATGATCATGAACGTGGGCTTCGTGCTGAGCGTGGGCCTGTCGCTGAGCCTGATCACCAGCTCCGTGGGCCCCGCCCTCCGCAACCAGGTGTACGCGGCGACGCTGTCCCAGCTCTCCCCGGTGGCCGTGGACCAGCTCATGACCGGCTTCCAGCGCACCTACGCGGTCCTGTTCACCGTCGCCCTCCTCGGCACCGCCTTGTCGGCCTTCGCGCGGACACCGAAGGTGTAATACAAAACGTGTTACACTGAGTGCATGGGGACGCTCAACGTGCGCACCGATGAGGCCATGGAAACCGCTCTGCGCGCCCTGGCAGGGGACAGTCGCAGCAGGTCAGAGGCAGTTCGCTATGCGATCATGCGAGCCTACAAAGAGCTTCTGCTCGAGCAGGCGCAGGAGGATGCCGAGAGGCTACGCAACGATGCCGACGATCAGGCTGAGATGCTGGCCATCCAGCGCTTCATGGGAGTCGCGGAGTGATCTTCCGCGGAGCGATCCGCGAGGTGAAACCCTTTACCGGTGGTCGCGGCCATGAACAGCAAGGGAAGCGGTACGGAATAGTGATTCAGTCCGGCCGGTTCGCGACGAGCACCGTGACCGTGGCGTTGACCTCGACAAGTGCCGGTCCCGCGATCTACCGACCCGAGATCGAGTTCGATGGCGTCAAGACCCGGGTCCTTACCGACCAGATCTACTCGGTGGACCCGAGCAGACTCGGCCTTTTCAAGGGCGGCCTTGAGCCGCACGAGATCGCCGACCTGGACCGTGCGCTCATGCTCAAACTCGGCCTCTTCTGAGGCCCTGGTCATGCCTTCGCGCGGGCCAGGGCCTCGATGCCGGCAAGGATGAGTTCCATGCCGAAGGAGTCGTAGAGGGCGGGGTCCATGTCGCCGACCATGGGGGCGGCCATCTCCACCAGGTGCGGGTAGCGGTCGGCGGGCAGGGACTGCAGGCCGAGGCGCTTGACCCGGAGGACCTCCTTGACCTGCTCCGGGGTGCGGCCGGTGCGGAGGTGGACCGGGGCGTCGGCGATGGCGATGGCGCTCTGGAGGATGTACTTGGTGATCAGGCAGCTTTCCTCCACGTCGAACCCGGCGGCGCGGGCCAGGCCGAGGGTGTGGTCCCAGACGACCAGGAAGCTGGGGACCTGGGTCTGGTCGATCTGTTCCAGGACGGTTTTGGCGCAGGGGTAGCGGCGCAGCGTTCTGATCAGGCCCTGGGTCAGCTCACGTAGCTGGTCCAGCCAGGGGCGGCCGTCGTCGGGCGCGACGGCGAAGCCGGCGATCAGGTGGTCGGCCATGCCGGTGAGCAGTTGTTCCTTGTTCTTGAAGTGCCAGTAGAGCGCCATGGGCGTGACGCCCAGGTCGGTGGCCAGGCGTCTGATGGTGACCGCCTCGAGCCCTTCGCCGTCACCGATCTCCAGGGCCCTTTCGACGATCGCTTCGGCGCTCAGTTTTCCCATCACGGTTGACAACTATACGCCGTACAAGTTCTCCTATACGTCGTACAAGTACGGCGTATAGGAAGGTACGGCATGCGCAGGCGATGGGTGCTGGGCGCGGTGACGCTCGGGTCTTTCATGACCTATCTCGACAACAACGTGCAGAACGTGGCGTTGCCCACGATCCAGCGGGAGCTCGGGCTCACGCTCGCGGGGCTGGAGTGGGTCACGACGGCCTACATCCTCCTTTTCGCCGGGCTCATGCTGGCCGGGGGCAGGCTGGCCGATCTGTTCGGGGCGCGGCGGGTGTTTCTCGGCGGGCTGGCGGTCTTCACCCTCGCCTCGCTGGTCGCGGGGCTGGCCACCACCGGGACCATGCTGATCGCGGCCAGGGCCGTGCAGGGCGTGGGCGCGGCGCTGCTCACGCCGGCCGCGCTGGCGCTGTTGTCACAGGTCTTCCCCGAGCCCGCCGAACGCGGGCGGGCCGTCGGCATCTGGAGCGCCGCGGGCGCGCTGTCCATGGCGCTCGGGCCGGTCGCCGGCGGCTTCATCAGCGAGAGCCTGCACTGGAGCTGGATCTACCTGATCAACGTGCCCATCGGGGCCGGTGCGCTCTGGGTGGCCCATCGGTCGCTGCCGTCCGCGCAGATCCGGGTACGGCACCGCCTCGACCTGCCCGGGCTGGCCGGCTCCACCGTCGCCCTGTTCGCGCTGACCTACGCGCTCATCGAGGGGCCGGTGGCCGGGTGGACGGCGCCGGTGATCCTCGGCTCCTTCGCCGTCGCCGCCCTGGCCGCCGGGGTCTTCCTCGTCGTCGAGACCCGCTCGGACGAGCCGATGATCGACCTGTCGTTGTTCCGCTCCCGGGTGTTCGGCGGCGGGTTGCTGAGCATGGGCGTGTGGTCGTTCGGCGTGTTCGGCATCTACTTCTTCAGCGCGCTCTGGCTGCAGAACGTGCTCGGTTTCTCCCCCACGCAGGCCGGGGCCGCGTTCGTGCCGATGGCGCTGCTCATGGCGGTCGTCGCCGTCCTGTCACAGCGGCTGGCCGCCGCGATCGGCATCGGCCCGGCCGTGGCGCTCGGCCTCGTGCTGATGGCGGCGGCCATCTTCATGCTCTCCGGCGTCGGCGCCGGCGGCGGGTACGGCGACGTGCTGCCCTGGTTCCTGCTCTACGGGCTGGGCGGCGGCATGCTGGTGCCGCTGACCGCGGCCATCCTGGGCGCCCTGCCGGAGGGCCGCGGCGGCGTCGCCTCCGGGGTGCTGAACGTCTCCCGTGAGGTGTTCGGGCTGCTCGGCATCACCGTCCTCGGCGCGATCCTCACCTCCCGGCAGAGCGGCAGCGGCCTGGCGCCGCTGGCCGCCTTCCTCGACGCCTACCAGTTCACGCTGGTGATCGCGGCGGCGATCGTGCTGGCGGGGGTGCCGGTGAGCCTGTTCGCGCTCCGGCGGGGCCGTACCCGGAGCCTTCACGCGGCCTCGGAGATGGCCGGGTCGGCGAACTGAGTGCGGTAGAGCTCCTCGTAGCGTCCGCCGAGGGCCAGCAGCTCCTCGTGGGTGCCCCGCTCGGCCACCCGGCCGTCCTCGATCACCAGGATGAGGTCGGCGGCGCGGATCGTGGACAGGCGGTGCGCGATCACCACCGCGGTGCGGCCGTCGAGCGCCTCGGCCAGCGCCGCCTGCACGGCCGCCTCGTTGGTGGAGTCGAGGGCGGCGGTGGCCTCGTCCAGGATCACGACCTGGGGCTTGGCCAGCAGGAGGCGGGCGATGGTCAGCCGCTGGCGCTCGCCGCCGGACAGGCGGTAGCCGCGCTCGCCGACGACGGTGTCCAGCTGGTCGGGCAGCGACTCGATCAGCCCGGCCAGGCGGGCCCTGCGCAGGGCGTCCCACATCTCGTCCTCGGTGGCCTCCGGACGGGCGAAGAGCAGGTTGCCGCGGATCGTGTCGTGGAACAGGTGACCGTCCTGGGTGACCATGCCCAGGGTCCGCCGGATGGAGTCGGCGCTCAGCTCACGCACGTCCACGCCGCCGAGCCGTACCTGACCCGCGTCCACGTCGTAGAGGCGGGGCAGGAGCTGCGCGATCGTCGACTTGCCCGCGCCCGAGGAGCCCACGAGCGCGACCATCTGGCCGGGCTCGGCGGTGAAGGAGATGCCGTGCAGCACCTGCTCGCCGCCGCGGGTGTCGAGCGTCGCGACCTCCTCCAGGGAGGCGAGCGAGACCTTGTCGGCCGACGGGTAGGCGAAGCGCACGTCGTCGAACTCCACCCGCGCGGGTCCTTCGGGTACGGCACGCGCCCCCGGCTTGTCCTTGATCAGCGGCTCCAGGTCGAGCACCTCGAAGACGCGCTCGAAGCTGACCAGGGCGCTCATCACGTCCACGCGGGCGCTGGCCAGGTTGGTCAGCGGCGCGTACAGGCGGGTCAGCAGCAGCGCCAGCGCCACCACCGAGCCGGGGTCGAGCTGGCCGCGCAGCGCGTAGAAGCCGCCGAGGCCGTAGACCAGGGAGAGCGCGAGCGCGGAGACGAGCGTGAGGGCGGTGACGAAGACGTACTGGGTCATGGCGGTGCGCACGCCGATGTCGCGCACCCTCCTGGCCCGGGCGGCGAACTCGGCCGACTCCCTGGCCGGGCGGCCGAACAGCTTCACCAGCGTCGCGCCTGGCGCGGAGAACCGCTCGGTCATCTGGGTGCTCATGGCCGCGTTGTGGTCGGCGGCCTCGCGGCGCAGCCCGGCGATCTTGACGCCCATGCGCCGGGCGGGCAGCACGAACACCGGCAGCAGGATCAGCGCCAGCAGCGTGATCTGCCACGAGATGCCGATCATGACGGTCAGCGTGAGCACGAGCGTGACCACGTTGCCGGCGACGCTGGACAGCGTGTCGGTGAAGGCCCGCTGGGCGCCGATCACGTCGTTGTTGAGGCGGCTGACCAGGGCGCCGGTGCGGGTCCTGGTGAAGAAGGCGACCGGCATGCGCTGGACGTGGTCGAAGACCGCCGTGCGCAGGTCGAGGATGAGGCCCTCGCCCAGGCCCGCCGACAACCAGCGGCTGATCAGGCCGAGGCCCGCCTCGGCCAGCGCCAGGCCGGCGATGAGGACGGCGAGGCCGACCACGGTGCCGAGTGGTTCGGCCTTGACGATGGCGTCCACCACCCGCCCCGCGAGCACGGGCCCGAGCACGGCCATGCCCGCCATCACCACGCTGAGCACCAGATACACGGTGATCCTGCGGCGGTGAGGGCGGGCGAAGGCGCCTATGCGTTTCAGCGTTTCCTTGGACAGGGGCCTGCGGTCACGCTGGTTGTTGTTCATCGAGTAAAGCTGGTGCCACGCGGTCATCTCCATGCTCATGGAGACGACGGTAAGAGCTCAACCTTACTTGAGGTCAAGCGAATTTCAGGAGCCGATCTCCCTGCCCCTAGCGTGCCACACCACCGCGACCGACGGGCGCGGCTGGGTGCCGTCGGGCCAGCGGCTGGCCGGGTTGTCCGGGGTGGCGCCGTCGATCTCGCCCGGGTGCTGAACGGCCACGAAGACGCTGCGCTGGTCGTTGGTCACCATGGGGCCGCAGGTCTCCGCGCCAATCGGCACCGTGAGGAACTGGCGCACGTAGCCGCGCTCCGGCCCCCGCACCGGGGTGACGAACAGGCCGTCGTTGGAACCCAGGGCGTTGCCGTCCGTCGAGATCCACAGGTTGCCGTCACGGTCGAAGGCGAGGTTGTCCGGGCAGGAGATCGGCGAGACCTTGGTCTTGTCGTAGCCGGCGAAGTACGTCGCCGGGTCGTTCGGGTCACCGCAGACCAGCGGCAGCGACCAGGCGAACGTGACGCCCGAGCCCTCGACGATCTCCACCACGTGGCCGTGCTTGTTCGACGGGCGCGGGTTGGCCTCGTCCACCTGGGCGGGGGTACGGGAGGAGTTGTTGGTCAGGGCCACGTAGACCGCGCCGGTGACCGGGTTGCGCTCGACGTCCTCGGGCCGGTCCATCTTGGTCGCGCCCACCTTGTCGGCGGCCGCGCGCGTGTAGATGAGCACCTCGGCCGCGCTCATCCCCTCCACGTGCGACTGGTTGCCCGTCACCAGCGGGACCCACTCGCCCGAGCCGTCGAAGGCGCCGTCCTGCGGCAGCCGGCCGGAGCCGTCGATCTCCGTCTTGGGGCTGTCGCCGGTGAACCGGGCCACGTACAGCGTGCCGTCGTCGAGGAGCCTGCGGTTGTTCGAGTCGTGGCCCGGGATGTACCTGCGGCGCGAGACGAACTTGTAGACGTACTCGAAGCGCGAGTCGTCACCCATGTACACCACGAGACGGCCGTCCCTGCCGACGTGCGTGGTGGCGGCCTCGTGCTTGAAGCGGCCCAGGGCGGTGCGCTTGATCGGCTCGGAATCCGGGTCGAACGGGTCGATCTCCACGATCCACCCGAAGCGGTTGGCCTCGTTCGGGTGCTTGGCCAGGTCGAAGCGCTCGTCCACCTTGTCGAAGCGGCGGTTGCCGCTCGGGATGTTGGTGGGGATCGTGTAGCGGGCGACGTTGGGGTTGTTCCGGTCGCCGTTGACGAAGTACTGGTCGAAGTTCTCCTCGGCGGTCAGCACGGTGCCCCACGGGGTGGTGCCGCCGGCGCAGTTGTTCAGCATGCCGACCGGCTTCAGCCCGGCCGGGTCGGCGGCGGTCTTGAGCAGGTCGTGGCCCGCGGCCGGACCGGAGAACCGCATCGGCGTCTGGGCGGTGACGCGGCGGTTGTACCGGCGGCGCCCGCGGGTCACCAGCCGCCACTGGCCGGTCCAGCTCACCCGCTCGACCTCCACGACCGAGCCGCCGTGGGCCATCATGGCGATCTTGATCTGCTCGGGCGTCGCGGTGGCCGGGGTGTAGCCGCGGAACATCAGCGACTCGTCGGTGTACTCGTGGTTGACCCAGAGCAGGCCGCGGTCGTGGCCCATCGGGAACAACGTCACGAAGTCGCAGTTGTAGCCGAACTGCTTGGCCTGCGCGTCCGCCGTCTGGTTGTCGAAGTCGAAGGCGGGCGCGTCCCGCAGCACCGGGTCGCCCCAGCGCACCACGACCGAGGAGCGGTAGCCGTCCGGCACGCGCAGCGCGTCGTCCTTGTTGGGGGCCACCGGTGTGAAGCGCAGCCGGCCGCGACCGTGGCGCGCGGCCTCGGCCTCACCCGTCAGCTCGATCTCGTCCGCCATGGCGGGCACGGCTCCCGCCACGCCCACCCCGACGACCAGCGCACCCAGCGCACCCGCGCGCAGCGCGCCGCGGCGCGACAGGGCCTTGGCCGCGATGTCGCCGAAGTAGGAGTTCGTGCTGGGGTTGGCCACGTCATGAGCGCACGCGTTGCCGCATCGCATCTGGCACGTCAGGGCGGATCGGCCGCCCTTGTGCGAGTCGGAGAGCAGGGGCAGCAGCACGGGGTCCTCCAAGGTGGTGCACAATCGTTCGGCCGGGACGTTACGGCCGAATTCGGAACCGCTGGTGAACGACGGTCACCGAGTCGATGAACGCTGGCTGGGTGGATACCGCAGCGCCCAGGGTAATGACGCCAGGGGCGTTGGAGAATGGAAACCATGGCAGCCAGGAAGATCGACCCCGACAAGCTCAGGGCGGCGCTCGACGCGCAGCTCATCGCCAATGACCAGCCGGAATACGACGGCCCTGCGGCCCGGCTGGCCGACGCGCTGGTCGCGGCCGTGGTGAGCGCCTACGACCGGGGGGCCACGCCGGAGCGGGCGGCCGAGCGGCTGGCCGTACGGCATCTTCTGGAACGGCTGGCCGCGGCGGCGCCCGGGCGGACGGTGGAGGTCAGGGTGCCGCCGCACGCGGCGGTGCAGGCGATCGCGGGGCCCAGGCACACGCGCGGGACGCCGCCGAACGTGATCGAGACCGATGCCAGGACCTGGATCGACCTGGCTCTGGGACGGATCGGGTGGGACGAGGCGATGGCCAAGGGGTCGGTGTCGGCCAGTGGGGCACGCGCCGATCTTTCCGGATATTTGCCGATCTAGGCAGGTGGCTGGCGTCGTGATCCGCACCCTTTCGCCACGCCAGGCTGCCGCTACGGACAGTAGTAGATCGACTGCCGTCAGTTAAGGATGGGGAGGTCTTTCCGTCGACAGAAGGGAAACCTCATGCGTCCCGTCCCCCTCATGCTGGCGGTGGCGGCGGCCGCGACCGTGGCGTTCGCCGGCCCCGCCCTCGCCGCACCAGGCGTCGTGATCCTCACCGCACCGAACGGCGAGGAACTGGTCGTCGAGAACCCCGAGCCTCGCGCATGCCACCCCGGCACCGGCCTCCACAGCCGCGTGGCCAACTTCACCGAAGGCGTCATCCTGGTCTTCCCCGACGGCGCATGCCGGACCAGGATCTTCAACCCGGTCCACCCCGGCGAGATCCGGCTGGACGACGTCGGCAGCTTCATGGCACTTGACTGACCGATGAAGCCGGACCAGGCGGCCACGGTGAGGGCGGCCGTCTGGTCCGGGCGACACTTTTGGTCTCCCCGAGCCGTTGTCCGGATGACGGGGGGAGATACATGGGCTTATGGAAGACGACCGCCTGGTCGATGGCGGGCTACACGCTGGGAATGGCCATAGCCGCGGCCGCGCTGACGCCGCCCGTGCTGGAGGTGGCCGCGCAGGATGAGCGGGCCACCCGGACCGCGACCGCGACAGTGGACGAGATCTTCTTCTACAAGAAGAACATCAGTGGCGTCGGCCTGGTCTGGACGGACGAGGATGGTTTCGCCCGCTACTCCGCCACCCAGATGGACGAACTCCCGCCGGGCAGCACGGTGTCCATCCGGTACGGCGACGGCGGCCTGGCCTTCCCGGTGGAGGGCAACTTCCCCGAGCCGGGCGATGGGCACCGCGCCCTGTTGATCGTCCTGCTGATCGCGCTACCGGTGGCGTGGCTGCCCCTCGGGGTCCGCCTGGTGATGAACGGGCGCGCCGCCCGCGCTCCCGGGCAGCCGTGCAGGGTACGGCCGGCCCGGCTGATCCAGCACCAAACCGGACACCGCACCGCCAAATGGGCGGCCGCCTACCTGGTTCTGGCCCTGGAAGACGGCGAGCCGCGCATGCAGCGGATCTACTGGCACGCCGACCTGGACCACATGACCGATGCGCAGGACACCGTACCCGCGACGGCCAGAATCGCCGGGGGCAGGGCAGTGGTGGACCTCAGAAACGGCACGCGGCTGTGGCCCGCGGGATCCTTGCGGCACCGCTTCCCGCGCAAGTGGCAGAGCTACCACCGCCCGAGCCGGCCGCCGCGCTGGCCCGGGCCGTCGATGCTCCAACTCCCCCTCTTCGCGCTCGCCGCCGTGCCCATCGGCTTGATGTACGGGCTGAACGTCGCGGTGGCGGCGGTCGGCACGGCCCTCGCGGTGATCGCCGGGCTGTGGGGCTGGTACGGCGGCGAGCCCTACTACGCCGCCGAAGCCCCGTACTTCGACGAACCCAGGAAACGCCGACGCAAGAAGCGTTAGGGCGTGCTCCAGGGAAGCTTGTCCTGGACACAGCGCTCGGCGAGGTTCGGCGGGAGGTTGCTGCACTCGGCGAAGTAGCTGCGGATCCCGAAGAAGGCCGCCACCGCCAGGACCAGCGTCAGAACGCCCAGGGCGATGCCGGTCCAGGCCATCCCCTTGCTCGCGCCCTTGGAGAGCGCCACCGCGCCCAGCACGATCGCGATGATCGCGGTGAGCACGCCGGTGAAACACACCAGCAGCAGGAACACACTGGCCACGCCCAGCACCAGCGAGGCCACGGACAGGCCGTTGCCCGGCTTCTTCTGCGCCCAGTCCGGCGGGTACGGGCCGCTGCCCGGAGGCGGGGTGTAGGCGCCGCCCGCCGGAGGCGGGTACGCCGGGCCGCCGGGGGCGCCGCCGTACGGGCTGGACGGGGTCGAACCCGGGACGGACGGTTCCCCTGCGTGCGGCTCCGCGCCACCGTACGGCGAGGCGCCGGGAACCGGGCCTTCCGCCGGGCTCGGAGCGGCCGCGGCGTAGGGGTCCCTGGATGGGCCGGTGCCGTAGGGCGACTCACCGCTGCCGGGAGTTCCCGCAGCGCCCGGACCAGACGTGCCGGAACCTGGAGCGCCTGGGCCCGGCCCGCCTGGGCCTGGTGCGCCTGGGTCTTGTGTGCCGCCTTGTCCTGCGGCTGCCGCTGCGGCGGCCCCTGCTGCTGCGCCGCCCGCACCGGCTCCGAAGGCGGCTCCGGTGTCGGAGCCATAAGAAGGTGTGTCGCCGTAGGTCTCGGCGGTGCCGTACTCCTTGGGGCCGCCCGTGTAGGGGTCGGCCGGGGCGAAGGACGGGCGGTCGGCGGGAGTGGGCGGGTCGTAGCGCGAGGGCTGCGGGCCCGACGTGGGTGTGCCGCCGGGGCTTTCCCAGGTCGAGGTGGGTGAGGAGCTTTCCCAGCCGGGGTAGGACGGCGTGGCGCCCGGGATCGGGTACGCCTGGGTCTCCTCCGGCTGTCCCGCCTCCGGTGCCGCGGGCTGCTCGGGCGACTTCCAGGGCTGCTCCGTGCCGGTCTCCGGCCAGCCGGGCGTCTCCTGGCCGGTGGGCTGCCCGGGTGACGGCCAGGTGGAGGTCTCCGACTGGCCGGCGGCCGGCGTCTCCCAGGGGCCGGCGGGTTCGGGCGCGTCGTCGCGGGCCCACGCGGGAAGCTCGTAGGCGGTGGTGCTCTCGGCGTCCTGCGGCGCCGGCGCGTCCGGCTGGTCCCACGGGGACGGCTGCGGCGCGGGCGGCGGCGGCACGGGCGGGGTCTCCGGCGGCACGACCGGCGGCGCGGGCACGATCGGCTCCTCCGCCGCCGCGGCCCCCCACCCCGAGGGCTCACCCGCCTGCGTGCGCCACGGCTCAGACGGCTCGGACGGCTGACCCGCCTGCGTCCGCCACGGCTCGGACGGCTCACCCGTCTGCGTGCGCCACGGCTCGGACGGCTGGGGCGCTGTGGGCTCGTCGGACATCGCGGGCTCGTCCACCCACCACGAGGCGGGCGGCTGCTCGGACTCGGGCGGCTCGGGCAGCTCATCCGAGGGCGGCGTGGGCTGCTCGGCCTCGTCTGGCGTGTCTTGCGAGGGACGGCCGTCCGCAGGTGGGCGCGGCTGGTTCGGGTCCCCAGGTGTGGTCACGTCTGCGTCTCCCGACTGGTCGTCATGCCGGATACTCCACCTTTGCGCGCACCTGCCACAGGCAACCGCTCGACACGGTAAGAGTCCGCCCATGCTTGGTCCACGGTGCGCCAAAACCGCTGGCGGCGGGCAAGATGAAGACATGCTGGACGAGACCCTCACCTACGCGCTCATCAAGATCACCAAGGTGCACCGCTACCGGGTCGCGGCAGAGCTGTCGAAGCTGGGGCTACACGTGGGCCAGGAGATGCTGCTCAACCAGCTCTGGCGGGAGGACGGCCTGTCGCAGGGCGAGCTGATCGCGCGGCTGGGGGTGGAGCCGCCGACGGTGACGAAGACCATCCAGCGGCTGGAGCGGGCGGGGTTCGTGCGCCGGGAGCCCGATCCGATGCGGCCCCGGCTGAGCCATGTGCATCTGACGGAGGCGGGCAGGGCGCTGCGGGCGCCGGTGGAGGAGATCTGGGAGCGCAACGACCGGGAGGTCCTGGCCCAGCTCGAGCCGGAGGACCGCAAGACGCTGGTGCGCCTGGTGGGCCGGCTCTGGAGCTGTCCGTCCGCCCAGGGCGAAACTCCGTTGCATGGCGGGGAGGCATGTAGTTAGCTGGCTAATTAGTTGGCTAACACAGCACGAGGGAGTTCGTCATGCACGTCCTTGTCACCGGCGGCTCGTCCGGGATCGGCGCCGCCACCGCCCGCGCGTTCGGCAGAGAGGGCCACCGGGTCACCCTGACCTACAGATCCGGCCCCGACCGGGCGAAGCGGGTCGTCGAAGAGATCGAGCAGGCCGGCGGGACGGCGGCAGCCGTACCCATGGACCTGAGCGACCACGAGGGCATCCGCGCGGCCGTCGCCGCCGCCGGGCCGTTCGACTCGGTGATCGCGAACGCGGTGATGTGGGGCGGCGACGCGCCCCGGGAGGAGAGCTTCGAGGAGGTTCCGGCCGCGCACTGGAGCGAGATGCTGCACGCCAACGTGGTCGGCAACGTGGTGCTCACGCAGTCCGTGCTGCCGGCCATGCGGGAGAAGGGTTTCGGACGCATCGTGCTGGTCTCCTCCGGTATCGCCGAGGAGGGCACGCCGGGCTCCGGCCCGTACGGCACGGCCAAGATGGCCCTGCACGGCCTGGCCAGAACCCTGGCCTGGCAGGCGGGCGGCGACGGGATCCTGGTGAACGTGGCGGCCGTGGGGCTGACCAGAACCGACAGCACGCCCATTCCGGCCCAGGTGTTCGAGGCGATGGCCCGCCGTACCCCGGCCAGGAGGATGTCCACGGCCGACGACGTGGCCGCGCTGCTGGTGTTCCTCGGATCGGCGGCCAACCGCAACCTCACCGGCGAGATCATCCGAGAGGGGTCCAACGCGGCACGATCCGCCCATACCATGTGATCTAGCACCCGGGTGTGCGAGCAGGGTAGTGGCCGACCTAAACTGAGGCACGTGCTGAAGGGCGACGGCCGACTCGGCCATGACCTGGACCCTCAAGACCGTGCCCCCAAGGACGCCTGCGGGGTCTTCGGTGTATGGGCGCCAGGCGAGGAAGTTTCCAAACTCACCTACTACGGGCTGTACGCGTTGCAGCACCGCGGCCAGGAGTCCGCGGGCATCGCGGTCAGTGAAGGCAGCCGCATCCTCGTCTACAAGGACATGGGCCTGGTGGCCCAGGTCTTCGACGAGTCGGTGCTGGGCACCCTGCGCGGCCACCTGGCCGTCGGGCACTGCCGCTACTCCACCACCGGTTCCAGCGTGTGGGAGAACGCGCAGCCCACGCTGAGCTCGACCGAGGTCGGCGGCCTCGCGCTCGCCCACAACGGCAACCTGATCAACACCCCGGTTCTGGCCCAGCGCCTCGAGCCGGGCACCACCCGGGCCACCACCGACACCGAGGTCCTCACCACCCTGCTCGCGCAGGATCGCAGCCGTTCCATCGAGGACGCCGCCGCCGAGCTGCTGCCGCAGGTGCTCGGCGCCTACTCGCTGGTCTTCATGGACGAGAAGACGCTCTACGCGGCCCGCGACCCGCAGGGCATCCGCCCGCTGGTCCTGGGCCGTCTGGAGCGCGGCTGGGTGGTCGCCTCCGAGACGGCCGCGCTCGACATCGTGGGCGCCACGTTCGTGCGCGAGGTCGAGCCGGGTGAGATGCTCACCATCGACGAGCGCGGCGTGCGCTCGCGCCGGTTCGCGGTCGCCGAGCCGAGGGGCTGCCTGTTCGAGTACGTCTACCTGGCCCGCCCCGACACCACCATCGCCGGGCGCGGCGTGCAGGTCACCCGCGTCGAGGTGGGCCGGGTGCTGGCCCGCGAGCACCCGGTCGAGGCCGACCTGGTCATCCCGACGCCCGAGTCCGGCACCCCGGCCGCCGTCGGGTACGCCGAGGAGTCCGGCATCCCCTACGGCCAGGGCCTGGTCAAGAACTCCTACGTCGGCCGCACGTTCATCGAGCCGTCGCAGACCATCCGCCAGCTCGGCATCCGGCTCAAGCTCAACCCGCTGCGCGAGGTCGTCGAGGGCAAGCGGCTGGTCGTGGTCGACGACTCGATCGTGCGCGGCAACACCCAGCGCGCGATCGTCAAGATGCTGCGCGAGGCGGGGGCCCGTGAGGTGCACGTGCGCATCTCCTCTCCCCCGGTGGCCTGGCCGTGCTTCTACGGCATCGACTTCGCCACCCGCGCCGAGCTGATCGCCGGGTCGTTGTCGGTCGAGGAGATCCGCGCCTCGCTGGGCGCCGACTCGCTCGGCTACATCTCCCTGGAGGGCCTGACCGCGGCCACCACCATCCCGGCCGAGCGCCTGTGCCGTGCCTGCTTCGACGGCAGCTACCCGATCCCGATCGACCAGGACAACGTCGGGAAGTACGTGTTGGAGAGCACCAAGTGACAACGTATGAGGCCGCCGGTGTCGACATCGCGGCGGGCGAGCGGGCCGTCGAGCTGATGAAGGCGAAGGTCGCGCGCTCGCGGCGGCCCGAGGTGGTCGACGACGCCAGCGGCTTCGCCGGGTTGTTCGACGCCTCGTTCATGCTGCGCTACCAGCGGCCTCTGCTGGCCACCTCCACCGACGGCGTGGGCACGAAGGTCATGATCGCCCAGCAGTACGGCAAGCACGACACCATCGGCGTCGACCTGGTCGGCATGGTTCTTGACGACCTGGTGGTCTGCGGCGCCGAGCCGCTGTTCATGACCGACTACATCGCCTGCGGCAAGGTGGTGCCGGAGCGCATCGCCGAGATCGTGGGCGGGGTGGCCGAGGGCTGCCGCCTGGCCGGGGCCGCCCTGGTCGGCGGCGAGACCGCCGAGCACCCGGGGGCGATGGGCGCCGACGAGTACGATCTGGCCGGCGCCGGCACCGGCGTGGTCGAGGCGTCGGCCATGCTGGGCCCCGACCGGGTCAAGGCCGGGGACGTGGTGCTGGGCATGGCCTCGTCGGGGATCCATTCCAACGGCTACTCGCTGGTCCGGCACGTGCTGAAGAATGCCGGTCTGTCGCTGGACGCGGACCTGCCCGAGTTGTCGCGCCCGCTGGGCGAGGAACTGCTGGAGCCGACCCGCATCTACTCCCTCGACTGCCTGGAGCTGGCCAGGACGCTCGAGGTGCACGCGTACGCGCACATCACCGGCGGCGGCGTCGAGGGCAACATCGCCCGATCGCTGCCCCCGGGCCTGGACGCGGTGTTGTCGCGGGACTCGTGGACGGTTCCGGCCGTCTTCCAGGTGCTGGCCGGGCACGGCTCGATCGAGCGGCCCGCCCTCGACCGCACGTTCAACCTCGGCGTGGGCATGGCCGCGATCGTCGCGCCGGAGGCGGCCGATCCGGCCGTCCGTCTGCTGGAGTCGCGCGGGCTGCCCGCGTGGGTCCTCGGCGAGGTCGTCCCGGGTAGCGGACAAGCCCGATATGTCTAAGGGATGATCTCCCCATGATCCTGGAAATGCGCACTTACCGCCTCAAGCCGGGCACCCGGGACGCGTTCGTCCGGGCGATGCGGGAACAGGCCATCCCCATGCTGCTGGCCCACGGCATCGAGGTCGTGGGCTGCGGCCCGTCGCTGGCCGACGAGGACGGCCACGAGGAGGCGTACCTGCTGCGCGCCTTCGACTCGCTCGAGGCGCACGAGCGGCAGGAGGCGGCCTTCTACTCCAGCCCCACCTGGCTGGAGGGCCCGCGCCAGGCGATCGTCTCGCACATCGAGAGCTACCACAGCGTCGCGATCGACACGTCCCGCGCAGCCGTCAACGCCCTCAAACACTGACATACGGCACTACTAGCAGCACCACCCCGTCCCGCAGCCTGTTCCCATGCCTAACGCGCTGGAACTGAAGGCCGTCAGCAAACGCTACGGCGCCAGAACCGCCCTCGACGGCGTGAACCTCAGCGTCGACGAGGGCGAGACGATCGCGGTGCTCGGCCCGAACGGGGCGGGCAAGAGCACCATGCTGAACATCGCCCTCGGCCTGCTGCCCGCCACCTCGGGCAGCGCCACGGTGCTCGGCCGGAGCCCCGCCGCCGCACTGCGCGAGGGCCGCGTCGGCGTGCTCCTCCAGGAATCGGGGCTGCTGGAGGACGTGCCGGTCAAACAGCTGATCACGGCCGCCGCCGGAATGTACCCCAAACCACTCCCGGTCGAGCTGGTCATGCGCGCCGCCCGCGTGGACGACCTCGCCACCCGGCCGATCGGCAAGCTCTCCGGCGGCCAGCGGCAGCGGGTGCGCTTCGCCCTCGCACTGATCGGCGACCCGGACCTGCTGGTCCTCGACGAACCCACCGTGGGCCTCGACGTGGAGGGCCGGCGCGCCCTGTGGCAGGAGGTGCGCGCCCGCCGTCACACCACCCTCTTCGCCACCCATTACCTGACCGAGGCCGACGACTACGCCGACCGGGTGATCCTGCTGGCCGATGGCCGGATCGTCGCCGACGGCCCGGTGGAGACGATCAAGTCGCTGGTCGGCGGCCTCGAGGTGCGCTTCGCGCTGGACGGCGCCGACACGGGTCCGCTCTGGTCGCTGCCGGGCGTCCTGCGGGTCCGGGTCGAGGACGGCACCGCCGTACTGCAGACCGCCGCCTCCGACGCGACCCTCCGCGCGCTCTTCACGGCGCTGCCGGACGTCCGGGACGTGCGTACGGCCGGCACCGACCTCGAGAGCGCCTTCATGACGCTGACAGGAGGCGCCTGATGCGGTCCTACCTGAGGCTGGAGCTGGTGCGCGGCCTGCGCAACCCGGTGGGCCTGGTCATGACGACCGCCTTCCCCGTGGCGCTGTACCTGCTGTGGACGGAGGTGCTGCGCCTGGCCCCGCAGGGACAGGCCAACGTCAAAGACCACATGATGGTCTCGATGGCCACATACGGGGCGATGGGCGGCGCGATGTCCATCGGCGGCGCGATCGCCGTCGAACGCTCCAAGGGATGGCTGCGGCAGCTCGCCGTGACACCGCTGCCCGCGCACGGCTACATCTCGGCCAAGCTGCTCGCGGGCCTGGCCGGAATGCTGCTCCGTGCTGGGCGGGTTGTGGGTGCCCGTGCCGCTCATGCCGGAGGGGATGCGGACGCTGGCCGAGTTCAGCCCCGCCTACCAGTCCGGGTCCCTGGGGTGGGGAGCGCTGGCCGGCGATCCGCCGGCCGTGCGGTCGCTGGTGGTGCTGGCCGCGTGGACGCTGGTCTTCTCCGGACTGGCCGCCTGGCGTTACCGTCGGGCCCTGTGAAGGGGACCGACGATTTCCACCGCGGGCGGTCGGCGGCCCGGGCGGGCACGGCCGCCTGGTTGCTGATCACCGTGTGGCCCTTGTGGGTGCTGGTCGCCTCCGGCCCGAGTCCCCTGCGGGTCGTGGCGGCAGTGGCCGTGCTGATGGTCTTGGGCCGGTCCTGGCTGGTGACCATGTGGCGGTTCATCGGGCCGGGGGCCGGGTCGCCGCAGCCGTGGGCGGTGACCGTCCTGGTCGCGGCCGCGGCGGCGCTGCTGCCCCTGCTCGGGCCCACCTGGGCCTACGTCGCGTTCGTCTTCGTGATCACCGTGCTGGCGACGGTGCTCCGGGCAGCCGCGTTCGCCGCCGGCGCGGTCGCGACCGCCGCCGTGAGCACCGCCGTCGTCCTGGCCGACGGGCAGAACGCGTGGTGGCTGCCGCCGGTCGTGCTCACCCTGGCCCTCGCCGTGAACTCGACGAAGCAGATGGGCGTGCTGATCTGGCGGCTCGACACCGCCCGCGCCCAGGTGGCCACGCTGGCCGTGGACAACGAACGGCTGCGCTTCGCCCGCGACCTGCACGACACGCTCGGCCACACGCTGACCTCGATCACGATCAGGAGCCAGCTCGCCGCCCGCCTGGCCCGCACCGACCCCGAGCGGGCCGCCGGGGAGATGGCCGGCGTGGAGGCCACCGCCCGCCAGGCCCTCGACGAGGTACGGCACGCCGTGGCGGGCTACCGGACCCCGGAGCTGTCGGCGGAACTGGAGAAGGCGGCGCACACCATGAAGCTGGCCGGGATCGCGGTGCGGGTCTCCCCCGCCGGCGGCCCGATCCCGTGGGCGACCGAGACCCTGCTGGCCTGGGCGGTGCGGGAGGCGGCCACGAACGTGGTGCGGCACAGCCGGGCCGGGCAGTGCCGGATCACGCTGGGCGTGGAGGACGGCTGGGCGAGCCTGGACGTGTGTGACGACGGCTGCGCCGTACCGGATGCGGTGTCCGAGGGGAAGGGGAACGGGCTGCGCGGGCTGGCCGAGCGGGTGAGGGCGGCCGGTGGGGTGCTGGAGGCGGGCGCCAGGCCGGAGGGCGGGTACCGGTTGCGCGCCCGGGTTCCGCTGGAGGCGCCGTGATCCGCGTCCTGATCGCCGACGACCAGGAGCTCGTCAGGGGCGGGCTGGCGGCGTTGCTCAACCTGGAGGCCGACATCGAGGTGGTGGCCGAGGTGGGCCGGGGTGACCTGGTCGCCGCGGCTGCCGCGGAGCATCGGCCGGACGTGGTGCTGCTCGACATAGAGATGCCCGGGATGTCCGGGCTGGAAGTGGCCGAACGGCTGCGCGGCCACCGGGTGGTGATCGTGACCACGTTCGGCCGGCCCGGCTACCTGCGCCGGGCGCTGGATGCCGGGGCGGCGGGGTTCGTGGTCAAGGACGCTCCGGCGGCCGAGCTGGCGGAGGCGGTACGGCGGGTGATGGCGGGCGAGCGGGTGATCGATCCGAAGCTGGCCACGTCCGCGCGGGAGGTTGGGCCGAGCCCGCTCACGCCCCGCGAGCGGGAGGTGCTGCGGGCGGCCGGCGACGGCTCGACCGTGGCCGACCTCGCCGCCGGGTTGTTCCTGAGCGAGGGGACGGTGCGCAACTACCTGTCGTCGGCGATCGGCAAGACGGGCGCGCGCAACCGCGCCGAGGCGGTGCACGTGGCGCACTCGCGGGGCTGGCTCTAGCGGGTGCGCTCGTGGTGGGTGCGCTCGTGGTGGGCGGTGACGCCCTCCAGGATGCGGGCCAGGCCGTACTCGAAGCTCGCCTCGCGCATCTCCTCCGGCGGCCGGCCCTGGTAGCCGAGGTAGACGCTGCTCAGCAGCGGGAAGCCCTCCTCGGCGATCGTCTCGGCGTCCGGGAGCCTGCTGTCCAGCACGTCCTGCTCGGTCCAGCCGTCGCGGCGCAGGCGGGTCAGGGCCGCGGCCTCGCCGGCGCTCAGGCCGATGACGTAGGCGAAGACCAGCTTGAGGGTCTCGTCCGCGTCCTGGGTGGTGAAGCCGGCCATCACCTGGACCCCGAGCAGCCGCTCGGTGATCCGCATCATGTTCGGGCCGAAGAAGGTCGTGCCCACCCCGTCGAGGACGGCGGCGATCCACGGGTGTCCCAGGATGATCGCGCGCAGCCTCCTGGCCACGGTCTCCATCGCGGGCCGCCAGTCGTCCTGCGCGGGTAGCTCGATCTCGCCGAGGACCAGGTCGACGACCAGCTCGATGAGCTCGTCCTTGTTGGCCACGTGCGTGTAGAGGGACGTGGCGCCGGCGTTCAGTGCGGCTCCCAGGCGCCGCATGCTCAGCGCGTCGATGCCGTCGGCGTCGAGCAGCTTCAGCGCCTCGGCCACGATCTGCTCCCTGCTCAGGGCCGGATGCTCGCGCCGGCGCGGCTGCGGGCGGGTCCACACGGATGGGTACTGCTGCGCGTTCGCCATTGCGTCAGCATAGCGCACGGCCGCACATCGTGCGGAGTTGCGCACACTGTCTTCTGTCCGTACAGTGTTCGGAGTTGGCACACTGTACTCATCATGGAGGAGTGAAGACATGGCCGAACGTCATCCACGACGCTGGCTGATCCTTTTGGTGCTCTGCCTGAGCACGCTGGTGCTGGTCGTCGACAACGGCGTGCTCACCGTGGCGATCCCGCCGCTCACCGAAAACCTGCACGCGAGTCCCCAGGACATTCAGTGGATCATCGCGTCCTACATCCTGGTGTTCGCCGGCATGCTGCTCACCGCGGGCAGCCTCTCCGACCGGTACGGCCGGCGGAAGGTGATGGTCATCGGCTTGGCCGCCTTCGGCGTGGCCTCCCTCGTGGCCACCTATGCCACCAGCCCGGAGATGCTGATCGCCGGGCGGGTCCTCATGGGCGTCGGCGGCGCGCTGGTCATGCCGAGCACCTTGTCGATCCTGATCACGGTCTTCGACGCCCAGGAACGCCGCAGGGCGATGTCCATCTGGAGTTCGGCCCTCATGGTCGGCCTGATCGGCGGCCCGGTGGTGGGCGGCGTGCTGATCGCCAAGTTCTGGTGGGGTTCCGTCTTCCTCATCAACGTCCCGATCGCGATCATCGCCATCATCGCCGCGCTCACGCTGATGCCCGAGTCCAAGGGTCCCGCCCGCAAGGCCGACCCCCTCGGCGCCATCCTGTCGATGGTCGGCATGACCTCCGTGGTCGGCGCCATCATCTGGGTTCCCGAACACGGCATCGGCCACCCGCTCACCCTGACCGCGATCGCCCTGGCCGTGGTCGGCATGACCACCTTCGTCGTCTGGGAGCTGCGCACCCCCAACCCGATGGTCCCGCTCGCGCTCTTCCGCAACCGCAACTTCAGCGGTGGCAGCCTCTCCCTGGTCCTGCTGCAGATCGGCAACGGCGGCCTGGTGCTGGCGCTGACCCAGTACCTGCAGTTCGTGCTGGGCTTCACGCCCACCCAGACCGGCCTGGCGCTGATCCCGATGGCGGTCGCGGTGATCCTGGTCAACGCCGTCGCCTCCACGCTGGGCCAGCGCCTCGGCAACCGGCCGCTGGCCGTCTCCGGCCTGCTGACGAAGTGCGGCGGGTTCGCGTTCATGACCACGTTCGAGCCGGGTGACAGCTTCCTCAAGGTGGCCATCGCACTGACGATCTTCGGTATCGGCTCCGGTCTGGCACAGCCCGCGGCGATCACCGCGCTGATGGGCGCCGTCCCGCACGAGCACGCCGGCGTGGGCTCGGCGCTGAACGACACCGTCCAGCAGGCCGGCGCCGCGCTCGGCGTGGCCATCCTGGGCAGCCTCCTGGCCGGGACGTTCACCGGCGCCATGCCGCAGAGCGCGCCCGAGCAGGCCCGGCAGTCGATCGGGGACGCGCTCGCGGTGGCCGCGCAGACCGGCGACTCCGGGCTGGCCGAGGTGGCTCGCTCCGCCTTCACCAGCGGCATGGCGTTCACGTTCATGGCCGGGGCGTTCGGCGCGCTGGCGGCAGCCGTACTGGCCTTCGTCCTGCTGCGGGACCGCAAGCCCGGCGCGCACGCGAGGATCGCCGACGAGCAGCAGCCGCAGAAGGCCGAAGTCCTTCACTGACGGTAGGCATGGGCGGCCGGGGCTCCTCGAGGCCACGTGTTCTAGAGTGTCTCGCCATGACCGAGGGTTTGGTGCAGATCGCGGCGGAGATCGAGGAGTTCCTGGCCGGGCAGCCGCTGTCACGGGTGACGCTACGGCCGCTGACGCGGCACGACGAGACGGAGTTCACCGCGCTGGTACGCGCCAGCGCGGACCTCCACCATCCCTGGATGTCGCTGCCGGACACCGAGGAGGGGTTCCGCGCCTACCTCGCCCGCTTCGACCTCGTGACCGCCCGCCCGCTGCTGGTGTGCGTCCGGGAGACCGGCGACATCACCGGCATGATCAACATCAACAGCATCATCCGCGGCCGGTTCCAGAACGGCTCGCTGGGCTACGCCGCCTTCGCACCGAGCGCCGGCCGCGGCTACATGACCGAGGGGCTGGGCCTGGTCCTGCGCTACGCCTTCGGCCAGCTCCGCCTGCACCGGCTGGAGGCGCAGATCCAGCCGGGCAACACGGCCTCCATCAAGCTCGTGCGCCGGCTCGGCTTCCGCTTCGAGGGACTCTCCCCGGCGCTGCTGTTCATCAACGGCGCCTGGGAGGACCACGAACGCTGGGCCATCCACAACCCGCAGCCCTGGCCCGCGCACCCCTCGCTGCCGAACCCCTAGAACGCCGTCAGGCAGGCGGCGGCGAGCACGAGGAAGGCGCCGGGAAAAGGCAGGTCCCTGTAGCAGCGGGCGCGGATGACGGTGAAGACCGCCCCCGCGAAGTACACCACCAGCCCCAGCGCGGCGGCCAGGCCGAGAGCCGGAACCACGAGGCCGGCCAGCAACCCGGCGGCCCCCGCCGCCTTGGCCAGGCCGAGAAGAGCCAGCCACGAGCGCGGCACGCCGTACCTGTCCATGTTGTCCAGGACCCACCCCACGCGCAGGAAGTCGACGGCGGCCGCCCCCACGGTGAACACCACGGTCACGAGCACAAGAAGCATGCGTCAACCCTGACCGGGCGGCTCCTGGAGCGTCCAATAGCAGCATCGATAACCTATTGGCATGGATGTGGACACCCGGCTGGTCCGCTACTTCCTGACCGTCGCCGCCGAGGGCAACCTCACCCGGGCCGCCGAACGCCTCTATCTCTCCCAGCCCGCGCTCACCAAGCAGATCCGGCGCCTGGAGACGCAGCTCGGCGTCCGCCTGTTCACCCGTTCGCGGGCGGGGATGGCCCTGACGGAGGCCGGGCGGTCACTGGCCGGCGACGCCCCCGCGCTGCTGGCCACCTGCGACGAGGTGTTGCGCGCGACCAAGAGCGCCGCCAGCCGGGCCGCCCGCGTCCTGCGCGTCGGCTTCCTGGCCAGCGCCGCCAACGAGGCCACCCCGGACATCGTCGCCGCCTTCACCCGCCTGCGGGCCCGGCTGGCGCGTGGAGATGCGCCAATCGTCCTGGTCGGACCCGACCGCCGGGCTGGCCGAGGGAGAGGTGGACGCCGCCCTGGTCCGCCTGCCGTTCCCCGGGCAGGAGGCGCTGCGGGTCGTGGTCCTGTTCAGCGAGCCGCGCTGGGCGGCCCTTCCCTCCACCCATCCCCTGGCCGCCGAGGAGGAGATCCCCTTCTCCGCGCTGTGGGACGAGCCCTTCGTCGCCGCCCCTCTGGAGACCGGCGCCTGGCGTGACTACTGGCTGGCCGCCGGCGAGCGCGGCGGCCGCCCGCCCCGCGTCGGCGCCGTCACCGACCACCCGGACGAATGGCTCCAGGCCATCGCGAACGGGTACGGCGTGGCCCTCGCGCCCGCCTCCGCCGCCCGCTACTACGCCCGCCCCGGCGTCACCTTCCGCCCGCTCACCGGCGTCAGCCCCAGCCGGTGCGGTGTTGCCTGGCCGCCCTCGGCCGACGCCAACCCCGTCCTGCAGGACTTCGTCCGCTGCTGCGTGGAGCACTCGTGCTGATCTCCATGATGGGATGGCCTTCATGAGCGTTTCACTGAGCGACAGCGCCCGGAAGATCCTCAACGCCCCCAACATCGGCATCCTGGCGACCATCAACCCCGACGGCAGCCCGCAGACCTCGGTCGTCTGGGTGGCCACGGACGGCGACGACGTGGTCATCTCCTCCCAGGCGGGCAGGCGGAAGATCACCAATCTCGAGCGGGACCCGCGGGCCAGCCTCAGCGTGTTCGACCTGGCCGACCCCGAGCGCTACGTCGAGGTGCGCGGCGAGGCGACGGTCGCCGAGGACGCGGGGCGGCGGCTGGCGGCGGAACTGGCCGAGAGGTACGACGGCGAGGGCGCCGGGCAGGAGTACCTCGACCTGCCCGCCGCCACGGTGCGCGTGGTCATCCGGCTGAGGCCGCATCGCCTGGCCGGCAACGCCGTCTGACCTACTTGCCGCGGCCGAACTCCGCCGCGACGAGGTCGAAGGCGAGCTCCCAGGTCTTCCACTCGGTGTTGGTGTGGACGGCGATCGTGTGCTCGCCGTCCAGGGTGCCGAAGATGTGGAAGTACGAACCCCACAGGCTGCCGCCCAAACCGCGCAGGGGCGCGTTGTCGAGCTCGAACACCCCCAGGCCGTAGCGGGCGTTCGGCATCCAGTGGCCGCCCTCGGTGGAGACGGTGGTCCACATCTTCTCCTGCTGCTCCGCCGGCAGGAGGCCGCCGGCGGAGACCGCGGTGAAGAAGCGGCCCATGTCGCCAACGGTCGAGACGACGCCGCCGGCCGACCAGCCCGCCGAGCTGTTGAACGCGGTGATGTCGAGGGGCGTCAGGCCGGGCTCCTCCATCATCGACTGCCAGTTCTCCGCCGTGACGTCGGCCGGGTCGGCGCCTTCCTTGAGGAACTGCGAGGTGTAGAACGACGGGTGCGGGTCCGGGTAGCCGGTCTCGTGGAGGCCGCGCACGTGGGTGCCGGTCAGCCCGAGGGGCTTGATGACGGTACGGTCGACCTCGTCGGCGTAGCTGTTGCCGGTGACCGCCTCGATGACCGCACCCGCGACGTAGAAGCCGCCGTTGGAGTAGGCGAAGGCGGCTCCCGGCTCGAAGATCGGCGGCTGGGAGACCGCGAGCTTCAGCAGGTCCTCCTTGGTCCATACCTTGAAGCGGTTGCGGTCGAACATCGAGCGGGTGGCGTACGGCCGTGACATCTCGGGCGCGATGCCGGTGATGAACATGCCGCTGGTGTTGCTGAGCAGGTGCCTGATGGTGATCTTGTTGCCGTCGTAGCCGTTGCCGCCGCCGAGCATGCCGGGCAGCCACTTCTCCACGGGGTCCTCGATGGTCAGCCTGCCCTCGGCCTCCAGCTGCAGCATCGCGGCGGCGGTGAACGCCTTGCCGGAGCTGCCCATGTGCATGTACTCGCCGGGCACGCGCCGGGCGCCGGTGGTGAGATCGGCCACGCCTGCCGTGCCGAACCAGGTCTCGCCGCCGTCGCGGATCTCGACGACGGCGCCGGGCACGCCGTACTTCTCGATCGCCTGGTCAAGCACGCGCTGCACGTCTTCGTACGACATATCTCGATTCCTCGCGTTTCACTCGCCGTTACAACACCTCGAAAGTTACGTTGCATACACGGATCGGTCAATCGCGATTTCCTGAAGCAACATGCATATAGGCAGCTCAGAGCAGAAAATTTGTTGCACCTAATCTGCGGGTTAATGCAAGGTCGACGTTGCGTTAGGCTGGCACCATGCCTGGAGAGAGGCTCACACAGCAGGACCGCCGCCAGATCGCGGCCGGACTTGCCCATGGGCACACCTACGCCGCCATCGCCCGCCGCCTCGGGCGGCCGACCTCGACCGTCACCCGTGAGGTCATGCGCAACGGCGGCCCGCACGCCTACCACCCCGAGCGGGCCCAGCGCGCCGGCGAAGGCCGCACGCGCCGGCGCGCGAGCGCCCCGCGCGCCTCCGCGCCCGCCCCGGGCGGACACGACCCGCGCACGGTGGAGAGGGTCTCGGCGCACCTGGCCGACCAGATGGTCCTGTCGGGGCTGCCCCAGATGATGGCCAGGGTGATGGCCGCGTTGTTCACCACCGACAGCGGCAGCCTCACCTCGGCCGAGCTCGTGCGGCTCCTGCGCGTCAGCCCGGCCTCGATCTCCAAGGCCGTCGGCTACCTGGAGGCCCAGGAGCTCATCCGCCGCGAGCGCGACCCACGCCGCCGCGCCGACCTGTACGTGATCGACGACCGCACGTGGTATCACGCCATGATCGCCAGCGCCCGCCTCGCCAGCCTGGTGGCCACCGGCGCGCACGACGGCGCCCGGGCGCTCGGCCCGGACTCGCCCGCCGGGAGCCGGCTGGAGAACCTCGGCCGCTTCATCATCAGCGTCAACGAAGACCTGGTCCGCTCGGCCGAGCACTGGAGCCGGGTGTATTTCCCCCGGGACTCCTAGCGAAATCCCGCGCACACACAGACACCCGATGTGATTGATTCCACATCGGGTGCCTGGCTACAACGTCAACCTGAAGAGCGGCTATCTGCGTTCGGACGAACGGTCATCGTCATCGTCGTCGTCTCCGGCGCCGTATTGATCGGCGTAATCGGCATACCGATCCGCCAGCTCATCGTTGAGGTCGTCGGCGTCATCGTTGTGGCTGGAGTCTCCGACTCCGAGTTCGTCGCGAAGACGATCAAGATCTGTGCCACCGCTGTTGTACTTCAGCTGGCGAGCAACCTTGACCTGCTTGGCCTTTGCTCGGCCGCGCCCCATTGGCTCGACCCCCTCGTGTGGGGTCGTCCCCGACCCCTCGTCGCTAACGCACCACACACCGACGTCACTGTCTCGGACGTCAGCCTCTTGTTCGCCTATTACCGTACCTGTTTTGTGCCCAGCTCGGTACGTCGTATGGACGTGGGGCGTCAGGCGCCCAGCCAAATGCCCCTGATTCGCCCGACTTCCGACATTCTGCGCTCGGCCAGCCTATCCGCTGCGACGGCTGGAGGTACGCCTTCTTCTGCGGCGATTCCGAAGATCTTCAAAGTCGTGTCGTAGATCTTGGCCGCCCTGGACCGCGCGCGGTCCATGTTGAAGCCCTCGATCTCGTCCGCGACCTGGATGACGCCTCCGGAGTTCACCACGTAGTCGGGAGCGTAGAGGATTCCGCGCTCGGCGAGTTGCTTTTCCACGCCGGGGTGTGCCAGCTGGTTGTTGGCCGCGCCGCAGACGATCTTGGCGCGCAGCGTCTCGACGACCGAGTCGGTCAGCGCGCCGCCCAGGGCGCAGGGGGCGAAGACGTCGATGTCGGCCGTGGCCAGCTCGGCCGCGTCGGCCACGACGTCGGCTTCGGGGTGGCGCAGCCGTACCCGCTCGACGGCCGCCTCGCTGACGTCGCAGATCACCACCTCCGCGCCGTCCTCGCGCAGAAGGTCCACCAGGCGGTGGCCGACCTTGCCGACCCCTTCCACGCCGACCCGCTTGCCG
Source organism: Nonomuraea typhae (assembly GCF_009760925.1). Taxonomy (GTDB): domain Bacteria; phylum Actinomycetota; class Actinomycetes; order Streptosporangiales; family Streptosporangiaceae; genus Nonomuraea; species Nonomuraea typhae. Next base: position 62,145 of record NZ_VRLV01000022.1, read on the forward strand.
TGCAGGGACGGCGTGCCGTACACCCGCTCGGCCGAGGCGCGCATGCCCTGGAAGACGCCGAACGAGGTGAGGATGGAGGAGTCGCCGGCGCCGCCGTGCTCCACGGTGCGCCCGGTGACGAAACGGGACTCCCTGGCGACGAGGTCCATGTCGGGGCTGTAGGTGCCGACGTCGCAGGCGGTGATGTAGCGTCCGCCGAGCGACTGGACGAAGCGGCCGTAGGCCCTCAGCAGGGCCTCCGTCTTCTGGGTCGCCGGGTCGCCGATGATGACGGCCTTGCCGCCACCGAGGTCGAGACCGGCGAGGGCGTTCTTGTACGACATGCCCTTGGCCAGGTTGAGCACGTCGGCCAGGGCGGCCTGTTCGCTCTCGTAGGGGTAGAAACGCGTGCCGCCGAGAGCGGGGCCTAGCTGGGTGTTGTGGATGGCGATGATCGCGCGGAGGCCGCTCTGCTCGTCGGCGCAGAAGACGACCTGTTCGTGAACGTCCTTGTGGGACGTGCCGAAGACGTCGGTCACGGTAGTGACTCCCTGTCCGGTCCGCCGCACCTTCGCGGCGGAGATCACCTCTCAGGGTAGTGGCAGCAACGGTGCAAGCAGGCTGTCTTCATGACACGATGCCTTCCGTGCTGCCCTACGCCGCGTACCTCCGCGTCTATGAGCCGCTGACCGCCTTCAGCGAGTCCGAGCGGAAGGTCTGGGCCGATTACGCCGAGTCGCGCGACCGCCCGCGCCGGGCGAACGCGCTTCAGGCCGAGCATGGCGAGTCCCTCCGGCGCCTCCTCGCCGTGCCGCCGCACCCCGCGCCCGCCCAGGAGAGTCCCAACGCCTATTTGCGGCGTGTGGAGGATCGTCTCTACGTCTGCCCCTGGCAGACCCGGTTGCGCTCGTGGCTGGCGTTCTCACGGCTGCGCGGAACCACTCCGGTGAAGATGATGGACCGGTTCGTCCCCAAGTCAATCGCCGAGCAGACGGCCGACGACTTCGACCGCTTCAAGCGCCAGGGCGGCGCCTCGGCGCTGCGCACGCACATCAGGACCACGGCCTGGCACGTGCCGCCCTCCTGGTTCATCCCGTTCGACGGCAACGAGCGGTGGCTCGTGCTGGGCTCGGCGCCGGCCAAGGGCCAGGACCTCACCACGGCCACGGGCCGCAACCTCATCTACGTGACCTCCATGGCCCAGGCCAGGCGGCGCTGCGCCAAGGCGCTGCAGGTGCTGCGCAAGCATCTGGGCGACGTGGCTGCGGGGCTGGACGTGGAAGACGTGGCACGCTGGCTGGAGGACTTCCATCCGCATTCGCTGGTGGAGCTCGACTACGGCGGGCTCGTGCACGTGATGGACGACGACGCGCTTCAGGCGGACCAGTCGGTTGCGGAGCTTTCGGCAGCTTTGACCGGTTTGGAGACGGGTCAAGAAGAGCTTGCGTTCGCAATGTATCAGCGCGTGATCTTGCGCTGGAAGTCAATGCAACTTCTGGAATCTGCCAACTGAACCCCATACAGGGGTCCTGACCAGCAAGAGCATGGCATGAGTAGGTCACGTGTCACGGCTACTGGCTTCTGCGAACTGAGTAGTTTGCCGTTTTCACTGCGATACCACGAAACGTGTCGCTAGAATCACCGAGCGTGACATCGCCATGTGGGCGGGCAGTTGGGTCAAAGAAGGGCTCGCCAATCGCTCTGCGTGGCGGTATGGTCACTTCGGGTGATGCCGCATATGGCTCGGAAAAGCCGCACGTTCTGGGCCATAGGGGGACATCCGTGACACGCGCACAAGCAGTCGCAGGATCGCGAATGCCGGTCCACACGGAGGAGAGGCCGCACAAATGTCAGCTCGTACACCCGAGGCCGAGCCGCTGCTCACGCCCGCTGAGGTCGCGACCATGTTCAGGGTCGACCCCAAGACCGTTACCCGGTGGGCCAAGGCGGGCAAACTGACGTCGATTCGCACCCTCGGCGGTCACCGGCGATACCGGGAGACCGAGGTTCGTGCACTGCTGGCGGGGATTCCGCAGCAGCGCTCGGAGTAACACCGAGGTCGTCACGGACCTATAGGGGGGTTTCACGGTGGGCCAGGGTCATCGGCCCGGTCCACCCGCGTGACGACGTCATGTCGCCCCGCGCGTCGGGGGACGCACATGGGAGTTGGCGCCGCCCGCCCGGCGCCATCCTTCCCCTCGCCTTCCATCCCTTTCCCGCTAAGCCCGCGTAAGCCCGCTTTAGCCCGTTTAACCGGCTCAGCCGGGAAACTGCTCGTGAGCCAGCCCTTCGAACAGGGCACGGACCTCGGGGTCGTAGGTCGCGGCCACACCGAGCAGCGCGATCATGTGATCCACGAGCATTTTCTCCAGCACGGGGCGCTCGATGTCCCGATGCTCCAGCCAGTCCAGTCCGGCCGTCTCCACGGAGGCGATCCACGACCTGATCGTGGTCCGCAGCACGGGAGACGGCTGCTCCACCCGCATCTGCTGCTGGATGAGCCGGAACAACCGCTGCCGGACCCCGTCGACGATCTCGCCGACCTCGCCCGCCCGGTTGGCCGGTCCCCCGCGCAGCAACGCGGCGAACCCGGCCGCGTGCTCTTCCACGAAGTCGAAATACCGCCGGAGCCCGGCGGTCAGGTTGTCGAGCGGCCTGCCGCCCTCCTGGGGGCGCAGCCGGGACTCCAACTGTTGTGCCGCGCTTTTCAGCGCCGCCACGTAGAGCTCCTGCTTGCCGCCGAAGTAGTGGTACACCAGCGCCCGCGAGGCGCCGGCCGCGCTGGCCACGTCGTCGATCGAGACGTCTTCCGCGTCACGCTTGCTGAACAGTTCCAAGGCGGCGGCCATGAGCTCTTCGCGCCGCCGGTCGACGCTCAGCCTGCGCCGTGCGGGGCGCGCCGCCTCGGCGGAGGACTTCCCGGGTGTCACATCTGCACACTATCCAACCGGGTGCCCAATAGCGGCCGACCGGGGACGGCGTCAATATCCGCCTTTCCCATACAGTAGGCCGTACCCTGCGGCGTACTCGATCGTTTGGTGAGACAGGTGCCCGTATCCGCATCGCGGGGGAGACACATGTCAGGACCGCCCGTCAACACGACCGTCGCCGAGGTAGACACCCTGCCCCGGCCCAGGCCAACCATCCGCAACGTCGCCGAGCGAGCAGGCGTCTCGAAATCGCTCGTCTCACTCGTCCTGCGCGGCTCGCCGCACGTGAGCGAGCATCGGCGGCAAGCGGTGCTCGCGGCGGCACGCGAGCTCGGTTACCGGCCGAACGCCGTGGCGCGCAGCCTCGTCGAAGGCCGTACTCATCTGGTCGGCGCGCTCGTCGCCGACCTGCACAACCCGTTCTACGCCGAGTTCCTGGACGGACTCCAGGAAAGCCTGCACGGCGACGGGTTGCGCATGCTGATCGGCAACAGCCAATGGGACCCCGCCTTCGAGGACGAGGCCATTGAAGCGTTCCTGGAGCTCCGGGTCGACGGCCTGGTGCTCTTAGGCATACCGCCGACCAGCGAAACCCTTGTCGAAGCGACCTCTTACACCCCCACGGTGGTGGTAGGGGAACGTGACATCGAGCTCGACGGCGTCGACATCGTGGTCGACGACGACCAACTCGGCGCCCGGCTGGCCATCGACCACCTGGTGGAGCTGGGCCACAAGCGCATCGCCCACATCGAGGGCAGCCGCTCCTCGCGCTGCGAGGGGTATCTGGTGGCGATGCGACGGCACGCGCTCGCGCCGTACATCATGGTCGAGCACGCGGAGTCCTCCGAGGACAGCGGGCAGGCGGCGGCAACGGCGCTGCTCACCCGCGAACCCCGGCCCACCGCGATCTTCGCGGCCAACGACGTGGTCGCGCTGGGCGTGCTGACGGCTGCCGCACAGCTGGGATTGCGTGTGCCCGAGGATCTGTCGGTGGTCGGCTACGACAACACGCATTTCGCGGCGTCTGGCCTCATCTCGCTCACCTCGGTCGACCAGCCCAGGCGCACGATGGGCCGCTCGGCCGCGGCCCTGCTCAGCGACCGGATCGGCGACCCCGGCAAGGCCGCCAGACTGCGCCAGGTCACCCCGGAACTGATCGTACGGCGGAGCACGGGGCCTGCCTAAAGGCTGTCCAAAGGCTGGACAATCCCTGAGGCGGGGACGGGTCCTCCCGGTTTACTCGTCATCATCATGGCGTCTGATCCGGGGGGAACAGTCATGCGTGATCCAGAACTGGTGTCATGTGCCCAGCGCGCGGCGGCCGAGCTAGAGCGCGCCTGGGCACACTGGCGGGCCGGCAAGGGCAGGGGGAACGAAGTCGGCGCCGAGTCCGTGGCCAGTTACGTCGCCCATTCCCTCGACCACCCGTGGGGCCGTCCGCGGGTGGTTCTGGGGCTGGACGCGGAGGACGCGAGGGAGCTCGCGGCCCTTCTCCAGCGGCAGGAAGTGGGCGAACACGTCTGGTGATACCGGATCGTGACGTACCTTGGAGCGCATGCGTGCTCTTCCTGCCACCGTTCTCGCCCTGCTCGGCCTGACCGCCACCGCCTGTGGCGGCGTCGCCAACAGTGACGCCGTGGGCGGGGGCGCTCAGGCCGGGCAGGCTCAGGCTCCGGCCCAGCAGACCACGACGCCGAAGCGGGCGGCCAAGGCGCTCCAGGGCAAGGTCATCGTCATCGACCCCGGCCACAACGGCGGCAACTTCCGCGATCCCAAGGCCGTCAACCGCAAGGTGAACGTGCTCACCAAGTGGAAGGCGTGCGACACCACCGGCACCGAGACCGCCGACCGCTACACCGAGGCCGCCTTCACCTGGGACGTCTCCAACCGCCTGGCCAAGATCCTCAAGCAGCGCGGCGCCAGCGTGAAGCTGACCAGGGCCGACAACACCAGCGTGGGCCCGTGCATCACCGAGCGCGCGGCGATCGGGAACCAGGCGAAGGCCGACGCGGCGTTGTCGGTGCACGCCGACGGCGCGGCTCCGGGCAACAAGGGCTTCCACGTGATCATGCCGCAGAAGATCAAGGGCCCGGTCGATCCGGTGGTGGGCGATTCCAAGGAGCTCGGGCTGGCGGTGCGCGCGGCGTTCAGGAAGGGCACCGGCCTGCCGTACTCGACCTACATCGGCAAGGACGCCCTCGACTTCCGCAGCGACCTGGGCGGGCTCAACCTCTCGACGGTGCCGAAGGTCTTCATCGAGTGCGGGAACATGAAGAACGCCGGTGAGGCGGCGAAGTTCCGCGACCCGGCCTTCCGCCAGCGCATCGCGGTGGCGCTGGCCGACGGGTTGCAGCAGTATCTCAAAGCATGATTCCTCGCCCTAATCTGCTCAGCCACCTGTCCGGCTCCTACGAGCTGACCGCGGGCGCCGTGGTGTCCGGTCCCGACGATCTCGTCGAGGCGGTACGGCTGGCGCTGCCCGTACTCGACCTGCGGCCGGGTGACTCGGGTGCGATCGAGCTCCGGCTCGACCCCGCGCTGGGGCCCGAGGCGTACAAACTGACGGTCGGCTCGCGCGGCGTGGAGATCAGGGCGGGTGACCGGGCCGGGGCGTTCTACGCCGGGCAGTCGCTGCACCAGTTGCTGCCCGACGAGTCCTACCGCTGGTCGGCGGGGGCTTCGTGGCAGGTGGCCGGGGTGCGGATCGAGGACTCGCCACGCTACGCCTGGCGTGGCCTGCACGTGGACGTGGCGCGGCACTTCTTCCCCAAGCGGGAGCTGCTGCGCGTGGTCGATCTGATGGCCGTGCACAAGCTGAACCGCCTCCACCTGCACCTGGCCGACGACCAGGGCTGGCGGGTGGAGAGCCGGGCGTTCCCGCGCCTGCACGAGGCGGGCTCGCACCGCCCGCGTACGGCGACGCACTTCTTCCACGAGCCGGAGACGTTCGACGACGTGCCGCACGGCGGCTACTACACGCTGGCCGATCTGGCGGAGATCGCCGCGTATGCCAGGGCGCGGGCGGTCACGGTGGTGCCGGAGATCGACGTGCCGGGGCACGCCTCGGCGATCCTGGCCGCCTATCCGGAGTTCGGCGCGACGGGCGAGCCGGTCCAGGTGCTCGACAAGTGGGGCATCTCCCCCGCGATCCTGTCGCCGCTGCCGGCGACGGTCGGCTTCCTGACGACCGTCTTCGACGAGCTGCTGGGCGCGCTGGGGGCCACGCCGTACTTCCATCTCGGTGGCGACGAGGTGGTCCTGGACCAGTGGGCGGCCTCGGACGACATCAGCTCCTACGCCGACGAGCTGGGGCTGGGTTCGGTGGGCGAGCTGCACGCGTGGTTCCTGCGGCGGCTGGCCGACGTGCTGGCCGAGCGCGGCACGCGGGCGGTGGTGTGGGACGAGGCGTTCGTCGCCGGTGACCTGCGCGCGGACACGCTGGTCATGCCGTGGCGGGGCATGCCGGTCGGGCGCAGGGCCGCGGCGGCCGGGCACGACGTCGTGGCCACGCCGATCTTCCCGCTGTACTTCGACTACGCGGAGGCGGCCTCGGCCGAGGAGCCGATGGCGATCGGCGAGGCGGTCACCGTGGCCGACGTGGCGGCGTTCGACCCGGCGCCGTCCTCATGGGAACTGGCCGAGCGCAAGCACGTGCTCGGCCTGCAGGCGCAGTTGTGGAGCGAGCGCATCCCGGACGCCCGCACGCTGGACTACCGGGCCTGGCCGCGTTCGTGCGCGCTGGCCGAGATCGGCTGGGCGGGCGCCGCGGGCCCGGACTTCACCGAACGGCTGGCCGCCCACCTGGGCCGCCTGGACGCGCTGGGGGTGGAGTACCGGCCGCTCGACGGGCCGAAGCCGTGGCAGCGCCGCCGCCCGCACCACCCGGGCGTGGTGCCGGTGGCGGAGGTCATGCGGCACGTGGAGCAGCTGACGCACGACGCCGACAGCACGCGGCCCAGCTTCTAGGCGACGTCGTAGCCGGCTTCCTTGATGGCGGCGCGGACGAGGTTGTCGTCGGCCTGCCCGGTGACCTCGACGCGCCCGGAGGCCAGGTCGACCTCGACCGCGGTGACGCCGGGGACCTCGCCGACCTCCTCTTTCACGGAGGCGACGCAGTGGCCGCAGGTCATGCCGGTGACGGTGTACGTGGTGCTCATGTGGACAAGCGTATGCCCCCGGCCGGTATGCCGGGGGCGTTTGCCGTACACCGTCAGTGCCCGTCGGCGCCTGGGCGGGCGAACTCGGGCAGCAGGAACGAGAGCGCGAAGGTGGCGGCCAGCAGGCCGACCTCCACGAGGATCGTGAGCTGGAGGGCGTCGGAGAAGGCCATCTGGCTCTTCAGCAGGTTGAAGAAGAGCGTTCCGAGTACGGCGGCGCCGAGTGCGCCGCCGAGCTGCTGGACGGCGGTGAGCGTGCCCGAGGCCGAGCCGGACTCGTGCGGTTCGACGCCGGCCAGGACGATGTCGAAGAACGGCGCCATGGTCAGGCCCATGCCGATGCCGACCAGTGCGAGGCCGGGGGCGAGCTGCCAGTAGCCGATCTGCATGCCGTACAGGTGGATGAACAGGGCGAGCACGCCGGCGCCCGCGGCCATGACGACGGCGCCGATCTGGATGAGGCCGCGGCCGAGCTTGGCCTGGAGGCCGGACATCGCGATGCCGAAGCCGATCACGCCGCCGACGGCCTGCGGAAGCCCGGCGAGCCCGGCCTGGAGCGGGTCCCAGCCGAGGCCGGCCTGGGTGAAGAGGTTGAAGACGACGCCGAAGCCGACCATGCCGGAGAAGAACGCCAGCCCGGCGATGAGGCCGGAGGTGAAGGCGCGCTTGCGGAACAGGCTGGGCGTGACCAGCGGGTCCTTGCCCTTGCGGACGCGGGCGGCCTCGTAGCGGCCGAAGACGGCGAAGAAGACGATCGAGGCGGCCATGGAGACGAAGGTCCAGGCGGGCCAGCCGAGTTCCTGGCCCTGGATGACCGGGAAGATCAGCAGGAACGCGGCCACCGAGACCAGGAGCATGCCGACCAGGTCGAGCTTGGTGGCGTTGGACAGGCGGAACTCGGGCAGGAACTTCATCCCGGCGAACGCGGCGGCCAGTCCGATGGGCAGGTTGATCAGGAAGATCATGCGCCAGCCGGTGCCGAAGAGGTCGGCGTCGATGAGCCAGCCGGCCAGCACGGGGCCGCCGACGGATGAGATGGTCATGATGGGACCGAAGGCGGCGAACGCCTTGCCGATCTCGTTCGGGGGGAACATCTCCTTGATCAGGCCAAGTCCCTGCGGGATCATCACGGCGCCGAACAGGCCCTGAAGGACCCGGAAGACGATCAGCATCTCGGGGTTGCCGGAGATTCCGCAGAGCAACGAGGCGGCGGTGAAGCCGAAGGCGCCGATCACGAACATGCGCTTGCGGCCGTAGAGGTCGCCGAGGCGGCCTCCGGTGATCAGGCCGACGGCCATGGCCAGCGCGTAGCCGGCGGTCAGCCACTGGATCAGCGAGTTGTCGCCGCCCAGCTCCCGCTGGATGGTCGGGGCGGCGATCGTGGTGATCAACGCGTCGAGCAGGTCCATCACCTCGGCGGCGAGGATGACGAAGAGGGCGACCCAGCGCCATCTGTACGGCTGGGCCTCGGGGATGGCCGCCGCGGTGGCGGAGACGGTCATGGGGACTCCTTAGGAACATCGTTCTATTGACGAACACCGTTCGTGTACGAACACTGTTTTAATGACGAACGGCGTTCGTGTCAAGTACAGTGTTCCGAGAAGGAGGCCAGAGATGACGACCGTCCCCACCCCGCCCTGGCGCAAGTCGCCGCGACCGATGAAGCCCCAGCTCAGCCAGGCACTGATCGTGGAAACCGGGCTGCGCATCCTCGACGCGGAAGGGCTCGACGCGCTGAGCATGCGCAGGGTCGCCCAGGAACTGGAGACCGGTCCCGCCTCGCTCTACGCGCACGTGTCGAACAAGGAAGAGCTGCTGGACCTGATCTACGACGTGATCCTCGGCGAGATCCGGCTGCCGGAGCCGGACCCGGCCGACTGGCGGCGGCAACTGCGCGCCTACGCGCTGGAGGCGCACCGGGTGCTGACCAAGCACAACGACATCTCCAAGACCGCCCTGGTCAGCATCCCCACCGGGCCGAACGCGCTGCGCGTGGGCGAGTACATGATGCGCCTGCTGGTCTCCGCCGGCATGTCGCCGCTGGACGCCTCCTTCGTCGTCGACCGGCTGTCGCTGTACATCGCCGGGGACGCCTTCGAGGGCTCGCAGCACTTCGCCAGGATGCGCACCCAGGGCGTGGACGACCCGAAGACGTACATCGAGGGATTCGTCGGGCAGATCAGGGACTACTACCAGTCGCTGCCGCCCGAGCAGTTCCCCACGCTCACCGCCTACGTCGCCGAACTGACCGACCCCGACGGGCAGGCCCGGTTCGAGTTCGGCCTGGACCTGATGCTGGAAGGCATGGCCGCCCGCATGAAGTGAGACGGACTCTTATGGGATAGAGCGTTCAGACCATGGACCGTCTCAGCGCACGTGGGCCACGATAAGCCACATGGAACTCACCATCGCGCTCATCGCCCTCACGCTCACCGGTCTCACCGCAGGTCTGTTCTACGCCTTCTCGATGTCCGTCATGTGGGGCCTCAACGCCATCGACCCCGCGCAGGCCGGGGCGGCCATGGTCAGCATCAACCGGAAGATCCTCAACCCGTGGCTCTTCATCACCTTCATGGGCTCACCCGTGGCCGCCCTGATCGCCGGCATCGTCGCCGGGTCACCCGCCGCCCTGTGGTTCTACCTGGCCGCGGGCGTCAACTTCGCCGGCTCGTTCCTGGTGACGGTCGCGATCAACGTGCCCATGAACAACGCCCTCGACCAGGGGAAGATGTCGTTCGCCGAGTACTCGCCGCGCTGGACCGCCTTCAACACCCTGCGCACCATCGCGTGCGTCGCCTCCACGGTCCTGGTCGGCATCGGCATCGCCTATCTGTAGCGCCATGACCAGCCTTCTCCGGCCCTTAACCCCAGATCACCGATCTGGGGTTATCTCTTCCGAGAAGGGGGCTCACATGTTGATCATGTATGGGCTCTTGGAGATAGCACAAGGGTCTGATCAGGTCAAACAATCAAGGAAGCCCCAGCTCACGGCTTAGATCCGTGAGTCTGGGGCTTCTTGTTGGTTGCCGTTGTTCACGGTCATTCGTCGGCAGTGTGCTGACCTTGTGCTGACCCGTGATGATGGCCGAACCGCTAGAGGGGTTGACGAACTGCTGATCGCAGGGGACGGTCACGTGGTAGCTCGAACATCACCAGGAGGCGCAATCTCATGCAATCGACTGGCGACAACGTGATCGTTAGCTTCTACTGCAAGGACCCGCACTCGACCGGCACCGCCGACTGCCCGACGTTCTACCGCACAGACCGCGCCTCCTGGATAGTTCAGGGCGACAGGCAGGGCAAGCACATCGAGGCGCAACTAACGGGGCTGAAGCCCACCGAGACGTTCGTGGAGATCCCCGACCGGCTGGTGGATCGGCTCGTCCTCACGTACGTAAAGGAGCACTATGGAGTCGATCTCTCCGGAACGGCGCGGCGAACTGCTCAGCAAGTCGCGTCACTACCTCAAGCTTGAGCTGCGCGACGACTACCAGATAGACCACGACCTGCTGAACACATGGCGACGGGACCCCGCCGAAGTGCTGGCGGGTCCCGCGCTCGTCTGGCGGGATCAGGTAGTCCAAGACCATGCTGCTGGGCAAAGCTGGCGGCGGCTGCGTGTGGTGTCTGAACCGCTTTCGGAGTACCACAGATTCGCCTACATCTTCGCTGGGCCGGGAGTCGCTGCGGGGGAGCAAATGCGTTACCTTCCGCGCCGACTGGTCTCGGCTGTTCCTCTGCCCGGCAACGACTGCTTCGTGCTGGACGGCCAGTTGGCCATGTTCAATGTGCTCGACGGCAACAACAACCGTGTAGATGTTCAGCTAACGGACAACCCCGACGTGGTGAAGTTCTGCCGCGACTCATTCGAGGCGGCCTGGATGATGGCGACGCCTTACCCTCAATATCAGGTCTAGAACTGCACTATGACCGAGCAAGCAGATGTCGCAAAGAAAGCGTTTGGCGCCAGACTCCGCAATATTCGTCGTGACGCTGGAATGAACGCAAAACAGTTGGCGGAAAGACTGGGTTGCCATCCCGCGAAGATCAGCCGTATCGAGTTGGGGCAGTCCAACGCATCTGAGGACGACATCCGGGAATGGGCCATCGCCTGCGGGGTGGCGCGACTCCTTCCCGAACTGATCGCGACTCGCCGCGAGATCGCGCTCATGTGGGAGGAGCACCGCCAGGCCATGCGGGCCGGGCAGCCATACATCCAGGCGCAGGGGACCGCCCTGTATGAGCGGACAAAACTGTTGAAGGTCTATGAATCCGGGGTTGTTCCGGGCATCCTGCAAACGCGCGGCTACGTCTATGGCGTCATGGAAGCCAATGCGCACCTATATGGACTACCCACAGATGATCTGACAGAAGCAACAGATGCCAGACTTTCGCGCCAACATCTAGTCACTGACGGCCACAATAGGTACGCGTTTGTTCTGGAAGTCGGGGCACTCAATGCTTCCATGGGTGACACCGAGGCAATGCACGAGCAGTTCGACTTTCTCATTCGGGTTAGTAGGCTGCCCAACGTCTCACTCGGCATCATTCCCTCGGCAAGGCGGAGGATTCTGTATCCGGGGGAATGTTTCTACATTTTCGATGATCAGCTCGTCCGTGACGATCTCTGGACGGGGCGAATCCGGACCAATAGGCCGGATGAGATCGCTGTGTATCTGAAAGCGTTCGAGATGCTCCGCTCGATGGCCGTGTACGGAGATCCAGCCCGAGCCCTGGTCGAAGAGGCTCGGAGACGCTTGCCGCAATCAGGCGCAATTTCGTAGACCCGAGAGGGCGTCACCCTTCAGAGTCGATGCATGGCCCTCGCACACACAGCACACCGCCGGTACGCGAAGCCCCTTGCCTGCTATGACGGGCCTCCCGCGCAGCGCCAGATCGAGACCGTCATCGACGGCTTCACGGTGAAGCGGGAGGAGTCGGGGTTGCGGGCGGTTCATGACCGCAGCGGCTACGACGTGTTCGTGCCGGCCGAGGACCTGCCAGAGCTGAAACGGCGTGCCACCGAGCTGGGGGGCGCTCATGGAGCGGATCTACGCGCGGCGGGTGCACTTTAGCGGCCTGTGCTGGTTGTGCAGGGGCGGGGCGGCGGCCTCATGAGGCTGGAGATCTGCTGGAAGCGGCACTTCCAGGACACCGAATACGGGATGGTCGGGGAGATCAAGGCGTTCTCCGTCGTTGAGCACTAGCGCGAGTTCAGCCTTTATCCCCGCCTGCCGGATCATCAGGGTGTTCCCCTGCTGTCGGAGAGCTTCGACTCCATTGAGGAGGCGAAGGCCCGCGCCGAGGTGCTGCTGGGAGAGTTCCTGGCAGCGTTCCTGGCCGGGGCGACGGCCCGGCGCAAGGCGTCCTAAAAGTTCACGGCTGGCGGGACGTCCCCCATTGCGTTCAGCCGTGGGCATGGCCTGGCCCGTTCCGGGTTGTTGGGGAGCCCGGAGACACGGTCCCGCGAAGGAACACACCCGTGTCAGGGCTGGCCGTGCGGTGGTCCCGCTGGTGCCGCAACGGCGGGGCCGCCACGAACCCCATCCACCACACCGCTAGGAGGTCTGTTCAGCATGTCTGTGGACTTGTACGCCAGAGAGCTGGGTCCGTTGGCTTTCCGCCGCCTGTGCGGCGGCAGCAACAACGAGGACGGAGAAGGCGAGTCGTGCGTCATGATCGCCCCGCTTGCGGGCGTGGCTGATGCGTTCGCCCTGCGTGACTCCAAGAACCCGGATGCCGGGACGCTCCGCTTCACCGGTGCCGAGCTTCGCGCGGCCGGACTGAAGACCATCTAGAACGCCGTCCGGGGCGGTCCCCGCCCGCCTGAATCAGGCAGGGGCCGTCCCGTCCTTCGACTGTACGGGGGAATCGTTGGAACTGCTGCTGCACTGGCACGCCTACACCTGGAACGGCAATGGTGCGGATCTGGCCCGTGAAGACGAACGCCGCCCGACTTCGCCGGACTTCTTTAGTTCGTTGTTGCCGCCCATGCGGACTGGGGAGTGGCTGGCCAAACCCGCATCGCGGATCGCCGAGACGTTCGAGGACGTGGACAAGGCCATTGAGTGGATGCGAACCCAGTACGCGCCCGCATCAGCCCACGACCCGATCTCCATGTCTCACCACCAGCGCGAGGCATACGGCCTGTTGCCGGGCGGGGTGGATGTGCAGTGGGGCTGCTGGCTGCCCGGAGGGCGCTTCCTCACGGTCGGGATGATCTGTTGCCCGAACCGGCACGTGAACCATCCGTGCCCCAAGCGCGGTGACGGCCGGTAGCGGCCGGCAAACCGCCCGCTGATCATCAGCCCTGGTCACAGGTCTCGAAGGAGTCGCCCGATGCCGCGTAGACACCTGTACTTCCTGGCCCCGTTCCTGTTGCTGGCGCTGGCCGGTGGCTGGGCTCTGGCCCTACTGGACTTCTGAGAGACCAGCCCGGCCTAGGAGCTGTTTCTTGGTTCTTGTGACAATTCGTGATGGTCTTGCCCCGCTGAATCTATGGGGCGTGGAGATCTGACGAATGCCGAGTGGGAGCGGCTGGTAGCGCTGCTGCCTGAAGGTGGCAGGCGTGGTGGCCGGTGGAACGATCACCGGATGGTGATCAATGGTGTGCTTTACCGGGCGCGGACGGGATTGCCGTGGCGGGACCTGCCCGAGCGGTTCGGTTCGTGGATCACCATCTACAAGCGGCATCGCCGCTGATCCGCCGACGGCACCTGGCAGCGGCTGCTCACCGCGGTGCAAGCCGCCCAGGACGCCGAGGGGCGCCTGGACTGGAACATCGCAGTGGACTCCACCACGGTCCGCGCTCACCAGCACGCCGCCGGAGCGCCTCACACCGCGCCGGCGCCCGTGCGGCAAAAGGGGGACGCGCCGGGGACAAAGCAGGGCGATCCGGTACTGGCCGCGCTGGCCGCCCAACTGGAGGCGGTGGTCAAGCTGGCGAATGCCCAGGCCGCTCCCGCGGCGGCTTCACCACCAAGATTCACCTGGCCGCCGACGGACGCTGCCGCGTGCTGGGTCTGCTGATCACCGCGGGGCAGCGCGGTGACAGCCCGCAACTGCCAGCCGTGCTGGCCCGCATCCGCGTTCCCCGGCGCGGACCGGGACGCCCCCGCACCCGGCCCGAACACCTGAGCGCCGACAAGGCCTACAGCTCCCGCGCCAACCGCCGGCTGCTACGCCGCCGCAAGATCCGGCACACCATCCCCGAACCCCGCGACCAGCGCGCCAACCGCCGCAACCGCGGCTCCGCCGGAGGCCGGCCCACCAGCTTCGACACCGAGCGCTACAAACAGCGCAATGTCGTCGAACGCGCGATCAACCGGCTGAAGAACTTCCGCGCCGCGGCCACTCGATACGACAAGAAATGCGAGTGCGCCGAGACCAAGACCGGGCGCAGACTCAACCTCCGCAAGTCCGACGACCGTAAGGCCGCTGAAAGGGTATGGGCCAAGTGCGCCCACTCCTGGACGGTCCGCTACCGGCTCGGCGGGCGCACCTCCAAGCAGCAAGAGCAGTCCTACCCACACGAGATGAAGCGCGACGCCGAAGCGTTCATCCTGGAGATCAAGTCCGACAAGGTGTCCGGCCTGCGCCGCACCATCGACCCCAAGGCCGGTGCGATCACGTTCGAGTCCTTCGCGGAGAAGTGGCTCGCTGGGCGGGTCAGCCTCGCCCCCAAGAGCATCGAGGTATACCGCTCGTGCCTCAAGAACCTGATCAACCCAACCATCGGACATATGCGGCTCAACGCCGTCACCCGCCAGACCATCAAGAACCTGATCTCGGCCCTGAGCAAGGGGGGCTACGCGCCGAACTCCGTGAATGGCGCGTACCGCGTGATCGCGGAAATCCTCAGCGAGGCGGCGAAAGACAAGCTCATTCCCGAATCGCCTTGCGTGGACATTGAGCTACCCAACCCCGCACAGCACCAGGACTTCTACGTCCCGTCATGGGGACAGATCAAGTCACTCGCCGACTCGATGCCCGCCCAATGGCGGGCAACGGTGTGGCTCATGGCTGGATGCGGTCTGCGCGTCTCCGAAGCGTTCGCCGTGGGGACCGGATGCGAGATGTTCGGTGGTAAGCGTCTGCGCATCCACGAGCAGATCACCCGTAAGCGCGTACCCGGCCCTCTCAAGCATCGGGAGGAGGGCGACTACCGCGACATGCCGTTGCCGCCCTTCGTGGCCGAAGCAATCGCCACGCACATCGACGACCATGGGACGACTGACGGGTACCTCTTCACGGGGCGCGTGGAAGGCTTCGTGAAGTACGAGTCCTACCGCACGGCCTTCGTGGCCGCCGTCAAGAAGGCGGGTCTCCCCGAAGACTTCACGCCTCACGGGCTCCGCCACGCCTACGCCTCGATGCAACTCGCTCAGGGCATCCCCATCACGGACGTGTCCCGATGGCTGGGACACCAGGACATGGGGATCACCTTCCGCACGTACGGCCACCTCGTGGACGAGGCATGGGATACGGCGGTCAGCCTCATGCAGACCGCCTACCAGACAGGCATCTCCACCAACGTGGCCGCCGCAGCGTGCTGACGTTGTGCTGACATTTACAGACCGGAAATGCCTGTCTAGCAGGCACTTTTGCCCACCAAGCTCACATGTTGATCATGTGGCCGGCCAGGCCGTGGATGGCCTCCTTGACCGCCTCGCCGAGCGTGGGGTGGGCGTGGATGTTGCGGCCCACCTCGTGGACGGTGAGATCCCACTGCTGGGCCAGCGTCAGCTCGGGCAGCAGCTCGGTCACCTCGGGCCCGATCAGGTGGGCGCCGATGATCTCGCCGTACGTGTCGTCCGCGATGATCTTGACGAAGCCGTTGGCGTCGCCCAGGCCGTGGGCCTTGCCGTTCGCGGTGAACGGGAACTTCTGCACCTTGACGTCGTACCCCAGGTCGCGGGCCTGCGTCTCGGTGTAGCCGAAGCTGGCCACCTGCGGCTGGCAGTACGTCGCCCGCGGCACCATCGCGAAGTCGATCTCCATCGTCTCGACGCCGGCGATCGTCTCGGCCGCGACGACGGCCATGGCCTCCGCGGCGTGGGCCAGCATGAGCTTGGCCGTCACGTCGCCGATCGCGAAGATGTGCGGGACGCTGGTACGGCCGCGCCCGTCCACCTCGATGGCGCCGCGGTCGTTGAGCGCGACCCCGGTCTTCTCCAGCCCGTAGCCCTCGACCCTCGGCTTGAAGCCGATCGCCTGAAGGACCTTGTCGGCCTCCAGCACCTGCGTCTGCTGGTCGCGGGTAACCGTGACCTTGACCGAGGCGCCGGTGTCCTCGATGTTCTCCACGCGGGTCGAGGTGAGCACCTCGATGCCGAGCCGCTTGTAGCGCTTGGCCAGCTCCGCCGAGACCTCTTCGTCCTCCGTCGGCACGACCCGGTCGAGGAACTCCACGATCGTCACCTTGACGCCGTAGTTGTGCAGCACGTAGGCGAACTCGACGCCGATGGCGCCCGCGCCGGCGATGATGATGCTGCCCGGCAGGTCCTCGCTGAGGATCTGCTCCTCGTAGGTCACGACCCGCTCCGACAACGAGGTGCCGGGGATCAGCCGCGTCGTGGCGCCGGCCGCGATGATGCAGGTGGCGAACGTGATCGTCTCGCCGTTCACCTGGATGCTGTTGGCGTCCAGGAACTGGCCCCGGCCGTTGTACTCCGTGATGCCGTTCTTCTTCATCAGGAAGTGCACGCCCTTGACCCGGCCGTCGGCGACCTTCCGGCTGCGCTGGAAGGCGGCGCCGTAGTCGAAGGAGACCTCGCCGCTGATGCCGAAGGTCTTGGCCTCCTTCGTGAAGATGTGGGCCAGCTCCGCGTTGCGCAGCAGCGCCTTGGACGGGATACAGCCCACGTTCAGGCAGACGCCACCCCAGTACTTCTCCTCGATGACCGCAGCCTTGAGGCCAAGCTGGGCGGCGCGGACCGCAGCCGTGTATCCCCCGGGACCCGCGCCGAGAACGACGACGTCATAGTGAGTGCTCATGAGTCGGACGATACCGTTCGCCACGGTCCGCCTTTACGGCAGTGCGGACACCTCCGCCAAGATAGAAGCGTGATTCGCATCCTCCTCGCCGACGACGAGGCCATGATCAGGGCCGGCGTGCGCGCCATCCTCGGCGCCGACCCGGAGCTCGAGGTGATCGCCGAGGCCGGTGACGGCAGGGAGGCCGTCGATCTGGCCATCAGCCACCACCCCGACGTGGTCCTGCTCGACATCCGCATGCCCAAGCTGGACGGCCTGGCCGCGGCGGCCGAGATCCGCAAGGCCGCGCCCGGCAGCGCCGTGGTCATGCTCACGACGTTCGGCGAGGACGACTACATCGCCAAGGCGCTGGACGTAGGGGCCAGCGGCTTCCTGCTGAAGTCCGGCGACCCCCGCGAGCTGCTGGCCGGCATCCACGCCGTCGCCGGCGGCGCCGCCTACCTGTCGCCCAAGGTCGCCCAGCGCGTCATCACCCAGCTCGCCGGCGGCCAGATGTCGCGCGCCGCCGCCGCCCGCGACCGCGTCGGGGCCCTGACCGAGCGCGAGCGGGAAGTCCTCGCCCTGGTCGGCGCCGGGCTGTCCAACGCCGAGATCGCCGGCAGGCTCTACATCGTCGAGGGCACGGTGAAGGCGTATGTGAGCACCATCCTGACTCGCCTCGGGGTACGCAACCGGGTGCAGGCCGCGATCATCGCCTACGAAGCCGGGTTGGTAGCCTGACCTGTGATGTACCGTCTCCTTTTCCTGCTGGTCCTGCGCCGTTTCGACGCCGAGACCGTGCACCACGCCACTGTCCGCGCGCTGGCCGTGCTGGCGGCCCTGCCGTACCTGAAGCGGCTGCTGCACCGCCGGTTCGCGCCCCGCGACCCCGCGCTGCGGGTCAGCGCCTTCGGCGTGCACTTCCCCGGGCCGTTCGGCCTGGCGGCGGGCTTCGACAAGGACGCCGCCTGCGCCGAGGCGATCTCGGCGCTCGGCTTCGGCCATGTCGAGGTCGGCACCATCACCGCCCACGCCCAGCCCGGCAATCCCCGGCCCCGGCTGTTCCGGCTGGTGAAGGAGGGGGCGGTCATCAACCGGATGGGGTTCAACAACCGCGGCGCGGGCGTGGCCGCCAAGCGGCTGCGGCGCACCCGCGGGGTTCCGGTGGTCGTCGGCGTGAACATCGGCAAGACCAAGGTGGTCCCCGAGGCGGAGGCCGCCGCCGACTACGTGGCCAGCGCCCGGCAGCTCGCGCCGCTGGCCGACTACCTGGTGGTCAACGTCAGCTCGCCCAACACCCCCGGCCTGCGCAACCTGCAGGCGGTGGAGTTGCTCCGGCCCCTGCTGGCGGCGGTGAAGGACGTGGCCGACGGGACGCCCCGCCGTACCCCGCTGCTGGTGAAGATCGCCCCCGACCTCGCCGACGACGACGTGGACGCGGTGGCCGACCTCGCCCTGGAGCTGGGACTGGACGGCATCATCGCGACGAACACCACGATCAGGCACGACGGCGAGCAGGGCGGGCTGTCCGGGCGGCCGCTGAAGTCCCGCTCGCTGGAGGTGCTGCGCCGCCTGCGCGCCCGGGTCGGCGACCGTCTCACGCTGGTCTCGGTCGGCGGCGTCGAGGGCGTCGACGACGTCTGGGAGCGCCTGCTGGCCGGTGCCACGCTGGTCCAGGGGTACACCGGGTGGATCTACCAGGGCCCGTTCTGGGCCGCGCGCATCCACCGCCAGCTCGCCCGCCGCCTGCGCCGCCACGGCATGAAGTCCATCACCGAGGCGATCGGCAAAACAGCCGAGCACTAAATGAAGAACAGTTGTTCGCAGCAAATCGGACAAATAGGCGGCGTATTTAAAACGAAAGCAAGATCCTGCATTATGGGGGTCCTGACCCGTTGGCACTACTTGCCAAGGAGGACGCCCCATGCCCGACCTCATCCCCAATGTCGGATCAGGGACCCTTCTCGAAAGGGTCCTTCTTGCCGATGACCGGGCGATCAGGGTCGGGGCCGTCCATCGGCTGGACTACGACCGTGCCGTCGTCATCACCCACGATCGATGGAAAGCCGAGGTCGGCGGCATTCCGCAATACGCGTTCCTCCTCGCGACCGCGCGTGAGGTGGGCAACGGCGGCGGGGACGACGACGAGGTCCTGCTGTTGCGCGTCGAGGGCACCGCGCCGCTCTCGCTCGAACGCGACCAGCTCGCCGTAAGAGAGGAAGCCCTCCGGGACGCCCTCTCGAAGAAGAACGACCCGTCACCGTCCATCGTTCTGGATATGGACCTGGACCCCTTCACCAAGAACAGAATGTCCTTTACCGGGCTGGACTGCCGGATCATTGGCACTTTCTATGAAGACATCCGGGACGGGCACCAGGTGCTTGATTTCGGACATGACGTGGATAACTTCTATGCGACCGCAACCTATCGCGTCTTCAAGCCGATCGGGGACGGACTCAGCGCCCTCACCTCGTTCATCAAGCCCACCGACGACTTCGTCCAGATGGTGCGTATAGGCACGGTGCGCTATTCGTCCACCCGGCGGCGGGCGATCCTCGCCAAGCAGTCGTCTGTGCCGGTGAAGGTGAACATCCAGGACTTCATCGGCACCAAGACCGGTATGTTCGGGATGACCCGCATGGGCAAGTCCAACACGATGAAGACGATCGCGGCCCGGGTCTTCGCCGTCTCGGAACAGCGTCGGCTCGGCGGCGAGCCGCCCATCGGGCAGCTGATCTTCGACCCGCAGGGCGAATACGCCAACCCGAACACCCAGGACGGCACCCACCTGGCCGCGATCGGCGTCGAACACGTCGTCATCTACAAGTTCGGCGCCGACGGCAGCAGGCGCAACGTCCGCCCGCTGGGCTTCAACTTCTTCGACCCCGAGCAGATCCAGCCGGTGAAGGACATCATCTCCGCCGAACTGGCCGACGCCTCCGCCGACTACGTGAAGGGCTTCGTCCTGGCGGACTTCGGCGGCGCCCCGGTCGTCGGTGAGACACCGGAGGACGCGGCGAGGCGGCAGGCCAGGGCGGAGCGCGGACGCCTGCTGCTCTACGGCGCTCTGGCCAAGGCTGATTTCTCCGTCCCCACGCACATCCCCGAGGAGAGCGGGCGCCTGCGCGAATGGCGGGCGATGGTGACCATGAGGGCGGCCCTGGCCGACGAGCTGGAACGCGCCCTGGGAGAGGGGCACATCCGGCGCTACCCCGGCAACCGCGTCATCGGCGTCGAGAGAAACTCGCTCATCAGGGTCATCGACTGGATCATCGAGCGCGACGAGGCCGGCGACCTCACCGGGGAGGCGCTGCGGGGCCTGCAGTCGTTCGTCTCCGGCGACCCGTGGCGCTCGGCCCTCCCGATCTACACGCAGCTCTCCCAGAACCGCAGGGTGTCGGGCTTCGCCAAGCTCAAGCCGGCCAGGACCTACCACTCGCCGGCGGCCCGCGTCGACTACCGCAACGAGATCTACGGGGAGCTCCTGCGCGGGCGCATCGTGATCGTCGATCTCCACCTCGGCTCGGAAGGCGCCACCAGACGGCTTTCGGAACGGCTGGCCGAATACCTGATGTACCGGCAGACCGCCGTCTTCACCTCGGGCTCCGAGCCGCCCGACATCCAGATCGCGATCGAGGAGGCGCACAACCTCTTCTCCACCGAGAAGTACCGCGACGAGCTCGATGTGTGGGTCCGGATGGCCAAGCAGGCCAGCAAGCTCAACATCGGCATGCTCTACGCCACCCAGGAGGTCACCGGCGTCGACCACCAGGTGCTGGCGAACACCAAGAACTGGGTCGTCGCCCACCTGAACAACGCGAAGGAGGTCACCGAACTCGGCCGCTACTACGACTTCAAGGCGTTCAACGACGCGATCATCAGCCACGAGGACAGGGGTTACGTGCGGCTTAAGACCATGTCCTCGCCGTTCATCGTGCCCGTCCAGATCGACCGGTACGGCAGGGCCCTGGTCGACGAGGCCCGGCAGGCGGCCGGTCTGCTGGCGCTCGACCTGGTCCAGGAGTGAGGGACGCCATGCCGTACGAGACCTCTGGAGGCGACCAGCACGAGCTCGCCTCACGGCTCGGTCACACCCACGCGATCGTCCGCGCGCTGGCCGAGGAGGCGCACTTCTACGTCCCCGCGGAGCACGTCCGCGACATCGCCTGGCTCCAGCCCAAGATCCGCCACAGATCCGAGCTCGCGCGGGCCGACGAGCATCGGCTGACCGGGGTGATCGGCGTCGACGGCTCGCTCATGGTCGTCCCCGTGCGCGACGGCCTGCCTTCCGTGCGGTACGGCTACGCGCAGGCGGCGGCCATCTGGCTGGACCTGGAGCTGATGCAGGCCCAGCGCAAGGAACGCTTCGTCGATCCGGTCGCGCTGCACGAGGCGGTGAAATCCAACCTGATCTCGATGGACATGCCGGTCGCCGGCGCCTACCTGCGTGAAGGGATGTCCATCGAGGACTCCTGGCGCGAGTCGGTCGACCGGCTCTTCCGCGAGAAGAAGATCGAGGTGAACCGGCTCGACCAGAGCCTGCTGGAGCTGCTCATGCTGCTGCACGGCCGGCCCGGGGCGCCGGCCCACACCGTCCCCGTGGACTGCCCGCGGCAGTCGTGCCGGTGGAAGGACGTCGCGGTGCCCGAGGCGGGCCGGCCCTGCCCGAGGTGCGGGAGCGCCCTCTACCCCACCGACACCCTGCGGATCTACGAGGAGGTGGTGGAGGACGGCGAGAACAGCACCGCGCTCGGCCGGCTCATGCAGGTCGTGGAGCTCCTGGTGCTGGTGGGCCTGTCCACCCTGCTGTGGCGGCTGTCGCGGACGGAGTTGTTCACCTCGACGCTGTTCGTCATCGACGGGCCGATGGCGGTCTACGGGCCGCCCGCCAAGCTCAGAGGGCGAGCCCTCGGCTACTTCCAGAGCATGGAGCCCGGCCCCTTCGTCTGCGGCGTGGAGAAGACCGGCACGGCGGTCGACTACGCCCGCTCGCTGGTCCGCCACGAGGTGCTCAAACCCGGCGATCTCCTCCTGGTCGATGACGAGGTCATCGCCAAGATGACCAATGCCGGCAATCCCCTCGCCTACGGTTCAGAGACCTACTGGGGCCGCAAGTTCTTCTACCGCTCACTCGACGGGCGCGTTGTGGTGATCACCGTGCTGCCCGGCTCGGGCGCCCCCTACGATGACCACGGCGGGCAGGCGGATCCGGCCGCCTATCCCTCGCTGCCGGCCATTCTCGACGTCGTCGACAGAACGGGGTCGTCCATGTACCGGGACGGGCTCATCCCCGTCGCCCTCGCCCACTCGAAGGCCGCCTACCCGATCGGCGTGGGCACCGACGTCCTCCGGCTCGTCGCCAAGCAGAAGCTCGGCCTGCGCGACGCTCCCGACGACGGGCCCGCCGGCCGATGAGCACGCCGACCCCCGCCCTGGCCTACCGCCGCATCACGCCGGGCGCCGCGCCCCGCCACATCGGCGCGACGCCACGGGCCGTCCGCGAGATCGGGAAACTCGACGGCGCGGACCCCGCCGGCATCCGCTACCTCTCGCCCCTGCGCTATCCGGGGGCGAAGTCCGGGCTGGCCGCGGCCATCGGTGAGCTCGTCGCGTCGGCGTCGCGCTCCCTGGGCAGGCCGAGCCTCTTCGTCGAGCCCTTCGCCGGAGGCGCCTCCACCTCGCTCAGGCTGGTCAGCTCGGGGCTCGTGGACCGCGTGCTGCTGGCCGACGCCGACCCGCTGGTCGCCAGGTTCTGGCAGATCGCCGCCGCCGAGACCGACTGGCTCATCGACCGCATGCTCGACGAGCCGATCACCCTCCAGCGGTGGGACTACTGGCGGTCCTGGCAGCCGCGATCCCGCGACGACCGCGAGGTGGCGGTCAAGTGCCTGTTCCTGAACCGGACGACGTTCTCCGGGATCCTGCACGGGCGCGCCGGACCCATCGGCGGGCGGAAGCAGGAGAGCCCGTACAAGATCGACTGCCGGTTCAACAAGGAGAACCTGGCCGAGCGCCTGCGCGTCGTCGGCAGGTTGTACGCCGGCAACCGCATCGTCGACGTCTGGTGCAAGGACTGGCGGGAAACCCTGGACGACGTCACCGAGTGGTACCCCCACCTGCTGCCGGACAAGGTGATCTCCTACCTGGACCCGCCGTACATCGACAAGTCGGAGCGGCTGTACGGCCGGTCCTTCGACCCCGGCGGCGGGTACGCCATGCAGGAGGCCGCCTGGACCGACGGGCTCGCCCACCACCGCCTCGCGGAATACCTCCGGCGGGAGGCGCAGCACCGGTGGATCCTCTCCTACGACAACCATCCGGACCTGACGGCCGATCCCGGGCTCTATGCCGCGCGCCGGATGACGCCAAGGGACGACCTCCTGAGGGTCAGGGCCTGGCGCATCTCCCGTCGCCTGGTCGACCTCCACTACACCGTGTCGAGCAACATGCGGAACCGGCGCCGTGAGCTGCTGCTGACCACGTTGCCGCCGGCCCGCGTGCCCGCCAACGAGCGGTTCATCTCCCCAGAGGATCCATGACCTCCCCCTTCGACGTGTTCACGCAGAACCTGGACTACGCCCGCCAGATCGTGAAGGGCGCCCGCCTGCTGGCGGGCCTCGGGGTGAGCTCCTTCGACGTGGACGACCTGTACCGGGCCGCCTGGGTCCAGGCGGTGGCGGCGCTCGACCACTGGGCGCACGAGGAGATCTACCATCGGGCGGCCGCCATCGCCCTGCGGCCGGACGATCCCGGCAAGCCCAGGAAGTTCCTGGCCTTCGAGATCCCCATGCGGCTCGTCGAGGAGGTGAGCGCGGGACTCGTCTCCTTGGAGGCCGGATTCCGCGACCATCTGAAGAAGTCGCTGAGCCACCGGTCCTACCAGAACCCGGTCAAGATCAAGGAGGGGTTCGCGCTGGTCAGCGACCTGCCGCTGTGGGAGGAGGTGGCCAAGGCGCTCAGCGCGCAGCGCTCCGGCGGGACCCGGGTCGCGCCGAAGGACGTGACCGACCGGCTCACGGCCGTGGCCAACCGCCGTAACAAGATCTCCCACGAGGCCGACCGCGACCCCGATCTCCCGGGCGCCAAGCTGGCCATCGACGCCGACGAGGTCCAGGCGGTCATCGACTTCCTGGAGACCGTCGCCGCCGCCATCGTCGAGGTTCTGGACCGTGAGCGGCGGCCCGCGGAGACGGCCGCGCCCGCGCTGCCGATGCCCCGTGCGCCGGCCGTCGAACTGTCCCAGCGTTTCGACGCCCTGCTCGGCCGCTACCCGGAGGAGGCTCCGGCCGTCACCGGCATCCTCCAGCGGTGGGTCAAGCTGGGCGGTTCGATCACCTACAGCGGAACCGAGACGTCCTGCCTGCTCGTCCTCGACGGCGAGGACTTCGACTACTGGGCCGTCTCGATCAGCCCGCCCATCCGCAAGATCCACATCACGTTCGACCATCTGAGCCGCCGCCCGCCGTTCGACGACATCGGGCTCCGCCGCGAGCTTCTGCTCAGGGTCAACGAGATCCCCGGGGTGTCCCTGCCGGAGGACAACGAGAGCCTGGCCGGCCGGCCCGCCTTCCCCCTCGCCGCCCTGCGCGGCCCGGGAGCCGACCGCCTCTGGGCCGCGCTCGAGTGGTTCGCCTCCCAGGTGCCTCGAGAGTGACTCAAACGGTCAGGGCCACCGTCGGGGACAGGCGGGCGGCGCGCATGGCCGGGTAGATGCCGGCGACCGTGCCGATGAGCAGGGTGGCCAGGACGGCGCCGCCGATGGCCCAGGGCGGGACCACCGGTGGCCAGTCGCGGGAGACCGCGTAGGCGACCGTGGCGACGGTACCCAGGAAGGCCCCCGCCACCCCGCCCAGCGCCGACAGCAGCAGCGACTCGGCCAGGAACTGCACCCTGACCTGGCCGCGGGTCGCGCCCAGGGAGCGGCGCAGGCCGATCTCCTTGCGTCGTTCCAGGACCGAGATGACCATGGTGTTGGCCACGCCCACCCCTCCCACGAGCAGGGCCACGGCGCCCAGGCCCAGCAGGAGGCTGGTGAAGGCGCCCGCGGCGGCGGCCTTGGCGGCCAGGGCGTCGGACGGCCTGCTGACCTCCACCTCGTTGGGGTTCTCCGGGTTCACCGTCCTCGGCAGGGCCTCGCGGACCGCGGGCACCGCGGCGTCGCTCGAGCGTTCGTAGATCGTGGTGGGGTGCCCGTCGAAGGACAGGTACGTCTCCGCGGCGGCGAACCCGACCAGGACCGAACGCTCGACCTCCGGAGCCAGCGGCATCGGATTCAGGATCCCGATCACGCTGAACCAGCGGTTGCCGATCCACACCCGCACGCCGGTCCTGGTGATCCCCAGGCGCTCCGCCGCCTTCGCGCCCAGCACGACGGCGGGCTGCCGGGCCGTGGCGGCATTCAGCCAGGCGCCCTGCGCCACGCTTCCCTCCAGGGTCTTCAGCAGCGGGATCGTGGCAGCCTGTACGGCGAGGCCGCCGGTCACCGCCTCCGGGATGTGGGCGGTCCTGCGCACGGTCGCCTCGACGGTGCCGGTGGCTCCGGCCGTCTGCACGTGTTCCATGCGCCCGACCATCCCGGCGGCGTTCTCCGGCAGCTTGGCCTGCTGGCCGAAGAGGGTCTGCCCGGCGGAGACGGTCAGCATGTTGGTGCCGAGCTGGTCGAGCTGGCGCAGCAGCTGTTCCCTGGACGACGACGAGATCCCGATCACCGCGATCATCGTGGCGATGCCGATCGCGATGCCGAGCGCGGACAGGACCACCCGGGTGGGGCGGCTGCGCAGACCGGCGGCGCCGACGCGCATGACGTCCGACGGGCTGAGCCGGGCGGGCTTCATGAGACGGCTCCGTCCCGTACCTTGACCTGGCGCGGGCACCAGGCGGCCACGTCCATGTCGTGGGTGATGACGGCGATGGTGGTGCCGGAGGCGTGCAGGTCGCCCAGGATGCGCAGCACCTCGGCCCCGGAGGCGCTGTCGAGGTTGCCGGTCGGCTCGTCGGCCAGCAGCAGCGGCGGATCCCCGGCAACCGCTCTGGCGACGGCGACCCGCTGCTGTTCGCCGCCGGACAGCTGGTTGGGCTTGTGGCCGAGGCGGTGGCCGAGTCCGACGCGTTCGAGCGCGGCGGCGGCCTTCTCCCGGCGCACCCGGCGGGGCGTGCCGGTGTAGAGGAGGCCGTCGGCCACGTTGTCCAGCGCGCTGACGCCGGGCGAGAGGTGGAACTGCTGGAAGACGAAGCCCAGGTGCTTGGCCCGCAGCGCCGACAGCTGCCGGTCGCTGAGCGTGGCGATGTCGTGCCCGGCGATGCGGACGATGCCGGTGGTGGGCCGGTCCAGGGTGCCGATCAGGTTGAGCATCGTGGACTTGCCCGAGCCGGACGGGCCGACGATCGCGACCAGCTCGCCGTACTCGACGGTGAGGTCCACGCCGCGCAGCGCCTGCACGTCGCCGTGGTAGGTCTTGGTCACCTGGCGCAGCTCGATGACGCTCATGTGGCCGGCACCCCGACCTTCATGCCCTCCGCGAGCCCGGAGCCCTTGACCTCGACCCGGCCGCTGCCGAACGCGCCGAGCTCCACGGGGACGATCTTGTTGCCGCCGCCCTCGATGACCTCGACGCCGAAGCCGCCGGTGCTGGTGGCCAGCAGCGCCTCGACCGGGACGGTGAGCACGCCCTTGACCCGCTCGCTCTCCAGCTCCACGTCCACGGGCGCCTGGTCGAGCCGGGTCTTGGGCTTCTTGTTGAGCGTGATGTCCACGTCCACGGTGGTGGTCTGGTTCTCCTGCGAGCCGCTGGTCTCGGCGACGGTGCCGACCGCGGTGATCTTTCCCTTGGCGCGTTCGCCGCCGGGCAGCTCGACCGTGACCTTGGCGCCCTTCCTGGCCAGCTCCTGATCGTCGGTGTCGAGGTCCACGTGCACCAGCCGCTTGGTGCCGGTGACCTTGAACACCTCCTGGCCGGGCATCGTCTTGCGGCCGACCGCGGTCTTCACCTCGCCGATCCGGACCGCGCCCTTCTGGAAGACCACCTGGGCGGCGTCCACCCGGCCGGTCTCCGGCAGGCCGCGATCCTCCTGCCACTCCAGGACGGCCAGGTAGGTGGCGTAGGTGAACTCGTCGTCCACGGTCAGGTCGTCGCCGTAGCCGAGGGCCTTGAGGTTGCGTTCGAGCTGGGTGACGTCCGGGCCTTCGACGCCCCGCTCCAGGGTGCGGTACAGGGGGAGCTTGCCGTACATGAGCGTGACGGGTTCGCGGTCCACCCGCATCAGCGAGCGGCCCCGCTTGACCAGCGCGCCCTCCTCCGGGACCCAGGTGACGGTGCCGCGCGCCTCGGTGGTGACCGTGCGCTCGTCGGCGTAGGTCAGCGTGCCGTCCACGGTCTCGGTGTCGACGAGGTCCTGCCGGGTGATGTCCGCGGTGGCCGGCGCGGGCGCCCTGGTCGGCGCCGCCGTACCCGTGCCGCTGTCGCTGAGTACGGCTGTCGCCGTCCAGGCGGCGGCCGCGCCCACGAGCGCGACCGCGGCGGCTGCCAGGAGCTTCCTCACGGCTTCTTCACCGCGCCGGGCGCGAACTGCTTGCACGCCTCCTGGGCCTTCTGCATCTTGTCGCCGTCACCGGGGCCCCCGGTCATCATGATGCCGCCGTTGGCCGTCGGGTCGGGCACGTCGACGCCGTTCTCACGCATGCACTGGGCGAACTTGACCATCTTGTCGCGCGCCTCCGGGTCCGCGTTGGCGCCCCTGTCGCCCATGACGCCCTTGAGGTGTTCCTGGCACTTTTGCTGGGCCTTGTCGACCGTGCTCTTGTCGACGCCTTCGGGGAGCCTGATCTGGATGCGGCCGTCGTCGCCCGGGTCATCCATCTTGACGCCGTTCTCGCGCATGCACTGGGCGTATTTGAGCTGGGCGTCACGGGCGTTGCCCGACGGGCTGGCCGAGGCCGCGCCGGAGGCGCCGGCGGTCGTCGCTCCGGTGGAGGTGGTGCCGCAGGCGACGAGGGTCAGAAGGATGGCCGCGACGGCCGGGACGATGCGTAGGTTCATGGCACCGCACTTCACCGAAGCCGGTGCTAAACGCGGATAAGCCGCCGTATTTACCTGGCGCTAACACCTCATCAGCGACCCTGACCTGCATGCGGGTGCTAGTCGTCGAGGACGAGGAACAGATGGCCGACGCCATCGCGCGCGGGCTCCGGCTCAACGCCATGGCCGTCGACGTGGCCTACGACGGGCAGGAGGCGCTGGACCTGGCCTCCTACATCGACTACTCGGTCATCGTGCTCGACCGGGACCTGCCCGCGGTGCACGGGGACGACGTGTGCCGCGAGCTGATGTCCCGCAGCCGGATCATCATGCTGACCGCCGCCGGGCAGTTGCACGACCGGGTGGACGGGCTGACGCTCGGCGCCGACGACTACCTGGTCAAGCCGTTCGCCTTCGCCGAGCTGGTGGCCAGGGTGCGGACGCTGGCCCGCCGTACCGACCGGGGCGAGGCGCCGGTCCTCGAACGCGCGGGCATCCGGCTCGACCCCGCCCGCCGTACGGTCACCCGCGACGGCGCCGACGTCGGCCTGAACCGCAAGGAGTTCGACGTCCTGCACGAGCTGCTGCGCGCCGGCGGAAAGCTGCTCACCTCGATCGAGCTGCGCAGGAAGGTGTGGGACGAGTACGCGGACGGCGGCACCGGCGTGCTGCGGGTCACGCTGACCTCGCTGCGCAGGAAGCTCGGCACCCCCGCGGTGATCGAGAACGTCCCCGGCCGCGGGTACCGCCTGTGAAGCGGCTCGGCCTGCGGATGCGGCTCACCCTGCTGTACGGCGGGCTGTTCTTCCTGGCGGGCAGCGCGTTGTTGTGGATCACCTATCTGATGACCGCGCGGTCCGTGAGCCAGAAGTTCGTCAAGGTCATCGGCGGCGGCCCCCAGGGCGGCGAGCCGCCGTCCGGCGACGTGGTCTTCAAGGCCGCCCAGGCCGAGATGGAACAACGCGCCGGCGCCGTGCTCGACGAGACCCTGCGCTGGTCGGTCAGCGCGATGGTGCTGATCGGGATCGCGGCCGTGGTCATCGGCTACCTGGTCGCCGACCGGGCGCTGCGACCGCTGAACAAGGTGACCGAGACCGCCCAGCGCCTGTCCGAGAGCACGTTGCACGAGCGCATCGCGCTGGAAGGGCCGCAGGACGAGGTCAAGCGGCTGGCCGACACCTTCGACGCGATGCTCGGCAGGCTGCACCGGGTCTTCGACGCGCAACGCCGCTTCATCGCCAACGCCTCGCACGAGCTGCGCACCCCGCTGGCCATCAACCGGACCGTCCTGGAGGTGTCCCTGGAGGAACCCGAAGCCTCGCCCGACCTCAAGGCGCTGGCCAGGGCGCTGCTGGGGACCAACGCCCGCTACGAGCGGCTGATCGAGGGGCTCCTGCTGCTCGCGCAGTCGGAGCAGGAGCTGGGCACCCGCAAGCCGGTCCAGGTGGAGCATGTCGTGCGGACCGCGCTGGAGCTCACCGCAGTCAAGCGCGACATCACCGTTCACCAGGATCTGCGGCCGGTCGTCGTCGAGGGCGATCCGCTGTTTCTCGAGCGTTGCGTGTTCAACCTGCTGGAGAACGCGCTCAAGTACAACGTGCGGGGCGGGCGGGTGTGGGTTTCGCTGCGGGAGGAGTACGGCGGGGCCGCCTTCACCGTCGAGAACACCGGGCCGGTGATCTCGCCCTTCGAAGTGGATGACCTGTTCGAGCCGTTCCGGCGTCATGGGGATCGGGTGCAGTCCGGCCGGGGGGCCGGGCTCGGGCTGTCGATCGTCCGGGCCATCGCGGAGGCGCACGGGGGCACCGTCAGCGCGCAGCCTCGCCACGAAGGCGGGCTGTCGGTGACCGTGCGCCTCCCGCTCACTCCTTGACGCCTACGATGACCGTCGCGTGGAATTCGGCCGAGCGCAGCACCTGCCCGCGCAGCCCGGCCGCCTCCACCACCGCTCGGGCCGCCTCAGCCTGACGTTCGCCGGTCTCGAACAGCAGATGGCCGCCCGGAGCCAGCCACCGCGGCGCCTCGGCCGTCACCCTGCGCAGGACGTCCAGGCCGTCCGGGCCGCCGTCCAGCGTCACCAGCGGCTCGTGCTCCCTGGCCTCCTGCGGCAGGAATCCGATGTCGGCTGTCGGCACATAGGGGACGTTGGCCAGGAGCACGTCCACCCGGGTGCGCAGGTGCTCCGGCAGAGGGTCGAACAGGTCGCCCTCGTACACGTTCCCCGCCAGGTTCTCGCGCGCGCACGCCACGGCGGCCGGTTCCACGTCGGCAGCGTGCAACTCGCCGCCGGTCAGCGACACCAGCGCCTTGCCCAGGGCTCCGGAACCACAGCACAGGTCGAGGATCACGCCCGGGCTCGGGACCAGCTTCGCGGCCTGCCGTACCAGGAACTCGGTACGGCGGCGCGGCACGAACACCCCGGGGCCGATGCGCACGCGCAGGCCGCAGAACTCCGCCCAGCCCACGACCTGCTCCAGCGGGTATCCCTCCGCTCTTCTGCCCACCATGGCGGCCACCTCCCCCGGGGTGGCGGCGGTGGAGAGGATCAGCTCCGCCTCGTCCTCGGCGAAGACACAGCCGGCGGCACGGAGTCTGGTGACGACTTCTTCGGGTGACACACGAACGCCTTTCGGTGCTGCGGGCGTCCCCCTGCGGTTGGCGAGATCGCCCGCGTCTCTGTAGCGGAAATCGGTCTCACCTCCTCAAGTCGGGTGCCAGGATACTGGGCCGTCTTCTGGGGACGGCAGGCGGGTGGCTTTTATCCCCATTTATTGCGATATGTCGTATTTCAGGTCACGACACCACCGGCCGCTCCACGCAGTCTCTTCCCGGCCACCCCCGCGGGACTTACGCGTCAAGCATGGTGAAACAGTCGGCCAGGGCCGGGTCTAGATCGACGTCTCGGGAAACCTTCGCGCTCCCATCGCCCGTCAAGCACATAGGTGATCGTTTGCCCAGTGCCCACAACCGAGCGAGGAAAGTGGTGATGGGGAGATCGTGACCGGCCTCTATGACCCCCCGCCGTCCGCCAAGATTCGATCGTTGCCGAAGAAGCCGTACCGTCTGATCGTGCCGCAGGCCGCGGGCAGCATCGCGCTGGTATGCGTGATCACCGTGGCGGTGTTCACGGCAAGCAGCAGCACGTCCGAGCACCCGAAACCGCCGGCCGCGGCAGGGCGCATGACGCCACGTCCAACCGTCACGGTCACCCGTACGGTGTCCACCCGGACCCCGGCGCACAGCGAGCGGAAGCCGTACCACATGCAGGTGAAGGTCACGTACTACCGCCCGGGGAAGCCGCGGCCGTTCTGCCGCCGGTATCTCGACCTCGATCGCAGATTCTGCCGGGCACTGCTCCACGGCCGCTGACCTCCTGGCGAGCTTCCCCGGTGTTTCACACACCGGGGACTCGGTCACGCGCCAGGGGCGGGGAAGACTCTGCGGAGAACCTCGGCGTCGCCCTGGAGGCGTCCTGCGGAGACCGCCTGCTCGACCGTGCACGTGCCGGCCGCAAGCCCGATGACGATCTCTGGTACGGCCGTGAGAATCGTGCCCGGCCGAGCGTCGGGCCCGGCGACCGCGCGCGGGCCGTTCTCGTCGATGTGCAGGACCATGAGGAAGCCTTCGACCTCGAGGCCGAGTTCGAGCGCGGGAGCCGCGGTCACGCCGCGTAGCATCGCCGGCAGCGCGAGCGCCAGCCAGCGCGGCTGGAACGCGTCGTCGCCACGTCCTGTCGCCAACAGCGGCGCACCCCACCTGCCAAGCGCCTCCATCGGCTCGCGGAGCCCCGCGCCCCACGGCGTCAGGGCGTAGAGGACGCCCGCATCTCCAAGCCGCCGCTCGACGATTCCATTTCCCTCCAGGCTCCGCAGGCGCTCCGCCAAGAGGTTGGTCGCGATCCCGG
Organism: Nonomuraea typhae; assembly: GCF_009760925.1. Taxonomy (GTDB): domain Bacteria; phylum Actinomycetota; class Actinomycetes; order Streptosporangiales; family Streptosporangiaceae; genus Nonomuraea; species Nonomuraea typhae. Next base: position 94,105 of record NZ_VRLV01000022.1, read on the forward strand.
CGAGGGAGGTCTTCAGTTCGTTGTAGCGCAGCGGACCGGGCAGCAGTTCGCGCACGATCAGGAGGTTCCAGCGGTCGCCCACCACGTCCAAGGCGCGGGCAAGTCCGCAGAACTGCCCATAGGAGCGACCCGAAGAGTGCTTGATATTTTCCATCGTGGTTGATTATATCAAGCTCCTCGATGCGGTCGCCGGGCACGGCTCGGACCGCCCCGATGCTCGGACAACCAAGGAGTGACGCCATGGAGATCAACTGGCTTGCCACCGTGCTCGCCATCGTCGTCGGCATGGCCGTGGCGTTCGTGTGGTACAGCAAGAAGGGCTTCGGGATCGTTTGGTGGAGGTTGACCGGCATAGCTCCCGAAGACTCCAAGACGGCCAGCAGAAGGAACATGGTCCAGCTCCTCATCGCGAACAGCGTGACGGCGCTCGGACTGGCGGCCGGCATCGGGATCGCGTCGGCGGCCACAGGTAACGATTCCGTGTGGCCGGCGCTGCTGGTCGGCCTCGTGGCGTGGTTGACGTTCTCGGCGACCACGCTCCTCCAGCACAACGCCTTCGAGCTGAAGCCTCCGAAGCTGACCCTCGTCAACAGCGGCTATCAGCTGGTGCTGTTTCTCGCCATGGCGCTGGTGATCGGGCTGCTGTAGCGCCCACGGCGGATCCGGCAGCGAGACCCGCGCGGAACCGGAATTCCATCCTGACGGGCGATACCGGGTTCACCCCGTCGGGTGAGGCCGGACCGGTTCCGCCCGGCCTAGCTTCGAGACTGTGCGTTTCCTACGTCTCATCCTTCTCAGCGTCGTCATGCTCGTCGGCTGGACAGCCCGTGGCCAAGAGCCGATCGACGACTACCGCTTGAGCAAGTCGATGACGGCGACGGCGATCATGCCGCTGACGAACCGATTCTCCGTGGACGACGCGGTCGTCACGGTTCTCCCCGAGTTCAAGATGGCCGATCCGCGCTACACCAAGATCACCGCACGCTCGTCGAGCTAGATCCTCGCGCCCGCACGAAACGAGGTCATCATGACTGCGTCCCCCACGCGCTCCAGTTCCGCCAGATCAACCACTTCCGATGTCACCTGGTTCTTCGCGATCGCCGTCCTGCTGTGTTTCGCGTTGTCCGTCCCTATGGTCTTCCGGCTCGTCCCGACGGACTTCAACAACCTGATCACTCCGATCATGCAACAGACTCCGCTGCTCGCAGCGATCATCATGTGGCTTGCCCGGCGGCCCGGAACGTTCCGAGCGACGTTCGCCACCAGGTGGCGCGGCACACTCAAGTGGACCGGCATCGGCATCGGCCTCATCGCCGCGATCGCCGCGATCCAAACCGCCATCGCACTGGCATTGGGGATCTGGCAGCTCAACCCGCTTGACCAGATCTTCACGGCGACCATGTGGGTCGCTCCGGTCTTCCTCATGCAGTCGGTCTTCGCCATCGGCGAAGAGTTCGGCTGGCGCGGCTGGCTGGCGACGCGCGCCGCGTCATGGGGATTCTGGCCACTGGCCCTCGTCAGCGGCCTGGTCTGGATCGTCTGGCATCTGCCGGTCCTCGCCGTCATCGGTGATCGACCCGTCTGGGACATCGTCATCTACTACGCGGGCATGCTGCCCTGGGCGCCTCTGTTGCTCGCACTTCGCTGGCACTCGGCGAGTGTCTGGCCCGCGGTTCTGACGCACGGAGCGATCAACAGCGTCCGGGTGTACCTGCTGCAATCCGTCCCCAACGCAACGGATCACCTGCTCATCGAAGTGATCGGCTGGGTGCTCACGCTCGCCGCCGCCGTGTGGCTGATGCGCCCGAGCCGGGCGCGGCTCGTCCGCGGGCCCATCGACGGTTAGGTTGATTCCCTGCTCACGCCTGCCCTCTCGCTCAGCCGACCGTCTTCCCGCCGCGACCGATTCCGCCTTCAAGATCACGGAGATGGCCCGGTCGGCCACACCGACACGGTCGTGGCGGAGACGGTCTACCGCAAGCGGATCAGACCCGTCATGCAGGAGGGAGCCATCTTTCCACTTACCCCGGCGTCCTGGTCACGCATAAACGAAAACGCCCTGGTCAGTAACTCATGACCGGGGCGTTCTGGCTGTTCAAAGCTGGTGGTCAGGGGCAGGGTCGAACTGCCGACCTTCCGCTTTTCAGGCGGACGCTCGTACCAACTGAGCTACCTGACCCAGAGCGGTCCTGACGGGACTTGAACCCGCGACCTCCACCTTGACAGGGTGGCGAGCACTCCAAACTGCTCTACAGGACCTTGTTTGCTTGGCCTTTCGGCCTCGCCTAGCTTACCAGTCTTTCGGAGGTCTTCGACCAGCCGTTTTCCTGTTAAGCCGTGCCCCCAACGGGATTCGAACCCGTGCCGCCGCCTTGAAAGGGCGGTGTCCTAGGCCGCTAGACGATGGGGGCTCAGGATTCACATCCTGTTCCTGACGTCTTCCGTCGGAGACCTCTGAAGCATAGGGGACGATTGCCCTTCATGCCAAAGCGGTGGACCGGCGGCCGGCGTCACTGTGCCTGTGACCGGTCCCGCTGGCGACGGGGCGTTCGTTGGCTCTGGAGAAATCATACGTCCAGGGTTCTCCTCCACGTGACGCTGGATGTACACAGACTGCTCACCGAGGCCCCCCAGAGTCACATCGTCCCAGGCCTGAAGGCGTTTGCTGGTCTTGTCGAAATACAGAACCGATGCCTGGACCGGGGTCGGCTCGGGGTGTTCCAGAGCCCTCAGGCCGGCTCCCCCGGTCGAGCCCTGGACGAGGATCCGGCTGCCGGTGGGCAGGACGCTGGTCGAGCGCTCGTGGGAGTGGCCGGCCAGGATCATGGGCGTGGCCCCGGAGAAGCCGCGGGCGATGGTCGGGTCGTGGACGGCGACGAGGTCGGGCGGGGCGGCCTGCCGTACCGCGTGAGAGCGGCCGAACTCGTGCAGGCGGGCGGGGTCGGAGTCGGCGGGGACGGACTTGTCCGGGGTGAAGCGGGGGTCGCCGAGGCCGTAGATGCGCAGGCCGTTCACCTCGGCGCCGGCGTCGTCCAGGACTATGGCGTTCTTGTTGCGGGCGACGGCTTTCTCCGTGATGTCCGAGTCGTGGTTGCCGCGCACGAAGACGTACGGCACGCCGAGCTTGCCGATCTCCTCCACGAACTTGTTCTCGGGTTTGCTCCCATGGTCGGAGATGTCACCGGTGTCCACGATGAAGTCGACCTTGAACTGGTCGGTCATGGAGCGGATGACGTTCCAGGCGATGGGGTTGAGGTGGATGTCGGAGACGTGCAGGACGCGGATCGAGCCCGGATCGGCGTCGTAAACGGGCAGGTCGCGCACGGTGTCGTAGAGCTTGGAGACGTTCGTGACGAGTTTGGTGAGCTGGGCCCGGTACGACTCGAACTTGGTCACGATCTCCCCCGCGCTGCCCACCAGGGACGGCGCGGCCGCGACGAGGCCGGAGTAGCGCGGCTCCAGGACCGAGTCGGGCTTGAACGTGGCGGCGGCCAGTATCCCGGTGCCCGCCAGCGCCACAGAGGCGGCCAGAAGGCCCATCAGGCCCACTTTGGGGCGTTTGAAGACCAGCATGGTGACCACGAGCGCCCCGGCGCCCGCGCTCAGCAAGGAGCGGACGAGCAGCATGGCGAGGCCGTCGCGCAGGTCGCGCTCGAGGATGGCGGGCAGCCGGTCGGCCAGCCGCGGGTCCTCGATGAGCGCTTTGGCCTGTTCCTGGTCGATGTTCTCGAGCGAGATGCGCAGGCGCAGCGGGGCGTCGTGCGTGCGGAAGGTGAGCGTGCCCAGCGGACTGGCGTCGACGATCGTCTCGCCCTTCCAGGCGGGCCTCAGGGACATCCCCGTCTCGACCGGGCCGATCTTCGCGGCCACCGTACCGCTCAGGAAAATACCCAGCCACGCCCCTACCGCCGCGACGAACACGACCGCGGCGGACACTACCCATCTGGACTTCAGGTACTTCATACGCTTTCTTGCTTACCCGACGAGCAGGGCAGAATGGCAACTGTGATCGAGGTTCCCCGGGAGAAGTTCGAGGAACTCGTGTCCGAGGCTTTGGACATGATTCCGCCAGATCTGACCCGGCTCATGGACAACGTTGTCGTCGTGGTCGTCGACGACCCGCCAGAGCCGAACCTTCTCGGCCTGTACACCGGCGTCCCCCTCACCGAGCGCGGCGGCTGGTACTCAGCTGTCTTGCCCGATCGGATCGAGATCTACCGCAATCCGATCTGTCAGATCTGTGAGACCGAGGATGACGTGGTGGAAGAAGTCCAGATCACGGTCGTGCACGAGATCGCCCATCATTTCGGCATTGATGACGCCAGACTCCACGAGCTTGGCTGGTAAGCCGACATATCAGTGCACGCGATTACAGTTTGCAAGCGCTTGGAAGCTTTCGGTTGCGGCGTGCCAGGTGATCGGGCACCTTAGGTGACATACCGAACACACTGAGTCAGGCACAGCGGAGTCCGATGGGGGCAAGGCTTCCGGGGCGGCATCGGCGTGCCGCAGAGCGACAGGCCACGTACGGCGAGGTCATCGCCATACGCGAGTTCCGCGCGCTCTGGTACGCCCAGGGCCTGTCCCTGCTCGGCGACCAGCTGGCCCAGGTGGCGCTGGCCGTACTCGTGTACGACCGGACGAAGTCCGCGCTGGCCACCGCCGCCGTCTACGCGCTCACGTACCTTCCCTCGATCCTCGGCGGCCCCCTCCTCGCCGGCCTGGCCGACCGTTTCGCCCGCCGCGGCGTCATGATGACCTGCGACATCTTGCGCGCGATGCTGGTCGCCGGAATGGCCGTGCCCGGCATGCCGTTCCCGGTGCTCTGTGTCCTGGTCTTCTTCGTGGTCCTGCTCAGCGCCCCGTTCTCCGCCGCCCGCGCCGCCCTGCTCCCCGAGATCCTGGTCGGCGACCGCTACGTAGCCGGCTCCGCGCTCCAGAACATGACCAACCAGGCCGTCCAAATGCTCGGCTTCGCCGCGGGTGGCGCGCTGATCGCGACGCTCGGGCCGTACCGCGCCCTCGCCCTCGACGCCGCCACCTTCCTGGCCTCCGCGCTGATCCTCGTCTCAGGGGTACGGCGCCGCCCGTCCGCCACCCGCGAGGGGGCGAAACCCTCCATGTGGACCATGACACGTGCCGGAGCCGCCCTGGTCTTCGGTGACCGAAAGCTCCGGACGCTGGTGTTGTTCGCCTGGCTCTGTGGCTTTTACGTGCTTCCTGAGGGCATCGCCGTACCTTATGCGGCCACTCTGCACTCCGACCTCCCCGTGGCGGTCGTCACCGGCCTGCTGATGGCGGCCATGCCGACGGGCACCGTGGTGGGGGCGTTCTTCTTCAGCAGGTTCATCACCCCGACCGGCCGTCTGCGCGTGATGGGGTGGATGGCCATGTTGAGCTGCGCTCCGCTTATTCTGTCGGCCATGCGGCCGCCGCTGGCCATCGTCCTGGGATTGTGGATTCTGTCGGGAATCGGCGGTGCCTACCAGCTCGCGGCCAACGCCGCTTTCGTCCAGTGTGTCCCCGCGGAACGCCGGGGCCAGGCTTTCGGCCTGGTGCAGTCGGGCCTGATGGCCGTACAGGGCATCGGCATCCTGATCGGCGGATTCGCCGCGGAAAGACTCGGCCCGGAGCCGGTCGTCGCGCTGTCCGGCGTCATGGGAGTGACCACTGCGGCCGTGCTCGCCATGCTGTGGACCGAGTCCCGCGGTGACATCGCCGCCCGGGTCCGCGCCCAGGCCACCGCCTGATCACTGCTGCCAGACGTCGTCGTTCTTCTTCGCCTGCTGCTTGCCGATCAGGTCCTGGACGATCGACTCGTTGCGCCCGTCCTCCGGAATGAGCAGCCAGCCGATCGCGTACAGGCCCACGCCCATACCCCCGAACAGGGTCGCGATCGCGAGGCCGATCCTGATGATGTTCGCGTCGATCCCGACGTACTCCCCGATACCGGAGCACACGCCTCCGACGATCCTGCCCTTGCGGGTCCGGCGCAGCTGCTTGACATTCGATTCGCTCATGCCTCAAGACTGCCCCCCGACCCCGCGTTCGCACATCGGGATTCGCCCTGGTACAACCCTGGTAGCCCCCTAAGGAGGAGTGGACCGTCATGGAAGACCTGCTGCGCATAGACGACCGGCTCAACCCTGACCAGCGCCTGATCCGCGACACCGTGAAAAGTTTCGTGGCCGACCGCATCCTCCCCAACGTGGGCGACTGGTTCGAGCAGGGCACATTCCCCTCCCGCGAACTGGCCCCGGTCCTGGGCGAACTGGGCCTCCTCGGCATGCACCTGGAGGGCTACGGCTGCGCCGGCACCGACGCGACCTCGTACGGCGTGGCCTGCCGTGAGCTGGAGGCCGGCGATTCCGGTCTGCGATCCTTCGTCTCCGTCCAGGGCTCGCTGGCGATGTTCCCCATCTGGAAGTACGGCTCGGCCGAGCAGAAGGAGGAGTGGCTCCCCCGCATGGCCGCCGGCCAGGCGATCGGCTGCTTCGGCCTCACCGAGCCCGACCACGGCTCCGACCCGTCCGGCATGCGCACGTACGCCAAGCGGGACGGCTCCGACTGGATCCTCAACGGCTCCAAGATGTGGATCACCAACGGCTCCGTGGCGGACGTGGCCGTTGTCTGGGCCCAGACCGACGAAGGCATCCGAGGCTTCGTGGTCCCGACCGACACCCCCGGCTTCTCCGCCCCCGAGATCCACAAGAAGCTCTCCCTGAGGGCATCGATCACCTCATCCCTGTACTTCGACGACGTCCGCCTCCCCGCCTCCGCCGTCCTCCCCGAAGTGTCGGGCTTGAAGGGCCCCCTGTCCTGCCTGTCGGAGGCCCGTTTCGGCATCCTGTGGGGGGTCGTGGGCGCCGCCCGCGCCTGCCTGGAGTCGGCCGTGGAGTACTCCAAGACCCGCGTGCAGTTCGACAAGCCGATCGGGGCGTTCCAGCTGACGCAGGAGAAGCTGGCATGGATGTACGTCGGCGTGGGCCAGGCATCCCTGACCGCCTTCCACCTGGGCGCCCTGAAGGACGCCGGCCAACTGCAGCCCCGGCAGGTCAGCTTCGGCAAACTGGCCAACGTCCGCGCCGCCCTGGACATCGCCCGCCAGGCCCGCTCCATCCTCGGCGGGAATGGGATCACCCTGGAGTACCCGGTCATCCGCCACATGAACAACCTGGAGAGCGTCCTCACCTACGAAGGCACCCAGGAAATCCACACGCTGGTCCTCGGCGAAGCCCTGACCGGCCTGGCCGCCTACCGCTGACCCCTTTTGACGCCGCCGGGGCACTTGTTGCCCCGGAGGGGCTTGGGGGTGCGTTATCGTGGCCTGCGGTAAGCCCGTCGCGTACCGACGGGTAACCTCTGTACCCTGCATGTTGCGAGGGGCGTTAGCTCAATTGGCAGAGCTGCGGACTTTTAATCCGTAGGTTCCGGGTTCGAGCCCCGGGCGCCCTACCACTCTGACCTGCGGATTTGCTGACCTCTTGATCAAAGAATCAAGAGGTGGGTCATACCTGGGTCACGCCTGGGACAAACCGACACCACGGACCATTTCGGCAAAGCGCCTATCGGGGCGGTCGGGTTGTTCGGCGACGTCGGAGTCGAATCGTCCGCTTCCGTAGTCTGTGACCTGCCCTTCGCGCTGTGCTCATCACCAGGCGTGCCGTCGCCTCGGCCGCCTCGTGATGAAGTTCGGGCAGCACCGAGGTGTAGGTGTCGGAGGTCAGCACGATGCTGGCGTGCCCGAGCTGACCCTGGACCGTACACGGGTCAACATGCGCCGCCAACGCGGTGGAGGCGGCGCCGTGCCGCAGGTCATGCAGCCGTACCGGAGGCAGCCCACTGGCCGCCACCAGATAGCGGAACCGATATGTCAGGTAGTCCGGTCGTATCGGCTGACCGTCCTCACGGGTGAACACCCAGCCAGCGACATCCAGCCCCTTCTGGTGCTGGCGTTGCTGATGGCGACGTAGAAGGCGGGTCGTCTCGGTGTCCAAGGCGATTGTGCGCTGACTCGCCTCGCTCTTGGGCGGGACGACTTGCAGCCGGCCATTGACGTGGATGAGCTGCTGGACGACCGTAAGTTCGCGGGTCTCCAGGCCGATGTCCACCCACCGCAGGCCGACGAGCTCGCCGCGACGCAAGCCGCGCAACGCGGCCAGCCACCACAGCGTATGCAACGCGTCCTCGCGGACGTAGTCCAAGAACGCCGTCAGGTGCTCCGTCGTCCACACCGCCACCGCCGGACGCTGTCCCGTGGCCTGCCACACCGCTACGCGACTTCGAGTCCAAACCTGGGCGTGAGGCCGCCGGGTACGCGGCAGCCCCAACCGGCGTGCCGGGTTCGTGTCAATGAGACCTTCGCGGATCGCCTCGTTGAGTGCCACCCGCAAGGTGGCGTGGACCCTCTGCACAGTGGACGGCGACAGCGCCTTGCCGTACCGATTTCGCCGCTGAGTTAGGCCGGCGAAGAAGCGGCGGAGATCGACTGGCCCGAGTTCCGCAATCGGGATCCGGCCCAAGCCAGGGACCAGGTGGATTCGCACATGATCGGCATAGCCTTGCCTAGTACGCTCGCGGACGAACTGGAGGGTAGCCAGCCAGTGGCGCAACCACTGCGCCACGGTGCACGCTGCGCTCACCCCACCTGGGTCATCAGCGGCGGCGAGTTCGCGGGCAGCGCGCATGGCGTGCTCTGCAGTACGAAAGCCGCCCCGCCGCACCCGCTCCCTACGTCCGCTCGGGCCCAGCACCTGGATCGCGAAGTACCACGAACCGTGACCTTCGTCAGCCAGATCCGGGCAGGCCCTGTCATGATCTGAGCACCCGCACCGCTTGTACACCACCGGCTCGCCCATCTTGCTCCCCTCTCCTCCACTAGCAAGACGGGCAAATCAGGAAGACGTGACGTCGTTCGAGCGATGTTCGTACAACGCCGGGCTCGTCCCGCAGCATCACCGTCCGTATCACCCGCCCCAGCGGGCCTCGTCTCTGTGGGATCGAGACTGAACAGGTCTGGTACGCAGACAGAGACTCATATCTCGGACCCGCTGATTAAGGTCAGCTGTCAGGAAGAGGCTCGGCACTCGTCTGCGTTGACTTCGGCGGCCTCGTCGCTGATTCTGGAACCGGGAGCACGCCAGTTGCGGCGAGGTCAGCCTGGCCTACCAGCGGCCCCGAGCACACGTCGGCCAGCACCTGGTCCTGCTCGGGGTGCATCAGGACACATCCGGTCAAGACGGAAAGCAGTGCCAGGAATTCGAGTGTCAACTCACGGTTCCACGAGTCCTGCGTGACGTCGTCGAGGCTGGATGTCCGGCGCTTGTTTCGAGGCTGGAGGGTCCGGTCGTTCAACCACCGCCACACGATGCGCCGACCAGAAACCGTGTAGTCGATGACCTCCTGACGTACGGGGGCGAATGTTCCGCTGCCCACTGTGAGTGTCTGCGTTCTGGGGTCGTAGTCGAGGTGCTCGTCGAGCCGCTCAGGGAGTGCCCGAACGGCGGTGAGGCACTTGACGCCGAACCGTTCGACAAGGGCACGTTCTGAGCGTCCCCGCCCTGCGGCGGGATCAACGCAGCGGCTGCCGTAGGTGTGGAGCCAGAGAATCTCGCGTCCGATCGCCACTGCCCGATCCCACAGCTTCGGATCCGCCGTGAGCGGGACGCGGACGCCCGGTTGCCGAAGATACTCCCGGAATCGGCTGGTGTATCCGGGATGCGCGGTGATCGCCGCGATATACGCCAGCACGTCGTCTGCACAGATGGGAGTGCCCAACCGGATGCGGAGGTGTTCGAGCAGGTGCCGGGTCATATTGGGGACGCTGCCCAGGCAATCGCGCCAGAGCGGACGCACACCGCCGCCGCCCCAGCCCTTGAAGTTATCCAGGTCGGGGATGAGCCCGGAGAAAACCAAAGCCGGGCCATCAGTAATCTCGTGGGAGTCCTGCTCGGAAACGTAGATCTGGTGCTCGGATCGGACTTGCCAGAGTGGCGGACGGGCCATGACGAGAAGCCGGTTGTCGGGGATGAGCCACTGCCGATCGAACGAGCGGTAGGCCACCTGGATCGGCTCGGGACACGGCCCTGACTCCTCTACCAGCGAGCGTTGGACTGGTGGGAACCCAGGCAGCGGGCCGACTCGGCTGTGCAGAGTGCGATCCCGCCCCTCTCTGAAAAGTTTCCGCTGGTCCTCGGTCGAGGCAGCAAGGAGGGTCTGCCACCGGGTGCGCAGGACCTCGACGGTGGGCGCGTACACCCACGCTCGTCCTGCCGTGACGCCCCTCGACCGCCACGGCATCAGGTCACCGAGCGAGGGGAACGCCGCCCATTGCGCGTCGGGGGCCGGGAGGAAGGAGTCCTGCCACCCGCTACCGCAGGAATGCCAGCACGGTCCTGTCGTCGTCAACTGCGCCAGCGCGGCTGTCTTCTCCTCACGCGTTCCGTGTAACTCCAGATGGCGGACCACCGCAGGCTTCTCCGCGTCGGAGTCAGCCGTCCTGGCGAAGACCAGGATGCTGAGCTGGCGCCCAACATCCTGTCCGAGGACTCGGGTCGCGATCGGCGGGCGGTTCCCTTCCGGTGTGAGCTCGATGACCCAGCCCAGGTCACACGTGCGTCGCAAATACTGGCGCAGGCCCCGGAAAGCAGCACCTCTGACCACGCTCGACGGGACGATAAACGCCACTACGCCTTCCGGCATACGATGTTCGGCCTCGAACACTTTCCAGGCCGCCCACCGCAGGAAGTACCACGGCATTCCATGCAGGTCCGATTCGTAGCGGCCGAGGCCGTCGGCTCGGAACTCGTCAAGCGAGGGGCGATCAACCCTGGCTCCGAGCCGGGGCATCCCTTTGCGAGGCCGTTCGATCCATTCGGCTCGGCCCTTGGCGTTCTCCACATGCGGCGGGTTCCCGATTACCACCATCACCGGGACTCTGCGCTTGATGTCGTTCGCCTTGTCCCGTGCCTCCTCCATCACTCGGTACGGCGCGCCCAGCGTTGGCTGCACATGGTGTGGGTCGGCTAATGCGTCGGTGAGAAATCGCAGGGCCTCAGGTGGGGTCTCCACCGCGAACCGGCTCTGGAACGATCCATGGATCCGTAGCTCAGCCACAGCGTACGGGGCTACCTGGATCTCGAACCCGATCAGCCGGTCGGTGACCAGGTCGTTGACGTAGTCATCCCGCGACCCGTACCCGAGCTTGTCTGCAACCCGGTCCGCGACACAGCCGATGACCTCGACCAGAAAGGTGCCGGTTCCCATCGCCGGGTCGACAACCACCACGTTGTCGTCGGCGAACCCCCACTCCTTATCAAGGTGCTCACGAAGCACCGCGTCCACGAACCGAACAAGATGGCGGGCGACGCTGACCGGGGTGTAGTAAGAGCCGGTCTCCTTGCGGAGAGTGGGGTCGTAGCTCGCGAGGAAGTGTTCGTAGAGATAGGCGTAGGCATCTGCCGGGCTGACGTCGAGCGTCTGCAGATCGGCGACGCTGACCACGCGGCGAAGGGTCTCGATGGTGTTGAGCTCATCGTCGGCCCCGCTGGTGAGCACCGCGAACGCCTGCCCCATCAGCAGGTGTCGTTTGCCCAGCTTCCGAGCGATCTCCTGATAGGACTCGCCAACCAGGTTGATACCATCCGAGCGGGCCAGCAGCAGCGCGAACGTGACGGTCTGGGCAAAGGCGTCGGCGAAGCGCTCATGGTTGAGCCCCGGGAATAGCAGTTTCCGCCAGTCGTCGGCCAGCAGCGCCAGCCTCATCTGGGAGCGCTTCTTCAACGGGTCGGTGATTGCGGCGTACACTTCGTCCTTCAACAGGCCACACAGCCCACCCAGGATCTTTACGAGAGAGCCCAGCGTCCGAGGAGACTCTGGCTCCCAGAGCATGAACCGCCGGACGATACCCATCAGGTCGACGACGGCCGACGCCGCCGGACGCCGCAACTCCGCGACGGTATTCGCCAGCCTGACAATCGGCGAGATCCGTTCGCCGAACGAGTACTGCGCCCAGGTGACCCCGTCCGAGTAGACCACATTGGGAAGGGCGGAGAGCTTGCCCCACTGCTCCAAATCCCGCTTGTCGGGGCGCCACTCGGGCGCTCCTGGCACTCCCTTGCCCGGTCTCTTCAACTCGACGTAGCCGACGCGGACCTGTCCAATGTTCACCGCATAGTCCGGCCGCGCCCGCAGATGCTTCAACCGCACCTCGCCGTAGGGGATCGCCTCGACACCGATCAACGCGCCGAGGTCGCGCAGCAGGGACTCCAACGGGCCACGGAACTGGTCCTCTTCCGCTCCACCCAGCCCTCGCTTCTCCACCACCGTGCGGCCGAACCTGGCCACGATCGCGTCCGCGGTGGTTCCGGTGTCGAGCTTGGGAACTCGGGCCACACACACCTCCGGTCGACGACCAGCACCCCACTCACTGTGACCGCCGCATCAAAATCCATCAAGATACGAAACGGAAACCATGCCACTGAGCGCGAGCTCCCACCGGCCCGGCCCGCTGCGCTGGACCTATCACGGACCGTGACTTGCTCAGCCTCACGCCATCGCTCATGCAGACGGGCAGACGAAGTCCCGCTACACCATCGAGGGTCGTCCTCTCGGTCTACTTGAGCCTGAGAGGGCGTTGCGCGAGTAGATGTCTTTGATGTCGCAGTGTGATCGGGTGGTTTTATAGCGTTACCGCCTGTCGGCCGGTGCGCGTGTGCTGAGATGGCTGGGTGAGCGAGCGCAAGCCGTACCCGAGTGACTTATCCGACGAGCAGTGGGCGTTGATCGAACCGGTGATCACGGCGTGGAAGGCCGCGCACCGCTCCGTCAGCGGCCACCAGGGCAACTACGCGATGCGCGAGATCGTCAACGCGATCCTCTACCAGGGCCGGACCGGCTGCCAATGGCAGTACCTGCCGCACGACCTGCCGCCGGGTAGCGCGACCTACTACTACTTCGCCAAATGGCGCGACGACGGAACCGCCCAGAAGATCTGCGACCTGCTGCGCTGGCACGTGCGGGAGAACAAGGGCCGATTAGCCGATCCGAGCCTGGTCGTGCTGGACACCCAGAGCGTGCACGCCTCAGCCGGGGTCCCCCCCACCACGACCGGAAAGGATGCGGCCAAGAAGGTGCCGGGCCGCAAACGTGGCCTGGCCGTGGACGTGCTCGGCCTGGTCATCGCCGTGGTCGTGCTGGCCGCCTCAGCCCACGACAACACCGCCGGGATCGCTCTGCTGGACCGCATCGCCGCCCACACCGGCGCCACTGTGACCAAAGCACTGGCCGACCAGGGGTTCAAGAACTCGGTCGTCGACCATGGCGTCACCCTCGGGATCGACGTGGAGATCGTCGAACGCAATCCCGCCAACCGTGCCTTCGTCCCCCAGCCGAAACGATGGATCGCCGAGCAGACCTACGGCACCTTGATGCTGCACCGGCGCCTGGTACGCGACTACGAGCACCTGCCGGCCAGCTCCGAATCACGGGTGTATTGGGCGATGACAGCCGTGATGTCCCGCCGCCTGGCCCACGGCCCCGCTCCGTCGTGGCGCTCGTCGTGACCAGAGCCGGCGGGCAGGAGCCAGATCCCGGCACGTGGCTGCTGGACAAGATCGATGCCCGTGAACAGGCCGTGACCTGCCAGATCGAGCAGACCCGCGCCGAGATCGACACCCTGACCACACGACTGCGCGACCTCGAACAAGCGGCCGAGCACCTGCGGATCACCCGCAAGACGCTGCTCAGTCTCGCCGACCAGCCTGGGGCCGGGAATGTCCCGCCGGCTCCCGTCCTCCCCAGCCACCCCGCCTACCGGCAGATCCTGGACCTGTTCGCCGACTACGGCCGGCCTCTACGAGCACGCGATCTGTGCGAGGCCATGGACCTACCCATCGTCGCGAAGAACACCGAGAAGATCCGCGCCAAGCTCAAACGCCTGGTCAGCCAGGGCATCCTCGCCGAGACCGAACCCGGCTTGTTCACTCAGCCGCGTCCGTAGCTTCACCGCAACGCTCCTCACCAGCCTGCCCTGCTCAAATCCAAGCGACCAAAGGGGCACCAACTCACGCAACGCCCTCTGAGATGCGAAAACGCAGACCCGTCCAACCACAGGCCAAGCCGACTGAAACCAACCCTGGCGGCACGGCCCGGAACGGCCTTCGTGAAGCAGTCAGGTGTGTAGTCCCGGAATCCGGGCTGCCTCGATGGGCCTGGAAGAACCCGCTATCGACCAGCCAGCGGTGCGAACCGTGCCGGAAGCGGAAGCTGATTTCCAGGTCGGGCCGCCACTGGGTGCCCTGAGTCAGCCCGCCGGACGCTCCACGACGCCGATCACGCTGGACACAGCGATGGTTCCGCCGCCAGGGCGGTCCTGACGGGTGCGGGAGTCGGCGGCGGCGGCACGGTTGTCTCCCAGCACCCAGAGCCGATCAGGCGGAACCGTGACGGAGAACATGCTGGTGGACGACGGGCTCATGCCCTGGAGATAGGGCTCGTCCAGCGGCTTGCCGTCGACTACCACGCGTCCTTGCCCGTCACAGCAGTCGACCCGATTGCCGGGCACCCCGATCACGCGGTAGACGAAGACGCCGTCCGCCCACTCGGGGGCCTTGAACGCGACGATGTCACCCGGCTTCGGCGGCCTGCCGTCCTTGAGCGGCTGAGCGGTGACCGTGGTTCCCCGTTCGATCGTGGGTTCCATGGCATCGCTGTTGACCTGGATCTTGGCGCCGCCCGTGATCTGCGACACCATGCCGCACCCCGTCAGCAGCGTCATGCTCAGCAGAGCCGCGGCAACCCTCATCATCACCCATCCCATAGGGGAAACAAGGCCAGTAAATCTAGCCGACCAGTCCTCCCGACGCTCCCGGACTCCCAGTCCGAGCGCAGGATGCCGTACGCGATCGAGTCATACGTCTTGCCGCCTGCCCGAGCGTCCGATGTGGTCGATGCTCGTTGTAAAACGTCTCGAACTCTCGCAGCGCGTGGAGTAAATGAGGTTGGTTCCAGATCAGGGTGCGGTCCAGCGGTTCGCGACGGCAGGTCTGTATCCAGCGCTCCATGGTGGAGTTCATGCGCGGGATGCGGATGCCTGTGGTGACGACCGACCGGTGTGGGAGCGATGCCGTGCTCTTTCGAGATCCCCCACACGGTGGAGGCGGTGATCTTGATGCCGAGTGCGGTCTCACCGGGCTCAGCGGGTCACGGTGGTCTCCCGCTCGACGTGCGACAGCTTCTCGGGATTGCGCACGTGGTAGGCGCCGGTGACGTAGCCGTTCTCCACGCGCACCGCCACCACTCCGTCGATCTTTCCGTCGACCCGTACGAGCAGTCCGGGGCCGCCATTGATCTGAACCAGCTCGACCGACCGTTCCGCGTCGCGTTTCCACCAGCCGACGGCCAGGAGGCGAGCCACGTTGTCGATCCCCACGACGGGCCGCAGCAGGGCGTGCCTGACTCCGCCGCCGTCGCTCAAGGCGACGACATCGGGCGCGAGGACGTCCAGCAGGCTCTGCAACTCCCCGGTTTCGACAGCCCGCTGGAATGCCTGGAGCGCGGCCCGGGTCTCGGCCGGGGAGGTGAGGCCGCGGGGTCGGCGGGCGGCGACATGGGCGCGCGCCCGGTAGGCGATCTGGCGGACCGCGTTCGGGCTCTTGCCGACGGCTTCGGCGATCTCGTCGTAGTCCAGATCGAACACCTCGCGCAGCACGAAGACCGCCCGCTCGGTCGGCTGCAACGTCTCCAGCACCAGCAGCATCGCCATCGAGACGCTCTCGGCGAGTTCGACGTCCTCGGCCACGTCGGGCGCGGTCAGCAACGGCTCGGGCAGCCACGGCCCGACGTAGGACTCTTTGCGCCGGCCGAGCGCGCGTAGCCGGTCCAGCGCCTGCCGGGTGACGATCCGCACCAGGTAGGCGCGCTCCTCCCGCACGGTGCCGAGATCGACGTCCACCCAGCGCAGCCAGGTCTCCTGCAGGACGTCTTCGGCGTCGGCGGCCGAGCCGAGCATCTCGTAGGCGACGGTGAACAGCAGGTTGCGGTGGGCGACGAACGCCTGGGTGGCGGAGTCGACGTGGTCGGCACGATCGAGCGGCTCGGCTGGGTCTGGACTCGGTTCCCTCCGCTCGGTCATGCCCCGCTCCTGCCTGTTCGTTCTCAGCACTGCCACACGCATAAGACGTGGGTCTCCATCGCTTTGTAACACCCACGTAGGTGGCCTATGTCACATGGCCGCGCTGTTACAGGGATCGGGGCGCCGGCGTCTCGTGGTCGTCAGCACGCCGCGCGAGCGATCCGTACGGCACCACGACGAGTTGAGAATGAGAAGGGAAGTCTTCCCCATGTCCTCGCCCACGACGACCGACCAGCGGTCGCGCATGCCCAATCCCCTCCCCTTCCTCCCCGAGATGGCGGAAGTCAGCCAAGGTCTACACAAAGCCCTCCAGAACGGCGCGATTCCGCAGACCACCATCCACCTGCTGCAGTTGCGCGCCGGGCAAATCCTCGGCAGCACGTACTTCGCCATCCGGGAGACCGGCAACCTCCGCCGGTTGGGGGAATCGGAGGAGCGCATCACCGCCGTGGCCACCTGGCGGGACGCCACCTACTTCACCGACGCCGAACGAGTCGCGCTGGAGCTGGTGGAGGCGGTCCTCACCCCGAACCCGTCCGGGGAGCGCGTCCCCGACGAGCTGTACGGCAGGGCGTCGGCGCACTACGACGACCAGGCGATGTGGTCGCTCATCATGGTCATCGCCCACATCGGCTTCTTCACCCCCGCCGCTCTCATCGCCAAGCCGATCCCCGGCATGCCACCCGGCCGGAACTACAGCGAGTAAGGAAGGAGCACCAGCATGAGCAGCACCACGTTCGCGGTGGCGGGAGCGACCGGGCGGCTGGGCCGCCACGTCGTCGACGTCCTGACCGAGCGGGGACACCGGGTCGTGCCGATGTCCCGCGCCACCGGGGTGGACATCATCACCGGTGAGCGCCTTGCCGAAGCCCTCACCGGGGTCGAGGTCATCATCGACGTCGCATCCTGGCACTCCTCCGACCAGGACGCCGCGACGGAGTTCTTCCGTACGTCGGCCCGCAATCTGCACGAGGCCGGCCGCAAGGCCGGGGTCGCCCAGATCGCCATGGCCTCCATCATCGGTGCGGACAAGGCCACCGCCGGCTTCCTCGCCGCCAAGAAGGTGCACGAGGAACTCCTGCTGTCCGGCCCGATCCCCGTCCGCATCCTGCGGGCCGCGCAGTTCCACGAGTTCGTCGGCCAGCTCCTGGACTGGCAGCAGGGCGACGTCGCCTACCTCCCGGCCCTGCCCGCCCAGCTCGTGGCCTGCCGTACCGTGGCCGAGGAACTGGTGGACCTGGCCTCCGCCCCCTCGGCCCCCGCACCACCGATCCCCGAGATCGCCGGCCCTCGCAGGGAGATCCTGGCCGAGGCGGCCCAGCTCCTCGGCGCCCGCCGAGGCATCAAGGTCGTCGGCGTCGACGGGTCCGGCATGCCCGACGCCGAGATCGCCGCCAACGGCGCCTTCCTGCCCGGCCCGCACGCCAAGCTCGCCGGCCCCACCTTCCAGGAGTGGCTCGGCACCCAGCCCTGAGCCGACCTTGCCCTTGTCCTCGGAACTCCCCCTCCCGGGGCCGAGAACAAGGGCTCCCCCGAGCCGCACCCCCCGGCGACTCAGCGGCTGCCTCTTCGAACGACATCCTCAGAAAGGGGCTCACTCAAGCCCGTCACCACGACCGCACTCGTCCTCATCGACCTGCAGAACCTCGTCGTCGGCCTCCCCACCAAGTAATCGGAGAAACCGTGCAGATACAGCACGGCCCGGTTCTGCGGGCGCGAGGCCCTGCGGGTGATGAGCGTGGCGAGGAGTTCGCCCTCCTCATCCGCGCCCAGCGGTAGGTCGGCCGCGTCGTAGCCAGGCCCGAGCACGTCCATCCTCGCCCCTCTCGCCGGTTGCGGGCGGGGGGCGCCCTTGGTGTTCCTTCACCCCGGTTATCGCCCTCGACGGCCAGACAGCTGTACGGTCACCCGCCCAGCTCCGAGGTGAATGTCGAGGCAGGGTCGGCATGTACGGCATCGGCCGGGGTGGGTTGCAGGGTCAGGCCACGCTGTGCTCACCTTGAGCCCGGGCCGACAGGTCCTGCCAGTCGGCCCAGGTCTGCAGCCGGTCGGCGTATGCCTGCTGGAGCATCGGGTAGAAGCCCAGGCCGAACAGCACCCTCAGCGGCGGGTTGGCGGAGTCGACGAGCGTGAGGAGCGCCTGGGCCGCGGCGGCCGGGTCGCCGGCGGGCTGCTTGCCCGCGAACCCGGCCAGGCGCTGCCGCAGCCCGTCGTAGATCGGGTCGGGCTGGGCCACGTGGCCGTTGGCCAGCGGGTCCGGGTTCTTGCCCGAGCGGGTGGCGAAGCCGCCGGGCTCGATCACGGTCACCTTGACGCCGAAGTCGGCGACCTCGCCGGCCAGGGCTTCGTTCAGCCCTTCCAGCGCCCATTTGGAGGCGTGGTAGGCGCCGCCGAGCGGTACCGCGATCAGGCCGGCCGCCGAGGACAGCTGGATGATGTGCCCGGCGCCCTGTTCGCGCAGGTGAGGCAGGACTGCCTGGATCACCCACACCGCGCCGAACAGGTTGGTCTCCAGCTGGTCGCGCAGCTGCTGTTCGGTCAGCTCCTCGATCGCGCCGACCTGGGCGTAGCCGGCGTTGTTCACGATGACGTCCAGGCGGCCGAAGTGCTGCTTGGCCCGCTCGACACTCTCGAAGACGGCGGCCCTGTCGGTCACGTCCATCGCCAGTGGGAGCACCGCGTCGCCGTAGGCGGTGACCAAATCGTCCAGGCTTTCGGTGGTGCGGGCGGTCGCGGCCACCTGGTCGCCGCGCGACAGGGCCGCCTCGACGAAGTGGCGGCCCAGGCCGCGGGAGGAACCGGTGACGAACCAGACCTTGCTCATGATGGGTTTCCGTTCTTCGTTTACCAGGAGATGGGGCCGAGGCGGTCGATGAAGGTCCCGGTCGGGCCATCGGCGTCGATCGTCGCGAGCTTGATGATCGAGTCGGTGCCCTCGGTGACCGTCAGCTGACCGGTGTGACGGTTCATGTCGGTGGCGGCGAACTTGCGGTTGGCGACCTCTCCGGGGGTGGCGAGGTTGAACTTGATCTCCGGCAGCGCCTGGGCGTACCGGACGGTGATCATGTTCAGCGCCGCCTTGGAGGAGCTGTAGGCGAGCTCGTGCATCTGGGAGGAGGGCTGGCCGGGATCGGTCACGACCGCGAAGGAGCCGACGCCGCTGGAGACCATCACCACCCGCGGGTTGTCCGCCGCGCGCAGCAGCGGCAGGAAGGCGTGGGTGACCCTGATCGGCCCGTACACGTTGGTGTCGTAGACCGAATGGACCTCCTCGGCCGTCGCGTCCGCCGGTGCGACGGCGTTGCCCGGCGCGCCGGCGTTGTTGATCAACACATCCAGCCGGTCGGTGTGCTCCCGGACCAGCCGGACGGCCTCGGTCACCGACTTCTGCGAGGTCACGTCCAGCGGGACCAGGACCACATCGGCGCCGCCCGCGGTCAGCTCGGCGGCGGCCGCCCGGCCCCGATCCTCATCCCGCGAGCCGAGGAAGACCGTCCAGCCCTGCGCCCCGAGCCGGCGGGCCGCCTCGAAGCCGAGCCCCTTGTTGCCACCGGTGATCAACACCGAGGTCTGCCCGGCGCTCGTCACGTTCACCGCCATCGCACATCCCTTCGAGCCAACAAAACGTTACGTAACGTTCGCAGAGTCTAGGGTAGGGCGTCCCGGAAGCGTCAAGAACGAAACGTTACGGTTTGGAGGTAGGGTGATCGCGTGAGTGATACGGGCGGCCGTACCGCGCGGTCGCGGGCGGCCATACTCCAGACGGCGCTCGACATGTGCACCGAGCAGTCCTACGCGGCGGTGACCATGGAGGCCATCGCCACCCGCGCACGGGTCGGCAAGCCGACGCTGTATCGCTGGTGGCCCTCCAAAGGGGCGCTGATGCTGGACGCGTTGCGCGAATGCCTCGAGCGACGCTACGGCCAGCCGTACTTCCTCATCCCCGACACCGGCGACCTCGCCGCAGACCTGCGCGCCTGGCTGCACACCATGGTCGAGGTGTTCACCGACCAGCAGGTGCGGGGGCTGCTCGCGGGGGTCGCGGGCACGGCCCAGCATGACCCCCAGCTCGCCGCCATCCTCAAACAGGAGGTCTACGGCCCTCTGTCGGGGCACAACCGCGAACGAATCCGGCGGGGACAGGAGCGAGGGCAAGGGGCGGGGCTCGATCCGCACCTGCTGGAGGACCTCCTCATCGCGCCCCTGTGGTACCGGCTGCTGGTGATCGACCAGCCCCTCGGCCCGGACTACGCCGACCGGGTGATCGACGCCGTCCTGAGACCCTGACCACATCCTCCCACCTCGCAGGAGCCGGGCTTCGGAGCACAGCAGACCGACACCGGGCCATGGGCGAAGGATCCGCCCCGTGGCCTTGCGGCAGGTCGGGCTGGGCGGGATGGGGAAGAGCGAGCTCACGCGATCCCGCAGGTCAATGCAGGCTCGCCACCCCTCTTCCAAGATTAATACTGAAAAGCCTTTCAGGTAAGACCGTTCAGGGGTTACCGTGAGGGGAGGACAGGGATGATTCATCCCGGCGGCAGAGAGGGGCGCCCCGGCCAGGGCACGCCCGAGGCCCTGTCTCCCGACATGTCCGGCAGGCTCAGCTTCCCGGACAGGGACGAGGCTCATCGTGACGCCGCTCCATCTGACTCGCCGCGCGCTGCCCGGCGGCACCCTGATCGGGGTGGCCGGCGAGCTCGACATCACCAACGCCACCGCACTGTGCACCTACATCGCGCAGGCGCACCCGGACGCCGCCCGCCCGCTGGTGCTGGACCTGGCCGCGGTCACCTTCATGGACTCAACCGGCCTGCACCTGCTCATCGATCTCCATCATCATGAGGACCAGCGCGGCGGCAGCCTGCACCTGGCCGCGCCGCACCAGCGGGTGATGCGGGTGCTGCAGATCACCGGCACCGACCAGCTCCTGCACACCTACCGCAGCCTCGAGGACGCGCTGGCCGCCGCCCACCTGATAGCGCTGCATCCCGCCGGCTGACCCCAGAGCGGGCTACCGGGCTCGGCGGCCCGGTGGCGGGCCGGGCGGGTCACGCTCGGCGAACATGTCGATCAGGCACCGCACCGGCAGGTCGGCCTCGGTCGGGTAGCGCAGGCGCAGCTCGGTGTTGAGGGTGTAGTGGTTGTGGCGGCCGACGCGCCGGCGGGTCAGGTAGCCGGCCTCGTGCAGGTCGTTGACGACGTTCTGCACCGTGCGCTCGGTGATCCCGATCCATGCGGCGATCGCGCGCAGCCGTACGTCGGGGTCGTGGGCGATCTCCAGCAGCACCCGGGCATGGTGGGTCAGGAAGGTCCAGGGCGGGGTCTCGGGCCGGCCGGACGGGTCAGGCGGGGCAGGGCTCACGATGCTCACACTTTCGGCCCGCCGGGTGACAGCCGTTGCGGACGGTGTCGTCTTGGTGACGCTCACCGGTGTTCAGGGTGAACGACCTTCCAGGTCACGCCCCTTCCAGGTGGAGATGGCCCGCTCCCGCCCGAACGTCGACTCGGACGGCACAGCGATACGTTTCACCCCTGCCCGAAAGCCCACCGCCCACTCCGCCCCGGCCATGACGACCGCGCGTGCTCCCTCGGAGGGCCCGGCACCGCGCATTTCATCGGCAGCGTCGAATCCGTCCCTCGCCCGTTCGTCTTCAGGATGTGAACCGTCATGAAGGAGTAGCCATGTCCTCAGCGACCCTGCCGCCGGCACGTGACCTCTCACGGCGACGAGCCGACACCCTTGACCGTCTGAGCGGCGGATTCCACATGTGGCTGGCCACCGGCAGCGACGGCCACGGGGCACACCTGATCCCCGTCGCCTACGTCTGGAACGGCTCGGCCTTGACCACCGCGACCTTCCGCCGCAGCCGCACGGTCTCGAACCTGCGGGCCAGGCCAGCGGCGCGGTTGGCGATCGGGGACACCGCGGACGTCGTCCTGATCGACGCCTACCCGGTTCTGCTCGACGTGCCCACCATCGACGTCGCCTCAGCCGAGGCGTTCGCGAAGGTATCGACAGATCCACGCAACGCCCCAGACACGTTCGTGTACATCCGCCTCGTCCCCAAGCGGATCCTCGCATGGAACTCTCTGGCAGAGTTCAGCGGCCGTACCCTCATGCTCGACGGCTCCTGGCTTGATACCCCCGTTGACTGAGCAGCCTCGTGGCGAACGGGTCGGCTCGTCGTGCGGGGTTCAGTCCTCCCCCGCCGCGGCGCGCTCGATGGCCGCCTTCACCACTCCGAAGATCGCTCCCTGCAGCGCCGCGGCCACCAGCACCTCGCCCCAGCCGTATCGGGTCGAGTCCGCCTCAGGTGGTTCGTCCTTGCCGGAGGCGAGCTTCCACACGTGTTTGAACACCGTGCCGGCGATCAGACCGCCGAGCACGCCACCGGCCATACGTGCCGGCTTCGCGATGACCTGTTTCATGGGGGTCACGCTTACCCAGCCAGATCCTGCCTAGTCCGCCCTGCCGTACCGGAATTCCCGCGCGAGGCAGGCGCGTATGTCGCGCTCCGCCGGGTAGCAGGACGCACGTCACGATCAGGAGGAATGATGTCACAGACTGTTATCGATCTCATCGAGGCGGACCACCGCGACGTTGAGATGATCTTCGAGAAGCTCAAGCGCCAGCCGGAGAACCGGCCCGCGCTGGTGGCCGAGCTGGCCGCCAAGTTCGTCGCGCACGCGCGCGCGGAGGAAACGAAGGTCTACCCCGAGCTGGCCAAGGCCAAGCCGTCGGAGCGCGGCGAGGTCCACCACGGCGTCGAGGAGCACCACGAGGCCGAGGAGCTACTGGCCAAGCTGATGGATGCCGACCCCGACAAGCCCGAGTTCATGCGGACCCTGGAGCAGCTGATCAAGGCGGTCGGCCACCACGTCGAGGAGGAGGAGACCGAGATCCTCCCGGCCATGGCCAAGGCCATCCCCGCCGACAAGCTCGTCAAGCTGGGCCGTGTCTTCAGCCAGGCCAAGGCCGACGAGCTGGCCACCCCGCCCAAGCCCGTCGGGCGGACCAAGCAGGAACTCGTGGACCAGGCGAAGGAGAAGGGCATCACTGGCTTCAGCTCGATGACCAAGGACGAATTGATCGACGCGCTCAGCGACTAGCGGCACCCTGGCCCTTTGGCCCACCGCTCCGAAGATCAGCCCGCTCTGCGCGGAGGCGCACGTCGGAGATGATGAAGCCGCTGCGGGGCCGGGTCGGCACCCTGCGCAGGGAGATGGTCAGGTCTTGGCGCGGCACCGTGTAGTCGAGCTGCGCCAGTTGTACGGCCAGCGTACGAAGTATCGCCATAGTCACCGCTTCGCCGGCACAACGGTGACCGGTGTGCGGATCGCCACCCCCCTGAGGCACGAGATCGTCGCGTCCGACGGAGACGCCGACGAACCTGCCGGGATCGAAGACGTAGGGACGCTCCCACAGTTCCCCGTCATGGTTTTGGCCGTAGAGGTCGAGCAGCACCAGGGCGCCTTCGGACATCTGCTCACCCTGCCAGGTCAGATCCTTGACGGCGAAGGCGCCCACGAAGGGGGCGCCGCGAAGGCGACGTACCAGGCGACCGCGACCGTGGTCCTGATGATGTTGAGCAGCTCGGTCGCGGCGGACCACCCGGCCGCCGCTGCGGCGCCACAGTCATCTATGCCGCTTGCCCCTGAGGCCGCCGACGAAACAGCCGGTCAAGCGCGCCCTCCAGCGGTCGCCGTCAGCAGGCGCGGTAGGCGCGGACGAACGACTCGTACAGGGGACGGGGCAGGACCGGGCGGCCGGTGGGGTTGATGTTGCGCAGAAAGGCGACGATCTGCGCACGAGGGAAGTCCAGGCCGCGAAAGGCCAGCCACTGGCGCAACGACCGAGCGTCGATGCGGGCGGCGAAGCGGGTGTGCAGGAGTTCGCCGTAGAAGGGGGCCGGAGCGCGCTCGCGGAGCCGGTCGAACCCCTTGCGGCTGACCAGCCCGTCGTCGTCGCTACCGGCAAGAGTGATCAGGAAGTCGACGTCCTCGCCGCTGACCGGGTGCATCAGAGCCAGTCCCAGAAGGATCTCCTCGGCCGAGAGCCGGCCGTCGCCGTTGCTGTCGAACAACTCGAAGGCGTCTCGTTCGAGGGGTTCGCGGACTCCGGGCGGTGCCATGGGAAGGACTCCTTTCGCTCAGCCGGCGAGCTGAGCCGACCTCTCAGCTACCCCGGCAAGCCGTCTTCAGGCATGTTCGGTTGAGGTGGATCGGCGCGGGTAGCGGGCCGGTCATGACAGCCGATCTCAGCCCGTGCACCGTCGGCGTGGAGGAGGAGTTCCTGCTCGTCGACGCCGCGGGCAGGCCACGCTCCCGTGCGGACGACGTCCTGCTGCGGGTCGGAGAGCACCCCTTCGGCGGCTCCTACCAGCAGGAGCTCTTCCAGACGCAGATCGAGGCCGCCACCGGGGTGTGCGACACCTTGGAGGACGTGCGCGAGCAGGTGGACCGGGCCCGCGCGACGCTGTCCGGGCACGCGGAGGCCGAGGGGGTACGCCTGCTGGCCTCGGGTACGCCGCCGATGCCCGGACCGGCGCCCCGTCTGACCTCCGGCGAGCGGTTCAGGCTGATCACCCGGATCCACGGCCAGGTGGTCGCCGGCTATCAGGCGTGCGGGCTGCACGTGCACGTGGGGGTGGCCGACCCCGATCTGGCCGTGGGCGTGCTCAACCACCTGCGCCCCTGGCTGGCGACGCTGCTGGCATTGTCGGCCAACTCCCCCATCCACCACGGCCGCGACACCGGGTTCGCGAGCTGGCGCATGCTGGAGCAGGCCCGTTTCCCCGGCTCGGGAGTACAACCGTGGTTCCGCTCCGCGGCCGACTACAACCAACGCCTCACCCAGCTGCTGGAGCAGGGGCTGGTGGCCGACCTGGCGATGTCGTTCTGGCTCGCCCGCCGCTCGCCGCGCTGGCCGACCGTCGAGATCCGCGTCGCGGACACCGCCATGACGGTGGACGACGCGGTCCTGCAGGCCGCGCTCACCCGTGCGCTGGTCGCCACCGCCTTGTCGGAGCTGGACCACGGCAGGGAGGCGGTGCGGGCGGACAGCTGCGTGGCCGCCGTGTGGAACGCCGCCCGGCACGGCCTGGACGGCCCATTGGTGGACCCGGTCACCGGAGACCGGGAAGCCGCCGCCGACCAGCTCGCCCGCCTGATCGCCTTCGTCGCCCCCGCGCTGGAGGAGCTGGGCGACCTGCCGGCGGTCCGCGCCTTGCTGCGGGCCGTGGATCGGCACGGCACGGGTGCGGTACGGCAACGCCGCGCCGTACGACATGGACCCAGGGCGCTGCTGGAGGCGCTCACCCACGGGGAACGGACACCGTCGTGAACCAGACGCGGTAGGGCTGAGGGTGCGTGAGCATCGTCGAATCCCGCCGGGACCTGGTCAACCGGGCAGGGTCTCGCCGCCGATCGGGGCCAGGATTTCGCCGCTGTAGTAGGACGACAGGCGGTTGGCGGCGAAGAACACGTACGAGGGCGCGATCTCGTCGGGATGCGCCGGTCGGCCCATGGGCGTCTGTTCGCCGAAGTCCTCGACCCGCTCCTTGGGGAAGGTGGCCGGGATGAGCGGCGTCCAGACCGGACCGGGCGCGACCGCGTTGACGCGGATGCCGCGTTCCAGGAGGTTCTGCGCCATCGCCTGGGTGAAGGCGTTGACCGCGCCCTTGGTGGCCGAGTAGTCCAGGAGCGTCTTGTTGCCGCGCAGCCCGTTGACCGAGGAGGTGTTGACGATCGCCGCCCCTTCTCCCAGGTACGGCAGCGCCGCCTTGGTCACCCGGTAGTAGCTGTGGATGTTGACCGCGAAGGTGCGCAGCCACTGCTCGTCGGTCAGTTCGTCCAGGGCGTCGACCGGCTTTTGATAGGCGATGTTGTTGACCAGGATGTCCAGGCCGCCGAGCTCGGCGACGCTCTGTTCGACGACGTGCCGGCAGTGGGTGGCCTCGGCCAGGTCTCCGGCCATGAGCACGCACTTTCGCCCGGCCTTCTCGACCAGGGCCCGGGTGTGGGCGGCGTCCTGGTGCTCCGACAGGTAGGCGATGGCGAGGTCGGCGCCCTCCTTGGCGAAGGCGATGGCGACCGCGCGGCCGATGCCGGAGTCGCCGCCGGTGATCAGGGCCCGTTTGCCCGCCAGCAGGTCGCGCCCGAGGTAGTCGCGCATTTCGTCGTGCGGGTCCGGAACCATCTGGTCGCTGTCGCCTGGATAGCTCTGTTGCTGGGGTGGCGGGGTGTCGTTACCTGGCATTCCTCCCGGCTTTCCACACAACGCGAAGTCAAACGTCAGGTGACCCGGCGCGCGGCGGGGGCAGGTGAGCAGGTATGACATCGATTCCCGCAGTCGCCGAGTCGTATTGGATGCAGACGACGCCCGCCACGTCGTATCCGCCGCTGGAACAGGACGTCGTCGCCGACGTCGCGGTGGTCGGGGCCGGGATCGCCGGCCTGAGCACCGCCTGGGAACTGGCGCGCGCGGGCATGTCGGTGGTGGTCGTGGAGGCCGACCGGATCGCCGCCGGAGTGAGCGGCTACACCACGGCCAAGCTGTCCGCCCAGCACGGCCTGATCTATCAGCGGCTGGCCGAAGCCTACGGCGCGGAAGCGGCCCGTTTGTACGCCTCATCCCAGCAGGACGCCGTGGACCATGTCTGGGACGTGGCCGCGGAGCTGGGGGTCGACTGTGAACTGGAACGCCTGCCCGCCTACATCTACGCCGAGTCGCCGGACGAGGCCGGCCACGTGCGCGCCGAGGCCGAGGCCGCCGGACGTGCGGGCCTTGCCGCCTGTCTCGCCGACGTGACCGGGCTGCCGTTCGAGGTCGCGGCCGCCCTGAAGGTGGACGGCCAGGCCCAGTTCCATCCGCGCAAATACCTGCTCGCGCTGGCCGATGACCTGACGCGCCGCAAGGCCGCGATCTACGAACGCAGCCGCATCACCGGCCTGAAAGAGGGCAAGCCATGCCAGATCACCTGCGAGAACGGGCACACGGTCACCGCCGCCGACGTCGTGATCGCCACGCACTATCCGGTCTTCGACCGGGCGCTGCTGTTCTCCCGCCTCCTGCCACGCCGTGAACTGGTCGTGGCCGCCCCCATCCCCGCCTCCCAGGACCCGGCCGGCATGTACCTCACCCGGGAACACCGCATCCGCTCGATCCGCACGGCCCCCTACGGCGACGACCGGCGGCTGCTCATCGTCACCGGCGAGTCGGCCAAACTCGGCGCGGACGACACCGCCGAACGCTTCGAACGCCTCGCCGGCTGGACACGGACCCACTTTCCCGGCGCCGAGATCGCCTGCCACTGGGCGGCACAGGACAACGACACCACCGACCACCTCCCGCACGTCGGCCTCTTCCACCCCGGCGCCCGGCACGTCTACGTGGCCACCGGGTTCGCCGGATGGGGCATGAGCAACGGGGTGATGGCCGGCAGCCTGCTCGCGGCCTCGCTGACCGGCCGGGAAGAGCCATGGGCCAAGCTGTACGACCCACGGCGCCTCCACCCGATGCGCGAAGCCCTCTCCGTGGCCAGGCAGCAGGCCGAGGTCGCCCGCCACTTCATCGGCGACCGGCTACGCCGCCCGCACCTCGACCGGGTCGAGGACATCGCGCCCGGCTGCGCGGCGGTGGTCCGGCTGGAGGGCGAGCACCGCGCGATCTACCGCCAGAAGGACGGCACCGTGCACAACGTGTCGGCCACCTGCACCCACCTGGGCTGCCTGGTGGCCTTCAACGAGGCCGAGACCACCTGGGAATGCCCCTGCCACGGCTCCCGCTTCGATATCGACGGCAACGTCCTCAACGGCCCCGCCACCAAGCCCCTGACCGGCGTGCGACCCGAGCCGCCGGACATGTCCCCGGCCTGACGTGCCGGCCCAGCTCCTGACCACACCGCTCAGGCGGCCAGGGTGGAGATGTCGCGGTCGTAGAAGCGGTGCGCGCCGATCGCCTCGGCGAACGCGTCGGCGACCGGGTCGCCGGTGATGACACCGCGGTCGCCGGGCAGCGCGGCGGCGTGCAGCAGTTCGAGGCCGGTGCCGACTGCCGCGATGGGCTTGCCGTGCTTGTACGCCTCCCGGATGAAGTGCACCGCCTGCCCGAGCTGGGCGAGCTGCTTGCCGTCGGCGAGCAGCACGGCGTCGTACAGGACCGAGGCGGCGGTGCCGAGCCGCTTGTCCACCGCCACCTCGCCCGCCATCCCCTCGCGCGGCGCCAGGACCTCGCAGACGGCTCCGAGCTCTTCCAGCCGCCGGCGTACGGCCAGCACCGCGTCGGCGTCGGCGCCGTCGGCCATCAGCACCGCGACCTTCCTGGTGGCCGGCGTGCCCGGCCGGCCGGCCAGGCTGAGCGCGGGCGAGGTGCGGTCATGCACCTCGGTTCGCTCCGGTACGGCCAGCCCCAGGCCCGCGGCCACCAAGGCCGCCAGGTCCGGGTGAATCGCGCCCAGGTGAGCGAGCACGCCTTGCTTGATCGGCCCTTGCGTCACATGCCCGAGCTCGAACAGGAACGCCTCGGCGATGTGCTGCTTCTCCCAGTCGCTCATGCTGTTCCAGAACAAGGTCGCCTGGCTGTAGTGGTCGGCGAAGCTCGGGCTGCGCTCGCGGACCTTGCGGCCATCCACCCTCTCCTGGAAGTGCCGGTAGCCGTCGCCCGCCGCAGGGCAGCCGCCGGACAGTGAGTTCGGCGCGTAGCTGGTCCGCGAGGTGTGCACGAGGTGCTGGCCGTACCCATCGCGCTGGTCGTTGTGCACGCCGGTGAGAGGCCGGTTGACCGGAAGCTGCGCGAAGTTGGGCCCGCCCAGCCGGATCAGCTGAGTGTCGAGGTAGGAGAAGAGCCTGGCCTGCAGCAACGGGTCGTTGCTGAAGTCGATGCCGGGCACGACGTTGGCCACGTGGAAGGCCACCTGCTCGGTCTCGGCGAAGAAGTTGTCCGGATTCCGGTCCAGAACCAGGCGGCCGACCGGGCGCACCGGAACCACTTCCTCAGGGATGATCTTGGTCGGGTCGAGCAGGTCGACGCCGAACTCGTGCTCCCGCTCCTCCGGCACGAGCTGGACCCCCAGCTCCCACTCCGGGAAGGCGCCCTGTTCGATCGCCTCCCACAGGTCGCGGCGGTTGAAGTCGGGATCGTTGCCCTGGATGCGCAGCACCTCGTCCCACACCAGCGAGTGGGAGCCGAGCAGCGGCTTCCAGTGGAACTTCACGAACGTCCCCTGCCCGGCGGCGTTGACGAAGCGGAAGGTGTGCACGCCGAAGCCCTGCATCATGCGGTAGCTGCGCGGGATCGCCCGGTCCGACATCAGCCACATGACCATGTGCAGCGTCTCCGGCTGCAGCTGGACGAAGTCCCAGAAGGTGTCGTGGGCCGACTGGGCCTGCGGGATCTCGTTGTGCGGCTCCGGCTTGACGGCGTGCACGAAGTCGGGGAACTTGGCGCCGTCCTGGATGAAGAAGACCGGCATGTTGTTGCCGACCAGGTCGAAGTTGCCCTGCGGGGTGAAGAACTTGGTGGCGAAGCCGCGCACGTCCCGCACCGTGTCGGCCGAGCCGCGTGAACCCGCCACGGTCGAGAACCGCACGAACACCGGCGTCCGCGCCGACGGATCGTTCAGGAACTGCGCCGCCGTCCACTCGGCCAGCGGCTCATAGACCTGGAAGTGGCCGTAAGCTCCCGCGCCCCGCGCATGCACGACCCGCTCCGGGATGCGCTCATGGTCGAAACGGGTGAGCTTCTCGCGGACGTGGAAATCCTCCATCAAGGTGGGGCCACGCGTGCCCGCGCGCAGCGAGTTGTCGGTGTCGTCGACCCGGATGCCCTGATCGGTGGTCATCGCGGCGTCCGCGGAACGGACGCGATGCTGGTCGAGCTGGCGGTTCTTGGCGTCTTTGGTCATGCGCCGCCGCATACCCACACCCGGGGCGTCAAACAGCCGCCCGCCGCCGTCAGTCCAAGAGGCACTGAGCCGCCGCCAGAACCTCCGACTTCTTGATCGCGAGAACCCCCTCGCCGCCCGGGTCGCGCGAGAGTCCCCTGCACAACACGATGTGCCGCCCACGCGGTGACGAATCCGGCTGCACGGGCGAGCCATGACCGGACAGAACGACCGCCGGGGTGGCGAACGCGCCGGCCAGGCGGGCGATGCCGGTCTCGCCCGTGATGACGAGCCTGGCCGTGCGCACCAGTTCCGCGAGTTCCGCCACCTCGGTACGGCCGGCCGCCACCTGGTCAGGCGGCAACGCCGCCGCGGCGGCGACCCGGGC
The DNA here is from genome assembly GCF_009760925.1 of Nonomuraea typhae. Taxonomy (GTDB): domain Bacteria; phylum Actinomycetota; class Actinomycetes; order Streptosporangiales; family Streptosporangiaceae; genus Nonomuraea; species Nonomuraea typhae. The sequence goes on from NZ_VRLV01000022.1 coordinate 124,508, forward strand.
GGCCAGCGAACGGTCTGCGGACGAGCCGGTCACCACCACGCGCAACCCTTGGCGGCCGAGCTTCCTGGCGATGTGGGCGAAACGTTTGGGCCGCCACCGGTGGGCCCGAGAGGATGCTCCCGGATGCACGATGACATGCGCTTTCGGCTGATGCGTGCCCAGGAGCAGATCGCCCGGGTCGGTGGCCATGCCGTACCAGTTGAGCAGATCGCACCAGCGCTGCACCTCGGGCACGTCCAGCAGCCAGCACGGACCGTCGGGACCATAAGACAGGAGATCGCCCGGCTGCGTGTCACGCAGCGCCCGGACGCTGTTCGGCCCCTTGCCGTGGAAGTTCACCCCGATGTCCGGCTGCTCGTAGGGGATGGGGCCGGGGCCCGACACGTCCAGCAGGTCGGTGCCGGCGTCGATCCGCGGCAGGAGCCCGGCCAGCCGGGCGGGGGCGGCGAGGACTATGCGCCGCAGCGGATGCGCCCGGCGCAGCGCCCTCAGGGCGGGAACGATCGTGAGGAGACCTTCCAGACCGCGGCCCCGCAGGACCAGCACGTCGAGAGCCATGGCAGTGGGACTACCCCGACGGACCCCGCTCAGGCGTCGGACGGGCACGGTGATCCAAACGGTTACCTCCGCGACCTGACGGGCAGAGGAGATGGCCATGAGCACCATCGAGTATTCCGCGGACGTCCGTGTCCCCGTGAGCGTCGCCTATAACCAGTGGACGCAGTTCGAGAGCTTCCCCGAGTTCATGCAGGGGGTGGAGTCGGTCAGGCAGCTCACCGACACGCGCGCCGCCTGGCTGGCCGAGATCGCCGGGGTCAAGCGGGAGTTCGAGAGCGAGATCACCGAGCAGCATCCCGACGAGCGCGTGGCCTGGCGCAGCCACGGCCCGCCCAGACACGCAGGCGTTGTCACGTTCCATCGGCTCGACGACACCACCACCCGCGTCATGCTCCAGATGGAATACGACCCCGAGGGGTTCGTCGAGACCGCCGGCGACTGGCTTCAAGTCGTCAGGATGCGCGTGCAGGGCGATCTGCGCCGTTTCAAGGACTTCATCGAATCCCGCGACCGGGAGACCGGCGCCTGGCGCGGGGACGTGCCGCGCCCGAACGCTCCCGGTGCCGATACCTCACCGCACACCCGGTCCGCACAAAGCCACGAGGCGCCGCTGCCGGGCACCGGCTACCCGGCGCCTCCGGCATCGGGCGGCTGACCCGCGCGCTCGCGGCCGGGCCGCCCATCTCCAAATCCACAACAGGAGGTTTTCATGTACGACATGTGGAGCTATCGACCTGGCGTCCACGACGACGACACTCTCGACATCGTCGGCTTCGACGTCGAGGCCACCGACGGGTCGATCGGGTCAGTGGACGAAGCCCAGCACGAGACCGGCTCACGCTGCATCGTGGTCGACACCGGCCCGTGGATCTTCGGTTCCAAGCACGTGCTACCGGCCGGCACCGTCATCCGGATCGACCCGCAGGAACGCAAGGTCTACCTGGCGCGGACCAAGGACGAGATCAAGGACGCGCCCAAGTACGACAAGGACACCTACCGCGACGGCCCGTATCGCGACGCGCTCGGCGACTACTACAGCCGCTACCCGACCATCTAGCAGCGCGCCGTCCCCTACGTGCCCTCGGCCCCCGGGCAGACCGATGCCCGGGGGCTGCGCTCGCTGTTTCGTCATCACGTCAGGGGGCGTCATCGATGTGGAAGCCACCTGCTGGGATGGACAGCCGCCGAACGCGAACATCGCGGCTCTCGTCCTGGACCTGCTGGACCTGCTGGACCTGCTGGACCTGCTGGACCGCGGAGCATGGCCCGTCACGACCGCGGTCAGCTCTGTGCGGGGTTGTCGATGAAGTCGCGGATCAGCTTGACCAGGCCGCTGGGGTCGGCGAACCAGTCCATGTGGCCCTCGCCTTCGACCTCCACCAGGCGGCTGCCGGGGATCGCGGCGTGCAGGTGCCGGGAGCCTTCGATGGGGATCATGGCGTCTTCGGCGAAGCCGATCACCAGGGTGGGCGCGGTGATCCTGGGCAGCAGCGGCCGGAGGTCCACGTGGAGACCGAGGTCGATCTGGCGGCCGATGCCCGCCGGCGGCCACGCGTCGGCCAGGGAGTAGGCGAGCCCGTCGTGGCCGAAGCGGTCCAGGGCGGCGGCGCTGAAGCCGGTCAGGGCGGAGAAGCGCTTGAACAGCTCGCGATCGGTCCGCAGCAGCTTGGCCCAGGTCTCGAAGTAGTACCGGTCGCGCGGGCCGGCGGAATGGGCCCAGCCACCGACCAGGATGAGGCTGCGCACCAGGTCGGGCCGGGTGGCTGCGACGGCGGCCGCGGCGACGGCGCCGAGGGAGAAGCCGAGCAGGTCCACCGGGCCGTCGAGCGCGGCGCGGGTGGCCGCGGTGACCTGGTCGGCGATCAGTTCGACGGTCAGCTCGCCGTCGTCGTCGGTGGTCTGGCCGCTGCCGCTGAAGTTGGGCCGCACGACGGTCCTGCTCTGCGTGAAGTGGCCGACGACGTTGCCGAAGACCTTCTCGGCGTCGCCGCCGGTGCCGTGGACCAGCACGAGGCCGGGGCCCTGGCCGTCGAGTTCGTAGTGGACGCGGGTGCCGCGGGCTGTGGTGAAGGGCATGACGAAACCGCCAGTCGTTGAGTCATCTCTCAGAAGGTGAGCGCTAAGATAATCAGCGCTTGCGCGAGTGTCAATTCAATGAGCGCTCACCTAAATCGCGACCGGCTCCTTCAGGGTTCGTCCGACCACTGTCGGGTGAGGCGAGCGACGTCCTCGCTGGTGAGCCGGACGTCTATAGCGGCGAGGTTCTCCTCCAGGTGGACCGTCCGTGAGGTGCCCGGGATCGGCAGCGTGACCGGCGACAGGGCCAGGAGCCAGGCCAGCGCGATCTGCGACGGCGTCGCTCCGTACCCCTTGGCCAGTTCCGCCAGGTCACCACCGGTCCCGGCCAGCGATCCGGCCTGCAGCGGGAAGTAGGGGATGAAGGCGAGCGACTCACGCGCACAGTACTCGAGCACGTCACGATGGCGCTGCCTGGTGAGGTTGTAGATGTTCTGCACGCTGACCACCTCGGCCAGCACGCGGGCCTGCTCGATCTCGGCCACCTCGACCGCGGACAGCCCGATGTGCCGGATCTTGCCCTCCTGCCGCAGAGCCGTCAGTTCACCGAGCTGGTCGGCGAGCGGGACCTGCGGGTCGATCCGGTGAAGCTGGTACAGGTCGATGCGCTCCACCTTCAGCCTGCGTAGGCTCATCTCGACACACTGGCGCAGGTACTCCGGACGTCCCACCGGGGCCCACGCATTGGGGCCCTGGCGGGTGAAGCCGCCCTTGGTCGCGATGACCACGTCCTCCGGGTAGGGGTACAGCGCCTCGGCGATGAGGTCCTCGCTCACGAACGGGCCGTAGGAGTCGGCCGTGTCGATCAGGTTCACCCCCAGCTCGACCGCCCGCCGTAGCACACGCAGCGCCTCTTCCCGGTCGTACGGCGGGCCCCAGACGCCGGGCCCGGTCAGCCGCATCGTGCCCAGGCCGAGCCGTTCGACGGGCAGATCCCCGCCCAAGAGATAGGTGGACAATCGAGCTCCTTCGTTGCTTGTTGATCTCATTGTGCGGCCGGCGCCGTGAAGGATGGATCAGTCGAAGAGGGAGAGGTCGATGGATTCCGCGAGGGCCTCATAGCCCGCGTCGCTGCCGTGGAGGTGGTCGCCCATGTGGAGGTCGCCGCGGATGCGGGTGGGGTCGGCGGGGTCGCGCCACACGGCGTCGAAGTCGAGCACGCCGTCGAAGGCGCCGCTCGTGCGGATCCACGTGTTGACCTGCTCGCGCGCCTTGTCGCCCTCGGGTGAGTACATGTCCGAGCCGCCGTACGGAGCGATGGTCGCGGCGTAGGCCCTCGCACCGTGCGCGCGGGCCCGAGCCGCCAGCTGGAGGTGGGCCGCGATGACGTCGTCCACGGTGACGGGCGCGCCGGGAAACATCTCGAGGAATCCGGCGGTCTCCTCGGTACGCGGGGCGAAGGAGAAGACGAGGTCGTTGCCCACTGCGATCACCACGTGACCGAGGCCCGGCGTGGCGAGGACGTCGCGGTCGAAGCGGGCCAGAGCGGCGGCGCCGATGCCGTCGGCGAGCATGCGGTTGCCGCCGATGCCCTGGTTGACCACGCAGAGCGTCTGCCCGCCGCGGGCGGCCAGGCGCGTGGCGAGCAGGTCGGGCCAGCGCCGATCCGCGCCGGGGGTGGAGCCGATGCCGTCGGCGCGCGAGTCACCGATGACGACGATGGCCTTGGCCGGCGCGTCGGGCCGCACCTCCACCGCCGCGATCAGGGCTTGCGCCAGCAACGGGGCCGCGTCCGCGGGCGGTGACGCGAGTGCGGTCGCGTCGCCGGGGATGATCCAGCCGAGCGCATGGAAGGTCCCGTGGCAGGTGGGGGCGGCGACGCTGCCGGGCAGGTAGAGGCTGATCGTCAGCCGCGACAGAGCGGGGATGCGCAGATCGATGGGGTCACTGAGGATCGGCGCGCCCGCCGGTACCGTGGCGGTCGGCTGGCCGCCGAAGGTCACCGCATGGTCGCTTCCCTCGTGGATCCCGCCGCCGGAGCCCGCGATCGCGACGCGGGCGGCGCCGATGGTCAGTGGGGCGGTGCCGTACTCATTGCTGATGCGGATGCGGACGCTGTGCCCGCCGCCGCTGACGCGGACGACTTGCCGCAGCGTCGCGTTCTCGAAGGGCTCGACGAAGGCGACGGAGTTGTCCGGAGACTGCGGCGAGGCGCCCCAGGTGCGGACCCACGCGAAAGCGGTCATGGGCGTTGTCCTTTGGTCGTCGGTGTCACGGCCGATGGTGAAGGTCGGCGGTGTTGTGGCGCTGGTGTTCCGGAGTGCCGAACCACTGGTCGCCACCTGGGCTCGGGACCAGTCGAGCACCGCGGCGCCGACGGGATGGCGCTCGCTGGTGTAACTGTCGAGCAGGCCCTCGGCCGCATGCCGAGCGGAAGCGCCGTCAAGGGCGGGTTGTGGTCCTGGTCCCGCTCGAGTACCAGGACGGAACATCCGGCCAGAGCAAGCTCGCCCGCCAGGAACAGGCCGACTGGGCCGGCACCCGCGATCACGACGTGGTGCATGAACATTCCTTCCGGTCAGCGGAGGTTGGCGATGCCGGCGAGGACGAGGGCGATGCCGGCGAGGAACTGCTCGCGGTCGTCGTGTTCGCGCATCTGGCCGGCGATGGCGTGCATGAACGGGTACTCATCGGGATCGAGTTCCCGCCAGGCCGTCGAGGTTGCGTCGAAGACCTCTTCGCGGTCCGCGTCGGGCCTGATGCCCGAGGTGTCCCCGTCGATGCGGGCGTTCTGGCTGACGGCGCCGAGGATGTAGTGCACCAGCGTCGAGGTCGCGTAGAACCAGGCGGCCTCGGGCACGCCCAAGGCGCCCACCTGCCGGCCGATCCTCTCGAAGATCCCCACCGTCACCGGCCCGGCCGAGTTTCGGATGATCTGGAGGGTCAGCCGCGTGGCAAGCCACTGGTGCTCGGCGATCGCGTCGAACAGAGCCAGCGCGACGGTGCGGATCTCGTCTTCCGGCGCAGCCGAAGCCCGGCCGGGCTTGGTCGCCAGAGCCGCGGTGATGACGGTTTCCGTCGCGGTGTCCAACAGCTCATCCCGGGTGCCCACGTGGTAGTAGATCGCCCCGGACCCGGTGGCGAGGCGCTCGGTCAACGCCCGGACGGCCCGCTCGCGACGAGCGCGACATCCGTGCCGCAGACCCCCGCCGACGCGATGTCCAGCCGGACGCCCGGCCCCTCCGGGGCGACCACGTCCTGCACCTGGATCCCATCGCCGGTGTTCCTGACAGCCAGCACTCTGTTTCCTCCCCCGTGGCTCCGTCCGGTTGCCAGACGCGACCCACACCTCTTAAGCAAACGACGTTCGCTTAAGTTTGGCGATCTCGTTTCGCTTGTGCAAGGCATGGGAGGCTGGACTCCGACATGACACGAGAGAAGCCCAGCTCAGCGGAGCGCGCCCGTATCTCGTCGCCGGATCGGCCGGGCTCCGCGTCCTGGTGGCTCGCGCGCGGCGAGCCGCCCACGCGCAGGCGGCGGAATCGGATGCTTTCCCTGGAGGCGATCGCCGACACCGCGCTGCGCCTGCTGGACGAGCACGGCATCGAGGCGATGACCATGCGGCGACTCGCCGAGGAACTGGGCTGCAGCCAGTCTTCGCTCTATCGGCACGTCCGCAGCCGGGACGAGCTGACGATCGTCGTGGCCGACCAGGCCATCCGGCTGGGGATGCAGCCACCACCCCCTGGCCTGGACTGGCGGTCGGAGGCGGAGTGGCTGGCACGCGCCTTCCGCGGCTTCCTTCTCGCTCATCCCTCCGTCGCCCTGCTCCTGCGCGGCACCGAGCGCCTCGGGCCGAATTCGCTTCGGGGAGTGGAGGTCGCGGTCGATCGGTTCATCGGCGCGGGGCTGAGCCCGCGGCACGCAGCGGCTGCCGCCGGCGCGCTGGCCACCTTGATCATCGGCTCCGTGCAGTTCAACCTATACCTCGACGCCACCGATCCGGGGGAACAGCAGGCACGTCAAGCACTGTACGAACGTCTCGATCCGCAGACCCATCCCCGGATGGTGCGGCATGCCACCGACATCGCCGGGGTGGGCAGCGATGAGGAATTCGAGTTCGGGCTGAGGATGCTTCTGGACGGCATCGCGGCCGCGGTCCGTCCACCAAGATAACCGAGATGACACTTATTTGTGTTATCTCAGTTATCTGCGCTACCTTCGTCTCATGACGACGCCGGAGCAGCTGGCCTTCACCGATCGCATGGCCCACTTCTACGCACGGGAGTACGGTTTCCCGCCCGTGGCCGGCCGAGTGCTGGGCTACCTGCTCATCTGCCGGCCGCCCCAGCAAAGCATCGCCGAGCTGGCCGAGGCCCTGATGGCCAGCCGCAGCGCGGTCACCGGAGCGGTCGCCCTGCTCGCCGACCACCGGGCCGTGCGCCGCTCCCGCAGTGCGGGCCAGCGCATGGATCACGTCACCGTCGACTCCCGCGCCCTCGACCCCACCGGCTTCGCCGCGGAGATCTACCAGCAGCAAGCCGTCCTCGCCCGGGAGGCGCTGGCCCTGCTCGACGACGGCGACTCCGAGCGCCAGGCGATCCTCGCCGAAGCCGCCGCCTACCACGACTTTCTCGCCGATCGCATGGCCGCGCTGCTGGCCGAATGGCAGTCCAAGCGCGAGGAGCTCGGTTTCCCCCAGAAGGGCTGACCCGCGATGAACGTCCCCGCCGCCGACACCCACCTGCACGTCGCCGACCACCCCGGCCGGAAGCCCGAGCTGCTCTTCCTCAACGGCGGCTTCGCCACCACCGGGCATTGGCAGCCCGTCCTGCGCAGGCTTGGCGGCGCTGAGGGTGCCGACCGTCTTCGTGGTCGGCACCGGCAAACACTCGGGCGCCACGGAGGCGGAGGTGCGCACCATGCGGGCCGCCGTTCAACTCGCCGTGGAGCGCAACGAGCTGGTCTCCGTCTTCGCGACCTCACCGGCCAACCACGTCCGGATCCTGGCCAAGGATGCGGGTACGGTGGCCGCCGCCATCGAGGCGGTCGCCGCGGCCGTACGAAGCCGCGCCTGACCGGCGCACCCGTGCCAAGGCCCGGTCGGCGTCCGCCCAGCGGATCGACGCGGCGGAACGGCGATCGTAGCCCCGTCGCGGCCTCACATCTGGGATCTCAGCACGTCGACCTCGCACCCTGGCGAGGAGGGGTCGAAGCCGTGCTCGATCAGCCAGCGGACCGCCAGCAGGCTGCGCAGCGACCACCACGCGCGGATCACGTCGAGGTCGACGTCGGCGCCGTAGCCGGCGAGGACGTCGCCGAGGTGCTCCCGGTGTCCGAGCGTCAGGATGGCGAGGTCGAACAGGGCGTCACCCGGGCCCGCCTCGGACCAGTCGAGCACGCCGGTGATCTTGTCGCCGTCGGTGAACACGTGGGCGACCTGCAGATCGCCGTGCGTGAACACCGGCGTCCACGGCCGGAGCGCGGCCTCGGCGACCTGGCGGTTGCGCGTGACCAGGTCGGCGGGAAGGACGTCGTTGGTGATGAGCCACGCGCATTCGCCGTCGAGGTCCGACGCGATCTCGTCGACGCTCCGGCCGGGCCATGGCGGCAGCGGCGCGTCGTGCAGCATCCGTACGGCGGCGCCGGCCGAGGCCCATGCCGCGGGCGAGGCGGTCGACGGCTTTCCGAGGCGGGCGAGAGCCGTCCCGGGGAGGGCGGCGAGCGCGAGCACCGGCGGCTCGCGCCACAGGACCTCCGGAGTCGGGACCGGCGCCATGGCCATCGCCTCGACCTCGACGTCGGTGCGCCCCTGATCGGCGTCGATCTTCAGGAACACCTCGCCGACGCGCAGGGTGGCGCACTCGTGATGGGCGACGACGACCTCGACCTGCTCCACGCCGGCCATTATCGCGGGGATATTCACCGACGTCGCCGGATTTATCGCGGGCTACGCCCACGCAACGGACTTCCTACATGACTGACATGTTGAGCGGAGATGTTAGATCATGGGCGCGTGAATGATCAGATTAGCGACATAGCAGCCCAAAATAGACTTGGCCAGCCGGGGCCGGTCTACGGGCCTGCGGGTGGAGCTACGCCCTGGGATCGGGAGATGCACCTCTTCGAGCAGGGCGTGGTCGTCCGGTCGGCGGATGGCAGGGTGCAGGGCTTCCGCTGGGATTCGGTGACCGTGCTGAAGGATGTCATCGACCCGTTCAGAAGCGTGTACTCGCTGAACGACGGGGTCGCGCCGCCCGTGGTGATCGATGGGTTCGACCGGCCGGAGGAATGGGGCCCCGCCATTCACGGCGCCGTCCTGCAGGCGCATCTTCCGCAGGCTCGGGCGGCGCTGCAGGCCGGCCGTACCGTCACGTTCGGCGAGCTCGCGGCCACCCCGCAGGCACTGATCACGCCGACCGGCGCGGTGCCGTGGCCGCAGATCGGCGCGGTCAAGGTCGAGAACGGCGCCGTCTCGGTCAGGGTACGGGAGCAGTGGCGGCCGGTGACGACCACTCATGCCCGGGACATCCAGAATTTCCTGGTCCTGTTCACGCTGATCGAGGAGCTCAAGGGCGGGGGCGGCGCACCGGCCTCCCGGATGGGCTGGGTGATCGGCGGTGTCGCGAGCGTCCTGGTCGTCGCCCTGGTCACCGGGGGGATCGTCGTGGTCAAGCGCCTGGTCAGGTCGGGCGTCAGCCAGGGCGTGACCGCTGCGCGGGAGACCGCCACGCCTTCGGCGTCGCCGTCGGACACTCCCTCCACCCCACTACAGCCCTCGGACACGTACACGCCGACCCCCTCCCCCTCCGAGGAGCCGTTCGATCCGGTCGTTCTCGGCGACGAGGACACCGATCAGACCCCGATCACGCCGGACGCGCTTCTCGCGAGCTCCTTCACGAGCCGCAAGGGCGTGCGCTACACCCTCAAAGCAACCAGGTCGGACGACTGTCCCGCATGGTTCCAGTCAGGACATGTCCGGCAGATTCTTCGCAAGGCGCGATGCGGTGAGATGATCTCCGGCATCTACGCCAGCGCGAATTCCACCAAGAGCAATCGCATCATGGTCGTCATCCGGGTGATTCCGCTCAGGAACGCGAACACCGCCGAAACCGCGTGGAAGAAACTCCGGCCCGGTTCGACCGACTGGGGCTTCATGTGCCCCATGAAAGGCCCCGGCTCCCACCTGTGCGCGAACGGGGCCGGTAGCTGGTCCTCGGCGTATCTCTACGGATGGACCCGGCAGAGCCATCGGTACGTCATCGCGTCCCTGGCGCTGTACGAGAACCTCGCCACCGGCAGGAGCGCCAAGCCCTGGCTCAGTGACGCCTCGAAAGCGGCGCTGGAGGCCGGCGGGCCCATGGTCTACCACGACGGCACCAACTGATCGAACCCCGGAGGCCGGCTACGAAAACTGTCAGTCGCGCGGCATAGCATCCGGGTGCCGACCCGGACCTCGAAAGGCGGACCATGGACGTAGAAGTACAGGTGGCGTTCGACTGCGCCGACCCGCAGAAGCTGGCCGAGTTCTGGGCGGAGGCGATCGCCGGCTACGCCTTCCCGCCCCCGCCCGACGGCTATGCCACCTGGGAGAGCTGGGCCGATGGCGAGAACATCCCCGAAGCCGAACGCAACACGATGCGCGTGCTGATCGACCGGTCCGGCAAGCGGCCCAACCTCTACTTCCAGCAGGTTCCCGAGACCAAGGCGGCCAAGAACCGTCTCCACCTCGACATCACGGTCTCCCGCGGGCTCTCGGGCGAGGAGCGCACGGACCGGGTCGAAGAGGAAGTGGCTCGCCTGACGAAGCTCGGGGCCACGGTGGTGGAGCGGCGCACGCCGCCGGAGCGCTGGGTCGTGATGGCGGACGTCGAAGGCAACGAGTTCTGCGTCTGCTAAGCCGGCGAGGAGCTCAATCCCGCCACGACGAGCCGGAACAATCGCTGCGCCGCGGCGGCGGGGTCGGGGTGGTGTTCCGTGGCCAGGGCCAGGCCGGCGGCCAGGGTGATCAGGTCGGTGGCGGTGACCTCCGCGGCCACCACGCCGTCGTACTGGGCACGCCGAAGCAGGGGGCCCGCCGCCTCTTCCAGCGTCGCCGAGCAGGAGTTCTCGTGAGCCGCGCCGTCGTAGGCCAGCGTGGCCGCCAGCCCCCGGGCGGTGACGCAGAAGGCGACGACCTCGCTCAGCCATTGCAGGAGTACGGACCGGCCGTCCTCCTGGCCGGACAGGTGGTGGGCGCGGGCCCGCAGTTCCTCGATCCGCTTGCGTGAGACCGCCTCCAGCAGGTCGCGGCGGGTGGGGAAGTGCCGGCGCACGGTCGCCGAGCCGACCTGCGCGGTGCGGGCGATCTGTTCCAGGGAGGCGTCGGCCCCATGAGTGGCCACCTCCTCCTCAGCCACGGCGAGGATGCGCGCGTAGTTGCGCCTCGCGTCCGCGCGACGGGTCTCGGGCACGACGTCACCTCCGGCTTTACTAAACGGCGGACCCCGCCATATCGTACTCGTACAGAAACGGCGGGCCCCGCCGTTTTCATAAGTGTGCCCTGAGGAGCGTCATGTCCACAGTTCCCGCGCCCGTTCTGGTCACCGGCGCCACCGGCCGGCAGGGCGGGGCGACCGCCCGTGCTCTGCTGGCGGCGGGTGTGCCCGTACGCGCCTTGGTGCGCGATGCGGCCACCGATCGGGCCAGGGCCGTTGCGGCGCTCGGCGCCGAGCTGGTCACCGGCGACCTTTACGACCGTGCGTCCGTGGTCCGGGCCGCCGCGGGCGTCCGCGCCGTCTTCTCGGTGCAGATGCCCGCCTTCACCGCCGACGGCCCCGACTTCGGCAGCGAGGTGACCCAGGGCGTCAACCTCGTCGAGGGCGCGAGGGCCGCCGGAGTGCGGCAGTTCGTGCACACCTCCGTCTCCGGCGCGGACCGGCACGCGGACACGCCCGGCTGGGAGACGATGCAACCGGCCATGGGCGCCAAGACCGCGATCCAGGATCGGGTCCGTGCGGCCGGGTTTCCCTCCTGGACGCTTCTCAAGCCGGGCTTCTTCATGGAGAACTTCCTGCCCTCGATGCGGTACATGTTCCCGCACGGCATCGACGGCGGCCTGATCACCGCCCTGCGGCCCGGGACCCGGCTGCCCCTGATCGCCGTGGACGACATCGGCGCGGCCGCCGCCGCGGCCTTCGCCGCGCCCGAACGGTTCGACCGGGTCGAGCTGGAGCTGGCGGGCGACTACCTGCCGATGACCGAGATCGCGGCGGTCCTCTCCCACGTCCTGGGCCGGGACCTGCCCGCTCCCGACCTGTCCGGGGAGGAGGCCGTCGCCGCCGGCATGCCGGCGATGGGCCTCTCGCTCCTGGGGCTGAACGTGACCGCCCAGCCGGCCCGCCCGCGGTACGCCAGGGACCTGGGCATCCCGCTCACCGCCTTCGAGGCGTGGGCGCGGGCGTACATGACTACGTAGTTGTCGCCGACGCGAGGGCACCCGTCGTCGTGGAAGCGTCATCTCGTCGAGGGGAGCGAATCCGTGAATGCCCACGCGTCAGGTCAGGTGACCAGGCGAACACTTCTGCGTTCGAGTGCCATCGCCGCCGGCATCGCCGCGGCCGGAGCCCAGCCGGCGCCCGCCCTGGCGGCTACGCCCTCCGGCGGAACCGACCTGGTCCTGCTGGGAACGGCGGCCGGCCCGGTGCCGTCGAGCGGGCGCTTCGGCATCGCCAGCGCGCTGGTCGTCCGCGGCAACGTCTACATGGTCGACTGCGGTCGCGGCGCGGTGTCGCAGTACATGCGTGCCGGCCTGGACCCGGTGCGGCTCAAGGGCGTCTTCGTCACCCACCTCCATGCCGACCACATCGCCGACTACGTCAACATCGCGATGTACATGGCGCCGGCGATCCTGTCGCAGACCGGCGCCATCCCGCGCATCGACGTGTACGGCCCGCCCAGCGCCGGCGCCCTGCCCGACGTCCCCGGCGCGAAATGGGTCGCCCCGCACCGCCCGACCCCCGGCCTCGCCGACCTGACCAGGCTCTCCAACGAGGCCATGGCCTACTCCAGCAACACCTTCATCGCCGAGAGGATCGGATTCGACCCGGCCGCCGCCCTCCGCGTCAACGAGATCAGGCTGCCGGACGTGGGCGCGTCCCCGACCGGCGACACGGCGCCGGTCATGAAGCCCTTCCCCGTGATGAGCAACGACGACGTCGAGGTGACGGCCATCCTGGTCTCCCACGGCGTCGTCTTCCCGAGCCTGGCCTACAGGTTCGAGACGGAACACGGAAGCGTGGTCTTCTCCGGGGACACCACCGTGACGCCGAACATCCCCACCCTCGCCGACGGCGCGGACATCCTCGTCCACGAGGCCGGCGATCCGCAGTGGTGGCACGAGCACGGAGCCTCGGAGCACTTCGTGGAACACATGCGCGCCACACACACGGACGTTCTCGAGCTGGGTACGGTGGCCCGGCAGTCGGGCGTCGAATCCCTGGTGCTCAGTCACATCGGCGATTTCCAGTCGCACGCGCAGTGGCAGCGCCGCGCCCGGACCGGCGCGCTCGAGGCCGGTTACCGGGGCAGGATGATCGTGGGAAAGGACCTCATGCGCCTCAGCGTCCGGCGCTGAGCGAGCTCACCCCAGGAACTTCGCCGGCGCCAGTTCGAGGAACGCCGTCATCGCCGCCCGCAGCCGGGCGGCCTCCGGGCTGCCCGGCACGACCGTCCCGCTGCGGAACGTGAGCTCCAGGACCCGGTCGCCATCGCGCATCAGAAGGGTGCTGATCTGGCCGAGCTGCCCGTCCGGCCCGGCGAGCATCGTCCGCATCAACGCGCCGCCGGCGAACTTCTGCTCGATCCGGAGCGGCTCGATGGGGTCGTCGGCCGGGTCTACCACCTGGATGGCGATCTCCTCACCGCCGATGTTGATCGTCCAGGAGTCGCACTCGGCGTAGATCTGCCGCATGTCGGCCATCCACGCCTCGGCCGCCCCCGGCACCCGCTCGGAGGCGCCCTCGTCGATGACGATCGTGGAGTCGGAGTTCACGAAGGAGGTCCTGACCTCTTTCGCGGCCTTGTCGGTGAACGTCCTGTTCAGCAACGCGGTGCTTTCCGGCGTCGGCCCGGTCATCGGTGGCGGGTCCTCATCCGAGGAGGGCGCGGCCATCTGGGTGAAGTCGCCGAGCCCGGCCCCGGTCAGATCGGCGGCTGCGAGCAGCAGTTGCTCAAGATCCCGGGGCTCGATGATCGAAGGGTCAGACACGATCCCGCAATTCCTCTCAAAGACGGACAGATGGTACGGCGGGCATCACTCTAACCGCATCACCAGTGGCGTCAGAGCCTGGCCAGGAGGCGCTGCTCCGCGACGGGGTCGGTCCAGTTCGAGGGGTCGGTGCCGAGCGGGTGCGGCGGCGGGTCGCCTTCGGCCTGGAGCCAGGCCCACGTGTCGGCGAGGGTGTCGCGCAGGGGACGGACGGTCAGTCCGGCGTCGAAGACGGCGCTGGTGTCGGCGTCGTTGATGCCGACAGGCCGCGAGCCGTCGGGCATGTACATCGACAGTTCCCTGCCGAGCCCCAGACCCTCGCCGGCCAGCACGTCGTAGGGGGTCCAGACCAGTTCGGCGGTGGAGCCGGTCACCTCCATCGCGGTGGTCAGCAGTTCCTCCACGGTGATGTCATCGGGGCGTCCGGTGACGATGTAGCTGCCGCCGAGCCGGCGCTCGGCCGAGCCCACCAGCCAGTCGGCCATGTCGCGAACGTCAAGGTACTGCAGCGGTGTGTCGCGCGGATCGGGGGCCAGCACGCGGCCGCCCTTCTCCAGGCGGCGCAGCCACCACGGGATGCGGCCGACGTTCTCGTAGGGGCCGAGGATCATCCCGGCCCTGGCCAGCAGGGAGCGCTCGCCGAATGACTCCAGCACGGCCAGTTCGCCGCCGCGCTTGGCCGCGGCGTAGTCCGAGCCGTCCTCGCTGTCGGGGTCGCCATCGACCAGCGCGGCGCTCTCGTCGTCGCCCGGTGCCCATGGCCAGCTGTACACGCCACGCGTGGAGACGTAAACGTAGTGCCGCGCGCGGTCGGCCAGCAGGCGGGCGCTGTCACGCACGACGCGCGGCGCCAGGTACCAGGTGTCGATCACCACGTCCCATGCGCCGCCGTCGAGCGCGGCCTTCATCGCCGCCGGGTCGGTGCGGTCGGCGATGAGCGCCCGGACGCCGGGAGCCGGTGGGCGGCTGACGCCGCGGTTGAGGGTGGTCACTTCGTCCCCGCGCGCCAGCGCGGATTCGACGACGGCACGGCCTACATGATGCGTGCCGCCCAGGACGAGCAGTTTCATGCGTTTCCTTAGACGAGGGCGGGGTTGAAGGGGACGGGGGCGAGCTGCGCGGCGGATCCGTCGGGCCGCTTGGCGTACCAGAACCCGCAACGGTCTTTCATGCCCTGTGCCCCCGCCGTCGGAGTGTTCGCGACATCTCAGAAGTTACGTTGCATACATGAGATCGTCAATTGCCAATACACGAACCAACGTGCAAATATGCAGCTCCAGACCACGAGTTTGTTGCACGATCATGACTGTTAATGCAACGCCTGCATTGCACGATTCTGACTGCCGATCGCCTGGGCGTGGCGGAAGCGCCCGGTGGGGTCGTAGCGATCCTTGATCTCGGCCAGGCGTGCGTAGTTGGCCCCGTAGTAGGCGTGCTGCCAGCCGGGCAGGTCGGGATCGGGGAAGTTGACGTAGGCGGCGTCGGTGCCCAACCGGCCGCGCAGGAGCTGGTGCAGGGCGCCGGTCTGGGCCAGCAGGGCGTGCACCTGGCCGGTGGGCGTGCCGGGGCTCCAGTGGGTGCCGATGTCGATGACGTAGGTGGCCGCTCGATGGGGGTAGGCGCTTTCGTCCGGGCGGGGAGCGGCACCGGCGGCGCCCATGGCGAACAGGGTGAGGTAGCCGGAGGCGCGGGCGGGGCCGGGCCGGAAGGTGCGCGCCCATTCGACGATGTGAGTGAGCGTTTCGGCGTCCAGCCACCTGTCGGGTACCAGCGACCTGCTGGCGTAACAGTCCTTCTGGCCGGGACGCTCCATGAGGTAGTCCTGCCCGGCCCAGAAGCCGGACTCCTGGATGCGGGCGACGCTCGGGCGCAGCTCCAGCAGCGGGGCCAGCAGCCGTCGCAGGCCGGGCTCGTCGCCGAGGCGCTGGCCGAGCACCCCCACGCCGGTCTGCTTGACGCCGATGCGCACGTCGAACTCGCCCGACTCGTCGGCGTGCAGGACGTGCTGCAGTTCCTCGGCCACGCGCACCCCGGAGGCTAGGGGGAAGACCAGGTCGAAGACGGTGACGCGCTGGCGGTCCACGCGTACGGCGTCGAAGACGAAGGCGGTGTTGATCCCGAAGTTGCCGCCCCCGCCGCCGCGGCAGGCCCACAGCAGATCCGGGTTTTCGTCCTCGGCGGCCCGCACGATGCTGCCGTCGGCCAGCACCAGCCGGGTCTCGACCAGATGATCGCAGGTCAGGCCCCATTTGCGGTCGTTGAAACCGAGTCCTCCGCCCAGCGTGAGACCGGCCACCCCGACGCCGGGGCAACGCCCGCCGGGGAAGTACAGGCCCGCCTCGCGGGCGGCGTACACGTCGGAGTTGGTGGCGCCGCCGCCGAGATGCAGCCGCCGCCCGCGCGCGGCCACCTGGTTCAGCGGCCGCACGCTGATGACCAGCCCGGTGGTGGCCGAGTGCCCGGCGTAGTTGTGGCCGCCGGAACGGGCCGCGAACGGTATCCGGTGCTCGGCACACCAGCCCAGCGCGGCCCGCACATCGTGCTCGGTGGCACAGGCCAGCACCCCGGCCGGCCGTACCGCCGCGTAGCGCTGGTTGTCGACCGTGGCCAGGGAGGGATATTCGCGCTCGCCCGGCCGATACAGCCGGGCGGCGGGGCTCAGCCTCGCGCGCAGCTGCCGCCAGGCGGCGGGCTCCGGCCGGGTGAACCACTCCGGCGCCAGCGCGGCCCCCGCCGCAACCCCGGCTCCGGCCCGTAGAAGATCTCGTCGGCTGACCGCCATATCGTTCCCTCACCCTCGATGACCTGCAGCGCCACGGTAGGCAGCGGCCCGCGTCCCGGCCGTGACGGCATCCGGTCTTCGAGGAAGCCTCGAACAGAGATTTAACTCCCCCGCTGGAACCCTCTGGCCTCAGCATCGAAGGGAGACGACATGTCCAAGGCATCCAGGAGATCCGTGCTCGGCATGCTTGCCGTCACACCGCTGGCCGCCTCAGGGCTGGTAGCCGCCTCGGGCGGTGCCGCGCACGCGCGGCAGAGCGAGCCGTTGCGCGCGTACAAGGAGTACGTCAGCGAGCTGGCGAAGAAGGATCAGTTTTCCGGCGTCATCATGATCGCCCATCGCGGCAGGCCGGTCGTGGCCGAGGCGTTCGGCATGGCGGACAAGAAGCGCGGCATCCGCAACCGTCTCAACACGCGGTTCAACCTGGGGTCGGCGTCCAAGCCGTTCAGCACGCTGGCGATCGTCCAGCTGGCCGAGCAGGGCAAGGTCGAGTTCTACGACAAGCTCGGAAAGTATCTGACCGGCTTCCGCCCGGAAGTGGCCGACAAGGTCACCATGCACCAGATGCTCACCCACACCTCCGGCATGAGCAGCCTGCCGTTGGATCCCAAGCTGATCACCTACAGCAAGGAAGAGCTCCTGGAGATCAACGCGAAGGCGCTGCGCGGGGGCGAGCTCCAGTTCACGCCCGGGACTCAGAGCCAGTACGGCGGGGCCGGGCTCGACGCGCTCGGCGAGATCGTGACCAAGGTGACCGGCATGTCGTACTGGGACTACGTGCACGAGCACATCTTCGACGCCGCCGGCATGACCGGTTCGCGGTACTACACCAGGACGGAGTGGCTGGCCGACAGCGGCATCGCCCACCCGTACATGCTGCAGGCCGACGGCTCGCGGGTGGACGCCCTGCGCGATCTGAAGGCCAGCGCGGTCATCGGCGGACCCGGCACCAATCCGGGGCGGCCGTTCATCGGCATGCCCAGCGGCCACGCCTTCGCCAGCGCACCCGATCTCATCCGGCTCGGGCAGGCCCTGGAGAACCACACCCTCCTGACCGCCCCGTACACCGAGCTGTACGTCGGCCCCAAGTTCCCCTCCCCTCCTCCGCCGGGGGCGCCGTCGCCCGGCGGGGCCCGGCGTGCGGCGTTCCAGGCGTACGGCCTGAACTCCACCATCATGGGTGACTTCCGGGTGATCGGGCACGGTGGCGGCGTGGGCGGCGGCAACGCCAACTGGAACGTCTACATGGGGCACGACTGGACCGGCGTGGTCCTCAGCAACTACGACCTGGAGACGAAGCTGCTCATGGAGATCCTCGGCAAGGAACGGGAGGCGATCACCGCGGTCGCCGGCTGAACCTTGCGGGCGATGGCGTTCGTCACCCAGGACGAGAGCCGTTCACGGCGTTATCGGGAAACGATAGTCCGGCACCTCTCGATTCCGATAATCGAGGGATTCCTTGAACTACCATCCTTTTCTCGCTACATTTTTCACGCGGTTATCCTGCCAACCTCTCGAGGGGATATGGATACCAGAATCGTCCCGATGACGGCGCTCACCTTGCTCACCTTGCTCGCCGCAAGCGGGTGCACAACGGGCAGTACGGCATCCGCCCCGAGCCCCCCGACTCCGGCACCGTCGACCCCGGCACCGTCGACTCCCGCGCCCACCGGTCTGGCCACGCCTGCCGACTACGCCCAGTCCTGCGCCAAGCACGCGCAGATCTGCCAGCCGCAACAGGGAGCCGTGCCCGCGGAGCTCTGGCGGCCCCTGCGTCATCCGGCGGCGTCGTCGTCCTGCCCGGTGACCAAGGGCAGACGCCTGCCGCCCGGCCTGCCCTTCGGCGGAACGGCCTTCGGCGAGGGGCGGGTGCGTGTGGTGCTGGTCGGCGCCAAGGCAGGAGCGCGCATCACCGTCGATCCGGTGCGCCGCGACGGCTGGTACGGCAAGAAGTCCCTGTGGTTCGCCGAACCGTCCTACCAGGGCCCCGTGCTCCTTCGCGGCACGCGCCTGGACAAGCCGGGCGAGGTGGCCTTCGGTGAGGAGCCCCGCTCCCTGGCGGTTCAGATCCCACCGGGGCCGGGGGTGAACAACAGCGGCGGATACCGGCATTGGCCGGGTTCGACGTGGGTGCGATCGCCGGGCTGTTATGGCCTGCAGGCCGACGGGCTGAATTTCAGTGTTTCGATCGTCGTCGAGGTGCGGGCGCCGGGCGGCTGAATTCCGCCCCGCCCGGAAAATGGCCGGGGCGGAATTCAGGAGTACCCCGCGAACACGATGAGAAGCCCCGCGAGGAAGGACAACAGAACGCCGTCCACGGTGCGCCAGCGCATTGTCCGCGCCATCGCGTCAAAGAAACCGCCGGCGTTCTTCCTGTCCATCTGCCGCATGATGCCGGCCACTCTGCCCGCGGCGTGCAGGGCGCCGCTTGCCGCACCCATGACGAGTGGCTCTGCCGAGGCCGCGGCGAGCAAGGGAAAGAGCCAACTGCCCGCGAAGGCGTTTCTCGTCATCACTCCGGGCCCGAGCGTCATTCCCCAGATCGCCGTGCGGACGGCGAATGACCGCCCCACCAGCCACTGCGACGGCACCTGCCAGGACCGTCCCGGCGCGCGGAGCGGGAGCGCCAGTACCTGGGCCACCGCGTACGCGACCGTGTAGATCACCGCCGCCCAGACGATGACCGGGCGCGGCACCAAGAAGGCGACACCCATGGTGACCGATCCCCAGAAAACGGCGGCAGGCACGGTGAACGCCACAAGCATCCACGCCCGCCGTACCACCAGAGCTCCTCGCCCGGAGGAGGGGACCGCCAGGGTGGCGGCCGCGTTGACGCCTCAAGGGGAGTCGCTCTTGCCGTAACCGCTGGTCGCGGCGAGGACCGGAGCGGCGAGGAGCACCAAGAGGGGCCCCAGGCCCAGCCGGGTCAGCACGGCGGCGCAGGCCCCGAGAACCAGCGCCGCCGCGATGACCAGCGGTCTCCCGGCCGCCCGGCGAGCCGGCGGGATCGGCATCAGGCGGCGGCGGCTTCCTGCTGGACGCGCGCCATCTCCGCCTTGACCTCGTCGGCGGTGCAGCATCCGGAGCACAGAATGCCCGTTCTGCACCCGCAGGTGGTGCTGCAGGTGCCGCTGCTCTTCTTGCAGTCGTAGCAGAGCCGGAAGCCGCCTCCGCAGGATCCGAGACCGGTGCAGGAAACCCAGTAACCGTCGGAGTAGATGCAGGGGTCGCAGCCGTGGCTGGTTTTGCAGATCACATGTCCCGACGGGCACCCGTTCGTCGGGCAGCCAGAGCAGTAAACGCCCCGCGGCGGGGCGCAGGGGCAATCCACCGCGGCCGCCGCGGACTTCGCCCCGGCGAACTGGCCAACCGCGACTCCCGCGATCAGCGTGGTGGCGCCGGCCAGAGCCCGCTTGAGCCCTTCACGTCGGCTCACCTGGCGAGCCAGTTGGTCTGTTGCGTCCGTCGTATACTTCTCGATCTTGCTACTGGTGCGTTTGAACCACACGCGGCTGTCCTTCCTCGAGAGCGGTGGCGATCTGGTCGGCTGACCATGCTGTGCCCGACGTGAGAACCTTTCCGTCGCGTCCGAGCAAGAAGAAGTACGGCGTGGCGTCCACCTGCCAGTCGGCTTTCACGTGATGACCGATGACAGCGACGCCGGCGCCGAGTCGGGCGAATGCGGGAACACGGGCCACATACTGTGCGGGCTCGCTGGTGACGACGAGAATCTGCGCGTCCCACGCCTTCTGGCCAATGACCGTCTGCAGCCTGCCCATCGCCTCCTCGCAGGCGTAGCAGGACGGGTCGGCGAAGACCACCAGTGCGGCGCGCCCGTTGCCCGGCTCGAAAGCCGACGTGCGCGCGGCATCGGTGGCGTCCGTGTAAGCGAAGCGCGGCGGGGTCGTGCCCGCCGGCAGACCGTGCGCGTGTTCCCGGTCGCGTTTGGTCACCCCGAGCACCCTGGCGAGCTGCCGGTACATGATGATCACCAGCAGGCCGAGAAGGAACAGCAGCACCCACTGGGTCACGGCGAGAAAGACAGGAACCTGAATCATTCGAGCACCCCCGATGTGCGTATCGCCGTCAAGGTGTCCGCGGCCTGCATCACCGCGAACCCCACGAGGACGACGACGGGAACCAGCGCCATGGAGTAAGCGGAATCCCCGAGGCCCGGCGACCCGGCCGAGCCATTCACGTACCACGTGTGAAGAGCAGCGGCGAGAAACAGCGCGAGCGCTCGTCCCGCGCCCCACCCGCCGAAACGCCCTCGGCTGAGTCCACCGAAACAATTGCACTCACGGCCGCGATGGCGAAGGAGCCCCAGAATCGCCACGAGCAGAAGTCCTCCGCAGAACGCCAGCACGGTGAACGCCAGCCAGACCAGGCCGGGCCGCAGCAGTGTCGACGCCCCCAGCCCGGCTTCCCAGAACGCCAGGAACCAGGCCAGGACTTTCGCCGCGCGCCGCGGCACGGGAATGAACACCTGAACTGTGGTCGCGAATTCACCGGCGGTCGCCAGCTTGGCACAACCGGCCGCCAGTAACACCACGGCCACAACCACGGCCGCCGCCGCGCCGAACATTTCCGTCACGCGTCCGTCCTTTCATGGACGCCGGCCAACTGGCACAGCCGCGCCAATTGCCATTGCTGATTGACCAGGCTCGACACCGCGATACGGCCGGCGGGATCGACGATGACCACGAAAGGCATGACCCGCACGTTGTAACGGTGGTAGATCGCGGGATCCACGAGCACCACCGGGCACGGCACGCCGAGTTCCGGCAGCACGCCCACCATGGCCGCGGCATACCTCCTGGCCAGGATGAGCAGCTCGACACCGCCTCTCGCGTCCAGTGCGCGCAGCCCCTCGACGACCTCGGTGAATTCCCTGAGCGAATGGTCGGCGAAAACCAGAACCTGCCAGCGGCCCGGCGCCGGTGAAACATGGACCCGCCCGTCCAGATCAACGGCCTGCCAGGCCGGCGCCCTGGTGCCGGATCTGAGACCGTCACGCTCGACACCCTGATGGCCGAGCATCCCCTGCTTACCGATTTCGATGATGGCCAGTAGCGCCATGAAGACTAGGACCGATGCGCATACGACAAATAACCAGCTGGATACCACGGGTCTCGCTCTCACTGCCCGAATGGGGACGCCATGGAGTCAATACGTCACGGAATGGCTGGGCGAAGTTGATCAATCTTGTGTGAGAGTCGCATATGCCTTGCTGCTTGTCCATATAGAAATGGGCAAGGCGTATTATCCGATGACGGGAATCGTGACCTCGGCCGGATCCGGTTCCGCGTGCAGGATCATCTCCGGCCCTGAGTATTCGGCTCGGGAGTGTCCGCGAGAGACGAGCGTCAGGGCCGCGGTTCCCTCCGGCGGGCACGGGTAGACGTTTTGCCGCAGGTATTGCCGGTGGCTCCTGCTCAGGATCCCTTCCCGGCGAAACTGGGCGACAGGACTCAGCTGCGCGTCCTCGGATGCGCGGTGCATCAGGTAGCGGAACCCCTGGTCGTCGAACGCCTCGGCGAACCCCTCCCACTGGATATCACCGATGGGAGTGCGCTTCGGCAGGCGGCGATCAGGAGGAGGGCCTCCTGCACCGCGGCCGTGAGGGGCGAGTATCTGGCCGGTTCGTCACCGGCCAGATACTCGCCGATCAGACCGATCGGCACCGGGTTCAGGAAGCATCGCAAGGCGGCGTGGCGGTCCGGCTGATCCCAGACGGCTCGTAGCTGCGCCGCCAGGTCGTCGCCCGTTTCGATGCGTTCCGCGATCCAGCCCGCCCACCCGCACCAGATCCACCGCCGCAGGTCGCGGAGTTGACCGGCGATGGGGGTCATCGCTCCACCCGCTTCCGCCTTCAGGCCGACAAGGGAGAAATCTACATACTGCGACGCTGCCGCCAGACCCATAGGACTTCTCCCAGGTTTTCTCCAGTCGCAGCGCGGATGCTAACAACCATGAGGGCGGGAGAGGGAGAACCTCCCCGAAGCGCCGCGGGATCGCGGGCCTGGCCGCTGGTCAAGCCGTCGAGGACGCGTTGCTGGTCTTGGTGGTCCTCCCGCTCGGCTTCCTCCCTCGGTCCTGCTCGAGTGATGGAGTGGGGCACACGGCGTGAGTCTCCTCTGGCTGGGGACGTGGCGCCACCCATAGGCGGCCCTTCGGAGGTGGAAGCCCGAGGGGCCGCCTTTCCATGCCTCAAATGAGGCCCTTCTAGCCTTCGAGGTCGCTGGTAGCGTTTGGAAGCATCGCGCTGTCGGCGAGCTTGAGGGCGAGGCTTCCACCCCCTCTTGCGAGGGTTTCTCCCCTTCTCGCGGACCGGAGTGCGCAACAAGTCCACGTCCCCAGCCAGATGACTCCCGAAGGAGAACCGCCGTGCCTGCCCCCTTATCGGTGGCAGCCGGAGTCATCGTGACTCTGGCATTCTTCGCGCTCCTCGCCTATGTGGTGCGCACGCTGTCCCACGCGAAGGCGGACAAGCGTCTCGTCGGCACCCTGGGTGCCATCGCCGGCCTGCTCATCGCGCTGACCG
The DNA here is from genome assembly GCF_009760925.1 of Nonomuraea typhae. Taxonomy (GTDB): domain Bacteria; phylum Actinomycetota; class Actinomycetes; order Streptosporangiales; family Streptosporangiaceae; genus Nonomuraea; species Nonomuraea typhae. The sequence goes on from NZ_VRLV01000022.1 coordinate 147,656, forward strand.
CCGTCATCTTCGCCCTCCAGGGCGTTCAGGTTCCGACGCCGTGAACACGGGAACCGGCTTCTGGAGCGCGTTGAGCACAGAGGATCGGCGCCGGCTGATGCTGCTGGCGGAAACGCGTTCCTACGACCCGGGGCAGATCCTGGTGACAGCCGGGCGGCGTAGCGAACATGTCCTGGTTCTGCTCGAGGGCTGGGCGAAGGCGGTGCTCCGGACTCAGGACACCGAGCCGCTCCTGCACATCTACGGCCCGCACAGCCTCATCGGGTTCCCGTCAGCGGATCCGGTGCTCCACACGCACACCGTCGTCGCGTTGTCGCCCATCAGGGCGCTCCTGGTGGACTGCGATCTGTTCGGCACCTCGGCCCTGAGCAGCAGAGTGACCACCGCCATGGTCGCCGATCTCAGGACGCGTGAGCACAACATGGAACAGCGCGTGCTGAACCTGTCGAACGGTGATGGAAACCAGCGGATCATCCGGCTCCTGAACGACCTGGCGGAGCGGACCGGCATCACGCATCCGGACCGCTCCGTGAGCTTCCCCTTCCCCGTCACCCAGCAGAACCTCGTCTCCTGGAGCGGGACCTCCAGGGCCACCGTCGGGCGCGCCCTGAGCAGCCTCAGGCGGAAGGGAATCATCGGCGCCGGCCGCCGGCTCACCGTCCTCATGCCGGAGAAACTCGCCCGGAAGGCGGCCGCCCTCGTTCATGTCGCACCTCCGCCGCCATCACGGTCACCCGCCGAGGAGCCGCAGCGCGGCCTGCCGTACGGCACTCTTCAGTTCGAGGTGCTCGGCCAGTTCCGCGCGCACATGGACGGCACGGAGATCGATCTCGGGCCGCCCAAGTCCAAACTCATTCTCGCGATACTCATCCTCGCCGAAGGCAGCCCGGTCAGCCATGAGCGGCTGATGGAACACCTCTGGGGCGGCAACATCCCCGGCTCGGCCACCACCATGTTGTACTCCTACGTCAGCGGACTACGCCGTTCCCTGGAGTCGGGCGCCGACTTCCCCGTCTCGATCGACTACCTGCATCATGCCTACGTGCTCCAGGTGGCCGACGAGCAGGTGGACGTGGTCCGGTTCCGCGGGCTTGTGGCCGCGTCGAACGGCCTCAGTGATCACATTCGCGCGGCGCAGCTTCTCGACAGCGCGCTGCGGCTGTGGGGGGAGGGAACCGTCCTCGCCGGAGTGGCGGGCAAATGGGCCGCTGGACGGCGCCGCCAACTCGAGGAGGAGCACAACGCCGCCTTCCTGAGCTTCTGTGATGTGAAACTGCGCCTGGGCCATCATCGTGAGCTGATACCTCGGCTCGTCCGGCACATCAGGGGAAAGGAGCCGCTCAACGAGGCGCTCACGCAACGGCTGATGCTCGCCTACCACCGTGCCGGCCGCACCGCGGAGGCATTGGCCGCCTATCACGAGATAAGAGACACCCTGGACAAGGAATTGGGACTGTTTCCCGGGATGGGGCTTCAGGAGCTCTACACCCTGATTCTCGGGTGCGACCCGGCGCTCGATGCCATCACCCTCAGCTAGCCACGACCGGCTACGAGCGAGTGGGCAGGTCGCGTTCGGCGAACATGTCGATCAGGCGGCGTACCGGCATCCCGGCTTCGGTGGGATAGCGGAAGGTCAGGTCGGCGTTGAGCTGGTAGCGGTTGTGGCGGCCGACACGCTCGCGGGAGAGATAGCCGGCCTCGTGCAGATCGTTGACGATCGTCTGCACGGTGCGCTCGGTGATGCCGATGCTGGCGGCGATGTCGCGCAGCCGCGCCTCGGGGTCGCGGGCGATCTCCAGCAGCACCCGGGCGTGGTGGGTGAGAAAGGTCCAGCTGGGGCTGTCTGAGCTCACACTCTTCACGCTATCGGTTCCGGCGGCGGGCCGTACCGGGCTTGGGTGGGCTTGGAGGGCTTCCGTCCTGGTTTTGGAGAGAAAGGTCTTTCATGTAATGCACTTCAGGGTTTACCGTGTTGGAGGGACAGAGACTCCCAGGGACGAGGGCATTATGACGGCGCTGCATCTGATCCGCCGCCCCCTGGACGGGGGCACTCTGATCGGTGTTGCCGGCGAGCTGGACTGCACCAATGCCGCCGAGCTGGAGGCGTACATCATCGGTGAACACCCCGATGCCGCCCTCCCCTTGGTGCTGCACCTGAGTGCGGTCACCTTCATGGACAGCTCCGGCCTGCACCTGCTCATCGACCTGCACCACCGCACGGAGGCCGGCGGCGGCAGCCTGCACTTGGCCGCGCCGCACGAGCGGGTGAGCCGGGTACTCCAGATCACCGGCACCGACCGCCTGCTGCACACCCACCCCACACTCGACCAGGCGCTGGCCGCCACCGGCCTGACCGCCCCCGCGACTGCCGACCGCGTCGCCTGAAAGCCCGAAAGCCTGAAGCCCGAAAGCCCGCACGCCCGAAAAGCCCGCACGCCCGAAAAGCCCGCACGCCCGAAAAGCCCGCACGCCCGAAAAGCCTTAAGCCTTACGCGCAGTAAGCCAGCAGCCTTGTCTCGATGTCGCCGAGCCGCTTGTCGATCGCCGTGGTGCTCTTCCCCGCCGAGGACAGCGCGGCGGCCTTCCGGCTGAGCTCGCGCCCCTTGGCCAGGTCGGCCGCCAGGCTCCTCGAGGTGGTGATGCCCGCCAGGACGCCCAGCCGCCGTCCGATGCCGGCGTAGTAGGCCGCCGCGTCACCGTCCCGCTCGGGGTCCGCCGTCTCCTCGGCCGCGATCCAGTTGGTGTTGGTGAGGCAGACGTGGCCGGCGTTCTGGTCGCCGCCCGCGGGCCCGCCCGCAGCGACCAGGACCGCGGCCAGCAGAATGCTCTTGATCATGGCGACAGGCTAGGGAGTCGATCTTGACGAACGATCGACGTGAGCTGGACGGGGGTCACCTACTCCCCGAAACCCAGACCCGCACGTGCCTGTTCGGACGCTCAAATCTGCACCAAGATCGCCGTTGTCCCGGCCCCGGATGCGCAGGCCCGGCACCCCTGACGCGTTATGGATGGACTCCTCATTCCTGGAAAGGAGCACATTCCATGCGTCTTGCCCGCCTCGGTGTCCTGCTGGCCTCCGCGTCGCTCGTCGTCACCATGGCCGGACCGGTTTACGCCGATTCGCTGCAGCCCTCCTCCGCGCTGGGTCAGATCATCACCCTGCTCGTCAGCATTCCGCAGGGGGCCACGGGGTCCCTGACGCCCGCCGGGTAGCCACGTCGCGCAAGCAGACCAGGGCCGGAACTCCAGCAGGCGTTCCGGCCCTATTCACATAGCATGAGAGAGCGCGTTCTCACTTGCTGGAATTCAGGTTCTGTTCCACCGCTGATTCGCGCCTCCGGTGCAGTCCCAGATCTGCAGCCGGGTGCCGTTGGCGGAACTCGCCCCGGTCGCGTCGAGGCATTTGCCGGACTGCGGGTTGACGATCTGGCCGGTGCCGGAGGTGAACGTCCACCGTTGGGCGCCGGTGCCGTTGCACTCGTACAGTTGCACCTTCGTGCCGTTGGCGGTGCCGGCGGCGGTGACGTCCATGCACGTGCCGAGGGCGCGCACGGAGCCGTCGCCGTTCCACGTCCAGCTCTGCGCGCCGGAGCCGTTGCAGTCCCACAGTTGTACGGCGGTGCCGTTGGCGGGGCTGGCGCCGGCCACGTCGGCGCACTTGCCGCCGATACCGGTGATCTGCCCGCCTCCGCCGGTGGGCGGGGCGTAGACGCGGACGTAGTCGACGGTCAGCGTCTGCGGGAAGGTGGTGGTGGCGTCGGGGTAGCCGGGCCAGTGCCCGCCCACGGCCACATTCGTGATCATGAAGAAGGGGTGGTCGAAGACCCACCGGTTGCCGCCGAGGGCGGCCGGGGTGCGGCGCTGGTACTCGTTGCCGTCGACGTACCAGACGATCAGGTTCGGCGACCAGTCGACGGCGAAGGTGTGGAAGGCGTCGGCGAAGGCGCCGTTGATCGAGTACGCGGCGCCGATGCCGCCGGCGCCGGAGTAGCCCGGGCCGTGGATGGTTCCGTGCACGGTGCTGGGCTCGCGGCCGATGTTCTCCATGATGTCGATCTCGCCGCTGTTGGGCCAGCCGACGGAGCCGATGTCGTCGCCGAGCATCCAGAACGCCGGCCAGATGCCCTGGCCGCGGGGTATTTTCAGGCGGGCCTCGAACCGCCCGTACGCGCGGGTGAAGGTGGCGGCGGTGAGCAGCCGGGCCGAGGTGTACTGGCAGGTGCCGTAGTGGCACTGGTAGTTGGCGGGGTTCTCCCGGCGTGCGGTGATGACCAGGTTTCCGCTGCCGTCCAGGGCGGCGTTGCGGGTGCTGCCGGTGTAGTACTGCTGCTCGTTGTTGCCCCAGCCGCTGCCGCCGATGTCGAAGCGCCACTTCGACGGGTCGACGGCACCGCCGGAGGGCCCGTTGAACTCGTCGGACCAGACCAGGGGGCCGGGCGGCGGAGCGGCGTGGGCGGCTTGGGCGGGGCCGGTCATCGGGATCAGCATCGCGATGGCGGCGGCGAAAGCGAGTAACAGTCTGGAACGGGGGGTGCGATCCATTCGGGTTACCTCACCGAATTCACAGGGTGTGGATTAACCGCGACTGTCCAGCATTGTCATGTCGCTGTCAAGAGAGCGCTCTCTCCACAGAAGCATGTCCGCGGAATACGCCTCCTTCATGATGCGGGCCCACGACAGCAGCACGGCCGAGACGAGGCAGACGACGGTGAACCAGAGCGGGGACACGGCCGGCACCACGTCCCACCCCCGGCTGAAGAAGCGGACCGCGGAGTAAACGTCTCCGCCGCGGAGGAAGGGGTCGCTGCGCAGCAAGGGCATGGCGACCACGCCCACGACGGCGGCGGACCCGGCCCCCGCGGTCAGGAACAGGGCGGTCATGGCCACCCGGAAGGCCCGAAGGGTCCCCCGGTGCGCCGCGACCAGGACCAGGACGGCCAGCCCGCCCGCTCCGACAGCCGCCTCGAAGATCCACCAGATCATCGGCGGAACGTCCCCCAGGCGCTTCACCAAGCTCATGGGCACGTGGGCAGTGATCCACAGCAGGTAGCCGTTGCTCAGGTTGACCAGCACCGGGACGAGCAGGACCGCGCACGCCGCCACCCTGGCCGCCACGACCAGCCGGACCGTCATGGCGTGCGTGTACGGCCGAGCCGGCAGGGGCAACGGCAGCGGGCGCGGCGGGGCCGGGCGGCTGTCCGGATCGGCGAGGTCGTGGGCGGACCTGGCCAGCCAGATCATCATCAGGGCGCCTTCGACCGAGCTGACCGCATCGCCGTACACGCCCCTGATGCCCAGGACGGCGAGCGGAAGGATCCCGACAAGGATGAGGGCGGGGGGCACGAGCAGGGCGGCGACGCCGTACCGGACGGTGGCGGGGCGCCAGCGGCCGGCTCGCCATTGCGCCACGAGCACCAGGACCGTCCAGAGCACCTGCGCGATGGCGGCCAGGGCGGTGGAGTCGAGCATCCGCTCGGCGGCGCGCCAGCCGAGCGCGTAGAACACCTCCGTGACGATCAGGACCACGTTGGCCGTGACGCCCGCGAAGAGCGCGAGCCCGGCCAGGCCCGTAGTCGGCCGCATCAGCGGGTAGAAGGCGACGGCGACCCCGAGCATCACCAGGTACTCCAGCGCCGCGGCCCACCACGGCCATTCCGGCACGCCGATGTACACCAGCCAGATCGCCACCGACGTGTACAGCGCCACCCGCAGCAGGCGCACGTCCCGGTCAGGCGCCGGGCGGGCTCCCTTCACCGGGCCCCGCAGGCCCTGCCACAGCGCCCAGGCCCACATGCCTCCCGCCGCGAGCAGGACGATCACCTTCGGCCAGGTGGCCGTCGCCGTCGCCGCGCCCGACAGGAGCTGCCGCAGCGTCGGCTCGGTGTCCGTCTCCAGCTCGTAGAAGAGCGTCAGCCGCAGCAGAAGGCGGATGTCATCACCGACCAGCGCGGACACCGCGGCGACCACGAGCGTCACCATGTATCCGGCCGCGAGGAGGAGGGCGGGAATGCCTAACCGATGGCGACGCACGGCACCGTTCCAGGGATCTTGCAGGGATTCGAGCGCCTCACCCTAGCCGGAAGATCGCGCGGAGGTCATTCCCAGGGCGGGCAGGACCAGGTTGTCCACGATGGCGGCGAGTTCCGCCTCCCCCGGTGGCGTCCCGTTGATCAGGTGGTGCACGGTGATCAACGCGGGTCCCGCGGCGCAGACCTCGGCGGAGACGACGCCCTCGGCGAGCCGGCCGCGGGCCACGGCGCGGCGCAGGCTCGCCTCGATCGCGTCCAGGTGCGGCCGCAGCAGCCGGTCGCGCACGGTCGCGACGAGCTCGGGGTGGTGCAGGCGCTCCCCCATCACCGCGCCGAGCGCGGCGCCGAGATCGCCGGCCATGATCTGCCCGGTCATCGTCCTGAAGTGGGCCAGCAGGTCCTCGCGCACGTCGCCGGTGTCCACGGGGGCGCGGGTGGCCGCCAGCGCGGCGGCCAGCGCGTCGAGCACCAGCGCCTCCGGCGTGTCCCAGCGGCGGTACAACGGCATGCGGCCGGTCCCAGCGCGGGCCGCGATGCCCTCCATCGTGAGCCTGCGGAAACCCACCTCGGCCAGTTCGGCGAGGACCGCCTGGTAGATCGCGTCCAGCAGGGCCTGGCCGCGCCGCCTGGCCTTCTTCACCTGCTCGGACACGCGGAACTCCCCCATCAGGCCGTCAGTGCCCGGAGGCGGTTCATCGCAGCAGCCGGGCCAGGACGGGCTTCAGCGTATCGGCCGGAACCCGGTCGTCGGCCGCCCGCCAGGCGATGTGCCCGTCGGGCCGGACCAGGACCGCCCCGCCGGGGCGCACACCGTACCTGTGTGGTCGCGGGGCTTGTCGGCGCCGCCCGCCGCCGTGTGGAACCAGGCCATACGGCGCAGCGAATCGTCCATGCTGATCCGGGCGATCGGCAGGCGTTCGTCGGCGTAGGAGTCGAGCAGACCGGGTCCGGCGGTGCCGTCCAGGGTGGCGGCGAGCTTCCAGGCGAGGTTGTGCGCGTCGAGCACGCACGCCTGGCCGGCGAACCCGCCGGTGGCGGGCCAGACGTGGGCGGCGTCGCCGAGGAGGAAGATCCGGACGTGCCGCCCGCGCAGGGCCGCGCTGAGGTCGGCGCGGAACAGGATGCCGAGCCGGTCCACCGGCTTGCCCGGGCCCTGCCGGTCGATGCCGAGGCTTTCCCGGATCGGGCTGCGGTCGCCGTCGCAGGCCAGCAGGTACGCGGCGTGAACCGTGGCGGTGGCGCCGCTGGAGCCGTCGCGGATCACCGCGGTCACGCCGTCGTCGTCCTGCTGGAAGCCGACCAGTTCGGTGTAGAACCTGATGTCTGCGCCGAGTTCGCTCGCCCGCGCCCGGAGCAGGGGGTTCGACCTGGTCCTGGTCGCAGACCGCGCCGGGGTGCGGGGAGTGGTCGGCGTGCCGCTCGACCAGCAGGCAGGGCACGCCGTGGCCGGCGAGGAACAGGGCCGCGGACAGGCCGCTCATTCCACCGCCCACGATCAGGACCGGGACTTCCATGCCGACTCCTTTAGATGCGATTGTATCTCTTATTAAGAGACAGTAGCGTATCTTCTGGCATGGTGTTCGACACGTTCGTACAAGTCCCGCCTTGATCGCCTGCCGCATCCTGGGAGCACGAGAAAGGGGCCGCGATGCTCAATCTGTCGATCGTCCTGGAAGACAGCGCCCACCATGCGCCGGACCGCACCGCCCTGGTCTTCGGTGCGCTGCGCCTGCCGTACAGCATGGTGAACTCGATCGCGAACCAGGTGGCGAACCTTCTGGCGGCCCGGGGGATCGGCAGAGGGGACAAGGTGGCGCTGCTGTGCCCGAACGTGCCGTACTTCCCCTTCGTCTACTTCGGGATCCTCAAGGCCGGAGCGACCGTGGTGCCGCTCAACGTGCTGCTGACTCCGCGCGAGATCGCCTACCACCTGACCGACAGCGACGCCAAGGCGTTGTTCTGCTTCGAGGGCTCCCCCGAGCTGCCCATGGGCGCGCGGGGGCGGGAGGGCGTCGACGCCGTCCCCGGCTGCGAGCACTTCTTCGTGCTGCCCGCCACCCCGCTGGCGACCGAGTCGGAGTACGGCGAAGCCCTGTGGGCGGCGCTGGACGGGATGTCCGGGGAGTTCGAGACGGTGCAGACGTCGCCGGACGACGTCGCGGCCATCCTGTACACCTCCGGCACCACCGGCCTGCCCAAAGGCGCCGAGCTGACCCACATGAACATGCTGACCAACACCCTGGTCGCCGACCAGATGTTCCCCGCCGATCCCGAAGGCGACGTGTCGCTGGCCGTACTGCCGCTCTTCCACTCCTTCGGCCAGACCGCGGTCATGAACGTGAGCGTGCGCCGCCGCGCCACCCTCGTGCTCCAGCCGCGCTTCGAGCCCGGCCAGGCGCTGGAGCTCATGCGCGAGGAGAAGGTGACCATGTTCGCCGGGGTGCCGACGATGTTCTGGGCGCTTCTGTCGAAGATCCATGCTGACGGGGGCGAAGCGCCCAGAACACTCCGGGTGGCGGTGTCGGGCGGCGCCGCCTGCCCGGTCGAGGTGCTCAAGGACTTCGAGTCCACCTTCGGGATCGCGATCCTGGAGGGGTACGGGCTGTCGGAGACCTCACCGGTGGCCAGCTTCAACCAGCTCAGCCGGCCCACGAAGCCCGGCACCATCGGCTTCCCGGTCTGGGGCGTGCAGATGCGGCTGGTGGACGACGAGTGGAACACTGTCGAGGGCGAAGGGCCCGGCGAGATCGCCATCCGCGGGCACAACGTCATGAAGGGCTACTACGGGCGGCCCGAGGACACCGCGGAGGTCCTGCGGGACGGGTGGTTCCGCACCGGCGACATCGCCACGCGGGACGAGGACGGCTACTACTCCGTCATCGACCGGACCAAGGACATGATCATCCGGGGCGGCTTCAACGTCTACCCGCGCGAGCTGGAGGAGGTGCTGATGACGCATCCCGCGGTCTCGCTGGTGGCGGTCGTCGGCGTGCCGCACCCCTCGCACGGCGAGGAGGTCAAGGCGTACGTCATCCCCGCGCCCGGCGCGACGATCGGCGAGGAGGAGCTGGTCGCCTGGGGTAAGGAGAACATGGCGGCCTACAAGTACCCGCGCGTCGTCGAGTTCCGCGAGAGCCTGCCGATGACGGCCACCGGGAAGATCCTCAAGCGCGAGCTACGCCCGTAGCCGGTTCAGGGCACCCAGTCGATCGCGGCGGCCAGCTCGGAGGGCGCGGTCCCGAAGCTCTCCCGGAAGACGCGGGTGAAGTGCGGGCTGTCGGTGAACCCGGCGCTGTGCGCGGCCGCCGTCAACGTCGCGCCCCCGGCGACCTGGTGAATGGCGTGCTGCAGGCGCAGCCACCGCACGTAGGGCCGCAGCGGGATGCCCACGTGCGCGCTGAACAGGTGCGCCAGCCAGCTCGGCGACAGATGCACGGCGTCCGCCACCGCGTGCAGGCGCACCGGCCCGCGTTTCAGGAGCGCGGGGATCACGGCGATCGCCCCCTCCACCGCCGGATGGAGGGGTACGGCTCCGGCGCCGCCATGGCCGGTCCACTCCTCGACGGTCCGGAGCGCGGACGCCGCCTCGGCCGAGCGCGCATGGCCCATCGGCGGCGCGGCGAACATGAGCGGCCGGGCCCGCGTCGCCGTCTGCGCCGAAGGCGCGGGCGTCGCCCAATCCGCGGCCCTGGACCCCCGGCCCAGGCGCGCGAGCAGGGAACGCCCCGGTGAGCTGCGGGGATCCAGGAGCGCCAGCAGGGCCACGCGGGCTCCGGTGAGCACCGTGTGGCGGGCGCCGGGGGGAACGACGGTGATCTTGGCGGTCACCCGCCCGCCCCGGGCGTCGGCCATGGTGAAGGGCTCGGAGGAAACGATCAACTGCACCGCGTGATGCGCGTGCAGGGCGTTGGTCCCGACCGTCCCGCCGTACAGCAGGAGGCCGGGGCGGAGTAAACACCAGCCCCGCCACATCACACGGTCCTTCCGCTCGCCGCATGGCTCCCCTGAAGACTAGACCAGCGGGCCGAAGGTCCCGGCGACCTCGCGCAGCGATCGATCCTGCTGGGCCTCGTACAGGGCGAACGGATCCAGCACCTCGCGCCCCATCGCGCCCGACAACCAGGCGCCGTCGTAGCCGGCGGCGGCGCGGCTGCCGTCCTTGCGGCCTTCCCCGCTGAGGTTGGACTGGAAGATCCCGGCCGCCGAACGCGGCAGGAAGTCCTCGTAGACGATCGGCTCGGCGCGCACCCAGCCGTCCTCGAGCAGACCGGCCAGGCCGCCGCCCGGCAGGCGCCCGTCGCGGGCCCGCTCCGGCACGGGCCGGTAGGTGAAGAAGCCCAGCCGCCCGACCGCCAGCTCGCGCTCGGTGCCCGGGAACTCCCGCGCCCACTCCGCGGCGCCGGCGCGCTGTTCGAGCGCGCGGCCCGCGGCGTCAGGGCCACCGCCGCCGCCCATCGCCTCGTCGAACTGAGCAAGCGGATGCTGACCACGCTCGAAGACCTCGGCCAGGACGTCCGCGACCTGGCCACCGGCAGCACCGGGCGGCTCCGGCTGGGCAGCTTCCCGACCGCCAGCGTCCGGTTGGTGCCCGACACCCTGTCGGCCTTCGTCCACCGCCACCCCCGGGCGGAGATCCTCCTGGACGAGGGCGAACCGGACGACCTGCTCCCCATGGTCGTCGACGGGACCCTGGATCTGGCGCTGGCCTACGAATACGCGCTCACCCCGCGCCGCTGGCCGGACGGGCTGGCCGTACACCGCCTTCTCGAAGAGGACCTGTTCCTGCTCCAGCAGGGCAAGGCGACGCTGCCGGAACTCGCGGGCGCGCGGTGGATCACCAGCGGCGAAGGGACCGGCGGCGCGCGATCCCTCACCCGGCTCTGCGCGGCGGCCGGGTTCACGCCGGCGGTGAGCTTCCGCAGCAACAACTACGACGTGGTCCGGCAACTGGTCGCCGCGGCACTCGGCGTGGCGCTCGTCCCCGCCCTCGGCCACGTGCCGGACGACCGGATCCTGGCCACCCGGCTGGACCTGCCGTCCGCGCGCCGGCACGTGGTCGCGCTCCACCGGGACGGCAACAGCAACCCGTTGCTCGGCGACATGCTGGCCATGGTCCGCCACACCGCCGGCCGCCTGGCCCTGTGAGTCCTCCTGATGAGCGTACGGCGGCGCCGTACCCTCATCAGGAGCGGTGGAGACGGCAGGGTCAGGCGGTTGAGCAGAAGCTTTCGCAGCGGTTGAGCGGCGGGTTCAGGGGCGGTTGAGCAGCAGGTCGGTGGCGCGGGCGAGGACCTGGGCCCGGGTGCGGCCCTCGTGGTCGGCGGCGAGCGAGTGGTGCCCGATCGCCGCGCAGAAGGCGAGCAGGCTGCGAGCCTCGACCTCGTCGGGGTCGTCGCAGAAGGTGCCGATCATCTGGCGCAGGAGCGCCATGCGCCGGTTGTCCACCCGTCGCAGGCGTTCGGCGACCGCCTCGTCGCGCCGGGCCCAGTCGCGGATCGCGAGATCGATCGGCAGCAGGCGCCCGCCGGAGAACGTCAGCACGCCCGCGCGCTGGATCTTGCTCTTCGGGTCGCCGCCCTCGCGCTCGATGCGTTCGATCACCTCGTCGGTGCTCTCGCGCTCCCAGGTGTCGAGCATGGCCTCCAGCAGCGCGTCGCGGTCGGCGAAGTACCCGTAGAAGCCGCCCTTCGTGACGCCGAGCCCCTTGGCCAGCGCCTCGACGCGGACGGCATCGGGGCCGCCGGCGGCCAGGGCCCGCAAGCCCTCCTCGATCCACCTGTCACGGGTCGTCCGAATCGCGCCCATCATCTATACGCCTCCGTATAACTTAGGCTAGCCTGCTGTTATACGGTAGCGTATACATGAAGGGAAACAGCGAGATGATCACCAGCCGCGTCGGCGCACGCAACCTCCCCGAATCCGTGCTCACGCTCAGCTCGTTGCCCGCGATCGACTACGCCGACCACTTCGCCCTCACCACCGGCGCGGACGCCGTCCCGGAGCGGTGGGCCAGGGCGATGTTCGGCGACGTCCCCAGCCCCGGCGAGCGGTTCATCTGGCGCGGGCTCCTCGGGCTCCGGCTCAGCCGAGGACGTTCGCCGGCCACCGTGGCCGGATGGCGGATCGCCGGCCGTGGCGACGACTGGATCCTGCTCGAGACCGCCTCGTGGTTCCTGACCTGCAACCTCCTCGTCCAGACGGCCGCCGGGAAGGTGTCGCTGGGGACGTTCCTGCACTACAGGCGGCTGTGGGGCCGGATCGTGTGGCCGCCGCTGTCCGCCGTCCACCGGTGCCTCACGCCCGGGGTGCTCCGCAAGGCCGCGGCCGTCATTTCTCCCAGACGGGAACCGGGGGCAGCCCGAGCTCGCCGCGAGCACGGTCCGTCAACTCCTGAACCAGGTCCGTCTTCGCCCGTGCGTAGTCGCCCGCGTCCATCCCGGTAGCGGCGAGCGCCCGCTTGAGCTCGGCGTACCGTGCCGCGTCCCGCGGGCGTGCGCGCAGGTAGTCCTCCGCCGCGGCCATCAGGTCGATGATCGGCTTGGCCGCAAGTCCCGGGACCGCAGTCGAGCCGATGCGCTCGATCTCCGGGAGCACGTCAGGCAGCGTCTCCCGGAGGTCCCGGACAGCGGCACCGGCGAGCGTCGGCCAAACCGGGTCGTAAGGAACGATCTGGATGCTCTGCTCGGGCATGGCCGTCATCCTGCCAGAGCGTTGAGCTGTGAATTTGCACCACGGTCGAAAGACCTTGATCGCGGCCGCCCCCGCTCACGACCCTGGACGAGTTCGAACTGCGGTGACTCACCCGAGGAGGAACTCCATGACCAGGACTTCTGCGCTCTTGGCCGGGATCGCGCTCGCGTCGGCCGTGCTCACGGGCGCCCCGGCCGCCCAGGCGTCGGCGGCCGGAATCGAGCCGTGCTCGCGCGTGGACACGGGCAACAGCGGCAGCGCCGCCTGGCGGTGCTTCGGCGGGGACGTCTGGTTCGCCGCGGCGGCGAAGTGCCGGGATGCGAGCAACTTCTACTGGACCTCCTACGGGCAGATCAGGAAGGCGACCGGCGAGACCTCCTACGTCTACTGCAGGGGCGGCCAGGTCATGCACACGTGGGCGGAGCCGTTCTGACGAAGCACGTAGGGCAAGCCGATGAGGCCGCCGGCGCACACCCGGATGTGCGCCGGCCGGTACGGCCGGACCTGCACCCTTGCTTGCTTGGGCGGGTTGGGCTGTGCCGTGCAGCCCCGGCGACGAGATGGTTTCCCGCCGGTTGAGCCTCTGATCGAACGGCTGCAAACGCCCAGGCGGGAACGTTCCATGTGCGAGGTCTGCCAGACCTGTCCTACCGTCTTCGGCAGCGGGCCCGCACCCATCGTTCGTTTCCACAGAGAGGTTCTCCATGACCATCCTCGTGACCGGAGCGACCGGCACCGTGGGCAGGCACGTGGTCGATCGGCTCCTCGCGGCCGGACAGCCCGTGCGGGCGCTCACCCGCAACCCGGACGCCGCCGGCCTGCCCGACGGCGTCGACGTCGTCTCAGGTGACCTGAACCGGCCGGGCGAGCTGTCGTTCGACGGGGTCACGGCCGTGTTCCTCATCCCCGGCCTCTTCGACCCCGAGCACGCCAGCGACCTCGCACAAACCTTCACCGGCCGCGCCACGGCGGCCGGCGCCGCCCGGATCGTGTCCCTGACCAGTTCCGGCGTCACGGGCCGGCGGGCCGGCTTCTACAAGACGCTGCGCGCGGTGGAACACCTCGTGGAGAAGTCCGGGGCGGCCTGGACCCACATACGGCCCGGCGAGTTCGCCGTCAACAAGCTCGACGTGTGGGGCGCGTCCATCCGGGCCGAGAACCTGGTCCGCAACGCCTACCCCGACGGCATCGGCGTGCCGATCCACGAGGCCGACATCGCCGACGTCGCCGCGATCGCGCTCCTTCAGGACGGTCACGCGGGCCGGGCCTACGACCTGACCGGGCCGCAGCCGCTCACCCACCGGCAGCAGGCGGAGGCGATCGGCACCGGGCTCGGCCGTGCCATCGCATTCGAGGCGCTGACCTACGGGCAGGCCCGCCAGTCCTACATCGAGGCCGGGCTGCCGATGGAGGTCGCCGAGTTCATCCTGGGCTACCAGGCCGAGTACGCCGAGGAGCCCCCGCCGGTCTCCCCCACCTTCGAGCAGGTAACCGGAAACAGCGGCCGCACGCTCGCGCAGTGGGCGGCCGACCACGCCGCCGACCTGGCCCCAGCCGCCTGACGGCCACCAGCACGAGAGGAGGCGGTACGGCGAGCGTCTCGGCCCGCCGCCCCGCCCCCTCCGCCAGCCAGCCCCTCCGCCCGCCAGCACCGCCCGCCGGCTTCGCCCGCGATCCGGCACCTACGTCAGCGCGCCATCGCCCCACCGAGCAGGGAGTGCGCCCGAACTCACGCGTCTCGCCACCTCGCAGACCAAGGGTGCCGGGGCTACCCGGCCTCAGGGTGCGAGGTGGGAACCGGCCGGCCATCGGATGGCCCCGCACCCGTGGGCTCCTGCATCTGGTGCGCGTTCGCATGTACCGGGTGGCGCACTCCCACGTGCACGCCGACAGAGGCCAAGCCCGTGGCCAAGCCGGTCTAGCGAAGCCCGTGAGGCGAAGCCGGTCTAGCGAAGCCGATGGGCCTCTGCGGCGGTGCTGCGTTCTGCCAGGTCCAGGAAGCGCAGCAGCACGTCGAGCTCTCCGTCGGTGAACTCCTCCAGGTCCTCCATCGTCCGGGCGACCAGCCCAGCGTAGGCGTCGGTGACCCGGTCCAGGCCGTCTTGGGTGGGTTCGATGAGGACGCGCCTGCGGTCGGCGGGGTCCGGGACGCGCCGGACGCATCCGGCGGCCACGAGCCGGTCGATCATCCGTGAGGCCGCCCCGGTCGTGAGGTTGACGCGCTTGGCCAGGGTGCCGGGGGTCGCCGGGCCCTGCTGGCCCAGGAAGTGCAGGCACTGCACGTCGGTGTCGGTGACGCCGAGGCGGGCGGCGACGACGCTGTTGAGCTGGACGACGCGGATCGCCCAGCTCGGCACCGCCGACCTGGTCAGGCGGGTGATCAGCTTTTCTCGAACGGAGTCCATGGAACGCCCTCGCCAAAATTTCGCTGCGTCGCGCAGTGATTTTCGTGTTAGATTCGCTGCGTGACGCAACTTCTGCACAACACAGCTTCTGTGCTACACAGCCTCTGCGTCACGCAGTCATTCTAGCGCACCCCAGGAGCCCCATGCCTTTCCCCGCGAACCCCACCGAGCAGCCCTCCCCCACCACCACCGCCGAACCGCCCTCTCCCACCCCGGCAACCGCCGAGCGGCCCTGCCCCAACACGAGCGTCGCAGGGCAGCCCGCCGCCACCGCCGAGCAACCCTGCCCCACTACGATCGCCGCTGAGCAGCCCTCCCGCGCCGCCACCACCGTCGCCGCCGAGCAGCCCTGCCCCGCCACCGCCACCGCCACCGCCACCGAGCAGCCCTGCGCTGCCACGACCGCCGTCGACGCCGAGCAGCCCTCCTCCGCCTCCGTCCCCGAGCAGCCCTCCTCCGCCTCCGTCCCCGAGCAGCCCTCCTCCGCCTCCGTCCCCGAGCAGCCCGCCGTCACCGCAACCATCGCCCCCTTCATCGCGACCGCCGACCCCTTCACCGCGACCACCCGCGGCCTCGACGACCCCCATCCCGCCCGCGCCTTGCTGCGCGCCGCGGGTCCCATCGTCCAGGTCCCGGCGCCTGCCGGCGGCGGGCACGTGTGGATCGTCACCGACGACGCCCTCGCCCGCCGCGTCCTCGTCCACCCCGGCATCGTCAAAGACCCCGCCTACGCGCCCGCCGGCTGGGACCCGCGCGCCGCCGGTCTCGAACCGACCGCCGCCGAGCAGCCCTCCCTCACCACCACCGACGGCCCCGGCCACACCCGCCTGCGCCAGGCGCATTCCCCGCTCTTCACCGCCCGCCGCATGGCCGCCTTCACCGGCCGCGTCACGACCCTGGCCCGCGACCTCCTCGCCAGGGCGGCCGCCTCCGGCGACCCGGTTGACCTCGCCGCCGACTTCACCACCCGCTACCCGCTCAACGTCGTCTGCGACGTGCTCGGCGTGCCGCTCGACCGCGTCGACGAGGCCTTGTCCGCGTGCCGCCGCATGTACAGCGACGACCCCGAGCAGGTCGGCCAGGCCATGGCCGCCTTCGCCGACCTCGCCGCCGCCGCCCTGGAGAACGACCGGGACAGCCTCACCCTGAAGAACGACCGAGACGGCCTCACCCTGAAGAACGACCGGGACGCCGCCGCCATGGGCGACGGCCGGGACAGCCTTGCCGTGGAGGTCGGCCGGGGCGGCCTCGCCGTACAGCTGCTGGGCAATCTGCCGGAAGAGGCCCGGCCGCACATCCACTACCTGCTCTTCACGCTCATCTACGCGGGCCAGCTGACCACCGACCCGTCCCTGGGTTTCCTGCTGGCCCGCGCTCTCGACCGGCGCACGCCGCCGGCCGCGCTCGACGACCTCGTGCGCGACACCTTGCGCAGGCACTCCCCCGCTCCCTTCACGCTGTGGCGGTTCGCGGGAGAAGACCTGGACCTCGCAGGGGTACGGCTGGCCGCCCGTTCTCCGATCCTCATCGACATCCAGGGCATCAACACCGACCCGGAGCGCTCCATCGGGGCCGACCTGGTGTTCGGCGCCGGTCCGCACTACTGCACGGGCGCGCATCTGGCCCAGTTGGAGCTGCGGATCCTGGTGGAGGTGCTGCAGGAGGAGTATCCGGACGCCCGGCTGGCCGTGCCGTACTCCGAACTCCGTCAAACCGACTTCGGCGGCATCCAGGGCAGCCGGGTCACCTCCCTCCCGGTGTACCTCCGCGGCTGACGGCTCGTTCGGTGAACGGCGCCAGCAGCCCGGGAACGGCCGCCTCCGCGACCTCGAGGCCGTCGCGCACGGCCACGTCGCGGACCTTGTAGGCGCCGTCCCCGGCAGCCGTGGTGGCGGCGATGGTGAGCAGGTCGTTGCGGCGCTGGAAGGGGGATCGCGTGACGGTCCAGCCGATCACGCCTTCGCGTCCCAGCGCGGCCGTGCGGCGCACGAACGTCCCGGCGCGCACCACGAGAAACCGCCCGTGTACGGCGTGGCCGAGGGCCCGATAGGCGTCGCCCGCCAGCAGCAACACGACCGGTAGCCCGGCCAGTGCGATGACCCAGGCGACGTGGACCAGGACGGGGGTCAGCCACAACCCGAGCCCGAGCGGAACGACGGCGATCCCGGCCAGCACCAGCAGGCCACGGGTGATCCGGCGGCGCAACGCGACCCGGGGGTGGGCCCCGAGGGGCGTCTCGACAGGCGAGTCCGGCGTGGCCCGGGGGCGGGTGCCGAGGGCCGGATTCGGGTACGGCGTGGCCAGTACCTCCGCGGCGACCCGGAGGGCTTCGGCGCGGGGCACGGGTGGGGTGAGGGGGCGTCGGCTGCGGTTCTCTTCGCTGTCCCCGAGGCCGGTGGCGATGGCGTTGAGCCGGGCGCCGCCGGCCCGGCGCAGCAGCATGGGCTCGGTGACCTCGACGCCCCTGACCCGCTGGGCCTCCATGGTGACCGACCGGGTGACGAGCAGGCCGCGCCGTACCCGGAAGAGGCCGTTCTCGCGTTCCAGGCGGAAGCCGGCCCAGGCGTCGACGAACGTGACGAAGGAGATCGCGAGGCCGGACAGGAGGACGGCGGCCACGGTGACGAGGGTGCCGAACCACGGCGGGTCGAAGAGGTTCCTGAAGAACTCCCACGCGAGCGGGTCGATCTTCATCTCGCGCAGGATGCGGTAGGCGGTGCCGGCACCGATGAAGACGGAGCCGACGCCCCACACGGTGAGCGGGGCGTAGCGGAGCCAGGCCCAGTTCAGCTCGGCGATCGTGGGGTCGGCGGCCGGCGCCACGGCGGTGCGGCGTTCCCAGAGCAGGCGGCGCAGGTCGTCGGCCTGGCGCGCGGTGATGCCGTCCAGGGACAGCTCGCGCGACGTGGCCGAGATGCGCAGCGAGGTGAGGCCGAACAGCCGGTGCAGCGGCTTGGTGTGACGCTCGACGCCGCGGATGCGGTCGAGCGGGACGGAGCTGCGGGTGCGGAACAGCAGCCCGGAGCGGAGCTCGGCGCGCTCGCCGGTGATCCGGAAGCGGGTGGTGAGCAGGCGCATCGTGCCGATCCCGGTGATCACGAGGAAGGTGACGACCAGGGAGCCGAGCGTGATGATCGCCTGGAGGCCGGCGCCGGTGAAGGCGACCGTGAGGGTGAACAGTGCCAGCGGTCCGGCCAGCATGCTGAGGTTGACCAGCAGCAGCCGGGGGCTGAGCCGGAGCTCGGTGGTCATGCCGCGTCTCCCGGGGTTGCCTGGGTGATGCCGGCGAGGTGGTCGACCAGCGCCTGGGCGGTCCTGTGGTCGATGCCTTTGATCTTCACCGCGCCGGCGGCCGAGGCGGTGGTGACGGTGACGCCGGCCAGGCCGTACAGCTGCTGCAGCGGGCCGCGCAGGGTGTCGACCGTCTGCACGCGCGACAGCGGCACCACGCGCCAGCTCTGCCAGAGCCAGCCCGAGGCGGCGTAGACGGCCTCGCCGGT
Source organism: Nonomuraea typhae (assembly GCF_009760925.1). GTDB lineage: Bacteria > Actinomycetota > Actinomycetes > Streptosporangiales > Streptosporangiaceae > Nonomuraea > Nonomuraea typhae. The sequence continues at coordinate 166,280 of NZ_VRLV01000022.1, forward strand.
GGTCTCCCAGCGGTGGACGCGGTAGCGCCACAGGGGCATCACGGCCATGTACGCCAGTCCGGGCAGCAGGGTGATCAGGAAGGCGCAGCCGAAGAACGGCCTGGCGGGCGGGATGGCCAGGTGGAGCACGCCGAAGACGATCGGCAGCGGCAGGGCGAGGACGGCCGCCTGGGTCGCCCACCAGGCGATGGCGCGGTTGTGCACCCTGTTGTGCGGGGGGCGGAGCCTCATCGCGTCACCTTCTTGTTCAGGAGGACTGCGGCCCTGGTCAGGACCATGGCGAGGGTCATGAAGACGAAGGCGTTGGCGTAGACGTCCGGGCCGCTGATCTTGTAGTCGATGCTGAAGCGCACGACGCCGGCGCCGAACCAGTGCTCCGAGCCGTAGGCGAACACCACCCGCGCGGCCGACAGAAGCATCCAGACCAGGGCGTAGGCGATGCCGCCCACGGTGTACACCTCTCCGTCGGCGCCCCGGTGCGCGGGCAGCAGCGCCGCAGCCACGAGTCCGCAGATGACGCCGAGGCCGATGCCGGCGAGCTGGAGCAGCGGGTCGTTGCCGCCCGTCGGCAGCGAGCGCACGAAGACGGCGATCACGACGGCGACCGCGACGAGCGAGCGCAGCATGCGCCAGACGGTGACCTTCCGGGTGCCGAGGTCGGTCGCCAGGATGACGACGAGGATCGTCCCGCTGGCGATCAAGGCGGTCAGGGACGGGCTCATGTCCGCGAATCTCCTCCTTGGCTGCGCTTTCACCGGCAACGCTAGGTTTCGCAGGCATGCCGTACTGACGACTGAACGGCTGGTTCACTTGTCCACCGATCGATGGACAAGTGATAGGACTTGCCGGGTGAGCATTGAAGCGGGCACCCGCTGGTTCGGCCTGTGGGACGTCTACTTCGCCGTGTCCTACGCCGTGACCACCGCCTTGCTGTTCACCTCTGTGAGCGAGCCGATGTACCGGTTCGTGGCGCTGGCGGCGCTGACGACGGCCATCCCCTGGTACGCGGCCGTCGGCCGGGCCGGGATGACGCAACCGCGCGGCAGGCGCGGCGCCGTGTTCTCCGCGGGCCTGTTCGCGCTGTTCGCGGTGGCCGTCGTGGCGGATCTGCGGGCGTCGTTCGCGTTGTTCGCCGTGGTGCCGATGCTGATGATGAGCCTGCGGACGCCGCCGGGGATCGCCCTGGCGTCGGTGGCGAACCTGCTGCCGGTGATCGTGGTGTGGTGGTACGGCGGCGCCGTCATGACCGTGCTGCCCACCTCGCTGCTGGGCATCGCCCTGTCGGTGCTGCTCGGCCTGTGGATCACGCGGGTGACGCAGCAGAGCATGGCCCGCGCCGAGCTCATCGAGGAACTGCGCCGCAACCGCGAGCAGGTGGCCGTGCTCTCGCGCCAGGCGGGGGTGGCGGCCGAGCGCGAGCGCCTGGCCAGGGAGATCCACGACACCATCGCCCAGGGCCTGACCAGCGTCATCAGCCTGGTCCAGGCCGCCGAGGCGGATCTCGGCGGCGACCCCGCCGTGGTCAGGTCCCACCTGAGCCTGGCGGCCGCGGTGGCCCGCGAGAGCCTGGCCGAGGCCCGCGGGTTCGTCGCCGAACTGACCCCGCCGGCGCTGCGGGAGTCGTCACTGGTGCAGGCGGCCCGCCGCCAGGCCGCGAGCCTGGCCGCGCAGACCGGCATGCGCGCCGGCGTCGTCGTCGAGGGCGCCGAACGCGAACTCCCGATGGCGGCCGGTGTGGTCCTGCTGCGCTCCCTGCAGGAGTCCGTCGCCAACATCCGCAAACACGCCGCCGGGGCCCGCACGGCCGAGATCCTGCTCGGTTACGGCTCCGGCGCCGTCCGCCTGCGGGTGCGCGACGACGGCCCCGGCTTCGACCCTGGCCACGACCATCAGGGGTACGGCTTGCGCGGCATGCTGACCAGGGCGCAGGAGATCGGCGGGGTGGCGACGGCGGTCAGCGCCCCCGGGCAGGGCACGACGATCGAGGTGACGGTGCCGGTGAGCGAAGGGGAACCCGATGACCGGTGAGCAGGCGATCGGCGTGATGCTGGTCGACGACCATCCGGTGGTGCGCGAGGGCCTGCGCTCCATGCTGCGCTCGGCCGAGGGCATCGAGGTCGTCGGCCAGGCGGGCTCCGGCGAGGAGGCGATCGCGACCGTCGCCGCGCTGGCTCCCGACATCGTCCTGCTCGACCTGCGCATGGGCGGCATGGACGGCGTGGAGGCCACCGGGCACATCCTGCGGGCCGCGCCGTACACCAAGGTCGTCATCGTGACGACGTACGAGACGGACACCGACATCCTGCGGGCGGTCGAGGCGGGTGCGGCCGGGTACCTGCTGAAGGGCAGTTCCCGGGATGAGCTGGTGCAGGCGGTGAAGGCGGCCGCGCGGGGCGAGACCGTGCTGACGCCGTCGCTGGCGCCCAAGCTGTTCCGGGCCCGGCTGCCGGCCGAGCCGCCCGTGTTGTCGGAGCGTGAGCGCGAGGTGCTTCAGCTGGTCAGCCAGGGGCTGACGAACGCCGACATCGGCAGGCGGCTGTTCATCAGCGAGGCGACGGTCAAGACGCATCTGCTGCGGTCGTTCAAGAAGTTGTCGGTGTCGGACCGGACCGCGGCGGTGATCACGGCCATGGAGCGCGGCCTGCTGGCGTGAGCCTCACAGGCCGCCGCACGCGGCGTTGATCACCTGAAGGTGGCCGGTGGTGGCGGCGCGGACCTTCTGGGCGGAGTCCGCGGCGCCCCCGTCGATCCCCTTGTAGACGTCGGCCAGGCCGGTCAGCGCCTCGTTGAGCGTGGTGTCACCGGACCTGAGCCCGGCTTGTTCCAGTTGCGCCGCCGCGTCGCCGAGCGCCTTGTCCAGCCCTGGCGGGTCGCCCGCCAGCGCGGGCAGCTTGGTCAGCAGCTCGTTGGCGATCTTGGTCGCGGACGAGCACGCCTCCGTCATGTTGATGATCGTCCCGGCGTCCTGGATGGTGCCGCACCCCGCGGTGAAGGCGATCAGGGCACATCCGCTCAGGAAGACTTTCATGCGTGCGACCCTAACCCGCGATGCGAGCGGGACACCGGCCAGCCCGTGGGACCCGGGCGGCGAGCACCGTGCCGGGAAGCCGCTCGATGGCCCTCCCACCAGCCCAAACCCAGGGGGAATGGAGACCCCTTGGGGCCGGGTCAAGAGCCCCTGGGGGCGTTGAACGGCTGATCGCCAGGGCCGCAAACTTCGCGGCAAGGGAGGTGCTCGTATATGAGCGGTACACACGATGGGGTCAGCCGGCGGGCGTTCTTAGGTGGAGTGGGCGCGACGGCCGTAGCCGCCGTCACGCTGGACCTGGATGCCGCGATAGCCGCTTCGGCCAAGGCCGAGGCGGAAGGCGTGCTGGCCAACAACTTCGGGCGCATTTTCCAGCTTCCGCCGTTCGTCAACGCCAGCGACGCGGTCCGGGCCGGCCTGACGGAAATGGGCAAGGCCGGCGGCATCATGGACGCGAAAGACCCACTGCATTTCGGCCCGATCCGACTGATCACCGAGCCTGAGCTCAGCCCCAACAACGTCGACAATCCCACCCAGACGGCGGGCACCACGTTCCTGGGCCAGTTCCTCGACCACGACATGACCTTCGACGAGACCTCCCCTCTCGGCGTCCCCAAACGGCCGGAGGACTCCCCCAACACCCGCACGCCGCAATTCGACCTCGACACGATGTACGGCGGCGGCCCGGACGTCAGCCCGCACCTCTACCAGACGAACGACCGGGCGAAGTTCCGGATCGAGAGCGGCGGCCAATTCGAGGACCTGCCGCGGCGCAGCAACGGAAGCGCCATCATCCCCGACGACCGCAACGACGAGAACATGATGATCTCGGGATTGCACGTCGCGTTCATGAAGTTCCACAACAGGGTCGTCGACCGGGTGCGCTCGCAGAACTTACCGAACACCTTCGGCACGTCCCGGCTGCACGTCTTATGGCACTACCACTGGATCATCCTGCACGAATTCCTGCCCCAGATCGTCGGGCAGCCGCTGATCGACCACATCATGCGCAACGGCCGGCAGTTCTACCGCCCGTCGACGCCGTTCATCCCGGTGGAGTTCCAGATCGCCTACCGGATGGGCCACAGCATGATCCGCCCGTCCTACCGGGCGAACCTGAAAGGCGACGCCAACAGCGCGCCGTTCTTCGGATTCATCTTCGACCCGGCGGGCGAGGGCCAGGCCGACCCGGTCGACCTGCGCGGCGGCATCCGGGCCAGGCGGCGGTTCATCGGCTGGCAGACCTTCTTCGACTTCGGCGACGGAGAGGTCAGGCGCAACAAGCGCATCGACACGAAGCTGTCCACGCCGCTGTTCCATCTGCCGTTGATGACGATTCCCGGCGGCGACCCGCCGATCTCGCTGGCCACGCGCAATCTGCTGCGGCACGTCACCTGGTCGCTGCCGTCGGGTCAGCGGCTCGCCCAGACCATGGGCATCTCCCCTGTCGACACCAGCGAACTCGCGGCCTTCAACATCGGCATCGAGAGAAGCGCGCCGCTCTGGTACTACGTGCTCAAGGAAGCCGAGACGCTCGCGGGCGGCCAGAGATTGGCCGGGGTCGGCGCCAGGCTGATCGCCGAGGTTTTCATCGGCCTTCTCCAGCTCGATTCCCAGGGTTTTCTCGTCAACGCCCCCAACTGGCGCCCGTTCCTGCCCAGCCGTACCTCTCGCGATTTCACGATGCTCGACCTCCTCACCTACGCGGAGGTCGATCCGGCCAGCCGTCGCCAGTGAGAATGCTCCGCAGCCGGCCGGGCGCGCTCGGGCGCGGCTGCCATTCACGCGGATAACCCAGCGAGACCTCGTCGAACCGGACCCCGTCGTGCCAGGTGGTGCGGGGAATGTGCAGGTGGCCGTAGACGACCGCGGCGGCGTCGAACCGCACATGCCAGTCGGCGGTCTTCTCGGTGCCGCACCACAGGGCGAACTCGGGGTAACGCAGGACCCGCGTCGGCTCGCGCACCGTCGGGTAATGGTTGACCAGCACGGTCGGCAGACCTTCCGGCCGGTCCTCCAGCCGTTTCTCCGTTTCCTTCAGCCGGTCCGCGCACCACGCCTCACGGGTGGGGTGCGGGTCCGGGTGCAGGAACATCTCGTCGGTGCACACGACCCCGGCGTCGTAGGCCCGCTCGAGCGCCTCCTCCGCGGTCGTCGTGCCCTCGGGCCGGAAGGTGTAGTCGTACAGCAGGAACAGCGGGGCGACGACCGCGGGCCCACCCGGGCCGTCCCAGACCTGATAGGGGTCCTCGGGCGTCACCACGCCGAGCGAACGGCACGTCTCGACGAGTAAGTGGTACCGCTCCACGCCGCGCAGCGTCACCTTGTCACCGGGATAGGTCCACAGCTCGTGGTTGCCCGGCGCCCACACGACCTTCGAGAACCTGTCGCTGAGCAGCCGCATGGCCCACACGAAATCGTCGAACACCTCGGCGACGTCGCCGGCGACCAGGAGCCAGTCGCCGGGTGAGGAGGGCCGGAGGGTCTCGACGATCTCCTTGTTCTTCTTGTAGCGCACATGAAGGTCGCTGATGGCGACGAGGGATCTGTTCGGCAAGCGCAGTCCTCTCGGAAGTCCTGTCAGCCTACAAGAACCCGATCTACCGCGACCGGGGGGCCAGGCGGTCCAGGAGGTTGATGACGGGGTCGCCGGGCCCCACCGCGAACATGTCTCCGTCGGTACGGCCGGCGTCGCGCCAGCCCCAGATCACGAACCCGGTCACCCCGGCCTTGAACTGGGCGGCCATCTTGGCCGCGTACGCCTGCGCGCGTTTGCGCAGGCCGCCCGCCTCCCGGGCGTCGATGCCGGCCTCGCCGACGAACATCGGCTTGCCCAGTTCGTTGCACTGGGCCAGCCGTACCGCCAGGCCGTCCCACCGGTTGCCGGGCATCGGCTGGTCGTGCTCGTGGTAGTCGTGGTACTCGCACACGTCGATCTGGGGTGAGGCGTAGACCGTCCGGTACGCCTGGTCCGCGGTGCCGCACTGGCCGCCGCCCATCGTGCCGAGCGTGACCAGGTGGTTGGACGAGGCTTGCTGGGCCACCGCGCCCATGTCGTCGGCGAAGTCGCGCAGCACCGAGGTGGCCTCCGGGCCGCATTCCTCGCTGGGGAAGTCCGGCTTGGCCTCGGCCTCGTTCACCAGCGTCCACAGCGCGATCGCCCGGCTGTTGCGGTAGCGGTGCACGACCTCGGCCACCCACTCCCGGTAGGAGACGATGCCGCCGGGGTCGATCTCCCGGTAGCCGTCGCGGTACCAATCCTCGGTCTTGTAGCCGCTCCACTCGCACTTGCCCCACTGGTCGGTCAGCACGGGCAGCACCTTCACCCCGTGGCGCCGGGCGGTGGCCACCACGTTGTCCAGCGCCCGCCAGTCGCGCCGGCCGTTCTTGGTGGCCAGCCGCTGGAAGAACCAGACGCGGATGACGTTGCCCGCCATCTGCCGCATCGACTTGTCCAGCGCCATGGTGTACCAGCAGTTGCCGTCGCTGGCGGCGTTGTAGACGTTGAGCCCGGCGAAGCGGTACGGCTTGCCGTCCAGCGTCAGCCGGGTGCCGTCACGGGTGACGAACCCCGTCGAGGAGGAGCCCGCGGCCGGGGCCGCGCCCAAGGCCAATGAGGCCATCAGCACCCCGAACATCACCCTTCGCATCGTTGCCCCCTTCAGGTGTCTTTGAGCTGGTCAAGACCGGCGCGCCCCCTGCGAAACGCACTGAATCCTTGCTCAACTTTGCCTGCTCCCTCTTGTCAGATCGAGGATGTCGATGCCGTCGCGTAGGAGATGTAAGTGAGCTTGGCCGTAGTGATGCCCGCCTATTGCGAGGAGGGCAACCTTGAAGCCACCGTCATGGACTTCCTGAGCGTTCTCGAGGGCGGCGAGAACCAGATCATCGTGGTGAACGACGGGTCGCTCGACGCGACCGGCGTCGTGGCCGAGGACCTCGCCACCCGCTTCCCCGGCCGCGTCAGCGTGGTCCACCACGAAACCAACCAGGGGTACGGCGCCGCCGTACGGACCGGCATCCACGCCGCGCTGGAGCGGACCGACGCCGAACTGATCTTCCTGACCGACTCCGACGGGCAGTTCCTGGCCCGTCAGCTCCCGTGGTTCGTCGAGGTCGCGGGCAAGGAGCGCGCCGACGCGGTGGTCGGCTACCGGATGCGCAGGGCCGATCCGCTGGCCCGCCGGGTCTGCGGCTGGTTGTGGACCAGGATGGGCCGCGCCCTGCTGCGTGTGCGAGTGCGCGACGTGGACTGCGCCTACAAGCTGCTGGACCGCCGCCTGCTGGAGAACGTGAGCCTGTACGGCGACGCCGCCACGATCTCCCCCGAGTTGCTGGCCAAGGTGCAGGCCCGAGGCGCCCGGGTGGTGCAGCGGCCGGTCGAGCACTTCCCGCGTGAACACGGTCATCAGACCGGCCTGAATCCGGCGGTGGTGCTGCGGTCGCTGCTGGGCCTGGTGCGGTTGTGGGCCGGCATGTTCCGGCACAGCCCGCTCGGCCGGGCGGCGCAGCGGCTCATCCGCCCGCACGACCCGGCGCTGGCGGTGCTGACCGTGGTCGCGGCGGTGCTGTCCGTGGTCGCGTACGTGTGGTTCGCGAACGTGCCGCTGTCGTATCCGGACGCCGTCTCCCACCTGCTCATCTCCCGCCGCGTCCTGGAGTCGCCCACGCCGGGGCTGGCCCAGCTCGGCGGGGTGTGGCTGCCCCTGCCGCACCTGCTGGCGCTGCCGCTCATCTGGATCGACGCCTGGTATCTGTCCGGGCTGGCCGGGTCGCTGATCTCCATGACGGCGTACGTGCTGACGGCGCGCTACCTCTACAAGACGGCGCACCTCCTCACCCGCAGCAGGGCGGCGGGCCTGGCCGCGGGCGCGGCCTTCGCGCTCTGCCCCGGCGCCCTCTATCTGCAGAGCACCCCGATGACCGAGCTCCCGCTGCTCGCCTGCCTGGCCGCGGCCGTCTACCACCTCACCCGGTGGAGCGTCGCCTGGGAGCACCGCCACCTGGCCGCGGCGGGCCTGGCGGCCATGCTCGCGACGCTCACCAGGTACGAGGCGTGGGTGTTCGTGCCGGCGGCCACCGTCGTGGTGGCGGCGATCACCTGGATCCGCTCCTCCCGCGAGGGCCGGCTGCGCCGGGTCGAGGCGCACGTCATCTACTTCGCGCTGCCCGCCTTCGCCGGCATCGCCGGCTGGCTGGCCTGGAACGTGGTGATCTTCGGTGACCCGTTCTTCTTCCACCACGGCGAATTCTCCCGGGCGTCCCTGTGGGTGTCCGGCGCCGAGGTGACGGCGGGAAGCTGGGGCGTCTCCGCGCTCACCTACGTCTATGCGGTCCTGGGCAACATGGGACCCGCGCTGCCGATCCTGGCGCTGTGCGGGCTGGCCGTCCACCTGTGGCGGCGACGCAGCGCCGTACCTCTGACCCTGCTGGTGTTCCTGCCCTTCTTCGTCTTCACCCTGTACGGCGGGCAGCGCCCGTTGCACGTGGAGGAGATCACCGGCGACCTCTACAACGTCCGGTTCGGCCTGGTCATGCTGCTGCCGGTGGCCCTGCTGGTGGGCGGGCTGGTGGCGGAGATCCGGCCGGCGGTCACGGCGCTGCGCCTCCGGCTGGCCCGCGTCCCCGCGGCCAGGGTGCGCGGTCTGGGGCAGATCGCCGCCGGAGCCGTGATCGTCGCATGCTGCGTGGCCGCGACCGCGAGCGGGATCGACACCAGGCGCGAGGCCGAGGCGTTCCGCGCCACCGAGGTGGAGCACGCGGCGGCCAGGGCCGCGCAGTGGCTGAAGCGGAACTACACCGGCGGCGACGTGCTCATGGCCACCTTCGGCAACGAGACCATGACGTTCGACTCGCACGTGCCGCTGCCGTCGATCGTGTACGAGGGCAGCTTCCGCCGCTGGCAGCCCGCCCTGCGCGACCCGGCGGCCAACGGCATCCGGTGGATCCACCTGCGGCAGGCCGAGGGCCGGCAGGACCAGGTCTGGCGCGCGCTCGACGGCTCGGCCGCGCTGCGCCCCTACACGCTCGTCTACGAGGACCACTACCGCCGCATCTACAGGAAGGCAGACACGTGAGCCAGCAGACCCTGACCACGGCCGCCGCGCTCACGTGCGACAGCGCGCGGACCCTGCTCAACCGCGGTCAGGCGCTCGTCGCCGTCGGCGCAGGGCTGCTGCTCGCGGCGGTGGCCCTTCTCGGGCCCGGCGCGACCGGCCTGGCACTGACCGCGGCGGCGAGCGTCCTGTACGTCCTGGTCATCTCGTTCAAGGTGCTGCTGAGCCGCGGCGGTGACCGGTCGCGCGTGATGCGTTTCTCCGCGGGAGAGCTGCCGCCCTACGAGGAACTGCCCGTCTACACCGTGCTCGTGCCGCTCCACCGCGAGGGCCGGGTCCTTTCCGGGCTGCTCGACCGGCTGGCCGCCCTCGACTACCCCACCGACCGGCGGCAGATCCTGCTGCTGATCGAAGAGGACGACGAGGAGACCCGCCGGGCGCTGCCCGCCGAACTGCCGCAGGGCTTCGAGACCGTGCTGATCCCGCCCAGCCATCCGCGGACCAAGCCCAAGGCGTGCAACGTGGGCCTGACCCACGCGCGCGGCGAATTCTGCGTCATCTACGACGCCGAGGACCAGCCCGAGCCCCGGCAGTTGCGCAAGGCCGTCGCCGCTTTCCGCAGCTCGCCGCGCTGGATGGTGTGCGTGCAGGCGGAACTGCAGTACTGGAACCCGTGGACGAACTGGCTGACCCGCTGCTTCGCCGCCGAATACGCCCAGAACTTCGGCCAGTTCCTGCACGGCCTCGACCGCTTCCGGCTGCCCATCCCGCTGGGCGGCACCTCCAACCACTTCCGCACCGACGCGCTGCGCGACCTGGGCGCATGGGATCCGTACAACGTCACCGAGGACGCGGACCTGGGCATGCGCATCGCCCGGCGCGGCTGGAGCGTGCGCATGATGGAGTCGGTGACGCTCGAGGAGGCCAACTGCCGCCTGGGCAACTGGCTGCGCCAGCGCAGCCGGTGGATCAAGGGGTACTGCCAGACCTGGCTGGTCCACATGCGCTCGCCCGCGCAGCTGTGGCGGGACCTCGGGCCGCGGGGCTTCGCCGCCTTCCACCTCACCATGGGCTTCTCCACGCTCACCACGCTGCTCAACCCGATCTTCTGGGCGATGACCGTGCTCTACTTCGTCGCGGGCTCGGACCCGATAGCCGGGCTCTTCCCCGGCCCCGTGCTCTACATCGCCGCGCTGTCCTTCGTCGCCGGCAACCTGCTGCTCATGCACGGCTACATGGCCGGATGCCTGGAACGCGGCCTGCACGCGGCGGTCCGGACGATGCTGTTCGTCCCGCTGTACTGGGCGCTGATGAGCGTGGCGGCCTACAAGGCGGTGTGGCAGCTCCTGCGGCCCAGCCGCCGGCACTTCTGGGAGCTGACCGAGCACGGTCTCGTGAAGAGCCACTGAGGGGGTCCGCGTGCCTGCTCTCACCCGCCGCGTCTTCCTGCGGGGTTCGGCCGTCACCGCCTTCGCGGCGCTGACGGCCCCTGCGGGGGACCTGGCCGTCTCCTTCGGCAAGGCCGACATCACCCCCGCCCCGGGCATGTACCTGGCCGGGTACGCGGTCGACACGCCACACGCGGCGACCGGCGCCCACCAGCCGCTCTGGGCACGCTGCACCGTCTACTGGGACCACGGCCGCCCGGTCGTCGTCGTGACGGCCGACGTCCTGGGCCTGCCGCGCAGCATGAGCCAGATGATCCGGCACGGCGTGCAGTCGCTGGGCGTGGCCGGCTCCGACTTCGCCCTGCTGGCCACGCACACGCATACCGGCCCCGTGCTCCTGGACAAGCTCGACCCCTACATCGCCTACAACATCAGCGGCCGCCAGATGGACCCGGTGCTCGCCTACAGCTCGACCCTGATGTCAACGATCGTCACCTTGGTCCGCGACACCCTGAGCGCCGTGCGCATCCCCTGCACCCTCGACCACACGGTGACGGCCGCCGACTTCTCCTTCAACCGCGAGGGCCTGTCCTACCGGGAACGCGACGTGCCCGTCCTCACCGCACGCAGCCTCACCGGCCGCCCGCTCGCCATCCTCTTCGGGTACGGTTGCCACCCCGTCTCGGCCGGCAAGCAGAGCCTGTTCGACCCGGACTACCCCGGCGCCGCCGTCCATCGGATCGAGACCGCCTCGGAGGTCTTCGCCCAGTACGTCCCCGGCGCGGCCGGCGACCAGGCGCCCACCGGCTCCCGGGGCTGGCCCCTGCGCGACCGGCTGGGCCGGATCCTCGGCGACGCCGTCCTGCAGGCCGCCCGGACGCCCGGCCGTACCCTCCGCGGCCCGATCCGCACCGCCTACCAGGACGTCGACCTGCCCTTGGACCTGGGCGACCTGCCGGCCATGCGCCAGGACTACACCCAGCGCCTGGCGAAACACGGCCTGGGCTACTACCGCCGCCACGCGGAGATGATGATCGACCAGCTCGATCGGCGCGCCTTCGCCACCGCCATGCCCGTTCCCCTCCAGTCATGGACCGTCGGGGACTCCCTGCGCCTCGCCCTCATCGGCGGCGAACTCGTCTCCGGCTACGCCGCCTACTTCCGCGCCCGCTACCCCGGCATCTGGGTCGCGGCCTACGCCAACGAGGTGCCCGGCTACATCCCCTCCGACGGCCTCATCAACGGCGGCGGGGCCCAGTACTACACGTGCGGCTGGTCCACCGACCACCCGCGGATCGCCGGGGGCGCGATGACCGTCTACGGCCACCTGGGCAAACCCCTCAGCCGCAAGGAGGGCACGACCACGATGGGCTTCGAACAGACGCTGATCACCGCCATGACCGGCCTTCTCCATGGGGTAGGCTCTAGTCAAACTTGATTAGTGGAGGACTTCATGGCCGACGAGATCACCGTGCCGCTGCTCCCCTGCCGGTCCATCGACGAGATGGTCGAGTTCTACACGATGCTGGGCTTCACCAAGACCTACTACCAGACCCGGCCGAATCCCTATGTGGCGCTCAAGCGCGAGGACCTCGAGCTGGGCTTCTTCGGCATGCCGGAGGGCTTCAAGCCCGAGGACTCCTACGGCACCTGCGTGGTCGTCGTACCCGACACCGGGGCGTTGTTCGAGGCGTTCGCCGCGGGGATGCGGGAGAAGCACGGAAAGCTCCTGGTGTCCGGCATCCCCCGGATGACCCGGCCCCGCAGGCGGAAGAACGCCGACGGCCACTCCGGGTTCGCGGTCATCGACCCCGGCGGCAACTGGATCCGCATCATGGCGGCCAAGCCCCTGCCCGAGGAGGAGCACGGGAGGCTCACCAAGTCCCTGCGGAGCGCGGTGGTGATGGGCGACTCCCACGGCAACCACGTGCGGGCGGCCAAGATCCTGGACGACGCCCTGGAGCGGGACCGGGACACCGCCACTCCGGGCGAGCTCCTCGAGGCGCTGGCCTACCGGGCCGAGCTCGCGCTGCGGGCCGGCGATCCGGCCGCCGCCCGGGACGCGCTCGGCCGGGCCCGCGCGCTCGGCCTTTCCGCACCCGAGTTCGCCGACGCCCTGGGCGCCCTCGACGACCTGGAGGCCGCCCTCTAGAGACGGCCTCTCCCGAAGGACCGAGCCGTCCTGCCGATACGATGGGGAACTTCGTTCCGGTTGGCCGGCGTCGGAGGCGCAGTGAGCGATGGGGTCGCGGGGCAGGGGCGTAAGCGGGCCGACGCCCAGCGCAACGAGCGGACGCTGCTCGACGCCGCCGCGGCGGTCTTCGTGACCTCGGGGGTCGAGGCGCCGGTGCGTGACATCGCCGCCCGGGCAGGTGTCGGAGTAGCCACGATTTACCGACATTTCCCGACTCGGGCGGACCTGGTCATCGCCGTCTACGGGCACCAGGTCGAAGCGTGCGCCGAGGCCGGCCGCAGCCTGCTGGACAGCGGTCCGGCCCCGCTCGCCGCGCTGGGGCGGTGGGTCAACCTGTTCGTGGACTTCCTGGTCACCACCCGCGGGCTGGCCGCCGTGCTCCGCTCCGATCAGGTGGGCTTCGAGACGCTGCACGGCTACTTGCTCGACCGGCTTCTCCCGGTGTGCACCCGGTTGCTGGACGCCGCGGCCGCCGCGGGTGAGATCCGGGCCGACACCGACGCGTACGAGTTCCTGCGCGGCGTCGGCAACCTCTGCATCGGCGCCGACCACGATCCCCGCTACGACGCCCGCCGCATGGTCGCGCTCCTCGTGGCGGGGCTGCGCCTGCCGTGACGCCGAAAGGGCCGGGCCCGCGTCCTTCGGCCCCGATCGTGTGGCCGAAGGTCGTCCCCGATGTGATGATCGGTGAATGCCGCGATCGACAACCGCCTTATCCCTGCTGGCCGTCACGACCGCTGCCAGCCTTCTGACCAGCGGAAACGCCGAAGCCGCCGCCGCGGAGCCACCGCTGACCGCGGCGGTCTTCCGTGCCACGCACAACAGCTACTCGGGCAACCTCGGTGGCGCCAGAGGCCCGATCTCCCAGCAGCTCGATGCGGGCATCCGCTTCGTCGAGTACGACATCCACGACAACGGGTTCACCAGCCGGGGCGACTACGCCCTCGGCCACGACGCGCCGGGCGACGAGGTGGACCACGCGGGCAACCCCGCCTCCGGCAACCTGGGCGACTGGCTCAGGACCGTCGGCACCTGGTCCGCGGCGCATCCCCAGGCCGCCCCGATCGTCGTCGCCCTGGACGTCAAGGACAACCTCACCGACAACGCCAATCACGCCGAAGGCAATCTGGCCGCGCTCAACGACCGGCTCACCTCCGCCTTCGGCGAGCGCCTCTTCAGGGCGTCCGACTACCGGCCCGCGGGCCCGCCGACGGTGGGCCAGTTGCGTGGCCGGATCCTCGCCGTGCTCTCGGGTGACGGGAGAACCCGCACCCTGTACCGCCGCGACACCGGCTACAACCCGGCCATCGCGCTCAACAACCGCGGCCAGGTCGTCGAGGTGCACGACTCGGGCAACGGCACGCTCTGGTACTGGACCGGCAGGTACGGCTCCGACGGCCGGGTGAGCTGGCTGCGCCACGGCAGGTACGACACCGGCGAGAACCCGGCCGTGGCGATGAACGACAACGGCGACGTGGTGGAGGTCCACGAGTCCGAGAACACCGACGCGCTGTGGTACCGAGTCGGCCGGCTCGACGCCGCCACGGGCGAGATCCGCTGGTCGGCCGGCCGTCAGTACGACCGGGGCGTCAGGCCGACGATCCGGTTCACCGGCCAGGCGCGGCTGCGCGAGATCCACCAGAGCCAGAGCGGCGGCCAGAACTGGGATTGGGACGGCGTGCTCGGCGACATGGCCGTCTCCTGGAGCGGCAACGGGAAGACCGCCGACCCCCGCTACGACAAGACCACCTCGGCCGCCGGCGCCTCCTGGGTCCGGGTGCGCACCGCCGCCGACCGCGCCACCCCGGCCGAGACCCTGCGCGTGGACACCGACCGGGTCACGGGTGACCTGATCCGCTACCAGCAGGTCGCCTTCCACGAGTTCCAGAAGGGCAACAGCGCCGAGCTCCAGCAGGACGCGCTGTTCTACGCCGCCCCCGCGAGCGAGTCCGCGTTCATCACCGGCGCCCGCCAGGCGGGCAAACTGGTGCGCGGCTGGGGCTTCAACTCCGCGGCCGACGCCACCACCCCGATCGCCGGCTACCCGGCCACGGACACCCCGTACGCCTCCTGGTACGTCCAGGTGCTAGACCGGTCCGGCGCCGTCTCCTGACCCTTTCACCAGCAGCCGCACGGCCAGCACCATTTCGTTCACGGCCAGCGGAAGGAACAGCACGACGTACACCGGTGAATCCGGGGACACCACGCCGAACACGACGAGGAGGCCGCCGGCCAGATACGGCGCCACCGCGGCGAGCGCCCAGCCGGAGATCCATCGGGGCACGAACCGCGACCGGTAGAGCAGCACGTTGAGCAGCACGACGCTGAGGCAGAAGAAGACCACGCTGCTGTGCCCCCACACGGCGTACCCCGGAACCGCGCCACCGCTCAGCGGCCCGATCGCCGCGGGCAACAGGAGGACGACTTCCAGGGTCCTGGTGACGACGTAGCCGAGCGCCGGCGCTTCGCCGTACTCCTTGAGGATCGGAAACAGCGTCGGCGCGATCATGGCGATGGCGACGGCCATGATCAGCGCCATGATGCCGCCTCCCGGCCCGCGCACCACCGTGCTGAGCACGCCTGCCGCGGTGGCGGTGAGGAAAAGGGTGCCGGTCACCCGGGCCAGTGTCTGTTTGCGCATGCGGCCAGGGTCGGCGGCGCCGGTGTGCGGGTGGTGTGCGGCGGGCTTGCCGGATATTTCGCCGATATGGGAGCCTCGGCCGGAGGTCGACATCCGGGAGCGGGCCTGTGGTGCGGATCGCGTTGCTCGGGGGTGTCCGAGCCTCCACCGACGACGGCCGGCCGATCGACATCGGCCCGGCGAAGTCGCAGACGCTGCTCGCCGCGCTGACGTACCCGCGGACGCGGTGGACGTCTCCCGGTTCCGGCGGCGGCTGCGCGACGGTGAGGTCACGGCGGCTCTGGCGGAGTGGGGCGGCGACCCCTTGGCGGGCCTGGACGCGCCCGGGCTCGCGGCGGCGGTGGCCGGGCTGACCGAGGAGTGGCTGGGGGCCGTGGAAGCCGGCCTCGGGCGGCGCGATCCGCAGGAGGTCGTCGGCACGCTGGCCGAGCTCACCGAGCGCCACCCCCTGAGGGAAGGTCTGTGGGCGCTGCTGATGACGGCGCTGTACCGCGCGGGCCGCCAGGGCGACGCGCTCGCCGCCTTCCGGCGGGCACGCGAGCACCTGGTGACCGAGCTCGGCGTCGAGCCGGGGCCGGAGTTGCGGGAGCTCGAGTCACAGATCCTGGCCCACGACGTACGGCAGCGCCCCCCGGTGATCCGGCTCCTCGGCCGGGACGACGACCTGCGAGCCGTCGCCGACGCGCTCCGGCGCTGCCCGATCGTGACCCTGGTGGGGCCGGGCGGAATCGGCAAGACCCAGCTCGCGCTCGCGGCGGCCGCCGGGTACGACGGGGAGGCCCGCCGGACCACCCGCTGAGCCGCTACGCGCAGGCTTACGCGTCGGGCGACGGTGAGGCCCTTCGGCGCAGCCTGCCGTACGCCGCACAAGCCGTGGAGCAGGACCTGGCGGCGTTCCTCGAGATGACGTCGGCGGGCCCGCTGCTGGGCATCGGGCGGTTCGAGCAGGTCGACGCGTCGGTCTCGGCGCTGGCGGAGCGGTATCGGGTCACGGGTCCGCCGACGCTGCTGCACTGGGCGCTGCAGACGCTCGGGTACTCGGCCTTGCTCCAAGGCGGGCAGGACGAGGCGGCGCGGTATTTCGACGAGGCCGCCGGGGTCGAGGTGCCGGCGGGCACGCTGTCGGCCGGCAAGACCACCGCGGCCCGCTCCGCGTTCCGCCGCGGCGACCGGCCGCGGGCCTTCCAGCTCCTCCGATCCCACGTGACGGAACTGCTGGAGACCGACAACGTCGTCGCCGCCGGGGTCGTGGGCGTCGAGTTCGTCACCATGATGGCCGCGGTCGGCCGCGTCACCGAGGCGGCCCACGTCCTGAGGTACCTGGAGACGGCCAACGACTTCGCCGCCCTGGCGGCCAGGACGCTCGCCGGCGAAGCGGCCGCCAAGGTCGCCGCAGGCGGGCCCATCCCGACCAGCCCGCTGGACGACCGCGCCGCCCTCGTCTACATGCGCGACGCCCTCGGCGGCCAACCACCCGCCAACCGCGAACCCAACCTCTCAGGTCAGAACAGCTAGGGGTGTTCGGCGCAGAGGCAGCCGACGCCCTTCTCGATCCAATCCTGCCCGGCCCAGTCAGGGTGGCGGGCCAGCATCGCCGCCCTGACCTCCGCCACGATGGTCTCCTCGGGCATCGCCGAGTCGCGCCGCCGCCAGGTCTCGTCCCGCAGCAGCCGCAGGTAGTCGCCGGTGGCGGCCAGCAGCTCGGGGCCGCCGACGTCGCCGTGTCCCGGCACGACCACGCGCGGAGCCTGGGCCGCCAGCCGTTCCATGACCGTGATCCAGCGCACGCCGGACACGTCGGTGTCGTGCGGCGGGAACCACGGGAAGATCGCGAACTGGCCGGCCTCCACCAGGTCGCCGGTGAACATCATCCCGGCGTCGGGCACGGTGACCACCTGGTCGCCCTTGCTGTGCGCGCGGCCGGTGGCGCGCAGGTGAACCACCCGGCCGCCCAGGTCGAGGTCGTAGGCGTCGGCGTAGACGACGTCGGGCTGGGCCAGGGAGACGCCCTCCAGCCGGCGGGCCACGCCGTCGCCGAGTCCCCTGAACATCCCCAGGTACCCGGGCCCCTTGGCGGCCAGGTCGTCGGCCTGCGCCTGGTTGACCAGATACGTGGCCCGCCCGGCGAACACCTCGGCGCCGAAGGCGTGCTCGGGATGGAAGTGCGTGGTGGTCAGGTACAGCTCGCGCCCCCGGGCGAACTCGGCGGCGAACGCCAGCACGGCTTCGGCGTTGGCCGGGCCCAGGCCGGTTTCGACGACCAGCACGGCCCGCGTGCCGCCGATCACGCCGATGTTGGGCACCAGCTCCACCCGCCGGTTCGGGATCACGACCAGGTCACGGGCGAGCTCCTCAGCCCCGGCGACTTGGACCACAGGGTCATGGTTCGTCATGGGTCCCAGTTCACCGCCCGGGGTTCCAGGGGGTCCAACACCGCTCGCGCAGCGCCGATACCGTGCGGGTATCGTGGCCGCTGATGGAGCTACGCCTGCTCACCTACTTCGTGGCGATCGCCGAGGAACGGCATTTCGGGCGCGCCGCCGTACGCCTGCACATGACGCAGCCGCCGCTCAGCCGCGCGATCAGGCGGCTTGAGGCCGACCTCGGCGCCACGCTCCTGCACCGCTCCCCGGCCGGCGTCACGCTCACCGCCGCCGGGCAGGCGCTCCTCGAGGAGGCCCGCACCCTGCTGGAGCAGGCGGCGCAGGCACGGGCCCGGGTCACGGCCGCCTCCACCCTGACCATCGGCACGCTAGCCGGCAACGCCGAGCAGGCCCGCATCCGGCTGGCCGACGGCTTCCGCGCCCGGCACCCGGACGTCACCGTGCGCATCCGGGAGGCCGACCTCAGCGACCCGGCCGCCGGCCTGCGCGCGGGGCTGGCCGACGTGGCGCTGACCAGGCTGCCGTTCGACCGGAGCGGCCTCCGGGTCCACGTGCTGCGCGAGGATCCCGTGGGCGCGGTGCTGCGGGCCGACGACCCGCTCGCCCGCCGGGACGTCCTGCACCTGCGCGACCTGGCCGGACGCCGCTGGTTCCAGTTCCCCGACGGCACCGACCCGCTGTGGCGCGACTACTGGAACGCCGGTGAGCCCCGCGAGGGGCCCGTGGTCCGCACCGTGGAGGAGTGCGTGCAGGCCGTCCTGTGGAACGGCACCGT
Organism: Nonomuraea typhae; assembly: GCF_009760925.1. Classification (GTDB taxonomy): domain Bacteria; phylum Actinomycetota; class Actinomycetes; order Streptosporangiales; family Streptosporangiaceae; genus Nonomuraea; species Nonomuraea typhae. The sequence goes on from NZ_VRLV01000022.1 coordinate 184,746, forward strand.
CGGGCTCACGCCGCTGCCCCACCATCTGCCCGAAGGTCTCACCGCGGTACGGCTGGCCGACCAGCCGCCCAGTCCGGTCGTGGTGGCCTGGGCCGATTCCGCGGGGAACCCGCTCATCCGCTCCTTCCTCGACCTCGTGGCGGCCGTCAGCGGATCGTGACCGGGCGCTAGTGTGATGCGCCAGAAATTCTGAGGGTAAGGAAGTAGCCTGTTGGCATGTCGCATCCGGGGCCTTCCGCTGTGGAAGTCACGCTGTCCGAGGACGAGCGTGCGGAACTGCTGAGCCGGGCGG
>NZ_VRLV01000023.1 GCF_009760925.1 Nonomuraea typhae
GCACCCACATCGCTCCCGCGCGCACCCCACCCGGCGCCTTACGCCTTCTGCACGCACGCGTCCTCGCCGAAGATGCCAAAGCCGCAGACAAGATCAAACCCGCGTGTTAATAATCTGCAGACCCTTAAGCGCGGGAACTCGCAAACGGGTCTATGTGCTCGCCGGCGCCGCCCGAACCAGGGAGTCGTAGGTGTCGCTGACTTGGCGCAGTTGCACCCCTAGGGAGCGGGCAAGCTGGTCGAGTTCGCGCTGCGCCGCCGTACCGGAAGCGCCGTCGGCCACGAGCCGCTCGAACTCCACGAACAAGCCCGCGTGCTCGACCTCGTCCACGCACAATGCCACCCCGTCCAAGATGGCGGTCCGGCGCCGCTTCACGATCCGCACGGTGGGATAGAAGCCCATCATGATGATGGCCTGGTGCATCTGAGTGCGGTCGGCCACCTCTGTCTCGTGCTCCAGGCAGGCCATCGCGTTGTCGATCGGCGTCTTCACCGTGAACAGGTGCCGTTCATCCTCGGTGCGCAGACGAGCAAACGTCACGCCGATCTTGCTCTGCCCGTACGTCCAGCCATCCTGTGCAAACGCTTGATCGTCCTGCTTGACAGGTGGCGACAAGACTGCCCCTCGGGCGGCGAGCGCGTGCTCAAGGTCGGCCAGGCTGTCCACCTGGTACTTGACCTCGACCTCTTGCACCCCGCCAGCCACGCTGAACTCCCCTGCCGCGTCCCCAGTCACCCAGCGGATGGTAGCGGCTCCCCCAACGCCCTACCGGCCATACCGCGGAACGTCGAGCGCCTCCATCCGAGAACTGGCCACACCAGGCAACCAGCGAACGGGGTTGGGCCGCCAGGGCGGTCTCGCAGCTTGTCCCCCGCCCTGAGTGGGCTCCGTTTCGGTGCCTAGGCTGGCGCGATCTTCATGAATCGACTATCGTCGATTGACGATGAATGAGAACGCCGAGCCACTGGCGCGAGCCGAAGCCGAGGAGTACGCGAGCTGGTTCAAGGCCCTCGCGGACGCGACTCGCATCCAGATCGTGTCCCTGCTGGCCAGACACCGAAAGCCGATGACGGTGGGCGAGATCGTCGAGAGGTCCGGGGTGGGCCAGTCCACGGTCTCCCACCATCTGAAGATCCTCGCCGACGTCCGCTTCGTCCTCGTCGAGCGCCAGGGCACCTCCAGCCTGTACCGGATCAACGACAACTGCGTGAGCTGCTTCCCCACCGCGGCCGACGTGGTGATGGGCAATCCGGTACCCAACCCGCCCGTCTGTGATTGAGGAGCCCGCGATGGCACATGACGAGATCGTTGACCGCTACTCCGGCCTGGCCCGCGCCGCCATGTCCGGCGAGAAGGCCATCGACTGCGGCGCCGATGAGTTCGATAGGGGCCGCTTCGGGACCGCAGCCTACGACGACATCTCCGGCCTGCCTGACGGCGCACTGCGCGCGAGCCTGGGCTGCGGCAACCCGGTCGCCGTCGCCGAGCTGCGCGCCGGCGAGACGGTCTTGGACCTGGGCTCGGGCGGCGGCATCGACGTGCTGCTGTCGGCGCGCAGAGTCGGCCCGTACGGCAAGGCGTATGGACTGGACGCCAGTCCGGACATGATCCGGCTGGCCCGCCAGAACGCCGCCGGCACACCCAACGCCGAATTCCTGCTCGGCACCATCGAAGCCATCCCCCTGCCCGACCATGCCCTGGACGTCGTCATCTCCAACTGCGTGATCAACCTGTCCGACGACAAGGGCGCGGTCTTGGCCGAGGTCTTCCGGGTGTTGCGGCCAGGCGGGCGGATGGGGATCAGCGACATCGTGACCGATGAGGACGTTGACGCCGCAAGGCGTGCCGCGGCCGAGCAGCGTATCGGCTGTGCGGCCGGCGCTCTCAGCGTCACCGGCTATCGCGACGTACTCGCCCGTTCCGGATTCGTCGGCCTGACCATCACCCTCACCGCCGATCACGGGGACGGCGTGCACTCGGCCATCGTCCAGGCGATCAAACCTGCCGTCACTCCCGGCCTGGAGATCCGCCCGATGCGGGAGAGCGACGCCGTCCAGGTGCTGGCCATCTACCAGGCCGGGCTGGACACCGGTCAGGCGAGCTTCGAGACCCTGGCCCCCAGCTGGGAGGGGTTCACCGCGAGCAGGCTGCAGCGCCTGCGTTATGTCGCCGCCGACACCGAGACCGGCGAGGTGGTCGGCTGGATCGCCGCCTCCCCGGTTTCCACGAGGCCCGTGTATGCGGGTGTCGTCGAGCACAGCGTCTACGTGCACCCGGGCTGCCAGGCCCACGGCATCGGCCGCGCTCTTCTGACCGCGTTCATCGCCGCAGCCGAGGACGCCGGTGTGTGGACCATCCAGTCGGGCATCTTTCCCGAGAACGCGGCCAGCCTCTCACTCCACCAGGCCCTCGGCTTCCGCGTAGTGGGCACCCGGGAGCGCATCGCTCGCCATCACGGCACGTGGCGGGACGTGCTGCTGGTCGAGCGGCGAAGCTGAGACGGCACCGGGAGTTCACCTGCCGTTCGCTCACCCATACATCGATGGATGTCAATATCGAGGTCCGTCGATACCTCATGGAGCGAACCGATGCCCGACACCTACAGGCGCGACGACCTCACCATCGACCAGCACCTCGCGCTGACCACGGCCGCGCGCAGGCTGGGTGACGAGTTCACCGGCACCTTCGGCACCGAGACGATCGAGCGGTTCCTGCACACCAGCTACGACCAGTTCGCCGACAAGGCGGCCATCGTCACCTTCCTGCCGCTGCTCGCGGAGCGGTTCGCCCGCCAGCGCCTGCACGCCCTGGCCCGCGTCGAAGGCCATGGCGACGACCGCCCGATCGTGCTGTTCCTGTGCGTGCACAACGCCGGGCGCTCGCAGATGGCCCTCGGGTTCTTCCGGGAACTGGCCGGTGAGCACGCGGTCGCCTGGTCGGGCGGCTCCGAATTCGCCACCGAGATCAACCCGGCCGCGGTCGCGAGCATGGCCGAGCGCGGCATCGACATCTCCAAGGAGTTCCCGAAGCCGTGGACGGAGGAGATCGTCCGCGCCGCCGACGTGGTGGTGACCATGGGTTGCGGCGACGCCTGCCCCGTCTACCCCGGCAAGCGCTACCTGGACTGGGAGCTCGACGACCCGGCCGGGCTCGCGGCCGAGGACGTGCGCCCGATCCGCGATGAGATCGAGCGCCGGGTCCGCACCCTGCTGACGAAGCTGGAGGTCCCTCTCTCATAGACATATGTCAATATAGATAGAGACCGATGTCTATGGAGGAGGATTTATGGAGCTGCTGCAGCTCCTGGAGTGCAGCCCGCCGCTGGCGCGCGAGCCGCTGGACGCTGAGCAGGCAGCGGGTGTCGCCCGCGTCTTCAAGGCGCTCGGCGATCCGGTACGGCTGCGCATCCTGTCGATCGTCGCCAGCAGGGAAGGCGGCGAGGTGTGCGTGTGCGACATCACCGATGCCTTCGAGCTGTCCCAGCCGACCATCAGCCATCACCTCAAAGTGCTCAAGGACGTCGGCCTGCTCACCTCCGAGCGGCGCGCCTCCTGGGTGTACTACCGCCTCGTCCCCGACACGCTCAACGAGCTGTCGGCGCTGCTCAACACACCCGCCACGGTCTGAGGGAAGCTCGATGTCCTCTACGCACGTCTCGACCAAGAATCCGGCCGTGATCGCCGGGCTGTCCACGCTGGATAGGTTTCTGCCGGTGTGGATCGGCGCCGCGATGGTCGCCGGATTGCTGCTCGGCCGCTGGGTACCCGGGCTGAATACTGCGCTGGAAGCGGTGAAGATCGGGGAGATCTCGCTGCCGATCGCGCTTGGCCTGCTGTTGATGATGTATCCCGTGCTGGCCAAGGTCCGCTACGACCGCCTCGACACCGTCACCGGCGACCGCCGCCTGCTCCTCTCCTCACTGGTCCTGAACTGGGTCGTCGGACCCGCCCTGATGTTCGCCCTGGCCTGGGCGCTGCTGCCGGACCTGCCCGAGTACCGCACCGGCCTGATCATCGTCGGCCTGGCCCGCTGCATCGCCATGGTCCTCATCTGGAACGACCTGGCCTGCGGAAACCGTGAAGCCGCCGCCGTCCTGGTCGCCCTCAACTCGATCTTCCAGGTGATCGCCTTCGGCCTGCTCGGCTGGTTCTACCTGGAACTGCTGCCCGGATGGCTCGGGCTGTCGCAGTCGACCCTGGACGTCTCGGCCTGGGACATCGCCCAGTACGTGCTCATCTTCCTCGGCATCCCGCTGGCCGCTGGCTACCTGTCCCGCAAGCTGGGCGAGCGAGCCAGGGGACGGGAATGGTACGAGACGCGGTTCCTGCCGAAGATCGGCCCCATCGCGCTGTACGGCCTGCTGTTCACCATCGTCATCCTGTTCGCCCTCCAGGGCCACACCATCAGCGAACGCCCGCTGGATGTGGCCCGCATCGCACTGCCCCTGCTGGCCTACTTCTTCCTCATGTGGGGCGGCTCGTTCCTGGCCGGGCGAGCGATCGGCCTGCCGTACGACAGGACCACGACCCTCGCCTTCACCGCCGCCGGCAACAACTTCGAGCTGGCCATCGCCGTAGCCGTCGGCGTCTTCGGCGTCACCTCCGGACAGGCGCTGGCCGGCGTGGTCGGCCCGCTCATCGAAGTGCCCGTCCTGGTGGCTCTCGTCTACGTCAGCCTCTGGGGCCGCAAGATGTTCAAGGAGCCTGTTGATGCCTAGCGTTCTCTTCGTCTGCGTGCACAACGCCGGACGTTCCCAGATGGCCGCCGGATGGCTGAAGCACCTGGCCGGGGACCAGATCGAGGTGCGCTCCGCAGGGTCCGCGCCGGCCGATCAGATCAACCCGGTCGCCGTCGAGGCCATGCGCGAGGCAGGCATCGACATCACCGAGGAGCAGCCCAAGGTGCTCACCGCGGACGCGGTGCAAGCCTCCGACGTGGTGATCACCATGGGCTGCGGCGACGCCTGCCCGATCTTTCCCGGCAAGCGGTATGAGGACTGGAAGCTCGACGACCCCGCCGGGCAGGGAATCGAGGCCGTGCGCCCGATCAGGGATGAGATTCGCACGCGTATCGAGAAGCTGATTCACGAGCTCACCGACTGACGAATGGGCCCTCTCAGGGATGATCAGGGCGCTTACGCTGTCGAAAACCCCCGTTCATCATGCGTTCAGACCAGGGAGGAACTGCTGGCCCTGCCCGCAGGCTTCTCCTACCTCGTGCTCGGCCAGACCGGCACCCCGATGACCGACGGGATCGCGACTCCCATCGCCCACGACGGCATGGCGGCCTTCCCCGGCAAGCGGCGGCACACGGTCCGGCTGATCCGCAACCACGAGGTCCGCACGACTCCGGGATCACCGACCGGCCGGGTGCACGTGCCCGGCTCGCGCCGCTACGACGAACTCGGCGTGGCCGGCACCACCACCCTGGAAGTGGACCTGCGCAGCGGCGAGGTGCTGGAGCACTTCATCAGCTTCAACGGCACCATCGTCAACTGCGCCGGCGGCAAGATGCTCCACGACCGCGGCTGGCTGACCTGCGAAGAGACCACCGCCGGGCCCAGCCAGGGCTGGCAGCGCAAGCACGGCTACATCTTCGAGGTGCCACTGGACGGGCCCAGGCCGGGCAAACCCGCACCGTCGATGCCGCTCACCGCGATGGGCCGCTTCTCTCACGAGGCCGTCGCGGTCGACCCGCGTACCGGATACGTCTACGAGACCGAGGACGACTCCGGCAAGCCCGACGGCTTCTACCGCTTCCGCCCGAACGACCCACGCCATCTGGCCAAGGGCGGCGTACTGGAAATGCTCAAGGTCAGGGGCACCGACAACTACGACTGCCGCGAAGGCCAGACGATGGGCGCCCGCCTGACGGTGGACTGGGTCGTCATCAACCAGCCCGACCCCAACCTGGAGAACGGCACCCCCACCTGCACCCAGCAAGGCCTGGCCAAGGGCGGCGCGAAGTTCAACCGGCTCGAAGGCTGCTGGTACGGCGGCGGCAGCATCTTCTTCAGCTCCACCAGCGGCGGCGACGCCAAGAACGGCGACGCCCCCAACGCCGACGGCTACCGCGAGGGCTACGGCCAGATCTGGCAGCTCATCCCCGGCCGCCGCCACCGCGACGACGTCCTCGTCCTGGTCTATGAGTCACCCGGCCGCAAAGAACTCGACTCCCCCGACAACCTCACCTTCACCCCGCGCGGCGGCATCGTCTTGTGCGAGGACGACGCCTCCGCCGTCGACGCCGACCCACACCCGCTGGCCCCGGGACTGGACAACGTCAACCGGCTCATCGGCCTCGACCCCCGCGGCGGACAGCCGTTCGAGTTCGCCGTGAACATCACCGACGACAGCGAGTTCGCCGGAGCCTGCTTCAGCCCCGACGGGTCGGTCATGTTCGTCAACACCCTCGGCCACACCGCCGCACTGGACCCGCCCGGGCGCACCTACGCCATCCGCGGGCCGTGGCGGCGCGGCCCGCTGTAGGTCACAATCGCAGCCCGGCGGCGCCTCTTGCGGCCGGGCTGCGGGACAGCGGTAGCCGTTCGAAAGGCGGGTTCCACCGCGCCCCTATCTCGTTGCGGGCATCCTCGAAGTCGAAGGCCGCGCTGATGTCGCAGACGCACGCCTCGCCGTCGGCGTGGGCCAGCACGAGGCTGAGGATCTGCAGACGTACAGGGTCGGCCACGGCCTTCAGTCTCCTGGCCGGCTCCGCAGCGGCATGCGAGGGCATCGGCGGGCCGGGGGCGGGGCCGAGGCAGCTGTTGTCAGAGGACAGGAGAGGAAGCCGCTGTCCACGCATAGACACGCATCTATTTTTATGGATGTCGATGTGAAAAGCTAGGGAAGCAGGCCCCGTAGCTCGTCGAGGCGTTCCGGCACGAGTGAGTACCACGCCCACTTCCCTCGTCGTTCGCGGGTCAGCAGGCCGACGTCGACAAGGATCTTGAGGTGGTGGCTGACGGTCGGCTGTGTGAGCCCTAGCGGCGCGGTCAGATCGCACACGCACGCCTCGCCTGCCGCGCTTCCGATGATCATGCTCAGCAGCTGGAGCCGGGTGGGATCGGCGACCGCTTTCAAAGCGCCGGCGAGATGCTCGGCCTGGGATCGCGACAGCGGCTCGGCCACGACGAGAGTGTGGCAGTCGCCGTCTCCGTTGACCACTTTCTGGGCGATCGACGGCATCTCGTCATGGTCCACGGCATCAGTGTACGGAGCACGAGAGTCCGGCGAGATCTCGGTGGGCCCCTGCGCCAGTCGCTGCCGGGGGCGGCGATCCGATAGCCGAGTCCTCTCACGGTGCGGATGATCGCCGGGATCTTGTCGTCGTCGCCGATCCTGGTGCGCAGCCGCTTGATGTGCACGGAGATCGTGTTGTGCGGTGGCGCGATGCGGCTGTTCCAGACGTGGCGGGCGATCTCCTGCTTGGTGACCACCCGGCCGACGTTGCGCATCAGGTAGTGCAGGAGCTCGAGCTCGCGCAGTGGAACGTGGACGACCTCCCCCCGGACCCGGACGGTGTGCGCGACGTTGTTGAGTTCGATGTCGCCGACCGTCAGCGGGCCGTGCGCGGTGCCGTGGGTGGCCTGGATCAGCGGGAGCAGTTCCTGGCTCCGGTACGGCTTGGCCACGCAGGCCGTGGCCCCGGCTTCCAGCCCTTGCAGCATGATCTCGGCGTCCTCGGGACCCGCGCCGAGGATGATGGGCAGGTCGCACAGGGCCCGCCGGACCGTCCTGATCACGGTGGCGGCATCGATGCCGGGCAGGCGGGCGCTGACCAGGAGCAGATCGGGGCGTGTGGAGCCGACACGGATCAGCGCGTCGGCGCCGTCGCTGGCCTTGATGACGAAGATGCCGTCGAGCCCGATCAGATCGGCTTCGGGGTCGGCGACTCCCGGTGCCACCTGGTCCTCTGCCGGCTGATCAGGCATCGGCGCCGGCGTCGCGTCGCTCACCTTCGGCCGCCCCATCGGTGATCAGCCGAACCGGCCGGTGATGTAGTCCTCGGTGCGCTTGTCCGAGGGGTTGCTGAAGATGCGCGCCGTGGATCGAACTCCACGAGGCGGCCGTGCCGTACTCCCCGATCGTCGACGTCGGCGGTGAAGAAGGCGGTGCGCTCGGAGACGCGGGCGGCCTGCTGCATGTTGTGGGTGACGATCACGATGGTGTGGTCGCGCGACAGCTCCTGCGTCAGGTCTTCGATCTTGGTGATGGCAATCGGGTCCAGCGCCAAGCACGGTTCGTCCATCAAGATGACATCGGGTTTGACGGCGATGGCGCGGGCGATGCACAGGCGCTGCTGCTGTCCGCCGGACAGGGCCAGGGCGTTCTGCTTGAGCTTGTCCTTGACCTCGTCCCACAGTGCCGCCCGGTGCAGGACGTACATCCCGCTCGGCACCACGGTGCACAAGCAGGGCCGCGTGGCCGGGGAGAATACCGCGGGAGGCGATCGGCACCCGCCGGGGTGCTCGGGACGCAGGTGGTCAAGGTCTTCGACCTGGTCGCCGCCGCGACCGGCCTGCGCGACGGCGAAGCGGCCGAGGCCGGGCACGCACCGCCGACCGGGCCACACAACGGCTGCTGGGCGCACAGCTGGTCGGGAGCCGGGGCGCCGAGATCGCCAAACGCATCGACGTGCTGGCCGCCGGCATTCACCATGGCATCACCGTGCGCGAGATCCTCGACCTGGACCTTTCCTACACCCCGCCTCTCGGCGGTCCCCTGGGACGCACTTCAGCACGCGACCCGCAGGTGGCTCACGGCCTAGCGTGAGCCAGCCGCCACACCGTGGCAATGATCAGCCGGGCGGCGGCCAGAAGCGTGTCCTGCTCGACGCGGTCCGGGGTTTCGGCGGGTGTCTGGTAGCCAGGCATGCCCATTCCGATGCCGATCGCGGCCAGTCCCGCCGCGGCGTAGCGGCGGTTGTCGGAGGCCATGGCTCCGGCTCGCAGGGGTACGCCTGTTTCGCGGGCGGCTTGGTCCAGGGTGGCCAGGAGAGCATGGGCGGGGCCGCCCGCTTCCACGGAGGCGGCCTGGTGGAGCTGGGCGGCTCCGTCGAGGTTGATCACCATGGTGTCCGGCGGCACGGTCGGGGCGTGGTGGGCTGAGCCCCAGGCTCCGGCCTCCTCGGCGTCCAGGAAGGCCACCGCCAGGTCGATCGGTACGGCACGCGCGGCGAGCACGCGGGCGGCTTCCAGGATCGCGGCCACGCCGGAGGCGTTGTCGGCGGCGGCGGGCAGGCGGCGTTCCGGGTCGTCGCCGACGCCGTCGTAGTGGGCGGTCAGCAGCACCCGCACGGAGCCATGGGTGAGGTGGGCGTGCACGTTGCGGCCTTCGACGGTGACCGATCGCAGCGGCATCGAAGCCGTCACCCGCACGTCTCCGTGGGCCAGCGCAGCGGAGAGCTCGCGGTGAAGTTCCGTGCGCAGGGCGACCACAGGGACCGCCCGGATGCCGGGTCCGGCGATCATCTTGGGCATCCAGCCCTCGGCGTCGGTGCCGCGGGCGGTCAGCACACCTGCCGCTCCATCTTGCTCGGCCGCGTCGCAGGCTTTGGCCCAGTCACCCTCTTGGGCCAGGATCCATCGGCCGCGGATATCGCCGCCGTCAGCGATCAGTGGTGCGGTGAGCGGATGGGGTAGCTCGGCGGAGGCCAGGTGCTCGACGAAGTCCCGCCGGTGCTCCAGCCTCCGTGGCTGCCCGGCGATGGTCCATTCCAGGACCGGCGTGGCATACAGCTCGCGCACGCCGGTGACAGGGAAGGAAACCACGTCGACCTGGCCGCCAAGCTCCCGTAGCTGGGCGGCGAGCCAGTCGGCGGCGGACCGCCCACCGGCGCTGCCCACGCGGCGACCGGTGAAGCGGTCGCCGGCGAGCTCGCGCACGGTGGCGGTCATCCGCTGGATCGACACCGGCTCCAGGACCGTGGCCAGCTCGGGCGCCTGAGTGGGTGAAGAGGAGGTCATCCGCAGCATCCGGCCGCGTCGTTGCTCGCGGCGCCGGCGGCCGGCGCCTGTCCGCAGCAGCCAGCGGCGGCAGCCTCGGTCGCGGCGGCCTCGCTGCCACAACAGGAGGTCGCCGTCTGCGCTGCCGCGACGCCTGATGCCGGGGCGGGCGCGCCGCAGCAACCGCCCGCCGCAGGAGGTGCGAAAGCGTCCTGCAGGTCGCCGATGAAGCCGCCGGAGGTCTCGGTCGCCATGACAGAATCCTTCCTAGATTCGATGTCTGTCTAAACAAAGATGATTCTAGCCGCTTACTTAGAAGGGAATCAATATAGAAGAGCTTCTAATCAAGATGCGATGGCGGCGACCATGTCGCGTGCCGTACGGCTGGCGCCGATGAGGGTGGCGGAGGCGTGGCCAGTCCAGTCGCCGTAACCGAGCAGGTGCAGGCGGGGCTCGCCGATCGCCTGGGTGCCGCGGACGGGGATGACGCCGTCAGGGCCGCGCAGCTTGAGCGGGGCGAGGTGGCTGAGGACGGGGCGGAAGCCGGTGCACCAGATGATCGCGTCGCAGTCCAGTGTGGTGCCGTCCGCCCAGGCGATGCCGGTCCGGGTGAGGTGGGTGAACATGGGTTCGGCCTTCAGCACGCCCCGATCGCGGGCCTTGCGGACCGATGGCACCGCGACGATGTCGCCCAGGTTGGCGCCGGAGTTGGCGCCGCCCACGATCACCACGCGCCTGCCCGCGAAGGGCTCGGGCCCGCGATAGGCGGCGGTGTGGAGCTGCTGGCCGTGGAAATCGCGCATGCCGGGATAGTGCGGGACGAAGGGGCGCCACCAGGTGCCGGTGGCGCTGATCACCACACGCGCACGCCACGTGCCCCGGTCGGTTTCGGCCAAGAGGCGCTCGCCGGCCGGCCGTACCGCGTGCGCGGTCACCGGGCGGTGGACCGGCAGGTCGTAGCGGTGCTCGTAATCGGTGAGGTAGGAGACGGTGTCGGCGGCGCTCGGGTAGCCGCCGTCCGGCGGGATGGGCATTCTGCGGCCGGGCAGCGAACTGTACTGGGCGGGCGAGAACAGGCTCAGCGATGGCCAGACGTGCCGCCATGCTCCGCCGGGATGCGGCTGGGCGTCGAGGATGATGAAGTCGGCTCCTGTGCGGCGTAGGTAGTAGCCCGCCGCGAGTCCTGCCTGGCCGCCGCCGATGACGACGACGTCACTCACGCGGGGACGAGGCCCACATCGGCTCGGGCAGGCTCGGTCAGCGGGGCGAACAGGGCGCCCAGCGTGTTCACGGCTTCGGGGATGATGCGGTAGTAGACCCAGGTGCCGCGGCGTTCGCCGTCGATCAGGCCTGCCGTACGCAGGATCTTCAGGTGATGGGAGATGGTGGGCGCGGTCAGGTCGAAGGCGCCGGTCAGGTCGCACACGCAGGCTTCGCCGCCCGCGTGGGAGCCGATCATCGACAGCAGGCGCAGGCGGACGGGGTCGGCGACGGCCTTGAGCATGACCGCCAGGTCCGCGGCGTCACTCTCCGACAGCGGCTCACGCGCGATCGGGGCGCAGCACTGGATCGTGGTCATACCCGCTCCTTACTTTGAAATCTGTCGAAATTATACGCGATGGTAGGCGACCAGCGCCAAGGCGGCGCTCACACCCGCCAGTGCGATGGCGGCCATCACCCAGGTGTAGCCGACGGCCTGGGCCAGGGCGAACGCGCCGAGGGGAGCCAGAGCCTTGTCGGCGACCGAGAAGATCGCGATCCGGCCGGACAGGGTGGCGTAGGCGGCGGTGCCGTACCGCTGGACGAGCAGGTGCGGCAGCGTGATGGAGGCGATACCGAAGCCCAGGCCGAACAGCAGCACGCAGCCGATCGCGCCGGGCAACGACCGACCGAGGAACGGCAGCAGCATTGCCGCCACGCCCTGCAGAGCGAAGATCACCGCCGCGATGAGAGCGGCGGGCAGGCGCGCCTGCAGGCCGGTCGTGATCAGGCGGCCGGTCACCGACAACACGCCCAGCAGGCCGGTCAAGGTGGCGGCCAGGACCGGGCTGTGGCCGAGGTGGATCAGGTAGGTAACCATCAGGACCGACATCGCGGCCACCGCGCCGCCGTTGGCGGTGAAGGCGACCACGAGCAGCCAGAACGGGCGGCGGCGCACGGCCGACCGGACGATCTCGGCGCGTTCCTCGACCGCCTCCCGGCTGCGGGCTGACGCCGGACGGCTGCGGAGCACGAGGGCGTGCAGAGGGATGGCCGCCACGCCGTAGATGAGAGCGAGCACGACGAGCGCGTGGCGCCAGCCGTAGGAGGCCACCAGCAGGCCGGTGAGCGGGATGAAGATGGCCGAAGCGAAACCGGCGACGATGGTGAGCGCCAGAATGGCCCTGACCCGGCCGCGTTCGTTGCCCTCATGCCAGGCGGTGATGACCGCGAAGGCAGCCTCGTAGAGGACCATCGAACTGGCGATGCCGGCGACGGCGAAGACCGCGTACAGCTGCGGCAGGGTACTCACCTGCGACCAGGCGAGCACCGCGGCCGTGCCGAGTATCGAACCCGCCGTCATGAGGCCGCGTCCGCCGCGGGCGTCCAGCCACCGGCCCGCGGCCGGTGCGCACAGGGCGGCGATCAGCACGGACAGGGTGAGCGCGGCGGCGATCTGAGCGTGGGAGGCACGCAACTCGCGGGCCATGGGCACGAGGAAGACCGAGAAGGCGTAATAGAGCACGCCGTAGCCGGTGGTCTGGGTGACGGCCAGGGCGGCGACGATCCACCGGCCATGCGAGAGACCGCCATCCCGCAGATCGGGGGTGGCGGTCTCGGCGGCATGGCTCATTCGCGCTCGCTCGAACAGGAGATCAGGTCCCTTCCGCTGGCCGTGGTGGCCCAGGTGCCCTCGGCTTGGGCCATGAAGCCCTGCGCTTCCAGGCGCCAGGTCAACGTGCCCGCCATGCGGGCGATCGCCCGGCCATAACCAGGATTGGTGCTCGGGCGCCGCGCCTCGACCAGGCGCTCGGTGTCCAGCCGGTCGTGGTCGCAGATGAGGCGCAGGGCTTCCTTCTGCGCGGCGGTGGGGTATCCGTCGGACGCGTCGATCTCCTTGATCAGCCGCAGCAGCCGGCGCCGTCAGCGGCCGAGACGGTGACGAGCGGGAGCGGGGTGGCCAGCAGGCCGCCGCTGAGGCCGGTGGTCAGGCCGACCCGCTGTTCCTGGGCTTGGGCGAGGTTGGAGGAGCAGACGCCGGTCTCCGGGAGGTCGAGTTGGACGTCGCGGGCGCTCCCCCAGTCCCCGGCCACGGCTGCGACGACGGAGCGGACCTGCTCGTAGCCGGTGGCCATGAGGAAGGTGGGGGCGCGGCCGTAGCTCTTGACGCCGACGGCGTAGTAGCCGGGCTCGGGATGGGTCAGTTCGTCTACGCCGTGTGCGGGGACGGTGCCGCAGGAGTGCTGGTTGGGGTCGATCAGCGGAGCCAGCGCGCGGGTGCTGCCGAGGATCGGGTCCAGGTCCAGGCGTAGCTCGGAGGCGATGGAGTGATCGGGCTGGTAGCCGGTCGCCGACACGATCTGGTCGACCGTGACGGACTGCTCACGGCCGGACGGGTCACGGCTGACCACCTCGACCCCGTGCCCGGTGGCGTTGACGCGGTGGGTGAAGAACCCGGTGAGCAACCGAATGCGGCCGGCATCCACGTGAGCGCGCAGCCGGGTGCCGAGAGCACCACGAGCCGGTAGCGCGTCGGCCTCGCCGCCGCCATAGGTACGGCTGGCGCCACCTGACCGGATGGCCCAGGTGATCGTGGCGTCCGGCAGTTCGGCCAGGGCCAGCAGGGTGGTGGCGGCCGAGTGACCGGCGCCGACCACGAGAGTGTGCTTGCCCTCGTAGCGGCCGCGGTCAGCGCCGAGGACGTCGGGCAGGGCGTGGTCGACGTCGGCAGCCTCTTCGCCGTGGGCGGGCAGGCCGCTGGCGCCCAGCACGTTCGGGCTCTGGTAGGTGCCGGAGGCGTCGATGATCGCGCGGGCCTGCAGTTCCTCGCCGCTCTCCAGGCGGATGAGGAACGGCGCGTCTTCGCGGCCGTTGGTGCGCACCCGGTCGTAGCCCAGGCGGCTGATCGCTGTGACGCGGGCGCCCAGCCGTACCTTGTCGCCGAAGAGCTTGGCCAGCGGGGCCAGGTAGTCCTCGATCAGTTCGCCGCCGGTGGGCAGCCGGCCGGGGTCCGGCCCCGTCCAGCCGTCGGCTTCCAGCAGGCGGCGGGCGGCGGCGTCGATGTTGTACTTCCACGGGCTGAAGACCCGCACATGCCCCCACCGGGCGACCGAGGCGGCAACCTGCTCGCCCGCCTCCAGGACCAGGAAGTCCTGTCCGCGCTCGGCCAGATGCGCGGCGGCGGCAAGCCCGACCGGCCCGGCGCCGATCACTACGACCGGCAGCCCGCTGTCGCCGGCGTTCACGTTCTGCTCAAGCTCGAGGGAGGCGGTGGTGCCGCAGCAACTTGCGCTCATGATGGCTTCTCCTGGGTCTCGGTACGGCTTAGCGGAAGAGCAGGACCTGCGTGCGGAGGCGATCCACGGCGGCGTCGGCGCGGCAGGCGGTGTCGCAGACCTCACCGGTGGCCTCGTTGAAGGAGAGGGCCGGGGCCCGGCGGACACGGCGGAACAGAGTGCGCATCGCGCACCTCCTGTTTAGAAGTTCGTCTAAGTTGCCTGCAGCATGCACGACTGCTTAGAGATCTGTCAAATTAGGGCGTTGACGATGAAGGTCCGATCGAGGAGTTCTCGGCGCAGGCCGCCGATCCAGCGTTCGGCGAAAGCGTTGGCCCGCGGAGCCCGAGCTGGCGTCTTGAGGATGCGGATGCCCGCGGCCGTGAAGACGTCGTCGAACATGGTGGTGAACTTCGTATCCCGATCGCGGATGAGGAATTTGAACCCCTCCGCTCTGTCCCCCAGCTCGATCATCAGGTTCCTGGCCTGCTGCGCAACCCAGGGCTCGGTCGGATGCTCGGTGACGCCGAGGACGTGCACCCGGCGGGTCCTGATTTCCATGGCGACCAGGCAATACAGGCGTGTTGAACAGCACAGTGCCACAGTGGAGGAAGTCGCACGCCAAGATCCCCGTAGCGCCAAACCCCAGCTCGGCCCCAACGCCCGAGTATCGGGCACCCACAGGGTCACCTGATCAAGGCCATCTCCGTCCTACGGACCCACCGGACAGCTCAAGCCACCTGAGGCTGCAATGAGTTCACTGAAACGCGACGCGGCATTGAATCTGTCGTCTGCGGATCCCGCTGAACCCGGACGACCTACTGGCCGCGGTCTGCCGCCGCGCCGGCAGGGTGATCACCGGCGACGAGTGGCGCCGCTACGCGCCGGGGGTGCCGCCGCGCGACTGCGGCGGCCGACCACTCAGGCGGCCACGAACACGAGCGCGATTCCGGTGACAACGACGAGCGAGGGCACCACGAGCCAGAACCGCTGGGTGCTGCCGGTCAGCCGCCGCGTCCAGCGGTAGAACCCGCTGTCTTGGTGGAGCTGGTCCGAGGCGGTGAGCACCTCCTTGATCGCGGGGTCGCCGGCCGAGAAGTACCGCTCGTCCAGGACGGCGCGCAGGCGCTCGGCCCGGTACCGGTTGCGCTGGTACAGCTCGGTGTAGGCGGCGGCGAAGGCCAGACCGATGGCGCCGACGAAGACGAGCAACAGGCTGACGGGCAGCTCGTCGCGCGAGACCCGGCCATCGGAGGCGATCACGGCAATCAGTGCCGACGACACCACCAGGACGATGTTGACGGCGTTCGCCCGTAAAGTCTCGGCGTGCCGTGCATGTGCCCGTATATCCGTGGACATCCCCCAGAGCAGGTCCTTCTGCGCCTGCTGCCTGCTGGAGTCGTCGCCCACATGCTCTCCAAAGGGATCCTGCTGTGTTGGGATACTTCACATTGATCCTTCTCCGGCGGACTCTGTAAAGCAGTGCCACGACGACGGGATTCCGCCATGACACGGCGTAACGATGTCCCCGAATGGGCGGAGTTACCGCCCCCGGTCCTAGCTGCCCTCGATGCCTGGCTGGAGCACGAGGGCATCGAGCACCTCGCGCTCAGGGGCTGGTTCCCGGCCGGGCGCGGGCACGACCCGGTCGGCCTGGTGGAGCGCTCCAGCGACGGGGGCACAGTCAACCTGGTCGCGAAGTTCTACCAACCTCCGCTCGAGCTCAAGGTGGACCGGGTCGCCGCGGCCGGCCGTACCGCGAGCACCTTCCCGCACCTGGCCGAGCCGTACGGCGAGCCCGTCACCCTGGGCACCTGGCGGCTGATCCTCCAGGACGTCGCCCTCGGCGACCTCGGAGCCGTGCGGCCCTTGCTGGTGCCGGTCCTCGGCGGAGACCCGGGGGCGGCGGCGTACTGCGAGGAGATCGTCGCCTCGATCGTCGAGGACTGGAACTCCGGCGACGGCGTGCCGACGCCGCGGTGGCGCACGGCGACCGTCGAGGACTTCATGTGGGCGATCCTCGGCAAGCGCATGGCCCCGGACGGTCCCATCCGGAGCTGGGCGGACTTGGCCGGCGTGCCCAGCCGCGGCCACCCGGAGACCATGACCCGCCGGGGCTGGGGCAGGACCCTGCCCAATCCGTTCATGTTGCTGAACAACCCCGCCCACTCCCGGCTGAGTCTGGAGTCGATAGCAACCGGGCGCGCGCACGGCGACCTGAGCGGGCGTAACATCATGCTGCGGATGCATCCGGAACCCCTGCCCGGCGCTTACAAGCTCATCGACCTCGACCGCTTCGACACCGACGCCCCGCTGGCCCGCGACCCGATGCACCTGCTGGTCGCCCTCGCCATGGACCTGCTGGCCGAGGATTCCCTCCACGAGGCGGCCCGCCACGACCTTGTCGGGGCCATCGTCGATCCGCAGGCGGGAACCAGCACCGGGATCGTGCGGCGCTTCGGCGAGATCAGCGCGGCCATCCACGAGGGCCCGATGCGGTGGGCGCGCCGCTCCGGTCACGGCCAGGACTGGCGGGTCCAGTCCATGCTCGCGCTGGCGGCCGCCGCCCTCATGCACCTCGGCCGCCCATTCTTCCCCGACCGGGACAAGGAGTGGTGCCTTCACCTGGCGGCAGCGGCCACCGAACGGCATCAGGTCCTGACCACGTCGGACGACCCCTACGCACCCCGGCGACAGGCCGCGCGGGTGCCGACTTCCCCGGGCGAGGGGGGGCGGATGGACACGATACGGCTGGCCGTACTGCGCGCACCCGGAGGCGACGCGTTCGCGGACACCCTGACCGAGCGCCTGGCCGGCCTGCCGGTGGAGATCGGTCAGGACGTGGCGCAGGCCGACGCCGTGGCGGTCGTGCTCACCGGTGACCTCCAGGTGACGGATCCGGCTGGAAGCCGCGACCTGCCGGTGGTGTGGTTACGGGTCCATCCGGTGGACGTGCCACCAGGCTGCCGCTGCTACGACTTCACCGGACCGGAGCAGTGGGAGGAGCTGATCGGCCACCTGCGCTGGATCGGCTCGCCCGCCTGCCTGATCGACCGATACGAGCAGCGCCTGCGCACGCTCGACGAGCGGTTCCCCGACGCGGAGCGCCGCGCGCGGGACCGCATCGAGCAGGAACGTCAACTCCTGAAAAGCCGCATAAACTCCCAAAAGGTTCGCCAGGCTGATCGCGGACGTCCCGCCACCCATGCGCCACCGGTGACCGGCCGTGGCCCGGCGGCCGGCAGCCACGCCGGCGGATTACGGTATTACGGCCAGCCCCTGCCGCTGGACGAACCACTGGACCGGCTGGAGGAGACGCAGGCGCTGATCGACCTCCTGGCCTCCGGGCATGGGGCGATCGCGCTGATCGGCCCCGACGGCAACGGCAAGACCGCAATGATCTCACGACTGTTCCACCGGCTCCCCGAGGTCCGCGACGTCCTGCCCATCGACGGCTTCGTCTACCTGCCCGCGCGCGGGCCGTACCCGATCAACACGGTGACGGTGCTCAGCGCGATCGCGGCGGTCACCCCGGACCGCGACCGGGCCAGACGGGTGCACGCCACGGTCCGGAGCTCCGCGGTGCCGCTGGGGCAGAACGTCAGCGACGTGGCCAGGGCGATCGGCGAGACCCGCGTGCTGCTCGTGCTCGACGATGTGCAGGACCTCGTCGACGACGAAGGCGCCTTCGCCGACCGGCAGCTCGCCAACACGCTGACCATGGCCCTGCAGCAGGCGGTACGCCATCTTCAGCTCGTCATGGTGCTTACCGGGCGCGAGGTGGCCGAGCCCCGGCCGGTCACCCGGCTCTCGCTCGAGCACGGCCTCGAGCACGGAGCCGACTGGGCGTTTCTGGCCGCGATGGTCCCGGATGACCTGCTCGGCCTGGACGCGCACCGCGGCGTGGCCGCCGACCTGACGACGCTCACCGCCGGGCACCCACGCGTGCTGGAGCTGATGATCACCCTGCTGCACGGCGAGCCGGACCTCACCCTCACCGGCCTGGTCTTGCAGCTCAAGCGCGAGGGCCTGACGGGGCCGGCGCTGGTGCCACCGCTGCTGAGGCGGGTGCTGGCCGCGCTGGACCGCACCGAACAGCGCGTCCTGCAGGCCCTCGCCGTGCTCGGCCGTCCCGAGGAGCCCGCCGCCGTGGACGCGATGCTCGCCCCCTACCTCCCCGGCCAGCTCAACGCGCCCACCCTCGACGAGCTGGTACGGCGCCGCCTCATCCGCAAGGACGGGCACCGGTACGCCCTTCCCCGCGAACCCGACGCGGCCTGCTTGCTGGATGGCCTGGACCTCGGCTTCGCCGCCGACCGCACCCGCGAGCCCCGTCCCCTGACCCGGAGAGCCCTGTATGCCCTGGCCGCCGACTACTTCGCGGCGTCCGCACCCCAGGTGCTCGGCGAGGAAGACATGATCCGCCGCCTGGCCGAAGTGGAGATGCGGCTGGCCGGCGGCGAACGGGACAAAGCCGGCGAGGTCATGGCCTGGCTGGACACCATATGGTCCCACGAGCAGAGAGCGAACCCCTGGCTGGTGCAGTTACGCGCCCGCGTGCCGATGGAGGACGACTACCTTGACGTGCAGAACCTCTCCTCCCGAGCCATGACGCTCCTCAACCAGGACGACCCGGACACGGCGATCGACGATCTGGAGGAGGCGATCGAGATCTGCCTGCGCCCGGACCTGCTGTTGCACCTGAGTGCCTGCGACCTTGCCATCCAGCTCGGGGGCGCGCATCTCCAACGCGGCGACTGTGCCACGGCAGAAGAGTGGTACGCCTATGCGCTCGACGAGGCCGAAGAAGGTGACCTGCATCTGCTGGCAGGACAGGCGAGGGGCGGGCTCATGCGCTGCCTCTACGAGCACGGGAAGTTCAAGGAGGCGCTACGTGAGTACAAGCGCGCCAAGGCACACCTCGACCGCGGCGACGAACCCGGCGCGATGGGCTCCAGCCTCGTCCTGGACCTGGCACACGCCGCGGTTCTGGCCGCGACCGGCAGGCTGAGACCCGCCGAAGAGGTTCTCGACCAGGGGCGGCGCGAGGCCGAGGAACTCGGGCAGCGCCACCTGACGGGCGCCTTCATCGGCCAGCGTGCCACGCTCTGCCTCGACATGGGCCGGCCCGACAGAGCCCGCGAACTCGCCACGCACGTGCTCGACCTGGGGATGCAGATGAACAACGTGCCCCTGCGCCGGGAGGCGGCCATCGTCCTGGCCCAGGCGTACCTCGGCATGGACGGGAGCGCCGACAGCCTCCGGGCCGCCCAGGCGGCCGCCAACCACGCCGTGCTGCTCAGCCGGTCGAACCGGACCGGGGTCGCCTTCCTGGTGCAGGGCATCGTCCAGCTGCGCCTGGGCGAGAACCCGAGCGCGCAGGCCGCGTTCCGCCTCGGGCACGACCAGGCCGAGGAGCTGCTGCGTCGCGACCCCGGCAGCTTCGAGGCGGAGGACCTGCTGGGGCTGACGAGCTGCGGGCTCGGTATCTGCGGCGGGAAGCGTGAGCGCTTCCGCGAGGCCGAGGAGGCGTTCACCCGGGCCCGGACGATCGCGCCGACGCAGGTCGTCGCCCTGCGAGCGGGGCGCCTGTTCGACCATCTGGTTCCAGATCCGGACGCGTGGACGAGACCGGTGTACGCGGCCGCGACCGCGTGCTCCGGCGGCTGGCTGTGACGGACCTCTGACAGACTTACCCGCGATGTTCGTTCGGATAGCCGTCTTCGACCCCCTGCCCGTCTACCGGCACGGCATCATGACCATCCTGCGAGAGGCCGGGCTGAGCGGAGACGCGCCGGATGACGTCTTCGCCTGGATGGACGGCGATCACCCGCGCCTCGTGGTGCTGTCCTTGCTGGGCGGCGACGACTGGGAGCGGCTGGGGCGGCTGTGCCGTACCTATGACGACGTGCTCGTCGTCGCGCTGCTGCCCGACGACGCCGTCACCACGCACGTGCGCGCGCTGGCCGCCGGAGCAGTCGCCGCGGTGCCCCGCGACGTGCAGCCCTCGGCGGTGCGGGCGGCGGTGGAGGCCGTCATCGCCGGGCGCACCCTGCTGCCCATCGACGTGCTGCGGGGCCTGACCACGCCGGGCGCAGTGACGCCACCGGAGGCGGTGCCGCCCTCGCCGCGGGAACTGGGGTGGCTGCGCGAGCTGTCCACCGGGGCGACCGTCGCGGACGTGGCCGATCGCGCGGGGTATTCGGAGCGGATGATGTTCCGGCTGCTGCGCGAGCTCTACACGAGGATGCGGGCGGGCAACCGTACCGAGGCGCTGCTGCTGGCCCGCGAGCGCGGATGGTTGTGAGTGCGGAGAGTGCAGAGGGCGGACGCACGGATTGCGTCGTGGACCCGTACGACGATCGCTTTCTAGCGTCGAAGGATGCGAGCCTGCCGACTTGGGGGAGGCGAGAGCGATGATGACGCGCTGGGGGGACCGCTTCGGGAGGCTTCTGCCGTTCAAGGTACGGCCCGACGACGCGAAACCGACGTGGCGGCCCCGGCCGACGCCGAGTCAGCGCGCCCAGGAATCCGGTACGGCGAAGCCGTCCGGGCCAGAGCTGGACTGGTTACGCCGCCTCGCCCGCGGCGACACGGTCGCGGATGTTGCCCGCTCGGCCGGGGTGTCGGAGCGCACGATGTTCCGCAGGCTCCGTAGCCTCTACAAGAAGATGAAGGTGCGTGACCGCGCCGCGGCGCTGCGGCTGGCCAAGCGACGCGGCTGGTTGTGACCCTCCCTTCACAGCCGTTCGTCGCCCCTGCGGGTGCCGAAAATTCTTCCACCAAACCTGACCTGGAGCTATTCAACGTCGATCGCTCTTGTCTGAGCGACGCTCAGCCTGATTTGAGCGGATGCTCAGCTTCTATATTTGGACGTCACGTAGTGCAATTCATGCGTTATGAGCGCGAATTACCGCGTGTACGCGGCACAGGCCGATAAGCAGCGGCACGCCCCGGCATCCCGCTAATGACAATCACGTAAATGGTGGTACGAATCGCCACCACGCGACACTGGCCGACATCGATCAAGGAAACTCATGAGCCGTGAGTCGTGGGTTCAAGTCCCAGCCGCCCTACTCTCCTATACCGGTCAAGCACCTAGGATTCCCCAGTCGGAACATTAGCCGGCTTCGCACAATTGAGCACTAGCTGGCGCACGTCAATACACAGAAAAGGATGCCACCGCAGCTCGAGATAATTCTTGAGGGTCACTGCGAGCTGCCAGCCCAGGACGGGATATCCATGGTCTGCCGCGCACCTTATGAGCAGCGGAAAGTTCTCGCGTTCGGTGTCGAACCAGGCCAGGGCGGCAGTGGAGTCGAGGAATCTGGATGGCGTCGCACCCACCACGGCCGGGTTCATCTCGATGGGCCCCGGCCGGTTCGGCGCAAATGCCGTGCTCGCATGCCGGGACTTGTGCAGGTAGTAGGTAAGAAGCCTATGGACGGCCGTCCGGCGTTCGACCTTACTGTCGACGGCGAGAGTTCTCTCGGTTGCATATTCTCGGAGCAGCCTGTGGAATGTGAATTTGTCGTCCCGCGAGGGTTCGAGTAAGTGCACCTCCGCCAGGTGGTCCATGAGCTGGCGGGCGATGCTCGGATGCAGCCCGCCCATGGCCGCCGCGCTCTCGACGCTTACCTGCGCTCCGGGATGCATGCTCAGCAGGCGCCACAATCTCATGGCATTGCAGTCGACGCCCTTGAACGACCAGGAGAACACGGTCCGCACCGCCAGGGACTCCCCCACATCGAGCGCCCTGATGAAGTCTCCGCTGGACGCGAGCTCGTCGACGAAGGTGCCCACTGATGTGTAGGGGTGGTTCACGATCTGCTCCGCGGCGATCCTCATCGCGAGTGGCAGATATCCGCACCGAGCCGCGAGCGCGTCCACCGCGCCGGCCTGCCCCTGCGTCCTTTCGCCGCCGATGATGCCGGTGATCAACGCTGCCGACTCGGCCGCCGAGAGCGACGAGAGGGTGATGCGCCTGGCACCCGTCGTGATGGCTATCTTCGACAACCGCCGCCTGCTGGTGACCACGACGAGAGAACTCGCCGAGCCGGGAAGAAGGGACTCGATCTGCGGCGATTCGGCGGCGTTGTCCAACACGATCAACACCGCACGCTTGGACAGCATCGTCCGATACAGCGCCGCTCTCTGCGTCAGGCCCTCCGGGAGGGCCTCGGCGGGCACACCCAACGCGATGAGGAATTCTCCCAGAGCGTCCTTCGGCGTCACCGGGGGGCCGTTCTCCGAATAGCCCCGCAGGTCGATGTAGAGCTGGCCGTCGGGGAACCGTCTGCTCACGCGGTGGGCCCATCGAAGGGCCAGCATGGTCTTGCCGATGCCCGGGGGGCCGTCGACCAAGATGATCGACGGCGCGGGGCGGGCGAGGAACTGGTCCAGGTGTGCGAGCTCGGCATTTCTGCCGACGAAACTCGGGATGGCCACGGGTAGCTGAGCGGGTTGGTGCATGGCTCGCATGACGAGCATCGCCGCCAGCCGGCCTTCTGCGCCGAGCGCGGAGTCCCAGGCTCCCGCGGAGTCGTGCGAGGGTGTCCGGTGGCCATGCTCGACTTTGGAGATGTAGCTGGTATCCGTGGGGATCATCGCCGCGAGCTGTGATTGCGACAGGCCGCGGGCTTTCCGCAGTCGACGTACTTCGTGACCGAATTGCAAACCCAGGTCGTCGTGCTTGACTGACATCCGAACGTCCCCCGACTTCGCTGATTGCGTAGTGCTTCGTACTTAATGGCGAAACACGCCCCGATGGAGATTGCGGCTCGGAATAAGAAGCCTCGTACACGCCGGCCGCGAAACCACTGCGGCGGCTCGAGCAGGTCGTCGCCCGCGCGCCCCGGCGCGGGCCGGCTCAAGAGTCGTTGGTCTTGATTCCAGTCTGATGCGGAGATCGCAGGGCAGTCGTTAATCACGCCAATGGGCGGCGAGTTCCCCGTCCGCTGCCCGGCGAGACAGCTCCGAACCCTTCAGTGAAACGAATGTCCGGCCCTTCACAGTACAAGATCATAACTGGCTTCTGCCGGCAATAAAAGCCCTCCTGAGTCCGTGAATCAGTGAACGGCATTACCGATGTCGTCAGCTTTTCCCGCGGTTGGCGCGTGGCAGGATCGGCGCGGCGGCGATCACCAGCAGGCCGCCCGCCAAGGGGATGGCCGCGGCGCCCACGGTGGCCAGCAGCACCCCGCCCAGCACCCCGCCCAGCGAGGCGCCGATGAACATCGCGCACGTGGCCAGCGCCATCGCCTGCGCGGCGGCCCCGGGCGCGAGCATGTACATCAGCGACTGCAGCGGCGGGTTGACCGCCCATCCGGCCAGTGCCAGGAGAATCGCCGCCGCGATGAGCACCGCGATCGGCATGCCGCCGGCCAAGGTCACGGCCGCCGTCGCCCAGAGGAAGACCGCGTAGCCCGAGAACGCCAGCAGCAGGGTGCGGTGGGGACCGATCCGGTCGGATGCGCGCCCCCCGAGCCAGGCGGCAGCCGTACCTGCGATGCCGTGGACCGTGAACAGGAGTGACATCGCCTGATAGTCGACCCCGCCCGCCGTACGGAAGATCGGGAACATGTACGTCAGCAACATCAACCCGCCGGTGCCACTGATGATCAGCGCCACGAACACGCGGACCACGGAACCCTGCGTGAGCGGGGCGAGTTGAGCGCGCAGCCCGTCCCACGGCGGCGCCGCGACCTTGGGCACGGCGAAGGTCCCCAGCAGCGCGAGGACCGCGAGGACCGCGACGAAGACCATCGTCGCGCGCCAGCCGTACTGGCCGCCGATCCAGGTCCCGATGGGCACGCCGAGCACGAGAGCGGCGGTGATGCCGGTCGTGACCAGGCTCAGGTAGCGTCCGCGCCGGTCCTCCGGAGCGATCATCGCGGCGGCCGCCATCGCCGCGGGAGTGCTCGCGGCTGCGGCGAGCCCGCCGACGACCCGGAGCACGATCAGGATGGTGTACGAGGGGGCGACGGCGGCGAGCACATTCGCGACGGCGAACACGGCGAGCCCGCCGAACAACACGGGACGCCGCGGGAGCCGCGCCGTGATCACCGCCATCAGCAGCGAGCCGAGACCGAAGGCGATGGCGTAGGCCGTGACGAGTTGCCCGGCGAGCGGCTCGCCGACGCGGAGGTCGGTGGCGATGTCCGGCAGGACGCCGGCGATCACCATGTCGCCGGTGGCGCCCGCGAACGCGGCCAAGGCCAGGGGGAAGGCGCGGCTGATCGACGCGGTACCGGAACCGGTCCGCGTGGCGGCAACGGTCATTCAGACCGCCTGTCCGATGCCGAGCGCGCGCTCAATCTCCCCGCCGTGCGCGGCGAGCCGCGCTCGCAGACGGCTCAGCCGTTCGATGCGCTCGTCCAGGCTCTCCAGCCGCGCGTGCACCGTCGACAGAGCCGAGGCGCAGTACGGCCCGTCGCTTAGCGGCCTGTCCAGGCAGCCTCGCTCCATGAACTCGCGGATGTCGTCCACCGTCAGCGCGAGGTCCAGGAGGTCCTTGATGTTCACCGCGCGGACCGCGGCGAGCTCGTCATACTCCCGGTAGCCGTTGTCGGCACGGGTGGGCGACAACAGTCCCTGCTGCTCGTAGTACCGCAGAGAGCGGGCGCTGACGCCGGTACGGCGGGCGAGCTCGCCGATCCTCATCTCCAACTCCATGGGCATGAGACGACGCTACGACCTTGACACTAGCGTCAAGGTCAAGCAGCCGCGCGCCCCAAAAGTCGTCGATGTGCATGAATCAGGAACACGTGCGGGCTGCCGGGGGTCTCGCGCGGGACGTCCGGTCCAGGCCAGCGGCCCAGTGCCTTGCCGACGCTGCTGAGGGTGGTGACCGTGGCAGCCCACTCGGGTTCGAGCAGGTCCTCCGGCCGGTCGGTGCCGAAGTGCCACGGAGTTCCCCGCTCGATGAGCCGGTCCAGCCAGGCGCGGCGCTCCGGTTCGTCGCTGTCCAGCAGCGATTGGCCGATGAAGTCGATGAGCAGTTCGCTTCCCGGCGCAGAGAGTTCGGTGATCCGCTCGATCAGGCCGGTGACGTCGGCCGCGTCCAGATACTGGGTCAGGCCCTCGGCCGACCAGAGCGTGGGGCGGTTCGGGTCGAACCCGGCCTCCGCCAGGGTAACGTCCCAGTCGCCGGTCAGGTCGGTACCGACCGAGCGCCGGGCGCACGTGGGGACGGCCCCCGCGTCGTGGAGCAGGCCGTCCTTGAGCCGCAGCAGTTCGGGGCGGTCCAGCTCGTAGACCGTTGTGGCCGGGGGCAGGCCGAGCCGGTAGGCGCGGGTATCCATCCCCGCCGCGATCAGGACGAACTGGGGCGGGGTGCTCTTGGCGATCACGTCGTCGAAGAAGCGGGTCCTGATCGTGATGGCGGGGGTCGAACCGTCCTGCGAAAGCCTGGCACGCCCGTCCTCACCGGCGAGCAGCGTGGCGAACGGGTCGTCGAAGAGCCGGTCAGGGCGGGCGGACTCCTCGGCGCGCATCGCCGCGGTCCAGCGGGCCGTTCCGGCAACCGGGTCGATCATGATGGCTCCTCGAGGGTGAGAGGCGCTAGCCGAAGCATCGGACATATTCGGGTGCTATCCGAACCACCAGGCGATTGCCGTCCGCGGGAATGTCCGAGAACTTCTGCTGGTTCAGATATTTTCTCGCCAGGAGGTCGATGAACCGGTGATCCACGTCGGCTTGGATGCTCTCCACTCTCCCGCGCAATTCGATGTAACGATAGGGATCGACCGGATCGGGAATGCACACGGCGATCTCCGGGTTCCGCCGGAGGTTGCGATATTTCTGGCGCACGTCCGTGAGACTGATGAGCAGGTGCTGCCGGTCGCCGTCCCACAGATACCAGGTGGGGCTGACGTGCGGCCGCCGGCTTTTGGTCACCGTTGCGACGGAGGCGAATCCTTTCGACTCGAGTATGTCGGCATGACTTCTCGGCACGAGGTCACTCATCTGCGTTTCTCTCGGTCAGTGCGGAAGACGGGCGGCACGCAATGCGGAGCGGCGTACCTTGCCCGCGTCGTCGCGCAGGGCGGCGGCGGATCGCTCAAACGTGAGGGGAACCTTGTAGGGGGCTAGCCGCTCACGGACGTGGGCGGCGAGTTCCTCGTCGGTGACCGCTTCGGCGGTGAAGACGATCGCGTGCACCCGGTTGCCCAGATCCGCGTCGGGCAGCCCGATCACCACGGCCGACTCCACCGACGAGTGGGCCTCAAGGACGGCCTCGATCTCCGCTGGGTACACGTTGGCGCCGCCGACGAGGATCATGTCGCTGCGCCGGTCCGCCAGGTACAGATATCCGTCGAGGTCGAAGCTGCCCATGTCGCCCAGTGACTCCCAGCCCTGCCGTTTCCGCGGAACAGCCCCCAGATAGCGATATGTCGGCTTACCGGCGGGCGGCCGCATCCACACCTCGCCCACCTCGCCGGCGGGGAGCTCTCTGAACTCCTCATCGGTGATCATGATTTCGCCCGACACGACCCGGCCGACGGAGCCGGGATGCCGCAACCAGTCTGCGCCGTCGATGGCCGTCACGGCGATCGCCTCGGTGCCCGAATAGTGCTCCAGGAGCGCCTCCGGCCTTCCCAGCCAGTCCAGCCAGCCGCGTTTGACATGGTCGGGGCAGGGAGCGCCGATGTGGAACAGGGTGCGTACGCTCGCCAGGTCGGCACCCGCGCGCACCGCCTCGGGGAGCCTCAGTATCCGTCCCATCAACGTGGGCACCATGTAGACCCAACTGGGCCGATGCCTCCGGATGTGGGACAGCACGTCGGCCGGGTCGAACCTCGGCATCACCACCACGTGCCCCGCGTTGACCAGCGCGATGGAAGCGAAGGTGAACGGGGCGTTGTGGTAGAGCGGCGCGGTCAGCAGGAAGGTGCTGCGGCGCTCGATGCGCAGGAATCCCGCCCGTGACAGCAGCGCGTTGGTCGTTCCCGAGCCCGCGGAGAGGATCACCTTGGGAAGCCCGGTGCTTCCGCCGGACGTCGGCGCCTTCCAGTGCGGCGGGGTGACAGGGAGCAGCGGCGCGTCCGACAGCGCGGGATCGGGGACGAACCCCGCGGGCAGGCTCGGCCTGCCGTCCGGGCTGGGCAGCCCGATCACCGCGGCGGAATCGGCCACCTTGATGACCGAGGCGAGCTCCGCCGGGGGCAGCCGTCCCGACACCGGCTGGGGCGTGCCACCGATCTTCCAGACGGCCACGGTGGCCACGAAGAACTCGATCCCGTTCGGCAGCCCGATCGTGACCAGGTCGCCCGCGGTCACGCCGAGGCCGGCGAGCGCGCGGGCGTACCGGTTGCTCGCCCTGGCCAGTTCGGCCCGGGTGAGCGTAACCCCCGAGCAGGTGACCGCCGGGGCTCCCGGGTCCTCGGCTGCCAGCCGGTCCAGCCCGACGCCGAGCGGATAGCTCGCTTCCTGTGTCACACCGCCAACCTTTCCGGCTCGGCTTCCGGGTTCCGGGTGGGATAGCGGCGTACGGCGATGGCCATGATCACGATCGTGACCAGGCCGATGGCGGCGCCGGCGACGAGCACTCCTGCGCCACCACCGGTGGTGAGCGCGCCACCGCCGATCGCCCCCGCCAGCCCCACGCCGACGTAGAGCGCGCTGGTGTTCAGCGCCACCGCCTCGATGCCCGCGCCGCCCGCCAGGTGCATGATGCGGGCGGTCATCGGCGGGTTGTTGCCCCACGCCGACAACCCCCAGAGGACCATGAAGACGGCAGGGAGCCAGCCGGGCGCGCCGCCGTCGTAGACCTGCCCGACCACGGCCAGGCCCACCGTCGCCAGGAGCACCCCGCCGAAGGAGGCCATGAGCGTCCGGTCGACGCCCCACCTGTCGGTGAGACGCCCGCCCAGGACCGTCCCGAGCGCGCCCGAGATGCCCATGATCGCGATGAAGACGGGCACGGAGGCGCTGCCCGCGCCGGTCAGATCGTGCATGATCGGGGCGATGTAGGTGTAGGTGATGAGCCCGGCGCAGGCGCCGATGACGGTCCCGACGACGCACAGCAGCACGCTGGGCTGCCTCAGCAGGACCAGGCGTGCCCGCACGCCGGCGACCGGCATCCTCGGGATGGCAGGCAGCGTGATCGAGGTGATCAGCACCACGAGGCAGGTGAAGGCGCCGACGGCGACGAAGGTCGAGCGCCATCCGAACGTGCCGCCCAACCACGAGCCGATCGGCACGCCCACCACCAGGGAGACGGTGAGGCCGGCTGCCACGGTTCCGATCGCCCGGCCGATGCGCTCGGGCGCGGCCAGGGTTCCGGCGATGCCGAACGCCACCGGGCTGACGGTCGAGGCCACCAGCGCCGCCAGCACGCGCAAGGCCATCAGCAGGGGGTAGTTCGGGGCCAGCGCGGTGATGAAGTTGACCACCGCGAAGACCGAGAGCCCGCCGACGATGAGGACTTTCCTCGGCAGCCGCGCGGTCGCCACCGCCATGATCGGCGCGGCGACGGCATAGGTGATGGAGAATACCGTCACCAATTGGCCGGCTGCCGCCTCGGTGACCTGAAAATGCGTGGATATCATCGGGAGAATGCCAGCGATAATGAAATCATCGGTGCCGATGACAAAGGTTGCCAGCAGCAGACCGAATAGCCAGCCGGAGCCTCTGGGGTTCACGTTTCACCTCTCCTCTCGGCTGCCGACCGTAAAACCCTCACGCTAGTGTCAAGGTCAATGGCGGCCGATGTGATCCGCATCACAGACGCTGATAGCACGCCCACGCCTCCGGCTGCCCGTGAAGCATTGCGTCAGAAATGCCGGCATATGTCAGCGATGCCATCTGGCGGTCCTGAAAACGTTCGACGAACGGCCTGCGCAACTGCTCGTAATAGGCGAACGGCCGCCGGGTCCTCACCAGGGCGTAGGCGAGGACCATCGCGTCCTGAACACCCAGGCTCAATCCCTGGCCGCCGAAGGAGTGAACCCCGTGCGCGGCGTCGCCCAGCAGCCCGGCGCGCCCGCGCGACCAGCTTTTCGGCCGGACCACATGGTGCCGGACGGCCATCACCCGATCCCCCTCGGTCAGGGAAACCTCGGGCATGGCGCTCGCCACCTGCGATCGGAACTCCCGCTCGTCCTCCCGGTCGGCGATCCATTGCACGATCATCCGGCTTTCCGCCAGGGGAATGGCCGTCACCGGGCCCCGATCGGTGTGATGGACCGTGATGCGGTCCGGCCACCCGGGTATCGCCGGAACGTGCGTCATCATCAGGGGCCGATCGAACGCGACGACCTCGACCTCGATGCCCGACATTCTGCGAAACTTCGAGAATTTCCCGTCGCAGCCCACCAAGAACCGGCAGCCGACCGTCTCACCGCTGTCCAGCGTCACCACGCCTTCTGCGGCATCGAGCTCGACCGGAACCCCGGACGACACGGACACCCGGCCCGCCAGCGCGTTCCGGAGGATGCCCGTCAGGGTCGGCAACGGGACGCTCAGCGTGTATCCGAAGCGGCCCGCCGTATGCCTGCCGTAATCCACCACGTGGGACCTGCCGTCCGGGAAGTGCTCCACCACCTCCCGGACCGGCCGGCCGGCCTCGGCGACCTCGTCGAACAGGCCCAGGTCGTCCAGCAACTCCAGGCTCTGCGGCGACAAGAAGGGGCTGATTCCGGCCGGCCGTGGATCGGGGACCCGGTCCACCACCGTCACATTCCAGCCGGACCGGGCAAGCAGAATGGCGAGCACCAGCCCCGCGGGATCCATCCCCACCACGCCGCAATCCATCATGGCACCGATCTACTTCTCGAGGCAGAACTCGTTGATGGGATAGCCCACGTGCCTGTCCTCGACCGGCAGGTAGCCGAGCACCACGTCACCGGGCTTGAGCTCGGTGCTGTTCAGCACCGCCCCGCCCGGACCGAGCACGCGGACATGCCAGTCGTCCTGCAGGATCAGATTGACCTCGCGGCCGTCCGGCGCGGTCGCGAAGATGGCGATCAACGGCCGGGTCTCGATCTTCACCCGGCCCACGGTGACCACCCGGGTCTGCCCCCTCACATCGACGGCCAGCACCTTGCTGCCGGCCTGCAACTCGCTCAGATAGTGCGTCCTGCCGCCGGTCGAGAGCGTGTAGGAGTGGATGGCGCCCGCGTTGACCCGGAAGGGACGGGTGGGCATGTAGGGCAGCGGATGCGTTTCGCTGACGCAGAGGATCGAGCCCTTGGAATGCGAGCCGACCAGGATGCCCTCGTCCTGCCTGAAGTACGTGCAGGTGTCCACGCAGGCCCGCTCGCCCATGCCCACATGCTCGGTACGCTGCACCACCAGCTCGACCAGCCGCAGGTTCTCCGGTTGCGCCGTGGCCGCCGTCTGCAGAGCGGTGGCGTCGCCGACGTTCCTCGCAGTCAGCATCACCCCGTCCGAGCCGTGCTCAAGCACGCCGAACACGATGGTGGCCTCCTCGACGTCGGCCACCTGGGTGATGATGCTGCCCTTGGCTCCGGCCGCCGCCGCGAGCACGATCTCAAGCGGGATCTTGGTGGGGTCGCGGAAGCAGAGCAGGCTCCACTGCTGCGTCCTGGCGGCCTCACAGGCCAGTTCCAGGCTCTTCGCGTCGACGATCTCGACGAACGTGCCGAACTCCACACCGTCGTGCGCGGCTGCCAGCACGGCCGGATCGCCGTGGCGCGACGGCTCCACGATAACGAGGTCGGCCTCGCCGAACTCCTCGGGCAACGTCCTGCCCTGCGGAAAGAAGACCTTCCGCGCGGTGGGCGGAAGGTCGTCGAAGTCCGCCAGATCATCGCTCACGATCGCGTCCACGCGCTGATGCAGGGCTTCCTCGACAGCCGCCGTCCTGGCCGCGCCGAGGCCGCGCACGTCGAACCAACTGATCTTCATGTCAACTCCTGGTGATGTCGAGAAGCTCGCGCTGCTCCGAGTGCGTCTGGCCGCCGGATCGACCGTGGATGAGGTCCGACAGCAGTCGTGCCATCGTCATGGGGTCGTCGGCCTGGAAGACGTTGCGTCCTATCGCGACGCCGGCCGCGCCGTACCTCAGGGAAGTGCGGACGTGGCTCAGGACCTCGCCCGTATCGTCCGCCGGGGCCCCGCCCGCGACGATGAGCGGCACGGGGCAGGCGGCGGCGATGTCGGCGAGCGCGGACGCCGGATCGGGCAGCACGCTCTTGACGACGTCCGCGCCCAGGTCAGCGGCGAGGGTGACGGCATGCGCGATCAGGTCGGGGTCGCGAGGATTGGCGATCTTCGGGCCGCGGGCGTACATCATGGCGAGAAGCGGCACGTTCCACCGGTCGCAGGCGTCCGCCACGGCGGCCATGTCCGAGATCTGGCGTCGTTCCTCGATCGAGCCCATGTTCACATGCATGCTGACCGCGTCCGCGCCCATGCGGAGCGCCTCCTCCACGCTGGCGACGAGGTACTTCGCGTCCGGGTCGACGGCGTGCTGAGTGCTCGCGGACAGGTGCACGATCAGCGAGGTGTTCGTGAACATCCGCGGATCGATGTGGCGCAGCGAGCCCTTGTGCAGCACGACCGCGTCCACACGGCCCGCGACGAGCTGTTCGATCAGCCCGTCGATCGTACGGCCGGCCGCGAGCGGGCCATTGGTGATCGAGTGGTCCAACGGCACGACAAGCAACCGCGCGTCGTCATTGCGGTACAGGCGCCCCAACCGGAGCCTGCGGGCGAACGATTCCATCAATGCTCCCGTTCCAAGCTGTACACGTAGTCGTCCTGGCCGAGCTGGAATGCCCCGTGAAGGGCGTTGACCGATTCGGCGAGCCGGGAACTCGGCACCAGCACGGAGGCGCGCGCCTGTGCGGCGTGGACCGACGTGCTGGGGATCCCGGCCTCGGCCAGCGCACGGAGCATCCGCGCGGGATGGGCGGGATGCGCGGCGGGGCCGGAGCCGACCAGGGAGACCTTGCCGAGTGTCTCGTCGATCTTCAGGGTGTCCGCCGAGGCCAGCCCGGTGACACCCAGCGTCGCCCGCACGTCGTCGACCCTGCTGCGCGACACCGTGAACCGCACCAGGTGACGATCCTTTTCGGCCAGATAGGTGAACAGATCCATTTCCACGCCGACCTTGCCCAGCGTGTCCAATATCTCGGGCAGCGACGCCTGTTCCACAGGATCGAACGAGATGGAGATCTCGGCCGTGTCCGCGTCATGGGTGACGGCGACGACGGCGCCCATGTCTTCCACCGAATCGTGTCCCTTCTTCACCAAAACACTTCCAGGTTCACCGGTCGAAGCGTTGCGCACATGAACTTCAATATTTCTGGAGAAGGCGAGATCCACCGACCTGGGATGCAATACCCTGGCGCCCGACCTGGTCATTTCCGCGATGATGTGGAAATGGACTCGCGGTAACATCCTCGCCTTCCTCACCACGCGCGGATCGGCGGTGAACACCCCGTCCACGTCGGTGTAGATTTCGCAACGTTCCGCCCTCAGCTCCGCGGCCAGGGCCACCGCCGTGGTGTCCGAGCCGCCCCGGCCCAGGGTGATCACGTCGCCGTCCTGGTCGACGCCCTGGAATCCGGAGACCACCGGGACGAACCCGCGCCGGAGCAGCGTGCGGATGCGGCCGGTGTCGATTCCGGCGATGCGGCCTTCGCCGTACGGGCCGGAGACTCTGATGCCCGCCTGCCAGCCGGTCAGTGAGGTGGCGGGTAGGCCGATCCCGTCCAGAACCATCGCCATCTGGGCGGCTGACGAGGTCTCCCCCGTGGACACAAGCTGGTCGATCTCCCTCGCCGACGCGCGCTCGTTCAGGCTGCCGCCGAGTCCGAGCAGCGCGTCGGTGCTGCTGCCGCGGGCCGACACCACGACCACGACCGGGCGTTCCACCCGGTGACTCATCGCGACCCGTTCGGCCATGGCGCGCAGCTGTTCAGCGGTCGCGAGCGAACTGCCCCCGTATTTCTGGACCAGAATCTTCATGCCCCTCTCCCGGGGATCGGCGGGAGGCGGTCCAGCGTGATACCGAAATGTTCCTTGTATGCCTGCTCGATCTCTATATCGCCCTTCATAACCGTCTTTTCCTGGTGCGCGCCCTCCGTTCGGGTCAGCAGATCACCGCGAAGGGTGATACGCCCGTTCTCCGTGGCACGCGTGCAGAAGAGGTTCGTTCTGAACGGGGATCGGGGCGAGCTTTCGAACCACCACAACACCGGACGGAAATCGTCGATGGGCCGTGGTCGCCGCTCGATCCTGAGCACGGGCTTCCCGTCCCGTAGCAAGTCCAGATCTCCGTCCGCGGCCTCGGTGAACACGAACGTGCCGTGCGGATCGGGTTGCGGCTCCAGGGTGTCCAGCCGCAGGGGGTGGCGGGCTCCGTCACGGCCGAAGCCGACGTCGACGAGCCACGGGCGCGGGCAGTCGGCTCTGATGACGGTGTGCGCGAGCGCGAAGCTCGGGCGGCCGTCGATGAACACCCGGCAGCCGAGCAGGCTCACCCCGTAGCCCAGCGCGGACAGGAGTTCGGGGAAGGCGGAGCCGTTCAGCTCCCGGCACGTGCCGCCGCGCCGGCGCCTGACGACCTTGTCGATCGCGTCGGCGCCCAGCAGAATGGGCTGGCCGAGGTGCACGTCGATGTTCTCGAACGGCACCGCCATGAGGTGACTCCGCTGCAGTTCCTTCAGGAATTCCGCGTCCGGGGTGCGAACCCGGGCGATGCCGATCCGCCGCAGGTAGTCGTGGACCAGCGAAGAGTCCATCCCGGTCACAGTGTCGCCAGCCGCTGGTAGCAGGTCTCGGCCTCCGGCTGCCCGCGGGTCACCACGTCGGCGATGCCCTGGTAGATCGCCCTCTGACCAGCGGCGTCGCCGGGCTGGGATCTCAGTTGCGGGACACCCAACTGGTAGCGCTGGTAGCGCTCGACGAACGGCCTGCGCAGTTGTTCGTACACGGAGAAGGGCGTGTCGGTCGCGATCAGCGAGTACGCGAGGACCATCGCGTCCTGGATCCCCATGTTGAGCCCCTGGCCGCCGAGCGAGTGCACCCCGTGGGCGCTGTCGCCCAGCAGCACGATCGCACCCCGGGACCACGACGCCGGCCGGACCACGTGATGGCGGACGACTAGCACCTGCTCCCACCGGGTCACTCCGGCCGCCAGCGGCGCCTCCAGTTCGGGCAGCGCGCGGATCACCCGCGAGCGCAGGGCGTCCACCCCCGCCGCCCGCACGGCCTCGAACTCCCCGGGGTCGGCGAGCCATTGCACCACCAGGATGTCCTCTGCCACGGGCATGACCGCCACGAGCGAATCCCGCTCGCCGTGATGAAGCGCCAAGCGCGCGGGCCACCCGGCAGGTGCCGGCATCACCATCATCACCAGCGGCCGGTCGAACTCGACGACCTCGGCCTCAATACCCGCCATTTCGCGAACTTTCGAGAATTTTCCGTCGCTGGAGACCACGTGGCGGCAGGTGAGCGTCCGGGTACCCTGCTCGTCGGCCAGGTCCAGGTGGACCCCGGCGGCCGACTCGGTCACGCCCAGCACCGACACGCCCGTCGACACCGTCGCGGTCGCCTCACGAACCAACGCCTCGCGCAACACCCTCGTCAGATCCCGCAAGGGAACACTCAGCGCGTACCCGAAATCCCCGCCGGCCCGCTCCTCGTAATCCAGCACGTAGGGGTCGTCATCGGGGAAGAACTCCACCACCTCCCGCACAGGCCGGCCGATCCGGTTCAGCTCGCCCAGCAAACCGAGATCCTCGAACAGCCGCAGGCTCGGCGGCGACAGGAACGGGCTGATCTTCGCCTGATCCTCGCCGCGCTCGAGCACCGTGACGTGCCGTCCCCGCCGGGCGAGCAGCAGGGCGAGCACCAGCCCGGAAGGACCACCGCCGACTACGCCGCAGTCCACCGGTGCACCGTCATCACTCATCGTTCGACACCCGCCTCCAGGTGAGAGCTCTCGGCGACCGTGACCAGGTCGCCCCGGTAGAAGACCTGTGGCGGACGTGCCTCCGCCCGGACCACCACATGGACGATCAACCCGATCAGCAGGACGTGGTCGCCGACCGGGATGACCTGTTCCAGCACGCATTCCACGACGCCGGGCGAAGCCGCCGGCGCCGGAACGCCGTTGATCCCTGCCTTCCCCGCCATGGCCGACACCGCCGCCGCGCCCACCGGCCGGGACCTGGAGGCGAACCGCCTCGACAGTGCCGTCTGGTCCGCGCCGAGGAAGCCGACGGTGAATGCGGTCCCGGGGCCGACGGAGGCCATGATGCGAGCGCGTTCGTGCACCGACACCAGGAGCAGCGGCGGTTCCAGCGACACACTGACGACGGAGTTGACCGTCATACTCATGACGTCGTCGCCCTCGCCGACCGTGAACAGAGCCACGCCGGTGGGGAACAGGCGCATGCAGGCACGCAGGTCGTCCCCGCGGATGTGGTGGCGGCGAAGCTCGCGGGAGGTCACCAGTAGGTCACCGCCCGGTCCCAGTCCTCGGCCGCGTCGAAGAGATTGCGCGGTTTGACGAACTCGGGCAACTTGGTGAGCACCTCGGACGACACGATCGTGCCCG
This sequence comes from Nonomuraea typhae, assembly GCF_009760925.1. Lineage (GTDB taxonomy): Bacteria > Actinomycetota > Actinomycetes > Streptosporangiales > Streptosporangiaceae > Nonomuraea > Nonomuraea typhae. The sequence goes on from NZ_VRLV01000023.1 coordinate 35,957, forward strand.
CGGCGACGGAGCGTACGCGCGCCTCGACGCCGATGCGGCTTTTCAGCGAAGCGGCCAGCTCCACCGCCGCGTCGGGGCCCGACTCGAGCTCCAACTCCAGAAACCCGTCGCGGCCGCGTGCGCGCCAGAACATGACCTCGAAGCGCTCAGGCAGGGAGAACACCGCCTCCTCCATCTGCTGCTGAGAGATCCGCACACCCGACACGACGCAACTGCTCTCGTTCCGCCCGAGAACCTCGATGGCCGGCAGGGCGAGATCGCAGGGGCAACCCTCGTCGGTGACGCGGACGCGGTCCTCCAGGTTGTAGCGCACCAATGGCATCGCCTCGCGGTAGAGCGTCGTGATGACCAGTTCTCCTGTGCCGGACATCGCGCTGCGTCCGGTCGCCGGGTCGTAGACCTGAGGCACGAACCGGTCCGCCCACAGGTGCAGGCGCCCGGCGGAACACTCCCCGGCGAGGCTCCCGGTCTCCGTCGACCCGTAATCCTGCAGGACCGGAACCCCGCCCCAGATCCGTGAGATGCGGCTGCGGCGGGCCTCGCTCAGCGGTTCACCGGCGACCACGAACCCGCGCAGCGCGGGGAAGTCCCGCTCGGGCCGCAGCCCCGCGGCTCGGGCGCTCGCCGCCCACAGCAGGCATTCGGTCGGCAGGCACCAGGCGACCGTCACGTCCAGATCGCGCAGCAGGCGCACTACCCGGGCATGGGTGACGACCGAGCTGCGATTGTCGGCCGGCACCACGGTGGCACCGCAATATCGGCCCGCCAGGTGGGCCTGGTGCCCGGTGGTCAACATGGCGTAAGGAGTGCGGACGAGCAACGTGTCACGCGGCGTGAGGTCGATCGCGTTCCGGGTGAATCGGTCGACGACGTCTAGCCAGTCGTCATCGGTGAAGAACGACGACGTCGGCGACCCTGACGTGCCGCTGGACTCGTGGTACGTCGCGACACGCTCCTTCTCGACCGCCAAGAGGCCGAACGGGTAGGCGGCGCGCAGATCACGCTTGTCGATGACTGCTATCCGGTCCAGGTCGGAGACCGTACGCACGGTCCCCGCCGCGTCGAGCCGCTCGCAGTTGAAGGCGGAACGGGAGGCCAGCCGCATCGCCTCGGGCAACCGCTCCTCCTGGACGTGCCGCAGCCCCTCCGTCCCTTTCCAGTCGCCCGTCCGCGGCAGCTCCCGGTGCGTCATCGTGGCGCTCCGAGGAATCGGTGCGCATTGTCCCAGGCGACCGCCTGCCATTCCTCGGCGGTCAGGTTCAGCACTTCCAGCTTGGTCAATTCAACGCGCGGTGACTGCATCGGATATTCACTGCCGAAGACCACCCGCTGCGCGCCGAGCCGGGACAGGGCTGTGCGAACAGTCGCGGTGAGGCCACAGGAAGTTTCCAAGAGAATATTGTCCTCCGGCTTGATCAGATCGATTCCATAGAAGTCCAGATCGCCCACTCCGGCGTGACCGAGTATGAAAGTGGTGTCGGGGAAACGCGCCGCCAGGCAAATGAGGTCCCGTACTCCGAAATCGGCTCTGTGCAGGCAATGCGCGTACACGTTGTGCCCGAGTTCCACCGCGACCTCGATGAGCGCGACCGTGCGCTCGTCCTCGAACGGCACCCCGTGCACGGACGGCGCCAGCTTGAGCCCCTGGAAATCGGGCCCCTGCTCTCGGTACACCGACGCCGGTCGGTGGGGGTTGGCGAAGAACAAGGGCGCCAGGCGGCCACCGGACCGGGCACAGCCGGCTCGCACCGCATCGTTGTCGGCGTCGTCTTTCACGAAGCCGCCTTCTATGATCTGCCGGGAGAGCACATCCGCCGAGACGACCGCACCGGCCACCACGATCGCGCGGTCGATGCCACAATTGTCCATCTCTTTCAATAGACGCGACAGGGATTCTTCGCCGGGTGCGAGATGTGCGTGCGCGTCGAATATCCGCCGATTACTCATCGCCACCAGAACTCTTAGTTGCGTCAACAATTCATGGCCACACTATGCACCTCATCGCACGGCTGAACAGGTTGACAGGTTGACAGATCTGTCAACATCGGGAAACACGCATTATCCGCATGGCGGAGGATCGGCTTGCCGGTGAACGTCCGGCTTCATGCCAGGGTGCTCCGGGTCCGGCGCGCATAGGACAACCGCAGCCGGGCGATCACCGTGGCCGCCTGGTCCAGAGCCAGCGGGAGATGCCCCGGTTCCTTGGCCAATTCGGCAGCACCGGCGGCGTCGCCCAGGCCGGTGCGCCGGTGCGGGAAGGTGGTCGGCGGCGCGGCGCTCACCGAGCCGCCGAGCCAGGCCGTCCAGCCCGGCATAGATCTACTCGGCGCTCTCGGCGGCGACCCAGGCCACCGCGGACCCTGCGCCTGCTGAAACTACCTCCATACAGAGCAACACAAAGCGGCTCATAATCCGTGGGTCGTGGGTTCAAGTCCCGCCCGCCCTACCACACCGACCTGCGGCTTTACCCGGTCCTGTAGTCGCGTCATCTGATCGTGAGTCACGGTGAGCCACACGTGAGTCACACCCCTCCCGGACCTTGCTGATCTTCCGGTCGGTCGCGCGGGCGCTGTTGTGGTACAGCTGCGGCAGCACCGAGACGTAGGTGTTGGCGGCCAGCACGATGCTGGCATGCCCCAGCGTGCCCTGCACCACCTTCAGCTCGGTGCCCGACGCCAGCGCCAACGTCGCAGCTCCATGGCGCAGGTCATGCAATCGCACCGGCGGCAGCCCACTAGATGATCGATGCCAAGGGGTCTGGCTACGGTTAACCAGCTCACGCGATCATCCGGTGTCAGCGGACGCCCGGTCGCGTTCGGGTAGGTCCAGCGTCGGCTGACCGGCCGGCGGTGCCAGGCCAGCAAGGTGCCCGGCGTCACGAGCCGATGGAGGCGAAGCCGCGTGGGCAGCAGTCGCGCCCGGTTGGCCCAGTCTGGTCGTGGCCGGGAGAGCTGATGACGCAGGACGGTGACCTCGTGACGCAGCACCAAGATCTCCACCTCTTTGGAGGTGTCGCCCCGCGCGAGAAGCGTCAACCAGCCGAACAACCGGGCCATCGGCAGACACAGCAGGCGTAGAAGCACGAGTGCCGAGGATAGAAGGCCAGGCAAGATTCCATGGACGAGATTTGGCACCGCACAGGGGGCGCCGGAGCACAGCTCTCCCGCCGCGCGGCCCGGCAGCCGACACCCGCCCGGGCGGGAGGCTGACGAGGATGCCTGAGACGGCGGAATGTGGAGAACATCATCAAGTTCGGCGACACCTGCCCCGTCATCTTGGACCATGACCCCCGCCTCGCACCCGGCTGGGCGTGGTCCGCCGGATGGCCTGACCCACCCGCGGTGGATCAGGCCATCTTCGCTGCGTTAGGAGCGGTGGCAGGCGCCCCTCAGCCACAGATCCTTACGGCGCATCAGCCCTTCACCTCCCACGCCCATGTAGACCCGGACCCAGTTTTTCCGGCCCTCCGGGACGTGCCCCGAGGGGCCCCTGACGTCCGTCGATCTTGGCACCGTGTGGTGGTGGTACCACTGACCGTGGCCGTTCTTGGCGTAGACGGCTGCCGGGCGCCTGGTCACCCACAAGCAGTCGGATGCAGTCGCAACCGCGGCTGCCGTTACCGTGCTCCGGATCGCTTGGCCGGCGTGCGCGGTGCCCAGCGTCGCGCCGAGCAAGCTGACGCCGATGACGGTGACCGCCCCCGCCCGGCTCGCCCATGTTCGCGCCGTCGCCAGGGCACCGGTCTGTTTGATCGTATTCCGCATGGAAGTCTCGATTCCTTTCATGCCCGTCTTGCAGCGGCCCGGTGGCCGACTGTGTTCTCGGGCGCTTCACGATCAACCGTGGTGAGGCCGACGCCGCGGCGACAGGCCAGCGCGGCAAAACCCCGGCTGGGCTGCGGCCAGATGGGGCCACCTATGGCCATATACGGGAACTGGCCGCGTCCGGCATGCCGGTGACGGCCGGTTCCGGCCATGTCGGGCAAGCACGTCTCAAAGCGGCAGCCAGAGACTGCGAATCCGGCTTTACTTCCCCCTGTGGAAGCACCAGCGAGCCCAAAGGCTGCACTCGCACACGCGTTCAAGGAGGCAGTCTCACCGCAGCGGCTGTCCCCTCAGGAGGTGGAGCGATGGAGCCGACGGCGCCGCAAAGAGTGGGAGGAACTCAACCGGCAAACCCCGGGCAAGGCGGGACCCGAGATCACAGAACTGAAGCGGAGCACCGTCAAGAACTGGCTGGCGGGCATCAGCACACCCCAGACGAAGACGGGCCTCATCACACTGCTGATGTACATCCAGGAGGACGGCCCACCGCGCAACGACAGCCGCAATCTCTGGGACGACCCGCTGTGGTGGGAACTATGGCGGGCAACCAAGGGCAAGTCCCCAAACGCGACCTCAGACGCCAGCGGGCCAGCTGCAGATGACCAAGGCCCTGACCTCGAAGGCGCTGCTTCGGCACCAGAACCGGACGGAGACGATCCGCCCACCGTGAACGCGGCGTGCACGTCACTCCCGCACGTCCCGGCACCTGCTATACAGGGGACGGCGGGACCGCCCGCCGAGCAGATGACGTTCCACCTGGCACCGCCGATGCCGGACCAGCGACTGCCGCCCAAGCGCAGGCGATCCATGACGTGGCTACTCGCCATACCCACCGCGATTGTCTTGATCGGTGCGGGCGGCCTGGGCGGGATCCACCTGTTTGCGCTAACCCAGCCACTGCGCTACGCCGCCCCCCTATCGTCGACGGCCACCCCCTCCAGCCCCAGCACATCATCAGATGAACCGGAACCCGCCGCGACCACCACATCCGCCCTCGGCACCCATGCCCCACGGCCCCGAAAGCAGAGCCAACCGCCGTCGACGGCCACCGCTTCACCCACCCCGCCGGACGCCCGCACGCCCGCCGAAGACCCCTCCAGGCAACCGTGAAGCACAGCGCTCAAGCAATGCGCCCACGTTGTCTCCACCAAACCCGCGCCGGTCTACACCGCACCCAGCGTCTACGCCCACGTGCTCAAGCACAAAGAGCCCGAAGCGCCCATCAAGGTCCTCCCCCAACTCGGCGTCGAACTGCGCGCGCCCCCGGGCTGGCTGGTCGTCTCCACCCCCGCAGACACCCCGCCGTACCACTGGATGCGAGCCCAGCACCTCAGCACGCCCGGCCCATGCCCACGCACCGCCGCCCATCCCTGACACCGCTCCCCCCGGAGAGCCGCCGGCTCCGGGGATCCGATCGGACAGATCAGCAGCCCCCCGCGGATTCCGGCGCGCTCGCCTACTGGCAGCTGCGCTGGTACGAGATCAGCGCAGAATACCTCGATCATCATCGGGCAGCGCACGAGCTCCTCTCCCACCCCACCGCGCCGATGGGGGTAGGTCCAGGCCCGGCGCAGCAGACGTCGATGCCACGCCGGCGGCGTCGCCGGAGTGACCAGCCGATGAGCACGGAGCACCGCCGGCAACCACTGGGCCAGCAGCGCGAGAACGGCCCGGTCAGCCCAGTCCGGCCGCGGGCGTCCGACCTGGCGCCGCAGCACCGCCACCTCATGACGTAACACCATGATCTCCGCGCCCTTCGACGCCTGGCAGCAGCCCAGCAACATCAGCCAGCCGAACACCCGAAACACAGCTCAGAGCCGTCGTGGGAGTATTTCGACGCGGTACACCCCTTCATCATTTCTGGCACCGGACAGCCGCCGGCAGGTCATGACTGAGCCATAGCCCGGCTCCTGCTCCCAAGCCATCCCGGTGTTCAGCACGAATGAGACGCCCTGCAACGCCAGCCGGTCATCCAGCCGCTTGCGCCCCGGATACCGAGGCGACGTGAGGAGGCACCGAGAGGGCAGTGGTCTGCCGCAGCCCGACCATCCACAGGGCCCCGTTCAGGGGCCGATGTGCACATAGGCAGCCCACGCCCCCGGCATCTGGGGAAACCTCTCTCTGGCTCGGCCCACTGCGTCGTGCAAGGCGTGCGCAGACCCCTCGGGTGCGAGTAAGCCTGCGGCTCCCACGGCCAGCGCGCGGTAGAAGCTCTGCGCCACGTCGAGGGCGAGGCCGTCACCGATGGGCCAGAGTGTGCCCACGACGTGGGTGAACCCGGCCAGTTGGAAACCCGTGGCGAGGTGAATCGCCTCGTCGGTAAGCCGCAGGTTGCTTTGCGAGGTGCTGCAGGCCGACAGGAACGCGAGGTCAGCGTCGCTGAGGTCGAGACGCGACAACGCGGCAACGGTCAGCGGGTGAGCGAGGTAATCGTGCAGGACGAGGTGGCTGGTGGACGGGTCATTCCAATCTGTGACGCCGTGGCACGAGAAATGCGCGACGCGGTGCTGCGGCAGCGCATCAACGACGGCCCGATGGTTGGCGCCAGAACCGGTGAGGACGATGGACGATGGCACGATCTCGGCAAGGGCCGCAGCCTCACGGGCGACGGCGTCGAGGCGCAGGTGCCTTTCTCCGGGGACTTCGGGAACGGTCACGATCAGAGCCGAGGAGACCGGCCGGGTCGCCGCCCGGCGCGCATGCCCGAGCGCCTGGACGGTCGGGGTGTAGGAGGAGATGGCCCGATCGAGCACGTTGGCCGCCGGTTCACCGGTCCCTGCCGAGTGGAGCGGCAGGAAAGACGCCTCACCTGTGGGGCACCACCAGATCCTCGGCAAGTCGCCTTCCCCTGCGAAGCCAACCTTGGCGAGCACTGGTTGGGTGATCTTGATCCACGTCCAGGCGAGTACTGCGGAGATCTCGAGATGAGCATCCCTCTTGGTGCCGAGCCGTACGGCCGGGTCGAAGGTAGCCTCGATGGCCTCGTGGAGTTTGGCGATCTGCGTCAGGACGTCCTGCCTGCGCAGCCCGTTCAGCTCCACCGCGTGAACCGGCCGGTCAGCGTCGGGGGTGAGGACCAGCGCGTCGCCGCGAAAGTCGCTGATGGCGACGAGCACGATCGGCCCAGCGAGCGCCTCCGGTTGCAGATCTGCGATGGACGGCGGATTCAGGAAGTCACCGAAGCCGGGAACAGCGCGGATGCGGGTGAGGAGCTCCCGCCACTGGCGGGCCAGGCGCTGATGGACCTGAACGGGATCCTGGCTCGCAGGCGGCTGATCCAGCTCGGCTCTGAGCTCCGCGATCTGTTCGGCCAGCTCCGGTTCCTGCCGCCGCAGATCGGCCAGACCTCCGCGAATGCCCAGGGCCTCCGACAATAGGACGCCCCGAGCGGCCTCCAGCAGCTCGACCGCGCGTTCCGGCGCCCCTGCCGCAACGGCGGCAGACGCGGCCTCCGCGGCCAATCCCGACAGACTGCCCAGGCCGCGTTCTCTATCGGAGCGGCGCAGGTGCGGTGAGACAAGTTGTGGCAGCAGGAGGACTGCTTCTTCGTAGGCGCGCAGCGCGGCAGGAAAGTCCCCTTGCAACATCGCCGTCGCGCCGAGGCCGCGGACCGCGTTCAGCCGCTCCCCTACCGGGGCCGCGGCCACGCCTGCGGCATGGGTGAAGACCTCCCTAGCCTCTGACAGTGCACTCGTGCTTCCGGTCGTCTCGTTCAATGCGCGCAGGGCGAGGCCGAGGTGATATCCGTAGGCGCATCGATGGGGGTGATCAGCTGGCGTGAGGTCCAGTGCCCGACGGGCCAGTCGTACACACTCTTCGAGGTTGCCGCCGCCACGCCGTAAGAGCACGAGAGCCAGATGCGAGCAGTACGTTGCCAAGGCCGGCCCCGCAGGGGGTGTCAGTGCGATGGCCTGCCGCAGGTACCGCTCCGCCTCGGCCAGGTGAGGCGAGCGCTTTGCGGTGTCGTTGGCCGTGCTGTCCGCTGCTTCTTCGGTCGTATCGTGCATCAGCATCAGCGTGAGCGCGTGGTTACTCATTAGTTCAGGGCGGCCCGGGTGGCCCTCCGGGAGGGCTTCGATCGCGGTTCTGCCGGTGGCCAGTGCCTCGGCGGCCGTGCTGGGTTGCGGCACCCGCTCGTAGAGCATGGACAGCGCGTTCGCGAGGTTACCGAGCGCTCCTGCTCTGTCCGGCCCGCGGGCGATCGCGACGGCGACGCGGCGGGCTTCGACCGACTCGGAAAGGAAGTGGAGCTCGCCGGTGGACACACATAGGTCGCTTAGAGCTGATGCCAGCGCGGCCGCGGCGGGCATGATCACGTCCGGATGGTTTACGCCTCGCTGCAGTGCGCTTCTGGCCGCCCGGACGGCCTCAGTGAGCGCGTCCTGGTTTCCTGTCCGCTCGGCCAGGAGTTGCAGGGAGTTGCTGAGGTTCACTGTCGTCGTGAGCCGCAGCACCTCACTGGTGAGGGGTGTGGCAAGGACCTCGCGCTGAACCTCGATCGCCTCCCGCAGGTACGCCGTTTCCCCCAGTACCTCGAAGCTGCGGGTAAGCGTCGCCCCCAGGCTGGACAGGTGCCGAGGGCGCTCAGAGTGAGCGGGAGACAGCGCGGCGAGCGCGTCGCGGTGCGCTTGGTTGGCCCTCACGAGAAGTGACGGCTTGCCCGTCCGCTCGTAGATGAGAGTGAGGACATTGCCGAAGGTGGAGTGGAAGGCGGGCAGTTCTGGGTCGGCAGAGCTGATCACCGCGCTGGTCTCGGTCATCACCCGCAGGGCCAGCACGAGCAGGTACTCCTCGCCAGTCACCTGGAATCGTTCGAGAGACTCCGTGGACAGGTTGACCGCATGCATAGTCTGATCGGGATCGCCCGCCGGCGCCCAAGCCCAGGCTTGGGTTAGCAGGTCGATGACTTCCTCCTGGACGCTCAGGTTGCCGCTCTCACGAAAGAGTTCGCCCAAGGCGCGGGCGAGGTTCGCCAGCCGGTCAGGACGGTAGGCGCTCTGCTCGGGCGTCGCCTCCAGTGCCTGCCTGAACAGGCCGATCGCGCGGTGCAGCGTGGCCACTTTCCCGCCGTTCATGTACCTGTCCGCCAGCGCGACCGCCTTCCTCGTCAGTTTCTCCGGATCGCCGGGCGGCCGGGGCGCATGCCTGGGCTTCGACTGTTCGTCGGCGGAGGAGTCGTGCATCGTGGAGCTCGCGGGAAAGGCCCATGTCACCAAGGTGGCGTCACCTACAGGCGGCATGGTGTCGAAGCCCCCGCGCTGGTAGCGGTGCAGGGTTTCCTCGTCGGCGGCGGAGATGACGGGACGGCTGGCGACCAGGCTCAGTCGGTGTCCCGCGATCAGTGCGGAGAACCATCGGATAAAGGAGTCGCCGGTGACTTGCGCGCCGGTGAGGGTCACCGTCACCAGCGCGTTCGCTTCCGCCACGCTTATATCAAGGTAGGCGTGGGCTTGCCCGCCTGTGGTGTGCACCCGTCGGGTCAGCCGGGTGATCCACTCGTGCCGCAGCAGCCCCACCGCCAGTTCGTCCCGGCCCCCTTGGCGCGCGTCCAGCAAGACGGTCCGGCGGTCGGTAATGTGGATCACCGTTCCGACGGGCAGCAGTGCCTCGACCGCGCACCGGCCGGAGAACAGAATCGTCTCTTCCCGTTCCAGCCAGACTCCGACGCCGTCCGGGGAGATCTCCCCAAGAGGGCTCAGGCGAATGAGATTCGGCGATAGCACGTCACGTATCTCGCTTCTCCGCCATGGGAGAGTTGGGGTCCCACCGACCTTTGCGCATCTGGCTGGTGACCCGCATGCCGAGCTCCCGTGTGACCGGTGTCCCGTCGACCGCCAGACCGAGCTTGACGGCGAGCTCAGCGGAGTGGAGGTCGATCACCGATTCGGCCAGTCCCGTGTAGACCACGACGGCCTGGCGGGAGCGGATGATCGACACGGCTCCGGTGACTGCCGCGATGATCGTGGCCGGCCACCACCACCAGGCCAGTAACAGGTAGACAACCGCCCAGCCGCCCAGCCGCGCGGCACTGGTGAGGGCGTCGGCCGCCCTGGTCATCTCCGTCCGCGTGCTCTCGGACAGCAGGAGCCATATCCTCGGCCAGACGGCATCCAGGTCAAGCCCGTAGGTGAGCAGCACACGTAGCCGGCACGCTCTGAATCGATCGCCGATCCAGCTTGGCAGCTCGGCCTCAACGGGGCAGATCCGCTCGGCCCGCGCGATGGCGTCGCGCGCCTCTTGAGCCGTGCGTGCTCGCTCCGCGTCCCGTAGGGCCGCCCTGGACCGGCTGCGTCGCCAGCTGGCAATCCATTTGCCTGGCACCTTGCTGCCTGGCACGCTCCACAGCCGCTCCGCCAGCCACCCCAGCACCGCGGCCGCCAAGCCAACGCCAACGGAGCCGGCGATCGCCGCGAGCGCGGCCAGCGCGAGACCACCAGGGGTGCGCAGCGCCGGCGCGCTCGCCCAGTCGCTGATTCGCGTGCTCAGCATCACATAGTCGAAGGAGTGCTGCTGTCCCAGCGTGCCTGCCGCGGCGGCGACAGCGAGGTATAACAGGCCGGGGAGCGCAAGCAGCGCAACCCATCGCTCTGCCAGACGCTTGCCTACTTCGCCAAGGAACCCGGTCACAGCGGGGTCGCCTTCAATGAGCGACGCCCGATGCCGCACCACGGTGCCTTCTGCTGTGGCCCCACCAATCCTCGTCCTGCGCACAAGGTGACCGGGCAGCTCCACCAGGCGGCACCCGCTGAAGACCGCCCGCCCGGAATGGGCCGATAGGCGCGGCTGCCGGAAAACAGGCCGCCTGGCTGGACCTGAGCCACCATAGCGTCCAGAACGTCGAGATCCTTTTCCACACCAGCGGTACGGCCCGCCCGTAGGGCGTCGCTGACTCGGTGCCAGATGTCTTCCATTCCACGGCCGCGAGCCAGTTCCAAGAGATCACTGTGATCATATTCGAGGCAGAACGCTGCGATTTTCCCACTCAAGTCCATCGGTGGCCTCGATTCTGTGGGGGCGCGAGGTATCGGTGCACACATTTCAAAGTCCTGCCGATGTGCTCAATCTGCAAGTCATTCCCATGCAGGCGGCTGAGCTGTGCGGCGGGAGGAGCGTGCGGTGGTGCGACTGTGGCTGGCCGCCGTTTAGGGGGTGAGCAGCCCATGGGTTCGGGCTGTGACGCTGCGCCGGCAGGACCTCCGTCATGCTTTGCCCTCGCCCAGCCCGGCGGCCAGCACAGCGAGCGCCTGGGGGGCGGCACACACGCTAGGTGCGATGTCGGGGTGGCGCGTCATGGCTCGTCGGCCGGGCACGCGATGGTCGGTTCAGCGAGCTCCAGCAGGGGTTTCAGACCGGTGGGCAGCGGGGGGCCTTCGACCTTGACCTCGACGTCGATGCTGGTGGCCTGCCGGCTCTCGGTGGTCATGCGCCGAGGGGGGGACGACGCCGTGCAGGACCACCGGGCACGGCAGCAGAGGCGAAGCCTTCACAGGCCATGACCTGGGCGGATGTAGTAATCGGCAGGCGCAGAGGCGGCCGGCATCACACCGGAGTTCAGTAGGGGACCTTGACCGAGGTGGCGATGCTCCACGGGCCGCAGTCGGAGCTGAAGGTGCCGCGGTCGCAGCCCTGGACGATGAAGGCGGCTTTGACTTGTCCTCCGTGACCGTTGGAGGTCATGCAGACGCCGTCCTGGCAGGTGGGGTCCACCGAGTACGCGCCGCTCCACGGGGTCAGCCTGCCGACCTTCACCTGGGTGGTCTTGCCGCCGGCGCTCCAGCGGACGTTGAAGAAGTCCCAGTCGCGTCCGAGGCCGCTCCAGCGGAAGACAGCCTTGCCCTTGGCGTAGTAGGCGCGGACCAGAGTTCCGCCGCCGAGATTGGGAGACCACACGATCTTGCCGTTACGGAACTGCTGGTAGGAGCCCTGCTGGTTGGCGTAGCCGTATTCTTTGGTGATCGGGCAGCCGTAGGTGCTGTTCTCGCCGCCGTTGGAGCGCCACAGATCACCGATGAGGCTGCCGGCGGGGGCCACGAGGGAAGGGTCGCAGGCTGAGGCGTTGGCGGGCGGGGCGCTGATCGCGATGGCCGTCGCGGCCGCTCCCAGAGCGGTGGTCAGGCTGAGAAGAGTGCGAGCGGTGTGCGGCATCGGAGAGGTCCTTTCCGGGAGTGGCTGGCGCTCTATGTGTAAGCCGGATTGCTTTCACAGTGGCGACAGAAAGTTGCGAACCCCTTGCAGTGCGCTATGAGGAGGCTCGGCGCGCTGTCGGTCAGGTGGTGGCCGGTGCGTCACCGCTGCAGCAGTCCATGCCGGCGCCACGGTGCGAGACGTGGGCCTGCGGCGCTGCCCATTGACACCCGAGGGGGAAGCCGCGTCCCGCCCTTCGCCTGCTCCTCGAACCGCCACCGTGACTCGGGGCAGCTCGGTGCGGGCCCGGCGCTGTCGGATCGATGCCCGCCGGTATGAGCCCAGGCTCGCTCTCGGCCTCGTTCGGGATCGCCCAGCGAGTCCTCCTCTGTCCGGCAAGGACCGCGCCGAGCCGTACGGCCTGTGAGTGCCGCGTCAGAGGCTCGTCATCGGGGCCGGTCATCGTTGCCGGCATCAGCGATCCGCAGAAGGGACTGCATCATGACCGGCATCAGGGACAAGGTCCAGGAGGCACTCGACCGGTCGGTGGCCGAGCTGGGTGTCACCGGCATCGTCGCCCACGTCCAGGACGAGGACGGCAACTGGTTCGGATCGGCGGGGGTGGCCGACCTGGAGACGGGCCGCCGCCGTGACCCGGCCGACCGGTTCCACATCGGCAGCTGCGGCAAGGCGTACACCTCCGCCGCCGTCCTGCAACTGGCCGCCGAGGGCACCTTGAGCCTGGACGACACGGTGGAGCAATGGCTGCCCGGCGTCGTCAGCGGCAACGGCAACGACGGCAGCAAGATCACCATCAGGCACCTGATCACCCACACCAGCGGCCTGTGGGTGACCGGCTGGGACCCCGACATGTGGCGCAAGTTCCTGTCCCGAGCCGGTTGGACGGAGAACAGGCACTATGTCTGGACGGTCGAGGAACTGCTGGAACACCAGGGGTCCCGGCCGCCGATCTTCGAGCCGGGCACCAGCTTCGCCTACACCAACGGCGGCTACCACATCGCCGGCGCGATCATCGAGAAGGCGACCGGCCGCACGTACGAGCAGGAGGTCGAGCGGACGGTCATCCAGCCGCTCGGCCTCACCGGCACCTACGCGCGCCCCCTGCCCGAAGCGGGACTCCGGGGTCAGCACGCCAGGTTGTACTCGAGGATGTTCATCAAGGACGGCGTCGATCCGGCCATCCTGACCACGCAGAACTACGAGTCGTATCTGCAGGGACCCGAGACCGACCCGCTTGACGTCACGGATTCGACCTCCCACGGCTGGGCCGCCGGAGGCGTCATGTCGACCACCGGCGACATGCTCCGCTTCACCCAGGCGATAATCAAGGGCACGCTGCTGCCCCCGGCCCAGCACCGCGAGATGTGGGCCACGGTCCCCACCACGGACTGGATCCCCAACACCCGCTACGGCACCGGAGTGTCGCAGTGGACCCTGGCCGACGGCAGCATGCTGCACGCCGTGGCCGGCATGGCCAACGGATCCGCCGCCATCACCATGGGCACCCCCGACGGCCGGCGCCTGGTCTCCATGAACACCAACTGCGACTGGAGCTGGCTCCCGGCCTTCAACCGCATCATCGAGGCGGCGTTCGGCTCGCCCCTTCCCCAGTTGCCGTAGCACCATCAGGCCCCGCCTGCGGGCGCCGGCCGTACCAGCAACACGGTGGCACCGCAATGGTGCCATAATGGCGTCATGCGAGTAGCGTTGCTAGGACCGGTTCGGGCCTATGCGGACGACGGCTCCCCGATCGACATCGGCGGAGTCCGGCAGCGCGCCTTCCTCGCCCGGCTGGCGTTGTCGGCCGGGCAGGTGGTGCCGGTCGGCATGGTGGTCGACGCCCTATGGGGCGAGCACCCGCCCGGTAACGCCGCCAAGGCTCTGCACGCACTCGTCTACCGGCTGCGCAAAGCCCTGAACGAACCCGCGATCGTGGAATCGGCGACGACCGGCTACCGGCTGAAGATCGGCCGCGCGGACGTGGACGCCAACCGGTTCGAAGAACTGACCGCGCGCGGCCGCCGGGAGCTGGCCGCGGGGTCCGCGCCCCAGGCCGCCGCGTCGCTGGGGCGGGCGCTGGCGCTGTGGCGGGGCGCCGCACTCGCCGACATCCCCGATGCGCCCTTCGCCGGTACGGCGGGCGCCCGCTTGACGGAGCTGCGCCTGGCGGCCGTCGAAGACCGGTTCGAAGCCGAGCTCGAACTCGGCCACCACGCCGAGATCCTCGCCGACCTGGAGGCCGAGGCCACCGGCCATCCCCTGCGCGAACGGCTCACCGCCCTGCGCATGCGCGCCCTGCACGGCGCCGGGCGCCAGGCCGAGGCGCTCGAGGTGTTCGACCAGGCCCGCCGTACCCTCGCCGACCAGCTCGGCGTCGGCCCCTCGCGCGAGGTGCACGAGGCATATCTCGCCGTGCTCCGCAGGACACCGCCCGCCCCATCCACCCCCGCCCCTGCTCAGGCTGCCGCGGGGCGCCTGCCCGCTGCGCTCACCAGCTTCGTCGGCCGCGACGGCGAACTGCAGTTGCTGGCCGAACTGCTGGAGACGGCCCGGCTGATCACCATCACCGGGCCCGGCGGGGTGGGCAAGACCCGGCTGGCCCTCGAGGCGGCCGGCCGGCACCGCACGAACCGCCGCGGCCGCGGCTGGCTCGTTTCCCTGGCCGCCGTGACCACGCCGGAGGAGGTGGCGGAGGCCGTCCTCGGCACGCTCGGCGCCGCCGGAGCCCATCCGGCCCGGCCGGGACCGGCCATCGAGCAGATCGCCGAGCTGCTCGGCGGCGGCGAAGCCCTGCTCATCCTGGACAACTGCGAGCAAACCCCGGCGGCGGCCGCCGACCTCGCCGGCCGGTTGCTGGAGCGGCAGCCGTACCTCACCATCCTGGCCACCAGCCGGGAACCGCTTGACGTCATGGGCGAGGCGATCTGCCGGCTCGGTTCGCTGCCCCTGCCGCACGCGCACGCCGGCCCCGTGCGGGCCGGCGACTCGCCCGCGGTGCGGCTCTTCCTCAACCGGGCGGCAGCCGTACGGCCCGGCTTCGTGCTCGACGAGAGCACCGCACCGGCCGTCGTGACCATCGTGCGGCGGCTGGACGGTCTCCCGCTGGCGCTGGAGCTGGCCGCCGCGCGCCTGCGCACGATGAACCCCGGCGAGATCATCCGGCGGCTCGACGACCGGTTCCGGCTGCTGACCTCCGGCAATCGTACGGCTCAGCCACGCCAGCAGACGTTGCACGCGGTCATCGACTGGAGCTGGAACCTGCTCACCGGCCAGGAGCAGACCCTGGCCCGGCGTATCGCGATATTTCCCGCCATGACCGGAGCCGCCGCCATCGAGGCCGTCTGCGCCGACGACACGCTGCCCACCGACGACGTCCGCTACGTGCTCGACTCCCTGGTGGGCAAGTCCATCGTGGAGCACACGGCCGGGTCCTACAGGATGCTGGAGACCATCCGCGCCTACGCGGCCGGCAAGCTGGACCTGGCCGGCGAGCGGGCTCCGACCCGTGATCGATTCACCGGGCATTTCGCCACGCTGGCCGAGGAACTCCAGCCGGTGCAAAGCTCCGCCAGGCAGGCAGAGCTGCTGCAGCTGTTCGTCTCCGAATACGACAACCTCACCGGGGCGCTGCGCCTCGCCCTCGACGCACGCGACGCGACCACGGCGGCGCGGATGCTCGGCTCGCTCTGGTACTGGGACAGCCTGCGCTACGACGGGCGCTCCAAGGCCCTGGTGACCAAGGTGCTGGAGTTCGGCGACGCCCTACCGGCGGACGCGCGGGCCGCCTTCACCGCGATCCACCTGATGGCGGGTCAGGGCGCGCCCGTCACCGACCCCGAGCAGGTCCGCGCGCTCGGCGACGAGTGCCGGCGCACCGGAGCCCTGGAGCGGTATCCGATGCTGCCGGCGCTGATTCTGGCGGCGGCCAACCGCCTTGGCATGGACGACTTCGCCGATCAGGAGCTGGCCCGAATCCGCGCCGGCGCGGACCGCTGGACCATCGCCGCCGCCTTGATCGTTCAAGCCGCGCGGCACCGCGAGCGCGGCGACTGGCACGGCGCCGCGACCCTGTTCGGGGAGGCCCTGCGCATCTTCGAGGAGGCCGGCGACCCATGGTGGACCGCCAGCTTGCTCGCCGGCACGGCACGCATCCACAGCGTCGCCGGCGACCCACACCAGGCTCTGGCCGTATACCGGCGCAGCATCGCCCTGGTCAGCGAGCTCAGCCCGCACGAGACGATCCTCCACCGGCTCGGCCTGGCCGGCGAACGCCTGCGCGCCGGCGACCTGGCCGGAGCTCTGCGTGACCTCGAAACCGCCGAACGGGCGGCCTGGGAGTCCGGCCAGCCTGCGCTGGAGGTGGAGGTCCTGCTCATGTTCGCCGATCTGCATCACCGCCGGGGCGAGGCCGAGCGATCCGGCCAGGTACTCGACCGGGTGGAGCGCCTGGCCCGCGAGATCCCGCTCGAGGCACAGGCGATCGGCTCCCGGCTCGTCCTGGCCAGGATGGCGAGCCTGCTGGCCCGCGGCGACGCCGTAGGCGCCCGTGACCTGCTGCCCCGGTCGGTCGAGGCGGCGAGCGCCCTGCTGGATCCGGCGCTGGCCGCCGAGCTCGCGGCCAGGCTATTTCGCCTGGAGGGCGACCCGCACCGCGCCGCGATCATGCTGGGCATGAGCCGGGTGATTCGCGGCGCCTTCGACCACGGCGACACCCAGCTGCGCGCTCTCGTCACCCAGCTCACGGAGGACCTCGGCCGGGCCGCCTACGACCATGCCTACCGTGCGGGCGCCGAGCTGCCCCGCCTCGAGGCCCTCGAGCGCCTGAGCCAGGCGGCGCCTTGAACGCGTGCACCGACTTCTGAAACAGAGGTGGTCCGGATCCGGGCTTCTCACACCGCGGCCTCCTCCGCAGGGAGCGGAGGGCCGCGCGCCCTTCACACGGGCTGCAGGCCGAGTGCCGTGCGGGATTCCCCTACCAGGCGCAGCGAGCCGAAGACGACGATCAGGCCGCCGGGTCCGGCGAGTTCGGCGGCCCGGTGCAGCGCCGACGGGGTGTCTTCGGCGGTCAGGCAAGGTCCTCGGCGGCTGGGGGCGAGCTGCGTGTGCAGGGCGGCGGGGCTGGCGGCCTGGGGTGCTCGGGTGCGGGTGAGGACCAGGGGCCAGTGGGAGGGGAGCGGGGCGAGCATGCCAGGGGCGTCCTTGTCGTGCATCGAGGCGAAGAGCAGCACAGGTGGTCCCGGGCGTCCGTCGCCATGGGCATGAGCCAGGATTTCGGGGGCGACGGTCGCGACGCCTTGGGGATTGGTGGCGCCTTCCAGCAGGATGCGACCGGTCCAGTTGTCCAGCCGGGTCTGGATCAGTTCGAGGCGTCCGGGCCAGCGTGTGGCGGCCAGTCGTGAGCGGAGCCGTTCCCCGTCCGGCTGGCGGATGTGGCCGCGTTCTGCCATGGCGTCCACTGCGGCGATGGCGAGGGCGAGGTTGTGGTGCTGGTGTGCCCCGGACAGCGGGCAGGGCAGATCGCGGTGCACGGCGCGGGGGGTGGAGACATCGACCAGTGTCGCCGGGCCGTGATCACCGGCGGTGCGGGCGGTGTAGTGGATCTCGTGGTCCATGCGCCACACGGACAGTCCCGCCCGCTGCTTGAGAACTCGCTCGGCGGCGGTGGCCGCCTCGGGGCCCAGGCGTCCGAGAACGACGTGGTCCCCGTCCTGCGCGGCTGCGACCTTGGCCTGCGTGATCTGGGTCAGGGTGGTGCCGAGCAGCCGCGTGTGGTCGAGTCCGATGCCGGTGACGACCTTCACGTCCAGGCCGAGTTCCGCGGCCGCCGCCCGGCTTCCGCCGACGCCCGCCTCGGCCACGGTCAGCGCGACCCCCGCCCGCCGGAAGTGCACGGCCGCGGTCGCCGCGAAGACGCCCTGGGCCAGGACGGGCAGGCCGTACCGCTCGATCGTCTCCCAGACCTCGGAGAATGCCGCAGCGTACTCGGCGCGTGGGATGGGAACGCCGTCGATCCGGATCCGTTCTCTGGGCTCCTGCAGGTGGGGGCTGGGCATGCTGCCCGCCTGTGCGCCGGTCGCGGCCACCGCCGACACCGCCAGCGCGCACGTGGATCCCTTGCCGTTCGTCCCGACCACCAGCATTCCGCGCAGTCCCCGCTCAGGGTGGCCCAGCGCCTCCAGCAGGCGGGAGACGTTCGCCTGCCGTACCCGTCTTGGAAGCCCGTAGGGGTTCTCGTGCACCTTTTCGAGCATGTCGACGCACATCTGGTAGTCCACTCGCCGGATCATGACACTGAGCGCGATGGATCAGCGGCAATGAGTGAGAGCCCCGGCGTTCAAGATCGCACCAACGGTCCTTTGCCCGAGCGAGATCACCGGCGATCCCGCGACATCCCTTCCCAAGACGGCGGTGAACTTGGCATCTCGGTCACGGGACGAGGAACCGGAATGACCTTTCTCCTGCAGCCGTAGAAACGTCCGCCAAGAGGTGTCGGAGTTTCACGGCACCGGGCCGTGTCGACGTGAACGCGGGACTCGTCGCACGGTCGCCTCGCCGACCTGCACGCCGAGCCGAGCCAGTTCGCCGTGGACCCGCCTCGGATTCTCGCGTGCCAGGCGGAGGACCAGCTCTCTGACCTCCTTGCTCATCTCAGGACGGGCGGACACCCCGAAGCGCCGGAACGTGATCTGGGGGCCGGCGCTTCGGGTCACCGGGCTCAGTTCAGGCCGGTCGATGCGTTGAGGAGGCTGGTCTGCGCGTCGTCGCCCTCAAGGGAGTAGATCATCACACCGGCCAGGCCCTTGTTCTTGATGTACTGCCGCCTGGCCGTCATCGACTTCGGGGTTTCGATGCTGAAGAACGTGCCGCCGTCGTACATCCAGGTGGACTTCGTCCTGCTGTCCCAGAAGATCGTCTCGTCGGTCAGCTTGTTCGCCGCCTTGAGCTCCTTGTAGAAGGCGACACCCGGGGCCTGTGAGAAGGGGTACGCCGGTGGGGCGCCGGTCGCCGGTTGGTAGAGGCCGTTCTTGCCGCCGTTCTGCACCCCGGTCCAGCCACGGGCGTAGAAGGGCACACCGAGGGTGATCTTGTTCGCTGGGAATCCTCTGCCGAGGTAGGTGGTGATGGCGTCGTCCGCGGTCATGCCGGTGCCGTCGGCCGGGTCCTGGGCGGAACGGTACAGCGGAGAGTTGAAGTTGGTCGGCCCGGCGCCCTCCCACGCGCCGTGCATGTCGTAGCTCATGATGTTGCCCAAGTCCAGGTACGAGGCGATCTGTCCTACCTCGACCTTGCTGATCTTGCTAGGGCCGGCGGGAAGCGCGGCGGTCAGCAGCTTGCCGCCGCCCAACTGGGCGCGGAACTCAGCCAGCAGCGCGGTGAAATTGGCCGTGTCCTGCGGACTGTGGTGATTGCCAGTGTGGCCGTCGGGGCTGGCCGGGAACTCCCAGTCGACGTCGATACCGTCGAACACGCCCGCTGCGACGCCGGGACCACCGGCGGGATCGTCACCGAGCTTGGGCAGGTCACCCTTGATAAACATGTCGACACACGACTTCACGAACTTCTGGCGGGAGGCGGCGGTCGCGGCCGCGTCCGAGAAGAACTTCGAGTACGTCCACCCGCCGATCGAGACCAGGACCTTCAGGTTGGGGTACTTCAGCTTGAGCTTCTTGATCTGGTTGAAGTTGCCCTTCAGCGTGTCGGTCCATTGGTCGGCCACCCCGTCGACGCTCTCCTGCGCGGTGAAGCCCTTCTGGTAGTCGGCCCACGCGTCACCCGCGCCGTCGTTGCCGTCCGGGTCGCTTTCGTCGCTCGAACCGGGCTTGTTCGCCGCCATGCAGGTCAGGTTCACCGGGTCGATGTTCTGGAAGGCGTAGTTGAGCTTGGTCAGCTTGCCGGCGGTGCCGTTCTGGTCCAGCGTCTTCAGGTAATAGGTGTTGGCGTAGATCGACCAGGAGTTGAAGTACGCCACCCGCTCGCCCGGCACGCCCGCCTCGGCTCCCGACTCGTCCCAGTCAAGATCCTCGATACTGCTGTCACCGGGCAGCCGCCAGGCATCGACACCCCGGCTGGTGCTGTTGAACAGCAGGAAGTCAGAAACGCGGTCGACGTCGAGATCGGAGAAGGCGCCGATGGCGCCGTTGAACGCCTCGCCGGAGCGAATGGTGCCGAGCGAATCCCAGCCGGCCGCCCTGACAGCCTTGGCTGACGCGGCGCCCCAGGGACCGCCGAGGTTCTTCCACGCGACCACATCGCCGGTCATGTACTTGACCACCACCACGTCGGCGCGTCCGTCCCCGGTGATGTCGGTGAAGAAGAGCTGCCCGACCGGCCCCTCGGCCGGGTGTGAGAACCCCTCGATCTCGTCCCAGTCACCAGGACTCGGCAGCCCGCTCGCCTTGTTCTCCCAGGCGGTGACGAAGTTGTTCCTGTCCACGATCAGAGGGTCGTCGTCGGTGTCGCCGTCCAGGTCGGCGAACACCGGATCGCCGACGTAGCCCAGGTCGTTGGCGACGATGACCGCGTTCGCCCAACGGACCTGGCCACCGCCGGACTCGTTGCGCCAGACCCGCATGGCCGCGAAACCGGTCGGCGATTCGCCCGCCGTAAGGAAGTTGACCAGCTCGTCACGGCCATCGCGGTCGAGATCACCGAAGAAGGCCGGCTTCGGCGACCCGGCAGCGCCGGCCGGCGCGGTGTTGCCCAGCGGGAACCACACTCGTTCACCGTCGGACCCGCACCCGCCGTTCAGCCAGGTGTAGAGCCGGCCACCGGAACTGACGGCACGATCGCCGTCACCGTCGCCGTCGAGATCGGGGAAGCGGGTCTGTGCACCGTCGGCACTGCGCACGATCTGGCCAAGCGCGATCCACTCCCCCGGCTGGCCCTCGCCGGCCGGATCGCGGCAGACACCGGTGGCCGTGCCGGCGGAGTTCAGCCATCGCGGGAGGTACCTCTCCAAGGAGGCCAGGTACCCCTCCAGAATGTCGGCAGCTCCGGCACCGCCGAAGTATGCCTCGATGGTGCGAACGATCCTGACGATCGTCAAGCGCATCGAGTGAAAGTAGGCGAGCGCTCCTTCTGTCCCGATCCGGGCGACCAGGTAGGTGGTCAGACCGGCGGCGACGGACTTGGCCATGGTGGTGCCCCACTCGTCGGCGTCGCCCAGCTTGCCATCGGCCCACTGAGTGAGCGCGCCGTTGGCGAACTCCCCGAGGAAACCGCCCACACCGGCGCACAGGGGAACCGAGCCGCCCACTCTCGCACAGCCGATACCTGCGGCGAACCCGACCATGATGGCCGCCGCCGTGATCAGCGCGCCCTGCCACCACGTGACGTCCACCTCGACGTCGGGCTCCTTGATGGTGATGGTCGCGACGGTGCCCTCGACCGTCCACGTGTGCTCGAATTCGACGAACTTCAGGTCGGGCATGACGTCGTGCAGTTCGCCCTTGGTGCGCTCCCGCAACGCGTCATCGAGTCGCATTCCCGCCTGGTCGATCTCTGTGAACGCCTGGCGGAACTGGTCGGCCAATTGCGGGTCCCCGAAGTCGTGGATGACGACCTGGTCCCCCGCCGTCGACCGAGCCTGCGCCGGAAGCGGGCCGGTGCTCCAGAGCACAACAGCAACAGCTGTGATACTCGCGATAAGAACGGTAAATAATCGAACCTGTCGTGCTCTGATGGGGTGGGCGAGACGCATCTTCCGTCCTTAATACAGCGGATCGGCGGATAGGATCCCACGCATCACAAACACACCGCAGGCATCTCAGCAGCCCGTGAGAGTTTGCAGGGAGCGCGGCCGGACGAGGGTAACATGAGGGCGAAGCCGCCATAATTCCCAACGTGCCCATATATCCAGCATTCTGAATACAGCACCCGAGCCCGAATCCCTGCGTCATCCGGCGCCGAAGCCTCTTCGAGTTGCCAGACGCCCCCCGAGGGGCTTGTCCAGATAACGGTGTTTCTCGATCTTTGATTAGTTATCGGGCGGTCGGGGTCAATCGGCCTTCAAAGGTGATGGCGAAGGCGTTCAGAGCCCGAAGGTCAGCGCGGTGTTCGCCGCCCGTGACCAGGCTCGCATGGTGACCATGTCCGTCAACGCCACGGAGCGGACCGGCCTGCCCCGGCCATCATGGCCGCCCTGTCCTGAACAGCCCTGTGCGGGGCGGCTCCGATGGCGCCGCCCCGCACAAGTCGATCACTCCTCGCAGCCGCCCTCGGTCTCGGCCTCGCAGAAGTCGCTGCCGGGACCGCCGAACGCCTGGTCGGATCCACCTTCGTTGCCGAGCAGGATGTCGGCGCCGCCGTTGCCGTTCAGAACGTCGTTGTCGGTGTTGCCCGAGACGAAGTCCTGAGCCGAGCCACCGAAGAAGGTGTCACGGCCGGGCCCGAGGAAGCCCCGTAACCTGAGCGAGGTGTTGTTGCGCACGGTGTCAGAGCCGCCCTGGCTGTTGACGAGGATGTTGGTGATCCCCGCGCTCGGGCACCTGACGGTGTGATCGTCCACCTTCGAGCAGACGGCGCTGCCCGCGAGCAAGGTATCCGCGGAGTTCCTGACGACCAGGAACCCGCCCTCCAGGTTGATGCTGATGTTGTCGGCCGCGTCCGCCGAGTTGACGGAGAGCTGCCCCGAGGAGGCGCCCACGTTGGTGAACGCCATCGCGGGGGAGGCCGTGAGGGCCACCAGGGGCATGGTGAACAGCGCCCCCATGAGTATCGCGTTTTTGATCTTCAATGCATTCTCCTTCAGGCTTGCTGTTCGCAGGAGTTCTCCGCCTCGGCGTCGCACAGGTCGATGCCTGCGCCGCCGAAGACCTGGTCGAAGCCCCCGCTGTCGCCGATGAGGATGTCGCTGCCGCCGTTGCCGTCGATGAGATCGTTGCCCTCGTCGCCGTTGACAAAGTCCCGGGCGCTGCCGCCGGAGTACTGATCGCCCTCCGGGCCGAGGAAGGCCCGAGTGGGCAGCGCCGTGTTGTTGCGGACGACGTCGGCGCCGCCCTGCGTCTGCACCTGGATCTTGGCGATCCCGGCGCTGGGGCAGCGGACGGTGCGGCTGTCGAGCCGCTGGCAGTTGAAGCTGGGCGTGTTCATGGTGTCCTTGAAGTTCCGGACGACCAGGAATCCGCCTTCGAGGCTGATGTTGATCTCGTCGCCGACGTTCCCCGAGTTGATCGTGAGCTGGCCACCGACGCCGCTCACGCTGGTGGCCGCCATCGCCGGGCTGGCGAACACGGCCATCAGGGGAAGGGCGAGCAGAGCCCCCGTGGTGAGTGCGCGCTTGAGTCTCATGGTTCTCCTTGATGAGTGATCGGCCCCCTGTCCGCAGGGAAGTACATCCCAATCACGCCGGAGAATGTGCGTCCAAAGACGCACTCGGAGACGGCCTTTTCCTGAGCCCGACGGGCCGGCCGCCCCGGAGCCGCTGCGGAGCATGGTCGGTGGCCGCGGGCGTCAGGACAGCTGGGTTCTGATCCACTTCTTGTGAAGCGATCACACGACGGAAGTGTCGGCAGGCGCACTGACCGGAGCCGCCGAGGACCGAGGCGGGCAGTGCGAGCAACGGGCACCGCCGTACGTCACGGCCGGCTCTGCCAGGTGACGAACTCGAGGGTGAGGCTTTGCGGGTTCGCCGGCCGGTAAGCCGCGATCTTGACCGACGCGATGTTCCCCTGCGCCGTACGCACACAGAACGACCCCCCGACGCCGACCGCGGCCAGATCGATCTGCCTGCTGGGCTTGGCGTCCAGCGCCCGGACGCAGGCCGCGCGGTCGTCCGCCGCGGCGGACGCGAAGACGGCCGGGTCGACCGCGCCGGCCGAGTGAGACGCCAAGGGCACGGTCTCCGTGGGAAAGTAAAGATCGAGGCCCTCGGCGGCGTCACCCGTGGTGCCACGCTCGAAGTCCAGATGGTCCTCCGGGCCCAGCTCCACCCGCCCCGTGCGCAGGGCCGTACCGCCGGCTCGGCCGCCGCTGTCGCGTTCGCGCGAGGTGGAGAACCAGATCGTCGCGCTCACGGCAACGACGACGATCACGGCGATGAGTGCCATGAGCCCCTTGGACGTCCACCGGGAACGTGAGCTCTCCGAACCGCCGGCACCCGTCAGGTCGGCACCCGATGCGCGGACGCCGGAGAGTTCGGGCACGAGGCGGCGGAGCTCGTCGGTCAGGCGAGCCATGTCGTAGTCGGCGTTGCGGTGGTGCAAGCGCAGGTACTGGCACCGGGCCAGCTGAGCTATCGCCTTGGGAAGCCGGTGGGCGACAAGCCGGGGCGCGTCGCCGACCAGGACGGGTATGACGGGGATCCCCACGGCGAGGGCCTCGGCGATCTCCCGGCGCACCCAGTCGGCCCGGTCGTCGAGGTAGCGCCGTCCATCGCCGCTTCCCGCGTCGAGCCATTCCGGTCCGACGACGGCGATCAGCACTGAGGATCGATGGATGGAATCCAGGATCTTCTCGATGAAGTCCTCGCTCGGTCTGATCGACCTGCTGGCCCGGAAGACCTTGTCCGGGCCGAATCGCTCCGACAGCACTCTGTCCAGGAGGACGGCCCAGGCGCTGTCGGTGCCCCGGTAGTTGATGAATATCCCGGCCATGGTGATCCTCCCGCGCCCGTGACGACGCCTCAGAGCCGGAAGTCCGGCAGCCGGAGAACCACGGAGAGCTGCGGTGAGACGGCACCCACCGCCGGATGCGTGGACCATCGCGTCAGCGTTCGGGCGAGGCCGCGGACGTCGGCGCGGATCGTGGCCGAATCGACGGCGGCCACCGTGGCGAGTGCTTCGACCGCGACGTGGCAAGAGCGTTCCACGTCGCCGGCCGCCGCGAGTGCCAGCGACAGCCGTACGGCATAGCGCGCCCAGGCCCGGCCGGCCGAGTCCGGAACGCGGGCCAGTTCCCGATCGAGCAGGTCGGCGGCCTGCCGGGGACGGCCGAGATCGTAGAGGCACCAGCCGTTCACCAATCCGGTGGTGTCCGGGATCGTGGACGGCCCGAGGACCGGCAACCCGGCCGGATCGCACTCCGTGCCGGCCAGGAGTTCACGCGCGCGTTCGAGCGCACGCTGGCAGCCGCCGTAGTCGCCCGCGAGGGCGTGGCCCTGAGCCTCGCGTTGCGCGGCCAGACCCAGGACACGCGGGCGCACCGACCGATGGGACTGCGCCTGTCGCGACAATTCGATCGTTCCAACGGCGTCGTGCCGGTAGAGGGAGATCAGCGCTTGCCGTACGAGTGCGTAGCACATCATGTCCCGGTCATCGGCCGCCTCCGCGAGCCGGACAGCCATGTCCGTCCACCGGACGGCGGCCCGGTCGTCCCCCGATTCCTGGGCCATCCAGCCCGCGTACTCGGCGTATCGCGCGGTGAGCAGCAGGATGCCTGTGCGCCGGCTTCCGGTCGCCGCCCGGGCCAGATTCCGCAACGCCTCGATGGGTCCTGTCAGGATCGGCAGCAACAGGGTGGGGCTGGTATACCGTCCAAGACGCCGCATATGGTCAAACATCCACCGGAACTCCCCGAGTGTCTCCGCTTCATGAGCGGCGAGCGTGGGCGCTGACGTCGGGACATCGGCGATGGCCGGCCTCTGTTCGCCGTCGTACGGCAGGGCGCGGGGAGCCGGGCGGTTCCCATCGCGAGCGGGAGCGCCGGCGCATGCCTCGGCGGACAGGCGGCGTCGTGGCGCGAGTGCCGCCAGCGCGCCTTCGGCGTGCAAAACCGCGTCACATTGGCGCGCGAGCGGCACACTCGGGAACTTGACGCCATTTTCGATCTTGCTTAAGTGGCTCTTGCTGTAGTGGACCATAGCCGACAGCTCGCCGAGGGAAAGCCGTGCGGCTATCCGGCGGCGGCGTAACTCCACCCCAAACTCTGCCCGCATGATGCAGAGTCTCCCATGTCCCACCAAAAAGACAACGGTCAACCCCTTCCTCCATTGCGGACATACTGCGATGGTCGGCACACGGGATTCGGAAACGGGTGTCAGGTCTCAGGGTGGATGGGGTTCCATGTAGCGCTGGCGTTTATGTGATGAACTGTGCATGATTTCACTCGCTGCGACTGCACTGTCTGCTTTGTGGTGATTTCCTGCTCGCGTCGGGACTGGTGCCGCGATAGATCACAGAACGCCGGAGGCCGTTTCCGGTCGTCATCTATACGAGACGGGTCGCACACTGGGAGGGCGGGCAAATGTCGGAAAGGCTCCACATTTCGAGGTGGATCAAGCGAAAAACCTCTACTTATCTCGCGATCACGATGCTACTCCCCCTGGGTTCCGGGCTCGCCGCCCCACAGGTTCGCGCTCAATCCGCCTCCGCTCCCTGGTATTACCGGTGGTCGGGTCTGGTCTTTCATGAGCTTCGAGATTCGTCCGACCCGGACCGGAGATCGACGACGTTCTATTCCGTCGAGGCGAATATCAAGATTCCCTGCCTGCCGGACGACGCGCCACCGGGAATCTACTATGCCTGGGTAGGTCTCGGCGGCATCAATTCCGGGCGCATCATCCGGGCCGGCCTGTCGGCGGAAATGCGGCGGGACGGGAACACCCGGATCAAGACCTACCGTCTGTGGGCCGAATCCAGGGCCGTCCGCTGGTCCTGGAACCCGCCGGCCGCATCGCTGCCGCCGGCGCCGGGCTTCACCCGGGAGCTCGGCGATCAACTGTGCGGTGACGATCCGGGCGTCTTCGTGAAAGTGGACGCCGACGGTTTCCTGAGTTGGGGCGGCGCCAGTCGCCGCAGAATAGGGCCGTCCGTCGCCCATGGCCGGATGCAGACCGCCGAATACATCGTCCAGGCGGCACCTGGTTTCGAAGGGCGCAGAACCGTCGCGTCCGGAAGAATCACCTTCGCCAATGCCTTCATGAACGCGCGCCGGAACACCGGCCACCTCGCCATCGGCAGAACGGGCTTCAACGCGGGCGGGACCGCATGCACCGACGAGATATGCAAGAGGCTGGTACCCGACGGTGGCCGCCTGCTGGGGCCGCCGGTCAGGGATGAGCAGGGGCAACTGCACGAATCGAGTTTCTCGGTGGTTATTCCGTAGTCCGCACGCCGGCCGTACCGCTCGGGAACGCCCGCCCGCGCGTCAAATCCAGGCCACTTCGTCACCGTCATTTCGGAGCTGGTACGCAATGAGGCGACGCCAACTGCTGGGAATGCTCGCCGGATGCGCGACCCTACTCGTCACGGGCTGCTCCCCGGCGGCCCGGGCGGCGGCCTCGAAGTATCTGAAAGGAACAGTAAGAGGGACCGGCGAGGTGATAGCCGACCTGGGGAAGGAACTGGCGAAAGACGCGGCGATCGAGGCCCTCGAGTCCGGCCTGAAATCAGCGCCGAACACCCAAGATATCTGTCCCTACGACTTCCCTCTCGATTGCGGCGGATACTGCTGCCCGCCGGGAACCGTATGCTGCGGTGGGCGATACTGCGGAATCGCGTGCGGAAAAGGGCGATGCTGCCCGCGGGAAAGCAGATGTTGCGGCGGCCGTTGCTGCGGCATCGATGGAGTTTGCTGCAACGGCCGCTGCTGTCCCGCCGGGAGTTCGTGTTGCGGCAAGAGCTGCTGTCCCTACCAGATCGGCAGCACCTGTTGTAAGGGCGGCGGCTGCTGTCCCCGCGGGGAAACCTGTTGCGGCAGGGGATGCTGTCCCAGCGGCCAAATCTGCTGCCGCGGCGGTTGCTGCCCCTCCATCGCCATGTGTTGCGGCGGGCGCTGTTGCGAAGGGGTCTGCTGCCGGGGCGTCTGCTGCGCTGCGGGGAGTTCGTGCTGCGGCTCCAGTTGCTGCTCCTACGGACGGAACGCCACCTGTTGCAAGGGCGGCGGCTGCTGCCCACCGGGGAGAGCGTGCTGCGCGGGCGGCTGCTGCCCGCCCGGAACCGTCTGCTGTGGCACCCGATGCTGCTACACCTGACCGGTGCGTTCGAGATGAGGAGAAGCGGCTGTGGACATCATCCTTTTGCTTGATCGTCTGCTACTGGCCACGATCTTCGCCTGGTCGGGGCTGGCCAAGCTGGCCGATCGCCCCGGCACGCGCCGGGCGATGCTCGATTTCGGAACCCCCGCCGTTCTGGCCGCCCCGTCCGCCCTTCTCCTTCCGGTGATCGAGCTCGCCGTCGCCGGATCGCTCATTCCGGCGGCCTCGGCACGGGCGGGCGCGACCGCCGCGCTCACGCTGCTGGTGGTCTTCACCGTCGTGGTGGGCTACCACGTGGTCCGCGGGCATCCACTCAGCTGCCGATGCTTCGGGCAGTCCGCCTCCGCGCCCGTCGGCTGGCCGACGATCGCCAGGAATCTCACGCTTTCCGCCATGGCCGGGATCATCGTCGGCTTCGGCACACCCGGCGCGGGCGCCGACGTCTTCGCCTGGATGACGGCGGCCACCGTCGTCGATCGCGTCGAGCTGGGTACAGGCGGGCTCACCGCCGTACTCTTGGTGCTGGGCGGGGCGATTCTGCTGCGCCAGAACGCGCGTCTGCTCCGGCGCCTGCACGAGATCGAGGCAAGGCTCGGGACCGAAGGCGCGACGGCGGTGAACACACCGGCCGCGGCCGACTTCCGTATGCGCGCTCCGGCTCTTCGCCTTCCCGATCTGTCCGGCGACCAGGTCACCCTGGACGACCTCCTCGCCGCCGGCAGCCCCGTCCTGCTCGTCTTCTACGACCCTGAATGCGCGCCCTGCAACGCGCTCCTGCCGGAGGTCGGCCGCTGGCAGCGCGACCACGCGGATCAGCTGACGCTCGCGGTGATCAGCCGAGGCACACCGGAGGTCAACCGCGACAAGGCCGACGAGCATGGAATCGTGCGCCTCCTGCTCCAGCGGGACCAGGAGGCGGCGGAGCCGTACCAGGTGCACGGAACGCCCTGCGCGGTCCTGATCCGCGCCGATGGAATCATGCACGAGCCCCCCGCCTGCGGCGAGAAGCACATCCGGGAACTCGTGGCACGAGCAGCCGGCGCGGCGAGCGGCAGCTTCCTCCCGGTGACCGCCGACGGAAGCGGCGGCCACGCCCTGCCGATGGCGGACGCGCACACGGAACATCTCGCTCCCGAACCGTCAGCCGAACCCCGGGGGCTCCCGATCGGTGATCCCGCCCCCGCGTTCGCCCTGCCCGATCTCAACGGGCGATCCGTCGACCTCGCCGATCTTCATGGGCGATCGGCACTCCTTCTGTTCTGGAACCCGGCCTGCGGCTTCTGCGAGCAGATGCTTCCCGATCTCCGAGCCTGGGAGGCGAACGGGGCGCAGGAAGGGCCGGCTCTGGTCGTCATCTCCACGGGAACCGTCGAGGAGAACCGGGCCATGGGACTGTCCTCGGCCATCCTCCACGATGAGACCTTCGCCGTGGGGCCGCTGTTCGGAGCTCAGGGCACGCCGATGGCCGTCGTGGTGGACGCGGAGGGCCGCATCGCCTCCGAGGCCGTGGCAGGAGCGCCTGGCGTCCTGACGTTGCTGACTCGCCCGAACCCGGTCCCGGCCTGAGGAGGGCGACCTCGCGGGAAGCAGGGGCGGGTGGTCAGAGGAAGAGTTCGGCGATGGCTTCGGGATCCAGGACGCGGGGGGCGAACCGGTACGCCGGTGGTTCCAGGTCCAGCAGGTGACGGACGAGGTAGTCGAACTGCTTCCTGAACGTGTAGTGCTCGTATCCGATGTACATGTGCTCGGCGCCGGTGACGATCTGCAGGTCGAAGTCCTTGCCGTGGGCGATGAGCCGGTCGGCGAAGCGCAGCGTCTGCTCCATCAGGGCCCTGGGGTCGTAGCCGCCGGCGATGAACAGCAGCTTGCCCTGGAGCTTGTGGGCGGAGCGGGCGTTGGACGCCAGCGCGTAGTCCACCTCGCCCACCGGCCCGTCGATCATCTCCACACAGCCCTGCAGGTGCGCGTAGTCCACCTCGCCCACCGGCCCGTCGATCATCTCCACACAGCCCTGCAGGTAGGTCGGGTTGTCGTGGTTGCCGGTACGTGAGACGCCGACCTTGTAGAACTCGGGGTGGTCGGAGGTGACCTGGTTGCGAAGCTCCCCGGTCTTGGTGTCGTACAGGCACAGGTGGCCCCAGCCATCGCGCTGGGAGTACCACAGCACCTCCGCCCCGCCGTTGACGACCTTGACGATGGGGAAGGAGTTGATCCGGACCTGGGTGGGATCCACCCGGGTGGGGCCACTCTCGCTCACCAGCGTCGTCACCTCGCCGGTGACCGGATCCATCCGACGCAGGCTCAGGGTGCGCAGGTCACGGGGCTGGCTCAGGTAGTAGACGGCCGAGCTGTCGTCGGCCCACCACAACCAGCGCAGTGTCATCGGCGACAGGACCGTCATCAGCTCCGGCTCGGCCTGCGCCTTGACCACCTGGCCGCCTGGTCGGTGCGGTGGGTCAGCACCTTGGCGCCGTCGGGCGACCATGCGGCGCAGATCGGGTATTCGTTCAGCCCGACCGTCTTCAGCAGGGTGTCGTAGTGGTAGTAGTCCAGGCCCACGCCGTACTCGCGGTCGGCTTCACCGCCGGCAGCGCCCTGACGTCCTTGAGCGCGGCCAGCGATCGCAACGAAGCGATACGCCACCCACCAGGGACGAGCACACTCAGCTGACTGCCTTCCTGGACTAGGCTCATGACACGGCACCTCGCCCGCATCGTCTGCAACGCCCTCCAGCCCGACATGCTCGCGGCAGCGGCTCGACATAGGAGCGACACATGTCACTGGTGGGCAGGGAGATCGAGCAAGCACGGATTCAACGCCTGCTGACCGATGCACGCGACGACCGCAGCGGCGTCCTGGGCCTGCGGGGCGCGGCGGGCATCGGGAAATCGGTTCTCCTCGACCACGCCGTGTCGATAGCCGAAGAGGCCGACATGCACGTGGTCCGCGGGGCAGGGGTCGAGTCCGACTCCGAGCTCGCGTACGGCGGCCTGCACCAGCTCTTGTTCCCTCACTTGGACAGGTTGGACGCCCTCCCCGCTCCCCAGGCCAGGGCACTGCGTTGCGCCTTCGGCCTGTCCGAGGGAGACGAAGCCAACCGGTTCCTGATCTCCGCCGGCACCCTGTCGTTGCTCGCCGATCTGGCCGAGAAGGCCCCGCTGCTGTGCGTGGTCGATGACCTGCAGTGGCTCGACCAGGGTTCGGTGGAGGCGCTGCTGTTCGCGGCCCGCCGCTTCGTGGCCGATCCGATCGCGGTGCTGTTCGCGGTGCGCGAGACGTCGATGCCGTTCGACATCGCGGGTGTCGAGGTCGTGGATCTGCCCGGCCTCGCCGCGCCCGATGCCGCCCGGCTGCTCGACGAGCACGCACCGGAACTCATCGAACCGGTGCGGGCCAGGGTCCTCGCAGAGTCCGGCGGCAATCCCCTGGCGATCATCGAGCTCGGGTCGTCACGGCTCGCGGCAGAGGATGCGGACGAGTCCGACCCCGCCGAGCAGGTCGGCCCGCTGCCGGTGACCCGCCGCGTGCAGGAGGCGTTCCGCCACCAGATCGTGGGGCTTCCCGACCCCGCCCAACGCGCGCTTCTGGTGGCGGCCGCCGACCTGGCGGCGCCTCTGGCGACGATCCTGCACGTGATCGAATCCCTCGGTGGCACCGCCGGCGACCTGGCGCCCGCCGAACGCGACCGGCTGGTCTGGGTCGGCAGCCGGGTCACGTTCCGCCACCCTTTGGTACGGGCGGCGGCCTACCAGGACGCGCCGCTGCACCGGCGGATCGAGGTACATCGCGCGTACGCCGAGGCGCTGCGCGCGGACGCCGATGCCGACCGCCGGGCCTGGCACCTCGCTGCCGCCACCATCACTCCCGACGAAGCTGTGGCCGCCGAACTGGAAGGCGCGGCGGAGCGGGCCTGGCATCGAGGCGGCGCGATGGCGGTGTCCGCCGCCTACGACCGCGCCGGTCGGCTCAGTGCCGACCGGGAGCT
Source organism: Nonomuraea typhae (assembly GCF_009760925.1). GTDB lineage: Bacteria > Actinomycetota > Actinomycetes > Streptosporangiales > Streptosporangiaceae > Nonomuraea > Nonomuraea typhae. The sequence continues at coordinate 67,824 of NZ_VRLV01000023.1, forward strand.
GAAGGCCCGCCGCATCGCCCGGGCCAGCCAGGCCGCGTTCGATGCCGGCAAGGCCGACCGCGCCGCCCGACTGGCGGCCGAAGCGCTCTCGCTCACCACCGACCCCGGCGTCCGGGCCGCGGCCATCTATACCCGTGGCGCCGTGGAGTACGAACGCACCTCGCCGCGAGCCGATGCGGAGCTGACGCTCGAAGCCGCCGCGCTGGTGCGCGACACCGATCCGGAGCACGCCGCGCTCACCCTGTACGAGGCCGCGCACGCCGCCCGGCACGGAGCGGCGCACGACCTCCTGCAGCGTACGGCGGAGCTGATGCGCGGGTTCACCCCGCCGGAGCACTGGGCACTCGTCGTCGCCGCCCTTCTCGGGTGGGCGGAGCTCTTCGCCGGACGCCCGGAGCTGGCCGTCGGCCCGATGCGCGCTCTCCACACCGCCATCCGCGGCGGCGGAGACGACCTGACGCATCAGATCACGGCAGGGTTCGGCGGGCTCATGATCGCCGACGACGACGGCGTCGCCGCCGGGATCGAGGACATGCTGGCCGAGGTGCGGGCCAACGGGGCGCTGGGCTGGGTCCCGTACACCCTGAACGTGCTCGCGGTGGCGCGGCTGTTGCGCGGCGAGTTCGCCGACGCCCGCGCGTGTGTGGCGGAAGGCGTATCCGTGAGCGACGAGCTCGGGAACACGACCGAGAGCCTGGCACACCGGTCGGTGGAGGTGTGGTTGCACGCCGTGTCGGGTGACGAGGCACGCTGCCGAGCTCTTGCCGAGGAGGTGCTCCCGCGAGCCCGAGCCCGGCACCGGGTCAACGCCGAGATCGCGGCCTGGGGTCTCGGCATGCTCGACCTTTCCGCCCGGCGGTTCGGAGAGGCATGCGACCGGCTCGAGCGGGTGTCCCGGGGACCCGCAAGCCGCGACCTCCTGGTCCGGGCGGTGCCGGACCTGGTGGAAGCGGCCGTGCGCGCCGGCATGCCGGATCGCGCCCACGAACCCCTGGCAACGTTCCGCCACTGGGCTGACTGCGTCGACCGCCCGGTCGCCACCGGCCTCGTCCTGCGCTGCCGGGCCTTGCTGGCCGACGACGGCGACGCCGATGCGCTGTACGCCGGGGCGCTGCGACTCCACGAGCGGCACGGCGGCCCCTACGAGCACGCCCGTACCCAGCTGGTCTACGGCGAGTGGCTGCGCCGACGGCGCCGCCGTACCGAGGCCCGCGCCCATCTCTCGGCGGCGGTGTCCGCGTTCGAGCGCCTCGGCGCGCGGCTCTGGGCCGAACGTGCGCGCGGTGAGCTCGCCGCCTTCGGCGAGCGGGGCGACGAGCCTCAGCGCAGCGGCCCGCTCACCCTGCTGACCCCGCAGGAACTGCAGGTCGTACGGCTGGCCGCCACCGGCCACACGAACAAGGAGATCGCCGCACAGCTGTTCCTCAGCCCACGGACCGTCGGCCACCACCTCTACAAGGCGTATCCGAAACTCGGCGTCACCGGTCGCGCCGAGCTGACTGACCTCGTCTAATTAGCCCGCCGATGACCGTCATCCGCTGGAGGTTGCCGGCAAAGATCCCGAGTCCGACCTAGGTAATGTCAGTCATCGGTTCCCGGACACCGGTCACGATGACCGATGCGTCACGGGGGAGCTCCCGCCTAGCGTTCAGACAGCGGCCATTGGCCACAACGACGAGGAGACGACAATGACGAAGTACTTTCTGAGCCTCCCCCACGACTCCGCCGAGGAGCCGACGATGGAGAGCATGGACCCCGCGGAGCTGCAGCAGGTGATAGCCGCGGTCGGTGCGTTCAACACCGCCCTTCAGGAGGCGGGCGCGTTCGTGTCCGCCGGGGGCCTGCAGCCGCCGTCGAACGCGACCACGGTGGATTACACCGGTGACAGCCCCGTACTCACACCGGGCCCCTTCGTCGAGGCCGAGGAGTACCTCGGCGGCTTCTGGATCATCGAGGCCGAAAACGACGACGTCGCGATCGAATGGACCAAGCAGGCCTCGCGAGCGCTGCGAAGCAAGATCGAGGTGCGTGCCCTCCAGGAGGGACCCGCCGCCTGACGACGGTCCGGCCCGGCGACACGTCAATGGCCCGAAGGCCGATGCCACGGGAACCGTGCCCGCCGAGCCGCTTACTCCGCGTCCGCGGCCATTCGAGCACTGATCCTGGGTACCGCGGCCGCCTCCTCCCTGATCCGCGCCGTCGGCGCAGGTACGGCCGGCCGCCACGGTGTCCGTCATGGTCACGACACCGCTGGTCCCTACAGACCACTCAGGTCGATGGCCGCCGCCATGGCGTTCAGGCCGGCGTCGTTGGGGTGGAGCCAGTCGCCCTGCTGCCCGTCGCGGACGTTGAACTCCGGCCGCAACCGGTCCGGGTCGGCCGGCGAGCGCAGGGCCTGTTCGAAGTCGGCCACCGCGTCGTACTCGCCGCCGGTCCTGATCCAGGCGTTCACCTGGTCGCGGACCTGCTCCAAGGCGAACGGCTCCGGGGTGCCGTCCGGGTACAGCCAGGGGTTGCCCTTGAACGGCATGATCGTGCCGCCCACGACCCGGATCCCGCGTGCGCGGGCGAGCCGGATCAGCTCGCGGTGTCCCGCGATGATCTGCTGGGCGGTGACCGCCGGTCCGGGGTAGGTGATGTCGTTGATGCCTTCCATCACGATCACCGTGCGCACGCCCGGCTTGTCGAGCACGTCCCGCTGAAAGCGGGCCAGTCCGCTTTCGCCGAAGAGCGGGTGATCGGCGAGCACCTGGTTGCCCGAGATGCCGCTGTTCAGCACGGTCAGCGGCCTGCCCGCCGCGACCAGTCGCTCGGCGAGCTGGTCGGGGTAGCGGTTGTCGGCGTCGGGGGTGGAGCCGGTCCCGTCGGTGACCGAGTCGCCGAAGGTCACCACCGCGCCGCGAGCGGAGCTGAGCACGTCCACCCCGCTCAGGAAGTACCACGAGGTCGAGGTGCCGGTGAAGGCGGTGCCGCGCGGATCGAACCGGTGGTCACCGGAGGCCCGGTAGCTGGTGGCCGAGGAGATGTCGTGGAAGGTGGCCGGCCCGGTCGTCCCCTGGAAGTACAAGGTGACGGCCAGCCGGTCCAGCGCGCGGATGGGCAGCGGGATGGGGTCGCTGAGCAGTTCCCGCCCGGCCGGGATCACCGTGGAGGGCCGCTGCGAGAAGGTCACCGGGCGCAGGGTCGCCGGGCGGATGGCCGCCCCGGCCGCGGCCTTGGCCACCGTCGCGCCGCTCACGGTGAGGGGCGCCGTGCCGTACAGGTTGGAGAGCTTGATGCGGACGGCGACGCCGGAGCCCGTGAGCCGGACCACCTGGCGCACCGACTGCCGGGCGAAGCCCGCCTGTGACCAGTTGGACGAGCCCGGCAGCCCGCCGGGCGAGGGCCGCTGCACGGCTGCCGACCAGGCGCCCGTCCAGCGAGGCCCCGCCGTACCGGCCTGAGCTGGGACGGCGGGGGCGACGAGCGCCGCGGCGGAGACCAGCGCGGCGAGAGTCTTGGCGAAATGCATCAGGAGATCCTTCGATCAGAAGTCGGCGGCGTGGTCGGCGGCCCACTGCGCGTAGGAACGCGGAGGGTGGCCGGTGATCCGTTCCACGGTGTCGTTGACCTCGGCCGGCTTGCCGACGGTGGCCGCCATGAGGCCGAACAGCGCGTCCAGGAAGGCGGGATCCATGAAGGCGCTCATCTGCTGGAGCACCGGTCCCGGGTCGAGGTCCTCGGTGCTGAGCGGGCGCCCGAGCACCTGGCCGAGGATGCGGACCTGGTCGGCCTGCGTGAGCGACTCGGGCCCCGTCAGGCTGTAGGTCTGTCCGGTGTGGCCGTCGCCGGTCAGCGTTGCGACCGCCACGTCCGCGACGTCCAGCTCGTGGATCGCGCTGAAGGCGGCGTCGATGTACGGCGCGCGGATCACATCGCCGCCGGCCAGCTGCATCGCGAACGTCAACGAGTTGATCGCCGGGAACAGCAACCGCAGCACCGTCCATTCCAGGCCCGACTCGCGCACGGCCCGTTCCACGTCACCGTGGTACTGGGCGATCACATCCGGCTGCACGTCGGCACGATCCACGACCGCGCCGGAGGACAGGAAGACGACCCGCCCGACTCCAGCCTGTCGGGCGGCGGCCAGGAGCGGCGCCGGGTCCATGCCGTACTGCAGGATCAGCAGGATCGCGCGCACGTCGTGGAGGGCGGCGGGGAGGGTTTCCGGCTTGGTGAGGTCGGCCTGGGCCAGCTCGACACCCTGCGGCAGACCGGCCTGCTCGGGGGTGCGAGTCAAGGCCCTGACGGGATGGCCGGCGGCGTGCAGGGCTTCGACGGCCTGTCGGCCGAAGTGGGCGGTGGCACCGGTGACCAGATACATGAGAACTCCTCTTCAAGGGTGATCGACAGGGGGGCTGATCAGCGCTTTCTGGCCAGGGTCACGCCGTCGCGGACGGGCAGCATGACCACGTCGAGCCGCTCGTCGTGGGCAAGGGCATCGTTCACGCGCCGCATCGCCCGGTGGTCGTCGCCCTGGAAGGCCGGGTCGAGGACCCTGCCGCCCAAAAACACGTTGTCAAGGACGAGCAGGCCGCCGGGGACGAGCCGCGGCACGATCTCCTCGTAGTAGGCGGGATAGCCGGCCTTGTCCGCGTCGACGAAGGCGAAGTCGAAGTCCGGCGTTTCGGGCAGCGCCCGGAGCGTGTCGAGGGCCGGGCCGATCCGCAGGTCGATGCGGTCATCGACGCCCGCGCGCCGCCAGTACGGCCGGGCGATGGCGGTCCATTCGCTGCTCACGTCGCAGGCGAGCAGGTAACCGTCGGACGGCAGAGCGCGGGCGATGCACAGCGCCGAGTAGCCGGTGAACACGCCGACCTCGATGGCCCGGCGGGCGCCCGAGAGGCGGACCAGCATCTCCAGCAGCGCCCCCTCCGCCGCCGAGACCTGCATCCCGGCGGCGCGCCCTGTCGCCTCTCGCGTCGTTTCGGCCAGTTCGGTCAGCAGGTCGTCGGCCGGGGTGCAGTGCGCCCGCAGGTAGTCCTCGACGGCCGGGGGGACGATCTGGATGGCGTCGCCGGAGTCCGCCTCGCACCAGTCGACGCGGATCTCCTCCTGGGTGGCGAAGCGCAGGAGGTGCCGGGTGATGACGTCCTGCACGCCGGTCAGCGAGTCGAGGTCCGCGGCGGCGGCGATCAGCACGAGTTCGCCCTGGGCGGAGAGCAGCGAGCAGGTGCCGGAGCGGAAGGTGATCGTTCCGCTGCCGACGCCGGTGTGCTCGGCGTCGGCCTTGTGGCCCATGTGCGAGATCAACTGCTTGGCGTAGCGCTCGGGGCGACTGGTTGCGACGTGTGCTGCTGACAGAGGCATACGAGGTCCAAGTATCTAGATTATTCGACGCTTTAGGCGCCGGGGCAGTCTGCCAACGGTGCGAGGGGTTTGTCAAAAGCGTCGAAGATCCTGGACACTTACTTCATGACCGATGAGCAGCTCCTCGCCCTGCGCTCATCCGCGCAGTACAAAGCACTCGGCCACCCACTCCGCCACCGCATGGTGAACCTGCTACGCCAGCGCCCCGCTACCCTGAGCGAGCTGACCACGGCACTCGACTCCACCAAGGGAACCATCGGCTACCACGTACGCATCCTGCGCGAAGCGGGCCTCGTGCGCCTCGCCGGCACCCGGCAGGTCCGCGGCGGCACCGAACAACGCTTCGAGCTGATCAGCAAGGGATTCCAGCTCGACGAGGAAACCGGGGCCAGGTTCCTGCACGACGCGGCCCTGGCGGAGATGTCGCCCGTCCGTCCCGGCGATCCCGGCCACACCGTGCTGCACCACCTCTGGCTCACCCCCGAACAGGCCCGCGCGCTGGCCAAACGGCTCGAAACCTTCGACCACGGACACGTCCCGCACAGCGGCGCAGGAGAGCAGGGAACCGAGGCATACGGGCTGCTCCTCAGCCTCTACCGTGCCGACATCCCCCACCTGCCTCCCGACGACCACCCGAGCTAGCGCCCTTCGGGCATCGCCTGCGGCGGGGGCCAGGCCCGGGGCAGCCTGAGCGGGCACCAGAACCGCTGGCTGGCCGGGCCGGCGAGTACGGCTCCCAGTTCGGTGAGCACGGCCAGCATGTCCGCACGCAGCTCGCTGTGATCGGGAACGGTGATCGCCTGGGGGATCGTGTGGTTGAGCGCGTCGAGCACGAGGTCCTCGGGTGAGTTCCACCGGCGGTAGAGCGACGATCGTGCCGCTGTGGCGCGGGTGGCGATGCCGTCCATGGTCAGCCCACTGACGCCGACGGCGGCAACCTCCGCCCGGGAGGCAGCCTCAGTGGCCTGTCGGCCTCGGTGTTCCTCACCCAGCACGGTGTCGACCACCTGGTGGTCGAACGTCACCCGGGCACCGCCGTACACCCTCGCATCAACGGAGTGAGTCCGCGCTCCATGGAGTTGTTCGACGCAGTGGGGCTGGGAGCGCGGATCCGTACGGCGGGCCGCGTCGGCGACCAACTCGGGAAGTTCTACGCGGCCGAGTCGCTCGCCGCGGACGACTACCAGCCCTTCGGCGGGCCGGAGGACCCGATTCCCGATCACCTCAGCCCGACCGGCATGTGCGCATGCGACCAGGACGTCCTGGAACCGATCCTGCGTGACCACCTGGAACGGCGTGGTGCGGACCTGCGGTTCGGCACCGAGTTGGTCGAGTTCGAGCAGTCGGCCGACGAGGTCGTCGCGACCCTGCGCGAGCGCCGGCGTGATCGAGCACGGGATCAGCATCGTGTTCCGCGCCGACCTCGAACCCGCCTTACGCGGTCGCCTGGTGTATGCCGTGTTCGGTGAGTTCGGCACCTTCGTCCGGCGCCGCGAGGACCTGTGGCAGCTGGTTGTCCCGTACGACCCGGCGACACGGCCTCCGGACACCTGCACCGAACAGCGTTGTCTCGACCTGATCCGGGCCGCGAGCGGGCTGCCCGACATCAACGCCGCCATCGTCACCGTGCTGCCCCTGGAGATGCGCGCCGAGGTCGCGGACCGGTTCCACCGCGGCCGGGTGTTCCTCTTCGGCGACGCGGCGCACCCCTCCCCACCGGCCGGCGGCCTCGGCGGCAACCTGTGCATCCAGGACGCCCACGTCGTCCTCGAGCAGGAGGGCCGGCGGCTGTCCACTCTCGACCTAGTCGGGCGGGGGTTCACCGTGCTCGGCACGCCGACCGCGCTGACCACGACCTCGAGCAGGCCCTCACCCACATACTCAGCCGGTCAACGACCATCTGACGCGCAGCCGCCCGGCAGCGGCCCGTCCGAGTCTGCGGCAGCCCCGGCGCGATCCTGCTCGCTCAGCCACGCGTGCTGGACGGGCGCGGTTCACTGCCCTCACCGGTATCCGATGATCTGGCGAATCCTCCGAGCGAGCATGGGAAACGTATGGAAACGGCGAGTCGCGTCAGGGGCGGGGCGTCGGCCGGGATTGAACCCGGCCGACGATGCGGACCGTCGCGTCCTTGCCAGAGGAGTGGTCCGTCGTGCGCTCGAGATGGAGGTTGAGAGCCGCGACGGCTGGTGTGGTGGTCCCGCGGAGCGCCAGGTGCTGGGTCAGATCTCGTCGCCCACGATGTGCACGGTGTAGGCGAGTCGCAGGATCCAGCCGTCCGCGTCGCGCACAGCGAGGTTCGCCCAGACGTCGACGAACGTCGTAGGTCCGTTCGCGTTCGACAGCCCGAATTCGTCGACGGCCCATCCGGCGTTGCTGGCGACGTTGTCGTTCGCGAACGAGCTGAGCGTTACGAACGGCGCCCAGTACACCGGTCGCAACCGCTTCCCCGGCCCCAGCGGCAGGTTGCGGCTCCAGTTGACCCGGAACCGAGTCCATCCCTGGCCTTCGGCGTGGGCGTTGCCGATGCCCACCGCACCTGTCAGCACGATGGCGAGCCGGCCAGGCTCCGGTCTCGTGACAACATGATGCAGGGCTGCTTGCTCGCCGGCGATCGGCACGAACTGGTCGGACATGACGACCTCCAGTGGGGAGCGGCTCAGAAGCCGACCTGAGCGAGGATCGCGAGCACGAACGGCCCGGCGAGGACGAGGACCGCGACGACGATCAGCAGCGCGATCACGTTGCCGACGCCGCTCGACCCGCCGGACCGGCGTGCCGCGTCGCCTGAATACTGAGCGGCCTGTCGTGCCCGCTCGGCCGCCGAGGCCGCGTTCTGGTTGGCGTTGTGCTGGGCCTGCCACGAGGAGAGTCCCGGAGTGGTCATGACAATCTCCCTTCGTTCGGATGAGGTCGGATGAGGTTCGAGGCTGCGTGCCGTCCCGTCCAGGATGGTTCTGCGGCCGGCCCCGGCACCTCCGAGGTAGCCCCAACAGGTTTCCGGGTTTTCCCCCTTCCGCAGCCCGGCAGGGCTGGCGACACTGCTCGACGTGGAGGCACGCCTGACGAAGGAGATCGGCATGCGCACGTCGGCGATCGCCCTGGCCGTGTTCGGATACGGGCTGTGGGCGGTGTGGCCGGACCTCGCCTCCGGCGCCGTCGTCGCGGCCCTGCTGCTGACCGGTCAGGTGGCGCTGGCCGTCACTGGTGGGTTGTTCATCGCGGAGGGGCAGCGCCTGGTCGGGACCCTGTTCGTCGCGGCGGCGTTCGCCGAGCTGACCGCCGATCTGAGCAACCGGGACTGGGGCTGGTACGGCTTCGTGGCAACCATGGCGCGGCCGGTTGGGGCGCTGCTGCTCATGACGGTTTTGCTGAGCTACCCTGCCCGGCGCGTCGGCTACCGGGGGTTCGTCTTCGGCGCGAGCGTGCTGATCCTGGTAGCCAACGTCGCTGACGCGGTCACCTGGAACCCCACGCCGTCCGGCAAGCCGCCGGTGGCCTTCTCCTGGGTGACGCTCTACGACGGTGGGCTGGAGCAGCGCACCGCCTATGGCGCGTACTGGACGCTGGTGATCGCCGTCGCCGTGGCCGCGCTGGCGCTCGTTGTGCACCGTGCCGTCACCGCGCGCGGGCTGGAGCGGCGGGAGCTCGTGCCGGTCTTCGTCGCCTCGGCCGTGTACGGCTTCGCGATCCTCTCGAACGCCATCTGGATGGTGCTGCCGTATTTCACCGGCGATGGCGATCCGCTCGCCCCCGCCTACGTGCCCGAGGTGGTATGGATCTCCGCGGTGGCCGCGCCGCTGCTTATTCCCGCCGCCTTCCTCGCCGCGGCGATCCGCCGCCGGCTCGACCGGGCCGCTGTCGCGGACTTGGTGAGCGGCATCGCCCAGCCCGCCACCGTGGAATCGGTGCGCGAGTCCTTGCGCCGGGCCCTGGCTGATCCGGGCCTGGACCTGTTCACCGGGGATCCGCCCCCCGACGACGGCAGGCTCGGGCTGGAGATCGCCGACAGCGCCGGCCGGCCGCTGGCCCACGTACGGACCGTGCCCGAGTTGCGCAGGCGCGGCGACGTGGTGACGGCCGCGCTCGGCGCGGCGGCGCTCAGCCTGGAGAACGCCCGCCTCCACAGCGATCTGCAGGAGCAACTGCGCCACGTCGAGGATTCCCGCGCCAGGATTGTCGAGGCCGGTGTGGCCGAGCGCAGGCGGGTCGAGCGCGACCTGCACGACGGTGCCCAGCAGCGGCTGCTGGCGCTGGCCGCGACGCTGGGCCGGCTCAAGACCGTCAGCGGCGACCCCACGGTGCGCGAACTCGTCGACGAGGCACGCGCCGACCTGCGCAACGCCCTGTCGGAGCTGCGTGACCTGGCCAGGGGCATCCACCCGGCCGTCTTGGAGCAGATCGGCCTGACGGGAGCCATCGAGAGCATCACCGAGGCGCTGCCCGTCCCCACCGAGATCCGCATCGCGCCCCTGTCCAGCAGCCCGGCGATCGAGACCACGCTCTACTTCGTCATCTGCGAGGCGCTCACCAACGCGATCAAGCACGCCGAGGCCCGCCGTATCGCCGTTTCGGTCACCCAGGAGGACGGCGAGATCGTCGCGGCCGTCACCGACGACGGCCGCGGCGGCGCCACTATGCGGCCGGGCGGCGGCCTGGCCGGCCTGGCCGACCGCGTCGCCGCTCTGGGGGGAACGCTGCACCTCCAGAGCCCGCCACAGGGCGGCACCCGGCTGGAAGCCCGGCTGGTGAGCGCATGATGCGGGTGATGTTGTGTGACGACTCCACGCTGTTCCGGCGCGGGGTGGCGCTCCTGCTCAAGGGCGTCGGCGTCGAGGTCACCGGACAGGCCAGAGACGTCGCCGAGCTGACGACCCTGATGCGCGGCCAGGTGCCCGACGCGGTCATCCTCGACATCCGCATGCCGCCGACCTTCACCGACGAGGGCCTGACGGGCGCGGCCCAGCTGCGCGCCGCCCACCCGCAGCTGGGCGTGCTGGTGCTGTCCACCTACGCGGAGACCGCCTACGCGCAGCGGCTGCTGGAGATTGGGCCGCACGGAGTCGGCTACCTGCTCAAGGACCGGGTGGACGACGCCGCCGCGATCCGCGACGCCCTCACCCGGGTGATCGACGGCGAGTCGGTCATCGACGGCGAGATCGTCGGCCGGCTGTTCGCCCGCCGCAAGGCCGCCTTCCCGCTCGAACGGCTGACCGAGCGAGAGCGGTCCGTCCTGACTCTGATGGCCGAAGGCCGATCCAATCAGGCGATCGGCCGACAACTGCACCTCGGCATCAAGACGATCGAAGGCCATATCGCGGCGATCTTCGCGAAACTGGATCTGGAGTCCGCCCCCGACGACAACAGGCGCGTCCTGGCCGTTCTGGCGTGGATCCGGTCGGTGGCCTAACCCCGGCCCGACGCTGCGCCGGCCGGTCGATCATCGCGAGGTGGATCGCCGCTTCGGAGCGGTCGTGCCCGGTCTAACAGGCCGCCCATTCATCACGGGCCGCTTCGTTGCCGAGGCCGGCGTCAGGGAGACTGCAATTCGAGGAGCGGGTTTGATAGGTGTGGCCGATGAGAAAACCGACCGGGCAGTTCGCGTAGGACCGTGTCCCGTAGTTTTTCCAGGGCCCGTAGGCGGTTTGACGGACGGGCCCGGTCCCGCAGGTGATCTGGACTCTGTGCTGCGAGAGGATAACGAACGGCGTGCACAGCGCATACGCTGAGCTTCGGTTCACGGCGGTTGAGCTGCACGTAGCCGCAGCGGCGGCCGAAGCGGATTGGGTAATGCCCGTAAGCAGGGCACTCACGGGTAAGGAAGCCACGAGAACACGGCTTACTATCCTCATCATGGACGGTTCCCCTTTCGGATCCAGCTCCTGGACATGCATCCAATGAATCGCGCGACCTGCCATCAGACCAGCGGTCCCGCCGGACGGGACAGTCCCGGACACGACATCGTGCTCATAACCTCAGCCCTGCAGCATCGCGATCGGGTCGGCATGAGCAGGCGAACCTCTTCTTGAGGCGCGCGCTGGGCACCTGCTGGGGCATTGCCTTACCCGGTCCGGCCGGGCGATCCCGATCAGTCGCCGGAGGCGTATGTGCGCTGGATGCCGCGGGCGGCGGCGAGCACGATCGGCGCGGCGAGCCAGCACAAGTACGCGCCGGTGCTCGTGGTCACGAACGAGATGGGAACGGACACCCCGAAAACTGCGGCCAGGCAGATGCTGCGCAGCAGGCTCTGGGCGAACACCCGGGGCGGGACCTCCGTGCGGTACAGGTGACGGCGTCGGATCTCCCAGATGATCAGCGCGAACGACGCGGACGCCAGGACCTGCACGATCGCGTACAGACTGAACCGGGGCGGGAAGGCGCCTTCGGCGGTGATCACCCGGGTCGCGAACGGCATCAGGACCTGCATGAACAGCCAGGCCAGGGTGAGGGTGGTCAGGCGGCCACCCAACGAGCGGACATACCGGAAGATCTCGTGGTGGGCGCGCCAGTGGGCGGAGATCACCACGAAGCTGAGTGCGAAGGCCAGGTATTCGTTGCCGTGGGCCCGCACCGAGCTCAGCATGGCGCCGGTGGTGTCGCCGGCGGGAACGGGCAGATCCAGCGCCAGCAAGGTGAGTGCGATCGCGATCACAGCGTCAACGAACATGGTGAGCCGTTCGGCGGCGACCGCTCGCGTCTGGCCGATCTCGGCGTCGGGGTTGTGGGCGGCCTGAGTCGTCATGGTGAGGACAGCTCCCGAAGTGTCACAGGGCGGTTTTCGCGGCCGCCCGTCGCCGGGATCGCATGGCCAGGATGATCATGACCGCCGGGATCAGCAGGTCGCGCGCCGATGGCCGGCACCAGGGTCCAGCCCAGCGGGAAGGCTGACTGGGCGATGGAGGAGAGGTTGTCCATGACTTTCAGTCTTACCTGATTAATATTAACCAAGCAACAATGGGGTAGGCTGGTGCCGTGGATGACGGACTCGCAGATCTGCTGCACCGCGTGGTCATGCTGCTGGGCGAGGCGGCCCGGCGGCGCGCCGATGACTCCGAGGCTCTGACCTACAGCCAGATACGGCTTCTGGGGACGTTGGAGGACATCGAGCCGGTCACGCAGCATCGGCTCGCGCAGGCGCTGTCGGTGTCCGACCCGGCCATCAGCCGGGCGCTACGGCCGCTCGAAGCGGATGGCCTGGTGCAGATCACCATCGACCCCGAACACGCGCGCAGGCGGCTGGTCCGCCTCACCGTGGAAGGCCGGAAAGCCTTCCACGCGGCCGGAAAGCCGCTCTACGACGAGCTACGCGCCGGGCTCGTCGCGGCCGGCTTCCCCTACGAACGCTACCTCGAGGACACCCTTCGGCTGGCCGAGCTCCTCGCATCCGACCGAGAACACCGCGACGAGCGGCGAAAGGGTCCTGACCGCGAGCGCACAACGGTGACCGGGCCGGGGTAATGCCTGGGCACGGGTGCACACCGGCGATCAGAACCCTCGGCATCAGCTCGACGCGCTACCTCACCGTCACGAACCCCGCCGCCTATGGGCGATCGGGACAAGGATGTGTGCTGCACCCGCCGAAGGTGTACGGCCTTGCGAAGACCTGCGCAAGTCCTCGCCCTCCAGCGTCAGTATCCGCGCACCCACAACTCGTGGGTGCGCCATTCGCCGGGGCCGGCGACGGTGGTCCAGCAGGTGAAACCGCGCCATGCTCCGCCGTGGACACCGTCCCATCCCTCGGCAATGCATTGACCGCAGGAGTCGGTGCCGACGAACGCGCGGATGCGAACGAATCCGCTCCTCGGCGGCGTCGCCGTACAACCAAGGCGGTTGACGGTTACGGTGCTCGCGGGGCGAGACGATGAGTCCAGAGCTGATGCGTTTTCCCGCGCCTGCGCCGGCACCGCGGCGGCGCCCAGTCCGGCGAGCGTGAGCATGGCCATTGCCAGGATCCGGAAGCCGGCCAAGCGTGTTGTGCGCATGGGTTCCTCCCTCACTGTGTGGGTTTAGCGAACGTCTTTGCAGGCCAGCCCGACCGACGCTCCCGTCGGCGGCTGCCGCAGGTCCCAGCCCTCCGCGCAGGCTTTGCCGGCGCCTCGTCCGAGCAGGGTGATGGACGGGTTGGGTTCAATGTCGGAGTAACGATTGACGCCGGGCCCCCAGATATGGACGTGGCCGAAGAATCCGTGTCCGCTGCCGGTGATGTAGTACTTGGAGGCATTACCCGTCAGCGTGACGCAGGTCTTGAAGTTGCATCCGTGAGCGTCCTTCAGGGCCGCCTTTTCATCGGCGACAACACGGATACACACCTCGCCGCCGCAGGTGTATTCCGCGGCGGCGGCCGGCGGGCTGATCGGCGCCATCGTGGCGGCGGTGATCCCGCCCGCGAGTACCATTGCGGCTATGTTCATCGCGTCCCCTCCTTGTGTCGCGGCCGCGCCGGCCGACTGAGACCAGCGCACCCCCTGTGTATCGGGCGCCGCATTCACCATGGATTCACAACGCATTCGACGCGATGTGTGTCCGTGACCGACGCCCGGCCTGTAACGCTGAGGGACACCTTGCGCGGCCACGGGTCTTACTCTCGGAGCAGGCCGAGATGGATCCGGCGGAGTTCGGGGCCAGGCTCTACGCCGAGTTCGTCGGCCAGGCGCCGACGCAGGTGCGCGTAGCAGGCGAGTGCTTCGGCACGCCGGCCGTACTGGGCCAGCAGGAGGAGGAAGCGGGCCTGCAGCGGCTCGCGCAGCGGATGACGCTCCGCCAGCTCCGCCACACGCGCCATCATGTCCCAGGAATCTGCGGCACGGTCACCGGCCAAGGCGAGGTCGATCCATCGCTCGACCGCGGCCAGGTATGCCTCATGCAAGTACGCCGCCACCGGCCCGCGCAGCCATGCAGAGGGGATCCCTTCCAGCGGCGGGCCGCGCCATAACGCCAAAGCCGCCTCCAGCAGCGCCGACTCCCTCGACCTGTCCTGTGCGCTCGCCGCCGTGGCGAGCAACTGCCGGAACCGCATCGTGTCCACCCGGGCCAGATCGATGTCGAGCTGATAGCCGCCGGGCACGGTGCGGATAACCGCCGAACCGAGCACGCGGCGCAGCCTGGTGACATAGGTCTGCACATCGCGCCGCACGTTCACTGGGAGATCCTCCCCCCACAAAGCGCGGGCCAGCCGTTCCACCGGTACCGGCTCGCCCGGCCATACGGCCAGCGCGGCCAGCAGTGTGCGCTGCCGACCGGAGGTCACCTCGACCGCGGTGCTGTCCCGCCGCACCTGAAGCGGCCCCAGAATCGCGACGTGCACCTTTCCCCCGTGCATACCGGCTACGGTCCCGCACCAGCCCGGCCGGCACATCCGCCCACCGGCTAGCCGGCCTGTGGATCCCCTGGCGTACCCCAGCGTCTGCGAGCAAGGGAGCAGCGGGATTCCGCGGTAGTCGGTCATACGCCAGCCGGCTTACCGGAGCCAGATATCTCACCTGAAGCACTTACCGGTCCGGCCTGCCATGGAGATCGGCTGCCGGTCAATGAAACCCGCGCTCCGCTTGGATCACTCGTTGGATGCGGGCGTGGGGGGTTGGCGCCGATGCCGGCCGCTCAATCGTCGCCGATGTTCCTGTCATGCGGCCCTCCTCGGCTGGCCCACGTTGAACGTTCGGCCTCCCATGCGGAGTTCCGGTGACGGAGTCGTCCCCATGACGCCTCGGTGCAGAGCCGGCCTGCAGGGCGCGCTCGGCTGGGGCTGGTGTCCTCCGCGATCGGTATCGGCCTGGCGTGTGGTTCGCTCGCCTCCTGCTGCTCCCGCCGACCTGGCTGACGGCCGGCCCGCCTTGGAAACAGGGCTAGGCGTTCAGCTTCGTCAGGAGGGCACGGACGTCGGCCGCCTCGGATAGCGAGAGCCGCTCGAAGATGGACAGGGCCTCCGCCAGGCAGGCTTGGGAGCGGCCCGGCTGCCCCAGGTCCCACAGCGCCTGACCCAGCACGGTCAGCGCCATGCCCTGCCCCCACTCGTCGCCCGACTCCACGAGCATCGTCAGCGCCTCTTCCGCGCGCTCCAGTGCCCGCTCGGCCATCCCCGCCGCCAGGTACGCCTCCCCCGCCCGGAAAAGCGCGCTTCCCTGCCAGCCGCGCATCTTCATCCGCGCATACTCGGTGACCGCCGTCTCCAGCTTGAGCACCGCCTCTTCCGGCCGCCCCGCCTCGCACAACACGATGCCGTACTGGTAGGTGGCGTCGGCGTCGTACTGTCCGTCCCTGAGGTCGAGCATGATCCGCTCAGCCTCGCCGGCGGCTTCGAGCGCCTCGTCGTGACGGCCCACGGCGGACAGAGCGCGGGCCAGATTGCCGAGCCCGGTGGCGAGGTAGGCCAGGTCGCCGATCGATCGCGAGGTCTCGACCGCCTGCAGGTAGCAGGCCACCGCGGTGGACCTCTCACGTCGTTCATTCGCGCAAAGCGCCAACAGGTTGAGCGCTTTCGCGTAGGTTGCCAGGTCGCCGTGCTCGAAGCTGAGGTCGCGGCCGGCCATGCCGTCGGCCGCGGCGGCGTCATGGCGGTTCCGGTCCACCCGGGTGAGGCCGCGCGTGACCCGGGCGCGAGCGAGCTGAACCTGGTCGCCGCGTTCCTCTGCCGCGCCGACGAGCAGATCGCCGATCCGTTCGATGCGGGCTGAGTCGGAGTCGAAGCCGAGGATGTCGATGCCCATGTCGAGCAGGACCACGGCCTGGTGCAGGTCGCACCCGGGGGTGCGGGCGGCCTGCTCGATGCAGCCGAGCAGGCCCTGTTCTTCCTCGTTGATCCAGTCGATGGCGGCGGTGGCGTCGGCGAAGGGCATTCCCGCCGAACGGGCGGCCGCCAGTGCCGGACGCCGGTCGCCGGGAGTGATCAGTCCCATCGCCGCGCCCGTCGAGGCCAGGTAGAAGTCGAGCAGCCGGTCGAGGGCGGCCCGCCGTACCTCTGGATCGTCACAGCGGGAACGGGCGTAGATCTTCAGCAGGTCGTGGAAGCGGTAGCGGCCGGGCGAGGGTGACTGGAGCATGCTGACGTCGACCAGCCCCTCGCAGATGTCCTCTGCGTCGTGCTCGGGCAGGTCGAGGAGCGCCGCGGCGGCCGCGAGCGGCAGATCCCCTCCATCCGGTACGGCCAGCAGCCGAAAGGCCCGCGCGTGGGTGTCGTCGAGCTGTTCGTATCCCAGTGTGAACGTGGCCTCGATCGCCAGGTCGCCCGCGCGCAGCTCGGCCAGCCTGCGCCGCTCGTCGGAGAGGCGGTCGCGCATGCCGGCCACGCTCCAGTTGGGCCGGGCGGCGAGTCTGGCGGCGGCGATCCTGATGGCCAGCGGCAGGAAGCCGCAGGCGGCGACCAGGTCCATGGCGGCGGGCCGCTCGGCCGCCACACGCGCTTCCCCGGCGATCCTGCCCAGCAGACGCAGCGCCTCGACGGGGCCGAGCACCTCCAGGTCCATCTGGCGGGCGCCGATGAGGTCGGTCAGCCTGGCCCGGCTGGTGACGATCACACCGCAGAGTGACGAGCCCGGCATCAGCGGCCGGACCTGTCCGGCGTCCGAGGCGTTGTCGAGCACGACCAGCACCCGCCGGTCGGCGAGCACTGAGCGGTAGAGCGCGGCCCGCTCGGCGAGGTCTTCCGGCGCCTCGTCCAGGCCGAGCGCGCGCAGGAACGAGCCGAGCACCGTTGCGGGTTCCAGCGGCTCGGCTCCCCATCCGCGCAGGTCCACGAAGAGCTGCCCGTCGGGGTAGGAGCCGGCGAGCTGGTGGGCGACGTGCACGGCCAGCGTGGTCTTGCCGACGCCGCCTGCCCCGGCGACCGCCGTGACGACCAGGGCGGAGGTCTCGCCGGAGCGCAGCGCGGTCACCATCTCCTCGATCTCGCGCTCGCGGCCGGTGAAGTCGGCCGAGTCGGCGGGTAGCTGCCGTGGCGCGTGCGTGACCGGCGCGTGGACGGAGCCGGGGCGGGCAGGGGCGCGGCCGAGCTCGGGGTCGGCGCTGATGATGCGCTGGTACAGCTCGGACAACTCCGGCGAGGGGTCCACGCCGAGTTCGCCGGCCAGCAGCCTGCGGGTGTCGGTGTAGACGCCGATCGCCTCGGCCTGCCGTCCGGCTCGATACAGCGCCAGCATGAGCAGGCCGCGCAGGCGCTCCCTGGTTGGATGTTCCGCGCACAGGGCGTTCAGCTCGCTGACGGCCTCGGCGTGCCTGCCTTCGTCGAGGTCGGCGTCGAGGCGGTGTTCGAGCGCGGCGAGCCGTTGCTCGCTCAGGCGGGCGCGCTGGGACTCGGCGAACAGTCCGGAGAGCCCTGCCAGCGGCTCGCCCTGCCACAGGGCCAGCGCCTCGGCGTAGCGGCCTTCGCCGTACAACTCGTGAAGCTCGGCGAGGTCGCTCGCACCGGCCCGCAGCGCGTAGCCGTCGCCGATGGACCGCAGCGCGTCCGTGCCGAGCACCGCGCGCAGCCGCGAGACGTAGGTGCGCAAGACCTGGGGCGCGGTACGCGGCCGCGTCTGGCCCCACACCGCGTCCATGACCTGCTCGCCGCTCACGGCCCTGCCCCCTGCTAGGAGAAGTACGGCCAGCACCAGGCGCTGTTGCGGTGAGCCGAGCTCCAGTTCCTGCCCGCCGCGCCAGGCCCGCACGGGGCCGAGCAACGAAAAACGCAGGTCTTCGGCCATGCCCATCCTTTTCCGGTCAATCCACAGCAGAGGCGATCACTCTACCCAGCTGAACAGCTCGGAAGAGTGATGAGCAGCGCGGCCAGCCGCTCGGATCGGCGGCGGGTAGCCCAGCATGAACGCCGACGACATGGGCGCCTCGGTGTGGCCGGAACCCTTCTCGTGCAGGAGCCGGTCGGCGAACTCGGTTTCGCGGGCCGCTTCTTGGCAATCTATGGGGCGGTCAAGGCCGCTTCGATCTCCGCGCCGTTGCGCTCCAACCACGCCTCTCGCCGCTTGATCTGATCGCCGACGCCCTCCTGCCACATCCGCGCCCAGCCCCCGCCCTGCACCTCGGCGATCTGCTTCATCGAGAACCACGCCCGCCTTGACCGCAGCACGGCCACCTCGACGAGCCGGCAACGATCCGTATCCGACATCCCGTAGGCGTCGGCGAGGATCCGGCAGCGGCGCGGCGCATCGACGTCCCGCAGCAGCGGATCGGCGTCGACGGGATCACCCAGCGGAGCCCAATAGAGCATCGCGTTGCACACCTCGTCGACCCTGGAGACCGGCTTGGCCATATCGAAGTCGATGAGCGCGGCCGCCTCGCCGTCCCGGAACACGATGTTGTCAGGCGTGAAGTCCATGTGCCCGACCAGCTCGGTCGGATAGGACGGTGCGGGCGGCATGTCCGGCGGCTCGCCGAGCTCGCCGAGCCCCGCGAAAGGCCGGACCCCCTCGGGAAGGACGAAACCGGCGGCCGCGTCGTCGTAGGCCCGGACGAGGCGGCCGACCGAAGCCAGCCGCGCCTCCTCGGCGATCCACGCGGGCCTCGGCCGTCCGGCGACCTCGCCGGCGACGAACGTCAGCACTTCACGCCCGGCCGCGTCCATACCGAGGAACCTGGGGGCACCCGCGAACCCCACCTCCTCCAGGTGGCGAAGCAAGGCATGGACGAGCGGAGCGTTGAAGCCGACCGGACGTCGCACTGTGTCGCCGACGCGTACGACCCCCTCGGTGACGTCACCGCCGACCAGCGCGATCTCGGGCTGGGATTCAGCAGGTTCGACGTAGGTGGCGGAGCTCATGGTGATTACCCCTCATTCGTTTCGGCAGGTGGAGGTGCCGGCGTACACCCCGGATGTGCACCCTTGCTTGGACTCGTTGGGGGCGTGCCGTCCAGAGCCTCTGCTCGAACGGCTGCAAACGCCCAGGCGGGAATGCTCGTAGGCGAGGTCTGCCGGACCTGCCCTACCGTCCTCGGCACGTGACCCACCCTGTCAGGATGACGGCTCGTTGCCGAGCGCACACCAATTGAAGGGCTCACATGCCGTCGTAGCCGTATTCTGACGCGATACAGGGTGCGGCCACGGCGACCACCGTGGCCGCTGTGACACCGATAAGAGTTCGCGAAACGAAGGCACATTACCAATAGGTCAGCGCCCAGGTAGAGCTGCTCTCCTGAACTCTGGCTGACATTCGGTCAGCCGGACGTGCTCACCGATCAGCCGCTTCCCCTCGGCGAACTCCCGCGCCGCGTTGACCGTCTCGACGGCCCGCACGATCCTGTCGCGCAGATGGAGGACGGCAAGCGCGTCGCCGTCCGCGCGGGTGACGATCTGGGTGCCGCCGGGCAACCCCGCCGTCCGGACCTTGAGCTCGTGCTGGTCCGACCAGAACCAGGGCACCTCGCCGGGCCGCTCCGGCAGCCCGCACAGGTCGGCCGCCACGGCGCGGGCCTGTTCCAGGGCGCTGGGCACGCTCTCCAGCCGCAACGCCTCGCCGTACCCCGTCACCGGCCTGCGCGTCACGTCACCGAGCGCGTGCACGGCCGGATCGCCTGTACGGCCCCGCCGGTCGACGAGGATGCCGTCCTCGCACCCCAGCCCGGCGGCGGCCGCCAGCTCGGCGCGGGGCGCCACTCCGGCTGCCACGAGCACCGCGTCGCAGCGCACGGGAGGGCGCCCGGCCAGTTCCACCCGCCCGGGCGGCAGGCCGATCACGCGGGCGCCGGTGAGGACGGTGATGCCCGCGGCCACGTGCCGTACGCGCAGGTGCTCGGCCAGCGCCTCGCCGGCGACCCGGGGCAGCAACCGGCGCTCCGCCTCGATCACCGTGACGTGGCAGCCAAGCCCCTGCGCGCGGGCGGCGACCTCCAGGCCGAGGTAGCCGCCGCCCACGACGGCCAGCCGCAGGCCGGGCCGCAGCCGCTGGCCGAGGAGCCGGGCGTCGGCCAGGCTGCGCAGCTCCAGGACCTGGCCGAGTTCCTCGCCCGGGAGGCGGAGTCGCCGGGGCCGGGCGCCGGTGGCGAGGATCAGATTCCGGTACGGCAGGCGGGCGCCGCCGGCCAGCCGCAGCTCACGGCCAGACCGGTCGATCCGCACGACTCGGGCACCGAGGACCACCTCGATGGCGTGCCGCCGGTAGAAGGCGTCGGGCCGGAGGGGCACGCACCGGCCGGTCTTGGACAGGGGCGGGCGTTCGTAGGGCGGCTCCGCCTCCTCCCCCAGCAGCGTGATGGAGCCGTCGAAGCCCGCGGCGCGCAGCTCGGCGGCGACCGCCACCCCGGCATGTCCAGTTCCGATCACCACGACCGACATATACGAGACAGTATCGTATCGATACTGACTTTCAAGTCTGGAAATATGGCTATCGATACGGTACAGTCTCGTTCAGCATGAACAGTACGCGAGGCGAGGCCCGGACGAGGGACATCCTGGAAGCGGTGCTCGAACTGCTCGACGAGGTGGGCTACGAGCACCTGACCATCGACGCCCTCGCCGCCCGGATGGGCGCGAGCAAGATGACGATCTACCGGCGCTGGCGTGACAAGCGGGAGTTGGTCGCGCAGGCGCTCGCCTCACGCGCCGCCGACCACCCCGAGCTGCCCGCCGACGCTCCGAGCCTCCGCGACGACCTGCTGGCGCTGGTAAAGCTGGTCGCCGTGATCGTGTCGGCGGAAAGCGTGCGGGGCTTCGCCAGCCTGGTGGCCGCCGCCCAGCGCGACCCGGTCATCGCCGAGGCGATGCGGGGCGGGGCGCTGGCGCGCCGTCGTGCCGACTGCCGCGACGTCATCCAGCGGGCGATCGGCCGCGGCGAGCTGCGCGATCCCGGCCTGGCCGCGGTGCTGTTCGAGCTGATCTTCGGCCACTACCTGGTCAAACACCTGATCGAGGGCGACGCGGGCGACGATCATGAGCGGTTCGTCGACACGGTGCTGTTGCCCGTCCTGCTGTCCGGACGACCGTAGAGGAGGCCCGGGATGGGCTGGAGCGAGCCGACCGTCGACGAGGTCGAGAAAGCGATCGTGGAACTGCTGGAGCAGGAGAGCGTGGGCGCGCTGGCGACGGTGTCGCCCACGGGTGCCCCGCTGGCCGCGGCGATGCACTTCGCCGCCGACGGGCTCAAGGTCTACCTGCACACCTACACCTACACCCGCAAGTACGCGGCCGTCCTGGCCGATCCCCGTGTCAGCTACACCCTGTCGTACCTGCCGCCCGACGGCTTCGCCGGGCGGCTGCTCACCCGCGGCGTCCAGGTGTCGGGCACCGCCACGGTGGTCACCGGGCAGGACGAGATCGAGCACGCCATCGAGCTCAGCCACCAGCAGTTCGACTGGCTGAAGGAGACCTCCATCTACGACAACTTCCGGCGGGCCGGCGTGGCGCACCGGCAGGTCTTCATCCGCGTGGACCCGGTGGAAGCGCTCTGGACCGACAACCGCGTCCGCATGTTGTGGCGCAAGATCGTGAAGTTCACCGCCGACGGGACGCATGTGGCCTCGCTCGAACCGTACGAGAACGCGGCGGCGTGATGACCCCCGAGGTCGAGGTGACGTTCATCGGACACGACGGCACCCGGCAGACCGGCCGGGTGCCGGAGGGCGAATCCCTCATGCGGGCGGCCCTGCTGCTCGACGTCCCGGGCATCCTGGCCGAGTGCGGCGGCATGTGCGCCTGCGCCACCTGCCACTGCTACATCGAGGACGGCTGGACCGAGCGGCTGGAGCCTCGCTCGGACATGGAGGAGGGCATGCTGCTGGCGGCTCTCGACACCACGCGGGCCAGCCGGCTGAGCTGCCAGGTCACCCTCACGCGGGAGTTGGCGGGGCTGGTGGTGCGAGTCCCGCCGCGCCAAGCCTGAGAGGGCGTCGTCAATCCTCGACCGTCGCGCATCGCAGAAGACGCGAACTCGCGACGGTCTGATTTTCCGGCCGCCGCGCACCACGTCGACGGCCTGCCGGGGAGCCTTCTCAACCCGACACCCACTCACCGGCGATCGGAGTCCCCGGATCGGCTTGCGAAGATCAGCCGAGCGTGAACGTCCTGGCGCGGATACGGCGCCGGTTGGGAGGGTGGACCGCATGATGGAGGACTTGCGGGACGCCGAGCGCCGGCTCCAGGCCGCGCAGCTCGCTGGAGACGTCGAGGCGCTGGATCGGCTGCTGGATGACCGGCTGATCTTTACCTTCGGCGCGAACGTTGCGACCAAGGCGGACGACCTGGAGCTGCACCGCACCCGGACGCAGGTGCTGACGAAGGTGGCCGAGGAGGAGCTGACCGTGCTCGCCGATGGGCGCACCGGGGTGACGTGGTTTCTCGGCACCGTCGAAGGGACCCTCTCCGGTGCGCCGTTCGCGGCCAGGATGCGCTACACCCGTACTTGGCTATACGGCGAGACGCACGGCTGGCGAATCATCGCCGTGCACGCCAGCACGACCGATTGACCTAGCCGACACGTTGCCCGACGACCGGCCAGCCGGATGGTCGCCGGCCAGGTTCGACCGCCCCCCGGGGCGGGCCGACGCCGGAAGCCAGGCTATCCCGGCAAGATCAAAGACCGGATCTTGGTATCCCGGCTCCGGCCCATGCACGAAGCCAGAGGGGTCAGAGACACCCTCTGACAGACGCCGGCCGAGCACGCGGGCGGCCTTCCCCGGCCAGGTCCGGTGAGGTGGTGCTGGGTCAGGATGCCCGCCCGCCTGGGCACAGGACCGCGGAAGCCGCGTGCGGCCCTCAGGGCGCTCTCGACCGCCTCCTCGTCGTGACCGTCGACCTGGCGCCCACCCGCTTCAGGCCGAGGTCCTCGGGGAGGGCCTGCGAGGCAGGCCGGGTCACCGTAAGGCGGTCCCGGTCCCGGTCCCGGTCCCGGTCCCGGTCGTGGCCGGGTCGTGGAGGGGCGGGGTTCTCGATCGGACATCGACCTCGCCTCGAGTCCAGGGGGTCACTCTCGCCGTAGCTTCGACGAGAGGAGAGGACTATGACGGTCGCACTGGTCACCGGCGCCACGAGCGGCATCGGCCTGGCCGTGACCTGGAAGCTGGCGGAGCAGGGGGCGCGCTTGTTCGTCTGCGCCCGCGGCAAGGACAGGGTGGAGGAGCTGGTCGAGCGGCTGCGCGCGGCCGGCCACGAGGCGGACGGCGCCTCCTGTGACGTGCGCTCGGCGCAGGAGATCAGTGCCCTGGTCTCCGCCGTGGCCGCCCGGTTCGGCGGGGTCGACGTGCTGGTCAACAACGCCGGGCGCAGCGGCGGCGGGCCTACGGCCGAGCTGACCGAGGAACTGTGGAACGACGTGATCGAAACCAACCTGACCAGCGTCTTCCTGCTCACCCGGCAGGTGCTCAGGGACGGTGGGATGCTCCAGCGCGGGTGGGGGCGGATCGTCAACATCGCCTCGACCGGCGGCAAGCAGGGAGTGGTGCTGGGGGCGCCCTACTCCGCCTCCAAGCACGGCGTCGTCGGCTTCACCAAGGCGCTCGGGCTGGAGCTGGCCAAGACCGGGGTCACCGTCAACGCGGTCTGCCCGGGCTATGTGGAGACGCCGATGGCCGAGCGGGTGCGCGATGCCTACGCCGGGATCTGGGATATCTCCTCGCAGGAGGTACTCGCCCGCTTCGAGGCGAAGATCCCGCTGGGCAGGTACGTCACCCCGCAGGAGGTGGCCGGCTTGGTCGGTTACCTGACATCGGAGGCGGCGGCGCCGATCACCGCGCAGGCGATCAACGTCTGCGGCGGCCTGGGCAACTACTGACGACGGAGACGACCATGACCACGACGCACACCGCCGAGCACGTCATCGCGATCGAGGCCGAGCCGGGCGAGGTCTACCGGCTCATCGCCGACGTCACCGGCTGGCACCTGCTGTTCGAGCCGACGATCCACGTGGAGCACCTGGGCCGCACCGGCCAGGAGGAGCGCTTCCGCATCTGGGCCACCGCCAACGACGGCGTGCTGAGCTGGACCTCCCGCCGGGAGCTGGATGAGGAGGCCGGGCGCATCCGGTTCTGGCAGGAGGTCTCCCAGCATCCGGTGGAGTCGATGTGGGGCGAGTGGCACTTCGAGCCCGTCGGCGGGGGTACCCGCGTCCGGCTCCTGCACCACTACCGCGTCGCCGGGGACGACCCGGAGGCCGGCACGTGGGTGGAGCAGGCCGTCGACCGCAACAGCACCAAGGAGCTGAACGCGCTGCGCGAGGCGGCCGAGCAGGGCGTGGAGCGCACCAGGCTCGGGCTCACCTTCGAGGACACCCTGCGGATCCAGGCGCCCGCCGATCAGGTCTACGACTTCCTCTACCGGGCCCAGGACTGGCCGCTGCTGCTGCCGCACGTGGCCACCGTCTCGCTGCGCGAGGAGACCCCCGGCCTGCAGGTGCTGGAGATGGAGACCCTCTCCCCCGACGGCCACCGGCACGCCACCAAGTCGATCCGCGTCTGCTCGCCCAGCGAGTCGATCGTCTACAAGCAGATCCGGGTCCCCGCCCTGCTGACCCTGCACACCGGCCGCTGGACCGTGCGCGAGGAGGAGCCGGGAACGGTGGCGGTCACCTCACAGCACTCCGTCATGGTCGATCCGGCGGCGATCAGCAGGGTGCTCGGCGAGTCGGCGGGCGTGGCGGAGGCCCTGGCCTACGCCCGGCGGGCGCTGAGCACCAACAGCCTCACCACCCTGCGGCACGCGAAGGAGACGCTGGAGCGCCGGTGAGCTCGGGGACCAGCTCCTCGTGGGGCCGGTCCCCGAGCATCCAGGCGTGCAGGCGCCGGATGTCGTCAGAGGGCTCCAGCCCCAGTTCCTCGCGGATGGTCAGGCGCAGTTGGCGATACCACTGCAGCGCGTCGTTGCGCCTGCCCGCCTTGTACAGGGCCAGCATGAGCTTGCCGTGCAGCGACTCGTTGAGCGGATAGCGCGTCGTGAGCCGCTTGAGCTCGCAGACCTGGGCGCCGTAGTCGCCGAGCCGGAGGGCCGCGTCGATGCGGAGCTCCTGCGCGTTCATCCGCACTTCCTCCAGGTGTACGGCTTCCGCCCGCAGCAGCGTGCCCTGAGGCGCCCCGGCCAGCGCGTGCTCGCCGATCCACAGGGCGAGGGCCTGGCCGAGCAGGTTGTGGGCGACCTGCGGCTCCGCGGCCGCCAGCGCGGCCCTGCCCTCCTGGACGAGCCGCTCGAAGCGGAAGGCGTCCACCGCCTGCTCGTCCAGCCGCAGGGCGTAACCGGCCGCGACCCGCACGATCATCTCCTCGGACAGCATCTTGCGCAGGTGGTAGACGTAGGTCTGCAGGGTCGTCATGGAGCTGACGGGCGGGGAGCCCGACCACAGCTCCTCGATGAGCGCCTCGTCCGACAGCGGCCGGTTGGCGGACAGGGCCAGCAGGCTGAGCACCTGCCGCATCTTGGGCGCGGTCGGCGTGCAGTCGGCGCCGTTCCACTCCACGTGGAGGCTTCCGAGCAGGCGAATCTCGATCACCAGGTTCTCCTCAGGCAAAGGTCGGCTCCAGCAGCCACGCCTTGACCTCGGTCACGGCGAGGGCCTCGCGGGCCACATCGGAGCGCGAGCACAGCGGGACCGGCGCGTCCAGCTCGCCCGCGGGCAGCCGGCCATGGCTGCCCGCGCACGTGCGACGGGGTCCAGCGGCACCACGCGCATGGCGTAGCGCAGGCCGAGCCGCTCGCGCGCCAGCGCGATCGCGGCATCAACCTTGACGAGCGGGTTGGTTGGGCTACCCGGTGGTCGGCGACGGCGCGCGAGGTCCACGGGACGGGATACTCCATGCCGGCCTGGGTGTAGACGTCGAGCGCCGCGGCGGCGGCCCGCGGCCTGGAGGAGCCGAAGCGCTGCGGCGTCATCGAGTCGTGGCCGGTCTCCCCCACCGCCACTACCCCGTCCTTGACGAGGTAGCGCGGGAGCACGTCGGCCAGGCGCGGGTCGTGGTCACGGGAATGTGTGGGTCGAAGATGCGCATGCGGCAGTTCCTCCGGGTGGCCGGCAGCTCGGCGATCTCAGGGATGTCCGGGAAGTCCTGGATGATGGACCAGACGTCGTCCGGGACGGGCGGCCCGCGGCGTAGTTGGCGGGCGTCGGCGCCGGCTCCCGGCCGGCCCGCTCGCCCGACCCGGCGACCTGGGCGAGCGGGACCTCGGTGAAAACGCGTGTGAGTACGGCGTGGCGGAAGGCCGGCGGGCTGAGGCGGCGCGCGCCGTACTCACCGAGAGCGGCGGTGATCAGCGTTGTGCCGTGGGTGCGGATCGCCTCCTCGAGCCGCTTGCGCGCCGCGGGCGGAAGGTGGGGGTCCAGATCTCTGCTGATCATGTGGAGGGGTTCCTCTTGCCGGGTAGTCGGGCGGCGGGGAAGGCGACGGCCAGTGCGGCGAGCCGTTCGCCCGCGCGGGCGGTCAGCGCCCCTGAAGCAGCGGGAAGGCCGTGGAGGCCGGTGTCCACCGCGCGCCGTACGTTGCGGGCGGACGGATCTGCGTGGCCTGGAGCTGCGCCCGCAGGCCGGTGCCCGCGTGGACGCCGGCCGGCGGCAGCGCCGCGGCCCTGTGCGCGGGCCGGGCCTCCCGCCGCGGTCGCGGTCACCGCTCCGGTCACCATGAGCGCCGTGCCCGGCACCGCCGTCGGTCTCCTGCCTGCTCAGCGGGGTGACGGCGGCGGTGTGCAGGGGTCGCCCCGGCCCGGACGTTCGAGAAGCCGGTCGGGGCCATCGACGGCGGGCCCGCCAAGGTGGCCTTCAGCGCAAGGTCGCAGGCGCGCACGGCGCCGCGGCCACGCCATAGGCCGCCCCGGCGGGCGCGAGAGCGGCGGCGGTCAACCCCGCAGCCAGGCCCGGGTCACCTCGCCGGACGAGGTGGGCCGCTCCGGGCGCTCGCGGGCGTCCAGTTCCCGGGCCGCGTAGTCGTCGAGCGCCATCCGGGCCCAGCGCAGGCAGGTCGCCGAGGCCATCCGCACCAGCAGGGCCGGACCCTGCCGGGAGGCGGCCCTTGGGTGCCGGGCGGATCACGCCAGCTCGGGGATGAGACCGCTGAGCCGGCGCGGTACGCGACGGCCGGCAGACGAGCCAGGTCGAGGACGAGCGGCGCGGCCGGCGAGGAGCCGCAGCCCAGCCGGGTGAACTGCGTCGTCATCGACCGCCGGGAAACCCTCGAAGGTCAGGTGGTCCCAGCCAGCCGCGTTGTGGCTGTGCACGCCCACTCGACCTGGTAGTTCAGGGTGGCCTTGCTGACCGCCGGCTCCGGGCCCGCCGGGTGCGCGCCGGGCTGAGGAGGTGGGTCAGGCCGAAACCGCCGGTGCCGCAACGGGGGACGTACTGGTGCACGCTCATGTCATCTCCTGCACCAGCGAGGTGGTGTGCGTGGCCGATCGGAACGCCGGCTCGTCGATCACCCGCG
This sequence comes from Nonomuraea typhae, assembly GCF_009760925.1. Taxonomy (GTDB): domain Bacteria; phylum Actinomycetota; class Actinomycetes; order Streptosporangiales; family Streptosporangiaceae; genus Nonomuraea; species Nonomuraea typhae. Next base: position 95,487 of record NZ_VRLV01000023.1, read on the forward strand.
CCAGGAAGGACGCGGTGGTCGCCACGCCCGGCCCGGCCACGCGCAGCTCGGCGAGGGCTCGCCGCATCCTGGCCAGCGCCTGCTCCCGGTCGGGCGCCCAGACCAGCAGCTTGGCCAGGAGCGAGTCGTAGGTCGGCGGGATGCGGTAGCCGGGGTAGGCGTGGGTGTCCAGCCGGACGAACGGCCCGCCCGGGGCGGCGAACTCGGTCAGCGTGCCGGGGGCCGGGGCGAAGTCCCGTGCCGGATCCTCGGCGTTGATGCGGGCCTCCAGGCAGGCGCCGCGCAGCACGACGTCCTCCTGCTTGATGGCCAGCGGAAGCCCCCAGGCGACGCGCAGCTGTTCCTGCACCAGGTCCACCCCGGTGACCATCTCGGTGACCGGGTGCTCGACCTGGATGCGGGTGTTGACTTCCATGAAGTAGTAGCCCCCGTCGGGGTCGACGAGGAACTCGAAGGTGCCCGCCCCCACGTAGCCCGCCGCCATCGCCCCGGCGACGGCGCGTTCGCCCATCTCCCTGGCCACGCCCTCGGGCAGGCTCGGCGCGGGGCTCTCCTCCAGCAGCTTCTGGTGCCTTCGCTGCACGGTGCAGTCGCGCTCGCCCAGGTGGATGACGTTGCCGTGGCGGTCGGCCAGGATCTGGATCTCTACGTGCCGCGCCCTGGGCAGGTAGCGCTCGGCGTAGACGCGCGGGTCGCCGAAGAGGGCCTGGGCGGTCGCCCGGGTCTGGCGGTAGGCCCGTGCCAGCTCGTGCTCGCTCCGCACGATCTGCATGCCGCGGCCGCCGCCCCCTGCGGCGGCCTTCAGGATGAGCGGATAGCCGGTCCGCCTGGCCAGCCTCGCCGCCTCCTCGGCGCTGCCGAGCGGCTCCAGGCTCCCGGGCAGGAGAGGCAGGCCGGCCTCGGTCATCAGCGTCCTGGCCGAGACCTTGTCGCCGAGGCGTTCCATCACCTCGGGGGGCGGGCCGATGAAGACGATGCCGTTGTCGTGGCAGACCCGGGCCAGGTCCGGGTCCTCCGACAGGAAGCCGTAGCCGGGGTGGAGGGCGTCGGCGCCGGTGCGCAGTGCCGCCTCGATCACGGCGGGGATGTAGAGATAGCTCCGCCTGGCCGGAGCGGGACCGATGCGGACGGCCTCGTCGGCCATGCGCACCACGGCCGAGTCGCGGTCCACGTCGGAGTAGACCGCCACGACCCCGATTCCCAGCTCACGGCAGGCCCGCGCGACCCGCACCGCGATCTCGCCACGGTTGGCGATCAGTACCCTGTCGAACACGGCTACCCCACCGGTTCCAGGCTGAGCAGCTGCTCGTCGAACTCGACCGGGGCGGCGTCCGGCTTCATGACGCTGACCACCCGGCCGTGGCAGCCGGCTTCCACGGGGATCATCATCTTCATCACCTCGACGATGCCGACCTGCTGCCCGGGCGCCACCTGGTCGCCTTCCGCGACGAAGGGGGCCGCGCCGGGCTCGGGGGCGAGGTAGAAGACGCCGACCGTGGGCGAGCGCACGAACGTCAGCTCCCGCTCGGGTTCCGGCGTCGCCGTCAGGGCGGGCTCCTGCGGCATGGCCGGGGCGCCCGGCGGCGTGGCCGTCGGGGCGAGGGTCTGCGGCGCCGCCGGGGCGGGCGCCGCCACCGTGACCGGCTCCTCCCAGCGCAGTTCGACTGCGACCTCCCCGGCCCGCAGCCGCAGCATGGTCGGCGGCCGGCGCAGCTCGGACAGCAGGAGGGTGGCGCTGGCGCGCACCGACTCCAGGGCCCGCTCACGCTCCTCACCCCGCCCGTCCCGGGCGAACGCCTCCACCAGCGGGTCGGTGTCCGCGCTCATGAGACCAGCACCTCCTCCTGCGCGCCCACCCCGCCGAAGGCCCGATAGCGCCGGTATCGGCGGCGCAGCAGCTCGCCCTCGTCGAGCGAGGCGAGCGCGCGCAGAGCGCCGGCGCACACCATGCGCAGCCGCTCGGCCGCCGCCAGGTGGTCGGCCGCCGCCCCGCCCTCCGGCTCGCGGATCACGCCGTCCACGATTCCCAGCTCCAGCAGCGAGCGCGGGTCCACACGGAGCGCGGCAGCGGCCCTCGGAGCGGCGGCCGGGTCGTTCCAGAGAATGGCCGCGCAGCCCTCCGGGGTGATGACCGAGTAGACGGCGTTCTCCAGGATCAGCACCCGGTCGGCGACGGCCAGGGCCAGGGCGCCGCCGCTGCCGCCCTCGCCGGTGATGACGCAGACGACCGGAACGGAGACGCCGGCCAGCAGCCGCAGGTTCTCGGCGATCGCGACCGCCTGCCCGTTCTCCTCCGCGCTCTTACCCGGGTAGGCGCCCGGCGTGTCCACCAGCGTCAGCACGGGCAGGCCGAGCCGGTCGGCCAGGCGGATGAGCCGGGCGGCTTTGCGGTAGCCCGAGGGGCTGGCCATGCCGAAGTTGCGCCGCGACAGCTCGGCGGCGTCGTGTCCCTTCTGGTGGCCGATCACCACCAGGGGCAGGCCCTCCAGCCGCCCGATGCCGCCCACGATGGCCGGGCAGTCGGCCGCGATGCGGTCTCCGCGCAGCTCGTCGAAGTCGTCCAGCACGAGGTGGAAATAGTCGAGAGCCGTGGGCCGCCGCAGGTCCCTCGCCTGCCGTACGACTTCCCACGGCTCTCGGGCGGGCAGCCGCGCGGCTTCCTCGACCAGCACCTCGCCCGGTGTCGCGGCGGGCGCCTGCGCCGGGCCCGCGGGCGCGGCCGGCCGGGGCCGCCGGGTGCCCGCCGACAGGATCCTGGCCAGCGTCGGCCGAAGCTCGGAGCGCCGCCTGATCATGTCCACCATGCCGTGTTCCAGCAGGAATTCGGCGGTCTGGAAGTCGGCGGGAAGCTGTTCGCGGATGGTCTGCTCGATGACCCGGCGACCGGCGAAACCCAGCCGGGCCCGCGGCTCGCAGACGATCACATCGGTCAGCGTCGCGAAGGAGGCGGCCACCCCGCCGAAGGTGGGATCGGTGACCAGCGAGACGGTCATCAGCCCGGCCTGCTGGAGCGTGCCGAGGACCTGGCTGGTCTTGGCCATCTGCATGAGCGAGACGGGCCCCTCCTGCATCCGCGCGCCGCCCGAGGCCGTGACGATCAGCAGCGGGAGGTGCTCGTGGAGCGCGCGCTCGGCGGTCCTGGTGATCATCTCTCCCACTGCGGCGCCGAGGCTGCCGCCCAGGAAGGCGAAGTCCATGACCGCCACCGCCACGGGCTGGCCCTCGATCCGGCCCCTGGCGCAGAGCACCGCCTCCGTGAGGCCGGTGCGCCGCCGCGCGCGGGCGATCCGGTCGGGGTACGGCAGGCTGTCGACGAAGCCCAGGGGGTCGCGCGTCTCCACGGGGAAGTCGAGCAGCTCGGCATCGGGATCCAGCAGCTGCTCCAGGCGCCGGGAAGCGCTGAGCGGGAAGTGGTGTTCGCACTCCGGGCAGACCTCGAGGTTGCGCTCGATCTTCCTGCCGTACACCAGGTGCCGGCAGCCCGGGCACATGCGCCATTCGCTCATGCGGCTGCTCCTTGGGCTGCGGTTACCAGCTCGACCAGGCGGCGCGGGGTGTCGGCGGCCAGGAAGGTGTCGTCGGCCAGGATCACGGAGAACTCCTTCTCGATCCGGGCGGCCGTCTCCAGCAGCGCCAGCGAGTCGTAGCCCAGGTGGCCGAAGGACACGTCGGCGATGTCGGCCACGGAGGTGATCTCCGCGCTCTCCCCCGCCACCTGGCTCATGATCCGGACGAGATCGTCTTGGGTGAAGGTGGCCATGATCTTCTCCTTGTCGATGGGGTTCAGCCGGGTCCCGTCGGACCGGCGCGGATCAGCCGGGTGCTCGCAGGACCACCGCCGCGTTGAAGCCGCCGTGGCCGCGCGCCAGCACCAGGGCGGTGTCGACGCGCGTGGACCTGGCCTCGGTCACCAGGTCGAGCGCGTACTCCTCGAGCGGCTCGGCGACGTTGACGGTGGGCGGGACGAGGTCGTGCTTGATGCTCAGCAGCGCGGTCGCGAGGTCGAGCGCCGCGCCTCCGGAGTAGAGGCGGCCCGTCATGGTCTTGGGCGCGGTCACCGGTACGCCGCGCGGGCCGAACACCGCCCGCAGCGCCGCCGCCTCGGAGCTGTCCAGTTCGGGCACGCCGGCGGCGTCGGCGAAGACCACGTCCACCTCGCCTGGCCGTACCCCGGCGTCGGTGAGGGCCAGCTCGATCGCGCGGGACAGCCCGGGCGGGCGGCCGGCGCCGGGCTTGGGGTCGAAGGTCGCGGCGTATCCGGCGACCCGCCCGTACGGCCGGCGTCCGGGACGCGGCTCCCGCTCCAGGACGAGGATCGCCCCGCCCTCGCCCGGCACGAACCCGTGAGCCTGGCCGCTGAACGGCAGGAAGGCGGCACCCGGATCCTCGGCTGTGCTCACGTGGCCGGTGGTCAGCTGGGCCACCCACCCCCAGGGGCACAGCGAGCCGTCCACGCCCCCGGTCACGACCAGGGCGGCGCCCTTGCGGAACTGGCGGCGGGCCTGGGCCAGCGCGTCCAGCCCGCCCGCCTGGTCGGTGACCAGGACGCCGCTGGGTCCGCGCAGGTTGTGCCGGATGGAGATCTGGCCGCTGTTGACCGCGTAGAACCAGGCGAAGGACTGGTAGGCGCTGACGTGCTCGGGGCCCTTGCTCCAGAGCTTCTCCAGCTCCCGATGGGCGAACTCGAACCCGCCGGAACCCGCCGCCGTCACCACCCCCAGCTCCAGTTCGTCGAGGGCGGACAGGTCCGCGCCGGAGTCGGCCAGCGCCTCCTGTGCGGCGACGAGCGCCAGGCGGGTCATGTGGTCGGTCTGCGGCACCAGCCTGCTGGGCAGGTGCTCGGCGGGGCGGAAGTCCTTGACCTCCCCGGCCAGCCGGGCCGGGTACTGGGCGGGGTCGAAGCGGGTGATCCGCGCGATGCCCGACCGGCCTTGCACGGTCGCCTCCCAGAACGCCTCCGCGCCGAGCCCGTTGGGCGCCGCCACCCCCAGCCCGGTCACCACCGGGGTTATGGTGCCGGGCCCTGCCCCCGCCGCCGCACCGGCCCTCATCGGCGCGCTCACGCCGCCCGCCGATCCGGCCGGGTGAGCACCATGGCGCTCTGGAAGCCGCCGAAGCCGCTGCCCACGCTCAGCACCGTGTCCACCTGCCGCTCCCGGGCGACCAGCGGCACGTAGTCCAGATCACATTCGGGGTCCGGCTCGTGGAGGTTGGCGGTCGGCGGCACCAGGCAGTGCTCGATGGCCAGGGCACTGGCCGCGATCTCGATGGAGCCGATCGCCCCGAGCGAGTGCCCGACCATGGACTTGATGGAGCTGACGGGGGTCTCGTAGGCGTGGGCCCCGAGCGAGAGCTTGAACGCCGCGGTCTCGTGCCGGTCGTTCTGCTTGGTGCCCGAGCCGTGCGCGTTGATGTAGTCGACCGCCTCGGGGTTCAGCCGTGCCTCGTCGAGCGCGGCGGTGACGGCCGCGGCCATCTCCCGCCCGTCTGGCCGCAGCCCCGTCATGTGGTGGGCGTTGCACCGGGCGGCGAAGCCCGCCACCTCGGCGTAGATGTGGGCGCCCCGGCGCGTGGCCCGTCCCAGCTCCTCCAGGACGAAGACGGCCGCCCCCTCCCCCAGGACGAACCCGTTTCTGGTGCGGTCGAAGGGACGTGAGGCCGTCCGCGGATCGTCGTTGCGCGGGGTGGTGGCCTTGATGGCGTCGAAGCAAGCCAGGGTGATGGGGCTGATCGGCGCGTCGGTGGCGCCGGCGATCATCGCGTCGGCCGAGCCCTCCCTGATCAGCTCGATGGCGTGGCCCACCGCGTCGAGCCCGGAGGTGCAGCCGGTGGAGACCACCGCCACCGGCCCTTCCGCGCCGGCCGTCCAGGCGACCTCGGCCGCCAGCGAGCTGGGCACGAAGTAGTCGTAGAAATGGGGCACGCCGTAGCGGTGGTCGGTCAGCCAGGTGCGGCCCCCGTCACTGATGACCACGTACTCGCGCTCCAGGCTGCGGGTGCACCCGATCGCGCTGCCGATGCTCACGGCCAGCCGCTCGGGGGCGTACTCGCCCGCCTCCAGCCCGCTGTCCGCGATCGCCTCCCGCGCCGACACGACCGCGAACTGCGCCGCCCGGTCCATCCGCCTGATCTCCTGCGGAGTCAGGCCGTGCGCGACCGGATCGAAGTCGCACTCGGCGGCCACCTGGGAGCGGAACCTCCCGGGATCGCACTGTGTGATGGTGCGCGTCGCCGTACGCCCTGAGGAGAGCAGCTCCCAGAACGCCTTGGTGCCGATGCCCTCCGGCGCGACGACGCCGATTCCCGTGATCACCACCCGGCGGTTCATATGACGCCTCCCATCTCGCGAAATATCGGATTAGCCAGAATCCTTGGCGGATCTGCTCGATCAGGACTCGAGGCTGGCTCGAAAGTGGAAGGCCATGGATTTTCCCTGCCGATTTACCGCCAATTAGGCTGACTCGAAAGTGGAAGAGGTCGCGGATTTTCCTGCCGGTTTACCGCCCATTAGTTCCCCCGTCCCTATTCGGGACGGCGCTCCGGCGGGAAAATGGAGGCGGGTTACAAGCCGACGTCGGCTCATCTATGGCGCGGGTGAGGCCGTTAATTAGTTTGGTCGCCGGGCGCTGCTTCAAGGGCCGCACGGCGTTGCCCACAGCCCCACGAGACGGGCAGGGCGCAAGAAGGGCACGGGCCGCGGCAGGGGCAACCACCGGCCGGCCTGCACGCCGGCCCGCCGGCTACAGGCCCTGACCAGCCAGAAGGTCGTCATCCGCACCGGCCAGGCCGTCCTCGCCGAACCCGGGACGACCTGACACCGCAAACCCCTTCCGGCTCAGCCCTCACGCATGGCACTCGGGCAAGCGACCGTGGTACTCGACGAGTTCTCCAAATATCGCCACGACGTCGAGCGGGCTGCCAGGAGCCAGTCCGCGCTCTTCCGCATAGGCCCGATGAAGGTTGGCCACCAGCCGCTCCGCCTCGTTCAGCTCGCCGAAAGGCCCGGGACCGGCGCAACGGGCCAGTTCCAGCGGCGTCAGCCCGGCCGCCACCCCCTCCTTGGCCAGCCCCTGCAGCCATCGCAGGTAGGCGGCGTTGGCCTCGAGCACCTCCGGCCCGCTCACCGGCCCGTGCCCGGGCACCACCGTGACCGGATCCAGCGCGCGCAGCCGCTCCAGCGCCTCCAGGCTCCCCTGGACCGATCCCATGAGCACGAACGGCGTCGCGCCGGCGAAGACCAGGTCACCGGCGAACAGCACCCGCGAGCGCGGCAGCCAGGCCACGGTGTCGCCGACGGTGTGCGCCGGGCCCAGATGGTGCAGGCGGAGCTCGAGGTCGCCGACGTGGAGACCGGTCTCGCCCGACAACGCCACGGTCGGCGCCCGCAGTTCGATCCGCCCCCACTCCACCCCCGGCCAGAGCCCCTGCAGGGCCAGGCCGGTGGCGAGCACCTCGTCCCGTGTACGGCGGTGCGCGAGCACCGTGGCCTGCGGCCCGAAGACGAAGTTGCCGAAGACGTGGTCACCGTGGAAGTGGGTGTTGACGATGGTGTCCGGCACCGCGGGGGTGACCGAGGCGATCGCCGCGCGCAGGGCCTCGGCCCTGGCCTGCGTCGCCGCGGTGTCGATCACGGTCACGGTGTGCTCGCCAACGACGAATCCGGCGTTGTTGAGGCACCAGCCGCCGTCGGGCTGCTCGTAGGCGTAAACGTCGCCCGCCACCTCGATCAGGCGGGGCTCACCGGCGAATGACATGGGACCGACTGTCCCCCCGCCGTCTTGAGTCGTGCTCGAAGCGCGCCTGCCGTACCCGGAAGACGGACCCCGTCACCCCTTCGACCGGACCTCCAGAGGATCTCGAGTGGCGGCGCCGACACTGCGGCTGACAACCGACGCGTCCGAATTCGAGGTCCCATCCATGCACACTGTCGAGAACTCGATCGTCGTCAGGAGCCCGTCGGCTCGCGTGTACGAGGCCTGCACCGACCTGGACCGATGGCCGCGGATCTTCAGCTCCGTCCAGTCGATGACGCACACCACCGTCGGCGACGGCGAGGTCATCATGGAAATGCGGGTCATCAACGACCTGGGCGAGAACGTCGTGCGCTCGCACCGCTACTACAACGCGGCGCAGACCTACATCGGCTTCGAGATGCTCTCCCTGCCTCCCGCGATCGCGATGATGAACGGGAGCTGGCAGGTCAAGCCGGACGAGGCGGGCGCCCGGCTGGAGATCAAGCACCACTTCATCCCCGAGGAGGGCATCGAGGTCACCGCCCAGGAACTGGCCGCGACCATCCACAGCACCACCGAACGGGTGCTGGGAGAGCTGCGCGACTACCTGGAGCGCGGGGAGTCCGAGGATCTGCGCGACGCCTACGGCGCGCGGACCGAGGCCAACGGCATCACCGCGGAGACCTTCGAGAACTGCGAGCTGTTCTTCAGCCGGCTGGGCCTGACCGGGCTCGACTGGGGCGACATCACCCTGGTGCTGAAGGACCTGCGCAAGGTCAGCACCTTCGAGGACTGGGACGACTGGCACACCCGCTGGACCGCGCGAGGCGAGCATTACGAGCGCCGCGCGGACGAGGCGGTGGCCGGCGGCTTCCCGGAGACCGCCAGGTACGCCTTCCGCCGGGCCGCAGCCTGCCACCACTTCGCCGAGTTCATGTACTTCGACGCCCCGGAGAAGAAGAACGCCAGCCGGGCCAGGGTGACCGAGGTCTTCGAGCGTGGCCTGCCGTACCTGAAGGAGACCGTGCGGCCGTTCACCGTCCCCTACGGCGACCTGGAGCTGCCCGGCTATCTGCTGGCGCCGGAGGGTGCGGGGCCGTGGCCGACGGTCATCCTGATCAACGGCCTCGACGCGGCCAAGGAGGTCGAGCTCTACGCCTTCGCCCGGGAGTTCCTGGCCCGCGGCATGGCGGCCGTCGTGTTCGACGGGCCGGGGCAGGGGCTGCTGCTGGGCCACACCCCGATGGCCGTCGACTTCGAGCGTGTCGTGGCGGCGGTGCTGGAGGAGGTCAACAAGCAGCCGGAGGTGGACCGCGACCGGATGGGCATCTTCGGGGTGAGCTACGGCGGTTACCTCGCCGCGCGCGCCGCCGCGCTGGTGCCCGGTTTCAAAGCCTGCGTCAACCTCTCCGGCGGCTACGACCACGACACCTTCCACGACCTCAACGTCATGGTGCGCAAGGACTTCCGCTTCGTCTTCGAGATGCCCGATGACGACGCGATGGCCGAGCTCGCCAAGACCTCGCTGAACCTCAGGGACGTGCCACCGCTGAGCGTGCCGCTGCTGGCCATCCACGGCGAGCTCGACTCCATCATCCCGATGGAGTCGTGCGAGCGCATGCTGGAGTGGGCGGCCGGGCAGACCGAGCTCATCCGATACCCCGGGGAGCGGCACGTCGCCACCAACTACTTCAACGACTTCATCCCGCGCTTCTGCGACTGGATGGGCGCCAGGCTCGGGGCGACGGGCTGAGTCACGCCGCCCGCCCCCGGACGACGACGCCGGCGACCTGCCCCCGGTCGCCGGCGTCGTTCGTGTCATCCACCAGGAAGAACCCGGATGCTCATGCGGCCCTCCTGGGCAGGACGGCCCGCACGAGCGTGCCGGACTCGGGGGCGGGCAGCACCACGCAGTAGCCGCTGGCCTCCGCCGCCCGCTGCTCCATGGAGTCCAGGCCCATGCCGCGTCGCGCGCCGGGCAGGGAGGGCGGGCCGATGCCGTCGTCGTCCAGCTCCAGCACCAGGTGCTGCTCGTCGACGACCAGCCGGAGCCGGACGTGCTGGGCGGCGGCGTGCTTGAGCGCGTTGGTCAGGCCCTCCTTGGCGATGCGGTAGGCGGCCCGCTCGGTGGTCCACGGCAGGTCCAGCTGGTCGCTGGGCACATCGGCGGTGACCGCGACCCCCGTGCCGCTGAGCCCGGCGGCCAGGCGCACCAGCGCCCCGCCCAGCTTGCCCTGCTCCAGATCCCATGGGTGGGCGTCGTCGATGACCCGGCGGATCTCACCCATTAGGCGGCCGGCCTCGGCCGCCGCCTCCAAGACCAGCTGGCGGGCAGCCGGATGGTCGGCCACCCGCTCCGCCACCGTGAACAGGCGCAACCGCAGGCCGGCCAGGGTGGGACCCAGATCGTCGTGGAGATCACGGTGGAGGCGGCGCCGCTCCTCGCGCACGGCCTGCGCGCATTCGCACTCGCAGGCCGACGCGGCGGCGAGCTGTAGCGCGTCGGCGAACCTGCGCCACCAGCCCGCGATTCCCGGCCGCACAGGGGGTGTCCAGGTCTGGAGCTCCGCCCCCACTTTGCGCCCTTTCTCGTCGCACGTTTCCTGCTGCACTGAACAAGCTATTGGCGCCTGGCTTGACCTTGATAAGAGATAGAACTCAAGGGCGCACCTCAACATCGCGCCCGGTGAGTAACTCCGGAACATTAGTCCCCCATGCCGAGACCCAAATCGCTCAGAATGCATTGGGCCGCCGCTCTCCCGCCACCCGTGATTCCGGAACCCGGGTGCGTGGAAGGCCCCACGAGATACAGCGACTCCGCCGGCAACCGGTACCCCATATTCGGCAACGGCCGGTATCCCAGGAATTGGAAGATCTGGCTGCCGAAATGTCCCGGGTCGCCTTTCGGCCACGCGGCGTTGAAACGCTCGCTCTCGTCCGGGCCGTGCACGACGTGGTCCAGCACCTTCGACCAGCTCATGTTGGTGGTCAGCGCGCAGAAGGCCGTGAAGGACTCCTCGAAGACCTCCCGCCAGCTGCCCGAGGCAAGCTCGGCCGGGACGAAGCTGAGCAGGTAGAGGGTGTGCCTGCCCTCCGGCGCCCGCGACGGGTCCCACACGCTGGCCACCCCGATGCTCGGCATCATCGAGGCCGGCCGGCCGTACTTGAGCCCGTCGAAAGCCTGGCGCAGCTCCGGCAGAGGCAGGCAGACCTCCTGGAGCCCGGCGGAGGTGGCTTCGGGGCCGGCGCGGAAGATCGGCGCCTCGGCGAGCGCGAGGTGGCCGACCAGCAGCACGAAGCCGGCGGGCTTGAGCCGGTCGACCTTGCGCTGCCAGTCGGCGCCGAAGCGGTGCTCGACCAGCTCGGGGATCTGCGCGATGTTGAGGTTGGCCACCACCGCCTTGCGCGCCCGCAGCACCTCACCCGAGGCCAGCCGTACCCCGCCGGCCCGCTCCCCCTCGAACAGGATGCGCTCGACCGGCGCGTTGGTGCTGATCACACCGCCGTAAGAGGCCAGCGCCCGGGCGGTGGCCGCCGTGAGCGCCCCGGAGCCGCCCACGGCGAAGCCGAGCCCATAGCGGTGGATCAGCGGCACCATGATCATGAGGAAGGCGCCGGTGCCGCCTTCCTCGGGCGCGGCCAGGATCTCCGAGACCCAGCGCGCCAGCGCCGCCTTGACCTTGTCGTGCTCGAACCACTCCTGAGCCACCTCCAGGTGACTCATCAGCAGCACGCGCAGCACCTCCTGGCCGAGCTCGCTCTGGTCGAGCTGGGCGAACATGGCGCCCAGCGGCGGCGGAGGCGCGAAGAAGCCGCCCAGGAGCATGTCGAGCACGGGGTCGGCGAACTCGAAGAAGCGCAGGTAGTTGTCGGCGTCGCGCGGGCTGATCCGGGCGATGGACTCGGCCGTCTTGCGCACGTCGCGGTAGAAGCAGATGGAGTCCCCGTCCGGGAAGACGACGGAGATGCAGGGGTCGGGATAGACGTAGCGCAGCCCGTGCCTCGACAGCAGGCCCAGTTCGTCGTCGCGGACGAGCGGGCTGGCCTGGATGAAGATGTGCGCGATGGCGTGCAGGTCGTGGTGGAAGCCGGGCAGGGTCACCTCCTGGGTGACCGCGCCCCCGCCCACGTACTCCTTGGCCTCAAGGACCAGCACGTCCAGCCCGGCCTTGGCCAGGTAGGCGGCGGTCGTCAGCCCGTTGTGCCCGCCCCCGACCACGATGACGTCGTGCTCAGCCATGGCCCCGTCCACCTCAGCCCGCCCGGCCCAGCTGGTAGCCGCCGTCGACGTCCCAGACCGAGCCGGTCACATAAGGACTGGCCGCCGAGTCCAGGAGGGTGAGGATCGGCTCGGCGACCTCCTCGGGCTGCCCGAGCCGCTTGACCACATTGGTGGCGATCACCGACTCCTCCAGCCCGGTCACGATCTCGGCGGCCGCCCGCAGGCCGGGGGTGTCGACGATGCCCGCGCAGACGGCGTTGACCCGCACGCCCAGCGGGCCGAGCTCGGCGGCCCAGGTGGGGACCAGATAGTGCAGCGCCGCCTTGGTCGCGCCGTAGATGCCGAGCCCCGGCGCGGGCTTGCGGGCGATGGAGGAGGTCACCAGGACGGCGGCGGCCGACTCGCTCTTGGCCAGAACCGGCGCGGCCACGCTCATGAGCGCGATCGTCCCGCGCAGGTTGACCGCGAGCAGGCGATCGACCACCTCCAGCGGCTGGTCCGCCACCCCGCCGGGGATCAGGATCCCGGCGTTGCAGACCAGCAGGTCCAGGCTGCCGTGGGTGTCCACCGCACGCTCGACGGCGCGCCGGGCGGTCTCCTCCTCCGCCATGTCGCCGCTCACCCACGACACGCGCGGGCCGAGCCGTACCGCCGCGGACTGAAGCGGGAACGTGCGCCGCGCCGTGAGCACGACGTTGGCGCCCTGGACTGCCAGGGCCTTGGCCACGGCGTAGCCGATGCCCTCGCTGGCGCCGGTGACCAGCGCGGTCTTTCCCTCGAATCGCATCTCGTGTCCCCTCACTCGGCCCGGCCGGGAGCGCCGGCCAGGACGCGCGGCTTTCGGCGGATGCGGCCCGTCAGCCGCAAGCCGTCGCGGAAGTTAAGGCTGACCAGGGTGATGTTGACCCCGCCGCCGATGAACTCGACCATCTGGATCAGATAGAACGTGGTGCCGAAGGAGCCGTCGGCGGCCATGCGCTGCAGCACGATCGCGCATGGGACCAGGACGCCCAGGCCGATGACGGCGGTGACGGCGATGCGCTTCTGCTTGGTCTTGATCGCCGGCCCGCGGGCCTTGCCGGCGAGCACGCGGCCGGAGCCGCCGGTCGCCGCCATGCTGAGGACCAGCACGACGACGCCGATCAGGATCGCCGTCTTGACGGTCGAGATCAGCCGATGATCGCCGATGAGCTCGGCGACCACGGAGGAGAGCATGAACAGTGCGATGAGCGCCAGTGCCAGCGCCCCGAACGCGGCGTGCATCCGCCTTTTCACTACTGCCTCCCGAGGGCTCCGGTCATATCGAGGTTTCGGTCGATCTGACCGAGGATGCGTTTGAAGAGATTCAGGTCGTCTTCCACGAGCCCCTCCAGGACCCGCTCGAGCAGGGACTCCGCCAGCGGCACCAGCTGATCGCGGAGCTTGGCGCCTTCGGTCGTGGCGTAGATGCGGTAGGTCCGCCGGTCGTGCTCGTCCTGCCGCCGGTGGATGAGCCCGTCGCGTTCCAGCACCTCGATCATGCGGGTGACGTTGGTCTTGTCCTTGAAGGTCAGCTCGGCCAGCTGGACCTGTGACAGACCGCCCTGCTCCCACACCCTGTTGAGCAAAGCCCACTGCTCGGCGGTCACCGGGTGCCCGTGCAGGCGGAACTCCCGCTGCAGGGCGCGCTTGAGGTTCACCGCCGTGCGGTTGATGAGGAACCCGACCGACTCGTCCAGAACGAAGTGCGTCATCTAACCTTCACTAACTGGTGGTCATAGCAACCGTGGATATAGCAACTATTGGACCGTAGGCCGCCCGGACGCGTGACGTCAAGGCTTCACCGACGCGAGAAGCCATCGAGACGCCTCTGCTGATCCTCCGGCTGGCCGACACGGTGCCGGCCCGGCGGCCGATCACCGTCCGGGACCTGCTCAGCTCACGTGCCCGAGGGGAAGATCGGCCGGTTCCCCGCGCTGTATGCCCCCAACCCGCAGAGTGGCGAGTTCCACGTGTGGGACGAGCCGGTGGGCGGACGCTGGAGCTCGCCGCCGGCCTTCCAGGGCAGCGGCGGGGACCTCGTCTCCACCGCGGACGACTACCGCGCCTACTTCCAGATGCCTTGCCGTCCGGGGAACGCGGTTACGGGGTGTGCGCGGCGCGCCGGCGCTGTTTGTCGCGGTAGCGGCGGGCCTTCACGATGCTGCCGCAGCCGCGCATGCTGCACCAGCGCGCCGTGCGGTTGCGCGACTCGTCGTAGAACAGCCATCGGCACTCGGGGTTGTCGCACGACTTCAGCCGCGTCCACGTCTTCGTGAGCACGGCCTCGTGCACGGCGGCCGCGAGCGCGGCGATGACGCCCCCGGCCCCGTCCTCGCTTGGCCGGTTGGAGGCGACCAAAGAGCCATGCCGCACGTCGAGACGGACGGAGGCGGCGTGCGGCGCGGTGAGATCGTTGAACGCATCGACGACCTCGCGAGGCGGCTGCTCACCCATGGTGTTGGCCGCGGCCATCTCGCGCAGGGCATCACGGAGGTTCCGTAGCGCCGACAGGTCGCGTGCGGTTATCGGCCGGCCCTTGCTCAGCATCCCCTCAGCGGCCAGCCAGGCGGTGGCGGCTTCCACGTCGGCCAGGGCGTCGCGGCCGTTGTAGATGTCGTGGGTGTCCACGAACCGGCGTACCGATTCCAGCGCGCCGGGCGCCGCGTTGCCGGGATCGTCGTTCACGTTGAAGCCTCCTTGGCCGCGCCCTCATCACCATCGTATGCCACTTGACGGTAACGACCTCATGTGCTTAACGTCACCACTGTAGCTCTTTTGAAGGTGACGCCCGAGAGGGGCTGCGAACCCGGAAGGAAGAGGCGCCCACATGACGGGATTCACGACGGCACCGCTCACCCTCGAGACCAGGAAGGACTTCGAGCAGGTCATGGGCTCGAACGGGGGCGCGCGCGGATGCTGGTGCATGCACTCGGCTGCAGGCGAAGATGATCGGCGCCGCGTGCGATTTCGCCGCCGAGAACGGGCAGCACGTCGTCGAAGGCTTCCCCGTCGATCCCGGGCCAGGACAGGTCGCGGGCGCGGACAATGCGATGACCGGCATCGCATCGGCCTTCCGCGAAGCCGGGTTCACCGAGGTGGCCCGCCGCAAGAAGGACCGCCCGGCGATGCGCCGCATCGCCGCCGACGGCTCGATTCCTCGACGCGGTCCCGGTAGGTGATGCGAGGTCGCCGCGTCCGGTCCTTCACACCCAACTGCTCGATGTCTACGGCCACCGTACGGCAGGCCGTCATGCGCGCGAGCCCTGCCGCCAGAGCGAGACCACCGCGACGAGCCCGGCCAGGCAGGGCAGCAGGGTGAGCACCCCGAACGTGGGCGGTACGACGACGTCGTAGGGCGCCCCGCCCAGCGTGAGGGTCACCAGTGACATCAGGACGGCGAGGCCGAGGGCGGCGGTCGAGCCGATGCGGGCCCACCGCCTCCCCTTGCGGACGGCCCGGATGGTCACCAGCCAGCAGATGATGCCCAGCACCCCGGTGATGCCGAGGAAGAGCGCGATCGCGTTCCGGTCGCCCGCTATCTGGCCGGGACTCCACGCGGGGTAGGCGTCGCGCACGTGGCGAGTCAGCGTGTCGACGGTGAGAATGTCCGCCAGCGGCGCCAGCGTGGCGACGATCGTCAGCGCCAGCCCTGCGTACATCGCGGCCGGGCGGCGGGCTCCAGCCGGACGGTTCCTGATCGTGCTCATGACGTGCTCCCTTCCAAATCCTACGCTGTAGGTTTTCGTGGACACGCTAAATTCTACGGCGTAGGTTTGGCAAGCGAGAGGAGCGGACGATGGCCAGACGCTCGCAGGGCACCTCGGCAGGTCTCGACCGCGGCCGCATCGCCGCGGCGGCCCTCGCGCTCGTCGACCGCGACGGTCTCGAACGGTTCGGGGTACGGCGGCTCGCCGAGGAACTGGGCGTCGACCCGATGTCGATCTATCACCACATCAAAGGCAAGGCGGCGCTGCTGGACGCGGTGTCCGAGGCCGTTCTCTCCGAGGTCGACGGCGCCGCGGGCGGCACCCGAGGCGGCTGGGAGGAAGTCTCACGACGTACGGCACACGCCTACCGCGACATGGCCTACCGGCACCCCGAGGTGGTACCACTGCTGGCCACGCGCGCCCAGACCTCGGCGGCGGCGATCCGCTCCCTGGAGCGACTGGTCGCCGCGATGCGCGCGGACGGGCTGCCCGACCAGGTGGTCGCCGACGCGCCGCTCACCCTGTTCGGCTTCCTCAACGGATACCTGCTGGCGGTCCTCAACGGCGAGGCCGGAGCCGGCCCGCCGCCGCTGGACCCGGCCGACTACCCGACGATGAGCTCCCTGGCTTCCCTGCAGGCCGGCTTCGGCTCGGCGGAGGAGTTCGACCGGATGCTCGACACCGTCCTCGCCGGAATTCGGGACGGCGCCGGCCGGCAGCGAACCCGGCGAGAGCGACCGACGACGCGCGAGCCCGGCTGAGGGCGGTGACGGGTGAGGTAGCCGGTCTCGCCGGTCGATCGCGAGCACGCGTGCGCTAGATCACACCTGGCCTTGCGGAGACGCGGCGTCGTCCTAAGCCGGCACGGGCGGAATGGTCATTCCTGGATCCTCCTGCACACGCCGCCCGTCCGGCCCGTGGCGCTGGCGCCGCTTGCATCGGTGACGGCGATCTGGACATCGAAGGACCGGCCCACCACGCAGCCGACCCGCAAGGTGGATGAGTCTCTGAAGAAGGGCTGTTCCACTCCGTTGACCTTCCACGTGATGCCGAACGGCGGCGTCCCGTCGATCGTCGCGGTGCAGACGATGAGAGCGGCACCGGAGTCGCAGTCGAAGTAGGAGATGCCGGCGGTCCTCGACGAGAAGTCCGCGGCGACGGCGGGCGCGGCTCCCGTGAACAGACCTCCGACTACTGCGGCCAGCAGCATGAAGATGGCTATGGTTCGTCGGCGCATCTGATCTCCTCATCAGGTAGATGCTGGTTGATGGTGAGTTGTCCTCGATGGACGACGTAAGTACTACGCTCGCCGGGCATTCACGGATCACCGATTCCAGCACCCGCCCTGGGGCTTCAACACGCCCGAAACCATGGGGACCGGTTCCGCCGACCCGTAGGCCGACGGAACCGCTACGCGGGTTAGATCTCGTAGCAGATGCGCTCGTTGCTGCAGCTCTGGATGGTGACGCCGCCGCGCTCACCTGCGGTGTCGGCCTGGGCCGGAGCCGAGGCGAGCGTCAGCGCGCCGCCGACGGCCACGGTGGTGAGGGCTGAGGCGACGAGCAGCTTGACCTTGCTGGTCATGGAGTCTTCCTATCTGTTCCGGCCACCCCGGTCGGGTGGCTCGGAGTCAGCTGACACCCGCCCCATTGATGGGACATCGACACTCATGCCGGCCGGCGTCAGGACGGCGTCGCGGCGCCGTCATGGCGGCGTGAAGACGGCTGTCCAGGGCGTTTAGCTGACATTTAGGTCGCGGCTTCATCGACGAGCACGGCTGATCATCATAGGGATCTCAAGATTCCGGCAAAGACGCCTTCTCACGCTGGAAATGCCACAACAGCATCGACGGCGTCCCCGCGATCGCCGCGTGCGCCGCCTCGGGCGCCAGGTCGCGCAGGGCCCACGGCCACACATCCCACGACTGCAGAACCTCGCTTCGCTCGCCGGGCCGGCCCGGCGGGTGCAGGGGCTCCTCGCACCGCCGTACCCGGAGTCCGGCCGCGAGCGCGGCTCGCAGGTAGTCGCCGACCAGGTGGCGGTAGGTGGCCACCCGTCCCGGACGGCCGTCGGGCAGCCGCACCGGCGGGACCACCCCCAGGGCCACGCCCTCGGGATGGATGTCGGCCAGCACCAGATGCCCGCCAGGCCGCAGCACCCGGGCGAATTCGGCCAGCGTCGGGCCCAGCGCGGGCACATGTGTCAACGCCAACGAGCAGACCACCAGGTCAACGGACTCGTCGGGCATGGGCAGCGACGACAGGTCCCCCAGCTCGAACTCCGCCTGCGGCGCCCGCAGGCGGGCCCGCTCCAGCATGTCGGGCGAGCTGTCCAGGCCGCGCACCCGATGGCCGCGCCCGGCCAGATACGCTGCGATCCTGCCGGTGCCGCACGCCGCGTCCAGAGCGTCGCCGACCGGCAGCGCGTCGACGATCTCCCTGATGAAGGGCTCGTCGAGGTCGAACGAAGCGTTGGGCCCGTCGTAGGTCTGCGCCCAGATCCGGTAACCCTCCACGGTATCCACGGAGGCGACCTCGACAGCGGCGCCGGAAAGGGAGTCGCCGTCGAGGAACGTGCGAATCTCGGCCAGGCGCCTTTCGATGAACGCGCGGTCGTGCTCGCCGGCGTAGGCCCGCATCAGCGCGATGCCCTCAAGTCCGAGCACGTACGCCAGAGGATGCTCGTAGATCACCGCGACACGCTAACGGCGGCCGCTGCGGGCAGGCTACCGAATTTCCCCTCAGGGACACGATGCGGGCGTGGAGGGCGGTGAGCGCATTCCGGTAGGCGCCGACCGGGTAGAACTCACCCAACCCCCGCAGGCCGGTTGCCGGGTCCTCATGGTCAGGGCCGGCGGGATCGTGAAGGCGGTGAACACCGCGCCGCCGATCTGCTGCATGACGCGCACCTGTTTCCCTGATCGCCGCGGTCGCCTGGGCCGCGGAGCGAACCCCGGCGCAGGGCGAGCACCTGCCGGCCGTCATGCTCGACGGACTCCGGCAGCCGACCGTGGAATGCCGTAATTCAGCTGGGCGGTAGGGTGATCGTCCTTGCCGTGAAGGATGACGGGGGTGCGCGGGCATGGGCGATGACCTCGGGTTTTCGGTGCTTGGCCCGGTGCGGGCCTGGCGTGGTGGCCGGGAGTTGGAGCTCGGCTCGCCGCAGCAGCGCCTGGTGCTGGCCGTACTCCTGCTCGCCGAAGGCAGGACCGTCAGCGGCGACCAGCTCATGGACGCGGTGTGGGGTCAAGAGCTCCCGCGTACCGCGGCCAATGTGCTGCGCACCTATATCTCGCGGTTGCGTGCGGTGCTGGGGGCGGAGGTGGTGGTGTCCGTTGGCGATGGTTATGCGGTGCGGGCGGGCTCGTGTGATGTCACCGAGCTGCGGATGCTGTACGGCGAAGGCCGCTACGCCGAGGCGCTGGCCCTGTGGCAGGGCGAGCCGCTGGCCGGCCTCGGCGGCGACTACGCCGAGGCCCAGCGCGCCCGTCTGACCGAGCAGCGGCTGACCGCCCTCGAACACCGCCTCGGCCAGGATCTCGACGAAGGCAAGGACGCCGTGGTGGTCTCCGAGCTGACCGCCCTGTGCGCCGAGCACCCGACCAGGGAGCGGCTGCGCGCCCTGCTCATGCTCGCCCTCTACCGCACCGGACGGCAGGCCGAGGCCATCGGCGTCTACACCGACACCCGCAGGCTGCTGGCCGACGAACTCGGCGTGGACCCCTCGCCCGGCCTGGCCGAGCTCTACCGGCAGATCATCAGCGCCGACCCGGCTCTCGGCCGGGCCCCCATCCGGCAGAGAGCCGCCGCCACGCCGGCCGCCCAGCACGTTCCGCGGCAGCTGCCCGCCGACGTGGCCGACTTCACCGGCCGCGAGGGCGAGGTGGAGGCGATGGTGGAGGCGCTGCGCTCCGGGGAGACCTCGGCGCTGGTGGTCTCCGCGGTGGCGGGCACGGGCGGGGTGGGCAAGACCACGCTGGCCGTGCACGTGGCCCACCGGCTGGCCGGGGACTACGCGGACGGGCAGTTGTTCGTCGACCTGCGCGGCTCGGGCGCCGAGCCGCTGGAGGCCGAGCTGGTGCTCGGTTCGTTCCTGCGCGCGCTGGGCGTGGAGGAGGCGCCGGAGGAACCGGCCGAGCGGGCGGCGCTGTATCGCTCGATGCTGGCCGATCGCCGGGTGCTGGTGGTGCTCGACAACGCGGCCGGGGTGGCTCAGGTGGGGCCCTTGCTGCCCGGCTCGGCCACCTGTGGCGTGCTGGTCACCAGCCGGGCCCGGCTGAGCGGGCTGACCGGCGCCCGCCAGGTGGATCTGGAGGTGCTGGGGCCGGTGGCGGCGTTGCGGCTGTTCACCGGGATCGTGGGTGAGCAGCGGGCGACGGCCGAGCGGGGAGCTGCGATGGAACTGGTCGCGGCGTGCGGGTTTCTGCCGCTGGCGATCAGGATCGCCGCCGCCCGGCTGGCCGCCAGGCCCAACTGGAGCGTGGCCGGCATGTGCGACCGGCTCTCCGACGAGCGGCGCAGGCTGGCCGAGTTGCGCGCGGGCGACCTGGCGATCGAGGCCACGTTCGCGCTGAGCTACGACCAGCTCGATGAGGCGCATGCACGGGCCTTCCGGCTGCTGGCCGTACCGGATTGTGCGGATGTGTCGCTGCAGGCCGCGGCCGCGCTGCTGGATCTGCCCGAGCAGGAGGCGGAGGCGCTCTGTGAGGCGCTGGTCGACGTCAGCATGCTCGAGTCGCTCTCGCCCGGCCGCTACCGCTTCCACGACCTGCTGCGCGTGTTCGCCAGGAGCCGGGTCGAGCCCGGCGCCGACGCGGCGCTCGACCGGCTGCTCGATTACTCCGCCGCCGCCGTCGCCAACCGCTTCCGCTCGCTGTTCCCCGGCGACCTGCGCGCCGAGCTGCTGCCCACCGGCGCGTGCGAGGCCGCCTTCGATCCCGCCGAGACCGACGCCCTGCTGTCGGTCGTACGGCAGGCCGCCACGCGAGACCACGCCGACCGCTACCGGCTGGCCTGGATCGTGGACATGCTGACGGACGTCGCACCCGAGTCGGTGGCCTTCCGGCACACCCTCGACCTCCTGGTCGCGCGGGCCGCAGCCGAGCCGCGGGCCGAGGGCCTGGCCCGCTACCTCCGGTCGACCCTGTCCTCGGCCGATCGCGAGGCGCGGCGGTCCGACGCCCTGGCGGCCAGCGATCTGGCCCAAGGCGACCCCTACGTGACGGCCGCCACCACCGCCTCCCTCGGCGTCCATGCCTACGACGACGGCGACTACCAGACCTCGGTCGAGCTCATCAGGCGGGGCGTGGACATCTTCGCCGGCCGCGGCGACAGGGGCGCCCAGGCTCTCTGGCTCGGCATGCTGGCCCGCTCACTCGCCGCCGCGGACGAGCCCGGCCAGGCCGTGGAGGCGGCCAGATCGGCCTACCGGGTCCACGCCGAGCTCGGCGGCGGCACCCCGCGGCACCCGTGGGCGCCCTACCAGCTCGCGGTCACGTTGCAGGCCGTGGGTTCGCTCGACGAGGCGTTGCGCATGTACGAGACCGCGGTCACGGGTTTCCGTGAGATCGGCGAGCTCGACTGGATCGGCACCGCCGGCACCCGCATGGCCGACATCCACCTCACCCTGGGCGATCACGCACGCGCCCTCGAACTCGCCGAGCAGGGCCTGGCCGCGCTGCGCGAAGCCGACGACGAGCACTGGCAGGGCAAGGCCCTGATGATCCTCGGCCGGGCCCTCACCGCCACCGGCCAGCAGGAACGCGGTCACGCCTGCTACACGGAAGCGCTGGAGATCTTCGATCGCCTCTCCCTGCCGGAGGCCGACGACGTGCGCACCCTGCTGGCCGCGGTGCACGCACAGCTGTGACCTTGACGGATGGGCCGGGGCCTCACGTCAGCAGCCGAAGCCGCCTACGTTGGTGCCGATCGCGATCGTGTTGCGGCAGTAGTACGAGCCGGCGTCGGGGCCGGAGGACAGCTTGATGACGCCGTCGCCGGATCCCTGCCCGGTGCATCCCTGACCGAGGAGATCGTCCCCCGGACGGTGCGTTCAGAAGATGAGCGCGATCTTCCCGTTCAGGCTCCCCCGCCGGAAGTGCTCGTGCGCGGCTTTCACGTTCTGCACGGCGTACTGCGCGTCGACCCGGATCTTCAGCCGCCCGCCGTCGACGGCCGCGGCGAGTTCGGCGAGTCCACGGCCGTCTTCGCGTACCTGGTTGACCGTCGTGCGCACCCCGCGATGCGACAGGTCGGGTACGGGCCCGGCCTGCGTGGCGATCGAGGCGTACCTGCCGCCATCGGCCACGGCGTCGGTGACGAAGGCGCCGAAGGTGTCGAAGACGGCGTCGTAGCCGCCCGTCGGCAGGGTGGTCCGGTCGGTGGTGGCGTGATCGGCTCCCAGCTCCCGCACCTGCTCGATCTGCGACTGCCTGGACACCAGCGCGTCCACCTGCGCTCCGCGAGCACGCGCGAGCTGCACGGCGAGTCCGCCGGCGGCTCCCGCCGCACCCGTCACCAGGAGTTTGTCTCCTTGGCCGATCTGCAGCCAGTCCAGAGTCTGCAACGCGGTCAGTCCCGGCAGGGGCACGGTCGCCGCCTCGACCAGGCTGACCGACGAGGGGGCCGCGGCGATGGAAGCAGCCGGGATGGCGACCAGGTCGGCCCATGAGCCGCGCCCGGTCGCCAGCTGGTGCGACATGCCGAACACCCGATCGCCGGCGGACAGCCCGCTCGTGCCCGGGTTGACGACGATCCCCGCGAGTTCCCAGCCCAGCGTCATCGGCAACGGTGGTGTGCCTTCACCTATGGCCCCTTCCCGGGTCTTGTCATCGACCGGGTTGATGGCGGAGGCGATGACCCGCACCAGCACCTCGCCCTCGAGCGGCCGTGGTTCCGGCGCGTCGGCCAGCGCCAGCACGTCAAGATCTCCAAAGTGTTCGATCCGCAAGGCCCGCATGTCCCACGCTCCCCAGAGTCAACATGTTCGATGAGCGTCCAACACTAACGCTGGTCTGCCGCGGCGCGGGCAGTGAGGTGCGGCGGCCCTGGGCGTTCGTGCCGCTCAGGTGTTCGGCCAGAGGACGAACAGGGGATAGGCACGCCGGCTGGGCCGGTCACCGATCTCCTTGATCGCCGCACGGATCTCGTGCAGGTGCCCGACGGTCAGGTGCAGGGGAGGCTCGTCGGGCTGGTAGGTGGTGCGGACCGGGTAGTCCACGCCTGGCTGCCTGGTCATCTCGATGTGGCAGCCGAGCACGTGGGTGACCGGCCAGCGCTCGGAGAAGTCGATCAGGCGGTCGATGGTCCGGGCGAAGGCCGGCCAGTCCTGGATGTAGAGACGGCCGGGGTAGACCGTGTCGCCGGTGAGCAGGAATCCGGTCCACCGGTCGTAGAACGTCACCGCCGCCTCGTGGTGGCCCGGGGTGGCCAGGCACTCCAGCACCCGGCCGCCCAGGTCGACCCGCGCCACGGCATCGGGATCCTCGCTGAACCCGAAGTACTCCCAGGCGGTGGCCAGGTCCGCGCCGACCACCGTGGTGCCGGGGCGGCCGGCGAACTGATCGTCGCCCGCGATGTGGTCGCCGTGCGGGTGGGTGTGCAGGACCAGCAGGTGGTAGTCCTCGCGGGGGTGGCGGGCGAGCCAGCCGGCGACGAGCTCGTCGACCACCCGGCGCAAGGGGAAGAACTCAGCGGATGCCGTGGCGCCGGTGTCGATCAGCACCGCACGCGCATTGCCCATCAGCAGGAACAGGAACGGCGCCTCATAGTTGATCGCCATGTTCTGCCGCAGGATGAACGTGTGCTCGTCGTACGCGTGGAGCTGGATGTCCGGATCGGTGTTGTGCTTGGCCGACGGTGAGCCGTGAATCCATCGGATGTCCAGCGCACCAGGCTGCGGAGTCGCTCCGGTGAAATCGACCGGGGCCGTGCCTGCATCCATGAGGTCTCCTTCGAGTGCGTCGTCTTTGCAGGCCGGGTACGGCGCACGTCTCGTCCGGGGCAAGCACTCGCGGGCTTCCACGGCGAAACTAGCACGGCCCCGGGGAGGAGCGACGAGGTGCTCCCCCGTCTGAAACAGGAGAGGGACCCGGCCGACGTCTACCAGGAGCTCGGCCCTCTCAGGGGACGATCTCGAATGCCGGAGGCTTGAGGTCCTTGAGGCAGCCGGTGTTCGGGGCCGCGGGGGCGCCGAAGAAGGAGACGGTGATGGACTGGGCGCACTTCGACGTGGCGAAGACCACGTGGGGTTCGTAGGGCACCGTGACGACGGTGGCTCGAGACAGGGTGCGGGCCACGTACCGGCCGTTCTCGGCGCCGGTCTGGGAGTCGAAGCCGCCCGACAGGACGAGCGTGGGGATGTCGCTCCGGGTGACGTCCCGGATCGAGCGCGGGGCGGCGGGGACGTCCCAGGCCGCGCAGTCCGATCGGAGGAAGGTCAGCTGCGGGGCCTGGGCCAGGACCGAGCGGGGGAAGGCCGGGAACGCGGCCTGGCCGCCCCGCATGGCTTCCGCCTCGCTTTCGTACGGCACCCACTCCCTGCAGAACACGCCGTAGGCGAGGCCGTGGGAGACGCGGCCGAAGGTCCGCGGGTCGATCCTGCCGCCCGCCCACTGCTCGGCGATCCGCCGAGGTTTGCCGTGGGCCAGTTCGTCGAGGGAGCGGGGGACGCCGGGGGCCACGTGGGTGGCGGAGGTCAGCCAGTTGACCAGCGCTCCGCCGTCCAGGACGACCTTGACCGGGTTCGGGCTGCCGGGGGGCGTGACGGTGGTGGTCACCGGCTTGGCCTCCAGCTCGCGGACCAGGCGGTCGAAGGTGGCGGACAGGTTCGGGTAGCGGCGCTTGCACGCGGGCTGCTCCGCGCAGGCCCTGAACAGGCCGTCGAAGCCCTGCCGGGCGCTGCTCCAGGTCAGCGCCGATCCTGCCGTGGACGGCGGCAGGATGCCGTCGATGCCGACCGAGCGGATTCCCTCCGGGTGGTCGCGCATGTAGACGAGAGCGAGGTGGGTGCCGTACGAGATGCCGAACACGTTCCATTGGCGAAGGTTGAGCGTGCGGCGCAGGTCGGCGTAGTCGGCCGCGCTCTCGATGTCGTCGTAGGCGGCGAGGTCGGCGCCGCGGCCCGCCAGTTGGTCGCGGCAGCTCCGGGTCGCCTCGACGTGCCGGCGCTCGGTGGCCGGGGCGTCGTGGACCAGGCCGACGACGCGCGCGTTGAACTCGTCGATGGTGCGGCAGGTGAGCACCGGGTCGGCCGAGTACGTCCCCCGCTGGGACATGAAGATCACGTCCCGGTCGCGGTTCAGGCCGCCGTCGATCGCCATCTTCGCCTCGCCGACGGCGTCGTCGCCGGGCCCGCCGGCGAGCCACACGATCGGGTCGGGTTCCGGCTCGCCGGCCGCCGCCGCCACGATCGCGACACTGAGGGTGATCGTGCGGCTGTCCCGTTTGGTGCGGTTCTCGGGCACGGTGAGCGTTCCGCAGCGAGCACCTTCGAGTACGGCGAGCGGCTCCGGCGTCCGCGGGCAAGGGCCCGGCTCGAATCGGGCCTCGCCGACCGTCCGGGCGATCGTGCCGGGCGTCTCCTCCTGCGCGTTCGCCGGAGCCGTGAGCAGACCGGTGAGGAGGATCCCGGTCGCCGCCGCGGACGACCTGGTCCCCAACCGTCGTGCGGGTGACCGTGCCATCTGTCCTCCCAGTCACTTCGGGGTGATCGTGAACGGTTCCCACCTGAGCCCCGCCACGCAGCCGGTGTCGGGCGCGGCCGGGCGGGCGAGGAAGGACGCCAGCACCTTCTGCGCGCAGGGCGACTGCGGGACCGCCCAGTGCCCGATTCCGGGCACCGCCACGACGGTCGAGCGGGACAGCGTGCGGGCCGTCCTGCGCGCCCAGCCGGCCCCGGTCTTCATGTCGAACGTCCCGTTGATGAAGAGCACCGGCACCGACTGGACGGTAGGCACCCGTTGTACGGCGGTGCGGTCCGGGACGTTCCAGATCCGGCACAGCCGATCCTGGAAGGCGAGCTGAGGCGCCTGGGCCTGGACCGCCTCCGGCCAGCCGGGGAACGCTTCGCGGCCCGCCTTCAGCACGTCGGAAGGCGAGTGACCCGGCACCCATTCGCTGCACACCACCGACTGCGTCAGACCGTGGGCGATCTGGCCGGCCACCTGGATCGCACCGGCGGCCCGGGCACGGGCGAAGCGCTCAGGACGCCCGCGGCCGAGTTCGTCGATCGCCGCCGGGACGTCGGCGAGCGGGATCGACTTGGCCACCAGCACGTTCAGGAGTGCGCCGCCGTCGAGGACGACCTTCACCGGGTCTCCGCCCTGCGGCGGCCGGGCGTTCAGCGTCAGTGGCCGGGCCGCCAGCTTGCGCACCTGCTCGTTCAGGGTCCGCTCGAGGTCCGGGTACCGGTTCTTGCAGCGCGGCTCGGCCGTACAGGCTTGGTAGAGGTTGTCGAGCCCCTCGCGGGCGCTGTGCCAGGCGAACGGCAGGGAGACGGACTGCGGCGGGGCGACCGAGTCGAGCGCCACCGCGCGGATGCCCTGAGGGTGCCGGCGCAGGTAGGTGAGGGCCAGGTCGCTGCCGTAGGAGTGGCCGTAGACGTTCCACTGCTCGATGCCCAGTGCCGTGCGCAGGTCGGCGAAGTCGGCGGCGTTCTGGGTGCTGTTGTAGGCGCTCAGGTCGGTGCCGCCGGCTGCCAGGCGGTCCCGGCAGCGTGCCGGGGCGGTTGGGGCGGGGCCCAGGAGCGTCACAAAGGTCAGAGCGGCTCCTGCCGCCGGCGCCCCGAGGTGAACTGCCATAGGATCCCGTTCCTCTGCCGATCGACGGCTGCCCCACCGGACGAGGCCCCGGCGGTGTTGGCGGAACGTACATAATCCATGTTACCGGAGGTCCGAAAACTCGACTGCGGTCTCAGGCCGCCGGTTCGTGAGGCCGTTCCAGCAGGTCGCCATTCCTCACGGGGACGCGAGCCCGGGAAGGCCGAGACTGACCAGCCCGAGGTCCGTGGCGACGACGATCTCCGATTCCCCCGTGAACGCGATCCCCAGTGGCCGCGCGGCCAGATCGATGACCAGCGGCCGCGAGCCTTCCACGTCGTCCCAGATCCGCACCGTGAGATCGTCCGCGCCCGAGACGATCACGTTCCGGTGGCCGGCCCTGCCCAGGGCGATGGCGTTGACCGCGCCGCCGTGGCCGGTGAGCGGCGCGCGCAGCGGTCGCCCCGCCGCGGCGTCCCACAGCCGGACCGTCGCGTCGGCGCCACCGGAGACGACGACGTCGCGACCGTGCAGAGAGCCGAGGACGACGGCGTCGACGGCCCCGTCATGGCCGGTGAGCGGCGCGCACGACAGCCGGCCGGCCTGCGGATCCCAGATCCGCACGGTCGCGTCGGCGCCGGACGAGACGACGAGCGTCCGTCCGCCGGCCGTGCCGATCGCCACCGACCGCACCGGCCCCCGGTGCCCGCTGAACGGATCCCCGGCGGGCGCGCCGGTCAAGGCATCCCATAAGCGCACGCTCCGGTCGTCGCCGCCGGAGACGATGACGGCACGGTCGTGGATCCGGCCGATCGCCACCGCGTTGACCGAACCGTCGTGCCCGGTGATCGGCTCGGCCTGCGCCGTACCCGTCTCGAGATCCCAGACCCGCACGGTCGCATCCGCCGATCCCGAGACCACGACCTCGCGCCCCGCGACCCGGCCCAGCGCCACGGACTGAACCCAGCCGCCGTGCCCGAGCAACGGATCGCCCAGCGGCACACCGGTCACGGCATCCCAGACCCGCACGGTCCGGTCATCGGAGCAGGAGACCACCCGGGCCCGCCCGGCGAAGCGGCCCGCGGCCAAGCCGTTGACGGCGCCGACGTGGCCGGTGAACGGCTTGCCCACGCGGACGCCGGACAGCGCGTCGCGTACGTGGAGGGTCGCGTCCGCCGAGCCGGAGACGACGAGCGCACGATCCCCGGCCCGGCCGAGGGCCACCGCGCGGACCACGTCGGCGTGGCCGTGATAGGTCCTGCCGACGGGTTCGTCCCCGCTGAGGTCCCAGACGCGCACGGTCGCGTCGGCCGCTCCCGACGCCACGACGGTACGGCCGGCGACGTCGCCGATCACGACGGCGGTCACCGCGCCCTCGTGCCCGTGCCAGGGCCGGCCCAGGCTCGCCCCGGTGCCCGCGTCCCACAGCCGGATCGTGTGATCCTCGGAACCGGACACGATCACGGCCCGGCCGCGGAGCACGCCGATGGCGACGGAGAGCACCCAGTCGGTGTGCCCGGCCAGCGGCTCGCCGATCGGCGCCCCGGTCGTCACGTCCCAGAGCCGCACGGTGGCGTCGGCCGCCCCGGAGACCACGACGGCGCGCGAGCCGATCCTGCCCACCGCGACCGTGCGAACCGCCCCGGTATGACCGGTGAGGGGCGCGCCCAGCGGCCCGTTGGCCCGCGCGTCCCACACCCGCACGGTCGCGTCGGCGCCGCCCGACACGACCACCGCGCGCCGCGACGCCCAGCCGATGGCCACGGCGTGCACGGCGCCGCGATGCCCGATGAACGGCCTCGCGAACGCGCCGCCGGAGACCGCGTCCCAGAGCCGGACCGTGCCGTCGGCCGAGCCGGAGACGATCACCGGGCGCTCGGTCACGCGGCCGACGGCGACCGACCGCACCCCGAGCGTGTGGCCGATGAGCGGATCCCCGACCGGAGCCCCGGTGACCGCGTCCCACCTGCGGATCTTCGCGTCCGCCGAACCGGACACGACGATGGCCCGCTCGTCCGCCCGGCCGATGGCGACCGCGTTGACGCTGCCGCCGTGCCCGGTGAACGGATCGTCGACGGGCGAGGCGAAGGGCGCGTCCCAGATCCGCACCGTGGCGTCGGCGGAGCCTGAGACGATCATGGTACGGCCGGCCGCCCCGCTCACCGCCACCGACCGCACCCAGCCGCTGTGACCGGCCAGCGGCTCGCCGATCGGCAGGCCGGTGGCGGCCTCCCACAGGCGCACGGTCGCATCAGCGGAGCCGGAGACGATGACGCTCCGCCCGTCGAACCTGCCGATGCCGACCGCGTTCACCGCGCCGCCGTGCGC
The DNA here is from genome assembly GCF_009760925.1 of Nonomuraea typhae. GTDB lineage: Bacteria > Actinomycetota > Actinomycetes > Streptosporangiales > Streptosporangiaceae > Nonomuraea > Nonomuraea typhae. The sequence goes on from NZ_VRLV01000023.1 coordinate 124,254, forward strand.
GTTCATGGCGGCGCCGACGGGCCGGCCCGTCACGGTGTCCCACAACCGCACCGTGTGATCGGCGGAACCGGAGACCACCACGGCCCGCCCGTCGATCTCCCCCAGCGCCAAGGCGGTGACCGTGTCACCGTGACCGGCCAGGCACCCCCGCGTGAGCAGGCCCGTCACCGCGTCGCGGATCCGGATCCGCCCGTCGGCCGAGCCGGTGAGCAGCGCGGTGCGGCCGTCGATCTCGCCGATGGCCAGCGCGCGGATCGCACCGCCTGGTCCCTCCAGGGGGTCGCCCAGGCAAGTGCCGCCTGCCAGGTCCCACATCCGGATGACGCCCGTGGAACTGCCCGCCACCGCGATCGGGTGGCCGTGGACCACGCCGATGGCGACGGCCTCGACCGATCCCGGCCGCCGGAAGAACGGGTCGTCGATCGCCATCGCCGCTCCGGTGCCGACCTCCCAGAACCGCACCTTGCCGTCCGCTCCCCCGGTCACCACGATCCCGCGACCGCCCACCTCCGTGATGGCGATGGCGCGCACGCCGCCGACGTGGGCCGGCTCCGCGCCCATGAGCTCGGGCGCGGCGGAGGTCGCGTTCCAGACGCGCACCGCGCCGGCCTCGTCGCCCGAGACGATCACGTCGCGGTCGCCGATCCGCCCGAACGCCACCGCGTTCACCCCGCCGGCGTGGCCGGTGAGCGCCTGATGCGGCGGCTGGAGCCGCCACGACGCCCACTTCGTCTCCCAGGCCAGCGGCAGCCCGCTCGCGTTGATCGCATCGGCGAGCTCGGGCGCCCTGGCGCAGCGCGCGGCGAGCTGGAGATAGGCCAGATGATGGAGATCGGGACTGGCCGCGAGCCGGCCGGCCGCCCGGCGGAAGGCATCCATCGCTGCACGTTCCGGTATCGCCACGTTGCGGCCGGATGAATGACGCGCGTTTGACGCGGCGATTCGGACCGCTGTCAGCAGCCGTTGCAGATTGCTCACCAAGGCATCCAGTTGATCGGGCACCGGACCGCACGGCGACGCGGCAGCTGGGTCGTGTGCTTGTTACGGTCCATTCGCCCATCCAGTAACTGTGTGCCAGAAATTCAGCTATGTCTGCAGCGGGGCGCCATGAGATGCATAGTTGACTCTACAGAAACAAAGCGTCGCCTGCACCCATCAATGCATGATTGCCATCCGCTTAAACATGAGTCGCATACACGGATTGCGATCGAGTCAAATGAATGATCTCCGCTCGACCGCGGGGTGACCCACTGCTATCGTTTGGCCGGATATTTGCCCCCGGCGAGTACGACGGCACTCAATCCGTGGAGGTTCGCAAATGGCGCACACGACTTTCTCGGGCGACTCGATGCCGCGGGTGCTCGGCCACTACTCCCCCGCGGTCGGCTCCGGCAACCTGCTGTTCCTCGCCGCACAGGGCGGCATCGACCAGGAGACCGGGCGGCGGGTGGAGGGAGATTTCGCCGCCGAGTGCCGCCAGACGATAGCCAACCTCAGGCAGGCGCTACGGGGATGCGGCGCCGACCTCACCGACGTCGTCCGGACCACCGTCTTCTACACCGACCTCGCCAACCTGGAGGCCATCAACGAGGTCTACCGGGAGACGTTTCCCGCGGATCCGCCGGCGAGATCCGCGGTGATCGTGCAGCTGCCCGGTGGCATGCGGGTTTCCATCGACGCCATCGCCGTACTGCCGGACTGACGTCTCATTCACCCGTGTCGAGCCGATCGAGGTCCCGGGCGACCCGCCGGGTCTGCTTGTGGTTGTCGCCGAGGACCTCGCGGCAGGTGACGAGCAGCCTTTCGAGTGCGGCCAGCGCCTCCCGCCGCGTGGCCGGCGCGGGCGCGGGGCCGGAGAGAAGGGCGACGGCCAGCGTGTGCCTGAGGGCGAGCATCTCCGGATGATCCGTACGCTCGACGGCGGCGGCGTCCTCGAGGACCTGGCGCAGTTCGCCGATGGCCGCCTCGATCGCGCCGCGGGCGAGCCACGCGCGAGCGCGGGTGTATCGCAGCGTGAGCGTGTCGAAATGGGATGGCTTCCAGTGGCGCTGCCTGATCTCCATGATCTCGTCGATCATCTCCTCGGCCTCCGCCACGCGTCCGGGCGTCGCCAGGATCGCCTTGGCGAGGCTGTGCCGCGCGGTCAGCGTGTCGTGGTTCTCCGGTCCGCAGATGCGCGCCTCGCCCGCGGCGACCTCCCGCAACTCCGCCTCGGCCGCGGCCCAGCGTTCCTGCTCCATGAGCACGCGGGCGAGCTTGTGCCGGCTGAACAGGGTGTCGAGGTTCTCCTGGCCGAGCAGCGCGACCCGGAGCGGGATGATCCGCCGGAGTTCCGCCTCGGCCCACTCCAACCGGCCCTGTTCCAGCGCGGCCCGCGCGCGTTCGTGGCGCAGGTTCAGGATGGGCCGCCCGTCCATGTCCAGCCCGAGCTCCCGGCAGCGGCCGAGGCAGCGCTCCAGGAACAGCTCGGCCTGCTTCGGCAGACCGAAGGCCAGCAGGTAGCGCGCGATCAGGCGGGCGACGTCGAGGGCGATCGGCAGGAGCCCGTCCTGCCCCTGCTCCGCTTCGTCCGATGTGATCATCTCCAGATAGTCCAGGATGACCTCGACGCACTGCGGGGTCAGCATCTGCCACATCGGCCAGTGGCCGGGCTCGTCCGGATCGAAGTCCAGCTTCTTCAGCGTGAACGGCTCTCCCGGCCGCAGCCGCGCGAGGAGTTGTACGGCGAGCATCAGGTAGCTTCTTCGCTGCCCGAGAATCCCGAGCTGCCTGCGGGTGAGCTCGCGCACGAGCGGGTGCAGCGTGGCGACGTAGCAGGTCCGGCCCAGAACGGACTCGTCCAGCTTCTTCGGCTCCAGGAGCTTGAAGTCGGCGAGCCCGCCGATCGTCTCGAGGAGTTGCTCGCGGGTGATCGGGCCGAACAAGGGCGTCCGGGTCAGGCGCGCGGGATCGAGGAGGATGGCGTAGGAGATCGGCGCGTCGCCGAACGTGGACAGCAGGTAGAGGACCTGCCCCGCCCTGGTCAGCCCTCGTGTGCCGAGCTGTTCGATCGACATCTCCCAGACCTGCCACGTCTTGATCATCGCCTGGCCGAGGGAAGGCGAGTCCTCCTGTGCGCCGGCGGCGGGCAGAAGGCCGAGGCGCCGGTCGAAGCTGGTGAGGTATGCCTGGAACGTGGTGATGGAGTCGCCGGACCAGACGGTGTCCTTCTTGGCCCGCTCCAGGTACGCCCCCACTTTGGTCAGCGTCAGCGGATGGCAGCTCAGCTTGACGGCCAGCGCCTCGGCGTCCTCGGCGGAGCCCGACGACTCCCCGGCCACGTCGATGAGCACGTGCGCCCCGTCGCCCGGCTCCAGGTCGCGGACCTCGTGGAGCGCCGACCAGGTGCCCCAGGTCCGGGCGTTGCCGTCCCGCGTCGTCACGAGCACGAGACAGTCGCCCGTGGCGGGCTGCCGTAACCAGCCGGTGCCGTCCGCCACGGCGTCCTTCGCCTCGTCGCCCTCCAGGCCCTCCACCGCGCTGAGGAGCTGGGGCTGGTCGGCGTTGTCGAAGATCAGCAGCCACGGGCGCACGAAGGGCCCATCCAGCAGATCCCACACCAGGTCGACCGGGTTGCGGCCCTTCCCGGCCCAGACCAGCTCCAGCTGGCTGTCGGAGGCGCCCAGGCGGCCCGCGATCTCCCGCATTCCCGCACTGATCTGCTCAGGGTGCCTGGCATCGATCCACCAGACCTGCCAGCCCAGGTCGCTCATGCGCCGGGCCACCGCCAGGGCGATCTCGCTCTTGCCGCATCCGCCGAGCCCGTGCAGGACGTGCACCCGTGGGGCCGTCTGGTCCGGGCCGGCGGAGGTGAGGACCGCGAGCAGCGCATCGCGGCCGCGCAGGCGTGGACTCTTCCGCTGGAAGGGCGGAGCGACCGAGAATTTCCCACGCATCAACGACTCCTGCCATCGTGACTCTGGAACGGGATTCGGCGACCCTTAACAGATTCTCACTCCTCTTCGGCTGACAGTCTTACCGTAACTCCACGGAACCCGCCACGCTTTTCGATCAAGGTGGTAGGCGCGGTGCATATGAGTCACGCGACGGTCTGCGCCCTGCGATACTGGCGGCATGACCCGGCCCTATTGCGAGGTCGACGTATTTAGCGGCGATCCCTTTTCCGGTAATCCGGTCGCGGTGGTACTCGACGCCGACGACCTCAGCGACGAAACGATGCAGAGATTCGCCGCATGGACGAATCTGTCCGAAACGACATTCGTTTCTGCACCGTCAAGCAGCCGGGCGGACTATCGGGTACGAATATTCACACCGACGGAAGAACTTCCCTTTGCCGGACATCCGACACTCGGGTCCTGTCACGCCTGGCAGCGCCACACCGGTGCGCCGCCGCGCGAGGTCACCTATCAGGAGTGCGCGGCGGGGCTGATCCCGATCCGGCGGACGGACTCGGGGCTGGCGTTCGCCGCCCCGCCGGTCCGCGCCGTCGAGCTCGACGAGGCACTCCTTGGCCGTGCCGCCGAGAGCCTGGGCCTCGACCGCGCCGCGGTCGTCGCCGCGCACCACGGCGACAACGGGCCGCGCTGGCTGGTCCTGCTGCTGGCCACGGCGGCCGAGGTGCTGGCGCTCCGGCCACGCTCGATCGACCTCCAGATCGGGGTCGTCGGGCCCTACCCCGCGGGTTCGCCCGAGGCGTTCGAGGTGCGTGCCTTCGTGCCCACCGGCGGCGGGGTCGGCGAGGATCCCGTCACCGGCAGCCTCAACGCGATCGCCGGGAGGTGGTTGTTCGACACCGGGCGCGTGGCCGGGCCGTACGTCGTCAGCCAGGGGACCGCGGTCGGGCGCCGCGGCCGGGTGCACGTCGCGGATTCCGGCGGCGCCCTCTGGGTCGGCGGCGGGGTCATAACGTGCGTTACGGGCTCAGTGGAAATCGGGCCGGGTTGACGATCGTTTATAGTGACGCTGCGGACAACGGATGGGATCGCCACGCTCTATCACGGAGCAGGAGGCAGCGATGACAACCCCCGGGCCCCGAGCGCCCGAGTCCCTCGACCCGCACTTCTTCTACAAGATCGAAACCACCGAGCTCGCCCCGGACCACCTGATCAGCCTCGCCGCCGGGCTGGCGGGCGCCATTCACGTCAAACGATTGCTGGAACCGGAACAATGCGCCCGGTTCGTGGCAGCGTTACCGGCCCAGGATCTGTCCGCGTTCGACGAGGCGCGTTATCAGGTGGCCACCTTCCATTTCGGTCCCATCATCAATCATTTCCTGCCGGCCGGCCGACTCACCGACGAGTACTGGCGGCAGGCGGAGGCGGCGAACGCGTTCTGGCTGAGCTGCCCGCTCGGCGATCTCCGCAGGCACTGCCTGAGCCGGGTGGAGGCGGCCTGGCCGTACTCCGGCTCCGCCCGGCCGGCCGTGGTGGACGGCCGGGAGGTGTACTGGGGGATGATCCGTGAGAACAGCCACGGCGCGCCACCGCACTGGGACGAGATCGTCCGGGAGTTCCCCGCGGGCTTGCTCGACGTCCGGCCGATCGTGCAGCTCGTGTTCAACCTCTACCTGACCATGCCCGCCCGGGGAGGGGCGACCACGATCTGGTCGCGGCGCTGGCATCCGCAGGACGACGCGCACCGGGCCGGCTCCTGCTGGCCGACCCTCACCCCGCTGGAAGAGGCCCTGACGGTCCGCCCCGAGGCGGGCGACGCCGTGCTGTTCGACCCGCGTCATTACCATGCCGTCAGCCCGTGCTCCGGAGGCAGGCGGTTCGCGCTGGCCTTCTATCTGGGCATCACGGCCGACGGGCGGCTCACGATCTGGTCCTAGGCCGGCCAGACGTCCGTCCGTGCTCGGCCGACTACTTTCCGGACGGCACTTGCCTGTGGTAAAAGGCGGTGTTATGTTGCCACTTAGTAGATCATCTGATCAATCTCATCGAGTGGTCGCATGGCTCGGCAGCGCAATGCCGCGCGAAATCCCCAAGGGGCCGGCATGGCGAAGACCGAGGTTTTGATTCTCAGTTCCCCCGATGACCCGCACGTTTATGACGTCGTTTCCGAGCTGCGCTCGATGAACTGCGAGCCGGTTCTCCTCGACACCGATGACATTCCGCTCGACACCACGCTCACCCTCGGCCTGGCGGCCGGGCGGCCCGCCTGGCGCAGCGAGATCCTGCTGCGGCGCGCCGGCCAGACGCTCGATCCCGGCGAGATCCGCTCGGTGTGGTGGCGGCGTCCCGGCAAGTACTTCGGCCTGCCGGGCGATCTGTCGGTGCAGGAGCGGGAGTTCGCCCGCTGGGAGATCCGCCAGGTCATGCGCGGCCTGTGGGCGACGCTCGACTGCTACTGGCTGAGCTACCCGGAGCGGATCCGCCAGGCCGACGTCAAGATCGAACAGCTGCAGCGGGCCGCCTCGCTCGGCTTCGAGGTGCCGGCCACACTGGTGACGAACGACCCCGACGCGGTCCGCTCCTTTTATGACCAGCATCGCGGGAACATCATCTTCAAGGCGCTCACCGACCCCTTTCTGGGCATGACCTCGATGGCCGAGAAATATCCCGAGGAACCCCCGCACCACGCCGAACCCCACGAGCTGGCGACCACCCTCATCACCGAAGCCGAAATGGCGCACATGGAAAGCGTCCGGCTCGTTCCCTCGCTCTTCCAGGAGTACGTTCCCAAACACCTGGAGTTACGCGTCACGATTATCGGCGATGAATTGTTCGCCGCCGAGATTCATTCGCAGGAAAGAGCGGGCACGAGCGTCGACTGGCGCAACTGGGCCGACGGCGGCCTGGAGATCACCTACCGGAAGGCGACGTTGCCGGCCGACGTGGCCGAACGCTGCATGACGCTGGTCAGAGGCTACGGGCTGAACTTCAGCGCGATCGACCTCATTCTGACTCCGGACGGGCGTTACGTCTTCCTGGAGAACAACCCGAACGGCCAGTTCATCTGGGTCGAGAAGCTGGTGCCCGAGCTGAGGATGACCGCCGCGCTGGCGTCCTGCCTGGCCAGAGGGGCCAACAGCTGATGGCCGAGCTCACCGCGCAGCTGGCCGGGCTGGAGGCGCGTTACGGGCATCCGATGATCCTTTACGCGGTGGACATCGCCGACGAGACGGTCCGCGTGGTGTACGAATGCCTGCGGGCGGCCGGCCGTACCGAAAAGCTGGGGTTGGTGCTCTCCACCACGGGCGGCGAGATCACCACCGCGCGGCGGCTGGCCCTGCTGCTGCGCGAGTTCACCAAGGAACTCATCGTGTTCGTCCCCTATCGCGCGCGGTCGGCGGGCACGCTGCTCTGCCTGAGCGCCGACTCGCTGGTCCTCGGGCCCATGGCCGAGCTCAGCCCGATCGACGCGAACATGGCGTCGCTGGCCCCGCCCGCCGACGGGCCGGCAACCGTCTCGGCGGAGGAGGTGCGGCTGTTCAGGACGATGGCGGAGACGTGGTTCGGCGTCACCGGTGAGGAGGACCGCGTCCAGGTGCTCGCGCTCGTCGCGCAGCGCATGTTCCCGACCTCGCTGAGCTCGCTGTTCCGCTACGACCGGCTCGTCCGGTCCATCGCGCACGAACTGCTGGCCTACCAGCTGCCCGACGCGGGCGGAGCCGAGCGCGACCTCATCGTGAACCGCCTGGTCGAGGGCTTCTTATCGCACGAGGCGACGATCTTCCGGCACGAGGCCGCCGCGCTCGGGCTGAAGGTGCGCCTCGCCGGCGAGGCCGAGGAGTCGCTGCTGTGGGAGCTGGCCGAGACGTGCCGCCACGAGCTCCAGTCCTGGCGCGGCGAGGGCGTCACCGGCCTGATCGCCGGTCCGGGCTTCTGCGCCCGCCGGGTGCGGAACTGGGTCGACGACCCCGCCGGCGAGCAGCTCCGGACGATCTGGGAGATGTGATGGCCGAGTTGTTCCTCAGGATCACCGTCTGCATGGTTTTCGCCGTCTCCACGCTCGGAAAGGTGCCGGCCATGCGCGCCTTCGAGGTGGCGGTCGAGGGCTTCAGGGTGGTGCCGCGCCGCCTGGCCGGGCCCGCCGCGATCGCCGTGGTGGCCGCGGAGCTCGCCACGGTCGCGGCGCTGCTCGTGCTGCCCGTGGCGGGCATGGTGCTGGCGCTCACGCTCCTGACCGTCTTCTCCCTGGCGGTGGCGAGCGTCCTGAAGCGCGGCATAGGCACCACCTGCAACTGCTTCGGCCCCTCATCCCGCAACCTGTCCGTGCACGACCTGGCGCGCAACGGCGTCACGATCGCCATGTGCGCGACCTGGTTCTTCCTGTACGGCGGCGCCGCGCCCCCGGCCCCTGCGATGGTCCTCATCGCCGCCATGAGCGCCGTCGCCGCGTTCGTCCTCGTGAACACCCGCGAGCTGATCGAAACCCTGCGCCTGTAGGCATCCAGAGAGGAGGGACAGGTGGAGAGCCTGCTCCTGGTCAGCCTCACCGCCCTGTGGATCACGCTTCTGCTCACGCTGGCCGTACTCCTGCGCGTTGTCAGGTGGGTGCACGCCAGAGAGGCCGAGCGCCTGGGCCAGATCGCCGGCAACCCCGAGCTGCGCCTGAACTCCCCTGCACCCGAGTTCCAGGCCGGGGACCTGTCCGGCAGAACCGTCCGGCTGTCCGACTTCCGGGGCGCCCCGGCGGCGTTCGTCTTCGTCTCGCCGTTCTGCTCGACCTGCCTGATCGAGATCCCCAAGCTGGTGGCGCTGGCCCCGCAGGCCCGCGAAGCCGACGGAACCGCGCTGGTCCTGGTCAGCGACGCCGGCGCCCGGGAGACCAGGACCTGGCTCGACCAGCTCCAGGCTCGCGAGGGCCTGCGGCTGGAGGAGCTGACCGTGCTCATCCCGCTCACCGGCGCGAGCTTCCTGGCCGACTACAACCCGAAGGGCCACCTTCCCTACTTCTGCCTTCTCGACGGGGAATCCCGTGTCCAGGCCAGATCACTCCTGATTCACCCTGAATGGTCCCGGGTCAGACGGCTCTGGGAACGGACACCGAGACTGGCGCCCTGGATGAACGTCCACGGGCCGGGAGGAGGCGAGCGGACGAGCCCCAGGTAGGAACCGAACGAAGGAGAACAAGGATGCGCAGCCAACTGCTCGCGTTCAAACTGGCCAAGCCCATCGAAACCCATCCGACCGGCAGCACCTGGAACGGCGAGGCCAAGGCCGTCGCCGGCTGGTATTGCACCAAGAACAGCTGCTGCTGGAACCACTGCGAGGTCGGCTACTACGGCGGAACCTCGCTTGAATGCCGGGAGATGGCCTACGGCCTCGGCCGGCTCAAGTGTGACCGCAACTAGATTCGATCAGGTCACGGGTGTCGCTCCCCGGAACACCCGTGACCCCTCCCCAGCAAACGTCCGCGGACGGGATCCCCATGGGACGATGAGCGCGTCGGATGCCCCTATGCCGTGAGACATCCTTTTGCTTTTCACCAGCAGCCGGGCATGGCCTCAGATTGGCGGCATAAATGGTACATCGTCCGGAAACTAGGGAATGGTAGCTGTCATGCGTGAAAAGCTGGATTTGTCCGATCAGCAGTTTGTCGCCAACCCCTACTCCACCTACGCGCGACTCCGCGAGGAGCAGCCGGTCTGCCCCGTGACACAGCCGAACGGCTTGTACGGCTGGATAATCACCCGCTACGACGACGCATGGTCGGCATTGGCCGATCCGCGGCTGAGCCACGACCCACGACGCGGGCCGGCCGACTGGCAGCAGGCGGGCCGCGGCATGCCCCTGGAAGACCGCTCCGGGCTGGGCACCCATCTGCTCACCACCGACCCGCCCGAGCACACACGTCTGCGCCGCCTCGTAGCGTCGGCCTTCACCCCGCGCCGCGTCGAGAGGCTGCGCGGGCGCGTGCACGAGATCACCGACACATTGATCGGAAAAATCCAGCCGCGTGGCACCGCCGAGCTCATCGACGATTTCGCCGTCCCGCTGGCCGGCACGATCATCAGCGAGCTCATCGGCATCCCCGAGGAGGACCGGGCCCGCCTGCACGAGTGGACCGCCAGCGTCGTGGGCGAGCAGGGCGCGCCCGTCACGCGCCAGCAGGCGCTGGCGAACCTGGGCGACTACCTCCTCGGTTTGATCGCCGTCAAACGCGCCGCGCCCGCCGAGGACCTGGTCAGCACGGTGCTGACCGCTCACGACGAGGCGGGCCGGCTGACCGAGCAGGAAGCCCTGTCGCTGATCTTCATGCTGCTGGTCACGGGGCAGGAGTCCACCGTGGCTTTCATCGGCAACGGAATGCTCGCCCTGCTGCGCCACCCCGACCAGCTCGCGCTGTTGCGGGAACGGCCGGAGCTGATGGGGCCGGCCGTGGAGGAGATCCTGCGCTATGACGGGGCGGCCGAACGGGTGGCCTGGCGCTTCCCCACCGAGCCGGTCCAGATCGGCGGCACGTGGCTCGCTCCGGGAGACCCCCTGCTCATCGCCCTGGCCGCCGCGGACCGTGATCCGGTCCGGTTCGCCGACCCGGACCGGTTCGACATCACCCGGTCCGACAGCCAGCCTCACGTGGCCTTCGGCCGCGGCATCCACTACTGCCCCGGCGCGCCGCTCATCCGGCTGGAAGGCCCGATCGCGCTGAGTGCGCTGATCAACCGCCTGCCGGACCTCGACCTGGCCGTGCCGTACGACCGGTTGCGCTGGCGCAAGAGCCTGACGTTGCGTTGTCTGGCCGAGCTCCCGGTCACGTTCGCTCCGGCGGCCCAGTAGCCGTGGCCGGCAAGGTCCGCATTCGGGCGCGTACCTGAGCCGCACGCGGATCACCGACCAGGTCGTACAGCGCGAGTGCGGCTTCCCAGGACTCGCGCGCCTCTCCCCGCCGGCCGAGCGCCTGCAAGATCTCCGCCTTCTGTGACAGGAATTCCGCTTCGCCTCGCCGGTTTCCGACGGAACGGTAAACGTCGGCCGCGCGGCTGAGGTGGGCGAGGGCCTGGTCGCGGTCGTTTCGGATCAGATCGAGTTCGGCCATCTTGAACCACACCAAGCCTTCGCCGTCGAGGTCACCGATGTTCTGGTGGATGCGCAACGCGGCTTCATACGCGCGAGAGGCCAGCGCGTCGCGCTTCAGCCCGAGGTAGGCGTCACCTGAGATCATCGTGGCCGCGCCCTGGCCGTGGTCGTCGCCCACGTCCTGGAAGATCGACAATGCTCGGCCGGCGCGCTCGTGGGCTTGCTCGAAGCGCCCGAGGTCGATGGCCAGGAACGCCGAACCGGTCAGCGTCCAGGCCAGACCGTGCTGATCACCGACCTTCTCCCGTATGGCCAGCGCCTTGTCGTAGTACTCCTGCGCGCGACGGTGATTGCCCAGCAATCGGCAGCCCTCGGCCAGATTCGTGGTGACCCATCCTTCCGCAGGCAGATTCCCGGTACGGCGGGCGGCGTCGCTGGCCAGTTCGTGGGTGATCACCCACAGGTGCTCGTGTGTGCGCAGCCGCCGCAGGTAGTCCCACAAGGCCACGGCAAGCTTCCAGATGCCGTCGTCCTGCTGATGGTCGGCGGCCAGCTGCATGATCGCCGGGAAGTTCACCGCCTCGGCGTCGTACCACCGCATGGCCTGCTCCTCGTCTGCGAACTCGGGAACGGTGATGTCGGCTCCCGGTGGTTCCAGCGTCAGCGGGTGAATGCGGTAGGGCGCCAGAGTCCGCCCGCCCTGGGCGGCCGTGTGTAAATACCACTCCGTCAATCGGCTGACGACGGCTCGCTGCTCTTCGCGTGACTCCTCGGCTTGGCAGCGCTCGGCCGCATAGACGCGGATGAGATCGTGCAGGCGATAGCCATGCGACGCCAGCTCGATCAGGTGCACGGCAAGGAGCTTGTTCAGCAGGCGCCGGGCCTGCGTGACCGGCGCCCCGATCAACGCGGCGGCGGCCTGGGCGCTGATGTACGGGCCCCGGTGCAGTCCCAGCCGCCGGAACATGACCGCCTCCTGGCTGCCGAGGTCCTGGTAGGAGAGTTCGAAGGCGGTCCGTACCGCGAGAGTCTGATCGTCGGTCGCGAGCGCGTCCAGGCGCTCTCTCTCGCTGGCCAATTCATCGATCAAGTCCGCGAGAGGGTGGAAACGGTGCGCCGCCACCCGTTCGGCCACGATGCGCAAGGCCAGCGGCAGACACCCGCAACAGTGGGCGAGCGTGACCAGTTCCTGCGGCTCGGCATCGGGACGGGCCTTTTCGATCACTGCGCGCAGGACATCGATGGCTTCGAACTCGGTCATCGGCCCGAGCTCGATCTCCTCGGTTTCGACCAGCATCGCCAGCGGTGTCAGCTTCAGGCGGGAGGTGATGATCACGCCGCAGGCCGACGCCCCGGGGAGGAGCGGCTCCACCTGGGTGGCCGAGGCCGCGTCGTCCAGAACGATCAGCAGCGTCGACACCGCCAGCAGGGAGCGGTACAGCCCCGCACGCTGTGATGTCGTCAGCGGGATCTCCTGCGCGGGAACGCCCAGCGCGAGCAGGAACTCTTCCAGGACCTCACCGGATTCGGCGGGGTGTCCGTCCCGGGAGTGCCCGCGGAGGTGGACATACAGTTGCCCGTCCGCGAACCGGTCCGGATGATCCCGCAGGAGGTCGTGCGCGCACCGCAGCGCCAGCGAGGTCTTGCCGACACCGGCGGGGCCGTCGATCGTCACCACCACCGGCTCCCTCTCCGCGTCCGGCCGGATCAGGGCGTCCCGGATCCGCTGCCGCGCACCGCTCCGGCCGGTGAAGCCGGGAGGCGGCGCCGGAAGCTGCGCCGGGTGGCGGGTCCGCCCCACCGCCGCCAGCGCTATCAACGCGCCGCCGGCCTCGAGTGCCTCATCGCATCGCCGTACCAGATCGGCCGAAGGCGCGGCTCCGTTTTTGATCTTGCTCAGCCAGCTGGGGTCGTAACCGACCAATGCCGCCAGCTTCCGCCACGACAGACGGCGTCTGTCCAGCATTCGCTGCAGCTCGGCGACAAACGGTGAAGGCATGGGGCCGGGCGTCGCAGACACGGGGTCTCCTCACAGACGCGGCAATGGTGCCCACATGCGGGACACTACCCCCGACAGAGCCGTCGCCTGCTGCGAACGGGATGCGATGTCGGGGTATCTACGCGACTGTGCTCGGTGGTCTGCGGTGCTGACAGGTCAGACGTCAGCGCAGATCGTCGCGGCCCACGAGCCCGTTCTCGTAGGCGTGGATCACCGCGTGCACGCGGTCGCGCAGGTTCAGTTTCTGCAGGACGGCCCGGACGTGCGACTTCACCGTGTTCTCGCTCAGCACCAGTTCCGCGCAGATCTCGCTGTTGGACCTGCCGCGGGCGATGAGGCCGAAGATCTCGGCCTCGCGCGGGGTGAGGCCGTCCAGCGCCGCCGTCCTGCGCATCGGCGTCTGCCGTACGAGATCGAGGATCGTCGCCGCCACGCCCGGGGCCAGCGCCGAGGTTCCGGAGGCGACGTCGCACACGGCCTGGGCCAGGGCGGCGGGCCGGACGTCCTTGGTCAGGTAGCCGCTCGCACCGGCCCGGATGGCGGCCACGACCAGCTCGTCGTCCTCGAAGGTCGTCAGCATGAGCACCCGGGTCGCCGGTGCGATCCTGACGATCTCCGCCGTGGCGGCCACCCCGTCCATGCGCGGCATGCGGATGTCCATCAGCACCACGTCGAGGCGGTGCCGCCGGACGACCTCGATCGCGTCGCTGCCGTTCGCGACGTCGTGGGTGACCTCGATGCGTTCGTCGGCCGACAGGACGGTACGGAGCGAGGCCCGCAACAGCTCCTGATCGTCGACGAGCATGAGACGGATCCCGGTCACGCCCCCTCCTTCGTGGGCAGCCGCACCCGCAGCACCCATCCGTCGTCCCCGTCGGCTATCGACAGGGTGCCTCCGGCGGTACGCACACGTTCCTCGATCCCCATCAAGCCGGTGCCCTGGCCGCCGGGGCCGCGAAGCGCCGTGCCGCCGTCGTCGCGCACCTCCACCTCCAGCTCGGCCGGCGTCCAGTGCAGGCGAACGCTCACCTCGACCGGTGGTTCGAGGTGGCGCAGCGCGTTGGTGATCCCCTCCTGGACGGTACGGACCGCCGCGACCTCGGCACTCAGGCTCAGGGGCCGCCGCAGGCCCGCTTCGGCGAACGTCACCGCATGGAGCGGGCTGGCCGCCGAGGCCACCAGGTCGGGGAGGGCGTCGAGCGAGATCGGGACCTCCCCGGGCCGGGAATCGGCGCGCGGCGCCACGATGGCCAGCATCGCCCGCAGCCCTTGGTGGGCGTCGCGGCCCGCCTCGGCGATGTCGCCGAGCTCGCGGCGGGTCGCCGGATCCGCCGTCGTCACCGCCGCGGCCTCGATTCGCGCGATCATGACGGTGACCGTGTGGGCGATCACGTCGTGCAGGTCGCGGCGGATGCCGGCCCGTTCGTCCGCGATCGCCGCGGCCAGCCGTTCGCTCTCGGCTCGCCGACCGGCCTCGTGCCTGCGGCGTACCAGCAGGGCCGCCAGCCACACACCGCCGACCACGAGCATCAGCATCCCGCCCTCCGTCAGGCGGGTCCACCCGGGGACGTCGGCGGGCTGCCTGGCCCACGCCACCAGCTCGGTGAGGACGATCCCGAGTACGGCGACGCCCAGGGCGAGCGCCGAGGACCTGACCGAGACCAGGCCGCTCAGCCTCCACAACATGAAGGGAAAGCACACCGCCGAGGGCAGCAGGCCCGGTGACCAGCCCGTGAAGGGGATCACCACCAGGACGAGCATCGCCAGCGCGCCGACCGCGTACCCGGCCCACGGCCGTCGGCGGGCCACCACCACTCCCCCGTGGAGCAGGCCGGCGGCACCCGCGGCGACCAGGACCTGCCACGGGTCCGCGCCGAGGTACCAGACGCCCGCCAGGACGATCAGCGTCAGGAGAGCCAGGACGACGTGCGTCACCGACGCCGCCACCCGCCATGCGCTCCGGCGCTGGGAGGCCGTCACGGTCGTCGCCTCCCGGTGGGCTCGTGATGGGGAGCCGTACCTGGCTCGACGTGCCACAGGATAGCCAACCGTCAGTGATGTCCAGGGTGCGGACGGGAGCATCCCGCGCAACTCCAGGCTGGTCGTGCGCTACAGGCTGGTCTTGCTCTACAGGCTGGTCGTGCGCTACGGCGCCCGGCGGCTCGGCGGTGCCTGACGGCCGGCGCGGGCGTTCGCGCGACGGGATGCCGGCATGGGCGCCTCGGCATCAGTCGCGGGCGAGGAGCGCCGTGGCCATCTGCTGGATGGACCGGGTGAACCGGCGGGGGTCGCCGGGTGCGGTCAGGTGGCGGATCAGGTCGCCGTCGAAGGCGGCGAGCACGGCGTGGGCCAGGAAGTCGGCGTCGAGGTCGGGGCGCGCCTCGGCGAACAGGGTGCACAGGTGGCGGTGCCAGAACCGGTAGCTGGGGTCGCCGTACTTGTCCTGGGCGCAGGCCTGCTCGTGCGCGGACAGCAGTACGGCGTTGCCCTCGGCGATCGCGCCCAGCCCGTCCAGGAAGGCCAGCAGCCGCTCGCGGACGGGCCCGCCGGGTCCCAGCGGGGCGGGGCCGTCCGTGATCGCCTCGCGCAGGTCGTGTGATCTTTCCTCCAGCAGCGCCTGCAGCAGGCCGGCCCGGCTGCCGAAACGGCGGAAGACGGTGCCCTTGCCGACTCCGGCCAGGGCGGCGACGCGATCGAGGGAGACGTGTTCCCCGCCGCCTTCGGCCAGCAGTCGCTCGGTCGCGTGCAGGACCGCGCGGCGGTTGCGGACCGCATCGGCCCGCTCGGTGCGCTGTTGAGCCATGCGTTCCTCCGCCGATACGGACTGCCAGTCCGGCTATGCTAGCGTACGAACCCAAGCGGACCAGTAGTCCGATTAGCCGCCTGCCCAGGAGCAGCCCGTGACCATGCACGCCCTCATCGTCGATCCCGGCGCCCCCGCCTCCCTGCGTCTCGCCACCACCCCCGAACCCCAGCCCGCCCCCCACCAGGCACTCCTCGAAGTACGCCACATCTCCCTCAACCGCGGCGAAATCGCCTTCGCCGCCCGGCAGCCGCCCGGAACCGTCCACGGCTACGACGCCGCCGGCATCGTCATCCGCCCCGCCGCGGACGGCACCGGACCCGCCGCCGGCACCCGGGTCGCCGCCTTCGGCCCCCACGCCTGGGCCCAGTACATGGCCGCCGACACCGGCGCGCTGGCCGAGGTCCCCGCCCACGTCGACCTCGTCCACGCCGCCGCACTGCCGATGGCCGGCATCACCGCCCTGCGCACCCTGCGCGCCCAGCCCCTCCTGGGCCGGCGCGTACTGATCACCGGCGCAGCCGGCGGGGTCGGCCGCTACGCCGTACAACTGGCAGCCATCGGCGGCGCCCACGTCATCGCCTCCGTGGGCTCGGCCGAGCGCGCCGGCGGCCTGACCGCACTCGGCGCCCACGACGTCGTCATCGGCCTGCAGGGCATCGACGAGCCCGTCGACCTCATCCTCGACAACGTCGGCGGACCACAACTGGCCGCCGCCTGGGACCTCCTCGCCCCCGGCGGCAGCGTGCAGAACATCGGCTGGGCCTCCGACGAGCCCGCCGTCTTCGCACCGTACTCGCTCTTCCACATCGGCCCGCCCAAGACCATGACCACCTTCGGAGACACCCGCCGACCCGGCCCCGACCTGCTCACCCTCCTGAACTTCGTGGCCGCGGGCAGGCTCTCCCCGGAAGTGGACTGGCGCGGATCGTGGAAGCGCGTCACCGAGGCCGCCCAAGCCCTGCTGGAGCGCCGCATCGCCGGCAAGGCAGTCCTCGACATCGAGCAACCCACTGGCCGGCAGTAGGTTCAGCGCAGGCCGGTGACGGCTTGTATCTCCTGTTCGGTGATCTCCCACAACGGTGCGCCGTCGTGGTTGCTGAGGATGACGCCGACCCAGCCGGTGTCGGGGTAGATGTTCCAGCTGGCGCCGACACCGGGGTCGCCACCGGCACGTCCCCACAACCATTGGCCGTTGACGATGTGGACCGGCATCGAGTAGGCCCCGAACCCTGCGTCGGCGGCCGCCCGGCGGCCGGCCCGCAGGCCGCCTCCCTGCGGGGGAAGGGGGGTCCTGGGCCCGGTGAGCACCTCGGCGTAGCTCCGGTCCAGCACCGTGCCATCGCGGAGCGCCTGCGCGAACCGGATCAGGTCAGGCGCGGTGGCGAAACCGCCGTCGCCGGGGGCGTCGATGAAGTTGCGGCCCGGGTTCTTGCCCGGGGTGTGCGGGCTGGGGCTGCCCTTGTCCAGGTTGCGGACGGCGTCCACCACGCTGCCGTCGGCCAGTTGCATGTACGGGTGCGCGATGTGCGGGTCGGTGAGCCACTGCGGCCTGGTGTAGAACGCCGTGCCGCTCATGCCGCAGCGCCGGAAGACGTTCTCCTCGACGTAGTCCCAGTACGGCTCGCCGCTCACGGCCTCCACGATCTGGGCGGGAATGGCGACCTCGGCCCCGACGTGATCGGTGGGAGTGCCGGGTGCCGCGACCAGCTTGGCCTGCCGGGCCCACTGCTCGTTGTACTCGTGCACCTCCTCCCGGCTCTGGAAGACGCGTTCCAGGTCCACGTCCGGGTTGTCCAGTCCGGAGGTGCCGGAGAGCAGATGGTGGATGGTCACCTGCTCGGCGATCTCCTTGGTGAAGCCCTTCAGGTGGGTGCCCACCGTGTCGTACAGCTTCAGCTTGCCCCGCTGCGCCAGTTGCAGGATGGCCACCGCGCCGAACGGCTTGCCCGCCGAGCTGAGGCTGAACGCGATGCCCTCGTGGTTGCGGACCCCCTTCTCCTTGTCGGCCATGCCGTAGCTGCGCGACAGCACCGTCCGGCCCCGGTGCGCCAGCATCACCACCCCGGAGAACCTGCCCTCGGCGGCCAGCTTCGCCACATACCGGTCATAGGCTCCGCCGGGCCGAGCGTCCGGCGGGATGACGCCGGAGTCGGCCGAGGCCAGGGCGGCGTTGCCACCTGGGCCTAACAGCGGCGCACCGGCCGCCACCCCGACGGCCGCCAGCCCACCCCACCCCAGCAACCGCCGCCGGCCGACAGCACCTACGGAATCCGAGTCCATGATCACACCTTTCCCCTGATCGGCGAACGGACCGTCGATGCGCAGCGGCCCACGCCTCCACCCAAGACGGAGGGGTGTTGCGGGGACGTATGCGTTTTTCGATACGCCGCCGATACACCCGGCCCCGGGCATCAAGGGCGTGGGCTCTTCAGTTCCGGAGCGGGCTCCCTCCACACGATGACGCTGGCGCCGATCGCCAGGATGGAGGTCGTCGGGAAGGTGGAGCGAAGCCCCCAGTAGGCGAATCGTCCCCCGGGGAAGCGGGTTGTCCTGGACGAAGTGTTCCCAGCCCAGGTTGCGCCGTCCTACACGGCATTGCGCACCTGAAGACCCGTCGGCACCATGGCACCGACCGTCAAGGTGATGATCAGCGCCTGCAGACCGGTCAAGTGCACGATCTCGGCCCGCAGTGCCGTCACTTCCGCGACGGCCAGAGCGGTGGGATCCCAGCCCGCAGGAGTCTCGGCCACACCTCGGTACCTACCTCGCCGATCGATCGGCCGGTTGCCGGCATAGCGCTTCGGTAGGTGACCGGTGGGCGAAGGCGGCCTGGGGTCAGGAAAAGCCGAACCAGTGGAAGGCGAAGATCACATTACCCGGGGGAATATTGGTGATGCACCAGCTTTGTCCTTTTCGCAGGGGAATCGTATAGGTGGAATCGTCGCCCGCCAGGGTCACTTGATAGGCCGTGTCGCTGCTCCCCTCCTCTTTTATGTGAAAAGTCGCGATGTAGCGGCCGGGGAGTTCGGCGAAGACGAGCATGATGCCGTCGCTGTCGACGGGGATGTCGGTGCCGTCGAGTGTGGGATCGAGCTCGACCGCCTCGTCGAACAAGGCCCCGAGGTCGGCCTTGCCGAGGGCCGTCAGCCGGCCGGAGACCGTCAGGCCGCCGCCGACGTTCACGTCACGGGTGCCCAGCTGCCCGTTCACCGTGAGCGCGGAGTCGGCCGTCATGCTTCCGGAGACCCGGAGTCCGTCCGTCTGGCTGGTCGTGAGCTTGGCCGGCACGGTCAGGTCGGTGGCGACGAGTTCTTCGGTGACGGTCACGTGGCGCAGGATCGGGTTGGCGATGGTGAGGGTGATGGTCGCGTACAGGGTGGCCGGCTGGGCCCCGGGGGTGCCGGAGGTCAAGGTCGCCTTCAGCGTGTACGTGGTGTCGTTGACGACCTTGTCCGCAGGGATGGAGCACGACGTGGCAGCGCCTTCGTAGAGGGACGTGCCGTCGCCGTCGTAGAGCTGGAAGGCGCTGCCGTTGCTCTCCCAGGAAAGGGCGACCTCGTCGCCGGCGTTGAACTTCGTCCTGGGAATAGTGGGTTTGTCCGGGGCCACGGCCAGGAGGCTATTCAGGTAGAAGACGGGCTCTCCGGTGGGCAGCGTCAGATCCAGGCGGTCCTTGCGGCTGTATGAGCCGCTGGTCGTGCCGGAGGTCTCGGTGATCGAGCAGGCGAGCGCGCTGCCGGTGGCGGTGATCGCGAGGTTGCCGCTGATGGCGAAGCTCAGCGTCCCGTCGACGAGGTCGAGATCCGGCATGGGAGGCTCGAAGACGACGTGGAAGTAGTTCTGCGCGTCGGCGAGGCCGAGTTCTCGCCCGGATTTCAGCTGGGCCGTCGGCGGCTTCCAATCGCCGCCGGTGATGACGCCGTCCGGGGCCTCGGTGAAGTAGGCGCCGCCGCCGTCCGGTGCGCTCGCCGGCAGGGCGACGTCGATCTTGTCGCAGTACACCTGCTGACCGGACGGCGGAGTGACGGTGAGGTTGATGGTGTTGAAGGCGGGCTTGTCCGAGCTCCCTGCCTGGAGGGGCGTCGGGCTGGTGCTGGTGCCGTAGTGCAGCAGGGCGTCGGCCACGGGAGGTCTCCTATTCCGAGTCGGGTTCGGTGACGAGGCGGAGCAGACCGTCTTCGAGCCTGGCGGAGGCGCCGGGGAACTGGGCTTCCGGCGGAGCCGGGGTCAGCTCGTACGCCGTCCCGACGGCAGGGCGCAGCCACGACCAGGTGCCGTGCTTCTCACCTGGGCGGGGAAAGGCGAGGGTCTGGTCGTGTTCGGTGGTCAGGACGGGGCCGAAGCGGAAGAGCGCCTGCAGCCGCCGTAGCGCGTCGTCGACGTGGGCGGGTGGTACGGCGACGCCTGCGGTGGGGGTGATTCCGCTGGTGGCGTGCACGGCGGTGCGCGGGTCCAGGAGCAGGAGCAGCCGGGTGGGGGCGGAGTCGCCGAAGGCCAGCTGGACCTGGCCGGCGTCCGGAGCCCCGATCCGCGTGATGTAGTCCTGCCCGTCGCCGGGCGCGGTGACGCTGTGAAACCTGTCGTAGCGATCGGCGGCGAAGTAGCCGATGAGGCCGTCGTCGCGGGCGGCCTGGTCGCCGAGACGGATCGTGAACCGGTCGGCGGTGAAGGCGGGGGCCGGCGGGTCGAGGGTGGCGGCCCAGCGGGTGTCGGTCAAGGGCGGCCCCTGGAGGCTCAGCCGTACCTGTGCGGGGACGAGCGCCAGGGGGCGTCCGATGAGGAGCGACAGGTTCTGGTCGGCGCGCTGGCCGAGTGGCTCGGTGGTCCACAGGGTGGAATCGATGACATCCAGGAAGGCCGTGAAGTTGGCCTCGGTGGCGAGCTCGGGCGCGGTGATCAGGCCCGCGACCAGGGGGGCGAGCGCCGCGACCTGGTCCAGGGCGGCGAGGGTGCCGTCGGGCGGGGGCTCCCACTGGCCAGTGCGCTGCCCTTGGGCGCCGGTGAGCAGGCGGAAAGTGCCGAGCAGGCGGCCCGCGGCGTCGTACAGCAGCAGGCTGTGGTCGAGGTGGTTGGGCAGGATCCAGCCGCCGATGGGGCTGGGGTCGGCGGCGGTGCGCACGACGCGGGTGCCGGTCCCGGCGTCGAGGAGGTCGAAGTCGAGCCGGGCGGGCTGCAGAGGGCGGGGCGGCAGCTGGGCGACGGCGGCGACGTCAGGGGTGAGCGAGGTCTCGGCGGCCAGGGCGGTGTCGATGATGAGGGGGAAGTTGCGGTAGTCGTGCAGTCCGCCGGTGCGGGTGTCGGAGCTGACGACCTCGAGGACGCGGCCGAACTTGTCGTAGAGGAAGAGCTCCTCGATGTGGATCTGCCCCTGCCGCATCTCGTGGAAGGGGGCGTCGGCGCCGTCGGGCAGGTACGGGACGCTGGTGACCCGGCCCAGGTAGCGGGCGGGCAGGCCCTCGCCGGTGGCGGTGTCGGGGTAGCCGGCCAGGCCGGCGAGGTGCGGGTGGTCGGGGTCGTCGGGGGTGGGGCGGCGGAAGGCGCGGCCGTCGCGGGCGGCCAGCCGCTGGTTGAAGCCGGTGAGTTCCTGGGCCAGGAAGGGCCAGTCGCCGATCGCGGCCAGCCAGTCGCCGAGCCGGTCGCGCTGGTCGTCGGTGCCGTAGTGGGTGATGAACTCCTTCAGCCGGGCGGCCAGCAGGGAGCGGGGGTGCGGGCCGAGGCCGGAGATGCCGCTCACGGTGACCGGGTCGGAGGCGAGGCCGGCCGTACCGGAAAGGTAGCGGTAGTCGGTGCCGTCGAACGTCCATCCGGCGTGCGGGATGTGCCGGTAGGCGACCTTCCATTCCATGATCAGGGGCTGCCAGGGCTGCGTCCAGGGGCCGAGGCCCAGCGCCGGGAGGGTGCCGGTGTAGTCGTCCGGTCGGTGCGCGGCGATGACGGCGGCGATCTCGTCCGCGGGCAGGCCGGTGGCGGCGGCCAGCGCGGGCGCGCTGCCCGGATCCAGCAGGAAGAACTCCGTGAGCAGCCAGGCGACCTCCTGCGGGAGCGCGGGCAGACCCTCGAGCGCGGGCGTCGGCCCCCGGATCGTCGTGCCCGCGACCGTGACCGCGCTGACCAGGGGCTCGGGGCCGTCGCCGGTGAGCGGCCGCACGGGCAGCGGCTCGTCGGGGACGACGGCGTCGACCGGCGGCAGGACGCCGGACAGGCTGACCACCGGGTCGTTGACCTGCCAGTACGGCTGGCGTGGGACGGCCTTGAGCGTGACGCCGCCGGCCGGCCCTCGGGCTTCGGCGAAGGCGTTGATCCCGGCGGTGAGCGCGTCGTGGTCGCCCGGGTGGGAGCTGCCGGCGTCGGGCTGCGGGACCTTCGCGGCCAGGTCCCGCGCCTGGGCCGTCATGGCGCGCACCGTCTGGGCGAGCGAGCCCTCCCGGTCCGGGTCGAGTTCCTGCCGCATCCGGTCGGGGTCCGGCGCGTCGCCCGGACGCGGGGACAGCGCGTCGGCCAGGCCGTACTTCCACCACAGGGCGTTCAGCCGCCACTGGTGGGCATACAGCTCGCCCAGTTGCTCGTCCAGTCGGCGCTGGTCGTCGTTGAGGGTGGCCAGCCAGGGCGGCGCGTCCTCGGGGGGTGCGGTCACCGTCCAGTGGTCGCCGCCGGCCACGGCGCCGAACGTGGCGTCGTGAAGGGTGCGGCGCACCCGCGCGTCGCCGCCCTTCTCGTCGGCGAGGTCGAGGACGTCGTGCAGGAAGGTGCGCAGTAGCTGCACGTCGGCGCCACCGGCGTGCAGCATACGGCCGGCGAGCGCGGTGAAGGCGTCCTCGGTGGTGTTGCCGATCGCGATGTTGAGCGCGCCGCTGTCCCGGATGGTGTCCAAGGGGTCGGGGGCCGGTGGCGAGCCGGGATCCCAGGAGACGGTCAGGGCGGTGCCGCAGTACAGGCTGCGGGTGGCCGTGTGGTCCTGCCCGGTCCAGCCGAGGTGCTCGGGCGTCAGCGTGGCGAGGACGTCGGCGTCCGGGTTGGAGTACCAGCCGATGACCTGATAGCCGAGGGTGTCGCCGGCGGGGACGTCGGACAGGTCGTCGAGGAAGGAGAAGACGTTGCCGTTGTGCGGCGTGTAGGCGGTGAAGTACGGATTGCCGGTGGCCATGGCGGTGACGTACAGGGGGACGTCCGCGGCTCGTTCCGTCCAGGGGGTCGGGAAGGCGAGCCCGATGAAGGTCTGCTGGGACGTCACGGTGTTGCGGTAGGGGTCGGCGCACGCCTGCCAGGCGTGAAGGATGTCCGCGGAGACCAGGTAGGGGCTGGAGAACTGGTAGGAATGCCCGTTGTGGTAGGCGGTGGTGCCGTACGGGCAGTCGCTTTCGACCACCCACGCCTTGGCGCGGCGGGTGGTGCTCCCGCTGAACCGGACCACCAGCCACCGGTTGGGCACCAGCGGATATCGGATTTCTCCGGTCTGCGCGTCCTGGACGCCGTGGCGCAGCCCTCGGGGCAGCGTCCAGTGCAGGCGGACGCCGGTGTGGCCGTGGGCCTGGTCGCCGCTCTGCCGGTCGCCTTCGTCCGGTTCTGGGCTCATGTAGTCGTTCAGCGCCCGGTAGTTGGGCTGCCAGGTGCGGAAGCCGTCGCGGCCCTGCAGGGCGGTGTTGACCACGAGGGCGTCCAGGCTGACGGGGACGACGAGCGTGGTCATCGGCGCTCTCCGTCCGGGCCGGTGAAGTGGATGGCCTCGGGGACCTTGACCATCTGCATGGCCAGGTCGGCGGGCCCGACCGGGCCGACGGCGGCGCCGTGCGCGGCCTCCAGCGCGGCCGTCAGCGCGGGGACGAGCGAGCCGAGGTCCAGCACCCTGCCGTCGCCCGGCCGCAGGTGGTCCAGGACGGGGAAGGTGACGTCGGCGCCGATCTGCTCGCCGAGCGGTCTCGGCGGCAGCAGGTTCCGCAGCGGGATCAGGCCGTGGTCTTCGACGCCGAACCGGAAGCCCTCCTGGGGTTCGCGCAGTTCCACCGTCGCGGGCAGGCCGCCGAACAGGCACAGAAGGACGGCGGGCGAAAGGTGGTCCATGCGCAGCACCGGCAGCGGCGCGCCGTCCGCGTCGAGGGCGCGGACGGCCAGGTTCGGCCAGCCCGAGACCAGCGCGGAGCGCAGCAGCAGGCCGGAGACGTGCTCGGCGGGGCCTTGGGCGCCGGGGCCTTGGTCGTCGGGCTCCTGGGCGCCGGGGCCTTGGTCGTCGGGCTCTTGGTCGTCGGGTACGGCGCCGCGGATCGTCTCCCGGTGCGCGGCCGCCACCCTGGCCGCCGCCGCCCGGACGGTGGCGGCCACGATCCGGTCCTGGAAGGTGTCCCGGCTGGATTGGGCGCCGACGCAGAAGGCGCCGGAGACCAGCGCGTCCAGCCAGCTGGGGTCGAGGTGGAAGAAGCGCAGCGACTCCTTGGGCAGCATGCGCTCGTCGGGCACCAGATGGGTGAAGGGCACGGGGTAGAGCAGCATGAGCCGCCCGAGCCACTGCGCGACGGGGGCGAAGTGTTCCTTCAGCCCGTCGGCCTCGGCCAGCGCCTTGCCGAGGGCGGCCTGGGTGGCGTCGGAGCTCAGGAAGTCCCGCAGCGCCCCGGTCGTGTCGACCGGCGGTGCGGCCGGCGCGGGCGGTGACCACGGGGTGGTGGGCCTGCCGGGCGAGGCGCCGAGGGTGGTGAGCAGGCCGCCGTCCAGGAGCGTGCCGAACGCGGCTCGCGCGGTCCGCGGCCCGTCGCCGTCCTGTGGCAGGTGGTTGCTGGTGGCCTGGTTGTAGAGGGTGTCGGCCAGATGCCGGGCGGCGTGCTTGAACGCCAGCAGGTGCTGGGCGAAGGCGGCGTCGGCCACGGCGAGCGCCCGGCCGGTCTCGAACGCGGTGGCCAGTGACAGGTCGAAGCTGCCCCAGGCGGGGTCGTAGCCGATGAGCGCGTCGGCCGTGGTGGCCTGTGCCGCCGCCGCGGTGGCCACGGGCACGACGGGGGTGAGCGGGCCCCGGTACCAGCCGAAGGTGGCCTCGCCGGAGCGGGTCAGGTACGGCAGCGGCACGTAACCGTCGTTGATCCGCCGGGCCACCTGCCGCCGCGGCGGCGGGGTGCCGTCGGCGTCCGGGTAGGGGGAGGCCAGGCGTAACCACAGGTCCTGACGGGCGGCCAGGGCGCCGTCCGGGGCGCGGGTGAGCCCCTCGGCGAGATCGGCGAAGTCGGCCTGCGGGTCGGGGTAGGCCCAGAACGACCAGCTGGCCAGCGACAGCAGCGCCACCGAGGTGCGGCCGCGGAAGTCCGGATCGGCCACGAGGACGTCCTCGTGGCCTTCCAGGGAGACCAGGTGCACGATGTTCTTCGTGGCGGCGGTGGAGCCGGCCGGGAAGCGGCCGGCGACGACGACGGCGAACAGCCCGTCCTCCTGGATGCCGAGGATGGGCCGGTCTCCGGTGTTGGCGCCCCGGCAGTGCGCCAGGAACCGCAGCTCGTCCAGGCGGGGCGCCACCGCGTGGAACTCCCCCGCGGCGACCTGGATGTAGGCGCAGGGATCGGCGTCGCCGACGTCGGCTTCGACCTTGAGGGCGGGTTTGAGCACGGCCGCGTCGGAAGCCAGGAACGCGCCGACCGTGCCGGCGATCGTGCGCGTCGGGGTGTCCGTGCCGCCGACGAGCTGGTCGTCGGTCAGGACCAGGAGCGCCAGCCAGGGGGTGTCGCGGGAGGCCCCGCGCAGGGTGCGTTCCCACGGCAGCATGGGGTCGCCGAGCACCACGTGGGGCAGCACCTCGGCGAACCTGCCGCCGGAGCCGTCCGGCGGCTGCCTGGCGACCACCGCGCCGGTGTCGATCGCGACCTGCGGGCCGCGGACGGTGAAGTTCTGCCGGGCGGTGAACTCCTGGCCGATTTGCAGCGTGTGGGTGACCTCGACGCGGTAGTCGCCGGCGGGCAGGGCGGGCAGGTAGTTGTCGTGCAGTTCGAGGTCGCCGAGGGGGATCGTGTCACGGGCGGGGTGCTGCGGGCTCGCGGTCATGTCCGGCTCCCCGCGTTCTGGGTCATGGGGGCCTCGCCGTACAGGTGACCGGCGCCGTCCGCCAGGCCGGTCAAGGCGTCGTTGGGGCCGGTGAGCAGTCCGGCCTCGGTCAGGGCCGCGTACACCTGGTCGCGCCCGTTCTTGGCGTCCCCCCGGTCGGCACGGCCGATGAGGGCCACGCACGAGGCGTCGGCGGCGAAGACGAAGTCGTCGTTGGCGGCGGGTCGCAGGGGCAGCGGTGAGAGGCCGGGCGGCAGCTCGTCCTCGCTGTACTCGCTCAGCGGGAACACCCCGCGCGAGGCGGCCAGCGACGGTCGCGGCGCCTGGACGTCGACGCCCACCGGCCGGTCGGGGACGACCTCGGCGCTGGGCGCCGTCGTCCGCGACTGGCCGCCCCACAAGGAGGCGGGCACGTTCCGGGTGCGGGGCGCCGGCGTCCAGCCGTCGGCTTGGAGGAGCTCGTTCTCGCGGTAGAGCTCCAGGCGGTGCTCGCTGGTCAGGCCGACGAGGTTCATGGGGCGGATGTCGACCAGCGGGCCGGGGATCAGGGTGTCCCCCAGGCGCAGGTGGCTGGCCGGGATCGCGGACTGGGTGAAGAAACGCAGGTCGCGGGAGCGGACCAGCCACCTCTTGCCGCCGGCCTCGTCGATGGCCCTGTCCAGGCCGCTGACCGGCGCGATGGTCACCATGTCCGGCGGTTCGGGCAGCATGGCGGCGAACTCCGGCCAGCCCAGCGCCCCGGTATCGGATCCGGAGCGGCCGCAGCCGAAGCTGATCGTGATGGTGAAGCACACGATGTGGACGGAGACCGTGCCGCCGACGGGCGGCCCCCACAGCTCCACGTCGGCGCCGATCGTGGCCGAGATGGTCTTATCGACACGCCGCCGCCGACCGCCCAGTCGATGCCCAGCCGCGGTACCCGTGGGTAGGGCGCGGGCGGGTGGAAGGCCGGGTGGTAGCCGCCGAGCGTGATCACGAACTGCCCGGCGTCCGGGCTGGGGCCGTACCAGACGGCGCAGGCGAACCCTCCGGTGAGGTGGCAGGCGGGCGTCAGCACGTACGAGGCCGGGGACAGCTGCGCCTCCAGCGTGAAGGTTCCCTGGTTGGGCCGGATCACGGCGTCGAGGCCCAGCTCGGCGTAGACGTAGGTGCGGGTGGCGGATTCGGCGGGCAGCGGAAGCTGGAGGATCGCGGTCCCCA
Source organism: Nonomuraea typhae (assembly GCF_009760925.1). Taxonomy (GTDB): domain Bacteria; phylum Actinomycetota; class Actinomycetes; order Streptosporangiales; family Streptosporangiaceae; genus Nonomuraea; species Nonomuraea typhae. The sequence goes on from NZ_VRLV01000023.1 coordinate 151,237, forward strand.
GCACGGCCACCACCAGGTCCTGGCCGAACTCCGCGGCCAGGAGCAGCTTGGCGTTCACCACCTCGGCCACGGTGAACTCCACCCCCAGCGCCAGCCAGTACGAGCCCTCGCGCGGGGCGATCCACCGGCGTGCCGGGTATGGGGGGGCGGCCGGCCGGCGCCCTTCCAGGACGTCCAGCACCTGGGGCGCATCCGGGCCCTGCTTGTGCAGAGCCAGCAGGGGGAAGCCGGGCACCTCCGCGGCCGACGACGGCAGCGACAGCTCCCGGTTGAAGCCGAACCCGGCCATCAACCCGGTGATCAGGACCGGCGGCGCCTCCAGCAGGGCGCCTTCCAACTGGGCGAAGACGAACAGGGACGGCGCGCCGTCCCGCAACTGCGCATACGAACCCACCGCGGCCACGGAGAAGTTCGGCAGGACGATCGTGGCCGTGCCGTCGTACTGGAACGCCACGCCGGGGGCGAGCTCGCTGCCGGGCAGGTGGAGCAGGGCGCCGGAGATCTCGACGGGAGGGGCGCTGTAGGAGAGGGCCAGGCCGGAGAGGTTGAACGTCGGCGCGAACCTGTCCAGCGGCGAGCCTGCCGTCAGCCCGTCGAGCGTCATGGACAGCGGGCCCAGCGCGACCGCGGCGTCCAGGGCGAACAGCAGCTCCTTGTCCTGGTACTGCACGCCCACCCGGTTGATCTGAATGACGCCGAGCTTCTTCTGCACCGAGATCCAATGGACGGTGGAGGCCGGCGCGGCGGCCTTCGGGGCGGGAGCGTTCGCGGAGGGGGGCACGTCGAGAGCGACCGGGGTGGTCTCGTTGCCCGCCTTCAGCTCCGCCAGCGCCGCCACCCCCTTCTTCAGACCGGCCTGCGGAAGCGGCACCACCTGCGCCTGCCCGAGCAGCCCGTTGACCACGCCGGCCGCCTGGGCCTGGAGGTCGCCGGAACTGTAGAGGATCTGCAGGTTCTCCACGCTCAACGTCCCCGCCTGCGACAGGAACCCGCCCACCAGGGGAAGCTGGGCGAGGTCGACGGCCGCCGACAGGTCGACGCCGACCACGAAGCCGGCCGGGCCGCTCGCGGGCTTCACCCGGACGAACTTGGCGTCCTTCACCTCGATCCGCAGGCTGTCGGGGACGTCCGCCGCCAGATCGGCGGAGAAGTGCGCGACCAGGTCCCGCAGCACGATCTCGATGCCGTTCTCGCCACCGCGGAACGCGGCGGCCAGCACCTCGAGGCCGGACCTGTCCTTGTCGAAGACGACCTCGAAGTCGAGGCTCGCGATATCCAGCGTCCCGGCGTACCGCGTGCCGGACGCGTCCTGGGTGATCGTCACGCCGAGCGAGGCACGGATCCCGTCGGCGATCGTCATGTCCCCCCGGAGCATGAAGCCGAAGACGCTCGCGCCCGTGGTGTAGGAGAACCACAGGCTGGTCAGCTCCAGGCTCTCCAGCGGCTCGGGCACGTCCGGCAGGCCCAGGGCCGCGGTCACCTCGGCCATGCCGAGCGCCGCGTCAGCCGCGAGACCGCCGCTGAAGGACCAGCCGCCCGCTTTGCCGAAGCTCTTGAAGGCGGAGACACCGATGCCGAAGGACGAGCCGATCGCCACGGTGCCCGCGACGCCGGCCACGAACGTGCTCACCTTGTCGTAGGAGAGCACCAGGGAGAGGGAGGTGATCTTGAGGTGGCCGATCGACCACAGGCCGGTGACCGTCATCCGGGCGACGTAGGCCACGCCGAGGGCGGCGGCGAACGACAGGTCGCCGATGGCGAGGTCCGCGGGCACCTCACCCGCGGGTATGCCGAACGACTCCAGCAGCGCCCCGACGCCGATCGGCTGGTCGTCGCGCAGCGCTCCGGTGATGGTCAGGTCGGGAAACCACAGGGCGATCTGGAGCGGAAGCGCCTTGACGTCGAGCGTGGCCACCACCGCCGCGGACCGCGCCTGGTAGCCGGCCGCTCCCTGCCTGGTCAGGCGGATGTCGAAGCCGGCGACGTCCTTGAGGTCGAAGCCGAACTCGCTCAGCCCGTCGCGCGCGGCCGGCCACGCGTCCCCGCCGAAGAACTCGCCCAGGTCCTCCAGCGCGGCGGCGAAGGCGCCCGGCCGGAGCGGCCGCACCGCGGCGGTCAGCTGCTCGGCGGCGGTCGCGGTCACCGTCGAGGTCACCTCGACCTGGTCGAACGTTCCGCCGAGGGTGAGGGTGACCACGCCCTCGCCCGTCACCGCCGCCGTCACCTCTGTCACCGCGACGGCCTGCCAGATCGTGGACGCGCAGGTCAGGGAGAGCGTCAGCGTGTCCCGCCCCGCGTCCGCCTTCACCCGCCCCGAAGCCCGGCAGCCGCCGTCCGGGAACGTGGTGAGCATGTCCCGCAACGCCGCCGGAAGGTTGCCGTCCGCGGCGCTCAGCAGCGGCGAGTCGCCCAGGCTCACGAGGTACGCCTGCAGCGCGCCAAGGTTCACGGTGTCGTCTGCCACGGCTCACTGCTTCTTCTTGGCGCCGCCGCCGGAGCCGGCGCCAGAGCCGGCGCCGGAGCGCAGTTGCACTCCGTCACCCACGATGGCCTTGCAGTCGTCCTGGGACAGCGTTTTGAGCACGCCGTCCTCGCGATATTGCGGCATGCCCGTGTTGTCCCTCGCCTGCCTCAAGATCTTGTCCCACAGGTTGATCACTTCGCTGAAGGGCGGAAGGGCTTCGGTGATTTTCCGCGACTGGCTCCAGTCACCGGGCCACCACCTGCCCAGGAAGTCGTCGAAGTACGCGCCGAACCTGGCCATCTCCGCGGTCATCCTGACGACCAGGCTGAAGGGCAGCTTGTATTTGGTGTGGTCGAGTTTCCGGCCCGCTTTCACCGCCGTCAAGAAGTCATAGAGTTCGCCCAGGGCATCCTCCAAAGCCTTTTTGCCCAATGGCTGCAGGCCGGCGTCCTCGAGATGCTCGACGGGGAATCCCTTGCCGTCGTTCTTCCGGACCGCCTGTCCGGGTTGCGGAATCTTGTCGTCGCCGACTTTTATGTAGTCGCGTTCGTTGTCGATCGTCCAGCCGACCAGATAGAGGCTCTCCTTCAGGAAGAACAGCTGAATAGAACCGTCGCGCAGCGTGTTCTTCTCCGTGGGCCCCAGTTTCATGTCGACGCAGCAGAACCGCAGGTCTCCGTTGCGCGCGCAATCCGCCTGGTTGTAGCTGTCATATCGGCCGCGCAGGAACCTGACCACTTCGCGAAGGCCCCCGCCGTGCGGCACGCTTTCCGGGTCGAAGTTGAGCGACTTCGCGCCAATGTGGACATCGGCTCTGTCGGCAAGGAGCGTCGGACGGTTATCCGGCTGGGCGTCCACTCGCCAGGGAAAGCCTGTCTTCGCCATCGTCGCCCTTCGGCTGTACGGCACCCTCTGAATGACTCTGCCATTCTCGCGGCGGCAACACAATGCTTGATCGGCAGCCAAACCAGAAGGCCCTTTTATGCCCCGCCGTAATGTCTACTCGGCTCGAATTCCGAGGTAGAGAGCCGCGATTTCGGGGTGTTCGGCGATCTCCCGGGCGGTTCCGGTGAGGCGGACCCGGCCGCCCTCCATCACCACGCCGTGGGTGGCCAGGCCCAGGCCCAGCCGGACGTTCTGCTCCACGAGCAGGACCGTCACCCCGCTGGCGTTGAGGCTCCGGATGAGGCCGGCGACGCCGGCCAGGCTGCGCGGGTCGAGGCCGAGCGACGGCTCGTCGAGCAGCAGCACGGCCGGGTCGAGCATGAGGCAGCGGGCGATCTCCACCATCCGCCGCTGGCCGCCGCTGAGGTTGCCCGCGCGGTCCCCGGCCCGCTCGGCCACCAGCGGCACCTGCGCGCCGACCTGCTCCAGCCGCTCGCGCAGCAGCTTCCTCTTGCGGCGGATCAGATAGCCGCCCATCAGCACGTTCTCGCGCACGGACATGGCGGGGAAGAGCGCCTGCGACTGCGGCACCTGAGCCACGCCGCGGCGCAGGATCTCCTGAGGGCTGCGCCCGCCGAGCCGGGCGCCGTTCACGGTGATCTCGCCGGACTCGGGGGAGATCAGTCCGCTCAGCACGCGCAGGACCGTGGACTTGCCCGCGCCGTTCGGGCCGACGACGCAGGTGATGGACTGCCTGGCGCACTCCAGGTCGACGCCGTGCAGGACGCGGCCGCCGCCGTACCCGGCCACGACGCCTTTCATGATCAGCACGTCACACTCCCAGGTAGGCGTCGAGGACCAGCGGGTCCCGCCTGATGCGGCCGGGCGGTCCCTCCACCAGCGGGGCGCCGGCGGAGAAGACGATGACCGGGTCGCACAGCTCGCTGACCAGCGGGATGTTGTGCTCGACCACCAGGAACGTCACGCCGCGCGCGTTCACGTCGCGGATCACCTCGACCAGGCGGCCGAGCAGGCCGGGGTTGACGCCTCCCGCGGGCTCGTCGAGGAGGACGAGCTTGGGGTCGAGCATGAGAACCTGGGCGAGTTCGACCAGTTTCTGCTGGCCGTACGAGAGGGTCCCGGCCTTCTGGTGCGCCATCCTGCCCAGGCCGACCAGGTCGAGCAGGTCATGCGCGCGCTCGGCCTCGTGACCGCTGACCGCGTCCGCGAACATCGTGCGCCAGCGCCCGGTGGGCAGTGGCGCGACCACGTTCTCCCGGACGGTCATCTCCTTGAACAGCCTCGTCACCTGATAGGTACGGCCGAGCCCCAGGTGACCGCGGGTCCAGGGCGGCAGCCGATCGATGCGCCGGCCGTCGAACCAGATCTCCCCCCGGTCCGGCTGGAGCCCGCCGGTGACCAGGTTGAACAGGGTGGTCTTGCCGGAGCCGTTGGGGCCGATCAGCGCGGTGATCGTGCCCGCGCGGACGACCAGACTGGCGTCGTCGACCGCGGTCAGGCCGCCGAAGCTCCTGCTCAGGCCGCGCACCACCAGCAGCGGCTCGCCCGCAGGCCCGGGCGTGTGGACGACGCCGCGCGCGACCTGCTGTTCGGTGTACGCGACCGGCTCGGGGTGCCGCCTGGCCCACCATGCCTGCGCGGTCGGCAGGATCCCCTTCGGCAGGAAGAGCACGACCAGCACCAGCACCAGCCCGAAGATCAGCACCCGTGACTGCGTGCCGCCGTAGACGGTGGCCGCCTCGCTCAGGAACTGCACCAGGAACGCGCCCAGCACCGGCCCGTACAGCGTCCCGCGCCCGCCGACCAGCGCCGCCAGCACGATCGTGACGCTGCCGAGGATGGAGAAGGCGCCGGTCGGACTCACGAAGGTCAGGAAATATGCGTATACGCCGCCCGCGACGCCGATGAAAAACGCGCTCGCCGCATAGGCGATGACCTTGAAGCGGGTGGTGTTCACCCCGATCGAGCCGGCCTTGCCCTCGTCCTCGCGGATCGCCACCAATCCCGTTCCGAGTTTGGTACGGCGCAGCCAGCCGCTGAACGCCACCGCCGCCACCAGCAGGACGAGAAACAGGTAGTAGAAGGGGATGTTCTGGTAGTCGCGGCTCCAGAACGGCAGCTCGAGGGCCAGGCCGTCGGAGCCTCCGGTGAGACCCCGGGCGTTGGTGGCCAGGATCTGCGCCGCGAGCAGCATCGCGATCGTGATGATCACGAAGGCGTGCCCGCGGGCCCTGAGCACCACCGACCCGATGGCCAGCGCTGTCAGGACCGCGGTGACGCCGCCGATGGGCGCCCCCCAGAGCGGGTTGATCCCGAGATTTACCGACAGGATGCCGGCCGTGTAGGAGCCGAGCCCGAGGAACATGCCATGTCCCAGCGAGGCGTATCCGGCATATCCCGAGATGATGTTCCACCCTGTCGCCTGGATCGCCAGCAGGAACGCCAGCAGCAGCACGGCCTGGGGATACGGCTGCCACGGATTCACCACCGGGTAGGCGGCCAGCACCGCCAGGCACCCGAGAACCACCGGCCGCCTCATGCCGCGTCCTCCCGCACCCGGGCGCCGAACAGGCCATGCGGCCGGAACAGCAGCACCACCATGATCACCAGGTAGAACACCAGCGTCGACCAGCTCAGCGAGCCGTACGTGGCGGTCAGCGTCTCGGCCAGTCCCAGCACCACCGCGCCCGCCAGCGCGCCGGGCAGGCTGCCCATCCCGCCGAGCACCACGATCCCGAGCAGCTTGGAGATCCACTCGTAGTGGGAGGCGGGGAAGAACGGATACAGCACCGACAGGATCGAACCGCCCACCCCGGCCGTCGCCGTGCCCAGCGCGAAGGCCAGCGCCGCCGTTCCCGATGCGCCCACGCCCACCAGCGCCGCGCCCGCCGGGTTCTGCGTCGCCGCCCGGATGGCCCGGCCCGTCCAGGTCCCGGTCAGCACGCCGTACAGCACCGCCAGGACGAGGACGGCGGCCAGGAAGCCGAACACCTGCGCCTTCGGCAGCGCGATCGCGCCGATCCTGAAGGACTCCTCGAAGTAGGGCGGCGTGGCCGAGCGGAACCTGTTGCCCGCGACGATCGTCAGCAGGCCCTCGATGATCAACGCCAGGCCGAACGTGAGGAGCACGGACATCGCGGGCGAGGCGTCCTTGACGCGCGAGACGAGAATCCGGTGGATCAGCCAGCCGAGCCCCGCCATCAGCGGCGTGGTGACGACCGCCGCCAGGATCGGGTCCACGCCCGTCTGCCGCCACAACCACCAGGTGGCCATCGCCACCAGCACCAGGAACGCGCCGTGGGCGATGTTCACGATGCGCATCACGCCGAAGATCAGGGTCAGGCCGGAGGCCATGAGCGCGTAGACGCCGCCGATCAGCAGGCCCAGGGCGACCGCCTGGACGAACTGGGTCATCGAGCCGCCTTCCAGCCGGGCTTGGGGTTGATCGCGTTCGCCGTGGTGGCCAGGTTCTTCGGGGCGATCACCTCGACCTTGCCGCCCTGCCACTGCGCGAGCATGAACGAGCCCTTCGGCTCGCCGGTCGGCATCCAGCTCAGCGGGCCCAGAATGGTCTCGACCGTGTTCGCGTGCAGCCAGGCGCTGATCTTCTCCTGATCCACCGCGCCGACCTTCTCCGTCGCCGCCTGCAGCACCTGGGCCGCGGCGAAGGCGTCGGCGGCGTCCTCCGCGGGCGGGGCGTTGTCGTGGGCCTTGCGGTAGGCGGCCACGAACTCCGCGTTCAGCGGCGTCTGCGCCTTCTCGTTCCAGCTCACCGTGTACAGCACGCCCTCGGTGCCGGCGGCGCCGACGCCGTTGGCGTACTGCTCGCCGTTGCTGGGGGCCGAGGTCTGGAAAAGCATCTTGGGCGAGTAGTCGAGCTGCTTGAGCGCCCTGACCAGGCCCACGCCGTCCTCGAAGACCGCCCCCTGGGCGATCAGGTCGGGCTTGGCGGCGCTCAGGGTCGTGGCGAGCGTCTGGAAGTTGGTCGTGTCGCCGGGATAGACGTCGGCGTTGACGGTCTTGACGCCCTGGGCCTCCAACTGGGAGCGCAGGGAGTCGATCACCGGTTTGGCGAACGGGTCGTCCTGGCTGGGGTAGGCGGCCGTCTTCGGGCGCTGGTCCTCCGGCAGCGACGTGATCCACTCGGCGAACACGTCCGCCTGGTGGCCGGAGGCCGCGGGCTGGGCGAAGAACAGGTACGTGAAGCCCCGGTTGAACATCTTGGCCGCGCCGCCCGCGGGCTCGATGAACACCATCCGGTTCTTCTCCGCCACCGCCGACGCCGGGTAGTTGAGCAGCGAGGAGAACGTGCCCAGCACGAAGTCGACGCGATCCTGGGTGATCAGCTTGGTGTAGTCGGCGACCACGGTGTCCTGGTTGCTCGCGTCGTCGACGATCTTCAGCTGGACCTTCCTGCCGAGCAGGCCGCCCTTGGCGTTGACCAGGTCCCGCCAGACCTCGTAGCCGCGCTTGGCCTCACCGCCCGGCTGCGCGAAGTCCCCGCTGAGGGGCAGCGAGATCCCGATGACGAGATCCCCGCCGCCGCGCTGCGCCGACGGCGGCTGACCACACGCTGCCAGCGTCAGAATCGTTACTGCGGCCAGCGCCATTCGTTTCATGGGCACCTCCTCCGCAATCGATTGCGTTATGGTGGAGCATGAAAGGCGGTTGGCTCGGTGTCAATGGGGGCAGCGGGCATGCAATCGAATGCGCTACCGTCTCCGACCACCTTGGGCCGTACATCCGGCCCGATCAGGTGAACGATCAGGTGAGCATCGTGAGAAGCTCCGCCTCTTCGGCCGCCGTGAGGCCGGAGCGGCTGACCGTGTGGCCGGACTCGCGCTGCCAGGCCAGCGTGTCGCGGGCCGTACCGGCGACCGGGCGGATGCGCAGACCGGCGGCCAGCGTGACGGAGGTGTCGCGGGTCATGAAGCCGGCGTACTCCGGCAACGGCAGCCACATCGGCAGTGACCGCGGCCCCGTCCACGGCTCCACCTTCTGCTCCACGAGGAACTCCTGGCCGGCCCAGACCAGCTCGGGCTCCACCTCCACGCCCTCGGCGATCTCCGCCAGCAGCCGGCCGCGGCTGAAGGGCATGGAGATCGCGTCGTACGGCCCGGCCAGCCCCTCCTCTGCCGCGTCGAGCGTCCAGGCGGCCAGATCGCGCACGTCCACGAGCTGGACGAGTTCGTCGGGCGAACCGGGAGCCAGCACGCGCCCGCCGCGCGCCAGCCTGGCGACCCAGTAGGTGAACCGGTCGGACTGGTCGTCCGGCCCCACGATCAGCCCGGCGCGCACGAGGAGCGCTCCGTCGCCGGCGATCTGCTCGCAGGCCACCTTGGCCGGGCCGTAGTTCTCCGGGTCGCTCTCGTCGGCGTCGGCGGCCAGCGGCTCGTGCATGACCTGGTTGGCCGCGCCGAAGTCGGAGTAGACACTGCACGACGACACGAACGTCCAGTGACCGGCGCGGCCCGCGAGCTCCGTGACGGCCCGCCGTACCTGGCTCGGCTGCCTGGCGACGTCGACGACGAGGTCGAACGCCCCCTCCACCGGCGCCAGCCCGCCGTCCTCGCTCCGGTCGACCCGGACGAACTCCACCTCCGGCGGCGGATCTCCCGCGAGCCCGCGCGCCGCGCACACCACCTCGTGCCCGCGGTCACGCGCCTGCCGGGCGATCTCCCTGGACAGGAACTTGGTACCACCCAGAACAAGTGTCCTCATCGCCCCATCCTGGCCCACCCGGCCCGGATGGGCGCCGCCCTTCTCTCCTGGCGCAAATCCCCCGGCAGGTGGCCGGGGCCGCCGTTCAGCCGGTGGTGTGGTGGTAGGCGGTGGTCAGCGTGGTCAGTTCGCGCGGGGACAGCACCTGGCCGATGTCGCCGAAGCCGCCGGGGGCGCGGGCGGCGACGAGGGCGAGGACGTCGTCGGCCGGCATGGCCCGGCAGGCGGCGGCGACGGCGTTGGCCTGCGGGCGCCGGGTCGCCTCGTAGGAGCGCAGTCCCCGCACCGGGTCCGGCGCCCGGGAGAGGGCGTCGGCCAGTGCCCGGGCGTCGAGGATCGCCTGGGAGGCGCCGTTGGAGCCGATCGGGTACATGGGGTGGGCCGCGTCTCCCAGCAGCGTGACCGGGCCCGTTCCCCACGTGGGCAGCGGGTCCCGGTCGGTCATGGGGAGTTCGAGGACCTCGGGCGCCGCCGCGAAGAGGGCGGCGAGATCCAGGCCGGGCAGCGACCAGCCGGCGAAGCGGGCGTCGAGGCCGGCGCGGATGTCGCGTTGCGTGCGGCCGGGCGCGGGCGCGGGGCCGCGGGCTTCGGCCACCCAGTTGAGGTGGACCAGCCCGTCGCCGGGGCGGGTGATCGGGTAGACGACGAGCTTGGCGTGGGCGTTGCACCCGTAGACGGCGACGGTGTGCTCGTTCAGGTACGGCGGGGCCGGGCTGATGCCGCGCCACATGGTGATTCCGCAGGCCAGGGGTTCTCCCTCACCGGGGTGGAGGCGGCGGCGCACGGCCGAACGCAGTCCGTCGGCGCCGATGAGCGCGTCGGCGTCGACGGTGACCGCCTGCCCCGACCTGCGGTCGCGGCCGGTGATGCGGACCTTTTGCTCGCCGTACCGGAAATCCTCGACGAGCATGCCGAAGCGGATGGCGTCGGCGCCGAGGCGATCGCGGACCGCGTGCAGGAGCAGCATCTGCAGTTCGCCGCGGTGGATCGCGTACTGGCCGGGGCGTGGCTGGCGCCAGATGAGGTTGCCGTGCCGGTCGTAGTGGGCCATCTGCGCGACGGGGACGCCGAGCGCGGCCAGGTCGGCGCCGAGACCGAGTCGCGACAGCTCGGCGACGGCGGCGGGCAGCAGGTTGATGCCGACGCCGAGCGGCCGGCACGTCGTGCTCGCCTCGGCCAGTTCGGGGGTGAAGCCGGCGGCGTGCAGGTGCAGCGCGGCTGTCAGGCCGCCGATGCCGGCGCCGGCGATCAGGATGCGCATCAGTGGGCGACCGCTTCCAGCAGGTGGGCCTCCAGCGGCAGGGCGGTGTGGGAGGTGAGGGTGAACCCGGCGGCGTGCAGCAGGTCGCGGTAGCCGTCCAGGGTGCGTTCGCGGCCGCCGGTGTTGTTGACCATCATGTGCAGGTCCCAGGCGGTGGCCAGGCCGGGCCGGCCGGGCTGGTGGGGCAGGAGCCGTTCGACGACGGCCAGGCGGGCGCCTTCGCGGCTGGCCCGGCGGCAGCGCGACAGGATGCGGGCGCAGGCGTCGTCGTCCCAGTCGTGCAGGATGCGCGAGAGCACGAGCAGGTCGCCGCCGGGCACGCGGGTGAACAGATCGCCGCCGACGGTGGTGACGCGGCCGCCGTGGCGGGCGGTGAGGCCCGGTTGCGCGGCGGCGACGGTCGCGGGCGTGTCGAACAGCACGCCGCGCACGTGCGGCGCGGCGTCGAGGATACGGCTCAGCAGCGCGCCGGAGCCGCCGGCGATGTCGGTCACGGTGGTGACGCCGGTCAGGTCGAGCCGGGCGGTCACGGCGTCGAAGACGTCGCGGCACTGGTCGGACATGGCCAGTTGGAAGACCTCCGCCTGAGCGGTGTGAGCCTCGAGGTAGTCGAAGGGGGCGCTGCCGTAGGCCAGTTCGAAGCCGCTGGTCTCGGTCCGGACGGCGTCGGGCAGGTGGCCGAAGCTGTGATAGAACAGCCCGCCGTACAGCAGGGCGACGCCGTGCAGGGAGAAGCTGGAACCGCGCGCGAGGGTGGCGCCGAGCCGGGTGAGCGTGATCAGGCCGTCGGCGCTGGCGACCACGCCGAGTTGTTCGAGGTAGCGCAGCAGGCGGGCGAGGCGGTCGGGCGGGCAGCCGAGCGCGCGGGCCAGGTCGCCGAGGGCCAGGTCGCGGCCGAGGAGCCGGTCGGCGATGCCGAGCTCGGCGGCGGTGCGCAGGGCCTGGGTCGTCCAGGCGCCGGTGAGCAGTTCGAGCATGCGGCGGCGTTCCTCGCCCGCGCCCAGGTGATGCTCCAGCTCCGCCCGGGCCTGACCGGCCACCACGATCTCCAGGCGGTCGCCGCCGCGGCCGGTGTGGAAGTAGAAGACGCTGCGCCCGCTGGCGCCCTCGGCGGGGTTGAAGCCGCCGCCGTCCGGGCGGTGGCCGTCGGCGCGCAGCGCTTCCAGCACCTCCAGGCCGGCCGCGGGCGCCTCGAAGGCCAGATGCGTCTCCCGGTTGTGCAGCCGCTCGTCGTCGGCGATCTCCTCCGGGCAGCCGGTGGCCAGGAACAGCTCCAGGGTCCGGCCGTGACCCACGTCGAGGTGGGCGATCGTGACCGCCAGGCCGTCCAGCTCGTAGCGTTTCGCCAGGCGCCCAGTGCGCCGGGTCTGATAGCGGCCGACCACACGTCCCCCTGTTTCACGCGGGAAGGCTAGCATCACGCTAAGTAGTTGAGAACTACTGAGAGTGACGCATTGGGGTCCGGCGGGGCTGCGGCTGCACGCGTTCACACCGGGTTGTTCAGACATTTCGTGATCGAGAATCGCCTGCCGGGCGTCTGGGCTTGCGGTCCCGCGTCGTATTCGTCGACGCTTCCGACGCACCAGAGGCCGAAACGTTCCAGCAGGGCCAGGGCGTCGTAGTCCCTGAGTTGCCGCGCCTCCATGGTGATGAGCAAGGAGCTCACGACGTCGACCGGCTGCCCGGTGTGGTCGCGCAGCACAAAGCAGAAGGTGGGCGGTATGAAGCTGCGCACGCCGTTGTCCGAGACCTGCACCGGCTCCACGAGGGGGACAGTCATCTCATCGCTCCTCCTGCCATCGCCCGATGGGGCATGCCTCGGTCGGGAGCCAGGCTTTGCGTCGCGTTTCACAACCGCACAGGTTGCACACCGAGCGGGCTCCGGTGAGCCGATGGACGAGGTTTCCCGTGGGTGCGACCAGGTGCTCGCAGGCCGTGCACGCGGCCAGCCGCCGGTCGTAGGTCGCCTGGCCGACCTTGCGAAATCCCGAGGACGCCCAGCGAACCACGGCCAGGCTTGCTCGCCGCAGCAGTTCCTGAGTGCTCTGGCCTTGGCGAGAAGCGACATTCGCGTCTGTCTCGCGCAGGAGGATGGTCATGAGGCGCTCATCCGTGCGGCATATCTCCAGGTGATGCAGGAAGAGCTCGTCTTCGGCGATCTTCAGCAGCAGGGCATCGGTTACCTGGCTCACCGGCAGGCCCAATTGTGCCGCGATCGCCTCTGGGCTGGGATTCACTTTCTCAACCTCGAACACGGCCGGGTTGCCGGGAGCCCTTTCAGGGGCCCCCGGCGACCGTTCAGCTTTTCTTTTACGCGGCGCAAGCCGGCTTGCCGGACAGGCGTACTGCCGCGTGATACGTGGCGATTCGGCAGGCGCCGGGCGGATGACCGCAGCCGGCGCTACCGCCCGGGGCGGTCGGCACGTTCGGCACGCTGAAGAAGTTCGCCATTTGCGCGATGGCGGCATCGGTTACGGTGATGTACTGAAAGCCGAACCAGACCCTCCGCATCGCGTCCCGCACCCCGTAATAGTCGGCCTGGCCTTCACAGGAAAGGCCGCTCGGGAATGTGGGATTGCCGCCGTAATGGTGCCCGATTTCGTGGGCCAGGACGAGGGCGATGGCCTCGGTCTCCAGTTTTGTGTGCCGGATCAGGCCGCCTTTGAGGGCGACATGCCTTACTCCGTTTTCGACCCATGCGTAGGCGTTGACGTCTTCGTCGGTCCAGTCGACATGGTAGGTGATGTCGGGATACCAGGCCCGGTGCAGGTGGACGAGCGCTTCGCTCCATTCTCTGGCGGCGGGATCGCTGAAAGCCCTCTTCGGGTCCTGCGCTTTTCTCGCCGCCTCTTCTTTCGAAATGAAGCTGCAGGCGTCGTCGGGCACGCGCAGCGCTATGGTCGCGGCGGGAACGAAGCTGTTGGGCTCCAGGTCCGGAGCGTTGTATCCCCGGGGGTCCACGATGACCTTCGGCTCGTTGAAGCCCTGCGGAAGCTGTGGTGCCTGCCGGCTGCTTTCTCCGTATTGCGCGGTGTACTCCGGCGAGCCGATCACCGGAAGGTCTTCCGCGGCGCTGAAGGCGGTGACGTCCTCGCTTCTCGCGCGAAGCTGGACCACGTAGTCCGCGCTGATCACGCCGTTGGTGTTGAGGAGCCGGCCGTCCAGGTCCTGGCCGGGCGAGTCCAGCGACGTGGCGATGTGATGGAAGCCGGCGTAGTAGTCCCCCACGTGCACCGAGGTGATCGGAACCGCCTCCCCTTGGGGGGAGACGAGGACGTCCGTCGGCGCGAGGCGGTCGGCGCGTTTGAGCGTGCGATTCTCCAGGAGGAAGAGGTGGTCGGAGGTGACGGCGATGGCGGTGTTCTGATAAACGACGAGCACGGTGAATCGCTGAAGAGAGGCGACCGTCGTTCCCGAGCTGAATACCACGGGTTTGGCCGACCAGTTGAGGTCGACTCCGGCGGCCAGCACTTCGTCGCCGATGCTGAACGTTTCGATGGCCTTGAACAGTCCGTCGCCGGTCTGCACCAGTGTGCCGAATGCCAGACATGAGCACGAGCACGTGCACGGGCCTTGTTCGTCCTTTGTGAGAACCGGATAGCCGGCCGGGAGTCCCAAGGAAGTGCATATTGCGTAGATTTCGGCGTCCGCTCCGCTGCAATGGGCAGAGTTGCACATTCTTAAACCATTAGGCATGGCACCCCTCCTTGCCGACCCACGTATGACCAGTACTACTCGTGCCGCGAGATGAGTCAAGACCCTGGGAGTGGGTTTCTCAAACGATCTGAATTACTGATCGCCCCAATGGTGTTTTTGGCAGCCTCCCCGTTTCCGAACGGCTACTCTTCTCGCCGCTCAGCTCGTGGACCCGGTGAAGGCGATGCCCGCGATCAACTGGCGCGGCATCACCACGAACATCACGATCACCGGCAGCGACGCCACCACCGACCCGGCGAAGAGGCCAGCTTCACCACCGGGGCCACGCTCACGGCCTGCCGTACAGTGCGGATCGTGCTGCGATTGAGCCCCGACGACGCCGTACGGCGGGCCGCGACGCTGGCCGCGTCCGGGAAGCGGCGGATCCTCGGCATCACCGGACCGCCCGGAGCCGGCAAGTCCACCCTGGCCCGGCTGCTCCACGACAAGATCGACGGGTCCGTGGTCGTGGGCATGGACGCCTACCACCTGGCGCACTCGGCTCTGGAGCGCCTCGGCCTGGCCGAGCGCAAGGGCGCTCCGGAAACCTTCGACGCCGCCGGATACGTCGCGCTCCTGCGCAGGATCAGGGCCGGCGAGCACGTGTGGGCGCCGGAGTTCCGCAGGGAGATCGAGGACGCCATCGCGGGGGCGGTAGCCGTACCGCCGGAGGTGCGGCTGGTGATCACGGAGGGCAACTATCTGCTCCTCGGCGGGGAGCAGTGGCGGCCGGTGCGTGCGCTGGCGGATGAGATCTGGTACGCCGACCTGCCGGAGGACGTCCGGCACGCCCGGCTGGCCGCCCGGCACGAGGCGTTCGGCAGGACGAAGGAACAAGCCTGGGAGCGCACGCTGGGCAGCGACGAGCGCAACGCCCGCCTGGTGATCGCGACCCGCGAGGCGGCCGACGCCGTCGTGGCCGTCCCGACGACCGGCGAGCCCTGATCCCGGCCGGCCGTCACCGCTCCGGTGTTCCGCGCAGGCGGGCCTGGACGGCCTGCCGGTCATTGAGGTGCGGGTACGGCTCGGCCGGCACGGGCACGCCGAGGAAGCCGCACAACGGCTCCCAGCCCTGACCGGTCTCGTAGACCAGGACGCGCCCGGCGGGCAGCGCCGCGGTGACCTCGGCCGTGTGCCGCCGGAACACCTCCGCGGCGTGGTGCTCGCCGGGCATCGGCTCGTCCAGCGTCGTGCCGAACGTCTCGTGCCAGATGCGCTCCAGCAGCGGACGCATGGTGACGGCCACGGCCTGGAGCCCGGCGGGCACCGTCGAGGGCTTGTTCAGCATCGCGAAGACGGTGTCGCGCAGGCTGGTGTACCAGGCGTGCTGGTCGTCGCGCACGGTGAGGATGACCTTGGCGTCCGGATAGGCCCGGGCGAGCGGGCGCCAGAAGTGGGCGCTCGGCCAGTCCACGGCCGCACGGTACCCCCGCAGCACGGCGTCCCAGTCGATCGGCCCGTCCATGGTCTGCCGCCACCGCGTCGCCTGCTCCGGATGGGCGCCGATCTCCCGCATGTGGTGGCAGGGGCCCAGGCCGAGCCGCTCCAGTGCCGCCTTCAACGACGTGGTCCCGGTGCGCGGCAGCCCCGCGCCGATCACGTTGATCATCCCCGCCCTCCCCGTTCGTTCCTTGGGCTATATCTACCTCCCTCCGTACGGGTGTGGGCGGGGCGAGGAGGTCAGCCGACGGCCAGCGGCTCGTAGTCGCAGTCGTAGCCGAAGTAGCGCGGCCCGGCCAGCTCCAGCCCCGCGGGGGTGCGCCAGCGTGCGTCGCAGGGTGCGCCGATGACGGTGACGCGCAGGCCGTAGCGCAGCGCCTCGGTGGTGACGGGCTCGCCGGACTCGGTGTCCAGGACGCAGATGAGGTCGGGGGTGGTGGCCACGGTGGTCCCGTCGCGGCGGGCCAGGAGGTGCTCGTTCTGGAAGCTGAGTTCGAGGGTGCCGTCCGGCGACTCCAGGCGGGCCGCGCCGCGGGCGAACCCCCCGGTCGTGCGGCGCTCGACGTCGACGACCTTGCCGGCGAACAGTTGCGTCCCGCCCAGCACCTCCAGTGCGGCCGCGATCGGCGAGGCGTGCGCGGCGCGCGCCAGCCGTACGGCGCGGCCCAGGTCCTCGGCCAGGGTCAGCGTGGCGGGCACGAGCCCGTCGCGCAGCTGCGACCCGCGCAGCACGGTGTCGGCGGAGGCGAGCTGGCAGCCCATGCGCACGCACGCCGCCCTGGCGATCTTCTCCGCCCAGTGGTTGGAGACGGCGTCCAGGACGAGGGTGTTGCCCTTGTCGTCGGCCAGCGCCATCGGTGTGTTGCGCACCCCCATGAGCGTGGGCAGGACCATTTGGGCCTCGGGGAAGGCGCGGCCCATGGCGTCGCCGTCGACCAGGGGCAGCCCGGCCTGGGCCGCCGCGGCGATGGGGATCATCGAGTTCATCCCGCCGACCTCGATGGGCACGATGTGCGTGGCGGGCCGGCCGATCACCGCCTCCAGCGCGCGCAGGACGGCCAGTTCCTCGGTTCCCGCGGGCAGCTTCTCCAGCATCACCGTGGGCGCGCCCATCGAGGAGATGGGCACGACGGTGGCGTCGGCGGGCACCTCGTCGATCGCGTACATGGACACCGGCCCGTGCTCGCGGATCGCCTGGCGGGCCAGCAGTTTGCCGACGTAGGGGTCGCCGCCGCCCCCCGTGCCGAGGATGCCGGCGCCGCGGGCCAGGTCGTCGAGCATGTCGACGGTGATCTCACGCATTGATCTTCTCCAGGTCCAGGTCGCCGACGGCCTTCACGCGGATGCGGGTGGCGTCGCCGGGCAGATAGGCGAGCGGAAGCTCTTCCACGTCCACGATCTGCACGCTGTCGGCGCGCGCCCCCGCCCGCTCGGCGCGGGTGGTGGCTTCGTCCTTGGCTTCCCGCAGTACGGCTTCGCGCGGCCCGGAGAAGACGCGGTCCACCTCCCCGCCCACCTGGGCGATGGCGGCGCCGACGGCGTTGGCCACCTCGAAGTGGTCCGGCCGCCGCACGTCGGCGAAGCCGGGCAGGGTGTCGATGAGGATGCTGCCGCCGCCCACCAGGACGACGGGCAACGGGGCGGACGAGGTGCGCATCCGGTCCACGGCTTCGGCCACCCGCGCCTCGATGTCCTTGAGCGCTTCCGCGTAGGACACCGCCGACACGCGCGCCGGGTCGCCGACCGCCGCCCGGCCGGCGGCCACGGCCAGGTCGGTCGCGGTCAGCGTGGACCCGCCGAACACCAGGGCCTGCTCGGTGAGCCGGTAGCCGACGCTGCGCGGCCCCGCCGTACCGTCGGGGGCGATGATCGAGCCGCCGCCGACGCCGATGGACAGCACGTCGGGGATGCGGAAGTTGGTCCGCACCTCGCCGACCAGCGCCTCCCCCGCGGCCTCGCGCGGGAAGCCCCCGGCCAGGATGCCGACGTCGGTGGTGGTACCGCCGATGTCGACCACCGCGCAGTCGCTCAGACCCGACAGGTACGCTGCGCCGCGCATGGAGTTGGTCGGCCCGGAGGCGAACGTGAGCACCGGATACCTGCGCGCGAACGCGACGTCCATCAGCGTGCCGTCGTTCTGCGACAGGAACAGGGGCGCGCCGATGCCCGCCACCCGCAGCGCCTGCCCGAACGCCTCGACGGTGCGCACGGCCAGCCGGCTCAGGGCGGCGTTCACGATCGTGGCGTTCTCCCTGGCCAGCAGCCCGACCCGGCCGATCTCGCTGGAGACCGACAGGTGGACGTCCGGGCCGAGCTCGGCGGCCAGGATCTCGGCGGCCCTGACCTCGAAGTCGGTGCTGACCGGCGAGAACACCGAGGAGATCGCGACCGACCGCAGCCCGCGGCGGCGGATGTCGGCGGCCACCCTCCTGAGCTCGTCCGGGTCGAGCTCGGAGATGGGGGTGCCGTCGTACTCGTGGCCGCCGTGGCACAGGTACGTCGCGCCGTCGACGACCGCGCGCAGCCGTTCCGGCCAGTCGACCAGGGGCGGCAGCGCGGCGGTGGCGGGCAGGCCGAGCCGTACGGCGGCGACCGGCTCGAGCCGGGCCGCCTCGACCAGCGCGTTGACGAAGTGAGTGGTGCCGATCATCACGGCGGACACCTCGGTGGCGCCGAGCCCGTCCAGGGCCGCGGCGACGCCACCGGTGACGTCCTGCGTCGTGGGCGACTTGACGGTGGCCAGGATCTGGCCGTCGTCGCCGATGAGGGCTGCGTCGGTGTTGGTGCCGCCGACGTCGATGCCGATACGCATGGGGAGGGGAACTTTCCGATCTATGGGGTGGGGACGAGTTGCTGCTCGCGGGTGCCGCGCACGAGGCCGAGCTTCCCGGCGACGATGTAGAGCACCCCGGCCAGGATCAGGGAGGTGAGCGCCGGGATGCCGGGCCACTGGTGGTGCTCGCTGAGCCAGCCGACCAGCGCGGACACCGTCCAGATGACCAGCGTGGCCGGGACCCAGGTGGGCTCGGTCTCGGGGAGCGTGCCCTGCTCGCGGGAGGCGTCCAGGACGGCTCGCCAGCGCTTGACGACGAAGTACTCGGCCACCATGATCCCGGCGACCGGCGGGGTGACGATGCCGAGGATCAGCAGGAAGTCGGTGAAACGTTCCAAGATGCCGGCGGCCGCCAGCAGGCTGCCCAGGACGCCGACGCCGACGGTGACCGCGACCCGGTTCAGCTTGCTGCCGATGGTCGACTCGACCGCGTTGAGCAGACCGAGGACGCCGGAGTACAGGTTCCAGTTGTTGATCTTCACGGTGGCGGAGATCAGCACGATGACGCCGATCACGCCGGAGGACGCGGTGATGATCGCGATCACGTCCGAGGACTTGACCGCGTAGGCCAGCAGCACTCCCGCCAGGCCCAGCACGTACTCGCCCAGGGAGATGCCGACGAGCGTCTGCTTGACCACGTCGCCGGTGCTGCGGTTGAACCTGGTCATGTCCGGCGTGGTGACGGCGCCGACGATGTAGGAGCCGGCCACGATGGTGGCGCCGGTCGCGATCGTCATGGGCTCGCCGAAGGGCGTCGAGGCCACCAGCGTCCCGAGGTCGTGCCGGGAGAGCTCCACCCACACCGCCCAGCCCGCCAGGCCGAGGAAGGCGGGCACGGTGATGAACGCCGTCAGCCCCATCGCCTTGAATCCCTTGATGACCAGCAGCGTCACCCCGAGCCCCGCGATCAGCGCCCAGAGCCAGAAGGGCAGCCCCGGCATGATCGCGTGCAGCCCGGCGGCGAACACGCCCGTCTGCACGCCGAACCAGCCGAACAGGCTCAGGGTGATGATCACGCCGATGATCGTGGACCCGTACCGGCCGAACCCGGTCCAGCGGGCCAGCAGCGAGGTCGACAGGCCCTCGCGCATGCCGGCGATGCCGACGAAGATGCAGACGACCTCGAGGATCACCGAGCCGAGCGTGAACGCCCAGAACGCGTCCCAGAAGGACAGCCCCGCGCCGAGGGTGGCGCCGAGCAGGAACTGCGTCAGGTCGGACAGCTGGCCGAACCGCTGCACCGCCACGTTGAACCAGGAGTAACGGGCGCTCTTGGGCACCCGCTCGAGGGGGTAGTCCTCGTCGATCATCGATGTTGCCTCTCTGCGGGGGGGTGTTCACCAGCGCGACGGCGGACCGGCCGCCCTCGCGCGGAGCTTGACGAAGGGGCCGGGCAAGTAGGCCAGCGGCGTGTCGTCGGCGTGGATGATCACTGTCTGCCGGGGGTCGGCCCCGGCCAGGACGGCGACCGCCCTGGCCTCTTCCATGACGGCGTCCATGGCGGCGGCCAGCCCCGCGCGGTCCTGGAGCCGGACGATCCGCTCGTAGTGGCCGCCCACCGGGCTGACGGCCGCGCCGATCGCGCCGGCCGCCATCCCGTGCGCGGGGTGGATGCCCTGCTTGACGTCCCGGGCTCCGCCGCCCACGACGACCAGCGGCAACCTGTCGGCGCCCGGTTGCAGGCGATCCACGGCCTCGGCCAGTTCGGCGTCGTCGACGGGCCTGGCCACCCGGATCAGCCCGGGGATACGGAAGCCGACCGGGACGCCGCCGATGTGCGCGCCGCCCACGGCCTCCTCGGGGAAGCCGCCGGCCAGCACGCCGACCCTGACCCGCCGGGCGCCGACGTCGGCGACCACGGCGTCTTCCAGGCCGGTCAGCGCGCCGGCGCCGCGCAGCACGCTGGCCGGTCCGCTGCCCAGGCTGAGGCCGGGATGGCGGGACATGTGCTCCAGGCTCATCAGCGTGCCGTCGCCGCGGGTGACGAACACCGCGGCGCCCGGGCAGAGCGCGGCCAGGCCGTCGGCCACCGACTGGGCGAACCCGGACAGGGCGGCGTCCAGGATGGTGGCGTTCTCGCGTTCCAGGAGGCCGAGCGAGCCCAGGTCGGCCGACAGGGCGATGGGCAGGTCGCCCGCCTCGGCCCTGATCAGGTCGGCCGCCTCCAGCTCCTGCTCGGGGTCCAGGGGGGAGAACAGGCCGACGACGGCGAACGCCTCGGCCGTGCCCGCCATGGCGGCGGCGAAGCGGCTGACGGCGGCCCGGTCCAGGGGCGTCCAGTCGTCGCGTTCCAGCCCGCCGCCGCCGTCCACGATCGCCGCGCCCGCGCTGACCGCGGTGCGCAGGTCGTCCGGCCAGCCGAACAGGGGGCGTACGGCTCGCGCGGAGTCACCGCTGATGCGCACGACCGCGACCCGGCGCAGCTCGCGCCGCCTGGTGACCGAGGTGGCGCTGCCGCGCAGGCCCACGGCCACCTGGGTGAGGCCGGTGGGCTTCAGCCTCTCCAGCGCCGACCTGACGTTGGCCACGGGCATGTCGGGTTGCGAGGGGACCTTCACCGTGGCCAGGACCCGGCCGTCGTCGTCGAGGAGAGCGGCGTCGGTGTTGGTCGGCCCGACGTCCACCCCGGCCCTCATGACGCCTCCCCTCTACCCGCCCGGCAGGGGAATCCGGGCGGGCTCGGAGGGGGACTCTGCAGACCGGTGAGGCCGAAGGCTTCGGGGCCGGCCAGGCGCAGCCCCTCGGGGGTGTACCAGATCGGGTCGCACAGCAGGCGCACCACGCCGACGCGCAGGCCGTAGCGCACCTGCTCGGCCTGCACCACCTCGCCGGTCCGGGTGTCGATGAGGGCGATGACGTCGGGCACGCACGCCAGCGGCCGCCCGTCCTCCAGCACGGCCAGGAACTCACTGCCCGCCTCCAGGCGGACCAGCCTGCCCTGGTCGGCGCCGAGCCCTTCGACCAGGATGGCGTCGTCCGCCTCGGCGATCTTGCCGGTGATCAGCGGCGCGGGCAGGTCGGTTCCCAGGCGGAGCGCGCGGCTGACCGAGCCGAGCGCGGTGGCGGTGGCGACCTGATGTCCGCGCAGGACGTACTCGGTGCTGGCCACCTGCCCGCCGAACGCCTCCAGCGACGAGCGCACCAGCCGCTCCAGCCAGCGCCCGGTGACCCGGTCGATGACGAGGGTTCTGCCGCGCTCGTCGCACACCACGGCCGGGGTCGGGGAGATGCCACGCAGTTGCATCACCGTCTGGTTCATGCCGGGGAAGGCGCGGCTCATGCCGTCGGCGTCGACCAGCGGCAGGCCCAGGCGCGCCGCCCAGGCGACGGCCATGCAGCCGTTGGCGCCGCCGATCTCGCTGGCCATCAGCGCGCCGACTCGCGTGCCGTGCAGTTCCTCGACCTTGTCGCGCAGGTACACCGGCTCCTCGGTCCCGGTGACCCGTTCCAGCATGACGGCCGACGCGCCCGCCGTACCCGCCGGCATGACCAGCAGGTCGGGGTCGAGCTCGCCCGCCTGGACGACGCGTACGGGGCCGTGATCCTCCAGCGCCTGCAGGGCTGCGGCGCGGGCCATCGCGACGACCCCGCCGCCTCCGGAGCCGAGCACGGCGCACCCCCGCGCGAAGGCGGGGAGCGTGTCGGTGTCGATGTCCACCTGCTCAGGCTACGAACCCGCAGACAAAGGGCGAGTGTGCTAAAAGCATCATTCTGCGTGATCAATGTGCTGGTGGCACACTTGGGGAATGAGCGTGCGACTGATCGAGAGCCTGGGCGAGGTGGTGCGGCAGCCGGCGGGCTCGGTGCTCATCCTCACCCGGGCCGCCTCGGCGCAGGCCGCGGGATACCGGCTCGAGGTGGCGTTGCGTGACGCGGCCGCGGCCGGGGCGGTGGCCGTGGTGCTCACCGCGCCCGCCATGGTCGGCGGCAGCGCCTGGGCGCTGGCCGAGCGGGTCGGCGTCGAGCTCCTCGCCGTGGGCACCCCGGGCACCGGCCCGCTCGGCGCCGTGGTCGAGACGGCCTTTCGCGAACACCACGGGGACCTGGCCGGGCTGGTGGTGGCCGTTCAGGGCGCGCTCGCGGGAGACGCCGCCGACTCGCTGGCCAGGGCGGCGCGGGCGGTCGAGGGCATCGCCGGGGCGGGCGGCGTGCCGGAACGCATCGCCGAGGAGGTCGGCGCCGCGATGGGGGTCACCGTCGACCCCGGCTTCACCACGGCCGGCAGCCCGGGCGGGCATCGGGCCACCGCCACCGCGATCGTGCTCCGCCTCGCCGAGCTGGCCGCGGCCGCGGGCGCCGCCGGCGAGCTGCCCGCCCGCTCACGCGCCCATCTGCTGACCGAGCTGCTCGTCGCCCCGGAGAAGCAGGCCCAGGAGCTGGCTCCGCGCGCCAGGGCGCTCGGCCTGCCGATCGACGACTGGCACGTGATCCTGCGGTTCGAACCGGTGATGGACGAGGGGCCCGACCGCTACGCCGTACTCGACACCCTCGCCTCGCGCGCCACCAGGGCCGCGCGCGAGCTGGTCGGCCCCTCGTGGAACGCCGCGCTGGCGGGCGACGCGCTGGTGGTCGTCCGTACGGCGCCGCGCGACCAGGGCGGTGCGGGCCTGCGGCAGGCGGTCCGCGACGCCGGGGCGCTGCTCGAGCGGGTCCGCCCGGCGGGCGCCAAGGTGCGGTGCGGGGTGTCCACCTGCCACGAGGGGGTTCTCGGGCTGCGCACCTGCGCCTCCGAGGCCCGTACGGCACTGCGCAGGGACAAGACGGTGCCGCTGGCCACCTACGACCTGGCCGGGCTGGACCGGATGCTGGAGGAGTGGTACTCCTCCGACACCGCCCAGCAGGCGGTCAGGGAGTTGCTGCAGCCGCTGCTGGACCTGCCCGGCGGCCAGCCCAGACGGCTGATCACGATCCTGCGCGCCTATCTGGACCACCACGGCTCCCCCGCCAAGGCGGCGGAAGAGGTGAACCTGCACAGGAACGCCGTCAGCCGCAACATCCGGCGCATCGAGACGCTGCTGAAGGCCGATCTGAACGACCCGCAGCAGCGCCTGGCCCTCCAGCTCGCCTGCCGCGCCGCCCAGGTCTAGCCGCACCGGCTCACCGGCCGGGCCCGAGCAGGCGCACGCCCTCCTCCCGCATCTCGACCTTGCGGATCTTGCCGGTGACCGTCATCGGGAAGGCGTCCACGACGTGGACGTAGCGGGGGATCTTGTAGTGGGCCAGCTTGCCCGCGCAGAACGCGCGCAGCGCCGTATCCGTGAGCGGGTCGGCGCCCTCCTTCATGATGATCCAGGCCATGAGTTCCTCGCCGTACTTCTCGTCCGGGACGCCGATCACCTGCACGTCGGCGATGTCGGGATGGCGGTAGAGGAACTCCTCGATCTCGCGCGGGTAGACGTTCTCGCCGCCGCGGATGACCATGTCCTTGATCCGGCCGACGATGCTGACGTAGCCGTGCTCGTCCATGCTGGCCAGGTCACCGGTGTGCATCCACCCGGCCGCGTCGATGGCCTCGGCACTCTTATCCGGTTCGTCCCAGTAGCCGAGCATGACCGAATAGCCGCGCGTGCACAGCTCCCCCGGCTCGCCACGCGGCACCGTCAGCCCGCTGTCCGGGTGCACCACCTTGACCTCCACGTGCGGCATCACCCGCCCGACCGTCTCCGTGCGGCGCTCCAGGCCGTCGCCGGGCCTGGTCATGGTGG
>NZ_VRLV01000024.1:0-95429 GCF_009760925.1 Nonomuraea typhae
AAGCTCGTGCCCTGGTTGGAGCGCTTGAACTTCGCCACCCGGTAGGTGGTGCGGGTGCCGTCGTCGTTCATCACCGTGACGTAGTCGGCGGAGACCTCCTCCACCACACCGGCCTTCTCGGCGCTGATGACGTCGCCGGCGTCGGTGGCGGCACGGTACTCCATGCCGGTGCCGACCAGCGGCGCCTCACTCCGCAGCAGCGGCACCGACTGCCTCTGCATGTTGGAGCCCATGAGCGCGCGGTTGGCGTCGTCGTGCTCGAGGAAGGGGATCATCGCGGTCGCCACCGACACCATCTGGCGCGGCGAGACGTCGATGTAGTCGACTTCCTCGGCACGGGCCAGCTCCGTCTCGCCGCCCTTGGTGCGGACCAGGACCCGGGCCTCGGCGAAGGAGCCGTCGGAGTTGAGCGCGGTGTTGGCCTGCGCCTTGACGAAGCGGTCTTCCTCGTCGGCGGTGAGGTAGTCGATCTGGTCGGTCACCTTGCCGTCGACGACCTTGCGGTAGGGCGTCTCGACGAAGCCGAAGGCGTTGATGCGGCCGTAGGAGGCCAGCGAGCCGATGAGGCCGATGTTGGGGCCTTCCGGCGTCTCGATCGGGCACATCCGGCCGTAGTGGGACGGGTGCACGTCACGGACCTCGAAGCCGGCCCGCTCACGGGACAGACCACCGGGGCCGAGCGCGGACAGCCGCCGCTTGTGCGTCAGGCCGGCCAGCGGGTTGGTCTGGTCCATGAACTGCGACAGCTGCGAGGTGCCGAAGAACTCCCGGATCGAGGCGACGACCGGGCGGATGTTGATCAGGGTCTGCGGCGTGATCGCCTCGACGTCCTGCGTGGTCATGCGCTCGCGGACGACGCGCTCCATGCGGGCCAGGCCCAGGCGGACCTGGTTCTGGATGAGCTCGCCGACGCTGCGCAGGCGGCGGTTGCCGAAGTGGTCGATGTCATCGGTCTCGACGATGCGCTCGCCCTGCGGCGTGGGCATGCTCTCCTCGCCCGCGTGCAGGCGGACGATGTACTCAATGGTGGCGACGATATCCTCTTCGGTCAGCGTGCCCTGCGTGATCTCCGAATCAACACCAAGCTTCTTGTTGATCTTGTAGCGACCCACCTTGGCCAGGTCGTACCGCTTGGGGTTGAAATACAGGTTCTCCAGCAGCGTCTGCGCCGACTCCTTGGTCGGCGGCTCACCCGGCCGCAGCTTGCGGTAGATGTCCAGCAGCGCGTCGTCCTGACCGGCGGTGTGGTCCTTCTCCAGCGTGGCCCGCATCGACTCGTACTGGCCGAAGCGCTCCAGGATCTGCTCGCTGGTCCACCCCAGCGCCTTCAGCAGCACCGTGACGGCCTGCTTGCGCTTGCGGTCGATGCGGACGCCGACGCTGTCACGCTTGTCGATCTCGAACTCCAGCCAGGCGCCCCGCGAGGGGATCACCCGGCAGTCGAACAGATCCTTGTCGGAGGTCTTGTCGACACTGCGGCCGAAATAGACACCCGGCGAACGGACCAGCTGCGAGACCACGACACGCTCGGTGCCGTTGATGATGAAGGTGCCCTTCGGCGTCATGAGCGGGAAGTCGCCCATGAACACCGTCTGGCTCTTGATCTCGCCGGTGGTGTTATTGATGAACTCCGCCGTCACGAACATCGGGGCGGAGAAGGTCATGTCCTTGTCTTTGCACTCATCGACTGAGTACTTGGGCGGCTCGAACCGGTGATCGCGGAACGACAAGGACATGGTCCCCGAGAAGTCCTCAATGGGACTGATCTCTTCGAAGATCTCTTCGAGGCCCGACTGGGTCGGGACGTCCTTGCGCCCGGCCTGGCGAGCCGCCTCAACCCGGGCCTTCCACTTCTCGTTGCCCAGCAGCCAGTCGAACGACTCGGTTTGCAGGGCGAGAAGGTCAGGAACTTCGAGGGGCTCCTGGATACGCGTGAAAGAGACGCGACGGGGACCGGCGGGTACGGCGGAGGCGTTGCGCGAGGCTGCCAACAGATGTCCTTCCGAGGGCTCGCGGCGGACTGACTACACGCACGCCAGACAACCTCGCAACGTGAGCAAGCATCGCGGGTCGTCAAAGGGCAGCGCAAAGGGGCAGTGTAGCCGAACGGCACACGCCTGTCCACTTCGCTCTCGCTGCATGCTCCACGTTGGTCGCAGCATCGCCCGTTCAGCCGCAAACGTCAAGCCCACAAGCCCGACTTTCCGCCGGTTCAAGGCTTGGACGCTGGGATTTCTCCCCTGCGTGACCGAGCGCCTACCGTCAGGCCCAAGACGATACCCGCGAACGGGGTCGGCTAACGCTCCGTCACGGCGAGGGTCGAACCCATGCCGACAAGCGGTGTTGCTGTGACTGGAGTACCCGAGGACAAGGACTCGCTAAACCTGAATTTTGATAACAATTGAGGGACGCGCCACGCCCGGGCCTCAGGCGGTCCCGAGGAGGGTCGAGAGGTCCTCCACGAGCCAGCGCCCGTCTTCCCTGATCATGACGAACCTGGCGCGGTTCTGGGTGATCTGTTGCTGAGGCGCCGCCTCGCCCGGCAGTTCCTTGACCGTACCCGTGTTGACGAACAGGAGAACCTCTACCCGGTCGGGATCGGCCCGCTCGACCGCCGCCCCTGCGACCGCCGTCGTCTGGACCGTCTTCTGGGCCTTCGCGGTCGAGACCAGGGTGGCGGCCAGGTCCTTGTAGTGCTTGGTCAGCTGCCCGGTGGTGTGCTCGCCCGCTCTGGCCAGGTCCTGCTCGATCGTGCGGTAGTTGTACGACAGCAGGTCCGGCGCCACCGCCTTGGCCGCGGCCATCGCCTCGACCCCGGCGGCCCGGCCGTCGCGCAGGTGCCGCAGGTCGGCCCACATGAGCCAGAGCGCCACCGACAGCCCCAGCACGAGCGCCGCCAGCACCCCGATCACCACGGCCCTCACAGCACCTGCACCGCCTTCGAGACCAGCCAGACGCCGCCGACCTTGGTGACGTCCATCGCCCAGCGGTAGAAGCGCTCCTGGGGCGCGTTCTTCGAGCCCTCCCAGCGGATCTCGACGTCGGCCACGACCAGCACCTTCGCCGTCCCGCCCGCCATCGACTCCAGCCCGCGGGCGCGCAGCACGCCGTGCTGGACGACCTTGTTGGTGATCGTCGTCTCCTTGAGCTTGGCGGCGTTGGCGGAGTACTCGGCCCGCGCCGCCCCGGTGGAGGTGGCCAGGATGCGGCCGAGGTCGGCGTCGACGGTCTTGTAGTTGAGCGAGAGCAGGTTGACCGCGTGGGTCCCGGCGGCGTCCAGGGCGGCGAGGCGGTCGTCGTCCTCGCCCTGCGCGGCGCGGAGCTGGCCGCCCACCCACAGCGCCACCGCGCCGAGTACCAGCGTGGCCACCCCGAGCACGATCATCGTCAGCCGGGCGGGGGTGCCTGCCATGTCCGCTCCTTCCCGATCGCCGGATCATAACCCGATAGCCACTCTTCCAGATCGGGAATCGTCGGAGGGGCGCCGGGTTCGGGCACGTTGCGGGCCCCGCGCACGCCGGTCGGCGAGCCCTTCGGCGCGGCGCACACGGCCCGCGGGTCCACGGTCTTCACCCGGGTGTCCTGCGGGTAGCGGCGGGGCACGTCGGCGTAGCCGAGCGTGCACGGCGGCGGCACGTTGAGGTTGAGGTTGAGCCCGAAGTGCAGCCCGTCCTTACCGACCACGGTGAAGGCCCCGGCCACCCCCGCCGGGTACCCGATGAGCAGCTGGCGCAGCGCCGCGGCCCGGGCCGAGACGCTCCGCCCGCCGACGATCAGGTGGGTCAGCAGCGGCCGCAGGTGCGGGTCCAGGCCGTCGGCGAGCCGACCGGCCGCGCGGGCGGCGGGCGTGGCGTTGTCGATCGTGCGTTCGATGTCGCCCGCGCCCTCGCGCAGCGACCCGGTGAGCGAGGCCAGGTCACGGGCGAACGCCCGCAGATGACCGCCCTCCGCCCGCTGCGTGCGCAGCACCGTCTCGCCCTGGTCGATCAGCGCGACGGTCTCGGGCAGCACCTCGCGGGCGGTGTCGGTGAGCTGCCCGCCCGCCTCCAGCAGCCGCCGCAGGTGCGCGCCGTTGCCGGCGAAGGCGTCCCGCAGCTCGGTGACGGCGGTCTCGACGTCCTGCGGGTCGAGGGAGGTCAGAAGGCGTTCGGCGTCGCCGAGCACCTGGTCGGTGGTGATCGGCAGCGCGGTGCGCTCCCTGGCGATCGTGTCGCCCTCCTTCAGGTACGGCTGGGCCGTACCCGCAGGTTGGAGGTCGAGATACTGCTCGCCCACGCCAGAACGGTTGGCGACGACGGCCAGCAGCCCCGCGGCGGGGACCGGCGGCGCGGGCAGCAGGCGCAGCACGGCGCGCACGCCGTCGCGGGTGAGGGACAGCGACTCGACCCGGCCGATGCGGACGCCGCGGTAGGTGACCTCGGCGTGCTCGAACAGCCCGCCGGTCTCGCGCAGTTCGACGGTGACCCGGTAGGCGGGCTCGACGAGGTCGGCGCCGAGGCGCGCGTATCTGACCAGGGTGTAGCCGGTGGCGACCAGGCTGATGGCCAGGAACGCGGCCACCTTCAGGCGCGCCGCCCTCATCGCGGGCTCCTTCCGAGCAGGTTGTCCAGGGTGGTGGCGGGCGTGAGGTCCACGGTGACGTCGACGTTGCCGTAGTCGCCGCGCAGCAGGCCGGTGGCCGAGCCGGGGAACGGGAAGGTGAGGGCGGTGGCGAGGTTGCCGGCCAGGTCGTGGCGGGCGCGGTCGAGGTTGTCCAGCAGGCGGCGCAGGTGCGCCAGGTTGGCCAGGGTGTCGGCCTGGGAGCGGGTGACGACGCGGGTGGCGGTGCGGCCGAGGCGGTCGAGGGCGGCGAGCATGCGGGTGAGCCCGGCGCGCTGGCGGCGCAGTTGTGTGACGGCGGGCCCGATCCGGGTGGCGACCGAGCGCAGGGTCGCGCGCTGGGCGGCGAGGGTGGCGGTGAGCCGGTCGAGGTTGCCGATGAGGCGGACGATGTCGCCCTTGGAGCCGTCGAGGGCGCCGGTGAAGGTGTCCAGGCGGCGCAGCAGCCGCTTGACGGTGCCGGTGCGGCCGTCGAGCATCCGGCCGAGCTCGGTGTTGATGGTGGCCAGTTGTTCCAGCCCGCCGCCGTTGACCAGGAGCGAGGCGGCCGCGAGCACCTGCTCGACCTCGGCGCCCCTGCTGGTACGGCGCAGCGGGATGGGCCCCGTGAGGTTCCCTCGGCCGGCGGGCAGGAACGCGACGAACTTCTCCCCCAGCAGGCTCGTCTGGGAGATGACGGCCCCGGTCTCGGCGGGCAGCGCGACCTCGCCCCTGACCGTGCAGGTGACCAGGGCCCGCCAGGCGGCGTCCAGCTCGATGGCGGTGACCTTGCCGACGGTGACGTCGTTGAGCTTGCACAGCGACTGGGGCACCAGGTCGAGGGCGTCGGCGAACTCGATGCGCACCTGGCGCGGACGGTCGCCGAGGTCGGCGCCCCCGGGCAGCGGGATCGACTGCACGCCTTCGAAGCCGCAGCCCGCGGCCAGCAGGAGGGCGGCGACGGCGACGGACGTCTTCACGGGGCGAGCCCTCCCAGCGTGCGGTCGGGCGGCCGGACGGAGGCGGGCAGCGGGAGGAGGTTCTGCACGATCGCGTCGAACCACCGCCCGTTGCCGACGGCGTCGGTGAACTGGCGGGTGAAGGGCGCCAGCAGGCTCAGGGAACGGTCGAGGTTCTCCTCGTTGCGCCGGAGCACGGCGACGAAGGCGCGCAGCTGCTTGAGCGCGGGTGCGAGCGTGTGCCGGTTGTCGGCGATCAGGCCGTCGATCTCGGCGGTCAGCTCCAGGGTGTTGACCAGCAGGCTGTGGATGACCGCGCGCCGGGCGGCGATCTCGCGCAGCAGCAGGTCGCCGTCCTTGACGAGCGCGCGCAGTTCCTGGTCCCGGCCGGCCACCAGGCCGGTGACCGTCTCCGCGTGCCGTACGAGCTGTCGGAGTTTGTCGTCGCGTGCGGAGATGGTGCGCGCGAGGCGGCCGAGGCCGCTCACGGAGGCGCGGATCTCCGGCGAGGAGGCGTCCACGGTCTGGGCGAGGGTGTCGAGGGCCTGCTGGAGCGCGCCCGCGTCGATGCGGCCGGCGCTCCGCGCGAGGTCGCCGACGGCGGGCACGATCTCGTACGGCACGCTGGTGCGTTCGAGCGGGATCGGGCGGTCCAGGCGTCCGGGGCCGTGGGATTCGAGGACGACGTGGTGGGAGCCGAGCAGGGTCGCCAGCCGGATGTGCGCGCGGGTACGGGAGCCGAGCGGCACCTCCCTGTCCAGGCGCATGGCCACGATGACGTGGGCGCCGTCCAGGGTGACCGAGCCGACTTCGCCGATCTTGACGCCGGCCGCCAGCACGTCCTCGCCCGGCCGCAGCCCGGCCGACTCGGCGAACACGGCCGTGCGCACGGGTCCGGTGCTCAGTTCTGGTACGGCCAGCACCCCGGCGACCAGGGCGGCCGCGGCGGCGAGCCCGGCGAGGCCCAGCGGGACGGGGTCGCGCCGCCGGAAGGGGATCATCGGCATCGGCCGCTCGCGTTGGTGATCTTCGGCGTGGTGGCGGCGCCGGAGGTGACCTGAAGGGAGCACAGGTAGAAGTTGAACCACGAGCCGTAGGAGACGGCTCTGGTGAGCTGGTTGAGCCGGAGCGGCACGTCCTTGATCGTCTGGTCGATGACGTCGCGCTCGGCGTTGAGCGCGCTCAGGAGGCTGTCGGCGTGGCGCAGGCTCGCCTTGATGTCGGGCCTGGCCCGCTTGACGAGGTCCGCGGTGACTCCGGTCAGCCGGTCGAGGCCGCTCAGCGCGTCGCCGATCGCCTGGCGGTCCTCGGCCAGGCCGCTGACCAGGGCCTGCAGGTCGGTGATGAGCTCGGCGTAGGCGTCCTCGCGACCGGCGATCTCGGCCAGGACCGCGGTGAGGTTGTCGATCACGCGGCCGATGACGGCGTCGCGGTCGGCGAGCGCGCCGGTCAGGGAGGCGACGTGGCCGAGGAGGCTGTCGACGGTCCCGCCCTCGCCCTGAAGGACCTGGATGATCTGCCAGCTCAGCTTGTTGACGTCCTGCGGCTGGATGGCTTTCAGCAGCGGGCGGAAGCCGTTGAACAGCGCGGTGACGTCCAGCGCCGGGCGGGTGTCGGTGATCAGCTCGCCGGGAGGCAGCACGCCGGGGCCGCCGCGGCCGGTGGACAGCGCCAGGTAGCGGTCGCCCACGAGGTTGCGCCAGCGGATGGCGGCGATGACCCCGCGGGGCAGGTGCGTACGGTCCAGGACGGTGAAGGAGACCTCGGCCCGCGTCCCGGCCAGCACGATCTCCTCCACGCGCCCGACCCGCACGCCGGCCGCGCGCACGTCGTCGCCCGGCCGCAGCCCGGTCGCGTCGGTGAACGCCGCCCGGTAGAGGCGCGCCGCGGCGAACTGCACGCCGGAGATCGTGATCGCCAGCATGGCCACGCACACCGTGGTCGCCAGCGTGAACACACCCAGCTTGAGCGCCGCCTTCAGCGTCGTCATCGGCCCACCGGCCCCGTCGTCGTCATCGCAGCATCAGCCCCGCGAGTTCCTCAGTGCCGTCGGCGAAGCGCACGCCGGGGAACGGCACCGGCGGGTTCGGCAGCCCGTAGCAGCGCGGGCCCCGCGTGTCGCGATAAGCGGGCGCGTCGGCTCCCTTCTTGTACGGCGGCGCCGGCCTGACCAGCTCCAGCACGGCCTTGACGCGACCGGTGCCGAAGGCGTCGTCGAGCAGCGGCTGGAGGCGGTCCAGCCCCTGGAAGACACACGGGATGACGGGCGCGTGGCGGGCGGTCAGGCCGAGGGCCGGCCGGATGACGTGCTGCAGCCCGACCAGGCCGGTCTCGTTGGACTCCAGCAGGGCGGCGGTCTTGCCCGCGGCTCCGGTGACCGAGCGGGTGAGGGCGTCGATCTCGGCTGCCTTTCCGGTGAGGCTCGTGCTCAGCGCGGCGGCGTTGGCCGCGGTGCGCAGCAGGTCGGGGGCGGCCTCGCCGTACACCTGGGTGACGTCGGCCAGGAGGGCGAGGTCGCGACGGGCGGCGGGCAGGTGGGGGGTGAGCCGGGCGAGGTAGTCCTCGGCGTCGGCCAGGGTGTCTCCCACGCGGGCGCCCCGGCCTTCCAAGGCGGTGGCCAGGGAGGTGAGGGTGGCGGCCAGGCGGTCGGGGTGGACGCGGCGCAGCAGGGGCAGGAGGCGGTCGAGCACCTGGGAGACCTCGACGGCGGCGGCGGGGGCGCTGAGGCGTTCGCCGTCGCGCAGGGCCGCGGTCGGGGTGGCGGGCGGGACCAGGTCCACGTACTTCTCCCCGAAGATCGTCTTGGGCAGCAGCCTGGCGGTGGAGGCGCGGTCGACGGGGTGGTGGAGGTCCAGGGTGAGCTCGGCGCCTGCGGCGGTGGCTTTGAGGGCGGTCACCTCGCCGACGAGGACGCCGCGCACCTTGACGTCGGCGCGCGGGCCGAGCTGGAGCCCGGCGCGCGGGACCGACAGCGTGACGGTGGTGGCGGCGGTGAAGACCTTGAAGTAGGCGCCGACGGTGACCGCGACGAAGGCTACGAGAAGGGCCAGCAGGGCCAGGCCGTACCTCATCCGGCCAGCCGCACGGTCGTGGTGGTGCCCCAGATGGCCAGGCCGAGCAGGACGTTGGCCACGTTCACGGCGACCAGCACCGCGCGCACGGCCCGGCCGACCGCGACGCCGACGCCCGCGGGGCCGCCGGTGGCGTGGAAGCCGTAGTAGCAGTGGACGAGGATGACCACCACGGCGAAGATCAGCACCTTGCCCAGCGACCACAGCACGTCGTAGGGGACGAGGAAGAGGTCGAAGTAGTGGTCGTAGGTGCCGCTGGACTGGCCGTAGAGGACGGTGGTGATCGTCCGGGTGGCCACGTAGGAGGCGAGCAGGCCGAGGATGTACAGCGGGAGCACGGCGGCGAATCCGGCGATCAGCCGGGTGCCGACCAGGAAGGGCACCGAGGGCACCGCCATGACCTCCAGCGCGTCGATCTCGTCGCTGATGCGCATGGCGCCGAGCTGGGCGGTGAATCCGGCGCCGACCGTGGCCGACAGGCCGATCGCGGCCACGATGGGGGCGATCTCCCGCGTGTTCACGTAGCTGGAGAGGAATCCGGCGAAGGCGGAGGTGCCGATCTGGTCGAGGGCGGTGTAGCCCTGCAGGCCGACCTCGGTGCCGGCGAAGAAGGTCATGAACGCGACGACCGCCATCGTGCCGCCGATGACGGCCAGGCCGCCGGTGCCGAGGCTCACCTCCGACAGCAGGCGCAGCACCTCGGCGCGGTAGCGGGCGGCGCGGGGCAGGCGCAGCAGCGCCTTGGCGTAGAACTCGCCCTGCTTGCCGAGCTGGTCGAAGGCCATCACCACACCGCCATGGTGATGAGGAAATTCTCGGCGAACAGCACCATGGCCGCGAAGACGACCGTCTGGTTGACGGCCTCGCCCACGCCCTTGGGGCCGCCCGCGGCGGTCAGGCCCTTGAAGCAGGCGATCATCCCGGCGGTGGCGCCGAAGACGAGCGCCTTGAGCTCGGAGACCCACAGGTCGGACAGCTCGGCCAGGCTGTTGAACGACTGCAGGTAGGAGCCGGGCGAGCCGCCTTGGGCGATCACGTTGAAGAGGTAGCTGGCGATCAGGCCGACGGTGGTGACCAGGCCGTTGAGGAAGGGAGCGACGAATGCGCAGGCGGCGACCCTGGGCACGACGAGGCGGTGGAGGGGGTCGATGCCGAGCACCTCCAGCGCGTCGATCTCCTCGCGGATCTTGCGGGCGCCCAGGTCGGCGCAGATGGCGCTGCCCGCCGCGCCGGCGATCATGAGGGCGGTCACGACCGGGCTGGCCTCGCGCACGATGCCGAGCACGGCGGTGGCGCCGGTGAACGACTGCGCGCCGAACTGGCGGATCAGGTTGCCGGCCTGCAGCGCGAGCACCGCGCCGAAGGGGATGGAGACCAGCGCCGTGGGCAGGGCGCTGACGCTGACGATGAACCACGCCTGCTGAAGGAACTCCCGCCAGTGGAAGGGGCGTCTGGGCGCCGCGCGCAGCGTGTCCAGGGTTATCGCCACGAACTGCCCGCTGACCCTGATCACGTTGGGCACCTCCTCATGCGCGGAGAGTAGCGACCGTAGGCCGCAAAAAACGCCTTCCTACGAAATTTCATGATCTATCGGACGCCGTTTAGATGGGCGTTGACCAGCCGAGGGTACTCCTCCAGCCAGTTGCGGCCGCGGTCGTCGATGAAAGAACCCTGCGGCGGGATCACGCCGTTGGCCGCCAGCCACGTGCCGGGCGGCTGCTGGCTGCGGCGGATGCGGTTGCCGGTCGGCATGAGCTGCGGCGGGATCGGCGGCAGCGCGCCCGGGTCGTGGCCCAGCTGCGCCTCGGCCTCCAGCTCGGAGACGTCCTTCTCCTCCGACATGCCGATCGGCCCGTGCTTGCGCGCGTTGAGGAACTGGCGCACCACCGGCTCGTCGCTGGACAGCAACATCTCGCGCGGACCGAACATCACCAGCTCGCGCCGGAACAGCAGCCCGATGTCGTCGGGAACCGTCCGGGCGGTGTTGATGTCGTGGGTGACGATGAGGAAGGTGGCGTCGAAGTCGGTGTTGAGGTCGATGAAGAGCTGGTTGAGGTAGGCGGTACGGACCGGGTCGAGGCCGGAGTCCGGCTCGTCCACCAGGATGATCTCAGGATCGAGCACCAGCGCCCTGGCCAGCCCGGCGCGCTTGCGCATGCCGCCGGAGATCTCGCCCGGCAGCTTGGACTCCGCGCCCAGCAGGCCGACCAGCTCCATCTTCTCCATGACGATCTGCCGGATCTGGCTCTCGCTCTTCTTGGTGTGCTCGCGCAGCGGGAAGGCGATGTTGTCGAACAGGCTCAGCGAGCCGAACAGCGCGCCGTCCTGGAAGAGCACCCCGAACAGGCGGCGCAGCTCGTACAGCTTGTCTTCACCGCAGTTGGCCAGGTCGTAGCCGTCGATCCAGATGTGGCCGCGGTCGGGGCGCAGCAGGCCGACGAGCGTCTTGAGGAAGACCGACTTGCCGGTGCCGGACGGGCCGAGCAGCACCGAGATCTCGCCGGCGGGCAGCGTCAGCGTGACGTCTTCCCAGATGACCTGCCGACCGAACGATTTGGTCAGCCCCTCGACCACGACTTCGACGCCCACTGGTCACCTTCCGCAAGCAGGGGGTAACGTGACGCACACTTTACTGTCAAGCTTCCAACACGTTAGCCCGCTTCCGCGGAATTGGAACAGATTCCAATAACTTGTTACTGGCCGGTTACCCCTGGCACGCACGAAGGGGGCGGCACACCCGGCACCAGGGTGTGGCCGCCCCCTTCGGGGAAGCGTGAAACTTACTTCACGGTGACGGTGGCGCCGGCGCCCTCGAGGGCAGCCTTGGCCTTCTCCGCCTGCTCCTTGTTGACCTTGCCGTCGAAGACCGGCTTCGGAGCGCCGTCGACCAGGTCCTTGGCCTCCTTCAGGCCGAGGGAGGTCAGCGCGCGGATCTCCTTGATGACCTGGATCTTCTTGTCGCCGGCGGCCTCGAGGACGACGTCGAACTCGTCCTGCTCCGCGGCCTCCTCGGCCGGAGCCGCGCCGGGGGCGGCGGCAGCGGCGGCAACCGCGACCGGGGCGGCGGCCTTGACGTCGAAGGTCTCCTCGAACAGCTTCACGAACTCGGAGAGCTCGAGAAGGGTCATCTCCTTGAACGCGCCGAGCAGCTCGTCGGTGCTGAGCTTCGCCATGATGTTTCCTCCGTAAGGGACTTACTCAAAAAGTGGAACGGGACCGCGGTTGAGTGCGGCAACCCCCGAGTTACTCGCCCGCCTCCGCGCGCTTGGCGCGCAGGGCTTCGGCCAGCTGAGCCATGTTGGTGGGCAGTGCGGCGAACATGGCGGCGGCAGCGGACTGCTTCGCCTTCATCGCACCGGCCAGCTTCGCGAGGAGAACCTCGCGCGACTCCAGGTCGGCGAGCTTGGTGATCTCCGAGGCGTCCAGCGTCTTGCCGTCGAGGACACCGCCCTTGATCACCAGAAGGGGATTGGCCTTGGCGAAGTCACGCAGACCCTTGGCAGCCTCGACAACGTCGCCGCTGACGAAGGCGATCGCGGTCGGACCGGCGAGCAGGCCGTCGAGGCCCGTCAGCCCGGCCTCGTTGGCCGCGATCTTGGTGAGGGTGTTCTTCGCCACGGCGAACTTCGCATTCCCACCGAGAGCAACGCGCAGCTCCTTGAGCTGCGCGACGGTGAGACCGCGGTACTCGGTCAGAACGGCGGCGCTGCTGCCCTCGAACTCGCTCTTGAGCTCGGCGACTGCGCTCGCCTTATCCGGCCTCGCCATGGGCCTCCTTCCAGATGTGCCGCCGGAGAAGGCCCCGAACATGAGAACAGCCCCGGGCGCAGGGCGCACGGGGCTTCGCACACACACGTATCGTGTGGGGAAACTCGCATCACACCTGCGCGGGCCGTCCACAAGAAGTGGATCCTTCGGTCACCAGGACTTGCCTAGTGACGACCGGCGGTCTTCGGCAACGACCAGAGTACGTGCTGGTCGCCGAGTTTCCAAATCGATGTTCTCTAGGAGGGAGAAGGAGCGGACTCCGGAGCGCTCTTGGGCAGTTCACCGACCTGGTCGGCCGGCGGCGCCTGGATCGTGAGCGGCTCGTTGAAGCCCTTGAAGAACAGGGTGGCGTCGAGCTTTCCGCCCTTGTCCTCGCCGTTGAGCTGGAGCTTGGCCGGCAGGCCCTGGCCGTCGACCCAGATGTCGAACTTGACGTCCTTCAGCTCGGCCAGGTTCTCCTTGGCGCGCTGCTGCTCGTCGGCGGGCAGCAACTGGACCGCGGCGTCGACCGGGAACGTGCCGCTGTAGTGGGTCGTGTCGACCCCGTTCACGCTCTCGGTGCCGACCTGCTTGACGTCCTTCGAGGCGGTGACCATCTTCGTGACCGCGGCGAGGTCGAACTGCTGGACCTGCGCGAGATAGCGCTGCACCTCGCCCGGGCTGCCCGCCTCGGTGAGCGGCACCTTGATCCACGGCTTGGTGGCGCCGAGCACCTTGTTCAGGGCGTCGACCTTCACGTACAGAACGTCACCCTGGAGGACGGCCTTGGCTCCGCCGGGCAGCTGCTGCTCCCCGAAACCCGCCGCGTCCACGGTGAAGTCGACGGCCAGCGTCGGCTTGCTCTGGTAGAGCATCCGGCCCTGGACCTTGCCGCTCTGTCCGTTGGAGTCGGTCGCGTTGATCACGCCGTCGACGGTGTAGCTGGATACCTGCTCGGTCTTCTGCGCAGCCTGCGCGAGCACCTCCGAAGCAGCCAGGCTGACCTGGATGGGCTGCGCTGTCGATCCACAACCTGTAACCCCGGCCACCACCAGTGCGGCAGCGGCCGCGGCGGCAGCGAGAGAAAACCTACGCTTCACCATGCCTCCGACCCTACGTGGCTAATCTCGAATATGGCGGCTTCCCTCCACAAACCCAGGGAAACCTCCGGGGTTTCCCTGAGCTTTCTGCATGGTTTCTCCACATCAAATGGGCGGCGCCAGCTCGAAATAGCGGTCGAGCACCTGTGTGTCCCCGCTGACGGTCAGCCGATCGGCCGGGATCCGCTGCCAGAGAAAGAGCATGAGCTCCGAGGCCGTGCCGGAGACCGTGACGTCGGCGGGGAAGCCGCCCAGCCGTACCTGCTCGTCGGCGAAGCACACCACCCACTCCTCATCGCCGTCGGTGCGCACGAAGCGGTAGGTCTCCCCCGCGGTCGGCCGGGCCGGCTTCCAGGCACGGCGGGACGGGACCATGACCTCGAAGGTCTGCCGGACCGCGTCGGCGGCCAGTTCGGCGTCCATGTCCTGCGGCTCGCCCAGCGCGTACTCCGCGTCCCATCGATGCACGGCCGCCTCGATCACCTGCATGCGCGACCAGAATCCGGCCGTCCGCTCCGCCGACCACGTCCACACCTCGAGCGCGGGATCCATCGTGGCGAACACCCCTTCCAGTACGGCCGCGCCCTCGGCGAACCAGTCGACCAGCCCGGGCGGCAGCGGCCCCCGGGTCGGCGCGGTCTCGGGGTCCGGCCAGCCAGCGGTGTCGGAGGGCAGCTGGCCGACCAGTTCCGCGGGGTTCACGGGCTCGCTGCGCCGCTCCTCGATGAGCGCGGTGACCAGCCGGTGCACCCCGGACAGGTGCAGCACCAGATCGGACATCGTCCATCCCGCGCAGGACGGGACGTCGGGGGCCTCCTCGCCGGCCACCCGCCGGGCGGCGGCCTCGAACGCCTGGACCTCGCGATGGAAGTGCGTGACATAGTCCATGATTCTCACTGTCGCACGGCGGGCGCGGGGACCGGGCACGCGCCCGTTCTGGGGGCCTTCTTGGGCAGGCCCATGGCGCGCAGGATGCGCTTGACGTACCCGGGCGCGCGCAGCCAGCCGTTCTGCACCGCTCCGGCCTGGCTCGGGGTGTGGATCACGGCGCCCCGCCTGGCGTAGGGGTAGACGTACTGGGTGAGCGCGAGCGTGTCGCCCGGTGGTCCGTACCAGTCCAGCCGGTAGCAGGGTCCGAGCCCGCCCTTGGGCCGGGCGCCGAACGCGTTGGCGCGCAGGCCCGGGTAGATGGCCGCGTGGGCGGAGGTGCCGGTGCGCAGGCTGTTGAGACGGTCGTCCTTGATCCGGCTGCCGGACTTGATGTCGATCGGCGCCCGGAGGCCGGGACCGGTGAGCCTGCCGTGGGAGATCCCCTTGGCCAGGGCCGGGGCCGCGGTCAGCAGCGGCAGCAGGAGCACCGCCACGGCAAGGATGATGAGTCTTCTCATGCTGGCTCTACCTCCTGCGGGGACGAGAGGTTCCGAGCAGATGCGCCACGCGCAGCCGTACCACGCGCGAGGCCAGCCGCAGCGCGGCCGCGCGCCTGCCGGGTGAGACCAGCGTGCCCGCTCGCCAGAACAAGCGGAAGCCCGTCAGCACCCGGCCTTCGTGAAGGGCCAGCGGCCGGGCGCACGGCCGCCGCCCGGCCAGGGCGGGGAACTCCTGCGTCAGGTGGGGGTCGCGGCACGAGCGCACCACCACCGTGGCCGTGAGCACGTCCGCGAGGGCGGCCCCGATCGCCGAGCAGCCCCCGCAGGAGCTGTCGGCGACCACGACGAAGCGGCTCACCGGGGCCACAACCCCCAGGCCAGCGAACCCACCGTGGCGATCGCGGTCGCCGCGGCCAGCAGCCGGGCGTGGATCTGCCACAGGTCGCTCCAGCCGCCGTCCTCGCTGTGGCCGATGCTGGCCGCCGCCATGATCCAGCGGGCCGCGGCGAAGCCGGCCCCGGCCGCCAGCGCGCCGTCCCACGGCAGCATGAGCAGCACCGCGGCCAGCACGAGATGCGGCTGGGCCGACGGCGAGTACGTCCGCATCCCGGTGCCCATCTCGAAACCGAACTGGATGCCGCCCAGCGCCCGCCCGCGCTCCAGCACGTGTTCGGGCACCAGCCGGGCGTTCTCGGGCACGGGCAGCCGGATCAGCCCCAGTTCACGCAGGAGTACGGCTCCCGCCAGCAGGCCGAGCGACGCCAGCCGTACCGGCAGGGGGACGAGGCCCTGCACGATTCCGCCCAGGATCACGCCGACGGCGGCCACCGTCAGCGCGCCCAGCACCAATCCCACGCCGAAGAAGGCGAGGGCACCACGACCGCGCCAGACCGACGCGCTCAGCAGGAACGCCGAGTTGTGGCTTCAAGTGCTGCCCGAGTTGGCGTAGCCCGCGTTGAGGCCCGCCCAGAAGAAGACGAACAGCAGCGGGCCCCGCACCGCGATGGGCAGCGCCGCTCCCAGGACGATCGGGACGGCGACGACCAGCGGGTGCAGGGCCAGTCTGCGCAGGGTCTGCGGCATCAGCACATCGCGATGGTCAGGTCGCGGTGATGGGTGCCGTCACGCCAGGTGACGGTGGTGTAGGCGTCGGAGCAGAAGTACTGGCGGCCGCCGGACTTCCAGCGCCAGGCGTTCAGCCCGGAGCAGGTCGTGGTGCGGGCCACGTTGGTGTACTTCTCCTGGTCGGAGGCGCCGGGCTTGTGCGTGCGGCTGCCCTCGAAGTGCCGGCGGCCGCTGTTGCACGGGTAGGCGCCCATGCGCCAGCCGCCGAAGCAGACGGACTTGCCGTCGCCCCACCAGTTGTTGCGTCCCTGCTCGTAGCCGCCGGGGTAGGAGTTCTCGCAGCTGTTCTCGTTCCACAGCGAGCTGGGCCCGGCCAGGGCGCGCCGCTTGGACAGGGCCCAGTCGAAGGGGACCAGGGCGGCGGCCATCACCGAGACGGCCATGCCCTTCATCAGGGTCCTGCGGCTGGCCGGCAGGGCGCCGATCAGGGATTTCACCCGGCTGGCCGTGGCTTCTCCGGCGGGGGCGGCGTCCATCGCCGGGATCTCGTCAAAGCGCATGGCTGCTCCTCGCAGCTAGAAGGGTGGTCAACAGCTCGGGCAGG
This sequence comes from Nonomuraea typhae, assembly GCF_009760925.1. Lineage (GTDB taxonomy): Bacteria > Actinomycetota > Actinomycetes > Streptosporangiales > Streptosporangiaceae > Nonomuraea > Nonomuraea typhae. The sequence goes on from NZ_VRLV01000024.1 coordinate 16,495, forward strand.
TCCGTGTCGCCGTAGACGAACCGGCGGGCGATGACCGCCCCTGCGGGGTCGATCGCGTACAGGCAGGGCGCGTACCCCTCGTACAGGTCGCGCCACTGGCCTGCGTCGGCGAGCACGTGGCCGCCGGAGAATGCCTCGGCCATCTGCGCTTCCGCGACGAGTCCGACGATGCGCAGGTCCGGCCAGGGCGACTCGTGCAGGGTCGTCCATGCCTGGTGGCAGACGGCGCACGTGCTGTCCATGAGCAGCACGACCGCGGCCGTCTGGCCGTCCTGCGGGCGGAGTGCGGGGATGACCGCCTTGCTCTCGTCCGCCAGCCGCGCGGTGCCGGGCGACAGGACGGTCTGCTCCAGCGTGCGCAGCCTGGAGTAGACCGCCCCGACGGCGACCAGCGTGAAGAGGGAGACGAGAAGCGAGAGCAGGGAGACGGCCAGGGGCAGGCTCACGTCGCCCACGCGACCTTGAACCCGGCCAGGACGTCGTCGACCATGCCGGTGTCGGCCGCCCGGAAGGAGGCCGCGTCAGGGTCGAAGGTGAACTGGACGGTGAAGACCGCGCTCTGGTTGGCGAAGGTGTACTTCCACTCGTACGGCGTGCCGGCGACCCGGGCCTTCTGCTCGGGGTCGAGGTCGAGGGCGACCTTCCACACCTCGGCGTCGCCGCGGTCGGCGCCCTGCCAGTCGGGCAGCGACTCACGGGAGGCGCGGGCGTCGGTGGCCATGACCAGGAGCCGGTCGTTGGCGCCGATGACGGTGGTGCCGAACTGCTGGATCGCGGCCCTTGCCCGCGGCCGCACGATGGCGCCGTCGGGGGTGTCGGTGAACTCGACCGCGGCGACGAGCGCGTTCAGCACGCTCCTGCGCGGGGCCGGTCCGTTGAACCAGGTCTTGGCTTCGTTGTACGGCCCGGCCCACACCAGGCAGCTGTCGGAGCGGTCGGCGGCTTCGTACAGAGTCAGGTCGTAGCCCCGTCGGCGGAAGGTCTCGACCCGGCCGCCGGGGAAGACGTGGGTGGGCAGTGCCTTGTTGCCGCCGCGCTGGGCGAGGGAGAAGGATCGGGCGAAGCCCGGTCCGGCGAGTTTGGTGAGGCCGTGCCATTCGAGCGGGCCGGCCGAATCGGGCAGCTCGATCGTTAATCTGGCGGAGTCCGCCGCGGCACGGGTGAACCGGGAAAGCATGATCGTCATAGATTGCCCCCATGGCTGTGCGGTCGCCCCCGACCGCATGATCACTGCTCAGCAGACTCTATGGGACGGAAACCAGGACAGCAATGGTTGTCCGGAAAACCGGAAATTCCCGTTTCATTGGCACTTCTCATAACGTCCGAGGAAATGTCGGCCGAAAGTGGTTGATGCGGGGATATTTCAAGTTTAAGTGCTATTCGGTCACCTGGTTGGGGGGCACGGGCCACCCGGGAACGCAAAAGGCCCCGCCGTACCGGCAGGGCCTTGAGCTGGGGTGGACGGCTTAGGCGTCCAGCTCCGCGGTGAGACCGCGGGTGGCGTTGGGGTCGACGGGGACGCCGGGGCCCATGGTGGTGGAGAAGGTGACCTTCTTCACGTACCGGCCCTTGGCGGCCGACGGCTTGAGACGAAGCACCTCGTCCAGCGCGGCCGCGTAGTTCTCGACGAGCTGACGCTCGGGGAACGACGTCTTGCCGATGATGAAGTGCAGGTTCGCCTGCCGGTCGGTGCGGAACTCGATCTTGCCGCCCTTGATGTCGGTCACGGCCTTGGCCACGTCCGGCGTCACGGTGCCGGTCTTCGGGTTCGGCATGAGACCACGGGGGCCGAGGACGCGGCCCAGGCGGCCGACCTTGCCCATGAGGTCGGGGGTGGCGACGACGGCGTCGAACTCGTTCAGGCGGTTGCCCTTGGAGATCTCGTCGATGAGCTCGTCGGCGCCGACGATGTCGGCGCCTGCCTCGCGGGCTGCCTCGGCACGGTCACCGGTCGCGAAGACCAGGACCCGGGCGGTCTTACCGGTGCCGTGCGGGAGGTTGACCGTGCCGCGCACGATCTGGTCGGCCTTGCGAGGGTCGACACCCAGCCGCAGCGCCACCTCAACGGTGGCGTCGAACTTGGTGGTGGTCGTCTCCTTGGCCAGCTTGGCGGCTTCGGCCGGGGAGTAGAGCTTGTCGCGGTCGACCTTGGCGGCCGCGTCCTTGTGCGCCTTGCTGCGCTGCATGGAAATCTCCTGTGGTGGAGTCTGTGGTGCGGGCCAGCGCGGCCCTTCCACGGAGGTCGGAGGTGTTACTCGGCGACGGTGATGCCCATCGACCGGGCGGTGCCGGCGATGATCTTCTCCGCTGCCTCGATGTCGTTGGCGTTGAGGTCCGGCATCTTGGTCTCGGCGATGCTGCGGAGCTGCTCGCGGCTGAGCTTGCCGACCTTGTCCTTGTGCGGGACCGCGCTGCCCTTGTCGATGCCCAGAGCCTTCTTGATCAGCTCGGGCGCCGGGGGCGTCTTCGTGATGAAGGTGAAGCTGCGGTCTTCGAAGATGGTGATCTCAACGGGGATGATGTTGCCCCGCTGAGCCTCCGTCGCAGCGTTGTACTGCTTGACGAAGTCCATGATGTTGACGCCGTGGGGACCGAGGGCGGTACCGACGGGCGGGGCCGGGGTGGCCTGGCCAGCGGGGAGCTGGACCTTGACCAAGGCCGCGATCTTCTTCTTCGGAGGCATTTATCCTTCTCCGGGTCCTGATAGGTGATCTGTCCGGCCGGGAAACGGGCCGGACATGTCGGAAGGCCGCCCTTCGCGAGAGGCGGCCAGCCGAACGACTCAGTGTATGTCAGATCTTGGAGACCTGGTTAAACGACAGCTCGACCGGGGTCTCGCGGCCGAAGATCGAGACCAGCACCTTGAGCTTCTGCGACTCGGGGCTGATCTCGCTCACCGAGGCGGGCAGGGTCGCGAACGGGCCGTCCATGACGGTGACCGACTCGCCGATCTCGAACTCGACGGTGGGGCCCGCCGCCGCCTTGGTCTTGGTCTGCTTGGCCTCCTCGGTCGGCTCGGGGGCCAGCAGCTTGGCGACCTCGTCGAGGCTGAGCGGGGAGGGCTTGTTGGACAGGCCGACGAAGCCGGTCACACCGGGAGTGTTGCGCACCGCGGCCCAGGACTCGTCGGTCAGCTCCATGCGCACCAGGACGTAGCCGGGCAGCACGCGCTCCTTGACCGGGACCTTCTTGCCGCTCTTGAACTCCTGGACGGTGTGCGTGGGCACCTCGACCTGGTAGATGTACTCCTCCATGTTGAGCGAGACGTTGCGGCTCTCGATGTTGGACTTCACCCGGTTCTCGTAGCCGGCGTAGGAGTGGATGACATACCACTCGCCGAGCTGGCCACGCAGCGACTGCTTGAACTCCTCGACCGGATCGACGGCGGGAAGATCCTCGTCGTCGTCCTCGTCCTCCTCCGTCTCCTCAGCAGCCTCGGCCTCGTCGACGACGACGACGACCTCATCGTCGTCGGCGGCGTCGGCCTCGACAGCCTCGTCAACGGCCTCTTCCGGCTGCTCGTCCCACTCTTCGCGGGACTCGTCGGCCGGGAATGAAGACTCGGACACGGTGACCTTTCCTCTTTCGTCGAATCGTGGGGGCGAAGGGTGTTATTCCCCGCCGAAGACCCTGATGACACCCCAGCCCAGGGCAGCGTCAAGGCCGTACACGATCGCAACCATGATCAGAACGAATACGAGAACGACCGTGGTGTAGGTGATGAGATCCTTACGCGTCGGCCAGATGACCTTGCGCAGCTCATTGACCACCTGCCGGTAGAAGAGGGCAGGAGATGTGCGGGTCTTCTTATCGCCGCTAGGCTTGTCTGCGGTCTCGCCGCGCGTGTCGATCGCCACAGTCCTCACCTGATCCGTCGTATCCAACGCAGTTTGCGGCGCGCTTACGCACCTGGTTGCGCGGACCGCACTCGCAGGGCACGAGGGACTCGAACCCCCAACCGCCGGTTTTGGAGACCGGTGCGCTACCAATTGCGCTAGTGCCCTATGTCGCTGACCACACTACCCCGGCCAGCTCACTGCCTGGACCGAACCGCGGCTCGACATGCGGCGGCAGGACCAGGCGAGAGTCTACGGGGGAATGCCCGGTACGTCGAACCCGAAACCGATCGCCCAGGTCAACAGCGTCGTGGGAGCATGGATCCCATGTCCACCCGACCCCGCATCTCCACACGAATTTCCGCGATCTCGGAGTCCGCCACCCTAGCCGTCGACGCCAAGGCCAAGGCGATGAAGGCCGCCGGCCGTCCGGTCATCGGCTTCGGCGCGGGCGAGCCCGACTTCCCGACGCCCGGCTACATCGTCGAAGCCGCCGTCGAGGGCGCCCGCGACCCCAAGAACCACAAGTACACCCCGGCCGGCGGCCTGCCCGAGCTGAAGCAGGCGATCGCCGACAAGACCCGCCGCGACTCCGGCTTCGCGGTCGAGGCGTCCCAGGTCCTGGTCACCAACGGCGGCAAGCAGGCCGTCTACGAGGCGTTCGCGACGCTGCTGGACCCGGGCGACGAGGTCCTGGCCGTCGCGCCGTACTGGACCACCTACCCCGAGGCGATCAAGCTGGCCGGCGGCGTCCAGGTCGACGTGGTCACCGACGAGTCCACCGGCTACCTCGCGAGCGTGGAGCAGCTGGAGGCGGCGCGCACCGAGCGCACGAAGGTCCTGCTGTTCGTCTCGCCGTCCAACCCGACCGGCGCGGTCTACAGCCGCGAGCAGGTCGAGGCCATCGGCCGCTGGGCCACCGAGCACGGCCTGTGGGTGGTCACCGACGAGATCTACGAGCACCTGGTGTACGGCGGCGCCGAGTTCACCAGCATCGCCCACTACGTCCCGGCCGACCACGTGGTCATCCTGAACGGCGTGGCCAAGACGTACGCGATGACCGGCTGGCGCGTGGGCTGGCTGATCGGCCCGAAGGACGTCGTCAAGGCGGCCACGAACCTGCAGTCCCACGCCACCTCGAACGTCTCCAACGTGGCCCAGGTGGCCGCGCTGGCCGCGGTGAAGGGCGACCTGACGGCCGTGGCGGAGATGCGTGAGGCGTTCGACCGCCGCCGCCAGACGATGGTGCGCATGCTCAACGAGATCCCGGGCGTGTTCTGCCCGGAGCCGAAGGGCGCCTTCTACGCCTACCCGTCGGTCAAGGGCGTGCTCGGCAAGGAGATCCGCGGCCGCCGCCCCCAGACCTCGGCGGAGCTGGCCGAGCTGATCCTGGAGGAGGCCGAGGTGGCGGTGGTGCCGGGCGAGGCGTTCGGCACGCCGGGCTACTTCCGCCTGTCCTACGCGCTGGGCGACCAGGACCTCGCCGAGGGCGTGGGCAGGATCGCCAAGCTGCTGTCGGAAGCGGTCTAACGGGCCACGACGGTCGCCGCCACGGATGACATCCGGTCGGCCAGGTCGGGCGTCGCCGCCACGTAGACGGCCAGGCCCGGCCGGTCGAGCCACATGTAGTGCCGGACGTTCCCGCTCGTGCGCCAGCGCAGGGCGGGCCGTCCGGCGTGGGTGGTGAGGTAGGCCCGGCTGATCACGGTGGCGAACTGCTGGGCGCCCCTGAGCCCGCAGACCACGCCGACCCACAGCGTGTCGTCCCCGCTGCCATAGCTCTGCCCCACGACCGCGTACCGCCCGGGCAGCCCGGGGACCTGGGTGAGCGCCGCCCCCTGTTTGAGCCCGTCGGGGACGCTGTAGGTCACCCGCCGCCCGTCGCACCCCGCCAGCTCCGGCGCCACGGCGGGCGTCGCGCTCGGGCTGGGGACGGCCCGGGCCTCTGGTACGGCGGCGCCGCACCCGCCCAGCGTGAGCACGAGCGCCACCGCTGCCCAACCCCGCATCGTCCCCCTTCCGGTCAAGGTCCCTAGTCTCTTACCGGAGCCTTCACCGAAGCCGCAATAGCGAGTAATTCGTTGGCCAGCGGTTCGCTGACGCGGATCCAGGCGCCGGTGCCGGCGCGCTCCAGCCAGACGATCATCCTGCCGCCGTCGGGATGGGCGCCGACCACGGCGGGCTTGCCGCGCACGGTGGTCTCGCGGGCGCGCCGGACGACGGCCCGTTTGCGGTAGGTCTCCCAGTCGGCTGCGACAGTACCGTGTTCGACCTGCGCCTCGACGGTTCGGTCACCGGTGCCGAAGCGGGCCCAGCCGCCTGCCGTACCGGAGGCGACGTCCCCGCCGCCGGTGCGGTCGAGGCCGGCGGGCAGGTAGGTGAGCCAGAAGTCGTCGGAGACGACCGCGATGGTGGTGGGGTCGATCAGCGCCGGGGAGGGCGGCGGCTGGGGCGGGATCCGGGGGGACGCCGGCCGTACGTCGGGCCCTAAATCCGCGGAGAACACCAGGGAGAGCACGACTACCGACGAGACCAGGGCCAGGACCGAGAATGCGGCACGCCACCATCGCCCCGTGTGCATAGGGGGATGATCCCCAGTTTCGGCCGGGCTTTACTCGGAGATCGGATGAATTCCTTCGGCGATTTTGACCAGCTCCTCCTTGATCTGGTCCTTGGCCAGCTTCTTGGCGCGGAACGGGCTCATCATGATCTCGACGGCCAGGTCGTCGCGGAGTTTCCAGCCGAGGGTGTGGGTGACGAGCTCCGGATCGGACTGTTCTCCTTCCTTGACCACACGAGTGTCTTCGGAGAGGGCGGCCAGGTAGCCCTTCTTGCCCTTGATCTCGACGGTCTCGGCGCCCTGGCCGGGGAGCTCCGTCAGCTTCTTGCCGACGACCTCGCTCGCCTCGCCCTCGTAGACCACGATCTGGATGGAGTAGGCGCCGTCGTTGTCGGGCTCCTCGAAGGAGGTCGTGTAGGAGTTCTTGCCGAAGCCGTTCTTGCCCGACCATCTGCCCCAGGACATGCCCTCGGGCAGGTAGGTGATCTCGATGCCGCCGAACTTGCGGCCGTCGCCGAGGTCGCCCAGGTCCTGCGGGGCGGAGTACAGCGTCACCTTGGTGCCGGGCTCGACCTCTTCTCCCGCGGCGGGGTGCTGCTGGGTGACGAACTGCGGAATCTCGGAGACGTCGTCCACCGCCAGCCCGGCGGCCTTCAGCGTCGCGACCGCCTTGTCCAGCTTGAGGCCGTTCACGTCGGGCACGGTCACCTTGGTGCTCACGCCGGCCGTGGCGACGCCCGTGTTCCTGGGGGCGGGCTCGTTCGAGCTGAGCACCATGGGCACGGTCGCCGCCACCGCCGCGGTGACCAGCGCGGCGCCCGCCGTACGAAAGACGACGGCGCGGCGGCGGCGGGCGCGGCGGACGGACCGGCCCATCGCCGGCGCGGCGTGCACGTCGGCCACGTGCCTGGCCATCGCCTCGCGCAGTTCTTCCTCGACGTTCATCGAAACGCTCCTTCCTTGACGTTCTCGCGGATCTTGGCCAGTCCCCTGGCCGCCTGGCTCTTCACGGTCCCGATCGAGCAGCCCAGCAACTGGGCGGTGGCGTGCTCCGACTGGTCCTCCCAGTAGCGCAGGACCAGGACCGCCCGCATTTTCGGCGGCAGCCTGCGCAGTTCCTCGATCAGGCTGTCGCGCAGGTCGAGGTCGGGAGCTCCGGCGGGGGTCTCGGGCGGGCGGGCGAAGGTGATCTCCTGCAGCACGCGCCGCCGCCTGGCCTTGTTGATGGCCGCGTTCACGACGACCCTGCGCGCGTAGGCGTCCGGGTTGTCGTGGCGAATGCGCGACCAGTGCCGGTAGACCTTCTCCAGGGCGCCCTGGACCAGGTCTTCGGCATCGTGCGCCGTGGCGCCGCAGACCAGCGTCGCGGTCCGCAGCAGCGAGGTGCTTCTGGCGGCGACGAACTCGTCGAACGCCGCCTCGTCTTCATCGGTCATCAGCGGGGTCCCCTTTCGCCTTGCACAACCCGCGAACCCGCCAGGAAGTTGAGTGGAAGAATAAGGAGATGCCCCGCCCGCTCCACACGCTTCCCAAGGCACACCTGCATCTGCATTTCACCGGATCGATGCGGCATTCGACGCTGCTCGAGCTGGCCAGGTCGCAGGGGCTGCACCTGCCCGACGCGCTGGAGGAGGACTGGCCGCCGCGGCTGCGGGCGACCGACGAGCGGGGCTGGTTCCGCTTCCAGCGGCTCTACGACATCGCCAGGTCGGTGCTGAGCACGCCCGAGCACGTCTACCGGCTGCTGCGCGAGGCCGCCGAGGACGAGGCGGCCGAGGGCTCGCGGTGGCTGGAGATCCAGGTGGACCCGTCGGGCTTCCAGCAGCGTTTCGGCGGGCTGACCGCGACGCTGGAGCTGATGCTCGACGCGGCCGCGCGGGCGGCCGGGCACGCGAGCATCGGCATCGCGGTGATCGTCGCGGCCAACCGCACCCGCCACCCGCTCGACGCCAACACGCTGGCCAGGCTGGCCGTGCAGTACGCCGACCACGGCGTGGTGGGCTTCGGGCTGTCCAACGACGAGCGCCGCGGGGAGGCCAGAGACTTCGAGCGCGCCTTCCGCATCGCCAAGCGCGGCGGCCTGCTGGCGCTGCCCCACGGCGGCGAGCTGCTCGGGCCGCGCAGCGTCGAGCAGTGCGTGTACGACCTGCACGCCGACCGGGTGGGCCACGGCGTGCGCGCGGCCGAGTCGGAGCGGCTGATGGAGCGCCTGGCCGACCGGCAGATCTGCTGCGAGGTCTGCCCGACCTCCAACGTGGGCCTCGGGGTGGCCGAGCGGGCCGCCGACGTGCCCGTGCGGCGGCTGTTCGAGGCGGGGGTGCCGATCGCGCTGGGCGCCGACGACCCGCTGCTGTTCGGGGCGCGGCTGCTGCGGCAGTACGAGCTGCTGCGCGGGGTGTACGGCTTCCGCGACGCGGAGATCGCCGAGATGGCGCGGCAGTCGATCAGGGCGTCGGCCGCGCCGGAGACGACGCGCAAGGAGATGCTCAAGGGCGTGGACGACTGGCTGACCGCGCCGCCCGACCCGTCAGCGGAGTGAGTTGGCGATCTCGGCGGCCCGGGCCCTGTCCTTGACGCCTTCGAGCCGGTAGCCGACGCCGTCGCGCTGCCAGATCAGGGTCTGCTCGACCATGCGCAGCGGCAGCAGGGTGTCGTCCCCGCGCTTGAGATGACTGAGCCGGTGGGTGCCGGTGATCCACCAGGCTTCGCCGTACCTGAGCGGGACGTTCTCGGGCCAGGGTTCGCCCATCTCCTTGAAGAAGACCGGGCTGTAGCCGCCCTGGAACTGGTCGAGGCGGACGCCGTCCCAGAACATCGAGACGATCCGGCCCTCGTCGCCGACCCTGACCTCCTTGGGCGGGCCGAGGACGGCGGGCGTGCCGACCCGGAACGCCACCTCCGAGGGCAGTTCGCCGGGTTCGACCGTGTGCTCGCCCGGCAGCGGGTTCTGCGTGGACAGCGCGGGCGGCGGCGTTTCGGTGATCCGCAGCTCGATCCCGGCCAGCCGCAGAATGTGCGCGACGGCCGCGCGGCCCTGCGGCGTGGCCGCCGTGATCGCGACGACCACCGCCAGCACGACCGCGGTGATCACCCAGCGCCGCCGCCTCCGCGCGGCGCCCGGCCTGCGGGTGACGTCGTCGCGCCGCCCCGGCGCGGGCGGGTGCGCGGCGAGCCCGTCCGCGCGCTCCAGCCGGGCGCGTACGGCTGCCGCCACGTCGGAGGGCGGCGGCGTGGGCACGTCGATGGCATCGCCGAGCGCCATGAGTTCGGCTTCCAGATCGTGTGCTCCGTCGAACGGCTCATGCGAGGTCACGCCCCACCTCCCCCCTCAGTCTGGCCAGCCCGCGGTGGGTGCTGGACTTGACGGTGCCGACGGGCCAGTCGAGCACCTGGGCGGTCTCCGCTTCCGACAGCTGTAAGAAGTACCGGCAGACCACGGCCTGACGTTCCCGATCAGGCAGCTTGCGCACTGCCTCCAGCAGGCGGGCCCTGCGGTCGGCGGCGACAGCCGTACCCTCCGGGTCGTCCGGCGCGGCCGCGTCGGCGCTCGTGCTCGCCCGCAACGCCAGCTCCGAGCGGCGCCCGCGGGAGCGGGTGAGGTTGTGCGTCTCGTTGGCGACGATGCGCAGCAGCCACGGCCGGAACGGGGCGTCCTTGCGGAAGGATCCCAGGTGCCGGTACGCCTTGACGAAAGCCTCTTGGACGACGTCCTCGGCCTCGTCACCGGCCCCGAGCATGGCCGCGGTGCGGTGGGCGAGCGCGCTGTAGCGGGCGACCAGCACCTCGTAGGCGGACAGGTCGCCGGACAGGGAGCGGGCTATCGCCTCGTCGTCGTCCATGGGTGAGACAGATTCCACCGCATGCGCCCCCGCAGCGGAAGAGGTGAACCGCACCGTTGGCCGGGCACTAGACTCGGGCAGATCCGTAGCCCCTTGAAGGAACAAGGACTCATGTCTTCTGGGTATGACCGTGTAGTACAACCGGCGGCCGGTGACGAGGCCCTGGAGAACCATCTGGGCGGCGACGAGGCCAAGAACTACCGGCAGTACGAGTTCGACATGGTCGCCCCGCACGTGGGCCGGTCGATGCTCGAGATCGGCTCGGGGCTCGGGCACTTCGCCGAGCAGTTCCTGCCGCGGCTGGAGCGGCTCGTGGTCAGCGACTTCGACCCCTACTGCTGCGACCAGCTCAACAAGCGCTTCGCCGACAACGCCGACATCGAGGTGCTGCACTTCGCGCTGCCCGACCCGGTGCCGATGGAGGGCCAGGTCGACACCGTCGTCCTCATGAACGTGCTGGAGCACATCGAGGAGGACGCCGAGGCGCTGCGGTCCCTGGCCAAGGTGACCAAGCCCGGCGGCCGGATCATCATCTGGGTTCCCGGCTACATGCAGCTCTACGGAGACTTCGACCGCAAGGTCGGCCACGTGCAGCGCTACACGCCCAAGACGCTGACCAGGACGGTCATGCGCGCCGGCCTGGACATCGACGTCTGCAAGCCGATCAACTTCCTCGGCGGCATCGCCTGGTGGGCGGCCGTGCGCAGGGGCGGCGTGGGCTACCCGGACCCGCGGCTGGTCAAGATCTACGACCGGACCGTGGTCCCGACCACCCGCTTTCTCGAGCGTTTCATCCGGCCCCCGTTCGGCCAGACCGTCTTCTGCGTCGCCCGCGTGCCGCAGTCCTGAGCACGCGCTTCGACCGCCGCGGATCGCGCGGCGGCCGAAGGGGGCGGCTACTTGATCGAGCCGGCGGTGAGGCCGCCGACCACCTTGCGCTCGATGAGCGCGAACAGGATGATCACCGGGATGGTGGCGATCACCGAGCCGGCGAACAAGCCCTGCCAGTCGACCGAGTACTGACCCATGTAGGAGTGCAGCGCCACGGGCAGCGGCTGGTTGCCCGGGCTGGTGGCCAGGGTCAGGGCGACGACGAACTCGTTCCACGCGGCGATGAACGTGAAGATCAGCGCGGTGATCACGCCCGGCATGGCCAGCGGGAGCGTGATACGGAACAACGCGCCCATCCGCCCGTTGCCGTCGATGAAGGCGGCCTCTTCCAGCTCACGCGGGATGCTGGAGAAGTAGGCGTTGAGGATCCAGACTGCGAAGGCCAGGTTGAAGCCGCCGTTGACCAGGATCAGCGCCCACACCGAGTCCACCAGGCCGAACTGGAAGAACTCCCGGTAGATGCCCACGACCATCGAGGTCGGCTGGAACATCTGCGTGATCAGCACCAGGATCAGGAAGAACGTGCGGCCCCTGAAGTTGTGCCGCGAGGTGTAGTACGCCGCCGGCAAGGCGACGATCAGCACCAGCAGCGTCGAGCCGACCGCCACCTGAAGCGAGATCAGCAGGTTGTCGGCCAGCCCGCCTTCCCAGAAGCCCAGGATGGCGGAGAAGTCCCAGGTGTCGGGGAACCATTGCGCGACCCGCAGCTCCTCCTGGGGCCGCAGCGCGATCAGCACCATGACCAGGTACGGGAACAGGAAGACGAACCCGATCAGGTAGGCGACGGCCGCGATGACCGTCGTCTTGACCCTGGGCATCGTGCGCGGGCGGCGCGCCCTGACGTGCGTGCTCACCTACGCCACCTCCCTGTTCCAGCGCGAGACCCGCAGGAAGATGATGGTCAGCACGATGACCATGCCGAAGTTCACCACCGACATCGCCGCCGACTGCCCGATGTTGGAGCCCTTGAGGATGTACATGAAGATCGTGGAGGTCGCCGTGTCGTAGCCCGGCTGGCCGCGGGTCATCGCCCAGATGATCGGGAAGCTGTTGAAGACGTTCATGACGTTGATCAGCGCCGCGACGGTCAGCGCGGGTCGCAGCAGCGGCAGCGTGATCGACCAGTACGTGCGCCACTTGGTGGCGCCGTCCATGCGCGCCGCCTCGTAGATGTCGGCCGGGATCGTGGCCAGCCCGGCCAGCAGCGCGTACGTGGTGAACGGCACCGAGACGAACACCGCCACGAAGATCAGCCACGGCATCGCGGTGGACGCCTGGCCGAGCTGGTCGGCGGCCTCGCCGCCCATGGCGGACAGCAGGCCGATCGAGCTGGGCTCGATGCCGAACGCGTTCTTCAGGAAGACACCCAGATCCCGCCGGATCAGGTTGATGACCCCGACCTCCGGATCCAGCATCCACTTGAACACGATCGCCGTCATCAGCACCGACGCCGCCCACGGCGCGATCAGCGCCCAGCGGGCCAGCTTGCGTCCGGGGAACTTCTGGTTGAACAGCTGGGCCAGCAGCAGTGAGATCAGCACGGTGAGCGCGACGACCGCGACCACCCAGATCACGCTGCGGACCATGATGTCGCCGAAGTCCTTGGCGTTGAAGACCTTCGTGTAGTTGTCGGGGAAGTTCGTCTCCCGGACCACGCCGAACCGGCTGATCTGCAGGAACGACGACCGGACCATCTCGATGACCGGCCAGATGACCACCGCGGCGATCAGGAGGACCGCGGGCCCGACCCAGGCGAGCGGTTCCAGCTTCTTCATGCGCACCCTTTCACGGAGGTACGGCAGGCGGGCCGCCTGCCGTACGCATCCCTGGACCGATCAGCCTGTCTCGGCGACCTTCTGGAGTTCACCGAGGGTCTTGGCCGGGTCCTTCACGGCGCCGCCCATGGTCTGCTTGATCTGGGTGTTCACGTCGGACCACTTGGGGTCCTGGAACGGGTAGAAGCTGGCGTTGGGCAGCCCGTCGAGGAACGGCTTGAGCTTCTCGTCGCCCGACAGCTTCTGGATGCCGCTGGTGGTGACCGGCAGCAGCTTGTACAGCTCCACGATCTTCTCGGCGGCGGGCCCGGTGTAGAAGAAGTCGAAGAACTTCTTGATCTCCTCCGGGTGCTTGTTCTGGTTGAACGCCATGATCCAGTCCATGACGCCCAGGGTCGTGTTGAGCGGGCCGGTCTTGCCCGGGATCGCCACGACGCCGTACTTGTCCTTCACCGCGCCCTTGTCGAAGATCGGAATCGACATCGGGCCGCCGTTGGCCATGCCGACCTTGCCCGCGGCGAAGTCCTCCCAGACCGTCTTGCGGTCCTTGGTGCCCGGGTTCGGGCTGGTGAGGCCGGCGTCGACCAGGCCCTTGAGGTAGGTGAAGGTCTCGATGTTGGCCGGGGAGTTGATCGTCCACTTGCCGGAGGCGTCCTTGTAGCCGCCGCCGTTGCCGAGCATCCACAGGAACGACTCGCCCTGCGCCTCCTCCTGGCCCAGCGGGAGGCCGAAGGGCTGGCTGACGCCGGACTTCTTGAGTTTCTCGGCCGCGGCCTTCAGCTCGTCCCAGGTCTTCGGCGGCTCGGCGATGCCGGCCTTCTCGAACAGCTCCTTGTTGTAGAACAGGGCGCGGGCCGAGGAGACGAACGGCAGGCCGTAGGCGGCGCCGTCCACCTTGCCGAAGTCGGCGAACTTGGTCAGCAGGTCCTGCTGGACGTTCGGGGAGACGATCTCCTCGACCTTGTGCAGCAGGCCGTCCTTGACGAAGCCGGAGTAGTCGCCGGTCTGCAGGATGTCGGGCGCCTGGCCGTTCTGGACCATGGTCGCGACCTGCTTGTCGATGTCATTCCAGTTGATGACGGTGACCTGGACCTTGATGTTCGGGTTGGCCTGCTCGAACCCGGTGACGACCTCCTTCCAGAAGTTGTCGCCGGAGTTGGCCGCGCCGGGCCCGTCGCCGTAGTCGGCCGCGACCATCTTCAGCGTGACCTGCCCGGCGGCGGATGCCTTGCCGCTCTCGGCGGGCGTGCCGGTGCCGCCGCCGGAGCCGCCGCAGCTGGACAGGACCAGCATGGAGGCCAGGCCGAGAGCGGCGCCGCCCACAAGCTTGATGTTCACCGTAGATACCGCCTTCTCGTCGGACGGGTCACGCTGGTCCGTACCAGCCCCGGACCCCGCCCAAAGGGTTTGGGGGTTGTGTGAGTCGCAGCTCACAACGTTGGCGTCAGAGTAAGCCTCTGTTCAGCAGCCGGTCTATACCGGTAGGTATCGGTTTGAAAACGGCCAGGCAACCAAATCAGCCAAACCGGTCTAGACCAGGACTGTCAGGGGATCTTTCTCCGCACGTTCTCCCCGCCCTCGGGCGAGCCGATCCACGGGCCCTCGATGGACGGGTCCAGGATGCCCTCCTCCAGGAAGCCGTAGCGGCCCTCCATGACGTACCGCGCCAGCCGTACCTCCTGGGTGTCGTTGTTGTCCCAGAGCATGGAGAAGATGGTCTGAATGCGGCGGCTGGCCTGCAGGCAGAACGTGTCGGCCAGTTCCAGCGGGCGGCGGCCGAGGTCGGCGGTGTCCTCGTGGGCCTTGACGCAGGTGGCGGTGATGGCGAACAACTCGGCGCCGATGTCCACGATCCGGCCCAGGAACGCCTGCTTGTGCTCCAGCCTGCCCTGCCAGCGCGACATGCCGTAGAAGATCGAGCGGGCCAGCTTCCTGCTGGTCCGCTCCACGTAGCGCAGGTGGCGGGCGAGCGGGCCGAAGTCGGGATAGGAGGCGGGCAGTGTGCCGGAGCCGGCGACCAGCGTCGGCAGCCACTTGGCGTAGAAGGCGGTCGCACGGCGCAGCGCCTGGGCGCGTTCGTGCCGGGAGGCGTCCGGGTTGATCAGCTCGCCCGCGGCGCTCAGGTGGGCGTCGACCGCCTCGCGGGTGATGAGCAGCTTCATGATCTCCGAGGAGCCTTCGAAGATGCGGTTGATCCGGGAGTCGCGCAGCATCTGCTCGGCGGGCACGCCCCGCTCACCCCTCGCCACCAGCGACTCGGCGCTCTCGTAGCCGCGGCCGCCCCTGATCTGGACCAGTTCGTCGAGGGCGGTGTAGGACAGCTCGGTGGCGTAGAGCTTGGCCAGCGCCGCCTCGATGCGGATGTCGGTGGCGGCCGAGTCGGCCATGCGGGCGGTCAGTTCGCTGACGGCCTCCAGGGCGTAGGCGGTGCCGGCGATGAAGGCGATCTTCGTGGCCACGGCCTCGTGCTCGCCCACGCTCCTGCCCCACTGGACGCGGGCCGTACCCCACTCGCGGGCGATCTTCACGGCCCACTTCGCGTTGCCGGCGCAGGTGGCCGGCAGCGAGAGGCGGCCGGTGTTGAGCGTGGTGAGCGCGATCTTCAGGCCCTCGCCCTCGCGGCCGATGAGGTTGGCGGCGGGCACCCGCACGTCCGTGAAGGCCGTGACGCCGTTCTCGATTCCGCGCAGGCCCATGAAGGAGTTGCGCCGCTGCACGGTGATGCCGGGCGCGTCGCCCTCGACGACGAACGCGCTGATCTTCTTTCCGGTGCGTGCCATGACGACGAGCAGGTCGGCGACCACGCCGTTAGTGGTCCACAGCTTCGTCCCGTTGAGGATGTAGTCGCCGCCGTCCTTGACCGCGGTGGTGGCGAGGCGAGCGGGATCCGACCCCACATCCGGCTCTGTCAGCAGAAACGCCGATATTTCGCCCTTTGCGCAGCGGGGGAGGAATTTCCGCTTCTGCTCTTCGGTGCCGAACAGCTTCAGCGGTTGCGGCACCCCGATCGACTGGTGCGCCGAAAGCAACGTGGCCAGCGCCGGGCAGTACGAGCCGACCAGCATGAGCGCCCGGCAGTAGTACAGGTACGGCAGGCCGAGCCCGCCGTACTCCTCGCCGATCGTGATCCCGAACGCCCCGAGATCCCTGAACCCGTTGATCACCTCGTCGGGCACGACCCCCGTCCGCTCGATGAGCGCCGGATCGACCCGCGTATCCAGGAAACGCCGGACGGACCGGACGAACTCCTCCCCGCGTTTGGCCGCGTCTTCGAGGACACCGGGGACCGGATAGACCAGATCCAGCCGGAAATCCCCGAGGAACAGCTGCTTGGCGAAGCTCGGCCGGGTCCATTCGCTCTCGCGGGCCTGCTCACCGAGCTCTCGTGCCTTGGCATAGTCGCTCATCTGCGCCCTCCCCACGACGTTACTCGCGAGTCGCGTTCGCCGGAAGGTGCTACCCGCCCCAGCCGTTTCGAGCGACTGCGCGAAAGCCTTTCCCTTGAGGAACCGCACGTTCCACAAGGCCCCGTAACTTGGTTCCCATGACACAGAACCTGCGCGGATTCGCCACCATCAACTACTGGGCCGACGACGTGGACGCCGCGGCGAAGTGGTACACGGAGTTCCTCGGCGTCGAGCCGTACTTCTTCCGCCAGGGCCCCGACGGCAAGAACGCCTACATCGAGTTCCGCATCGGCGACTACCAGGCCGAACTCGGCATCATCGACAAGCGCTGGCAGCCTGCGGGCGCCGCCGCGGAGCCCGGCGGCGCCGTGATGAACTGGCACGTCGACGACATCCAGGCCACCTTCGACAGGCTCCTGGAAATGGGCGCGAAGGAGTACATGCCGATCACGCACCGCAGCGAGAGCTTCGTCACCGCCGCCGTCATCGACCCCTTCGGCAACGTGCTGGGCATCATGTACAACCCGCACTACCTGGAGATCGTGGAGAGCGGCCGATAAATCCGTTGCGGCCACAACGACCGCTCCCCTACTGTCGAGGCACCAAGAGCCACTACCTGGATGGGTAGTTGAAGCGCCTCCACGCCATGGGCGCGAACACCGCCGGCGCCCCGGCCCTGCTTGTCACAGGGCCGGGGCGCCGCCGTAGGTGTACCACTTGCGGTGGTCCAGGAGCTCGCGCGGCGTGATCGTCCACCCCGACTCGCTCCTGAACGGCTCCAACGGCACGTCCAGCAGCTCCGCCGGCAGGAAATGCGCCGCCGACGGATGCCTGGCCTGCCAGTCGGCCCAGAGCTTGTCCACGAAGCAGTGGTTGAGGAAGAACGCCGGGTCGTTCGGCGACGAGGCGCCCAGCATGTTGCCGCCCACCCAGACATGCGCACGGTTATGCATCTGCGGGCCGCCCGGCCAGCCCTCGACCAGGTTGCGGAAGCCTTCGGCCGAGGAGTCGTACGGCGGGCGGTCGTAGACGTCCATCGCCAGCGCCCGGTCGACGACCGAAGGCCCGGAGGGCCGGTCCGCCTGCGCGCCGAACTCGCGGCGCAGGAAGTTCCTGTCGTCCTCGCTCACGGTGATCGGCCACTGGCCCGTGCGGTACGCGAACGGGCCGTCCATCACCTGCGTGTCCCCCGGGCGGCCGTTGCCGCCGAGGAAGTCAGGGGTGAACGGCGTCGCGTCCGGGCGCTGCTGGGTGCTCCAGTCCCAGTACGGCAGCGCCGTACCCAATTGGTTCTCGAAAAGCAGCAAGTAAGCGCGGTGCCAGGCGAGGAACCCGGCGTGCATGTGGGCGTTCCAGCCGTGGTTGTCGAAGGCCCGGCGGTGCACGTCCACGAAGAAGTCGTAGGCGCCGCTGCGCTTGAGCTCCAGAAAGGCGTTGACCAGCGTCGTGCGCTCCGCGGCGGTCAGGGCGGCGGCGTGCTTGCGCAGCCGGCCCGCGTTCCGCCCGCCGGCCCGGCCGGCGACGTCGGGGTGGGCGAGCTCCACCGGGGCGAGCGGCCGCGGGTTGACCAGGCGCGCCCCGCGCAGCAGGTGCACCGCCTCGGTCACCATCGACAGGAGCGTGGGGTGGATGACGTGCTGGTTGAGCGCGCTGCTGAACCCGCCCGGCATGACCATCGCGCGCAGCGGGACGCCGTCGATGAACACCGTCTCGTCCAGCACCAGCGCGTGCTCGTCGGTCGGCGGCGGACAGATCTTGACGCTCCTGCCCTTGATGGTCAGCTCGCGGCATTTCCCGCCGCGTGGCACCGGATCGGCCAGGAACGGCATCGCCAGCGCCATGGCGAGCACTTGCCGCCTACTCGTACCGAACATGAAAGAACCCCCTTGTCGCGATCTTGCTACCCGGAGATCCCTCTAGAGCTGGTAGGGAGATCGCAAGATCATTTCAGGGGTTCCGTTCACCGGGGGAGCCCGCCAGAACTCCCCCGGCGCGCTCTACAGGCGCTCGATGATGGTGACGTTGGCCTGGCCGCCGCCCTCGCACATCGTCTGCAGGCCGTACCTGCCGCCGGTGCGCTCCAGCTCGTTCAGCAGCTTCGTCATCAGGATCGCGCCGGTGCCGCCCAGCGGGTGGCCCAGGGCGATGGCGCCGCCGTTCGGGTTGACCCTGGCCGGGTCCGCGCCCAGCTCCTTCGTCCACGCCAGAGGGACCGGCGCGAACGCCTCGTTGATCTCGACCACGTCGATCTGGTCGATCGACATGCCCGCCTTCTTCAGCGCCTTCCGCGTGGCCGGGATCGGCGCGGTCAGCATGAAGACGGGGTCGTCGCCGGTCAGCGCGAGCTGGTGGATGCGGGCGCGCGGGGTCAGGCCATGGTCCTTGACCGCCTGCTCCGAGGCGATGAGCACCGCGCCGGAGCCGTCGGAGATCTGCGAGGAGGTGGCCGCGGTGATCACGCCGCCCTCCTTGAGCGTCTTCAGCGCCGCCATCTTCTCCAGCGTCGTGTCCGGCCGGGGGCCCTCGTCGTCATGCACGCCGTTGACCGGGACGATCTGGTCCTTGAAGTGCCCGTTGGCGATGGCCTTGGCCGCGCGCTGGTGCGACTCGTAGGCGAACTGCTCGAGCTCCTCGCGGGTCAGGCCCCACTTCTCGCACATCAGCTCCGCGCCGCGGAACTGGGAAATTTCCTGCTTTCCATACCGCTCGACCCACATGTCGCCGAAGGGGAACGGCATTCCCTTCTCCAGCGCCGCCGTGATCGACGAACCCATGGGCACCACGCTCATCGACTCCACGCCGGCCGCCACGACGAGGTCCTGGGTGCCGGACAGGACGCCTTGCGCGGCGAAGTGGATCGACTGCTGCGAGGAGCCGCACTGCCGGTCGATCGTGACCCCGGCCGTGGTCTCCGGCAGGCCCGCGCTCAGCCAGGCGTTGCGGGCGATGTCCATGCTCTGCGGGCCGAACTGCATGACGCAGCCCATGATCACGTCCTCGACCGCCGCGGGGTCCACGCCGGTCCGGTCGATGAGCGCCTTCAGCGTCTGCGCGGCCAGGTCAGTGGGGTGGACGGTGGAAAGGCCGCCCTTCTTCTTGCCGACCGGGGAACGGACCGCCCCGACGATGTACGCCTCTGCCACAGTGCCCTCCATGAAACCGAGCATGATTCGGTTACTGAGGAGACTACAACAGAATGATGCTCTACAGGAGATCCCCCGGCTCGTCGATCCGGAAGCACCACCGGTCCACCGCGATCCCCTGAAGGGCCTCGGCCAGCCGCAGCGCCAGCTCGCCGACCATCTCCAGGTCCTCGCCCCGCAGCTCCACCGCCGTCAGCTCCGTCGCGAAGGGCAGCAGATCCCGTACGGCAGGCGGCCGCGTCTTCAAAGGCACCACGACGGCCTTGAACCCGTCACCCTCGAACGTGCCGTGGTCCTGCGGATCGGTGTCCAGGATCTCCTTGAGCTCCTCGTCGGCCGGCCGTACCGGAACGATCACCGCGGCGCCCCGCGGCACGTCCTCGCCCCGCGGATCGCTCACCTCACCCCGGCACACCGCCAGGCCGTTGAACCTGAACGCGATCCCCTCGGCCAGATACCGGTCGAAGTAGTCGAACGGCAACGGCCCCTCGGCCGCCACCCGAACCGCCCAGACCTCCTCCAGCTCCCCGCCCACCAGATCGGTCTCCGCCTCGACCGCCGCATGCAGCCGTACGTCCGCGGCCAGAATGTCCCCGCCGTCACTCCGGGCGTCGGGATCGGCGAGCTGCACCACACGCAGCACCTCCGCCGGATCCGGCTTGGCGGGGAAAGCCGCCGTAGGGCCAGTACGCAGTCGCCGCTTCGCCATCCAGCCCATGCGCGTGTCCTCAGCTTCTGTAAGAGCTCGTCATTGTCGCGTAGACGATGATGTTGTCCGTGTAGTGCCCGATGGAGCGGTTGTAGAAGCCGCCACAGGTGATCAGGTGGAGCTGGGGGTTGCCGCCCTGGTCACCGTAGACGCGCTGGGTCGGGAAGGTCGTCTTGGCGGCCTGCTCCACCCCGCCCACGGTGAACACGGCCGTCACGCCGTCCTGGCGCTTGACCTCGATGGTGTCCCCATTGCGGATCTCGTACAAGCGGTTGAACACCGCCGTTCCCCGCCGGGTGTCCTTGTGCCCCAGCATCACCGACGGCCCCGCCTCACCCGCCGTCGGCCCGTGCCGGTACCACCCGACCAGATTCGGGTTGTCCACCGACGGAACCTGGATCGCGCCCCGCTTGTCCGTCCCCACGGAGGAAATCGGCGCGTTGATCCCCAGCCGCTTGATGACGATCCGCTTGGGCGTCGACGGCAGCATCGCCGGCGCCGGATTGATCGGCGGCAGCGGGGGCGGGACCGTGGGCTCGGCCTTGAACAACGCCTGCTGCGGGGGTCCCGTCTGCTTACCCTCCGGCTGCACCCCCAGCGGAAGGCTGTCGCGCGCCAAGCCGTACTCCTCCGGCGACCCCGACACGATCAGCAGCCCCGCCACGACCGTCACCACACCCGCGATGGCCGCGAGAACAAGCGCGATCCGCAGGCCGCCTCCCCCGTTGCTCTGGGGGTACTCCCCGCTCACGCCGCCTCAGCCCCGACTGAGCCCACGCCGCCGCATCACCAGCCCGCCGACACCGGCGGCCAGGATGAGCAACGAACCGGTCAGGATGAACATCCGCCCATCGGGACCCACCCCACCGCCACCACCGGTATCGGCACCGGCCTTGGGGGTCTTGGTGACCTTGCCACCGTTGTCCTTGGGGGTTTCGGTTACGAACTTGGTGGTGGTTTTCGTGGGTTTGGGGGTGGCGCTGGTGGTGGTCGCGCTCGGACTGGGGCTCTGACTGCCGGTTCCTGCGCTCACGGTCACCTTGTAGCTCTTGGGCGTGCTGGACGGCACACACTTGAGCGCCGGGTCGCTGGCCGAGGTGCCGAAGGCCAGCGTGTCGGCGATGATCGTCATTTCGCCGGTCGTGGTTGGCTTGATCTTGACGGTGATGACCGGGATCACGATGTCTGAGCCGGCGGTGGTGGAGCCGGTGTAGGAGATCTCACCCGTGGCGGTGTTCGGCGCGCCCGCGCCGGTCGCCTTGATGGTGCCGAACACCTTGCTGCCCGACGCCGGGAAGCCCCCGACCGGGACCTTCAGCGGGTCGCCGGTGTCCTGGACGGTGCTGGTCCAGCTGATGGAGGCGTCAGTGTTGGCCGTGACGGTGGTGGGCGGGGCGAGAACGACTTTGATGTCGGCCGCGCCTAGGTAGGTCGGCTCGCCCTTGGCGGTGCAGTCGTACTGGATGATCTCGTCACCTGTGCCGGTGCCCGTTTGCACCGGGATCGAGATCGTGGCTGGTGTCGCGGTGGTAAGCGTGCAGTCGGTAGTTACGGCGGCGGTTCCGCCTGGCGGTGTGACGACCAGTTGCAGGGTCTTAGCCGTCTGCACAGTGCCAGGGGATAGCGTCACCGTCCCCGCGGCGCTAGGTGCCGTCACATTGGCGGTGACCGTCGTCGGATTGGGTGTGTAGGTAGCACCCGCTGCCACAGCCAGGGCCAGGGTGTGCGCCGACGCTCCGACCAGCGACGCCGGACTGCCACCACCGCCCACCGTCAGCGTGCTCTTGATCTCCACCTTCGTGTTGACCGCCAATGCCTGAGCGGCCTTCAGCGTCGTAGGCAACGTCCACGTGACTTGAGCTTGCTTGCTCGGCTCAACGGAGGTGGGCGTGGCGACTTTCAACGTCACAGCTGTGTTGGCCTCGAAGGCCCCTGCCGCACAGTTATAGGTGAGCGTTTGCTCAGCAAGCGCCCCGGCGGATGCCTGAGCCGCGGCCGGGGAAGACAGGAGGGCGGAACCTGTGACGAAGGCGAGCACGCTCGCTATCCCCAGGGCGGATGTCTTCTGGGCGAGGCGGCGCCGCGCCTTGGACGTCAGCACTGTCTGTCTCCGTTCCAGCACAGGTTCAACAGGCGTACCAGGATTCCAGCCCTTGGTCACGGTTAGGTAGAGATCTTACGAACTGTGCCTGTAAATCTCCTGTAAACCACAAAACCATCACCATGGGCTAGTCAGCCCTTCTTCTTGGACAAGGTCGCATACACGATGACGTTGTCCGCATAGCTGTGGGCCGCCTTGTTGTACACGCCGCCGCAGGTCACCAGGCGGAGCTGGGCGTCGGCCGTGTTGCCGTACACGCGGGCCGTCGGGAAGGCGTTCTTGCTCACCTGCTCGATGCCGCTCACCGTGAAGCGGGTGACCTTGCCGTCTGTGCGGTAGACGTAGATGCTGTCGCCCTTGGCCAGTTCCGCCAGGCGGCTGAACACCGCGGGGCCCTTGCGGGTGTTCACGTGGCCGTTGATGACGGCGGGGCCGAGTTCGCCGGGGACGGGGCTGTGGCGGTACCAGCCGGTCAGGTTCGGCTTCGACAGTGTCGGGACGCCCAGGTTGCCGTTCGCGTCCAGGGTGACGGCGCCGATCGGGGCGCTCACCTTGATCTTGGGGATGCGGATGCGCTCCGGCTTGGCCTTCTTCGACGGGGTTTTGGCCGTCGGGATGGGAGCTATCGGCGGCAGGGCGGCCAGCGGGGGCGGGGCGTCCAGTTTCGCGGGGGTCAACGGGACGTTCTTGCCGCCCGGGCCGACGGTCGGCGGCAGCTCGAAGGCGCCGGCGTGCTGGATCTCGATCGGAGTCGGCTGCTCCGGCCGGCGGGGGTCGGTGGCGGCGGCCAGGTTGCCTCCGGCGGTGGAGGGTGCGGCCAGCGTGGGCGCCAGTTGCAGGACGCCCAGAGTCACCGCGGCCACTCCGGCCAGCGAGCCGGCGACCAGCAGACCCGGCAGCGCCCGGTTCATGGGGTTCTTCCGCTCGCTCATCACTTCGCTCCTCCGGCGTGGCCCGCGCGGCGCCGCCGTACCATCAGCCCGCCCGTCGCGCTGAGCATCAGCAGGACCGCGCCCCCTCCGATCAGCGCGTACGGCCGGCCGCTCCCCTCCGGGGCCTCGCCGGTCTCCACGCCGCCCTTCGGGGTCTTGAGGACTTGGGCGGCGGCCTTCACGTACCGGGTGGTGGTGGGTGTGGCGGAGGCGCGGGGGGTGGAGGTGTTCACGCTCACCCGGCCGGGGCCCACGGGGACGAGCGGGTTCTCGTTGTTGTTGCCGTTGCCGTTTCCGCCGCCGTTGCCGGGTGGGGGGTTGCCGGGCGGAGGAGTGGTGGGCGGGGTGGTCGTCGGCGTGGGGGTGGTGGGCGTGTCCGTGGGGGCGCCGGGGACGACGATTTCGATGAAGTCCTTGCCGCTGGTGCGGGTGCAGGTGGCCTTGTCACGCTGAGGGGGTTCGGCCATCTTGCCGGTGATCACCTTGATGGCGTCGAGGTATGCCTGCTTGTCCTCGAGGTTGGTGATCTCCAGGGTGTGTTCGCGATAGTCCAGCGGGGAGGACGTCCACGACCAGAGCTTGTACTTGCTCTCACGGGGGCCGGGGGTGCTGGGGTCCACATCCTGCGGGGAGGTGGGCTGGCCGTCCAGACGCACCTGGACTTTGCCCAGGCCGGTTTCGCGGCGCCCGATGTACTCCACGCCGGTGCCGACGAACTTGAACGTCGCGTTGGCGTTCTTGGTGGTGGTCTGATGGAGGTTGTCGTGGTGATCGCCTTCACCGGGAGTGGGCTTGTAGGTCCAGTCCGCTGTGTAGGTGATGCGAGGGTCGTCGTTGTTGACCGTGACGTCGCTCTCGACCGGGGTGAAGCGGACCTCCATCGGGCCCGGCTTGATGCGGATCTTCCCTGGCTCGTCGAGCGTGGCCGACTTCGACAGACCCTCCGGCAGTTCCAGCGTGTCGCCGGGGCTCAGGCGGGCCTGCTTCTTGCGGCCTTCGGGGCGGAGTTCGCCGTTCCAGGCGCCGGTGAGGTCTACCTCGCCATGCAGGCTCAGGTCAGATCCCGCGGCGAAGAATCCGGGCGAACCGAATCGGGGGTTGCCCCGGTACTCGATGCGCCACATGATCTGCAGCAGGCCACCGACGATCTTGGGCTCGATGGATGCCTCGAGCTCGACTCCGCTGCCGGCGACACCGTCTTTGCAGAGGTATGTCGCGACCAGGGAGTCCGCTTGGCTGGGAGGGGACGACACCACGAACACCGCGGATGCCGCCAGCCCGACCGATGAGGCCACCACTGCCTTGCGCCACCGACTCACGGTCACTCCGATCACCCAGGTAAACCAAAGGTAGATCTTAGGGTCGGATACGGCGGCGAACGGTGTGATATCCCGCACCGGTTGGGACTTGTGATAAAGCCGTGTCCCGTTTGGCTCAGAAGGACAGGAGCCTCGCCAGCAGCGAGGGCCGCTTCGGGCGGACGGCGCGGGCGCGGCGCTCGGCTTCGGCGGCCTTGCGGAGGTCCTCGGCGCGGTTCTTCATGACCAGGTATTCAAACTCTGCGTTCATGGTTCAAGGTTCGCGCTAAGGCCCATGCGGGCGCATGAGGCGGATGCCTTAGATCAGCGCGGCCAGCTGCGACCTAGACGCGATGCCCAGCTTAGGGAACGCCTTATACAGGTGGTAGCCGACGGTCCGGGGGCTGAGGAAGAGCTGGGCGGCGATGTCCCGGTTGGAGGCGCCGGTGGCGGCCAGCCGTACCACCTGGCGTTCCTGGGCGGTCAGCACGCTGAGCGGGTCGTCGTCGCGGCGCGGGGCGGCGGGGACGTCGCCGGTGAGGCGGAGTTCGGCGCGGGCCCGCTCGGCCCACAGGGTCATGCCGAGCCGGTCGAACGTCTCCAGCGCGGCCCGCAGTTGCGTGCGGGACTCGGCCCGGCGGCGGGCGCGGCGCAGCCACTCGCCGTACAGCAGCCGGGTGCGCGCCTCCTCCTGCGGCTGCTCGCCGTCGGCATGCAGGTGTACGGCGTGGCCGTAGTGTTCCTCCGAGTCGGTCACCAGTGCCTGGCAGCGCGCCGCCACGGCCAGGGCGGACGGCAGGCCGACGGCCTCGGCCCACTCGGCGAACCGGTCAGAGGCGGTCCGGGCCTGGGCGTCGGAGCGCAGCCGGACGGCCGCCTCCACGACATCGGGCGCCATGAAGATCGACAAGGGTGTGTGGGCGGGGCCGGAGAAGGGCTCCATGGCTTTCAGCGCGGCCTCCGGACGGCCGGCGGAAAGCTCCAGCCGCCCCACCGCCCACGCGACATCAGCCCCCACCCCGGCCAAGGCACCGGCCCCGGCGAAGGTCCCCGTCGCGGCGCGCGGGTCCTCCCCCATCTCGGCGCGGGCCAAAGCGAGCGGCCCGTCGAGCAGGCCGGGGTCGCCGACCAGCGGCATGCCGTCCTCACGGGCCTCGAGCATCTCCTGGTAACGCCCCAGGCAGGCCAGCGCCCGCATGCGGGTGCCGAGCCCGATGACCAGCCACCCGTTCATCCCCCGGTCGAGGCAGTCGGCGACGGCATGGGCGGCGACCTTCTCGCTCAAGGTGTACCGCCCCGCGGCCAGCGCCACCTGGGCGAGGAAGAGCCGCCCCGGGATGCCGAGTCCCGAAATATCGGGGTCGGTGGTCAAACGCTCCATGTGGGGCAGTGCGGCCCGCACGTTCCCGCCGAGCAGGGCCGCCAGCCCCAGAGCACCCCGCACCAGCGGCACATCCACCGCGGGCATCCGCGCGGCCGCCCGCACGGCCAGCTCCGGCTCCGCCGCGTACCAGGCGCACCGGATCGCCTCCAGATACAGGTACCCGCCCAGCTCCGGCTCCAGCGGCGCCACGTGCTCCGCCCCGCCCGCGATCACCTCCGACGCCCGCGCGTAGGCGCCCTTCTCCACCAGCACGTGCGCCCGCACCTGAATGAGGTGGGCGAGGGCCATCGGGTCGGACACGTCGGCGCTGGCCCGGTCCGCGAGCCGGTCGGCGTGGTCGAGCCTGCCGCCGTCGCTGGCGGCCACGGCCGCGGCGGCCAGCCGTACCGAACGCCTGCCCGGGTCGGGGGTGAGGTCGGCGGCGCGCTCGTAGGCGGCGGCCATCGCGGCGTAGCCGGAGCGGGTCTGCGCGCGTTCGGCGGCCCGCACCAGTTCGGCGGCGACGTCCTCGTCGGGCGCGACCGTGGCGGCGGCGAGGTGCCAGGCGCGCCGGTCGGCGTGCTCGTGGCCGTCGAGCACCTCGGCCAGCGCCCGGTGGACGGCCAGCGCGGTCGTGAGGGGCACGTTCTGGTAGGCCGCGGGCCGGATGAGCGGGTGCCGGAAGGTCACCGCCTGCCCGGCGACCTGGAGGAGCCTGGCCTGCTCGGCGGCCTCCAGGTCACCGGCTCCGGCGCCGAAGCGCTCGCCCGCGCGCAGGATCACGGCGAGTGAGCCGGTGTCGTCGGCGGCGAGCACGGCCAGCATGAGCTGTGCGCGTTCGGGCAGCGCGGTGATCTGCCGCACGAACGCCTGCCGGACCCGGCTGGTGACGGGGATCTTGGTGTAGGGGGCGAGGTGGCCGGCCCGCTGTTCCGGGGTGAGGTCGGCGGGCAGTTCGAGCAGGGCGAGCGGGTTGCCGTCCGCCTCGTCGAGGATGCGGTCGCGGACGGCGGGGGCGAGGTCGGCGGGCAGGAGGGCGAGGGCGCTGTCCCGGTCCATGCCGCGCAGGGTGAGCTCGGGCAGGCCGGCGGGGTCGTCGGCGTGGCGGGTGGCGAAGACGAGGGCGATGCCTTCGGCGTCGAGGCGGCGGGCGACGAACGTGAGCGCGTCGAGGGAGGCCCGGTCGAGCCACTGGGTGTCGTCGAATTGAGGCAGAGCAGCGAGCCTTCGCCGGCGATCTCGGCGAGCAGGCTGAGGACGGCCAGGCCGACGAGGAAGCGGTTCTCGGGCGCCGCCGAGCCGAGGCCGAGCGCGCCCTGAAGGGCCCCGGCCTGGGCTTCCGGCAGGGCGGGGATGCGGGCGAGTTCGCTGCGCAGCAGCATGTGCAGGGCGGCGAAGGGCAACTCGGCCTCGGACTCGATGCCGGCGCCACGCAGGACCCGCATCTCCCCGGCCTGCTCGACGGCGTGCGCCAGGAGGGCGGACTTGCCGGCGCCGGGTTCGCCGCGCAGCATGAGGGCCCCGCTGGCACCGTCCCTGGCGGCGGACAGCAGCCGCTCGATGGCCGCCTGCTCGTGGTCACGCCCATGCAACATGGTGATGAATCTACCGGCGGCCATTTCCCCGGAAACCGGGTATACCTCCGGGTAACAGAATCGTATTCTGGCGCAAGACATCCACACTTGGAGGCTTCTGATGCAGCGTGACCTCTTCGACGAAGAGCACCTGCTCTTCCAGGAGACCGTGCGCGAGTTCATGACCCGCGAGGTCCTCCCCCACCACGAGCAGTGGGAAAAGGACGGCATCGTCCCGCGAGAGGTCTGGAAGAAGGCCGGCGAGATCGGCATGTTCGGCTTCGCCGTACCCGAGGAGTACGGCGGCGCCGGCATCACCGACTTCCGCTACAACGCCATCATCACCGAGGAGATCATCCGGACCGGCGCGTCCGGGCTCGGCTGGGGCCTGCACAACGACGTGGTGGCGCCGTACCTGGTGGAGCTGACCGACGAGGAGCAGAAGCAGCGCTGGCTGCCCGGCTTCGTCAGCGGCGAGCTGATCACCGCGATCGCCATGACCGAGCCCGGCGCCGGCAGCGACCTCCAGGGCATCAGGACCACCGCGATCCGCGACGGCGACCACTACGTCGTCAACGGCCAGAAGACCTTCATCACCAACGGCATCAACTCCGACCTGGTCGTGGTCGTGGCCAAGACCGACCCGAGCGAGGGCGCCCGCGGCACCACGCTGCTCGTGGTCGAGCGCGGTATGGACGGCTTCACGCGGGGCCGCAACCTGGAGAAGGTCGGGCTCAAGGCGCAGGACACCGCCGAGCTGTTCTTCGAGAACGTCCGCGTGCCGGTCGCCAACCGGCTCGGCGCCGCCGAGGGCGAGGGCTTCTTCCAGCTCATGAACAACCTGCCGCAGGAGCGCCTGTCGATCGCCGTGGTGGCCGTCGGCGCGGCGGAAGCCGTACTGGAGATGACCATCGAGTACTGCAAGAACCGGCAGGCGTTCGGGCGCACCATCGGCAAGTTCCAGAACACCCGCTTCGTCCTGGCCGAGCTGGCCACCGAGGTCGAGATCGCCCGGCACTACGTGGACAAGTGCATCGTCGCCCTCAACAAGAAGGAACTGTCGGTTGTCGACGCGGCCAAGGCCAAGTGGTGGACCACCGAGCTGCAGAACAAGGTCATCGACCGCTGCCTGCAACTGCACGGCGGCTACGGCTACATGATGGAGTACCCGGTGGCCAAGGCGTGGCTGGACAGCCGCGTGCAGACGATCTACGGCGGGACCACGGAGATCATGAAGGAGATCATCGGCCGTTCCTTCGGCTTTTAGCCGGAAAAATTGGCCATACTGGCCATATGGACAGCGGCCTGATCCTCCTGGTTTTCCTGGCGTTGCTGTTCGCCTGGGGCCTCAACCGAGTACGGCGGGCGCTCCGGCTGGGCCCCGTCGGCTACGTCGGCGTCGTGCTCGTCTTCGTCATCGTCATGCTCCTCATCTGGGGGCAGACGACCCTGCGGTGAGCGACTTGCCCCAGCGCGAGAACGTCGTGGTGCCGGCCGGACCGAGCTGCAGCACCGGGATCTCCTTGTCCACCGGGTCGCCGCCGTCGCTGATCCTGATCGGCCCGCTGGCGCCGGCCACCGTCAGCGTGCCGCTGGTCAGCACACTGGCCACGTCCCCCCGGCCGGGGAGTTCCTGGGTGAACTTGTCGATGGCCTCGATCGCCGCGTACATGGCGTCGTGGTGCACGATGGCCATCCCGTCATCCCTGTCCTCGTTGGGGAACAGCGCCTCGAAGGAGTTCGGGCCGCCGGACTTATTGAACCGCTGCTTCATCGCCTCGATGACCGGCCCGCCCGGCTGCTCGACACCCTGGGAGTGCGCCAGCGCGGTGTAGAAGAGGGTGATCGACTGATCGCCCCACATCGGCTGCGGTGGTGGCCCGTTCAGCTCGGCCACGTCGTCCCCGCTGATCACCTTGATGCCGCGCTCGATGCACGGCACCCGCCCGCTCAGCCCCGTCATCAGCGCCGGAAGGTGATCGGCCCGCCCCGCGTACAACACGGTGTTGGCCTCCGAGTTGCAGATCCGCTCCGCGTTCAGCCCCAGGACCGTCCCCGGCGACCTCGCCCCCGCGTCGAAGGCCAGCGTCTCCACCACCTCCTCGGGCTTCATCGCCTGAGCGAAATAGTCGGCAAGCGTCCTGACGTAACTGTCGTCCCGGTTGCGATCCCTGACCACGACCGCCTTGAGCTTCGGATTGAAGTACCTGGCAAGCCGCAACACCGTCTTGGCCTGGTCGCTGTTGAGCGGCGCGACCCTGGCCAGCCCTCTGAAGTTCCGGAACTCGTCGGAGGTGATCACCGCCGCCGTCATCGCGAACTGCCGCTCGCTCAGCGCCGCGATCGACCTGCGCGTGGTCTCCGTGCTCGCCCCCAGCCCGGTCACGGCCAAGATCCGCTCGGCGTCCGCCCTCCTGTCGAGGTCGGCGAGCGTCGCCGCCCAATCCCGCGGCCCGTTGCTGCCCACCAGCACCTTCACGTACGGCCGCGCCTCCGGTTGCCGGTTGCGCCAGAGCTGCGCCAGGTAGATGCCCTGCAAGCCGTGCCTGATCGTCTGGCGGGACATGGTGATCTCCGACACCTCCCCCGACATAGGGAACAACGCCACGATCGTGACATGGGCGCCGGGATGCTCCTTCTCGACCCGCGTGTTCTCCTGCCGGATCCGCCCTATCACCCCGGCGAGATCGTCGCCGAACGCCGCCGGATCGTCGGTCAGCGGGCGGGCCCGCATGCTCAGGTAGATCGTGATGGTCACTGCCAGCAGGGCCGCCACCAGCGCCGCGATCACGATGTTTCGCCACCACCGTGCGCGGCGGAAGGCACCGGTGACCCATGGGCCGTCAACGCTGCTCATACCGGTCGGCCTCTCGGCGCAGTTCCGCCGGGCTGGTCGAGTGGTAGGACAGGTCGCGCAGGCACTGGGCGATCTGGAAGCGGCGGGTCTCCGAGGGATCGAGGAGCGGATCACTCCAGAACCATCGGTTCACGACCAGAGTCCTGAGGATCCCCGTCCTGTCCCCGCGCGCCGCGGAGGCGCCCACGACCAGCGCATCGTGCAGCTCCTCCAGCCCTGCTTCCAGGGGCAGCCGATTGGGCGCCGTGGTCAGCAGATTGAACAGGTCGATCCACTCGCGCGTCCTGCTGCGCCCGCCGGCGTTCGCGTCGAGCAGGTCGAACTTCCGGTCCAGCCAGGCGACCACCGACGTCAGCCGCTCTCCGTCGTCGCCGGGCCGTACACAGGCCAGGTGATGCCGGAACCGCGCGGCCGCGTCGTCGTCGTAGAAGGCCGCAAGCCGTTCGTGCACCTTGTCCCATTCCTTCTCGCAGAGCCGCCGCATCAGCAACTGCCGCAACCAGGGATGGATCACCGTGCCCAGCTCGTCGTCGTGCTGTAACCAGAGCGTTTCGGCCAGTTTGTCGCGCAGATTCCACACCGAGGGCAGGGCGTTCATCGCGTCTTCCAGATTCCTGGCCGACGCCCAGCCGGACAGCTCGTCCAGGTGCGTCAGAAGCAGGCCCTCGGACCAGCTCAACGCCGCCTTCTGCGCCAGGATCGAGCGGAAGGCGTCGTCGTCCGGGGCGGGACCGGCCCATTCGAGCAGGTCGAGCGTGGCCTGCCGGTAGCCGCCGGTGAGCCGGTGGATCGCCGGCGCATACCGTCGGGCGCTCACCTTGCGGGGCAACGACGGCATCAGCACCGGGTACCAGAAGGTGGCGTCCTCCTCCCGCTGCTCGAGCCAGTCGGCGTGCCTGGCCTCCGGCAGCGTGGGCGGATGCGGCCGCCGGGTGGTGTTCAGCCCGGGACGCGCCCAGATCTCGCCGGTGTCCACCCAGGTGGGCGAGGTCGCCACCACCACCAGCGGGTCCTCGCCCTTGACCGCGATGAGCGCCTTGAGGAAGTCCTGGCCGCCGATGGTCTCGGCGCCCTCGATCAGCAGCAGGCTGTTGCGCGGATGCCGGCTCCGGCGGGCGTAGGACTCCCGCAGGTCGGTGACGAGCGCCTTGCAGAGCACTTCCGCGGGCAGGTCGGAGTTCCCGGCCTCATGGGTCCTGGCCAGCTTCACCAGGTTGCCGTCCGGCAGTTCGGTCGTCAGCCAGCTCCGGCCTTTACGGTTCAGCAACCTGATCACATACCCCGAGTGATCAGGGAGCAGCCCGAGCAGAGTCACGGCGGCCTTCACCGCGGGAAGCGGCGGCGCCATGCCGAGCAGGGCTTTCAACCCGTCCAGGAGCGGGAGCGCGGCCGGCTTGGCGCCCTTGAGCAGAGCGTCGAGCTGCTCCAGCACCTCCGCGTCCGTGAGCCCGGCCGTCTTCAGCGCCAGCACGTGCAGCGTGAACACGGTCCTCGGCAGCCTGATGCGGGAGCTCTTCATGAGCCCGTGCGCGACCTGGGCGACGATCTCCGAGACGGGCAGCAACGCGCCGGCCGCGTAGAGGTTGACCCGGGCGCGGGGCGAGCGGTGCTTCTGCGCCTTCAGCTTCTCGTCGATCCGCGCGACCATCGCGCTCTTGCCCGTGCCAGGCGGCCCCAGCAGCAGAATGATCGGCAGTTCCCGCCCGTCCTCGCGCAGCAGGCAGTCCCGCACGACCAGGTGATACCAGGAATCCTCCACGAAGTGCGCCATCATGCCCCCCACAGGCTGATCAGGCGACGACCCCCGAGATCACTCCTAGTCTACGAACCCGGCGCTGCCCTCGATGAGAATCTTGGCAACCAGTTCGGCATCGTCGCTCATCGGCACGTGCCCGCACCCGTGGAGCAGCTTGACCCGCTGCCCCGACCACTTGGCCGCGCGCACCGCCTGCCGGCGCAGCAGCAGCCGGTCGTGCTCGCCCCACGCGATCGTGATCGGCGCCTTGGGCGGCCCCGGCGGCATCAGCCCGGCGAACGACTCCAGCGTCTCGTCGAACCCGGCCGACCCCGCCAGCGCCTGCGTGGCCGCGACGAGGGCCGTCGGCGACAACCTGGCCGGGCGGGCCACCAGCAGCCCGGCCGACAGCGCCCGGCCCAGCGGGTTCTCCGCCGCCCTGATCGCCTGCTCGGGCGGCAGCGCCCGGGCCGTCGCCCGCAGCCCGCGCAGCACCTGCCGGCACCACACCAGCTCCGGCCCCGACCAGAACCCGGCGGGCGACAGGGCGGTAGCCGTACGGACGACGCCACGCGCGGCCAGTTCGAGCGCGATGTACCCGCCGAGGGAGTTGCCCGCGACGTGCGCCCCGCGCACCCCCATCAGCTCACAGAACGACTCGACCGCGTCCGCGAGCGTCTCCGCGGTGTACGGCGTGCCGCCGGGGAGCCCGGGTGAGACGCCGAAGCCGGGCAGGTCGATCGCGATCACGTCGCGGCAGGCGGCCAGCCGGTCGAGCACCGGCAGCCACGCCTGCCAATGATGGCCGACGCCATGGATGAGGATCAGCGGCGCACCCGTGCCACGACGCTCGTAGGCCAGCTCCATACCGACGAGTCAACCACTCAGCGGCTGCGCGTGGGAATCTCGAACCAGACCGCCTTGCCTTCCCGGGTGGGCCGCGAGCCCCAGCGGCGCGCGAGCTGGTCGACGAGGTAGAGGCCGCGCCCGCCCTCGTCGTTCTCCCCCGCGCTGCGGATGCGCGGCAGGCGCAGGTCCTGGTCGAAAACCTCGACCCAGACCGACTCGTCGCCCCTGCGCAGCCGGAGCGTGAACTCCTTGTCGCCCATGACCTCGTCCTCGAACGGCATGTCCCAGGACTCCTCGAACGGCAGCGGCGGCCCCTCGACGACGAGCTCCCGGCGCGGCACGCTGGCGCTGGCCGCGTGCAGCACGACGTTGGTGACGACCTCGGACACCAGCAGGCAGGCCAGCTCGGCACGTTCCTCGGGTACGTTCCAGCCGGTGAACGCCTCGGCGGCCATGCGGCGCGCCTCACCGACCATGATCGGCTGCGCCGGGAAGGCGCGTTCCTCCACGTCGAGGTCGACGTCGCTGGAGCGCAGCACGAGGATCGCCATGTCGTCGTCGATCTCACCGGGGACCGCGACCGTGGCGGCGTCGGCGATCTGCTCGACGTCGTCGTCGGTGACCTTGGCGAGCTTCTCGCAGAGGATGGCCAGCGTCTCCTCGTCGGTGGGAGCGCGGCCGTCGCGGGTGGGACGGCGGTCGACGAGGCCGTCGGTGTAGAGGACCAGCGCGGCGCCGGGCGGCAGCGTGCGCGTCTCTTCCTTGTAGACCAGGTCGGCGTGCAGGCCCTTGGCGCGCACCCCGAGCGGCTGGCCGACCTCCTCGATGTCCATTTCCACGCATTGGCCGTCCACGAGCAGCAGCGGCGGCGCGTGCCCGGCGTTGGCGAAGGACAGCTGGCGCGACCACGCGTCGTAGACGAGGTACTGGCAGGTGACGATCGGCGGGATGCTGACCACGTTGCCGTTGTCGTCCTGCTCCGGGTCGGCGATGATGCGCGTCCACTCGTCGAGCCTGGCCAGGATGTCGGCGGGCGACTTGTCGTCCTGGGCGAAGGCGCGCAGCGCGGCGCGCAGCTGGCCCATGATGGCGGCGGCCTTGGCGCCGCGGCCCTCGACGTCGCCGATGACGATGCCGACCCGGCCCGCCGACAGCGGGATCACGTCGTACCAGTCGCCGCCCACCTGGGTCTGGATGCCCTGGCCGTGGGAGGCCAGGGGCGCCGCCGGGTAGTAGCGCACCGCGATCTGCAGGCCGTCGAGCTGCGGCAGCGCGCGGGGCAGCAGGTGCTTCTGGAAGGACTCGGCGGTGTGCCGCTCCTCCTCGAACAGCAGCGCGTTGTCGATCGCGAGCGCGACCCGGGTGGCGATGGCGCCGACGAAGTCGCGGTCGAAGGCGTCGTAGTGGGGGCTGTGCCGGTCGGTGAGGTTGGACAGCCCGAGGTACATCAGGCCGAGCGTCTCCCCGCGCACGCACAGCGGGGCGACGATGGCCGAGGTCATGCCGACCTCGCCGCACAGCTTGGCGCTGCCCTCCGTGGGCGCCGGGAAGCTGCTGGTGGTGAAGTCCTCGACCAGGATCGTCTCCTGGCGGCGCAGCGCGGTGTCGGCGTAGTGGCCCGACGGGTAGCGGATCTCGGCGCCGACCGGCTTCCAGGTGCCGGGCGGCGGGGTCCAGCCCTGCACGTGCTGGGAGACGCGGCGCACCAGGCGCTCGCCCTCCATCAGCTCGATGAAGCAGTGGTCGGCGAACTGCGGGACCAGCATCTCGGCCACGCGCTTGAGCGTCTCCTCGACGTACAGCGAGCCGGCCAGCCGTTCGCCGATGCGCTCCAGCAGGCCGAAGCGGTCCTTCTCCCGCTCGTTGCTGCGCAGGGCCTCGCGGGCGGTGATGACGATGCCGGTCACCGACCCCGAGGTGTGGCGCAGCGGCACCGCCTGGGCGCGGACGTAGACGATGGTGCCGTCGCCGCGCCGTACGTCGAAGGTGCCCTCCCACACGCCGCCCTTGAGCACGTGTTTGGCCAGCTCGATGGCGAGCGGATGGTCCTTCTCCATGATCCCGAGGGACAGGACGGACATCTCCTTGCCCGAGACCTTCTCGCTCGGGCGGCCGAACAGCCTCTCCGCGAAGGGGTTCCAGTAGAGCAGATTGCTAAATCTGTCCGTCACGACGACGGCCATCTCCGCGTGATCCAGCACGGACCCGGCGGCCAGGTGATCGGCCGTGTCCTGTGGCAGATCCCCCCATCGCTTCATCCGGAGACCACTCCTCGGGGAGGCTTATGCGAAAAGCGAACCACGGGCGCTCCTGCAACAGTCATGGCCAAGGGGAGTGGAGGGTTCTCCCTTGTGGGATTCAACCAAGCAGAAGCGCGTGCGTCAGCGCCTGGAGACGAAAACGTGCGCGGCAACGTCACGCGGAAGTTCCGCGGGAGTTCCGTTCGCGTCTCCGTCACCTGTCACCCGCACACCGTCGTCGCTCGCCGCGAGCGTGACCTCGCGTCCGGGTTGTATCCCAACTTGCTTGAGTTTAAGCATCACAGCGGGATCGCTTTGCACTTGTTCGCTAATTCGCCGCACGACAACGGGTATATCGCTGGGTCCGGCAAGATCCACCATGGCTTCCAGGGGCTTATCGCCACCTTCATCCGCTTCGTGCGCGCCCAGCTCGCCAAGCCCCGGGATGGGGTTGCCGTGCGGGCAGACGGTCGGGTTGTCCAGCAGGGTGACCAGCCGGCTCTCCACCGCCTCCGACATCACGTGCTCCCAGCGGCACGCCTCGATGTGCACCTCCTCCCACGGCAACCCGATCACCTGGGTCAGCAGGCATTCGGCCAGGCGGTGCTTGCGCATGACCCGGGTGGCCAGCGTGCGGCCCAGGTCGGTCATGGCCAGGTGACGATCGCCCTCCACCTTGACCAAGCCGTCACGTTCCATCCGGGCGACGGTC
Organism: Nonomuraea typhae; assembly: GCF_009760925.1. GTDB lineage: Bacteria > Actinomycetota > Actinomycetes > Streptosporangiales > Streptosporangiaceae > Nonomuraea > Nonomuraea typhae. Next base: position 52,316 of record NZ_VRLV01000024.1, read on the forward strand.
TGGCTCACCGTCGGGCCGCTCTGCTGGAGCCGCTCGGCTATGCGGGCACGAAGAGGGACGATCCCCTCTTCCTCGAGTTCGTAGATCGTACGGAGATACATCTCCGTGGTGTCGATCAGGCCGTGTGCGGTCAAGGCTCCTCCCAACTTCGATGCTACGCCGGTCCTCGTGGGGACTGAGCCCGTCCGCAGCGGGCACAGGGGTCAACTGAAACCCTATGGGGAGAAAGGCCGGCGGTGGCAAAGGACGCCAACAATCGAACGCACGAGTTACTTCCCGCCCCCGCTGCGGTAGTTCCTGAAGCTCGGTACGGCCAGCCCCACGATCAGCACCGCCACGGCGCAGGCGAGCCTCCCCCGACCCAGGCCCCGGTGAGCCCGAAGACGGTCGCGGTGGCCCCGGCGCGCAGGTCGCCGAGGCGGGGGCCGCCGGCCACGACGACCATGAAGACGCCCTGCATGCGCCCGCGCATCTCATCCGGCGCGTGGAGCTGCAGGATCGACTGCCGCCACACCGAGGAGATGACGTCGGCCGCGCCCCCGACGGCCAGGAACGCGACCACCAGCCACAGTGAGTGGACCAGCCCCGCGGCGACCACGGACATCCCCCAGACGGCGATGACCAGGGTGAGCGCGAGCCCCTGCCGGGTGACCCGGGTGACCCGGCCGGAGAACAGCGCGCCGGTGACCGAGCCGATGGCCATGGCGGAGTTGAGCCAGCCGAGGACGACCTCGTCGCCGCCGAAGCGGGTGGCGGCCAGCTCGGGGAAGAGCGCCCTGGGCAGGGCGAAGACCATGGCGATGATGTCCACGACGAACGACATCAGCAGCACGGGCGTGACGAGGATGTAGCGCAGCCCCTCGAGGACCACCTTGGCCCCGGGCTTGGCGACGCCGCCGGTGGGCGGCAGCGCGGGCAGCCGCAGCGCGGCGTAGAGACCGGCGCTGAACAGCACGGCGTCGATGGCGTAGGCGGCGGCGAAGCCCGCGGAGGCCAGCATGACGCCGCCGAGCATGGGCCCGGCCACCGCGCCGACGCTGTAGACCAGCGACTGCAGCGCGTTGGCCGCCGGGACCCGCTCGGCGGGCAGGATCCTCGGGATGATCGCGCCCCTGGTCGGCGAGGTGATGGCGAAACCGGTGGCGTTGACGGCCATCAGGCCGAGCAGCAGATGGACGCTGCGCAGATCGAGCAGGGCCTGCAGGAGGATCAGCAGCGTGCTGGTCCAGGCGATGAGCGAGCCGATGATGAGCAGCTTGCGGCGGTCCATGACGTCGGCCACCGCGCCGCCCCACAGGCCGAAGACGACCAGCGGGACGAGGTTGGCCAGGCTGAGGAAGCCCACCCACAACGAGGACTGGGTGAGCACCCAGACCTGCTGGCTGGCGGCCACGACGGTGACGGCCATGCCGACGTGCGAGACCGCCTGGCCGAACCAGAGGCGCCGGTACGCGGGTGTCTCCAGTGGCCGGGTGTCTACCAGATAACGCTTGACCCAATCCCCGATTGCCACAAAGAGGCACACTAAGGGGCAAGTCTCTCCAACACCCAGCCGGGGTGCCCACGCCGGTAACGCAGCCGGTCATGCATGCGGTCCACCTGGCCCTGCCAGAACTCGATCTCCGTCGGCACCACGAGGTACCCACCCCAGAAGTCCGGCACCGGCGGCCGCTCCGGCCACCGCTCGGCCAGTTCCTCATACCGGCTGTCGAGATCCTCCCGGGAGCGCACCACCGCCGACTGCCGCGACGCCCAGGCGCCGATGCGCGAGCCGTAGGGCCGGGAGTTGAAGTACTCGGCGGTGCGCTCGTGCGGCAGCCGTACCACGGTGCCCTCGACGCGCACCTGGCGGCGGATCGGATGCCAGGGGAACAGCAGCGAGGCCCGCGGGTTCTCGGCGAGGTCACGGCCCTTGCGGGACTCGTAGTTGCTGTAGAAGACGAAGCCGTGCTCGTCATAGCCCTTGAGCAGGACCGTCCTGGCGCTCGGCCGCCCGCCCGCCGAGGCGGTGGCGACGACCATGGCGTTGGGCTCGGGCAGGCCGGCGTCGAGCGCCTCCTGGAACCACACGGCGAACTGGGCGATCGGGTCGGCGGCGACGTTGGCTTCGAGCAGCGGCTCGCCCTCGTAGGAGCGGCGCAGCCCTGAGAGAGAGGTGGCGTCCACGAGACGGTATTCTTGCGCGCTTGGTGGCGATCCCACACAACCGCCCCCACCAGCGGTGATTGCGTTTCGGCGTGCCCGAAGACGAAGCACTCGATGGTAGGGGGTTAAATTGACCCGCCGGTATCTCGACATCAAGGCATTGCCCAACACGGCAAGAAAGGGAGGCGGCCGAGAATGTCCGACTTCAAACCCGGCCTCGAAGGCGTCGTAGCTTTCGAGACCGAGATCGCGGAACCGGACAAAGAGGGAGGCGCCCTTCGATACCGGGGCGTCGACATCGAGGAGCTGGTCGGCCGTGTCCCCTTCGGGCACGTCTGGGGCCTGCTGGTCGACAACAAGTTCCAGCCGGGTCTCCCCCCGGCGGAGCCGTACCCGATCCCCGTTCACTCCGGTGACATCCGCGTAGACGTGCAGAGCGCGCTGGCCATGCTGGCCCCCGCCTACGGCTTCAAGCCTCTGCTCGACATCGATGACGACCAGGCGCGCGACGACCTCGCCCGCGCCTCGGTCATGGCACTCTCCTTCGTGGCGCAGTCGGCGCGCGGCCTCGGCCTGCCGATGGTGCCGCAGAGCCGGGTCGACGAGGCCAAGACCATCGTCGAGCGGTTCATGGTCCGCTGGCGCGGTGAGCCCGATCCCAAGCACGTCAAGGCCATCGACGCGTACTGGACCTCCGCCGCCGAGCACGGCATGAACGCCTCCACGTTCACCGCCCGCGTCATCGCCTCCACCGGCGCCGACGTGGCCGCCTCGCTCTCCGGCGCCGTGGGCGCCATGTCCGGCCCGCTGCACGGCGGCGCCCCGGCGCGCGTGCTGCACATGATCGAGGGCGTCGAGCAGCTCGGCGACGCCAAGAAGTACGTCCAGAGCGAACTGGACAAGGGCAACCGCCTCATGGGCTTCGGCCACCGGGTCTACCGGGCCGAGGACCCGCGGGCACGGGTGCTCCGCCGTACCGCCAAGGAGCTCGACGCGCCGCGTTACGAGGTCGCGCAGGCGCTGGAGACGGCGGCCCTGGAGGAACTGCACGCCCGCAAGCCCGACCGGGTGCTGGCCACCAACGTGGAGTACTGGGCCGCGGTCGTGCTCGACTTCGCCGAGGTTCCCGCCCACATGTTCACCTCGATGTTCACCTGCGCCCGCACGGCCGGTTGGGCCGCGCACATCCTGGAGCAGAAGCGCACGGGCAGGCTCGTCCGCCCCAGCGCGAACTACACCGGCCCGGCCACCCGCCCCCTGAGCGACGTGCCCGGCGCCGGCGAGGTCGTCGGCCTCATCTGACTGTGCTCGCCGCCCAGGCGCGTCATTGCTTGGGCGGCGGTCCGCAGTTCCCCGTCACCGTGTTCGGGTGACAGACGTGATGGACCTCGATCGGCTGGCCCTCCACGACCGACATGAGCCACACGTCGCGGTCCTGGGCGTCGTGCTCGGTCGCGTGGCTGGAGAAGCGCACCAGGCCCGTCGCGCCGTCGAAGGACAGCCCCCTCAGGTTGTAGTGGACCGCGGTGCGGAACTCGCCGACGTGCGCCTGGGCGGCGTCCACCGCCTGCGCCACGGCGTAGGCGGCGTCGTAGCCGAACGAGGCGTGGGCGGTGGAGTAGGTGAGGTTCTGTCCCCAGCGTTCCAGGTCGCTCCTGGCCTGGTTGTCGCCGAGCCCCCTCCTGACGTCGCTCAACGCCATGAAGGACATGGTCACCGTGTGCCGCGACGGGTCCGGCTGCACCTCGTTGACGATCTCCCCGGTGATGTCGTCCGAGGCCAGCAACTGGATCCCCGCCTTCTGGCAGGAGCCGCCCCAGGCGCGCTTGAGCGCGTTCAGGAACTCCGAGCGGCCGGTGTAGTAGACCACCTTCGCCTTCGTCTCGGGCGAGCACGCCTGCGCCATCGCCGGGCCCAGGTCGCCGTCGTTGGTGAAGACGTGGTCGGAGCTGTCCGGGTAGCGTTCCCTGAAGAGGATCTTCAGCTCCTCGCTGTAGAGGTCGTTCCGCTCCTTCTGCCAGACCACCGCGACCCTCGGCGCCTTGCCGACCTCGGTGTTCAGCCCCAGGGTCCGCAGCCAGTGGACGGTCGCCACGACCTGGCGCACGTTGGTCATCGCCAGCCGGAACAGGTAGGCCGAGCGCTCCTTGCCGAGTCCGGCGATCGTCTCCCCGCTGGTGACCGTGCTGACCATCGGCAGGTTGGCCCTGGTCAGCCGCTGGACGGCCAGCCGTACCTCCTCCCGGCTCCACGCCAGGCCCACCACGGCGGCGATCGTGCGGTCGGACTCGGCCCGCGCGGCGATGCCCTCGGCGGCCAGCTCGGCGCTGAGGAAGTCCTGCCCGGCGTTGGCGAAGGCCACCCGCAGCTTCCTGTCCTTGCGCTCGTTGTAGCTGTCCTGAAGGGCGCCGATGCCCGCCAGCTCCCCGGCCACCGCCGTCATCTGGCCGTCCTTGCGCCGGGCGTCCGGCTGGGTCGTCAGGGGTCCCAGGTAGACGACCGTGAACACCTCGGCGCCGAAGGGGATCGCGGCGTTCTGCCGCTCGATGCGGTCCAGGACCGCCTTCACCCGCGGGTGGGCGCCCATCCGGTCCAGCGGGCCGAAGCCCACGCACTGCTCGGCCACCCGGGTCAGCTCGGGGCCGCAGCCCGCCGTGGCCAGGACCGCGCCGGTCAGCGGCAGCACCAGGAGCGCCACCACGACCAGCCAGTACAGCAGCGGGCGCACCGGCAGCAGCCGCGGCGGCCGGTCCTTCGGCGCGTTCGGGTCGGGCCGCGTCGCGTCGGCCACGATGAACGCGCTCGGCTTCACCTGCCGGGCCGCGAGCCGCCATGCGTGCAGGAGATCGACCAGCTCCGCCTCGTCACCGGCGACGAGCGCGTGGTGGTGCCCGGTCGGCGGCACCCGCGTGGAGGCCACCACCAGCAGCGGCCCCCGCTGGCCGGTGCGCGACTTGACGCTGTTGAGCAGCTCCAGGAAGCGGCGCCCCGGCGTGCCCGGCTCGGCGCGGCGCAGCTGTAACAACGGGTAGGTGTTGCGCCCCCAGCCCGGCCACGGGATCACCCGGCGCTGGTATGCCTGGCGCAGATCCTCCAGGAACGCGGTGACCAGCAGCCTTTCGACCAGGTCCGCGGGCGACTCGGCGATCCGGACGGCGTACTCGATGACCGACTCTTCCCGCTTCCTGCGCAGATACGGCGCCCTCCTGAACCAGCGGTAGAAGATCGGGCCGCGGATGAGGAGCAGAGCGTGCACCAGACCGCCTATCAGGGCGACGGCCGCACCCGCTCCCCAGAGAAGCAGGCTGAGGCCGTCCACGAGCTGCTGGAGGCCGTATGCGGCCAATCCCGAGACCGGGATCCAGGTCGTCAGCGCCCGGCCCACGTAGTCGGCCATGGAGCGGCGCACCCGGTTGCTGCGCGAGCGCTCCTTGCGCCACCGGGCCAGCGCCTCGCGGAACTCCTGCCGCTTGGCCACCGGATTCGGCGGCGCCTGCCTGAGCCGCTGCTCCCAGGCCCACAGCACGAACTGGGTCAGGGGGAAGCGCGGCGGCGGCAGCAGCGTGCCGCGCACCCACGTCGAGAACATGCCCTGGACGCCCGCCAGCCGGTCGACGATCGCGGGGACGTCGGCGAGCGCGTCGCCGTCCACCTCGGCATGCGGCACCCTGCGGTGGAAGTGCACCACCGTCTCCACGGCCGCGTCCGCGGCGCCCGTGAACACCAGGATCGGCAGATCCCGTTCCCGCGACAGCGGAGAGGGGCGGCGCACGGCTTCGTCGATGACCTCATACGCACGCGTCAGTGTGGCCTCCGAGATCCGGTCCCAGCGAGCGTACGACGATCTCCCCCACCGCGCATCTCACAATTCGGACCCGGTCCGAGTCACCGCAGGCGGCTCAGTACGCTTGGGCAGGTGGCTGACATCGTGATTCCCGCTGACATCAAGCCCGCCGACGGCCGCTTCGGCTGCGGGCCCTCGAAGGTTCGCCCCGAGCAGCTGGCCGCGCTCGCCTCCGCCGGTGCGGGCGTGCTGGGCACCTCCCATCGGCAGAAGCCGGTCAAGAGCCTGGTCGGCCGCGTGCGCTCCGGCCTGGCCGACCTCTTCTCGCTGCCCGAGGGCTGCCAGGTCGTGCTGGGCAACGGCGGCACCACCGCGTTCTGGGACATCGCCGCCTTCGGGCTGGTGCGCGCGAAGTCGCAGCACCTGTCCTTCGGCGAGTTCTCCTCGAAGTTCGGCGCGGTCGTCAGCAAGGCGCCGTGGCTGGACGCGCCGACGATCGTCAAGTCCGAGGTCGGCACCCACCCCGCGGCGGTCGAGGAGGAGGGCGTGGACGTCTACGCCCTGACCCACAACGAGACCTCCACCGGCGTCGCCATGCCGATCAAGCGCGTGGGCGGCGACGACGCGCTGGTGCTCGTGGACGCCACCTCCGGCGCCGGCGGCCTGCCCGTGGACATCGCCGAGACCGACGTCTACTACTTCGCGCCGCAGAAGAGCTTCGCCTCCGACGGCGGCCTGTGGATCGCCGTCATGTCGCCGCGCGCCCTGGCCCGCGTCGAGGAGATCGCCGCCTCCGGCCGCTACGTGCCGGAGTTCTTCAGCCTGCCGGTCGCCATCGACAACTCCGGCAAGGACCAGACCTACAACACGCCCTCGGTCGCCACGCTCTTCCTGCTGGCCGACCAGATCGAGTGGATGAACGCCAACGGCGGCCTGGCCTGGACCACCGCCCGCACCGCCGACTCCGCCCAGCGCCTGTACACCTGGGCCGAGAAGGCGTCGTTCGCCACGCCGTTCGCCGCGCCGGAGTTCCGCTCGCAGGTCGTCGGCACGATCGACTTCAGCGACGACGTGGACGCCGCCGAGGTGGCCAAGACGCTGCGCGCCAACGGCATCGTCGACACCGAGCCGTACCGCAAGCTCGGCCGCAACCAGCTGCGCGTCGCGATGTTCCCGGCCATCGACCCGGCCGACGTCGAGGCGCTGACGGCCTGCGTCGACTACGTGGTCGAGCGGCTCTGACCCGTCCTCCTGGACAGCTCCTCCAGCAGGGCGAGCGCGTCGGCCTCCTCGACGCTCTGCGCGAACCGCGCCAGCACCGGCAGCCTGTCGGTGCTGGCCGAGAGGGCTTCGAGCATGAGCCGGCTGAGGTGCTCGTCCCTGCTGTGCGCCGCCGCGTACCTGAAGGCGTTGCGGTACGGCGTGCGGACCAGCAGCCCTTTCTTCAGCAACCGCTCGGCCACGGTCTGGACCGTGGTGTAGGCCAGCGCGCGATCCTCGCTGAGCCTGACCAGGACTTCCCTGACGAGCAGCGGTTTGCGGGCGTCCCACAGCACGTCCATGATCGCGCGTTCCAGGGATCCCAGTGTTGCCACAGGAAACATTCTTGCCGGAAATCCCCCGTGGCGGCCAGGATCGTGGAAATTCCGTAAAGTTGTGCGAGAACTGATACGCACGTGACGGGGGTTTACGGAGTGACGTCCCTTCCCATGCGGCCCAAGAGCCTGGGATATCTGATGTTCGCCAGCCGCTGGCTGCAGGTGCCGCTGTACCTCGGCCTCATCGTGGCGCAGGGCGTCTACGTGTGGCAGTTCATGGTCGAGCTGTGGCACCTCATCGGCGACACCTTCACCGGCCGGACGGGCGTCGAGATCACGGTCATGCTCTCGGTGCTCGGCCTCATCGACGTGGTGATGATCTCCAACCTGCTCATCATGGTGATCGTCGGCGGCTACGAGACGTTCGTCTCCCGCATCGATCTCAACGACCACCCCGACGAGCCGGAGTGGCTCTCCCACGTCAACGCCAACGTGCTGAAGGTCAAGCTGGCCACCGCGATCGTCGGCATCTCCTCGGTGCATCTCCTGCAGACCTTCATCAGGGCCGCGGAGATCCCCAACGAGAAGATCATGTGGCAGACCATCATCCACCTGGCGTTCGTGTTCTCCGCCATCGGCCTGGCGTGGATCGACCGGCTGCTGGTCTCCTCACCGGCCGAGCGCACGCACGCCCAGAAGGCCGTGACCTAGAAGGCCGTGACCTAGAAGGCCGTGACCTAGAAGGCCGTGATCGGTTTCGCGGTACGGCGGCGCAGCACCCAGGCCGCCACCACGCCGGCGATGAGCCCGAACAGGTGGCCCTGCCAGGAGATGCCGGGCTGGTTGGGCAGGACGCCGAGCAGCATCGAGTAGTAGGCGATGGCCACGCCGGCGGCGATGACGATGTCGAGGATGTTGCGATCGAAGATCCCGCGTGCCACGACATAGCCGAAATATCCGAAGATCACGCCGCTGGCGCCGACCGCGATGACACCGGGCGAGGTCAGCCACGTGCCGAGCCCGCCGATGACGATGATCATCAGCGTCGCCGCCAGGAACCTGCCCAGCCCGCGCACCCCCGCCAGGAAGCCCAGGATGAGCAGCGGCAGCGAGTTGGCCATCAGGTGCCCGAAGCCCACGTGCAGGAACGGCGCGAACAGGATGCCGGCCAGCCCGGAGGGGTCCAGGCCGCGGATGCCGTACTGGTCGAGGTGGAGCGGGAGCAGGTAGTCGAAGACCTCCAGCGCCCACATGACGGCCAGGACGACCACGAGCAAGATCACGGCGCCCGCCGCCTCGGCGAGCATGCCACGGAAGCGAGACCGTCCGTCGGGCTGGTCGTTCATGCGCGCTCCTGCGGGTCGAATGACTTCTCTTTTACCGTACGCAGGAATTCTCGTGCACGCGCTGAGGAGCCCCCTTCGCGTTTCCTGCGAATGGGGGCCCTGGGTCCTCCCGCCCTACTCGCCCTTCCAGTGGGGAGTGCGCCTCTCGGCGAAGGCCATCGCGCCCTCCATCGCGTCCTTGGAGGCGAACACCGGCCCGACGATCGCGCTCTGCTTGGCGAACATCTCCTCCAGCGACCAGTCCTGCGAGTCGATGATCACCTTCTTCGTCGCCGCCAGCGCCAGCGGGGCGTTCGCGGCGATCTTCCCGGCCAGCTCCAGCGCCCCTTCCAGGGCCCCGCCCGCCGGGGTGATCCGGTTGACCAGCCCCAGCTCGTACAGGCGCGCGGCCGGGTAGTGATCGCCGGTCAGGGCGATCTCCATGGCCACGTGGTAGGGGATGCGCCGGGGCAGCCGCATGACGCCGCCGGCGCCCGCGACCAGGCCGCGCCGGGGCTCGGGCAGGCCGAACTTGGCCTCCTCCGAGGCCACGATCACGTCACAGGACAGCGCCAGCTCGAAGCCGCCCGCCAGCGCGTACCCCTCGACCGCGGCGACCAGCGGCTTCTTCGGCGGCGCCTCGGCCAGCCCGCCGAAGCCCCTGCCCTCCACGACCGGGAAGTCGCCCGCCATGAAGCCCTTGAGGTCCATGCCGGCGGAGAAGTACCCTCCCGCACCGGTCAGGATGTAGGCCGAGATGTCGGCGCGGGCATCGAGCTCGTCCAGCGCCGCCGCGATCCCGCGGGCCACCGCGCCGTTGACGGCGTTGCGGGCCTGCGGGCGGTTGATCGTGATGACGGCGACGTTGCCGGCTTCCTCGACGAGAACCTCAGACTCGGACACGCGACCTCACTTGGGCTGGAAGCGGATGCCGCCGTCGAAGCGGATGACCTCGGCGTTCATGTAGTCGTTCTCGATCAGCGAGCGGACCAGGTGGGCGAACTCGTCGGGCCGGCCCATGCGCTTGGGGAAGACCACGGGCGCCACGAGCTTGGCCTTGAACTCCTCGGAGTTCGGGGAGAAGCCGTAGATCGGGGTGTCGATGATGCCGGGGCAGATCGTGTTGACCCGCACCCCGATCGCCGCCAGGTCGCGCGCGGCCGGGACCGTCATGCCCACGATGCCGCCCTTGGAGGCGGAGTAGGCGAGCTGGCCCGTCTGGCCTTCCAGCGCCGCGACCGAGGCGGTGTTGATGACCACGCCCCGGTGACCGTCCTCGGAGACCGGCGCGGTCTTGGCGATGGCCGCCGCGCCGATGCGCATGAGGTTGAACGTGCCGATGAGGTTGACCTCGACGACCTTGCGGTAGGTGGCCAGGCCGTGGGGCGCCCCCTCCCGGTTGACCGTGCGCTCGGCCCAGCCGATGCCGGCGCTGTTCACGATCACACGGACCGGCTTGCCGGTGGAGACGGCGGCGTCCACGGCCGCCTGCACCTGCTCCTCGTCCGACACGTCGGTCCTGACGAAGATCCCGCCGAGCTCGTCGGCGATGGCCTTGCCGCGCTCTTCGTTGAGGTCGGCGATGACCACGGTCGCCCCGCGGGCGGCCAGCTCGCGGGCGGTCGCCTCGCCCAAGCCGCTGGCCCCGCCGGAGATGATTGCTGCTGATCCGTTGACGTCCATATCCCGGACCCTAACTCGACAACCGAATGAAGTTCTACTCGGGGTGGGTTAAATCTCGTCACATGCCGCCGACGGCGCTGTCCACGTCCGTGTACACCTTGATGCGCCGGTCGAGACCGGTGGTGCGCAGGATGCGGGCCACGGGCGCCTGCGGCGCCGCCAGGGACACGCCGCCGCCCTCGCCGGTGGCCAGCCGCCACGCCTCGATCAGCACCGACAGCCCGCTGGAGTCCATGAAGGACAGCTGCTGAAGATCGAGCACCAGCCGGGAACTGTCCTGCTTGATGGCGTCACGCACCTCGTCCCGCAGAAAGGGCGCGGTGAACAGGTCGAGCTCACCCTCCACCGCCACCACCACGGCGTCGCCCATCGAGTGTCGCGCAAGCCGCAGCTTCATGTTCGGCCCCTCCTCGATGAGCCACTGTACTTCGACATCCCCGATTAGCGGGCATGCACAAACTACGATCACTCCCATGCGCAGGGACGAATCGGAGCTGGGTGTTCTCCTGCCCACTCCGCCGGTCGGCCCGCTGCGCGCGGTCGCCCGCCGGATGGCGCTCGCCCTGGGGTTCCTGCTGGCGATGTTCCTGCTGGTCGCGACCGACCGCGACGGCTACCGCGACAACGCCGACGGCGCGGTCTCGCTCCTCGACGCCCTCTACTACGTGACGGTGTCGATCTCCACGACCGGTTACGGCGACATCACCCCCGTCACCGACCAGGCCCGCCTGATCAACATCGTCGCGGTGACGCCGCTGCGCATCGCGTTCCTGGTCGTCCTGGTCGGGACCACGCTGGAGGTGCTGACCAAGCGCACCCGCCAGTCCATCCGCATCAGAAGCTGGAGGTCCAGGTTGCGCGACCACACGGTGATCGTCGGCTACGGCACCAAGGGCCGCGCCGCCGTACGGGCTCTGCTGGAGAACGAGCGCGAGAAGGACTCGATCGTGATCGTCGACCCGCGGCAGAGCGCGGTGGACGAGGCGGCCGTGGACGGCTTCGCGGGCGTGGTGGGCGACGCCACGCGCAGCGACGTGCTCAACCGCGCCGGCGTCGCGACCGCGAGCCAGATCATCATCGCCGTCCAGCGCGACGACACCGCCGTCCTCGTCACGCTCACGGCGCGCAGCCTCAACTCCGGCGCGACGATCGTCGCCTCGGTCAGGGAGGCCGAGAACGACCCTCTGGTCCGGCAGAGCGGCGCCGACGTGGTCATCACCTCGTCCGAAGCCGCCGGCCGGATGCTCGGGGTGGCCACGCAGAGCCCGGCGGTCAGCGCGCTCATCGAGGACTTCCTCGTCTACGGCAAGGGCCTGGACCTGTACGAGCGCGGGGTCACCGAGGAGGAGGCCGGCGGCTCGCCCAGGGACTGCGAGGGCATGGTGATCGCGGTGGTCCGCGGCGGCGAGGTGCTGGCCTACGCCGATCCCAGGGCGCAGACCCTGACCGCGGACGACCGCCTGATCGTCATCCACGTTCCACCGGTATAGCGAAGCCGTACGGCAGCTCCAGCCGGTGCGCGGCGAGCAGGTCCGCGTCGGCGAGCAGGGTCCGCGTGGGGCCGTCGGCGGCGATCACGCCGTCCGACAGGATGAGCGAGCGCTCGCACAGCTCCAACGCGTACGGCAGGTCGTGGGTCACCATGAGCACGGTCACGTCCAGCGAGCGCAGGATCTCGGCCAGTTCCCGGCGCGCGGCCGGATCCAGGTTGGACGACGGCTCGTCCAGGACGAGGATCTCCGGCTCCATGGCCAGGACCGTCGCGACGGCGACCCGGCGGCGCTGGCCGAAGGACAGGTGGTGCGGCGGCCGGTCGGCGGCCTCCAGCATGCCGACCCGGTCGAGCGCGTCCTTGACCCGGTGTTCCAGTTCCTCACCGCGCAGCCCGGCGTTGGCGGGCCCGAAGGCCACGTCGTCGCGGACCGTGGGCATGAACAGCTGGTCGTCGGGGTCCTGGAAGACCAGCCCGACGCGCTGCCTGATCTCCTTGAGCGTGTCCTTGCGCACGGGCGTGCCGGCGACGGTGACGCTGCCGTGCCCGGCGGTGAGGATGCCGTTGAGGTGCATGACGAGCGTGGTCTTGCCGGCGCCGTTGGGCCCGAGCAGGGCGACGCGCTCGCCGCGGGCGACGGTGAGGTCGACGCCGAACAGCGCCTGCGTCCCGTCGGGGTAGGCGTAGGCGAGGTCGCGCACTTCCAGCGAGGTCGTCACAGTGCTGCCACTCCCAGTACGGCCAGCGCCCCGGCGGGCAGGCTCAGGGCGATCCCCCACTGCCGAATATCCGCCGAAATTTCCTGAAGAACCGGCATTTGCCCGTCATACCCCCGGCTCAGCATCGCCAGATGCACTCTCTCACCCCGCTCGTAGGAGCGGATGAACAGGGCGCCGGCCGAGCGCGCGATGACCGGGATGTGCCGGACGTCCCGTGCCACGAAGCCGCGCGACTCCCTGGCCACCTTCATCCGCCGCATCTCGTCCATGATCACGTCCATGTACCGGAGCATGAACATCGCGATCTGCACCAGCAACTGCGGCACCCGCAGCCGCTGGGCGCCCATGAGGATGGCCCGCGGCTCCGTCGTGGCGGCCAGCAGGATCGAGGCGATGACGCCGAGCGTGGCCTTGGCCAGGATGTTCCAGGCCGCCCAGAGGCCGGGCACGCTCAGCGAGAGCCCCAGGACCGTGGTCCGCTCCCCCATCCCGATGACCGGGATGAGGAAGGCGAACACCACGAACGGCAGCTCGATCACCATCCGGCGGGCGACATAGGTCACCGGCACCCTCGCCACGGCCGCGACCCCGGCAAGCAGCAGCAGGTAGCCGCCGAACGCCCAGAACGCCTCGCGCGGCGTGGCCACCACCACGATGGCGAAGGCGAGAACCGCGGGCAGCTTGCACTGGGCGGGCAGCCGGTGCACCGGCGAGGCGCCCGGCCGGTAGAGCTGGTGATGGTGCCCCGCGCCCATGCCTACGCCTCGACCCTCTCCCTGCGCTTGCGCACCGCGTAGGCGAGACCACCGCCCACCAGCAGCGTCAGCCCGACGCCGATGATGCCCGCGACACCCACCGGGATCCCGCCGACCTCACCGTAGTCGGCCAGCGCCCAGGTGCCGAACACGTGGTCGGTGGCCTGGTCGATGAAGCCCTTGTCCTCGGCCACCCGCTCCAGCCCGTCTGGCGAGGCGGAGGCGAAGAAGGAGACGACACCGGCCAGGATCGCGGTGACGCCGAGGCCGCCCAGCAGGAACGGGCCCACTCCGGACGTGACCGGCGCCGCGGGCTTGGCGGCCACCTCGGTGGTCGTGCCGTCGGCGCCCCGGAGGAGCAGCGGCCTGGCCAGCCCGGCCGCGCCGTACACCAGGTCGGGACGGACGGCGAGGACGGCGCCCACGGTCACCGCGGTGATCAGCCCCTCGCCGATGCCGATGAGCAGGTGCACCCCGCCCATCGCCGCGGCGACGGTGCCGACCTCGATCGGGGCGGTGCCGCCGATGGCGAACAACGCCGTGAACACCAGCGCGGAGGCGGGCACGGAGATCAGCGCGGCGAGGAACGCGGCGACCGGGATCATCGCCTTGTTCGCGGACATGCGGGTGACCAGCCGGAAGACCCCCCAGCCGACCAGCACGGTCACGATGCCCATGATCGTGATGTTGACGCCGAGCGCGGTCAGGCCGCCGTCGGCGAAGAACAGGCCCTGCACGAGCAGCACCACGGCCACGCACAGGACTCCGGTATAGGGGCCGACGAGTATCGCGGCCAGCGCGCCGCCGAGCAGGTGACCGCTGGTTCCGGCGGCGACGGGGAAGTTGAGCATCTGGACGGCGAAGATGAACGCCGCCACGAGTCCGGCCATGGGCGCCGTGCGGTCGTCCAGCTCGCGCCGGGCGCCCCGCAGGCACACCGCTACTCCGGCCGCCGCGACGACCCCGGCGGATATGGAGACGGCCGCGTTGAAGAAGCCATCGGGAACGTGCACGGGCCTTGCCTCTCCGTAAGGGGCGATTCGTCCTTACGATAGGACATCGGCTTGCACCTGCACATAGATGGCATCTAGCGGAGAATTCTCCGGACGATCGCCCGCGGGGTCAGTTTCCTGACCACCGTGCTCAGCCGTCCCCTGCCCGACGTCGCGTACGGCCGGACCGTCCGCAGCACCGCCGCCTGCCACCACCGCCGCGCCGCCGGCACGCCCACGGTGCCGGTCTCGATGCGGAAGCGCGCGGGCGGCCCGCCCAGCTCCAGCTCCAGGTAGGCGTCCCAGGTGCCGGGCGAGAAGCGGCCCACCGCGGGGCGGGCGGCGAACGCGCCGCCGGGCAGCGCCGTCACCCGCTCGATCCGCTCGTTGCCCGTGCGCCGCTCCCGCCACACGAGCTGGCGCATGGCTCCCGCCTCCGGCGCCTCCCCGCCCACCGTGACCTCGCCGTCGAGCAGCAGCCGGTGCCCCAGCCCCCACCGGGTCCTGGTGATGCGCACGCTGCCGGGCACCGCCAGCACGTGCCCGCCGACGTCGAGGCTGAGGTTGCCGTTGTCCCTGGTGAAGTACGGCAGCGCCACCACCTTGCCGATCAGCCGGGGCGAGGGCCTGGCCAGGCCCCCGTCGCGGTCGGCGCCCAGCCTGCCCAGCCGGGTCACGCCCTCCAGCTCGACGGCGACGTAGGCGTCCCACACCCCGGAGGTCAGTGCGGCCGGGTCGATGAGCACGCTGAACTCGGGCCCGTCGCAGGTGGCGGGCACCACCAGTTCGTTGGCCGGGTCGTGCCGGGCACGCAGGACGACCGAGAGCGCGTCGCCGTCGCGCATGCCGTCGAGCCGTGCCGTACCGCTGACCTGGAGCTTCTCATCCTCCCAGCGCAGGCCGGTGAGGCGGCGCAGCACGGTGGCGCTCTCGATGTCGGCCAGGCGCAGCAGCCGTTCGACGTCGCCGAGGGCGGCCAGGCGCTGGCGGTCGGTGCTGGGGAGCCGCTCGGCCACGCCCGGGGTGAGGAACTCGTCGCACAGGGCGGCCACCTCGGCGGCGATGTCCTTGCGCCGCACGTCGTCGGCCTCCAGGAACGGCAGGCCGAGCTGGGCGAAGGCGTCGAGCCTGAAGTGCCGCCTGAGCAGGTGGTCGCGCAGCGGTCCCGGCGGGATGTGCCGGGTCATGAGCTCGATCGGGCCGCGGATCATGGTGAGCCAGGCGATGGGGTCGCGGCTGCCGGGCTGCTGCATGATGCTGCTGCCGTCGGGGCGGGCGGT
The DNA here is from genome assembly GCF_009760925.1 of Nonomuraea typhae. Taxonomy (GTDB): domain Bacteria; phylum Actinomycetota; class Actinomycetes; order Streptosporangiales; family Streptosporangiaceae; genus Nonomuraea; species Nonomuraea typhae. Next base: position 68,029 of record NZ_VRLV01000024.1, read on the forward strand.
GAGGTGGTAGCAGTCGTAGTCGGCGACCACGGAGATCGCCTCGGCGTGACAGTAGGCGTGCACGGAGAACTGGATGTCCTCGCCGATGAGCTGGTCCTCGGCGAAGCGGATGGAGTGGCGCTCCAGCATCTCCCGGCGGAACAGCTTGAAGCAGCTCAGGCTGTTGTAGACGGCGCTCTCGCCGAGCTCGACCCGGTCGGCGCTGCGCTGGAACATCGAGACCGGCGCCCGGCGGCCGTGCCCGACGATGCGGCCGAGGACGATGTCGGAGCCGTTGCGATCGGCCATCGCGACCATGCGCTCGAGCGCCTCGGCGCCGAGGTAGTCGTCGGCGTCGCAGAAGAAGACGTAGCGGCCGGTGGCGTGCTCGAGGCCGACGTTGCGCGGCCGGCCGGCGCCGCCCGAGCACTCCTGGTGGACGACCTTGACGGTGTTGCGGTGGTAGGCCGCGTAGAGGTCGAGGAGCTCGGCGCCGCCGTCGGTGGAGCCGTCGTCGACGACGACGATCTCCTTCTTGACGCGCTGGATGAGGGCCGAGGTCAGGCAGCGGTCGAGGTACGGCCGGCAGTTGTGGGCCGGGATGATGACGCTGACGTCCGCCGCATCCTCGTCGCACCCCGTTGTCGTATCAGCCACAGCCGCGCCCCTCAGCCGTCACATTCCGCTTGCATTCCGTTTCAGTATGTGACCAGAGGCGGCCGTCGTGTGGGCGATCCGGCGTCTTCGTACCGGGGTTTTCTGAACCCCACAAACCCATATTTCGGACTAAACCGCCTGATGAGCGGCTATGCAGAGCATCGAATTCCGTTCAGGGACGCGGTTTTCCCACTCGGAGGATAAAGACCACCCTGCAGGGAACAGTGTCCTACCCCCGGCCGGCGCCGGTGATCCGCGCGTTCCCGAGACGCGTCTACACTCAGGCAGCCTTGATCCGGAGGTGGCAGGTTATGGGAAACGAACTGCACAAGCAGCTCGTGGCGCATGCCAAGGTGATTTACGCGGCCGAGGACATCATCGCTTCGGCCCGGCTGAAGGAACTCTACGAGTGCTCAGAACTGCTGCGCCGTACCAGAGTCCGCGCGGAGGACATCGTGCTGGACGCGCGGCTGATGCTCGCCGAGGCCGAGCGCCACGGCGACATCGAGCGCATCGTGGCGCTCAGCGCCTCGGTCGACCAGGCCCGGGCCTTCTACGACAAGGTACTCAACGCCTACGTCACCCTCTGCTGCAGGATTCGCGAGGAGAGCAAGGCGCTTCTCGACAGCACCGACTTGTCAGGAGCCGCCTGACGGTCTACTGTCAGGCCATGCCTGACTGGAAAGAGTCCCTGCGGTGCTCGTTCTGTCACAAGAACGCCAACGAGGTCACCAAGCTGATCGCCGGGCCCGGTGTGCACATCTGCGACGAATGCGTGGGGCTGTGTAACGACGTCCTCGAAGCGGACAGATCCGTGGAGCACACCGAACCACGTCTGCCCATGTGGGAGACGATGACCGACGACCAGATCCTCGACCACCTACCGAAGATCGCGGCCGTGCAGGCTCAGATCAACGACAATCTGCGCGAATGGGTAGACCACCTGCGCTCCCGCAATGTCAGCTGGGAGCGCATCGGCGCATCGCTCAGCATGACCAGGCAGTCGGCCTGGGAGCGATTCAAAGAGCCCCCCGCGTAAACCTCTGTGACGTGTGAGGCGTCTCTCAGCGTAGGGAGGCCCGCATGAGCGTGCTCGACGGCCTCGCGGCGCCGGAGCTGAGCGACTTGCGCCTGGAGTTGCTGCTGATCACGGCGCTGCACGAAGAGGCGGAACGACTGGCCGCGGAGTGAACGGGCTCCAGCTCCCCGGCCGCCCCGGGGAGCTGGAGCAGGGGTTCAGAGCTGCCCGCGGATGGCGCCCATCGGGAACCTCTTGTTGTGCACGTTCACGTAGTACCGGTGCGGCCACTTCCTGATGGCCCGCAATTCGGCGAACGTGAGCGTGGTGGCCGCATTGGCCGCGTTCTGCCGCTTGACCGCCTTGACGCAGCCCCGGGAGAACCCGTCGGCCGGCGTCTTGAGCGCGACGGTGATCGCGCCCGCCACCCCTCTCCTGCCCTGATGGATGTGGGCCGCCGTGGGCGTGCCGATCCTGCGGACCGCCAGCCGGTAGCAGAGGCGCCCGTGGTGCGCCCGCCAGGCGAAGAACCCGGAGCCGTTGCGGTCACCGGGTCCGGGGACTTCCTGCTTGCCGGACAGCTTGACCACCCTGGGGCGATGGTCCTGGGCCGCGGTCGCGGCAGCCGCCGGGAGTGATGTGACGAGTACGGCTGCCGCGGCGGTGAATCCGACGACAGCCAGGTGCTTGCGCATGGGAAGGTTCCTCCCATCCGACTATGGGACATCCCCGGCACGGATCGTGACGCTTCAAAGTTCAACCAGGTAAGGGGGAAGACGCCTTACGGCAAGCGTGGTCTAACCGTTTCCGGCGGCGGCGGTGATCACGTCGTCGAGCACCTCGCGGGAGCGGACCAGGTCGGCGATCATCCGGTCGATCCGGTCGCGCTCCAGCGTCAGCTCCTCCACCAGCGCCGCGGTGGCGATCTCGGCGGGGCCGCCGTCGGTGTCGCGCATGCAGGGCAGCATGCGGGCGATCTTCTTGCTGTGCAGGCCGGCGGCGAACAACTCCTGGATGCGGATGACCCGGTCGACCGCGCCGTCGGGGTAGTCGCGGTGGCCGCCGGGGGTGCGCTCGGAGACCAGCAGGCCCTGCTGCTCGTAGTACCGCAGGGATCGTTCGCTGACCCCTGCCCGCCGTGCGAGTTCGCCGATGCGCATGACAGGGATGCTAGCTTTCCCGCTGCGCGCGCGGCCGGACGGGTTTGGGCTATACACCGAACCAAGCGCTTGCTACGCTCCGCCCATGGTCTCCACGATTGTCTGGGGTACCGGCAACGTCGGCCGCGCGGCCATCAGGGCCGTCACCGCCCACCCGGCGCTGGAACTCACCGCCGTGATCGTCCACAACCCCGGCAAGGTCGGCCGCGACGCGGGAGACCTCGCCGGACTCGGCCACGACCTGGGCGTCATCGCCACCGCCGACGTCGAGGCCACCCTGTCCACCCGCCCCGGCGCGGTCGTCTACGCCGCCTCCGGCGACATCCGCCCCGACGACGCGCTGGCCGACATCCTGAAGGCCGTCGGCATGGGCGCGGTCGTCGTCACCCCCTCGCTCTACGCCCTCTACGACCAGCGCAACGCCCCGCCCGAGCTGCGCGAGCCGATCCTGGCCGCCGTCAAGGAGGGCGGCGGCTCGCTGTTCGTCTCCGGCGTCGACCCCGGCTGGGGCAACGACGTGCTGCCCCTGCTGATCAGCGGGCTCGGCGCCCGCACGGACGTCATCCGCTGCCAGGAGATCTTCGACTACTCCGCCTACGACCAGGAGGACGCGGTCCGCTACCTGGTCGGCATGGGCCAGCCGATGGACTACGAGCCGCCGATGCTGGCCGCGACCGTCCCGGCGATGGTGTGGGGCGGCCAGATCCGCCTCATGGCCCGCGCGCTCGGCGCCGAACTCGACGAGGTACGCGAAACCGTGGACCGCCGGGCGCTCGACACCACGGTGACCACCGCGGCCATGGGCACGTTCGAGGCCGGCACCCAAGGGGCGGTCCGCTTCGAGGTGCAGGGCATCGTCGGCGGCGCGCCCCGGATCGTCATCGAGCACGTCACCCGCATCCACGCCGCCTGCGCGCCCGACTGGCCCGCACCGCCGGACGGCGTCGGCGCCCACCGGGTGGTCATCGAGGGCCGCCCGCGCATCGAGGTCACCGTCGAGGCCACCGACGAGGACGGCAACCGCGCCGCAGGGGGCAACGCCACCGCGGTCGGCCGCCTGGTCAACGCCATCGACTGGCTCGTGGCCGCGGAACCCGGCCTCTACGACGCCCTCGACGTACCGCTGCGGCCCGGGAGGCTGTCATGAGGATCGACGTTCCCGCGGGCAAGGACGCCATCGAGTACGTATGGGGCGAGATGGTGCCCGGCATCGGGCCCGCCGCCGCGCACTTCTCGCTGTCGGTCTACGCCCACACCACGCTCGGGCTGCGCGAGTTCGAGGCGGCGCGGTTGCGGGTCGCCCAGATCAACGGGTGCGTCTTCTGCCTCGACTGGCGCACCGAGCGCGACGGCGAGAAGGTCGAGGAGGAGTTCGCCGACGCCGTCGCCGACTGGCGCACCACCTCCGCCTTCGACGAGCGCACCCGGCTGGCCGCCGAGTACGCCGAGCGGTACACCCTTGACCACCACGGCCTCGACGAGGAGTTCTGGGCGCGCATGGCCGCCTGCTACACACAGGTGGAGATCGTGGAGCTGACCATGAGCCTGGGTTCCTGGCTGGCCTTCGGCCGCCTCAACCACGTCCTGGGCCTCGACACCGTGTGCAAGCTGCCCAGCGGCACGTCGCCCGCCAGGCACTGACCCTTCTTCGTGATTTCAGAGGCGCGAATCGTAGTGATTTCAGGGGCGCGAATCCGTCGAGAGTGAGGAGTGGTCACATGTCGGGCATATCCCGTCGTGGCTTCATCGCTGGAACCGGTTCACTCCTGGGCGCCGCCGTCCTGGCCGGCCGCGCCCCCGCCGCACACGCCTCCGTCACCTCCGGGGAACGCGTCCCCGCCCTGGTGATCGGCACCGGGTACGGCGGAGCCGTCGCCGCCCTGCGCCTGGCAGAGGCGGGCGTGGCCGTACACATGGTGGACATGGGGATGGCGTGGGACACGCCAGACTCCGACGGCAAGATCTTCTGCAACACGACCGCCCCCGACCGGCGCTCCTACTGGCTGCGCACGCGCACCAAGGCCCCGCTCAACTACTTCCTCGGCTTCCCGATCGACCGCGACATCCCGCGGTACACCGGCATCCTCGACGCTGAGGACTTCGCCGGCATCACCGTCTACCAGGGCCGTGGCGTCGGCGGCGGCTCACTGGTGAACGGCGGCATGGCCGTGACCCCGAAGCGCGAGAACTTCGCCGCGATCCTGCCGTCGGTCAACGCCGACGAGATGTACGCCACGTATTACCCCCGGGCCAACTCCGGGCTGGGCGTCAGCCTCGTGGACCCGGCCTGGTTCGACACCACACCCGGTTACCAATACTCCAGGGTCGGCAGGAAACACGCCCAGCGGTCCAATTTCCCGTTCGTCTTCGTCCCGGACGTCTATGACTGGGACTACATGAAGCGAGAGGCCGCGGGAACCGCCCCCAAGTCGGCGTTGGCCGGGGAAATTCTGTACGGCAACAACCACGGCAAGAAGAGCCTTCAGCAGACGTATCTGGCCCGCGCGAAAGCCACCGGCAGGGTGACGATCTCCGCCCTCCACAGAGTCACGTCGGTGACCCCGGCAGCGGGCGGCGGCTATACCGTCGTCATCGACCAGCTCAACACCTCGGGCGCCACAACCGCCACCAAGACGGTCACCGCGGACCGCGTCTTCTTCGCCGCGGGAAGCGTCGGCACGAGCAAACTCCTGGTGAAATTAAAGGCCACCGGCGCATTACCGGGACTGAACGACGAGATAGGCCAGGGCTGGGGCGACAACGGCAACGTCATGTGCGGTCGCGCCAACCACCTATGGGACCCGACCGGCAAACTCCAGTCGTCCATCCCCTGCTCCGGCATCGACAACTGGGCGGCCGGCGGCGCCTTCGCCGAGATCGCCCCGCTGCCGACCGGCATCGAGACCTTCGCCTCGTTCTACCTGTCGATCACCAAGAACCCGCACCGGGCCGCGTTCACCTGGAACGCCGCCACCGGCGCGGTTGACCTGAACTGGCAGACGGCCTGGAAGCAGCCGTCCATCGACATGGCCAAGACGATCTTCGACAAGATCAACGCCAAAGAGGGGACGATCTACCGGACCGACCTGTTCGGCGTGTACAAGATCTGGGGCGACCATCTCACCTACCATCCGCTGGGCGGCGCCGTACTCAACAAGGCCACCGACAACTACGGCCGGCTGACCGCCTACCCCGGGCTCTACGTCATCGACGGCGCGCTGATCCCGGGCAACACCAGCGTGAATCCGTTCGTCACCATTACCGCGCTGGCGGAGCGAAACATCGAACGCATCATCGCCACCGACCTATAACGCGACCGCGGGCCGGGAAATACCTTCCGGCCCGCCAGGCAAAGGAAAATGTACGGCGACCAGACCTCACGAAGTTTCCGACGTGCGACCATGGCGATATGGAAGATGGGGAGGAAATCTACCTGCGGGTAGACCCGAGCGATTCACTCCGGGACGACTACGAGGATCAGTTCGTCATGGCGGAGCCGGGGATATTGGAATACAGGGAACCTCTGGTGGGCCGATACTGGATCATCTTCCGGGACACCGGCCAAACGCGGGCGGGCAGCAAGGGAGACCCCGCCCGCATTTTCGAACTCACCACGAAGGTCGTCCGGACAACCTACTAAACCATGACAAACCACCCGTGGGCCGGCTTGTGCCTGCCCGGTCTCACGGGTAGGCAAGGTTTCTGTCGCCGCGATGCTCTAGTGTCCGTGCCACTGATCAAGTGCGGGCAAAACTGGAGAAGCGGACATGACCTACCTCGAGCTGTCTGAGGACGGCGGCGGATCGCACAAGTTCTACGAGGTCACCGTGGCCGGAACCGAGGTCACGATCACCTACGGGCGCATCGGCGAAGCCGGCCAGACCAAGGTCACCGCATTCCCCACCGAAGCGAAGGCGCAGGCCGCGGCGGCCAAGAAGATCAGTGAGAAAAGCCGCAAGGGGTACGCGGCGGCCGTACGCGGTGTGCGCCAGCGGCGGGCGGTCACCCGCAGAACCATCGCCAGCACCCGCTCCACCGCCCAGCAGGCGCCGGTCCTGTGGCGCTTCGACAGCGGCGCGGCGGCCTTCGGCATCTTCGTCGACGGCGAGCGCTGCTGGGTCGGCAACCAGAACGGCGACGTCTACACCGTCACCCACACCGGCACCGTGACCGGCCGGTTCAAGCTGCCCGACGGCGTCAAGTGCATCGTGGCCGACGACTTCTGGATCTACGCCGGCTGCGACGACGGCCGCGTCTACGACCTCAGCGGCAAGGTCCCGCGCTCGGCCTACGAGATCGCCGCCGACGTGGACATCTACTGGCTCGACATCCACGACGGCGTCCTCGGCGTCTCCGACCGGGCCGGCTGCATCACCACGATCGACTACGAGGACGAGTTCCAGTGGGCGCGCGGCAGCAGCGGCGACTCCGCCTGGATGGTCCGCTGCGACGAGGACGCCGTCTACCACGGCCACTCCGGCGGCGTAGCCCGCTACGACACCGCCGACGGCGCCCCCGTCTGGGAGAACAGGCAGGCCCGCGACGTGCTGTTCGGCTGGCAGGAAGCCCACTCGGTCTACGCCGGTACGGCCCGCGGCACCGTCCACCGGCTGGCCAAGAGCGACGGCCGCGTGGAAGCGGTGTACCAGTGCGACGCCGCGGTGTACTCCTGCGCCACCTCCCCGGGCGGCCGCCACGTCTTCGCCGGCGACAGCCACTCGTCGGTCTACTGCTTCGACGCCTCCGGCGAACGCCTGTGGAAACTCGGCACCGGCTGCGGTTCGGCGTTCTCCATGCAGTACCTCGACGACCGCCTCTACATCGTCACCACCGACGGCTCCCTGGCCTGCATCGACGCAAGCGAAGCGGCCATCGCCGCCGCCCGCGCCGGCGACGTGCCCCAGCCCATGGACGTCAAGGCCGCCGCCTCCCTGGAGATCGTCGAGCCTTCGGCGCAGGTGGAGACGGTCAGCTCGGGCGACGGCGTGATCGTCGAATGCGTCCAGGAAGGCGAGCGCCTGCGCGTACGCGTGATCACCCCCGGCTACGAATCCTGGAACGTGCAATTCCCCAAGGCCGTACGCCAGCCCGGCGCCCGCTACCTGGTCGACGGCATCCGCTCCGCCGGCCGCGGCGGCTTCTACCGCGCCTACGGCGAAATCCGCCGTCTGGTCTGACGTCCTCGAAAGGGGTTCGGCCCGGCCTCACATTCCACCCGGCCGTGTCGTCGGATCACCGAACCCCTTCCAAGGAGACGGCCCATGACCACGCCCCAATCCCGCCTGCCCGACCCCGTCCAGTTCTTCCCCGAACTGACCGACGTGGCCGCCGCCATGACCAAGGCGATCCTGAACGACACGATCCCCCGGACCACCATCCACCTGGTCCAACTCCGCGCCGGCCAGATCGTCGGCAGTACGTATCACGTCATCCGCCAAAGCGACCTCCTCAGAAAGTCGGGCGCCGAAGAGGTCGCCATCACCGCCGTCGCCACCTGGCCGGACGCCCCCTACTTCACCGACCCCGAACGCGTGGCCCTGGAACTCGTAGAAGCCGTCCTCACCCCGAACCCATCCGGCGAACGCGTCCCCGACTCCCTGTACACCAGGGCCGCAGCCCACTACGACGACAAAGCCCTCTGGACACTCATCCTGACGATCAGCCAGATCTGCTTCTTCATCCCCGTCGCCCTCATAGCCAAGCCCATCCCCGGCATGCCCCTGGGAAAGAACTACAACCGGTGACCGTCCCGGGCGACTACACCTGCGACCAGATCAGGCGTCGCCCGCGCGCGGAACCGACCTCCAGCGGACAGGCGGACGATCGTTCGGCTGCACGCCCGGGAAGCGATCACTGCCGAGAAAGCGGAGCGGTCACCGTCGGTGTCGTCTCGTTCGCCCCGTAGAACCACCGATAAGCAAGCCTTCCGGCCGCGGACCTCGCCAATGTAACCACCCCCGTCCGCACACACGTGTATCTCGGATCAACCGTGATCTCCTCCCGCAGGGTGACCCGGCTACGGTTGATCGACTGCAGAGTGAGAGTGCCACCGCATTCAAGACCCGGATAACGGATGCGGCCGACAGCATCGCCGACTTCTCCTGCCTTGAGCGTCAGATCGACGCCGTAGTCACTACTCCCTGACTGCGTCGCAGGCCCTCGCCAACGCCCGACGAACCCCCGGGGCATCGCGAGCGGATCTGGAGCCGTCACAGAGGGCTTGGCAGAGGGCTTGCCGGACGGCTTGGCAGAGGGCTTGCCGGACGGCTTGGCAGAGGGCTTGCCGGACGGCTTGGCAGAGGGCTTGCCGGACGGCTTGGCAGAGGGCTTGCCGGACGGCTTGGCAGAGGGCTTGCCGGACGGCTTGGCAGAGGGCTTGCCGGACGGCTTGGCAGAGGGCTTGCCGGACGGCTTGGCCTTGACCGGCTCCGAACACGAGAGGGCCGCCCCCTCTTGCCCGACCTCCATACCGACCGGCCGGCCTCCGGCCCCTTGGAAGACCTCGATGGTGGCCACCGTCCCTGGCGCCACGGTGACGATCTTTTTCCGGGGATGCCCTTCAATCGTGACTTTTCCAGAAACCGCGTAGACCCCGATCTGGTCCGCGTTCTCGATGCCGTAGCTCTCGACGGCCCGCTTCCCGGCGCAGTTCGTGTGCCGTATCTCAAGAACGGGCTTCTGCGTCTCCTGCTGCGGGTTGGTGAGCTTTTTGACGTACTCGGCACCCACAGCCACGACGATACCGGTGCCGATCTGCAGGAGAATCCGCCCCACCACTGGCAACACCGTCGCGCACGAGACAAGCATGGCCGCAGCAGCCACCATCGAAATCAAAGATCTTGAGCGCATCGTCATCGGTCGGCACTGATCGCCACCCCCCAGCGCGACCCCCTCCTAAGGGAAGGATGGCAGCCTCTCAAGGAGGCCACACCGTTTGCACGCAAGCTGACAAAAAGTCACCGCCCGATGACTCTATGTGCCACATGACATGCGACCCGCCACCCGAGCCTTAGAAACGCGCACTGCTTGAGCCAAGGTGCCTGCCCTTCATCATCCAGTCCGCCAGGTGATCGGCGAGTGCCTGAAGCGCCGTCGATGCCGAGTGCAGCAACTCTTCACGGGAAAGCTCGTGCCCCTCCGCCAGTTCCAGCGCGCGCCGTAGATCCCCGATCTCCTGAGAGAACCGCCGGCCAGGATCACGCCCCAGGGTGAACATCGCGACTTCGGCCTTGAGCACGGTGACGGTCCATTCACGGCTGTTCGTGACGATGCCCAGCGGTACGCCGTTGTCGAGGGCCTGCGTCAGCTTCGTGTCGATTTCCGCCAGCATGACGAACAGCTCGATCGCGGCATTGCGCGCCTCAACCTCCAGGAGGGTACGCCGGTCGTGCCGACGCGTCGCGGCCACGACACCCCACGCGGTGACCGCCGCGACGACACCACCGATGATCGCGGAGAGCGCGCCCTGCAAAAGGTTCGCCCACCAACCCTGCACGCCGACCGCCTCCCCGGTCCGACCCGGCCAAGATCAGCCAATGTACGGCAGGCCGTCCCCGCTCAGGTAGTGCTCGATCCTCATCCGCATCGACCGGTCCATCGGCAGCACCACCACCTGATCGCGCGGCACCCATCGCACCTCGCGCGACTCCTCGCTAGGCGTCGGCGTCCCGCCAACGGCCCGCCCGATGAGCACGAGGGAGAACTCCTGCCGAGCCTCGCCGTTCGAGGTGTAAAGGATCACGTGCCGCGGGTCACTATAGGTCCCGGAAAGACCGGTGATCTCACAGGTGATCCCGGTCTCCTCCAGCGTCTCCCGGATCGCGGCCGCCGGAATCGACTCCCCAAGATCAATGGCACCCCCGGGCACCGCCCAATTCCCGTTGTCACTACGCCGGATCATCAACAGCTCACCCTCGGCATTGGTCACGATGACGTTCACCGACGGCACCAGGCGGTCGGCCGCGGGCGCGTCCGGGTCATCGAAGTAGTCAATCCGCGTAGCCATGCCTCAGGACTCTAGCGAGACCGCCCCACGCCTTCTCAAAGCTCCCCAGGTACAGCCCCACCAGCCACCCGCCTCAGACGCAGAGCACCCGAAGCCGGAACTTCTCAGTCGACGTCAAAGATCGAGTGCTTGTCATGGAAATGCAGGATGTAACGGCACCTCGTGCAGATCATCAGCGCCAAGACGGGCTGGGCTCGTGTGGCATCCCGTGCGGCAGGCATAGTACGCGTGCACCTGCACGGTTTCATCAGCCACACTGGTGCTATGGAAGCTAGGGGATATTGAGCGCTTCGCCCATACATCGTGCCCGCTACGCTCGATGAGCTCACGGGGCCGATCACGGGTGTCATCGCCCTTCCCCGCCACCTCGATTGGGGACCTCAGCGCAGCCGAAGGTCAGGGGTTCGCCCTCGCCGGAGGTTATGCAGTACCGGCATATGGTCTGCTCCAACGCCCCAGTGACGCAGTCTTCGCCCAGATGCTCTTTACTCTTGATCTCTATCCGGACTCGGAGCTGATCGCATATGGGCTTGGCGAGTCCCAGGCACAGGAATAGCGCTCGCGGTTCAAGGACTGGGCCGTCGATCTGGCGGAAGGCCAGAACCCCTGACGAGCGCTACTCACACGGGTGTTAGCAAGAGCTCATCCTTGTCCCCGACACCTCTCAGGCGTTCGGGACCAGGGTTGCTGTACCAACGCCGAGAGGCGCTCCTGAGAGCGAAGCACGGCCTCAAGCCAGCCGGAACCAGGCGCAACCCCAAACCCCAGCCCCGCGGGGAGCGCGAGGGTTCGCCCTCGCCCGGGGTCTGGGGCAGAGCCCCAGTGTCACAGCCCGAGCCGAGGGCGAGGACCACGCCCTTAGCCAGGAAGGACTGCCTTCAGTCCTTGTAGAGCCGACGAGGGGAATCGAACCCCTGACCTTCTGTTTACAAGACAGATGCTCTGCCGATTGAGCTACGTCGGCACGGCCCACCAGTGTAGACGGTCAACCGCGTCGCTGACGAGCGACCTCATACAAGGTAACCCCAGCCGCCACCCCCGCGTTCAGCGACTCGGCGGCCGCCTGCATGGGGATGCGGGCCAGCGCGTCACACTGTTCGCGGACCAACCGGGACAATCCCTTCCCCTCCGACCCCACGACGACGACCAAGGGTTCGGTGAGCAGGTCGACGTCGGCGATGTCCACGTCGCCTGAGCCGTCCAGGCCGACGATGAACAGGCCGGCCTCGCGGTACTCGCGCAGGGCGGCGGTCAGGTTGGCGGCGCGGGCCACGCGGAGGGTGGCGAGGGTGCCGGCGGAGGTTTTCCAGGCGCCTCCGGTCACTCCGGCGGAGCGGCGGGAGGGGATGAGGAGGCCGTGGGCGCCGAAGGCGGTGGCGGAGCGGGCTATGGCGCCCAGGTTGCGGGGGTCGGTGACTCCGTCCAGGGCTACTATCAGCGGGATTTCGGCGGCGTCCTGGGCGAGGGCGAGCAGGTCGTCGGGGTGGGCGTAGTCGTAGGCCGGGATCTGCAGGGCGAGGCCCTGGTGGACGGCGCCCTCGGTCAGGCGGTCCAGCTTTTCCCTGGTGACTTCGAGCAGGGCTATGCCGCGTTCGGCGGCGATTTTGATGGAGTCGCGGACTCGGTCGTCGTTTTCGACGCGCTGGGCTACGTACAGCGCGCTAGCGGGGACGCCTGCCTGCAGGGCTTCCAGGACGGGGTTGCGTCCGCCGATGTATTCGGGGGCGTCCTCCGAGCGGCGCTGGCGCGCGGGCTGGCGGGACGTGGTGCCGCCCCTGGCCTCCCTGGCGACGCGCTCCTCGCGGGCCTTGTCTTTGTACCAGTGGCGCATGTGCGCGGGCGGCGTCGCACCCTTGCCTTCAAGGCTGCGACGCTTCTGCCCACCGGTGCCCTTGCTCGGGCCCTTCTTCTTCGCGGGCCGACCCGACGCCCTACCCCCAGCTGCCATGCGCCCAAGGGTACCGGGTCGGATCAGCGCGAAAGTTCCCAACGGGGGCCGTGGGGGGTGTCCTCGACGAGGATGCCCAGGGCGGCCAGCTGGTCGCGGATGGCGTCGGCGGCGGCGTAGTCCTTGCGTTCGCGGGCGGATTTGCGTTGTTCGAGGGCCACGGCCACCAGGGCGTCGACCACGGGCTTCAGGTCGGAGCCGCCCGAGCGCCACTGGGGCGAGCGGGGGTCGAGGCCGAGGACGTCGAGCATGGTCTGGGTTTCGGCCAGCAGGCGGGCCACGGCCTCCTTGTCGCCCTTGGACAGGGCCACGTTGCCTTCGCGGACCACCTCGTGGATCACCGCCACCGCCTGCGGGGTGCCGAGGTCGTCGTTCAGGGCGTCCACGAACGCCTGGGGCAGGGGGGCGTCGGCGTCCACGTCGTGGATGACCTCGGCGGCCCTGATCACGAAGCCTTCGATGCGCTGGTAGGCCGCCGCCGCCTCCCGCAGGGCCTCCTCGGAGTACTCGATGGAGGAGCGGTAGTGCGGGACGGCCAGGTAGTAGCGCAGCTCCACCGGGCGGACCTTCTGCACCATGTCGGGGATGAGCAGCGAGTTGCCCAGCGACTTGCTCATCTTCTCGGCGCCGATCTTGAGCATGCCGTTGTGCATCCAGTAGCGGGCGAAGCCGTCGCCGGCCGCCTGCGACTGGGCGATCTCGTTCTCGTGGTGCGGGAAGATCAGGTCGAGGCCGCCGCCGTGGATGTCGAAGGCCGGCCCGAGGTACTTCGTGGCCATGGCCGAGCACTCCAGGTGCCAGCCGGGCCGGCCGGGGCCGAACGGCGTGGGCCAGGTCGGCTCGCCGGGCTTCTCGCCCTTCCAGAGGGCGAAGTCGCGCGGGTCGCGCTTGTGGGAGTCGTCGTCGCAGTCGAAGGCCGGACGCATGTTCTCCAGCCGCTGGTTCGACAGCGAGCCGTACCGGTCGGCGTAGGAGCGCACGTCGAAGTAGACGTCGCCGCCCGCGGCGTAGGCGTGGCCGCGCTCGATCAGCCGCTCCATCAGCTCGATCATCTCGGGCACGTGCCCGGTGGCGCGCGGCTCGACGGTCGGCGGCAGGCAGCCGAGCGTCTCGTACGCCCAGGTGAAGGCACGCTGGTTGCGCTCGGCCACGACGAACCAGGGCACGCCTTCCTCCGCCGAGACCCTGATGATCTTGTCGTCGATGTCGGTGACGTTCCGGCACAGCGTGACGTCGTAACCGGAGCGCGTCAGCCAGCGCCGGAGGACGTCGAAGTTCACACCGGAGCGAATGTGCCCGATGTGCGGCGGCGCCTGCACGGTGGCCCCACACAGGTACATCGACGCCCGGCCGGCTTCGACCGGAACGAATTCACGGATGGCGCGCGTGCTGGTGTCGTAAAGGTGCAGGCTCACGAAGGCAAGGCTAACGCCTCAGCCAGCGTCTTATGCCGACAATCAACCTCGGAGAATGACCCTCTCCGGACGTACCCGGACAATGAGTCGCTCGGCGCCCGGATGCTCCTCCCACGGCTTGCCCCGGTACTTCTGCGACAGCTCCTGAATGAGGTCGCCCGCCGGGTCGTCCTCCAGCGTGACGGTGCCCCTGACCTCGGCGTAGCGGAACGGGTTCCCGGGATCGATGACCAGAATGCTGGTCCTGGGGTCGCGCTGGTAATTGCGTGGTTTGCGGCGTCCCTTGACGGTGGAGAACAGGATGTCGTTTCCGTCAGTGCGCACCCAGATCACGGTGGACTGCGGCCCGCCATCCGGATTGAGGCTGGTCACGGTCGCGTAGTTGGGACCGTCGAACAGCTTGCGCACCTCGTCGGAGAGCTCTGCCATGGAATCTCCCTTGATCGCTTCCTGTCTCCCATTCTTCTGTAGTCTCGATGGCGCCATGGACGTGACTCCCCCCTCCACGCTGCGCCGCCTGGGCCTCGCCCTCGCCGGACTCGCGGTCGCCGCCCTGACCGGCGCCGCCTGCGCCCTGTCCTTCGACGATCTGCGCGAACTGGCCATCCACGGCGAGGCCAGGCCCGACCTCGCCTTCCTCTATCCGGCCGCGTTCGACGCGGTGCTCGTCGTCGCGCTCATCGCCGTCCTCCTGCTGCGCTCGGCGCGGCCGGCGGTGCGCGCGCAGGCCGCGGTGGTGCTCGTGCTGCTGATCGTCGCCGCCGCGGCGGTCAACGTCTCCACGGCGTTGCGCTTCACCTTCGACGTACGGCAGGCGGCACTGGGCGTGGCGGTGGCGCCGTGGGTCATGCTGGCCGTGGCGCTGTGGTTGTGGCTGCTCCTGATCAAGCACGTGCATGCGCGACGCGCCGCCGTACCCGAGGGGAGCGAGCCCGAGCCGGACATCGTGCCGTTCCACCGGCCCGAGCCCGCGACGGCGGAGTTCGCCCGGCCGGTGGGGATGGAGGAGCGGCCCCCGCTGTCGGAGCGCGTCACCCGCTGGTCGGCCCCGGCGCCCGTCGCCCCGGCACCCGAGACCCCAGCACCCGACGCCCCCGCGCTCGAAGCCTCAGAGGCCCCTGAGACCCCTGAGACGCCGGCCCACGAAGCGCCCGCGCCCGAAGTCCGGCCGGCCGAAGCTCCCGCCCCCAAGGCCACGAGCCCCGAACCGCCCAGCCCAGAAGCCCTCGACGGCCCCGAAGCCCCTGAGGTCCCCGAGCCCGTTCCCGCACCCCGGCCCGCCTCCGACGAGGAGCCGCCCAGGCCGGTCCGCTGGGGCGACCGGGTCAAGCCGACCGACGTGCTCGTCCACCCCAAAACGCCCGAGGTGACCGAGCGGGACGCCGACACCCAGCCGGTCCGCGTGTTCAGCGACGCCGACCCCGGCCACGGCCCCGAGCAGGCCGACGAGAGCGAACTGGCCGGCGACGACGCCCCGTCGGGCCGCATGCGCAGCACGCCATTGCCGCCCAAGGAATGAAATCTTGACCTAACGCCCATACCCGCCTGACCCGGGTGGGGGAAAGAGCCACCCGTGGCGATCATGTCGTGGGTGCCGGTTCCCGAGGGCAGTGAGTTTCCCCTGCTCAACCTCCCCTTCGGCGTCTTCTCACGCCGCGGCGAACTGCCGCGCGTGGGGGTGGCGATCGGCGAGTACGTCCTGGACCTGCACCTGCTGACGACTCAGGGGACGCTGCCCCCGGCGTACTGGTTCGCCAGCGGCACGCTCAACTCGTTCCTGGCGGCGGGGCCGCGCGTGTGGAACAACGTGCGCGCCGACGTCCTGGAGCTGCTCACGGACGAACGCCGCCGTCCGCTGGCGGTGCCGGCGCTGGTGCCGATGCGGGAGGCGCGGCTGCACCTGCCGTTCAACGTGGCCGACCTGCTGCTGTTCCAGACGTCGCTGGAGCACGCCACGAACGTGGGCCGCATGTTCCTGCCGCCCGAGCGCGAGCCGCTGCCGCGCACGTGGCGCCACATGCCCGTCGGCCAGTACGGCAGGGCCGCGGCGGTCACCGTGTCCGGGGCTCCGGTCGTGCGCCCGCGCGGGCAGCTCAGCGCGGGCCAGGTGGGCCCGACGGCCAAGCTGGACCTGTCGGCCGAGCTCGGCTACGTGGTCGGGGTGCCGTCGGCCGCGCCGTACCCCTTGAGCACGTCCGACTTCCCTGAGCACGTGTTCGGCGCGGTGCTGGTCAACGCCTGGCGGGCGTGGGATCTGATGGCGTGGGAGGCGCGGCCGATGGGGCCGTTCCTGGGGCAGGCGTTCATGGTGTCGATCTCGCCGTGGGTGGTGCCGTTGTCGGCGCTCAATCACTCGCGCACGCCGCAACCGCCGCAGGATCCGGAACCAGCCGACTATTTGATGATCAAAGATGACGTGGCCATCCAGATGAGCCTGGACATTCAGGTGAACGGGACAAGCCTCGCAACACCCACCTTTGAACGCCAGTACTGGACAGGACCGCAGATGCTCGCGCACGCCTCTGTGACGGGCGCTGCCGTGCGCACGGGTGATCTCCTGACCACCGGGCCCATCGGGGGCGGCAGCACGCTTCTGGACGTCACCTGGAACGGCAGAGACCCGCTCGTGATGCCCGACGGCTCCGAGCGGGTCTTCCTGCTGGACGGCGACACCGTGCGGGTCACCGCCTCCGTTCCCGCCGCCGACGGCACCCGCCTGGGGTTCGGCGCGGTCACGGGCAGCATCTCTCCTGCGGTTCAGGCCGCTTTCTAGGTACGGCTGCCGCGGCGCAGACCGGCGACCAGGCCGACGCCGACCACCGCCAGCACGAGTTGCATCACCAGTTCGATCCAGTCGATGCCCCGGGTGGTCTCCACGCCGAGAACCTGGGCGATCAGCGTGCCCACGAGGGCGGCGACGATGCCGACGACGATGGTGAGGATCCACCCGATCGGCTGCCTGCCGGGAAGCAGCAGCCGGCCGAGGGCGCCGATGACGGCGCCGATGACGATGGCGCCGATGATGGATTCGATGGTCATGAGGGCACCTCCCGGGTCCGTGTGAGCTCTTCACACGTGGAGGGACGTCTACCCACGGGCCGGCGAATATGCCTAGACGGCAGGGCCTGAGCTGCCCGTGCCCCTGCTGGCCTGCATTCGGGCGACGAGCCACACGCCGAGGACGGCGAGGGCGAGCTGGAGGATGTGTTCCAGCCAGTCGATGCCCCGGGTGTCGGCCCAGCCGAACACGTGGGCGATCAGCGTGCCGAGCAGCGCGGCGACGATGCCGACGATCAGCGTGAGTCCGATCGACATGTTCTGCTTGCCCGGAACGATCAACCGGCCGAGCGCGCCGACGATGGCTCCGATGACGATCGCCGAAACGATGGCTCCGATCATGACAAGCTCCCCCCAAGTCGTACACGCCTGTCACCAGGGGTGTACCCGACATGACGGAGAGTTACGCATGAAGGGGACGGCGATCCGTACCGCGCCAGTAACGGACCGCCGTCCCGGTAAAGCGGCGGGCCGGAGGCACCGCCCGCCGGGATACCCTCACGCATCCCGAGATAAGACGCCTTACCGCTACTCGAGGTTCACCACGAGCGCGGTGGCGATGGCGGCGATTCCCTCGCCTCTGCCGGTGAACCCGAGCCCGTCGGTCGTGGCCGCCGACACGCTGACCGGAGCGCCCACGAGAGCGCTCAGGACCGCCTCGGCCTCCGCGCGCCGCGGAGCCAGCTTGGGCCGGTTGCCGACGACCTGGATGGCGACGTTGCCGATCTGGAACCCGGCCGCGCGCACGAGGCGCACGGTCTCCTCCAGCAGCACGGCGCCGGAGGCACCCGCCCAGCGCGGATCGGACGTCCCGAAGACGGCGCCCAGGTCGCCGAGCCCGGCCGCCGACAGCAACGCGTTGCAGGCCGCGTGGGCCGCCGCGTCGGCGTCGGAGTGGCCGTCTAGGCCGGTCTCGCCCGGCCAGTGCAGGCCGGCGAGATAGAGCTCGCGCCCGGATGCGAACGGGTGGACGTCAATTCCGACGCCCACCCGGGGAAGCTGAGTATTCAGGAGTTGAGAACCTCGTCGAGTAGGGCCTCGGCCTTGTCCTCGTTGGTCTTCTCGGCGAGGGCGAGTTCGCTCACGAGAATCTGCCTGGCCTTGGCGAGCATGCGCTTCTCACCGGCGGACAGGCCGCGCTCGCGGTCCCTCCGCCACAGGTCCCGAACGACTTCGGCGACCTTGTTGACATCTCCGGAAGCAAGCTTCTCGAGATTGGCCTTGTAACGGCGAGACCAGTTGGTCGGCTCCTCGGTGTGCGGCATCCGAAGAACGTCGAAAACCCGCTCGAGGCCCTCCTGGCCCACAACATCACGCACGCCGACAAGTTCTGCGTTTTCCGCTGGCACCTGGACGGTTAGGTCGCCCTTGTCGACCTTGAGCACCAGGTAGGTCTTTTCCTCACCCTTGATGGTTCGGGTCGTGATTGCTTCGATCCGAGCAGCCCCATGGTGGGGGTAGACGACAGTGTCGCCGACCTGGAAAGTCATGTGACAAGTACCCCTTCCGCTGTACTCCAGGGTACCACGCATCCACAGCCTCCCGGAACAGTGAAATCACCATAACTGCAGGTCAAAGCCGCACATTAGGGGTTGACAACCCTTCAACTCTGTGAATCACAAAAGCTGACATACCGAATGACCTGCGGGGGTGCGGATATGACCATGGAATGGGCCGGATAAGGTGGGCGGGCTCACTCACACACGCACGCGCGAGACCTAGGAGTTACCCCCGTGACCAGCCGTCGCTGGATTGTCGCCGCCGCCTCGCTCCTCGCGGCACCCGTGCTGGCCGGCTGTGCCGCTGGGTTCGACGCCAACACCAACAAGCCCTACGCCCCCACCGAGGGCGCCGCCCTCATCCAGAGCGGAAAGTACGGCTCCCGCGGCGTCCAGATCCCCCAGGCGTTCATCCTCGGCCCAGACGTCGGCGCACAGCTCGCCCAGGGCGGTCAGGCGCCCGTGTACCTCAACGTGCTCAGCCCCGGCGGTGACACCATCGAGGCCGTCACCACCGACGTCGGCACCGCCAAGCTGGTCGCCCCCGTCAACGTGCCGGCAGGCGTCCTCACGAGCACCGGCAAGCCGACCCCGCAGATCCTCATCCAGAGCCTGGCCAAGCCGCTGAAGGGCGGGGAGACGGTCGCGGTGTCGATCCAGTTCGCCCGGGCCGGCACGGTGGAGATGAGCGTTCCGGTGGTGTCCCGCAGCCGCGAGTACACCGCCTACCCGCCCGCCCCCGGCGCCACCCCGGCCCCGGCCCCGACGTCCTCCCCCTCGGCCAGCCCCACGACGGGCGGCGGCCACTGACCCCCGGCTTCGAGCGGCACGGGTCTTGGGTTTGCCTTGACCGGCTTCGGGTGAAGGCAGCACAGCGCCGCATGCTGGGGCGATTGGGATAGGTGCCCACAGCCGGTTACACACCGTGCTAGATCATCGCATCTCGACGTTCCCATGCGGCCTTGTGGGGCCAGTGGGCAAGATGAGAAAGCCCTATCGCCTTCAGGGTGAAACGGTCCCCCCGGCCTGGGAAATCTTGCAGATTCATACCCGGGCCGGGGGTGTTTCGCCGTGTTTCAGGCATCCGGATGAGGCACTCCCGAGGCGCCAGCCGAAGGGGAGGCGCGCCGCGCGGCGGGAAGGTGGACGGCGAGGGACGGCGCGCACTTACGGCGGCCGGGGCGAGGCACGGTGGCCGGTCAAGGAGACGACGTCACGGCGGGGACCA
This sequence comes from Nonomuraea typhae, assembly GCF_009760925.1. Taxonomy (GTDB): domain Bacteria; phylum Actinomycetota; class Actinomycetes; order Streptosporangiales; family Streptosporangiaceae; genus Nonomuraea; species Nonomuraea typhae. The sequence continues at coordinate 87,995 of NZ_VRLV01000024.1, forward strand.
CGTCCGACGTGAGAAGCGCCCGGCGATCGGGCGCCACCCGCGGCGGCGGGAGGCGGCAAGCCGGCCCCGCCGTACAAGACCTGCGATAAAGGCGGCGAGAACCCCTACTCCTCCACCGCGTCGAACTTGTAGCCGAGGCCGCGGACGGTCAGGATGCAGCGCGGATTCCCCGGGTCGGCCTCGATTTTGGCGCGCAGGCGCTTGACGTGCACGTCCAGGGTCTTGGTGTCGCCCACATAGTCGGCCCCCCAGACGCGGTCGATCAGCTGTCCACGGGTCAGCACGCGGCCGGCGTTGCGCAGCAGCACCTCCAGGAGCTCGAACTCCTTCAGCGGCAACTGCACCTGCTCCCCCCGCACCGCGACCACGTGCCGGTCGACGTCCATGCGGACCGGGCCCACGGCCAGGACGGCGCTTTCGAGTTCCTCCACCACGTCCCCCTGCCTGCGCAGCACCGCGCGGATGCGGGCCACGAGTTCGCGGGAGGAGAACGGCTTGGTGACGTAGTCGTCGGCCCCGAGTTCGAGCCCGACGACCTTGTCGATCTCGCTGTCCTTGGCGGTGAGCATGATGACGGGGACCTTGGAGCGCTGCCGCAGGGATCGGCAGACCTCGGTGCCGGGCAGGCCGGGGAGCATGAGGTCCAGCAGGACCAGGTCGGCGCCGTTGCGGTCGAAGGTGTCCAGCGCTTCGGGGCCGGTCGCGGCGACGGAGACCTCGAAGCCTTCCTTGCGCAGCATGTACGACAGGGCGTCGGAGAACGACTCCTCATCCTCAACTACGAGAACGCGGGTCACGAGCCCTCCTTCGTCGGGCTCGTAACCCCAAAGGTGCTGTGTCTACTGGTTCCTTCGCTGCGCTCAGTCACTTGACTGCCTCCAGGGGAATCGAGGGTGGTACGGCTACCGCCGTCCCGCCGAACGCGGGCAGGCGGAGGGTGAACGTGGAGCCGGAGCCTTCCTTGCTCCACACGGTTACTTCGCCGGCGTGGGCGACGGCGACGTGTTTGACGATGGCCAGGCCGAGGCCGGTGCCGCCGGTCGCGCGGGAGCGGGCGGCGTCGACGCGGAAGAAGCGTTCGAAGATGCGCTCGAGTGCTTCTTCCGGGATGCCGATGCCCTGGTCGCTCACGCTGATCTCGACGGAGTCGCCGGCCGGTCTGACGCTGACGACGACCCTGGTGTGTTCGGGACTGTAGGCGATGGCGTTGGAGATGAGGTTGCGGAGGGCGGTGACGAGGAGTTCGTCGTCGCCCCAGATGCGCAGCCCTTCCGCGCCGCCGGACACCAGCGTGATGTCCTTGGCGACGGCCTTGGTGTTGCAGTGGTCGATGGCGTCGTTGACGGCTTCGTCGATGGACACCTGACCGGGGGTGGGGATGGGTTCCGCACCCTGGATCCGGCTCAGGGTGATGAGGTCCTGGACCAGATAGGTGAGCCTGGCGGCCTCGTGCTGCATGCGGCCGGCGAAGCGGGTGACGGCTTCGGGGTCGTCGGCGGCGTCCTGGATGGTCTCGGCCAGGAGGCTGAGGGCGCCGACGGGGGTTTTGAGCTCGTGGCTGACGTTGGCGACGAAGTCGCGGCGGACGGCTTCGACGCGGCGGCGTTCCGTCTGGTCCTCCGCGAGGACCAGGACCTGGCCGTGGGAGCCGAGCGGGGCGACGCGGACGGCGAAGCAGGTGATCTCCTGGCCGAACTTGTGGCCGGCGACGTCGATCTCGCTTTCGCGGATCTCGCCGTCGCGGCGCACCTGCCGGGCCAGGGCGAGGAGTTCGGCGGCCATCAGGCGGTCGCCTTTGACCAGGCCGAAGGCGCGGGCGGCCGAGCTGGCGCGCAGCACGCGGTCGTGGGCGTCCAGGACGACGGCGGAGGAGGGCAGCACGGCGAGCACGGAGGCGACGCCTTGCGGCAGCGCTCCGGTCTCGGCGTCCTCGACGTCGTCGGCCTTGCCACGCGTCTCGATCTGGTTACGGTAGAAGAGGACGGCCACGGCTCCCACCACGAAGCCGGCCAGGGCCGCGAAGCTCAGGGCCATCTCACTCATGCTTCCGATGGTAGGTGGCCCGCCGGGCAACACAGACCTCTCACCTGCGGATGAACGGTTCTTTCCCGGAGAGTTCACCTAGTGGTCGAGGTTCGTTCACAGACCCACACGTACGGTAACGGCATGCGCGACGCGTACCATGAAGAACTTGACTCCCTCACGGACAAGCTGGTGGAAATGACCAGGCTTGTCCGGTCCGCGATTTCGCGGGCCACCACTGCACTCCTCGATGCGGACCTCCAACTGGCGGAGAACGTCATCTCCCGTGACGAGGAGGTGAACAGGATCTTCGCGGAGATCGAGACCAACATCTTCGAGCTGATGGCCCGGCAGCAGCCGGTGGCGATCGACCTCCGCATGGTGATCACCGCACTGCGCATGGGGACCGACCTGGAGCGTATGGGCGACCTCGCGGTGCACGTCGCCAAGGTCGCGCGGCTGCGGCACCCCGACTCGGCGATCCCCGCCGACATGCGGGCGAACATCCTGGAGATGGGCCAGATCGCGGAGAACCTCGTCACCAAGGCCGGCAGCTGCGTGGCCGAGCGCGACGTGGACACGGCGCTGGAGCTGGAGCAGGACGACGACGCGATGGACAAGCTGCACCGCCGCCTGTTCCGCAAGATCCTGTCCAAGGAGTGGGCGCACGGCGTGGAGCCGGCGATCGACATCACGCTGATCGGCCGCTACTACGAGCGGTACGCCGACCACTCGGTGCGAATCGCGCGCGACGTCGTCTACCTCGTCACCGGCTCCCGCCCGGGTTAACGCCCCTGGTTGGCCACGGCCTCGATGGCGGCCTTGGCCGCCTCGGGGTCGAGGTAGGAACTCTTGACCGGCTTGTAGTCGGCGTCCAGGTCGTAGACGAGCGGGATGCCGGTCGGGATGTTCAGCCCCGCGATGTCCTCGTCGGAGATCCCGTCGAGGTGCTTGACGAGGGCGCGCAGCGAGTTGCCGTGCGCGGCCACCAGCACGGTACGGCCGGCCGCCAGCTCCGGCACGATCTCGTCATACCAGTAGGGGAGCATGCGCTCCACGACGTCCTTCAGGCACTCGGTGCGCGGCTTCAGCTCGCTGGGCAGGAGCGCGTAGCGGGGGTCGGCGGCCTGGGAGTACTCGTCGTCGTCGGCGATCGGCGGCGGCGGGGTGTCGTAGGAGCGCCGCCACAGCATGAACTGGTCGTCGCCGAACTCCTCGCGCGTTTGCGCCTTGTTCTTGCCCTGCAGCGCGCCGTAGTGGCGTTCGTTGAGCCGCCAGGATCGCTTGACCGGCAGCCAGGCCAGCCCGGCCTCGGCGAGAGCCAGCTGGGCCGTCTGGATGGCCCGGTTGAGCAGGCTCGTGTGGACCACGTCGGGGATCACGCCGGCCTCGGCCAGCAGGCGGCCGCCCCGCCTGGCCTCGTCCTCGCCCTTGGCCGACAGGCTCACGTCCACCCAGCCGGTGAACAGCCCCTTTGCGTTCCAATCACTTTCGCCATGCCGTAGCAGCACCAAAGTCGCCATGGCGCCAATCTTAGGAGCCGGGGTCGGCGAAGTGGGCAAATGCCTGGAGGTTCTTGAGCGACTCCCCGCGCTTGACGCGCCACTCCCATTCGCGCTTGATCGTGGAGGCGAAGCCCAGCTCGAGGGCTTTGTTGAACCAGTCGTCCGAATAGGTGAGCACGCAGCCGAGCAGGCGATCGACCTCCTCCTCGGTGATCGCGTCCAGGGGCGTCCTGCCGACGAGGTAGACGTCGCCGACGGGGTCGAGGGCGAAGTGCACGCCGTACATGCCGCCGTTCTTCGCCAGCAGGAACCGGTAGAAGGCGGCGTGGTTCTCGTCGGGCTGCCGGCAGAAGAACGCCTCCACCAGCATGGCCTGGTCGCCGACGACGAGCCAGACGACGGTGGCGAGCTTGCGCTTGCCGGGCAGGGTCACGACGAAGGCGCCGGGCCGCTCTTCCGTGAAGGGCACTCCGGTGGCCTTCAAGGCCGATTCCACTACCTCGCGCATGCCGTACAGACTATGAGCTGACGGCGACGGGGACCTGGTGCACGTGTGCCATCGCGCCCGCGTAGACGTCGACGAGGCGCGCGGCGGTGGCCTGCCAGCCGAAGGCGGCGGCGTGCGCGCGGGCGCCGGAGGCCAGGCCGTCGCGCCAGCGCGGCGAGGTGACGAAGCGGTTCAGCGCCCGGGCCCAGTCGTGCGGGTCGTGGCCGTCCACCAGCAGCCCGGACACGCCGTCGCGGACGGCGGTGCGGAGCCCGCCCACGGCGGCCGCCACGACGGGGGTGCCGCACGCCTGCGACTCCAGGGCGACCAGGCCGAACGACTCGCTGTGGGAGGGCACGACGGTGACGTCGGCGGCGCGGTACCAGTCGGCCAGCTCGTCCTGGGGCGCCGGCGGCACGAGGCGCACGACGTCGGCGATGCCGAGTTCGGCGGACAGGTCCGCGAGGCGGTTCGGCTGACAGAGGCCGGTGCCGGAGGGGCCGCCGACGCAGGCGACCACGAGGCGTCCGCGCAGCGACGGGTCCTCGACGAGCATCCGGGATGCGGCCTTGAGCAGCACGTCGGGGGCCTTGAGCGGCTGGATGCGGCCGACGAACAGCAGCAGGTGCGCGTCCTGCCGGATCCCGAGCCGGCGGCGGGCGGCGCCCTGGGAGGCGGGCTGGAAGACGGTGAGGTTCACGCCCGGGTTGACGACGGCGACGCGCTCGTCCGGCGCGCCGTACAGCTCCTTGAGCTCGCGGGCCTCGTCGTCGGTGTTGGCCACGAGCCGGTCGGCGACCTCGACGACCTGTTCCTCGCCGAGCACGCGGGCGGGCGGCTCCGGCTTGTCCCCGGCGGCCAGCAGGAGGTTCTTGACCTTGGCCATGGTGTGCATGGTGTGGACCAGCGGCACGCCCCAGCGTTCCTTGGCCAGCCAGCCGACCTGGCCGGACAGCCAGTAGTGGGAGTGGATGACGTCGTAGCGCCCCGGGTCGTACATGGCCTCGGTGCGCAGCACGCCGGACAGGAACGCGCACAGCTGGCCGGGCATGTCGGCGCGGTCGAGCTCTTCGTACGGCCCGGCCGTCACGTGCCGCACGGAGACGCCGGGCGCGAGCTCGGCGACCGGGGGCAGGGAGCCGCTGGTCTGCCGGGTGAAGATCTCCACTTCGACGCCGAGCTGGGCGAGGCGTTTGGCGGACTCGACGATGTACACGTTCATGCCGCCCGCGTCGCCGGTGCCCGGCTGATCGAGCGGCGACGTGTGCATGCTGATGGTCGCCACGCGGTTCACTCTCCGATGACGCCTCACCGTCACCACCTCCAACCTGGCTACAACCAGCGGAACCAATGCCTCATTCCCGACATTTCCTCACATCTAGGGTCGCGGCGGGTGCGTGGAAGGATGGTCGCCATGACGAAGACGGCAGTGGTGACCGGTGCGAGCAGCGGCATCGGAGCGGCGACCGCGCGGCGGCTGGCCGCGGAGGGGTACGACGTCGTGGCCGGCGCCCGGCGGCTCGACCGGCTGGAGAAACTGGCCGGCGAGGTCCCCGGCATCCGCGCCCTGGAGCTCGACGTGACCTCCGGCGCCTCGGTGGACGCCTTCGCCGCCGCGATCGAGCACTGCGAGGTGCTGGTCAACAACGCCGGCGGGGCGCTCGGGATGGAGCCCGTGGCCGGGGCCAGGCTCGACGACTGGCAGAACATGTACGACACCAACGTGCTCGGCTCGTTGCGCATGACGCAGGCGCTCCTGCCGAAGCTGGTGGACTCCGGCGACGGCGTGCTGGTGATGCTGACCTCGACCGCCGGGCTGGTCTCCTACGAGGGCGGCGGCGGGTACTGCGCGGCCAAGCACGCCCAGACGGCCATGGTCGAGACCCTGCGCCTGGAACTCGTCGGGCAGCCGGTGCGGGTGATCGAGATCGCGCCCGGCATGGTGCACAGCGAGGGCTTCGCGGTGACCCGCTTCCGCGGCGACGCCGACGCCGCCGCCCGCGTCTACGCCGGGGTGCCCGACCCGCTCACCTCCGAGGACGTGGCCGACGCCATCGCCTGGTGCGTCACCCGTCCCGCGCACGTGAACATCGACCGCATGGTCATCCGCCCCCGCGCCCAGGCGGCCCAGCACAAAGTGCACCGCATCGGTGCATAAGCCGGTCGGGGAGATCACCAGGGGCACGACCGGGTTCAACCGGCTGCGCAGGGCCGACCGCTGGCTGGCCGCCGTCCACGGCCGCGTGCTGCGCGCCGCCGCCCGCCCCCTGGTGGTGGACCTCGGCTACGGCGCCTCCCACACCACCACGCTCGAGCTCCACACCCGCCTGCGCCGGATCCGCCCCGACGTCGAGGTGATCGGCATCGAGATCGATCCGGCCCGGGTCGCGCTGGCCAAGCCGTACGAACGCGACGGCCTGTCCTTCCGGCTGGGCGGCTTCGAGCTGCCCGTCCCGCGCCCGCCCGACGTGGTGCGCGCCTTCAACGTCCTCAGGCAGTACGGCGAGGCCGACGCCTGGCACTACTGGCAGGTGCTGTGCGGCAAGCTGGCTCCCGGCGGCGTGCTGGTCGAGGGCACCTGTTCCGAGGTGGGGCACCGGGCGGTCTGGGCGGGGCTGGACCGCGAGGGCCCGCGGACCCTGACGTTCTCGGCCCGCTTCGACGCCTTCGAGCGGCCCTCCGACCTGGCCGACCGGCTGCCCAAGACGCTCATCCACCGCAACGTGCCCGGCGAGCGCATCCACGCCTTCCTCAAGGACTGGGACCACGCGTGGGCGGTCAGCGCTCCCCTGGGCGTTCACGGGTTGCGGCAGCGGTGGCTGGCGTCGGTGGCGGCGATGGGGGCCACCTGGCCCATCCCCCAGCATGCGCCTCTGGGCGGACGAGCCAGGTGGCGGCTCGGGGAGCTGACCATCCCCTGGGTGGCCGTCCGCTGATCTTCCTCAGGACTCCCCTGTGCCGACAAGACGAAAAAAGTCACGATTTCCTGGGAAAGTTCATAAGGGCTTCCTGAAAAACGGCATAAGCCGGGGCGCCGAACAGGACGAACCTCACCTCCCGCACGGACGTCCTCGCAGCCGAGACCGTGCCCAGCGCGATCCGCGCGGCGTCGTCCATGGGCCAGCCGAAGATGCCCGCCGAGATCGCCGGGAACGCGACCACGTGGACGCCGAGCTCGTCGGCCACCTTCAACGACTCCCGGTAGCAGGACGCCAGCAACTCCGAGCGGTCCTCCTTGCGGGAGTGAACCGGCCCGACCGTGTGGATGACCCACTTCGCCGGCAGCAGCCCGGCGGTCGTGGCGACGGCCTGTCCCGTCGCCAGCCCCTCCGGATAGCGGGTGTCGCGCAGCCGGAGGCACTCCTCAAGGATCGCCGGGCCGCCCCGCCGGTGGATGGCGCCGTCCACCCCGCCGCCCCCC
>NZ_VRLV01000024.1:95439-138112 GCF_009760925.1 Nonomuraea typhae
CGCCCCCCATCAAGGAGGAGTTCGCCGCATTGACCACGGCGTCGACCTCCTGCATGGTGATATCTCCCTTAACAAGAGTGATGTCCATCTCACCAGCATCCCGGATGGCTGCTCGACACGTTGTAGTACTACGCTGGAGCGTGTGAAGGGTCTTGGCGAGCTTGAGCGCAGCATCATGAACATCCTCTGGGCGCAGAGCAGCCCGCTGACAGCCCGTGAGGTGGGCCGGCTCATCGCCGAGCGCGACCTCGCCCCCACCACGGTGATGACCGTCCTCGACCGGCTGACCCGCAAGGGCTTCCTCAACCGCATCCGTGACGGCCGGGCATGGCGTTACGAACCTGCGGAAAGCCGCGACACGTACATCGCCGAGCTTATGCTTGAGGCTCTGGAAATGACGGGCGACCGATCGGCCGCCCTGACCCGCTTCGCCCAGGCGGTCGCCGCCGATGAGGCGGAGATCCTGCGCAAAGCCCTTACGGAGCTGGAGGACGAGTGATAACCGCCGCCGCGCTGGCAGCGCTCGCGACCGCGTGCGCGCTCGGCGCCTGGCGATTCACCTCCGCACGCTGGACCTACCGCGCCCCCAAGACCGCCATCATCCTCTGGCAGGCACTCGGCCTGGCCTGGGGGCTGGCCACCACGGGCGCGATGCTCGCCTACGCCGTTCAGCCGTACGAGCGGGGTCTCCTGCACGGACTGATCGCCTTCGCCCAAGGCTGGCCGCCCGTCACCCCCTGGGACCTGCCCCACCTGGTCGCCCTCGTGGCCGGCCTGACCGCGCTGGCCGTGCTCGTCGCCGTGACCCTGGCGGCGGGCGTCCAGGCGCTGCGTGCCCGCCGCCGCCACCGCGAGCTGCTGGCCCTCATCTCCCGCGACGACCCCTTCGTGCCCGGCGTGCGCGTGCTCGACCACCCGGGCGCCGCCGCGTACTGCGTGCCCGGCCTGCGCTCCCAGGTCGTCATCAGCGCGGGCGCGCTCAAGCTGCTGTCGGACGACGAGCTGACCGCGGTGCTCGCCCACGAGGCCGCGCACGTCCGCGAGCGTCACGACCTGGTCCTGCTGCCCTTCGGCGCGCTGCGCCGCCTGCTGCCCTGGTCCAAGGTGGTGTGCGAGGCGCAGTCCCAGGTCGAGCTGCTGGTCGAGATGGCCGCCGACGACCGTGCCCGCCGCTACTGCTCGCCCCGCCGCCTGGCCACCGCGCTGCTGCGCTTCGGTACGGCCGGCGCCATGCCCGCTCCGCACGGGATGCTGGGCAGCGTGAGCTCGGCCAACGTCATGGCCCGGGTGAACCGCCTGGTCAAGCCGGACCCGGAGCTCCAGCCCCACTTCCGCTACGGCTACCTCGGCCTCTCGGCCGCCCTCCTGTCCGCCGCGGCCTTCCTCTGGGTGATGCCCCTCTAGCTCACCAAGGACCGCTTGCAACTGTTAGCTCCTCGTTTGCAATTGCAAGCACCTTGAGGCAGACTATGGGCATGGCACTGCCCAAGGTCGGTTCGATCGGCGAGTACATCCGCGAGCAGCGGCAGCAGGCGAAGATCTCACTGCGCCAGCTGGCCGCCGCCGCCGGGGTCTCCAACCCCTACCTCAGCCAGATCGAGCGCGGCCTGCGCAAACCGAGCGCGGAGATCCTCAACCAGATCGCCAAGGGTCTCCACATCTCGGCGCAGGCGCTCTACGTGCAGGCGGGTCTCATCGAAGACCGGGAGCCGCCGAGCGACGTGGAGGCCGCGATCCGGGCCGACACCCACATCACCGGGCGGCAACGCCAGGTGCTCATCGACATCTACGAGTCGTTTCGCAAAGAGAACCGCGCCGAGGACGAGCAGACCTCCCAGAACGCCCGTCCCCAGCGCGATCCCGATTCGGACGACGCGCCGCTGCCGCAGGAATACCTCGCCGCTCTCGAGCCTTACGCGGCGACCTCGAGCAACGGCACCGTCACCCAGGAAACCAAGGAAGGTTAACCCATGACGCTCGCCACCGAGGTCAAGAAGCTGACCGAGTCCAAGCCCTTCTACGCGGTCGCGGGCGCCGGCGACTACGCCGTCGAGAAGCTGCGGGAGCTGCCCGAGCAGTTGCTGAAGCTCCAGGAGCGGCGCGCCGAGATCGCCAAGGACCTGCCCGAGCGGGCCCGCGTGCTGAGCGGCAAGGCCGAGGGCTTCGCCCGCGACCTGCCCGAGAAGGCTCGCGCCTACGCCGACGAGCTGGGCCACAAGGCCACCGAGGCCGCTTCGGAGCTCGGCCACAAGGCGACCGAGGTCTACGAGCAGTTCGCCAGCCGCGGCCGCAAGGTCGTCAGCAAGGTGAGCGGCGAGGCCGCGCTGGAGCTGGAGGAGGTCTCGGAGAGCGCCGAGCCCGCCACCGCCGCGGTCGCCACCACGCGCCGGCCCGCCGCCCCGAAGAGCACCACCGAGAAGCCGGCCACCGCGAAGCCGGCCACCGCGAAGAAGAGCACCCGCACGACCTCGCGCACGGACAAGCCCAAGGCCTGACCTGGCGCCTCAGGACCCGTCCCCACCAGGGGCCGGGTCCTTTCTGTTGCCCGCGTGCCCGAGTTGCGCACTAGGCTGGGGCCGACAACGCAGCCTTGGGCGGAGCCAACATGAGTGTGATCAACGGCGTTCTCAACCTTCTTTTCCTGGTGCTGGCCGTCGGCATCCTGGGCATGTCGCTCTACGCGCTGATCCACGCGCTACGCGTGCCGGGCAACGCCTTCATCTCGGCGGGCAAGCTGAAGAAGGAACTGTGGCTGCTGATCCTCGGCCTGGCGACGCTGTTCGCCGCCGCCGGATCGTGGTCGTACTTCACCGCCTTCATGATCTACGGCGGCGCCGTCTTCATCGGCATCGGCCTGGGCATCTTCTCGATCATCGCGGTGATCGCGGCCACGGTGTACATCGTGGACGTCAAGCCTGCGGTGAAGGGCATGGGCGGCCGGGGCGGCAGCAACGGTCCCTACGGCCCCTGGTGACCCGCCAGGCCGGCGCCCTCGAGCGCGCCGGCCAGCCACCGGGCCAGGTCCGCGTGACCGGCGAAGGTGGGATGCACCCCGTCGGGCAGGAGCACCTCCGCGCGGCGGCCGGTGATCCAGCGCTGCCGCAGCGGGTCCAGGAACGTGACCTCCTCCCTGGCGGCCACCTCGGCCAGCGCGTCGCGGACGGCGAACGCCTTGGGCGGGGCGGCGTCCAGCCAGATCGGGCCGACCATGACCATGCGGGTCTCCGGCCAGCGGGCCCGGACCGTCCACAGGAGTTCCGCGGCGGCCCGCCGTACGCCCAGGGTGTGCCAGCGGCGGTCGTTGTGGCCGCCTGAGATGACCAGCAGGTCGGGGGCGGGGCGCCAGGCGAGCTCGGCCTCGAAGGAGTCCCGGAAGGTGCGGCCCACGCGGCCTTTGTTGAGGTAGCCGGTGCCGCCCGCGCCGGCGATGACGGGCTGCCAGCCGAGCAGGCGGGCGGTTTCCGAGGCGTAGCTGCCCCAGGTGGGGACGGGGCCGGAGCCGACGGTGAAGCTGTCGCCCACGAACATCAGCACGGGTGCGGCCTTCTGCTGGACCGGGGTGGGGGCGGAATGGACGGCGTCGCCCGCCGCACTGCTACATCCGGAACAAAACGCCAGAATCAGCGCGGCTGGTGCGATCAACTGGCGATGCATCAGGCCGCGCATGATCACCTCGTGGGCTCTAAGCTGCCGGGCATGAGCTCCGACCTCCACGGGCGCACCGAGCGCCTTGAGCTGTCCGACCAGAACCTGCGTGAGTTCGAGGCTGTCGTGCTGGACGCGACACCCGAGGGGATCGTCTTGAGCAGGTCGGCATTCTACCCAGGTGGCGGCGGTCAGCCGGCGGATCAGGGAGTTCTGCTCTGGCTGGGTGTCGAAACCCGGATCGCCGGGGTGCGCAAAGGCGACGATCTCTACCTGATTCCGGCCGAGGGCGATCCGATTCCCCCGGTCGGGACGGTCGTGCGGGCGGCCGTGGCCGACGAGCGGCGTTCGGCGCTGATGCGCACCCATTCGGGGCTGCACGTGTTGTGCGGGGTCGTCTTCCGCGACTACGGCTCGCTGGTGACGGGCGGCAACATGGAGCCGTTCAGCGCCCGCATGGACTTCAACCTGCCGGAGGTGCCAGCGGGGTTCAAGGAGGCGGTCGAGGACGCCTGCAACGCCGAGATCGGCCTCGACCGGCGCATCGACATCCGGGTGCTGCCGCGCGGGGAGGCGTTCGAGATCCCGGACATCATCCGCACCGCCACCAACCTCGTGCCCGAGGAGGTCGAGGAGGTGCGGATCGTGGACATCGTCGGCCTGGACACCCAGGCCGACGGCGGCACCCACGTGGGCTCCACCGGCCAGATCGGCCGGATCAAGGTCACCAAGATCGAGAGCAAGGGCAAGGGTTTCCGCCGCCTGCGGATCGCGATCTCCGACTAGGCGTCGGGGGTGTAGGCGAGCAGGTCGCCCGGCTGGCACTCCAGCGCCTCGCACAGCCGGATGAGCGTGGAGAAGCGGATGGCCTTGGCGTGGCCGTTCTTGAGGATGGACAGGTTGACCACCGTGATCTCCACGCGGTGCGACAGCTCGGTGAGCGTCATCTGACGTTCCTTGAGCAGTTGGTCCAGGCGAATGTGGATCGGCATGTCAGATGGTCGCCTCCACCTCTTCGAGCAGGGCGAGGCCGCGCCGTACGATCTCCGCGATGCCGAGCGCGGCCGCGCCGAACAGCATGGCGACCAGCCCGCCGCCCGAGGGCGGCTGGACGGGGTTGACCTGGGTGAGCAGCACGCCCGACAGGAGCGTCTTGGCCAGCCAGGAGAGCACGGACGAGGCCGCGGTGCCGATGATGAGGGTCCAGCCGAGCGTGCGCAGGTGGCCGGCGGTGCGCGCGGAGAAGAGCGCGCGGTCGCCCGACCTGGCCAGGCGCAGGGCCCGCACGAGGCTCAGCAGCGCGAGCAGCCCGGTGACCAGCCAGGGCAGGTTGTCGAGCAGGTAGAGGCCGGCGACCGGCGGCGAGGGCCGCGTGGAGCGGACCATGACCTCGCCCACGCCGCCGACGAAGGCGGCGTGCTCGGCGAGGGTGCCGGTCACGCCGGCCTCCGGCACGGTGAGGACGACGCCGATGCCGCCGGCGTTCCCGAAGAAGGCCATGGACACGGCTTGCAGGAGCAGCCCTAAGCCGCCGAGACAAGCGAAGACGAAGGCGATCGTGAACACGATCTCGAGCCTGGCGATCCATCTCATAACGATTATCGTAAATAACGAAAGTCGTTATGTCGAGGGCTCGATGACCCGCGCCATGCCGTCGAGCAGTGGCGTCAGGCCGAACTCGAAGAAGGCGTCGAGGTCCATGTCGTAGTCCTCGCCCAGCCCCGCGGTGACGGCGACGAAGTGCGGGTAGGCGCCGGAGGCGGCGATGGCGGCCAGGCCGGGTCCCTGCGCGTCCATCCACTTCTCCTCGTCCAGGCCGCTGGCCTCCTGCTGCTGGGTCCCGCGCTCCAGGTGTACGGCCACGCCCTGGACGTAGTTGTAGAGCAGCACGTGAAGGTTGTGCCGGGTGAGCGCGTCGAGGCCGTAGCCGTCCAGGGCGGCCAGGACGAACTCGGCGTGCCGCATGAGGTTGGGCACGACCAGCGGCCGGGTCAGCGCGGTGACGTGCGGCAGCCAGGGGTGGCGGCGGCAGAGCGCCCACATGCTGCGCGCCGACAACTCCAGGCGGGCCCGCCAGCCGTCCGGCGGGTCGGCGGGGTAGCCGGCCTCGCCGTAGGCGGCGTCGGCCATCAGGACGACCAGGTCCTCCTTGCCGGCCACGTGCCGGTAGAGGGACATGGTCGCCGCGCCGGTCCTGGAGGCGATGCCGCGCATGGACAGCGCGGCCAGGCCCTCGGCGTCGGCGATCTCGATGGCGACGCGGACGATGCGCTCGCGGGTGAGGTCGGAGGGCGTGGGGGTCCGGTCGCGGGCGGGGCCGACGACGGTGTAGCCGACACGGGGCTCGGCGGTGATCACACCCTCCTGGGCCAGGGTGGTCAGCGCCTTGGCGGCGGTGGCCAGGGCGACGTCCCACTCGCGGGCCAGGCCACGGGTGGACGGGACCCTGTCGCCGGGCTTCAGCATGCCCTGGGCGATGCGCCGCTTGATGTCGGCCGCGATGTTCTCCGCCTTCAACGAGTTCTCCCATGTCCGCGCTGTACTAGTACAGAAGCTAGCAGAAATGCCTGTTGCACCGGCTGTGCGTACTGTGTACATTCACTTTGCGTACAGCGTCAACGACTGAATGGAGAACCCTCGTGAACGTCCTCGTCTCAGGTGCGAGCATCGGCGGCACCGTCCTGGCCTACTGGCTGCGCCGGCGCGGAATCCGCGTCACCCTCGTCGAGCGGGCGCCCGGCCCGCGCGGCGGCGGCCAGGCCATCGACGTGCGGGGCGCCGCGCTGACCGTCGCCCAGCGGATGGGCATCCTGGAGGAGATCCGCTCCCTCAGGACCGAGATGCGGGGCATGTCGGTGATGGACGGCGACGGCAACGAGGTCATGCGCAGCGAGGAGTCCACCTACAGCGGCGGCCGCCTGGACAGCCCGGACGTCGAGATCATGCGCGACGACCTCACCCGGATCCTCCTGGACTCCGTCGAGGGCGCCGAGATCCTCTGGGGCGACTCCATCGCCTCGCTCGACGACGACGGCTCCGCCGTACACGTGAGGTTCGAGAAGAACGCGCCGCGCAGCTTCGACTTCGTCGTCGGCGCCGACGGGCTGCACTCCAACACCCGCGGGCTGGTCTTCGGCGAGGAGGCGCGCTTCATCGAGCACCTCGGCACCTACGTCGGCTTCTTCCGCACCGAGAACTTCCTCGGCCTCGACCAGTGGCAGGTCTGGCACCGCGACGGCGCGGCGGGCTTCGGCATCTACCCGGCACGGGGCAACGACGAGATCGTGGTGAACCTGGGCTTCGAATCCGGGCCGATCGCCTACGACTACCGCGACGCCGAGCAGCAGAAGCGCATCCTCGCCGGCGCGTGCGCCCACCTGCGCTGGATCGCGCCGAAGCTGCTGGAGGCGCTGGCGGCGGCCGGCGACCTCTACTTCGACTCCATGTCCCAGATCCACCTGCCGGAGTGGAGCAAGGGACGGGTCGCGCTCGTGGGCGACGCCGCCTACTGCGCCTCGCCGAAGTCGGGGCAGGGCACCAGCCTGGCCATGGTCGGCGCGTACGTGCTGGCCGAGGAGCTGGCCACGACCGGCGGGCCCGGCCGCTACCAGGAGCGGATGGCCGGGTTCGTCGCGCTCAACCAGGCCCTGGCCAAGGAGAACCCGGCCGGTCCGGCCTCCGACGAGAGCGTACGGCGGGCGGCCGACGGCATCACGTTGTGAGCCCGCGCCAGGTCGGGTGGCGCAGGACGCCGTCGCGGGTCCATCCGGCGTACTCGACCTCGCCCCTCAGCACCGGCTCCACCCAGTGCGCGGGCTCCGGAGCCGGTCCGGCGAAGGGCGAGACCGGCCGGACCAGCGGCGTCAGCCGTACCAGCAGCTCGTGCAGCATGCGCTCGGTGAAGCCGGTGCCCACGTGACCCACGTACCGCAGCCCCTCGTCCCCGGGCACGCCGACCAGCAGCGAGCCGATCGTCCCGGACCGGCGGCCCTCCCCCGGCTTCCAGCCGCCGACCACCACGTCCAGCATCAGCGTGAGCTTGACCTTGATCCACAGCTCGCTGCGCCGCCCCGGCAGGTACGGCGCGTCCAGCCGCTTGCAGACGATGCCCTCCAGCCCGTGCTCGCGCGCGACGTCCAGCACCACCCGCGCGCTGCCGGGGAACGAGGGCGGCACCCGCACCCGCCCGCGCTCCAGGCGCAGGTCCTCCAGCAGCTTCCTTCTCTTCTCGTACGGCAGGCGCAACGTCGATCGCCCTTCCAGGTGCAGCACGTCGAAGACGTGGTACACCACCGGCACGGCCGCCACCAGCGACCGGCTCGGCGCGCGCACGTGCATGCGCGACTGCAGCCTGCCGAAGTCGGGCGCGCCGGAGGAGTCCAGCGCGACGATCTCCCCGTCCAGCACCATGTTCTTGTCGCTCGCCAGATCCGCGCGCAGCTCCGGATAGGCGCCGGTCACCTCGCGGTCGTTGCGTGAGAGCAGCCGCACCTCTCCGTCGAGCAGGTAGGCGACGGCTCGTACCCCGTCCCACTTGAACTCGGCGGCCCAGGCCGCCTCCTGCGAGGCGATGGGCAGCTCCCCGCTGACCGCCAGCATCGGCCTGATCAGCATTATTCCCCCTGGTCAGAGGCATACCCCTGCCGGAGAAAGGGGGAACCGATACGATTTGCCGCCATGACCGGAATCAGGCTGATGCTGGGCGTGGCCGCCGTGCTGCTGACCGCCGTGCCCGCCCCTGCGAGCGCCACCGCAGCCGGGCCGATCACCGACGAGGTCACGCTGGAGTTGCGCAAGGACGGCGTGCTCCGGGTGAGCGAGAAGATCGGCGCCGAGAGCCCCGGAGAGGTCAGGCGGACCTTCCTCACCCGGACCCGGTTCGACGACGCCAACGACCGCCTCTACCGGATCGCCAACGTCAAGGGCGGGCAGCTCGCCGGTGACGTGCTCACGGTCAAGGCCCCGGCGACCGTCACCTACGAGGTCACGGGCGCGGTCACGCCGGCCGGGGGCGTGGAGGAGCTGCGCTGGTTCGCGGTCAACGGCTGGAACGTCCCGGTCGCCAAGGCCACCGTCAAGGTCACCGGGGCCGGCATGGTGCAGAACCTGTCCTGTTTCGCCGGTGAGCTGACCTCGGCCGTCGGCTGCACCAGCGCCTCCATGGATCATGGGGCGACCGAGGCCGACTTCGAGCAGCAGAACCTGGGGCCGGGGCAGGCGCTGACCGTCGTGGTCGGCTATCCGAAGGGGACCAGTTCCGGCAAGCCGCTTCTGGAGCGGCGGTTCTCGCTGGCCGCCGCGTTCACGCTGGACGTGGTGACCGGCGGGGCGCTGGCCGGGTTGCTGGTGTTGCTGCTGGGCGGGGTGGTGCTGCTGTACTGGACGCGGGGGCGCGACGCCCGGGTCGCCGGGCAGGAGACCGCCTCGGTCGATCCCATCCAGAACGGGCACTTCTCGCCGCCGGACGGGGTGCGGCCCGGGCAGATCGGCACGCTCGTGGACGAACAGGCCGACGTGGTGGACGTGACCGCGACCATCGTGGACCTGGCGGTGCGCGGGTACCTTCGCATCGACGAGCAGCCGCGCGGGGCCTACGACGCGCCGGACTGGTTGCTGGTCAGCCTGCCGAACGCGCCGGTGAACGCGTTGCTGCCGTATGAGAAGGCGTTGTACGACGCGGTGTTCGAGGGCAGGGACGCCACCCTCTTGTCGGATTTGTCAGGCTCTTTCGCGAAAAATCTCGGGAAAGTGCGGGATGAGCTTTATGAGGATGTGGTGCGGCAGGGGTGGTTCGCCCGGCGGCCCGACACCGAGCGGACCCGGTGGACCACGCTCGGCCTGGCCCTCATCGGCGTCGGCGTCCTGGCCACGGGGGCGCTGGCCTGGTTCACGACCTACGGGCTGCTGGGGCTGGCGGTGATCATCGCAGGGGCGGCGCTGGCCGTCGGCGGGCAGGCCATGCCGGCCAGGACCGCCAAGGGCTCGGCCGCGCTCGCGCACACGCTGGGCTTCCGGCAGTACTTGTTCTCCGGCGAGCTGGGAAATGTCCCTGAGCAGCACCGAGTCGAGCTTTTTTCGCGATATTTGCCCTACGCCGTGATTTTTGATGGCGTGGAGCATTGGTCGCGCATCGTGGCCTCCGTCACCGGCAACGGCCACCAGGCCGACAACCTGTACTGGTACCACGGCCCCGCCGAGTGGGACCTGTCCAAGTTCGCCGGATCGATGCGCACCTTCACCACCACCACCTCCGGCGCCATCTCCGCCACCCGGCAGCTCCGGTCGTTGTGAACGCCGAGGAGCTCGAGCGGCACCGCAGGGAACTCCACGTGCACTGCTACCGCCTGCTCGGCTCCTACCACGAGGCGGAAGACCTGGTCCAGGAGACGTTCCTGCGCGCCTGGCGCAAGCGCGAGACGCCGCCGGACAACCTCAAGGCGTGGCTGTACAAGATCGCCACCAACGCCTGCCTCGACTTCCTGCGCGCCAACCCCCGCCGCCCCGAGCCGCGCGAGGCCCCGATCGCGGCCGACGAGGGCCTGTCGTGGCCGGTCTCCGCCCATGTGCCGTGGCTTCAGCCGTACCCCGACCATCTCCTCAACGCCGTCATCGAGCGCGAGACGATCGAGCTGGCCTTCCTGGTGGCGATCCAGCATCTCCCGGCCAGGCAGCGGGCCGTCGTCATCCTGCGTGACGTGCTCGGCTGGTCCGCCGCCGAGACCGCGGAAGCCCTGGACACGACGGTCACCGCGGTGAAAAGCGCCCTGCAGCGGGCCCGTCCGGTGCTCAAGGAGCACCTGCCCGCCCAGCGCATGAACGCCGCCAGCGCCGACGAACTGGCCGTCGTCCGCACGTACATCAGAGCGCTGGAGGAAGGCGACCCCGCCGTGCTGCCCGCGCTGCTCAAGGCCGACGTCTGGCAGACCATGCCGCCCGCGCCCCTGTGGATCCTCGGCCGCGACGCCTTCGTCTCCTCGTGGGGGCCGCAGATGGCCGGGGAGGGCTCGTGGGGCGACTGGCGGGTGCTGCCGGCCCGGGTCAACCGGCAACCGGCCATCGCCGCCTACCTCCGCCGGCCAGGCGAGGAGCTGTTCTCGCCGTTCTGGCTCGGCGTCTTCCGCATGGACGGGCCGCTGATCAGCCAGATCACCACGTTCGGCCACGAACTCTTCCCGGATCTGCATCTCCCCGATTCCTTTTCCGGCGCCGGCTCGTCATATGCGCATGACTGATCTGCAGAAGAACGTCCAGGCCCTTGCCGACGAGCTCGTGGAGACCGGTGTGGAGCGCGGCCTCCAGGTCGCCGTCTACCGGGACGGCGAGCTCGTCGTCGACGCCGTGGCCGGTGTGGCCGACCCCGCCACCGGCCGCCCGATGACCTCCGGCACGCCGGTGTACGTGACCTCCACGGGCAAGGGCATGGTCGCCACCGTCGTCCACGTCCTGGCCGAGCGCGGCGTGCTCGCCTACGACACACCGATCGCGGAGTACTGGCCCGAGTTCGCCGCCCACGGCAAGGAGCGGGCCACCGTACGGCATGCGCTCACCTACCAGCTCGGCCTGCCCGGCGTCCCGGTGGACACCACGGCCGCCGACCTCGTGGACTGGGAGAAGATGTGCGCGACGCTGGCCGGCGCCAAGCCCTGGTGGGAGCCGGGCACCAAGATCGGCTACCACCCGCAGAGCTTCATGTTCATCGTCGGCGAGGTGGTACGGCGGGCCTCCGGCAAGACCGTCTCCCAGGTGCTGCTCGAGGAGGTGGCGCAGCCGCTCGGCGTGGCCGGTGAGCTGTTCCTGGCCGTGCCCGCCGCCGAGCTGCCCCGGCTGGCCGTGATCGAGGACCCGCAGGGCCCGCCGATGGAGATGCCGCCGGAGATGCTGGCCCAGATCCCCTTCTTCCGGGTCGTGGACGGCTTCACCGCCGCGCCCATGCAGGCCCTGCCCGACGCCGCCCTCAGCAACCGGCCCGACCTCCTCACCTCGGACGCCGGCGCCACAGGTACCGCCCGCGGTCTGGCCCGCATGTACGACGGCCTGCTCCACGGGCTCATCCCGGCCGGACGGCTGGCCGAGGCCACCTCCGCCCAGGCCGCCGGCATGGACGAGGTCACCGGCAGGCCCGTCACCTGGGGCCTCGGGTACTCGGTCGGGCTCACCACCGCCCTGGACAAGCCGTCCTACTTCGGCATGGGCGGCAGCGGCGGCACCGCGGCCTTCGCCGACAAGGAGAGCGGCCTGGCCGTCGGCATCACCAAGAACCGCATCGGCGCCGGGGACCCGTTCGAGACCGTGGACAGGATCGGCCGGCTCATCCTCGGCTGATCAGCGGCGGATGTGGCCCAGCTCGATCGCCTTGCTGACCGCGCCGGTCCTGGTGTCCACGCCCAGCTTGCCGTACACGTGGTTGAGATGGGTCTTGACCGTCGCCTCGGTGACGAACAGGGCCTTCGCGATCTCTCTGTTGCCGGCGCCGCGGGCCAGCAGCTCCAGGATCTCGATCTCCCGGGCGGTCAGCGCCGGGCCCGGATCGCGCATCCGGCGCATCATCCGGGTCGCCACCTTGGGCGAGAGCGCCGTCTCTCCCCTGGCGGCGGCCCGGATCGCCTGGAACAGCTCGTCCGGCGGGCAGGCTTTGAGCACGTACCCGGTGGCGCCCGCGTCGATCGCCCGGACGATGTCCGCGTCCGTCTCGTACGTCGTCAGCACCAGCACCTGCGGCGCCGGGTCCAGCGCGCGCACCTTCCTGGTCGCGGCAACGCCGTCCGGCCCGTCGCCGAGCTGCAGATCCATGAGCACCACGTCCGGCTGCCGCAACGCGATCAGCCGCAGGGCGTCGTCGGCGCCGGCCGCCTCCCCGACGATCTCCATGTCGGCCTCGCCGCTCACCAGCGCCGCGATGCCCGCCCTGACCACCGGATGGTCGTCGACCAGGAACAACTTCATACGGGAATCCTCGCAGCCACCGCCGTGCCCTCCCCCGGAGCGCTCTCCACCGTCAGCGTGCCGCCGACCTCGGCCACGCGATCCCGCATCGCCCGCAGCCCGTACCCGCGCCCGGGCCGGGCCACCGCCTGGTCGAACCCGGCGCCGTCGTCGTAGACGTCCAGCGTGACCTCGTCGTCCAGATACGACAGCGTCACGATCACCCGGCTCGCCCGCGCGTGTTCACGCGCGTTCGCCACCGCGCCCTGCGCCACCCTCAGCAGGACGGCCTGCGTCCGGTCATCCAGCGGGAACTCCTCCCCCTCCAGCCGGAACTGCGTGCCCAGCCCCCGCAGGGCGTCGGCCAGTGACGCCTTCGCCAGTGGCGCCGGGCCCAGATCGCGCACGAACCTGCGGGCCTCGTCCAGATTCTCCCCCGCCGCCTCGATCGCCGTGCGCACATACGCCCTGGCCTGCTCCGGGTCCGACTCCCAGGCGCGGTCGGCCGCCTGCAGCAGCATGCGCTGGCTGGTCAGCCCCTGGGCCAGGGTGTCGTGGATCTCCCGCGAGAGCCGTTCGCGCTCCTGCATGACTCCCGCCTTCCTCAACTCCCAGAAGATCACAATGGTCATCGCTGCCACCGCCACCGGCGCCAGCACCAGGCTCGGATCGAAGCGGTCCGACAGGCTGATCTGCGCCACGATCACCGCCACCGTCAGCACCGTCGCCGCCACCAGGGTCATCCGCAGCGACAGCAGCCGCAGGCACACGTACAGCAGCGGGATCGCGCACCAGGCGAACGACGGCGCCAGCTCCACCAGCACCAGCCAGCACCCGAGCACCACGGCCAGCCACGCCAGCCGTCCCCGCCGCCCGAGCCGGTCCCACACCAGCACCCCGCCCCCGTACACCAGCGCCAGCAGCGCCGTGTCGGCCAGCGCGACGACGGTCCTGAGGTCCATCTCGTGCCGCACCACGAGGCGCGCGGCGGAGGCGGCCAGCAGCAGGAAGAAGCCCAGATGCATGGCCCGGTTGAGCCACACCCTCTCCATCCCGCCCCCTTTTCTCCGGTGTGAGCGTAGGCAGGCTTTCCTGCCCGCGCATCAACCGATCGATTGACCTCCTCCTCAATCGATTCTCCCCGCAGCCTCGATCGCTCTCTCGATGGCCCGCCCCGATCCGCCCGGCAGGCTTAATCCCGTCGGACCAATGACCTGACCTGGAGGAACACCATGAAGCTCAGCACCCGCATCGCCGCCGCGTCGCTGGCCGCGCTCGCCGTCGCCGGTGGCATCACCACCGCCGCCACCGCCCAGGCCGCCGCGCAGGACGCGCCCGTGGTCCAGACGAACGTGCTGTCGGCCGACGCCGCCCTCAAGATCGCCGACGCGGTCCAGAAGGAGGCGGTCAAGCAGAAGCAGCGGGTCACGGTCGCCATCGTGGACCGCTCCGGCGCCACCCGGCTCATCCTGAAGGGCGACGGCGCCGGTCCGCAGACCGAGGAGTCGGCCCGCCGCAAGGCGTTCACCGCCGTGTCGTTCGGCCAGCCGACGAGCGCGCTGTCCAAGAACCAGGCCCTGGCCGCCATCCCCGGCACCCTACTGCTGGCCGGCGGCATCCCGGTCGCCTCGGCCGGCTCCCCGATCGCGGGCATCGGCGTCGGCGGGGCGCCGAGCGGCGACATCGACGAGGCGCTCGCCCAGGCCGGCCTCAAGGCCATCCAGGGCCAGCTCCGCTGACGTGACCCGCGACGCCCGAGAGGCCGCTCCCTACCCCAAGGGCAACCACCGCACCGGTTACCCAACCCGGGAGGCCGCTCCCAACCCCAAAGCCAACCACCCCACCGATTACCCAACCCGGGAGGCCCCTTCCTAGCCCAAGGGCAACCACCGCACCGGTTACCAAACTCGGGGGGCCAAAGACGGCCTGCGGGGTGAGGATGGGGGTGTGGGGGTTGGCAGGCGCGGGCTGTTGCTCGCGGGGCTGGCGGTCGTGGCGGCGGCCTGTGGGGGAGGTGGTGACCGGCCGGTTTCCCCCGTGCCGGGCCGTACCTCCCCAAGAGCCGTGAAAGGATCAGACGTGCTCGACGACGAACTGCTCACCGCCGCCGCAGCCGGCGACGCCGCCGCCGTCCGTGAGGCGGTCACCGAGGGGGCCGACCTGGAGGCCCGCGACGGCCGGCAGCGTACTCCCCTGCTGCTGGCCGCGGCCGAGGACCACGTGGAGGTGGCGCAGATCCTGGTGGCGGCCGGCGCCGACCCTGACGCCCTGGACGCCCAGCACGACACCCCGTGGCTGGTGACCGGCGTGACCGGAAGCGTGGCGATGTTGCGGGTGCTCCTTCCGGCGAAGCCGGACCTGACGATCCGCAACCGGTACGGCGGCGTCTCGCTGATCCCGGCGTGCGAGCGGGGCCACGTCGACTACGTGCGCGAGGTGCTGAAGACCGGCATCGACGTCAACCACGTCAACGACCTGGGCTGGACCGGCCTGCTGGAGGCCGTGATCCTGGGCGACGGCTCGGCGAAGTACCAGGAGATCGTCCGCCTGCTGCTAGCCGCCGGCGCCGACCGGGACCTGGCCGACCGCGAGGGCGTGACCGCGCTGCAGCACGCGGTCAAGCAGGGCCAGCGAGAGATCGCCGCCCTCCTGCGCGGCTAGCGCAGCCGGATCTCGCCCACGGGGCGGCCGCCGCCGGACAAGACGCCCTTGGCCAACGGCTCCAGATCCGGGCTGGTCAGGCCGAGGTTGCGCAGGGCGGCGACGGTGACGGGGGTGCGGGCGCGGGCGGAGCCGTCCTCGATCTTGACGGTCCCCGCGCGGCCGTCCTCGAAGACGAACGCGTCGAACGCCTCGGCCCCGGACTTGAGCATCAGGCCGGGCAGCGCCCGCATGAGCCGTGCCTCGGGCCGGTCGGTGCCGGAGGTCCACTCGGGGTGGGCGCGCATGGCGTCGAAGATGTGGCGCTCATGGCTGCCGGGGGCGGCGAGGGGCAGGGCGCGGAACGCCTTGGTGACGCCGAGCATGGAGACGAAGAACAGCGGGGCGCCGCAGCCGTCCACGCCGGAGGCGGCCACCCGTTCGCCGGTCAGCTCCTCGACGGTGGCGCGGATGGCACGCTGCAGCGGATGCACCGGCTCCAGGTAGGTGTCCAGGGGCCAGTCGTTGAGCACGCACGTGGCGAGCATGGCCGCGTGCTTGCCGGAGCAGTTCATGGTGACGCGCGACTTCTCGCCGACCGTGCGGTCCTCCGGGTAGTCCTCGGGGCAGCGCAGGGCCGACTCGTCCAGTCCGGCACCGGCCAGGATCTTGCGCACCCCGTCCACGTGGTACGGCTCGCCCGCGTGCGAGGCGCAGGCCAGCGCGAGCAGTTCGCCCTCCAGCCGGAGTCCCTGGCGCAGCATGCCCAGCGCCTGCAGCGGCTTCATCGACGAGCGCGGCGAGGCGGGCACGTGCACGGCCCCGTGCACGTCCACCGGAGTCCCGGCGGCGTCCAGGGTCAGAACCCGGGCCAGGTGCGTGGACTCCACAAACCCAGACCGGACAACTTCCACCACAAGCGACATTCCCGCCCCCTTTCCCCAGGAGTCTACGGATCGGCGAGAATGACTTCTCATGCGGGCGGTAGTGCAACGAGTCAGCACGGCCTCGGTGGTCGTGGACGGTCAGACGATCGGCGCGATCGACGAGCCCGGGCTCATGGTCCTGGTCGGCGTCACCCACACGGACACGGCGGCCGAGGCCAGAAAGCTGGCCGCCAAACTGTGGGGGCTGCGCGTCCTGGACGGGGAGAAGTCCTGCTCGGACATCGGCGCCCCGCTCCTGGTGATCAGCCAGTTCACGCTCTACGGCGACACCAGGAAGGGCCGCCGCCCCACCTGGCAGGCCGCCGCCCCCGGACCCGTCGCCGAGCCCCTGGTGGACGCCGTGGTCGCCGAACTGCGCGCCCTCGGCGCCCGCGTCGAGACCGGGAGCTTCGGGGCCGACATGAAGGTGTCGCTGGTCAACGACGGACCCATCACGCTGGTCATCGACGTCTAGCCCCGACGTCGGCCGTATCGGCGGGGACCACGTCCGACGTGAGAAGCGACCCCCACGATCGGCGCAAACCCACGTCGGCGGGTGGCGTGAGGGTGGCTCCGCCGTACGAGAGTCAGCGGATACGGCGCCGCAGGGCCAGATCGAGACAGAAGCCACCGGATACGGCGCCGCAGGGCCAGGTCGAGACAGAAGTCAGCGGATGCGGCGGCGCAGGGCCGGGTCGATCGAGACGTTGCGGCCCGCGTCCGGCGGGACGATGACCTCCTGCGTGGCCGCCACGCCGCCCGCCAGCAGCGGCGCGTCCACCGGCACCGCGCGCTTCACCAGCGCCAGCGCGATCGGCCCCAGCTCGTGGTGGCGTGCGGCCGAGCCGACGAAGCCCACCTCCTGCCCGTCGAGCACCACCGGCGCCCCGTGCGGCGGCAGCGTGTCCACGCTCCCGTCCAGGTGCAGGAAGACCAGCCGCCGCGGCGGATGTCCCAGGTTGTGCACGCGGGCGACCGTCTCCTGGCCTCGGTAGCAGCCCTTGGTCAGGTGTACGGCGGCGCCGATCCAGCCCACTTCGTGGGGGATGGTCTTGTGGTCGGTGTCGAGGCCGAGGCGGGGCCGGTAGTCCTCGATCCGCAGCGCCTCGTACGCCCACAGCCCGGCCATCCTGCCCAGGTCCGCGGTCAGTTCGGCGCGCGGGATGTAGCGGTCGCCGTCGGCCGTGGAGATCAGCGCCAGCTCGTCGGCGCGGGAGACCTCGACGCGCAGCATGAAGCGCATCTTGTCGAGGTAGTCGATGAGCGCCTGCGCGGCGCCGGGTTCGACGTGCGCCAGCACGGCCTCGCCGTCGTCCACGAGCGTGAGGTGGTGCTCGACGCGGCCCTGCAGGTCGAGGATGAGGGTCTGGGTCCACTCGCCGGGCTGCAGGGTGTCGAGCTTGTTCGAGCTCAGGTCGTTGAGCCATTTCAGCCGGTCTGTCCCGGAGATGCGGACGATCTCGCGATTGCTGCGGTCGACGACCGCCTCACCCTTGACGAGCGCGCGCTGCTCGGCGAACAGATCGCCGTAGTGCGCCGCCACGTCGGCGTCGGGGGCTTCGGCCGCGACCGCGCCGGGGAGATCGAGCAGAGGGCTACGCATACCCTCCAGGGTATCCGCCCGCCTCAGCGGCAGGTGCGGCACAGTCCGAACACCGTGAGGTGATGGACGTCGGCCACGAACCCCAGCTGGTCGTCCAGCCCCTTGACCAGCCCTTCGGCCATCTCCGGCCCCACCTCGCTCACCTCGCCGCACCCCCGGCAGACCAGGTGCACGTGATCGGCCTCGGCCGCCAGGTGGTAGGTCGGCGCCCCGTGCCCGAGATGCGTGTGGGTCACCATGCCCAGCTCTTCGAGGAGTTCGAGCGTGCGGTACACGGTGGAGATGTTCACCCCGCGTGCGGTCTGGCGGACCTTGACGCAGATCTCCTCCGGAGTGGCGTGCTCCAGCTCCTTGACCGCTTCCAGGACGAGCTGGCGCTGCGGGGTCACCCGGTAGCCCTTGGCGCGGAGTTCTTCGTGCCACTGCGTCTCCGTCATGCCCTGAGAATAATCGCTTGCCCGGGTTCGGGGGCCTCACATAACGTCGTCAGCACGCGGAAAGGAGGTGGTCCAAACAATGGTGATTCATAGTTGGGCTAGCGAGGTGGTTGTCCGCTGACGATGCGGACTCCATGTCTCGCGCCGTTCGGCGAAAACGAGGCAACCACCGGGGCCCCGAGGCCGCTGGAGGGCGGGAGGTCCATCCCGACCCATGGCCCATCCAGCCCGTCTGCTCGAGCAGGCGGAGTCCGCCCGGGGCCCTTTGCCTTTCCTCAGTGCTTCCTCATCGCTTCTTCAGCGCTTCTTCAGTGCTCCTCGCGCCAGGCGATGCCCAGTTTGTCGCACGACTGGCGATACAGCGTCACCACCGCCTTGCGCACCTGCGGACGCTCGGTCAGCGTCTCGCCCCACGGCACGCTGACCTCTTCGCCGCCGTCGATGGTGAACACGATCGCCTCCGCGGTGACGTCGCTCGTGACCGCCTGAGTGGCCTCGGGCCGCCCGCCCATCCCCCGCACGATGATCAGTGAGTCGTCGGCGTGGTCGTCGTTCATGTGCCGCTTGATGGCTTCGACGGCATCAGCGGAAAAAGGGGTGCTCATATCCGCTCAAGCTACCTTCTTCAGCTCCGCGGACATATGGGAAGTCAGCGGATGCCCCGTGGCCGCCATGTCGTAGGCCCACATGAGGTTGCCGTTGACCAGGCCGTAGAGCCGATGCCCCGCGGTGTACTCCTTGGCCGACTCCGTCCTGGCCACCATGTCGGTCCGCAGCTCGATCTTGTGGAAGACCACCTCGCCGACGTAGATCTCCACGATCCCCGTCGGATGCGCCAGCACCACCTCGAGCTGCCGCTCCGGCCGCGCCCGCCAGTAGCCGGACTCGGTCGCCAGCGGCCGCACCCGGTTGCCCTCCTCGTCCAGCAGCCAGGTCCGGCTCACGTACTCGAGGAACGGCTTGCCGTTGTGGCCGAACTCGACCTCCTGGCCGAAGTTGAAGCTCTCGATCGAGGGATATCCGCCCACCCCGGCACCTTCCCACCTGCCCAGGAGGAAGGAGATGTGCTCAAGATCAGGGTGCACCTCAGGTGTCTCCATGCCGCCCAACATTACTCTCCGCCGCCTTGCCGCCTGATCCCCTGCGGGGGAGGCGTAGGCTGACCCGCATGGCACGATCACTGGTCATCAAGGTGACCGCAGGGGCCGACGCCCCGGAGCGGTGCAACCAGGCGTTCACCGTCGCCGCCGCCGCCCTGGCCAGCGGTGTACCCGTCTCGCTGTGGCTGACCGGCGAAGCCTCCTGGTTCGCGCTCCCCGGCCGGGCCAAGGAGTTCAACCTCCCCCACGCCGCCCCGCTGACCGACCTCCTGGAGGCCGTCCTGGCCGGGGGCCGGGTCACGGTCTGCACCCAGTGCGCCGCCAGACGCGACATCACGGTCGACGACCTGATCGACGGCGTCCGCATCGCCGGGGCCCCGGCCTTCGTCGAAGAAGCCGTCACCGAGGGCGCCCAGGCCCTGGTCTACTGACCAAAAACGATCTTTCCCCGGGCGTGACCGGTCTCGCTCAACCGGTGCGCCGCGGCCGCGTTGTCGAGCGTGAAGACGGCCGCGACCGGCACGGTGAAGCGGCCCTGCTGGGCGAGGGCGGCGGCCGCGGCGAGTCCTTCGACCGCCGGCGGGTCCGCTCCGGGGCCCGCCGAGCTTGACAGGTGGACTCCGTACTCCGCGGCGTTCAGGTCGGCGATGCTCACCACCCGGGCCGGGTCCGCGGTGAGCTTCACCAGATCGGGTAGCGAGCCGGATCCGGCGCAGTCGAGGACGACGTCGACGCCGTCCGGAGCCAGGGCACCGACCCGCTCGCCCAATCCCGGGCCGTAGGTGGTCGGTGTCGCCCCCAGCCCCTCGATGAACGCGTGGTTGCGCACGCCGGCCGTACCGATGACACGCGCGCCGCGGGCCGCCGCGAGCTGGATGGCGACCGTGCCGACCCCACCAGCCGCGCCCTCGATCAGCAGGGTCGTACCGGCGCCGACCTTCAGAAGGTCGAGGGTGCGCGTGGCGGTCTCGACGTTCCCGGCCGCACCGCCGGCCTGCTCCCAGCTCAGCGCC
This sequence comes from Nonomuraea typhae, assembly GCF_009760925.1. Taxonomy (GTDB): domain Bacteria; phylum Actinomycetota; class Actinomycetes; order Streptosporangiales; family Streptosporangiaceae; genus Nonomuraea; species Nonomuraea typhae. The sequence goes on from NZ_VRLV01000024.1 coordinate 115,726, forward strand.
TCCGGCTTCGGCGCCCAGGCTGCCAGGACGGCGTACTCGGCGTTCGCGCCGCCGAGCGCCGCGAGATCGACGCTGCCGAAGACCGCGTCACCCGGACGGACGCCGGTGACGCCGGGGCCGACCTCGTCGACCACGCCTGCCGCATCCATGCCGAGCACGTGGGGCAGGCGCAGCGGCATCGTGTCCCGGAACCGGCCCGAGCGCAGGTAGCAGTCGGCGGGCGTGAGGCCGGAGGCCCGTACGGCCACGCGGATGTGACCCGGTCCCGCGTGCGGTTCGGGCAGGTCGGCAACCTCAAGCACGCCGGCGGGGCCGTACTCGGCGAATGTCAGTGCTCTCATGGCCTCGGACGCTACCGGAACACCCCGTCCGTTTAGCTAAAGTGAGAGCGGTGACGAACCGATTGCCTCACTCCCTGCGCTCCGACGCCCGGGACAACCGTGAGCGCATCCTGGCGGCGGCCCGCACGGCATTCGCCGAGCAGGGGCTGGACGTGGCGATGCGCGAGATCGCGCGGCGGGCCGAGGTCGGCCCCGCGACCCTCTACCGGCACTTTCCGACCAAGGAGGCGCCGGTCACCGACGTCTTCACCGAGCAGATGACGGTCTGCGTCACCATCGTCGAGGAAGGGCTGGCCGACCCGGACCCATGGCGCGGCTTCTGCCAGATGATCGAACGGATGTGCGCACAGCAGGCACGGGATCAGGGCTTCACCGCGGCGTTCGTCTCCGCCTTCCCGCGCGCCACCGACTTCGCCGCCGGCCGGGAGCGGACATTGGGCAAGATCGCCGAACTCGCCCGCCGGGCCAAGGCGGAGGGCGGACTACGCCCGGACTTCGTCCTGGACGACCTGATCATGGTACTCATGGCCAACGGCGGCATCCGCACCACCTCACCGGCCGCCGCGGTGGCCGCCTCGAGGCGCTTCGCCGCGCTGCTGATCCAGGGCCTGCGCGCCGAACCGCCCGTCCTGCCCCTGCCTCCGGCGGTCCGGCTACCGCTGACGACCGTGATCTAGGAACCTTCTGGTTCGGGTGATGGATGACAGGTGGCTGGAGCCGGGCGGGGTTCGGCTGGTGGCATCACCGTGAAAGAGGCGGCAATGGACCAAGGCACCCGTGGCGAGCTCATCACTCGGCTGGCCGAGGCGATCAGGTCCGTCACGACCCCGCACCCGCTGAGGGTCGCCGTCGACGGGCCGCCCGCCGCCGGCAAGACCACGCTGGCCGACGAACTCGCCGTCGTCCTGCGCGCGCAGGATCGCCACGTCATCCGCGCGAGCATCGACGACTTCCTCTTCCCTCGCGCTCGGCGCTACCGACGCGGCCAGTACTCGGCCGAAGGCTGCTACTTCGACGCCCATGACCGCGCCGCGCTGTGCCGGGTTCTGCTCGATCCGCTGGGTCCGGGTGGAGACCGGAGGTTCCAGCACTCGGTCTACGACCGAGACGCCGATGCCCCGTCGTCGCCGCCGTTCACCACAGCCGCCGCAGATGCCGTACTGCTCTTCGACGGCGTCTTCCTCCTGCGCCCGGAGCTCATCGGCCGGTGGGAGCTGCGCGTCTTCGTGTCCGTCCCCTTGGAGCGGACGGTCGATCGCGCCCGGGATCGGAGCATCGCGCTGGCCGGGGACACCACTGACCCCGCCGAAATCGAACGGTCCTGGCGCAACCGCTACATTCCCGCCCAACAGCTCTACTTCGCCACAGCCCGCCCGGCCGACCACGCCGACGTCATCGTGTACAACGATCAGCTCCAACGGCCGGCCTGGGAGGTCCGACGGCATCCATCGGTACGCGGGGGTTGACCTTCTGTGCGGCCTCCGCCGTTCTCCGTCAGGCGCGACCAGACATTGCCGTAGCGGTTTGGAGCGACGACGCCGGGCGCGGATCTGCGTGGTTCTCGTCCTATCGCCCTGAACCATCGCGCCATCCCCGAGAAGTCCGACCAGGCGACCGGCCGATCAGCCATGACCGAGACCTCCCCACGCAGCGCAACGCCGCATCGTCTGCCTGGGAACTCATGATCCACAGGTCTTGACTGTTACGGTCCCAGGGGCGGCCACCCCGGCTACAGCAGAAAGCCCGCACCGTTGGCCGGCGCGGGCTCATCACATCCCAGGAGTATCCGGGTTCAGGCTGTGGCAGCCCGTCTCGTAAACCGCAACGGCGGCAGCTCTTCTCCTGGCTCGTCGTCAGGCATCCACAATCCGCCGGCGCTCTCATCGAGTTCCTCGTCCTTGACCGCGTCGCCGATGTGGAGGACTTGCGCGATTTGGAGGTTGGGGTCGTCGGTTGAGGGTGCGTTCATGGCAGTGTTCCGTCCGTGTTGAGATGCGCTGGGTAGTGGTGCTTTCGCTTGATCCACTTGAAGCCTTCGTGCCGCGTAATCGCCGCGATCTCGATCGGACCTCTAATACCTCCGTGTAGTCGTCAACAAGGTTGACCGCTGTATGAAGCGGCACTTGGTAGGCAGCTTGGCTGTGGTCCGGGCCCCCGATGTGGTTGACCGCAGGCGCAAGCCCCGGCGCCGCAGGCGCCTGGGTGGTGAGGGCGCCCGAGCGGAGCGAGGACCATGGTTTCGGGGTGGGGTCCAACTGGCTGACCACCCAGCTGGGTGACGGGTGGGCCTAGACAAGGCGCCCGAGCGGAGCGAGGACCTTTTAGCCTGGCAGCACAGCCGCCAGCCGTTCGTTGCGCAGGGCTTCGTACCACCGGTCGTCCAGTGGCGCCAGTTCCCCCACCGACCAGCTCAGCAGCAGGTCGGCCAGGGCGGGGTTGCGGGCCAGGGCCGGCCCGTGGAGGTAGGTGCCGACGACGTGCCCGGCGTAGCAGCCTTCGAAGCCGTTTCCGTTGCCCACCCCTGTGACCACCTGGGACAGGGGCTTGACGCCGGGCCCCAGGTGCGTGATGCCCATGTGGTTTTCGAAGCCGGTCAGCGTGGGCAGGTTGAGGGCGGTGTCGACTTCGGCCACCAGTTCGCCGACCGCGCGGGCGGGGCCTCTGCTGCTGGAGATGTCCAGGAGGCCGATGCCGTCCACCGGCTGGCCTTCTTCGCCGCCGAACGTGCTGCCCATGATCTGGTACCCGGCGCACACCGCGAGCATGGAGGCACCCCGGGCGATGGCCCGGTGCAGGCCGCCGTCGCGGCGCAGGCGTTCTGCGGCGAGGATCTGGGGCCGGTCTTCGCCGCCGCCGATGAGGTAGATGTCGCCTGTTTCGGGCACGGGGTCGGCCGAGCGCACGTGGACGATCTCGGCGTTGATGCCCCGGCGGCGGGCGCGTTGTTCCAGGACCAGCGCGTTGCCCTGGTCTCCGTAGGTGCTCAGCAGGTCGGGGTAGATCCAGACGATGCGCAGGGTGCTGTCAGACGGCACGGCCGAACTCCGATCGGATCTGCTGGAAGGCGGTGTAGTTGGCGATGACGTCGACCCTGCCGGGTGGCTGCATGCCCAGTGCCTCGGCGAACGTGTCGGTCAGCGTGAACGGCACGTTGGCCACGTCCAGGCGCAGGGCGAGGTCGAGGCGGCGTTCTCCGGTGACGAAGACGGGGCGGCCGCGCAGGATGCGGTAGTCGACGTCCCACAGCCAGGAGGTGTCGCGGCCGTCGGGGCCCTGGGCGTTGACGGACAGGATGATCGGCAGTGAGCGGTCGGCCACGTCGAACGCCTCCAGCCAGCCGGCCGGGTTCTTGGCCAGGAGCAGGCGGGCGTGGCGGCCGTCGCGTTCGACGGTGGTGTAGCGGCCGGCGACCGAGGTGACTTCGCGCAGTCTGGGCAGCGCCCGCTCGACCGGGAGGCCGAACGCCTCCGAGACGGCCAGCGCCATGGCGGCGTTGGAGCGGTTGGCGGTGCCGGGCAGTTGGATGTCGAGGACCCAGCGCTGGCCGCGCGGGTCGATGACGGCGTCGCCGTCCAGGATCCACTGGGGTTCTGGGCGGTGGAAGGTGCACTCGCGGCAGGCCCAGTGCCGGGCTGTGTCTATGGTCGCAACCGCTTCGTGGCTCGTTGGCATCGCACGCCCGCTCTCTCCCCACGAGCTCCTTTGCTCGCCGCGCTCGAGGGGGCCGCCGCACTCGGGGCAGGACCAGCTGTCGTCCTTCCAGCGCTGGCCGCCGGAGACCCAGGTGACCTTCGCGGCGGTGGAGGCGCCCCAGGTGACGAGCGGGTCGTCGCAGTTGGCGATGACGTGGGTGGGTTTGCCGGACAGGGCGCGGCGCCACTTCTGGGCCAGCAGCCAGATCTCGGCGGCACGGTCCATCTGGTCGCGGCTGAGGTTCATCAGGCAGACGACGCCGGCGCCGGTGGTGTCGAGCACCTCGGGCAGGTACTTCTCGTCGACCTCCAGCACGCCGTACGGGGCGTGCTTGTGCTGGGACAGCGCCGAGACGTGGCCGGCGGGCATGTTGGCGCCGAAGGCGTTGGTGGCCACCTCGCCCATCTCCAGCAGCGCGGAGGTGATCAGCCGGGTGGTGGTGGTCTTGCCGTTGGTGGCGCTGATGAGGGCCAGCCTGCGGTCACGGGCCAGCTGGCGCAGGAGGTCGGGCTCGAGCATGAGGCCGACGCGGCCGCCGATCACCGAACCGTCGCCGCGCCCGGTCATCCTGGACAGGGTGGCGGCGCTGCGCCCCAGGGCACTCGCGAGCTGAGCCCGCAGGGGAAGCTGGGTCATGGTTATGGATCCTAGTCAAGGGGTCCCGTAGACCACGACAACTAGCCGGACTCGGCAGAGGCGAAGCTGATCTGCGGCGCTCCCTCCTCGTCGAACGGCAGCACGAACCGCCGGGGCCACGACAGGACGCTCTCCAGCCACCCGGCCCCCATGGTCTGCCCGACGTGCCGCAGCCGGGCGCCGCTCTCGATCCCGATGGCCACGGTCAGGATGTCCCGCTGCATGGCCTCGTTCTCGTCGTCGCCGAGGATGACCCGCCAGGCCAGTGCCCGGTTGTGGTCGATCTCCATGGACAGCGGGTGGTGCCGGAGCGCGCGTGCCCGGTGCCCGAGCAGTTCGGCCCGCACCAGCTCGGCCGGCCCGCCGGCCCCGAACAGCGCGTACTCCAGCGGCGGCGCGGGCGCCCGCAGGTCGGGCGCCGGATGCCCGTACGGGAACAGCCTGTCCACCTCGTGCAGCCACCGGACCTGCGGAATCACCCACGACGGCCCGGGCCGCTCGCCCCCGCCCTCGGCCGCGTCGAGCAGCTTGGCGGCGGTCTCGGCGGCCTTCTCCACCAGCAGCGCCGGATCGAACCAGCTCCGCAGCGCCCAGGCCCGCCGGCTGACCGCGCGTTCCACGAGGGTGGCCAGCAGGCACTCCCGCCGCCGCGCGGGCACGTCGGCCCAGGTCGCGGCGAGCGCCCGCGGCACCCCGGGCAGCGGCCGGTTGCTGACGAAGGCCAGCACGACCGTGTCGCACCAGATCCGCAGCCACGCCCATTCGGGCCCGCCCGCCAGCACGTCGGCCTCGCGCAGCTCGACGAGCGTGCACGCCTGGCCGGTACGGCAGGCCGCCCCGCAGGCCGCCGAGCGCCGCCCGCGGATGGGCGGCGGCGGACCGGTCATCGTCTTCTCGCGCGCCTCCCCCAGCGGCACCCGGATCCGCAACGGCCGGTCCATCCCGTCGGCGAAGACGGCGGCGGCCCCGGGCTGGAGTGAGACGACCTGGCGGGACTGCTCGTCGCTGAGGTTCATGGCGGCCCCGACGAGCTGCCGGTCGTCCTCGGCGGGCAGCCGGTGGACGACTTTGAGGGCGGTGTTCTTGATCACGTCGGAGACGAGTTTGGTCGGGATCTGCTCGGCCACGACGATGCCTTCGCCGTACGCGCGGATCTCGGCGAGCATGCCGGCCAGGAGTTCGACGGCGTGGGTGGAGGCGCGTCCGGCGCCGCGGTCGCGCAGCAGCCGGTGCGCTTCCTCGATCACAATCACATGCCGGAGATTTCCGGACTTCTGGCTGCGGGCGCGCATCCGCAGATGCTCCACGATCCTGATGATCAGCGTGCCCATGAGGAACGCCTTGTCCTCGTCGTTGGCCACGTCCTCGATGGCCAGGACGACGTTGCGCTCCAGCAGGCCGCCGATGTCGGCCGGATGCCCGCCCTCGAAGAACCGCCCCGCCGAGCCCACCCGCAGCGACCGCAGCCGCAGCGAGATGAAGCCCTCGACGTCGGCCTGCACCTCGCGCCCGTAGCCGATCTCCTGGATGACGTCTATGGCATGCTGCTGCAGTTGTTCGAGCGTGGGCACGCTGGGCGGCACCTTGGAGCCGGGCACGGCGCCGCCGGTGACGACGTCCCAGCCGGTCGCCTCGTATACGCGCTGCAGCGCCAGCGACATGATCTGCGGGAACGGCTCCTCGGCGTCGAAGGCGGCCATGAACAACGCCCGCACCATGTCGATGTGCGCCTGCACCGGATACCCGGGCTCGGGCTCCAGCGGGTTCACGCTGAACGGCACGCTGTCGGGCGCCGACGGGTTGATCACGGTCACCGGGGCGTCGACGCGCCCGGCCATCGCCGGGTACTCCGACTTGGCCGGTTCGATGGCCAGCCACGGGATGTGTGCCCGGCTGAGTTGTTCCAGCAGGTGGCGGACGGTCTGCGACTTGCCCGAGCCGGTGGCGCCGGTGACGAAGGCGTGCCGGTTGAGCGTGGCCAGCGGTACCCGGAAGGCGCCCACGCTCCGGTCCTGCCCGTCGAGGATCTCGCCGAGGTCGAGTTCGCCCGCGGCTTCGGAGGTGACGTCGAAGAACCCGGCTTCCAGAACCCGGAGCCCGGGAACCTCGCGGCGCGGCAGTCCGGCCAGCGCCGCCAGGGCGCCCGCCGTGGCCGCGAACGGCGCCGCCGCCCCGTCGCCCGGGTCCTGCATGCTCACGTTCAGCGCCTCGGGCAGCGCGTAGACGGCGCCCGCCGCGCTGCGCAGCCGGTAGGGATGGTGGCCGATCTCCACCGAGCCGACGAGCACGGGCGCGATCTGCCGGAGTTCCTCGGCCGTGGCGGCGCCGGCCAGCACGCGGGCGTTCCACAGTCCGGCCTCGCGGAAGGCGTCCAGCTCCTGCATGCGGCGTTCGGCCCGTTCGGCGTCGAAGCGGGAGCGCTCGGAGGCGTCGCCGTACTGCCTGAGGACGTTCAGTTGTGTGCGCAGGTGCGCGACCTCGGCGTCGAGCAGGTCGGTCGGCTCGGCCACGAGCAGCCAGGCGAACGGCCGCGACATGAGCGTGACCAGCGTCGACTCGAACAACGTGGGCCGCTTCAGCTCGTCCGGGTCGAACTCGCGGCGCGCGTGCAGCGGCGGCGCCTGCCGTCCCGGGCACGGCGTCCACACCAGGTCGGCCAGGTCGGCCAGGCACTCGTCGCCCAGCCGCAGCCCGCGGGCGCCGCCGGGGAACAGCAGCGGCTGCGGCCCCATCAGCCCCTCGGGGTCGGGCGCGCGGCGCGGCTGGCGCGGCGGCGACAGCGGCCCGGCGTTGGTGATCAGCTCCAGCGGCGCCCCTGAGCCGCGGGAGAGCCAGCCGATGACGAACGGCCGGCGGTGCTGTGCCGCGGAGAGAACGGCGGGCAGGATCGTGACGAAGTCCCACTCCGCCGATGAACTTCGCGAGGGTGCGGCAATCGACTGGATTCTGTACCAGGGTCCGCTTAGCTGCATCTCATCCCCCCACAGATGGTTCTTAGTAAAGTCCGCCGCCTTTCCGTCCACGTCCGTGGCATTGACGATGTCCTTACCTGTTGCTTACCGGTCCTTGCGCCAGTCCAGACGGGGCGGGGGCGGCCCCAGGTTGGGGGGTGGCTCGTCGTCTGCCTCGTGATTGCCGTTCTGGGCGAGTACGGCGTCGCGGACGTCCTCGAGCTCGCCAAGCGTGGTCTTGGGGAAGGTCAGTATCGCCGGGTTGGCGTCGGCCAGCCGTACTCTGCGGCCTTCTGCGGTGGCGTCGGTGACGATCACCGACGTCGTGGGGAGCTGCTGCAACTGGTGGGGCTCGACGAGGAACTCGCGCGAGCGCTGTAAGACCCGCTCGGTTTCGCCGATCTTGGTGGCGGTCCTGCCCCACTCGGTCGACTCCGTGATGTCCTCCACGAGGTCGGTACGGCTGTCGCCGCGCTCGCCCGAGGACTCCTCCACCTGCGAGATCGTCGAGGTGTAGCCCCCGTCCAGCCCGGGGACGGAGGCGCTGATCGTCTCGGTGAGCTGGGCCAGCTCCAGCCGGTGCTCGGTGCCGACGTGCTCGCTGGCCACCCGCGCGTCCTCGGCGTTGCCCAGCCGCATGAACGCCACCGCCGCGTGCCCGCGCCCCAGCCGCTCCCGCACGGTGCTGGTCAGGGACCGGTAGGTGAGCACGAGCCCCGTCCTGGACGTCTCGCAGGCGTCCATGAGCCGGTCGAGCACGTCGCCGCGCAGCTTGTCCGCCCCCGCCACGATGATCGTGTGGTACCAGGGCCGGTCGGAGGCCGGTGACTGGCGCAGGATGTGCGTCAGCGCCGTGGCCACGTAGGTGCCGAGCACCCGGTTGCCGAACACGCCCGCCTGGCGGTCCATGCTCACGACGCGCAGCCGCGCGGGCGGCAGCCGTACCGCCTGGGTGCCGAGCGTTTCGAGCTTGCGCAGCTGTGACTCCAGCGCCCAGGCCCGCTCGATCACCACGCGGTCGCTGACCCCGCGCCCGAACAGCGTCCCGATCCGCTCCAGTTGGGTCGCGGTGATCAGCCCGAACCGCAGGTCGTCCCGCGGGTCGCCCACCTGCGCCAGCGCCCGCAGCGCCGCGGTGACCTGGCTGATGGTCGCGTTCTCGCCGAGCACCTCGAGCACCCGCTCCAGGATCGCGTTGTCGAAGCTGAGGTCGCGCGTGCTGCGATGCTCCTCGCTGACGCTGACGACGTGGGCCAGCACGTCCGCGAACGCCTCCGGCTTGAGCGTGGCCCCGAGGTCGAGCCGGGGCAGGTCGACGGGCAGCACCCAGACCAGCGGATCGTCGCCGCCGCGCCGGGCCAGCTCGATCAGGTCCTTGGCGATGGCCCCCTCGGACAGGTCGAGCACGGTCAGATGCCCGCCGGAATACAGCCGCGTGGCCCCCAGCAACGTGATCAGCGCCGACCACCCGGGCAGCGTCCCGCCGGCCACGTCGATCCGGTCGATCTCATCGGGTACGGCTACCGCGTACCAGTTGACCTGCCGGTCATGGCGGTCCTTGACCTCCTGCCACTCGCGGTAGCGCTGGGCGTGCTCCTCCTGCGCCTTGAACAGCTCCCGGTCCCGCTCCTGCCGGACCCGGTCGAACCGGGCCTGCTGCTCCAGAACCCGGTACCGGACGGCCCGGTCGCCCTGCAGCAGCGCGTAGCTGCAGATCCCGGCCACCCCGCCGGCCGCGACGAACGCGATGAGCGCGAACGACCAGTCCAGATATCCGAGTACGGCCAGCACCAGGATGAGCAGGGTGAGGAAGACCATGAACATCCGGAACAGCCGGACCGGCCGGTTGAGCAGGTCTTCCTGAAGTTTCTCCCGCTTCAGCAGCTCGGTGTCGATCGGTTCCCCGCCCTCGTCCGGATCGTCGATGGGCGAGGGGCGCTTGGGCGGCGGGCCGGGGTCGGGGTGCAGCAGGACGTATTGCCAGCCCAGGTAGATGCGGTCCGCCTGGAGCTGCGCATGCTCGGGATGCACGTCCGCCACGTGACCCTCCGGCCGCGATATGTCCTTGTTCCACGGCGACCTGTTTCGTCGGCCGCTCGTGACAGCGTAAGAGCTAGAACCCCTATTCGGGCAGGGTTCCCGTCAAATCCATCGGGGGGATGGGAGCATAGGGGCAGATGGGACAACCGCGACCTATTACCATCCATACCCATGACGGAAGCCACCGGCGCATCAAGCACCCCCAAACGCCCGGTAGTGGTACCCGCAATCGGCTTGGTCCTCCTGACGGCCTTCGGCATCACCGCTCTGCTCGGCGGGCTCAACACCGCGCCGGACAAAGAGCCGCCGAAGATCGCCGCCGGTCAGAAGATCGACCAGGGAAGGTTCGAGACCGAGTTCGTGGAGGCCAAGGTCACCGTCCAGAAGGCCGCAGACGAGTTCGCCCAGGACCGCCGCTACCTCGACCTCCTGTTCAAGGTCACCAACAAGGACAGCGAGACCACGCTGACCGGATCGCCGCCCAACTCCAAGGGCTCGGGCAGCGGGTTCGCCGCGACGCTGGCCAAGATGACCCCCGAGATCAAGTCCGATTGGGGCGGGCTCGCCTTCGTCCCGTCAGGGGACGCCCAGAGCTCACAGTTGCATCCCGGGATCGCCGTCCCGGTGACCGTCCGCTACGAACTGGACAAGGCGGCACAGGCGCCGGCCGAGGTGAGCCTGAGCCTGTCGAAGCTGGAGAAGGTCGAGAACCCGCTCTCGGGACAGACGACGTGGTTGCCGGTCACGGATGAGGACCCCATCGCCGGGACACGAACCGTGGAGGTCATCGCCACGATCACGGCCCCGGTGAAGCAGGAGCCCACCTCATGACCGCCACCGACCAGCGCTCGGTCGCGCCCCGCAGGAGCCGCCAGAGCACGCGCCGGCGCGCGGGCGGCTCGAAGGTCATCGGCGCCATCGCCGGTCTGGCTCTCGCCGCGGCGGCGGTGGGGCTGCAGACGTTCGGGCTGAGCGCCGACGACATGGCCATGCCCCTGACGACCGTGGGCGCCAAGGGCGAGGAAGTCTCCGCGCAGCGCTTCTCCGTGCGCGTGGACGGCGTGAAGTCCGCCAAGACCATCAAGTCCGGCGACAAGACCGCCGTCACCGACGGCCTCTTCCTGGTCATCGAGGTCGCGGCGACCGTACCGGCCGAGCCGATCCACCTGAACCCGCCGATTCTCCTCACCGAGGACGGCCGGCGCTTCGACGCCACGGACAAGGTCGACAAGGCCAAGACGCTGGCCAATCCGTGGATCCAGCCGGGCTGGTGGAGTTCCGGGGCGTTCGTGTTCGAGGTGCCCGCGGCGGTCCTGGCCGGCGCCAAGGCCACGTTCATCGCGCCGACCAGCGCCTTTTACGGTGAACCTCTGCTGCCGGAGGCGGAGATCGACCTCGGCATCGACGAGGCGGCGGCCAAGCAGCTCGCCGCCGCACCCCAGGACGTGTACACGTTGGGCGAGAAGAAGTAGACGATGAGCACGAACGACTCAGAGCGCGACTGGTTCTCGCCGCCCGCCGGCCAGCCGGCGGCCCAGCCTCCCCGGCCCGCGCAGCCTCCCCAGGCGCCGCTTCAGCGCCCGCAGCGCCCGCAGCCGGCCGCCCGCCCGCGCCCGGTGATCCACCCCGATCAGCAGGTGTGGCCGCCCGCGCCGGCCGAGCCGGTCGGCAGCTCGACCCAGCCCATTCCGGCCATCCCGAGCGCCGGACCACTTCCCCCGCGGCCTCCGCAGCCGCCGTGGACGCCGCCCGAGGAGACTGCGCAGGAGACGCCTCCCGCCAAGCCACGGCGGCTCCTCGTCGGCGTGGGCGCGGTCGTCGCCCTCGTGGTGGCCCTCGGCGCTCCGACCGTCGACCGCTACCTGTTCTTCAAGTCCGGCCGGCCCAGCGAGACCGTGCATCTGGTGCAGCCCGGCCAGACGCTCACCTACGAGCACGTGTCCTGGAAGTCCGCCATCGAGCCGACGACGGCGCCTCCGGGCAGCAGGCACAACACGCCGGAGAAGCAGTGGCTGAAGATCACGGTCACGCGATCGGCCGCCGACGGCACCGGCGCCGTGCTCACCGGCAAGCCGGAGCTCACGCTGAAGGACACCCGGGGACGCACCTGGAAGGCCGAGATCTACGAAGACGACACGCCCACCGAGAAGCACGAGGTCGGCAAGGCGTACGACTACCGGGCGCTCGCGGTGGTGCCCACGGCGGTCGGCAAGGAGGTCCAGCTCAACCTCAAGCCGAACATCACCTATCGCGCGGACACCCCGACCGCCGACCTGATGAAGATCACCCCCGAGCTGACGGAGAAGTCCCGCCGCAACGACGTGATCATCTTCAGGCGGTGATGTCCTCGCCACGCGCCCTGGCCCTGGTCGCCGCGATGTCGAAGGCGGCGGCCAGCAGGCAGAAGGTGAGCACGGTCAGCAGCAGGTCCTTCAGGAAGCTGACCGGCCAGCTGTAGACCAGCCACATGTACGGCTCTGCGGAGCCGATCAGCGTCTTCACGGCGCGGTCCAGGTAGTCGGCGCCCACGTGAAGCCCCACGTAGATGAGGCACATCAGGCCGAACAGCGTGGCGCCGCCCTTGACCGTGACGCGGAAGGCGTTCACGATCGGGATCCAGCGTTCCTGGAAGCCCCCGATGACCCGGTTGACCGAGCGCTGGGTGACGTCATGGGAGCCTTCCAGCCGGCTCACTCCCGTTTCCAGCCGCGTTCCCCGCAGTGCCCGCCGGGTGTCGTCCACCGTGCCGCCGAACACCAGGACGGCGATGGCCAGCCAGGTGAGCGGCAGGACCAGCGCGTCCACGACGAAGGGCCAGACCTCTCCCACCCAGTTCCAGAAGGCTTCCCAGCCGGGGATGCTCTCCTTGGCCCGGGTGACCACGTCCTCCGCCTCCGTGACCACGACCCGGTGCTGCGCCCAGTCGGCGCGGAGGCCGCTGAAGGTGAAGACCGCGTTCAGGCCGCAGAACATGAAGGCGAACTCGGCGAAGGCGGTCGCCATGCCGGCCGCTTTTCCGGCGCCGCGCTCGACCTGCCGCTCGAACAGCATCCGCAGCCCCAGCGCCACCGCCATGGCGGCCAGGGACACCCGCCAGTCGAGACCGGTCAGCCCTTTCAGGTACGTGGTCTCCTCGTTGCCGCCGGTGGCGACGTTGTTGAAGATGACGCTGTAGAAGTTGTCGTCCAGGTTGTGCAGCCCGTCCATCGCCTGGAAGTCGCCGGCGTCGTCGAGGTACAACTCCCACGCCAGATAGATCACCGCGAACGCGGGCGCGACTCGGTTCATCGACGACCAGAACGACTCGTCCTCGACGTTGTCGGCCCGTCGCGCCGCGGTCTCCCACATGGCGGTGCGCAGCGCGAGCAGCATCCCGGTGATCATGGTCATCGAGACCATGACGATCACCGTCATGAGGGTGACGGTCGCCACGAGCCGCACCTGGCGGTAGTCGCCGTGGGAGATCTCGGTGGCGATGTAGAGAAGCGCCCACCGAGCGGTCTCTCCGGCGGAGAACCAGAGAACCAGCGGCAGGGCGCACTTGCCCGCGAGACGGAGGGTGTGGAGGGGCAGCGAGTACGGCGACGGCACTCGCTGAGCCGGCGTTGGCCCAGGTGGAGGGGGTGCCACTACTCCAGACGTTCCGGACATCTGCAGAATCGTAGCGTTGTGCCCCATATCGGCGCACCTGCAACGGGGAATGCGGCCCGACTACGCCGATTCGCTCGCGGGGGTGGAGCGCAGACCGGCCGGGTGACGCCGGGTGAGCAGGTGGAAGGCGACGCCGGCCAGCAAGCCCCAGAAGGCGGAGCCGATGCCGAAGAACGACACGCCCGAGGCGGTCACGACGAAGGTGATGGCGGCGGTTTCCACCTTCTCCCCGAAGGAGGCGGCGATCGACGAGGCGAGGGCGCCGAACAACGCCAGGCCGGCCACCGCCTCGATCAGCACCGGCGGGGCCAGGAGAACCAGCGCGGTGGCCAGGCCGGCGCCCAGGCCCAGGACGATCATGGTCAGGCCCGAGGCGGTGGAGGCGATCCAGCGGCGGGCGGGGTCCGGGTCGGCGTCGGGGCCGGCGGTCAGGGCGGCGGTGATGGCGGCCAGGTTGACGGCGTGGCCGCCGAGCACCGCACCGGCCGCGCTGCCCGCCCCGGTCGCGAGCAGGATCCGGGTGAACGGCGGGCGGTAGCCGTACCCGGACAGGACGGCCAGACCGGGGACGTTCTGGGAGGCCATCGTGACCAGGAACAGCGGCAACGCGATGCTCACCAGGGCGGAGCCGGTGAACACCGGCCAGGTGAACGCCACGCCGGGAGCCGGTGAGACGGACAGGGAGGGCGTGGTCCAGAGGATGGCCAGTACCGCGGCGGCCAGCGCTCCGGGGACGGACCACAGGCGGGCGTAGCGGTACAGGACTGCCCAGATCACGATGACCGGCAGCGCCATCCACGGCACCTGGGCGACGGCCGAGACCGGGGCGAGGCAGAGCTTCAGCAGGATGCCGGCGAGCATGGCGCCGGCGATCGGCTGCGGGATCAGGGCGATGAGGCGGCCCAGGGCGGGGAAGAGGCCGACGGCCATCATGGCCAGGCCGCAGACCAGGAACGCGCCCACGGCCGCGGGGTAGCCGCCGTCCACCGGGCCCGTGGACAGCAGGAGCGCGGCCCCCGGTGTGGACCAGGCGGCGGTGACCGGAAGGCGGTGCCGTACCGACAGAAGGACGGTCACCACGCCGGCGGCCACGCAGATCGCGAGCAGGCCGGAGGCGGCCTGGCGGGAGTCGGCGCCCACGGCGCGCAGGCCCGCCAGGACGACGGTGAAGGTGCCGGCGAAGCCGACGATCGCGGTGACCATGCCGGCGATGACCGGTCTCAGGAGGCTACGTTCCACGAAAGGAACGTTAGTGAAGCGGACGGAGACGGGGCAAGATGGGGCGCATGACATCCCGCCCGGCGCTGGACGCCGACCCCGCCGAGGTTGGCCGGCGCGTGCGCAGGCTGCGCGAGGCCAGCGGGGTGTCGCTGTCGGAGCTGGCCCGGCGCGCGGGGATCGGCAAGGCCACGCTGTCCGGCGTCGAGACGGGGCAGCGCAATCCCACGCTGGAGACCCTCTGGGCGATCACCGCGCAGCTCGGGGTGCCCATCGCCACCATTCTCGACCCGCCGGCGCAGTCGCAGGTCATGCACGGAAGCGCGGTGGACGCGACGCTGCTGGAGATGTTCGAGGACCAGGAGGTCACCTACGAGCTGTACCGGCTGCGCATCGCGCCCGGCGTCGTTCAGTCCTCGCCCGCCCATCACGCGGGCGTCTCCGAGCACCTCACGGTGTTCCACGGCGTGCTCACCGCCGGGCCCGCCGACGCACCCGCGACGGCCGGGCCCGGCGAGCACCTGCGCTGGGTCGCCGACGTCCCCCACTTCTACCGGGTGGAGGGCGCCGACACCGTCCAGGCCAGCCTGCTGATCCGCTACCCCGGGCGGCACACCTTGCAGGGGCGGTAGCCCTCCCGCTCAGCCTGTGCCAGGGTGCGGAAGCCCACCCGGTGCGCCGGGGTGATCCGCCGGGCGTTGTGGCAGGTCGGGAAGCAGAACACGCCCGTGGTGTCGCTGCCCAGGTAGAAGACGTGCGAGCCGGCCAGCTCCCGCAGCCGCTCCAGATCGACGCCCTCGCCGCGCAGCACCTCTTCCTTGGCCGGCGCCCCGAAGACGTACTCGCCCACGACCCCGTCGGAGCGCGTGACCCGGTGGCAGGGGATCAGCAGCGGCATCGGGTTGTTGCCCAGCGCGGAGCCCACCGCCCTGACCGCCTTCGGACGGCCGATCCTCGCCGCGATCCACGCATACGGGCGGACCTCGCCCCGCGGAATCGTCCGCGCCGCCTCCAGCACGTCACGCTGGAAGTCGCTGAGCCCGCGCAGATCCAGCTCCAGCCCGGACGTCTGGCCGGTGCGCAGCGCGGGCACCAGCCCGGCCGGCGGGCGCTCGGCGCGCACCAGCGGGCGGCCGAAGCGCTTCCTGAACGTCTCGGCGAACCCGTCGCCATGATGGACGTAGGCGATGCCACGATCGGTGAAGGCGACGGTCAGCTCGCCGATGGGGCCGGGGACCAGCGTCCATTTGGCGGCGATCCGGTCGTACAGCCCGCCGGGCGCCTCCGTGGCCAGTGCCGCGAGTCCGGAAATAAGGGGATCGTGGGTCATCGGGCACCTCCTAGTGTGCGCAGCCGCTTCAGACCTCGTGAGATATGCGATTTGACCGTGCCCTGCGGGAGGTTCATCACCGACGCGATCTCGCTGACCGGCAGGTCCACCACGTGCCGGAGCACGACCGCCGCCCGCTGGTCGTCCGGCAACTGGACCAGCAGGTCGGCCAGCTCGTCCCCGGTCTCGCGGCGCATGGCCGCCTCCTCCACGCCCTCGCCCGGGTCCAGCGTCTCCACCGGCTCGTCGAACAGCTGGGGCGGCGGCTTACGGGACTTGTGCCGGGCACAGTTACGCCAGACGTTCATGACGATCGTCACGATCCAAGCCCGCGGCTGCAGTACGGCGATGCGGTCCCGGTCGTAGTCGGCCAGGGCGCGATAGGCACGCAGGAACGCCTCGGCCGTCAGATCCTCGGCGTCGGCCCACTTGCCGGTCAGCCGGAGCGCGGTCGAGAACACCAGGCCCCGGTAGACGTTGAAGAGCTCGGCGAAACCCCCGTCGAGGTCGTCGAGCAGCGCCTTGCG
Source organism: Nonomuraea typhae (assembly GCF_009760925.1). Taxonomy (GTDB): domain Bacteria; phylum Actinomycetota; class Actinomycetes; order Streptosporangiales; family Streptosporangiaceae; genus Nonomuraea; species Nonomuraea typhae. The sequence continues at coordinate 132,113 of NZ_VRLV01000024.1, forward strand.
CACCGGGTCTTGGCATTCCACGTCAATCACCTCCATAGAACACCGCCGGCGCATCTCCGGTTGCACCACAACGAAAAGGCCCGCGCCGTACGGCACGGGCCCCTTCTACCAGCTGTCAGACGGCGACGGCGAGCTGCGACACCTCGCCGAGACGCGCGGAGACCTGCACGTCACGGGTGACGCCGCCACCGGCGATGATGCGGACCGTCCACTCGCCGGGAGCGGCGAAGAAACGGAAGATGCCCTCGTCGGAGACGACGACCTCGCCGGTGAACTCACCGGACTCGTCGAGCAGCCGCGCGTACGCGGTGCCCGCGCCGGTCACCACGCCCTGGATGACGGCCTGGGTGGACAGGTCGATCCCGGCGGGCAGCGACGCGGTCTGCTCCGGCGCCGCGCAACCCTGCGAAACAACAGACATCAGCGGGCCTCCCCCAGCTCGATCGGCACGCCCACGAGCGAGCCGTACTCGGTCCACGAACCGTCGTAGTTCTTGACATTGGCCTGGTCGAGAATCTCGTGCAGCACGAACCACGTGTGCGCCGAGCGCTCGCCGATCCGGCAGTAAGCGATGGTGTCCTTGCCGAAGTCGACGCCGGCCTCCCCGTAGAGGGTGCGCAGGTCGTCGTCGGACTTGAAGGTGCCGTCGTCGTTGGCCGCCTTCGACCACGGGATGTTGCGGGCGGTCGGCACGTGGCCGGCGCGCTGCGCCTGCTCCTGCGGCAGGTGGGCCGGGGCGAGCAGCTTGCCGGTGAACTCGTCGGGCGAACGCACGTCGACGAGGTTCAGCTTGCCGATCGCGGAGACCACGTCGTCGCGGAAGGCGCGGATCGCGGTGTCCTGGTCCTGGGCCGTGTAGGTGGTGGCCGCGCGCGGCTTGACCTCGGTGACCAGCTCGCGGGAGTCGAGCTCCCACTTCTTGCGGCCGCCGTCGAGCAGGCGGACGTTGTCGTGGCCGTAGAGCTTGAAGTACCAGTAGGCGTAGGCGGCGAACCAGTTGTTGTTGCCGCCGTAGAGCACGACCTGGTCGTCGTTGGAGATGCCGCGCTCGGACAGCAGGGCCTCGAAGCCGGCCTTGTCCACGAAGTCGCGGCGGACGGGGTCCTGCAGGTCGGACTTCCAGTCGATCTTCACGGCGCCACGAATGTGGCCCTTGTCGTAAGCGCTGGTGTCTTCGTCGACCTCGACGAGTACGACACCGGGCGTGTCGAGGTTGGCCTCGACCCAGTCGGCATCCACCAGGACGGCGGAGCGGCTCATTGGGGAACCTCCTGTTTGGCGGCGGGCAGTAGACGGCGAATGAGCAGATACATCTCGCAGCCAAGGCAGAATCCGAAGGCTGCGTTGAGGAGGGCGGCGAGGAGGGCCGCTGCCGTCGCCCCCAGGGCGAGCGGCGTGATCCCGGTGAAGAAACCGATCAGCCCGGCACCCGCGAAGACCAGCCCGACAACCTGCGCGAAGCGCGGCGGGCGGGCGTCTTCCGTCTCCTTCGGGGCGCTCTTGACGAGCGCCTTGAAGAGCATGGTGTACGGCGAGCGCTTCGCCGTACCGAGTGCGAACACCACCGCCTGGGCGGCCAGGAGCCAGGGGCTCTCGGTGACCAGGACGAGGGTCAGGACCAGGGTCGTGATGGCCGCGCCGAAGCGCAGCGCTCTTGGGTCGGCACGCATCGCTGGATGCTCCTGAAGGGTCGGGTTGGTGCGGATCGGAAGTCCGCGAGACCGTCCTCAGGCAGCGCGACAGAGCGCGGTGGCGACGCGGCAGAAATCAACCGCGCGCCGCTTCGTCAGCAGCTCTGTCGTGGGGTTCATGTAGGCGAGAGTACATCGACGTCTCGCCATCTGTCACATCTCGTCCGGCTCCTGAGACACCGCGAGGCCCAGAGCAGCGAGGACGTCGGGCTTCCTGGGCTGCCCCGACGCCTTTTTCACGATTTTTCCAGCTTTGTCCAGGATCAGCACCGTGGGGGTGCGCAGAATGTCCAGGCGGCGTACCAGATCCAGCCGGGACTCCGCGTCGATCTCCACATGGGCCACGCCCGGCACCAGCTCCGCCACCTCGGCCAGGATCCGCCGCGTCGCCCGGCACGGCTGGCAGAACGCCGTCGAGAACTGCACCAGCGTCGCCCGCTCCCCCAGCTCCCCGCCCAGGTCCGCCGCGGCCAACGTCTCGGCGGCGGTTTCGCGCATCCTTCCGTCCCGGCGCAGCCGTACCACCCCGATCCCCAAACCCAGCGCCAGCGTGGCGAGCGCCACCCACAAACCAGTCATCGCTCAAGCGCAACCACGGCAGGGCCCCGCTTCTTCCCTCAAGCCGGCACCGCCTTCACCAGCAGCCTGCCGTCCTGGTCGACGACCTGGATGGAACGGATCTCCGCCGGCTTCAGCTTCGTCTCGGCCCGGAAGACCGGCGGCGTCTCGTAGTTCTCCCGGCTGACCTCCCAGCTGCCGACCGGCTCCCGCTTGCCGTCGGAGTCCACGACGAGCAGGCGGCACGTGGTGCCGATCGGGACACCGGACACCTCGACGTTCAGATCCGTGCCGTTCTCGCCGGGCATCGCCATGACCTCGGCCTTGACCTGCTTCAGAGTGCCCGCGAACTTCTTGCCCGCGGCCAGGCTCAGCGTCGCCGCGCTCTCGGTGGGAGACGCCTTCGGCTTCATGCTGCGCTCGGGCATCGGCGTGGTCGCATCGCTGTACGCGCTCGTGCTCTGATCTCTGGTGTCGGGTGCGGCAGCGGCGGCGGGATCCTCGTGCTGAGCCGACTCGGCCTTGCCCGCCGGCGCGGCGGCCGTGCTGTTGCCACCACCACCCGTCGTGTTGGTCCAGAACGTGCCGCCGACGGCCAGCACCGCGGCCGAGGCGGCCACGACCAGGAAGACACGCCCGCGCCTGCTGCGCTTGGCACGGTCGTTCAGCAGCCGCTCAAGCACCCGGCGAGGGGGGCTGACGACCAGCTCCACATCACGCTCGGAAACCTTGCCCAGGAACGCGCTCACACCCTCCAGTTCCAGCAGCTCGGCGCCGCACACCTCACAGGTGGCCAGATGCGTGTCGACCTCCAGCGCCTCTTCCGGGTCGAGCGCGCCCAGCGCGTGCGCACCCAGCGAGAGCCGTACCTCCTCACACGTCATCACGGCGCCAACCCCCGCTCTTCCAGCGCCAGCTTGAGCGCCCGCAACGCGTAGTAGGTACGGGACTTGACCGTGCCCGGCGGGATGCCGAGCGTGGCCGATGCCTCCTTCACCGATTTCCCCCGGTAGTAGACCTCCATCAGCACCTCACGGTGCTCGGGCCGCAGCGCCGCCAGCGCCTCGGCCACCGCCCACGACTCGACCGCCTTCTCCAGCTCGTCGTCGGCCGGGATCACGGCCAGCGCCTCGTCACCCGTCTCCGGCGGCCGGGCCCTCCTCGCCCGGTGCTGATCGACGACGAGATTACGGGCCACCGTGAACAGCCACGCGCGAATCGGACGCCCGGACAACGCGTCGGGATGCCGCCAAGCTCTCAGCAGCGTCTCCTGCACGACATCCTCCGCCCGGCCGGAATCTCCGGTTAGTCGCAATACGTAGCCATAAAGGGGCCCGGCGTGCTCGTCGAAGAGGGTGCGAACAAGCTCCTCATCGGCGGTGCCAGCTGGACTCACACCCTCATCACGTACGGCACGGCCAGGCGGTTCACCCGCGGTTTCGTCATCCACGGAGCTGCTTCCTTCTTTCCCAAGGGCCTGTCCCGACCCCTTACAGGGGGCCCGGCTCAGCCCCGGAGCGGGACGTTTCACAGGGGGCCCGGCTCAGCCCCGGAGCGGGACGTTCGCCCCCTCGGCCGAGAGCTCGAGTCCCCCGGGCACGCTCTTCACCCCAGTCACCTTCACGTCGAATGGAAGTTTGCCCTGGAACGGGATCGTGTAGGTGACGAACTGCGCAAGCTGACTGGGTACACCCTGGATTTTCTCCGCCACCAGCCTGATGCCGCCATCGCCCAGCTCGACCCTCAACTCCGCGCTGAACTTCACCCGGTTCCCGCCGAGCGGCACCTCACCGGAGGCGACCAGCCGCCTGCCGTTGCCGGAGATCTTCACCCCCTGGGGAGCGAACTTGTCGACGGTCGCCTTGGTCAGCATGCCCGTGACGGCCAGCCGTTCGGCACGGATGTCGGCGGTGTTCTGCAACACGTCGGCCAGCGGCGCCCGGACGTTGTAGGCGGCGCCGCGCAGGTTCCTGATCGACACCCCGCCGACGGCCAGCGTGCCCAGGTCGAACCGGACCTCGGGATACTCGCCGGCCAGCGCCTGCGTCAGGAACGGGATCCCCTCGATCGTCACCGTGGGCGTGCCGGTGATGTCGGCGGCCGCCGCGATCCGGTTGGCCAGGTCACGCTGGACCCCCGCGACCGCGACCCGATCGACGGCGACCAGGAGAACGATCAGCACGATCAGGAAAATGACCAGCTTGCGCATCGGGCTCCCTCTGGCACGGTGGGCATTGAGCTTACCGACCATTTCCCGGAAAAATCGGCACATCACCGGCGCTGCCCTTTTCCCGCAACGGCACCCCGACTACCCCGTCACAGAAGCACCCGCACTCACCCGAGGCACTCCTCCAGTGGCTTGGCCTCTAGAGGCTTGGCCGCGGCAAATCGAGGCACTCACCCGCCCGCGAATGGCGGCAGCACCTCAACCGTCACACCCTCACCCAGCACCACGTCCTCGTGAGCCCGCCGCCCCACCGGATCCCCATCCACCAAGAACGACGACCGCCGCACCACCCTGGCCAGATCCTCACGCCCAGCTGTGATTTTGGCCATGAGTTCCCCAAGAGTCGCGGCCTCGAACGCCTCCTCCGCGACCCCTGCCGCGTCCTTGGCCGCCGCCCAATAACGAACCTTTCCCGTGGCCATAGGCTCCTCACCCTCGTGTTCCGACCATTGTGCGGCACCGTTAACACGTTCGTTTCACTGTTTCACCAGGTGGACGCTCCATGAACGCGAGATTCCCTTGGGTTATCCTCACGTACGGGACCTGGGCGACGTAGCCCCCGGGTCCTTGCGTGTTTGAGGAGGCCGTGATGAGCAACCTGCTCCTGCTGACCAACGCCCTCGAGCCGTCCGCCGAGGTGCTGCCGGCGCTGGGCCTGCTGCTTCACGCGGTCCGCGTCGCCCCCGCGGAGGCCAGCGCGCTCCTCGACGCCCCGCCGTCGGACGCCGTCATCGTCGACGCCCGCAGAGAACTCGCCCACGCCAAAAGCCTGTGCCGCCTGATCCGCACCACAGGCATCGACGTCCCGCTCCTGGTCATCGTGACGGAAGGCGGCCTGGCCGCGATGACCGCAGAATGGGGCGTCGACGACGTCCTGCTCGACAGCGCCGGCCCCGCCGAGGTCGAGGCCCGCCTCCGTATGGCGACCGGCCGCCTCTCCCAGTCCTCCGCCGAGGACGTGCCCGACGAGATCCGCAGCGGCGACCTGTCCATCGACGAGGCCACCTACACCGCCCGCCTGCGCGGCCGCGTCCTGGACCTCACCTTCAAGGAGTTCGAACTCCTGAAGTACCTGGCCCAGCACCCCGGCCGCGTATTCACCCGAGCCCAACTCCTGCAGGAGGTATGGGGCTACGACTACTTCGGCGGCACGAGAACGGTCGACGTCCACGTACGCCGCCTGCGCGCCAAGCTCGGAACCGAATACGAGTCGCTGATCGGCACCGTCCGCAACGTCGGCTACCGCTTCGTCCCAGAACGCGGCGACTCATCCCTCGTCTCCTAACACCAGCACCGCCGAGCAACCCCCAAGACCAGATCGTCAGTGAGGGAACGCTCGACTGTCCAACGGGCCAGAGCAAGCAGGCGCACGTCCGCCGCCAGCGCCTTGAGCAGGTCAATCGAGCTAGGGCGTGTCCCGTGATCTTTGTTGGCGGTTTGGTGTAGATCATCCGTGTGGATGATGAACGGCTGAAGCGTCATGATCTGACGGATGAGGAGTGGGCGCGGCTGGCGCCGCTGTTG
>NZ_VRLV01000025.1 GCF_009760925.1 Nonomuraea typhae
TCGCCCAGGCTGTAGCAGCCGTGGAAGTAGCGCACGCCCTGGTCGCGCCGGTAGGTGGCCGGCCGGCGTTCGGGTCTTCCTTCGCGCGCCCAGCCCGAGCCGCCGTGTGGTCGGATCGACAGTGGCCCGAACTGGTCGAAGGCAAAACAACGGTTCGGAAAGCGGGTGGTGACCTCTTCGATCCGGTCCAGCTTGGCCTCCCGACGGGGGTCGGTGGACTCCTTCCAGGTCCGGGTGCGCTGGAAGGAGATCTTGTGCTCGCGTAAGTACTGCCGCAGCCGCTCCCGGCCGATCACCACGACGCGGGTCGGGTTGTCGGCCAGGTAGGCGGCCAGTTTGCGGATGCTCCACCGGGTGAAGGGCCGGCCCAGCTTCTCCGGCCGGGTGGCGGCCGTCGCGACGATGAAGTCCTCATCGCCCGAGGTGATGCGGCGGGGACGGCCTCCCGCCCAGTTAGGGTCCAGCGCGGCCAGGCCCCGCTCGTTGAAGGCGTGGATGACATCACGCACGGTGTCCTCATCGGCCGCGACCAACTGGGCGATCGCCGCCACCGGGGTCCCGCTGGATGACGCCATGACGATCAACGCCCGCCGTACCCGGACCGAATCGTGTTTGCCTCGCCGGACCAGCCGCTGCAGCGTCTGCCCTTCATGGTCGGACAACCGCCGCGCCCGCACAGGCTCGGCCATCGTGCTCCTCCTCCATCGATCGCTTCAGTGTCGATACGACAGTGGAGGGCACCCAGGACGGCCAGCGCAAGCAGTACAGCACCGTTCCTCAAGCCGGTGAACCTATGCGGTCACCGCACTAGCCGTGTGGATCCCCGTGATCGCCGCCGCCCTCAACCTCGCCACGACAGCCATCAGATGGGCGGCCAATCGCCGAGGCAAGCCTCGGCATCCGTTCCACATGCGGCGACGTAACCACACTTCATGACCCGTGCCGATAGCTGGCCCGGCCGGGGTTCTCGGACCTCGGGCCCGACCGAGGCGGGTGTGCCGTCCGCCACTACGGCGCCTACCCCGCGCGCCCGCTGGGCGGACGGCACACCCGCGGTGCTGAGGGTTCGGGGGCCTGCGAAATCCCCGAACCCACCAGAGGCCAACCACCAGCCCCGGACGGCCCGCAGAGAGCCCGATGGCAGGAGCGCTCCGGCGGCGCGTTGCCGCTGACCGAGCGTGTTCGGTCGGTCAGTGCTCCTTCCGGCGCGTGCTCAAATGGGCCGCCAGCTTCTCGACGTGAGCCGGGTCGGCAGCAGGCTGCGGGGCCGGAAAGTGCCCGTTGAAGTAGCCGTCGGTGATCGCCCGCATCGGCAGCACCATTCCTCCCTTCTTCATGCTGCCAGCCGCCCGGAGGTCCGGCCGGAGCGAGGGGTGAAGGGACGTGGTGTCGGGGACGATCCATGCCGTCTGACCTGGCATGGCGTCGGTGAGCCGGTAGATGATGCCGGCGCGGGAGTAGGCGCGCCCGTCATCGAGCCACCTCTGCGGCACCATGGTGCCGTCGGTCCTGACCAGGACGCCCTTGCCTGCGAGGTCGAGACCCAGCGTTCCTGCGCCGCACCCTTTGGCATCGATGATGAGCCAGGTGCCGCCGGTGAGCACCACGTGGTCGATGTTCGTGGTGCCGAGGCTGAGCGCATCCAGGTTGGCTCCACGCACCTGGTCAAAGCATTCGAGGTCGTGGAAGAGGTGGAAGTGATCTGGGCGGCTGGTCAGCCACTGCACCAAAGCGCGGGCCACCTGCCGCTCGTGGAAGGCTCCCCGTCGCGCGTTCGAGCCGTACTTGGCGGCGCCTGTGTCATTCAGGCTCCAGCCGGGCGTTCCGTGCACCGTCACGCTCATCGGCAGGCCCCCGCGCCTCGGGAGTGGGTGTGGTGGCCGCGACGCTAATGCCAGGCACCGACAGTTTCGTCGTAGGCGACCAGAGCGCTGGTGAGCAGCCCGGCTCGAGCGCATGCGGCGGCATGGTCGGCCAGCCTGTCGGTGTCGGCCAGGTGCAGCCCGGAACCCACGAGCAAGATCACGGCACCGTACTTGCGGGCATGCTCCCGCCAGCCGAGCGGGGTCGGCAGGTGCAGGTCCCAGACGAATGACTGATTCGGTGGGTCACGGGGCGATCGCACGGTCAGCATGGAGTCGGCGTCGAGTGCGACCCGCCAGGAATGGACGGTCGGCGCGGGAGGCTGCTGAGGATCGAAGACCAGCTCGAAGCCGTCTCGGAGAGTCAACGCGATGATCACGTTGATCTGGTCGCCGACGGTAACGGGAGCGGTGACAGGGGCGGGATCGTCCACCCACAGGAGGGGGAGTTTCCCGGCCGGATATCGGGCGAGCGCGGCCCTCGCCATGATCGTGCGAGGGGCATCGCGTTCCGCCATGGCGCCCATCGTGGCAGCCTGGCCGTCGTCGGGTTGACCAGTCCACCAGATTGGCCGACTGTCGTGGGCATGGCCTGGGGGCTGACCCCCTGGATAGTGTGCGCCGTGGGGTCAGCGTCGGAACTCTGTTCGGGGAGGCGGACATCGTGGGGCATCCGCGAGACGAACAGGATGGATACGTGCCGAGCCTGCACGAGCACTTTCACCTGGTCGGACATGAGGACCGGACGTTCTCCTTCGAGGAGGTCATCGCCGTCCGGAATCGTCTGGCCGGCTGCGCTGTCACCGACCTTGTACGGAGCACCGGTGCCGAGGTGGTCGATTGGACGAAGGTCTCCGTCCTCGCCGCGGCCCTGGCCGAACAGGACCTGCGGTACGGCGATCTGGGCCCGGCGTTCTTGGTTGCGCTCAGCCGTACCAACGGTTCGATCGCCGACGCACGCGAGCAGATGATCACGGCGTTCGGTCGCGCGCCATCACGCTCCTACGCCACCCAGCTGCGCAGAGCCTGGCAGGACGCGGCCGCGCAACGGCGAGACGCGGCAGTCCGCCGGCACCGGCCGTAAATCAGGGATGGCGAGTAGCCGCGGGGGCAGTCTCGGCGGTGACGCGACGAAGGCCTGCCTGCGGATGAAGCTCGTGGGAATTTGTGGTAGCTCACGTAATTCCCCCACGCTTCGCTCGTCATGGACCAGCTTCGGCAAGGCCATGCGGAGATCTGGGAGGCCTGCTGGGAGAGCCCGCAGGGGTACGCGCCGCCCAGCCCCCGTCCCATCCTCGCTGCGGCTTTTCAACCACTCGCTCATCGCACGCATCGCGGAGACCGCGAGCGTTCACCCCGGTGGTCGATAACCGGAGGTGGGGGACGATGATCGCCCAGCGGAAGAATTACGTGAGCGTCGACAGGATTGCGCCGGCAGCCCTCAGCCGGGGTGTCTCCGGGTCGGAAGGAAGCGCCGGAGCGCCGGCCAGCGCGACAGGGCTCGCGCGATCGAGTGCGTCAGCCGACGCTCGCCCACATGAGCGCGCACGTAACTGATCCAGAAGGACGCTACGGTGCGTTCGGCATGTTCCCGGGCGGGCACCGTCGCAGGGTACGGCTCAGCGGCGAGATAACGCCCGCGAACCGGACACATCGCGACACCCGCTGCTCGCAACGCGCAGCTTCGATGCTGCCCATTGGTAAACGTGCCGTCGCCGTCATCCCACTTGATCGGGTCGGCGAACAGGTACTCCAGGTATCCCTGCTCCTCGGGCGACAGCGCAACGGCGGTGCCGGCCAGGGCGGCCCGCCAGTCACCTGCGTGATCCCGCACAGCGGCCGCGGCGATTTCTCCGATCAGCGCCCAGTTCGCCTGATGGTAGCGGCACTCGGCGAAATCCTGTCCCGTCAGGCGAGCGAATACCTCCGCGTGGGCGGCGGGGCCGGGAGCGTCGTAGCGTCTGCCGTCCGGGTAGGTCTCCAGGAGCGCCTTCACACGGGGCAGGTGCGGGCATCTGGACAGATGGTGAGGCCACGGTAGAGACGAGAGCGGAACCAAGCGCAGGCCGTTGATGCCCTCCAACAGCAGACGCCGCTCCTCAGGATCGGTAAAGCGGCGTGGGTACAGCTCGGCCTCGCCGCAGGGCGGCTTCCAGGAGTTCAATACGGCACGGGCCCCGGCCGCCTCACCTGGTGCGTCTGCCGGTTGTGTAGTCGGCTCGATCAGGGGATCCCACGGCGGCTCATTGCCTTCGACATCGACGCTGCCCTCGATCGCAGCCCGCTCCGGGTTGACATAGCCCAGAACGTTGACCGGCTGATCGGCGCGCAGCAGCAACAGCCCGACCATGCCGCGCGTGCGCACCACCATCAGCGAGGTCGCGGCCCAGGCACGATCGGCTATGAGGCTCGGCACGTGCTGCCGGTCGAGCACGCCCACCCATTGCACGCGAGCGAATCCCTCGTCGGCCGTGCGGTCACCTTCCGGAAAGCGCGCGGCCATGATCTCCAAGTAGTCGCCTTCCCGAAGCGCATGTGCGGTCAGCACCACGGCGGCGGCGCGGCGAGATGCCCGCGCCGGGTTGCTCGGATCAGGCCAGGTAATTGGCTGCCGCGCTCCTGCCGACGGGGTCCGTAACCAGGACTCGACCTCCAGCGGCTCCGCGCCACGGAAGAACGAGGCACCCGCGCCCGGCGGCCACCACGGATGCGTGCGGTCGTAGGCATCTCGCTCCGGATCGACCTGGGCGAGGGTGGCTTGATCGCCGCTGTAGAGCACCAGGGGACCCGGCACGCCGTGACACCAGACCGCCACCGGGCCGCGACCATCCCATCGATCAGTGCGGGCCACCCCCTGCGGCAGACACACGCAGGCCTCGACCCGGGCGCTGAAGGCATCATCACCAGCCGCTTGGGCGCCCCATTGATCACAAGCAATCCGTAGGTAGTCACCGGGCTGGAGAGCGTGAGAGTCCTGGCGAGTGATCGGAATCCTTCGGGCCATCAGATCTTCCATGATGCGAGCCATCGCCTCTCGCGTCTACCAACAAAGCCCGAGCCTGCTTCTCAGTGCCTACGTTTGCGCCCACCGTGTTTGGGCGCGCAAGGATCGTCAACCCAACACCCGCCGTACCTGCGCGGTTAACGCCTGGGCGGGCGATCAACTCCTAGTTGATGCACGAGGGGGACATCTCCTCGATGGCCCGAGGCAGGTAGCTGCCCGGCCGACGATGACAGGAGATCGGATGGAAGCGGTTGTGCTCGGCGCCGCGCTTACGGTCGCCGGATATCTGGCGCGATTGCTGTCCGCCTGGCTGCGGGAGCGCGCGATCCAGCAGCGGGTGCAGACAATCGCGGCACTGCCACCTGGCAGCCACTACTCCGACATCCGCGCCGGGGTCAAGATCCAGATCGGGCCGGACCAATCGCTCTCCTCACCAGCCGATCCGGGTGGACGATGAGCAATGCCATCTTGGCTGGCTGGACAGCCCATCAACCATCCAGATGGGCCCGTCCAGCAGACCACGCCGCCCGAGGACACCATGCACTCTGCCGACCCGATACGAGAGGCGCTTGCCGCCTGGTATATAGGCAACCTCGGCGGGCTGGTGCTGTTTGCGATGATGCTGGGCGCCTCGCGGCATGAAGCCGACGATCTGGTGCACAGCGCCTTCGTTGAGGCCCTGCCGTGTTGGGCCGATATCAGCCATCCCGGCGCCTACCTCCGTACCTGTATATCGCGCGCCTATCGGCATGGCCGCAGTCGGTTGCGAGAAGAGCCGGTGGCCCAGCTCCCCAACCTGGCCGCCGAGCCGGATAGCGCCTGGGACGCGGTTGAATTCGACGATCAACAGCGACGGGTCCTGAACGTGATCAGGCAACTGCCCGCCCGGCAACGACAAGTGCTGGCCTGGACACTGGACGGTTACGATCCGCACGAGATCGCCGAGCGACTGGGCATGCGGCCGGGAGCTGTGCGCGCCAACCTGTTCAAGGCCCGCCGAAACCTGGCTACTGCAGTGGCAACCTGGGGAGGCTCCCATGCCTAAGCGCCGACGACCGGCCTCCCGCCCCAACTCCTCCCTTGAGGAACACGACCTGAACCGGCTTCTGGCCGACTTCCACAACAGCGCCCGTGCCGCCATCGAAGTGAACCTCAACCATCAGGAGGGACTACGCGCCCTATTTGAGGCACCGCAGGCCGACCGCGCTCCGGCACCCCGGCTCCGCCCCACCCGCAGCCGGACAGCGGGTGCGTGGTTGCATAAGGTCACCGAGCGCGCTCGCGCCCAGCTACGCCGAATCCCAGTACACCTGCAGCTCAGCCGTCCCCACGAGTCCGACGAGGACGACGTGCTGGTGGTGACCTTGACCCCGGCTGCCATGGACATGCCGCGCTCATCCCGACGCTCTCCGTCATCGGCCCGATGCCGCACCTGGCTGATCGGAGCCGCCGCGGCAAGCCTGATCGCTACCGCGACCGCGATCGTGCTATTGGGGTTGTCTGCCCTGCTGGGGTCGTTCGCCGAACGAGGCACGAAGGTCACCGACCCAGGCACGAAGGTCACCGACCCAGGCACGAAGGTCTGGCTACGAGCTGACGCTGGTATCCCCGACCAGTACCACAATGCGATCATCCGGGCCGGGACCTGGTGTGATATCGATGGGCTCAGCCCCGCCCTGATCGCGGCGATGCTCAAGGCGGAGAGCAACTTCGACCCGGGCCTGAAAGATCCGGGGAAGGACGAGTACGGCATCGCCCGCTGGACCCCGTCGACCCTCATGGCCTATCTCCCCGAAGGAGAACGAAACACGGCGCGTGCCCGCCAGGTCGCCATGATCCCCGATCGAGCCATCCCCGCGATGGGCCAGCTGATGTGCACCTGGGGCAAGCAAGTAAAGGACGTCCCGGGCGATCCCGCGCTGAAACTCGCCGCCGTCTACCGCACCAGTACGGACGTGGTACGACGCGAGAACGGCATTCCACCCGCGCTGGACTCCTACATGAACACCGTGCGGCACTACCTCGCCGCTTACCGCGCATGACTTGTGATCGCAGTGGCGTAGGTGGGACGGAGGTCCAGCCCCGCGCGGCATCTCCTGTAAATCAGGCCTCGCTGAACGCCTCCCCCGCCCACAGTCCCTGGGGAGCGGGCTCGCAGGGCAACGGTGCGATCTCAGTGTGCCGATCAGGCTTGCAGCTGGCGAACGGACCGGCGTCCTTGGACAGCAGGACGGCCAGGTGCGGGTCGGCGTGGTAGATCCACCATTGGGACATGCCGAGGGCGCCCTGGGTGCGCTGGTGCTCCCAGGCGGTCCACAGCGCGGTCAGCCGGGAGATCGCTTCGGCGTGCCGCCACCACCAGGGGCACCAGGTGGCCGCGCCGCCGAGCCGGCGGCAGATGTGCGGGGCCAGGTACCTCGTCACCCAGTCCTCGACGTTGCGGTAGACCAGTGGCGGCGGCTCGGCTGAGGCATCGGCACCGGGGATCCAGCCGTCCTCGTCCTCGATGTCGTTGAGCGGGTCATCCAGCATCGGCATCCCAGTCCTCGAGCTCGTGGCGGGGCAGCTCCTCGGGCGGGGCGTAGCGCTCCAGCGAGGCCCGGATGCGCTCGGCGTGCGGGCCGTGCTGCCAGGGCTGGGTGCGCACCAGGACGGGCCGGGTGCCGGAGGCGAAGACGAGGGCGCGGCCCCGGGACAGCGCGGCCAGGTCGGCCACGTCCAGCACGCGCTCGCTGCGGGTGGCGGCGGTCAGCGAGCGGCCGACGCCCATTCCGCTGCTGCGCTGGACGCTGAGGGAGGTGGTGTCGGCCTCGAAGTCGCCGAGCAGTGCGGCCAGGTCGCCGAGAAACTTGGTGTCGCTGGCGCCGCCGCCGTAGACGCGCACGTTGGCCGCGCTCCACAGCTTGTTCATGCCGTGCTCGCCCCACACCTCCACGCCCTGGGCCCAGGACTGCAGGATGGTCATCAGCACGATGCCGCGGCTGCCGTAGTGGGAGTACAGGTCGGGCAGGTCGCGCCAGCGGCAGACGTTGGCGGCCTCGTCCAGGCAGCCAAGCATCGGCACGCGCAGCCGGCCGCCGGGCGAGCGGCCAGCCTGGTGCTCGGCGGCCTCGAGGGTGGCCATGGTCAGCGCGGTGACCAAGGGTCCGGCGGTCCCCTGGCCTTCACGCGAAAGCAGGTACAAAGTGTCGGTGGAGGTCGCGAAGGCGTGCGGGTCGAACTGCGGACGCCCGCCCCCGCCGGTTCCGGCGCGGTCGTCGGCGTCGGGGGTGACCCAGCGGGTCACCGCCGGGTTGACCAGGCAGCCGATCGCGTTCTTGGCGGTGGCGAAGATCCCGGCCCGCTGCTTGTCCGGGTAGTTGATGGTGCCGGCGACGCTTTCGGCGGGCAGCTCGTGGCCGCCGGCGCGCAGCAGGTCGACCGGGACGGTGTCGGTGGGGTCGGAGGCCCACCGGTACACCGTGGTGATGGGCTCGTTCCCGGACGCGGCCGCCAGCAGCAGGAAGGCCAGCAGCTCCTGGCCAGCGGCGTCGAAGTAGGCATCGGCCCGGCTGCCGGCGGTGCGGGAGTAGGCGGCGAACACCGCGGCCAGCCGTACCGCCTTGTCGACGTCGGTGACGTACGACAGCGGGTTCCACCACCAGGTCGGCGGCTCGCCGGTCAGGTCCTGGGGGTCGAAGACCAGGATGCGCCCGCCGTCGGCGCGCACGCCGCGGGTGGCGTCGACCACGTCGCGCTTGTTGGAGGTCACCACGACCGGGCCCGGGGCGGTCACGATGGCCGGGATAGCGCGCGCCGTGGTCTTGCCAGTCCTGGGTCCCCACACATCGACATGTAGATCTTCCCAAGATCCATACAAGGGCTGGCCGGTGGAGATGGCGGCGCCGATGGCGATTCCGGGGGAATCACCGGCCACCTTCAGTCGGGTGGCGGTGGCCGCGGCGCCTTGCTCGGTGAGCGCGCTGAGCTCGGCACGGCCTGCCAGGTGACGGGCGGCCGCGTCGACCCGGCTGCGGCTGCTCCGGCTCCGCCGCAGCAGCCAGACAATACATCCCGCGATGACCACCAAAACGGCCGTTTCGGCATATGCCCACCAGGTTGCGGCCGGACCTGGCCAGCGGGTCTTTCCGGTCAGCAGGGCAAGGGTGAAGGTGAACGGGTTGGCCGGTGGCGCGGCGGTGCCGCCGGTGGCCGCGGCCAGCTGCGCGGCGCTCCACAGCAGGCCGACCAGCAGGCACCAGACGGTGGTGAGTGCCAGGGCGATCCACGGGGCGAAGTCGCTCGGGCCGCGGTACTTGCGGGTGCTGCTCACCAGTCCCCCTCGATCCGCGCCGCCTCGATGCCTGCGGCGGAGCCTGTCGGCGCGTTCGCGCCGGCGATGGCCGGTGAGGCCGTGGTCGTGCTCCAGCGCTTGTTGGTGTCGTTGACGGCGAGCTCGGCGTGGGTGAGATCGACGTGGAAGGGGATGCCCGGGCGCCCGCCCACCTTCACCAGGAACTTGCCTCTGCCCGGCGGGTCGCCGTCACGGTCGCGGGCGCTGTCCCAGCTGGGCGGGGTGGACCAGTCCACGATCATGCGTTGCTCGTGCGCGGACATGCGCACTACCTGGGTGAGGGAGGCCATTTCGGCTTCGGGCAGGCCGGCGCAGATGACCATGCCGGCGCGTTCGGCGAAGCCGCGGGCCTTGAGCCGGTCGGCTTCATCCGCCAGGGCGAGCAGGTCGCTCATGGTGTGGGTGATCATTGCCTGGCCGACGCCTCGTTGCCGGTTGAGCCGGGTGAGCGCGTCGACCCGGTCGACCAGGCCGCGCCCGGCCCGCAGCACCCGCCACAGCTCATCCAGGACGACCCAGAAGCGGCGCTGCGGCGCCAGCCCGGCATCGGCCAGGGCGTGGGCGGCCTCGATCGCGCCGAACCCCTCCGACCAGCAGGCGAGCAGGACCGCGGCCTGCAGCTCGGCGTCGGATTCGTCGATGCCGGAGATGTCGATGCAGGATCCGGCGGGGGTGTCGAGGTGGATCGGGGTCGTGGTGGCGCGGGCGAAGGCGTCGCCCAGCGGGCCGTCGAGCAGCCCGAGCAGGGAGGCGTGCAGGGGGTCGACGACCTGCCGGTAGCGCTCGTCGCTGCCGCGGGCCAGGGTGACCGCGCGCACCGGGTCGGGCCCGGCGTCGATCACGTTGATCAGGTCGGGCAGGATCGGCACGCCGTGGTGGCGTTCGTCCAGCACGCGCAGGGCGGCCGACAACACGGTGCGCTCGGTGTCGGCCAGCGGCTGCCCGCGCACGATGGTGACGAGCGCGGAGACGGCGTTGAGGCGGCGGCCGTGGGCGTCGGCCAGCAGCCGGGCACGGTCATGGCCGGACAGGCGGGCGGCGGCGGCGCCGATCTCACCGGGGTCGAGCACGTTGAGCGAGCCGAGGCCGCGGCCGAGTTTGACGATCTGGCCGCCCATCGCGGCGATCAGGTCGGCGTAGTCGGGCTTGAGATCGCCCAGGATGAGCGGGATCACGCCGTATCCGGCCAGGCCGACGACCTGCCGCCGCACCAGGGTGCTCTTCCCCAAGCCCGGACGGCCGAGAACTAGCTCGGATGGATTGTGGATCAGCCTGGCGCGCTGGAACCAGCTGATCGGGTCGCAGCACAGCGCGGTGCCGCTGGTCAGGTCACGGCCGACCGGGACGCCGATCATCGGGGTGCCGGCGCCGACGCCGAACGGCCACATCCCGCAGACTTGCACGCTGGTGCCGCGCCACTCCGGGGGTGCTTCGACGTAGGAGGCGCGGCCGCCGCCGCGGCCGGGGTAGCCGCGCGGGCCGGGCTGGCGCAGGTGCAGGCTCACATCGCCTCCCGGATGGTCTGGGGCACCTGCAGATGGTCGGGCAGCACCAGGCCGAGCGGCAGCGCCGCGGCGAAGGCGGGAGCCTGGGCGCCGTACATGCGGCGCAGCCGGATGCGGGCCGGTGGGGCGAGCACGTCGATCGCGGCGGCGGCCGCGGGCAGGTCCTCAAGGGTGGGGACGGTGGCGGTCACCAGCATCGCGAAGCGGACCAGGCCGGCGCCCTTGGCCTCTTCGCGGGCGGACTGGTCGGCGGCGGCCACCGCGACGCTGTCGCGGGCGGCGGCGTGGGCGCCGCCCAGCCGGAAGCGCGCGTCGCGCCGGTCGCGTTCGACCAGCCGGGCCGCGCTGGCTGGATCGTAGGGGCGATACAGCAGGGCGACGCGTTTGCGGGTGATGTCGCGGTGGGGTGCCAGCAGCTCGGTGAGCACGCCGGACAGCACCTCGCCGCGGGGGGCTTCGGACATGCCCCAGGTGACGGAGATGCCGGAGTCGTGCCGGTAGTGGTCCCAGCTCTCCTGGGCGGCGGCCGGGCCGACCTGTTCCCAGGCCAGGCCGATCGGGTGGCCAGCCGAGCGGGCCGACTCCAGCATCTGGTGGCAGGCCGGGTCGTAGGCGATGCGGATGGCTTCGGCCAGCTCGCTGCTGGTCATCGGGCGGACCGCGCCGGCGCCGGTCATGCTCAGCCCTGCGGTCAGGCCGGGCAGGCGGGTGCCGACCTCGCGGGCCATCGCCTCGGTGCTGCGGCGCCGGCCGCCGCGCGGGGCGGCCGCGTAGGTGACCGCGATCCGGGTGGAGACCTGGGCCGAGCCGGCCGGGTAGGTGCGCACCACGTCGGACAGCACCGCCGCGGCCAGCTCGGGGGCGTCCGGCGACAGGTTGCCGTGGACCTCCCGCTCCAGCCGGGTGCCCAGATCAGGCGCGGTCTCGATGACGACGCTGGCGGCCACCAGCGCCGGCTCGTAGGCCAGCGCCGCCAGCCATTGCCCCCAGTAAGCGACCCAGGTGTCGACCTGGTCGGCGTCGACCAGGGCCGCACCGTCCGCGCTGGCTTCGAACACGGCCGTGTAGTGGCCGGTTGCCGGGACGACGATGAGGCCGAAGTCGCGGCCGTAGCTGTCGGTGGCGTTCACCATGGTGGAGGCGGCGGCAAGGCCGGGCAGCTGGAACTGGCCGGCGTAGCTCAGCCCGAGCGGCCCGGAGCGGTACAGGTGCTGGCCGGCCCGTCGGCCGCGCAGCCACGACAGCCAGGTGGTCACCGTCTGCAGGCCAGTGCGGCCGTTGCGGTCGCGCAGCAGCATCGGCAACAGCGCACACGCGATGCACGCGGCCAGGATCAGGGCGGCCAGCAGCGAGAACATCATGGTGATCACGCACGCCACCAGGCCGCCGAGCAGCAGCAGCGTGCCCACCAGGCCCAGCTGACCGATTCCCGGCGAGGTGGGCTTGCGCCAGTTGCCGTAGGTGCGATCACTGTCAGCGGGAGCCATCGGGTCCTCCTGGGGGCTCGGTGCTGCGGGCGGCTCGCCGGCGCGCGGCGCCGGTGGCCTTGACGGCCGCCTGGCCGGCGGCGATGACCGGCCCGGCGGCCGCGCCCGCCGCGCTGGCGGACGCGGCGCTCTTGCCGGCCGCGCCCGCCGTACCGGCCGTGCCAGAGGCGGTTGGGGTTGGGCGGCGTGAGGCGGCCGCGGAGGGCGCGGTGCCGGAGGCCTGTCCGGTGCCGGGCCCGGACGGTTGCGGGCTGGCGGTGCGCGCGCCGCGGGGCCCGTGGCCCGGGCCGCCTCCACCGGACGGCGGGCCGGAGCCGTGGCGGCCGCCGAGCATGGGCAGCGCACGGGCTCCGGTCGCCACCCCGGCACCCACCGTGGCCGCGCCGCCGCCCCCGCCACCGGTGCCGGCCGCAGTGACCGCCGGGGTCAAAAAGCGCATCAGCGCGGGCAGCGCCACCACCGCCAGCGCGATCATGACCAGGCCGGACATCTGCGCCAGCGCGCTGTTGGGCGTGCCCATCGCGACGAACGCGTAGGCGTAGATGGTCGAGGCGGCCGGCTTGTACAGATCGAAGGCCACCCCCCACACCACCACCCGCACCAGCCAGGTCCGGCCCGAGGCGCTGGTGGCCAGCGCGGCCGCCAGCGGCAACGCTCCGGCCAGCAGCCCGAGCAGGGCGATGCGGGCCAACATCAGCACGATCTGCAGGAGGCACGAGAGGATCGACAGCAACGCCAGGATGATCATGAGGCCGGGGGTGAGGGTCAGCGCCTGGAAGGACGCCAGCCGGGTGATCGCTCCGCTGAAATCGGCGTCGTCCAGCGCCTGGTGAATGATCCAGTGCGAGTAGGCGTCGCCGGCCTCGGTCAGCAGCGACAGCACCGCGGTGCCGCAGCCGGTCACCACCGCCAGCGTCAGCAGCCCGGTGGCGGCCTGCGCGGCCGGCTCGGCGCGCCGCTGGATGGCGAGCTTTCCGGCGGCCAGCAGCAGCCCGAGCACCGCCAGCAGGGCGACATACCAGTGGGTGCGCTCCTGCAGCCAGGCCACCGGACCGGAGCTGTCGGACAGGGTGGGCGTGGGGGTAGTGGCCCAGAAGGTGGCCATCATCCCCAAGGCCTTGATCTGTGCCTGCTGGAAAGCTTCGGCCAGCTCGTTGATGACGCTGCCGGCGACGCTGCCGACCGCGCCGCTGATGCCGGCGCAGATCGCGTCCGCGCCCGGCAGGTCGCAGACACCGCCTCCGCCGGGGGTCTGCGGCGGGGGCGGCGTCGGGGTGAGCGCCAGCACACCCCAGGCCGGGGCGGGCAACGGCGTGCTCATACGCCCGCCCAGGGGACGAACCCGGCCAGCGAGCTCAACGCCTGCAGGCTGGGGCTGATGCTGCCGTCCGGCTGCAGCTGCAGCCGCCAATCGGCGCCGTCCCACACCACCGTGACCGTGTTGACCTGCAGGTGCCCGGTGGCCGCGAAGCGGCTGACCAGCTGGATGGTGGCGACCTGCGGGGTGTAGGAGGCGATCGCGTATCCGGCGAGCTGGCCGTAGCCGCCGCCCGTCCGGCTGGTGTCGGCGCGGATGCGCGCCCGCTGGGCCACGTACGCATCCCGGCCGGGTCCGGGGACCACCTGCAGCTCGACCACCTGCCGCCAGTCGTCGGCCAGGACGAAGCGCGTGCACAGCTGCCAGGCGGCGATCAGGGCGCCGGGCGGCGTGTGCGCGAAGCAGCGGGCCACCTCGCCCTCGACACGGTGCGGGCCGTGCAGGCGCGAGGCGGGCTGGGCGACCCCGTGGAACACGCTCCAGGTGACGTCGGCCGGAGGCTGGGCCGGCAACGCTTGCGCCCCGGGGGCGGCGATCGGGCACCGGCCGCCATCAGGCTCGGAGCCAGCCGCCGCAGCAGGGGATGCCGGGGAGGCCGTCGAGGTCGGGCGGGCAGACGGCCGGTTGGCTTCGGAAGCGCGATCGGGCAGCACGAGGGCGACCACGGCCAGGACGACCAGCAGCGCGACGAAGGCCGCGGCCCACCAAAATCCCGGGCTACGCCAGGGCGAGCGCGGCGCGCCGGGCGCGGGATGCCGGACGGACGGGGTCACGTGAGTAGCGCCCCCACCAGGCCGGAGGCCGAGCCGACCAGCACGCAGGAGGCCATCACCCAGGCCAGCCCGGCCGCGTGCTGGCCGCCTTCGCCGCGGTGATGCACGATCGCCATCCGACCCGCTACGCCGAGCACGCCGGCCACACACGCGCCGGTCACGATCCAGGCCGCCCAGCCGAGCGCCGTCAGCAGCTTCTCCGAGCCGGGCGGAGGAGTGCCGGTGCCGGGGTCGGGGATGGCGGGCGCCAGCATCGCGTGGACGTCGCCGAGCAGGGGCAGATGCGCCACTAGGTGGGTCACGAGGATCCTCCGGTGCGGTGGTGGTCGGTGATGTGATTCAGGTCGGTGGCCAGCTGGGCGTAGGCGGCGGGCAGCCGTACCTGGCCAGGTGGGTCGCCGCGGCGCAGTGCCTCGACCCAGGGCAGCTGCCACACGCGGGGCAGGCCGCCGGAGACCAGGGCCAGCAGTTCGCGCAGCGGGCGGGGCAGTCGTCCGGGCGCGTCCGCCACCGCCACCAGCCCGATCAGCTGGACGTCGGGGGGCAGGGACCCGGAGGCCCACTGCCGCGCGGCCACCTGGGCAGCACGCAGGCCCCCGGCGTGCGTGCGCGCGATCAGCACCACCTGGCAGCGCTCCCCGGCGGGCGGGACCGGCCAGTAGCGGCCGGCGTTCCCGCCGCGGCGCACGACATTCGCCAGCGTGCTGCAGCCGGCGCCGCCGTGGCAGCCCAGCCACCACCACGGCGCGAGCCCCACCCCGTCCGGTGTGGGCTGCAGCGGTCGTACCGGCAGTCCCCCGGGGAGATCCGGTACGGCTCCCGGCTGTGGCTGCGAGGGCAACCCGGAGCGCGGTAGCGGGCTCATCGGCCGCTCCGCGGCCGGTCACGCATTTCGCTTCTCAAAAGCATGCCCATGGGAATTTACCGAGCCCGCCTGTTTGGTCCGAATATGTAATTGCCCAGGGCGGTCGGATTACTGGCTAACCTGATCGCTGGGCTGTTGGAGAGGTTAAACCTTACTGCGGGCCGAATCGCACATCCATGCGTCCTGCCAGGAGAAACAGTGCGGCAACAACGCCCGGAAGAATCCCGGTACGGGTGAATGGCGGGGCTGGCGGAATAGCTCTCGCGACGTAGGCGGGACGGGGTAGAAAAAGGGCAAGTCGGAACGATTTATGAAGAGCGCCAAGAAAATCGCGCTGATCGCGGCGGCCGCGTTCATGGCGCTCGTGCTCGCCCTCGTGCTCCTGGCGGGCCTGGGCGGCGGCGGAAACGCTCCCGCCCAGCTGCGCCCAGGCAGCGTGCCTGCCGCCTACCAGATGTGGATCAGCCTGGCCGGGCAGATGTGCCCCCAGGTCAGCGCCCCCCTCATCGCCGCCCAACTGGAGACCGAAAGCGGCTGGCGCCCGAACGCCCGCTCCACCTCCGTCCCTCCGGCGCAGGGCCTGGCACAGTTTCTGCCCTCCACCTGGCGCAGTTACGGCCGCGACGACGACGGCGACGGCCTGCTCAGCCCCGATGACCCCCAGGACGCCATCATGGCCATGGGCCGCTACGACTGCGCCCTGGCCCGCACCGTCGCTCGGGTCCCGGGCGACGTGACCTCGAACATGCTGGCCGCCTACAACGCCGGGCCCGGAGCGGTCCTGCACTATCAGGGCATCCCGCCCTACCCCGAGACCCAGGACTACGTCCGCCGTGTCCTGGCCCGAATCCCGCACTACACCGACACCTCACTCACTGCGGCCGGTGCCACGCGCTTCGGCGGCGCCGTGGTAGCCGCCGCCCAACGCTGGCTCGGTACGCCCTACTCCTGGGGCGGCGGCGGCCCGCACGGCCCCACCCGCGGTGCCACCGGCATCGGCTTCGATTGCAGCGGCCTGGTCCTGCACGCCGTCTGGGTCGCCTCCGGCGGCCGCATCCAACTGCCCCACTTCGCCGCCAGCCAGGTCACCCAGTACGGCACGGCGATCCCCCGCACCCAGCTGCTGCCCGGCGACGTCATCGGCATCGACTGGCGCGACGGCCGCGGCATCGGCCACATCGTCATCTACGCCGGCAGCAGCCAGGTCATCCACGCCCCCCGCACCGGCGACGTCGTCCGCATCGCCCCGCTCACCAACTTCGCCTCGGCCACGTGGACCATCCGGAGATACGCATGAGTCCCTTCGCCTTCCGCACTGCCATGGCCAGGTGGCTGCTCTCTTTCGCCTTGCTCGCCGCCACCGGATGCGCCCAGCACACCTCCCCGGCCCCCGCCGCTTCCCCCACCCGGCCCATTCCCCTGCCGCTGCCCTCAAGCAGACCCGCTGCGGCCGGCACCGACGACACGGCCCCCGACGCCGTCAGCGCCGCAGCCCTCACCGCCATGTGGTCCATCGACACCGCCACAGACCACGACCCTCGCGCCGCCGCCCTGCGCGCCAGCCCCTGGCTCAGCCCTGCGTACTTGGCCGCCCTGCGCTCAGATCCATCCCCAGGTACCGACGCCACCTGGACCACCTGGGCCGCACACCGAGCACGCACCCAGGTGAACCTCGCCCCTGGCCACGACCAGCGCCCCGCCGACACCGCCACCACGGCCTACCGGCAATGGAGCCTCACCATCACACCGGTGGGCCGCGACGGCTGGCGCGGCCCACCAAGCGACCTCACCGCCTTCGCCACCCTGACACGCGAGCACCACGGCGCAACCTGGAAGGTGGCAGCGATCACCGTGTCCTGAACAGCCCCGGGCCCGGCCCCTTAGCGAACCATGGCGTGACAGGTCCTATTGCGCAGCGCGAACTCCGGGCTGCTTGGAGGGAACAACTGATCGCACCGGTCCTGCAGAAGTGACCCGCTCCCCGAGCCGCCCGTCTGGTTGGGCACGGATCGCCGCTTCGAGGCCGATGGGCTCTGCTTGGGCGGCGTCTCCGATCGCGAGCCCGTCGTGCGAGGACGCGTCCTTTCCACCACCGGTTGGGCCCGATCTCGATCCGCCCCGGCCGGCCTGCCGGATGCCCGGCGGCTTCCGGGGCCCGTCCGCCGAGCCGCCGGCGTCGGCATCCGGGCACTCGGTGCGGTGCGAACTGTCGGCGTCGGGGACAACGGACCGGGTGACCAACCCCGGGAAACCGGGGGCGCGGACGACTGGCGCGTTTTGACGGCAGCCTCAACCGGCCTGCTTTCCGGTTTACGCCGATCCTGATCCTGCCCGGCGATCAAAGACACAATCACCCCAGCAGAACACGCGATCGCCGCGATGGTTGCCACCACCAGTCGACCGGCTGGCCGGCGCTGATCGCTCAGACTCGGGGCCAGAGGCGGCGTGCTCATGCCGATCGTCGTGGCCATGGTGTCTGCGAGCGGTGGCGTCTCAGGCGGTGGTGGAATGTCCCTGCTGGAAGTGACATCTCCATTTCCCGGCTGGCTACCTCGGCTACCGCCCATGACCACCCCTCATTCCATTGTGTAGTTGATTCGAAGCAGTGTGTCATGGTCGGTAGCCGGCTGCCGAAGGCATGGAACGCAAAGAATCTGGCCGACAGCGAGAAAGCGCAGGCCGAGCAGTGCGCGCTAGCAGCCGATATGCTTGGAGCTGCCAAGAGTTACAGCAGGGGCCGCCATCAGAATGGCGGCCCCTGCTGCTGTTTGCACCGGGGAGTCGCACCGGCGTATCTCTAGGATTGGGTCGCACGTGCCCGTACGGCACGCCCGACTCTTGGCAGGAGACGTGATGTTGAGATCCCACCTGGGCGGGTGGTCGGCGTGAGCCTTGCCGACGCGACCCTTCCCCCTCCCCCTCCCAAAGGGACGGAACTTCCCACCTGGATGGAGCCGCGGATCCCTGACGGATTCGAGCCGCTGGCGACCCCGGCCCGGTTCTGCTGCGTCATGCAGAAGGGCGGCACCAGCAAGACGACCACCACGGTGTGCCTGGGCTGCGAGCTCGCCCTCCTGGGCCTCCGGGTGCGCATCTGGGACCTGGACCCGCAAGAAGGCAGCGCAACCTCCTGGATGCCGCCCCAGACCAACGTCCAAGGAACGCCGCCCAACCTGCTCCACATGTTCGAGGGCAAAGCGGGACCCGATGAGGTGACGTACCCCACCTCGGTGCCGAACCTGCACATCGTCCCCTCCTACACCAGCCTCAAGCAGGCAGAGATCAACCCAGAGATCGTAGGAGTTGAGCACGCCGTCAACTGGGGGATCGAGAACAGCAGCGAACCGTTCGACGTCGAGATCGCCGACTGCGGACCGAGCCTGGGCAAGCTCACGATCGCCGGCATGATCGCCTGCCCCGAGCTGATCATTCCGTTCAAGCCGTCCGGCCTCGACATGAGGTCCCTCGTCGCGCTGAACCGGACCATCGAGCTGACCAAGCGAGTACAGCCCAACCTGAATCGACGAGCTGTCATCCTCGGCGCAGTGCTGAAGTCCAACCTCACCGACGCCATGTACAAGCGAGTCTGCCTGGACTATCCCGAGTCGCTGGTGATGGGCGTCCGGTCGTCGGTGGCTGCGATGGAAGCACCCACTCCGCAGATCCTGCAGCCCCTCCACGTCTACGCCCCGGAAGCAACAGTCCGACAGGACTACAAGTACCTTGCCCAGATGCTCGTCAGGAGGAAGGCCGCATGAGCGGCAAGAACTTCAATCTGGAATCCACCCTCGGCGACACCGCGGGCCTGATGGACGACCTCCTGCGGGACGAGCTGGACTCCCCGCCGATAGTGCCCGCGCAACCGTCCGCCCAGGCGCCCGCTGGCCAAACGGTGGTCCTCTCCCTGCCCGGCGGAGACCTGACCGCCGCGCCGATGTTCACCGAGGCGACTTCAACTGACCCAGCCGAGCGGCTTTCGCACTACGAGGCGATCATCGATGGGGCGCAGGAAGCAGTGGAGCGGGGCGGCCAGATGCTGCGCCGGTACCTGTCGCTGGCGGCCGGCCAGGCCCTATACCGCATCCACAGCGATCGGCTGGTGACGAACTTCGAAGAGCACGCCAAGCTCCGCTGGGGCTGGTCACGCCAGCACGCCTACCGGGTCATGTACGTCGGGCTGTGCTGCGCGACCTGGCCGGACCTGCAGGTGGATTGGACCACCAAGCAAGCCCTGGTACTCGGCCCGCTTATCCGGGAACACGGCGGCGATCTCGCACGTGCGGTATGGGACAAGGCCGTAGAACTGGACGACATCTCCGAACGCGGCCTGCGCACTGCGAGGGCAATGGTAGGTCTCGGTGCCGACGGGGCCAAGGAGCTCCCGGCCAATGGCGGCGGAGCTGCCACAGCGTCCCCCGCGACCGTGAGGTTGCTGTCCCGGTTCGAGGGTGCCCTGGCGGGCCCGGAGAAGGAATTCGACCTGTCGCGCAAGACGCGACTGCGGGAGATGCGCGATCTCGCGAAGGAGCATCCCGAGGGCGCGGCCCGCCTGGTGCTACGCATGCGCGGCCTCGCCGCGAGGTTGCAGGAAGCCGAGCACGAACTGGCGTCGGACGTCGGCGAGGAGCTGATTGAGGAGATCGCTGCCCGCCTCAAGGACCAAAAGAGTTGATCTTGTCACCCCGGGGTGACAAGATCAACAACAGGTGGGCAGGCTCGGCGAAGATCAATACGGCCACGGTGCGGGCGCGCGAGAGTCGGATCAGTCGCTCCAGCCAGATGTCTCCGTGGCAGTCCTAGCCTGGCTGGCAGCAGCAGGCGAGGTCGCGGCCAGTCAGCTCGCGCCGAGCGGGGGCGACCAGCTCAGGATGCTCATGCAGATAGCACCGGAACACCTCCAGAGCCTCATCTCGGCTGTGGTCCTGAACATGGAAGGGATTGTCCAGGGGCGGATCTGGTGATGCGGCCGGGCGGGATTTGCGGGTGGCGCAAATCTCAGCGATCGTGACTCGCCGGGGCCTGCCCCCGAGCCCGCCGCCAGCGTCATCGACGAGCCTCGACAGCCTGGTCGAGGCTGGAGGCGGTTGCGACGGCACGCAGGCGGGTGTGGCGAGAGGGGTAGCGACTGATGATCCAGCTTGAGATCTTGACCCACACCGGATCGGCGGCTTTGGCCTGCAGCGTGGCGGTGGTGATCGCGTAGCCGTCGGCGCCGATGTGGTTCAGCAGCTGGCACGCCAGCACGTCGGCGCTGATCTCCTCCTGGCGCGCTTGGGCGGCCTCCATCAGAGACGCCAGCGTGGCCAGGCCAGCGAGCGTAGCCCATGGCCACCACCAGGCGAAGGTGATGGCGGTGGGCAGGCTCAGCGCCGCCAAGGCGGCCAGGCATTGGGCGGCGCGCAGCCAAGGCCGCGGCCGGGTCGAGTGTCCGAGGACCTGATGGGCGACCTCGTGCGCCAGCACGCCGTACAGCTCGGGAGCCTCCAGGTCGGCCAGCATGCCGCTGTCGAGCTGAATTCGGGTGGCGCCCGAGCAACGATCGATGTATGAGATGCCGCCCTCGGGCAGCTCAGAGTGCAAAGTGATCAGGACGGGGCCGGCGTGGGCGGCGCCAGGGGCCCGAAGCAGCAACCTGGTCAGCGCGGCTACGCCCTGCAGCTCGGGAGTGCCCGGCCGCGCCGCACCACGGCCGTTGCCCCTTCGGACGGCTGATGCAGGCGGCGAGATGATGATCGACAGGTCGCTCATGCGAGGCTCCCTTCTTAAGCGTCAGGAGGGATGTCCGAGTCGCCGGGCACGGCCGCCGTGCATCGTGGGGCGCACTCATAGACCCAACCCCCGTCGGCGGTCTCGTCGCGTCTGACGTCGCACGACCAGTGGTTGTTGGTGCGGGCGCTGTAGCTGCAGGCGCAGCTCGGGCAGCTCAATCGCGCGCGGGCTTCGAGCCGTTCGCGACTGTCCTTCAGTCGCTGCTGCTCCCACTCGGTGGGCTGGTAGTCGACCTCGTCCATCAGGCGGTCGTAGTAGTCGACGACCTCCTGGTCCCATTGATGGTGCTGGTAGCGCACGTGTTGTTCGCTTGCGGCCACAGTCATCACCAGGGCCAGCCGCAGATGCAGCGCCGGGTCCTTGCGGGCCTGGGCCGCGTACTCGTAGGCGTCGGCGTCTTTGGCGGCCAACTCGATGTAGGGATCGCCCGTCGCCTCGCCCTCGCCGAGCTCTCGGAGCCAGCGGGTGGCCAGTTTGAGGGTGGAGGCGTCGGTGTTGCGCCGCACGACGGAGTCGGCCAGCAGCGACGCGGCCTGGGCCGCGGTGAGCGCGGTCTTCCCGAGCGCGATCTTGGCGGCGAGCCGCATGCCGGCCTCGGTGCGTTGGCGCTGGGCGAGCTTTTGGTCCTTGCTATCGTCGGCTGGGGCGTCGCCGCGTTCGTTGGCCAGCCGGAAGCTCCGCGGCTGATGCTCGGGATCGCTGTGGGCCTGCGGCGTACGGCAGTAGTACTCCGGCCGCCCGCGCCAGCTGACGGTGGCGACCAGGCAACCGGCCTCCTGGTGAGGAATGAGGTACTCCTCGTCGCCGCCCTCGTCGGCGGGGTGAAGCGCGTGCAGGTAGGACCCCTTGGGGAAGGCCGTCAACGGGTCAACGACCTTCAAGCCGGCACCTTCCAGGTGGGCGCGAACCTGCGCGCGCTTCTCCTCCTCTTGCCGCTCCTCGAGGTGGCGGTTGACCACCTGCTTGGCCCGGTAGCCGCCGGTGACCTGCTTGAGAGCTGCTGTGACGCGGTCGGCGTCGTCACCGAGCCGGCTCAGCTCGACCGCATCCGCAGTGGAGATGGCCCCCGCGCTGAGCGCCTCCTGCGCGCGGTCGGGCAACCGCAGCAGAGCCAGGCGCTTGGACACCTGTCCCTGGGCGCAGCCGAGCCGTTGCGCGATCTTGCGCTGCGACCAGCCGCGGCCGGCCAGCTCCTGCATCGCGCGCGCCTCGGCGAGCGGCTCAAGGCCCTGCCGGATTCCGTCGCCGTTCTCCGAGAGCATGACGATCAAGGCCTCATCGCCCGCCAGGTCGTCGCGGATAACGGCCGGCACCCGGGTGAGACCAGCCTCCACCGCGGCTCGGTGGCGCCGGTGTCCGGCCAGGATCACGTGCGTCGCGGCGGCGTCAACAGACGGCCAGTCCGCGGCTGCGTGCGCGGCCGCGGTGACGACCACCAGGGGTTCCAGGACGCCGACCTCGCCGATGGACGCCTGGAGCTCCTCCAGATTGCCCAGACCAGTGCGTGGATTGGCGGGATGGGGGGCGAGGTCAGCCAGCGTCAGCTCGGCCGCGATCATCATTGCGGCGGCAGGAGGGGGTTGATCCTCTCCATCGGTGGCGGCCGTCGGCGCCATGGCGTCGGTCGACGTCTCGGACAAGGAAGCCTCCTGAGATGTTCGCTTGCGGTGGCCGGCGGGCGAGTAGGGCGCCGGGCCGGGTGCTTCGTGAGTGAGCGGTTCGTCGGGCGGGTCCAGGGCGTTGGCGAGATACAGCCGTGAAGGAGGGCGCGGGCTATCCCGCAGGGCGGGCTGAACGGCGCCGGGCTCGGCGGCCGGGTGGCCCAGCCGGATCGAGGTCGCAGCTTCGATCCGGGCGGCCGCGGCGCTCGCCTCGGCCTCGTCATCGAAGGGGCCACACAGCACGACGTCGCCGCTCAGCGTCCACCAGCGGCGCCTGGCCCTCTCGACGGGCAGCAGGATGGGGAAGAACAAGCTGGGGTTGATCGTCTGAATCTCGCCCCCGGGGCGACGAATGCGCAGCCCGTACAACATGGAGTTGCCGGGCACGCCGGCCAGCAACTCGATCGCGTTGACCACCACGCCCTCGCTGCGGACGATCTCGGTGGCGCCGCCGCCGTAGTCGATGAGCAGCTCGTCACCGACAGTGCCGCATTCTGCGAGCTTGCGGACGTGGCGGGTTTCGTGCTCCCAGCCAGCGTCGCTCACCAGCTGGTGGGTCAGGCTGTCTGACGCAGGCAACTCGGCCAGCTGATAGCGGTAGTCGTCTGGGGCGGGGTGCGTGAAGACCTTGTGCCGGACCGCCAGGCGCGCCGCGAGGGCGTCATAGTCGGCGCTGATCGGCACCTCACCCTGCCACAGCCATCCGGCAAGACCGCGCTGCAGGCCCAGGTAGCGAGCAATGGCCCGGCCGGCGACCTGCCCGTCATCAAAGACACGACCAAGCTCCAGGGGCCCGCCGGCCGCTCGCTGCAGGCGCTGCTCGCGGCGTTCCGCCTGGCGGCGCTCCTTGAGGTAGGCCCGATCCTGCGCCACGTCGTACGCGGTCTTGAGAACCTGCTCGCGAGGTATCGGCGCGACGCAGACCTCGACACGGGCACGGCCCTCACGTACGGCTGCGGTAACCGCAGGCAGGTTAAGGTCTGGGTCGCTCATGCCAGCGTGCCTACGGGCCTGGTCTATGGCCTCCAGCGTGACGTACACGACGGTGACCGGGTCGTCGTGCTCGCCGCTATCGACGACGCCACGGCGTACACGGTCACCCTGGATGATCCAAACGACATCGCCGGGCCGGACCAGCGGAGCACGCTCCAGACCCACTGTGCCAACATCGGCGCACAGGCTCATGCTGAGAGAGGCCGCCCGCAGTTCCCGCTCGGCCACCTGCCGACCGGCTCGGTCGGCAGGCCGGCCAGGCGCTGTCGGAGTGCAGTCGTCGTGATGATCTGGCTGGTGCGGCGGCGCGGCCAGAAGGGCGATTCCGGCGGAATCGGCGATGTCCGCGCCGACGGTCCTCTCCCGCCCGAGGGAAGGCTCGCCCTGATCGACCGCCTGGCGGTGAGCAGGCGGCGGCTCTCCGGCGGCCATGCCGCTGCCGATCTTCTCTCGCTCCATCAAAGCTCCCGTTCTTGTGTACACTAATGTACACATGTGAACGCGGGTTAGCATAGGTGTCATGACGGACCGGGAAGGACGCGAGCCCAACGAGATGAGCGTGCGCGACTTGCGTTCTGAGCTAGCGGATGTGCTTAATGACGCCGCCGTGTATGGCCGAATCACCTACGTGACGAATCGAGGACGACGAATCGCAGCGGTGGTTCCCGTTCCGATCGCAGACCAGGCGATTGAGCCCGCTGTGGAGGGCGCTGAAATCTAGTGCGAAGGCGAGCCGGCCAGCAGCTCAGCGGCCTCGCGCACTTGGCGAATCTGGTCGGCCAATGCCTGTTCGGTGTAGTGCGCCTGTGACGTCAAGTCCTCAAGCGCCCTGGCGGAGGTGCTGTCGGCCGCCGCCGACAGGCTATAGGCAACGTCGGCGCCTTCACCTGTTCTGCATACCGCTCCAACGCTCGGACCCGGTCGCTGACGGTCTCAAGCGCCTCCCTGAACGTCCGTGCTGCCGGACTCAGCGCGCCCTCATCAGGCCCGCCCGTAGGAATCGAGAGGTCAGGGTGACGTTGCCGCAGCTGTGACAGTCCGCGAAGCGCTTGGGCGATCTCCCACTCCTGGCGAGGCAGCACGACTTGGTTGTGGATGCTGTCGAGCAGACCGGCCTGGTGAACCTCCGACCCAAAGACTAGGTCGACGGCGGCTTGGGCACGGGCAAGAAGATCGCGCGAACCTGTGTCCAACTCGTCCGGGCCGATGTAGCGGCCGTACGTCCGCCGCAGCAGCTTCTCCTGGGAGCCCTCGCCGATCCGCAGCGCCAAGAGCAGCGAAATCAGCATGGGCAAGAAGGGAACGATCACCAACAGGTAGGCACCCACCAGGGCTGCGTCATGGAGCCAGCCCAACACCTGCATGAACCCATCGAGCCGAGGCGTGAGCCACAGAGCGAAGGGATTCACTGTCCGGTGCGCGACCATGAAGCCAGCGACGCCAGCAACACCACTCAAGATGAATCGGCGAGACCGCCGTCCCGCGGGACCTACTTCCACGTGACCCCGCCATCGCACGCGGCGAACCACCGGTGGACTGGCTGGCGCGGAGCGTGGATTGATTCTCAGTAGGAATCGCCGTTGCGCCTCAGGGAGGTCAGGGTCCACGGCTACCCGAGGAGGTGCAGGAAGGGCTGTCCGGCGGATGTCGGCCATTGCGACTGTCCTCCTTGTCCAGCGCTTGTAAGCAAGGTAACCGCGCCTGAGGTTCGGAGCGAGAGCTTGTTGCTGTGGATGTCGGATCATGCGCGCTCATGCTCTGGCTTTTGCGTGATCCCTTTGGCTAGGAGTTGGGTTCCTAGAGGTGCCTTTGGCATGTTTCAAGATCAACCCAGATCCTATTCAAATTGATCTTGACTGAAAGTGAAAGGGTGCTAATACTCGCAAGTGGAGAAAGGCCTCATCGGAGGGAGTGAGTCCGCTGAACCTGCGCCTGCTTCGCAAGAGCGACTGCGACATCGGCCGCGAGTGCCCGAGTATCAACGCCACCGATCAGAACACACTCATTGTCCAGGGCTACGTCGTCGGTGTGAACGACGTAGCCGCCGCCGGCTTCCTCGTTCGACAAGGGTGGACAGCGGTCGATGTACCGTTGTCGCTCGTTCCTGAGCTCCGCGATGTTGCTGGCTGGCCTCACCTGCATGTCACTGGCCGCGATACCGTCCTGGTCTATGGACCTGAGCTGACCGACGCCGAGGCGTTGGCCGAGCTTTCTATTCCTCCGGGCGAGGCCGCTGTGGAGCTCCCCGTATCCTCGCTGCCGCTGAAGGAGGCGCTGAACCGTGCTTGACGGCAAGGAACTTGCCGCCTACATCGATGAGCGTTTCACCAGCACGCTGTTCCGGTTGGAACAATTGCCGGTGTACGACGTGGCGGCCAACGGCGACGATCTTGCTCGTTACCTGGCGGGTGAGCCTGGCCCTGATATGGGTCGTAAGGGCCCCTGGCTGGACGTTATCCGTGACGAGGTCTCCCGCGGCCTGAACACCTACCGCGTCCACGTGGTGAAGGGCCCGCTGACCGACTACGAGCGGTTCGAGTTCGAGTGGGGTTTCGCCCTCAACGCAGAAGCTGGCGAACACATCCGTATCCTCGACCTGACCGAGGTTGCCCGCCCGGCCCAGCTGATCGATGAGGACTTTTGGCTGATAGGGGAGGATCACGGCGTCCGCATGTACTACAACGACGTCGGGAACTTCGTCGGTGCCAACCCCGTGGTGGACCGCGAAACCATCAGGGCTTACAGAGCCGCTCGGACGGCAGCCTGGAACACGGGCGTCCCGTTCGCCCGATACTGGCGCGACCATCCTCACTATTGGCGGGAGCGCCCAGCAGCATGACCTCGCCCATGTCATTGCCGGATGCCTTGCGGAATCTTCGCCAGGCATCCGGCCTATCCCAGACCGCCGCGGCGGAACGGTCCGGGGTCAACCAGACGAAAATCTCCCGTGCTGAGACAGGCCGGGGGCTCGTCGACAAGGACGAGGTCGCGGCTCTCTGCCGCGTCTATAACGCCTCACCCGGCACTCGCCGCCAGCTGATCGCTATGACCGAGGCACTTGCCGCCAGCCGTACCCCGCGGCGGATGGTGCTGCAACGTGGTGGCTGGGCGATGCAGGAACGTATCGGCAAGCTGGAGAACGCCGCCAAGACGATCCGAAACTTCGCGCCCTCTGCGATCCACGGCCTTCTCCAGATCCCCGCCTACATCGAGGCCCTTTTTGGAGCTTCGCTAAGTCCTGAAAACCTCACGCGCACCGTCCAGGCACGCCTCAACCGACAGCGCGTTCTGGAAAGTGACCGGGAGTTCCACCTCGTGATGGGCGAGGGAGCCCTGCGCTGGTGCATGGGTAGCGCCGCCATCATGGTCGACCAACTTGAGCACCTAATCCATCAATCCGAGCGACCGAACGTTCACGTCGGGATCATCACCTGGACTACACCCACAACCATCCCTGGCCTGCATCCCTTCACCCTCTACGACGACCAGGCCGCCCTGGTGGCCACACAGAACGCCACAGCGGTTATCACTGACCCTCGCGACATCGCCGACTATCGAGGCTATTGGGACGAGCTTCAGCCCTTCGTCTCGTGGGATGACGAGGCCCGCGACGCGGTCCACCACGCAGCTGAGGACTACCGAAGGATCATGTGA
The DNA here is from genome assembly GCF_009760925.1 of Nonomuraea typhae. Taxonomy (GTDB): domain Bacteria; phylum Actinomycetota; class Actinomycetes; order Streptosporangiales; family Streptosporangiaceae; genus Nonomuraea; species Nonomuraea typhae. The sequence goes on from NZ_VRLV01000025.1 coordinate 27,225, forward strand.
ACGGAGCATGCCCGTGCATACTCGTTCGACCTCCAAACTATTCATTGTGATCATGAATAAGTGCTGGCGATGAGGTCCTGCAACGATCAAAGATCGTCGACGCTTGCAATCTGCGAGATCGCGTCAACCTGGATCTGCTGTGGTTCGCAACGGAACGGGACCACGGCCAATGGGTGGTCCCGTATCTCCGTTGCACCACAGTTCGAGGTGGAGTTAGTCCGGGATCTCGAAGGTGTAGGACCAGGCGAAGCGGCTGGAGGCGTGAACGCCTCTGGCGTACTCGATTGGGCGACCTTCTGCCGTACGGGTGACCCGGTGAAGCTCGACCACCGGCTCGCCAGCGGGAAGGTCAAGTTTCAGGGCTTCGTCGATCGTGGGCATGCGGGCGAACAGGTCTTCTGTGATCTCGTGAGGCGGGAGGCCCTGGTCGGTGAGCACTTGGAAACCCCCGGAACGGCCGGCAATGCCGGGGCGCGGATCGGTCAGCGGCGTGCCCTCAACATCGGCTTGACGGTAGTACGACGTGATGCTGTGAGTCGGAGCGCCGTCCCTGAATACCACCCGGTCGCGCTCGTACACAAGATCGCCGACCTCAATTTGCAGAGTTGCTGCGGTGCGCTCATCGGCCTCGACCAGGGCAACATCCTGTGTCTGGCTTCCCTGCTGCATGACGGTGGGGCTGTCGACGCGATCGTCGGGATGTGCCTCCACGGTCGTTGTCTGCCAGCGGTGGCGGGCGTAGCGGTCGGGGCCGAGCCGCCGTACGGGGTTGGCCTGGCGAACGTAGGCGCCGGAACCGTGGATGGCGATCACCAGGCCCTCGGCCTTCAGCGCGGCCAGAGCCTTCAGAACGGGGCTCTGAGTAACCCCGTACCGCTCGGCGAGGACGCGGACGGCCGGCAGTTTGAAACCGGGCGGAAGCTGGCCGGACTGAATCTCGGCTCGCAGGTCGTCGGCAATCCGCCGGGAGGGCGGGGTCTGGCTTTGCTTCATGGATCCACCATACGCCATTTGCTGTACAGCACTTCCTTGACGGTGCTCCGAGCGCCGTCTACGGTGAGAAGTGCCATACAGCATCTGCTGTTTAGCACATCACTGCAAGTGTCGAATGTCCGAATCACAAAGAACGGCCTCGGTGCTGCAACACCGAGGCCGTGAACGAGTCGCCTACCTGGAAGGACACACGACTCATGTCCATCATGGACGAACTGGCCGCCTCCGGCGACCGGCTGCTGACCACTGCGGAGGTCGCCGGGGTCTACCGCGTCACGCCGGCCACGATCAACCGCTGGGCGCGGGAGGAACGGCTGAAGGCCGTCCCCACGCCCGGTGGTCACCTGCGCCGCTTCCGTGAGCGCGACATTCGTGCCCTACTTGCCGAAGACGCGCTGAGCGAGATCACCACTGGGTCGGTGTCCGAGGCCGCTCTCACCCTGTTTCCTGAGGGTCTGTCGAGTGACCAGCAAGCCGCCTCCGACAAGGCGATGGTCGTATGAAGACCATCACTCGTGGGTTGGTCCTGTGGACCGAAGACCAGCAGCGACTCAGGGCGATCATCGCCTACCAACCGACGGACCCGTACGCGGTCCGTTTGGCCTTCGTCGAGGGCGGCCCGAACCGGGAGACCGTGGTCTACCGGTTTGCGCGGGACTTGCTCGCTGAGGGCCTGGACCAGGCGGCCGGTGAGTGCGATGTGCTGGTCGCGCCTCACGTGGTGCCGGGCTGGCAGGTGATCACGCTGCGTCCGGGTCCTGACGCGCGGATGACCGTGTACACCGAGACCGGCCCGGTCGAGGAGTTCGTCACCGACATCTACCGGCTCATCCCGATGGGGCGCGAGCGTGAGCTGGTCGATGTCGACCAGGCGCTTGCGACGATTCTCCGGGGGGTGGCGCTGTGACCGCCGTCGTCACCTCCGCGATCAGAAGGCTCGGGCTGAACCGGGACGAGGTCGTGCTGCTCGTGGCCCAGTACGCCGAGCTCGTGGCCGCGGCGCGGGCGAGCGTGGCCGCCGAGGACAGGGGAGAGCCCAATCCGCTGGTGCACGTCAGGCACGCGCTGGCCGGCCACGGCCAGTTGCCGCCGGACGGCATGGCGCCGCTCACGCTGCTGGCTCACCCGGAGGTTCCGGTCCTGGCCGCCTGCCTGTGCGCGGATGGGTGCCCTGGCTGCGAGTGGACGGGGAGATGACGCTCATCGCCGCCGCCCCCGCGGCCGACTCCTTGCAGGCCGACCTCCTGCAGGCCGACGTCCAGCGTGGCTTCACCGGCACGCCGGACCAGGTGGGAGAGGCCCGCGCGTGGGTGCTGGGCCTGCTGCAGGGATGCGACCGGCGCGATGACGTGGCGCTGGCCTTCACCGAGCTCGGCGCCAACGCGGTCCTTCACAGCGCCTCCGGCCGGGACGGCGGCATGTTCACGGTACGGCTGGCGCTGAGCTCGACCGAGGTGGAGCTCAGCGTGGTCGACCAGGGCCCGCTCAGCGTCCCGGCGCAGCGCGAAGCGGATGAGTCCGGCCGCGGCCTGAGCATCGTGCACCAACTGGCCGACGAGTACCGGGAGGAGATCGCCGCCACGGGCCGCACCGCCACGTGCCGGTTCGTGATCACGAGCGGAGAAACGGCATGAGCAGCGCCGATGCCGCCCCGGCGAAGGGGACGAGTGACACCCACGGCCTGGGCGTCTGGGTGGCGATCCTGGTCGCCGGCGCCCTGTCCAGCCTGTTCTTCAACATCCGTGACGCCTTCCTGACCGCCGGGAAGGGGGCAAGGGTCGCGGCTGCAGCCGCCGAGCGGGCCGGCGCGAGCCAGGAGCACATCGACCAGCTCCTGAAGGCCGGCCCGAGGTTCTGGGACTTGGCGGTCCCGCTGATGGTCGCCGTGGTCCCGATCCTGTTCGCCGCGCTGTTGTCGCACACCTTCGGCGACCCGGTGGCAGGGCCCAAGGCCAAGAAGCTGGTCGTCGCGATCTTCATCGCCGCGATGCTGATGTCGCTCAAGGCGCACCTTGAGGTCATCACCCCGTCCGCGGGGCCGGTGGCCGCGCTGGGCATCTGGTTGATCGCCGACACGTCGGCGCTGATCGCCCTCAACATGATCACCAAGACCATCGCCCAGCGCCGCCGGGATGCGACCATCGCCGCCCTGTCGTCGGACATCGAGCGCCAGCGCGCGGCGATGGAAGCGGACATGATCGCCCGCCTGCAGGCGGACATGGCCGAGCGGCGATCGGACATGGCATCGGCCATGCGCTCGGACATCGAGTCGGCCATCGCATCGGACATGGCCGCTCTCCGCTCGGACATGGAGTTGGCCGTGCGCTCGGACATCGCCGCCCTGCGCGCGGACATGGAGGCGGAGCTCCAATCGGACATGGAGGACCGGCAGAGGGACTTGGACCTCCAGGCGGCCCGCCGCGAGCAAGCGCTCGAGGAAGCGTTCGGGCGTCGCCAAGCCGAACTGGAGGAGCAGTTCCAGCGCCGCCGTACCGCCGTTCAGGAAGAGCTGCAGATCCTGAGGCAGGCCGCGAGCCGGCCCCGCCTCAACGGCGGCGGTCCGGGCCGCGCCCACCTGGAGATCGAGGCCGGTGCGGGCGCGGGAAGCGGCTCTGACCTGGGGCCGCCGACCGCGGAGGAGAAGCGGCTCGCCGCGATCGCGCTGCTGAAGGTCGACCCGAGCCTGAGCGGCGCCGAGATCGCCCGGCTGCTGTCGGAGAAGTGGCGGGACCGGCTGGAGAGCCCGCTCGCGGCCAAGACGGGGCAGCGGCTCAGGGCCGCCGCCGAGGAGGCGCTGAGCGACGAGGGCGAGCGCTCCCTGGCAGGTGCCGATGCCTAGCCCCGGCCGACCCGCACATGGGTGCGCGCCCGCCGATTCCGCCGGAATCTGCGGCCCGCGCGCCAGGCATGTGCACCGCACACCCCCTCGCACACCCGCCCGCACACGCACCGCGCACCGCCGAAGGCCCTGATGGTGAGTCTCCCCTGCCAGCGCAGGCGCGGCCCTGGCAGGGGTCCTGACCAGCAGAACCTCATCGAAAAGGGAGACCCAGATGAAGCATTCGAACCATCCGTCCGGCAGTGACGATGCGGCGGGGCCGACGGGGCACGGCCAGACCAGCGTCGCCGACCTGGTGCGCGCGCACCTGCCGGCCGTCGGCGTGAGCGGCTCGGGCAAGCGCGCCGATATCGCCCGCCACGTGTTCACACGCATCGCCGAGCTGGAGGCCGCCGGGGTGCCGTACGAGCTGTTCGTGGGCGACCCCAAGGCCTTCCCGGCCGCGCCCACGACGGCCTGATCTTCCCGATTCCTTCCGCGATTCCTTCCGATGGAGAGCTTCACGATGGCAACGCTGACCTCATCCAGCCCCGGCTGTGAACGCGGCCCGTGTGAACGCGCCGTGGAGCTCGTGGATGCCCGAAGGGATTGCGCCGGCGGTGGGGATCGAGCGCTGCGTGTGGCCGCCGACCGCAGGCACCCCGGCCCGGATGGCGACCCGGATGTCCGCCTGGTGACCGCTCGGCGGAGCGGACAGCACCGGCGGTTGAGCCGCCTCGCTGTCCGGCTGGCTGTCCGACAGGTGGCCCGCCAGATGTCCGCTTGGCTGTCCGGCTCCACGTCCGCCGGACGCCCGCCCGAAGGCTGGCGGGTGTCCGCCCGACCCCAGTCCGGTGTCCGCCCAGGCGCCGGTCCGATGTCCGTCCTTCCTGTCCGTTCTGACGTGTCCGCCCGGCCCCGGTTCCACCCGACGCGGGCGGCACCCATCCATCCCCCGATCAACCCGACCCAAGGAGACACCGCAATGGAGCATCGGAGATTCCGCATCGTCACTGTCGCGCTGGATGACAAAGAGGAGGTGCGCGAGATCACGGCGATCGTCCGCAGCGACACCCACAAGGTGATCACGGAGCTGGTCGGCGACGTCGCCGCCGTGCCGCGGGGCAGCGACGGCGCCGAGCTGACGGTCGCGCTGCCCGTGGAGACCGCGATCAAGCTGTTTCGCACCTGCGGGCAGATGACCGGCCGGGACCCACACCACGAGCACAGCAGCGCGATCTACGACAGCCTCGGCCACATCTACTTCGGCCTGATCGAGGTGGAGTAGAGCCGCGATGCGCCGCCTCAGCCAGGCAAACACCACCGCACATGCACGAGGCGCAGCCGCGCACCGGCCGCACATGCCCGCACATCAACCGACGGTCACCGCACACCGGTACCGCACACCCGTCGCCCACCACCGCACCCGATCCGGAAGGGGGACCACGCGGATGAGAACACCTCAGTTCCTGCCCCTGCTGGCGGCAGCCGCCGCTGCCGGTTTCGCCGGCTGGGTGGTCTTGCTGACCACCACCGAGGGACCGGCAACCGCCATCGCCGCGGTGGCCCTGCTCTGCGCGGCCACCGTCAAAGGGCACTCCTGGTGGTCGAGCCGCCACAACGACCGGCCGGTCGCCAGCCGGGTCGACGCCGGGCTGACGAGCGAGGAGGGGTGGTGGCGATGAGTCGGCTGCTGGCCCCCGGCTGGCCCGAGCGGCTGCTGGAGCACCTGGCCGTCGTGCTGCTGGCGCTGGCGGCCGTGGTGCTGGAGTTCGCCCTGGCTGAGTCGGCGACGCTGAGCGGCCGCGGGCGCGCCGTGCGGCGGCGCTGGCGGCGGGCCGCGAGCGAAGTCACCACGGTGGAGCGTCACCGCGACGGCCGCACCGTCGTCCGTACGGCCACCCAGCAGATCGCCCTGCGCCTGCTGCGCGACGCGATGGGAGAACTGGCATGAACCGGGCCGGCAGAAGCCTGCGCACGCAGGTCAAGGCCTTCGACACGGCCCAGGTCACGGGCAGCCACGAAGGGATGGCCACCTACCTGGACAACACCGAGTCCCTGTCGCGCACGCTCGCCACGATGCTCTCCATGGACGCCGAGCTCGCGGCCACCTGGCTCCGCCACCGCAAGCCCAGCCAGGGCAAACGGCTGGGCTTTCGCGAGCGCTGGCAGCTGTCCAGGAGGATCCGCGGCCACGGCAAGAACGGCGCCGACGCGCTGCTGGAGGCCGCCAAGCACGTGCGCCGGATGAAGGAGCTCCACGAGGACTTCGTGGCCGCCTCCGCACTCGGCAGCGGCGGCGGCAAGCACCGAGGAGAGGAGAGGCCGTGAGCAAGGACATCGACCTGGTCAAGCAGGCCAACACCTTTCAGGAGGCCGAGCTGACCGGCTCTCACCAGGCCTTTCGCGACTACACCGAGGCCGGCCGGGCGATGCTGGCCGACGTCGCCCGGACCATCTTCGAAGACGCCAACGAGATGGCCCGGTGGATGCGCAGGCGCGACGGCAAGGACGGCCGGGCGTACGTGCCCTGGCTGAAGCGCATGTATCTGAGCTACCGCCTGCGGGCCAACGGCCACAACAGCGCCGAGGCGGTGTTGGAGGCCGCCAAAGCCGTCGTGCGGATGGCGGCGGTGCATCAGGAGTTCATGGTGGGCGAGCGTCGCGTCAACGGCCGCGGCCGGCGCGCGGGCCGCTACGACAACGGCGAGCGCAAGGGTGGTGTCTGAGGATGGCACGCAACGAGACTCCCAACCTGCCGGCCGAGACCGAGCCGGTGGTGTCCACGGGCGGCGGCTGGCTGCTGGTGCACGGATTGCCGCTGGTCACGCCCGCCATCTTGGCGATCGTGTACGCGGGACTGATCGAATGGGCGCACCACGCCTGGGGCGGTCGGCCGGTGCTGACGCCGCTGATGGCCATCGTGTTGCTGCTCATCGGGGCGGGATGCACGGTGTTCGGCTGGCTGGCGGCCGGGCGCCGGTTGCTGTTGCGGGTCCTGACCGTGGTCAGCGGCGGGGCCGCGACTCTCACGCTGGTGGTGGGCTTGATCGTCGGCATGGGGGTGATCTGGCCCGGCTACGTGGTCGCCAGCCTAGTGGTCTGGGTCCTGTGGACGATCTGGCGAGGCGGCAAGTACGCCCGCACCCTCGGGCACGGGGAGCAGGCATCCAACCCGCTCATGGAGGCGATCCGGGCCTCCAAGGTGCAGTTCAGCGGTGCCAAGGTGGACGAGCGCGGCGTGATCAGAGCCAAGGTGCGCACCACCGACGGCGCCACCCTGGACGATGCCCGCGCGCTCATGCCGGCCCTGGCCGCCGCGGCCCGGGCGGTGCCGGGCGGCTCGGCCCTCAACGGCGACCCCAAGGCCGAGGGCCTGGGCGAGATCGAGATCGCCACCCGCGACAACCTGGCCGTTCCCGGCGGTATCCGCTGGCCGGGCCCGGCCGAGGTGGGCGCCAACCCCACCGTGCCGTTCGCGGTCGGGGAATACCAGACCGGCCCGTGCATGGTGTCGCTGGTGGGCGACTTCGACAGCGACCCCGACGCCGAGGACATCGGCCACCTCAAGATCGGCGGCGTCACGGGTTCCGGTAAGTCCTCCGGCGCCCGGATGATCCTGGCCAACCTGGTCATGCGCCGCCGGCTGAACATCGTCGGCATCGACCTGGCCAAGGAACTGCAGACCTTCGGCCCGGTGGCACACGGCCTGACCTGGGTCATCAACGACGCCAGCGAGGCCCGCAGGTTCATGAAGCGCATGCGCCTGGTGGTCGAGGGCCGTACCAAGCACCTGGCCCGGGAAGGTCTGATGCGCTGGTCCCTGCGCAGCTCGCTGAACCTGCTGCTGATCTGGATCGAGGAGTCGGACGAGTTCATGGCCTTCGAGTCCGACTACGTCTTCCTGCTGGGCAAGGCCCGAAGCGCCGGGATCATGGTGGCCTCCAGCCTGCGCCGGGCCACCTACCGGTCCATGCCGACCGACGCCCGCGCCGACCACACCGCCGGCATGGCCTTCGGCTGCGACAGCGCCGAGGACGTGGAGTACATCCTGCCCGTCCCGGCCCTGCAGGCCCTGGGCAAGAACCTGCCGACCTGGGGAACCACCCGGCGCGGCTACTGCTACATCGCCGGCCTGGGCATCCCGGCCCAGCGCTGGGCCCGGATGCTGCGCATCTACAACCCCCACGACGAGCAGTTGATCGAGGCCGCCAACCTGGGCGCACGCTACCGCGATCCGATGGACCCGGTGACCGCCGGCCTGTTCGGCGAGCTGTATGAGCACCGCACCTTCTACACCGGCCCGGTCTGGGGCCCCGCCGCGGCGCCGCCGAACACCGCGCCGCATGCCGCGCCGGCCGCCCCTGCACGGCCCGCCCCGGTGCCTTCCACGCGGCCCGAGGCGGCGAGCACCATCACCGCGAACGGCGCCCCGGCCGCGAGCCGGAGCAGCCGCTACCCCGACGACGACCAGGAGAGGGAAATGGGGATCGAGGAGACGACCACCGCAGAAGCACAACAAGCGCTTGCTTGGATGAGGAAAGATCTCGCCGAGTCGCGGCGCAAGCACCTGGGCGAGGACGCGCAACCGGTCGACTTCGACGAGAACGTCGACCCGCACGCGCCGATCGACGGCGACATCGACCCGGACCTCAACGAGGACGACCCCGCCGGCGAGGACGGCCAGTCCCGGCCCAAGCTGAGCACCGAGGCCGCCCAGCGCGTCTTCGACGAGAAGCTGGATGCCCTGTACCGCAGCGGACAGGAGGCGATCTTCACCCAGGACCTGGTGGCCTGGACGAACGAGGTCGGCCGCGAGCGCCGCTTCCTGTACCGCCAGCGGGATCGATGGGCCGAACTCGGGTGCATCGCCGACCGCGGCGACGCCGAGGGCTGGGACATCATCGCCTCACCGATGGAGAAGACGACCGTCGGCTGATTCCGGGGCGCGGGGCCACCGCCGTGACGGCCGGTGACCGGCCCCCGCCCCCGTGAACGCTCCGTAACCGCACCTCTGTGCGCTGTGCGGGGTGTGCGCGGCGGTGACTGTCTATAGGGAAGACGCCATGTGCGTAAGCAGCGCACATGATCCGCGCACCTTACGCACATGCCTTCGCGCATCATCCGCACAACCGCCGCACACCCACCGTCCATCACGCAGAGTAACCGCGCATTCGGGGAGACGCCTCCCGCGCACCGCCGCAGCATCCACCGCACACCCGCACACGGTGCCAGGGGCAGCGCACAGCCCCACCGCACCACCCCAAACCGGCGATCGCACGGAACAAACGGAGAGACCATGACGAACACTCCCACAACGCCGCTCAACGGACATCGGTATCTCGACAGGGACACCCATCTGACCAGCGCCGAGCAGCGGCTGCTGGCCGAGCTGTCGCACATCACCGCGCCGCAGGAGCGCGCCCAGCTGCTCGGCGCGCTCGCCGACGTCGAGGACGACGCCGGCTACCCGGCCCGCGCCCGGCTGCTGTGCCTGGTGGCCGAAAGCGAAGAGCTGTTGGCCGATGAGGAGGCCGACCCGGTCGACCCGGCCTTCGAGCACGAGATCTGGTACCGGCTCGCCGTCACCGCCGACCGCAGCAGCCGCGCCGCCCTCCTGGAGGAGATCTTCTTCGAGTGGGCACAGCCGCAGTTCGGCGTCGAGGCGGGAATCCTGCTGGCGATCGCGCAGACCGAACGGGCCACCTGCACCGGCCAGGCGCCCACCACCGCCGAGGCCACCACCCTGGCGCACCCGGGCGACCGGCACGAGCCCACCCTGCGCCCCGCCCCGGCAGACCCGCCAGCCGTACCGGACGCCGAGCCGGACACGGCCACGCCGGCAGAGCAACTGCGCGCGCTGCTGCGCGCCGCCGCCCCCGCGCTGAAGCGGGCGCTCGGTGTGGGTGCCGCCCTGCTGCTGGTGGCGCTCGTGCTCCTGCACCCCTCCCTGGAGGTCAAGCTCGCCGCCGCCGCCGCGCTGCCGATCGGGCTGCTGGTCCTGGTCTGCATCTCCTTTTGCCGAAGCCTGTAGCGCGCCCGCCCCGCGGCCGACGGCCGCCTCGTCATAACCAACCGTCTTGATCGCCCGTGTGGAGGAGATGACCTCATGGTCACCCGTCGCAGAACCACCACTCGCACCACCCGCCGTGCCCCCGCCGCCAGCCGCCCCGTCGCCCGCCGTACCAAGAGCCCCGGCGTCCTGGACGAGCTGTGGGAGTTCACCTGGAGCCTGCTCAAGCTGGCCTGGAACCTGCTGGGACTCATCGCCCGGGGGACCGGCAACCTGGTCCGCGCCGCCGGCGGCGGACAGACGCACAAGGTCGACCCCGCTCAGCGCCGCGACGGGACCGGCCTGGCCGCGCTGGCCACCGCCATCGTCTTGGCCATCGTCGGCACCCACCCGACCGTCGGCGTCTTGGACCTCCTGGTCCTGCCGATCGCGGTCGTGTTCGGCATGCTCACCCGCTTCGGCCTGCCGCTGATCCTCATCTGGCTGGCCCTGCGACTGTGGCGCCATCCGGACCAGCACACCGCAACCATGCGCCGAGCCACCGGCCTGATCGCCCTGGCCGCAGCGGTCAACGGAGTGGCCCACCTGGCCAGCGGCACCCCCATGCCCGGCACCAGCCGGGCCAGCTGGACCACGATGAGCGACACGGGCGGGCTGCTGGGCCTGGCCGCCTCCTTTCCCGCCCGCTGGCACGTCCTGGCCGCCATCCCGCTGCTGGGCCTGCTCATCTGGTGCGGCCTGCGGCTGACCGCCGGTCGGCCGCTGCTGCCCCTGCAGCTGCAGCTGCGGCTGCCGGCGGCAGCCGGACAGCAGAGCACCCAAGTAAGGCGCGGTGCCGACCGCTACGCCGGCGATGCCACGCAGGCCGCGACGGCCGACACCCCTACGGTGATCAACACCGGCACCGTGATCGCCGAGGCGGCCACCCCGGCCGCGGGTGCGGCGGCCGCGCCCGCCACCGGGCCGGTCGTCGACTTCAGCACCGTGGTCCAGGGGCCGGCCCCCTTCGACAACGCCGTGATCACGCAAGACGGCGCTCCCGACCCGAGCGGACCCACCGGCGTGCCTCCGGCCTCCGCCGTCGACCAGGCCGGGCCGGGCGAACAGGGCCCGGCCGGGCCCGGCTACCTCCTGCCATCGCTCAACCTGCTGCGGCCGGGCAGCGCCGTGCGCGCGCACACCGCCGCCAACGACCAGGTCGCCGCCGCGCTCAACAGCGTTTTCGAACAGTTCACCGTCGCCGCCGAGGTCACCGGTTTCGTCCGCGCCCCGCAGGTGACCCGCTATGAAGTGGTGCTCGGCAAGGGGGTGAGCGTCAAGAAGATCACCAATCTGAGCGAGAACATCGCCTACGCCGTCGCCAGCGGCCAGGTGCGCATCCTCAACCCGATCCCCGGCAAGTCGGCCGTCGGCATCGAGATCGCCAACACCGACCGCGACCTGGTCAGCCTCGGCGACGTGCTGCGCTCACCGGCCGCCCAGCAAGACCGGCACCCCCTGGTGGTCGGCCTGGGCAAGGACATCGACGGCCGCACCATCATGGCCAACCTCGCCAAAATGCCGCACCTGCTCATCGCCGGCGCCACCGGCTCGGGCAAATCCGTCTGCATCAACGAGATCATCACCTCGGTCCTGACCCGGGCCACGCCCGAGCAGGTCCGTCTGCTGCTGATCGACCCCAAACGGGTAGAGCTGGCGATCTACGCGGGAGTCCCGCACCTGACCACGCCGATCATCACCGACGCCAAGAAGGCCAGCACCGCGCTGGAGAGCGTGGTGGTGGAGATGAACAGCCGCTACGACGACCTGGCCGCCTACGGCTTCCGCCACATCGACGACTTCAACGCCGCGGTGCGCGCCGGCAAGATCACCGCCCCGCCCGGCAGCAAGCCACTCCAGCCGCGCCCCTACCTGCTGGCCATCATCGACGAGCTGGCCGAACTGATGATGATCGCCCCCAAAGAGATCGAAGACACCATCGTGCGGATCACCCAGCTCGCCCGCGCGGCCGGCATCCACCTCGTCGTGGCCACCCAACGGCCCAGCGTCGACGTGGTGACCGGACTGATCAAGGCGAACATCCCCTCGCGGCTCGCCTTCGCCACCGCCAGCCTCGCCGACTCACGGGTGATCCTGGACCAGCCCGGCGCCGAGAAGCTGATCGGTCAGGGCGATGCCCTCTACCTCCCGATGGGCGCCAGCCTGCCGATCCGGCTGCAGAACGCCTTCGTCTCGGAACAGGAGATCGCCGCAGTCGTCTTGCACTGCAAGCGCCAGGGCCGCACCGGCTCAAGCCCGGCGCCCACCAGCCCGGCGCCAGCACCGGCAGCGGCCACGGACCAGGCCCCGCCGGCCGACCCCGGCCCCAGCGCCGCCGACAGCCAGGCCCAGCAGGTCGACGACCTCGACCTGCTGATCAAGGCCACCGAGATGATCGTGTCGACCCAGTTCGGCTCGACCGCGATGCTGCAGCGCAAGCTGCGCTTGGGCCACCAGGCCGCCGTCGCCGTGATGAACCAGCTGCAAAGCCGCAACGTGGTCGGCCCCGATCAAGGCAGCAAGGCGCGCGAGGTGCTCGTGGCCCCCGACGGCCTGAACCAGCTGATCACCGCCTGGAAGCGGGCGGCGGCCTGATCGACGGTGCGAGCGGCCGCCCCACGGGAAGCGAGCACCTCGCTCACCGACAGCCGCCCCCGCCCCTTCCACCCTCGGGTGGCCAAGGCCGCCATGACCTGACTCGCATCACCCCGGCCACACCCAGCCAGATCCAACCGATCACACGATGAGGAGTGCAGCCAACGATGACCTTCACCACCAACATCACCACCACGATTCCACGGAATCGCCCGAGCACCCCGCCCCCGCGAGTCCCTCTGCTCAACCTGCTGTGGGGGAGCGCCGGCGGAGGCATCCTGGCGGTGGCCATCGTCGCGGCGGCGCTGGCCCTTGCCGGCCACGGCAGCACGCCCGCAGCTGTGGCGGGCACCGTCCTGGCGGCCGCGCTGTGCCTGCTCACCACCGCCACGATCGCCACCCGGGCGCTGGGGCGGCCCGCCGCACCGGCCCAGCTGCCCGCGGACGACGCCGACCCGGCCCAGATCCGCGCCCTGTACCGCGAGCGGGCCGCTCTGATCGCGGCCGTGGCCGCCACCTGCCCGGCGGTCCTGTGCGACAACGACCCCGCCGCCGGGCGGCCGGTCGTCTACCTGACAACGCCCTACGGCCAGCTGTCCTGGCACATCGACGCCGCCGACCTGGACCTGTTCGCGAACGTTCGCATCGCCGCCCCCGGCGATGCCGACGCCCCCGTATGGGACGGCCACAGCACCACGCTCAAGCATGGGCGGCTGGCCGCCTACACCCGGCTGCTGACCATGCTCGCGCCGCTGGCCGGCGAGCGCGCCACGGCAATATGCCAGGCGGGCCGGCCGGGCGAGCGGCCCTTCGCGGGCCGGTGGAGCGGCCTGCTGCTGACCTTCGGCGAGCCCACCGTCGAAGGCCACCGGATGCTGGAGCCCACCCTCCAGTCCAGCGACCCCTGGATGGCCGACGCCGAGCTGTTCGACGAGAACGGCATCGTGATCGGCAGCGTCGAGGAGGCCTGGATCCTCAACGGCGCCCTATACGGCTCGGGCAGCATCTTCGCCACGCCGGCCGGGCGCGCGGCCATCGACCGCCTCGGCGGCCCGGTCGAGGTGCAGCTGTCGGCCGCCGACGTCGCCCCGGTGCAGGAGGGGGAGCAGCGGCTGGTGCTCGAGCACCGGCTCCATGAGCCCTGGCACGTGCAATCGGTACGGCTGCGCGACAGCCAGACCCAGCCCGCCGCGCGGATCGCCATCGTCGCCGCCGCGCACCAGCACCCCTAGCAGCAAGGGCGCATTCCAGGCGGGCCAGTCGCCAAACCAATCCCACCGCGGAACGCGCCCTCGATCCCCGCTCGCAGGAACGGAGTACACCCATCATGACTGACGATCTCGGCACCCGGCACCGCCCGAGCCCCCCACGGCGGACGATGACCTACCTCACGCCGGTCCCCGACAGCCCGGAACCCAGAGACACCGCCGCCCCGGACTCCGGCAGCCACCTGCCCACCGCCTTCCCCTCCTCCATGACCGACCCCGACCGTCAACGGGAGCTGTGGCACATGGACAACGACAGCGCGGCCCAGCTTGCGGACGAGGTCGACGCCGTGCGCGGCGAGCTCGGCCGTGCCGACGCCAAAGCCGGGATGCTGCTGCAACTGGCCGCCGGCGCGGCGGCCCTGGTCGGCGCGCTGACCACGGCCGCCGCCAGCCACCTGCCCGCCGCCGCCCAGGCCGGATGCTGGCTGGGCACCGCGCTGCTGGCCGCCGCCGTCGCCGTGCTGCTCGGCGTGGTCGGGCCTGACCTGCCGCGCCGCGGCCAGCTCGGCTACGGCTTTTGCGCCTACGCCACCGCGACCGGCCCTGAGGAGTTGCTCGGCATGGTCGCCAGCGGCGAGGACCGCCTGGCCACCACGCTGATCAGCCTGTCGCAGCTCGCCTGGATCAAGTACCGGCGCGTGCGCTGGGCGGTGCGGCTGCTGCACGCGGCCCTGGCCATCTTGATCCTCGCCGTCGCGCTGGCCGCGCTGTAGCCACCCGGAGGCAGCCATGACCACGACCACGACCACGGCCGCTGACCTGAGCGGGGCCACGAGCTGGGCGACGACCTCGCTCGGCCGACAGGGCGTCAGCGCCGTCAACGGCCTGCCCGGCCACCGCAACGACGCCGAACGTGAGCGGCTGCAGCGCAGCGCCACCCACCTGGCCGCCGCGGCGCGCGGACTAGCCCAGGCCCAGCAGGGGCTCGCCACCACCCGGCAGCACCTGCTGCCGCTGCTTCAGGCAGGCTGGGAACGCGCCGGTAACTCTGAGCGGGTCGGCGAGCTGGCCGTCCACGACCAAGAGGACCTGCAGCACGAGATGGACGGCGCCGCGCGAGCCCTGCGGCACATCGAGCGGATCTGCGCCACCCTCGACCGGGAGATCGTCGCCGCCCGGCTCCTTTCGGACCACCCCCGCCACGCCGGGCTTCCCGACGCCGACGAGGCGCAGGCCAACGGAGGCCTGGCGGCCGCGATGCACGCCGCGGCGGTCGGTGGCCACCAGCCGCCCTTCCGCGGGCTGATCGAGGACGTCGCCGACCTGCGCGAGGCCGTCGTGACCGCCGGGCTCACGCTCGACGACATCGCCGGCCTCCACCAGCGCACCCGACGCACCAGGTGGGAGCGCTGCCCCGCGCACGAGTACGAGGCCGACGAGAGCCTGCTGCACAGCTGTGACGCCTGCATCCTCCAGGCCAGCGCCGAATGCGCGCATTGCGGCCCGCCCTGGCCCTGCCGCACCCGGGCGCTGGTCGACGCGTGCCCGATCGCCCCCACCTTCGCCACGGCACCGGAGGTCACCCCATGACCGCCACCACCAGCACCGTGACCACCCCTGCGACCAGCACCGCCACCGTCACGGCACCCGCCGCGCCGGGCACCCTGCATCCGGAGCTGGCCAAGGCGTTGGCGTTGCTGGCCACCCAGCACACCGTGCAAGAGACGGCGCAGCTGCTGGACTGGCCCGCCGGCGCGATCCGGGCCCTGATCGCCCACCAAAAGGGCTGGCTGATCAACGAGCAGGGCCACGTCCACGACCCCAGCCGGCCGGGCCACCGCGTACGGCTGCCCGCCGGATTCCCGACGGCGGCACTGGCCTGGGCCAAGCACGTGCGCCAGGGACAGCCCCACCCCGAAGCGCCGAGGCCGATCGCGGCGCCCATCGTCGCCGCGCCCGTCGATGCCGCGACGGCGGATCTTCGTGGACTACGGGTGGCCTGCCTGCCCGTCGACCGCATCCACCCCGACCCCGGCAACGTGCGCGAGAACGTCGGCGACGTCGCCGAGCTGAGCGCCAGCATCCGCGAGCACGGGGTGCTGCAGCCGGTGACCGTGCAGCCCCTGCCCGGACAACCCGGCCATTACCAGCTGGTGATGGGGGAGCGGCGTCACACCGGCGCGCTGCAGGCGGGCGAGCGCGAGCTGGTAGCGATCATCTCGCCCGAGCTCAGCCGGGCCGTCACGCTGGAGCGCATGCTGGTGGAGAACTGCCAGCGAGCCGAGCTCAGCCCGATCGACAAGGCCGAAGCCTTCGGCGAGCTGCGCGACGTGCACCACTACTCCGTCACCCTGATCGCCCAGCGCGTCGGGCTGAGCCCGTCCACCGTCTCCTACTTCCTGTCCCTGCTTGACCTGGACGTCACCACCCGGGAGCGGGTGCGCTCGGGTGAGTTGCCCGTGGGCGAGGCCGTCGCGCTGGTGCGCCGCTTCCGCGCCGGCGAACGTCAGAAGGAAGGCCGGCAAGACAGCAAGACGGCCAGCCAGAACGTCGGCCGCAAGAGCAACCGCAGGCCGGGTCAGGCGTCCTGGGAGCCCGACCACTTCACCACCCGGCACCCACTGGCCAAGCAGGCCCAGCAGCGATGCCGAGAGCAGGAGCACAGCTCTCGCCGGCAGGTCGGACAGGTGGCCTGCGGCCAGTGCTGGGAGCAGACGATCCGCGCGGACGAGCGACACGCCGATACCGCTGCGCGCGACACGCGCCCCTGCCCGGACGGCTCCATTGGGCGGGAGGCCACAGCATGATCCCCACACCGGCATCCGCCCCGACCACGGCGTCGGTGACGGGCTCCGCGACGGGCGCGGACGTCCTCACCGAGCCGCACCCGCCGCACGAGGACCTCGCCGCCCGCTACGCCGAACACCGCAGCGTCCTGCACGGCATCGCGCTGCAGCTCCTGGCCGACCCGGCCGCCGCCGAGGACGTGATCGCCGACGTGATCACGCACCTGCTGGCCACCGGCCGCCGGCCGCGCAAGCCCGAGGGCTGGCGCGCCTACCTGAGCTGGGCCGTGACCCACCGGGCGATCAGCGTGCTGCGCACGCGCGCCGTGGCCAGCCGGGCCACCGACGCGCTCGCCCGGGCCCGCGAGCAGGTGGCCCCTAGCGCCGAAGAACTCGCCCTGGCCCATATCGCCAGCGTGCCGATCCGGCAGGCGCTGAGGCGGCTACCCGAACGGCAGCGGCAGGTGACGATCCTGCGCTACTGGGGCGGCCTGCAGGAAGCCCAGATCGCCACCCGGTTGAGCATCAGCCGCGGCGCGGTGAAATCCCACAGCGCCCGCGCCCGCGCCGAACTGCGGCGCCTGCTGTCCGGCCAAGACGAGCCGCAGGCCCGCCGACCGGCCCCGGGCAGGCGATCGGTGTGTTCGCGACCCGGCGGCAGCCCCGCAGCGGCAAGGCGGGCCGCCTGATGGACACGCCGATCGAGCTGTGGGCGCTAACCGTACGCCAGCCCTGGGCCTGGGCCCTGGCCCGGGCCGACATCGAAAACCGCAGCTGGACCACCACCTATCGGGGCTGGCTGGCCATCCATGCCGGCCGCGCCCTGGTCGACGACGTCGCCTGCGCCCAGGGCTTCATCGCGGCCCGGCTGGGGCCGCGCTGGCGCCCGCACCACCCCCGTCAGTCGCTGCGCGCCCGGGGACAGGTGCTGGCCCTGGCGCGGCTGGACGCCGTATGCGACGGCCCGGCCCAAGGGTGCCGATGTCGCTCGCCATGGGCGACACCCGGCCAGTTTCACTGGCACTTCGGCGCCTGGCACGCCCTGCGCCAGACGGTGGCTGCCGTAGGCGCACAAGGCCTGTGGCGACTGCCGGCGACGGCCACCGCCACCGTGCTCACCTACCTGGACGACCCGGCCCGGCACGAGGTGATGGCCCATGCCTGAGCAGCAGCCCGGCCCGGCCGGGCCCGGCCCGCAGGACCTGGAGGAGCTCATCGCGCGGATGGCGCCCCCGGCCGATGCGCTGACCTGGTTCGTGCACACCTACCAGCCCGCCGCCGTGCACCGGCTGCTGGCCGGGCTGAACGTGCTGGAGTTGCGGGCGCTGGCGGTGGTGCTGGCCAAGCTGCGCCGCCCGCGCTGGAGCCTGCCCGAGGACGGCATCGTCGATGAGCTCGCGGTGGAGATTGCCGCCCGCGGTGAGCAGGTCGCGCTGACCAAGACCGAGCGCCGCCGAGCAGCCGAACGCATCGTCGCCGCCGGCCACAGCGCGGCGGAGCTGGGCACGCGGCTGCACCTGAGCGGAAGCACCGCGCTGGCCCTGTACGAGGAGATCCAGGCCGCCCAGCAGGCCGGCGCCAAAGAGGCCGATCCGGCCGCCGCGCCGCAGGACCGGGACCCGATCGCGGCACCGACCTGCCACGGCCGATCCAGCGGGAGGGCCGCCTGATGGGCCCCGTGCCGTTCTACGATCCCGAGGGCAGCCGCTTCGGCATCGCAACCTTCCCTTACGGCCTGGCGCCGCAGGGTCTGGCCACCCGCCGCCAGCTGCGCCGTCAGCAGCTGCGACCGGCCGGGCAGCAGCCCGTCGCCCAGCTCATGTGGCGATCGCGGCGTACCTCCTCCGCCAAGGGCGTACCCCGCGGCATCCAGGTCGCCTACCTGTACGAGATCGCCAAAGCGCGGCCGTACCGGCCGCCGTCCCCCAAGCAGCTGGCGGCGCTGGCCGCCGCGTTACGCGCCCGCCGTATCTGCCCCACGTGCGGGGTGGAGCAGCCCTACTGCCTGCCCCGCCGCTACGGCCAGTGCCAGGCCTGCCACGGCTGGGACCTGCCCAGCCCCGAGCACACCCCCACCCCGTCAACCGAGTCCATGCTGCCAGCTGCGGTGCAGCCAAGTACCGACCGGAGGCCATAATGCACACCCACCAGACTCACGCGCCCGCGCTCTGCGGTGACCACCACGACCTGGTCCGCGACTTCTGCGGGCCCCGGCCCGAGGTCGTGGTGCTGTGCGGATCGACCCGCTTCACCGTGGCCTACGCCGACGCCGAGCTGGCCGAGACCCTCGCCGGCCGCATCGTGCTGTCGATCGGCTGCAACACCAAGTCCGACCACGAACTGTTCGCCGACCTCAGCTCCGGCGAGCTGGAGGCGATCAAGCGGGAACTCGACGAACTGCACCTGCGCAAGATCGACCTGGCGGACCAGGTGCTCATCCTCAACCAGGACGGCTACCTCGGGGCCTCCACCCGCGCCGAGCTGGCCTACGCCCGCCTGCTGCGCAAGCCGGTCCGCTGGCTGGAGCCGGTCTGCGACCGCACCAGCGTCGGCGTGCTGATCACCGATCCTCAGGGCCGGTACCTGATGTTCGAGCGCGCGAGCGCGCCGATCGGCGTGGCCCCCGCCGCCGGGCACGCCGCCGAACACGGCACCTTCGAAGAGGCGGCACACGCTGAGGTCGCCGAGGAACTGGGCCTGACCGTCACCAGCCTGACCCCGCTGATCCACGGCTGGCGGGACAACGTCTGCGGACGTCACCCCGCGCCCGAGGCCGACGGGCGCCGCGGCCACCACTGGGAGATCTTCCAGGCCAAGGTCACCGGGACGCCGGCGCCCAGCCCGCGCGAGACGCGCCAGGCCCGCTGGCTGAGCGTCGAGGAACTGCAGCAGTTCGCCCGCCGTACCGCCGAGCACGCGCTCGGCCTGATCGACGCCGCAACGTTCGCCGCCGCCCCGGGCATCGAGCCGGTCTGGGTCGGCTGGCTGGCCGAGGCCGGACTCATCGCGCTTGACCGGGAGTTGCTGGCGGTGATCGACCGTCTGGCCTCGCGCCCTCCCGCCCGCGGGCGCCTCACGCCGAAGGCTGTAACCGGATCATGAGTGTCACCAGCACGATCGACTCGACCGATGTCTTCTGCACCATCGGTGGTGAGGCTCGATGACCACCATGGCGAACGCACGCACTGCCCGTATCCCCCACCTGTGTGCCAGCTGCCACGGGACTCCGAACCTGCGGGGTGTGCCCACCATTGCCCCCGGTCACCGCTACGTGCGGCACGTCGCCTTCCCCGGCGACGAGGTCAATCAGGCGAAGCGCCCGGTCAGCCACAACGAGTGCATCGCCTGCGCCGAAGAGCGAGACCCGTCGGCGGGCCTTGTGGTCGTCGGAGCTTGCTCCACCTTCTGCTGCGGCGACACGCCGTGCGCGCTGCCGTTCCGCCACGACAGCAATCACTCCTGCCGACGCTGCATCAACCTCGCAGACGGCTCACTCCGGGAGTATGCGTCATGAACACGACGACGAGTATCGAGTGGACAGAGATCACGTGGAATCCGACCACCGGATGTGACCGGATCTCTCCTGGATGCGACAACTGCTATGCGCTGACGCTGGCCAAGCGACTGAAGGCGATGGGGCAGTCGAAGTACCAGCGCGACGGCGACCCGCGGACGAGCGGGCCCGGGTTCGGCGTGAGCATCCACGAAGACGCCTTGGTCGAGCCCCTGCGGTGGCGGAAGCCCCGCAAAGTGTTCGTGAATTCGATGAGCGACGTCGGCCATGCTCGTGTCCCCGCGACCTTCGCCGCTCGCATCTTCGCGACCATGGCCCTGGCCCCGCAGCACCAGTTCCAGGTGCTCACCAAGCGACCGCGGCGGCTCCGCCATCTCCTGAACTCCCAGGAGTTCATCGACGTCGTCTGGTCAGAGATGGAACGGATGTCGACCGATCCCACCGTTCCGCTGGCCCGGCTCGTGCGCGAGAACGTGCGCACTCGCGTGGCCAACTGGAATGCATTGAGCGCGTGGCCGCTGCGCAACGCCTGGATCGGGACGTCGATCGAGACCGATGAGTATTGCTGGCGAGCCGAGGAGATCCGTCAGACATCTGCTGCGGTCAGGTTCTTGTCGTTGGAGCCGCTACTCGGCCCACTGCCGTCCTTGGACCTGACCGGGATCGATTGGGTAATCGTGGGCGGGGAGAGCGGCCCCAACCATCGACTACTCGATCTCGACTGGGTTCGCGACCTGCGCGATCGTTGTCTCGGCCTTCATGTTCCGCTGTTCTTCAAGCAGGTTGGAGGGCTGACCCCGAAGGCGGGCGGACGGCTGCTGGATGGCCGGACCTGGGACGAGTTTCCGCCTGCCTCCCGCACGCTCACCACCATCCAGGAAGGCGTGCGGTGAGCGTGCTGGTGGGCTCAGGCGCGGCTCGGCGGGATCGATTTGTGCAGATCATGACCGGCGTCCGAATTGCCGCACTATCCGATGGGCACGGAGAGCAGTTTTTTGGCGACACACCGCGCGTTGGGAATGCATCCAAAACCCGGATGCGCAATGATCGTCGCCATGCCATCAGTAGCAGGACAAGCACGACGGGTCTACGGGACGGGCGGCACGGTGCCGCTGCAGACCAAGGTTCCGCAGTGGCTCAGGGATCGCTATCACGCCGCCGCCAAGCGGCGGAGCGTCTCCTTGTCGCGCTATTTGGAAGAGCTCAGCCAGCTCGATCATCTGCTGGAGCTGCGCGAGCAGCTGCAGAAGCTGCATCCGGTGGAGCTGCAGGCGCTGCTGAGCCGGCACGAGGCCGACAGCCAGTCGGTCGATCCGGTCGATCGATTGAGCGCCTAAAACGCGTAGGCCCCGGTTTGCCAACCGGGGCGCTTGCCTACGACCTCAGAGACTCCGCCGCCCGGCTACCAACCAATGGCGGAAATCTCGACTCCCGACAGGTGAGAGAACCCGGCTGCCAACCGGTTTTCCCTCTCGCCTCCACCTCGCCCAACCAAAAGGAACACCCGGAGAGCGTGCCGACCTCTCTGGGAGAGAGGAGCCGCGTCCGACAAGGGCTTAAAGCACGACGCTGACGCCGGTCGCGAACCGGCCCCTTTGTCATGCCTCGATTAAGCAGAGACGGAGACCACGATACCTCATGGTCATCCGGCTAGCCCAGCGCGCCCAAAAACGGGCGTGTCGCCTGATTCTGTCGGAATCACGGGCGATGCCGATCATGCGAGTGCCGCCTTTCACGCGGCGCTGTACCGCCTTGCCCCGCGCGGCCGCGCACGTGTTGACGTGCGCACTTCGCCGGAGGGCGGGTGGGCGCATGCGTATGAGCGGACGTGCACATTGGGGCCTACCCGACCCGATGGGCCGTATGCGTGGTTCCTGACCAATTCTCGGCAGGAGTTCGAGTTCCTGGGGTTCGACTTCGACGCCGGCCGGTTCGGGCGGGCGGCGGTGCAGCGTGACGTGGCGGAGCTGCGGGAGCGGCTGGATGCGGCCGACCTGCGGTACGTGGAGTGCGCCTCAGGCCCCGGTGGCGGGGCGCACGTGTGGGTGCCGGTGGAGCCGACGGCCGCTGCGGTGGTGCGCCAGCTCGCCTACGCCGCTGGCCGGTTGCTGCCGACGTTGGACAAGAGCCCGCTGACCAACCCGGCCACGGGGTGCCTACGGCCGCCCGGCGCGCCGCATCGCGCCGGTGGCATCTCCACGCCGATGCACGAGGGAGTGCCGATCACGCCGCAGGCCGTCGACGCGATGTTGTCGGTGCCCAACGACGGCGATGCGCTGGCGCGGCTGGCGATCGCGCTGGAGGCCGGCGAGGCCGATCCGGCGCAGATCGAGGCCGAGCGGGTGCGCACGGTGGAGCTGACGCCGGACGGGCCGAAGCTGGCCGGCCGCTACCGGCCGTGCGATGTGGCCGGGCTGGTGGCTACCGCGCCGGCGGCGGGGCAAGGGCACGCCGTGCTGATGCGCATCCTGGTACGGCTGGCGCTGGCGCGCTGGTCCCGGGGCCAGGCCGTCGACCTGGTCGAGGCGCACCTGTCGGCTCCCGGGCTGGTGCACGTACGCAGGCAGGATGGCGCGGCCGGGGCGCGGGCGCGGGATGCGGCCGCGCGGCGCCGGCTGCTGGAGCGGCAGTGGGATCGCGCGGTGGCCTACGCGGCCACCCTGCGCCGCGACAACCCCGACCCCGGGCCCACGGGCGAGGACGGGGGCTGGCAGGACGCCGAGGCCGATTGGGTGCGCCGGGTGGCCGCCGTGGTGGAGGTGGTCGACGGCGTGGAGCATGCCATCGAGGCCGCCACCGCCACCGGGCGCTGGTCGCGCCAGTCCGGCCCCAGCGACCGCAAAACCCTGGAGTACGTGCTGGAGCTCGCCTTGGACGCGGTCAGTGAGGAGATCGAGCTGGATTGCCGGCGGTTGGCGCTGGCCACCGGGATGGGCAAGAGCACCGCGGCGCGGTCCCTGCACCGGCTGTGCCTGGACGAGTGGCTGGTTCTGGTCACCCCGGGGGAAGGCCAGCGCAGCCACCGCTACCGGCTCATGCCTCGCCCCGCCCCGGACGGCACCGTCGGCCCGACCATCTCCACGGCTGTGACGTTTGTGACTCAAGCGCCTTCAGGGGGGGGTGGGACACAAGCGAACCCGCGCCCCCGGGCAGAGGTCCGACCAGCGCTCGCGCTGCGTAAGCAGCGGCTTGCTGCTCTGCGCCAACGACGGGAAATCTGGGCCCACGACCTATTCACGCACCCCAACACCGGCCACCAGCAACCCGGACTGGGACGACACGTCGGCGCCACCGTGGCCGCGGCCCTCCACACCGGCCTTTACAAAGTAGATCAAATCTCCGAGATCACTGGATACCACCCTGCCACCACCCGTCGGCACCTCACCCTCCTGCGCCGCCACCACCTCACCCCCGGCCGCACCCCCCAGGCCGCCGAACGCCTGCACGCCCGCCTCGACCGAGCCGCCCGCCGCATCGGCGCCCACGGCACCCACGAGCGCCGCCACCGCACCTACGCCATCGAACGCGCCGCCTGGGCCTGGTGGCTGGCCGAACACGCCTGGATGCGCACCCGCGGCAAACCCCGCAAGGGCCAACCCCTCATCCCCGGCCAACGCCAGCTCATCCTCGCCGGCGCACCCGCCCACGCCAACCGCCAGCGCTACCCACGCGACCGTCGCGGCCGCGCCGACCACCGCGCCGCCCGAGCCCACCTGACCGCCACCCACGCCGAAAACGTCGCCTGAAGCCCGGCTCAACCGGCCCGAACGTCGATCGAGCACCGAGCCAGACCGGACGAGGCGACCCGCACGAACCCCGGCTCGCCGGGGCCGCTTAACGCCAACCGATCAAGAACCCGGTTCGGTTGTGTACACAAACAGGCTCACGATCGACGCCAAGCCCCAACCGAGTCGATCGACGCGGTTCGAGCGAACGCCCTCCCACTCGCCCCAACTTGTGTACACAATGCGTTTCGTGAAAAGGATCGGCATCCGTCAGGCCCGCGCCCAGCTCGCCGAACTGATCGAAGAAGCCGGTAACGGCACCCCCGTCGCCCTGACCCGGCGCGGCCCCGGCCGCCAAGAAGCCGTCCTCCTGCCGATCGAGGCCGCCGAGGTATGGCGACGCCACCTCGCCGAGCAACAGGCCCACCGGGCCGAGCGCGAACAGGAGAAGACCCTCGGCCAACGGCGACCGGCCACCCGGCGCGTGCCGGTCTGCCCCGGCTGCAAATCGTCGCTGTTCTACGTCACCCACACCGGCCCACTGATCAACGCACTCGTCAACACCGCCGACCCCGCCGGCGGCGTGTACGACGTGGCCGTCGACACCGACCCCGGCCAGCTCGACCGCGTGGTCTGGGTCCGGTGCGCCTCCTGCTGGGAACCCCTAAACGGCCGGCCCCGCCAGCACGGCTCGCCCGCCCACCGTGCGGCCACCGAAATCGCCGACGAAGCATCCTGGAAGGACGTGCCCTGGGAAGCCACCGACCCATGGGTGGTCCAAGAAGAGCAGATGGGCCGCGCCTCCCGCATCGTCCTGCAGCACGACCGGGCCCGCGGCAAGGTGCAACGCGTCAGCCTGTGGGAGTACATCACCGGCATCACCGACGCCGAACGCGAGCGGATGCGCGCCGAACGACTGGCCCGCGGCGAACCCAACGACTACGACCTGTGGGACGACGAAGCCTGACCCACCGACAGTCCCGTGCGCACACGAGGCAGCTCATCGTCGCGGACACGCTTGTCCGCTGGGACCGCCGACCACTCTCCGGATCACCCGCGTCCTGACCGACACCCGCAGCGAGACTTCCTCGCCCGCCACGCCGATCTCCTCCAATGCCAAAACGGCCGTTTTAGCACTTGTGATCTACCAAGTAAAGGGAGGTGATTTGTCGAAATAGACTTGTGGCCGGCAGGGGCCAAGCAGGATGGGGCAGCCGAGAGAGGCAAGCACACCGAGCACGCTGTCGCGTGTGAAGGCTTCCGGCAACCCCCGAGGGCGGGGGTCCGGGAGCGAGGAACGGGCAAGGCTTCAACCTATGCCCTCGCCGGGCAGGCAGGCCTCCGGGATGGCGGCGGCCCGGCGATCTTGTGCGGGGTGCGATGTGGTGCCGGGGGTTCGTGATCATCATCCCGACGACCTGACCGAAGGTGCCACAGAACCCCAGAACCTGCATAGCCCTCGCGCTTCGCGCGACCCTTCGGGCAAGGGGCTATGCAGAACCTGGGAACCTACGGCAGGCGGAGCCTCAGGCCGACGGGATGATGATCACGAACAGCCCCTCCCGTGAGAAGACAACCCGTTCGAGGCTGGGCTCCGGCACAGATCCTTTACCTAAAACCCCAGCTCAGAGCCTGTGTCCGGCGTTACCGTCGATCATTAATCGGGTAATATATGGAGTGTTAAGGGGGGTCGCACACCCCCGAGCCATCACCCGCATCGAAGAGGAGAGGTCCAGATGGACGACACCACGAACTCGGCGGAAGGCACCGAGCAGGACGCGGCCAGCGAGCGAATCCAAAACCTGCTGGAATGCCACTACCTGCCCGGCGGCTGGGCCACCCTCGATCCGGACGAGATCGAGACGGCGCTCAGCGACCTGTTCGCCGACCTGGCCCACTACTTCCGGCATCGTGGCATCGACCCGCTGGAGCCGATCACCCGAGGGCTGTGGCACGCCGAGGAGGAGGTGGCCGGGTGGAACACCGCCCAGCGCCACACCTACTTCTCGCTCCGGGTCGCGCCGCTCGATGGCCGCTACAGCAGGAAGAGCCGGGAGACTACCGACCTGGAGGTCGCCATCGTCCGTCACCAGGAGGTGTCCACCAAGACCGCGCTGCGCACCGTGGTGCGCGACGAGCGCCGCCTGGCAGCCGCCGCGATCCACGAGCTGGAGGAACTCGACGACGGCCCGGTCGGCGCGGCCGCGCGCCAGCTCTGGCAGGACCTGGAGGACACGCCGCTCGAGGAGATTCGCCCGGCCGGGCAGCTGGGTGGGCAGCAGTGAGCCTCGACGACCTGCGCGGCGCGCGCCATCGCCAGGCCCACTACCGCCACCTGGCCGCCGACCCGGTCCGGGCGATGCGGAAGCGCACCGCCTGGCACCTGGCCCCGGCACCCCGCGAGGACGAGCGCGCTTGCGGGCGGCTGCTGCCGCGCGCCGACCGCTGTCGCATCGCCGTGCTCACGGCCGACCACCGGCCCCGCGGCCCCTGGCGCATCGAACGGGATCTGCTCGGCCCCGGCGCCCTGTATTACCGGGCCGCCTGCCTGCGCTGCGACGACTTCGAAGGGCCGGCGCGCGAGCGGGAAAACGACGCCGTCGAAGACGCCCATGACCACGTCTTCCCCGGCTGGCGAAAGCTACCCGTCCTGGAGCCACTGCCCTACGACGCCACCGACCGAGCCCGGTCGCGCTGGATCGAGCAGGCCGTCCGCGCCTACCCGGCCGGATGGTTTGACCAGGGCGGCCCCATTCTCACCTACCGCAACCCCGGCGGCACCCGGCACGTTCCCGGCCGCGCCCCGGGCGGTGGCTACGACATGGCCCGCCCCCGCCCGCTGGCGCTGAGCCAGCGCCAGCGGCCCGGCCGCACCGGCCCGACCCAAGACGAACTGTTCTGACCCGCAGCACGGCCATGCGCAGCCGTACCGGCTGGCCCCCGGGACGCACCCGGGAGCCAGCCGACCTCACCCGCACCCAAAGCAAGGAGAGAACATGAGCGCGGACAGCTTCATCGACGGCCAGATCGACATCGAGCCGCCCATCCCGCTGAGCGACATCCCGGCCAACAGCCCGCACCTGGCCAGCAACCACCACGGCTTCTACGCCCTCAACCCGCTGGTCGAGGTCGTCTTCGAGCTCGACACCGACCCGGACACCGGCCAGCGCGCCGCCATCGCCCTGGTGCCCGCCGTGACCTACGGCAGGAAGCTCGGCAACCCGGCGGCCGAGATCCAGGACATCATCGACGCCCACGGCAGCGGGCGCATCTTCTCCGGCGAACTGGACGTGGAAACCGTCGGAGGTGGGCGTCCCGACTACTGCCGGGTCATCATCCGCGACGGCCGCGCCGTCTGGGACGACTGACCAGCCCCGCCCTGATCGGCCGCCGACCGGGCACGCACACCCGGTCGGCGGCCCCTCACCCGCACCTGCACCTGGCTCAAGGGAGACACGATCATGACCACCAACCCGACCTGGCGCCCCGCCCACGTGATCATCGACGGCGGCCAGCGGCACACCTTCGGCCCCTACCCGGCCGAGGTCCGCACCGACGAGCACTGGAACGGCGCCGCCATCCCCCGCTTCCACCGACACGTGGCCGACCGGATCGCCGCCGACTGCGAGGTCCAGTACCTCGACGCGCTGCACCAGCAGATCGCCGACTACCGGCTGGCCGCCGCCATGGACGGGCACCCGGGCGACCACCCCGCCTTGCGCGAACCCGACGCCGTAGCGCGGCTGGTACCGGTCGGGGACGCCTACGTGCTGGTCAGCACGGCATGCCCGGACCAGCCCGAACTGATCGATCCCGACGCCGAGGGCATGTACGCAATCGGCGCCCGCAGCTGGGCCTGGCAAGAGCTTCCCCTCCCGGACCGGGAGGAGCCAGCGATGATCAGGCACTCCCAGATCAAGGCCCTGCGGGACGTGGCCGCCGCCTACGACCGCGCTCTGTACGACGATGTCAGCGACGAACAGCAAGAGGCTCTCTGGGCTCAGGCCCGGCAGGTGCTGGACGCGTCCACGGAGGAGGAGATCGCCGCCGCCTACGCGCACCGCACCTGACCCGCCCCGGCGCGTGCGCCCGGGTATCGGCCCCGACGCCCCTCGCAGTCCCGTAAAAGACCAGGTAAAACACGTCGTCACCTCGATTCCCTCACCAAGCAATCAGGTAAACTATGGAGTGTTGGCGGGAGTTCGCACCTCCCCCAGCACCCTTCACCCGCACGTCACCTTCAAGGAGAGCATCCTCATGAGCTGCCACACCTATGCCACCCTGACCGCCCTGCTCGTCCGCACCGCCACCGGCATCACCCCGGCGCAGCTGGCGCGGTTCGCCACCGCCGCCAGTGCCCTGGGCGACGACCTGTCCCTGTGGAACCGCTTCGCCATCTGGGCCCAACGGCCCGCCGCCCGCCATGTCGAAGACCGGCAGACCTGGGAACTGGCCTACGAGGCACGCGTCGCGCCCGGAGCCGAGCCGCTGGCCATCGCCCAAGGCGACCAGGTCGTGCACGTCTACGACCGCGCCGACGTCGTCTCGACGCTCGCCTGCCCGGACTGCAACGCCGCCGCCGGTCAGCGCTGCCGACCCCGCTGCCCGTCCGGCGCCGTCCCGGCCGCCGTCCACGTGCCGGAGGAGGACATCGTCGCCCTGGTGCTGAAGCTTGCCCGCGCGGAGTCGGCCCCGATGTGGCTGTGAGCGCCCGCCGCCCGGCCGACACCGGCCGGGCGGCCCGCCGTCCCAGCGCCCGGCACGCAGCAGGCGGCCGGTGATCCGGCGCGCGGTCTCCCGCGCGCCGGTCGCACACACCGGCCGCCCAAGGGCCTCACCCGCAAGGAGAGACTCCGCCTCCCAGCGTAGTGGGAGCCGCGGCACCGCCCCGACTTCAGAACGGAGCATCACCGATGACCCATGACCAGCTCACCATCGGCCTCGACGGCCCGGCCGCACACGACGGGCGAGCCGCCTACCGCTATCAGGAACAGGCTCGCCGCCTGGGCTGGACGCACGCCCACGCCGCGGCGATGAGCTGGGCCAGCAGCGGCGATCTCCGTCACGACGAGCGCGGCTTTTACCGCACCAGCCGCACCAGCCCCGGCCGCGGCCGGGCGGTGGCCCGAGCCCGGATCCACGCCTTGATCCAGGCCGCGCTGCTCATCCAGGACGGCACCGTGGTACGGCCGACCGCCGACGGGCAGCAGGCCCTGAAAGCGTGGCGGGCCGCCGACATCGACGCCGCCACCGACGAGCTCGACGAGCTGCCACCCCTCTACAGCGGCCAGGAACATCGACGCCGCTACGACCAGTGGCAGGCCAACCTCGCCCGCCACGAAGCCGAGGCCTACGCCGCCCTGGAACGGGCGATCGCCCAGGCCGAGGCCAACCACCAAGCCGAACTCGAGCGCCGCCGCGAACACGACGTGGCGCCGCGCCGCTACACCAGTGTCTGGGACGCCATCCACGCCCCCGACGACCCCGGCACACCCGAGACCAACCTCGGCAACGTGCACACCTTCGTCGGCGCCGACCTGATCGCCGCGATGGAGGAGCCGGACGAGACGGACGAGCTGATCGAGGCGCACATCGAGCCCAGCATCGCGGCCGGAGTGGGCGAGGCGATCGAGACGGTGGCGCGCGCCCCGCAGCTCCCCGCACCCACGGCCCGCCGGACGCTCGACGCCCGCCCCGCCCAGCGCCCAACGGCTGCTGCCAACCGCGGCCGCCTGACACGGCCGCAACCGGCTCAGCGCCGGCGCCGTACGCTCACCGCGGCGCCGCCGGGCGGTGGCAATGCGCGCACGTTGGTGGGGGCGATTCCGCGGAATCGCCCCCACCAACCTCCCCGAGCGCTCACCGGCCCGACCAAGCGACGCCCCCGCGCAGATCGCCGGACGAGCTCGTCGGTGACCACGCTGCCCGGCGCTCACCACCATGAGCGACCGGCCGATAGATCCGGATCAACCCCGTGACCCCGAGGCGGTGACACCCGCCACCAGCCCCAGAGGCGCCCGGCCAATGCCGGGCGCCTCTGGGGCTGTCCCCGTTGCCGCCCGCCAGCCACGCCCCTCCAAGATGAGCGCCCCGACGTGGATCGAGCCGCTACGATCGCCCGCACTCAGCAGCCCCCGGGGCGAGCCGCGCGCCGCAACCCCCAGCACCCTGGCCAAGGACGCCAGGAAGATCGGAGACGTCTCGATGAGCAAGCAGCCCGAGGGCATCACCCTGGCCGACTGGGCGGCAAAGGTCGGCCGCTCGGAGAAGTACGTCCGCAACTTCTGGCGCCCCCAGCGCGGCTTCCCCGCCCCCATCGGCCGCCAACCCAGCCCGCACACCACCGGCCCCGACCCCGAGCGCTACGACGAGGCCGCCCTGGACGCCTGGCGCGCCCGCACGCTCACGCAACCGGCTCCGTACCCGATGCCCGCCGAAGCCGACGAGCTGCGCACCCTGGGCGCCATCGCCCGGCTGCTGGGCGTGGACGGCAAGACGATCAGCCAGTACCGGGAGGCGATTGAGGCCCGCGTGCACGACCGCGAACAACGCCGCAGCCGCACCCTGTACCGGGTGCGCGCGGTCATCGAGGCGCTGAATGAGATCCGCCGCGGCGCCGGGGTAGCGGCCGACCCGGAGCACGACCGCCGCAGAAGATCACCAGGCCGTCCCGGCAGGAGCAGGAGCAAGATGGAAGATCAGGGGCCCCTTACGGGCCGCTAAGCGCGTGTCGAGCGGTTCCGCCGGCCCTCCGCGCCCACACTGAACAGGTGGGCAAGTAACCGCGCGTAGCGGTGTGGATGCGGTGAGGAAGGGGGTGCGATGGTCGACGACGGCGAGCAGGAGACCGGGGTAGGGCCGGCGCGCCCGGCCGGCGTGGCCCGCCGGCGCCGCCAGCAGGGTGGGCGGACGAACGTGCTGAAGGTCAAGCTGAGCGACGCGGAAAAGGCAGCGCTGGCGGCGCGGGCCAAGACCATCGGGGTGAGCACGCAACGGCTGCTGGTGGAGTCGGCTCTCGCCGGCGGCGTGCACACCCTCACCGAGCGGCGCGCGCTCCTGGCCGAGCTGCTGGCCACCCGCAGGCTGCTGCTGGCGATGGGCAACAACGTCAACCAGATCGCTCGGGCCGTCAACGCCACCGGCCGCCCGCCCGCCGAACTCGGGGCCGCCAGCGCAGCGATCACCCGCATCGCTGGACGGCTGGACCTGCTGGTCAGTCACCTGACCGGAGGGACCCGGCCGTGATCGGGAAGATCGGCCGCAAAGGCAGCCGCATGATCGGGCTGGTCTCCTACCTGCTGGGCCCCGGCCGCGCCAACGAGCACACCGACCCGCACGTGATCGCGGCCGATGAGGCCCTGGAGCAAGTCGGCGGCCCCGCGTTCACCGGCCCGGGTCAGAAAGCGGCGCTGGCCCGCGAGCTCGAAGGCCCACGCCTGATCTACCCCGACGTCGAGGTCGACGGCGGCCACGTCTGGCACTGCTCCCTGTCGCTGCACCCCGACGAACCTCCGCTCACCGACGAAACCTGGGCCGACATCGCCCGCCACGTGATCACCGGGATGGGCTTCGACACCGGCTCCGGGCACGCGCCGTGCCGGTGGATCGCCATACGGCACGGTCTGTCGGCCGGCGGCAGCGACCACATCCACCTGGCCGTCAACCTCATCCGGGAAGACGGCACCAAGGCCAGCGAATGGCGCTCGATGAAGCGCCTCAGCGCGCTGTGCGCCGACATCGAGCGCCGCCACGGGCTTCGCGTCGTCGACGGCCGCGCTGGCGCGGGCATGCCCGGCCTGACCCGGGCCGAGATCGAGCAGACCCGGCGCAGCGCCCGGCCCGAACCCGACCGGGTCCGGCTGGCCCGCCTGGTCCGCGGCTGTGCCGCGGCCGCCCGCAGCGAGGAGGAGTTCGTGCGCCGGCTGCGCGGCGCTGGCGTGCTGGCCGCTCCCCGCTACGCCGACGGCGGACCTACCGCGGTGGTCGGCTTCAAGGTCGCCCTGACCCCTGCAGGCGAGCGGCGCACGATCTGGTACGGCGGCGGCAGCCTGGCCCAGGACCTGACCCTGCCCCGGCTCCGTCAGCGTTGGAGCAGCACTCCCCAGACCCGGACCGCGGCCCTGGCCACATGGGAGCCCGGCCACCAACCCACGCTGCAGCGGCCCGCACCCGCCGATCACGACCGGGAAAGCCAGCAGTTCGCCGAGTCGGAATGGGCCCAGGCCGCCCAGATCGTCGCCGCCGTACGGGACAAGCTCGCCGCGGTCGCCCTCGATGACACGGCCGCCTGGGCCGGGGTCGCCTTCGAGGCCGCCGGCGTCCTGGCCATCTGGTCGGCCCGGCTGGAGACCCGCAACCCCGGCCCGCTGGCCGCGGCCGCCGACCAACTGGCACGCGCCGCGCAAACCCGTCACGGCCAGCCCCGCGCCCACCGCCACCACGCGGTCAAAGACCTGCGCGGCGTCGCGATGGTCGCCGCCCACGCCGCCACCGGCCACTCGCCCTGGGGCAGCGGGCAACTGGCCCTGCTGCGCCAGATGACCCGCCTGATGCAAGCCCTGCACGACGCCCAGCTGGCCCACGGCCGCGCCGGCGCGGCCGCCCAGCTCACCGCCGTGGCCCGGGACCAATTGGCCGCCCTGCACACCCGCCCCACCTCCGCCGGTGACACGATCCTCCACCACGCCGCCGCGACAGCACGGGCCGCCCAGCAGCACCACAACCCGGTACCCGAGCGATGAGAGTCCGGACATCGTGATGAACGAATCAGACGAGGTCAACCAAGCGATCCGCGACCTGGTCCGCGCCGCCGTGATGGGGGCCGGCGAGATCGCCATAGCCCTGGCGCACCACTACGCCGCCCAGGCCAGACTCCTCCAGCACACCGCCGAGACCGACGCCCGGCAGCAAGCCCAGCGCCTGCGAGCCGAGTACGCCGCCGCCCGGCCCCTGCTGGCCCAACCCTGGAACGCCACCTGGTGGCGCAAGGCCACCCCCGAGCAGATCGGCGCCTCCTGGCAGGCCGCAGCCGCCTGGGCACAAGCCGGCGACCCGTACGCGCACCAGAGCCTGCAGCAGCTGCGGCGCGAGCTCGCCACCCGATACGAGATCCCACTCCCGGCCGACGACCTGCCCGCCGAGCAGCTGATGGCCGAGCTCAAAGCCGCCCTGGGCGACGAGGCCGACGCCGCTCGCCTCCGTGAGCGCGCCCGGGATCTGCGTGCGCAGGCCGATCAATCCGATGAAACCGCCGAGCGCCTCGAAGCCGAATACGACGATCAGGAACGCGCCCGCGCCGCCCGCCACGAAGCAGCCGAACACCGCGCCCAGGCCCAGGTGGATCTCCAGGTTGCCGCCGCCTGGGACGCCATGGCCGAACGGCAGGCCGTCATCGCCGCCGACGTCGCCGCCGAAGGCTTCCCCGGCCGGCCCTCCGAACGTGTGGCCGCCGCCTGGGTCGCAGGTCCCCCCAACGAACGAGTGGAACTTCTGGCCCCACCAACCATGAGACCAGAGCCTGCCCCTGCCCCAGACCGGGATCGATAGATCTGGCGCACTGCGAAAGACAACCCCACGGGCCGCATCCCGTCGACCTGTGAGTCACGAGCACCAAAACGAGCGTTTTAGCTCAACGGAAGAAGGCGTCGTGGTGGCCTGTTGTGTGATCGCCGAATCACGCGCCCCGCCAAGATCTTTCCGGCCACGCCCCCATGGCCATCACAATGAGTAGTTAATCAAGTACACCTAGTGATTGGCGGAGGCGGGGCTATGACGGGGCCACAGAGTCACGGGCTGCGGGAGAGCACGCAACAGGCGCTGTGGACCAATGAGCCCGACAGCGAGGGAGAATCTGATGGTGAACCAGTACGGAGCGCAAGCCCTGAAGCACTGGCAGGAGTACCTGCCGCAGCGGTTCGCGGAGATCAACAATCCGGAGATGTTCTTCACCGAGCTGGGCGAACAAGCCGAGGAGGAGATCTTGACCCGGGCGGAGACGTTCGCCGGCGACGATCCGCCGGGCGAGAGCTACCTGGAGAAGGCAGGCCGGTTGCGGGAGGCCAGGCTGAGGGCCGAGAGCGAAGTGGTCCGGGAGATGATCCTGCTCGACCCGGCGCAGGAGCAGCTGAGCGAGAGCGAGCGTCTGGACGCGGCGGCGCAGTGGCTGACCGACGTGGAGAACCTGATGCCGCCGGAGCAGAACGGGCCGGAGCCCAGCAGCTGAGCCGTTTCCGCCCGGCTGGCCAGCAGGACCTGGCCCCCTCGGGCGCGATGGCCCGGGTGCGCGCCAACCTTGAGGTATTGGCCGCCGTCCAGCGGCTAGACGACGACGGCCGAGCGGCTACAGCGGCCGAACAGGCGATCCTGGCCCGCTGGTCGGGATGGGGCGCGGTCCCGCAGGTGTTCTCCCGCCGCCCCCAGCACCTGGAACAGTTTGGCGAGCAGCAGGCTCGGCTGCGCGAGTTGCTGACTGACGCCGAGTATGCCGCGGCCCGCCGCTCGATGTTGAACGCGCACTACACCGATGCCGAGATCGTCCAGGCGATCTGGGCCGGCCTGGCCCGGCTGGGGTTCGCCGGCGGCCGCGTGCTGGAGCCCGGGTGCGGCAGCGGCAACTTCATCGCCTTCGCGCCGACCGGCGCGCAGATGACCGGTGTGGAGGTGGACCCGACCACCGCCGCGGTGGCCGCTCGCCTGTACCCCGACGCCCAGGTCGTGTGCGAGAGCTTCGCCGACACCCGGGCCCCGGCCGGTCACTTCGATGCCGTGGTGGGGAACGTGCCGTTCGGCAAGGTGGCGTTGACCGACCGCCGGCACAATCCGTCCGGGCACAGCATCCACAACCACTTCATCATCAAGGCGTTGCACCTGACCCGGCCCGGCGGCATCGTTGCGGTCCTCACCTCCCGCTACACCCTCGATGCCCAGTCCCCGGCCGCCCGGCGTGAGATGGCCACGCTGGGCGAGTTGGTCGCCGCCGTGCGCCTGCCCAGCGGCGCTCACCAGAAGGCTGCCGGCACCGCGGTGGTCACCGACCTACTGCTGCTGCGCCGTAGCGACGGCACCCGCTCCCCTGACGCGGCCGGCTGGGAACAGGTCCGCCCGATGGAGGTCGCCGGTGGTACGGCCGTCATCAACGAGTACTTCGCCGCCCACCCCGAGATGGTGCTCGGCG
This sequence comes from Nonomuraea typhae, assembly GCF_009760925.1. Lineage (GTDB taxonomy): Bacteria > Actinomycetota > Actinomycetes > Streptosporangiales > Streptosporangiaceae > Nonomuraea > Nonomuraea typhae. The sequence goes on from NZ_VRLV01000025.1 coordinate 62,089, forward strand.
AGCTGAGGCTGGAGCGGGGCGCCTACAGCCGCGAGGAGCTGCAGGTGCGCGGCACCGGCCCGATCGGCGCCGTACTGCGCGAGACCCTGACTCGGGTGGCCGGCGACGCTCGTGAGCACGGCCTGGTCATGACGCCCCGTCCCGAGCAGGAGCGGCCCGCCGATCAGCCGCCGCTGGTGCTGACCGGGCTGGAGGAGCGCTACGAGGGCACCATCACCGCCCTTCCCGATGGCCGCTTCACCCGGCTGGCCGACGGCGTGCAGCAGCCCTATCAGCCGCCCAACAGCCAGGCCTCCGAGCTTGCGGCGCTCATCGGCCTGCGCGATGTCGCCCAGCAGCTGCTGCAGCTGCAGGCGTCCTTCCGCGACGAGGGCGACCTCGAGGCCGGCCTGCGCGCCGAGCTGAACGCCCGCTACGACAGTTACCTGGCCGCCTACGGCCCGATCAACCGCTTCTCGCTGTCGGAGCGGGCCGACAAGAGCACCGGCGAGATCAAGACGGTACGGCTGCGGCCCGGCCAGGGCGGCTTTCGCCGCGATCCATTCAGCGCCCTGGTCTACGCCCTGGAGCACTTCGACGCCGCCACCCAGGTCGCCACCAAGGCGGATGTGTTCCACCAGCGGGTCATCGTGCCGCGTACGCAGCGGCTGGGCGCCGACAGCCCCGCCGACGCCCTGGCGATCTGCTGGGACGCCCACGGCGAGATCCGCATGGAGGAGATCGCCCGGCTGCTCGGCGTGCCCACCGTCGAACAGGCCCGGGCCGAGCTCCGCACCCTGGTCTTCGACGACCCGGACAGCGGGCAGGTGGTGGCCGCGGCCGACTACTTGTCCGGCAACGTGCGCGCCAAGCTGGAGGCGGCCCGCGCCGCGGCCGCCGACGACTCCCGCTTCGAGGCCAACGTGGCCGCCCTGGAGCCGGTCATCCCGGCCGAGCTGGGGCCCGGGGAGATCGAGGTCCAGCTCGGGGCGACCTGGGTCGGCGCCGGCTACGTCCAGCAGTTCCTGCGCGAGATCCTCGATGACGAGTACGTGCGCGTCGACCACATCGACGGCTCGATGTGGAAGGTCTACGACGGCAGCAAGTCCAGCGTGCTGGCCACCTCCACCTGGGGCACCCGGCGCTACCCCGCCCCCGACCTGGCCGAGGCCCTGCTGACGCACCGGCCCATCAAGGTCTACAACGTCTACGACGACAAACGCGTCTTCAACGCCGAGGCGAGCACCGAGGCCAACGAGAAGGCCGCCGAGCTGAACGAGAAGTTCGGCGAATGGGTCTGGCAAGACCCCCACCGCACCGCCCACCTGCTGCGCGTCTACAACGACACCTTCAACGCCCTGGTCCCCCGCTCCTACGACAACGTGCCGGTGTCGGTGGACGGCATGGCCGCCACCTTGACCATGCGCCCGCACCAGGTGGCCGCAGCCGCCCGGGTGATCGCCGAAGGCGACGTGGGGCTATTTCACGCGGTCGGCGCCGGCAAGACCATCGAGATGGTCGCCTCCGCGGCCAAGCTCAAGCAGCTGGGCAAGGCGAGCAAGCCGTGCGTGGTGGTGCCCAACCACATGCTGGAGCAGGTCGGCCGGGAATGGCTGCAGGTCCAGCCGCGCGCCCGGATCCTGGCGGTGGGCAGCGACGACTTCACCAAAGACCGCCGCCGCGAGTTCGTGGCCCGCTGCGCCACCGGCGACTGGGACGCGGTCATCATGACCCAGTCGGTGTTCGAACGCATCCCGTTGGGCGTCGACGCCCAACGCGCCTACCTGTCGCAGGAGAAGGAACGCACCCGTGCCTGGCTGGAGCGGGCCAGCGAGGGCGACTTCGACAAGCGCACCATCAAACGCATGGAACTGGCGCTGCAGCGCGCCGAGGAACGCCTGAAGAAGACCCTGGATTCGATCAAGGACGCCGGGCTGAGTTTCGAAGAGACCGGCATCGACTACTTGCTGATCGACGAGGCCCACCACTACAAGAACCTGTTCACCCCCTCGGCCATCAGCGACGCCGCGATCAGCAGGCCCTCGGGTAAGGCCAGCGACCTGCACATGAAGCTGCACTACCTGCGCGGCCGGTACGGGCGCGGCGTGGTCACCCTGGCCACCGCCACCCCGATCGCCAACAAGATGACCGAGGGCTATGTGATGACCCGCTACCTGCGCCCCGATCTGCTGGAGGCCAGCGGGCTGAGCGACTTCGACTCCTGGGCCTCGGCCTTCGGCCGGGTGGTCACCGAGATCGAGATGGCCCCCGAGGGCGGCAGCTTCCGGGCCAAGTCCCGCTTCGCCCGCTTCATCAACCTGCCCGACTTCCAGCGGCAATGGCGCGCCTTCGCCGACGTGCGCACCCAAGAAGACCTGCAGCTGCCGATCCCCCAGCTGCGCGGCGAGCGCCCCGAAACGGTCGTCATCCCGGCCGGGCCGGAACTGGTCGGCTTCATCCAGCAGCTGGGCGCGCGCGCCGAGGAGGTGCGTTCCGGCAGCGTCGAGGCGTGGGTCGACAACATGCTGAAGATCACCGGGGAGGGGCGGGCCGCGTCCCTGGACCTGCGCCTGCTCGGCAAGGACCCCGGTGAGCTGCCTAGCAAGGCCCAGGTCGCCGCCGACCACATCGCGGCCATCTGGCGCGAGCACCGTGAGCGCGTCTACTACACCGCCGACGGCAGCGAGCACCCGGTCAAGGGGGCCTTCCAGCTGGTCTTCGCCGACCTGGGCACGCCCAAGCCGGAGGCATGGAACTTCTACGACGAGCTGCGCGCCCAGCTGGTCGCCCGCGGCATGCCACGCGAGATGATCGGCTACATCCAGGACGCCAAGAGCGACGCCGACAAAGCCAAACTCTTCCAGGCCTGCCGCAACGGCCAGGTCGCGGTCCTCATCGGCTCCACCGACACCATGGGCGTGGGCACCAACGTGCAGACCCGCGCCGTCGCCCTGCACCACCTCACGTGCCCCTGGCGACCGGCCGACATCGAGCAGCGCGACGGCCGCATCCTGCGCCAGGGCAACCACAACGACGAAGTCCGCATCCTGCGCTACGTCACCGAACGCAGCCTGGACGCCTACTCCTGGCAGACCGTGGAACGCAAGCAGCGTTTCATCAGCCAGGTCATCAAGGGCGACGCCGGCGAGCGCGAGGTCGAAGACGGCTTCGGCCGCGAAGAGCTGTCCTACGCCGAGGTCAAGGCCCTGGCCACCGGCGACCCGCGGATGCTGGACAAGGCCCACACCGACATGGAGCTGGCCCGCCTGATGCGGCTGGAGCGCGCCCACCGCCGCAACCAATCCAGCCTGTACACCACCATCGCCGCCAGTAACGAGCAGATCCAGAAGCTCACCGCGGAGATCGCCGTCATCGACATGGCGCTCACCCGGCGCCTGGACACCCGGGGCGATGCCTTCGCCATGACGGTGGCCGGCCAGCGCCACACCAAGCGCGGCGAAGCCAGCGAGCACCTCAAGAGCCTGGCCCTGGCCGAAGCACGCAATGCCCTGCTGGGACGGCCCCACGTGGCCCCCGTCGGCGAGCTGGGCGGCTTCGAGGTGAGCGTGCGCATCTTCCGGCTCAGCTTCAGCGACCTGTCCATCACGGTGCGCCTGGACGGCCTGCCCCAGGGCTCGCACCGCTGGGACCTGCCGGAGATGGAACAGGCCAGCGCCACCGGCCTCATCACCCGGCTGGAGAACAAGCTCGCCGGATTGGAAGGGCTGCGCATTTCGCACGTCCAGCACATCCAGCGCCATCACGAGGAGATCGGCCGCGCCCAGGAGAACCTGACCAAGCCCTTCCCCCACCACCAGGCGCTGCAGGAGGTCCGCGCCCATGCCCGCGAGCTGGACATCGCCCTGGGCATCGTCTCCCCCGACGACGAGCATGAGGCCATGCTCGCGGCCGCCGTACACGACGCCGCCGACCTGGCCGCCCAGTCCGAGGGGCAGGTTCATGCGATCGTCGGCCACGGCCGAATCGGCCGCATCGCCGACGCCGCGGCGTCGGCGCCCGCACCATCCCCCGACGACCTCGACCGGCCTGGGGCCGACGCGGCCGAGCCCTCCGTCTCACCCCGCGAATCCACCGCGTCCACCGCTCCTCCACCCGCCGCGATGGCCACGACGGCCCAGCAGACCGAACGGCCCGTCGAGCACGCGCCACCAACGCCTGCCGCACCCGCGATCGAACCAGCCGACACCCTCGAAGCGGCCGTCCCTGCCCAGGAGATGGCCCAACTCCGCCCTGACGAGGTCCACACCACAGCGCCCAACTCCCGCCCGGTCAAGACACCCGCACCCGCGCGAGCGCCACGCGACCAACTCCAGGCTCGGGAGCTCATGCAACAGGCGGCGCTCGAGTTCAAGGCCGGCGGGCTGCATCGTGCCTCGCACCTTCTGGATGAGGCCCAGCGAGCCCGGCCGGACTCCGAGACACAGCAGCTCATCAACCGCGGACGCAAGGTGCTCCGCGACGCCGGCTACCGCCCCCAAGCACGCCCCAACCGCGCTGCCGAAACGCCAACAGCAGCACCATCCTCATCCCGGGCGAACCATCCCCGCGTCCGCATCACCGATCCCCTGCGGGCTCGGGAGCTCATGCAGCAGGCGGCGCTCGAGTTCAAGGCCGGCGGGCTGCATCGTGCCTCGCACCTTCTGGATGAGGCCCAGCGAGCCCGGCCGGACTCCGAGACACAGCAGCTCATCAACCGCGGACGCAAGGTGCTCCGCGACGCTGGCTACCGCCCCCAACCCACCGCCGCACGCATGACCGAGCGCCCGGACTCCCACACCACCGCCGCCGACCTGGCCGCACTTGCCTTCCCGGGCCGCCCATCCAGCAGGATCGCCACCACCAGCACCGAGACGATCGCTGACGACGATCGTCGACCAGTACGCCGCGACGCCCGCCGCGAACACCAGGCCGAGCGGTGATTCTCCAGGAATCACTGACACCATCCGGCTCGGGTCCGCGGGATCTACTCACCGGTAGGCACGCTTGGCTATGAGGCGCAGGTCCGTGGGTTGGTCGTGCCGCCGCAGTGTGCCGGAACTTACAGTCACGGCCCCCGCCACGCGTGCGCGCGTTACGCGCCGTACGCGCCCAATCCGAACGCGAGCGGCGGTGCGTGCGGTGAGCTGCCCCATCAAGCTGGTCGGCCAGGCCGGTGAGCGCGGTGTCGCCAGCTGTCGCGGGACCCGCAGGCCCTTACCTATCGGGGTTGCAAGGTATCTGTCATTACGCTACTTTCGATACCTGTCAACCCCGGCTATGCAAAGTCTAAGGAGCGGCGATGATTCAGATTACCCTCGGCAAGAAGAAGCTCGTTGACCCCGGCGACGACCGGCTTGGCCGCTCACAGGTCGGCTGGGAGGAGGGGCTGAGCGGCGATCAGCTGTACGTCACGGCGCGCGGCGCCTGGGTCATGGGCAAGAAAGCCGATCACGAGCGGTATGCGCTCATCAGCGGCGCCGGTGTCATCCGCGGAGGCATCGAGATCGACGGGATCGAGCCCGCCGGTGAGCGGCGCGCCTTCGTCGGCCGACTCCTGCAGCCCGGTCACCCCGTCTACGACCACTACGTCGGCCAGGAGGCCCCCAACGGCAGCCCGCAGAACCCCATCACCTACTTCCCCACGTCCCTCGACGAACGCGTCTGCGCCTGCCGATGCGGAACCCCCATCACCCGAGGCGACTTCCTGCCCGGCCACGACCAGCGCGCCATCCACGAGCGGATCGCCAAAGTCGGCACGGTCAAGGACTTCCTCGCCTGGTTCGACGACACCTGGGCCGATGCCTGATCCGACTCCGAGCCGACCGTCGACCGTGCGGTGGCGACCACGAGCACGGGCAGCAGCCGCGCCAGCCTTCCGCCGACGGATAACTGCGAGGCCAGGCGGCCCGGTTTTTTGGGTGGCGACTTCGCTACGGAAGTGGCCCCCGAATTCCGTGGTGCGGTTAAGACCGCGCCCCCAGCCTGGCGCGGATCGGCAGGTCAGCCGGTTTTCGTACAGCGCGATGAGTGCCCCGACTCGCCTATGGCGACTCCTGGATACGTGTGCGGGCGCGTGTGCTCGACCGGCCGCCCCGGTGCCCTACCCCGCCCACAGCACGGCATAGATCCGGATGACCTCGGCGTCCTGGTCCACGGTGAACTCCACCCACCCGGCCTGATCCGGGCCGAACGTCGACCACCGCTCCGCTGGCCTCCCCTTCGGCAGCGCGCGGGCATCCCAGGGGTTGTCCATCAGCTCCGCCGTACGGACGGCCAGGGCGTGCACCGCCTCCATCGGCATGCCCGCCAGGTCGGCCAGCGCGGAGGGCTCCAGTGAGCCGAAGCACGGTGGATGTCACCGAGGCAGACTTGTCGTCACCAAGATCGCCGGTCGCTGATGCGGAGCACTCGCGCCGGGGCCTCTACCCAGGTCACGAGGCAGTGCGAAGCCAGGGGCGGTGCCAACCGGCATGCCGTCCACGGCCCTGGTGACAAGTAGCGCGCCGTTTCGGTGACAAGTACCGTGCCTCACGACCGCCGAAGGCCCAGGTCGGCAGTCCCCGGCGGTGACATCTATCGCGCGTCGGCACATCCAGGACGACGCGGAAACTCACCCGGCCCGCCGGGCGCGCTCCTGCTCGATCAACGAGGGAGTCAGACCACATAAGCCCAAAACCCACATTGAGATGATCTTGAGTGGTGTGGATGCTGGTCAGTCCAATAGTTAGTGGGTTCGTTTCGGAGGGGCGAGGATGCCAGTGACCTCGGGTCCGAGGTTGACGTAGCGCAGGGCGGTGCGGGGGTTCTTGTGCCGGGTCTTGCCCATGATCAGCTGGAGCGGGACCTCGGCTTCGCCGAGGTGGGTGGCGGCGCTGTGGCGGAGCTGGTGCAGGTCGAGTCCGGCGTGCTTGTTGAGCAGGACGCGGGCGCGGTCGTAGCCGAGGCGGGGGCGTCCGGTGTGGGGGCAGATGTCGGCGGCCATGGGCCGGCGGGCGGGGACGGGGCGGCGCTCAGCGAGGAAGAGCGGCCCGTGGGTGCGGATGCCGCCGCCGGGTAGGCGCAGAAGGCGGGGTAGCAGGTGGGCGGTGCCGCTGGCCCAGTACACCCATTCGATCGCGCCGCCCTTCGATCGCACCGGCGCCCGCCGGTTTTCGAGGTCGAGGTCTTCGATGTTGAGGGCGAGGATCTCCGCGGCCCGGGCGGCGGTTTCGTAGAGCATGCGCCACAGGGTTTTCTCCCGCAGCGGGATGTCGCGGCGGCTCAGCAGCCGGTGCAGCGTGGTCTTGGCCACCGCCCGGGTCTCGTCGGGATGTTCCTTGCGGCGTTCGGCCTCGCCCGGCACCGACGGCGCCGCCCACCGCTTCACCGTGCGGCACCACGACAGCCAGGAGGAGACGGCGGCCCGGTTGCGGTTCCAGGTCGCGGCCGCGCACGCACCCCACAGCTCGGTGAGCGCCCGGCCGACCTCGTCGTCACCGACCTCGCCCAGCAGCCGCTCGCGCCCAAGCGCCGCGATGGTGCGGTCGACGGCGGAGGCGTAGGCGCGGTGCGTGTTCGGGTTGGTCAGCCGGGCGGAGGCCAGGAACGCCTCGGCCGCGGCGGCCAGATCGACGCCGTCGCCGCGCAGCGCGGCCACCTTCCGGGCGTCGGCGGCGCTCACGCCGGCCACCGCCGTGCGGCTCTGACCGTGATTGGCCGGCCGGACCAGCTCTGCCGTCTCCTGGTGATGTACCGGATAACGTGCCCAAGTCGCACACCGCGACCGGAGATGGTTCTCCTGGTCGGCACCGAGCCGTGATCGCTCATATACGTGATAATAGACAGTTATCACGTGAATCATACGTATTGCATCTGATGCATGGTCACCGACTTGATCGCCCAACGCCGCAACATGGGAACCGCGGCGGCTGTCACGCGGCCAACCCCACCTCGCCTGGCTCTTCCCTGGCCAGCGCCCAGGCCGCCCGATCACTGTCAACCGGCTCCGAGACCGGCTTCGCGACCTGGGCGTCACCCGCAACAGTCGCGTCGCGGCCTTCAACGAACTCCTGCGCGAGATCCCCGCACCGGTCCTCGCCGACCTCGTCGGCTGCAACCCTGGCTTCGCCGCCACACGGGCATCAGCCCTTGCCAACGACTGGAACGCCTACACCGCGCTCCGAACGTCTCAGAGGACCAGCCAGCGGTGACCTGCTCGAGAGGAATACGAGCAGGACGAATATGGGACGGCACCAGTCTCATGGGTAAGGGTTGAACGCCGCCTTCGATGGCGTCTTGTAGGAGTGCTTGCACGCGGATGTGATCGTTGCTGCGGCGACAAGCAGAACCGGGGCGCCGCACGCGGTGCTGCCCGGGTACCGTGCCCTCCAGGGCCGGCCCGGCCCCCGGGGCGGTGTGGCAGCTGCTGCGCGTCACCCGGGCGCTGTGAGCCGGTCTGGGCCGTCGACCGGGGTGGACGCCTCGGGGAAGTGGGAGAAGACCTTGCGATTTCTGGAGCGGGAACGCGCCACTGTGGCCAGGCTGCTGCCGGGGCTGGAGGAGAGCCTGCGGGCGTTATCCCTCATGGAGCTGGAGGGCGCCGATAGCCCCGCCGTCCAGCTCTTTCGTGACAGCGGCGGCCCCGGGCTGCTGGTGCCGGCCGCCTACCGGGGGCGGGGAGCCACCGCCCTGGACGCCCTGCGGGTGCAGCGCGCGCTGGGCAGCCGGGCGCCGTCGCTGGCCGTGGCCACCACCGTGCACCACTTCTCGATGGCCACTCTGGTCGCTCTGGCCATCACCGACGAGGATGGCGGCGATGACCCGGAGTCGATGCTTGTCGAGGGTGTGGCCGCCGACAACCAGCTCGTGCCGTTCGGTTTGCCCGAGGAGCGCCCCGGCGCCGGAATCCTGTCCCCGATGACCGCCACGGCAGGGCCCGACGGGTGGCAGGTCAGCGGGAGGACGCGCCCGTGCAGTCTGGCCCGGTCGATGGATGTGCTCGCCGTCAGTGTCCTGGTCCCCAGCTGGGACGGCGACGGCGGCCAGGTGCCGGCGGTGGCGCTGGTGCCCGCAGGAGCCGACGGTGTGAGCCTCGGCGAGGCGGGGGCCGACGGCGCGCGGGTCACCCTCGACGACGTCCTGGTGCCACCGGAGCTGATGGTGCAGGCGCGCCCGTCTGCGTCGGCCCCCGGCGGGCCGGCGGAGGTCATGCTGAGCGCGGGCTTCGCCTGGTTCCAGCTGCTGATGACGGGCAGTCACCTCGGGGCCGTCAGCGCGCTGGTCGAGCGGGTGCTGCTCAACAGCCGGCTGCCGGAGTCCGAGCGGGTCGGGCTGCTGGTGGAGGCCGAGGGCGCGATGTCGGCCGCGGAGGGTCTGGCCCGCCGGATCGACGACGGCGGCCTGGATGAGTCGGCGCTGGCCGAGTCGCTGTATGTCCGCTACTGCGTGCAGGACACCCTGTCCCGGGTGGTCCCGCGTGCGGTCGAGCTGCTCGGCGACCTCGACTCTGTGGCCTCCGAGGAGATCGGCCACCTGGCCGCCTGCGCTAGCGGGCTGGACCAGCATCCGCCGGCACGCCAGCCGATGACCGGCCCGTTGGCGGCCTACCTGGGCGGGGGGCCGCTGACCATCGCCTGATCCCCGGCGCCCGGGCGGCACCTCCGCTCGCGCACTGACCGGTGCGGCTCGCCGGCCTGCACCAGGGCCGACGAGCACCCTTCACACAGTCGCGCCTCGTTGATCAGGCGAGGCGCTGACGCTCACTCCTGCCCGCCATCGCCCTGCACGGGCCTTACGCAGACGGGAGCGGCTTACCGCCACCGGGGTTGTTGCGCTGCTCCTCACCCCGGGAGGCCTCGCCGCCGGTGCCATTTTTCGCCGGCGGCGTCCCATGCCCACGCTCACCGTCGGTCGCGGCCCCGGGGCGGTTCTCCCTCCCCGGGTTCGGCGAGGGGACGCACGAGCCGCTGGAGCGGGCCAGACGCCACGCGCTTGCCCGGGCACGGGTGATCAACGCCTCCTACCTGCATCCCCTCCACGACCACAGAGGCCCGACACATCCTGCGGGGCATGTCGTGTGCAGGGGGTTTCCTTGCGCCGTGGTGAAGTCAGAGGGTTTCGCAGCCGATCCAGTTGATGTACCAGCCGCACCGCTCGGCGTCGGCGACCGTCCAGGTTGTGGGGACGCCGGTGTGCCATCGGAGGAAAACGGTGAAATGGGTGGCGCTGGGGTTTTGGACGCCACTGATGATGTCGGGGTCGTAGGTGCCGCCGCCGTTAATTTCGAGGGTGGCGAGGTACTTGGGGGTGCTGGTGAACCCTGCTGCGGAGGTATCGACCTCGATGGAGAAGGCGTCAGGTCCGGCGGCCTTCCAGCCGCCAGACCCAGGGGTGCTCCGTCCTGAGGCCACGCCGTTGACATTGCGGGCGTACAGGATGCCCAGCTCCTTGGAGCCTCCTGTGCGCCAGACTTTCACCCCGCCCAGGGGGAAGGTGATGACTCCCTCGCCCTTATTGGGCCCCTCCACATACGTGGCCTGCACGCCGTCGGCGTACAGGGTGCCCATCTGCTCGACGCCGCGTGTGCGCCAGACCTTCACCCCGCCCGAGGTGAAGGTGATGTCTCCGTCGCCGTTCTTAAGCCCCTTCATATACCCGGTGGCGACGCCGGCGGCCGTCAACGTCCCCTGCACGCCGGAGTCGTCGCAGATCTCCGCCCCTGTGCCGGTGATGGTGAGGCCCCAGTTGGTCGCGGTCCCCTGGAGCCGGGGTGTCTTGATCCCGGTGGTGGCGGTGAGGGTTTCCAGGACGGGATGGCGCACCTGAACGGTCGTGGTGAGGAAGTGTTCCTGCGCAGGGGTGGTGCGGGAGGTCGCCTTGAGGGTGTAGGTGGTGGCCCGCGTCGGGGCGGCCGTCGGTGACCAGGAATACGAGGTGCCCGTGGGGGGCTTTGCGATGGGGCCCGACGACCCGTTCGGGTAGGAGATCACGTAGTTGAAGTCGTCGGACCCGTCCCAGCGCAGTGTGAGGCTGTCTCCGGTGTCCAGCATCTCTTTGTCTGAACGGAAGCTGCGCGGCGCGGGGATCGGCTGGGGAGTGGTCTTCACCACCGCCACCGCCGCGTAGCTGGGCTGATTCGAGGAGCCCCCCGTGACGACAGTCTCGGCCACCAGCAACACCACCGGCCCGGCGCCAACAGTGAGGGTGACATCGGCCAGCGTGAGGATCATGCAGTCGCCGACATAGAAAGCTTCACTACGGCCGCGAGCGGTGGCATGGAAGCTATTGGTGCCTTTTGGACCGAAGGTCACCCGGGTCTGGACGTTCGTCATGGCATTGGTGTATTGGCCGGTGGGGTTGATGCCGCTGGTATTCGGGGTGAGGGTGTCGACGACGGTGCCCACCGGCACCGTCACCTTGATCTCCGACCAGTTCACTACCCTTTTCGTGTTGTTGGTGATGACCAGATACACCGTCCCCTTAGACGGGGTCCTGTTGTTCTCCGAGGCCTCCAGCGACGCAGGATCGGTGAGAACGGTGTAGGTCAGCGAGCTCATGGATAAGTCCTCCTTCTGCATGGCGACGCAGGCCAACGCGACCCGCGCGACGAAAGGGGCAGGGCGGGGGCAGCCGGCGAGACCCAATGGCCCATCCGAAATCCGCCACATGCCCGCCCTGCAGAAGATCACCTCTCGATCCAATCGCCCGCGTTGGAGCGTGACAAGATCACTCAAGGAGAACATGACGGGCGATTCGGCAATATCCTCAATGTCTTGACATGTCAGTCCCTGGTGGCGGCCGGTATGGGCGTCGGCACCCTGCCGGGCCTCGCGCTCCAAGCACGCCGCACGCCGGGCATCCACGCCACCGAGATCACCGGCAACACCTGGCAGATCTTCGCCGTCACCTACGGCGAGCTACCGGACCCGCCCGCGACCACCGCACTGATCGAGCCTGAAGGCGACCGCCACATGACATGCTGACGACCAGCCCGCCCAGCCGCCGCGGATGGGGCAGGACCGCACGAAACGACCAGGGCGGCTCCGGCGACCTTATGCCGCCTTGGTCAAGATGGTGAAGTCGATCGCGGGAAGGTCGGGGTCGAAATCGTCCGGGCGTAGCCGCAGCACGTCGGTGGCATACAGGCCGAACCTGCTGATGTGCGCGGTCAGGTAGGGCGACAGCTGCGCGATGTCGGCCTTCACCGAGGAGTCGCTGGGCGTCCTGCATGCCGCGCTGGCCGGCGGCGGGGTGCGGCTGCGCAGCGAGCAGCACGCGATCGAAGGGTACGCGGCCGGGCCCGTGCCGCCCGCTCCGCTCCCGGTCTGGCTGGGCGCCCAAGGCCCCAAGATGCTCGGGGTCGCCGGCCGGGCCGCCGACGGCTGGATCTCGCCTCTCAACATCTACGTCCCGCCGGCGGAGGTGCCCGCCAAGCAGAAGCTCATCGACGAAGCGGCCCGTACGGCAGGGCGCGACCCGGCGCAGATCCGCAGGATCTACAACGTACTCGGCCTGATCGGAGCGGCGCGCGGCGGCCCCGGCCTGATCGGGAACGCGACCCTCTGGACCGACACGCTCACCGAGTGGGCGCTCGACCTGGGCTTCGACACGTTCGTCTTCTGGCCGGTGGCCGAGCACGCGACCCAACTCGACCTGTTCGCGAAGGAAATCGTCCCCGCGGTCCGCGAGCGGGTCGCCCAGGCTCGGGGGCAGCGATGATCCCGCGCGTCGTCCCAGGCGATGACCGGTATCCGCTGCTGCGCTCCACCTACACGACCGTGGGCGCACCGAACGAGGTCCTGCTGCCGGAGAGCACCTCCCAGGTGGTCGCCGCGCTCCGGCACGCCCGCGAGGTGGGGCTGCCCCTGGCCGTCCGCAGCGGCGGGCACGGCGTGTCAGGACGTTCCACCAACGACGGCGGCGTGGTCATCGACCTGTCGGCGCTGAACAGGGTCGAGGTGATCGACCGGGCCGCGCGGCTGGTTCGGGTGGAGGCGGGCGCCCGCTGGGCCGAAGTCGCGCAGGCGCTCGCCCCGTACGGGCTGGCGATCAGCTCGGGCGATCACGGCAACGTCGGCGTCGGCGGCCTGGCCACCGGAGGCGGCATCGGCTGGCTGGTGCGCCAGTACGGCCTGACCATCGACCACATCCGCGCCGCCGAGGTGGTCCTGGCCGACGGCAGCGTCGTACGCGCCGACGCCGACCACCATCCCGACCTGCTCTGGGCGGTCCGCGGCGCCGGCGCGGGGGTCGGAATCGTGACGGCCTTCGAGATCGAGGCCATGCACCTGCGTGACGTCGGCTACGCGCAGTTCGCCGTACAGGTGGGCCAGGACGGCAAGGAGCTGCGGCGCTGGGCCGAGTACCTGGCCGAGGCCTCGCGCGAGCTGTCCACCGCCGTCACGCTGCTCCCGCATGGCCGGTCGCTGGTCGCCTCCATCACCGCCGTGGTCGCCACCGCCGACGAGCGGCGCGTCCGGGACGCGGTCGAGCCGTTGCTGCGGATCGGCACCATCCTCGACCAGCAGGCGGGGCTCGTGCCGTACCCGGCGCTCGTCTCCACCGCGCACCTGCACGCCAACGTCGGCCAGCAGCCCGCGATCACCACCAACGGGATGCTGGCGACGATGACCGGCGATGACGCGGCGGCCCTTGCGACCACCGTCGCCGGCGGCCGGCGGCTGGTCCAACTCCGGTCGCTGGGCGGCGGTGGCGACCACGGCGGTGATGGAGGCGACCGCCTACGCGCACCGCCATCAAGACACGCTGGTGGTCTCCTCGGTCTTCCCGCCCCAGGACGGCGCGGCCCTGGAAGCGGCCTGGAAGCCCATAACCGACCGGCTCGATGGGGCGTACGTCGGGTTCGAGAGCCGTCCGGACAAGGGCGTCTTCGAGCGCGTCTGTCCCGGCCCGACCGCTGACAAGGTCAGGCGTGTGTGGAGCGACTACGACCCGGAGGGGATCTTCCAGGCCTTGTGGCGGGATTAGTACCGTGTGGGCGATCATGCCCCACGTCGACGAGGGGAGCTGGTCGAGCCCGAGCTCGGCGCGGACCGCCCCCGGACTGCCAGGCCTCGGCGAGGGCGAGAATCTCCTCGACGGTGGGCCGCCGGTCGGCGGGGAAGTGGTGGACGCTGTCGATGTCGGTGGAGAAGCGGATGACGATGACCTCGCGCGGCGGGACGGTGTGGGCGGCGTGGTCGACGAGCGCGAGGGTGACGGCTTTGGCCCAGGCCTCACGGCTCGGGTCGGCGGCTGAGACGCCCAGGTCGTTGCCGGTGATGGTGGCTGTCATGGAGGCGGAGGCGTCCAGGCAGATGATGAGCGGGCCGCGGCCGACACGCTCCCGGCCACGCGTCTGGTAGCTGAGCAAGCGGCCTTCGGCCATGCGGGCCAACAGGGCGGCGCGCGAAAAGCTGCCGGTACTGCCCGCGATGCTCAGTCTTCGCTGCGACAGAACAGCAACAACAAGATCCCGCCTGATCGCGATGATCAGGCGGGATCTCGTCAACCTCAGTCCGGCCATCTCAAGCACGGCCCCCGGACTCGGGGGTTGGTCACCAGCGCTGTTCATCCCGAGCGGAGCGCACGACGGCACCGGCTTCCCCGTGGCGCCGTCGTCATGGGGATCCCTCTAGCCGTATGTGCGGCGCCGGCTGCGTCGGCCCGGTTAGCTGCCGGCGTTCTTGCCGCAGAAGGCTGTCTTGAGGAGGTTGTCCAGCGCCTTCGGGAACTCCTTCGCCACGTCGGCTTCGGCATCCCCGCTGGTGATGGAGGCGGTCAGGGTCTTGCTGCCGTCGGGGGTGCTGTACATCAGCGCCGCGTAGCCGTTGTTGCTGCCGTTGTGGTTGTAGACGGTGCCGCCGCAGCCCGAAACCTTGTCCTGCACCCACAGCCCGAGGCCGTAGCGGCCGTAGAGGGCGGCGCTTTCGGGGTGGGGCTTGCGCATCTCGGCGAGCAGCTTGGCCGAGACCAGTTCCCCGCGGTTGAGCGCGGAGAAGAACGTCTGCAGATCCTCGGTGGTCGAGATCATGTCGCCGGCGGCGGAGATCCAGGTGGGGTTCTGGCGGGTGACATCGATCACCTTCCACTGGCCAGGCGCGTCCTCATACCGGTAGTAGGCGTGGGCGTATGGCCCGCGGATGTCAGTCCGGGCACCCGGCAACTCGGTGCCCGACAGCTTGAGCGGGACCAGGATCCGCTGCTTCATCTCCCTTTCGTAGGAGCCGGTGACCTTCTCGATCAGCAGCTTGGCCAGCACGTAGTTGGTGTTGGAGTAGCTCCAGCGCTTGCCAGGGCCGAACTTCGGCCCCTTGGATAGCGACAGCCGTACCAGATCCTCGTCCTTGTACGTGTGGAAGCGCTTGGCGACCCACGCTTTGCCCTGCCAGGGGATGCCTTGCACGGGCTTGCCCTCGGCGTCGACGTCGTAGGTGTAGTCGATCAATCCGCTGGTGTGCTGCAGCAGCATCCGCACCGTGATGTCCGGGTCGAGCTTGAACTGGGGCAGGTAGCCTGCCACCGGGGCGTCCAGTTTGAGCCTGCTGGCGTCCACCAGCTGCAGCACCAGGGTCGCGACGAAGTTCTTGGTGGTGCTGCCGATCCGGAACCGCCCGTTCGTCGGCGGCTTGGCGCTCGCGCCCAGCTTGCGTACCCCGGCGCTGCCGGCCCACTCACCCCGCTCGTCGTTCACGCGGATCTGCATCCCGGCGGCCAGGCCGGAATCGACGAACGCCTGGATGGCCTTCTGCAACTCCGGGCGATCCTGCCCAGCAGAGGCCGGCCTGCTGTCCGCGGCGGCCACCCCCGGTGTAGCCACCCCGGCCAGCAACGCTGCCGCCAGCGCCGCCGTGCCCCCCATACGCCGGAAGGCTCGCTGCCTCCGGTCCCTGCTGCTGGCGCAGAGCACGGTCGTGTTTTCGTAGCTGTCAGTCGCAGATTCGTTCATGGCAACCACAGTCGCCGACCGCCCTGACATCAGGCCGTTGCCGTGCTGACACGGCCGCTGACACGAGACCGCATCCGACTTGATCGCCGCTGGGACCTCCGCTGGCCGCGCCGCACGCTCCGGGGCACGGATGGCGTAGGACGCGCCCACTCTCGTTTCAGAGCGGGCATCAGGCGAGGAACCGCTAGGCCCGGCTGGAGATGCCGACCGGCCGCACCCCGCCAGCCGCCGGACCGCAACGGTTGAGCGACACCCTCTTCTGACCTGCCGCGTCGGCAAGGGCGCTGTCGTGCGGGCATCTGCTTGAAGGAGGAGTTGGGCACTTTGATCAGGATGGGGGGCAGACCAAGTACGAGAGAAAGGGATAGTCATGTCGCTGACCAGGATGATCACACGGCCCCACGCGTGACGTCGTCGAGCGGGTGATGGCGAGCGTGCTGGCGGCCCGCGCCACGGGGCGGGCCGGTGTTTCATAAGCCCTCACCTATGAAACACCGCCTCCGGTGTCGATTCCCGTAGTCGTGTGCGCTGGCTTCGTGGGGTTTTCGGCTGAGTGCAGTGGACTTCGAGAAATCCTGATTCCTGTACCCGTGTGCACTAGTGTCGATCTTCGTTCGTACTCCTGTGCACT
>NZ_VRLV01000026.1 GCF_009760925.1 Nonomuraea typhae
GTGACACCGTCGCTTCTCGCACGCCTGCGGCCTGGGCCACCGCCCGGAGCCCGCCATGGCCCAAGGCTCGGGCCTCGGCGCCCAGCAGCAGTCGACGCTGCCGCTCATCCAGATGCGGCAAGATCGCTGTCAATGTGAGGTCTCAGGACATGGTTAACCAGTCGTTTTCAGGACTTGGTTGACGAGTCGTTGGTCTGGGTGCCCATGCCACGTACGTAGATCCGGGTGATCGGGGCGGTGTTCTTGCGTGGTCTGATGGCGAGTTCTTCTTCGCCGTGCAGGACCCGGAAGTGGGTGTCTTCGATGATGACGGTGACGAGCTTGCCGGCGTGCCTGGGGCCGACCTTGATGAACTGCCCGGCGACCATGAATCGGCCCTGGGCGTGGACACGACGCTGGACGCGGATGGAACCCGGTGCCAGTGGAGGCGGGGGTAGTGGCGTGGCCGCCGAGCGGGCTCCGGTCAGCTTGGCGAGTTCGTCGGTGGGTATCGGGCAGGGCCAGGTGCCGATCAGGGCGTTGTCGGCGATGGCGTGCATGAGGTGGCCGTCCAGGCGGAGCACCACGGTGTGGCCGAGGTGGGCGGGCCCGATGACGATCTTCTGTCCGGCCAGTTTCACGTGGCCGTCGCGGCTGTGGACCTTGCGTTCGACCTCGACTGGTTCTCCGGCGGCGAGGATCGTCCGGCCGATGGCGCGGGGCAGTGCTGCGGTCGCCGGCTCCGGCCCGGCGGGCCGGGCGCCGCGCATGGTCATGTAGGCGAGGTCTTGCGGGAGGAGCCGGGAGGCGAGGGTTCGCACTAGGTGACCGTCGAGCAGCAGGTGGATGCTGCGGATGTCGGCCCACACGGTTAACGTGCGTCCGGCGAGCCCTTGGTGGATCTTCGCGGTCTGCTTGCCGGGCACCAGGGTCAGTGTGCCGCTGGGCGGGACTCGGACCTCCCACTCGATCGCGGTCTCGCTGATGGTGGCGGGTGGCGGCTCGACCACGTCGGCCAGTTCACCCGGCAGGTTCGCCTCGACTGTCGGCGCTGGGCCGGGGAGTTCGTCACGGGCTGGGCCGTGTGGGCGGAACATGCTGGCCGGGATCCGCATGTCCAGCGCTTGGTGCGGCCGGGCGTGGTTGTAGGCGTGTACCCAGGCGTCGATCGCCTCCTGAGCTGCGGCCATCGACTCGAAAGGTGCGACGTGATCGAGCAGTTCCCGGCGCAAGGTCCCATGGAAACGCTCGATCTTGCCCGTGGTCGTGGGTGAGCGGGGCTTGGTGAGGCGCTGGGTGACGCCGTTCTCCCGGCAGACTCGCTCAAACAGCACCTCGACCGGCTGCGGGCGGGTGTGGCGGCCGGTGAACTGCTTGCCATTGTCGGTGAGGACCTCGAACGGCACCCCGTAGCGGCGCATCGCCGTGGTGAAGGCCTGGCAGACCGCGCGCCCGCTGGGCACCGCGACCACCTGCGCGATCACCACGAAGCGAGAGTGGTCGTCGATGCCGGTGACCATTTTGCACTCCCGGCCATCGGCCAACGGCACTCCACCGACCAGATCCATCTGCCACAAATGCATCGGCGCCTCGCGCTGCCAACGCCGATAGACCCGCTGACGACTTTGCTCCTGGCGCCGGGTGAGGCCATTGCGGTCCAGGACGCGATGCACGGTCGCCTTCGACGGGACCGGCTCCAGCCCCTGCTGCCCGAGCTCGAAGCTGATCCGGCGGGCTCCCCAGCGCGGATGCTGGCGCCGGATCTGGCAGATCAGCGCCTCCACTTCAGCGGCGAGTCGTGTCGGGCTGGTCTTGGGCCGTCGTGATCGGTCCTCCAGCCCCGGCAGCCCCTCGGCCTCGAATCGCTTACGCCAGGCATGCACCGACTGCCGCGAGGTCCCGTACCGCGCCGCGACCTCCCCGATGGGCGATCCCGCCAGCACCTCGCGGACTGCCCGATAGCGGTACTCCACCGTCGCCTGCCGGTCCACGAACGCACCCCTCACGCGCTTGATCAAGAAGCCGGAGGAAGAAGATCATGAACGAGCGGCGGGCGTCAACTATGTCCCGATAACGAACGGTGAAGCATGTCCTGAGACCTCACAGCGACAATCGCCTCGAACTTCGCCGCCAGCATCTCCACAGTCTCTGCCAGTATGCCCATACCACACCATCGAACCGGAATCCGGGATGCTACGAGTTATTTTTCGGCGAGTCCTTAGCATCGCGAGGACAATGTTGCGCGACGAGATTTGGGCTCTGGCTCGCACTCGATGATCAATTACTTAGAGTGATGTCAGTAACGCGAATGGATCGCGACGCCGTGGACTGTCGCAGCCTTCTGCGACACTCCCGGAATGCTGAACGTGGAGCTGTTGCGGCCGTTGCTGCGGACCGCCTGGGGGCCTGACACCTGCGACCCGGTAGGCCGTGAACAGTGGCGGCGCGACAACCCGGGCAGAGGGCAGTGCGGGACAACGGCACTGGTAGTTCAGGACTTACTCGGAGGAGACCTGATCCTTGGCGAGGTCCACGTCGATGGGGCCAAGGTCTGGAACCACTATTGGAATCGGCTGCCTGACGGTACCGAAGTGGACTTCACCTTCGATCAATTCCAACCCGGCGAAGTCGTCGCCAATGGTCGCGTACAGCATCGGCCACCGGATGCACCCCGCCGGTGCCGCGAGCAGTACGAGCTGCTGCGGCACCGAGTGCTGACCGCCCTGGCCTCACCGCGACTCGACTGAGCAGGCCCCCGGCGGCGTCGATGAGCTGAGTGGCGGTCTGCGCCTAGGGGGTGTCGGTGAGGGGGCAGGTCGTGGCGGGCGGTCAGGGCGGTAGAGTGCCAGACGCACCGGATGAGCGGCCGGGGGCGTGGGTGTCGATGACCTCATCCAGGGTGAAGCCGAGTTCCTGCAGGCAACAGCCGGCTCAGCGGATTGTCGGAGCTGGCGGTGTGACCGCCTCGCGCAGCTCGGCGGCGGCCTGGGCCATGAGCTGAGCGAGGGTGGTGTCCGGGTCGGCCAGCCAGTGGGGCATGGCGCGCCGGTGGATCGCCAGCACCACGTCGATGATGAAGCGTGCTTTGCCGGGCTCGACGCCGCGGCGCTCGAGCGCCGGTGCCAGCGCGTCGGCGATGTCGGCGAGCTTGATCAGATCGCGCTCGGCCAGTGCCGGGTTGGCGGCGATCACTCTTGCCCGGCGCAGCAGGAACTTGCGTGGGCGGAAGATCTCCTCGGCGGTTCCCAGCGCGGTCAGCAGCGCCTCGATCGGGGTGAGGCCCGGGTCGGCCGCCTCGACCTGGGCGACGAGGTGGGCCTCGAGTTCGTTGCCGGCGAAGAGGACTTCCCGCTTGTCGGGGAAGTAGCGATAGAAGGAGCGCTCCTTCAGACCGGCGGCGCCTGCGATCTGCGCGACTGAGGTGCGCTCGAACCCCTGCGTCTCGAACAGCTCGAGCGCCGCGCGTTCGAGCCGGCCCTGTGCGTCGGATTCCCATCGCGGCATACCCACCAGGGTACGACAACAGGAGCTGTTATCAGCTGGTACGGTCAATGACAACAGATGCTGTTATCAGCCAGGAGATGTCATGAAGGCTCTGCAATTCGACCGGTTCGGTTCCCCGGACGTGATCGTGCTCCGCGACGTCCCACAGCCGGAGCCGGGACCCGGCCAGATCCGGATCGCCGTGCGGGCGTGCGGCCTGACACCGGCCGACTGGCACGTCGTCGACGGTCTCCTCGCCGACCATCTGCCGCCGCTGCCGCGCGGGCTCGGCCTCGAGGTCGCGGGCACCGTCGACGCGCTCGGCGAGGGTGTCACCGGCGTCCAGATCGGCGACCGTGTGTTCGGCCCGGCCACCTTCGACGGCCCGACGGCCGGCGCCGCCGAGTACGCGCTGATGCCGGCCTGGGCACGCATTCCCGAGGGCGTCACCGCCGAGCAGGCCGCCGCGCTGCCGATGGCGGCCGAGACGGCGTGGCGCGCGCTCGACGACCTCGGCGTCCGGCCGGGTGAGCTGCTGCTCGTCCACGGCGCGGGCACCACCGTGGGTGAGGCGGCGGTGCGCTTCGCGCTGCACCGGGGTATTCGGGTGATCGCCACAGCCGGGCCGACTCGGGCCGCCGCCCTGGAAGAGATCGGCGCCCAGGTGACCGCCTACGGCGAGGGCATGGCCGAACGCGTCAGCGCACTGACCCCAGGCCCCGTGGACCGCGCCTTGGACACCGCGCCGACCGGGGGCCGGATCGACCGCGCCGACCAGCCCAGTCCGGCCGGCGGCTCGCTACCGGCCTTGATCGAGCTGACCGGGGATCCCGACCGTGTCCTCACCGTCTCGGACTTCGCCGCCGCAGCCGAACTGGGCGTCCGGATCACCACCGAGATCCGCTACGCCCAGATGCATGAGTTCGCCAGGCTCGCCGGCGAAGGCATCCTGGTCGTACCGGTCGCCCGCACCTACACCCTCGACCAGATCCAGGAAGCGGCCAAACTCAGCCAATCCCGCCGCCCCGGCGGCAAACTCATGCTCGTCCTATGATCGCCCTGCCAACCTGATAAAGCGAGACCACCTCGACGAGGATCGGCGATCACTCTGCTACCGACGTCAGGTGTCACGCCAGCTGACGTTCTCCTGTCGCTCAACACCTGACGGCGTCAGCGGGCAGATGCTCGCCCCAAAGGGCGTCGACCAGCGAACCGGCCGGCACCACCTGCCCGGCCGACAACGCCAGTCGGGCGAGGAAGGCGCGTTGTCTGGCTCCCCCGATGTCGATCGGGGACCCGTCGTCCGCATATGCCCGGACCGGTCCCAGCAGCGCCACTCGCATGACGCCATTATGGTGCTCATACGGCGCAATTTTGGGCGGCCGGGTATGGGGCGGCGGCATGGGCGCCCGCGGGTGCCGGTGCGACGTCCGCGGGCGGGACCTGAGGGCCCTACAGCACCTTGGGCAGGGGCGAGCCGAACGCCGCCTCGATGATGCGATTGAAGGCCGGCAGCCAATTCCAGTCGCAGTTGGTGTTCATCGAGACCAGGCGCCGGCCGTCGGGGGTGCCCATCGTGATGGCGGCCGACCCGTTGGCCATGCCGACCACGGCGTGCAGCACGCTGCCATCGGCCAGCGTCCACTGCGACACACCGGTGCCGTAGCGGGTGTTGGGCAGCCAGTCCCTGGTGGGGACCGTGGTCCACATCTCGCGATGCTGGGCCGGCGCCAGCAGCGTGCCGGAGATCATCGCCCGGGTGAAGCGGAGCATGTCTCCGGTGGTCGACATGACGTTTCCGGCGGCCCACCCGAAGAACGTCGAATCGGAGACGTCAACGGGGTCGGTGTCGGGTCCCTGGAGATGCGACTGGTAGTTCTCCGTGGTCAAGATCGCCGGATCGACGCCGTCTTTGATGAACATCCTCGAGTACAGGTGGGCGTGCTGCCCTCGGAATCCCGCTTCGGGCAGGGGGCGCGCGTAGGTGCCGGCGGTGAGGCCGAGCGGCTGAATGACCGCCCGCTCGACCTCCTGCTCGAACGTACGGCCGGTCGCCTTCTCGATGATCGCTCCGGCCAGGTGGTAGGTGCCGTTGGTATAGGCGAAGTCGGTGCCCGGCTCGAAGATCGGCGGCTTGGACATCTGCAGTTCCAGCAGTTCTTCAACGGTCCAGACATAGTGGCGGTGCTTGGCGAACCCGGCCCGGGTGTGGAAGTTGAGCACCAGGTCACGGTCCCAGCCGACGACCCACAGACCGCTGGTGTGGTTGAGCAGGTTCCTGATAGTGATCTTGCTGCCGTCGTTGCCGTTGCCACTGACCACGCCGGGCAGCCACTGCTCCACCGTGTCGTCCAGACTCAGCTTGCCCTCGGCGGCCAGCTGCAGCACGGTGGCGGAGGTGTATGCCTTGCCGCCGCTGCCGATGTGGAACTGGTCGGCCGGATCACGCCGACGGCCCGTTTCCAGGTCGGCCACCCCCGCCGATCCGAACCAGATGCCGTCCTCATCCTGGATATGGGCGACGATGCCGACAACGCCCAGCTCGGCCGCCGACCAGTCGAGCGCCTCCTGAACCTTGTCCCTGATGTCGGTCATGATGCAGTCCCTTCTGCGATCCGCTGATGGACAGCAACGATGACCAGCCCTGATGACGAGCCGCTGACGCGGCACTCACAAGCCGTACGGCTCGACGCGCCCCTCGTCAGAGGGGAGACCTGCTGGGTGGTTCGGAACCAGGCCGGACAGCGACGCACGGGCTCGTACCAGCGGGCATCGAACCAATAGCGCTACACGCGTTCACCGAGGCATACCCGGCGAGCTCGGCTTCAGGAGCGGCTGCTGACGCCTCTGAGCGATTCGATGCCCGGCTCCAAAGCGCCCACTGTCACTATCTTGTCGGCAGCTCGCTGTCACTAACTGGTCGCGCAACAGACAAGCCAAGGGATTAGATGAAGTGCCAGGTGCAGGGTTCGTTGTTCATAAGCGAGTCGAGGCGGCGCTGCAGCTCAGAGTGAATGGCGGTGTGATCGGCGGCGCGGATGTATGAGGCCAGGGATCGCAGTTCCCTGGCCTCGGCCAGGAGATGGGTGACCGGAGCGGTTTCGACCTCGGGGTCGAGGCCGTAGGCGCGGCAAAAGCCGATCCAGCGGGTGCGGGGGCGGTCGAAGCGGCGGTGCCCGATCAGGGTGGGGATCGCGTCTTGCAGGAGGGGGCCGTGGCTGACGGAGTCCCAGTCGCCCAGCCGCCAACGGCCGGGAGCGCCGAACAGGTTACCGGTGTGGGCGTCGCCGTGCAGCAGACCGTGATCCAGCTCGGCCATCAGGGCGGGCAGGGCCTGCTCGAGGTAGTCGCACCGGCGAACAAGCCACACAGCTTGTCCGGGGTCTACCGGTGCGCTCGCCGGGTCCATGGCGTGGAGGTCGGCTCGTAGGCTCCCCAGAGGCTGCAGGCGGGGAAGTGCTATCGGTGGAAGGCTCATGGTGTGGAGGGTGCGGATGATCGTGGCGAGTTCTTCGGGTGAAGCCGCCCGCCCAGCCATCTGCGGGACGTGGTACCAGGCGGTGGCCAGCCAGCCGTCGATGCCGGCCGGTTGGTCCACGGCTAGCGGAGTGATGGTGGGGAAGCCTTGCTGGGCGAGCCAGCGGGTGACGGTGACGGCGGTGTGCAGACGGGCGGCCACCGTGGTGTTGCCGGGGGCGTACCGTAAGCGCAGGACGGCCTCGGCCGCGGGTAGGTGGAAGACGGCGTTGGCACGCAGATGCAGCAGCCGCATGCCGGTGCTGTCCAGGCCCAGCAGCCGGCATGCCGCCTCGGCGGGTGGCGTCTTGGCCGGGGTCATGTCTGTTCGTGGTCGGTTAGCTGGCGAGGCTGTCGTGCAGCATGTCGTTGAAGTCCTGGACGTCTGTCACACGGGTGTGCGGGGTGAGCCGGTCGGCGAAGTCGCGGATGTGGGCGACGGCGCGGGCGGAGGTGAGCTCTTTGGCTGCGGGGATGGCGGGGGTGGCTAGGGCGAGTGCGTGGTCGAGGTCGCCGAGATCAAGGTAGGCGTGGGCGGCGTGCACGCGGTTGAACTGGGTGGAGCGTGCGTAGCTGGTGCCGAATCCGGCCAATGCCTGTTCGGCGAGGTCGGCGGCTTTGCGGTGTTCGCCCACACATTGCCAGCAGTAGCCCGCTTCCGCGGCCAGTTCGGCCTGGCCGAAGGAGGCGCTCCAGAACGGGTCACGGTCGTTCGGGCCTTGGGAGAAGTGGCGTTCGGCCTGGCTGAGGAGAAGACCGACCTGGCGGCGGGCGTGGGCGCCACGCTGGTCTGCGGTCTGTGCGGTGACGGCTTCGGCTCGGGCCTGGCGGAGCATCAGCAGCGCCTCGACTCTGGGTGGTGCGCCTGCCTGACGGCCCGCGTCCCGAGCGGCTGTGGCAAGCCGTAGCGCCCACCGGCCGTGGCCGAGGTCGCATGCCTGCTGGGCCAAAGCCGCGAGTACATAGGCGGCGATGAGCTGATCATCGGCGGCCTTGGCGAGGTTGAGGGCTTGGCCGTAGTGGCGTTGAGCTTGACCGTGATGTCCGAGGTCGTAGGCCATCCATCCGGCTAGCTGCGTCATGCTGGAGGCGGCCGACAACAGCTCACCTCTGGTGTCGTTCCTGTAGGTGCCGGCGAGCATGGCGCTGAGCTGGGAGTCGAGAAAGTCGGTGACGGCCGGGCGGACCAGCCCGGCACCGAACTGGTGATCCATCTGCGAGAACGCCTGGCGTGCCTCCCGGACCCGCGCCACATCCGCAGCCCCCACCTGCCTGACCGTCTGCTTGTGCTCGGTCCGCACACCACCGGAACCTGTGGTCGTGGGTGCGTCATAAGCCCACGACACGAGCCATTCGCTCAGCAGCGATGGCATGAACGGCAGTGCGGCCAGCAGGTGCCTGCGTGATGTGTCCATTTCCAACCTCCACAACTGCCTGGCCGTCTCCACACTGGATGCCTGAAACATGGGCTCGGCCAGCCCCGCATCGTCTATGGCCACATCGGCACACGGCGTGAGGGAGGAGCACGCGGTGACCTGGAACCAGGCATCGACCTCACCCGATTTGGCGTCCCACTGCTCGGCCAGCACCTTGCGGTAGAACGGCCGCACGTTCTGGGTTCCGCGTTCCCACCGCGCCCACGTGCTGAGTGAGACGCCGATCTGGCCTGCGGCTTGTTCCTGGGTCAGACCACGCTGCAGCCGCGCCCGGATCAGGCCGGGGCGGGACTGCTTGACCGGCCCGTCCTCGGGGGAAGGGTTTCGCTGCTCTGGTTGGTGGGTCACCACGCCACGCTCCCTCAGCGCCTAGGGGACCACACAGCATGCGCCGACTCCAACCCCCGACTCCAGCCTGACTGGGAAACGCCCTGCAAACGCCCTACCTCGCCTATCGGGCGTCACCTGGGCGCGGTCAACGCCCTGCAGCCGCCCTTCCGCAGGACGTCCGGCAGCGGGTTCCATTGGTGACCGTCACCCGGCGTGACCAAGGCGCGGTGGGTGGCAGCAACCCGGCCCGGAAGTCAGAACATCGCCTGGCTCCTTCGGACCGTCGATTCGGGACCGTATCGCCTTGTGCGGGACTGGGAGCTAGCCGAGCCTCAGTCATCCGTGGGGCGAGGACCCGGTAGCGCTCGGCCAGCTCGGGGTGCTAGCCGAGCACACGAGGAGGACACCGTTGATGATCGAGAGTTAGCGAGACGACGATGGCGATCTACTCCTTTCCACCCACACAACCGCTTCAGCCGGTCGGCATCCTCTACCTGGCATGCAGCGACCGGGCCCCGTATCTGGCCCGGGAGGCTGTCAGCGTGTGGCTGAGAGCCGCGCATCCCGCCCGGGAGATCACGGTGCTGGCGGCCTCGGAGCTGGTCACCAACGCCGTCCGGTACGCCGACGCCAGCCGCCCCGGCGGCGAGAGCGGGGACAGCGGGGTCGACGGTGAGAACAGCCGCGGCTTGATCACGCTCAAGCTGTGTCAGGGCAGCGACTACCTGCGGCTGGGCGTCACCGATCCCGGCTCATCCTGCTCGCAGCCATCAGCCATCCCGCTGCAGGCGCCGAGCCTGGAGGCCGAGCGCGGCCGAGGGCTGGCGATCGTGCAGGCGCTGTCACGCGGCCGGTGGGGCAGCTTCCGGCTGCCGGTCACCGAACGACGCGTGGTGTGGTGCCATCTCGATCTCGACCCGACTCCGGCCCAGATCGAGGAGCTGTTCCTCACTCCGGCGTAGCCGGCCGACCTCGTCACCCACCTTCCCAAGCTCACGCCAGCCATCCAGAAGGGCGGAGAACCGTCATGCGCCGCCACCACCTGCTCATGCTCGCCCCGGTGCTGGTCGCAGCCGCCTATGTCGGCTGGATCACCGCTGCCCCCGGCACCATCCCCACGCCTGTGGTGGTTGCGGTGCTCATCGGTGGACCGAGCCTCTTCCTCGGTGCGGTGCTCGAGCATCGCTGGCGGGCCTGCCGCCGCGTGGCCCGCAGCCGCTCACTGTTCGGCCCCTGAACCGGTACCCGTCGCAGTTCCCTTCCCGTTGCGCGCCTTCCCCTTTTCGTTTCCCGATTGGAGTTCGTCGTGTCTCCTCGCAAGCTGGTCAACGGGCTACTGCCGGCCAGCCATCACCGCCGCCTTCGCGCTCTTCGCCGTAGCAGCTCCTGCCGAGGTGATCCGGCCGGTGGCGCTGACGGTGCTCGGCCTCATCGCGGCCTGGGTCCTCGGGGTCGTGGCATGGGCGGTCTACCTCGTGTGGCGGCGTCCAAGGCCGAACCAGAACCAGCCGTCCGTTTGAAGGCCGTCACCCCCGTACCCCGACAGACCGACGCCGTACGTGGCCCGCGCGTCGTCTTCTCTTCCCCTGACCGTCCTCGGAGTCGACCATGCCCGATCCCGTTCCGTCCGCCATCGCCGACCAGGCCGCCGTCTACCTCACCGCCCTGCAGCAGTTGTTGCGCGAGCGGGGATTACTCGCTCGGGTGCTGACCGAGGAGGGCCGCCTGCCACGCCTACGGGTGATCAACCCGCAGGCCACCGCGCTGGTCGAGGTCTTGTCAGCGGCGCCGCGGGAGGGCGAGTGGTTCTTCTGGTAGTCCTGGGTACAGCCCATCGTCGAGGTCGCCCGTCCCGATCGCGCGGCCGAACGCATCGGCCGGGTACTGGCGGTAGCACGCCCGCACGCGGCCTGACCCGCACGGACCGCACCGACCGGGACCCGTGGCCGCCCGCCGTGACGCGGCCCCGTCGCCGCCCTGTCGTGGGCGTCAGCGGCCGGGGGCCGGGCAACATGCGCTGTCATCACGGTGACCGGCCGTTGGGGGCGGGGCCGACGGTGGCAGCGCCCTCACCGGCGCTCCCGCGATCGGGGTGCGTGTCCGGCGGTGGCACCCCAATGGGAGGCCCGGGCGGGTGAGGCCAACCCGCAATGGCTTCTCGGAGTGGGCGCCAGGTCATGTACCGGCGTGACCGGCGTCCTTCCGAGTCCGAGGTGACCGCGCGCTGCTAAGGGCGTGGTCACCTGCGGTGGCTGGCTCCGCACGGCGGCCAGTCACCGCCGGTGCGGCGATCACGCGGGTCCCCCGCTCGCGTTGATCGCCGCCCGGGGGCGGCCCCTCGTCTGTGGAGGGAACCCATCGCGAATGCCGACTCCGCGATGGGGAGGGGCCGCCCCTTTCCCGGACGTGCTCGAAGGGAGATGTGAAGGCTTCTCGGGACCGATGCGGCCGGCGGATGCGCAGACCCGCCCGGCCGCGCTCCCGAGGATGGGTGACCGCGAGCGCCTACGGCAACCGCGGACGCGGTCACCTTTGGGTGGCTGACCGGCGTTCAGGAGGGCCGGTCAGCCACTCCTTCCGAGACGATCGGGCGGTTCCCCTTTTCGCCTGGTCGTCTGGTGGGCGGTCCTGTGCGCTGGTGCGGATCGCGGCGGCTGGGGCCGCGAGGCGCAGGACCGCCCACCCCCGGAGCTGAACAACGTCTGGGAGCAGCACCTGCCGGTCACCGCGGCGGCCGCTCCCGGACCCGGCTCTCCCCCGGAGAGGGGAGGTGGCTGCTCAGGCCCGCCCGGCGGAGAGCAGCCACGTCCTCGGCTGATCGGCATGGAACCCGGTCGGCCAAGGGCCGACGGGTCGGTGCAGCCGCTAGCTTCACCAGGCCGTCACGGGCGGCTCCAGCCGGGTCACACGTGCGTGGGAATCCGGGCCACGACACGAACCGCTGGAGCCGCCCACCCCCACACAGAGGCGCAACCAGAACGTCCGGCAGCGGGCGCACTGCCTCCCTCGTGCACCGCTGCCGGGCCTGAGGGCCTTCGGGACGAAGCCCACCGGGGAGCCACCCTCCCCGGTGAGCGGCTCATCCCGTCCCAAGGCCCTCCCCTTCCCCCAGGGGAAGGAAGACACAGGAAAGGGGAGGCAGGCCAACGTCCAGCTGACCTGTCTCCCCTGTTTGTTACCTGCTCACAGCTCTTAACTGGTGGGCAGGTGGATCACCGTCCCACCGGCCTCGCCTGACGCCTCGCACTTTCCTATGGCGCGCGTGGTGCGCCGACCGGGCGGCACCGGCCGGGATACGGGCGCGGGTGTCCCGGTCAGGAACGCGGCGGTGGCTTCGGCCGCCGCTGCTGCGGCTTCGGGGTAGACGCTGGTGTAGGTGTCGCGGGTGAAGGATGCGGTCTTGTGGCCGAGGCTCTCCTGGACCAGTTTGATGTCCACCCCGGCGGCGAGCATGGCGGTGGCGGCCAGGTGGCGCAGGTCGTGCAGCCGGATCGGCGGCAGGCCGGCCTGGTAGCAGATCCAGTAGAAGCGGTCGGTCACCTGCTGCGGGTGCAGCGGCCGGCCGATCTCGTCGGTGAAGACGAACCCCGACTCCACCCAATCCGGTCCTGCGGCCAGCCGCTCCTTGGCCTGCCGTCGTTGGTGTTCCTTCAGGCAGGTCATCGACTCGATGTCGACGGCGATCTCACGGTCGCTAGCGTCGGTCTTCGGAGTGCCCTGGATGGGGTCCCAGCCGAGCTGGGTGATCTGCCAGTGGATCCCGATCCTGCAGGTCTTGTAGTTGACGTCCGGCTTGCGGATGCCGACACCCTCCCCTCGGCGTAGGCCGTTGATCGCATACAGCCGGTACAGCGCGAACAGGCGATCCTTTCTGGCGTAGGCGAGGAACTGCTGGGTCTGCTGCGGGGTCCACACCATCACCGGCGACGGACGCGGCGCACCGATATAGGCGACGACCGGGTCGACCCGCTTTCCCCCACGGGACCCCTTGAGCAGGTCCAGATGTTCCGCGTGATCGAGGCGCCACTGGGCGACGCGCTCCTCGGTCCACACCAGCGGCTTGGGCCGGGAAGCCGCAGCCAGCTCGACGACAGCGGCGGGGTTGAAGTCCAGCAGCCGATCCTGACGGATCGCCACGTTCAACGCGTGCCGCAAGGTGGCGCGGATGCGGTGCATGGTGGTCGGGCCGACCGGACGCCGATACCGCACCGCGAGGACGCGGGCGGGGTCGCCGCTGGCGCGTTCGGTCGCGATAATGTCGTTGAACTCCTCGATCGCGTCGAACATGCCCGCAATGTCGGAGACGCGCAGCCGATCCAGCCGGATATCGCCCAGGTACGGGATCAGATACAGCCGGATGTGGGATTCATACGAGCGCCGGGTTGTCGGTTCGATGGCGCGCTTGCGCCCCAGGAACTCCTCCAGCCATTCGGCCACGGTGACGTGCCGGTTCAGATCCTGACGCGTGCGGACCTTGCGCCGCACTTCCTCGGTGTCGGGCAGCCGTGTGGTGTCCTTGAGCACCGACAGCATCAGCGCGACGATCTGCCTGCGCACGGCCGGGTCGGAGTCCAGGGCGAGCAGACCGCGGGCGTGATCAAGCTCCGCCTCGGCATCCTCCAGCGTCGCAAACCCCCTGCGGCGCAGCGGGGTACGGCGCCTGCCGTCGGCGTGCGCGGGCAGCTCGAGCTGGTAGGCCCAGGTGCGTGCGTCGAGCTCCACCGCTTGCCGCCACCTGCGTGCGCGGTGCGCAGCTTCGGACACGTTTTGCCGATGTTCTTGCCGGTCTCGGGATCGACGCAGGCGCAGATCTTATGCGTGGTGCCCTTGGCGACGCCCTCCCTACCTGTCGCCTTCGCCGTCGTGGCCGGGGTAGTGGCCATCGTGCTCATCCTTCCTGTCCCGCCGGACGGCTGGCGCTGTCCGGACTGGTGTGATCGACTAGTTCATCTGGCGGGTCGAGAAGCGCCCGCAGTGCGCGCACCGGTACGGCGTAGCGGCCGCCGATGCGCAGCACCCGGCACGGAAACGCGCCCGTCTTGGCCAGCCGGTAGGCCGTGGTGCGGCCGATGCCGAGCAGCCGCCCGGCCGCCAGCAGGCCGACCACCTCCGGCGCCTGCGGCGTCCCGGCAGATTCAGCTACCGAGACGCTGGTCGGGGTTGTGCTGGTCACTCATCACCTCCATGAGCGTTGAAAGTCAGGTCTGGTGGGCCGCGCGGAATGTTCGGCCCGGAATGGCCGGGCGGGCTGTGATGGGCGCTACTCCGCCACCCCGGCCCCGCCAGTCACCCGGCCGGGGTGCCGGGGGTGGGTGGGGTTGGTGGCGGCGGTATCGACGCCCACCTTGTTGGCCCGTGTCAAGCGAAATCCGCAGGTCAGGGCACGAACCCCTGTTCACGGCCCGCATCCGGGCCAGGAACACGGGCCCACGCGGCGCTACCCCAGCTCGCGGCCGTCTCGAAGATGGGAGCCAGGCGCAGTGGCCGGCCCCGGTGGCTACGGCAACCTCTGCGGACGTATGAAGACCAGCAGGTCCTCATGCGCTACCGCGTGAATGGGCACGCCGCGCACCCACGCCTTACGCGCCTCATGAAGCTGGAAGAACGAGGCCCGGTTCAACAAGGCGCCGTCGCCGAGCCCGCACAGCAGGCACACGATCCGGTCGGCGAACACCAGCCCGGCCTCCTGGGCGACCTGGTGGACGTGGCCGGGCAGGTCGACCAGTTCCCCGCGCACCCGGTAGGGCCGGACCGTGATCGCCACCACGCCGCCGGGCCGCAGCAGCTGCACGCATCCGGCCAGGATGCGGCCGAACCCGTCCAGCAGGGCGGGGAGCTGCTGGTGGGCAAGGTTGGCGCGATCGGCTGAGTAGTGGTGGTTCCACTTGCGCACCCCCGGCTGGCCGGTGTCGCGGGTGGAGCGGATGTGGCCGTGGGTGGCCGCGCCGTACGGCGGTGAGGTCAGCACCAGCGCCGCCCGCCCGGCCAGATCGGGCAGCAGGCGGGCGATGTTGCGGGCGTCCCCGGCCACCACCCGCCCGAACCCATCGGCGCCCTGACTACGGGCGTGGGCGAGGTTGGCGACCGCCAGGCGCGCCCATTTCTCCTCGTACTCCACGCCCGCAGCGTGCCTGCCCAGGTGCGCGGCTTCGACCAGGGTGGTGCCGATCCCGCACATCGGATCGACCACCAGCTCGCCCGGCCTCGCGTAGGTGCCGACCACGCGGGCCGCGATGGAGGGCAGCATCTTGCCGGGGTGGCGCATCGACTCGGGCACGTACCGGCCTCGTCGTTGCACCCGCGAGGGCTGCTGACCGGTCGCCCACACCGAGGTCGTCACCTCGCCCGTCGCCTTGTCATCCGATGTCGTCTTGGTCATCAACGCTCCCCGCCGATCTGCGTCCTGGTGGTGTCGGTCGGTTCGTCGAGAGCGTCGGCGGTCGGAGTTCGCGGTGGTGCTGAAGGCAGCGATGTCCTCGCCCGGCTGAACAGCAGAACGTCGCTGTGCGCCCGTGCGCTCGCCGGCAGCCCGGCGCACCCCGGAAGCTGCTGCCGTCGAGCCAGGTCGCGGTGGGAGTGGCCTGACTCGACGTGGTCTGCGCGGGCGGGCTGGCGCAGGGCGATGATGTGCTGCAGATACACCAGGCCCGCCTGCCGCGCCAGGGCGATGATCTCCGGCAGCGGATCGACCACAGCGCCGTGGTGGAGCAGGCCGGTGACCACGGCCAGGTGCCCGCCCGGCTTGACCAGGCCCGCCGCCGAGACGATGTCGTAGACCTGGGCGTCGTCGTCCGAGCACCCGTGTCTGGGGCTGGGCTGGTCGCAGCTCTGCTCCGATACCACCAGTGCGGCACCATGAGCGAGGTCGGCCAGTAGCGGCGGCGCCTCCTCATCATCGTCGTCGTGCGGATCGCGAACGTGCAGATCGGTGACACGTAGGTCGGTGACCTGCAGGTCGTAGTCCGGGTGGGTGCGCGCCAGCCGGGTCCAGCTCACGCCCGCACGGCCCGGGTCGGTGAAGACGGCCACAGGCAGACAGCCCGCCGTCAGCGCGGCCGAGACCACCTGGTGGTCACTGGCGCCCAGATGGATGACGGTCTCGCCCATGCGGGTGCAGGCGGCGATCAGGTGACGGGCCAGCGGGCCGCTGACCGGGTGACAGCACCCCGCCTTGCAGGTGGCGATGGTTTCGGTGTCGGCGGCGGTCAGCCACACCGTCAGCGGCAGATGCCCCCGAGCCGGGTCCTGCGCCTCGCGGTTCACGGCGAGTTCGCCGCGGGTGTGGCCGGTCGGTCCGCTGGTGGTCGAGTCTGTGGTGACGGGGCCGGGGACGGTGATGGAGTCGGTGGTGGCGTGGGTGGTGGGTTCGGTCATGTGGGTGTGGCCCGGGCACCGGGTCACTGATCCCTGTCACTTATCCAAATACCTGCGGCCAGGGCTGAGTTGGGACACGACGGCAAGCAAAGATCACGTCATGCCGGTCCGGCCACGCTCGTCCGAGCCCTCGTCCGGGGTCCCTTCCTCGGTTGTTCACGGCCTGTGGACAGCCTTCGCCGACTGCCCGCCTGCACGCATCATCGAGTTCGGCCCTGGCATCCGATCGGTTGCGCTACCGCACCTCAAATACGCCGTTCACTCAACGTGTCTGGCCGATTACACCCACACTGGTGCGGTGTACGGGTCGGACGCTGGAGGGGGGTCCGACCCGTCCGGGGTGTCCTGGCCCGGTCGCCTTCCGCGCCGGGCCAGCGCCTCACACCACCGCAGCTCAACCACCAGCACCATCCATGTTCGACCCTGTTTTCGCAGGTCACAGCGATTTCGGACAAGTTCCGGGCAGCGACTGGCAGGGGCGGCCTACCCTGCTGAGGGACAGCTGCACGGATGAGGCGATGGGAGATGGCCGGCCTGCCGAGCCGCGAGGATGAGCTGGCCGCGCGCCGCTTGGCCAAGCTGGCCGATCAGGTGAAGACGATGCTGGCCGCCAACCTGAAGCCGGAGTAGCGCGGCTTCTACGGTCAGCTTCTGCTCACTCCTGAGGAGGTGGCCGAGCTGGGTGAGGTGGCTGAGGTCCGCAAGGCGGCCCGTGCCGCCGGGCGGCAGCTCGGCTGGAAGGTCCGCACCCACGTCAGCGAGGACGGCACTGACGGCACCCTGCTGGTGATGGATGACCGTGACCCGCCCCACGAGATTCGGATGCTGGCGTCGCGCCGGGCGGCCGAAGCCGCCGCCGCTGTCATCACCTGCGCCCAGAACGAAGCCCGCATGCGCCGTACCAGCCAGCCCAGCACCCTCCCGACTCCGCCGGACGACCCCGACCAGGACCTCTGAACGCCTGGCCAACGCCATCGACCGCGATGGCGATGCCGCAAGTGATCGTGTAGCGAGCCGCGCCCCAGGTCAGGGGCGTCTACCACTTTGACGCAAGCTTGACCCAAGAATCTCGGACGCCTAACGTTCTCGCAGGTCAACACAGGTTTCCGCGCTCTGGCTCCCGGCAGGTGATCTCCGCCGCCAGGCGGGCCCAGACCTTCAGTTCAGCCATTTCCGCAGGTCACACATGGTTCCGGAGAGTGAATCAATGCTGGCGTGATCTTTGCCGTGCCCGATGTCTGACCATTTTCTGCCCGGATCTTGTACGGGCGCTCTGACCGGATGGCGACGTCCCAACCACCTCTCCACCTCGGGAGCGCCGCCATGTTCCACACCTCGGAGCACTTCTGCACGGACACCACCACCTCGACCGCTGTAGCTCCAACCGGTTCGCTACCGCTGGACGTGGCCGGGCACGCCTTCGACCTGCTCATGCGCGGCCCCGAACCGCTGTCCATCGACGGGGCGGGCCTCCCGGCCCGGCCGATCCCGATAGACGAACTGCGGGTGATGCTGATGCACCGCTCCTGCACACGCACCACCCGCGACCAGGTGTGGCGGCACCTCATCACCCAGGCCCGCACCCACCGGGGCGCGTGGATGGTCGCCGCCGTCGCCCTCGCCCGCCCAATGCTGGGCCGCCTCATCACCGCCCTGACCGACAAAGCACATCCCGACCAGGCCGACCACCCGGCCCGGCTTGCCCGCATGGACCAGGAAGACCTGGAAGCCGAGGTCCTGACCGCCTTCATGGAAGCCCTCATCCGGGTAAAGCTTGCCTGGTCACACCCGCTGCTGCGGCTGTCCCGGCTCACCCAGTTCACGGTTCTGCGGGCGCTGGCCGTCGAGCCGCCGCGGCTCCTTCCGAAGCCCGACCAGGTCGACAGCACCGAGAACGGGCCACAGACCCTCGCCTACCCAGCCGGCCATCCCGACCTGCTGCTGGCCCAAGCCGTCACCGACGGCGTCATCACCCAGGCTGAGGCGGAGCTGATCGGGCTCACCCGGCTGGAGAGCATCCCGCTGTCGTCCTACTGCCGTCGTCGCGGCCTGCTGTACTGCACCGTGCTCAAGCGCCGCCAACGCGCCGAACACGCCCTCTACCAGGCGATTCTCCAGCACCGCCTGTAGCGATCGGACCAGCGCCAGCGCGAAGACGCGAGCAAAGATCACGCCAAATCCGCTGGCTCCGATGTCTGAACTCGGCTCTTCGACCAGGTCTTTGGACAAGTGAAGGCAGCGCGGAAAAGGGGCGCCGAGCCCGGCAGCCGGGGCCCGTGCCTGGTCACCGGTCCCTGTCACCCGGCCCAGCCCACCCATTCCACGCCCTCGAAGGAGGACGCCCACCCGGCCCCGCAGCCGGGCCCGGCCCCCTCCGCGCCGCCCACACCCCGCACCACATTCGCCAGCTCGACCCGCGCCAGAACTACCGGGAGGCAGCCCATGATCCGCCCGCGCCGCGCCACCACCTCGCAAGCCCACAGCCTGAAGATCGCCCTGGCCGCCCTGTTCGTCCTCCTCACGCTCGCGCTGGGCATCCTGCTCAGCTACGCCCTCGCACACGCCACCAGCGCGACTCCCACGTACGGTCAGGTGCTGGCCGCGCCGGAGTCGCTGAACGCAGTGATCGACAACCTGCGCAACGTCATCGTCGGTCTGCTCGTCGCCCTCGCGACGCTCTTCCTCACCGTGGCCGGGGTGCGCTACATCCTGGCCGGCGGCGACCCCGGCGAAGTCGAGGCCGCCAAGAAGGGACTGCGCTATGCCGGGCTCGGCTACGGCATCGCCGCCCTGGCCCCGCTCCTGGTGACCATCCTCAAAGGAATCGTGGGCGCAGAGTGAGCCGCCGCCACCAGCGGCGACGACCCCAAGGGGTGAGCCGGCTGCGCCGCGCCTGCTTCGTGTTGGTGCTGCTCACCATCACCGCGTTGAGCGCACCGGCCCTCGCGGCCGCGCCCGCTCTGGCCGACCCGACGCCTGCGCCACGCTCAACGCCGTCCGCCACGAGCCCGAACCCGGACCCGGACCCGGACCCGCAGGTGACCTGGATTCCACCCGCAACACCGTCAACACCACCGGGTGGGGTGGCTGAGTGCGGGTGGATGGATGTGGGCTGCAAGCTCAACCAGGCGATGAACGGCTGGTTCACCAGCCTGGTCACCGACGCCGTCCAGCCCGCCTTCGTCGCCGTCGGCACCGCCCTGCTCTCTGCCCCACCCCCGCTGATGCTGGAGCGCGTCCGCGACCTGAACAGCCACGTCCGGTTGATCGCCAACGCGTTGCTGGTGCTGATGGTGCTGGCCGCCGGGGTGATCGTGATGGCCCACGGCAGCAGCCCCGGACCCTCCACCACCCCAGGCGAGGTCATCCCCCGCCTGGTGATCGCCGTCGTCACCGTGAACGGCTCGCTCACCATCTGCCAGCACGCCATCGAGCTGGCCAACGCGATGGTCGCCGCGCTGCTCGGCGACGGCGTCGACCCCGCCCGGGCCGGGAACCTCATCGCCGCCCAAGTCGATGACCTGATCAAAGACCCGAAAGGCACCCTGCTCTTCTTGGTCCTGCTGATCGCCGTCGCCGTGGTGATGGGGTTGCTGCTGGCCTTCATCGGCATCATCCGCATCACCCTGCTGGTCTTCCTCATCATCGCCGCGCCGCTGGCGCTGCTGTGTCACGCGCTGCCGCAAACCGAGGGCATCGCGAAGCTGTGGTGGCGGTGCGTCGGCGGGCTGCTGGCCGTCCAGATCCTGCAGGCCATCGGCCTGATTCTGGCGTTCAAGCTGGTGCTCACCGATTCGGCCGCCGCCTACCCCATCCAACCTGCCGACCCGAACACGGGCGATGCGATCGAGGCGATGGCCCGGCCTGTTGCCAACCGGGCCCTGGACGTCCTCATCCTGATCGGCGTCCTGTTCGTGCTGATCAAGACCCCCGGCTGGGTGGCCCGCACCATCTGGCAGCAAGGCCAGCCGAACCTGCTCAAACGGCTGATCAAAGCCGTGATCGTCTACAAGATGCTCGGCGCCGCCCGCGCCCTCGGCACAACCCGCCACGCCGCAGGCAAGAACGCCGCGCGAGCCAGACACCAGCACGGCGGACGGCCCGGCCAAGGCCGAGGCCGAGGCGGCGCGGGCGGAAGCCCGAGCCCGGGCGGTCCGAACAAGCCCAAGCGCCCTGGACCCACCACGCCATCCAGCCCGTCGACGGGAGCCGCCATGCCCAACCGCACACCCGCCTGGCAGCAGCTTCAACTCCCGCTCAACCTGCCGCCGAACAGCGCTCCCCCGCCCACACCGGAAGCCGCCGCCGCGTCAGCCAGACGCGCCCGGCAAGGCACCCAGCTCGCCCTGCCATTCCCGGTCACCCGCGTCCCGCGCCCACCCGCCCAACCCGGCACTACGTCGAGGGCGACGCCCACGGCGTCGGGACCGTGGATTCGGCCCCGGCCGCCGTGGGTGCAAGACCGGCTGCCCGGCATGCCCACCCGCCAACCGCGCCCCGGCCAACTGCGCCTCCGCCTCGACCCGCCGCCCCGCCGCACCCCACACGCCCAACGCCAGCCGAAAGGCGGGAACCGATGAAGCACGACGTTGAGCCGCCGCCGCTGCTGGCCCGTATCCCCGCCGACATCAACACCCCGGACAAAATCGCCTACGGGCTCAACCTCCGCCAACTCCTCATCGTCGCCTTGACCGGCGGCATCGCCGCCGCCGTCTACTACCTCTTCCACCAGCTTCTGCCTGTGGTCATCCTGACCGCGATCCTGCTCCCGATCATCGCCCTCGGCATCGCCATCGCCCTCGGTAAGCGAGACGGGCTGAGCCTGGACCGATTCGCGCTGGCCGCCCTGCTCCATGGCCGGGCGAGCAAGCGGCTGGTAGCCGCGCCCGACGCAGTGACCGGGCCGCCTCGGTGGTGCCGCCTGCGGGGCAAGCTACCTGCCCCCTTGAGGTTGCCGGTGAAGGCCATCCGTACCGACGGCGCCCTCGAACTCGCCGACGGCGGCGTAGCCGTCCTGGTGGGGACCGGCACCCTGTCCTTCCACCTGCGCACCACCAGCGAGCAGGCCGCCCTCGTCGGCGGATTCGGACGGTGGCTGAACTCGCTGGAGGCACCCGTACAGGTGCTGGCCCGAGCCCGGCAGGCGGACCTGACGGACCTGGTCGAGACGATCGAGGCCCGGTCGGACGCTCTGCCGCACCCTGCCCTAGCCAACGCCGCCCGCGAGCATGCCGCCTACCTGGCCGACCTGAACACCTCGCGTGAGCTGCTGACCCGCCAAGTCCTTGTTGTTCTTCGTGACCATCCCACCAGCAGCCGGGGCCACCGCGCAGTCCGGCGCGACGCCTCTGCCGCGGCTGTATTGCGCCGAGCCGCAGAGGCCGAACGCGCGCTGGCCGCTCTCGGTGTCACCACCCGCGTCCTGGACGCCAACGAGGCCACCCAAGCGCTCACCGAGTGCCTCGACCCGGGCGCCGCGCATCCCGCCGGCCACGCCCTGCCAGATGAACTCATCACCGCCTCGCCCAGGAGCACGCTGTGAAATTGCGCCGCCGTACCCCCGACCAGCAGCCCAGCCCACTCACCCAGCCCGCCGCCATCCACGTTGGCGCCCGCACCCTCACCCTGCCCAACGCCGTCACCGCGTCGTTCGCCGTCACCGGCTACCCACGCGAAGTCGGCGCGGGCTGGCTCGAACCCCTGCTCACCTACCCCGGCCACCTGGATGTGTCCCTGCACATCGAACCCATCCCCCAGCAGATTGCCGCGATGCGGCTACGCCGCCAGCTCGCCCGCCTGGAATCAGCCAGCCGCTCCGACGCCCAGCACGGACGCCTGCAGGACTTCGCCGCCGAAGCCGCCGCAGACGACGCCACTGACCTGGCCGACAGCCTCGCCCGAGGCCACGGCCGCCTGTTCAAAGTCGGCCTCTACCTCACCATCCACGCCTACACCGAGCCCGAGCTTGCCGCCGAAGTAGAACGGGTCCGGGCGCTGGCCTCCTCGCTCCTGCTCGATGCGCAACCAGCCACGTTCCGCGCCCTGCAGGGATGGACCACCACGCTGCCCCTCGGGGCCGATTCGCTCAACCTGACCCGCACCTTCGACACCACCGCCCTGGCGGCGGCCTTCCCGTTCGCCTCACCCGACCTCACCACCGAGATCGGCGAGACGAGCGTGCTGTACGGGCTGAGCGCCACCGGCTCCGGAGTGGTGCTGTGGGATCGCTACGCCCAGGACAACCACAACTCCGTTGTCCTCGCCCGGTCCGGTGCGGGCAAGAGCTACTTCACCAAGCTCGAAACCCTGCGTCTGCTCTATCAGGATGTTGAGGTCGCGGTCGTCGACCCCGAAGACGAATACGCCCGCCTCGCGCGAGCGGTCGGCGGCACCTGCCTGCATCTGGGCGCGACCGGGGTGCGGTGGAACCCCTTCGACCTGCCCGCCAGCCACGGCCCGCGCGATGACGTGCTGGCGCGGCGGGCGATGTTCCTGCAGACCCTGATCGCCACCATGCTCGGCGGCCAGCCCACCGCCCAAGCGCGGGCCACGCTGGACTCGGCGATCCTGGCCACCTACCAAGCCGCCGGGATCACCCGCGACCCCATCACCTGGACCCGGCCCGCACCCCTGCTCGCCGATCTGGTCGCCACCCTTACCGAAAGTCAGGAGGTTGCTGACCCGGCCGGGGCGGAGCTGGCCGCGCAGCTTGCCCCCTACGTGTCCGGCTCCTACCGCGAGCTGTTCAACGGCCCTACCACCACCCCGCCGTCCGGCCACCTGACGGTCTTCTCCCTGCGGGATCTGCCGGAGGAGATGAAGGCGGTCGGCACCCTGCTCGCCCTGGATGCCATCTGGCGGCGGGTGGCCAACCCCCGCGATCGCAAGAAGCGGCTGGTCGTGGTGGACGAGGCGTGGCTGCTGATGAAGGAGCCCGAGGGGGCCCGGTTCCTGTTCCGGATGGCGAAAGCGGCCCGTAAGCACTGGGCCGGGCTCGCGGTCATCACCCAGGATGCCGCCGACTTGCTCGGCAGCGAGTTGGGGCAGGCGATCGTCGCCAACGCCGCCAACCAGATCCTGCTCCGGCAGGCGCCGCAGGCCATCGGCGCGGTCGGAGATTCCTTCGACCTGACCGATGGCGAGCGGCAGTTCCTGCTCACCGCCGAGCGCGGCGAGGCGCTCCTGGTGGCCGGGCCGGCCAGCCGGGCCGCCTTCCACGTCATCGCCTCTCTCTCCGAGGCGGAGCTGGTCACGACCAGCCCGGAGTACCTGGCCGGACTCGACGAGTCGGCACCCCTCCCGCCAACACCGCCACCTCCTCCGACCAGCCTCACCGACACCACCGATACCGACCACAACAACCACGACGACGAGGAGGAGGAGGAGGGCGACCCGCTATGAACCACCCGATCAGCACCGACCCCGAGAGTCCGTGCCTGCTGTGCGGGATCGACGAACACGACGTCCAGAAGACTCTCGACTTCCTGGCCGAGCTGCCCGCTCGGCTGCCGGAGTTCGCCCTCGCCTACGGGCCCTACCTGGCCGCTGCCTGGGCTGCCATCTGGACGGTGGTCCGTGGAGGGCGATACCTACTCGGCTGGGCCCACCACGCCGGCATGACCCCCCAAGCGCGCCTCATCGAGATCTCCTCACCACCGCGCAGCGACCCCGAAGGCGCCCTCGTCTTGTGGCGTCAGCTGGTCGGGCTGCTACGGCCCGCCTGGGCGCGGCTCTTCACCGGGCAGCCGCACCTGGTCTGGGAGTACCACGGCAGCGACGCCGGAGTTCGTATCCGGCTGTGGATGCCCGGCACTGTGCCACCGGCCGTCGTGGAGAAAGCCATCCACGCGGCCTGGCCCGGCGCGACCACCACCATCTCGCCCGCCACCTCGCCCCTACCCGACGGCGCGCAGGTCGCGGGCGGCAAGCTGATGCTGGCCGGACCCGAGCACTTCCCGCTCACCACCGACCACGACCACGACCCAGCCCGATCCCTGCTCGAAGCCATGAGCGGCCTGCGCGAAGGCGAGCACGCCGTCGTGCAGATCCTCGCCCGCCCCACCACCGGACGACGGCTCCGGCACGCCTACCGAGCCGCCGCCCACCTGCGCGGCGGAGGCAGCCGAAACCACCTCGGCCGCCTCTTCGACGCGATCCTCCCGATGCCTGCCGACACTCGTGAGCACCGGCCCGGCGAGCTGGCCCGCGACTTTCCCGAACGCGCCGAACAAGTACGGATGATCCTGGCCAAGGCCGGTCAGCCCCGCTACGAGGTGGCCATCCGCTACGCCGTCTCCACCAGCCGCGAACCCACCTCCACCACAACGCCCGCCAGCATCCGCCCAGACAACGCGGACTCGGGCTCGGGCTCGCGTGATCTGGTCCGCGGGTGGCTGCGAGGTCAAGCTCACACCCTGGCCGGCGTCTTCGCCCTGTTCACCGGAAGCCACCAGTACCTACGGCGAGCCCGCCTCTGGCGGCCAGCCCG
Organism: Nonomuraea typhae; assembly: GCF_009760925.1. GTDB lineage: Bacteria > Actinomycetota > Actinomycetes > Streptosporangiales > Streptosporangiaceae > Nonomuraea > Nonomuraea typhae. The sequence continues at coordinate 24,607 of NZ_VRLV01000026.1, forward strand.
CGTGATCGGCTCGCGGCGTCTTGATCGCGGCTGCCTGCTGTCGGTCTCGGAGTTGGCGGCGCTCGCGCACCTGCCGTGGGACATCGACGCCCCCGGTGTCGCCCGCGCCGGAGCCCGCCCGGTGGCCCCGTCCCCGACAGTGCCCCGCAACGCGGCGGGCGGCGCTGTCCGCGTCCTGGGCGACGCCGACAGCGGCCCCCGGCGGCCCGTCGCCCTACCCGTCGCGGACGGGCGGCACCACACCCACGTGCTCGGCGGCACCGGCGTCGGCAAATCCACCCTCCTCGCGAACATGGTCCTCGCCGACGCAGCCGCCGGGCGAGGCGCCCTGGTCATCGACCCGAAAGGCGACTTGATCACCGACATCCTCAACCGGCTCCCGGCACGAGCCATGGGGAGAACGGTGGTGTTCGACCCGCAGGACCCGGCCCCGCCACCGTCGATCAACATCCTCGCCGGGCACGACCCCGCCTTCGCCGTCGACTCCGTCGTGAGCATCTTCCACCGCTGCTTCTCCACCGCCTGGGGACCACGCGTGGACGATCTCCTACGCTCCACCTGCCTCACCTTGACCAGCGTCATGGGTCGCAAGGCGACCCTGGCGGACGTGCCGAGGTTGCTGACCGATTCGGCGTTCCGTACCCGGACCACGGCCGAGCTGCGTGATGAGCTGCTGGCCGGGTTCTGGCAGTTCTATGAGGCCCTCACCCCGGCCGGGCAGGCCACCGTCATCGGCCCGGTGATGAACAAGCTGCGCGCCGTCCTGCTGCGGCCGTTCGTGCGGCAGGCGCTGGCCAACCCGGACACCACCGTCCCCATCGGCCAGCTCCTCGATGAGGGCGGCCTGGTCCTGGCACGCCTGCCGAAGGGCATCCTCGGCGACGACGCCGCCCGGCTGTTCGGCTCCATCCTGCTCGCTCACACCTGGCAAGCCACCACCCGCCGCTCCGGCCTGGCCGAAACCGACCGGCCGGACTCCTCCCTGATCATCGACGAGTGTCACAACTTCTTGAACCTGCCCGGCCACATCAACGACGTGCTGGCCGAGGCGCGCGGCTACCGGCTCTCCCTGGTCCTGGCCCACCAGCACCTCGACCAGCTACCCACCGACCTACGCGAAGCCCTGTCCGCCGACGCCCGCAACAAGGTGTATTTCAACGCCTCGCCCAAAGACGCAGGGGAGCTTAAACACCACATCGCGCCGCTGCTCAGCCCGCACGATCTCACCCATCTGGGCGCCTACCAAGCCGTCGCCCGCCTGGTTGTGGACGGCCAGCAGACCTCCGCCTTCACCCTGCGCACCCGGCCCCTGCCCGACGCCGTCCACGGCCGTGAAGCCGAGATCCGGAACGCCTCGCGCGAGCAGTTCACCGCCCCCGACGGCATCGCTGCTTCGCGTCGCGCCCGCTCACGCGGCAGCGCCTCCAGCTCCGACCCGCGCTCCGGCGAACCCACCGCCGAGTCCCGTCCTTAACGGCCGCTGACCAGCCACGCCACCCGCACACCCGAAAGGGACATCGCCATGCCACAACAGCCCCGCATCCGCTCCGACCGGCCCACCACCCGATCAACACGCAAGGACAGACTCATGAACCTGCTCGCCATCCCCAGCGGACAACCCCGCCTGGACCGGGCCACGCTCCCCGCCCTGTCAGCCCGGCTGACCGAACGCGACTACCAGATCCTCACCCACCTGCACCGCCACCGCGTTCTGACCACTCACCAGATCCAGCGCATCTTCTTCGGCATCCCCCAATCCACCCGCAAGCGCATGCGAACCCTCTACCTGCTCAACGCCGTCACCGGCTTCCGGCCCTGGGCCGGATACGGCGCGGGCTCGGCCCCCGTCCACTGGGCGCTCGGCAAGGCCGGAGCCCACGCCTTGGCCGCCCGCCACGGCATCGACGTCAAAGACCTCGGCTACGACCCCGACACCAAGATCTCATTCTCGTCCCGGCTCAACCATCACGTCGGCGTCAACGACTTCTTCTCCCACCTGCACCACTACGCCCGCCAAGTCGGTGCCGGAGCCGCGAGGGAACCGGGGTCGGGAACCGGAGCCGCCCTCAAGGCATGGTGGTCGGAACAGGAGTGCACCAAGCAATGGGGGGACCTGGCCCGTCCCGACGCCTGGGCCCGGTGGCGCGAGGACGGCAACGAGATCGACTTCTTCCTCGAACACGACACTGGCACTGAAACCCTCAAGCGCGTCACCGACAAGCTGCACGACTACCGCGATCTGGCCGACGACACCGCCATCAACACCCCGATCCTGCTCTGGCTGCCCAACCCCATCCGCGAAGCCAACCTGCGCCACCTCCTGACCGCCACCGACCTTCCCGTCGCCACCGCCGTCCACACCCACGACGGGGACGGACCCGCCGGACCCATCTGGCTGCCCGCCCCCGCCACGGCCGGACAGCAACGTATGCGGCTGGCCGACCTCGCCCACGCCTGGCCGCACCTGCCCCTCGGCCGCATCCAAGATCCGCCCACCAATGAGCAGGACCGCTACGAAGACGGCAGTACGCTCGGCCTCCGCACGGGAGACGAGGCGAGGTGAAGGCCGCCGCGGCCGGCGCCGCCCTCCTGCTGCTCATCGTCTTGGCGTTCCTCGCAGCCGCCACCAGCATCCTGACCGGCTCGGGCACGCCTGGCGGGGTGGCCTGCGCGATCACACCCGACGCAACGATGAGCAGTACGGCGGGCGAGCCGGTCGCGGCTGCACCAACCACTACCATCGCCGCCTCCACGCTGACCTTGGACGGCGAACAGCAGACCCATGCGGCGCTGATTGTGCAGATTGCGATGGAGCGTGGCCTGCCCGCACGAGCAGCCGTCATCGCCGTCGCCACCGCGCTGCAGGAATCCAAGGTCCGTAACCTGACCTATGGGCACCTCGACTCCTTGGGCCTGTTCCAGCAGCGCCCTTCGCAGGGTTGGGGAACGCGTGAGCAGGTCCTCGACCCGCGCTATGCCACCGGCACCTTCTATGACCGTCTGGTCAAGGTGAAGCGGTGGGAGCAGCTCCCGCTCACCCAAGCCGCGCAAGCCGTCCAGCTCTCCGGATATCCCAACGCCTACGCCCAGTGGGAGGCGCTGGCCCAGCGCGTCGTTGACGCGCTGGCGGGAACCTGTGTCACTCTCATCCCGGGCGAGCAGGTCGCCGCCGTCATCGCCTACGCACACGCTCAGCTCGGCAAACCGTATGTGTGGGGAGCTGAAGGCCCCAACGCCTTCGACTGCTCCGGGCTCACCATGCGCGCCTATCAGGCCGCCGGGATCACCATCCCGCGCGTTGCGGCCGATCAGTGGCGTTGGGGTCCGCCCGTTCCACGTGGTCAGGAGCAGCCCGGCGATCTCGCGTTCTTCCGCATGGAAGCCGACGGGCCCGGCCACGTCGGCCTCGTCATCGCAAAAGGCCAGATGATCCACGCGCCCAACAAGCGCACCGTCGTGAAAATCGACACCTACCAGCGGCGTGACTTGATCGGCTTCACCCGCCCGGCCGCGCACGCACACACCGGCCACCCCGACCCCGCTGACCCGCCCACGGCCCCGTGGTGGCAGAACGGCAACCGGGGGGAGTGCGGAACGCCGTACCGGCCGCCGTAGGGCCGTACCGGGCACACAACCGCCCGCACCATGCTGCCTACCCACCCGACGCCGTGACGGCGGCGGGTGACACATGGGCCCGGCGTCGCATCGGCGTAAATCCGCAGGTGAGCGACTTGCCACTTTTGGAAACTTGTGGTCACGCAGAGCGATGTGACCGATACTGGCCGGGAGATCCCCCAGCAGTTCTAGATGAAGGAGCCCCCCGTGTCCGCTGTACGGCTCGCCGCGTTCCCGCTCGTCGTCACCCTCTCCGAGGACCCCGGCGAGCCGATCAAGATCCGAGCCAAGCACAAGGTCGCCGGCATGCTCCTGCTCTACCGCCACCAGGTCAAGAGCCTCGACCGAAGCTGGAACGTCCCCGGCGCCTACATCCTGCTCGACCGCCCCGATGCAGAGGGCCGGTGGGGAGCCTACGTCGGCAAAGCCACCAACCCCGGCCTCCGAAACCGCGTCCAACAGCAGCTCAAAGACCGCGACCACTGGTACCGGGCCCTGGTCATCCGCTACGAATCCAACGACGACGAAACACTCAACAGCGCCGAAGCCGGATGGCTCGAAGGCGAGATCTACTACTGCCTCGACAGCGCCGAGACAGTAGACCTGCACAACCGCAACCGGCCCCAAGACGCCACCCTGTCCATCGACGACGAGGCCAGCCTGCGCGACTACATGCTCCCCATCGAGTCCACGCTCCACCTCATCGGCCACCCTCTCCAGCCACAACGATCCGAAGCTCCTCCCACGAGGCAGGTAGCGCCCACGCCGGTGCCCGTGCAGCAGCCCAGGCCCCACGTGAACGCACTCGGCGTGCAGGTCAGCCCCAATCGGTATCTCCTTCAGAACCCCACCATCGAGGCAGTCTTGGAGAGGATCGCGCAACTCGATGCAAGAAGGAAAACTCGAGCTCAGAGACAGGACTCGACCAGGCCCATCTGAGCCGGTGGTGCAGGAGGTATGCCCCGGCCAGCACACTGCAATTGTGCTGGGCGGGGCATACCCCCTATGCCACCGGCTCAGGCGCTACCTCAGGTAGCCCTGGCCCTTCTCCCCGCCGTGCATCCGGCAGGCGAGTTCCTCCTCAGCCGTCAGCACCACGGCCGACAGCTCGGATACTCCGGTGGTCAGCGCCTTATAGAGGCGGTGCCAGCCGTCGATGATCAGCATGCCGCCGTTCGGCACCGTGGCCACGATCAACGGCACGGACACATCCGTCTGGGCGGCGTGCTCCCGGTTGATGGAAACCAGCTGGAGCATGCCTGCCCATTCCCGGGGTTCGATCCGGCCCTCCGGCGCACGGCCCTCAGTGAGCTTCTTGGCGATGGTGATGTCCCATCGCCAGGCCATCATCTGGAAGAACTCCACCCGCGAACGGTCGGCCCGCCCAGATGCGGAAACCCTCGTACCCGGCTGCGAGGCGGCGGTGGCGGGTTCCCCGCTGGCGGTGTGGCCGCTCATGCCGTCGGCTCCTGCCCGGCCGAGCTGGAGGGAGCCTGCTCGGGCCCCGTGGAGGCCGGCGCGAGTGCCTCGACTTGAGCCCGGAAGGTCCGGGCCGCGTCTCGCCGGATCAGGGCCCAGGCCCGGTTGAAGTGAATGAGGGCGAACTCGTGCTCGATCTCCGGCCCGAGGACGCCCACGGACAGGGCGACATCCGGTGTGGCGTCGTTGTTGTCGAGGTAGGAGCTGATCCAGCATACGAACTTGGCCAGCGTCTGCTCCAGGGGCAGGCCGCCGCCCACGTGTCGGATGTGCCGCTCGACCAGCAGCCACCACGTCGCGAGCGTCTGGGCGCGCAGGGTGTCGTAGAACTCCTCGCCGCTCAGGTACTCCCCCCGGTCCAGCTTCCGGGCGAGGTCCTCGCTGCTGCGCCGCCGCGTCGTGCGGGCCTGCTCGATGATCGCCTCCACCGACAGCGCCTCGCCCGGCGCGGGCACGGTGATGGGGGTGGTGTCGGGTTCGGTGTCGGGTGCGGGTTTCGGGGTGTCGGGGTGCTGCGGGTGGTCGTTCACAAGGGCGTCCTTCCGTGGGGTGGTGACATCAACGCCGGGCGACGCTGACGGGGCCGGTTGGGGATTCACGGCGTGTGCGCCGTTGTCGGGGGCTGCGCCGGGCACGCGGCCGGGGATGCGGCCGGGGATGCGGCCGGGTGGCCGGGGACGGGGTGGCTTACCGGCAGGACCGGCCCCGGATGGTCGGCTCCGTCGCCGGGCTCGGTGGCCAGGTGCTGGGCCAGGAGTTCGCCGCTGGCGGTGAGGAAGTCCCGGGCGGCCATGCGGGCGGCGTGGGCGAGGGCATGATCGAACAGGGTTCCCGGCCGTCTGGCGGGGGCCTCGTTCGTCAGGAAGTGGCGGGCCATGGAGCGCACGCGCCGCAACGCGTGGTCGCAGGCCAGCCTCCTCAGGGTGATCTGTCCGTCGACCACGTCCCACCAGGCGCGGCTGGTCTGGGCGTAGGTCGCGGCGAACACCTGCTCGGCGGAGAGAAACTCCCCGTTCTGCAGGGCGACGACGGCCTCGGCCGCCGCCGTGTAGTAGGCGTGCCGGGCGGAGGTGATCTTCTCGGCGGTCAGCTCATCGACCGAGCACCCTGCCTCCTCGACCGGTTCGGCGGCGGTGAGGTCCGAAGCGGTCGCGGCGCGGCCGGGCGCGCCGTAGGGGGGAAGGGGGCCGGGTGGGTGCAGGTTGTCCATGGAAGGTGGTCCTTTCGTCGGTGACATGGACTTGCCAGAGGTGAGGTCATGGGTGGGCCGTCCCGGGACGACAGCACGGGGCGGTCCCCGCGCTGCCGGGCGGACGGGAGATGAGGTCACTGCCGCATCCCGGCCGGGGCTAGAAGACGGGGGGTGAGGTCCACGGGTCGGGCAGGGGCCCGGCGTGTCCGCCGTAGGTGTCGTCTGGGCGAGCGGCTGGCGTGTGCGGTGGGGTGAGGGCGTCGGCGAGTTGCCGGGTTTTGTCGAGGAAGCTCTGGGCGGCGGCGCGGCGTGATTCGGCCATGGCCAGCGCGAAGGCCCCGCCGTAGGGGGTGCGGGCCTCCAGCAGGAACTGCTGGGCGCGCTGCCGCACGGTCAACACGGCGGTTCCGCCGTCGACGGTGTCCTCGATACCGTGGGTGAGATCGGTGACCTCCTGCCACCAGGTCATCAGGTGGTAGCGGTCCGCGATCCGGCCCAGGTCGTAGTCACCCAGTTTTCCCTCGTCATCAAGGGAACAGACACGGTCGAGAGCCTCGCTCAGCGCGTGGCGGGCGTTGGTGGCGTACTGGATGACAAGGTCTTCGAGTCGACTCATGGTGATGATCTCCTTCACCGTCGGGGTGACGGGGCGTGATGGGTGGCTGTTGGGCACCTGGGGCCGGGCCGCTGGTGCGTACCGGGGGTGGGGCCGGTGCGGGGTAGCGGCGCGGGCACCAGACCGGGGTAGGTGCCGGGGTCGGGCCGCGCCGGGGCGTGTGGCGGGCCGTACGCCCGCGTGATGCTGTGCCGCCCGACGGGTTCCGGTACGGCCCACGTGCCGGGGCCGTACCGGACGCCGGGTGCGCTAGGCGGTGGCCAGCAGCCGGAAGGCGCGGGCTTTGATCTTGGCGTTGTCGTGGTCGTCGAGCAGGGAGCGCTCGGCGCGCACGGTGGCAATGTCGCGGCTGCCGAAGACGGGGCTCTTGTGGTCCAGCCGCTCGGTCACCGCGTTGTAGGCCGCCCACCGGGTGTTACGGATCGGCTCCTGGGTGGGGGCCTCGTTGAACAGGTACTCCAGCTCCCGCATGGTCAGGTCGTGATTGCGCTTGGTCAGGTCCTTCGCGTCCGCCGGTAGCGGGTGGAGCCGGGTGGCGAACTGCCGGAATTCCTTGCGGTCCATCGGTACCGCGAGGAGCTTCTCGGCCTCGGCGGCGAACGCTTCCCCGTGCTTCCACGTGAGTTTCAGCGCCTCACGCGCCTCGGCGATGCGCCCGGCCACGTTGCCGGTATGCCGGACGGTGAACCTGGAGGCGTGGTTGGCCAGCGCCGCGCGTTCGGTGTTCGCGCACACCACCCGCACCGGGGTGGCCACCGTGGTGAACGCGCCCCATCCGTCATGGCGGGAGAACGCCGCCAGGTACAGGTCGATCTGATCGAACCCACCGACCATGAGCGGCTCCGGCAGCCGCATGGTGACGAACACCCGCCGCCCGCCGTTCAGCGAACCGCCGGTGTCGAAGACCGCCCCCGACTCATCCACCAGCGTCTGGAGGAAGTCACAGACTTCTTCGTTTTGCAGGGGCTGATACTCCTTGCCGACTCTGCCGAGACGTTCGGGCTTGCCAGTCACCGGGTTGGTCCGCACCGTCAGGAAGTCCTCGTCCGTGACGACCGGCTGGCCGGTGACCGGGTCCATCACCTGGCCGACCGGCAGCTTGCGCACGTTCCACCCGGCGAGCTGGGCATTGGACAGCAGTTTCTCGGCGGTCATCGGGCCGGGCGCGGTGTAGCCGAGCCCATGCCAGCCGGGCTTTCCGGCGGCGGCGAACCCGGCCGAACCGTTGGCGAAGACTTCGATTTCGTGAGCCATGACGGTGTTCCTTCCTGAGGTGCCGACGTGCGGCGTTGTGGTGTGCGGGCATGCGGAACAGACGCGATGCCGCGATAGGTGCTGTGGGGGTGCGGGCCCCGGCACGGTGCGGGCCGGTGGGCGGTGATCCGTGCGGACTACGGGTGCCCGTCCGGCGCGTGGCCGGGTGCCCCGGACGGTGGGGCCGTGCGGGGCGGGTTGGTTGTGTGGGGGTGGCGTGCGGGGCTGTAGGGGTGTCCCGCCCGCTACCGGGCCGGGGGTGGGCGGGCCGGTCAGGGCGGCCCGCCCGCGCCCCCGCTCAGTCGCCGTAGGTGTCAGCCGCCCCGCCGTCCCCGGCGATAGCGTCGGCGGGATCGGCCGGGGCCACGGCGGGGGCGTTGGCCGGGGCGTGGTTGACGGTGGGGGCGAGCGCGAATCGGCGGGGCCGCTCCGTGGTCAGCACCGCGTCCCCGAGCTGAACCAACCGGTCCAGGGCGTTGGCCACCGCGCCGGACGAACGACCGCCCAACGCCTTGGACATGTCATGCGGGCTGAACTCCTTGCCGGGGAACTCGAGCAGGTGCGCGTAAATCTCCTCCCGCAACGCACCCGGCCGGGTGCTGCCACCCGTACCCGCGCCGCCACCGGCCCCCGGATGGGCCACCGATGCCGCACGGGCCGGGGTGGCGGTGCCGGTCAGCGCCGCCCGCGCACTGCGGTGCGCCGAGACGACCTTCGTCATCGCCATCTCCAGGCACCCCAACGCCATCACCTCGTTCCCCTCCTCTTTCGCCGTGAGCACCCCACCGAAGAGATTGGCGAGCTCGGTCAGTTCGGCGTGAGCGCGCGCCCACGCCGGGTCATCCGCCACCGGCTCAGACTCCAGCTCGTCGGTGTCGGCGTCGGGAATCGAGTCGAGTTCGTCGTCGATCCCGGCTGAGTCCTGACCCGTCGCCCCCTCGTCGTCGACAACGTCCTCCTCGTCATTGGTCGGCTCATCCGCCGGGGCGGGGTCGGCCGCAACGGCGGCGGACGGGGGAACCTTCCCCTCCGAAGCGGGTACCTCGTCCGCGTCCGTGGCGTCCGTGGCGTCCGTAGCGTCTGTGGGGGTCTCGTCGGGTGCGGCGTCCGGCGTTTCGGGGGTCGGTGCGGGCACGTCGGCGGTGTCGGTCGGTGCGACGGTGTCCGCCGGGGAGTCGGCGGGGTCCGTCGTGATCGGGTACCACCGGTCAGCCGCGCGCCCGCGTCCGCCGTCGTTCACGCCCGGCTCACGGCGGGCGTGCCCGTCGGCTTCGAGCTGGCCGAGGATCTTGCCCGCGACCACCCGGCTCAGGTCGGCCGCCGCCCCGATCATCGTGACCGACCCGCCGGGCTCGGCGGTCAGCGCCGCCCACACCGCCCCCACACGCCCGTCCCCATCCGTCGCCGGGTCAGTGACCGGGGCGGCGGCGTCGGGGCTGTCAGGGGCCGTCAGGGGCGCGGCGTCAGCCGGGCCGGTAACGGCGATTTCCGCATCGGCGGAAACGGTTTCGGTGGCGGTCATTTCCGGGGTGTGAATAGCCATTGTGTGACACCCTTTCCGATCGAATTCCCGGCCCCGGTGCGGGCCGGTGTTTTTCGTTTGTGTCACGACCATCCCTCGTCAATAACGCGTCTGGCAAGCCGACCCGGCCACTAATATTGTCACCCTGACGGCTGGAGAGGCTGCCCTAACAAGATAACCATTGATCTGCGAAAACATCTCGCGAGAAGGATCCGGTTTCGACTTGACATCCCGGGCCGGCCCGGCTCTTCACCTAATGAGACGACGACGGCGGACGATGCCCAATTGCCCGAATGCATTCTTGAAGAATCTTCGAGGTGAATACGCATTCGGGTTGACATCAATGCCGGGGTCGAGCGTCCATGGAATTAGGCGGGAAACACCGCCGGAATACCGCACCGGAATAACGCGCCGCGCCATTCCGGGGCCACGACGAAAGGGCACACCCGCATGACACCGAACACCAACGCCGCCGCCGACACCGCCGACATCATCACCGTGGAACGCGCCCACCTACGAGGGCTGGTCGACACCGGCCCCGGCCATGTCCTGATGTGGGACGGACAGGATGTGTTCATCGGGCCCGGCGCGATGGCCGACGACGGCACCCTGCTGGAGATCACCACTCAGGAAGAGATCGCCGCCACCCTGGCCAACGACGCCCGGCCCGGCGTGCCGTGCACCCTGGACATCATCGCCGACAGCGTCACCGAAACCGCCCGCCTACGCCTCGAAGGTCGGCGGCAGATCGAGTCGCTCATGAGTGTCAGCGGCCCCTACACCGCCGCCCTACGCCCCTACGGCATCCACCGCGAGCACCTCAGCGACCTCGACCCCGCCACCGGGGACGTCGTCACCCGCTACCTGATGCCGGGTGGGGCCGTCGCCACCCTGTCCACGCCCTACTTCCGTGACGCCCGGTCCCCGATCACCATCACGATCCCCCGCCCGAACACCGGGGCTGCCCCGGCACCCGCCTACACCGCGACCGTGCCGCGCCGGACCCCGCCCGCCGCCGTCGCCGCGCTGATCGTCACCGCCGCCGGACTCACCCCCCACACCACCGACGCCTACCGCCACCGCAACGACACCGGTTTCCCCGACACCCCCGAGCAGCTCACGATCGCCCCCGCCTACGCCCGCGCGCTCGCCGCGCACGGGCCGGGGTGGGCGATCATGTGGAACGACGATCACGCCCACCCCGTCATCGCCCGCCCCGAACGCGGCGACGACGGCACCCTGCTAGAAATCTGCCTCTACGAGGAGATGTTCACCCTCAGCCCGTGCGACACCTGCAACCACGCCCGCACCTGTGACGCGTGCATGTTCGACCAGCCCGACTTCGAGATGATCGCCCGCGACATGACCGACATCCTCGGCGACCACCACCTCAGCATCGACGTCATCGCCTCCTACATGCCCGGCACCCTGCCCTACACCCGCGCCCTCCGCGCCCACGGCTACCACCGGCACACACAGGGCCACTACTACGACGCCAACCACGCCCGCGCCGTGCTACACGACGCCTACGGCCTGGACTACCGCTCGCCCGAAGGCCATCTCGTCGAGGTGATCATCCCGATCAACCCCAACCCCGCCACCGCCCCCGCACCGCCCCTCACCATCCGATGGACCTACCTCGGCCACACCACCCCCGGCGACGCCTGCCCGACCACCGACCTCCCCAACGACACCCCGCCCACCGAAGTCGCCGACCTGATCGCCGCACATCTCGCCATCCACCCGCCCACCCCCGCCACACCCGACACCACGGACGGCACGGACGGCACGGACGGCACGGACGGCACGGACGGCACGGACGGCACGGACGGCACGGACGGCACGGACGGCACGGAAGCGCCTGACAGCGCCGCGACGCCCGCCACCGCATAACCCCCTCCCCCGGGGTATGCCCACGGCCCCGGCACCGCCCCCACGGCGGCACCGGGGCCGTACGCATGCCCGGCCCGGTCAGTCCACATCGGCGAACCCGTACCCGGTGGCGTCATCCAACGCCGCCAACCCCAAACACCCCACCCCGCACGGTTCCCCCGCCCCGGCGTCGGACCCGTCACACGCCCGCGACGGGTCAGCCGGACGGAAGATGTCGATCACCCCGGCGGGTAGGTCCGCCGTCCGCGTGACGTAGCGGGCGGGGTTCAGCACCACATCCGTAGGACGGACATCCGCCGCCGCAACCGCCATGAATTGACCGTCGAATTCATTCGCGTTACACGCCATTTCTTCCGCCTTTCTACCTCTTTTTCACTGACATTCCCATTTTATCTCGATAACGTCGACGAAAAAGGGGTGCGGGACTTTATCTCGCGGCCAAAGGTAAAGCTTCCCGGCGGGATTCCACGGCCCGCCGACTCCGGGGCCGGGAGTGGTTCCAGGGCACCCCACCCGGCCGGGACCGCACCGCCGGGACCCGCGTCGCCTGCTCGTTCGGAGGTTCGGCTCGACGTTCACAGCGAGGTCAGCGCGAGGGCCGGCCCGTGGCCTGGCCGCGGGCCGGCAACTGCTGGTGAAAGGAAGACGGGACGGAGACGCAGAGGCGCAAGGAGAGAACAGAAGATGGTGCAGGCATCCACAAGGACGCGCGCACACATATTCAAAGGAGTCGTCTATAGACGAGTCGGGCCGCCCAACGCACTGTCCGAAAACGGGAAGACCTGCGAAAACGACCCCTGCTAGGGGTAGCAATCTTTACCGCGCACCGGAACGCTACCCCAATTTCCAGAACGGAAGTCTGCCCCCATTTTCTCACCCTCCTGAGGCAAGAGCCCGGCCGGATCGGGAGGAGATGCGGTGGGTTCGCCTCATCCCCAACACGAGGCGAACCCACCCCCTACTCCCGCCCACCCGGCCCCCCTCCGCACCGGACGGGCGGGCGGACCGGTATCGACGCCCACCTGCACCCCAGCTGTCAAGCCCCGCCCCGGCCCCCGCACCGGGACGCGACCCGACCCGACCCTCAGGCCGCGGCCGGCCTCACCGCCACTGCGGGTCTCAGCCGGGTACGGCCATGACGACGCCGACCACCGCCCGCAGGCCCGGCCCGGCTCGCCGAAGCAGCGACTTCCCCACCGGTGAGTTTGGTCGCGGCCGGCCGCGACCCCGGCCCCAGGGCCACCACCCGGCCTGCCACCACGCCACCCGCGCCCCGCCCACGCCCATGCCTGCAACGGCCCACGTATCCGTCACCGACCGTTCCGCCGTCATCACCCCCGGCGGCGGCGCTGCGGCTGTCAGCGGGCCGCTCAGCCCCGCACCGGCACCATCGCCCCCACCCGCATCATCCGGGTGTGCGCCCGCGCCTGACGTGGGCACCGTGGTCGAGGGTGGCGTGCTCGCCCTGGTCCAGCTCACGCCGGGCGCACCGTGCAGCAGCTCGGCCAACGTCGGCAGCCTCACCTGTCCGGGCCCGGGCACACCATGATCGACCGGGCCAGGCGACGCCGAGCCGAACGCCGGAACCGCCTCGGCCGAACCCGGCTCGGGTCGCTCCGGCGGGAGGGGTGGCAGGGCGTACCGCAACTCCTGGGGCCCGCTCGCGCTGATCACCTGTTGCTTGCCGCGCAACGCCAGCCACCGGTAACCCACCACCAGAAAGGCCCAGTCGGGCCAGTCATGGCGCAGCTCGGCGAGCGCCTCCTGCGCCCACGGCTCCTGCCCGAACGCGGACACCTGGTCCGCCCTCTTCCTCAGCTCGCCTCCCGCAGAGCCGCGGAAGGGTCCAGGCGGACACCCTCCTCCCGACGGCCGGAGCCCGGTCTTTCGGCGGGTAGCAACTCCCGGGTGCCGCCCCGCTCTTGCGCGTCGGCATTGTGCCCGGCTGTGACACCGGCCGCCGTAACATCCGAGGCCGATCCCCTCGCTTGCTCGGCCAAGGCCAGCTCAGCCCAGACCGCACGCCCGGTCACCTCGTCACCCGCCGCCCCGGTCCGGGCCGCGAGCTTGGCCACCCCTGCCAGTCCCCGCCCCTCCTCAGCCTCCGGCAGCGTGCCGAGCGTCCGTGAGAAGTCCGGGGCAGGGCCGCCGCCCAGGTCATAGACCACGATCCGGACCGACGCCGCCCCGCGCAGCACCTCGACCACGAAGAAGCCCCGCTCCCGGCCCGAGCAGGAGTGCTGTAGCGCGTTGCTGACCAGTTCAGCCGTCACCCACACCGCGTCCTCCACCCGAGCGGTGTCAGCCAGCAACTGGCCCACCATGCCGCGGGCCAGAGCGGACTGGTCGCCGCGTCCGGGGAAGGCCCGCCGCCACGCCATCCCGCCCCACAAGCGCGCGGCCCGGAGTGTGGACATCATCAGTCCCGGCGCCAGGTCCGGGAACTCCTCGCCGACCGGCTCCTGCCGGTGAAGGAGGAAGGCCGGCGAATGGAGAGGGCTGCTCAGCTCGGCCAGGCTCGTGTGCTGCGTATGCGTGTCCATGCAGGGTGTCCCTTCCGGTCCGCATCCCGGCCCGATGCCGGGAGCGGCCATCACGATCACCCACCTCCCCGCCCGAATCACACCCCCAACCCGACCCCCGACGCCGACACCGCCCCGGCCTGCGGCAACACCACCACGACAGCCGCCACCCCCACGACGACCGGCACATCGACCACCCCACACCCAGACTGGAGCCCCTCCCACAAGGCCGCCTACCGTCCCCCAACCCCGAGGCACGGGGCCGCCGCGCACAACTATGCGCCTACGCGAAGGGACACCAGGCCATGTCCGGCACCGGATACCAGACCCTGCTCGACTGCCGACGCCGCAGCCGCTACCTACGCCAGCACGGCTTCACCACCGGCCAGATCGCCCTCATCCTCGCCCTCGACCACCCCGCCACCCCGCTCCGCCTGCACCGCTACGCCGCAGGGCTCACCGCGGCACAGACCGTCGAGACCTTTCACCGGCTCTCCGGCACCACCGGCGCGGGACTACGCGAGTCCCGCCTCTACGACTACGAGAACTGGCCCCAGGCAGGCCGACGCCCCTCCATCTCCACCCTGCGCATGCTGGCCCGCATCTACGACACCCAGCCGATCCACCTGCTCACCGCCGAGATGCTCGCGGGCTACTTGACACGAGACCAGCGCGCCCTGCGCGAGGACAGGTGAGGTCCCGTCGTCGCCACCAAGACCCACTGGCTCTGTCTCCCGCGCCCTGATCAGCGAAGGAGCCGCTCATACACCTGCCGCGCCTGCGCACTCGGCACAGCATCGATCTCCGCCAGCCGCGCCTTCAACAACTCGAACGAGCGCCTGACCGCAGGCAGACGACCGAGTTCTGCCTGGATCGTCATCAGCTCGCACCACAACATCTCGTCGTACGGATCGATGCGCTCCACCGCCAGCCGCAAAACGTCCAACGCCCGGCCCTGATCATCCGCGCGCACCAGCTCGGCCAGCCGCTCGGCCGCATCCACCGCTTGCCGTTGAGCGGCCTGCCGTATCGGCAGCACCCACAGATCATCGCTACCCTCCAGCAGCGGCCCCCGATACAACGCCAGCGCCTCGTGCAAAGCCGCCGTTCGGGTCACGTCGTCAGCCGCGGTGGAGGCGCGTTGGTATGCCTCGCCGAACCGCCAGAAGTCCGCATCGAACCATGCCGCAGGCAGCAGCCGCCGCTCACCGGACTTCATCACAAACCGCACCCCACTTGCGCAGCCGCTCGCCTGCCGCATCGCCTGGTTGATCTCCCGCACCGCCGACTCCAACCGGCGCCCGCCACGCTCCCCATCACCCGGCCACAACGTCTCCACGATGGCCTCCGCCGGCACGCCGTCCGCCGAGATCGACAACAGCGCGAACACATCCCGCGCCTCCGCCCGCCCGAACACCACTTCCTTCCCGGCCCAGGCCATCCGCGGCACCCCGAACACCTCGACCTTGGCCTTACCGGGCGCCGCCACGAAGCCCGACGCCACCGGCGCGAGCGACGCTGCCTCTATCGCAGCGTCGGCCGCTGGAGTGGGTGCTTGCGGCCCTTCGCCGCCTTGCGCGGGCGCAGGCGCGTCCGTCTTCAGGCTCGCCAGGTCGCCGGCCGTGCTTACCTCGCCAGGTACGACGGCAGGAGCGCAAGCACCAGCAGTCAGCCCGACCTGCGAAGTCGCCCGCTCGCTCCGGCCGCCTCGAAGCAGACCATCGCCCGCTGTGGGGCCCACGCCCGCCGACCTGAGCCGGGACCTCACCTGGGCGATCAGCGCAACGGCCAGCACCATCACCAGCAGACCGAACACCAGCGCCGCCCCCAATGGCCCCGTCACCCCGGAGCGAGGCCCTGCAGCAGGCCGCCCCGCCCCAGCACCCGGCGGAGGCGCAGGAGAAGGTGCCGGAACCGAGGGCGACGCCGAGGGAGCAGGGGAAGGGGACGGTGTTGCCGGACCAGGCGTCGGAGCTCCCGTCGCCACCGGGATCACATGCGTCTCCGGCTGTGGATCACCCAGCCCGCGGGATTCTGGATCGGTCGTCAGATCCGGTGCCCGGCCCGTCTTGGTGCGATCATCAGGCTTGCCTGATTTGCCGTTTGTCGTTGCTGGCGTCCCGGGCTCGGGCTGCCTGATCTCAGAAACAGCATCGCCTGACTTCGAGGTTTCCCGGGGCTGCGGAACGGGCGACGCCTCCACGGGCTTGCGGCGTGATTGCTCCAGCCGCTCGCCCAAATTCGGCACACGGCCCTCGTCCAGATCGCCGTTCACCGAGGCACACCATAGGTCGATGTCGTATATCTCGTGCGCCTGCCGGGACACCGGCGGACAGTACGGTTCCGCTTCAGCCGCGGCTCCAGTCGAAGGGCAGGCAGTGAGGAAGAACGCGACTGCGACTGCGGCTGCTGGACGTGCATACGGAAGCAATCGCCCGATTCCACGCACTATTCCGTCTTGTGAATGATCCTCCCGAATCATCAGGAAACCTCCGGAGGGGGTTGACAAATATACCTCCGACCTACCGCTATGTCGTTCTAGCTAGACTCCAAAAAGAGAACATAAATGATCAAGATCAACGGGGCCTGCATTTGCGTGATTTACCTACCCCTGCCCCGCCATTTCGGCGAAGAGTGCCCTGCTGCTGTTCTCTGTGCGACTGCCGCTCCACGCCACCATCCCGGTCGTATGGAACTAGTGCTGTCTCGGATCGACTCGAGCACCTGCTACGCCGACGTCAGTATGGCCATCCGGCCCCTTAGAAGGCCGAGACGAACCTCTTCGACCTCAGCAAGGGGGGCACCGGTCCGCGACATCACTCGCGTTATATAGATCGTCATGGTGGGGATATTGCTGACCGTCCACACGATCATCCGTGACGAGCGTGGGAGTCACTTCGAGCTGGTGAACCCTCCAGCGAACCCACGGCGCGACCGCGTCGTGAACCAGCACGTACGCTTATCTAGCCCTGAACAGCGCCTCTTCCCTCCGCCGATGCGAACGCTTTCACCGGTTCAGGGCCGCGCCTATGCTGCTGTAGGTGACTTCAACGGAGCATGAGATCACCTTCCGTACGCTCGACGGCCTCCATCTCGCCGGAACGCTCGTCACACCAGGCGAACCACCAGAGCACGCCGTCGTCCTGGTCCACGGCGGCGGAGTGACGCGCCACGAGGGTGGGTTCTTCAACCGACTGGCTGCCGGTTTCAGCGACTTCGGCATAGCGTCTCTACGCTTCGACCTGCGCGGTCACGGGGAGAGCGAGGGCAAGCAGGAAGAACTGACGCTTTCAGCCATCCTCAACGACATCCGGGTCGCGCTGCGACACGCCCGTGACACGATCGGAGCCCCCAGTCTGAGCCTTCTCGGTACAAGCTTCACCGGCGGAGTTACCGCCTACTACTCAGCCAAGCACCCGGACGAGATCTCCCGCCTGGTGCTACTCAACCCTCGGCTGAATTACAAAGAGCGCACCATCGACAGCCGTCCTTTCTGGCAGAACGACTATCTGACAGACGAGGCGGCCGCACAGCTCAGCGCCCAGGGCTACCTCTTCCACTCGTCCACTCTCAAGCACGGACGGGCGATCTACAACGAGGTGTTCTGGCTACGTCCCCACGAAGTGCTATGCGAGATAAAGGCGCCGACGCTCATCGTGCACGGCACGAAGGACACCTTCGTACCAGTGGAAGAGTCCAAAACTGCGGTTCCGCAGTTCCGGGCGCCATGCCGGCTGGTCGAGATCGAAGGTGCACAGCATGGCTTCGCCGTGCACGATGACCCGCAATATCTCAACCCGCAGAGCCAGCAGTGGCAAGCCTTCGTCATCCGGACGGTAGCCGAGTGGCTAACGCAAAAGCGCCACTAGGCACGCAACGCCTCATCCAGTTCCCTCGGCCCGGGCCGTGTAGCCCAGGGGGCAAGGGCTCGAACGGCGCGCCCCAGCTCGCGTTTCGTACGCAGGGAATTCGTGGCGTTGGCAAGCTGCACCGACTCCATTCCAACGACAGCGGCATCATCGGGCTGCCCGGCCAGCGCCAGAGAGTAGGAGCAGCGGGCCAGGAAGTACCCCTGGTCGCGTCGAGATAGCGACTCGCCTTTCAAGACCTCGTGGTACAGCTCAGCCGCCCGCGCCGGTTGTCCGGCCTCTATGTGGCAACTAGCGGCTCGTAGATTCAGATCGATGAGGCTGTAGTTGCTGCCTAGTTGGGTGCCACCTTTGTCAGGGTCGCTCTCAAACCTGTCAAGCCATCGGATGGCCTCGCCGAGCGCCCGCTCCACCCTGTCCATCGGTTCACCGACCATGGCGTAGCCACGGGCTTGCTGTTGCGCGACCTCTGCTCTGACCTGATTTGGCAACTGCCAGCGCTCGAGCCCAGCGGCTTCAGCCAAGGTAAGCACCTTCATGGCATCGCGCTGGTCATAGGCGAGTTGAGATTTCCGCAGCAGCACGTAGCCCTGCATCGGGCCGTTGTCCGCCTCTTGCGCCCATTCGATTGCCCGGTCGTACCAATACGTTGCCGTGGACAGGTCTCCAAGATCCCGATACAACCAGCCGACGAACTCCGCAGTCTCCGCTCCCACAGTCAGTAGTTGGGGCCGAGCCTGAGTCCGAACTTCGCAAACAGAGTGCTGTACAACCGCGAGCACGGACTGCACCCTGGGCAGAGCCGCTGACGGGCCGAGGGCGCCGTCTTCGGCCTTGCTCGCTTCGAGCTGAACGCGCAGTTCCTCCACCACGTCGCCATCCACGAGGCGGCGAAGGTCAGCCAGGAGCGCAGCAACAGGTGGTAGCGCGGCGATGCTCGCCGCCGGCCACAGAACAGCACGTTGCCTCCGGTCAGCCAGGGCAACAAGCTGGCCGTCCGCCCCGAGCGCCTTATCAAGACACACAGCGACCTGCATGCTCGGGAAGCGCCGCCCGCTCTCAAGATCGGCGATATGGGTCTTGCTGCAGTGGGCCAAGCCGGCCAACTCACGAAGGGACATACCGGCACGCAGGCGTCGAAGCGCCTCGCCGAACGTCTCTATGCCCATGCGGTGCTCCTTGTCCTGTCCGCATGATTGTCCGCAATTTTGCGTACGGCTCTGCGGACAGTCCACCCCTAGACCTGACTGGCGGCACTGACGACGCTACTCCTGCGGGTCGCTTCTACCAGCGCCCTCACGACAAAAGGCGGCCCCGGCCCCCGGCGCGCGAACACCGGGGGGAGTTCCGGGGCCTTGATCAGGAATCGAGGTCCTGACCCATGCAGAAGAGTAAAGCCATCCCGCCCCCGCGGCACCGCTACGAGGAAGTCTCATGAGCCCCGGCGAAAGGGCTTCGCGTAGCGCGTCCGAAGAACGCCTCTACGACTTCACCAGGCCGTCCATCGCCCGAGTCTGGAACGCCGCCACCGGCGGCAAGGACAACCTGGCCACCGATCGCGATGTGCTGGACCAACTGGAACAGACCGCCAAGCAGATCCGCACGGCCGCCCGCGCCCACGTGCAATTCGTCACCCGCGCTACCCGTATGGGCGCGGCGGAGTACGGCATCCGCCAGTGGCTTAATCTGGGATGTGGTCTGCCGCAGCACGGCTGCGAAACCACGTACGACACGGCCATCCGGCACCACAAGGACACTCGCGTCCTCTACGTGGACAACGACCCGCACGTGATGGTCCACGGCCGGGCCCTGCTGCATGTGAGCGACGCCACCGACGTGATCGAAGGCGACGCATGGGACGTGGACGCGGTACTCAACCACGAGCAGGCCGGCCTGCTCGACCGTAGCCAGCCCATCGGGCTCATCGCCACAGCGCTCGCGCATTTCCTACCGGACGAGGAACGTCCCGCCAGCATCTTGCGCCGCTACATGGCCCATTTCCCATCTGTGTATTTCATCTTCAGTCACGCTCGGGACGATCTCCTTTCGTCGGAGGAGCGGGCCACGTTGATCGCCGACTATAAGCCCACGGCCGACATCTACCCGCGCTCCATGGACGTGATCAGGTCCATGTTCTTCGACGGTCTGGACCTTCTTGAGCCGGGCCTGGTGGAGGCGTCCGTGTGGAGACCCGATAGTGCGGTGTCGCTCGACGTCGGCCGCGCCCACTTCCTCGCCGCCGTTGCGACCTTCGGGCCGCTCTCCTCATCCCTGGCGGAGGCGCCGTGAAGCAGGTCCGCGACCGCACAGGCCGAGCGTGGGCCGACCAGCTTGAGCTGGAGACCGGCTGCTGGTGGCTTGTTCTCCAGATTGAGGAACTGGTCATCGCGTTCTACCGGGGGTATTGGAACACGGCTGGGGTCTACCACTCAGGCAACCTGCACGACCCCGAGCCGCTGTGGGCGTGCATCCGCGAGACGCAGCACCAGAGCCGGCTTTGGGCGGCCAGGAACGGCGTACGGCCTGTGCCTCCTGTGCTGAGTGAAGAGCTTCCCCAAGCCCTGTGGAGGGCGGCCGGGCGATGAGAGACGCGGCCGAGCAAACGTCCCCGCTCGTAGCCGGGGCAGCTACCTCGCGTCTTGACGTCAGCAGCCTGGACCGCTCAGCCACGGCCGAGATCCCCCGTCTCGGATCCGCCGCAGCTTCATCTCGCGCTCTCCCCAGCCGGGGTGAAGGGGCCATGGGACGGCGATTGCCTCCGCTCATCCGCCGTCCCATGGCCGAATCCAGCATCCTCCGCGCCACGAGCACAAAACGGTGATCACATATGGGCCGAGACAACCCGACCACACGGGCGCACCTGCAACTTCGCGCCCTTCGCCGCGAGTACCCGGGCTGGAACATTATGCGCATTCGCGAGAACGGCCTCGAGGTGTGGCGAGCCGTGCCTCACTTCACGATCACCAAGCCCATGGAGGAGGCGGGCGTCAAATCCGTCATCCGCGCCCCCGACTGCCAGACGCTGACCCCTGCGCTGTCTTGTCAGCAGCACCTCGCCCACATGTTCCGCGCCGCGCCCGCATCACCTGAAGGCAGGTAACCCGCTTGCCTCCGGCGCCGCCCTCGCCTCCGCCCGGTCCAGGGCGGCCCCAGCCGCGGGACGGCAGAACGCCCCACGTCGTCCCACAGCTGCCCTGCCAACGAAGGAAACCCCCTTGGATCCCTTCATCACCCACCCCTTCTACGTCCCCAGCGGCCCACAACACCCTTGGGTCTACCCTCTGATGCGCTGGCTCGGCTACAAGGAGCAGACCATGACGGCAGAGCCCTACAAAGCGCTGGCCGACGACTATCACACGTTGCTCGGCGAACTGGCCGACCACACCTGGCGCGCCGGCATCCTGCCCGAGGCCATGCACACGCGCCCGCACCAGGGCGCAGTGGCCGTCGATCTCGGCGCCGGGGCCGGCATCGGCGGCCAACTCCTCGCCACCGCCCTACCGCAGCTCACCCGCATCGGCGTGGACCGATCCCCGGCGATGCTCGCCAAGGCCGGCGACGCCTACGATCACACGCTGCTCGCCTCCATCGACGTCCTACTCCTGCACGATGAGTCGGCAGACTTGATGCTGTCAGAAGTCGAAACAGCACGAGAGCCAAGCCTAGAAGGCCAGGTCAGACCCTCTGCATCAGTTCTGGCAACGGACAGGCTGTTCTACGTGTGGAGCGGCAAGGGCGTCTTCGTCAACCGCAACCTCGTCCGGTACGGGTACGGCAAGGCCGTACTGTTCGAGCCGAACGACCTCTACATCAAGGTGATGCGGGCGGAGCAGAAGAAGGCGCAGCAGGAGAAGCTCCGGATCTGGTCGGGTGCCTGCGACGATCAGCCTTCCAACGACGGAGACGACGACAAGCCTGGCCCGACCCCCACCCCGACTCCTTCGCCTGGGAACCCGACCGATCCCAGGTTCGAGACGTGCGAGCAGGCGAACAACGCGGGGTACGGCCCCTACTACAAGGGCAAGGACCCGGAGTGCGCCTGGTACGAGGACCGCGACGGCGACGGCGTCGTCTGCGAACACTGAACCCCTTCACGACGAGCCCGCCCCATCGGGGCGGGCTTTCGCATGTCAGCGCTTGATCGTCAACGTCACCGCCCTGGCGCGAGCTGGGGTTGAACCCGAAGACACTGAGACCGAGGGGATGAGCGCCCTCCGCCCGGGCGTATTCCTCGCCGAGGACCATCGCCCTTCGCCCCAAGCCCCGACCCCGCTTGTCGGCGTCGCTCACGATGTCCCAGATCCACCAGGCGCCCTACGTGCCCATCCGGCTCAGGAGTGCAGCAGTCTCACCAGGCGAGAACGCAACAGCCCTGCCGATGGACCAAGTCGGCAACTTGGACATTAACCGTCATTGGTCAATTACTGTCAGCGAAAAGCACCCGAAGGTACACCCAGCTCAAGTGAAAATTTGGATTTTCACTCTAAGATTCAATCTTGGCATGTAGAGAATATATAGAAGGCGATATTACAGGCAGGCATAGAAGTCAAGGATGCATGTTCATTGAATCGTCACGTCCTCGTTTGATACCGTCTGGATGGCTCGTTAGCGGCGAGGGGCGGATGGCCCGGCGAGCCGGGGAAGCCAGATAGTCCCACGGGCAGGACCAGGTTCTGGCAGATCATGATGCCTGCCCATGGGGCTCCGAAGAGCAAGGAGGAGTCTACCGTGATGGCGCTCAAACGTCTCTGGTTACCATCCGCAGCCGCCCTGCTGCTGATGGCCTTCGGATTACCCACGCCCGCAGCGGCCGGTGAAGAGCCTTGGTTACCGAAGGCAGGGTATCGGGAATGGATCTACACCAAGAGTCAGTTCCAAGTCGCCCGTACTGCTGCACGCGATCAAGAAGCCGCTCAGCAGCGGTCAGGTATCGCAGATGCACGCGCCGGTGAGCGAGAAGCCCTGAAACAAGAGCACATCAAGAAGCAACGGGAACTGGGTTATCAAGTCTCCTCAAAGGAGATCGAGTACATCGACCTGGACCGAGACCTTCACTTCGTTGTTCCTCGGGACCTGGACGTCGAGCAGGTCAAGGTCACCCAGCTCGTCGAGCACAGGGGGAGCGGAAGCACCAAGGAAGCGCGGGCCATCACCGGCCTCGAAGTGGAGTCGAGCGAACCTGTCCCCGGCAGAAGCTCTCTGCCGGCCGGGCCCGCTGGCGAGAACGGCATCGCAGCCCCCGATTGGGCACAGGGATCACCGATCTTCACGGCGAACTATACCGTGAAGATCGACGGCCAGGTTACCTTCTATACCGGCACAGAGAAATACAAGCTCCGCGATGACGGTAGCTCCACGCGCGACTACTTCACGTACTATCGTTGGGGCAACGCTCAGCCGGCAAACTCGCTTCACCTCGTTCGGCAGATGAAACTCAGAAGCTACGCCGACGCTACGACCGTATCCAATATCAGGTACCACCGGTGGGGGCCGACGGAAGGCGCCACGAACTACTGCGGCAACATCAATGCCGGGCTGAGCCTAGTCGTTGAGTTCACCATCACCTTCCCACTGGAGTGCAACTCCATCACGCCTCAAACGAACGGGACTGGAGACTACCAGCTCAATTGGCTGGTAAACCCCACCCAGATCCTAAGTCGTGGGCGGGGCCTAGAGATGACGAACGGTTTCGCTGTCAACAACGGATTCAATCCCAACACGCGCAGCTGGCAGTTCGTCGAAACCGAGAATTACTGGGGAAGCCATTGGACCTGTTCATCGGACAACACGTCCCGGACGTGCTATCCATAAGATGCACGTAGGATGAACAAGCATCGTGGGGTGCGCGTTCATGGCCTGACCGCGCACCTCCGATCGTACAGATCGGAATGGCTCATGGGCACCCGGCAAGCGACCTACCTCTGGATAGCTGCGCTGGCTATCGTAGGCGGCGGCGCCTTTTTGCTCGGCGGTCTTATCCGCCCGTTGGCTCCTGTGCAGGTCCGGCAAGTAACCGTGACGGCCGTCGATCTAGTTGATCGACAATTCACCTTCAAGGAAGAGTCTGGGAAGCTCTCAACGCTTGACCTACGGCCCGCTTGGATAGGTCCTATTGACAGGACCTATCGTAACGACAGCATACCGCCGTGCCTTCGTCGGACGTCGGCAAATCCCGAAGATCTGCGCTTTAAGACGTCCATTCCTGCAGAACTGGCAACAATTCACGTCCGATCTACCGAGGACGCTCCAGAGCAAAACATAATGGTATGGATTAAATGCGCGACTCCCTAGTGTCATTCTCAACCTCCCGGTTCTCCGCTTAGCTTTGGCGCTGAGCGGGTTGACGCGACGGAAACGGCTACACCTATCATGATGTGCATCTGGCTTACTCACGTAGCGGCTTGGGTTCGTGGTTGACCGCAACCCGGTCCGGCCAACTCGTGAAAGACGAATAGCGAAGGGAGCTGTACCTGTTGAACTTTATCCACAAGCGAATGAATAGTCTCGCATTACTTGTTATGCTCCTTGTTTCGATTTTCCCCCTCGGCGCCTTCACTGCCTTAGCGTCAACCAGCTCAACTGCCCAGGTCGCGTCATGCAGGGACGGAGCAGATACTTACTATGCCGACTTCGCTGCCGGCTCGATGACTGGTACAAAGACCGAGCTGGACACGGCCTTCTTTAAATGTTCGGCTGGTGCCGACACAGCCGAATGGTATCGGGGCAGTGGCAGCTACATCCAGGACACAGAACGGGACGGACGCCGCGGCGAGGTCTGGCTCAGCGAGGAGACATGGTCGGGCGGGGATGTGACTCACTCGATGATCGAG
This sequence comes from Nonomuraea typhae, assembly GCF_009760925.1. Lineage (GTDB taxonomy): Bacteria > Actinomycetota > Actinomycetes > Streptosporangiales > Streptosporangiaceae > Nonomuraea > Nonomuraea typhae. The sequence continues at coordinate 49,399 of NZ_VRLV01000026.1, forward strand.
GAAGTGACGTGCGGCTACCTTTGTTCAGTGGCGATCTACGAATGGATCGACTTCTCTAGCCGAACCGACTACCCGGGGCAGTTGTACTTTAACCTGTGCACAAGCGATGCAGGCGCAAGCCGTCGATGCACGTGGGACTGGCTGATGCCGCGATTCCGCTAAAGCTGACCTGTAATCCACGTAGACTCGCCACCAAGCAAGGAGGGCACCACAATGCCATTAGCACCGTTAAGGGAATCCTCCGACCGACATCGAGGAAGATCCGCGATGCTCGTGGGAGCATGCGTGCTCACCGTCATCACAGCAACAACGCTGCTGGTTTCCTTCCGCGGCTCCGATGCAGACCGCGTGACGACAGGAAGTTCAATAGGAGCTTCTCCTACCATCGCGCCAGCAGCGCAGGTGTGGCCCCAAGCCGTAGCGAAGATACCTGCCACGGCTCCCGACGGCTGGAAGTATCGGCCGATCACAGGCTTCGGGCCTGACGAGATCCTCCTGGCAGCTGAATCCTCCTTCGAGAAAACGGGACGCCTAGAGGTATTCAACGTCAAGACCGCCAAGAGTCGCATTCTTGCCAAAATGCCTGAGCCTGGCGGAGTAGACAGTTACTTCGTGCAAGATGTAGCAGTCTCGCCCAAATATATAGCCTGGTGGGGTGCCACCCCGAATACAAACCAGCAGTGGGCAGATGTTTGGGTTATGCCCCGCTCTGGAGGAGTACCCTCAAAGGTCATCGAGACCAGCGGCATGACCGGTGATATCGAACGACTGGAGGTCCTCGAAGAAACGATCGTCTGGTCCGTTTCTTCTGGGGGCGTATATGAGATAGGTATCGCTGGAGGAGCTCCGCACAGGATCCTCGGAAGCGAGGGCTTGCATATACTCTCATGGCCGTGGGCCACCGACGTTCCCAGGCATAGCACAGCCAGTTCCAAACAAACAAGGTTGGTAAATCTCGTCTCGGGGCAAGCGGCCCCGATCAGCGTACTATCCGATGCTCAGGGTATACGGTGCACTCCAGTATGGTGCAGCTTCGCGTCCAATTCTGGAGAGCTGAATATCCAGCCACAGACTGCTGCACCGAGACAGGTCCTGGGCATGATACGTACACGCCAAGGAATGGAGCCGCTCGGTAACGACTTCGGGCTCATAAGAGGACGCTCAGGTAAGTCGCAGTCAACATCAGACGCCTCTCAAGAAGAAGAATTCTCCGCTATACTATTTCACCCACCAAGTGGAGCGGTTGGCGGTGTCGGCACTGAGTCCGGGTTCTCCTTCGGAGCTTCTTCATCGCTCGCCTCAGTTATCTACTGGGACGCGGATATAAAGCGGACACAGGTTTGCTCTCCAGCGGCAGGTTCAACCGCCCCTCAAGTTCCTGCCGAGGAGACCGGCTCAAGCACGACACACGAATCTAAAGCTGAACCTCAACGGCCCGTGCCCAGCCTTGATCCTGGCGCTAGACGCTGTGGGACCAGATTCGTTGGCGGTGGTGAGGAACTTACTGTCCTCAACCTCGCTGCGATTCGCTGAACCTCTCTGAGGGATGTCCCGGGGGGAGTGTTCAGCGCCGCGAAGGGCTCTGGCCCGTATTCGGTGGTGGCGTTGAGTGATCTTCAATGCAGCAAGATTGCGCCTGCCGAAAATTCCGTCCGTGCAGATCAAGCGGCGTGTGAGTATTCGTGGAGGATTCCGCCGAGCCGGTCGCGTCGGCGGACGTTCAGGGCGATGAGGCGCGCCGGTTCGGTGATCGGGTCGGGGACGGCGCGGAGTGGTGCCGCCTGGTCGAGGGCCTGATGAGCGCGATGCTCGTTGTAGAAGCGTTCGTACTCGGCCAGGGCGTGGCGTAGGTGACGTTCGTTCCAGATCAGGCAGCGGTCCAGGAGTTCGCGGCGGCAGGTCTGCACCCCACCGTTCCATGACGGAGTTCATTCGCGGCATCCGGATACCGGTGAGCACGGTCTGGATGCCGGCTTCGGCGAGGATCTCGTTCACGAGTGCGGGGAACTTGCCGTCCCGGTCGCGGATCAGGAAGCGTGCCTGGCAGCTCACGTCCTCCAGGTCCATGACGAGGTTTCTCATCGCCTGGCTGACCCAGCCCGCGGTCGGATGGGCGGTGGTGCCGAGCACACGAATACGCCTGGTGGCGTGCTCGATGACGGCCAGGATGTACTGGCGCTGCCCGGTAAGGGTGACGGTCTCGATGAAATCGCAGGCCAAGAGCGCGTCGGCTTGCGAGCGCAGGAAGTCGGCCCAGGTGGTGGAGGCTCTCTCGGGTGCTGGATCGATGCCTTCCTGCTTGAGGATCTCCCAGACCGTGGACGGCGCGACCTTGATGCCGAGCGTGGCGAGCTCGCCGTGCACCCGCCGATATCCCCAGGCCGGGTTCTCCCGGACGAGACGCAGGACGAGGGCGCGGATGGAGCGGACCGTGGACGGGCGCCCTCGCCGCTTCGGCCGGCAGGGTCCGGGCATGCTGCCGTTTCACGATTTCGCGGTGCCAGCGCAGGATGGTGTCCGGGCGGACGACAAGCCGGAGTCGACACAAGACTGCGCGGGAAGCGAGGTCAGAAGTGCCGCCAGGAAGAGGCGGTCTTCGGAGGTGAATCTCACCCGTACATCGGTGCCGAGCTGTCGTTGCAGGATCATGACCTGGTGACGCAGAGCGAGAATCTCGACATCCTTGTCACGATCGCTCATCGGCAGTAACCGCAAGGCGGCGAAGGCGTTCGTGACGGCCAGATAGGCCAGACGAGGAAGCACAAACGATCATCATGCCGCACCGGTGCTCCTCCACGGACGGGTAGAGACCGTCCATGCCATCTGCGGGCTCCGCGAGGCCATGACCTGCCCGGACAGGATTGTCGGCAGACGCAGAGTGCACCCGGATGCCGACCTCCAGATGCGGCGGCCGGCGCAGAGCCTCGTCGCCTTCCAGGGCGGTGATCAGCGTCTCGTCGAGGGCGATTTCTTCCAGGCCGTCCAGCGCCGCTTGCTGGGCCAGGCCCAGCAGCAGGTGTTCGCGCTCCGACAGCACGGGCAAGGGCTCGGGAGTGAGGGTGCCGGGATAGCCGTCCGGCCAGCCGATCCCGGCGCCGGAGACCATCTCCAGGACCGGGACGAGCGAGCCGATCCCGTACCGCTCGTAGAAGCGCTGATGGTAGTCGCGCCAAACGGCGACCCCAACGGGGAAGGCGGAGAGCCGTGTCAGCACCTCAGCGGCGCGTCCGACCTCTGCGGCGACCTCGGCCGGCAGGACGGCGTCGACGTCCAAGCGGCTGTCGATCGCCAACGGGTGCCTGCGCAGCCCGCAGGAGAGGGAACGCATCCGCTTGGAGGCTTCGCAACGCCGCGCCCTTGCCTCGCTTTCACTCTCACGTCTCGGGCCCGAATGCTGCTGGTTGTGCGGAGCGAGCAAGTCATGGATGCGGCCGAGTTCCTCGATGAGACCGGCTACCTCAACCACAGTGCCAGCACCCGCCCGGTGGAGCTCGGTGAGCAGGTGCACGAACGCGTCGGGAGTGGTGCCTGGTGCGTGCAGGCAGGTGATCAGCGCTCCATGGGCGACTAGCCCGTTCAGCATCGCCGCGATGTGGCTCGCGTCGGCGCCCGGGAAGCGGGTGTGGAGCTTGGCGGCCAGATTCTCATCCGGACCGGGCAACGGGCCGCCTCCATCGCCGCCTGCATGCCTACCGGGTAGTCCAGGCACGCCTCGGCGACTGGTCCTGACGGACCTCCCGCGCTTCGGTTAGGGACGATCAAACGGCCACCGCGGACCGTCACACTGGAATTCGCCACCACCTCCAGGCGAGCCACCACGCCCGGCAGGGCCTCCAGTCTCGCGGTCACCTGGGAGAGCCACTCGGCGTTCGCGCGCACCACCGGCTCGTGATGCTCTCCCCAGCGCAAGCTCAACCGCTGGCCGAACGTCGCTGTGCTGACCCCGGCCAGCAACCCCAACGGCGTCGGTCGGCGCATCCGTCTGAAATAGCGGGCCGTCGACAGCACCGCACGCCGCACCTTCGGCGCTGGTGGTGCTGGGTCGGCGAGAAGCGCCCACACCTGATCGGCCAGGGCAGGGGTGGCGTGCTCCAACGCCTCCTCCACCTCGGCCGCCGTCCAGACAGCGCGCAGCCACTGTACCCACCCGGCCAACGCCTCGGCGGTGACCTCGCCCTCCACATCAGGCTCTGGCCCGGCGGGTGCCGCCACCTGGAGGCAGGCGGCGCGCAGCATGACAGTGCGCGCCGCCCTGTACCCGGTGGGGGAAGACTCTTTCCGACTCACCTGGTGCCTCCGTCTGCTCAGGGGATGGGGGTATGAGGGTTGATGCCTATGCCGCGCCGGTGACGCACGCACCACAGGTGCTGGTGCAACCGTCATCCGTCGGACTGACGTTGCCCTCGGGGTCGGCGAAGTCCAGAAGCTCGACGTTCAGCCGGAACGGATCGTTGATCAGGGTGGTCACAAGGTCCTCCACTCAGTGGGGATGGCCGGCGCGGTGGAGCGCCGGAGTCGTCTTGCCACCCAAGGTCCTTTGGTTCGGGGTGGGCCTACGGCGGGGGCTTGTTGAGCTCCCTTCTGGCTGCGGCTGAGAGCAGGAGCCGGCGTCCACCGGGCGGTACCAGCTCGCCGATGCGACGGCTCGGTGGCGCTGTGCTCGACGATCGTGCGCTCATGTCCGCTGGCCTGGTGTTGGGCTTGCTGGTGCGGGTTTCGCTTCGGCGGCCCCGGCAGCGTGAGCGATGTTCCGAGAAGCAGTGGAGCCGCCAAACCTGAATATGTACCACATACTTCATAGTTGCCTGACCGGGAGAGGTCAATGAGTAAGTAGTACGTACTATCGGTAGGGTGAGGGTGTGACGAGCACAGCCAGCTACCGCCAGGTGGCCGACACCATCCGCCAATCCATCCACGACGGCCTTTACCCGCGCGGCTCGCTGTTGCCCAATGAAGACGTTCTGGCCACCGACCTCGGCGTTCACCGGGCCACGATCAACAAAGCGTTGAAGATCCTCAAGGCGGAGGGACTGCTCTACGTGCACATGGGGGTAGGGACCTACGTCCATAAGCTGCCACCTCTGCTGCGCGACGCCGCGGTACGGCACAGCCGTGCGCACCGCGAACGCGACGGCGTACGGGGGGCGTTTGCCAGCGAACTCGAACAGCTCGGCTACACCATGGACAACCAGACCACCATCGGACCCGGCCGCCCACCCGCCGCCGTCGCCCAGGTGCTCGGCGTCGACCCCGACAGCGACAGCGTCATCATCCGGGCCCGGCGCATGTACGCCGAGGACTGGCCAATCCAGATCGTCACCACATACCTCCCATGCTCGATCGCGGACGGCACCCCGATGGCCGAACGTGACCCAGGCGTGGGCGGGATCAGCAGCCGCCTGGCCGAACTCGGCCACGCGCAGGCCGACATCCAAGAGGACATCGACGTCCGGCCGCCCACGTCCGAGGAAGCGCGGTTCCTTCGGATGACACCCGACCAGCGGGTGTACGAGGTCTTCCACATCGGGTCTACTGAGGACGATCGCGCGGTGAAGGTCAACATCTACGTCCTGCCGACCCACCAATGGCGGCTGCGCTACCGCTACCCGGTCGACCCTCGATGAGTTGTCGTGGTCGATCCAGCCCCATACGAACATCGAACCTCCTTTGCCATCGGCATCCACCTGGTGCGGGAGCGCCGCCACGCCCACGAGGCGCCTCGGCATAGGTTCTGGCCATCACAGGCATGTGCCGCTACACATGAAGCAGCACCCAGACCAGGAGCAGGATGGCCACCACCAGGATGAAGAACCTGCGCTTGTGCGACTTCAGTAAGGCTTCCAGGACCGGCAGCGCGTCCGCCGTCCGCTTCAGGTCGGCCATGGCGCGCTTGCGGTCACCGAAGGCCACACCCAGCAGGAACCCGAGCGGCAGGGCGATGGCCAGGACGAGGGCTAAGCGAGGATCCATAGCCGGATACCGGCACGTCCCGCCGGCGAGGCAGCTGGGGCGTCCCGGCCCCGATGGGAGCTCCTCCATGCCTGCTCCATCACTCTCGCTCCTCTCATAGGTGGATGGCCCGGCTTCCGAGGCTGGGCTGCGGCTCGTGACCCACGAGCCTGGTCCGCACCCGAATGCACGCGGTGCCCCGACTGGCCTCCTCTGGCCGACACGACTCCCACTGCCCGGCTGACCTGCGGAAGTAGCGGACGTCCAAGCGCGCTGGCTCTGCCACTTCCCGCCCTTGGGCTGCCAGATCGCGGACGAACTGTTCTCCGAGCGAGGTGAGCGCTACCCGCGCAGACTCCTCGGGCCCTCGGTCCGCAACGACGTCGAAGACCAGCTCAAGCACCTGACTGTCTGTTCGCCAAGACGCGTCGGGCGCGGGCAGAACCTTCCACTCGATTGCTGGCGACTGTGACGTTGGAGAGCTTGGTGGGGGTGGCGGGTAGCCCCGGCGGGCGAGGGCCGTGGAAGGCTGGCGCTCCTGACCTTCAGCCGCAGACGGTCGCGCCAGCGGCTGGACGCCAAGGGGCGGGCAGTCGGGCGCGATGCGTGGCGGGAGGCCTTGGGAGGCCAGGAGCATGATCGCGTTCATGGGGCCTGCCTGTGAATCGGAGGGTGCGACTGGGGGAGGTGGCGACGGCTGCCCGGGAGTCGACCCCGGGGGCGGGTCGACTCGTACCGCAACGGGGTGGGCTGCGGAGACCAGGCAGCCGTGCGTCTTCATCGCCGTCCCACCTCGTGAGGCTGGGCGGCGATGAGTTCGGTGAAGCGGGCGGTGATTAATCGGGCCGAGGCGCCCGCGTTGGCGATCGGGGCGGTGTGGTACATCCATCGCCCGTTCTGCTCTATCTCACCGCTCCACCAATGCCACAGCGAGCTGTGTCCATAGACGACCAGCATCCCCTCGACGAGCAGGACCGCCACGTCCCCCATGATGTGCACCCTGGAGACGAGTCTGTGCGCGGTGTAGAGCTCGGTATGGAGCTGATGGGCGACCCTGTCGACGGGGGACAGCTCATCGGGAAATGAGACGTACAGGCCGGACATCAGGCCGCCTCTCTGGACATGATCTTCTGCCACAGCTCCTCGGCATCCTTCTCGCTGCCCATCGGGCCGTCGAAGATGGCGACCTCACCGGCGTCGCCCCTCATGAAACGGCGCACCCAGTGGAGGCCGGCGCGGGCACACAGCTCGTACAGGACGCCATCGATTCGCCTGTTCTTGACGACGCGGGGGGAGCGATCGAACCGTGCAGGGTTCACCTCGGTCCACTCGACGTGCACTACGGGCTCGTCGTCCAGGTCGTCATCGTCCATCCATGGTGTGGCCATGCCCTCACCTGCCCTCTGCCGGAGCGGGGCCGAACCTGGCCACGGCGGCCAGGCAGTGCGCCGGTCCTACTTCGTCCTTGAGCTCATGCCGCGGTCGCCACTGGGAGGCTTCGACCAGGCCGGGCTCCAGCAGCTCGAACCCGTCCAAGAAGCCAGCAATCGCCTCGATACTGCGCGGGTAGATGGCCGCGATCTTGGCGTAGGCCGCGACCCCCTCCCCCAGCAAGTCGCGGGGCAGTAAATCGCCGCGCGCATGCGTGAAGATCACAAACCCTCCGGCCGAGCAGCGGTCGACATAGCGGCGCAGGACCGCGCCCGGGTCGTCCTGATCAGTCCAGAAGTGGGCGATCGCCGCCGCGATGACCGCCACCGGCAGGTCGAAGTCCACCAGCCTGGACGCCTCAGCTAGAACGACGTCGGAGTCGCGAACGTCGGCCTCCACCATGATCGCGCTGTCCTCGGCCTCCAGCAGTGCGCGGCCGTGCACGGCGACCTGGCGGTCGTTATCGACGTAGACCACGCGCGGGTCATCCTGGACCTGGCGAGCGATCTCCAAGGTGGTCGACCCCGTAGTTGAGGGCAGCCCGCACCCGAGGTTGAGGAACTGGCGAACGCCATGCTCGCTGGCGGCGTGGATGGCGCGAGGGACGAAGGCCGCGTTGGCCAGCGCGGCCTTTTGAAGCTGAGGGAGGATGCCGAGAAGCTCGTCCACCACGGCGTCCTCGTCGAGGTAGTGCTCCTTCCCCTTCAGGAAGCCGTCGTAGGTGCGCGCGATGCTGGGTTGCTTCGCGAGAGGAGTCATCCCTGCGGAGGCTTGATTCTCGGTCATCCGGGGGTTCCTTCGCTGAAGGAGTTGGTGTCCAGGTGTGGGCGAGCACCCTCCACCTTCAGCCCGCCCGCATACGGCGGGAACGCCAGATAGGCGGGGCAGTCAAGGGGCAGATGAGGGGCAGATAGGCGGGCGTCGCCTGGCCGGTCTGTGCGACGATGCGGCTGCATGCCACTCTGCGGGAGGAGCAGCTCATGCCCGGCGCGAACCAGGCGCTCCGAACGGCACGGGTGAGACTTGACTCCACGGCCGCACCCGGCCAGCCCACCAGCCACCAGGAACTGGCTGACCTCGTCAACGCCTGGATCTACCAGCGCTACCGGCGGATGAGCTGCCTGACCGCGAACTACATCGGCAAACTCGAACGCGGCGTCGTCGGTTGGCCGCAGGCAGACTATCGGGAGGCGCTGCGGGCGATCCTGCATGCCGACACCGACGCCGACCTTGGTTTCCGGCGCCCGGTACGAAGCACGAGCGCAGCCGCTGTACGGGAGGAGGGGGATGTGAACCGCAAGGCGTTCTTCCGGACCGCGCTCGGCGCCGCCGTCTCCCTTCCGATGACCGAGCTTGCTCAGCTCAGCCAGCAGGTCGAGGTGCCGACGACGGTGCGGCCGACGGACATTCACGAGCTGCGCGTCCTGGCTGGCGTCTTCTCCGCTTGGGATCACACCTACGGCGGCAGCCTGATCCGCGAAGCCCTCTACGCCCAGTTGCGGTACTCGATCTCCCTGCTCAAGCACGCCTCCTGTCCACGACCCCTGCACGGCGAGCTGTATACGGCGGTCGGCTGGCTGGCTCATACCGGTGCCGCGATGGCGTTCGACGCCTTCGCCCACGACGACGCCCGGGACATGTTCTCCTTCGCGTTGTTCTGCGCGGAGGAAGCCCAAGACTGGCACCTGCGGGCCAAGATCCTTTCGCTGATGGCGCGGCAAGCTATCTGGTGTGAGGACGCCGACCACGGGCTGACTCTCGTCGAGCTCGCCCTGGTACGAGCCGACCGGCTCACCCCTGCCGAACGGGCCATGCTGTACACGGCGCGTGCCCGCGCTACCGCCAAGCTCGGCATGCTGGAAGAGACGCTGGAATCCATCGGTCGTGCCGATGACCAGTTCACCCGCATCCGCCCAGCCGATGAGGCGCCGTGGATGCGCTACTACGACGCCGCCCAGCACGCAGGCGACACCGGGCACGCCCTGTACGACCTGGCCCTCCTGGTGGACCGCCGCTACACGGCCGAGGCCAGTCATCGGCTGTCCTCTGCTGTCGCCGGACATAGCGCCCAGTACGTTCGCTCCCGCGCGACCAGCGGTATCAAGCTCGCCTCCTTGATCATGGCGACTGGAGACCCACAGGAGGCAGCCGAGATCGGCCTACGCGCGACGATCGACGCGGGCCGGGTCCGCTCCTGCCGAACCCGAGACACCATGAGCCAGCTGAGCCGCCTGGCCGTTCCGCATGAGCGGTTGACGCCAGTGGCCGAGCTTCGGCACCAGATCCGGACGGTGACCTGCACGTGACCCTCGCTCCGCACGCCGAGGCGCAGGCCCGCGCAGTCCTGGCGGCCGCGTGCCGTACAGCAGGCATCGACGCCGAAGGCGCCGAGCTGATGCGGTTCGGGGAGAACGCCCTGTACCGGCTGCCCGGCGGCATCATCGCCCGCATCGCCCGCGCCGGGCAGGCCGCGGCAGCCGCCCGCGAGGTCCAGGTCGCCCGCTGGCTCGAAGCCCACCACGTGCCCGCCGTCCAGGCCCTGCCCAAGGTTGATCAGCCCGTCGAGATGGAAGGGCGCGCGGTGAGCTGGTGGCTGGAGTTGCCGCCACACCGGAACGGCACCGCCCTGCAAGTCGCCGCCGCGCTGCGCCGACTCCATGACCTGCCCATCCCCACAAGCTTCGACATCGGCCGCCTCGACCCGTTCGTCCGCCTGGCTGAGCGCATCGACCAGGCGGCCACGCTCTCGGAGCAGGATCGGGCGTGGATGCGCGAGCGGCTCAGCGAGCTGCGCAGCCGCTGGGCGACTCTCCCATCCGGGCTTCCGAACGCCGTCGTGCACGGCGACGCGTGGATCGGTAACGTGGTCGGCACCAGCGACGGCCGTGTGATCCTGCTCGACCTGGAACGCTGCTCGATCGGCCCACCCGAATGGGACCTGACCTCCACCGCGGTCAAAGCCCACACCCTCGCCGGCATCAGCATCGAGGACTACCGGGAGTTCTGCGCCTCCTACGGGCACGACGTCACCGCGTGGGCCGGGTTCGAGACCCTGCGCGACATCCGCGAGTTCCGCATGACCTGTATGGCCGCCCAAGTCGCCGGAGAGAACCCCGACCGGCATCCGGAAATCATGCATCGGCTCGCCTGCCTGCGCGGCCAGCGTGGTCCCCGCCCGTGGGTGTGGGTAGCCGTCCCGTAGACCTGTCATCCACCGGCAATCGGTCTTGCGGCGAGCAACGCACTACCCATGTGGCGCGGATGGTGAGGAGCCGCGCCCCGATTGCCTGGACCTCCCTCGCGCGCGGCTACCAGACCTGGGCGAGGTCCTAGATGGTTCAGCGTCGGCACCACCAAGCCATAGGTGGCGGGGAGGGCGAGCACATCGAGCAAACCAACGAAGGCGGCGGACTGCTCAGCACCAACCCGATCGGTGAACATGCCCACGAGCTGAAGTTCGCGCAGTTCACAGAACGTGGCGATCGCAGAAGTCAGAGCAGCGCATCGTGCTGGGGAGATCCCCGCCGTCTGGATGTAGCCGTAGACGGATGGGCGGGGCACGAGACGCTGCTCTGCGAGGGACTCGACCGCGAGCGGTTTCCTCTGCTCCGAAGGGCGCGGCTTTCTCACGCTCTTCAGCGTCCCCGCGCGGCCGGATGCTGGGAATGAAGCGTTGTGGCAGTTCCGTGGCAGTTGCGTACCACCACGTCGGCCACGTGTGTTTCGATCAGTGACAGAGGGAGGGCGAAGCGTGGCGACCGTTCATCAGTGGACCGGCCTTGAGGCGTACGCGCTCGGCAGAGCCCTGCGTATGAGCGTTCGCACCTACGCCGAGTACCTCGGCGTGGCCGTCCGCACGGTGACCACGTGGCAGCAGCTTGGCACCAAGACCATCCCCCGCCCAGACACCCAAGCCATCCTCGATGTTGCACTGTCTCGCGCCGACGCCACTGTTCACCTGCGGTTCGAGACGCTCCTGTCGGAGCTCGCCCAAGCGGCCAACCTCGGGCCGCGCGTCACGACGAGCGGCCCGCGCCTATGGGAGTACGAAACCTGGGACGATGACCTGGCCCGCGTCATCGTGGCGCTCAACAGGCAGTCCTTCGCGTTCGCTGATCAGTTGCTGACCCGATGGCAGCACCGTTGGCCCTCGCGCGACCTCGACGACCGCGGCCTCTACCTGTACGGCCGCACCACGGCATTGCTCGGCGACCTACGCCGCGACCAGGGCGCGCTACTGGGCCCGATGTCGGCCCGGCGCGACTATAGAGACGCCCGCTCGATCTTCGCCCAGCTCGACATCCCCCGCCGCGTCGCCCAGCTCGACCTCTCGCTGGCGGTGGTCACGGAGATGTCTGGCAACCTCGGCCAGGCCGCCCACGCCTACGAGAGCCTTGCCGTCGATGACCGCCTCTCCCTGCGCGACCGCTCCCGCGCCCGCCTGTGGGTCGGCACCGCCCTCAGCAAGGACGGCGAGCACGACTACGCCGCCCGCGTCATGGCCGTCGCCGTCCGCGACTTCGAGGCGCAGAACGAGCCCGACGACTGGGCGGTCGGCCACCAGAAGCTGGCGCTCGCCCGCCGCGGCGCCGGTGACCTCGCTTCTGCTCTTCGGTTGATCGACATCGCCCGCTCGACCGGGTCGGCCGACTCACCGCTGCAGAAGGTCCGGTTGGACACCGCGCATGGTCACATCCTGCTGTCGGACCCCGCCACCGTAGATGATGGGGTGCGAACCCTCGACGGGGCGGCGCAGTTGGCCGCCCGGGTGGGCCTGACCCATCAGCTGCGCGCCATCGAGGGCATCCGGCGGACATGCCGCGAGCCGGACCGGCCCGCGGAGACGGTGACCAGGGAGAATTCGTGACCAGCAACATCACGACGAGCGAGACGATCAGCGACGAGATCCGCGGGCAGGCCCTGCTCATCTGGGACTACCACCAAATGCGCCACCAGGTGCGCCCGTGTGATGCCGCCATCGGTCTCGGCTCCCACGACCTCGGTGTCGCCGACACCGCCATCGACCTCTACCAGGCCGGCATGTTCCCGGTCCTGGTGTTCTCCGGCGGCAACAGCCCCACCACGAGGGCCGTGTTCCCGCGCGGCGAGGCCGTCCACTTCCGGGAGCGAGCGATCGAGCGGGGCATGCCTGAAGCTGCGGTGCTTCTGGAGCCGGAGGCGGGCAACACCGGCCAGAACATCACCTACTCGCGGCGCGTGCTGGCCGAAGCCGGGCTCACCCCGGCAACCGTGATGCTGATCTCCAAGCCGTACATGGAGCGCCGCAGCTACGCCACCGCCCGCAAGGTATGGCCCGAGGCCGAGGTGGTGTGCGCGTCGGAGCCGCTGGAGTTCGACGCCTACTTCAAGTCCATCGGCGATGTCCGGCTGGTGCTGGACATGCTCGTCGGCGACCTCCAGCGCGTCATCGACTACCCCAAGCAGGGATACGCCATCGAGCAGGACGTTCCGGAAGAGGTGCTTGACGCCTATGAGGCTCTCATCCATGCCGGGTACGACAGCCGCCTCATTACCTCTTGAGCTGCTGACGGCGGGCGGGCTCGTCGTGGCCATTCACCAGCCGAACCTGTTCCCACGGCTGTCCACACTGGCCAAGCTGTATGCGGCCGACCGGTGGATCGTCCTGGACGACGTCCAGTTCAACAGCCGCGACTACCAACACCGGACCCGCCTGGCCGCCCTCGACGACGGCACCCGGCAGAGGTGGCTCACGCTGGCCACCCACCTGCCGGGAGGGCGAGCCACCTTGATCCGTGACGCCACCCTGGCCGAGCCCGACCGATGCCGGCGTCGCCTCGCGCACATGCTGCCCGAGCACTACAAGGCCAGCCCGCACTGGCCAGACCTTCGCAACCGTCTCCAGGCCATCCTCGATCTTTTTGACGACACCGGGTCGGTCGCCGAGGTGACCACCGCCTCGACGCTTCTGCTGCTCCACATGCTGGGCTGGCCGGGGAGAGCGGTAGCCAGCAGCAGCCTGCCGTCACGGCCTGGCCGCTCCACGCGGCTCGCTGATCTCACGGCCATCTCGGGTGGCCGCACCTATCTGTGCGGTACGGGCGGGATGAAATACCTCGACGTGGTCCCGTTTCAGGAGCATGGCATTTGCGTGGTGCCGTTCCAGCTGGGCGGCGTGAGCGGGCTGTGGGGGCAATCGCGGCGGGTTACCGCGTTGAACGCGCTCATGATGCTGGGGCCAGAACTGCTGGCCGCAGAGCTTCGCCATCAGACCCGGTCGGTGGTCCAGGTATGACCCTTGCCTACGGGCAGGGTGCAGGTCGAGAGGCTTCAGTCGGCTGGGTCGGCGATAGTGCCCGCTACCACCGGGCCAGTGCTGCGAGAACGGCCCGATCGACCCAGTCCGGCTTCGGCCGTCCGACCTGTCACCGCAGCACCGCCACCTCATGACGCAACACCCTGATTTCGGCTTCCTTCGACGCCTGGCCGCGGCCCAGCAACATCAGCCAGCCGAACACCCGGAGCATGATCAGATACAGCAGGCGAACAAACACGAGGCGCGATCTTGTCTGTAGGAATGGACCTCGTCAAACCACAGGCCAGAGCCATCGTGGCTACATTTTGACGCGGTACACGGTGCCGTCGGGCTTGTTTTGTAACACCGTGGCGGGTGAGCGAGCCCACCCGCCTCAACGCCTCGGTCAGGCGGCTCGACTGCTCCTCGGCTCGCATGTGCACGGACGGCCATGAACGCCAACGACCTGTATCGACACGCCCCAGCTTTGCAGGACCTTGGCGGTGTGCAGGAGCGCCACCTGCGCGAAGGGGAACAGCGTGTCAGCCGTCAGCTCCGTGCCGTCCTTCAACATGATCGCCAGCACGACCTTCTTGGGCTGGTAGTTGTCGGGCAGAGCCCACCCGCCCGGCGCCTGCGCCACCTTCTTCCGGAACCCGGCCAGCGCCTCCGGGTCGTGCTGGAGCGCCTGGACTGCGACGACGACCTGCTTGAGCAAATGGCTCAGCGCGCCCGCGCGGTACGCGCGTTTGGCCATCATCAGCGTGCCGTCGGGGTAGAGCACGTCGCAGATCTCCACGCCGTTTCCCCGGTGCAGGCTGGTCCTGACGAGCTTCTTGTCCATACAGAGGTAGCCGCGGCCTTTGTCTTCGATGTCCTCGCAGAAGCGGTGCTCGTCGTGGCCGAGGTCCCAGGCAGGCAGATCGTTGGTAGCAGGCGAGACGATCAGCCTCTCCACCTGGGCACGGACTGTGGCGAGGTAGGCCGGCCCGACTTCATACCACTCCTCGTCGAGCAGGAAGAAGCGCCGTTCATCGAGAACCACGTCGGCCTCCACCCAGCGCAGCGCGTTACACATCCAGAGCTCATCGTCGCCACGGGCACGGGCGTCCTCGTAGAGGATCACCTTGCCCTTGCGCAGCGCCTCGACCCGTGTACCGTCGCGTTGGACGCGAACGCGGTCGAGCAGGTAGGTCAGGTCGAACTGGTCCCTGACCGGCCCGCTCGTTCCCTTAACTCGGAACTGGAAGGCGCGTGCCGCCAGGTAGTCGTCCCATCGGCCCGCAGGCACAGCGCCCGCGACGCGCCCTTCGTCGAGGCCGCCGAGGATAACGTCGAGTGCCTGCTCCAGCCGGGTGACGAGGTCCGGATCGGTGATCTGTGTGACGTACTCGACGAACTCCAGGTCAGGCCGCGGTGACTCCTCCCGGCACACGCGTGAGATCTCGCGCACGTCGGAGATCAGGTTGGCGCCTTCGACACCGAGGTGCAGTCTGAGCCCCACCCCGCCCTGGGCGCTGGAGACCCGGGCACGGCTCCCTGATGAGACGGTCAGCTTCACCCCATCGAGCCGACCGCCGATGGTTCGGATGATCTGGGCGTACTCCTCAATCCCGAATGTCTGGACCGAGGCTCCGCCGGGGACCAGAGTGATCTCGGTCTTCCCGCTACCCGGCGTCTGCCGGACCAGGTCGTTGACCTCCTGGGAGTCGATTTTGCGGCTGGCGAAGCGCAGCCCAAACCGCTTGTCCTTGAGTCGATCGGGAATGAGCCGGTGCCCCTGGCCGAAGCCGATGGCGTACACCTCGTCGCCCACGGCGAACATCAGCAGCGACGCCGGATTGACGCTCCTACGGGAGAACTGGCGACGGGTGGTACGCCGCAGGTTGGCATACCAGCCCGCCTCGGACTTGACGAACTCGCCATCAATCACGATGGCGGGGACGCCGAGGTCGTCCGTCAGATCATCAAGGGTGGCGTCGATCGCCGTGAGCTGGTCAACGTCGAGGACATCGAGCATGTCCTCGACGGTGGGGCCCACGTTCATGAGCCGGTACAGGGTGCGCTGAGTGGTGATGGATCTCATTGCCGTTGTCCTTCTCGCGGATGCGTCCCCCATGGACGCAATGGACTGACGGGGCAAGCGTGCGATCCGACAACGACCCGGCGTCTCGAAACAAACAATCACAAACCGATAGCAGGGGTTATCAA
This sequence comes from Nonomuraea typhae, assembly GCF_009760925.1. GTDB lineage: Bacteria > Actinomycetota > Actinomycetes > Streptosporangiales > Streptosporangiaceae > Nonomuraea > Nonomuraea typhae. Next base: position 65,264 of record NZ_VRLV01000026.1, read on the forward strand.
TATCTCCATACTGGCGGAGCCATCTTCGCGTAAGCTCTGGGCCTCGGAAGGAGCTGCTGAATGACGATTTCACGCGAGGGCTCACCGTTGCTCTCGATGGCGGAATTCGCCGAACTGGCTCAGGTGAAGAGGCCGGTCGTCAGCACCTGGCGGCGTCGCTACTCGGACTTCCCGGCATCTGTCGGGCGGGACGGCAGCAGGCCACTGTTCCGAGGAGCAGACGTGGTGCGCTGGCTGACGGATCGAGAGCTGGGCAATGCCTCCGCCGACCGTCTGCGTCAAGAACTGGCTCTTCACAGCATCACGGCCTTCGCTGCCGAGTACGGCCCGCGCCCGCTCATCGAGATCACCGGGAGCCTGCTCTGTCTGCGCCACCTTGCCGGCCGACAGCTCCCGCCGAACTGGGCAGAGTTGCTGCGCCTGGCTGGACGGCTGGACGCTGAGGATGAGTTCGTGCTGGGCGAACTGCGCGCGGCAGCGCCCTCCGCGTTGGCGTTGGCTCACCTCGCCGAGGACCTGACGGAGGCCGCCTACAGCCCGGGACGAGCATACGAGTGGCTGTTGGCCGCCCGGACGCGGATCGGCTTGACGGATCTCACCGTGGCACTGCCCGTGACAGAGCTCCTGAATCTGGTCACCGACCTAGCCGACCTCCCTTCCCGCCTGGCGCGGACGAGCCCGGTCACAGTCGCCGAACTCAACGCCGGAGCAGGCGATCTCCTGAGTGCTTTGATCATGCGCACAGACCAGCCGGCCGAAGTGAAGGCACTCGCCGCGGAGCCTGATGGCTGGCTTGCGCGTCTGACCCGGCGGCGACTGCTCCTGGCCGGTGTGGAGGATTATGCACTCGACGTGCAGACCGGGACTGATGTGCTGGAGGCGATGGGCGACGCCGATCTCATCGTGACCCAGCTCCCCTACCGGCCCGGCGAGGCCCGCTCCGCTCTCACCGCGCTGGAGGAACTTGAACGGGTCAGCGATCTGCTCGGCCCTGGACGCACCGCCGTGGTCGTCGGCCCCGCTGACGCGCTCATCGACCGACTGCGCGCCATCGAGGAAGCCCGTTTCCGTTCAGCGCTCATTCGCAGCGGGATCGTTGAGGCTGCCATCGCGCTTCCGGGCGGCGTGATCCCCCACCGTCCCGGCTACCGGGCCGCGCTGTGGGTGATGACACGTGATCCCATCGAAGCGGCGCGGGGACGCGTTCTGGTCTGTGATATCAGCGCAGAGGCCCTCACTCAGCGAGTGCGGGCTCAGCTTGCTGAGGACATCCTCCTGTGGCGCGCCGAAGGCCACCGGGCAGATGGGCACGATCCGCGTTACGGACTGGCCGTTCCCATCGCGACGATCGACGCCGACTTCGGCGGTCCGCTCACCCCTCCTGGTCCGCCACTGTCCCAGGTTTTCTCGCGAACGGTGATCGAGCGTCCGGCTGTCATCTCCGAAGCCGAGGGCCGCCTGGAGCACACTATTGAACGCTCCCTACAGCACCTCGACACTTGCGGTCACTTTCGCGGTCACGTCATGCACAGGGTCGGTCCTCAACCTCCACGCACCACGATCGCTGCGCTCGTCGCGAGCGGGCGGGTCACGAAGGTCAAGGGGCACCGCATCAACGCGGCGCATGCCCGGCGTGAAGGTCACCATCCACTGATGGGACCCGAGGAGATCACGGGCGCGTGCCCGCTAGGCAGCCGCCAGATCGACCGCTTAGTCCTCGTCGCTTCCTATGATCACGTGGCCCTGACCGAACCGGGCGACATCGTGTACACCACCACACCTCGGTTCGCCCTGACGATCGACCACAACGGTTTCTCAGTCCCTCTGTTTCCCGCGCGTGTGTTGAGGGTCACCCGCGACGTGAAACGCCCGTTCACCCCGCGTGTCCTGGCCGCCCTGCTCTCCGCGGCAAGGAACACCACCCGCAGCCCCGGCGCGGTCCACGCACCCCGGATAGACGACCTAACCATCCCCGACCTGGACCCTTCGGACGTGGAGCGTCTCGAGGCGTTCCTCGCCGAGATCGAGGTACGCCAGCGCCTGCTCCGCGCCCAGCAGGACGAACTCGCCGAGATCCACCGCTTGACCGTCGCGGGCTTCGCCGACGGAACCTTGGCCATCAACAACCACCACTAGAAAGAGGACCGATGCCGCCACGCAAGCGCGCAGCCGCCGGGCAGGGCGAACTCCCCGGCATCTCCAGCACCAAGGAGATCCAGGACATCCTGTGGAAGGCCGCCGACAAGCTCCGCGGCTCCATGGACGCCGCCCAGTACAAGGAGTTCGTCCTCGGCCTGGTCTTCCTCAAGTACGTCTCTGACGCTTTCGCCGAGCGGCAGGCGGAGCTGGCCGCCGATCCCGAGCTGGCCGCGATTCCTGAGCATCGCCGTGGCGCGTTCCTGGAGGACAAGGACGAGTACACCGAGAAGAACGTCTTCTGGGTGCCTAAGGAAGCCCGCTGGGACTACATCTCCGAGAACGCAGCTAGCGCGAAGGGCGGCGTCGGCTCGCTCCTCGACAACGCCATGAGCCTCGTGATGAAGGAGAACCCGACGCTCACCGGCGTCCTTCCGCTCATTTTCAACCGAGACAACGTCGACCAGCGGCGGCTGAAGGAGCTCGTCGACCTGATCAGTGACGCCCGCTTCACCGGCCACGGCGACCGACCCGCGCGGGACGTCCTCGGCGAGGTCTACGAATACTTTTTGGAGAGGTTCGCCCGGGCCGAGGGCAAGCGCGCTGGAGAGTTCTACACGCCCGCCAGCGTCGTCCGGCTCCTCGTGGAGATCCTGGAGCCGTACGAAGGGCGGGTGTACGACCCGTGCTGCGGCTCTGGCGGCATGTTCGTCCAGGCCAGCAAGTTCGTTGTCGCCCACGCCGGCCACGATCACAGCCACGACATCGCCATCTACGGCCAGGAGGCCAACGAGCGGACCTGGCGGCTGGCGAAGATGAACCTCGCCATCCACGGCATCGATCCCAAGGGCATCGGAACCCGCTGGGCCGACACCTTCGCCGACGACAAACTGCCCGACCTCAAAGCTGACTTCATCATGGCCAACCCGCCGTTCAACATGTCCGAGTGGGCGCGCAAGGCCGACGACAAACGCTGGGTTTACGGCACGCCGCCGCAGCAGAACGCCAACTACGCCTGGCTCCAGCACATCATCTCCAAGCTCGGCGAACGCGGCACCGCCGGTGTCGTCCTGGCCAACGGCTCGATGTCCTCCAAGCAGAACGGCGAAGGCGAGATCCGCGCCGCGATGGTCGAGGCCGACCTGGTCGCATGCATGGTCGCCCTGCCCGGCAACCTCTTCCGCTCCACTGCGATCCCGGCTTGCCTGTGGTTCCTCGCCAAGGACAAGGCCCCTCAGGGCGGTAAGGCCCTCACCGACCGGCGCGGCGAAGTGCTCTTCATCGACGCACGCAACATCGGCGATATGGTTGACCGGACCGAGCGCATCTTCACCGACGAGGACCTGGCTCGCGTTGCGGATGTTTACCATGCCTGGCGCGGCACCAAGTCCGCCAAGGCCAAGGGCAGTGTGTACGAGGATGTGCCCGGCTTCTGCTACTCAGCACCTCTGAAAGAGATCCGCGAGCACGACTTCATCCTCACCCCTGGCCGCTACGTCGGCGCCGCCGAAGTAGAAGAAGACCCCGACGCCGAACCAGCCAAGGAACGCATCACAAGGTTGACCAAGGAACTCTTCGAGCATCTCGACGAGTCAGTCCGTCTCGACCAGGTCGTCCGCGCAGAGCTCGGGAGGCTCGATGGATAGGGGAAAGACATCGATGGAACAGCTCATCAAGGACGGCGAGCTAATCCTCGGTGACGGGTACCGGACCAAACGCGCGGAGCATGGAAGACCGGGTATCCCAATCCTCCGCGTAGCCGAGGTGCTCAATGGGCGGATCGAGCCGGCGTTCGCCGACTATGTGAGTGAACACTTCCGTAGCGTTATGGGGACCAAGACCTCACAGCCCGGCGATATTGTCCTCACCACAAAAGGAACTGTGGGGCGCGTGGCGCTCGTAACTGCCCAGCACCCCGAATTTGTCTACAGCCCGCAAGTCTGCTTCTTCCGGCTAAATTCAGAGAGTGTCATAGTTCGCCGATATCTTTACTACTGGTTCAGGAGTACCGAGTTCTGGCGGCAGGCCGTCAACCATAAAGGTAAGACCGATATGGCTGACTATATCAACCTTGCAGACATCCGGTCCCTGGAGCTAAGCCTTCCCAACATTGCCGTTCAGCAAGGTATCTCAGAAGTGCTCGGAGCGTTGGACGACAAGATCGCGGTCAACGCGCGTGTTGCTGCCACTTCCATGCGCTTGGCCGCGAGTATTTTCGAAGACTCCGAGCCCACCGTGGAGTTCACCCTAGGCGACATCGCCGAGGTGTTTGATGGGCCGCATGCCACACCCAAGAAGACCGAGGACGGACCTTGGTTTCTCAGCATCAGCAGCTTGAAAAGTGGGCTGCTGGATCTGGATGAGTCTGCCCATCTCGGCGAAGAAGACTACCCACGGTGGACCAAGCGAGTACAACCCCGGGCGGGGGACGTCCTGTTCTCATATGAGACACGTTTGGGAGATGCGGCCCTGATGCTACCGACCATTCGTGCATGCCTAGGGCGGCGCATGGGACTGATCCGTTCACGTCGAACGGAGATTAGCGGACCACTGCTACTGCAAGCATATCTTGGAAATAATTTTCAAAGCGAGATCAGCAAGCGGGCCATCCATGGAGCTACGGTTGATCGGATTCCGATCAAGGAGCTTCCACGCTGGCCCATCAAGCTTCCTGCTTCGAGGCGCTGGGAACGGCTGTCCACGATGCTCAAGTCTTTGAGTGATTGCGCTACTCACCGGACACTGGAAAACCGGTCGCTAGCCCAGTTGCGCGACACCCTTCTTCCTAAACTCATGTCTGGCAGACTCCGCATACGCGACGCGGGCCGAATGGTGGAGGATGCGACATGACCCAACCTCACGAAGGGCTAATCCTCTATCGAACCGAAGACGAACGCGCTCAAACTTAGTTCCGGGCGGTACGACATAGAGATCCTGCGCGACTCGGGCAGGATCTCCCACGACAAGGCCATCTGCATCGCGCACGAGTGTTTCGCCGCGTTCAACACAAGGTTGAGAGGCTGAAGTCCTACTCGCCGATGAGGAGGCCGCCAAGGACTTCGCTCAGCTCATCAGGAAGACGTGTTCCGGATGAACCCGGACAGTATCGAGTGCAAGCCGCACCGAAAAGGAGATCAGGAGTGAGCGGAGGCAAGATGACCGAGGCCACCTGGGAGCACCTGGCCCTTGATGAGCTCGCCGAGCTGGCCTGGACCTCGAAGGCGGGTAAGGACGTCGCGCCGGGATCGGGCAGCAGGGCCTCGTGGGACGACCTGATTCTCCGGGACGAGCTGCGGGCCGCGATCGAGCAGCTTAACCCGGAACTGCCGCCGCCTGCCGTACACGAAGCTCTGACGATCGCGGTTACGCCCAAATCCCGAGAGGCGTTGCCTGAGAACAGACTCGCCCACGAATACGTCACCTCCGGCATTCGGCTTACCTTTACGGACGAGTTCGGAGCGGAGATCAGCCCAACCGTCCGCCTGATCGACCTGCGCAATCCGAACGCGAACACCTACCATGCGATCAACCAGGTCACAGTCATCGACGGGGACTACGAGCGCCGGTTCGACGTCGTCCTCTACGTCAACGGCTTACCGCTGGCCGTGATCGAGCTGAAGAGCGCTGCCGACGAGCACGCCACACTCAAGGACGCGCACGCCCAACTCCAGACCTACATTCATGAGTTCCCGATCGCGTTCCGCTACAACGTTCTCTGCCTGATCTCTGACGGTGTGACCGCCAAGTACGGCACGCCGTTCACTCCGTACGAGCACTTCGCGCCATGGAATCTAGACGACCACGGCCAGCGGGTAGACACCAACGCACCCGACCACGACGGCGAGGAAGCGCTCGTCCTTGCCCTGCATGGCCTCTTCCTCCTCTCCCGGTTCCTCTTCATAACGGCGCACTTCGTCAACTTCACTCCCGCGGGCAAGCGTATCGCCAAGCCGCACCAATACCACGCGGTGACCAAGGCGGTGACCGCCATTGTCGAAGCATCCAGGAGCAACGGTCAGGCTGGGGTGGTCTGGCATACGCAGGGATCAGGCAAGTCCGAGGAGATGGTGTGCACGGCAGCGATGGCCTCGCGGCAGCCCGCGCTCAACAATCCGACCATCGTCGTCATCACGGACCGGACCGACCTGGATGACCAACTCTTCGGCACCTTTCAGGACAGCGTGGCGCTCCTCGGTCAAGCGCCCGTCCAGGTTCAGACCCGCGAGGAGTTGCGGGACGAACTCTCCCGCCGCCGGACCGGCGGGATCATCTTCACCACTCTGCAGAAGTTCGGCCGTACCAAGGAAGAACGAGAGTCCGGCCTGGACCACCCGCGGCTGTCCGACCGGCGCAACATCATTGTCATGGTTGACGAGGCGCACCGCAGTCATTACGACAGCCTCGACGGCTACGCCCGGCACCTGCGCGACGCCCTGCCGCACGCGACCTTGATCGCCTTTACCGGGACGCCGATCTCGACGGCTGAGGTCAACACGCGTGAAGTATTCGGCGACTACATCGACATCTACGACCTCAAACGAGCCGTGGACGACGGGGCGACCGTCCGGGTCTACCACGAACCCCGGCTCATCTGGGTCTCCCTGCCACCCGGCGTGGACCCGGAGACGATCGACCAGCAGGCCGACGCGCTGACCGACGGCATGGACGATGCTGAGCGTCGCCGGGCCATGCAGTACGCGGCTCAGATGACCAACGTCTATGGCGCACCTGACCGCATCACGACACTCGCCGCAGACCTGGTGGAGCACTGGGAGAAACGTTCCGAACTTATGCGGCCCCAGTTGGGCGGCCCGGGGAAGGCGATGATCGTCTGCATCAGCCGTGAGGTCTGTGTCCGACTCTTCGACGCGATCAAGGAACTGCGCCCCGGATGGGTGGACGAGGCCGTGGACAGGGGGAAGCTAAAGATTGTCTTCCACTCCGATCCCGCCGATCCGGAGCGCTTCAGGCCACACTGGCTGCGCCCCTCCCAGCACAAGGTTGTCCAGGCACGGGCGAAGAACATCGATGACGAGCTTGAGCTGCTGATCGTCCACTCGATGCTGCTCACCGGCTACGACGCACCGCCGATCCACACCCTCTACATGGACCGGCCGATGCGCGACGCGAACCTCATGCAAGCTCTGGCCCGGGTCAACCGCCGCTTCCGCGGCAAGCAGGACGGCCTGCTCGTCGGCTACGCGCCACTCACCGACAACCTCAAGAAGGCCCTGGAGAAGTACAGCCCCAGCGACCAGGAAGACCAGACCCTCGGCCGGGACATCGAACGGGCCATCACCGAGGTCGGCAACGAGCACTCCATCATCTGCGACCTACTGTCCGGCGTGGACTGGCGACGGCTCCTGGCTGACACGTCCGTCTCTCAGCCCCGTCTTCGGGCGCTACGGCGCGTCGCGAACTACCTGCGCGACCCTCGCACCCCGGGTAATCAGGTTGAACCCGACCGCAAGAGCTTGTCGGAGCGTTTCAAAGAGCGCGCCACCCGGCTGGAGCGCTTCTACCGGCTGTGCGCCATGAGCCGCGGCATAGCCGAGCGCTTCGACAACCTCGAGGCGCTCCGCCGCGACATCGCCTTCTTCGTCGAGGTCCGCGCATGGATCGTGAAGCTAGACGCCGCCGACCGCGAAGCCAGCGGCAAGCCGCTGGCCGCCGAGGTCAGCATCTACCTCTCCCAACTCGCGGCCTCCGTGATCGATGCCAACGAGATCACCGACCTTTACGCCGAGGCCGGCATCGGGCACCTGGACATCACCCAGCTCAACGACGAACACCTGCGCAGGCTCCAGCACTCCGAGACCCCGCACCTAGCGGCCGAAGCGCTGCGCCGACTCATCGAGCAGAAGATGCGCGAGGTGACCCGGCGTAACATCATTCAGCGTGAGAAATTCACCGAGCGCCTCGAAGACCTGATGAACCGCTACATCCGGGCTCAACTCACCAGCGCCGAACTAATCGCCGAACTGGTCGCCATGGCCAAGGATGTGGCCGCTGACGCCCGCCGAGGTGAACGCTTCGACCCGCCGCTCAACGTCGCCGAACTCGCCTTCTACGACGCCGTCGCCAGCCACGGCATCGCCAAAGCGCTCATGGGCGAGGACATCCTCGCCGAGATCGCCCGCGCCCTGGTGACCGACATTCGCGCAAACCTCAGCGTCGACTGGCTCTCCCGCGAGCCTGTCCGCGCAAAGCTCCGTACCCGCGTACGCCGACTCCTGGCGCGCTTCGACTACCCCCCGGAGGAGGAACGCGCCGCCGTCGAACTCGTCATCAAGCAGATGGAGACCTTCGCCGCTGACTGGGCGCCAGGCGCACCATGACAGCCGTGACGCGTACCTTGAACCACCCCGGCTCCATCGATCGCGGGGCACATTAGAGCCCCCCGATCCCGGAGCGGTACACATTGGCGCGTCCAATGCTCGTTCACGTCCAAGGGTGTGGTGTACGGGTTTGATCCCTGACACCGGACGTCGTGGGTCGGCTGCAGGACCACGTCCGCTTCTGTGAACCGCGTGCCGAGGATGTCTCGGATCGCCTGGCCCGTCATCCGCGTCGGCCGCCTCCTCACACCCGGATGCCCCAACAGCCCCGAAGGCTAAAACCATGGTTCCGCAATCGACCCATCGGGATTTAGACCGTAGCACAGAATCAGATCTATTCTGTCAGTTACTAGACCAGGCATGATCTTGTTGCCGACTTCAGGGCGATCCGATGAAGGATCAGACTCGATCAAATGGTCGACCAGATACTGGCGGAAATCCCCGCCCGCAAGCAAGTAGGCGGGGCGAGAAAACCCTCGCCGGCGACTGCGATGCGACAAAGCTCTTCAATATTTCCTTGTCTGAGCAATAACTGAACCATTGCCTGGTGTGGGATACTATCAATACCGTCCTGCTTGGCCCATCGCTGAAGCTCCGGAAGCATATCGTTTGCCGCGTAGTAATCAGTCAGCGCATAGGCCCAAGAATCGTCATCCCGAGCCCATTCGGCCATACAGTCGACAAGCTGTGTCTCCGGAAGAAGGTGTCTGAGATCATCGCGTGCCCCGAGGTTTCCTTCCCTGGCCAATTGGATGAGTCTTGGAATGTCGCCCCTCTCGGCGAGCGCTTGGGCCAGGCCGTCATCAAGCGCTCGTTCTTCTTCTGCTTGAGGCGGATTGTAGTTATCCGGAAGGTATCGTTGAAGGACCTTCAGTGGCTCTCGGTTGCCGCTCCTTGCCTCCCTCTTCGCCAGCCGGAAGGCGCGCCAGACACCTATGGGGTTTTCCTCTAATATCCGGGCGATCTTCGAGCCCAGCGGTCCGCGACCCTCAAATATGGCGCTGATGGCCTCGGAAATGGGTCCTGGTTCGATGAGATCTATGACCCGGTCTTCCGGTGACTTCTGTTGCTTGCCCTCGGAGTCCCGGTCTAGTGGGCTGCGTCTCGGCGACGGGCCGATGCGCAGAGCGGCGTAGTAGGCTGGGGCGCTGGCATAGGGCGGATTTGTCTGGACGACGCATTCGTTGGGGAGTCACCCCGTAGTTGCGGTACAGTTCGCCGTCCGCCTCGTAAAAGAACTCTAGGAGATGTATAACGCTTCGTGGATCGCCGGAACGAATCCATTCGATGAATCGCTCGGCTAGCGCATTTCGGAGCAGCCAACTCTGCCATTCGTTGGTTAGGAACCGAAGAAGATTGGCGTCATTATGTGCCTCGGCATGGTTGACCAGCTTAAGCCGCATGAGCGACTCGCGCTCGATGGCGAACCATTTACGGTCCTCGTCGTCTAGCCCTCGCAGAATCTCGACGGCCTGACGCTGGATAGGTTCATCCGTCTTGCGATGCGCATAGGTTTGTAGATCCATCAAGAAGTCTTTCTTGCGCTCGGGAAGCGACCTTAGATGCCGGAGGATCTCGTGGTCGATATGCAAGGCTAGTTCTGCGTCGTCCTGGATGAGAGAGGTCGATCCGCGGAGGCGGCTGAGGCGAGCCATCCAACGGCGAGGATGAAGATCGCCGTCGATCGCGAACCACCGAAGCGTTTTATCGTCACCTGCGGCTTCAAGATAGGCTGTGACGCCTTCTCGTACATCCCGGCCAGCGTTCACGAGGTACATTCTGAGGTCCGAGAACTTTCCTGAATTGACGATCTGGAGGATGTACTCGGCGCGCCAGCGCTGATACACAAAATAGGCCAGCTCGGTAAGTTCCTCGGTGCGCCCGGACGAAGTCAGCTCGGCGGCAATAGCCGCCCTCACAGCTGTGCCATAGCCGGACCACTCCAGGACAGTGCCCTGCGGTTGCCCCGCGAACCCCTCGGCGACAAGATCCCGCGCAAGGCGTTCAGCGGCCACCTGCGGGAGTGTTCAGCGAAGGGTGTGACTCAGAGAATCTGAGGAGACACCATGAGTGTGCAGGAACCCCCCGAGTACTTGGAGGCCGGTCTGTCCGGTTCGCGGCGTGATGAGCAGTCGGAGGAGAGGGCCCTGGTCGGTCGGCTGGTGGCCCGGGCGCAGGCGGACGGGCGTGAGCTGGTCGGCCGGGACGGCCTGGTGGGTGGGCTGTTGAAGCTCATCCTGGAGGCCGCGCTGCAGGGCGAGATGGACACCCACCCCGGCCGGGAGCATGGCGAGCAGACAGCCGAAGGTGAGCTGGTCAACCACCGCAACGGCAGCCGGCCCAAGACCCTCATCACCGACGTCGGGCCAGTCGAGATCGACGTGCCGCGCGACCGGAACGCCTCCTTCGACCCGCAGATCGTCCGCAAGCGGCAGCGGCGGATGGGCGGCGTCGATGAGATGGTGCTGTCCTTGTCCGCCAAGGGCCTCACCCACGGTGAGATCTCCGCCCACCTCGCCGAGATCTACGGCGCGGAAGTCTCCAAAGCGACCATCACCGAGATCACTGACCGAGTCGTCGACGCAATGGCCGAATGGCAGAACCGGCCTCTCGACCCCGTCTACGCGATCTTGTTCGTGGATGCCATCCACGTGATGATTCGCGATGGGAAGGTCGCGAACCGTCCCATCTACATGGTCATCGGCGTCACCGCCGAGGGCTGCCGCGACATCCTGGGCCTATGGGTCGGCGACGGCGGCGAGGGTGCCAAGTTCTGGGCGCACGTCCTCACCGAGCTCAAGAATCGTGGCCTGAAGGACGCGCTCATGGTCGTCTGCGACGGACTCAAGGGCCTGCCCGAGTCGACCGGACAGGTCTGGCCACTCGCTGTGACCCAGACGTGCATCGTTCACCTGCTCAGGAACACGTTCCGTTACGTTCCGCGGCAGCATTGGCAGCAGCTCGCCGACGCCCTCAAATCCGTCTATACCGCGCCGACCGAGGCAGCCGCGCTCGAGCGGTGGGTCGAGGTCGCCGATACCTGGGGCGCCCGATATCCGGCGATCGTCCGCCTCTGGGACAACACGTGGGCGGAATTCGTGCCGTTCTTGTCCTTCGACGTCGAGATCCGCAAGATCGTCTGCACGACGAACGCGATCGAGTCGGTCAACGCCCGCATCCGCCGCGCCGTCCGCGCCCGCGGACACTTCCCCAACGAGCAGGCCGCCCTGAAATGCGTCTACATGGCGGTCATGAGCCTCGACCCCACCGGCGCCGGCCAGGCCCGCTGGACAAAGAGGTGGAAAGCCGCCCTCGGCGCCTTCGACCTGGCCTTCGACGGCCGCCTCACCCAGCCACGTCACTAGAAAGCAACCACCACCTGTCCCACCCTTAACTCAACACTCCCCTACAGCGACGCCCGCATACTGCGCTCACCCACCATCGACGAGCACCGGTACACGACCTCGATTGAGATCAAGAGGATGCTGCCGCCCTTCGGGCCCGTGCGGCTCGAAGCGACCTTCACCTTGTACGGACTCGGCCTCATGCACGGTCGGCTCTGCGCGCCACGCGCGGGTCTGCAGCTGGACGTGGTCGCCTCGGCCCGGCCGGTAGAGCCGTGGGAGGTCCACTTCACCGTCGGTGTGGCTGTGACACCCGCCCCCGCGAACGGCACGGTGAGCTCCCTTCCCAGGCCACTGGCCAAGGCACTCTGCCGTGCGATGGTCCCGCTGAATCTCCGGCTGTTGCTTGCGCTCGAAGTGGGACAGGACGTCCCCGTCTTCGCGCGCAAGAGGTACACATCCCCACCACGGCTCGCACGAGGTGACGGCCCCATCAGGCCCTACCGGAAGTGGGCGGCCCAGTTCTACACCTCGACCCCCGGACTCGGCCGATAAGACTCGAACACGCCCCTGACGCTGACCGACGTGGACCAGCAATCTTCAGAGTCCCTGGTGACCAACCAGGTGCGCGCCCATGACCTGCTGCGCATGTTCGTCCGTAACGGTCGCCCCAACCCGCTGGGCAGGCGTTCGCCGAGTACGGGCGGATCGACAAGGCCCTGCGCCTGCTGTCGATTGTGGACCGATCGACGACACCTACCGGCGCAGACTGAACAAGCAGCTCACCGTGCAGGAGCCGCGGCATCGGCTAGGAGCTGTTCGGAGTTCGGATCTAGGGAGGTCCGGTGGCGGCCTGGACGTGGCTGGTAGAACTCGGATGTGGCGCGCTTCGATGTGACCGATGCCGAGTGGGCGTTGATTGAGCCGTATCTGCC
>NZ_VRLV01000027.1:0-20712 GCF_009760925.1 Nonomuraea typhae
TCCAGATGCGGCAAGATCGCCTCGAACTTCGCCGCCAGCATCTCCACAGTCTCTGCCAGTATGCCCATACCACACCATCGAACCGGAATCCGGGATGCTACGAGTTATTTTTCGGCGAGTCCTAAGCAGCATTCCAGAAGTTCTGCTTGTAGCCCGCGGGGAGCCACGGGCTGGTCCACGGTGCCGCTGCGGTGAGCAGTTGGCTGGGTGAGCGGGCGCGGAAGAAGGCGTGGATCTGTTTGAGGCGGCCGGGCCAGCCGACGGCGGTGTTGGCGATGAACGTCTTCAACACGGCCCGGATGCGTTCCACCGGGTTGTCGTGCGGGCTGTAGCGGGCTGCGGACAGCAGCTCCATGGTGGGGTGTCCGGCCAGGTAGACGGTGACGGATTTGGCGTGGTGGATGCTGTCGTTGTCGCAGATAACCACGATTGCCGGGGCGTTGGGGACAGCCAGGCGGATCTGATCAAGCAGGGTGATGAAGTCGGCGGCGCAGCCGATAGACCCACCGGCCGGTGGTCATCTCCAGCGCGCCGCGCGGTAACTGGCGCAGCCGGGCGGTGATGTCGGCCACCCGCCGCCGGCGGTCCGGATCGCCGCGCGCCACCAGCTTGGGACGGCGCCAGATCGCCACGGTGCGCAGCCGCCGGTACAGCGTGCGCGGGCTCAGCTTCGGCCGGCCCAGATACCGCCACAACCGGGGCACCGTCCACGGCCCGGCCCGCTCCAGCAGCACCACGATCCGATCCAGCAGACCTGACCCGCCGTTGCGCGGCCGGCCCGGGCGGGGCCGGTCGGCCAGAGCAGCCGACCCGTGCTCGTTGAAGCGGCTGATCCATCGCCGCACCGTGCCGGCATCGCACTCCAGCAGTTCGGCGATCTGTGCCGGGGACAACCCGCGCACCGACAACAGGACCATGACCGCCCGAAGGGCCTAACGCCCTCGCAGGTCCGCGCGCAGCTGCTCGATCGAGGACTCGGGGCCGTTGGCGAACACGCTGACCGGGCGCATCCTGACCACGACCTCGCCGGGTGGGTGGGCGTTGCAGGCAACTTCGATCTGGACGAACCTTGAGCGCACCCGCCCACGGCCTTCAAGAGCCGAGGACATCCTCTCCGGCCCACATCTACTTGCCTAACCTGCCTTACTGGGCATCTATACCCTGACCAGCTAGAACGCTCAGTAACCCAAGATAACGGCCATCGTGCGCAACGTTGTGAGGAAGGTGAAAAAGAAGTCGGTGAGGATCGGGCTGGGCGCGGCCATCGCCATCGCCATCGACGCCGTCGCCGAGCTGCTCCCTGCCACCCGCGCGGCCGGCATGCAACCCACCGAGGCGCTACGCAGGGCCTGACCTGCGGACGATGACCGCGTACCGGTTGACCGGCTGCCGGATCCTTGGTCTCGCCGATTCGCAACAATCGATCGCCAAGCCGCAACGTCCGCACGTCACGGCGAGCCCCGGGCTGAGGCGAGACTGGCCGCATGAGCGTAAAAAGATCGCGTTTTGCCACGTCAATGGCGAGCCCGTCGATGCGGCGGCTACTCGCTCTGGTCACCGGCGGCTGCCTTGCCATGACCGCGTGCGTCACGCAGGCCGCGGCGCAGCCACCCACGGCGCCGAAGCCGCGCCCGTCGATCGTGAAGCTGGACTCGGGCCGGATACGAGGAGTGGACGACGGTACCGTCAGGACGTACTCGGGGATCCGCTTCGCGCAGCCGCCGCTGGGGAGCCTTCGGTGGAAGGAACCGGTACGGGTCGCGCCGTGGCGGGGGGTGGCCGACGCCACCAAGCCCGGCCAGCAATGCCCGCAGGCGGATAAGGGTAAGCAACTCGGCGGGGAGGACTGCCTGTTCCTCAACGTCACCGCGCCGGCCAAGGCGTCTCGAAAGCCGCTGCCGGTGATGGTGTGGCTGCACGGCGGCGGCTACCTCAACGGTTCCGGCAGCATGTACAACGCCCGGCGGATGGCCGGCCAGGGCGAAGTGATCGTGGTGACGCCCAACTACCGGCTCGGGGCGTTCGGCTACCTCGCGCTGCCGGGGCTGCCCGGCTCGGGTACGTTCGGGCTGGCCGACCAGCTCGAAGCCCTACGATGGGTGCAGCGTAATGCTGCGGCCGTCGGCGGCGACCCCGGCAACGTGACGCTGATCGGCCAGTCCGCCGGCGGGATGAGCACCTGCGCGCTGCTGACCTCTCCGGCCACGCGCGGCCTGATCAACAAGGCCGTCATGCAGTCGGGGATGTGCACGCTCAACTGGCCGGCCGGCACCTACGCCCCGGTTCCGGACATGCCGCCGTTTACGCCATACGCTTCGCTGAAGACCAGCCGGGACATCGGTCTGGCCGCGGCCAAGCAGCTCGGCTGTGCGGCGAGCAAGGAGCTGGAGTGCCTGCGCTCCAAGCCGGTCGCTGAGCTGATGAAGATCAACGAAAGGTTCGGCACCTCCCTCGCCCACGGCACGCCGCTGCTGCCGCTGGACCCGGCGCAGGCACTGCGCACGGGCAAATTCCTGCGCGTGCCGGTGATCTCCGGCGCCACCAAGAGCGAGGGCAACGGCTTCGTCGCTGGCACTGCACAGGCTGGGATCCCGGTGACCGCCGAGAACTACCCGACTCTGATGGAGAACGCGTTCGGCGAGCAGGCCGGCAAAGTGATGCGGGAATATCCGCTGAAGGCATTCTCCTCGCCTGGCCTGGCCTGGGCGACGGTGAGCAGTGACCGCGCATGGGCCTGCCCGACCCTGGAAGGCAACGAGGCAATGGCCGCCCGCACCACGGTATACGCCTATGAGTTCGCCGACGCCAAGGCCCCGAACATCGTTGGCATTCCCTCCGACTTCCCGCTGGGCGCACAGCACGCCAGCGACCTGCCCTACCTGTTCGAACTGGACGGCGAGGCATGGGACGGACTCACATCCGAGCAGTGGCGGCTGGCACAGCAGATGATCGGCTACTGGACGTCCTTCGCCCACACCGGCAAGCCCCAGGCCGTCGGCGCACCCGCCTGGCACGCCTTCACACCGTCCGGCCGGACCGTGCTCAGCCTGAAACCCACGAGCCAGGGCGGCATCGGCCCGGTCGACCTCGGCGACGAGCACCGATGCGCCTTCTGGCGCGGACTTTCCAACTGATCACCGCGATGGTGCCCGGGCCCGGGCCCGGGCCGGGCACCACGGCGCGCGACGGCAGATGGCAGACTCAGCAGACATGATCAGGATTCTGCTGGCCGACGACGACCCGATGGTCCGCCGCCATCTCAAGGCCATCCTCGGCTCCAGCACGGAGATCGAAGTGGTCGGCGAGGCACGAGATGGGGCAGAAGCGGTCGAGGAGGTCCTGCGCAACCAGCCAGACGTGGTACTGATGGACCTCAGGATGCCGGGCGTGGACGGGATCACTGCGACGAGGGAGATCACTGCGCTGGCCACGCCGTCCGCGGTTATCGCGCTCACGACGTTCGACTCCGACGAGCACGTGCTCGGCGCCCTGGAGGCCGGAGCTGCGGGCTTCCTGGTGAAGGCCACCCCGGCCGAGGAGCTGCTCAACCTGGTCAAGGTCGCCGCCGACGGGAACGTCGTGATGTCACCGAGCGCGGCGCGCAGACTGATCGCTCGGTCCTCCAGAGGCGACGAGCGGCGCGACGCTGCCCGGTCGCGGGTGGCCACGCTGGCCGAGCGTGAATGCGAGGTGCTGGCCTGCCTCGGTGAAGGGCTCACCAATCCCGAGATCGCCCGGCGGCTGTTCCTGTCGGAGACGACCGTCCGCAGCTATGTCTCCCGCCTCCTGGTCAAGCTCGACCTCACCCACCGGACGCAAGCGGCCCTGCTCGCCCACGAGGCCGGACTCCTTGACGAGCCCGGCTGAACACGACCCGCGACAACCCAGCCGCCACGGGCGACACCACGGCGGCCTTCCGAGGTACCCGCTGTGCACACACTGTCCCGTTGGCCGGAACTCATCGTCCGCGATCGAAGAATAATGCTCGTGGCCGCCATCGGCGCGGCCACGCTGATCGCCATCGTTCAGATCGTCCTGTACACCACGAGCGGGGACAGCCGCGGCCCTGGCTCGCTCGCCGAGCTCGCCCTGAACCTCCTACTCAACGCGTCCTTGCCGCTGGTCGTCCGCCTCCCGCGGACGGTAGGAGGACTGGCCGTCGTGGTCACGACGGTGCTCGCTCTCGGGGCCGGCCTGACGCCGGATGCGGCGGCAGCGCAGATCGACCCGATCGCGACACCCGTGGCAATCCCGGTCGTGGTGTCATTCCTGGTCACCCTGCTGCCCTGGCACCAGGCGTTCGCCTTCGCCGCCGTCCTGGCGCTGCCGGCGATCCCGATCTGGTCTCCCTCGTGGGGAAACCTGTACGAAGCGCTGTCGTCCACCGCCCTGCCCGCGCTGGGCGCCCTGTACCTGAGGGCCCGGTACGAACTGGTGCGATCGCTGCGCAAGCGGGCCGAGCTGGCCGACTCCGAACGCCGCCTGCTCGCCGAGCGGGCCGAGACCGCCGAACGGCAGCGCTTGGCCGCTGACCTGCACGACATCGTCACCCACCACGTCACGGAGATCGTGCTGCATGCCGACGCCCTCCGCGTCACCACCCGCGACGACGACGCCCGCGCAGCGGCCGAGCAGATCCGGCGAGCCGGCACACGCACCCTCACCGAGCTACGTGATCTCATGGATGTGGTCACCACAGGGGCCCGGCCTGCGTCCGCCGGGCGTCCCCAGAACGACACCGGCGGCGACCTCGCCGCACTGGCGGCGGCCGACCATGCGGCCCTGCACGTCGAGGGCGACCCCGATACGGTGCCTGCAGTCGTGGCCCGGGCCGTCTACCGGGTGGTGCAGGAGTCGCTGACCAACGCCCGCAAGCACGCTCCTGGAGCACCGGTCACGGTCGCCATCTCCTACCCCGGCGGCCGGGCCGACGTCGAGGTGCGCAACGCGGCGCCCCGGCGGGGCGTCGATCCCACGCTGATCAGCGCCGGCTCAGGGAGGGGCCTGACCGGGCTCGACCGCCGGGTCACCCTGCTCGGCGGCACCTTCAGCGCGGGAGACGACGGCGAGGGAGGCTTCACGGTCACCGCCAGCCTCCCCGCCTCCGCCACACGGAACGCCGCCACACCAGACCCTCGGGCACCTGCCGACTCCGGCGTGACGTGAGGAGGCGTCCTCTGGCGGTTTCGTGCCAGCGGTGGACAGTTCCTCAGCTCCTCGGTCGGCCTGCCACCAGCAACGGTGGGTGCGCAGGCGCTCGGCGTGTTCGGTAGCTGCCACGAGGCGTGTGGTGATCTCGTCCAGCAGCGACACGGCTGTGAGGTTCGTCGGTAGGTGGGTCCGGCGCACTTGGCGGGGAGTGATCACGCAGTGCGACCGCCGGGAGCCGCTCAGGCCGGATGGCCGTGTTGGGGCTAGAGTGTGTGTTGCAGATCTTGATCTAGCGGGTGTGGCTTGATGGTGGCATGGTGCGCCGTCACGAACTCACCGATGCGGCCTGGGCCAGGATCGAGCCGTTAATCCCGGCAGATCCTGGCCGAGGTGGTCGCTGGCGAGACCACCGCCAGGTCATCAACGGCATCGTGTCCCGCTCGAAAACACGGTTTCATACTGTGAGCTGGGGTTTTGCTGCGCGAGCAGAACGGCGGCTGCGACCATCGCAGGGTGTTGTTGTCGCTGGTCTACCGGTTGGTGAGGGATTGTTCGGCCTGCTGACGGTGCTGGTCCGCGCTGATCTATCCAAGGACGTTGAGCTGCTGGTGCTCCGTCACGAGAATCAGGTGCTGCGCCGCCAGCTCGGTGACCAGCCGCGGCGGGGTCACCTCGACCGGCTCTGGCTTGCGGCATTGTCGCGGCTGGTTCGCCGTCGCCGATGGGGGGAAGTGTTCCCGGTCACCCCGGCGACGATCTTGCGTTGGCGCCGCAATCTTGTCGCGCGTAAGTGGACCTTCACCGACAGACGGCGCCCGGGACGGCCCGGCACCCGCCGGCCGGTCAAGGCACTGATCGTGCGGATGGCGCGGGAGAACCCGACCTGGGGGCACCGCAGAATACAAGGAGAGTTGGCCCGGCTGGGGTATCCGATCGCTGCCTCCACGGTGTGGGAGATCCTGCATGCGGCGGGTATCGATCCAGCGCCCCGCCGAGCCGGGCCGACCTGGCGGCAGTTCCTGACCGCTCAAGCCCACGCGATCATCGCGTGCGACTTCCTGGTGGTCGAGACGATGTTGCTCAAACGGCTGTACGTGCTGGTCTTCATCGAGCACGGTACTCGGAGACTGCACCTGGCCGGGGTGGTCGCGCACCCGACCGGGGCCTGGATGGTGCAGCAGGCCCGCAACCTGGTGATGGACCTGGGAGAACGCATGGCCGGGCTACGGTTGCTGATCCACGATCGCGATCCGCTCTTCACCTCCACCTTCCAGGAGGTCTTCACAGCTGATGGGCTTCGGGTCATCACCACCCTGCCGCGGACGCCGATGAACGCCATCTGCGAGCGCGTCATCGGCACCTTGCGCCGCGAACTCCTGGACCGGATCCTGATTCTCAATGAACGCCACCTCGCCTGTGTACTACAGGAGTATCTGATCCACTACAACGGGCACCGGCCGCACCAGACACGGCACCAACGTCCTCCGGACATCGCGACGCAGTCCGCCTGGGACCTGACCGACCTCAACGACCTGCGATCCATCCGCCGAAGACCTGTCGTCGCAGGCGCGATCAACGAATACCACCACGCCGCTTAACAGTGATGATGGATGAGCACCTCCCGCCGGAGTCTGACCCACCGCTTAACTGACCTTGGGGTCTTCAACCGGATTTGTCGTCTTCGGTCGGGAGGTGCTCGTGTGCACTCACCGGCGTGCGGTGTGACCTGATAGGAGCCTGGCCAGAGGCCCCATCACTGTTGTGTCCGTCCGCTCGGCTGGTGCGTGCCGCCCTGCCCCATGATCACGAGCGACAGGACGACGATGTCTGCTATTACACCCCATGACGTGCCCGTTCTCGAGGTTGTCGGTGGCGTCGACACCCACCAGGACACCCACACCGCCGCGGTCATCGATGCGGTGGGGCGGGTTCTGGGCACCGAGCAGTTCCCCGCCACCCCGGCCGGATATGCGGCGCTGCTGGCGTGGATGCACCCCTTCGGGCGGCTGTTGCGGATCGGGATAGCAGGCGCCGGCGCATATGGCGCCGGACTGGCTCGTGTCCTCGACGATAAAGGCGTCGAGATCGTCGAGGTCGACCGCCCAGACCGCAGAACCCGCCGATTCCAGGGCAAGTCCGATCCGATCGATGCCGTCCAAGCGGCCAAGACCGCCCTGGCCGGGCAGCGAACCGGCACCCCCAAGCAGCGTGTGGGTCACATCGAAGCACTCCGCAATCTAAGGGTGGCCCGCCGCTCGGCCGTTGATCAGCGTGCCGACACCCAGCGCCAGATCAAGGCACTGATCATCACCGCGCCCGACGACCTGCGCGGACAACTGCGCCATCTGCCCACCAAGCAGCTGATCGCCGCGTGCGCGGCCTTTGAGCCCAATCGGGACGACGCTGCAACATCGGCCACCGCCACCAAGATCGCGTTGCGATCCTTGGCTCGCCGCCATCAACAGCTGTCGACGGAGATCATCGATCTGGACGAACTCCTGGAGCCGTTGGTGACGGCCATCAACCCCACGCTGATGGCCGTGCACGGCGTCGGCCCCGACACCGCCGGCCAGCTCCTGGTCACCGCCGGGGACAACCACGACCGGCTCACCTCAGAAGCAGCCTTCGCCATGCTCTGCGGCGTCGCCCCCATCCCCGCCTCCAGCGGCAAGACCACCCGGCACCGCCTTAACCGCGGCGGCGACCGCCAAGCCAACGCCGCCCTCTACCGCATCGCCCTGGTCCGTCTGCGCTGGGACCCCCGCACCCGCACCTACATGGACCGCCGCACCCAAGACGGCCTGTCCAAGAAGGAGATCATCCGCTGCCTCAAACGCTACATCGCCCGCGAGCTCTACCAGATCATCACCAAGAACGACCATGAACGACCCGCTTGACATCAATAGGAGCATCCGCAGCTCAGGGCACGTAACTCAATATTCGAGCGGCACAGGCCCACGAGCAGCAAAATGATCTATCTAAACGGCATTGGGCCCTATTCGCCCTTGCCGGACGAGCGGTTACCCTCATCTTCCGCACCGGAGTCGCTCGTTCGCATGCGAACGTCGAGATACGATCAATCTTCACCCGTGTAGGCAACTGTCCAGAAACTCACCTAGTGTCCCGGGCGCGGAACCACTTGCCGGCAGGACGAGAGAGAAGTACGAAAAGAATAGTCAGACAGAGCGCCAGGGAGATCACATCGCCCGAGGAGCCGTCCCGCAGAAAGCTTCGCACCTGGCTCAAAAGCCAAATGCTCTCCACAACCACGGCTGCCCGCCGCAACCATGCCCGTCGCCTTCCAAGCATTGCCGCCAGCACCACCGTGCCGACGACCAGCACGACCGCAGCCGACAGCTCCACCCAGGTTATGACATCAAGGATCGCGACATTTTCCGAAGCACTCAGCAGGGTTGCCATGAATGCAAGTCCGACCCCGGCGAATGCCGCCTGTATCAACATCAGTATCCGCATGAAACCCATTATGCGTCGCGTTGTCGAGCTGGCCACAGGGCTCCTATCTCCTGGAGGGGTGCCGGACCATGCCTTCACGTAACATGGTCCGGCATCCATTCACCGATATCGCTAGCGCGTCAGGCACATCGGCTCAGTGCCAGGCCCCCCACGAGACCCCGCTCTTCCTTGATTCCGCCAGTCGCCATCCTGTGTCATCCATCCAGTGGCGCCCGTTACGGAAGTAAACGATCGTCACGCGTTTTGTGTATCGATAGAAAGCATTTTGCGTACCATACCGAACCTGTGTGATCAGCTCCTTCTTTCTGGTGAGCACATCACAGGCCATTATCTGAACGCGGCCGTCGCATCGGTAGACGCTTCTGGATTGCTTGTAGGTGAAGACCTCGGTGCGAACGTAGTAGTAGTCCGTGATCTCGACGCTCTTGATCTCATCACCGACGAACGGGATCTTGGACAGGATTCTCTCGTGGATGTCCTCGTCGTTCCAGTAACCGTCCGCACGCTTCGCGAAGGTCTTCGACGTGCGGACGATGTGATCGACCAGTTGCGGCTTGCCCGCACCCCATGAGGGCGTGTCGCTCAATCCGGCGAGATCGACCCGGTTGACGGGATCACCGCTGCAGTATTCGTATGCGTTGGCACTTCCTCCGGGTATGGGGTCCGTCTGCAGAAAGCGTCCCGTCATGGGGTTGTACACGCGTACACCCATGAGTATCATGCCCGCGGTCGCATCACCCGAGCGCTGCTTGGAGCCCAGCCAGCCGTAACGGTCAGGCTCTCCCGCGACACGTCGCACGCCGTACTCGGCGCTCTCCGAATACTTGAGCACTCCTGTGACCGATACGGAGTTCTCGACCTGCGCGACGATATCGCCGTGCATATTACTGAGAAGCACCACTGATTGACCCGTGCTCATTTGCATGGCGCTCAACCCGGAAAAGCCGAGGATGTTACGCGTCCACGTGCCGTCGGCCTCAGTTATCCACGCCGGGCTGTCTTCCGACCCCGCGTAGTGGTTCGTGACAGTTCCAGGCTTGCTTCCCCCGGTCCTGGTTGTGGACTTGACTCTGCCTGACGGATCCAACGCGAAGCTGCTGGATTCGCCGCCTTGGCTCAATGAAGCGACGAGGCCGTTGGCGAAGTATCCAACTGACAGATCACCGCTCCCGGCGACATGCGCGGCTGGCACTCGCGTGGTCCGGCCCCACTCGTCGTAGGCATATCCGGTGTTCGTGATGCGGTCCGCCGTATCATAGCTGTACGTCTGGGTCTGGGCGGTCGTGCTGGTGCTGCATTGACCTGCGCTATCCGCCGAATATGAACTCAGGGTAGTTCTGTTGGAGTTCGAGTCGAACCCGTACATCCGCGTGACGCAGCCGCCGGCTCTGTCCTGAACGGAGACCAACCTATCTGCGGCGTCATAGGAGTAGGACTGGCTACCGGCCGGACTAGACTGGGAACTGACCCGGCTGTTCACATCCGGGGTGACACTGAACTGAAGCCAAGGAGTCCCATCCTTGCTGTACTTCAGAGATGTCTGCCGCCCGGTGCTGTCGAATCGGCTGGTTCCGACCAACCCGTTTGGATAGGTCTGATGAATCAAACCCTTCTGGGCATCGTATGCTCCACCGAAAGAACCCACACCGCTGACTTCCATTTTGGTGAGAAGCCCGCGCCTTTCCTCCAACCCCTTTGCGTCCAGCCCGTTGTAGCTGAAGGTAATGATACCCTTACCGTCATTGGTCGTCGCGACCCTGTTGTCGATGGTGTAGGTCGCCGTCGCTACATTATTCGTGGCGTCGGTATACGAAATCGCACGCCCGAAACTATCGTAATCGATGACGACCTTGTCGTTTCCCGCGGACTTCTGCTTTTCCAGGCCGCTGACAGGGTCGTAGGTGATGATGGTCTCAGGAATCGGCGTGCCGTTCTCAGGGCCGGCCGAGACATCAAGGCGGGATTTGATGAGGCGTCCTGCGCCGTCGTATGTGTTCACCGACATGCGGGATACCGACGAAGTGGCGGACGTACTGCTCGCAAGGTTTCCGTAGTACGTGTACGTGTGCGTGTTGGTGGCGACCTGCTTGCCGCTCGCCGACTGTGCGGCAGGCCCAATACGGCAGATCCAACCTGACCACTCCGGCTTGTTCCCGCAGGAAGGATCAGCCGGATGAGCACCCGCCGTGTAGTAGCGAGTCAGAGTCGTCCCGGTGTCATTACCGCTAGAGGCGGGCATACGCTGCTCAATTTCGCGCCCGGTCTGATCGTATCGCACCCGTCTCACGATATTGGCCTGCCCGCCCATAACCGTGCTCATGGACGTGGATTTACGCAGATCCCAGCCAGACGGGTCTCCGGATTTGATGGGATCGTAGCCCAGCAAGGTTGTTTTCTTGTCCAGCGCGCCCGGTTGCGTGGAACCGTCCGGCACGACCGGCTCGACCACGGTTTTCGTGACCATGTGATAGTCGACGGCCGTAGAGGGCTTGCCCTCGTCATATGTATGACTGGTCCGCTCCCGAGCCGATGTCAAGGCCTTGTCCGCCAGCGCGACCGTTCGCATCGACCCCTCTACAGAGAGGAGATCGCTGTCGGTCGTGTATTGAGACACAGTGGCGAGTAGGTCGGCGCGTGCAGCAGAACTGCTCTGAGCGGCCACATATGGATCGGTATCGATCGACGGACTCAGAGCTTGTGCGCGATTACCTGGCGTCAGCTCCCAGGTCACATTGCCTTTGTCGTCATACCTTGAGGTGCTTACCTGCCACGATCCTGCACCGAACTCAGCCCGATTGACGGCACGACCGTTGATGTCCATGTACGTCAACGCGCCGTACTTCCAGTCCTCGGCGGCCGGTCGATAGACACCGCCCACACCGCGCACGGGAATACGTGATGCAGGGAATACGGCAGTTCCTACATGGGGAAGATCCGCCGCCTGGCCCCAGGAGGAGGTCTGGGCCGAGGTCAGATCGAGAGGTGCGCCGGCACCGCCGATGGGCACGTCATAGGCAACGGCGTAGGTGGGGTCGATCTCACCGCCCTCACGTTGCACGTGAGCAAGGCGGCCCTGTGCGTCGTAGTCCATCCGCCATGGCGCCAGCCCTGGAGGCGTGATCTGGTTGACGCGTCCTTCCGCGGTGTAGTAGTAGGTTGTCTTCATGCCTGTTCGGGGGTCTGTGACCTCACGCATCCGCCCGGTGGAGTCGTACGTGTATGAGACCAGCACAGTGGTCTTCATCGCGCTCGACTCAGGATCGAACCCCGTGAAAGAGATCTTTTGCGCCTGCCCTATGTATTCGCCCCAGCCTGAACCCACTCCTGTGGCTGTCGTGGCTGTCGAATACGTGAGGTCCAGCGCTCGGCAACCCGGAGCCAGCGCCGGTTCACACGTCACACCGGCGGCCGGAGCCGAGAGGACTCGCGTCACCCGCCCCTGAGCATCACGGGAGTAGGAGATCACGACACCTGCCCCGGACGTTTCGACACGGCTGACAACCCAATTGCCGTTGACCACGACGTAAGTGGTCTTGACTCCCTTCTTGTCCTGGACGATCAGCCGGTCGTTGTTGGAGTCCTTCGAGATCGCCGACCCGTCGGCCGCGTCTCCGATGCCGACGTAGTAGTCGCCCTTCTTGACATACGTCATCGTCTCGCCGCTAGGTCCGACAAGCTGAATCGTCCCAGAATTGCCGCTACTGGTCGGCGAGAACTCCGACACCCAGGACGGAGCCGTCGGGAAGCCTCCACGCCACCCCGGTCCGAACAGTTTGTTCTCGGCGATTTGCTGGTCGTGCCTAGCCGCAGTCGGATCCAGCGTGGTTGTGGCGCGCGAAACGTCCACACCGAACATGCTCACGTCGGTGGTCTTGATTGAGAAGTCACCGGTCTGCAGAGCGAGTGTGCCTGGTCCGACGTCAGCGGTGGCATACGAGGTGCCGAAGGCTGTGCGATCAAGCATGGTGATAACCGACGGGGTGCACTTGGGTGAGGCGCCGTCCTTGCTGAAGCAAGCTCGGATCTTTACGCCTCCGTCGGCGTACTGGGTATCGCGGAGGGTCTTGGCGAGGTCCCAGGAGAGTTCCGCGAAGTCCTGCGAGGTGTCAGTTCGGGTCTGCGGCCAGGAGCCAATCGGTGTCGCTGAGCCAGGAGCGGTTACGTCAGAAGGAGGAATGGGGTTCCAAACCTCCAAATCCCATGGCGAAGGGTCGGCGCTGGCCCTGTATTCGTAAGTTACCTGTGTCCACTCCGGCGCTGCGGCGCCGATCAACGGTACGGCCCGCTGCGTACGGCTCTTGTGCTTATCGGCAACGATCCCGCCGGTTCCGATGCCAAAGCTCATGCTCCACAGCGGAGAAGTGTTGTGCGCCTTGTCCCTCGCCCGAATGTAGACCGTGTGCCAACCCTCGCCCGCGGAGTCGAGAGGGATCTCAAGGCTTCCCCCGAAATCACCGCCCTTGATGGGCTTCCAGTCCGAAGTGGTTGGGTCGTCAAGCCCCCACTGAAAGCCTGCGAGATCGGTGTCGCCGGAGCCCATAAAGCACTTGGAGGGGCCGTTCCAGTCACGTGGCTTCCAGGTGCCGGCCGGATGGCTGCAGCCTGTGTTCCCGCTGGTCAACGTGGGTGGGCGAGTATCAACCGTAACTGCTTGCCAAGGCGACCATTCTGATGAGAAGACACCATCTGACGCCCGAGCCCGCCAGCGTACCTTCCAGCCGTCAGCCAGCTTTCCGGCCGGCACGACGGCCTTGGCGAATTCACCCGCCTGTACGCCCTCGACGGCCCCGCTCCAGATCAACCCGCTCCCGTGCGCGGTGTCGGCAGGATCGTGCTCCATCTCGAACTCACTCTTGAGCAAGCCTCCGTCGTTGTCCCTGACACCTGCGAACAGGGTCGGGGTGACGGTGTTGGTGTAGAAGGCGCCAGAATTACCTACGACTGGCGCGGTACGCAGGTTCTCCGTCCACGGAGTGCCGCCAGTGGTGATGACCAGTTTCACGTTGGCAAACTTCCAATAGAACGTTCCAGCGTCGGTTCGCTCGTCATGGAGGGAAAGTTGCAGGCCATGTCCCGCAGCACCGCCGGCCCATGCTTGGGCGATCTTGGTAATCTGGAAGTTCCAGGGGTGCTCGGTCACATTGGGATCGTCGACGCACGCTGCGGGAGGCAGGGGCACCACCTCGCCTTCGGCGGTGGTGGCGGGCTGCGTACTCCATTTGACGGTGCTGGGCGTCCAGGCCCCGGTCATCCGACGCACTCGCAAAGCGCGCCCTGTCGGACAGTTCGGCTGACCGTTGTATCCGACCGCCGTGAGGGCAGTGTCCAGCCGGGCATCGACCACCTGCTGCCCGGCCAAGCTTGAGGTGTCGAACTTCAGCAGCGCCCGCGCAGGGGTGTCGTTGCCGCCGTTGTTACCGCACCCGTCGTATTCCCAGAAGGATCCGTCGATGACGCCGACTTCCTGACCGCCTGTGAGCGTGTGAGAGAGTTCGGTGCCATCAGTGCACTGTTCGAGAATGGTGCGCTCGGCCTGAACGTTCAGGGTAATCGTAGGGTCAACGATCACAGGGAACGTAGTATCCGGATCACCTAGATAGGCAGGGTCGGGTCGGAGCACTAGCGCCTGCCGACCGTCCTTATCGACAATCCGTGTGTCGATCTTCCCTATCTTATCCGTGGGTGCCGCCGAGGGCGCCGCCTGTGCATGGGCCGAAGCCTCGTACATCACCGGCTCGGGTGCGGAAGCGACCATCTTGCCTTTGCGGTCGAGCAGGTTGAGCCCACCGTCCCCGCTCTCACCCAGCTTCAATCCCCTGGTTTCGACGGGTATCTCGAACTCGACCGCATCCGCGGGGCGTTCGCGCAGGACGAGGTCGTGGCGGAAGCCGTCGGGCAGAGCGGCCACGACGAGATCCGCACCAGGTCCTGCGGCATCAGGATAGGTAGCCTTGTTACCTTCGATCCTGGGCTGAGGCAGGGCTCCGGGCCAGGTGAGAGAATAGGATTGCTTCTCTGAGCTCTTGAGGAGAACCAGCGGCTTGCCGCTTCCGCCCGCCGAGAACTCTACGTCAGATAGAGCGGCCCTGGGCTTGAGCACGCCATTCTCAGCGATGAGAGTGGTATCGATCGCGACCCAGCTATCGCCCCTCTTGACTCGCACTGGACTACTCGACGCCTCAAGCGTGACCGTCCCGTTCGGGTTCACGTATGTCAGGGTCGTCGCTGTCGTTTCGTCGGCGACTCGAACACGTTGGCCTTGCAGCCGCGCGGCTAACGCGGCCGAAACCCGGTCAGACCGTTCCTCGACCTTCTTGATCTGATCTTGCGCGGACGGCGCGGGGCTTGCGGCAGACGGGGCTGCTGCAAGCGCGGGATCCGATGCGGACGCAAGGAAGACTCCCAAGGCGAGCGCCGTACGCGCGGCATGCAGTTGCGCCTTGGGGGTATGCCGTTGGGTGAAGCCGGTTCTTCGGGCGTCCACTCAACCTCCTGTACCAATTCCGATGATCACGACAAACGACTGAATGGTACATCGGGCTCCAATGCTGATAAAAGGGGCATTTGTGGCTCATTTTCGACGATCTGCCATAGGGGGTCAGAGCATCGTCGTGCTCCTGAGCACTTGGCGCTCCGCCAGACGAGACGCCCCCCATAAGCGCGGCTCAGCAGGCCCCAGCTTCAAGCGTTGACGGAGCTCCCAATCTGTACCCCGCCCACGAAAGTGCGCCTGCCGATAATTCCATCCGTACAGGTCAAGCGGCATAGGAGTACTTATGGAGGCTACCGCCGAGCCGGTCTCGTCGGCGTACGCTCAGGTCGATCATTTGTCCGGGATCGGTGATCGGGTCCGAGACGGTGCGCAGTGGAGCTGCATGGTTCAGGGCTTGGTGGGCTCGGTGCTGGTTGTAGAAGTGTTCGTATTCGCGCAGGGCGTGGCGTAGGTGATGTTCGTTCCATGCGAGGCAGCGATCGAGGAGCTCATGGCGGCAGGACTGCACCCTGTAGGTGCCGGAAACTCGTCCATCGGTTGTGACCTGGGGTTTCCTGTTTGGCAGGTGGGCGATCTTCGGGACGAGCAGGATCGGGTCTTGTGGCGCTTCGACTGCTCTATCTGATTTTCATCCGTCTTGTCGGCTGGCTTGCTCTGCTGGCGCGATCGGATGCCTCTAAACAGGCGGAGATCTTGGTGTTGCGGCATCAGCTGGCGGTGCTGCGTGGTCAGGTCGCACGGCCTCGGTCGTCGTGGGCAGATCGGGCGGTGGTCGCAGCGCTGGCGCGGCTGCTGCCCCGATCTCGGCGGATCGGCTTGTTCGTCACGCCTGGTACGGTGCTTCGCTGGCACGCCGACCTGGTGAAACGACGTTGGACCTACAAACGGACCCAACCTGGTCGCCCGCCGACGCGCCCCGCGATCCGCGACCTGGTGTTGCGGATGGCTGCGGAGAACCCGGGGTGGGGTTACCGGAGGATCGCCGGGGAGCTGGCAGGTCTGGGCCGTAGGATCGCGCCGTCGACGGTGTGGGTGATTTTGAAGAAGGCCGGTGTCGATCCGGCGCCCCGCAGGTCGGGGCCGGCCTGGGGAGATTTCCTGCGCGCTCAGGCCGATGGGATCCTGGCCTGTGATTTCTTTCATGTCGAGACGATCATGCTCGCCCGGTTGTACTGCTTCGCGGTCGTTGAGCACGCCACCCGCCGGGTCCATGTCCTGGGCGTTACCGCGAATGCGACCGCCTGCTGGGTCGCCCAGCAGGCCAGGAACTTGTTGATGGACCTGGGGGAGCGAGCCGGGTCATTCAAGTTCGTGATTCGCGACCGGGACAGCAAGTTCACCGCGCTGTTCGATGAGGTGTTTCGCGCCGAAGGCATTCGGATCGTGCTCACCGCTATCCAGGCCCCCCGCATGAACGCGATCATGGAACGCTGGGGCGGCAGCGTACGGCGAGAGATCCTCGACCGGACCCTCATCGTCAACGCTGCACATCTGCGCAAGGTCCTCGCCGAGTACGAGGACCACTTCAACGCCCACCGAACACACCGCGCTTTGAACCAGGCCAGCCCGCTGAGACCGTTACCCGACCCTGTCGACGCCGACATCAAGGTCATCCGACGAGACCGGTTCGGTGGTCTGATACACGAATACTCCCAGGTCGCATAGGGTGGCCGAGTTTTCGGCACCGACAGGACCAATTGGCCGAGCAGTTGGGCATCGCTGACCCGTCGTGTGTCAAGGCCTACACCCAGCGGCAGAGGACAGCCTACGAGCACTGCACCTGCCGATAATCACGTCCGGCCAGTCCATGGCCTTGCGATGTTCAGGATGGCGGGGATGGTCTCCACCCAACACGGGGCATACCATGCTGATCACCGAGGAGGGCAGGAAGCGCCACGCGGAGGCGCTGCCCACCCACCGGGCCGTGCTCAACGACATCTTCGAAGGCGCCACGGTCAGCGCACGATGAAGCCCCGCCAGATGACCAGGCGCCGCTGCAGCACGGGCCACTCGCCACCCTTGATGCCGCGCAGGGCCAGGGCCAGCGGGACGAGCGCCACGGAGGCGGCGACGACGATTTCCGTGATCAGCATGAACAGGTGCTCGAAGGCCATGGCTGGATTCCCCTGGTTGAAAATCGAACTAGTTAGCGGTGTGAACACCCGGAGTGCTGGGCCTATCTCCGGTGAGAAATCCACTTATGCCGGTGATGTGAGCATCTAGACCGCTTCGTCGCACGCTTCTACCGTCGGGGGATGCGTATCCGGACCACCCTGGTAGCGGCGCTGCTGGCCGTACCCCTCATCGCGACACCCGCACACGCGGCCGGGAAAATCACGTGCGACCCCCTCGACCGCCGCCTGGACCTCCCGGCCCCCTACACCGTCGTGGGCCGGAACTGCTTCGGGACCGGCGTCCAGGACGTCGAAGTCATCGGCTTGAGCGGCTCGGCCACCGGCCGCCACCTGTGCAAGTGGGCGCTCTACGACGTGCTGAGGCGCAGCCTGATAGGAGCCGCCTGCAACCCGCTGTAACCTCAGACGTTCCAGCACCGCTCGCCACCAGGCGGGCTCCGCCGGAATGCCACAGCCCGATGACGGCCAGGTGTTGGCGCATCGCGTGCTCGCAGGCGGCGACGATGACCTCGCACCCGGCTGCGCCGATCGCTCCGCCCCGCACCCGCGGGTCGGTGGCGAACGCGATCGCGGGCATGCCCTCGATCGCGCCTTCGCCGGCGAGCGTGCCCCGCCCAAGCGGCGAGCACTGTACACCAGGCAGATCAAAACCCGGCCCTGGCGAGAGGGCGGCGTACGTGAGTAAGCGGGCACTGGTTGACGTACATGATCGGCCGGGGCCGGCTGCCGAGCCCGCCCCGGAACCGTCGGCCCGGCCGCGTACGCTGAACGCAGCTCTCGGCACCTTCCCCACGTCCCCCGCCTGCTGGAGGCATCGCCGATGACCCGCACCAGCGCCGGCGCCTCGGCTCACGCCCGCTACCGCGAACTGCTGGCCGCCGACCGCGGCGAACGCCTGCTGATCGCCCTCGTCCTGGCTCTGCTCCTGGGCGTCCCGGTCGGCTTCATCATCGGCTGGCAGGCCGGGCTCGCCACCGCGGCCCTCGCCGCGTCCGCCTACGCCCTGGCCCGCTGGCGCAACCACGACGCCGTACGCACCTGGCGGCGCGGCGCCCTCGGCGAACGCCGCACCGCCCGGCGCCTGCAACTGCTGGAAACCCTCGGCTACACCGTCTTACACGACCGCGCCCTACCGGCGAGCCGGGCCAACCTGGACCACCTGGTGATCGGGCCCACCGGCGTGCACCTGATCGACTCCAAGCAGTGGAAGCGACCGAAGATCTTCACCGTGCGCGGCGGGCGCGTCCGCACCGTACGCGGCGCACCCCGCGCCCTCACCCCCAAGGACGTCGCCCCCGCCCTGTACGAGGCGAGCAAGGCCACCAAGGACCTGCGGCCCTTCCTCGGCCGCACCGTCACCATCACGCCCGTCCTGGTCGTCCACGGCCGCCGCTTCCCCCGCAGCACCGTCGTCAACGGCGTGCCGGTCCTGTCCCCCGGCCGGCTGTCCACCTGGCTCCTCAACCAGCCCCAGGCCCTGACCCCCGAACTCGCCGCACGCGTAGCCACCGCCGCCCGCCGGGCCTTCCCCCCATACTCAAGCTGACCTCCACCGGGAACCTCGTTTCGGACGACTCATCCCCGAACCCGCCCCCTGGACCACCTGCTGCTCTCGTGATCTTCTTGAGAGCACCGAGTAGCCCTCACCCGCCTCGGGCACACGCTGGCCGAAGGCTGGACGGGCCCCGAAGACGAGGTGTGTGCGCGATGAGATGGTTTCGCCGGCGGCACCGCCCCAGCGCAGAAGAGCAGCAAGCCGTGGCCGAGCTGCTCGACCAGGACCATCCACGGGCGAGCGTCAGCGACGGTGATCACATCTCGGTCAACGCAGGTCAGGTGCTCGACAACATCGCGCTGGCGATGGAACGGCTGGACCTTGACATCAACACCCCGATCAGCATCGACGAGGATGTGGTTGCCCTCAATGAGCTGATCGTCATGGTCCGAACGCTACAGCTGGGGTCGGCTCTGGCCACCCATGTGGTCAACACCGCGATGCGGCTCATGGCCGCGCGCTACCCGGCCGAGCTGGTCCGCCGGCCATTGCCACCGGAATACGACCTGCAGAAACTAGCGCCGCTGAGGATCCGTGACCGGCAGCAGGACATCGCGAAGACGATCTTCAATCGGCGCGCCGCCAGCACCCAAGACCTGACCGAGCAAGACGTGGCCGCCTACCTGGAGCCCCTGGAGCCAGCCGGGCAAATCGAGGTGTTCGTAGCCCTGTTCACCATGTACGAACACAAGATCGGGGCGATGAAGTACACGACGGGTATCGAATAGACGCCCCGTCCCTGCCCCCGGCCGCCGCCTGATCCCGATCGCAGATCAATCAAGCCGTCGCCCCCCTCCCGCCTACACTGGCCACTGACGGAAGGGGCCATCCCACGTGACGTCCGGCAAGACCCTCGAAGAGCGCGTGACCGGCCCGACGTCGGGTGCGGTCTGAGCATGCCGATCAATACCTCGCGCTCATCGGCCTTGGCACCGCTCAGGGCGAACAGCACCGGCAGCCCGCCCGGCGTGCACAACAGGTGCAGCCGATGCCCCCAGAAGTATCGGGAGTGGGAGGCGCAGCAGCCGTACTCCGCCCAGCGCCGGGCCGTCTCCCGCGAACGGCCGCACTCGATCGGAGTGGAATCGGCCACCCAGACATCGTCATTCCACGGCGAGGTGTCGGCGCCCAGCATCCGGATCATGTACCTGACCAGGCCACAGGCATTACGCAGCCGCCGGTTGTAGCCCGGCTGCCCGGGCAGATGCGGGAACATCACGCCCAGCTCGGCACGCGCGTACCGCAGCCGGCGCCGCTCAGAGATGAAGCCCGGAAGCGCCGACAACATCGCCAGTGTCACCAGCTCGGCATCACCGAGCCTCGGCGCGATACCGACCTCAGCCCGCCACGGAGCCAGGCGGCTGGGCCTTCAACACATCATCGATCCGCACGTACAGTGCGGTTGCGAGGATGTCTAGCTCCTTCGTCGCACATCGAGCGTGGGCACCCTCGCCCTAACTTCGCAGCTACGCCTAGGCATCAACCATCTAGCCGGCCCGAAGAAAACACCAGCTCAGGCCACGTGCGCAAATTTAAAGCAGTACAGGCCCGGGCCACCGCCAGAGTGACGGCCGGGAACTGGTCGAGCGCAGCGACACCCACGACTCCATCCGCGAGCAGGAACAACGATAGCGACCCCATGATCACGGATGTGATCATGGGGTCGCTACTCTCTGATCTACTTCGCCAACGGTGTCTCTGACGATGGTGGGGCCGCAGCGGTTTCAGGTCATCCGAAGTGCACGCGGGTGGGGTCGGTGAAGCCGTTTCCGATGCTGGTGTCGCTGGTCCAGGGGGTGTTGGTGAAGCCGCGGCCGTTGTACCAGGCTTTCAGGTTGCCGCTCGGCTCGACGAGGA
The DNA here is from genome assembly GCF_009760925.1 of Nonomuraea typhae. GTDB lineage: Bacteria > Actinomycetota > Actinomycetes > Streptosporangiales > Streptosporangiaceae > Nonomuraea > Nonomuraea typhae. The sequence continues at coordinate 20,666 of NZ_VRLV01000027.1, forward strand.
TGAGTTCGGCGCGCCCGTCTCCGGAGATGTCGGCGAAGCGCACCCGG
>NZ_VRLV01000027.1:20722-65453 GCF_009760925.1 Nonomuraea typhae
TTCCGATGCTGGTGTCGCTGGTCCAGGGGGTGTTGGTGAAGCCGCGGCCGTTGTACCAGGCTTTCAGGTTGCCGCTCGGCTCGACGAGGATGAGTTCGGCGCGCCCGTCTCCGGAGATGTCGGCGAAATGCACCCGGCTGGGGTCGGTGAAGCCGTTTCCGATGCTGGTGTCGCTGGTCCACGGCGTGTTGGTGAAACCGCGCCCGTTGTACCACGCCTTCAGATTGCCACTCGGCTCGATGTAGATGAGCTCCTTCTTACCGTCACCGGAGATGTCGGCGAAGCGCACCCGGCTGGGGTCGGTGAAGCCGTTTCCGATGCTGGTGTCGCTGGTCCACGGCGTGTTGGTGAAACCGCGCCCGTTGTACCACGCCTTCAGATTGCCACTCGATTCGACGAGGACGACCTCGGCCCGGCCATCACCCGACAGCGACCCGTCCATCGGAGTCGCTGTGACGCCGGGGGGCTTGACGTAACCGGCGATCAGCAGGTTGTCGGCGCCGGCCCGCTGCGTCAGCGGGTTGATGCTCCGGCGGACCACGGCCTCGTTCCAGTTGCCGTCAATGGTGTCGATGGTGCCGTCAGCGTTCACCGAGGCGACGATCGAGACGTGCCCACCCGTGGCCTGGGCGGGCGTACCGTAGACGACGACGTCACCCGGCTCTGGGTTACCGATGCCGTCACTGGGGCGGGCACTCCACAGGCCGCTGTTCACCCCCCACAGGCCAACGGCGCGTGCCACGGCGGTGTCGAACACCGGTGAGACGCCGGCGTTGCGCCACACCCATTCGGCGAAGTACGCGCACCATTCCTGGGTGGTACAAGGTCCGTACTTGAGGCAGCCCCCGTTGGCCTCGGAGGCGCCGATCTCCGCTTGGGCGACGGAGACGATCTGATCGCGAGTGGCGCCGGCGTGCGCGGGCCTGACGTCGATGACGAGCGAGCCGGTGAGGAGGGCCAGCAGTACGCCGAGCGCCGCCAGTAATGCGCGCGGGCGGCTGGACCCGGCATCGGGGAATTTCCGGCGGAGTACCGATCCGTGTTTGTGTCGCATGAGGCAAGGCTTAATGAGTGCTCTTCAGATCGGCTTCAATCGGCCTTCAATGCGCTCTGGAGTGTGGACCCCCGTCGCCGGCTCGTGGGAAAGTCCGGAAGGGGCGATGCGGTGCGCACCGCGCATCCTTCAAATGTCCGGCGACGGTCTTGTAGATCATTGGCTGCGAGTTGCAGGAGCCTTATGGAATTCCGTGTGCTCGGTCCGGTGGAGGTCTGGAACGGCAGGCAGCAAGTCCCGATCGGCGGAGCGAAGCCTCGTGCGCTCTTGGCCGCGCTCCTGCTGCGCCCGGGCAATGCGATCTCCGCCGCGCGCCTCAGCGAGGCGATCTGGGGGGATACACCGCCGAAGAGCGGGCGTGCGGTCTTGCAGACCTATGTCGCGTCGCTGCGCAGATCTTTAGCCCAGGCCGGCCTGCCGGAGATCATCGTCTCTCACCAGGCCGGCTATCTGGCCGATGTGCCGCCGGACGCCGTCGACAAGAATGTGTTCGAGCGGCTGGCAGAACAAGGCCGCCATGCCGTACGGGAGAATCGTCCGCAAGAGGCCAGGGATTCCTTCGCCGCGGCGCTTGACTTATGGCGCGGCGACGCTCTCGGCGGCGTGGGCAATGCGTACCTGCATGCGGAGGCGCTCAGACTCGACGAGTTACGGCTCGCGGTCGTCGAGGAGCGCATCGCCATGGACCTGATGACAGGAGACCATGGCGAGCGTCTCCTCGGAGAGCTCACCGAGTTGGTCGCCCTGCATCCCACCCGCGAGCGGTTGCGCCGCGACCTGATGGTGGCGCTCTACCGGGCAGGTCGGCAAGTCGAGGCGCTCGCCGTCTTCCGCCAGGGACGCGAAGCGCTGATCGAGGAACTCGGCATCGATCCCGGACCCGAGCTCAGACGGGCGCACGAGGCCATACTGCGGTCCGATCCCGCGCTCATGCGGGGCGCAGGCGCGAGCGGTGGTCCGCCCCGGCAGCTTCCCGCGCCGCCGCCCGACTTCACCGGCCGCCAGCAGGAGATCGCCGCTTTGAGCGGCCACCTCGCCACGGCGGAGGGGATGGCGATCTGTGTGGTGTCCGGGACCGGGGGCGTCGGCAAGTCCACCCTCGCCATCCGGGTGGCGCACGAGGTCGCGGAATCGTACCCGGACGGCCAGCTCCATGTGGAACTGCGCGGCACGTCCGCGACCCCGGCCACCTCCGTGGAAGTGCTCGGGCGACTGCTGCGTGAGCTGGACCCGGCGGGCCCGCCGCTGCCCGCGACCCTGGACGAGCGGGTCAACCGCTATCGCTCCCTCCTCGCCGGCCAGCGCAAACTGCTGATCCTCGAAGACGCGGCCTCGGAGGGCCAGGTACGGCCGCTGCTCCCGGGCAGCAGCGGCTGCGCCGTACTCATCACCTCCCGCAACCGGCTCGCCGGCCTGGCCGGCGCGCTCCTCACCGATCTCGACGTGCTGTCGCTCGACACCGCGGTGGACTTCCTGTCCCGCGTGGCGGGCCCGGCCAGGATCGCCGCGGAGCCGCAGGTCGCACGCCAGATCGCAGAACAATGCGGCGGTCTTCCGCTCGCCTTGCGCATCGCAGGAGCCAGGCTGGCCGCACGACGCAAGTGGCCCCTGTCACGGCTCGCGGACCGGCTTGCCGACGAGCACCGCAGGCTGGACGAGCTGGCGGCGGGCGATCAGGAGGTACGGGCGAGCATCGGTTTGAGCTACGAACTGCTCGACGCGGACGCGAGAACGGCGCTGCGTCGCCTGGGTTTTCTGAACCTGCCGCATTTCCCGGCCTGGGTCGCCGCAGCCGCTCTCGGAACCGACCAGGAGAAGGCTGAGAGGATTCTCGAGCAACTGATGGACGCCTCGCTGACGGACGTCCACTCCGTCGAGGGCGTCGGGCAGATCCGCTACCGGCTGCACAATCTCATCGCGTTGTACGGCAGGCAACGCGCCCAGGCCGAGGAAAGCGAGCAGGAACGCACCGACATGCTCCTGCGTGTGCTGCGCGGTTGGCTGTGGCTGATCCAGCAGATCAATCAGGCCAGCCCGGCCAGCACCATCTCGCTGCGCGCCTCCTACATCCTGGCCGCGCCCGTGGCGGACGAGGTCGCCGAGATGGTGGCGGCTGATCCGCAGGGCTGGCTGCAGGAAGAGGAAGAGGCGCTGACGGTCGGCGTCGAACTGGCCTCGAGCATGAACCTGGACGAGATCGCCGTCGAGCTGGCCTCTGTGCTGGGCAACGTGGCGCTGGGCAGCAACCAGCACGCCTTCGACAACCCGTTCGCGACCTGGCATCGCACCCACGAAGCGGCTCTTTCCGCCGCCCGGCGGCAGGACAACGCCGTCGGGCAGGCCACTCTTCTGGCGGGTCTCGGACAGCTTCACCTCGAACGCGACCTGTATGCCGAGGCGCGCACGTACCTGAGCCAGGCGCTGCCCATCTTCCGCAACGCCGGGGACGCTCGTGCGGAGGCCGCGACGGTCGCGGCTCTGGGCGCCGCCTGCCGCGAACAGGGATACCTGCGCGAGGCCCTGCATTTCCTGGGCCGCGCGGGCGAGTTGCTCGACGGCTCAGATGATCCGGCGGCGCTCGGCCACATCAAGCGGATCGCGGGCACCGTACATCTGGAACTGGGTGACTACGCAGCCTCGAGAAGCGAGCTGAGCCAGGCTCTGAGGCTGTTCCGCGAGGCGGGCAACCGCCACGGGGAGGGGCTGACGCTGCGCAACTTGTCGCTCTTCCATCGGGCGAAGGGTGAGCTGGAGCAGGCGGAGAGCCTGTCCGCGCAGTCCCTGGAGATCATGCGCGGCTTGGGTGACCGCCTCATGCAGGCGTACTGCCAGCGTTCTCTGGCCAAGGTGCACTTCCGGCTCGGCAGGCCAGAACAGGCACGGCGTCCGCTGGATCACGCACTGGACGTCACCCGCGCCCTCAAGGACCGTTGGGGCGAGGCATGCACCTTGCGCACGCTCGGCGAGCTGTTCCTGAGCGAGGGCCGCCTCTATCCCGCCGAGACCTATCTCCGGCAGGCCCGCGAACGGTGGCGCACGCTGCGTGCCGAGCTTTTCGTAGCACGTACCGAACGGGACCTGGCCCTGGTCTACGAAGCGCTCGGCGAATCCGCGACGGCGACGAGCATACGGGCGGATGCCATAGAGACCTTCCGCCTGTACGGTGCCCGGGAGTATGCGGAGCTCACCTGACGACCGTTTACAGAAGTTTTGAAGGACGCTGCGGGAGCATGGTCGGCGCTGGTTCAACGGAGGTGAACGGTGAAGCCGATCGTGCTGCTGTCGGATGCAAGGATCACGGAATTTCCAGTTCGCGAGTGCGGGGAGCCTCTGGTGGATCTGCGCGACATCGAACCAATCCGGCTGGACACGAGACTCGCCGACGACGACGGCGCGTACGCACGAGTGCGCGCAACCGTCGCCGACCGGCTGGTGGCGGCACAGACGCAGCTCCCGCGCGGAATCCGGCTCCTGGTGATCGAGGGGTATCGTCCCGCCGGGTTGCAGGAGCGCTACTTCGCCGACTCGGTGGACCAGTTGCGTGCGGCGCATCCCGGGTGGACCCGGGAGCAGGCGCACACCGAGGCCGCCCGGTACATATCGCCTCCCGAGATCGGCCCCCACGTGTCCGGTGCCGCAGTCGATCTCACCCTGTGCACCGCCTCGGGCGTGGAGCTGCCGATGGGCACGGAGGTGAATGCCACTCCGCTCAGCGGGGACGGGGCCTGCTACACCGACTCGCTGGAGATCCCGGCTGAGGCGGTGGAGAACCGGCGGATCCTGAGAGTGGCGATGACGGCTGTCGGGTTCGTCAACTATCCGACAGAGTGGTGGCACTGGTCATATGGGGACCGCTATTGGGCCTTCGCCTCGGAAGCTCGTCACGCGCATTACGGCACGCTCTGACACGACCCTGTATCGCGTAGAACACAGTCACGGCGGCTCTGACCTGTGCGTTGACCGGGTCTGTCGCTGCAGGCAAGATCGCGTCTTATGCTTGCCCGCCTGCTCCATCTGATCACACTCCGGGTGTTCGGCGCCCTCAAGGACGTCACCGTCCGGTTCTGGGTGCAGGCGGCCGCCTGTGCCGCTTCATAACTCCTTGCACGGTGCCTGCCTGCGACGTTGACCCGCGCAGGTGGTGCGGGCAAGATCGCGGCTTGTGTCCGTTCGCTCGCTGTATCTGATCGTGGTTTGGGTACTGGTGAAGGTCGGTGTCGGCGTGCGCGGCCCGCGTGACGGGCCTCACGCTCATGTGAGGCTGGCAGTCGGCAGTGTCGGTTGGACCCTGTGGGTGCCCGATAATCGGCCGCCGGGGCCGAGCTGGGGTTTGTCGTTCCCGTTCTGCTAGGCATGATCGCTGTTCATGGCGCTGCGGTTGTTTATCTGATCTTTGTCCGGCTTGCGGGTTGGGTGGTGCTGCTGGGTCGTTCGCAGAGGTCGAAGGACGTGGAGATTCTGGTCTTGCGTCATCAGCTCGCGCTGTTGCGTCGGCAGGTGGCCAGGCCTCAGCCGTCGTGGGCGGATCGGGCGGTGATCAGCGCGTTGGCGCGGCTGCTGTCTCCTGAAGGTCGTCGGCGGTTGTTCGTGACGCCGGGCACGGTGCTGCGCTGGCACGCTGATCTGGTACGGCGGCGCTGGGACCTTCAAACGCTATAGCCCGGACCGGCCTGTGAGCTGCCAGAACTGGTGCAGGTCGGTTGACCTGGTCTTCTAGGCTCGGTTCTCGTGCTGTTCCGTCTTCTGTATGTGCTGGTGGGTCGGGTGTTCGGCTGGTTGGTGCTGCTCGCTCGGGGCAGCGCTTCCAAGGAGGTGGAGATCTTGGTGTTGCGGCATGAGGTCGCGGTGCTGCGTCGCCAGGTCGCCCAGCCGAGGCCGGACTGGGCCGATCGGGCGCTGCTGGCCGCGTTGGCCAGGCTGTTACCTGCTCGCCTTCGGTTGCATCGCATCGTGGCGCCTGGCACGCTGCTGGCCTGGCACCGCAGGATGGTCAAGAAGAGGTGGATCTACCCTGCCAAACACGGCCGGCCACCGATCTCTGAAGAGACCCGCGATCTGATCCTCCGGTTGGCGCGGGAGAATCCACGGTGGGGGCATCGGCGCATCCGGGGCGAGCTTCATGGTCTTGGGGTGCGGGTGGGGGAGGGGACGGTCCGTCGGATCCTGGCGGCGGCGGGGCTTGGACCCGCGCCGCGTCGGGCTTCGCCGACCTGGCGCCAATTCCTCCACTCACAAGCGTCCGGCATCCTGGCGTGCGACTTTCTCCACGTCGATACAGTGTTCCTCAAACGCCTGTACGTGTTGTTCGTTATGGAGATCGAAACGCGGCGCGTGCACATCCCTGGTGGAACGGCTCATCCGAGCGGTATCTGGACGGCGCAGCACGCACGCAATCTACTGATGGAACTGGACGGGCGGGCCGACGGGTTCAAGTTCCTCATCCGAGACAGGGACGGCAAATTCGGCGGAGGATTTGACAGCGTGCTTGCCGGGGCGGACGTGCGCATTCTCAAGATTCCGCCGCGCTCGCCACGGGCGAACGCATTCGCCGAGCGGTTCGTTGGCACACTCCGGCGCGAATGCCTCGATCACCTTCTGGTCTATGGCGAGCGGCACCTGCGACAGGTCCTGGCCGAGTACGAGCGCCACTACAACCAGCACCGGCCGCATCAGGCACTGTCGCTACGGCCACCCACCCGCGATCCGGCGAAGAAGCCCGATCTCGCGGCTCGGATACAGCGACGACAGGCCGTCAGTGGTCTGATCAGTGAGTATTGCCGGGCCGCCTGACGCTGAAACAAAGCTGCAGGTCAGGATATAGGGCACGGGGCTTTGGCGCCGCACAGGAAGAGATTGTCGCCACGCCCAGGTTCACGAAGGGCGGAGGCGAGCCGGCCCGAGCAGTTCCTCCTCGCATCCCGGCACCTTGTCCAGCTCGAACCGCTGGCTGGCTCTGCCGAGATGCGTGAAGACGATGTCGTAGCACCTGACCTCGTATCCGTTGCTGCTGAAGATGACGGCTCCTGCTGGCACAGTGACGACCGTGGAGATGATGAGAGAGCCCTGGCCTTGCCGTTTGTGACCGAGAACCCGGGCTCCTTTGACGTTCCGCCATGAGTGTCCCTGGGGATCCACCATGAGTCGTCGGCTAACCTGTTCGGCGTACTTCTCCAGCGCTTCCTCGGAGTTCTTTTCGACCTGGGATTCCAAAATGGCGCCGTATACGAGGCGCGGGAGGAATAAAATGCCAAGGACGATGAGCAAGAAAATGAATAGTACCAGCAAATAGGGCCTATTGTGCCGCTCGCTCTTCACCCGTCGCCCCTGACATGAGTTCACCGCAGTCTGCAGCTAGCGTATACAGTCACCTACCAGCCGGTGTAGTTGACCGCCGGGCTCGCGAGATGCTCCTGGAGAACCTCCGTGTAGGCCGCGACGCCCTTTGTGTTCGGATGCATCGACGTCCGGCTTGCACATCGCACGCCGTCGTTGAGGAGGCAGTCGGGTAGATCGCCGAAGTCGCCGCCGCCGGTATCTGTGAAGGTGACGGGGATGATCCAGGGGTCGTCGTCACAGGCGCCGTGGATCCCGAACTTCGAGATCGGGTTGGCGAAGGATACCTCTCGGCCTGCCGCCTTCAGAGTAGCGGTCATCGATGATTCCTGTGTGGCCATGTAGTCCGACAGCCTGTTCAGCATGTCCTTTTCTGGCGCGCTGAAGTTGATTGTGGAGGAGCAGGATTGGAGGGGGTCGCTTGCTGTCTGGCCATCGAAGATTCGAGGGTACCCCATCAAGACGATCTTGGCTTTCTTGCCGCGAGAGGATAGGGAGTTCTTGACGTCGGTATCTATGCGTTCCAGCGTGTCCTTCACGTTGTAAGGAACAAAGCCGGTCCCGTCGGGGTCACGCAGATAGTTGTTCACCGATCCAGCGATATCAGTTCTCAGCCTTTGTTCATAGTCGTCGCCCTGACAGGCCCACAAGTAACAGTTTTCTACGACCTTGGGGAAGCCTGCGTCGTTTCCACCGATGGACAGTGTGACGAGTGTCGTGTTCTCGTCGAGATACCCGGCCTCTAGCTGGCTGATCTCGCGGAATCTCCCATCTGCATAGTCGCGGAACCTGCTCCATACGTAAGAGCTAGTCTGCCAGGAGGGTGATGAATGCTTCACGCTGATCGTTGTGGCGCCGGAGCAGGCGACGAAATGGAAGTCCAGTTTCGGGTCGAGGCTGTCTGCCATTTCGCCGATAGTTCTAGTTTCGCCAGGAAGGACGGTCTTCCTGATCCAGGAATCGTTGCTTCTGCGGCAGGCATTCCAGGCATTCGTCTTGTAGGAGACGTTGGTTTCCTTAGCGTAGTTGCCGACGCCTTCACCTGAAGCGTAAGAATCGCCCATGCCGACCACGAAGTGCTTGGGCTTTTTGGCCAGCACCTGGAACGCGATGGCGTCGAAGGCTACCGCCGCGGTGCCGTGCCCCTCCTTGTTCAGGTTGGTCAGGGAGACCTTCGGCGTCCCGCCGAACTCGAAGACACCCAGGCTCTGCCAGCTGTTGTCCAAGCGGCCCTGGGATAGGTATCGCGTCTGTCGTTTGCCGTTGCCGAGATCGACGGTATACGGGGCTTGCTGGGTCTCGGCTCGTCGCTTGGGGACATGCACGATCACCCGTGCCCAGCTGTTGATTGCCTGGTTGAGTTCCCAGGTGCCGGTCACCTTCATGGCGGCGCCGTTGTGCTGGGGGCTGCGGGAGTAGGCCCACCACAAGTGGCCACCGAAGCCGTTGCCGAGTTGCTGGAAGTCCGCTCGCCCCGGTACATCCGTGCCTACCTGTTCGAATTCGAAGGACAACGTCCCTGAGTTCGTCCATCCGGAGTTCTGGCAGTTCCCGCGGATTGCCGGCACAGTCCTGGGCACATCATCGACGATCAGCATGTTCGTCGTATCACCGGACACCGGGGGTAGTCCTGGTGTCAGGCAGGGAGTCCATTGGTCGGTTGGTTCGGCGCGCTCTATGCTGGCGTAGCTCGCGTCGTAGCGGAGATAGGCTTCGTTGCCGCATTCGTCCGGGCAGGTCTTCCATGTTTTCGGCGAGTGCCACCAGCATTTTCGATCGGCTCTGGTGCAGTTGATCTGCGGGGCCACCTCGCACTCGTTGTCGGCAGTGCAGAAAGCGTTCACGTCCACGATGTCCGGCAAGACCGGCACGATGCTGGTGCGGTGTTGTGCCGCGTTCCACCATGCGTGGTTGTAGCCGCCCTCGGTGACCCATTGGCCGGTGGCAGCGTTGTAGTAGGTCTTGGCGATGGGCCACGCCGACCAGCCGAGCACTTTTTCCTGGTAGGGCCAGCGTTGAGGGTGTGCGGCGTCGGAGTAGGAGTTATTGTGCAGGAACGGGCGACGGCCAACCGGGTAGTCGGGGTTCTTGGGATTATTGGTCCAGCCGACGCCCCATGCGCCGCCGTTCGCGCTCGCTTGCGCCTTGGGGTAGTAACCGGAGTTGTACGCCCAGATGGCGAAATACCAGTTTTCGATCTTGGCGGGATCGCCGTTGTTGATTTTCATGACGCCGCCGGTGTCAGCGTGGACCTGATTCCATTTCTCGGCGAGCGTGGTGAGGCCGACGGCGATGTTCGTCGCGTAGTCGAGGGCGATCCTGCGCTGGGTTTCCGGATCCCACAGCCACTCGCCGGGCCTGGCGTGCCCCTGCCGTCGCATGTGATCGGTCTGCTGGGTGATGCCGTAGCCGCAGTCGGCTTCGTCGAAGCGGATGTCCCAGTCATTGGTGGGGTCGGCATCGTAGATCTGAACGCCGTAATAGTTGCCCACGAGAGGATTGCCAGTCTCTCCGGGGAGTACGTCTCGTTGGGCCTGCCACAGGTTGGACTCCTGCGCGAGGATGCCGAACATCACCGAGACGGGGATTCGACCGCCGCCGGCCAGGTCGGGTGTGGGGAAGAGGTCTTGTGGGTTCCACTGCGGAACTCCGGAACCCTTCCAGTCGCTCTGGCGCCACACCTGCAGCCGGTCCTTGAACACCAGTTGGTCGACCGCCCACTCGACCTGACGCCAGTGCGGCTGGTACACCTGCGTCTTCGGGTCGTTGCGGGGAACGGAGCAGCTGTAGTTCAGATCGACGGTCCCGGACGCGGTCGCGGCGGTGCCTGCTCTCGTAGCCACCTTTACCCGTGCCTGAGTCAGTTTCGGGTTCTCTGCTCTGCCGGAAGGCTGCGTGCTCGCACGGGCGGGATCAATCGCAAAGGCGAGCGGCGATCGGGTCCCAGCCACCTGCGCCTTGATGTCGATGAGTTCGGGACTCTCCCTCTCACGCACGACACCGGGATATTCGGTATTCGCCTGATCGCTCTGCTGTTCGCGCTTCAGTCCACGGTGTGCGGCGCTTTCGATAAGCAGCCTTCCCTCAGAGGAGACCGCTTCCACCGTCGACGGGCCGCCCAGCACGGACACGCGTGCAGGTAGGTCACCAACCTGGCGGGCTTGACCGGTGACGAATACCCGGCCATCGGCACCGGCGTGCAGAGCCAGGTCTCCGAGGCGTCCGGAGGCGAAGGTCCGTACCGAGCCTTGGCGGTAGTGCTTGACGCGGGCTTCGTCCGCGCCTTCTTCCCGGTCCATGAACGCGATGCCGCCGTCGGCCGTCGCATGCAAGGCGACGGGTACCGAATCGGTCTTGGCAAGAGTCTTGAGTTTGCCTGACAGCTCGACCTTCACCAGCCGGTTACCGGCCGCCGCGACGATTCCGTCGGCGGTGGCCACGGCAGAGGTCACCTGCCCTTGAACGACGATCGCTCGCGCGATCGACTTCGAGCCGGCGTCGACGGTGAACAACCGGGTCGTCTTGCGCTCGTCGGTGGTGCCCTGAGTGAAGGCGACCTCGTTGCCTGCGCCGCACCCGGGGTTGTAGTAGGCAAGGCTGACCTGGTCCTTCAGCTTCGTAACCTCACCGCTTTTCACATCGATGACGGCGGCGAAGGCACCTCGGCTGAACAGCCACGCGCGGTTGGTGAAGTGCCGCGGAGCATAGACCGCGATGACCTGGCTGCCCGAGGTCGTCAGGCATGCGTTGCCGACCCATTGATCCGTGTTCATGCCCGGCTCACTGAGCGTCGCGACCGTACGCCAAGAGTAGCCTTCGCTGGATTTAGCTGCCAGGACGTGGAATCCGTCCGCGTCACCCGTAGCGGTGATGGCCAGGTCATTCGACCTGTCCCATCCTTCGGTCAGGACCTTGTCGCGTTGCGATGGCTCAACCGATGAACTTTCCTTCGGCAATTGTGGTGTAGCTGGCGTCTGGGTCTGTGCGGCGGCTGCGCCGCTTACGCCGGGAATGGTTTGGGGTACGGAAAGCGCAGTGGTCATGAGGGCTACGGATAACAGGGTGTAACGTGCACGCTTCAAAGACTCTACGCTCCTCGGGTGACGTCGTGCAGCGGAGCACGGTGACTGAGGCACGATTTAACGGATGGGCGGGAGCGGTCATGCCGGAGCTCCGGCAGCCGTCAGGATATGCAGGACTACCTGGCCCTGTCTCCTGCGGCAGGTTCACGAGGCTAGATTGTCGCGTTCAGCGCATGCTGGTGCCTGCAAGAAAGACATTCAGCGGTCGACAGTGCGGGGCACATGGTTCCTGAGCGGGCAGATCCCGCTCGCGCACATCCAAGGGATGCCGGGCAACCCGACGAGAATCCGCTACCAGGTGATAGCAAGTCTGTGAGCCGCAAGATCAGCCCTCCGATACGGTTCGACCCTATCTTCCAGGTGCGCAGGTCATCTTGATCACTGCGAAGGCCCCACAATAGGAACACATTCGACCAACCTCGACAAGAGGCAAAGATCTCCTTGATTCCCTCTTGCTTCACGTGGCGGGCCTGAGTCTTCTTCGTTGGAAGCGATCCATATCACCATGCCCGGCAGGGCCATTCGACGCGTCCTCCGCAGAGCTTCATGATGTTCGCACACCTATTCCGACGACGTGGGCAAAGGCGAGTCGTCTGCCCGCAGCTATAGGGTTATCAGGCAACGCCTGTATAGAACCGATCAAGCAGGCCGCATCGAAGGAGAGGCGATTGAATTAATCGCGCCCCTTAACACTATCATGCTCGAACTTGTCGTGACCCCGCCAAGCAATGGTGGGCAGTATTCCACCTGCCCCACGGCCATTTCGGCCAGAATCAATAGTAGCGGCAAGGTTCTCGACAGAGGAGACTCCCACTCCGGCCCTGCAGCTATGGCGAATGCGCCAGCCTAGGCGCTAGTCGTGGGTAGAGAAAATTTCACTTCCCAAAGAGAACTGAAACAAAGACGTTTACGTTGAGCTACGAGGGAAGCGGACAATAACGTGAGTGCATGTCACTCATCAAGATCTTGCCAAGCTCATTGGGCTTATGCATCATCAAAAATTCGGACTCAGAGGTGCGGAACGGCCCTCAGAAGCCACTAAACAATCAGGAGCTAAGATGGCGGGAATCGCACTAAAAAAATGCTCGCAACGTCGACGGCTGCGCTTCTCGCAGTCGCAACCAGTCAAGCCATCTCAGCGTCGCCGGCCGGGCCAACCCGTACCTCTACATCGGAAGAGATCGTGTGACCCGGCACGGATACAAGCTCACACCTGAAGAGCTTTCCGCGGGCCCAGCCAACGGAGGTCCTAGAGATTCTGCTGGCGCACCGTCCGCGGACGAGCAAATCGTGTTCTACGGTAAGGGGCCGTCATCCTACAAGGGTCTTCAGGTTCCCGATGGCGGGTGCTACGGACAAGCACGACGTGAGGTTATGATCTTCGAATCACCCTCCGATGATGAGCTTATTCGCCGCATCGAAGGTCAAGCCTACAATCTTGCGAGTCAGAGCCCTGCTGTCATCCAGGCGGCGCAGAAATGGGTTTCCTGCATGGCGCAGAAGGGTTATAGCTACCGAAGCCCCGAGGATGCATGGGAGGATCCACGCTGGCGTACTCGGCCCAACGATGGTCCGTCCAAAGAAGAAATCGCGACGGCACTGACTGACATGTCGTGCAAGGACTCGACCAACTACATCGCCACATGGTACGAAGCCGAGAGCGAGCAACAGCGAGCCCTCATCTCAAAGCACACAAACGACCTCGCGACGTTTCGAGAGACGCTGAACCGCAGGCTCGCCAACGCGGCAAAGATCAACGACAATTGATCTAACCCGTTCCATGATCGCCGTTGACCGCACCTGCGGTGCCAAAACCGCATCGCAGCACCTGATCTGCGGCTTTCTGTCGGCTATGCGGCCCGGCGGGACCCTGTGGGTGCCTGAAACTCGGCCGTCGGGGCTGACCTGGGGTTTGGTGTTCCCGTTCTTGCGGGCATGATCGCTGTCCATGGCGTTGCGATTGTTTTATCCGATCTTTGTCCGGCTCGCGGGTTGGCTGGTGCTGGTGTGGCGTTCGCAGAGGTCGAAGGACGCGGGAATTCTCGTCTTGCGTCATCAGCTCGCGGTGTTGCGTCGGCAGGTGGCAAGGCCCCGGCTGTCGTGGGCGGATCGGGCGGTGATCAGAGCGCTGGCGCGGCTGCTGTCTCCTGAAGGTCGTCTGCGGTTGTTCGTGACGCCGGGTATGTTGCGCGCTGGCACGCCGATCTGGTATAGCGGCGGTGGACCTTCAAGCGCCGCAGCCATGGTCGGCCTCCCATCCGCGCCTGCATCCGGGCCTTGGTGCTTCGTCTGGCCCGGGAGAATCCGCTGTGGGGATATCGTCGGATCGCCGGGGCACTCGCGGCTCTGGGCTACCGGGTGGGAGCCTCCAGGGTGTGGCTCATCTTGAAGACGGCGGGCATCGACCCGGCGCCCCGACGCGTGGAGCCGACCTGGAGTGAGTTCCTGCGTGCTCAAGCTACGGGGATCTTGGCGTGCGATTTCTTCCACTGCGACACCGTGCTGTTCAAACGTCTATATTGCCTGGTCGTCATGGAGCTCGGCACCCGCCGGGTGCACGTTCTCGGTATCACCGAGCACCCGTCTGGCCCGTGGGTTGCGCAGCAGGCCAGGAACCTGATGATCGAGCTGGGTAACAGAGCGGAGGGGTTCAGGTTCCTTATCCGCGATCGGGATACGAAGTTCACCACCATGTTCGACGACGTCTTCACGGCCGCAGGCATCGGCATCCTCAAGACGCCACCTCGGGCTCCGCGGGCCAACGCGTTCACCGAACGCTGGATCGGCGGCTTGCGCCGAGAACTCCTTGATCGGATCCTCATCGTCAACGCCCGCCACTTACGGCGCGTGCTGGCTACCTATGAGACCCATTTCAATGAGCATCGCCCGCATCGCTCCCTGGGCCAGGCCGCTCCACTGCGAGCCCTTCCCGATCCGGTTGAGGCCGATATCAAGGTCATCCGGCGTGACCGCCTCGACGGGCTGATTCACGAATACACGCAGGTCGCGTAGGGTAGCCGAGTTCTTGGCACCCACAACGACGAGCGGGCTTGGACAAGGCTTGACCGCGCACCAGGCCGCCGCTGGCCGGCACCACCGCGCGGGCCTTCTGACTTGGTCTTCAGATGGTCGTCACTGGGGTCTGAACTGGAAGTGACCGCCTAAATGATCTACCGCGATACACGATCCGCACACAAGAGCAACCACCGAGCAACCAACCATGATCAACAACAAGCCCAGAGGTGCACGAGAACCGAGAAATCCCACGTCAAACGCGGTATGGGAGAGTAGGGCGGGTGGGACTTGAACCCACGACCCACGGATTATGAGACAGGTGTGCCAAGCAAGAGGGTAACCCTCTTGGCCTGTGCAGATAGGCGGCCCGTCGATGTGCTACTCGGGAAGCGGGTAGTCATTGGGTAACGATCAAGGCTGAGGGCCCACCTGTCGTCACGTGGAAGCTCGCAAGGCGACGCCCACGGAACCGCGGTGCTTAGCCTGCAGAATCCATTCTGTGGCTTCACTCTTCCCTGTGAGAGTCGGCACCCCACTCTGCGTGCCCCCATGGATGTGCTCCGGTGGCGGTGTGCCGATCGTCATTGATGCCCTGGACAAGGCTTGAGAGGCGAGGCGGTCACTGGAACGCTACGATGCGGTTGCTTAGACCGCACGATGCGACTCCCTCCGGGAGGGGATGTGATCGCGCAGCCGCCGCCCGCCGCAACTAAGCTTGAGATCAAGCTTGCAAAGTGGCGGTACTTCACTCTTTCGATCGTGGGCATACTGATCTTTATAGATTGCCTTTCTGCGCTCATCGGCCCCACTGGTGAGACAAATCTGTATTTTGCGATCTTTGGTGGTGGAGGGCTGTTTACGGCCTCAATCGGCCTAACCGCCGCCGCAGCGGGCGATATGCTTTTTGATCACATAGTCCCGGCCGCCCCGCCGCTAGGCCATGTCAAGTGGCTCCTCTTGTGTCTGGCGCTCTCGGCCATCGCAATAGCATTGTATATTCTGGCAAAGGAAAATCTAGACCTGTCCGGTGCTCTGGAATTCGATGCAGGGCGAAAATCCCTGCAAGCGTCGCCGGATGAGATTGCTAAGCGCTTCACTACTCTCGAAGCAACAAAGATGTGGGTGAGCATAGTATCTCCAATTTATTGTGTCATGTCGGCCGCTGTTTCGTTTCAAACGGTCAAGCGATCGGAGCCATGAGATGCGTAAGTGGCGGTCTCCACTCCGAAGCCGGGTTATGTTTGGCATCTTCCTTTCGATAGTGACTAGCGTGAGCCTGGGTATTGCTGCTCTTGGGCTTGAACAGGCCGACAGGATAGGCTCTATTCTAGGGCTCATTTTGGCGATAGCTGGCCTAGTGGTATCACTATTGGCGGTGACAGCATCGAGTATTAAGATTCGCCAAAAGAAGGAGGACGACGAATGAGATGGCCTCGGTGCCCTTGGCGGTGAGGGCATTGAAGTTGGTCATGAAAGCATCAGGATGTATGGCGTAGTCAGGCTCAATAGGAGAGACTCGTCTGTATGGCTGAGCTAACCATGACGGCACAACGATGGGACGAACTCACTGCACTCCTGCAGGATGAACGGCGACTCCAAGCGGAGTACCCGAAGGTGGCCGAGTATCTAGATATGGCGGCTAGGTTGTCGGGAACCGGCGATTCGAAGGTCGATGCCGCGTTTGACCTGCGGTTCGTCCACTATCTGACTGGCGGGGCGAGCCTGAATCCGTACTGGGACATCGTAGAGCCCTTCGTGTCGGAGCGTGAGGGGCGCCGCGTAGTGGATGGTGCGCACCCAGAAGGAAGTCCAAGGCTTGCCTATGCGCAAATGATCCTGCAAGCAGCCTACGCCTATGCGATCCCTTCGCCGCAGACCGTGGACTGGATCTGCGGCGTGTGCGCAGATCTCCCGCTCATCGAGCTGGGAGCCGGCCGGGGATACTGGGCAGCTCAGTTGTCTCGTTCGGGACTGCGCGTCGAGGCATACGACGTGGAACCGCCGGACAAGTCCAAGAACACCTCATTCCCTGGAGCTGCCGGGCAGGCTGACGTGTGGTTCCCTGTCAGCAATCTGGACGCCTTCGCGACTCGTGTTCGAACGGCGGATCATGTGCTGTTCCTGTGCTGGCCTCCTGGATGGGGGGACAAAATGGCTTCCGAGGCGCTGACTGCGTTCGAGGAAGCGGGGGGCGACAGGCTTATCTACATCGGGGAGCCGAAGGGCGGTAAGACCGGTAACGATGCGTTCTTTGATGCCCTGTCATCCCGCTGGAGGTTGGATTCCACAGATCCACACTTCGTGTCCTGGTGGACGGAAGGGGACGTCGCGCAGAGCTGGGTTCGGCGCTAAGGCCACATCAAAGGAGGGGCGCCGAAGCTGTCCGGCGCCCCTCCTTTGGTCGTGCTACTTCAAGTTCATGCGGAACACGTACCGGTCATAGCGATCGCGTGGATACGACACGTCCGAGACCATGATGATCCTGCCGTCGTCGGCGAGAAACCGCTGATGGACCGTCTTGACGATTTCGCCATGTGCGGTGCGCAGCCATTCGGCATGCGACGAAGTTGGTAGCTGGTCGGCGAGTATTTCTTCTAGGTGAGCTGCGCCCGATATGTCGGTGACCTCGACTGGATGGTACGTGTCTGAGATCGAGATCGGCCGGCCATCCTCGCTGGCCCGGGTGATGACGTGGGTGATCAGCTCACCTTCCGGGATGCCTAGGGCTTCTGCGAGATCTTCGGAGGCGGGGATCTGCTCAGTCTCCCGGATGACCCGAACGTCTCGATCAGATTCGGTTCCGAACGTGCTCTCCGCGCTCTCCATCTGACGTTCGGGAGAGACACGCACGAGGTTGGGTCGGTCGGCAACGAAGATGCCGCGGCGCGGCACGGACCGAACGAGTCCTTGACTCTGAAGTAGGTCAAGGGCTTTCCGGACCACGATCTCCGATACGCCTTGTTCCTGGGCGATCTCCTTGTGGCTCGGCAGTTGCACACGGGGCGGCAGTTGGCCACCGCGGATACGTCGGGCGTACTCGCCTGCGATGCGGACGTAGGCCGGTTCTGGCACTTGGCGATCATCCCTTCGGTTGTTGGCGACTGACTCCTTCAGTGTATACGCATCATTGTATACCTAGGGCTTGTGCGTATACGCAGCTGCGTATACGCTGCGAGCAGTGACCAACTCAGAGGTCACCCGGAGGGCCAAAGGAGCGTCCACATGATTCCCATGCCTACCAAGGGCCGGTTCCTTCCCGTCCTCATGTGGCTGGTCGCGATCGGGTTCATCATCTTCGTCTTCCGTGAGCCCGTGGCCGCCGCACAGCTCGTGACCACGGTCTTTCAAAGCACCGTGACCTTCCTCTCGAACCTCGGCTAGTCGGCGCCGTTGGCGCCACACCCCGGCACAGTCCACGCCCTACCGGGAGGGCGACGCGATCTCGCGTCCCAACGGCTGTCGCGCTCGGCACCACTTGAGAACTCAACAGTGACGACGAAGGGCCACCGCTTCCCGCGAAAAGGCGGCTGGCAGGGCGTTTCCCCTGCTCATGAACGGTTCGTTTCTCATCCCTAGCCCGTACCGAACCCAGAAAGGTCGTGAATCTCATGGCCAAGGTGAACAGAGCCTCGTCCGGTTTCACCGCCGTCCAGGTAGGCGCGATCCGCGGCAAGAACGACCCCAAGAAGACCGCGGACAAGCCGGCCACTCCCGCCGAGGACAAGCCCAGCAAGGGTGCCGTCAACGTCCGTTCGGGCAACGCCAGGGTGGGCGTGCAGGCCGACGCCGTAGTCGGCAACATCACCATCAGCATCAACCGGCGGGGGAAGACGACGTGATCACCTACACGCATCCCGACGTTTTCGCCAGCGGCATCTCCGAGGGTTGGGCCGACCCGATCACCGATCCGACCGAGATCGATTGGGCACCCCGCCAGATGGCCGCGGCGATCCCGTTCCGGCTGGTCAACGGCCGGCCCTACAACCCGTACGCGCCGACCGGCATCCGCTTCGGCCGCAACGAGCTGGGCCACTGGGGAGAGCAGTTGGCCGCCGACGCCATCGTCACCGCGAACACCGACCGCAATCGCCACGTGGTGATGATCGAACGCGCGGACGGTCACGGCTGGGCCGTTCCCGGCGGCTACGTGGATGCCGGAGAAGATCCCGAAGCTGCGGCGGTTCGCGAGCTGGTCGAGGAAACCTGCCTGGACCTGTCGAACGCCTCCCGCCGAGTGTTCCCGGCGCGGTACGTGCCCGACCCCCGCGCCAGCGATGAGGCGTGGATGGTGACCGTACCAGTCCGCTTCGATCTCGGCGTCATGCGCTACACCGAGCTGCCCGCCGTACTCGGCGCCGACGACGCCCGGCGCGCGGCATGGGTACGAGCGACCAGCTATGCCGACCTGGCAGCCCAGCTCAAGAGGCTGTATGGCGGCCAGATCTTCCGTGCCCACCAGGCGATGCTGCGCGACATGCTCGGCTGACCCGCCACCCCCGCGGCGCCCGCCGCACCTCTAATGCCGAGCGCGCCCCGCCTAGCACTGCGGCGCGCTCGGCATCCCTGTAAAGGAGCACATCCCGTCATGCCCGTGAACATGAACTTGCTGCCGCACCCCTCCCGGCTCACGCTGGCCGACCTGGAAGCGGGCTGGAGCAGCGGTGGTGATCCGCCGGCGCTGCCCGAATGTACCTACGATCCCGAGCTGCACACCGGCCCACGCTCGCGCCTGGAGACCGATGAGCAGCGCGCGGCCCGCGAACACGTGGCGCGCGAGGTGTGCGCTACCTGCCCGGCCCGCTCACTGTGCCTGCCATATGCGGTGAATGCCCGCCCGACCTCGGGCATCTGGGCCGGCCACACGGCGGACGCCATTCCCCCGCACCTTGAGGTGTCGCACCCAGCTGGATACGACGCCTCGGGCGATCTTCCCGACGTGGCCTGATGACCACCCCGCTGGCTCACACCCATCGAGATGACGCGTCGGCCGCGGCCGGATGCGACACCTCGTGTGGTCACGGCCGAAAGCATCGCGTTGCGCTGGCGGCACGCGACGGCAACCAACGGGGGGCCGTGCCCCTACGGCCACATGCCGGCCAACCCCGCCCCGGCTCACGAGAGGAGTTCCACGCCATGAGCAGCAACCCGGACAAGACCTCAGTGATCTGGTCTCCCGACATCGATCGATACGCCCGCGGCGATATGCCGGTTGAGCAGGTGCGCTGCGCGCTGTGCCGACTGGCGCCGTGCGAGTGTCCCGCTTTCGGCTCGGATGCCTACTTCGCGCTGCTTGACCGGCGCCACGCACGAGGCGAACGGTCATGACCGGCTCCCGCATCCGTGCCGCCTTCTACGATCCGGCAGGCGAGCGGTACGGCATCCCCACCTACCCGTGGCGCATGGCGCCGCCGCACCTGCGCACGCTGCGCCAACTGGCCGACGAAGGGCTACGTCCCGGCGGTCAAGGCGTGCAGGCACAAGTGTTGTGGCGCTCGCGCCGCTACCGCGCCCGCGGCGGTATCCGTCCCGCCTACCTGTATGACGTGCGGTTCGCGCTGCCCAAGCGCACCCCGACCGAACGCCAGATGGCCGCTCTCGACAAGGCCAACCGTGCCCGCCGCACCTGCCCGAACTGCTCACGTGACGTCGGCTACGTGCTGCCGCGCCACCTGGGCATCTGCCTCGACTGCGCCGAAGGGCGCGAAAGGGAACATGCCGCATGACCACCACCAGGCTGTTGCCACCGCTGATCGCGCTGGTCATCGTGTTCGCCAGCGGCTGCGCACCCGCCACCGCCAACGGCCCCGAGGGAACCGTCACCCGCCACATCAAGGTCTGGAGATGCACCCCGAAACCCTGCGGCTGGCGCTATCGCATCACGGTCCGACCCGCCACCGGCGGCACGCCGGTGGACATCCGCGTGCTGTCGCGAGAGCGGCACGCCTGCCCGGTCGGCGCCGCCTACCCCGCCTGCCTGCCCAAGGAGGACTGACAGATGAACATCCGACTGATCGGAACCCCCGCCGAGGTCGCCGAGGTGCTTCTCAGCCTGCGCGACCGGCTGACCATCGAAAGCGTCAGCGCGCCCTACCAGTCCCGCCGCGACCCCTATTCCGTCCGGGTGTACGTGGAGGTGATCGCATGACACCCCACGCTTCCCCCGGCACCGGCCCACCGGCCACGGCCCGCCCGCTGACCACTGGCGAGCACACCGCCGTCATTGTGACCGGGGCCGTCACCGGCGTGCTGGGTCTACTCGGCTTCGTCAACAGCTTCGACAGCGTGCGCGCCGCCGCCGAACCCTCGTTCGGCCCGCTGGCCTGGACCGTCCCGCTCGGCATCGACCTGGGTATCGCGGTGTTCTCCGCCCTGGACATCGTTCTGGCCCGGCTCGGCATGCGGGTGCGGTGGCTGCGGTTCATCCCATGGGCGCTGACCGGCGCGACCGTCTACCTCAACATCGCCGCCTACCTGTCCGCCGACCCCATCGACTGGATCGCCGTCGTGGCGCATGCGGTGCTGCCGCTGCTGTGGGTGGTCGCCGTCGAGGTCGGCGCGCACGTTATCCGCAAGCGCGCCGACCTGGCCAAGGCCGACCGCATGGACGGCATCCGCCGCTCCCGCTGGTTGCTGGCGCCGGCCGCGACGTTCGCGTTGTGGCGCCGCATGGTGCTGTGGGAGATCCGCTCCTACCCCGACGCGCTCGCCCGCGAGCGCACGCGGGTGCTGGCCAAGACGGACCTGCAAGACCGCTACGGCCGGCTGTGGCGCTTCAAGGCCACCCGGCGCGAGCGCGCCCTGTACCGGCTCGGCGAACTCACCCCCGCCGGCGCCCCCATCCACATCGAAGCCGAACGGCTGCCCGGCCCGCCCGGCACTGCCGCCCGCACCCCGCCGACGCCCCACCGGCACCCGCGGCAAATCCGGCAAGCGCACCCCGCCCCCGGACGTGGACGAGTTGATGCCGCTGGGGTGGACGATCGCCGCCGACTTCGCCGACCGCGGCGTGGCGCTCACCCGCGATCAGCTCATCACCGCCGTGCGCGCGAACGGACGGTCCATCTCTTCGGATCGCGCCTCGGCGCTTTTGGCGCGGCTGAAGACCGAGGCGCCTGCCGACCCTGCCGACAACCCACCCATCGCCATCCCGGAAGGAAGCCATTGATGACCGCCTCCAACCCGCCCACGCCCGAGCCTGCCCGGCGTGAGCGGAGCGAGCCACCGACCGTGTACGTCATCGACGAATGCCACGAGCTCTTTTCTGGCCACACCGCTAGATCGCTGATCGGCGCCAGACCCGGACAGGGCAAAAACGCCGCCATCCGCAAGGCGATCGCCGAGCTGATGACGGCACACCCGGACGGTGTCATCTTGCCCGCCACCGACCTCAAAGCCGCCCCCACCACAGAGGAAAGCCCCTCATGACCGAACCCGCATGGCATACCCGGCCATGGCGCGAGCTGCCTGACCGCCCGCACTGCCCGCAATGCCACACCGGCGATACCCGTTGGGACGCCATCAGCGCCGACTACGAAGGCTGCTGGTGGGAGTGCCGCCACGATCACCGCTTCCTTCTCGACCTCGACGGCACCCCGTGGCGGACCTCCGATCTCGACCGCCTGACCACCACAACCCAACAGGGCACGGCCCCCAGTCGCCAAACCGAAGCCGTGCCCTGCGCCCTCGCATCCTGCAACGAGCACGAGGTGACCACATCATGACGCATGAACCGCTCAACCCCGCCGACCGTCCCGGTCCGCGACCGGACGGGGCGCCGTACGGCGTGGCGGACGAGGCGCGGACCGACCGGCCGGACCGTCCCACCGGCCACCAACCGGACGAACGCGCGGACCACGATGCGGACGGGGGGAGCGCGGACATCGTCCCCATCGCTTCCGCCCGTGCCGGACGCCTGCCGTACGGCACCCAGCCCGACCCGCCCCCGAGGCCGGACCTGACCGGCCTGCCGGATCTGCCGGACCTGTCGGTGTTGCCGACGCTGGAGGGCGCGGTGGTCCGGGTGGATCAGCCGGACCGTCCGGGCGACCGTCGTGATTGGCGGATCGATCTGGAGGAGAAGGCGCGTACCCGTCGTCCGATCGTGCCGCTGTGGCTGCGCTCGCGCGCCGAGGCCGCCGCCACCCTCAAGTGGGTCGGCAAGCACTACGCCTACGTCGCCGGCTACCAGGCCACCCGCACCCCGCTGTACGCGGCCCGCCTACTGGCGCGTACCCCGCGCGGGTTCGGCCGGCTGGTCGGTGGCGCCATCACGTGGACCTTCGACCTGGAGGGCGAGCCGGTACGGCGCGCAGCCGTGATGAAGGCCGACCCCGAGGCGTACCTCAAGCTGAGCAGGCAGCGCGACGCACGGGTGCGGCTACGGGTGTGGGTGGCCGGTATCGCGCTGGTCGCGCTGCTGATCGCGGCCATCATCGTGGCCGGCGCCCCCACCCTGGCCCAGTGGGCGGCCCTGGCCGCCGCGCTGCTGATGCTCGGCGTCCTGGGGCGGCCGACGGATAGGCCGCTCATCGACCGCGCCGTCATCCCGCCCCAGGTGGCGAAGCTGACCAGCGACGTGGTGGTGCGCGGGCTGGGATCGATCGGCAACAGCGCCATCAACTCCCACATCGCCAAGAACCCGCGCAACCCCATCGACTTCATCAACCCCATCCACCGCGACGGTCCCGGCTGGCGGGCCGACATCGACCTGCCCTGGGGCGTGACGGTGTCGGAGGTGCTCGACAAGCGCGACAAGCTCGCCTCGGGGCTGCGCCGCCCGCTGGGCTGCGTGTGGCCCGAACCGGTGCCGGACGAGCACACCGGCCGCATGGTGTTGTTCGTCGGCGATCAGGACATGAACAAGGCCAAGCAGCCGGCTTGGCCGCTGTTGCGCTCCGGTGTTGCGGACTTGTTCAAGTCCACCTCGTTCGCCACAGACCAGCGCGGTCGGTTCGTCGGGCTGACGCTGATGTTCGTCTCGGTGATCATCGGTTCCATCCCGCGCATGGGCAAGACGTTCCTGTTGCGCCTGTTGGCGCTGATCGCGGCGCTGGACCCGCGCGCCGAGCTGCACCTGTACGACCTCAAGGGCACCGGCGACCTGTCGCCGCTGGAGTCGTGCGCCCACCGCTACCGCGCCGGCGAGGAGGACGACGACATCGCCTATGCGGTGGCCGACCTGCGCGCCCTCAAAGACGAGCTGCGCCGGCGCGCCAAGGTGATCCGCAACCTGCCCAAGGACATCTGCCCCGAGTCGAAGGTCACGCCCGAACTGGCCGATAACAAGAGCCTGCGCCTGCACCCGATCACGATTTTCGTGGACGAGTGCCAAGTGTGGTTCGAGCACCCCACCTACGGCGCCGAGCTGGAAGATATCTGCACCGACCTGGTCAAACGCGGTCCCGCCCTCGGCATCGTGCTCGTCGTGGCCACCCAACGGCCCGATGCCAAGTCGCTGCCCACTGGCATCAGCGCCAACGCCGTCATTCGGCTGTGCCTGAAGGTCATGGGCCACACCGAAAACGACATGGTTCTCGGCTCCTCGGCCAACCGCAACGGCTTCAAGGCCACCATGTTCTCCTTCTCCGACAAGGGCATCTGCTACTTCGCTGGCGACGGCGACAAGCCCCGCATCATCCGCAGCGTCTACATCGACGCCCCCGCCGCCGAAAAGATCGCGCTCCGCGCCCGCGCCGCACGCGAGCGCGCCGGCACGCTGTCCGGTCACGCGCTGGGGGAGGAGTTCACCGAAGACGTCGGCCCCAGGTTCGACCTGTTGGCCGACATCGCCGCCGTCGTCGCCGAGCCCAAACTCTGGTCCGAGACCGTCGTCGCCCGGCTGGCCGAGCTGCGGCCCACCGTCTACGGCGCGTGGGCCGACCAAGAGCCCGACGCCCGCGCCGCCCAACTCACCGCCGCGCTGAAGCCCCACGGCGTCAAGACCGGTCAAGTGTGGGGCACCACCGACGACGGCAAGGGCGCCAACCGGCGCGGCATCACCCGCGACGACATCACCAAAGCCATTACCGAGCGTGACGGAAAGCGGAGTTCGGCCGCCGCGTCATGACCTGTCCGGGGCTGCTAGGTCTAGCGCCTTCCCCCGCTAGACCTAGCAACCCCGCTAGCACCCCAAAGTGTGATCTACCAGCGGCCTAACGCTCTAGCGCGCTACCTGCGACAACCCCGAAAACCATCCAGGAGGCCATCATGGCGGCCCTCGTCGCCCTGCTAGCCCTGTCCCTCCCCATCGTCGCTCTGTGTTACATCGCCTGGTGCTACGCATCCCCGTGGAGTACCTGCCGACGCTGCGCCCCCGGCGGCAAGAACCGCACCTGCCGCGCCTGCGACGGCACCGGCATGCGGCCCCGCCTCGGTTGGCAGCTCTACGTCTACGCCCGCCGCCTCCACCGCGACGGCACCCGCTAACCCCCCTGCCGACAGGAGACGCCCCATCATGGCGTGACCACCTGCACGTGCCTGGTCATCACCTGCTCCCGTTGCGGTCAGGTCAACGACGACTTCGAAACTGTGCACGCCAGCACCATGAACGAAGTCCTCGACTGGTTCGCCGACTGGCAGTGGAGCGACCACATCACCCCCGAGTACTGCCCCGGCTGCGTCGCCGAACTCGACTGCGAACGCGGCGGCCACCAGTGGGGACCCTGGCAGCCGTCCGCCCTACCCCACCGCACACACCGGCTGTATCGCATCTGCGAGCACTGCCGCGCCGCCATCGAAACCAAGCCCACCCACCCCGACACCCTCGCCGGCTGACAAGGGAGGAACCCGCCATGTCCGGAGCAACTGTGATCACCATCACCGGCAACCTGACCGCCGACCCCGAAATGCGCTACACCGACAGCGGCGTCGCCGTCGCCGGCTTCACCATCGCCGCCAGCGAGCGCCGCTACAACAAGAGCATCGAGCAGTGGGAGGACGGCGACGCCCTGTTCATGCGCTGTAGCGCCTGGCGCGAGCTGGCCGACCACATCGCCGAATCCCTCACCCGCGGCACCCGCGTCATCGCCCGAGGCCGCATCCGCACCCGCACCTACGACACCAGCGAGGGCGAACGCCGCACCGTCACCGAGATGACCGTCGAGGAGATCGGACCCTCCCTGAAGTTCGCCACCGCCAAACCCCAAAAGGCAGCCCGCGACACCACCAACGGCCACGCAGCCGGCCACGACGACCCCTGGGCCACCAACGCACCCGCCGGCGCCGACAAGCCGCCGTTCTGACCCACTGCGTGCGGCCTCGGCGACAAGCCAGCCAAAGCCCCCGCCGAGGCCGCTGCCCCACTTCCGATCACGAAGAAAGGCGACCCCAGCATGACACCCACCCGCACCCCGAGCCAGACTCGCCGCCACCCCACTCCCGCACCACCCCAACCCCCACCCGCCCCGCCCACACCCACCCGTGCCGCCGACCTGCGGCACGGCCACGCCGTACGCATCGCCGGCTACGGAACCCTGCCCGTGGCGGCACCCGCCGCCCCGATCCCGCCACCACTGATCGCCGTGCGCCTGGGCTGGGCCGGCCTCTCCCTGATCGTGCACCCGACCACCCCCTTGGACGCCATCACCGGCCACCAGCGTGCCGAGGTCTTCCGCATCTGGTGCTGCCGCCACTGCGCTGGCACTGGCCAGTGGCAGCCCGAAAGGACGGCGTCCAATGGGGTGGCGTGACACGCCGCGAGCCCCGACACCGCCCGCTCCGCTCACGGCCGGTTCGATGTGTTTCGGGTACGGCGGCCTCGACCTGGCCGTGTCGATGGTGCTCGACATCCGCCCGGTGTGGGTGGCCGACAACGACGGCGACGCCGCCCGCGTCCTGGCCCACCGCTTCCCCGGCGTGCCCAACCTCGGCGACACCGGTGGCACGGGACGGCAAGGGGCGCGGCTATCGCGGACAGCTACCGAATGCGATCATGCTGCTGCCGACCCCGCGCACCTCCGACACCAACGGGCCGGGCATTCGCGGGGGCGGGGGGCTGGACCTGCGTACGGCGATCTCCCTGCTGCCGACTCCGACCGCGGCCGACAGCCAACGGACCAGCGTTGGCTACCCGCGTGGCAACCCGACGCTCACCGGTGCCGTGACCTCGACTGGGGACCCTACGCCCCGGCCATCGCGCGCTGGCAAGCGGCGTTCGGGCACCCGCCACCCCGGCCAACTGAGCCTGGACGAGGAGGACGGCCCCGCCTGAGCCCCCGATTCTCCGAATGGCTCATGGGACTGCCCCCCGGCTGGGTCACCGACGTGCCCGGCATCTCCCGCAACGGCCAACTCCGGCTGATCGGTAACGGCGTCGTCCTCCTCCAAGGTGCCGCCGCCGTTGCCGACCTGCTACCCGGCCACCTGTGGCCGTACACGATCCGCCCGTCCGAAGGGAACGCAGCATGACCACGCCCACGATCGCCCAGCATGTCGCCGTCCTGCTGGCCTGGCTGGACGCGACCAACCCGCGCACCGATCACGAGATCTCCATGCGCATCATGAAGATCGGCGAAGAGTACGGCGAAGCCGTCGCCGCCTACATCGGGATGACCGGCCAGAACCCGCGCAAGGGCGTCACCCACACCCGCGATGATCTGACCACCGAACTGTGCGACGTCATCGTCACCGCCATGGTCGCGCTGGCCAGCGTCGCCGGAGACGCCGACCGCGCCGGGCAGCTCATCGACGAGCACCTGACCAAGCGGTTCGCCCGGCTGATCGAACGCATCCACGCCGCCGAACCGTGCGGCCACCGGGCACGCCGCACTCCCACCTATGAGGAGGAGGTGCCGTTTTGATCCGCCACGACCTGACCCACTACGCCCTGGCCGCCGCCGCCCGAGGCTGGCACGTCTTCCCCGTCACCCCCAACGGCAAGAAGCCACTGCGAGGATTCGACGACTGGCAGGCCCACGCCACCACCGACTCCGGCCGCATCGCCGCGATCTGGAGGCACGCCCCCTACAACGTCGGCATCGCCTGTGGCCCCTCCGGTCTGGTGGTGATCGACCTCGATCTACCCAAACCCGGCGAGCACCCGCCCGCCGACGCCATCCGCGACGCCACCCACACCGGAGAGCAGGTGTTCCGCCTGCTCTGCCATCGCCGAGGCCAGCCCTACCCCGGGGATACGCTGACTGTGCAGACCAGGCGCGGCGGCCTGCACCTGTATTTCACCGCCCCCGAGGGTGTACGGCTCGGCAACACCGCCGGTCGGCGCGGCACCGGCCTCGGCTGGCTCATCGACACCCGCGCCTGGGGCGGGCAGGTGGTCGGCCCCGGCAGCTACGTCCGCCTACGCGACGGCACCGGCACTTACCGGATCACCCATGACGTATCTCCCGCGCCGCTGCCGGACTGGATCACCCAATCGCTCACCCCGGCCCCGCCACCTCCCGTCGAAGCCACCGACGTACTCGCCGAGGTCGCCGCCCACCGGCTGAGCAGGTATGGCGACGCCGCTCTACGCGCCGAGGCCGCCGAGGTGGCCGACGCCCCCGGCGGACGCCGCAACTACACCCTCAATCGCGCCGCATTCAACCTCGGCCGGCTGGTCGCACGCGGCATCCTGCCCGCCGACCTGGTCGCCCGCACCCTCACCCACGCCGCCGAGGCCGCTAACCGGCAAGTCACCGACCGCCGACCCGCCAGCCCGCGCGAGATCGCCGCCACCATCGCCGGCGGCATGAGCGCCGGCATGAAAGCCCCACCCACCCGCCGCCGCACCACCAGCACGCCCACACCATGGAGAGCCGCATGAACCAACCACCAGACGGCGCCGCCCTCCTCGACCGGCTACGCGGCGCCCTCACCCGCTATGTGATCCTGCCCTCGCCCGAGGTCACCGACGCCATCACCCTATGGATCGCCGCCAGCCATGCCCAAACCGCCATGGCCCACGCGCCCCGCCTGGTCATCCGCGGCCCCGAAAAGCGCTGCGGCAAAAGCAGGCTCCTCGACATCGTCGAGGCCACCTGCCACGACCCGTTCATCACCGTCAACTCGACACCGCCGGCCGTCTACCGCTCCATCGGCGCCGACCCGCCCACCATCCTGGTCGATGAGGCCGACACCATCTTCGGCCCCAAAGCAGACGGCAACGAAGACCTCCGCGGCCTGCTGAATGCCGGCCACCAGCGCAACCGGCCCGCCAAACGCTACAACGCCAACGCCAACCGGGTGGAGTCCATCCCGACCTTCGCCATGGCCGCACTCGCCGGCATCGGTGCCATGCCCGACACCATCGAAGACCGCGCCGTCATCGTCCGCATGCGGCGCCGCGCCCCCGGCGAGAAAGCCGCCCCCTACCGCATCCGCCGCGACCGGCCCCCACTGCGCGAACTGGCCGCCGCCCTCAACCAATGGTTGCGCGCCGACCTCACCATATTGGAGGAAGCCGAACCCGCCATGCCCGTCGAAGACCGCGCCGCCGACACCTGGGAACCCCTGGTCATCATCGCCGACCACGCCGGCGGCACCTGGCCCGGCCGCGTCCGCGCCGCCGCCCTCGCGCTGACCGCCGAGGCCGACGACAACGGAACCCCGTCCGCAGGGCTGCGCCTGCTCACCGACTGCCGCGCCGCGTTCGGCGCCGACACCATCCTGCCCACCGCGACCCTGCTGGAACGGCTCAAAGCCAACCTCGAATCAGGCTGGGCCGACTACGGACCCGCCGGCCTGACCGCCATGAAACTCGGCGCCCTGCTCCGCGAATACGGCATCCGCTCGACCACGCAACGCTTCCCGCCACCGATCGGTCAGGCCAAGGGCTACCAGCGCGCCGATTTCGCCGACGCCTGGGCGCGCTACTGCCCCGCCCTCGACCCCCTCCCCGAGGGCCAACTTCTCGACTTCGAGAGGGGGAGCCGTACCAGCCGTACCAGCCTCAACAGTGCAGGTCAGCGTGGTACGGCTTGAAATCTGGTACGGCTCAATCCGTACCACCAAAAAAGCCGTACCAGCCCTGACCAGCAAAAACGAGGCTGGTACGGCTGGTACGGCTACCCCCCTCAAAACCCGCCAACACCGCCTCGGCGACAAGCCAGCCAAGCCCCACCGAGGCCGCTACCCCCGCACCGATCACCATCCTGGAAAGGAACGCGCCGCGATGGCCACCGTCACCCGCCTAGGCGCGATGCTGACCATTCCCGAGGTCTGCGCCGAACTCCAAATCTCCCGATCCACCTTCTACGACTGGCGCCAGAAAGGCCGCGCCCCGCGCTGCATCACCCTGCCCAACGGCTCACTCCGCGTCCGTCGCACCGACCTGGACGGCTGGCTCACCACGCGAGAGGACGCCGCCTGATGAGGGACACCACATACAACGTGCGCATCTACAAGACAGAGATCCGGAGAAACGCCGCCGGCGAAGTCACGTCCTACCGCGTCCAGTGGGCTACGGCCGGCAAGCCCTGGAAGAAGACCTTCCACAAGAGCGCACAAGCCGACACCTACCGCAGCAACCTCATCACCGCCGCCCGCGAGGGCGAACCGTTCAGCCTGCTCACCGGCGAACCGGTGAAATGGAACCGCTCCGAACGACCCGAAATGAGCTGGTACGACTTCGCCCGCAAGTTCGCGGACTTCAAATGGAAAGCCGCATCCGCGAAATACCGGCAAGACATCGCCCGCGCCCTCACCGCAGCCACACCCGCCCTGATCACGACCGGCAAAGACAAGCCGTCAGACCTCGAACTCCGCACCGCCATGCGCCGCTGGGCCTTCAACACCAAACAGCGAGACGCGGCCCCGGAGGAAACGGCGACCGCGCTGGAATGGCTGGCCAACCACACCAGACCGGTTTCCGATCTCACTGAACCCGCCACCGCCCGAGCCATGCTTACCGCGGCAACAACGTGCCTGAACGGCAAACCCGCAGCGAGAAGCACGATGCGCAGACATCGAACCATTCTCCAGAACGCCCTCAACTACGCCATGGAACTGAAGCTCCTGGACGTCAACCCCATCAAGGCACTCAACTGGAAACCTCCCAAGGTCAGCCACGAGATAGACCGCCGCAGCGTGGTCAACCCCACCCAGGCACGCCGTCTCCTCACCGAGGTGGAAGCACAGAAACCCAGCGGAAAGCGGTTGGTGGCGTACTTCGGCGCGATGTACTACGCCGCTCTCCGTCCCGAGGAAGCCGACAACCTCGGAGAGGACAACCTCACCATTCCAGACCTCGTCAAGAATCCAGAGACGGGCGAGCTGGAGGAACCCGCCGACGACTGGGGGGAAATCCATCTCGCTGGCGCGAGTCCGTTCGTCGGCCGCGAGTGGACGGATGACGGCGGCTTGCGCGAGAAACGTGCGCTGAAGCATCGTGATGAGGGCATCGTCCGCATCGTCCCGTGCCCACCGCCGCTGACCAAGCTGTTTCGCGCGCACCTCTCCGCCTTCGGCATCGGTCCCGGCGGTCGAATCTTTGCCGGAGTTCGTGGGGGAGACCTGCCGTACATCACACGCCGGCGCGTGTGGAGCAGGGCGCGCACGGCAGCCCTAACCGACAAGGAGCAACGGTCGCCGCTGGCCAAACGACCCTACGACCTGCGCCACGCCTGCGTCTCAACGTGGCTTAATGCCGGCGTACCGGCCACGCAGGTAGCCGAGTGGGCAGGCCACAGTGTGGACGTCCTCCTCAAGATCTATGCCAAGTGCATCGTCGGTCAGGAGGAAGCGGCCAAGCGGCGCATCGCCCAAGCACTCAGCGAAGAAGACGCCGACCCCTGATCAGAAAGCCTCATGATCGTGGGTAAGCATTGGGTAGAAACACCCGCAAACGATCGGACAGAGCCGTAGACAGTCGGACATGCTGAACCCCCGCCACCGCGCAACAGTACAGGTCAAGCGGGGGTTCGGGCTGGTCTGGAGAGTAGGGCGGGTGGGACTTGAACCCACGACCCACGGATTATGAGTTTCCTTGATCGATGTCAGCCAGTGTCGCGTGGTGGCGATTCGTGCCACTATTAACGCGCTTGTCATCAGCGGGGTATCGGGGTGTGCCGCCGCGTGCTGGCCTATGCCGCGTGCGCGCGAGCAACCACCGAGCAATCGCGCGTCCTTGACGTTCGGTTCTGTCCGGCCGACGCCAGGGCGTCTTGCCGTCTCCTCGGGCCGAAACCGCGATGTCACTTTGAAAGCCTTGGTGCTCAGAATGGTCCTGCGCAGTGTACTCCGCGCTCATAGCGCTTGAGGTGTGACGCGACGTTCGAGTATAGAAGCTGAGCACCCGCTCAAATTCGGCTGAGTGTTCGCTCGAATGAGAGCGATCGCCACTTGAATAGCTGCAGGTCAGACTTGGTGGAGGAATTTTCGGCACCCACAGGCACCCGCCCCCGGATCCGGCCGAGGACGCCGGAGTGGAGGTGGTCTCCAGTGTGACGACATCCCGCAACTCGATGGTCGCAGTCACGGTGTTGACCGTGGCCCGGTGCCGTTTGGCCCACTCGTACACCTTGTCGTGCGGAAGCACGTTGAGCAGAACGTAGGTGTCGCCCTTGGCCGGTGCGAGAACAACCCCACGCCAGAAGTCATTGATGCGCATTGTGCGCATCTGTTGATCTTTGGCGTTTTTGACTGGTTCCAGATGGAGTGAGGCGTATGTTGCGCCTTCGAACTTCGTGAACACCTCCGCGACGCGGTCCTGGACTTGTTTCTCGAGCTTGACGAACATACGGAGAAAATCGCGATAGTTGCCGAGCTTCGCCATGCGCTCCTTCGCTGTCACATACCGTTCCGTGAACATAACAGAATGAACATCTGTAGGGCTCTCGGATCCTGGAGCGATCAATGATAGATATGTACGGCGGTGATCTCGCCCAAGCGTGAAAAAAAAACGACATACGGTGAAGAAGTAGGACATGGATGTTTTTCAGTTGCATGAGCGTCTTGTCGCTGACTACGAAGATTTCACCATGTCCTTGGTGCATATTCGGGATGACCGAATCGCCGCGCACTTGGAGGAGGAACGCGGCCGGCGGGTCCGCTGGCCGCACCCTTGGGTGTCGCTCAATCCAAGCTTCGCCGAAGGTGGCACCATCGCGGAGGCCGTCCGCGACGGGCTGCTGCACCCCACATGCGAGCTCCTGTTCCGCGTCAAGACCAACCCGGACGACGCGGGGGAGCGGCCCATCACCCTCCACCGCCACCAGCGCGAGGCCGTTGAGGCCGCCAGAGATGGCCAGAGCTACGTCCTGACGACCGGCACCGGCTCGGGCAAGAGTCTCACCTACATGGTGCCGATCGTCGACTCGGTCTTACGCGACCCGCGGCCCGGCAGCGTCAAGGCCATCGTCGTCTATCCCATGAACGCCCTGGCCAACAGCCAATTACACGAGCTGACCCGCTACCTGCAATGGGGTCTGCCCCGCGATGCGCGTCCGGTGACCTTCGCCAGATACACCGGCCAGGAGAGTGAGGAGGAGCGCGCTCGCATCCTCGCCGACAAGCCGGACATTCTCCTCACGAACTACGTGATGCTGGAATACCTCCTCACCCGGCCGCTCGAACGCCGCGACCTCATCAGCGCCGCTCGCGGGCTGCGTTTCCTGGTGCTGGACGAACTGCACACCTACCGAGGCCGGCAGGGCGCCGACGTCGCGCTGCTCGTCCGCCGCCTGCGTGACGCGTGCGACGCCCCCGACCTCCAGTGCGTGGGCACCTCGGCCACGATGGCCACCTCCGACACGTTCCACGAGACCAGGCAAGTGGTCGCCGGCGTCGCCACCAGGCTGTTCGGCGTGCCGGTCGCCGAGCAACGCGTCATCGGCGAAACCTTGGTCCGCGCCACGACGGAGCTGAGCCAGGCCAAAGGCTTGGCGGAGAGCGTCACGAGGGCGGGCTCCTTGGATCGTTCCTACGCCGAGCTTGCCGACGACCCACTGGCGAGCTGGGTCGAGACGGAATTCGGCCTGACGACGGAGACCGGCGGACGCCTCGTCCGCCGCACGCCTACCAAGGTCGCCGTCGCAGCCGCCGAACTCGCCGACCTGACCGGACGTCCTGAGCAGGAGTGTGCGCAGGCCATCGAGCGCCTGCTGCAAGAAGGCGCCAGGACCCGGCACCCGACGACGAACCGGCCCCTGTTCGCCTTCCGGCTGCACCAATTCCTATCCAAAGGGGACACCAGCTACGTCAGCCTCGAACCCGAGGCCGAGCGGCACATCACCAGCCAATACCAGATCAGCGTCCCCGGCCACCGCGACAAGATCCTCCTGCCCCTGGCCTTCTGCCGGGAATGTGGCCAGGAGTATCTCGTGGTGGCCAAGCGGAAGGACAGCAGCTTCGTCGCCCGCCAGGAGCAGATCGTGGAGGGTGGTGACAGCGTCAATGGCTACCTGTACATCAGCGAGGAACGTCCCTGGCCTGCCGATCCCATCGAAGCCGGCCGCCTGCCTGACACCTGGCTGGAACCGTCCGCCGACGGTGGCACACAGGTCCGCCCGAACCTGATCGACTATCTGCCTGGACAGGTGTGGCTGGCCCCCGACGGCACCGAACGCCCGGACGGGGAGGGGGTACCCGCCTGGTACGTGCCGTCCCCCTTCCGCTTCTGCCTGCGCTGCCGTGTCTCCTACGAGCAGGTCAGAGGCAGGGATCTCGCCAAGCTGGCCACCTTCGCCGCCGAGGGTCGCAGTTCCGCAGTCTCGCTGATCAGCACCAGCATCGTCCGCAGCCTCCGCGGGCAGGAGATCGACTCGAAGGCGAGGAAGCTGCTGACATTCGTCGACAACCGGCAGGACGCCAGTCTCCAGGCAGGTCATCTCAACGACTTCGTCCAGGTGACTCAGCTTCGCGGCGCGCTCTACCGAGCCGCGCTCGCCGCGGGTGCGGAAGGGCTGGCCTACGACGAGGTGGCTCAGCGGGTGGCCAAGGCCATGGACCTGCCGCTGAAGGCGTTCGCCCTGAACCCCGGGGTCAAGTTCGGCCAGAAGGAGGCCGTGCTCAAGGCGTTCCGTGGGGTGCTGGCGTACCTCATCTACCTCGATCTGGAACGTGGCTGGCGCATCACCATGCCCAACTTGGAACAGACCGGGCTCCTCAAGTTCGACTATGTGGCCCTCGACGAGATAGCGGCGGACGACGAGCGCTGGCCGAAGGCGCACCCCGTCCTGCGGAATGCCGAACCGGGGCGGCGGGCGGAGTTGTCCCGCATCGTGCTGGACGAGATGCGCAGGGCGCTGGCCGTTGACGTGGAGGTGCTCACGAAGGAGGGGTTCGAGCGCGTCTACAACCAGTCCGATCAGCTCCTGACCGGTCCATGGTCGCTCGGGGACGGGAGCCGGGACACCGCGCGCACCGTGTTCGCACGACCGGGGCGCCCGGGGGAGAGCCGCGACCGGGTCAACTTCACCGGCCGTTCCGCGCTCGGCCGCTACCTGCGCCGCCCCGGTAACGGGCCGCGGCTTACGGTGGACGAGGCGCAGGACGTGATCACCAGTCTCCTCGACACGCTCAGAGAGTACGGCCTGCTCATCGATTACGAGGGCGGATACCGGCTCAAGGCGTCGGCGATGATCTGGCGGGCCGGAGACGGCACGTCGGGAGCGCCGGACCCGCTGCGCAAGACCGTCGACCCGGCGGTCGGCGCCAGGGTCAACGAGTTCTTCAAGAACCTGTATGCGAACGTCGCCACCGACCTCGCGGGCCTGCATGCCGCGGAACACACCGCCCAGGTGCGCGCGGAGGATCGCCAGGAGCGCGAGAAGTTCTTCCGCGAAGGGGATCTGCCGCTGCTCTACTGCTCACCGACCATGGAGCTCGGCGTCGACATCGCCACGCTGAACTCGGTCGCGATGCGCAACGTGCCCCCGACTCCGGCCAACTACGCCCAGCGTTCGGGCCGCGCCGGCCGCAGCGGCCAGCCGGCGCTCATCACCACGTACTGCTCCACCGGCAACGCTCACGACCAGTACTACTTCCGCCGCAGTGAGCGGATGGTCGCGGGCAGTGTCCAGCCGCCCCGTCTGGACCTGACCAACAAGGACCTGCTGGAATCCCACATCCACGCCATCTGGCTGGCCGAGACGGGCGCCAGCCTGCGCAGGCAGA
The DNA here is from genome assembly GCF_009760925.1 of Nonomuraea typhae. Taxonomy (GTDB): domain Bacteria; phylum Actinomycetota; class Actinomycetes; order Streptosporangiales; family Streptosporangiaceae; genus Nonomuraea; species Nonomuraea typhae. The sequence continues at coordinate 56,255 of NZ_VRLV01000027.1, forward strand.
TGACGGACGTGCTCGACGTCTCCCAGCCCGACCTGCCCGTCCACGACCACATCGCAAGTCAGCTCGCCGACGAGAACGCCCGCCGACGCGCGGTGCCTCGGGCCGGGGCCGTCCTCAAGGACCTCTTGGAGAAGGAAGGGCTCGGGCAGAGCCTGTGGTGGGCGGAGGAATGGCTGGAGGACACCGTGCGCGGAGCCGCCCGGCGGTTCGACGCGGCGTGCGACCGGTGGCGCGACCTGTACCGGGCGGCCATGCACGAGCAGGCCGAGCAGAACAAGCGCGTGCTCGACCACGCCTCCAGCCCGCAGACGATCAGGCGCGCCCAGTCGCGGCGCATGCAGGCCGAGAACCAGCTCAGGCTGCTCAAGAACGAGGACAACGACCAGCAGTTCAGCGACTTCTACACCTACCGCTACTTCGCCTCCGAAGGCTTCCTGCCCGGCTACTCCTTCCCCCGGCTGCCCCTGGCCGCCTACATCCCCGGCCAGCGCAAGCGCGGCGCCTACATCCAGCGGCCCCGGTTCATCGCCATCGGGGAGTTCGGGCCCGGCGCGCTGATCTATCACGAGGGGCAGCGCTATCAGGTGGCCAACGTCCAGGTTCCGGCGGGCGAGTCCGGGGACGTGGCCACATCCGAGGCCTGGATCTGTCACAACTGCGGTTATTGGCACAAGCGCGAGGCTGGTAACGAGCGCTGCGGTGAGTGCGATTCGGAGCTGTCGGGCCTGCTCTCCAACCTGATGCAGCTCCAGACCGTGCAGACGATCCGCCGCCAGCGCATCTCCTCCGACGAGGAGGAGCGCCGCCGCGCCGGCTTCGAGGTCATCACCACCTATGAGTTCAGCCGCCATGGTGCCCGCTCCGGGCGGCTGGAGGCCGAGGTTCAGGGTGAGCAGGGCAAACTGGCCGATCTCGTGTACGGCGACACCGCCACCGTCCGCCTCATCAACCGGGGTTTCAAGGGCCGCCGCAACCGTGACGATATCGGCTACTGGCTCGACCCCGTACGCGGCAAGTGGGAGCCAGAGTCCAGAGCGGCCGACCGGGCTCCCGAAGAGGAGGGGCTGGTCTCCGAGGAGAGCGCCAACCGGGTGGTCAAGGTCGTCCCGTTCGTCGAGGACCACAAGAACATCCTCGTGCTGCGCCTGGCCGAGCCCGTCCCCGACCACGTGGCCACCACACTCCGCTACGCCCTGGAGCGCGGCATCGAGGCCGAGTTCCAGCTCGAGGACGGCGAGCTCACCAGTGAGGAACTGCCCGACCGCGAGCGCCGCGGCCGCATGCTGTTCGTCGAGAGCGCCGAAGGCGGCGCGGGCGTGCTGCGCAGGCTGCGCGACGAGCCGGGCGCGATCGCCGCCGTCGCTCGCCAGGCCCTGCAGATCATCCACGTCGACCCGGACACCGGCGAGGACGAGGAGCACGCCCCCGACGCCCGCGAAAGATGTGAGCGCGGCTGCTACGACTGCCTGCTCGCCTACACCAACCAGCGCTACCACACCCAGATCGACCGGCTCAGCGCCCGCGACCTGCTGCTCGAACTCGCTGGCGCGCACGCCCGCGGCGGCAACGACCGGCGCACACAGGACGAGCACATCCAGGATCTGCGCGATTCGGCCGGCAGCGTGCTGGAGCGCGATCTGCTCGCCTTCCTGCGCCAGGGCGACTACCGGCTCCCCGACGCGGCGCAGGAACTCGTGGCCACCGCCAGGGCCAGGCCCGATTTCGCCTACCACACCCAGGCCGGCGACGTTGCGATCTTCGTGGACGGGCCGCACCACGACACCGCGTATGTGGCGCAGCGCGACGAGCAGGCCGAGGACCGGCTCATGGAGCTGGGGTGGCTGGTCATCAGATTCCGGTATGACGAGGAGTGGGAACAGACGGTGCGCAGGTACCCGAGCGTCTTCGGCAGTGGCCGGAGCGGCCGATGAGCGGCTACACCGCGGGCTCGCTGGTGGCGGCCCGCGGCAGGGAATGGGTCGTGCAGTCTGCGGACGCGGACTTCCTGCTCGCCCGGCCGCTCAACGGCGACACCGACTTCGAGGCGTGCCTGTTCGCCGACGAGGTGTCCGCGGCGACGTTCCCGCCGCCCCGCCCCGACCAGGTGGGCGACAGCGTGGCCGCCGGAATGTTGCGTACGGCGCTGCGCATCGGCTTCACCTCAAGCGCGGGGCCGTTCCGCGCGCTGGCCTCGATCGCCGTGGAGCCGCGCCAGTACCAGCTCGTCCCGATGCTGCTGGCCTTACGGATGCCAACCGTGCGACTGCTGATCGGCGACGACGTCGGCATCGGAAAGACCGTGGAGTCGGCCCTGATCGCCAAGGAGCTCCTGGAACGGGGCGAGGCGAGCGGCCTTACCGTGCTGTGCTCCCCGGCGCTGGCCGAGCAGTGGCAGGCGGAGCTGCGTGACAAGTTCGGCATCGAGGCCACGCTCGTGCTGCCCTCCACCGCAGGACGGCTCGAACGGGCACTCCGTATCGACGAGTCGATCTTCCAGCGCCACCGGTACACGGTCGTGTCCACCGACTTCATCAAGAGTGACCGCCGCTACCAGCAGTTCGTCCGCACCTGCCGGGACCTGGTGATCGTGGACGAGGCGCACACCTGCGTGTCGACCGGCTCGGCGAGCCGCCAAGGCCAGCTCCGCTACCGGCTCCTGCAGGAACTCGCCGCCGACCCGCATCGCCACCTCATCCTGGTGACCGCGACGCCGCACAGCGGAAAGGAGAACGCCTTCCGCGACCTGATCGGCCTGCTCGACCCCGAGCTGCGCGACGTCGATCTCGACAGCGCCAAGGGCCGCGAGCGGCTGGCCAGGAACTTCGTCCAGCGCCGCCGGGTCGACATCCGGCGCTATCTGCAGGGCACCTCGTACCAGCAGGACACGCCCTTCCCGCAGGACCGCCAGACCCGTGACATCTCCTACGTCCTGACGGGGGAGTACGCCAAACTCGCCGGAAGCGTGCTGGCCTACGCGAGGGAGACCGTGCGCCGGCCGGGGACCGGGCTGCGCCAGCGCGTCTCCTGGTGGTCGGCGCTGGCCCTGCTCCGCTCGGTCGCCTCCTCACCCAGAGCCGCCGCCGCCACCCTCACCACCCGATCGGTCGCCGTCGCCGCCGAAACCCGCGAGGAGGCCGACGAACTGGGCCGCTCCAGCGTGCTCGACCTCACCGACGACGAGGCCATCGAGGGCATCGACGCCGCCGCCGGCGGCAGGACCGGCGAGGACGACGAACCACCCGCCGACCGCGAACGGCTCAAGCGCCTGGCCCGCGCGTTCGCCAGGATCGAGGGCCCGGCCGGTGACGCCAAGCTGGCCGCGCTCATCGCCGAAGTCAAGGGGCTGCTGGCCGACGGCTATGACCCGATCGTCTTCTGCCGGTTCATCCCCACCGCCCAGTACGTCGCCGAGCACCTGGCCGTCGCGCTCGGGAAGAAGGCGAGCGTCCGGCACGTCACCGGCCAGCTCCCGGCGGCCGCGCGCGTGGCCGCCATCGAGGAGCTGGGCGCCGAGCCCGGCCACCACGTCCTGGTCGCCACCGACTGCCTGTCCGAGGGCATCAACCTCCAAGACCACTTCCAGGCGGTGATCCACTACGACCTGGCCTGGAACCCGACCCGGCACGAGCAGCGTGAGGGCCGCGTGGACCGGTTCGGCCAGCGCAAGCAGATCGTCCGCGCGCTCACCATGTACGGGCTGGACAACGGCATCGACGGTGTCGTTCTCGACGTGCTCATCCGCAAGCACCGCACCATCGCGCGCCAGACCGGCGTGGCCGTCCCGGTGCCCGCCGGCGGCGACGACGTCGTCAAGGCGCTGGTGGAGGGCCTGCTGCTGCGCGACGACTCCGCCCAGGAACAGCTCGACCTGGACTTCGGCGTCACCCGCACCCGCGACCAGCTCCACCGCTCCTGGGAGAGCGCCGCCGAGCGCGAGTCCAAGGCCGTCACCAAGTACGCCCACTCCGGCGTCAAGCTCGACGAGGTCGAGCGGGAGGTCGCCGACATCCGCGCCGCGCTGGGCGCCCCCGGAGACATCTTCCGTTTCGTCAGGGAGGCGCTGTCAGGCTTCGGCGCGATCATCGACGCCCGCCCTGACGGGTTCGACGCCGACACCCGCCAGCTCCCACTCTCGGTACGGCACGCGCTCGGCTTCAACGGAGCCGACCGGCTGGCCTTCCATCTCGACATCCCCGCTCCGCCGGGCAGACATCCGCTGGTGCGCACCGATCCCATGGTCCGCACGCTGGCGCGTACCGTCCTGGATTCCGCGCTCGACGCCGAGGGGCCGGCCCGCCGCTGCGGGGTCGTCCGCACCGCGTCGGTCGCTGCACGTACCACGGTGCTGCTGGTCCGCTACCGCTTCCACCTGACCCTGCCGGGCCGTTCCGGCCGCGCGATCGTCGCCGAGGACGCCCAGACCCTCGCCTACCGCAACGGCCCGTCCGCCAGGGAATGGCTGTCACCGGACGAGGTGACGGGACTGCTGTCCGCCCGTCCCGAGAACACCATGCGCGAGCTCATCGAGCGCATGGCCCAGCGTGCCGTCGCCGAACTGGACGACGTGCTCACCGACCTGGACGAGCACGGCCGGGCGGTCGCCGAGCGCCTGGCCGAATCCCACCTGCGGGTACGCGGCGCCTCCGGCGCCGGAGTGAGAGGGCTCAAGGTGACCGCCACGACCCCCGCCGACGTGCTCGGCATGTACGTCTACCTGCCCATGGGCGGTACCCGATGAGGGAGACCACCTACTCGACCGTCGACGTGGCCGGCGGCCTCATCCCGCACGACGTGCTGTCCCGCATCGGCGCCGCCGACCGGGACCTGCCCGGCATCCGGCCCGAGGACTACCACCTGGCCGCGTCCGAGCGGCTCGGCGACGCGGCCAGCCGCAAGTGGGACTACCTGCTGGGCGCGTACCGGGCCTTCCACGACCGGGTCCCGGAGGACGAGCCCGCCACCGCCCTCACCCGTGACCGCTGGTCGCTGATCCTGCTCAGCGAGCTGGGCTTCGGCCAGATCCCGTACGTGCGGGGCGGCATGCGGGCAGGGGACAAGGAGTTCCCCGTCTCCCACCTGTGGCAGCACGTCCCCGTCCACCTGGTGGGCTGGAACGTCAGGCTCGACCGGGCCACTCCGGGAGTCACCAAGCGCGCGCCACAGTCGATGGTTCAGGAGTTCCTCAACCTGTCCGACGACCACCTGTGGGGCGTCCTGTCCAACGGGCGCCGCCTGCGCATCCTGCGCGACTCCACCGCGCTCATCGGCTCCGCCTACGTCGAGTTCGACCTGGAGGCGATGTTCGCCGGCGAGCTGTACGCCGAGTTCGTGCTGCTCTACACGCTGCTGCACGCCTCCAGGTTCGAGCTGCCCGTACGGCAGGACGGCTCGTCACCCACGCCCGCCGACTGCTGGCTGGAACGCTGGCGCGCTTACGCGGCCGAGACCGGCATGCAGGCTCGGGAGCAGATGCGCTTCGGCGTTCAGCGGGCGTTGGAGGAGCTGGGGACCGGCTTCCTGGTCGCCAACCCCTTACTCCGCGACCAGCTCGAATCCGGCGATCTCGACCCTGACGAGTTCCACCACGAGCTGCTGCGCCTGGCCTACCAGCTCATCTTCGTCTTTGTCGCCGAGGACCGCGCCGCCCTGCTGCTCCCCGAGGCTCCTCAGGAGGCGAAGGACCGTTACACCACCTACTTCTCCACCCGCCGCCTGCGCCGCCTGGCCGCCAAGCGCACCGGCGATCGCCACACCGACCTCTGGAAGACCCTTGTCAAGGTCATCGCCGCGCTCGGCGACGACGACGGGCTGCCCGCGCTCGCCCTGCCCGGCCTCGGGGGCCTGTTCTTCCGCACCTCGCCCACGGTCGGCCCGCTCAGCGCCGACCCGCACCCCGACCAGCTCCTGGCCTGCGACCTGCCCAACGACCGGCTGCTCGCCGCGATCAGGAACATGTCCACCGTCAGAGGCAAGGACGGACGTCCCCGCGAGGTGGACTTCCAGCACTTGGGCACGGCCGAGCTGGGCAGTGTGTACGAGTCGCTGCTGGAGCTGGTGCCGGACCCCGACCTCGCCGAGCCGAAGTTCGCGCTGCTGGACAAGGTCGCGGGCAACGACCGCAAGACCACCGGCTCCTACTACACGCCCTCGTCCCTCATCGAGTCCCTGCTCGACACCACCCTCGACCCCGTCATCGACCGGTACGTCTCGACCGGCGAGGACCTGCTCAAGATCACCGTGTGCGATCCGGCCTGCGGATCGGGCCACTTCCTCGTCGCCGCCGCCCGCCGCATCGCCAAGCGCCTGGCAGCCCTCAGGACCGGCGAGGACGAGCCGGTACCCAAGGCCGTGCGCGAGTCTATGCGGGAGGTCGTGGCGCGCTGTGTGTACGGGGTGGACGTCAACCCGCTGGCCGCCGAGCTGGCCAAGGTGTCGCTGTGGATCGAGTCCCTGGACCCGGGCCGGCCGCTGGCCTTCCTCGACGCCCACATCAAGGTGGGCAACTCCCTGCTCGGCGTCACTCCGGCACTGCTCACCTCGGGCATCCCGGACGACGCGTTCAAGCCGATCGAAGGCGACGACCGCAAGGTCGCCTCGTCGCTGAAGAAGCAGAACGCCCGCGAGCGGGGCGGGCAGGAGACGCTCATCGACGAGACCGGCGTGCGGGTGGGCAACAAGGACCTCGCCGGGCGGGCGCGGGCGCTCGCCGCCGTGCCGGTGTCGTCGGTGGCCGACGTGCGGGAGCAGGAGCGGCGGTTCCTGGCGATGGAGGAGGCGGCCGAGCGGAAACGTCTCGTCGCGGACGCCTGGTGTGCGGCTTTCGTGTGGCGCAAGCACGCCGACGCGCCTGCCGCGATCACTACGCAGATGGTACGGCGGCTCGCGGACGGTGGGACGTTGCCCAAGGCGGTGGCGGGGGAGCTACGGGAGATTGTGAAGCGGTACCGGTTCTTCCACTGGCACCTGGAGTTCCCCGAGGTCTTCGAGGAGGCGTCCGATGGCGGGGCGGACTCTGCAGCGGGGTGGCGGGGCGGGTTCGCCTGCGTGCTGGGCAATCCGCCATGGGAGCGGGTGAAGCTACAGGAGCAGGAGTTCTTCGCCGCGCGGGCCCCGGAGATCGCCGGGGCCAAGAACGCGGCGCAGCGGAAGAAGATGATCGCGGCACTGGCCGAGAGCGCGGAGTCGCGCGAGCGGGCGTTGTGGGCGGATTACCAGGATGAGTTGCGGGTGGCCTCGGGGTGGAGCCATGTGCTGCGGACCTCCGGGAGATATCCGCTGACCGGGCGCGGCGACATCAACACCTATGCGGTCTTCGCCGAGACTGGCCGCATCATCCTGGCGGCCGAAGGTCGGGTCGGAATGGTGCTGCCCACCGGAATCGCCACCGACGCCACCACCCAGTACTTCTTCAAGGATCTGGTCACCTCGCGGACGTTGGTCGCGATCTACGACTTCGAGAATGAAGACAAGATGTTCCCGCAGGTTCATAATCAATTCCGCTTCTGCCTCTGGTCGGCGGCGGGCGCAAGGGCGCAGCAGAAGCGCATCAGCCTGGCTTTCCGGCTGCGAAGGGTCGTCCAGGTCGAAGAGCGCAGCTTCACGCTCGCTCCCGAGGACATAACTTTGCTCAACCCAAACACCGGGACCTGCCCGGTGTTCGACTATCGGCGAAATGCCGAGATCACACTGAAGATCTACAGGCGGGTTCCGGTGCTGTGGCAGGAGAGTCCCGAGCGAAACTCCTGGGGACTGTCATTCGTGCGCATGCTGGATATGGCAAATGACTCCAATAGTTTTCATGAGCGCCTTTCGGTGGAAAGGGCGGGCTGGCGCCTAGAAGGCAACGTCTTTGCGGATGGCCCCAGACGCATGCTGCCCTTGTATGAGGCGAAGATGGTCCATCACTTCGACCACAGGTTCGGCACATATGACGGGCAGACCGAGGCTCAGGCTAACAAGGGCACGCTGCCTCGATCAACGCCTGAGCAGAAAGACGATCCGGGCTACGTTGTGCAGCCCCGGTATTGGGTGGAGCAAGCGGAGATCGACAGGCGCCTCGACGCCAAAGGCTGGGACAAGAACTGGCTTATGGGCTGGCGCGACATCTCGAATTCGTGGAATGAACGCACCGTTATTAGCTCAATCATTCCTCGTGTTGGGGTTGGGCACACCTTTCCACTTGCACTGACTTCTTCGGCGGCCATTCTTGCTCTATATGTAAACTTCTGCTCATTGGTTTTTGACTTTGCCGCTCGTCAAAAAATATCCAGCACCCACCTAACATATAGTCTCATCATGCAGCTTCCTGTGCTACTGCCACAAACATATGACGGCAATAGTGCTTGGGCGGAGGGCGGTCTGGGTGAGTGGATCAATGCGCGTGCTATAGAGCTTTCCTACAACTCCTACGAAATGGAGGCGTTCGCCCGCGACCACGGCGACGAAGGCCCGCCGTACCGCTGGGATGAGGAGCGGCGGTTCTGGTTGCGGGCGGAGTTGGATGCCGCGTACTTCCACCTCTATGGCATCGAGCGGGAAGACGTGAATTACATTATGGACTCCTTCCGTGCCTTCCAGAACAACGCCCCCGAACGCTTCGTCCGCACGAAGAAGGCCATCCTCGAAATCTACGAACTGATGGGCGACGCCATCGCGGGCGGTAAGCCGTACCAGACGATGCTGAACCCTCCGCCGGGACAGGGACCGCGTCACCAGCCCCGCTCATGAAGGCTGGAGGCGGCGGCCGAGGTCGAGCGGTGACGGGCCCATCAGCCGCACTCCCGACCGGGTGGGGAGGGCGAAGGCGACGGCCTTGCCCGGGGCGGCGTAAGTGGCGATCATCGTCGGATAGGTCCGGCAGTAGCCCTGAGACAGCTCCCGGACCAACGCCAGTCCGCGCCCTTGCTCCGCAAGCAGCGACGGCGTGCTCTGTGTCAGAAGGATGAAAATCTGCGATTCGCCGGAACCCGCTACGGTGGTTGGCATGACCCCGTACCTGCTCATCCTCGGTGAACGCGAGGCCGTGGCCTGGGTGCTGCGAGAGTCGCGGATGGCCTTCCCCCAGACGGCCCGTCGCTAGTGTGATGCGCCAGAAATTCTGAGGGTAAGGAAGTAGCCTGTTGGCATGTCGCATCCGGGGCCTTCCGCTGTGGAAGTCACGCTGTCCGAGGACGAGCGTGCGGAACTGCTGAGCCGGGCG
>NZ_VRLV01000028.1 GCF_009760925.1 Nonomuraea typhae
CATCAACCGACTCAAACGCCACCGAGCCCTGGCCACCCGCTACGACAAGCTCGCGGTCCGCTACCAAGCCAGCGTGCACGTAGTCGCCATCAACGACTGGCTCACCCGACTTTGAAACACGTCCTAGATCTCGACCACGAGTTGGCTCATCGCGGCGCGTGCGTGCGCGGGACATCCCCCTCGCGGCGTTGCATCGCGGCCATGATCATAGCCAAGCCCCGCGAGGGGCAGCACGAGACGTTTGAGGGACATCGGAGTAGAATCCTCCTTGCGCGAAGGTGCCCCACGGGCGGAATGAGCTGTCCAGGCGAGTCCGTCCGCGGGACTCATGGGATTTAGGCGCGCCTATTTAGTTGAGTCAGGCATGCCACCAGATGAGACTATGCGTGGCCACGGATCGAGATCAACCTATTGACGCCATGCTTGCCTTCGTAGTAGACGCGGATAAGGTTCAATTTCGAATCACCTATCTATGCAGGTCGGCGCAACCGTCTGTCGTTGCAGTTAAATTACAGACCAATCAATAATTCGTAAGATTCTTTCAGGTTCTTGCCTGTCCGGCATTTATGGACACACAAAAGAAGACCCGTACTGAATATATACTTTTCAATCCCTAAGTCCCATTGATGCATGAGTGAGCCTCACGGTTGACAGAAGAGCTCATTTCATCCTCTTCGGGTGTCATTGCCGGAAGGGGTCCTGGTCGCGGGGTACGCGCCTCGCGGCCGTCGCTCGGCGTCTGGTAGCCCCGGCTCGGACTTGGCCGTCGCCCGATGATGAGCGCAAATGACCTGCAGGAGGCCGGGGGATTGCCGGGCTGGCGGCGCTGGTTCGGAGGACCGGGTCGGGTTGCGCCTGCGGTGGCTGTTTTCAGATCCACCTCGGCCAGCCGGGTGCGGTGGTCGTCGATCAGGGCGCGGGCGTGGCGGCATCGGGCCGAGGACGCCGGGTCCCCCGCGGAACTGCCGATCATGGTGGCGGTTCGAGGGGCGCCCCGAAGGCGATCGTGGCGGTGAGCAGGTCGGGGCCACCTCCGCCGTACTCCCTGGGGATAGGCCGGCTGAGCACGCCGAACTCGGCGCAGACCCGCCGACCCGCGCGATCGAAGACCGCGCTCTGGTCGCGTTGCGCGGCCTGCGTCTCCGGGCCGCGGGCGAACCGCACGATCCGCTCGCGCGGGGCCGCCTGGCCGGGGTGGGCTCGACGTTCATCGGGTCCAGCCGAGATACGGGCAGAACCGGCCATGAGTCGATCTTGACGTGAATTTCCCCGGCAACCGTCTGGTTAGCGGTCAACCGTGATCAGCTTGAGGGCGTCTTCCTTGTCTTGCTCGGAGGGCAAGCTGTACCGGCGCGTGGTCTCCAAGCCGGGCATGGCCGAGAATCTCGGCGACCACGACCAGGTCGCCCTTGTCACGAACCAGTGTGGTGGCGAGCGTGTGGCGCAGGACGTGCGCGGTGGTGGGATCGTCCAGCCCAGCTGTCTGGGCGATGTCGGCGATGATGCCGCCGGCGGCCCGGGCGCTCAGCCGTCCGCCCTTGGCGTTGAGGAACAGGGCCGGACTGTCGCCCGCCTTAGGCCAGTTGGGGCGCTCATCCAGCCAGAGCTGCAGCTCGGTGCGGAGCTTGGGGTGGATGTCGACCTCTCGGAACTTCCCGCCTTTGCCGTACAGGCGTAGGCGGCCCTTGCGAGCCGACATCTGCACGTCGGCGTGTGCGGTGCCATAACTCGTCTATGGCATCTGACCTGGCCTTCTATGCTCAGCGCTCGTGTTCCTACGCCTCCTGTATCTGCTGATGGTCCGGTTGTTCGGCTGACTGACGCTCCTCACGCGGAGCGACGCATCCAAGGAGCTGGAGATCCTGGTGCTGCGACACGAGGTCGCCGTGCTGCGCCGTCAGGTCGCCCGGCCGAGACCGGACTGGGCCGACCGGGCGCTGCTGGCCGCGCTGGCACGGTTGCTGCCCAAGCGGCTTCGGCTCCACCGAATCGTGACACCAGGCACCTTGTTGACCTGGCATCGCCGGCTGGTCATCAAGCGCTGGACTTACCCGAACACGGTCGGGCGTCCGCCGGTCCCGGACGAACTGCGGGATCTGGTGGCCCGGTTGGCCCGGGAGAATCCGCGATGGGGGCACCGGCGGATCCGGGGTGAACTGCTCGGCCTCGGCCATCGGGTCGGGGAAGGCACCATCCGCCGGATCCTTGCCGTGGCCGGACTGGGCCCAGCGCCACGGCGGGCGTCACCGACCTGGCGGCGGTTCCTGACCTCCCAAGCCTCCGGAATCTTGGCCTGCGACTTCTTGCACGTCGACACTGTCTTCCTCAAGCGCCTGTACGTCTTGTTCGTCATGGAGATCCAGACGCGCCGCGTGCACATTTGGGCGTCACCTCCACCCCCACCGGTGCATGGACCACCCAGCAGGCCCGGAACTTGTTGATGGACCTGGGCGAACGTGCCGGCAGCTGCAGGTTTCTCATACGGGACCGTGACGGCAAGTTCTCTCGATCGTTCGATGAGGTGTTCGCTGCCAGTGGTGTGCGGATCATCAAGACACCTGCCCGGTCACCGCGGGTGAACGCGTTCGCGGAGCGATTTGTCGGAACGCTACGCCGAGAGTGCCTCGTTCACCTGCTGATCTACGGTGAACGGCACCTGCGCACGGTCCTGGTCGAGTATGAACGCCATTTCAACGATCATCGACCGCATCAGGGCCGTTCGCTCCGCCCGCCGTTGCACGATCCCAACGAGGTGATCGACATGACCGCCCGGATCCACCGTCGAAGCACTGTCACCGGGCTGATCAGCGAGTACCGCAGAGCTGCCTAACCGCCCTGCGAACGCCCAGCTCAGCAACAGCATTCACCGTTTTGGCACCGCACAAGGTCACCAGGGACACCTGTACCGCGCCAAAAGGCGCTAACGGCACATGAGCTGCAACAATGCGATGTCTAGCAAGTAGACGCTGAGCACTCGCTCAAACCTGGTTGAGCGAGTGCTCAGACGAGGATGATCATCGCTTGAGCACTCCCAGGTCAGAGTAGGTGGATGGATTTTCGGCACCCACAATGTTGGCCCCAGGTACCGCTTAGGGCGACGTGCCCATCACCGGACTTGGGGACCGCGGTGGCTCGTTCAGAGAGCACCGCCCTGGCCGCGGCCTCGGCGTCGACCGCGTCGGTCTTGCCCCGCCGACGCCTGGTCGCTTTGTCTGGCTGGTTCACCTCCACCACCTGGATGCCCGCCTGACGCAGGTGGCAGGTCAGCGCGGCCCCATAGGAGCCGGTGCACTCAACCCCGGCCTGTCCGACCGGCCCGAATCCTCGCACCCAAGTCAGCAGTGACCGGTTGTCGGCAACTCTACCGATCTCCGGGCGCCCGTGCAGTTATGTGCTGGACTATCCGGAACGGATGGGAGCACCTCAGCATGAATGTCGGGGATCTGACCCCGTCTCCACGGGATCAGATCCGATGCTGAGCTCACCCACGCTGGACAGCAGCCCTCACGTGCCGGCGTGATCGCATATCTGTCCGTACGGGAAGACGTTATTCGGGTTTTTGCAGAGGTCTAGGTATTCTTGTGGTGGAGTGCCTTCATGACTCTCGGTCACTCTATACGGTTTGTCATCCGGATAATACCAGATGTCTAGAAGGCCCCATTTTTGCGTAAACCTCAACCTGCCCCAGACTTCTATCTTGGCTTGATAGTCGGTGTGGAGTACCCACCGCCATTGGGTGCGATAGAGATATCCATTGGGTCCGCTACAGGTTGGATTAAGGCAAAGCAAGTCTACCTTTCTCCAAATGCGCAGCTCGCTCTGTGAGGATACTTCGAGGAACCATTTATATTCCGGGATAAGGCTCTTCGTAATGAAATCGTAAATCAAGGTCATGGCGTCGTCGAGGAATAGAGGTGGTGCATCCTTCTTATTGATTACTGCCTTGACGCCACGATAGGTGAGGTAGTTCTCCCACTTGCCTTGCTTCCAGTTCTTCTCGGCGCACTGCTCTTGCGAATAGCCCATTTTTTGGCAGGCGGCCACAGCTTCGGCGGGGGTGCAGTGACGGCCTCCGCACACGTCGTTAGGGCGTGTCCCCGGCGGGGTTCCCGGTTGACCTGATCGGGATTTTGATGCGCCTGCACCTTTGGCCTGATGGAAGGCCTTGATTTCCTTCCATAGCCTATTCAGGTCCGCATCCGACATTCCTGGCCTGTATGCGGCCATGTATAAATCTCGCGCGGCCTTTTCTTCCTTCCAGAAATGCTTCGGTGCGTTTCGTCCGGCGCCGTAGCCTTCGGAGAGAACTCCGACACGCTTGGCTTCTTCCTCGGAGAACGTTGGGAGGCTTGGTTTGATGACGTACTTCTCAAACCAGGCGGGATCGGAGTCCTGGATGGAGGGTGGGCAGACTTCTGTGTAGGAGTTGCCGGTTTGGGAGACCCAGCAAGGGTTGCTGGTGGGTACGTATTGTCCGTTTGGTCCGGGCATGTACAAGGTCATGTGGCCGGTGGGGTCGATGCCGTTGAGCGGGCTAGCGTTACCGTAGGTGTAGCGGTTGGCTTGGACGGATGGGACCGGTGGGACGGTGGCGGTGTCGCGGCTGCGGAAGGTCCCGGTCTCGGGCTGGTACCAGCGGGCGTGCATGTTGACGGTGCCGGTGTCGGGATCGGTGTACTCGCTTTGGTAGCCGACACTTGCCTGAGTACCGGTGCGAGCAAGGGGCTCGCCGAACGGGCTGTAGGCCGTTGAACCGGTGACGGCGGTCATGGAGAAGGTTGCTACCAGGTCGTTGTGCAGGTCAGTCATCGCACCGGAGGGAGAGGCGGAACCTTCCTGGATTCCGAGGAGTTCACCGGCTACCCCACGGCCGTACTTGGCCACTGTGCCGCCTGCTTGGTGGACCGCGGCGATGTCGTTGCTTAGTCCTGCGTACGCGAACTGCTGGATGGTAGTGCCGCGCGTGCGCTGGGCGAGGCGGTTGAGGGCATCGTAGCTGTAGAGGCTCTCTCCGTCGGCGATAAGTCGGTCGAAGGCGTCGAAAGTCAGGTTGGCCGTTGCCCCTGCTTTGACGCTTGAGGCGAGGGTTCCACGAGGTGTGTAGGTGTAGGTGGTGCCGTCTCCTGAGGTCAGGCGGTTGCGTTCGTCGTAGGTGAAGATCTTGCTGCCGGCCCGGACGCGGTTGCCAGCTGCGTCCCACTGGTAGTTGGTGGTGGTGCCGTCCGCGGCCTTCCAGGAGGTCAGCCGTTGGGCGTAGTCGTATCCGTAAGTGTGGGTGCCGCTGCCAGCCAGGCCGTCGAGGGCCTTGCTGGTGAGGTTGTCATCCTTGTCCCAGCCGTAGGTGATCTTCGCGAGCTGGGTGTCGGACTTGGATTTGAGAGTGTGGCTAGTGAGGCGGTCGAGGCTGTCGTAGGTGAAGGTCTGGGAATCGCTGGAGCTGCTGCCGGACCTGCCGAGGATGCTCGTGAGGCGGTCGGCGGCGTCGTATTCGTAGGTAAGAGCGCGGCCGGTGACTGGGTCGGTGGTGGTGCTCAGACGCCCGGCAGCGTCCCAGGTGAAGGCGGCGGATCCGGCCGGATCGGTACGCTTGATCACTTTGCCGGCTTCGTCGTAGGCGAAGGTGGTGGAAAGCGGATCGTCGGCTGGCGTGCCCTCGCTGCCCTCGGGGAGATGGGGCTTTTTGCCGACGGCGAGGGGATGTCCGCGGTCGTTGTAGGTGACCTGGAGGTCGTTGAGCAGGGTCGGCCGCCCGGCGAGGTCGTAGGCGCGGGTGCGTTCGGCACTCGCAGCGCCTCCTCCACCTCCGCTCTCCTTGGTGAGGCGGCCAAGGGCGTTGAATGTGCGGTCGATGCGCACGCCACCCGGCTGCAACGTGGTCACCGGGTTGCCGCTGGCGTCGTAGATCGTGGTCCAGGTGCGGTCAGCGGCGCTGGGGTGGGCGTCGGTGGCTGGTTCGGTGATGGTCTCGGTCAGCCCGAGCGAGTTGTAGGCGGTCCAGGTAGAGTTGCCGCGGCCGTCGGTCAGTCGGGTGCGCGCGCCGGTTGCGTCGTAGCCGAAGCGGGTGGTGATCTCTTCGGTCGCCGAGGTTTGTTCGCTCAGCGTGGTAAGACGGTTGAGCGCATCGTAGGCCTGCCGGGTGGCGTGGCCTTCCGGTGAGACGATGCTGGTGTTGTTCCCGGCAGGGTCGTAACCGGAGCCGAAGGTGCGCACCACGGCAGCGGTAGCGTCCAGGTCCTTTGTCGCGATCTTTCGTCCCGCCAAGTCGTATTCGGCGGTGGTCGCATTTCCCAGCGGATCAACGATCTTCGTGATCCGTCCTGCTATGTCATAGGCGGTGGTGGTCTTGCTCGCCAGGGGGCTGGTCACGCTGGTGACCTGGCCGGCTGGGTTGAGCGTGTAGGTGGTGGCCTTGTTCTTTGGGTCGGTGAGTTTGGTCAGCTGTCCGGCATCGTTGTATTCCAGCCTGGTGGTGAAGGCTCCGGCCTGGGGGGAGCGCTCTACCTGGGTGGCGGTGACGCGGCGGCCGAGGTCGTCGTAGGTGGCCTCGGTGCGAGCGCCAAGCGGGTCGATGCTGGCCAGGGGCTCGCCGACCAGATCGTATTCGGTCACCCAACTGCCGGTCTGGGCGGTGGCCCGAGTGGTGATCGGCGTGGTCATGTCGGTCTTGATCTGCTCGCGAGTGAGCGCCTGGTCGTAGATCCGGACTTCGTCGATAAGCCCTTGGAAGGACTCACCCCAGGGACTGTTGCCCCCGATGCGCACCGCGCCGTCGTCGGCACGCAGGTCGCCTTCGACAGGGGTTTGGCTGACCAGTTCGCCGTTGATATACAGACGCTGGGAAGAGCCGTCGTAGCTGATCGCCAGGTGCGACCAGCTCCCTTGGGGTAGGGCGGAATCCGCTGTTGCCGCGGCGTTGCTACCGGTGACGGTCACTGCTTCGGCGCGGGGGCCAGTGTTGGTGCCGGTGGATGCGTACAGGCCGTCGGCCAGACCGCTAGCGTGCTCTTTCATCAATACGGTGCGCCAGTTGCCTTCGGAGGTGGCGGGATTGACCCACGCTTCGATGGTCATCGCCCCGCTCAACCGCAGGGACGCCGAGTCCGGCACAGTGATCCACGAGGAGGTCCCGTTGAAGGAGACGGCTTTGCCGTACTTGCCATCGGCGCGGCCGATGTCGCGGCCCTCACCGTGACGGTTACGTCCGGAGACGTCGGACACGGCGGGCCCATCGGCTTCGTTCATGCCATAGGCGGCGACCGGCTGCGGCCCCGACGCTACGGTAGCGGGATCGGTCTTGCGGACCTGGCGGCCTAACTGGTCGTAGGTGAAGGTGGTTGCCGCACCGCTGGGGTCGATGCTTTGCACCAACTGGCCTGCCATGTCATAGACCTTGGTGGTCTTGGGAATGAGCGCTTGTCCTCCAGGTGGGGTGTAGGCGGGAGCGATCATGCTCGTAACCTTGCCGGCTCGATCGAAGACGCTGGTCGTAATGCGGCCTTCGGCATTGCGCTGATGTGTCCGCTCCCCGGCAGTGTTGTAGCCGACAAGCATGGACGGCCGGGCGGTGGTGGCCGAGCCTGCCTTCTCCACGGCGACAGGCGGTGCGATCGTTTCGACCAGCCGGCCGACCATGTCGTAGCGCATGGTCGTGGTGAAGGCCGCCGCGTCGGCGCCAGGGATGTTCCCGCGGGGATCCGTTACCGCAGTGACCAGGCCTCGCTCGTCATAGGTCAGGGTGGAGACCAGATCGCTCTCACCGTTGTCGACTACTTCCCGGCTGATCTGGTTGCCCGGGGTGTAGCCGTACTCTTTGGATTCCGTCCGAGTGGTGCCGGTGCCGGTCAGCGTGGTCTTGATGACGTTGCCGCTGGCGTCGTAGACGAATGCGGTCTTGCGCTTGAGCCCCGCCGGATCAAGCGTCTGCGAAGTCAGTCGGCCGGCGGCGTCGTAGGCGTAGTCGGTGCTGGTGACGCCGCCCCCGGTGACCAGCCTGGTCCGGTTGCCCGCCAGGTCGTAGGTGTGCGCTTCCAACACGACGTCCTTGGCCGTGGTGGAGCCGTTCAGCTTGACGTCATCGGCGATCTTCTGCTTGAGCAGGTTGTCCCCGAAGTAGGTGAAAGAGGTCTTGCGGCCCATCGCGTTCGCCTGAGCGGCCAGACGGCCGGCCGGATCATAGGCGTACGACTCCACGACCACGTCCGTGGCGGGCTGCGGGTTTACCGGACTGCCTGTCCATCCCTTGAGCGTCTTGGTGATCTGCTCGCCGCGCTTGCTGTAGGCGTACTCCACTACGGTGCCGCGTGCGTCCGTCAACGTGAGGAGCTGTCCCAGGGTGTTCCAGGTTTGCCGGACGACACCGCCTTCGGGCCCGGTAACCGATTCGAGGCGACCTCGGCTGTCGTATGTCTGAGTGGTGACGCGCGTGGGATCACCACCGGTGAGGTCGGCCGTGCTCTGAGTGAGCTGATTGCCATCGGCGTCGTAGGTGAAGGCAGCCTGCCGGGTATGGATGACGCCGGAGATCTCGTTCTTGACCGCGAGGTCAGTCTGGGTGACCAGGCGGCCGGCCGGGTCGTAGACGAAGGTGGTCTCGACCCCGTTCGGGTGGGCAGCGGAGACTTCCTTCTTACGGGTCAACCGGCCCAGCGTGTCGTAGGCGAGCTTGGTGACCAGACCAGTAGGGCTGGTCTGCTCGGCAAGGTCACCAGCGGCGACGTAAGCGTAATGCCAGCTGTTGCCGCGCGGATCGGTCCTGGTCTCAGGTAGGCCTGCTGGGGTGGCGCCTCCGCCTACGGCCGGTTCGCTGCCGTCGGTGTAGGCGATGACTTCCGCGCGGCCGTTGGGGAAGTCGCTGGTGGCCGGGGTGGTTTGCTTGGTCTGCTCGCCGAATTCGTTGTAGTCGAGCGTGGTGGCGTAGGTGTCATCGCGTGTGCCCGCCGAGCGAGCGTCGTGGATCTTTGTGACACGGTCGTTACGCGGGTCGACGACGTTGCCGGTGTTGATGAAGTACTCCAGCCGGCTGGTTTGGCAGTCGCCTGCGGCACGGCAGGTTGTGGTGGCCAGCACGTTGCCGCGCTTGTCGAAGGCGCGCTCGACGGTGTTGTCGTTGGGGTCGGTGATCTTGGTTGGATATCCGGCGGTGTCGTAGGTATAGGTGGTCTTCTTGCCGAGCTGGTCGGCGCGGGCCGTCAGGCGCAGGCCGCGCCAGCCGTCGTAGCCGTAAACGACGGTGCCGGCCGCCGGGTCGGTGACCGTGACAATCGAGGCGCCCTTCCTCCTGTCGTCGACGGGGGCACTGAGCTGCCAGGCACCGCCGTTACCGTCGGTGTAGGTCTTGATCCGATCGTTGGCGCTGTCGTAGTCGGCCTGCATCTTGACGCGACCGGAAGGCAGGGTGATCTTGGCCATCAGGTGCGGGGCCGCTGCTCGCGCGACGTAATGCAGGGCGACGTCCTGGGCCGTCAGCGGCTTGTCATACAGGGCTACCTCGTCCAGCAGACCGACCAGGCCGAGAGGTTGGGTGGCGGCTGGGCCGCCAGGCCAGGCGCCGCCCTCGAGGGTGCCCTTGCCGAAGCGGACGGCGATCGGCCAGCCGCCCAGTCCGCTACCGGTGGCGGTGCCTACGCTCTGGCCGTCCAGGAACATCTCCTGCCGGGTACCGGCCAGGGTGAGAACGACGTGGTGCCATTGGCCGTCGTTGACCACCCCTGTGGAGGTGATCGGGGCGATGGCGGCGGTCCCGGTGGTGGGCCTGAACTGGCCGCGCAGCTTGCCGTCGGAGCCGACATAGATCGCAGAGCGGGCCGCAGTGCCGCGGGTTCCGCCGCCGGTGTCGACGGCCATGATCACACCGGTTTGGGTGGTCTTGAACCACGCCTCGACCGAAGCCGCGTCCTGGAGCTGGCTGACGGCGTAGTCCTGCAGCTTGAGTGAGCTGGTGCCGGTGAACTGAGCGGATTTGTCCGTGCTGGCCTCCACCGCGCCGCTCTGGCCGAGCGTCACGCTCTCGTAGGTGGCCTCGCCGGCTCCGGCTCCTGAGTCGGCCGCCTCGGTGCCGGCGCTCTCGCCGAGTCGCCAGTAGCCGAGCGGGTCGCTGTTGCGGACGGCGCTGTAGTACTGCGATCCGGGGGTGGGGGTGTAGGTGGTGCAGGCGGCTGGCTGGCCGGGTGCGCAGGCGGAGGTGAGGGTGTCGCCGCTGTAGGTATAGCTCCACTTCAGGGGTGTGCCGTTGACCGGGTTGGTGGCGACCTGGGTGACGTGGTCGCCGGTCCAGGTGAAGGCCAGGTGGCGGCCACCCGCTGCGGTGACCTTGGCCAGCTTCCCGTCGGCGCCGTGTTCCATCTCCTGGGTACGGCCACGCAGATCGGCAATCTTGATCAATTGCCCAGCTTCATTGAAGTAGTAGGAGGTGGATGCCTTGTCCATGAGCTGCCAGGCGGGAGTCCGCGAGGTGTCGCAGTCGGGGTCCTCGGGAATGCAGGACGGCACATCCAGTCTCTTCAACGTCGCGTACATGCCGGGCGGCGGCTGGTAGGTGGCCGCTGTGCCGCCGTCGGGCGCGAATCGCACCTGCCGTCCGTCAGGGAAGGTGATCTGCGCCGCCCCGGCGTGCTCGACCGTGAGCTTGGCATCCCAACGCGTCGACCAGCCGGCGCCGAACATGCCGTCCCGGCGCGGGTCCAGGCTGTTGTAGGTACGCGTCACCAACAGCGGCGGCCCCGCCGAAGCGACGACGGCGTCGGTGGCCGAGGTGGTGTAGTTGCCGGTCGCCGGCTGGAAGTCCTGCCCGTCCGGCGATTGCGTGGAGAACAGCGACCCGGTCGCCGGCTGCCGCACCCCGGTGGTGAAGGTGCCCTCGCTCCACGTCGACGACAGGCCATTGCCTTGATCGGTGACCGTCACCCGCCACCAGTACTGCGTGCTCCACGCCAGCTTGCCACCAGCGGGCACCCGCCAGGTGTTGCCGTCCTGGGTTCCTGACGACACACACCCTGTCTTCAGGCCCTGATCCGTGCAGGCGGTGAAGGCATAGCTCAACGCCGCTCCCTTGGCGCTGGAGGCCTGCACGCCCAGCAGCGGCGTCCGAGTCCCCACCAGCATTCCCACCAGCGGAAATGCGGCTGTCAGACTCGGTGGATAGTCCGGGTCAGGGGGCGCATCCTTACAACTGCCCACCTGGGTCCAATACGGCTTCTCCACACCCCCCTCGTAATAGGTCGTCAGCGAGTTCTGATTCCTGGGCACATACACCAGCGCCCGGTAGATGTGCTTGATCCCTTGCCAATTGGCGAACCACGCTTCTGAACCGGCCGAATAGCTGCTGCCACCGCTGTACTGCGACCACGACGAGCAGTACCCGACATCGCCCGCCAACCGCTCCAGACCCTCACGGCTCTCCACCGGCACCGCGCCCTTCGGCACCAAGCCGCCACCGGTTTTGGCCGTGCGCTTGCCCGCGTCGGACTGGGTCGCCGACGTTGACATCAAGGGCGGCAGCCCGGCGGCCGTTCCCGTGTGTTGTTTCGGCGTCCGCGGTGGGTCTGCCGGCTCGGCGCTGGCAAAGGAGGTCTCCTTCGCGACCGTTGCCGTAGCGGGCATCGCGGAGACGACTGCCAGTCCGGGGAGCATGCATAAGAGCAGAACCACGGTGCTAGCACGCCGGTACATCCTGGATAAGAGACGTGACACGTTCAATCACACTCCGGCCGGTAGGAGAGCAAGTAGAGGTGGCGAGTGATGCCAAGGGGCGCCCTCGGAGACACACAGCCGGTATAGCGGTGGCGGATTGTTTCGGGTCGATGACCTGGATCCGAAACAACAATGGCGAAACAACTCTGGTAGTCATGAGCTGTCGAATCTCGCGGCTAAAGCAAGGTCGGGAGCGCGTCCTGAACCACCCGTGGGGGTCGTTGGCCGACGCTCCCCGCTGAGAAATCGGGTGGTGTTCGTGCCTCGACCGGAAGGGCCGCTGGGCCCAGGTGATCCAGTCCTGATGAGCTTCGCAGCGGGGTTACGCGGGCTGAGGGAGAAGGCGGGCTCGCCCGCGTATCGGGTCCTTGGTCAGCGGGCGCACTTTTCAGCGGGCAGATTGTCGGAGGCGGCCGGTGGGCGTGTGCTGCCCAGCCTCGCGGTAACCCTGGCCTATGTGCGGGCATGTGACGGCGACGAGGCGGAGTGGGAGCCGCGCTGGCGTGAGGTCGCCGAGCATCTGACACAGAGGCGGGCACCCTCTCAGGAACACGAACCCGAAGCGCTCTCGTCGCCCTATGTCGGGCTGGCCGCGTTTCAACCGGCCGACGCCGAGCGGTTCTTCGGCCGCGAGGCGCTGGTGGACGAGCTTGTGACCAGGCTGTCGCGACGCCGCTTTCTGGCGGTGTTCGGCGCGTCGGGAGCAGGCAAGTCGTCGCTCCTGCGGGCGGGGTTGATCGCGCGCCTGGAAGCGGCGGCGAAGAGCCTGGTGATCCTTGTCGTGCCCGGCGTGTATCCCTTACGGGAGTGCGCGATTGGCTTGGCCGCGCATACCGGGCGCACAGCGGCACAGGTGCTCGCCGATCTGCTCGCCGACCCGCGCAACCTGACTGTGACTCTGCTAGAGGCTCTGGCCGATCGGGCGCCGCGCTCTGAACTGGTGCTGGTGATCGACCAATTCGAAGAGGTCTTTACCCTTTGCTCTGATGAGCGGGAGCGGGCCGCGTTCATCGGGGCCTTGCTGGAGCCGGCACAAGCCGCCGACGGGCGGGTCCGGGTGGTCATCGGGGTACGCGCCGACTTCTACAGCCACTGTTCGAACTATCCCGCTCTGGCCGGGGCGCTGAACGACCATCAGATGCTGATCGGCCCGATGAACGCCGACGAGTTGCGCAGGGCCGTCACCCAGCCCGCGATCAACGCCAAGTGCTCCGTGGAAGCCGCGCTGCTGGCGGAGATCATGACCCAGGCAGCAGGGCAGGCCGGAGCGCTGCCGCTGGTCTCCCATGCCTTGCAGGAAACCTGGCGCCGCCGCCGCGGCAACACGCTAACCCTGGCCGGATACCAGGCAGCAGGCGGAGTCACCGGCGCGCTCGCCAACAGCGCCGAACACCTCTACGAAAGCCTGACACCCTCGCAGCAGCAGCATGCCCGTCAGCTCTTTGTCAGGATGACCGCGCTGGGCGAAGGAACCGAGGACACCAGCCGCCGCATCTCCCGGACCGAGCTGGACGGCCACGACGACCTCACCATCGTGCTGAACCGGCTGGCCGACGCCCGGCTCGTCACTCTGGAAGAGGACACCGTGGCGATCGCGCACGAGGCGCTGATCGGCGCTTGGCCACGGTTACGCGGCTGGCTCACCGACAACCGGGCCGACCTGCACACGCATCGCCACCTCACCGAAGCGGCGCACGCGTGGACGGCCATGGCGCGCGATCCCGGATCGCTGTATCGGGGCGCGCGTTTGGAGTCGATCCGCGAATGGGCGGCCCGCGAGCACAACAGCGACACTCTGAACGCCGCCGAACAGGCATTCCTCCAGGCCAGCGTGGCCGCCGCAGCCGCCGACCAGCAGGCCACCGTGCGGCGCAACCGGCGACTACGCTCCCTGAGCGCCGCCCTGGCCCTTCTCCTGCTGGCCGCCGTCGCGATAGGCGTGGAGGCGGTACGGAATCGGAGCGAAGCCGTACGCGCCAGCGAGCTCGCCTTGTCGCGCCAGCTCGCCGCCCAGGCGATGGAGCTGTACGCCTCCCAGCCCGCCACCGCCAAGCTGCTCAGCGTGCAGGCCTACCGCACCACGCCCACGCTGGAGGCCCGCAGCGCCCTGCTGAGCCTGGCCGCCCGCCAGGAATACCGCTCCGAGCTCGCCCACGGCGACGCCGTCTCTCAAGTCACCTTCAGCCCGGACGGCACCATGGTGGCCACCGCGGGCAAAGACCAGAAGGTGCGATTGTGGGACACCGCCCGCGGCGCACTATTGGCCACCCTCACCAGCCAGTCGACCTGGGTGAAGGCCCTGACGTTCAGCCCCGACGGGCGCTGGCTGGCCATCGGCGGCGACGACAGCAACCTGCTGCTGTGGGATGTCGAGAACGGGCTGAAATCCACGCCGCCTTCCCGCCCCGCTGCAGCCGTCAAGGTCGCCCAGCACGTCTCAGCGGCCAGACTCCTGACCGCCGACCGGCCCCTGGCCATCAAGGACATCGCTTTCAGCCCCGACGGGCGCATGATCGCCACAGCCGGAATCGACAGCAAAGTCAAGCTGTGGGACACCACTCGCGCCGAGCAGATCCTGCTCGGCAACCGTCCCCCGGATCTGATCCCCGTGCAAAGCCTCGCCGGACACACCGGCCTGGTTCAAAGCCTCGCCTTCAGCCCGGACGGAACAACCCTGGCCTCCGGCAGCACCGACGGCACCATCCGGCTGTGGGACGCCCGCCGCCACACCCCGCTGGCCATCCTGAAAGGCCACACCCAATCCGTCCAGGACGTCTCCTTCGCCCCGGACGCAAAGACACTCGCCTCCGCCAGCTCCGACCAGCAGGTGATGGTGTGGAACGTGCAGCGCCGCACCCGAACCGCCACCCTCACAGGACACACCGCCCCAGCCAGAGCGGTCGCCTTCAGCCCCGACCACCGTCTGCTCGCAGCCGCCGTCGACGACCAGACGATCATCGTGTGGGACGCGACCACCCGAGTCCGGCTCGCCACCCTTGCCGCGCACACCGGCCCTGTCTCCTCCCTGGCCTTCCACCCCACCCAGCCGATCCTCGCCTCCGCCGGAGAAGACGGCAGAGTGATCTTCTGGAACCCCGACGGACTACCCCTCAACGGCCACCAAGCCCCGATCAACGACCTCGCCTACGCCCCCGACGGCCAAACCCTCGCCGCCGCCAGCGCCGACGCCACCGTCACCCTCTGGGATCCGGTACGGCGCAGCCGCCTGGCAGCCATCACCAATCTGCCCGGACCGGTCAACACCGTCGTCTACAGCCCCGACGGCCGCACCCTGGCCACCGGCACCACCATCCCCCCACGGCAACGTGACGCCTCCACCCCCAGCCTCCAACTGCACGAAGCCGCCACCCGCACCCCGCTGCCCCTGCCTGCCGGACCTCGCGACTACGTGCACAAAGTGACCTTCAGCCCCGACGGCCACACGCTCGCTGCCGCCGGCGGCAGCCACACGCTCGCCGACGCCGAAGGCAGCCAACCCTTCCTATGGGCCACCAAACCCGGACAGACAACCCCCGCCCTCACCCTCAACGGCGAACCCACCAACCTCGCCTACAGCCCGGACGGCCGCCTCCTGGCCACCGTCACCCGCCCCTCCACCATCACCCTGTGGGACATGACCAAATCCGCCCCCACAGGCACCATCGTCACCGAGGCGGAGATCGGAGATATCGCCTTCAGCCCCGACAGCCGCACCCTCGCCGTCGCCAGCCACAACCAGACCATCACCCTGTGGCAGGTGGCCAGCAGAACCCTGCAACGCTCCATCCCCAGCGACGGCCGCACCACCGCCATCGCCTACAGCCCCGACGGCCGCACCCTGGCCACCGCCAACGGCCTCACCATCACTCTGCGAGACCCCGCCACAGGCCGCCGCCTGACCGTCTTGTCCGGACACACCGCCCCCGTCAACACCATCGCCTACAGCCCCGAGGGCCGTACCTTGGCCTCCGGCAGCGACGACAACACCGTGATCCTGTGGACCCTCCACCCCCAGCAAGCCACCACCACCACCTGCACCACCCTCAACCGCAACCTCACCCAGCAGGAATGGAACCAGTTTCTGCCCGACATCCCCTACCGCACCACCTGCGGCCAGCTCTCATGACCGCTCAGCCGGAGGCTGATCACCCCTCACAGACCGGCTCCTGAGCCTGTGTTCCAGCAGTCGGCCGCCTGGACGTAGCGCCACCGGCCTGGGCTCCAGGTGGTGCAGGAGGGCCTCGGCGGGGTCGCCGAACAGCGGTCCTGGGGTGGCCAGGAGCTGGTCGATGGCGGCGGTCCGGGTGGCGGCGCGGTGGATCAAGACCCGGCGGCCGTCCGGGGTGGTGACCCGCCAGGTGCGGCCGGTGCGGAACACTGCGCCTGCCGATAATTACATCCTGTCGGGTGGCCGGGAGGAATCTCACCTCCCGGCTCCCACAGATCCGTACGTGAACCTCTCAGTTCATACGGCTCTTGTCATCTTGATCATCAGAGCGGAGAGGCTGCGGTCACCCACTTCCAGTGCGCAAACATCCGGGGATAGCGCATGGCGATCCCCTGCATGCACGCGGCGGCTTTCCGTCTCCTGCTCAGCCGTCTGTATTTCTCGCGGATCCAGCGCACCAGGTAGGCGTTGACACGCATCAGGAGGGGATACAGCGCCGATCGCTAGAACCGGCCGTAGTACTGCATCCAGCCCGCCATGATCGGGTTGATCACCTTGGCGAGTTCGGTGAAGGCGGATCCAGTCCGGCGATGAAGCCGCCAGCGGCGGACCTCCTCGCTGATCTTGTTCAGGGCGTCCTTGCTGATCGCAGGCGAGAACGACAAGAACATCTTGCCGGTCGCGCCGTTGCGAGCCCCGCGCGGGCGGAAGGTGAACCCCAAGAAGGTAAACGACGTGTGCGCGAACGTTCCGCGCCGCCGGCCGTCCTTGCAGTACACGATCTTGGTTTTGTCGGGGTGCAACCGCAGCCCGACCTGTTCCATCCTGTCTTGCAGCGCCGCCAGGACCTGGCGGGCCTGACGTTCGGTCGCGCAGTACACGACCGCGTCGTCGGCATAGCGCTCGGACTCTACCGTCGGGAACTCGCGGGCCAGCCACACGTCGAACGCGTAATGCATGAACAGGTTCGCCAGCACAGGCGACACCGAAGATCCCTGCGGGGTCCCCCGGTCTCGCTGTTGCACGGTCCCGTCGGGCAACTGCAGTGGGGCCTGTAGCCACCGCTTCACATACAGCAGCACCCACGCCGCGTCGGTGTGAACCTCCACAGCCTTGACGATGAGATCCCACCGGACACTGTCGAAGAACTTCTGGATATCGAGATCGATCACCCACTCACGTCTCCAACAGCGTTCCACCGCCTGCACCGCTGACCGGTTCGGCCGATATCCCCATGAGTCATCGTGGAATACCGGCTCCACGCGCTTCATCAGGTGCCGGGCGACCACGGTCTGCGCCACCCTGTCGGCAACGGTGGGGATGCCGAGCATCCTCACCCCGCCGCCGTGTTGCTTCGGTATCTCCACCGCCCGCACCGCAGGCGGAAAGTAGGCCCCCGACGACATCCGATTCCAGATCTTGTAAAGGTTGTTCTTCAGATCGGCCTCGAAATCGGCGATGGACTTCTCATCCACTCCCGGCGCGCCCTTGTTCTTCCGCACCTCCTGAAATGCCTCCCAAACCTCCTGTTTCGAAATAGCGAACGGCTTGCCCTGCGATTTCACCTCGTCCATGCAGCTCCTCCCGAACCTGAGTCCGGTTGACTTCACAACACGAGCCACAGATGACCCGGCCCCTTGGCTCGGCCCCCATTACAGGGGCTTCTCAGCTACTACGAACCGGTCCGCCAGCACGCCCCGCGACGGTACTCAATCCCTCACGGTTTCCTCCGCTTGCGACACTCCCTCTCGCCACCCGCACGGGCGACGGTGTCGGGGCACACCTTCTCCCGCTCCACGCGAAAGCAGCAGATCAGGCTCGCGTCGTCTATATGCCGGACACGGTCTGGCCAGTCAGCGGGCATCCGCCAGACTCATCCCGGGACACGGTACAAGCCCCGGTTTCGATGTCATCTGATTTAGTTACGACACTTCAGCGACGATTCGCTTGCGCTCGCCTTCCTGATCCCTACCTGACGCCTTCAACAGCGCCTTTTCCCTCATCGCTCACCACGACGGTCTTCAACCAACGCAGCATGGGGGGTTTGAAGCCTCCCGCCGCAAGGCGACTCCGAAGGGCCAACCTTCATCTTCCGCGCAGCACCGCATCCAGAAGCTCTACCTACATCAAGCTCCCCTCCACGTTCGGGACACAACGTACCGCTTCACCACTCGCACGCGTGGTTTGAGCTGGTGTTTCTTCGGGTCGGCTAGGCTGCTCGGTGGTACTCGTTGATCGCTCCGCTGAGCACCTTTCGGCGCTGAATCCGTCCTTCCAGCGGCGCCACAACGTGCTTGTCTTGATTGGGTGGGCGTTGCCGGCGGGACTGGTGCGGTCGATGCTCGTTGTAGTGCTCGGCGTACTCCTCCAGGACTGATCGCAGATGACGTCCGTTGTAGATGAGCATGCGGTCGGTGCATTCGGCTCGGACGGTGCGTATCCAGCGTTCGGCATAGCAGTTGGCCCGGGGCGTCCGCGGAGGCGTTCTCATAACCGTGATTGCGCTTGCCGAAAATTACGTCCGTGCAGTTCAAGCGGCATGTGAGTATTCGTGGAGGATTCCTCCGAGCCGGTCGTGTCGGCGGATGTTCAGGTCGATGATGCGCGCCGGTGCGGTGATCGGGTCCGGGGTGGCGCGTAGTGGAGCCGCCTGGCCGGGGCTTGATGAGCGCGATGCTCGTTGTAGAACTTCTCGTACTCGCCCAGGGCGTGGCGTAGATGGCGTTCGTTCCAGAGCAGGCAGCGGTCCAGGAGTTCGCGGCGGCAGGTCTGCACCCACCGTTCCATGATGGAGTTCATGCGCGGCATCCGGATGCCGGTGAGTACGGTCTGGGTACCGGCTTCGGCGAGGATCTCGTCCATGAGTACGGGAAACTTGGAGCCCGCAGATTAATAACTCGTAGCTTTCCAGGGCGGGGGTCGTTGATCTGGTATGCGGGTGATGGAAGGGCACGAGGAAGTGCTGGCCGCGAAGTTCGCAGTGATACTGCCCCATCTGGACGAGCGACAGCGGCGGTTGCTGCTGGGTGCCGAGGCCAGGGTGCTGGGTCACGGCGGGATCCGGCTGGTGGCCCGGGCGGCCGGGGTCGGCGAGGCAACGGTGTCGCGAGGATGTGCCGAGTTGGAAGCGGGTGAGGACCCGCTGGGACGAACGCGCCGTAATGGTGGCGGCCGCAGGCGGCTGGTCGACCTCGATAAGGGCCTGCGGCCGGCACTGTTGGCCCTGGTCGAGCCGGACGAGCGCGGGGATCCGATGTCGCCGTTACGCTGGATGACCAAGTCGACGCGGAAGCTGGCGGAGGAGCTGACCCGGCAGGGGCATCGGGTCTGTCCGGACACAGTCGCCGGCATTCTGCGGGCGGAGGGCTTCAGCCTGCAGGCCAACGCCAAGACGCTGGAAGGCCGTCAGCATCCTGACCGTGACGCTCAGTTTGTTTACATCAACCGGCACTCGACGGCCTACCTGCGTGCCGGGGATCCGGTGATCAGCGTGGACACCAAGAAGAAGGAGTTGGTCGGCCCGTTGCGCGGTCCCGGGCGAGAATGGCGGCCGAAGGGAGCGCCGGAGCAGGTCAGGACGCACGATTTCCCGGACAAGCTCCTCGGGAAGGTCATCCCTTACGGGGTCTACGATGTGGCCGCGAATACCGGCTGGGTCAATGTCGGCGTCGATCACGACACCGCCGTGTTCGCCGTGGAGTCGATACGCCGCTGGTGGAACGGGGCCGGACGGGTGGCCTATCCGACAGCGCGGCGGCTGCTCATCACCGCCGATGCCGGTGGCTCCTACGGTCACCGCCGGCGCACCTGGAAGGCTGAACTGGCCGCGTTCGCCGCCGAGACCGGCTTGGCCGTCACCGTCTGCCACCTGCCGCCCGGCACCTCCAAGTGGAACCGGATCGAGCACCGCCTGTTCAGTCACATCACGATGAACTGGCGGGGCAGACCGTTGACCAGCCACGAAGTAGTGGTGCAGACCATCGCGGCGACCACCACCCGGACGGGCTTGACCGTTCATGCCGAGCTCGACCCGGGCAGTTACCCGACTGGCACGCAGATCAGCGACGAACGTTGACGACCCCGCTGATGAGCCGCCACGACTTCCACGGGGAGTGGAACTACACCCTGCACCCCCTCGCACCGCTCGACACGCCGCATACACCCGACATCGCCGACGTCGGCGAAGACCATCGCGCCGCTGCCTACCATCCTGCGTTGATCGGGATGACACCCGACGCCCTGACCTGCCTGACCCCCGAACTGACCAGCGCCTGGAACCAGCAGCTCGAAGCCCGCCGGCATGACCGGCGCGGAGGTGAACGGCGACACGCACTAGGAGGCGGAGGCGTGGCCAAACTCGAGCTGACCGACCGCATTGTCGCCGGCCTGCTGCATCTGCGCTTCTCCATGCTCTCACCGCTGGTCGGCCAGCTCTTGGGAGTAAGCCGGATCACCGCTGCCCGAGCGATCAAGCACGTGCTCCCGCTCCTCGAGCGCCGAGGGCGAACTGCTATGCCGAGCGGTGGATCCGGACGGTACACGCCGAGTGCACCGATCACATGCTGATCTACGGCGAACGTCACCTGCGCTCGGTACTGAACGAGTATCTCGATCACTACAACGGCCATCGGCCACATCAGGCTCGTGGGCAGCGGCCACCCGATCACGATGAGCATGTCGTGGTGCCGATGGAAGGCCGGATCGAATGCCAAAGGATACTCGGAGGAGCGATCAACGAATACCGCCGAGCCGCATAGCCCGGCCGGAAAACCCCAGCTCAAACCATACGCGCGAGTTCTGACGCCCTACAGGCCATCCTGGCTGCTACGGCCCGCAGATCCCCGGCGCCGAGGCCCACGCCGCCTCCGGCCCCCTGCGCCACTGGTTCTACCTCCTGGCCGAAGGCAGTCACCCCGGCGGCGGCAATCCGGCCAGCCCGATCTGCGCCGGCGGCCCCGCCGCGGTGAGCGGCATCGGCATCCAGAAGGCCGGCAAGATCTTCATGGGCGCGCTCAACCACAAAACCCGCTCCTGGCGCTACACCGGCGCGCGCTCGGCCTCGCTGGCCGCGGCCATCGCGCTGTACGGCCCGCTCGGCCCCGAATGCGCCACCGTCCAAGCCGCCTGGGACGCCGTCAATGTCCCTTCCCAGCCCGATGAACCCTCCTGCGCACCCCTGCACCCCGGCACCTGACCCCGCCCCAGGTGCTGAAAAGGGAGACGGAGACAACGCCCGATGAACGTCGAACCCACCCCTGCCCAGGTGGCCCTGCGCGAGCGGGTCGTGCGGTTCGCCCGCGGCCTGGAGACGCAGGCCGCGCAGCACGACCAGAGCACGGTCGTCGATCGCGGGCCGGCGGGTCTGCGCCGAGTCCGGCGCGCTCGGCCGGCCCATCCCCAGACAGTACGGCGGAGGTGGCCTCGACCCGCTCACCACCATGATCGCCTTCGAGGCACCCCTCGAACCACCACCGTGATCGGCAGTTCGGCGGGGGATCGGGCGTCCTCACGCGGCGGTGGGGTCGTCCTCCACGGCGGCGGACGCGGGCATGGGCCCGACGGCGAATAGCTCCAGTTGCCGAACGCCGGGCGGGACCTCATCGCTCAATCGCAGGCAGCGTTTGCAGGTGACCGGCCCGGAGTCAGGGTGCGCAGCGCTGGGATCCCAGCCGGCCACGCCGACCATGCAGGCCGGGCCGGGCAGCTGCTCACCGGGGCCAGCCACTTCGTGAGCGTGACGTCGTGGACGATGCCGGAGGAGCGCACCCGCAGGTGCCGGCCGGGCCCGTAGGCGGCCCGGGTGGAGGCCGCGATCATGGCCAGCGTCGGCCCGGTGTCCATCCCGTTCCTTCCGTCGTCCGACTATCAAGATCGCGCGGGTAGGGGTCGACAGCCCCCGACCGGTGAGCCGTGCCCCGGGTCAGTCGGCGCCGGGCTCCTGCACGCGATACAGGTACCAGGGGCCGTCGTCGGGCAGGGCCTCGCCGGCTCCGCCGGCCTGCATGGCGTCGATGAGCGCCGCGATGTACTCGTCGAGGTTGCCCCAACTCCGCACCCGACATGTCAGCAAACGGTGGGATTTCACCATGCAAGGCAACACCGCGGGGATCCTTGCGGGGTCCACCACATGGACGCCGGGCGGCTCGCCGGGCACCACGTGGATCAACTATGGCGCATCGATGCTCGGCAACATGGGGCCAGTCGCGGTCGTTCGGCGCGGCGTGAGCGAGTCGGACGCACCGGGCCACGACCCAGCGGGTGACTGGTATTGCACCTGGTCGAGCGCGACCGGGTTCCGGATCAACACAGACTGGACCACCAGTGCCGCCTTCTACTGGTGGGTGCATCGCCACTGAACCGACGCCCCCGCGCTCGCAGACTACGAGCACAGGGGCGCCGTACCCAAAGGACTACGGTAGGGCGATACCCGGGTCTGTACGCCGCCACAGGGCGGGCGTGTTGGCGGGCTCCCAGCCGGGCTGGGAGATGTGGGGTTGCAGGCAGCGATAGGTGCGCCCGCTGTAGGTGACGAGGTCGCCGGCCGCGTACTGCTTCCCGGCAGACCACTCAGGGGCGTAGGTGTTCGCGGTGTTGTAGGCGTCCTCCACGTCCTTGCCCCAGGCCACGCCGAGCATCATCTTGTCGCTGGCGTTCACGAGCGCGGCCACGGTCATCTGGTATCCCACCCCGGTGTGCGGGTCGAAGTCGCGCAGCCACGGTGAGCCGCTGTTGACCGGGCAGCGCATCGCGAACGCCAGGAACCAGACACGGTCTTCGGCGTTGGGGCCATGGCAGTGCTGCAGATCAGGGGTGGTCGCCTCGCTGGGGAAGCCGAAGGTGTGCTCGTCGGAGCGGGTGACGTCGTTGAACTTCACCCCTTGGGCACCCACAACCTGCTGGACCTGCCTGCCGTCCGGTGCGGGTGCGACGATCAGGAACCCGGTGTCGTAGTGGTAGTCTACGCTGGTGGGCTTGCCGTTGCCGTCCTTGAGGATGTACGGGGCGGGGACGAAGGAGGCGACGGCCGGGAACTTGCCGTAGGGCGGCGGTTCGGGCTGGCCCTCCTTCCAGCCGGGCATGAACATCAGCTGAGTGGTTTTGTTGCCTTTCGGGGTGACCAGCGCGTGCGCGGCGGTGGCCACCACGTTCCCCTTGTCGCTCACGACGACGTTCGCGGTGGCAACGAATCCGGCGCCGTCCTCGCCTACGCCGACCAGTCGTCCGACCGTGCCGGCGATCGTGCCCCCGCCGGTCCACGGTTGCGGGTCGGCCTCCCATCCGCCGCTGGCGGGCGTTACGCCCGCGGCACTCGGCTGGGCATTGCTTGTGGCCCCGGGGTGCGGGACCGGGGCGATCTGCCGGGGCTCACCCAGCGTAGGGGGCGAAAGCGGCGAAACACCGCCCTCAAGGCTGGCCGCCTGCAGAGGCTTGACCGCGGCGAGACGCTCCGGGGTCCAGTAGTCCACGATCGCCTGCCCGGGGTCCTTCACCGCGGCGGCGTGGGCCGGCGCGAGCGTGGTCAGAGCTCCGGAGCCGACGATCAGGGCCGATATCACCGTGGCGGTTAACGTTCTCACTGCTTTTCTCCTTGATCGGGATCGCGCCCAGCCTGGAGGAGGCAGGTGAGTAGAAGATCAACACCTCGTTGATGCGGGATTGAACAGGGAGTGGTTGACGCGGTCGAGATATGGCAGACCTGGAATGTGGAGCTGGCGCTGAGTGTGGAGCATCCGCTGGCCAAGACGGTGCGGGCCAACTTGGAGGCGGCTCGGGGGTTGTGACACAGAATTGGCCTTCTGCGCCACGCCACCTGCCCGGTGATCACCACGGCCTGTGATGCGAGCGCCCTGGAGTGGTTGACGCCGAACGGCGTGACCCTGTACCGCGTCAAAATACAGCCACGACATCTCTGAGCTGTGGTTTGACGGGGTCCGTCCCCGTAGGCAAGATCGCGTCTTGTGCCTGTCCGCCTGCTCTATCTGATCATGCTCCGGGTGTTCAGCTGGCTGATGTTGCTGGGCCGCAGCCAGGCGTCGAAGGACGCGGAAATCATGGTGCTACGTCACGAGGTGGCGGTGCTGCGGCGCCAAGTTGGACGCCCGCGGCCGGACTGGGCTGATCGGGCCGTTCTCGCGGCGCTGGCCCAGTGGTTGCCAGCGGTGCTGCGCGCTCATCGGCTGGTCACTCGGGCGACGTTGCTGGCGTGGCATCGCTGTTTGCTGCGTCGGGCCTGGATTTACCCGCATAGGCCCGGTCGTCCAGGAACGAGCCGGGAGATTCGTGATCTGATCGTTCGTCTGGCGCGGGAGAACCCGGCGTGGGGTCATCGAAGGGTGCACGGGGAGTTGGTGCGGCTTGGCGTCCAGGTCAGCGAGGCGACCGTGCGGCGCATCCTGCGCTCGCGCCGCTTCGGACCGGCGCCCCTGCATCTCGACACCTCCTGGCGGACCTTCTTACGGTCACAAGCCAAAGGACTCCTGGCCTGTGACTTCTTCCATGTTGACACGATCTTTCTGAAGCGCTTGTACGTGTTGTTCGTGATGGAGGTCCGCACACGACGCGTGCAGGTCCAGGGCGTGACGCGCCACCCGACCGGGGCGTGGACCGCTCAGCAGGCCCGCAACCTCCTGATCGACCTCGGCGAGCGAGCAGTGTCGTTGCGCTTCCTCATCCGTGATCGGGACGCCAGGTTCACCGCCGTCTTCGATGAGGTGTTCGCCGCCGCAGGGATCACGGTGCTGAAGACGCCGCCGCGGACGCCGAGGGCGAACTGCTATGCCGAGCGCTGGATCCGGACGGTGCGCGCTGAGTGCACCGACCGTATGCTGATCTACGGCGAACGTCACCTGCGCTCGGTCCTAAGTGAGTATCTCGATCACTACAACGGCCATCGGCCGCATCAGGCTCGTGGGCAGCGGCCACCCGATCACGATGAGCATGTCGTGGTGCCAATGGCAGGCCGGATCGAATGCCAAAAGATTCTCGCAGGCGCGATCAACGAATACCGCCGAGCCGCATAGCCCGGCCGGAAAACCCCAGCTCAAACCATACACGCGAGTTCTGACGCCCTACAGGGCAGAATTCGGCCGTCGTTGACAGGACCTGTATCGGTGGATGCGGGAGCGGCGAGCGGAAGGCTGGAGCCTGCGGCGGCTGGCAGCACGACTGGATCGGAGCGTTCCTTGGATCCAGGCCCGCTTGGCTGAGGGAGAACAGCACTACATCCGTACGTCGTTGAGCTCGCCGGCGGGAAAGGGCGAGTGAGCTTCCAAGGCCATCGCGAGCGTCGGCCATTGTTCCAGCGTGCGTCCCACCACGGGGTCCGTGGTCTGCAGGAGGGGCAGGTGCTGGATGGCGTGAGCCACCACGTTGGCCTCCTCGATCCGGTCCGGGGTCGGCGCCGCCGGGTCGGCGCCGCCGGGGCGGCGCCGCGCGCGATGACTACGTCATCAAGCAACAGCCGAGTGGCCTCCGGCACGGGGCAAATCGCGTAGGTGAGCACGACCTGATCCAGCTCCCGCCGGTAGCGCCAACTCGTCGAGTGCACGACTCGACAGGAATCGTCCGGCTGAATCCCGCTGACGCGCCGAGCGGCCGCGTCGGGAGACTCCCCCGGCAAGGGCATCACGGCTGCCCTCCGATACGACCACGCACCCTCGTGATCGGCCAGCAGCATCAACACTTCAACCACGACCGGTGCGTGATCGTTCACATGTCCCCCTGTCGCCATCAGCGCGCACACCAGGACTTCGCGCGTGATGTTGACGCGGATGCAGGGATCGACTCAGGAGTCGAAGAGCTTCGCCAGGGCTCGTTCGGTTGCAGGACGGCCAGCATCACCCGATCGGCCCAATCCGGGCTGGGCCGGGCGACCTGACGACGCAGCACCGCGACCTCATGCCGCAACACCAAGATCTCCACCTCTTTGGAAGCGCTTCCCCGTGGGAACAGCACCAGCCAGCCGAACACCCTGACCGCCAGCAGATACGGAAGACGAAACAGCACCAGAGCTGAGCCTAGAAGACCAGATCGGACCCCCTTCATCATTTCTGGCACCGGACACGAATTTCGGCACCCACAGGGGTAGGTCAGCCGACGCGGGTCAGGACGGCCGGGCAGAATCCGCGGGGCCCCTCTCCCTTCCGCTGCAGCCATTGATCCAGCAGCGCGCCTGCGCTATGCCTTCGTTCCGCCGACCTCGTCAGGCGGTTGTCGGAGATGGTCCACGTCGTCCGGCCTGCGAAGAGCCTGACCTCCTCGGGCCGGCCCGTGTAGAGGAGCGGGCCGTACTCGCTCTCCTTGACCAGTGCGGCCCAGCACTCCTCGCGTGCCAGCACGTTCACCTCCTCGCCCAACGGCCAGCCGGTGTGCCAACGGCCGAGCAACCGGTCGTGCAGGTCGCGCTGGCGGGCTTCGGCTACGAACTCCGAGTCGGCGAAATCCATCATGTGCCGGATGAAACCCCTGGCCGGGGCCAGAGCGGGCGTGCCATCAAGGCGGCAGCCGATCTCGACGCCGCTGGTCAGCCCGTGGACGGCGTCGAAGTTGGCGGAGAACAGCGCTCCGGCGTCCACGTCGGCGAAGGCGCCTTTCACGTGCGTCTCCCTGTCGCCGCACACCTCGACACCCGCCTCGGCCAGCGCGAGCGCTTCCGCCCGGTGCGCGGGCCGGTCGTTGAACGTGCGCACCAGCAGGCGTGTGCGCACCCCGCGCGCGACCGCCCTTCTGATGGGTTCGATGAGCAGGGCGGGGTCCTGGGTCGCTGTGTTGAGGTTCCAGGTGGCCAGGAGCAGCTCCGACCGCGCGCCGTCGATGATCGACAGCAGATGCCGCAGCAGGTGCTGCTCGTTCTCATCGGTCCAGATGATGCCTGCGCCGGGGCCGTCGCCTGGTTGCGGCACCGCCGCTTGCCAAGGCTGGGAAGAGCGTCGCGCCGCCGTGTAGATCCCGTCGGGTGGCACAGAAGGGATCTCCCAGGTACAGCCGGTGTGCCAGAGCCGGGCGAACAGGCGGCCCAGCCGAACGGCCTGGGGCCGGTCGCGGATCAGGACACCGGCCTCGCCCGTGACGTCGAGCGCCCGGGTGGTGAAGTTCGCGGTGGAGACCAGCGCGCTCTCGTCGTCGGCGACGGCGAACTTGGCGTGGCAGTTCTCGTGGCCGCGCACGTAGATTCCGGCCCGGCACAACTCGTCGAATCGTTTGCCCTCGGCCGCGTCCTTTCCGACCTCGTCTTCGAGGCCTTTCAACCCCCGCGAGAGGCTGCTCTCGTCGATCGCTGAGATCACATAGACGCCCCCGCGTAGGCGTGCGGCGGCTTGGCGCAGCGCCTCGGTCAGCTCCTGGTCGCCGAGGAAGAAGCTGGCCACGAAGACTTTGCGGCGTGCCGATCCGATCAGTTCGAGCAGCGCGGTGCGCAAGGTCCGCGGTGACTTCCGATAGGTGACCAGATGGCTGTAGGACGCCGTGTCGTCCTCCTCGGTGTACGGCGTCGCCCGCCACCCGGGCCGGGAGAGAAAGAATCCGCCCCCGAGGCGTACCTCTCCCGCGTCGATGCGATCAGTCATAGGCGAAATCCCTCGGCGCGCGCAGCATGTAGACCAAGTCGTACTGGGCCAGCCCCCACAGCCGGTCCGCGAGCGCGGCCAGCGGCAGGGCGTCCTCTGGCAGATCGTGCTCGCGGCAGGCCCGCGCAAGGATCTCGCCCGCCTGTTCGGACCCTGCGCCACGCATGTTCGCCGCTGCCCGATCCAGGGCGAAGAGAATGGCGGCCTCCAGGTCGGCGGGCCGAAGGTCGATCGGCACCGAGATCACCGTCTGGCGGTCCGTGACGTGGAAACCACCCGAGGTCGCGAGGCTGAGCCGGTTGCCCACCGCCGTCGCGGCTCGGGCGTTGAGAAGCACCCGTCCGTCTTCGACGACCAGGTCGCCGGCATCACAACCGAGCGCCTCGGCCGCGCGAGCGGACCCACCCGGATCCTTCAGGAACCCGGCCAGCCGCAGCCAGCGCCCGGCCAGGGTCTCGGCGCCGCTGAGGTCGAGGCGTACCCGCTGATCACCGGTCAGGACGTACAGGTCGACGCGGGGCGTGCCCGTGCGAACCACCCCTTCCACCCGGTAGACGGGGCAGCTCTCGGGGACGGGCTCGTCCTCAGGGAAGGGCCCGATCCCGATCACGTCCTCGGGCAGCCGGGCGATGTCCCCGCGGACCAGAAGCTCGCTGAGCAGCCTGGCGGGATCGGTCCCCATCAGATCGGGGCCCACCGGAGCGGTCACCCGATCGCCAGGGCCTGCCAGGTACGCCGGAGGCGGGCTGCGGCGGCGGCGTCCGCGCGCGGGCACGCCGAAGGCGACCGCCTCGTGGGTGTGCGGCAGATAGAGGACCGAGCAGGTGTCCCAGGCATGGCGCCGCAACGTCTCGCGCCCCAGTGTTTGTGCGATCTCGTCCTCCACCGGATTGAGCGTCGTCCCGTTCCTGGTCAGCAGGCCGAACTCCACGAGCCCATCGGTGACGGCCGTGATCACGTCCGTCGGAAGGTCAGTGATCTCCTCGACCACCTCGGCCGTCAGCCAGCCTAGGCTGACGGCGGCCTCAAGAAGGAACATCTCCACCGCGGACAGGTCCTCGTCGATGGCCCTGCGGATCGCCACCCGCGGCCAGAAGATCATGGGCACGAGGGCTTCCAACACCACCGCGAGAACATCGTCGGCCGGTTCTTCGACGTGGTCGGCCCACTCGACCGTGTAGGCGCCGCTCACGTCAGGTCCTTGATGAGCTGGTAGTCGGCGCTGCTGGAGTCGATCAGCTCGAACAGGCCCTGGTAGAAGGTCCGCGCGCCGGTGGCGCCGAGACTTCTGAGCGACTTGCGGTGGCCGACCAACACGAGCGCCCGGTGAGCCCGTGTGCAGGCCACGTTGATGCGGCGCAGGTCCTGCAGCCACAACGCGGACCCTGAGCCCGCGTTCGGGACGGCCCGGGTGAAGCTGACCAGGACCAGATCGCTCTCCTGCCCCTGGCTGCGGTCGATCGACGAGACCAGCTTGATCTCCAGGCGCCGGAACCTTCGGTAGCCGGGCCCGCCCAGCTCTCTCCAGATGAGGTCGGCCTGGGCCTTGTAGAAGCAGAGCACGCTGACCGTAGTCCGCGGCCCGTGCGGGTCGGAGCGGCGCAGGTGGATCTCGTACTCGAGGCACGCGCGTACGATCCACTGCGCCTCCAGGCGGTTGACGAAGCCCGTACTGACCTGCTCCGACATCGCGGCATCACCCTGGGCACTGGTGTCCAGGAAGACCACGGGAGCGGAGAAGGTCGAGGTGGTCAGCGGCCGTACTCCGCGTTCGGCCAAGTCCTCGGCGGAGGGTGAGGCGTATGCTCCGCCGTACACGGAGTCTCTGACCAGTCTGGCGATCGGGTCAACCATCCTGCGCTGGGTCACCAGCGGCTCGGTGAGGTGGGGATATCGCGCCACTGACCGTTCGAAGAGGCTGCGCACGAAGAAGTCACGCACGTTGCGCAGCACGAGGCGGTCGGTGTCATCGTCGGTCGCACCGCCGAGGGTGTTCTTGGCGGCGCGCCTCGCGCTCCTGAACGTCTTGCGGTACAACTCGGCCCACTGGCCGGAGCCGTGGAGCGAACGCGCGTATTCGACGACGTCGTCGATCCTGACCCGGCGCAGTTCCTCCTCGTCCTGCCAGACGGCGGCGAGATGCCGTACGGACTCTTCAAGGGTGGCGGCCTGGTCGCGTTCCCACCTGTCCAGCGCCACGAGGGCGTGCAGGAATCGCTCGTCCTCGTTGTCCACATGCGGCGGCAATTGCTTCTCGTCGCCGACCAGAACCCACCGGCGGGCCCTGACCGCGCCGATGAGGAACTCAGTGTCGGTGACCCTGCTGGCCTCATCGAGGATCATGGTGTCGAAGTCGGCGTCGCGGACCACGTCGCTGCCGCGCCCGGCGATCCCGGCCGTGGTGGCGCAGATCAGGTTCGCCCAGCGGGTGTAGGCCGCGTCGATGCCATCGCCGATCTGGTCGTCGGTGAGTTCGCCGGTCAGCTCGCACCAGCGTCGTTCCAGCTTCTCGAGGTACGGCAGGAGCACCTGGCGATTCCTCAGCTCGTCGGCATGGAGATCGGGCCCCTCCGCCAGGAGCTGGGCGGCCTCCTCGACGACCGTCTGCTGCCACGCGAGCCGCTCTCTCATGTCGACGAGCCGCTGCGTGATCCGGCCGATCAATGTGCGATGCTCCTGCGAGCGCTCCCGGATCTCGGCCTCGGCCCTCTCCAACTCGGCGGCGATGCGAGACTGGAGGGCAGGGAGGTTGTCGAGGTCGGTCAGGCGGGCCTGAGCCTTCCTGATCGATCGCACGAGGCGATCAGGTCCGGATCCGGCCATCCACTCAAGCGGTGGGGGGCCGTTGCGCAGAGCCTCGATCGTGGGGATGATCACGGCGCCGTCGAGCCGGCTGGCCGGATCTCCGCCTATCCCGGCGACGCCCGCTCGCCACTGTTCCGCCAGCCGGTTCAGATGGCCGGTGGTGGCGTCGATGAACGCCCCGATCTCCTTGGCTCTGGCCTCCGCCCGCAGTTGCGCGGGCAGGTAGTAGGCGCGCGCGTGCTCATGCCGGGCCAGCTCGTGCTGCAAGGGGATCAGCTTGTCATGCCACACCGTCCACGACCGCTCCGCGTTCTTGAGGCGCATCTTCAGATCGGCCACCCGAGGATCGGGCTGC
Source organism: Nonomuraea typhae (assembly GCF_009760925.1). Lineage (GTDB taxonomy): Bacteria > Actinomycetota > Actinomycetes > Streptosporangiales > Streptosporangiaceae > Nonomuraea > Nonomuraea typhae. The sequence continues at coordinate 30,581 of NZ_VRLV01000028.1, forward strand.
TTGAAGAAGTCCGCCACTCCCCTCGGGCGGATCTGGTCGAGTTGGGCCCGGAAGGCGTCCGCCCAGTACTTGGCGTGGGCCAGGTTGGCGTTGACCTCGGCGATCCGGTCCCTGGTCACCGCGATGCGTCCGTCGAACGGGGCGAGCCGGTTCGACATCTCGACGTCTTCTCGATCAGCGGTCATCTTGTCGGCCCTGGCGCGGGTCAGCCGGTCCCGAACCAGCTCGGCCGACCGGGCGATGCCGCGCAGCCGGCCGAGAGCGGGTTCGAAGTCCTTGAGCGCTTCGCGCGCCTCGGCGATCTGCGTCTGGAGCGCCACCTGCGTCTCGGGCGCTCTCGCCGACTCTTCGGCTTGTTCCTCCTGGAGTTCACGTAACCGCGTCACGTTGGGGGTGTGGGCGGATATGAGGGTGCGCATCCGCCCATCGGCGGCGACGAGTTCGGCCTCGGCCGCCTCGATGTTGGACTCCAGTGACCGCACGAGCTGCTCGCCCTCGGCCGCCACCTGGATCGCCGTCAGGTAGCGCTCGATCTGGGCGGACTCGGCTGACCAGGCGGCCGCGCGGCTGCTTGCGGCCCGCCGTACACCCACCTTGATCTGCGCGGACAGCCGGTCGGGCAGGAACCTCCGCAGATCCTCGTCGACCTTGCCCTCGCTCCAGCTCAGCCGCAGCGCACGGACGCCCGGCTTGTCGCCGACACGGCGCAGCGCCTCGTCGACTGCCACGTGGCTGGGAGCCAGGAGCAACACGCGCTCGCCGCGGCTGACGAGCTGCCGGATGATCTCGCAGATCACCGAGGTCTTGCCGGTGCCGGGCGGGCCCTGAACGCAGAACACGTGCGGGGTGGAGATCGCGCCGCTCACCGCGGCGCATTGCTCGGGATTGAGGCTGAGTCCTTCCGCGTCGGCGAAGAACTGCTCGGGCCGGCGCTTGGGGGCGGCTTCCAGGGAGTCCGACTGGACCATGAGCGCGGCAAGGCGGGCCCATTCGCCGTGGGTGTCGCCGTTCATCAGGCTGCGAAGCGCCAGAACGTTCTGGGACATGGTGAACCGGGAGGTCTTGCTCAGCGTCAGCTCGGCCGGAGTCTCGGTGGCGGGCGCGTCGATGACGGCGGTGTCGCCGTGCACGTCCGTCACCTTGGTCTCCCAGCGCAGGTCGCCCGCCTCCGCGCTCACCTGCGCGTCCTCGAACTCCGCTGCCCGCCCGTGAACGCGCACCAGCAGCCGCGCAGGGCGGCCGGGCAGGGTCTCCCGCACGGTACAGCGCGCCGTGACCACGTTGTGCTCGGCGCGCGTCTTCAGCAGTTGCTGCAGTTCGCGAAGCGCCCCGTAGCGGCGGGCGAGCAACTGCGCGTAGGGGCGCAGTCCCGCCCCTTTGTCGGAGGTACGCCGGGTCGGGCCGTTCGCGCCGAGAACGGTCCACAGTTCGCGCAGGTCACACAGGGCTTCGGCGTACACGAGCCGGAGCTCGAACTCGGCGCGGAACCATCCCGCGATCGGCAACATCCGCTCTGTCTCCCGCACCTGCGCGATCACGGCCATGGGCTTGCGTTCTTTGGCCCCCGGGCGGTTGATCAGCTCGACGGTATAGCCACGGCCGATGAGCGTGAACCTGTTGCCCGTGGCACGACCGGTCAGAACGGCGCCGGATCTGAGGTCGGCAGCCACCAGATCGGGATCCACGGCCAGGCTCGGGTAATGGCTGAGGACGATAGGCCCGAACTGACCGGCGGCCCGGCTGCGCTGCTCTTCGAGGTCTTCGCTCCACTCGGCCAGGACGTCGAGCACCGGTTCTCTCGGCATCAATGATCGTTTCTGAGGAATCTGAGGCTCTCGCACAGCTGATCCACGTCGCCCTCGGGCTCGTTAAGAGCCCAGTAGGCACGCAGCAGCAACCTGGCCTTCGCCTCCAGGAGCCTGCTCTGCTTGTCCGTGACGGGCTGGTTGCCGTGGGCCAGCACCGACCTGTTACGCGCGGTCACCAGCATGTCGAGGTTGGACAGGGCTTTGGCGCCCTTGAGTCCCGCTCTCCCTATCACCGGGTCGTCGAGCGCGGTCAAGATCACGGCCGCCGAGATGAGCCCGATGACCGGCGGAAGAGCACCGCCCAAAGGTACGCGCCCGATACCGCCGAGCACCTCGCGGCACGCCTCGTCGAGCCCGGAGACGTCCGAGGTCAGCAGGTGATAGTCAGGCGACTTGCAGGAAAAGCCGGACGCCAGCGAGGCCAGCCGGTTCGCCAGGCTGCCTTCGATGGTCCGGTAGAACAGCAGTGCGGCGAAGTCGTGCCTGCCGACCTCGCGATAGTGCTGGCCGAGCACGAAGAAGCAGACCAGCAGAGCCTGCCCGTCGCCCTTGCGCAGCCGGGTGAGGAACTCGAGCTGCCCCTCGATCCGGGTGACGGTCTCGGCGCTGAGCAGGTTGCGGCTCTGGTCCAGCAGCGCCTCGACCGCGTCCACGCAGGTGGCGAGTTCGGTCAGGTCGAGGTCGCACCAGGCGCGGTAGAGGTCGGCGAGTCCCGTCATGAACCGCGCCTTCGCCGGTTCTGCCACGCTGACGGCCAGCTCACCGTAACGCCGCGCCGCCTCGCCGAAGGCGCCCGTCTTGAAGGTCTCCAGCGCCGCGTGCATCGCCTGTTCGCCGAAGAGCGAGGTGGGGTTGTCGAGGAGCAGAAACCGATCGGATCCCGGTACGGCGCGGCGGGCCACCGGATCGTAGGTGCTGTCCACGTAGCAGAGGTCGAGCTGGAGCTGCCACGCGGCCAGCGCGGCCGCGGCGCTCATGACCTTGCGTCCGCCGGTGATGTCGATGAGCGCGTACGGCGGGTCAATGCCCGGTTCCTGGAACCTGTCCAGCTCACTCTTGACGATGCGGTAGATCTCCAGCGGATCGGTGGGAGTGCAGACGCGGTAAGTAGCGTCGCTGTATTTCATCTTCCGGCGCTCATAGACATGCTTGTTGATCACGTTGATGCACTCCACTGCGTCGCTGGAAGAAAGAATCAGCAGCCTTTTCGGACGCAGGATCTCAAAAGTGAGAATTGTCGTTAACGGCGAAAAACCAGACAGGCTGATCAGGAGATCGACTTGACGCCTGGGGCGACGGCCGCCGTGGGTCAGCGCGCGGGCGACACTCTCTTCGAGCAGCTGGTCGACATAGTAGGCGATGGCCTGCTCCAGTCTGCTGCCCTCGCCGTAGGTGTCCTGACCGCGGTCGACGCGTTCGTATCTGGCGACTCTGGCGGGGAACGAGTCCACACGGAACCCCTTGGTCACGATGGAATGGGCCTTGGACGCCGGTGACGGTAGCAGGGAATGCTGCTGGCATACCGGAGATTTCGCAAAATAAGCTCCTATGTCGATTTTGGGATCAGCGGATTCTTTCGGGTCGTCGAGGCGGCAGTCGACTGCCTCCAGCGACGTGTTCCCGATGTCCGATTCTTCGGGACACCGACGAGGACACAGCACCCCGATGACCACGCCCAGCATCACACCGTCCGGCAGCGGCCCACGGTCGGGGCCCACCCACGCCCCCGCCCACGACAGGCTGGACGAACTAACCGCCGACGGCCTCACCCTCCCGAGCCCCGCCCCGAACCCCGACCGGCACCGGGCCGAGGCGGACCGGCTGAGCCTTCCACTGGCCGTCCGGGGTCTCCCAAAACGGGCCGAAGGCCGCCTCGGCCGCGCTGCGGGCCCGGCTGTAGGTCTGTCAGCGCCGTCGTCGGGCAGGACCCACCAACGTGCAGCCGAGAGCCGCCTCGGTGATCTCCGCCCGGCTGGCGCCGCCGACCCGCAGGGCGTCGATGAGCGCCGCTGTGTACTCCTCCAGGTCGATGCCGTAGAGGGTGAAGGCGTTGTCCGGGCCCACGGCGGCCGGGCCCGATCTCCTGCAGGTCGCATCCGGATGGTCGCGGGCCGTGCCATCGTGCGGGGGCGATGGGTGGTTGTTGTGGTGTATAGGTTTCAGCCTTCGATGGCAGGTGGGGCATGCGCCGGTCCAGCTCGGCCGTGACGAGGGTGACGTGGCGGTGCCAGCCTGTCCAGGACCGGCCTTCGAAGTGGTCCAGTCCCAGACCGGTCTTCAGCTCGCGGTAGTCGTGCTCGATCCACCAGCGGATCTTGCCGTAGCGGATAAGGTCGGCCGGGTCGGTGTCGGCGGGCAGGCTGGACAGCCAGTACTTGACCGGCTGGTCCTCGTGGCCGGGCCACTGCGCGATCAGCACCGCTCAGGCAGGGTGCCGTCGCCGGCGCGGGCGATGCGGTGTCCGGCCGGGCGCACGCGCAGGAAGACGAACCGCGAGCGCATCTCACCCCTGGAGCCTTCCCGCCAGGTAAGCGGGATCGCGGCAGCGCGGCCGGCGTCCCGGACGTGTTCGGCCAAGCTGACCGCGGGTGTCTGGATAGCGCAGGTCAGTCCGGGTTGGAGGTCGGCCTCGGCCGGACCAGGCCCGCGGCACCGCGACCACGTCCGGGGCATGCGCGAGGGCGTCGCCTTTGACCTGCACGATGTAGCCGATCCCGCGCTCGTCCAGAGCGCCGCGGAACTGACTGCTGTCGCCGTAGCCGGCATCGGCTACCACCAATGGCAGCCGCAGCCCTTGCCCGATCAACTCATCGAGCATCTCCACCGCCATCATCCACTGCGGACGATGGCGCTCCTCGCCCGGGATCTGGCAACGGTCCCGTCTCGTGGCCACCTCAGAGCTGATGGCAGCATCAGCCGCCTGGTCATCCCATGACGCCGGTACGAACAACCGCCAATCCAGCGGACTGGACGCGGTGTCGCTGACCGCATGAACACTCACCCCGACCTGGCAATTGGCTACCTTTCCGAGCGTGCCCGAGTACTGCCGCGCCACATATGGCGAGCTTTGCCGTCCTTCGGGAAACCCGTGTCATCGACCGCCCACGCCACCGGCTCCACGACATCGATCGCCACGCGAGCAACCTGGCCCGCACTGCCCAGCTGTCCCACGTCGACATGGTCACGAACTGCTGCAACCCTTGGTGATCCACCCCGAGCCGCTCCGCCATCGGCCGCATCGACTTACGCCGCCCGTCCAGTAACCACCCACGCAGGTATGTCGCCCCTTTGGCCTGCTGATCCGAGCGCGCCATGGGCTCGAACATCTCCATGGCGAACGCCTCCAGGCGCTGCCGCACAACCGAAAGCTCGTGAGGGGTCATCGCTGCATGAAACTACCCACACCGCCACATCCACTCAACGACACGCCGACCTAACAAAGCACTACTAGGAGCTGTTCGGAGTTCGGATCTAGGGAGGTCCGGTGGCGGCCTGGACGTGGCTGGTAGAACTCGGATGTGGCGCGCTTCGATGTGACCGATGCCGAGTGGGCGTTGATTGAGCCGTATCTGCC
>NZ_VRLV01000029.1 GCF_009760925.1 Nonomuraea typhae
GCAGGCCCGCCCTCGGCGGGCCGGGGGGGCGGGCCTGGTCAATGCGGGACTGGGTTGTCACACTGCGGTTATGGCCGTGGCGACTGTGTGGTTGCGGGATCTGGACGACCGTCTGGTGGCGGCGGACCTGGTGACCGGGATGTTCGTCGACCGGGTGCCGGGTCTGGGCTGGACGGTCATGGTGGAGGTGCGCAACGCCTCCAAGCCCGTCTTGCTGGCCGACTTCGGCCGGGGCGGCAAGGCGCGGACCGGCGCTGATCATCTACTGGCCAGGTTGCCGTCCGCCATCGCGGCGGCGGCCGCGCTGCCCGGCTCGGGCTGCGTGGTCACCTACACGCCGGGCGAGCGCAAGGGGCTGGGCGACTGGTCGACCACGACCGGGTCCGGCCCGGTCGACGCGGCCGCCGCGGTGGCCGCGACCCGGGGCCCGATGCCTTCGCCCGAACCGCCGACGGCGCCGCCACCGGTTCCGGCGCCCGCACCGCCGCCCGCCGAGCCTGCGCCGGCCTCGGCGGCACCACGGCGATCGCGGGCGGCGACGCGCGAGCCGATGCCGAGCGATGCCAGGAACTGGCCGCCGCTGTGGGACTCGGAGGACTGACCGCCGGGCCTGCGGGCGGTGAGCGTGTTCATCGGGGTTGGACGACCGGCTTGGCGACGTCGCGGTGGTCGACGTCGACCGCCAGGCCGTGCTCGCGGAGAGTCTGGGCGATGGCTTCGGCCAGGGCCACGGCGCGGTGGCGGCCGCCGGCGCATCCGGTGGCCACGGTGACCTGGCGGCCGGGCTGCAGGTCCTCGATCAGGCCGCGGGCCAGGTTGGCGGTGCGGGCGATGATGCCCGGCGCGCCGGGTGTGTCCAGCACATGCTGGCGCACCACGTCGTCCAGGCCGGTCAGGTCGACCATGGCCGGGTTGTGGTGCGGGTTGCGCAGGCTGCGCCTGGCGTCGATGGTGATGTCGGCCACCGGAGCCGCGTCGTGCAGGTAGCCGAAGCTGATGATCTGGACCGGCGCGGTCTCGGCGAGGTCGACGGCGGGGACGGGCATGGCGAACTCCTTCGCGTAGGGGGGGGCTTGCTAGCGGTGCTCGGTGCTGGTTTCGTCGCCCGAGCTTGCAGCTGCAGGCGCACGACGAATCCCGGCGGTGCGGGCGGCGTACTCCCACTCCCGTACGGCGGCCTGGTGCTGGCGGGCGTCGCTGGCGATCGTGGAGGCGAGGGTGGCCAGGCGGCGCGCCAGGTCGCTCACGGACGGCTCCCAGCCGGTGGGCAACCCGTCGTCTCGACCTCTGCCGTCCTGGGGCGGCTCGGGGAGTTCCAGGCCCTCCAGAACGTCCTGGAGGGCTGTCACGTCGTCGTTCTGGTCGTCGTCCTGGGCCGGGCTGGTTACGGCCGTCAGCGCGGCCTCCAGCTCTGCGCTGAGCGTGCGCAGCCGGTCCAGCTCGTCGACCAGGCGGCCGCGCAGCCACGCGGCTTGGGTCTCGGCTTCGCCGACGCGGCGGCGGGCGCGGTGCGCGGCCTGGCGGCACGGGGTTCCGCAGTAGCGGGCCGGGCGGCCGGTGGCGGCCTGGGCGATGACGCCGCCGCACACCGGGCACGCCGTGGTGGTCGACGTGGTCGACGGCGAGGCGGTCATCGCGCACCGCCAAGCTGGCCGCTGGTGGCGCTGTTGCGTCGCGGCGGCCGCCGCCGGCGCCGCGACGACGAAACGGGCGGGGCCCCGTCGGCCGGGGTGGTGGCGGAGGTGGTGGTGGGCATCGGTCACCGTCCTGTGGTGTCGTGCTGCCGGGCGATCGTGACCCGTTGCAGCCAGGCGCGTTCGGCGTGCTCGCCGCGCGTGCCCACGTCGTTGCCGGACAGCGCGAGGGGCTCCAGGACCTCGCGGCGGAAGACCTCGAAAGGCTCGGTGGCCCCGTGCTGGGCGTGGTCGACGTCGGGCAGCGGGTTGTCCGATCCGCCGGTCTTTACATTGTAAAGTCGGGTGGATCGGATGGCCTGCTTGGCGATCGCGGCGGCGGCGTTCGGGCTGGCTTCGGCCAGGGCGGCGCGGGCCGCGCTGGCGTGGCTGGTGACGTCGGCGGCTGGCGGGTCCGCCGGTTCGGCGAGCGTGGCCAGGGTGGTGTTCTGGGTGCGGCGTACGCCGTGGGCGGCCTCCAGGCGCTGGGTCCGGCCGGGCAGCACCTGGCCGTCGTCGTCGCGCCAGGCGGCCAGCCGGTGGCGCAGCCAGCCGGGCACGAAGCGGGGCAGCTCGGTGTGGATCCACTGGCTGCCGTCGGCGCGGTTGTCCAGGGCGTGCTTGACGTCGTAGGGGCTCCACCCGGCGGCGAAGAACTCGCGCAGGATGGACCGCAGGTGCTTGGCCGACAGCTTCGCCAGCGTGCCGCTCGTGGCGCGCAGCGCCTCGGCGGCCAACAACATCTCCGCTCGAGTTCCCGGCGTGACGTTCAGCGGCCACCGCAACGCGGTGACGTCCGCGCGGCCGATCTTGCGAGATCTGTTGTCGGCGCGTCCGGCGACAGCCGGACTGTTACCGCGCTGGCTCGCGTGCGCGCGTACGACGGGGAGTTCTCTATCTGTTGATCTCTCTATAGAGAGATCAACAGAGGGGGGTCGACTTCCTTCCACAGAAGTAGGCGCGGCGGGGCTGTGGATAACCGTCTCCGGGCCGGTCTCGGCGGCCCGTTCCTGCCGTACTCCGGTGGCCGCCTCGGGGGCGTCGACGGGCTGCAGGCGGGGAAGCTCGGGGGCCAGTGGCACCAGCAGCACGTACTCGGCGGCCAGGTTGTCCGCGCCGTCATGCTGGCCACCGGAGCGCGTGCCCGGTGTCGACCCCTCGGTAACAGTCCCGAGAAACCCGAGCTCGCGCATGAAGGTGCGCCACCGTTGCGAGGCGGTCTTCTTCAGCCCGGTGCGCTCCATGATGACCTTGTTGGTGGGGCGCGACACCAACACGGCCGGGTTGACCTCTGGGCGCGAGGCGCGCCACATCATGACCCGCGCTTCGGCGATCAGGTTGCGCCTGCCATCGCTACGGATCATGACGACCCGGGGGTGCTCTTCCAGGGCCTTGAGCCAGGCGCGTTGCGAGCGGGCCGGGACGGCCGGGCCAACGATCGCGTTGACCGCCGTGATGGCGACTTCGATCGCAACGCGCCGTAGAAGGCGACAGGCCGTACAGGCCGGGTCGTTGCCCAGTCCGTGAACCTCGCACGGCGGGCGAGGAACGCTGTGATGGGGGGGTGTTGCGTCCAGCGAGCGACACGCCGAGTCGATCTCAGGGCGTGCTGGGCTGAACGTCTGGCGCTCTGCTAGCATCCGATTCCAGACGTGAAGAAACCGCTCACGTCGCTGGTGTATTCAGCTCTTTCGCCCGGCAAAAGCTTCGGAGCTGCGTAAACCAACCACGTGAAAATTTGTTGTGAGGCGCCCCGCTCTGCGGGGCGTTTCTTTTTGTCCTGTGTGACTCCAATGATCAATGGGTAGTCAGTGCCGCATCCTTCCACGTTGACAGGCTGTGGAGACAGCCAGACGCGCGGAATTCCTCGCGCGTGTCGCGTCAGGTGGGCGCGAGAACACCCTGAAGCCCACAGAACGGACATCGCCGCCCTGGGTTGCGTAGCGCGCCGGCGGACGCCGCTTTGGTCGACGAAACTCCGGCGGTGTGCCGTACGGCTCGGCGCGGCTCCCGTGACGCGCCGGATGCCAGACAGGCAGGCCGCCGAGCCCTCGCCCGGGGAAGTGGGCGAGGGCCGGGTGCGGGAGGCGAGCTTGGTCATCAGGAGGCCACGCCGAGCATGTCGATCAGATCGCTGGCTTCCTCGGGGGTGCGGGCGTAGGTCTGGCACAGCCGCTGGACGGCGGCGACTTCGTCAGCGGTGTGCGGGTAGGCGCGGCTGACCAGCGGGCTGTCCTCCAACTGGCCCTGGCCCTTCCTGGGCACACGCGGCGATCGCGGCTTGCGCGGGGTGCAGGTCGCGGCGGGGCGCGGCTGGTGCGCGGGCAGCTCGCCCGCGCCCTGGTCGGCCGGGCCGGTGTCGTCGACCGCCGAAGGCCGGTCGATGACCGACCCGACGGCCTTGATCAGGCGGCGGCGCAGTGTGGCCAGCTCGCGGGTCAGGCGCTTGGCGTCATCCGCGATGCGCGGCCCGGGGAACGTGCGGGCCAGCTCCAGCAGCTCGGCGACGTCGACGTCGGTCAGGTGCGCCAGCAGCGCCTCGATCGCCTGCGCCTCGCCTGTGGGGCCGGTCGTGGTGGAGGTGGTCACGCCGCCTCCCGGTGCTCGCTGGCCGGGTCGGCCGACGACGGGGTGTCCGTGGTCGGCTCGGCGGCCGGGCAAGTGCCGCAGTAGCAGCGGGCCGGGGCGCAGTAGCCGCCGGACGGCTCGGGGCGGCCAGCCAGCGCGGCCGGGGTGTGCGCGGCGCAGCGCGGCCCACACGGGTAGGGACGGGTCGGGGTTGCGCCGCAGGGACCGGCACCATGGCGGCAGGGGCCCTGCAGCCCGAAAGTCGGGGCAGTGCTCGCCTGTGGGACGTCGGTGGTCGTCATGTCCACGCCCCGATCGGGAGCGCGGCGGCAAGGACGGCGAGCGCGACCAGCAGCAGATCGACCGCCAGGCGCAACCGGCGGTACTTGGCGGCGGTCAGCGTGGCCAGGCGCAGCGCCTCATCGGCCAGGCGGGCGGTGGGGTCGGTGAGCAGGGCGGCCAGCAACTGCTGGGGGTCGCCGGTGGCGGCGTGCGCCAGAAACCCGTAGCGGCCCTTCTTGGGCGCCAGCGCGGGCCTGACGACGCACAGCAGCACCGCGACGGCGGCGGCGAGCAAGGCGGCGCCGAGCACGACGGTGGCGGTCGTCCAGATCGACGGCAGCGTCACGAGGCCGGCGGCGGCCGCCAGGATGGCGAACGCCGTACCCGACCAGCCCATGAGCGCGGCCGCCTTGGCGTCGACGCGGGCCAGCTCGGCGCGGGCGGCGTCGGCCTCGCCCTTCACGATGGCCACCGGGTCGACGACGGCCGGGGCCGGGCCGGGAGCGATCATGCCTGCCTCCTGGCGGGCAGCAGGCCGCTGTAGGCGATAATCTGCGCGGCCAGGATGGCCACCACGCCGAGCTCGATGAGCGACACGGCGATCAGCAGCGGCGAGGGGTTCCCGAACGCCCAGAAGACGACCAGGCCCGCCACCGATGGCGTGCAGAAGGTGTCCAGGTTGACCGAGAGTTGCAGCACCTGGCGGGAGCGGCGGCGCGTGTCGCCGCGGTGGTCGTGCTCCCAGCCGAACAACTGGGCGCGGGGGCAGCCCACGATCAGGTTGGCCAGGCGGGGGGTGAGGTCCTCGCGGATGTAGCGGCCGATCGCGGAGACCATGTGGTCGTTGGCCAGGTGCGTCCAGCCCAGCACCATGCCGGTCAGCGGGAGCACCAGCAGCAGCTCCAGCCGGGCGGTTGAGGCGGTGACGGTGGCGATGGCCGCGATCGCGGTGAGGGTGGCGTACAGCAGGTTGTCGCGGAAGCCGATGCGCGCGGTCTGTTCGGTCTTGAGCCGCTCGTACTCGGCGAGCACGACCGTGATCGAGCGGTCGACGGCCGAAGTGTCGGCGTCGTTGGGCATCATGGTGAGTGCCTTCCTGGTCAGCAGGTGGGTGAGGTAGCGGGCGCGTCCTGGGTGGATGACTTGGCGGTTGGCCACCCTGGGATGCGCCCGTCGCGCGTTCAGGTGGTGATGGCCACCTGGTCGGCCCGGCCGCTCTGGCCCGGCCCGGTGGTGATGGTGGTCAGGGCGGTGGTGATGGTCGCGAGGATCGCGGCGTCGACGTCGGCCAGCAGCTCGCGCACGTCCAGGGCGGCGTCGTCGTCCAGGTGCCGCCAGGCGGTCAGGGTGCGGGCGTAGCGGATCTGGGCGTGGGTGATGGCGGCCTGGTCGACGGCGGGCAGGCCGGTCTCCTTCTCCACCACCTGGCCGTCGTCGACGACGTGGCAGGCCGGGCACAGGTAGCGCTCGCCGGCGCGGCGCCAGCCGAACACGTCGCTGTGGCCGGTGAAGGCTTTGGCGATGGCCTCGCGATCGCTCCAGTACGGCGCGGCTTCGTCGTCGTCCTCCCAGGTTGCGTTGCACGCCGAGCAGTGCAGGACGAAGAACATGACCGGCTTGGTGATCATGATGTGGGCTCCCGTCGGCCTATCGCTTCGTCTTCGAGATCGAGTTGGGCGGGGCGAACACGCTGTCGGCGATGGCTGCTACGACACCGAGCGCCACGACGACCGCCCAGTTGATGGCGGCGCCCTCGATGAGATAGGCGAGGACCGTGACACCCATGAACAGCGCCATGACTATGAAGGGCATCGCTGATCTCCTTTGATCGGCAGAGCTGGGGGCGGGGCTGGCGGTCAGCTCGCCCTCGGGGGCAGGTGCGTGTGGGTGCGGCCGTGCTGGCAGTCGGCACAGCCGGTGTCGACGACGTCGCCCTCATAGGCGGGCTGGCCGTGGGGGCGCTGCAGCTCGGCGGGGATCGCCCGGCCGCACATGCAGCAGCGCGCCCCCGAGCCGCGACCGATGCACCCCGGGCAGGTGCCCGCCTCCAGGGTCTGGAAGGCGTTCCCGGCCCCGGTCATCGCCTCGTACAGCAGCCCGGCGCGCTGCACGAACGCCTCGGGGTCGTCGTCGGGACGCCAGGTCTGGTCGGAGATGTCGTTGGCGTGCTGCAGGCGGCAGGCGCGGCCGCGCAGCTCCAGGTCGTGCTTGCTGGTGGCGGCGGTCAGGAAGTCGAAGACGATGTCGGCGTGGGCGATGACGACGCCGGCCAGGTGGCGCCGGATGGTCAGCGCGCTGGCCCAGCGCAGCGCGTCGCCGTACAGCTGCGTCCGGGCGCGGCGCTCGATGCCGTAGATGCCCGTGCCCACGGGCGGGTGCTCGGGGGCCTCGGTCAGCTCCCCGACGGTGATGATCTCTGTCATGGCGTTGACTCCTTGATCGGTACGGGTGGGTGGAACGGGCTGGTCGGGGGTGCCGGTCAGGTCACCGCGGCGATGAAGGTCAGCACCGCGGTGATGGCCAGGACCGCGTAGGCCAGCAGCGGGCCAGGGCGGCCGCGGTAGGCGTTGTAGGCGGTGGCCACGACGGCGGCGGCCACCCCGCCGTAGATGACCAGCAGCGGCATCCCGGACAGGCCGAACATCGCGCTGAACCGGTCGTGGAGCCACAGCGGGCCGACGGCGGCCGCGCTCAGCAGCCCGGCCATCACGCGGACGGTGCGCAGCGCCGAGCCGCGCAACGCGGTGTCAGAGCGCTGGGCGATCGTGGCCAGAGACGGGCGCTGCTGCGGCGAGGCGGCCGCCACGGCGCGCAGCCGGGCGCGGCGGGTGGGGTAGCTGCTGAAGATCCAGCCCACCAGCCGGAAGGCCAGGCCGTCGGCGGGCGAGGCGGCCAGGGTGGCGGTGGTGATCGCGAACCCGTCGCGGCCCACGCGGGTCAGCAGCCGGGACGCCAGGACGTCGGCCCGCTTCTCCTCCTTGCGCGCCTGGGCGGCGTCGATCAGGTAGAACAGCCCGGCCAGCGTGAGCGCGGCCGCCCACATCCACCACAGGCTGTAGGAGATCACGATGGGCAGGCCGACGCCCATCAGCAGGGCCAGCATCCTGGCGCCCCGCCGCCACGGGCGGGGCCGCGTGGAGTGCCCGAGCGCCTGGTGGGCGATCTCGTGGGCCTGCACGCCGCACAGCCGGGTCGACTGATCCAGCAGGGCGGCGTCCAGGCTGATGCGGACGACGTCGCGGTGGCAGGGGTCGACGGAGGACTCGCCGCCGCCCTCGGGCAGGTCGGTGCGCAGGGTCACCAGGACCGGGTCGACGCCGGCGGCCTGGCTCAGCGTGCGGGTCAGCATCGCCAGGCCGACCAGCTCCACGTCCATCGCCTTCCACGCGGGTGCTTCCCCGTCGTCCTCGCCGGACTGTCCGCGGTCGTCGTCGTGGTCCTGGCGGTCGTCGACCTCGCCGACGTTGCCGGGGTCGGCGTCGCGGGTCTGGTAGGCGGCGGGCTCGATCGGCTCGGCGTCCTGGCCGTCGTCGTCCTGGTCGTCATCGTCGCGGTCGTCGGCCTCGCACTCCGGTGCGCAGTACAGCAGGCCGGGGCGGCCGGGCACCCCGTCGTGGTCGAAGGGCGTGCCGCAGCCGGCGCACTCGCGCCAGCGCTCGCCCGCCGGGTCGTCCTGGTGCTCGGCGTCGGGGGTGGCCAGCAGGTCGGGCCAGTCGACGGCGTTGATGATGCGGCCCTCGATGGTGCCGTCGGCCGGGCCCGTGCTCGGCTCGGTGCTCGGGCCGGTCATCGGCTGGGTGGTCATCGCGTGTGTTCCTTTCCGACAGGTGTCCCGGTCGTCCGGGTGTCCGGGTGTCCGGGTGGAGCGACAGGGGGTGAGCGGGGCTGAGGCGGCTGCAGGGGGTGGGGGTGTCCTCCCGGACACCCCGGACAGGTCGAGCGGTTGGTGCTGGTCAGGGGCCGTCCCGGGGGGACGTCCGGGGGCGTACGGGGGTGTGCGGGTGTCCGGGTCCCCCGTCCGGGGGGTGTCCGGGTACCTGGCGGGGCGGCGGCTCACGCCACGCTCCACTCGGCGACCTCCGCCGGCACGGCGATCTCGCCGCACGCGATGCCCTCGGCGACCGCCCGCACGTTGACGAGCGCGTAACCGCGGGCCTCGGTGCCGCTCACGCGGAAGGCGCGCTTGAGCGGGGTCACGCCCAGCGGGCGCAGCAGCGCGGCCAGCGCCACGGGGTCGCCGTTGCCGGTGCCGTCGACGATGCCGAGCGCGGCGGCCAGGGCCTCCGAATGGATGCGGTTGGCGCGGGCGTGCGTGAACACCTCCAGCACCCGGCGCATGATCTCCGGCAGCGGCCGCGCCTGCCCGGCACCGGCCTGCGGCCCCGCTCCGGGCTGCTGCGGAATCGGGTTCATCAGGTCGGGCCAGTCGGTGGCCGATCCGGTCGGCTGCCGGACGGGCGGAGCGGGGATCGGGTTCATCAGGTCGGGCCAGTCCGTCGCGGACGCGCCTTCGGGCACCGACACCAGGTGCCGCCCGCCCTGCCCGGCGCCCGGCGCGGAGTAGGGCGCGGGGTAGGGCTTGGGCGCGGGCATCGGCGCCGGGCGGCCCGGGTGCGCGGGGACGGCGACCGCCGCACCCGGCCGGGCCGGGGCGGGGCCGGTGCTCTCCTCGTCGAGGTCGTCGGCGGTGGCGGTGAAGGTCTGCCGCATGCGCTCGTAGCGGGTCTCGTACCAGTAGCCGGCCGCGTCGGCGGAGGCGTCGTCCAGGTCGGGGCGGATTCCGGCCACCGCGATGGCGGCCGCTTCGATCATGGCCGGGTGGTTGTTGTGAGCGCGAAACGGGCGCGGGTGCGAGCCGCCGATGGAGATGAACGCGGTGCCCGGCCCGGCCAGGGCGTCCATGGACAGGCCCTGGCCCCACTTGGTGAACATGTGGCCGATCTCGTCATCGTCGGGGCCGTGCATGAGGATGCGCACGCCGGACTGCTTGCGCATGTTGACCGGCACCAGGTCGGAGGTCGGCCGCAGGGCGGAGACGACCAGGTTGATGGCGGGCTCGCGGCCGATGTTCTGCACCTCGCCCAGCAGCTTGGCCACCTGGGGGTCCTTGAAGGACTCGGCGCCCTCGTCCAGCACGATGGCGATCTCCGGCAGCTCGGCGCTGACCGGCAGCAGGTTGGTGTTGTGGGCGCGCTTGAGCTTGCGGTAGGCGGTCTTGCGGTGCTTGGCGATGTGCAGGGCGGCGTCCAGCATGAGGACGACTTCGTCGCGGTCGGTGGCCGCCCAGTCGATCGGGCAGCGTTCGACCTTGCCGTCCAGCCACACGTCGATCCACGGCTGGGTGATGCCGCCGCCCAGGTCGATGTGCCAGACGAGGGTGTCGCCGCAGCGCCCCAGCTCCATGGACACGTCCTGCAGCAGCGTGGTCTTGCCCGACCCCTTCTTGCCGACGATCAGCACCGACTCCTGGCGGATGTGGATCGTGGTCGGGTCGGAGTTGGGGTACTCGCCCAGCGTCAGGTCGCCCAGGATGGACTGGACGGTGAAGGTTGCGGGGTAGGTGATGGCCTGCGCCATCCGGTTGACCGTGGACACGCGCAGCACGACCATGCCGCGGTGGCCGCCGGGCGCGGCCGCCACCTCCACGCTGCAGCCCTCGGGCAGGCAGGCGTCGGTGGCCAGGGCCTCGGCGTAGTTGGCGAGCTGCTGGCGGGTGGTGCCGCCGCCGGGCAGTTCCAGGTGCACGTCGTAGCCGGCGCCGGTGACCCACGGCACCACGTTGTGGACCTGGACCCGCATGCGGCACACCCGCATGATGCGGGCCTCCCAGTCCTGGCCGATCAGGCTGGCCTTGCGGGAGATCAGCCCGGCCGCGCCGCGCGGCGGGGCGGTGGCGCTGCGCAGGCGCCGGTTCGGGATCGGCTTGCCCAGCGGCGACAGCAGCCCGGCGGCCACCGCGCCGATCGCCAGCGCGCCCCAAGCGGCCTGCGTCCACACCGTGTCGAACAGGGTGTAGGTCCACCAGGCGCCGGCGCCGAGCCAGCAGCCCAGCCGGTACAGCAGCGCGGCCGGGCCCCAGTTACGGCGCGAGGACACCAGCACGGTGGACACCACGCCGGCGGCGGTGGCCGCCGCGCCCCACCACGGGGGCAGCGCGGCCACGTCGCCCACCACGGCGGCCGCGGCCAGGGCCAGGGCGCCCTGGGCGGTCGCCGAGACCGGCCCGCGCGGGGCCAGCGACCAGTCCGCGCCGCTCTGGCCGGGCTTGCCTGTCTTGCGGGTGTTGGTGGTGCCCACCGATATCTCCTTCGAGCTGGTCGTACGGGGTCAAGCCGGTCAGACGTTCCACATGGGCTCGCCCGTGCGCGGCGCCTCGTCTCGCTTGAGGTCGTCGGCGTGCACCGTGCGGAACAGCGGCGCCACCTCCTGGGCGAGCGCGATGAGCTGACGGTGCGCCGCGTACAGCTCGGCGAGCTTCTCCACCACGGCCGGGTGGATCGGGTATTCGCCCTGCAACCGCGCGGTGTAGGTGCGCAGCGCCATGGCGATGTTGCCGGGCAGCTCGGGGAGCTGATCCAGCTCCCGGGCCACCGCCCACATGTCCTCGGGGGCGTAGCTGGCGGCGACGGCGTTCATCTCGGCGGCGGCGGCCGCGAGCGGGAATCCAGACATGGCGTATCTCCTGGTCGGGCCGCCCTGGGGCGGCGTGTAGGGGTGACGTCGACGGCGCCGGCGGGCCGACCCGTTCGACGTCTCGGAGGCCGATGCGGCGACCTCCGAGCTGGTGGCGTCCTGCGACGCTGCTTTGGCGGCCTTGCGCTTCCTCCAGCGGCCCACCAGCAGCGCCAGCAGGGCGACGGCGGAGGCGGTGACCTGGCCGTCCCACTTCCACAGGGCGGCGGCCGCGCGGCGGCGCGCCTGCCCGAAGCCCTGGGCGGCGCTGCTGGCGTCCCAGGCGGCCGACAGGCGCCGCCCGGTGCGCCGGTCGATCCAGCGTCCGGTGGCACGGGTCGCGCGGCGGCAAGCGCTCCACGTCGCTCGCGCGGCGCGCCCGGCGCGGCCGCCGGTGCGGGCGTTGATCCAGCTCCCGGCCTTGCGGCTGCCGCGCCAGGTGGCGGCGGCTCCGCGCCGGATGCCCCGGCCGGTGGCGCGCGCGGGGCGGCTGATCGCCCGGCCGGTGGCCCGGCCTGCGGCGCCCAGACCTCTGCCGACGGCCCGCAACGGCCGGGTTACCGCGTTGCCGCGCCTGCCGCTGCTGGTCGACGTGCTGGTTGCGCCGATGGCCTGCTGCTTGCGGCCTCGACGGCCCTTGGGCCTGGGGGTGGTCGACGTGTCGGTTGACGTCCCGCCGCCGTCGCGCTTACGCCGCCGGGACCTGGTGGGCCCGCCGGTCGGCGTGTCGTGGCTGCCGCCGCCGGGTCCCCGGCGGCGGCCACCACGGCCGCCACCCGAGCCGCCGGAATCGCGGCCACCGGTGAACAGGCCACCGGACCGGGAGGACCGGCCGCCGCCGCCCAGCAAGGCGCCCAGACGGGGGCCGCCGCCGGTGCGGGTCGGCGAGCTGCTGCCGGTCGACGTCGCGCCGCTGCCGTTCCTGCTGGCCGGGTGGTTGCGGCGGTGGCGGTAGTACAGGTAGCCGCCGGCCGACCCAGCGGTCCCGGCCGCGCCCCACAGCAGGCCGGGCAGGCCCGCCATCTGGTAGAGGGTGCCCAGCACCAGCGCGGCCGTCGTCACGCCGCCGATGGCCAGGTGCCCGGCGGGGATGCCTTGCCGGTCCTCCAGGTCGTCGGCGTCGTCGTCTTCGTCGGCGGGCTGGCCGCTGGTCATCGGCGTGGTCATCGTGACGTCCGCCGGGTCGGCCTGGCCGTCGTTGACCGGCAGGACGTCGTCCTGGCCGACGCCGGCGGGCGCGGTCATGGTCACGGTGGCCATCGGCGCCGCGCCCCTGCTCACGCCGGGGATGTCCGGGGGGGTGTCCGGGTGGGCCGTCCGGGGGGTGTCCGGGTCCTTGGTCGTGGGATTCATGCGCTCTCACCTCGCGATGTGCGCTCGTCATGAGTGGGAGAGGAAGCCCAGTCCAGCCAGCAGCACACGATCCGGCTGGTGTCCTGGATCTGGACCTCGTAGGTGTCGGCCAACTTCTTGACGATCTTCAGGCCGTGCCCGCCCTCACCGAGGGGCCGGGGCGCCGCCGTCAGCGCGGGCCCCATGTCGATGCAGGTCACCCCCACCGACGTGGCGTCCAGCTCGATCTGGACGGCGAACCGGCCGCCAGGCGCGCCGCTGGCGGAGTGGATGACGGCGTTGGTGGTCAGCTCCGAGATCACCAGCAGCACGTCCTCCACGCGCGGGCACCACTCGCCCAGCACGCACCGCGCCCAGTCCCGGGCCTCGCCGATGGCCGCCGCGGTGCCGACGAACGCCTTGGCGGTGGCGGCCGGGAAGGGCAGCAGGATCTCCATCTAGGCCACCTCCCGCCTGGTCAGCAGGGCCGGGACGGTGGTCTTGGCCAGCAACTGCGTCGGGCGGGCGCCCTTGGGCGGGAGCTGGCCGTGGGCGGCCAGGTAGTGGCGGATGAACAGCAGCGGGTCGACCGCGCCCTGGTCGGCGGCCGCCACGCTCGCGCGGACGTTGGCCAGCAGGTCGCTGTGGTCGGCCGCGAGCTGGGCGAAGGCGTGGTAGGCGGCCTCCAGTTCCTCACGGGTGAGGTGGCCGGCCTCGGCGCTGAGCAGGGCGGTCATGAGATCGCCCCCAGCAGGTCGGCCACCAGCGCGTCCAGGTCGACCAGGTCACGCTCGCGGCCAGGCGGCACCACCTGGTAGGTGGCCTCCACGATCGCGGCCAGGCGGTCGCGGCTGGCCAGCAGCTCGAACGGCTCGCCGAGCTCGGGGCCGGGCAGGCTCAGCACCAGCCAGGCCGGGCCATCGGCGGGCCGCACGGTGACCTCGCCGGCGCCCACCGGGCCGGTGCACTCCTCCAGCAGCGCGTCGGCCACCAGCTCGCGGGCGAACAGGTAGTCGCAGGTGGTGCGGCCGTCGCGGGCCAGGAACACCAGGCGCAGCGCGAACGGGTCCTCGCGCCGGTAGGTGGCCACCGCCATCAGCGGCTGGTCGGGAGCGTCGGCGGGCCACAGGGTCAGGCCCTCGATGACGTCGGACTTCGAGGTGATCACGCGGCACCTCCCAGAACCTCGGTCAGCCACGCCGACCAGTCGATCCACTCGTCTTCGTGCTGGTCAGGAACCCTGCGGTAGATCTGGGCGACGAAGCTGGTGGCCTCATCGCGGCGGGCGAACAGCCGCACGGCCTCCGGGCGGCGCGGGTGCAGGGTGATCTCGATGTAGTCGTCGGCCTCGGCCGGGCCCACGGTGACGTCGCCCAGGCCGACCGGGTCGGGCCGGTGCTGCGCCAGGCCCTGCTCCAGCAGGTCGCGGGCGAAGGTCCACACGATCGCGCTGCGCCCGGTGGGCGAGGGGAAGTGCAGGTGCACGGCGTACGGGTCGGCGGGGTCGTAGACGACCTTCACCCGGGACGCCTGGTTGGCCACGTGCGCGAAGGCCACCGTCCACGTCGTACGGATCTGCGAGGTGCTCATGCCGCCGCCTCCCCGTCCAGGTCGTCGACGTCGTCCGTACGGGTGTCGGGAACGGGCTGCGGCGCGGCCGCCGGCTGCAAGGCCGTACGGGGCGCGTCCTCACTGCTGGCCGTACGGTCCTCGGTGCCGTCGTCCGTACGGGTGGCCTCGGCGTCAGCCGTACGGCCGGGCGCGTCCTCAGCCGTACGGGGTTCGGCCATACGAGCGGGAACGGGGCGGTCCGTACGGATGGTGTTGCTGCGGGCCTCCCGCACGACCTTCTCGCACCACGAGCGGCGGAAGCCGGTCCGGGCCTCCAGCGCCAGGTAGTCCGGCGTCCACTTCTCGCCACGCTCGGCGGCGGCCAGAATCTCATCGCGCAGTTCGGCGATCAGCTCGTCACGGTCGACGGGCTCGGCGGCCGTACGCGACTCGGCATGCCGTACGGGCTTGGCGGGCTCGGGGAACCGTACGGGCTGGGCAGGCGCGTCCTCCGTACGCGGCTGCGCCGTACGAGGCGCTTCCGTACGGGCCAGGCCGTACGGGTCGACGGCCGTACGGCGGTCGCTGGTGTCGCCCGTACGGGCGGCGGCCTCGGCGTGCCGTACGGGCTCGGCGGGGGCCAGGTCCGTACGGGTTCCCGGGGTGATCTCGGCCAGCCGTACGGCACCGCTGGGAAGGTGAGCCGTACGGGCCGTCGCGTACGCGTCCGGGCGAGTGCCGATCCGCTCCACCAGCATGCGGCGCTCGCGGATGGCGTCCACCTTCACCGTGATCGTCTCGGCGGCGGCGGGGTCGATGTCGACGCGGGCGTACTCCACTGCGCGGCGGTAGGCGCGCTCCCATCGGCTGGTGGCGCTCTTGATCTTGCGGGCCTTGCCCGTCTCGTTCGCCAGGTGCAGTGCGTAGATCGCGCGCACGTAGTCGTCGATGCGCCGCTCGACGGCGATCTCGTTGCTGTCGCGGGTGGTCGGGTCTGCCCAGCCCAGCCGGATCAGCAGCCGGGTCGGGGTCAGCGTCCAGCGCAGCGTGGAGGACTTGCCCGTTAGCGCGGTGCGCTCGATGCGCAGGCTGCGCTCCCACAGCCAGCCCGCCACCAGCGTGACGGCCAGGCGGCCGAAGGCCTCCGACACCGACGTGGCGTGCGAGGCGGACAGCACGCCGGACAGCGCCGCGAACACCCAGACGGCCTTGCCGTCGGGGCCGGTGGTGTGGGGCGGGTGCTTGAGGTTGTCGCGCGCCTGCAGGGCGGAGACCAGCATGGCCAGCTCGACGAAAGCGCAGGCGAACGCTGCGGCGATCGGGTGGAAGCCGAGCACGTCGCGCAGCCACAGGAACATGCCCTGGGCGGCGATGGCGGAGCTGGCCAGCGCGGCGACGTAGGTCAGCCGCCGGGCCCACTTGCTGCGCTGCGGGGCCGCCGGGTCGCCGGCGGGCTGGACGGCCTGCACGATGGCGGCCGACGTCTTGCGGCTGCGAGAGCCTCGCACCAGCCTGACCAGCACGATCAGCATCAGCAGCGCGAACGCGCCTGCGGCCGCGGGGGCTACCTGGGCGAGGTCGAAGGAGGCGGGGATCATGCTCCCACCTCGACAACCTCGGCGGAGAGGACCAGAGCGGAGTCGGCCTGGGCGTCCTCTGCCAGCAGGGCGCGGATCTCGCGCTCGCGGAAGCGGTGCAGGCGGCCGCCGGGCGTCGGCACGGCCTTGAGCCGTCCTTCGCGCACCCAGCGGCGGATGGTGGCGGGGTTGACCCGGTAGACCTCGGCGACTTCCTCGGCGGTCAGCAGGTTGTCGCCTGAGGCGACCAGGTCGTCCATGATGGACATGAGTCGGTTGTCCCTTCAGGTCGGCGACTCGTGGCGGCCTCGGTGTTCCAGCACCGGGGCCGTCTTGCTTGCGATCCGGACTTTGCGGACTTAACGTAAGTGGTGAACAGCAAGTGCTGTACAGCACTTAACGTAAGCTGATCAAGGAGCTTCGTCAAGCAAGTGCTGTAGAGCAATTGGCGTACGGTGGAGTCATGAAGCCAAACGAACCCGTCCTGCCCTCGCGTCAGATCGCCGATGACCTGCGTGAGGAGATCGCATCCGGCCAGTTGCCGCCGGGCTTCAAGTTGCCCGCGGTGAGGGTCCTCGCCGCCCGGTATGGAGTCACCCAGGGGCCCGTCCTGAAGGCGCTGGCAGCGTTGAAGGCCGAAGGGCTGGTCAACGCCATCCACGGTTCCGGCGTGTACGTGCGCGAGGCGCACCCAGTGCGGCGACTGGGGCCCGACAGGTACGCCCGTCACCACTGGCAGGCAACGACGGTAGAAGCTCGCGTTGACGGCCGGGCCGACAGCCCTGCGGTGATCCAGCAGGGTGGCCAGAGCCAGGACGTCAGATTGACCGAGGCAGACGAGCGCACGGCCGCCGCGTTGGGTATCGAGGTTGGGGCGCCGGTCTACGAACGTGCCCGCGTGATGACCAGGGACGACACGCCGACCCACACCATGACCTCGTACTACCGGCAAGCCGACGTTGAAGGCACGCCCCTGGTGGACGCCCGGCCTGGCATCGCAGGGCGGTCCGGCGGGTTCCAGGTCCTCACCGACCAGGGGCTTCCCCCCCACCAGATCACCGAGGATCTTGCGGCGCGCATGCCCACCGCAGACGAGGCCCTGCTGCTGGAGCTCCCCGCCGGCGAGCCGGTCGTGGAGCTTCACCGGGTCACCCGCACAGCCGATGGGCGCCCCATCGAGTACGCCCGGGGAATCCATGCAGCGAGCCGTTTCGCCTGGTCGTACACGTTCGAGATCCCCGACTGACCGCCTGGCGCAGGCATTCACGGGGCCTCCAGCAAAATCGGACTTACCGAACGTGGCGAGTACGCGGTACGTACCGCGTACAAGTTCCGTTTCGAGTAGACAGACGAAGGAGGCGTTCGTCAAGTAGGCGGTACCTACCGCCTAGGCCACATGTACCACGTACCGTGTACAGTCCGGACCATGAGGAGCACCCCAAAGCGAAGCGTGTTCAGACACGTCGCGGATGTGATCCGCAAGGCCATCGCGGACGGCGAATACCCTCGGGGCAGCGCTCTTCCAAAGGAAGATGAGCTGGCAGATGAACTGGGCGTTTCTCGGGCGACCGTCAACGACGCTGTTCGGGTGCTCGTGGCTGAGGGCCTGGTACGCGTCCATCGCGGCGTGGGGATGTTCGTGACCGAGCTTCCGCCCATCGTCCGGAACGCTGCAGCCCGCTACAGCACCGATGAGCGCGAGCGCGGCCGCGGTGCCTTCGACGTCGAAGTGAAGGCCCTAGGCCGCACTTCTCGAGTCAGGGTCCGTATCGAGCGGGTGGCCCCGCCAGCCAGGGTCGCCGAGATCCTCAAAGTCTCGCCAAACGAGCCAAGTACCGTCGCCCGGATTCGTCACATGGGTGCCGACGACATCCCACTGCAGGTCGCCACGTCATACATCCCGGTGGAGATCGCGGCCGGGACGGCCATTGAGCAGGAAGACACCGGTCCCGGCGGGATCATCAGCCGCTTCGCCGAGCTCGGGCACAAGCAGGTCAGGATCACCGAGAGCGTCACCGCGCGCCCGCCTACCGCTGAGGAGATCTCCTACCTGGCGATGACGGAGGATCAGCGAGTCTTCGAGATCTTCCACACCGGCTGGACCGCAGAGGCCAGGGCGGTGGAGGTCTGCGTCCATGTGATGCCCACCCACGCCTATGTGCTCGACTATGAGTGGATGACTGTCTAGCAGCGGGTTTCCTGCTCAGCGATCAGGCTGATTCCGTCGTGGAGCCGAACATGCGGCCCCTCGTTGACGGTTGTCGCTGCATCCTGCAGCCGGATGGCGAACGCCTCGACCATGTGATCTTTGATCTCTCCGAGGGTGAGCCATGCAACCTCGGTCGCTTCCTTCGTGGGGCGAGGATCGCCCCCGACCATGTGACAGCGGAAGACCAGTGAGACGACGCCCATGGGCATGTTCTTGTAGACGCCCGTCAGCCGCTCCGGCTCGATCAGGACGCCGGTCTCCTCCAGGACCTCTCGCCGGACAGCCTCCAGCGGCCCCTCGCCTCGCTCGACGACGCCACCCGGCAGTTGCCAGGCTCCGGTGTCGCTGCGGCGCATCGCCAGGAACCGGCCGTCGTCGCCGATGACGGCCGCGCCCACGCTCACGGAGTGCAGGGGCGGGTGATCAGCTCCGTTCACCCTCGGTCCTCTCCCAAGAAGTCGATGACGGCGAGAGCCTTATCGTCGTGGGTCTTGAACCTCGGCCACCGCCTGGCCTGGGGGTCAGCGAGCTCCGCCTGGTAGACAAGATCGATCACCGCCGCTGCGCCCTTGTTCTTCACCATCTCGAACATCGCCGGCCAGTCGGCGAGCACTTGGTAGGGCTCAACTCCGCAGGCCACACCGTCCGTGACCAACAGGACGGCTGCGATCGTGTCGCGCGGCCAGAGGGCCCGAAACGCCTGATGCGCCGCTTCTGGTGCAGCTTCGGCGACCCAGTACCCCCGAGGTTGATTGCGATGCTCTCGGGTGACCGCCTGCATGCGTCTAAGCCGCTCTTGATCAAAGGCGCTGCCGTTTCGGATCGCCTGAAGGTAGGCCACTCGCTCGGGATGGTCGAACGTGTGCAGTCGATCATCGTGCAGAACCGATGTTGTCCCATCGACGGTCTGAACAGCGAGGGTTGCATCGCAGAGCACCAGGCCCTCGATGGTTTCTGCCGTCCAACGCAAGATCGTCAATGCGGCCGAAGGAGATCGCCCGGGAAGAAGTGCATGAGCCGCGGCCACGTGGGCGATGGAGTCGGCCAGCACGTGGCGTAGATCTGAGCTGCTGTCGGGCCTAGTGAGCTGGCGCGCCAATTCCTGCCCCAGGGTGTCGGCATACCAGCCACCACTCCCAGGACCCAGTTCCACGCTTGTGGCGCCGTCCAGAACAACCACCGCATGAGGCAGCACGATGACAACGTCTTCACTCTGGGCGTTGCCCGCGCGTTCCGCGGTTGCCACGGTTGGCCCTACTCGCTGCCGAAGCATTCGGCCAGCCTAGGGGGCACCCGGCCCGTCATCGAAACCCACGCGTGTGAGGCGGGTGTTACGCCAGTCACACGCTCGGCGCATCCGGGTGTCACTCGGCGTCTTGGAGGCGTCGGGCCAGGTCTGCGGCGAGCTGGCGGCGGACGGCGGGGGCTTGCTCGGCGGCGGCGTGAAGGAGCCGGGCGAGGATGTCGTGCTTGGGCACCAGGCCGCTGGTGGCCTTCTGGATCTGGGCGGCGGCCTCATCGAGGGCGGTGAAGGCGGCGGTGGTGGTGTAGAGGCTGCGCCGGGTCATGCCGGGCGGGGCCGGGCGGGTGTGTGACTCCTCTGCCCCGCGCGTGTTCTTGGGGTGTGAGGCGGGTGTTACGTCGGTGTGCGGCTGGTCGGACTCGGGTGTGTCGTCCTGGTGCTCGGTGCCGAACCGGGCGGAGAGGCCGGCGGCCAGGTCGTCGACGCTCGGGCGGCCGACGTCCTTGCGCTGGGCGCTCATCGGCTGGCCCTGAGGGCCTTGGCCAGGTCGCCGTACCAGGTGGCGGCCTCGCTGGTGGGGTCGTAGATGGCGACGGGCTCGTGGGCTCGCCAGGCTTCGCGGATGGTGGAGCGGTCGTCGATGATGGCGAGGATGGGCAGGGGGAGCTCCCTCAGGGCGTCCAGGGTGGTGGTCACGATGCGGCCGCGCCGTTTGTCGTAGAGGTTGACCACCAGGCCGATCATCTCCACCTGGATGCGAAGGCTGTGCTCCAGGGATTGCACCTGGCCGAACAGCAGACGCAGGGCGCGCAGCGAGCTGTCTTCGGCCTGGACGGGGATGAAGACGCCGCTGCGCTTGCCCTTGCGGCGCTGGCTGGCCACCAGGGCGTTGTCGGTCAGCGCGGCCAGGGAGGGCGGGCAGTCGATCAGGCAGACGTCGTAGCTGCCGTCATCGACCTGTTCCAGCAGGTGCATGAGGCGGAACTCCTTGCCCTGGGCGGCGTAGAGCTTGGGTTCCAGCAGAAACATGTCCAGGCTCCAGGCCAGGACGTCCAAGCCGCTCGACTCGTGGGTCTGGATGATCTCGCGCAGCGGGCCGGTGTAGGCGCCCAGCATGGCCTCGGCGAGGGTGGCCGGCGGCTGGGGCTCGGGCAGGCCCAGGGCGTCGGACAGGTGGCCCTGGGGGTCCAGGTCGACGACCAGGACCCGATCGCCCTGGGCGGCCAGGGCGGCGGCGAGGTTCTTGGTGGTGGCGCTCTTGCCGACGCCGCCCTTCTGGTTGACCACTGCGTAGATTTCCACGGTCGCGACGGTAGAGGTGCGGGGGGCGTCACACCATCCCGACACGGTGTTCACACGCAATTGTGGCGACCTGCACACTTCAGTGTTAACCGCACATACGTGCGTGTTACGCGAGTGTGAGAGGCGTAATCGCCGCGTTGTACCGGCGAAGCACGCCAATTCGGGCAGTGGGCCCGGCGGCGGCCTGGCAGCATGCCGGTGTGACTGCTGATCAGGTTGTGACCGTTGATTGGGATGTGCTGCTGCCGGACTGGGCGCCGGGTTGGTGGGCGCTGGCGGGCGCGGCGGCCACGCTGCTGCTGGTCGCCGTTGCGGCCGGGGCGCGTCGGCGGCGGGCCGGTCGGCCGCCGTGGTCGCTGGCCAACGGGCTGACCTGGGTGGCGGCGGTCGGGTGTGTGGTCGCGGCGGGGGAGGCGGTCTACACGGTGCTGCGCTCGGCGGTGCCGGATCATCCGTGGGTGGCCTGGCTCGGCGTGAGCATCCTGGAGGTGCCCATGCTGGCCTTCGCGCTGCGCGCCCGGGAAGCCTCGCGGCCGTCCAGCGGCATCTCGCCTGAGCCGTACATCCGGATGACGTGGATGCTGGCGGGTGGCTCATCGGTGATCGCGGCGCTGGCCTACGCGCCGATGGGGCCGGCGGTCATGGTGCTGCGCGCGATCACTCCCATCATCGGCGCGGCGCTCTGGCACGCGGCCCTCAAGATCGAGGCCAAGCGGGCCGGGACCGCCCCCGCTCGGCTCACCCGGTGGCGGTGGACGCCGGACCGGATCCTGACGCATCTGGGGCTGCTGACGGCCGCCGAGAGCCAGACCGAGGATGCCGAGATCCACATGCGGCTGACCAAGGTGGCCGATGCGGTGATCCGGGGGGCGCGGTCGGCCAGGCGGCACGCCGAGCGGCCGGGCCGGGTGAGCGGCGCCTGGTACGGCTGGCGCGTGCGGCGGCTGGAGCGGGTGTATCGGGCGGCGGAGCGGGACCTGGACCTGACCCGGCAGGCGGGCCGGTATCGGCTGCTGGAGGAGATCATCGCCTCACGCAACGCGGCACCGCAGTTGATGTTGCTGGCCGGGGCCCGCCACGCCGATCTCGGGCTGCCCGAACCGGGGCCAGCGGCCGGGCGAACCCCGGCGGGCGAACATGACGGCTCTGGTGAAGGCGGCCGGGCCGAACATGGCCGCCACCTCGATGGCCGGTCGACGGCCGGGGGATGGCCGGGCGGCCAGGCGCCGATGTTCGGCAGCGAGGCGAACATGGCGGCCGACCCTGCGGCGGCCGCGTCCGTCCCGATGTCCGCCTTGATGTCCGGGGGTGCGGCCGGTGCCGGGGCCGGACATGGTCGGCATCTGCACTCGGTCCTGGTCGGCCAGCTCGGCGAGGCGGCCGGGGGCCAGGCAGGCGCGGCCGGTACGGCGGGGCCGACGGCACCGGTGCCTCCCGTTGCGGGCGTTGAGCAGGGCAAAGACGCTGGGGAAACGGGAAACGGCAGTGAGCACGGCGACGATGACCGGCGGGTGGCGGTGGCCCGGCTGCTGGAGGCGGACCCGACCATGACCGGCGCGGCGATCGGCCGGGAGCTGGGCGTCTCGGAGACGCACGGCCGCCGCCTGGCGCGCGAGGTTCGGGCGACCCTGTCCACCGGGACGGGCGGCCAGGGGTGATGGCCGGTCGGCCATGTTCGCCCGGGTGGCCGGGCCTGGCGGGCGGAGGTTCGCCCTCGATGTCCGCCTGGTGTTCGCCCGATGTCCGCCCTGCCATGTTCGGCATGTCCGCCCTGGCGTGACCAGCATGTTCGGGCCGGATGTTCGCCTGCAGGCGGCTACAGCAGGCGCAGCGTGTCCGCCTCGCCGGCGGCGATGGCCGCGGTGATGGCCAGCTCGACGTCGCGGCCTTCGGCCCTGGCTGCGCGGATGGCCTCGCGGATGGCCACCGCGCGCCCGGCCGGGCCGCGCACGTCGGCCAGGGGGCCATGGTCGCGGTGGCGGCGGGTGAGGTAGTCGGCGACGTTGGCGGCGCGCTCGCCGAGCTGCCAGTGCGCCGGGTTCTGGCATGAGGCTTCGTCGCAGGTGTGGCGCACCACGAGTTCCTGACCGGGGCTGGCCACCAGCGGGCCGTCGTGGGCGGAGAAGAGCTGGTAGCCGAAGACGTGCGCGGTGATCACGCGGGAGGTGCCCCGGGTCTTACTGCCAGCGCGCAGCTTGCCGTGACCGGTTGAGGAGATTGCCGCCGTCCAGTACCAGCACGCCGATGCGGCGCGCTGGTGGACGTGGGAGCGGTAGCGGGCGACGGTGTCCAGGTCGGCCAGCAGGATGCGCCACAGCTCGGCGGACACCCCGCGCTGCGGTTCGGGGCGGCCGTCCGGCGCCGCGATGCCGAGCTCGAGTTCGCCCTGGGCGGGGTCGTCGTCCATCAGCGGCCGCCGTCGTAGCGGAAGCGCTCGACGGGAGAGCCGAGCGCCCACATCGCGTTCGTGCGGGTGACCAGCGTCTTGTAGGCGGCCTCCTCCTCCACGGTGAACACGACGTCGTCGGCGGGGCCGGCCAGGGCCAGGCGCTCGCGCAGCAGTTCGCCCTCGGGGCTGTCGGCCAGGTCCAGCAGCCCGGCGAGTTGAGCGGTGCGCATCACCAGCTCGCCGGCGGGCATCTGGGCGCGGCCGTTCTCCAGGCCGTCGCGGACGACGTCGGGCGCGTGCGGGTCGCCGAGCAACCGGGCGAGCTCGGCGAGGGCGACCACGTCGGCGGGGTCGACGTCGACCAGGCGCACGGGCAGGTACTCGTATCGGCCGTCACTGGCGAGCTGGCGGCCGGTCAGCCCGGCCTGGACGGCCTTCTGGCCTTGGGTGGGCGCGACAGCGTCCCAGAGGCGATGCAGGACGGCCAGGGCCTGGCGGCCGGACAGCGGGGCGGGCAGCTCGCCGGGCTCGATCTCGCCGTGCTCCTCCCAGACCGCGAAGGTCAGCAGCAGCTCCTCCAGCTCGTTCATGGCGTGGGTGATCTCATCGTCCAGGTCGGGCACCAGCACCGTACGCGTAGTCATCGCTCTCCCTCCTTCGTCTCGGGGGTTCCGATCCAGACCTCGCAGTGGGCGCACCAGTCGCGGGCGCTGGCCAGGTCGGGGAAGGTCCGATACGGCCCGTAGATCTCGTGAGGGTAGCGCCGCTCATGCTCGGCGACGTGCTCGGCGGGGCTCTGGGTGGCAGCGATCTTTCGCAGGTGGGCGTCCTGGGCGCGGTAGTCGGTGGCGCGCTTGCGGGCCTCGCTCGCGCGCTTGCGGGCCCCGCGCGAGGCGGTGCCGCCCTCGGCGGCGACCCGGTCCCACAGCACGGCCTCGCGCTCGTGGACGTCGGCCAGCAGGTGCGGCGGCGGGCCGATGAACTCATCGCGGATGGCGGCGGTGCGGTTGGTCAGCGTCATCAGCTCGGTCAGCGGGTCCATGCGGACCATGCCGCCTGAGACCGGGCGGTCGTCGACGTGTCCAGGGGCGGTGCGGCCGTCGGCGGCCGCGTGCGCCAGGGCCCAGGCGTCCAGGTCGGCGGCGGTCTCTTCCGGCCGCGCGGTTCCGGCGGGCATGCGGTTGAAGACGTGGGTCTCCAGGCTGCCGGTGATGCCGTACATCTGGTCGACCACCTCGGGGCGCCGGATGGCCGCGTCCCATTCCTCGGAGGCTTCGCGGAACTTGGCGTGCGCGGACTGCTTGGTGATGTCCAGGGCGGCGCCGATGTCCTCCCACGAGCCGCCGGCGGCGCGCTGGGCGATGACCGCGCGCACCAGCAGCTCCTGGGCGCGGGCCACGCATCGGGCGGCGTCCTCCACCACCTCGTACGGGCGGCCGGGGTAGATCGCGACGAACCCCGCCGCGAAGTCGGCCAGCTCGCGGGCGGTGGCGGCCAGCGCCAACTTGGCCAGGGACTCCTCGGTGAAGGGTGCGTCGTCCGGGGTCTGCTTCATCGTGTCGCTCATGCAACACCTCCTGAAGTCAGGATAAAGCTGACATTAGCGTTTGTCAGCTAGAGACTGACAACAGGCGCGTAACACGTCGGTGTGAGGCACGTGTGCTGGCCATAGCACGGCGGAAGCACAGTGGGAGTACAACGTGCGCACCCGGGTGCTCAGCGGCCGCCGTAGGTGTGGCTGGGGGCCGGGTGGTGCTCGCGCAGGGCGGCGGCCAGTCCGGCGATGGCGGCGGCCAGGGCCAGCGTCGCCTCGGTGCGGGCGAGGTCGGCCAGCACGCGCGGGTCGACCTCGGGGCCGACGTCGTGGCCGGTGGGGCGGCCGGGCTGGTCGTGGGTTTCGTCGTGGTGGCCAGCAACTGCCGGCGCGCGACGATTCCCCCCGGTCTCGGCATCGGCGGCCGCGCGGGCCTGCTGGGCGTAGCCGGTGGCCTGGCCCGCGTGGTGGGCGTGGGCGGGAGAGATCATCGGATGGCCGTCCAGCGGATCAGGGCCAGCGCCACCAGCGCCAGGACGGCGAGCATGGCCAGGCGGGAGAGGAAGCGGTTGCGGTGCCAGGCGCGCACGACCCGGCCTTCGAGGGAGCGATCGGCCAGGGCGAAGCGGATCAGCAGCCAGAAGCCACCGATGATGATGGCCAGGGTGAGCAGGGCTTTCACACGGGGCCTTTCTCGCGGGGGACCTTCGGGAGGTGCGGCCTTGCGTGGTGCGGCGGGTCAGGGGCGTGCTCGGGGCGGGTGTGCCGTCCGCCTTGGTCGGCGGGAGGTGGCGCGCCCGGTGGGCGGACGGTGCGCCCGCGGCGCGGGGGGTCTGGGGGGCCGCGAGGCCACCCGGGTCCAGGTCTCCAGTCCCTGGGCTGGCGGGTGTCGGTTCAGCCGTACATCTGGTGGCAGGCGCGGTTGCGCAGGGCGAACTCGGGTTTGCTCGGGGGGAAGAGCTCATCGCACTTCTGGCCGACCAGGCTGGTGGAGGTGCCGCCGTTGCCGCCCGTGCCGGTCGTGGTCTTCTTCGGCTTGGGCTTGTTCTCGGTGCCGCTGCCGCCGCTGTCGCGCTGGCCGCCCTGGTCGTCGTCGCGGGTGCTGGCGGGCCGGTCGGGGTCGACGGCCAGGCGCCCGTCGTCCTCGGCGTCCTGGCGGCCTTCACCGCGGCCGCTGTCGCGGGTCCGGCTGGGCGTGAGCGTGGGGCTGGTCGACGGGCTCGGCGAGGCGGTCGGACTGAACGGGGTGAAGATCGGCGCGGGGGAGGCGTGGCCGTCGTCCGGGTCCTCGCGAACGGACTCGTAGGTGAGCGTGGGGGTGGGCGTGGCGATCGCGGCTTGCTCGCTGCCGCCCCAGGGGATGGATGCGGCGGCCACGCCGAGAATCAGCGCCACCGCGCCGCCCACGACGGCGTAGGGGCGCCAGTCGCGGGTTTCGGGCTCGCCGTAGTACGGCGTGGCCACCGGGGCCTGCTGGACGTCCCAGGACCGCCAGGAGTTGACCGGGGTCGGCGGGATGACGACCGTCTCGCCCTGGTCTTCCGCTCCGTCGTCCTGGTCGTGCCAGCCGCCCGTGCCCTGCCCGGCGTCGGCCGTCTCGGTGGCCATCTGGGCGGTCTCGGTGGCGGGGTCGTCCTGCTGGGTCCACAGGTCGTAGTCGGCGGCGTCCGGGTCGACGCTGAGCGGGCCGCCGGGGTCGACGGCGGCCGGTGGCGGGGCGTAGTCGACCGGGTCGGGCTCGATGGGGTAGCCGCCGCCGACGTCGGCGAAACCGAGCGGGCCGTCGTACCCGGCGTAGGGGCGGCCAGGCAGTTCAGGGGCGTCACCGTCGTCCCGCATCCTGCGTTCCCTCCCAATAATCGCAGTTACTGAGTGTGTGCAGTGTGTCACGGTAGTGCCGGGTCGACGGTGCGATCTTCTGGTGGAGGGCAGTGAGGGTGACGGCGGGCGAGGTGGACGGCTGGGAGCTACTGCGGTCCTACGGCGGGTGGATCGCCCTGGTGGTCGTGGTGTTGCTGCTGGCCTCGGTGACGGTGCATCGGCTACGTGATCCGCACCTGCGGCGCGGGCTGGCGCTGTGGTGGCGGCTGCGCTGGCGGCTGTATCCCGGCCCCGGGTTCGCCAAGCGGCTGGAGCTGTGGCGGCACTACGGCCGCCCGGCCTGCCAGCAGATCGCGTTGCGCGCCAGGCCCTCGCTGGGCGGCCGCTGGGATCGGGCCCGACTGCATCACCGGGAGATCGCCGTCTTCCTCGGCTGGGCGCAGGGCTGGCTGTGGCGGTTCCGCTGCTATGCCACGCTGGAGGACATCGTGCTGGTGCTCGCGCCGCACAAAGAGGGCAAGAGCGCGTGGCTGGCGGGCCGCATCCTGGACGCGCCCGGCGCCGTGGTGGCCACCTCGATCCGCACCGACCTGGTGGAGGCCACCGCAGGCCTTCGCTCCCGGCGGGGCCGGGTGCACGTGTTCAACCCTGAAGGGGTGGGCGACTTCGCCACGACGGTGCGCTGGTCGCCGGTCGACGGCTGCGAGAACCAGACCACCGCGATCCGCCGGGCCGCGCACCTGGTCGCGGCCGCCGACTCCGGCGGCGTCTCCGATCAGGGGTTTTGGACCAACCAGGCGGCCATGGTGCTGGCCGCGCTGCTGCATGCCGCCGCCCTGGCCCGCCTGTCGCTGGCTGAGGTCTACGCCTGGATCGTCACCGACGACCCGACCCCGGTGAAGATTTTGCAGGTACGGCGGCCTGGCCTGTCCACCGAGCGGGCCGCCGCGATCGTGGGCCGCTACCTGGCCTCGCACTCGCGCACGCGCGACTCCATCGCGATGACGCTGCGCCAGGTGCTGCGCTGCATGGAGGACCCGGCCACGGCCTGGACGGTCTGTCCGGACCCCGGCGAGGGGCTGAACATGCGGCGCTTCCTGACCGAGCGGGGCACGCTGTACCTGGTGGCCGGCGAGGGGGAGCACACCGCCACCCCGCCGCTGTTCGCCGCCCTGGTCGCCGAGCTCCACCACGAGGCGCACCTGGTCGGCTCGCGCCTGCCGTACGGCCGCCTGGACCCGCCGGTGACCTTCGCCCTGGATGAGGCGCCCAACATCTGCCCGGTGCCGCTGAACTCGTGGCTGTCGACGGCCGCCGGGTCCGGCATGGTGTTCATCGTCGCCGCCCAGTCCTTCTCTCAGATCGAGGACCGGTGGGGAGCGCGGGGCGCGAAAACCATCTGGAACAGCAGCAAGGCGAAGCTGTTCTTCGGCGGCACCTCCGACCCCGAGGACCTGGAGCGCGTCTCGCAGTTGTGCGGGGAGATCACGCTGCCGATGTGGGAGGAGTCGCGCGACGCGCGCGGCGATCGGATGCGGACCAAGCGCTGGGAGACGGTGCGGGTGCTGCCCACCGAACAGGCGCGGATGCTGCCCACCTGGCGGGCGGTGGCCGTGCGCCGCAACGTCCGGCCGACCATCGTCCGGGTGGAACGGGTCTGGGCGCGGGCCGACGTCAAACGCTGGAATCGGGCCGGGGCCGCCATCCCGCTGCCCCGGTTGGAGCACGGCCAGCTCGCCCTCGACGGCGGCCTGGGCGCCGAACTGCGCGAGCCGTACGCCGATGAGCTGGCCTCCCGGCGAAGTGCTCGCGCCACCCTCGATGAGCCGCGTCCGCGACCGGGTCGTCCCTGGGACATCGCCCGCCGCGATGACGACCCGGATGATGACGCCGCCGGTCAGGTTCCGGCCTCGCCCGGCGGTGAGGCGTGAGCGCGCCCGGCGACGGCGCCGGCGGGGCGGTCGACGTGGCGAACGGCGAGGTGCTCGCCGAGCTGGCCGTGCAGGTGGAGCGGCTGGCGTCCGCCGTCGCCGAGCTGCAGGGCGAACGCGGCCGCCGTGGCGGCGGCCGCGGTGGTGGTGCTGGGGAGAGCGAGCCGCCGCGTCCGTGGTGCTGGCTGCGGATGGATCACGCCGCCAAGGCCGACCACCTGGCGGAGCTGGCCGACTGGGTGCGCGAGGTGTTGTTCGCCTGGCCTGAGGCGCAACGGGCGTTCCTGCCGTGCTGGACGCGGCACTGGGACGTGATCGAGGAACTGTCGGCCCTGTACGGCGCGTGGAAGACGGCCTACCTGTGGGAGGGGGCCAGCTCGCGCGACGCCAGCGAGTACCTGGACCGCTGGCTGCCTGGGGCCATCGCCCGCGCTTCGGTACGGCTGCGCCCATGCGCCCAAAGTCACCACCCCGACGGGGAACGCCGCGACGACGCCAAGCTGGTCGACCGCAGCCTGACGGACCTGCGGCGGCTGGCCCGGCGCTGACCACTACCAGGGCCTCATCACTTCGGTAGTGTGTTCGATAAGGGGTCCGCGCGTGGGGAAGCGTCGCGGACCCCTTCGCGTAGGCGCGGGACGACCTCCTCAACCGGCACCTGCCGCCCGCCGACGCCGAGCGCATCGCCAGCGCCCAGCTCGACAGTGAGATCGAGGTAGAGCGGGCTCCCGAAGTGACCGCCTGGTGCCGCCCGCCCCCGACCCGGTCACGGCCGGCGTCGACGGGTTCGGCCCTCACGACGCCTAGCGCGCGAACCGTACGGCGTACTCATGCGAGGGCCGAAAATTCCGGTTACCCGTGGGTAACGGTACAGAACCTCAGTTCTGTCAGGTAAAAGCATGGCTTTGACCTGGGGAAACGTCTTCAGATGCCCGACGTCGTCACACTGACCGGTTGTTTTGGGGCCTAGTGTCCGCTCTTCCAGCGGGCGATGCATGATCATGCATCGCCCGCTGGGGCTGTTTCGTCGTGCACCGCGGCGGCCGCCAGCGCGCGACGCAACCCCTTGGGATTCGTCGTGGGGAGGCCTCGCGCGGCCGCCACGACGAAACCCCGGGGCCTATCCGAAGGGGTGCGTCTCCAGTCCGCGGAGGACCTGTTCGATGCTGGACAGGTCGCGGCGGATCGCGGTTGTCCAGCGGCTCACGTCGTCGCGTTGGCTGACGGTCGGGTCGAACCACTCGCGGGCGTCGGGGCCGTCGAAGGTAGCGCTGGGCGCGGCGTAGCCGCCGCTGCTGGGCGCGTCCGGGTCGATGACCCACCAGCAGTCGTGATCGGGCCACTTGATGGCCACGGTGTGCTCGTAGCGGTGGACGCGGATCTGCGGTGGTTCCATTACCGGCCTTCGCCCTGGCGCGCTAGGGCCTCGATGCCGACCTCCAGGTCGCTCTTGGCCATGAGGGCCTCGATGGTGACGGCGGCGAGCTGGTCGACGATGGCGAGCACGGCGGTGGTCTCGGTGGTCATCTCGGTGACCAGGGACTGGTAGTGCTCGACTCGGCGGCGCACAGCGGGTGCCAGGCCGGGCTCGGCTGCCCAGCGGCGGCCCTGTTCGGCGAACAGCTCGTTGTCGGCGGCGGTCTGGGTGAACGCCTTCTTCGCCCGGGTCACGGTGGCGTCGTCCAGGCGGTACGGCTGGGCCAGGCCCTGCTCCAGGGTGGCCTTCTGATCGCGCACCATGGCGATGCCGCTCTCGATGTGACTGGTCAGCGTGGCCAGCATGCTGAGGGGCTGCCAGTTCGGTTCCTGCCGTTGCGCTTCGGCCATCGATGTTCGCGCCCTTCGCGGTGATCTGTCCCAGTGACCGGCTCAGCGTAGCCACGCCGTACCGGCGTGCGTGGGGGAACGAGCACCCTGGTTGCGTCGCGCGCTCGAGTACGCCGCGGTGGGCCGACGAAACCCCGGCGGCAAGCCGTACGGCTCCCGCCGGGGGAGTGCGGACGGTTCAGCGGCTGCGGCCGCGGCTGCGTCGTGGACCCGTGCGGCGCCGGGACAGGGTCCTGCCGTGCAGGTGCTCGGGCAGGCGTCGGCCTCGGCGGGGCGGGTCGTAGGTGGCCGGTGCGGCTAGGGCCTGCTGGACGGTCATGGTGAAGTCGCCGGCGGCGAGCACGGCGGGGTGGGTCGGGGATCTGGTCATCCGGGGTCGTCCTTCCGCAAAGGGTCGGCGTGCACGCGGGCAGGATGTTGGGCTGGGGTGGTCCACGCTGAAACCCGTTCGGCGGGCGCGGTCAGCGGCCGCGCTCGGGTCCGCCTCGGTCGCGGGCCGGGGGCGGCCGGTAGGCGTCGTCCCGGTCGCGGTCGCGGCCCTGGCTGCGGAAGCGCGGGCGGCGCTCGGGGCGTTCGCCGCGTTCGGCGGCCTGGCGCTCGCGCTCGGCGTACTCGGCGCGGGCCTGGCGCTCCACCGCGCGGACGTCGGGGGGCAGGTCGGCGCGGCGCTCGGTTTCCTCGCGGGTGGCGGCGAGCTGCTGGCGGGCGCGCTGGTAGGTCTGGCGGGCGGCGGTGCTGTGGCCGTCGGCCACCGTGACGTCGGTGGTGCGGGCCTGGCTCCTGGCCGATTCCCAGCCGCGTTCGAGGTCGTCGTGCTGGCGGCTGATCAGCGACCAGGTGGCGGCGGGCGGGGCTTGGGCTGCCGCTTGGCGGGCGTGCTCTTGGATGGCCGGGCCTTCCTCGCGCACGGGGGCCAGGTGCTCGGCGATGGCCGCGCGGCGTTCGGCGAGGTGGGGGAGTTCGGCCTCCAGTTCGCGGCGGCGGGCGCGGTGGGAGGGCAGGATCTTGCCGAGCTTGGCGAGCTCGGCGGCGATGGCGCGCTCGCGCTTGTGGATCTGGTCGACGGCGCGGTTGCCTTCGGTGACCTGCCGGCGGGCCTGGCGCAGTTGTTCGGCGGCCTGGCGGGCGGTCTCGATCTCGCGGGCCTGGGCGGCGAGCTGGGCGCGCTTGGCCTCCAGCGCCTTCTCGGCGGGTCCGCCGCCGTCGCTGATGTAGCGGCGCATGATCTGCTCAGCGCGCTGCAGCTTGGCGGCCGCTGCGGTGGCCTGCTGGGCGAGCTGCTTCTGGCGGGCGGCCAGGGCGGTGTCGTCCAGCAGGCCGACACCGAACGGGGTACCGCTGAGCGCCATCAACGCGTTGGCGCGCCGGACGGTGGCCAGCGCCTCCTCCGCCGTGGCCAGCTCTGCGGCGGCCTGGTGCTCGCGCTCGGCGTCCGGATCGGCGGCGCGCTCGACGTCGGCCTGGCCGCGTCGGTCGACGGCCTGGTCGACGTCGGCGGCCCGCTCGCGACCCGGGTCGCCGGCCTCGCGGTCGTCCCGGCCGGTGTCGCGGTCGGCCTGGTGCTCGCGGTTGGCGTCGTGTTCGGCGCGCTGGTCGACGTCGTCCCGGTGCCGGTCGGCCTGGCGGCCGGTGGCGCGCTCGGCGGGCCGGTCGGGCTCGGCGCCCTGGCCGTCGTGGGCGATGGGGTCGGGCTCGGGGGTGATGAGCCGGTCGGCCCGGTCGCCCTCCAGGCTCTGGGCGTAGGCGGCCAGGGCGCGCTGCAGCGCGTCGGCCTCGCCGCGCACCGGGCCGTGCGCGGCGCGGTCGGCGTCGGTCTCCAGAAGGTCGCGCGGCAGGTACAGGTGGGCCGTCAGCCGGTCGCGGGTCATCGCCGCGTACAGGGTGTGCGGGTCCAGGCCCATGCCGTAGATCAGCGCGTGGTCGGAGGTGAGGCCCTGGGCGGCGGCCACCGTCATGGCGGTGCCGTAGGACAGCATGCCCTCGGCGATGTCGGCCGGGTTGATCAGCGCGTGTCTGATCCTCGGGCCCTCGGGGCCGACCGCGCGCCACTCCACCCGGACGCGGCCGCGTTCGTCGATCTCGGTCACGCGGCCGCGGTAGCCGTTGAGGATGTCGACGTCGCCTTCGCCGCGCCGGGCGCGGTAGTCGTTCTTGCGCACGCGCACGTGATCGCCGACGGCCAGCACGATGTGCTTGCCGCCGGCCACGGCGTACCGGCGCTCCGGGCCGGTGATCTCCCCGGCTTCGCGGCGGATGGCGCGGGCGGCCTGGTTGAGCCGCTCGGCGGCGTCGTTGGTCCCGGCCAGCACCAGCACACCGGCGAGTTCGTCGTGCACCGCCTCGGGGCTGGCACTGTCGCGGTACGGCGCGCGGGCGGCCGCCCAGTCGCTCACGAGCTGCGCCATGGTGTCCTCGGCGCCGAGCCCGGCGTGCACGCGACCGCCCTCGCCCCACGCGCGCAGCGCCTGGCGGCGATTGTCGCCGCGCCACAGCTCCAGCGCGGCCCGTTCCACAGGGTCTTTCTGGCGGCGGTTCTCGCGCAGGGTGAGCCCGTCGACCTGACGGTGCACAGCGCGGAAGCCGCCGCCGACGCCGATCGCGCGCAGCTGTAGAGGGTCGCCGATCGGCACCACCTTCGTGCCGCACCGCATCGCTTCGGTCAGCAGTGTGGCCAGGTGCCGGTCGTCGACCATCGCGGCCTCATCGACCACGAGCACGTCGACCCCGGCCAGGCCCTGGCCGCCGTCGATGCGCTGCAGCCAGGTGGCGATGGTGTCGGCGCCGATGCCGGATTCGGCCTGGAGGTTGGCGGCCGCCACGGCGGCGGTCGCCGCGCCGCGCACCACCAGGCCGCGCGCCTCCCACCCGGAGCGGGCGGCGGCCATGATGGTCGTCTTCCCGGCGCCGGCCACGCCGATGACGGCGTCGATGCCGTGTCCGGCGGTCAGCAGCCGCTCCAGGACCTCGCGCTGCGCGGGGGAGAACTCGAAGCCGTTGGCGACCTGGTAGGTGTCGATGGCCAGCGCGGCGGCCGCCCCGTCAACGACCGCCACGCCGGTGGCGTAGCGGTCGCGGACCTGGGCCAGGATCGTCTCCTCGGCGTCCAGGATGTCGCGGCTGGTGAAACGCTGGGCGTTGGTCAGGTGCGAGGCGCCGGCGTCGGCGAGCTGGACCGCCGGGCCATGCTGCAGGACCTCATCGGTCAGGGCCTCTGCTTCGGCCAGATCGGCCACGCCGTCGGGCAGCGCGTCGATCACGGCGGCCAGGACGTCGGCCCGGGAGACGATTTTGGTGTGGGAGGTGAGCCCGTGTTCGGGCCGCCAGATCCACGCGGCGATCTCTTCGGTGCTGGGCCGCTCGGGCAGTACGGCGTGGCCGGTGCGGCAGCGCTCGGCGAGGGCCTGGCCGTGGCCGGGTTCGCCTGCGGCGTCGTCGACCTGCTGGTGCCAGGCGGCGCGCAGCGCGGCCTCATCGGGCTCGGCGCCCTTGGCCTGGCGGGACTCGGCGGAGGCGGTCTTGACCGCCTGCCGCGAGGCGCTGGCCGGGTCGACCCCGAGCCGGGCCAGCAGCCCCTCGACCTGGCCAGCCCTCTTGGACAGCAGCACGCGGGTGGCCTCGGGAATGGCGATGATCTCCCACGCGCCGGTCACCGGGTCGCGTCCGAACGCGATGCCGTACCGCTCGGTGAGCACCCGCCGGATGCGGGCCTTCAGCAGCGCGTCGGCGGCGTGCGCGTGCCGGTGGATGTCGCGGCCGCCGGCGCCGATGGCCGACCATCGGCCGTCCTCGCGGCCGCGCACCAGGTTGGCGATCGCCACGTGCGCGTGCAGGTGCGGGTCGGGGGCCTGGCCGTCGACGGGGCGGGCGGTCTTGTGCCACATGACCCAGCCCAGCAGGCCGGTGGAGTCCATGCGCTCGGCGAGCTGGCCGTCGCCCTGGTGGCCGCGCTGGCCGTAGGCGGCCCACTTCTCCATCGCCGCGACGGTCTCGGTGACCGCGTCGGCGAAGACGTTCTCGATGGCGGCGGCGAACTCCGCGTCGGCCAGGCCGTACAACACGCTGACCGACTTCGACAGGTCCAGGGTGAGGTCGTAGCCGCGGTTGCCGACGCGCACCCGGGCCTCGCGCCACTTGCGTGCGTAGGCCAGCTCCTTGGGCTCGTAGACGGCGGCCAGGTCGACGTCGGCGGCTCGGGCCAGCTTCTCCACGTCGTCGATGCGGATCAGGTGCGTCTCGCCCTGGCGGTCGACGCCGCGGGCGAGCTGGGCGGCGCGCTTGGCCATTGCCGGGCGGGCGGCCAGCAGCTTCTCCACCGTCACGCCCTGGGCGGCGGCCGCCGCCTCCAGCGCGGCCACCAATGGGGCGCCGGGGAGTTTGGCGCGCGGGTCGGCCAGGTGCTTGGCGGCCAGCAGCACCTCGCCGGTGCGCGGGTCGACGCCGGACATGATGGCGCGAGCCGCCTCATGCTGATCAGCCGTCAGCCGGGTTCCGGGGGTCAGGCCGACCTCGCGCAGGCCCTCGCCGATCCACATCAGCCCGCGCTCGTCTGCCAGCCGGTAGGCGACCTGGCCGTCCTCGCCGCGCGCCGGGCCGTGCTCGTGGGCGGGCTCGCCGGGCTGGCCCATGCCGCAGCCGGCGCCCTCCTGTAGCCGGTAGTCGACCTGCTCCATGGAGGGGCCGATCACGCTGACCCACGCCACCCGCGCCCCTCCTTCCAAGCCCTTCGTTGATCTTGCTCTTATAGTTTTTCAAGATCTTTTGAGGTGGGCCGCAGGCCCTCCGTATCGGAGATACCTTGGTCCATCCCTGAGAAGGATCTTGAGAGGTGAGTGTGGCATGCGAGGCGGGAGGGATCAAGGGGAAGGGGGCCCACTAGCGGAAGAGGGGGTAGTGGGGGGATTGGCTGGCGGGGAGCCCTGGGGTGGTGATCGGGGGGTGGGCGGCGCGGGAACGTGGATGCGGCGGCCGCCGGTCAGGACCCAGGTCTTCCTCGCCGAGCGGGGTCGCCCACGACCGGGGGCCGGGCTGGACTGTTACCCGGCGTGATCGTCCCCGTCTCGCCGATCCTCGCGCGCGCGCCTGCACGCGTAGGCGGCACATCGGCGGTGAGACGAGACATTGAGACGATCACACCGGGTAACCGTGCGGGGCAGTCAGGCCCCGCACGGACATGAGCAGGCCCGCCCTCGGCGGGCCGGGGGGGCGGGCCTGGTCAATGCGGGACTGGGTTGTCACACTGCGGTTATGGCCGTGGCGACTGTGTGGTTGCGGGATCTGGACGACCGTCTGGTGGCGGCGGAC
>NZ_VRLV01000003.1 GCF_009760925.1 Nonomuraea typhae
GGCCCGCGGTGATCGATCGTCTGCGCCGACATGGCCCGCAGCACGCTGTCGGGCACGTTGGTCGGGCCGGGGATCTGCAGGAAGTGGCGGCCGGCGGGGTAACTCATCAGAACACACCCTCTCTTCCACTATGCGGAAAAATATTCTCGCTATACGGAAGATATGCCGATTTCGGGAAACGCAAAAGTCTTGACGTCGAATGTGAGCCAGGTCATACTCTCGCAAAGCGGAAATCTTCTTCCACGATGCGGAAAACTCCGCAACGTCGACCGCTGGAGTACCCGCATGTCGGTGCAAGTCATCACGATCATCGTTCTCGCCGCAGTCTTCCTCGTCGCCACTGTCCTGCCCGTGCACATGGGGGCCTTGGCCTTCGTCGCCGCCTTCATGGTCGGCGCCTTCGTGCTGGGCGAGGGCAAGGACGACATCGTCGGGGGCTTCCCCGGCGACCTGTTCGTCATCCTCGTCGGGGTCACCTACCTGTTCGCCATGGCCAAAGCCAACGGCACGGTCGACTGGCTCGTCCAAGCCGCGGTGCGGCTGGTCCGCGGCCGGATCGCGCTCATCCCGTGGATGATGTTCCTGGTCACCGGTCTGCTCACCGCCGTGGGCGCCGTCGTTCCCGCCGCGGTCGCGATCATCGCGCCGGTGGCCATGGGCTTTGCCACGCGCTATCGCATCAATCCGCTGCTCATGGGCCTTCTGGTCATCAACGGAGCCAGCGCGGGCGGCTTCTCGCCCATCAGCATCTTCGGCAGCATCGTCAACGGCGTCGTCACCCGCAACAACCTGCCGGGCGACCCCGGTCTGCTGTTCATCAGCTCGTTCGTGTTCAACCTGGCGCTGTCCGGGGTGGTGTTCCTGCTGTTCGGGGGCCGGGAACTGCTGCGGCGTCGCGGGGACGTGGCCGACGCGATCGCGGACGGCTCGGGCGCGGCTTCCGACGGATCAGGCGGAACCTCCGCCGGGCCAGCCGTACCCTCAGCCGGTGGTGGCGGCACCGCCGTACTCGCTCCCGCAGCCACCGACCTGGTCGTGCTCAACAAGGAGCGCATCCTCACCCTCACCGGCCTGATCATCCTGGCCGGCGGCGCCCTGTTCTTCGGCCTCGACGTCGGCTTCACCGCCATCACCGTCGCCGTCGTCCTCTCCCTCGTCTCCCCCAACGGCGCCAAAGACGCCGTCGGCCAGATCGCCTGGCCCACCGTCCTGCTCATCTGCGGCATCGTCACCTACGTCAGCCTCATGGAACGCGTCGGCACCATCGACTTCCTCGGCGGCAAAGTCGCCCAGATCGGCATCCCCCTCCTCGCCGGCCTCATCATCTGCCTCATCGGCGCAGCCGTATCCGCCTTCGCCTCCACCACCGGCATCCTCGGCGCCCTCATCCCCCTGGCCGTCCCCTTCCTGCTCGCAGGCGAAATCGGCGCCGTCGCACTGGTGATCGCGCTGTCCCTGTCGTCCTCGGTCGTCGACTCCTCACCCTTCTCCACCAGCGGCGCCCTCGTCGTCGCCAACTCCCAGGAGAGCGAGCGGGACTACATCTTCCGCGGCCTCATGCGATGGGGATTCAGCATGATCGCCATCGCACCCATCGTCACCTGGCTGATCTTCCTCGCCCCCAACTGGTCCTGACCGGGCCGCTTTCAGCAGCACAATCCGGCCATGGTGAACGACAACCCCACCGTCGTTCGCCTGGCTCGGTTTGGCATGACCACAGGCTTGCGTGTCGTCGAGTTCGCCGTCCGGTTGCGGAGCGGACGACAGGTCCACGAGCCTTCAAGACTTCGCCTGATACCCATGGCTGTGACCGCGACAAGCGCCGCCGCCTGGTCCGTGGGCTGCAGATCCGGCCGCTGACAGCCCCGGTACGGCACCGCCCTGGGCGGCCAGCGCCGGATCGTCAAGAAAAGCGCCGGATCGTCAAGCAGACGCCGGGTCGTCATGCAAGCCGCCGCCCTGCCGTACGCCTTCCGCCGGCTGCGCATCCGCGGGGCAGGCCGCGCCGGCATCCACGAAGCCTCCTCACCCCGGCCTGCCGGCGACGCCGCCTCACAGTCCTCGTTTGGGCGATCACCAGCGCGGGCGGGCGGAGCGCCGCATACTTGGGGCGGACGCTCCCGACTCCCCCGTTCCGGGAGGCGCGCATGGCCAGATCCAAGCGGGTTCGCAAGAAGAAACCCGGAGAGGAGCCGAAACCGCTGTGGGAGCGGCTGCTTTCCGGGCCGCGTTTCGTGGTGGTGACGGTGTTGACCGTTGCCATCGGGGCGGCGGTGCCGAGGGTGATCGACATGACGGCCAACGGCGTTCTCCCCGAGATTCACGCGGTCGCGAAGGAGGACGACCAGCTCACCGAGGACTTCTCGAAGTCGTCTCCCGAGGTGATCGGCCCCGGCGTGGCCGCCGGACTGGCCCGTGGTGAGCGGATCTTCGGCGACCCCGAGGTGACGGCCCGCCTGGTCAAGACGGGGCTTCAGGGAGTCAGGCTGGTCATCGAGGGGTCCAGGTCAGACGCCGTGCGGATCATCGGGATGCGGGCGCGGGTGCGCGCGACCCGGCCGGTCGTGGCGGGCACGTACTTCGAGCTCGGCCCGGAGGGGGAGGAGAGCAGTGTGCCGGTGGGCTTCGACTTGGCTTCGCCGCAGCCCATCGCCCGTGAGGTGCTCAACACGAGCACGCCGGGCGTGAAACTCGGCAGGTTCTATTTCGGTGGCCGGAGCGTGGAGCTCAAGAAGGGCGAGTCCAGGGTCTACGACGTGACCGCGATCGCCGGGCCGTTCACCTACGAGTGGGACATCCAGATCGACCTGGCCGCCCAGGGACGGACCTGGTCCGTCTACCGCCCCGAGCGGCCCCTGATCGTCTCCGGCAGGGCCGCCCGGTACGCGGCCGCCTACAAGTACGACGCCAGCACTCACCGCTGGGTGCCGCTGAAGGAGGGCGGCCGGTGAAGGGCGTCGCTTTCAAGCTGGGCATCCTGGCGATCGCCGGCTGCGCCGCCTTCGCCCTGTCATGGTTGCTGCCCCGGGGACGGGAGGCTCCTCCGGAGCAGCCCCGTGTCGATGTTCACTCCAAGGACGAGCTGCTGCGCCTGCTGCCCGGGCTGGGGGACGTTGCCAGGTTGGTCAGCGTATCGACCGATCGCCTCATCCAGGGGATGGCCGTCGCCTCCTTCATGCCGGTGTGCCTGCCGCAACTGCACGAGGGCACCGTCGACATCGCACCGCCGTCCGTCACCGTCCGCTACGAGCTGGCCCACGGACCGATCGTGGTGGTGGACTTCACCCGCATCGGCCCGGACTCAGCGGAGAAGGCACGTTCCCTGCTGCGGGCCGCGAAAGAGCGATGCACGGAGAAAGGACCGGCCTACGCGGACGACCCTCCAGGCACCTGGACGTTCGAGCAGATGGCCCCACCCCGCATCGGCGAGG
Organism: Nonomuraea typhae; assembly: GCF_009760925.1. Classification (GTDB taxonomy): domain Bacteria; phylum Actinomycetota; class Actinomycetes; order Streptosporangiales; family Streptosporangiaceae; genus Nonomuraea; species Nonomuraea typhae. Next base: position 3,432 of record NZ_VRLV01000003.1, read on the forward strand.
TCGCCGTCGCCTTCACCGGCGCCTACACACCCCCGTCCGACACCGCCCGGGACAGCGCGGCGCGGGTCGTGACCGCGATCTCCAAAGACTGGACGATCACCTTCACCACCAACGAAGCCTCCGCCGAAACGCTCCACACGCTGATGCCCCGCATCCTCGGCGTCTTGGACGCGAACGTGGGATCGGCGTTCCTGCGATGAGCCACTCCCTCCTACGAGCGGCCCCTGATCTGCCGGTGTACCACCAGGAACATGTCGATGCCGGTGATGACGGCCAGGAGCACGGCGAGTACCGCGATCCCCGGCATGCCCGCGATCCCGCCCAGGGCGGCGAGGACGACCAGGAACGCCAGGACGCAGGCGCACATCCGGTCGTGCGTGCGAGTGGGCGCCGAGCGATGTCTTCTGGGCATGCACCGCCACTGCCCTCGCCGGGTGCCCGGAAACGCGGGCATTGACCTCAATGCCGCTTGAGGTTGCAGGATCGACGGCATGAGAGCGATCGTCCTTCACGAGTTCGGCCCCGCTGAGAACCTGACGCTGGAAGACCTGCCCGATCCCGTGCCCGGGCCGGGGCAGGTGCGCATCGTGGTGCGTGCCGCCGGGGTGCACACGATCGAGACCGCCATGCGGGAGGGGCTGGCGATCGGGCCGCCGTTGCCCGAGTTGCCGGCGGTGTTCGGTGGTGAGGTCTCCGGCACGGTCGATGCCGTGGGCCCGGAGGTCGACCGGGCATGGATCGGCAAGGACGTCGTGACCGGCGGCGGAAGCCCGGGCGGGTATGCCGAGCTGGCCGTGGCTGACGTCGTGAGCCTGCACGCGGTGCCCGAGGGGCTCGGGCACCGCGCCGCCGTCGCCATGATCACCACGGGGCGCACGGCGGTCGAGTTCCTGGACATCGCCGGGCTCACGCCGGACGACGTCGTCCTGGTCACCTCGGCGGCGGGCGGCATCGGCTGGCTGGTCGTCCAGTACGGCCTCGACCTGGGCGCCACCGTGGTCGCCGCGGCCGGCGGTCCGATCAAGACCGCGGCCGTCCGCAATCTGGGCGCCACGGTGGCCGTCGACTACAACGCGCCGGATTGGGGCGAGACCGTCCGCAAGACCTTGGGCGGGCGCCGGGTGACCGCGGTGCTCGACGGGGTCGGCGGCGCCAAGGCGCGCGAAGCCTTCGAGCTGCTGGCCGACGGCGGCCGTTTCGTCAGCATCGGCGCCTCCTCCCGTGAGGAGTTCGAGCCCGACCCGGAGCTCGTCAAGACCCGCGATCTCACGGTGACCGACGCGCTGGCCTTGCTGCTGACCCGCCCTGAGCTGGGCAACGGCACCCAGGAGCGGGCGCTGGCCGCCGCCGCCGAGGGCCGCATGGTCCCGGCGATCCAGGCATTCCCCCTGGCGAAGGCGGCGCAGGCGCACGCCGCCCTGGAGAACAGGGCGACGTCGGGCAAGGTGATTCTGGAGCCGTAGCCGCGGTGGCCGGAGGACACTGCGGAGTCTGACAGGCTGCTGCCCATGGCAGATGCGATCGAACCGGGCGAAAGCCGCCGGGTGCGCGTCGGTGTCCTCGGCCCCGTGACGCTGGAGACCGCCGCCGGTCCGGCGCACGTCGGGGGCGCGCGGCTACGGGCGCTGCTGGCCCGGCTCGTGGTGGACGCGGGCCGTGCCGTACGGCCGGCGACCCTGGTCGAGGCGTTGTGGGGCGAGGAGGCGTCGGCCGCCAGGCTGCACGCGCTGCAGTCACTGGTGTCCCGGCTGCGCGGCGTCCTGGGCGACCCCGGGCTGCTGACCTCGGGCCCGGCGGGGTACCGGCTCACCGTGGAGCCGGACGACGTGGACGCGACCCGGTTCGAACGGCTGGCCCGGGCGGGCCGGCGCGCCCACGCGGAGTCCCGGCACGCCGAGGCCGCGGCCGTTCTGCGCGAGGCCCTGAGCCTGTGGCGCGGCCCTGCCCTGGCGGACGTGGGCGACGCGCCGTTCGCCGCGGCCGAGGCCGAACGGCTGGAGCTGGCCCGGCTGACCGCCCTGGAGGACCGGATCGAGGCCGACCTCACGCCGGGCACCGCCCCCGAAGCACCACCCGCCGGCCCAGAGGCGCCGGCCACCGGACGCGAAACCCCGGCCACCGGCCCCGACCTGATCGCCGAGCTCGAAGCGCTCACCGCCGCGCACCCGCTGCGCGAACGCCTGCACGCCCAGCTGATCCGGGCTCTGGCCGCGAACGGCCGCGGCGCCGAGGCGCTGGCCGCCTACGAGCGGATCCGCACCCTGCTCGCCGACAGCTTCGGCAGCGACCCGGGACCACACCTCCGGGAGGCTCACCTGGCGGTGTTGCGCGGCGAGCTCCCGAGGTCCCGCCGATCGCACGGCAACCTGCACGTGCCCCTGACCAGCTTCGTGGGCCGCGACGACGACGTGCGCAGGGTGGCGGGCCTGCTCGGCCGGGGCCGGCTGGTCACGCTGGCCGGTCCGGGCGGTGCGGGCAAGACCCGGCTGGCCCACGCCGTCGGCCGGCGGCTCTCACCGGCCGGAGGGGTGTGGTTCGTCCCGCTGGCGCCGGTCAACGCCGGCGAGGTGCCTCGCGTGGTGCTCGACCTGGTGCGTGCCGACCGGCCCGCGGCCCAGGGCGGCTCGGTCATGGACCAGCTGGCCGAGACGATCGCGGACGACGAGCTGGTGCTGGTGCTGGACAACTGCGAGCACGTGATCGACACCGCCGCGACGCTGGCCGAGACCCTGCTCGGCCGGTGCCCGAGGCTGCGGATGCTGGCCACCAGCCGGGAGCCGCTGCGGATCGGCGGCGAGGCCCTGCACCCGGTGCTCCCTCTGGAGGTTCCCGCGCCGGAGGCCACGGACGAGCAGGCGCGTGCCTGCGCCGCGGTCCGGCTGTTCCACGACCGGGCGGCCGCGGTCCGGCCGGGGTTCGCGCCGGAGGGCCGCGCGCTGACGGCGGCGGCCGAGATCTGCCGCCGCCTGGACGGCCTGCCTCTGGCGATCGAGCTGGCCGCCGCGCAGTTGCGCGTGCTGCCGGTCGAGGCGGTCGCGGCCCGGCTGGACGACCGTTTCCGGCTGCTGACGGGCGGCAGCCGTACGGCACTGCCGCGGCATCGGACGTTGAGCGCCGCGGTGGCCTGGAGCTGGGACCTGCTGGGCGCCGACGAGCGGACGCTGCTGGAACGGCTGGCAGTGGTGCCCGGGACCTTCACGGAGGACGCGGCGGAGGCGATCGGCCGGGTGGGCGACGTCCGGGAGCTGCTGACGGCGCTGATCGACAAGTCCCTGCTGCACCCGGTGGAGTCGGCGGATCCGGCCGAGCCGCGGTACCGCATGCTGGAGACCATCCGGGAGTACGGCCTGGCCCGGCGGGACGACCTCGACGAGGTCCGCGGGTGGCACGCGGCCTTCTTCCTCGAGCTGGCCGAGACCGCCGAGCCGTACCTGCGCACCTCGGACCAGCTGCGCTGGCTGCGCCGCCTGACCGCGGAGCGGGACAACCTCTCGGCCGCGATCCGGTGGGCGGCCGGGTGCGGGCAGGCCGGTGTGGCGGTCCGGTTCGGTGTCGCGCTGAGCTGGTTCTGGTTCCTGCGGGACTTTCCGCCGGAGTCGCTGGACCTGCTCGGCCGGGTGCTTCAGGTCCCCGGCGCGGCCGACGCGCACGTCGTGGCCGCCGCGCACGCGCTCGCCGCCATCGAGGCCGTCGGCCGCCCGGAGGAGGGCGAGGCGGCTTTCACGCGGATCCGGGAGGCGCTGGAGGGTGCGGGCTCCGGCCGTCACCCCGTTCTGGCGATGGCCCGGCTGGCGCTCGCGATCGGCGCGGGAGGCGATGGCAGCATGCCGGAAGCGCCCCCGGATCCCTGGGGCCGGTCGCTGTCGCTGCTGGCCCGCGGCGTGCTGGCCATGAACACCGGGCACGCCGCCGAGGCGGCGCGGATCCTGCCGGCCGCGTTGTCCGGGTTCGAGGAGCTCGGCGAGCGCTGGGGGCTGGCGACCACGCTGAGCACCCTGAACGCGGCGCGGCAGCGGTCCGGCGAACCGGCCGCGCCCGAACTGGCCGAGCGGGCCACCCGGTACTTCCGCGAGCTCGGCATGCCCGAGCACTCGATGGAGAACGACGTGGCGGCCGCCCTGCACCGGGCGCGGGCCGGCGACGCGGACGGCGGGCGGCGGCAGCTGACGGACCTGCTCGACCGGGCCGGACGGGCCGGCTCTGCGGAATCGGCGGCTCAGGTCCGTCTGGGCCTGGCGCAGCTGGAGTGGCGGGCCGGACGGCCGGGGCCGGCCCGCGACCATGCCCTGGCCGGGCTGGCGGAGGCGCCGCCCGGGCGGTCGACGCCGCACCTGTCCGCGTTGCTGCTGGCCGTACTCGCCCAGGTGGACGTCGCGGAGGGCGCTCCCGGCGCGGCCGCGCGGCGGCTCGACCATCCGGCGGTGCACCTGACGCTGACCTGGCACACGCCCGTCGCCGCGGCGATCGCGGTCGCGGCCGCCGCGATCGAGCTGGGGCGCGATCGGCCGGAACGGGCGGGGCGGCTGCTCGGGGTCGCCGCCGCGCTGCGCGGCTGGGACGACCCCGGCGACGCCGACGTGCGGACGATCTCGCAGCGCGCGAGCGCGGCCTTGGGCGCCGCCCGGTTCGCGGCCGTGCGGGCCGAGGGTACGGCGATGCCGCGGGCACGGGCCGAGGACCTGATCTCCGCGATCATCGGCTAGCGGGCTTGCCGTACATCGTGCAGATCGCGGCGCTCTGGAGCGCCTGGGCGGCCTTGGCGATCTTCGGGTCGGCCTCGTACTCGGCCCAGTACTCCGTCGAGACGAGGACGGTCGCCGTCCGGGTGCCGCTCTGGTCGGTGACGGTGGTGGTGAGGTAGCCGGGGATGCCGCCGTCGTGGCCCCAGAACGTGCCGCACGGATGGGCGGCGTGCTGGATGCCCAGCCCGTATCCGGGCCCGTCCGGCTGGCGGGGATCGACCGGCACGGTGGTGCGCAGCTGGGCCAGTTGCGCGGCGGGCAGGAGCTTGCCGGACATCAGCGCGCCGTAGAACCGGGCCCAGTCCCGCGTCGTGGACACCACCGCCCCGGCCGCTCCGCCCCATCCGGGGCTGTTGCCGGACACGTCCACGTGACCGTTGCGGCGCGGGCCGGCGAGGTCCCGGACCGCGGCCGGCACGCTCGGGGGCATGTGCGCGGCGTCCCGCTCGTACCCGCGGGCGTAGGAGCCCCGCCAGGTGGAGTCCGTGGCGAGATAGGTGTGCTTGAGCCCGAGCGGCCGGGCGATCCGGTCCCTGACCAGCGCGGCCACGCTCGTCCCGGTGACCCGCTCCAGCACGGCGCCGAGCGCGGCGTAGTTGGTGTTGCTGTAGGACCACTTCTTGCCCGGCGCGAACAGCGGGTCGTGCTTCACGCCCACGGCGAGCAGCTGCGCCGAGGTCCAGCGCCGCCGATCCTTGCCCAGCATCGAGGGCCGGAGCGCGGGGTCGGTGGTGTAGTCGAACAGGCCGCTGGTGTGGTTGAGCAGCATGCGCAGCGTGATCGCGCCGCCGTTGGGCACCTTGCCCGGCAGCCATTTCTCCACCGGATCGGTCAGGGCCAGTTTGCCCTCGGCGACCAGTTGCAGGACCAGCGTGGCCGTCATGGTCTTCGTGTTGGACGCCACCCGGAACTCGTCGCCGGGCTTGAGCAGGTGATCCCGCCTGGTCCAGGCGGCCTGCTCGGCGATCTCCACCGGCCGGCCGCGCCCGTCGTCGACCCGCACGAGCACGCCGGGCGCCCCGGCGTCCACGAGCGCGCGGGCCAGTTTCCGCAGTTCGTTCCCTGTCGTGTACGGCGTGGCCCCGGCGGCGGCCGGGGAGGCCGCGGCCACGCTCACGGCCAGCGTAAGAGCAGCAGTAATCCGACGCATATATGGGGACATTGACCCGTTCCTCCGGGTGAGTAGGCGATGCGAACGCCCCCACCCTGGGCCCCATCGCTCACAAACCGCACACAGCGCGCTCAGAAAGGGCCGGCGACGCCGGTGGCGGGGCCGAGGTCGCGCAGGCGGGTGAGAAAGGCGAGGACACCGGCGGTCCCGGCGGCCCACGACAGCCCGCCGGGCCCGCGCACCGGCGGATCCGGGGGCGCGTCGGCGCCGAGCAGCAGGAGCTGGGTGGCGGCCGACTCGGCCGCGGCCAGGAAGCGCTCGTCGTGACCGGCGAGGTCGCAGAACAACTCGCCGATGCCCGCCACCCCGCAGCACTGGCCCGCCGTGGAGAGGTAGGGCAGCCACCGCAGGCACCCGTCCGCGCACGTCACGGCCAGGTCGGTGAGCGAGCCGCCGGGCAGGTGCGGGGAGGCGGCCAGCAGGACCCGGCCCATCCCGGCCAAGCCACGGCACCAGGAGGCGGACAGCGGTACGGCGTCGGGCTCCGCGACCCGGCCGGCGAGCGCCGCCACCTGCCCGGCGAGCGCGCTCACGCGGCCGGCGAACAACCGCTCCGCCTCCCGCGACGGGGAGCGGCGGACGAACTGCCGGAGGAACTCGGCCGACCCGGCCTGGCCGTGGGCGATGCCGATGGTGGTGTCCAGCCCGGGGATCGGCACCTCCTGCTGGGGGAAGAACGAGACAGGGGTGTCGTGCGCGCGGACGAGTGCGAGGCAGCGGCGGGCGATCGCGTGGTGGTCCGGCCGCGGATCCAGTTCGCTCAGCAGCAGGTGGCCCAGTCCGACGCCGGCGGCGCCGAGGATCAGGTCGTCGCCTTCGGGCTCACCGGTGAGGGCTTCGGCAGGGAGCGGGGTCGCGGCCACGCCAGCCGCCCCGGCTCTCCGCAGGAAGATCTCCGCGCCGGTGGTGCCGAGGTACAGCGCGGGCCGCAGCTTCACCCGCTCGGCGGTGCGCCTCGTGGCCGTGGCCAATCGCGCCACGGTGGCGGCCACCCCTGGGCGGTCCAGGTGGGGCAGCAGGCACAGCCCGATGCCGGCCGTACCCCGGTAGACGCTCGCGTCGAGGGCCTCGTCCGGCTGGTCGAGCGCCTGGTCGACGCCGTGCACCAGGGCGGTGAGGACGCGCTCCACCAGCGCGGCGGTGCCGGGTCCGCGCCGGTGCGGGGCAGGGGTGTGGCGCCGGGCCGGCCGTACGCCGGGCGGCGGGTGAGCGTCGGCCAGTGCGGTGAACGCGGCCGTCATGGCCGCGGGCTCGCCCGAGAGCAAGCCGGTGATCAGGGCCACCACGGGCGGCGGCCGGTCGCCGTGGATCCGGTCGAGCATGCGCAGCGCCATCAGGCGTGAGGCGTCCGGGTCGCGCTCGGAGACGAGCGGTTCCGCGCCGGTCAGGGCGGCGAACAGCGTCATGCCGAGCGCGTGCAGGTCGTCACGCGGCTCGGCGGGCTCGCCGGCCACCTGCCGGGCCGGGGCGTACCCCTTGGTGCCGCCCCGGATCCTCACGTCGTGGTGGTTGCAGTGGCCGAAGTCGATGTAGGTCACCGCGTCGCCGGTCATGCTGACGACGAGGTTCTTCGGACTCAGGTCGCGCAGCAGGTAGCCGTGGGCGTGGATGTCCCGCAGGGTCCGGGCGAGCAGGTGCGCGAGCCGGTCGAGGCTGCGGCCCGCCTCCGGGTCCGGCAGGTAGCGCCCCTTGCGGGCGACGTCCTCGGTCAGGCTGAACTTCCCGTCGAAGGAGGTGACCAGATACTCGTCGGCGCCGTGCCGGAAGTGGTCGCGGAAGCGCGCCACGCCCGGGACCTCCCGTAAGGCGGTCAGCACGAACCGCTCGTTGCGCAGGCGGATCCGGGTGTCGTCACCGTCGGGCGACTCCGCGACGTACGCCCGTGCCTGTTTCACCACGACCGTCTCACCGGTGCGGACGTCGGTGGCCGCGTACACGTTGCCGCGCACCGACTCCATCAGTCCCTTGAAGAGCCGGTAGTGGTTGCCGATCAGCACCGGGCCGTCCGCTTCGTGGCGTACGGCCGGCCGGAACGGGTCGGTGGCCCACGGGGGCTGCCGGTAGGTGAGCAGGGCCATGCCCTCGAAGGTCTCGCCACCGGGGCCGGTCATGATCGATCGCAGGTTCCCGTCCCTGCCCGCCACGAGGATGCTCCGGAACGGCCCGTACCGGTAGTAGACGGGCGCGTCCGGCGCCAGGCGGCGATCGCTGAGCACCTGGGGCCCGGGCCTGCCGCGGAGCAGGTCCACCAGGCCGGCGCCGAGGTGGACCAGCCGGTCCTGGTCCGGGTAGATCGTGACCGCCTTCCCCACGCTCGGCGGCGCGGTGATGCCGTCGTTCAGCTCGCCGAGCACCTTCACCGACCGGGCCACCTTGAACGCGCAGCCCGCGGTGAGCAGGTACGGCACCAGCACGCTCACGAGGCCGGGGAAGTCGGCCGCCCGCGACGAGACGTGGAACTTCCAGCCGTGCTCGGGCAGCCGCTGCCCTGGCGGCTCCACGTGCAGCCACGTGGCCGTGCGCCGGACCTGGCCGCCGGCGGCGGATACCAGGTCCGACACGGTGGCCGCGATCGTCGCCGTCATGTCACCGCGGGCCGGCGATCGCCTCAGATGGCGTCGTCAGCCGTGGGGACAACGGAGTTCTCGGTGTTCCGGCATGCCAGCGTGCAGGTGATCCAGCACGCGGCGATCTCGTGGAGCGTGGCGCCTTCCAGGAACTCGACGCCGACCTCGGGCGGGGCGATGCCGGCGTCGCGAGGGGCCAGTTCAAGCAGTGCCCTCATGGCGATCCTTTCTGCTTCCGGGAGATTCCGGGCATAGGGCTGGTTGCGCAGTGGGCGTGCTCGCGACCCACGGTAGTACAGTCCGGCGTTCGGGCAGTTACGAGGTCAGCGGAATGTTGCGGGCGAACAGGTTGGCCGGGTCGTAGACCTTCTTGATCGCGGCCAGCCGCTCCCCCGTGGCGCCCGGGTAGACCTCGGCCGCGTCCTCGTCGGTCGGGTGCGTGAGGAAGTTCCCGTACGCGCCCGAGACGTGCGGCTTCAGCGCCGCCCACAGCGCCTCGAAGGCGGGCAGCCGCGGCCCGTGCTGCTCCGGCGTGCCCAGGAGCACGGTCTGCACCATGGCCACCGCGTCACGGTGCGCGAACGCGGTCGCCTCCGCGGGAACCCGGTTGAGCGCCCCGCCGATCGCGCGGATCTCCCGATACATCAGCGGGATCTCCGCCTCCGCGAAGGTGTCGATCAGCTCGTCGGTCAGGTCGCTCGCGAACCGGTTGCGCACGATCGGCTGGAAGCCCGGCGGCAGGAACGCATCCTCCAGCACCTCGGCGTACGGCACCACCTTGACGTCCTTGGCCACCAGGTCACCCAGCGCGGCCAGCGACTCCACGGCCGCCGGGTCGTCGCCGGCGTAGGCGGCCAGGATCACCACGGAAGGCGGCGCCTGCTCGCCGAAGGCGGGAAAGAGCTGGGCCGTCGAGGTGAGCCCCTCATCGGCCGTCCGCAGCGCGTCCCTCCACTTCTTCAGTACGGCTGCCGCCTGCCCGGCCGGATAGGTGAAGCGGGCGAAGGTGACGGCCGACTCCCGCTCGGCGGTCACCTCGAAGGCGGTGACCACGCCGGCGTGCCCGCCGCCGCCCCGGATCGCCCAGAACAGATCGGCGTTCTCCTGCTCACTCGCCCGGACGATCTCGCCGGAGGCGGTCACCACCTCGGCCGCGACCAGCCGGTCGACGGCGGGCCCGTACTTGCGCACCATCCAGCCGATTCCGCCGCCGGTCAGCAGCCCGCCGACCCCTACGGACCTGGTGTCACCCGACGAGATCGCCAGCCCGTGCGGAGCCAGCGTCTCGGCGACCTGGCCCCACGTGGCGCCGGCGCCGAGCCGTACCCGCCGCCCGTCGACCTCGATCCCGTTGAGCTGCGACAAGTCGGCCACCACGCCGCCGTCGTTGGTGCCGTATCCGGCGCCGTGATGCCCGCCGCTGCGCACCGACAGCTCCAGCCCTTCGCGCGCGGCGAACCGCACCGCCTCGGCGACCTCCTCGGCCGTGCGGGGGCGGAAGACGTAAGCAGGGCTGCCCGCGTGGGCGAAGCTCCCAGCGACCTGCGCATACGCCGCATCCCCGGGACGAATAGTCTCAATCATCTCTTTCTTCCCTTCAGTGACTTTCTGCAACATAGCGGAATGCGAGCGACATTCCGACGGCGCAGAGAATCCGGGCGCGGGCCGGCGGGAAGCAGCCCGCCGCGTCAGGGGACGTTGACACGCTCGCGGGTCCCGGATGCCACCTGCTGAAGGGCGAGGGCGCTGCGTTCCCACCGCACCGCGCCAGCCGGGCCACGACTGGTCGAGAAGACGGTGGAGGGCGTTCGGCGTCGGCCTTTCGCTCGTCCGGGGCGCAGGCGGCGGAGATCTGGAGGAGTTCGTGCCCGGGCGGGGCCAGGGTGGGGTCGGCGAGGCTGTAGCGGGCGGCGTAGATCCGGTCGTCGAGGTCCAGGACCCGGAACCAATCGGGGCCGCCGCCGGCCCGCAGGCCCAGGTTGACCGTTGCCGTGCGGGCGCCGGGCCAGGTGAGCGAGCCGTCGCCGGTCAGCCGGCGCGCCGCGGTCAGGCTGGTGGCCAGGATCGCAGGACCCTCGGGCGGGCCGGAGACCCGGGTCCGGGTGCGGATCCGGACGCCGAGGCCAGTGGCTCGCCCGGCGAGAAGCTCGACCAGGGTGGACCACCCGCCGGTCACGTACCGGACGCCGCCGGCGAGCGCCCGGCGAAGGCGCTGGTGGGCGAAGGCGGCCGAGAGCCGCCGGTCGGTCACCGTCCGCACGGCGATCCGGCTGGCCCGCCGGCACGAGGCGGAGGTCCCTGCGGAGGAGACGCTCACGGACCGCCACTCCCCCTCCCCGGAAGGGCTGGTGGACATCGACGACGCGCTGGCGCGGCTGCCGGTCTAGCAGCGCGTCGTGCTGGTCCTGCGTACCCGGGAAGGACTCCGCGAACAGGAGATCGCCACCACGCTGGGGATCCCGGCGGGGACCGTGAAATCCCGGCTGCATCGAGCCAGGGCCGCGTTCCGGGAGGTGTGGGAGTCGTGAACGAGCCCGTGGCACACCCCGCCATCGATCCGATCGACCGCCTGGCCATCCTCGCGGCCGCCCTGCCCGGCGCCGTCGTCGGGCAGCGCCGCCTGGCCGCCCCCTTCGAGGCCGTGTGGCAGGTCGCCGCGGACCTGGAGAACGCCACCCCCCGCTACGAACCCGGCGTGGCCCGGGTGCGGGTCGTCGAGGAGCGCGGCGAGTTCCTGCGCCTGCTGGTGCAGGACACCGCCGCCCCCTCTGAGCACTGAGCCCGGACTTTGCCGTCGCCCGCTCGTCGGAGCCCGGCGCGCGGGGAAGGCAGCTAGCGATGAACCACCCCGCAGAAGACGCGCTCGTCGACGTCGAGCCGTGCAGTGCTCGCTGCGCCCAGATCCTGACCGGCAGGGAACACCTCACGCTGCTGGTCAGCCCGGGAAATCCCTACTTCTCCGCCGCGCGCCTGGCGGCGACGTTCAGATGGGCCGCCCGGGCGGTCAAGAAGGTCGACGTGCTGGTCTCCGACCTGGAGATGACCGTTGCGACCTATCTCGCCCGGGGCCGGCCGGAGCATCACGCCTACCGCAGAGCCCGGGCCGACATCAGCCAGATGGCGGCCCGGATCCGGCGCGCCCGCGACACCGTGGGCCGGCCGTACCCGCGCGTGAGCGAGTTCGCCGACTGGTCGGGCACCGCCGAGTACCGCCGCGGGCTGGCCTACGCCCGCCGGGCCATCGCCGACCCCGAGTACGGACCACTCCTGCGCGCGGGGACCCGAGCCGCGCTCATGGCCAGGATGCCCGAGGGCTGGGAGCCCACTCCTCGGCAGATCGACATCGGCCAGGTGCACAGCGAGAAGACCCTGCCGTTCGTCATCAACGCCGTCGGGATCCTCGGCGTGCCCGAGACGGTCACCGCCTACAGCCGTCTCACCCCCGACACCCGCTACTTCTTCACCGAGGACGCCAGATTCCGCGCCTTCCCCGGTCAGGGATACATCGCCCTGCGCATTCGGCCATGAGTGTGTCAAGTTATATTGACACACTCCGGCCGTCAATATAACTTGACACCGTGACCGAAGACCCCAACCCGGCCGGCCCGGACCCCGCCGTGGGCCTCAAGGCCGTCGTGGCCCTGCGCAAGCTCGCCGATCATCTGGAGGCCCTCCACGTGCGCAACGCCAGAGCCCGTGGATGGTCCTGGCAGGTGATCGCCGACGCACTGGGTGTCACCAGGCAGGCCGTACACCAGAAACTCGCCCAGCGGACGCAGAGTTAGGAGCCCGATGTTCGAACGTTTCACCACCGACGCGCGCCAGAGCGTGCTGGCGGCCGCGAACCTGGCGGCGGAGTCCGGAGCCGCCAAGGCCGAGCCGGACCACCTGCTGCTCGCCCTGTCCCGCGGCGGCGGCGCGGGGGCCGACATCCTCACCCGCCACGGCGTCTCCGCCGACGATCTGACCGTGGCCGCCCGGGGGCCCCGGCTGCGGGCGGGGCTCACCGACGACGAGGCCGCCGCGCTCGGCGAGGTCGGCATCGACGTCGAGCAGGTCTTCCGCCGCATCGAGCAGACGTTCGGGCCGGACGCGCTCGATCAGCCGGCCACGGCGCGGCCGCCCCGGCGTCCGGGCCGGGTCGGCGGGCCGTACAGCCCCCAGGCCAAGAAGGTGCTCGAGCTGAGCCTGCGCGAGGCCCGCGCGCTGGGCGCGCGCGAGATCGGGTCGCCGCATCTGCTGCTCGCGCTGCTGCGCCAGGGGGTGTCGGCGCCGCTGGCCGCGGTGCTGGACGGTCACGAGGTGACCTATAACACGGTACGGCGGGCCGTCGGATGAGCGCCCGCGCGCGAGCCCTGCTGGGCTGCGGGGTCGTCGCCGGACCGGTGTTCGTCGCCGCGTTCGTCGTCCAGGGCGCGGTCCGGGAGGGATACGACCCGCTCCGGGATCCGGTCAGCTCGCTCGCGCTCGGCCCGGCCGGCTGGGTCCAGAGCGCCGCCTTCATCGTGTGCGGCCTTCTCACCATGGCGTTCGCGGCCGGTCTGCCGGCGGCGTTACGCGGGGCGAGATGGGGGCCGTTACTGATCGGGATATGGGGGCTCAGCCTCATCGGCGCCGGCGTCTTCGTCACCGACCCGGTGCCCGGCTATCCGCCGGGGCCGCCGGTCGAGCCGGGCGTGTCCACCGCGTCCGGGCGCCTGCATGATCTGTCGGCCGTCGTCACCCTGGTCACGTTGCCGGCCGCCTGCCTCGTCCTGGCTCGCCGCTTCTACGGGCTCGGCCGGCGTTCGTGGGTTGTCTACTCGGTCGTGACCGCGCTGGCCTTTCCCGCCTTCTGGGTGCTGGCGGGACTGGGCTTCGCCCAAGACCCGGCGCTGGCAGGTCAGGCCGGATTGTTCCAGCGCGCGGGGATCGTCGTGGTCTGGGCCTGGATCACCCTTCTGGCCTGGACAGGCGATCGATGGCCGCAGGTCGGGGCATCGCGGCGCCCGCCCGGTACGCCCGGTCGCAGACGGCCCGGCCGAGGTCCTTCATGAGCCGGGCGACGAGGGCGCGCAGGTGGGTGTCGCCGTGCTCGTAGGCGCCGCGGATCGCCCGGCTCATGCCCGGCGTGATCGCCGCCCGGTGCGGGCCGCCCTCCGGTAGCCGGTCGCCGCCGACTCCACGATCGCGGCCTCCCTGCGCAACCGGTGAACGATCGTGTGCAGGGGCTTGACCGCCGCGCAGGTCCTCGACCAGCGAGCCGGCGGGCACCACCTGCCCGGCCGGCAACGCCGGCCGGGCGAGGAAGGCGCGCAGCCCGGCACCGCCGAGGTCGATCGGGGACCCGTCGTCCGCGGGTGCCCGGACCGGTCCCAGAGCGCCGCGTACATGGGCGGCTACTGCGGCCGGAGGTACGGCGAGCCGAACGCCGCCTCGATGACGCGGTCGAAGGCCGGGAACCAGTTCCAGTCGCAGTTGGTGTTCATGGAGACCAGGCGCCGGCCGTCGGGGGTGCCCATGGTGATGGCGGCGGATCCGTTGGCCATGCCGGCCACGGCGTGCAGCACGCTGCCGTCGGCCAGGGTCCACTGCGACACTCCGGTGCCGTAGCGGGTGTTGGGGATCCAGTCCGTGGTGGGGACCGTGGCCCACATCTCGCGGTGCTGGGCCGGGGGCAGCAGCGTGCCCTCGATCATCGCCCGGGTGAAGCGGAGCATGTCGCCGGTGGTCGACATGACGCCTCCGGCGGCCCACCCGAAGGTGGTCGAATCGGTGACGTCGACGGGGTCGGCGTCGGGTCCCATGAGATGCGCCTCGTAGTTCTGCGTGGTCAGGATGGCCGGATCGACGCCGTCCTTGATGAACATCCTCGAGTACAACCTGGCGTGCTGACCCCGGAGTCCCGCTTCGGGCAGGGGGCGCGCGTAGGTGCCGGTGAGGCCGAGCGGCTGGATGACCGTCCGCTCGACCTCCTTCTCGTAGGAGCGGCCGGTCGCCTTCTCGATGATCGCGCCGGCGAGGTGGTAGCCGCCGTTGGTGTAGGCGAAGCCCTCGCCGGGCTCGAAGATCGGCGGCTTGGACAGCTGCACCTTCAGCAGCTCGTCGACGGTCCAGACGTAGCGGCTGTTCTCCGCCCAGCCGGCCCGGGTGTGGAATCGGCGCACCACGTCGCGGTCCCAGCCGGTCACCCACAGGCCACTGGTGTGGGTGATCAGGTGCCTGATGGTGATCTTGCCGCCGTCGTTGCCGTTGCCGCTGACGACGCCGGGCAGCCATTGCTCCACCGTGTCGTCCATGCTCAGCGTGCCCTCGGCGGCCAGTTGCAGGACGGCGGCGGAGGTGTACGCCTTGCCGCAGCTGCCGGCGTGGAACCGGTCGGCCGGCTCGCGGCGGCGGCCCGTCTCCAGGTCGGCCACCCCCGCCGATCCGAACCAGTTGCCGCTCTCGTCCTGGACGTGGGCGACGATGCCGGTGACACCCAGCTCGGCCACCGACCAGTCGAGTGCCTCCTGGACCTTGTCCGTGATGGCGGTCATGTTGCACTTCCTCCCTGCGGTTCGCGGATGCGGCAACGATGTCCGGCCCCGATGACAGGCGTCTCACACGCCGCTTACACGCTGGACGGCACGGCGCGATCTTTTGTCAGTGCGCCGGGCGGGACCGGAGACTGAACCGTGAGACTCATCCCCGCGGGCATCGATCTGACCGCACTACGGAATCCCGCCTTCCGGCTGATCGCACTGGCGCACATCGGGTTCGTGCTGGGCGAGCAGGTCCTGGCGGTCGCCGTCACCGTCTCGGTGCTCGGCTCGGGCGGTGACGCGGCGGCGGTCGGCGTCGTGCTCGCCGCCAAGGGCATCGCCTCGCTGCTCCTTCTCCTGGCCGGCGGCGTCTGGTCCGATCGGTTACCGCGACGGCGGATCCTGACCCTCATGCTCGCCGTCGACGCCGTGGCGGCGAGCGTCCCCATCGTCGTGGCCGGGCCCGGCGCCGCCGTATGGCTGCCGGCCGCCGTCCTGTTCGCGGCCGGCGCGGCGGAGGCTTTCATCCGGCCCGCGTTCAACGCCATCCTGTCCAGCTCCCTGGACGAGACCCAGCTGGTGTCCGGGCGGGCCCTGATCAACGTCTGCACCCGGCTGGGGGTCATCGCCGGACCGGTGGCGGGCACGCTGCTCGCCGGCGGGAGCACGATCCTCGCCTTCGCCCCGGCGGCCCTGGCGTTCGCCGCCGCCGCACTCGCCTTCCGCCGGGTCGCGGAGCCGTACCGGACGCCGGACGCCCGCCGCTCCCTGCTCACGGAGGCGAAGGCGGGCTTCTCCGACGCCGCCCGCCGGCCGTGGCTGACCGCCCTCCTCCTCTTCTCCCCCGTCAGCCTCATGTTCGTGATCGCGCCCGGCCAGGTCCTCCTGCCCGTGCTGAGCCGGGACACGTTCGGCTCCTACACGGCGTACGGCACCGCCCTCGCGTGCTACGGCGCCGGGGGGCTGATCAGCAGTGCCACGATGATGGCCTGGCGGCCGCGGCGCCCGGGAGTCGTGGCCATGTGCTCGATGTCGCTGTATGCCGTCGTCCCCCTCGGCCTGCTGTACGCGCCGTCGGTCTGGGCACTCTTCTGCTGCTACCTCGTGGCCGGCTTCGGCGTGGAGACCTACGCCCTCTGCTGGGACGTCGCGATGTACCGCGAGGTGCCCGACCGTCTCATCGGGCGGGTCACCTCCCTGGCCTGGCTCAGCACCTTCGGCCTCATGCCGTTCGGCCAGGCGCTCACCGGCCCGCTGACGAACCTCGCCGGCGACCGGGCCGTCCTTCTGGGCGCGGCGGGGCTCGTCCTGGTGATCCCGCCGTGCCTGCTCCTCGTCCCCGGAATGACTCACCTGCGCGGCAGCCGCCGTGATCGCGATCTGTGTTCCTGAAGACCCTCTGGGTGTTGTGATCTTTGTCATGCTCGCGAGCATTCACATCCAGTAAAGATCACCGTTAGATGGACGGGCGACATCCATTTGCCCACTGGCGAGCCAGGAAGCTGGAGAACTCATGTTCAACGCTCTTCGCATGGCCACCGCGGTCGCGGTCAGCGCAGTAGGACTCATCGCCGCCGGAAGCCCCGCCCAGGCCGGAACCGCGGTCGCGGAATACGTGGCGACCATCAACACGGGCGGGGAGACCTTCCGCGTCCGCCTCGTCGAGCCCAACGACGTCGATGCCGCCTACCGCAACCTGTCCGGCGAAGGAAAACGGCAGCACATCAACGGGAAAATCCTGACGGGGACCGATGTCAACACCGGGTGGAGCTGGCACCTGGACCCGAACGACCTGGAGTTCGTCGACGTTTCGATGGAACTGTGCGACGGCAAGCCGTCCGACGTGGAGAACGGCACGCTGTCCGGCGACCGCTTCTGTCCCTGGGGGACGCAGGTAGTCGACATTCAGCCGCTTTCCCCCGCCCGCTAACCGCCGGGCCTTCCCGTACCAGCGCTGCGACGCGCTGGTACGGGATTCACCGGGTCAGCGGTTGCCGACCAGGCCGAGCAGGTCGAGCCCGAGCAGCAGGGGGTCGTGGTCGGCGGTGCGGTAGGGGTCTGGCCGGTACAGGTCGCCGGCGGTCTTGAACTCGGTGTTGTAGTCGTAGTAGACGTCCTCGTCGGCGTTGACGTGCCAGATCGTGGCACCGGTGATGCGGCGCATCACCTGCTTGGTGGTGAGGACGTGGTCCAGTTCGCCGGAGGCGCCGCCGAAGACGTAGCTGTAGCGGCCGGCGGCCGGGACGAACTGCTTGCTGACACTGCGCAGGCCCGCGGCGGAGAAGGTCGTGATCGGGTCTTCCTCGCTGTAGGCGTTCAGGTCGCCCACGACGATGGGGTTGACCAGCTTCTGATTCTTGATCATCTCGATGATCGCCTGTGCCTGCAGGACGCGCTGCGCGTTCCAGCAGCCCTGGCCGTGGTCGGCGTTGTCGCCGCCGGCGGCGCCGCAGCTCTTGGACTTGAAGTGGTTGGCGATCACGGTGAAGGGCCGCAGTGACAGCAGCAGCCTGGTGGAGCGGAAGGTCTGCGCCAGCGGCGGGCGGGCGTTGAAGAAACGCGGGTCGGCGATGGTCGTGGGCGCGCCGACCGGCTTCACCTTGGCCGCCTTGTAGATCATCGCGACGGCGATGGCGTCGGTGCCGGGCCCGGGGTGGGTGATCAGCTTGTACGTGCCCGCGCCCATCTCGGCGTTGAGGGCGTCCACCAGGGCTTCCAGCGCGGCGGGCTTGAAGCCCGTGGAGGCCAGGTCGGGACGCGGGTTCTCCACCTCCATGAGGCTCACCACGTCGGCGTTCAGCGCCTTCAGCGTCGCGACCTCCTTGGCGAGCTGACGGTCGCGCTCGGCGGCGGTGTTGGCGCCGCGCGGGGTGAAGTCGGGGTTGTAGGGCGGGTTCGGGTACCCGGCGGCGTTCAGCGTGGTGAACCAGTTCAAGGTGTTGAAGGTGGCGATCTTCACGTCGCCGCCCACCCTGGCCGGTGCCGCGGGGCGCGGGTTGTCGCGGGTGAAGGTGAGCGGGGCGGTGGGGTGCACCAGGTACTTGACGTTCGTGCTCGCGGAGCCGTACGCGCCCTGGTTGAGCACGCCGGTCAGGCCGCTGACGCCGTCGCCGGAGCGGGCGAGCTGGTCCCCCGGGGCGTAGTGGGGCATGGGGTTGGGGTTCTGGCCGGAGGAGCCGTCGTCGATGACGAGGGAGCGGCGCAGGTCGGCGGCGGGATCGACGCCGGGGCGGTCGGTCGGGATGTAGAGCCGGCCGCCGGTGGCCGCCAGGAGCTGGCCGTAGCGGGCGTGCCAGAAGTTTTCGCTGATGGTCAGCTTGCCGGGGACCGTGACCAGGACGCCTTCCAGGCGTTCGAAGGCGTCGCCGGCCGCGATGGGCAGGGTGAGGGCGGCGGGGGCGATCGTGCCGGTGCCGCAGGCGTCCACGGCGGTGACGGTGGAGATCTGGGTGGCCGCGCCGAACTCGGCCACGGTGCCGGAGACCTTGACCCGCGCGCCGGTGCTCAGCGCGGTGGAGGCGAAATTCGGCGCGAAGACGAACACGCCGTCGGAGGTGGCCGGGTTCGCGTCGGGCGTGTCGTCCTGGACGAAGAAGCCGGAGCGGGCGGTGGCGCTGGTGAAGGTACGGGTGACCACGCCTTCGACGCGCACCTTCTGCCCGGCCAGCGGGCTCTGCTCGGCCGCGCCCTGCACGTCGGCGATCTGGTGGGTGACCGCGGTGTCGCACGGGTTCGCGGTCGGCGTGGGCGTCGGTGTGGGCGTCGGGGTGGGCTCGCCGCCGCCGGGGCCCGTCTGCCCGGCCCGGTTGGTGGGCGTCGGCGCGCCGGCGGTGAAGTCGGCGGCGTTGTTGTCGGTGTCGGAGGGGGTGGCGGCGCGGCTGACGGAGGTGCCGTTGGACGGCGCCGGCGCCGGGGCGCCGCCCTCGGAGGCGTTGGCGGCCGTGCCGTACCCCACGAAATCGACCACGCCGGGCGCGGTGACCACGTCGGAGCCGGCCAGCGCGGTGGTGCTGGAGACCAGGGCGACCTTGCCGGCGGTGGCGCTCATCGGGATGGTCCCGGTGGCGTCGGCGGGCGGCAGCGGCTTGTCGGTGACGGTGGTCCCCGCCGCCTCCTGAACGAGCAGGCGCCCGCCCGGGGTCAGGCTGCCGTTCAGCGGCGTCACCTGCCAGGACGTGCCGGCGGCTGAGGCGTACTGCACGCTCCAGCCGGTCAGGTCCACCGGCTGCGAGCCCAGGTTGTAGAGCTCGATGAAGTCGTTGCTCCAGGGAGCGCCCGAGTTGCCGCCGCCGCCGTACACCTCGGCGATGACGACGCTGGACGACGCGGCCCCGGCCGGGGCGGCCACGATGCCGGCTCCGGCCATCAGCGCAGCGGCCAGGAGTGCCGCTTTGGCACGTCTGGTCATGTGATCTCCTTGTAGAAAATGATTCTGAGCATTTCTACAGGTAGATCGTTATTTATGTCTTTGACATGACTTGCCAGGCATCATCCGCCGGAGCTGGGGATTGTCATTGTTTGACCCCTTCGAGGGGCCAAGAATTCATCTACTCCTCCTCAAACCGTGACAAGCCCTCCATGGACCGTTCCGGGCGAGGCTCGGCTAAGCGCTGAAGACCGGCGTGAACACCAGCAAGAACGAGAGGTGTGCTGCGTTCGTCGCGTAGATGCTCCGGGTTTGTTCGCGCAGCCAGGCCAGCAGGCAGCCGGCTGCGAGGTAGACCGCGCATGCGGTCAGAAAGGCGAGCGGCGCCGTCTGTCCGGCGAGGAAGACGACGTGCCCGACGGCGAACAGCCCTCCCGTGATGAGCACGGCCGCGAGGGGGGATGTGCGCTGCCCGATGAAGGTCTGGACCAGGCCGAAGGACAGGTAGTCCTGCCAGAAGGCAGTGATCACGATCATCGCCGCCAGGAGCGGGACGGCCACGGGGCCGCTGTAGTGGAACGGGAGAGCCAGGAGGAGCGCGAGCGGGACGCCGTAGAGCCACAGCAGCTTGCTGCGCGGCATGAAACTCCGGCCGAACCTTCGGAAAACCACCAAAGCCACCGACAGCACGACGGCCACGTAGCCCGTGAGCCAGGCTAACCGGACATTGAGCGAACCTCCCGGAAGGTAATCGTTGATCACGAACAATCCCTGCGTGGCCAGCCACATCGTCAGCCAGGCAGCGCATACCGCGAGGATCTGCAGAGGTTTCGGGCTAGTTGCGACGTCCATCGGCCGGGCTCCTGATCGCGGAGAATGTCGATCTTGCGGGTGAGATAGACGATATATCGCGACATTTCAGAAGACAAGACATATCGCGTCTTTACTGGGGCCGGTCGGCGTCAGGACGTCGACCCCCAGGGCGGGGCCGCCACGGTCCTGCCGTGCCCGAGCGGCGTCTGCCAACCTTCTAGGTGCGCTCGGGCTCGCCCCGGCCGATGGGCAGAGCGCCGACCTGACCGCGTCGTCCGGCCTCACGCCCAACGACGCGGCGGCGCTCGACGCCGTCGTGGTGGCCCCCGGGTGCAGCATCCGGGCGGTGCAGGTCGCTCTCGGCATCACCCACCCCGGCACCGTGCGCACCATCGACCGACCTGGCCGCCACCGGGCTCGCGGAGCATCGTCGCCGGCGTCGTCAACCTACGCGCTGCTGTTCTGGCTCTATCTCACCGCACTCACGAGAATGCCGGTGGCACGCGCGGGCTCAGCACCGTTTGGCCTTCGGGAACAGCTCACACACCTGGTCCGTCGGCATCAGCGCCCACCGGCCCTGGTCAGATTTGCTGTAGAAGGAGCGGAAGTCACGGACTTTGCCGGTCACCCGGAACGGGCCATCCGGCCCGTTGATCACGAGTTGCTCGGACCGTTCGTCAGCCAGGACGGTGACCAGGAGGTCGAACTCGTAGTACGCCTGCCCGGCCTCGACCTCCAGGCTCAGCGTGACCCGCTCGTCCTTCTTCAGGTCGATCTGCTTGCGGCCGAAGTACCGGACGTCCGGCTCCTTCCTGGTGGTGAAACGGGGGGCGGCCGCGTCGAGGTCCGCCCGGATTTCGACCGTGGAGACCTCCCCGCCGAAGTTCGCGCCCAGATACGCCCCCGCCGACCTGGGCTCACGCGCCAGCACGCGCGGTTTCACGTCGATGATGCGCACGCCGGCGCGCCGCCCCGTCAGGACCACCGTGATGATCGTCCCTCCGATCGGCGCGGCCTTGTGGCGGGTCAGCAGCGCCTGCCGTTCGGCGGGCGTGACATGGCCGCCCAGCAGGACTCTGCGCCCGTCCGGGTCGGTCACCGGCATTCTCAGCGCGAGGGGCACATCACCGGTCTCCACGCTCACGTGGCCGATCGTGACCGGCGCGGCGCCGCTGATCCGATCGACCACGTCCGTGCCCGCGGCGTTGTACCAGGAGGTGAACACCACTCCTATGCCCGCCACGAGCACCGCGCTGACGATTCCGGCCACCCACGTGCGCGCCGGTGTCCACCCGCCGGTCTCGGACCGCTCCCGCGCCTCGGGCGCGCCATCGCTCCCGTCTCGCCCGTTGCCCATGGTGCGATCTCCTTCTCCGGGAAGGGGAAATACGCGAACAGGCTCCGCCGTACAGCGTGGATCTTGACGGTACACCGGCCAGGCCGGCACGGACAGTCCGCGAGCCAGGACCCACTGGCTCTGACGCGATTCCTTGGGCTGGGTGTTCCTGACGCTGGGCGTGGTCACGACCCTGTTACGCTTCCCCGCGCTCCGCACCGCTGAGCCGTCGCCGGAGGTCAGCGCGTCGCGTGCAGGTTGCCGTTGTGGCTGCCGATGTACACCATGCCGCCCGCCACGACCGGTGCCGTGCCGAAGGCGTCGCCGGATTCCAGTGTCCACCGGCGGGTGCCGGTCGCGGTGGCGACGGCGTGCAACGTGCCGTCCCCTGCCTGGACGTACATGGTGCCGGCGGCCGGCACGGGGAAGTCGGCCAGCCATCCCGGCCCGCCGCTGAGGGGGTAGGTCCAGCGGAGCTTGCCGGTGGCGGTGTCCACGGCGTCCACTCTGACCCCGCTGTGCGTCAGGTACGCGACGCCGCCGGCGACGGCCAGGGTGGTCGTCGCCTCGCCGGCGGTGCCGACCTCGAACGTGCGCCGCACCCTGCCCGTGGTCGCGTCGAGCCTGTGCAGCGCTCCCCCGCCGCCGGCGTAGACGTCGCCACCGGACACCACCAGGCCGGCGAAGCTCGGGGTGGCGACCCGGAAACGCCAGGCGAGCCTGCCGGTGATCCGGTCCAGCGCGTAGAGCCGGCCGTCCGCGAGGGCGACGTAGACGGTGCCGCCGGAAACGGTGACACGGGCCGCTCCCTCCTTCGCGTCCACGGGGAAGCGCCAGCGGCGGGTCCCCGACCGGGCGTCCAGCGCCACGACGCCGGCACTGCCCGTGACGTAGACCAGCTCGCCCGCCACGTGCGGGGTGAGGCCCTGGATGGGGTCACCGGTCTCGGCCTTCCACCGGGTACGGCCCGCCGCCTCGTCGAGCGCGATGACCCGCCCGTCGGCGGTCCAGGCGTAGACGGTGCCGCGACCGGCCGCGAGACCGCTCGCTTGCGCGATCTCACGGCTCCACCGCGTCCGCCCCGAGGAGCCGGACAGCGCGTGGACCCGGCCGGGGAGGGTGGCGGCGTACACGGTGCCACCCGCCGGGATCGGCCCCGCCGTGACGAATCCCCCCATCCCGCGGCTCCAGCGCAGGGTGCCGGAGGCCGCGTCCAGCACGTGCACCTCAGCGTGGGTGCTCGCGTACACGCGGCCGTCCGCCACCAGCAGCGCACCGATCGGCTCGTCGGCGGGGAAGACCCAGCCCGCCCGCGGCGCGGGCTCGGCGACGGTCGCAGCCGGCTCGTAGCGGGCCAGCAGCGCCCGCTGCAGCACCGGGGTGAGCGACCGCAGGACCCTGCGCGAGCTGGACCGCAGCAGGACCAGGGCCGGGCCCGCGGTGACGATGGACTCGCTGACGCTGCCGCCGGGCAGGGGGATCGACTGCGTCAGCGCATGGCTGGTCTCGGTGACCGGGTCGTACCTGCCCGTCTCCTTGATGCGGCCGACGAGGGCCTCGAACACCTCCCTCGCGGCCCCCGGAGTGGCGAACATCCACGCGACCGAGACGGACACCTCCGCACCCACGTCGCCGGCCGGGATCCAGTCGCAACCGGCGGGCTTCGGCGTGAGCGCTCCGTTCACCGTCCGCCGCACGGGTCCGGGGAGGTAGCCGCCGAGCCCCGCCGACGCCACGTCCAGAAGCGCGCACGCGTCCGGCCAGCGTGACAGGGGCAGCCCGCCGGGCCGTCCGCGGACCAGCTCGTAGGCGACGATCGCACCGATCTCGTCGTGCACAAAGGCCATGTCCTCGGTGGCGCCGACCAGGCGGGGTATGGCGGCGGGCGTGGCGATCGGCAGTGCGAGGACGCGGCCCGTGGCGGTCTCCAGCGAGATCAGGAACTTGGGCGTCGGCCGGATGCCGTCGAGCGCGTCGGCGCTCGCGCCGGTCACCTCCGGGTAGGACCCCACCAGAAGGGGGCGGCTCCACCGCTCCCGCCCCGTGAGGGGAGGTCCGCTGAGCGCCGCCCGCGCCCCGGACAGCAATCTGCCGTCCGGAGCGACGAACGACTGCGCGCCCCGGACGGTGACGGCCAGATGGCCGTCGTCGCCCGCGGTCACCCCGGACGACGGGTGGTCCGCCGGTCCGGCGGGCACCGGCAGGGGACGCCTCCACGCGGGGCGCAGGGTCCGCGGGTCCAGTGAGACGAGCTCGATGCGATCCCGGCATTCGGTGAGCAACGCCACCGATCGGCCGGCGGCGGCGCCGTACGAGACGCAGCCGTGCGAGCGGCGCGTCCGCGCGGTGACCTCGCCCGTGCGGAGGCCGAAGGAGGTGATCGTGGACGGCGCGGCCGGCCGGTCGAGGATCGTGACGGCGCCCTCGCTCACCATGATGCCGCCCTCGGCGGTGACCGTCCTCCGCCACAACAGGCGGCCGCCCGCCAGGTCGTAGGCCGCCAGCCCGCGCTCGGCCGCATCGGGCGCGCGCCTCGCCACGACGACCGTCTCGCCCGCGAGCCAGGCCGCCGTGGCGGGTACGGCTTCCGCCGCGATGGTGTAGCGGCGCCGGCCGGTCCGCGAGTCGTGCACGTCCACCGCGCCCCGCCCCGTCACGACGGCCAGCCCGCCCTCCGCGACGCCGTAGCGCGGTTCCGGAGGGCCCGGCGGCTCCTCCCCGACCGGCAGGGACCACGCCGTCCGCCAGGCGACCGGCCCCGGCAGCGGAGGCGCGGTGTCACCGGCGAGGACCGTGCAGGCCGCCACGAGCACCGCGCCGACGATGCCGGGCGCCCGGGCACGGGTTCTGCGCGCAGGCGCGTCTTGATCCATGCCCATGGTGCGATCTCCCCGGTTGGAAGGACGCCTCAGTTCGAGGATCTTGATGACCGAAGGTACACCGCGGCCACGCCGCCGGGCAGGTTTCCGGCGTACCTCAGGCGCCGGCGCCGCCGTCCACCGGCACGATCGCGCCGGTCACCATCGAGGCCCGGTCGCTGAGCAGCCACGCGGCCGCCTCGGCGACCTCACCGGGCTCGGCCATCCGGCCGAGCGGGATCGAGGCCGTCATCTGCTCGGCGATGCCGGGGACCGCCGCCTCCCACGCGGCGATCATCTCCGTGGCGGTGCCGCCGGGGGTGATGCCGTTCACCCGGATGCCGTCACGGGCCCAGCTCACCGCGGCGGTCTCGGTGATGCTGTTGAGCGCACGCTTCATGGCGCCGTAGGCGGGCAGGGCGGGGTTCGCGCGGCGGCTGCCGATGCTCGAGGTGTTGACGATCGCCCCGCCGCCGGTACGCCGCATGAGGGCGGCCTCGGCGGTCATGGCGGTCCAGTGCGCCCGGAAGTTCACCGTGAACTGCTCCTCGACGTCCTCCTCGCTCGTGGTGTCGAGCGGGCCGGGCTGCTGGCCCGCCCCGCCGTTGTTGAACGCGCCGTCGAGCCGTCCGTGCAGCTCCTCGACCCGGCCGAGGGCCGCGCGGATGCTCGCGCGGTCGGCCAGGTCCAGGGTGACGGCGTCGGCGACGCCGCCGTCCGCGCGGATCTCGGCGACGATCCGCCGCAGGGCGCCGGTGCCACGGGCGGCGAGGACGACGGCGGCCCCCTCGCGGGCGAAGAGCCGGGCCGCGGCCGCCCCGATGCCGCGGCTGGCGCCGGTGATGAACACCACCTTGCCGGTCAGCAGGCCGATGGGTGCGTGGTCGATGTCGCTCGTCATGCCGGCAGTGTCTGTCCGGCCGGCGGGCGGGAGGCAGGCACGGGGAGTACCAGGATCCGCCGCCGCACCACGTGCACACTGGGGAGATGGACAAACGGGAACTCGGGGCGTTCCTCCGCAGCCGTCGCGAGCGGCTCCGGCCGCAGGACGCCGGCCTGCCCTCGGGCCCGCGACGCCGGACACCGGGGCTGCGCCGCGAGGAGGTGGCGGTCCTCGCGCACATCTCCACGGAGTACTACGTCCGGCTCGAGCAGGGCCGGGCGCCGC
Source organism: Nonomuraea typhae (assembly GCF_009760925.1). GTDB lineage: Bacteria > Actinomycetota > Actinomycetes > Streptosporangiales > Streptosporangiaceae > Nonomuraea > Nonomuraea typhae. Next base: position 28,956 of record NZ_VRLV01000003.1, read on the forward strand.
GGCCGTCGGCCGAGGTCCTCGCCGGGATCGCCGGGGCACTGCGGCTCACCGGCGCCGAGTCCGATCATCTCCACCTCCTGGCGGGCACCGCGCCGAGCCGTACCGGACTGCATCGGCGCGACGTCCGGCCGAGCATCCTCGCGCTCCTCGATCGGCTGCCGCAGACGGCCGCCTTCGTCATGTCGGCCGCGTTCGAGGTGCTCGCGTGGAACGACCTCGCGGCCGCGCTCATGCGGGACTTCGCCGGGCTCTCCGCCGAAGAGCGCAATCTCGCGCGCTGGGCGTTCCTCGCGGCTGACGCCGATGCGGGGCCGTACGGCGTCTCCGATGCCGCGGAGTTCCGGCTCCACGTCGTCATGGAGCTCCGGTCCGCCCTCGCGCGCTATCCGGCCGACCCCGCGGTGGCCGGGCTCGTCGCCGAGCTCCGCGACGCCAGCCCCGACTTCGCCCGGCTCTGGGAACGGCACGACGTGCAGGCCGCGCCGGCGCTCACCAAGACGTTCCGTCATCCGGTCGCCGGGGAGATCACCGTCGACTGCGACTCGCTCGCGCTCACGGACCGCGACCAGCACCTGGTGCTCTACAGCGCGCCGCAGGGATCCCGCGACGCCGACGCCCTGGCTCTTCTGAATGTCCTGGGAACCACCCAGATAATCGGTTAGATATGCATATATGGGTATTTAATGCATATAAAGCGCATCCTGCATGATTAAGGAGCGTTGGGAGATGAACGACAAGCACTGGACCGTGGAGATCGACCTGTCCGAGCAGGGCGACCTCACCACCGCACACGCCATGCTCGCCGCCCCGGGCAGCGCGCCCATGCACGGGTACGGCGAAGCCCACCGCAATCCGGTCGACCCGCCCGCCGCCCGCATCGGCGACGAGATCGCGGTCGCCCGCGCACTGACGGCCCTGACCGACAAGCTGCACGGGGCCGCCTCCACGGACGTCGAGCACAACGTCGGGCAGATGTCCGCCAGGTGAGGGAGGAGCATGAGGCCGCATGACACGAAAGGGCCGGTCGGGCGCACGCAACCCGCCGGCCCTTCTCAAGCGGTCACCCGCGGCGCCTCCGGCCCCGAGCTCCCCCGAATGGGCTAGCCCCTTTCGCCCTCTTGCGGGATCCCGTACGGCGGCGCCCGCCGGACACTCCTGGCATGTCCATCAGGAGAAACGTCTTCGCGGCGCTGGCCCTGCTGACGGCCTGCGGGAACACCGGCACGACGGCCGGCAGGCCGGGCACGCCGCAGGAAGCCATGGCGGTCATGCGCGAGCTCGCCACGTGCCTGCGCGCCAACGGCCTGCCGCGGTTCCCCCACCCGGTGCTCGACCAGACGGGCGAACCGGGCTTCCCCAGCGGCGCCCCCGCGCCGCCGCAGGACGCGCTCGACGCGTGCGCGTCCGTCATCGACCGGTTGCCCGCGCAGGGGCAGCGTGTGCGCGTGCCGAGCCGGGAGGAGATGGCGTCCTGGCGCCGCTTCGCGGAGTGCATGCGCGGCAACGGGCTGCCGGCCTGGCCCGACCCCAACCCGGACGGCACGTTTTCCCTGCCCGCGGAGCTGCTGGACAAGCGGGCCTTCATGCGCCAGACGGGCACGTGCAACCAGCACAACCCCGACCCGGGCAAGGGGCTGAAGGTGCTCGGCCCGGACGACAGGAACGGCCGTGGGTAGGGCACGCGGCATGGTCGCGGCCGGGGTGGTCCTCGCCGCGACGGCCTGCGCCGTACGGCAGAGCCCGGCACGGCCCGCCCCGCCCGGCGTCGAGACCACGCCGGTCACCCGCACCGACGTCGCCCAGCGCGAACGGGTCACCGGCACGCTGGGCTTCGCGGGCCGCCACACCGTGTCCGTGGCGGGAGAAGGCGGCGTGGTCACCTCGCTGCCGGTGCCCGGCGCCACCCTGACGCGCGGCGGCACGGTGTACGAGCTGTCCGGCCGCAAGGTCACGCTCATGTACGGCAAGCGCCCCGCCTGGCGCACCCTGGCCCGAGGCGTGCCCGACGGCCTGGACGTCCTCCAGCTCGAACGCAACCTCAAGGCCATGGGCCACGGAGCCGCCCTGACCGTGGACCGCCGCTTCTCCGCGGCGACCTCCTGGGCCGTGCGCCGCTGGCAGGACGCGGCGAACCTGCCCGTCACCGGCCGCGTCGGCCTCGGCCAGGTGGTGTTCCTGCCCGGCCCGGTGCGGGTGGCGGCCCGGCTGGCGGACGTGGGCGCCCCGGCCGGCTACGGGGCCGAGGTGGTGCGCTTCACCGGCACCGCCAGGGTGATCGACGTGAAGCTCCAGCCGGCCGTCGCGCCGCGGATCAGGGCCGGTGACGGGGTCTCGGTCACGCTGCCCGGCGGCGAGCGGGCCGCCGGGCGCGTCACGCGCGTCAGCAGGGTCGCGGTGACCTCGGCGGAGCAGGGCGCGGTGATCCCGGTGACGATCATGCTCACGGGCGGGACGCCGCCCAGGGGCCTCGACCAGGCTCAGGTCCAGGTCGCGATCACCTCACGGCTGCACAGGAACGTGCTGGCCGTGCCGATCCCGTCGCTCGTGGCCCGTCCGGGCGGCGCCTACGACGTCGTGGCCCCGGGCCGCGGGAACATCCCGGTCACGATCGGGCTGTTCGACGAGACCGCCGGACTGGTGGAGGTGAGCGGGCCCGGCCTGGCCGAGGGCATGGCCGTGGAGGTGCCGCCGCGATGAACGTCATCGAGTTGCGCGACGTGCGCAAGTCCTATCCGCTGGCCGAGGCGGTGCGCGGGGTGAGCCTGACGATCGGCGAGGGCGAGATGGTGGCCGTCACCGGCCCGTCGGGATCGGGCAAGTCGACGCTCCTGCACCTGATGGCCGCCCTGGACCGGCCCACCTCGGGGTCGGTCGTCATCGCCGGGCACGCCGTCGAGCGCCTTCCGCCCGCCCGGCTCGCGGCGCTGCGCGCGCACGGCATCGGCATGGTGTTCCAGCAGTTCTTCCTGCTCGACGCGCTGAACGTGCTGGACAACGTGGCAACCGGCCTGCTCTACCGCGGCATCCCGGCCCGGCGCCGGCGCCGGGCCGCGCGGGCGGCCCTGGAGAACGTGGGGCTGGGTCACCGCCTCAAGCACCGGGCCGGCACGTTGTCCGGCGGCGAACGCCAGCGTGCGGCCATCGCCCGTGCCCTGGCCGGCGAGCCGGTGATCCTCCTGGCCGACGAGCCGACCGGCAACCTCGACTCCGCCAACGGCCGCCAGATCGTCGGCCTCCTGCGGCGGCTCAACACCGAGGGCACGACCATCGTGATCATCACGCACGACCACGACGTCGCCGCCTCCTGCCACCGCCGGGTGGAACTGCGCGACGGGCAGGTGGCCGGCCATGCCCCTTGAGCTCGCACCGTCGCGGCTGCGTCCCGCCGACCTGCTGCCCACGGCCACGCTCGGGCTGCGCGCCCGCCGGACGCGGGCGCTGCTGTCGGCGCTCGGCGTCGCGATCGGCATCGCCGCCGTCGTGGGCGTGCTGGGCATCACCCAGTCCGGCCAGTCCGCGCTGCTGGCCCAGATCGACCAGCTCGGCACGAACCTGCTCACCGTCGGCAGCACCCGGAGCCGGGTCAGCGGCCAGGAGGCGGTACTTCCGGTCACGGCGGCCGCGATGGCGCGCAGGGTGCGCGGCGTCACCGGGGTGACGGCGACCGCCCAGCTGCCCGGCGCGCACGTCTACCGCAGCGACCTCATCCCGCCGGGGCGGACGGGCGGCCTCGCCGTACGCGCGGTGGACGGGACTCTGCTCGCCACGCTGTCCGGCGCGGTGCGGACGGGACGCTTCCTCGACGCGGGCGCCGCCCGGCTGCCGGTCACCGTGCTCGGCGCGGAGGCGGCGGCCACGCTCGGCGTCTCCCGTCTGGACGCCGGCACGCGGGTGTGGCTGGGCGGGCACTGGTTCGCCGTCGTAGGCGTGCTCGAGCCGTTCCCGATGGCCGCGGAGCTCGACCGCTCCGCCCTGGTCGGCTTCGGCGCCGCCGCCGCCCTGCTCGGCCACGACGGGCACCCGACGCGCCTGTACGTCACGGCCCGGCAGGACCTGGTGCGGGAGGCCGCCGGGACGCTCGCCCTGGCGGCCAGCCCGGTCGATCCGGACCAGGCCGAGGTCAGCCGCCCCTCCGACGCGCTGACCGCGCGCGTGGCCGTGGCCGGCGCGTCGGCCGGGCTCTTCCTGGGGCTGAGCGCGATCGCGCTGCTCGTGGCCGGGATCGGCATCGCCAACGTCATGGTCATCTCCGTCCTGGAGCGCAGAGCGGAGATCGGGCTCAGGATGGCGCTGGGCGCCACCCGGGCGCACATCGGCGTACAGTTCCTGGCCGAGTCGCTGGTGCTGTCGCTGGCCGGCGGCCTGGCCGGAGTCGCGCTGGGCGTGGCCGCCACGGTCGTGACGGCCGCCGTCCGCGGGTGGAGCGTGCTGGTGCCCGGCTCCGCGGTGTGGGGCGGCCTGGCCGTCGCCGTCGCCGTGGGCGCGCTGGCCGGGCTGTATCCGGCGGTGCGGGCCACGCGCATGTCGCCGACGGAGGCGTTGCGGCTAGTCGTCTAGGGCGCCGTCGAGCGGGACCAGGCCGCACCGCAGCGCGAAGATCGCGGCCTGGGTGCGGTCGGTCAGGTGCAGTTTGGCCAGGATGCTGGAGACGTGGCTTTTGATCGTCTCCTCGCTCAGCGTGAGCATCCTGGCCAGTTCCCTGTTGGAGCGGCCCTTGGCGATGCCGACGAGCACGTCCCGCTCGCGCGGCGAGAGCGCCTCCAGCGGGTCGCGCGGCCTGGTGTTCCTGATCTCGGCCATGAGCAGCCCCGCGACGTCCGGCTCCAGCATCGGCTCGCCGCCGGCCGCGGCGCGCACGGCCGCCACCACCTTCTCCATCGGCACGGTCTTGGTCAGGAAGCTCACCGCGCCTTCCCGGATGGCCTCAACGATCTTCCCGTCGGTGTCGTAGGACGACAGCACGATCACCGCCGGGCCGCTCCCCCGCAGTTCCCTGAGTACGGCCAGGCCGTCCACGCCGGGCATCGCCAGGTCGAGCAGGACCACGTCCGGCCGCAGCCGCCCGATCATCTCCAGCGCCGCGGTCCCGTTCCCGCACTCCCCGGCCACTTCCATGTCCTCCTGCAGTTCCAGGACGAACCGCAGCCCCTGGCGCACCACCTCGTGGTCGTCCACGACGAGCACCCGGATCATCGCTCGTCCGCCGCGAGGGTCACCCGCACCCGTGTGCCCCCGCCGTCGGCGGCGCCCCACTCGATCCGCCCGCCCAGTTCCGCCACCCGCTCGCGCATGAGCGTGATCCCCATCCCGTGCCTCCGGGCCTCGCCCGGCCCGCGCCCGTCGTCGGACAGCTCCAGCACGACTCCGCCCTCCTCCTCGGCCAGCCGCAGGACGGCGGCCGTGGCCCCGGCGTGCCGGGCGATGTTGCCCAGCGCCTCCTGCGCCACCCGCAGCAGCGCGTGCTCGGCCACGCGGGCCAGCCGTACCTCGTCCACCGCGACGTTCACCCGCAGCCCCAGCCGCTCCTCGTAGACCCGCGCGAGCTCCCGCAGCGCGGACGCCAGCCCCGCGTCCTCCAGCGCCACCGGCCGCAGCTCCAGCAGCAGCGCGCGCATCTCCCGCATCGCGTGCGCGGCGGTCCTGGAGATCGCCTCCGCGCGCGGCCTGAGCCGCCCGTCGTCCGCCATGGCGGTGGCGAGCCCGTCGGCCAGCAACCCGATGGAGAACAGATCCTGCGACACGGAGTCGTGCAGCTCGCGGGCGATGCGGGCGCGCTCGGCCCGCCTGGTGTCCCGTTTCTCCTCCTGTACGGCGGCGCCGAGCCGTACGGCCATGACGTTGAGCGCCTCCTCGAGCTCACCCAGCTCGTCCCCCGGCCGGACCGGGGCCCTGGCGCCGAAGTCGCCGCCCGCCACCGCGGCGGTCACGCTCGACAGGCGGCGCACCCTGGCGATCAGCCCGCGGGTGCTCAGCAGGCCGAACACCACCCCGGCCGGCACGGCCAGCAGGAGCACGACGGCGCCGGGGCCCAGGAGGGGCGCTTGCCCGGCGAGGATCTCCCAGGTGGAGCCCGTCGCGGGCACCTGCACGTAGAGGCCGCCCACCAGCTCGATCGACTCGCCCCCGGCCGCCTGGATCGGGCTGACCGCCCAGGCGGGGCCGTGGCCGTCCAGTGTGGCGGGCAGTTCCGCCCGGAGCCTGGAGCCCGGGGGCGCGGCGGCGGGCGCGGACCCGGCCACGACCTTGCCGCTCCGGTCCAGGAGCACGACCGTCGCCGCCGTGGCGCCTTCGGGGCCGGCTGCGCGGAAGCCGCTCACGGCGAGCTGGGCGAGCAGCCGGCCGCGGCCGAGATCCGGCTGACGGGCGCGAATCTCGGTGGCGACCAGGCTGAAGGTCTTGGCGCCGGCCACCGCCTGGAGCCTGGCCCGCGTGGCCTGGTCGCGCCCGGACAGCAGGGACGGCAGCAGCGTGCCGAACACGATCGCCTCGACGACGAGCACGGCCGCGGCCGACACCAGGACATAGGACAACGCCATGCGCGAGCGCAGGCCGGTCATCCGCACGGGCCGAGCATAGGCCGGGGCGCGGGGCCGTGGCATCCCGCGATGTGGTGAAGAAGGCGTCCCCCCTTGGTGGCGGCTCTCGGGCGGGCGCGCGGGATGTGTACTCTTCCGTATGGCAGAAAAGCCAGCCTTCTTGGAGCTCCATACATGTCGATGCAACGCCCGGCCAACGGCGTCCAGTCGCTGGAAAGGGCCTTCGCGCTGCTCGAACTCATGGCGGAAGCCGGTGGCGAGATCCAGCTGAGCCGCCTGTCGGCGCAGTCGGGCCTTCCGCTGCCGACCATCCATCGGCTGATCAAGACCCTCACCGCCACCGGGTACGTCCGCCAGTTGCCCTCGCGCGGCTACGCCCTCGGGCCGAAGCTGATCAGGCTCGGCGAGAGCGCCGCCCATCTGATCGCCACCTGGGCCCGCCCCATCCTGGCCGACCTGGTCGAGGCCGTCGGCGAGACCGCCAACATGGCCGTGATGGACGCCGATCGGGCGGTGTACGTGGCGCAGGTGCCCTCCTCGCATTCGGTGCGCATGTTCACCGAGGTCGGGCGGCGGGTCTATCTGCACAGCACCGGCGTCGGCAAGGCGCTGCTGGCCCAGTTGCCGCCGGAGCAGGCGCTGTCGATCGCCGAGCGCGCCGGGCTGCCCGCCATGACGCCCCACACGATCACCGATCCCGAGCTGCTCCTGGAGGAGCTGGCGCGGATCAGGGAACGCGGCTACTGCGTCGACGACGCCGAGCAGGAGGAGGGCGTGCGGTGCCTGGCCGTGCCCGTCACCGGCGCGCCCACCCTGTCGGCGATCTCGGTGTCGGGGCCGGAGGGCCGGATCGGCGCGCACGCGGTCGAGTACATCGTCACGCATCTGCAGACCGCCGCCTCCCGGCTGCTGGCCGAGATCTCCTGACCCGCGCCACCACAGAGTGAAGGGTCGGCAGAAAGCCCATTGCATAGGAAGGTTTCCTATTTAATACTGCGATCAACGCAGCTCAGAGCCCCCTGGAGGTTGTAATGCCCCGTCGCGTGCTCGCCCTCACCACGGCCGCGCTGGCTTGTGCCGGCGCCCTGGCCTTCACCGCCGCCCCCGCGCAGGCGGCGACCCTCGAGATCGTCTACAGCCCGCTCTCCCTCGGCGAATACTGCGCAGCCAAGGTCAACCCGAGCTCCACCGTCGGCTTCTACAACGGCAGCCTGAACTGCTACCGCTGGGCGACCCCCAACCTCATCAACGTCGGCAGCGGCAGCCCCTCGGCCGCGTGCAAGTACTTCAACCCGACCTACGTCTACGCCGGCTACGCCCAGGGCGGCAGCCAGGCGCTCATCTGCAAGTACACGGTCTGACACCGGGCCGCCCTTTCGAGCGCGGCGAAAGGGCGGCCCCACCCCGTTGGGCGCTCGTGAGCAACCGCTGGGCGCATCACCTGCCGGGCGGCCGGCCCGGGCCCCCAACCCCTCCGTACAGGTGCCTGTGGAGCCGGTCCAGCGGAAAGGGGCAGCACATGACCGAACTGCGCACCTTTGACGTGCCGGAGGCCGTGACCGGGAGCCGCTCGGACGTGACGCTCGGCCGTACCATGGTCGAGACCTGGCGAACCGACGGCGTCTTCCAGGTCACCGCGACGACCGCGCAGCAGGAGGCGGCCCTGGCCGCGTTCGAGGCGAGCTGGGCGTTCTTCGCGCTCCCCCGCGAGGTCAAGTCCCGCTTCGTCAGCGACCTGACCTACAGCGGATACGCGGCCTCGGACGAGGAGGCCGGCGGCGAGACGGACTGCTGCGAGAGCTTCACGATCTTCCCCGACGTGCCCGTGTGCGACCTGCGGGTCCACGCGCGCTGGCCCGGCCACGGGCCGGTGCCCTGGCCGGGTTCGATCTACCGGCGGCGCATGACGGCGTTCACGGCCGGGCTGGGCGCGCTCGGCGACCAGGTGCTGCGCCTGGTCGCGCTCGGGCTCCAGATGGACGCGCCCGGCCGCCTGACCGGCCTCACCACGCACGGCTGGCACCAGCTCCGGGCCGTGCGCTTCCCCCCGCGGATCGGGCGCGGGACCCGCGGGATCGGCGCCCACACCGACTACGGGCTGCTGGTGATCACCACGCAGGACGAGGTCGGCGGCATGTACGTGCGGCCGCCGGTCGACGGGGAGAAGCGGCCGCGGAACTGGCTGCCCGGTGAGAGCACCGACGGGATGTACGCCGGCGAGGAGCCGTGGGTCTACGTGCGGCCGCGGCCCCGGACGTTCACCGTCCATCCCGGCGACCTCCTGCAACTCCTCACCGGCGGGCTGCTGCCGGCGACGCCGAACCGGGCCGACCTGGCCGACGCGGAACGCCATGCCATGACCTATTTCCACGAGCCCGGATTCGGCAGCCTCCTGGAGGATCCGTACGGGGGCGAGCCGCTCCACTACGGGACGCATGTCACCAACGTGCTCATGCGCCGCCATCCGGATCGGCCGGCCACCCGCCGGATCCTGCGGGAGGGCCGGCTGACCGCGTTGCGCCTGCCCTGCCTGAGGTGACGAGAGGGCCCGGGGGTGCGGCTCCCGGGCCCTCTCCAGCTCCCTGAACGTGACGCCTAGACGCGGCTCCAGAGCGCGGGCACGTTGGGCGGCGTCCAGCCGGGCTGCGAGGTGTGCCCCACCCTGGCCCGGTAGCAGACGCCCTCGAAGTTCACCATGGCGCCGGTCGGGTAGCTCACGCCGGACTGCCACGCGGGACACCCCGAGGTGACGGTCATGGTGGGCGTGGGAGTCGGGGTGGGCGTGACCGTCGGGGTCGGGGTCGGGGTGACGGTCGGGGTGACGGTCGGGGTGACGGTGGGCGTGGCCGTCGGGGTGGGACCGCCGGTGCAGGCGCCCAGGTCACGCCAGACGTCGTTGGTGCCCGGCTGGTTGCCCTGGGTCCACCACTTGGCCTCCCACGTGCGGCCGTTGTAGGAGACGCGGTTGCCGCCGTTGTACACCTTGCCGGACTCCCAGGCCGGGTCGGTGCAGGTGCCGCCGGTCGGGGTGACCGTCGGCGTCGGCGACGGGGTGACGGTGGCGCCGCCCCTGGCCAGGTCCTGGGCCACGCCGTACGTCTTGCCGCCGAACGTCACGGTGAAGTTGTCCGGGCCGGGGGCGGGCAGGTAGTAGACGTAGTCCATGGTCACCGAGGCGCCGGGGGCCAGTGTCTGCCAGGTGGGCAGCTTGACCGAGACGCGGTGGTAGTCGCCCTTCAGGCCGCCGATGTTGTTCGCGCCGGTGTGCTCGCTGCCGATCACCCGCAGGCCGAAGCCGGACTGGTCCTTGGCGTTGGGCGGCGAGGAGGTCGAGTAGTCCCACTGGAACTCGGTGCCGCCGGGCAGTGTGAAGGCCGACCGGTTGGTGATCTTGAGCTTGGGGCTGATCGGGTAGTTGCTGTCCCCGACGGGGAACTGCTCGGCCGCGAACGTCACGTCGATCTTCTCGGCGGGGATCGCGGTCTTCGCCCTGGTCGCGGTGTACGGCGCCGCCGTCTTGAGCGTGTCGTCGACCAGCGTGGTCAGCGTGTCGCCCATGGTGTACTCGGTGCCGTTCCACTTGTAGTCGCCGGCCAGCTCCCAGATCATGATGCCGCCGAGGCCCTTGTCGCGGACGTACTCGGCCTTGGTCTTGAGCGACTGCTCGTCCTCGGTGGACAGGAACACCTTCTTGGCGTTGTTCCACAGCCAGGGCGCGACGAGGGTGGAGTCGTAGGCGCGGGTGTAGGTGCCGGTGATGCCCTCGGTGACGCCGTAGCTGGCCAGGTAGGAGCCGGGGATGCCGCGCTCGAGGTTCTTGGCGTGCCACATCGGGTTCGAGCCGGCGCCGACCTCGCGGCCGTTCTCCTTGTCGTGCCAGAGGTTGTCGATGCCGGTCGCGCCGTCGCCGCAGGTGGTCAGGCCGGTCGGGCAGGTGGTGCCGACCGACTTGCCCCAGAGGCCGTTCGTGCCGCCGGTGACGTTCTTCCAGCCGCGGGTGTAGTACGGCACGCCGATGTTGATCCGGCCGGGTGCGAGGCTGCCGCGGTAGTAGTGGGAGGCCCAGTCGGTGTTGAGGTAGCCGATGCCGCCGTACTGCGCGGTGGTGTAGACGCCCCACTTGGCCAGTTCGGCGTCCTTGCCGTCGTCGTAGAGGGCGGCGTTGGGGCCGACGAACTCGTTCCAGGCGCCGTGCAGGTCGTAGGACATGATGTTGAGGAAGTCCAGGTACTTCGCGACCTGGAAGGTCTCCATGCCGCGCAACAGGTAGCCGGAGGCGGGCACGGCCGCGGTCAGCTGGTAGTACTTCCCGTCGGCCGCCGAGGCCCGGTCGAGCCGGTCGCGCAGGGTCTTCATCAGCGCCGCGTAGCCCTGCACGAGCTTGCCGCGCCGGGCGTTGGCCACCTGCCAGTCCAGCGGGTTGCCGGCGTCCTTCATCGAGGTGGGGTACTCATAGTCGACATCGACCCCGTTGAAGCCATATTTCCGGATGAAGGCGACGGCGGAGTCGGCGAACGTGTCGATCGCCGCCTGACTGTCGGTCATGGTGTAGAAGCCGCCCGAGTTCACCCGCGTGCCGGCGGCGTTGAAGTACCCGCCGGTCTCCGCCCAGCCGCCCACGCTGATCAGCGTCTTGACGTGCGGGTTGGCCTTCTTCAGCGTGTTCAGCGCGTTGAAGTGCCCCTTGTACGGCAGCGCCGGGTCCATTCCCGGCAGCTCCATCCCGGTCGAGGGGTTGTCCGCCGAGTCGGCGCCCACCGAGATCTTGTTGTCGGCGCCCACGTGGGCGAAGGCGTAGTTGATGTGGGTGATCTTCGACCAGGGGATGTTCTGGGCGAGGTAGGCGGGCTGGCCGTTCCCGCCGTGCCGCCAGCTGGTGAAGTAGCCGATCACGCGGCGCGAGTGGCCCGCGCCGATCGTCTCGCGGCCCTGGTCGTCATAGGCGGTGCAGTACGGCACGGCCACGCCGGGCGTTTGGTGGAGGCCGTCGGGCCGGCAGGTTTCGTGGTCCACGGCCGCGGCGGCGTTGGTGCCGGCTAAGGTCGCCGCGGCGACGGCCACCGCGGCCGCGACCGCGGCCAGGGACAGACGCGCTTGCTTGGGCATGGTTCGCCATCCTGGGGGGTGATGGGCGCACGTATGCGCTCTTGTGCGCGAAGGTAAGGGCTCCCACCAGGCAAGTCAACGTTATCTTTTAGTAAAGTTTCCAAATAGTTTAGTGGCCCGGCGGATGGGTCACGCGCTCAGCCGGTGACACAGCCACTCCAGCGCCAGCGGGTAGCGGTACTCGATCGCCGCGTGGGTGGCGTCGAACAGCTCGAAGCGCGTCCGCTCGGCCGGCACCCCGGCCGCCAGCACCGCCTCGTGGAAGGCGGTGGCGCCGAGGTCCAGGTAGTACTCGTCCCGGGTGCCGGCGTCGATCCAGATCGCGCGCATGGACCGCAGCGCCTCGCCGTACCCGGGCTCGCGGGCCATGCGCACCGGGTCCCTGGCCAGCCAGCGGTCCCAGACCTCCGGGACCAGTTCCCCGTTGCCGTCGAACGGCAGGCGTACCGTGCCGTCGTCGTCGGCCGAGTACGCCGCGGCGTAGCCGTACGCCTCCATCAGAAGGCCGTCCTCCGGCCCGGTCATGGCGACGCGGCCGCGGAAGTCGGCGAGGAAGGCCGCGTAGGAGCCGCCGTACAGGTCGCGCAGCGCGCGGGCCGCGCGCGGGAACTCCGGCAGGTAGGCGGCCTCGAACAACGCGTCCCCCGCGTGCGTGGCCAGGGCGCCGAACACGTCGGGCCGGAGCATCGGGGTGATCATGGCGCCGTAGCCGCCGCTGGACTTGCCGGTGATCGCCCGCATGTCCCGCTCGGGGATCGTCCGGTAGCGGGCGTCGACCCAGGCCACGACCTCCTCGCACAGGTACGTGTGGTAGCGGCCGGTCCCCGGCGAGTCGAGGAACTGGCTGCCGCCGTAAGCGGTCCAGGCGTCCACGTAGACGACGATCGCCGCGGGCGCCCGCCGGGCGGCGAAGACCTCGTCGGCCAGTTCCGGGAAGGGGCGGCGGAACGGGGTCCGGTTGTCCCACATCGCCAGGTGGCCGGTGTAGCCCTGGATGACGTACACCGCCGGGTAGCGCCCGGCCGGCTCCTCGTCGTAGCCGGGCGGGACGTAGACCCAGAGGGGGCGTTCGTGCGGATCGCCCAGCGGGTTGCCGCGGAGCACGCGGCTGTCGATGACGTGACGGTCGAGGCGGCCGGCGAGATCGGCGGACCAGGGCAGCACGGCTTCTCCTTCTCAGGACCGGCGGATTCAGTAAAACGATCTTATGCGGGCGTGTGGCCTTCTCCCGGCGGGCGAGTTGGCATAGTTTCGCGGGCATCCGATCACTCCTAGGAGGGACATGATCGTGCGCTGCCTGCGGCGTGCCGTGACGGCCGCCGTGCTGACGCTAGCCCTCGCCGTACCTCTCGCCACCCCGGTCTCCGCGACCGGAAACGCGCCCGGAGCGCCGGGGATCGGCGACCCGTACTTCCCGGACTACGGCAACGGCGGTTACGACGCCAGACACTACTCACTCCGGCTGAACTACCAGCCGGGCACCGATCGCCTCGACGGCAAGGCGAGCATCGTGGCGGTCGCCACCCAGCGGTTGAATCGTTTCAACCTGGACTTCCTGCTGGACGTCAAGGAGATCAGGGTGAACGGCCGTCCGGCCGCCTTCGCCAAGAGCGGCGCCCACGAGCTGGAGGTCACTCCGGCCATGCCCCTGCTCAAGGGGACGCCGTTCACCGTGCAGGTGACCTACGGCGGCAACCCGGGTTCCATCCAGGTGCCGGGGATCGTCACGCCGTGGATCAAGCGGGCCGACGGGGCGCTGGCCCTGGGCGAGCCCGAGATCGCCTGGTGGTGGTACCCGAGCAACGACCACCCGGCCGACAAGGCGACCTTCGACATCTCCGTCACCGTGCCCGACGGCACCGAGGCGGTCAGCAACGGCATCCTGGCCGGTCAGCGGAGCTCGCAGGGCAGGACCACCTACCACTGGGTGATGGACAAGCCGATGGCCACCTATCTGGCCACGCTGTACGTCGGGGACCTGGAGGTGCGCAAGGGGCGTTCCCCCTCCGGGCTGCCCGTCTACACCGCCTACGGCAAGGATCTCGGGCCCCGGGAACAGGCGGCCAAGGACAGCGTCGAGCGCACGCCGGAGATCGTCGGCTGGCTGGCGAGCGTGTTCGGGCGCTACCCGTTCTCCTCGATGGGCGGTTCGGTCATCAACGAGAACGTGGGCTTCGCGCTGGAGACCCAGGCGCAGCCGGTGTACGACTCGGTCTTCTTCGAGGCCGGTCCCGACGTGGGCGTGGTCGTGCACGAGAACGCCCACCAGTGGTTCGGCGACAGCGTCGCGCTCAAGCGGTGGAGCGACATCTGGCTGAACGAGGGCTTCGCGACCTACGCCGAGCTCCTGTGGTCGGAGAAGGAGGGCACCGGCACGGCGGCCGAGCTCGCCAACGCCTGGTACGACCAGATTCCGCCGGCGAGCGCGTTCTGGCAGGTGAAGGTGAGCGACCCGGGCCCGGCGAACCTGTTCAACGGGGCGATCTACCTCAGGGGCGCCATGGCCCTGCAGGCGCTGCGCAGCGAGGTCGGCGACCGGGACTTCTTCACCATCCTGCGCACCTGGGCCCGGATCAACCGGCAGGGCAACGCCACCATCCCCGAGTTCGTCTCCCTGGCGGAGAAGATCTCCGGCGAGCAGCTGGACACGGTCTTCTCCACCTGGCTCGACACCGTCGGCAAACCGGCGGCCAAGCCCGCTCCGACGGCCGCGGCCGCGGCGACGGCGGCACCGCCCGCCGCCTTCGCGGCCAACCGGCGCATGCACGAGATCATGCACGGCCCGATCCGCTGACCGTCGCCGCCGTGGGGTCCCGGTGCGGGGCCCCACGGCTTCTTGCGTTCCGGCCGATGTACGACCAGCGCTTACCCGGCAGACCACGGTATGACACCGGAGTTCGTCCGGCAGGGGGACGGAAGCGGGCAGGCTCGCTGCGAGGCTCGTGACCATGAGGAAAGCACTCCCGGCCACGGCGCTCTGCCTGGCCGCGATCACCCTTCCGGCCCCGGCCGCGCAAGCCCTGGCCGCGCAGGCCGAGATCACCCGCGCCCCGGCCGGCGCCCAGACGCTCACCCTGCCCGCGCCCACCGGGCCTCACCCGGTCGGGACCGTCTCGCTGCACCTGGTGGACCGTTCCCGGCCCGACCCCTGGGTGGCCGGCCGGCCGTACCGGGAGCTGATGGTGAGCCTCTGGTACCCGGCGAAGAAGGCGCAGGGCCGGGTGGCGCCGCACATGAGCCCGGGGGCGGCGGCCGACTTCGACAAGACGCTCGCGCCGGCGATGTTCGGCACCAAGCCGGGCGCGGTGGACTGGGCCGCGACCAGGACCCATGCCCGCCAGGACGCGCCGATGCGCGGCACCCCGCCGGTCGTGGTGTTCTCGCCCGGCTTCTCCTCGCCGCGCTCGGTCGGCACCGTGCTGGTGGAGGACCTGGCCAGCCGCGGCTACCTGGTGGTGGCCGTCGACCACACCTACGAGGCGGCGCAGGTGGAGTTCCCCGGCGGGCGGGTGGAGCGCACCCGGCTGGCCGAGCCGACGCCCGAGGACATGGCCAAGGCGGTGAAGGTGCGCGTGGCCGACACCCGGTTCGTCCTCGACCAGCTCGCCCGGCGTGGCGTGGATCTGTCCAGGGTCGGCATGTTCGGCCACTCGATGGGCGGTTCGGCGGCCGCCGAGGTGGTGCACGACGACCGGCGGGTGGACGCGGGACTCAACCTCGACGGCGGGCATCGCGGCCCGGTGGCGGGCACCGGCGTGGCCAAGCCGTTCGCGCAGGCGGCCAACGAGACGCACACCCGGGACAGCGACGCGAGCTGGAAGTCGTTCTGGGAGCGTTCGACCGGCTGGAAGCGGGAGCTGCGCTTCACCGGCTCGCAGCACTACTCCTTCACCGACGCGCAGACGCTCGGCCCGCAGATCGACGGCATCCCCGAGCAGCGGCTGCGCGCCCTGATCGGCGCCATCGAGCCGGCCGAGTCGATCGCGGCGCAGCGGGCCTACGTGGCGGCGTTCTTCGACCGGTGGCTGAAGGGACGGCCGACCACGCTGTTCGACCGCCCCAGCAGCCGCTTCCCCGCAGTCAAGATCATCCCGTGAAGCCGGGGTACGGCTGTGGCCGGGCGACCCAGCCGCAGCCGTACTCCGTCACCGTCAGACGTCCGGCGGGGGAGCTCAGACCCTCGCGTCGGCCGTCGCCGCGGGACGCCTCGGCGTGCGGGGCGCGGCGGCTTTCGACACGGCGCTCTTCGAGGCGGCGGCCTTCGACACAGCGGTCCTCGAGGCGCCGTTCCTCGTGGCGCCGTTCCTCGTGGCAGCGGCCTTCGGCATGGCGGGTACGGCCACGCGGAAGATCGCCCCGCGGTGGTCGTACTCGTCGGCGTGATCGTCATCGAACCAGCGCCCGCCGTCCGCCAGGTACCGGAAGGCGAACGCCTCGCCCTGCGGAATCGCGATCGTGACGCTGTAGCGCCCGTCGTCGCCTAGGCGCATCGGATGTGCGTAAGGGTCCCAGCCATTGAAGTCGCCGACCACCGAAACGGGGCCGTGGTCGCCGGGAAGGGTGAAGAGAACCTCCACCTGCCCCTTCCTGTTGGGTTTGCCATAACTGAACATCGCTCTCCCTGGACAAGGTAAACCGGCCATTTCCGCGTTCAGCCATACCCGCGCAGCGGGCCGCGAATAATCCGATCTCCCCAATTTTTAGCGATGATTGGGCAGAGAATCCGATATCGCGGTCACCGGATAAAGCTCGTCAAGCGGCCGTACGGCTTCGCCGCCGACGACCACGATCCCCGCGTCGGTCACCGTGTAGCGCTCACGGTCCAGGTCGGGGTCGAAGCCGATCCTGGCGCCGTCGGGGATGATCACGTCTCTGTCGACGACGGCCCGCCGTACCATCGCGTTCCTGCCCACGCGCACGTTCTCCATCAGCACGCAGCCGGAGACCTGGGCGCCCGCCTCGAGGGTGACCTGCGGGGACAGGACCGACCGCTCGACGACGGCCTCTCCGGACACGAGCACGCCCGGGGAGACGAGGGAGTCGATCGCGCGGCCCGGGCGTTCGCCGCCGCACTGGAACTTCACCGGCGCGAGCAGGTCGTGGAAGGTGCGGATGGGCCAGTGCTCGCTGGCGAGCGTGAACGCGGGATCGGGGCCGATCAGGTCCATGTGCGCGTCGTAGTAGGCGTCCAGGGTGCCGACGTCGCGCCAGTAGCCGCGTTCGCGCGCGCTCACGCCGGGGACGGCGTTGCCGGTGAAGTCGTAGATCTCCGCCCGGCCCGCGCGGGTGAGCATGGGGATGATGTCGGCGCCTATGTCGTGCCTGCTGGAGGTGTCGAGTGCGTCCTCCTGGACCGCCTCGACCAGGGCTTGTGTGGTGAACACGTAGTTGCCCATGGAGGCGCGGATCTCCTCCGGCGCGCCCGGCAGCCCCGCGGCGTGGCGGGGTTTCTCCGCGAATCCGGTGATCCGCCGGGTGCCCGGCGCGCACTCGATGACGCCGAACTGGTGGGCCAGCGCCCGGGGCTGGCGGATCGCGGCGACGGTGACGCCGGCTCCGGAGGCGGCGTGCTGGGCCACCATCTGGGCCGGGTCCATGCGGTAGACGTGGTCGGCCCCGAACACCAGCACGTAGTCCGGCGGGTCGTCCTTCAGCAGGTGCAGGTTCTGGAGGATCGCGTCGGCCGAGCCGTTGAACCAGTGCGGCCCGAACTGGTTCTGCGCCGGGACGGACGCGATGTAGTGACCCACCCGCGAGGAGACCTGCCAGCCGCGCGCGATGTAGCGGTCGAGGCTCTGGCTTTGGTACTGCGTCAGCACGACGATCTTGAGATAGCCGGCGTTGGTCAGGTTGGAGAGGACGAAATCTATCAGGCGGAACATTCCGCCGTATGGCACATTAGGCTTTGCCCTTCCCATGGTAAGGGGAAGAAGTCGCTTTCCCTGTCCGCCGGCCAGCACTATTGCCAGAACTCTGCACGAGGTCATAAAGGAGACGTTATCCCCGGGATTCACTGCTCCATTGCAAGAACTTCCTTGGTAGCGCCCAAAGAGATGGAAACATGGACCCCTTCCCCCGGTTGCGTTCGGGCAAGATCCGCTCCGGCGGCTTACCCCGCGACGCCCGGGGTAGGCGCGGGGCATGAGAGCGTTGACCGGCACCTGGATCGAGCGAGCCGCCTGCCTGGACGTGGATCCGGAGTTGTTCTTCCCCGTCTCCCCGGCCCGGCGGGGCGCGGCCGAGACCGAGCGGGCCAAGGCGGTGTGCGGCGGATGCGCGGTGCGCGAGCCCTGCCTGGCCTTCGCCCTGGACACCGGCCAGGCACACGGGGTGTGGGGCGGCACCGACCCGGGGCAACGCAGGGCGATCGCCCGCCGCCGCGCCCGCCGGCGCACCGGCCCGTCCACCCCGCGCCGGTCCGCCCGCTGATGGGACAGCCGCGGGTTCGGGCCGGCGGAGGGGGCGGCGCCATGCGGCGCAGCAGCCCGGAGGAGCCGGGGATCGTCCGGCGGCGGCGCGGGCGGGGCTTCAGCTACCACTACGCGGGCGGCCGCCCGGTCCGGGATCGCCGGGTGCTGGCCAGGATCCGGGCGCTCGCCGTGCCACCGGCATGGCGGCAGGTGTGGATCTGCCGGGACGGCGACGCGCATCTGCAGGCCGTGGGGACGGACGCGGCGGGCAGACGCCAGTACCTCTACCACGATCTCTGGCGCGAGGAGCAGGACAGGATCAAGTTCGACCGCGTCACGGAGATGGCGGCACGGCTGCCCGCCTTCCGCCGGCGCCTGCGCGAGCAGCTGGCCGGGGAGGGGCTGGAGCGCGAGCGGGTGCTGGCGGCGGCCGCGCGCATGCTGGATCTCGGGCTGTTCCGGGCGGGCGGCGCCGAGTACGACACGTTCGGGCTGGCCACGCTCAAGAACGAGCACGTCAGCTGCACCCGCGAGGCCGTCCGCTGCCACTTCGCGGCCAAGGGCGGCACGGCCCACACGGTCGAGATCCGCGACGACGCGGTGCGTGCCGTCGTGGCCGACCTGCTGCGCACCGGGCACGACGGCGAACTGCTGCGCTACCGCAACGGCTCCGGGTGGAAGGACGTCGGCGCCCAGGACGTCAACGACTACCTGCGCGAGCACCTCGGCGGCGAGGTGTCGGCCAAGGACTTCCGCACCTGGCACGCCACCGTGCTGGCGGCCGCCGCCCTGGGCGGGGCTCGCCGCCCCCGCGGGCGGCTGGGACGGCGCAAGGCCGTACGGCGGGCGATGGAGGAGGTCGCGGCACGGCTGGGCAACACCCCGGCCGTCACCCGTGCCTCGTACGTCGACCCGCGCGTGATCCTGGCCTACGAGCGGGGCAGGACCGTCTCACCCGGCGGCGACCTGGAGCCGCAGGTGATCGACCTGCTCCGGCGCACCCGGCGTTAGCCGCGTTCCGCCGGAGGGCTCAGCTGGGCGGGCAGGTCGCGGTCGGCGAACATGTCGATCAGCCGCCGGACGGGAACGTCGGCCTCGGTGGGGTACCGGAAATGCTGATCGGCGTTGAGGGAATAGCGATTGCGGCGCCCGACGCGCTCCCGGTTCAGATATCCGGCCGCGTGCAGATCGTTGACGATGATCTGCACCGTGCGTTCGGTGATGCCGATGCCGCTCGCCACCTCACGCAACCGCACCTCGGGATTGCGCGCGATCTCCAGCAGGACCCGGGCATGGTGGGTGAGAAAGGTCCAGGTCGGGGTCCCGTGATCAGGCTGCTGCATGGCTTCACGCTTTCGGCCCGCGGTGGCGGACGGTATCGGCAGAGTGACTTTCCCCCCATATTAGGGTGAACTTCTTTTCAGGTATCGGCGGTCAGGGGTCGAGTACACACCTTGTCAGGAGAACTTTCCATGACCGCCCGTAACGATCCGGCTACCGAGCTCCGATATAGGAGAGCCCAAGTCCGTCAAAAGGGTGTGGGGGGACCATGGCCAGACGGCAGGATGCTTCGCCCTCGGCACACCGCGGCCCGTCCGCGGGCGGCGGCCATGCGCCGGCACCGCTGACCCCGATGCTCAGCCTGCCCAAGGGCGGCGGCGCGATCCGCGGGCTCGGGGAACGGTTCGGCGCGAACGCGCCCCTGGGCACCGCGGCCATGACGATCCCCCTGCCGCTCAGCCCGTCCCGCTCCGACTTCCAGCCCGATCTGGCGCTGTCCTACGACTCGTCCTCCGGCAACGGCCCCTTCGGCCTGGGCTGGCAGCTCCCGCTCCCGCACGTGACCCGCCGCATCGACCGGGGCGTGCCCCGCTACGACGCCGGCGACACCTTCCGCCTCGCCCAGGACGACCTCGTCGAGGCGGGGCAGGGCAGCGCGCCCGGCCACACGGTCACCCGCTTCGTCCGCCGGGTCGAGGGCGCCTTCACCCGCGTCGAGCGCTGGACCAGGCTCGCCGACGGCGACGTGCACTGGCGCACGCTGACCGGCGAGAACATCCTGTCCGTCTTCGGGCGCACGCCCGCCGAGCGCGTCAGCGACCCCGCCGACCCGGGCCGCGTCTTCACCTGGCTGCTGTCGGAGACCCGCGACCCGTACGGCAACGCCATCGTCTACGAGTACCAGCCGGAGGACACCGCCGGCGTCGACCTCACCCAGCCGCACGAGCTGTCCAGAGGCGCCCGCACCGCCGCCCGCTACCTCAAGCGCGTCCGCTACGGCAACCGCGTCCCCCTGCTGGACGCCTCCGGCCGCCGCCCGGCCGACCTGAGCCCGGGCCTGCGCGCGTCCGCCGACTGGATGTTCGAGCTCGTCCTCGACTACGGCGACCACGCCGGCACCGGCCCGCTCCCCGACCGGCCCAGGCCCGCCCGGCGCGACCCCTTCTCCTCCTACCGCCAGGGCTTCGAGCTGCGCCTGTACCGGCTGTGCCGGCGGGCGCTCATGTTCCACCACTTCCCCCTGGAGCCGGGGATGGGCGCCGGCACCCTGGTCGCCGCCCTGGAGCTGGAGTACGGCAACGGCCCCATCGCCCAGCTCGCCACCGTCACCCGCCACGGCTACCGGCGCGACCCGGCCGGCGGCTACGAGCGCGCCTCCCTGCCGCCGGTGCGCCTGGAGTACACCCCGGCCACGATCGGGCACACCGTGGCCGAGGCGAAGCTGGAGAACGTGCCGGCCGGGCCGTACCAGTGGATCGATCTGTACGGCGAGGGCATGCCGGGCATCCTCACCGAGCACCAGAGCACCTGGTACTACAAGCACAACCTCGGCGGCGGCCGGTTCGGCCCGCACCAGGCGGTCGCCACGCGCCCCTCCCCCGGGCGGCTCGGCGGCGGCCGCCAGGTGCTGCTCGACCTGTCCGGCGACGGGCGGCTGGACGTGGTCGCGCTGGCCGGGAACCTGACCGGGTTCGCCGGCGGCACCGACGGCAAGGGCTGGCGCGAGCACGCGCCGTTCCAGGAGCTGCCGCAGCTCGACCTCACCCGGGACAACGTGCGCCTGGCCGACCTGTCCGGCGACGGGCTGGCGGACCTGCTGGTCACCGAGGACGACGCGCTGACCTGGTATCCGTCGCTGGGCGAGCGCGGCTTCGGCCCCGGGCTGCGGGTGAGCCTGCCAGACTCGGAGGAGCGCGGCCCCAAGCTGGTGCGCGCCGACGAGGAACAGGCCGTCTTCCTCGCCGACATGTCGGGCGACGGACTGTACGACCTGGTCAGGGTGCGGAACGCGGAGATCTGCTACTGGCCGAGCCTGGGGCACGGGCGGTTCGGGAAGCGAATCGTCACCAGCCGCAGCCCGCTGCTGGAGGAGAAGGGGCGCTTCAGCGCCCGCAACGTCCGCCTGGCGGACGTGGACGGGACGGGCACCGCCGACGTGGTCTACCTCGGCAGCACGGCCCGGCTGTGGTTCAACGAATCGGGGAACGCGTGGAGCGCCCCGGTCGAGCTGCCGAGCTTCCCCCACCTGGACGACCTGTCGGCGGTCACCGTCACCGACCTGCTCGGCAGCGGCACCGCCTGCCTCGTCTGGTCCACCCCGGCGGCCGTGGACGCGCCCAGCCCGCTGCGCTACGTCAACCTGATGGCCGACGGCCCGCCCAGGCTGCTGTCGCGGGTGACGAACTCGATGGGCGCGGAGACCAGGATCGGCTACGCCCCCTCCACCCGCTTCTACGCGGCCGACCAGCGGGCCGGGCGGCCGTGGCTGACCCGCCTGCCGTTCCCGCTGCACGTGGTGGAGCGCGTCGAGAGCATCGATCACGTCGACGGCACGCGGCTGGTCTCGCGCTACGCCTACCGGCACGGCTACTTCGACCCCGGCGAGCGGGAGTTCCGCGGGTTCGCGCTGATCGAGCGGACCGACAGCGAGTCCTTCGCCGACTACGTGCGCGGCACGCAGCGCGAGGGCGGCCACCAGGAGCTGGCGCCGGAGTTGTTCCAGCCGCCGGTGACGACGCGGAGCTGGTTCCACACCGGCGCCTTCGAGGACCTGGAGGAGCTGCACCGGGAGTTCTACCGGCAGCGCAGGGAACTGCCGCCCACCGCGTTCCCGCCGGGCCTGAGCACGGACGACTACCGCGCCTGCGTGGCGGCGCTGAAGGGCCTGCCGCTGCGCCAGGAGGTCTACTCCCACGACGGCACACCCGCGCAGGCGCACCCGTACGCGATCACCGAGCACCGCTACGCCGTACACAGGATCCAGGACGGCTCGGTCATGCCCGCCGGCATCGAGACGCTCACCCTGCACGGCGAGCGCGACCCCGGCGACGAGCGCGCCGAGCACGCCCTGGTGCTGGAGTCCGACGCGTTCGGCCGCCCGGTGACGTCGGCCGCGGTCGTGTACGGCCGCGCCCGCCGTGACCCGGACCTCCCCCAGCAGGCCGCCGGCGACCAGGCCCGCACCTACGTGACCTGCACGCGCACCGACCGGACGGCCGCGATCGGCACGGCCGCCGACCACCGGCTGCCCGCACCCGCCGAATCCAGGACGTACCAGCTCACCGGCGTCGCCAAGGCCGCCGGCCGCTACAGCCTCGAGGAGCTGCGCGCCGGGTTCACCGCCGCCGCCGACGTCGACTACGCGGTCACCCCCGCCGAGGACGCGCCCAGGCGCCGGCTGCTGGAGCGGGGCAGGACCCTCTACCGCGGCGACGACCTGGCTCCGCTGCCGCTCGGGCAGCAGAGCGCCCTCGGCCTGACCTTCGAGACCTACCGGCTGGCCTTCACCGGGCCGGTGATCGACGCCCACTACGCCGGCGTGATCACGGCGGCCGACTGGACCGCCGCCGGCTACCGCGACCTGGACGGCGACGGCGACCGGTGGATCCCCTCCGGCACCTCCCGCTACCCGGCCGACCCCGCCGCCGCGTTCTACCTGCCCGACGGCGCCCGCGATCCGTTCGGCGTCGAGACCCGCATCGCCTACGACCGCTACCACCTGCTGGCCGAGTCGGTGAGCGTGACGCAGGCGGCGTGGCAGCGCACGAGCGTGGTCAACGACTACCGGGTGCTGGGCCCGGTCGAGCTGACCGACCCCAACCACAACCGGACTGCCGTCGCCTACGACCCGCTCGGCCTGCCGGTGCGCCGGGCGGTGATGGGCAAGCCGGGCTCCGGCGACGGCGACACCCTGGACGACCCCACGGAGGTGCTCGAGTACGACCTGACCCGGTGGGCGGGCGGCGGACGGCCCAACGTCACCCGGCGGCGGGTCCGCGAGCAGCACGGGCAGCCCAGCACCGCCTGGCACGAGAGCTACGTCTACGCCTCCGGCTCGGGCGGCGTCGCGCTGGTGAAGACCCAGGCGCCGGGAGGCTGGCTGGCGACCGGGCGGACGATCGTCAACAACAAGGGCAACCCGGTCAAGCAGTACGAGCCGTACTTCAGCCCGACGCCCGAGTACGACGACTTCGAGGTGCTGGCGACCGTCGGCGTGACCCCGGTGATCAGGTACGACCCGCTGGGCCGGGCCGTGCGGACCGACCTGCCCGACGGCACCTTCACCACGGTGACCATCGGCGCCTGGCGGCTGGAGCTGCACGACGCCAACGACACCGTGCTGGCCAGCGACTGGTACGCCGAGCGCGGCAGCCCCGACCCGGCCGGCCCGGAACCCGCCGACCCCGATCGGCGCGCCGCCTGGCTGGCCGCCCGGCACGCGCGCACGCCCGCCACCGCCCACCTGGACCCGCTCGGCCGCACGATCCTCACCGTGAGCCGCCACGAGGACGGCCGCACCGCCTCCATCCGCTCCGAGCTCGACCTCACCGGCCGCCACGCGGCGGTCTTCGACCAGCTCGGCCGCCGCACGAGCAGCGGCTTCACCTCCATGACCGGGACGCCGGTCTTCGGCACCACCGCCGAGCGAGGCGGCCGGTGGACGTTCGCCGACGCCGGCGGCGGCCTGGTCCGCTCGTGGGACGAGCACGGGCGCGTCTTCCGCGCCGCCTACGACGCGCTGCGCCGCCCGACCGGCCTGGCCGTCCGCGACGGCACCGGCCCGCAGGTCCTGCTCCACCACGTCGTGTACGGTGACCGGCACCCCGACGCGCTGGCCAGGAACCTCAACGGCACCGCCCACCAGACCTTCGACCAGGCAGGCGTGATCACCGTGGAGTCTGCGGACTTCAAGGGCATCCCGCACGCCATCAGCCGCAGGCTCACCGCCGACCCGGCCGTCCCGGCCGACTGGCAAGCCGTCGCCGACGCCGCCGGATACCCCGCCGCGCAGGCGGCGGCGGCTGCCCTGCTCGACCCGGCGCCGCCGTTCACCAGCTCGGCCACCTACGACGCGCTCAACCGCCCGCGGGAGATCACGCTGCCGGACGGGACCGTGCTCGCGCCCGCCTACGACCGGGCCGGCCGCCTGGCCACCCTCGGCGCCCGGCTCGGCGGCCAAGGGCCGGTGCGCGCCTTCCTGACCGGGCAGACCTACGACGCCAAGGGCCGGCGGCTGACTGCCGAGCACGGCAACGGCGTCCGGCTGCGCTACGGCTACGACCCGGCCAGCCTCCGGCTCACGGAGCTGGCCGCCGGAGACCTGCAGCACCTGCGCTACACCTACGACCCGGTCGGCAACGTCACCGCGATCCGCGACGACGCCCAGCAGACCCACTTCTTCGCCAACGCCGTGGTCACCCCCGAGACCAGGTACACCTACGACGCGCTCTACCAGCTCGTCACCGCCACCGGGCGCGAGCTGGCCGCGGGCAACGACGCGATCCGCGACGCCGGGGACCTGGCGGGGATCGTGCCGCTGCCGCACGTCAACGACACCGCGGCGGTGCGGCGCTACACCGAGCACTACGCCTACGACCCGGCGGGCAACCTGACCTCGCTACGCCACGTGGCCGCCGTCAACGGCGGAAGCTGGACGCGGCACTACCGTTACCGCTACCAGGACGACCCGGCCGACCGGACCAACCGCCTGGCCGCCACCAGCCGCCCCGGTGACCCGGAGGCCGGGCCGTACACCGAGACCTACGCCTACGACCGCTACGGCAACGTGGCCGGGCTGTCGCAGCACGCCTTCCTGTGGAACGCGCTGGACCAGCTCCAGGAGATCGACCTGGGCACCGGCGGCACCGCCCGCTACGCCTACGGGGCAGACGGCGGCCGGGTCCGCGCGGTGGTGCGCAGGCCGAACGGGCTGGTGCGCGAGCGCGTCTATCTGGGCGCGCTGGAGATCTACCGCGAGCGGCAGGGTACGGCGGCGCCGCACCTGGTCCGCCACACCCTGCACATCTCCGACGACAGCGGCCAGATCGCCCAGGTGTCCATCAAGACCGTGGACTCCGGCGGCAGCGATCCGGACAACCCGCTCGGCGCGCCGGTGATCCGCTACCAGTACGGCAACCATCTCGGCTCCGCCGTCCTGGAGACCAACGACCAGGGCGGCGTGACCGGGTACGAGGAGTACCACCCCTTCGGGACCACCGCCTACCGCTCGGCCAAGTCGGCCGCGGGGCTGAGCCTCAAGCGCTACCGGTTCGGGCGGCGCGAACGTGACGAGGAGAGCGGGCTGTACTACTGCGGCGCCCGCTACTACGCGGCGTGGCTTGGCCGGTGGATCAATCCCGATCCGGCCGGGTTCGCGGACGGGCTCAACCAGTACCGCTACTGCCGCAACAACCCGGTCATGTACGGCGACCCCGACGGCCGGCAGCCGAGCCCGCTCGGCCAGGTGTCGTGGGAGGTGCCCAGCTCGGTCTACATGGAGGCCGGCCGCCGGGTGCCGGACGCGGTGGCGATCACCCGCTTCGAGGCGTGGCTGGCCCGGGCCCACCCGGACCGCGCGTACCGGCCGGGGACGGTGACGATCGACTGGAGCTCCATGCGCGGGCGGAGAGGCCCGACGTTCAACGCCGAGTGGACGCCCGGCGGGGCCGCGCTGCCCTCCCGGGGCGATTTCGGCCACGTCGAGGCGATGCAGCGGCAGCCGAGGGCGGAGTACACCGACCCGGCCAACCGGGCCACCCGCACCACCGAGAACGAGCACACCACGCCGCACGCGCAGTCCGAGGCCGTCGAGCCCGGCTACGACCGGCGCGCCTACCAGCGCGACCCAACGGTCCGCTCGCCGCGCGGGGTGTCGCTGGACAAGACCCGCGGCGACAACGCCCGATCGACCGTCATCCAGAACCGCGCGGCGACGGGCCAGCCGATCAACATCACCGAGGACATCGACATGGCCGGGAACGCCGAGTTCCAACGGGCCAACGAAGCCGCCCGCGCGGCCGGGCGACCCCACATCCCCAATCCCGGCTCGATCAACCGGGGCACGCTCGCGCAGATGGGCCAGCGGTTCCAGCGCGGGCAGGGCACGCCGCTGCCGGCCGGCGCGGTGATCGAGGAACCGGACATCCGCCCCTGGACGCCGCCGTCCGGCTCGGGCGGGGGCGGTGGCGGCGGCGGGCCGCGGACGGGCGGCGGGGGCGCGGGCCGGGTCGCCGGATCCCTGGCGAGCACGCTCCTGCCGGGCTTCGCCGAGGCCGAGATCGCCGGGATCTACGCCCACTCGGTCACGGTCGGCACCCTCGGCGTCACCGGTCCGGCCGCCGAGGTCGCGGCGGCGATCTCGGCCGCGCCGACCACGTTCGCCTTCGCCGTCACGCTGCCCGCGCTCGGCGGCGGGATCGCCGGCAACGCGGTCGAGTCGGCGGCCGCGGGCCTCGGCGCCTCCAGGAACGTCTCGATCGGCGCAGCCGTGCTCGCGGCGGCCGGCACCGGGGCGATCATCGGCACGTTCATCCCGATCCCCGGCGTCGGCACGGCGGCGGGCGCGGCCATCGGCGCCGCCATCGGGGTCATCGGTTACGGGCTCAGCAAACTGTTCTGAATCGCGAAGGGGCGGACCATGCCAGCACCACCTCGGTCGTACACGGTCCAGGGGCTGATCACCGACGCGGACGACCGGCCGCTGCCGGACGTGCTCGTGCGTGCGTCCGGTCCCGGCCAGGCGCACCAGGAGGTGCCGCTCGGGCAGGCGCCCACCGGCGCGGACGGCCGCTACAGCATCCGCGTGGAGGAGGATCCCGACCAGCCGCTCCACCACGTCAACACCGTGATCATCAAGGTGTTCGCCGGGGACCGCGAGATCGGCAAGAGCCATCCGCCGAAGCGCAAGGAGATCCCGAAGACCGTCATCGACCTGAAGGTCGACTACCGCCCGGACCCGGCCCCCACGCGCCGGGTGTTCGGCCTGGTCAGGAACAAGTTCGGCGAGCTCATGAGCGACGTGGTCGTGCGGGCCGCCGACCGGGACCTGCGCCACGAGCAGCCGCTGGGCCAGTCGGAGGTGCGCGAGGGGCGCTACGAGGTCCGCTACTCGGAGGCGCAGTTCCGCCGCGCCGAGAAGGACTCGGCCGACCTGGTCCTCACCGTCACCGACACCGCGGGCACGCAGCTGTTCCGGTCACCGGTGCAGTACAACGCCCCGGCGGAGTACGAGTTCAACCTGAGCCTGGACGGCGCCGTCTACGGCGGCCCCTCGCTCTGGGAGGTGCAGACCGGCGTCCTGACGCCGCTGCTGGACGGCCTCAGCCCGCTCGACCTGCGTGAGGACGAGCAGCACCAGGACGTCTCGTTCCTGGCGGGCGAGACCGGCTACACCGCGCTGGAGATCGGCACCTGGGCCGCCTCCTGGCGCCTGGCCGAGCGCACCGCCCGCGACGGCACGCCCCTGCCGCCCGAGGCGCTGTTCGCCTTCATCCACCAGGGCGAGCCGTCGATCTTCCGCGCGACGCTGCTGGACGACCTCAAGCACCCCGAGCGCATCGCGCTCATGGAGGACGCGCTCCTGCGCGCGCTGGCCGCGCTGCTCCCCCAGCGCCAGCGCGAGCTCCTGGTCAAGGCCGTGGACGACAACCTCGTCCCGGCCCGGCTGCGCGAATCGATCGAGGCGATCCTGGCGACGCTGGCCAAGATCAATCTGCGCTACACCGCCGACGTCGCCGTGGGCGGCGGCAAGGGCACGATCGGCCAGCTTCTCGACGTGGTCAGAGTGCCGCCGGCCCAGCGGCAGACGATCCTGACCACACTCGCCTCCTACTCCGGCTCGCTGGCCGGTCTGTGGAAGAAGCTGGAAGAGGACGAGACGCTGCCCGAGGCCACGGTCAAGCAGGTACGGCTCAGCGTGGAGCTGGGCACGCTGACCCGCAACCACGTCCCCCTGGTGGCGTCGCTGGCCGAGCAGGTCGGCGCCGGCCAGGTCACCAAGCAGGACCTGGCCCGGTTCTCCAAGCAGGAGTGGTTCGCCGTCTTCGCCCGCCCGGGGCCCGACGGCAGGCCGATCGGCGTGCCCGACAACATCGACGGCGAGACCCCGGAGCAGAAGAAGGAGACCTACGCCGCCATCCTGGACCAGCAGTTCGAGCGCGCCTACCCGACCGCCTCGCTGTCGGCCAAGGCGGCCCGCGCGAGCTCGACCGCGCCCCAGCTCAGCGAGCGG
Organism: Nonomuraea typhae; assembly: GCF_009760925.1. Lineage (GTDB taxonomy): Bacteria > Actinomycetota > Actinomycetes > Streptosporangiales > Streptosporangiaceae > Nonomuraea > Nonomuraea typhae. The sequence goes on from NZ_VRLV01000003.1 coordinate 57,518, forward strand.
GTCATCCGTTTCCTGGACGACCATCCCGACTTCCAGCTCGACCGCTACCGGATCGACCACTATCTGGCCGAGCGGGACCGGCTCACCGAGGGCAACGGCGGCACGCCCGACCCGGCGACGCTGGACGAGCTCGCCGCGGTGCAACGCGTCTTCAAGCTGCAGCCGACCTTCGCCGCCGCCAACACGCTGCTGTCGCGGGGCATCGACTCCGCGCAGAAGATCTACTTCATGGGGCAGGGCCAGTTCGTCGACGCCGTGACCGGAGCGTCGGCGGGGACGACGGCGGGGACCTCGGCCGACGCTCCGTCCGACGCTTCGGCCGACGCTTCGGCCGACGAGGAGACGCCGATCAACCGGATCCAGGCCCGCACCCTCTATCAGAAGGCGGAGATCACCTACGCGCTGGCGCTGACCACCTACGCCGACCTCAACGCCGCCCTGTACGGCATCTCCCCCTCGGCCCTGGCCCAGCGGCTGCTCGACGCCGAGACCCAGGCCAAGATCGATGCGCTGCCGAATCTACGCACGTTGTTCGGCTCCCTGGACTACTGCGCGTGCGCCGCCTGCCAGTCGGTGTACAGCCCTGCCGCGCACTTCGTGGACGTGCTGCGCTTCCTCGGTGACCGCGGCACCCAGGGGCAGGGCGTCCACGCCGGCAAGAGCGTCCGGCAGGTGCTGCTCGAACGCCGTCCCGACCTCGGTGACATCGAGCTGAGCTGCGAGAACACCAACACACCGCTGCCCTACATCGACCTGGTCAACGAGATCCTCGAGGACGTGGTGGCCCCGCCGGCGGTGGTGCTGCTGTCGGCGGCCATCCAGCCGCGGCTGGTGGAGGGGCCGATCGCCGCCGAGGTGCTGGCCGAGCTGCGGGCCAAGAACGTCGCGATCGCCGCCGACGCCTTCGTCTACGACCCGGACGTGCGCGGGCGCTGGGTGATCAGGGACAAGGCGCACTCCTACGTCGTCTTCGCGCAGGGCGCCGAGCTCGGGCTGCGGGCCACCCGGCAGACGATCGGGTCGGCCGCCGAGGTGCGGGCCAACCCCGAGCACCTCAACCTGGAGGCGTACCGGAAGCTGGCCGGCGAGGTGTTCCCCTTCGCCCTGCCGTTCGACCTGGCCAGTGAGCAGACCCGTGGCTACCTCGGGCAGCTCGGGCTGCCGCAGGAGCGGCTGTTCACGCTGTTCGGCCAGACCATGCCGGACGGGACCGTCAGCACACCGACGCCGGCCCAGATCGACTGCGCCCTGCTGGGCGTCGGCGACGCCGAGCGGCAGATCGTCAACGGGGCGCTGCCCGGCCGGCAGCCGTGGGAGTTCTGGGGGCTGGCCGAGACGGGCAACACGATCCCCCACCCCGACGACCCGGCGCAGGTCGTGACCGGCACGTGGCTGGAGGTCCTGGCCAAGGTGCCCGTCATGCTGCACCGCGCCGAGCTGTCCTACCGGGACCTGCTGCAGCTCCTCGACACGCGCTACGCCGATCCGGCCCAGAACGTGGCCGTGGTCGAGCGGGAGGGCTGCGACACCTCCGCGTTCACCATCAGCGGGCTGAACGCCGACGTGCTCGGGCGTACCCACCGCTTCGTGCGGCTGTGGCGCCGGCTCGGCATCCCGCAGTGGGAGCTCGATCTGTTCCTGGCGGGCCGGACGCTCGACGAGGCGGCCCTGCGCGACCTGGCCGGGCTGCGCAGGCTGGCCGGCCGTACCGGACTGGACCTGCCGAGCCTGATCACCGTCTTCCGCGGCTTCGACGACCACGAGTACGTCGACCGCTCGGCCGACGAAGGGTCGCCGGTGCAGACGGTCTACCAGCGGCTGTTCCGCAACAAGCTGGTGGACGCCACCGGCACGTTCCCGCCGCGGGCCGCCGAGCTGAGCGGGACCATCGGGCAGCGGGTGCCCGGCCTGCTCGCGGGCCTGCGCATCGGCGAGCCGGAGCTGGACCTGATCCTCGCCGACCTGTCCCTGGACAGGACCGCGCCGCTGACCGCGGCGGTGCTCAACCGGATCCACCGGGTGGCGGTGCTGGCCCGCGGGCTCGGGCTGCCCGTGCGGGACTTCCTGCGCCTGGCCAGGATCGCCGGGACGGACCCCTTCGCCTCGCCCGCCCACGCGGTGGCCTTCGCCGAACTGGCCGACGAGGTCCTCGCCTCGGCGTTCTCCGTGGTCGAGCTGGACTATCTGCTCACCCACACCTTCACCGCCAACGCGGGCGTCGCGCTGGAGGACCGGACCGTGCTGGCCTCCCTGCGCCAGCTCCGGCAGGGACTGATCGAGATCGCCGACCGGCTGCGCAGGCAGGCCGACCAGACCGACGCCGCCTACGTGGGCGCCAAGCTGGGCCTGTTGCCCGCGCTGGCCGCCGACCGGGACCTGGTCGCCGCCCTGGCCCTGGTCGACGGAAGCTGGAACGGCCCGGCCGCCCAGCGTGACCAGCTCATCGACCGCTACTTCGCCGCGATCTTCGACGATCTGGCCGCGGCCCGCGCGGCGCTGGCGGCGCTGCCGCCGGGCGAGACCCCCGCGCAGCGGCAGGCCCGGATCGACGCCCGTTTCGCCCTGGTCGCGCCGCGCCTGGAGGCGTTCCTGCTCCGCACCCACAAGGACCTCTTCGTCGACCAGCACGTGGCCGCGCTGCTGCGGATCGACGAGGTGTCCGCCGCGACCGCGCTGTCGCTGCTGACGCTGTCCGGGTCGGCGGCCGGTCTGCGCGCCGTGATCAACGATCCCCGGCTCGTCGATCCCGCGCTGGAGCTCGACGAGGCCACCTTCCCGGCCGTCTACGCCGCGCTGCGCCTGCTGCACAAGGTCGCGATGCTCATCGGCAAGCTCGGCATGCGGCCGGCCGAGGTGACCTGGTGGCTGACCGGCGCCAACGCCGACGGCCTCGGCTGGATCAGGGCCGGCGCGCTGGGCGTCGACCGGAGCACCACCGTCGCGCTGTCGCGCTGGACGTCGATGCGCTGGTTCTTCGACTGGAAGGCGGGGCTGCCCGCCTCCGAGCTGTCGGCGCTGGACTTCGCCGCCATCCTGCTCAACCCGGCCGCCACCTCCGCGGCGGCGATCGCGGCCCTGGCCAGGCTGACCGCGTGGAAGGAGGCCGACCTCACCGCTCTGGCCACCGCGTACGGCTGGCTGGCCACGGGGGTGGACAACGTCAAGGCGCGCCTGGCCGTCGCCGCCAACCTGCGCAGGGTCGCCGAGGCCATGACGGCGCTGCGCCTGCTCGGCGTCACCGCGGCCCGCGCCGTGGCCTGGGCCGACGCCACGCCGGACGCGGCGGTCGCCGACGAGATCAAGCAGGTGCTCAAGGCCCGCTACGACCTGCCCCAGTGGCTCGACGCCAACCGCCCGGTCCAGGACGCGCTGCGCGAGCGCCGCCGCGACGTGCTCGCGGACTGGCTCGCGGCGCACCCCGATCCGGCGCTCGGCCAGCAGTGGACCGACGCCAACGGCCTGTACAGCCACTTCCTCATCGACGTCGAGATGAGCTCCTGCGCGCTCACCTCCCGCCTGAAGCAGGCCACCGGCTCCGCGCAGCTGTTCGTGCAGCGCGTGCTGCAGAACCTGGAGCGGGACATCGTGGCCAGCACGGTCGCCGACCCGAAGTGGAAGCAGTGGCAGTGGATGCGCCGCTACCGGGTGTGGGAGGCCAACCGCAAGGTCTTCCTCTACCCGGAGAACTGGATCGAGCCGGAGCTGCGCGAGGAGAAGTCTCCCTTCTTCCTGGAGCTGGAGCGCGACCTGCAGCAGCAGGACGTCACCGCCGCCACCGTCGAGGAGGCGTACCGCGTCTACCTGGACAAACTCGACAAGGTCGCCAACCTGGAGATCCGCGCCGTGTTCGAGCAGCGGATCGGCGACGAGAGCATCCTGCACGTGATCGGCCGCACCCGCAGCAGCACAGGCGCCGAGTACTTCTACCGCACCCGGCTCAACAAGGCCCGCTGGACCGCCTGGCAGCCCGTCAAGCTGGAGATCAAGGCCGACCACATCCAGATCGGCCTGCACAACCGCAGGCTCTACATCCTGTGGCCGCAGCTCATGGAGAAGGCCGACGAGCCCACCTCGGTCCGCACGCCCCGCGAGAACGCCCCCTCGTCGATCGAGCTCCCCCGCAAGTTCTGGGACGTCCAGCTCTTCTGGAGCGAGCTGAAGAACGGCGCCTGGACGCCGAAGGTGCTCTCCGACGCGCCGCTGAAGGTGCTGCACCTGCAGACCGGAGGCGACCATCCGGAGAACATCACCTTCCGCACCAGGCACGTCCCCCAGATCCGGACCCACGTGTACATGACGCCCAACCCCAACGGCGTCGCCCCGCGCTCCCGCAGCGCCTTCGAGAAGCTGGGCCCGCAGATCACCCCGGGCCCGCTCGGCCCCCCGAGCCTGTTCGGCTTCCTGCACCACTGGGAGCACCTGATCTCCCCGCCGGAGAGCGTCTACCACGGCAACCTGATCAAGCACGGCAGCGCCTCGCAGTACTTCTACTACTCCTCGGTGGCGGAGTTCGGCAAGGCGCACTCGATCCCCGCCCACCAGAACGCCCCTGCCATCCGCGTGCTGCGCAACATCACGCCCGGCCAGACCTTCTCCGTGATCGACTCGCAGGCGTCCGGCTTCGCCGAGACCGGGACCTTCTTCACCTGGGACCCCGCCCGCGCCTACCACGTGGACTACGAGCACCGCACGTACTGGTCCTACAGCTACTGGGGGTGGTGGTACAGCTGGTCGGTCTCGACGTTCCGGTTCGGCGCGCACTACCACCCGTTCGTGGAGCTGTTCACCAAGGAACTGAACATCTGGGGCCTGCGCGGCGTGCTGAACCGGCGCATCCAGGTCAGCCCGCAGAGCGTGCCCGGCAGCCCGGCGCCGTTCGACTTCGCCGCCTATCAGCCGGACTTCACGGTGGCCCAGCCGTACCCGAAGGAAGAGGTCGACTTCAGTTACGGCGGGGCGTACGCGCCGTACAACTGGGAGTTGTTCTTCCACCTGCCGATGCTGATCGCCGGCAAGCTCGCCGCCAACCAGCGCTTCGAGGAGGCGCTGGAGTGGTACCACTACGTCTTCGACCCGACCAGCACCGACACCGAGACGCCCGACCCCGCGACGCCGCAGCAGAAGTACTGGATCACCAAGCCGTTCTTCGAGACGACCAAGGACGGCTACTACAAGCAGAAGATCGAGAACATGCTGCTGGCGATCGCCAAGGGTGACGCCGAGCTGCGGGCGCAGGTGGCCGAGTGGCGTCAGCACCCCTTCAGCCCGCACACCATCGCGCGGATGCGGACCGTCGCCTACCAGAAGAACGTGCTGATCAAGTACATCCAGACCCTGACCGCGTGGGGTGACCAGCTCTTCGCCCAGGACACGATCGAGTCGATCAACGAGGCGACGCAGCTGTACGTGCTGGCCGGGACCATCCTCGGGCCGCGGCCCAAGAGCGTGCCGCGGCGGGTGCCCAGCCCCGTCCGCACCTTCTACCAGCTCCAGGCGCGCGGGATCGACGACTTCGGCAACGTGCTGCTCCAAGTGGAGAACCTGCTGCCCGGCGTGCCGGGGCCCACCGCGCCCGCCCCGGAGGGGCCGGAGCTGCCCCGGCTGGACGTGCTGTACTTCGGCGTCCCGAACAACGACAAGCTCCTCGCCCTGTGGGACACCGTCGAGGATCGGCTCTTCAAGATCCGGCACTGCATGAACATCGAGGGCGTGGTCCGGCAGCTGCCGCTGTTCGAGCCGCCCATCGATCCCGCGCTGCTGGTCAAGGCAGCCGCGGCGGGGCTCGACGTCGCGGCGGCGATCAGCGACATCAACGCGCCGATGCCGCCCTACCGCTTCCCCGTCATGATCCAGCGGGCCCAGGAGGTCTGCGCCGCGGTCACCGCGCTCGGCGCCGCCATGCTCGCCGCGCTGGAGAAGCGTGACGGGGAAACGCTGGCCGCGCTGCGCTCCAGCCACGAGATCGCCGTGCTCGACCTGCTCAGGGACGTGCGCGAGAGCCAGGTGCGGGAGGCGCAGGCGACCAAGGAGGCCAACCAGCGCAACCGCGACCTCGCGGAGCTGCGCCGCGCCTACCACCAGCGGCTGCTCGACCAGGGGCTGAACACCGGCGAGAAGGTCGCGCTGGCGCTGTCCGGCGTCTCGCTCGGGCTGGAGGCCGCGGTCGCGGTCGGCTACGTGCTGTCCGGCGGGCTGAGCCTGATCCCGACGTTCCTGGCCGGCGCCGCCGGATTCGGCGGCTCGCCCACGGTCTCGGGCAGCATCGGCGGCCCGCAGGTGGGCAAGTCGGCCGAGATGGCGGTGGCCACGCTGCGCTCGCTGGCCACCGCGGCCGAGAAGGGCGCCGCGATGGCCGGCGTCCTGGCCGGTCACGCGCGGCGGGCCCAGGACTGGGAGTACCAGCGCAACCTGGCCGCCACCGAGCTGCCGCAGATCGACAAGCAGATCCTCGCCGCGGAGATCCGGCACCAGATCGCCCGGCAGGATCTGCGCCACCACGACAAGCAGCGCGCCAACGCCGCCGTCGAGGACGAGTTCCAGCGCGGCAAGTTCACCAACGCCGAGCTGTACGACTGGATGATCGGCCAGCTGTCCACGGTGTACTTCCAGAGCTACCAGCTCGCCTTCGACCTGGCCAAGCGGGCCGAGCGCTGCTTCCGCTACGAGCTGGGGCTGTCCGACTCCTCCTACATCCGCCACGGCTACTGGGACAGCCTGCGCAAGGGCCTGCTCGCCGGCGAGCGGCTCGGCCACGACCTGCGCCGCCTCGACGCCGCGTTCCTGGACCTGAACAAGCGCGAGTACGAGCTGACCAAGCACGTCTCGCTGGCCCAGATCGACCCGGTGGCGCTGCTGCAGCTCAAGCGGAACGGCGAGTGCCTGATCGACTTGCCCGAGGTGCTCTTCGACCTGGACCACCCCGGTCACTACTTCCGCCGCGTCCAGTCGGTCTCGCTCACGGTCCCGTGCGTCGTCGGGCCCTACGGCAGCGTGGCCGCCACGCTGACCCTCACCGGCGACAGCCTGCGCAAGGACGCGACCCTGCTGGCGGGCAAGTACGCCAGGAACCCGGCGGGCGACACCCGCTTCCGCGACGGCCTGACCGGCGTGCAGTCCATCGCCACCAGCACGGCCGTGGACGACGACGGGCTGTTCGACCTGGCCTTCGAGGACGACAGATACCTGCCGTTCGAGGGCGCGGGCGCGATCGGCTCCTGGCACCTGCGGCTGAACGCGGACGTGCCGCAGTTCGACCTCGGCACCATCTCGGACGTGGTGATCCATCTGCGGTACACCGCGCGCGAGGGCGGCGCCCTGCTGCGCGCCGAGGCGCTCAAGAACATCGACGACACCCTGTCGGCCGCGCTCCTGGCCGGCGGCCGCAAGGGCCTGTACCGGGCGCTGGACCTCAAGCGGGAGTTCCCCGACGCGTTCTACCGGTTCCTGCACCCGGCCAACCCGGCCGACGAGCAGGAGATGACGCTGGGCGACCTGGCCGAGCGCCTGCCCCTGTTCACCCGCGCCTTCCCCACCAGGAAGGTCAGGGCCGTGGAGGTCGCGGCGCTCATGGCCGACGGCCAGACCTACGAGGTGGCCGTGCAGCCCGTGGGCGGCGCTCTGCTCCCGCTGGTTCCCGACACCGTCTACCAGGGCATGCACCGCGCCCACCGGGACCTCACCGGAAGCGAGGCGCCGATGACCGGCTGGACGCTCAAGATCCGCCGGTCCGGGGCCCCCGACTTCCGCTCCCTGCCGCCGGACGAGGTGCGCGAGCTCTTCCTCATCGTCAACTACACCGTGGAGCGCCCATGACGGTCCTGCTGAGCGACGACGAGATCGCGACCATCGTCGAGCGCGTCGTATGGGTCGCCCGGCCGGAGCGCGTGCTGATGTTCGGCTCCTACGCCAAGGGCCGGGCGCACGCGCGCAGCGATCTCGATCTCCTCGTCGTCATGCCCACCGGCACCCCGGACCCGCCCCGCCCGTCGGACTTCACGCCCTACCTGGGCGGCGGCGCGGTGCGGGTGGACGTGCACGTGGTCACCGAGGAGGAGCTGCGCGAGTACGGCAGGCAGGAGCACCACTTCCTTCACTCGGTGCTGCGCACGTGCCGGACGCTGTACCCGGCTACGGCGGCCGCTGGCTGCCGGTGACACGCTCACCGGCCTGGCAGCGCGCGGCGGTCAGGGCACCACGTGCAGCGCGGCCAGGATCCGGGCGGGGTCGTCCAGGTAGGGGTAGTCGCCCGCGCGGATCCGCAGGTCGCCGATCAGAACCGCGAGCAGGTCACGCTCCTCCGGGCTGACCGGGATCTTCGACTTGGTCAGGTCGGCGCACAGCACGTTCAGCATGTAGATCGGCTCTCCGACGTCGTGCAGGCTCCGATACGTCTCGAGGTGCCGTTCGAGCCGGTCGGCCAGCCGGTCCAGCAGATCCCGCGAGCCGTCGTACAGCTGCTGACGATCGATCGCCACGCCCGCACTCTACTGCGGTTCCGTACGGCGGCGCCCGGGTCAGGGCCGCCACATGGGCCAGAACCTGGCGCCGTCGGGCAGGACGATCGGCCGGCGCTCGGTGTACCCGTTGCGCAGGTAGAGGCGGGTGCTGGCGGTGCTGGCGGACTCCAGGTAGGCCGGGAGGCCGCTCAGCGTGGCGTGGTGATGGTCCATCAGGGCGGTGCCCAGGCCGTGGTTCTGGTGGTCCGGCCGCACGGCCAGGAACAGCAGGTGGTGGTGCGGTTCCTGGGGGTGGCTGGCCTCGAGCAGCTCGTCCACGACCTGGAAGCGCTCCCGGTGCGGCCCCACCGCCTCGGCCAGGCGGCGGTCGTAGTCGTCGGGCGCCGGCAGAGGCTCCTCGCGATGGAACCAGACGGCGGTGGCCAGCGGGGCGGCGCCGGCGCCGGGAATGACGTCGACGTGGCCGCGTTTGAAGGCGTCCTCGACCATGATGGCGGCCCAGGCGGACATGAGCGGAGCCCGCCGGCCGGGGTCGGGGATCATGTAGGCGACGACGTCCAGACCGGCGAACGCGGTGCCGACCAGGTGTGCGACCTGGTCGAGGTCGGCGTAGTCCGCCCGGTGGACGGCAGGAGTCGGGGACATGGGTGTGCTCCCTGGTGGGTGAGGATCAGGACGCGAGGGCCTTGGCGCCCTGGCCGATCTGGATGTAGACGCCGGGGCGGCGCAGGTGCAGGACGAAGGCCCAGGCCAGGCCGAGCACGGCGGCCACGCCGTACAGGCTGGGGAGGATGATCACGAGAGGGTCGTCGCCGGGCACGCCGAGCAGGGTCGCGAAGTTGGTGATGGCCAGCCCGAGCATGACCACCAGGATGACGGCGGCGGCCACCGGGGCGAGCAGGGTGTGGGTGCGGGGTTCGTCGTGGGGGTTGCGGGCGAAGTAGATCGGCACGGAGATCGCGGTCACGGTGAGGAGCAGCAGGATGCCGAAGCCGCCCAGGGTGCCGCCGAAGTAGAACAGCTGCACCATCGGGTCGAGCCCGAGCAGGGCGTAGACGACGATGACCAGCAGGCCGAGGCAGCTCTGGGCGATGGATCCGGTCTTGGGGGCGCCGGTGCGGGCGGTGGTGCGGCCGAACACCTCGGGCAGCACGCGCTCCCTGCCGAGCGCGAACAGGTACCGGGCGCTGGTGTTGTGGAAGGAGAGCATGGCGGCGAAGGTGCTGGTGATGAAGAGGACCCGGCCGGCGGTGGCCACCACGTCCCCCATCTGGTCGGCGGCCAGGATGAAGATGGTTTCCGCGCTGTCGCGGCGGGCGACGGCGGCCATGTTGCCCGCGCCCACGGCCACCTGCATGGTCCACGACGACAGCGCGTACACGCCGGCGATCACGGCGACTGCGAGGTAGGTCGCGCCCGGGATGGTGCGGCGCGGGTCGCGCGACTCCTCGGAGAACACGACGGCCGCCTCGAATCCGACGAATCCCAGGATGGCGATGACCAGCAGCGCCCCGACCCCGGGTGAGAACAGCTCCGCCGGCGACAGCGCCTGCCAGGGCAGCGCGGCCTCGGCGGGGTTGAGCAGGCCGGCCACGTCGAAGAGCAGGATGACCGCGATCTCCGCCGTCAGCAGGACGGCCAGGACGCGGCCGTTGAGGTCGACCCGGGACAGGCCGAGCACGACGACCAGCGCCCAGGCCAGCAGGGCGACCACCCACCAGGGCACGGTCACGCCGAGCCAGGCGGCCAGCAGCGGGACCGAGGCGGCGCCGAACACCCCGTACAGGGCGACCTGGATGGCGTTGTAGGCCAGCAGCGCGCACCAGGCGGCCGCCACGCCCGCGGGGCGGCCCAGGCCGTGGGTGACGTAGGTGTAGAAGGCCCCGGCGTTGGCCATGTACCGCGCCATCGCCACATATCCAACGGCGAAGAGGGCGAGAACCGCGCCGACCACGAGGAACACGATCGGCAGCCCGGTGATCCCGGTGACGGCGTAACCGGTGGTCACCACGCCGGCGATGACGCTGAGCGGCCCGGCGGCCGACAGGACGAAGAACGCCACAGCGGGCACGCCGAGGCGGTTGGCGGCCAGCGCGGCGGTGATCCGGTCGCCTGGGGGATGGCGGTGGGCGTGTGTCAAGGGTTTCCCTTTCGCAGCGTTGGGGGGTCAGAAGCGATGAGTGCGATAGGTCAGTACGGCGTCGCCCACGGACGAGCGCACCTGGCGGGCGATGGCGGTCAGCGGCGCGGGCAGGGCGCGCAGGACGGCCGCCAGGTACTCCTCGGCGGTGCGGCGCACGGCCGGATCGTTCAGCAGGGTAGGCGTCAGGCCGCACCCGTCGGCCAGGGCGAGGAGCATCATGTCCTGCTCGGCCACGGGGCGGTGCGCGAGCAGGCTGCCCCGGAGCCGCTCCGGCGGCCAGGCGGCTCTGCCGTACACGGTGCGGTCGGCGTACTTGTACCGGGAGGGGCGATGGCGCAGCAGGCGGGGTTGCTCACGGACCAGGAGCCCGGCGGCGATGAGCCGGTCGGCCACCTTGGTGACGGCCTGTGTCTCCAGGTAGGCCAGCCAGGTGGGGATCGTGGTGTGCTGCGGGTGCGCGACGAGCTCGGCCAGCACACTGGCGGCCAGGGGGTCCGGGACGGGGGCGGGGCTGGTGACGGTCAGCCGCTCTTCGCGTACGGCCAGCCGCCCGGCGAACACCAGCTCGGCCAGGAGGGCTCCGGACAGAGCCAGGCCGATGCTGTGCGGGTGCAGGCGGGGCTGGCCGGAGATGGTGACGTCCCAGGCGACCAGGAACAGATCGTCGGCCAGGGGGAGGGGCGGGCGGGATGTCATGACGGTAGATGGGGAAAGATCACCCCGAGCGCGAACTTGTGTAGGCGTTGGGGGGTCTATCGGCGGTTTGTTCCATTTCGGGCCTCCTCGCCGGATTTCCGCCTGTGCGTTGAATCCGCAGTTTTCCAACCCGGTTGATCATGGTGAATGCACCCGTGAGACGTCAAGCATCACTTGACCCTTGGCCGGTATCGGAAAGACCGTAAACCCCGATACAACACTCCGTTAGCGAGGGGAAACGGCCGGAGGGAGAATAGTCCCAGTTCACACGTGAGTTCTGGCCCTTTGAAAGCGGATTGCAGGAGACGTGGCCGTCAATGGTGGAGCACCCCTCAGCCCGACCACCGAGGAGATCCCGATGACCCGTAGCCTGCTGGGAGCCGCCACCGCCGCCATCGTCGCCCTGAGCGCCTTCGGCCCGGCCGCCCACGCCTCGAGCGCCACCGCCTCCCAGGCGCCGTCGTTCCTGTTCCAGTACACCTTCAACAACCACCTCAAGGTGGCCGGCGGCAACTTCACCGTGGGCGGCCGCGTCTTCCTGACCGTCAAGTTCAACACCGGCAGGGTCGCCTTCTCCAAGTGGGAGACCGCCCGCACCCACGCCATCACCCCCGGCGGCGCCATCTACGTCGAGACGACGATCGCCGCCCCCTGCAACGGCGGCCCCAACGGGTACGCCCGCGCCTACGACAAGGTCACCGGCAGGTGGTCGCCGCGGCTCCCGGTCACCATCTGCCAGCGCATCGACTGACGTCCGCGCGCGGGGATGACGGCACGGGCGTCACGGAGTTGCACCCTTCATGCACAGGATTCTGGTAACCGGCGCGACCGGGAACGTGGGGCGGCGGGTACTCGCCCGCCTCCTGCGGGAGAACGTCACGGTGCGGGCGCTGGTCCGCGAGGCACGACACGACCTGCCGCCGCAGGCCGAGGTCGCGGTGGGTGATCTGACGGATCCCGCCGGTCTGGCCTTGGACGAGGTGGACGCCGTCTTCCTGGTGTGGCCCTTCCTGACGGCCGATCACGCGGAGCAGGTGATCAAGGCGATCGCGGAGGGCGGGCGGAGGCTGGTGTACCTCTCCTCGGCCGGCGTCGGCCGGCGGCAGGACGACCCGATCAACCGGCTGCACGCCGATCTGGAGCGCCTGATCTCCGAGTCCGGCGCCACCGCGACCGTGCTGCGCGCCGACACCGTCGCCGCCAACGCCCGGGGCTGGATCGGGCAGATCCGCGCCGGCGACGTGGTGCGCGGCCCCGGCATCGCCGGGACCGCGGTCGTGCACGAAGACGACATCGCCGAGGTGGCCGCCAGGGCGCTCACGGACGAACGGCACGCGGGGGCCGTCCACGTGCTGACCGGGCCGGAGATCCTGACCCGGGCCGACCAGGTGCGGCTGCTCGGCGACGCGCTGCGCCGGCCGCTGCGCTTCCAGGACGTCCCGGCCGAGGAGGCGCGGCGGCAGATGCTCGCCGACGGCCGCCCGCCGGCGCTGGTGGAGGCCCTGCTGGCCGCCACCGCCCGGCCCCGCTCGGACCTGATCACCGACACCGTCGAGCAGGTCACGGGCGCACCGGCCCGCGGGTTCGCCCAGTGGGCACGCGAACACGCGGACGAGTTCCGCCGGTAGGGATTCTCCGGCCTCAGCCGTCCGGGCGAGGTTCCGGGGTGACGGCTCCGCCGTACCTTTCGATCGCGTACGGCGGGCACGGCGGCGTCAGGCGCCGGTGAGCAACCGGTGCAGGGCGGCGAGGTCGGCGGCCATGTCGATCTCCGGCTCCAGCAGCCACTGGATCTGCAGTCCGTCGACGGCGGCGATCAGGATGCGGGCCGCCCGCGCGCGGTCGATCTCGCCGGCGTCGCCCGCGGCGGGGAGATCGGCCAGCCGCGCGGCGACCTCCCGGCGCAGGCGGGCGTAGCGCTCGACGAAGTAGTCGTGCGCGGGGTGCTCGGGCTCGGCGGCCGCGGCCGCGACGTCGAGGAAGAGCTTGACCAGGCCCGGCGTGGAGACGTTGGCGGCCAGCAGCTTCGCGCCGGCGGAGGCGTCCGACAGGGTGTCGCCGTACGTCTCGGCGCCGATCGCGTCCCTGGCCTCCAGGACCGCGGTCAGCAGGTTCTCGCGGCTGCCGAAATGGTGGAGGACTCCGGTGTCGGTCATGCCGACGCGCTTGGCGATGTCGCGTACGGAGACCTTGCGGCTGCCGGCCTCGGCGTAGATCTCCAGGGCCGCCCGGAGGATCTGCTCCCGCTTGGCGGAGCTCTTGGCGTACGGCCCGCGTGGTGCGCTCACGCGGAGGATTCTAACGACATCAAACCATTGAGACCCAAGGTTTTCGTGGCTACGCTGAGGCGCCATGCGCAACCTCCTTCCCGACGGCTTCCTCTGGGGCGCCTCCACCTCCGCCCACCAGACCGAAGGCGGCAACACCAACAGCGACTGGTGGGCCATGGAGCACGACTCCGCCGGCACCGGTCACATCAAGGAGCCCAGCGGCGACGCCTGCGACAGCTACCACCGCTGGCGCGAGGACATGGACCTGCTGGCCGGCCTCGGGTTCACCGACTACCGCTTCAGCATCGAGTGGGCCAGGATCGAGCCGGCCCCGGGTGAGTTCTCCCGGGCCGCGCTGGACCACTACCGCCGCATGGCCGACGGGGCTCGCGAACGCGGGCTGCGCCCCATGGTGACCCTGCACCACTTCAGCTCACCGCAGTGGTTCGCCCGGCGCGGCGGCTGGAGCGCGCCGGACGCGGCCGAGCTGTTCGCCCGCTACGTGGACGCGGCCGCGCCGGTCTACGCCGAGGGCGTCGAGCACGTGTGCACCGTCAACGAGCCCAACATGATCGCCACGATGGCGAGCTACCTCCACCTGCTCACCACCGGCGGCTCCCTGCCCGCGGCGGGCCTGCCGGAACCGGACCCGGCGGTCACCGAGTGCCTGACCGAAGCCCACCGGCGTGCCGTGGAAGCGGTCAAGTCCCGCGCCCCGCACGTGCGGACCGGCTGGTCGGTGGCCAACCAGGTGTACCAGGCGCTCCCCGGCTCCGAAGAGATCACCGCCGCCTACTCCCACTCCCGCGAGGACCTCTTCCTCCAGGCGGCGGCCGGCGACGACTGGCTGGGCGTGCAGTCCTACACCCGCACCCGGATCGGCCCCGGCGGCCCCGTGCCCGCGCCCCAGGACGCCGAGCGGACCCTGACCGGCTGGGAGTACTACCCGGCCGCGCTCGGCGAGGCCCTGCGCCACACCGCCGCCGTCGCCCCCGGCACACCCCTGATCGTGACGGAGAACGGCATCGCCACCGCCGACGACGCCCGCCGTATCGCCTATACCGGCGGCGCCCTCCAGGGGCTGGCCGCGGCGATGGCCGACGGCGTCGACGTGCGGGGCTACTTCCACTGGAGCGCCCTGGACAACTACGAATGGGGCACCTACGCGCCCACCTTCGGCCTCATCCACGTGGACCGCCGGACGTTCGCGCGCACCCCCAAGCCGTCTGCGGCCTGGCTCGGCGCCATCGGCCGCACCCGTACGCTGCCGGGGGACGCGCCGTAGGCCGATCGGCTCAGGGGCGCGGGCCGCGGCGGGCCGGCCGGGCTTCCAGGTCCGCGCGGCACCGCGGCCGCTCCTCGGCGAGGGTGGTAAGCAGTGGATCTGCCCCGACGCCCTGATGTTGTGGAAAGGCCCTTCATGCCCGGTCCCTTCACCGGCCGTACCATCGGCGACCTCGCCCAGGACCTGCGCCATGGGCGCACCACGCCCGCCGAGCTCACCGAGCTGGCCCTGGACGCGATCGCCGGGCCGGGCGCGGAGCTCAACGCGTTCGTCACCGTGGACGCCCGCGGCGCGATCGCCGCGGCGCGGCAGGCCGGGGACGAACTCGCCCGCGGCGCCGATCGCGGCCCCCTGCACGGCATCCCCGTCGCGGTCAAGGACCTCGTCATGGTCGCCGGGCTGCCGATGACCATGGGATCACGGCACTTCGCGGGGCACGTCGCGCCGGCCGACGCCGCGTGTGTGACGCGGCTGCGCCAGGCCGGTGCGGTCATCGTGGGCACGACCACGACCCACGAGTTCGCGTACGGTCCCACGGGGGACCTGTCCGCCACCGGGCCCGTGCGCAATCCGCGGGACCCGGCGCGGATGACGGGCGGCTCCAGCGCAGGCAGCGCGGCCGCCGTGGCGGCGGGGCTGGTGCCGCTCGCGGTCGGCACCGACACCGGCGGATCCGTCCGCATCCCGGCCGCGCTCTGCGGGGTGGCGGGCTTCAAGCCCGCGTACGGCGCGATCCCGGCGGACGGCGTCTTCCCGCTCGCCCGGAGCTTCGACCACGTGGGCGTCCTGGCGGGCGGAGCCGAGGACTGCCTGCTCGCCTACCGGTGCCTGACCGGCGGGCGGGAGAGCGGCGCCGCGACCGAGGGCGCACGCGTGGCGTGGCTCGATCCCGCCGGCATGTCCGCGGTGGATCCGCAGGTGGTACGGCTGGCGCGGGCGGCGGCCGGGACGGTGGAGGAGGTACGGCCGGCCGAGGGGCTCGTGGAGGCGCTGCGGGAGACGTTCCACGCCATGCAGAGCTGCGAGGCGGCGGCCGTCCACGCCGAACGCCTGGAAGCCTCGCCCGAACTGTATGAACCCGAGACGCTCCAGCGGCTGCGCGCCGCGGCGGAGATGCCCGGCTGGCGGTACGTCCGCGCCGTGGACTCGCGGGCCGGCCTGGCCGAGGCCGCCGGGGCGCTGTTCGAGCGCCACGAGGTGCTGGCCTTGCCCGCCGTACCCCTGACCGCCCCGCTCCTCGGGCAGCGCGAGACGGAGATCGACGGCACGCCGGTCCCCGTCCGCGCGGCCCTGCTGGCACTGACGAGCCCGTGGAACGTCCTGGGGCTGCCCGCCCTGTCCGTACCGGCCGGAGCGGTGGACGGTCTGCCGGTCGGCCTGCAACTGGTCTGCCGTCCGGGGGCGGAGCGGCAGCTCTTCCACGTCGCGCGCACGGTCGCGGCGCAGGTGTAGCGGGCACACCCCCAGCGAGTCCTCAGCCGATCGTGCGCGGCGTCGAGAAGGATGACGGTGTCGATCCACGAACGACTGAGGAGCACATGATGTCGACGCGCATGACCGCCGAAGAGCGGGAGAGCTTCCTGGCCGGGACGCACATCGGGGTGCTGAGTGTGGCCGGCTCCGACGGTGCGGCACCGATGGCGGTGCCCATCTGGTACAGCTACGAGCCCGGCGGGGAGCTCAAGTTCGCCACCAGTCCCGGCAGCAGGAAGATGGACCTGGTCCGGGCCGCGGGCCGGGTGACCTTCACGGTGCAGCAGGAGGCGATGCCGTACAAGTACGTGACCGTCGAGGGGCCGGTCGTCGGGGACGAGCCGACCAGCCTGGAGGAGTATCGCGGATGGTCCATCCGGTATCTGGGGCCTGAGGCGGGCGAGCGGTTCTTCACCTCGGCCGAGGACTTCATCCGGTCGATGCACACCGTCCGGGTGCGGCCGGAACGCTGGCGTACCTACGACTTCGGCAAGGAGTTCACCGCCTGACGCGCGCTCAGCGCGCCGCCTCCGCCTTGCCCCGGTAGTACTTCTCGGCGGCCGACCCGATGGAGCGGATGATCCAGATGTTGACGCCGGCGCCGGCGACCGCGCCGAGGATCGGTACGGCTTTCGCCGCGGTTCCGCTGGCCATGACGGCGGCCGCCTTCGGGCTGATCTTCGCCATCGCCTTGGTGGTGAGCTTGGAGGCCGAGGCGCCGGCCAGTTTCCCGACGATCTTGCCGGACCCCTTGGCGACCCCCTTGCTCACGCCCTCCCAGGGTGAGGGCCAGATCGAGTTTGCCGTCGTCCAGCGCGCTCAGCAGCCCGCCGATCCCCCAGGTCGTCCATGCCATCTTGTGGAGCACCATCGTGAGGTCCACTCCCAGGCCGACGATGTGAACGCCGGGAATGATCAGCGCGGCTCCGCCGACGAGCGCGGTCTGGGCCGCCTGGGAATTCTTCCAGGTACCGACCGACGAGTAATTCCGGGCCGCGTCCCGCGCGAGACCGGAATCTATCCCGACGGCGTTGAACGCTTGCAGAAATAGATCCGCGGCGCCCATGCATCCCTCCTCGAGTTTCGAGGTATGCACCATAACCGAGGGATTCAAGCCGGCCCACGTACACAAGCTTGACTATTTCCTCATGAGGAGCTGTCAGCCCGATTTATCGCATAATATGCAAATAAACGGGGACAATTCACCGGGCAGCCTGACGCGCCGGGCCCGTCTACCGGGCCGGCGCGGCCTCCCCGCCGCAGAACACCCCCTTGACGAGGTCGTCCAGCAGCTTCGGGAACGCCGCCAGGTCGGGCGTGCGGTCCCCGGTGGTCATCGAGGCGGTCAGGGTCTTCCTGCCGTCGGGCGTGCTGTACATCAGCGCGATGTACCCCCCGGTGGCGTTGCCGTTGTGGTTGAGGACGGTGCCGCAGCCCGGGCCCAGGTCCTGCACGTACAGCCCGAGGCCGTATCTGCCGTAGATGCCGGCGCTCTCGGGGTGCGTCTTGCGCATCTCGGTGAGCAGCTCGGCCGGGATGAGCTTGCCGCCGTTCAGGGCGGAGAAGAACGTGTGCATGTCCTTCGTGGTCG
This sequence comes from Nonomuraea typhae, assembly GCF_009760925.1. Lineage (GTDB taxonomy): Bacteria > Actinomycetota > Actinomycetes > Streptosporangiales > Streptosporangiaceae > Nonomuraea > Nonomuraea typhae. The sequence continues at coordinate 75,432 of NZ_VRLV01000003.1, forward strand.
AGATGATGTCACCGGCGCCGGCCGTCATGGAGGGGTCCTGGCGCGAGACGTCGATCACCTTCCACCGGCCGGGGGCCTCCTCGTAGCGGTAGTAGCCGTGGGCGTGCGGCCCGGGGATGTCCGTGGTGCCGGGCAAAACCGTGTGCCGCAGGTCGAGCGGCCGCAGGATCCGCCGCTTCACCTCGTCGCCGATCGAGCTGCCGCCGACCTTCTCGATCAGCAGCTGGGCCAGCGTGTAGTTGGTGTTGGAATAGCTCCAGCTCGTCCCCGGCTCGAACCGCGCGGGCCTGGACAGGCCGAACCGCACCAGTTCCTCCGGCTGATAGGTCTTGAAGCGGACGTCCACCCAGTCCTTGCCCCCTCCGGGGATCCCCGGCTCGACCGACCCGTCGGGGCGGAACTCGCCGGTGTAGGCGTACAACCCGCTGGTGTGCTGCAGCAGCATCCGCACGGTGATCCGGCGGTCCAGCTCGAACTCGGGCAGGTAGCCGGCCACCGGCTCGTCCAGCCCGATCGTGCCCTCGGCCACCAGTTGCAGCACCACGGTCGCGATGACGCTCTTGGTGACGCTGCCGGCCCGGAACAGCCCGTCCACCGAGGGCTTCGCGGCCTCGCCCAGCTTGCGCAGCCCGGCACTGCCGGCCCACTCGCCCCGCTCGTCGGTCACGCGCAGCTGCATCCCGAGGAAACCGGCGTCGACGAAGGTCTGCATCGCCTTCTGCAGTTCCGGGCGATCCTGTACGGCGGCGGCCACGGGGGTGCCGGAGGTGCTCATGATCATTCCTCGCTTCGCGATAGTACGTGTTTGGTGCGATTCGAAAGCTATGTTGCATTCAGCGGCCATGTCAATCACAGAAACTGCGTTAGCCCAGATGGAAAGCGGTAAATAGATGCAATGACGCTGCGTTCGAATGCAACACCAAGTTGCAATGGCTGGCGGCGAAGGCAATACTGACGGCATGCCAGGAGGACGACTGACCCAGCAGGACCGTCAGCGCATCGCGGCCGGACTCGCCGGCAGGCTCACCTACGCCGAGATCGCCAGGCGGCTCGACCGGCCGACCTCGACGATCACCCGGGAGATCAGCCGCAACGGCGGCCCCGCCGGCTACCAGGCCCAGCAGGCGCACCAGGCGACGATCCGGCGAGCGCAACGCGGCACCCCCGCGCCCGCGCGCGGAGCCGTACCGCAGATCGCAGCGGCGGAGGCGGAACTCCTCGAGACGGCGATCAGGGCGGGGACGCCGAAGATGGCCGCCCGCGTGCACCTCGACCTGATGCTGGCCGAGGACGGCAGGCGGACCGCGGCCGAGCTGGCGGACAGGCTGAAGGTCAGCCCGGCCTCCGTCTCCGGAGCCGTGAACTACCTGGTCCAGCTCGGATTCATCCGGCGCGAGCGCGATCCGCGGCGGCGGCGCGACGTCTACGTGTTCGACGACGACGCCTGGTACCACGCGATCATGACCAGCGAGCGGCAGACGCTCGAGGCGGCGCGGGCCGCGAAGGCGGCGGCCGAGGCGCGCGGGCTCGACAGCCCGGTGGGACAGCGGCTGGCCAAGACCGCGGCGTACCTCGAGCGTGTCAGCCTGGACATCATGGAACTGGCCGGCCGGTGGCGTTCCCTCCTGGCCTGAGGGGTTGACCTTGACGCAGGGTCAACCCGGCACCATGAAGCGCATGACCACGCGGAACTTCACGATCCACCACGACGGCGTCGCGATCCCGGTCTCTCGCGCCGGGCGGGGACGCCCGCTGGTCCTGTGTCCCGGGCTGAACTCGACGCAGGCCGGCCTGCATGAGCTGACCGGGCTGCTGCGGCGCGACCACCACGTGGTGACCGTCGACCTCCGGGGCCACGGCCGCGCCTCGGCCGCCGGCGGGTACTCCTTCGCGGCGTTCCTCCGCGATCTGGCCGCCGTGACGGCGGCGGTGGAACACCTCGGCCCGCCCGTGCTCGCGGGCTACTCGCTGGGCGCGGACCTGGCCGTGCACTACGCCGCCGGGCATCCCGGCGCCGTCGCCGGACTCGTGCTCATCGACGGGGCGAACCCGGTGCCGGAACCGTTCATCACGGAGGCCGACCTGCCCGTGTTCCGCGCCCTGTGGGAGTCCGAGCGAGGCGCCCCGCTCACCGGCCGGCAGATGCTCGAGCTCAACGTCGAGATCGACGGGGTCCGGGCCCGGATCCTCGATCGGTACCGGAGGATCGACCTGCCCGTCCGCATGATCATGTCGAGCTCGATGGCCGGCGACGGCGCGTGGGCGGCGCGGCTCAACCGCAACTGGCGAGCCGGCGTCGAGCGGCTGGTCCGGGAGCTGCCGCGCGTCCGCGCGCACTGGCTCGAGGCCGACCACCGGCTCGTCTTCACCCACGCCCCGGAGGTCGCCCGGATCATCGGGAGAATGGTCCCATGCTGACCATCGGTGAGCTGGCCTCGTCCGCCGGAGTGACGGTGCGCGCGGTGCGGCACTACCACGCCAAGGGGCTGCTGGCCGAACCCGAGCGCGACCGCTCCGGCTATCGCAGGTACGGCGGCGCCGCCGTACTCGAGCTCATCAAGATCAGGGCCCTCGCCGAGGCCGGCGTGCCGCTCGCGCGGGTGCGGGAGCTTCTGCACGCCGGCGAGGAGGAGTTCGCCGCGGCGGTCGCGGACATCGACAGGCGCCTGCGCGCGGAGATCCGGGAGCGGCGCCGGCACCGGCGGCGGATCGCCCGGCTGGCCTCCGGGGACGACCTCGCGCTGCCGCCGCAGGTGACCGACTACCTCGGCCACCTGCGGGCGCTCGGCGTCGACGAACGGATCGTCCGGCTCGAACGCGACGGCTGGATCCCGCTGGCCGCGCGCTCACCGGAGCGCGTCCTGGAGTGGATGGCGCGCAAGCGCGAGCAGATGGCCGACGCGCGGCTCACCGACGTCTTTCTCACCCTGGGCCGGGCCCTCGACTGGACCGCCGACGACCCGCGGCTGGCCGGCCTGGCCGACGACCTGGCCGCCTACCTCACCCGCACGGCGGACGAGCGCGGCGAGGACTACATCGACGACGTCGGCCTCGAGCCATCGCTGGTCAGGCTGATGGACTCGATGGTGTTCGACACCTTGCCGCCGGCCCGCCGGCTGGTGGAGCTGCTGCGGCAGCGGGGGTGGACGGGCTGGACCAGGCTCGAGCGGGACGACCGCCTACGTCTTGGCGCAGATCCTCCAGCCGGGCGGGCTTGAGGACCTTGCCGCCCAGCGGCGCGTCCGGGAACCGGCTGAATTTCAGGAGTTCTCCGCTCTTGCCGGTGTGGTAGCCGTGCGGACGGGCCCCGCGGATCGCCCGCTCGCCGACGTGCCCGGGGCGAACTGGTCCAGCAGCGTGTTGATCATCTCCTGGAGCCGGTCGCGTCCGGTGACGCCGAGCGCTCCGCTCAGGGCGTGGGCGAGCTTGTCGAACGGATCGTCCATCCGGAGCTCCTTCACCTTCGCCGCCAGCTCCGCCACGCTCCACAGCCCGTCCTTGCCGACCTGATCGCCGAGGGACCAGCCGTGCCCGACCGCCACCGTCCCGCCCCGCACCCACAGCACCTGCCCGGTGAGCGGGCAGTCCTCGCCGGCCAGATAGGCGGCGACCGGCGCGCAGGCGGCCGGGTCCAGGGGGTCGAAGCCGCCCGCCGGAGGCTCCTGGCCCATGCCGGGGACGCCGGCGGTGAGCCGGGTGCGGGCCATCGAGGGCGAGATGCAGTTGACCCGCACGCCGTAACGGCCCAGTTCGAGGGCGGCCACGGTGGTCAGCGCCGCGACCCCGGCGTTGCCCGCCGCATAGGCGGCCTGCGCCGGCAGCGGGTTGAGCAGCCCTGAGCCGGAGGAGGTGTTGACGACGGCGCGGTCGGCGCGGTCCCCCGCCCGGTGCCGTTCGCGCCAGTAGCGGGCCGCCCAGCGTGTCACCGCGAAGGTGCCCTTCAGCTTGACGGCCAGGACGTCGTCGAAGTCGTCCTCCCCCAGGTCGGCCAGGCCCATGGTCCGTTCGATGGTCGCGTTGTTGACCACGACGTGCAGGTCGCCGAAGGCCCGCAGGGCCGTCTCGACCATGCGGCGGGCCCCGTCCCAGTCGGCGACGCTGTCGGTGCTGGCCACGGCCTGCCCGCCGCGGGCGACGATCTCCCCGGCGACCGCAGCGGCCACCCCGGCGTCGCCGCCCGTGCCGTCGGCGGCGACGCCGGGGTCGTTGACGACGACCTTGGCGCCCGCGGCGGCGAAGTACAGCGCCTCCTCCCGCCCGATGCCGCGCCCTGCTCCCGTGACGAGGACGACACGTCCCTCCATGACGACCACCTTTCATTGAGTGCAGTAACTGTAGTAATGCACAGTATGCATCAATCCGGTAGAGTGCCGGACATGACGGAGAGACGCGGGCTGCGCGAGCGCAAGAAGCAGCGCACCCGGGAAGCGCTGATCGAGGCGGCCGTGCGCCTGTTCGAGGACAAGGGCTACGACCAGGTGACCGTGGCCGAGATCGCCGACGCGGCTGAGGTGTCCCCCCGCACCTTCTTCCTCCACTTCCCGGCCAAGGAGGACGTGCTCCTGGCCAACGCCGACCTGCGCACCGACCTGGCGCTGCAGGCGATCGCCGATCGCCGGCCCGAGGAGGGCCTGGCCGAGGTGCTGGTGCGGGCGATGGACCGGATGATCACCGACGCGTGGGGCAACGACCTCTCCAACGGGCTCGCGGCCGTCCGGGCGCGGCTGGTCGCCGAGGCGCCCGCGCTGCAGGCCCGGATACTGCAGCGCTACCTCGCCACGCAGGCCGGCCTGGCCGAGGCGCTGCGGCGGGCCTTCCCCGAGCACCTCGACCCGATCACCGCCGCCGCCCTGGTCGGCGCGATGGTGGGCGCGGTCAGCACGTCCGCGCTCGCCGCACTGCAGCGTGGCGACGGACCCGACGAGGTACGGCGGGCCATGCGCCAGGCCGTGGCCCTGGTGGCGCGATCGGTCTCCTGACCGGGCACGCTTGACTCTCGGCCAAATTCACAACCGGAACCGCCGATCCGGGTAATCCGCTCGCGTGCTCATCCCCTCATCCGCCTGCGGAAAACAGCGGGCCGCAAGGGTCCTGAAAGAAATGCGTCCCCCGCACCACGGGAATGTTTAGGTGAAAGCGTAGCCGTCCGGATGCGATTTCCCGAGGAAAGGATGAGGGGATGACCCAGGCCGTCGAAACGCACAGAGAAGTTGACGAGCCCTGGCTCGTCCTGGGTGAGCGCCGCTTCCGCTCCCGCCTGCTGGTGGGGATCGAGCAGTACGACGACCCGGGCCTCGTCCAGCGGATCCTGGCCGCGAGCGGCTCGGATGTGTTCATCACCACGATGGACCCCGACAATCACCGCTCGAGCCTGCTTCTCACGGACATGGCGGAGGAGTTGCCGGAGGACGAATACCACTGGATCGGGACCACGTCCTTCGCCCGCTCCGCCGCGAGCGCGTTGAAGACGGCCCGGATGCTGCGCGACCTCTATGACATCGGCGTGCTGAAGCTCGATGTGCGCAGCGCGGGCAACCGGCCCGACAACCACGCCACGATCGGCGTCGCGGAAACGCTGCGCGCGGAGGGCATGGAGATTCTGCCGTTCATTCTGCCCGACGTCGCCGACGCCAAGGAGCTGGAGAGCCTGGGCTGCGCGGCGCTGCGGGTCATGGCGGCTCCCGTCGGGTCCGGCTGGGGAATCCCCCAGCCGGGGCCGATTCGCGAAGTCATCGAGAGCGTGAGCCTTCCGGTCATCGTGGAAGGCGGCCTGGGCACGTCCCGCCACGTGGTGACGGCCATGGAGATGGGCGCCGCGGGCGTCCTGGTCAACACCGCGCTGGTGCGGGCCGACAGGCCGCTGATGCTCGCGGAGGCGATGAAGTACGCGGTCAGGTCCGGACTGCTGACCTACCGGTCCGGGCCGATGGGGGGCGACCCCCTCTGACCGCGGAAGGGGAAAGGGCGGTGTCCTCCGGGATCGGCGCGCGCGGACCGCGTGAGATCCCGGGACCTGCGCGTTCGCCGCGCGGCGTGCTGGCTCTGCTGGCCGTCGCGACGGCGACGGGCAGCACCGGCCTCGCCGCAGGGGGTACCGCCGGGGCGCTGCTGGGCGCCGAGCTGGCGGGTACCGGTGCGGCTGCCGGGCTTCCGGTCGCCCTGCTCGTGGTCGGTTCGGCGGGTGGAGCCGTGCTCGTCTCCGCCGAGGCCGGGCGCGGGCGGCGCGGCCGGGGCCTGGCCGCCGGCTATCTGATAGGCGCGGCCGGGGCGATCGTGGTCATCCTGGCCGCGGTGGCGCGCTCCTTCCCCTTGTTGCTGGCCGGCAGCGTCGTGCTCGGCGTCGCCAACTCCTCGGTGTTCATGGCCCGTTACGCCGCTCTGGCCGTCCGCCGGGCGGAGGGCGGGGGTCTCGCTCTCGGCGCGGTGTTCGTGGGGACCGCGGCCGGCGCCGTCCTCAGCCCGCTGCTGCTGGGACCGGGCGGGGCGCTGGCCGAGGCGGCCGGGCTGCCGGGGCTCACCGGGCTGTACCTGGTCGCCGTGGTGGCGTTCGGGCTGGCGGCGCTGATGTTCGCGGCGGCTTCGATCCCCCGGTTTCCGGTGCTCGGGCGGGCCGCGCCCGCGCTCACCGGCCCGGTGACGGAGCCGCCCCCCGTCGCCCGGGTGCTCGGCGGGCTGCGCAGTCACCGGGCGAGGACGGCGCTGGTCACGCTGGCCGCGGCGAACTTCGTCATGGTGGCGTTCATGTCCGTCGCGCCCGTCCACATGATGAGCGGCGGGCAGGGCCTGGAGCCGATCGGCGTGATCGTCGCGCTGCACGTGGCCGGCATGTTCGCCCCGTCGCCGATCTCCGGCCACCTGGTGGACCGGCTCGGCGCGCACGCCGTGCTGACGCTCGGCTGGGTGCTGCTGCTGGCGGTGTCGCTGACGGGCCTGCTGGTGAGCGCGCACGGCACGTTCACCATGGCGATCCACCTGCTGGTCCTCGGCGTGGGCTGGAACTGCGGGATCGTCGCGGGCAGCGCGTTGCTGGCCGCGGCCGTGCCGGACGGCCTGCGCCCGCACGCCGAGGGCGCCGGCGAGGTGGCCATGCAGCTCGCCGCGATGCTGGGCGCGCCGGTCGCGAGCCTGATCACTGCGGCCGCCGGGTACCCCGCGTACTCACTCGTGGGCGCCTGCCTCTCGCTGGGCGCCCTCCTCTACTGCCATCGCTCGCGCCGGACGGAATGAGGCCGACCGTGAAGCTCCTGACCTGCAGCAACACCTGTCCTCGCTGGGACGGCGGGACCCTGCGCCCGCGCTCGCCGGGCGGCCTGGCCCCGATGCTCGTCGCGCTGCTCCAGGAGGGTGGCGGCGACTGGATTTTCACCGCGCCGCCCGGCCTTCAGGGCACCTCGCCCGTACGGCTGGCGGACGGCGTCGGGCTGCACCCGATCGACCTGCCGGACGAGGTCCGCCACCACCACTACGACGTGATCTCCATCCGGCTCCTCCTCGGACTGCTGCACTACATGCACGACACCTCCGCCGAGCCGGTCTTCGACGACGGCATGCTGGAGTCCTGGGCGGCGTACGAGACGGTCAACCGGATGTACGCCAAGCGGCTGGGCGAGCTGGCCGGCAACACCGCCGACGAGCACGTCCTGATCAACGACCCGCATCTGATGCTGGTGCCGGAGTTCTTCGACGCCGAGTTCGGCGTGCGCCGCAACCGGCTGGCCGCCTTCCTGGGCACGCCGTGGGTGGAGCCCGACTATTACTCCGTCCTGCCGGCCTGGATGCGCACGCGCCTGCTGGAGAGCCTGCTGCGCTGTGACGTGGTGGGTTTCCACTGCGAGCGGTGGGCCGAGGCGTTCCTGGCCTGCTGCGCGCGGTTCCTGCCCGGCGCCCGGATCGAGGGCCGGACGGTGACCTGCGCCGGCCGTACGACCAGAGTGGTCGCGGTGCCGTTCCCGGTCGACCACGACGTGCTCGACCGCATGCGGCACGAGCCGGCGACCGCGCGCTGGGCGAAGAGGCTGGCGGAGACGGCGGGCGGACGGCGGATGATGGTGCGGGCGGACCGGCTGGACCTGTGGAAGAACCTGCCGCGCGGTTTCCTGGCCTACGAGCGGATGCTGGCGCGCCGGCCCGAGCTGGCCGGGCGCTGCTGGTTCGCGGCGGTGGTGACGACGCCGAGCAGGGCCGCGGGCCGGCACCTCGACTACCGGCGGCGTACCGAGTCGATCGTCGAGCGGATCAACGCGCGCTTCGGCGGCGAGGCGGCCACGCTGATCTATCCGGGGCCAGGCGACGACTCGCGCAACTGCGTCGTGGCCGCGCTCGGGATGAGCCGGGCGGCGCTGGTGAACTCCACCTACGACGGGCTGAACCTGTTCGCCAAGGAGGCGGCGTATCTGCTGAGCGACGACGCCGCGCTCCTGCTGTCGGTGAACGCCGGCGTGCACGACCAGCTCGGTCCCTACGCCACCGGGCTGGACCCGTTCGACCTGGACCAGATGAGCACGGCGATGGAGGAGGCCCTGGACGGCCCGGCGACGGGGCCGGGGGAAGCGTGCAGGCAGGTGCTCCGGGCAGAGAGCCCGCTCGCGTGGGCGCGAGCGGTCTTCGCGGCGGGCTGAGGCCCGCCATTCGGCAACAGAGGAGTCGCATATGGACGTCACCGTAGAGATCCCCACCCCGCTGCGGTCGTATACGCGGGGCCAGCGGTCGGTGCACGCGGACGCCGGCGACGTGGCGGAGCTGCTGGAGAACCTCGACCGGCGCTTCCCCGGGCTGCGCGGGCGCCTGGTCGGGGACGACGGCAGGCTGCGCAGGTTCATCAACGTCTTCATCAACGACGGCCAGGTGCCCGTCCGGCGGACCCTGGACGCGCCGCTGACCGAAGGGGACAACGTCACCATTCTCGCGGCGGTGGCCGGCGGGGCCTGAGATTAGGACGCGGATAATATCCCCAACAAGAGGCCCGAAATAGAGGCAGGAATAATCCTCATATTGAGCGGTATATTCCACCCCTAGAAGGCTTGACCTTCACCGATTTTCCGATCAAGAACGACCCGCCGGTCGCCCCGGGAGCGTCAAAGGCGCTCATCCGGGGCCGGGTGCGATCGGTGCGGAAGAGTTCGACGGGGGTGGCTGTGGACGGGGATCAGCAGCAGTCGCCCTCAGCGTTCGCCGGGGAACTCCAGCGGCTGCTCAAGAAGCGCGGCCTGTCCTGGCGCGGCCTGGCCGATCTGGTGGGCTACCACCCGAGCTGGCTCAGCAAGATCAAGAACGGCATTCCCCCCTCCGGCGAGCTGGCCCGCCGCTGCGACGAGGCGCTGGAGGCGGAGGGCAACCTCATCGCGCTGGCCGGGGCGGAGGACACCCGCCCGCCCGCGCAGCTTCCCGCCCCTCCCGCCCGGCTCGTCGGCCGCGACCGCGAGCTGGCCATGATGCACGAGGCGCTGAGTGAGACCGGCCCGGCCCGCGACCCGGTCGTGGTCGCCGTCGACGGGCCTCCTGGAGTGGGCAAGACCGCCCTCGCGCTCCGGTGCGCCCACGACATCAAGGACTGCGAGCTGCACGCCTTCCCCGACGGGGAGCTCTACAGCGATCTGCGGGGGCACGCGGAGGAAGGCGAGCCGGTCGATCCGGGCCGGGTGCTGGAGGATTTCCTCATCGCGCTCGGGGTCGGCGAGCAGGACATCCCGCACGGAGCCGAACAGCGCGCGAAGTTGTACCGCTCCCTGCTGGCCTCGCGGCGCGTCCTCGTCGTGCTGGACAACGCCGCCTCGTCCCGGCAGGTCGAGCCCCTGCTGCCCGGCGCGGGCGGCTGCGGCGTCGTGGTGACGAGCCGCAGGAGGCTTAGCGGGCTGGCCATGCGCACCGAGGCCGAACGCGTCGAGCTCGGGCCGCTGACCGCCGAGAGCGCGCGGGAGGTGCTGCGAAACGTGATCGGCGCCCCGCGCGCCGACGAGGAGGGCGAGGCGCTGGCCGCCCTGGCGGACCAGTGCGGCGGACTGCCGCTGGCGCTGCGCATCGCCGCCGAGCGAGCCGTGGCCCATCCGCATCGCAGTGTGGGCGAACTGGCCCGCGAGCTGGCCGACGAACGCCACCGGCTCGACGGGCTCGCGACGGACGACTCCGTCGCGCTGCGCAACGTGTTCGAGTGGTCTTACCGCACGCTGGACGAGCCGGACGCCCGGCTGTTCCGGCTGCTCGGCCTGCACCAGGGCCCGCACCTCTCCCCCGAGGCGGCCGCCGCCCTCGCCGGGGTCCCGGTCGTGGCCTGCCGCCACATGCTGGAGCGCCTGGTGGCCGCCAACCTGGTCGAGACCGTCCCGAGCGCCCGGTACCGCATCCGCGGCCCGCTCGCGCTGTACGCCGCCGAACGCGCCGCGGACAGCGAGTCCGCGCAGGAGCGAGACGCGGCGGTCAGTCGCCTTGCGGGCGGCTACCTGCTGACCGCCGTCGCGGCCAGCGAGGCCGTCACCCCGTCTTGGGCGCCGGTGCGCCCGCCGGACCCGGGCGCCGTGCCGCCCTTGTTCGGCGACGACGTCCAGGCCGCGTTGCGCTGGTGCGACGCCGAGGCGGTCAACCTGGCGCCGGTCGCGCGGCTGGCGATGGACCACGGCCAGTCCGGCCTGGCGTGGCGGCTCCTCCTGGCCCTCGGCGGCTACCTGAGCCTGCTGCGCGTGCCCGGCAGGATGTGGCTGGAGGCCGCCGTGCTGGCGCGGGAGGCCGCGCGGACCGCCCGGGACGCGTACGGCACGGCCTGGGCGGGCGTCACCCTGGCCGAGGCGCACTGCCGCCTCCAGTGCCCCGACCGCGCCCGGAGCTGCTGGGAGGAGGTCCTCGCGCTGCCCGGCGGCGACCCGAGGGCCGTGGCCTGGGCCCGCGCCGGGCTCGGCCTGCTGGCCGCCGGCGAGGGGCTGCAGGAGGCGGCCGCCGGGCACGCCCGCGCGGCGCTGGCCGGCTTCCAGGAGCTCAACGACAGGTACGGCATGGCCCGCGCGCTCATGACCGTCGCCGACTCCCTGCGTGCCCGCCGCCACTACGACGACGCGCTGCGGCTGCTCGGAGACGCGCTGCGGGTCCTGGAGGATCTGGGCGAACACGACGGGCGGGGCGCCGCGCTGGCGCGGATGGCCGACGTCCACCTCGCCAGGGACGAGTACGAGCGCGCGCTGGACCTCGTCGGCCGTTCCCTGGAGGCCCATCGGCAGGCGGGCGCGCGCGCCGGAGAGGCCGACGCTCTGGTACGGCGGGGCCTGGTGTTACGCGCCCACGGCCGCGGGTCCGAGGCCCGCGAGGCGTGGGCGGAGGCGGTGACGCTGTATGACGCGATGGAGGACCCGCGTGCCGCCGAGGTCCGGTCCCGGCTGGGGAGGGGCCCGGGGGGCCGGAACCCCCCGGGAGCGGCGTCATAGCCTTTCCAGCATGTAGCCGCGGCCCCAGACGTTGCGGATCGTCAGCCCGGCCTGGCCGAGCCGGCGGCGCAGCCGCATGATGTGCAGGTCCAGGGCGTTCCGCTTGGACTTCTGCGACCCCTCGGGCAGGCACTCGGCCAGGTCGTTGCGGCCGACGATGCACCCGAAGCCCGCGACCAGCTCGCTGGCGAGGTCGGTCTCGGTCGGCGACAGGGTGACCTGGCTGCCGTGGTAGCGCAGGATGCCGCCGGGGTCGATCTCGGGGAGCGCGAAGACCTCCGCGCGGGCCCGCAAGGCGGCGATTCTCGCGTGCAGGTCCTCCTTGCTCACGGGAGCGCGTACCCAGTCCTCGTATATGTCCGAGCACACGGGCGCCGATGCCTGACCCTCGACAATGAGGAGCCGCGGCGTGCCGACGCTTCTGTGGAATTCTCGCACTTCGGCCTCAGCCGGCCAGCGTATGAATTTGATCTCGGTTGCGGTGCCCGCCGACGCCACTGCGAAGCCTCCTGTCCTGAGCTGGGCTGCCTTTGCCGTCCTGGCCAATGTAAGCGCTTTTCCGGTAAACGACAGTCGTCGTCATCGACATGCTTGAATCCTGACAGAGAAATCCGGGAGATGGAATGTTGATAAGTTGAGTCTTTCAGGAAACAATGCCGTCACAATTGGTCGGGAAGGGTTTTCCGGGCAAAAAGAACCGGCTTCCCCGAGTTTCGGGGAAGCCAGCATCCACGGCTATTTACAGAATGGCTTTCCGTGGAATTCCCTTCGTCGTCAATGAACGCTCTCGGTGGTTTCGCCGGCCGGTTCCCCGACCTCGCGGGCCGGAGTCGCCAGGGCGATCGCCCCTGCCAGCCCGGCGGCCACCGCCGCGGCGAAGTACCCCACGGGGTAGTTGGTCAGCCCCGCCGCGGTGCCCGTGGCAGCGGCCGCGGCCACGGCGGCCAGCACGGCGAGGACGGCGGCGGTGCCGATCTCCTGCGAGGTGTTGACGAGGCCGGAGGCCACGCCCTGATCCGGTTCCGGAACCGCGGTGGCCAGCGAGAGCGTCGGCGCGTACGCGAAACCGCTGCCCAGGGCGACCAGCGACAGTCCCGGCAGCACCGACGTCCAGTAGCTGCCGCCGCCGCTGCTCAGCGCCAGCAGGACGGTGCCGGAGACCCCGAAGACCGCGCCCAGGACGAGCATCAGCCGCGCCCCCAGCTTTTCCATCAGCCAGCCCACCTTGGACGAGACGAGCAGGACGATGGCGGTGATGGGCGCGAAGCCGAGCCCGGTCTGGAGCGGGCCGTATCCCATCTCCGTCTGCATGTTCAGCGTCGTGAAGTACAGGGACGCCCCCACCGCGCCCGCGTTCAGGGCGAGGATGAGGTTGGCGACCACGACGTTGCGCCGCGCCAGCAGATGCCGGGGCAGCAGCGGGTCGCGGACACGCCGTTCGGTCAGCACGAAGGCGGCCATCACGCCGATCACGACCACGAAGCCGATGGCGATCGGCACGGAGACGCCCTGCCCGGCGTACCCGAGCAGCAGGCTCCCCCCGCCCAGCGCGACGGTCAGCATGAGCGCGCCGGCCAGGTCGAGCCGGCCGCCGCCCACGGGGTCGAACCTCGGGACGAGGCGCACGGTCAGCGCCAGCACGAGCAGCCCGATCGGGATGTTGACCAGGAAGATGCCCCGCCAGCCCACGGTCTCGGTGATCACACCGCCCAGAAGCTGGCCGCCCATGGCCCCGGCCGACAGCGTGGCCGCCCACACGCCGAGCACGCGGTTGCGGACGCGTTCGTCCGGGAACGTGCCGACGAGCAGCGCGAGCGCGTTGGCCGACACGAGCGCGGCTCCGGCGCCCTGGGCGGCCCGGGCGGCGAACAGCTGCCACGCGGTCTGCGAGAGCCCGCAGGCCAGCGACATCAGCGTGAAGAGCACCACTCCGGCGAGGAAGACCTTGCGGCGGCCGTAGAGGTCGCCGGCCCGGCCGACCACGATGAGCAGGCTGCCGAACGTGACGGTGTAGGCGATCGTGGTGAGCTGGAGGAACGATGGCGTCACCTCCAGCTCGGCACGCACCGAGGGCAGTGCCACGTTGACGATGACGACATCGACGATGAGCATGAGTTGCGCCGCGCAGAGCACGGCGACCACCAACCCCGTGCGCAGACCCATCTTCTCGCTCATGAGGTGCCTCCTCGGTCGCGTCGACGTTGAGACCTCATTTCCGATCCGTCGTTCAATAAACTAACCGATTCCGAATCGTGATTCAATAACCCTGTGGGAAGACCGCAGAAGATCTCCGATGCCGAGCTGATCGCCGCCTGCGAACGCGCGATCGCCCAGTGGGGCCAGTCGTTCACGCTGGCCCATGTGGCGCTCGAGGCCGGCGTGGCCGCGTCTACCGTGGTGACCCGCTTCGGGTCCAAACGCGCCCTGCTGCTGCGGATGATGGACCTCGATTCGGCCGCGCTGCGGCAGCGCATGCGCGCGGCGGCCGACGCCCAGCCGGATCCGGTGGCCGCCGTCCTCGCCGCCGCGATCGTCGTCGCGCAGGGCGTCGACGACCCCGAGACGACGGCCAACCACCTCAGCCAGCTCGCCTACGACATCAGCGATCCCACGCTCCGCAGCGGGCTGGCCCACATGCGCGACGCCTACCGCGCCGAGCTGCAGGCCCTCCTCGAGACGGCCGCCCTGCCCGGAGCCCCCAAGCCCGCCCTGGCCGCCCGCGTCCTGGCGGCGCTCGTCCACGGCGTCCAGATCGACTGGGCGCTGGCCCCGGAAGGGCACCTGATGCCGAGCCTGAAGTCCCAGCTCGCCGCCGTCCTGGACGGCTGGCGCCGCAGGCCGGGCCGCGGATAGCTCAGCCGGCCACCGTCAGCCGCCGGGTCGTCCAGGTGGCGTTCCCCCAGGTCTCGACATGCAAGGACGCGGCCTGGACGCGGCCCTCCGGAGCGGGCCCGGCGGCCAGGAGGCGGCCGGTCAGGGCGGACGGCAGGCCGTGGGAGCGGTCGGCGACGACGATCTCCACCGGCCCGTGTCCCGCGGTCACCTCCAGCTCGACACGCAGCCCCTTCGGCGGCACGGCGTGCAGCCACAGCTCCCAGGGATCGGAGCTCACGACCCGGTCCCCTGCCGGGGCCCGGCCCTCCACGGCCCAGCGCCGCACACCGCCGCCGGGCAGCGCGAGACGGATCTGGGACGCCTCACGCGGCGAGCGCAGGCACAGGGTGACGCGGAGAACGCCGCCGTCCCGGGAGACGTCCACGATGTCGGCCTCGGGAGACGGCAGCGGCAACCGCGGCGCCGGCGCATGCAGGAACCTGCGGCGCCACCCCGCGAAGTAGCGCGCCAGTTCGCCGCTCCGCGGCCATGCGCCCAGCGCCCGGCGGGTCCAGCCGTTGGGCGCGGGGTCGGTGCTGAGCCACAGCGCCTCTCCGGTGTCGCCGTCGAGCAGGTAGCCCAGGGTCTCCGGCCGGGGACGCTCCGGTCCGCACCCCCGGAGCGCGACCCGGACCGCCTGGGCGGCGGCCGCACCGGCGGCGAGGGCGGCGACGGCCCGCCGTACCCAGGGAGGAAGGCGCTCGACGGCGGGGGCGGCCAGCTCCCCGAGCAGGCCCAGGGCCAGCGCCGAGGTCCAGCCCATGCGCGGGGTCAGCCCCGTGAACAGCAGGCGGGACAGCGGAGCCAGCAGGCCCGCCGCCGGAATCCCCGCCACCGCCGCCCCCAGGGCGCGGACCCCGGGCGAGCCGGACGCCAGCAGGTGGAGCCCGGCGCCTCCGGCCAGCAGCGGCCAGGTCGCCAGGTAGGAGGCGCCGGGCAGCCGGGCGGCGAAGGCCGCGTTGGCCACCGCCAAGGGCACGGTCGCCGCGGCCAGCCGGGCCGCCCCCCGGGAGCCGGGCAGGCAGCCGGTGGCCGCGCTCAGCCCGCAGACGGCGCCGTAGACCGGTCCGGAGTCATAGAAGTCACCGTGCAGCCGGAACTCCGGGCGCGCCCGCCCGACCGCCTGGACGAGCCCGGCCGCTCCCCCGGCACCGGCCGCCAGCCTCCCCGCCAGCGCGGGCAGCCCCTTCACCACCTCGTACGGCCCGGCCCGCCGGGACCAGCGCCACAGCCCGGTCGCCCACACGGCCGCGGCCAGCGCGGCGAGCGGACCCGCGGCGGCGGCCGGGTAGCGCACCAGCCGTCCCCGGCCGAGGGTGAAGAACACCGAGTCCGGCCCGGTCAGCCCGGTCACGGGGGCCGACGTGAGCCGCCTGGCCAGGTCGAGGGCCAGTTCGCCGTGATGCTGGAGGGTGGCGTCGTCGACGTGGGCGAGGTCGTCCAGCGGGCCGTGGTAGTGGACGAACCCCTCGATGTTGGCGAAGTTGAGGCCGGGGAGGCCGCGTTCCCTGCTCATGGTGAAGTCGGTGGCGTTCGGCAGCCGACGGTACACCTCCACGAAGGTCGAGCTGCCGAAGGCGGGCGCGGACGAGCGTGCCAGGTGGCCGGCCACCGGCCCGTTTCCCGGTCCAGTCTCGAACATCAGCACCGGTCCCCCGGTGCCGCGGGCGTCGAAGTTCAGCACCACGCCTGCCGTGTCCGCGTACGGGTGCTCGGCGAAGAACGCCCGGCCGCCGAGCAGCCCGCCCTCCTCGCCGTCCGTCACGACCACCAGCAGGTCGGAGCGGGGGGCGGGTCCCGCGAGCAGCGCGCGGACGGCTTCGAGCAGGGCGGCCAGCGGGACGCCCGCGTCGCTGGCCCCGGGGCCGTGCGCCACCGAGTCGTAGTGGGTCATGAGCAGGACGGCGGGCCCGGGAACGGTTCCGGGGTAGCGGGCGACGATGTTGCGCACCCGGCCGGCGCCCAGGTAGCGGGGGCCGTACGGGGCGGGCCCGAGGTCGTTGACGCCGATCGCGTCCTGGACGTCCACCTCGAAGCCGAGCTCGCGCAGTTCCCCGACGACGTGGTCGCGGGCCCGCGCCGCCGCGGGCGACCCGGCGGGGCGCGGCTCGGCGGCGAGCGCGTCCAGGTGCCGGCGGGCCCGCCGGGCCGAGAACCGGCCGGGCGGCGCGCCGGCCCCGACGGGGCGCGGCGGGCGCAACGCGGCGGCCGACAGGGCGGCCACGGCCGCCACGGCGACCGCGGGCCCCCAACGCGCGACCTCGGTGAGCACCGGACCGAAACGCCCGGCTCTGGTGAGCCCCGGATCGGAACGCGTGGCTCCGGTGAGCGCCGGGCCGAAACGCGTGGCCGCGGCGAGCGGCCTGGACCTGCTGAAAGCCTTGGTCATCCCATTCTCCCGGTCGTCACCGCCCGTCCCCGTCATCGCGGGCGGAGGGGGGCAGCATGTCGAGGCGGCGGCGGTGGAACTGTTCGAGCACGGCGACGGCCGGTCGGGAGGACCGGGACGTGGCCAGCAGGCTCGGCGAGCGGTCGCCGACGAACGAGGCGCACACGCCGCGGTGGGCCGAGTACGCCGAGTCGATCGCGTCGCGGAACTCCTCCAGCAGCTCGGGGCGGCTGCCGGCCAGCCACTGCCACGCGTCCCTGGCGGCGGCGAGCTCGCGCACGAGCGCCTCGTGGTCGCGCCAGTGCAGGCCGGTCATCCTGGGCGGCGCGATCGGCGGCATCAGCGTCGGCCGGATCTCCGTGGCGTAGTCCTCCATCGCGACGTCGCCGGCGAAGGAGAGCGCTCCCTGGGAGGCCCACATGAGGCGCACGGCCGTGGCCGCGGCGGCGGCCGCGCCGCTGCCGTCGCCGGCGGCGGCGCGCTCGCGCAGGCAGGCCAGCGAGAGCGTGCAGCCCTGGGAGAACACCATGAACACGTGGTGGCCGTAGATCCACCGGCGCAGGGCGCCGCCGGGTTCGAGCGGCTGCCGCTCGCCGGGCGCGGGCACGGGGTGCGAGGCGGGGGCGCGGCCGGGGTCGGCCAGCCACAGCAGCAACGCGTCGAAGCCGCCGACGAGGCGGCGCCAGGTGGCCGGTTCGAAGCCGGTGCCGTTCCTGGCCGCCAGGCCGAGGACCGCGGCGATGGAGCGCAAGGCGGCGTCGGTCAGCACCCGGACCGGCTCCCCGCGTACGCGGAGGATGCCGAAGCCCAGGTCGTTGGCCTTGTTCAGGTCGGATTCCGTGGGGTCCTCACCCACGGGCGTCACCGGGCCGCGGTCAAGCGCCGACCTGGCCTCGCCGAGCGCGGCGAGCAGGCCGGCGAGATCCCGCCGGGCACCGGGTCCGGTGACCGTGCGGGCGCCGGGCCGGACGAGGCCGGCGGCCGAGGAAAGCTCCCCGGTGGTGCCGGGCAGGTCGTCCGGCCGGCAGAGCGTGAAGGGCTCTGTCACGACCCCCTGCAGGTAGTCCTGCATCTTCTTGTCACCCCCCAGACGAAAGCGGACGGGGTTCCGAGATTCCGACCATAGGCGGCACCGGACAGCACCCCATCGCCGTCTTTCAGGACAATTGCTGCTTTCTTGCGGTTGTCCTTCTCCTCATCCGGGACCGGCAGGCCCCGCGGCCTAGGAAGGAGGCATGGCCAAGGACACCGTAGCCACGCGCGCTCCCGCGCCCGAGGCGCTGCCCGGCCCGGCCGACCCGCTCTTCCTGCGGCAGGCCGGAGCCGGATACCACCTGCTCCGTGACCCGCTCCGCTACCTGCCCGCGGTCCGGCGCCGCTACGGCCCGGTCAGCGGCCTGCCGGCGCGGCGCCCCCGCATCGTGTTCGTGCTCGGCGCGGAGGAGGCGCGCGAGGTTCTCATCGACCCGGCCTTCGCCGTCGACTCCTTCCGCCACCTGCGCATGCCGCCCGGCTCGCCGATGCGGCTGCTCACCAGCGGGCTCCTCGGGCTGAACGGCCCGCTGCACCGGCGCCACCGCCAGGCGATGCGCGGGGCGTTCTCGCCGCGCCAGGTGGGCCGGTACGCCGGGACGATCCTGCGCGTCACCGACGAGGTGCTCGCCGGGTGGCCGGAGAAGGGCGCGGTGGACCTGCACGGGGAGCTGGCCGCGCTGGTGACCAGGGCGTCGATGGCCACGATGGCCGGCCTGGACACCCGCCAGGACGCCGAGCGGCTGCACGGCCTCATGGTCCGGCTGGGCGCCGCCGCGGGCCATCCGCTCACGGCGCTGCTGCCGGTGGCGGTGCCCGGCACGCCGTACCGGCGGATGCACGCGCTGGCGGGCGAGGCGGAGCAGGTGCTGCGGGGCATCGTGGCGCGTCGGCGCGCCGGCGGCGGCGCCGACCTGCTCAGCAAGCTGATTCACCCGCCGGAACCGGACGAGGGCGAGGAGCGGCTGAGCGACGACGAGCTGATCGCCGAGGCGTACACGATCCTGTGCCAGGACAGCGTCGCCTCCAGCCTCTTCTGGACGCTGGTGCTCCTGGACCGGCACCGGCCGTGGTGGCATGCCGTACGCCGGGAGGTCCTGGCCGTGGCCGGGCCCGAGCCGCCCACGCCGGAGGTGGTCGAGCGGATGCCGGTGCTGGATCAGGTGATCAAGGAGAGCCAGCGGCTGCTGCCGCCCGCCGGGTTCGTCGTCAGGTTCGCCGGGGAGGGCGCCGCCGTGGGCGGGTTCCCCGTCAGGCCCGGCGCGATGACCGTCGTCAGTTCCTACGTCGCGCACCGGGACGCGCGCGCGTTCCCCGATCCGGACCTCTTCCTGCCCGAGCGCTGGACCGGCGAGGCGGCCCCCGGGTACTTCCCGTTCGGGTTCGGCCCGCACAGCTGCATCGGCCGGGCTCTGGCGCTGCTGGAGATGAAGCTCGTGCTGACCCGGATCATGCAGCGCTGCCCGGTCGTGCTGGAGCCCGGCGCGCGGGTCGATCCCGTGGTGCGGATCTCCCTGGTGCCCGGCCGCCCGGTGCGCGCCCGGGTGCTGGACGCCGGCACGGACGAGGTTCCCGCGCCGGGGCCGGTGGCGGGGGAACTCACCCGGATGGTCCGGATCTCAGGAGAGGAGACGTCGTGATGAGCGGACAGGCCCGGGTGCTCGTGGTGGGCGCCGGACCGGCCGGGCTGACGCTCGGGGCCGAGCTGGCGCGCTCCGGCGTCGCCTGCACGGTGGTGGACAAGAGGCAGAAGCCCTCCACGCGGTCGCGCGCGTTCGGGCTGCAGCCGGTGACGCTGGAACTGCTCGACGCGCGCGGCCTGTCCGAGCGGATGCTGGAGGAGGGCATCGCCTGGTCGGCCGCCCCCGTGGGCGACGGCGTGCGGTGGCTGCCCTTCGACGACCTGCGGACCCGCTTCCCGTACATGCTGATCATCCCGCAGACCGACACCGAGCGGGTCCTCACGGAATGGGCCCTGGACAGCGGCGTCACGCTGCGCCGCGGCGTCACGCTGGAACGGCTCACCGACACCGGCGACGAGGTCCTGGCCGGGCTGCGCGCCGACGGCGCGGAGGCCGAGGAGGAGACCCGGTGGGACTACGTGGTCGGCTGCGACGGCGTCCGCAGCGCCGTCAGGACCCTGGCCGGCATCGGCTTCCACGGCCGCGACTACCCGAACTCCCTGGTCGTCGCCGACGTACGGCTGAGCCGCCCGCCCGCCGAGAAGGTGGTGGGGCTGTCGGTGCCCCGCGGCATGATCGCGCTCTTCCCGTTCCCCGACGGCACCTACCGGGTGGTCGTCGAGGACAACCTGCGCATGTCGGTCCCTGTGGAGGAGCCGGTCAGCCAGGCGGAGCTGCTCGACAGCATGCACGCGGTGCTCGGCGGCGACTACGGCCTGTCCGAGATCATCTGGGCGTCGCGCTACCGCAGCCAGCAACGCCAGGCCGACACCTACCGCAGGGGCAGGGTGCTGCTGGCCGGCGACGCGGGGCACACGCACATCCCCTCCGGCGGGCAGGGCCTGCAGCTCGGCATCGCCGACGCGGTCAACCTCGGCTGGAAGCTGGCCGCGGTGGCGGCGGGACGGGCGGGGGACGCGCTGCTCGACACCTACCAGGAGGAGCGCTGGCCGCTGGCCGCCGGCATTCTGCGCAAGACCGACCTGCTGTTCCGCTTCAACACCGCCTCCTCCCCGCCCGCCAGGACGCTGCGCTGGATCGGGGTCAAGGCGGCCACGCTGCCCTTCGTCCGCTCGCAGGTGGTGCGTGAGCTGTCCGGCCTGGACGTCGTCTATCCGTCCATGCGGCGGCGCGGCGACCACGCGCTGGTCGGCAGGCGCTACCCCGACACCCACGTCACCGGGACGACGACCGGGGAGGCTGTGCGGATGGCCGAAATGCTCAGGGCCGGTCGCGCGGTGCTGATCGACGGCGGCGGCCCGGCGGTCCGGGCCGCCGCGCCGGACTGGGCGGACCGGGTGGAGGTGTGCGTCCCCTGCGGGCCGCAGCCGCTGCCCCCGGGCGCCTCGGCGCTGATCCGCCCCGACGGCTTCACCTGCTGGATCGGCCGCGACCCCGGCGGGCTCACCGCTGCCCTGCGCCGCTGGTGCGGCTCCTCCGCCGCGCAGCCGGAAAGGGCGCTGGTGGACCGCAGAGTTCTCCTGAGCCTGGGCGCGGGCACGGCCGCGGCGATGATCGGCCACGGCACCGCGCCCGCCGTCGCGCGCGGCCACGACTCGGCGGGCCTGCCGGCCCGGGGCCATGACCCGGCCGGCCCGCGGGCCGGGGGCCGCGACTGGGCCGGCCTGCGGGCCCGGCTGCGCGGCACGCTGGTGCTGCCCTCGGACGCCGGTTACGACCGGGCCAGGGTACTCGCGCTGGCCCAGTACGACGTGATCAGGCCGGCGGCGATCGCCTACTGCGCCTCCCCCGACGACGTGCGGGCGTGCGTGGCGTTCGCCCGGGAGCACGGGGTCGCGACCGCGGTGCGCAGCGGCGGGCACAACTACGCCGGCTGGTCCACCGGGCGCGGCCTGGTCGTGGACGTCTCCCGGCTCGACCACGTCCGGCCCTCCGCCGCGGCGGTGCGGCTGGGGCCGGGCGCGCAGTCGGTGGACGTCGCGGCGAGGCTGGCTCCTCACGACCTGCAGGTGGTCACCGGCCTCTGTCCCACGGTGTGCCCCGGCGGCTATCTGCTGGGCGGCGGCATCGGCTGGCAGACCCGCGCGTTCGGCCTGGGCAGCGACCGGCTCGTGTCCGCCGAGATCGTCCTGGCCGACGGCCGCCTGCTGCGGTGCTCGGCCGAGCGCGAGCCGGAGCTGTTCTGGGCCATGCGAGGCGGCGGCGGGGGCAACTTCGGCATCGTCACCGACTTCGAGGTCCTGCCGACCCGGGTCCCGCGCATGGCCGGCTTCGCGCTGACCTGGCCGTGGGAGCGGGCCGCTACGGTGCTGGACGCCTGGCAGGAGTGGATCGCCGCGGGCCCGCCCGAGCTGGCCTCCTCCGCGGGCGTGCTGCTGTCCGACGCGCGGCCGGGGGCCGTTCCCTCGGTGCTCGTGCAGGGCGCCCGCCTGACCGGCCGGGCCGGGCTCGACGCCGAGCTCGCCGCGCTGTTCGCGGAGATCGGCACCCCGCCCCTCACCCGCGAGGTCACGGACCTGCCCTACGCCCAGGCGATGATGCGCTGGTACGGCTGCGCGGACAAGAGCGCCGAGCAGTGCCACCGGATCGGCTTCAACCCCCATGCCCAGCTCCCCCGCCAGCAGTTCGTGATCGACCGCAGCCGGATGTTCGACGCGCCGCTGCGCGGGGCCGGGCTGACCGGCGCGCTCGCCGCCTTCGAGGCCGGGCGCCGCGCCGGGCAGTTCCGCTACCTCGGCTTCTTCGCCCTCGGCGGGGCGGCGAACCGGGTTCCCGCCGGCGCGACGGCCTACGTGCACCGGAGCGCGCTGTTCTTCACCGGGTACACCGTCGCCCTGAACGTCCCCGTCCCGGACGAGGAGGAACGGGCCGCGGCCGTCGCCTGGGTGGATCGCGGCTTCGCCGCCGTCGATCCGCACTCCTCCGGCGGGTCCTACGTCAACTTCCCCGACCCGTCGCTGAAGCACGGGCAGCGGGCCTACTACGGGGCGAACTACGAGCGGCTGCGGCAGGTCAAGCGGCGCTACGACCCGCATGGATTCTTCAGCTTCGCCCAGAGCGTCGAGAGGTGAGACCGGCCGGGGCGGCGGTCAGTCCCGGCCGCCCGCCTCGGCCGCCAGGCGTTCGAACGCGGCCCAGTCGATCTCCGGCGGCGTCAGCCCGTAGTCGCGCAGGTAACCCTCGGCGTTGCGCTCGAACCTGGCGAACATGCGGTTCCAGTCCGTCGTGCCGACACCGGAGGTCGTCGGCGGCGCGGTCACCTCGAAGACGGGCGAGGCGCCGGGCACCAGCCGGCCGCGCAGCAGGATCGAGCGCAGCCCTTCGAGCGCCTCGTCGTGAACGTGCCACAGCAGCGACGCGGGCACGGCCTCACCCGGCGGCAGGGGCAGCGCATCGGGCAGCTTCAGCGCCCAGGTGCCGTCGGCGTCCGGCGCGGCGGCCACCGGGACGCTGAACGGATGCCCTCCGGCGTCGGCGAAGGACAGCAGGGGCGCCGCCGTACCGAAGTCGTCCAGCGCGTCCAGGACGGGGCGCAGTTCCTCGGCGGACAGTCGGGCGTCGTTCATATGATCCGCTCCAGCTTCTGGTGTCCCGGTTCGCCGTGGATCGCCCAGATCCGGTCGGGGCGCACCACGACGCGCGCCCGCCAGTAGAACTTCGCCCGCAGGCCGACCCGGTCCTCGGGGTCGAAGAGCGCGGCCCTGCTGCTCGGCTTCTTGCGGAACAGCATGCGCCAGAAGTCCTCCAGGCCCGCGGCGGCGAAGACCTGGCCGGCGACCGTGGCGGTGCCCTGCACGAGTACGGCCGGCGGGTCCGCCAGCCCGCTTCCGGTGAAGTGGGTGAAGGACAGGGCGACCCGTCCGTCCCGCCGCAGCAGGTCCAGTTTCCTGCGTACCACGATGCCGCTGGCCAGCACGAACTCCCAGCGGTCGGGCCGCCAGAGGAACGTCATGGGCATGGTGACCGGTGGCCCGTCCTGGTCGCGGACGCTGAGCTCGCAGGCGAGCGTCCGGTCGAAGACCTGGGTGATGTGGTCGGGGAGCAATGTCGTCGAGGTCATTCCGCTGATCCCGTTCGTCTTTCTCGCACGTCCCGGCCTCCTCACCGTACGCCGCGCCCGCCCGCCTCAGGCCACTCTCTTTCCGGTCTCTGTCGCCGCCCCGCCGGGGGCGGGTGTTCCTGCGGAATGCTGGACCGCGCAGGCGTGCAGTCACCGCAGCGAGGAAGGGCGCACATGATCAGTCGGCGATCGTTTCTTCAGGCAGGCGCCGCCGTGGCGCTGGGCGGCGCCGGGATGGGCACGGCGGGAGACGGCCTGGTGCGGGCGGCGCCCGCGACGGCCGCGCGGTCCCGGTCCGGCACGTGGGACCGGCTGCGGCAGGCGCTCCACGGTGACCTGGTCCGGCCCGGGGACAAGAACTACGACCTGGCGCGGCAGCTCGCCCTGGCCTCCTTCGACCGGATCAGGCCCCAGGGCGTGGCCTACTGCGCGGACGCCCGCGACGTCCAGACCTGCCTGCGCTTCGTCCAGGACAACAGCCTGCCGCTCGCCGTCAGGAGCGGCGGCCACAACTTCGGCGGGTGGTCGACCGGCGAGGGGCTGGTCCTGGACGTCTCCCGCCTCAACCACGTGCGGGCCGGCCGCGGCACGGTCACGCTGGGCACCGGCGCCCAGGCCATCGACACGCTGGCCGCGCTGGAGCGGCGCAACGTGCAGGTGGCCGCCGGGATCTGCCCGACCGTCTGCCCCGGCGGCTTCATTCAGGGCGGCGGCGTCGGCTGGCACACGCGCAAGTTCGGCATGGCCTGCGACCTGCTGGTCTCCGCCCAGGTGGTGCTGGCGGACGGCCGCGTGGTGCGCTGCTCGGCCGAGAGCGAGCCCGACCTGTTCTGGGCGCTGCGCGGCGGGACGGGCGGCAACTTCGGCGTCGTCACCGAGTTCGAGGTCCGGCACATCCCCATGCCCCGGCTCACGAACTACAACGTCGCCTGGACCTGGGACGACGCAATCAAGGTCATCCCGGCGTACCAGCAGTGGATCATCGACGGGCCCGACGACCTGGGCGCGAACATGACCGTCCAGCTCAACGACGCCGCGCCGGGCAAAGTGCCACTGGTCTACGTCTGGGGCGCCTGGCTGGGCGAGCCCGGGGAGCTGAAGCGGCACCTCGACGCGCTCGTGGCCGCCGTCGGCCGCCGTCCCACCGGGCGCACCGCCGAGACGCTCCCGTACGGCAAGGCGATGCGGCAGGTCTGGGACTGCGCCGACAAGACCGACGAGCAGTGCCATCGGGTGGGCTACAACCCCGAGGCGGTGCTGCCGAGGTTCGGCTACGGCGTGGATCGCGGCCGGCTGACGGACCGGGCGATGCCCGAGCCCGCGGTGGCCGAGGCGCTGGCGGTGTTCGACTCCGACCGGCGCCCCGGGCAGTACCGCTATCTGACCTTCTTCGCCTTCGGCGGGCGCGCCAACCGGGTGCCGCGGACCGCGACCGCCTACGTGCACCGCACCTCGCAGTACTACATCGGCTTCACCGCGGGCCTGCCCGGCGGATCGCCCGGCGAGGAGGACCGGCTGGCCGCCGAGGACTGGGGGGCGCGCGGCTTCGCGCTGGCCGACCGCAACTCCAACGGCGAGACGTTCCAGAACTTCCCCGACCCCCGCATCTCCGACTGGCGCGCGGCCTACTACGCGGAGAACTATCCGCGCCTGGTGGAGGTCAAGCGCCGCTACGACCCGCACGGGTTGTTCCGCTACGCCCAGGCCATCGGCCGGTGATTGTGCCGCGAACGGGGCAGGGGAACGACGACGAGAGGAGTGCGACCGTGGCGGACAAGCCGTTGGCGGGGACCGTGGCCGTGGTGGCGGGCGGGACCCGGGGATGTGGGCGTGGGATCGCCGTCGAGCTGGGTGCGGCGGGCGCCACGGTCTACGTGACCGGCCGCAGCACCAGGGGACGGCGCTCGGAGATGGGCCGGCCGGAGACGATCGAGGAGACCGCCGGCCTGGTCGACGCGGCGGGCGGCCGTGGCGTGCCCGTGGCCGTCGACCATCTGCGGCCGGAGGAGGTGGCCGCGCTGGCCGAGCGGGTGCGTGCGGAGGCCGGGCGGCTCGACGTGCTGGTCAACGACATCTGGGGCGCCGACCGGTTCGCCCGGTTCGGGGTCCCGTTCTGGGAACGCCCGCTGGATACCGGCCTGCGGACGCTCGACCTGGGCGTGCGCACCCATCTGATCACGAGCTGGCACCTGGTCCCGCTGCTGGCCGAACGCGGGGCCGGGCTCGTGGTCGAGGTGACCGACGCGGCCGAGCAGGGCTACCGCGACGACGTCTACTATGACCTGGCCAAGTACTCCGTCGTGCGGCACGCGACCGGCCAGGCGGCCGAGCTGCGCCCGTTCGGGGTCGCGGCGGTGGCGGTCACCCCTGGCTTCCTGCGCTCGGAGGCGATGCTCGACCACTTCGGCGTGAGCGAGCAGGACTGGCGCTCGGGCATCGCCCAAGACCGCTACTTCGCCGCCTCCGAGACGCCCCGCTATCTCGGCCGCGGGGTCGCCGCCCTCGCGGCCGACCCCGCGGTGCTGGACAAGAGCGGCAAGCTGATGGCGAGCTGGGAACTGGCCGAGGAGTACGGCTTCGCCGACGTGGACGGCCGCCGCCCCTGCTGGCCGCGCGACCTGGCCGCGATCCAGTCGTCGGAGAGGACGCCGGCCGAGGTCGCGGGCGGCGGCTGACCGTTCACCGCGGCTGACCGCTCACCTGTCTGACCGTTCACCGCGGCTGACCGCTCACCTGTCTGACCGTTCACCGCGGCTGACCGCTCACCTGTCTGACCGTTCACCACGTCGCCGGGATCGCGGCCGGGCACCGCATCACCCGGCCCGGCCGCCAGGCCAGGTCCTCGGGCGCCACGGCCAGCCGCAGCGCGGGCAGGCGGTCCAGCAGCCCGCGCAGGCCCAGCTCCATCTCGGCGCGGGCCAGCGGGGCGCCCACGCAGTAGTGCGGCCCGTGGGCGAAGCCCAGGTGCGGGTTGGGCTGGCGGCGCAGGTCGAGCGCGTCCGGGTCGGCGAACACCCGTTCGTCGCGGTTCGCCGCGTTGATCGAGGGGACGACGACGTCACCGGCCTCGATGACGGTGCCGGCGATCTTGACGTCGGCGGTCGCGACGAACGGGTTGCCGCCGTACGACAGCAGCTGCGTGTACCGCATCGTCTCCTCCACGGCGGAGGAGACGATCTCGGGGTTGTAGCGCAGCTCGATCAGGCGGCGCCGGTCGCTCAGCAGCAGCGCCAGCGTGTTGCCGAACTGGGCCGACGTCGTCTCGTACGCGGCGACCACGACCCCGAACGCCAGGGTCGCCACCTCCTGGTCGGACACCCGGCGCTCCTCGTCGTTGCGCCGCACGAGCGCGCCGAAGAAGGTGTCCGTGGGCTCGCGCCGCTCCCTGGCCATCAGCTCGGCGAAGTACTCCTGAACCGAGACGATGGCCCCGGCCGTCTCCTCCGGGCTCGGCGGGTCGGTCGAGGTGACGACCGCGAAGAACGGGGCGAACCTGTCCTGCTCGGCGTACGGCACGCCGACGAACTCGCACACGCCCCGCCCGGCCAGCGGTACGGCCAGGCCGGCCTGCAGATCGGTGGCCGGTTCCGCGCGGTCGAGCCCGTCGAGCAGGTCGCCGACGATCCGGACCACGTTCTCGCGGAACGCCGCGACCCGCCGGTAGGTGAAGACGCCGTTCAGCAACTGGCGCAGCCTGGTGTGCTCGGGCGGGTCCAGGTAGCCCATCCCCTCCGCCACCGGGTGCTCGAAGAAGCGCGGCGTGCCGGGGCGGATCGACGCGGCCCGGCTGAAGACCGGGTCGGACAGCACGAACCGGACGTCGGAGTGCCGGACGACCAGCCATGCGGCGCCGCCGTACGGCAGCGTCACCCGGCTCACCGGCTCCTCGCGCCGCAGGCGGGCGTACTCGCCGGGCGGGCTGAGCGCCGTGCCGCCGGGGAAGGGGTAGCGGGGCGGCCCGCCGTACCTCGTGTGGTCTTCGTTCATGATCCGTGTCCTCTTCCTGCCGGTTGCGGCTGCGGCGGCGCGCAGGCGCCCTCGTCGGCGGTGACCGCCTCGATCACGCCCATCCCGCTCGGCAGCCGACGGGTGCGTACGGCGTGCAGGCCGGCGGCGCCGAGCAGCGCGAGCGTCTCGCCGGACGTCCGCTCCTTGCCTCCGGTCCCGCCGAACAGCGACATCATGTAGAGGTCCATGACCGCGACGGCCCGGTCGGCGGGCGCGTTCCCGGCGCGGCCGGGCGCGGCCAGGTCGATCACCATCAGCACCGATCCCGGCGCCATGGCGGCGCGGCAGGTCCGCAGCACGGCCACGGCCTCCCTGTCGCCCCAGTCGTGCAGCACGTGGGAGAGCAGATAGAGGTCGCCGCCGCCCGGGATCCGGTCGAAGAAGTCCCCTTCGACCAGGGAGCAGCGCTCCAGCAGGCCCTCGCGCTCCAGCCGCTCCCTGGCCGTGGCCACGGTGGCGGGCAGGTCGAACAGGATGCCCTTGGCCTGGGGGCTGGCCCGCAGGAAGCGGCCCAGCATCAGGCCGTCCCCGCCGCCCACGTCCACGATCGTGGAGTACGGCGACAGGTCCACGGCACTCAGGACCTCGTCCAGTTCCAGCTCCAGCCCGTGCGCCTGCGAGCGGTCGAAGACGGCTCGCATGTCCGGGTCCAGCTCCAGGCAGTCGAAGAAGCCGCGGCCGAAGCGCCGCTCGAAGGGCGACTCGCCCGTCCTGACCGTCTGCGGCAGCTCGGTCCACGCGGCGCCGACCGGCCCGCTCACCAGGAGCGCCGTGGCCTGCGCGGACGACGGCGCGTCCCGGCACAGCGTCCTGCCCAGCGGCGTCAGCGCGAACGTGCCGCCCGGGCGCTCGGCGAAGATCTCCTGGCTGGCCAGCCCGCGCAGCAGCCTGAGCAGCGCCGCGGGGTCCACGCCGGTCTCCGCGGCCAGCTCCTCCACGGGCCTGGGGCCGCCGGCCAGAAGCTCGGCCAGCCCGAGCTGGGCGGCCAGGCACACGCAGCGCGACACCAGCCCGCCGTAGATCAGTTCGCGCATTCTCGCCGCTTCGTGGGCCGGCCGCTCATCGGTGTCGGTCATGGGCTCCTCCCTTCAACGGATGACGGGTGGCCATGCCGCCCCCCGGCGGGGGCGGCATGGACGGTCAGGACCGGGACTTCTTCGTGGCGACGAGGATTCCGTGCGGGGTCCAGCCCGGGCAGGGAATGCGTTCGACGTCGGTGAACCCGGCCGCGCGCAGGCAGTCCTCGTGCTGGGCCCAGGAGTAGATCATCCCGCCCTCGGCGGGCAGCGAGGCGAAGTAGACGCTGTCCAGCGCCGCGACGACGGGCCCGTCGCCCGCGTCGTTCGACATCGAGTTGAAGATGACCACCTTGCCGCCCTCGGGCAGCGCGCCGTACGCCTTGCGCAGCAGCGCGGTGTTCTCCTCGAGCGTCCAGATGACGAACTGGTGGGCGAACATGACCACGTCGAACCCGGACGGGAACGTGTCCGTGAACATGTCGCCGGGGATCACGGAGACCTGCTCGGTGACGCCCTCCTCCGCGATGCGCTTGTTGAGCAGGGTCTCGACGGCCTCGATCTCCAGCACGCTGACCTTCAGGTGCGGGTTGGCCTTGGCCAGGGTGATGGCGTTGACGCCGTCGCCGCCGCCGCAGTCGAGCAGCCGTTCGGCGCCGGAGAGGTCGAGCGCCTCGGCCAGGTGCCGGTTGGCCAGCTCGGACCACGCCCGCATGTAGCGGTAGAACACCTGCTCCATGTGGGGGTTCTCGGACAGGCGGTGATACAGGTCGCGGCCGGTGCCGCGCACCCGCCGCAGGCCGACGTTGGAGTTGGCGCGCAGCGATTCGGTGAAGTCCGCCTGTCCTTCGTAGACGACGTACTGCTCGAAGGCCACGGTGTGCTTGAACCGCTCCCAGTCGTCGGTCTCCATCAGGTCGGCGATGACGTCCGCGCGGTCGTAGCGATCACGCTTCTTGACGGTGAGGCCGAGCGCGGTGCAGCCCAGCAGCAGGATGTCCGCGGCCCTGCCCTCCAGCCGCAGGTGGCGGCGGACCTCCTCGCCGCCCAGCGGGCCGCGCCGCTCCAGCAGCTCGAACAGGCCCAGTTCGCTGGCGGCGTTGAGGTACTGGAAGGCCGCGTGGCCGAAGAGGATCCAGGACAGCCGCTCCATGTCGAGCGGTGCCGGGGCGGAGGCGTTCGTCCGCTCCAGGGTGTTCAGGGTGGTCGTCATGGAATGCTTCCTCCATCTATGATGTCGCGTCCGCGCTGACGGGGACGGCGGTCGGATCGGGCCAGACCTGTTCGATGTGGCGCAGGCATTCGGCGCGGGTCCCCGCGAAGCCGGTCTTCACCCAGCCCTCGGGCACGGACCGGTCCGGCGACCAGATCGAGTACCGCCCTGTCGTGTTCTTCACGACCACGCAGGCGACGGTGTCGTCGTCGCCGAGGAACGTCGCCATGGCGCTCACCTTCCTTTCTCTCGTGGTTCTGTCGCTCTCCGCCCCCCTGAGGCGCCCACGGCATCGGGCGGGGGCAGGAATCCGACGCCGACCAGGTAGTCCGCCACCCGATGGGCCTCTTCCGCGCTCGCCGGCGGGCAGGAGACGCCGCTGCCGGTGAGGAACCTCAGCGTCGCGGCCGTCTCCCTGGCCGGTTCGACCTCGTGCATGTAGCGCGGGTCCAGCGCGCGGTGCGGCTCGGGATCTGCGTCCCTGATCAGCGGGACGATCGGGTAGAGAGGGTGACCGGGCCCCACCTGCAGGGCGCGCCGCCGCCCCTCCTCGAACGGCACGACGTCGAAGCGGTAGCCGTACTCGGCGAGCCAGTCGCAGAAGCGGCGCAGCGGGACGGGAGCCGGGTTGAACAGGTTGTAGTACCCGCCCAGCGCCGCACGCTGCCGCGACACGTGCACGATCGCGGCGGCGACGTAGTCCACCGGCACGACGTCGAAGATGCGCGGATAGTCGGGCAGCACGCCCAGCTCCAGGAACCCGCGGAACGCGATCAGCAGGTAGTCGGTCGGCTGGGTCGCCCCCGTCCTGGTGTGCCCGAGGATCAGGCCGGGCCGGAAGACCGTGACCGGGATCCCCCGGCGGCGGGCGACGTCCATCACCTTCTCGGCCACCCATTTGCTCCCGGTGTATCCGGCCGGCACGTTGACCGCCGACCGCAGGGGCGTGTCGTCCTCCGGGAACGGCCGGGGCGTGTGGGTGGCGAGCAGGGTGTCGATGGTGGACACGTGGTGCACCGCCTTGAGCCGGGTGGTGCACGCCAGCGCCAGGACCTGCTGGGTGCCGCCCACGTTGGGCGCCTTGAGCGCCGAGTACGGGTAGACGAAGTTGACCAGCGCGCCGTTGTGGTAGATCACGTCCACCTCGCGCGCGAGCCGTTCCCACGTCGGCTCGTCCAGGCCGAGCCGGGGCCGGCCCAGGTCGCCGATCAGGCACTCGACCCGGTCCAGCAGCTCCTCGCCGAGGTCGATCGCGTACGTCGCGAGCCCCTCCCTGATCCGGTTCATGGCGTGGCGGGGGTTCTCCCCGCGGCACAGCGCCACGACGGTGGCGTCGGTACGGCGCAGCAGTTCCTCCAGCAGGTGGAGGCCGAGGTAGCCGGTGGCGCCGGTGAGCAGCACGCGGCGCGGGTCGCTCCAGTCGGCCGGGGGCAGGCCGTCGGGCCTGATGCCGTCGTCGAGCGTCCCGTCGGCCTCCAGCATCGAGGCGTGGTGCCGGCCCAGCACGCCTTCGAGGCCCGAGCGGCTGTAGACGTCGATGGTCTCGGCGACCCCGGCGATCGTCGGCACCCGGAAGAACTCGTGCAGCGGGATGTCCACCGCGTGCCGCGCGCGCAGCACGGTCGCCAGCCGGGCCAGCAGCATCGAGGTCCCGCCCGCGGCGAAGAAGTCGGCGTGCACGTCCAGCCGCCGCACCCGCAGCACCTCGCAGAACGCCAGGGCCACCGAGCGCTCCAGGTCGGTGCGCGGCTCGGCGGGCGCCTCCGGCCCGTCGTCGGCCGGGCTGGCCGCCAGGCGATCCTCCAGCGCGCGCCGGTCGAGCTTGCCGTTGCGGGTCCTGGGCAGGGCCTCGACCAGCTCGATCCGGTCGGGCACGAGGTAGTCGGGCAGCCGGGCGGCCAGCAGGGCGCGGACCGAGTCCGCGGTGTGCCGGTCCCCGTCGGCGACCACGGCCGCGGCGAGGCGCGCGTGTTCGGTCCCGGCCTCCAGGGCGAGTACGGCGGCGCGCAGGCCCAGCTCGCCGGCCAGGATCGACTCGATCTCCCGCGGCTCGACCCGATGCCCGCGGATCTTCACCTGGTCGTCGATCCGGCCGAGGAACTCCAGGTCGCCGCCGGGCAGCATCCTGACCAGGTCGCCGGTGCGGTAGAGCCGGCCGCCGGGCCGCTCGCCGTACGGGTCGGGCAGGAAGCGGGCGGCGGTGAGGCCGGGCCGCCGGTGGTAGCCGAGCGCGACCCCGTCGCCGCCGATCAGCAGCTCGCCGGGAACCAGGGGCGGCACCCGGCGAAGGTCCCGGTCCACGACGTACGCCCGGGCGTTGTCGATGGCGGCGCCGATGGGCACCGGTCCTTCGCCGGAGCGGACGCGGTGGAAGGTGGCGTCGATGGTGGTCTCGGTCGGGCCGTACAGGTTGGCCACTTCGGCCGACCAGACGCCGGCCGCGCGCTCGACCACGGCGCGCTCCAGCGGTTCCGCGCCGCTGAGCAGCACCCGGACCTTCGTGCACGTGCCGGCGTCCGGGTGCTCGAGCAGGAGCCTGAGCAGCGTCGGCACGCCGCCGACGACGCTCACGCCGTGCTCGCGCAGCAGCGTGACGAGCGCGTCGGGGTCCTCCATCTGCTCCTCGGAGGCGAGCACGATCGTGGCGCCCGCGCTGAGCGGCCAGAACACCGCCCAGATCGAGGGGT
This sequence comes from Nonomuraea typhae, assembly GCF_009760925.1. Lineage (GTDB taxonomy): Bacteria > Actinomycetota > Actinomycetes > Streptosporangiales > Streptosporangiaceae > Nonomuraea > Nonomuraea typhae. The sequence continues at coordinate 107,762 of NZ_VRLV01000003.1, forward strand.
CGAAGCCGATCGCGTGGTTGTGCAGCACCCGGTCGTCCGGGCCGAGCGGCCAGGTCCGCTGCCGCCATGTCGCGTTGTTGACCGCCCCGGAGTGCCGCAGCAGGACTCCCTTGGGGCGTCCCGTGCTGCCCGAGGTGTAGATCAGGTAGGCGGGCGCGTCGCCGTCCACCGGCACCGGCTCCTGCTCCTGCTCGGTGGGGACCGGCAGGTCACCCAGGCGCACCGACGGCACGCCCAGGTCGCCGTGGACGTCCACCGCCGTCTCGGTCACCACGAGCGCGGCCCCGGAGTCGGCCAGCAGGTAGCGGACGCGGTCGGCCGGGTGCCCGGCGTCGATCGGCACGAACGCGGCCCCGGCGCAGAGCACGCCGAGCTGCGCGGCGACCACGTCGGGACTGCGGCGCAGCCACACCGCCACCAGCGCGCCCGGCCGCACGCCGCGGGCGCGCAGGACGGCGCCGATCCGCGTGGCCCGCCGCCAGAGCTCCGCGTAGCTCACCTCGGCGGCGCCGAACCGGATCGCGGGCTGCCCCGGCCGCCGCCGCACCTGCTCGGCGACCAGGTCGAGCAGCGACCCGCCGGAGCCGTCCACCTTCCGCGCGCGCTCCGCGGCCGGCGGCTCGGGCAGGCCCGCGGCGCCGGTCAGCTCCAGGTCGCGGGCGGAGGCGTCGGCCCGGTCGCCCGCGCCGCCGGGCAGGATCGCCCGCAGCGTCGTGGCGAGCCGGTCGGCCAGCCCGCGGGCGGTCGGGCCGTCGTACAGCGCGGCGTCGTAGTCGACCTGCATCACCAGCTCGTCGCGGCCCAGCCAGACGGTGATCTCCACGTCCTGCTCGGCGGTGCCCGCCCCCGAGGGGATCGCGTGCGCCGCCGTCACACCGCTCCTCGCCACGGGCTCGCGCGCGTCCACGGCCCGGATCACGGTCTGCGCGTACGGCGTGCGGCTCAGGTCACGGGCCGGTGGGCAGAGCTCGACCAGCCGCGCGTACGGCGCCGCCGGCCCGGCCAGCTCCGCGCGCACCCCCGCCAGCACGTCGCCCACGGTGTCGTCGTCACCGGCGCGCGCCCGGACCAGCCGCAGCTCGTCGAGCGGCCCGAGCACCCCGCCCAGCGCGGCGGGGCGGGGCAGCCGCACCGCGCACTGGGCGTCCTCGTGGGCGGGTTCGTGGCGGGCGAGCACGATCAGCCACGCCGCGACCAGGTGCTCCCGCCAGTCACGCACCCGGGCGGCGCCGGCGGCGAGCGCGCGGTCCAGCCGGACCACCTCGCTCCCCCGGTCGTGCCGCTTCACCGCGGGCCGGGCGCCGGCCGGCGGAATCTCGGTCGCGGCGGGCGGCGCAAGCTGCCTGCCCCGGGCCAGGATCGGCGCCGCGGCTCCCGGCCGGCGCGCCTCCTCCCGCTCCCTCCGCAACACCTCCGACAGCGCGGGTACGGCGGGGCCGCCGGTCTCGTCGCCGGCCATGGCCGCGGCCACCAGGTCGAGCGAGGTCGCGTCCGCCACGAGCCGGTGACCGGCGGCGCACAGTTCCCACCGGTCGCAGCCGAGCCGCATGAGCAGCACCCGGAACAGCGGCCCGGTTCCGACGTCGAACGGCTCGGCGGCCAGTACCCGCGTCAGCACGCGGGCCTCGCCCGCCGGGTCGCCGGCGCCCGTCAGGTCGACCACGCGCACGGACGGCTCCGCCAGCGGCAGCACCAGCCGCGCCGGCCGCCCGCCCGCCTCGGCGAAGACGCTGCGTGGGGCTTCCTGGGCGAGCAGCAACCGGGACAGCCGCAGCTGCGCCGCAGCCGGTTCCAGCGGCCCGTCGATCCGGTAGCTCGCCACCACGGCGGCCGGATCGTCCCCTCCCAGCTGGCTCAGCAGCCACCAGCGGCGTTGCCCGGCCGACAGGGGGTCGGCGAGTTCGGCTCCACGCGCCGCCATCACCTCGGCGAGCGCATCTCGCGAGCGGTGTTCCCGAGCGGTCACGGATCTGCCTCCTGTTCCTCGTCAGCCCCTGCTCGCCGCATCGGCGCGTACAGGCTCGAACTCCCAGTCCTCGTCCCCCGGCCCCCACGCGGGCGCGTCCGGCGGCTCCTCCGGCTCCGCGGCGTCCGGGATCTCGCCGCGTGCGCGCGTGACCGTCTCGGCCACCCGCGCGACCGTCGGGTCCATGAAGATGTCGAGCACCGGGATCCGCACCCCCAGCTCCGCCTCGACCCGCTGGATCAGCCGGCCGACCAGCACGGAGTGGCCGCCGAGCGCGAAGAAGTCGTCGGTCGCGCCTGCCTCGGGGACGTCGAGCAGTTCCGCGAACAGCGCCGCGACCCGCCGTTCCGCGTCGGTGCGCGGCGGCACCCGGTCGGCCTTGATCTCCAGCCGCCGGCCGGTGCCCGGCACCGCCCTCCGGTCCACCTTGCCGTTCGGCGACAGCGGCACGGCCGCGGCCACGCGCAGTTCGGCGGGGAGCATGGCGGCCGGCAGGGCCGTGCCCGCGTGGCGGCGTACCTCGGCGGGCCAGCCGGGATCGGCGTCCGCGCCCGCCGCCGGCACCAGGCAGGCGACCAGCCGCGTGCTCGCGCCCCGGCCGCTCAGCGCCACCGCGGCGTCCCTGACTCCGGGCGCGGTACGGAGCACCGCCTCCACCTCGCCCGGCTCGATCCGGTGGCCGCGGAGCTTGACCTGGTCGTCGGCACGGCCGACGTACTCCAGGTCGCCGTCGTCGCGCACGCGCACCAGGTCGCCGGTGCGGTAGACGCGGGCGCCGCCGTACGGGGCGGGCAGGAAGCGGGCGGCGGTGAGGGCGGGGTCGCCGAGGTAGCCGATCGCCACGCCGGGCCCGCCGATGAGCAGCTCACCGCAGACGCCCGGCGGCACCGGGTTCAGCTCCTCGTCCACGACGAAGACCTCGGTGTGCGGGATGGGCCCGCCGATGGTGACCGGGCGCCCGGCCGAGGTCTCGGCGGCGCAGGACCAGATCGTGGTCTCGGTCGGCCCGTAGAGGTTCCAGGTGGCGCAGGCGCCGCTGAGGCCGTCGGCCAGGTCGGGCGGCATGGCCTCGCCGCCGCACAGCACGCGCAGCCCCGGGCCGGGCCGCCACCCCGTGTCCAGGGCCATGCGCCAGTTCGCCGGCGTGGCCTGGGCGAGGGTGATCGCCGGATCGGACAGCCGCCCGGCCAGCTCGGTGCCGTCGCGCTGGGCCCGCTCGGGCGCGATCTGGACGGCGGCACCGGCGGTGAGAGGGGCGAGCAGTTCGAGCAGCGAGATGTCGAAGGACGTCGTGGTCAGCGCCAGCAGCCGGTCCCGTGGGCGCAGCCCCAGCTCCTCGCCGAGCACGGTGAGCAGGGAGGCGAGGTTGCGGTGGCTCACCAGCACGCCCTTGGGGCGCCCGGTGGAGCCGGAGGTGAACATCAGGTACGCGGGCGCGTCCGGGCCGACGGCGCCGGACTCCGCGGAGGGCGAATCCGGGCCGAGGTCCCCGGAAGGCGCGGCACGCAGGTCTGCGGGGGTCAGGAGGGTGCCGGCGGGGAGGCCGGTCAGGTCGCCGGGGGCGTCGCAGACGGTCAGCGCGGGCGCCGCGGCCTCGAAGATCGACCTGCGCCGGGCCTCCGGGGCCGAGGGGTCGACCGGCACGTACACCGCGCCCGTGGCAAGGCAGGCCAGGACGGCCACGCCCAGGCCGGCGCCCCGGCGCAGGTGCACCGCGACGTGGGTGCCCGGACGCGCGCCGGCCCGCTTCAGCGCGGCGGCCGCGGCCTCGGTGCGCTCCACCAGGTCCCGGTAGGTCAGCGTGGTCTCGTCGTCGGCCAGCGCGGGGGCCCGCGGGGTGGCGCGCGCGTGACGTTTCACCTCGGCCCACGGCATCGGCCAGGTCGCCTCCGGCCTGCCACGGCCGCGCCGTACGTCTGCGAGACGCTTGTCCGTCAGGCGCACGCACGCGGCGGGCGCGTCCGGCCCGTGAAGCAGGCGGTCCACCACCGTGCGGAACTGCGCGGTGAGGCGCCGGGCGGTGCCCGGGGTGAACAGGGCCGTGGCGTACTCCAGGAAACCGGCGATCTCCCCGCCCGCCTCCTCGAAGAGGAACAGCGACAGGTCGGCTCGCGCCGTGCCGGTGTCCACGTCGGTCACGCTCACGCGCAGCCCGGGCAGCGTGCGCTCGCGCGGGAAGCCGGGCTGGAAGCCGAACAGCGTCTGGAAGACGGGGTTGCGGTCGAGCAGCCGGGGCGGGTTCAGGGCGCCGACGAGTTCGCCGAAGGGGACTCCGGCGTGCTCCAGCAGGTCGACGACCGAGCGGTCCACCTGGTGGGCGAGCCCGCGCAGCGTCAGCCCGGACGGGATCCTGGCGCGCAGCGGGCAGACGTTGGCCAGGAACCCCACGACGCCCGCCAGGTCCGGATGGTCCCGGTTGGCGACCGGGAGCCCGACGACCAGGTCGTCGGCGCCGCTGTTGCGGTGCAGCACGGTGAGGAACGCGGTCAGCAGCGCCGTCGCGACGCTCACGCCTTCCTTCACGGCCCATTCCCGCACCTGCCCGGCGACGTGGGCGGGCAGCCGGACCGGTTCCCGCGCCCCGGCGAAGGACTGGGCGGGGGGACGGCGGTGGTCGGCCGGCAGTTCCAGCGCGTCGGGGGCGCCGCGCAGGACGTCCTTCCAGTGGTCGATGCCGGCCTGGCGGCGGCGTTTCCAGTCCTGGCCGGGTTCGAGGCCGCCGGAGTTCCAGATCACGTAGTCGGCGAACTGCGCGGGCTCGCCGGGCAGTTCGACGTGCCGGTAGGCGGCGAGCAGTTCCTCCAGGAGCACCTGAAGGGAGATGCCGTCGCACACCGCGTGGTGCACGCACAGCAGCAGCACGTTCCGCTCGGGCTCCAGCCGGACCAGCGCGGCCCGCAGCAGCGGCGGCGTCGCGAGGTCCCAGGGCCGCCGCGCCGCGAACGACAGCAGCCGCTCCAGCCGCGCGCCGCGCTCCTGGCCGGTCGCGGTGAGATCGACGACGTCCAGGGGCACCGCCACTCCGGGCAGCACGAGCTGGACGACCCGGTCGTCGTGGCGGCGCAGGCCGGTGCGCAGCGCCTCGTGCCGGTCGGCCACCGTGTTGAGCGCCCGTTGCAGGGCGACCTCGTCCACGGGGCCGTGCAGGTCGAGGCGGGCGGCCAGGCCGTAGGCGGGCCCGGCCTCGGGGTTGATCTGCGTCAGGAACCACAGCCGCTGCTGGCCGGGGGAGGCGGGGAAGACAAGCGCATCGGTCATCGGAGCTCCTCGGCGTGTGAGGCGCGGAAGCGGGATCGGTCCAGGCGGGGGACGTCGCCGGCATCGGAGCGCGGTGTGCGCGGCGTCCCTTCCGCGACCAGCCGCGCGAGATCGGCCACGGTACGGCGCCGCCACAGCTCGGCCAGGGGCACCTCCACCTCGAACTCCGCGCGGAGCAGGTGGCCGGCGCGGGCCAGGACCAGGGAGTGCGCCCCGAGCTCGAAGAGGTCGTCGGTCACGCCCACCGCGTCCTCGCCGAGCAGGTCGGCCCACAGCCGGGCGATGCGCCGCTCGGTGTCGGTCCTGGGCGCGAGCGCGGCACGGCGGCCGAGCGCGAGGGTCGGCGTGCGCGCCAGCCGGTCGCGGTCGGGCTTGCCGTTGCGGTTCTTGGGCAGCTCGGGCAGCGCCGCGAACTCGGCCGGCAGCATGTAGCCGGGCAGTTCCGCCGAGAGCCGTTCACGCAGCTCGCGCAGCCATCCGGGCACGTCGCCGATCGGGGCGCGGGGCACCAGGTAGGCGGCCAGCCGCCGGTCCTGCCCGCTGCCGACCGTGCCCACCGCCACCTCTCGCAGGTCGGCGACGCGGCGCAGCCCGGCTTCGACGTCGCCGAGCTCGATGCGGAACCCGCGGATCTTGATCTGGTGGTCGGTCCTGCCGGCGAACTCCAGCGAGCCGTCCGGACGCCACCGCACGAGATCCCCCGAGCGGTAGAGGCACGCGCCCGGCACGTCCGGGTCGGGGAGATAGCGCTCGGCGGTGAGCCCGGGCTGCCCGGCGTAGCCGAGCGAGACGCAGGGACCGCCGATGAGCAGCTCGCCGACCGCGCCGGCGGGCACCAGCCGCAGATCCTGGTCCACCACCCGGAGCCGGGTCCCGGCGAAGGGGCGGCCGATCGGCACCGGCTCGGCGACGTCCGCGCCCGCCTCGCCGGCGGTCATGTACGTGGTGGTCTCGGTGGGGCCGTACATCGCCATGACCTTCGCGCGCGGCCGTCCGGCCACGATGCGGTGGACCAGCCCGGCGGGGATGACGTCGCCGCCCATGGTCACCAGGCGCAGCCCGGAGGGCAGGGCGTCGTGCTCCACCAGCGTCGAGACGGCGGACGGGACGCTGCTCAGGAACGTTCCCGCCGCCGCTTCGCGGAGCTTGTCCGGGTCGAGCAGGTCCAGCGCGTTGTCCAGCAGCCGGACCCGGTGCCCGTGGGCCAGAGGCAGGAACAGCTCCCACACCGACAGGTCGAAGTGCACGCCGCTGACGGCCAGCGATTCGGCCAGTTCCTCGGGGGTGTGCGCGGCTCCGCCGTACCTGATCAGGTTCACCGCGGCCCGGTGCGGGATCACCACGCCCTTGGGGCGGCCGGTCGAGCCCGAGGTGAACATCAGGTAGGCGGGCGCCTCGGGCGCCACCCGCGGCTCGCGGACGGCCTCGGCGGGTGGGAGCCGATCCACGCGCACCGGCCGCACCCGGTCGTCGCCGGGTGTCAGGGCCAGCACCTCGTGCAGCGTCCCGGCCAGTTCGCCGTCGGTCAGCACCGCGCCGCACCGCGCCCGGCGGATCACCTCGGCCAGGCGGGCGACGGGGGCCGCCGGGTCCAGCCCGACGTAGGCGCGCCCGGACCGCAGGATGCCGAGCAGGGCGGGGACGAGGTCGCTCCGGCGCGGCAGCAGCACGCCGACGGCCGCCTCCGGCGGGACTCCGGCGCCGGTCAGGCCGGCGGCCACGGCCACCGAACGCGCGGACAACTCGCCGTAGGTGAGGGAGCCGTCGGCGGCGATCAGCGCCGGGCGGCCGGGATGCCGCTCGGCCGCCGCGAGCACCAGGTCGTGCAGGGTGTCCGGCCCGTCGCCCGCAGGCAGGGCGGGTGCGGCGGACCAGCGTTCGAAGCGGGCGTGGTCGGCGGCGGGGACGACTTCGAGCTCTCTCACCGGGGCGTCGGGCGCGGCCGTCAGCGCGTCCACGGCGGCGGGCAGCGTGGCGGCGAGCCGGTCGGCGAACCAGGGGCGGTAGCGGCCGGAGTCCAGCTCGACCCGGCCGAACAGCCGCTCGCCGTCGTCGGCCAGCAGCGTCGCCAGGCCCCAGGGGCCGATGCTGGGCAGCGTCCGCACGACGGTCAGCTCCATCGGGCCGATGCGGAGGGGCCGGTCGCCGAGCAGGGCGGCGCCCAGGCCGGGCGTGGCCGGGAAGTCCTGGAACATCGCCAGCGTGACGTCCGGGGCCGGGATCTCCGGCCCGCCCTCGCTCTGGGCGCGCGCCGCCAGCTCGGGGTAACCGGCGCCGGAGTGCCGCTGGACAGCCTTCAGCAGCCTCCGGACGCCGGCGAGCAGGTCGCGGACGGTCCCGGCGCGGGCGTCCACGGGCACGGTGACGGTGGTCAGCAGGTAGCCGACCTCGGTGGCGCTCTCGGCCGTGCGGCCGTGGTGCGACACGGCCAGCGGCGTGCGCCTGGCGCCGGTCAGCGCGGCCATCGCCAGCGCCATGGCCGCGAACAACACCGTGTAGCGGCTCACGCCGCACTCGCGGGCCAGCCGGGCCACCGCCGCCGAGCGTTCCGCGCCCAGGTCCAGCGGGACCTGGTGGTTCGGGCGCTCGAGCGGCCGGTCGCCGGCGTCGTCACGGCCGGGGTACGGCGGGGTGGCGGGGAGGTTGAGGGGGTCGCAGGGCAGGGCGTAGACCTCGGACCAGAACCGCCACGCCGCGTCGGCGGCCTGCGGCGCAGCGGCCTGGGCGCCCGGCTGCGGCGCGGGTTCGCCGGCGGAAGCCGTACCGGTGACTTCCTCGGCGTAGAGCGCGGCCAGTTCGTTGAGCAGCAGTCCCACCGACCACAGGTCGGCGACGGTGTGATGGACCCGGACGACGAGATGCGCGGGCCGGTCGAAGCAGGTGACCAGCGTGGCGCGGAACAGGGGGCCGCGTTCCGGGTCGAGCGTCTCGCGGCACCATCGGCCCATCCGCTCGTCGAAGTCGTCGTCGCTCAGCCCCGCGGGCAGCGCCTCCCGGCGGCAGCAGCGCTCGGCCGTGCCGGCGTCGCCGTCGGCGACGCGCTGCCAGCCGTCGCCCTGCCGCCGGAACCGGGTACGCAGGGCGTCGTTCCTGGCGACCAGGCGCAGCAGGGCGCGGTGCAGCGCGTCGGGGCCGGTGCCGCCGTCCAGGCGGAAGGCGAGGCCCAGGACGAGGCCGGGCCGGGCCGGGTCCAGCTCCCGCAGCAGGCACAATGCCTCCTGCCGGGGGCTGGCGGGTCCAAGGACGCGCGGGCGTGTGTGAGTGCTGTCATGCATGGCCATCTCTGTGCCGTCCTCCACGATCGTGCCGAAGGCCGCCGGGGTCAGCTCACCAGTAGCGGAAGGGAACGGTGATGAGCTGGTCCACGGGCGCGTGATCGTCGGTCAGCGGTCGCTCGTCACCCGCGAAGCGCGCGGTGCGCTTCTCGTCGGCGACCTTCAGCAGCTTGGTCTGGTCGAGCCGGGAGACGTTCTGCTGCAGCCGGTCCACCGGGATCGGGCGGTCGGAGGCGAGCAGCACCATGTTGCCGCCCTCGGACCCGTTGACGATCGCGTCGTAGGAGACGAGCACGACGTGGGGGAAGACCGCGCGCAGCGTCGCCACCTCGGCGCGGGCGAAGCGGGCGGGCGGGAAGTCGATGAGGTTGACCGCGTAGATCCCGCCGGGCCGGAGCGTGCGCCGGGCCTCCTGCACGATCTCGGTCGTGGTCAGGTGCCAGGGCGGCGCGAAGGCGCCGAACGCGTCCTCGATCACGACGTCGTAGCCGCCCGAGCGCTGCTCCTGCAGGCCCAGCCGCCCGTCCTTGACGTGGACGCGCAGCCGGTCGCTCTCCCGGAAGGCGAGCTTCTCACGGGCCAGCTCGACGAGGCCGGGGTCGATCTCGTAGACCGTCTGCGTCCCTTCTGGCCTGGTCTGTTCGAGGTAGGTGGCCAGCGTCATCGCGCCGCCGCCGATGTGCAGGCCGTCCAGGCGCCCGCCCGGGTTCAGCAGGTCGGTGGCGGCGGCGATGGCCTGGACGTACCCCATGTGCAGGCGGGTCGGCTCGTCCATGTCGGTGTAGCCGATCTCGGAGTTGCTCACCTTGAGCACCCGGACCGACGGGTCCTCGGGGAAGGCGGTGATGCGGGCGCAGTTGTACGTCGTCTCCTTGTCGCACGGCCCCGGCCCGGCGACCGTGAGGAACGCCGCCCCGACGGCCAGCACGGTCATCGCGGCCGCGATGCCGGTCTTCCTGCGCAGCACGAAGTCGGCGATGACGCCGAGCAGGATCAGCACGATTCCCAGCCCGACCATGACCGTGGTGCTCGGCAGGGAGGCGACGAGCACGAAGCCCGTCACGAACGTCGCGATGATCCCGCCGACCGTGCCCAGCGCGGACAGCCGTCCCACCTCCCTGCCCGTCCGCCGCAGGTCGTGCAGCTGCAGCTTGACGACGAGCGGGCTGATCGTGGACAGCAGGGTCGCCGGCACGACGACGGACAGGGCCGCCAGGATGAGGACCGGGACCGCGCTGGTGCCGTTGATGATCTGGCCGATCCACCTCACCAGCGGCAGCTCGAGCAGCGTGAAGACACCGCTGACGAGCAGCAGCACGCCGATGAGGCGGCGCGGGTTCACCCGGTCGGCGATCCGGCCGCCCGCCCAGGCGCCGATGGCGATCGCGGTCAGGGCGGTGCCGATGATGGCGGAGTTCACCTGGAGGCTGATGCCGATGTACGGCGCCACCAGTCGTACCGCCATGATCTCGAGCACGAGGACGGCACCCGCCGAGGCGAACACCAGAACCGCGGCGGCCCAGATGGGCAGGCTCGCCGGGCCCTCTCTTCTGCCGGTCTGTTCGGGGGCGCGTTGCTTTCTCAGATCAACCACGTCGGTCTCCGCCGCTCGACTGTGAATGCCGTCGTGCCCCTCACCTAAACACCGGGCTAGAGGGGCGGGCGGCTTCCTTGCGGCTTCATGGCGAGACCCTTTCACCAGTCTTTCAGGCTGCGGAAACGCCGTTTTCCAGGCCGTTCGCCGGGCTCCAGACTCCGGCGGATCAGTCGTCGTCGAAGGCGGCGCGGATGGCGGGCAGGTTGTCCAGCAGGGTGCGCACGCCGAGCCGGTCGGCGGTGGCCGAGGCGTAGACGAACTGCACGTCGACCCGCCAGCCGCCGAAGCGCAGCGGCAGGAGCACGGTCTCGCCGTCCCGGATCGAGCGTGCGGCGACGAAGCGGGGGATCACGGCGACGAAGCCCGCGTCGACCGCCAGCCGGATCGCGGTCGAGGGCAGGCCGGTCGTGTGGATCGGGGCGTCCAGCCCGCGGTCCGGCTGCTCGAGCGAGGCGGCGAGTTCCTGGGCGTCGCGGCCCCATCGGTAGACGACGACGCCGGTGCGGCCGAGATTCTCGATCCGCACGCGGCGGCGCTCGGCAAGGGGGTGGTCGGGGCGGCACACCGCCACCAGCGCGGACTGGCTGATCGGCTCCGAGCGGAACGCGCGCAGCGGCACCTTGGGCATCACGAAGCCGGCGTGCACGGTGCCGTCGCCGAGGCGGCCGACGACCTCGCCGCTGTGCGCGACCCGGCAGTGCACGGCGATCGGCCGGCCGGCGACGGCCCGCAGCGCGGCGGGGAAGACGATGTCGCCGAGGCTCGCGGGCGCGGCGAGCACGAGCCGCTGGGTCTCGTGCGTGGCCACGGCGATGGCCGCCTCGTCGAGCAGGTCGAGGCAGCGCTGGGCGTAGTCGTTCAGCCGTTCGCCGGCCGGGGTGGTCGCGCTCCCCCGCGCGCTGCGCACGAACAAGGTGGTGCCGAGCTTGCGTTCCATGGCGGCGATCCGGGCGCTGACCGACGGCATCGACAGCCGGAGCTCGGTCGCCGCGGCACCGAGACTGCCCGTGCGCACCACGGTGGTGAACACGACGAGATCCATGGTCTCGATCTTGTGACCGGTGCCGTCGAACCCGGGGACAGTCATAGGCACAGCCTAACCCTGGCCCCAGACATTTCGGGTCTACCTAGGCAATTGGGTCATCGTCAATAGTTCAGGGCATGTCAGAGACGCTGTCGGCCGTTTCACCGGATGAAGATCTGCGCCTGCGGCGCGGACTCGGCACCACCTCCCTTTCCCTGATCACCTTCTCCAGCGTCATCGGCTCCGGCTGGCTGCTCGCGCCCTACACCGCGGCCAAGGCGGCGGGGCCGGCGGCCTTCCTGTCCTGGACCATCGCCTCGGTCGCCACCGCGCTGGTGGCCCTGGCCTTCATCGACCTCGCCTTCCGCCATCCGATGTCCGGCGGCAACGTCCGGTGGCCGCAACTGGCCTCCGGCCCCCTGGTCGGCTCCCTGGTCGGCTGGGCCGTGTTCCTGCAGGCGGTCAGCGCCGGGCCGAGCGAGTCGACGGCGGTCGTCCAGTACGCGGCCAAGTGGCTGCCGTGGGTGATGTCCGGCGAATCGCTGAGCTGGCCGGGACGGCTGATCGCCGCCGGGCTGCTCGTCTTCTTCTGCGCGATCAACCTGTTCGGCATCAAAATGCTCGCCCGGGTGAACAACGTGGTCGCCACCATCAAAGTGGTCATCCCCGCCCTGACGGTGATCCTTCTGCTGGCCAGCGGTTTCGACACGACCAACATCGCGACCGGCGGCGGGGTCGCGCCCTACGGCGTCTCTGCGGCGCTCACCGCCGTGGTCGGCGGCGGCCTGGTCTACTCCTTCACCGGGATCAACGCCGCCGCGGTGATGTCCGGCGAGGCCAAGGACCCGCGCCGCACCGTGCCGAGGGCCACGCTGATCGTGCTGGCCGGGACGATCGTCCTCTACATGGGACTCCAGGCGGTCATGATCTTCTCGCTGCCCAACGGGCTGCTCGGCAGCGGCTGGCACGGCATCAACCTCAACTCGCCGCTCGCCTCCCTCGCCACCCTGCTCGGCCTGTCCTGGTTCGCCACCGTGCTGCTCGCCGACGCCGTCTTCTCCCCGTCCGGCAGCCTGCTCATCGGCATCGGGGTCAAGGGCCGCTACACCTACGGCGCCGCGCAGAACGGCCTGCTGCCCGCCGCCCTGGCCAAGGTGGACGCCCGCTTCGGCATCCCCCGGCGGGCCCTGATGCTCAACGTCGGCATCGGCTCCGTCATCGTGCTCACGTTCGGCAACTGGAAGTCCATCGCCAGCTCGCTGAGCTTCTACTACGGGCTCAGCTACGCCGCCGTCTCGGTCGCGGTCACCGTCCTCGCCGCGGCGACCCCGCCGGAGCAGGGCTGGCTGCGGCGCTGGGCCATCCCGGTCGGCTTCGCCTCCTTCGTGCTGTCCGGGCTCATCCTCTACTGGTCGACCTGGGAGAAGATCCGGGTCGCGGTGCCGCTCCTGCTGATCGGCTTCCTGATCTACCTCGTCCGGACCTCCCGCCTGCGCGCGGTGGGCGGCTGGCTGGTGGGCTTCCTGGTGATGCTCGCCGCCCTGTCCGCGCTCGGCTCGTTCGGCGGCGCCGGCATCGTCGCCGCGCCGTACGACTCACTGCTCGTCGGCGCGCTCAGCGCGGGCATCTGGTGGCTCGCGCACCGATCCGGCCTGCGCCACCAGCGATCGCTGGCGGCGACCGCAACCCCACAAGAAGCAAGGAGCATGGCTTGATCGACCTCGACTGGGACCTCGAGCGATCCCGCGCCCGGCAGAACAAGCGCTGGACCCAGTTCGACCGGGATGTCATCGATCTCACCGTCGCGGAGATGGACCTGCCGGTCCCCGGCCCCGTCCTCGCCGCCGTCCAGGACGCCGTGCGCCGGCAGGCGTTCGGCTACCCGGTCGCCGACGAGCTCAGCGAGGTTCCCCAGGCGGCCAGTGAATGGCTCACCGAAGAGCACGGCCTCGGCGTCGGCCCGGACCGGATCCGGCTGCTGCCGGAGCTGATGCGCGGCGTGACCATGTCCGTCACGCATCTGACCAGGGCGGGTTCGCCGGTGGTCGTGCCGACGCCGGTCTACGGCCGCTTCTTCGACGCCATCGGGGTCGCCGGCCGCCAGGCCGTCCAGGTGCCGATGCGCACCGGGGAGCACGGCTACGAGCTCGACCTCGACGGCATCGAGCGGGCCCTGCGGGCGGGCGCGGGCAGCGTGCTGCTGTGCCATCCCGGCAACCCGACCGGCCGCGTCCTCGAACGCGGCCCGCTGCGGGAGCTGGCCGCGCTCGCCGCGCGCTACGACGCGAAGGTGATCAGCGACGAGATCCACGCGCCGCTGCGCTACGAACCCGGTTTCACCCCGTACGGCTCGCTCGACGACACCGCGGTCACCCTGATCAGCGCCACCAAGGCGTGGAACTTCCCCGGCCTGCGCTGCGGGCTGATCGTTTTCAGCGACCCGGGGGACGCCCGGATCTGGGCCAAGCTGCCGAGGGCGGCGGTCGGCGGCATGAGCCCGCTCGGCATGTCGGCCACCGTCGCCGCCTTCCGCGACGGCCGGCCGTGGCTGCGCGAGGCCGTGCGGTTCCTGGACGGCAACCGCAAGCTCGTCACCGACGCGCTCGCCGCCCTGGACATCGGCTACGTCGAACCGCAGGCCGGCTACCTCGCCTGGCTCGACCTGCGCCGGTTCGGCCTCGCCGATCCGGCCGCCCACCTGCTCCGGCGGACCGGCGTGGCCACGACCGCGGGCGCCGATCACGGGGCGGCGGGCAACGGCTTCGTCCGGCTCAACTTCGCGACGCCGCCCGGCGTGCTCAAGGAGGCCCTCGACCGGATCACCGCCTGCCTGCTCGGCCGCGCCGAGGGCGTCTAGGCGATCCGCGGCGAGAAGTAGGGGGTGAGGTTCCAGATCTGCGGCTTGCCGCCGTTGGTGATCAGGACGCGGCCCGGTGTGCCGTCGATGCCGACGACCCGGGTCTGCCCGGTGTCGCCCGAGAAGGTGTAGACGATCACGTGGGTCGCGTCGTACCAGCCCGCCAGCCGGGCGGCCGGCAGATCCAGTTGCCTGACCAGGCCGCCCTTCGGGTCGTAGATGCGCACCGAGCCGCCGTCGCTCTCGGCGAGCTCGTGCTGCACGGCCAGGTGCCGGCCGTCGGGTGAGTACGGCGTGCCGACGTTGGGCCCGGTCGGGGGCAGCGACGCGAGGGGCCTGCCGGTGAGGTCGTAGCGGGTGAGGCGCTTGTCCGGCCAGTTGCCCTCGAGGGAGGCGGCGACGACCCCCTTGCCCTGGCGGTCCCAGGCGAAGGCGCCCGGGTACAGCCGCCAGCGCAGCCAGCCCACGGTGGGCTCGTTCACGGGGACCGGCGTGATCCGATGCCGGTCGCCGTCCACGGTGATGATCGCGAAGCCGGTGGCCCTTGTCAGGTCCTCCTCGTCCAGGAGGGTGACCAGCAGCCTGCCGCCGCCGGGCGCCCACTGCGGCGCCATGAAGCGCCGGCCGAGGTCCACGGTCTGCTCGCGCCGGGTGTCGCGGTCGAGGACGTTCAGGTGCCTGGTGTTCTCCGGCATCGTGGGGACCGCGGCGACGTACCGGCGCTTCGGGGAGACGACCGCCAGCCAGTACCTCGTGCGCTCGAAGGCGCCGCTCCTCCTGTCGGCGACGTAGGCGTGGCCGACGGCGGAGTCGGTGTAGGAGGTCAGCTCCACGGGCCCGCCCGGGTCGGGGACCAGCCCGCCTTCGAGCCCGGGCAGGTCGGGCGGCCCGTCCGGCCGGTTGGCCAGCATCAGCCCGCCGCTGCCCGCGGTCATCGCGAGCACGGCGCCGAGCGCGCCCAGCGCGCGTCTGCGGGTCAGGCCGGTGCCCGGCTCCTTCAGCGGCGGCGGCACGATGGTCTGCTCACCGGAGACCGGCGGGGCGGGCGGGGGCAGCGGGCAGAACGCGGGCGCGGCGGGCAGGTCGAGCAGCCGGTCGAGCAGGTGCCGCGCGCTCGGCCGCCGCCGTGGATCCTTGGCCAGGCAGGCGGAGACCAGGTCGCGTAACGCGCCGTCGAGCGGGCCGAGGTCGGGCTCGAGGTTCAGGACCCGGTGCATGACCAGCGGCGCGGAATCCTGCCCGAACGGCGCCCGGCCACCGGCCGCGTACACCATGGTGCACGCCCAGGCGAAGACGTCGGCCCGGCCGGTGAGCGGGCCGCCCGCTGCCAGTCGGCCTTGCCGGTCAGCGGTTCCTCCCGAATGCGAAGTTTTTCCACGGCGAGATAGCGAATGTGATGGTTAACGGCAAATCTCGTCAACGTGGGATCGCCCAGCCGTCTGAGGATCTGCGGCACCGTGGGTATCCGCGCCGACGACGCCACCCGTAACCGGGGCTCACACAACGCCACCAGCACGAGAAAGTACTTCTTTCCCCGATCGAGGTCATAAACGCTCCGGGTGTCGTACGGCACGGCCGTCGCCGGCCGTCCGATGTCCCGGGGCGCCCACACCAGGAAGCTCACCGGACTCCCGAGGGCGGGCAGCACCACCCGGGCGAAGCCGTACCCGATGGGCACCTCGCGCGCCCCGGGCGTGACCTTGACGAATTCTCCCCCGCCCTCGGGGTTTTCCACCACGTAGGTGCTGCGCGAGCTGGTGTTGGAGATCGCCCAGTGGTCACCCACTACGGTGATCGACCCACCCTGCCGGGACAGGCCCAGGTTCGCGGCGACCGGCAGCTCCACGGCCGCGCCGGCCCGCCCGAACACCACGCGGGCACCGTCGGACAACTCCCTGACCGGGAAACTTGTCCCTTCATCCGGCTGAATGACGAGCATGCCTCAATTGTCGCAGCGGCTGGGCTTTCCAGAAATTGACTTCTCAGCTTTCTCTCAGTCAATGAAGTTTGCAAGTTGCTATGGTCATGAGATCAACCGCACTCAAACGTTCTCACTGACAGGAGCTGATGGGGTTGCCACGTTTGCGCGCCTGGATGCTGCCCGCCGGAGTTCTGACGGTTTCTCTGATTGTGTTCTTGCTCGTCGAAGCGGCGGGCATCCCCTTGCTCACCGACCCGCGATCGTGGCTGGGCTCGTACTCGGTGGTCGCCGCGGCCATCGGCGTCGCGCTCCTGGTCGTCGACGTCCTGGTCCCCCTGCCCGCCAGCGTGGTCATGGTGGCGCTGGGGGCGACCTTCGGCTGGGCGGGAGGCATGGCGCTGTCGGTCGTGGGCAGCGTCGGAAGCTTCGCCGTCGGCTACTACATCGGCCGGCGGTCCAAGGGCTCACTGAAGACGGTTCTGCCCGGCGGTGACGTCACGCGGGCCGCGGCCATGGTGGAACGCTGGGGCATGCTGGCCATCGTGGTCAGCCGGCCCCTTCCCCTCCTGGCCGAGACGGTCGCCTTCTCCACCGGCGCCTTCGGCATGCGGCCGCTGGCGGCGTTCTCCGCCGCCGTCATCGGCGCGGCCGGCCCGGCCGCCGCCTTCTCCTACGCCGGCTGGCGCGGCGCGACGACGGCCGACGGCATCATCGTCTTCCTCCTCGTCGCCCTGGCCTCCGGCATCTGCTGGTTCGCCGGCCGGCGCCTGACCCCGGCTCCCGCCGCGCAGCCCCCGGGCGACCCGGCCCCCGCCGGGCAGCTCCAGGGGGACGAGGGCCCGTCCGGCCACTGACGCACGGCTCTTGCCATCCGGCCGGGAGTCTCTTACGTTCGTCACCATATAGTTCAGTGCTCAAACTAAATGGTGGCGTTCATGACCGCACCCACGACGCACGACAAGTTCTCCTTCGGCCTGTGGACCGTCGGGTGGGAGGGCCGCGACCCGTTCGGCGACGCGACCCGCCCGCCCCTGGACCCCGTCGCGGCGGTGCACCGCCTGGCGGAGCTCGGCGCGTACGGGGTCACCTTCCACGACGACGATCTGGTGCCCTTCGGCGCCCCCGCGGCCGAGCGGGAGCGCCGGGTGGCCCGCTTTCGCGCCGCGCTGGCCGAGACGGGCCTGGTCGTGCCGATGATGACGACCAACCTGTTCACGCACCCGGTGTTCAAGGACGGCGGGCTCACGAGCAACGACCGGTCGGTGCGCCGGTTCGCGCTGCGCAAGGTGCTGCGCAACGTCGAGCTGGCCGCCGAGCTCGGGGCCGCGACCTACGTGATGTGGGGCGGGCGGGAGGGCTCCGAGTACGACCCGGCCAAGGACGTGCCGGCGGCGCTGGACCGCTACCGAGAGGCGGTCAACCTGCTCACCGCCTTCGTGTCCGAGCGCGGGTACCCGATCCGGTTCGCGCTGGAGCCCAAGCCGAACGAGCCGCGTGGCGACATCCTGCTGCCGACGGTCGGCCACGCGCTCGCGTTCATCGCCGGCCTGGAGCGCCCGGAGCTCGTCGGGGTCAATCCGGAGGTCGGGCACGAGCAGATGGCGGGCCTGAACGTCGCCCACGGCGTCGCCCAGGCGCTGTGGCACGGCAAGCTCTTCCACATCGACCTGAACGGCCAGCGCGGGATCAAGTTCGACCAGGACCTGGTCTTCGGCCACGGCGACCTCATGAGCGCCTTCACCCTCGTCGATCTGCTCGAGCACGGCGGCCCGGGCGGCGGCCCGGCCTACGACGGGCCGCGGCACTTCGACTTCAAGCCCTCGCGCACCGAGGACGCCGACGGCGTCTGGGCGTCGGCCGCGGCCAACATGCGGACCTACCTGCTGCTGAAGGAGCGCGCCCGGGCCTTCCGTGCCGACCCCGAGGTGCGGGCGGCCCTGGCGAGCGCCCGGGTCCCCGACCTGCGCGTGCCCACCCTGGCGCCGGGCGAGGGCTACGACGACCTGCTGGCGGCCGGCGACGACGGCGATCCCGTCAAGCTCGGCGAGCGCGGCTGCGGCTTCGTGCGGCTCAACCAGCTCGCGGTGGAGCACCTGATGGGAGCCAGGTGACCCTCGTGGCCGGGGTCGATTCGTCGACCCAGTCGTGCAAGGTCGTGATCCGGGACGCGGAAACGGGCGCGCTGGTACGGCGGGGCCGCGCGGCGCACCCCGCCGGGACCGAGGTCGATCCGGAGGCGTGGTGGCGCGCCCTGCGGGAGGCGATCGCGGCGGCCGGCGGGACGGCGGACGTGTCGGCGATGAGCATCGCGGGCCAGCAGCACGGCATGGTGTGCCTGGACGCCGGCGGCCGGGTCGTGCGCGACGCCCTGCTGTGGAACGACGTCCGCTCGGCCGGGGCGGCCGGGGACCTCGTCCGCGAGCTGGGCGCCGCCGCGTGGGCCGAGCGGGTCGGCTCCGTTCCCGTGGCCTCCCTCACCGTCACGAAGCTGCGCTGGCTCGCCGAGCACGAGCCCGCGAACGCCGCCCGCGTCGCCGCGGTGTGCCTGCCGCACGACTGGCTCACCTGGCGGATGCGCGGCGCGACCGGCCTGGGCGAGCTGACCACCGATCGTTCCGACGCGTCCGGCACCGGCTACTTCGACTCGGTGTCCGGCGGCTACTGCGGCGACCTGCTGCGCCTGGCCTTCGGCCGGGACGACGTCGTGCTGCCCCGCGTCCTCGGCCCCTACGAGCACACCACGTCGGCGGACGGGCTGCCGCTGGGCGCGGGAGCCGGTGACAACGCGGCCGCGATGCTGGGGGTCGACGCCGGATCGGACGTCGTGGTGTCCGTGGGCACCTCCGGGGTCCTGATGGCCCGGCACCACCGCCGCCCCGCCGATCCCACGGGCACGGTGGCCGGGTTCGCCGACGCCACAGGAGGTCATCTGCCGCTCGTCTGCACGCTGAACGCCGCCCGCGTGCTGGACGCGGCCGCCGCCATGCTCGGCGTGGACCTGATGCGCCTGAGCGATCTGGCGCTCAGCGCGCCGCCGGGCGCGGAGGGCCTGGTCCTCGTCCCGTACCTCGAGGGCGAGCGCACCCCGAACCGGCCGCACGCGTCCGGATCCCTCCACGGCCTCACCGCCGGCAACGCGACACCGGCCAACGTCGCCCGGGCCGCGGTCGAGGGAATGCTGTGCGGCCTGGCGGCCGCTCTCGAGCCGCTGGCCGCCCAGGGCGTACGGCTCGGCGCCGTGCGCCTGATCGGCGGGGCGGCGGCCGCCCCCGCGGTGCGGCGGATCGCGCCGTCGGTCTTCGGGCT
The DNA here is from genome assembly GCF_009760925.1 of Nonomuraea typhae. GTDB lineage: Bacteria > Actinomycetota > Actinomycetes > Streptosporangiales > Streptosporangiaceae > Nonomuraea > Nonomuraea typhae. The sequence continues at coordinate 126,966 of NZ_VRLV01000003.1, forward strand.
CCCGGTGATCGTGCCCGCGGCCGGTGAATACGTCGCCGACGGCATGGCCCGCCAGGCCGCCCGGGTGCTCCTGGGCGAGCCGCCCGCATGGCACGGCACCGCACCGCCCCCTGACGTCTACGAGTCACCGCCCGCCGCGGGCCTGCGCGAGCGCTACGCCGAAGCCGCCGACCACCACCTCGGCCGATGACCGCCCCACGCGGCCCGGCACACCTGCGGGCGCTCCGCCAGGCGAACCTCACCGCCGTGCTGCTGGCCCTGGCCTCCCGGCCGGGCTCGCGGGCGCAGCTCGCCCAGCGCACCGGCCTGACGAAGGCCACCGTCGCGAGCCTGGTCGAACCCCTGCTCGCCGGCCGCCTGCTGATCGAGGACCTGGCCGAGGCGAACGGCCGCGGCCGGCCGTCGCACCCGCTGCGGTTCCACCCCTGCGCGCCGGTCGCCATCGGCGCGGAGGTGAACGTCGGCTACATCGCCGCCGCGACCCTGACCCTCGACGGCCGGCTCCAGCACTTCCGCCGCCGCGACACGGACAACCGCGGCCGTCCGGCGGGCGATCTGCTCGACGAGCTGACCGCCCTGGCCCAGTCCCTGTACGGCGAGGCCGCCGGGCCCGTCCTCGGCGCCGGCCTCGCCGTACCCGGAGTCGTCCACGAGCGGCAGGTGATCCGGGCGCCGAACCTGCCGCAGTTCGTGGGCACGCGGCCGGGCGAACACCTGGCGGCCGCCCTGCGCCTGCCGATCGTCGAGACCGGCAACGAGGCCAGCCTCGCCGCCCGTGCCCACCTGTGGCCGGTCGGCGTCACCGGCGGCGACTTCGCCTACGTCTCCGGCGAGGCCGGCGTCGGCGCGGGGCTCGTGATCAACGGCGAGGTGCTCCGCGGGGCCAGGGGCTTCGCCGGCGAGTTCGGGCACCTCGTGATCGAGCGCGAAGGGCGGCCGTGCACGTGCGGCGGGCGCGGGTGCGTCGAGCGCTACGCGGGGTTGCGGGCGATGCTCGACGCCTCCGGGCGGGGCGATCTCCCGTCGTTCCTGCACGCGCTGGAGTCCGGCGAGGCCGCGGCCGTGGAGGCGGCGCGGGCGGCGGGCAGCGCGCTGGGCGTGGCGCTGGCCTCGTTGCTGAACCTGTGCGACCTGCCCGCCGTCGTGCTCGGCGGCGTCTACGCCCGGCTGTTCGCCTATCTGCGGCCGGCCGTACAGGAGGAGCTCACGTCGCGCGTGCTGGCCGACGCTCTGCGGCCGACCGAGCTGCGGGCGTCCGAGCTCGGAGATCGGGCGGCTGTCCAGGGCGCGGCCGGGATCATCACCCAGCTGGCGTGTGCACAGCCGCACCTGCTCGTGGGAGGTGGGCAGCCCAGGTGAGCGTGGGCGGCATCGGTGCGTTTCGGCACGCGGCGAACCTGCCCCTGATATCCTGATCATCACTATCTGAGCCTCCTCCGCCGGACCCCGTCCGCCCGAGGAGGCTTTTTCATGTCCGCGATCACCTGAGACAAGGACCTCCACGATGACGAACACCTGGCGGCTCGGCGATCTGACCGTCAACCGGATCGGTTTCGGCGCCATGCGCCTGACGGGCAGTGCCGCCTTCGGCGAGGGCGTCCCGGCCGACCGCGAGCGTTCGATCGCCGTGCTGCGGCGCGCGATCGAGCTCGGGGTCAACCACATCGACACCGCCGCCTTCTACTTCTCCCCGCATCTGTCGGCCAACGAGCTGATCCGCGAAGCGCTGGCCCCCTACCCGGACGACCTCGTGATCACCACCAAGGTGTGGCCGGGGCGCGACGCGTCGGGCGCGTGGTGGTGGGCCGCGCCCGAGCAGTTGCGCGGCCAGGTCGAGGACAACCTTCGCGGGCTCGGCCGCGACCATCTCGACGTGGTGAACCTGCGCGTCCCGCCCAGCCGGAAGGACGGCCCGATCGGGGAGCACGTCGCCGCCCTGGCCGCGCTGCGCGAGGCCGGGCTCATCCGGCACCTGGGGATCTCGAACGTCACCGTGCGGCAACTCGACGAGGCCCGCGCCATCACCCCGGTGGTCTGCGTGCAGAACCCCTTCGGCATCGGCGCCCCGGCTACCGAACGGGAGCTCCTGCGCACCTGCGGCGAGCTCGGCGTCGCCTACGTCCCCTTCTTCGCGATCGCGGGCGCCGGGCGCGAGGCGGGGGCGACCGCCGCCGAACCCGACGAGGTGCTCGCCGTCGCCCGGGCGCACGACGCCACTCCGGCGCAGGTACGGCTGGCGTGGACGCTGCACCAGGGAGCCCACGTGCTCGCCATTCCGGGCACCGGCGACCCCGGCCATCTCGCCGAGAACGTGGCGGCGGGAAACCTGCGCCTGTCCGGCGAGGAGGTGGCTCGCCTCACCGCCCTGGGCGCGTCGTAACCTCGCCCTATGACCGACACACCCCAGCACTACGCGCCCCGGTGGAACGTGAGCGAGCGGCCCGAGCCACCGGATGTCGGCGGTGAACGAGAGATCCTGACCGCGGTCCTGGACTGGCATCGGGCGACGTTCGACGGAAAATGCGCAGGTCTGCCGCCGGAGCGGCTGTCGGAGCGGGCGGTGCCGCCGTCGGGGTTGTCCCTGCACGGGATGGTGCGGCATCTGGCCGGGGTGGAGCGGTGGTGGTTCCGCATCCAGTTCGCCGGCGAGGACGTCCCGCTGTTGTACTACTCCGACGACGAACCCGACCAGGACTTCGACGACCTGGACGGGGATGTCGAGGAGGCGTTCGCCGGCTGGCGGGCGGAGTGCGAGCACTCCCGGCGCATCACGGATGACGCCCCGGACCTCGAGGCGACGGGAATCCGCAGGAGCACCGGCGCGCCGATCTCCTTGCGGCGCATCCTGGTGAACATGATCGCCGAGTACGCCCGGCACAACGGCCACGCGGATCTTCTGCGGGAGCGCATCGACGGTGCCACCGGGATGTGACTAGGCGAGCCAGCGCGCGATGCCGGTCAGCATCTCGTCCTTGAGCTCGCCGGGCGCGAAGGAGGCGCGCACCCCGTTCGCGGCCAGCTCGGCCAGTACGGCGTCGCCGTACCCGAAGACCTCGCGCAGGAGGCGGTACTCGCCGGCCAGGTCGGCCTCGCCGTCGGTGTTGATCGTCACCAGGAGCCCGGCCTCCAGCAGGCGGGGCAGGGGGTGCTCGGGCAGGGACGGCACCAGCTTGAGCAGGACGTTGGAGCTCGGGCAGACCTCCAGCGCGATCCCGGCGGCGGCGACCTCGGCGGTGAGGGCGGGGTCGTCGAGGATGCGGATGCCGTGGCCGATGCGTTCGGCGCGGCCGGGGCCGAGGGCGTCGCGGATGCTCTGCGGACCGGCCGCCTCGCCGGCGTGGTGCACGAGGTGGATGCCGGCCTCGTGGGCGGCGGCGAAGACGCCGGTGAAGGGGGCCAGGCCGTAGGCTTCGTCGCCGGCCAGGCCGATGGCGATCACCTCGGGGTGGCGCTGGGCGAGTTTGAGCGTCTGCCAGAGGCGTTCGACGGGGCGGCGGCGGGAGTGGTCGAGGATCACGCGGGTCTCGATGCCGTGGCCGCGGCCTTCCGCCAGGCCCTCGAGCACGGCCTCCAGCGGCATCTCCGGGTCGCCGAGGCGGTCGCCGTGGGCGGCGGCGGTGAAGCTGACCTCGGCGTAGCGGGTGCCCTGGGCGGCCTCGTCTTCGCAGAACTCGCGGGCGATGCGGCGGAAGTGCGCGGGTTCGGTCAGGCGCTCGCGGACCTGCGCGCGGTGGTCGGCGAAGTCGCGGAAGGTGGCGAAGGGGCCGCCGCGCCCGCCGGGCCCGCCCAGTTCCAGGGAGGTTTCGGGGCGGACGGTGCTTTCCAGGTGAACGTGCAGGTGGGCCTTGGGCAGCGCGCGCAGATCTCTCACCGCACGGACCCTAGCCCGATGCCGGGCGGGCGGGCATCCGGTTTTCCGGCGGTCCGGATGTCCCGCCCGGGTGGCGATCAGCTCAGGTAGTCGCGCAGGGCCAGGGCGCGCGAGGGGTGGCGGAGCTTGGACATGGTCTTGGACTCGATCTGCCGGATGCGCTCGCGGGTGACCCCGTAGACCTTGCCGATCTCGTCGAGTGTCATCGGCCGGCCGTCGACCAGGCCGTAGCGCATGCTGATGACGCCGGCTTCGCGCTCGGTGAGGTCGTTCAGGAGCCCGCGCAGCTGCTGCTGCATGAGGGTGAAGGAGACGGCGTCGGCCGGGGAGACGGCCTCGGTGTCCTCGATGAGGTCGCCGAACTCGCTGTCGCCCTCCTCTCCCAGGGGCGTGTGCAGGGAGATGGGCTCGCGGCTGTAGGTCTGGACCTCGATCACGCGATCGGGGGTCAGCTCGACCTCGATCGCGATCTCCTCCGGCGTGGGTTCGCGGCCGAGCTCGATCTGCATCCGGCGCTGCACGCGGGCGACCTTGTTGATCAGTTCGACCATGTGCACGGGGATGCGGATGGTCCGTGCCTGGTCGGCCATGGCCCGGGTGATGGCCTGCTTGATCCACCAGGTGGCGTAGGTGGAGAACTTGAAGCCGAGGCGGTAGTCGAACTTCTCGATGGTGCGGATGAGGCCGAGGTTGCCTTCCTGGATGAGGTCGAGGAAGAGCATGCCGCGGCCGGTGTAGCGCTTGGCGATGGAGACGACCAGGCGCAGGTTGGCCTCAAGCATGCGCTCCTTGGCCCGCAGGCCGTCCTCGGCGATCCATTCCAGGTCGGCGCGGAGGTCGGCGGGCAGGCCGGGCTCGGTCTCGAGCCGTTCGCGGGCGAACAGCCCGGCCTCGATGCGCTTGGCGAGCTCGATCTCCTGTTCGGCGGTGAGGAGAGGGACGCGGCCGATTTCCTTGAGGTATGCCTTGACCGAGTCGCCGGTGCCCGGAGCGGTGTCGTCCAGGACGGGAAGCTCTGCTACTTCGGACAAGACGCTCTCCTCGCTTGGGTGAATCTGCTTCGACGATGGCGCGGTGAGTTGCGGCAAGACGAACCCTTCTCCAAACTTAGGACACACCTAAGTTTAGGTTGACACTGGCGTATCGTCAACCTAAAATGAGGACGGACCTAAAATTTTTAGATGGGGATGCTGAGCGGAGGCTGCTCCTTCACGCTACCCAACGCACGGGGCAACCAAGCTCCATCAGCCAAGACTCTTGACATCGCCGACCAAACCAGCATGGAGCAGCTCGTCCAGCGCCTCGCGCAGATGGCGAGCCAGTTCCCAGGCGTCCGGCACCATCCGCCGGTCGGTGATCACGCCGATGTCCAGCGAGCCGTCGTAGGAGAAGGCGGTGATGTTCACCCCGCCGCTCATGTCGGTGATCACCGAGACGGGATAGTGGGTCAGCAGCCGCGCCCCGCACACGTACAGCGGGAACTGCGGCCCGGGCACGTTCGAGATCGCCACGTTGATCGGCGGCGCCGTCTGCCCGACCAGCCCGAACGCCGAACGCGAGGCCAGCCCCATGAGCGCGGCCGGCATCGACTCGCTGAACTCCCGCAACCACCGCGCCGGCGCCAGCGAGAACCTGTCCTTGATCCGCCGCATCGCCTCGCGCACGTGCCGCAGCCGCTCCATCGGATCCGCCAGGTGTACGGCCAGCGGCGCCGTCATGATCGTCACCTGGTTCCCCGGCCCGTCCTCCCCCGCCGACCGCAGCGAGAACGGCACCCCGGCGGCCAGCGGCATGTCCGGCACCCCGCCGTGAACGGCCAGCCACCGCCGCAGCGCCCCCGCGCACACGGCCATGACCACGTCGTTGACGGTGACCCCGGCGGCCTTGCGCACCTGCTTGACCTCCTCCAGCGGCAGCGAGACGAACGCGAAGCGCCGATGCTCCGAGACCGGCCCGCTGAAGGGCGTCTTCGGCGCGGGCAGCGACGGCAGCTCCGGCACCTGCGATCCGGCCAGCCTCCTGGCCAGCCCCGACACCAGCCGGGCGCCGGGAATCCACGACACCAGCGGAATCTCGTCCAGATGCGGCAGCGCCCCGGCGGCGAAGCGGACCGCCTGGGCCGGGTTGCCGCTCATCCTGATCAGCGCCCGGCCGGCCATCTCCAGCCCGTCCGGCGTCGGCTCGTCGGGCTCGGGGCGCCCCGCGGGCGGCGGCGCGGGCACCGGCGTGAGGTCGAGGAGGGCGGCCAGCACGTCCGCCCCGCCGACGCCGTCGACCGCCGCGTGATGAATCTTGGTGTAGAGGCCCATGCGCCCGCCGGACAACCCGTGGATCAGGTAGATCTCCCACAGCGGCCGCCTGCGGTCCAGGCGGCGCGGATGCAGCCGGGACACCTGCTCGGCCAGTTGCCGGTCGTCGCCGGGCGGCGGCAGGCCGATCTCCCGCACGTGGTAGTCGAGGTCGAGGTCGTCCTCACCCACCCAGTACGGATGATCCAGCCCGAAGGGCACCGGCGCCAGCTTGCGCCGCAGGGCGGGAATGTACGGCAACCGCGCCTCGAGCAGAGCCTGCAGGTCGCTGCGGTTGACGTCGCCCTCGAGGATGGCCAGGCCGGCGATGTTGGCGACGTTGGTGGCGGTCTCGAAATGCAGGAACTGGGCATCCAGGGCGGTCAGTTGTGGCACAGGTCACACCTCCGCCACCGAACCAATCACGCCGCGGCCGCCGCCACAAGGCCGGTGGTGGCGGGGCCGGGCAGGGCGGGCGTACGCCCGTCAACCATGCCCGGCCCCGCCGGCGGCCCACTCACAATGATCAATCCAATGCCCATCCCGTGCCCCCGTGGCGCGCCGGCCGGTCCGGCCCCCTCAAACGACACGACAACCCGTCGCCGGACCACGTGCGCCGCACCGAGGTCGTGCAGCGGTTCAGCCCCCCGTTGACACTTTTCTTGGCTGTACCGCCGCGCCTCAAGCCGGAGGCGAATGCCGCACAGGCCCCTCCTCTCGATGCGTCCCCCGTCGATGAATAGTGAAATCAGCTTCTGCTTGCCGACCTATCCCCCGATGAGCAAATTCCGTTTAGGTCGGTAAGGCTTACCCGATTCCCTAGAAACGAGAGGGAGTGGTGCTTCCTTGCTTGATTCTGGGCGAGTCGCCCTCGAACACCAAGCCCCTTTTCCCGCTTTTCAACGCCGCTCCGGCCGGGCCCGGCCGTCCGCCCGTCGTGCCCGCAGGCGAGATGACCTGGGCTTATGTCGTGCCGGTACGGCCGGCGCGAGAGAAGATGCCGTTCCCTCCCCTTTGTACGCCGGCGGGGCCGGAGGGCGATCTCGATGAACATGCATCGGCACGAAAACCTTGGAAACGTATGCGATGTTTCTCGTCCGGGCTATTGCCGAAACGCCGTCAATGTGTGTCGAATAGTCCGCATGGGTCGTCCGGAGAAAGCATTGGATCCGCAGGCGGGTCCCATAGAGGCGTTCGCGCACGCGCTGCGGCGATTGCGGGAAGACGCGGGCATGCCCACGTATCGGGAACTGGCTCACCGCGCCGGCTATTCGGCCACCGCGCTGCAGGGGGCGGCGCGGGGTGACCGGTTGCCGAGCCTGGCGGTGACCCTGGCCTTCGCCGGGGCCTGCGGCGGGGACCAGCAGGAGTGGGAGCAGCGCTGGCGCACCACCGAGGCCCTGCTGGCGATCGCCCCCGACATCCTCGACACCTCCGCCGTCACGTGCGCGGCCGGAGAGACGCCGCGGGCCAAGGAGGCGAACGGGGCCCCGCAGGCGCCCTACGTGGGGCTGGCCGGCTACGGCGTCCGGGACACCGATCGGTTCTTCGGCCGCGACGAGCTGGTGGCCGGCCTGCTCGAGCAGTTGCGCGAGCGGCGCTTCCTGGCGCTGGTCGGGCCGTCGGGCAGCGGGAAGTCGTCATTGCTGCGGGCGGGGCTGATCCCGGCCGCCCGCGCCCGCCTCCTGCCGGGCGCGACGGAGATCGGCGTGATCGTGTTCGCCCCGGGCCGCAGCCCGCTCACCGCCCTGTACGAAGCCCTCGCCACCGCCGGAACGGGGCCGGCTTCGGGCGCCGCGCCCGCGCAGCCGAACGGAGAGGACGGCTTGGCCGCCGGCGACCTGGCCGGGGGCGACCTGACGGAGCTGGCCGACCGCTTCGGCGCGCTGCCCGCCGGGCCGAAGGCGGAGTTACTGGTGGTGGTGGACCAGTTCGAGGAGGTCTTCGCCCTGTGCCCGAGCGCGCGGGAGCGGGCCGCGTTCGCCTCGGTGCTGGTGTCGGCCCGATGGGCGGGCAGCCGGGTGCGGGTGGTGCTGGGCCTGCGGGCGGACTTCTACGGGCACTGCGCCGCCCACCGCGCGCTGGCCCAGGCGCTTCAGGCCGCGACCGTGCTGGTGACGCCGATGAGCGCGGCCGAGCTGCGCCAGGTGGTGGTCAAACCCGCTGCCCTGCAGCACGTCATGGTGGAGCCGGCGCTGGTGGCCACGATCGTGGCCGAGACCGCCGACCAGCCGGGCGCGCTGCCGCTGGTCTCGCACGCGCTGCTGGAGACCTGGCGCCGGCGCCGCGGCAAGAACCTCACCCTGCACGCCTACCACAGCGCCGGCGGCATCCACGGCGCCATCGCCCAGACCGCGGAAGCGGCCTACGTCACGCTCTCGCCCGACCAGCAGGATGCCGCCCGCCGGCTGCTCCTGCGGCTGATCACGGTGGACGCCGACGGCCAGGTCACCCGCCGCCCGCTGCCCCGCGCCGACCTGTCCGGCACGAGCCCGCCCGAACCCGGCCTGCCGGACTCCGCCCACACGCCCCCCGCGCTCAACGAGAGGGCGGACGGTGACACGGCGGGCAGGCTGGGCGCGGTGCTGGACCGGCTGACCCACGCCAGGCTGATCACCGCCGACGCCCAGACCGTGCAATTGGCGCACGAAGCGGTGATCACCTCCTGGCCCCGGCTGCGGGACTGGGTGGCGGCCGACCGGCAGGGCCTGCGCATCCGGCAGCAACTGGCCGAGGCCACCTCGACCTGGCGAGAGCTCGGCCGCGATCCCAGCGGCCTGTACCAGGGCGCACGGCTGGCCCTCACCCGCGACTGGGCCGCCCACAACGACCACGCCGGGCTCACCGCCGACGAACGGGCGTTCCTGGATGCCAGCATCAGCGCGGACGAGGCCAGGCAGGTGGCGGTGCGGCGCATCAGCCACCGGTTCCGGACCCTGTCGGCGGCGCTCGGGGTGTTGCTTCTGCTCGTCTCCAGCGCCGCCGTCCTCGCGGTGCAACAGCGTCAGCTCGCCGAGCACGAACTCGCCCAGTCCCAGTCCAGGGAACTGGCCGCGCAGGCCCAGCGTGCCGCGGGCACCAACACCCCCCGGGCCCTGCGCCTGGCCGGCGACGCATACCGGCGGGCGCCGACCGCCGAAGCCCGCAGCAGCCTGCTCAGCATCACCGCCGTCCCCCGCGCCAGCGTCCACCTGAACGATCCCGGCCAAGGACAGGACCCCAACCAGAGGCGGGTCGCCGCGGCGCTCGCCTTCAGCCCCGACGCGCGGCTGCTGGCCTACGCCGAGCGCCAGGCAGGACCGGTGCGGATCTGGAACACGGAAAGCGGCGCCCTGGTGGCCACCATCGGCCACAAAGCCTCCGCCATCACGTTCAGTCCCGACGGCAAACGTCTCGCCTTCGAGGAGGAGGAGATGGTCTGGGTGTGGGACCTGCCCACCAACCAGCCCGTCACGAAACTGGCCTACACCACCTCTGCCCGCACGCTGGCCTTCAGCTTCGACGGTCGCCAGATCGCCGCACAGCCCTTCGAGGTCAAAGGCGACGAGAAGCGCACGGCCGAGGCGCCCTCCGTGACGGTGTGGGACATCGCCAGCCGCAAGACGACGACCTATCGGGGCGCGCCCGCGATCGAGCGGTTGAAGACCGCCCAGGCCACGGCGATCCGCGCCCGCGCCCTCGGGTTGCCCACCGGCGATCAGCCCTTCCCCTTCCCGTTGTTCCCCGACTACAGCCACGACGGGAGCGTCCGGCTCGAGCTCGAGGACTACGACGTCGGCGTCTCGGTCATCGAGGCGCTCACCGGGAAGAAGGAGTGGTACGGCGACACCCGGAGCTGGGTGTCGGCGATCTCCCCGGGCGGCCACCTTCTCTACCTCGGCCACAAGCAGGGCCAGATCTCTCTCTGGAACGTGGCCGAAAAAAAGCCGAGCGCCACGGTGCAAAGCTACCCGGGGGACGTGATCGCGCTGACCCTCAGCCAGGACGGGCGCCTGCTCGCCACGGCCGATCACACCGGCGTCATCGCCATCCATGACCGTGCCAGCCTGCCGCTCATCGGCCACACGAACCCCATCCGCTCCATCGCCTACGCCCCGGACAGCAAGAGGATCACCACGCTCGACCAGGTGACCGCGCGGACCTGGGACCTCGCCACCCGCCGGGCCGGCACCTTCCTGCTCGCGGACCCCTCCTCCCCCGAGGCCGCCGCCTACAGCCCCGACGGCCGCATCCTGGTCACCAGCCACTCGGCCACGTCCAAGCCGGACGCCCGGATCAGGCTCTGGGACTCCTCCACCGGCGAGCAGCTCGGCACGCTCCCGTTCGCCGTCCCTGCCTACGCGCAGCAGCCGAACCACCTGGCCTTCAGCTCCACCGGCCGCACCCTGCTCGGCCGTACCGCCGACGGTCACGCCTATCTGTGGGACATGGGCTCCAACACCCTGCTCCAGGGCGCCGTCGAGTGCCCGGGCGCCGTCTTCACCCCGCAGGGGGACCAGCTGATCTGCCTCCACCAGGACCGCCTCGTCGCCCAGGGCATCCCCGCCAAGCCCCTGACGCCGTCCCCGCCCACGCACACCGACCCGGCACGGACCAGCGAGGTGCGCAGCGCCTACAGCCCCGGCGGGCGGCACCTGGCCACGCTCACCGACAGCAAGGTCACGCTCTGGGACGCCCAGACCCGGACGAAGATCCCCGCACCGCCCAACACCCCGGCCCCCGCGCGGGCGGTGGCCTTCAGCAGTGACGGGCGCCTGCTGGCCATCGCCGGCAGCGACGGCTCCATCCTGCTGTGGGACCTGGAGCAGCGCACCACCTGGGCCACCCTGACCGGTCACACCGGAGCCGTCACCACCCTCGCCTTCAGCCCCGACGGCACCACCCTCGCCTCGGGCAGCACCGATCAGACCGTCATCGTCTGGCCCCTGAACCCCGAATCCGTCCTGCGCTGACGCCGGTTGAGATCCTTCAGCGCGAGCATGAAGACATCATGGGCTTTTCCGATGAAACGGTTGAAACCGTACGCGCGCTGTACCCCTCTCTAGCCGACGGCCACGCCTACCTTGACGGCGCGGCGGGCACCCAGACGCCACAGCCGGTCATCGACGCCATCTCCGACGCCTACCGCCGGGGCCTGGGCAACGTGGGCGGGGTCTTCCCGGCCAGCGAGCGCTCGACCGCGATCGTGGCCGCCTGCCGCGCGGCGATCGCCGACCTGGTCGGCGGGCTGCCCAACGGAGTGATCCTGGGCCCGAACATGACCACCCTGACCTACCGGCTGGCCCGCGTGCTGACCGGGCCCGGCGACGAGGTGGTCGTCTCGCGCCTCGACCACGACGCCAACGTCCGGCCGTGGACGCAGACCGGCGCGCGGGTGCGTTGGGCGGAGGCGGACCCGGTCACCGGTGAGCTGCCGGTCGAGCAGTACGCCGAGCTGATCGGCCCGGGCACCCGCCTGGTGGCGCTCACGGCGGCCAGCAACACCCTGGGCACCCGCCCGGACGTGGCGGCCATCTGCGAGATCGCGCACGCGGCCGGCGCGCTCACCTTCGTGGACGGGGTGCACGCCACCGCGCACGGCCCGGTGGACATGCACGCGCTGGGCGCCGACTTCTACGCCACCAGCGCCTACAAGTGGTCGGGCCCGCACATCGGCGCGGTGGTCGCCGACCCGGTGGCGCTGGAGTCGCTGCACCCGGACAAGCTGCTGCCCTCGCCGGACACCGTCCCGGAGCGGTTCGAGCTGGGCACGGCCGCGCTGGCGGACCTGGCCGGGGTGACGGCGGCGGTCGAGCACCTGGCGGACCTGGTCCCGGGCACGGGGAGCCGGCGTGCGCGCCTGGTGGCCTCGATGACCGCGGCCGAGGAGCACGAGCTGGCGTTGTTCGCCGCGATGATGTCGGGCCTGGAGACGATGCCGCACGTCACGGTGTACGGTAAGCCCGCCCGCCGTACCGCGACCGCGTTCTTCACCGTGGCCGGGACGACGCCCCAGCAGGTGGCCGAGCACCTGGCCGGGCGCGGGGTGAACGTGTGGAGCGGCAACATGTACGCCTGGGAACTGACCGGCGCGCTCGGTGTGCGGGACTCGGGCGGGGCGGTGCGCGCCGGGCTGGTGCACTACAACGACCGCTCGGACGTGGAGCGGCTGCTGGAGGGCGTGGCCGAGCTCAGATCCACCCGTCCAGGGAGGACATGAAGCCGGGCAGGTCGTCACGGTGGATGCAGTGGCCGGCGCCGGTGACGGTGCGGATCTCGAAGCCGCGCCCGGCCAGCTCCGCCGCGGCCCCGGGCTTGACGGTGAAGCTGGGGTCGGCCAGTTGCACCAGGGAGGGCACGATCGGCGCAGCGGGCAGATAGTCGGGGGCGAAGCCCGCCACGCCGTCCAGGAAGGCCGGGTCGAACAGGGCGAACCCCGCCAGTTCCGCCTCGACGTCGGCGTCGGACCACCGGGGGTTCATCCGGCGCACGCCGGCCTCGGTGGCGGTGGCGACCATCTGCCTCATGAACGCCAGCGCCTGGGCCGGCACGCTGTCGAGGGTGAAGCCCGGGTCGGAGTAGACGGCCTTGCCCGGGCGCAGCCGGTCGACGGCCAGCGACAGCGCCAGGCCGCCGAGGGAGTGGCCGATGGCCAGGTCGGCGCCCTCGGGCAGGGTGTCGGCCAGGTCGTCGCCGAGCAGCTCCGGCTTGTAGTCGCCGCGCGGGCTGGCGCCGTGCCCGCGCAGGTCGGGGGCGAGCACACGGTAGCCGCGGGCGACCAGTTCGGCCTCGACGGCGTGCCAGGTGCGGTGGTCGGACATGCCGCCGTGGATGAGCAGGGCGAGCTTGCCGCCGTCGCCGCGCTCGTGGACGTTGAGCTTCATGAGCCGGAGTTTATACGTATAACCAGGGAATGAACCAGACCATACTTTTGCTTGCACGCACAATGAAATTCTGAAGGGGGCACCACGATGGAAGCGGCAAGGCTGCTGGTGAAGGCACTGGAAGCGGAGGGCGTCCAGTACGTCTTCGGCATCCCCGGCGAGGAGAACATCCACTTCGTCGACGCGCTCAACGACTCCTCCATCCGCTACATCCTGGTCCGTCACGAGCAGGGCGCCGCGTTCATGGCCGAGATGTACGGCAGGCTGACCGGCAAGGCGGGCGTCGCCTCCGCCACCCTGGGCCCGGGTGCGATCAACCTCCAGCTCGGCGTGGCCGACGCCACCACCAACTCCACGCCCGTGGTCGCCATCACCGCGCAGGTCGGCCTCGACCGCATCTACAAGGAGTCCCACCAGGTCGTCGACCTGGTCTCGCTGTTCCGGCCGATCACCAAGTGGGCCGACCTGGTCCCGGCCGCGGAAGCGCTGCCCGAGATGCTGCGCAAGGCGTTCAAGACCGCCCAGACCGAGCGTCCCGGCGCCGTCTACCTGGCCATCCCCGAGGACGTCGAGGCCGCCGAGGTCTCCGGCGAGCTGGCCCCGCTGCGCGTCAACACCGTGCGCCCGGTGGACCCCTCCCCCGGTCAGGTCGCCCGCGCCGCCGACGTGCTGGCCCACGCCCAGCAACCGATCATCCTGGCCGGGCACGGCGCCACCCGCGCCGGCGCCGGCGCCTCGCTCGTGCGGTTCTCCGAACGGCTCGGCCTGCCCGTGGCCACCACCTTCAACGGCAAGGGCGTCTTCCCCGACGACCACCCCCACGCCCTGGGCGCGGTCGGCTTCATGCGCCACGACTACGTCAACTTCGGCTTCGACGAGGCCGACGTGCTCATCAGCGTCGGCTACGAACTCCAGGAGTTCGACCCGGTCAAGATCAACCCGCACGGCGACAAGAAGATCATCCACATTCACCAGTCCCCGGCCGAGGTCGACGACCACTACCCGGTCGACGTGGGCATCCAGGGCGACATCTCCCGCTCCCTCGACGCGCTCGGCGCAGCCGTCGACAGGCGCTTCACCCTCAACGGCACCGGCGAGAAGATCCGCACCCTCATCCAGGAGGAGCTCGAGCAGGCCGGCGCCGAGGACGCCTTCCCCATGTCCCCGCGCCGCGTGGTCGCCGACATCCGCGCGGCCATGGGCAGGAAGGACATCGTGCTGGCCGACACCGGCGCGGTGAAGATGTGGATGGCCCGCATGTACCCCACCTACGAGCCCAACACCATGATCGTCTCCAACGGCCTGTCCTCAATGGGCTTCTCGGTGCCCGGGGCGCTGGCGGCCAAGCTCGCCTTCCCCGAGCGCAAGGTGCTGGCCGCCACCGGCGACGGCGCCTTCCTGATGAACTCCCAGGAGATCGAGACCGCGGTGCGCGAGCGCATCCCCATGGTGGTGCTGGTCTGGGTGGACGACGCCTACGGCCTCATCGAGTGGAAGATGGACCTCGAGCTGGGCCGCAACTCCAACATCGCCTTCGGCAACCCCGACTTCGTCAAGTACGCCGAGAGCTTCGGCGCCCGCGGCTACCGGATCACCGCCGCCGCCGAGCTGCTGCCCACGCTGCGCAAGGCGCTGGACGACGACACGGTCTCGGTGATCGCCGTCCCCGTCGACTACGCGGCCAACCTGGAGCTGACCGACAAGCTCGGCGAGCTGACCGGCCCCTTCTGAAAGGGGCGCGCGTAAGATCGTGGGCGATGACCGAGATCGAGACCTTCTCCCCCTCGCGGATCGAGCCCGCCCGCGATCCTTACCACGTCTATCTCGACTCGCTGACCAGCGCGGAGTCGCGCCGTACGATGCGCGGCTGCCTCGATCGCATCGCCCGCCTGCTGACCGGCGAACCGGCCTCCACCGGCGCCGGCCAGCCCTGGCACCTGCTGCGCTACGAGCACACCGTCCGCATCCGCACGCTGCTCACCGAGCAGGGCTGGTCGCCGGCCTACGTCAACAAGCACCTGGTCGCGCTGCGCCGCGTGCTGAAGGAGGCGTGGCGGCTCGGCCAGACCTCCGCCGAGGACCTCGCCCGCGCCTCCGACCTTTCTCCGGTACGGCAGAGCCGCCTGCCCACCGGTCACCACGTGCCGCCCGAGGTCGTGGGCGCGGCCCTGTCTGCCTGCGACGACTCCGTGGCCGGGGTGCGTGACGCCGCCCTCATCGCCGCCTTGTACTCCACCGGCTGCCGCCGGGCCGAGCTGGCCGGGCTGGAGCTGGCCGACTACGACCCGGGCGCGCGATCGCTGCGGGTGCGCGGCAAGCGGGACAAGGAGCGCATGGTCTATCTGACCACCGACGCCATCCGGCTGCTCGAACGC
The DNA here is from genome assembly GCF_009760925.1 of Nonomuraea typhae. Lineage (GTDB taxonomy): Bacteria > Actinomycetota > Actinomycetes > Streptosporangiales > Streptosporangiaceae > Nonomuraea > Nonomuraea typhae. The sequence continues at coordinate 142,363 of NZ_VRLV01000003.1, forward strand.
TGGCTGGCGATCCGCGGCACCGCGCCCGGGCCGCTGTTCAGCCCGCTGAGCAAGGCCGGCCGCGTGCGCCCGCGCCCCCTGAGCGGGCAGGGCATCGCCGACATCCTGACCCGCCGGCTGGGCGAGGCCGGGGCGGCCCGCCGTACCGCCCATGACTTCCGCCGCACCTTCATCGGCGAGCTGCTGGACGCGGGCGTCGACCTGGCCACGGCGCAGGCGCTCGTCGGCCACTCCTCGCCCGCCACCACCGCGCGCTACGACCGCCGGCCGGAGAAGACCCGCCGCGAGGCCGTGGACCGGATCAAGCTGCCGGCGGCCCGTCCGCTGTCGGGGTGAACTTTCCGGCCCGGGCGTCCCTCCAACAAGAGGCAACCGACTCTTCCCAGGGGGGGAATCCGATGAGGCTCAGGAAAACCACTGCCATGCTGACGTTCGCGGCGCTCGGCTGCACGTTGCCGGCCACGGCCGCATTCGCCGCATCGCCGGGGCGTCCACCGGCGTTACCGCAGACGGGGGCGGGCCCGGCGACCTTCGCCTACCTGTGTGTCACGGGCAAGAGCCTGCGGCCCTCCGGCACGTGTGACACCTGGCGGGTGGTCACCGGTGACGGCAAGATCTACTCCTTCCCCGAGGCGCTGGCCTACGAGAAGGACAAGAAGGACCCCGACGTGGGCGACACGGGGTCGTTCGCGATCAGCCCGGACGGCATGCGGGTGGCCTACCATCGCGCTTCCGACGACCGCGTCGTGGTGCGTGACCTGGACAGCGCCGAGACCTGGACGGTGCCCTACAAGGTGCCGCGCGGCTCGACCGGGTCGCCGTTCACGCTGCGGTTCGTCCGCGACGGCAACGGGCTGGCCATCACGCCGGCCGACGCCGAGAAGGCCGCCACCGTCTACGTCCGGGTCGAGGAGGGGACGGCCCGGCGCATGCCCAGGGGGTGGACGCTGCTCGACGCCGACGGCGACCGGTTCACGCTGCTGCGCGAGCCCGGCATCGGCGCGCGGGGGATGTTCCGCACGATCACGGGCGGCAAGCCGGCCGACGTCAAGATTCCGGAGAACGCCGGCAAGCACCTCATCTGGGGCCCCTTCGCCGCGCGGGACGGCCGGGCGGCCAACCTGGTGCCCACCGACCCGCCCGCCTGCGGGCCGGACATGACGCCGGTCTGGCTGACCTCCTTCTCCACCGCCGCCGGCACGATGAAGAAGGTCAAGCCGCAGCTGCCCAAGGACGTGCACCAGGCCGACGTGATCGACTGGCTCAACTCCACGGAGGTCGTGGCGGCGGCCGGGCGGGAGCGGCCCGGGAAGCGGTTCACGGTGCCCGGCTCGTACGTCTACGCGGTCGACGTCACCACCGGCGCCGCCAGGCTGCTGGCCAAGTTGTCCACGCGCGAGAGCATCCACGAGAGCAACCTGGTCGTCGGCGGGTACCTTGCGGCCAGGGGCGCGGCGGCGGACAAGGCGGTCAAGCCCGCCAAGGGCGGCTGCGGCTGAGGTCCGCGGCAGGCCGCGGCGCAGGGTCTGTGGGCTGCGGCTACGGCAGGCCGCGGCGCAGGGCCTGTGGGCTGCGGCTACGGCAGGCCGCGGCGCAGGGCCTGTGGGCTGGGGTTACGGCAGGCCGCGCAGGAACTTCGCGGCCACGGGGGCGGCGACCTTGCCGCCGCCTCCACCGCCCTCGACCACGACGGCGAAGGCCAGCGGGCCCTTGTAGCCCATGAACCAGGCGTGTGACTCCAGCTTGGGGCCAGTGCCGTACTCGGCCGTGCCGGTCTTGCCCCGGGTTCCCGAGGGCAGGCCGGCGGCCTTGGCGGTGCCCTTGGTCACCACGGCCGACATCATGGCCCCGAGCCGGCCGGGCACGCCTTCGGGCAGCTCACGCGGCTCGGCCTTCTGCTTGAGGCCGGGCACGAGGGTGGGCGGGCGCCAGGTGCCGTCGGCGATGGCGCCCGCCACGGCGGCCATGGTCAGCGGGCTGGCGGTGATGCGGGCCTGGCCGAAGGACTCGGCGGCCAGTTCGGCGTCGGACTCCGCCTTGGGGAAGCTGGGCTTGGTGGCCGGCACGCCGATGGTGAGCGGCTGGTTGAAGCCGACCTGCTCGGCGGTCTCCAGCAGCTTCTCCGCTCCCAGCCGCCGCTGGGCGAGCGGGGCGAACGTGGTGTTGCAGGAGTAGGCGAAGGAGTCGGAGAAGGTCAGCGAGCCGTACTCGGCACGCTCGGAGTTGCGGATCTTCAGCCCGCCCACGGTGGCGTACTTGGGGCAGGTGACCCGCTCCTGCGGCCCGAGGCCGCCGCCCAGCAGCCCGATGGCCGTGACCGCCTTGAACGTGGAGCCGGGCGCGTACCGCCCGTTGATGGCCCGGTCGAAACCGCCCCGGTTGTTGACCACGGCCTTGATCTCGCCGCTGTCGCTCTCGAGGGCGACCAGGGCCGCCGGCTTGTCGAGGTCCTTGACGGCGGCGACCGCGGCATCCTGGATCCGGGGATCCAGGGTGGTCTCCAGCTTCTCGCCGTCCGCGCCGTCCATGGTCTCGAGCGTCTTGCCGCCGAGCTGGACCTCGGTGGCGGGCGTCCCGGCCAGCTGCTTCTGGAACGTCTCCTGCAGCCCGCCCCGCCCCACGGCCTGGCCGACCTTGTACGAGGGGCCGAGCTGGTCCACGTCCTTCTTGGTCGCCTTGTCCAGGAAGCCCACCAGTTGCTGGATCGACCCGCCGACCTGGCCGGTGTCGATGCGCTCGCCGGTGGCGTCGGTGATCTCGGCCCGAGCCGGCCAGCGCGTCTTGAGCGCGAACGTGGCGCCGGGCGTCATGGACGGGTGCAGCGTCTGCGGCGTCCAGTCCACCTTCCAGGTGCGGTCGGTCACCTTCACGGGGATCTGTCCCTCGTAGGTCCACGTGCCGGCGTTCTTGAGCTTGAGCTCCGCGGTGTACGGCACCGCCGACCGGCCGTCCTGCTCCGGGGCCGCGTTGCCCAGCGTGACCTTGAGCCCTTCGACCGCCAGGCCGGTGCGCATCTGCTCGTACCCGGCCAGCGACTGGGGCGCGGCCAGTTCCCTGGTCATGGCGGCGGCGTCGCCGTTCTGCCACGCGCCGGCGAACCGGCCCGCGGTCTCCATGGGGCTGCCCGTGGTACGCAGCAGCAGGTAGGCGCCTCCGCCTGCCGCCGCCAGTGCGAGCACCGTCACCCCGGACACGATCGCGATGGTCCTACCTCGCGCCACTGCTCAGCCCCCTGATCCGTCGGCAGACCCCAAGTTCCCGAGCTTAGTAGCGGACATATCCCGACATGTCACACTTTTGCAGATCGTTCCCCGGGGGCCGCGCCGATCGCGGCGACGGGATCGCGGGCCGCGTTGACGGCCCGGGGGTCCCAGCAGAACGGGCGGCATTCCAGCATACGGCCGTCGCGCACCGTGATCAGTTGGACGATCAGGGTCTCGGCCTCTTTGCCTGTGGCGCGGCTGCGGAAGCGCACCCGGTTGCGGACGGCGTGCGTATCGCCCGGATGTTTCACCGTTCACCGGCGCAAATCAGACCGCTGAGCCGCGGATGCCGTCCTTCATGCGGGAGGACGGCATCCGCGGTGTAACCGGCCGGTCAGGGGGTGTGATCGACGAATGCCGTGCAGTTACCCGGCCAGGCAGGATGATTCATGTTGCTGCCCGGGATCGGATCCACCTTGCAGGTGGTCTGGGCGACCTTTCCGGCCGAATTGAGGACCGTGACGTGGAGGTTGTCCCCATGGACTGCCAGGGAAACGTCGATGACGTTACCGGGATAACCGGGACGAGTGGAGATGTTGTGCCATGTAGGGATTGTTCGGGGATCGCGGATGTACGTCTTTCCATCCCCCGGCGCCAGGCCGATGAACTTGACGTTGCCGTGGAACGCGCTGTCGATCCCGCGGGCCGCGCCGGCCGGCCCGGGCGGTCCCGGAGGTCCGGTCTTCCCGGGAGGTCCGGCGGGACCGCGCTCACCCGGCCGGCATTTGCAGCCGCCCCCCGAATGGCACCGGTGGCAGCGCTTGGGCCCCCAGAAGGGGCGGCCGTGGTGACGCAGCGACGGTTTGTCCCGCGGCGGCGGCGACACCTCACTTTCCGCGGCGACGCCGCTCTGCGCATTCGCGATAGTCGGAGGCAGCGACGAAAGGGCTACCACGGCCGCGACGGCCGTCCCGAGGTAAACGCCTTTCCTGCCCAGGCTGGAGCGGTACGACATCAAGGCCCCTCTCTCTTACGATTGGCCAACGTGGGATTACCCGACGTCAACTCGCGACAATCTGGGCCGAGTCGCTAACAATCTGCAAAAGTATTACCTGGTACTCGCCCGGACATGGACGGGGTCGCCGATGTCAAGCACCCGGAAAATGAGGTCGGCCGCGTGGATCGGAACCCGGACACAGCCATGAGAAGCCGGTCTCCTGGGCACCGAGCGGGAGCCGTGAATGGCTATTCCGCCGTTGAAATACAGGGAGTTGTACATCGAGCCGAGCGGGCCGGTCGTCCAGCCCGCGGCGCGCCGGTCGATCTGAAAGTCGCCCGTCGGGGTGACCGCGACGGCGCAGCGTCCGCTGTGGCAGTATTCCACCCCTGCGCCCGTGGACACGTGCACGGTCATGATCTGGCGATGGTCGCGATACACGGTCAGCAGCTGCCGCTTGAGGTCGACCAGCGCGCCCGTGCGCAGGCTCAGGGGCAGCGGCCTGCGGTGGTCAGACGTGCGCAGGGCCCGCAGGGTGCGGGGGCCCACCCTGGTCCGCGGTTGCAGGCCCCGGCTCTTCTGGAAGGCCCACACCGCATACCGGGTACGCGCGTCGTACACGCCGCTGGGCCGCTCCCACAGGAAGCCGCGCCGGTACAGCGCCTCCTGCATGCCGATGACCGCCGCACCGCGCGAGCCGTACGACAGCGGCGCGGTGTCGGCATATGCCGGCCCGCCGGAAAAAAGCGCCGCCACATACGCCAGCACGCCGGCGCCAACCGCCCCCCACCGACCCTTATGCCTCACAAATCCTGACTACCCCCGCTTCCCATACCATTATCCCCACGAAATTCCTCAGATTTCCCGACATTCGCCAATGCGAACATCGGCCATCCACGTGGCGCCCTTTCCGCTCAGTCGAAGACGAACGCCTTCCAGCGGGCGACCCCGGTGTCCCGCACCGCGAACCAGCCCTGATTCCGTTCGAGCTGCTCGGGTGACCAGTAAAGGATCCAGTAGACGTGGCTGGGCATGAGGTGCTCGTCACGCGGGTTGTACATCACGATCTCCCGCACGCCGACCTCGTCGAGGAGGAAACGCGGCTGTGCGAAGTACACGCTGTACGCCTGGCCGCGCGGGACGTAGTGGTACTGGAGGACGGCGGTCACCGAGGTGTCGTAATCCCGGTTGAGCGCCTGAAGGGAGAGGGGATAGCTGCCGTAGCGGGTGCGGTGATGCTCGATGTCGGCGATGAGCTGCCCGCTGCCGGCCATCAGCCGCGCCCGGGCGGCGTCGGTGAGCGGCGCCAGGAGCAGGATCTGGGCCAGCAGGAGCACCGGCGCAAGCGTGACGAGGCAGAGCGGCGCGCGACCGGCCCCCCGCTCCCCCGCGCACAGCGCCCTGACCCGGGGGACCCAGCGGACCAGCACCAGCGACCAGAGCCCCGCCACCAGGAGGCCGAAGGAGAAGCCCGCGGTCAAGGCCGCCGCCCCGGCCACGGCGAGCGCGGCCAACGTGGCGAGACAGATCGCCGCCACCGCGTGCCGGAACACCCGGCGGCCCCGCCTCCGCTGAATCAGCCACACCATCCCCACGGGTACGGCCGGCATGCCGAACAGCCCGGCGACCTGCACCAGGACCGACAGCGGCAACGCCATCGCGTCGTGGGCGCCGGGCAGGAACGGATAGGCCATCACCAGGATGAGGGCCACGGCCGCGCCGGCGATGAGGAAGACGGTCCTCGCCATGCGCCGGACGCTAGCAGCCGGGCGTGCAGCCCCCGTGGACGTCCCGTGCAGACCCTGCACGGGACCCGCGTGCATGGCCTGCACGGGAGCCCCGGCTCACCCCGCCGGCCCTGCTCACGGAGTCCCGGCTCAGCCCGCCGACCTTGCTCACGGAGTCCCGGCTCAGCCCCCCACCTTGCTCACGGAGTCCCGGCTCAGCCCGCCGACCGGCTCGTGAGGATGACGAGGTGCTGCGTCGCCCGGGTCATGGCGACGTAGCGGTCGACCGCTCCCTCGACGCCGTCGCCGTACGACTCGGGATCGACGAGGACGACCAGGTCGAACTCCATCCCCTTCGCCAGCTCCGGCGTCAGCGACCGCACGCGGGGCCGCTCCTGGAACGCCGGGTCGCCGATGACGCAGGCGACCCCGTCGTCGTGCTCGGCGAGCCAGGCGTCGAGGACGGCGTCCAGCTCGGCGACGGACCCGTGGACGACGGGCCGGCCGCTGGCCCGGATCGAGGATGGCACGTTGGCGTCCGGGAGCACGGCCCGGATGACCGGCTCGGCCGCCGTCATGACCTCTTCCGGCGTCCGGTAGTTGATGCTCAGGGAGGCCAGGTTGATCTGGTCGAGCCCGATGCGCTCGAGGCGCTGCTGCCACGACTCGGTGAAGCCGTGCCTGGCCTGGGCGCGGTCGCCGACGATGGTGAAGCTCCGCGAAGGGCAGCGCAGCAGCAGCATCTGCCACTCCGCATCGGTCAGTTCCTGGGCCTCGTCCACGACGACGTGGGCGAACGGGCCGGCGAGCCGGTCGGCTTCGAGGGCGGGCAGTTCGGACTCGTCGACCAGGTTCCGCTGAAGGTCCTCCCGGCGTAGCTGCGTCACGAGGCCCTCGCCGTCGTCGTCGGCCGCGATCAGGCTGTCGACGACCTGGGCCATGCGCTCGCGCTGGGCGGCGAGGGCGGCTTCCTGCCTGCGCTTGTGCCGGGACGCCTCCGGGTCGCCGAGACGCTGGCGGGCCGCGTCCAGGAGCGGCAGGTCGGAGACCGTCCAAGCCTGGGCGTCGGCGCGCTGCAGCTTCTTGATCTCCTCGGGGGTGAGCCACGGGGCGCACAGGCGCAGGTAGGCGGGCACCGTCCACAGGTCGCCGACCAGGTCGGCCGCCTCGATCAGCGGCCAGGCGCGGTTGAAGGCCGTGAGCAGTTCCCTGTTCTGCAGCAGCGACTTGCGGACGAGTTCGGCCGGGGCCTCCTCGTCGTGCTTGTCCACCAGGATCGTGAGCAGTTCCGCCCAGATCTGGTCGCGGGCGTCGTTGTGCGGGGTGCCGGGGTCCGGCGCGGCGAACGCCTCGGCCCAGTCCTCGGCGCTCAGCCAGACGTCGGACCAGTGGGTGGTGACGGTCATCCCCTTGGCGGGCGCGTTCTCGTAGAACCTGACGGCCGGTTCGATCGCCTTCACCATGGTCGCGGCGGCCTTCAGGCGGGCCACCTCCGGGTCGGGCTCGGCCGCCGCCTTGGCGCCCTCGGGAACGAGGTCACGCAACGTGCAGGTCTGCACGCCCTCCTCGCCGAGGCTGGGCAGTACGTCGGCGACGTAGGCGAGATAGGGCTGGTGCGGGCCGACGAACAGCACGCCGCCCCGGCGGTGACCGAGGCGCGGGTCGGAGTAGAGGAGGTAGGCGGAGCGGTGCAGCGCGACGACGGTCTTGCCGGTGCCCGGGCCGCCGTCGACGACCAGGGCGCCGCGGGAGCCCGCCCGGATGATGGCGTCCTGGTCGGCCTGGATGGTGCCGAGCACGTCGCGCATCCTGGCCGAGCGGCTGCTGCCCAGGCTGGCGATGAAGGCCGACTGGTCGTCCAGCGCGGCGTGGCCTTCGATGCCGTCCGCGGTGAACACCTCGTCCCAGTAGTCGCCGATGCGGCCGCGGGTCCAGCGGTACCTGCGGCGGCTGGTCAGGCCCATCGGGTTGCCGTGCGTGGCGCCGAAGAACGGCTCGGCCGCCGGGGAGCGCCAGTCGAGCAGCAGCCGGCGTCCCTCCCGGTCCGTGAGGCCCAGCCGTCCGACGTAGACGGGTTCCTCCGGGTTGTCGGCGCTGACCATGCGGCCGAGGCACAGATCCAGGCCGAAACGGCGCAGGGTGCGCAGGCGGGCGGTCAGGCGGTGGATCTCCAGGTCCCGGTCCAGCGCCTGCTGGCCCTTGCCGCCGGCCGCCATGCGCTCGGCGTCGAGGCGGCCGGACAGGTCGGTGATCGACTGCTCGAGGCTTTCCGCGATGGCGGCGAAGTGCCGCTCGTCGGCGGCGATCAGCGTGGGGTCGGCTTTGCGGGCGAGGCGGTCGGGAAGATCGAACGCGCTGGTAGTCAAGGAATTCAGCTCCGATGTGGTTGTTCTCGGTGACCGCGTCTTCTAGTGGAGGTCGGTGAGCAGCCGCTTCGCGGCCACCATGGCGCCGTCGGCCCGGATCGTGGCGGCCACGGCGGCCGCTCGTGCGCGGGTTTCCGGGGCCAGTGCCGTACCGAGGGCGGCGGAAAGGGAGGCGAAAGTCGGCGCCGGGCCGTCGTGCGCCACGCCGATGCCCAGCTCGGCCACCCGGGCGGCCCAGTACGGCTGGTCGGCCACCTGGGGCACCACCACCTGCGGGGCGCCGGAGCGGGTGGCGGTCGTCGTGGTGCCCGCGCCGCCGTGGTGCACGACGGCGGCCACCCGGCCGAACAACGCCTGCTGGTTCACCTCGCCCACGACGAAGCAGTCGTCCCGGTCGTCGATCAGGTCCAGGCCGGCCCAGCCCCGGGCCACGACCACACGGCGGCCCGCGGCCCGGACCGCCTCGATGACCACCCGGGCGACGTCCGTGGACGCGCGCATGGGCATGCTGCCGAAGCCCGCGTACACCGGCGGCGGGCCGGCGTCCAGGAAGGCGAGCAGGTCGTCCGGGAGCGGGTTGGCGTCGGGCAGGATCCAGGCGCCGGTCTGGACGACGTCCAGGTCCGGCGTCTCCTTCCACGGGTCCAGGACCGGGTCCGTCGCCAGCCACGGCCGGCGGCCGATGACGTAGTCGCGGACGTGCTCCACCGGCGGCAGGCCGATCGCGGCCCGGTTGGTGTTGAGCGCCGCGCCGAACAGGGCGTCGATGCTCCGGGCGTCGAGCTCCCACAACACCCGGTTGCGGGTCTCCCCCGGCGGGAACGGCCGGCCCGGGTAGGCCAGGGGCGAGTGGTACGGCGACGGCAGCGTGAGCTGCTGGAAGGTCACCGACACGGAGGGGATGCCCAGCTTCTCGGCCACCGACCGCGCCCCGGCCGCGGCCGGCAGCGCACCCGTCGCCACCACGACGTCACACCCTTCGGCCGCGTCGATGACCGTGCCGAACTGGCCGGCGATCAGCTCGGCCGCGCGCCGGGGCAGGTCCGCAGCCCGCGGCGCCGCGGCCGTCAGCGCCCGCGCCGACTGGTAGACCGGCACCAGCGGCACGTCGATGCCGGCCAGCCGCTGGGCGAAGTCCTCGTCCGGCGGCGCGCACACGCGCACCTCCGCGCCGAGTTCCCGCAGCCGCACCGCGAGCCCGGCCAGCGGTTCGACATCTCCGCGCGAGCCGTACGTCGACAGCAGCACCCGCATTAAGCGTCCCCCATTTTCGCAGCTAAAAGGCCTCGGCCGTTGATTGTGCGGCATGACCGGGGTCTTGTGGCAAGTCCCCGAGTGCGCTATAGGTTGAGAGTGGAGGGGAGCGGCAACCCCCTGCCCTCACCCGCGCAGCGGCCCACGGGAGAATGAGAGCTCGTCTCGAGGACTGGGAGAGCTCGCCGTGGTCAGTGTCAGCGTGGAAACCCCGCAGCAAACCGAGCAGCGCCTGCGCCGCGTGATCGCCCTGGCCGACTTCACCGTCCACGAGGGCGTCTGGTGCTTCGAGGAGTCTCCCGCCGACCGGCCGCCCGAGCTCACCCCCGGCACGCTGGCGGTGGTGCGCGACGCCGACAGCTGGAGCAGCCTCGTCCCGCTGGCCGGACCGCGGGAGCAGGTCGAGGAGTTCGGGATCTTCTCCTTCCACTTCCCGCCCGGCGCCGACAACAGCGGCTTCGTCGGCTGGCTGGCCACCCGCCTCAAGGCCGAGCTGGGCACCGGTGTGTTCGTCGTGTGCGGCAGCAACCGTGCCCGGGGCGGGATCTACGATTACTGGGGTTGTCCCGTCGGCCTGCTGGACGAGGCCGTCGCCGTGGTCGAGGCCCTGCGTTCGTCCTGACCGCCGGGCATGGTCGGCCCTCGGCACGTGGACGAGGTCTGCCGGTGGACGAAGCCCGGCAGGACGAAGACGATGAGCAGGACGACCTGGATCACGGCCGAGGCGGTATCGGCCATCATGAAGATCGTATTGCTGGGTTCATGACGCGGAAAGCCCGATGTTCAGGGGGAAGCCGTGACAGAGACCGAAGAGTTGATCGACCGTGCGCTGACGCTGAAACTCCGGTTCGAGCGGTCCGGCAGCCGCGCGGACATCGACGAGGCGATCAGGCTCGGCGAGGTCGCGGTCGCCGCCGGCGGCCCCCGCCTCGACGTGGCGCTGGGCAATCTGAGCGCGGCACTGCTCAGGCGCTTCGAACGCTTCTCCGACCGGGCCGACCTCGACGAGGCCATCGACCTGGCCCGCGCCGCGGCGGCGGGACTGCGGGAGGGCACCACGGAGCGCGCCGCCGCCGACGTCAACCTCGGCCGGCTGCTGACGGTCTGCTACCAGCACCGCAACGACCTCGCCGCGCTGGACGAGAGCATCGAGCTGGTCAGGGCGGTGGCGCCGGGCGATCCACTGGCCCTGCTCAACCTGGCCGGCTCGCTGCGGCAGCGCTACGAGCGCACCGGCTGCGACCGTGATCTGATCGCCGCGGCGCGGGCCCTGGCCGACGCCCTGACGTTGCTGCCGGAGGGTCATCCGGCCCTGGGCATGCTGCTGTCCGAGCTCAGCGTCGTGGAGTCCCGCCGCTACCACGCGAGCGGCGACCCCGCCCGTCTGGACGCCGCCGTCGGCGCCGCGCGCCGCTCGGTCACGGCCACGCCGCCCGGCCACCCCAGGTTCAGCGCCCACCGGGCCAACCTGGCCGGCGCGCTGCAGACCCGCTACGAGCGCACCGGCGAACTCGACGACCTCGAGGAGGCCGTGGACAACGCCCGGCGGGCCGAGTCCGCCGCCGGAAACGGCCCGCTCACGTGGGCGGCCGCGATGGCCGCGAGCCTGTGCGGGCTGCTGCGCATGCGCTACGCCCGCACCGGTGACGCGACCGACCTCGACGAGGCGGTGGCCGCGGCCCGTCGCGCGCTGGCCGCCGTCCCCGAGGGCAGCCCCGAGCGCGGCGGTCTGCTGACCACACTGTGTACGGCGTTGCGCGCCCGCTACCTGAGATCCGGCGAGCGGGCCGACATCGAGGAGGCGGTCACCGCCGGGCGGGAGGCGCTGGCGTGCACGCCGTCCCGGCATTCGGCGCTGGCCCGCTTCCGGCTCAACCTGGCCGTCGCGCTGCTCACGCTCTTCTCCAGGACCGGCGCGGCCGGGGCCGAACTCGACGCGCTCGGCCAGCTCGAGACCGCGCTGGAGGAGATGCCGGCCGGCGATCCCGAGCAGGGCCGCTTCCTGTCCCACCTGGCCACGGCCCGCCGCCTGCGCGCCGAGCGGACCGGGGAGCGGGCCGGCCACGACCTGGCCGTGCGCACCGCGGAACGGGCGCTGGCGGTCACCCGGTCCGGCCACCCGCACCTGGGCGAGCGGCGCCACGAACTCGCCTTGGCGCTGCAGGCCCGCTACGAGCACAGCCGCGACCCGGCCGACCTGGACGCGGCCATCGCCGCGGGCAGAGACGCGATCCAGGTCACGCCGCCGGGGCACGCCCATCGGGCCGGTCTGCTGGGCAACCTCGGCAGCGCCCTGCTGCGCCGGGCCGTGCGCGAGAGCGGCGCGCCCTGGGACGACAAGACCGGCCCCGCCTCCGGAACCGAGGCCGGCCGCGTCCCCGGAACCGATACGGGCCCCGCCCTGGGTGACGAGGCCGGCCCGGCCTCCGGGGACGAGGCGGGCTCCGCCGTACCGGAAAGGGAGCGGGACGGCGGGGCCGGGGACGCGCGTGCGGCGCTCGCCCTGTGCCGTGAGGCGGCGCTGGACGAGGCCGGGACGCTCACCTCGCGCATCGGCGCGGCCCGGCAGTGGGGCGGGTGCGGCGCAGTGCTGGGAGATTGGACGCAGGCGCTGGCCGGGCTGGAGACGGCGATCGGGCTGCTGCCGCGGCTCGCGCCGCGCGACCTGGAGCGCGCCGAACAGGAGCACCGGCTGGCGCAGATCGCCGGGGTGGCGGCGGAGGCTGCGGCCTGCGCGCTGGAGAACGGGCTGCCCGAGCGGGCGCTGGAGCTGCTGGAGGCCGGGCGCGGGGCGCTGTACGCGCAGACGCTGGCGACCGGGCCCGAGCCGGCCGGGCTCGACCCCGCCCTGGCCACGCGGGTGGAGCGGCTGCGCCGCGACCTCGACGCCGACCAGACCGCGCCCGCCGCCCGGCGCAGGGAGCTGAGCGGGCGGTGGGCGGCGCTGGTCGAGGAGATCAGGGCGCTGCCCGGCCACGGGGGCTTCGCCGCGCCCCCCGCCGCCGCCGAGCTGACCGCGCAGGCCGGGCGCGGCCCCATCGTGGTGGTGAACGTCAGCGAGTACCGCTGCGACGCGCTGCTCGTGACCCGCGACGGCGTGCGCGCGCTGCGGCTGCCCGGCCTGACCCGGCGCGAGGCCGTGGCCAAGGCGGTTGTCTTCCACGCGGCCCGCGAGCGGGCGGGCGAGAGGGCGGGCGAGGTGCACGGCGTGCTGGCCTGGCTGTGGGAGCGCGTCGCGGAGCCGGTGCTGGCGGCGCTGCCCGGCGAGCGCCGCGTGTGGTGGATCGGGACCGGCCCGCTCGCCCTGCTCCCCCTGCACGCCGCCGGGCACCACACCGACGGCACGGGCAGGACGGTGCTGGACCGGGTGGTCTCCTCCACCGCGCCGACCATCGGCGCGCTGGCCCACGCGCGGGCCGCCGCCGCGCACCCCGCGGCGGGCGGCACCCTCGTGGTCACCGGCTCCGGAGCCCCGCACCCCGGCGAACCCGTCCTGGCCGCCTTCCCGGAGGCGCTCAGCCTGCACGACGAACCACCGGCGACCGTCCTTGCGCACCTGGCGACGGCCGCCCGCGTGCATTTCGCCTGCCACGGCCACCTCGGCCCGGCCGGCCCGTCGCAGAGCCGCCTGCTCATCGGCCCCCGGGGCGATCTGCGCCTGACCGCCGTCGCCGGCCTGCGCCTGCGCGGCGCCCACCTCGCCTACCTGTCGGCCTGCGGTACGGCGCAGCCGCACGGCGGGCCGGCCGGCGAGGCGATCCATCTGGCGGCCGCCTTCCACCTGGCCGGGTACGCCAACGTGGTGGCGACGCTGTGGCCCGTCTACGGCAGTCCGGCGGCCGAGGTGGCCAAGATCTTCTACGCCGACGCCGCGCACCCGGCCGAGGCCCTGCACCGGGCGGTGCTGTCGCTGCGCGCGGACCTGCCGGGGCTGCCCGCGCTGTGGGCGCCGTTCATTCACTCGGGGGGCTAGGGGCCCCGGCCTCCGGCTCCCGCCGCCGCCCGGACCGGAAGATCGGCACCGGCGCGAGGTGCTCGCCCAGCTCCCTGATCTGGCACGACCTGTCGTCCCGTCCCTCGTCGATCTCCCGGATCCGCTCCCTGACCTCGCCGAGCCGCCGCATCAGCTCCCGGTGGGCGGGCAGCAGCCTGCCGGGCCGTCCCAGAGCCTCGCCGACCCGGCGGAAGGCGGCCCGCGTCCTGCCCACCTCGTCCCGGTCCTCGCCGCCGGTCCGGCGGCCGCGTATCCACCTGCCTCCGGCCTGCATCCCCCACGCGACACCGCCGCGGACGACGGCGTATTGCCACGGGCCCGCCAGCGCCGCCAGCCCCGTCAGGCCCAGCGTCTTGCCCACCCGGCGGCGCAGCTCGCGCTCGTCCCGTTCGAGCGCGGCCTCCTGCTCCCGGCACGCGGCGAGCTCGTCCGCGCGCAGGCGATCCAGGTGGCTCATGACGGCGAACAGCATCGGCAGGTGCACCCATCGCGGGCTGACCAGCTCCGGATCGACCCGGCTGAGCTGCGCTCCGGGGAAGACTCCGGCGCGGACCGGGCAGACCATCGTGTGGGTGCCGGGCTCGAAGCACAGGGGAAGCAGCTCCCGCACCTCCCGGATCAGGCGTTCCTCGCTCTTGTCCGGGCCGCGCGCGATCTGGTCGAACTTGGTGACCACGACGGCGATGGACGGGCAGGCCCCGCCGTGCTCGCGCCGCAGGCCGAACAGGTGCTGGAGCAGGAAGGACATCCGTGCGGCGCCGATCAGGCCGGCGGCGTGCACGCGCGTGGTGTCGTCGAGCGGATCGCCCAGGACGCCGCCGTCGAGCACCAGGACGATCGTGTCGCTCTCGGCCAGCTGCTCCGCCCCGTCGCCGGGATGCTCCGTCCACTCGGCGACGGCCAGGTCCGCGCGGCCGTCGCGCAGGGTCATCGTGTGGGTGACGGGCCTTTCCGTACGGCGGGGCGGAAACCTGCCCTCGTCCGCCAGGAGCTTCCAGACCCGCCGCAACTCGAGGTCGGCCTCGGCCGATTCGGCGCGCAGGTAATAGGACTGCCCCTGGGACACGCCGAGTGACAGCACGTCGTACATCGCGTGCAGGAGCGTGGTCGAGCCGGCTCCGGGGACGCCGAGGGCGGTGATGACCACGCGGGGAACGGCCATGATGTCCTCACGAGGTGAAGGGCGACTCGCCCGGCCGATAGGGAAGCCGTCCGCGCGGCGCCTGCTCGCCGTGCGGGGTGATGCGCCGCGGAAGCTCCAGCCCGGCGAACGGCGAGCCGGCGGGCGCGCGGCGCAGAACCTCGTCCAGGCGCTTCAGGTGATGCCGGGCGGCCAGCGGGCCGTGAACGGCGGCGTCGAGGAGTTCCGCCGGCGGGAGATCGTCCCTGGCCCTGTCGTGCCCGGCCAGCAGGGAGATCGCCAGCAGGAGGTCGGCGTCGCCCTGCTCGCCGGGGGCCGCGAGCCAGCGCCGCGGGGCTCGTTGCAGCAGGTGGTAGGCCGGGTCCCGGAGGGAGCCCAGGGGAAGGTCCACCTGGGCCGGCCGGTCGGCGGCGGGGCCCACTGCCGCGATGACCCGGTCGAGCTGTTCCTCGTAGGCCGGGGTGTGCAGCAGGTGGAAGCAGTCCACGGCCATGACCAGGCTGATCGCGATGAGGCGTGCGGCCCGCTCGTGATTCAGCTCCGCCGCCGCCTCCGGCCCCTCGGGGGCGTCGTCGCGGGAGAAGCGCACGGTCTGGACGTGCTGGGAGCGAACCATGGGGGTGACCGCGCGGGGAATCAGGTGGCAGCCCCCGATCGTCACGTCGATCCGCTCACGGTCCAGCTCGAAGCTCACGACGAGGGTGGGGATCCCCGCCAGATCCCCCGCGTACAGGTCGGAGTCCGGCCAGGTGATGGCGCTGTCGGCGGGGTACACCTCCGGGCTGAAGGGCGGGTCCACGTGTTCGGCCAGGACCATCTTGACGCGCCGGATCAAGGAGGCGGCCCAGGGGCTGCCGCTCTCGCCCTGTACGGCGGGCGGCGCCAGGACGATCAGCAGCGGACGGGTGCCGGGATCGGGGTGGGTCGTGGTGAAGGAGGCCCGCAGGTGCCCGGGGCCCCGCTCGAAGGGATACTTGTCCAGCCGTTTCTTGATCCACCCGACCTTCAGCTCCCTGACGGCCGCGCCGTCCGCCTCCTCGAGGCGGTATCGGCGCTCCTGCTCGAGCAGTTTCTCCTGGTGGCGCCATTCGGCTTCCTGGCGTGCCACCTCCCACTCCCGCGCCTGCCGGGCGATCTTCTCCTGCCGCCGGGACTGCACGAGGTCGGTGGCCGCCTTGGCACCCAGGTCGATCGCCTGCTGGAGCAGGGCCGCCCGGCCGGTCGCGCCGGCCAGCTCGCTCTGCTGGTGGAACGCGAGCTGCGCCTGGTCGAAGGCGAGCTCGCGCTGCGCGGTCCGCGCCACCTTGTCACGATAAATCTGGAAAAGGGCCCGGCCCGCCTCCACCGCAAACAGCGTCAGTACATCCACGCGCTACACCCCTTCGTAGCGGATCCTGTCGCATCTGTGATTCGCTCCCCGGGGCCCCGGCGATACAGCCCGGGCGCTGCCGGGGTGGTTCGCGGGTCCGTTCGGCGGCCCGCGGAGACGACCTTTATCGTTACCTAGTTCACTATCAGCCTGGGGAATGGATGGGCGCGGAATGCCGAGCGATGTGAGTGCGACGCAGGTGGGCGAGCTGTTGCAGGCTGCCGCGCGGGCCTTCTCGCAGCAGGGCCTGGCCCGGTTCGGCGAGCACGGGCTGTCGCCCGCCAGAGTCCGCCTGCTGACCACCCTTCACCAGAGGCCGGGAAGCAGGATGCGCGACCTCGCCGACGTGCTGGGCGTCAGCGGCCGGGCCGTCACCCCGGTGGTCGACGCCCTGGAGTCCGACGGCCTCGTCGCCAGGACCGCCGACCCCGGCGACCGCCGGGCCTTCCGTCTCACGCTGACCGACGCGGGACTCGCCACGATCGACCGGATCACCGAGCTCCAGCACCGGGTGAGCGAGGAGATCTTCGGCGGCTTGACGCCGGCCGACCGCGCGCAGTTGGGCGGCCTGCTCAGGAAGTTCCTCGTCACGGTGTCACGTGAGCCGTGCCCTCAGAACCCGGCCGACTAGTTCACCGCCGCGTTGACAGTCCGATTCTCCATCCCAGATAGTGAACTATGTAACTATCACCTAGGTGACGGAGTCTGGATGACGCCGCCCCCGGACTTCACCCTCAACCCCCATCCCGAACTCGACCGCCGCCGAGCCCTGGCCCCGTCACCCCGGTGGAGCTGATGCCCGGCGCCTCCGGCTGGCTGGTCACCAGCCACGCGCTCCCCCAACCCCCACCTGACCTTCGGCCACGGCATCCACCACTGCCTCGGCGCCGCCCTGGCCAGGTTGGAAGGCGAGATCGCCGTCTCGGCGCTGATCGGCCACTTCCCCCGCCTCGCGCTCCCGCCCGGCGACGACGGCCCCAGCCGGTGCCCGGACGTCGCCCTGCGCGGCCTGCGCGACCTCCGCGTCACCCTGAACTGACCGGGGCGCCCCCGGGGCAGGGCGTGCCTATATTGATCTCGTCAGGGAGGATCAGATGAGCGAAGGGCACACCGACGTCCTCGTGATCGGCGCCGGCGTCATCGGCGCCAGCTCCGCCTGTCACCTGGCGCGCGCCGGGCGGCGCGTCGTGGTGGCCGAGTCCTTCGCCGGACCGGCCGAGGGCAGCACCGGCCGGTCGTTCGCCTCGGTGCGCGGTCAGTGGGCGGGCTCGCTCAACATCGAGCTGTCGTGGCGGAGCATCCAGCGTTACCGCTCCTTCGCCACGGACGTGGGGTACCGGCCCACCGGCTACCTGCTGCTCGTCCCGGACGCCGCCTGGGCGGCGCAGCAGGAGGCGGTCCGGCTGCAGCGCCGTCACGGCGTCCCCGTCGAGCTGCTCGACACCGGCGCGGCCGCGCGGATCACCCCGTTCGACCCCAGCGGGATCGCGGGGGCGGCATGGGGGCCGGCCGACGGTGTCGTCGACCCCCACCTGGTCACCTGCGCCTTTCTCGACCTGGCGCGCGCGGCCGGCGCCCGCGTCCTGTTCCGCCATCCCGTCACCGCGGCCGAGGCGGACGAGGGGACGGGCGGCTGGCGGGTCACCGCGGGCGGGCGCGTCTGGCTCGCCCAGCACGTGGTGAACGCGGCCGGTGGGTGGGCGGGCGAGGCGGCCGCGCTGGCCGGGCTGTCGGTTCCCGTGGTGCACTCACGCCGCAACGTCTACGCCACCGCGCCGGACGTCCTCCGCGCGCCCCTGCCCCTGACGATCGACGTCGGCTCGGGGGCGGTGGTGCGCGGTGAAGGCTCGCGGGTGCTGTTCTACGCCTCGCGCCCGGACCAGTCCGACGGCTACGACGTGAGCGTCGACTGGTCGTGGATGGAGCCGGCGCTGGAACGCGTGGCCGGCCGCTTCCCCTGGATCGCCGACCTGCCGCTGGACCGCCGCGGCTGCTGGGCGGGAACCTATGAGAACACCCCCGACCACGCGGGCGTCCTCGGCCCCGATCCGTCCGCCCCGACCTGGATCAACGCCTGCGGCTTCTCCGGTCACGGGCTGATGCAGGCGCCCGAGATCGGGCGGCTCGTGGCCGAGCAGGTCGTCACCGGCGCCATCACCAGCCTCGACGTCACCTCCCTGCGGCTGGAGCGCTTCGCCGATCCGGCCTACACCGCCCGCGCGGAGCTGGTGTTCTGACCGCGCTTTCAGCGGTCCGCGCCGCCGGTGTGCGCCAGGATCGCGGCGGCGATGCGGGCAAGCGCCGGGGCGGGCAGGGTGTGCCCCATCCCCTCGATCGGCATGAAGACGCTGCCGGGGATCGCGGCGGCCAGCGCCCTGCCCTGCTCGAAGGGGGCCATGGGATCCTCCGTGCCGTGAATCACCAGGGCAGGGGCCTTGATCGAGCCGACCAGCCCGGACCGGTCACGTGAGGCGGTCACCGCGAGAACGTGATTCCGCATCGTGTGCGCCAGGTCCCCGGCCCGGGCGACGTCCCGGGCGATGATGCGGCGCGTGGCCGGCTCGTCGAACGGGCTGAGCGAGCCGGTCACGATACGGGCGAGGTCGACTCTGGCCTGGATGTGCTCGTCCGCGGTGACCGGCGGATCGGCGGCCTGGCGGGCGTCCCACGCGAGGAGCCGCGGATCCCGTTCGGAGCCCTGGAAGGCGCTGGTTTCCGGGTCGAGGGCCGCGGCCGTGGACATGACGGCGGTCAGCGTGCGGACCCGCCCGGGGTGCTCCAGTGCGATCTCCTGGGCGATCATGCCGCCCATCGAGGCTCCGACCAGGTGCGCCGCCTCGACGCCCAGCCCGTCGAGCAGGCCGGCCGCGTCATCGGCCAGGTCGGTCAGCGTGTACGGCCGCGCCGCGTAGTCGACCCGCTCCGACAGGCCGGTGTCCCGGTTGTCGTAGCGGATGACGTAGCGCCCACCGGCGCGCAGCATCTCGCAGAAGTCGTCCGGCCAGGCCGTTCCCTGGGCGCCGAGACCCATCACCAGCAAAATCGCCGGATCGCCCGGATCGCCCAGGGTCTCGCACCACAGGCGCACGCCGTTGCTCTCGATCCATCGTTCCCTCTGTGCAGTCATACAAAAAGTATAGACGCGTTAACCTTTTTCGCGGAAGCGGTCCGCCCGCAGCACCGCGAGCATCTGCGCCCTCAGATGCTCGCGGACGAGCGCCGTCTCTCCCCCCAGCCGCGCGGCGATCACCGGCGTGACCATGCCCATGACCGACGTGACCGCGATCTGGGCGCCCAGGGCGGAAAGCCCGGGCCGCGCCTCGGCGAGCAGAGCGGCCCACTCCTCCCGCACCTCCCGCATCCGGCCGACGAGGCGCCGCCGGTCCTCCTCGGGCAGCCTCGGCAGTTCCCCCTGCAGGATCAGCATGAGCTCCTGGTTCTCCAGGGCGAAGGCCGCGAACCAGTTCACCAGCATGACCAGCCGCTCCTCCGGCTCCCGCTCACGGGACTCCAGCACGGCCCGGCTGCCTTCGCGCAGGCGCTCGATCGACAGCTCGATCAGCGCGATGAGGATGGCCTGCTTGCCCGCGAAGTGCTTGTAGACCGCGGGCCCGCTGACACCCGCCGCGGCGCCGATGTCGTCGATCCCGGTGAGGTCGTAGCCGCGCTCGACGAACAGGCGCGCCGCCTGCAGCAGAATGACCCGCTTGCGTGCGCCGTGCTTGCGTCCCTTGGCGATGAGCGCTTCCAATTCCGCCATCACGGGCCCCTCGGATCCTGCCGTCACGCTGCTGCTCCGTTCCAGACGTCGGTGACGCTCAACGTACCGCCGCCTTCTGCGCGGGCCCGCGTGTTCAGCGCCAAGATGGTCGGCATGTCTACCGTGCCGGAAAATCACGTTGAGCCCGCCCGAGTCAACGACTACGACCGTCTCGCCGAGGCGTACGCGGCCGAGAACGAGGCGAGCATCGACAACGCCTACTACGAGCGGCCCGCCATCCTGGCCCTGGCCGGGGACGTGCGCGGCCGCCGGATCCTCGACGCCGGCTGCGGCTCGGGCCCGCTGTTCGCGGCGCTGCGCGAGCGCGGCGCCGTCGTGTCCGGCCTCGACAGCAGCGCCGGGATGGTGGAGCAGGCCCGGCGGCGGCTCGGTGACGGCGCGGACCTGCGGGTGGCCGGCTGATCGTGTCCGTCGACCATCCCATGATCGTCTACGTCGGGCACCGCCTGGCCGGGCGCGAGGCCGGCTACTTCGGGACCACGAACTCGCTCGAAGAATGGACCATCGGCGGCCAGACCGTCCCGATGAGCTTCTGGCACCGGCCGCTGCACGCGATGACCGACGCCTTCACCGCGGCCGGCTTCCGCCTGTCGGTCATCAGCGAACGTCAGCCCGTGCCGGCCGCCCGCGAGCTGTTCCCCGAGGAGTTCCGGTCCCTGTCCGCCACCCCGAGCTTCCTGTTCTTCGTCCTGGAGGCCGGATGAAACGGCCCTACAGTTGCCGAGGCGGGCCGGTGGAGGCGCGGGCGACGAGGACAGGGGAAAAGACGTGGTCGACGTGAGGGGTGTGGTAGCCCTGCAGGCGTTCCCACAGGGCGGTGGCGATCGCGCCGGCCATCTGCTCCACCGGCTGGCGGACGGTGGTGAGCGGCGGGTTGCTGTGTGAGGCGAGATAGGTGTCGTCGTAGCCGATCACCGACAGGTCCTCGGGGACGGACAGTCCCCGCTGGCGGGCGGCGGCCAGGACGCCGAGGGCCATCAGGTCGCTGCCGGCGACGACGGCCGTGGCACCGGCTTCGATGAGGCGCAGGCCGGCGGCGTGGCCGCCGGTCAGCGAGTAGTCGGTCTCGGCGTAGAGGGCGTCGTCCACCGAGCCGAACCGGCGGCGCATCTCCCGGCCGTAGCCGCGCAGGCGGTTCTGGGAGGGTCGCAGGTAGCCCTGGCCGCCGGCCAGGCCGATCCGGGTGTGGCCGAGCGAGCGCAGGTGGTCCACGGCCATGGCCGCGCCCGCGGCCTCGTCGGTGGTGACGGTGGAGACGGGCAGGTCCGGAACGTGCCCGCCGACCAGCACCATCGGCATCTGCCGCTGGTGCAGCTGCCAGTAGAAGCCGTGATCGGCCGAGGGGTTGGCGTGGCGCCCCGAGACCAGGACGAGGCCCTGGATGCTCCGCCGCGCCAGGGAGGCGAGGTAGTCCAGCTCGGTCGGCCCCTGCTTGGTCGAGCTGCCGATCATCGCGGTCACGCCGAGCGCGCCGAGCTTGGCCTCGATCGCGCCGGCCAGCAGCGGGAAGACGGGATTGTCCAGCTCGGGCACGATGATGCCGGCGAACGGCTGCGACTGCGGCGCGGGCGCGACCATGCCCTGCTCGCGCATGGCCCGCAGCACGCGGGCGCGGGTCTCCTCCGCCACCCCGGGCCGGTCGTTGAGCACGCGGCTGACGGTCGCCGCGCTGACGCCGACGCGCTTGGCGATCGTGCGTACCGACAGCCGTGTCACAGCAGCTCCAGAAACCGTTGAAACATGTTTCTCCCCGGTTGCTACCAGTCATCGCGCCTGCTTAGGCTCCAACCCATCGAAGCAGGTAAAGGGAGCGTCAACAGCATGGTCCAACGGGAAACACTATGCAACACAGCGGCACACCACGACGGTTCGCCGCTGTACGTCTCCGATCCCTCGCCGGGGCTGGGCGAGCGGGTCGAGGTGTTCGCGCGCACCGCCGACGCGCTCGGGACCCGGCGCGTCTTCGTCCGCAGCACCCCCGACGGCGAGCCCTGCTTCACCGAGGCGCTGATCGACCGCGTCACCCCCGGCGAGACCTGGTGGCGTGCCACCCTCCGGATCGCCAACCCCGAGTGCGGCTACCGCTTCCTGCTGCACACCGTCACGGGCCCGCTCTGGCTGACCGCCGCGGGACTGTCGCGCACCGAGGTCACCGACGCCGCCGACTTCACGCTCGCCGCCTTCCCGCCGCCGCCCGCCTGGGCCGCCGACGCGGTGATCTACCAGATCTTCCCCGACCGTTTCGCCCGCTCCGACCGGCCGCGCGGCCCGCTGCCGTCCTGGGCCCGCCCCGCCGCCTGGGACGAGCCCATCCCGTACGGCCGGCCGTACGCGCTGCAGCAGATCTACGGCGGCGACCTGTGGGGGGCGGCCGAGCGGCTCGAGCACATCGCCGCCCTGGGCGCGAACCTGATCTACCTGACCCCGTTCTTCCCCGCCCGCTCCAACCACCGCTACGACGCCGTCACCTTCGACCGCGTCGACCCGCTGCTGGGAGGCGACGAGGCGCTGAAGAACCTCACCGCCCGCGCGCACGAGCGCGGCATCCGGGTGATCGGCGACATCACGCTCAACCACTCCGGCGACGCCCACGACTGGTTCGTCAAGGCGAGAAGCGACCGCCCCGGGCCCGAGCGCGGCTTCTACTACTTCGACGGCGACGACTACGCCACCTTCGCCGGGGTGAAGTCGCTGCCCAAGTTCGACCACAGGTCGCCGGAGCTGCGCCGCCGCCTGGACGCGGTGATCGCCCGCTACCCCGATGAGTTCGGCCTGGACGGCTGGCGGGTGGACGTCGCCCAGTCGGCCGGCCGCCACGGCGGGGTCGAGCTGAACGCCCGGGTCGCCGCGGACACCAGGGCGGCGCTCGGCGACGACCGGCTGCTGCTGGCCGAGAACCAGTTCGACGCCTCGGCCGCGCTGCGCGGCGACGGCTGGCACGGGACGATGGCCTATGCCGGGTTCGCCCGTCCGGTGTGGTCGTGGCTGGCACGGGAACGTTCCACCGAGTTCTGGGGCACTCCCGGGCCCATCCCGCACTACGGCGGCGGCGACCTGGCCGCCGTGATGCGTGCCTATGCCGCCCGGATCCCGTGGCGGGCCCACACCCACAACCTCACGCTGCTCGGCTCGCACGACACCGCGCGCTTCCGCTCGATCGCCGGCCGCGAGCACCAGCACCTGGGCGCCGCGCTGCTGTTCACGCTGCCCGGCCTGCCGATGGTCTTCGCCGGCGACGAGGTCGGGGTCGAGGGCGTGCATCTGGAGGACGGCCGCCGTCCCTTCCCCTGGGAGCCGGACCGGCAGGACCACGGCACCCACCGGCTCTACCGTGAGCTGATCGCGCTGCGGCGCGGCCGGGAGGCGCTGCGCCGAGGCGGGCTGCGCTGGCTGCGCGCCGACGACGAGGTGGTGCTGTTCGAGCGGGCCACGGCGCACGAGACGCTGCTCGTCCAGGTCAGCAGGGGCGCCCACCCGCCGATGCCCGCGCCCGCCGCGCTGGCCGGCCTGCTCGGCGCGCCCGACCTCGCACCCGGCGAGCCCATGCCCGGCGACGGGCCCGCCTTCCACATCTGGGAGACCACACGATGATCGAGACCCTGGCCGGCGTGCGCTCGCGGGCGCTGGGCAACACCCGCGACGTCTTCGTCTACCTGCCGCCCGGCCATGATCCGGCGGCGGGGCCGTACCCGGTGGTGGTGCTGCAGGACGGACAGCACGTGTTCGCCGGAGCGGGCCTCAGCCCGAGCTGGCGGGTGGACGAGACGCTGGACGACCTGATCGGGCGCGGCCTGCTGCCGCCGCTGGTCGCGGTCGGCGTCTCGAACGCCGGCGACCGGCGCGGCGACGAGTACTCCCACGTCGCGCCCTATCCGCGTGATCCGCGCGGCGTGTGCCGCGGGGAGCGGTACGAGGAGTTCCTCGTCGAGGAGCTGCTGCCGGTGATCCGCGAGCGGTACGCGGTCACCGCCGACCCGGCGGCCACCGCCGTGATGGGCTCCTCGATGGGCGGGCTGGTCAGCTACCACCTGGCCTTCCGCAGGCCGGAGGTGTTCGGGCTGGCCGCGGTGCTCTCGCCGTTCCTCGTCTTCGCCGACCCGCTGACGCTCGCCGAGACATCCGTCCACCGGCGCTTCGACGCCCGCGGGCCGCGCCGCATCTGGATGGACGTCGGCGGCATGGAGGGCCTGATCATGGTCGGTCCCGTGCGCGAGCTCGCCGAGCACCTGCTCGGCCTCGGCTACGCGCCCGACGACGAGCTGCGCTTCCTGCACGAGCCGTCCGCGCCGCACCACGAGGACGCCTGGGCGGCGCGCGCGGGCAGCGCCCTGCTGCACCTGTTCGGTACGGCGGGGCCGCCCGTGCGCCTGTCGGGCCGCGACGGCCAGGCGGCCACCGGCCAGGCGCTCGACGTGGCGCCCATCGCCGAGCGGGCCGACGGCTGCCGCTACTCGGCGCTCGGGGCCGAGGTGACCTGGCGGCCCGCCGTAGCGCTCAAGAGCGTCGGCCACGCCCTGCTCGAAGGCGTCGAGCCGGGCCGCGCCGAGGTCGTGGCCCGCGTCGGCGAGCTGGCGGTCACCACGCGGGTGACGGTCGTCGAGGGCGGCCCCGACGCGCTGCTCGACGTCACCGTCATCGTGCCGGACGGCACCCCGGACGACTCGCCCGTCTACTTCTCCGGCCTGGCCACCACCGAGGTCGCGCCCGGTGTCCACCACGGCGCGTGGCGGCTGCCGCGCGGCGTCGGGCTCAACGGCGCGGTCGGGCGAGGCTGGCGCCGCGACGGCCTGGACGCCGACGGCGTCCCCATCGGAACCCCCCTGAGGCACGACGCGGACCGGCGGGTCCGGGTGCGTGTCGAAAGCTGGAGCGATCCGGCCCGGGACGACCCGCACGCCGGATCCTGAGGAGCGACCATGCGCACGTTCACCACACTCGCCGCCGCGGCCCTGCTCGCGGCCGGCTGCGCCGCCGCTGAGAAGGCGGCGCCCCCGCCCGCCACGCTCACCGTCTGGGCCGACGACAGCCGGGCCGCGACGCTGCAGCAGATCGCCGCGGCGTTCGAGAAGGACCGCGGCGTCCGGGTCAAGATCGTGCAGAAGGCCATGGGCGGCCTGCGGGACGACTTCGTCTCCCAGGCGCCCTCCGGCCAGGGGCCCGACATGATCGTGGGGCCGCACGACTGGCTGGGCAAGCTGGTGCAGAACGGCGTGGTGGCGCCGCTCGACCTGTCGGCCAAGGCGGGGCTGTTCGCGAAGGCCGCCGTGGAGGCCATGACCTACGAGGGGCAGACGTACGGCCTGCCGTACGCGATCGAGAGCGTGGCCGTGCTGCGCAACACCACGCTGGCGCCCGCCGCGCCCGCCACCTTCGACGAGCTGGTGGCCAAGGGCAGGGCGCTGGTCAAAGCGGGCAAGGCCGAGTATCCGGTCGGGCTGCCCGTCGACCCCAAGGCGGGCTCGCCCTTCCATCTGTACGCGCTGCAGACCTCGTTCGGCTCGGCGGTGTTCGGCCGGGACGGCAGGCTGGCGATCGACGACCCGGGCGGGCTGAAGTTCGCCGCCTACCTGCGGAAGCTGTCGGCGGAGAAGGTCGTCTCGACCTCGCTGACCGGCGACATCGCGACCAGCGCCTTCGTCGAGGGCAGGACGCCGTTCCTGGTCACCGGGCCGTGGGACGCGCCCGCGCTGGTCAAGGCGGGCGTGCCCTTCGCCGTGGACCCGGTGCCGCCGGCGGGGCCGCAGAAGGCGCGGCCGTTCGCGGGCGTGCAGGGGTTCTTCGTCAGCGCCAAGAGCGCCAACCCGATCCTGGCCAACGACTTCCTGCTCAACTACCTGGCCACGCCGCAGGCGCAGAAGGCGCTGCACGCGGCGGGCGGGCGGCCGCCCGCGATGACGTCGGTGCGGGAGGAACTGGCCGGCGATCCGGTGCCGGCCGGGTTCGCCGCGGCCGCCGCCGCAGGGGTCCCGACGCCGAACGTGCCCGCGATGGACGCCGTCTGGGCCGACTGGGGACTCTCGCAGCTCGCGATCATCACGGGGAAGGGCGACCCGGCGGGCCTGACCAGGAAGGCCGCGGACCGGATCCGCGCCAAGATCGGATCGTGATGCGCTTCGTTCCCCTCGCGGTCGCCGACGCGCTGGCGGTCTACGGGCTGGTGGCGCTCGGCGGGCAGCGCTCGTGGTGGATGTTCGCGCTGCTGCTGGCGGGGACGGTGGCCGTCAACGTCGTCTACCTGAGCAAGCGGGCGGTCCCGGCCAAGTACCTGGCGCCGGGCGTCGTGCTGCTGCTGGTCTACCAGGTGTATGTGGTGCTCTACACCGGCTACGCGGCCTTCACCAACTACGGCGACGGCCACAACGGCACCAAGTCCGACGCGGTCGCGGCGATCCTGGCCGCCAGCGAGGTCAAGGCCGGCCCGAGCCGGCCGATCCGGGTGGCGGAGAAGGACGGCGAGCTGGGCTTCCAGGCCGGGCCCGGCTGGCGGGCCCTGCCGTACGCCGAGATCGTGGCCAGGCAGGCGGAGATCGTCAAGCTGAGGGTGCCGGTCGCCGGCGGCGTGCTGAAGACCGCCGACGGCGTGACGGCCGCGCCGTACCGGCCCACGCTCGTCCACGACGCCGCCGCCGGCACCGTCACCGACGCCGCGGGCACCGTCTACCGCGACGACGGGCGCGGCTCCTTCCGCGCCGCCGACGGGCGGGCCCTGAGCCCCGGCTGGAAGGTCTTCGTCGGGCCGGAGAACTTCACCAGCGTGCTCACCAGCGCCGAGATCCGCGGGCCGTTCCTGGGCGTGCTGGTGTGGACGTTCGCCTTCGCGGGGCTGTCGGTCGCGCTCAGCTTCGGCTTCGGGCTGGTGCTCGCGCTCGTCCTGGACGGCTATCGCGTCTACCGCTCCCTGCTGATCTTCCCGTACGCGTTCCCGGCCTTCATGGCGGCGCTGCTGTGGCAGGGCCTGCTCAACACCGACCACGGCTTCGTCAACGAGGTGCTCCTGGGCGGCGCCCCGGTGCCGTGGCTGACCGACCCCTGGCTGGCCAAGCTGAGCGTGCTCGTGGTCAACGTGTGGATCGGGTTCCCGTACATGTTCCTCATCTGCACCGGCGCGTTGCAGGCGGTGCCGCGCCAGCTCGCCGAGGCCGCACAGGTCGACGGGGCGGGTCCCTGGCGGGTCCTGGCCTCGGTACGGCTGCCGCTGCTGCTGGCCTCGACCGCGCCGGCCCTGGTGGCCACGTTCGCGTTCAACTTCAACAACTTCAACGTCATCTACATGCTCACCGGCGGCGGCCCCCGGGATGCCGGGGCGCCGGTCGACGTGGGCTCGACGGACCTGCTGATCTCGCTGGTGTACAAGCTGGCCTTCGGCGGCACGTCCCGGAACTACGGCCTGGCCTGCGCGGTCTCCATCCTGATCTTCGCGGTCATCGCGGCGATGTCGCTGGCGGGGTTCCGGCGGGCCAGGCGGCTGGAGGCGGCTGCATGAGACTCTGGAGGCACCTGGCCGGTCTGCTGGCCACGGTGGTCGCGTTGTTCCCGCTGGTGTTCGCGCTGGCCGCCTCGCTGAACCCGAGCGGGACGCTGACCGGATCCAACGACCTGTTCGGCGCGGTGAGCTGGCAGCACTACCGGACGCTGTTCACCGACGCGCTGCACCCGTTTCCCCGCTGGTTCGTCAACTCGCTGGTGATCGGGGTGTCGACGGCGGCCGGGTCGGTGTTCCTGGGGGCGTGCGCGGCTTACGCGTTCTCCCGGTTCCGTTTCCGGGGGCGTGAGGCGGGTTTGGTGGGCCTGGTCTTCGTCCAGATGTTCCCTCAGGTGCTGGCCTACGTCGCGATTTTTCTGCTTTTGTCGGCTTTTAAGGAGATATTTCCGCCGCTGGGGATAGGGAGCACGTTCGGGCTGATCATGGTCTACCTGGGAGGCGCGCTCGGCGTGAACACCTACCTCATGAAGGGCTTCTTCGACTCCATCCCCCGCGAAATCGACGAATCCGCCCAGATGGACGGCGCCTCACACGCCCAGATCTTCTTCCTGATCCTCCTGCCCCTCGTCAGGCCCATCCTCGTCGTCGTCGCCCTATTCTCCTTCGTGGCCACGATGAACGACTTCGTCATCGCCGGCCTCGTCCTCACCGACCCCGACCAGCAGACCCTCGCCGTCGGCCTGTACCAGCTCGTCTCCTACCAGCTCGGCCAGAGCTGGGGCGTCTTCGCCGCCGGCGCCCTGATCGGCGCCCTGCCCGTGCTGATCCTCTTCCAGTTCCTCCAGCGCTTCATCGTCGGCGGCCTGACCAGCGGCGCCGTCAAGACGTGACCGTGCTCATGCGACTGGAAGGCACCAGTGGGCGCCGGTGGTCCAGCCGAGGAAGCGGCGTCCGGAACCGTCCGGAGTGGTTCCGCCGGCGGCGAAGCGGCCGCCGGCGATCACGTGGGACAGTCCCTTGACCGCCGGGGCCAGGCGGGCGTCGGGGAGCATCCGGCGAAGGCCGGTCAAGGCCGCCTCCTGCTGCTGCCGGTCGCAGAAGCTCAGATAGAAGATCGCCTGCCGCCAGCCGTACGCCATGTTCTTGACCATGCGCAGGCTCGGCGCGGACAGGCCCGCGACGATCCACGTGAACGTGCGCTCGGCGAGGGCGGGGGCCTGGGCGCGGAGGTCGTCCTCGAGGTGCAGGGTGTGGACCAGGGCGGCCAGGTTGTGGGTGGTCAGGATCTGGCTCTGCTCCAGGACGGTGCCGTTGGCGGCGACGAAGCCGCGGCTCGTGCCGGTCTGCGCCTCCTTGGCGCGCTCGGCGCACAACGTCGCGAAGTCCTCGGCGGTGCGTTTCCCCCACCGGCGGCCGCTCTTCCCCGCCGAGGTCCAGGCGCGCTCCTCGGGGAGGTCGTAGTAGCGGGCGTAGAGGGTGCCGGCCATCGTCCGGCTCGTGATCTCCGCCGCGGTGCGCCACTTGGTGGTGAAGGAGCCCATGAAGATGTCGGCGGCGACCTCCTCCACCAGGGGCATCGGCAGGCCGGCCCGCTCGGCCAGCGCGCCCAGCTCGCGCAGCAGCGGGTTGGGCAGGATCGTCTGCGGGAACGCGGTCAGCGCCAGCGTCGTCGCCTGTGCCAGCGTGCGGCGCGCGGTGCGGGCGCCGTCGGGGCTGGGCGCGCGGAACGGCTCCAGCGCGCCGATCCAGGGCAGCTCGTCGAAGCGGACCTGATGCTCCAGGTTGAGCAGCAGCAGGCTGCGGCGCCGCCGGAACGCGCCGTAGGTCTGGGCGTACAGGCCCGCCAGGTGCTCGTCGCCGAGGTCGGCGGCGACGAGCTGCGCGGTGATCTGCGGCAGCACCCGGGCCAGCACCTCGCCGGAGGTGATCACACCGCGGGCCACGAGCTCGTCCACGGGCGCCTCCAGGGCGCGGGTGAGCTTGGCGGCCAGGTGCGGCGGGATCGGGTGGACCGCGCCCGCCTCCTCCGGCAGGGTGTCGGCCGCGAGGGGCTCGACGGCGGGGATGCCGCCCTCCTCCGGGTAGCGGTCCAGCCTGCCCGCCAGGACTGCGGCCAGCGCCGCGTGGGTCGGCCGGGCCGCGGCCACGGCCTGCGTGCTGCGCAGGGCGGCCCGCCGCTCCGAGCCGGGGGCGCCGTGACGGGTGACGGTGCCGACCAGCACACGGCGGATCCAGCCGACGTCGCGGCCCGTGAGCGCGCTGCTGTCGTACTCGCAGGCGTCCAGCGCCCGGCGCAGGCGGGCGAAGTTGCTCTTGGGGTGGGTGTGCGCGGCGGGCGGCGCGTGCGTCTGGCTCGCCTCCCGGTAGTCGGCCAGCCATTCGGTACGGCGCCGCGTCCAGTCGGCCGGCCACACGCGGCACGGCCAGCCGCCCTCGACGGCCCCGCCGTACGACTGCCCGGGCTGCTCGCCCTCGGCAGCGCCGCCGTGCGACAACCCAGGCAGCTCGCCCTCGGCAGTGCCGCCGTGCGACAACCCAGGCAGCTCGCCGTCGGCAGCGCCGCCGTGCGACAGCTCAGGCAGTTCGCCCTCGACGGTGTCGCACCACAGCGCGACCAGCCGGTCGTACAGCGGCAGCCAGACCCGCAGCGTCTCCAGCATCGTCGCGATCCGCGGGTTGACCGTCACCGCGCGCAGGGCCGCCTTCACCTCCCCCACCGGCGCGAGCCGTACCGTGGCGCCGGAGGGCGCGGGGCTGTCCGTCAGGCGAGGCGTCATCCGCAGCCGGTGCATGAGCGGCCGCAGGGAGACCACCAGATCGAGGGCGTCGGCGGCGTGCCCGCGGTCGAGCAGCCAGGCGGCCGTCATCAGCGCGGCGTCCTCGGGAGCGTCGACGCGGTAGCGCCCGGATGCGAGAACCTCCAGGAGTTCGGCCTGGCCCTCGTCGCTGAGGTAGTACAGGTTGAGCTGCTCGCGGTCGCCGAAGCGCGCGGCCTCGGCCTCGCTCAGCGGCGTTTCCGCCACGTACCGGCCGGTGGCGAAGCCGCCGTGCGCGACCTCGAGCGTCACCCAGGCGGGCGTATCGGCGACCGGCGTGCGCGAGCCGATCGTCAGCCGGCCGGTCTCCATGCCGTCCAGCACCGCCCGCCACGCCGCCGCCTTGGCCTCGCCCGCGGCGGCCCGGTTCATCGCGCGCTGGAGCTGCCCGTAGGCGTAGCCCGGACTTGCCGTGCGGCGCGGCTCCTCTGACACCGTGGTCCCCCTGACGTCACTCGTGAAGACCTGAAGGCGAGGATCGAACTCGCGCCCTCCCGGAAGAGCCGGGCGATCTACCCACTGATCTACTTCAGGAGAGGCCGGGTCCGGCCGTCGACATGGAGGCGGGATTCGAACCTGCGCCCTCCCGGTCCCAGCCGGGCGCTCTGCCACTGAGCTACTCCATGGTGTGGTGCCGCTCACCATATCGGACATGCCGGGCCGCGCTGCCAATGGTTTTCCGGACGGCGGGGCCGAGCACGCCCGGGCGTGCTCGGCGCACCTCGTCAACCTGTGCGTTTCCTCGGCTCGGCGGTGGCCATTCCGGCCGTGGACGTTCCCGTGTCCTCCGGATCGGCCATGACCTGCCGGGCGGCGGCGATCCGCCGGATCGCGTTCCAGGCCGCCTCGGCCGCCTGCTGCTCCGCCTCCTTCTTGCTGCGGCCCTCGCCGGAGCCGAAGGTGGTGCCGCCGACGTATACCGAGGCGCGGAAGGTCTTGTGGTGGTCGGGGCCGCTCTCCATGACGTGGTAGTCGGGCACGCCGAGCTCCTCGAGCGCGGTGAGCTCCTGCAGCGACGTCTTCCAGTCCAGGCCCGCGCCGAGCTCCGCCGAGCGGACGATGAGCGCGTCGAAGAGCCGGCGCACCAGGGCGGCAGCCACGTCCAGGCCATGGTCGAGGTAGACCGCGCCGATCAGCGCCTCCAGGGTGTCGGCCAGGATCGACGCCTTCTCCCGGCCGCCGGTCACCTCCTCGCCGCGGCCGAGCCGGATGCAGGGGCCGACGCCCAGGTCCTGCGCGACTCCGGCGAGCGCGCGCATGTTGACCACGGCGGCACGCAGCTTGGCCAGCTGCCCCTCGGTCACGTCGGGGTGGCCGCGGTACAGGGTGTCGGTGACGACCAGGCCGAGGACCGAGTCGCCGAGGAACTCCAGGCGCTCGTTGGTGGGCAGGCCGCCGTTCTCGTAGGCGTACGAACGATGCGTCAGCGCCCGCTCCAGCAACTCGCGGGAGACCTCGACGCCCAGCGCCCCGATCAAGTCCGCGCGCTCCGGCGTGCTCGGGCCTGCCGGCGCGGGCTGATGCGCGGTGAGGTCGTCCCACCCGGCGTTGACATCGATCAGCGCATCCAGCAGCGCGCTCAGCTCCGCGTTGGCGTCGGCCAGCAGGGCGTCGAGGTGCGCGTTGTTCTCGTGTGCGTGGGAGGGTTCGTGGTGACGCGTCATGATGCTTCCTCGGTTGTGGCGTTCATCGCCTTTCTGAGGTTGGAACGAGCCTTGTGCAGGTTCTGCCGGACGGCGGCGGGGTCCTGGCCTAGCTGGGTGGCGATCTCACCGGGCTTGAAGCCGTCGAGGTACCACGCCATGACCGCGCGCTGCCGGGGCGGCAGGCTCTGCAGGGTCGCGCGGACCAGGCGTTCCTGCCGGCGGCATTCGACGGCGTCCGCGGTGCTGTCCGGGCCGGCCGGGACGGGTAACTGGTCGGTGGGCGGCGGCGGGCGCCGGCGCAGGAACTCGCGGAGCGCCACCGTCCGCAGCCACGCGTCGGGGTTCTTGATGGTGTCCCACCGCGAGTGAGCCTGGGTGAAGGCGGATTGCACCGCGTCTCTCGCCTCGTGCACGTCGGTGGTGCCGATGGACCTCATGACGAACCGCACCAGAGGTTTGAACTCGCTCTTGTAGTAGGCCTCCAGGTCCACGCGTTACACCTCCGCATCCGCCCTCGCCACCGAGATGGCGGCCCGTGTGCCGGAGCCGGGCGTCGTCATGGCGTGGGCAGTGGGGGGATCGTGGTGAGCGTCGGGTCCAGCAGGCTCGCCATGTGCATCACGTCCGTTCCGGTCGGGGAGAGGGAGGCGCGTGAACACTCGGTAGAGCACGCGCCGTCTGAGAACGTGACCTCCCACGGCGAGAATCTCCTCGATTCCGGCCACGGCGCCAGCCCGCCGCTCCAGGCCGCTCCAGCCCGCTCCAGGCCGTTCCAGGCCGGTCTAGGCCGGAGGGGAAAGGCCCAGGTCCGTGCGCGACGTGCCGGGACGGTCGGCGCGGAGCGGAGGTGTCCGGAGGCGCCGGACACCGAACCGCCCGCGAGGCGAAGGCTGTGAGCAGCCGATTGCAGAGGGTTTTCCGGTATGTGTCCGGACCTGGTCGCCGGACACCCCGCCAGGAGCCGAGCGTCGATCTCGCCCAGCAACGGAAGGAGTCGACCGTGAAACACCCCCGATCGGCCCGCATACTGGCGGCGCTCGTCTGCGCCGCCTGCCTGACCGCCGTCCAGACGGGTCCCGCGCAGGCCACCGCCGCCGGCGTGTACTTCAACAAGGACTGCGTGAGCAGGATCAACTGCACGTTCTACCTCCGCCCCCACGCCACCCGGTCGGTCACCCGCTATCTCAACAAGCACGGCTGGTCCGTGGACGCCGCCGCGAACCTCGTCTGCTTCCGCCTGCCGGCCCTCTACGGGCTCGCCTGCGGGGCGGCGATCGCCATCCCCTACCGCCGGGCGCTGCCGCACCTCCAGGCCGCCGCCGAGAACGGGGGCTGCTTCACGATCCGCGCCAAGTTGCCGATCGCCAAGTTCGGCAGCGTGACCACGGATGATCCCAGCTGCTCCTGACAGCCGGACGAACAGCGGGGGCGTCCCGAGCCGCCCTCATGGGCTCCCCCGCTGTGGCGATGGCGACGGGGCATGGCTGTCGAGGCAGGCGCGCGCACCACGACGAACCCGACGGACCCGACGGACGGCGACGGACCCGACGACGGCGACGGGCAGCGACGGGCGGCGCGGGACGGGCGGCACCCACGGCGCGAGCGGCGCCGGGCAGCGCGGCACGGGGCGCAGGGTCGCGGTCGGATCGCAGGTCGCGGGCGGGTCGCAGGCGGGCGGCGCCGGGCGGGTGGCTCCAGACGGCTTACGCGGGGGGCGCGGTCGGGCGGCTCCAGGTGTGGCCGGTCGGGCGGCTCCAGGCGTGGTTGGGCGGTGCGGGCGGTGTCATCCGACTGCCAGGTCCATACGATGGGCGCTAGGTGTGTTGATTTCGCGCTATTGGCGGATATATCGTGACAACGCCTTTACAAAGTAGATTCGCTTCGGGAGTAAAAGGCGGTGTTTTTCCGGAAAAATAGGTTCATGAGCCGAATGCTCGCTTAAGGGCGTCCACAAGCTGATCGGGCAGCTCGATCTTCCAGTTGCCGTTCTCCCGGATCAGGCGCCGCCGCTCGCCGGAGAACCGCTGCGACTGAGGGCCGCCCGCCCCTCCGGAAATGGTCACCGTACCGCTGAAGGCCACGATCGCCTGAGCCCCCCGCTGCTCGACCACCTTGACGTCGTCGATGGTGGTCCTGGCGCCGAGCGATCGCAGCTGGTCCTCCCCCGCCTGGCACTTGGCGATGAACGCGGCCCTGGACATGCCCAGTTTCCTCGTCGAGGCCGAGGTGAGGGCGTCGTAGAGCGGGGTGCAGTCGCCGTTCTCCACCGCGCCGGTGATCCGGCGCAGCGTCGCCTCCAGCGCGGCCTCGTCCTCCGGCGTCACCCGGGGCCCCGGTCCCCCGCAGCTGGTGGACTGGCGCAGGTCCGCGCACGCGGAGTCGCCGGAACGGAGGGGAGTGTCCTTCTTGCCGGTGAAGCCGACCTTGCGCTGGTAGAGCTTGCCGTCGTCGAGGTCGATCAGGGTGAAGCGCTTGACCTTCTTGCCCGCGGTGAAGGTCGCGACCCTTCTCGGGGCGAAGGAGCTCCAGGCGTCACCCGGGTTGTGCGCATATTTCCTGACGTTGTCGGAGGTGCTTGCGGTGCCTCGCGGCTCGGCCAGCGGATTGCCGCAGTTGCACTTCACCCGCGGCACCCCGCGCTCGTCGACCAGCACCGCCGTACCGGCCTGAAGGACGGCCTGGTACGGCGTCGCCTCGCCGTCCTTGTAGTCGTAGTTGGTGACGCGGGCGTCCATCCGCAGGCGTACCGGCGTCAGCCTGGCGAGGTAGGACCGGATCTGGCCGGGCTGGATCCGGTGCGTCGCCGCCCATGTCCGGGCCTGCGCCGCGTGCCGGGGATCGGTCAGGTACTTGACCAGCTTTCCCACGTCGCAGGCCACGCCGTGCTTGGTGGTGGCGTACGCGCCGTCGCGGCTGCCGTCGACGTTCCCTCCGGCCTCCGGGGCGCCGTCGATGAAGGCGGGCCGCACGTCACGGCCGGGGGTGTGGGGGTCGGCGGGCTCGGAGACGAAGGCGTCCTCCTGCATCGTGTCCACCGGGATGAGCGAGACGGCCTGCTGGATGGTCAGGAAGACCAGCGTGCCGGCGGCGATCGCGCCGGCGAGCGTCGCCGCCACGAAGGCGATGGCGATCTTGATGCGCCGATCGCCGGACTCGGGCGGCGGGGCCTCCGCCTGCCGCGCGGGCGCTATCGACCGGATCGCGACGCCCAGCGCGACCAGCCCGGTGAGGGCGCTGATCACGCTGGCCAGCTGGTCGGCCTTGTCGAGGCCGACGTAGGTGATGACCGCGGCCAGCGCCACGACAGCGAGGCTGCACAGCAGGAGCGCGATCCAGATCCATCGTCTGAACTGGAGAGCCACGGCCGCCTATTGTCCGCTCGGCGGGCGGGGAAAGCGATAGGAAATATCGGGTTTGCATGGAAGGGTGGCGGTCCGTGATCGCCGCCCGTCGCACGCGCCTCACGGGGCGGGCGTGAGACGCATGCGGGCCTTCTGTAACGCGGCCGGAGTTACCGTTCTCACCGGCGCGCCACTCCAACTCCGCCGGGCATAGCGGGGACCCATAAGGTGCGTCCGCGAGATGGCTGCTCACGGATATTCCGCCGGGCCCGGTCAAAGCCTCGGCGACAACACGGGATTCGCTTCAGGAATGGGCGGTTTACCGCGAAAGCCAGAAACTTTCTCACGTCAGGCAAATAGGGAAACCCATCGGCGCGGGTTGCGAGCCCGCTCGCTTCCGCGGTTCCGGGCCCGGGTCGTACCCGGTCTGCTGGTCGTGCCGATACCCGACGTGCGGCGTGGCCGGAATACCCCTACGGAGCTACCTTTGCGGACACATCTACCTTCCGTCGCCGCCAGCGTACCGAGCCGGCGCCGCCGGCTTCATCGGACGGTCGGATGTGCCTTCACCTCGCGGCCAGCCGTACGACGGCGTGCCGCGCCGACCACGGCGGCCATGAAGGCGAGCAGGCCGGCCGCGCCCGCGAGGGCCACGATGCCCACGCCCGCGGTGAAGGCGTCGCGCGCGACGGCGAGCAGTTCGGCCGCCGCGCCCGCCGCGAGGTCCCCAGCGGTGTCCGTGGCCCCCGCGATCGTGGTGCGCGCGTGCTCGGCCATGTCGGCCGCGGCGCCGGGGACGGGCACGTCGGCCATGGACATCCGGTAGAGGTAGGTGGCGGCGGCGCCCATCACGGCGATGCCCAGCCCGGCGCCCAGGACGTGGCCGACGCCCGCCACCGGCCCGGGGAGGCCGCGCACGCCGGAGGCGAGCAGCGAGCCCGCGCCGAGGCAGGCCAGCGCGCCGCCGAGCACCGCGAGGAGGGGACCGTCCACCGCGCCCATCTGGGACAGCACCGCGAATCCGGCGACGGAGACGGCGACGCCCGGGGCGATCGCGCCCGTCCCCCGCGCGGGCAGCGCGGACGACAGCCGCCAGCCCGCGGCCAGCCCCACGCCGAGCAGCGGCAGCCACAGCCCCGCCTGCAGGGGCCCCAGGGCGAGCACGCTCAGCAGATACTGGCTGACCAGCAGGAACGTGCCCGCCATCACCGCGGCGGCCACCATCGTGACGGCCAGGGCGACCCGGGGCACGCCGTTCAGGGACAGGCTCGGACGGCGCTTCAGCCTGCGCACGAGCAGGATGCCGAACCCGGCGCCGAACAGGATCATCAGCGGCGGCAGGAGGGCGATGGAGGGGCGGTCGGCGGTGAGCACCTTGACGCCGTCGACGACCGGCATGACCGCGAGGAAGTACAGGAACATGCCCGCCACGTCGATGGGGCCCGCCTCGCTCTCGCGGGCCTCGGGCAGCAGGAACGGCCCGGATACGACGAGCAGCGCCATGACGGGCACGGAGATGAGGAAGACCGAACCCGGCCAGAAGGACGTGAGAAGAAGGCCGCCGGCGAGGGGACCGAGGACGAAGCCGAGCATCGCCGCGCCCGCGTTCGAGGCCACGGCCGCGCGGCGCCGCCGCGGGTCGGCGAACAGATGACCGATCAGGCCGAACGCGGCGACCAGCAGCATCGCGCCCGCGACGCCGGCGAACAGCCGCACGGCCAGGAGTGTGTACGCCTCGGACACGTAGGCCGACGTGAGCGAGAGCACGCCGTAACAGGCGGCGCCGATGAGCAGCAGCCGCCGATGGCCGACCCTGCTCCCGAGGTTGCCCAGCGTGATGAAGAACCCGGCCATGAGGAAGCCGGCGATATCCATGATCCACAGCTGGTTCACGCCGTTGCTGGCCAGATCCACGCTCAGGCCGGGCATGGCGACGTAGAGCGCGCCGAGCTCGAGGGCGATCACGAACGCGACCAGGGCCGGCACGACCGCGCCCATCCCCCGCCGCCGGTCGGACTGTACGGCATGCGTCGTGTTTGACACCGACATCTGCCATCTCCATTTCTGTACTTTTCTGTCCCCTTCCTCGTCGCCCTCACCGAGCCGAGCGCGGGAAGCGGTGGTCAGGTCATCGGTGGCTCACAGGTACGATGGTCCGCTCACGCGGTGCCGGAAGGTCCACCACACCCATGCCTGGGCGGCCACCAGCAGCGGGATCAGGGCAAGGATCACCGGGACGAGGAGCGCGCCCGCCGTACCGGGATTCAGGGGTAATCGCAGGCCCGCCAGCACCCCGACCGCCAGC
Source organism: Nonomuraea typhae (assembly GCF_009760925.1). Lineage (GTDB taxonomy): Bacteria > Actinomycetota > Actinomycetes > Streptosporangiales > Streptosporangiaceae > Nonomuraea > Nonomuraea typhae. The sequence continues at coordinate 179,726 of NZ_VRLV01000003.1, forward strand.
AGCGCCGCCGAGGTCAGCGCGTACGTGCGGGCCTCCCCCGCGCCGGAGAGCACGATGGCCCGCTCGTGCAGCGTCCCGCGCAGCCGTAGCGCCGCGAACGCCAGCCCGTGCGTGGCGAACAGCGCGGCCACGAGCAGGGCCGACAGCGCGGCGGCGAGGCCCTCGAGGTCCACGAGCACATGGCTGAGCAGCGTCCCCCAGCTCAGCGCGAGGCCCCAGCCGCCGGCCACGATGGCTCCGTCCCAGAACAGCTGCCAGCGTTCGCCCGGCATCCGCCCGCGCAGCCACAGGCCCATGTCGCGGATCACCCAGGCCAGCAGCAGGACCACGACCACCACGTAGTTGCCGCTCAGCAGCTCGCTCTCCAGCTCGGGGAACAGCCCGGCGAGCACGCCGGCCGTCGCCACCAGCCACACCTCGTTGGCCAGGAAGAACGGCGCGATCGCGGCGATCACCTCGCGCCGCTCCGCCGCCGAGCGGCCGAGGTACGGCAGCGCCATGCTGACCCCGATGTCGGCGCCGCCCAGGACGAGGTAGCCGAGCGCGAAGAAGGCCAGGACGAAGATCTCCATGGTCGCCTCCTCAGAATGTCGGGGCGGTGATGGAGGCGTCGATCGGGTTCCGGCCCAGGGCCACGGCGCCGGGCCCGCGGCGGGCGTGCCGGGCCAGCAGCCAGTAGTTGATCAGGATGAGGGCGGCGAAGAGGGCGACGAAGGCGGTGATCGAGAACCACATCTGGGGCGCCGTGACGGGGGTCATCGCGTCGGCGGTGCGTAACAGCCCGTAGACCGTCCACGGCTGGCGTCCTATCTCGCGGACGATCCACCCGGCGATCACGGCCGCGAACGGCAGGGGGATCATCGCCATCAGCACGCGGTGCCACAGCCGGAAGTCCCGGACGAGCGGCCGGAAGGCCATCAGCACGCAACTCAGCAGCGCCACGACCGTCAACACTCCCCAGATGCTCATCATCGTGATGCCCGCGCCCTGCACCACGCCGGCCGGCGGCAGATAGTCTCCCGGCCCGAACCTGGCCACCATCGCCGCCTGCGCCGCGGCCAGTTCCGCGGCGGCGCCGTCCCAGGCCCCGTCCTTGGCCGGCTGCAGGTGGTTCAGCGCGAACGAGCCGAACGTCACGCTGAAGAACGTCGCGGGCAGCGCCACCCCGACCCCGATCCGCAGCGACTTGCGGAAGAAGTCCTGCTCGTCGGTGCGCCTGCGCAGATGGTAGGCGCTCACCCCGGCCATGAGGAATCCGCCGGCGATCAGGCCGCCGCTGAGAACGTGCCAGAAGGCCAGCTGCGCGACCGGGTTGGCCACCAGCGCGCCGAAGTCGATCATCCGCAGGGCGCCGCCCTCGGTCACGTGGCCGACCGGGTTCTGCAGGAAGCCGTTGGCGACCATGATCCAGAACGCGGAGGCGTAGGCGGTGAGCGCGACGACCCAGATCACGGCCAGGTGCGCCCACCGGTTGAGCTTGTTCCAGCCGAAGATCCACAAGCCCAGGAAGGTGGACTCGACGAAGAACGCCGCCAGGGTCTCCAGGGCCAGCGCCGAGCCGAAGACGTTGCCCGCGAAATCGGTCAGCCCGCGCCATGCCAGCCCGATCTGAAACTCCATCACCAGCCCGGTGACGATGCCCATTGCGTAATTGATGATGTAAAGCTGGCCCCAGAACCGGGTCATCCGCATGTGCAGGGTGTTGCCGGAGAAGGTGGCCCGCGTCTGGATCACGGCGACCAGGGTCGCCAGGCCGAGCGTCAGGATCACGAAGAGAAAGTGCGCGCCCGCGGTCAGCGCGAACTGCAGGCGGGCGAGATCCACCGTCTCCATGGGGGGCAGCATCAGTTACGGCTGCGCCGCGTCGCGTCATTCCGTGGCGGTCACCTGGCTTACATCCCTCGCAGTAAGCCCACATGTCGGCATACATCCGGAGATGTATCTCAGTCAATCGGCGGTACATCTCTGGTTGTAAGCTGACCGAGAGTGATTTGAAGTGATCAAGCCGTATCTAACAGGTGATCACCATCTGCCTGGGGCTTTCGCGCCCGAGTCCTGAGTCTTCGCATAGTAACGGACGGGTGGGCCGGGGTCCGACCCCGGGCACCGGAGGCTTGACCCCACGGCTCGCCGGTACTTATGTTCGAGCTTATTTGTTGCCTCATTTGCCAAATGGCGGGTTGATGATGCACTTCGTTCAAGACGAGTTCGTTAGGTCTCTGGGCAACTACGCGCCTGTCAACCTCGGGCGCGTGCTCTGCCACGGGTGCCGCCCGTATCAGCGCACCGTGACGCACTAGGGCAAGGCCGACATGACTCTCATGGATGGAGCAGTGGCAACAAGCGCACCTCATTGTGTGTACAACGGGACGAGCATGACCACAGGTCGCACCTTGTCCACGCGACCACGCACGGCATCGGACTACGCGATAGGCCGTTGCCAATGGCCGCCGGCCTCGTTGATCAGGTGGACGGCACCGGGATCAAATGCCTTGCACGAGCTTTCGGGTAGATCGACCACGGCCTCGCCAAACCCCGGGGGCGCACACCCAACCCCATGGAGGCAGCAGTGAAATCGCGCGCGCACGCGACTCCGTGCCCGCCCGCGTCGACGCTGGTCACCTTATCCATGCCCGCCTCGGTCACGGCCGGGGTGATCAGGGCGTCCAGGACCGCCGTCCGCGACGTCCTGCGCCCATCCGCCGGAAGGACGGAGTGAGGAACTGCCGGACGCGCCTCGCGGGGAAGTTCGCGAAGTTTTCGGGGAAGTTCGCGAAGGAACCTGGTGGGACGGCCGCGGTCGTGACCCTCCTTCGCCCGCGGGCGGCGCCGGCCCGGGCCGCTCGACTCGGTGTTGTAAATGTTTCCAACAGCTTGCCAAAAGATGACGCCCAGTCATTCCGGCAACCAAGTGTTCGCTTCGTCAGCATCCAGTCGCGGGGCCTGGAGCCTCATCTGGTCATCAACGCAGCACGCCTGTACGATCACCGCCGATGGGGGGTCGTGACACAACGTAAAAAAGCGTTCTGGGTCTGAACTTTACAGACCCGAGAGCACGAAAGGAAATTGTATTTCCAGCACATAAAGGGGGCACGGGGTTGGCGCAAGAAAAGGTACGGGGTCAGATGCTAGCGATCGGCGCATTAACTGAATCGGCACGGCATGCATTCAGCGGGTCCTTGCTCACTCAGGTGGCAGAACCGGAAACGAGAGGTCTGAAAGGGCTAAATGTGCGGGGGACAGAACAGCACATCCGGACGATCCCTCTTTTTCAGAGGATCGCGTCATGGCGGCGGCGCCTGTTTGACACTCGCCGTCAGCGCACGGCGCCCGCACGGCCCTTCGGGTGGGAGCGGAAGGTCGTGGAGGAGGAGCGCCAGCGGATACGCCGCGACCTCCACGACGACCTGGGCCCGAGGCTTGCGGGGATACGGCTGCGCCTGCTCACCGTGGCCGATCAGCTCGACGAGTATCCGGCGGCCCGCCAGCTCATTCAGGAGGCCGCGGCGGAGATCGTCCAGCTGACGGAGGAGATGCGGCGCGTGGTCGAGGGACTGCCGCCGGAGGCGCTGGACCGGTGGAGCCTGGGCGAGGCCCTCCGGCGGCTGGTCGTGCGCGTGAACGGGCTGGGGGCCGACGTCACGGCGGATGTGCCCGACGTCCGGCTCGACCTGTCGGCCACCACGGAGCGGGCTCTCTACCGGATCGCCGAGGAGGGCCTGACCAACGCGCTGCGGCACGCCGATGCCCACCACGTGCGGCTGCGTCTCCTGGTCGAGGAGCGGGACGTCATTCTGGAGATGGCCGACGACGGCGTCGGTCTTCCCCGGGCCAGGAAGGGCGGGATCGGCCTGACCTCGATGAGGCTGCGCGCCGAGGAGGCCAATGGCTACTGTGTCGTCGTGCCGGCGCGGCCACAGCCCGGCACGCTCGTGCGCGCGGTGCTGCCGCGGAGGGCGGCATGAGCATCCGCGTGTTCCTGGTCGACGACCATCCCGTGTTCAGAGCGGGATTACGGTTCGCGCTGGAGTCCGCCGACGGCCTGGAGGTCGTCGGCGAGGCCGCCAGCGGTGAGGAGGCGGTAGGCGCGTTGCGCCTGCTCGATCCGCCGGCCGACGTCGTGGTCATGGACCTCCAGATGCCCGGCGGATCGGGCATCGAGGCCACCAGGCTCATCCGTGCGCAAACCGCCGAAGACGACACCGCCCCGCAGGTGCTGATCCTTTCCGTGGCCGAGGACGACCACTCCGTGGTCACCGCCCTGCGCGCGGGAGCGCATGGCTTTCTCGTCAAACTGGCGTCTCGTCAGGAGCTGATCCGTGCCATTCACGTCGTGGCCGAAGGAGGCGCGGTCTTCGGCCAGTCGGTGGCGGCGCGGCTGGAAGGGTATTTCTCGGCATTGCACGTGCTGCCGAGTCGTGCGGCCTTTCCCGAGCTCACCGAGCGCGAGCGGCAGATCCTGGATCTGCTCGCGCGCGGATACAACAATCGCAAGATCGCCAGGGATCTCGTCCTGGCCGAGAAGACCGTTCGCAACCACATCACGCAGATCTACATGAAGCTGGGTGTGAACGATCGCATGGCCGCGGCCGTCCGTGCCAGGGACGCGGGACTGGGCGAGTAGGAACGACGGTAGGACCACCTCCGGCCGCCGTGGCGGGTGTAACACGCCCTGGGGTTCGTCGTGCATTCTTTCCCCTCCATCACCCGCCACGTCCGGGACACGACAACGGCTAGAGGACGAGGGCGACGTCGCCGCCGGCCGAGACGGGCCAGGCGGAGGGAACGGGGCGACGGCTCGCGCCCGGGTTCCCGGCCTCGTCCCGCTCGCGCTGAAGGTAGGTGCTCAGCTCGCCCAGCACCCGTTCGGTGCTGCGGTGGAGCACCTTGGCCAGGTCCCCTGAGGCGGCCTCGGCATCCACCTCGGTCAGGAAGTTGTGCACGATCTCAAGGCGGGCGCCACCTTTGTCCGGTCTCACGTGCCAGCTCCCGTTCAGCACCACCGTCGACGGAGGCAGTGACAGCACCTCGAAGCCGATGTAGAAGTGGGCCGGGAAGTAGTACCAGTGACACCAGGTGACACTCTCGCCGAGGTCGTCGATGACCTTCATCTCCGCCACCACCTCGTTCTCGACGACCCGGTTCTGCGCCACCGACTCCACGGCGCTGAACACGGTGGGCCACAGGCCCAGGTCGGCGCAGAGCTCGTACACGCGCGAGGGCGTGCTGCCGATGACGACCGAGTTCTCGACGGTTTCCATTGAGCGGGACCTCGATTCGTGTCGCGTAGGCTGCCATGCACCAATATCCGGAGGCCGACTCGAGCGGCACTAGGGCCGGTATAGAGTCCGGCTCCGCACGCGCGCCGACGTGCCCCGGTTCATGCCGCTGGGCGGCGAGCTCGAGTCTCCCTCGAGCCCCGTTCGAGTCGAACTCCGAAGAATTCCCCCATCCAGTTATTCGTGCGCGAGAGGCGTTATATGAACCGCGGGCGACGGTGGGCGTGATGAGCGAACGCCGCACGTGCCCCAGATGCCGGCACGTGGGGGACGACCGGAACGTCGGACCCGACCTTGGCGTGTGCCCGCGGTGCGATCACCACTTCCCGCTGACCGCGCCCCAGCGCCTGGCTCAGTTACTGGATCCGGGCAGCCTCCGGCCGATCGGCGTCCCCCCGCTGGGGGGCGGTTCTCCGGAGGCGGTGGTGTGCGCTACGGGGACGGTGGAGGGCCGGCCGCTGGCTCTCGCCGTCATGGACTTCCGCTTCCTGGGCGGGCGGCCCGGCGCGGCCGTGGGCAGGCGGATCGGCAAGGCCGCCGAGCACGCCCTCGCCGAGCACCTGCCCCTGCTGATCGTCACGGCCGGCGGCGGCCGCATGCTGGAGGGAGTCTTCTCCCTCATGCAGATGGCCAACGTCACCGAGTCCATCGGCAGGCTGCGGCAGGCGGGACTCCTGACGGTGTCCCTGGTCACCGGCCCGTCCTCCGGGGGACTCGAAGCGTGGTTCACCACGCTGACCGACGTCATCGTGTGCGAGCCGCGGGCCAGGCTCGGGTTCACCGGGCCCCGCGTCATCGATGGAACCATCCGCAAACCGCTCCCCGCCGCCGCCCAGACCGCCGAGTCCCTGCTGGAACACGGCACGGTCGACATGATCAGGCGGCGCGTCGAGCTGCGGCCGGCGATCGCCGGGATTCTCACACCGGTGCCCAGTTCACCAAGCCAGACCCACGGGGGTCGTCTGGGCGTCCGATCGAGGACAGGAGACACAAGCACCATGGATGAACAACAGTTCGTCTTCGGATTCGGCACCAACGGCTTCGGCGACCACACCCTGCACGACACCCTGGGGATGCTCGCCGACCTTGGATATCAGGGTGTGGGGCTGACCCTGGACAAGCACCACCTCGACCCCTTCGCCGACGACCTCCCCCAGCGGCTGGTACGGCTGCGCCGCAGGCTCGACGAGCTGGGCCTGCACGTCGTCATCGAGACCGGCGGCCGGTACGTGCTCGACCCCTGGCGCAAGCACTACCCCAGCCTCGTGTCGGCCGGCGGCGTCGAGCTCCGCGTCGACCTGCTGCGCCGTGCCGTGCGCATCGCCGCCGAGATCGGTTCCGAGGTGGTCTCGTTCTGGAGCGGGATCGCCTCGCCGGAGCTGTCGGAGGACCAGCTCTGGGACCAGCTCCTGTCGGCGTGCACGGAGGTCGCGGAGGAGGCGGACCAGCACGGCGTGCTGCTCGGCTTCGAGCCGGAGCCCGGCATGTTCATCGACACCCTCGACTCGTTCGACGAGCTGATCAAGCGCCTTGATCCCCCGGACCTGTTCGGGCTCACCCTGGACATCGGCCACTGCCAGTGCCTGGAGCCCGACCCCGTGCCGCAGTGCGTGAAGCGTGCGGCCACGCGCCTGGTGCACGTCCAGATCGAGGACATGCGGCGCGGGGCGCACGAGCACCTGGAGTTCGGCGAAGGCGAGATCGACTTTCCGCCCGTGCTGCGCCAGCTGGTCGAGGTGGGCTACGACCGCCAGGCCACGGTGGAGCTGCCCCGCCACAGCCACGCCGCGCCCGACGTGGCGGCCCGGTCGATTCGCTTTCTGCGCGAAGCCGCCCGGTCGTCCGCTCCCTTGTATCCGTAAGAAGGAGGCATCATGCGATTCCTGCACTCCGACGGCACCCTCGTTCACCTGGCGTACTGCACCAACATGCACATGGCCGAGGACCTCGACGGGGTCGTCACGCAGCTCGCCCGCTACGCCGAGCCGGTGCGGGAGCGGCTGGGGACCGACCGGCTGGGGCTTGGGCTGTGGCTGGCGGCGCCGGTCGTGGCCGAGCTCGCGGCCGATTCCGGTGCCCTGCGGTGGCTGCGCTCGGAGCTGGACCAGCGAGGACTGGAGGTCGTGACCCTCAACGCCTTCCCCTATGCCGGTTTCCACGCGGCGTCCACGAAGAAGACGGTCTACAAGCCGGATTGGGCGGATCTGTCCCGGCTGGAGTACACGCTGGACTGTGCGAGGATCCTGACCGCCCTGCTGCCTGACGACGTGGTCAGGGGCAGCATCTCCACCCTCCCGTTCGGGTGGCGGGCGGACTGGACGCCCGAGCGGGGCGACCAGGCCAGGCGCAATCTCGATGCGCTGGCCGACGGGCTGGCGGCGCTGGAGGTGGAGACCGGGCGGACGGTGCGGGTCGCCTTGGAGCCCGAGCCCGGGTGCGTGGTGGAGTACATCGCGCAGGCGGTCGAGCACCTGCGCTCCCTCGACACCGAACGGCTGGGCGTCTGCCTGGACATCTGCCACCTGTCCGTGGCGTTCGAAGATCCGCAAGAGGCCGTCGCCGCGCTGGAGAACGCGGACCTGTCCATCGTCAAGACGCAGGTCTCCTGCGCTCTGGAGGTGCCGGAGCCCAGCGGTCCCGGCGTGCAGAGCGCGCTGTCGGGCTTCGCCGAGCCGCGGTTCCTGCACCAGACCAAGGAACTGACCTCGTCCGCCCTGCTGAGCTGCGACGACCTTCCCGACGCCATGGCGGGCGGGCTGCCCGGCGCAGACCCCTGGCGCGTGCACTTCCACGTGCCCCTGCACGCCGACCTGCCGGCGCCGCTGTCCTCCACCAGGCCGGTTCTGCTGGCCGCGCTGGACGCCCTGTTCGGCGGTCCCACCGCCCGGACCGAGCACGCCGAAGTCGAGACCTACACCTGGCCCGTGCTGCCGGGTGCCGAACGCGGGGACACCGAGCTGATCGCGGGGGTCGCGGGCGAGCTGGCGTGGACCCGGGACGCGCTGGAATCCCTGGGGTTGAAGGAGGTCTGACGCAAGGACCCCTCCGGGACAATGTCCCCAGGCGCTCGGGACAGCGGGACAGTTACGTTGAGAACGTTTCACCGGAAATCTCTGCCAACCGGAGAAAGGTTCTCGGCGTGACATTGAAAGTGGCGATTATCGGCGCGGGAATCGGAGGGCTTTCTGCCGCGGCGGCGCTTTTGAGAAAGGGCGTCGAGGTAAAAGTCTACGAACAGGCGCCAGAACTTCGAGAAGTCGGCGTCGGATTGCACCTGGGCTCCAACGGCAGCAGGATTCTGCGCCGCTGGGGCCTCGGGAAGCAGCTCGACGAGGTGGCGGTGATGCCGGCTGCGACGGAGGTGCGCGACTGGAAGGAGGGCCGGACCCTCACCCGGTTCCCCATGGGTGAGATGTGGGCCAAGCGCTTCGGCGACCCCTTCTACACCATCCACCGCCAAGATCTCCACCAGTTGCTGGCCGCGCAGGTGCCGTCGGAACTGGTACGCCTGAACAGCAAGCTCGTTTCCTACACCGACCACGGCAAGTCGGTGGGGATGGAGTTCGCCGACGGCACCACGGCCGAGGCGGACGTGCTGATCGGGGCGGACGGCGTGCACTCCGTCGTCCGGCAGGTGGTGGCCCCGCCCCAGAAGCCGACCTTCTCCGGTCACAGCGTTTTCCGCGGGCAGGTGCCCTCCAGCGCCCTGCCGACCGACTCGCTGCTCATCTGGGGCGGCCCGAACTGCACGATGCACGTCTACCCGGTCCGCGGCGGAGAGTCCCTGACCTTCGTGGCCGTCGTGCTGGACATGACCTGGGAGCTGGAGTCCTGGAGCGCGCCCGGCGATCCCCGCGATCTCGCCGCCGCCTTCGCCGACTGGAACCCCGAGGTCAAGTCGGTCATCTCCGCGGCCGTGACGGACGTGCGGCGCTGGGCCCTGTACGACAGAGAGCCGCTGGAGCGCTGGAGCGTGGGCCGGATCACCCTGCTGGGCGATGCCGCGCACCCCATGCTCCCCCACCTCGGCCAGGGCGCCAACCAGGCCATGGAGGACGGCGTCGCACTGGCGCACTGCCTGGCCGCCGCCCCGGGCGAGGTTGCGGAAGCGCTGCGGCGCTACGAATCCATCCGACTTCCCCACACCGCTGTCGTCCAACGTGGTTCACGAGGCGGCGGCACGCTCAAGATGCGCTCGGACACGGGACGCGACTCTCTGGCCACGATGGTCGAAGAGGTCGCCGCGGTCCAGGGCTACGACATCGAAACCGAACTTACGTAAGGAGGACGATCATGCGTACTGGTATTTGGCTGGTAGGCGGCCGCGGTTCTGTGGCGACCACGACGATCACCGGCGCCGCCGCCATGCGGGCCGGGCTCGCTCCGGCGTATGGATGTGTGACGGAGCTGCCGGCGTTCAGCTCCATTGGACTGCCCGGCTTCGACGAGCTCGTGTTCGGCGGCCACGACGTGGTCCAGACCGACCTGGTCAAGCGCGCCGAGGAGCTGGCCGCGGCCGGGGTGTTCCCCAGGAACCTCCCTGAGGCCGTGCGCGAGGACCTGATGGCGGCCGACGCGGAGATCCTGCCGTGTGCGGACGGCGACGCGAGCAACACCCAGGCCATGGTCGCCGAGGCGCTCGTGGCCGACATCAACGACTTCCGCCGCCGCAACAACCTGGAGCGGGTCGTCGTCGTCAACGTCTCCTCGACCGAGGCCCCGATCCGCAAGGTTCCCGCGCACGAGTCGCTGGCCGCCCTGCGCGAGGCGCTGGCCCAGGGCCAGAGCGTGCTGCCGAGCAGCTCCCTGTTCGCCTACGCGGCCTTCCTCGCCGACTGCCCGTTCGTCGACTTCACGCCCTCCCCCGGCGCCCGTGTCCCGGCGCTGGACGAGCTGGCGCGCGAGCGTGGCCTGCCGTACGCCGGCAGCGACGGCAAGACGGGCGAGACGCTGGTCAAGTCCACCCTCGCGCCGATGTTCGCGCACCGGGCGCTGCGCGTGAAGTCCTGGCACGGCACCAACGTGCTCGGCGGCGGCGACGGCGCGAACCTGGCCGACCCCGAGCGCGTGGTCAGCAAGGCCGTCTCCAAGGCGATGGTGCTCGAGGCCATCCTGAAGTACCAGGTCGAGGGTGGTGTGCACATCCACAACCTCGTCGACATGGGCGACTGGAAGACCGCTTGGGACCACGTCACCTTCGAGGGCTTCCTCGGCACCCGGATGACCATGCAGTTCATCTGGCAGGGTTGCGACTCCTCGCTGGCCGCGCCGCTCGTGCTCGACCTGGCCCGCCTGGTGGCGGTGGCGCACCGCGAGGGCGTCAGCGGCCCCATGCCCGAGCTGGCGTTCTTCTTCAAGGACCCGGTCGGCACCGACGAGCACGAGCTCGAGCGGCAGTACACCATGCTCACCGACTGGGCAGAGGGCCTGCAGGCCAAGGGATGATGAGCCGCGACACATCCGGGAAACCCCGCAGAAGCAAGCTGGCGAGCCTGGCCCGTCTGGTCCGGGCTCCCGCGGCGCTGACGGTCCCCGGCGACATCCTGGCGGGGGCGGCGGCCACGGGCCGCGCCTCCGGCCCGGCGCTGCTCGGCCGGATGGTCTCGTCGATCTGCCTGTACTGGGCCGGCATGGCGCTCAACGACTATGCCGACCGGGAGCTGGACGCCAAGGAGCGGCCGAACCGGCCGATCCCCTCCGGGGACATCTCCCCGGGGGAGGCGCTCGGCGTGGCGGTCGGCCTGACCACGGCCGGGGTCGCGCTCGCGCTCGCCGCCGACGGCAAGCGCGGGCTGGCGACGGTGCTGCCGCTGGCGGGCGCGGTGTGGGCGTACGACCTGACGCTGAAGTCCTCGCCGATCAGCCCGATCTCGATGGCCGCCACACGGTTCCTCAACGTGCTGGCCGGTGCGAGCCCGGGGCGGATGCGCCAGGCCGTCCCCGCGGCCCTGCTGACCGGCCTGCACACCGCGACGGTGAGCCTGCTGAGCAAGTACGAGGTCGAGGGCGCACCCATGGCCGTTCCCGGGGTCGCGCTCACCGCCACCGGCCTGGTGGCGGCGGGCGCCGTCCTGAACGGCGCGACCGCGCGTCCCGCCGACCAGGCTTCGGCGCTCGTGCTGGCCGGGAGTTACGCGGCCAACGGCATTCGGTCGCAGCTCATGGCCGTGGCCGATCCTTCGCCGCGCAACATGCAGGGTGCCGTGGCCTCCGGCATCCACGGGCTCACTCTCCTCCAGGCCGCGCTGACGGCTCGTGCGGGCTCGCCCGGCACCGCGCTGGGGATCGCGACCGCGTTTCCGGTTACCCGACAACTCGGTAAAAGGACGTCACCCACATGATCGCCCTCGATTTGGACAAGCAGCAACTTCCCGCAGCCGCCCAGCAGTGGCTGGACGAGGCGACCGAGCAGGTGCGCCAGGATGTTCTCGCCGTCGACAAGCTGTTCCCCGTGGCGGCCCGCAAGGCCGGTCGCGGCCCGCTGGGCGACGGCTGGGACGTCGGCGAGGCGGCCCGAGTCCTTCTGCTCACGGCGCTGCCGCTGAAGGGCGCCGACCTGGCCGAGGTGCTGACGCGCCTGTATCGGGGCGGAAGCGCGGCGGAACGGCGGGCCGTACTCAAGGCTCTGACCCTCCTGGACCGGGACGGCAGGCTCGGCCCGGCCGCGCTCGCGCTGACGGAGGAGGCGGTCCGCACGCACGACACCACGCTGGTCACCGCCGCGATGGGCGAGTACGGCGCGCGGCACCTCGACGCCGCCGCCTACCGCCAGGGCATCCTCAAGTGCATCTTCACCGAGATCCCGCTCTCCGAGATCGCCGGTCTGCCCGAGCGGGCCGACCCGGAGCTGGCTCGCATGCTCGCGGGTTACGCCGCGGAGCGCATCGCCGCCGGCCGGTCCGTGCCCGAGGACATCTGGCCCATCATCGAGGCCCACCCCGACCTTCCTGAGACCGCCGACGTTCTGGCGCGGAGGAGCTGACGGCATGCGCATCTTCGACCCCCACATCCACATGACCTCGAGGACGACCGACGACTATCGCGCGATGGCGGACGCCGGTGTCGAGGCGCTGGTGGAGCCGGCCTTCTGGCTCGGGCAGCCGCGCACGAGCGTGGAGACGTTCGTCGACTACTTCGACGGCCTGCTCGGCTGGGAGCCCTTCCGGGCCTCGCAGTTCGGCATCAGCCACCACTGTGCGATCGCGTTGAACCCCAAGGAGGCCAACGACCCCCGGCTGAAGGGCGTCATGGACCTGCTGCCGCGCTACCTGGTCAAGGACCGGGTCGTCGCGGTGGGCGAGACGGGCTACGACTCGATGACCCCGCTCGAGGACGAGATTCTCGCCCGGCACCTGGAGCTGGCCGTCGAGCACGGCCTGCCCGCGCTGGTCCACACCCCGCACCGGGACAAGGCCGTCGGCACCAAGCGCACCCTCGACGTGGTCCGCGAGTCCGGCATCGACCCCGGCATGGTCGTCCTGGACCACCTCAACGAGCTGTCCGTGCCGATGGTCGCCGAGAGCGGCTGCTGGATGGCCTTCTCCGTCTACCCGGACACCAAGATGACCGAGGAGCGGATGGTCAGCATCCTGAAGGAGTTCGGCACCGACCGGATGATGGTCAACTCGGCCGCCGACTGGGGGCACAGCGACGCGCTCAAGACCCTCAAGACGGGTCAGGCGATGCTGGCCGCCGGGTTCGACGACAAGGACGTCGAGAAGGTCCTCTGGAGCAACCCGGTGGACTTCTACGGCCAGAGCGGACGGCTGGAGCTCAACAACGCGGAGGTCGCCGAGGAGTACGACGGCAACTCCATCAAGCGGGGTGGCTCGTGAACAAGCTGCTCGTGCTCAACGTGGTCGGGCTCACCCCGCGCCTGCTCGACCACATGCCCAGGCTCCGGGAGGTGGGAGAGGCGGGATTCCGCGCTCCGCTGGGCACGGTGCTGCCCGCGGTGACGTGCTCGGTTCAGTCCACTCTGCTGACCGGGGAGCTTCCGTCCGTGCACGGCGTGGTCGGCAACGGCTGGTACTTCCGTGAGCTGGGCGAGGTCCTGCTGTGGCGCCAGCACAACAAGATCGTCGGCGGAGAGAAAGTGTGGGAGGCCGCCCGCCGGCAGCAGCCTGGCTACACCGTGGCCAACGTCTGCTGGTGGTACGCGATGGGCGCGGACGTCGACTGGACGGTGACGCCGCGACCCATCTACTACGCCGACGGCCGCAAGGAACCTGACTTCTACACCTACCCGGCAGGTCTGCACGACGAGCTGGTCGCCGATCTCGGCGACTTCCCGTTGTTCACCTACTGGGGACCGAACGCGGGACTGCCGTCCTCGCGCTGGATCATCGGCGCGGCCCGGCACCTGCTGCGCCACCAGCAGCCGGACCTGACCCTCGTGTACGTGCCCCATCTGGATTACGACCTGCAACGTTATGGCTCCAGCGGGCGGCAGGCGGCCGCGGCTGCCGCCGAGCTGGACGAGGCGCTGGCGCCGCTCCTGGATGACGCCCAGGGCGCCGGTATCACCGTGGTCGCGCTCAGCGAGTACGGGATCACCGACGCCGATCGGCCTGTGGACGTCAACCGGGAGCTGCGCCGCGCCGGGATGCTCAACGTCTACACCCAGGACGGTATGGAGTACCTGGACCCGTGGACGTCCCGCGCCTTCGCCGTCTCCGACCACCAGGTGGCCCACGTGTACGTGGCCGACCCCGGTGATCTGCCGGCGGTGACCGAACTGCTGTCCGGGATGAACGGCGTCGCCGAGGTCCTGGACGAACAGGGCAAGAAGGAGCACGGCCTGGATCACCCGCGTGCCGGGGAACTGGTGGCCGTGGCCGAACCTCGAGCCTGGTTCACGTACTACTACTGGCTCGACGACGCACGAGCGCCGGACTACGCCAAGTTGGTGGAGATCCACCGCAAGCCCGGCTACGACCCTGCGGAGCTGCTGTTCGACCACACCAATCCGCTGGTCAAGGTGGACGCCGCGCTCGCGGTGGCGCGGAAGAAACTTGGCATGCGCTACACCATGGAAGTGGTGTCGCTGGACCCCTCGCGCGTCGGGGGCAGCCACGGACGACTGCCGTCCGACGAGCGGGACGCGCCGGTGCTGCTGTGCACCAGCGGCCAGGCAGCCCGCCCCGCTCTCGCGGCGACCGACGTCAAGGAACTGCTGCTGGAGCTGGCCTTCACCTAAGGAGAGCCCATGCTCGACATCCGCCTGCTCGGCGGCTTCACCCTCATATGGAACGGCGCCGACTGCACGCCGAGCGCACGGAAGATCCAGCAGGTGCTGAGCCTGCTGGCGCTGTCCGCGAACCGCTCGGTACCCGACGAGGCACTGATCGAGGAACTGTGGTCGGGCGCACCGCCGGTCAGCGCGCGGACGACGTTGCAGACCTACGTCTACCATCTGCGCAAAGTGCTGAACAACGCGGTGCTCGCGCGGGTTGCGGAAGGGTATGAGTTGCGCCTGGACCGGGAGGCCGTGGACGCCTTCAGGTTCGAGCGGCTCGTGCAGAAGGGCAGATCCGCCCTTGCCGCCGCCCGCCCGCTGGTTGCCTACGAGTTCCTGAACGGTGCCCTGGCGCTGTGGTCGGGAGGAGAGCAGGCGCTGGCGGGTGTGCCCCAGGGAGCGCTCCTGCGGGCGGAAGCCGTACGGCTGGAGGAGCTGCGGATGAATGCGCTCGAACTGCGCATCGACGCGGCACTCCAGCTCGGCGACTACGCCGCCCAGATCGGTGAGCTGAAGCGGCTCACCGCTCGTTACCCGCTCAACGAGGCGCTGCATGGCAAGCTCATGCTCGCCCTGTACAAAGCGGGCAGGCGCAACGACGCCCTCCAGTGGTACCGGCAGTTGCGCACGACGCTCCGTGAAGAGCTGGGGCTGGAGCCGTCGGAGGAGATCCGCCGGCTGCACGCCTGGATACTCGGGCATCGGTCCTCGCCCGAGGGCGCTCTCATCGCCGATCCGGCGCCGGCTTCGCGCGTCGCGGGATAGTTCGGCGCCCTCGGGCCTCACGGTCCCCGCCTCCGCGGTCAGGAGTGCGGGGACCTTGGCGTTCCCTCCCCCGGGACCCTAGGAGGCGTCCTGGGTGGCGAACAGCAGCTCGGCGATGCGCAGGTCGGCAGGGTGGGTGATCTTGATGTTGCGCTCGCTGCCCGGCACCAGGTGGATCGGCACCTCGGGCAGGTAGCGCAGCAGCACGCCGCAGTCGTCGGTGGCCGGCTGCTTGTCGAAGTCCGGATCGGCCAGCGCCCGTTCGTACGCCTCCCTGATCACCGACAGCCTGAAGCACTGCGGCGTCTGGCTGCGCCGGAGCGTCGCGCGGTCCAGCACCGCGCCGATGGACTCGCCGTCCGCGGTGGGAGCCGCGGCCAGGATCGTGTCGGAGCTGGGGATCGCCACGTTGACGGCCCGGTGGGTCTCCAGGGCCTTCACGCATTCGGCGATGATCCGGGGCGACACCAGGGGGCGCACGGCGTCGTGCAGCAGCACGTCGCACTCCTGCGTGCCGAGCGCCTGAAGCGCCCGCCACGTGGTCTCGGTACGGCTCGCGCCGCCTTCCACGATCTTGGTGACCTTGCGGTAGCCGCCCCGGTCCACGATCTCGCGTATCCGGCCGGCGTACCCGGGCGTCATCAGCACCACGATCTCGTCGATCTCGGGCGCGCTCTCGAACACGGCGATCGAGTGCTCGATGATCGTCTTTCCCGCGACCTCGACGAGCTGCTTGGGCATGGCCAGCCCTACCCGTTGCCCCACGCCGCCGGCGAGCAGCACGCCGATCGCCATGACCTTCTCCTCTCCGCCGGATGCTGCGAGATTCGCCGGAGCGACTCGAGCCACACTCGAGAATCAATTGACTGGCGCGCTCCCGGGACGCGGCTGGGACAACGTGCCCAGGAACTTAGGACTGAATGCCTCCTAGCGTGTGGCGTATGACGCCTGAGGCGATGACCGTAAATTACACTGCGGTACGGCAGGGGCTCGATTCTGTACTGGTCGATTTCCTGCGTGAAAAGCTGAATTCGCTGCCTGATTCACGCCTCGAGAATCTGATCGACCATCTCTGCGAATTCGTGATCCACGGCGGAAAGCGGCTGCGGCCGCTGCTCTGCTACTACGGCTGGGAGACCGTCGAGGAGGCCGGCGAGCGCACCAGCGTGCTGCGCGCGGCCGCCTCGCTGGAGCTCTTCCACGCCTTCGCGCTCATCCACGACGACATCATGGACGCCTCGGCCATGCGCAGGGGACGTCCGACGCTGCACAAGGCGCTCTCGGTCAACGACGCGATCCTGCTCGGCGACATCGCGCTGGTGTGGTCGGACGAGATGCTGCATGCCAGCGGGGTCGACCCGCAGCGTCTGATCGCCGTGCGCAGCCTGGTGGAGGCCATGCGTGCCGAAGCGCTCTACGGCCAGTGCCTGGACCTGCAGGCCACCGGAGGCGCGAAGGACGATCTGGACCTCGCCACCACGGTCGTGCGTTACAAGACCGCGAAGTACACCGTGGAACGCCCGCTCCACGTAGGCGCCGCGCTGGCCGGAGGCGGCCCGGAGGTGCTGCGTTCGTGCACCGCCTACGCGCTGCCGATCGGTGAGGCATTCCAGCTCAGGGACGACGTGCTGGGCGTCTTCGGCCACCCGGACGTGACGGGCAAGTCGGCCGTGGAGGACCTGCGCGAGGGCAAGGTGACCGTGCTGATCGCCACCGCTCTGTCGCTGGCCGACTCGAAGCAGATCGAGCTTCTGAACCGCCTGCTGGGCAATCCGGAGCTGGACGAGGCGGGCGCCGAGCGGGTGCGCGAACTGCTCGTGGACACCGGGGCTCTCAAGCACGTCGAGGACATGATCCGCCGGCGTCGCGAGGAGGGGCTGGCCGCGCTGGAGGCTGCGCCGTTCCGTCCCGAGGCCGTCGTGGCCCTTCGGGAGATCGCCTACGCCACCACCGAGCGCGTCTCATGAGAGGTGAGGAATGGACAAGCGGGTGCTGCTCGCCAGCCCGCGGGGTTACTGCGCGGGGGTCGACCGGGCGGTGGAGACCGTCCGCAAGGCATTGGATCTGTATGGACCGCCCATCTATGTGCGCAAGGAGATCGTCCACAACAAGCATGTGGTCGAGAGACTGCGCGGTATGGGAGCGATCTTCGTAGAGGAGGCCGACGAGGTGCCGCACGGCGCCACGGTGGTCTTCTCCGCGCACGGCATCTCGCCCGAGGTGCGCCGCTCCGCCGCGGAGCGTTCGCTGAAGACGATCGATGCGACCTGCCCTTTGGTGACCAAGGTGCACAACGAAGCGCGCCGGTTCGCCTCCGAGGGCTACGACATCCTGTTCATCGGCCATGAAGGGCATGAGGAGGTCGAGGGCACGATCGGCGAGGCGCCCGAATCCATCACCCTGGTCGACGGCGCGGACGGCGTCGCCAACGTGGAGGTGAAGGACCCGTCCCGCGTGATCTGGCTGTCGCAGACGACCCTGTCGGTGGATGAGACCATGACAACGGTGTCACGGTTGAAGGAGCGTTTCCCGCTGCTGGAGGCTCCGCCCAGCGACGACATCTGCTACGCGACGCAGAACCGCCAGATGGAGGTCAAGGCGATCGCGCCCGAGTCCGACGTCCTCATCGTCGTCGGCTCGAAGAACTCCTCCAACTCGGTGCGCCTGTGCGAGGTCGCTCTGGAGGCCGGCGCGGGCGCCTCCTACCTGGTCGACTACGCCCACGAGATCGACGAGGCGTGGGTGCGCGACGCCACCACCATCGGGCTCACCGCCGGCGCCTCGGTGCCGGACGAGCTGGTCCAGGACGTGCTGGCGTGGCTGGCCGAGCGCGGATTCAACGACGTCCAGGAGACGTCGGGCCCACGCGAGGGCACCGTCTTCGCGTTGCCGCCGGAGCTCCGCGCCGATCTGCGCGCGGCACAGGAGGGAGCGTCATGACCGCCGTCCAGCTTGGGCTGCCGGAACAGCGCCTGACCAAGCGCCGCAAGTCGCGCCAGGTGATGGTCGGCGACGTGCCGGTCGGCGGCGATGCCCCGGTCTCCGTGCAGTCGATGTGCACCACGGTGACCGCCAACATCGACGCGACGCTCCAGCAGATCGCCGAGCTCACCGCGTCCGGGTGTCAGATCGTCCGCGTCGCGGTGCCGTCCCAGGACGACGCCGACGCGCTGCCGATCATCGCCAAGAAGTCGCCGATCCCGGTGATCGCCGACATTCACTTCCAGCCCAAGTACGTCTTCGCCGCGCTCGAAGCCGGGTGCGCGGCCGTCCGGGTGAACCCGGGCAACATCAAGAAGTTCGACGACAAGGTCGCGGAGATCGCCAAGGCCGCCGCCGACGTGGGCACGCCGATCCGCATCGGCGTCAACGCCGGCTCGCTCGACCCTCGCCTGCTGAAGAAGTACGGCAAGGCCACGCCGGACGCCCTGGTCGAATCCGCGCTGTGGGAGTGCTCGCTGTTCGAGGAGCACGGCTTCCGCGACATCAAGATCTCCGTCAAGCACCACGACCCCGTGGTGATGATTCAGGCATATCGCCAGCTCGCCAAGGCCTGTGAGTACCCGCTGCACCTCGGAGTCACCGAGGCGGGTCCGGCCTTCCAGGGCACGGTGAAGTCCTCGGTCGCGTTCGGCGCGCTCCTGGCCGAGGGAATCGGTGACACGATCCGGGTCTCGCTGTCGGCGCCGCCGGTGGAAGAGGTCAAGGTCGGTACTCAGATCCTGGAGTCTCTCGGGCTGCGGGAGCGCGGCCTGGAAATCGTGTCCTGCCCTTCGTGCGGGCGCGCCCAGGTGGACGTATATCGCCTCACCGAAGAGGTGATGGCGGCGTTGGAGGGATTCCCGGCGCCTTTGCGCGTGGCCGTGATGGGCTGCGTCGTCAACGGTCCCGGTGAGGCCCGTGAGGCGGACCTGGGTGTCGCCTCCGGGAACGGCAAGGGCCAGATCTTCGTCAAGGGGAAGGTCGTCAAGACCGTCCCCGAGTCTCAGATCGCCGAGGCCTTGGTGGAGGAGGCAATGAAGCTCGGCGAGCAGATGGGCGTGATATGAGCAGTCTTCTGCAGCGGATAGCCAATCCCAGTGACCTGAAGGCCGTGGACCCACGGGACCTGCCGGAACTGGCCGACGAGATCAGGAGGCTGCTGGTCCAGGTGGTGTCGAAGACCGGAGGCCATCTCGGTCCCAGTCTCGGCGTGGTGGAGCTGACGATCGCGCTCCACCGCGTCTTCGACTCCCCCAAGGACCCGATCATCTGGGACACCGGCCACCAGGCGTACGTGCATAAGATCCTGACCGGGCGGGCCGGGACGTTCTCCACCCTCCGTCAGGAGGGCGGCCTTTCGGGCTATCCGAGCCGCTCCGAGTCGGAGCACGACTTCGTGGAGAACTCCCACGCCTCCACCTCCCTGTCGTACGCCGACGGCCTGGCCAAGGCGGCCAAGCTGCGCGGCGAGACGAACCGGACCGTGGTGGCCGTGATCGGCGACGGCGCGCTGACCGGAGGCATGGCCTGGGAGGCGCTCAACAACATCGCGGGCGTCAAGGACCTGCCCTGCGTGATCGTGGTGAACGACAACGGCCGCTCCTACTCGCCGACCATCGGCGGGCTCGCGACCCATCTGTCCTCACTCCGGCTCACCCGCTCGTACGAGGACCTGCTGGCCGGGGCCAAGGAGAAGCTGAGCGGCTACCCGGCGCTGTACAGCGCGCTGCACGGGCTCAAGCAGGGGCTCAAGGACATCTTCACGCCGCAGGGGATGTTCGAGGACCTGGGGCTGAAGTACTTCGGCCCGATCGACGGCACCGACGAGCCCGCGGTGGAGGCCGCGCTGCGCGCGGCCCGCGACTTCCGCGGACCGGTCATCGTGCACGTGATCACCAAGAAGGGCAGCGGGTACCTCCCGGCGGAGAACCACGAGGAGGACTGCTTCCACGCGACCGGCGCGTTCGACCCGGTCACCGGCACGGGGGCGCCCAAGGTGGCGGGCTGGACCGACGTGTTCAGCGAGGAGCTCGTCAAGCTCGGCGCGGAACGCGACGACCTGGTCGGGATCACCGCCGCCATGCTGTATCCGACCGGGCTGGCCGCCTTCGCCGACGCCTACCCCGAGCGCTGCTTCGACGTCGGCATCGCCGAACAGCACGCGCTGACCAGTGCCGCCGGTCTGGCCTACGGCGGGCTGCACCCGGTGGTCGCGATCTACTCCACCTTCCTCAACCGCGCCTTCGACCAGGTGCTCATGGACGTCGCCCTGCACAAGCTGCCGGTCACGATAGTGCTGGACCGCGCTGGGGTGACGGGTGACGACGGAGCCAGCCACAACGGCATGTGGGACCTGTCGATCCTGCAGGTCGTGCCCGGGCTGCGCATCGCGGCGCCGCGTGACGCCGACCGGCTGCGCACGCTGTTGCGGGAGGCCGTGGCCGTGGAGGGGCCGACCGTCGTGCGCTTCCCCAAGGGTGCCATCTCCGAGCCAATCGAAGCCGTCGGCCGGCTCGGTGCCATGGACGTGCTCCGCAAGTCCGGCTCCGTCTCGGCGGACGTGCTGATCGTCGCCGTCGGCCCGATGGCCGCCACCGCGCTGGAGGCGGCGCAGATCTTGGAGTCGGAGGGCATCCAGGCCACGGTGGTCGACCCCCTGTGGGTCAAGCCTCTGGAGGAGGAACTGGTCACCGCCGCGGAGTCGCACCGCCTGGTGGCCGTCGTGGAGGACAACGGCCGGGTCAACGGGGTCGGCGACGCGGTGGCGCGGCTGCTGCGCGATGCCGACTCCGCTGTGCCGGTGCGTTCCTTCGGTCTTCCGCAGCAGTTCCTCAACCACGCCAAGCGGGCGGCCATCCTGGCCCAGAACGGGCTGACCGGCGCCGACCTGGCCAGGGACATCAGCCGTACGTTGCGGCCGGCCCTGGCCCGCTGACACGCCGTTCGATCAAGCAACGCCCGAGTTCTGCCGCTGCGTGAGCGGCTCGTTTGCCCCCAACAGCCAGCCGCGGCGGCGCGGCCAGGGCCCCGGTTCAGGTGTCGGAGTGCACCGGCCGGGGTCCTGGCGTCACCGGCGTGGCTCAGGACGCGAGCCAGCCGGGGATGATCATTCCGGCCTCGTAGGCGAGCACCACGATCTGCGCCCGGTCGCGGACCGACAGTTTGGTCATGATGCGGCTGACGTGGGTCTTCGCGGTGGCGGGGCTGAGCACGAGACGCTCGGCGATCTCGTTGTTCGACAGGCCCGCCGCCACCAGTGTCATGACCTCGCGCTCGCGTTCGGTGAGCGCGTTGAGCTCGGGCCCGGGCTCGGGGCGCTTGACCCGGTCGGCGAACTCGGCGATCAGCCGCCGCGTGATCGACGGCGAGATGAGGGCGTCGCCCCTGGCCACGACCCGGACCGCGTGGATCAGCTCGGCCGGCTCGGTGTCCTTGACCAGGAAGCCGCTGGCGCCCGCCCGCAGCGCGCCGTACACGTAGTCGTCCAGGTCGAACGTGGTCAGGATGATCACCTTCACGCCGTTCAGCCCGGAGTCGTCGGCGATCTTGCGGGTGGCCTCCAGGCCGTCGAGCTTGGGCATGCGGATGTCCATCAGCACCACGTCGGGGCGGTGTTCGTGGGCCGCGGCGATGGCCGCGGCGCCATCGGGGGCCTCGGCGACGACCTCGATGTCATCCTCGTCGGTGAGGATGGACCGGAACCCGGCACGCACGAGAGTCTGGTCGTCGGCGAGCACTACGCGGATCATGAAGCCCCGTTCAATGGCAGGTGGACGACGACGCGGAAACCGCCTTCGGGGCGCGGGCCCGCCTCCAGGCTGCCGCCGAGCGCTGCGGCGCGCTCGCGCATGCCCTGCAGGCCGAAGCCGGTGCCCCCGTCGAAGGTGGCGCCCGGACCATCATCCTCCACGCGGATCATGATATTTCCGGACGTGTTACTGATGGTTAATGTTGCCTGATTTGTTCCTGAATGGCGGGAAACATTCGTCAGCGCCTCCCTGATGATGCGGCTGGCGGCCACGTCCGCCTCGGCCGGCACGGTGTCCAGCGGGCCGGACAGCTCCGTGGTCACCTCCAGGCCGGAGGCCGCGACCAGGGCGTCTACCCGGGCCAGGCTGTCGGCGGGCGCGGTCGGCGCGTCCTCGTCCACCTGCCGCAGCACTCCGAGCGTGATCCGCAGCCCGCGCAGCGTCTCCTTGCTGGCGTCCTTGATCGTGCGTAACGCCTGCTCGGCGTCCTCGGGCCGTTTCTTCAGCCCGTGCAAGGCGGCGGCCGCCTGCACATTGATCATGGAGATGTTGTGCCCGAGCACGTCGTGCAGTTCCCGGGCGATGCGCAGCCGCTCCTCGCTCGCGCGCCGCCTGGCCTCCTCTTCCTTGCTGTGCTCGGCCTCAAGGGCACGCCGCTCCGCCTCCTCCAGGTACGCCCTGCGGTTGCGGGTGACCCCGCCGAACGCGATGGACGCTACCACCCATCCGGCGATCGCGACGAACAGGGTGTCGTCCACATGTCCGACACCACGGGCCTCGCCGTACCCCATGGCCAGCATCAGGGTCGACCCCATGGCGACGGCCGCGATGAGCCGGCCCTGGTCGGCGGCGGTGAAGAGCACGATGAAGACGAGGATGGCGATCGGGCCGTCGAACCGCGACTCCGGATAGTAGACGGCGACGGAGACGCCCACGATGATCAGTGCCGCGACCGGGTAGCTGCGCCGCGCCAGCGTCCCCGCGGACGCCGTGACCAGCAGCACGAGGTCGAGCGCGTTGGCATCGCGGACGTCTTCGACCAAAAAGGTGCCCAGCGTGCCGAGCAATATGCTGGCGATCGCCACGAGCGACATGAGCGTGTGGGCGGACGGCCTTCGCATGCTCCCATTCTGGACGGGTATTGCGGATAAATGCCTACTATGTGGATGCGGAGTTCAGATCTTCAGGGCGCTCAGCGGGACTGCCCGGCGGTGAGCTCGGCCGCCCGCGCACGAGCCCAGGCGTCGGCCGCGAGCACCTCCTCCACGGACTCGGCGGCGGTGACCCGGTGCTCCTCCACCACCGTCGCCACCGTGTCCACGATCGCCGGGAACGGCAGGCCGCCCCGCAGGAACGCCTCCACGCACACCTCGTTGGCCGCGTTGTAGACGGCCGGCGCGGTGCCGCCCTCGGTACCGACGTGCCGGGCCAGGGCGACCGCGGGGAACGCCACGTCGTCCAGCGGCTCGAACGTCCACGTGTGCGCCTTGGCCCAGTCGATGGGCCGGGCCGCGTCGGGCACGCGGCGCGGATGGCCGAGGGCGAGCGCGATCGGCAGCCGCATGTCGGGCGGGCTGGCCTGGCACATGGTCGAGCCGTCGACGTACTCGACCATGGAGTGGATGATCGACTGCGGGTGGACCACCACCTCGATGCGGTCGAAGTCCAGGTCGAACAGCAGGTGCGCCTCGATCACCTCCAGGCCCTTGTTCACCAGGGTCGCGGAGTTGATGGTGATCACCGGTCCCATGGACCAGGTGGGGTGGGCCAGGGCCATCTCAGGGGTGACGCCGCTCATCTCGTCCCGGCGCAGACCCCGGAACGGCCCGCCGCTGGCGGTCACCACGAGCTGCCGGACGCTGCCCGGATCGTACGCCTCCGGCCCCGAGGCCCACAGGCATTGCTGCAGCGCCGAGTGCTCGGAGTCGACCGGCAGGATCTGCCCGGGCGCGGCCAGCCGCTTCACCAGCGGCCCGCCGATGATCAGGGACTCCTTGTTGGCCAGGGCCAGCGTCCTGCCCGCCTCCAGCGCCACCAGCGTGGAGGTCAGCCCGAGCGCGCCGGTGATGCCGTTGAGCACGGTGTCGCACTGCCAGGCCGCCACCTCCGCGACTCCTTCGGGGCCGCCCAGCACGACGGGCTCGGCGCCGTGCCCGGCCAGCGCCTCCTTCAGCGCGGGCACCGCCGCCGCGTCGGCCACGGCCACCGCCTCGACCCCGAACTCGGCGGCCTGCCGGGCCAGCAGCCCGACCCGGCCGCCTCCCGCCGCCAGCGCGGCGACCTTGAAGCCGCCGGGATTGGCCCCGATGACGTCGAGGGCCTGGGTGCCGATCGAGCCGGTGGAGCCGAGGAGGACGACGGAGCGGATGGTCTCTGCATACACCCGTCCACTGTTCTCGCCGGCTCTCGAGTTCGGCTCGAATGCCGCTCGAGTTGCGGCGCCGCCGGCCGGGGTCGCGCGAGCGGCCCTTTCCCCTGAGCTCGGTCAGCTGTTCGCGCGGATGGTCTGGTCGATCCAGCCGCGGTAGGCGGTCACGTTGGTGTAGAGGCCCGGACCCTCGGCGCAGGAGGGGCTCGGGGCGCCGGGGCCGGAGGTGACGCCGATGAGCTCCCACCGGCCGCCGCGGCCGCGCCGGATCTGCGGGCCGCCGGAGTCGCCGTTGCACGCCATGGCCTTGGGCTTGCGGCTGATCGTACACAGGCGGGCGTCGGAGGCGTAGCCGGGCCCGCATTCGGCGGCCGCGCCGCGGCGGGTCTCGAGCTGGCGCAGCGTCGGGGACATCTTCCACTCGCCCGGGTTCTTGCTGAACCTGGTGATGCCGAAGCCCATGATGCGGGTGGGCGTGCCGGGCCCGCCGGCCTGCGGGGCGATCGGGATGGGCTTGACGGAGACGGGCTTGTCCAGGCGGATCAGCGCGAGGTCGGCGGTGTTGTACGGGGCCTTGGCCGTGGCCTGGGCATAGCCGGGATGGGCGATCGCCTGGGCGATCTTGCGGACGGTGCCGCCGGAGGTGCGCCGGTCGCTGCCGATGCGGACGGTGCCCTTCACGATCGAGCCGATCTCCATGTCGAGGCAGTGCGCGGCCGTGACCACCCACTGCGGGTTGATCAGCGCGGCGCCGCAGTTGCCGTCCTTCAGGCCCTTGGCGGGCGCCGCGATGGGGATGGAGGCCATGAAGCCGTAGGACTCGGCCGGCTTGGCGCCGTTGACGATCGCTCCGGCGCTGCCGGCCGTCGCCGCGAGGCAGACCGCGCCGGCCAGGGCGGCGACGGCGGAACGGGAGGCGGCGCGGCGGAGCGACTTCTTGCTGAACACGGAGAAGGAACCCTTCAGTGGAAGATTGGGATGTTGTAACGCTAGATGTCCGTGTTCGGCGGGGGGATCATGTCAGCACGTCAACCCGGGGTAGGGACAGCCCCACCCGAGTTCGCTTGACTTCAAGCGGGCTTGAAGTCGCAGGATCTCGGACGTGAACAAGAACCAGACGGCACGCCGTACCAGCGAAGACACCGACGCGCTCATCGCCCTGCTCGATCTCGCGGACGACATCCCCGGAGCGGCCGGGCTGCGCGCGCGTTCCTACGAGTTGCTCGGGCTCGCGCACGGCGCCGCGGTGGTCGACGTCGGGTGCGGGTCCGGCCGGGCGGTCGCGGAGATGGCGGAGCGGGGCGCGCGGGCGGTCGGCATCGATCCCGACGAGCGGATGGTCACCGTGGCGGGCGGGCGCTGGCCGGCCGCGGACTTCCGCGTGGCCGACGCCTACGATCTGCCCTTCGCCGACGGCGCGTTGCACGGCTATCGGGCCGAGAAGGTGTATCACATCCTGGACGACGCGGCCCGCGCGGTCACCGAGGCGCGACGCGTGCTCGCCCCCGGCGGGCGCATCGTGCTGATCGGGCAGGACTGGGACACCTTCGTCATCGACGCCGGCGACGCCGCGCTCACCCGCACCATCGTGCACGCCCGCGCCGACCTGGTCACCGGCCCGCGCGTCGTGCGCCGCAGCCGCAACCTCCTCCTCGAGGCGGGGTTCGCCGACGTCACCGTCGAGGCCCACACCCGGATCTTCACCGACGCGACGATGGTGCCCGTGCTGGCCGAACTCGCCGGAAGGGCACGCTCGGCCGGGGCGATCAGCGACGCGCAGGCCGAATCCTGGCTCGCCGAGCAGCGCGAACGGGGACAACGCGGGCAGTTGTTCCTCGCCCTCCCCCTGTTCGTGACCGCGGCCACGCGCCGTTGACCGCCGGCCCCGCGCCTCGCCCTGTCATCGGGCCGGCGCGCTGGGCTCCAGTGCCCGCGGCGATGAGGCGGGCGCACGGCGCGAGAGCAGGTATCCCGTCAGCGCGGCGAGCAGTCCGGCCAGACCGGCCGCCGCGAAGCCGCCCGCCGGTCCCGACACGTCGATCGCCACGCCCACGACCGGGGCGCCGAGCGCGAACCCCGCGCTCTGCGCCGAGGACTGCAGGCCGGTCGCCTCACCTCTGACGCCGGCCGGCGCCAGGCGGCTCACCGCGTCGGAGACCGTGGAGAGGGTCGGCGCGGTGAGCAGTCCGGCGCCGATGACGGCCACGCTCAGCCATGGCCAGTCATGGGCGAGCCCGGCCGGAATCGTCACCAGCCCGAGCAGTCCGAGCAGCAGCCATGTGGCCATCGGCCGCGACAGCGTTCCGTACACCAGGCCGCCCGCGACGGACGTCACCCCGAACACCGCGACGACCACGGCCGCCCACGAGACCTGACCGGCCTCTTCGAGGGTGGCGATGATGGCCAGATCGACGCCGCTCAGCAGCATCGCGACGCCGAATCCCATCGTGAGGACGGCGATCATGCGCGTGCCCAGCCACTCGCGGCGCCGGGGCCGGTCCGCCGCCTCGCCGGCCACCTCGTCCTCCGCCCGCAGGGGCGGGTTGAGCAGGGCGATCCCCACCCCGCCGAGGACGATCGCGGCCCCCACCCCCCAGGCCACCACGCCGGGCGACGCCTTCGCCGCGAACAGGATCACCACCGCCGGGCCCGCCATGTACGACAGTTCGCCCATCACCGACTCCAGCGCGAACGCCGCCCGCCGCTGCTCCGCCGTCGTCATCGCGGCGATCGCCTGCCTGGTGACCGGCTGGACCGGCACCATCAGCAGACCGGCGACGAAGGAGGCGCCAAGCAAGATCACGTACGGCAGCGCCGGGACGGCCAGCCAGAACACGAACTGCGGCACGATCGTGACCAGGAGCACGGTACGCAGGCCCCGCCGGTCGATCATCCGGCCCAGGAGCGGCCCGCCCAGCGCGACGCCGGCGGTGAGCGCCGCCGCCACGGCCCCGGCCGCCGCGTAGCTCAGGTCGAGGGCGAGCACGACGTACATCGTCAGCGCTATCGCGTCGGCCGTGATCGCGGCACGCGCGAGCAGGGCGATGCTCAGCAGCGGCGTCATCCCCCGCACCGCGAGCACCTGTCGGAATCTGGTCACCGTTTTGACGGTAGATCGCGAACCTTGCCATAGGAAGTGGTTAATTCGTTGTAGCAGATATAATGGATGCTTATGGCGCGTGATCTCGAGACCACCCTGCTGCGCTCGTTCGTCACCGCGGTGCGAGCGGGCAGCATCAGCCGCGCGGCGGCGGCGCTCGGCCAGACCCAGCCCGCGCTCAGCCAGCAGTTGCGCAAGCTGGAGGGCGTCGTGGGCAGTCCCCTGCTGCACCGGGCGCCGTCCGGCGTCTCGCCGACCCGGACCGGCGAGGAACTGCTCCCCTACGCCGAACGCATTCTCGCGCTGTCGGCACAGGCCCTCGCGGAAACGGGACGTGCGCTCACCGGGCACTGCGGCGTGGGACTCCTCGAAGACCTCGCCGTCTCCCGGCTCCCCCAGGCGCTCGCCGACCTCGCGCGGCTGCACCCCGGCGCGACGCTGGAGGTGCTCATCCTCTCCGACGCGGCGATGCGGGACGCCTACGACACGGGCCGGGTCCAGCTCGTGCTCGACGAGGTCCCGGATCTTCCCTGGCCGCCGCGCTGGACGGTGCGCATCCCGCTCGCCTGGGCGGCCGGGCAGGGTGTCGCCGCCGACGCCGATCCGCTGCCGGTGGTGCTGTTCTCGAACACGTGCGCCTGGCGGACGTCGGTGCTGGAGGCGCTGGAGGCCGCCGGGCGCCGCTGGCGGGTGGCGTTCGAAAGCAACAGTCTCGCCGGAGTTCTCGCCGCTCTGCGGGCCGGGCTCGGGGTCGCGGCGCTCATGCCCGCCAACATCGAGCCCGCGATGGCCTGCCACGACGCGTCCGCGCTGCCGGCCCTGCCCGACGTCGAACTCGGCCTGGCCCGCCGTCCGGGCACCGAGGGCGACGCGCTGATCGACGCCGTGGAGACCGCCCTGCGGCGGATGATCTGATCGGTCAGCCGGACAGCAGCGGCAGCGCCGGGAAGACGTGGTCCCGCCACAGCAGCCGCGAGGCATCCTCCGGGTAGGCGGTGACCGCCGGCGGCGTGTCGAAGAGCCGCGTGCGGCGGTGGACGGCGTCGTACGCGGGCCAGCCCGGGTCGCCGTGCGCGGCGAAACCCGTCCACGCCTCGCGGATCCGCGCGGACAGTTCCTCCGCGGCGGGGGAGGCCGGGTCGCCGATCAGCATGGCGGCCTGCCCGCTGCTCAGATTGCCGAAGACGAGCGGCACGTCCAAGCCGTGCCAGGCGCCCAGCCCGGGGACGGACCAGGTCAGCTCGTAGAGGTGAGCCCGCCCGCCGCCGGCGACCTGCGCGGCGGCGAGGTGGAGGCTCGGCATGCGAAACAGCCAGTCCGCGTTGACCAGCTCATACAGTTCCTCCTCCGCCGCGGCCGGAAACGCCTCCCGATAGCGGCGTGCGCCGTCCGGGCCGGGCGCGAGCATGCGCAGGGCCGTCTCGGTCTGCTCGTGCGTGACCTGGCCGAGCACGCCGTCGATCAGGCTGAACAACCGGTGCTCGTCACGCGTGTGCCCGGCGAGCAGCCCGACGTCCCGGGCGGCGCCGCCGGCCAGCGCCCGCCAGGGGGTCGCGGGCAGGACGTCACCGTCGACGACCGGCGCGAACAGGACCGCCCGGTGGGCGATCCGCCCCCAGCGCTCCCTCCACCGAACCGCCTTGGCGTGGACGGCGTCACCCGCGCCGGGCAGCCGGGCCGGGGCCACCGCCGACAAGCCGGACACCGTGGGCCGCACCCCCAGCTCGGCGGCGAAGGCGGCCGCGACGTCGGCGGCCAGCTCGGGCGAGAAGAACGTCCCCGGCACGCTCTGGGCGATCGCCCGGCCGAAGAGCCCGGCGGCGCGCGGCATGGCGAGCAGCGCGGCGACCGACCCGCCGCCGGCCGACTGCCCGAAGACCGTGACCCGGTCCGGATCCCCGCCGAACGCCCGGATGTTGTCCCGCACCCACTCCAAGGCCGCGACCTGGTCGAGCAGTCCACGGTTGGCCGGGGCTCCGTCGATCTGCGCGAACCCCTCGATCCCGAGCCGGTAGTTCAGGGTCACGACCACGGTCCCGCTCCCGGCCAGGCGCCCGCCATCGTATTCCGGGAGGCCGGAGCTCCCCATGGCGTAGCCGCCGCCGGGGATCCACACCATCACCGGGAGCGCTGACGCCGGACCCGGTTCCGGCGTCCAGACGTTGAGCGTCAGCCAGTCGTCACCGGCGCTGTCGCGGGACCCCCCGAGAAGGCCGGACTGCGGGGGCGGCGGGCCGTACGCGAGCGCCGGGCGCACCCCCTCCCAGCCGCGCACCGGGTACGGCGCGGCGAACCGGAGGGCGCCGACCGGCGGCTCGGCGAACGGGATGCCGCGGAAGACCGCCACGCCGGCCTCCCGGCCGCCGCGCAGGATGCCGGCCGTCGTGCCGACCTCCGGCTCGGGCTCGGGCGGCTTGCTGGATGCGGTGACGGCCACGGTCTCGTTTCCTCTCCGTTCCGGCTCAGCCGAGCGTCCCAGCGCGCGCCGTCCGCGGGCAAACCATTTAAGGGTGCCAGGCGGGCAGCCGGCCGGGGTCGCGCTGGGCGATGTGCGCCTGGAGGGTGCCGTGCGGGAACTGGTAGCCGCCGCCTTGACGGTGGAGGAGGGCGCGTTCGTCGGCGTGTGCGAGGAAGCCGATGAGGTTCCGGGGCAGAAGCCCGGCGTGCCAGGCGGTCCAGCGGGTGACGTGGTGGCTCAGCCAGGTGCCGCCGCCGGTGAACCAGAAGGTCAGAAGCCCGGACAGGACGGCGGGGCCGGGCAGGATGAACTGTACGTAGTCCACGACCGACCGCCGTGCCAGGAAGGCGGCCAGGAGGCTGAGGGCGCTGGACACGATCATGGGCCCCGCCGCGGCGCGCAGGGAGGCGGTCAGCGCCCGGGCCGGGGCGGGAGGGGGCAGGTTCCGGTCGGGGGTCATGCCGAAGCCCAGGGTGAAGGTCAGGAAGAAGGTCAGTCCCACGATCAGGCCGAAGATGGGGCCTTTGTCGGGGCCCATGAAGGTGCTGACGGCGACGACGAACAGCAGCCAGTGGATCGTGCCATACGCGACGCCTGCGGCGAAGGCGAGGGCCAGCCGCCGGGGCGACCAGTGCCAGCGGGCAGCCGGCTGATCGGTGTCGATGTCCACGAGCCCGAAGGCGATGCCGACGATCAGGCCGCCGCCCAGGCCGACGATGAGGCCGTAGCCGAATCCGCTGAGCAGGTCGTACACCCATCCGCGGTGGCCGAGGACGATCCGGGCCGCCGCGTGGCTGACGCCGACGGCCAGCGCGATGGCCATGGCGATGTCCAGTCCCCACATCATCCGGGGCCAGGACCAGGTCCAGCGGGTGCCCGCCGCGCGGACCAGCATCGCGGCGAGCAGGAGCACCAGGGCGACCGAGGCGGCGCTGGTCGCCCCGTAGACCAGGCCGCCGGACAGCCCGGTCGCCAGGCCGCTCTCGCTTCCCTCGACGGCTCCCACGCGCATGCCCTTGTGCAGGCCGCCCGCCCCGAAGAGCACCGCGAAGTAGACCAGGGCGCGCACCGCCGGTCCGGGCGTGGGGAGCATGGTCGTGACGACGACCGCCAGGCATACGGTGACCGCCACCAGCGGAGCGAAGGCCAGGCTCGTGGCCAGGTTCGGGTCGGGTTCCGGCACGGTGACCCCGAGTAGTGCCTGCAGGCCGTAGACGACTCCGGTGATCAGCGCGGCAGCCGTACCGTAGGTGAGCGCCGCCGCGAGGCGACGCCAGCCGCCGCGGCCGGTGACCAGGCGCAGGCCGGCGCGGGCGGGAAGCGGCCAGGGCGGGGCCGAGCCCGGCAGCCAGGTGGGGGTGAACCAGTCGGGATAGAAGATCGTTTCCTCGTGGCGGGTCATCAGCCGGGCGAGCCAGACGAGCGACCGGTGGGTGTGCGCGGGGTCGCTCCGGTGGGGCGCCGCCGGCCGGCCGGGGCCGGGCGCCTGGTCGCGGGCGCGGTCACGGGCGAGCATCCGGGCCAGGTAGCCGTCGTTGAGGCTGCTGCGGTACTGCTCGACGCCGCCGCCGGTGGCGACGGGGTGGTGGTCCCCGTAGGTGAACACCGCCAGTCCGAGTGCCAGCGGGGTCGTCAGGAGTTCGGCCAGGACGGGGTCGCGGTTCAGGGCGGCGCGCAGCCCGGCGGCGGTCCTGGCGAGGTAGTCGTCCACCTGCCGGGCGGTCAGGGGCAGCAGCACGAGTGCGCCGCCGAGGGCCAGGCGGGTGCCGAGCGTGCGGTAGTCCGCGATCCTGGCGGTGACCACCAACCCGCAGAGGGCTCCCTCGCGGGAGGCGCGAAAGTCGTTGACGGCCTGGATGCACGCCTGCCGTTTGGGTTCGGGGACCTCGTCCAGCCCGTCGAGGAGCAAGATCAATCTGTCGTCGGCCAGCCAGGTCCTGGCCTGTTCGGCGCCGAGCGCGTAGTGCTCCTTCAGCTCGGCGACGATCCACGCGCCGAAGTCGCCGCTGCGCTCGCTCCAGCGGGACAGTAAGAACATCACCGGCACGGCCGCCCCGGCGTCGGCGTCGGCCACGTCGAGCAGGTCGCGGGCCAGTTCGAGCAGCAGCGTCGTCTTGCCCGACCCGGCCGCACCCAGGATGAGCAGCCGGCGGTTGAACCGGGCCCTGAACAGCTCGAGGGGGCTGGCGGTCGCGGGCAGGGGCTGCGGGGTGGCGAGCGGGCCCGGCGGCAGCGGGCTGAAGCTGTCGCTGACCGCGTCGGGCTGCTCGGCCAGGCTCACCTCGATGCGGTCGGCGGGGCCGCGCTCCAGCCCCTGGTGAATCCATCGCCGGCGCATCTCGGCGATGAGTTCGTCGCGGACGGGATCGCCGGGGCCGGTCGCCTCCGGCCCGTCCGGTCGCGGGCGCGGGCGGTCGAGGTCGAGGGTCTCGTCGCTTTGCAGGATGCGGCGTTCCAGCTCCTGCAGGGTGGGATCGGGGTAGAGCCCCTCCTCGTGGAGCCGGCGCTTGAGCTCGCGGTAGACGCTCAGCGCGTGACTTTGGCGCCGGCACCGGTACAGCGCGAGCATCAGCTGGCCGATCAGGCGTTCCGTGGCCGGATGCTCGCGGACCAGATCCGTCAGCTCGGGCACGAGCCGGCTGTGGCGGCCCAGCCGGAGATCGACCTCGATCCGCTCCTGGAGGACGACCAGCCGCTGCTCGGCCAGCCTGGCGCGCACCCCCTCGGCCCACTCCCCCTCGATGCCGGCCAGTGCCCCGCCCCGCCACAGGTCCAGAGCGCCGGCGAACAGCTCGGCGGCCGCGGGATCGTCATCGTCCTTGACCGCGCCCCTGGCCTCGTCGGCCAGGACGTGGAACTGCACGACGTCCACACGCTCGGGGGCGATCTCCAGCACGTAGCCGCCGTCGCGGTTGACGAGAGCGACGTCGCCCAGCCCTCGCAGGGTACGGCGGAGCCGCGCGATGTAGGTGTGCAGCCCCTGCCGCGCCCTGGCCGGTGGCGCGTCTCCCCAGACGCGGAAGATGAGCATGTCCGCCGACACCAGGGCGCCGGGGTCCTCGGCGAGGACGGCGAGGACACAGCGCTGCCGGGCGGCCCCCACGTCCAGCGGCCCGTCGGGACCGTGCACCTGCACCGGCCCGAGTAACCGGATCTCTGCGTGCGGGATTTGCCTCATGTGCCCTATCACTACACCCCCGCGAAGCTGAGGGCAGCCGTTCGGCTCCAACGGCGGCCAACGGTTCGGTATACCCATCTGACCTGCGAAGCAAGGATTAAGCAAGCAATCTTCCCGCCACGGTGAGCATCCTTGGCAGCGCGGCCGGGGGTGTGATCGGTCCGGACGCCGTTTGCAGCCGTGGTGAGGAGAGGTGCGTGGAGGGGACGCAGGTGAACGTCGGCGGCGACCTCAGCGGGATAGCCGTCGTCGGCGACAACAACTTCATCAGGTACTACGTCGGCAGCCCGTCCGCCCTGGCGGATGAAGGCGAGCCGCCGAAGGTCGTCCTGCGCGAGCGGCCCGATCCGCGCTGGCGGCCGATGCCCGCCGCGGGCCTGGTCGGCCGCGAGGTGGAGCTGGGCATCGTGCGGCGCTGGCTGCGTGAGCCCGCCGCCTCGGTGCAGGTGTACGGCGTGCCGGGCGTCGGCAAGTCGGCACTGCTGAGCAAGATCGCCACCGACTGGCAGGATGCCGGGGAGCCGGTGGTGTACGTGCAGGACGCCAGCGAATCAGTCGACGACCTGCTTCAGCGGCTCTTCACGATTTTCTACGATAATCCGGACTATCAGCCGACTCGTGAGCGGTTGCGGCAGTTCATGGGGGCGGTGCGGGCTCTCATCGTGATCGACGGCTTCGAAGGCCCGGCCGAGCACCTGGCCGCATTGATCAGCGCCACCCCCGCAGCCACCCTGCTGGTCGGCTCTACCAGCAGGAGCATGCCTTCCGGCGGGTACGCGCTGGAGTTGCGCGGGCTCCCCGAGGACGCGGCGGCGGCGTTCCTCACCGGTCAGCTCGCGGCCCTCCAGCCCGGCCGTCCGGGCGCCGCCCCCGGCCCGGTCCCGAGCGAGACCCTGAGCGGGATCCCGAACGAGACCCAGAGCGAGATTCCGAGCGGGGTTCCGGGCGGGGCTCCGGGCGAGGGCTTGAGCGGGGCTCCGGGCGGGGCTCCATGCGGCCGGGTTCCGGGCGAGGGCTTGAGCGAGCAGGAGCATGCGGCGGTGCATGAGCTCTGCCGGCTCACCGGCGGCCACCCCCGCGCCCTGCTGCAGGCCGCCGTCGCGATGTCCCGCACCGGCATCCTGGCCGTGGCGACCGCCCCCCAGACGATCGCCGACGGCTTGGTGGCCGCGCTCGACACCCGGGCACGGTCGATCTGGCAGGTGCTCACCGCGATGCCGGGCACCTGGTTCTCCCCCGCCGTCGTGGCCGTCTTGGCGCAGGCGGAGCACGTCGACGCCGCCGTCGCGGGCCTGCGCGGGTCGGCGCTGGCCGACGTCTCGGCGGGCGGCCGGCTCCGGGCGGCCGGGACCCCGCCCGTCCCGGTGGGCGCCCCGGCCGCGACCGGGTACGCGATCCAGCTGACCGAGTGGGTGAAGAGCGCCAGGCGGGACCAGATCGCCGAGAACGCCACGGCGATCGTGGCCGTGCTCCGGCTGGCCCTCGACCGCGGCACCGCGGAGGCGGCCTGCGTCCTGGCGCGGACGGCGGCCCCGTTCCTGGGACGCTCGCTGCGCTGGGGATCGTGGCGTCAGGTCCTGGCCCTGGGGCTGGAGGCGGCGACGCGCGCGGGCCGCCGGGATGACCTCGCCTACTTCGAGCAGGAGGAGCGGACCCGCAAGAGGGCGCTGGGCCTGCTGCTCGGTGTGCAGGCCGGAGCGGTGGGGGCGGGCGTCCTCCTGAACACGTCCCCCGCGCCGGGCAAGGGCGTCTCCGCGCTGGGCACGGCCCAGGGCGCGGTGATCGCCACGGTGACGGCCACGGTGATCATCTCCACCGCCGTGCTGGGCATGCGGATGGCGGACGCCGGGCCCGATGCCCGGCCTCAGGAGATCTCGCAGGTGGGCGCCCAGCCACCCGTGTCCCACAGCCGGCCACCCACGTCCCGCAGCCGGCCATCCGTGCCGCCCGGCCAGCCCTTCCGGCCAGGCAGCCCTCCCCCGGCGGCCCCCTACAACCCCCCGAAACATCAGGTCCCGCCCGGCCCCGACCGCCCCACGGACCGTCGCAGTCAGCAGCTCCCCGTAGACGTGGGGCCCGTCCGGCTGGTCATCTCACCGTCGTCCCCGTACGTCGGAGACGGCGGCACCGCCCGGGCATCGGGATTCGCGCCCCGGGAGGACGTCGTGTTCTCCTGGACCAGCC
Source organism: Nonomuraea typhae (assembly GCF_009760925.1). GTDB lineage: Bacteria > Actinomycetota > Actinomycetes > Streptosporangiales > Streptosporangiaceae > Nonomuraea > Nonomuraea typhae. Next base: position 215,027 of record NZ_VRLV01000003.1, read on the forward strand.
CCTCCACCGGCGAAGGAGGCCGGCTCGGCACCGCCCCGGCCACCGGTCGTGGCGTCGCCGAGCTGACGGACGCGATCCCCGGCGATCTGCCGGCCGGGGCCTACACCGTCACCGCCACCGGCAGCACCTCGGGACGCAGCGCCGACGCGCGCCTCGACCTCAGGGACAAGCCGGCGCGCCCGCTCGAGCTGACCCTTTCCGAATCGGCGGTGACCACCGGAAGCCAGGTCCAGATCCGGGCGATCGGCTCCGGCTTCGACGAGGACGAGCAGGTGACCTTCACCCTCGGCGGCACCGCCCTCGGCACCGGCACCGCCCTGCGCGACGGCCGGGCCGTACTCGACTTCCAGATCCCCGCCGCTCTGACCCCCGGCTCCCACACCGTCACGGCCACCGGCGCCGGCGGCCGTCGCGCGGACGCCCGCCTGCGGGTGGAGGCCGCGAACATCGTGCTGACCCTGCCCGCGTCGAACGTGACCGCAGGAGACACGGTCCGGGCGATCGGCTCCGGCTTCGACGAGGGCGAGCAGGTGACCTTCAGCCGCGGTGGCGCCACCCTCGGCGCGAGCACCGCCCTGCGCGACGGCCGGGCCGTACTCGACTTCCAGATCTCCGCCCCCGGCACCCACGCCATCACGGTCACGGGCCGCACGCCCCAGCGCAGCGACCGGAAGCAGCTGCGGGTGGACCCGCCACCGCCCCGGATCGGCGGAGACTGGGGCGGCTACCTGCGCATCCGGTCCCTGTCGTCCGGCTACGAAGGCGAGCGCTACGGGCCCGACTTCCTCGAGCCCCGTTCGGGGTGCACCTTCCCCCACGGCGGGATCGAGCTGCGCATCGCCGGGCAGGGCCCCACCTATAGCGGACAAGTGCTCTGGGTGAAGGGCGACCGCGCGGGCACCTGCGAGTTCGCCTGGACGCCGGCCACCTTCACGCTCAACGGGCGCAGCGACCGGCTGCGCATCTGCTCGACCAGCCCGTTCAATGCGGCCAACACCAAGTGCGACACCTACCGCAGGGATCCGTCCTAGCCCGCGCTCGTCTCCCCGGGGAATCTCATGCCTTTGTTCCGCAGGTTACGCCCTGCTGTCGTCGTCCTGTCCGCGCTGGTGCTGGTGGTGTCGCTGCTGACGCCGGCCCATGCCTGGACCGATTTCGTCCTTCCGGCGACAGGGGCCGAGAACAACACGCTCGTCTCCGTCGCCCGCAAGCCCGGCAACCTCGACGTCTTCTGGATCCGCGCCGACGGAGCCGTCATGACCACGGTGTGGAGCGACTCCTGGCCCGCGTGGGAGACGCGGATGGTCGCTCCCGCCGGGTCGGCTCAGGCCGGCTCGTTCTCCGGCGGGCTGGCCGCGGTCGCCCGCAATCCCGACCACCTGGACGTGTTCTGGATCCGGCCCGACTCGGGCGTCAGCACCTCGTGGTGGGACACGGCCACCCCCCAATGGGCGCTCCCGCGGTCGATCTCGCCGTCGAGAAGCGCCATGTACGGAACCCTCGCCGTCGCCGCCCGCAACCCCGACCAGCTCGACGTCTTCTGGATCACCCCCGGTCAGGCGATCGGCACCACCGCGTGGAACCCGGCCCACGACTGGCGCCAGTACTGGACGATCACCCCGAACGCCTCCGTGCACGCCCTCGGCGGCGCCCTGTCGGTGGTCTCACGCGCCCGTGACCACCTCGACCTGTTCTGGATCCGGCCTGACGGCGGTGTGTCCACCACGTGGTGGCACGCTCAAGCGAACTGGCCGTCACGTTCGATCGCGCCCGCGGGCCACGTGAAGATCGGGAGCAGCAGGGCACCGCTCCGATCCGCCCTCACCGCGATCAGCCGCCGCCCCGACCACCTCGACGTCTTCTGGATCGGCCCCGACGGCGGCATCGGCACCACCGCGTGGAACCCGCACGCCAACTGGCCCGCCCCCTGGCCGATCGCCTGGCCAGGCGCGGCCGCCCCCGGCGGCCTGTCCGCCACGAGCCGCTCCCCCGGCCAGATCGACCTCGTCTGGATCGCCCCCGACGGCCGCGTCCAGCATCTGTCCTACGACGAGCGGCTGCCCGGCGCGTGGACCCGGCTCACCGCCGCCTCCGCCCAGCGGGCGACGCCCGGCCCGATCAGCCTCGTCGGCCGCCGCCCCGACCACCTGGACGCCTTCTACGTCCGCCCCGACCGCAGCGTCGGCTCGGCCTGGTGGCACACCGAGCGGGTCCGCGTCCATCTCAAGCTCGTCAACCTGCCCCACCACGACATGGCCCCGATCACCAACGCGCTGAACGACGCCCGCACCGTCTTCGCGACCGCCGAGCTCGGCGTGGAACTGGGCTCCGTCGAACGCATCCAGGTCACCGGCATGGACGACGTCGACGTCCGCCCCTGCCTGGCGCGGCCCGACAACCACCAGGTCTCCACCGAGCAGGCCACCCTGGCATCCTATCGCGCCAACGCCTCGGCCACCGACGTCGTCCTGTACGTGGTCGGCTCCATCACCCCGGCGGGCGTGGCCGGCTGCGGCAGCTACCCGGTCGGCAAGCCCAACGCCGTCATCCGGTACGACGCCAACCGCTGGACCCTCGCCCACGAACTGGGGCACGTCATAGCGCTGAGCCACGTGCCCTGTGGCGTCCCGCCGTGCAACCAGTACTTCAACCGGCTCATGTGGGACAACTTCGGGTTCCTCACCAAGCCGGTCCCCGAACTCGTCGCGGACGAGAAGACCCTTCTCTACGAGAGCCCCATGACGTTCTTCTAGGCTCGCTCGGCTCCGCCGGATCTGCCGGGCTCACTTGCCGGGCCGGCGGATTCGCCGAAGACGTCGTCGGTGAGGAAGGCGTTGACCGCTCGGACGAAGTGGCGGGGTTTGAACATGTGGATCACGTGGTTGGCATGGATCCTCTGATATCGGGCGTGCGGTACGAGCTGCCTGATCCGGTGGGCGTCCTCGTCGTCCATCGCGCCGATCAGGCCGTGGCCCGGCAGGCGCCGCCAGTCGCCGTGCAGGACCAGCAGCGGGCACGACACGCGGGCGAGCGCGCCGGCGTGATCGAGGCCCTCGTAGAACCGGCCGTCGACGAAGGCCCGGGCGAAGTCCGGGTCGTACATCGACAGGCACTTGAGCAGCAGGCGGAGCCTGAGGGGAAAGAAGCGGAGGTCCAGCGGACGGCCGGGGTGGCGGGACTGGAACGCCTGGGCGCGACGGGACAGGAAGGAGCCGAACCAGTCCGGGACGCGTTTCTGGCGGGTTTCCGAGACCGGGAGGGTCAAGCCGCGGAAGTAGGCGGCGACATCCCGGTGCTCGGGATCGCCCAGGGTTTCCGCGAGGTGTTTCAGCCCGCCGTACACATAGCGGTCGCGGTCGCGGAAGCGGGGCAGCTCCGCGGAGAACACCGGGGCGTCCTCCAGGATCGCCGCGGCGACCCGGCCGGGGAGGTTGGCCGCGCACCACAGGGCCAGCAGGCCGCCGGAGGAGTTACCGGACAGGACGGCCGGGGAGCCCACGACCTCGGACAGGAAGCGCGTCAGGTCCGCGCCCAGGTGCTGCCAGGAGTACTCTCCGGGGGTCCAGCTCGACTTGCCGTGCCCGCGCACGTCGAGCGCGTAGACGCGCAAGCGCCGCGACAGCGGCGCCAGCACCCGCTGGTAGCTCTCCCAGATGCCCGTCTGCGCCGGCAGCAGGACCAGCGGGGGCCCGTTGTCCGGGCCTACCACGTAGTTGATCCGCACGGTGCCGGTATCGAATCGGCGTTCGCGGAAACCTGCCGCCCGAACGGCCCTGATGCCGATATTTCCGGATAAATCCTCGTACGGGTTGTGATAGGGGTAGGTGCTCATGGACGCCCTTCCTCCGTGAGGCGGGGACCGGTGTCTTCGCGCAGGTCGGCCGAGACGAGGTCGATGAGCTCGCTCAGCGCGCCGGCCAGTGCCGCACGCCCCTCGGCGCTCATGCGTCCCAGGATGGCGGTGAACCTGTCCGCCGCACGCCGGTCCACCGTGGCCAGCATCTGCTCCGCCTCGGCGGTGAGGTGGAGCCGGATCCGCCGGCGATCGCCAGGATCGCTCACCCGGTGCAGGAGCCCGGCGCGGACCAGCCGGTTCACCAGCGCGGACGCGGCCGGAAGCCGTCGTCCGACGATCTCGGCCAGCTCCGACACCGTGGCCCCGTCGCGCCGGCGGACCACGAGCAGGACGCGCAGCTGCGGCAGCGTGAGGTCGAGGTCCAGCCATGCGTCCGAACGCTGCAGGGCCAGCATCCGCAGCCGAGACGCCAGCCGTTCGACGTCGTGATCTCCGTCGGGTGTACGCGCCATGATGCGAATAGTCTACGTCGCGTTGACTATTGGCGCGTGGTGCGATCCGCCGGCTCAGGGTGGGGCGGGCAGCTGGATCGAGGCGAGTTTGGCCGGGTCGATGATGATGTGGATGCGGGTGATCCGGCCTTCGGCCACGGTGAAGGCGATGACGGACAGAGGGGTTCCGTCGGGGCGCCAGGACATGTGGCCGGGGATGCCGTTGACCAGCACGGGCCGCTGGCGGGCGACCGTGCCGGAGAACCTGCGGGCGCCGGCGGCGACCTCGGTGGCGCCGAGGGTGACGACCAGGCCGCCGGGGGTGTCGACGGTCAGTTTCACGTCCGGGTCGAGGACGCGCAGGAGCGCTTCGAAGTCGCCGCCGAGCGCGGCGGCGCGGAAGGCGTGGACGGCCTCCCGGTGCTCGCGGCCGGGGCCCGCCGGGCGGTCCGTGGCCTGGACCTTACGGCGGGCGCGGCTGGCGATCATCTTGGTGGCGTCGGCGGATTTGCCGAGGATGTGGCCGATTTCCCGGAACGGGACCGCGAACATGTCGTGCAGGACGAACGCCAGCCGCTCGCCGGGGCTGAGCGAGTCCAGCACCACGAGCAGGGCCAAGCCCACCGAATCGGCCAGCGCCACCTGCTCGTCCGGCGCTGGCTCGTCGGCGGCCGTCACCACGAGGCCGGCGAACTCGTGCCCGTAGCCGGTCTCAGGGCGGGCCTGGCGGGATCTCAGGAGGTCCAGGCTGATCCGGCCGACGACGGTGGTCAGCCACCCCGCCAGGTTGCCGATGCTCGCCTCGTCCTGGCGGACCAGACGCATCCAGGCTTCCTGGACCACGTCCTCGGCGTCGGCGTGCGAGCCCAGCACGCGGTAGGCCAGGGCCCGCAGCCGATCGCGCTGGGCTTCGAACGCCTCGGTCATGAGGCCGGAGGGGTGGATGGTCACGACCGGCGCGGCTTTCGCGGCTGACGCAGCGAGACCCGGTTGCCGTCCGGGTCCACCGCCTCGATCCGGACCCCGAACGGATAGTCCACGGGCTCCCCCTCGTCGAAGGTGACGCCGCGCCCGCGCATGATCTCGAAGTCCTTGCGCAGATCATCGGATTCGAGGATCAACGGACCGGGCGCGGCAGGCCGGCCCGTGCCGCCCGGCCGGCCCGCCGCCGCCGCATGCGACCACAGCAGGATCTGCACCGGGCTGCCGGGAACCCCGACCGTGAGGAACCGCCCGTCGGGCCCCGCGTAGTCGGCCCGCTTCTCCAGGCCGAGTCCCTCGGTGTAGAACGCCAGCGCGCGGTCCTGGTCGGTGACGTAGACCGTCGTGTACATGATGGTGGTCAGCATCCTGCTCTCTCTTCACTCGTCGGTGCGACGACCGTTCGTCTCGGTCGTCACCCCCTATGACGAGTGCCGGTGGGAGAAGGTAACAGAACGCGCGCCGGAGGCCCCTGCGCCGGTGCGCGCAGGGGCCCGGGAGATCTATGTCAGCGGATCGCCCAGAGTTGCTTGTCACCCTGGTCGCAGTTCTGGGTGTGGAGGGTTTCGCCGGGGCCGCTCGCGGTCAGGCATCCCCCGGCGGGGAACCTGTTCACCCCGCGTACGCTGCGGATCCGGTAGAGGCCGTTTCCCGCGGGGTCGAAGCGCCAGAGCTGGTTGTCGCCGCCGTGGACGCGAACCAGGTGGAGGGTCCAGTCCCCGGTGGGCAGGACGAAGTGGTCGCCTCCGGGTTTGACGTCCATGACCCCGCCGCCGCGGTAGTTGGTCTCGATGAGCCAGTTACCGCCGCCCTTGTCCCACAGGACCCAGTCCTGGTTGGTGTTGCCCGCCTCCCGGTTCGCGGCGTGGATGATGGTCCCGTCCCCGGGGTTGCCGCCCTTCAGGTCGGCGGCGAAGCCGGTGGCGGAGTGCAGGCGGACGACCTTGCCGTGCGCGGGGCCGCCCCCGCCGCCGGGGCCGTTGCGAGGGTCGGGGGTGAAGACCGAAGGCTGGATCTTCCAGCGCTGGAACATGTCGCCGTCGCGGCAGGCATGTTCCTCCAGGGCGTTGCCGTGGCCGACGTCGGTCAGGCAGCCGGGGTTCGCCTGGTTCTTGATCTGATACCAGCCGTCGCCTATGGACTTGAACTCCCAGCGCTGGTTGCCGCCGCCGTGCTCGCGGATCACGTGAGTGCGATTGGTGCCGGGGTGGAGGTCGACCAGCATGGACTTTGCGAGGACGGTCTCCATCACATAGATGTTGCCGCCCTTGTGATAGAAGCCCCACTTCTGCGGATTGCTGCTGTTCGCGGCGTATGCCTGGATCTTGGTCCCGCTGTCGCCGTTGCCGTTGTCCAGGTCCATCGCCCGGCCGCTGCCCGACAGCAGGAATCCGATCAGCCCGTGCCGGACGGCGGCGCCGCCGGGCTGGTCACCGCCACCGCACCTCGCGATCTCTTCGTGGGTCATGCGGACCTGGCGGGTGGTGACGGTGTCCTCCCTGCTCTCCTTGGCCGGCAACGTCACCGTCGCGTCCGTGAAGGTGTACCGCTCACCGCTGCCGTAGTCGGCCCGCAGATCGAACCGGGCCTTGGCGACCTTCGGCCTGACCTCCATCCACGCGGTGTGATACTTGTCCACGGTCGCGGTGGTCGACCAGGTCTTCGTATCCGACCAAGTAACGGAATATCCCAGCTTGGGGCCTATCTGCCCGTCGAGCTTGTTGCTCAGGTCGCCCACGGGACGCTTGAGCGCGAAGTCGAGCTGGAAACCGAAGGAATGGCTCACGGACTTGGCCCGCGAATAGGTCGTGCTGCCGATGGCCTCACAGGCGGAGATCTTGTCTCCGACCTCTTCAGCGGAACCCCATTCCTGCCACGGGTCCTTCTTCAGCGTCACCGCGCAATCGGGGACGTTGATGTATTCGTTGGTCCGGTCGATGCGCACCCTCCGGGGTGACTGACAGTCGTTGAACACGTCCTGAGCCGGCCTCGCGGCCGTGGAGACCGTGCCCGTTCCGGCATGGGCGGACTGGGCGGGGGTGGCGAGTAACGCCACGCCGGCTAAAGCCGCGACCCATAGTCGTTTCATGTGCTCCCCTGTGCTCGTTGGCTGAAACGGGGAAAGGATCAGCGGATCCGATAAACGCCGGATAAGTGACTGATATTCGCCCAGGTGGCAAATCTCCGGCGGGCGGGACATTCACCAGGAAGCCAGGGGTTGTTTACCTTCTGGCCGGAATCCGGGCCGATGGGCTGAGCGGGAAGCCGTCCCGCTATGGTCGTACTTGATCGACTGCAAGAACGCCGGGGTGAGGATTGCCGACGGCGTGCCGTACAGACAAGGAAGTCGTATGACCACCACCGCGCTCATCGTCGGCGACCTGCAAGCGGGCATCGTGGACAACTACCCCTTCGCCGCCGATGTGCTTCCCGTCATGGAAAAGGTCGTCCCCGCGGCCAGAGCCGCCGGCATCCCGGTGATCTTCATCCGTTTCGCGCTGAGGGCCTCGGGCCTCGACGTGGCGGCGGGGAACCAGGTGATCGGTACCCTGCACGGGGCGGGGACGCTGTTCCACGAGGATTCCCCCGAGACCCTCGTGCACCGGCACATCGCGCCGTCGCCGGGTGAGGCCGTCGTCCTCAAGCGGCGCGCCAGCGCGTTCGCGGGGACCGACCTCGAGCTGATCCTGCGCGCCCAGGGCATCGACTCGATCGTGCTGACCGGTGTCGCGACCGGGGCGATGGTCGCCGCCACGTTCTTCGACGCCGCGGACCGCGACTACCGCGTGACCGTGCTCAGCGACGCCTGCGCCGACGGGGAAGCGGATGTGCACGACTTCCTGGTCGGCCGCGTCTTTCCGGCCAGGGGCGCCGAGGTTCTCACGAGTGACGAGTGGATGGCCCGCCTGTGATCCGCTGACCCTGTCCCACGGCGGAAGACTTTTGTCACGCCGGCTCCGCGCAGGTCAGGGCCGCTTCGCCTGTCCCACGGCGTCCCATCGGGATCGTCGTGGCGGGCCCGCTCGGCTGTGATGGTGTCACGCCCCCGGAGGAACCGGGCAAGCCACCAGAACGCCGACAGCAGGACCAGACAGGGAGCCCGCCATGACCACCACCCAGCCCGCCACCGGCACCAAGTTCGACGGGTTCTCCGACGAAGAGCGCGCCGCGATGAAGGAGCACGCCAAGGACCTGAAGAAGGCCTCCCGCGGCACGAGCGAGGCCGACATCGAGCGCGACGTGCTCGACAAGATCGCCGAGATGGGCGCGGCGGACCGCGTCGTGGCCGAGCGGGTCCACGCCATCATCAAGGCCGCCGCACCGGGCCTGGCCTCGAAGCTCTGGTACGGCATGCCCGCCTACACCAAGGACGGCAAGATCGTCTGCTTCTTCCAGCCGGCGGCGAAGTTCAAGGCGCGCTACCCCACGCTCGGCTTCAACGACGTCGCCAACCTCGACGACGGCGCCGTGTGGGCGACCGCCTTCGCGATCAACGAGCTGACCCCCGCGGGCGAGGCGAAGATCGCCGAGCTGGTGAAGCGGGCGATCGGCTGAACCCCCGCGCAACCGTCCGGCCGCGCCCGCGGGCCCGGCCGCGGCCTACCAGGTGCCGGCCTGCTTGCGCAGGGTGCGGTTGAAGAAGGTGCTCAGCGCGTCGGCCGAGGCGACGCCGTTGTAGACGGAGGGCTGCAAGGCAGCCCGGGGGTGATCGCGCCCTCTTGCGCTCAAGCCCGGTTGAGGATGCATCGTGATCCCGCCATCCGCATCCACCGGCCAAGGAGTGCTGAGCAGTTGACCGTCATACCCCTCGAGCAGCTCACGGGCGTGGACGTCGCCCGCGCCGGGAACAAGGCCGTGAATCTGGCCGCCATGCTCGGCCGGGGCTTCAGCGTCCCCGGCGGCTTCGTCGTCACCACCGCGGCCTACGATCGCGCCGGGGTGCGGGTGCCGCCGGGCCCCCTCGGCGACGAGGCCGCCCGCTCGATCCGCGCGGCGATCCTGGCCACGGACCTGCCCGAGGACCTGACCCGCGCCATCACGCGGTCCTATCACGCGCTCGGCGCGGACGCCGCCGTCGCGGTGCGCTCGTCCTCGCCGGAGGAGGATCTGGCGGAGGCGAGTTTCGCCGGGCAGTACGACACGTTCCTGTCCGTCCGCGGCGCCGGGAACGTCCTGACGGCCGTCAAGCGGTGCTGGGCCTCGCTCTGGTCGGACCGGGCCGTCCGGTACCGGACGGCCCATGGCCTCGATCACCGTGACGCCGTCATCGCGGTCGTGGTGCAGCGCATGGTGGCGGCCAGGGCGGCCGGTGTCCTGCACACGCTGAACCCGGTGACGGGCTGCCGGACCGAGATGGTCGCCGAGGCGGCCGAGGGCCTCGGCGAATTGGTGGTGTCGGGCGCCGTCGTGCCCGATCAGTACGTGCTGAGCGGCGATCGTGAGCCGGAGGGCCACGGCTGCCTGGACGGGGCCGATCTGCGGCGGCTGCGTGAGGCCGGCGCCGCGTTGCAGGAGGGGTTCGGCGCCCCGCAGGACGTCGAGTGGGCGATCGACGTCGAAGGCAGGTTGTGGCTGACGCAGACCAGGCCCATCACCACGGCCTTCCCCGTCCCGGAGTCGCCGGACGGCCGGCTGCGGGCGTACTGGTCGGTCAACGTCTACCAGGGGCTGTTCCGGCCGCTGACGCCGATGGGCTCGGCGATGATCCGGGAACGGCAGCGCGGCATGAGCGCGTATCTGGCCTCCATCGGGTTCTCTCCCGAGATCGTCGACGTCTCCGGCTGGCTGTACTGGGACATCACCGAGGGCGTCACGGACGACGCGAAGCGGCCGCTCATGGTGTCGTTCGCCGATGACCTGGCCGCGCCGTCGGGTCAGATCATCGCCGGGCTGGCCGATGATCCGCGCTTCGCCGCCACCGGGACGGCGCAGCCGTCGCCCGGGCCCGCGAGGCGTCACGTGCCGATCGCCGCCGCCTGGCTGTTTCCCCGGTGGGCGCGGGCCCGGGCCCGGCGGCGTTCGCTGCGGCACGTGCGCGCGCTGATCGGTCCCGGCGCCGAGCGGCCCGCCGAGCAGCTGCGCTGGATCGAGGCGAACCATCGCGCTGTCTGCCGCATCGAGGCGGATCTCCCCCGCACCGCGAACACGGCGGGCGGGCTGGCGCAGCGGCTGGCCGCCCGGCTGCTCGCGGGGGCCGCCGCTCCGGAGGAGGTCAGCGCCTGCTTCCGCGGCGTGCCCGGCAACCCGACCACGGAGATGGACCTGAGCCTGTGGGACCTGGCGATGGCGGCCAAGGCCGACCCGGAGTCCGCGGCGGTCCTCTCCTCGCACGACGCCGGGCGCCTGGCCGAGACCTACCGGTACGGCAGGCTGCCGCGTCCGCTGGCGGCGGGGATGGACGCCTTCCTCGCGCGCTACGGCTGCCGGGTGGCCGCGGAGATGGACCTGGGCCTGCCCCGCTGGGCCGACGACCCCACGCCGGTCTTCAATCTGCTGATCGGTTACGCGGCCGCCGCGGAGACGGGGTTCGACGCGGCGGCCGAGTTCGCCGCCGCCGGGCGGGAAGCCCGGGCCACGGTCGCGGAGCTGGTGCGCCGGGTGCCGTTGCATCGCCGGATCGCCGCCGGGTTCCTGCTGTCCTCCGCACGGGAGCTGCGTGGGCTGCGGGAACTGCCCAAGTACTGCCTGATGCTCGGCTACCAGGAGCTGCGCCGCCGGCTGCTGCGTCTGGGAGAGCATCTGGCCGGGCGCGGGGTGCTGGAGCGGGCCGAGGACGTCATGTTCCTCGGCCTGGACGAGCTGCGCTCCGCCGTACTGGATGGAGGGCACGACGACGAACGGGCCCGGGTGCGCGAGCGGCGGGCGGTGTATGAGCGGGAGGCGGGGCGCCGGCAGGTGCCCTCCGTCGTCCTGTCGGACGGCACCGTTCCCGAGTACCGGCCCGCGGGGGCCGGCGACGACGCCTTCCTGCGCGGCCTGGCCGGCGCGTCCGGCCTGGCCTCCGGGCCGGCCAGGATCGTCCGCGATCCCGGCACCGCCAGGATCGAGCCGGGGGAGGTTCTCGTCTGCCCTTCGACGGACCCGGGCTGGACGCCGTTGTTCCTGAACGCCGCGGCCGTCGTCACCGAGACGGGCGGGATGATCTCGCACGGTACGACGGTCGCCCGCGAGTACGGGATCCCGGCCGTGGTCGGGGTGGCCGGCGCGACCACGCGGGTGCGCGACGGCCAGCTCATCACGGTCGACGGCTCGCGGGGAACGATCTCGCTCGGGCGTCGGCCATCGCCCGGAAGGTAGGGCATGCTTCGAGCGGCTCGTGGGTGCAGGTCAGCAGGTGGCTCAGGTACGTCCGCGCGGCGTCGAGCCGCTCGATCTGCTCGCCGATGGCCTCGATCCTGCCGCTCACGGTGTCGCGCCAGCCGCCCGCGTCGCGGCCGGTGAGGATGGCGGTGATGTCGGCGATGGAGAGCATCCCGGTCTCGCGCCAGAGCTGGATCAGCGCGATCCGGCGCAGCTGACCGGCGTCGTAGCGGCGCTGTCCCCCGCGGCGATCCGGGGTGAGCAGGCCCTGGCGTTCCCAGTAGTGCAGGGTCGAGATCGGGATCGCGAAGCCGTCGGCGACCTCGCGGATGGGGACGAGTGCGCGATCGCCCGCCAAGGAATCCCTCCGATCACCCCACATAAGGCCGGGCTCACCTTACCCGGACCGGGCGATCGGACTGCGCGGCCACGCGGCAGGCCAGTTGCAGCAGGAGCCGGTGGTCGGCGTTGTTCCCGTCCACGTCGAGTAGGTCGAGCAGGCGCTTGACCCGGTTGGCGACGGTGTTGCGGTGCACGCCGAGCGCCGCCGCCGCGTCGCGGGGCGAGCCCGGGTGGTCGAGGAATGCCTGGAGCGTGCGCAGGGCCTCGTCCCTGCGCCGGGGGCCCAGTTCGTCGAGCGGGGCCAGGAGGCGGTCGACCACGACGCGGGAGCTGTTCATGGCGTACCACTGCAGCAGGACGCGGCGGAAGCCCAGGTCGCGGAAGGCCAGCGGGCGGTCCTGGTGGCGGGCGGTGCGGGCGGCGGCGCCGCCGGCCCTGGCCTCGGTGGCGGAGGTCTGCAGTCCTTCGAGTCCCGGGTAGGAGCCGCCGACGCCGCAGTACAGCCGCAGCCCGGCGAACTGCTCCTTGAGCCTGGCCAGGACGGCGGCGGCCGTACGGGCGACGGCCTTCGGCTGGGCGGCGGCGGGCTCGGCGCGGTCGGTGCGCACCAGCGTGAGGGCGCTGCCGGCGTCCGCGCGCTGCCAGCCGGCGCCGTCGTTGAGTGCCGACTGCAGCGCCAGGCGGCGGGCCTCGACCGTGAGCTCGTGCCGGGCGGACTCGTCGCCTCCGGTGAGGCCGTCGAGGTTGTCCAGCTCGATGTGGATCACGGTGTGCCAGCCGTCGACGACGAACCCCGCGCGCCGCGTCCTGGCGAGCAGCGGCCCGGCGTCCTCGGGCGCGCTCAGCAGCAGCTCCGCGAGCAGCGCCGCCCGCGACGCGGCCGGTCCCTCCGAGGTACGGCGGGCCTGCTCGATCGCGTGCCCGGCGAGCGAGGCGGCCCGGTGCAGCACGAGGCGGACGACCGCGTCGGCGGCGTCCCCCGCCGGCGCGCAGCGCAGCCGGGCCAGCACCGCCCCGGAGACCGTGACGGGCGCCCCCTCGCCGCCGGGTCCATGCGCCCCAACCCCCTCGGATCCGGGCGCCCCGTCGCCGTCGGGTCCGGGCGCCCCCCTGCCGCCGAGGCCCGGCGCGACGGCGACGGGCAGGCCGAGCTCGCGGCCGGCCAGCGCGGCCAGTTCGCCGATCGGGTCCGGCCCGGGTTCCGCGCGCTCCAGGGCCGCCAGCGCAGCCGCCGCCCGGGAGATCACGCGCATCGGCCCGCGGGCGATCTCCTGCTCGATCGCGATCGTCAGCTGCGCCAGGTCCGCGTCCCGCTCCACCGCCAGCAGCGAGAGCTCGCACCGTTCGGCGAGCCTGCCGACCGTCAGCGGGAGCGGCCGGTCGAGGGGCGGCCCGACCAGGGCGAGCACGGCCACGTTCGCGGCGGCGGCGAAGCGCACGGCGACGTCGAGCAGGTCGGGGATGATCTCGCCGGAAGCCCTGCCGGTGCAGATCCCGGCCTGGCCGTGCCGCGTGCGCGCGATGGTGCGCATGTCTTCGATGAGGGCGACGCCGGCGACCTCCCGATGGTGGCCGGCGTCGCAGAGCACCGTGACGACCCGGCTGATGTCGGGGCGGAGCAGGATGTCGCGGACCACCGTCATCCGCCGCACGGTAGCCGCGGTTGTGCCGTGTGCACAAGATGCGGATTTGAGATGTGCTATCCCACATATCCCTTTTGTCGGACCCGGCCTAGTGTCGTGCTCGACCGTCCCCGCCCCCCAGGGAGCGCACATGATCGATGCCAAGCCACTCGACGTCGCGGACGGCATACGGCGCCGCCGTATGCACCGGACCTTTACCGATCGCCCGGTGCCCCGCGAGGTCCTGGGCAGGATGGCGTGGGCTGCCGCCCGCGCCCAGCAGGCGCGCTCGGGCGTGCGCCACGTGGTGGTCGCCGACGATCCGGCGCTGCTGGCCACCGCCCGGCAGGTGCTGCCGGGATTCCTCAACAACGCCCCGGCCATGCTCGTCCTCTGCACCGACCTCGGCGAAGCCGGCACGTCCGGCGGCCCGCGCCTGGCCGAGCACGTCAGCCGCCTGGACTCCGGCGCGGCCTGCGCCCATCTCGCGCTCATGGCGCAGACCCTGGGCCTGGGCGTCTGCACCGTCACCAGCTGGGCGGACGAGGCGGTCCGCGCCCTGCTCGGCCTGCCCGGGCACATCAGGCCCGACGTGACGGTGGCCGTCGGCTACGTCACCAAGGAGACCGCCTCACCCGCCGCCAGGGGATTCACCTCGGGGCTGCACCACAACGCCTTCGGCGCGGCCTTCGCGGACGGCGCCCGGTGACCGCGGACGGCGAGCGGCTGAACCACGCCCTCTACGAGACCGTCACCGTGCTGGTCTGCAGCGCGCCGCTCGCCTTCGACGAGACCCGGCTGCTGTCGGCCTTCCGCATGCTCGACGCGGCCGACCGGCTCATGCGGATCATGGACGACGACGACTTCCTCCGGCGGGCGCGAGCCGACTTCGCCGCCCACCGCACCCTGGCCATGACCGACCAGGCGGCCTTCACCACATGGCTGTCCGGCTACGTGCGCGAGTTCGCCACGCAGGCGCTGCGCCGTACCGACCGACAGGAGGCAGGCTCGTGAACAGCATCACGCTCGACGACGTCGAGGACCTCGCGCTCGGCGCGGTCGTCCTGGGCACCGGCGGCGGCGGTGACCCCTACATCGCGAAGATCATGCTGCGCGAGGCCATCGCCAAGCACGGCCCGATCGAGATCGTCAACGCCGCCGACCTCGACCCGGACGGCCTGCTCCTGCCGATCTGCATGGTCGGGGCGCCCACGGTGGTCGTGGAGAAGTTCCCGAACGGCGACGAGGCCGGGCGGGTGCTCAGAGCCCTGGAAAGCCATCTCGGCCGCACCGGGGTGGCGGTGTTACCGCTGGAGAACGGCGGCCTGAACTCGTTGTTCCCGCTCGTGGTCGCCGCCGAACTGGGGCTGCCCTGCGTGGACGCCGACGCGATCAGGCGGGCCTTCCCGCAGATCGAGATGAGCCTGTTCACCCTGGCCGGGCTGTCGGTCACCCCGATGACCATGGCCGACTCCATGGGCAACTACGTCTTCTTCGACTCCGTCGACAACGCCACCGGGGAGAGGCTGGCGCGCTCGTGCGTGGCCCAGATGGGGATGCTCGCCGTGGTGAGCGCCTATGCCGTCACCGCCGGCGAGTGCGCGCGGTTCGCCGCGAACGGCTCGCTGACCTACTGCCTGGAGATCGGCCGCAGGATCCGCGCGATCCAGGAGGGCAGGCCGGGGGCCTACGCCGAGTTCCTGCGCTTCTGCGAGGCCGAGATCCTGTTCACCGGCAAGGTCGCCGACATCGAACGCCGCACCACCGGCGGCTGGGCCCGCGGCACCATCACGCTGACCCACCTCGACGACCCCCTGCGCGCCATGCGCGTGGAGGTGCAGAACGAGAACCTGATCGCCTTCGAGGACGGCGAGCCGAAGGCGATGGTTCCCGACCTCATCACCCTGCTCGACACCGAGACCGGCACCGCCATGACCACCGAGTCGGTCGCCTACGGCCAGCGCCTGCACGTGATCGCGATGCCGGCGCTGCCGCAGTGGCACACGCCGGAGGGGCTCGCGCTGGCCGGGCCGCGCGCGTTCGGCTACGACCTCGACTTCGTGCCCATCGGAGGGACCCGATGACGACCATCCGCATCGGCATCGACGTCGGCGGCACCAACACCGACGTCGTGGCCGTCGACGCCGCCGGGCACGTCGTGACGTGGCACAAGACCCCGACGACCGCGACGCTGTTCGACGGCATCGGGACCGGCCTGGCGGCCGTGCTCGCGAGGGTACGGCCGGCCGACGTCGGCCACGTGATGCTCGGCACGACGCACCCGGTCAACGCGCTCATCGCCAGGAGCAACCTGGCCCGGGTCGGCGTGCTGCGCATCGGAGCCCCCGCCACGTTGTCGATCTCCCCGCTGGCGGACTGGCCGCGCGACCTGGCCGGCCTGGTCTGCGCCTACAGCGCGGTCGTGCGCGGCGGCCACGAGTTCGACGGCAGCGAGATGGGCCCGCTGGACGAGGACGCCGTCCGCGCCTTCGCCAAAGCCTGCGGCACCATCGTGGACGCCATCGCGCTGACCGGCGTGCACTCCCCCGCCAACCCCGCGCACGAGATCCGCGCCGGGCAGATCCTGGCCGAGGAGCTCGGCGAGGACTTCCCCGTCACCCTGGGACACCAGATCGGCGGGCTCGGGCTGCTCGAACGCGAGAACTCCGCGACGCTCAACGCGGCCCTGCGCTTCGTCGGCGCGGAGGTGGTGACCGGCCTCGAGCAGGCGCTGTCCGCCCACGACCTGCGGGCCGAGATCTACATGACGCAGAACGACGGCACGCTGCTGAGCGCGGCCGAGGCGGCGCGCCGGCCGGTCATGACGATCGGCTCCGGCCCGACGAACTCCATGCGCGGCGCGGCCCACCTGTCCGGGCTGACGGACGCGATCATCATGGACGTCGGCGGCACCTCCACCGACGTCGGCATGCTGGTGGGCGGCTTCCCGCGCGAGTCGGCGCTGCCCGTGGAGATCGGCGGGGTCCGTACGAACTACCGCATGCCCGACCTCATCTCCGTCGGGCTGGGCGGCGGAACCGTGGTCCGCGCGGACGAGAGCCTGCGGATCGGGCCGGACAGCGTCGCGCACCGCCTGACCGAACGCGCCCGCGTCTTCGGCGGGGACACGCTCACCCTCACCGACGTGTCGGTCCTGGCCGGGCGCCTGGCGGCGGGCGAGCCCGGCCGCGCCGCCGACGTGCCCCGCTCGCTGGCCGGGCAGGCCATGGCGTGGGTCGACGACACGATCGGCAGGCTGGCCGACCGGATCAAGGTGGCCCGGTCGGACCTGCCCCTGGTCGCCGTCGGCGGCGGCGCGCACCTGATCCCGGAGGAGATCCCCGGCGTCAGCACCGTGCACCGCCACGAGTACGCCGCGGTCGCCAACGCCATCGGCGCCGCCATCGCCGAGGCGTCCGGGACGCTCGACCGGACCTACCAGTTCTCCGACGGGGGCCGCGAGGCGTGCCTCGAAGCCGCCAAACGGGCCGCCGTCGACGCCGCGGTGCGCGCCGGGGCCGACCCCGCCGGCACGCGCATCACCGCCATCACCGAGATCCCCATCTCCTACCTGCCCGGCGACAGCGTCCGCGTCCAGGTCAAGGCCACCGGCCCGCTGACCTGACCTAGCCGCCGTTGAGGAGGGTGACGCCGAGCGGCGTGAGGGTGTGGATCACGGTGTTGCGGTGCCGCAGCGTGGTGATCAGGCCCGCCTCGCGCAGCACGGTGGTGTGCTGGCTGGCGCCCGCCGCGGTGATGCCCAGGTGGCGGGCGATCTCGCTGGTGGTGCGGCCGTCGGCGGCCGCCTCCAGGACGGCGGCACGGGTACGGCCGAGCAGCGCGGCCAGGCGTTGCCCGGTGGTCTGCTCGCCGCTGCTCCACATGTCCAGGCCGGCCCGCAGGTCGGGGTGGGCGGGAAGGACGAGGATGAAGGGGCTGAGCACGTCCTCGGGATGCAGGATGGTCGGCCGGTGCAGGAACATGGAGAACGCGATGCTCAGCCCGCGCCCCTCCAGGCGGTATTCCTGGACGTTGACCTGCCGGTAGGGGTCTCTGGGGGCCTGGTTTCTGCGCATCTCCAGCACGGGCGGCTGCCAGATGAGGGAGGGGTGGGAGGTCAGGATCCCCTCGAGGCCGCGGGTGGCCAGGAGGCGCGAGGCGAGGAGGGTCTGCGTCTCCAGGTGCGCCCGCACCCGCTGCCAGTAGGGCTCCAGGACGGCGGCGAAGCCGGTGCGCACCGCCTGGAGCAGCGTTTCGCGCCCGGGGCCGTCGCCGAAGGCCAGGTGGCCGAGGGGTCCGGGCATGGGCCGGGTGCCCGCGAGGTAGTCGATCTCGGCGTGCAGCATCCAGTGGGGTAAGCCGCGCAGCCGATCCAGCGCCTCGTCGACCTCGGAATGTGTGCCGAACATCGTGGGCAGGTCCATGACGACGCCGTCGGGCGGGGCCACGAACCGGCTGATCGCCGCGGCGTGGGGAGGGATGCGGTGGCGGGCCTTCTTGCGCCATGCCCCGAACAGGGCGGGGTGCGCGGTGCGCTGCAACGTCTGGAGCGCGAACGTCGTTTCCGCGAGCGGCCCCAGTGAGGTGATCAGCCGGACTTTGGCCAGATCTTCGACACTCAAGAGATAACGCCTGATACGCATCAAGTGCCACTGTAGTGCGTCTTTAAGGCCAGCGTGAATGATCTCGAACGGGCCGGACGCCACCACCTAGCTTGATCGCATGCATCCCTGGTTATGCCGTTGTGTCCTCATGGTGGCCTTAGCCCTCGTAGCGGCACTTGTGCCGGTTCCCGAGGCGCAAGCCGTACCTCCCAAAGAGCCGAGACCGGTCGAGTCACTCACCACCGAGACGAGCATCGTCCACGAGCAGCCAGACGGCACGATGACCGCGACGCTGAGCGCGGTCCCCGTCCGCGTCAAGGACGCGGGCGGCTGGAAGGGCGTCGACACCACGCTGGTACGGCATGCCGACGGCCTGGTGCGCCCGAAGACGGCGGCCGTCGGCCTGGCGTTGTCCGGCGGCGGGGAGAAGGCCCCGCTGGCCCGGCTGGAGGAGGACGGCAAGGCGCTCGCGCTGAGCTGGCCGGGCCCGCTGCCGGAGCCGAGCCTGGCCGGGCCCGTGGCGACGTACGCCGAGGTGCTGCCCGGCGTCGACCTGCGCATCCGCGCCGATGCCGGCGGCTATGTCCAGCACCTGGTGGTCAAGAACGCCGAGGCGGCCCGTGCCCTGAAGAGCGTCCGCTACGCGGTGACGACCACGGGGGTGCGGCTGAAGCCGGGCAAGGACGGCGGGTTGCTCGCGCTCGACGCTGCGGGCAAGACGGTGTTCAGCGCGCCCGCCTCCGCCATGTGGGACGCGGCGGGACAGGCGGCGCCGTCGGCGCTGCACGAGCCGGACGGGGCGGCCCGGCGCGCGGTGGCGCGGACCGCGGTCGAGGACGGCGCGATCGTCGTCACGCCCGACCGGGCGATGCTCACCGACCCGGCCACCCGCTACCCGGTGGTGATCGACCCGGACTGGGAGTCGAGCGCGTCGGCGGGCTGGGGCAAGGTGTTCTCCGGCAAGCCGGGCACCACGGCCTGGCTGGGCGGCCAGGACGGCGGCGACGCGAAGGTGGGCCAGTGCTATCCGTCGCCGCAGTGCAACGGGATCGGCGCGGTCCGCACGTACTTCCAGTTCGACACCGGCGCCCTTGCGGGCAAGCAGATCCTCGGCGCCTGGTTCAACATCAGCGTGAAGTACGGCCCCACGTGCCCGCACACCGCCCGGCACCAGTTGTTCATCGCCACCGGCCAGATCGGCCCGGGCACGAACTGGAGCAACGCCCCGCAGGGCGCCCTTCTGGACACCAAGCCCGTCGACACCGTCTACGGCAGCTGCTCGGGCTGGAAGGGCGTGGGCTTCGGCGTGGGCGGCAACATCCGCGCCGGTGGGATCTCCACCTACTTCCTCAAGGCGGAGAACGAGGGCGACGGCCTGTCGTGGCGCAAGTACGCGACCGAGACGGCCAGGCTGATCATCAAGTACAACACCAGGCCCAACGCGCCCTACGACATGGGCACCGACCCGCCGCTGCCGGCGGCCTGCCGCTGGTGTGAGGGCCGGGCGTGGGTGGGCGACGAGCGGATCCGGCTGCTCACCCGGCTGTCCGACCCGGACGGCGACCAGGTCCGCCCGATCTGGGACATCTACACCTCGGGCGAGCGGGAGAACCGCGACTGGGGGCCGACCCAGAGCTCCGGCGCCATGTTCAGCACCGATCTCGATCTCACCGGCCGCGACGGCAAGACGGTCGACTGGACCGCGTGGGCCGCCGACGGCAACGACGGCGGGCCTTGGGCCTGGGGGCCCGGCGGCTTCGTCGTGGACCGGACCGGCATCACCACGGCGCCCGCCGTCTCCAGCCCGGAGTATCCCGGCGACAACCGCTGGCACGGCGGAGTCGACGTGCCCGGCACGTTCACCTTCACCGCCGCCGGGGTGCCCGACGTCGACCACTACCTCTACAACTGGAATCGCGCGCCGTACGTCAAGGTGGACGCCGACGCGCTCGGCGGGAAGGCGAGCGTGACCGCCACGCCGCCGGGTGACGGACCGCAGACGCTGGCCGTGCAGAGCGTGGACCGGGCCGGCCACCGCAGCCCGATTACCAACTACCGCTTCTACGTGCGCGGCGGCAACGGCCCCCTGGCGCACTGGCGCATGGACGGCTCGCCCGCGGACAGCGCCTTCCTCGGCGACCGCGACGGCACCCTGCACGGCAGCGCCGGCTACGTGGCCGGCGCGGTGGGCTCGGCGCTGCGGCTCGACGGCTCCGGCGCCCACTTCAGCGCCCCGCACACGGTCAGGACCGACGTCGCCTTCTCCGCCTCGGCCTGGGTCAAGGCGGACGAGGCGGGCAGGGCGCGCTCGGCGGTGAGCCAGGAGAACGGCTTCGACCTCGGCTTCCGCCCGGCCGACGGCGGACGGTGGGCCTTCACCATGGGCGCCGACACCGTCGCCTCGGCCACGACGGCCAAGCTCGGGACGTGGACGCATCTGGCGGCCGTCTACGAACCGCGGCAGAACACGATGACGTTGTACGTGAACGGCGTGCGCTCCGGCTCTCTCGCCCGTACGGCGGCGCCGTCCAACGTGGCCGGTCCGGTGCGGGCGGGCGGCCCCGAGCCGTGGTCCGGCGCCGTCGACGAGGTCCGCGTCTACGACCGGGCGCTGGCCGAGGCGGAGGTGAAGGCCGCGGTCGGCGCCGACAACGTGCAGACGGGGCACTGGAAGTTCGACGACCGCACCGGCACGACGGCGGTCAACGAGGTCCAGGGCGGCCAGCACGGCGTGCTCTCCCAGGGCGCCTCCTTCATCGGCACGGGCGCCTCGGGCGGCTCGCTCCGGCTGGACGGCAGGAGCGGGCAGGTGTCCACGTCCGGGCCGGTGGTCGCGACCGACCAGAGCTTCTCCGCCGCGGCGTGGGTCTACCTGGACCAGGCGCCGCCGGTCGAGCACACCGCGACGGTCGTCTCCCAGGACGGGCAGGTCAACAGCGGGTTCATGCTCGGCTATCGCAGGGAGAGCGAGACCCGGGGCTCGTGGGAGTTCTTCACGCCGGGCGAGGACGCGCCGCGGCACGACGGCGACGTGTACGCGCGCAGCTCGGAGCCCGCGCAGGTGGGCGCGCCGACGCACCTGGCCGCGGTCTACGACGCGCCGGCCAGGCAGCTCAGGCTCTACGTCAACGGGCGGCTCGCGGGCAGCGCGGCCCGGCCCTCCGGCTTCGACGCCACCGGCGCGATGCTGGTCGGGCGGCACAAGTGGAACACCGCCATCGGCGGCTACTGGCCCGGCTGGATCGACGACCTGCGCACCTACAGCCGGGCGCTGGCCTCGGAGGAGATCCAGGGAATCGTCGGCCAGGCCAACGTGACCTCGGCCTACTGGAAGCTCGACGGCAGCGCCAAGGACGAGTCCGTCCCCGCGCGCGAGGGCGAGCTGAGGGGCGGCGCCGCGTGGACGGCCGGGCAGAGCGCCAAGCCCGACCCGGACGACCTGGCGCTGCGGCTCGACGGAAAGAGCGGCGGCCACCTGCGGGCCGGCTCCGTCGTGGACACGACGCAGAGCTTCGCCGTCGCCGCCTGGGCCAGGCTCGACGGGTACCCGGCCTTCGGCCAGCACCCGGCGGTGATCTCCCAGGACGGCGCGCGCTCGGCCGTCTTCCAGCTCCAGGCCACCCCCACCGGCAACTGGGCCTTCACCCTGTGGAACGGCGACGGCGGCGGGGACGGCCGCCGGGTCACCGGGCCCAAGATCCAATCGGGGGTCTGGACTCATCTGGTGGCCATGTACGACGCGGGCGCCCGGCGCATGTCGCTGTTCGTCAACGGCAAGCCCGCGGGGACCGAACCGCGACACCAGACGTGGAACAACCCCTCCGGTTCGATGACGATCGGCCGCTCCCTGTGGGAGGGCGCCGAGGTCGACTTCTTCGCCGGCGCGGTCGACGACGTCGCCGTCTACAACCGGGTGCTGTTCGACGGCGAGATCAGCACGATGGCCGGCCGGGACCTCGCCCTGGTGCACAACTGGACCCTCGACGAGCCGAGCGGCACGGGGGCGGCGGACTCCACGGGCGCCAGGACGGCCACGCTCGCCGGCGACGCCCGCTTCGTGCCCGGCCGGTCGGGCAACGCGATCGCGCTCGACGGCGCCGGGGACCACGTCTCCGCCGAGGGCGTCGACCTGCGTACCGACCAGGCGTTCACCGTCTCCGCATGGGTGAACCTGACCGGCAGCGACTGCGACCTGACCGTGCGCGTGCGCTGCAAGGTGGACGCGGTCAGCCTCGACGGCGACCAGGCCAGCAAGTTCCGGCTCGGCCACGTCCGCGACCGCGGCGACAACCTGGAGGGCACCTGGACTTTCGAGATGACCGAATCGGACGCCGCCGGCGGGACGGTCACCAAGGCCGCCGTCTCCGGCAAGCCGGGCGAGCTCACCGACTGGGTGCACCTGACCGGCGTCTACCAGCCCGAGGTGAAGAAGATCTGGCTCTACGTCGACGGCGTCCGCGTCGGCGACGGGACCCAGAACACCCAGTGGCACGCGAACGGCGCCCTGCGGATCGGGCGCGGCAAGGCGGATGAGTACTGGCGCGGCAAGGTCGACGACGTGCGGTTGTACGCGGGGGCGCTGTCGAAGGAGCGCGTGTTCGGCCTCTACGGCTCCTACCCCGCCCAGGCCGGCGCCGCCACGCTGCCCCGCGCCGACCTCGGCGCCTGGAAGTTCGACGAGGGATCCGGCCCGGCTGCGGCCGACGCGGGCGGGCGCAACCTGCCGCTGACGCTGAAGGGCGGCGCCACCTGGCACTGGGGGCGCTACGGCCACGCCGTGGCCCTCGACGGGAACGCCGCCTACGCCGAGACGGCCGGGCCCGTGGTGGACACCGGCCGCAGTTTCTCCGTGGCCGCCTGGGCCCACCTCAGCGGTCCCGGCACCGCCAACCGGGTCGTGATCGGCCAGGACGGCAACCGGGTGAGCACGTTCATGCTCATGTACGACGCGGGGAAGGGCAGGTGGGCGGCAGCCGTACCGGACGGCGACACCGACAACCCGCAGTCCACGCTCGTCTACTCGGCCGCGCCCGCCGCCACCGACGACTGGACGCACCTCGTGCTCTCCTACGACGCGGCCCGCCGGCAACTGCGGCTCTACGTCA
This sequence comes from Nonomuraea typhae, assembly GCF_009760925.1. Lineage (GTDB taxonomy): Bacteria > Actinomycetota > Actinomycetes > Streptosporangiales > Streptosporangiaceae > Nonomuraea > Nonomuraea typhae. The sequence goes on from NZ_VRLV01000003.1 coordinate 238,268, forward strand.
ACGGCCTGCTCAGCGGCGCGCAGACGAACGTGACCGTGCAGAACGCCCCCGGCCCGCTGACCGTCGGGCGGGCCAAGTGGAACGGCGCGCCGTCCGCCTTCTTCCCCAAGTACGTCGACGACGTCCGCGTGTACGGCAAGGCCCTCAGCGACGGCGAGGCCGGGAAGGTCTACGACGACATCGAGCCGATGGAGTTCGAGTTCTACCGCTTCGACGACGGCACCACCCGCGACACCTCCTGGCGCGGCCAGCACCTGACGGCCACCGGCGGGGCCGGGTTCGCCCCCGGCGTCCAGGGGCAGGCGCTCAAGCTGGACGGCGTGAACGACGCGGCCGTGGCGGCGACCAGCTCGGTCTCGGCGCGGGGCAGCTTCGGGATCTCCGCCTGGGTCAAGCTCGCGCGCACCGACCAGGTCGCCACCGTGGTCAGCCAGGGCGGCCGCCGGATGTCCGCCTTCGCGCTGCAGTACCGGCCCGGCCTCAACCGGTGGGTGTTCGGCGGGGCGCAGGAGGACGCCGACGGCGCCGCGGCCGTCCACGCGCGCTCGCGCACCGCGCCCAGGGCGGACCAGTGGACGCACCTCATGGGCGTCTACGACTTCCCCGCCCGGCAGCTGCGCCTCTACGTGAACGGCGAGTTCTCCGGATCCAGGGACGGCGTGACGCTCTGGGCGCCGTCCGGCGAGCTGAACGTCGGCAGGGACCTGGCCGACGGGCAGCCGGCCGGCTACTTCCCCGGCCTGATCGACGACCTCAGGATCGGCTTCGGCGCCCTGGCCGAGCCCGACATCGCGGTCCGCGGAGGTTACCCCAAGCCGCAGCCCGGCCAGCTCGGCCGCTTCGTCAACGCCGCCGGCGAGCACTACACGGCGCCGACCGGGGCGGAGATCCGGCCCGGCTACCACTTCGAGGGCGTGCTCGGCCTGCCCGCCGTACCGGGGCCCGGCACCACGATGCTCTACTCCTGCGAGAAGGACGGAGACCTGTTCACCTCGGCCGAGGCCGGCTGCGAGGGCGGCGCGAAGCTCGGCGAGATCGGCCTGGTCCGCACCGCGCAGACCGGCGGGCCGCCGGCCATCCCGATCTACCGGTGCGCCTCCGCCACGGAACGCTTCGAGTCCAGGGACGCCCAGTGCGAGGGCGTGCGCACGGACAAGCTGCTCGGCTACACGACCGCCTACGCGGTGCTGGCCCGCTACAACCTGCCCGGCTACCACCACCGCAGCCTGATCGACGGGCCCCCGCCCGGGCACAAGAGCGACGGGCCCCAGGGCTACCTCGCCCTCACCCATGAGCCGGGCACCCAGACGCTGATGAGCTGCGGGGACGGCAGCCGCCAGTTCGTCTCCACCGACCAGAACTGCGAGGGCAAGACGGTGCTGTCCTGGCTCGGCAAGTCCTGGACCCAGCCACCTCAGGGGCGCCCCAGCCACGAGCTCGTGCGCTGCACCTTCAACGGCGGCAGCTTCGTCAACATCGGCGACTGCGGCGGCTATCCCTTCGAGCGCTCGCTCGGCCACGTTCCCACCACGATCGCGGAGGCCACCTCATGACGGCGTTACGCCTGGTCGCGGCAGTCCTGCTGATACTGGGGCTCGTGCAGGCCCCCGCCGTCGCCGCCGCCGCGGGCGGCCCCTCGGTACCGCTCCCCGGCACCGAGTCGACCCCCGTCGCCCCGCAGGCTCCCCTGCCGCCGCGGGCCCAGGACCAGGCCGGCGCCGAGGCGCTGAGCGGCAACCAGCCGGCCCAGGGCCAGCCCGCCCAAGGCGGCGGCACGTCGTACGAGACGCCGCTGCAGCCCTCGGCCACCTGGCAGGTGGCCGGGCACACCGGCGACTTCAGCTGGTCCTATCCCCTGCGCGTGCCGCCCGCGCCCGGCGGCGCGGCCCCCTCTCTGGCGCTCGGCTACTCCTCCTCCTCGGTGGACGGCCGGACCAGCGCCACCAACAACCAGGCGTCGTGGGCGGGCGACGGATGGAGCCTCGGTGCCGGCTTCGTCGAGCGCACCTACGGCGCCTGCCTGGCCGACAAGGAGGGCGGCACCGTGCCGCCCGTCGTCGGCGACCTGTGCTGGCGCAGCGACAACGCCTTCGCCACCTATCCGGGCGGCGGCGGCATGCTGCTGAAGGAGGCGCAGGGCGACAAGTGGCGGGCCACGAGCGACGACGGCTCGCGCATCGAGCGCCTCAGGGGAGCCGACAACGGCGACGCCGACAAGGAGTACTGGAAGGTCACCACCCCGGACGGCACCCAGTACTTCTTCGGCTCGCGCCCCGGCTCCGGCTCCACCTGGACGGTCCCCGTCTTCGGCGACGACGCGGGCGAGCCCTGCCACGCCGCCACGTTCGCCGCCTCCTCGTGCGTCCAGGCGTGGCGCTGGAACCTGGACAAGGTCGTCGACCGGCACGGCAACCTCACGTACTACACCTACGAGACCGAGTCGAACTCCTACGCCTTCAACGCCAAGGACGCCGCCGTGCCGTACACGCGCGGCGGCTGGCTCAAGCGCATCGAGTACGGCCTGCGCGACACCCCCGGCGCGCAGCCCGCGGCCAGGGTGGAGTTCACCACGGCCGACCGGTGCGTGCCCGGCTCGGTGTGCACCCCGGCGATGCCGCAGAACTGGCCCGACGTGCCGTGGGCGGAGAAGTGCGACACCCCGACGTGCAAGGACCGCTACTCGCCGTCGTTCTGGACCACCAAGCGCCTCGCGAAGATCACGACACAGGTACGGCGGGGCGCGGCCTTCACCGACGTGGACTCCTGGACGCTGGACCATCAGTTCCCCAAGACCGGCGACGGCGAGAGCCCGGCGCTGTGGCTGAAGAGCATCACCCACACCGGCCACGCGGGCGGAAACCAGTCGCTGCCCCCGGTCACGTTCGAGGGCACGAAGATGCCCAACCGGGTGTCGGCGGGCGGCGGCGTGGCCCCGCTGCTGCGCTACCGCATCACCGGCATCGTCTCGGAGACCGGCGGCGTCACCTCCGTCACCTACGCCGAGCCCGACTGCGGCGACGGCGCCTCGATGCCCGCCTCCCCGCAGACCAACACGCTGCGCTGCTTCCCCGTGCGATGGGCGCCGCCGAAGCACGCCGAGCGCACCGACTACTTCCACAAGTACGTCGTCGCCGCCATCACCCAGTCCGACTGGCTGAGCAGCAGCACCGAGCAGGTCACCAGGTACTCCTACCTCGGCGGCGCCGCCTGGCACCTGGACCGGTCGGAGTTCACCCCGCCCGACAAGCGCACCTGGAACGAGTTCCGCGGCTTCGCCCGCACCCAGATCCGCGCCGGCAAGCCCGGCGACCCGGCCGGGCCCCTCACCAAGAGCGAGGAACGCTACTTCCGCGGGATGGGCGGCCAGGCCGAGGACTCCGAGGGAGTCAAGCGGGACGACTCGGAGTGGCTGCAGGGTTTCCGCTTCGAGAACATCACCTACGACGGCGACACCGACACCGTCGTCTCCAAGGAGATCACCGTCCCGTCGGCCCAGGGGCCCACGGCGCAGCGCGGCGAGTACAAGGCGTACATCGTGCGGCCGGGCGCCACCACCTCGTACACGACGCTGGCCGCGGGCGGGCGCCGCACGACCCGCGTCACCCGTGCCTACGACGACCGGGGGCTGCTCGTCACGACCGGCGACGAGGGCGACACGGCCAAGGACGACGACGACCGGTGCACGCGGGTCACGTATGTCCGCAACGAGGCGGCGTGGCTGCTCGCCCTCCCCTCCCGCACCCAGACGGTGAGCACCGGCTGCGCCAAGACGCCGTCCTTCCCCGCGGACGCGCTGGCCGACGAGCGGACGTCCTACGACGGCCAGGACCACGGCGCCCCGCCGGTGCGCGGCGACGCCACCAAGACGGAGACGCTGCAGAGCCACCCCGCCTCCGGCCCCGTCTACACCACGACCGCCACGACCACCTTCGACGAGCGCGGGCGGCCCACCGCGGTCACCGACGCCGCCGGGAGCACCACCGGCACCGCCTACACGCAGGACGCCGGCGGTCCGACCACCCAGATCGCCGTCACCAACGCCCTCAGCCACGTCACGACCACCACCCTCGAACCGGCCACCGGCCTCCCCCTCAAGGTCGTCGACCAGAACGGCAACGTCTCCGAGACCGCCTACGACGCGCTCTCCCGCGCCGTCGAGGTCTGGCTGCCGGGCAGGTACCGCCAGGAGAACGAGCAGGGCAACCACCGCCTCGCCTACACCGTGGACAAGAAGTCCGGCATGGTCGTCACCACCGCCACCCTGGGCCCCGAGGGCAACTACACCACCAGCAACACGATCTACGACGGGCTCCTGCGCGAGCGCCAGATCCAGGCCCCGGCGCCCGGTGGCGGACGGGTGCTCACCGACACCCGCTACGACTCCCAGGGCCGCATCTACAAGGTCACCAAGCCCTACTTCAACAACGGCGAGGTGGACGGCAAGCTGTGGGTGGCCGCCGACACCGAGGTGGCCTCCCTGACCCGCACCCAGTTCGACGGCGTGGGCCGTCCCGTCGCCGAGATCGTCATGGGGGGCGCGCACGAGCTGTGGCGCACCACCATGTCCTACGGCGGCGACCGCACCCACCTCACCCCGCCCCGCGGGGGCACCCCCGCCACCTACGTCGAGGACGCCCGCGGGCAGACCGTCGAGCTGCGCCAGCACAAGAGCGCCACCGAGACCGACACCGCCACCTACGCCTACGACCCGGCCGGCCGGCTGACCACCGTCAAGAACGCCGCCGGCGCCACCTGGCGGCTCGGCTACGACCTGCGCGGCAGCCTCGTCCGCCAGGAACATCCGGACAAGGGCGTCACCACGATGACCCACGACCGCGCCGGGCGCGTGGCCACGATCACCGACGCGCGCGGCGGCGTCCTCGCCTACGACTACGACGCCCTCGGCCGCAGGACCGCGCTCCACACCGGCTCGGCGACCGGCCCCGTCACGGCGCGCTGGAGCTACGACACCGTCCCGTACGGCAAGGGCCAACCGGCCACCAGCACCCGCTACCTGGACGGCCACGCCTACACCACCGCCGTCCTCGGCTACAACGAGCGCTACCAGAGCACCGGCCTGACGTACGTCATCCCCGAGTCGCCCCGGGCCGAGGCGCTGGCCGGCACGTACGTCACCCGGCAGAAGTACAACGTGGACGGCAGCCTGAAGAGCACCGCCTTCCCCGCGGTCGGCGGCCTGCCCGGCGAGGTCGTGGTCCACGGCTACGACGACGCCGGCCGTCCCACGACGACCTACGGCGGTCTGGACGGCACCGCCACCGTCGACTACGTCACCGACACCCGCTACACCGCCTACGGCGAGCCGGCCAGGATCCAGCTCGGCGAGACCGGCAAGCGCACCTGGCTGTCGTACTACTACGACGACCACACCCGCAGGGTCAAGCGGGCGATCGTCGACGCCGAGCTCCCGAAGCCGATGCGCTCCGACGTCAACTACGCCTACGACCCGGCGGGCAACATCACCTCGATCGCCAACACCCCCCGCGACCTGCCCGCCGACGTCCAGTGCTTCCGCTACGACGGACTGCGCCGGCTCACCGAGGCGTGGACGCCGGGCAACGACTGCGCCGCCGGCCCCTCGGCCGCCGGGCTGTCCGGGGCCGCGCCGTACTGGCAGTCGTTCACCTACGACGCGGCCGGCAACCGCGCCACCGACACCGAGCACACGAGCGCGGGCGACACCACCCGCACCTACAGCTACCGCCCGTTGTCCCACACCCTGACCTCGGTGAGCACGCAGGCGCCCGCCGGAGCACCCGCCTCCGTGTCCTTCGCCTACGACGAGGCCGGCAACACCGTCGGCCGCCCCGCCCAGACGCTGGACTGGGATGCTCTGGGCAACCTGGCCAAGGCCACCCTGAACGGCCGGAGCACCGAGTTCGTCCACGGCGCCGACGGCGAGCGCCTGCTGCGCCAGGACCCCGACGGCATCACCCTCTACCTGCCGGGACAGGAGGTGCGCCTGCCCCGGACCGGCCAGGCGACCGCCACCCGCTCCTACACCCACGGCAAGCAGACCGTGGCCACGCGCACTACCGCCGGGCTCACCTGGCTGGCCGGCGACCACCAGGGCACGCTCAGCATGGCCATCGACGCGACCACGCTGGCGGTGACCGAACGCCGCCAGACCCCGTTCGGCGCGCCCCGCGGAGCCGCGAGCTCGTTCCCCGGCGAGAAGGGCTTCGTCGGCGGGACCATTGATGCCGCGGCCGGGCTGGTCACGCTCGGCGCCCGCCCGTACGACCCCGCCTACGGCAGGTTCCTCTCCGTGGACCCGATCATGGATGTGGCGACGCCGCAGCAGTTCAACGCCTACGCCTACGCCAACAACAGTCCCGTCACCCTGTCCGACCCGACGGGCCTGCGCCCGGACGACCAGCCGGGCTACTGCGTCATCTGGAGGGGCGACTGCGGGTTCCACCCGACCGACTCCGGCCACGTCCGCAACGGCTTCTACACACCCGACCAGGTCAAGAAGCTGACCCGCTGGGTCAACGTGGGTCGCGCCAACTGCCCGGACGGGGTCGGCAGATGCTCGCGGGTCCGGAGCGGCATCAGCGACGCCGAGCTCTCCGCGCGCCGCATCGCGGCGGAGAACAAGAAGCGCAACGAGGCCGTCAAACAGCGGACCAGGGAGATGGTGCAGAAGGTCGGCGAATATCTGGGGGCGAGCAAGGAGAAGATGCAGCTCGTCATGAAGGCCATCGAGACGCTCAGCGAGGGAGCGATCAAATCGGGCTCCATCTGCCTCGAGGGCTCGGGCGGCCTGGTCCTCGCCGTGGCGGCGGAGGGCTGCGTGCGGTTCGACGCGAAGGGAGTGAGCCTCTCGGGGCAGCTCAAGGGGAGCCTGACCATCGGCGGGGAACTCCGGTTCAGCGCGTCGGTCAGCCTCACCAGCGAGAGCGCGAGCAGCGACGACCCGAGCTTCAGCACGTCCTCCGGCATCGGCGTCAACACCGGCAGCCCGAAGGGCTCCATCGGCGAGTTCCGGAAGTTCGCCGCCGGAGTCAAGGTCCACAAGGGCTGGGACTTCGACCTCGCGGTCGACGAGAGCATCGAGCACAAGACCGGGCAACTCTCCACCACGTTGACGGCGAAGGTCGGCTGGGGCTTCGGCGGCACGTTCGGCAGCCTCACCTTCGTCAGCGGGAAGTGGGACACCGGCTACCTCCCGTGGTGATCGGCCCTGGATTGACCTGAGCGGGTGTGTCAGCATCAGGGCACCGCCCGACCGCAAGGGGGTTACGGCATGGCCGAGGGGTTCCACGACGATCCGCACCCGCACTACGCCGCATGGCGCGGCAAGTCCCCGGTGCTCCGGATGGACCGGACACCGGGCGGGACCCCCGGCTGGCTGATCACCGGCTACCACGAGGTGCGCGCCGCGCTCGCCGACCCCACCCTGTCCAAGGCGAGCGGGAACGTCGAGCAGGTGCTCGCCCGGTACGGCTCCCGCCCGCTGATCACCGCTCCGTGGCTCGTCCAGAACATGATCAACTCCGACCCTCCCGACCACACGCGGCTGCGCAGACTGGCCGCCACGGCGTTCACCCCCAAGGCGATCGACGCGCTCCGCCCCCGCATCGAGGAGATCACCGCGCACCTTCTGGACGACCTCGCCCAGGACGGAGGCGTCGTCGACCTGATGGCCGGATTCGCCGCGCCCCTGCCGATCACGGTGATCTGCGAGATCCTCGGCATCGCCCACGACGAGCGCGGCGACTTCCAGTCCTGGACCCGCACCCTCATCGGCCACTCCCCCGCCGAGGCCAGGGCGGCGGCGTCCGCCTCCATGGTCACGTTCCTGTCGGAGCTGGTCGCCGCCAAGCGCGCCGGCCCCGGCCAGGACATGCTCTCGGCGCTGATCCAGGCCCGCGACGAGGGCGACGCCCTCACCGAACGCGAGCTCATCGCCACCGCGTTCCTGCTGCTCGTCGCCGGCTACGAGACGACCGTCAACCTGATCGGCAACGGCCTGAACGCGCTGTTCACCCATCCCGCCCAGCTCGCCGCGCTGCGCGCCGACCCGTCTCTGATCCCGGGCGCGGTGGAGGAGTTCCTCCGCTTCGACGGCCCGGTCACCCAGGCGAGCCTGCGGGTGACGACCGTGCCGGTCACCTATGGCGGCGTCGAGATCCCCGCCGGCGAGGTCGTCCAGGTGTCGTTCCTGGCGGCCAACCGCGATCCGGCCCGCTTCCCCTCCCCCGACACCCTCGACATCAGGCGCCCCGCCGCCGGGCACGTGGCGTTCGGCCACGGCATCCACTACTGCCTGGGCGCACCGCTGGCCCGGATGGAGGCCGAGATCGCCTTCACCGAGCTGCTGGCCCGCTTCCCCGCCTTCTCCCGCGCACCCCGGGACGTGCCGGAATGGGAGCCCAGCGATCGCATCCGGGGACTACGCGCCCTATGGATTGATCTGGGCGTTTAGCGGAAGGAAGGCTCTTCCGCTGGTCCGTGCCCGATCCGCCGACGGCGACGTAGCCGGATGAGGAGGCCGGACGGCCTCGCCGTTCCGTTCGGCCCGGCGGCGCGACACGTCGCGGGAGTACTCCCGGCGTCGTAGGGCGGGCGGCCGTTCGTTCCGCGGGGTGAGCGGCAAATGACTCCGCTTGCACGATGCCGCGAAGCGGGCCGCCGGACGACCATTGCCGTCATGCACATACCTACGCGAAGCCGTAAGCGTGAAGAAACGGCCGGCGGAGCGCCGGCGCGGCCGGGGCTGACGCTGGCCGCGGTGGCCGTCGTGCAGTTCATGGTGTCGCTGGACCTGTCGGTGGTGAACGTCGGGCTCCCGCGGATCGCCGCCGGTCTCGGCTTCGGCGCCGTGGGGCTGACCTGGGTGATCCACGCCTACGCGCTCACGTTCGGCGGGCTGCTCCTGCTGGGCGGCAAGGCCGCCGACCGCTACGGCCGGAGAAGGCTGCTGCTGATCGGGCTCGGCTTGTTCGGCCTGGCCTCGCTCGCCGGCGGCTTCGCCCTGGAGCCCGGCCAGCTGGTCGCCGCCCGGGCCGCGCAGGGCATCGGTGCCGCCGCCCTGGCCCCGGCCGCGCTGGCGCTGCTGGCCACGACGTTCCCCGAGGGGCGCGCCCGCGTCCGCGCCTTCGGGATCTGGAGTGCGACGAACGCCGCCGGGGCCGCGTTCGGCGTCCTGATCGGCGGGCTGCTCACCGAGTACGCGGGCTGGCGGTGGGTGATGTTCGTGAACGTGCCCATGGCCGTCGGCGCGCTGGCCCTGGCCTGGCGGGGTGTCGCCGCCGACCCGCCCGCGGCCCGCGGCGGCCGGCCGGACGTCCTCGGCGCCGTCCTGGCCACGGCGGGCATGACCTTGCTGGTGTTCGGCATCGTCCGGACCGAGGAGTACCCGTGGACCTCGCCGGTCACGGTGACGACCCTGGCCGTCGCGGCCGCGCTGCTGGCCGCCTTCGTCCACGTCGAGCGGACCACCGGCCGCGAACCGCTGATCCGGCTCGGCCTGTTCGCCAGCCGCTCGGTCACCGGCGCGAACGCCTACACCCTGCTCATCGGCGCCGCCATGGCCGCGTCCTTCTACTTCGCCTCCCTCTACCTCCAGAACGTGCTCGGCGCCGGACCGGCGGCGGCCGGGCTCATGTTCCTGCCGATGGCCGTGGGCGTGGTCGCGGGCTCCGTGCTGGCCGTCAAACTCGGCTACCGGCTCGCGCCGCGGACGCTGCTGGTCATCGGCGGCCCGCTGGCCGCGATCGGCTTCGCCTGGTTCGGCCTGATCAGCCCGGACGGCACGTTCGTCACCGACGTCCTGGGGCCCTCGATCATCGCCGGCGCCGGCATCGGGCTCTGCCTCGGCCCGGGCGTCTCCATCGCCACCGCCGGCCTCGCGCCCCACGAGAGCGGCACCGCCTCCGGCCTGCTCAACAGCTCCCGCCAGATCGGCGCCTCGCTCGGCCTGGCCGTCCTCGGCACCGCCGCCCACCAGCGCACCGGCCCGATCGTCACCCCCGAGACCCTCAACGACGGATACGCGCTCGGCATGATCCTCAGCGCCGCGCTGGTGGCCGCCGCCGTTCTCGTCGTCGTCACCGTCGTGCCCAGGGCGCGGGCCCCTCGCCGTCAATGATCGCTCTCCCCCGGCGTCACACAGCCCGGTGAGTACGGCGCAGCCGCCCTCACCGGGCTGTGCGCGGCGTCAGCGGAAGTCCGCGGCGTGGTCGGACGCCCACTGGGCGAAGGTGCGCGGCGGGCGGCCGACGACCCGTTCGAAGTCGCCGGCGCCGGTCACCGGGCTGCCGCCCGTCGAGGAGCCGTACAGGTCGAGCAGCCAGTCGATGACGGCGTGATCGACGCCCTGCCCGGGGTCGTACCACTCCTGGCGCGCCTGCTCAGGCGTGAGCTCCACCAGCTCGACCGGTTCACCGATGGCCTCGCCGATGATCCGCACCTGCTGGGCCACCGTCAGGTCCTGTGGCCCGGCGAAGGTGTAGGCACATCCGGCGTGCCCGTCCTCGAGCAGCGCGGCCACGGCCACGGCGGCGACGTCGGCCTCGTGGGTCGGGCGGCTGACGGCCTCGGCGAAGGGGCGCCGCACCTGCCGCCGGGCCCGCACGTCGGGCGCGTAGTCGAGCCAGTTGGCTGCGAACTCGCCGGGCCGTACCAGCGTCCATTCCAGCCCCGATGCCCGGACCGCGGCTTCCACCGGCGCGTAGCCGGTGTCGCCGCCGGCGTCCTCATCGGCCAGGGCGCCGGAAAGGACGACGATCCGGCGCACCCCTGCCCGCTTCGCCATGGCCACCACCTCCTCGGCCGAATCCGGCACGGGGAACAGGTACAGCCGCTCCACTCCCTCCAGCGCCCGTGCCACGGAGGCGGGCCGCTCCAGGTCGCCGGCCACGACCTCCACCTGATCGGGCAGCCCGGCGGCGCCGGGCCGGCGGGTCAGCGCACGCACGGACACCCCTGCCCGCAGCAGCGCGGCGACGACCTCGCGTCCTACCCGGCCGGTCGCGCCGGTCACCAGTACGGTCGTCATCGGAAGTCCTCCGCGTGGTCGCACGCCCACTGGGCGAAGGTGCGCGGCGGGCGGCCGGTGATGCGCTCGAACGTGCCGGTGGGCGGCACCAGCGCCGGATCGTCGGCGCTGGCCGCCAGGAGTTCCAGCAGCCAGTCGAGGACCGCGTGATCGACGCCCTGCCCGGGGTCGTACCACTCCTGCCTCGCCTGCTCCGGGGTGAGTTCCACGAAGCCGACGGCGCGTCCGGTCGCGGCGCCGATGGCGCGGACCTGGTCGAGCTGGGTGACCGGGTGCGGTCCTGTGATGGTGTGGGTGGCGCCCACGTGGTCGTCGGTGAGCAGGGCCGCCACGGCCACCTCCGCCACGTCGGCCTCGTGCGTCAGCGCCTGGGCGGCGCGGGGGTAGGGGGCGCGCACCGAGCCCGTCGCGCGGATCTCCCCGGCCCACTCCAGCGCACCGGCCGCCAGCAGGCCCGGGCGGACGTGCGTCCACTCCGCGCCGGTGGCCTCCACCGCCAGCTCGATGTCCCGATGGCCTTGGCGCTCGTCGGCCAGGTGCCGCTGGAGCGGCGTCAGGCCGGGGTCGCGCGGGTCGCCCTGGTGGGGGAACCCGGCGGCGACGGCGGAGTGCACCACGAACCTGCGCACTCCCGCCTCGACCGCCCGGTCGATGAACCCCTCCCCTTGTGCCGCGTCGAGATGGACGCCGGGAAACAGATAGACCCGGTGGACGCCGCGCAGCGCGTCCGCCCACGTCTCGGGCCGGTCGAAATCCCCGCCGGCCCTCTCCACGCCGGCCGGCAGCCTCGCCGCCGCCTTCTCGGGGTCGCGGCTCATCGCCCGGACGCGCTGTCCCGCGCCGACGAGCCCCGCCACGACCCTTCTGCCGATGTTGCCGGTTGCTCCGGTCACCAGTGTCGTCATTAGACTCCCTGTGGATCCCTGTCGGATCTCCAAGGAACCGCCGCGCCCGTAGCCGCGTTCGCGGCGGTTCCGCCTGCCCGGCGAGAGTAGCCCGCTCGCGATTTCGCCGCATATGGACAATGTCCAACCTGGTCAGACGCGGAGCCGTACCGGCAGAAGGGCGCCGGCGGGCGGCCGATGACGGCCTGGTCAGGCCGGGCGGCGCCGGCGGCGGACCTTGATGTCGCGCATGTCGGTCACCGCGAGCTGCAGGATCTCGTGCGGGTGCCCGTGCGCCTCCAGCGCGGCCATCGCGCCGAGCGCCGCCTCGTCCTGGCCGTCGTCCGGCCCCGCCGGCACCTGGCAGCGGAAGGTGAACGCCGTCACGCTCTGATCATGGGTGAAGGTCCCGGCCTCGGTGTAGACGGTGCCGGCCGCGGCCAGGACGGCGGCCCTCCCGGCGTCGCCGAGCCCGCGGAACTTCCCTCTGATCGTTACCCTGAACACCTGCTCATTCCTCTCGTACGGCGTAGCCGAGGAGACGCTCTCCCATGAGTTCCTCCGCGGCGTCGATCAGCTCCAGCACGTGCGCGGCGATGACGTCCGGCCGCTCACCGGCCGTGGTCCGCCTGCCGACCTCCGACAGGACCATGGCGTGCAGGCAGCCGAGCTGCCAGGCGACGGCCCGCGGCAGCGGGTCGCCGGACGCGGCGCCGGTCTCCTGAGCCAGGTGCCCGGCCAGTTCGGCGGTCATCTGGTGGGCGAGACGCTCCAGCCGGGCGGTCAGCGTGGGCGCGGCCCGCATCATCTCCAGCACGCGGCCGAACCCCTCGCTCAGCCCGAGCCTGCGCTCACGCCCGCGCACCTCCTGCCGCAGCCGCGCCAGGACCGCCTCGGCCGCCGACTGGCCGGGGCGGCGCTCGCGCACGATGCCGGCCAGCCGTTGCGGGGACGCCTCCTCCGGCGGCAGCACGAGGTCCTCTTTGGCCTGGAAGTAGTTGTAGACGGTGTTGACCGACACCTCGGCGGCCGCGGCGACCTCGGCGATCGTGACGTTGTCGAAGCCGCGGGCGACGAACAGGCCGAGGGCCACATCGGAGATGCGCCGGCGGCTCTGCCGCTTCTTACGCTCGCGCAACCCCTCGGACATACGTGGAGCCTACTCCAAATTTGGAGTCCATTGCAGGTTTCGCCCGGGCGGCCGACGGCGTCCGCGCATTTGCCGCCTGGCGCGCAGACCTCCAAGATGGACAGACCCGGGCCGGAAGGGGTGGTGCCGACATGCAGGTGCTCGCCACCGCCGGCCACGTCGATCACGGGAAGTCCACCCTGGTCAGGGCGCTCACCGGCATCGAGCCCGACAGGTGGGCCGAGGAACGCCGCCGTGGCATGACCATCGACCTGGGGTTCGCCTGGACCGTCCTGCCCTCCGGCAGGCGGGTGGCCTTCGTGGACGTGCCGGGGCACGAGCGTTTCGTCACCAACATGCTGGCCGGGCTGGGCCCGGTGCCCGCCGTCGTGTTCGTGCTCGCCGCCGACCAGGGATGGCAGGCGCAGTCGCAGGAGCACTGGGAGGCGATCGAGGCGCTCGGCGTGGACCGGGGGCTGCTGGTGGTCACCCGCACCGATCTGATGGATCCCGCGCTGGCCCTCGACGAGGCCCGCGAGCGGGTGCCGTGGCCGGTGGTCACCGTCAGCGGCGAGACCGGGGAAGGGCTGGACGAGCTCCGGCGCTCGCTCGACGTGCTGCTCGCCGGCCTCCCCGCGCCCGACCCCGCCGCGCCGGTGCGGCTCTGGATCGATCGGGCGTTCACCGTCAAGGGCGCGGGCACGGTGGTCACCGGGACGCTGGCCGCGGGCACGCTGCGTACCGGCGACACGCTGCTGGCGGACGGCGAGCCGGTCCGGGTGAAGGCGTTGCAGTCCCTGGGCGAGCCGGTCGGCGAGGTGACGGCCACCGCACGGGTCGCGGTCAACCTGCGCGGTGTCGAGCGTGATCGGGTGGCGCGCGGGACGACGTTGCTCAGCCCCGGCGCGTGGCTGGCCACCGACGTGATCGACGTGCGGCTGGCCGACCCCCGCCCGCCGCGCGAGGCCGTCCTGCACATCGGCTCGGCCGCGGTTCCGGTACGGCTGCGCCCCTTGGACACGCCCCCTCCCGGCGCGCCCGCCCCCGCGACGCGCCTGGTCAGGATGACGCTGTCGCGTCCGCTGCCGCTCCGGATCGGCGACCGGGCGCTGCTGCGCTGCGGGGGACGGCCGATCACCGGCGTGCTCGTCCTGGACGTCCGGCCGCCGGTCCTGCGGGCCAGGGGCGCGGCGCGGCGGCGGGCGGCCGAGCTCGCCCCGGTGGCGTCCTCGGCGCCCGGCGCGGCCACCGTGCTGGGCTGGCGGGGCGTGGCCCGCCGATCCGAGCTGGCGGCGATGGGGTGTGAGGTGAGCACGCTCGAGGCTCCGGGCGCCGGTGACTGGGCGGTCGATCCCCTGCGGTGGTCCGCGCTGGCCGGGCAGCTCGCCGCGATGGTGGCCGACCAGCCCGGCATCCCGGTCGACGCCGCGCGCGTCGCCCTGGGCCTGCCCGCCAGGGAGCTGGTCGAGGCGCTGGTCAGGGCGCGGCCGCCGTTGGCCGTGTCCGACGGGCGCATCGGCGGGACCGGGCTGCCGGAGCCGATCGTCAAGGCCGTCGAGGCGCTGAGCCGGGAGCTGGCGGCCGCGCCGTACCATGCGCCGGACACCACGCGGCTGGCCGAGCTGGGGCTTTCGGCGCGGGCGGTGGCGCTCGCGGCCCGGGCGGGACTGCTCCTGCGGCTCGCGGACGGGGTGGTGCTGCTGCCCGGCGCGGACCTCGGCGCGGCCAGGACCCTGGCCGGGCTCGCGCAGCCGTTCACGGCGGGTGAGGCGCGCATCGCGCTGGACACCAGCCGTCGCGTCGTGATCCCGCTGCTGGAGCACCTGGATCGGGCCGGCCTCACCCGCCGGGTGGACGACCGGCTGCGCACGGTCACCGAGCTGGCGAAGGAAGGGGCGGCGCGATGAGGGACGTGCAGGTGGGCGTGGTGCTGGCGCCGCCGGGCGAGCCCGGGGAGTGGCTGGCCGAGGGGGCGGCGTTCGAGGCCGCCGGAGTGGACGCGCTCTGGCTGGACCACGGGCCGGCGCCGGAGCTCGACCCGCTCGTCCTGGCAGCCGCGCTCGCCGCGCTCACCTACCGGGCGCGGCTCGTCGCGGCGGTGCCGGACGGCCGGGCGCAGGCGCTGGCGACCCTGGACCGGGTGAGCCGCGGCCGCCTGGCCCTGATCAGCGGCGACGGCCCGGTCCTGCGGCTGGGCGAGGGCGCCTACGCGGACGGGGACGGGAGACGCTGGGTTCCGGCCGAGGTGCCGCTGGGCCGTACGGCATGGCGTGAGCTTCTCCGGGAACGCGGCGAGCGCGGAGACTACGGGGTGCTCGTGCCCGCCGATCCCCGGCTGCTCGACCTCCTGCGCAACCCGGACGATCCGGGCGGCCGCGAGGATCTCCAGCTCGCACAGGGCTAGGCGCGTTGACCGCTTCCCTGACCGGCCGTACGGTGAAATTTCAAGCATGCGGCTGAGGGGAGTTCGGTCGTGGAGGTGAACAGGCGGGAGTTCCTGGGAATCGGCGCCGCGGGTGCGCTCGGCGGCACGGTCCTGGGCTTCGACCTCACCGGGGCCATCGAAGTGAAGCAGCGCCTGCGCATCGAGGGAGCCACCATCTCCCACTCCGTGTGCCCCTACTGCGCGGTGGGCTGCGCGCTCCTCGCGTACACGAGAAAGGCGGCGGACGGCCACGTCGAGCTCCTGCAGATCGAAGGCGACCCCGACAGCCCGGTGAACGAGGGCACCCTGTGCCCCAAGGGCGCGACCGCGCTGGAGCTGGCCGTCTCGCGCAGGCGGGTGCCGCACCCGCTCTACCGCGCCCCCGGCGCGACGGAGTGGAAGCGGGTGTCCTGGGAGTTCGCGCTGGACAAGATGGCCAGGAACATCAAGGCCGCGCGCGATGCCACCTTCGTCACCCGGGACGCCGACGGCAACGTGGTCAACCGCTGCGAGGGCATCGCCTTCGCGGGCGGAGCCGCGTTCAGCTCGGAGGAGGGCTATCTCGCCACGAAGCTGATGCGCGGCCTCGGCCTGGTGCACCTGGAGCAACAGGCCCGGGTTTGACACGGCCCCACGGTGGTCAGTTTGGCCGCCACGTTCGGCCGAGGGGCCATGACCAACCACTGGCGCGACATCAGGCACGCCGACCTGATCCTGGTCAACGGCGCGAATCCGGCCGAGGCCCACCCGGTGGGCTTCAAATGGCTGATGCGCGCCAAGCTCGACAGGGGCGCGAAGATCATTCATGCCGATCCGCGCTTCACCAGGACCTCGGCGGTGGCCGACACCTATCTGCGGATCCGCACCGGCACGGACGTCGCCTACTTCGGCGGCCTGATCAACTATGTGCTGGAGAACCGGCTGTACCACGAGGACTACGTGAAGTGGGCCACCAACGCGGGCTTCGTGGTCAAGGAGGGCTATGCCTTCCAGGACGGGCTGTTCAGCGGCTTCAACGCCGAGACCGGCCTGTACGACACCGCGTCCTGGGCCTACGAGAGCGACGGCGAGGGGCAGGCCAGGATCGACCCCGGCCACCCCCGCTCGGTCCTGAACCTGCTGCGCGAGCACTACCGCCGCTACACCCCCGACCTGGTCGCCCGCGTCACCGGCATCCCGCGCGAGCAGTTCCTGCAGGTGGCGAAGCTCGTGGGCGAGACCGGCAGGCCCGACAAGGTGATGACGATCGTCTACGCGGTCGGCCTCACCCACCACACCACCGGCGTGCAGCTCATCCGCTCGGGCGCGATCCTCCAGCTGCTGCTGGGCAACATGGGCCGCCCCGGCGGCGGCATGAACGCCGAGCGCGGGCACGCCAACATCCAGGGCAACACCGACCACGCGATCTCATGGGACATCCTGCCCGGCTACCTGCGCATCCCGGCTCCGGGCCAGAAGGACCTCGCCGCCTATCTGGCCGCGAGCGCCTCCAAGAAGAGCCATCCGAGGTCGGTCAACTACTTCGGGGAGAACTACGGCAGGTTCCTGGTCAGCCTGCTCAAGTCCTGGTACGGCGAGGCCGCCACGAAGGACAACCAGTTCGCCTTCCACCACCTGCCCAAGCCGGCCGCCAACGCCTCCTGGATCTCCATCTTCGACCAGGCGCTGCGCGGGAAGATGCAGGGCGTCATGCTGTCCGGGATGACGGCGACCAGCATCGGCCCCGATTCCAACCAGGTGCTCAAGGCGCTGTCGAACCTCAAGTGGCTGCTGGTGATGGACCCGTTCACCACCACCAGCTCGGAGTTCTGGCGGGCGCCGGGCATGGATCCGGCGGCGATCCGGACGGAGGTGTTCATGCTGCCCGCCACCCACTGGATCGAGAAGGACGGCTCGTTCACCAACAGCGGCCGCTGGGTGCAGTGGAAGGACCAGGTCATCCCGCCGGAGGGCGAGGCACGCCATGACCACTGGATCCTGTCGGAGCTGTTCCTGCGAGTGCGCGACCTCTACGAGACCCAGGGCGGGACGTATCGGGATCCGATTCTTCAGCTGCGCCTGCCGTACAAGAATCCCCGCAAACCGGAGCTGGACGAGATCGCGCAGGAGATCAACGGGCGGGACCTCACGACGGGGAAGCGGCTGGCCACGTTCGCCGACCTCAAGGACGACGGCAGCACCAGCGCCGGCGACTGGATCTACACCGGCCACTATCCCGAGACCGGCAACCTCGCCAAGCGGCGCGACGGCGTCCAGGACCCCGGGCGCAACGACCCGACCGGCATGGGCTTCTACCCCGGCTGGGCGTGGAGCTGGCCGCTCAACCGGCGCGTGCTGTACAACCGGGCCTCCGCCGACGAGGCGGGACGCCCGTGGGACCCGTCGAGACCGGGGATCGCGTGGGAGAACGGCGCCTGGACGGGCGACGTGCCCGACTACCCGAAGGACGCGGCGCCGGGCGAGGACGCGCCGCTGCCGTTCATCATGACCGGCGAGGGGGTGGGCAGGCTGTTCAGCAACAGCGTGGCCGACGGCCCCTTCCCCGAGCACTACGAGCCGATCGAATCGCCGGTGGCCAACCCGCTGCACCCCGGCCAGTCCACGACTCCCGTCGCCTTCCTCTACGACAAGGCGGCCGGCAGGGAGAACCGCTTCGGCACCGTGGCGGACTACCCCTACGTCGCCACCTCCTACCGGCTGACCGAGCACGAGCACTACGTCACCCAGAACGTCGAGCACCTGGTCAGGCTGCAGCCGGAGGCGTTCGTCGAGGTGCCCGCGGGCCTGGCCAGGGAGAAGGGCATCGTGACCGGCGACCGGGTCAGGGTCTCCTCCAAGCGCGGCAAGCTCGAGGTCAGGGCGGTCGTGACCGGGCGGCTCGGCGCCCTCGACATCGACGGCAGGAAGGTCTACCAGATCGGCATCCCGATTCACTGGGGCTTCGTCGGCATCAACACCGGCCAGCACTGGCTGGCCAACGCCCTCACCCCGTTCGTCGGCGACGCCAGCTCACGCACCCCCGAGTACAAGGCATTCCTCGTGAACATCGAGAAGATCTGATGTACGGCAGGCACCGCGCGCGGGCCGAGGAGCTGCGGGAACGCCATCCCCACGCGGCGGAGGTCCTCACGCTCTACCTCGCCCTGGCCGAGGTGTGGGAGGCGGGCGGCGGCCTGCCCGGCGTGGTCCGTGCGACGGTGGCCCACGGCCCCGCCCCTCTGGCGCGAGCCGTCCTCGCGACCGACCCTCCCCCGGCCGTCCGCGACTACCTCGCCAGGGCCGCGCGCCGCGGGCCGCCGGGGACCGTCCTGGAGGGCGCCTCCGCCCGCTGCCCGGGCTGCGGCGGCCTCCCTCAGCTCAGCTTCCGTACGGCGAGCGAGGATCCCCTGGTCAGCGGCCGGCGCATGCTGCAGTGCGCCGATTGCTCGGCCGGCTGGGGCTTCTCCGCCGGCGGCTGTCCCTCCTGCGAGGATCCCCGGCGCGTCGTGTACGGCGAGGCCCGCCGGGGCCCCCGCGTCGGCCGCCACGCCCCGGACGAGACGACCCTCTTCCCGCACGTCCGTGTGGAAGGCTGCGAGAACTGCCGGCGGTACCTGATCGACATCGATCTGGGCCGCGACCCGCGCGCCGTACCCGAGGTCGACGAGCTGGCCGCGCTGCCTCTCGGCCTGTACGCGGCCGAGCGGGGACTGACGAAGATCACGCCCAACCTGATGGGGTTCTGAGATGCCGCACATCACACCGGGCCGGGCCTACGGCTTCTTCACCGACACCAGCGTCTGCATCGGCTGCAAAGCCTGCGAGGTGGCCTGCCGTACCTGGAACCAGCTGGACGGCGACGCGCCGTCGTTCCTGGACGGATTCGACAACACCGGGCGGCTCGACGCCGAGACGTGGCGGCACGTGCAGTTCCACGACAACGTGCCGGACGCGGCGGCCACCCAGGGCCAGGGCAAGGTCTGGCTGATGATGTCGGACGTCTGCAAGCACTGCCGGCAGGCCAGCTGCATGGAGGTCTGCCCGACCGGGGCGATCATCCGCACCGAGTTCGACAGCGTCTTCATCCAGCCGGACGTCTGCAACGGCTGCCGCTACTGCATAGCCGCCTGCCCGTACGACGTGATCGGCGCCGACCCGGTCAGCGGCGTCGTGCAGAAGTGCACGCTCTGCTACGACCGCCTGCAGAACGACCTGACACCGGCCTGCGCCAAGGCGTGCCCGACCGAGTCGATCCAGTTCGGCCCCGTCTCCGAGCTGCGGCAGACGGCCGCCAGACGGCTGGAGACCCTGCACGCCCAGGGCGTCACCGAGGCCAACCTCTACGGCCACGACGAGAAGGTGTACGGCGGGCTGAACGCGTTCTTCCTGCTCATGGACCAGCCCTCCGCCTACCGGCTGCCCGACGAGAAGAACGCGGTCCTGCCGAGCCGCAACAACGCCGGCGGCTACCTGGGCGCCGCGATCACCGCCGTGGCGGGCGTCCTGGCCGGCCTGATCGCGCTGGGCCGGCGCAAGGAGAAGGTGGCGAGGGACGATGGATGACGTCCAGCACTTCGCGGGCCCGCCCGACTGGCTCTGGTACATCCTGTTCTACTTCGTCCTGGCCGGGCTGTCCGGCGGCTCCTACCTCATCGCCACGCTGATCCGCCTGCGCGGCTCGCGCGCCGACGAGCCGATGGCGCGGATCGGCTTCTACGTCGCCTTCCCTCCCGTCCTCGTCGCGCCGATCCTGCTCGCGCTCGACCTCGGGCAGCCGTGGCGCTTCTGGCACATGCTCTGGAACACGACGCCGGGCGCGCAGGGCCCGAACTTCAAGGCGTGGTCCCCGATGTCGATCGGCGCCTGGGCGCTGGTCGTGTACGGGGCGTTCACCACGGTCTCGTTCCTGGCCGCGCTGGTCCGCGACGGCAAGATCCGGCTCCCGGTCGTGGTGCGGCTCGACAACCGGGTCTTCAACGTCGCCGGGGCGTTCTTCGGCCTGTTCATCGCCGGTTACACGGGCGTGCTGCTGTCGGTGTCCAACCAGCCGGTGTGGAGCGACACCTGGGCGCTGGGCGGGTTGTTCCTCGCCTCGGGGCTGTCCGGCTCGGCCGCGCTGCTGATGCTCCTGACGCGCTTCCGCCCCGAGGCCCGGCCCAGCTCCGGGATGCTCTCGGTCTCCGAGCGGTTGTACGCGTTGCTGGAGCTCGTGCTGATCACGGTCTTCACGCTGACCCTGGTCGCGGCCGGCACCTCGGCCCAGGTCTTCGGCCCGCCCTGGATCCTGCTGTGGGTCGTCGTGCTGTCCGGGCTGATCCCGGGACTCTACGGCCTGGCCACCGAGCGGCTCTCGCCGTCCGGCGCCGTCGCGCTCCGGCACTCGCTGCTGTCGCCGCTGGTGGTGTTGTGCGGGGTGCTGGCCCTGCGCGCCGTCGTGATCTTCAGCGTTCAGGTGTGACGGCTCGCGGCGGCCGCGTAGCCCGCCAGGAGGTCCGCCACCTGCTTGGGGCGGCTGAGCGTGACGCAGTGGCTGCCCGCGATCTCGTCGGGGACGATGCCCAGGCGGTCGCGGACCAGCCCGCGCAGGAAGTCGGGCGGGAAAACGCGGTCCTCGGTGCAGAGCACGAACCTCGTCGGCACGTCCGGCCACGCGGCCAGCGGCCACGGAGCGGCCGACGCGGCCCTGGACGGGTGCGCGCGCTCCTTGCCCATGGCCTCCTCCGCCAGCTCGCGCGGCACGTCGTGGTAGAAGCACACGTACGGATCCGAGTTGCCGGTCAGCCCGCCGTCGCGCTCGGCCTGCTCCCGCACCGCGCTGTGGCAGCCGGTGCCGGTCCACCACTCGTCCGGCGACTCGCCCGGCGACGGGACCATGCCCGCCAGCAGGACCAGAACGTCGGCGGGCACCCGGTCGGCGACCAGCGGCGCGGTGAACGCCCCGAAGGAGTGGCCCACGACGACCAGGTCCTTCCTGTCACCGACGGCCTCGATCACGGCGTCGGCGTAGTCCGTCAGGGTCTGCGACTCGTCGTCGCCCGGAAGGTCGGGAGCCAGCACGTCGTGCCCCCGCGCGCGCAGCTCGGCCTCCACCAGGTGCCAGGACCATCCGACGTCTCCTCCGCCGTGAATCAGCACGAACGTGCTCATGATTCTCCCTTCATCGTTGTTTACCTGCCGTGATCCCTGGATGGTCACTGCCACGCTAGGGGTCCGATGGCATCACGAAAAGCGATGGTTTTCGATCAACTCAATCGTCGAGAGCGATGGCCAGGAGGAGTGCGAGCCCGCTCTCGACTGCGGGCCGCGGACATTCGCCGACGGCGGCATCGGTGTCACCGGCTGCGACGACCTGGCCGGCCTGCCCGGCGCCCGCCGCAACGCGGAGCAGGCGGGCGTGGCGAACGTGGAGTTCCTGCACGGCACGATCGAGGCCATCCCCCGGCCTCCCCGCTCGGTCGACGTGGTCATCTCCACCTGCGTGATCAACCTGTCCGGCGACAAGGCGGCGGTGCCGGCCGAAGCCTTCCGGGTGCCGCGGCCCAGCGGCCGGTTCGGGGTCAGCGACGTGGTCGCCGACGGCACCGGCGATCCGATGCGGCAGGCGGCGGCCGAGCAGCGGATCGGCAGCGCCGCCGGAGCGCTGTCGTCGGCTGGGTCGCCGCCTCCTCGGTCTCCGCCAGGCAGGTGTACGCGGGGGCGGTCGAGCACAGCGTCTACGTGCACCCGGGCTGCCAGGCGCACGACATCGGCCGTATCGAGGTTCATCTATGTGACTGCGGAGCCCCGAGATGCCGGACACCTACAAGCGCCACGACCTGACCATCGACCAGCAGCTCGCCCTGACCACCGCCGCGCGCCGGTTGGGTGACGAGTTCACCGGCGCCTTCGGCACCGAGACGATCGAGCGGTTCCTGCGCACCAGCTACGACCAGTTCGCCACCAGCGCCGCGGTGGCGAACTTCCTGCCGCTGCCGGCCGAGCGCTTCGCCCGCCAGCGCCTGCACGCCCTGGCCCGCGTCGAAGGCCACGGCGACGGCCGGCCGATCGTGCTGTTCCTGTGCGTGCACAACGCCGGCCGTTCGCAGATGGCACTGGGCTTCTTCGCCGCGCCAGCCGGCGAGCACGCGGTCGGCTGGTCGGGCGGCTCGGAGTTCGCCGCCGAGATCAACCCCGCGGCCGTGGCGTCCATGGCCGAGCGCGGCATCGACATCTCTCGCGAGTTCCCCAAGCCGTGGACCGAGGAGATCGTGCGCGCCGCCGACGTCGTCCTCACGATGGGCTGCGGCGACGCCTGCCCCGTGTACCCGGGCAAGCGCTATCTGGACTGGGAGCTCGACGACCCCGCCCAGGGGCGGGAACGCACGAGGCGGCCGTCCTGGACGCGGACGGTCTAGCAGGCCGGTTCGGTGGGCTCCGCAGGCACGCTGACCGCGTCCCACGCGGCCTTGACGGTGACGCAGGCCGGGTCGGCCGGGCCGTACAGGTCGAGGGCCGAGGCGACGGAGGCGGCGCGGACGTCGGCGTAGCGCCAGGTGGGCGTCTTGCGCAGGAGCGACTCCATGAAGACGCGACCGGCCTTGACGAGGCCGACACCGCTCACCGACGCGGGACCGCCCGCGCAGATCGGGCTCGGCGGCTTGCCGCCGCCGGGCTGGTTGCCTTCGGCCAAGAGGTAGAACCAGTGGCGCAGGGGGCCGGAGGCGGCGTGGGCCTCAGCGCCGGGGATCTGGGCGCCGTAGCAGGGAGGGTGGCCGTCGAGGCCGGGGTCGAAGGTGTGGCGCAGCGGGAGGCCGCCGGGCAGTTCGAGGCTTTCGCCGATCACGTAGTCGGGCCGGTCGACCGCGTTGTTCGCGTACCCCTCGGTGAGGGTGCCGAAGATGTCGGCCGAGCCCTCGCCGATGCCGAGGTTCTCGCTGTCCTCGCCGGCGCCGCCCGGGGTGGTGCGGTAGACGACGTGGCCGTACTCGTGGCCCACCAGGTCCAGTCCGGTCGGGAAGTTGCCGGCGTCGCGGCGGAAGACGAAGGCGACGACGGGGGCCGGAGCCGGGGCGGGCGGGTCCCCCGCGACCCGGGCCGGGACGCCGCCGCCCGCGCCGTCGATGCCGTCGCGGCCCAGCCAGTCGTGCAGCATGTCCCACATGCGCTGCACGCCGTACATCAGGTCGCCGCAGGCGGTGATGGTGTTGTAGCGGCCCCAGGGTCTTCCGACGCCGATCGGGACGTCCATCGGCATCTTGAGGGGCGTGGGGTAGTTGATCGCGCACGAGATACCGGGGCGTAAGGGGTCGACCAGGCTGTGATAGGCGCGCTCCAGCGTGACGTCGATCATCACCGTGCCGTTGTGATAGCCGTAGGCGTGGGTCCTGGCGGGGGCCGGGGCGAGGCTCATGGCCGTCATCACCGCTGCCGCCGCATGGATGGCAATGTTCACGATGCTCCCTCCGGAGGGTCTGTGGCGTCTGGAGGTTAAGATCCGCCTGACCGGCCGTCAACCCGTCGGCCAGGTGGCGTGCCCGAAACCCGGTCATCGGGCTGACCTGGGAGTTTCCGGTACGGCCGGCTGTACGAGAAAGCCTCACCCCAATGCGCTCGGGGGGCTCCCCGCGGCGCGGGCGTAGCGCCGGGCCAGGTGTGCGGCGGCCTCCTTCAGCTCGGGCGGGCCGATGATCTCGAAGTCGGCGTCGAACCTGCCGACGGCGGCGGCCAGAGCGGGCCACGACCAGGAGCCGAGGATGAGCCGGCACCAGCCGGGGCCGAGTTCCTCGGCGAAGCCGTCGGGCGTGTAACGGGACACCTCGGCCGCGGGCAGGTTGAGAATCACCTCCCCGCGACAGGGCCAGCCGCTCTCCGAACCCCGGAACCTGCTGGTCACGAAGGTGGCGACGTCCCCTCCCGGCAGGTCGCGCGGCGTGAAACGGGGGCCGTTGGGCACGCGCGGCGTGATCCGGTCGGCGCGGAAGGTGCGCCAGTCGCCGCGGTCCGGGTCCCAGGCGAGCAGGTACCAGCGGCCGCCCCAGGTGAGCAGGTGGTGGGGGTGCGCCCGGCGAGGCCGCCCACCCGGGTAGTCGAAGCGCACCTCCTCACGGGCGTGGATGGCGGCGCTGAGCGTGCTGAGCGTCGCACCGTCCACCGGCGCGGCCGCGGCCGGCTCGACGGCCGTGACCTGGAAGGAGTCGATGCGGTGCCGCAACCGGGCGGGCATGACCTGCCGGACGGTCGTCAGCGCCCGGGCCGCCGCCTCGCCGACGCCCGCCCCGGTGACGGCGACGGTCTGCAGGGCGACGACCAGGGCGACGGCCTGCTCGTCGTCGAACAGCAGAGGCGGCAGCCTGCTGCCGGCCTCGAGGCGGTAACCGCCGTCGGGGCCCTTGGCGGCCACGATCGGGTAGCCGAGCTCGCGCAGGCGCTCGACATCGCGCCGCACGGTGCGCGGGCTCACCTCCAGCCGCTCGGCCAGCAGCGCCCCGGGCCAGTCCCGGCGCGCCTGGAGCAGCGAGAGCAAGGCGAGCAGCCGGGCTGAGGTTTTCTGCACGGTTTCCATCGTGCCGCAAGTAGCGGACACATCCTGACCGCTACCGCTGCGACAGTGGGGGTCACGTAACCGAGTGACAAGGAGCGGCTCATGTCCGTGAAGTCCGTGATCCACCTGAACTTCCGCGGCGACGCCCGGGCGGCGCTGACGTTCTACCGGTCCGTGTTCGACGGGGAGGCGGCCATGGTCACCTACCAGGACGCGGGCGCCGCGCAAGACCCGGCCGAGGCCGGCCAGATCATGTGGGGCCAGGTGGCCGCCGGCAACGGCTTCCACGTCATGGCCTACGACGTGCCCGTGCGCCTGCCGTACGACAAGGGACAGAACGCCTTCTTCGTCTCGCTGCGCGGGGACGCGGCGCAGGAGATCACCGGGTGGTGGGAGAAGCTCGCCGACGGTGCGACCATCGTGCGGCCGTTGGGACCGGCTCCGTGGGCGCCCCTGTACGGCATGCTGACCGACCGGTTCGGCGTCACCTGGGTGGTGGACGTCCTCAACGGATGATGGCGGCGGTCCGCAACATCTTCGAGGTTTCCCGCGTCTGACTGACCATGACCTCACTTACCGACCGCATGAGTCATCGGAGAGTCTGGACCGGCGCCGGCTCCCTCGCCGCCTGCCTGACGATCGTCCTCGGCGGGGGCACGGCCGGCGCTGCCACCGCCGCCAAGGTCGACTGGGCGTCCGTGGTGAAGCCGGCGCTGAACTGTCCCAAACCGGAGCCACGTGCCGCCTGGAACGTCGTGCGCGCCCGCGTCGCGGGCGTCGGCGACCTTACGCGGGACGGAAAGCGGGAAACCGTCGTCGTATCGTCGTGCCCGAGCCCCACGGCGAGCAATCCGATGATCGCCTTCGTCTACGACGGATCCGCCAAGCCCTCGGCGCCGCGCTTGCTCGGAAAGCTCGGCAAGAACCGTTACTTCACCTCCCTGAAGGTCGCGATCAGGGGCGGGGCCGTTCACCTGCAGGGCAGGGCGCTCAGCGACAAGGCGCCCCGATGCTGCCCGGATCTGATCGTCAGCCAGACCTACAGGTGGGACGGCACGAGGTTCCGCACGACGGCGGACAAGGCGAAGCGCATCACGTGACCGGTCTGCCGCAGTGATCCGGGGGCGTTGGTCGGGAGCTGCGTCCTGCTCGCCGACGGCCGGTGGTACCTGGTCATCGAGGCCGGGAGGATTCCGATCAGCACGGACATGGCCCTGGGGCTCCTAGGCTCCGGCGTGCCCATGTGCCCCTGACGCCGGATCAGTACTGGTTCGTCGTCGCGTCGAGGGCGAGCCCGGCGTCGATCTCCTTCGCGGACACGCCCTTGAGGCCCATCTGGTCTTTGGCGATCCGCCCGAGCGTGGGCAGGCTCTTGCGGTCCGGCCAGGTCTCCGGCTGCGAGGATGCCGGGCGGCCCCAGGCGCTCTGGTCGCACGCCCGGCATCGGGGGGTGCCGATCAGAAT
Source organism: Nonomuraea typhae (assembly GCF_009760925.1). Classification (GTDB taxonomy): domain Bacteria; phylum Actinomycetota; class Actinomycetes; order Streptosporangiales; family Streptosporangiaceae; genus Nonomuraea; species Nonomuraea typhae. The sequence goes on from NZ_VRLV01000003.1 coordinate 264,695, forward strand.
CCGGGCGGTGGCGTCGCACCCGCGCCCGGCTCGACGTGCAGGATGATCACGCCGTCGTTGTAGGTCTCGGCCGTCGCCACCTTCCACGCCGGATCGATGCGGGAAGCGGGCACGTCCGTCTCGGAGCGGGAGCCGACGCCGCCGTCCCGGAGTGGCCAATCGAGTTCGTACACCACCTTCAGGTTGCGCTCGCGCACGACCCGCGCCGCCTCGGCTACCGGACGCCCCTGCAGCTGCACTCCGGCCAGCGCCTCACCCGACGCGCTCGCGTCGGCGGGGAAGCCGTACTTCTCGCCGGGCTTCGCCGGGCGGCCCAGGCGGAACGTCGCCGGCCCCTTGATGCCGGCGGTGACGCGGAAGGCCGAAAGGCACCCTTCGACCCGGACGCCGCAGTCGGACAGGGTTGACGACATGCGTGCGTCGGGATCGGTCTTGTCGAACCCGATGACGCGCCCCAGCTCCCGCGGCGAAACGGGGATCAGCTCGACCGTGACCTCGTTCAGGCCGACCTTCCGGAATGCCTTCTCCAGCTCGCCGGGATCGGGGTCGCCGTCGGTGATGTAGAAGGCGTAGAGGTCACCGTCGCGGTCGATCGTCACGGCCTGGCTGGCGTACACCTGGCCGGACTCTCCGAAGAGGGACGGCACGATGACGAAGGCTCCCGTGAGCACGGCCGCGGTGGCCAGCCCGAGTACGGCGCGGCGAGGTGACGGCCAGAGGCGGCGGCGCCGGGCCGGCTCCTGCTCCAGCCGGACGATCTCCGCCAGGAGCGCGTCCGCGCCCGCGGCGGACGCCCGGCCGGCCAGGTCCGCATCCAGTACCCTGGCCCGGTTCTTGAAGAGCTGATCGTGGTTCACTGTGACTCCTTCTCGATGAGCGGCCGCGTTTCCAGGTGGGCGAGCAATGGGCGGGTCTCCTCCAGCGCCTTGGCGAAGCGCTTGCGGGCCCGATAGAGGCGGATGCGGGCGGCGTTGCGCGAACAGCCCAGCACCGCGGCGATCTCGCCGGGGTCGAGTTCCTCCCAGACGGCCAGGGCCAGCAGCTCGCGATCGTCGTCGGAGAGCATGCGCATGGCCTCGGCCACGTCGTCGGGCCCGGTCTGAGGAGCGGGCACGGCATAGAGGACTTCAGCCTCGGCCGTGAGTTCGGCGTGCCGGGTGGCTCTGCGCCGCTCCCCACGACGGTGGTTGGCCAGGACCCGCCGGGCCACGCCGTACAGCCAGAGTCTGCCCGCCTCGCCGTGCGGAAGCTCCGCTATCCGCCGCCACGCGATCACGTAGGTCTCGGCCACGACGTCGGCCGCGTCCTCGGGAGAGGAACACCGCCGCATGGCGTACCCGAGGATCTGTTCATATGTCTGCCGGTACACGGTCTCAAACCGGAGCCGGCTGTCCGTTTCATTCACGCGTCGTCCTCATCGGCCTTTCCCAGGTTTTCGGGGCTTCGATTGATACGTGTCCGCAGGCGGCCGCAGAATTTCAGAGCTCGATGACGTGATCAGCCGCCGGCACGCATCCGCCCGCGTGCGGCCCTCGTGACCTGACTCGGACATTGACCGGGTGTGGCTCATCGGATCGAATGCAAGAGGCTCCTCCCCCCATTCGTAGCCGGCAGCCCGGCACTCCCCCGCTGCCGCCCAGCTCGAAGGAGCGCTCCCGTGAGACGCCGTGTCGCGTTAGCGATGGTCACGGGCACCGTCGGTGTGCTCGTGGCCGTCTCGGTTCCGCCCGCTTCCGCCGATCCGCCGAAGCCGCCGGATCGCATCACCGCTGCCACCGACCGCCTGGTGACCTCCAGGCCCGCCGTCCTGCACAGCTCGCCCAAGGACGCCTACACCCGCCGGCGGGTGATCACCGGTCAGGGCGGCCTGCGCTACACCCCCTACACCCGCACCTACGCGGGCCTGCCGGTCTTCGGCGGCGACTTCGTCGTGGTCACCGACGCCGCCGGCAGCGTGCTGAGCACCTCCGTCTCCCAGGAGGCCGCCCTGGAGGTGAACACCACCCCCAGGCTCAGCCCAGAGGAGGCCGCGCGGCTGGCCAGGGCCGAGCTGAGCGAGGTCGCGTCGGTCGCCGCCCCCAAGCTGAGCGTCATGGCCGAAGGACGCGGCCGCCTGGTGTACGAGGTCGTGGTCACCGGCGCCGACCGGGGCCGGCCGAGCAGGCTGCACGTCTTCGTCGACGCCGGGACCGGCGCGATCGCGCAGAAGTCCGACGAGGTCATGGCGGGGGTGGGCAACAGTTTCTACAACGGCGACCCCGTCACCATCCCCACGCGCTTCACCGGCGGCGTCTACTCCATGACCGACCTGACGCGCCCGGGCACCGGCTGCGGCGGGCAGAACGGCGTGCCGTACTCCGGATCCGACGACTCCTGGGGCAACGGCAGCGGGACCAACCTCGAGACCGCCTGCGTGGACACGTTGTACGCGGTCCACCAACAGTGGGAGATGCTCGACGTCTGGCTGGATCGTGATGGCTTCGACGGCTTCGGGCGTGGTTTCCCCGCCCGCGTCGGCCTGAGCGACGTCAACGCCTACTGGACCGGGACCTACACCAACTTCGGCCACACCGCCGACAACCTCCGTCAGACCACGTCGATGGACGTGGTGGCGCACGAGTACGGCCACGCCGTCTTCACCAACACCCCCGGCCAGGATGTGGGCACCAACGAGAAGTCGATCCTGAACGAATCCTCCGGCGACATCTTCGGCGCGCTGACCGAGCACTACGCCAACCAGCCCGTCACCCTCGACCCGCCCGACTACACGGTCGGCGAGGAGGTCAACATCGCCGGCACCGGCCCGATCCGCTACATGCACAAGCCCTCCACGCTGAGCGGCCACCCGGACTGCTTCTCCAGCATGGTGCCGCCCATGGAGCCCCAGATCGGCGCGGGCGTGCAGAACCACTGGTTCTACCTGCTGGCCGAGGGCAGCAACCCGGCCAACGGCCGGCCGCCGAGCCCGACCTGCGACAACTCGATCATCACCGGGCTCGGCATCCGCAAGGCCGGCCAGATCTTCATGGGCACGCTGCTGCGCAAGACCCAGATCTGGGATCATCGACGGGCCCGCAAGGCTTCACTGGAGGCGGCCCGCCAGCTGTTTCCCGGCTCCTGCGTGGAGGTGAAGACCGTGAGGGCCGCCTGGAACGCCGTACGCGTCCCCGCCGTGACCGGTGAGCCCCAGGGCTGCCCGAACGCCTTCACGGTCACGCTCACCCCGGCCTCGGCGACCGTCCGGGCCGGCGGCCAGGTGAGCGCCACCGTCTCGACCGTGACCACGGTCGGCCCCGCACAGGACATCAGCCTGTACGCCACGGGCCTGCCCGCGGGCACGACGGCGGACTTCGCCCCGGCCATGATCACCTCCGGCGCCGCCTCCACGCTGACCGTGAGGACCGGCTCCGGCACGGCGCCGGGCACCTACTACATCGCGGTACGGGCCAACGGCACCTCCGCCGACCGCATCACCGTCCTCACCCTGAACGTCACCGCGTGAGCGCCGGCCCGGCCTAGCCGGGTTTGATGGTGGCGAGCTGGGCGAGCAGCAGGACCAGCCGGTAGGTTTCGGCGAAGTCTTCGCTGGTGAAGGCGACGGTCCGGCCGCCTTCGGCTCGGGAGACACCCGGCACGAGGGCGGCCAGATCGACGGTGGCCGGGCTGCGGAGATCGACCTCGACCTCCAGCGGCCCGGCCATGGTCAGAGGCGGAATCAGCGCACGCCGCGCGATGGCGTCCGCGGCCGCCCGGCGCAGCCGCTCCCGGGCTTCTCCGGGGTGCGGGGCGACGGCGGCCGCCTGCCCCAGGGCTTGCTTGACCGCGACGGTGACGGCCGAGGGAACCAGATCACGCAGTTCGGCGCAGGCGGCGTCGTCTCCGCTGAGCAGCACCACCGGAACGCCCAGGTGGCCGGCCATGGCGGCGTTGAGCCCGATCTCGCCCAGGGAACGCCCGGCCACGCGCACGTCGAGGACGTCGTCGTTCATGGTGTGCGCGAGTACGGCGGGGCCGCCACCGGCACGGGCGTGGTAGCCGACGAGCACAACGGCTTCGGTGTGCTCGTCGAGACCGCCGAGCATGCCCAGCGGGCGCGGCCTGCCACGGACCAGGTGGGCCCGCCGGTCAAGCTTCTCGGGCAGGATGTTGCGGAATGTCCCGTGCGCGTCCGCGACCCACACCACGGCAGCGGGTTCGGCGTCCAGGACGCCGGCGACCGCGGCGTTCGCCTCGGCGGTCAGCGATTCCCGGCCGCGTTCGTAGTCGTAGTGCCCCGGATTCGTCTCGGTGGAATGCACGATCCCCGAGATGCCCTCCATGTCGACAGAGATCAGCACCTTCATGCCTTGGAGAGCCTATTCGCTTGCCGGCCGTCATCGGCCTCGGAAAAGGAGATCTTCCAGCTTTCGCGGCAGGGGGTACACACGCTCAGCGGGCAGCAACGGCCGGGCTTTGGCGGCGTGCCCGGCCTGCGTCAGTGCCGCCGCCTTGCGGACCTGGGGGGTGAGGTCGGTGAGGCCGACGATCCAGTCATCGGTGAACGTGCGGATCACGTGGCGGCCGATGCCCACCTGGATGCTGTAGTGGTTCAGCGCCGCCCCGCGGGAGGAGCGTTCCGGATCCCACTGGACATGGACGGGCGCCCGGGCCACGGCCGCGGCGTCCGCGGTCGTCAGCACGGCTTGGGACAGCGCCTCCTCCCAGCCCTGCCGGGTCATCCGCACGGCGAGAACACGCTCTTGGCCGGGTTTGCGGGCCCAGTTGCTGCGGTGCATCAGCCACAGGAACGAGGGCTTGATCCACGTCATCCGGTGGAAGGCGAACGGCGCGACGAAACGGCCCGCGCGCAACGCCGCCTCGGCGATCGCGGGTGTGTACGCCTGGTAGACCACGATCGTGTCAGCGTCGTAGTCCGCGCGGATTTGGTACAGAGGTGCCACGTCTGCACCCTGCCATCCGTTCCTCCCGCGGCGCGAGCCGATTTCGGCGCAGGCGCTACTGTGCCGTCATGCTGATAGGGCGCCGCCATGAGCGCGGCCGCTTGGAGGTGCTGCTTTCGGAGGCCCGCGAAGGGCAGAGCGGGGCCCTGGTCGTGCGGGGTGAGGCGGGGATCGGCAAGTCGGCCCTGCTCGACGATCTGGCGTCGGCCGCGGACGGGATGGGGGTGTTACGAGGGGTCGGCATCGAGACCGAGGCCGAGTTGCCCTTCAGCGGGCTGCACCTGCTCCTGCATCCGTTCGTGGACCGGCTGGACGTCTTGCCGGGCCAGCAGGCGGCCGCCATGCGGTCGGTGTTCGGTCTGGGCGAGGTTGCGGTGCGTGACCCGTTCCTGGTCGGCGCCGCGACGCTGACGCTGCTGTCGGACCTTGCCGCGCGGCGCCCGATGTTGTGCCTGATCGACGATGCCCAGTGGCTGGATCGGGCGTCCTCTGACGCGTTGTTGTTCGCGGCACGCAGGCTTCACGAGGATCCGATCGTGATGGTGTTCGCGGTACGGGACACCGCGCAGCCGTTCCTCACGCCCGGGATCGAGGTCATGCGGCTGGACGGGCTGGATCGTGACGCCGCCGTGGAACTGCTGGCGGGATGCGCGCCCGAGCTGACCGTTCCGGTGCGCGACAGGCTCCTGGACGAGGCGGGCGGCAACCCGCTGGCCCTGATGGAGCTCTCCCGCGTGTCGAGGGACGGCCTGGTGACGCCGGTCGGTCCGCTGAGGATCGCCGGACGGGTGCAGGACGCCTTCCGCGCCCAGCTCGAGGAGTTGCCCGCGGCCACCCGCCTGCTCCTACTGCTGGCCGCGGCCGACGGCACCTGCGAACTCGACGTGGTCCTGCGGGCAGGCGTCGCCCTCGGGGTGACATCCGTCGATCTCGGCCCGGCCGAGGAGGCCCGGCTCGTCGTCACGTCAGCCGACGAGATCAGGTTCCGGCATCCGCTGATCCGCTCGGCCGTCTACCAGAGCGCCCCTCATCATCAACGCATCGCCGTACACGAGGCCCTGGCCGGTGCGCTGTCGCTCGCGGCCGACTCCGACCGCCGCACGTGGCACCGGGCCGCCGCGGCGGCCGGCCCCGACGATGACGTCGCCGGGGACCTGGAACGCGCTGCCGAGCGGGCCCGGGATCGCGGCGGCGCGGTGGCGGTCGCCGTGGCGTACGAACGGGCCGCGCGGCTCAGCACCGGCCAGGAGGACAAGGCGCAGCGCATGGTCCGCGCGGCCCGCTCGGCCTACGACGCCGGCCGCCCGGCATGGGCGACCCGGCTGGCGACCGAGGCCGCAGCGCTGACCGCCAGGGCCGCTGTCGTCGCCGAGGCCACCTACGTGCGTGCGCAGGTGGCCTACGAAAGCACCTCACCGGCCGCGGACGCGGCCCTGGCGTTGGAGGGCGCCACGCTGATCATCGGCAGCCATCCGGAGCGGGCGGTGTCCATGCTGACCGAGGCCGTGTGGGCGGCCCGTGACGCCTGCGCCCACGATCTCGTCAAAGCGGCCGTCGCCCAGCTGACGACCGTCCGGCTGCCCCCGGACGCGGCGCTGACGCCCGTGGTGGCGGCGCTGATCGGGTACGGCAGGCACGCCGACGGCGATGTCGGCGCGGCGGTCGTGCCCATGCGCGCGCTGGTCGAGGCTGTCCGGACCGGGACCGTCCAGGACTTCGTCGCGCGGGTGATCGCCGGGTTCATGGGGCTGCTGACCGCCGACGACGTGGCGGCGACGGACGTGCTGGAGTCGCTCGCGGCCGACGTCAGAGCGGACGGGTCGCTCGGCTGGCTGCCGTACGTGCTCGAGCCGCTGGCCATCGGCCGATTGCTGCGAGGCGACTTCCGCGGCGCTCAGGCCGACCTCGCTCAAGGCATCTCGCTGGCCTCCGACATCGGCATGGACATGCAGGTGACCGTGCTGAAGGCCATCGGGGCCTGGCTGGCCGCGGTCATCGGCGACGCCGCCGAGTGCCGCGTGCTGGCCGGGGAGGTGCGTGAACACGCTGCCCTGCACCCCACCAACGCGGCCCTGGCCGCGTGGGGCGTGGGACTGCTCGATCTCGCTGAGGGACGTCCCGAGCAGGCGCTCGACGCGTTCGAGGAAGCATGCGGGGGCCCGGCCCGGCACGATCTGCTCATCAGGGCCGTACCGGATCACGTCGAGGCCGCCATCCGCAGCGGGCGCGCCGACCTGGCCCGGCGGCACCTGCCGGCCTTGACGGCGTGGGCCGGGCACAACGACGTCGGCAAGGCTCTGGAGCTGCGCTGCCGGGCCCTGCTCACCGACGACGACGAGGCCGAACGGCACTACCGCGCCGCGCTGCGGCTCGTCCCCGGCCGGCCGTACGAACTCGCCCGGACCCAGCTCGCCTACGGCGGATGGCTGCGCCGCCGGCGCCGCCGCGCGGAGGCCCGCGCCGCGCTGGCGCAAGCAGAGGACACCTTCGCCAAGCTCGGCGCGGCACGCTGGGCCGAGCGTGCCCGCACCGAACTGACGGTCCTCGGCGACAGGCCCGTCGCCCGCGCCCAGGCCGGCGATCCGCTCCAGCGGCTGACCCCGCAGGAACTCCAGGTCGTGCGGCTGGCCGCAGCCGGGTACAGCAACAGGGAGATCGCGGCGCGCCTGTATCTCAGCCCGCGCACCGTGGGGCATCACCTCTACCGGGCTTATCCGAAGATCGGCGTGACCCGCAGGATGGAGCTCGCCAAGCTCGAGCTGTGAGCCGTATCAGTCGGCCTACTTACGCGGCACCATGACCGGTACCCGCCCCGGACCGGCCGGCAGTGCCCCGTTCCCGTCGCCGCACGTCCCGATCAGCGCATCCGCCGGAGCAGTCATGGGACCGATGCCCGCCGCGCCGTACCGTCCCTAGATTCGAGCCATCGAAACGACGAACGGAGACGGACATGCTTCTGGAGAACAAGACCGCGGTGATCTACGGAGGCGGCGGATCCATCGGCGGCGCCATGGCGCGGGGCTTCGCCGCCGAGGGAGCGCGGGTCTTCCTCGCCGGCCGTACGCCCGGCACGCTCGACACCGTCGCCGCCGACATCCGCCGCCGGGGCGGCCTGGCCGAGACGGCGATCGTGGACGCCCTGGACGAAGGCGCCGTCAACGGCTGGGTCGACTCCATCGCGGCACAGACCGGCAGCATCGACGTCTCGGTCAACGCCATCTCCCAGAACGCGCTGTTCGTGCCGCTGCTCGACATGCCCGTCGCGGAGTTCGGCCACGCGATGGACAAGGTCGCGCGCTCGTTCCTGCTGACCGCCCAGGCCGCCGCACGGCACATGGTCAAGCAGGGCTCGGGAGTCATCTTGCACTTCGGCGGCTCGAACCCGGCCAACTCCGCGCCCGGCCTGGGCACCGTACAGGTCGGCTGCGACCTGGTCGAGGCCATGCGCCGCCAGTGGGCCTGCGAGCTCGGCCCGCACTCCGTCCGCGTGGTCTCGATGCGCACCGGCGGGATCCCCGACTCCCTGCCCGACATTCCCGAGACGGCGCCGCACAAGCAGAAGATGGTGGATGCGACGCTTCTCAAGCGAGCCGCGACCCTGGACGACGTCGGCCGGGTCGCCGCGTTCCTGGCGTCGGAGCACGCCAGGAGCATCACCTCCACGCAGGTGAACATCTCCTGCGGAGCCCTCGTCGACTGACACAGCACGTGCGGAAGCGACTATTGGAGAACAGCATGAACGACGACGTCACCCGATACATCGACAACACCGCGCCGTGGCAGATCGGCGTCTGCGAGAAGCTGCGCGCGATGGTCCACGAGACCGTTCCCACGGTCGAAGAACGGTTGCAGTACGGCAAGCCGCACTTCCTCAAGAACGGCCATTTCGCGGCCGTCATTGCGGTCTCCCGGGACAAGGTGTCCTTCATGATGTTCAACGCCACGGACATTCCCGTGGTCAAGGGCTTCATCCGGGGACTGGGCAAAGGGGAACGCAAGGCCGTCGACATCGAGGAAGGGCAGGACGTCGACTACACGCGCCTGGCCGGCATCCTGGAGAAGACCACGCTCACTTTGTGAGCCGGCCACCTGATCTCGGGGTTTCCGGAGATCGAGATCGCAAATATTGGTAGCGTCTGCCGCGTGTTGTGGTGGATGCGTGAAACCTCCCGCCAGCTCTTGGCGCTCCCCCTGGCCTTGGCCGTGTACTTCATCCCCGGCGACTTCCTGGTCCTGGTCATGGCCGTCTGGGACGTCTACGCCACGACGTACCTCATCCTCACCTGGCTGGCGTACCGGAACCGGACGCTCCCGGAGCTCCACGCACTGGCGATGGCGTCGAAGCTGCCCGGGATTTTTAGGTTTCTCACGTTCAGGCCCGCCCAGCTCTCCCAAGGCGCCGCGTTCCTGGCTTTCGGCGTGACGATCGCGGCCATGCCGCAGGCCGATCAGTCCGGCACGGGCACGCTGGTCATCGCACTGAGCGTGGTCGCCGTCCTCACCTCATGGCTGGTCCTGCAGGTCGGCTTCGTCACGCACTACCTGGCGCTGCATGCCAAGTACGGCGGGCTGGACTTTCCCGGCGACGAGGAGCCGGCGGCCGCGGACTTCGCCTACTTCGCCTTCTCCGTGGGCACCACGTTCGGCACCACGGACGTCACGGTCACCGGTCGCCGCATCCGCCGCCAGGTGCTGGTCCACGGCGTGCTGGCGTTCCTGTTCAACACGCTCATCGTGGCGGTGGCGATCACCTTCGTCACCGCGTACGTCAGCGGTTCCTGACGGAGTCGATGGGTGGGCACGGCGGGCCGCACGCCGTACCCACCCGGTCAGATCGTCAGGCGTAGACCTCCAGCTCGTAGATCCTGGTCGCGGTGTCGGACGTGCTGGTCGGGGTGGTCACGTTCAGCCGGACGTATCGGGCCGCCGTGGGCGTGATCGTGTGTGTGGTGGTGCCGGCCGTGTTGCCGGAGACCGTGACGACGGTGGTCCAGGTGGCGGCGTCCTGGCTGACCTGAAGGGTGAACGCGGCGGTGTTCCAGGTCGCGCTCTCGCCGCCCGCCCCGGCGTGCTGGACCACGAAGCGCGTCAGGGTGCTCGAGACGCCCAGGTCCACCTGCAGGTTGCCGGGCACGGTCGGCGAGCAGAACTTGTCGCCGTTGCCGCCGGACACGCTGCCGTTGACCGCCTTGGCGGGGCCCTCGCCGGCGTTGCACGCGGCCGAGCCGGTGGCCGGTTTGTTGAGCGCCAGGTTCGGGCTCTGCGGAGCGTTGTACGCCTCGAACTCGTAGATGCGGCTCGCGCCGTTGCCGTCGTTGGCGGGCGTGGTGACGTTGAGCCGCACCCAGCGGGCGGTCCTGGCCGCCACCGGGTGATAGGTACGGCTGGAGCGGCTCCCCGAGACGGTGGCCGCCGTGGTGAAGGTGACGTTGTCGGTGCTCGTCTGGATGGTGAAGGCGCCGGTGTTCCAGCCGGTCGTCTCGCCGGCGAGCCCGGCGTGCTTGACCACGAAGGCGTTGACACTCTGGTTGGAGCCGAGGTCCACGGTGAGGACCTTGGTCCCGGCCGCCGCCGAGCACCACTTGCTGTTGCCGGCCAGCGAGCCGTCCACGGCCTTGGCGGGGCTCTCCGCGGCGGCGCACGCCGTACTTCCCGTGGCGGGCTTGTTCAGCGCGAGGTTGGGGCCGAGCCGCGGCGCGGCGGGCGGCGGGGTGAAGCCGTCGCCGAACGACGGCGGCACGTCGGCGGGGTCGGTGCCCCAGGAGGACGGTGAGCCGCCCATGGTGTACGACAGGGTCGCCCCGCCGGCGAGGTCGGCGTAACGCAGCCACGGCCGCTGGGCCGGCGTGCCGTTGACGGACAGGGACTGGACGTACTGGGCCGACGGGCCCGCGCCCGTGCCGTTGATCTGGATGTCGCCGCTGGGCCGGTCGATGAGGACGGAGGGGAACAGCGGGCCGTGCAGCGCGAGCGTGTCCGCGCCCGGTGTGGGCGGATACATGCCCAGGGCGGCCCAGACGTACCACGCCGAGGTGGCGCCGAGGTCGTCGTTGCCGGGCAGGCCGCCGGCGCCCGTGGTGAAGGATTCGTTCATGACCCGGCGCACCACGGCCGACGTCCCCCGCGGCCAGGCCGCGAAGTGGTAGGCCCACGGGACTCCGTGCTCCGGCTCGTTGCCGATGTAGAAGTAGGGCTGCGACAGCCCGCCGTTGAGCTGGGTGAAATGGTGGTCGAGCCGCTGGATGGCCGTCTCCCTTCCGCCCATCATGTCGATCAGGCTCTTGAGGTTGTGGGTGACCATCCAGGTGTACTGCGAGGCGTTGCCCTCGGTGTAACCGGCCGGATTGCCGGGCGAGAGCGGCCACGGCCAGCTTCCGTCGGCGTTGCGGTCATGGATGTAGCCCGACTCGGTGTTGAACACGTTGCGCCACCACTGCGCCCGGGCCATGTAGGTGGTGTACATCGAGGTGTTGCCCTGGCTCTGCGCGAACCTGGCCACCGCGAAGTCCGAGGCGGAGTACTCCAGGGAGTCCGACGGGTCCTCGTGGATGAACTGCCGCTGCACGTACCCCGCCTGCCGGCCGCGGATCGGGGTGCCCTGGGCGGTGCCGCCGTTGGAGCTGGCGTTCATCAGCGTCAGCGCCGCGCCGGCGTCGAAGTCGCGGGCGCCGAAGGCGTGCATGCTGGTGATGATGATCGGCCCGGGGTCGCCGGTCATGACGAAGTGCTCGTTGTGATTATGCGACCACTTGGGCAGCAGGCCGCCCTGCCGGCCGTTCAGCACCATCGACTTGGCCATGTCACCGGCCTCGGCCGGGGCGATGAACGCGATGAGCGCCGCCCACGAGCGGTAGATGTCCCAGCCCGAGTAGTTCTGGTACACCGTGTGGCCGGCGGTGTGGATCACGTTGTCGAAGCCGCGGTACTGCCCGTTGACGTCGCTTGCGATATTCGGATTTATCAGGACATGGTAGAGCGCGGTGTAGAACTTCTGCAGGTCGGCCGGTGAGCCGCCGCCGACCACGATCCGGTTGAGCATCGTGTTCCAGGCGCTGTCGGCGGCGGTGCGCACCGCGGCGAAGTCGAAGCCGTTCTGCTCGGCGGCGAGGTTCGCCTCGGCGCCCGGCTGGCTGACGAACGAGATCCCGATCTTCACCTGGACGACGGGGTTGCCCGTGGTGTCGAAGTTCAGCCAGCCGCCGGAGTTCACGCCGCTCGCACTGGTCGAGCCGGTGGAGATCGTGCCGCCCAGCCAGGTGCCCACGCCGGTCGGGGCTCGGTCGAACTCCATCCGGTAGAAGATCTGGTACGTCTTGGACGAGCCGCAGAATCCGCCGCCGGTGAAGGTGCCGGTGACCGTACTGCCGCTGATGCCGATCGAGCCGCTGCGGTTGCCGGTGGCGCTGCGGCTGGCGTTGATCAGCACCTTCGCCGTGGTGGTCGCCGGGTAGGTCAGCCGCATGATGCCGGTTCGCGGGGTCGCCGACAGCTCGGCCTGGGTGTTGCCGTACGTGCTGAGCACGGCCTTGTAGTACCCGGCCTGGGCGACCTCCTGGCTCTTGTTCTGCGTGGCCTGGTAGCCGGTCCATGCGGTGCCCGGGGAGGCGCCTAGATCGCCGGTGATCGGCAGGATCCCGATGTCCTCGTTGTTGTCGCAGCCCGCGCCGTTGAAGTGGGTCAGGCTGAACTCCTGGATCTGGGTGTCGCTGAAGCGGTAGCCGGACGGCTCCGCCGTCGGCGTGTCGGGGCTGAACTGCACCATGCCGAAGGGGGCGACCGGTCCGGGGACGGTGCTGCCGCCGGCTCCGCCGGGGACCGGGTTCGGGGAGTTGCTGTCGTCGGTGCCGATGAACGGGTTGACGTGCTGGGCGAGGGGGGCGAGCGCCGCGGCGGTGCCGTACGGCAGGGGGAGGAGGAAGGTCGTCAGGGCCGTCAGGATGCATAACAGCGGGATCTTGGACATGAATGTCCCCTTTGTGACGTGAGCGCAGCGAGAGGCTGTGGTTCGCGGATCGCGGAGCCTTGGGGGTGTGGGCTGGCGGGTTCACGTCTGTGTGGTGGGGGGCCACGAATGGTCATGGGCCTCCTCGAGGGGCCATGACAACGTTGTCTACCTCTATTCAGATGTCTATTTCGCCCATGTCAATACGCTTGTCCGAAGCCGGTCACGCAGCCCGCGGGGCGTCACGCCTCCTGGGGCGCCGGCTTCAGCAGTTCCTCGCCGCGGCGCAGGGAACGCAGCCAGTTGGCGCGGGCCGCTTCGGCCGCGGCGCCTGCGTCGCCCGCACGCAGGGCGGCGAGCAGGACGCGGTGCTCCTCGTACGCCTCCTCGTGAACGGGGACGTAACCCCAGATGTGCCGCTCGATGCGGCGCAACTGCTCGTCGAGCGATTCGAGCAACTCGACCAGCACCGGGTTGCCGGCTCTGCGGTAGTAGACCCGGTGGAACTCCTCGTCGAGGGCGCTGAGCCGGTCGGGCGCGGTGGTGCGGGCCATCGACTCCAGCAGGCCCTGCATGAGGTTCAGGTCGGCTTCGGTCATCAGCGGCGTGGCCAGCTCGGCGGCCAGCGCGTCGAGCGGGGCGCCGGCCTGGAACAGGTGGGGCGCCCGGTCGAGCGGCAGGCCGGCGACCCGGGTCATCCGGCTGGCGCTGGCCTCGATGAGCCCTTCTTGACCGAGCCTGATGAGCGCCTCACGCACGGGTGTGCGGCTCACGCCGAGGAACTGCGCTATCTCGACGTCGCGCACGATCTCGTGGGGTTGCAGGACTGCGTTGAGTATCCAGCTGCGCAGCTCCTCGTAGGCGAACTGCTGAGCGCTCGTGTAGCGCCTGGCTGACTTCACTAGCGGCAGGGGCACCGCCCAAATATATCGGCTATCGCCTCCGGCCGCGATCCCGCCGCTGCTCGAATCCCGGCAATCCCGCATGACGGAGGGCCGATACCAGGGGTCTTGCCGGAAAAAGGTTGACCGATATACTGGCCGCTCATTCCGCGACGAGCACCGGTGATCCCCCAGGCCGGCACGGCCTCCGCCGGGGCGCGGCCCGGCCCACGCCCTTGACCCAGGCGTGCGGCCCGAGCCTCGTGCGGGCACGGAGAAAGAAGGCAAGACGGTGAAACCTCAGACTCGGATCGCCGCGTTGTCCCTGGTTGGTCTGCTGGCCGCGGGGTGCTCCGGCGGCCAGGGCACGGCCTCCCCCGCCGCGGGGACGGGCGGCGGCGTGCTGCGGATCGGCACCACTTTCACCTGTAACTCCATCAATCCGTTCGCGTCCACGGGAACGACGTGCGCGATGATCTTCCGCTACAACTACCCGTTCCTCGTCCAGTACATCGCTTCCGGCGCCTTCGAAGGCGACCTGGCGACGAAGTGGACCACCTCGTCCGACGGGCTCACCTGGACGTTCGACCTGCGTCCTGGCGCGAAGTGGTCGGACGGCAAACCCCTCACCGCCGCCGACGTGGCCTTCACCATCAACACGATCGTGAAATACCGCGAGGGCGCGACCGCCTCGGAAGCCGCGTCGGTGAAGAACGTCAAGAGCGCCTCCGCCCTCAGCCCCACCCAGGTCGCCGTCACCTACGAGAAGCCGACCGCCAACGTGCTCGGCCGCCTGGTGAAGATCCCCGTGCTCCCCGCCCACGTGTGGCAGCAGCACGCCACCGGCGACGGGATGCGGCTCAAGCAGACTCCGAACGCCGCGCCACTGGTCGCCGGTGGACCGTTCCGGCTGGCCAAATACTCCAAGGACCAGATCGCGCTCATGGAGCCCAACCCCCACTGGTACGGCGGCAAGCCCAAGCTGTCCGGCTTCGGCCTGCAGTTCTTCAGCAGCCCCGACGCCATGGTGAACGCGCTCAAGACCGGCAGGATCGACTACGCGGCGCCGCTGCCCATCACCGCGGCCAAACCCGTCGAGCAGGCCGGGTTCACCGTCACGCGGCAGCCCGGCTTCCGCATGCACGACCTGATCATCAACCAGTCCCCTCACCAGAAGGCCCACCCCGAGTTGCGCGAGCCGAAGGTGCGTGCGGCGTTCGAGGCCGCGGTCGACAGGAAACGCATCATCGAGGTCGCCTACCTCGGCTTCGGCACACCGGGCAGCTCCGTCGTCCCGCCGGTGAGCGGCGACTGGTACGACCCGTCGGTCAAGCCCGACGCCTTCGACCTCACCCGCGCCGCCGCGCTGCTCGACGAGGCGGGCTACCGGCCGGGCCCGGACGGCGTCCGGGCCGCCGGCGGCAAGCCCATGTCGTACGAGGTGATCATCCCCGACGTCGAGGGCGGCGAGGGAGAACGCGCCCTGCAGATCGTCACCGAGGACTTCAAGAAGATCGGCGTCCAGCTCAAGCCCCGGCCGGCCGACAACGCCACCGCCTTCGACCAGATGGCGGGCACGGACAAGAAGTACGACCAGTACACCGTCGCGCAGTGGGGCTGGATCGCCCAGCGCGACCCCGACTTCCTTCTCAACGCCATGACCTGCGGCCAGTGGGGCAGCTGGAACGACTCCGCCTACTGCGACAAGAAATACGACGAGATGTACGAGCGGCAGGCGAGCACGGTCGACGCCGGAGCACGCAAGAAGCTCGTCTGGGAGATGCAGAAGATGGTCAAGGACGCCCGGCCATACATCATCACGCACTACGACGACGTCGTCGAGGCCCACACCAAGAGCTGGAGCGGGTTCGCCACCTCCGCGCTCGGCATCCTCGACTCGCAGTCCCGCTTCGGCCTGCTGTCGTCGAGCTCCGGGTCCTGAGGATCGCCCGTGTCGCGTACCAGCCATCTGATCAGACGCCTGCTGGCGACCCTGGTGACCGTCTACGCGGTGGTGACGCTGAACTTCCTGTTGTTCCGCGTGCTGCCGGGCGACGCCGTGGCGAACATGTCGCGCGTCCCCGGCGGCTCTCCGGAGCTGACCGCCGCGCTCCGCCGGCAGTTCGGCCTCGACCTGCCGCTCTGGGACCAGTACTGGATCTATCTCGGCCGTCTGGCGCACGGTGACCTCGGCGTGTCCTTCGCCACGCAGGAACCGGTCGGCGACCGGCTGGCCGAGGCGTTCGCCAACACGCTGCCCCTGGTCACCGCCGGGCTGCTGCTGGCCCTGCTGATCGGCCTGGTCAGCGGCGCGCTGGCGGCCTGGTACCGGGGCGGATGGGTGGACAGGCTGAGCACCAACGTCGCGATCGCCTTCTACTCGGTCCCGACGCACTTCCTCGGGCTGCTGCTGATCCTGCTGCTCGGCGGCTACCTGCCCGCGCAGGGGATGCGCGACGAGTTCCTCATCGACCCGTCGGGCGCCGAGCTCATGGCCGACCTGGTCAAGCACATGACGCTGCCGGCCATGACCATCGCGCTCATCGTGTTCGGCCAGTACACGCTGGTGGTGCGCTCCTCGATGATGGAGACGCTCGGCGACGACCACGTGCTGACGGCGCGGGCGCTCGGCGCCGGCCCCGTCCGCATCCTGGCCAGGCATGTGCTGCCCAACGCCATGCTCCCCATCACCACCCTCGTCGCGCTCTCGCTCGGCGGCCTCATCGGCGGCTCGATCCTCGTGGAGAGCGTCTTCTCCTGGCCGGGCGTCGGCCGGGCCATGTACGAAGCGGTGGTCCAGCGCGACTACCCGATGCTGCAGGGAGTCTTCCTCGTGCTCACCGTCTCCGTGGTCACCCTCAACCTGCTGGCCGACCTGCTCTACGTCCGGCTCGACCCGCGGGTGGCGCGATGAGACGGCTGCGCGCCAACCCCCGGGCCACCGCGGGCGTGGCCGTACTGCTGCTGCTCACCACGGTCGCGCTGCTGGCCGGATGGCTCGCGCCGTACGACCCGATGGAGCAGGTCGGCCCCGTCTTCGGCCCGCCCGAACCCGCCCACCCGCTGGGTCTCGACGACGGCGGCCACGACGTGCTCAGCCTCCTGCTGTACGGCACCCGCCCCACGCTGTTCGTCGGCGCGGCGGCGGCTCTGGTCGCCATCCTGATCGGCGGCGTCGTCGGCGTGGTGGCCGGCTATTTCGGCGGCTGGATCGACGGGCTGCTCATGCGGATCACCGACTACGCCATCGTGATCCCGGCCCTGCCGCTCGGCATCGTCATCGCGGCGGTGTGGGGCAGCAGCATCGGCCATCTCGTCGTGGTGATCGCGCTGCTGCTGTGGACGTCCACGGCCCGCGTCATCAGGGCGGAGACCGCCTCCCTCAGGAACCGGCCCGCCATCCGGCGCATCCTCGGGCTCGGCGCGAGCCATGCCCGCGTCATCGTCCGCTTCCTGGTGCCGCAGCTCGCGCCGCTGCTGAGCGCCATGGCCGCGCTCACCATCGCGCTGGCGATCTTCACCGAGACCGCGCTCACCTTCCTCGGCCTCGGCGACCCCGACACCGTCACCTGGGGGACCATGATCCGCTTCGCGTTCCAGCGGACGGCGATGACGCAGGGCGCCTGGTGGGCCTTCGCGCCGCCCGGCGTCGCCATCTCGCTCGTCGTCATGTGCTGCTACTGGGTGTCCCAGTCGATCGAGGACACCCTCAATCCCCGGCTCAAGGTCGCGCACGCGTCCCGGACGTACTTCCAGGTGGTGAACAGATGAGCCTGCTCAGCATCCGCGACCTGGAGGTCGCCTTCTCCACCGGCGGCGCGCAGGTGCGCGCGGTGCGCGCGGTCAGCCTCGACCTCGCCCCGGGCGAGCGGATCGCCCTCGTCGGCGAGTCGGGTTGCGGCAAGACCACGACCATGCTGGCCATGATGGGCCTGCTGCCCGCGAGCGCCACCGTCTCGGGGCAGGTGCTGCTCGACGGCACGGACATCCTGGCCGGCGGCGAGACCTCGATGCGCCCGCACCGCTGGACCGACATCGCGATGGTGTTCCAGGGCGCGATGAACGCGCTCAACCCGGTCCGCAGAGTGGGCGCCCAGATCGTCGAGGCGGTCCGCATCCACGGCGGCTCCCGGCAGGAGGGCAGGCTGCGTGCCCGCGAGGTGCTCGACCTGGTCGGCCTGCCGGCGGACGCCGTGTCCCGCTACCCGCACGAGCTGTCGGGCGGCCAGCGGCAGCGGGCGGTCATCGCGCTCGCGCTGGCGTGCCGGCCCAGGATCCTGCTGGCCGACGAGCCGACCACCGCGCTCGACGTGATCGTGCAGGACCAGATCGTCACCCTGCTGAAGGAGCTGAGCGACTCGCTCGGGCTGGCCGTCGTCCTCGTCACCCACGACCTGGCGCTGGTCCCCCGGCTGTGCGACAGGGCCGCGGTGATGTACGCGGGCTCGGTCGTGGAGAACGCGCCGTGCGCCGACATCGTGCACAACCCGCGCCACCCCTACACCAGGCGGCTGGTCGAGGCGACACCCGACCTGGCCGGCGAGCGGCCGCTGACCTCCATCCCCGGCGCACCGCCCAGGCTCGACGGGCCGCTGCCCGGCTGTGCCTTCCAGCCCCGCTGCGACGAGGCGCTGGACCGATGCGCGACCAGCGCGCCCCCGCTGCTGCGGTTGTCCGGCGCCCGGTCCTGCGCGTGCCACCTGGCGGAGGTGGTCGCGTGAGCCTCGTCGCCGAAGACGTCGTCGTCACCTACGGCCGCCGGTCGCGGAGGCGGGCCGCCCCTGCCCCCGCCCTCGACGGGGTCGGTCTCACCCTCGGCAAGGGGTCCATCGTCGCGCTGGTCGGCGAGTCGGGCTCGGGCAAGAGCACGCTGGCCCGCTGCCTGGTCCGCATGCAGGAGCCGGCCGCCGGATCGGTCAGCGTGGACGGCACCGACCTCACCACCCTGCGGGGCGGGCGGCTCAAGGACTTCCGCCGCCGCGTCCAGATGATCTATCAGGACCCCTACGAGTCGCTCATCCCCCGCCAGCGGGTCAGGGACATCGTCGCCGAGGGGCTGGCCATCCACGGCGTCCCCAGAGCCGGACGGGACGAGCGGGTCCGCGAGGCGCTGACGGCGGTCGGGCTCACCCCGGTCGAGTCCTTCCTCGACCGCAGGCCGTTCGAACTGTCCGGCGGACAGCGCCAGCGGGTCGCCATCGCCGGCAGCCTCGTCCTCGAACCCGCCTACCTGATCGCCGACGAGCCCGTCTCGATGCTGGACGTCTCGGTCAGAGCGGGGGTGCTCAGCCTGTTCGGCGAGCTGCGCCGTACCAGAGAGCTGGGCATCCTGCTCATCACCCACGACCTGGCCACGGCCGTCCACGTCGCCGACCGGATCGTGGTCATGCACCGGGGAAGGATCGTGGAGGAAGGCCCGGCCAGGCAGGTGACGGCGGAACCCGCCCACGACTACACCCGCGCGCTGCTGGCGGCCACACCGGACCTCGGCCGCCCGTGAAGCCATCCGTGAAGCCATCCGTGAAGCCGCCCGCGAAGCCGACCGTGACGTCACGTCAAGAACGGAGATCCATGCGCATCGCCATGGCCCAGATGTCCTCGGGGCAGGACAGGGCCGACAACCTCCGCTGGATGGCGGCCACGCTCGACCGGGCGGCCGGTCAGGGCGCGGAGCTCGTCCTGTTCCCCGAGGCGTGCTCCTACCGGGGCCCGCTCGCGGCCGAGCACGTCGAGGACAGGACCGGGCCCACGCTGACCCTGCTGTCCGAGAAGGCGGCCGGTCACGGGATCGCCGTCCTGGCCGGCGGGCTCTGGCTCGCCTCGGGCGATCCGGGCCGGCCGTACAACGCCTCCGTCTTCGTCGGCCCCGGCGGCGAGATCGCGGCCGAATACCGCAAGGTGCACCTGTTCCGGCTGCGGGCCGCCGAGGTGGACGAGGACGAGGGCGCCTACACCACCCCGGGCGAGAACCTGGTCACCGTCTCCTACCGGGGATTCGTCTTCGGTCTGTCGATCTGCTACGACCTGCGCTTCCCCGAGCTGTACAGGGCGCTGGCCCGCTCGGGCGCGGACGTGCTGTGCGTGCCGTCCAACTTCTCCGCCGTCACCGGCGCCGTCCACTGGGAGCCGCTGCTGCGCGCCAGGGCGATCGAGAACCTCTGCTACGTCCTGGCCCCGGCTCAGGAAGGTGTCAGCCCCGACGGATTCGTCACCCACGGCCACAGCCTGGCCGTCGACCCGTGGGGCCGCGTGCTGGCCTGCGCGCAGGACGGCACCGGCCTGACCGTGGCCGAGCTTGACCGGGCCGCGCTCGATCAGGCTCGCGGCGCGCTCAACGCGCCGAACGAGACCGCCCCCTCCGTGTACGGCGGGCAGATCGCACGGGAGACGGCCCGTGGGTGACCCGGTGAAGGTCGTCCGGGTCCCGGCGGGCCCGCGCCGGTTCGCCTTCGACGGCGGCGAGCCCGCCGCGATCGAGGTCGGCGGCGGGACCCGTCTGGTCTTCGAGACGCTCGACTGCTTCTCCAACCTGCTGACCTCGCCCGAGCAGCGCTTCCGCACCGAGGCCGAGCTCATCGAGCTGGTCGGCGCGTTCAACCCGGTGTCCGGCCCCGTGGCCGTCCGCGGCGCCGTACCCGGTGACGCGCTGGCGATCACCGTCGAGCGCGTCGGCCTCGGCGCCCGGGCCGTGACGGTACTCCACGCCGACCCCGAGCTCGACCTGCCGTCCGGCGACACCCGCGTCTGCCCCGTCGAAGGGGACACGGTGTGGTTCCCGACCTCGCGGGGCCGGCTGGCGCTGCCGGTCAGGCCCATGATCGGCACCCTCGGCGTGGCGCCCGCGGGTCCCGCCTTCCCCTCCCTGCTGTCGCACGCCCGCTGCGGCGGCAACATGGACTGCCAGGCGCTACGGCCGGGAAGCGTCCTCGTCCTGCCGGTGGAGGTGCCGGGCGGGCTGGTGTCGCTCGGGGACGTGCACGCGCTCATGGGCGACGCCGAGATCACCGGCACCGCGCTGGAGGCCCCGGCCGAGGTCACCGTGACGGTGGACCTGCTGCCGGGACTGGGCAAGGCGATGGCCGGGCCGTACCTCGACGAGCCCCACCGGATCGGCGCCGTCGGCTGCGCCCACGGCGTGAGCGTCGAGCACAACCTCCGCTCCGCGATGACCGAGCTCCGGCACAGGCTGGTCGAGGAGTGCGGCTTCCTGCCCGGAGAGGCATTCCAGCTACTGGGCGCGGTCGCCGAGGTCACCGTGAACCAGTGCGTGCACGGTGGCTGGTCGTCGGTCCACGCGGCCGTGCCCCGCCACGTCCTGCCCTCCCACCTGTCCCACCCCTCTTCCTGATACGAGGGATCATGCGCGAACTGTCCCTGTACGACATAGGCCGCACCCCGCTGTACGCGTGCCAATACGACCAGCGCTTCTCCTACTGCCTGTACGTCCCCGACGACTACGCGCCGGACGGGGACATGGTCTACTCCCTCGCCGTGCTCGTCCACGGCACCGAACGGGACGTTCAGTCGTACCGGGACTCCTTCGAGGACTTCGGCAGGGCCAACGACTGCATCGTGCTCGCCCCGCTGTTTCCCGCGGGCATCCCCGACCCGGGCGAGCTGGACGGCTACAAGTACCTCGAACACCGGGGAATCCGCTTCGACGAGATCCTCCTCGCCATGGTCGAGGAGATCTCCGCCTGCTATCGGGTCGACGGGAACAGGTTCCTGCTGTTCGGCTACTCGGGCGGCGGCCAGTTCGCGCACCGGTTCGCCTATCTGCATCCGGAGCGGGTCCGCGCGGCGTCGATCGGCGCGCCCGGCGCGGTGACCCTGCTCGACGAGGACCTGCCGTGGCCCGCCGGCTTCGCAGGGGCCGAGGCGGCGCTGGGCAGGAAGGTGAATCCGGCCGCGCTCGGCCGTACCGCCATGCATCTGGTGATCGGCGCCGACGACACCGGGACCCAGTCGAACAGCGTGCTGGCGGGCCATCCCGCGTGGATCCCCGGCGTCAACGACGAGGGGATCCCGCGCACCATACGGCTGCAGGCGCTGCGGCGCAGCCTGGAACGGCACGGCATCCCGGTCCGCTACGACGTCGTGCCGGGCGTCGGCCACTACGGTCCCGGCGTGGTGAGCAAGGTGAAGGACTTCTTCACTCACGTGCTCACCGTCGACGCCGAGCGGGCCGCATCGGGAGCGCGCTGACCTGCGTCAGCGCCGACTTCCTCGCATCCCACGGCAGCATTAACCCCAAACGGGACAAATACCGCTAGCACGACTAACCGCATTGTTGCCGCATATTGCCTAGAGCGGCACTTTTGCCGATTGACATCTCCAACCATGTCGTAATGAGCATTCAATCGGAAGCCCGCCCCTAGAGGCACACAGACGACATCGGTCCCACGCCGCCTGAAGGCCGTGACCTTAAATCCTTGCTATCCGCATTGCTGCGGGTTACCAGGTCACGCCATGCGCAAGCATGCCGAAGCACGACAAAGCATCGCAAATGCATGGCAATTGCCAACAATTCAGGACATTTAATGATGAGCCATCGTTGCCGGAATCCGATTCGGATCACAGTGAAGTAACTATTCACCCCAAATGTGGCTGAATTAGGTCAACATTAAGCCCGCAGGACGAAGGGGCGGCTCATTCCACAAATGGAGCGGCGATTCCACATACCCACCCTGCGCTGGTGGGTCTGGGGTTCATCAAGGGACGAGGAATATGAGATCAGTCATGCGTCGAATGACGCAGGACCTGAGCGTGGTCACAGCATTCGTGCTGGCGCTGTCCGCACCACTGCCCGCGTATCCGGCCGTCGCGGACCGGGCGGGACCCGAAACCATCCCCCTCGACATGGTGGTGGCCGTCGACGAGTCCGGCAGCCTGTCCGCGGCCGCCGTCTCCCGGGAGATCGAGGCCACGTCCACCATCGCGCAGAGCGTGCTGAATCCGCACAGCCGGGTCACCGTGATCGGGTTCGGCAGCAACAACGGCCGGCCCGGCCAGAACGCGGTCGACGAGGTCTGCCGGCCAACCGTGGCGGACGGCGGCGTCAACCTGCAGTATCTGTCGGATTGCGTGAAGGGGCTGCATCGCCGTACCGATGCCGAGGGAAACGACACCGACCACGTCGCCGCGCTGACGCAGGCGCTGGCCACGCTGCGCAGCGGCTCCCCGGATCGCGCGCTCAAGGTGATCTTCCTGCTCACCGACGGACGGCTGGACGTGCCCCGCAGCCCCGCCTACGGCGCCGGATCGGACGCCGACCCGTTGGTGCAACAGCGCCGGAACCTGGCCGCGGAACAGCAGCTCGGCACCGTGATCGAGCAGACGAAGCGGGACGGCGCGCAGATCTGGCCACTGGGCTTCGGCGCTGCGGTCACCCAGGACAACCTGGACAGATTCGCCACCGGCGGTTCGCGGGCCGGGTGCGACGAGCGCGCCGAGTCCCAGCCCAAAGCCCGCATCGTGCGTGATGGGAGGGAGGTCAGGCGTTCCCTGCTGGAGGCGTACGCGGCGGCCACCTGCTCCGGCCTCAGCCCCACCGACTCCACGACGATCGAACCCCGTCAGTCCCGTGACCTGAAGATCGAGATCCCGGTGATCGCCACCGACGGAACCATCACGGTGAGCAAGAGCGACCCCCGGGTGCTGGTCCAGTTCGTCGACCCGCTCGGCCGCACCGTGACGGCCGGCCGGAAGCTCGGAGACTCGTCGTTCACCCACAGCGGCGCCAACACCCCGACCGAGGCGATGCGCATCGTGAACCCGGTGAACGGAACCTGGACCGTCCGGCTGACGGCTCCCCAGCAGGTCAAACAGCAGCTGGTCAGCGCCACCGCTCTCTGGCAGGGCGCGGTGCAGGCGGCCATCGTGCCGGAGCCGCCGTCTGCCCGTGCCGGGCAGGAGATCAAGATCCGTCTCTCGCTGGTCACCCGCACGAGCGCGATCACCGACGAGGCGGCCCTGCGCGGCCTGTCCTTCTCGGTCACCGCTGCCGGCGGGGGCCTGGCCCGGCCGCAGACCATCCAGGTCAGGGACGACGGACAGGCCCCCGACGACAAGGCGCACGACGGCCGCTTCGCCGGCACGTTCGTCGCACCGCAGACGCCCGGCGACGTCAGTCTCACGGGAATGGTGTCCGGAACCGGGATCAGGGCCGAGCGGGTGCCGATCGCCGTGAAGGTCAGCGGGCAGGAGATCGTCACGCAGGGCCAGATCGAGTTCGAGGGCGACGGCACCGTACACCAGGGCGCTGCGGTGAACGGCCGGTTGACCGTGCGCAACGGCGCCGCCGTGCCGAAGCGGGTCCGGCTGTCGCTCCAGGGACCGGCTGGCATCGAAGCACGTCTCGCTCCCGGCTCCCCGTTCACCGTGCCGCCCGGCGAGTCCACCTCGGACTTCGCCGTCCACTTCGGCAACGGCACCGCCCCGGGCGGCGTGTCCCTGACCGTGCGGCTGGCCGATGACGGCGACCCCTCCCTGATCTACGCCGCCGGCCTGCTCACCGTCACGGTCGAACGCCCCCCCACCTGGTGGGACGTCTACAGCCGCTACATCGCCGGCGCCGTGCTCCTGCTCCTGCTGCTGGCGCTGGTCCTGCTGCGCGTCCGCAGTGCCCGGATCCGCCGCATGAACGTGGCGGGCATCCACGCCGCGCTGATGCTCGACGGAGAGCGGGCGGGCGCCGAGCTGAAGGCGCCCCATCGCCGCTCCCGGGAGTTCCGGTTCACCGTGCGCGACTCCGGCGCCCATACCGCCCGGCTCGTGCCCGCCCGGCCCGACGACCTGGATCACGTCTTCACGGTCCGGCGGGACGGCGACGCCGGGGTCGAGGTGCGGACGCCTGACGGCGAGCGCTACCGCCTCGGCTTCGGTGCCGAGAGCGACGCGCTCCCCACCGGTCACCGGCTCGTCTTCCGCGACACCAGGAAACTCCGTGACACCAGGAAGCTCCGTGACACCAGGAAGCGACGCCCGGCGCCGGCCGGCCCCGTACAGCCTGATCGTGCGCCGGGGGCGGCCGAGGATGCCTGGCAGAAGACCGCACCCGATTACGACAGCCCCTGGCTCTGAGATCGCTAGGAGAGACCATATGAAGCTCTACCACCCCATGCTCTTCGTCGGCCTCGGGGGGACCGGGTGCGCGATCGGGGCCGGACTCGAACGCAGGCTCCGCGAGGAGATCTGCGGCCCGGACGGCTCCCACTACCAGCGCAAGCGCGAGGACGCACTGCGCTACCAGCTACCCGACTGCCTGCAGTTCGTCTACGCGGATGTGAACCAGGCCGAGCTGGACAAGCTGCCGCAGAGCGTGGTTCCCGGCCAGCAGCACGTGCAGGCCGCGCAGCGCACCGCCCACTACGTACGCGGTCTGGTCCCGCGGGTGGACTCCTATCCGCAGGTGGCGGTGAACCTCCGGCTGGCCGCCGGGGATGTGGTGCAGAACTGGCTGCCGCCGAGTCAGGGGGAACCGCGCATCCTGCCGCTGCAGAAGGGCGCGGGGCAGATGCCGACCGTGGGACGCGCGGCGCTGTTCGAGACGTTCCGCGACGGGATCGCTCCCGCGATCCACGACCTGAACACCGCGATCGGCCACATGTCGGGCAACCAGGCCGCCACCGACCTGTACCTGCTGGCCGACGGCGCCGACGCGGACTCACGGGCGGTGGACGTCTTCATCGCGTTCTCCGTCGCCGGCGGCACCGGGGCCGGAATCTTCTACGACTACTTCCACCTGATCAGCCGGCAGTTCCAGGAGACGGACCTCAGGCCGAAGATCTACCCGCTGGTGCTCATGCCCTCCGCCTTCGAGAGCGGGCGGGGCGGCGGCCGGCCGGCCGAGCTCAACGCCGGGCGCGCCGTCCTCGACCTGTTCCAGCTCGTGGACCACCAGAACACCGCCGACGCGGTCCGGCACCTGCCCGGACTGGACCGTGGCCGGGCCGACCCGGAGGAGATCGCCGTCCGCTATCCGATGGAGGGCCGCGTCGCCATGCGGCCGGGCATCGCGCAGACGGCGTTCCTGTTCTCCCGCCCGGCCGGCGCCACGCCCGGCGACCTGCGACGGTCGGTGGTCTCGCTGGTCATGTCACTGATCGGGACGGAACTCACCCCTCAGGCGCGCAACGACGGCGAGCAGCACCAATCCTTCGCCGACAGCTTCATCAACTCGGTCGCCCAGCGGCAGACCATGGCCGAGAACGGGGTGGGCAACCAGGGAGTGTCCACCGCCCTGGTCACCTCCCTGACCACGCCCGTGGAGGAACTGGCCGACGTCGTCGCCGGTCGCCTGCTGCGCGCGGGCATCGAGGAGATGCGCGAGCCGACCTGGGGCAACGAGTCCAACCGGACACTGATCGAGGAGTTCTTCACCCTCTCGCACATCCACCCGATCTTCGCGCGGCCGCCGGTGGAGTTCGCCGAACCCGAGCCGGGCGTCGGGGCGCGCGAGGTGCTCGCCGCACTCGCCGACCGCGTCGGCTCGATGCGGGCCGCCCTGGGCGAGCTCCGAGCACAGCTCGACCAGAGCGTCCCCGCCATGGTCAGCCAGTTCGACCCGGGCAGCGCGGTGATCGGCCTGCTCAGCCGGATCGACCCCTTCCGCGCGCGCCGGGTGCTCTCCGGGCACGGCTCGCTGTCCGATCCGGTGGATCAGCAGGGCGCCCAGGGACTGATGCAGCGCCGGCGCAAGCCCCCGCCTCCGCCGGACGGATTCCGGGAGATCCCGCCGTCGCTGCCCCAACTGCGCAACCGCTCCTTCGGGATGGTCAGCGTCAAATGGACCGACGAGGCGCCCACCGAAGCCCGCAACGAACAAGACATCTGGTACGGCTGGCGCAGCCGCGTTCTCTGGACGGAGCCCTGGTCCTCGCATCATCAACGATGGGAACGCGCCCTCGCCGTGGCCGACGACCACCTGCGCTCGCTCAACCAAGCGCTGCACGATGTGGCCAGGCAGGACCCGGACCGGTTCAGGGAACGCTCCGCCCATCTGTACCGGCCCAGGGTCGGAGTCGTCTTCCATCTCCCCACGGGCAGCCTCGAGCAGTTCTACCGGAACGCCGTCACGCGGGTCCGCGAGCGGCTCATGATCGAACCCACGGCCGACGACGCCACCGTGCTGCGGCGGCTGATGGATGAGGACGGCTGGCAGCAGATCTACCGGCAGTCGGTGGAAACCAGCCCGGAACGCGCGATCAACGAGCTGCGCGAGCGGATCAAGACCAACATCAAGACCTATATCCAGGAGGAGATCCAAGGACGCCCCACGCTCCTGCCCAAGCTGCGTGACCTGCTCGACCAGGCGGCCGGTCTGGGGACGGACCGGCCCAGGTTCAGCGAGGCGGACCTGGACGACTTCCGCAGCCGGCTGACCGGGCTGGTACCGCCCAACTTCACCCCGCAGGGCACCGGTCCCCTGAAGGTCCTGGTGTCCTATCCGGGTGGCGAGAGCGAGGTGATCGCCAGGTATCTGCGCACGTCGCTGAAGTTGCCCGAGGGGCCCAACATCACCTTCGAGTTCACCAGCACCACAGCGGAGTCCATCTCGGTGGTGCTGTTCCGCTCCTCCATGGGGATCACGGATGTGAAGGAGGTCCGGCACGTGCTTCGGACCTGGGCGGATGCGGTGCAGCGACCACTCCCGGGGGACTTCCTGCGCTGGCGGCAGCGCACCGGCTACGACTTCGGCTACCTGGCCACCCGCGAAGAGCATCGGGTGCGCATCCTGCATCACCTGCTGTGCGTGATGTGGAACGGGAACATCCGGGTGCTGGGCGACTCCGATTCGCCGTCGCAGGCCGAGATCAAGCTCGGCGAGGTCGGCATGACCCTCACCCTCAGGGCGCTGGAAGACGCCTCGTCCTGGGGCAGCCTGCTCCAGGCGTACGAGCTGTGGACGCTCGCCGACAACGACGATGCCGCGCGGGTGTTCTGCGCACAGCTCATGCAGGCCGCGCCGTACAAGCTCGACGAGGGCACGCATCCGCCGTCGAAGCTGTTCGAGCAGGTCGTCGGGCTCGCCGGCGACCAGGTGGAATGCCTGGACCGGATCATCGGTGAGATCCCCCAGGCGGGGAGGGCGCGGGCCCGCATGCTGCGCAGGTTCTGGCACGAGACCCTGCCCGCGGCACTGGAGTACAAGTTCGACCTGCCCTCCGCGACCAGGGAGAACCTGCGCGGCCTGTACGAGGCATACAAGAGGCGTAGCGGAGGGGCACGGTGAGCCGGCGGGTCGTCCGGCTCGATCTGCGCGGATCCGGCGACGGGGCGACGGGCGAGGTGACCGCGTTGCTGTCGGACGACAGCCGGCACGACCTCACGTCGTTGCTCGTGGTGGACGATGTCGCCACCTTGGGACGGCATCGCCTCGCCTACGAGACGCTGCTCGCCTCGCGCTACACCGATGAGGTGCTCTGCGTCGCCGTGGGCCGCGCCGACGCCGATCCGCCGCGGATCGCGCTGCCGGGCAGCCTGACGCAGGCGGCCGGGGTGCTGTGGGTGCCCGACCCGTGCGGGATCAACTGGCGGCTGGCCACCGCGGCGCCCGCCACCCGCCGGGATCGCCGGGAAGGGCCCGAAGCGGGGCTGACGTGCCTGCTGGACGTCCTGACCCTGGCCGACGTCTTCCGCGAGACCCTCAGGCTGATCGAACGCATACCCGGGCTGGTCGCGAATCCGGGCATCAGGCTGGCCTGGATGGGCGACGGCCGCAGCGACTTCCTCCTGGCGCTCCGCGCCGCCTGCGTGCGGACCCTGGCGTCCGGCAGCGCCCGGCCTCCCGACTTCCCCGCCGCTTCGGCCGCACAGCCCGCGCTCAGGCCCGTCCGGTTGCGCAAAGGCGGCCCGCTCGCGAACCAGGTGAGCCAGGCCAGGGCAGCCGTCGACGAGGCCGCAGCGCTGGGGAACGAACTGGGCGAAGCCATGTCCCTGTTCTCGGGCCCGGTTCTCGCGGACACCGCGGTGACCGCCGCCGGGCACTCCGTCGGCCTGCTGCGGGACAAGCTCGAAGAGCTCCTGATCGCGGCCCACGGGACCGCGCGACTCGACGCCGGACCCGAGGAGGCCATCGACAGGGCGGGCGTCGTCCTTCCCCCGCCGGAGGAGTTCGACGCGGCCGGGACCCGGGATTCGATCAGCGCCTACCTGGCCTCCGGCCTGGACGCGGGCATACCGCTGCCCCGGCTGATCGAGGGCCTGGACCAGCGCCAGGACCGGCTCATGCCCTCTGGGAGCCGGGCGCTCGTCCCCGCGCTGCACCGGGCCTGCCCGGACGCCCTGGTGAAGGGGCTGTCCGACCCCGAACCCATGCCAGGCCCGCAACCCTGGCTGCCCGCCGTCGGCGCACTGGCCGCGGCGATGGCGGCGCTGTCCCCGTTCGGACCGGCCAGCGGCCTGGTGATGGCGCTGCTCTGGACGTTGCTGGTCACCCTCACCGTGCTGCGCGGGCCCGGTGCGCGGCGGCTCGGCCACACCGGCGCGCTCTGTCTCAACGCCGCCGCGGCTGGGGCGGCCGGCGCCGTGACCGGGCTGGTCGTCACCGACCCCCTGCCGCCGCCCGTGTGGCCGTTCCTGCTGGTCGCGGCGCTGGCCGGGGCGGTATGGACGGTGCGGGAATCCTGGCGGTCCAGGACGATGCGATGGCTGGCCGCGTGCCACCTCGACGAGGCCGAAAGGGCGATCGACGAGATGCTCTCCGTCGCCGCCGCGGCCGCCGGGGAATGGGCGCGGGCGGGAGCCCGCATCGAGACCGCGGACGCCGTCGCCCGGATGAACGCCGCCCTCGCGCATGTCGCGGCCGTCCTCCGCGATCACGTCGACCAGCCGAACGGGCACCACGCAGGGCCGAGCCGGCGGGATCGGCGGGTCGAGCACTTCCTGGCCGATCTGGTGCGCGCGGCGATGGCTCCCCGGCTGCGCGCGCTGGCGGCGGGCTCCACCGCCGAGCACGGCGAGCAGGCCGGCCAGAAGACCGCCGAGCTCTTCGCGGAGTGGGAAGAGCACGTGGCCCAGCACGGCACACACGATCCTCCGCCGTTCGCCACCGAGTGGGTGATCGAGGCCGCCACCGGCTCGGACGAGGACCTGACGGAGCTGACGGAGGCCGCGAGCCAGGATCCGCACGCCGCCATGTGGCAACTCTGCCTGGCTCAGGACCTGTCGCTGCTCGACGTGGGCACGGAGCCGCCCGCGGTGGTCCGCTTCGCGCCGCAGCACTGCCGTACCGCCATGGAGGGGGCGCTGCCCGCCGGCATCACCTGGGTGCCCTCGGCGCGGCACGCGGGGACACTCCGCCTGGTCCCGGTACGGCCCGGCGTCGCCTACCAGAGCTGGACCGATGAGCTGGAAGCCGAGCAGGAGGGCAGACGCTGATGGCACAACCGGGACAGACGCTGCGCTTCCGTGACCGCCATGGCGCCTGGGCCGAGGGCGCGGTGACCGCCTGCCACGACGATCCCGCCCAGCCTGCGCCGCCGCTGCGATCCTGCCTGGTCACGCTCACGTACGCCGATGGAACACGGCACGAGGTCCGCCACGTCGGCATCTCCGGTGAGGAGCCGGGCATCGGATACGGCGCGCTCGACAACGAGATTCTGGCGGGGCTGCGGCTGAGCAGGCTCTGCGGATCCGGGCCCTACCCCCCGCAGGTCTCCCGCCTGATCGGATACGAGGCGGACGGCGAGCGGCCGTTCGTCCTGCTGGAGCCCTGCCGCGGCAAGCCGGTCGGCGGCATTCTGGGCAGGATCCTGCCCAGCGAGAAGTCGATCTTCCAGGCGAGTCTGCTGACCGGCCTCCGGTGGATCAGCGCCGCCGGAATCGCACACCGCGCGATCTCCCCCGAGACGGTCTATTGGGACAGCGTGAACGCGCAGATCATCGGGTTCACCGAGGCCGCGCTCGCCGGAACGCCGCGGACCGTCGCGGGCGCGCCCCCGTGGTGGGCGCCCGAGCAGCGGCCCGGCACCGTGGGCGGCACGGTGAGCAGCGAGGACGACGTCTGGGCCGCGGGACGGCTCATCTTCTACGTGACCACCGGCCACGAACCCGACAGAGCCGACCTGACCGGGGCGGATCCCGACCTGGCGCGCCTGCTCGCCGGCATCTTCGGGCCTCCGGCGGGACGGCCTCCGGTTCGCGAGCTCCTCAGCCGGATCAACGTGGCGGACCCGGTGCCCCGAGGGCTCTCGCCCGACGCCTCCCTGGAACGTGGCCGGGCCGACTTTCTCAGGCTGAGGGCCGGCAAACACCCGGAAACCGCGGTCCCCGCCGGCCCGCAGCCGGCCGAACCGGCCGCGAAGACGGAGACGCCCCAGCGCAAGCGGGGATGGGGACGGCGCCGATGAACGGTCTCCATCAGATCGCCTACGAGTGGACGCGGCTCCCGACGGGCGCCGCCTTCAGCCCCACCCGATCCACCCTCCCGCGGGACGAACTGGCCGGCGTTCACCGGCGGGTCCAGCACTGGCTGCGCACCGATCCCTCCGGCTCGCCCGAGGTCAGCCACTTCTACGGCGTCTTCGACGACCGCGCGGTGTTCATCCGGCGGGAGCAGCCGCAGGGTAAGTACAGCGCGAGGGCACAGCTGCTCCTGGGAACGCCCTCCCTGCTCACCCCGCGGCTGGCGCTCGAGGTGCGTGACTGGCAGTGGCTGCGGGCCGGCGACGACCTCGTGCTCCTCACCCGGCGGGCCATCGAGCCGTACCGGGTCAGCCTGGACTCCGAGGCCCGCTCGCCGGAGTCGCTGTCGCAGCTGGTGCCCCTGTTGTCGCACGCCCTGGGCGCCGGCGACGGCTCGATCCGGCTGGCCCCGTCCAGCTGTGCCTATCCGCTGCTCTGGGGCCTGGACACGATCTTGAACGGCTTCGCCGTGGACGATCCGGACGGGGTGCGCCGGCGGCTGTCCTTCGAAACCTATGACGACCGGACCAGGCCGCCGCATCATCCTGGGCTGTTCATCCGGTTCAGCGAGGGCGCCGGGAGCCTCTCCCCGCACCCGACGTACGACGCAGTCGCCAGCCGGCTGGTCGCCCACTACTCTCGCAAGGCCACCGGAGTGCCCATGCCCCCTCCAGAACCGCCCCAGCCGGCTCCGCACCCCGCCGGCGGCAAGCTCGTCCCCTGCCCGATCTGCGCCTCCACGCTGAACTGGGAGGAACAGGACCTCTACCGGTACGACCGGGTCAAGGACGCCTACGTCCCCCTCACGATCCCGCCGGCCGCAAGCCCCACGCAGCAGGCGGTGTTGCGGCGCACGGCCTTCGTCCGCTGCGCGGATCCGGATGCGGCCGACCCCGGCTCCGCGCACTACCTTCCGCTGGCGTACGGCCAGCACGGCACGCCGTCCGTCTACGGATTCGTCGGCGCCACCAACTCGGGGAAGACTCACCTGCTCATCGCCATGATCGCGCAGATGGAGAAGCACGGGCTCGGGTTCGGGCTGAGCCATCAGGCCATCAGCCTGGCGGGGCATCAGAGCCTGATCGACGAGCAGGTCAGTCCCTTCCTCAACGACTCGAGAGTCGTGGAGCACACGCGGCCGGGAACCATCGGCCTGGTCGACATCTTCGTGGTTCGCGAAGGAGAGGGCCAGGCACGGCCGGTCGCCCTGTTCGACGTCGCCGGCGGCGACCTGCTGGAGATCGAGTCCGCCCGCCGCTTCCTGGACGTCGCCGACGGACTGATCTTCGTGGTGAACGCGGCGGAGCTCGGCCGGGACGAGCTCGGTGACCGGACCTTCGGCACCGTCCTCGAACTCCTCCAGGCTTCGGGCCGGCTGCCCGAGCTCAGTACGGCGATCGTGCTGTCCAAGGCGGATCTGCTGCGCTTCGACGACCCGATCGCGCTGTGGCTGCGGCAGGAGGATCGGGTGCTCGACGCGGAGTCGTCGCTGCGCGAAAGCGCCGACGTCTACGCCTATCTTCAGGCCAGGCGCGCCCTGGCGTGGACACGGCCCTACCGGGAGTGCCGCAAGGCCACCTTCCACGTCGCCTCGGCGACCGGCTCCGACCTGGTCGTGGACAAGACCTTCGTCCGGGGTGTGTGGCCCCGCCGGGTGCTCAACCCGCTGATCTCCCTCATGGCGATGACCGGCGTGCTTACGTCCCCGGAAGCTCGGAAGATCGGAATCTGATGAACACTGCGCCAGTTGACCAGGTCGAGTTCCGCTGGCAGCCGGGCAAGGACTTCAGCCCGATCGCGTCCTCCACCGACGACCGCCACATCCTCAACGCCTGCCAGATCCTCATCAAGGCGGCGACACTCCCCAAAGGCGTGACGATGAGCCACAGGAGCCTCGTCTACCACGTTCTTCCCGACTACGACATCGCAGCGATCATCGAACGCTCCTGCGACCCCAGCGCCCTCCTCGTCGGGGACCACTCCCGGAGGGAAAGCGGCGGACGCCATCCTCAGGTGGCCCGCGCGTTGATAGGCACCAGCGAGGCGGTGGGCGTCAACCTGGCTCTCGCATGCCAGTGGCGGGGGCTTCGCGCGCTTCGGCTCCTTCCGCCGCCCGGCCAGGTGGCCCCTCGTCAACGACTCGAGAAGGTTCCCGCCGGCGAGCTCGAAGAGCTGGTCGGAGAGTACCTGGAACACGCCGACGGCCTTTCGCAGCCCCCGGAGGGCCTGGCCTACCTGATCGCGGGGGCGCTCAGGGAACCGCGCCGGCCGATGGCCGCCGTACTCCCCGCGGCCAGCCTGCAAGGGCCCATCCAGGGCAGCTACCTGTGCGGGCTGCGGTTCACCGCCGGTGTCCTGCTCAGCGGCATCGACAACGGCTGGATGCCCTCCTTCTCCACCTTCGAGCCGTCCCAGAGCGACGACTCCCCGGGACGGGTACCGCACCTCGTCTTCCGTGCGATGGAGGTACGCGGCGGCGCCCCGCCCATGCAACCACGGGACGAAAACAAGATCTTCCTCACGGAGGAGGCCGGGTACGTCCTCTCGTCTCCGGACGACTACGACATGATCGCGCACTGCCTGGCCACGGCATACCACGAGCTCGGCCGGGTCGGACTCGCCAAAAGGCTCGACCCCATCGTCGCGGGCCATCCGTCCCTGGCGGACCGGCTCAACGCGACCCTGGCCGAGCTCGGCGCCTTCCTCCCCGCTTCCCCCGCGCTACCCTCGCCGGCGCACGCGCCCCCTACGACCCCCTCCGCGCAGGCTCGGCACCTCCGGCCCGACGACGACCTGACAGCGGCTCCGCCGGCCATGGACGACAAGCTCCTGGTGAAGCTGTACAACGCGCTTCCCCAGGAGCCCTGCGACGACTTCTTCCGGGCCGTCGAATGGATCTGCGCCGCCGCGAGCCGCCGGGTCGTCGTGCCGGAACCCGACGTCAGGCGCATCATCAGTCAGCTGAACCATCACGACTGGTACGTACGCCAGCTCTCCGCGCACTATCGGGATCAGGCGCCCTCGCGGCTGGCGGGCCTGCTGCAGCCGGTCCTCACCGGCAAGCTCCGAGACCCCCGGACCATGTCCTGGCTGGCGGACCGGATCTCGCAACCGGACGGGATCTGGACCCCGGCGATCACGCTGATCTACGCACGCCTCGCCGACCCGGAGGACGCCGCCGCCTTGGCGGCCTCGCTCGTGCCCGACCTGCTGGACCGGATCCGGGCGACGCACCGCGATCCGGTCGCGGGCAACCCTCCACGATCACCGCTCACCTTCCTCTCCCGCTTCCTGCGACAGCGCGTGACGGTCCCGCGATGGCTGCTGACCGGCCTGGCGACGACCGTGATCGTCACGGTTCTCATCCTGGTCCGGTGGTGAGCCGTGGAGCAGGACTACGAACGCAGGCTGGTGCTCGCGTTCCAGGCGCACGGGTTCGACGCGCGCACGGCGAGGATGCAGCAGCTGACCAGCGAAGGGCTGAGGGGAACACTGAGCCTGGCGGCCGGCCGCGCCCGGCTGGACCCGGGCTCCTGGGATCCGCTCAGCGTGGCCGGCGGCGAGCTCGTGGTGGTGCTGCCGCTCAGTACACCCGAGACCGTCGTCTGCGATCGATTCGTCCACGAGTTGCACGCCGCGACCCGGGAGCACAACCGCCTCACCACCGCCGACGGGCGGCTGCGCCTCCGGCTGGCGATCCATTTCGGCATGTCGGCCGGATGCGCCGCACACGGATTCACCGGCCCCGGGCCGGTCATGGCACGCGACCTGGCGAACTGCGCCGCCGCCCGAGCCCTCCTGGACCGGACCTCGGCCGCCCTCGTCGTGATCATGTCGTCCGCCGTGGTCGAGGACACCATCGCCGGCCAGCTCACCTCGCTGGAGCAACAAGATCTCCACGAGGTCGACGCCGGAAGCAGGCGGCGAGCGTGGCTCTGGGTCCCGGGCGGCGCCGCCGACGTGCCGGAGCCACCCGCGGAACCGGCCTCGGATACGGCGCTTCCCTCCCAGGGGCCGTTCGCGCACGCGACCATCACCGCCGGCTTCGTCGCCGGCCGTGACATCACCGTAGAGCACCGCGGAGCGAATCCATGAGCGAGAAACCGCCATCGGCCACGGAAGAACCGAAAGAGGCGGACCCGCAGACTCCGGAGGGTGAACAGCCGGAGCCCAGCGAGCGCAAGCCCCACGACCTCGGCCGCGAATTCTCCGCCGCGGCCGCCAATCCCGGCACCGTACGGGAGCGGCTGGGCACCGAGGCCGACGCCTTCTCCAGCTTCACGGGCGCCACCGTCAGCGCAGGGCACGCGGCCGGCCGAGACGTGATCGTCAACTACCACGCGGTGTCCGGAGCGAAGAACGCCCCCCGGGTGTGGGAACTCCGCCCAGACGATCTCAAGGACGCCGAGCAGCGCTTCGTGGCTCCCGTGGACTTCGACACGCTCCGGGATGCGATCGGCATCCGCCGGGTGTTGTTCATCCGGGCCAATCCCGGCAGCGGCAAGTGCCTGGCGGCCACACGACTCCTGCTCGGCTCCTCGGCGATCTTCCGGCTGCACTCCGACACCGCACTGAGCACGCTCACCTCCGACGTGCTCACGGCCGGATGCGGCTACGTTCTGGCCGATCTGCCGGGAGCCGCCACCCGGGAGCTCACCATCGACGACGTGAACCAGCTCACCGACTCGTTCGAGCGCGCCGACGCCCGATTGGTGGTGACCCTGTCCCCCAACCGCCGGATCCTCGACTCCGAGGTCGACGCCCTGGTCATGGAGCTGGGGCAGGTGATCGACCGGATGGAGGTCTTCTGCCGGCATCTGGAGCGGGATCTCGAGGACGCGGCCGTCGACCAGGTCTTCGCCGACCAGGCCATGATGGCGCTGGTCAAGGAGGAACTGGACAGGAACCCCTCCCCCGGGCACGCGGCCCTGATCGCGCTGTTCACCGCCGAGGCGTCTCGAGCCGGGGAACCGCTCGACGACACCGTACGCGACCGGCTCGCGATGCTGGACGCCGCTGAATTCACCAGATGGGCGGAGAAGCTGCCCGACCTGCCCACGCAGAGCATGGCGCTGGCCGTGGCGGTCCTGGGCGGCGAGCCGTACGAGACCGTCTCGGCGGCGGCCGGGCTGCTGTGCGAGAGCCTGGAACCGGACAGGCCGCTGGCGAGCGCGGAACCGGAACGGCACGCTCCGCTGACCCCTCGCAAAGGCACCCGGTTGATGCATCTGCGCGCCCATGTGGTCCGCTCCACGGTGCAGACCCGGCACGGCGGCGCGCCCACCGAAGCCGTCCGGTACCGCGATCCGGCGTTCCAGCAGAAGTACCTTCTCTATTTCTGGAACGAGTACGACCAGGCTCGGCCCACCCTGCTGGCATGGCTGCGCCTCTGCGCGCGGCACGAACTGGAGTCGGTCCGGGTGCGTACGGCGGTCGCCACCGGGATCTTGGCCTCCAAGTCCTTCGAGCACGTCCGCGCCCTGGTGATCAACCCATGGGCGGAGAGCGACGACCCCGATCTGCGCGACGCCGCGGCCAGGGCGATGTGCCACGCCGCCGCGGCCGACCCCGACCTCGGACCGCACACCCGGAATCTGGTGGCCGCGTGGTCGGCCGAGGAAGCCCCGGAGGTGCGGGCGACCGCGGCCCGATGCTGGCGGATCGAGTACGACGCCGCGGGACCGGGCGCGGCCATGAAGGCGCTCGAGGAGCTCTCCTCGTCAGATGACCTGGAGGTCACCACGGCGATCTGCCACAGCCTGACCGAGATGTGGGAAGTCGACGGCGAGCGGCTGGAGG
This sequence comes from Nonomuraea typhae, assembly GCF_009760925.1. GTDB lineage: Bacteria > Actinomycetota > Actinomycetes > Streptosporangiales > Streptosporangiaceae > Nonomuraea > Nonomuraea typhae. Next base: position 301,663 of record NZ_VRLV01000003.1, read on the forward strand.
CGCCCGCGCTCCTGCTGCACTGGCTCACCACGAGCTCACGCAAGGCGACCGCGCGCCTGGCCTTCCTCTTCGCCTCAGCCGACCTGGTGCGCGCGGTGGACGACATCACGTGGCCGGCTCTGCTGTACATCGCGACCAGGGATCCCGTCCGGCATCGGGAGATCGCCGCGTTGTGGCGCGACGCGATCACCGCCCCCCATCTCAACCCGCACGCCAAGGAGATCCTCGCCGAGTGGGCCAGGAGCGTCGACGATCACCCCCTTGCCCGCAGATCGTTCGCCCGGCTCATGGAGGCCGTCGCGGAAACGCCGCGCAGCGCCACGATCCTCGCTCACGAGGCCCGCAAGTGGAGTGCCGGAGCCCGCCACGCGCCCGCCGCTTCGAGAGACGTTCTCTCCCTCATCACAGGAGAAGGGTGATGCCGTGAACCAGCCCATACCTCCCAACGGACCCGCCCCGCAGAACCCGCCCGCACCGTCCGTCCCCTCCGATTACGCCCCTCCCATGAACAGTCCGCTCCCTCAGGAGGCGCCCCTCCATCAGCAGCGCTCTGGCAGGCCGCGCCTGGAGAACCTCCCCCCGGACGCCGCCGAAGGCATCTGGGGACCGTCGTCCCCGCCGCCGGCCCCGCTCATCCTCAGCGAACTGCCTACGGCCACGGCGGGCAAGACCGCCATCCAGCCGGGACGTGCGCTGCTCTACTCCGACGACAGGGGCCAGGTCTTCCACCTCGCCAAGCCTCCCGGCCTGTTCGGCCGCCGCTACAGCTGGCGGTTCGAGGTGGACATGTCCGACCATTACCTCGCGCTGCACCTGGAGGTGGCCAGCCGGTCGAAGGCGGCGAAGTTCCGGCTGAGCATCGACGTGGGCTGGCGGGTCAGCGATCCGGTCAAGATCGTGACGTCCCGGATCTTCGACGGCAACGCGCTCGTGCAGTCCCGGATCCGCGAGGCGGTGGCGCCCATCTGCCGCGGGTTCGTCATCACTCAGGATGCCGATGTGGAGCAGAGGCTCATGGCCGAGTTCGGCGACGGCCAGGTGCAGAACTACCCGCAGGAGGGAATCTGCCTGTTCCGCTTCGCCGTTCAGGTCAGCCACGACCGACGGGCCTCCGGGTGGATGGCCGCCCAGGCCGAGGCCCATGTCGAGGGACAGCTCGAAGCCGAGGGCATCATGAGCCTGCGCAAGCAGATCACCTCCGAGGACGACCTGATCATGCTGCTGCTCCACCGCGCGCCCGATCGGGTGGGCGATGTCATCAGCGACATCCGCAAGCGCAAGGAGCTGAGCATGCAGGCGCGGATCGATCTGTTCGACAAGCTCGTGAGCAACGACTTGATCCAAGAGGCCGAGATGGACACGATCCGCAAGCTGATCATCGAACCCATCGAGGGCATCGCCGGTGCCGCGCCGATCGGCGCGTTCGGCATCGAGCAGGTGGGCACGCGACCGGCCCGCGCCATCCAGCCGGCCAAGGCTGACGACGACGAAGACGTCCTGCCCTCCCAGATCGTCCCGGGCTCGGTGGACAACGTCACCGGCTGGCACCCGGCGCCCTGGCAACGCGGCGGGGGAGAATAATGCCCTGGCCGTTCCGCAGGACCGCGGATCCCATGCCCGCCGGGCGGCCGCTGGCGGCCCAGCTGCCCTGGCGGCTACCGGACGAACCGGCCCTCGCCGGGATCGCCGCGGACGCGGTCAGCGTCGGCGACCTGACGGTCAGAGCCGTCTCACTCGTGGGGCCCGGGCACCGGTGCGAGGAGCCTGCCGTACCCAGGCAGGATGCCTACCGCCTGGGCAGAGACACGGCCAAACGGCATCTGATCGTGGCGCTCGCGGATGGCATGTCCGACAGCAAGCAGTCGCACCTCGGCGCCAACGTGGCGGTCACCGCCCTGGTCGCACGCATCAGGGCGGATCTGGATCGTGACGAGCCGCTGTCCGCCGCGGCCATCTTCCTGGACGCCGCCCGGAACATGGCCGGATGGGCCGCGCGGCAGGGGGTGACCGAGGATGACGTACGGGCGGCGGCGCTGGCGGCCGTCATCCCGGTGAGCCCGCCCCCGTCCGGGCAGCGGACGGCCCAGCTGATGTCGCTCGCCGACGTCGGAGGATGGCTCCGGCTCCCCGAAGGCTGGCGGCGGCTGATCGGCGACGAGAAGAACGAGCTCGACCCCGGCCGGCTGACCGAGTTCCTGCCCTTTCATCCAGAGGTGGCGGTGAGCACCACCGTCGACCTGGAGCCCCGCGCGGTCCTGGCGCTCACCACCGACGGTCTCGGAGACGCGCTGACCCCGGGCGACGCGCTGGCGCCCTGGCTCGCGAGCAGGTGGAAGGAGCCGCCCCACATCGTCGAGTTCCTCCGGGACGTGGGCTTCGAGTCGGCCGGAAGGCTCGACGACCGCACCGTGGTCGTCGTGTGGTGCGGGCCATGAGGACCTGGTCGGACAGCCCCTTCGAAGCGACAACCCCATTGCACGAGGTTGCGGCGCGCGGTGCGGTGATCGCCGCGGAGAACGGCGAATCCGAGGTCATCTACGAGTGCGCCGACCACCCCGGCTGGCTGGTCAAGCTCTACCGGCCGGACCGGCGCGCGGAGAATGCCGACGTCCTGGCGCGGTTGATCGCCCTGCCTGCGCGGATGCCGGCGGCCGACCGGGCGCTGATCGACCGGAGCGTCTGCTGGCCGGTCACCCGGATCGTCGACGGTGCCAAGACGGTCGGCGTCGCGGTGGCCAAGGCGTCGCCCGAGTTCTACGTCCCGATGCGGATGATCTCCGGAGGGACGACGACGCAACCGCTCGAGATCGACCACCTCGTGCAGGCCGACCCGGAGTTCTACGCCCAGCGAGGCTGGGAGGTGCCCGGTCCGGCCGAGCGGCTGGCCGTCGCGCGCAATCTGGCCGCGGTGGGCGCCATGCTGGAGCGGTACGACGTCGTGTACGGCGACTGGTCGTACGCCAACGCCCTCTGGACACGGGGCAGCGGCCGGATCTTCGTCATCGACGTGGACGCGTGCGGCATATCGGAGCGCCCCTGGGTGGAATCCAAGGCGTGGGACGACCCGTGTGTCACGCCTGGAACCCGGCTCACCGTCCGCACGGACCGCTACAAGATGGCCGTACTGATCCTCCGCTGCCTGACGGGCGTGCGGGGGCCGGATCTCGCCGCCGCTTACGGCACGTTGCCGGCGACCGTACGCGATGGTCCGCTCGGAGACGCGCTGCGCAGGTCCTTGGGCGCCGCGGATCCGAATCTCCGGCCGCTCATCTCGGACCTGCTTGCCCTGCTGGACTCGGCGACGGCAAGCCGGCTCGCGCAGGGCCCCGCCGATGCCAGGCGGCTCGAGCCGCCCGGCGAGCGCCGTCCGCACAAGCGCCGCCCATCACCGCGCTTCTCAACGGCACGCCTGGTGACTCTGGTGATCGCCGTCTGCGTCACCGTCCTGATCCTGCTTGCCGGCGCCGGGCTCGTGGCGTCCCTGTTCTCCTGAGATGTGGAGCCATCGTGAACAACCCGAGCAGCGAGCCCGCCCAGGGCTTGCCCACTTATCTGGTGCTCGACGTGTCCAAGTCCATGAAGCCCCATGAAGCGCTGCTCAACCGGACGCTCGAGGACATCGTCAACACGCTCTACTCCAGCCCGAGGATCTCCGAGTTCGTCCATCTGTCGATCCTCACCTTCAGCACCAGGCCGCACGTGGTGCTCGCGATGACGGAGATCGCCAGGCTCACCGGCCTGCCAACCGTGGAGTGCCGCGGCTCCACGTACTTCGGGCCGCTGTTCGAGGCTCTGCGCGATCGCATCGAGCTCGATCTGCCCAGGCTGACCGCTCAGGGAGTACGCCCCCTGCGCCCGGTCGTCTTCCTCCTGACCGATGGCGCTCCCGCCGACGATCCGCAGGAGAGATGGACCGAGCCCTTCGAGGCGTTGACCGACGTGACGTGGCGTCCGCATCCTCACGTCATCACCTACGGTTTCGGCGACGCGGTGGAGGCCGTCCTCAAACGCATGGCCACCGTCGCCGCGTACATCGCCGACCCGTGCGCGGGAACCGATACGGAGGCCATCACGGCCGCGCTGCACAACATGCTCAACTCTTTGGTGGCCACGGCCACCGCTCACGCGCTCCAGATTCCGGAGCGCGTGAGCGGCTACCGGACGCTTCCTCTCGAACATGTCGAGTTCTGACGGCCCCGCGACCTCGACCGGAACGGAGGGATCCGTGGACGGCTTGTGCGTAGCCATCGACGTCGACGATTGCAGCCACGGCCGGACCGCCGAACGAGTCCGGCTCCAGGCGACTCTGGCCAGGTCGTTGGAGTCCGTCTTGCTGCGGAACGCGACGCACCACAGCTTCCTCGGCCATGGAACGTACCTGATACTCCCGGGCGACACGCGGTTCCTGAACGCCGTTCCGGGCCTGATCCGGGAGATCCAGCTCTCTCTCGAGAAGACGAACTCCGCGGTTGACGGTCAGTCCCGGGTACGGCTCCGCCTCGCGCTGGCCAGAGGGCTGGTCATGCCGCCGGGGATCATGGGCAACGCCGTAGCCGAGTGCCTGCGTCTGCTGGACAGCGAGCCCGTCCGGGCCGCGTCGGGCGCGGGATCGGGGATCGGCCTGACGGTCGTCGCCTCGAACTCCTTCTATCAGAACGTGGTGGCGCTGGGAATCCCGGACAACCGCCCCGAGGACTACCGCCGGATCCGTCTCGGCCGTGGTCTGCCTTCGGTCGCCTGGCTCTACGCACCGGACCGGACCGGCGCGCACGGGGCAGAGCCGGACGGCATCCGGCCAGGTGATGCCTGCGCCGGTGCGCGAGCCGAGGAAATGGCGGCGCGTGCGGGCCGCCTCCTGGAAAACGGCGACTACCGGCAGGCGATCCACGACCTGGAGGAGGCGTTGCGGCTCCTGCCCGGACTGAACGGGCCGGACGCCGAGGAGCCGCTCCTGCGGCTGGGCGACTGCCACCACCGGCTCGGCGATCTCGAAGCCGCGGCCCAGGCATGGTCGTTCCTGCTGAACCACAGGCCCCTGTGCGCGGCCGTCTGCCAGCGGCTGGGACGCCTGGAGCTCGAACGCGGGCGTATCGATCTGGCATTGGTCTATCTCACCGAGGGGCTGCGCATCACCCAGACCCGCCCGGATAGGTCCCGTGAGGCGAGCCGCCTGGCTTGGGCGCTTCTGCTGGACGTGTCGCGGGCGCGGAGCGTGCTGGGAGATCGCACGCTGGCCGACGCGTTCCTCAACGAGGCCGCGGAGGCCGATCCGCTGAGTCCGCTCCCCCTGATGTCGCTGGCCTTCCGTGCGGCCCGCCGTAGCGACGTGCAGTCGACCCGGCGGCTTCTGGGCACGGCCCTGATCCGGATTTCCGGTGCGGACAGAAAGGACTTCCTTCGCGAAATTTCTGCAGGTGCCGCGTCGTGGGAAGGCGGCGACGTCATAATCAGGGTGCTCGAAGAGAGTGGCCTGGACCCGGTGACATCGCACTGGGCGGCGAACTCCCCGCGCCCTCCGCCGACCTGATCCGAGAGGAGCTGCGCATGCCTCCTGACCTGTGGCCCCAAGACTCGTTCCTAGGCGCGCTCGACGAGCCGACCCGCAACGCGCTGCTCCGTCTCGGCCGGGTCAAGACCTACCAGCCCGGGGAGACCGTGGTCCATCAGGGCGACGCGGGAGCGGTGGTCTTCCTGCTTCTCACCGGCAGAGTCAACGTGAGCACCACGGTGGAGAACGGCTCGGAGACGCTGCTGGCCATCCGTCATCCCGGTGACATCCTCGGCGAGATGGCCGTGTTCGGCAACATGCCGCGCACGGCCACGGTGACCGTACGCGTGCCGGCCACGACCCTGGTGGTGAGCGGCGAGGTGTTCAAGCGATTCGCCGGCACCCACCCCGGTGCGGCGGTGACGCTCGCCGCCAACATCGCCGAGCGGCTCAGGCAGGCCAACATGTTCCGCGCCGACGCGGCCGGCTATGAGGTGGACCAGAGGCTCGCCCGTGCTGTTCTGTACCAGGTTCAGCGATTCGCCACGACCATCGACGGGCACTGGGCCGCCGATCTCCGTCAGGCGGAGCTGGCCATGCTCATCGGCGCCAAGGAAGGGACCGTGCAAAAGGCCATCGCCCATATGAAGGAGCTGATGATCAGCCGACGAGGCCGGGTGGTCATCCTGGACGTGGCCGGGCTGGCCCGGCTCGCCGACATGAGCCCGCCCGGCCATCTCCTCGGCGACCCGTCGTCCGGATGAGGCTCACCGGACGTCATCACTTCCGGGCTTGCGCACGGTGACGTCATTCTTCACGAGCGCGGTAGAAGGGAAGCCCCATGTCACCATCTCGGCGAGTGCTCTGCGGAGCCATCGACATCAAAGGCTGGAGCGGGCGGCCGGTGCCTGAGCAGATCCGGGCGCAGCGAAGCCTGGTCACGGTTGTGCACGCGGCCTGCCGGGCCGCCGGGCTGCCCGAGGAGATCGTGCAGAGCAGCGGTGACGGTGTCCTGATCATGCCGCCGAGCGACATCGACGAGACCGCGGTGATCCCGGACCTGGTGCGCGGGCTGACCACCGCGCTGCGGCAGGAGAATCGCCTGCTCAGCGAGGCCGCGCGGATCCGGCTCCGGCTGGCGCTGACCAACGGGGTCATCGCCGCCGGGCCGACGGGGTTCAGCGGTCCCGCGATCATCGAGTGCTTCCGCCTGCTCGACAGCCCCGTCGTCAAGGCGGTCCTGGTGGATTTCCCGGCGGCTGAGCTGGCCATGGTCGTGTCCGACCACCTGTATCAGGACGTGATTCGGCATGGCTTCCGGGATCTGGACGCCGACGACTTCTGGAAGGTGCGCAGCACCATCCAGGACCGGGGCTTCTCCGCCACGGCGTGGGTATGGGTCTCCAACCGCACGGGTGGCGAGCCGGCGCCGTCCACGGACCAGGCGGAGGGCGGCGGCGAGGTCGCCGAGGCACGCTCACTGGCCGATCAGGGACGTTTCCGGGATGCAGTCCGCACGCTCGACGGAGTGACCCCGTCCGGCGTGACCGAGCGGATGGCCCTGCTGGACGTCAGAGCCGACTGCCTGATCGCGCTGGGAGATCTGGAGGACGCGATCAGAGACCTCGAGGAACTGCTGCGGATCGGGCCGGGCGCCCCGCCCTCCGCCTTGTTCCGGCTGGGCCGCAGCCAGCTGGGCCTCGGCGACACTCAGGCGGCGCGGCAGACCTTCAAGAAGCTGATCGACCACACCCCGCGAGAGCCCCGGGCCTATCTGGAGCTCGGTCGCCTGGAGCGGCTGGCGGGGCGGAACGCCGCCGCCAAGGACTATCTCGCGACGGGAGCCGAACTCCTGGACGACGGCGGGCTTCTGGCGACTCTGACCAGGGAACTCCTGGAGCTTCCCCTGCCTGGCACCGCCAGCCCATAATGCCTGGAGATCGGGTCGGCGAGCGTCAGAGGTGCTGGACCACCGCGACGATCGCCGTGACCGCGAGCCCTCCCAGTGCCGCCAGGAGCGCGATGAGCGCCAGGGTCGCCCAGCGGTACTTCTGACGGGCCACCCTGGCGTTGGCCCACACCTGGTGGGCGATGGCCGAGACGAGGGCGTCGGGTTGCGTCACCAACGCACTGAGCTCACCCATGTAGACGTCGGACCGGATGCCGAAGCGCGTGGCGACGTGGTGGAAGTGCAGGAGGTTGGTCGGCTCGCTGCGAACCCGGGGAATCAGGGCCAGTCCTGCGGCGGAGGCGGCGACGATGACGAACAGGACGCAGAACCCTGCCGTCGTCCCGAACAGCACGCTCGCGCGCGGAACGCTCCTGATGAGCGAGTAGAGGACGCCGCCGACCGCCCCGGCTGAGGCCAACGTGAGGCCCGCCTTCATCTCCGCGTGCTTGACCAGATCGAGCACGAGCGTGAGCGCCTTCCAGGCGTCCTCGGCCCCCGGCTCGGTGGGCAGCGAGGCGGGGGGCGGGCTCTTCGCCGGGCCGCGCTTGTTCCGCATCACTTCGCCACCCGGGCATCCGCCGCCAGAGCTCCGATGGGGTTCACGCCATCCTGGGATAATTCATCCCACCAGTGATCATCCTCAATACGGTAATAGATCGCATTATCGAGCTTTCCATCGAAAAATAGCGCTGTATACCCATTAATCCGACTTCGCGGCGTCACGCTGGGGAATCCCATGCCGAATCCACTCGCCATCCAGTGCGGCTCACCCAGTCCTCCGCCATCGCCACGACCAGGTCCACGACCGGGTTCTTCATCTCGGTGTACATCGCAGGATCGCGCACGGCCTGGGCCAGGGACCACTTGAAGGACCGGTACGCGGGCACGGCCTTGGGGTGGGCGCGGAACCAGTCTCGAAACAGCAGGGCGAAGCGCTCACCCGGATACCCCCGCTGGCGAATGTGCAGGTTGACGTCGGGACCGGCCTCACGGCGCATCCAGAGACGCTTGCGCCACAGGTCCGGCGAATCATCGGAACCCGCCGGAACATGATCGTAGAAGTACGTCGTGTCCGCGAACCCCAGGGCGGGCAGGGCCGAGGACAGTGCCTGCTCGGCATTGTCGAGACTGGCCACGCTCACCTGCAGATCGAAGATCGGCTTGCCGTCCATGCCAGGAATGGACGTGCTTCCGATATGCTCCACCCGGAGCGCCGGCGGAGTTAACGCAGCACGCATGTCAGCGACGAGAGCTTTCCCCAGGGTTTCCCATTTGGGGCTGTATGCCACAATAGCTACGGCCGCCATACCTTCGATGATACCGCCGCATATCCACCATGCCTAGAAACGCAAGGCCAGGGTGGACCGATGCCGGCACTCCCGCTCACGGCCGAGTCAACGCCGAGCGCCTGAGGACCCTGAATACGTGCTGCCCGAAACCATGCGAGCATATTCACCATACCCCGGGGAGACGGCCGAATAAACGCCGGGCCGTACATTTGCATATATGGCAAGGTATCGCTTCGCGCCGCCTCTGAGAGCGGCCTAACGGTATCATCGGCTGTCCTTACGGGCGGCGTTCGTAGGGGGACAGCCGTTTGGTGGGAAACGACCACTGTGCGGTGCGGCCAGCCAGCTTCCGGCCGGGACGTAGCGCACACCCGGCCGCCCCGCGCCCGGCGGCACGAGCAGACCCACGGCCGCGAACACGGCGACCGTGCCGATCGCCACCGCGTTCCCCCCGAAGACGAGCCACCCCAGGTGCCGGACGGTGTCCGGGCCGGGTCGGCCGCGAACGCCCCAGCAGCACGTAGTACAGGCCGTGCGCCAGATCCATGTGGGCCGGCACGGCGGGCAGGTCGGCCAACGGCCACGCTTGCCAGTCCCCTAGATCGAATGAGACCTCGGCAAGCTCGGGCGAGACGGGACGTTTCATTGTGACCCCTCGCACGACCGTGTGATCATGGATGGAATTGACCGTTTCCTTACCGGGAGTTTCCGTGAAACGTCTGATCGCGCTCATCTCCGGCCTCGCCCTGGCCGGCACCCTGGTCGCGCCACCGGCCCAGGCAGCCGCCGGGCGGGTGCGGCTGAAGCTCAGTTTCGGGTGGTGCAAGACGGCCTGCGAGATCCGCATCAAGGTGATCAACAACACCCGCCACAACCTCGCCTGGGTGGGCGGCACCTGCCGCCTGCACATCAACGGCCGCTACGTCGGCAAGGGCGCCGTCTACGTGGGCCCGATCAAGCGGGGTCAATCCCGCACCAGCACCTGCAACGTTGTCGACGATCGCCTTGAGGACGCCTGGTACGACTTCGAGGACAACGGCGGCCTCTGGCAGCGCTATGCGAGCGTCAAGGCGAAGCCGTACTATCGCCGCTGAGCGTCTGCCCGGCAGATGGCACGTGGGTTGAAAATCATGATACGGAATCACCAGGCGTCAAGAGCGCGGTGCCGATGAGCTGCCGAGCAGAGGTGTCTCACAGGTGCACGCTCCGCGACCCGGATCCGACGGCCGGCATCCCGCAAGTCTACGCCGATGCCCGCTACCACCAGGCCCGTACCCGCAGCTCGAGCGGTTCGTCCGCAGCCCGGTGAAGGCCGCGCCGGGAGAACCCTCAGAGCGACTCGCCGGTGATGTACAGGCGCATGCCGGTGTAGTCGAAGGTGATGGCGAACGGCTTGAAGAACTCGTGGCTGAAGTTGGCGATCAGGTCGAAGCCGAACTGCGCGGACTGGCCCGGGCCCGGCGTCCCCGGGCCGGCCTTCTCCTCCGCGGTGCCGGGCAGGTCGCGTCCGACCGCCCTGCCGAGGCTGATCCGGTCGGCCTTGAGCGGGTAGATCTTGTTGCCGGGAACCTCGTTGGGGTGCTCGTAGTCCACCTCGAAGCCGGCCCGTTCGGCGATCTCCACCGTGGTGCCCAGGGCGCTGCCGATGCCGCCGGTGTCCACGGTGACCATCCGGGGACCATAGTCGCGCAGGCTGCCCAGCGTGCACGGGAAGTGGTCGCCCGCCAGCCAGAAGGGCAGCCGCTCCGAGCCGGATCTGTCCGCCTCCGCCCGGAACACCGGCAGCTCCGACCTGCGGCGCAGCACCAGTGCCCGGCCCGCGTAGTCCATCGTGGCCAGGCAGTGGTAGAAGATCGTCGTCCCGAACGCCCCCGCCGCCTCCGAGCCGTCGGGGAGGGTCGGCCTCTTCACGTCGCTCCACTGCATCGGGATGTTGCGGATCTCGATGTCCCCGATCCGGAAGGAATCCAGGACGCCGAGGTAGATGGTGATCGGGTGGTTGTCGGCCATCCCGCCCGACCACGTGGCCACCGGCCGCACGCCCGCCTTCTTGGCCGCCTCCTCCGACAGGTCGAGCGTGGCGTAGGTGTCGAGGTAGAACTTCTGCGGCCGGCCGCCGTTCACCGAGGCTTCGACGGAGGGGACGGGATCGAGGGTGTGGAAGGGCACCCGCGTGCGCCGCGCGCCGTGGATCTGCCAGGGCCTGCCTTCGACGTGGGAGAACAGCTCCGCGTACACCTTGTCACGCGGACGCCCGGTGGCCCGCAGCAGCGGTACGGCACGGGCCGGCTGGTCCTGCCTGACGTAGCACTCGGCCAGTCGCTGCTTGGCGGTGAGGTCGTCGCGGTTGAGGCGGATGGCGCGGGTCAGGAAGGTCTCGGCGCGCCTGAACCGGTTGGACAGCAGAGCCAGGTAGCCCAGCTGGCCGGTGGCCCGCGCGTTCTTCGGGTCGTCAAGCAGCAGGCGCCGATATCCGCGCTCGGCCTCGGCGAACCTGCCCTGCTTGAACAGCGCGTCGGGGTCCTGGCCGGAGGCGTGGGCCGGCGCGCTGTCGAGCAGAGGCAGGGCCGCCGCGGCCAGACCTGCCGTCTGCAGGAATCGGCGCCGGTCGAGATCGCTCACGTCGTGCTCCTCACGTCATCGGGAAAGCCGCACGGCCACACAACAGGAGCGCATGTTCAAGCCGCATAAGCCCCGACGGCCCTGCGGCGTGCGACGCTGCCGAACCCCATGGGCCCGGCGTACGGCTCTGCCGTGCTAATCAACGCCCATCCGAAGGATGCGGTCCATGCCGAATTCGAAGACCTCCTCCTGCGTGAACTCCGGCAGGTCATCGCCGAACGAGCGCATCACCGGATACCTCTCCGCGGGCAGTTCCCGCAGCGAGGCGCGCAGCTTCGACCAGTAGCCGGCATCCCATCCCGCCCGTTCCTGGTAGACCGAGGCGCTCCCGATCGTGAACCGGACCAGGCTGGCCGTGATCCCGACGGCGGTCCGCCGCTCGATCCCGCTGTTCAGCAGCAGGGTGTAGATCACCTCGCCGAACCGCATGTCGCCCTGGCCACCGGAACCCGCCTTCATGAGCGCCGGATGCTCGGTCAGCAGCCGGAAGAACTCCCGCATGATCTGCCGCACCCCGTCGAGCCCGGCGTCGGGCGACTCGGGTAGCTCGATGGTCGCCAGCAGGCCGTCGTAGAGCGCGGCAAGAATCTCCTCCTTGCTTTTGAAGTAGGTGTACAGCGCCATGGGCCGCACCCCCAGGTCCTGGGCGAGCCGCCGGACGGTGACGGCCTCGAGCCCCTCGGCGTCCATGAGCCGCGTCGCGTGCTCCAGGATCACCTTGTGGCTGAGCGTCCCTCGCGGGGCACGGGGCATGCTCGATCTCCCCTCTGCGGTAGCGCGTACTGTACATGTACAGTACGTGTATGGATCAACGTTATCGCACCGCCGAGCAGCTGCTCGGGCACAACAGGTCCAGGTTGGTACCCGGCGGCAAGATCCGGCCCGTCTGGCGGGACGGGACGTTCTGGTATCGCGCCGAGGGCCGGTTTCTGCGCGTGGACCCGGCGACGGGCGTCAAAGAACCCGCGTTCGACCATGAACGGCTGGCCAAGGCCCTGGGCGCCGACCCGGACGCGCTGCCCTTCGGCGCCATCACGTTGCAGGACGGCGCCGTGTTCTTCGACGCCGACGGGGCGCGCTGGCGCTGCTCGCTCGACACCTACACCCTGACCAGGAGCTTCGCGCCCGGCCCCGCAGACGTCGTCTCCCCCGACGGCCGCCACGCCGTCTTCCGCAAGGGGCACGATCTGTGGCTGCGCGAGCTCGCGAGCGGCGCCGAGTCCCCGCTGACCGGCGACGGCACCGCCGAGCGGCACTACGGCGCCACCACCGACTCCGGCTCCCACCGGACGCTCCTGCGCCGGCTCGGCCTGCCGTACTATCCGCCGCTCGTCGTGTGGTCGCCGGACGGCAAGCGGCTGATCACCCACCGGCTCGACGAGCGCGGCGTCGGGCTCATGCACCTGATGGAGAGCGCCCCCGCCGACGGCGGCCGGCCCGTCCTGCACACCTACCGCTACGCGCTGCCCGGCGACGAGGTGCAGCCGCGCGCCGAGCTGATCGTCTTCGACGTCGAAGCCGGTACGGCGATGCCGGCCAAGGCCGAGCCGCTCCTGGCCGCCTACATGTCGCCCATCACGCTCAGGCGGGTCTGGTGGGCCGGCGACGGCTCGGCCGCCTACTACCTGGAGCAGAGCCGCGACTACCGCACCCTGCGGCTGAACAGCCTGGACCCGGCGACCGGCGAGGTGCGCACGCTGGTCGAGGAGAGCGGCCCCACCCGGATCGAGCCGGCCCAGCAGATCGCCCACAAGCCGATGGTGAAGGTGCTGCCCGAGGGCGTGGTGTGGTACTCGCAGCGCGACGGGTTCGGCCACCTCTACCTGCACGGCGAGCGGACCGTCCGCCTCACCGGGGGCGAATGGAACGTCCAGGAGATCCTGCACGCCGACTCCTCCGGCGTGTACTTCACCGCCGCCGGCCTGATACCCCAGGACCCCTACCGCCGCCAGGTCTGCCGTGTCGCGCTCGACGGCACCGGCTTCACCAGGATCACCGCCGACGACCTCGACCACGAGGTGAACGCCGCAGACGACGGCTCCTGCTTCGTCGACTCCGCCTCCGCCGTGGACGTGCCGCCCGTCATCACGGTGCGCGGCTGGGACGGCCGCGTCCTGGTGGAGCTGGCGCGCGCCGACATCTCCGGCCTGCTGGCCACCGGCTGGCAGCCGCCCGAGCGCGTGCGCGTCAAGGCCGCCGACGGTGTGACCGACGTCTACGGGGTGCTCTACAAACCGCACGGCTTCGACCCGGCCCAGCGCTACCCGGTCATCGACCACCCCTACCCCGGGCCGCAGACCAACCGGGTGCAGCCCAGCTTCGATCCCGGCTTCTACGGCTATGACGCCGAGGCGGTGGCCGCGCTCGGCTTCGCCGTACTCGCCCTCGACGGGCGCGGCACCCCGGGGCGGGACAAAGCCTTCCACGACGCCTCCTACGGCGCGCTGGAGACCGGCGGCCACCTCGACGACCACGTCGCGGCCCTGCGCCAGCTCGCCGAGACCCGCCCCTGGCTGGACCTGGACCGGGTCGGGATCTTCGGCCGCTCGGGCGGCGGCTACGCGAGCGCCCGCGCCCTGCTCGCCCATCCGGACTTCTTCAAGGTCGGCGTCGCCGAGTGCGGCAGCCACGACCAGCGCCTCTACCACGCGATGTGGGGCGAATCCTACGAAGGCCCCTTCGACGCCGCCACCTACACCCGCTCGGCCAACGCCGAGCTGGCCGACCGGCTCCGGGGCAAGCTCCTGCTCGTCCACGGCGAACTGGACGACAACGTCACCCAGCACCTGACGATGCGGCTGGTCCAGCGGCTCATCGCCGCGAACAAGGACTTCGAGCTGCTGATCGTGCCCGGCGCCGAGCATGGATTCATCGGATTCGAGGACTATGTGACGCGCCGCCGCTGGGACTACTTCGTGCGCCACCTGCTCGACACCGAGCCGCCCGCCGGATACCGCCTCGCGCCCATCCCGTTCAACCCCGCCATGCTCGCGGGCTAGGAGCCTCGCCTGCGGCTCTGCCGTACCCCTCTGAGGCGCCCGCTGCTACGTACCCGGGGGCGACGGCGGGCCTTCTGGATCTTGGGTCTGTCCGGTACGGCGGAGCCGCAGGTTGGTGGTCGTCACCGAGCAGGGCGTTCGGCTGGTCCAGTGATCACCGACGGGGTGGCGTGGCGGTGGCTGGGCCGTGCGACTTCACGCTGCCGGCGATCGCCGCCACGGTCGCCGTCAGAAAGCAGAAGATGGTCGCCAGCCCTGCGGCGACGCCGTTGATCTTGTCGAAGCCGAAGAGGAACGTGAGCTGAGCCCCAAAGGACGTGCCCCACAGCAGCGGCGCCACCACGAGGTTCGCCACCACGTAGAGCACGCAAAGCGCGCACAGTGTCCACGCGCCGGAAATCCTGCGGGCGAACGTGAACGCCGCCGCGGCCAGCAGCAACCCGGCGCTGATGACGCCGGCGAGCACGTTCACCATCACCATGCTGGACCAGCGACCGGCCGGCCCGACGGCGTAGACGACTTCGTTCAGCGCGAACCAGACGAGGATGCCGGCGGTGAGCAGCGCCAGGATGCCGGCGATCACCGCCGCCGCGGCGTTCGCCCTCGGCTTGGGCGGCGCCGCCAACGGGCTCGGCCCACCACCCCACGGCGCGGGCCCGCCCGCCATCGGCGGCTGGCCGTATTGAGGTAACCCGGGCTGCGGTGGATCCGGCTGCATCCGCACTCCTCGCGTGTTTCGGCGACACGACTCTGCCGCCCGTCATGGTAGCGAAGGGTGCTGTCAGCGCGGACTGGGGCGGGCCGCGGATGGCCGGAGCGCTCCTGGTCGTGCCGGCGTGGTCCGGGCTCCGGCGGGTGGCGGCCGATCAGGGGGTTGCGGGCCTCGGCCTCGGCGGCCTGGGCGCTGCGTGACGCTCGACCCTCATGCCGGCAGAATGGTCAGCTCGTTGCAGACGTCGATGGGGAATTTTCTCTCATTGGGCCTGAAGAAATGGAGGTTGTTCTGACAGTCGATGACACCCGTATAACCGCCCGAGTACAGTTCGAAGACCCCGAGGTTGGGCAGTGCGATCGAACCGGTTACGCCTCCGTAGCAGCGATGGTCCTCGTCCCCTCCGATGCCCAGGAAAAGCACGATCTGGCGAGGTTTCTCTCCGACGTTGCATCGCCTCTGACTGATCAGGACTCCTACGTCCCTTTCCCGAGCAGTGGCGGCGGCGGCTGTCGAAGCGTTCGTCACGGCTGACGCGGTCAGCAGTGACATGACAGTGAATGCTAGTGCCCATTTCTTGGCCGACGGCTTTCTTGTCATCCCTGGACCCTCCTGCTGATCGGAAGACTTTGTCATCTCGCGAGATTTCCTGTCACTGGATCGTTTCGCGGATATACGGCGCTCGACGCCTCCCCTCATCCTCGGCCTGCGGGAGAGAACCGCGAACCTGATCCCTTTCCTGTTCGCCCGCAGGGACGATCTCCCTGTGAAGAGAATGCGGCTCATGACCGAGTCCTGTCCTACGGCACAGCGCACACCTGTTTAGTCATCGCGCACGGTTGCGCACTGCCGGCGGAACTGGCTCGGCGACAGGCCGTAGGCACCGCGGAATGCCTGGCTGAAGTGCGCGGGGCTGGTGAACCCCCACCGGGCGGCGATCGCGCTGATCGATTGGGCGGCCAGCCGCGGGTCGGCCAGGTCGCGCCGGCACCGCTGCAGGCGGCGCGCGCGGATCCAGCCGGCGACGGTGCTCCCGTCCTGCTGGAACACCTTGTGCAGATAGCGCACGGAGATGTGGTGCGCCGCGGCTATCGCGGCCGGGGTCAGGTGCCCGTCACCCAGGTTCTGCTGGATGAAAGCGTGGATTTCGGCAATCAGCGCGCGCCGCCTGGTCTCGGGCGGCAGCGCGCGGCGGGCGTCCAGTTCGCCGGCTAGCGCCACGGTCAGCACGTCCAGCGTCAGGCTGGACAGCCGGGCGGTGTCGGCCGCGCTGAACTCGTGCATGTGCCGAGCCAGGCGCAGCAGGAACTGCGAAGACAGCGCGCCGACGCCCCGGCCGCCCGGGATACGGAGCGCGACCAGATCCCGCAGGTCCCGCTGGGGGAACGGCAGCGACGAGCGTGAGAACTGCAGGCACACCGTCTGAGCCACGTGCTCGGCCGGCGTCAGGCGGGTCAGGTAAGGATGCGAACTGTCGCGCAGGGACAGATCACCGACGTGCAGATCCGCGTGCCGGCCGTCCTGTTCTCCCCACACGCGACCGCGGACGGTGCAGGTCACCAAGAACGTCTCGGGGTCGGATCGGCGGATCAGCTTGGGCGTGCGGTGAATCGACAGCGGTGTCGCGGTCAGCACCACCACCTGTACGGGGCCGAGCGTGCTGAAACAGGCCCGAGCCCGAAAGGCGCTCTCCACATGCGATTCGCAACGGGCGTCAAGCGGCACCCACCGCTTCGAGCTCACCTCGCGCCAGGCGGCGAACCGCTCCTTCGCCGGAACCTCGGCCGTGCTGACCGTCTCCACGACGCCTCCCCGGGTCAACCGCCATCACCGCCTCATCCTCCGCACTCGGCCCGGTGACGTCATCGTCCGCTCGGCGCGGGCCTCTGTACCCCGGCCGGAGTACAGGGCTGATCGTTGGAGATGAGCACCGGTGCCGCCCCTCCAGGCAGCCTGCGGAACAGACGCAGGCGTCCAGGTTCGTGCCGGCGGCCCTTTTCTGGTCAATCGCCGCGGGATGCAGGCAACGAATGGCGCAGCCGATCTGCCCTGGGAGCCGCCGCCGGGCTACCGTGAGACGGTCGGCCGCCCGGCGATCACACTGGTCTTGCCCACCCGTCGCCCCCGATCGAACGAGACACTGCATGATCCACCCGAACGTGGCAGAACTTCGCGAAAGCTCTCGCCAGCGAGCCGCCGACCGGCCCATGGGACCCGACCTTAGCCAGGTGGAAGACCTCCACGGCCCGAACGGCATCCCCCTGCGCCACGACCGCACGTGCCGGCGCATCGCCGATGCCTGCGACGTCGAGGTGCTGGCCGTCGATTACCGGCGCGCGCCCGAGCATCCCCACCCGGCGGCCATCGATGACGTGGCCGCGCTGCCCGGCCTGCGGATTCCGATCTGCCCCAATACCGATCTGACGCTCGCGCATCTGACGCTCGCGCAACCCAGCGTCCTGGACAGGGGCACCGGTCACGCCCACCGGCTGGCGCAGACCGGCGCACACGTGACGCACCGCCAAGAACCCGGCCTGGAGCACGGCTTCATCCAGGGCATGGACCTGGTCTCCCCGGAGGCGGCCACCGCCCAGAAGCGGCTGTTCGACGACATCACCGCCCTGATCCACACATGAGCCCGCCAGCGCCGCCGAGGCACGTGAAAGACGGCCACGCCAGCCGCTGGAACCGCCACAACAACGCAGGTGGGGCGTCCCTCGGCGCACCGGCTCGGACACCGCTCAGCAGGCGACCGTCGAGAAGGTCCAGGCAGGCCGACCAGAAAGGAGATCTTGACGGGGAGGGCTTTTCAGGTGACCGGCGGCACAGCCGATTCCGGCTGGGCTGGCCGGACCGGCTGCTACAGCGCCCACGGCGTGACCTACTTCCCCGGCTGCCGCTCCATGGGCGACGACCAACTCTGGGGGTCGACCGCGACCACAAGGGCGTCGACCACACCTGGGCCGCCCTGTGCTCGATCCGCGCCGCCCGCGGGCCAACCCCGATCGAGGCGTACTTCGGATCGCTATGCCCGTTCATCCTGGCCAACTCCGACCACCCGAACCGGTGATCATTTCCGGTCACCGTACCAACTGCGGTGTGCCTCCCATCACGTGGATGCCGGCTTGGTTGCCTACCCGCTGCCTGTCTCGGGGGCTGAACCGGGCACCTCGGCGGTCAGGGCGCGGACACCGTCACTTCCCGTCCCGAGCCGGTTGCGGTCAGGGGGCGGGCCCGGACCCCGTCTCTGGCCGGCGCGAGATGGCGCCGATCTGCCAGGTGACGGAGTACAGCAGCAGTGCGACCGCGAACGAAGCGCCCGCTCTCTTGGCGGCCCCGGTCAACACCCCTTCGGCGAGGGTCCCCCACGGAGCTTGGACCGTCTTGGAGGGATAGGTGGTCTCGATCGCGCCGTCTCCCCGGTCGACGGTAGTCGGTTGGCTGTAGTCCACTTCGGTCACATGGCGGTAGGCGTTGAAGTCGTCACGGATGTCGACGGCGCCGCCCAGCACTGGCGCCGCCACCAGCAGGGTCACCACGCCCCACCGCATGACGGGACCCAGGCGGGCAACGGTGTCGGTGCCGCCATGGGTGCGCAGGCGATCCCGGCGGCGCCAAAGATGCCAGGCGATGGCCACCAGACCGAAGGCGGTGCTCACGTACTGCAGCAGCCGGGCGACCGTCAAGCCTCCCACGGCCGAGGCGCGCAGCGGCTCCACGAGAGTGACCAGGAAGCCGTCGCCGTGGGTGAAGGAGTCCCACGCGAGGTGGGAGGCGATACCGATCAGGGCGGAGACCAGTAGCCACATGGTGTAGCGGACCTTGGCGGGCAGGCCGGTTGTCCGCTCGGGTTTCGCAAGCCCGAGGCCGGATGGGAGCAGTGCTGTGATCGGCGCGCGCAGCATCCGGCAGGCGGCGACCAGAGTGAGGGCAAGGGGCAGATTGACCGCCAGGCCCACACCGAGCGAGTGGGTTTCCGTGGCGTTGAGGAGCACGCCGTACCAGTCCTGGGGGCTGGTCTCGGACACGCCGAGGGCGGCCAGGAAGTACGGGAGGTCGGGCGCCACCGCACCCGCGACCAGAGACGCCGGCACGAAGGGCCGGCGCATCAGCGGCAGCACTGCCGCGGGGTGGGACAAGGTGAACGGCAACTCGATGATCTTCTCTGCTCGGAGGGGACCGGGCGGGGGTCACCGCACGTCGCGCTGCGGGTGCCCTTTCGCCGGGGGACGCGCGATCGCACGGCCGGCCAAGACAGCACTCCCGGATAGAACACTGAAGAGAGTATTCATCTCAACGGACTATTGCAACGTGGAAGCCGCCAGGCACGACACATGGTCGGCACGGCGAAGCCGTACGCCCGTTGGCGGACGGCCGGAAAGCGAAGGCGGGGTCAGCGTCGGCGGCGCACTGCCTGGAAGAACGTCGTGAGCGCGCCCGCGACCGACAGCAGGACAAGGGTGCCGAGGACGGGCCGGAGATCACCCCATGCAGTCGCGTAGGAGTAGGCGACCAGCGGCGGACAGGCCACGGCCATCGCAGCCATCTCACGCAGACCTGAGGAACGCGCGCGCAGGGCGAGGACGGCCCCCGCGAAGACGAGGACCAGCATCGGCCAGGCGCCGTAGTCCGTGCTCACAGGCAAGGCCCCTGTGTAGGCCCCCGCATTCACGACGACGACGGGAAACCACCCCGCGGCAGCCATGGCTCCAGCGGCTACCGACAGTTTCCTGTCACCGCGTCGATCCGGAGGGCAGGCGAGGACGACGGCGACGGTCAGCAACGCCACGACCGGAGCGATGACCCCGTCGTACCCGTCGTACACGTGTGCACCGGCCACCCACTGCACGGCCTTCCCCAGCAGCCCGCAGACGGCCACCCCCGCACCCGGCCCCCACCGGCCGGTCAAGGCCATGACCGCGCCGACGCACACCAGCAGTGAGAACAGAAGGTACAGGGCCCACGCACCACCCATGGTGGACAGCTGCACCCATATCGGGGCCGGCGAGAGAACCAGCCCGGCGTACCAGCGCGCCAGATGCAGCCCGCCAGCCACCGCACCGGCCGCCAGTGCGAACGGGGCAGCCAGGGCGAAGAAGCGCCCCGCTGGCGACGCCGAGTCAAGCCCCAGCCGAACCCGCAAGGCGTGCGCGGCCAGGTCGGCGTCCGCACGCAGCCGGGCCGGCCACGGCATGTCCGCCGTCATCTCCCGGTGCACGTCGATGATTTCCTGCCCGTAAGCAGCCCGGTATGCAGCCGGATACAGACGGACGAGGGAATCGCTCACGCCGGCGCCGCCGCACCGTCGGCCAGACGCCGCCTGACCTCCCGGGCGGTCGCGGCCAGCCGCTCCGCCTCGGCCTCGAGCCTCTCCCGCCCGGTGGGAGCGAGGGCGAAGATACGACGAGCCCGGCCGCCCACCACCTCCTCACGCTCCACCTGGATCAAACCCTCCGCCAGGAGCCTGTCCAGCGCCCCGTAGAGCGCCCCGGTACGCGGCGCCACTCGGCCGTCCGTGACGGCCTTGACCTCCTGAGCGATGGCATATCCGTGCCGAGGGGCATTCGCCAGGGCCATCAGCAGCAGCAGGGTCAGCTCCTGCATTCCTCGTTCGCTCATACCGGCAGAGTATTCCGCCCGACGGACCTTCGGCAGGCCGCGGCGGTGCACGGACCCGGACCGTCGCCAACTAACCGCAGAATCGTCCGGGCCTGTGCCGAGCATGGTCGGCACGCACGGGCGAGCCCTGACCACGCAACCCGGCCCTGATCACCCGCGTCGCGGGAACCGTCCCAGCGTGGCACTGCCGTAAAAGTCTCGTTTGCGCAGGTGAACCGCGCTCCGCCTGTCCCATCGTGTCCCACAGGTACTGCGTGCGATCCCGCCTCGGAGTCAGATTGTCCCTATCACCACACGGCAGAACAGCCGGCCCCCGGGACGGCCCCGCACGAGAGGTAGTGGCAGGACATGACCCAGTTCCTCAGCGCCAACGCACTCAGCATCAACGGCCGGCCGACCCAGCGGCGTGGAGTGAGGTTCACGCTCAACGGCGCGTTCTGGGCCCTTCAGACGCTGTTCGGTTTCTTCTTCGCGGGCAGCGGATTCGGCAAGGTTCTGCTGTACGACGGTGCCCTGTACGCTGCGGCGCCCCGGGCGGTGGCCTGGTATGCCGCGGTATCACAGCCCTTGATCGTCTTCATCGGCATCTGCGAGGTGCTCGGCGGCATCGGCCTGATCCTTCCGGCGCTGACGAGGGTCAAGCCGAAGCTGACGCCGCTCGCCGGCGCCGCGCTGGCGCTGACGATGATTCTCGCGGCCGCTTTCCACCTCTCGCGCGGCGAATTCGCCCTCGTGCCCGCGAACATCCTGCTGGGAGGCGTCTCGGCGGTCATCGCGGTCGGCCGCTGGCGCCGGCGGCCCATCGCACCCGCGCCCATCACCACGCCACGCGCGCTCACGGCGTTCGCGATCATCGTCGCGATGGCCCTGCTGGTCTTCGCTCCCACGTGGTACACGATGACCACGGTCCAGTTCTGACCACTCGGCACATGCGGGTCCCGGCGACGACAACGCGAGGACGTGCACAGGCCCTGTCCGGGCGTCGCGGGCAGGGCCTGTGCACGTCCTCGCAGGAGGCGCCACGGCTGCCGGCGTTCTGGCCCCTGCTCGGACGGCGGACCGAATCCGGACCGCCTGAACCCCATTAGGCTCCCTCTCATGGCGATCTTGTGGCGAGTCGGAGTCCTGGCTCTCGGCTTGGGGGTGCTGATGGCGTGCTCGGGCGAGGCGGCCGCGCCGGTACGGTCCCCCGTTCCCTCACCTTCGGCGACCGAGGCCGGCCGGGGTCAGTGGCGTCAGGTCGACCTTCCGGGCTTCAGCCCGGGCAGCGGCCTGGTGAAGATGGCCGTCACCGGTCCCTTGCAGGCGTGGGCGGGTGGTTACGAGGCATGGGCCACGGACCAGGCGAGCTTCGCCCTCCTCCTGCGCTGGGACGGCAAAGCCTGGCGTGAGGTCCCCGTCCCGGCGGACTTCGGTTTCATTTCCGTCGACGGCCTCGGCATGGACGACGACGGCGGATTGTGGCTCGCGAGCGACTCCGAGGTGGCACGGCTGCGGGCGGGCAAGTGGACGGTCCATCGGCCGTTCGGCATCGCACGTGGGCACTACTTCAGGGATCTCGCCACCGACGACGGACGGGTCACGCTGGTCGGCGGCAGCCCGACGGGGGCCATGGTCGTCGAGTGGGACGGCAAGGAGTTCCAGCTCACGCCGCAGAAGGACGGCGTGCTCACCGCCGTGACCGCCGGCAAGGGGCACACCTGGGCGGTGGGGGCGACGCCGCAGGAGAACCGCTGCGCGGGCGTCACCCCGATGATCATGCGCCAGGATCCGGATGACAGGAAGAAGAACCTGCCCCTCCAACGCGAGGACCTCGCGCCGATCCCCGACGGCGTGCTGTACGACGTCTGGCAGGCGGCGCCCGACAACGTCTGGGCGGTCGGCGCGATCAGTGCCGCGGCGTCTCACTCCAACCTGCCGAAGGAGTGCCCTCGCACGCCCGAACCACGCAAGGCGACCACGGCACCGCTGGTCATGCACTGGGACGGCGTCGCCTGGAAGCGAGTCGAACTTCCCGCCTGGGACGTCGCGCTGACCAGTGTCACGGTGACGGAGGACGGTCAGGTATGGGCCGGCGGCGACAGCGCGAGCCTGGTGCGTTACGACGGAAGCCGATGGACGATGGAACGCCCCCTGGTCAGCGGCCCGCACGACCGGGTCCACGTCTCCGCGATCCCCGGTGGATCCGGGCTTTGGGCGTACGGTTACCAGGACGGCGACAAGGAGTCCGGGAAGGCGTTCGTCTTGCGATCCGGCGACTGACGCACGCAGCCGGGCGCTTGACCGGCCGCATGCGAACGCGATGACCCGGGCCGGCCGGTCCAGGCGCAGGGTCCCGCCGCCAACGGTTGCTCAGGCCGCCGGCTCCGGCGCTCATACCGATCCTGGTCGCCCCGACCGTGCGGGAACGAGTCGGCCGGGGCGTCAAGAAGCGCACGCCGACCAGGAAGGACCGGATCAGAAAGACCGGCACCGCGATCAGGGCGGTCGGCATGCTCGCCTCGCTCACCGTCTCCAAGCGCGTCGTCCCGACCACCGTCCAGGTCTCGTGCCGTTGCCCGCCCGCATCCAAAGATGCGCCGCTCCTTCGCGGGGACGAGCGCGGAACCCGTTCGTGCGGACGTCGTAACGACCGGGCGGCGCCGGGACGCTGGAGGCAGAGATCCTCGAGCCATCAGGAGGCGCCGCCGTGATCCGGATACTGTCCGCCGTCGTTCTGGCCGGTTCGCCGGTCACCGCGCCCGCCGCCGAGGGGACCGGCCTGCGCGAGGACGTGGCCGCCATCCTCGCCACGGGCCAGACCGGAGTGCAGGCCCAGTACGTCGGCCCGGGGCGAAGCGCGTACGCCCACGCCGGGACGGGCCGGAGGGGCACGCGAACGCCCGTGCCCCGCGACGGCTACTTCAGAATCGCCAGCACCACGAAGACCTTCGTCGCCACCGTGGTGCTGCAACTGGCAGGGGAGGGCAGGCTGGCGCTCGACGACACGGTGGAGCGGCACCTGCCCGGGCTGATCAAGGGGCGAGGCAACGACGGCGCGAAGATCACGATTCGCGATCTTCTCCAGCACACCAGCGGGTTGTTCGACTACGTGGCCGATCCGCGGTTCGCGATCACCGGCAGGGCGAGCTGGCAGCGTCAGCGCCTGCGCCACTACAGCGCCCGGGAGCTGGTGAGCACCGCGCTGCGGCACCGGCCGCGGTTCGAGCCGGGGAGCCGCTGGGAATACAGCAACACCGGGTACATCGTGCTCGGCATGATCATCACCAGGGTGACCGGGCGGGCGTGGGGGGCGGAGGTCCGCGATCGGATCGCCCGTCCGCTCGGGCTGCGCCACACCTTCGCTCCGGACAACCCGCACCTGCCCAAGCCGCATGCCCGGGCGTACGTGAAGTTCGGCACGCGCTGGACGGACACGACCGTGGCGGCCGAGAACTATCCGGACGGCGGACTGGTCAGCACGATCGGCGACCTCGGCCGGTTCTTCCGCGCCCTGCTCGGCGGGCGGCTGCTGCCCGCCGAGCTGCTGGCCGCCATGAAGAAGACCGTCCCGATCGACGAGCCCGGCCTGCGCGGCCAGCGGTACGGGCTGGGGCTGATCTGGGTGCCGTTGAGCTGCGGCGGCGGCTACTGGGGACACGGCGGCGACGGGGCGGGGCACAAGAGCAGGGAGGGCGTCAGCGCGGACGGGCGGCGGAGCGCGGTCGCGTTCACCTACAGCATGACCACCGACCGCAGGTCCGCGCTCGCGCTCGAGGCGGCGCATCGGAAGCTGATCGACAACGCTCTCTGCGGCAAGCCTTAGCCGTCGCTAACGCTGCTGTGGTGCGATGAGATCATGGAGACTGTACTGGCTGGAGCCGTTGCCGTCGTGGGGACCCTCCTGGGATCTATCATCACGTACTGGTTACAACGCCGTGCGACCGATCATGCCGACAAGCGACTCAGAGGTTCCCAGCTGCGACAAGAGCGGATCGAGGCGTACGGCGCCTTCGCCGTGGCGGCGACCACGCTCCGGCAGGCGCGAGCCACCCGCTGGTACAGGCGACAGGACGATCCCGGAGGACCGACCTATCACGAGGCGCGCGCGGAAAGCGACCGAGCCCAAGGAACCGCTCTGCACGCCCTCTTCCGTGCGCAGATCGTCGCCGGCGACAACGACGTGACGGCCTGCGCCCAGGAAGCGCTGGACGCGATCGATGAAATTCGGCCGAACCTGGCGCGGGAGGATTTCCGAGGGAAGCTGGACGACAGCGAGCGGCTGCTCGCCCAATTCGTGGCGCACGCCTCGCGCGACGTCATGGACCGGGAGACGTCCCACGCTCTGCGAGAGCTGCCCCATTACCCGGATGCAGCCCGCAACGACCTCGAGTCATAGACCTCCGAGCGGGGGCGGGCGTTTCCACGACGTGAAACAGCGACCGGCGGCACCCACGGACACCACAGTCCTTTGTCACCCGCAGGAGGTGGAGCTTGCGCCGGGGCCCGCGTCCGGGAGGTAGCGGCGGCGCTCGGCCTCGGTGAAGGAACGGCCGGCCAGTCGGCACACCTCCTGCACGAGGCCCGCTTCCGTGCCGCCCAGATTCCACAGGTACACCTCGCCGCCGGCGCCGCCGGTAGCGAGGGTCTGTCCGTCGGGGCTGACGGCGATGGCCGTAACCAGCCCGGTCGTGCTGGAGATCGGGGCGCCGACCTGTGTGCCGGTGCGGAGGTCCCACAGCCGTACCGACACCTTGTCATCGGAGCCGGTCGCCGTCTCCAGCACCGCCATCGCCAAGGTCTTGCCGCCGGCGTCGAACGACATGTCGAGGATGCTCTCGCCGTAGACGCTGATGGCGGGATATCGGAGCCTGCGCGTGGCGGTGTCCCATACCTGGACCGTCGAGCCCTCGGCATGGTCGCCCGCGACGGCGGTCCCGAGCATCGTGCCGTCCGGGCTGAAGGTGATCGGCCAGGCTGTGTCCTGTTGCCTGGCGAAGGCCGGGCCGAGTGGGGCGGCGGTGGCCCGGTCTCTGAGCTGGATCTCCGACTCCGTGTAGAAGCCCCCCGAGGTGGTGTCGACCCGGTATTGACGTGCGACGGCCAGGGCGTCGCCGCCGGGACTGGGAATGATGAGGTAGTCGTCGTCCGACTGCCCCGACGCCGGTGTCTTGATCGGCTGCCGGGTCGCGGCGTCCCACGTCTCCAGCCGCAGTTCGTCCTCGCCGTGCACCGTCTGGGTCATCGACGTGGCGGCCAGAGATCTGCCGTGGTCGGTGAAGGTGACGAGATAGCTCGACGTCGAGGTCTTGGAGGAGTCTTTGCGAGTCAGCTCGCCGAGTGGTGTCCGGTCCGCCGCGTTCCACAGTTGGACTGTGGCGGGCTTGCCGGGCCACGTCTTCGGGTGGGAGGACCCGCCGGTGGCCAGCATCCGGCCGTCGCGGCTGAAGGCCACCGAAGCGGTGCCGCCGTTGCCGGTCCTGATGGGTGTGCCCCGAGGTCTCAGGGAGGCGGTGTTCCACAGTTGCACGGTTGCCAGCGCGTCGTTGTCGCGCCCGTCGGTGGCGTTACCGGTGATGGCGGCGAGGATGGTGCCGTCCGGGCTGAAGGCCAGCGACTCCACGACGCCGGTGTAGCTGGCCAGCGGCGCGCTCACCGGCCGTCGGCTCGCCACGTCCCAGAGCCGCGCTGTCCCGCCCTCTGCGGCGGCCAGCGTCATCCCATCGGCGCTGAACGCCAGGGCGCCGACCGCCGCGGCCGAGTCGGCGAGCGAGACGGCTGCGGGCACGGTGGCGTCCAGATCCCACACCCGGGTCGCCGCCTGCTTGCCCTTCCCCTCGTGAAGGGCGAGCAGTCCTCCGACAGGGCTGAAGGCCACGGCCGAGGCCATCCGGGACGACACAGCGGGCAGCGCTTCGCGGGATGCGACATCCCATACCCACACCTTGCTGGTATACCCGCCCGAGTCGCCGAATCCCGTACGATTACCCACCTGGGCGGCGAGTCTTCGTCCGTCTGCGTCGAAGCTGAAGGTGTCGACGGAGTCGATCTCGGCAGGCAACGGCAGCCGGACCAGGGCGCCGGTTCTGGTGTCCCATAGTCGCGCGGTCGCCCGCTCGTCCTGGGTGTTTCCCGTCCCGATGGCGATCGTGTGCCCGTCAGGACTGAAGGCGAGCGCTCCAATGATGGAGTTGTATGCGGGGTTGTCGGTGTAGTCCACGATGGCGCGTCCTGCCGGCCGTCGGGTGGCCACGTCCCACAACTGCACGTCGGGCACCTTCTCATCGCCCGGCCCCTGTCCGGCGACCGCCAGGGTCCGGCCGTCGGGGCTGAAGGCCAGCAAGTACGTGCAGTCCTCACGCGTGGCGAGCGGGCCGCCCAGGGGCTGACGAGTGGCCACATCCCAGAGCTGGACCGCCCCTCTGCGGCCGATGCCGCTCGCGTTGTAGGAGTCGGTCCCGACAGCGAGGATCTTGCCATCGGGGCTGAAGGCAAGGGACGACGACTGGACGCCCTGGGTTCGCAGGAGGGCAAGCTCCGGCCGCAGCGATGCGATCTTGAGCGGGAGCATCAGGTCCGCCGGTCGTGGAGACAGCCTCCAGGCCGCCACGGTGAGCAGGCGCGACAGCACCGGATCGCTGTGGGCGGACGTCTGCGCCTCGCTCAGAAGCTGCCGGGACAGGGCGAGGTCACGCTGCCGGTCGGCCTCGCCCAGAGCCGCCAGCAGGCGGCCGGAGATCACGGCGGCGATGACGAGGAGGACCGCCAGCGACGCGGTCAGCAGAGTGCGGACCCGATGGCGCCGGCGGATGCTTCTGCGCTCGGCGGCGGCCAGGGCGAGACCGGCGTCCAGGAACGCCTGCTCCAGCGCGTCCAACCCGGTCGCGGTCCGCGCGGCGGCCAGGCGGGTGTCGCGGTAGAGGAAGGCCGGATCCCGGCCGTGCGTGTCCCACTCGATGGCGTCCTGATGCAGCCGGCCGAGCAGGATCTGCGCCGCCTGGTCCTCCTCCAGCCACCCGCGCAGCCTAGGCCACGATCGCAGCAGGACATCGTGCGCGATCTCCGCGGAGTCCTCGTTGAGGACGACGAGCCGCTTGGCCGCGAACGCCTCCAGCACCTCCAGGTCCGTCCCGCCGGCGAGCCCCGGACGGCTGACCCGCCGCCGCGCCACTCGAGCGTCGCGGGTCACGACGGTCAGCCGTCTGAACACGGCGCTCGCGACCTGCCGTCGCTCCGGCGGAAAAGCGAGGTAGACGGACTCGGCGCTCGTCTGCACGGCGTGCGCGACCCCGCCGGCCAGGCCGTATCCGCGAGTGGTCAGCCGGTCGCCGGTACGATTCTCCCACGTGGCGAGCATCGTCTGCGATAACAGCGGCAGGGACCCCGCCTCGAACGTGCCCGCCTGCCCGAGCTCGGCGAGGATCGTGTCGGTGAGCCCGGGCTCGATGGTCAAGCCGGCCGCCTCGGCGGGGCCGACGATGGCACGCCTGAGCTCGGACTCGGTCATCGGGCCGACCACGAATTGGCCGTTTCTCATGGCGGCGGCCAGCAGCGGGTGGGCCGCGCACCGGTCGAGGAAGTCGCTGCGGACGGCCAGGACCACGATCGCCGCCGGGCTCGCGTCCGGTCCGCTGCGGGTGGCGGCCGCCGCGTGCAACGCCGTGATGAACGGCTGCGCGTCGTCGTGGTCGAAGACCTCCTCGAACTGGTCGACGACCAGCAGCAGCCGCTCCGCCGACCGGGACAGCGCCGCCTGCCGTACCAGAAGGGCGGCGTCCGCGGGCCGGGCGGCAAGCGCGTCGCGTACGGCGGCGCCGTCGGTGCCGGACAGCAGCGCCAGCCGGGTGGCCAGTTCTTCCAGTGGCGACATCGTGGGCGTCATGACGATCCGGGGCCAGGTGGCCGCCTGCGGGCGCAAGGAGCCTCGGGCCACCGCGGGCAGCAGCCCGGCCTGGATGAGGGAGGACTTGCCGACGCCCGACGAGCCGGAGACGATGACCATCGGCAAGCCGTCGAGCTGCTCGGCCACCTTGCCGACCAGTTCCGCGGTGAGCTGCTCACGGCCGTAGAAGATCTCCGTCTCGGTCTCGCCGAACGGATGCAGCCCGCGGTAGGGCGGCTCGTGTGCCCATCGCGGCCCGGGCGCCGCCCCGTCCTGGCCCGCGAGGGTGCGGCGTCTGATGGCGGCGATGTCATCACGCAGCAGCCGGGTGTGGGTCGCCTCGGTGCGCAGCAGATCCACGATCAGGCGGTGTTCCGCCCCGCGTTCGTCGATCCCCCGCTGGATCGTCGCCAACGCGGCGGAGATCTCCTCCAGCAGGAACGCGAACTCGCCGAAATCCCGGCCGAGTTCGGCGAACCCCTTGGTCAGGTGGGACTGCAGGCCGCGGTCGCCGAGCTCCACCGCCTCCGACAACGCGGTTCCCGCCGCGTCAGTGGCGCGCAGAACCGCGGCGAGGTCGGCCCTCAGCTCTTCTGCGGCAGGTCCGCCGCCGGCGAGCGTCTGGACGATCCGGTCCTGGATCTCGTCCTCGGCCTCCTCCCTGGTGCCCTCACGGAGTTTCGCGACCCCGGCCTTCAGGACGTCGGTCAGCACGTTGCCGCCGACGGCGGCGAGCACACCGACGCCGGCCAGCGCCACCGTCCCACTCACGCTCGCGGCGGCGGCCAGCAGCGGCCCGAACGCTCCGGCGCACAGCAGCCCGAGCACCGTCGGCCCCGACCAGCGTCGCGCGCCGACGCCGGCGGTGCCCGCCAGCCTGCCCAGGCGATGCCGGATGCCCTCCTGCATCTGCCGGATCCGCGTTTCCGGCGGCGGGCCCACGACTTCCACGATGTCGAATATGACTGATGAGCCCCGAATGAGCGATAGCACTGCTCGTGGATCTCGTCGCGCACGCGAGCAGGGGCGCCCCGCAAAGCCCGGGGACCTGCCGGCCGATAGTAATGGAGCCGCAGGTCAGATCTGCGCACGCCCGCGGGCATCCGGTGGTCACCGTCAAAGATCACTCGACCTCGTACATGCGAGACTTGAGCAGATCCTTGGCGTCCTCAAGGCGCATGTGAACGACCGATCCAGGCACCTGCCTCGCGCAGCGTCTCCTCAACCGATCTCCGTACCTCAGCCGCGGGGTCCTCCCCGGCCCACCCCAGCCAGTGGTCCGCCTCGCTCAACGCACGGAAGTCATCGGCAATCGGTCCATGCCCGGGATTGGCCGCATGCTCCCCGGTCGGCCGTCCATCGTCCCCGGCTTTCCAGCACCCGACGATCGCCTCCGGCGGCACATTCCCTGAGGCGTCGCGAATCTGCCGGTGGTCGATCGCGTAGACATACCCACCCGGCTGCGCCGATGCCTGCTCCAGAACCTGCCGCGGCACTTCCCGCCGCACCCACTTCTCCACCGCGCCGCCTCCTCCACGAACCCTCAGCACACAGATCCCCAGGGCCTACCAGACCTGACGGCACACGTCCAGGGCCCGGCTCCCGCCCCATCCGGCTCCCCTCCGGTCGGCACCGGCCAGAACCCGCCGCTCACTTCCCCTCTCGCCTTCCCTGCCGGGCGCAGCGACTGCATCACCGTGTACCGGCGGCCTGGGGGCACTCCTGCCCTGGTCGACAGCGGCACCGGCAACGACCCAAGCATCATCCTCAACACAGGAGACCCCGTGATCAACTGCGGCCGAGCGTCCGGGCCTCACCAGGCAGCCGCAGGGGTGACCGGGCCGCCAGGTGAAGGCCGGACCCGGTCGCCATAGTGTGGTCGCGAGTCGCGCCACTGGGCGCCGTGGCCGAACTGTGGGAGTGCTGTTTCACAAGTCGGAGTAGCCAGCCGGGTAGCTGACGTCTCCCCCAGTGGCGCCTTGCCGGCCTACCGGTGCTGGGTGTCGCCGTCCTACGAGGCCGCGGCGGGCCGAAGGCGAGGCGGTGGGGAGAATAGCCGACCGGAACCTCGGCGATCAGTGCGCCGGTGCCCCGTGGCGTGGGCGGACCGGAGCCGGGCATGACGAGCACCCGCGCGGTCATGGGACGCGGGCTTGGCGGACCCGCCGGACACCAGATCAGCAAGGCTCAGCCCCCCGCCCCCGTCGGCCGGGCACAGGCCAAGCCGGCAAGACGGGCGCGAAACCCGAACCCAGGGACGGAAGGCGGAGAAGGGACTGGAGGGAAGGCTTCGGCGCTCCTTCAGGGTGAGACCGGCGGGGACGCGCAGGGGTGCATTACCAGCGCAGTGTGCGTCACCACCGCAGTCCCGGCAACAGCCGCCCCCACCCGGGACCCGGCCACCGCCCCAACCCGGGCCCAGCCGCCGGGTGCCGGCCTCCCGGCCGCTACCGTTCTGGCGTGTCATCACGCCATCGCCCCAGCTCAGCCTCCGGCCTGGCAGGCCACCCCACACACCGCCCGAGCACATCGCCTTCCTCGTTTGCCGCTTCGATGCCTACCTGCGACAGCCCGTTCTATGCGGACGCCGCCAGTCGATGACTTTGAGGTCAGTACGTACGACGTTGAGCCCGCCGGCCGTACGCGACGGCGACGCGCACACATCGAGGCGGCCATAGCGGTCCGGGGCGGAGCCGGTACGGCCGGCCGGCAGCGGCTCAGGCGCCGGCTGGACCCCGGACGGCCCCGTCGACCCATGCGATCACGTCCAGTTCGATGCGCAGCGGCGGATAGAGCGTCGCACCGATGGTGGTCCGGGCCGGGCGTGTCCGGGGAAATTCCGCCAGCCACACTTCGTTGTAGGCGTCGAAGTCGTTCATGTCCGCCAGATAGGCCGTGACCTTCAGGATGTGATGAGTCTGAGCACCGGCGTCGGACAGAACTTTCCGCACGTTGTCGAAGGCTTTGCCGGCCTCGTCCTGAAACGTTCCGCCGACGGGACGCCAGTGTTCGTCGACGCCGATCTGACCCGAGAGCAGCAGGAGGTCCCCCTGACGGCGGTAGGACGGGGCGGGCGGTGAGGGAACGTCGTGGTGGTTCATCAGAGTCTCCCGGCGAGTTGGAACGGCAGCAACCGCTCCGGAACGGTTCGGTTTTCGATCATGTCGGCGATCGCCTCGCCGGTGGCGGGCGCCAGAGTGACGCCGAGCATGCCGTGGCCGGTGGCCAGATACATGCCCGGAAGCTCCGGTACCGGTCCCAGGAAGGGCAGGCTGTCCGGGGTCGCCGGTCGGAGCCCGGCTCGGCCCGCGCGCCCGTAGTTCTCCTCGGCAGGACGCCAATCGGCGAGGTAACTTCGCGCGCCCTCCACGATCTGGCGGATTCGCCGTGGATCGGCCGACGCGGTGCGCGATCCACCGAGTTCGAGCACACCGGCGATGCGCAGCCACCGGGCAAGAGGGGTGATTCCGATCTTGTCTTCGGCGGCGTACAGCGCGTGGCGCGGGCGGTGCCCCTCACCGAGCAGGTCAATCGCGTACCCCTTGGCCGGGACGACGGGCAGGCGCACTCCCAGCGGTGCGAGCACGGAGTTGGAGGCGGCCCCGAGAGCGACCACGGCGATGTCCGCGCGCACGGGCCCGGCCGGCGTGTCCAGCCGCCAGCCATCGCCGTCCCTGCTCATCGCCGTGACCGGCGTGTGGTCCAGGATTGCGCCGCCGAGGCCGCGCAGGCGTTCGGCCAGGCCCGCGGTGAGGGACAGGGGGTCGACGTGGCGGTCGATCGACATCCGCAGCGCCGCCCCCACGGTGCCGCTGATCGCCGGTTCGCGCTCGCGGGCCTCCGCCGGGCCGAGAAACTCGACCTCGCCCTGATAGCCGCGCCGTTGCAACGCTTGAATCGATTCCTGGAAGTCGGAGAGGCCGTCACGATCACGGGCGAGGGCGAGCAGGCCGGCGCCGTGCATCTCGAAACTCACCCCGTCGGTGCGGTACGCGTCGAAGAGGTCGAGGGTGTTCTGGTTGAGGTCGAGCAGCGCACGAACACCGCGGTCGAAAACCGCGGGCGAGGAAGCAGACCGGAATCGCCACAGCCAACGCAGCCACGAGGCGTCCAGTCGCGCCTTGATGACGAGCGCACCATCGGGACGAAGTGCGTGCCGCAGTCCGGTGCGCAGAACGCCGGGAGCCGAGAGGGGGACCGACAGCGAAGGGGTGATCCAACCGCCGTTGGCCGCGGAGGCACCGTCACCGACCCGTCCCGCGTCCAGCACGGTGACCTCGAAACCGCGGCGGGTCAGGCTCCACGCGCACGCCAGCCCGATGACCCCGCCACCGACGACCGAGACTTTCATGAGTGCAGTCCATCCTCAGCTGTTCTTTCCACCAGCCCCAGGAGTGTCTCGCGGTTTCTTCCAGCGGGGATTTCGACAAGCGTCGACCGTTTCCCGCGCCGATGGCGACACCTGGCGGACTCATCCCCCGCACGGAAGCGCTACCTCTGTCTGTTGACAGGGAGGGTTCGCGGTTCTTGCCATGCGGATGAGCACGTCGTCGGTGCCGAAGGCGACGAGTTCGTGGACGCGGGGGCCGGCGGAGAAGACGATGCAGCCGAGCACGCGGGCGCGAGGCGGGGCCGAGGCCGAGGCGGCGGTTGACGTCGGCGATCGCGTTCAGATGGGCGTTGCCGTTGTTGGGCTTGCGCTTGAGCACGGTCAGCATGTGGGCGCGGGCGGCCGGCGTGATGGCCGGGAAGGAGCGGGGCTCCGTTCAGCGCCTCAAACGCGGTGATCATGAAACTGATCCATGAGTAGCGGGATCGCGGGGGAAGAAACTTCAGCCAGCCCAGCCAGCCGACGAGACGCAGCGCGGCCAGACAGGTCTGCACCCACTGATGACATTCTTCTTCCGGACGATTCGCCGTCACGGCGAACTTCCCTTCTCGATCACAGCGCCGGGCCTTCCGGCGGCCGCACGAAAGGTCTCGCCGGCCATCTCGAGAAGAGTTTCCGCAAGAACAGTAGAACGTCGCTGCGTCAACACAGGGCGGCAGAGAGCCGGGCGGAGGAGTCCTATACTCCCCGGGTCACGTTCCTTTCACCCCGAGCGCGCTAGTCATCTCGGGAGGGATAAAACCCATCCAGGAGCTTATGGGCGATCCAGTTGCCTGATCTGTGTCGCCCACCTCGGGTCGCCGGCCCTCGCGCGTGGCTCCATCCATCCGCCGCTCCGCCGGCAGTCCTGAGACGTCCGCGCCCCGGTGGTCCGATGGGCGGTGTGCTCCAGATCCAGCCAGCCGCGTCCGAGCAGGTCTGGTTCACCTCTGCCAGGACCGCGGCGAGCAACGTGGCGCCGTCGAGCGAGGCTCTGGATCGGGACACGATGCTGGCGCGGTGCGGAACCGGGCTCCTCGAAGACCTGCCTTCGCGCGCGTGCACGAAGCACGCGCGCGAAGTAATCGCCTATGGCTGAGACGCGTGCGGGAATCGGCGCCAAACCGGCGATCTTCGTTCGGTGCCTGAGCGTGCCTGACGCCGACAGGCGTCATCGGTACGGCCCGCCCGGATGTCCTTCCTCCCCAGCGAGATATCAGCCGTAGACGGTGGCGTGCTCCCCGACGGACGCGTCGCGCATGGTGAACCGCGCGCCGGTCAGGCGCGCCTTGGCGGTACCGTCGGCGGCCATGATCGGCGTGTCCACGCCGGTCAAGGCCAGGTCGCTGCCGGTGGGCTGGAGGTCCTTGAGCTTGCCGCCGAGGCGTACCGGGCCGGCCGCATACAGGGTACCGGTCGGGGTGATGAGGTCGACCTCTGCGTCGAGGTGCAGGTCGCCGGCGAAGCGCACCTGGCTCAGGCTGTCCTCGTTGCCCTCGCCGAGTGCGCCGCCGGAGGGCCGCGGCCAGCTGGCGCGCAGCATCACG
This sequence comes from Nonomuraea typhae, assembly GCF_009760925.1. Classification (GTDB taxonomy): domain Bacteria; phylum Actinomycetota; class Actinomycetes; order Streptosporangiales; family Streptosporangiaceae; genus Nonomuraea; species Nonomuraea typhae. The sequence continues at coordinate 336,120 of NZ_VRLV01000003.1, forward strand.
CGGCCGCCGAGGGCGTCGCTGTGACCGACCGTGGCCAGGCGTGACATCTGGGCCAGGACGCCGGCGCCGCCATCGTGCTTGCCGGGCTCGAACAGCAGGATCTCGGCGCCTGCCGCCTTGAGGTGGTCGCCGGCCACGTCGATGCGCTCGGTCTTGCCGTTGATCTCGACCTCGATGCTGCCTTCCATCGACACCTGCATGATCATCGTGGGGTCGACGAGCATCGACATGAACGGGGCCGCGCTCGGGGCGAAGAACAGGGTGGGCGTGGTGCCGGTCGGCTGGTTGTCGTCGTCGGCCGGGTACCACGCCTCGGGCAGGGTGGTGGCGCGCAGCACGTTCGGCGCGTGGGCGATGTCGAACGGGCCGTCGCCGCGTGGGGTGCCGTGGTAGGGCCGGGTGAGCGGCTTGTTGTACGGGGGGACGTTGTCGATGACGGCGTAGGTGTCGATGGCGTTGCGGTGCGTCAATCGCAGGGTGCCGGTCTCCAGGATGCCGAAGCGGCGCAGATGCATCTGCGCGGGGAAGTTCTTGCCCGGCGCGATCTGCCGCACGAGCCCGAGGCTGGGCAGCAGCGGGTTGGACACCAGCTGGATACGGTCGTCGAGTTCGTAGCTGAAGCCCTTGACGCCGGCCTCGGGAGCGCCGGCCAGTTCCTGCTCGAGCTCGGCGTAGCCGTCCTTGTCCACGCGGGTCTCGAAGCCGGGCATCGGCCAGGTGTTGATCTGGACTAACCCGGAGAGGTTGACCGTCTCGCGGCGGCCCGCGTAGTAGTCGTCGCCGAACACGACGGTGGTACCGGCGAGGAGGTGGGCCCCCGGGGGGCATCGCGCGGCAGGAGCAGACGGACATGACGAGCTTGCCCTCCTTGGCCGCCATCGCGAGCGCGGCCCGGAGCCGGCAGCCTCAATCAGCCGATCGGTGGTGCGAGGTATTCCAGCGCGTAACCCTCGCCGGAGGGGGTTACGCGGGCGATGCCGGGTGAGTCGAGGTGGGCGCCGGCTACGAAGTGGTGTGGCTGGGTCAGTTGCCGCAGGAGGGCCGCTCGCGCGGCACGGGCCTGGGACTGGTCGCCGTCGAGCTCCCAGGACACGTTCGGCTGCTCGAATTGGAGCGTGGGAACGTGAACGGTGTCGCCCCAGACGAGAAGATGGCCGGCGCTGCTCCTGACGTCGTAGACGGTGTGACCGGGCGTGTGGCCCGGTGTCGGGATCGCGGTGGTCCAGTCGTTGATCGCGATCTTCTCCGACACCGGTACGACCCGGTCGCGGATCGGCTCGAGCCGCCCGGTGAACACCGAGGTGTCGCCCGCGCCGATCCACACGCGCTCGAGTTTGGCGAACGCCTCTGAACCGTCCGGCGCGATCAGGCCGCTCACGTGGTCTTCGTGCCTGTGGGTGATGGCCACATCGGTGACATGCGCGCGATCGACTCCCGCTTCGTCGAGCGCGTCGTAGATCAATCCCATGGTGGGGTCGTGCCAGGCGTTGGACGCACCGGTATCGATGAGAACCGACCGCGTGCCGTCGGTGACGAAGAAGGCGTTGACCGACAGCCGCAAGTTGTCGCCGGCCAGCGGGACGGCGGCTGGCAGCTCGACGAGCGTGCGCCCACCCTCGTCGCGCAGCCGTGTCGGCGGCATGTCGATGTACCCGTCTCGCAACGAGATCACCTGCAGATCGCCGAATTCGAACGTGGCATGGTGCCGGCCACTCGAGATCAAACGCATGGAACCTCCGTCATGTTGGATACACATCGCGTGTCTTCAATAGAAGATCATATCTTCTTTAGAAGAAACCCTACACTGTGGGCGGCGAGACACTCAACAATCAAGGAGCACGGTGGTCGAGCAAGACGCAAACGAGGCCGAACCACAGCACGGTGACGACCTGGCCGGCGCATTCGGCGGTAACGTGCGGCGACGCCGCGAGGAGGCGGGCCTGACGCTGGAGCAGTTGTCCGCACAGTCGTCGGTCAGCCGGGCGATGCTGTCCAAAGTCGAACGCGGTGAGAAGAGCCCGACGATTGGCGTCGCGTCCAGGATCGCCCACGCTCTCGACGCCTCGCTCTCGGACCTGATCGGCGCGTCGGCCGCTGCCGCGCCCGGTGTGGCCGTTGTCATGCGCAAGAACGATCGCCCCGTTTTCCGTGACCCGGAAACCGGCTTCGAGCGGCACATGGTGTCAGCGGCCCCAGGCGCGGGAGGAGCCGAGATGATCGTCCACTACCTCCCCGCGCAGGTCTCTACCGGGCTGCTGCCCGCGTATCCGCCGGGTACGGAGAAACAACTCGTGGTACTCGAAGGCACCCTCACCGTCGCGATCGGCGGCATCAACGAGACCTTGAACACAGGCGACTCCCTGTTCCTCCAGGCCGACGCGGACCACGGCTTCGCCAACCGAACGAACGCTCCCTGCGAATACATCATGGTCATCTCGCGCAGAACCTGATCGGCCGCAGCTTGCGGGCTTGAACGGAGCCGGTTAGGGCATCGCCACACTCACGACATTCTCCGGGAAGCCGGCTTGCGAGCAGCCGCATTGATCGCGTAGGCGTCACTGCTGCGCCACACAATGCGGTCATGAGCTATGACCTGGCTGTCCGGGAAGGCGCGCCGCCGGCGGAGGACAAGGCGACAGCCGTCGCCGCGGGCCAGCAGGTTCGCCATCCTGGCCAGGACGGGCCGGGAGTCGATCGCCTGTCCCCGGGCCGGCCAGGCCGAACCGGTGGGCGTGCGTGCCGCCTACGCGCTCCCGGGCACGGCGGGCCTGGCCGTCACCGCCGTCCTGTGATTCCAGCTCCCGCCCGACCATGTCGAGACCGCCGCCCCCGCGCATGGCCCGCCGACCATGGCCGTGACGTCCCGCGGCCTCGGCCCGGCCAAGATCGGCCGCACCCTGGCCCCGGCGTGGGTCACCCACCGGCTCGCCGCGGCCGCCGGGCTCGGCCGGTGGACGCGTGATGACGTACACAGCCGCGAGTCAACCACCAAAAGATCTTGAAACTTCTTCGAAAGCCGGGAATCACGATCACTACCTAACGGTTATATCGCGACATAACCATTAAAGAGAGGTGGAGATGGCGACGAAGCGGTGCTGGCCGACCACCTCTGACGAACGAAAGGTTTGATCATGTCCCGTCTTGCCCTCATCCAGCCCGGCACCGCCACCGGCAAGGCCGCCGACCTGCTCACCGGGGTGCAAAAGGCCCTCGGTGTCACGCCCAATATGACCAAGGCGATGGCCAACAGCCCGGCCGTGCTCAAGGCATACCTGGACTTCTCCGGCGCCCTGGCCGGCGGTGCGCTACCCGCCGCGGTCCGTGAACGGATCGCGCTGGTGGTGGCTCAGGAGAACGGTTGCGACTACTGCCTGTCGGCGCACACTTACATCGGCACCAACCTGGCCGGGCTGTCGGCCGAGGAGGCAGAAGCCGCCCGCCACGGCAGCGCCTCCGACGCCCAGGCGCAGGCCGCCCTGGTCCTGGCCGTCGCGCTGGTCCGCACCCGCGGCGACCTGGAGGACAGCGATCTGAAGGCCGCCCGCGAGGCCGGGCTGTCCGACGGTGAGATCGCCGAGGTCGTCGGCCACGTCGCGCTCAACGTGTTCACCAACTACTTCAACAAGACCGCTCAGACCGAGATCGACTGGCCGCTCGTCCAGCACTGATCAACTCCGGTACGGCTCGCGCCCACACGGTGCGGGCGCGAGCCGTACCGGCACGACCATCCCCGAGGAGGAGCCCGCATGTCCCGACCCCCGCTTCCGCCGTTCACCGCCGAGACCGCAGCCCAGAAGGTGCAGCTGGCCGAGGATGCCTGGAACAGCCGCGATCCCGAGCGGGCCGCCCTGGCCTACACCCCTGACTCGGTCTGGCGCAACCGCGACGAATTCCTCACCGGCCGCGAGGAGATCAAGGCGTTCCTGACCCGCAAATGGGCGCGCGAGCACGACTACGCGCTGCGCAAGCAGCTGTGGGCCTTCACCGGCGACCGCATCGCCGTCCGCTTCCAATACGAATGGCACGACGACGTCGGCCAGTGGTGGCGCTCCTACGGCAACGAGCTGTGGGAGTTCACCCCGGACGGGCTGATGGCCCGCCGTGAGGCCAGCATCAATGACGTCGCCATCGACGAGGGCGACCGCACGATCTTCGGGCCACGGCGATGACCAGCAGGTTCGCGCAGCTCGCCTTCACGGAGAACGTCCAGCGGCACCAGCGCGAGCACGGCAGTGACCGCGCCTACCGCCGCATGCTGGAAGGTCCGCAGGACCCCGACCGGATCGGCGAGGCCGAACGGGACTTCATCGAATCCCGCGAGAGCTTCTATCTGGCCAGCGTCGGCCAGACCGGCTGGCCCTACATCCAGCATCGCGGCGGACCGCCCGGCTTCCTCAAGGTTCTCGACGAGCAGACGATCGGCTTCGCCGACTTCCGCGGCAACCGGCAGTACGTCACCGTCGGCAACCTCGACCACGACGAGCGGGTCTCCCTGTTCCTCATGGACTACGCCCACCAGGCCCGCATGAAGATCCTCGGCCGCGCCCGGGTGGTGGAGGGCGACTCGCCACTGGCGGTGGCCGACTATCGTGCCAAGGTGGAACGCACCGTGCTCATCCAGGTCGAGGCCTTCGACTGGAACTGCCACCAGCACATCCCGCAGCTCTTCCCCCGCCAGGCGGTGGAGGGCGCGCTCACCTCCATGCAGGAACGCATCGACCGGCTGGAGCGGGAACTGCGCGAGGCCCGCGCGTGAGCGTCGAGACCGGGCCGATCATGGGCGAGCCGCTGCCGATCGAGCTGGCCAACGCCACCTACGCCGTACGCGGCCGGCTGCGCGACGGGCTGGAGACCGTCGCGCAACTGGCCGCCTGGTTCGAGCAGGTCGGCCCCCGGCTCGCCCTGCCCGTCGTCCCGGACGCCGTCGACGCCGGGGACCTGGCCTTGGCGCGCGAACTGCGCGATGCGATCAGGAACCTGGCCGCGGCCGCCGTCAACGAGACCGTCCCGCCGGTGGCCGATGTCGAGACGCTCAACCGGCACGTGCGGGCCGCGCCGTACTGGCGTGAGCTGCGCTGGAGCGGTGCGCCCGCGGCGAGCCCGGGCAGCGCCGCGGCGGCCGCGGCCGCCGCGCTGTCGGCGATCGCGCAGGACGCCGTCGACCTGTTCACCGGAGCGGAGCTCGCCAACCTGCGAGCCTGCCGGGCCCCGGGCTGCGTCCTGTTCTTCGTCAAGGACCACCACCGGCGCCAATGGTGCTCCGACGCCTGCGGCAACCGGGCCCGCGCCGCCCGTCACCATGCCAGGCAAGCCGTCATCACCGCGTAAGGTTTGGGCGACCGGCGGGCCTCTACGCTGGCCGCATGATCGCAGTTCGAACGACGGTCGCCGTCGCGGCATCGTTCCTGCTGCTCGCCGCGTGCGGTTCCGAACGGATGAGCGCCACCGGCACCAGCGCGTCTACCAGCCAGGCGCCCGCCTCAACCGGCGCCGTCCCACCGCCGGCATCCTCCACTCCCCCGGCCAAGACGGTCCCCGCGGCGTTGAAGTTCACCGCCAAGACCCTGGACGGCCAGAGCTTCGACGGCAAGAGCCTGGCCGGCAAGCCGGTCGTGTTCTGGTTCTGGGCACCCTGGTGCCCCAAGTGCCGGGCCGAGGCGCCGAACGTCAAGGCCGCCGCTGCCGCCTACCGGGACGTGGCCTTCGTCGGCGTCGCGAGCCTGGACACCGAGCCGGCCATGAAGGAGTTCGTCCAGCAGACCGGCACCGGCGCCATCACCCACCTGTCGGATGAGAAGGGCGAGGTCTGGGCCAAGCTCGGCATCGCCTCCCAGTCGACGTTCCTGTTCATGAACGCCGACGGCTCCACCACCAAGGCCACCGGCCCACTGGGTGCCGAGGAGGTCGGCGCACGCGTCGAGAAGCTGCGTTCGGGATGAACGACCTGCCGCTGGCGCTGGCCGTGACCGCGGGCAGCGTGGCCGCGGTCAACCCGTGCGGTTTCGCACTGCTGCCCGCCTACCTGAGCATGCTGCCGGCCGGCGACCGCGGCGGCGTGCGCCGGGCCTTGGGCTGCTCGGTGGCGATGACCGCGGGCTTCGTCACCGTCTTCGGCCTGTTCGGCCTGGTGGTCACCCCGCTGGCGTTGTTGCTGGGCCGCTACCTGCCCTGGGTGACGATCGCCATCGGCCTGGCCCCGCTTGCCCTGGGCGGCCGGCTGCTGTCCGGCCACGAACTGCTCCTGCGCGTCCCCGCCCTGCGCACCGGGAACCTGTCCCAGTACGGCTACGGCCTGTCCTACGCCGTCGCGTCGCTGTCGTGCACCGTCGGCCCCTTCCTCGCGCTCACCTCCGCGTCGCTGACCGGCGGCGGCGTCCTCGGCGGCCTGGCGGTCTTCGTCGCCTACGCCCTCGGCATGGGCCTGGTGATCACCCTGCTGTCCCTGGCGGTCGCGCTGGCGCGTGGCGCCGCCGTGGCCAGGATGCGGCGCATCCTGCCCCACGTTCCCCGCATCAGCGGCGCGCTCCTGGTCCTGGCCGGACTCTACGTCGCCTACTACGGCTGGTACGAACTGCGCGTCTTCGCCGGAGCCGCGGCCCAGGACCCGATCATCGGCACGGTGACGAGGCTGCAGGGCGCCGTCACCGGCTGGCTGGAGACGCTCGGCCCGGCCTGGACCGCCCTCGCGCTCGCCGTACTCCTGCACGTCGCGATCGGCCGATCGCCTTGCGGAGCGACCATCAGCGCCGCGCTCGTTCGTGCGGTCGCCGCGGTGTACCGCCGCGCTCCAGGCGGGCGGACATCGCGGCACTTCCCGTCAGGGGACCAGCGGCCCGGCCAGCACCCTCAGCCCCGCCTCCCGGTCCCCAGCCCAGGTGACTGATCCGGTGTCGCGCGGCTTACGCTCCCACAACATCAGCAGCAGGTCTTCGGCATGGCCAGAGATCTCCGCGATCGGCTCACCCGGCCCGAAGGTCCACGACTGCCCGGCGTCGGTGGCGGTGATCCGTACGCTCTGGTCTGGGTAGGTGGCTGCCCCCCTGGAGATCATGCGGGGCGCCATGGTGTCGAAGACCTCGGCGACACCGTCGGCGGCGAGCGCCGGATCCATCGGCATCGGCGAGCCGAGCGCGTTCTCGGCGTCCCACCGGTGCATCAGCGTCTCCTGGCTGCGGCGCCGCCGCCAGAACCCGACAGTGTGCGGCGGGAAGAACGTCCACGCCTCGTTCGCGGGATCGACCGACAGTGCCTGCACGAGCGCGTCCGCCGTCTTGGCATACCAACTCTGGAGACCGGCCCGGTCATGGGGGGCGGCATCCTCGTCATAGCCTTTGCCATGGCCCTCCCGCACCGCCGTGACGACCCACAGGTTCCCCGCTCCCATGTGGACGGCCAGGTCCATCAGCCTCCAGCCGCCGCAGTGCTCGATCGGGGCCGATAGATCACCATCCAGGACGGCGCCGAACGCGTCCAGTTCACGCCGCAGCTCGGCCAGGTAATCCATGGCGCCACGATACAGTTCGTCAGCTGTACGGGACTTGCCCGACCCTCACCGGATCGGCAGGGGGATGGACGCGGACATCCCCCTGGCCGGGGAAGGACGGAGAAGGGGCCAGGGGGATGAGCAGAGGGGGCCGGTTACTGGTCGCGGCGGGTCACATAGACGAAGTCACCCAGGTTGAAGCCCGCCTCCAGCCCGGCCTCGGCATCCTTGGCCCCCCAGGCGACGATCGAGGCGTCCGCCAGCGCCATCGAGACGAGGTTGAGCAGCTCCGCCGTCTCGTTCTGCTTGAGCCGCTGTTGGCGGGCGATGTCGGCGGTGATCGCATACAGGTGGCCGACCGGCTTGTAGGTGCCGTCGACGTCGTTGGCCCAGAAGAAGGCCGCCTGGGTCTGATCGGCGCTGCGCCTGGCCGACACGGCCGAGCCGTACTCCCTCACCTCCTGGACCTGCGCGGCGTAGGCCGGGCTGCTCACCACCTGCCCGTAGGAGGTGAAGCCACCCGGAGTGCCCGGCCGGAACTGCGCCGAGGACGTCATCGCGAACGGCTTGAGCTTCCACCAGTTGGGCCCGACCGGCGCGCCCGAGCCCGTCTGCCGCCACGCGCCGGGCACGGTGCCTTCGGCGTAGGCCGGGTCCATGGCCGGGCCGTCCGCGGCGCGGGCGGCGATCATCAGAGCGCCGATCTTCACCCCGTCCGTCTTGCCCCCGTCGACGAACTGCCGCGGCACCCAGGAGGGGATCCGGCTCAGCGCGTAGGTCAGGTTGGGGCCGAAGTCGATGCCCCTGTTTCCGCCCTCGACTTCGGCGTTCTTGAAGACGTCCGTGAGCACGCGGTGGGCGGCCGCGTCCATGGTGGCCTCGATGGAGTCGTCCGGGTGCTGCTGCTGGATCTTCGGCAGATAGGTGACCGGCGCGGCCGGCCAGTTGGCGTCGTGGACCGCGATGTGCAGCATCGCCCCCGCCCGCGCCAGCAGGGTGGGGGCGGCGTCCTTGTTCCGCACGCGGCGGAAAGCGTCCAGGAGCACCCCGTTCCAGTACAGGGCGTGGTCGAATGAGGACGCCTGCGGCGGTGGCCCGGATGCGGTGGCCCGTGCCGGGGGCGCCATCACCGCCGTCGATAACACGATCATCGTGGTTGCCGTCGCGACCGCGGCGGCTCTGGCAGGGGACAGGAACATCGGGCAGCCTCCATCGAGGAACGATCATCGTCTCCCAGAAGGTCACCCATACCTCGCAAATAGCAAAGATCAGACCGTGTTCGGAACTATTCGGAACATCCTCCTCAAGGGGTGGCGAGCGATGATCTCCGCCGGCGTATGCGCCGATGTCGTGGTTCAGAAAGAGGGTGACGGCGGGCCGATGACCTGTCAGGGCGTTCAGGCGTGCTCGGCCATGACGCGGCGCATGTCGGCGATCGCGCGCAGGGTCCCGCGGACGGTTCCGGTCACCTTGGAGCGCCCCTTCCTGGGCAGGTAGCCGACGTCGACCTCGACGATGCGCCACCCCGATGCGGCGGCGCGCAGGACCGTCTCCAGCGGGTAGCCGAAGCGCCGGTCGGTGAGCCCGAGCTCCAGCAGCGCCGTGCGCCGCGCGGCCCGCATCGGCCCCAGATCGTGCAGCTCGGCTCCGGTACGGCGGCGCAACCGGCGGGCGAGCACGGCGTTGCCCAGCCGGGCATGCCACGGCCACGCCCCCGAGGCCACCGGGCGGCGGGCGCCCAGCACAAGGTCGGCCTGCCCGCGAGCCACGGGATCGGCCACCGAAGGCAGGTGGCGGGGATCGAGTGAGGCGTCGGCGTCCATGAAACAGATCAGCTCGGCCCGGGCGGCCAGCAGCCCGGCGTGGCACGCGGCGCCGAAGCCGGGCCGGGGCTCGGCCACGACCTCGGCGCCCAGGGCACGGGCGAGTTCGGCGGTGCGGTCGGTGCAGGCGTTGTCGACCACGATGGGACGGTAGCCGTCCGGCATGCGCTCCAGCACCCAGGGCAGGGCCGCCTCCTCGTTGAGGCAGGGCAGGATCACGTCGACGGTCATGACCAGGCAAACTCCTTCATCCCTTCCTCGAATCCGATCGCGGCGTGAAAGCCCAGCTCACCCGTTGCCCTGTCCGGCGAGGCGAGGATGTGGCGGACGTCGCCGAGCCGGTAGCCGCCGGTGACCTCGGGCGCGGGCCCGTCACGTGCGCCGGCCAGCGCATATGCCAGCTGGCCGACGGTGTGCGGGGTGCCGCTGGCGATGTTGTAGGCGGCCAGCGTGCCCGCGGGCGGGCGGGCGCGCAGGGCGGCGAGGTTGGCGCGGGCCACGTCGCGCACGTGCACGAAGTCGCGCAGTTGCCCGCCGTCCTCGAAGACCTGCGGGGCCCGGCCGGCCGCCAGCTCGGAGCGGAAGACCGCGGCCACCCCGGCGTACGGGGTGTCGCGTGGCATGCGCGGACCGTAGACATTGTGGTAGCGCAGGGCGACGGCGCCGGCGCCCGTTTCCCTGGCCCAGTTGGCGGCCAGGTGTTCCTGGGCGAGTTTGCTGGTGGCGTAGGCGTTGCGGGGATCGGGCGGCGCGTCCTCCCCGATGACCGCGCAGCGCACCATGGCGCCGCAGCGCGGGCAGCGTGGCTCGAAACGGCCCCGGTCCAGATCGGCCACGGCGCGCGGGCCGGGCCGCACCGAACCGTGCTCGGCGCAGGTGTAGGCGCCCTCGCCGTAGACGACCATCGAGGAGGCCAGCACCAGGCGCCGGATCGTGTGCCGGGCCATCGCGGCCAGCAGCACGGCGGTGCCGTACACATTGACCGAGGCGTAGTCAGGCAGGTCGGCCACCTCCACCCCGAGGCCGACCTTGGCCGCCTGGTGCATCACGAGCTCCACCCCCGGCAACAGCCGGTCCAGGACCCCGGCGTCACGCACGTCGGCGCCGTCGCGCAGGTCCAGCCGGATGACCCGATGCCCGGCGGCCTCCAGCGTCTCGCCGACGTGACTGCCGATGAAACCGGCCGAGCCGGTGAGCATCACCTTCACGCCGCCGACGCTAACCGCCCCGTCCTGGCGTGCCGAGACCGTGTTCGCGGACCGTAAGAACTCTTACGATCCGCCAACGGCCCCTGCCCGGCGCCCGGGCGGCGGTGCGAGGCTGCGGTGCATGAAGGTCGGCGCGCTCCTCGCGGCCCTGGCCGTCGTCGTCGTGGTGGCCGTGGCCGGGCCGCCGCGCCTGGGCTGGTACTTCGCCGCCTGGACGCTGTTCGGCGGGGCGTTGTGGCTGGTGCGGGGAGTGCCGCGGCGGCGGCTGGCCGCGCTGGTGGCCGGTGGCGGGATCGTGCTGGCCGCGACCGGGCTGAGCGCGCCGCCGAGCAGCAGCACCGACTCCTACCGCTACGCCTGGGACGGCCGCGTGCAGGCGGCGGGCCTCTCGCCCTACGACCACCCGCCCGCCGACCCGGCACTGGTGTTCGTGCGGGATGCCTGGTTGTTCCCGCCCGCGTGCGAGGGCCGCGACCGGTGGCCGCTGCCAGACGGCGGCTGCACGCGGATCAACCGGCCCAGCGTTCCCACGATCTACCCACCGGTGGCCCAGGGGTACTTCCTGCTGATCCACCGGCTGTCGCCGGACGGAGTGCGGCACAAGGCGCTGCAGCTCGGCGGCTGGGCGATGGCGGTGGCGGTCCTGCTCCTGCTGTGCGCCCGTGACCTGCGCGCGGCCGCCTGCTGGGCGTGGTGCCCCGCCGTACCCATCGAAGCCGTCAACAACGCGCACGTCGACATGCTCGCCGTGCTCCTGGTCATACTGGCCTTCACCACGGCCCGCGCACGCGGCGCGCTGCTCGGCGCGGCGGTCGCCGCCAAACTGCTGCCCGCCACCGCGCTGCCCGGCGCGCTGTCGGGCGTACTGGCGGGCGGTGTGGCTTGGCGGCGCATCGCCGCCGTCATCGTGCCCGCCGTCCTGGTCGTGACCCTGGCCTACCTGCCCTACACGCTGACGTCCCGAAGCTCGGTCGCGGGCTTCCTCCTGGGCTACCTCGCCGAGGAACGCTACAGAAGCCCCGCCGACGGCAACCGCTACCTGGTGCTGCGGCTGCTCCTGCCCGACGGCTGGGCGCCGTACGCCGCGATCGGGCTGCTCGCCCTGATCGCCCTGCATGTCCTGCGGTACGGCGACGCCAGCCGTCCCTGGCACGGGGCGCTCGTGGTCACCGGATCGGTCCTGCTGATCTTCACCCCCGGCTATTCCTGGTACGCGCTCCTGGTCGTGGCCCTGGCCGCCGTGGAGGGCCGATGGGAATGGCTCGGCGTGGCTCTGGCCGGCGCGATCGCCCTCGTCTCCGGCCCGAGAGCCGACCATCACCTGGCCGCGATCGTCTACACCGCCGCCACACTGACCGTCCTGATCACCTGGGCCGTCCGCCGACCGGGCCCGTCACCACCTCGTAAGGAATGAGCACACCGCCCAGCCCTACCGTCTAGCCCATGACGCAGATCGTCGTCATCGCCAAAGAGCCCGTCCCCGGCCGGGTCAAGACCCGCCTCACCCCGCCCTTCACCCCGGCCCAAGCCGCGGCCCTGGCCGAGGCCGCGCTGAGCGACACGCTCCGGGCGGTCACCGCCGGCCCGGCCACCCAGCGCCTGCTGGCCCTGGACGGACTGCCCGGCAGCTGGCTGCCCGCCGGGTACGTGATCATCCCGCAGCGCGGCGACGGCCTCGATCAGCGCCTGGCCGCCGCCTTCACCGACGCCCACCGCCTGCGGCCCGAGCCGATCGTGCTCATCGGCATGGACACCCCGCAGCTCACCCCCGGCCTGCTGACCCAGGCATGCCAGGCGCTGAACCGCCACGACGCGGTCTACGGCCCGGCCGCCGACGGCGGCTTCTGGCTGCTGGGCCTGCGCCGGCCCGACCCCGCCCTGCTGCTCGGGGTCCCCATGTCGCATGCGGAGACCGGCAAACACCAGCTCGACCGCCTGGCACGAGCCGGCCTCGCCGTACACCATCTGCCCGAGCTGACCGACGTCGACACCGCCGCCGACGCCACCCGCGTCGCCGTCCAGGCACCGCACACCCGCTTCGCCCGGCTCCTGCGGGAGCTGAGCCGATGAGGACGCTGCCCCGCACGGCTGCTGTTCGAGACCACCTACGTCTGCACCTCCGAGGTGTGCGGCGTGTTTGCCGACGACCTCGACCTGCGCCTGGACGACGACCACGCACGCATCCACGGCAAAGGCGGCAGCGTGCGCATCGTCCTGCTCGACGACCGCAGGTACGTTGCCCTGCTCAAGCTCTACCTGGCCCGCTCCAGCTACTGCGAAGCCGTTGGAGTCGACATCCACCGGCTCCCCCACGCCCGCGTTCATGGCCGTCGTCGTCGCCCTGTGCTGGCTGGTGGTGGCCGCGTTGAGCCTGGTCGGGGTCGGGCTGGCGCTGGTGCCGGCGATGATCGCGATGACCAGGAGCGCGGCCGAGTGGGAACGCAGGCGTCTGGCCGGCGCGGGTCCTGGAGGACAAAGGGCTGGCCGGCGCGCTGGACGCGGTGGCCGCCGGATGCTCGGTGCCCTGCCGGGTACGGGTGGGCGAGCTCGGCGTGGTGCCGTTGTCGGTGGAGAGCGCCGCCTACTTCACCGTGGCCGAGGCGCTGACCAACGTGGCCAAGCACAGCGGCGCCCAGCATGTGGAGGTCGCCGTCGACCGCGCAGGCCCGCTGCTGCGCGTCCAGGTGAGTGACGACGGCAAGGGCGGCGCCCGCGATGGCGCGGGAACCGGGGGAGGGCATCGAGGTGGCCGTGGCGGCCAAGCGCCTGCAGCCGGGCTGGGGAGCTGGTGCTGATGGCCGCAGGACTGGGCAACCCGGCCATCGCCGACAAGATGGTGATCACCGAGGAAGCGGTGCACAAGCGCACCCGCAACATCTTCGCCAAGCTCGGCTCGGCTCGGCTCCCAGCGACCGCGTGGACCGCAGGGTCGCCGCCGTTACTGCGCTGCCTCGGCGCCTGAAGCCGGCCTCTGGAAAACGACCTTGTGAGCTGGGCCGCGGGCGGGCGCGGGGTAGCCAGCACCACCATCGACCGGCCAGCGGGCGGGATCGAAACCGCCTGCGCCCATCCCTACGTTGGTGATTGCTTCATCCGACACCCAACGTGAGGATCTGTCTTGGCGAGCAACACTCTGCGTCGTACCGTGCCGGTCACCCTGGCGCTGGCGGCCTGTCTCGCGAGCGTGAGCGCTCCGGCATTCGCCACCACCCGTTCTTGGCCGGCGGCCGTCGCCCCCGGCCAAGAACGGGTGGTGGCGAGCCTGGAGCGCCACGCCCAGGAACTGCGCAGCACCGTCCCGGGCGGCCCGTCCCACGACCTGCGGGCGTTGTCGGCGATGACCAAGGGCGCCACCATCGTGGGGATCGGCGAGGTCACGCACGGCTCGAAGGAGCTGTTCACGCTGCGGCATCGGATGTTCCGGCATCTGGTGCAAACCCAGGGCTTCACCACGCTGGCGCTGGAGGCGACCTGGTCGGCCGGCGTCCGCCTGGACGCGTACGTGCGCACCGGCAAAGGCGACCTGCGCACGATCATGGCCGAGGAGTTCCAGCAGTCCTACGGCTCGTGGAAGACCCAGGAGTGGATGGACCTGTATGAGTGGATGCGCGACTACAACCGCACCGCCTCACGCAAGCTGCGCGTGATGGGATTCGACATCGGCGACGTCCATCCCGAGCAGTACCGGCGCATCCTCGCCTGGGCCGAGAGGCACGAGCCGTCGCTGGAGCCCGAACTGCGTCGCCGCTACGCGGGCCTGCTGGCTCTGCCCGCCGGCGTGGAAGAACGGATGAACGCCCTGGCCGCGCTGCCGGCCGAGCAGCGCGCCGCCCTGGCCGGCGACGCTCAGGCCGCCTACCGCCTGCTGGATGACAGCGGCAAGGTGAGCCCGCGGGTACTGCAGGAGGCCCGCGTCATCGTCCAGATGTCCACCATGTACGCCCTGGACGGCGCGGCCCTGCACCGTCACCGTGACCGGGCCATGGCCGACAACACCGTGTGGTGGCAGCGCCACACCGGCACCAAGACCGTGGCGGCCGCGCACAACGGGCATATCGGCTACGTCTCGGCCTGGCCCGACCAGTACCCGGTCACCCAGGGGGCCGTCCTGCGCTCCCTGGCAGGCACCTCCTATGTAGCGATCGGCACCACCATCCACAGCGGCCGCTTCCGCGCCACCGACCCCAAGACCGGCCAGGTCGCAGTCTTCGACACCCGCGCCCCGGTCCCGGACAGCAGCGAGGCCGTCCTGGACCGGGTACGCTACCGCGACTACTACGTGGACCTGCGCCGGGCCGGCCGTACTCCGTCCACCCGAGCCTGGCTGGACACCGCCCGTCCGACCTTCACCATCCCGGCTACGTACGTGCCCGAGCAGTTCAACCGGCCGTTGGCCCTGGGAGCGGCCTTCGACGCGATCGTGCACCTCAACCGGGTCGAGGCAGCCACCCCACTGCCCTGACCCTCCTGCCCTCGGGCTGGTCGGCCGATGGTGAAGCAGGTTGCATGGCTCCCAGCACGGAGTCGTTAGGTGGTTGACCAATAACTGCCAGCGCGGGATTGTTCCATCGGGGCCGGCTGGCGCTGGTGGAGGCAGTCGGTGCGGGGTACTAGGTCCGCCCGGGTTTCCGCTGGGTCGGGGGCTCCACGTGAGGTGAGGTTGGGTGAGGGGCGCTCACGTGGAGCCGCAGAAGCCGCTGTCCGGCGTCCCCTTCGCCGGGGTGTGGCCGGGTGGGATGTGTCAGTTCAGCGCGGGCGTGGCAGCCAGGTGGGTGGCTGCCAGGGCCTGCTGCAGGTTGGGATGGGTGTTCAGAAGCGCATGGACGCCGGTGATCTGCAGGACGCGGGTGACGCGTTCGTGAGGGGCGGCCAGGTGCAGGCTGCCGCCGCATCGCTCTTCGCGCTGGTGCAGGTCGATGAGCAGGTGCAGGCCGGTGGAGTCCATGAAGGTGACCGCGGCCAGGTCCAGAAGCAGCGGCCGGGCTGGATCGGGGTGCACTGCGGTGATGAAGGTGCCCAGGTCGGCGGTGGTGACGAGGTCGAGCTCGCCGGCCACGTCGATCAGGGTGCCGCCGCGGGCGCCGATATCGGTGCCGCCGTCCAGGCGCCGGCAGGTCAGGTGCAGCGGGGTCATGAGGGGCCTCGTCCCTGGCCGGAGAGCGTGAGCGCCTGGCACGGTCCGTGGGCGTGGAGCTCGGGTGTCGAGCTTGGCGCCGTGCCGGGTGCGCGGGCGGGTCCGACCGTTTCGGGGACAGGGTATCGGGCATGCGCGGTGGTGCTGCAGCCCCTCTCTGACGGCCGGAATGAGATCCTGTCCTTCCGCCACGGTAACCCCTGAATGGTGTTACCTGAAAGGCTATTCACCTCTAAGCTTGGTGAACGACAGGGAAACCGACCCGAGGCCGGCCAGAGCCCGGCCCTGAGCCGACGCGGCCCGCTCCGGCGAGCCCCAGAAACCTGAGCCTTGGTGAGCACCATGAATCCCGTGCACCCCGTGAACCATCACCGGCCCGACGCGTCCGATCCGCTCGGTCTGTCCCACCGTTTCGAGCTGCCCCGCTGGACGTTTCTGACCCACCACGCGCGGGTGCTGCTGGAGATCGCCCGCAACCCCGAGGTACGGCTGCGCGACCTCGCGGCCGGGATCGGCGTCACCGAGCGCACCGTGCAGAACATCGTCAACGACCTGCACGCGGCCGGCTACCTCTCGCGTGAGCGCGTGGGCCGCCACAACCACTACACGCTCAACGCCGACCAGCACTTCCGGTATCCGACCGAGGCCGGGTTGCCGGTGCGGCGGCTGATCGACATGTTCGCCGACCGCGACATCGACGGCTCACCGTCGGCCGCCTCCCCGCAGCGCGAAAGCCCCGGCCCGCCTCCGGGCGGCTGACCTGCCTGTTGTTGGCGTGCGGGCTGCGGCGGTGGCCGGGTGGGAACTCCGCAGGTGGGGGTGGCACTGCCAGCCCGGCTAGGAGCGGGCAGGACGCGCCTTCATCTGGGCGTGCTCCAACTCCGAGCAGGACGTGCGCGCGTGGGTGACGGCCTGGCGGCAGTCGGGCCTGCGCCACCACCGCATCCCCGGGCGACTCCTCGACACCGCCCAGGTGGCCGGGCCTTTGACTCCGGTCTCCGAGCTGCCCGGCGCGGGCCCGGCGGATAACCGGACCGATCGGCTTCCATCCGCACAGCGAGGACCGCACCACTCGCCGGTGGCGCGGCCTCGCCGTCTTCTCAGCCGCCCGGTGGCCGGCGCGTCAGGCGATGCCGGCCGAGGGCGATCCCGGCGCGCTGCGGGTTTCGTCGGCGGCCGCTTGGAGTGCCTCTTCCACGGTGGCGTGGATGGCCAGCACGTGGCGTACGCCGGTGATGTCGAGGATGCGCGCGGGGCGGGGTTGCACGGCGGCCAGGTGCAGGCCGCCGCCATGGGTGGCGGCCTGGGCGTGCAGGCGCACGATGAGGTTCAGGCCCTTGCTGTCCATGAAGGTCAGCCCGCCTAGATCCAGGACGAGGGGCAGGCGAGGGTCGGGGTGGTTTTCGGCGAGGTGTTCCTCGAGGCGGTTGGTGTTGGAGGCGTCCAGCTCGCCGGTGACGGTGAGCAGGGTCGCCTGCAGGAGGCTGACGCTCAGCAGGAACAGTGGTGTCATCTCGACCTCGTCGGCGATCTCTGTGCGGCCGGTCAGGACGGCAGAGGAAGTCATGGATGTGCTCACTCATCGCTCTCGGGCCAGCCCGGCCCAAGCGACCGGATGGCGTGCCACGCATCTACACGCGCAGAATAATACGCGAAACCTGTTTCGTGCTATAAGCTTCGTACATAAGAGGTCGATCCTTCCGAAAGGCGCCGCCGAGAAGGGCAGCAATGCCGTGAACTACCAACACAGCGCAGCAGACACCACCCCGGCAGAGGGCGGCGTCCGGGGCAGCGCGGCCGACGATGGGAGTGCTTCGAGCTGGTCGTTCCTGACCCATCACGCCCGGGTGCTGGTGGAGATCGCCCGTGATCCCGAGGTGCGGCTGCGCGACGTGGCCGCCTCCATCGGAGCGACCGAGCGCACCGTGCAGGCGATCGTCCGCGATCTGTGCGAGAGCGGCTACCTCACCCGCGCTCGGGTGGGCCGGCGCAACACCTACGCGCTGCACCCCGACCTGAACTTCCGCCGCCCCAGCGAGGCCGGCGTCCCCATCGGCCGGCTCCTCCAACTATTCACCGGCCAGCCCCTCACCGGACCTTCGCACGAGCACCAAACCTGACCGGCCCGGCTGCCGGAAAGCGCGTCCTGCGGGCACCCGGCGCCCGGTGCCAGGTGCCAGGTGCTCAGCTTTTCCTCTCGTCGTCTTCCCCGGCCGGGGACGGCGAACTGGAGGAGGTGGCAGGGGATGCCGTCGGTCACGACGGCGCCGGCCTGGGTGAGCCTGCCGGGTTCGGGCGCGGGCAGGCGGCGTGCGTGCCCAGCCAGTCGGCCTGCGGCTCAGCGTTGCCGAAGCTGAAGTAGGTCACCACGTGCCCGTCGGATGCCTGCGGATGGAGTTACACCAGGATCACGTGCCATGGGCGAAGCAGAGACCGGCCTCCCTGCCGAGCTTGAGGTCGCTGCCCTGCACCGCTATGCGGAGAAGACGTGGGCGGTGGCGGCCCGCGCACCACGCGGACCACCACCAAGCTCACGGCTTGGTCTGTGTGAGCGGAAAGAAAAGGGGTGGCCTGCCCGCACACGTGCCCGAGTCAACGCTCACGGCGTCAGGAGTGGGGCGGGTTCGATGCCTCCGAACCACCGCTGCAAGGCTGCCCGGAGTGTTTCGATCTCCATGGCATCGGGCCGGGGCGATGCGGATGCCCAGGCCACGTAACAGTCCGGTCGAAGGAGCAGGGCGGTGGGCGCGGGGGTCTGGGAGCGCGCCGTGACGATATCGACCTGGTCGTGGCGCAGGGCAAGGGTCTCCCCCAGTGATGCTTCTTCCGTCAGGTCGAGCAGCAGAGGGCGTGCGGATCTGGTCAGCTCGGCGAGGCGGACCGGACCGGCCGGGGTGTGCAGTTTCATGTCCGGGGCGAACCGGCCGGTCAGCGGGTGCGTCTCGCGTCCGCCCATGTCGTAGCGGACGTCGGCGCCCGCGGTGAGTTCGGCCAGGCGCTGCACGGTGTCCGGGTCGCGGAGCAGTTCGGCGAACACCTCGCGAAGTCCTGTGACATCGCTGCCGGGGGCGATCAGGGCCGCCTGCGCCTGCGCGTTCAGCACCATGCGCTGGGCGGCCGATCGACGCTCTGTCTCGTAACTGTCCAGCAGCCCGGACGGGGCGCCTCCACGGATCTCGGCGGCGAGTTTCCAGCCGAGGTTGACCGCGTCCTGCAGGCCGAGGTTGAGCCCTGGACCGCCCCCCGTGGCGGCGTACACGTGGGCGGCGTCACCGATCAGGAACACCCGGCCATCGGCGAACCGTTCGGCGACCCGGGTGTTACCGCCGGTCAGCCGGCGCAGCGCGTGCGGTCCCTGGCCGTCGGGCGGACCAATCGGCACGTCGAGGCCGAGCACGCGGCGGATGCTCGCCCGCAACTCCTCCAGGCTCATCGGAGCGTCAGTCGCGGGTTGGTCCCACTCTGTGGTGCTGACCAGCGGCGGGTGGCCAGGCATCGGCGCGTAGGAGAACCCTCCGCGCTCGGTGCGATGAGGCATGAACGGCATGACGGCGCCGTAATCGGGCACGTTCAGCGCTCCGGTCGCAGGATCGATCCAGTCCGCCGGGACCGTCGCGTGTGCAGAGCGCACTGTCATCCGGTCGTAGGTGATGCCGGGGAATCCGATGCCGGCGAGCTTGCGCGTGGTGCTGTGGGCTCCATCCGCGCCGACAAGATGGCGGGCCCGCAGCTGGTAGGCCCCACCCGGACTCGCGACATCGACGGTGACCGCGTCGTCGTCCTGCGACAGGCCGACGACCTCATGTCCCCGCCGGATCTCCACGCCCAGTTCGATGGCGCGTTCCTGCAGAACCTGCACGATGCGTCGCTGCGGCACCGGCAGGGCATAGATGGGGCTGTCTTCAAGCAGGCTCAGGTCCAGGCCCATCGCGCCGAACATGAAGTACGCGGAGTTCGGCTGCGGCGGTTCTGGGCTAGCGCTGAGACGTTCGCACAGCCCCCGGCGGTCGAGCATTTTCACGACCTGGCCGAGCAATCCGTTCGCCTTCGGTTCCTCGCTCGGCTCCGGCAGCCGCTCCAGCACGACCGTCCGGACCCCTGCCAGGCTCAGCTCGCAGGCCAGCATCAGCCCGTTCGGGCCGCCGCCGGCGATGACGACATCTGTGATCATGTGTACTCCCTTGTTCGCCCGCAAAGGGCCGGGACTGATGAAGCGCCGACGCGCCCGGCCGGTTTGCGGGTGGTGGCCGGTACGGCTCGCCGTAAGGTGCGGTCTTTGCGGCGTGGTCAGCCGCGGTAGTACTCGGCGAGGGCGGTGAAGGCGGCCTTGGGTTCCCACGGCATGTCGGGGTAGGTGTCCCCGAGACGGTCTTCGAGGACTTTGACGATGCCAGGGCTGGCCAGGTCGAGGTCGTCCCAGGGATCGCCGTCGGGGCGGTGCGGGAAGTTGTCGAGCGCGAAGAGGAAGACGAAGGCGCTGTCGACACCTGCGGCGTCGTAGATCTCCAGCAGCTCCCGCAGGTAGGCGGCCTGGCCGGACTCGTCGCGGACGCACTCGCCGTTCAGCCGGACCGGCACGCCGGTGCCCTCGCCGAACTCGACGACCTCCAGAACGCGGCCGCCCCTGTCGCCCGCGCCGCGGTAGGCGGCGGTGCCGAACTCGGTGATCGCGACCGGCTTTCCCTGCGCGACGAGGGTGCGCACGCCCTCGGTGAATTGGCCGGCGACCTCGGCCGAACGGTAGAGATCCACGCCCACGATGTCGAAGGGCGCCCAGTCGACGCGCTCGAGCGGGACGGCGGCGTACGTGATCCGGCCGCCGAATCGCTCGCGAATGAGTGCAACGGCACCGGCGAGGAAGTCGTTGACCCGTGCGCTGAGCTCGCCGACCCGCTCGGCCAGGCGATCTCGCTGAGTCAGCAGCCCGAGCCTGTCCTCCTGGGTGTCGCCCGGCAGGAATCCCTTGTTCATCAGGCTCAGCTCGGCGCCGGCGACGAACACGACCTCGGCGCCCCGCTGCCGGATCCGCTCCGCCCGCTCAGCGCAGTCGGCGAACAGCGACAGCATCTCCTCGGTGGTCAGCTCCAGCGGGTAGGGCGAGAACCAGACCTCCAGCCCGAGGTCGGCGGCGTACGTCGCGGCCAGTTCCAGCCGCTCGGGATCGCCGCCGATGACGCGGACCGCGGTGCAGTGCAGGTCGTCCCGGATGATCTCCAGCTCACGCCTGACCACGTCCGGGTCGAAGCGCTCGCGAGAGAACGCCCCATTGCGGACGAAGCCGGTGTCGTAGGTGATGCCTTTGGCCCTCATTGCACGGGTCCTTTCTGTGGGATGAGGCGCCAGGCTAAGCAGAAAATTGCGTACACGCAAGTTTGCGTACACGCATCAAAACTGGGATACTGAGACGGTGGCGACGAGACGGATCGGGTTGCGCGAGCAGAAGAAGCAGGCCACCCGAGAGGCCCTGCGCGCGGCGGCCCTGCGGCTTGCCCTTGAGCGCGGACCGGACAACGTGCGCGTTGATGACATCGCCGAGGCCGCCGGCGTCTCACCGAGGACGTACAACAACTACTTCTCCAGCCGCGAACAGGCGATCGTCGCCGCCGTTGCCGGCGAACGGGAAACGCGAGTCGCGGCGGCGGTGGCCGACCGGCCCGCCGGGGTCGGCCTCGCCGCCGCCGTCATCGAGGCCATCGTGGATCAGTACACTGCCCCGGGAGCATCCGGCCGGGACGCGCTGCTGCTGATTAGCACCCGTCCAGCACTGCGCGAAGCCTTTATCGAAACCACCACCGCGATCGAGCACCCCCTCACCGACGCGATCGCCGAACGTCTCGGCGACGGCGACCCGCACACCGCACGGGTGCTCGCGGCGAGCGTGGCCGCCGCAGTTCGCGTGGCACTCGAGCAGTGGCTGCAGCCGACTGCCACGTCCTCCACAACCAGTGGACTCGTCGTGCCGTCCGGCTCGCTACCAGACCTCCTTCGCACCACGCTCGCACCCCTCACACCCGCACTCGACGCCGCCGAGCAACGAGCACTCAGACACCAGCAGCAGTGAACTCCCACCTCAGGAAAACGGGCGCCCCAACGTCCGCAGCAGAATCCTCGCTGGCGCGCAGGAAAGCCGCCGAACATCGGCCAATCAGACCGCGCCCGCTCACGTGCGACTAGAACGCCTCATTTCTGCGAACGCGACAGGTGGTTCAGCCGCGCGGCGCGTACATGATCACCAGGACCCCGGCCAGGCAGACCAGCGCGCCGATGACGTCCCAGCGATCGGGCCGGAAGCCGTCGACGACCATCCCCCAAGCCAGCGATCCAGCGACGAACACCCCGCCGTAGGCGGCCAGGATGCGGCCGAAGTTCGCATCCGGCTGCAGCGTGGCGACGAACCCATACAACCCCAGGGCGATGACGCCGGCACCGATCCAGACCAGGCCGCGTTGCTCGCGCACACCCTGCCAGATCAGCCTGTCGCTGTGAGGTCTCAGGACATGCTTCACCGTTCGTTATCGGGACATAGTTGACGCCCTGCACTCGTTCATGATCTTCTTCCTCCGGCTTCTTGATCAAGCGCGTGAGGAGTGCATTCGTGGACCGGCAGGCGACAGTGGAGCACCGCTATCGGGCAGTCCGCGAGGTGCTGGCGGGATCGCCCATCGGGGAGGTCGCGGCGCGCTACGGGACCTCGCGGCAGTCGGTGCATGCCTGGCGCAAGCGCTTCGAGTCCGAGGGGCTGCCGGGGCTGGAAGACCGATCACGACGGCCCAAGACCAGCCCGACACGACTCGCCACTGAAGTGGAGGCGCTGATCTGCCAGATCCGACGCCAGCATCCGCGCTGGGGAGCCCGCCGGATCAGCTTCGAGCTCGAGCAGCAAGGGCTGGAGCCGGTCCCGTCGAAGGCGACCGTGCATCGCGTCCTGGACCGCAACGGTCTCACCCGGCGCCAGGAGCAAAGCCGTCAGCGGGTCTATCGGCGTTGGCAGCGCGAGGCACCGATGCACCTGTGGCAGATGGATCTGGTCGGTGGAGTGCCGTTGGCCGATGGCCGGGAGTGCAAAATGGTCACCGGCATCGACGACCACTCTCGCTTCGTGGTGATCGCGCAGGTGGTCGCGGTGCCCAGCGGGCGCGCGGTCTGCCAGGCCTTCACCACGGCGATGCGCCGCTACGGGGTGCCGTTCGAGGTCCTCACCGACAATGGCAAGCAGTTCACCGGCCGGCACACCCGCCCGCAGCCGGTCGAGGTGCTGTTTGAGCGGGTCTGCCGGGAGAACGGCGTCACCCAGCGTCTCACCAAGCCCCGCTCGCCCACGACCACGGGCAAGATCGAGCGGTTTCATGGGACCTTGCGCCGGGAACTGCTCGATCACGTCGCACCGTTCGAGTCGATGGCCGCCGCTCAGGAGGCGATCGACGCCTGGGTACACGCCTACAACCACGCCCGGCCGCACCAGGCGCTGGACATGCGGGTCCCGGCCAGCATGTTCCGCCCACACGGCCCCGCCCGTGACGAACTCCCCGGCCCGGCGCCGACAGTCGAGGCGAGCCTGCCGGGCGAGCTGGCCGACGTGGTCGAGCCGCCACCCGCCACCATCAGCGAGTGCGCGATCGAGTGGGAGGTCCGGGTCCCGCCCAGCGGCACACTGACTCTGGTGCCCGGCAAGCAGACCGCGAAGATCCACCAAGGGCTCGCCGGACGCACGTTAACCGTGTGGGCCGATATCCGCAGCATCCACCTGCTGCTGGAGGGCCACCTGGTGCGCACCCTCGCCTCCCGGCTCCTTCCGCAAGACCTCGCCTACATGACCATGCGTGGCGCCCGGCCCGCTGGACCGGAGCCGGCGGTCGCAGCACTGCCCCGCGCCATCGGCCGGACCGTCCTCGCCGCCGGGGAACCAGTCGAGGTCGAACGCAAGGTGCACAGCCGCGACGGCCACGTGAAAGTGGCCGGGCAGAAGATCGTCATCGGGCCCAGCCACCTCGGCCGCACCGTGGTGCTCCGCCTGGACGGCCACCTCATGCACGCCATCGCCGACGACGCCCTGATCGGCACCTGGCCCTGCCCGATACCCGCCGACGAACTCGCCAAGCTGACCGGAGCCCGCTCGGCGGCCACGCCACTACCCCCGCCTCCACTGGCACCGGGTTCCATCCGCGTTCAGCGTCGTGTCCACGCCCAGGGCCGGTTCATGGTCGCCGGTCAGTTCATCAAGGTCGGCCCTCGGCACGTCGGCAAGCTCGTCACCGTCGTCATCGAAGACACCCACTTCCGGGTTCTGCACGGCGAAGAAGAACTCGCTATCAGGCCACGCAAGAACACCGCCCCGATCACCCGGATCTATGTCCGCGGCATGGGCACCCAGACCACCGACTCGTCAACCAAGTCCTGAGAACAACTGGTTAACCATGTCCTGAGACCTCACATTGACACAGCCAGGCCCCGCCGATCTCGGCGACCGCGGCCAGGGCGAACAACACCAGGGAACGCACGATCGTCATGGAAGGTAGTACAACGCATCCCGGCAGCGGCCCTGCCCCGGGCCGCCGGGGCTGGTGCGGCGTGGCAGGTGTTCAGCGCCCGCATCCGTTCCCGCCGCATCCGCAGCTTCCGACCGCGGCGGACCCGCCGACCGCGCGAGGCGCGGCGGCGGTGACCTTGCTGCGTAGCGATGGCCCGCCTCCGTCGGCGTCCGGGCCGCCCACCACTCCAGGCTGCCTGCCAACAGTAGGCAGAGTCACCGGGACGGACCCGGCAGGGCACGATGGTCATGGTGGGCGCTCACTGCGGTCAGTTCTCTTCAGGGGTACGGCTCGCGGCCAGGTCGGCAAACGGTAGCGGGCAGTCGGGGCAGATGCAGTGGGTCAGACTGTCGCAGCCGGCGCTGACCACCGCGCCGAGCGCGCTCCGGATGGTGGTCAGGTCGGCGATCCGCGCGTCCACCTCGGCGATCTTTTCCTGGGCGCGCTCGCACAGGTCGGGAGTGGCGTGACCGCGCCGGCCGGTATCGATCAGCTCGGCCACCTCCTCCAGGGTGAAGCCGAGCCGCTGCGCCGCTTTGATCACCGTCAGCAGGGTGACGGTCTCAGGTGGGTAAGCACGGTGCCCACCCGGGCTGCGCGCCGGTTTGGCGATCAGCCCGCGGCGCTCGTAGTAGCGCAGCGTCTGCAGGTTGACCCCAGCCTGCTCGGCCACCTGCCCGCTGCGCAGGTACGGCCCGTCGGCGTCCTGGAGTCCGATGTGCTGTCTCATGCCGGCCGCCCCGCCCCGGCGCTCGCGCGGCTGCCGTCGAAGGCCAGCCCGGCCTCGGCCCAGCCCTGCTTGCCTCCGGCGTAGCCGAGCCGGGCGAACGCGGCAGCGGCGATCTTGGAGCGGTTGCAGTACGGGCCCAAGTAGTAGACCACCACCGCGGCCGCCCGATCGGAGGCGACCTGCGCTGCCAGCTCGACAGACTCCTGGCCGGGCACGTTGGACCCTTGGGTTCGTCGCGACTGGCGGGATCTTGTTCCTCGATAATGGTCGCGAGGAGGGTGCAGGCGTTCCCGGCGTGGTGGATGGCGGTCTTGGAGGCGAGGCCGAAGACGGCGGCGAGGTGGAGAGGCTCGGGGCCGTGGGTGAGGGCCTCTTCGAGTTGCCGGTAGAGGCGCAGGCGTCCGAGGGTCGCGGCCTGGCCGCGCAGCCGAGTCTTGACGAAGTGGATGGTGCTGCCCGGGCTCGTTCCGTGGGCGCTCATCTGGTTGATGAGCAGGTGCGGGTTGGCGGTGTCGGCCAGCGGGTGCGGCGGTGATCCAGCCATTCGAGCAGGATCTAGTGGGTGAAGTCGTCGATCGGCCGGGCGGGCGGCGTGAACGGCGGCGAGCATGAGAGCGAGCCGGGCCGCCGGGGTGGTGGCCGCTTGGACGGCCCACCTCAGCCAGGGGTTGCGGAGGTCGGCGTCGAAGCGGGTGAAGTCGCGGCGTGTGTTGAGCAGCCGCAGCTGGCCCCGCTGCTGGCGGCCGCCATCGACGCCCCGGTCGCCCGCGCCCACCGCGACCCGCACCGGCCCTGCGAGGTGTGGATCGAACACCTGTAAAGGCCGCCTCGAGCCGGCCACCGCCCTGATCGACAGCCCGCAAGCCGTCCGGATCGGGCTGCTCGACACCCGGATCGGCAACCACGACCGCGTCGGCAACATGACGGCCACCACCCACGGCAGCGGCGCAGGCGAGAGCGTGAGCGCTCTGGTCGGATTCGACCACGGCGCGGCCTGGCTGCCGCACGCCATGGACTACCCCGCCCCTATCTGACCCACCCCCAGGCGCACATGCGCCACCTCGTCGCCGTCGGCGACCACGACGACGGCGGCTATGGCCCCTGGGTGGACAACCCGCCGCTCAGCACGGCCGAACTCACCGCCATCCGGCGCCGCGCCGCCGCGCTGCGGGGCGAGTCCGACGCGCTCGGCAGCGGCGCCTGGCTCACCTACTCCCTCGCCATCGTGGACCAGATCGCGCGGCACGCCCACCCGCCCGCCGCCCAGCCGCAGACAACACATGGGACGTGACACACACTATGGCCTGCACCACCCGCCAGATCTTCGCGCTGGCCCAGCACATCCGCTCCTATGCACACGCAGGGCCTTGCTCGGGTCAGCGCCCCCACTTCCTGCCCGCTGCCCGGATGACCGAAGCGGATAGTGCGGCGGTGAAGTATCCGTCGACACTCGCGAAGAACTCGATGAGATCGCGGCCGCCGAGGCCGGACGGCATGGTTCCTTGCTGGTAGCTGCCGTATCCGTGAGAAGAAGGTCCTGCTTGTGCTGTTCCTCGTGCTCACAGATCTCTGCCAGAAGCCCGGGCATGAGCGCCGGGCTGCGTAGCCTTTCGTTACGAGAACAGGAAGGGAGGGGGTTGCGCATGACGCCGAAGCAGCCCAAGACCGAGCTTGACGCCCGCTACAGCTCCGCGCTGAACCCGCGCCCGGGCGCGGAGAACGTCACCGCCACCGACTGGGCCGAGGTCCAGCGCCGGCTGCGGTCCGCCGAGGTCTTCTGGATCACCACGGTCCGGCCGGACGGCCGGCTGCATGTCACGCCACTGATCGCCGCCTGGTACGACGGGGCGCTGCACTTCAGCACCGGGCCGGGCGAGCAGAAGGCGAAGAACCTGGCCGGCAATGCCCAGTGCGCACTCACCACAGGGCGCAACTCACTGTCCGAAGGTCTCGACATCGTGATCGAGGGCACGGCGGAGCGGGTGACGGATCCGACGCGGCAGGACGAGGTCATCACCGCGTTCGAGGCGCAGTACGGGGACCACATCACCTCGCCGGAGGGAACCTTCTACGGCTTCGGCGACAGCATCCGCAAGGGTAACGATCTACTGTTTGCGGTGGCACCCGGCACGGCGTACAGCTTCGGGCACGACAGCCAAGTGTTCAGCCACACCCGCTACACCTTCTAGCGGGCCTGCGCACAAGAAAGCCCCGGCCGCGAACTCTAAGCCGATCGCGGGCGAACTTCTTCAGCTCGATTAGCGCGTGCTTCTCGATCTGGCGGATGCGCATGCCTCAGGCCGTGCGTGCTGCTTGTCGACCTCCATGAGCGTGCGCGGAAGGGGCCGAAGAGGTGGTTCCATTCAACCCTCTGCGCTATACGTCTCGCCCACCACAACACGCTGTCCCGCCAAGTAGAGCGCTCATCCGCCACCTACAGCGCACGGTCACAGTAGGGCAGCGGCTGAAACTGTCGGCCTGGTGCCCTACGACGCCGTCTACGGTGGCATGCGCCCGCCGTCCCGAGCCCGATCCATCGCCCACGCGGTGCAGGGGCGATGACGGAGAAGCTCCCGCGCCCGGGCAGGGCGGCCTCAGTGGTGGGGCCGGTCTTCAGACTCAGCGCCAGGTGATCGTTCCGCTGGCAGGCCGTCCCTCTGTCGGCGGGGCCAGACATGGGCCCTGCTCCGCCGGGAACCGGAGAGATCATGCCGAGCGGCAACCGCAAGCTCACCCGCGCCGCCCGCGCGCTGGCCCAGCAACAGGGCCTGTCCTATGACCAGGCCCGCACCACCATTCTGGCTGCCCGGCACCCCAGAGGTCACCTGGAGCTCTTCCTGAAGCTCGGCGACATCTACACCATCACCATGGGCCACGACACCCCCGCTCGTGCCTCGCACCTGGTGGCCGGATACAAGGACAGGCCCATGCCGTACGGCAAGCTGGACGCGGTCGTCTGCGACATGTGGACGATGATCGCCAAGCTGGGGGACCTGGCTGGGCGGCGGAGCCCGGCGGCCGTGGAAGGCCGCGCGGCGCTCGTCGACGCTGAGGTCCTGGCGGCCGGCGCGTCCCTAACGAGCGGTGTCGCAGTACGGTCCGGGCGGCACACCCGGCGCCCAGAACTGCAGGCAGATCACATCGCCCGGTTCCAGCGGCGGAAACGGCTGGAACCAGCCCTGCACGTAGGCGGGTGTGGTGGTTGTGGACAGGGTGCCGGTGGCCGGCGCCCCGTTGACGGTGGCGCCCACCGCCAGGGCGGTGGGCGGCGGCTTGACGGTGAAGACGAAGCGGCCGTCGTCCAGGCCCGCGCACACCGGGTGCTCCGGGATGCAGATCGGCGTGGCCGCCCGGGCCGGTGCGGCCACGGTGAGCAGAGCCGAGGCAAGAGCGAGGCCCGCAACGATCCTCATGGCGTTGATGACGCACCCCCTGCAGATCCGCAGTCCGATTCAGGTGGATCATGAGCTACTCCGACGGTAACCCGGCCGGGCAGGCGGGTCCAGACGCGTTGTCGGATCCGGCTCGCAACCAGAGGTAACAGCCTTTGAACACCTGGAACGCCCGTCAGGCAACGAGCCGTAAGAAGCAAAATTGTCAGGAGCAAAACTCCGCGCCCGGCGGAGCGCCGACGAAAGAATCTGGATGGCGGGATTCATATCCCTGCCCGTTCTGGGCTCTCATACCTGACGGGCCTTCACCGGCGATGGCCCCTGCTCCCCCGAGGACACGCCCATGGACATGATCACCGCCGTGGTGAGCGTCGTTGCGATCGTCACCGCCCACGCGGCCGCGCTGGCAGGGTGTGGCTGTGCCTGCGCTGACGAGCCCGCCACGCCCAGATCCAAGGTCGCTCCCTCGTGCAGCTGACCCAGGTCGCCCTCGGAAGCGAGCGGCTGGAGCAACACGGCCAGGGTCACCGCCTGACCCTGACCCTGACCACGGCGCCGGGCACGCACACCCCGGCATGAACGAACCCCTGCCGCCCGAGCGGCCTCGGCCGCCCAGCGCGCCGCGCCACCCGGCAGCCGATACCGGCGCTGCCGATGCGCACTTCTCCGCCTTCTACCGGGCCACCGTGGGCGACCTGGTCGCCTTCCTGCTCAACCACGGCGCGACGCTGGCCGTAGCCGCCGACCTCGCCCAGGACACGATGATCAAGGCGTATCAACGGTGGAACGAGCTCACCCACCCGCGGGCCTGGGTGCACGCCGTGGCCTCGCGCGCGCTCTGGTCCGGCACGTCGCCGAGTCCTGCGAGGAGCCCGTCGACCACGTGAAAGGTTTTCGATCTTGGAAGGACGGCGGGCCGCACTGGAGGCATCAGCGCGACGCCGGCACCGGCCAGGGTCTGTCCATGACGGACTCCGGCCGTGGCCGCACGACCTCAGTGCGTCCGGGGCGCGGCGAACGGGGGCGGCTAATGATCGTTTTGCGTGCGGACTCAGCCGCGACGGGTGCCTGGCAGAATTTCCAGACGGATGTCGTCTTCTTCCTTGAAGACGAAGGTCCGGCCATAGCCCGCGGTCCACTGTGCGGGAGCGATCTCGGGAATCAGGTAGTAGGTCTCTCCACGGATGATCAGCAGGCGCAGGCCCAGGTACCTGAACTTGTAGGCGCCTTGGCCGAAGGACTCGCGCGTGACGCCGGGGGCGTTCACCGCCAGGGTGTCTGCGCTGTAGAGGGCCACCTGAGGGCGATCGGAAAGCTTCTCGACAAGTTCCCGCGCCGAGTGTCTGCCCTGCTGCAAGGCGTACAACGACGCTGCCCACAGCAGGCAGAAGATGGAGACGGCGGCAGCCACGGCGAAAGCCAACCGGCCTAGCGGCGTCCCCCTCGTTGACCAGGTGAGCAGCAATGGGCCGACGATGACCGGGGCCAGCAGCAGGTAGGTGCTGACAGGGCGTCCCGTTAGCGCGGCTATGGCCAGGACCATGGCGGTGATCGTGATGATGGCGCCGACGGCGACGGCGCTGCCCAGCAGGCGGATAACGGGGTGCGAGCGGATGGCGCCGCCGATAGCCCGCAACCGAGCGGGAACCGAAGGCAGTAAGGCAGCTCGGCGCGTGAGCATGACCAGCGCGAGCGGGACGGCGGCCATCCACGGCAGGAAGGTTGGGGAGAACAGGTTGAGCCCGTACAGCGCGTATTCGTCGGGGCGGTAGTTCAGGTCTGTCGGTCTCAACGAAAACGGCTGTAGGTAGCCGTCCAGATAGGCCCAGCCCATATAGATGAGGATGGCCGCTCCCGTGGCGACCAGCAGCGTGATCAGCCCCACAACATCGAGCGGCCTAGGCTGATCGACCTCTGACGCATCATCCGTCACGGCGAGGTCGTCTCTTGCGGCGCCGGCGCATTCGAGCTCACCGCTGCAGTCACTTCGCTCTCACTCACGGAGGGAGTAGGTGTTCCCCGGTCGGGCGTGCTCGTAGGCCGTGGAACGGTGATAGTCGGGGACGGGCTCTCCGACCGTCCCACCGCTGGGCACGGAGCCGTCACCTGGTCTCCCCCGCCAGTCGGGCACGGGGGTGGTGTGGGCGCCGTCGTCGCCTGTCCGGGGTTTACCGGGCTGTGCTCGCTCTTGGTCGGCGGCGACATGGTGACCGTGACCGTGGCGGGTGCTCCGGCCCCGCCACACCCGCCCAACCCCACGAGCAAGGCCGGTACGCACCCCGCCATCAGTGCAATGCCAAGCAGCCGGCTCACCCTGTCCCCCCTCGCCTACAGACGGGTCATCCCCCTCTAGGACATCGGCGTTACAGGCTCGACGCCGCATCACCTGCCGGTGACCGAAATCGATTCGCGGATGTCCGGATGGGGGTCCGTCACAGCACTGAGCGCGTCCAGGCAACCCCTGCCAGGGTGTGGCAAGCCTGGATGTAGTGGCCGAGGTATTCGGTCGCGGCCAGGGACTTGATCAGTAGTCCGCGCGGAAATAGTGTCAGCGGACATGCGGATCCTGGGCCCGTATTGACTCGCTCAGCGAGCACGTCTGACAGCGTCTGGCTGAGCTCATGATCGGTGTGCCGACCGGGCAGCTGGAGTTCTTGGAATGGGAGACGTGCCACACCTCCCTCATCGCTTTCGAGGGGTACGACACGGTCACCGTGCTGGCCGAAGTGCTGCCTTCACGTGAATCCTGGGCACCCGCGGGCGGATCCGGTCCTCCCGCACGCCAGACCCGGATCCTCCGCACCGGCTGATGAACTTCAGCGACCCGCGTCAGGGCGGCAGGTCTGGTCGACGGCCGGGAGGACGCCGGTGGCAAGGTAGGCGTTGACCTTGGCGTCCACGCAGGCGTTGCCGTACTCACCGTAGATCCCGTGGGCGGTGGTGTCGCGCAGGGTGAGCAGGCGCGAGCCGGTCAGCGCCCGGCGCATGGCCTTGCTGCCCTCGTAGGTGGTGGCGGTGTCGCCGGTGGAGGACACGATCAGCGCGGGCGTGGCGTTGGCGATGTGCGTGGCGCGCTCGCGCGGCTGGTTCGGCCAGGAGGCGCAGGGCCAGATGTTGTTCTTGAGGGGGCCGAAGAGCGGGTGGCGCGCACGGCTGCGCTGGATGTCGTTCCAATAGACCTCGGGGTCGCGCGGTGCGGCATTGTCGCCGCAGATGATCGCGGCGGCCGGGCTGGCGAGCGGGGATCCGGCGCTGGACAGGACGAACGCGAGGAAGCCGGCGAGCTCGGGACCGGGCTTGGCGGAGCGGCCGTGCGCGGCCTCGTTCAGGATCCGCACGGTGGAGGCGAACTCCGCGCGGGCCGCAGGACGGTCGTCGCCGGAGCCGGCGAGGATGTACGGGACCACCTGGTCGTCCACCTCGTACTCACCGACCCGCAGCGGGCGATCCTGCGTGGCGACGACGATCGAGTTCACGGTGCCGAGCACGCGGGCCGGGGTGTCGCCGAGGCCGTAGGTGTCGTGACGTCTGGCGGCCCAGCGCGCCCAGCCGCGGAGCGCGCGTTCCGCCTCTTCCTCGCTGCCCTGCGTCGCCCTGGGGCTCCATTTGCCCGGGTCGCCGGCACTGTCCAGGACCACGCGGTCGGTGCGGCCGGGGAACATCTGGGTGTAGACCGCGCCCAGGTAGCTGCCGTAGGAGTAGCCGAGGAAGGAGATCCGGCGCTCCCCGAGCGCGCGGCGCACCAGGTCGATGTCGCGGGCGGTGTCACGCGTGTTGACGTACGGGAGCACGTCCGCGTGGCGCTGGGCGCAACGGTTGGCCAGATCGCGCTGCACCACCACCTGGCGATCGAACGAGGCGCGCGTCGCACCGGCCGAACGGATCCACATGCCGACCGGCCAGCCGCAGTCGAGCGGCGTGCTGCGCCCGACGAAGCGCGGATCCAGGCCGATGAGGTCGAAACGGGCGGCGACGTCCTTCATGGCCGCCCGCGTCCGCAAAGGCATGCCCAGTGTGCTCTCACCCGGACCACCGCTGTTGAGGACCATGGTGCCGATGCGACGCGCGCGGTCGGTGGCGGGGATGCGGGACAGCTCGAGCTTGATGGTACGGCCGGCGGCCTTGGAATGATCAAGCGGAACCGTGAGCTCCGCACATCGCCCACCAGCCCGATCGAGTTCGAGGCCGACGGCGTCGTCGGAGCCTTGGGCACAAGCTTTCCAGTCGAGGCCGCTGCCGGCTCTCGCGGGGGACGCGACGGCGGTGGACAGAGCGGTCAAGGCGAGGGCGCAGACCAGCAGTTTGCGGGCCTGGGCAAATGTCGATTTCATGGCCGGAACGCTATGCGGGCCGAACGTCCGGCACGATACCGCCAGCCGCACGCGCACAGGTACAGCCTGCTGTAGTGCCCGGTGGGGACGGGCCGCGAAATAGTGATCCCACACCAGCGTCGCGAGGAGGAGCACATGCTTGGGCGGGCATCCGCCGGCTCGGCCTATCTTCTGGTCACGCTCGCTACCGCCGTGGTCACGGCACTCGCGTTCCCGGTACTGCTCGCGCCGCAGCCGGCACGGCGCTGGGCGGCCTGGCACCGTCGGCGGGCCGGCAAGCTGCTCGGCGTTTCGGCCGACGGACGGCCCGGCGGGCGGCCGGGCGGGCGGCGGAATCTCGCCTGGGCGCTCGCGCACGTCGCCGTCGGCTTCCCACTCGGGATGGCCACCCTGCTGTGCCTGGGCAACATCCTGGTCGCCGTGGTGGCGTCGACCTCGTGGTGGGCGTTCTCGGCCGATACGCGTCCCACCCTGTTCTCGTTCTTCGACGTCCGCGTCGACGATTGGGCGACCGCGCTGATCGGAGGCTCCGTTCAGATCGCCGTCCTCGGCGTCGCGCTCTGGCGGCTCCTCCCGATGCTGGCGCGACTCCACGCGCGCCTCTGCCTGGCGATGCTTACGCCATCGCCCCGCGAACGGCTCACCGAGCGAGTCGACGCGCTGACCAGGAGCCGCGTCGGGGTCGTCGACGCCCATGGCAGGGAGCTCCAGCGGATCGAACGCGACCTGCACGACGGCACGCAGGCACGCCTGGTGGCCATCGCCATGCAGGTGGGCCTGGCCCGCGAGTTGCTGGCCGACGACCCGAAGACGGCGGCGACGCTGCTCCAGCAGACGCACGAGACCGCGGAGGAGGCGATGACCGAGCTGCGCGCCGTCCTTCAGACGATCTACCCGCCGATCCTCGCCGACCGGGGGCTCGACGGAGCGCTGACGGCGCTGGCCGCTCGATCGAGCGTCCCGGTCCACATCGAGCTCCCCGACCTCGGTACGCTCCCGGCGACCGTGGAGTCGGTGGCTTACTACGTGATCGCCGAGTCGCTGACCAACATCACCAAGCACGCCGCCGCCACACGGGCGACCCTGAGAATCAAGCGTGTCGACAACGCCCTGTCCGTCGAGATCACCGACGACGGAAAGGGCGGCGCCGACGAGACCCGCGGCACCGGCATCCCCGGAATACGCCGCCGGGTGGCCGCCCTGGACGGCACGCTCCGCCTCGACAGCCCGCCCGGCGGCCCCACCACGCTCGCCGTACACCTAATGATCGATCAGGAGGCGCCATGCGAGTCGTGATCGCCGAGGACAACGTCCTGCTGTCCAGCGGCCTGGAACTGCTGCTGGCGGTGAAGGGCTGCGAAGTGGTGGCGGTCGTCGACGACGCCGAGAAGTTCCACGCCGCTGTGGCCGAGCACCGCCCCGACGTCGCCATCGTCGACGTGCGCCTGCCACCGTCGTTCCGCGACGAGGGCATCCACGCCGCGCTGAGAGCCCGCCGCGAACACGGCGCGCTGCCGATCCTGGTGCTGTCGCAGTACGTCGAGCGCGAGTACGCCGGCGAACTCCTCTCCGACGGCCGTGGCGGCATCGGCTACCTCCTCAAGGACCGCATAGGCCGGGTGGCGGAGTTCATCGACGCCCTACGCCGAGTAGCGGCCGGCGGCACCGCCATGGACCCGGAAGTCATCACCCAGCTCCTGGCCCGCCGCGCCGACGATCCCCTGGACACCCTCACCGCCCGCGAACGAGAGTCGCTCGCCCTGATGGCACAGGGCCACGACAACACGACCATCGCCGAGCGGATGCTCATCTCCGACAACGCCGTCCACAAACACATCGGCAACATCTTCGCCAAGCTCGGCCTGTCTCCGGACGATTCGGGCCACCGCCGCGTACGCGCCGTCCTCGCCTACCTGAACGGCGCTCCCAGCCCTCATCTCAGGTAGGGGCTGTCTAGGTAACGGACTCTGTCCCGTAATCGGTGGTAGCGCTGGGTGCTCACCTGTCGGGGTGGGGCGCGCTAAAGATCAACGATCTTGCCGGCGTGGTGGTCGACGGGCGGCGCGCGGTGATATCGGTCCAGGTACGACGGCTGGTCTGCCCGGCGCGAGGATGTCCACGGCAAACCTTGGGCCGCTGGAGTGCGCCCGCCGCCTGAACCTGTCTCTGCGTACCGTCAAACGCTACGCCCGCACCCGCGAGCCCGAAACGTTGCAGATGTTTCGCGAGATCAAACAGCTCGGCTACACCGGCAGCCTCAACCTGCTCTACTGCTACGTCACCCAAGGCCGGACCGAAGGAGACCGGCCTATCATCACCTGTATGTATCGTCGTGTAAAGATTGCTACACGTAGGATGTGCCAGACCGCGCATCGCAGGGGCACGTAGCGTCACGGCGGTGGCCGCTGGGCTCCTCGTGGAAGGATGACAGTGCCGAAGTACGTCGACCCGGAGCAGCGTTCGCGTGAGATCGTCCGTGCTGCCGTGACCGTGCTGAGCGAAGGCGGATTCGCCAGGTTCTCCCTGCGTAACCTGGCGGAGCAGATGGGCGGATCCATATCCCTCATCACTCATTACTTCCCGAACCGGGAGGCGCTCATCGGAGGGCTGCTGGATGGCGTGGCCGCCAACGTGGCCGAGTTCGGGGAGACGATCCGGGCGGTAGAGGACCCGGTCGAGAGGCTCCGCCGGGTGATCGAGTGGGGTCTGCCGCTCGATGACGAGGAGGAGCTCGCCATGGAGCGGGCACGGATCGCACTGCTGGCCCACCGGGATGCCGAGCCTGCGATCGGCGCGTTCTTCATGCGACTGGAATCTGTGATGAGGGATCTGTTCCGCGAGCACGTGGCCGAGCTCGTCGATAAGGACGATCTTGAGTTCGCGGTGGATCTGCTGCGGTCGTGGGTCAATGGCATCAACCTGTCGGCCGTCGAGCACCCCGAGATCTGGACCCGGGACCGCCAGCTGCGTGTGCTGGAGCACTTCCTGTCGACTCTGCCCTTGCGTGAACCGGTCGTGTGAATCGCCCATGCGGGGCGGGCTCGGTTGAGGCGCCGCCCCGCACGCGGATCACAGCGGGTCGCTGCTCACGGCGCGGGTGTCCACCACGCCGTCATGGAGGGGGTCTTCGGCCTTGAGCACGCTCTTGGCGATCTTGCCGCTGGGGGTGTGCGGGAGCGTGTCGCGGAACTCGATGTAGCGCGGCACCTTGAACGGTGCCAGGCCCTGGCGGCACCAGGAGATGATCTGGGCGGCGGTCACCGTACTGCCGGGTTTGGGCACGACGATGGCTTTGACCTCTTCGCCTCGCTCGGGGTCGGGTACGGGGATCACGCCGACCTCGGCCACCTCCGGCTGCGCCTGCATGTGCAGCTCCACTTCGGCGGAGGAGATGTTCTCGCCGCTGCGGCGCACCATGTCCCGTGCGCGGCCGAGGAAGAAGTGCTGCCCGTCGGCGGTCTTGCGGACGAGGTCGCCGGTGCGGAACCACCCGCCGGGCAGGAACAGCTCGGCGTTGACCTCGGGCCGGTTGTGGTAGCCGAGCATCATCCCGCTCCCCCGCAGGCACAGCTCGCCGACCTCACCGGGGGCCGTCTCGGCCCCGGCGGCGTCGATCACCTTGGACTCGCGGTGGGGCAGGCACCATCCCATCGAGCCCGAGCCGACCAGGTCGGTCCGTTCCCATGGGACGAACGTCGATGGTCCGACCTCTGTGCTCGCGTACAGCTCTCGTGCCATCAGGCCGAAGCGTTCCTCAAGCGGCTTGTGCAGCGCGGGCGAGATGGCCGACACCGGCGCCTTCTTCAGCTGGAGCCGATGGTCGAGTTCGGACGGTTCCTGCTTGAGCATGCCTTCGTCGATCCACGCCATGTCGATGCCGTGGTCGGTGAGCCAGCGCATGAACGTGCGCCTGCTGAGGCCGGAGGTGACGTACAACTGGCCGCCACTGGCCAGCGCCGTCATCAGGTACGCCTGGTTCTGCATGTAGAAGAACGGATGGTCGGCCAGGATGCGCTGCGGGTCGCCGAACGCCGCTGCGCCGTACACGGCGAGGTCGAGCCAGTACTCGTGAGTGAGCAGGCAGCCTTTGGGCAGGCCCGTGGTCCCGGAGGTGAACTGGAGGCCCACGACATCGCGGCGCCGGGCCTGGTGGGTCCTGGGTGTGGCGGGGTGTCTGAGCAGTTCCTCGAAGGTTCGCCCCTCGGCGTTGCCGGGGGCGCCGCTGTGGCCCGTCACGACGACGTTGCCGGGAGGCACCGCGCCCGCGACGTGTTCGCGCAGGTCTTCGGTCACGACGAGCCAGGAAGCTCCGGCGTCGCCGAGGACGGCGTCGACTTCCCGCCGCGTGTAGCGGGGGTTGACGGGGACGGCAAGGGCGCCGGCGTCGATCACGGCGAGCCAGGCCAGCGGGAATTCGATCTGGTTGCGCAGCATGAGGCCGACCTTGTCGCCGGGCTTGAGGCCGAGTGCTTCCAGCGCTGAGCGCACCCGGCTGACCGCCTGCTGCAACTGGGCCCAGGTCATCCGCTGCCCGGTGTCGATGAAGTGCAGCGCGCCGGCGTTGGGCCAGGCCCGCGCGGCGCGGTCCAATGCCTCCGGGATGGTGAGGTCCAGCAGGTCACGGTGGTGGGATGTGAGATCAATGGTCAAGTGGTCGTGCACGGGTTCTCCGTTCGCGGCAGGGCGATGTGTGGTGCTGGGGTTCTCAGGCGTCCGGGCGGGGCGAGGAGGTGGTCCACAGCGCTCGCTGGGTGGCCACGAACCCGGGGCGTTCGCGGCCCTCGACCTCCGCGACGCAGTCGACGACGAGCAGGTGCCCCTGTTCGCCCCGGTCGATGACGTCGGCGATCGTTCCTCGGACGCGGAACCGGTCGGAGCACCGGATCACGGACACGAACCGCACCCGGTCCAGCCCGTAGTTCCAGGCCAGCCAGGGCCCTTCGGACCACAGGGCATGGTTGACCAGGTGATCGAGCACGGCGAGCAGGTGAAAGCCCTCCACCAGGTCCCGGCCGTATCCGGATTCGTCGTAGGGGTGGGGTGAACGGTCGAAGTAGGAAGCCTTGTCGAATGCGGCCGATCGGTCGGGGTCCATCTGGAACCACGGCGTCAGGAAGGTCTTGTCGCGCAGCGACGGCGCCTGGCCGGGATGGGCGACGCTGAGCGTGACGATCTCGGAGTCGTCGGTGTGGTCGATGCCCATGATTCGTCCTCCACGGAAATGTATAGCTTGTTATAAAACGAGCGCATATGTGTGCCTGTTGTGCCCATGCGGTGTTCAGAGGGTGGTGAGGGAGGGGCGCCGCCGCGGCTTCCAGCCGGGGCGGGGTATCGCCTCCAGGAGTTGGCGGGTGTAGAGCTCGCGGGGGTGGTCGAGTACCTCGGACGTGGTGCCGTGCTCGACCACCCGACCGGCTCGCATGACCAGGCAGCGGTCGCTGATCTGCCGTACGACGGCCAGGTCATGGGAGACGAACAGATACGAGACCCCGAGCCTGCGCCGGATGTCGATCAGGACGTTGAGCACCTGGGCCTGGACGCTGACGTCCAGGGCGGAGACGGCCTCATCCAGAATCAGGATCCGCGGCTGCAGGGCGAGGGCACGGGCGATGGTCACGCGCTGCCGCTGCCCGCCGGACAGGTTGCGGGGGTATTCGGCGGCGTGACGTTCGTCCAGGCCGACCGCTTCCAGCAGTTCGTGCACACGGGCGCGGCGCTGGGCGCGCGGGTACCGGCGCAGGGTGAGGAACTCGGCGATGGCGCCGCCGATTCGCTGGCGGGGGTCCAGTGACCCGGACGGGTCTTGGAAGACCATCTGGATGTCGGGGCTGCCGGGGCGGCGGACGCCTGGCCCGGCGATGGGTGTGCCGCTCAGGAGGACCCGGCCTTCCGAGGCGGTTTCGAGTCCGGCGATGATCCGGGCGGTGGTGGTCTTGCCGGAGCCTGATTCGCCGACGATGGCCAGTGAGTCCCCCGGGCGGAGGTCAAAGCCGACGTCGTCCACGGCCACCAGGCCCGGCGAGGATCTCCGCCCGCTGAAGACCTTTCGCAGTCCTTGGACGAGCAGCAGCGGTTCGGTCACGAGACCATCGCCCGCAGGGCCGATTCCAGGTCCTCGGCCCGATGGCAAGCCACCGAGCGGCCCGCGACGGGGCGGGCCAAGGGCCGCTGGGTGCGGCACTGATCCGTGGCGTAGGGGCATCGGGCGGCGAACACGCAGCCGTCCCCGGCTTCGAATGCCGCTATCGGGCGGCCGGGGATGGCGGCGATCCGCTTGACGCTGAAGGGGCTGGGTCGGGAGGCCAGCAGCGCGGCGGTATAGGGGTGTGCCGGGCCGGCGTAGACGGCTGCCGCAGGACCGATCTCCACGATCGTGCCCGCGTACATCACCGCCAGCGTGTCGGTGACCGCGGCGGCGAGATCGAGGTCATGGGTGATGAACAGCAGACCCAGTGAGCGCTCACGGATCTGCTCGGCGAGGATCGCCATCACCTCGGACTGGACGGTGACGTCCAGAGCGGTGGTGGGCTCGTCGGCCAGGACCAGATCGGGAGAGGGCAGCAGCGCCATCACGATCATCATGCGTTGCAGCAGGCCGCCGGAAAGCTGGTGCGGATACTGCGTCATGCGGCGCTCCGGGTCGCTCACACCGACGTCGCGGAGCAGGGCGCAGCCGGCTTCAGCCGCCTCGTCCCGGGACATGTCGCCGCAAGCGACCACACCCTCGGTGAGGAAGTCGGCGATGGTACGCAGCGGGTTGGTGTGGGCGCGCGGATCCTGATAAATCATCGACACCCGCCGGGAGCGGTAGTCGGCCAGTTCCCGGCGCGACAACCCGAGGACGGAGCGGCCCTGGAAGCCGATGTGGCCCGTGACCGTCGCGCCGGCCGGCAGGAGCCGCAGCACCGCCCGGGCCGTCATCGACTTGCCCGAGCCGGACTCGCCGACCACCCCGACGGCCTCACCCGGCGCCACCGACAAGGTGACGCCTTGGATGACCGTACGGCGCGCGCCACGCCGATCATGACGGGGCAGTTCGACACCCAGGTTCTCGATATCCAGAAGCGGCTCGTTCACCCGCTCGTTCATTGGTCTGCTCCGATCCGCACAGAGAGCCGTTCGCCGAGTACGTTGAACGCGACCACCGCCGCGACGATGCACAGCCCGGCCGTCACGCTCTGCTGGACGGCTCCGCCGAGCATCTCGGACCTGCCGTCGTTCACCATGACGCCCCATTCGGCCTGCGGTGGCTGGACGCCGAGGCCGAGGAAGGAGATCGCGCCGAACTCCATCAGCGCCGACCCGAACGCCAGTGTGGCCTGCGCCATGATGATGGGGGCCACGTTGCGGAGCACGTGCCGGGTGCAGATACGCCAGGCCGGCAGCCCGGCCAGAGCCAGCGCCTCCACGTACGGCCGGTGCCGTTCCGTCAGGGCGGCGCTGCGTACGACGCGTGCGATGTAGGGGACGTACA
Source organism: Nonomuraea typhae (assembly GCF_009760925.1). GTDB lineage: Bacteria > Actinomycetota > Actinomycetes > Streptosporangiales > Streptosporangiaceae > Nonomuraea > Nonomuraea typhae. The sequence continues at coordinate 376,223 of NZ_VRLV01000003.1, forward strand.
CCACTGACAGAGCGATCACCGGAGCCCAGAAACCCGCCCCGAAGATCGCTGCGGCCAGCACCGCGACCAGGACGCCCGGCGCCGCGAACAGCACGTTCAGCACCCGGGCCACAGCCCGGTCGACCCAGCCGCCGTGCCAGGCCGAAAAGATGGCCAGCGCGGTACCGAGCGCCGAACCGGTCGCCACGATGACCGCCGGTCCGGCGAAGCTCAACCGAGCCCCGGCCAGCAACCGGGACAAGATGTCGCGGCCAAGCGCGTCGGTCCCGAGCAGATGGGCCGCCGACGGGGCCTGCCCGGAGGCCAGGATGTCGGTGCGATCCGGCGGGTACGGGGCCAGCAGCGGCCCGAACACCGCCAGCAGGACCAGCAGCCCGCACACTACTGCGAAGATCGTCAGGATAGGGTCGCGTCGGCCGAGCCGCAGCATCGACAACGGCGCCGTCCGCGCGACCTGCGCCATCTGCGTCACGGTCATGCGCCGGCTCCGTCCCGCAGGCGTGGATCGAGCGACGTCTGGACCAGGTCGATCACGGTGGTGACGGCGACGAACGCGACAATGATGATCAGCGAGACGGCGTTGACCACCGGGTAGTCCTTGGCGGACACACTTCGTACCAGCAGCGAGCCGATCCCGTCGATGGCGAACGCCGTTTCCACCACCACCGACCCGGCGACCAGACCGGCCGTCACCAGGCCGGAGACCGTCAGCAGCGGGATGAACGCGTTGCGCAGCACGTGCCGCCGGATCACCAGGAACCGGGGCAGACCCCGGCCGATCGCGGTGGTCACGTGCTCCTTGTCCGCCTCCTGTTTCACCGCAGCGGCCGTCATCTGCGCGATGTAGGCCGACCAGCCTAACGACAGCGCCACCGCAGGCAGCGTCAGGTGCCAGATCCGGTCGCCGAACCCGCTGCCCGCACCGTAGGTCGGAAACCAGCCGAGCCCGGCCGCGAAGACGCTGATCAGCAGAGCGGCGGCCACGAATCCGGGGATCGCGATGCCCACCCCGGTCAGGCCGCTCACCAGCGGGCGCCAGCGTCCGCTGACGCCGCCGAACGTGCCCAGGCCGACCCCCGCCACCAAAGTGATCAGGGCGGCCATCGCCGTCAACATGAAGCTGACGCCAAGCCGCGGCGTCAGCAGCGCGGTCACGTCCTGGCGATAGGTCAGCGACGCCCCGAGATCGCCGTGCAGGACACCGGTCAGCCAATGCCAATAGCGCACCAGAACCGGGTCGTCGAGCCCGAGCTGCGCCGACATCGCGGCCCGCTGGGCGGCAGTGGCCCGATCCCCAAGGAGCTGCGCCACCGGGTCGCCGGGGGCTTGGGCCAGCGCGAGGAAGACGACGAGCGAGGAGACCACTACCGTGGCCACCCCACCGGCGGCCAATGTGGCCGCCCGCCGCAGCAGCCCGGTCCAGGCGGTCCCGCCGGTAGCGGCCGCGCCGGTCTTCAGATCGGAGGCGAGGCCGGGTTCCGGGCCGGAGTGCTTCATGGTCACCACGCGGCCTTATCCGGCCGAGCCGACGAAGGCCATCTGCGGCATCGACCAGTAGGCGAACGAGGTGATCGCACCGGTGAGCCGTGAGTTGAGGAAGGTCACGGTGTGGTTGCTGACCAGCGGGATGGAGTTGGGTGCACGTTCGAAGATCTCCTGGGCGGCCACGATCTTGCGTGCCCGTTCGGCGGCGTCGAAACTCTGCCGCGCCTCGGTCAGTAGCCGGGTCACCTCGGCGTTGTTGAAGTCGGCGTAGTTGTAGGGCTGGCCGGGCAGGTAGCCGAGGCCAAGGGTCTCAAGGGGGTCCTGGGTGGCGTTGAAGGTCGAGTGCAGCATCAGGTCCATTCCCTTGCGTCTTTCTGCGTCGGTCCCGGCCTGGTCGAACGCCAGCGGGGTCAGCGTGTTGATCCTGATCTTCAGTCCTGCCTGCTTGGCCTGCTGCTGGATCAGCTGTGCCGTACGCGAGCCGCTGTCGTTGCCGCCCTTGGTCACCAGGACGATTTCCTGGCCCGCATAGCCCGACTCGGCGACCAGCCTCTTGGCCTTCTCGAGGTCGTAGCCGCGCTCCTTGGCGAAACGCTGGTACGCCTGCTGGTAGGTCTCCTTCTGGTCGCTGGGCCACGTCGCGGGCGAGAGGCCGGTGTACAGCGGGGCCGCTGCGCCGTTGAAGACGACCCGGGCCAGCGCCGCACGGTCGACAAGGGTGAGAAACGCCTGGAGCACTTTCGCGTCGCCGAGCACACCGCCCGGGTTCGCCACGTCAAGCTGCCACGACTGCATCGAGGGGCCGAACGTCAAGCGTCCCGCACCGGACTTGCGCAGCGCCGGGATGGCCGACGGGGAGATCTCGTAGGCGCCGTCGATCTCTCCCGCGTTCAGCGCCTGCACCAGCGCCGTGGTGTCGGTGACGAAGGTGAACGTCACCTGTTTCGCGTGTGCCCGCCGCTCGGGGTTCCAGTAGGCGTCATTACGCGAGATCGTGATGCTGTCTCCGCTGCGCCATGACTCCAGCTTGAACGGTCCGCTGCACATCAGCCCGCCCTCAGGCGTGCCGATCTTCTTGCCCGCCCGCTCGGCATGCGCCTTCTGCACCACCATGCCCGCGATATTGGCCATCTCGTTGTTGAACAGCTCGTCGGGCTTGGTGAACCGCACCGTCACCTGGTCGCGGCCGGTCGCGGTGATGTTCTTGACGTTGATGTAGTTCAAGCTGACGATCCGTGATGGGTCCCTGCCCAGATTCAGGCTGTAGGCCACGTCCTCGGCCGTCACCGGCTTGCCGTCCCAGAACCGGGCGTCGGAGCGGATCGTGTAAACGATCGTCTTCGGGTCGACCTGCTTGTATGTAGCCAAGTTCGGTGTCAGCCGATGCTCGGCGTCGATCTTCAGCAGCCCCTCGCACAGGTTGCCGACGACCTGGCCGCTGCTGTACGCGGCCGCATTGGGGGGAAAGAGCGTGGCCGGCTCACCCGGGAGATTCCAGGTGATGCGGTCGACCTGCCCCTTGGCGGGCGGCAGGCTCGCGACAAGCTGGGGCTGCTGCTGCCCGCCGCCCGCGTCGGTCTGCGAAGCGGACGAGCAAGCCACCACACCGCCGGCGGCGACGATCGCCACCGCCGCCGCCCCCAGCTGTCCAGCAGAACGGCGGCCACCAGGGGATAGAGACATCGGAACTCCTTCGCTTGGGCCACCTGCCCCGATCGACGGCATGTGATGTAAAGCGCAATATATAAAGGTCGTTCCATAACCACAAGAGGTCGAAGCAGGGAAGCGAACCCTCTGACCTGGGGCGGCGATGCGATCAGGCACAACGACGCGCTGGCTGCGGCAGCGCAGCAACGACGCCGGCGGTCGTTCGCGTGGCGATGGACCGTGTAGGGTCCGGCGCATGCCACATGCCCTCCCGACCCCAGACCTCAACGCCGCACTCCTCGCCGAGACCGCCCGGCTCGCCGAACGCACCATCGAGGTGCGCCGCCACCTGCATGCCAACCCAGAACTCGGCTTCCAGGAACACGCGACGGCGGCACTCGTCGCCGACCGCTGCGCGGCGCTCGGGTTCGAGGTACGGCGGGGCGTCGGCGGCACAGGCGTGCTCGCCGACCTGGACTCCGGCCGCCCCGGCCCCACGGTCCTCGTCCGTGCCGACATGGACGCCCTGCCGATCGAGGAGGTGGCCGACGGCCGTCCCTACCGCTCCACCGTGCCCGGTGTCATGCACGCCTGCGGGCACGACGGGCACACCGCGATCGCGCTGAGCGTCGCGCAGGTGCTGCACGCGCTACGCGACCGCTGGAACGGGCGGGTCCGGATGTGCTTCCAGCCCGCCGAGGAGCTCGGCGACGGCGCCCGCCGTATGATCCAGGACGGCGCCCTGACGGGCGTCGACCGCGCAGTCGGCCTGCATCTGACCGAGCTCTACCCTGTGGGCGTGCTCGGGCTCGGCCCGGGCCCGCTGCTGGCCGCCCTGGAGACCTTCCGCATCACGATCACCGGCACCGGCGGTCACGGCAGTGCCCCGGACGGCGCCATCGACCCGCTGCCGATCACGGCGGAGGTGATCTTGGCCCTGCGCGACCTCAGAGCACGGATCGGGGACTCCGCCACGGTCACCGCCACTCAGGTCAACGGTGGTACCGCCCCCAACATCATCCCCACCGAGGTCTCGATAGCCGGCACGATCCGCTCGCTCGACCCCGAGGGCTGCGGCGCGCTGAGCGAGCAGGTGGCGCAGATCGTACGAGAGATCGCCGAGCGCGGTGGCGCCTCCGCCGGCCTCACCTTCGGCCCCAGTTGCCCGACCCTGACGAACGACCCCGCCGTCACCGAGCTCCTCCGGACGGCCTTCACCGAGGCATTCGGACCCGAGCGGGTCCAGCCCGTCGAGCCGATGACCGGCTCCGACGACATGTCGCGCTTCCTGCGCGAAGTGCCCGGCTGCTACTACGCCGTCGGCGCCCCCTCCCCCGACGCCCCGTCCTCTCATCACCCAGCCTTCGACATCGACGAAACCGCCCTCTCCGTCGGCGTCGAGTCCCTGACCCGAGCCACTCTCGCCCTGCTGGCCTAACGGACCCGGCGGTCGCGCGTCTTCGACTTCCGGCCGTACCGGACCTACGACTACGAGCTGCGACTCGACCCCGGCCAGCGAGCACTGAAGGGTTACCGGCCGGGCCACATCACGACCCGCCCCGGGCCCGGTCCAGGTCGGCGAGCAGGAACGGCCGATTGCCCCGAGGCGCCACCCCGGCATCTGGCTCTGACCGTGCCCCTGCCTTGTCATGGCGAAGCTCACGCATAGGTGCGCCATGTCGCAGGCATGGCGTGGTGTTCGAGAGCGGCCCAGTCACCGCTTGCTGGCAGAGATCCAAGGCGGGCCGCCCGTTCCTCGGTCGGCGCGGGATGAGGCCGGCGGCTACCCGAGTCGGTCACAGTGGATAATCGATCAATCACATAGAGTCCCTTCCTGGAATCTCTCCAGGAAGGACATCCATGAAGGCCCTCGTCATCACAGCCACACTCATGCTCACCGCAACGCCGACGGCAGCCGCCGCCTCCGACGCCTCCCCGGCGTCGCAGACCGCGTTGCAGCGAGCCGCCGCCCAGTGCGCGGCCGGAGAGATCTGCTTCTGGTACGAGCGCGACTTCCGGGGCACGCCGTGGCGCTGGATGCCGTCCAACGGCTATCGCGACATGCCGCCCAACCTCCACGACCACGTCTACTCCTTCTACGCCAACGTGCGCGGCTGTTTCATCGACTACGACCCCCGCGAATTCCGCAAGGTCAACATCGGCGACTACGCCAACGCCTACGACACCAACTTCGGCACGCGTATCGACGCGGTAGCCCTGCACAGCGCCTGCTGACCCACGCACCGGGCTTCCCGTCCCCAGGCTTCACCCCTGCCCGGGAGCCCACCGCCTACTCCGCCGGCAGGGCCGCCCGCCACACCGCAGTCGGCGTCCTCGATCCACCGCAGGCCCGGCCTCAAGCGGCCCAGCATGGCCCGGGACCGCGTCCGAGCAGCCCGTCAACCGGTGTCGATGTCGCGATAGGCGAGCATGTCGATCAGACGGCGCGCCGGCAGGCCGGCCTCGGCCGGGTAAGCGCGAGACCGGTGGGCGCAGGCCCCGCGCCGCGAGGCCGCATACGCCGCCGCCGCACGAGGACGTCGGCGCACCCTCCTTACTTTGAGCTATCAAGGTAAGCTAGGGGTGGTTACCTTGACTCGTCAAGGTATGGCATTCGACACCAACTGCGAGATCCGGTCGGTCACCTCCGGGGCGCGCACCCGCATGCGGACGATGAGTTGTGGTCTGGGCGCCGCCGCCACCTCAGTGCCGAGGTGGCGCGGATGGTGGCGGTCGAGATCGCCAACGTCCCTTTCGCCACCCGCGATGCCGGGCTGTGGGAAGCGGGGTCCACGGAAGTGGCCTCCGGCTCCACTCAGTTCATCCTGAGTCCGGCCCCGATCACACGCACCCCACGATCCACGCGTGCCTGAACTACCCGCATGTACGTACCATCACCGCCCGCCGGGAAAGGCAACACGATGACCCAGCAGCAGCGCCAGGACCTCGACAAACTCCTGCGGAACGGCCCGCTCGACCTCAGCGGCGACCTCGCTCAGCAACGCGCGATCTTCCACGAGGTGGTTGCCTCCGCACCCCTGCCCGGCGATGTCTCGGCCCAGCCATGCCAGCTCGGCGGCGTGCCCGTGGTACTGGTGCACACCCCGGACATCGATCCAGAGCACGTGATCCTCTACTTCCACGGCGGCGCCTACGTCCTGGGATCGGCCTCCGATTCGGTCGGCCTGACCGCCGACATCGCCCGCCGCGCCAGAGTACGGGCCGTCTCCGTCGACTACCGCCTGGCCCCCGAGCACCCCTTCCCTGCCGCGGTCGAGGACGCCGTCGCCGCCTACCGCGCGCTGCTCGGCCAGGGCGTGGCCGCCTTACGCATCGCGTTCGTCGGCGAATCGGCCGGCGGCGGCCTGGTCGCGGCCACCCTCGTCGCGCTCAAGGACGCCGGACTGCCGCAGCCCGCCTCGGCCGCGATCTTCTCCCCCTGGGCCGACCTGAGTGTCACCGGGGCGAGCGCCACCGGAAAGGCCGCGCTCGACGCGATCCTGACCCCCGAAGCCCTGCGCGCCCGGGCCCGGGACTACCTCGGTGAGGGCGACCCCGCCACCCCTCTGGCCAGCCCGATCTTCGCCGACCTCACCGGCCTGCCCCCGCTGCTCATCCAGGTCGGCTCCCACGAGATCCTGCTCGATGACGCCGTCCGCCTCACCGCCCGCGCCGCAGAACACGACGTCCCCGTCACTCTGCAGGTCTGGCCCGAGGCGCCGCACGTCTTCCAGGCCTTCGCGGCAATCCTCGACGACGCCGACCACGCCCTGAACTCGGCCGCCGCATTCATCACAAGCCACTGGACCACCTGAGCGCCTTGGCCACACCGCGAGGTCCTGCCCGAGTGCGGGGCGGTCACCGGCCGCTCCTCACCGAATCCCCGACCCCAGCACCCCCGGCGGCGCCGTCCAGCAGCGTCCACACCACAGCGCGAAAGCCTCCCCAGGCATGGTCACGGTCATCGACCCTTCGGGCGGTTCTCAGCATTGACGGCCTAGATCTAGTGACGGAGGTCCGTCACCAGTGGGATCGAGCTCGCGCAGGATCTGCTGAGTCAACGCAGGACGGCTCGGGGCGCAGGGGCCAGATGATGATGCTTTGGTCGGCGCCACCGGAGGCCAGGGTGGGTTTGGCGTGTCCGGTGAGGGTGGCCCAGGGGCACCATACAAGTGGGCACATTCGGGTGCCCATTTGTCGTTTCCAGGGCCTCGTTGGCGACCCTGCCGACGGTGTCGATGATATCGCCGGTCAGGGTGATGGTGCAGGTCGTTGTGTGAGTGGTCTTGTCGTGGGTGATCGCGAGCCGGAAGACCTCGAACAGTCGGCGGCAAAGGTCTTCGGGGAGCCTGTCGAGGTTGGGCGGTCCCGTGGGGAGAAGATCCAGGAGCTGGGGAAGGCCGCGCCCCACCCTTCGCTTGTCCCTCCACCGTGACCCGGGGCAGCTCGGCGGCGGCCCGGCATCCTCACGCTGCGGTGGGGTCGTCCTCCGCGGCGGGCGCGGGCATGGGTTCGGCGGCGAACAGTTCCAGCTGCTGCACGCCGGGCAGGGTGTCGTCGCTCAAGCGCAGCAGCCCGAATGATTATCAAGAGTGATGATTGGCGATGATCCTGCAGGCCGCCGCCCAGGGTGGATCACCCGCCAGGCTCCGCCCCGTCCCGGGGGGAGGCCCGGGCAGGAGCCCTCTCCATGCGCACTCCCACCACCCGCCGCGTCCTGGCCGCCGCGGCCACCGCCACCCCGACCGGCCTGACGCTGATCAGTCGCCGAGGCCGCACAGGAGCAGCCGGCCCAGCGGCTGAGCGCCGAGCTCGCCGCCATGGCCTGACCCTGGCCGCGGCATGGGGTCGTCGGTTCCCGCCGTGAACACACCTACCGCCCGTGGGGAGGTGGCACCTGCCGTGGCTCACGAGCAAGCGCTGGCGCGCTCGCCGATCTCAGTGCCGGGCCCATCTTTCGCCCGGCAGGGCGCTGCGGACGGACCCGGCCGGGCTGAGACCGGAGCGGGGAGTGCCGCGCCAGGGCGATGATCCTCGACGGCAACCGCCACTGGGCCGCGGCTCACCGTCTGGGTCCAGTGGACGGGCATCGCGAGGGCGCTCGCCGGTTGTTTGAGGTGGTGGAGTGGAGCCAGACGGCCGGGGTGGAAACGGGCGCGGTGCCGAGGTAGACGTGGCTGGTCAGATGGCACCAGGCCGGGGAGCGGCCGGACTGGAGCTGATGTTGTCCCCACCTGCCCCCGTGTCCGGGGCAGGTCACGTCCTCCTGAACAGCCGGTCCAGATGCACGTCGATCGCGGCGAGCGCGTCCTGGGGCTCGATCACGTCGAGTTCGATCAGGGAGGTGAAGCCGGTGAGGGCGAGGAGCAGGTTGGTCTCGGTCGCCGGGTCGCGGCCGGAGTCGATGTGCCCGTCGGCGATCGCCTGGCGGACCAACTGCTCGACGAGGGCCCGCCCTTGGACGAGACCGCGGCGCGCCTGCTCGTGCACGGCCTCGTCGTGCAGCGCCTCCAGGACGTAGGCGGCGCTCATCCGGCTGGTCGCGCGGGCGTCGGCATGCAGGGGGAGCATTTCCGCGAGCGTCAGTCGCAGCACGTCACGGGGGTGCGGACGGTCACCGAGCTTTTCGAGCCCCTGGTGTACGCGCACCGAGGTCTGCTCGGACGCGAAGTCCATGGCGAAGGAGAGCATGGCGGTCCGGGAGGCGAAGTAGTGCTGCAACTGCCCGAGTGACATGCCCGCCTCCTGCGCCACCACGCGCATCGTCAGCTGTGTGACGCCGCGCTTCTCCACCACCCGCCACAGTGCGCGGGCGATCGCTTCGCGGCGTCCGCGGTGATCCACCTGTTTCGGCATCTCCGGCCCCTCCCTCGTACCCCGGAACTGTTCCAATACAGTTGACATAATACACTTGACCCATAATCCTGAGGTCCACTCGAGGGAAGGAATCGTCATGTCCGATCAGCCAAAGGTACGGACCACGGAAGGCGTGGTGCAGGGGCGCCGGCGGCAGGGGCACGCGGTGTTCCGCGGCATCCCCTACGCCCAGCCCCCGGTCGGAGCGCTCCGCTTCGCCGCGCCCGCTCCGCCGTACCGTTGGGAGGGGACGAGGCAGGCGGTCGAGTTCGGCCCCGTGGTGCCGCTGTCGCTGCCGATCGACGTGCCCCCGCAGGGCACCGACTGGCTGACGCTCAACGTCGGCACTCCGGATCCCGGCGCGGCGGGACTGCCGGTGCTGGTGTGGATCCCCGTAGGCGGCTACCTCTCGGCGGCGTCGAGCGACCCGATGTTCGACCCGGCAGCGCTGGCCGAGGCGGGACTCGTCGTGGTGACCATCAACTGCCGCGTGGGCGCGGAGGGTTTCGCGTTCCTCGACGACGCGCCGCCCAACCGCGGATTCCTCGACCAGATCGCGGCGCTGGAGTGGGTGCAGCGCAACATCGCCGCCTTCGGAGGCGACCCCGGCCGGGTCACCGTGGCCGGGGTGTCCGCCGGGGCGGGGTCGGTCGCCGCCCTGCTGACGATGAAGTCCGAGCGCGGCCTGTTCCGGCGGGCCATCGCCCATTCGGTGCCGGGGCTGCACAGCACCCCCGCGCTGGCACGGCAGGTCACCGCCGCGTTCGCGGACCGGCTCGGCGCGGCGGCTCCCACCGCCGAGGCCCTGCGCGACATCGACCCATGGCACCTGGCCGCCGAGCTCACCTCCTTCAACGCCGGCCTCCACGCGCACCGGGAGAGCTGGGGACGCCTCACGGAGGCCGGCACCGCGCTGTGCCCCGTCGTCGACGGCGAGGTCCTGCCGGAAACGCCCTGGCCCGCGCTGACCGGCGCGCGAGCGAGCGGAACCGAACTGCTCGTCGGCCACGCCCGGGACGAATTCCGGTACTTCAGCGTCATGAGCGGACGGTACGGCACCTTCACCGAGGAGGACGCCCACGCAGCCCTGGAACTGCTCGCCCCGCAGCCGGACGGCGCGCGGGCCTACCGTGCCGCGTTCCCGCAGGCAGGCCCGGAGGAGCTGGTGGAGACGGTGTACTCCGACGCCCTCTTCCGCATGCCGTCACAGGAGCTGGCCGAGGCGAACGCCGCAGCCGGCGGCACCTCGTACCTGTTCGAACTGTGCTGGGTCGCTCCGGCCCTCGGCGGCATCCTGGGCGCCTGCCACAGCCTCGACGTGCCCCTGGCGTTCGGCACGCTGGACAGCCCCGTCGGCACCCAGCTCATCGGCGAGGAGCCCACTCCCGAGGCCGTCGCGCTCTCCCGCGAACTCCAGGAGGCATGGGTCCGCTTCGTCACCACCGGCGACGCGGGCTGGTCCGCTCACCGGCCCGGCGGGCACCTCACCCGCGTCCTGGACACCGAATCGAAGACTCTGCCCTACCCCGAACAGGCATCCCGCCAGATCTGGGAAGGCCACTCCCCCGCCCCCTTCGATCTTTCGTAATTGTCCGGGTCGACTCCTACGACTGCGATGCCACCACTCACCGGCCCATCGGGGACAGCGCGAACTGGCGCACAGCCAGGCAACACCCGGCCCGCTTGGCATCAGATCCCACCCCAGGAGTGACGGACGACATCAAGAGCCGGGAGAGGGCCCAGGTCACGGATGATCCCGGCCAGGGCCCGGATGGGCTCGCTCTCCGCCACCCGAGCGCGTACGGCAGCGGCTCCAGATCGGTGACCGGCAGGTAGGCGTGCCCAGCAGCGGGTGACGTGGGCGGAAAGAACCCCACGAGCCCGTCCATGCCGGCGAGGGCATGGCCTCTTCCGCGTCTCGCGCCATGGGGCCGCGCTCGATCTGACGGCCCCGCCGCGTGAAGCGCGGGGCGTCTCCTAGAGGGAGTTATCCCGGTTCCGAAACGACTTCTACGCCTGCCTGACCGGACGGGCTGATGCGCTCGCTGTTGTGTGAGCCGGGGCCGGTCCGCTCACCGGCGGATCTGACCTTGTTACCGGAGTAGCGGCGTGGGCACGGCGCCGCCTATGGCGGGCTCAACCACGGCCGGATCGACACGGAGCGATTGCAGGTGCTGGCCCGTCTGCCGCTGCCGCGCCGGCCGGGTGGCCGGATCGTGCTGAGCGTGGAGGTCTCGCCGTGGCTGCGCTCGGATGCGGCCTGCTCGCCGGAGCGGTAGTTCTGTCACGTGTACGGCCGCGCCCAGTTCATCCCGGCTTGGCCGTACTCGTTCGTGGCGGCGCCGGAGCCGGGCCGCAGCTCGTGGACGGCGCTGCTGGACGTGGCCTGGCCGGGGCCCAGCCGATGACGCCACCGCGCGCGGTGACCGAGCGGTTGATCGCCGCCGGGCAATCGGGCCTCGGGGAGCCGGACATCCTCATCGTGACCGACGCCGGCTACGACATCACCCGCCTGGCCTACGTCCTGCGCGACCTGCAAGTCGAACTGCTGGGCCGCATCCGCTCCGATCGGGTGCTGTTGCGTCCGGCGCCTTCGCGCGAGAAGTTCATGCGGGCCAGCCCCTACGGCGGGCGCCCACACAAGCATGGCGGCCAGTTCGCCCTATGGGACCCGGCCACCTGGCCGAGCCGCGACCGTGACCGACACCAGCCACTATGGCAATGCCGAGGCCGGTGCCTGGGACCGGCTGCATCCCCGCATCGTCAGCACCCAGCTACGGCTCAGCCGTCACCTCGCCGCCGCCCTTGGGAGAAGCCCGCCCCGGCCGGTCGGCCCACTCCGGCCCGTGTGCGGCGCGGGTTTCGGGACCTGCGTCCCGCTCTGGCTCAGCCGGCCGGAGCACCCAAACCCAGCAAACCCGGCCCAGGGCGTCCGCGGCCCGGTGGGCGGTCGCGCTGCGCGATGCGGGTGCGGACGTTGTCATGACGGAGCGGGTCGGGTCGCACGGCGGTGCGTTCTGGCGGGAGGGGTTCCCGGTAATGGTGTCGTGGGCGTTCGGCCCGTGATCACCTGGGTTGCCACCAGCCCGGTTCGCCTGTGGCCTGACCACCCGGCTTCAGCGCTCTCGCTCCGGCAGGCGCACCCACAGATCCGGCGGGCCGACGATGGCCCGGGCGTCGGGCAGTCGCAGCCCTGCCTTGGCGCACACATATGCCACGGCCTCGCCCTGGTAGAGGTATTCGGCCAGGATCTCGTCGGCCGTCAGGTGTCCGCCCGCGTCGCCGCCGCCGGGAAGTGTGTCGGAGTCCTCGATCACTCCATCGCGGCTGACCAGTCCTTGGTCGCCGCTCTTGGGGTTGGCGAACAGGCTGTAGCAGACCGTTCCCTCGGACAACGGCAAGGTCACTTCGGGAGTGGAGGGGATGTACCCCCAGGGTTGGGTGACGACGCATCCACCGGGGACGTCGGTGATTCCGACGATTCCCAGATGGGCGTCGGGATCGGCCCAAGGATCTTCCAGGACCGGCTCCATAGTGGTGTCGTCCACCGGCCGGGCTTCCAGACGCCGAGCAGTCTCAGTCGTGGTGAGATCCGCCACGCAGGCCACACCCATGTAGTCGTCGATGCCGGCCAGCGCGGCGATCAGCCGGTGCGCCTCCGCGGCCGTCGCGGCCTCGTCGGGGGTCAGGCCGGGGTGCCCGGCGGGGACCGGGAACAGGTCCGGGGTCGGACCGGCGAGGGCGAGCCGTCCAGGAGACCATCCGGCCATCATGGGCCGCCAGGGGTCCGCACTGGCGGCGACCAGGGTGCGGGCGTTGTCCAGGCGATGGGCGAACACCGCCGTCCACAGGGCGGTCCGGTCGTCGAACTCGGCATCGACGTCGTCGACGCGACGGGCCAGCTCGGCCACCGTCTCAGGAGTCCCCCATTCGGCCGCGAAGTGCAGGGGCCTTCCCTCGTAACCGCCGAAGGCGTAGACGCCCGAGCCGGGGTCGGCGCCCGCTTCCAGCCTGGCGCGGATCGCCGCGAGGTCAGCCCATCCATGCCCATCGATTCCGGACCATCCCGCCGGCAGAGGCTCGGTCATGACGCTCCCTAAAGAATTGATCATTATAGCGGCGGGTGGCGATGCCGGGCATGAGCCCAGCAGCACGCGGGTGAAGGGCTGCGTCATTTTCGGCATCACGGTGTAGGCGACCGGGGCGGCACGAACTAGCTGGTAGGGGCGACCGCCGTACGTACGGTCCGGATTTCCGTCCATGCGTTGCACTTCACCAAAGACGCCCGGCGGCAGCTCGACGTCAGTGAGGATTCGGGCGGCTGCATCGGCGAGCAGTGCGATCAGCCCTCTACCGGTGTCTTCGACCACGTCGAGAGGCGAGCCTCCGCGGGCGCGCAGGCTGTCCTTGAGCAGTTCCACCCTGAAGAACCCGGTGACGTGCGGGGTCGACGGGAGGGACTGCGGGCTCTTGCGTGCGGGAGGCGGCTGGTTGAGCCGGCGCCGGGATGACAGCCGGGCTCTCAGGAGATGCATCCGCAGTGGGGCCGGCCTCGGCCACCTGACCGGATGTGCGGACCACGTCACAGAGCCTCCTGAAAAGCGCCACCTGTTCGTCTCGGTCCAGGGCGGGTGTGTGGTGATCGTCGAGGTCGTGCACGACGGCCTGAGCCGTAGGACTGGGCGGCGGGCGTCGAAGGCGGCTCGTCGAGGAAGCACGCGGTGGACGTGAGTGGACCTCGCCGTCGGATTGATCGCCGATGGCCTGGAGAAACGCGCTCAGGTGCCGTCGTTCGACGGTGTCCCGCCTGGGCGGTCCCTCCCAGCCGATGGCCGCCTCCAGTTCCTCGATCATGCCTGTCCTTCCGCGCGTATCCGCTTCAGCCAGGCCAGTGACTCCGGCGAGTGGCCGCCGACCTTGTCCTCGATGCCGTCGATGAACGTGGTGGCGCCGTGGATGGCCAGCTCGTGGTGGACCGCCTCAGGATCGCCCGCCTCGATCACCTCCAGCAGCTTCTGGTGCCGTCGCCAGTCCTCGACCAGCGACTCTCTGTCGGCTCTGGCCTGCCTGTTCATGCCCATGCACACCAGCATCTGCAGCTGGATCGAGCGGTATGCCTCCTCGACCCGCCGGTGTCCCGAGAGCCCGATCACCGAGCTGTGGAACTCGTAGCCGTGCTCGATCACGCCGACGTGGTCGCCCGCCTGTGCGGCCTCGCCCTGCAGGGCCAGGGCGGCACGGCACCGCTCCAGGCGAGTCTGGTCGCGCACGGGGACGCCGAGGTTCACCGCCATCCGCTCCAGCTCCCTGCGGAGGGTAGAGATCTCGTAGATGTCGTGCAGCGTGAGCTGGGTGACGAAGGCGCCTCGCCTGGGCACCTGGGTGATCAGGCCCTGCTGCTCCAGCACGCGCATCGCCTCGCGCAGCGGCGGCCTGCTCACGCCGAGGTCCTGGGTGAGCTGGTTCTCCACGACTCGATCACCTGGCTTCAGCGCGCCGCTGAGCAGCATGCGCATCAGCGCCTCGGTGGCGAGACTGACCATGCTGGGGGGTGGCTCGATGCGCATCGTGTTCTCTCTGTGTCGCGTCGGGAACGTCGAGGAAAAGGTTGCAACGAACTCTTGTCTAGCGCACTTGTCTTCTGTAGACAATAGACAACCCGTCTGACGAAGTGCACTTTCATTCACTTTCCGGCATATAGGGGGATCCCATGAGTTCGTCCCACGCCGCGCCACTGATCGGGGTCCGCGTGATCGAGGTGGGGGCGTTCATCGCCGCTCCCTTCGCGACCATGCAGCTCGCGGACCTCGGCGCCACCGTCGTCAAGGTCGAGAATCCCCGGGGCGGCGACCAGGTCCGCGCCATCGGCCCGTTCGTGGCCGGGCAAAGCTCGGCGTTCGCCAGGCTCAACCGCAACAAGCGCTCCATCGCCCTGGACCTCAAGAGTGAGGCCGGCGTGGCCGCGCTGCTCCGCCTGGCGGAGAAGGCCGACGTGCTCGTGGAGAACCTCAGGCCAGGCGCGATGCGCAGGCTCGGCCTCGGCTACGAGGAGCTGCGTCTGATCAATCCGCGCCTGGTCTACGTCTCGGCCTCAGGCTGGGGCCAGGACGGGCCGCTGGCCGACCTTCCGGGCCTCGACATCATGGCGCAGGCGCGTGGCGGCCTGATGAGCGTGACAGGCCCTCCAGACGGCGACCCCGTCAAGGTGGGCGTGCCGATCGCCGACCTGGTATGCGGTCTGTACTGCGCGCTCGGCGCCGTCGCCGCCCTCCGCGGCCGCGACCTGACGGGCGAGGGGCAGCACGTGGACGTCTCACTGCTGGAGTCGGCCGTCTCGTTCGCCGTGTGGGAGGCAGGCAAGTACTTCGCCACCGGCGAGGTCGGCAGACCGCTCGGCTCCGCCCACCAGAGCACGGCGCCCTACCAGGCGATCCGCACCGCGGACGGCTGGTGCACGGTCGGCGCGGTGACCCCGAAGACCTGGACCGGCTTCTGCACCGCCCTCGGCCTGACGCACCTGCTCGGCGAGGCCGGATACGACGACGCACACGACCGGCACGGCCTGCGCCACGAGCTCGTGCCCGCCATCGAGCAGGTGACCACGACCAGGACCACCGCCGAGGTCGTGGCCGCGCTGGACGGGTACGGCGTGCCGTGCGCCCCGATCTCCACCTACGACCAGGTGTTCAACGACGAGCACCTCGCACACCGCAACTACTTCTGGGACGCCGACCATCCCGTCATGGGCGCCGTTCGCCAGCTCGGCTCGGCGATGCGGTTCTCGGCCACGCCTACCCGTCGTGAGTCGGCGGGCCCGCTGCTCGGCGCGGACACCGTCGAGGTGCTGCGCGAATGCGGGCTTTCCGGCAGCGAGATCGAGCGGCTGCTCGACGACGGCGTCGCGGCCCGACCCCCCACCGCACCAATGGAGACCTCATGGGAGACCAGCTGATCACCGGTGTGAGCGGCAGCCTCACCTGGACCGTCCTCTTCACCAGGCCGATCGCCCTGCTGGTGCCGGCGCCGGCGGCGCTACTGCTGGCAGGGCCAACGCTCATCAAACCGTTCAAGAAGGAAAGGATCACCGTATGACCGAGCTCCTCGTTTCGGTGGACGGACCGGTGCTACGCGTGGTGTTCAACCGGCCCGACCGGCACAACGCGCTGACGTGGGCGATGTGGGACGGCCTCCACGAGGCGTGCGAGCGCGCCGACTCCGACCCCGGCATCAAGCTGATGACGCTGTCCGGCGCGGGCGGCAGGGCGTTCGTCGCGGGTACCGACATCTCCCAGTTCACCGCGTTCGCCGGTGGGCAGGACGGCATCGCCTACGAGCGGAAGGTCCAGCGGATCGTCGACAGGCTCGAACAGGTCCGCGTTCCCACCCTAGCCGTGGTGCGGGGCTACTGCGTCGGCGGCGGCCTGGTCGTGGCCGCCGCCTGCGACCTGCGCATCGCGACGCCTGACGCCCGCTTCGGCGCGCCCATCGCCAAGACGCTGGGCAACTGCCTGTCCATGAACACCCATTCGCTGCTGGTCCACCATCTGGGCCCGGCCCGCACCCTCGACATGCTGCTGCGCGCTCGCATGTTCTCGGGAGAAGAAGCGTCCGCCGCCGGTTTCGTGGCCGAGCTCTGCTCACCCGACGATCTGGACGTACGGCAGGCCGAGGTCGAGCGGCGCCTGCTCGCCCACGCCCCGCTGTCGATGTGGGCGGCGAAGGAGGCGGTACGCCGGTTGCGGGTGGCCGGGCTGCCCGGAGGAGACGACATCGTGGCCGCGGTCTTCGGCAGCGACGACTTCCGCGCCGCCGTACCGGCCTTCCTGGCCAAGGAGAAGGTGGCATGGCAGGGCCGCTAGCAGGCACGCTGGTGCTGGATCTGTCGCGGGCGCTCGCGGGACAGCACGCGGCCATGATGCTTGGCGACATGGGCGCGCGGGTGATCAAGGTGGAGTCGCCCGAAGGCCGCGCGATGCTCGAGCGGCTCGTCGGCCGGGCCGACGTGCTGATCGAGAACTTCAGGCCGGGTGTGCTCGACCGGCTCGGCTTTCCCGTGATCAGGGAGCATTGGCGACGGTTCGCCGTGCTGGTCGGCGTCGACCCCGCGGAGTTCCCCGACAACACCGACCGGGTCGCCAGGCATCCGGCGCTGGTCGAGCGGCTCGAAACAGTCCTGAAGACCAGGCCCAGGCGGCACTGGCTGAACCTGCTGGCCGCCGACGGCGTCCCCGCCGGCGCGATCAGGACGATCGAGGAGGTCTACACCTGGGAGCAGACCGAGTCCCAGGGCCTGGTGATCGAGGTCGATCACCCAGCCACGGGCCCCGTGCGACTGCCAGGACCCCCGCTGCGCGTGGGACGAGCCGACGGAACCTCGCTCGATCGAACGCGGCACCTCCCCCCGCCCCTGCTCGGCGAGCACGACGAGACGATACGCACGGAACTCCATGACGGTCTACTCGCGTGACGCCCGCGCCGGCGACCGGCTCGAGGCGGTCGCGGAGGAGACAGCGGACGAGCACGTGGCCGGACTCTGCGCGGCGGCATCACTCGACCTCGGCCGCGCGCAACGAGCCGACCTGCCAGACCGTTCTCCGCGAGATCGTTTCCGCCGATCGCGTCATGAATGACGGGTTGGCTCATCTGGCTGGGTATGAGTGGTCGTCCGGATCCGAGACCGGGAGAAACCGTGGTCGCGATGTGATGTCGCGTGTTGTGAGTGACTGCGTTGAAGGAGGCTCGACGCCGAGGACGTGGTCCGGGCCAGTGCTCGCGACCTGTCCCTACGCCTGACATGCGTGGCCGGGTCCTGCCCGGTCGGGTGTGGAGTTCGGGGAAGCCCAAGGGTGCCTGTTCCGTATAGGTGGCCGCCGCGATCTGGACCAGCACGAGCGCACGGGCCAGTGCCGCCGCTGTCTCGTCGGTGGCGCGGCCGTGTACTCGGCCTGCAGCCCGATGTACTCGCCGGCCCGCTTGTGGTGGCGGCGGACCTGCTCTTCCAGGTAGGCCCGGTACTCGTCATTGTCATCGGGGTGGTGATGGCGTGGCGGCTCGTGATCGATCCCGTCATCCTCACGCTGCCGTGGAAATCCGGACCGAAAGAGCTGCGGCTCGGCCAGCTGCTCGCGACCGGCCTGGTCGAGCGCCCGGGCCGCGCTGGCCGGAGCCGGACATCGGCCAGCCCTTGATTCCCTCTTGCCCGGTGGGAGGGTGGAGATCACCTGATGAAGGAGGACGGCGATGTCCCACACTCACGCTCAAAGCCCTGACGCGAGAACCCAGGCGATCGTGCGGGAACTGGCCACGATCCACGAGCACGCCGGGCGGGACCATCGTGTGGGGGAACCCGGCCTGTTCTCCCGCATCATGGTGATCGTCGACGGTAACGTCCCTTCCGAGGGCGACTCCGCAAGCTGCTACTTGACCCCGGTCAAGGCACCCAGGTCAGGCGAGGGCTACTACACCCTCACGGCGAACAACGGCGCTGTACGTCCCGCAGAGATCAGCGTGGACGAGGCCAAGCTGTCGCAGCAGGACAGCGAGGTCGCCACTCTGCTCGACGCCTACGACTGGATCACTGAGCAAGGACTGAAGGTAGCCACCCAGAGCCTCCAGGTCATCCTGATCAGCAACATCGGGCCATGCACGGGCTGCAAGGCCCGCCTCCAGATTTTCTACAGCGACCTCCTCTCTGCGGCCGCTGAGGCTCGCAGTACGGTCGCCATCACCGTCGAGAGCATCTACAACACCCCCGAAGCCTCCCGGGACAGCACACGAGGCAACGCCATCCCCACCACGTACGGCTATCCGAGTGCGGCGCGGACGCCGTACAACATCTCGGGCAACCAGGGAGCGTACTGGCTCCACACGCTGCCTCGGCCCCAGTGACGGTCCCCGATATCGGGGCGCAGGGGGAGGGGTTGGTGACGACGGCCTGGCCGTCGCGGATCAGCGACCAGATCTACTGCACGCCCGCCCGCTTGCTGCATCCGCTCCTGGCGGCAATGCCGCCGCCTGGCCGCCGGACAGCGTCGAGGTGTCCTTGCCCGGCTCCATGCTCATAGCGGTGCTCGCCGTGGCGAGTGCGGGATCGGCAGAGCGCTTCGTCGGTGCGGTTCAGCGCGCGCCCCGCTTTCGAGTCACGCTCGTGGTGTCCGGCTCAGAAGTTCGCGGACCAGTGCCTGCCCCCACCACTGCTGAATGCGGTCGGGGCTCCAGCC
Source organism: Nonomuraea typhae (assembly GCF_009760925.1). Classification (GTDB taxonomy): domain Bacteria; phylum Actinomycetota; class Actinomycetes; order Streptosporangiales; family Streptosporangiaceae; genus Nonomuraea; species Nonomuraea typhae. Next base: position 395,431 of record NZ_VRLV01000003.1, read on the forward strand.
GCGTTCGGTGGTGAGAGTGGTGTAGACGTCGATGTTGCAGATGGCCGCGTAGACGTCGACGGCAGACTGCAGGTCCAGGCCGGTTCGAAGGGTGCCGGGCGGCCAGGAGGAGAAGACCTGAATCCGGGTTTCGTCCCCCCGTTTACGGCCGTCGCTGTAAACGGTGGCGAGTTCGGGTTCGCTGCGGCCCGCTTCGCGGATCAGCAGGATGACGTCGCCCGCGCGCTCGAACAGCCGCCGGTCGTAGGCGGCCATCGCCGTGAGCTGGCGCGCGGGGTCGGCCGCTGCGGCCTCCAACTCCGCGAGCATCCGCGGCGCGTCGGCGGACAGGTCCGCCGAATCAGCCACGGCCCGGGTCAGCCCGGTCTTGTTCCCGTACGTCGCATACACCGTGGGCACGGAAACTCCCGCCTCGCGCGCCACCTCGCGCACGGTTGTGTCCGCCCAGCCCCGTGAGTCGAAGAGCCGGCGGGCGGCGCGGGCGATCTCGGCCCGGGTCTCCAGCGCCTGCGTCGTGCGACGCAGCGAGTCGTAGCGACGTCGGCCCTGCTCTGCGTCCATGCCTTGCCCTCTCTGAGTTTACGCGACTTATAATGAATATATGATAGGTAAATCCAAGTCGGCCACCATGGGCTTCACCCGGATCGGCGGCATCGCCGCCATCGGCTTCGCCACCCTGATCGTCCTCGCCAACGTGATCATGATGCCCGCCGGCCTGCCACTCACCGGCGCCGAGATCGGCGAGGTCACCGCGTTCTTCGCCACCGAGGACCTCACCATCGGCATCGGATCCGCGCTCACCCCCGCCGCGTGGATCCTGGCCACCTTGTTCGGCGCCGGCGCGCTCACCGCGTTGTGGCGCTCCGAGCGGGACCGCCGCGAAGCGTGGTCACTGCTCGGACTCGCCGGCCTGGCCCTTCAAAACGCCACCTTCGCCGGAGTCGTCGCAACCCGCCTCGCCCTCACCGCGACGGCCCCGCACGACCGCTCCGCGACCATGGGCCTGTGGGCGTTGCACGATGCGGTGTTCACCCTCAACGGAACCTTCCTTGCCCTCGCCCTCCTCGGCCTGTCCCTCGGCGGCCTGCGCACCGGGCTGATCCGGCCATGGCACGCCACCGTGGGACTGCTGGCCGCTGCGCTGCAGTTCAGTTCGGCCACCCTCGCCCACTGGGTCATCGACGACGGCGGGGCCCTCAGCCTCCTCGGCCTCCTGGGCTGGCTGATGTGGGTCGCCTGGATCGTCGCCTACGGCATCGTTCTGATCCGGCAAAGCCCTGACACCCCGGCCCGGACGTTCACCGGCAACCGGGCGATCGCCCCCGCCTGACTCGACGAGCGACATCTGGGCACGTCATCGGCCCGCCCATGACATGCGATCGTCGGCGAGGACGTCAGCCAGATGCCAGGCCGCCGGGTCTTCGCCTGGCACAGGAGAAGACCCGGGTACGCAGGGAGTACGTACGTCCTTGTGCATCTGCTGTGCTTGGGCAGCGAATCTTGCGAAACGGCCCTTCCCGGGAAATGCCTCGGCTATCCGGAACTTTCCGGGGCCACCCGACGCGCGGGCGCGCGAAGAACCCGCCACCACGCAGGCCGGCCTCGGGGCCCGGCGATTCACCGCTCACCACGGACCAGACGGCGGCCACCTGCTCGCAGCCGATCGGGTAGGCGCCGCGCCTGGCTTCGTCCTGATGACGGGCGGAGCCGGCACGGTCGTAGATCGCGGCACGCGGTCCTAGATCAAGCAATCACATGGTCACGATTACCTCCATCGCCCAGGCGTGTGCTTAACTCAGGATGCCGCTGTGGTTTGTGTCCCCCGGGCCGCAAATTACCGCCTTCACGGAATACCGTTCGGCTGGAGCCGTGTTGTGCCTCTCGCCGAGGAGGCGACCGCCACAGCGGCCTTGACGTACCAAGAGGCGCCCCACGCAATGACGCGGGGCGCCTCTTCACGTTGCCCGATCCAGGGCATGCTCCCCATCGAAGGTACGGACACGACGACCTCCCGGAGCGGCCTCATGCGCAAAGGCATCGTGATCATGGCACAACCCGGTGCGGAGGAGCTTGCCGTACTGGCCGAGGATCTGGGGTTCAGCAGCTTCTGGGTCTACGACACGCCGGTCCTGCACGCCGATCCGTTCGTCACGCTAGCCCTGTGCGCCAAGGTCACCAGCCGCGTCAGGCTAGGCATCGGCGTGACGTCCCCGGCGCTGCGGTCGGTCCCGGCCGCGGCCGCGGCGTTCGCCAGCCTGAACGCGCTGGCGCCGGGGCGGGTCATCTGCGGCGTCGGCACCGGGAACACCGCCCGCCGGGCCCTCGGGCTGCTGCCGGGGACGACGGCCGAGCTCGAGAGCTTCACCGCCGCGCTCCAGGGCCTGTGCGCCGGGCACACCGTCGAGCATCAGAGCCGCGCCGTCCGGCTGCTGCACCCGGGCGGCGCGGTGAACACCGCCGATCCGGTCGAGTTCGCGGTGGCCGCGCTCGGTCCGAAGGCGGCTGCGGTCGCGGGGCGTCGCGGCGCCGGCCTCATTTCCATAGGGCTGCCCGATCCTGCCGCCTGGCACGCCCTTCATCGAGTCTCGGGTGACGGCGACTCCTATCTCATGGTCCCCTTGCACGTGCTGGAGGAGGACGAGGATCCGTACGGCGCGGCCGCCCGGGACGCGACGGGCCATCTCGCCCTGTCGTTCCTGACCTTCGCCGCCGACACGCCCGCGTTCGCCGCGGGGCTCTCCCCCGAGCAGCGCCAGGCCGTCCAGACCCTTCTCGTACGGCGGGCCACCACGTCCGACACCCCGGACCGGCACCTCGCCCTGTACCCCGGCTACCTCGCCCGCATCGCGCCCGCGGACAGGGACCTCGTCCTGCCCTCGCTGATCGACGCCCTGGCCCTGGTCGGCACCCACGACGATCTGGTCGCCCGGATCGCCGCCCTGGAGGAGGCGGGGGTCGACGAGGTCGTCATCCAGCCGGTGGTGGATCCGCCGGCGGAGATGGCCAGGTTCGCGAAGCTGATTGCCTGAGTCTCCTCTGCGTCCGCGTCGCTGCTGTTAACGTCGGAAGTGTTCGGGGATGGCGAGGCACGAGTCCGAGGAGTCGCCATGGCCGAGGATCCCGAGCTGGCGGGTGTGACCGAGTTGCGCGTGCACGGGGTCGGCGGCGCCACCCCTGCCGAGCTGCTCGGCGATCCGGCGCCCCGGCAGGTGTCGGGGGACGACATCGCCGGCTTCTACCGCACCCGCGACGCCGGCGGCAGGCATGTCGAGGCCTACTCGTGGGGCGGGCTGACCTCGCGGAGCGCGACCCGGATTCTCTGGCTGCTCCTGCTGCCGTTCATGCTCGCCAACGTGGCGGGGTGGATGTGCCCGAGGACGTTGCCGGGGCGCCGCGTGCTGTTCGCGCTGTATCGGGCGGTGGTGCGGTGGGCGGCGCTGGCGCTGACGCTCAATCTGGTGCTGCTGCTGACCGCGATCGGGTCGGGGTACGTCGGGTATCAGTGCGGCGGGCGGGCGGGGTGCGCGAGTCCGTGGTGGTTGTGGCCGCTGGCCTGGCCGGGGATGACGGAGTCCGCGGGGCGGCGGATCCTGCTCGGGGCCGTGGTGCCGCTGGTCGCGATCGTGCTGCTCGCCCTGCTGGCGCATACGTCGCGGCGCAGGTATGAGGCCGTCGCGCCTCCTGTTCAGCAAGCGAAGGACGAGGAAGGGCAGGTCGGCGCAGCCGTACGGGAGGGGCCGGCCGTGAGCGCCGCGGCGCTGGGCGGCGGGATGGCCGACCCGTGGTTCTGGGACGGCTACGACGTGGCCGCGCGGCTCAGCCGTACCCACAGTGCCGCCGCGATCGCGTTCCTGGCCGCTCTGATCGCGTACACCGGCCACGCGGCGGGCCCGCCCGGGTGGCCGATCGCCTACCCGCTGGCGCTGGGTCTGGCGGGGCTGACGCTGGTCGGGGCGCTGGCGGCGCTCGCGGGCGACCGGCTCCTGGAGCGTCTCGAACCGTGGCTGGGCCCCGCCTCGTGGGTCGCGCTGGCGGCGGCGGCCGCGTTCGCGTGGACCTCCGCGGCCGGGCCGGGGAACCAAGTGGGCGAGACGCCCGGGCTCCGCGAGGCGATCACCGTCTTCTACGCCGGGTTCGGGCTCACGGTGGCGGCGCTCACGGCCGTGCTGGCCGTCGCCGCGGTGACCGGCGGCGGGCCGGGCGAGCGCGGGTTCCGCTGGGGCGCGCCGGTCGTCGTCGTCGCGCTGGCCGGGATCGGGCTGAACCTCGTGCTGATCGGGCTGCTCATCAGGGTGTCCGACCTCCTGGGCGCGGTCGTCTACGGCTACACCGGGCCGGCGACGCTCGGGGGTGAGCCGGTCATCGTGGTGTTTCCGATGTTCGGGCAGGTCATGGCCTACCTGGTGTTCACTCCGGTGGCGTTCGTGGCGATCGTCCTGGGTGTGCGGTTCGTGCGGTTGCTGCAGGTGGGGTCCGACGACGTGGAGGCGGAGTACCGCGCGCGCGAGGCCGGCGAGCAGCCGCGGCCCGGCCCGCGCCGGTGGTACGTCTCGGCGCTGGCCGACCGCGCCTGGGCGCTCGGGGTGGCCCGCGCCCGCTGGGTGTCGGGCTCCATGCGCGAACTCGACCTGCTGTTCACCGGCCTGGCCCTGCTCGGCGTCGCCCTGCTGGCCTGGGCGCAGTGGCGCTTCGGCCAGGCGGGACCGCCGCCGCCCCTCTGGCTGGTCACCGTCGGCGCCGCCGTTGCCTCCCTCATCCCCGTGGGGTTCCTGGCCGCGCTGCGCATGGGCTGGAGCGACGCGCAGAACCGCCGCATGGTCGGCGTGCTGTGGGACGTCGGCACGTTCTGGCCGCGCTGCTATCACCCGTTCTCGCCGCCCGCCTACCCCGAACGCGCCGTCCCCGAGCTGCAGCGGCGCATGTGGTGGCTGCACGACAACGGCGGCCGTGTCCTGCTGGTCGGCCACAGCCAGGGCTCGATCCTGGCCATCGCCGCCCTTCTGCAGCCCGGCTGCCTGCCGGCCGCCGGCCGCTTCGCCCTGCTGACCTTCGGCTCCCCGGCGCACAAGCTCTACAACTGGGCCTTCCCCGCCTATTTCCACGACGAGGTGCTGGCGGGGCTCGCCGGGGCCCGGGGCTGGGTCAACGTGCACTACCTCACCGACCCGCTGGGCGGGCCCGTCTTCTCCGCCGCCCGCCCGGCCGTGGACCGCCTGCTGCCCGACCCGCCGTCCAGCCTGTTCCAGTACGGCCAGCCGTACCCGCCGATCGGCGGGCACGGCGGGTACTGGATCGATCCGGCGGTGTGGAAGGAGGCCGACACTCTGGCCGCGGCCCTGACCTCGGACGAGACGCCCGGCGTCAGGGGGTGATGGGGAGCTGCCGCTTGTGCTCGGTGAGGCGGTAGCGGGCGACGATGGCGGTGAAGGCGGCCTCGCCGACCGGCTTGCCCTCCAGGAGGTCGTCGATGTCGTCGTAGGTCACGCCGAGCGCGTCTTCGTCGGGCTTGCCCGGGTTGAGCGTCTCCAGGTCCGCGGTCGGGATCTTCGTGATCAGCTCGGCCGGCGCGCCCAGCGCCTGCGCGAGGGCGCGGACGCGGCGTTTGGTGAGGCCGGTGAGCGGTACCACGTCGGCCGCGCCGTCGCCGAACTTGGTGAAGAAGCCAGAGACCGCCTCGGCGGCGTGGTCGGTGCCCACCACCAGGCCGTCGTGCGCGCCCGCCACCGCGAACTGCGCGATCATGCGCTGCCTGGCCTTGATGTTGCCGTGCACGAAGTCCTGCTGGTGGGCGTCGCGGAAGGTGAGGCCGCCGGCCAGCAGCGCCTCGAGGGCGGCGTCGCTGGCCGGGCGTACGTCGACGGTCAGCACCTGGTCCGGGCCGATGAACTCCAGCGCGCGCTGGGCGTCCTTCTCATCGGCCTGCGTGCCGTACGGCAGGCGCATCGCGAAGAACACCGCCTCCCGCCCCGTGGCGCGCACCCGCTCGACCGCGAGCTGGCACAGCCGGCCGGCCGTCATGGAGTCCACGCCGCCGCTGATGCCCAGCACGAGCGAGCGCAGGCCGGTGGAGGTCAGCTGCCCGGCGAGGAAGGCCACCCGGCGCTCGATCTCGTGGTGCGCGTCGAAGGTCTGGCTCACCTGGAGATCCCTGGCGATCTCCTGTTGCACGGACATGGACGCCGTCTCGGTCAAGGTCGCTCCTCGGTCAGGGCCGCGTGCGCGGACGAATGCACTCTAAAGGACACACGTCAGCACGATTCCGTACGGCTGCCGCCCTTGAGCTTGGCCCAGACGGTTCCCAGGGCCTGGATGTCGGCGTCGTCCAGGAGGTCGTCGAAGATCTCGCGCAGCGCCTCGCGGCGGGTGGCGTCGGCCTCGGCGAAGGCCCGGCGGCCCTCGGCCGTGAGGGCGACGCGCACGGACCGGGCGTCGTCGGGCGACGGGACGCGGGCGACCAGGCCGCGGGCCTGCAGGGAGTCGACGACGCGGGAGACCTGGCTGCGGCTGAGCAGGGTCTTGGCCCCCAGGTCGGAGGCGGCCACCGGCTCATTCTGGCCACTGAGCCAGAGCATCACCTCGAACCAGGACAGGGGCATGCCGTGCGCCCGCGTCAGCGCCTGGTCAATCCGGGCGGAGAGCGTGGTGCCGGCCCAGATCAGGCCGTAGAAGGCGTGGTCACGAGCGGAGAGGTCACCCAGGCTGATGTCGGTGCGGGCCATGGAGACAGCCTACCTATTTGCGTGTGTGTGCACACGCATATAGTGTGTGCACACACACCAACTAGACGGGAGATCCAGTGAACACCTCGAAGACCGTCCTGATCACCGGCACCTCCTCCGGCATCGGCCTGGCCGCCTCCGTGGGCGCCGCCAAGGCCGGCTGGCAGGTCATCGCCACGATGCGCGACACCGCCAAGGCGGCGAACCTGACCCGCGCCGCCGCCGAGGCCGGGGTCGCCGGCCTCGTCCAGGTCAAGCGGCTGGACGTGGTGGACCCCGAGTCCATCCAGACCTGCCTGCGGGAGGTGCTCGCCGAGCACGGCCGCCTCGACGCCGTGGTCAACAACGCGGGCGCCGGGCACGTCGGCACCATCGAACTGAGCAGCATGAACGACGTCCGCGCGACGATGGAGGTCAACTTCTTCGGCGTCGTGGCGGTCACCAAGGCGGCCATGCCGTACCTGCGCGCCGGCCGGGGCCGCGTCATCACGGTCACCAGCATCGGCGGCGTGGTCGGCCAGCCGTTCAACGAGGCGTACTGCGCGGCCAAGTTCGCGGTGGAGGGCTTCATGGAGTCCCTGGCCCCCGTCGCGGCCACCGCGGGCGTCGGCGTCACCGTGGTCGAGCCGGGTCCGGTGGCCACCGAGTTCGTCGCCAACCTGGGGGTGTCCGTGACCGAGGCGATCGCGGCCGCGGGGCCGTACGGCGAGGCCATGAAGGCGTACATCGACCGGACGCTCACGTCGTTCGAGGAGGCGCAGACGCCGGACGAGGCCGCCGCGCCGATCATCGAGGCGCTGACCGGCGCCGCGCCCGCCTTCCGCGTGCAGACCTCCCCCGCGGTGCGCGAGTTCGCCGCAGCCAAGCTCACGGACCTGGACGGCTCGGGTGTCCAGGCCCTGACGCGCGCCTGGCTCGGCTGACCCGCCCTCCGGGTGGTGGTGCGCAGCGACTGGTACGGCACGGCCTCGCCCCCGGATCGACCGCGCCTGCCCAGTCGCTGCGGGTTTCATTCTGGTCCGGGAGCCGCCGCGCGGACATCTGCGCACAGGCTGAACCGGTTTGTCCCCCTGCCGCGGTACACGGGTCCACCATCCGCGGTAGGCGGATGAGGACAGGGCGCATTCCCGATCAAGGAGGGTTAGGGTCGGCCCCATCGGCGGAAGGCTGACGCATGGAGATCGCGATGCCCTGGCGGGTGGCCGGCCTGGCGGTCCGCTTCGTCCTTCTGGTGACGCTGCTCTGGGGGGTGTTCCTCACCGCTCTGAGCATGACCCCCGCGCAGGGGTGGCTCGCGGACTTCCAGCGTGACCTGCGCGCCGGGCGCGTCGAGGCGATCGTGGTCCGCGACGGGTACGCCACGCCGGAGGACCGCGACACCCTCATCGCGTCCAGCCTGATCTGGACCACCGATTCCCTGGTCTGGCGAATGGCTCAGGACGCCTGGAACGCCGGCTACCCGATCGAGCGGTTCACCACGGATCTGGCCAGGGCATCCTTCGACGGCAGGCTCATCCGGAAACCACGCGGTGGCCAGAGCGGATTCTGGCCGGCCTGGCTCGGCGAGGTGCCGCATCGCTACGGCCAGGTCGTCCAGGCGGCCTGGGTCATGGCTCTTGTCGTCATGCTGTTCAGCCGGCCGAGACTGGCCAACCGGTGGGCGTGGTTCTGGTTGTTCACCGTCGGCCAGATCGGGGCGCCGCTCTTCGTGCTCCTGGAGTCCCGCCCGATCTGGTCGGCCCTCGATCCGGTGCCGCCACGCGTGGTCAGGCCCGTCGAGGGCGGGACCGGTTGCGGGCTGGCGATCCTGCTGGGCTTCACGTCGGGCCTCCTCATGCTGGCCATCGGAACCTACGTGGCCGACCTGACGGGCTGAAGAAGCGATCTGCGGGCCGCCGAGTGGGGCGGCTGCCATATGGTGGTGGGCGCCGAGCGAGATCGACTCAGGAGACCTTGTTGCTGTACCAAGTGGTTAAGTTCGCCGCTGCCCCGCTCGCGACCGTCATGTGCCGCCCGCACATTTCGGGCGCGGCGAACGTGCCCAGGGCTGGAGGGGCGATCCTGGCGGCCAACCACCTGTCGATGATCGACTCCTTCCTCCTGCCGGCGCTCCTGCCGCGGCATGTCACCTTTGCCGCCAAGAGCGAGTATTTTTCCGGCAATCCGGTCTCGCAGTGGTTCATGCGGCTGGGCGGGAGCCTGCCGACCGACCGGGACAGCGCCCACGCCGCCCAGGCCATGCTGGACGCTGCCGCCGACCTGCTGGAGCGCGGCGAGCTGTTCGGCATCCACCCGGAGGGCACCCGCTCCCCCGACGGCCGTCTCTACCGCGGCAAGATCGGCGTGGCCTGGCTGGCGCTCAAGACCGGCAAGCCGGTGCTGCCGGTGGCGCTGTCGGGCACCGAGAAGGTGATGCCGATGGGCGCCCGGGTGCCGCGGCCGGCACGGATCGGGATCACGATCGGCGAGCCCATGTGGTTCGAGGGCGACTACAAGAACGCCCGGGACCGGCGCCGCGTCACCGACGAGATCATGGCGGCCATCCAGCGGCTGTCGGGCCAGGAGTACGTCTCCGCCTACGCCGCCAGCGTCAAGGCCGCGGCCTCCTAGCCTCAGGTCCGCGTCCAGGACGGCTGGGCCAGGCCGTACACCCGCTGAGGGCGCCCGCGCAGGCAGACCTCGGCGAACTGCCACAAGATCGCCCCGGTCGGCGCGTGGATGACGATCGAGGGCCCGAGCGGCATCTGCAGCAGGCGCCCGCGCCAGCGCGGCACGCCCGGCGCCAGCAGGCGCTCCAGCGGGATCTCGTGGACGGCGGCGACCTCGCGCGGGTCGGCGACGGCGCGCTGCGTGCCGCCGAAGGCGACGACCGGCGTGATGACGAAGCCGGAGTCGGTGACGAAGTCGTCCAGCAGGCCGGCCACCTCGACACCGGTCAGGGACGTCTCCTCGGCCAGCTCGCGCAGGGCGCCGTCGGCGGCCTGCTCGCCGGGGTCCAGGACGCCGCCGGGCAGCGCCCACTGACCGGCGTTGCGGCCGCGTGGGGCGCGCCGGATGACGATGAGGTACGGCTCGCGCCCGCGCAGCACGCACACCGTCACGGCCGCCCGCCGCAGCCCCGCGGCATCGGGCGCCGGCCGGCGCTCGAACGCGGCCAGGTTGGCCCGGATCCTCTCCTCTGACACCTCGGACATCAGGTCAGGATCCCACGCGGCCGGCGCCGTCACGGAGTGAAATAGGGGCATGGGCCTCCTCCGGCGTTCCCCCAGACCCTCCGCGCCGCCGCCCGGACTGCGCACGCCGCATTCGGTGTGGTGGTGGATCGTGCCCGGAGCGCTGCTGATCGGCGTCGCCGCGTGGGGCACCGTCCAATGGCTGCTCCAGGACCTCCGGCAGCTTCCGGTCCCGCAGCAGATCTCGGCGCGGATCGAGGCGATGCGCACCGGGCTGGCGACCGCCGCGGGAGTGGGCGCCGCGGTGACCCTGATGCTCGCCGTGCGCCGCCAGCGCCATCAGGAGCTGACCGCCGCGCACACCACCCACGACGCCGCGGAACGCCGGGTGACCGAGCTCTACACCAAGGCGATCGAGCAGCTCGGCAACGCCCAGGCTCCGGTACGGCTGGGCGGCCTGTACGCCCTGGAGCGCCTGGCCCAGGACACCCCGGCGCTGCGCCAGACCGTCGTGGACGTGATCTGCGCCTACCTGCGCATGCCCTACCAGGCCCCGGCCGAGGAGGCGCGCGAGCCCGGGGTGCCGCGCGGCGCGGTCGGGGGCGTGGCCAGGGTGGGGGCCAGGCACGACCCGCAGGAGGAGCGCCAGGTCCGCCTGACCGCCCAGCGCATTCTGGTCGATCACCTACGCTACCGGCCGCCGGCCGGGCGCCGCGGGTGGCGGCGGCCGCCCGACCCCAACGTCCGGCACTGGCCCGGCACGCGCCTCGACCTGACCGGCGCCACCCTGATCGACCTCAGCCTGGTCGGCTGCCGCATCGGCGAGGCCGAGTTCCGGGGGGCGAGGTTCGTAGGCACCGCCGGGTTCGGCGGGGCGGTCTTCACCGGCGCGGCCCGGTTCGGCGGGGCCTGCTTCGCCGGCGCCGCCGAGTTCCGCGGGACGGACTTCACCGGCGCCGCCGAGTTCGGGGAGACGCTCTTCTGCGGCGACGCCGAGTTCGGCAAGGCACGGTTCACCGGTCCGGCCTGGTTCGGGGAGGCGACGTTCACCGGCACCGCCTGGTTCGGGGAGGCGGCCTTCGCGGCCACCGCCGGGTTCAGCGGGGCGACCTTCACGGAGGAGGGCGGGTTCGGGGAGGCGACCTTCACCGGCACCGCCGAGTTCGGCAACGCGCTGTTCACCGGCGGCGCCTGGTTCAGGAAGGCGGCCTTCGCCGGCGCGGCCCGGTTCGGCGAGGTGACGTTCGCCGGGGCCGCCGAGTTCGGCGAGACGCTCTTCACCGGTCCGGCCGGGTTCGGCGGGGCGACCTTCGCCGGTCCCGCCTGGTTTCGCGAGGCCGCCTTCATCGGCGTCGCCGAGTTCCGTGCGGCGACCTTCACGAGCACGGTCAAGTTCAGCGGGGCCAAGGGGCTGGGGACGGCGGAGCTCGGCGGCGCCCGGCTGGCGGCCGCGGCGGACGGGATGGTGCGCACGTTCCCACCGTCCTGGCGGGTGGTGCCGGGCGCGGACGGGTGGCAGACGCTCCGGCTGACGACCGTGGGGGAAAGGGGCGGCGACTGACCTCAGTCAGGGGAATGTCATGCCGCCTGCAAGCGCATCGCGTTACATGATGAGGGTGACCGCTATCCTCATCGTGCTCGCCCTGCTCCTGCTGGGCGTGCTCCTGGTCGTCCTGATCTACAACAGCCTCGTGGTGAAGCGCAACGCCGTCGACAACGCCTGGTCGCAGATCGACGTGCAGCTCAAGCGCCGCCACGACCTCATCCCGAACCTCGTGCGCACGGTCCAGGGCTACGCCGCGCACGAGCGCCAGACGCTGGAGGCGGTGCTCGCCGCCAGGGCCGCCGCCGCGCAGCCCGCCGGCCCGGAACGCCGGGCGCAGGCCGAGGCCACGCTGAGCACGGCGATCGGCGGCGTGCTGGCGATCGCGGAAGCCTATCCGCACCTGCGGGCCAGTGAGAACTTCGCCGCCCTGCAGGAAGAGCTGGCCACCGGCGAGAACCGCATCGCCTACGCCCGGCAGTACTACAACGACGCCGTGCTGGCCTACAACAACGCCCTGCACACCATCCCGTCCAACCTGGTGGCGGGGCTGACCGGGCATCGCGAACGCGAGTACTTCCGCACCGCCGACCCCGAGCGCGGCCCGGTCGAGGTCAGGTTCTGACCGTGATCGGGCAGGACGAGCTCGCCGCGCTGACGCCGCCGGTCGCGATCGCGGCCGCCGCCTTCGCCCTGCTGTGGCTGCTGCAGCTGGTCGCGCGCATCCGCGCCGCCAAGGGCCCGCGTGTGGGCCGCGCCGCGGCCGCCCCGGAGTTCGAGGGGCTCTCCCCCGCCGTGGTCGACCTGATCACCGAGAACGGCACGCTCACGCACGAGGCGGCCGCGGCCACGGTGCTCGACCTGGCGGCGCGGGGTCACGCCGGCATCGAGGAGGTCGGCCCCGGCCTCTGCCTGGTACGGCTGCGCCGGGCTCGGGACAGGGGCGGGCTCAAGCCGTACGAGCTGATGGTTCTGGACCATCTCACCGCGCTGGGCGGCACCGGCGTCGTGGCCACCGAGGCGATCGCCGAGGGCAGCCGAGAGCTGGGCCGCTGGCGGGACGGCTTCGAGAAGAGCGTGATCGAGGAGGCGCGCGCGCTGGGCCTGACCAGGAAGGCGGGCGGCCCCGGCACCGGCATGTCGATCACCGGCCTGATCGCCGCCTTGCTGCTGGGCGTGCTGGCGGACCTGACGCTGATGCCCGGGGCGGTGGGCACGCTCACGCCGCACATCCTGCTGACGGGGCTGGTCGTGACGACCGCCTTCGACAAGCGGCTGGCCGGTGAGCGGCTGACCCGGCGCGGCCGGGCCGCGGCCGCGCATTGGCTCGGCGTGCGCACGCACCTGCGCGGGATCGCGCACGTGGACGGGCTGCCGTCCGCCGCGGTGACGATCTGGGGCCGGCAGCTGGCCTATGCCGCCGCGTTCGGTCTCACGCGCGCGGCGCTGGCCAGCCTGCCCGTGCTGCGCCCGCGCGACGAGGAGCGCGCCTGGTCCGACCACGGCGGGCTCTGGCACCGGGTCCGCATCACCTATCCCGGCCAGAACAAGGTGATCACCGGGCTGCTGCTCTTCCTGATCTTCGGCATCTGGGTGGGCAGCGCGCTGGGCGTGAGCATCTGGTACGGCCTGCGTCCCCTGGGCCCCGACGACCCGCAGCCCTTCATGGTCTCGATGATCATGACGGTGGGCGGCGGGCTCGTCACCCTCGCCTTCATGATCATCGTGGTGCTGCCGATCGGGTTGATCTACCGCGCGGTGTGGAAGAGCCGGGCCGCCGCCGCCAGGCCGCGCCGGACGCTGGAGGGCCGGGTGATCCGGCTGCACGCGGCCGACATCACCGGCAAGCTGTACTACCTGGCCATCGACCACGGCCCGCGGCGCGTGCGGGCGATCCGCGCGCTCGGCAGCCAGCTGACCGGCGTCGCCGACGGCGACGTGGTCCGGGCGCGGGTGACCCGCGCGGGCTACCTGGCCTCCATCGACGTGCTGGAGCGGCGGCCACGCCCGGACGTCCGCTACCACGACACCTGAGAGCCGGGCAGAATCCGATCTCCCCCGGTGTTGTCCTGCGCACGGCAATCCACATCAAAGGACGGCGAACGCATGAAATTCGGACTCAAGGTCAACCCGGCCACCTGGGACGAGGCCACCACCTGGGCGGGCATCGCGCAGGAGGCCGGCTTCGACGGGCTGTGGACCGGCGACAACATGCGCAACCCGCGTGACCCGGCGATCGCGGTGCACGACGGCCCCTCGCTGCTGGCGGCCTGGGCGGCCACCACGACCGGGATCGCGATCGGGCTGCTCATCGCCAACGTCGTCTTCCGGCGGCCGACGGTCCTGGCCAAGCAGGCGGTGACGCTCGACCACATCTCCGGCGGGCGCTTCCAGCTCGGCATCGGCTCCGGCGTGTGGCCGACCGACCACGCGATGTCGGGCGTGCCCATGTGGCCGGCGGCCGAGCGGGCGGCACGGCTCGGCGAGTTCACCGGCGTCGTCGAGCGGCTGCTGTCCGGGGACGTCTCCGACCACGACGGCCCCTACTACCCGTATCGGGACGCCGCGATGACCCCGCCGCCGGTGCAGCGCCGCCTGCCGCTCATCGTCGCCGCCAACGCGCCCAAGGCCCTGGCCGTCGTCGCCCGGCACGCCGACGGCTGGGTGACCTTCCCCGGGGCGGCCGCCGAGGAGGACTTCCACCGCGCCTCGGCCGAGCGGATCCGCACCCTGGACCGGCTCGTGCGGGAGCACGATCGGGAACCGGTGCGCAAGATCCTGCTCGCCTACGGCGCCGTCACCCCCTGGGCCTCGGCCGACGCCTTCGCCCGGACGGCCGAGCGTTACGGGGAACTCGGCTTCGACGAGATCGTCGTCTACGCTCCCAAGCCCGGCGAGCGTGCCGTCTTCGACAAGGTGATCGACCGGCTCGGCGACTGGCGCTGAAGCTTTTCGGCCGCCTCGCTACGTACTACCTCGTGCCACCCTCTCCCGGAGGTGAAGGATCATGCGGGGTCGTCGTGTCCTCTCGGTGGTTTCCGCGGTGGTGCTCGCCCTGACGGCACCGGTGATCTCTTCCGACCTGCCGACGCCGCGCCAGGCGCTGGAGGTGTTCCGGGACATGTGGGGCCCGTCCGACTTCCGGCTGCGGGGGGTGGGCACGTGGCAGCCGGAGTCGGTCTGGCATCGGGTGGAGCCGCAGTACGGCTTCGCGCCGGGCACGGACGAGTTCACCTCCGCCCCGGAGGTGCAGCGCGACCTGATCCCGCTGCGGCTGGAGGTGTTCTCCCGCGAGCGCCGCCACCGCACCGAGTACCAGGTCATCGAGACCGCCACCCGCGACGGCAGGGAGATCCCCAACTACTTCCCCGTCTTCTCGGGCACGCCGTCGTCGATGGTCTTCTACAACGCGGTGACGCTCGGGCCGGCCAACGAGGTGGAGGAACGCTGCCGGGAGTTCGTCAAGGGCGGCCGGCGCTTCCAGCTGTGCCGGGCGATCCACCAGGCGACCGGCGTCACCTACCACGTCAAGGTGCGGCAGGGAGAGCCGGCGCGGGACCTGCCGGCCGTGCGGGAGGTGCTCGGCGCCTTCCGCGACCAGTGGGGCCGCGACAGCTTCCGCTCACCGGGAGTCGGCGGCTGGCAGCTCGCCGAGTCGTGGCGGGCGGTGCGGGCGCTGGTCTTCCCCGACGGCGAGAACGAGCTCACGGCCGACCCGGTCGTGCGCACCCCCGGCCAGGGCGGCTCGGTGACGCTCGACTTCCAGTTCTACCGCAGGACCGTGCCGGGCGGGCCGGACGAGTTCCAGGTCATCCTGCGGGTGAACGACGGCGCCGCCTTCTCCTTCTTCCCGCCGTTCTTCCGCGGCGCCCCGCCCGAGACCGTCTTCCAGTTCGAGAACCGGCGCACCTTCCCCGACCCGCCGACCAACGAACGCCTGCACTCCCGGCCGCTGACCGTCGACGGCAGGGGCTTCCTGGTCGTGCGGGTGGTGCACGCGGGCGGCCGGGTGAACTACTGGGTCGCGGAGAAGCTCTGACGGTCAGAGCCATCCGCGTTCCGGTTCAGGGCGAGAGCCGCGCGGGCCGGCCAGTGTGCGGGGTCAGCCGCACGGGCGCAGCGGCATCCCCGGGGCGTAGCGGTGCCACTCCTCCGTGGTGATCACCCTGTCCGCCCGGCGGCAGACCGCGGCGAGCAGGTCGGCGGGACGCCGTGGGATCCGCAGGCCCCAGCCGGTGAGCTGCGCGTCGGGCCCGAAGGCCACGTGCCGGGTGGGCAGCGCGCCCGTGCCGGGGCCGAGCCGGGTGCGGGTGGCCGCGTCCCACAGCGTCACCCGCTGCCCCGAGACGGCCAGCGTCGCCCCGTCCTCGCTGAAGGCCAGCCCGAGAACCTCGTCGCCCGCGGGGTACGGCCGGCCGGCGGCTTTCCAGGTGCGGGGGTCGACGTGCGCCAGCTGGCCCGCCCGGGTGGCGACGACCAGAGTGCGGCCGTCGGGGCTGAAGGCGGCCGCGTCCAGGGCCTGATCGCCGAAGGGCGTGATCGTGCCGCCGGGCAGGTCGATGCGCTGCGGCTGGGGGCCGAGGACGATCAGGGTGCGGCTGTCGGGGCTGAAGAGGACGTTCTGGCCTTCCTGCGTGTCCTCATCCGCTATCTGAGTGCCCTTCAGGTCGTAGACGGTGACCCAGCTGAGCCCGGCGGCGCCGCCGGAGTCGTCGGCCACGGCGACGAGCGTGCCGTCGGGGCTGAGGGCGACGGAGGCGACGGACGTGAACCTCTTCGCCCGGAAGGAGGCGATCTTCCGGCTGCCGGGCACGTCCCACACCGTGACCTCGCCGGACGCGGTGGCGGTGACCAGCCGGTCGGCCGTCGCGCCGAAGCCGAAGCCGTCCTTCACGCCCAGCCGTACGGGCAGGCGCGAGGCGACGGCGGGCGGGCGGCTGGTCACCGCGCCGGCGGCGAGCAGGTCGAGGGAGGCGGGGCGGGGCACGGCCAGGAGCGTGCCGCCGGGGCTGGGCGTCCCCTCGTGCTCCTGCGCGGTCAGGTAGGGGGCGAGGTCGAGGTCGAGCACCGCGCCACTGGCACCGGCCGCGCGCAGCGTGGACGCTCCGGCGAACCACACGTCGTCCACGGCGTCGGCCGAGGTGTAGGTCGTCACCGGCACGGTGTTCCCGGCCCGCCAGAGGGCGATGCGGCCGCCCGCCTGGGCCACCGCGAAGTGGCGGCCGTCGGAGCTGAAGGCGGTCCGGGTGGCCGTGCCCCGCGCCTGGTCGTTCCGGTAGCGCTCGGGTGCGAGGCGGCCCGTCGCCCGGTCCATCAGGCGCACGCCGTCGTCGCCGGAGATGGCCAGCGTCCCGGCGTCGGGGCTGAAGGCCAGGCCGTCGAAGTCGGCGGCGGGCAGGTCGTGCAGCTTGACGCCGTTCTTCATGTCCCAGACGCCGACGCCGGTCAGCGCGGCGTAGCGGTCGCCGGGCGCGACGGCCGCGTTGCGCGCGGTGCCCGGCACGACGAGCTGCGTGCGTGAGTCCACCGACCACAGCTGCACGAAGTCCAGGCCCTTGGCCATGAGCACCCCGCCCGACGGGCTGAACTCCAGCGGGGCCATGAGGCCCGGCCACCTGTTCTCCAGGTCCAGGTAGTCGGAGATCCCTTTCGGGCCGAACACGCCGCCGCTCGGGCGGCCGTCCTGCCACAGCCTGATGCCGTCGAGGCCGCCCACGGCCAGGCGCCGGCCGCCCGAGGCGACCGCGAGGGCGGTGACCTCCAGGGGCATGCCGCCGATCTCGCCGATGTTCCTGCCTGAGGTCAGGTCCCACAATGTGGCGTTGAAACCGTTCAGGACCGCCAGCGTGCCGCCGTCGGGGCTGACGGCGATACGGCCGGGCGGCGGGACGAAGCGGCCGAGTTCGATCTGGGCGAGCGCCGCGTGCAGCCCGGCCCTGGTCTCCAGCAGCGGGGCCAGCCGCCAGGCCGCCGCCGACAGCGCCATCCCCAGCGCCGGGTCCACGGTGCGCAGCTCGGCGGCCCCGGCCACCAGGTGCCGCGCGTTCACCTCGGTGAGCTGGCGGGCGACCAGCGCGCGCTGGGCCTCGGCCGCGCGCCGCTGGTACTCGGCCACCCCCGTCGCGCTCAGCGCCAGCACCAGCATGACGGCCAGCGCGACGGTGAGCGCGCGCCGGACGCGTTTGCGGCCCGCCTCGGCCGCCTGGGCGGCGGCCAGGAAGGCGCGTTCGACGGGCGTGGGAGCCAGCCGTCCGGTGCGGGTGGCGGCCCAGCGCAACGCCTGATCGAGGTGGCTGCCGTGGGGCAGGTCGGCGGGCCGCCTGCCGTACGCCTGCCAGCGCCCGGCCCCGTCCCCCACCACCCGATATCCCGAAATATCCTCTGAAACCGCCCAGCCGCGTAGCCGGGGCCAGGCCCGCAGCAGGGCCGGGCTCATCGCCAGCCGCCCGCCGTCCCGGCCGACGAGGCCCGCCCCCTCGAGGATCGCCGCCACCTGCGACGCCTCCGGGCCCAGCGCCTCGAGCTCGGCCGCCTCCACCTCGCGCACCGCCTCGCCCGGCACGACGGCCCGCAGCAGGATCTGCGCCACCAGCTCCTGCTGGTCCGCCCGCAGCCCGCCGTACACCCGCTCGGCCGTCTCCCCGAGCGGCGGCCGGCCGTCGGCCAGCGCCTGCGGCGGCCGGACCTGCGCGGCGACGCGGCTGCCCTGCTCCAGCCCGCTCTCGCCGATCAGCTCCAGCAGCAGGCCAGCGGCGCTCGGGCGGCGCCCGGGATCCTTGTCCAGCGCCCGCGCCACCAGCCCGCGCAGGGGCGGCGGCACCTCCGACAGATCCGGCTCGGTGTGCAGATGGGCGTAGATGACGGCCGCGTCGGTCGGCCCCTCGAACGGCGGCCGGGCCGTGGCGGCGAACACCATCACCGCGCCCCAGGCGTACACGTCCGCAGGCGGCCCCGCCCTCTGCCCCCTGAACACCTCCGGCGCCATGTAGGGCGGCGTGCCCGCCACCCCCATCGTGCTGGTCGCGCTCTGGTCCAGCACCCGCGCGATCCCGAAGTCGATCACCCGCGGCCCGTCCGGGCCCAGCAGCACGTTGTCCGGTTTCAGGTCCCGGTGCACCACCCCGGCCGCGTGAATGGCCGCCACCGCCGTCGCGATCCCGGTCGCCAGCCTGCGCAGCTCGTCCCCTCGGTACGGCCCGCCCGCGCGCACCGCCTGCCGCAGGCTCGGCCCGTCCACGAACTCACTCACCAGGTACGGCGGCGCCGCCCGCAGATCGTGGGCCAGCACGCGGGCGGTGCAGAAGGAGGCCACGCGGCTCAGCGCCGCCACCTCCCGATCCCGCCCGAAGCCGGCGTCCTCGCGCAGCACCTTGACCGCCACCCGGTTGCCGTGCTCGTCGTAGCCCTCGTAGACGACACCCTGACCGCCGGAGCCCAGCCGGGCCGCGAGCCAGTAGCCGCCGACCTGGACGGGGCGCTCCGGATCGACCATGGGCGCAGGCTAGCGCCGCGTCCTTGCAGAGCGCTGAACACCCCGGCCGCGGGTCACGGCCGCAGCGTCGCCCGGCGGGCCTGCAGGAACTCCCGCTCCGGCGCCGTGGCCACGAGTTCCAGGGCCTTGCCGTACTCCTCGACCGCCTCCTCCAGCCGCCCCAGCCTGCGCAGCAGTTCGGCCCGGGTGGCGGGCAGCAGGTGGTGGCGCGGCAGGTGGACCTCCAGCCCTTCCAGCAGGTCCAGCCCCCGTTGCGCGCCGCGCGCCTCGGCCACCGCCACCGCCCGGTTCAGCCGGACCACGGCCGAGCCGGTCAGCGCCTCCAGCATGCTGTACAGCTGGGCGATGGCCACCCAGTCGGTCTCCCGCGCGGTCGCGGCCGAGGCGTGCTCTGCGGCGATGGCCGCCTGCAACTGGTAGACGCCGGGCGGGCCGGGCCGCAGGATCGCCAGCGCCTGCTTGATCTCCTCGTGGTGCCAGCGGCCGCGGTCCTGCTCGGCCAGGGTGATCAGGCGGCCGCGCCGGTCCAGGCGGGCGTCGCGTCGGGCGTGATGCAGCATCATCAGGGCCAGCAGCGCCGCCACCTCCCCGTCGCCGGGCATCAGCTCGGCCAGCATGCGGGCCAGCGCGATCGCCTGGACGGCCGGCTCGGCGCGGATGAGGTCCTCGCCCTCCGCGGCCGCGTACCCCTCGGTGAAGATCAGATACAGCACGGCCAGCACCCCGTCGCGCCGCCCGGCCAGTTCGGGCCCGGACGGCACCCGGTACGGGATGCCGGCCTGGCTGATCTTCTTCTTGGCGCGGGTGATCCTGGCCGCCATCGTCGCCTCGCTCACCAGGAACAGCCGGGCGATCTGCCGGGTGCCCAGGCCGCCGACGCAGCGCAGTGTCAGCGCCACCCGCGCCTCCATCGACAACGCCGGATGGCAGCAGGTGAAGATGAGGCTGAGCAGGTCGTCGCCCGCCTGCGGCTCGTCGACCACCAGCAGCGGCAGCTTGCGCGCGGCCACCGCGCTGTGGCGCAGGCGCGAGACGGCCCGCCGGCGGGCCGCGGTCAGCAGCCACGCCGGCGGGTTGTCCGGCACCGGCGGCCAGGCCGCCACGGCCGCGGCGAAGGCGTCCTGCAGCGACTCCTCCGCCAGGTCCAGGTCGCGCAACTCGGCGGTGAGGATGGCGAGCAGGCGCGCCCAGTGCTCCCGGTATGCCTGCTCGACCGCGTTCATCCCGTGTGCTCCACCACCGGCCGCACTTCCACGATCGGCTCCGGGCAGGCTTTGGCCAGCTCGATGGCCTCGTCGAGGTCGGCGGCCTCGATGATGTAGAAGCCGCCCAGGTGCTCGATCGTCTCGGCGAACGGGCCGTCGGTGCGCAGCACCTGGCCGTCCTCGCCCTTGCTCAGCTTGAGCGCGGGCCCCGGCTGGGCCAGTTCCTCGCCGCCGAGCATGGCATCGCGCTTGATGAGCATCTCGATGTACTCCTCGTGCGCGGCCAGGGACCGCTCCCGCTGCTCCGGTGTGGCCTGGGCCCACGCCTCGGCGTCGCCGTACAGCAACAGCGCGTACTTCATGCCGGCACCCCCCTGATCACCACGTCGGACGGCATCGGCGTGGCCAGCTCGATCGCCTCCTCCAGGCTGCCGGCCTCGACGACCATGTAGCCGGAGATCTGCTCCACCGTCTCGGCGTAGGGGCCGTCGGAGATGAGGACCTGGTCGCCGTTCTTGCGGATGGTCGTGGCGCTGGAGGAGTGGGCCAGCTCGTGGCCGCCGAGGGCGGCGCCCCTGCCGGTCAGGAACGCGTCGTAGGCGCCCCACCTCTCGTACACCGCGGCGCGTTCCTCCGGCCCGGCCTCCGCCCACGGTTGCTCGTCGCCGACGACGAGCAGCACGTATTTCATGTTCTCTCCCTTCCTTCACCGCCATGACGCGCGGGCGGCGCGGGAATCGACAACGCCCGCAGAAATTCTCGCGGATCGTCGGCGAACAATCGGATATGCCGCGCCTGTCCGGTACGGCCCAGCGGCCGGATCAGCGTGACCGGCTGCGACAGCTCCAGGGTGAGGTTGGTGCGCGCGTCCACGACCAGCTCCAGCCGGTCGCCGTCCACGGTGATGTGGCCCGATTCGTGGATGCGGGCGCCGGCGCGGGCGGCCACGATGAGCTCGCGGGGGATGCGCAGGTCGAAGGCGGCGCCGTGGCGCAGCCGTACCTCGTGCTCGCCCACCACGTGCGGCCGGGTGCGCGCGGCGGCGATCATGCCGAGCATGGACAGCACGAAATAGACGTGCAGGACGGTCAGGATCGGCCAGCCCAGCCACAGCTCCAGCGCCACCCCCTCCAGGACGACGCCGAACAGGAACATCCACATCGTCAGCCCGCCGCCCCCGTGGTACGGCAGGGCGACCATCCCGTGGCCCACGCCGTGGCGGCGGCCGGTGACCCAGTAGGCCAGGCTGGCCAGGGCGCGCAGCTCGTGCGCCAGCATGCGGCGCACGACCCTCACGGCTTGTCCAGCAGCTGCATCACGCGGCGGATGACGAGGCGCTGACCGGGGCTGAAGTCGGCCAGGAACGCCCGCAGGAACGGGTCGTCCTCGCCGGGCATCGCCAGGCCGTCGGCGGGCATCAGGTGGCGCGGGGTCAGCTCGATCAGCCGCCACGCCAGCTCCTCCACCCGCGGGTCGTCCTCGCCGGGGTCCTCCGCGGCGAAGGCGTCCAGGTCGGCGTAGACCTCCAGGACCCGGGCGTGGAAGGCGGGGTCGCCGGTCTCGGGCAGGGAAAGGAGCGGGTCCAGGACGCCGGGGCGGCGCTCGTCGCTCAGCGAGGTGTCCAGCAGCGCCAGGAACTCGCGGTCGCGCTCGGCCATCGTCCCCTTCGCCTTCGGCAGGCGGCCGAGGACGCGGGCCATCTCCGGGGAGACGGCGTCGTCGGGGTGCAGCCGCTCGTGTTCCAGCAGCTCGGCGAGCCGCTCGCGGCGCGCCCTGATCTCCGCCTCCTGCCGGGCCAGGTCGGCGTCGAGGTCGGTGAGCACCTCGCGCAGTTCGCGGCCGTGGGCGTCGGCCAGCACGTCGCGGATCTCCTCCAGCGACAGGCCCAGTTCCGACAGGCGGCGGATACGCGAGAGCACGACCGCGTCACGCAGCCCGTAGACGCGGTAGCCGTTGGCCCGCCGTTCGGGTTCCGGCAGCAGGCCGAGGTGGTGGTAGTGGCGCACCGCCCTGGTCGAGACGCCGGCCAGGGCGGCGAGTTGTCCTATCCGCATACCTCCATGAAAGACGTTGACGCTACGACAAGGTCAAGCGACCCTGCTCTGCAGCACCAGGAACCCGATGACCATGCTGAGGACCATGGTGACGCCGGCCGTGACCGCGGACCACTTGCCCAGCGACTCGCCGCGGGTGTGGCCGACGATGCCGAGCACGATGCCGATCGGCCCGAAGATGATCGGCAGGATCAGCAGCGCGACGCCGGCGCACACGAAGGCGATGATCGACATGACCTGGGTGCCGGAGCTCTTGGGCGGCTCGCCGTACGGGGACTGGCCGTGGGGCGCCTGGCCGTAGGGCTGTCCGTACGGCTGGTCGTAGGGGGGAGCCGGCCCCGGCTGCTGGGGCGGGGGCGACCACTGCGATTCGCGGGCGTCCGGTTCCTCGCCCTGCGACGGATTCGGTGGTGTGGTCATAGGACGGCTCCCTCGGTGCAGGCCCCGGCGTGTAGCGTGTCTCGCCCCTCATCTCACACCTAAGCTGCGCGTTCTGTCGAGACTCAGGCGATCAGCGCCGCGGGCAGGGGCCGCGCGTGCAGCACCTCCAGCCGGGAGACCGCCCGGGTCAGCGTCACGTACAGCCGGTTGAGGCCACGCGGCTCGGCCTCGGCGACGGCCGCCGGCTCGGCGAGGATGACGTGGTCGTACTCCAGTCCCTTGGCCGCCGAGGCGGGCACCAGGCTGAGCCGCCGGTACGCGCCGCCGTCCCCCGGCTGGACGAGGGCGGCGTCCAGGCCGCCGTCCCGCAGCGCGTCGCGCAGGCCCGCCACGTCGGCGTCGGCGGCGATCACCCCGACGGAGCCCTCCAGTTCCAGCGCCGCCCGGGCCGCGCGCACGACCGCGGGAGCCAGCTCGGCGACCGGGCGCACGCTCAGCCTGCCGTCCCGCCGGAAGGAACGGGTCGGCGGCACGCCTGCCGCGAGACGGGCCAGCAGCCGGTTGGCCAGCTCCACGACCGCCGCCGGCACCCGGAAGCCGGTGCTGAGCACGACCGTCGTGGCCCCGGGCTTGCCGAGCGCGGCCAGTTGCGCGGCCCAGTCGCGCGCCGCCCAGGGGCTGGTGGCCTGGGCCAGGTCGCCCAGCACCGTCAGCGACCCGTGCTCGCTGCGCCGGGCGATGGCCCGGCACTGCATCGGCGACAGGTCCTGGGCCTCGTCGACGATCACGTGGCCGTAGCCCGCCGGCCGCTCGAGCAGCCCGGCCACCTCGTCCAGCAGCACCATGTCGGCCGCCGTCCAGCGGGCGCTCCTGGCCGAGCGCGGCGGCCGCGCCCAGGTGATCGCCGCGCGCTCACGCTCGTCCAGGACCGTCGCGGCCGCCGCGCCCGGGGCGCTGAGCACCTCGAACACCACCTGCTCGGGCTTGACCGCCGGCCAGACCTCGTCCAGGAACGGCGTCACCTGCCGCCCCATCTTCTTGGTCCAGGCCGCGGTGACGGTGACGCCGCGCAGCTCGGCCTGGCGGGTGATGCGCGCCATGATCCGGGCGCGCACCCGCTCACGGCCCGTCAGGTACGGCAGGCCCTCCCGCCGCGTGTCGTCGACGATGCGGCGCAGTTCGTCCTCGTAGACCCGCCACCTGGCGGCGCCGTCGGTGACGGTGACCGGCTCGACCGGTTCGCCGATGCGCCCGTACAGCGCCCGGTGCAGGACGGCGGCCATGCGCGCGTCGTGCTTGACCACGGCCGCCTCCGCGCTGTCGGCGCTGGTTTGGGTGCCGCCCAGCAGTTCCTCCAGGGTCGTCTGCTCGACCTGCACCTCGCCCAGCGCAGGCAGCACCGCCGCGATGTAGCCGATGAAGGCCCGGTTGGGCCCCAGCACCAGCACCCCCGACCGCTCCAGCCGCGCCCGGTGCGCATACAGCAGGTACGCCGCCCGGTGCAGCCCGACCGCCGTCTTGCCGGTCCCGGGCGCGCCCTGTACGCACACCGACTCGGCCAGTTCGCCGCGCACCAGCTCGTCCTGCTCGGGCTGGATGGTGGCCACGATGTCGCGCATGGGACCCACGCGCGGCCGTTCGATCTCCGCGGCCAGGATCGCGCCGCCGCCCTGCTCGCCGCGGCCCAGGTGCTCGTCCTCGAACCCGGTCAGGCTCTGCCCCGACCAGCCGTAACGCCGCCGGGTGGCCACCCCCAGCGGGTCGCGGGCACTGGCGCGGTAGAAGGCGCGCGAGACCGGCGCCCGCCAGTCGATGACGACGGGCACGCCGCCGTGCTCGCCGGTGAGGTGGCGGCGGCCGATGTAGTAGCTGCGCCCGCGGTGCTCACCGGCGCCGAAGTCGAGCCGGCCGAAGAACGGCGGCCCGGCGGGCTCTTCCCCGAGCTCCTTGGCCAGGCTCTTCAGGTGGCGGCCCAGCCGCTCGGCGCTGTAGCGGTCGCCGGCGACGCTCTCACCGACGACGACGTTCTCGCGCGCGGACTCCAGCATGCGCCGCAGCGCCGCCCGGCAGGTCTCGACGTACTGCCTCTCGTCGGCAAGCGTGCTCATCCAACTCCCTTAACCCGGTTAAGTTATTAACCAGGTTAATATATACGCATGACCGGACTACGCCAGCTCAAGCGGCAGCAGGTACGTGAGGCGATCTCGGCGGCGGCCATCACGCTGTTCCTCGAGCGCGGCTTCGACGACGTCTCGGTGGCCGAGGTGGCCGCCGCCGCCCACGTCTCCAAACCCACCCTGTTCAAGTACTTCGCCACCAAAGAGGACCTCGTCGTCCACCGCATCGCCGACCACCAGGGCGAAACCGCCCGCGTCGTGCGCGCCGCCGGCCCGGCCGACCCCGTCGCCGCCCTGCACGCCCACTTCCTGGACGGCCTGGACCGGCGTGACCCCGTCACCGGCCTCAACGACCACCCCGAGGTCCTCGCCTTCCACCGCCTCGTCTTCGACACCCCCGGCCTGGCCGCCCGCCTCGCCGTCCACGTGGCCGCCGACGAGGCCGCCCTCGCCGAGGCCCTGCTCGCCCATCCCGGCGGCGCCTTCGACGACCTGGAAGCGGGACTGCTGGCCGCCCAGGTGGTGGCGGTCCAGCGGGTGCTGGCCCGCCGCACCTGGCGCGAACTGGCCGCCGGACGCACCGCCGCCGCCGTCCACCCCGAGGCCCGCGCCGCCGCCGGCCGCGCCTTCACCCGCCTCTCGGGTACGGCAGGCCGCTGATCACGCGCGGACCAGGGTGATGCCGGGAGAAAGCGCCGGAGACCACCGACGGAGAGCGGTGATCTCGAGGGCTCGGCGGCGACGCGCCATCCAGAGCGCACCGGGCACACCCCGGCGCCCGGATCCCCGGCAGCGGGCAGATGACGAAGGTGACCCGCGCAGCCCGTCGCACCCGGCCTCCCCGCCGCGATCAGCCCGACCCAATGGCTCCACTCAACACCCCGGTGACCGTCCGCATGAGGCGAAACCGCTCATTCGGTACCGGGGCCGTGCGAGACGCGGGAGGGCTGGACGGAGGCGGGCAGCCAGGTCTCGTGCAGGTGCAGCCAGCGCAGGCCCGCCTCGGTGCGCCGCAGCACCACGCTCGACCGGCGGGCGTTGCCCGGCTGCCGCTCCTGGTAGGTGGCCACCAGCAGCGGTCCCTCCTCGGCCACCACGCGTACCTCGCGGATCTCGATGCGCAGGCCCGGCACGGCGCCGCGCAGGCGCTCCAGCTCGGCGAGCACCTGGTCGCGCGTCAGGGTGACGCCGCCGGGGCCGACCAGGGTGAAGCCGTCGGCGTGCGCCCCGGCCAGGGCGGCGAACTCCCCCGGCCCGGCCTCGCCCGACAGCCAGCGCTCGATCACCCGATGGTGCCGCACGATCTCCGCCTCAGCCGCCCCGGGCCGACCGGCCCCCGCCGCAGCCGGCCCGGTGGCGGTCATCGCCGGGCCCAGGGCTGGGCGGCCAGCCAGGTACGCGGTGGCGTCGGCCGTACGCCTAGAAGGTCCGGCGCGGCCGGGTCGGCGGCCAGTAGGGCGGGGTCGTCGGCGGCCAGGCGGTAGGTGGCGGCGATGGCGGCGGCCGTGGGCGGGTCCACCAGGGCGGTCAGTCCCTTCTCGAAGACGTCCACGTCCTGGGCCAGGTAGCGGGCGCCGATCGCGGCGGCCAGCTCCGCGCCGGTCACGGACTCGGACGGGCCGAGGTTCACCGTGGCGCCCTCCAGGCCGTCGGCGAGAAGGGCGGCGTGCGTGCAGGCGGCCAGGTCCTCGTGCGCGAGCCAGGCCACCGGCAGGTCGGACGGCAGCGGGTAGGCCAGCACGCCCTCGGCGGCCAGCGGCCCGGCGACCCAGGGGGCGGCGAGGTTGTCCAGGTAGACGGCCGGGCGCAGCTCCACCACGGGCAGGCCCGCCTCGCGCAGGGTGCGCACGGCCCGGCGGCGGGTTTCGAAGACGGGCAGGCCGCTGTCGTGCCCGGGCAGCCGGTTGCCGGTGTTGACCACCAGCCGGCGCACCCCGGCCGCCAGCGCCGCGTCGCGCACGTTGCGGACGTAGCGCTCCACGACGTCCGGCTCGTAGACCATGGGCAGCATGACCGAGGCGTGGCTGACGCCCGCGAAGGCCGCCGCGACCGCCGCCGCGTCCCCCAGGTTGCCGACGGCCGGCTGCGCGCCGGCGGGCACCTTGCCGCTGCGGGAGAAGCCGCGCACGTCCAGCCCCTCGGCCACCAGCTTGCGCGCGACCGCGCCGCCCTGGGCGCCGGCCGCGTTGAGTACGAGAAAAGTCATGGCAGTCAGCGTGCCGCCCGCGCGCGATACGCTCTATAAAGACCAGTCTCGAAATCTTTAAGGATCGTCTCGTGAGTGGGGATCTGCTCAGCGACCTGCTGGCACCGCTGCGGCTGCACGGAGTCTTCCACAGCCGCTGGCTGGCCCACGCCCCCTGGGGCGTCAGCGGCGAACGCGACAACTGCGCGCTGCTGCACTACGTCGTCACCGGCTCCTGCGCCGTGGAACTGCCCGGCAGCGCCCCGGTCCGCCTCGAACCCGGCGATCTGGCCGTCTTCCCCCACGGCAGCGCCCACCGGCTCGGCGACCGGCCGGGCGGGCCCGCCGTACCCCTGACCGAGGTCCTGCCCGAACGCGAGCCCGGCGACGTCACCACCGTCGAGATCCCCGGGCCCGGCCCGCGGACCCTCATGCTCTGCGGCGGCCTGCACTACGACCGCGCCGCCGCCGCGCCCCTCTACAAGGCGCTGCCCCCGCTGCTGACGCTGCGCAGCGAGCAACTGCACGCCCACCCGCTCCTGGGCGCCACCTTGCGGCAGCTGGCCGGCGAATGGGACACCGCCGGGCCCGGCGCCCAGCTCGTCGCGTTGCGCGCCTTCGAAATGGTCTTCGTCCTCGCGCTGCGCGCCGCCCTGGACCTCGGCTGCCCGGCCGACCAGCCCATCCTGCAGGCGCTGCGGCACCCCGGCGTCGCCGCCGCGCTGAGCGCCGTCCACACCCGCTTCACCGAGACCTGGACCCTCGAAAGCCTGGCCGCCGAAGCCGGAATGTCGCGCTCCGCCTTCGCCGCCACCTTCCGCCGCCTGGTCGGCCAGGCGCCGATGCGCCACCTGACCGCCCGCCGCATGCAGGAGGCCGCCCGCCTGCTCACCGAGACGCGCCTGCCGCAGCACCGCATCAGCGAGCGCGTCGGGTACGGCTCGCCGGTCGGCTTCCACCTGGCCTTTCGCCAGTGGTACGGCGTCACGCCCGGCGACTACCGGCACCGGGCAGGCTGAAGGACGCACGAGCGACCGGCCCGGCCTCCGGAAAGCCCGAGTGGCGACGCAGTCACCACCCGAACCCAGCTCCTGCACCGGCATCGGCGCGATCGCCAGCGTGTGCTCCCAGCAGGACCCGGCTGCCCCGGTGCGGAGCGGGCTACAGCAGGCTCAGTTGCTCGGCGTCCGGCCGGTCGGGCCCCGGCCTCTGGGCCGTCGGAGGGGAGGCGGGCCGGCGGGCCGAGCCCCGGCCGATGCCGTACCGCCCGGCCAGCTCCCGGACCCGGGCGGTTACCTGCTCCTGGTACCGCCGTGGCGCGTACGCGCCTCTGCCGTACAGCTCCAGGTAGCGCGGCACCAGGCGGGGATGCTCCCGAGCCAGCCACCCGAGATACCACTGCCGGGCCCCGGGCCGCAGATGCAGCACCAGCGGCGTCACCCGCGCCGCCCCCGCGGCGGCGATCCGGGCCACCGTGGCCTCCAGCTGGGCCGGCGAGTCGGTGAGGTAGGGCAGGACGGGCGCCATCAGCACCCCGCACCGGATACCGGCGGCGTTCAGGCGCGCGCATGCCTCCAGGCGGCGTTCGGGGTGCGGGGTGCCCGGCTCGACCTCGCGCCAGACCTGGCCGTCGACGAACCCCACCGAGAAGTTGACCGACACCTCGGTCACCGTCGCGGCCTCGGCCAGCAGGTCTAGGTCGCGCAGGATCAGGGTGCCCTTGGTGAGGATGGAGAACGGGTTGGCCGCGTCGCGCAGCGCGGCCAGGATGCCGGGCATGAGCTGGTAGCGGCCCTCGGCGCGCTGGTAGCAGTCGACGTTGGTGCCCATGGCGATGTGCCCGCCCCGCCAGCGGGGAGAGGCGAGTTCGCGGCGGGTCAGCTCGGCGGCGTTGACCTTGACCACGACCTTGGTGTCGAAGTCGAGCCCGGCATCGAGGTCGAGGTAGGTGTGGGTGTTGCGGGCGAAGCAGTAGCGGCAGGCGTGGCCGCAGCCGCGGTAGGGGTTGATGGTGTGCTCGAACGGCATGCGGCTCGCCGGCGGGAGGCGGTTGACGATCGAGCGGGCGCGCACCTCGTAGAAGGTCATCCCGTGGAAGGCGGGTGTGTCGAAGACCCGCGCCACCGCCCCCTGGGCGAACAGCGGCAGGGCAGGATCATGGTCGTCGGCCCCCGTGAGCCGCAGGTTGTCCCAGCGCACGACATGATTGGAACATACGTTCGACGTTGATCGCAAAACCAAAGAGCGTGCAATTCACGGGCAAGATCACGGCTAATGATCTTCATGGTTGGGCAGAACACCCCCACAGAGCTTGCGTTCCGGAGGTGCACCATGGCCTGGTCGCAGGACGAGGAGCGGTTGCTGGCCCAGATCGAGCGCCACCTCGTCGACGAGGACCCGCGGCTCGTCGCGCGTTTGGAGTCCTTCAACGAGCGCGCCCGCCGCAGCGAGGCCAGAGCCAAGGGCGAGCCGGCCACCCGCCGCCCACGCCGATCCACGATCATCATCATGGTCAGCTGGCTGCTCATCGCGACATTGGTGG
Source organism: Nonomuraea typhae (assembly GCF_009760925.1). Lineage (GTDB taxonomy): Bacteria > Actinomycetota > Actinomycetes > Streptosporangiales > Streptosporangiaceae > Nonomuraea > Nonomuraea typhae. The sequence continues at coordinate 424,842 of NZ_VRLV01000003.1, forward strand.
CGACCCTGCTCATCCTCATCCTTCACAACGAGGCCGCCTCGCTCTCCTTCTGACCACCCCCAAAGTACGAAATGTCGGTTTTGTGGGTGAACGGGGTATGAACAGCAGCGATGTCGTCAAGGGCATCGCGAGCGCATCGGGGGAACCGACGATGGCAGAACCACGCAAGAAACCCGCCACCAAATCCGGCAAGGCCAAGAAGGCCACCATCAAGGCCACCAGGCAGGCCAAGGCCGCCAAGAGGCAGGCGAGCCGCAAACCCATGGACGAAGCCTGACCACCACGCTCAGCCGGCCGGGACACCCGTCCCGGCTGCTGACGACGGGCCACCGTACCCACGACCAGGCTGCCGACGGCGGGGCACCGTACCCACGACCAGGCTGCCGACGGCGGGGCACCGTACCCCACGCCCGGCGGCTGACGGCGGGGCACCGTACCCACGGCTAGGCTGCCCACGGCGGGCCACCGTGACCAAGCAGCACAACCTGCCGGAGGCCGCGCTCCCCCGCGCCGCCCGACCACCGGAGAAGCCATGCCCGCCTACCTGCGCTTCCCCGCAATCTTCGCGGACGTCGTCGTCTTCGCCGCCGAGGACGACCTCTGGATGGCCCCCGCACGGGGAGGCCGCGCCTTCCGCCTCACCACCGGGCTCGCCGAAGCCCGATACCCGCGCATCTCCCCCCGCGGCGACCACCTGGCCTTCGTCGGCCGCGAAGAGGGCCCGGAAGAGGTCTACGTCATGCCCGCGGAAGGCGGCGCCGCCACCCGCCTGACCTATCACGGCGCCCGCTGCACCGTCACCGGCTGGGACCCGGGCGAGCGCATCCTGTACGCCAGCGACGCCTGCCAGCCCTTCGAGGGACATACCTGGCTGCACCGCGTCGCCCCCGGCGACGTCCCGCACCGCCTGCCGTACGGGCCCGCGAACTCCATCGCCCACGGCCCCCGCGACATGATCGTCCTCGGCCGCAACACCGCCGATCCGGCCCGCTGGAAGCGCTACCGCGGGGGCACCGCGGGCGACCTCTGGATCGATCCCGACGGCAGCGGCGCCTTCCGGCGCCTCATCAAGCTTCCCGGCAACCTCGCCGCGCCCTGCTGGAGCGGCGAGCGCGTCTACTTCCTGTCCGACCACGAAGGCACCGGCAACGTCTACTCCTGCACCCCGGCCGGGCAGGACCTCACCCGCCACACCCACCACACCGACTACTACGCCCGCAACCTCACCAGCGACGGCCGGCGCCTCGTCTACCACGCCGGCGCCGATCTCTACCTCCTCGAAGCGGACGCCGACCGGCCGGTCAAGGTCGACGTCCGCCTGGCCTCCTCCCGCACCCAGCGCAACCGCCGCTTCGTCGAGGCCGCCGACTACCTCGACAGCGCCACCCTCAGCCCGGACGGCACCACGCTTGCCCTCACCACCCGCGGCAAGGCATACACCCTGGCCGCCTGGGAGGGGCCGGTCCGCCGGCACGGCGCGCCCCACGGCACCCGCTACCGCCACCTCGCCTTCCTCAACGACGGCGCCCGCCTCGTCGCCGCCGCCAGCACCGACGGCGGCGAGGAGACCCTCACCCTGCTCGAACCCCATGCCGCCACGCCGCTGGCCGAGCTCGGCCGGGTCACCGAGCTCGTCCCCGACCCCGTGCACGACCGCATCGCGCTCACCAACCACCGCGGCGAGCTTCACCTGCTCGACCTCGGCACCGGCCAGGCCACCCTGGTCGAGGCCAACTCCCACGCCGCCCCCCACGACCCCGCCTGGTCCGCCGACGGCGCCTGGCTCGCCTACGCCAGCCCCCTCAGCTACCAGAGCACCGCCATCAAGCTCCACCACCCGGAGACCGGCCGCACCATCCAGGCCACCCAGCCGATCCTCAAGGACTACGCCCCCGCCTTCGACCCGCAGGGCCGCTACCTCTACTTCATCGGCCAGCGCGTCTTCTCCCCCGTCTACGACCACCTCCAGTTCGACCTGGGCTTCCCCCTCGGCACCCGCCCCTACGCCATCGCCCTGCAGCGCCACACCCCCGACCCCTTCGTCCCCCGGCCGCGCCCCCTGACGGCCAAGGACGAGGACGAGGACGCCGGCGACCCCCAGCCGCTGCACGTCGACGCCGACGGCATCCACCGCCGCGTCACCGCCTTCCCCCTGCCCGAAGGCCGCTACGAACGCATCGCCGCCCTCGGGAACAAGGTCCTCATCCTGTCCAGCCCCCTCGAAGGCGAGCCGATCCTCCACCTCCACGACGTCGCCGCCGGCAAGACGGAGACCTTCGCCGAGGGCGTCACCGACCTCGAGCTCGCCCGCGACGGCAAGACACTCCTCTACCGCGCCGACGACCGGCTGCGCGTCGTCAAGGCCGCCGACGTCCCCGAGCACGACGACGACCCGCCCGGCCGCGACAGCGGCTGGGTGGACCTCGACCGCGTCAAGGTCTCCGTCTGGCCGGAACACGAATGGCGGCAGATGTTCCGCGAGGCCTGGCGCCTGCAACGCGACCACTTCTGGACCCCCGACATGGCCGGCATCGACTGGCAGGCCGTCCACGACCGCTACCTGCCCCTCGTGGACCGCGTCAGCACCCGCGGCGAGTTCTCCGACCTGCTGTGGGAGCTCCACGGTGAGCTCGCCACGAGCCACGCCTACGAAAGCGGCGGCGAGTACCGGCCCGGTCCCGACTACAGCCAGGGCAAGCTCGGCGTCGACTGGGACTACCGCGACGGCGTCTACCGCATCGGCGCCATCGTCACCGGCGACCCCTGGGACCCCGACGCCACCTCACCGCTCAACCGCATGGGCCTGGACATCCGCCCCGGCGACGCCGTACTCGCCATCAACGGGCACCCCATCGGCGCGCACACCACCCCCAACGAGCGGCTGGTCAACCAGGCCAGCCAAGAGGTCGAGCTCACCCTCCAGCGCGGCGAGCACACCTTCACCGCCACCGTCAGAGCGCTCGCCGACGAGCAGCCCGCCCGCTACCGCGACTGGGTCGCCCAGAACCGCGCCCGCTGCCACCAGCGCTCCCAGAACCGCGTCGGCTACATCCACATCCCCGACATGAGCGCCACCGGCTTCGCCGAGTTCCACCGCGGCTACCTCACCGAATACGACCGCCACGCCCTCATCGTCGACGTCCGCCACAACGGCGGCGGCAACGTCTCCGCTCTCCTGCTGGAGAAGCTGGCCCGCCGGCGGCTCGGCTACGGCTACCCCCGCTACGGCGACGCCGAGCCCTACCCGCCGGAATCCCCGCGCGGCCCGCTCGTCGCCCTCACCAACGAATGGGCCGGCTCCGACGGCGACATCTTCAGCCACACCTTCAAGCTCCTCGGCCTCGGCCCCCTCATCGGCAAGCGCACCTGGGGCGGCGTGGTCGGCATCTGGCCCCGCCACCGGCTCGCCGACGGCACCGTCACCACCCAGCCCGAGTGCTCCTTCGCCTTCGACGACGTCGGCTGGAAAGTGGAGAACTACGGCACCGATCCCGACATCGAGGTCGACATCACTCCCCAGGACTACGCCGCCGGCCTCGACACCCAGCTCGAGAAGGCCATCGACACCGCTCTCGACCTGCTGCAGCGCAAACCTCCGCATTCACCGGGAAGTCACATGCAACCTTGACGGGGTGAACGGCGTCTAAAAGGTCATAGACGGGGCAGTGCCACGGGGAGTCCGGCGCACCCGCCTAAAGCTGGACAATAGGCCGGTGACGGGAACTCTCCCGCCGCCGGCCACGTGTGTTCACACACAGACCGACGAGGGGACTACGACAAGGTGCGCGCACTGGCACGCAAGGGGAAGGCCGCGGCCGCCCGGCTGTACAGGGGATACAACCGACGCCGGCAACGCAACGCGCCGCCTCCGTCCATCGGCACGATCCGCATCCTGCTCCTGCACGCCAACGGCATGGGCGGCACCATCAGGACCGTGTTCAACCTGGCCAGCTACCTGGCCGCCACCGGGCGCGACGTCGAGATCGTCTCCATCCTCAAGGAAGCGGAAGAGCCCTTCTTCCCCGTCGACCCGCGCGTCAAGTTCCGCTTCCTCGACGACCGGCTCAAGCCCCGGCGCGGGGTGCGCGGCATGCTCTCGAAGATGCCCAGCCGCCTCATCCCCGAAGGGGAGTCGGCCGCCCACCGGTTCAACGCCTGGACCGACCTCCAGCTGGCCCGGTTCATCCGCTCCATGCACACCGGCGTCCTCATGGGCACCCGCCCCGGGCTGAACCTCGCGATGGCCCAGCTGGCCAACCCGAACGTCATCACCGTCGCCCAGGAACACGTCGGCCTCAACGCCAAGCCCGAGGAACTCCAGGAGCTCATCAAGTGGCGCTACCGCCGCTTCGACGCCCTGGTCACCCTCACCAAGGCCGACCTGCGTGACTACCGCAACACCCTGCCGAAGCGCCCCAAGCGGCTGGTCCGCATCCCCAACGCCGTCCCGCCGATGACCGGCGGCCAGGCCAAGCTCGACGCCAAGCTCGTCATCGCCGTCGGCCGCATCACCCGGCTGAAGGGATTCCACCGGCTCATCACCGCGTGGGAGCAGGTCGCCAGGCTCCACCCCGACTGGAAGCTGCGCATCTTCGGCGACGGCCCCCAGCGCGAGAACCTGCAGACCCAGATCGCCGAGGCCGGCCTCGAGGGCAAGGTCGAGCTCCCCGGCCCCACCCAGGACGTCGGCGCCGAGCTGGAGAAGGCGTCCGTCTTCGTGCTCAGCTCCCGCCACGAGGGCTTCCCGATGACGATCCTGGAGGCCATGGCCAAGGGGCTGGCCATCGTCAGCTTCAACAGCCCGCACGGCCCCAAGGAGATGATCACCGACGAGGTGGACGGCCTGCTGGTCAAGCCGCGTACCAACGACAACCTGGCCGCGTCCATCCTGCGCGTCATCGAGGACGAGCCGCTGCGCCGCTCCCTGGCCGCCGGCGCGCTGGAGACGGCCCGCACCTACGACGTCGACGCCGTCGGCCGCCAGTGGGACGCCCTCCTCGAGGAGCTCCTGGCCCGCCGTCGGCGATAGCATCTCCTTCCATTACGGCGAAGCCGCCGCCCCCGCCACCCGCCGACGCCGGTTTCCGCAGGTCGGGGGGATCGCTTCGCACGTCGGACGGGCCGGGCGCCGTCACGGCGCCCGCAGACCGGCGAGCGCGGGACGTACCCCGGGCCGCGTGTTCCCTCGTCACCCCTGTCCCCTCACCCAGGAGATCAGGCAGTGAGCTCCAGCGGTTCCGCGATCACGTCCACCAGGGCGCCGTTGCGGTAGACCGTGATCGGCAACGGTCTCCCGATGGCCTCGGCGAACATCAGCCGCTGCAGGCTCTGCGCGTCCCCCACCGGAGTGCGCCCGGCGCTCAGCACCAGGTCGCCGGCCCGCAGCCCGGCCCGTTCGGCCGGTGAGCCCGCCACCACCTCCACCACCCGCAGCGCAGCCGCCTGCCCGGTGCGCCGGCGCAGCGGCTCCGGCAGCGGCGCCGGCGAGGTCACCAGCCCGAGGAAGGCCCGCCGTACGCGCCCGTCGCGGATCAGGGCCGCGATGATCGACCGGGTCGTGCTGTTCATCGGCACCGCCAGCCCCACGCCCATCCCGGCCACCGCGGTGTTGACCCCGACCACCCGGGCCCGGGCGTCGGCCAGGGCGCCGCCGGAGTTGCCCGGGTTCAGGGCGGCGTCGGTCTGGATCACGTCCTCGATCATCCGCACCGCGGAGCCGGAGCGCGCCGGCAGCGAGCGGCCGAGCCCCGAGACCACTCCGGCCGTCACCGAACCGGCCAGCCCCAGCGGGTTGCCGACCGCCACCACGAGCTGTCCCACCACCAGCTTGTCGCTGTCGCCGAGCACGGCGGGCTCCGGCGTGGGCCCCTGGGCCCGGATCACCGCCAGGTCGGAGAGCGGGTCGCGCCCGACCACCACGAACTCCTCCGCCGAGCCGTCGGCGAAGGCCACCGTGCCTCCGCGTGCCGAGCCCACGACGTGCGCGTTGGTGAGGAGAAAGCCGTCGGAGGTGAACACCACCGCGGAACCGCTGCCCCGTGCCACCCGGACGGCCGCCACCTTGGGCAGGAGTTCCGCGGCGACCGAGGTGACCACCTGGGAGTAGGCGTCGAGGGGATCCGCCATCGTGCGCTCCTTCGTTGCTTACAGGATTACACGGTAACTCCGCGGGGCTTCAGACGAGCGGCTGCGCCAGAAGCGCACCGGCCGCGGCGGCGCCCAGTCCGGCGGTCACGCTGAGCACCACGTTGCCCAGCGCGGCCCGCCAGGCGCCCTCCTCGGCCAGGCGCAGCGTCTCGTACCCCAGCGTCGAATAGGTGCTCAGCGCCCCGCAGAACCCGGTGCCCGCCAGGGCCATCACCCCTTCGCCGGCGGGCAGCGCCACCAGGAAGCCGAGCACCGCCGAGCCGAGCACGTTCACCGCCAGGGTCCCCCACGGGAAGCCCGGCGGGCGGGTCACCCAGCCGCGGACCAGCCCGTCCAGCACGAACCGCAGGGGCGCCCCCACCGCGGCGCCGAGCGCCACCAAGAGCGCGGTCATCGCCGCCACCGTGCGGCCAGCCGTACCCCGATCCAGACCGCCACGAGCGCGCCCGCCATCGTTCCCGCCAGGTAGAGCGCGGCCGCGCCGGGCGAGCCCTGGCCGGCGAGCGCCCGCGCCTCGATCACGTAGGCCGAGAACGTCGTGAAGCCCCCGAGGACCCCCACGCCCAGGAACGGCCGCGCCAGCCGGTGCATCCCGTGCACCAGCGCCATGAGCACGCCGATCAGCAGGCAGCCCGCCACGTTGATCGCCAGCGTCGTCCACACCGACGGCCACCACGACTGCAGCCAGAACCGCGCCAGCGACCCGGCCACCCCGCCCGCCGACACCGCGGCGAGCACGCGCCATTCCCGCACCGCGCCCTCCTCGTGTCAAATCAGGTGATCATGGGAAATAACCGAGAGGTGGCCAAGCATACGGAGGCTCCTTGAGCACACGGGACGCGGTCGCCATCCTCGCCGGCGGCGTATTGATCGTTTCCTTGTTCGGCAACTCCCAGCGCACGCAGGCCACCAGCCCGGCCGCCAGCCCGCTCGGCAACGGCAGCGGCACCCGGCCCGGCCTGGCTCCCGTCACCGCCGCCGACCGGCAGGACGCCCGCGCCCTCATCACCCGCTTACGCGTCAAGCCCCGCGGCGCCCGCACCGGCTACTCCCGTTCCAACTACGGCGCCGACTGGGCCGACACCGCCCCCGGCGTGCCGTACGCGGGCAACGGCTGCCGCACCCGCGACGACCTGCTCGCCCGCGACGGCCGCGACCTCGTGCGGGCCGGCTGCAGAGTGCTGTCGATGACCCTCACCGACCCCTACACCGGCCGCGCCATCGACTGGCGCCGCAAGGACGCCGGCGAGGTCCAGGTCGACCACGTCGTCCCCCTGTCCTACGCCTGGCGGATGGCGGCCAAGCGCTGGCCCATGTCCAAGCGCCTCGACTTCGCCAACGACCCCCTCAACCTCCTGCCGGTGTACGGCAGGGCCAACGAGGCCAAGGACGGCTCGGGCCCCGCCGGCTGGCTGCCGCCCCGGCGGGGGATCCGGTGCGCGTACGTCACCCGGTTCGCCCAGGTCGCCCTCAAGTACGGCATCCCGGTGACGCGGGCGGACAAGCGGACCATGCTGGCCCAGTGCGGTTAGGCGGCACACGGGTCACGGTAGGGGACGCCGGGCAGGTGGCGTTCCCACTCGGCGGGCGTGAGCGTGCGCGCGTCCCACGCCGTCACCGGCCCCTCGTGCGGGGACACCACCAGGGTCCGGCCGCCCGGGCTCAGCGCCGCCGCGCTCACGTCGCGCCGCTGTCCCCGCGGCCAGGGCCAGGCCGTGCTCAGCTTGCCCGACACCGTGTCATACACGCGCACGCCCCACTCACCGGCCACCGCCATGAGCCGCCCGTTGGCCCCGGCGGCCGCCACCGACGCGCCCGCCTCCGGCGGCAGGCGGAACACCGACTGCTCCGGCGCGCCCAGCGCCGCCACCAGCCCGCCCCTGGTGCCGGGCCCGGGCGCCAGCCGGCCACGTTCAGCAACATCGCCCGGACCGGATCGGTGACCCTCAGTCCATCGGCCTCGCCCACCAGCTGCCGGCCCGCGGCCAGATCCCGCTGCTCCCCGGCCCGATCCGCCTGCCAGAGCGCGGCGACCACCGCGAGATAGGCGAGGACGGTGAGCCCGAACAGCACCGTGGTCAACGCGCGCCGACGGCGGTCCCGGCGCCGGGTCAGGCTCGTGGCGGCCTGCAGGAAGGCGCGTTCCCGTGCGGTGAGCGCGCTGTTGACCCGGCCCGTGGCCGCCCACTCCATGGCCTGCTCCAGGCGGATGCCGCTCAGCAGGTCGCCCTCGCGCCGCCCGTGCTCCTGCCACGCCCGGGCCGCCACGCTGATCTCGGCCAGCACCGGCAGCCCGTCGCTCTCGGCCGCCACCCACGCGCGCAACCGCGGCCAGGCCCGCGCCAGCACCGGATGGGTCAGCGTGACCCGCCCCTCTCCCTCGGCCAGCACGTACCGGAAGGCGTCCAGCACCGGCCGCGCCCGCTCGCCGAGCTCATCGACGACCGCCCCCCGCGCGCCCATGGCCACCAGCCGCAGGAAGATCCCGGGCGCGTGCCCCCGATCACGTTCCCCGAGCCCGGCGTAGGCGTCCTCGGCCAGCGTGCCCAGGGGCGGATCGGCGTGCCCGGGCGCCAGCGCGCCCGCCGCCACCCTGCTCCCGGCGGCCAGCACGTCGGTCCCCGCGCCCGCCCGTGTCCCGGTGGCCAGCGCCTCGCCGCCGTCGGCGCTGACCAGCGCCAGCAGCAGCTCGCGGGCCGTCGGCCGCGCCCCTGGGTCCTTGGCCAGCGCCGCCTCCACCCAGGGCCGCATCGAAGCCGGGACGGCGCCCAGATCCGGCCGGACGGTCAGCACCCGATGCGCGGCCGCGCCTGCCGCCGGCCCGCCGAACGGATCGGCGCCGGTCGCGGCGAACACCATGACCGCGCCCCACGCGAACACGTCCGCCGCGGCGCCCGCGGGCTGCCCGATCAGCACCTCCGGCGCGATGTACCCCGGCGTGCCCGCGACCTGCCCGGCGCCGGTCAGCGACATGTCCGCCGCCCGCGCGATGCCGAAGTCGATCACCCGCGGGCCGTCCGGGCCGAGCAGCACGTTGTCCGGCTTCAGGTCACGATGCACCACGCCCGCCTCGTGGATGGCGGTCAGCGCCGTGGCCACCGCCGTACCCAGCCGGTGCAGCTCGTCCCCTTGGAAGCGGCGCACCTCGCCGGCCGCGCGGCGCAGGCTCGGCCCCGCCACGTACTCACTGACGATGTACGGCCGGCCGCCGGTCAGCTCCGCGTCCAGCACCTCGCCGTGCAGAACGAGGCGACCCGGGCCGCGGCCTCCACCTCCTTGGCGAAGCGCTCGCGGCTGCCGCCGGGATGCAGCACCTTGACCGCCACCCGGCGACCCTCCGGGTCATAGGCGTCGTACACCGAGCCCTGGCCGCCGGAGCCCAGCAGTCCGGCCAGCTCGTAGTCCCCGATCCGTGTTTCCACATCGCATTGGACGCCCGGGCACCGTCATGAGTTGGGCTGGAACACCGGCGACCAGTCAAAGCCGTGCTTAAAAGTCTGTTCGGCCACCGCCCGCTGCCCGGCGGCATTCGGGTGGAAGAAGTCCCATTTGCTGATGTGGTCGAGGGTGTAGGGGAAGGAGAAGACGGCGCCGCCGTCGCTGCGGCAGTTCGGCCCGTAGCCGGCGCAGGCACGTTCCAGCGCCTGGTTGTAGTCGATCACCCGCTCGCGGACCCGCGCCCGGCGCTGCGCGTCCTTGCGCGCCTTCGAGCCCGGCGCGGCGAGCATCGGCCGGCAGATCCGCCCGAGCGTCCAGAACGTGCGCGCGATCGCGCTGTCCTTGCCCGCCTGCCACAGGCGGCGCAGGTCCGGGATCGTGGCCACGAACACCCGCGCCTGCGGCAGCCCCTCCTTGAGCTCCCCGAGAGCCTGCTCGACCCGCCGGCCGAACACCTCGACCGGCGTCATCGTCTTCTCGGTGCCCGCGCACACGTCGTTGGCGCCCATGAGAATGGTCACATATTCGGCTCCCGCCTTCACCGCCTGTCCCACCTGTCGCCGAAGATCGGCGCTCGTCGCGCCCGGCTGGGCGAAGTTGAGGTTGCCCGAGCGCATGCCCAGACGGGTGAAGTGGCTGCGGATCCCGGCCTCGTCGCCGGCCGCCCACGAGCGCGACGGGCACGAGACGTACCACCCGCACGCGTTGAACCCCGACGTGATCGAATCCCCCAAAGCGGCCATCACCTGCGGAACCGGAACAGTCACCGATCCGGCCGCCAGTACCGCGGCCGCGGCCAAAGGCGTGATCATGGCCACAAAGGTAGATCTCTCCCGTGCGGGCGGCCATACGAACCGCGGCCGTCACACCCACTTCGCATCGCCGCTTGACACGCCCGATCCGCACTGCGGGAAAGTTTTCGTGTTCATGGTCCGTAACCGGTCATTCACGGGGGCGGGAGTCGAACGTGTTCAGTTCCCGCATAGAGTGTCTTGAGTGAGTGTCGCGCTCGGAATCACCCGCCCTCTGCCGGTTCGCACCACCTCGGTAGGTGACCCCGGTGACCTGCTGGCATCCCTGCCGGAGACCGCCCCCTTCGCATGGGTCCGGCATGGCGAGGGCCTGGTCGGCTGGGGTGAGGCCGCCCGCGTCACGGTACCCCCCGGCCCCGATCGGTTCGCCTGGGCGCGCCAGTGGCTGACCGACGTTTTCGGCCACGCCGCGGTCAGCGACGAGGTGCGCATCCCGGGCACCGGGCCCGTCGCGTTCGGCACCTTCACTTTCGACGAGAACTCCGCGGGCTCCACCCTCGTCGTCCCCCAGGCCATCCTGGCCCGCCGCGACGGTCACGCCTGGCTCACCGTCATCGGCGAGACCCCCGTCGAGCACTTCACCCCGATCCGCTCCCCCGGCCGCATCAGCTACGGCGACGGCAGCCTCAGCGCGCCCGAATGGGAGGCCATCGTCGCCCGCGCCGCCCAGCGCATCCGCGAGGGCGAACTCGAAAAGGTCGTCCTGGCCCGCGACCTGCTGGCCACCGCCGAACGCCCCATCGACGTGCGGCTGCTCCTGGCCCGCCTGGCCACCCGCTACCCCGAGTGCTACACGTTCTCCGTGGCCGGCCTGGTCGGCGCCACCCCCGAACTCCTCATCCGGCGCACCGGCCAGGAGATCGAATCCCTCGTCCTGGCCGGCACCACCCCGCGCGGCACCAGCCCCGCCGACGACCTCGCCCGCGGCGCCGCCCTGTTCGCCAGCGCCAAGGACCGCCACGAACACGAGTGCGCCATCGCCTCGGTCCGCAACACCCTCGCCCCGCTGTGCTCGGCCCTGCAGACCCCGGACGAGCCGGAACTCCTCGTCCTGCCCAACGTCCAGCACCTGGCCAGCCACGTCACCGGCCGCCTGGCCGACGGCGCCTCCGTCCTGGACGTGGTGGCCGCCATGCACCCCACCGCCGCCGTCGGCGGCACCCCGACCGCGACGGCCATCGACGTCATCCGCGAACTCGAGGGCATGGACCGCGCCGGCTACGCGGGCCCGGTCGGCTGGATCGACGCCCACGGCGACGGAGAGTGGGGCATCGCCCTGCGCTCGGCCCAGATCTCCGGCCACCGCGCCCGCCTGTTCGCCGGCGGCGGCATCATGGCCACCAGCGACCCCGCCCTCGAACTCGCCGAAGCCCAGGCCAAGTTCCGCGTCATGCAGTACGCCCTCGAGGGGTGACTCGCCGCGGGTCTGCGCGGCGCTGAATCCCATACGGCGCAGCCGCCGCCCACACCACCCGCCGACGCGGGCGGGCGCAGGTCGGCGGGATCGCTTCTCACGTCGGACGGGGCCGGGCCCCGTAACGGCGCCCGTCAGCCCCCTGGACCGGAACCCCGCTGGCCGGAACGTCCCATCCTCCGCAGACCCCTCCGCGTCGCCCCGGAACGGACGACCCGGACCGCGTTTCCCTCGTCGCCGCCTTCAGTCCCCGTCCTTCGTGCCCGCTGCCGCTATGTGGCGGCGGATGAAGCCCAGGCGGCCGTACACGGCCAGGGCGGCCGGGTTGTCGTCGTCGACCATCAGGGCGGCGCGGCCGTAGTCCTTCTCCAGGTGCCAGGCCACCCATCGGCACAGGCGGCCGGCCAGGCCCCGGCCGCGGAAGGCGCCGGCGGTTGCGACGCCGCCCAGTAGCCCGACGTCGGGGGCGCTCCACGCGTCCGCTGCCACCGCCGCGAGCCGGCCGTCGATCCGGATCCCGGCCCAGCGCCGGACTCCGGGCAGGCCGGGGACGGCGTATGAGCCGGGGGCGGATCGCCCCAGCAACGCCGACACCTCGGCGTCCTCCGCGGGGTCCAGCCAGGCGGCGTGGTCGCCGGGGGTGGGCGCCATGCCCGGGGGGAGGCTCATCCAGGAGAACTCGCCCGCCACCTCCATCCCGTCGATGTCCGCCGCCACCTGGGCGATCAGCTCCGTGTCCCCTACCGGGTGAAAGGACGGGCCCAGCTCACCCAGCGCGTGCCGTACCAGGAGTGCCGCGGACGCGGCGTCGCCCGAGACGCCGAGGCGGTCGCGGCGGGCCAGGCGGGGGGAGGCCGTCACCACCGCGTCTCCCAGCGCCCACGCCCGGGATCCGCGGGCCAGCCCCCGGGCCGCCCACATCACCAGGTCGTCGTCACCGCACGCCGCGCGCACCTGGTCCGGCGTGTGCAGCTCACGGATCACAGGATCGCGCCCGGCCGGTACGCCGCCGCCTCCGGGTGCGCGGCCACGACCTCGCCGACCCGCTGCGACACCGACTCCACCTGGTCGGCCGCCGCCCCGGTGAACGACACCCGGTCGGCCAGCAGCGCCTCCAGCGCGGCCCGGTCCAGCGGGAAGCGCGCGTCGGCCGCCAGCAGATCGAGCAGTTCGTTGCCGGCCCCGCGCGAGCGCATCGCCAGGGCCGCGGCCACCGCGTGCTCCTTGATCAGCTCGTGCGCCTGCTCCCGGCCCACCCCGGCCCGCACCGCCGCCATCAGCATCTTCGTCGTCGCCAGGAACGGCAGGTACCGATCGAGCTCGGCCGCGATGACCGCCGGGAAGGCGCCGAACTCGTCGAGCACCGTCAGCATGGTCTCCACCAGGCCGTCGAAGGCGAAGAACGCGTCCGGCAACGCCACCCGGCGCACCACGGAACACGACACGTCCCCTTCGTTCCACTGGTCGCCCGCCAGCTCGCCCACCATCGAGGCGTAACCCCGAAGGATCACGGTCAGCCCGTTGACCCGCTCGCACGAGCGCGTGTTCATCTTGTGCGGCATCGCCGAGGAGCCGACCTGCCCCTCCTTGAACCCCTCGGTCACCAGCTCGTGCCCGGCCATCAGCCGGATCGTCTTGGCCAGCGACGACGGCGCCGCCGCCAGCTGCACGAGTACGGTCACCACCTCGTAGTCCAGCGACCGCGGATACACCTGGCCGACCGAGGTGAAACGATGCTCGAACCCCAGATGCGCCGCGACCCGCCCTTCCAGCTCCGCGAGCTTGCCGCGGTCGCCCCCGAGCAGGTCGAGCATGTCCTGGGCCGTGCCGACCGGGCCCTTGATCCCCCGCAGCGGATACCGCCCGATCAGCTCCTCCAGCCGGGTGAAGGCCACCAGCAGCTCGTCGGCCGCGGAGGCGAACCGCTTGCCCAGCGTCGTGGCCTGCGCCGCCACGTTGTGCGAGCGGCCGGCCATCACCGTCGCCTCGTGCTGCTCGGCCAGCGTCGCCAGCCGGGCCAGCAGCGCCACCGTGCGATCGCGCGCCAGCAGCAGGCTGTCGCGCACCTGCAGCTGCTCGACGTTCTCGGTCAGGTCGCGAGAGGTCATCCCCTTGTGCACCTGCTCGTGACCGGCCAGCGCGTTGAACTCCTCGATCCGCGCCTTCACGTCGTGCCGGCTGATCCGCTCGCGCTCGGCGATGGAGGCCAGATCGACCTGCTCGACCGCCTTCTCGTAGTCGGCCACGGCTCCTTCCGGCACCGCCACCCCGAGCTCCGCCTGCGCCCGCAGCACCGCCAGCCACAGCCGGCGCTCGGCGACGACCTTGTACTCGGGAGACCACAGGCGGGCCAGCTCCGCGGAGGCGTAGCGGGCGGCCAGGACATTGGGGATACGCGGCTCAGTCACGTTCCATGAGTCTATTGCCCCTGTACCGGCCGCGACGGCCGCACCCCCTGGACGACCCGGGTGGCATGACACGGCCTGTCATGCCACGTCACAGGGTGCCGCCAACCATTGGGGCCGGACACACCGCTCGGCTACTCTCATGATCATGACCAGCGACGCACAAGGGGAGATCGTCCGCCTGCTCCAGAAGGCGCAGGCCGAACGCAGAGCCGTCGAGGAGCGCTACCGCGCGGACCTGGAGCGCCACCGCCAGAGCCTGGCGCCCCTGATCAGAGCCGCCCGCGAGAACCGTCTCACCAACCGCCAATGGGCCGACGCCTACGGCATCACCGAACGGCACGCCCAGCGCCTCGCCGACGACCTCGGCCTGCCCAAACTGGGTCCCGGCGGCAAAAGGCTCCCGGCCACCTGACCTCCGCGGTCTCCGGGCCCCCTCCCGGGCCGTCTGCCCACGCTGAGCTCGTCATGCGCTGAGCGAGGTGGCGGCATCGAGTGACAGATTCCGCAGGCACAAGCATTCACCCCGCACCGCTGGCCTTACCCCGTTCCGGTGCTCGTGCTCACCCAGGCCGGTCTCCACATGCCGATCCGGCAGGGGCTGTCGCTCGTCCTCCCGTCCGGCGCGGCCCCCATGGCACTTCGGCCCCGGGTGAAAGCCGCCGCGGCGGACGGGGCACCACACCCGTCCGCCGCGGTGGCATCGCCCCGGTTACGGAGTCGGGGCGAGCACCTTGGGCTCCTCCTCTACCGGCGCCGCCGGCGTGCGGCGGAAGCGCTCCTTGGTCCGCTCCACCATCGTGTACAGCGTGGGCACCAGGACCAGCGTCAGCAGCGTCGAGGAGATGAGGCCGCCGATCACCACGATGGCCAGCGGCTGCGAGATGAACCCGCCCGACCCCGTCACGCCCAGCGCCATCGGCGTCAGCGCGCAGATCGTGGCCACGGCCGTCATCAGGATGGGCCGCAACCGGCGCCGGCCGCCCTCCACGACCGCCTCGACGATGCCCATGCCCTGATGGCGGTACTGGTTGATCAGGTCGATCAGCACGATCGCGTTCGTCACCACGATGCCGATCAGCATCAGCATGCCGATCAGCGCCGGCACGCCCAGCGCCGTGTCCGTGGCCACCAGCAGGCCGATCGCGCCCGTCGCCGCGAACGGGATGGACACCAGCAGGATCAGCGGCTGGACGAACGAGCGGAACGTCGCCACCATGATCATGAACACGATCGCGATCGCCGCCAGCATCGCCAGGCCGAGGTCCGAGAACGCCTGCGCCTGGTCGGCCGAGACGCCGCCGATCTCGTAGCGGGCGCCCGCGGCCAGGGACACGCTCTTCAGCTTGGTCTGCAGCGCCTGCGTCACGCTGCCCAGGTCGCTGCCGGTCGCCTTGGCCGAAACCGTCGCCGACCGCTCGCCGTCGATGCGCGAGACCTGCGTCGGGCCCGCGACCTGCTCGACCTCGGCCACCGACGACAGCTTCACCAGACCGGCCGCGGTGGGCAGCTTCAGCTTCTCGATCTCCTCGACGTCCTCGGGGGCGTCACCGCCGCGCAGGACCAGGTCGGAAGCGCGGCCGTCCAGCGTGATCTCGCCCAGCGGGGCGCCGCGGAACGCCTGCGCGACCGCCTGGCCGACCTGCGCCTCCGACAGCCCCTTCTCCGCGGCCTTCTCGCGGTCCACGCGGACCTCGATGCGGGCGGCGCTGGCCTCCAGGTTGGAGGAGACGTCCCGCAGGCCGGGCACGTCCACCATCGCGGCCTTGACCGCCTCGGACGCCGTGCGCAGCGACTCGGTGTCCGGCGCCTGCACGATCACGTCGATCGAGTCGGAGGAGAACCCGCCGCCCTGCGCGCCCACCTTGACCTCGCCGACGCCGCTCAGCCCGGCCAGCCGTTCGCGGATGCGCTGCTCGACGGCGACGGTGTCGACGTCCTCCTTGAGCGTGACCGAGTAGGAGGCCCGGTCGGCGCCGCCGCCGGCCCCGCCCTGCATCTGGCTGCCACCGCCCACGTTCACCTGGTAGGACTCCACGCCGTCCAGGCCGGACAGCGCGTCCTCGACCTTCTTGGCCGCCGCGTCGGTGCCCGCCAGGTTCGTGCCGACCGGCATGCGCTGGCTGATGGAGACCGTGTTCTGCCCGGAGGCGTCCAGGAAGTTCGTCTGGAGCTGGCCGGCCAGGCCCATCGTGCCGACGAACACCGCCACGCCGATCAGCAGCGTCACGACGCGGAACCTGGTCGCGAAGCGCAGGACCGGCAGGTACATCCGCTGCAGCGGGCTGCGCAGCTCCTTGGCCTCGGCCTTCTCCCGGTAGGCGCGCGCCTCCTCCGGCGTCAGCTTCGGCGCCTTCAGGAACCAGTACGCCAGCACCGGCACGACCGTCAGCGACACCACGAGCGAGGCCAGCAGCGCCACCGCCACCGTGATCGAGAACGGGCCGAACAGCTCGCCCACCATGCCGCCGACCACCGCGATCGGCGCGAACACCGCCACCGTCGTCAGCGTCGAGGCGGTGACCGCCCCCGACACCTCGCGCACCGCGGTCAAGATGGCCTGCAGCTTGGCCTCGCCGTACCCGAGATGGCGTTTGATGTTCTCCAGGACCACGATCGAGTCGTCGACCACCCGGCCCACCGCGATCGTCAGCGCGCCCAGGGTCAGCATGTTCAGCGAGTAGTCGCCGATCCACAGCGCGATCAGCGCGATGACCACCGACAGCGGGATCGAGACCGCGGTCACCAGCGTCGAGCGCACCGACAGCAGGAAGACCAGGATGACCAGCACGGCGAACGCCAGGCCCAGCAGGCCCTCGGTGGTCAGGCTCCGGATGGACTCCTCCACGTACGGGGCCTGGTCGAAGACGACCTCCACGGCCGTGTCGGAGGAGTCGCCCAGCGACTTGGTCAGCTCGGGCAGCTTCTCGCGGATCTCGCCGGAGATCGTCACGGCGTTGCCGTCGGGCATCATCGTCACCGACACGCCCAGGCTCGTGTGGCCGTCGGTGCGAGTCAGGGTCGTCGCCTCGGCCAGGCCGCGCTCGACCGTGGCCACGTCACCGAGCTTGACCGGCTTGAGCGGCTTGGGCGCGGCGACCTGCGCCTGCGCGGGCACCTGGCCGCTCTGCGGGCGGCCCTGCTGCGGCATGCCCTGGGGCTGGCCCTGCGGGCGGGCCTGCTGCGGGGGCTGGGGCTGCGCCTGCGGCTGCGCGGGCGTCAGGTAGAGGTCCTTCAGCTTGGCGACCGAGTCGACGCGCGCGCCCACCTGGACCGACAGCGACTTGCCGTCCTGGCTGAGCGAGCCGGCGGGCAGCGGGGTGCCGTTGGCCTTCAGCACCTCGGGGATCTGCGCCGCCGACACCCCGGCCTTGGCCATCTTCTCGGCGTCCGGGGTGATCGTGACGACCTCGTCGCGGGTGCCGGTCACCGCGGCCTCGCGCACGCCCTCGACCGACTGCAGCTCCGGAACCATGAGCCGGCGCAGCTTGTCGGCCATCGCCCGCGGGTCGCCGCCGTCGCCCACCGACAACACCATCACCGGGATGTCGTCGGTGTTGCCGGCCACCACCTGCGGATCGACATTGTCCGGCAGCTGCGACTGGATGCGGCTGACGGCGCTCTGCATCTTGGTGACCGACTCTTCGATGTCGGTGCCGAACTCAAAGGCGACCTGGATCTGCGCCATCCCCTCCTTGGAGGTCGACGTGATCTTCTCCAGGCCCGGGATCCCCTGGAAGGAGTCCTCGATCGGCTTGGTGACCTGATCCTCCACGATCTCCGGCGCCGCGCCCGGGTACGGAGCGATCACGAAGGCGCCCGGGAAGGCGAGCGACGGCAACAGCTGCTGCTTGAGCTGCGGGATCGTGAACGCGCCAAACGCGCTGAGCACGACCGCGACCAATATCACGAGGCTGCGGTTGACCAGGCTCAACCGGGCGAAAGCGGTCATGGAAGTCCCTTCAAGAGTTCGCCCCAGACTAACACTTCGCCTTGCACGAATATTTAATGTGAGGTGGACTTCCTGATAACCTTCTCAGGAAACAAGGGGTGAGAGTGGACGACGAACGCGCCGACCTGATCCGCCGGATCACCGAGACCCAGCGCGACCTGGGCCGATTCTTCGCCATGGATCGATCACCCCTGTTCGACAGCAATCTGACGCTGCGTCAGCTCAAGGTCGTCATGCTCGTGCACTTCCACGGCTCGGTCTCCGGCCAGGACCTCGCCCACAGTCTCGGCGTGGGCCTGGGCACGGTCACCGGCATCGTCGACCGGCTCGTCGGTCACGGCCTGGTCAGCAGGCACGAGGACCCCAACGACCGGCGGGTGCGCCGCATCGAGCTCACCGACGCCGGCCGCGAGCTCGTCGAGCAGATCAACGACACCGGCCAGGGCCACTTCCGCCGCATCATGGAGTGCCTCGACCTCGCCACCCTGAAGATGATGGCCGAGGTCACCGAGAGGGTGCACGAGGTCGCGGCCGCGCTCACCCGGCCGGGCTCCTTCACGTCGTAGCCGCCAGGAGGCGGAGCGCGCCCGGCAGCGGCCCCTCGTGCACCACCGCCAGCCGCCGCGTGGCCCGGGTCACCGCCACGTACAGGTCGCGCCCGCCCATCCCCGCCGGATCGGCCACCACCACCGCGTCGAACTCCAGCCCCTTGGCCTGCGTCACCGTCAGCACCGCCACCGGCGCGTCGAGGTCGGCGCCGTCCGGGAACAGCTCCAGCACCCGCGGGTGCCAGGCGTCGGAGACGACCACGCCCAGGCGCCCCTCCCCGATCGCGGCCAGTTCCTCGGCCACGACGGCGGGCACCGCCCCGGGCCCGCCGGCGACCGCCCGCGGCTCGGCGCCCTCCTCGCGCACCGACTCCGGCGGCTGCTGGCCGGGATCGATCTCGCGCAGCACCTCGGCGGCCGGCCGCATGATCTCCACCGGGGTCCGGTAGTTGACCTCCAGCCGTTCCTCCCGCCAGCGTCCCTCCAGGTGGGGGTCGAGCATCTCGGCCCACGAGCGCGCCCCCGCCGCCGAGCCGGTCTGCGCCACGTCGCCCACCACCGTCAGCGAGCGCGCCGGGACCCGGCGCATCACCAGCCGCCAGGCCATCGCCGACAGTTCCTGCGCCTCGTCCACGATCACGTGCCCGTAGGCCCACTCGCGGTCGGCCGCCGCCCGGTCGGCCAGCGTGCGCTCCGGGCCGTCGTCGTGGTGCCGCTCGGCCAGGCGCCCCTCCCCGATCAGGTCGCTCAGGTGCCCGAGGTCCACGACGTCGTCCAGCTCGGCCACCTGCAGCACCTCCCGCGCATACAGCTCCTCGCCGGCGCGCTCGCGCTCGGCCTCGCGGGCCGCCAGGCGCCGGGCGGAGTCGTCCTCGCCCAGCAGCTCGGCCGCCTCGTCCAGCAGCGGCACGTCGCCGACGGTCAGCTCGGCGCCGGGCCCGGCGGCAGGGCGCAGCAGCACCCGCCAGTCGAGCCCGGCCGGGACGGTCGCGGCCAGCGCCTCGGGGTCGGCCAGCGTCTCGGTGATCAGGCGCCGCGGGGTGAGGTCCGGCCACAGGGCGTCCACGGCCCGCCGTACTCCGGGGTCGGCCCACAGACGCTCGGCGCCGAGCCGCAGGCCGGTCTCGTCGAGGTCACGATCCAGCTCCAGCGGCTGGTAGTCGGGGTCGTCGAGTTCCTCGATGCGCAGCGCCGCCTCCAGGGCCCGCGCCTCGGCCACGACCAGTTCCTTGAGCAGTTCGGTGACGAACAGCTTGCGGGCCATGTTGTGCGGCAGTCGTACCGCGCGGGCCCGATCGCGCAGCGCCGCGCAGACCTCGCGCGGCACCGTCAGGACCAGGTGCTCGCAGGGAACCTCGAGGTCGCCGTCGGGCACCCGCTGGCGGCGGCGGACCGCGGCGGCGACGAACGCGGCCATCC
Source organism: Nonomuraea typhae (assembly GCF_009760925.1). Lineage (GTDB taxonomy): Bacteria > Actinomycetota > Actinomycetes > Streptosporangiales > Streptosporangiaceae > Nonomuraea > Nonomuraea typhae. Next base: position 444,977 of record NZ_VRLV01000003.1, read on the forward strand.
GCACGTCGCCCTTGACCGCCTCCGCGGCGGGCGTGTCGCGGGCCGTCGCCCGCACGCCCGGGAACAGCTCGCCCACGGTGGCCATCACGATCTGCGTCTCGCCCAGCGCGGGCAGCACCTGGCCGATGTAGCGCAGGAACATCGGGTTGGGCCCCACCACCAGCACGCCGCGGCGCTCGAGGACGTCGCGGTGGGTGTAGAGCAGGTAGGCCGCGCGGTGCAGCGCCGCCACGGTCTTGCCGGTGCCGGGGCCGCCCTGCACCACCAGCGCGCCCTGCAGGCCCGCGCGGATCACCCGGTCCTGCTCGGTCTGGATCGTGGCCACCACGTCCGTCATCCGGCCGGTACGGCCCCGCCGCAACGCCGCCAGGAGCGCGGCCTCCCCCACCAGGCCGCGCCGGTCGGACTCGCTCATCCCGGCCAGGTCGAACACCTCGTCGTCCAGGCCCACGACCGTGCGCTCGCGGGTGTGCAGGTGGCGCCGCCGTACCAGATCGGCCGGATCGGCCGGGGTGGCCACGTAGAAGGGGCGCGCGGCCGGGGCGCGCCAGTCGATGAGGACCGACTCGTGCTCCTCGTCGCGCAGCCCGATGCGGCCGATGTAGATCGTCTGCCCGCCGGAGGTGTCGATCCGGCCGAAGCACAGGCCGCGCTCGACCCCGTGCAGCCGGGCCAGCCTGACCGCGTGCTCGCCCGCGGTCACCTCGCGTTCGACGCGCATCCGTGCGGTCAGCCCCGAGCCGGATCCGGCGTGCGCGGCGCTCAGCGCCGCCTCGGCGCGGGTGCGGGCCGCGTCGAGCCTGTCGTACATCATCGAGACCGTGACCTGCTCGGACGCGATCGCCGCGGATAGCACACCTTGACGATTGGGCATCGTGTGATACACTCCTCATAGGAGATGTGTGAGTCTCACTTCAAGCAAAGAGCCAAGCCTCCACCATACCACCGCGTGCCCCCGCACGCGGTTTTCGTGTCTTACGAGCGTCTTACGGCAGGCGGCATTGACTCCCCGGTAAACCGAGGAGATCTGCCATGAGCCATACCACCCCCGCCCGCAGCCTCATCGCCGGAGCCGCCGCCGCCCTCGTGCTCGCCGCCGGAGGCGCCGGGATGGCCAGTGCCGCCGCCGCGTCCACCCCCACGCCCGCGCCCTCGGACACCTCCGAGACTCCGGCGCCCGGCGAGACGACGATCACGGCCACCGTCACCCCGACCCCGACCACCCCCGCCGAGCCGCCCAGGCGTGAGCGCCTGCGCGCCTTCGGCGGCATCCGCAGCGAGGTCGTCGTGCCCAAGGAGGGCGGCGGCTACCAGACCGTCGCCACCCACACCGGCGAGGTCACCGCCGCAGCCGCCGGCAGCATCACGGTCAAGAGCGAGGACGGCTTCTCCCGCACCTACGCCGTCGCCGACGACACCCGCGTCAACGCCGGGCCCCAGGGCGTGGCCGGCATCAAGACCGGCGACACCGTCCACGTCACCGCCGTCCTCGACGGGGAAGACGGCGAGAAGGGCACCGCCCAGCAGATCACCGACCTCACCCGTCCCGCGCCCGCCCAGCCCTGGGCGCACGGCCCGCTGCTGCCCGGCCCCATGCCGCCCGACGCCGTCATCACGAAGCGCCTGCCCGGGAAGCTGCCGGAGACCATCGGCGAGAACTGACGGTCGCGGGCCGCGCTGCTAGCTTCGGCTGGGTGTCCTCCTATCTGACCCAGTTGTTCTCCCTCGCCGGCCGACGCGCCCTCGTCACCGGCGGCAGTTCCGGCATCGGTTACGCCATGGCCGAGGCCATCGGCCGCGCCGGGGCCGAGGTCGTCATCGTCGCCCGCGGCCGGGACGCCCTGCGCGCGGCCGCCGACCGGCTGGCCGGGCACGGCGTCAAAGCCTCCTGGATCAGCGCCGACCTGGGCGTCCGCGCCGACGCCGACCGGGTCGCCGAGGAGTCCGGCGAGATCGACATCCTGGTCAACGACGCCGCCAACAACATCCGCAAACCCATGGCCGAGCTCACCGACGCGGACTACGAGCAGACCGTCGCCGTCAACCTCACCGCCCCCTACCTGCTGGGCCGGCGCCACGGCCCGCGCATGGCCGCCCGCGGCTGGGGCCGCATCATCAACGTCGGCTCCCAGCAGACCAACAGCGCCTTCGGCGACAGCGGCGTGTACGGCGCGGCCAAGGCGGCCATCGCCGGCCTGACCCGCTCCCAGGCCGAGGCGTGGTCGCCGCACGGCGTCTGCGTCAACACGATCATCCCCGGGTTCGTGCTCACCCCGCTGACCGAGCCCGCCCAGTCGATCCCGGGGCGCGTCGAGGCCATGGCCGCCCGCCACATGTGCGGCCGCAACGGCGTGCCCGCCGACTTCGCGGGGGCCGCCGTCTTCCTCGCCTCCGACGCCGCCGCCTTCGTCACCGGGCAGCAGCTCTACGTGGACGGCGGCTTCTCGGTCCACTGATCCGCCTTCACGCCTTCACGCCTTCACGCCTTCACGCCTTCACGCCTTCCCGGCCCCTCGCCGGGCCCGGTAGGCGGCGGCCTTGGCACGGTTCTGGCAGGCCAGGCCGCAGAAGCGCCGTGAGGCGTTGCGGGTGGTGTCGAAGAAGACCAGCTCGCACCCCTGCGCCCGGCAGGTGGCCAGCCGCTCGCCCTGGCCCACCCCGATGACCATGGCCAGCGCCGTGCCCGCGTCCGCGGCCATCGCCCCCGACCGGCCGGCGCCGGGCGCGTGGAAGGCCAGCACCGGCGGCTGCCCGGGCTCCGCGTGGAGGTTGGGCACCGCGCCCTGCCGCAGCAGCAGCGCGTTGAGCTCGGCCACGCCCGCGACCGGCCCGGGCCCGAACGCGGGCCGCAGGCCGGCGGCCGCCTCTCCCAGCAGGCCGGTGTCGAGCGGCTCGGCCTGACCGGGGGCGCGCGGTGGGTGGTGGTGGGCACGCCACTCCTCCAGGGCGGGTTCCAGCGGGGCCGGGACCGTCCGTGCCCTGCCCTGGGCCTGCTCGACCGCGAGGGTGTTCACCAGGACGACGGCCAGCTCCGCCCACCGCCCAACATAACTGTCTATTTGGGATTGACCAGTGATGCGCCACGGCTCTATCGTCACTGTCATCCCCCTATTAGACAGTGAGGAAGTGGGTCATGTCCACGTTTCCCCGGCTCGCGCGCAGCATGTGGCACCAGCTCGAGCCCGTCCACGCCGCCGTCTACTTCGCCCCCCACGCCTTCGCCCGCGCCGCCGAGCTCGGCTACGACATCGACTCGCGCTGGCCCAGCTACTTCGCCTGGCGCACCGCCCCGCTGGGCGCCGCGGGAGCGCACCTGGTCAGCGCGCACTACTACAGCTTCAGCCCCGCGATGATCGCCTCCTACGTGCCCGCCATCTGGCGCACGGCCTCTCCCGCCGACGTGCTGAGTGCCCGGCTGGAAGCCGTCGACCGCCTCTACCGCGACTGGCTCGGCGACCACCTGGACACGCCGGAACTGCGCGAGGCGGCCGGCCTCGCGCAGGCCGCGGCGGAGAGCGCGCAGACGCCCGGCCGCCCGCTGGCCGCCGCCAACCTCGACCAGCCCTGGGCCGAGGCGCCGCACCTGCGGCTGTGGCAGGCCGCGACCGTGCTGCGCGAGCACCGCGGTGACGGCCACCTCGCCGCCCTGCAGGCCGCCGGGCTCGACGGCTGCGAGGCGCTGGTGTCCTTCGCCGCCATCGGCGCCGCGCCGGCCGAGACGTTCGCCGGGCGCGGCTGGAGCGAGCAGGAGTGGACGGCCGCCGCCGTACGCCTGCGCGAACGCGGCCTCCTCGACGCAGACGGCCAGGCCACCGCGGCCGGGCGCGAGCTGCGCGACCAGGTGGAGCGCATGACCGACGACCTGGCCGCGGGACCGTGGCGGGCGCTCGGGACCGAGCGCGCCGAACGGCTGGCCCAGCTCAACGGGCCGGTGCTCGGCGCCGTCTTCCAGGCCGGAGTGCTGCCCATGACCAGCACGCTCGGCATCGCCACCGTCAAGGCGCCCTACTGATGATCGAACGCCTGACGCCGGCGCGGGCGCGCGCCCGCGCCGGCGAGCTGACGGGCCTCTACCGCGAGGCGTTCCGCGCGCCGCCGTGGAACGAGGACGAGGCGGCGGTGGCCGCGTTCGGCGAGCGGCTGCGCGCCGACACGCGCAGGGACGCCTTCGTCGCGGTCCTGGCCGTCGAGGAGGGCCGGCCCTGCGGCTTCGGTACGGCGTGGCGCACCCCCGCCCCCTTCCCCCGGGACCGCTCCTACGGCGAGCTGCTGGCGGCGCTCGGCCCCGAGGAGGTCAAGCGATCGCTGATCGGGGCGCTGGAGGTGGACGAGCTGGCCGTCGCCCCGCACGCCAGGGGCCGCGGGCTGGCCGGCAGGCTGCTGGCCGAGCTGTGCGCGGGCGAGCCGCGCTGCTGGCTGCTGACCTCGGCCGAGGCGCCGGACGCCGTCGGGCTGTACGAACGGCTCGGCTGGCGGCGGCTCAACGAAGCGGGGAAGGTGATCGCCTTCACTCGCCGGGGTGAGGGATAATCAATGGCGTCAAACGTCAACGGCCAAGGGCGGAGACGGTGAACGACCTCGACGCGACGCTGGCGGCGCTGGCGGATCCCACCCGGCGCAAGGTGGTCGACCTGCTGCGCGAGGGCCCCAAGCCGGCCGGTGAGCTGGCCGAGGCGGTCCAGATGAGCGCGCCCGCGCTCAGCCGGCACCTGCGGGTGCTGCGCGCCGGCGGCCTCGTGCACGCCCAGAGCGGCGACACCGACGGCCGGATGCGCCTGTACTCCCTGCGCCCCGAGCCCTTCACCGCCCTGCATGCCTGGCTGGACCAGGTGCAGGCGTTCTGGGCCGAGCAGCTCGGCGCGTTCAAGGATCACGTGGAGCGCAGCCGATGACCGACTCCGTCCGGGTCAGCGTCACCGTCCCCGCCGACCCCGGCACCGCGTTCCGGGTGTTCACCGACGAGATCGACGACTGGTACGTCCGCGGGCCGTACAGCTGGGTGAACCCCGAGCTGGCGGCCGGGATCAGGTTCGAGGACGGGTACCTGCGCGAGGTCTGGAAGGACGGCGGGCACGTCGACACCGGCCGCGTCCTCGCCTGGGAGCCGCCGCACCGGGTGCTCTGGGCCGATCTGCTCAACGACGGGGCCATGGAGATCGAGGTGGAGTTCCGGGCCGTGACGGGCGGGACCGAGGTGGTGCTCGTGCACCGGGGGCTCGACACGCTGCCGCCGGACGTGGCGGGGCGGATCCGGCGCGGGTATGCCTGGCAGATCGGGCTGCGGTGGTATGCGGAGAACGGCCGGTTCGGCAGCCTCGGCTGATCGCATCCCCGCGTGGACACGGTCGTGGTGGCGGTCCCGCCGTCCCGGTGTCTTCCTCAGTGAACCCCGCGTATCCAGTCCTCGCGGCGGGCGTCCAGGTCGGCCTGGACGCGGGCCACGTCGCGGGCGTAGGGCCGGTAGAGCAGCGTGAGGAAGAGCCCGTTGGCCACCATGAGCACGACCAGGACCCACAGGAACACCTGCCGGAGCCCGATCAGGTCGCCGAGGAAGCCGGCGCCCAGGCTGAAGGCGGCCCAGGCGATCGCCTCGAAGATCGAGATGTAGATGGCGAAGGCGGCGCCGCGCAGCTCGGGCGGGGTGATGGCCATGACCATGGGCCGGTTCACGCCGGGGTTGACGCCCTGCATGGCGCCCATCAGCCCGAAGAACGCGGCGAAGGGCACGATGGAGCCGTAGGAGATCTGGGTGCCGAGGACGGCGGCGATCGCGAAGCCGAACTGGGCCGCCTGCAGCACCGCGACCAGGCCGTAGCGGGGGCTGCGCCGTACCGCCCAGTCCCCGGCGAAGCCGCCGGCGATGTTGCCCAGGAAGTAGCCGACGCCGAAGGGCAGCAGCACGACGGAGGCGGTGGCCGTGCTGAAGCCGAACACGTCCACCAGGTAGACCACGCCGAACGTGCCGACGAGCAGGTGGCCGGAGAGCATGCGGGAGCCGAGGAGGATGAGGAAGCTGGGGATGCGCAGCAACGCCAGCGCCCGGCCCCAGGTGAGCTCGCCGGCGCGGGCGGCCGGGTCGAGGCCGGCCAGCTGCCGTTCGGCCGCGCCGGTGCCGGGGTCGCGGAACCACACCCAGATGGCCAGGCCGAGCAGGACGTTGAACGCCCCGACGCCCCACAGGCCCCAGCGCCAGCCGTCGTCCACGTTGGCGAGCTGGCCCTTGACCGGGCCGAGGACGGAGCCGATCAGGGCGATCACCCCGTACAGCAGGCCGACGGCCCGGCCGCGGGCGGAGTCGTCGAACAGGTCCCCGATGACCTCGGTGATGATCGGGTGGGCGGCGGCGTATCCGGCGGCGAGGATCGTGTAGAAGACGAGCAGCTGGGCGAAGTTCTGGGAGAACCCGGCGGCGATGCCCCAGACGCCCCACAGGCCGGTGGCGAGCACCAGGACGCCCTTGCGGGACCAGCGGCGGGCCGCCCACACCCACAGCGGCCCGGTGACCACGCCGACGATCTTGCCGGCGGCGGTGAGGATGCCGAGCGCGCCGAGCGAGAGCCCGAGCGCCTGCCTGATCACCGGGAACAGGCTGTTGACCAGGCTGGCCTCGGTGCTGTCGACGAGCATGGCGCCGCCGAGCAGCGAGAGCTGCCGCCAGCGTCCGCGGATTCCCACGGGGGGTTGTTCGATAGTCTGAGCCATCGCGCCACCTCTTTCTGTGCGGAGGAGGAAGGTGTTCGCCGGTGACGGGGATGCCGCCCCGTCACCGGCTCAGAGCTCGGCGAGCTCGGTGGCGATCGCGCGCAGCCGGTCGGGCGGGAGAACGCCGCCCGCCATCGCCGCGAGATCGATCAGGGGTGTGCCGCGCACGAACTGCAGCAGTTCGGAGTCGAGCAGGCCGGGCACGTGCCGGCGCAGCACCTCCACGGCCACGGGGTCGCCGATCAGCGCGGTGAGCGGGGTGCGCAGGGAGAGCCTGCCCTCGGGGTAGTCCTCCGGCCTGGGGAGTTCCTGGGCGGCGCGGGCCGCCTGGTCGCGCTGGGCGCGCACCAGCAGGTGCTCGGTGGTGACCGGGCCGGTGACGGGCAGGCCGAGCCGTACGAACTGGGAGGGCGGCGCGTCGTTGGCGCGCATCAGCTCCACGAGCAGGCCGGCCATGCGCAGCTCGGCGTCGTCGTCGGTGACGGGCGCGCGCTGGCCGGGGTCCTGCTCCAGGTCGAACAGCAGCGTGCCGAAGTGGTGGGCGTTGACGAAGGTACGGCCCGGCACGCGTATCGTGCGCACGCCCTTGGTGAACGTGAACGGCTCGGCCAGGGAGATGCCGGACAGTTCGGCCGGGGAGAAGCGGCCGCGCATGTGCGTGGGCATGAGCGTGTGCTCCTCCAGGGGCGTGTTGTCCGGGGAGACGGGGGCGCGCATGTAGACGTGGCGGCCGTCGGTGACGTTGACGTGGCCGCCGTGGATGCCGAACAGCCCGGCGTGCCGGGTCTGCGCGGAGCTCAGGGGGATGCCCTGCATGTCGCCCGGGCGCTCGAGGCCGAAGAACTCCAGCAGCGTGGGCGCCAGGTCGATGGTCTGCACGAGGTTCTCGCGGCGCTCGCCCGCGGCGCCGGTGCGCGGGTCCCACTGGAACAGCGGCAGGTGGACCAGCTCGTTGTACCAGGGCTGCACCGACTTGCCCCACCAGCCCTTCTCCCCCAGCAGCAGCCCGTGGTCGGTGCAGACGATCAGCAGGGTGTCCGCCCACAGGCCGAGCTCGTCCATGGCGTCCAGGACCCTGCCGAGCGAGTGGTCGCACATCGACAGCAGCGCGGCGTACTCGTAGCGGGCGTGCTGGACCTGGTCCGGGGTCTCGGTGACGCGCTTGTAGTCGGGCCAGTCGAAGTGCGGGCCGGCGTAGTCGTGCGGGTAGAGGTCCTTGAAGCGCTGGTGGCTGAAGAACGGCTCGTGCGGGTCGAACGTCTCGATCTGGACGAACCACCGGTCCTGGGCGGCGTTGGCGCGCACGAACTCCAGGCCGGCGTCGAAGGTGCGGGTCTGGGGGTGGCGCTCCTCGGTGTCCATGTGCTGCCGGTTGACCCAGTCCTGGCGGTAGACGGCGTGCCGCATGGTCTTGAGGTCGTCGGGGATCTCCGGGTCGGCCACCTGGCCCTTCCACGCGTCGCCCTCCTGGCCGCGGAAGAACTCCCAGGTGTTGTAACGGCCGTGGTAGGTGGCGCCGCCGTCCTCCCAGTAGTGCGGGTGGTCGCTGACCAGGTGGGTGTAGACGCCGCTCTGCTTGAGCAGCTCGGGCATCGAGTCGTCGAACGGTTCCAGCGGCCCCCAGCTGCGGTGCAGGAAGTTGTGGCGGCCGGTGTGCATCTCGCGGCGGGCGGGCATGCACGGCATCGAGCCCGCGTAGCACCGGTCGAAGGTGGTGGCGCGCTCGGCGAGCCTGGCGAAGTTGGGCGCGTGCGTCCAGTCGCCGCCGTAGGGCGGCAGCATGCGCCGGTTGAGACTGTCGAACATCACCATGATCGCTTTCATCGGCCCTCCAGCCAAGCCTCGGTCTCCTCCAGCCAGGCCACCCACGCGTCCGCCGCGGCCGCGCCGCCCTCGTGCATGCGGTCGAAGACCTCCTGCGCCAGCGCCTGGTCGAGCTCGGGCAGCGCGTCCTCGAAGCGCAGCGTGCGGTCGCGGTGGCGGCTGCGGGCGATCTGCTCGCGCCGGTAGGCCAGCTCCGTGCGGAGCATGTCCAGCGCCGCCTGCCGGTCGAGCGCCGCCGCGAAGCCGAACCTGGCCGTGAAGTCGGCGTCCTGGAATCGGCTGGGCGGCTCGTACGGCGAGCGCACCCACTCCAGCAGCACGCGCCGCCCTTCCGGGGTGAGCCGGTACACCTTGGCGTCCGGCCGCCCTTCGCGCTCGTCCACCTCGAACTCCACCCAGCCGTCGGCCGCCATCCGGCCGAGCAGCCGGTAGATCTGGCTGTGGTGGGCGCGCGAGCGCACGAACTGTCCCTCGACCTCAAGCCATTTGCGCAGGTCGTAGCCACTGAACGGACGACCGGCCAGCAGTGCGAGCAGGACGTGGTCAAACCTCACGGAGACTCCTATGTGCAAGTGCACTTATGTGAGTTGATTCATATACTTCGCAGCATGAAGCCGTCAACGCCCTGTTGCACACCCGTAACCGGCCCGGTGTCCGAGCCCCGGGCCGCGATCACGCCGTCCGCCGCGCCGGTCCCCCACGACGACGTCGCGATCCCGGGGGGTTCGTTCCTCATGGGCGACGCCTTCGCCGAGGGTTATCCCGCCGACGGCGAGACGCCCGTGCACCTGGTACGGCTGCCGCCGTTCCGCATGGACGCGACGGCGGTGACGGCGGGCATGTTCGCGGCCTTCGCCCGGGAGACCGGGTACCGCACCGACGCCGAGCGGGCGGGGTCCTCGGCGGTCTTCCACCTGGCGGTGGCCGCTTCCCGGAGCGACGTCCTGGGCGTCGATCCGGCGGCGCCGTGGTGGGTCACCGTGCGCGGGGCCGATTGGCGGCACCCCTTCGGCCCGTTGTCGCGGGCCGAGGACGGCCACCCGGTCGTGCACGTGTCCTGGCACGACGCGGCGGCCTACTGCGCGTGGGCCGGGCGGCGGCTGCCCACCGAGGCGCAGTGGGAGTACGCCGCCCGGGGCGGGCTGGCCGGGCGGCGTTTCGCCTGGGGTGACGAGCTGCTGCCGGAGGGCCGCTGGATGTGCAACATCTGGCAGGGGCGCTTCCCATCGGACAACACCGCGGAGGACGGCTGGCCGGCCACCGCACCCGTGCGCGCCTACCCGGCGAACGGATACGGTCTACACGAAATGTCCGGAAATATATGGGAATGGTGTGCCGACTGGTTCGACGTCGCGTTTTATGGCCGGTCTCCGGTCATGAGTCCTACCGGCCCCGGCACCGGCGAGCGCCGCGTGATCCGGGGCGGGTCGTACCTGTGCCACGACTCCTACTGCCACCGCTACCGGGTCAGCGCCCGCTCGGCCACCACCCCCTCATCCAGTTCGGGCAACTGCGGTTTCCGCACGGTGAAACCGGCCGGCTGAGCGCCGTCCGGGTGACCGGTCAAGCGCATTCCGGTTCGCAATCGATTGCACAGTACTTCTCCCCAGCTAGAGCGTCAATCGTGGCAAAAGCGAGCGCAAACGATTGACAGAAGGGGCGCATTGGTCAGAGACTCGCCGCCATGGACCTGCTGCTCACCAACGGCAAGATCACCACTCTGGCCGCGGACGGAACCACCCCGCCGGAGGTCGAAGCCCTGTGGCTGGCCGGCGGCCGGGTCGCCGCGGCCGGCCGTACCGACGAGGTCACGGCAGCCGCCGGGGACACCGCAGAGGTGGTCGACCTGGGCGGGCGGCGGGTGGTGCCCGGGCTCATCGACAGCCACACCCACTTCGTGCGGGCCGGGCTCACCTGGAACGACGAGATCCACTGGGTGAACGTCACCACGCTGGCCGAGGCGCTCGCCCTGATCGCGCGGGCGGCCCTCGACCGGCCCAAGGGCACGTGGATCCAGGTGATCGGCTGCTGGCATCCCGACCAGTTCGCCGAGCGCCGGGCGCCCACCCGCGACGAGCTCGACGCGGCGGCGCCCGAGCACCCGGTCTACGTCCAGTTCGCCTACAGCTGGGCGATGCTCAACTCCGCCGGAATGCGCGCCATGGACCTGGAGCGCGCCGAGAAAGAGGGCGTCGACGTCGTGGACGGCGTGTTCCGCGGCATGGCGGCGATGCGCTGGGCCTACTGGCAGTTCCCCGTCCCCACGCTCGAGCAGCAGGCCGCCTCGACCGCCGCCGCCTCCCGGGCCTTCAGCGCGGCGGGCATCACCGGCCTCATCGACGGCGGCGGCGCCAACACCGGCCCCGACAGCTACGCGGCGCTGTACGAGACGTGGCGGCGCGGCGAGCTGACGGTGCGGGTACGGCCGACCGTCCACGCCTCCAAACCCGGCGCCGAGCAGGAGGAGCTGCCCGGATACCTGAGGTACCTGCAGCCGGGCTTCGGCGACGGCATGCTCAAGGTGCTGGGCATGGGCGAGGTCATCCACTACAACGTGCACGACGTGTTCAGCCGGGCCCCCGACCTGTCGCCCGCCTCGCTGGCGGCGCTGGGCGAGCGCTTCCGCGAGGCGGCGGACAAGGGCTGGCCGCTGCAGATCCACGCCATCAGGACCGACACCCTGGAGGCGGTCATCTCGCTCTGGGAGCAACTGGACGCCCCCATCGGCGAGCTGCGCTGGTCGATCGTGCACGGCGAGGGCCTGACCCCGGACCTGGTCGCCCGGGTCGCCGCGCTCGGCGTGGGCGTGCTGGTCCCGGCGATGCTCCGCTTCGAGGGCATGGAGCTCGCCGAGGCGTGGGGCGACGTCTCCCACGCCCCGCCGCTGCGCGCCCTGCTGGACGCCGGGGTGCCGCTGGGCGGCGGGACCGACGCCATGCGCGTCGCCTCCTACCTGCCCTTCACCGCCCTGCACTGGTACGTGTCGGGCAAGGAGATCGGCGGCCGCCGCATCAGGGCGGCCGGCAACTTACTGACCAGGGAAGAAGCGCTGCGCATCTACACGCACGGCGCCGCCTGGTTCAGCTTCGAGGAGCACGAGCGGGGACGGCTCCAGCCCGGGATGCGCGCGGATCTGACCGTGCTCGACCGGGACTACTTCACCATCCCGGAGGACGAGATCCCGCAGATCGGGGTCGAGCTCACCGTGGTGGACGGCCGCCGGACCTGGACCGGCCGATCGTTTGCGTAACCGTGTGATGGGAGCCGCCACATGTCCCGCTCATTGACCGTCGTCACCCTGGCCACCGCCGTCCTCCTCACCGGATGTTCCGGTGCGGACACCGGCCCCGCTCCCGCCGCTCCCGCCTCCGCCGGCGCGAACTCGGGAACGATCCGCTTCGGCGTCGGATTCACCCTCGACGACTGGGATACCTTCAACAAGCCCAACAACACCTTCATCTCCGCGGTGTTCGAGCAGCTCGTCGAGCTGGCCCCGGACGGCGTGACCCTGCAGCCGCGCCTGGCCACGGAGTGGAAGCAGACGCCCGAGCAGGTGGAGTTCACCCTGCGCGAGGGGGTGACCTTCCACGACGGCACCCCGTTCGACGCCGAGGCGGTGAAAGCCAACCTCGAGCGCGTCCGCGACAGCCCCAGCCAGTACGCGCCCATCATGGGCCCGGTGGCCGCCGTCGAGGTCGTCGACCCGACGCACCTGGTCCTGAAGCTCAAGCGGGCCGCGCCCACGCTCCTGCCCGAGCTGGCCAGGAGCGGCGGCTACATGCTCAGCCCCAAGACCATCAAGGACAAGACCTTCCAGAAGCAGCCGGCCGGCACCGGCGCCTGGAAGCTCAACCCGGGCGAGACGGTCCAGGACGCCAAGGTCGTCCTCGACGCCTACCCCGGCTACTGGGACAAGTCCGCCACCGTCGCCAAGCGGCTGGAGATCCACACGGTCAGCGACGACAACGCGGCCATCAACGCGTTGTCCACCGGCCAGCTCGACGTGATCTCCGTCTCGCCCGCGATCAAGGCCCAGGCCGACGCCCAGGGCTTCAAGACCCTGTGGTACCCGGCCCTGCGCTACCACTTCCTGTTCTTCGACCGCAAGGACGTCTTCGCCGACGCGAGGGTACGGCAGGCCGTCTGCTCCTCGCTCGACACCAAGGCCCTCATCGACGGCCAGTTCGAGGGCCTGGGCGAGAGCTACGACCAGCGCTTCGACCAGGGCACGCCGGGCCACGACCCGGCGGTCAAAGCCTGGCCGCGCGACATCGCCAAGGCCAAGAGCCTGCTGGCCGCGGCCGGCAAGCCCAGCCTGTCCTTCACCTTCCCGATCTACAACGAGCTGGAGCCGATGGCGGAGCTGATCCGCAGCCAGCTCGGTGAGGCGGGCATCACCGTCAAGATCGAGAAGATGTCGGTGCCGCAGTTCTTCTCCACCTTCGACGTGGGCAAGTTCCCCGCGGCCTACAACACCAGCAACTCCGAGACGCCCGGCGTCTACGACTACTACGCCTACCGCTTCGCCAAGAAGGGCGTCGGCAACCCGTTCCAGGCCGCCGCGCCCGAGCTGGACGAGCTGGCCGAGAAGGGGCTGGCCGAGAAGGACCCGGTCGCCCAGGAGAAGGTCTGGCAGCAGATGACCAAGCTCATCCACGACCAGGCATACGACTGCGGCTTCTTCAGCCGGCCGATCGTCTTCGCCTGGGACCCCAAGAAGGTGGACAACATCGTGCCCACCCGCTCCGAGCCGTCGGTCTTCCGGTACCGGGAAGCGAAGGTGACCGGCTGAGATGAGCAGGTTGATCCTCACCCGCCTGGTCACGCTGGTGCCCCTGCTCCTGCTGGTGTCGGTCATCGTCTTCGTGCTGATCCACCTGACCCCGGTCGATCCGATCAGGCAGATCCTCGGCGAGGGCTCCAGCATGGAGCAGCGGGCGCAGCTGGCCCGCGAGCTCGGCTATGACCGGGCGCTGCCGGTGCAGTTCGGCGACTGGGTGCTCGGCGCATTCCGCGGCGACCTCGGGGTGTCCATCTTCACCAAGCAGCCCATCCTGGAGACGTTCCTGGGCCGGCTGCCGGTGACCCTGGCGCTGGTGGCCGGCGGGGCGCTGGTCGCGATCGCGATCGGGGTGCCGCTGGGCGTGTTCGCCGCCCTGCGCAGCGGGTCCGCCGCCGACCGGGTGGTCACCGGGATCACCTCGCTCGGGCTGGCGATCCCCGGATTCTGGCTGGCGCTGCTGCTCGTGCTGGGCTTCGCCGTACAGCTGAGGTGGTTTCCCGTGCTCGGGTTCACCCGGTTCCAGGACGATCCGGCGGCGTGGGCGCGGGGGCTGGTGCTGCCGAGCGTCGCGCTGGCCATCCACTCGGCCGCGGTGATCGCCCGGCAGACGCGCGGCGCGGTGCTGGAGACGTTGCGGGCGCCCTATGTGCAGGCGCTGCGCGCGGTGGGCACGCCACGGCGGCGCATCGTCTACCGGTACGCGCTGCGCAACGCGATGGTGCCGATCGTCACCGTGATCGGCTGGGAGCTGGCCGTGCTGCTGGCGGTGAGCTTCGTGGTGGAGCGGGTGTTCGCCATCCCGGGCACCGGGACGCTGCTGCTGGACGCCGTGGTGCGCAACGACATCCCGCTCGTGCAGGGCGGCATCCTGCTGGTGGCCTGCATGGTCGTGCTGATCAACCTGGCCGTGGACGTCGCCTACGGGCTGCTCGATCCGAAGGCGAGGCCCCAATGAGCGTGGACCAGGTCGAGGTCGAGCGGGTGGTCGTCACCACCGGGTGGGCGCGGGTGCTGCGCCGCCTGGTGCGCCAGCCGCTGACCCTCGTCTGCATGGCCTTCCTGCTGCTCCTGGTGGCGGCGGCGGTGTTCGCGCCCTGGCTGGCGCCGCACGACCCGTCCCGGCTCAACGTGCCCGGCAAGCTCGCCGGGCCGAGCGCCGGGCACTGGCTCGGCACCGACGAGCTGGGCCGCGACCAGCTGTCCCGGATCATCTACGGCAGCCGGGTCGCGCTGCGCGCCTCCCTGCAGGCGGTGGCGCTGGCGCTGCTGGTCGGCGTGCCGCTGGGCCTGGTCATCGGCTACCTGGGCGGCTGGTGGGACCGGGTGGCGATGCGCCTGGTGGACGCGATCAGCTCGCTGCCCGCCCTGCTGCTGGCCTTCGGCGTCATCGCCGTGCTCGGCCGCGGGCTCACCAACGCGATGCTGGCCATCGGCGTGGTCTTCGGCATCCACCTGCTCCGGCTCACCCGCGGCGCGGTGCTGGTCGAGCGCGAGCAGCCGTACGTGGACGCGGCCAGGGTGCTGGGGCTCTCCACGCCGCGCATCGTCTTCGGCCAGATCCTGCCCAACGTGGCCGGGCCGCTCATCGTGCAGTCGGCCATCTTCCTCGGGCTGGCCCAGCTGTTCGAGGCCACGCTGAGCTTCCTCGGGCTGGGCATCGAGGTGGGCGACGCGAGCTGGGGGCAGATGCTGGACAAGTCCCGCGCCTACGCCGCCCAGCAGCCCTGGCTGCCGGTCTTCCCCGGCCTGGCGATCACACTGACCGTCCTGGCGTTCAACCTGCTGGGCGACGGCATCCGGGACGCGATGGGCCGGCACGGGGACGCGGTGCTGCCGTGGCGGCGCCGTACCCCCAAGGCCACGCCGACGCCCGCGGCCGACGGCGGGGCGCTGCTGCAGGTGCACGATCTGCGCGTGGAGTTCCCCGGCCAGGTCGCGGTCGGCGGCATCGGCTTCGACGTGGCGGAAGGCGAGGTGTTCGGGATCGTCGGCGAGTCGGGCTCGGGCAAGTCGATGACCGCGCTGGCGCTCGCGGGGCTGGTCCCGCCGCCCGGCGAGGTCACCTCCGGCAGCGTACGGCTGGCCGGGCGGGAGCTGATCGGCCTGAGCGACGCCGACCTGGCCGCGGTGCGCGGGCCGGGGATCGGCATGGTCTTCCAGGACCCGGTCTCGGCCCTGTCGCCGGTGCACACGATCGGCCGCCAGCTCTGCGAGCCGCTGCGCACCCACGAGGGCCTGTCCAGGCGCGCGGCCAGGGAACGGGCGGCCGAGCTGCTCACGCTGGTCGGCGTCCCGGACGCCAAGCGGCGGCTGAAGGACTACCCGCACCAGTTCTCCGGCGGCATGGCCCAGCGGGTGGTGATCGCCAGGGCGCTGGCGGCCCGGCCCAAGCTGCTCATCGCCGACGAGCCGACCACCGCGCTCGACGTGACGATCCAGCGCCAGGTGCTCGACCTGCTGCTGGACCTGCGGGAAGGGTTCGGCATGACGATCATCCTGATCACCCACGACCTGGCCGTGGTCGCCGACGCCTGCGACCGGGTGGCGGTGATGCGCGAGGGCCGGATCGTGGAGACGGCGCCGGTCGATCCGCTGTTCAACGCGCCCGCGCACGACTACACCAAGGCGCTGATCGCCGCCACGCCGACGGGAGTGAGCCCATGCTGAGCGTTGAGGGGCTGCGCGTCACCTACGCCTCGGGGCGGCGGCGTTTCGACGCGGTGCGCGGGGTCAGCTTCACCGTCGCGCCCGGGGAGACGTTCGGGCTGGTGGGCGAGTCGGGCTGCGGCAAGAGCACCACCGGGCGGGCGTTGCTGCGGCTGGTGCGGCCCTCGGCCGGGCGCATCACCTTCGACGGGCACGACGTGGCCGCCTTCGGGCGCAGGACGCCGCAGTGGTACCGCCGGGCCGTCCAGGTGGTGTTCCAGGATCCGCTGGCCTCGCTCAACCCGCGCATGCTCGTCTCGCAGACGCTGGAGCAGGCGGTGCGCGCCGGCGGCGGCGACGCGAACGTCGCCGAGCTGCTCGACCAGGTCGGCCTGGCGCAGAAGCTGGCCGGCCGCTACCCCTACGAGCTGTCCGGCGGGCAGCGGCAGCGGGTGGCGATCGCCCGCGCGCTCAGCGTCGGCCCCCGGCTGGTGATCTGCGACGAGGCGGTCAGCGCGCTGGACGTCTCCACCCAGGCCCAGATCGTCGACCTGCTGACCGGGCTGCAGAAGGAGCTCGGGCTCAGCCTGCTGTTCATCTCGCACGACCTGGCCGTGGTGCGGCAGATCAGCCACCGGGTCGGGGTGATGTACCTGGGGCGGCTGGTCGAGACCGGGCCCGCCGAGCAGGTCTACCGCGAGCCGCGGCACCCCTACACCCGCATGCTGCTGGACGCGGTGCCGGTCCCCGACCCCAAGGCGCAGCGCGAGCGGCGGCTCGGGCGGGCCCGGCCGCTGGGCGAACCGGCCAGCCCGCTCAGCCCGCCGTCCGGCTGCGCCTTCCACCCGCGCTGCCCGCTCGCGATCGACGCCTGCCAGGCGGAGGACCCGCCGCTGCGCGACGGCGTCCTGTGCCACCTCGAACCCAAGGAGAACGCGTGAAGACCCTCATCCGCGGCGGCCACCTGCTGACCATGGATCCGGCCATCGGCGACGTGCCCGGCGGCGACCTGCTCATCGACGACGCGGTGATCACCTCCGTCGGCGAGACCGTGGCCGCCGGGGCCGACCAGGTGATCGACGCGACCGGCAAGATCGTGATGCCGGGCTTCGTGGACACCCACATCCACCTGTGGCAGACGGTGATGCGCGGGCTGGCCGGTGAGCTGTGGAAGGGCGAGTACTTCGAGAAGGTCCTGCCCTACCGCTCCCGCTACCGGCCGGAGGACATCTACGCCGGCGGGTACGCGGGCGGGCTGGAGCTGCTGGCCAACGGGGTGACCACGGCGCTGGACTTCTGCCACGCCATCGTCACCCCCGAGCACTCCGATGCCGCCGTGCAGGCCCTGATCGACTCCGGCGTGCGCGGCGTGCACGGCTACAGCATCCGGGAGAAGCCTCTGGGCCACTTCACCACCCACGACCAGCGCCTGGCCGACGCCGTGCGCGCGCACGAGGCGATCACCCACGACCGGGTCACGCTCATGCTGGCGCTCAGCGACCTGGAGACCATCGACATCGCCAAGAGCGCCAAGGAGGTGGCCTTCGCCAGGGAACGCGGGCTGCGCATGACCATCCACTCCAACTTCCCCGGCCAGATCACCGAGATGCACGAGGCCGGGCTGCTCGGCCCCGACCTGCTGCCGGTGCACGGCAACGTGTTCACCGACGACGAGATCCGCATGCTGGCCGACGCCGACGCGAGCCTGTCGGTCACCCCGTCGGTCGAGGTCGGCCTCGGCTCCCCGTTCACCGTGCAGCGCCGGGCCGCCGCGCTGGGCCTGCGCACCGGCTGGGGCTGCGACGTGGCCACTTACACCAACGCCGACCTGCTGGGCCAGATGCGCCTGGGCTACCAGCTGACCTGCTACCTGGACTCCCAGGCCGAGCGCGCCGAGGGCAGGACCGGACGGCGCCGCCCCGGCATCCCGACGCTGACCGCCCGCGACGTGCTCAGGAACGGCACCATGAGCGGCGCCGAGGCGCTCGGCCTGGCCGGCCGGATCGGCAGCCTCACCCCGGGCAAGCAGGCCGACGTGATCGTCATCGACCCCGGCGCGTTCGGCACCCCGCTCGGCGACCCCGCCGCGCAGGTGCTCATGCAGGCGAGCACGCGGGACATCGACACCGTCCTGGTCGCCGGTGAGGTCCGCAAGCGCGACGGCCGGCTCGTCGGCGTCGAGGAGGGCCGGGCCAACCGGCTGGTGGAGGCCGCCCGCGCGCACGTGCTGGCCGAGTTCCCGTCCCACGACTGATGCTCCTCTGATGCTCGTCGACCACCACGCCCACCTGTGGACGCACGACTACCTCGACCGCCTCGAGAGGTACGGCCGCGCCGACACCTCGGTCCAGCGGCACGCGATCGCCTCGATGGGCGAGCGGTTCGCGCTGATGGAACGGGCCGGCGTGGACCGGCAGCTCATCTCGGTGGTGCCCCAGGGCCCGGACTTCGCCGACGCCGCCCACGCCGTCAGCGCGGCGCGGCACGCCAACGACCTGTACGCGGCGGCCGTCCAGCAGTCGGGCGGACGGCTGGGCGCCCTGGCCGCGCTGCCGCTGCCGCACGCGGACGCGGCGCTGGAGGAATTGCGCCGGGCCTTCGACGAGCTGGGCGCGGCCGGGGTGGCGGTCAACGCCGACCGGCTCGGCACGCTCGGCCCGCTGTACGAGGAGCTCGACCGGCGCGGCGCGCTGCTGCTCGTGCACCCGTCGGGCCGCCTGAACGTCGGCGGCGGCGCCCTGCGCTGGATGCTGGGCGCCCCGGTCGAGGACTCCGTCGCCGCCCTCACCCTGGTGCGCGAAGGCGTCCCGCAGCGCTTCCCCCGCCTGCGCATCCTCGTCCCCCACCTCGGCGGCGCGCTGCCGATGCTGGCCAGGCGCATCGACCACCAGTCGGGCGAACCGCTCGCCGAGGCGCTGCGGCTGCTGTACTACGACACCGCCTGCTTCGCCCACCCGCCCGCGCTGCGAGCCGCCGCCGAGACCTTCGGCCGGGACCGGCTCGTGCTCGGCACCGACTTCCCGTTCACGCCGTTCCTGGAGGAGGTGGCCTGTGCCCGGCCCGTGGTGACCGCTTGCTTATGAGACGTATATCGGCGTCGGCGAGGGTACGGCCATGAGCTACGAGAAGTCTTTGGCCGACGTCACCTGGGCCCGGCGGCACCTGGACGACCCGGAGGTCGTCTTCGTCGAGGTGGACGAGGACACCACGGCCTACGACCGCGGCCATATCGAGGGCGCGGTGAAGCTGGACTGGACGAAGGACCTTCAGGACCCGGTCCGGCGGCAGTTCGTGGACCAGGCGGGCTTCGAACGGCTGATGGCCCGCGTCGGCATCGGCCGCGAGCACACGGTCGTCCTGTACGGCGGCAACAACAACTGGTTCGCCGCCTACGCCTACTGGTACTTCACCCTGTACGGTCACCCGGACGTGCGCCTGCTGGACGGCGGCCGCAAGAAGTGGGAGCTGGACGGCCTGCCGCTGGTCACCGAGGCGCCGGACCGGGCCGCCACCGTCTACAAGGCGGATCCGCAGCGCGCCGGCATCCGCGCGCTGCGCGACGAGGTGCTGGCCGCCATCGGCACGGTCCGCCTCATCGACGTGCGCTCACCCGACGAGTACGCCGGGCGGCTCCTGGCGCCGGCCCACCTGCCGCAGGAGAGCGCCCAGCGTCCCGGCCACATCCCCACGGCGCGGAACATCCCCTGGTCGCAGGCGTGCAACGCGGACGGCACGTTCAAGTCCAGGACCGAGCTGCGTGAGCTGTACGGCGAGCCGCGGGGCCCGGTGATCGCCTACTGCCGGATCGGCGAGCGCTCCGCGCACACCTGGTTCGTCCTGCACGAGCTGCTGGGCCACCCCGACGTGCGCAACTACGACGGCTCGTGGACCGAGTACGGCTCGCTGGTCGGCGTCCCCATCGAGCTGGGCGACGGCACGATCTGGGACAACGTCTAGCGTCTGCCGTACTTCTTGTGGACGGCCTGCTTGCTCACCCCGATGGCGTCGGCGATCGTCGCCCAGGCCAGGCCCGCCACGCGGGCCCTGCGGACCTGCACCGCCTCCATGCGCTCAATCTCCCGGCGGAGCGCGGTGGTGGCCTGCAGGGCCCGCAGCGGGTCCTCGTCCTGCGCCTGCCGCATCAGGTTGGCCAGGTCGTTCGTCATGCACTAAAGGTAGTCCAGCAGCAGCCGGGTGATCTCCTCCGGACGCTCCATCGAGGGAAGATGACCGGCCCAGCCGAGCTCGACGAGGCGGCCCTGCGGCAGCCGGCCGGCCAGGTGGGGGCCGCTCTGCCGGAAGTGCAGCAGGTCGTGGGCGCCGGTGACGACCAGGGCGGGCACATCGACGGCGGCCGGGTCCACCGCCACCTCTTCCTGCTCCAGGTCGTGGCCGAGCTGCAGCTCGAACGCGCGCGCCTGCATCTCCACGACCCGGGCGCGGGTCTGCGCGGTGGCCTCGGGGCCGAGCCAGACGTCGGCGTTCAGCTCGGCGGCGGCCTGCACCTCACCGAGCTCGAGCAGCCGGTTCTCCTCGGCGATGAACGCCTTCAGGTCCTCGCTGCGCGGCAGGTCGGAGCCGGCGTTGAGCAGCACCAGCTTCCCGGCGTACCCCTGCGCGGCCAGTTCCAGGGCCACCCGGGCGCCGTAGGAGGCGCCGACCAGCCTCGCCTCGCTCAGCCCCAGCCGGTCCAGGACCGCGGCGACGTCTCCGCTGTCGCTGTACGGCCCGGCCGCCTCGTAGGGGCTGCGGCCGAAGCCACGGAAGTCCACCGTGATCACCCGGAAGTGCCCGGCCAGGGCCTCGGCCTGCGGCCGCCACATCCGGGAGTCGGCGACCCCGGCGTGCAGCAGGACGACCGGGTCACCGGATCCGGCTTCGCCGTACCAGATCGTCATCGCGACTCCACCGCGAGGCGCACGCCGAGGCCGATGAGGACCACGCCGGAGACCTGCTCCAGGCGGCGGCGCACGGACGGGCGGTTGAGCAGCTCCTTGGTGCGCGCGATCGTCCAGACGACCAGGGCGAACCAGAGGGTGTCCACGAGCACCCAGATGACGGCGAGGAGCACGAGCGTGAGGGGGACGTTCTGGCCCGGCGGCACGAACTGCGGCAGGAACGACATCGCGAAGACGGCGGCCTTCGGGTTGGCCAGGCAGGTGCCCAGGCCGGCGAGGTAGGACCGGCGCCAGCCGGTGACGGGCTCGGCCGTCTCCGGCTCGGCGGCGTCCGGGGCCCGGCGGCGTTTGCGGGCCTGCCACAGCGACTGGGCGCCCATGTAGACCAGGAAGACGGCGCCGGCCACGCGCATCACGTCGTAGGCGAGCTGGGAGGCCAGCAGCAGGGCCGACAGGCCGAAGGCGGCGGCCAGGGCCCACAGGAAGATGCCGGTCTCGTTGCCGAACGTGGCGGCCATGCCGGAGCCGCGGCCGGCCCGCAGCGTCTGTCGGAGGATGACCGCCGCGCTGACCCCGGGCACCATGGCCACCAGGAGACAGGCCCCAACGAAGGCAACAAGCAGATACATGCCGGACATACTTCCACGGATCCTGTTGCTCAGCCGTACAATTTCGCCAGCTCCGCGACCGCCTCCGCCATCAGTTCCCGCAGCTCGGGAGGGCCGACGACCTCCACCGACGCCCCCATCCGCAGCAGCAGCCAGCGGGCGTGGGTGATCGACTCGATCGGCACGACCAGGGTCCGCCGGCCCTCGGGGCCCGGCTCGCCCGCCTCGGCCAGCGCCGCGGTCACCACGTCCTCGCCCAGGGTGTAGGCCAGCAGGCCCTCCGTGCCGGGGGCGATCCTGATCTCCGCCTGCGCCGTGTACATGCGCTCGCGGAACTCCTTGGCGTACGCCTGCCAGAACGCCGCCAGCTCGAAGCCCTCCGGCCGCTCGAAGACGTCCTCCCGTGTCTCGGCGCTCAGGATGCGCGCGACCCGGTAGGTGCGCGGGTTCCCGCCCTCGGCCGGGGCCGCCACCATGTACCAGGAGCCGCCCTTCAGCACCAGCCCGTACGGGTGCAGGACCCGCTCCACAACCTGCCGCCCCCACCGGCGGTAGGTCATCCCGAGCACGCGCCGCTCCCAGACCGCCTCCGACACCTCACCCAGGAACGGCACGTCGTCGGACCCCCGGTACCAGCCCGGCACGTCCAGCAGGAACCGCTCGCGCAGGCGCGTGGCGTGGGAACGCCGCTCGGGCGGCAGCGCGGCCAGCAGCTTGAGCTCGGCGTTGGCCACCACCTCCGACAACCCCAGCTCCGCCGCCGGCCCGGGCAGCGCGGCCAGGAACAACGACGATGCCTCCGCGGCGGTCAGCCCGTTGAGCCGGGTCCGGAAGCCGTCCAGCAACTGGTAGCCGCCCGCCGGCCCGCGATCGGCGTACACCGGCACGCCCGCCGCCGACAGCGCCTCGACGTCGCGGTAGACGGTCCTGACCGACACCTCCAGCTCCCCGGCCAGTTCGCCCGCGGTCATCCTGCCCCGGGTCTGGAGCAGCAGGAGCAGGGACAACAGGCGGCTGGCGCGCATGTCAGCACGATATCTTGACACCCTTGTCCCGTAATCCACCCAGAAAGGGATGACTGCCCCGTGGTCGACGACGGCGGCCTTCAGGCGCTGCGCGAGGCGGCACGCCTGTCCCCCGACAACCTGCCCCTCCGGCGCCACCTCGCCGACACCCTCCTGGCCAGGGGCTACCTGGCCGAGGCGGAGGCCGAGTACCGCGCCGCCCTCGTACTGGCCCCGCGCGACCCGGGCATCAGCACCGGACTGGCCGAGTCCTTCGCCCGTCAGGGTGCGTACGGCGTGGCCCTGTCGGTGCTGGAGCCGTTCCTGGCCCAGCCCGGGTACCCGGCGCGGATGGGCGTGGTGGCCGCGCGGGCGTTCCTGGGTGAGGGGGACGTGGCGCAGGCGGGGTACCGCTACCACGAGGCGATCCTGCGGGACCCGTCCGCCGCCGACCCCGACCTGGCCGCCCGCCTGTCGTCGGGAGCCCGCCCGGCACCCGCCGCTGGGCCGCCCGCGCAGCCGGTCGCGGCTCCGGGCTCCTCCGGGCAGCCGGTCACGGCTCCCCGGCCGGCCGGGGTTCCGGCCGCGCCGTACCAGCAGAGCGCCGGCACGGACGGCGGCGCCGAGGTGGAGCGCTCGCGCTTCACCTTCGCCGACGTGGCCGGGATGGAGGCGGTCAAGGAGGCGCTGCGGGTCAAACTGCTGCTGCCCGTCCAGCAGCCGGAGCTGTTCGCCGCCTTCGGCAAGCGGGCCGGCGGCGGCGTCCTGCTGTACGGGCCGCCGGGCGCGGGCAAGACCCACCTGGCCAGGGCCGCCGCCGGTGAACTGGGCGCGTCCTTCGTCAACGTCGGGCTGGCCGACATCCTCGACATGTACGTCGGCCAGAGCGAGCGCAACCTGCGCGGCGTCTTCGAGATCGCCCGCCGCAACCGGCCCTGCGTGTTGTTCTTCGACGAGGTCGACGCCCTGGCCGCCCGCCGCTCCGACATGCGGCAGGCGCACACCCGGCAACTGGTCAACCAGTTCCTCGCCGAGCTGGACGGCGTCGACGACCGGGCCAACGAGGGCGTCCTGGTGCTGGCCGCCACCAACGCGCCCTGGTACATCGACGTGGCCTTCCGCCGCCCCGGCCGCTTCGACCAGCTCGTCTTCGTGCCGCCGCCCGACACCGCCGCCCGCGCCGCGATCCTGCGCATCCTGACCCGCGACAAGCCGCTGGCCGAGATGGACTTCGACGCCATCGCCCGGGCCACCGAGGACCTCGTGGGCGCCGACCTGAAGGGCCTGGTGGACCGGGCCGTGGAGGCCAAGCTGCGCGAGTCCGTGGCCGCCGGGCGGCCGGTGCCGCTGACCACCGGCGACCTGCTGGCCGCGGCCGGGACGGCGGCGCCCAGCTCGGTCCGCGAGTGGCTGGCGACCGCGCGCAACTACGTCATGCACGCCAACGAGTCCGGGGCGTGGGACGAGCTCATGCCCTGGATCGACCGCAAACGGTGAGAGCCTGGGATGGCCGTGACAGGGGCGGCACGTGGTGAGCACCGAGACGGGCCTTCAGCGGGCCCGCGCGCTGCTGGATCTGGGGCGTGGCGCCGAGGCCGCCCGCGAGCTGTACGGCGTGCTGGCCGAGGAGCCGGAGCACCCGGTCGCCCACGCGTACCTGGCCCTGGCCCTGCGTGCCCAGCGGCGGTACGCCGAGGCGGCCGCGAGCGCGGCCGAGGCGATCCGGCTGGCGCCGGACCACTGGTTCGGCCACTACGTCGCCGCGCAGGTGCACCTCGCCGCCGGGCAGGCCGGTCCGGCGCTGCCCGCGGCCGACGCCGCCCTGGCGCTGAACCCGGACTGGGCGCCCCTGTGGGAGCTGCGGGCCCGCATCCTGCTGAGCAGCGGCCGGCCCGCCGACGCCGCGGACGCCGCCCGGCGCGCCCTGGCCCTGGACCCCGAGGACCCCGACCCCGCTGCCCTGCTGGCCATGGCGCTGACCCAGCTCGGCCGCGGCGCGGAGGCGCTGGGCGCCGCCCGTGACGCCTTGCGCCTGGACCCCGAGAGCCCGAACGCCCACCTGGCGCTCGGCCGGGCCGAGCTGGCCCACGGCGATCCGGCGCGCGCCGCCGGCGCCTTCCGCGAGGTCCTGCGCCTGGCGCCCGGTTTCGACGACGCGCGCGACCTCCTGGTCGTGGCGTTGAAGCGCCGCAACCCGCTCTACCGGGCGCTGGACCGCTTCCGCGGCCGGTACCGGGGTGGCTGGCGGCTGGTGCTGCTGCTGCCGGCCGTACCCCCGCTGATCGTGGTGTTCGTCGTCATCGCCGTCGCGCACTGGGCGGCCTGGCTGGCCGAGGCGTGGGCGACGCTCCGCCTGCACCTGGGCGCCCGCACGCGCCTGCTGCTGGCGGGCAGCGAGGCGCGCGTGGCCGTGCTGTGCTGGTCCCTGTGCGGCCTCGGCCTCGCGGCGCTCGTGGCGGGCATCGCCCTGGGCCACGAGCCCCTGGGGACGGCCGGCGTGGCCGTCATGGCCCTGGTCACACCGGTCCAGGAGGCCGCCCACACCTCCGCCCGCGCCGGTCGCGCCGTGCTGTACGGCTGGGCGGCCCTGCTGGCCCTGGCCGCGGCGGTGTCGGCGGCGTTGCCGGCCGGCCAGACGCCGGGCCTGCTGTGCGCCTACGCGGCGCTGGCCACGATCTGGGTCGCCACCCTGGCCAGGCGCCTGACCCGGGCCTGAGCCCGTCCTGTGCCCAGCCTGCGCCCGGCCGTCAGCCGAACTGCTGCCAGGCCAGGCGGGTCACCATGGCGGCCACGACGAGCAGCAGGACGATGCGGACGAACCCGGCGCCCCGCTTGAGCGCCATGCGGGCGCCGAGGCGGGCGCCCGCGACGTTGCAGACGGCCATGCCGAGCCCGAGCGCCCACAGCACGTGCCCCTGGAGCCCGAAGACCAGGAGCGCGCCCACGTTCGTCCCGATGTTGATGATCTTCGCGGTGGCGGAGGCGTTGACGAAGTCGAGGCCGAGGATGGCGGTGAAGGCGATGATCAGGAACGTCCCGGTCCCCGGCCCCATGATCCCGTCGTAGAAGGCGATCCCGACGCCGGCGACCGCGACGGCCGTGATCACCCGGGCGCCGGTCCGCAGGTGCGGCCGCGGCACCTGTCCCATCGCGGGCCGCAGCGTCACGAAGGCCGCCACCCCGAGCAGCACCGCCATGACGACGGGCCGCAGCACGTCCGCGCTGATCGCCGCGGCGGCCAGGGCGCCGAGCCCGGAGCTCACCACCGCCAGCGCACCCGCCGGGATCGCCACCCGCCGGTCCAGCTTGGTGGAGCGCACGTAGGTGATGGCCGCGGTGGTGGTCCCGAAGACGGACGACAGCTTGTTGGTCGCCATGGCCTGCACCGGCGGGATCCCGGCCACCATGAGCGCGGGCAGTTGCAGCAGCCCGCCGCCGCCCACGACGGCGTCCACCCACCCGGCACCGGCGGCGGCCACCAGCAACACGACGATCTGCTCCAGCGACACGCCACTCCCCCGTCATGGCCAACGAACCACCAAGAGGGTATAAACCCCGGTTCCCGGAGGTTCGGCGGGCCCCTTATGCCCTGCCGGGGCAGCCCGTAAATTGTGGTGATGGACCGGCTCACCCTGGACGACCTCGACCGCGCCATCGTCTCCGCCCTGCAGGTGGACGCCCGGGTGACCTGGGGCAGGCCGGCCGACGTCCTGGGCGCCGCGTCCATCGCCTGACCGCGCCGGGGTCCTGCGGATCGTGGGGGTGGCCAGCCCGTACTTCGCCGGTTACGCCACCCCGCTCATCGTCCGCGCGCGCTGCGCCGCGGGCGCGGTGCCGTCGGTGCTGGGGAACCTGGCGCGGCGCAACGACACGTTGTGGGTGGATCTGCTGGTCGGCGGGCTGGACATCTGCTTCGTGACGTTCGCCGGGTCCAGGGAGAGCCGCACCGCGTTCCTGTTCAAGGAGCTGCCCGGCATCGACCATCTGACGGACGTGTCGGTCTCCAGTACGGCCGGCCGCCCTCGACCGGGTCGGCCGGGCCCTGGCGACCCAGCCGAACGTGCGGTTCGCGGCGGCCACGACGGGCCCGGTGAACCTGGTGGCCTCGGTGTGCGCCCGCGACCTGCCGGAGCTGTACGACTTCCTGCATGTACCTCGGCCGGGTGGTCGAGCGCGGGCCGACCGAGGACGTGCCGGGCACGCCGGCCCACCCCTACACCCGGGCGCTCGTCTCGGCGATGCCCATGCCCGACCCGGTGAAGGACCGGTCCCGGCCGCGGGTCCTGCTGCCCGGCGACCCGCCCGGCGCGCTGAGCCCGCCCGGGGGTGCGGCTTCCATCCCCCGGTGCCCGCTCTACGCCGAACGGCTCGGCCGTACCGAACGCGAGCGCTGCCGGACCGAGCGCCCGCTCGCCCGCGTCGCCTGCCACTAGTTACTATCCGCCTACGGCTACTCGCAGTGCGTCACCGCCGGGCCGCTCGTCTACCTGGCCGGGCAGTGCGGGCTCGGCCCCGGCAGGCGACCGCCGTCCTGGGCTCCGGCTACCGGGCCGCCGGGTCCTCCACGCCGGTGTAGGGCGGCAGCGGGAGGGGCGCGCCCGTGAGGAAGGCGGTGACGGTGGCGGCGAACTCGGCGGGCCGGTCCAGGCCGATGGCGTGGCCGGCGCCCTTGACGTAGACCAGGCGCGCCCCGGGGATCGTGTCGCGGTACTCGCGGGTGACCGGCCAGCGCTTGTAGTCGCACTCCGCGCGCAGCACCAGCGCGGGCACCCCCGCTCTGCGCAGCGCGGGCCGCGGGTCGGGCCGGGACTGCTGGTCGGCGGTGATGAGCTGGTTGGCGTAGAAGCCGGGGACCTTCGCCGGCAGTTCGGCGCCGCCCGGGCGGCAACTGGCCGCGCCGCCCGCGATCCGCAGCAGTTCGCCGAACAGGTGGTCCACCTCGGCGTCGGGCACCAGGGCGTGCGCGGCGCGCGGGTCGATGGCCATCAGGGTCTCCCACACGGCGAAGCGCGCGTTCTCCCCCAGCGCGCCGACCCGGGCGGCCTGGCCGGGGGTGAGCCGGTCCCAGAGCTGGCCGGCCTCTTCGTCGCTCCACTCGGGGGTCCACAGGGCCCCGGGCGAGACGAAGACGACCTTCGCGACGTGGCCGGGGTGACGCGCCAGATACTCGGCGGCCAGAGTCGCCCCCCAGGAGGCGCCCACCAGGATCACCCGCTCGGCGCCGAGCCGCCGCCGTACCGCCTCCAGGTCGGCCACCTGCCGCTCCACGGTGTACCCGGACACGTCGTCCGGCCGCGGGGAGTCACCGGAGCCGAGCTGGTCATAGGCGTAGACGTCGAACCCGGCCCCGCTCAGCGCCCGGTCCAGCGCGTCCTCCCCCTCCCCCGGCGTCCCCGGCCCCCCGTGCAGCCGGATCACCGGCACCGGCCGCGCCGCCCCCTCGGCCCGGGTCACCCGATAGGCGACCCGGGACCCGGTGCCCAGATCCCAATAGGCCCGCTCCGCCCTCGGCACGCTCGCCTGCCCGGGAACGAACACGACCGCCGAAGCGGCCACGCACACCACCACCACGCCTCCCGCCACCACCAGCGGCAACCGGCGCCGGACCAGCCTGGCCGCACCCCACGCCGGCAGCAGGCACCCCGCCCCGAGCGCCGCCAGCCCCGCGACCACCATCACGGCCAGGCTCGGCACAACGGCCGCCGCCCCCAGGAACGCCGCCCCCGCCGCCGGCGGCCCCGCCACGGCACCGGCCAACGTCAGCACCCAGGCCCCAGCCCACCTTCCCCACCGCCCCGGCCCCTTCCCGCCGCGATCCGCCCTTCCCGCACCGTCGCGAGCCCCCGTACGGCCCGGCGCCCCTTCACCCGCGCACGCGACCTCATGCCCACGCACTCCCTCACCCGGCCGCGCGGCCTCATGACCACGCACCCCTCCGTCCGGGTTCCCTTGGTCTCGCGTCCCTTCGCCCGGGTTGCCGTGGTCCCGCGTCTCTCCACCCGCAGGTGAGGAGGCGTGGCCACGTGTCCTCTCCGCCGTTCCCGGGTCAGCGCCCAGCGTCTTCGCCTGCTCATCCGTCTGTCTGGTCATGGGGCAACCGTCGCGGCACCGCCGTACCAGGCGAAACGTCCTGGCGGGCGGAGCCCGTCATCCTCCAGGATGACGACGCGGCGCCGCGCGGGAGTGTCTACTGGGTGGTCGTGAGACGGTGGCGGCCCGATCGGGCGATCGACCGCGGCCCGTGGTGGGTCGCGCTGGACCTGGCGGTGGCGTGGGCCTCGGCGGGGATCGCCGTGGGCTCGACGGAGTATGTCGCGTCGCTGACCGAGGGGCCGATCGCGAGCCGGGTGGCCGTGGTGGTGTGGTTCTGCGCGATCGGGCTGCGCAGGCTGGCGCCGGTGACCGCGTTGTGGGCGGGTGCGGCGGCGACCGTGGCCGTGGTGCTGGCGGGTGCGCCGGTGACGAACCTGTCGCTGGCCAGCGCGCTGCCGCTGACCATGATCGCGCAGGGGCGGCGGCCGCAGGTGACGGCGGAGCTGGCCGCCGTGCCGGTGCTGGGCGTGCTGGTGGCGCTGGCCGGTCATCCGCAGGTGGAGCTGGTGGCCGCCGTCCATGCGGGCGCCTGGATCTCGGGTACGGCCAGCCGTACCAGGAGGACGCGCGAGGAACGGCTGCGGCAGGAGGCGGCCGAGGAACGGGCCGGCCGGATCCGCGCCGACGAGCGAGCCCTGCTGGCCCAGGAACTGCACGACGCGGTGGGGCACGCGGTCACGCTGATGGTGACGCATGCGGGCGCGGCGCGGCTGTCGCTGCCGGACGGGCCGCCGCAGGTGCGCACGGCGCTGGAGCGGATCGAGCAGGCGGGCCGGGATGCCATGGCCGATCTCGACCGGGTCATCGGCCTGCTGTCGGATCGGCGGAGCCTGCCGGACGGGCTGCGTGAGCTGGTGCGCGGGCTGCCGGTGCGGGTGGAGTTGCGGCTCGGCCCGGGTGTGGACGACCTCGGGCCAGGCCAGGCGGAGACGTTGCGGCGGGTGGCGCAGGAGTCGCTGACGAACGTCATCCGGCATGCCGGGGCTTCCCTGGCCCGGGTGGAGGTGCGGCGGGATGAGGGGGTGGTGACGCTGACGGTCGCCGACGACGGAGGCGGCGAAGGGGCCGGCCTGGCCGGTGGCGGGCGCGGGTTGCGGGGCATGCGGGCCCGGGTGGAGAAGGCGGGCGGAACCCTGGAGGCGGGACCGGCCGCGGCAGGGTGGCGGGTGACGGCCAGGATCCCGGTGCCGTGAGCGATGAGAAAGGACCTCGTGCCGTGATCCGGGTGCTGCTGGCCGATGACGAGGACCTGATGCGCGCGGGCCTGCGCATGATGCTGGAGACGCAGCCCGATCTGACGGTCGTGGGCGAGGCGGCCGACGGTGCCGAGGCGGTGCGGCTGGCCGGGGCCGCCGCCCCTGATGTGGTGCTCATGGACGTGCGCATGCCCGGCGTGGACGGCGTCGAGGCGACCCGGGCGATCGTGGCCTCCGGCTCGCCCGCGGCGGTGCTGGTGCTGACCACGTTCGAGCTGGACGAGTACGTCTTCGCCGCGATCCGGGCCGGAGCGGCGGGCTTCCTGCTCAAACGGACGCCCCCCGAGCAGCTGCTGGCCGGGATCAGGACCCTCGCCGGCGGTGAGGCGATCCTCGGCCCGTCGGTGACCAAGCGGCTGCTGGCGGAGTTCGCCAGGGCCGCGCCCGCGCCGCACTCGGAGCAGGTGCGGCGTGCCCTGGGCCGGCTGACCGCCCGCGAGCACGAGGTCCTCCTGCTGCTGGGCCGCGGCCTGTCGAACGCGGAGATCTCCCTGCGCCTGCACATCGGCGAGACCACGACGAAGACGCACGTCAAACGCGTCCTGGACAAGCTGGGCCTGCGGGACCGGGTGCACGCGGCGGTCTTCGCCTTCGACCACGGCCTGGTCAGGGCGGCCCCCTGAGCCGAGGGCCGCCCTGACCCAAGACTCAGCGCTTGGCCAGGGTGCGTTTGCGGCTGGCGAAGATGTCGTCGATCAGCCCGTACGACCGCGCCTGCTCGGCGGTGAAGATGCGGTCGCGTTCGATGTCGCGCCGGATGTCGAGCTCCCCGCGCCCGGTGTGCCGGGCGAGGATCTGCTCCTGCTGGTCCCGCATCCGCAGGATCTCCCTGGCGTGGATCTCCAGGTCGCTGGACTGCCCGCGCCCGCCTTCGGTGGCGGGCTGGTGCAGCAGGACCCGTGCGTGCGGCAGCGCGGCCCGCTTGCCCGGAGCACCGGCGGACAGCAGGACGGCGGCCGCCGAGGACGCCTCCCCGATGCAGACCGTGCGCACGTCCGGGCGGACGAACTGCATCGTGTCGTAGATGGCGGTCATGGCGGTGAACTCGCCGCCGGGCGAGTTGATGTACAGCTGGATGTCCTGGTCGGTGTCGATGGATTCCAGGGTGAGCAGCTGCGCCATGATGTCGTTGGCGCTGGTGTCGTCGATCGGGGTGCCGAGGAAGATGATGCGGTCCTCGAACAGCTTGTTGTAGGGCGTCATCTCCTTGACGCCGTAGGAGGTGCGCTCCACGAAGGAGGGCAGCACGTATCGTCCGCTCATGGCCTAGTTCACCCCGTCCGCGATGTGGTCGATGAAGCCGTACTCCAGCGCCTCCTGCGCCGTGAACCAGCGGTCCCGGTCGGAGTCCTCCCGGATGCGATCCAGCGGCTGCCCGGTGTGGTGGGCGATGATCTCGGCCAGGCGCTTCTTGGTGTAGAGGAGGTTCTCGGCCTGGATGGCGATGTCGGCGGCCGAGCCGCCGATGCCGCCCAGCGGCTGGTGCATCACGATGCGGGCGTTGGGCAGCGCGTACCGCTTGCCGGGCGCCCCGCCGCACAGCAGCAGCTGGCCCATGGAGGCGGCGAAGCCCATGGCGACCGTCGCGACGTCGCACGGAACGAACTGCATCATGTCGTACAGCGCCATCCCGGCGCTCACCGAACCGCCCGGTGAATTGATGTAAAGCGTCACATCGCGTTTCGGGTCCTCGGCCGCCAGCAAAAGCAGCTCGCCGCAGAGCCGGTTGCAAATGTCGTCATCGACTTCCTGGCCCAGCACGAGGATGCGTTCGTTCAGCAACCGCTGGCTCAACTGCTCGGGCCACTGCTTCGTCTCCGTCATGAGCTGCCTTTCCGTCGAAGAGGAATTTCTTCCGACGGTAGACCCGGTCCACCCGATTTCCCGTTTCTTTTCGCTCAAGGAATATTTCGCCAAAGGCGCATTATGCCGTGCGCGAATTCCATCGACATACAATCTCCGGTGTGGCAAAGAACCTCGCCCGGCGCTGGGCCTGCCTGATCCTCGGCGGCGCCATGCTGATGCCGTACATGATGGTCGGCGCCCTGCTGTCCGGCGTGCTCGGCGGCAACGGGCGGCTGTCCGACGTGCTGCTCCCGGTGCAGCTGGGCGTCTTCGCGGCCGTGCTGCCCGTCGTGGCGCTCACCGGGCTCTTCCTGCCGGTGCGCGGGCTGGAGGTCAACGCCGCGCAGGGGCTGCTCGGCGTCCAGGTCGACACCCCGCCCCGCCAGGCCCGCCGCAGCTGGCAGGAACGGCGGCGCACCGCCACCTGGTTCACGCTCCACCTGGGCGTCGGAGGGCTGGTCAGCGGCTGCACGCTGGCCGGGGTGCCGTTCACCCTGTGGACCCTGCCGCTGGCCTGGCGCGGCTCCACCTGGCTCGCGTACGACATCGGGCCCGGCTGGGAGGGCTTGCTGTGGACGCTGATGGGCCTCGGCCTGCTCGCGGCGCTGGTCGCGGCGGCCGCCGGGGCCGGGGCGCTGCTGGCCGGGCTCGCCCCGGTCCTGCTCGGCCCCACCCCCTCAGAGCGGCTGGCCGCCGCCGAGGACCGCGCCCGCGCCCTGGCCGAGCGCAACCGCCTGGCCCGCGAGCTGCACGACTCCGTCGGCCACGCGCTCAGCGTCGTCACCGTCCAGGCGGCCGCGGCCGCCCGCGTCCTCGACCGCGACCCCGCCACCGCCCGCACCGCGCTGGCCGCCATCGAGCAGTCGGCCCGCTCGGCGCTGGACGACCTCGACCACGTGCTCGGCGTCCTGCGCGAGGACCGCGCCGGCACCGCGCCGCAGGCCACGCTGGCCGACCTCGACGCGCTCGTGCGCGCCTCGGGCGCCGAGGTGCGGGCGGAGGTGGGCGACCTCAGCGGCGTGCCCGCCGTGGTCTCCCGCGAGGCATACCGCATCGTGCAGGAGGCCCTCACCAACGCCATCAAACACGGTCGGGGCCCGGTACGGCTGGCGGCAGCCGTACACGGGGACGACCTCACCCTGCTGGTCAGCAACGACGGCGGCGCGCGGCGCGGCAGGAGCGGCGGGCGCGGCGTGACCGGGATGCGCGAGCGCGTGCGGCTGCTGCGCGGCGAGCTGGAGGCGGGTCCCGCCGAGGGCGGGTGGCGGGTGTCGGTACGGCTGCCGCTACGGTCGAGCCTATGACAGTCAGGATCGTGATCGCCGACGACGAGGACCTCATCCGCACGGGACTGCGCATCATCCTCGATGCCGAACCCGACCTGAGCGTGGTGGGCGAGGCGGCCGACGGGGCGGCCGTGGTCCCGGTCGTGCGGCGGGAGCGGCCCGACGTGGTGCTGATGGACGTGCGCATGCCCGCCGTGGACGGCATCCAGGCCACCCGGCAGCTCGTGGCGCTGGAGTCGCCGCCCAAGGTGCTGGTGGTGACCACGTTCGAGAACGACGACTACGTCTACGACGCCCTGCGCGCCGGGGCGGCCGGGTTCCTGCTCAAGCGGGCCAGGCCCGAGGACCTGGCCGGCGCGGTCAGGACCGTGGCCGGGGGCGAGTCGCTGCTGTTCCCCGCGGCGATCCGCACGCTGGCGGCCACCCGCCCGAGGACGGCGGTGCCCGGGATCGACCGGCTGACCGGGCGGGAGGGCGACGTGCTGCGGCTGATGACCAGGGGGATGTCCAACGGGGAGATCGCCGCCGAGCTCGTCGTGAGCGCCGAGACGGTCAAGACCCACGTCGGCAACGTGCTGACCAAGCTCGGCGCCCGCGACCGCACGCAGGCGGTGATCGCCGCCTACGAGTCGGGCTTCGTCTCCCCCGGGTAGGCCATCGGACAGGTCACCGGATGTCCGCGGACACATCTGCGGATTTATCCGGATATCCCCGGATGAGCCGCCGGTCACCGGCTGGGGCGCAGGATCTCCGCCGCCGACAGGCCGGAGCTGGCCGCGACTGTCATGCCGGTGGCCGCGAGGTGGGCGTCGACCAGGCGCAGCCCGACGCCGTACCCGGCCATGTCCGGAATGCCGGCCGGCTCGCCGCCGAACTTGCGCACCGCCGTGTCGCCCAGCACGTAGGCCGGGGTGTTCTGCATGCCCTCCCGATCGATGGCCGCCATGGTCGTGGCGTAGGCGTCCTCCAGCGCCCGGCCGGTCACCATGCCCGACCACGGCCCCATCGCCTGCGGGCCGGACACCTCGCGCACGAACGCCTCGGCCAGCCCCTCGGCCACGATGTGCTCGCCGACCGTGACCGTGGCCGGGTCCCAGACCACGTTCGCGTAGCGGATCTGGTGGTGCAGCTCGTGCACGGCGCAGTGGGCGATCTTGTGCGCGTTCTCCTCCGTGGGCCAGGCCAGCAGGTAGATCCAGCCGGGCGCGGAGCCCATGCCGAAGTAGCCGCGGCCGACGTTCATGAGGTAGTCGTCGTCCGGATTGCCCAGCACGAACAGGACCTGCACGTGCTCGGGCCGCTTCAGGTGCTCCAGGTGCCCGGCGGCCCGGCGCAGCTCGGTCTCGATGTGCTCCATGAGCCCCTGCTCGCGCAGGCGCTCGAGGGCGGGCAGGTAGCGCTCGTCGTCGGCGTCGAGGCGGAACCCGCCGCCCTGCTCGTGCATGGCGACCAGGTCGCCGAGATGGGGGACGGCGGCGCCGATGGGGGCCAGCATCCGGCCCAGCAGGTCGCGCCGCGCGGCGATCGGGGCCCGCACGATCGCGGTCATCGTCTCCAGGGTGTCGTGAACGGTGAATTCCATGCCCCGGACGCTAGGACCTCACGTTACGTCAGGTTCAAACCGTTAAATCGGGTCCTCTTCCCCGGAGTCGTCGCCCTGGGACGGCCCGGGAGTGCCGGGGCCGCTCGTGCTCGGCGACGGCGAGGGGGACGGCTCGCTCGGCTCCGGGGTGGCCGGGGTCGGCGGCGGGGTGGGCACCTGAAGGGTGGGCGGCAGCGGCTGCGGCGGCGGATCGCTGTCCTGCCTG
Organism: Nonomuraea typhae; assembly: GCF_009760925.1. Taxonomy (GTDB): domain Bacteria; phylum Actinomycetota; class Actinomycetes; order Streptosporangiales; family Streptosporangiaceae; genus Nonomuraea; species Nonomuraea typhae. The sequence goes on from NZ_VRLV01000003.1 coordinate 479,730, forward strand.
CCGATGAGCAGCACCAGCGCGATCACCACCCCGAGCAGCAGCAAGGCCACGAGGACGGCCAGCGCCAGCAGCACCCTGCGCGCGGTCTCGGTCAGCGGCCTGGGCGCACCCGGCGCACCCGGCAGCGCGGGATCGGAGTCCCGCAGCCAGTACGGCACGAAGTCGGGCCCGTGCGCCTGCCCGATGAGCATGCCGCCGACCATCACCGGCTCCAGGAACCGCTCGGCTCCCGGCCGCCCCGGCTGGTACGGCACCGCCACCCACGGGGCGGGACCGGCGTCCATGGCGAGCACCTGCGGCGGGCTGTCGAGCACCGTGGCCCGCCCGAACCAGCCGCGCCTGGCGGCGGGGGCCGACTCCCGCACGGCGGTCACGAACCGGTCGCGCGCCGCCGCGTCCAGCGCCGCACCGCGGGTGAGCACGGCCAGCGACACCGCCCGCCCGTCACGCGCCTGCGCGAGGTAGACGAACCCGGACTGCAGCACGTGCAGGCGTGCCTGCACCGTGAACGGCCCCAGGTGGGGCGGATCCCCGTGCTGCAGCGGACTGGCCACCCACCCATGAAAGCACAGCCCCCGCCCGTCCCCCGCGAAGCCTCAGCCGGACGCGGCCCTCCCCGCGGGGCGTCAACCGGACGCGGCCTCCCCCTCTCGCCCGCCAGACGTCAACCGGACGCCGCCTCCCGCCGTGCGGCCACCGCCCGGCGCGCGTCCTCGGCGACCAGGTCGCCGTTGATCTGCGCCCCCGCCGCCGCCCCGGCCGCCGCCGACGCGCCGACCTGGGCCATGAGGTCGGTGACGTTGCCCGCCACCCACACCCCCGCCACCGCGGTACGGCCGGCCGCGTCGGCGGGAACGTGCTCCCCGCCGCCCGAGGGGTGTTCGACGGCCCGCAGCCCGAGCCCGCCCAGGAACCCCGCCCGCGCCACCATCCGGGAGGCCACCGCCACCACGTCCCGCTCGACCACGCGACCGTCCTCCAGCCGGACCCCGGTGATGGCGTCGCCGCCGATCTCCAGCGCGCGCACCGGCCCGCCGACCACGGAGACGCCCAGGGCGGCCAGCTTCTCCGCGTCCTCCCCGGACAGCGGCGCCGCGGTGTGGGTGAAGTAGACGACGTCGTCGCTCAGCTGCTGGAACATCAGCGCCTGGTGCACCGACGCCGGCCCGGTGGCCAGCACCCCGATGCGCCGCTCGCGCACCTCCCACCCGTGGCAGTAGGGGCAGTGCACGACGTCGCGCCCCCAGCGCTCACGCAGCCCCGGGACGTCCGGCAGCCGGTCTTCCAGCCCGGTGGTCACCAGCAGCCGCCGGGCGCGCACGGCCCGGCCCCCTGCCAGTACCACCTTGAACGACTCCCCGTCGGCCACCGCGTCGGCCACCTCGCCGCTGACGACGTGCCCGCCGTACCGGCGCACCTCCTCGCGGCCGCGGGCGAGCAGGTCCGCGGGCGGGATGCCGTCGTGGCCGAGAAAGCCGTGCACGCCGTCGGCGGGGGCGTTGCGCGGCGCGCCGGCGTCGATGACGGCGACCGAGCGCCGGGATCTGGCCAGCATCAGCGCTCCGCTGAGTCCCGCGGCGCCGCCGCCGATCACCACCACGTCGTAGCTGTCCTGCAGTCCGGTCATGTTGACCACCTCCTGCCCGGCAGCATGCGACCCGGACAGCAAGATGGGCAAATTGCGTTGCCGGTTCGGCAACTTGATCTGATGCGCCTCCGTGCGCGTTCGCGGCGCGTTTGGTGAAATGGCACCCATGACCGTCGCTGAAGAGCTGCCCAGCGGAACCGACCCGGCCGTGCTCCGCCAGACGCTGGACGAGGTCCGGCGCGTCATCGTGGGCCAGGAGCACATGGTGGAACGCCTGGTCGTGGCGTTGCTGGCGCGCGGGCACTGCCTGCTCGAAGGCGTGCCGGGCGTGGCCAAGACGCTGGCCGCCTCGACCCTCGCGACGGTGGTCGGCGGCACGTTCGCGCGCATCCAGTTCACCCCCGACCTGGTGCCCAGCGACATCGTCGGCACCCGGGTCTTCCACCCCTCCAGCGAGAAGTTCGACGTGGAGCTGGGGCCGGTCTTCGTCAACTTCCTGCTGGCCGACGAGATCAACCGCGCCCCGGCCAAGGTGCAGTCGGCGCTGCTGGAGGTCATGGCCGAGCGGCAGGTCACGCTGGCCGGCGTCACCCATCCGCTGCCCAGGCCGTTCGTGGTGCTGGCCACGCAGAACCCGATCGAGTCCGAAGGCGTCTACCCGCTGCCGGAGGTGCAGCGCGACCGGTTCCTGTTCCGGGTGCGGGTGCCGCACCCCAGCGCCCACGAGGAGCTGGAGATCCTGCACCGGATGAGCGTGGCGCCGCCGGTGGCCGAGCGCATCCTGGAGCCGACGGTGCTGATGGCGCTGCAGGAGCAGGCCGAGCAGGTCTCGGTGCACCAGCTGGTCGCCGACTACGTGGTGCGCCTGGTGATGTCCACCCGCTCGCCCGCCGAGTACGGCGTGCCCGCCCTGGCCGAGACCATCGAGATCGGCGTGAGCCCGCGGGCCACGCTCGGGCTGGTGGCCGCCGGGCGCGCGCTGGCGCTGCTGCGCGGGCGCGACTACCTGCTGCCCGACGACGTCCGTGACGTGGCCGTGGACGTGATGGCGCACCGGCTGATGCTGACCTTCGACGCGCTGGCCGACGGCGTGGACCCTGAGCAGGTGGTCCGGCAGATCCTGCATACCGTGCCGCCGCCGCTGGTGGTCTGGAACCAGAACCGATGACCGCGACGCCCGCCGTACCCGAGCCGCGCAAGAGCGCCGAGCACGCGCTGCGGCGGCTGGAGCTGACCGTCACCCGGCGGCTGGACGGGCTGCTGCACGGCGCCCACCAGGGGCTGCTGCCGGGGCCGGGCAGCGAGGCGGGCGACAGCCGCGTCTACGTGCCCGGGGAGGACGACGTGCGGCGGATGGACTGGGCCGTGACCGCCCGCACCACGGTGCCGCACGTGCGCGACCTGATCGCCGACCGGGAGCTGGAGACGTGGGCGCTGGCCGACCTGTCGGCCAGCATGGACTTCGGCACCGCCGACACCGACAAGCGGGAGCTGGTGGTGGCGGCGATCGGCGCGATCGGGTTCCTGGCCAGCCGGATGGGCGACCGGTTCGGCGCGCTGGTGCTGCACGACGAGTACATCCACCGGCTGCCCGCGCGCACCGGCCGCCCCGCCCTGTACGGCATGCTGCACGCGCTGCTGGACGCCCCGCGCGGCCGCCCGGCGCAGGACGCGCCCGACCTGGCCGAGGGCATCGACGTGCTGGCCGCCACCCGCAGGCGGCGCGGGCTGCGCCTGGTGGTCTCCGACTTCCTGGACGCCCACCCGTCGCTGGACCCTGCGACCGAGCGCCCGTGGGAGCGCCCGATCCGCCGCCTGGCCGCCCGGCACGAGGTGCTGGCCGTGGAGGTGATCGACCCACGCGAGCTCGAACTCCCCGATGTCGGGCATATCGCGTTCGCCGATCCGGAGAGCGGGAAGGTACGCGACGTGCACCTTTCACCCAAGGTACGGCAGGCGTACGCGGAGGCCGCGGCGCTCCAGCGCGAGGGCACGCGGGTCGCGCTGCGCCGGGCCGGAGTCTCCCACCTGGTGCTGCGCACCGACCGCGACTGGGTCTTCGACGTGGCCCAGTTCGTGCTGCGCCGGCGCCGGATGGCGCATCTCGCGCACCGGAGGCCCGGGTGAGCTCTGGCACGATGGCCGCAGAGGAGGTGCCGTGACGTTCCTGTCGCCCGCGTGGCTGTGGCTGTTCCTGCTGCTGGTGCTGCTGATCGGCGGCTACGTGGCGTCGCTGTTCCTGCGCCGCCGCTACACCGTGCGCTTCACCAACCTGGCCCTGCTCAACCTCGTGGTCCCCGAGGGCCCTGGCTGGCGCCGGCACGTGGCGCCGGTGCTGTTCCTCGTCATGATGGCGCTGCTGGTCATCGGCGCCGCCCGGCCGGCCGACCAGGTGCGGGTGCCGCGGGACCGGGCCACGATCATCATCGCCCTGGACGTGTCGCTGTCGATGGAGGCCGACGACGTCCAGCCCAACCGCATCAGCGCGGCCAAGGCCGCCGCCCAGGCATTCGCCCGCGACCTGCCGGAGCGCTTCAACGTCGGTGTGGTCGCCTTCGCCCGCTCGGCCAACGTGGTCATCTCCCCCACCACCGACCACCAGGCCGTCGTGACCGCGATCGGCAACCTCACCACCCGGCCGGGCACCGCGATCGGCGAGGCGGTGTTCAACGCCCTCGACTCGATCCGCTCCTTCGACCAGCAGGCCGCCACCGACCCGCCGCCCTCGGCGATCGTGCTGCTGTCCGACGGCGACAACACCTCGGGGCGTTCGGTGCCGGAGGCGATCGAGGCCGCGACGGGCGCGCGGGTCCCGGTCTCCACGATCGCGTACGGCACGCAGGAGGGCACGGTGTCCATCGACGGCCGGGACGTGAACGTGCCGGTCAACAAGCAGACGCTGCAGTCGCTCTCCGAGGGCACCAGCGGCCGGGCGTACGCCGCGGAGTCGGGCAGCGAGCTGCGCGAGGTGTACGAGCAGATCGGCACCTCGCTGGGCTTCAAGCTCGTCAACCAGGAGATCAGCCAGTGGTTCATCGTGGCCGCGGTGCTGCTCGGCGCGCTGGTGGCCGGCGCCTCGGTCTGGTTCGGTGCCCGCATCCCGTAACGTTTCTGCACGTGGCCCACTACTTCTCCGAGCAGCCAGGCGCGAGCCGCAGGCCGGGCTCCGTCAGCCTCGTGCTGCCCGACCTGCACCTGCGGCTGGAGACCGACAGCGGGGTGTTCTCCCCCGAGCGGGTCGATCTGGGGACGAAGGTCCTGCTGGAGACCGTTCCGCCGCCGCCGCAGGAAGGCGACCTGCTCGACCTGGGCTGCGGCTACGGGCCGATCGCGCTGACGATGGCGGCGCGGGCGCCGGAGGCGACGGTCTGGGCCGTGGACGTGAACCGCAGGTCTCTGGAGCTCACGGAGCGCAACGCCCACACCGCGGGCCTTTACAAAGTAAGACCCGTTCATGCCGATGAAGCACCGGATGACGTGAAATTTCGCGCTATCTGGTCAAATCCTGCGATCCGCATTGGCAAGCCGGCCCTCCACGCCATGCTCACCAGGTGGCTGTCCCGGCTGACCCCCGACGGCGTGGCCTACCTGGTCGTCCAGAAACACCTCGGCTCCGACTCGCTGCAACGCTGGCTCGGCGAACAGGGCTGGCAGGCCACCCGCGAGGCATCCCGGGCCGCGTACCGAATCCTGAAGGTGACACGATGAGAAGGCAGCTTCGCCCCACGGATGTGAAGCGGCTCAACCGCACCTGGCGGCGCAACACCGAGCACCGGCTCGCGCTGATCCTGGAGTCCGTGACGGGCCCGTTCAACGTCGGCTCGATCTTCCGCAGCGCGGCCGCGTTCGGCGTGGACACCGTCTGGCTGGCCGGCAACGCCACCCCGCCCACCAACCCCAAGGCGGGCAAGACCGCGCTCGGCACGGAGCGCCTGGTCACCTGGCACGAGGCGGTCCCCGCCGTGGACGCGGTGAAGGCGGCCCGCGAGGACGGCTACGCCGTACTCGCCATCGAGCTCACCTCGGACGCGCAGCCGATCTTCCGCGCCGACCTCGGCCGGGACGTCTGCCTGGTCGTCGGCAGCGAGGATCACGGCTGTTCGCCCGCCCTGCTGGAGGCGGCCGACGGCGCCTGCTACATCCCGCAGGTCGGGCGGGTGGGGTCGTTCAACGTCGCGGTGGCGGCGGCCATGGCGCTGGCCGAGGCCCGCCGCCAGGAATGGGCTGATCTACCCGATTCGTAACCCAAACGTTCACCCATGGAAGGCATACTCGACCCGTGCTCAGCCGCCGCTTCCCGTTCCTCGACCACCCGGGCCCGCTGGCCTTCGCCCACCGCGGCGGGGCGGCCGAGGGTGAGGAGAACACCGCAGCCGCCTTCGAGCGGGCCGTCGGCCTCGGCTACACCTACCTGGAGACCGACGCCCACGCCACCTCCGACGGCGTCCTGCTGGCCTTCCACGACCACACCCTCGACCGGGTGACCGACCGGCGCGGGCGCGTCGCCGACCTGCCCTACCGGCTGGTACGGCAGGCGCGCATCGGCGGCGCGCACGAGATCCCCCTGCTGGAGGACCTCCTCGGCAGCTTTCCCGAAGCCCGGTTCAACATCGACGTGAAGGAGTCCGGCGCGATCGCCCCGCTCGCCGAGGTGATCAGGCGCACCGGCGCCTACGACCGCGTCTGCCTGACCTCCTTCTCCGACGAGCGGCTCGAGCGGGCCAGGGCGGCGATGGGCCGCGAGGTCTGCTCCTCGCTCGGGCCCCGCGGCGTGGCGGCCCTGCGCACCGCGGCCAGCACCTCCGGCTACGGCCGCCTGCTCGCCCGCCTGGCCCGCTCCGGCGTCCCCTGCGCGCAGGTCCCGATCGGCTTCCGCGGGCTGCGTGTCACGACCAAGGCCCTGGTCCGCACCGCGCACGCCGTCGGCATGCAGGTGCACGTGTGGACCATCAACGACGCCGTGCGCATGAACCACCTGCTCGACCTCGGCGTCGACGGCATCATGACCGACAACATCTCCGGCCTGCGCGACGTCCTCGACCGGCGCGGCCTCTGGCATCCCGGCTCCCTGGCCGCATAGGAGAAGCATGACCGTCCCCTCGCCCCCCGCGGTCTTCGACGACTCCCCCGCCGCGCGCAAACGCGAGCAATGGGGCTGGTACTTCTACGACTGGGCCAACTCGGCCTTCCCCACGACGGTCCTGACCGTCTTCCTGGGGCCGTACCTGATCACGATCGCCGAGGCCGCCGCGAACGGCGCCCCGTACGTGGACGTCCTCGGCTTCGCCGTACGGCCCGGCGCGTACTTCTCCTTCGTCGTCGGCGTCGCCGCGGTCCTGCAGATCATCTTCATGCCGGTGGCCGGGGCGCTGGCCGACCACACCGGGCGCAAGAAGGAGCTCATGGGCTTCTTCGCGATCGCGGGCGCGCTGGCCACGGTCTGCTTCTGGTTCGTCGGCGACGGCCGCTACATCCTCGGCGGCGTGCTGTTCCTGATCGCGAACGTGGGCTTCGCCTGCGCGTTCGTCATCTACAACTCCTTCCTGCCGGACATCGCCGCCCCCGACGAGCGGGACAAGGTCTCCGGCATGGGGTGGGGCTTCGGCTACCTCGGCGGCGGGCTGCTGCTTGCCGTGCACCTGGGGCTGTTCCTCAACGCCGAGGCCCTCGGCCTGGACGAGGGCACGGCGGTGCGCATCGCGCTCAGCTCGGCCGGCCTGTGGTGGGGCGGCTTCACGATCATCCCGATGCTGCGCCTGCGCAACCGGCACGCGCTGGCGCCGCGCCGCGAGTCGGCCGGGCAGGCGATCGGCGGCAGCTTCCGCCAGCTCGGCCGCACCGCGATCGGGCTGAGGGCCTACCCGCTGACGCTGGCGTTCCTGGTCGGCTACCTGCTCTACAACGACGGCGTGCAGACCGTGATCTCCTTCTCCGCCACGTTCGCCGAGAAGGAGCTGCAGCTCGGCAAGACGGTGCAGATCGGCGCGATCCTCATGGTGCAGTTCGTCGCGTTCTTCGGCGCGCTGCTGCTGAGCTTCGTGGCCTCCAGGGTCGGCGCCAAGAAGGTCGTGCTGGGCGCCCTGGTGGCCTGGACGGTCGTGGTGGCGATCGCCTACTTCCTGCCCGCGGGCTCGGCGGCGGCCTTCTACGCCCTGGGCTTCGCGATCGCGATCGTCATGGGCGGCACCCAGGCGCTGTCGCGGTCGCTGTTCTCCCACGTGATCCCGAAGGGCAAGGAGGCGGAGTACTACAGCCTCTACGAGATCAGCGACAAGGGCTCGACTTTCCTCGGCTCCTTCACGCTCGGCATGGCATTCCAGATGTCGGGCAGCTACCGGCTGGCGATCATCTCGCTCATCGCCTTCTTCGTGCTGGGCGGCGCCATCCTGGCCGCGGTCAACCTGCCCAAGGCCATCCGCGCCGCGGGCAACGCCGTCCCGGACAAGCTCTAGGACGGTTTCGCCAGCACCATCGTCCCGGGGCCCTGGGCGGCTCCGGGGCCGCCGACCATGGTGATCGAGTCCGCGTCCGCGGGGCCGCCGCAGTGCGGGCAGGTCACCGTGGGCGTGAACTGCCGCCCGCAGGAGTGCACGAGCAGCGCCGGAGGGCCGCCGGGCGGCGTGGCCCAGCGGTCGCCCCAGGCCATGAGCGTGATGAGCGCGGGCACGATGTCCTTGCCCGCCTCGGTCAGGTGGTACTCGAAGCGGACCGGGCGCTCCTGGTAGGGCACCTTCTCGATCACCCCGGCCGCCTGGAGGCGTTCCAGGCGCTGGGTGAGCAGGTTGCGCGAGATCCCGAGGTCTTCGCTGAGCTGGTCGAACCTGCGCAACCCGAGGTACAGGTCGCGCAGGATCAGCGGCGTCCACGGCTCGGCCACGACGCCGACGGCCTGCGCGATCGAGCAGTGCATTTCCCCGAACCTGTTCACCGGACCAGGATAGTGGGTTGATAAAGTGAACCCATATGAGTTCACTTTCAGGACCCACTGGAGGCTCCCGATGAACGCCATCACCCAGCGCTACCGCGAGGCCGGCGAGGCCAAGGACATCGCCGCCCTGATGTCCACCCTGGCCCCCGGCGTCCGCTTCCACTCCCCGCTCAGCGCCCGCGCCGGCTTCGCCGGGCACGACCAGCTCCGCGGCCTGTTCACCGTCGCCCTGGGCGCGCTGCGCGGCCTGCGCTACCACTCCGACGTCGGCGACGACCACACCCGCATGCTCGCGGCCACCGCCCGCCTCGGCACCCGCGAACTCGAAGAGGCCACGCTCGTCCGCCTCGGCGACGACGGCCTCATCACCGAGATCACCATGTGGATCCGCCCCCTGCCCGCCCTGACCGCCATGATGGCCGCCCTCGGCCCCGGCATGGCCCGCGCCTCCGGCAAGCCCGCCCTGGCCGCGGTCGTCGGCGGCGCGGTCAAGCCGCTGGCCTTCATGACCGACTTCGGCGACCGGACGCTGGTGCCCCTGCTCGCCCCGCCCGCCTCCTGACCCCGATCACGCCGGGCGGACGTGGGCGCAGTGCCGGAAGACGTCGTCCGGGTCCCAGGCCGCCTTCACCCGCTGCAGCCGGCTGTACCGCTCCTCCCCCATCGCCCAGCGGACCCGGTCCTCGTCCGGCGACTCCAGGTTCAGGTAGGTGCCGGTCACCTCGTGGCCCCGGATCGCGGCCGTCACCTTCTCCGCCCAGGTCTCGTTGACCAGGTCGGCGGCCGGGTCGATCCAGATGGCCATGGGGTGGATGAGGTACTGCCCGCCGTACCGGCTGGGGAAGGCCGAGTCCGGGGCGCCGCGCACCGCGTCCGTCACCGTCGAGACCGTCACCTGCGAGAACGGGCTCGGCGCCGACAACACCGCCTCCTGCAGGTCGGCCACGAGCCGCGGGCCGACCTCGCGCACGTACTCCGCGCCCCATCGGTTGCGCCGCCCGGGCGGGGCGCCCTCGTCCAGCATCGACTGCAGCGCCGTGTACGGCATTGGACCCACGGCGTCGAACAGCGGCGCCTCCGCCGCGCGCAGGGGCTGAAGCACGTCGCCCGCCGCCTCCGCGGGGCCGAACCAGACCGGCACCACCGCGACGATCGGCCGCCCGACCACGTTGCCCGGGACGAACGGCGCGGGCGGCGCCGTCATGAACACCGCAGCCCAGGCGAAGTCCGGGCCGGACGGCACGGCGGCCAGCGCGTCCATGACCGCGGGCGCGTCGGCCACCCGGTAGCCGATCATGCCGCTGACCACCGTCGGCCCCACCGGGTGCAGCCGGAAGGTGAAGGAGGTGACCACCCCGAAGTTGCCGCCCCCGCCGCGCAGCGCCCACATGAGCTCCGGCTCGTCCTCGCCGGTGACGTCCACGATCCGCCCGCCGGCCGTGACCATCTCGGCCCCGACGAGGTTGTCACAGGCCAGGCCGTGCCGCGTGGACAGCCACCCGTCGCCGCCGCCCAGCGTCAGGCCCGCCACCCCCGTGTGGCTCACCCGCCCGCCCGGCACCGCCAGCCCGTGCGCCTGCGTGGCCTGGTCGACGTCGCGCCACGTCGCGCCGCCGCCCACCACCGCCGTGCGCGCCCGCGCGTCCACGGTGACGCCGCGCAGCGCCGACAGGTCGACGACCAGGTCACCGCCGAGCGCCCGCCCCGCCACGCCGTGGCCGCCGCCGCGCACGCTCACCTGCATACCGTGCCGGCGCGCGTGCTCCAGCGCCGCCACCACGTCCTCCGCCCCGCTCACCCGCACGAGCATCGCGGGCCTGCGCTCGATCATGCTGTTGTGCAGGGCCCTGGCGTCCTCGTAGCCGGGATCCCGCGGAGTGAGCACTTCTCCGTGTACGGCGGGCCGCATCATCGTCATCGTCCTCCCCTGACCTGGTGAAACGGTGGAACCCTAGAGTCCGTACCCCGCCTTGCACCCCCGTTTCACCGGCGTCTCACCAGTGTGACCTGCGATACTGTCCGCCATGCCCGCCCCCTCCGGCCTGGACGTCCTCGTGCTCGGACCGGTCGTCGCCGGCGACGTCCGCGTGGACCGGCTCCTCGAACGCGCGCTGCTGGCCCGCCTCGCGCTCGCGTCCGGGCGGCCCGTGCCCGACGACCGCCTCGCCGCCGACCTGTGGGGCGAATCCGAACTCACCCGCCCCGCGGAACGCCTCCGGGTCCTCGCCTCCCGCCTGCGCGCCGCCCTGTCCCCGTCGCCCGGATCCCACCTGACCAGGACGCCCGGCGGCTACCGCCTGGACGCCCGGCCCGCCGACCTCGGCACCGCCCGGGAGGCGGCCGAACGCGCCCATGCCGCCGTCCGTGCCGGGGACCACGAGCGGGCCAGGGACGCCGCCGCCACGGCGCTCGCCCAGTGGCGCGGGGCGGCTCTGGAAGACCTGCGGGCCATTCCCTACGCGGCCGCCGAGGGCGCACGGCTGGACGCCTGGCGGCTGGACCTGCTCGTCGAGCGGCTCACCGCCGACCTGGCGCTGGGGTCCGCGGCCGAGGTCCATGCCGAGCTGGCCCGGCTGGCCGGCGAACATCCCCTGCACGAGCGGCTGCACGGGCTGCTGGCGCTGGCCCTTTACCAGACGGGGCGGCAGGCCGAGGCGCTGGAACGGCTGACGGGGCTGCGCCGTACGCTCGCGGGGGAGCTCGGGGTGGATCCGGCGCCGGAGACGGCGCGGCTGGAGTTGCTGATCCTGCGGCAGGACCCTTCCCTTGGCCTGCCGGACCGCCCATCGCCGGCCTCGTTAACGGTCCCCCAGGCGGCGGAGCCGCCCTCCGGTGCCGAGACGGCGCAGCCGGTTCGCGGGGCTTCCCCTCGGCTGCCGGGGCCGATGACCAGTTTCGTCGGGCGGGACGCCGATCTGGCCGCGCTGGTGGACCGGCTGGCGCGGCCCGGGCTGGTCACGCTCACCGGCGGGCCGGGCAGCGGCAAGTCCAGGCTGGCGATCGAGGCGGCCAGGGCCGTGGCCGCCGGTCGGGCGGTCACGGTGGTGGAGCTGGCGCCGCTGGCGCGGCGAGAGGCGATCTGGGCCGCGCTGGGCGCCGAACCGGGTGCCGACGACCCGGTTCAGGAGACGGCCAGGCGGCTGGAGGGCGGGCTGCTGGTGCTCGACAACGCCGAGCACCTGGTGGAACCCGCCGCCGATCTGGTGACGGCGCTGCTGGGCCGTACCTCGGCGCTGACCGTGCTCGTCACCTCGCAACGCCCGCTGCTGGCCGCCGGTGAAGAGCTGCACCGCGTCGGGCCCCTGGCCGGCGCGGCGGCGGCCCGGCTGTTCCGCGAGCGGTGCGCCCCGGACCAGGCGTCGGCCGGAGCCGAGGCCGTGACGGCGATCTGCGCGGCCGTGGACCGGCTGCCGCTGGGCATCGAGCTGGCCGCCGGACTCACCCGGGTGCTCACCGTGGAGCAGCTGGCCGCACGAGTGGAGGACCGGCTGCGGCTGCTGGTGGGCGGCCGGCGCGATGCGGGCAACCGGCACACCAGCCTGCGTGCCGCCCTCGACTGGAGCCACGACCTGCTGGAGGGACGCGAGCGCGCGGTGCTGCGCATGGTGTCGGTGTTCAGCGGCGGCTTCACGCTCGAGGCGGCGGAGCACGTCGCCGCCTATCTGAGCGACCCGGCCCTGAGCGATCAGCCGGACCCGGTTCCCGCCGGTGACGTGGCACCGGCGCTGGCGGAGCTGGTCGATCGGAGTCTGGTCACCGTCGAGGCGCACGGCGGCAGGCGGTTCGGGCTGCTGGAGACGGTCAAGGACTACGCGCGGGCGCGGCTGGGCGAAAGCGGCGAAGGCGAGGCGGTGCGCGGGGGGCATCTGGCGTGGTGCCTGGAGTTCGCCACGCGGATGGGTGAGCCCGACGACTTCGCCACCGCCGAGTCGGTCACGGCGCTGTTCGCCGAGTGGCCCAACCTCCTCGACGCGCTCGACGCCGCACCGGGCACCGGCCGGGCGGCCGGCGGGCTACGGCTGGCGCTGGCCATGCACACCCCGTGGCTGATCCGCGGCTGGTACCGCGAGGCTGAGCGGCACTTCGCCGCCCTGGCCGACGCGCCGGGCGCCACCGTGGCGGAGCGGGCCGCCGCGCTGTGCGACCACGGGTTCGTCAGCACCATGATCGGCCGCTTCGACGAGGCCGCCGACCTGCTGGCCAAGGCCGACAAACTGGCCGGGGACGACACGCTCGCCATGAACGTGCGCTACTACCGCGGCATCGTCGAGATCGAGCGCGGACGGCTGCGCGACGCCCTGCCGCCGCTGCTCGACGGGCTGGCGCTGGCGGAACGGCTGGCCAACCGGCAGCGGATGTCGGCCTTCGCCGACGCGCTCGGCACGCTGCACCTGTACGCGGGCGACGCCGAGGCGGCTCTGGACCGGTACGTCATGGCCAACGCCCTCGACCGGGAGAGCGGCGACGAGCACGGCCTGGCCCGCGGCCTCAGCAACCAGGCGCAGGCGCTGCTCGGCATGGGACGTCCCCGGGAGGCGGTGGCCTGCGCGGAGGAGTCCGGCCACTACGCCCGGCGCCTCGACGACCGGCAGATCCTGCCGCTGAACGAGCAGGTCCGCGGCAACGCGGCCATGGCGGCGGGCGACCTGGGCACGGCCGAGTCGCACCTGCGGGCGGCGCTGGCCTACGCCGAGGAGGACGGCACCGGGGCGGGGATGGCGCACATCGACCTGGCCGACGTGCTGATCCTGCGCGGTGCGACGGACGAGGCGGCGACGCTGCTGGCCGCCGTCTACGCCGAAGCGCCGGAGGGCAGCACCCCCTGGCTGGCCGCCGAGGCGGTCTCGGCCGCCCTGGCGCTGGCCCGGGGCGAGCGCGACACCGCCCTGGGCCTGGCCGAGGCGGCGACGGGCCGGTACGCGGCCTCCGGCTTCGGCTGGCCCCGATACGCCGGCCGGCTGGCGGCGGTACGAGAGGAACTGGGGCTGTAGGGCCTGGCCCGCCGCCTCCAGGAGAACCCCGGGCACCCGGCCTCCAGAACGCGCTGGGGCTTAAACCCTGCAGGACGCACTGGGGCTTGAGCCCCTGCAGGACGCGCTGGGCTTAAGCCCCTCCAGGACGCGCTGGGCTTAAGCCCCTCCAGGACGCGCTGGGCTTAAGCCCCTCCAGGACGGGCTGGGAAGTCAAGGCACCCGGGCACGCAGTCTCCTGGGCGTGCCCGGGTGCCGGCCGATCGCTTCTCCCGTGGGCCGCACGGTGGAGGGGGGCGATCGGGGCTTCGTGGCCGGATGGCCTCACCCGTCGGTGATCTGGGCCTCGAGCGGCCGGCCGTACCCGGCGAGGTGGACCTTGATGGAGGTGACCGACGGGTCGGGCGCGGGCAGGAGGCCCCAGAGCGTGACCTCCGCCCCGGCGGGAAGCTCGTCGAGCCCGTCCGGCGCGAAGGTGGGGCTGAGGGTGCCGACGAAGTCGAAGTAGGTGGGCTCGGCGAAGCCGCACAGGTCGTGGCGGGCCGCGGCGGAGGTGGCGGCCAGCTGGCCGGTGGTCAGCTGCTTGGGCGTGAAGTGGTTCTCGTACGGCAGCGGCGCGGCCTGTCCGCCGGGGTTGGCGACCTTCACCTGTGCCAGCACGTAGCCCGACAGGCGGCGCACGGACTCCACCTCGGCCCGCAGGCCGGACAGCTCGTCCCCGGTGGCGGGCACCGGGGCCGGTTCACCGGAGCGACTGTCGACGCGGATCTCCACGCGCCGGTTCTTGGCCCGGCCCGCCGGGTCGTCGCCCCCGCCGGCCGTGGTGTTGGGGCGACCGGCTTGCGTTCGCCGTGGCCGGCGGCCTGGTAGGTGAAGCCGTCCCCGAGAACCGGCCGCAGCTCCCGGGCGACCGCCTCGGCCCGCTGCTCCGACAGCGTCTGGTTGGCCGCGTCGCCGCCCACGGCGTCGGTGTGCCCCTCGACGGTGACGGTGCCGGAACCGGCGGCGACACGTGCGCCCAGGGCCGCGATGGCCGACGTGGCCGCAGGCGACAGGCGGGCGCTGCCGAACGCGAACAGCACGTCGCTGGGCAGCCGGAACGTCTCGTTCCCGCCCTCGCTCACCTTGCAGACCAGCGCTCCCGTGCTCCCTTCCGCGTGCGGGCCGCGCAGGGCGGGATCGTCCTCCGGCGTACCGCTGCCGATCGGCACCATGACCGGCAGCAGCCCGTTGAGCGCGACGAGCAGCTCGCTGGTGTCCCCGGGCGGCGCGGCGAACACCGCCGTCACCCGGGCCGTGCCGCCGGGCTCGATATCGGCGTCCTCGCTGATCCGGTCCGCGCCCATCAGCCCGTAGGCGGCGCCCTTCTGGGGGTCGATCAGCGCCAGGAGCCGTTCACGGCCTTCCAGCCCGAGCTCGCCGGGCGAGATGTCCTCGTCGGTGCCGTTGTAGAGGTCGAACTGCAGCGCCAGTTCCCTGTCCCCCACCCGGGTGAGCCGCATGTTCCGCCCCTCGACACGCAGCGCGGTGGAGACGGGCCCCGTGCTCACGCCTCCCCCATCGGCGGCCGAAGCGCCGCCCGCTGGAGTGCTGACCGCGGGGGCAGGCCCGGACGAGGCGGGTTCTGCCGCCGGGTAACTCTCCTGGCGGGCCGCCTGCCGTACCGGTCCGCAGGCAGACACCCCGAGCACGAGCGCCACGCCCGCGGCCAGGCGTCTGGTGAGTGGAGTCATGACACCCACCGTGGCCGCCCCGCGTTCCACGGACATCTCACCCGCGTCTCACGCCCGGGCACAAGGACCGACCGGCACAAACGAGAGCAGTGCTCTTGACACAGCGGCTCTTTTTGGAGAGCATTGCTCTCATAACGGAGCGATGACCTCAAAGGAGACCCCATGTCCGCCCCCCGCCTCACCTCCGCCGCCTTCGCCGCCACCGGCGTGATGTTCCTGCTCTACCCCGTCCTGCGCCCCTCCGGCGACGACGCGGCGGCCATGGCCTCCACCGGCTGGGTCGTGGGCCATCTGGCGGCGATGCTCGGGTTCGTCCTGCTCGGCCTGGCCGTGCTCGGGCTGCACCAGATCCTCGGTGACCGCCTCTCCCTGCGCGCGGCGGTCGTGACCTGGATCGGGGCCGGGCTCACCCTGCCCTATTACGGCGCCGAGGATTTCGGTCTCTACGTCATCGCCCAGCGCGCCCTTCGTGACGGCACTCCGGCGCTCATGGAACTGGCCGCGGAGTTCAGGCACGGCACCGTCCCGGTCACGATGTTCGCCGGAGGACTGCTGCTGCTGGGCGTCGGTGCGGTCATGGCCGCGGTCGCCGTGTGGCGCTCCGGGATTGTCGGGCGGTGGAGCGCGGTGCCGATGGCGGCCGGGTTCGCGCTGTTCATCCCGCAGTTCTTCGCCCCGGTCTACGCTCTCCGGGTCGCCCACGGGGTGCTCATCGCCCTGGGCGCGCTGTGGCTGGCCGTGGTCGTGTGGCGTTCGCGAACCGCGTGAAAGAAGAACTTCCCGTCGTTCCTGGCGGACAGCGCGATTGGATCACCCTCTGGATGGGAATCCCATCACGGTATCAAGCGTTAGACACCGTGGGAGACAGACCCCCCAATTTCTTGGGGGCCCTGTAGGAGGCATTAAGACATGGGCGAGCGCGCGCTTCGTGGCACCCGGCTCGGGGCAACCAGCTACGAGAACGACCGTAACACGGATCTGGCCCCGCGCCAGGAGGTGTCCTACACCTGTCCTAAGGGCCATCGCTTCGAGGTTCCGCTTGCCGCTGAGGCCGAGATCCCCGCGACCTGGGAGTGCCGCATGTGCGGCGCGACGGCGGTGCGCGTGGACGGCGAGCAACCGGAGTCGAAGAAGGCGAAGCCGCCGAGGACGCACTGGGACATGCTCCTGGAGCGGAGGTCCATCGAGGACCTGGAGGAGGTGCTCAACGAGAGGCTGGCCGTTCTTCGCGCCCAGCGTCGCAAGAGCGCCTGACACAGTCTCACGGTGAAAGCCCCCGGGGTTTCTACCCCGGGGGCTTTTCGCGGCTCGAGCCGTTGAGAACGGGCACGCCGGTGTAGTCGGCCTCGGGCAGCTTGGCGATGGACCCGGCCCGCACCCGCTCGTAGGCGATCGTGCGCGGCCCGCCGTCGGCGGCGGGCGGGACCGCGAGGCAGCCCTCCCAGCCCTGCCGCCCCTCGGCGGTGAACGGCGCCCAGGCCAGCAAGAACGCCGGATTCCCGCCGGCCAGCACCATCGGCGGCATCCTCAGCGGCGCCGGATCCTCCTCGCCGGGCCCGGGCCGCGGCACGTCCGCATAGTCGGCGCCCGGCAGCCTGCCGAGCTCCCCGGCCGGCGCCCAGCGGTAGTTCAGCCCGTGAACGGCCTGGCCACGCACGTCGACCTGCGACTGCGGGATGGCCAGCCGTCCCTCCCACCCGGCCGGGCCGCGCCGCCACGCGAGCAGGAACGCGGGAGTCTTGCCCAGATAGAGCAGCATCGGCGGCATTCGCAGCGGTTCGACATCATCCACACTGCGGAGAGTAGCCGGACGCTCCGACAGAACCTAGACGTCGCGCTCCTCGCGCAGGACCTCGCCGTGCACGACCTTCCCGCCGGGCGCGGAGCCGGACGTGGAGCCGGGCCTGGAGCCGGGCGCGGAGTCCGTGCCGGGCCGCTGGAAGGGCACCCCCAGGTTCGCGTACGGCGAAGCCGCCGCCATCGCCTTCATCCGGCGCGCGAAGAACCACGACCCCAGGCGGCGCATCATCGGCCGCGTGAACGGCAGCACGCACAGGAACCCGAGCACGTCGGTCAGGAAGCCGGGCGTCAGCAGCAGGGCGCCGCCCACCAGGATGAGCCCGCCGTCGGCGAGCTCGCGCTCGGGCATGCGGCCGGACTGCAGCGTCTCCTGCAGCCGCCGCCAGGCCCGCCGGCCCTCCCTGCGCACGATCCAGGCGCCCAGGAGGCTGTCGGCGATCAGCAGGGCGACCGTGGGCCAGCCGCCGATCACCTGCCCTACCTGGATGAGCAGGAAGATCTCCAGGACGGGCACGACCAGGAAGGCCAGGAAGAGCAGGAGCCGGACCATCGTTGTTCCTCATTCGGGCAGGCGGGGTTCACTGCACGGTACAACGTCCGGGCCGCCCGAGGCGTTCCGCTCAGCGGCGGCGGCGCAGACGGGACGGCAGGCCGGTGACGCCCCACAGGGTCACCCGCCACAACGCCTCCGAGATGATCTTCCCGCTCATCTTGCTCACCCCGTTGACCCGTTCGACGAAGGTGATGGGCACCTCGCGGGCGCGCAGGCCGTTGCGGACGGTGCGCAGGGTGAGGTCGACCTGGAAGCAGTACCCCTGCGACTCCACGCCGGTGATGCCGACCTTCTCCAGGGTGGAGGCGCGGTAGGCGCGGAATCCCGCGGTGGCGTCGCGGATGGGCAGGCCCAGGATGAGGCGCACGTAGACGTTGGCGCCCCGGGACAGGAACTCGCGGTGGAAGGGCCAGTTGACGACCTTGCCGCCCGGCACCCAGCGCGAGCCGATGGCCAGGTCGGCGCCCTCGGCCAGCGCCTCCAGCAGCTTGGGCAGTTCCTCCGGCTGGTGGGAGCCGTCGGCGTCCATCTCGACGAGGACGTCGTAGCCCTCGTTCATGCCCCAGCGGAAGGCGGCGATGTAGGCGGCGCCGAGGCCCTGCTTGCCGGGCCGGTGCAGGACGTGGATGTGGTCGTCGGCGGCGGCCAGCCCGTCGGCGACCTCGCCGGTGCCGTCGGGGCTGTTGTCGTCGGCCACCATGAGGTGGGCGTCGGGCACGGCGGCCCGGATGCGCTGGGCGATCAGCGGCAGGTTGTCACGCTCGTTGTAGGTGGGCACGACGATGAGCACCCGGCCAAGCGTCTCCATGGTCAGTCGTTACCTCATCCGGTCGTCTCGGCGCCTGCCACGCCACGCGGCGGCGCACACGGCCGCCACACCCATCGCTATCAATGCCCATTCGGGCGCCGCGCCCACTCGGGTGGCGATCGTGGACTGGGTGCGCACCGGCACTTTGACCACGGTCATGTCGGCGACCCGCTCACGGGTCTGCCACGAGACCTTACCGTCCGGCGTGACGAAGGCGGAGATCCCCGTGGTGGCGGCGGTCACGACGGCGCGGTTGTGCTCGACTGCGCGCAGCTTGGACATGGCCAGCTGCTGGGGCGGCAGGTTGGACAGCGCGTATGTGGCGTTGTTGGTCTGCACGGCCAGCGGGGTGCCGCCGGCCCTCACGGTGTCGCGCACGGTTGCGTCGAAGGCGACCTCGTAGCAGTTGACGGCGCCGATGGTGACCGGCCCCATCCGGAGATCGCCGGGTTTGTCGCCGGCCACGGACTGCCGGCCGACCAGCCTGGCCCGTTCGAACAGGGTCAGGAAGATCTCTTTGAACGGGGTGTACTCGCCGAAGGGGACGAGTTGCTGCTTGTCGTAGTAGGGGCCGGGCCCGGTGACCGGGTCCCAGACCAGGCTGCGGGTGGCGCGCTCGTTGTCGCCGATCGCGACGACGGCGCCGACCAGCGTGGGGACGCCGACGTCCTTGACTGCGGCGTCGATGGTCGAGCGGGCGAACTCGCTGCGGTAGGGGTCGATGTCGGTGGAGTTCTCGGGCAGGACGACGAGGTCGGGCTTGGGGAGCTCGCCCGCGCGCACGGCCTGCGCGAGGCGCTTGGTCTCGTTGGCGTGGTTCTGCAGGACGATCGCGGGTTCGTCGCCGTAGGCGTAGATGCCCCGGCCGGGCACGTTGCCCTGGACGATGCCGATGTTGACGCTCTTGCCCTCGTCACCGGGCCGCGGCACCGCGAAGGCCAGCAGAGGTACGGCCAGCGCCAGCGCGACCGGCGCCGCCGCCCGCCGGATGCCCTGGGCGGACCTCCACCGGAGCACGGCCGCGGCCGGCAGCGTGCCGGCCAGCGCGACGGCGAAGGTGACCAGCGGCGCCCCGCCGAGCGCGGCGTAGGGGGTGAACGGCGACTCGCCCTGGCTGAAGGCGACCCGCGCCCAGGGGAAGCCGCCGACGGGGAAGGTCGAGCGGCCCCACTCCATGAGCACCCAGAGCGCCGCCGCCCAGAGCGGCCACCACGGCAGCCGGAAGCTCAGCCGGGCGCAGAAGGCCCAGGCGGCGTAGAACAGCGCCTCGACGCCGACCAGGGCCAGCCAGGCGTCGACGCCGATCGGGCCGACCCATTGCAGGGCGGGCAGCAGGAAGACGAGCCCGGCCAGGTAGCCGAGCCAGGCGGCGCGGCGGGGGCGGCAGCCGTACGCCGACAGGGTGAACAGCGCGATGCCGATCGGCGCGCTCCACCACCAGTCGAGGGGCGGGAAGGCGAGGAAGAGGAGGAAGCCGCCGGCGGCGGCCGCGGCGACGCGGGCCAGGAGCGTGGCGCGTGGTTCTTTCGGCGTGGTCGGGGGCGCGGCGGGACGCACGGGCGTGGACGGTGGGGCCTCCGCTTTGTCCTGCACCACCCGGTCTCCTCGCGATCGCAACATCTCCTGCGCAAACGCTACCCCCTGACCGGCCCGGTCCGGCGTGCGCCGGGGCCCCAGGAGTGTCGTGCCGGACCCCTGGAGTCTCCGCACCGGCCGGGTGATCCCGCGGCGACGTCTGGCCGCAGGATCACCCCGCGCGTGTGTGGTCCGGGGGCACGGGAGCGGGAAGAGGGCCCGGAAACCCTTCGGACCGGATCCGTCTCGTCGGCGGCGAGCGCGGAATTCCGTTGTCTACTGGGCTACCGGGCCCGTCCCGGGTCCAACCCCCCGCCCGGTTGGGGTGCCCCGACTCGACGGACCGACGGCCCTGCACCTGGCTGTGTGGACGGAGTCACGCTCCGTCACGGACGCAGGATCCGACGATGTCAGAGACGGCCAACCGGCCAAGTCCCGTGCTGGACTGCGCAGCAAACTACCGACTCCAACTCAGATGTCAACCGTGTCCCGATCAGCGGAAACATCAAGTTTTCCCAGGTAGGGCATGTGCCGCACCCAGTCTTGACACCAAGGCCCCGTACCGATGGCCATTTGTCGGCTCATGCTCCACGGGGTCGCAAGCGCCGTAGTTCGGGCCCCAGCGGCTGGTCGTGGACGACGCCGAGCCGTTGCGTGGCGCGGGTCAGAGCCACGTACAGATCGCTGGATCCGCGCGGCGACTGCCCGGCGATCGCCTGCGGCTCGGCCACGATCACCGAGTCGAACTCCAGGCCCTTGGCGTCGGCCACGCCCATGACGGCGGCGGGCGCGTCGAGCGCGGCGGCGCCCCCGCCGGTGACCGCCCCGGGCACCGCGTCCGCGACCCGCGCCCCGACGGTCCCGACCAGCGCGTCCGGCGCCACGACGACGACCTTGCCGCCCTCGCCCACCTCGGCCTTGACCAGCTCGGGCAGCTCGGTCAGCGGCGCCGACCAGGGCACCGCGCCGCTCTCGCGCACCGAGGTCGGCGCCTGCAGGACGGGGTCGATGGTGGCCAGCACGTCGGCGGCGACCGCCATGAGCTCCACGGGGGTGCGGTAGTTGACGGTCAGCTTCTCCTGCCGCCAGCGTCCTGCCACGTAGGGGTCGAGCACGTCCGACCAGGCGCGGGCGCCGGCGGCCGAGCCGGTCTGGGCGATGTCGCCCACGATCGTCATGGAGCGCGTGGGGATGCGGCGCATGACCGTCCGCCAGGCCATCGGCGACAGTTCCTGCGCCTCGTCCACGATGACGTGACCGTAGGCCCAGGTGCGGTCGGCGGCGGCGCGTTCCGCGGTGGTGAGGTAGGGGCCCTCGCCGCGCTGGCGCTCGGCCAGCCGTTCGGCCTCCATCACGTCCGACAGTCCCGTCAGCTCGAGGACCTCGCGGGCGTAGGCGAGCTCGGCCTCGCGCTCGTGCTCCTCGGCCTGGCGGGCGGCGGCGAGTTCCTCCTCGGCCTGGGCGGCGCTGGCGCGCAGCACCTTCTCGTCGATCTCCCCCAGGAGCTCGGCGGCCTCGTCGAGCAGGGGGACGTCGGCCTCGGTCCATTCCCCGCCCTCCCGGCGCAGCAGGGCGCGCTCGCCGGGGGTCAGGGCGGCGGCGGCGTAGCCGAGCCGCTCGGCCGAGCCGTACAGGCCCAGGAGGAGACGCTGCGGGGTGAGGTAGGGCCAGAAGCGGTTGAGCGCGGTGCGCACGACCTGCTCGGTGCGGAGTTCCTCGCGCAGGTCGGCCAGCTCCTCCTCGTCGATGAGGCCCTTGCCGATCTTCTTGGCGGCCTGGCGGGCCAGCGCATTGAGAATGGAGCGCACGAAGACCGCCCGCGCCTGGTTGTGCGGGCGGCGCGAGCGGATGGCCTTGTTGCGGGCGGCGTCGAGCATGCCGGGCTCGATCGTGAGCGTGTAGCGGCCGAGCGGCAGGTCCACCGGCTTGCGCTGGACGCGCTGGCGGTCGCGCACGGCCTTGGCGATCACGTCGGCCATCCTGATGTCGCCCTTGAGCGCGGCGACCTCGGGCCGGTCGCGGGCGGTGGCGTTGAGGCCGGGGTAGAGCTCGCCGACGGTGGACAGCAGCACGTCGGTCTCGCCGAGCGAGGGCAGCACCTGCTCGATGTAGCGCAGGAAGGTGAGGTTGGGGCCCAGGATGAGCACGCCACGCCGTTCCAGCCGCTCGCGGTGGGTGTAGAGGAGGTAGGCGGCGCGGTGCAGCGCCACGACGGTCTTGCCGGTGCCGGGTCCGCCCTGGACGACGAGGACGCCGTTGAGGTCGGCGCGGATGACGCGGTCCTGCTCCGACTGGATGGTGGCGACGATGTCGCGCATGCGCCCGGTGCGCTTCTCGTCCAGCGCGGCCAGCAGCGCGGCCTCGCCGTTGAGGGTGGCGCGGTCGGCGTCGCTGATCGCGTCGAGGTCGAGCAGGTCGTCGTCGACCCCGACGACGGTACGGCCGCGCGTCTGCAGATGCCGGCGCCGGGTGACGCCCATGGGGGCGGCGGGGGTGGCGCGGTAGAACGGCTGGGCGACCGGGGCCCGCCAGTCGATGAGCAGGCGTTCCTGCTCGTCGTCGGTGAGGCCGAGCTTTCCGATGTAGAGCCTGCCCTCCTCGGCGTGGTCGAGGCGGCCGAAGACCAGGCCGCGCTCGACCGCCCACAGCCGGGCCAGGCGGTTGGCGTACATCTCGGCGAAGGTGTCGCGCTCGGAGCGGTTCTGCATGGTGCCGACCGCTCCGGTGGCCAGGACGTCCTTCAGCTGGACCTGGGTTCGCTCGCGCAGCACGTCAAGGCGGGTGTACAGGCGGGAGACGTATTCCTGTTCCTTGGCCAGCTCGGTTTGACGAGCGGCCATGGGACCACTAGTGTTGGTGGCGTTAATGGGACACTCCGGGCCATTCTGCTAGTTGTTACGACAAATGACGACCTTAGCATGCCTGTTGAGACACCCAGGATTCTCCTTTCCTCTCGACGGTCACGTCTTGGTTTCACCTCTTGACCAATCCTGCCAGGACTCCGTACGTTCACACCAAGTTAGGAAAGTTTCCTAACCCTGCGTCTCAGCATGCGGTGAGGGAGAAGACGTGAGCAGTCCGGTTCCTGGTACTCCAAGCCTGCTGCGGGCGATCAACGATCGCGCCGCGCTGCAGGCGCTGCTGGAGCGCGGACCCCTCACGCGCCCCGAGATCGGCGCGCTGACCGGGCTGTCCAAGCCCACCGCCTCCCAGCTCCTGTCCCGCCTCCAGGACGCCGGCCTGGTCGTCCTCGACGGCATCAGGGAGGGCCTGCCGGGCCGCACCGCCGAGGTCTACCGGATCAACCCGGCCGCCGCCTACGTCGGCGCCATGGACGTCACGCCCGACCGGATCGAAGCCCGCGTCGCCGACATCACCGGCGCGACCGTCGGCGAGTTCACCCTGCCCACGGCCCGCCGCCCCGCCGGCACCCTCGTCGAACGGCTGCGCGCCGCGCTCGACGGCGCCCGGCCGCCGGGGGCGCCGCGCCGCATCGTCATCGGCGTCCAGGGCGCCATGGATCCCACCACCGGCCGGCTCGGGTTCGCCACGGCCAAGGACGTGCCCGGCTGGCTCATCCCCGACCTGCTGCCCACCCTCGCCGAGGGGCTCGGCGCGCCCGTGGACGTGGAGAACAACGTCAACCTCGTCGCGCGGGCCGAGCAGGCCCACGGCATCGCCCGCGGCCACGGCGACTTCGTGCTGCTGTGGGCCGACGAGGGCATCGGCCTGGCCATCGTGCTCGGCGGGCGGCTGCACCGGGGCGCGACCGGCGGCGCCGGCGAGGTCGGCTACATGCCCACGCCCGGCGCCCCGACCGCCCGGGAGGCCGGGCGCTACGCCAACCACGGCTACCAGGCGCTGGCGGGCGGCCCCGCCGTACACAAGCTTCTGCAGTCCTACGGCGTGCGCGGCGCCGACTTCCGCCAGGCCATCACCAACGCCGTTCGCTCCGCCCAGGGCAGCGGGCAGCGGGCCGACGACGCGCGGGCGGGGCTGCGCGACGTCGCCGCCCGGCTCGCGGTCGGCCTGGCCTCGATCACCTCGGTGATCGACCCCGCGCTCGTCGTGCTGACCGGCGCCACCGTGCTGACCGGCGGCGACACCCTGCGTGAGCTCGTCGAACACGAGCTTCACGCGCTCACCATCCTTCGACCCCAGGTGCGCTTGTCGACCATGGAAGGCAATCCCGTCCTCGCCGGCGCGCTCGACCTTGCCCTCGACACAGTCCGTGACGAGGTCTTCAGCAGTACGGTTTCCACGCCATGAGGAGGCACCCCCCGTGCGCTTCGTACCCATCGCGGTCGCCGGGCTCACCGCCCTGCTCCTGACCGCTTGCACCACCGGCAGGGAGGCGGCGCCATCGCTCGGCGCGCAGCCCAAGCCCGCCGGCTCGGCTTCACAGGCGCTGCCCGCGGCCACCCTGGAACTGTGGCACGGCTTCTCCACCCCCGCCGAGATCAAGGCGTTCGAGGATTCGGTGGCGGCCTTCAGCAAGAAGTTCCCGCAGATCACCGTCAAGACCAAGAGCGGCGTCCAGGACGACCAGATCACCGCGGCCATCCGCGGCGGCAAGGCGCCGGACGTCGCGGCCTCCTTCACCACCGACAACGTCGCCCAATGGTGTAAGTCGGGAGCGTTCCAGGATCTCACCGCGGTCATCAAGCAGGACGGCATCGACCTGTCGGTGCTGCCCGAGGCCTCGCGCCTGTACACCGAGTTCGAGGGCCGGCGCTGCACGATGCCGCTGCTGGCCGACGCCTACGGCCTCTACTACAACAAGGCCCTGATGAAGGGCAGCGAGCCGCCCAAGACGTTGTCGGAGCTGACCGAGCTGACCAAGAAGCTCACCGTCCGCGACGCCAACGGCGACATCAAAGTGGCCGGATTCATCCCCAGCTCGCAGTACTACGAGAACAGCCCCTCGCACCTCGGCCCGATGGTCGGCGCCAAGTGGTACAACGACGACGGCACCTCGGCCATCGGCTCCGACCCCGCCTGGAAGCAGCTGCTGACCTGGCAGAAGGAGCTCGTCGACTGGTACGGCTACGACAAGCTGGACAAGTTCCGCAAGGGCCTGGGTGACGAGTGGGGCGCCGAGCACCCGTTCTTCAAGGGCAAGGTCGCGATGGTCCTCGACGGCGAGTGGCGCAACGCCATGATCGCCAACGACCCCAAGGCCAAGAGCATGGACTACGGCACCGCCCCGCTGCCGGTCGCCGACGACAAGCCCGACCTGTACGGCAGCGGCTTCACCGCCGGAACCGTCATCGGCGTCCCGAAGGGCGCCAAGAACCCGCAGCAGGCGTGGGAGCTGATCAAGCACCTGACGACCGACACCGACTCGCTGGTGACGCTGTCCAACGCGCTGCGCAACGTGCCCACGACCAAGGCCGCGATGGAGTCGCCCGCCCTGGCCAAGGACGACAACTTCAAGACCTTCCTCGACATCTTCGCCCACCCGAAGACCTCGACGCTGCCCGCCAACGTCAACAGCGTCTTCAACCAGGACGCCCTCTCGACCTTCATGGCCTCCTGGGAGAAGGGCGCGGTCAAGGACCTCGACGCCGGGCTGAAAGACGTCGACAAGCGCATCAACGACAAGATGAAGCTGTCCGGAGGCTGATCCGCCATGGCCTTCCGCGCTCACGCTGCGCCGTCGCTGTGGCGGCGCAGCGAGGGCCTGCGCGCCCTCGTGTGGCTGTCGCCGTGGCTGGTGGGTGTCACGATCTTCTTCGTCTACCCGCTGCTGGCGACCGTCTACTTCTCCTTCCACCGCTACGACCTGTTCACGCTCGAGTACGTCGGCCTGGACAACTACGCCTACCTGGTCAGGGACGAGCGGTTCTGGATCTCGGTCAGGAACACGCTGTGGCTGGTGGCCTTCATGGTCCCGGCGCAACTGATCTTCGCGCTCGGCGTCGCCCAGCTCGTCACCCGGCTGAAGTCGGGCGTGGGGCTGGTCCGCACCATCATCTACCTGCCCTCGCTGGTGCCGATGGTGGCCGGGACGGTGGCCTTCGTCTTCCTGATGAACCCCTCGACCGGCCCGTGGAACCAGCTTCTCGGGCTGGTCGGCATCCAGGGGCCCGACTGGTTCGGCAGCGCCGCCTGGTCCAAGCCGAGCCTGACGCTGCTGGCGCTGTGGAGCTCCGGCAACATGATCGTCATCTTCATGGCGGCGCTCCTGGACGTGCCCAAGCACCTGTACGAGGCGGCGGCGCTGGACGGCGCCAACGCCTGGCGGCAGTTCCGCAGCGTCACCCTGCCGATGATCTCGCCGGTGCTGCTGTTCTCCACGGTCACCGCGGTCATCTACGCCCTGCAGTACTTCACCCAGGCGATGATCGCCTCCCGGGTGGCCTCCGGCTCGACCGACTCGCCCGGAACCGCCTTCACCCCCGGCTACCCCGACCAGTCGCTGCTCACCCTGCCCCAGCACCTCTTCCACACCGGTTTCCGTGACTGGACGATGGGCCTGGCCAGCGTGATGGCGCTGGTGCTGTTCGCCGCCGCCATGGTCTGCACCCTGTTCCTGCTGCGCAGGTTCCGCTACGCGGAGGAGATCTCATGACCGCCACCGCCACCGCCAGGCGGCCCGCCGTACGCGCGAAGCCCGCGGCCGGGGCGCGGCGCAGGACGCTCATGTGGATCGCCACGCACGCGCTGACCATCGCCGTCTGCATCATCTTCCTCGCGCCGATGGTCTTCGTCCTGCTGACCGCGCTGATGACCGACGAGCAGGCGCTGACCAGCAACCTGTGGCCGGAGACGTGGAGCTGGTCGAACTTCGCCGCCGTGTTCGCCAAGTCCAAGCTGGTGCAGTGGACGCTCAACACGTTCATGTACGCGGGGCTGGCGACCCTGTTCATGCTGCTGTCGTCGGTCCCGGTGGCCTACGCGCTGGCGAGGTTCCGCTTCCGGGGGCGCAAGATGGCGTTCCTGCTGGTCATCACCACGATGATGCTGCCGCCCCAGGTCGTGGCCGTCCCGGTGTACATCATCTGGGCGCGCTTCGACCTCACCGACTCGCTGTGGCCGCTGATCCTGCCGATGTTGATGGGCGACGCGTTCTCGATCTTCCTGTTGCGCCAGTTCCTCGTGACGATCCCGCGCGACTACACCGACGCCGCCCGCGTGGACGGCTGCTCGGACTTCAGGACACTGGTCAAGATCATCTTCCCGATGGCCCGCCCGGCCATCGCCGCGGTCGCGATCTTCCAGTTCTTCTACTGCTGGAACGACTACTACGGCCCGCTGCTGTACGCGGGCGTCGACCAGGAAGGGTGGACGCTATCGCTCGGCCTGGCGACCTTCAAGGCGTTCCACAGCGTCCAATGGAACCTCACCATGGCGGCGACGCTCCTGGTGACGGCCCCGGTGATCATCATCTTCTTCCTCGCGCAGAAGGTGTTCATCGAAGGGGTCACGCTGACGGGGGTGAAGGGCTGATCCTGGCCGTCGACGGGGGCAACAGCAAGACCGACCTGGCCCTTGTCGCCGCGGACGGGCAGGTCCTGGCCACCGCCCGCGGCGGCCCGTTCACCCCGCAGAGCGACGGCGTCCCCGCCGCCGTCACGGACACCCTGCGGGCGGTACGGCAGGCCGGAATGACCACCTCACCCGTGCTCGTGGCCGCCTTCCTGGCCGGCGCCGACCTGCCGGTGGAGGAGGAGGCGCTGGCCGCCGAGTTCGCGGCCCAGGGCGTCGGCGGGCGGATCGTGGTGCGCAACGACACCTTCGCCCTGTTACGCGCCGGCGCCTCCGGGCCGTCGGGCGTGGCCGTCGTCTGCGGCGCCGGGATCAACGCCGTCGGCGTCTCCCCCACCGGCCGGGTGGCCCGCTTCCCCGCGCTGGGCAAGGTGTCCGGCGACTGGGGCGGCGGGCAGGACGTGGCCGAGGAGATGCTCTGGCACGCCGTCCGCGCCGAGGACGGCCGCGGGCCGGAGACCACGCTCTCCACGCTGGTGCGGCGGCAGTTCGCGGTGGATTCGGTGGAGCAGTTCGTCCTCGACCTGCATTTCGGCCGCGTGGATCCGGACCGGGTGCTGGATCTGGCACCCGGCCTGTTCGCCGCGGCCCGCTCGGGGGACGAGGTGGCCGCGGCCCTGGCGCGGCGGCTGGCCGGCGAGGTGGCGGTCATGGCCGAGGTGTGCCTGCGGCGGCTGGACCTGCTGGAGACGCCGGCCGAGGTGGTGCTGGGCGGCGGCATGCTGACCGCCCGGGATCCGCTGATGACGGCACTGCTCGACGGCGAGTTCGCCGTCCGTGCGCCGCGGGCCAAGGTGATCGTGGCCGACGTGCCGCCGATCGCGGGGGCGGCGCTGAGCGGGCTGGACATGCTCGGCGCCACGGAGGAGGCCAAGGCCAGGCTGCGCGCCCACTACACGCCGCGACTGGCCTGACCTCGGCGGGTCCGGGGGTGCCGTGACGGTGCGTCACGGCACGTTTATCCCTTCTGACCTGCGGATACGAATCATCACGCAAGAGTCATGGCTTGATTCGGTGACTTACGGTGATGATGTGACCACGTATCGCTCGCTCGGCCGCCCCGCGCGGTGGCTGATCGCGTTCGCCGCGCTCTGGTTGTGCGCGGCGATGTGGTCACCCGGCTGCCCGGCGGTGCCGGCCGAGCCCGTCCCGGCGGCCTCCGCCGTACACCTCGGCGAGGAGTCCGGCACCGACGAGGCGGGCTCGCGGGTCCCGCAGCGTCAGCCCGCGAAACGGGCGCGCGCCGTCGCGGGCCCGCCGCCCGCGGTGCCGGGCGGCGGGTCTCCCGCACCCGCTTCCGTGGTACGGCGGGCGGGCGAGCCGGGACGCGCGGGCCCGGCCGGGCACGCCGAGCTCCGGACCCGGTTGAGCGTCTGGCGGATATAGGCCGGCGGCACCTCCCCAGCCCGCCAGCCAACCGCACCGAGCTCTCGGAGGGTGCTTCGCCATGCGCGAAACCGACGTGTTCTCAGAAACCTGGACCTTCTTCTGCCAGCACTGCTCGCACATCTGGCAGGACGAGTACGAAGCCCGTCACCTCGACGACGGGCACGGCGGCGACGCCGTCTCCTGGCGCCACCGCGGGCTGCGCAGCATGCCGCCCTGGGCGCACGCGACGTGCGCCAGCTGCGACGGTGTCATGGTCAAGGTGCTGCCCACGCTCCCGCTGCAGCGCTGACCGGCCGCGGCCGCCCCGGAGCGTGCGGGGCGGCCGCGCTACTCGGGGACGGCGCCGTCGCCCAGGGGCGGGGGACGGTGCTCGTAGGGGGTGCTCAGGACCACCGTCGTCCGGGTGGAGACGTTGGCCGACTCGCGGATCTGCTGCAGCAGGTCCTCCAGCGCCACCGGCGAGGCCACGCGGACCTTGAGGATGTAGCTCTCGTCCCCGGCGACGCTGTGGCAGGCCTCGATCTGGTGGAGGTGGGCCAGGCGGTCGGGGGCGTCGTCGGGGGCCGCGGGGTCGATGGGTTTGATCGAGACGAACGCGGTCAGCGGCAGGCCGATCGCGTCATGGTCGATCATCGCGGCGTACCCGCGCACGATCCCGCGCTTTTCCAGGCGGCGCACCCGCTGGTGCACGGCCGAAACGGACAGTCCCGTCTCCCTGGCCAGATCGGTGAAGCTCATGCGGCCGTCCTGGGCCAGCAGCGTGACGATCCGGCGATCGATCTCCTCCATCGGTCAAAGGTAGCGGCTTCGCGTCACGGCGCGGTCCCGACCGGGGTGGCGCCCATGCGCAGCGCATGCTCGACCAGAGTGATGAGGACCTCTTTGCCGGAGTCGCGGCGCCTGGCGTCGCACAGCACGATAGGGATCTCCGGCTCCAGCTCGAGCGCCTGGCGCACCTGGCCGACCGTGAAGGGGCGGGCGCCGTCGAAGCAGTTGAGGGCCACGACGAACGGGGTGCGGTGGCGCTCGAAGTAGTCGATGGCCGGGAAGCAGTCGGCCAGCCGCCGGGTGTCGGCCAGGACGACCGCGCCCAGCGCGCCGAGGGCGAGTTCGTCCCAGACGAAGTAGAAGCGCTCCTGGCCCGGCGTGCCGAACAGGTACAGCATGTAGTCGCCGCGGATCGTGATGCGGCCGAAGTCCATGGCCACGGTCGTGGTCGGCTTGGCCTCCACGCCCGCCATGTCGTCCACGCCCGCGCTGACGTGCGTGATCATCTCCTCGGTGCGCAGCGGGCGCGTTTCGGAGACGGCGCCGACCATCGTGGTCTTGCCCGCGCCAAACCCGCCGGCGATCAGAATCTTGATCGCGGTCGGCAGTCGCCATCGATCAGAGCGACCGAAGTCCATCGAGCACCGCCCTGTGAAGTGCCCTGGTCAGAGTGACCTGTCAAGGCGCAGAGAAAAGGTCTGATCCACTTACCTGGCAACGAGACACCCTAGCAACGCCACAATTTCCACTCAAGGCACAATCCATCACAGGAAGTCATATGTCCCGCTTTGTCGCCTAGAGAACGGTAATACACCACAGCGCGGCCCGCTCGTAAACCCCTGAGTCAGTGAGCTGTCAGGCCAGAAGGCCCGAAATGCCATGAAACCCGGTACTAAACCCGATCTGGCGCCGCAGGTAGGCGGCCGTCAGCGGGCTCACCTCGCGCAACGGGCCGATCAGCCCCGCGGCCTGCCCGGCCAGAACGGTCATCCGATCCGTCACGTCCCCGTGACTCACGTCCAGCATGAGCACGTTGAGGGCGCCCCAGCTGACATCCCGCCGGTAGGAGGCCAGATCGCCCAGCAGGTGAAGGTAGCGCTGGACCTGCCGGCTCACCGGCCCCAGCACGCCGAGATGCCCACGGGCCCACGGGTCGGCGTATATCCAGTGTGACAGATCCACGAAACTCGAGCCGTGGCTATCGGCGTTCTCGACATATCGCTCCAGGGACGGCACCGCCCCCGCCTCCCGCCACGCCCACACCCGCCCCATCGCGGCCAGCATGCGCTCGAGCTGCTCCCGCCACGCCCCGCGCAGCTCCTCGAACTCCTTGACCGTCGCCAGCTCGTCACACAGATCGGCCAGGAAGCGCGTGGCCGGCCCCCGGGGACCCGCCCCGTCGGCCACGGCCAGGCAGTCGCCGGCCAGCTCCTCCACCTCCTCGCGCGTGGTGGCCGCGTGATCCACCTGCCAGCCCACCGCCCGGACCCACAACGCCGCCCGGTTGGCCACGCGCAGCCGCTCGGCCGCCGACCACGGCGAGCTGAAGGCGCTGGTCAGGCAGAGCGCGTGGTAGAGGTCGGGGTCGAAGGCCGCCCTGGGGAACAGGCCGCCGTACAGCTCGGCGCATCGGCGCAGGTCTCTGGCGCATTCGGCGGCGAGCGCACAGACGCGGCCCAGCTCGGAGGCCTCACCCAGCTCGTCGCCCGCCACCCTAGGTTCGCTCGCTCAGCGTTCGCGCCACGGCACCGCTCCCCCACTCTGCGTAATCCGGTGCGCGAATTGTCACATGATCGCGTCCTACCGATCAAGGTATGCCCGTGTTGCTCACTTCAGGGCGTCGAGCAGGCGGTTGAGCGGGCTGTCGAGGTCGTACCGGTCGGCCAGCCGGACCAGCGCCTCCGGGTCGTGCGGCTTGCCCGGCAGGGCGAGGCTCACGCCGGGCAGCGGGGCGTCGCCGGCCACCTCCACCACGGCGGGGGCCACGCGCAGGTAGTCGCGGGCGGCGCCCAGCTTCGTGCGGGCGCCGGCCGGGAAGCCCTCGGTGGCCCCGGAGTCCAGGGCCTCGAGGAGCGCGCTCAGCGAGCCGAACCGGGTGATCAGCGCGGCCGCGGTCTTCTCCCCCACGCCCGGCACGCCGGGGAGCCCGTCGGACGGGTCACCGCGCAGCGTGGCGAAGTCGGCATACCCTCGGCCGGGAATGCCGTACTTGTCCGTCACGAACGCCTCGTCCACGATCTGCAGGTTGCGGATCCCCCGCGCGGTGTAGAGGACGCGGACCGGCCGGGCGTCGTCCACGAGCTGGAACAGGTCCCGGTCGCCCGTGACCACGTCCACCGCCCCCGCCGCCCGGCGGGTGAGGGTGCCGATGACGTCGTCAGCCTCATAGCCCGGCGACTCCAGCCGCGCGATCCCCACGGCGTCCAGCACCTGCTCGATCACCGGGATCTGCGGCACCAGCGTGTCGGGCACCTCCTCGGCGTCGCCGTGGGCCACCCGGTGCGCCTTGTAGGTCGGGATCGCGGCCACCCGGAACGCCGGCCGCCAGTCGGCGTCCATCGTCGCCGCCAGCTCCGCCGGCCGGTATGTGCGCACCAGCGTGGCGATCATGTCGATCAGCCCGCGGACGGCGTTGACCGGCATGCCGTCGGGGGCGGTCATCGACTCCGGGATGCCGTAGAAGGCACGGAAGTAGAGCGAGGGTGTGTCGAGAAGCATCAGCACCCGCCCATGGTGGCATCCCGCCCCGACATTCCGCCTCCCGCCGCACCAGCTCATGGGGTACGGCAGGCCGCCCCGGCCCACGGAACCCGGGATCGGGCCGGCTCGGCTGCGCCGTACGGGAGCGGCCCGCGGCGACGAGCGTCAGCAGCCGACCCCGACGGCCAGGAGGCAGGCGTCGTCCTCCGGGTTCGGGCCGCCGATGTCGGCGAGGAGGCGGTCCAGGCCCGCGTCCAGGTCGCAGGTGAGCAGCTGGGCGGCGGCCGAGACCGCCAGGTCCAGGCCGACGTCGATGTCGCGGGTGCGGCGTTCGACCAGGCCGTCGGTGAACAGCAGCAGCAGGTCCCCGTCCTGGAGTTCCACGCTGGCCAGCCGGTAGGGCTGGTCGCAGGTGGCGCCGAGCAGGACGCCCTTGGGCTGGACCAGGGCCTCGGCCTTGCCCTCGCGCACCAGGATGGGCGGCAGGTGGCCGGCCTGGCTCCAGGTGAAGACGCGGGTCTCGGTGTCGAGGTGGCCGATGATGGCGGTGGCGGTGGTCTCGTCGAGGCGGTGCAGGACGAGTTCGTTGAGCCAGGCGAGCAGGCGGTCGGCGGGCTCGCCGGTCATGGTCAGGCCGACGAGGGCGTGCCGGAGCTGGGCCATGTGGGCGATGGCGGGCAGGCCGTGGCCGGAGACGTCGCCGATGGCCAGCAGGACGCGGTCGTCGGGCAGGGCGGCGGCCTCGAACCAGTCGCCGCCGAGGTTGGCGGTCTTCTCGGCGGGGACGTAGCGGACGGCGATCCGGGTGCCGGGCAGGTCGAGGCGGCCGCCGGGCGCGGGGAGGATGGCCTCGCGCAGGGCGAGCATGACGTGGCGCTCCTCGGCGGCGCGCTCCCTGGCCTCGAGGAGCTGGCGGCGCGACTCGGACATGATGCGCTCGGCCCTGCGGCGGCCGGTGATGTCCTGGACGACGCCGTGGACGCCGATCGGGCCGCCCGGCGCGAGCAGGGGTTCCAGCACGACCCGCAGGTTGCGCACCTCGCCGCCCCGGCGGATACGGAACTCCGCCTGGACCGGTTCGACTCCCTGCACGACGCTCCACAGGAGCTGGTCGAGCGCGCCGAGGTCGCCGGGTTCGACGTATCCGGCCAGCTCGGGCAGGCCGAGGGGACCGTCGGCGCGGTCGCGGCCGAAGATCACGTAGACGTGGTCGGACCACACGGCGTCGCCCGTGCGGAGATTCCACTCGGCCCAGCCCATGTTGCCCAGGCGCTCGGCGTGGGACAGGCGGATGGCCAGCATGGCCGAGTCGTGCTCGTCGGCCTGCTGCTGGGTGAGGTGTCCGATGAGCTCGGCCGCGCTCATCGGACGCTGGTGGTCCGGTGAAGGGAGGGGTGGCTGATGGCCGCCCGCGACGTCGACCATGTTCACTCTCATATGGCGTGGAACGGGACAAGAGGTCCCACCGTATGTGATCGTCCTTGAACGGAGTGTAGCGGCGGCTTGGCGTGTTGTGAGACCTTTTCGCGGATTTTAGCGGAGCGATGACGAGTAGATTGGGCCTGTGACGTCCCAAGACTTGTATCCCGTGTCGCGCCTGGCCGCCGTCCAGGAGGCCACCGCCGCATCCGGCCTCGACGCCCTGCTGCTCACCCCGGGCCCGGATCTGCGTTATGTCAGCGGCTACCAGGCCCTGCCGCTGGAGCGGCTCACATGTCTCGTGGTGCCCGCGGCCGGCGAGCCGTACATGATGGTGCCCAGATTGGAGCTGCCGGCCGCGCAGGCCTCGCCCGCGTCCCGGCTCGGGCTGGAGTTCGTGGCCTGGGACGAGACCGACGACCCGTATGAGATCGCGGCCAAGCGGCTCGGCCCCGCGGCGAAGGTCGGGCTGGCCGACCGGATGTGGGCGATGGCCTCGCTGCGCTTCCGTTCCGCGATGCCGGGGACCGAGCAGGTGCTGGCCGGGTCGGTGCTGCGCGAGCTGCGCATGCGCAAGTCGCCGGCCGAGGTCGAGGCGCTGCGCCAGGCGGGCGAGGCGATCGACGCGGTGCACCGGCAGGTGCCGGGGTTCCTGCGGCCGGGCCGTACGGAGAGGGAGGTGGGCCGGGACATCGCCGAGGCGATCCTGGCGGCCGGGCACGAGACGGTCGACTTCGTGATCGTGGCCTCCGGGCCCAACGGCGCCAGCCCGCACCACGAGCTGTCGGACCGGGTCATCCAGGCCGGGGAGCCGGTCGTGGTGGACATCGGCGGCCAGCTGCACAACGGCTACTGCTCCGACTCCACCCGCAACTACTGCATCGGCGAGCCGCCGGCCGAGTACGCGGCCTTCTTCGAGGTCCTGCGGCGGGCGCAGGACGCGGCCTGCGCGGCGGTGCGCCCGGGCGTGTCGTGCGAGTCGATCGACGCCGCGGCCCGCGAGGTGATCGCCGAGGCGGGGTACGGCGAGCTGTTCATCCACCGCACCGGGCACGGCATCGGCATCGAGACCCACGAGGAGCCCTACATCGTCGCCGGCAACGACGAGCCGATGGAGCCGGGCTTCGCGTTCTCCGTCGAGCCGGGCATTTACCGCGCCGGAGCCCATGGAGCGCGCATCGAGGACATTCTGGTCTGCACCGAATCGGGCGGACTGCGCCTCAACAACACCCCGCGGGACCTGGTCGTCGTGTAACGGCGGCCGATGGCCGGAGCTGGCCATGTGACAGGGGTTGCCGATGTTCCGGGCCGGGCACTGGCTTGCATGGGGTGGGTCCTTCTCTACCGGAGGTATCACATGCTCAGTGCCCGGCGGCCGTTACCCGTTCTCACGGGAGTGCTCGCGCTGGTGTTATCGGGCTTGACCGTAGTGGCGAGCCCCGCGCACGCCGCCTTCCCTGGCAGCAACGGCCCGATCTACTTCGTCGACCAGACCACCGATCCGGACAGGGAGATCTACCGGATCAACCCGGACGGCACCGGCGTCACCAAGCTCACCGACAACGAGGTGCCCGACTCCAACGCCGCCGCCAACGCCGACAACACCAAGGTCGCCTTCACCCGCATGGACGGCGGCCTGCACTACCTGTGGACCATGAACCCGGACGGCTCCGGCCAGGCCCAGGTCCCCGGCGGCACCGCCGTCATCGACGCCCCGGTCGACTGGTCGCCGGACGGCACGAAGATCGTCTACCGCTCGGCCGCCGACAGCACGCTCACCGTGATCCGCCCCGACGGCACCGGCCTCACCTCTCTGGGCGTGTACGGCGACGCCCCCGCGTGGTCGCCGGACGGCACCAAGATCGCCTTCCGGAACCCCACGCGGAACATCTCGGTCATGAACGCCGATGGCACCGGCGAGACCCAGCTGACGAGCTATTGCTGCAACGAGGCGGCCGGGCTGCCCGACTGGTCCCCCGACGGCACGAAGATCGTCTACGGGTGGAACCGGTTCTCCCCCGACCGCGGCCAGGTGTACGTGATGAACGCCGACGGCAGCGGCCAGGCGAACCTGTCGGCCGACACCACGACCAGCGGCGCGCCCCGATGGTCGCCGGACGGCGCCAAGATCGCCTTCACCCGGGACAACGACCTGTACACGATGAACGCCGACGGCTCCGGCAAGACCGTGCTGGCCACGATCCCGGGGTTCCAGTTCACCATCGACTGGGCGCCGGCCGGCGACGCCGACGTGGACGTGGACCTGGTCGCGCGGCCGAGGCTCGGACTGCTGGTGCCGTACCTGAGCTACACGATGACCGCGCGCAACCTCGGCCCCGGCCCGCTCACCTCGGCCACGCTGACCGCCACCCTGCCGCCGGGCAGGACCGCGACCGGCCTGTCGCCCGGCTGCACGTCCGTCCCCGGCAGCGTCACCTGCGCCTACGGGGCCATCGCGGCCGGCGGAAGCGCCGCCTCCGGCTTCCGGCTCCCGCTGGGCCTGCTCAGCCTGGGCAACGTGACGGTCACCGCCGGCCGTACCGCCTCGGCGCCCGCGGACCCGAACCCGGCCAACGACAGCGCCTCGGCCAGTTGCACGGTCGTCACGGTCATCCTGGCCACCTGCTCCTGACCCGGGCTCACGCCGTACCGAAGCGGGGGACCGGCAGGTCCTCCGTGGCCAGGTGCACGATGTGCGCGGCGGTGTAGACGTCGATGCTGTGCCGCCCGCCTTCGCGCCCCAGGCCGCTGGCCTTTACCCCGCCGAACGGCGTGCGCAGGTCGCGGACGTTCTGGGAGTTGACCCAGACCATGCCGCTCTCGACGGCCTGCGCCATCCGGTGGGCGCGGCGCAGGTCGCTGGTCCAGACGTAGGCGGCCAGGCCGTATCGGGTGGCGTTGGCCAGTTCGACCGCCTCGGACTCGCTGCCGAAGGGGGTGACGCACACGACGGGGCCGAAGATCTCCTCCTGGAAGACGCGCATGTCGGGGGTGACGTCGGCGAAGACCGTCGCGCTCAGGTAGTTGCCCTCGGGCAGGTGGGCCGGGCGGGTGCCGCCCGCGGCCAGGCGGGCGCCCTGCTCGACGCCGATCCGCACGTACTCGCTGACCTGGGCATAGTGGTCGGGGTGGATGAGGGCGCCCAGTTCGGTGGCGGGGTCGTCGGGCACGCCCACGCGCACCTGGGCGGCCCGCTCGGCCAGGCGGGCGGTGAACTCGGCGTAGATCGGCGCGTGCACGAGCACGCGGGAGCTGGCGGTGCACCGCTCGCCGTTGAGCGAGAACACGCCGAACACGGCCGCGTCCAGGGCACGTTCCAGGTCGGCGTCGTCGAACACGATGAGCGGCGACTTGCCGCCCAGCTCCATCGACAGGGTCTTGAGGTGGCAGGCGGCGGCGCGCATGATGACGCGCCCGGTGGCGCTCTCCCCGGTGAAGGAGATCACCGGGACGTCGGGGTGCTCCACCAGCGCCGCCCCGGCCTCCTCCCCGATGCCGTGCACGAGGTTGAACACGCCGGGCGGCAGGCCCGCCTCCTCCATGATCTCCGGCAGCAGCCCGGCCGACAGCGGCGACCACTCGGCGGGTTTCAGCACGACCGGGCAGCCGGCGGCCAGCGCGGGCGCCAGCTTCCAGGTCGCCAGCATGAACGGCGTGTTCCACGGGGTGATCAGCCCGGCGACGCCGACCGGTTTGCGCAGGACGTAGTTGAGCTGGGCCGAGCCGACCCGGTAGACGTCCTCGCCCAGCGTGGTGATGACGTCGGCGAAGAAGCGGAAGTTCTGCGCCGCGCGGCGCGCCTGGCCCCGCGCCTGGGTGATCGGCAGGCCCGTGTCGCGGCACTCCAGCGCGGCCAGCCGTTCGTCGCGCGTCTCGATGGCGGCGGCGATCGCGCGCAGCGTCGCGGCCCGCTCGCCGGCGGGCATATGGGGCCAGGGGCCGTCGCCGAACGCCTTCCTGGCGGCGGCCACGGCGGCGGCGACGTCCTCCGCGTGCCCGGCGGAGACCGTGAGGTAGGGACGGTTGGTGGCCGGTTCCAGCGAGGTGAAGGTGTCGCCGGAGATGCTGGGGACGTGCGCCCCGTCGATGTAGTGCTCCAGGATCATCGGACCAGATCCTCACAGTCGGCCAGCAGGGCCTCGATCCGGGTGATCCCGGCCGGGGTCGGGGAGATGAGCGGCGGGCGGACGTGCGCGGAGGCGATCCGGCCCCGGTGTTCCAGCACCCACTTGGCCGGAGCGGGGTTGGTCTCGACGAACAGCAGGTCCACGAGCGGGTGCAGGGCGTAGTGGAGCTCCAGGGCGCGCTCGTGGTCGCCTTCCGCGTAGGCGGTGTACATGCGGGCCACGGCTGCGGGGGCGAGGTTGGCGGCGGCGCTGACGAACCCGGCGCCGCCGATGGCCAGCAGCGGCAGGCACAGCAGCTCGATGCCCGACCACATGAGGAAGTCGCGCCCGCACTGGTGCAGGACCCGGGAGAAGTGCTCGAAGTCGCGGGTGGTCTCCTTGATGCCCACGATGTTGGCGTGCGCGCGGCGCAGCCGTCCCGCGGTCTCGGGCGCGAGGTCCACGGCGGTGCGCGAGGGCACGTTGTAGATGACGATCGGCAGGCCGGGGAACTCCCCGGCGATCGTGGCGTACCAGCGGAACAGCGCCTCCTGGCCGGGCCTGGCGTAGTAGGGCGTGATGACGAGGACGGCGTCGGCGCCGAGCCGCTCGGCCGCGGCGGTCAGCTGGAGGGTCTCCTCCAGCTTGGCCGAGCCGGTGCCGGGCAGGAACGGCGCCCGGTCCGCGATCTCCTGCGCGACCGCGGTCATCGCGGCGATGCGTTCCTCGACGGTCTGCGCGGACGGCTCGCCGGTGGAGCCGCCGAGGGAGATGCCGTGCGAGCCCTGGTCGAGCTGCCAGCGCACCAGCGCGCGCAGGGAGGCGAGGTCGAGCGCGCCCCAGGCGGTGAAGGGCGTCACCAGCGGCGCGATCGACCCCCGGATGGCCGCGGGATCCGAGCGGTACTTCATGCGTCTTCTCCAGATTTCCGCCAGGCGCGATAAGCCTGCCGCCAAGCAGGGTTCATCGGATAGAGGCCGTCGATCGAGGCGCCCTCCGCGACCCGCTGGAGGATGAAGCGCTCCTCGTCCTCCTGGCGGGCGGCGTCCGCGGCCACGTCGGCGGCCATGGCGTACGGCACGACGACCACGCCCTCCGCGTCGCCCACGAGCACGTCGCCCGGCATGACGAGCACGCCGCCGCAGGCCACGGGCACCTGCGACACCGCGGGCACGTGCCGGCGCCCGAGCACGGCCGCGTGCGGCACCGCGTAGTAGGCGGGCAGGTCCAGGCCGGCGAAGGACGGGCTGTCGCGCAGCCCCCCGTCGGTGACGACGCCGGCCGCGCCCCGGCGCAGCGCGCGCTGGGCCAGGATGTCGCCGAGCGTGCCCGCGCCGTGGTCGCCGCGCGCCTCGATCACCAGCACCTCTCCCGGGAGGATCTCCTCGATCGTGCGTTTCTGGGCGTTCATCCCGCCGCCCATCTCGGTGAAGATGTCCTCGCGCAGCGGCAGGTAGCGCAGCGTCCGAGCGAACCCGGCCATGCGCAGGTCGGGCCGCGTGGGCCGGACGCCTTCGATGAAGTGGTGGTCGATGCCGCGCCTGCGCAGCTGCGAGGAGAGCGTCGCGGTGGAGACCGAGCGCAGCGTGTGCATCGTCTCCGCGCTCAAGGAGTGGTACGGCGCGGCCGACCCGGCGGAGCCGAGGGCGGCGGCCCAGCTCTCCAGGGTGACCCGCGGCTGGACGCCCCAGGCGGCCGGGGCGTCGCGGGAGTCGCCCACGACCTGGTTGCGCAGCCGCCCGGCGCCTTCGAGCTCCACCTCGACGAGGTCGCCCGGCTCCACGACGGTCGAACCTGCCGGGGTGCCGGTGAGGATGAGGTCGCCGGGCTCCAGGGTCATGTAGCGCGACAGGTCGGCGATGAGCAGGTCGAAGCCGAACAGCAGCTCCCCCATGCCGGCCTCCTGGACGAGCCGGCCGTTGAGGTAGGTCCGCAGCCGCAGCGAACCGGGGTCGGCGCCGGTGAGGATGGCCGGGCCGACGGGCGTGTAGCCGTCCTGGCCCTTGGCGCGCAGGTTGGATCCGAGGTCGGCGTGCTTGAAGTCGTAGACGCCGAAGTCGTTGGCGGCGGTGTAGCCGGCGACGTGCTCCAGGGCCCGTTCCGGCGGCACCTGCCGGGCGCGGCTGCCGATGACCAGGGCGATCTCGCCTTCGAAGGCGAGCAGTTCGCAGCCGGCGGGCCGGACGACGGGCCGCTCCGACCAGGACAGCGAGGTGGGCGGCTTGAGGAAATAGGAGGGCGCGGCGGGCACGCGGCCCCGTTCCGCGGCGCGGCTTCGGTAGTTGAGGTGGACGGCGATGATCTTCCTCGGCGCGAGGCCGAGAGGATGGTCCATGGCAGCTCCAGATCATATACGACATCGTGGATGATAGCGGATCGGAAGGAGCGGGCACTATAGACAAAGATATTTGAGTTCGTACATGATTCTGCGATGCCGCTCTTCGGCGCCCGGATCGGAGGATGCACATGGGAGAGATCGTCCTGGCCGCCAAGATCACGCACGTGCCGTCCATCTGGCTGTCCATCCAGCCGGGCAAGTACCACGGCATCCGGCGCCCGGCGGAGATGGCGCTGGCCGAGATCGGCCGGCGGGCCCGCGAGCTCGGCGCCGACACCTTCCTGGTGGCCGACACCCACTGGATGAACACCATCGGCTTCCACCTCAACGGCAAGGACCGCCACCGCGCCTCCTACGCCAGCCACGAGCTGCCGCACTTCATCCACGACCTGGCCTACGACTACCCGGGCGACCCGCATCTGGCCGAGCTGGCCCGCGAGGAGATCGCGGCCGGCGGCCAGAAGGCGCTCGTGCACACCTACAAGGACCTCGGCCTGGAGTACGCCACGCTGGTGCCGATGTACTTCATGAACGGCGACTCGGCCATCAGAGTGCTGCCGATCGGGTGCAACGTCTACTCCTCCATCGACGAGAACCGCCGGATCGGCGAGGCGCTGCGGCGCGCGGCCGAGCGCAGCGAGCGCAAGGTGGCCTTCCTGGCCAGCGGCTCGCTCTCGCACGCCTTCCCGCCCAACGAAGTGGCCGAGAGCCTGCTCAACGAGGTCAGCAGCGCGTTCAACCGCAAGACCGACATGGCGGTGCTCGACCTGTGGACCGAGGGGCGGATCGCGGAGTTCCTGGAGATGCTGCCCGACTACAACGAGCGCTGCACGGGCGAGGGGGCCATGGCCGACACCGCCATGCTCTTCGGGATCCTCGGCTGGAAGGACTACTCGGGCCGGGGCGAGCAGCTGTGCCCGTACTTCGGCAGCAGCGGCACCGGGCAGATCGTGGTCGACTTCCCGGTGCCCTCGACGGTGGCGTGAGCAGGGCTCAGGTTAATCTAACATCTGAAATCGTATGCGAAAGGATGCCGGGAGATGGCCGATCGAGCGCGGCTGGCCGTACGCGTGCACGTCCCCGAGGAGCCGGCCGCGGCCGGGCCTCCGGTGCTGCTCCTGCACGGCTTCGCCGCCGACGGGCAGCGCGACTGGGTGCGGACCGGCATGGTGGCCGCGCTGACCGCGGCGGGCCGCAGGGCCGTGGTCGCCGACCTGCCGGGCCACGGGGACAGCCCGGCGCCCGTCACCAGCGCGCAGGCCGGCGCCGGCGCCATCGCCGCCGCCCTCGTCGGCGCGATGGACGCGGTCGATCGCGGCCCGTTCGACGTGGTCGGCTACTCGCTGGGCGCGAGGATCGCCTGGGAACTGCCCGCCGCGGCGCCCGGGCGGGTGCGCCGCGCCGTCCTCGGGGGGCTGAGCCCCGTGGATCCGTTCGCCGCACTGGACGTCGAGGCGGTACGGCAGGCCGCCGCCGGCGGCCCGATGCCCGCCGATCCGCTCTCGGCCATGATCGCTGGTATGGTTCTCGCCCACGGCGACCGGGCGGCCGGGCTGGTGACCTGCGTGGAAGGGCTCCGGGCCACGCCGTTCGAGCCGGGGCCGTGGAGGGGCCAGGAGCCTCCGGTGTTCGTCGCGGGGC
This sequence comes from Nonomuraea typhae, assembly GCF_009760925.1. Classification (GTDB taxonomy): domain Bacteria; phylum Actinomycetota; class Actinomycetes; order Streptosporangiales; family Streptosporangiaceae; genus Nonomuraea; species Nonomuraea typhae. The sequence goes on from NZ_VRLV01000003.1 coordinate 521,537, forward strand.
GGGAGGACGTGGTGACGGCGGGAATCGAGCGTATCGTCGGGCTAGTGGCCGGGGCCAGCCTGGTCACCGTCCCTGGCGACCACCTGCAGGCGCTGGCCGGACCCGGCCTGCTGGAAGTCGTGGCGAAAACGCTCGTGCACTGATCGGCAAACGCATCGGGGAGAGAGGCAGAGCGGTGAATTCCGCGAAGGGGTCCACGCGGGCCAATGTGTCGAAGGCCGAGCTGAGCTACGAGCTGCTGCGCTCACGCATCCTCGACGGCACCTATGGCCCCGGCTACCGGCTGGTCATGGACCAGCTCGCCCGGGAGACCGGGGTCAGCACGATCCCGCTGCGGGAGGCGGTGCGCCGGCTGCAGTCCGACGGGCTGGTCGAGGTGGTGCGCAACATCGGCGCCCGGGTGGCGGTCTTCGACGCGGCCCAGGTCGAGCACGCGCTGCAGGTGCTGGCCCGGCTGGAGGGGTACGCGACGGCCATCTCGGCGCCGTCCATGACCGCCAAGCACATCGCGCAGGCGCGTGAGGTGAACCAGCGCATGATCGCCGCCCTGGAGGAGTTCGACCCCGTAGCCTTCACCGCGCTCAACCGGGAGTTCCACTTCGCCATCTACGCCCACTGCCCGGACGAGCACCTGCGGGCGCTGCTGGAGGCGGAGTGGGCGAGGCTGGATCACATGCGCCGCTCCACCTTCAGCCACGTGCCGGGGCGGGCCCGCCGGTCGGTCGAGGAGCACGCGAACATGCTCGAGCTGATCGAGGCGGGCGCGGAGGCCCAGGAGATCGAGCGGGTGGCGTGCGCGCACAAGATCGCGACCGCGGAGGCGCTGCACAAGGCCCAGGCCAGGAAGAGCTGACCCCGGCCCGGACTGGGCGGAGCCGGCCCGCCTGGGCCAGGACGGGCGAGCTGACGTGCTCAGACCAGGCGGTCCCGGCTCAGGCCAGGCGGTCCCGGCTCACGTCAGGAGCTGGCCGCCGTCCACCGGCACCACGACGCCGGTGATGTGCGCGGCGGCCGCGGAGGCGAGGAACAGCACCAGCGGCGTCACGTCGTCCGGCGCGGCGATCCTGCCGAGCGGGATGCGTGACTCCCAGGCGGCGCGCGCCCGCGGATCGGCCATGAGCCCGGCCGTCATCGGGGTCAGCACCGGGCCGGGCGCCACCGCGTTGGCGCGGATGCCGTGGGGGGCCAGCTCGAGGGCGGTCGATCTGGTGAGCGCCTCCACGGCGGCCTTGGTCGCCTCGTAGTGGCCCAGGCCGGCGGTGGGCTGCCGGGCGCCGGCCGAACTCACGTTGACCACGCAGCCGCCCCGCCCGGCCGCGATCAGCCGGCCCGCCACCGCCCTGGTGACCAGGAACGTGCCGCGGAGGTTGACCGCCACCACCCGGTCGAAGACCTCCACCGGCAGCTCCGCCAGCGGGCCGCCTCCGGCGACGACGCCGGCGTTGTTGACCAGGACCTCGACCTGGCCGTGCGCGGCCGTCACGCGGGCCAGCGCGCTCTCGACCGAGGCGGCGTCGGTGACGTCCATGGTCACCGCCGCGGCGCCGAACCCCGCGCCGGGCTTCCCGCCGCCCCCCGCGCCGGACTCCCCGCCGAACTCCCCGCCGAACTCCCCGCCGAACTCCGCGGCGATCTCCGCGGCGGCCTTCTCCGCGGCCGGCCCGTCCACGTCGGCGAGCACCGGCCGGTCCCCGGCCTCGGCGAACGCACGGGCCACCGCCCGCCCGATCCCGCTCGCCCCACCGGTGACCAGGACCAGCCGCCCCTGCCCGCTCATCCCGCCCGCCTCCACGTCACGTCCGCCCTCCGCCGTACCCACCCGTTCGTCACTACCGCGCTCCGCCGTACCCACTCGCTCGTCACTACCGCGCTCCGCCGTACCCGCTTGCTCGTCACAACCGCGCTGCGCCGTGCCCGTGCGCTCATCGGGCCCGTGCCACCAGCACGCGCGGGCAGCCGGGTAGGCAGAGTGTCTGGCGGGGCTCCCAGCCGGCGGCGTCCAGCCAGCCGCGGACCTCGTCCTCCGGGTGGACCCGGGTGCCGTCGATGACGAGGTACTCGGCCGCGTGCAGGGCGTCCACGAGCCGCTGGACGGGGTCGGCGTCGAGGAAGAAGTCCAGCACGAGCAGCGTGGCGCCCGGGGCCGCCACCGCGCGGGCGCGTTCGGCCAGGCGCAGGTTCTCCTCGGGGCCGAAGCGGTGCACCACGTGCTCCAGGAGGACGAGGTCGAAGCCGGTGGGCAGGTCGCCGGTGAGCGGGTCGGTCTCGATCAGCTCGGCGCGCTCGGCCACGCCGGCCTCCTCCAGCGCCTTCATGGCCAGCTCGGCCAGTTCGCCGTCGCCGCAGAAGGCGCCGCGCAGGGCGGGGGCGGAACGGAGCGCCTCGGCGAGGAAAGCGCCGGACAGGCCGCCGAGGTCGAGGGCGTGGCGGTGGGCGGTGAAGTCGTAGTGGGCGGCGAGCGTCCTGGCGTGCAGCGCGTTGTAGGTCATCACGCCGGTGAGGAAGATCTCCATCCGGTCGCCGCCCAGGTCGAGCGGGGCGGGCCGGGCGGTGCGGGCGCTGGCGCCGAAGCCGAGCCAGTGCGGGTAGCTGATGGTGTCGAGGAAGGTGAGGAACGGGCGCAGGTCGAGGTCCTCTCCTCCGCCCGTCAGGTGGCGGGCGGCGGCCGGGGTGTTGTCGTAGCGGCCGCCGGTTCTGGTCAGCAGGCCCAGGGCGGTCATGGCGTCGGCCAGGATGCGGGCGGTGCGCTCCGGCAGGCCGGTGCGGGCGGCCAGTTCGGCCGCGGACGCGGGGCCTTTGGCCAGCGCCGCGAACAGGCCGGTCTCGGTGGCGGCGAAGAGCTGCTTGGCGGCCATGTAGCCGGTCGCCACCTCCACGATGCGCGCCGCGCCGGAGGCGTCCCGGTGAACCGACATGAAGCACCCCTTCCACCCGGAAACAGTATCGGAGATGGTATATGATTTCGGGATCACGCCGCCAGGGCCCCGTCATACCCCGGCTTCGTGGACGATCCGGCCGTCCACCATGGTCAGGACGACCGGCACCTCGGGCAGGGCGGCGGGCTCCACCTCCCGCAGGCTGCCGCCGAGCACGCACAGGTCGGCCGCCTTGCCGGGCTCCAGCGTCCCCTTCCACCCCTCCGCGCCGTCCTGCCAGGCGGGCACGACGGTGCAGGCCCGCAGCGCCGCGTCCAGCGTCAGCCCCCGGGCCGTCGCCTGGGCGACGGTCAGCCGCCAGTCCGGGGTGACCACGGGCGCGTCCGAGCTGAGGCAGAGCCGTACCCCGGCCGCCAGCGCCTCCCGCAGCGGCCACGCCCGGCGCAGCGCCTCGGGCCCGAGCGCGGCGGCCAGCATGTCCGCGGTGGCCACGGCGATGCCCGGCTGGGTGGTGAGGCCGATGCCCGCGCGGGCCATCACGGCCAGCGTGTCCGGGGCGGCCAGGTCACCGTGGATGATGTAGTGTCGCAGGTCACGGCCCTTCCCGGCCGTCTTTGCCATCGCCGCTGCCGCGGCGCGGACGGCGCGGCCGCCGGTGGCGTGGACGCCGGCCTGGTAGCCGGCCTCGTGGGTGAGGGCGATCATCTCGGCGAGCGCCTCCGGTGAAGAGCCTTCGACGAGGAGCCCGCCGTGGCCGCCGTCGCCGTACGGCTGGTCGGTCCAGGCGGTGCCCATCGGCGGGATGCCGTCGGCGAAGATCTTGACTCCGGCGACGCGCAGCCGGCCGGGCACCTCGGCCGGCGGGCGGAACGTGCGTAAGCCCTCTCGCAAGCCCGCCACCGAGCTGGGGCCGTCGAGTTCGCCGAACAGCATGAGCGCCGTGACCCGGGCGGTGAGCCGTCCCTCCTCGGCCAGCGTCGCGTAGTCGCGCAGCGCCGCGGCGCCGAAGCAGCCGGTCGGGCCCTCGTCCTCGCCGGGCCCGAGGCCGGGCTCGGTGTAGCTGGTGATGCCCAGCCCGGCCAGGATCCGTCCCGTGCGCAGGATCGCGGCCCGGCGTTGCTCACCGGTCGTGAGGCGGATCTCGGCCGGACGGGCCTCCGAATGGTCCGGCGCGCTCCGGGTGAGCCGGTCCATGAGGAGGTCCGGCCACAGGGCGCCGAGCCAGACGCCGTGGAGGTGGGAGTCGTTCACGCCGGGCAGCACCGAGCGGCCGTCCAGTGCGATCACCCGGGTGCGGGGGCCGATGAGCGGCGTGACCTCGGCCTCGGCGCCGACTGCGGCGATGCGGCCCCCGCGTACGGCCAGCGCCCGCGCCAGGCGGCCGGTCGCGTCGAGGGTGTGCACCGTCCCGCCCGTGAACACCGTGTCGGCTCGGTTGGGCAACATCTTCCTCCCTGCTCTGGACACCATCCCGCGGATGCCCATAACGTACACGGAATCAGATACGATTTGGCGCTCCACGCGGAGGTGGGCATGCCGTTGCATCCCGACGCCCAGGCGATCCTCGATCGCGCTCCCGCCGTCGTCCCCGTCCTGCTGGACCCGCAGGCCATCCGTGAGCAGTTCCGCGCCATGTGGCAGTTGCCGGACAACCTGCCCCCGGTCGGCCGGGTCGCCGACGCCGTGCTCCCGGGCCCGGCGGGCGCGATCCCGGCCCGCGTCTACACCCCCGGCGGGATCGGGCCGTTTCCCGTGTTCGTCTGGTTCCACGGGGGCGGGTGGACGCTGGGCAGCCTGGACGAGAACGACTACGCCTGCCGTACCGTCTGCTCGAGGGCGGGGGTCGTGGTCCTGTCGGTGGACTACCGGCTGGCGCCCGAGAACCCCTTTCCGGCGGCGGCCGACGACTGCTATGCCGCCGTGCGGTGGGTGAGCAGGCACGGGGCGGAGATCGGGGCCGATCCGGCGCGCATCGCGGTCGGCGGGGAGAGCGCGGGCGGCAACCTCGCGGCCGTGACCGCGCTGAAGGCGCGCGACCTCGGCGGGCCGTCGATCGACCTCCAGGTGCTCGTCTCGCCCGTGCTCGGGCATCCCGATGACGGCCGCGCCTCCTACCGCGACTACGCCGACGGATATTTCCTGTCCAAGGCGAGCATGGACTGGTTTTTCACTCTTTATCCGCGTAATGCGGCCGACCTCGAGGACCCCTACCTGCTGCCGCTGCGAGCCGCGAACCTGTCCGGGCTGCCGCCTGCGCTGGTGCTCGGCGCGGAGTACGACGTGCTGCGCGACGAAGGGGAAGAGTACGCCGCCCGGCTGCGCGAAGCCGGGGTCGAGGCACGGGCGGTGCGCTACGAGGGCCTGATCCACGGCTTCTTCGGCCTGCTCGCCCCCGAGCTGCCCCCCGCCCGCGAGGCGCACGAGCAGGTCATCGGCTCGCTTCTGGCGGCGTTCCGGTGAGCGTCCTCAGCCTGGCCGGGGTGGACGTCCACCGGGGCGAGGCCCGCGTCGTCCACGACGTGTCGCTGGAGGCGGAGGCCGGGGCGGTGACCGTCGTCCTGGGCTCCAACGGATCGGGCAAGAGCACGCTGATGGACGGCGTCGCCGGGCTCGCCCGGGTCTCCTCCGGCACGATCCACCTCGGCGGCGGCCCGATCGGGAAACTGCCGGCCTACAAGCGCGCCCGCGCCGGGCTCGGCTACGTCGAGCAGTCCCGCACGGTCTTCCGCACCCTCAGCGTCGAGCAGAACCTCAGGGTCGCCCGCAGCGGCGAAGGCGACCTGAACGCCGTCTACCGGCTCTTCCCCGAGCTGGAACGCCGCCGGAGCCTGCAGGCCGGGCACCTGTCCGGCGGCGAGCAGCAGATGCTCGCCCTCGGCCGCGCGCTGGTCGCCGACCCGCGCGTCATGCTCATCGACGAGATGTCCATGGGCCTGGCGCCGGTCGTGGTGCGCCGCCTGATGCTGGCGGTGCGCGAGATGACCGGCCTCGGCATCGCGATCCTGCTCGTCGAGCAGTTCGCCGCCCTGGCCCTGGAGATCGGCACCCGCGCCTACGTGCTGCGCAAGGGCCGCGTGGTCTACTCCGGCGCGTGCGCCCGGCTGAAGGACGACGACGGCCTGCTGCACGAGTCCTACTTCGGTACGGCGCCGCCGCCGGGAGAAGGTGAGCCCGCGTGAACCCGCGCGCCACGGCCGCCGGGCTCGGCCTGGCCGCGGCCGCCTGCGTGATCGTGCCCCTCTTCTTCCCCGCCCACTGGATCTTCCTGGCGATCACCGCCGCCGTCGTCGCGATCATCATGCAGAGCTACGGCGTGATCGTCGGCCGGGCCGGGATGATGTCGCTGTGCCAGATGTCCTTCGCCGCGATCGGCGCCTGGGTGGTGCTCAGGCTCAACCTGCTCGACGCGCCCGGCGGGTTCCTGCTCTGGCTGGTGCTGGGCGGGCTGGCGGCGGTCCCGGTGGGCGTCCTGATCGGCCTGCCCGCGCTACGCATCCGCGGCGTCAACCTCGCGGTGGTCACCTTCGGCTTCGCCGTCTCGACCGACATCGTGCTCAACGCCCACCAGTTCCCCGGCACCAGTGAGCTGAAGACGGTCGAGCGCCCCGCGTGGTTCGCCGGCGACGGCGGCTACTTCGTCCTCACCGTGATCGTCTTCTGCCTCATCGCGCTCGGGCTGAGCCGGTTCAACCGCACCCGGCTCGGCATGTCCTGGCTGGAGCTGCGCCATTCCGAGCGGGCCGCGGCCTCCCACGGCGTCTCCGTGGCGCGCAGCAAGCTCGCCGCCTTCGCCATCAGCGCGTTCGTCGCCGCCATCGGGGGCGGGCTGATGGCCGGGCAGCTCGGCCTCGTGGTCGCGCAGAACTTCTCGATGGGCCAGTCGCTGGCGTTCTTCGCCGTCGCCATCCTCATCGGCCCCCACCACGTGGACGGCGCGGTCATGGGCGGCGTCTTCGGCACCGTGATGGCCACCGTCCTGGAGCGCCTCCGGCTGCCGCAGGACCTGGGCGGCATGTTGTTCGGCGTCTTCGCCATCCTGGCCCTGCGTTCCGGGATGAGCCAGACGGACTTCGTCCAGATGCGGCGGCGGGAACGCGCGGCGCGCAAGCTGCTCGACGAGCGCGACGATCGCCCCGCCGTGGTGCCGGCGCCCGCCCCGCCGGGCCCGCCGCTGCTGGAGGTGCGCGGGCTCAGCGTGCGGTTCGGCGAGGTGAGCGCGCTGCACGAGGTGAACCTGACCGTGCCGGAAGGGACGGTCACCGGCCTCATCGGGCCCAACGGCGCGGGCAAGAGCACGTTCATCGCCGCCGTCACCGGCTTCATCGGCGGTTACGCGGGCGGCATCACCCTGTCCGGCCGGCCGCTGGACGGGCTGCGGCCCGAGGCCCGGGCCGGGCGCGGGCTGCGCCGTACCTTCCAGACCACGGTCATCCCGGCCGAGCTGACCCAGTACGAGTACCTGACCATCGGGGCGGGGCGCCGCCTGGAGCGCGCGGAGGCCGACGAGCTGCTGAGGTACTTCGGCTGCCCGCCGGGGCCGGTGCCGGTGTCGCTGCTCGACGCGGGCACCCGGCGGCTGCTGGACGTGGCGGCGGCCGTCGCCGCCCGCCCCAAGGTGGCGCTACTCGACGAACCCGCCGCCGGGCAGTCGGCCGCCGAATCGCGCCGCCTCGCCGCGCGCCTGGCCGAGGTTCCGGAGCGCTACGGCGTCGCCGTCCTGCTGATCGAACACGACATGGAGCTCGTCTCGGCGGTCTGCTCACAGCTCACCGTCCTCGACTTCGGGCGGGTCATCGCCTCCGGCCCCACGGCGGCCGTGCTCGACGACCCCGCCGTGGTCAACGCCTACCTCGGCATAGCGGCGGCCCCGCTGGCCTGAACCCTTACGTGGAGGGAGCACGCAGATGGAGCGTTCACACAAGGCCGCCGCCGTCCTGGGGGCGGCGGCGCTGGCACTGGCCGGGTGCGCCGGCGGCGGGGGCGGGGGCGGCGGGGACACGGGGCCGATCAAGGTCGGCGCCATCAACGGCGTCACCGGCCTGTTCCAGGCGCCCGAGGTGCCCAAGGCCGTGCAGGCGGTCTTCGACGAGGTCAACGCGGCCGGTGGGATCAACGGCCGGAAGATCGAGTACATCAGCAAGGACGACGCCATGAACCCCCAGCGCTCCACCGAGGCCGCCGTGGAGCTGATCGACTCCGAGGCCGTGGTGGCGCTCGTCGGCTCCTCCAGCGCCGTGGACTGCGGGCTCAACCGGGCCAAGTACGGCAGGGCCGGCATCGTCTCCATCCCGGCGGTCGGCGTCGACCCCGCCTGTTTCACCAGCCCGAACATCGCCCCGGTGAACCCGGGCCCGTACAAGCAGCTGACCGCGGCCCTGTACTTCCTGTCGCAGACCAAGAAGCACGAGAAGGTGTGCGCCTACCTGACGGTCCTGCCCGGCAGCGGCGACGGCATCGAGAACGCGATCAAGGAGTGGTCGGCGGTCACCGGCAAGCGGCTGACCGTCAAGGACACCTCCGTCGGTCAGGGCGACCCCACCCCCTACCTGGTGAAGGCCAAGGAGGCGGGCTGCGCGGGCATCGTCTACAACTCCCAGGTCGGCCCCTGGTTCGCCCAGGCCAAGACGCAGAACATGACGGCCGTCGACTTCGTCATGCTGGCCAACAGCTACACCGACGCCAACGCCCAGGCGATCCCCGAAGGGCTCAACGTGTACTCGGCCACCGAATGGCAGCCGTACACCGACGAGAGCCTGCCCGGCAACGACAGGTGGGCCAAGCTGGTGAGCGCCGGCGGGATCCCGAAGACCGCCTTCAGCCAGGGCGCCATCATGGCGGCCGACGTCTTCGTCCAGGTGGTCAAGGGCATCCGGGGGCCGATCACCCGCGAGTCGGTGACCAAGGCGTTCAAGGAGATGAAGCCGGTCGAGTATCCGCTGGTCGGCACGCCGTACGTCTTCGGGCCCGGCGACGCCCACAACCCGGTCGAGGGCGCGCGGTTCGTGAAGGCGGAGAACCGCGCCTGGCGGGTGCTGCCCGAGGGCTTCGTCATCCCGGGCAAGGGCTGACGTGCTCGCCTCCCTGATCGCCGGGCTGACGAGCGGCGGCGTGTACGCGCTGCTCGGGCTGTGCGTCGTGCTGACCTACCGGCTGGTCGCCGTGGTGAACTTCGCCATGGCGGCCACGGGCGCGGCCGGGGCGTACGCGATGGTCTGGCTCATCGGCGAAGGCGTGCCCGGGCCGCTCGCCCTCGCCGGCGGGCTCCTGGCCGGCGCCGCCCTGTCGGCGCTCATCGGGGTGGTGCTCGTGCGCTGGTTCGCCGGGCACGACGAGCGCACCAAGGCGGCCGTGACCGTCGCCCTGTATGTCGCCATCATGGCGATCGGCCTGCGCGTCTTCGGCGGGTCCGCGACGGGCGCCCGGCGTTTCCCGGCGCCCCTCGATGGGCCGGCGTTCACGGTGGGCGGCGTCGTGGTGCCGCAGTCCGTGCCGGTCTCGCTGGCCTTCGCCGTGCTCATCACCGCCGGGGTCGGGCTGCTGTTCAGCCGCACGCTGCTCGGCCTGCGGCTGCAGGCCCTGTCGGAACGGCCGGCGACCGCCCAAGTGGTCGGCATCGCCGTACCCCGGCTGGCGCTGGCGGTGTGGGCGGCGATCGGCGCGCTCAGCACGCTGGTCATCGTCCTGGTCGCCCCGCGGCTCGGCGGCGACTTCGCCACGCTGGCCAACCTCATCACCACCGCGCTGGCCGTGGCCATGGTGGGCGCCTTCCGCAGCCTGCCCATGACGCTGGCCGGCGGCCTGATCCTGGGCCTGCTGGAGGGGGCCGCCGTCTCGCTCAGCGCCCTGCAGGCATACCGCGGGGTGGTGCCCTTCCTGGTCATCCTGGTCCTGCTGTGGTGGCGCAGCAGGAACGAGGTCTGGGACACCGCCCACACCCGCTGAGAAAGGACCCCGATCGTGCCCGTCCCGGCCACCACCCGCGCCGCGGTGCTCCGCGAGCACGGCCAGCCGCTGGTCATCGAGGAACTCCCGCTCCCCCGTGACGTCGAACCCGGCGCCGCCGTCGTCAAGCTCACCTGCGCCACCCTGTGCGCCACCGACGTCCACCTCTGGAACGGGACGATGTCCTGGCCCGGCATGCTCCCCATGGTCCTCGGCCACGAGATGACCGGGACGGTCGCCGCCGCCGGGCCCGGTACCGTGGACGCGCTCGGCGAGCCGATCCGCGTCGGCAGCCGCATCGGCTGGTCGGAGTCGGCCTGCGGCCACTGCCACGGCTGCACGGTGCTGCGCACCCCGGTCGCCTGCTCCAGCCGCGGATACGGCTTCACCCAGCGCGCCGACGTCTGGCCGTACTCCACCTGCGGCCTGGCCGCCTACGCCTACGTGCGGCCCGGCGCGCTGAAGCTCCTGCTGCCCGAGGACGTCCCCGACACCTGGGCGGCCGCCGCCGGGTGCGCGGTCAAGACCGTCCTTCACGCGTACGGCAGAGCGGGCGGCGTCCGGCCCGGCGCCGCGGTCGTCGTCCAGGGCGCCGGGGCGCTCGGCCTGGTGACCACCGCGGTCGCCGCCGCCTCGGGAGCCGGTCCCGTGATCACCATCGGCGCCCCGTCGTCGCGCCTGGAGCTGGCCCGGCGGTTCGGCGCCGACCTCGTCATCGGCCTGGACTCCCCCGCCGGCGAACGCCTGGCCCTGGTCAGGGAGGCCACCGGCGGGCGCGGCGCCGAGCTGGTGCTCGACATGGCCGGGGCGCCGGGGGTGGCCGCCGAGGCCGTGGACCTGGCCGCCTGGGGCGGCACCTGCGTGATCGTCGGCAGCACCGGGCCGCGCCCCGACCCGGTGCCGCTCGGCACGATCATGGGCAAGGAGCTGACCGTGCTCGGCTCGCTCAACGGCGACATCGGCGACTACCACCGCGCCATCGCGTTCCTGCGCGGGTTCCGCGCCCGCTTCGACTGGGACGCCATGTTCGGCAAACCCGCCGGGCTCGGCGCGGCCACGGACGCGCTCGCGGCGATGTCGAGACACGACGAGGTCAAAGCCGTCATCCATCCCTGGCTGCCCTGAGGAGTCCGATGAGCACCGTCCCCCATCGCAAGATCGGCACCCATGGCCCGGAAGCGTCCGTCCTGGCGCTGGGCTCGTGGCACATCTACGACCGCATGGACTTCGCCGACGCCGTCGCCATGGTCCGCCACGCGGCCGACCTGGGCGTCAACCTGTTCGACGTCGGCGTCTACGGCTTTCCCGGACAGCCGCCGGTCTTCACCGACGTGCTGTTCTCGGCCATCGTCCGCGCCGCCGGGATCCCCCGCGCGGACTACCTGCTGTCGGTGAAGCTCTGGCTGGAGAGCTACCCCGAGCAATCTCTGCGCGACCAGCTCGCCCGCGCGCTGTTCCGTGCCGGAACCGACCGGGCCGACCTGGTCATCCTCGGCGACATCCGGCGCACCGACCTCGATCTGGTACGGCTGGCGGGCGACCTGGCCGAGCTGGAGCGTGAAGGGCTGATCGGATCCTGGGGGGTCAACAACTGGTCGGCCACCGCCGTGCGCACGATCCGTGGCCACGCGCTGGAGGCCGGGTCACCCGGGCCCCAGCTGGCACAGCTCAAGTACAGCCCGTGCCGCCGGTCGATCCCGGACGGCGGGCCGTACGCGTCGTTGTTCGCCGAGGGCCTGGCGCTGCAGCCGTCCGACGTGATGGAAGGCGGCATCCTGGCCGGGAAGACCACCCCGTCCCGGCAGATCGGGCGCGATCCCGGAGGCGTGCGCCCGTCGATCATCCGGGCGGCGGCCGGCCTGGGCACCGCCGCCGCGAGCGTGGACGCCACCGCCGCCCAGCTCTGCGTCGCCTTCGCGCTGGCCCACCCCGCCACGTGCACCGTGTTGTTCGGGGCGTCCTCGACCGAGCAGCTCGTGGACAACGTGGGCGCGCTGGAGGTGCTGGACCGGCTGGGGCCCGAGCGGGTCAGGGAACTCGTGGAACCGTTCTGGGCGGACCGGGGCGTGGTGGATCCGGAGGGGGCCTAGGCGCCGGAGCGGCGGGCGTACACCTCGATCTCGATCTTCATCTCGGGCTCGGCCAGGCCGCACACCAGCATCGTGGCGGCCGGCCGTACCTCGCCGAAGGCCCGGCGCAGCGCCGGCCAGCAGGGCTCGAAGTCCGCGCGGTCGGTCAGCAGGTAGCGCACCCGGACCACGTCGGCGAAGGTGCAGCCCGCCTCGGTCAGAGCGAACTCGATGTTGCGCAGGCACTGCTCGGCCTGCTCGGCCACGTCGGCCGAGATGGTCATCGTGGCGTAGTCGTAGCCGGTCGTGCCGGAGACGTGCACCCAGTCGCCGTCCACGACGGCGCGGGCGTAGCCGATCTGCTCCTCGAAGGTCGAACCGCTGAGGATCGCGCGGCGCTTCGGGGTCTCCTGGGGCTCCTGGGTCTCCTGGCCTATCGGGGCGCCGCCGTAGCCGATCTCGTTGCCGTCGGGGTCGTGGTAGGTGACCTTGCGCACGCCGTTGCCGTAGGTCTCGCGCTTGGCCGGTTCGAGGCCCCGCTCGGTGATGCCCGCCACGACGGCGTCCAGGTCGTCGACGAAGATCGTGTGCTGGGCGTGGCCGGCGTCCTCCGGCTGCTGCTCGATGTAGACGTAGCGGTGCTCGGCCAGCTCCCACACGGCTTCGGTCTCGTGGGCGATGAACGTGGGAGGCGAGCCCAGCAGGCGTTCGTACCACGGCAGCGCGGCCGCGTAGTCGGACACCGAGATTCCTGCGAACAAGTCGAGTGCCATGGGCGAGATCCTATGGTTCGAACGACGCGCGGGTCTGGGCCAGGGCGCTCTCCTCGGGAGTCAGCCAGCGCAGGACGATGTCGTCGAAGAGGTCGGCGTCGATGCTCTCCGGGAGGGAGTCGGGCGCCGACCCCAGGTGGCGGTAGTGGATCTGCAGGAACGCCTTGGAGGTGGGGTGGGGCGGTTCGATGATCATGTACCAGGCTGGGCTGTCGTCGCGGGGCACGTGCAGGGCGTGCTCGAACCACATGCCGGGCAGGGGGGTAACGCGCTGGGTCACATGGTGATTCTCCGTGGTGACGGTGGGGTGCGGGAGGGGATTCGGCAGCTCAATCGGGTAGGGCGCCAGGTTTCCTTAGGGAATATGTGGCCAGTACCGCTTTTCATCCCATTCGTGGCTGTGCACGCTGTCGGGGAGCACCGGGTCGTCGGGCCAGCGGAAGAGCTTGACGACCTCGCGGAGCATGTCCATCTGGCCGGGCTCTTGCAGGGAGGCGATGAGTGGGTGATCCGCGTCAAGGTGAGACCGGAGCATCTCCACGAGACGCTCGTCCGGATCGGCCAGGAGCGCGGCGACCAAAGCAGCGGGATTGGGAGGGTGGGCAGCGCCGAAACCGAGCCGCCAGTTCACCAGGCCCGAGAGCCCGTCTACCAGATGGCGACTGCGCAGGATGAGCAGCATGTCCGCGAGGCGGGCCACTGCCGCGGCGGCTTCATCCGGGACCCCTGGGTAGAACTCACGCAGGTTGACATCAATGCGCTTGCCGGGCCATAGGAGGGCCCGGACGAGCGAGGCTGCCGTGGCCTCGTCCCAGGAATCGTCCGGTACCACATAGCCGTCATGGACCCCTACGCCGAACTTCAGCCGCCGCTCCAACATCTTGTCCCCAGCCAAGCGGGCCAAGTCGAGCTCGTGCGCCTGCGGCGGCGCTCCATAGCGAAAGAGCACTTCACGCACGAAACCATTCGAGTAGTGGAAGAGCTCCATCAACCCGTCGAGCCTCTCCGGCCCAAGTCCCGCAGCCCACAGCCGCACGGTCGAGCGCCAGGCGAGCTGCGGATCGTCCTCCGGCCCGCACAAGGAAGCGACGCCGAGCGGCGGCCCCACCCGCACTCGTAGCAACACGAGGTTCAGCGAGTACGCCGCCAGTTGCCGCACCCGATCCAGCGGAACAGGCCGGTAAGAGGCGTGGCGCCCGGTGTCGTGACGCCGCCTGACGGACGCCGCCAACTCCTCCAGGAGGCTTCGGATCTGCTCCCGGTCCCGTGCCGTGAGCTCAAAGGAGAGCTCAGCGGCGAAGGCGAGGACCTGTCGGCGGTCACTGAGCGGCTGGTGGGACAGCAGCGCGTACAGGAAACCGTCGTCCACCGGCCTCCCGCTCAGTGAGCGCATCGCGGCCAGCGTGCGCAGGGACTCGACGATGTGCGCGGCCACCAGGTACTCCCCGAACGTGGCGTGCAGGAACTCGTAGCAGCGCCGGACGGAGCCTTCGTTGCCCGTGCGCGCCTCCGCCCGGTGGACGAAGAAGAACCGCCCCACCAGGTCGCGGCCGATCTCCGCCACGTCGGCCGCCTCCGACGGCCGGTCTTCCAGGGCGATCAGATCCGCCCCCAGCTCGGTGTCCGTGATGTCCTGGCGCCCCCTGTTCAGCATGGCGAAGGCCGCCACCGTCAGCCGCCACAACTGCTTCTTCTCCGCGACGGACCCCTCAGGCTGCTTGGCCGCCTCCCTGCGGACGAACTCGGTCAGCAGCCGCCGGTACAACGCCGTCGTCGACATGACCTCGTCGATCGGCGGCGCGGCCGGGTCGGCGGCGTACAGGGCGAGCATGAGGAGGAGCAGCGGCTGCTCGGCCAGCTCACGGCGCTCCAGCACGGAGGCGAGGGAGAGCGTGCGCACGCGCCCGGCCGCGATGGCGGCCTCGTTGACCCGGTCCCAGCGCTTCAGCCAATCGGCGATCTGCCAGTCCGCGAAGTCCTTGAGCTTGATGATCGGCGTGCCGTCGGCGATGAGCACCCGGTCCGCGACCACGGTGCGGGAGGTGACGATCACCGCCACCGGGAAGCCCTGCTGGGCCTCCGCCCGCTGGAAGTCCATGATCTCCTGTAGATAACCGCGCCGGTCGCGCCCTCCGGACACGGCCTGCAGGAGCTCGTCCAGGCCGTCGAGCAGGACGACGCGCACGGCCTGCCGGTTCGCCTGCGCGACCTCCCACCACTGGGCCCGCCCGTTCGTGGCGAGGTCGAGCGCGGCCTGGATCTGCTCCAGGATGCCGGCGTCGGCGTTCACCCGCCGCAGCGGCACCCGCACCACCGTGTACGAGGCGGACGGAAGCCGGGCGGCCAGCACCTGGGTGAGCAGGCTCTTGCCCGCTCCCGGATGCCCGAGCAGCAGCAGCGGCCGCTGGAAGGCGACCGGCGAGGTGAGATGCGCGGCCAGCAGCAGGTCGAGGTGCTGGCTGACCCGCTGGTTCCCCCACCATGGCTCGGAAGCGGGATGGCTGACGTTGCGGTGGTAGGTGGCGAAGCTGCAGTGCGGGCTGACGTAGATCTCCGCGACGGTCGGGACCGTCAGCGCAGGGTGCGGCTGATCGGTCACCGGCACCACCGGCTCCGACAGCGCGCCCCTGTTCGCGCGGGCGATCACGGCCGCCACGTCCCGCTCGGTCCTCTCCCGGCCGGTCGTGGCGAGGGTCAGGAGCTGTTCGATCCGCGCCAGCGCCGCCCCCTGCGATTGGAACGCCTCCCGCAGCTCCGTCCGGGCACCCGTGACGACCTGCCGGGTGGCGGCGTGCTCCCCCAGGCTGGCCCAGATGAAGAACTCGGGCACGGAGGCGGCCAGCCCGAGGTAACGCGAGCGGTAGCGCTCCAGCGCCCGCCCCGCCAGGAACGGCGCGCCGGGCAGTTCGACGCGCCTTTCGCGCAGGATGTGGAGGTGACGCAGCGTGCGTTCGGCGAACAGGTTCAGCCACTTCTCGACCTGCCCGAGGTTCTCCTCGAACCCGCAGGTGGCGGAGGGAATCGGCACCTCCGACTGGTACAGGATCTCGAAGAGGTGCTCGCCCTCCCTGTGCCCGGCGGAGGTGAGGAGCATGCCGCGATCCTCGTCCTGCAGCGACAACCCCTCCGCCGCCTCGCCCAGCGCCTCGAAGAAGGCCGAGACCACGACCGTGGTGTGGGCGGCGACGATGAGCTGGTGGCGCTCGTAGCCCTCCAGGCCGAGCAACCGGCCGGAGACCCGGTCGAGGGCCGCCCGCAGGAGACTTCTCGCCTCGTTCTTCTGGTCGATCCACCCCCACACCGCCGCGAAGGCCGCCGCGGGGCCGGGCGCCGCGACCGCGAGCGCCGTCACCCCGGCGGCCAGGATGCCCCCGCCGAGCAGCCGGTCCATCCGGTCCAGCCAGGGGCGGTCGTGGTGGCCGAGAATCTGCAGCGCACCGCGATAGGTCAGCGAGACGTCCCGCCACATCCTCGCCCCCCGGCGATCCGGTTCGTGCGGACTGTCCTCCTTTATCGGGCTGCCCAAGGGCGGCCGTTACGCCAGGCCGTACTAAACCCCTTTAGCGTACGGCGGGAGCCGTGCTCTCACGGACCGTCAGCCGGGGCGTCGGGGTCTTCACGTCCCTGGGGCGCGAGGGGTCGGCGAGGGTCTCCAGGAGCGTCGCGGCGACCGTCTCGCCCAGCGTGAACGTGTCGCGCGACAGCGCCGTCAGGGCCGGGTGCACGATCCGGTTCAGCACCGAGTCGTCGAAGGCCACGATGGACAGTTCCCTCGGCACCGCCACGCCCATCTCCGCCGCCACGCCGAGCCCGGCGACGGCCATCACGTCGCTGTCGTAGACGATCGCGGACGGCCGGGCCGAGCGCGACAGCAGCGACCGGGTGGCGGCGGCCCCCTCGGCGTCGCTGAAGTCGGTGGGCACCGAGACCACCTCGGCCAGGCCGAGGCGTTTGGCGGCGTCGCGCAGGGCCCGGATGCGGCGCTGGGTGTGGCGGAAGCCGGGCAGGCCGGCGACGTGCGCGATGTGGTCGTGGCCCAGGGCGGCGAGGTAGTCGGCGATGGAGAGCATGGCCGCGCGGTCGTCGGCCCACACGCTGGAGAGTTTGCCGTGCTTGCCGGGGCCGCCGAGGATGACGGCGGGCACGGCCAGGTCCTCGATGGCGGCGATGCGGGGGTCGGCCACCTGCAGGTCGACCAGGATGAAGCCGTCGACGCGGTGCTCGCTGGCCCAGGCGCGGTAGACCTCGATCTCGGCGGCGGTGTCCTCGACGACGAGCAGGTGCAGCGCGACCCCGCGAGCCGACAGGCCCGCCTGCAGGCCGGACAGCAGATGGGCGAAGAACGGCTCGACGCCGATGGTGCGGGCGGGTCGGGCGATGACCAGCCCCGCCGCCTGGGCCCGGGCGCCGCCGAGGGCGCGGGCGGCGCTGTGCGGGCGCCAGTTCATCTCCTCCGCCACGGCGAGGATGCGCGCGCGGGTCTCCTCGCTGACGCCCGGGCGCCCGTTGAGCGCGAACGACACCGCGCCCCTGGACACTCCGACCCTGCGGGCGATGTCGTCGATCGTCGGCCGCGCCACGACCCCTCCCCTTGACACGACAAGTACGGCGGGTAGATAGTCCCGAAAACTGAAGCGGTTTAGCAACCCCGGCAGGAGTGAGCATGATGCGCTTCCCCTTAACAGCGCTGACCACGGCGGCGGTCCTGATGCTCGCGGGATGCGGGCTCGGTGACGCCGAGACCCCCGCGAACAGCCCCGCGGCGAGCGCGAGCGGCGGGATCACGGGGAAGGTCTCGCTGCAGACCTGGTCGTTGAAGCCGAAGTTCACCGATTACGTGCAAGGCGTCATCGATTCCTTCGAGAAGAAGTATCCCGGTGCCGAGGTGGAGTGGCTAGACCAGCCCGGCGAAGGCTACTCCGACAAGGTGCTGAGCCAGGCGGCCGGCGGGACGCTGCCCGATGTGACGAACGTGCCGCCGGACTTCGCGCTGCCACTGGCCAGGCAGGGCATGCTGGCCGACATCGCGAAGACCGACGCCGGCGCGATGGCCGACTACGTCGAGGGCGGGCTGGCCGCCTACCGCTTCGCCGGGATCGACGGCGTCTTCGGCTATCCGTGGTACCTCAACACGGACGTGAACTACTGGAACTCCGAGCTGATGAAGAAGTACGGGCTCGACCCGGCCAAGCCGCCGGCGAACCTGGACGAGCTCATCGCGCAGGCCCGCACGATGAAGGAGAAGTCGGGCGGCAAGGTCTACCTGATGAGCCGCAAGCCGGAGCTCGGCGACCTGATCAACGCCGGGGTCAAGCTGATGAGCGACGACGGCAAGAGCTTCACCTTCAACACGCCGGAGGCCGTGGCGGTCCTGGACCGCTACCGGGCGGCGTTCGAGGAGGGGCTGCTGCCCAAGGACGTGCTGACCGACGACTACGCGGGCAACGCCAAGCTGTTCACCCAGGGCAAGGCGGCCTGGACGACGGCCGGCGGCAACTTCATCTCCTCCCTGGCGGTCGACAACCCGTCGATGGCGCCGAAGGTGGTCTCGAGCAAGGCGTTCGGCATCCCGCCGCTGTACGTGCAGGGGCTGTCGGTCTCGGCCAAGACCAAGAACCTCGCGGCGGCGACGGCCCTGGCGCGATGGGTGACCAGCCCGGAGAACCAGGCGGCGTTCGCGCACCTGACCGCGATCTTCCCGAGCACGAAGGCGTCGGCCACGGACCCGTTCTTCAGCAAGAGCGACGGCAGCAACGGCGGTGACGCCAAGGTGACGGCGTTCTCGTCGCTGCCGGAGGCGAAGATGCTGCCGGTCGAGGTGGGCGACTCGATCAACAAGGTCGTCCGGCAGCAGTTCGCGCTGGCCATCAGCGGGGGCGCCACCTCCCGGCAGGCGGTGGACGCCGCGGTGGCCAAGGCGAACGAGTTGCTGCAGCAGTGAGCGTGACCTATCAGCGCCGGTGGACGCCGTGGTTGTTCGCCGCGCCCGGTCTGGTGTGGCTGGCCGTGTTCAACCTGTGGCCGGCGGTCAACACGCTGGTGCTGGCCTTCACCAACGCCAAGCCGCTGGGCGGCGGCCGCTTCACCGGGGCGGCCAACTTCGAGCGCGCGCTGAACGACGACCAGCTGGCCACCGCGCTGCTCAACAGCATCGTCTACATGCTGGTCTGCCTGCCGGTGCTGACCCTGCTGCCGTTGCTGCTGGCCGTACTGGTGGAGAAGAGGCTGCCCGGGATCACGTTCTTCCGCACCACGTTCTACACGCCCGTGGTGGCCTCGGCGGTGGTGGTGGCGCTGATCTGGGAGTGGCTGCTGGAGGACCGGGGGCTGATCAACGGGTTCGCGCAGTGGCTCGGGGTGCTGGCCGAGCCGCTGCCGTTCCTGACCGACCGGTGGCTGCTGCTGTTCAGCGCGATCAGCCTGACGATCTGGAAGGGCCTGGGCTACTACATGGTCATCTACCTGTCGGCGCTGGGGAACGTGCGGCGTGAGCTGCACGAGGCCGCGGCGGTCGACGGGGCGGGGCCGGCGCGCAGGTTCTGGTCGATCACGGTGCCCGGGGTGCGCAACACGATGTTGCTGGTCTCGGTGCTGATCGCGGTCTCGGCGCTGCGCGTCTTCTCGGAGCTGTACGTGCTGTCGGACGGCACGGGCGGCCCCGGCGGGCAGGACATGTCGGTGGTGATGCTGATCCAGATGTACTCCAGGGGCTTCAGCGGCCACCTCGGCTACGCCTCGATGCTCAGCCTGGTGCTGTTCGTCGTCACGGTGGGCCCGATGCTCCTGCTGCTGCGGCTCAACAGGAAGGGGGCCTAGATGCGCACTCACGCGCGGGAGTACGTGCTGCGCTACGCCCTGCTCCTCCTGGTGCTGGTGCTGACCGTCGGCCCGTTCCTGTGGATGTTGTCCACCTCGCTCAAGGGCAGCGGCGAGGACGTCTTCACCGAGCTGCCGAGCTTCCTGCCGCAGCAGCCGACGCTGAGCAACTACGCGCGGGTCGGCCAGAGCATCCCGGTGTGGAACTACATCGCCAACTCGCTGATCGTGGCGGCCCTGGCGGTGGCCGGGAACGCGGTCGGCGCGACCCTGGCCGGGTACGCGCTGGCCAGGCTGCGCGCCCCCGGCATGAAGCTGCTGCTGGGCCTCACGCTGGGCACGCTGATCCTGCCGGGCGAGGTGACGATCATCTCCCAGTACGTGACGATCCGGAGCATGGGGCTGACCGACACGCTGCTCGGGGTGGCGCTGCCGGGCGCGATCGCGATGCTGAACGTGCTGCTCATGCGGACCGCGTTCGCCGCGATCCCGGACGAGATGGACGAGGCGGCGATCATCGACGGCGCGAACGCCTGGCAGCGCTTCGTCCGCATCGGCCTGCCGAACGTGCGCGGCATGATCAGCGTGGTGATCATCTTCTCGTTCATCGGCGCCTGGGACGACTTCCTGTGGCCGCTCATCGTCCTGACCAACCCGGAGCGGTACACGCTCACCGTCGGCCTGCAGTACCTCAGCGGAGCCTTCAGCTCCGACCCGCGCCTCATCGCGGCCGGAATCATGATCGCGTTCCTGCCGATCGCGATCCTTTTCGCGGCGCTGCAGCGCTTCTTCTTCCGCGGTGTCGAGGAGGGCGCGGTCAAGGGCTGAGGGTAGGTTGGCCGGTGTGACGACCAAGATTCACGTGCACGGTGAGGTTCCGGCCCGGCTGGAAGACGGCTTCGAGCGGATCCGGCGGGAGCAGCGGCTGCCGGAGGCGTTCCTGCCCGCGGCGCTCGCCGAGGCCGAGCGCGCCGCCGCCGCGCCGCTGCGGGGCGAGCGCGAGGACCTCACCGAGCTGCCGTTCGTCACGATCGACCCGCCCGGGTCGATGGACCTCGACCAGGCCGTCCACCTGGAGCGCCTGGGCGACGGCTACCGCGTGTGGTACGCCATCGCCGACGTCGCCGCGTTCGTCCGGCCCGGCGGCGCGCTGGACGCCGAGGCCAAGGCCAGGGGCGAGACCGTCTACCTACCCGGCGGCAAGGTGCCCCTGCATCCGCCGGTGCTCTCGGAGGGGGCCGCCAGCCTGCTGCCCGGCGCGACCCGCCCGGCGGCGGTGTGGCGGGTGGACCTGGACGCCGCGGGCCGCACGGTCGGCGCCGACGTCCAGCGGGCGCTGGTGCGCAGCCGCGAGCGCCTGGACTACGCCTACGTGCAGGCCGTCGTGGACACGGCCACCGCCGACGGGACGCTCGCCCTGCTGCCGGAGATCGGCCGCCTCCGCCTGGACCTGGAGCGGGCCCGCGGCGGCGTCACCCTGCCCACCCCCGAGCAGGAGGTGGCGGCCGACGGAGACGGCTACCGGCTGGACTTCCGCATCCCGCTGCCGGCCGAGACGTGGAACGCCCAGATCTCGCTGCTGACCGGCATGGCCGCGGCCGCGATGATGCTCGACGCCGAGATCGGCGTGCTGCGCGTGCTGCCGCCGCCGCAGCCGGGCGACCTGGCCAAGGTGCGCCGCGTGGCCCAGGCCCTCGACGTGCCCTGGCCGGACGGCGCCACGTACGGCAGCGTCGTCCACGACCTCGATCCGAAGAACCCGCAGCAGGCGGCCTTCCTCCAGGAGTCGAAGGTGCTGCTGCGCGGCTCCGGCTACGTGGCCTTCGACGGGGAGCCGCCGGCGCTGGCCGAGCATGCCGCGGTGGCGGCGCCGTACGCGCACGTGACCGCGCCGCTGCGGCGGCTGGTGGACCGCTTCGCCACCGAGGTGTGCCTGGCGGTGGCCGCGGGCGAGCCGGTCCCGGCCGAGATCCGGGCGGCGTTGCCCGGCCTGCCGGAGATCATGTCGGTGACCGGGCGGCGGGCCGGGGCGGTGGAGCGGGCCGGCGTCGATCTGGTGGAGGCGTTCCTGCTGCGCGAGCGGATCGGGCAGGAGTTCGCCGCCGTGGTGATCGACGTGGCTGCGCGCGGCGCCGGCGGCCTGGTCCAGCTCGTGGATCCGGCCGTGATCGCGCGCTGCGACGGCGCCCTCCCGCTCGGGGAGCGCGTGACGGTACGGCTGGCCAAGGCGGACCCGGCCACCCGCGAGATCCGGTTCACCCTGGCCTAAACCCGCTCCTCGACTGCACTCGCCGTGAACGGTGTGAACCATTTGCGCACACTGTTCCTCATCGCATACTGTGTCCCCGTCAAGTGCACGCAGTTCGCGTTTGGAGGAGTTTCGCCATGCAGTCTTCCGGCCCGACGGGGAGGCCGTCGTGACTACCACCGCCCCCATGCCGGCACCCACGAGCACGGCCGCCCGGTCCCTGGCGCCGGACCTGGCCCGCGGCCTCATGCTGCTGGGGATCGCCCTGGCCCACGCCCCGCAGTTCCTCCTCGACTGGAGCCGCGGGTCGTCGGTCCTCAACGACATCGCGCACTTCTTCACCACGCTCGTCACGGACAACCAGGCGCGCGGGATGTTCGTGTTCCTGTTCGGCTACGGGCTCGGGCAGCTCACGCAGCGCCAGTACGCGCGCGGCGGCGATTGGCCGTCCGTCCGGAGGCTGCTGCGCAGGCGCAGCTTCTGGCTGATCCTCATCGGGCTGGCCCACGCGGTCGTCCTGGTGCCGTTCGACGTCATCGCGGTCTACGGCGTGACGATGCTCTTCCTCGCCTCGCTCGTCCGCGCCCGGGACTCGGTGCTGTGGTGGCTGGGGGGCGTGACGCTGATCCCGGGGGCGCTCTTCCTCACCTGGCAGAGTGTGCAGGTCTACACCACGGCCCTCCAGGGCTCGCCGTTCACCATCGCCAAGTACATGGCGCCGACCTTCGCCGAGCACCTGCTGACCAACGCCGTGGGCTGGCCGGCCAAGACCGTCGTGGCCATCCTCTTCGGGGTGCCGGGCATGGCCTGGGGGCTCCTGGCGGCCCGCAAGAGGATGCTCGACGAGCCCGAGCGGAACGTGGCGCTGCTGAAGCGGATCGCCCTGCTCTGCCTCGGCGCCGCCCTCGCCGGCCGCCTTCCCGCCGCCCTCCTGGCCGTCGGCGCCTGGTCCGGCGGCACGCCCGCGGTCTGGCTGACCTACGCAGCGCACAGCTTCACCGGATACATCGGCGGCATCGGCGCGGCCGCGGCGATCGGGCTCGCCTGTGTGCGCATCGGCCACAGCCGCGGGCGCCTCACGAACGCGCTCGCCGCGATGGGCCAGCGCTCGATGACGTTCTATCTGGCGCAGTCGGTGGTGTGGGTGGTGCTGTTCTACCCGTTCACCCTGGGCCTGCGCGACGACGTCAGCTTCGCCGCCGCCCTCGCCATCGCGGTCGTCATGTGGGCGGCCTCGCTTCCGGCGGCGTCCTGGATGCGGCGCAAGGGCTACCGGGGGCCGTTCGAGTCGCTCCTGCGCCGCATGTCCGCTACCCCATCGAGATGAGGATCGGCGCCACGTACCTGTCCCGCGCGCCGGGCCTGGCGCCGGCGCCGTAGACCATGGTGGGCAGTACGGCGGGCCCCTCGGTCAGGCCCAGCCCGGCCAGCCAGGGGCGCAGCCCCGGAAGGGCGTCGAGGAGGTCGATGCGCACGTCCCGGTCGGCGCCGTCGGCGGCGGCCAGGACGAGCGCGCGGGCCACCTCCTCGGAGGGCGCGACGACCGGGCCGATGACCCGCTGGGGACCGGCGTTCCACGCGATCGCGAAGCCGGAGCCGTCGCCGGTGACGACCGTCCGCTCGGCCCGGGCCAGGAGCAGGCTCAGCGCCTTGCTCCGGTCGGCGCCGGTGGCCTCGGCGTCGAGGGCTTCGATCGCGGCGTGGTCGCCGGGGCCGGCCGCCCGCACCCCGGCGCCGGTCCGCCCGGCCAGCGGGCCGTAGGTGATGGTCAGGCCGCCGGTCGGGCGGAAACCCAGGCGCTCGTAG
Source organism: Nonomuraea typhae (assembly GCF_009760925.1). Lineage (GTDB taxonomy): Bacteria > Actinomycetota > Actinomycetes > Streptosporangiales > Streptosporangiaceae > Nonomuraea > Nonomuraea typhae. The sequence goes on from NZ_VRLV01000003.1 coordinate 545,067, forward strand.
ACCGGCCGGCCGAAGCGGGTCGCGGTCAGCTCGACCGTACGCTCTCCCGCCGCCTCCAGGACGTGCTCCATCAGCCGCGTGCCCAGGCCCTGCCTGCCGTACCGGGTGGCGACCAGCATCATGCCGACGGCGGCGAGCCGGTCGCCGTAGGAGGTGAGCACGACGCACCCGGCCAGGCCGTCGCCGTCCGGCGCGTCGAGGGCGTAGACCTCGCCGGTCTCGAACATCAGCTGCCACTTGGCCGGGTCGGTGGACCACTCGCGGTCGCTCTCGAGCTGCAGGCAGAGGGGGAGTTCCTCGGGACGGAGGAGACGAATGTCGTGCACAGGGACAGACCCTAGCCGCTCCGCGCGGGTTCAGGAGGCCAGGAAGGCGCGCAACGCGGTGATCAGCGCGGCCGGGTTGTCCTCCTGGACGTTGTGTCCCGCGTCCGGCACGACCACCAGGCGGCCGTCCGGGATGGCGCCGACCAGGCGTTCGGCGGCGGCCTGGGGAAGCACCTTGCTGCGGGCGCCGCGCACCAGCAGCACCGGCAACCCGGTCAGCTGGGCGGCCATCCCCTCGACGGCCGCGAGAATGCCGGGGAAGTCCGGGGAGCGCAGATCGGCCTTCGGCTCCCAGCCGCCGGGCCTGCGGCGGAACATGGTGCTCATGCGGTAGGCGACCCGCGCGCGGTCGGCGTGCGGGTTGACCCGCATCGCGGCCTCCACGACCGTCTCGAGCTCGCGTACCGGGACGAGCGCGCTCATGAACGCCCGCATGTGCCGGGTTCCCTCGAAGTCCACGCCGGGCGCGACGCCGACGATCGCCAGCCGGTCCACCCGATCGGGGTACGCCTCGGCGACGTGGGCCGCGACCACGCCGCCGAGCGACATGCCGGCCAGCCGTACCCGGCCGAAGCCGAGGTGGTCGGCGGCGGCGACGACGTCGGCGGCCAGGGTGGCGATGCGGTAGTCGTCGGACCAGTCGCTGTCGCCGTGACCGCGCAGGTCCAGCGCGACCAGGCGGGCGGCGCCGCGCAGGCCGAGGCAGACGAAGTTCCAGGTGTGCGCGGTCAGGCCGCCGCCGTGCAGCAGGAGGATCGGGGCGCCCGTCCCGCCCCAGTCCAGGGCGTGCAGCCGGCAGCCCGCGCGGGTGAAGCGGATCTCGCTGGGCGGCGCCGGGTCGTGGATCTTGACGCCTAGTGCCTCGGCCAGCTCGGTCACCGCCGGAATAGTGAAATTTCCAGACATTTCCAGCCCCCTTACCTTGGGACCTCAAGGTAAGGGGCTTTACCTTGACCGGTCAAGGTATGATGGGCGGATGGCTGCCCGAGTACGACGCAAACCCGACGACGCCAAGCGGATGATCCTCGAGGCGGCGAGCAAGCTGCTGGCCGCGGGCGGCCCGGCCGCCGTCCAGGTGCGTGCCGTGGCCGCCGAGGTCGGGGTCTCCGACGCCGCGGTCAACCACCACTTCGGCACCCGCGAGCAGCTCCTGGAGTCGCTGCTGCGCTTCGGCGGCGCCAAGCTGAAGGCCGAACTGCGCAACGCGCTGAGCGAGTGGACCGACGGCCCCGCCGAGCTGGTGCGCGCGCTGGCGGCGATCTACGCCGACGGGTACGCCGAGCTGGCACTCGCCCTCCACCGGTCGGGCTGGCGCGACACCGGCAGCGGAATGCTCGACGAGGTGATCGGCCGCCTGCACGACCAGGCGGTCACCCGGTGCGCGGCCACCGGCCGCACGCCGCCCTCCCGTGAGGCGATCCAGCTGACGATGGCCGCACTGCACCAGGCCCTCGCGATGGAGCCGATGTTCGGCGCCGACTTCCGCAGAAGCGCCGGGCTGGCCGCGACCGCACGGGAACGCACGCTCGGCTGGTGGACCGAGATCCTGCGCACCACCCTGGCCGGTCACTGAAGGTTCCCCGTCGCCCGCCGAAGGGGAGACGGTCACCCCTCCGCCGAGAACCACCGGGCGGTCCGTGTCCGGGGCCTTCGGCGGCATCGCCTTCCGGTGACTCAGGCCAGCGCGGCGGCGACCCGCTGCCGGAGCAGGGCCTCGTGCTCCGGCTCCGTGCACAGCGTCACGGTCAGCCCGGACTCGGCGGCGTCGGAGAAGACGCCCAGCAGAGTGGCGAACTGCCGGGGCGGCTCCGCGCCCAGCAGGTCCTCGGCGTGCGTCACGGTCAGGGAGACGGCGCCGGCGTCGCGCAGGCAGTCGAACAGCGCGTCCCAGTTGTGGCCGAAGTAGCCGGGGAGGCGCAGCGCCCGGGCCGCCTCCTCGAAGAAGGCGGCACGGGTACGGCACAGCCGCCCGTCCACCACGACCGGCGCCGGATCGGTGCACACGGTCAGCCAGTGCGGCAGCGGGCGGGCGGCAGAGGTCATGGGACGTTCCTAGAGCCGGTGGAAGTCGGTGTAGTGGTTGGGCGAGAACCACGCCACGCCGGTGCCGCGGTTGACGACGATCCGGTACGCGTCACGCGGCGCGCCGCGCGTCCTGGAGTACACGTCGTACTCATAGTAGGTGGCGCCGCCGGGGAGCTGGCCTTCGCGGTTGTAGAAGCGACCGCCGGCGAAGTTCGACCGGCCGTCCGGCCAGGAGTACCAGGCCCTGGGGGTGGGGTAGCCCTTGGACGCCCAGATCGACCGGGCGGCGCGCGCGTCGGCGCAGCGCGAGATGGTGCAGGAGTCGTAGACGTCGGCGCGGGCGGGGGTGACGCCGGCCAGGGCGACGAGGGAGACGAGCAGGGCGAGGGCGGCGGTGAGCCGCACCGGCCAGGACAGTCCGGGGGGTGGCGGAGTGTGCACGAAGCCTCCTTGCGGGGGTGCGACGGACACTCCCATCGTCACCAGCTGCGATGACTCCGAAGGGTCTAAAGGCGTCAAACGATTGGTGAACATTTGTCACCATCCGAGAAGCGCGACGACGGCTTCACGGGCGCGGGCGTCCACGCCGCCGGGCAGGCGGGCGTCCACGCCGCCGGGCAGGCGGGCGTCAGAGCAGCGCGCGGACGGCCGCCTCGATGGCGTGCCGGTCGATGCCGGCGTCGGCGAGCTGCTCGGCCGGGCTCGCCGAGCCGGGCAGGTTCCGCACGGCCAGCTTGACCACGCGCGGTCCCAGATCGGCCAGCGCGTCGAGCACGGCGTCGCCCAGGCCGCCTTCGGGCCGGTGGTCCTCGACGGTGACGAGCGCGTCGGTGATCGCGGCGGCGGCGCGCAGCGCGGCCGTGTCCACGGGCTTGACCGAGTACAGGTCGAGGACGGCGGCCATCAGGCCGTCGGCCGCCAGCGCGTCGGCGGCGGCCAGCGCCTCGTGGACGGTGATCCCGGCGGCCAGGATGGTGACGCGGTCCTCGGGCGAGCGGCGCAGGACCCGTGACCCGCCCACGGGAAACCGCTCGCCGGGGCCGTAGATCACCGGTGTGGCGGCGCGCGTGGTGCGCAGGTAGCTGACGCCGCCGAGATCGGCCATCTCGGCGGTGAGCGCGGCGGCCTGGTTGGCGTCACAGGGATACAGGACGGTGCTGCCGTGCACGGCCCGCATCATGGCCAGGTCCTCCAGCCCCATCTGCGAGGGGCCGTCCTCGCCGATCGACACTCCCGCGTGGGAGCCGGCCAGCCGGAGGTCGCAGCCCGACACCGCGGCCATCCGGATGAAGTCGTGCGCCCGGGTCAGGAACGCGGCGAACGTGGCGGCGAACGGCTTCCAGCCGCGCACCTGCAGCCCCATCGCCGCGGCGACGAGCTGCTGCTCGGCGATGTAGCACTCGAAGAAGCGCTCCGGGCAGGCGGCGGCGAACTCCGCGGTCTTGGTGGAGTCCGCGACCTCGCCGTCGAGCACGACGACGTCGGCGCGGGCGGCGCCCAGCGCGGCCAGCGTCCGGCCGAAGGCGGTCCTGGTCGCCTCGTCCTTGTCGAAGACGTGCAGTTCCGGCGTCCCGTGCGCGGGGACGCGGTGCGGCCGCCCGTCCGGCCGCGGCCGGCGGCGCGGCGTGACCTCGGCCGCGCGCCGGCCGCCGAGCTCCTCGACGGCCCGCTCCGGCTCGGCCAGCGGCTTGCCGTGCACCCCTTCCCGGTCCGCCACCTCCCTGACGCCTTCGCCCTTGCGGGTGCGCGCCAGGATCACGACCGGCCGCGGCGTGCTCAGCGCCTCGCCGAACGCGGCGCCGATCTGCCCGAGGTCGTGCCCGTCGATCTCGATCGCATGCCATCCGAACGCGCCGAACCGCCGGGCGTAGGCGCCGGTGTCCCAGCCGTGCCGGGTGGGCCCGCGCTGCCCGAGCCGGTTGACGTCCACGATGGCGGTCAGGTTCGCCAGCCCCTCGTGCCCGGCGTGCTCGGCCGCCTCCCAGATCGACCCCTCCGCCAGCTCACCGTCCCCGCACAGCACCCACACCTGGTACGGCAGGCGTTCCAGCCGCCCGGCCAGCGCCACCCCGACGCCCACCGGCAGTCCCTGCCCCAGCGACCCGGTGGCCACGTCCACCCACGGCAGCCGCGGCGTCGGGTGTCCTTCGAGCCTGCTCCCCCGGCGGCGGAAGGTCAGCAGCTCCGCGTCGGTGATCGCCCCCGCCGCCTTGTACATCGCATACAGCAGCGGAGAGGCGTGCCCCTTGGAGAAGATCAGATGATCGTTGAGCGGGTTGCCCGGATCGCCGAAGTCGTAGGTCAGCCGCTCGGCCAGGAGCACCGCCATGAGGTCGGCCGCCGACATCGCCGAGGTCGGATGCCCCGACTCCGCCGCGGCCGAGCAGCGGACCGCGTCCACCCGGAGCTGCGCCGCCAGCTCGGCCGGCGTGGTGAGGCCGGTCATGATCTCTCCCTTCCGGCCGTCGATCGGGAAGGGCCTCCCATACCCGGGCCCCGCCCGGCAAACCTCACGCCCGCCGGTAGGCGCGCACGAACGCCTCGTAGAGCTCGCGCGGCAGGCATGGTGAGGGGCTGGGCCGTCACGGCCGGCCCCAGCAGGATCTCGTCGGCCGACAGCCTGCCGTCGCGGTCGCCGTCGAACAGATCGAAGGTGTCGCGGTCGTCCCAGACGGCCTCAGGAGCCCGCAGGGCGTCGTGTGCCATGGATGTGTCCTCCGCACGCCCGCCCACCGGGTAGAAGATGTCACCAGATTTCCCCTCTACCTGACAAAAGGGGACACATTCCCCGGCTAGCTGTCGGTACAGCTAGCCGGGACCGGCGGCGGAGAGCGGGGCGGCGATGGCCTCCAGGCCCTTGCGTTCCGCCTTGACGCCCAGGAAGAGCTCCACGAGCCCCGCCAGGATCATGACGCAGGCGCCGATGGCGAAGGCGAGCGCGGTGTCGCCCGGTACACCGGTGGACACCAGGCTGGAGAAGATGAGCGGCCCGGCGATGCCGCCCGCGGCGGTGCCGATGGCGAAGAAGAACGCGATGGCCAGGGCCCGGGTCTCCATGGGGAAGATCTCGCTGACCGTGAGGTAGGCGGAGCTGGCCCCGGCCGAGGCCACGAACAGCACGACGGACCAGCAGATCGTCAGGGTGACGGCGGTGAGGTGGCCCTGGGCGAAGAGCCAGGCCGTGCCGAGCAGCAGCGCCCCGGAGCCGATGTACGTGGCGGAGATCATCGGGATGCGGCCGACGGTGTCGAAGAGGGGTCCCAGGAGCAGCGGCCCGAGGAAGTTGCCGATCGCGATGACCGCGAAGTAGTAGCCGGCCTGGGTGTCGATCTTGAAGAAGGTGGCCAGGATCTGCGCGTAGCCGAACGTGATCGCGTTGTAGAGGAACGCCTGCCCGATGAACAGCGACAGGCCGAGGATGGTGCGTTTGGGGTAGAGCGCCACCATGGTGTGGGCGATGCGCACGAAGCCGATGGACCTGCGCTGGTGGATCGTCATCGACTCCCCGGGCTCGGGCAGGTCGCCGCCGACCTCGCGTTCGATGCCGGCCACGATGTCCTCGGCCTGCCGGTCACGCCCGTGGATGAACAGCCAGCGGGGGCTTTCCGGGACGCTGCGCCGTACCAGCAGGATGGCCAGGCCCAGCACCACGCCCAGCCCGAAGGCGATGCGCCACCCGATGGCGACGGGAAGGTCGTTCAGGAGGGGGACGGTCAGCAGGGCGCCGCCCGCGGCGCCGAGCCAGTAGCTGCCGTTGATGAGGATGTCGACGCGGCCCCGGTGCCGGCTGGGGATCAGCTCGTCGATGGCGGAGTTGATCGCCGCGTACTCGCCGCCGATGCCGAAGCCGGTGATGAAGCGGAACAGGAAGAACCACCAGGCGCTGAAGGAGAACGCCGTGGCCAGCGTGGCCACCAGGTAGACCAGCAGCGTGATGATGAACAGCTTCTTGCGGCCGTAGCGGTCGGTGAGCCAGCCGAAGAACAGCGCGCCGAGGCAGGCGCCCGCGACGTAGAGGGCCGCCGCGGGGCCGGCGACCTGGGCCTGCGTGATGTCCAGGCCGCTGCCGGGCTTGGCGAGCTGGCCGGACAGGTTGCCGACGATGGTGACCTCGAGGCCGTCGAGGATCCACACGGTGCCGAGCCCGATGACGATGCGCCAGTGCCAGCGCGACCACGGCAGCCGGTCCAGCCGCGCGGGGACCTTCGTGGTGATGGTGGAGCTCATAGGCCCGGCCACTACCCCGGGCGTTTCTCAGGTAACGGGTGTGCCCCCGATGCCCGCCTGCTCGCGGACGGCCACGGTCACCTCGGTGTACCCGCCCTCGGGCGAGCGGCGGACGGTGCCCGTCTCCACGCCGTGCGCGAGCTCCTCGCGCTCCTGTCCGCGCAGCCCGAGGCAGAGGCGCCGGGTGAGCTCGAAGGCCAGGACGGGCCCCGCGATCACGGCGACGCGGAAGAACCACGTGACCGCGAAGAGCGAGACGTCGAAGGTGTGGGCGATCTGGTCGTTGGCGGCCGCGGCCCACAGCAGCCCGTAGAAGGTCATCCCAGCGGCGCCCAGCGCGGTGCGGACGGCGGCCTCGCGGGGCCGGTCGAGGGTGTGGTGCGGTTTCGTGTCGCGGGTGAAGCGGCGCTCGAGCAGCGGGTAGGCGGCCAGGACGGTGAAGAACGCGCCGGGCACGATCAGGGCGGGGATGAGCACCGACAGCGTGACGGGGTGGCCGCCGATGACGGGTTCCCAGGCGGGCATGACGCGGATGGCTCCGTCGAGGAAGCCCATGTACCAGTCCGGGACCGCTCCGGCGCCGATGGTGCCCGGCCGGGCGGGGCCGTACTGCCAGATGGGGTTGATCTGGGCGACGGTGCCCAGGAGGGTCAGCATCGCGGCGGTGAAGAAGAACAGCGCCAGCGAGGCGAGCGGAGGCACGTGCACGGCGCCGGGGTAGTGGCTGTGCCCGTGCCGCTGCAGCAGCCAGCGCCGGGCGACGAACAGCTCGGCCATGATGATCGGCAGCACGATCACGTGCAGCCAGTAGAAGATCGGGACGATCTGGGTGCCGGGGGCCTCGTCGCCGAACAGCCAGCCGGTCACGGTGGTGCCGATGAACGGGATCGACTGGGTGATCCCCTGGATGAGGCTGAGGCTGCCGCTCGAGAGCATGTCGTCGGGCAGGATGCCGCCGGTCACGCCCGCGGCCATGCCCAGCACCAGGAGCCCGATCCAGATCAGCCAGTTCAGCCCGCGCGGGCGGCGGAACGCGCCGGTGAAGAACAGGCGCAGCAGGTGAAGGCAGACCGCGGCGACGAACACCAGCGTCGCCCAGTGGTGGGCCTGCCGCATCAACAGCCCGCCGCGCACGTCGAAGCTGATCTCCAGCGAGGACGCGAACGCCCGGCTGACCGGCACGTCCCGCAGCGGAAGATAGCTGCCCTGGTAGACGACCTGGGTCAGGTCGGGGTCGTAGAAGAACGTCAGGAAGACGCCGGTGACGAGCAGCACCAGGAACGAGTAGATCGCGATCTGCCCGAACAGGAACGACCAGTGGTCCATCCGCGCTTGAAGATGCCTCATACCTGGTTGACGGGATGGCCGCAGCGGTTTGTGACACTTCTGCGCACGGTGTGGCCGACACCACAGGAAACGCTTCGGCCGCGAAACGGCAAGACACGGGTATGAGCATGATCAACGGGCTTCTGGCCCTGTCCCTGTTAGGAGTCTCCCCGGTGACCGCCCCGGCGGGTGCCGCACCGGGCGCGGTCACCCTGCTGAGCGGCGACAAGGTGGTGGTGAGCGCGGCGGGCGGGTTCCGCGTCGAGCCGCCGCCGGGCAGGAAGGTGCGGTATCTGACCAAGAAACGCGACGGCCACCTGTACGTGATCCCCTCCGACGCGCTCCCGCTCATCGCCGCCGACCGGCTCGACGAACGGCTCTTCGACGTCACCGGCCTGCTCTCCTCCGGGTACGGCGACGCCGGCCGCACGGACGTTCCCCTGGTCACCAAGGGCGCCTCCGCGATCGCCGCGGCCAAGGGGTTCCGGGCCGGCGGGCTGGCGGCGGCCTCGGTGCCCAAGAGCGAGGCCGCCGCCGCCTGGAAGCGGCTGACCGCCGCCCGGGGCGTCCAGGCCGGCGGGAAGGTCTGGCTGGACGCGCTGGTGCCGTACGCACTCGACCGGAGCGTCGCGCAGATCGGCGCGCCCCAGGTCTGGCAGAAGGGGTGGACCGGCAAGGGCGTCACGGTGGCGGTGCTGGACAGCGGCTACGACGCCACGCATCCGGCGCTGAAGGACGTGGTCAAGCGGTACGCCAACTTCATCGGCGGGCCCGACGGCGACACCGTCGGGCACGGCACCCACGTGGCCTCGATCGTCGCGGGCGCCGGGGAGCGCTACCGCGGGGTGGCGCCCGAGGCGGAGCTGGCGGTGGGCAAGGTCGGCAACGAGTTCGGCGCCCCGACGTCGGCGATCCTGTCCGGCATGGAGTGGGCCGCGAACGAGGTCAACGCCAAGATCGTCAACGTGAGCCTCGGCGGCCCCGACACCCCCGGCCTCGATCCGCTGGAGGAGGCCATCGGCAGGATCTCCGCGGAGAAGGGCACCCTGTTCGTGGTCGCCGCGGGCAACTCCGGCACCCGCGAGCCGGTGGGCTCCCCCGCCGGCGCCGACGCCGCGCTGGCCGTCGCCGCGGTGGACCGGCAGGACGCCACAGCGGACTTCTCCAGCCGCGGCCCGCGCTCGGGCGACCACGCGGTCAAGCCGGAGATCTCGGCGCCGGGCACCGGCATCGTCGCGGCGAAGGCGGGCGGCGGCCACATCGCCCACTCCGGAACCTCGATGGCGGCACCGCACGTCGCGGGCGCCGCGGCCATCGTCGCCCAGCGGCACCCCGGCTGGTCCGGGCAGCGGATCAAGGCCGCGCTCACCGCGTCGGCCAAGCCGGGCGCTCCCTTGAAGGAGCAGGGCGCGGGCCGCGTGGACCTGGTCGCGGCGACCGGGCTCCCGGTGGTGCCGGAGCCCTCCACCCTCGCGGTCGCCCACCCGTGGGGCGACACCGGCAGCAGGGTGACGACCAGAACCATCACCTACACGAACACCACCGGCGACGACCTCACGCTGGAGCTGGCGGCCGAGGGCGAGGTCCTGAAGCTCCCCTCCACCCGGCTCGTCGTGCCCGGAGGCGGCCAGAGCACCCTGACCGTCACCCTCGACGCCACCGGCAAAGCCCCCGGCGACCACCCCGGCGCCGTCACGGCCACGGCCGGCGGCATCACGGTCAGGACCCCGGCCAGCGCCTACGTCGAACCGGAGTCGTACGACCTCACGGTCACCGTCATCCCCCGCGACGACCGCGCGTTCGTGACCACGGGCGCCGTCTACGACGCCGGCACCGGGCAGGAGCGCCTCCTGTACTTCGACGACAGGGGCAGCGCCAAGGTCCGCCTGCCCAAGGGCCGGTGGAACGTCTACGCCGACGTCTACGCCTTCTCCGCCGGCGGCCCCGCCTACTCCGTCACCGCCCATCAGCAGGCGACGATCGCCGACGGCGACGCCCGGGTGTCCCTGGACGCCGGGCAGGCCAAGGAGATCCGCTTCACGCTCGACGACCCCGCCGCCGTGCGCACCCCCGACCGCGAGCTGACGCTGGTCAACGGGGCGTGGTACATCGGCTGGTGGGACGTCGCCGCGTTCCCGCTCTACGTCGTCCCCGTGCGGCAACCCGGCCTCACCTACCTCACCAGGAGTGTCTGGCAGAAGCCGGGCCACCGTTACGACCTGGTCTCCCGGCACACCGGCGGCATCCCCGGCAATCCCGCTCACGACGCCAAGGTCAGTGAATTGTCCACGACCAAGGCCACGTATCGCGGCGAGAGCGGACAGGTCACCCCCGGCGTCGCCGTTGCGGTCGCCGGCGGCCTCACCGGCTTCCAGCTGCCGTCCGGCCCGGTGCCGCTGCCCGGCGTCCTGATCCACCACCGCACGCCGGGAGAGCGCTGGCAGCCGGGCGTCCAGGCCGGCACCGCGACGCTGGAGGGGCCCGCATCCGCACCGGCCGCCCGCGAGCTGTGGCTGGCCGCGGTGACCGGCCCCGCGGTCGCCAAGGGCAACGGCATCCGGTACGGCGACGCCGTCGGCTTCTCGGCCGCCCAGCTCTTCAGCGATGGCACGGGGCACACCGGCTGGGACGAAGCCGCGACCGGCGCCCTGACCCTGTCCAAGGACGGCGCCCAGCTGGCCCGCAAGGAGTTCACCGGCTGCGAGAGCGGCTGTGAGCTGTCCGCCACGCTGCCCGGTCAGGCGGGCGTCTACACTCTGACGGCCGCGGCCCGGCGTCCTTCCCCGCTGTCGCCGCGGGTGGAGTCGCAGTGGACCTTCCGCTCCGCGCACACCGCGAAGGCCGAGGAGCTTCCGCTGATGACCGTCCGGTACACGCCCGCCGGGCTGGACGACGCCAACCGGGCCACGCAGAAGGTCACGCCGGTGCCGATCCGGGTCGAGCGGGCTCCGGGGGCCGTGCGCTCGCTGCGGCTGGAGGTGTCCCATGACGACGGGGCCACGTGGAAGCGGGTGCCGGTCGTGCGTTCCGGCCCTGGATGGACCGCGCTGGTGGCCAACCCCGGGTCCGGGGGCGCGGTCTCCCTCCGGGCCGGCGTCACGGCGGACGGCGGGGCCGGGGCGGTCCAGACGGTCATCCGGGCCTGGGCCGTGAAGTAGGAGCAGGCTCCCAGAGCCGTATCCTGACCGGCGCCTCCGGCGGCATCCCGATCAGCCGATCATGAACTGCTCCACCCGCAGGGCGCGCTCGGCGATCCGGACGTCGCCCACCCAGCCGTGCAGGACCTGGTCCAGCCTGCCGCCGTAGGCGAACCCGCCGAGCATCCACGGCAGCCCGAGCGTGGACAGGCCGGTCGCCCTGGTGGCGGGGTTGCGGGCGACCGGGCAGCCGTCCACGTACATGGTGGTGTGCCGCCCGTCGTTCACCACGGCCACGTGCCACCAGGTGTCCAGCGGCAGCTCGTGTCCCCAGTTCGTGACCGGGCCGGGCAGGTTCACCGGGTAGACGGCCCACTGGAGCTCCCGGCCGGGCGACAGGCTCAGGGTGGCGACCGGCTCGTCCGGGTCGCCCTGGGTCTTGCCCGCCTCCTTGCTCAGGCCCCAGCGGCTCAGCAGCGCGGCCCAGCCGTTCTGACCGGCGTCCCAGCCGGCGGGCAGCTTGAAGAACGCCTCGACGGTGTAGCCGTTCGGAAAGGTGGCGGTGTTGAGCGGCGCGGACGGGACCGTCTGGAGGTGGGCGCCGCGCAGCGGGTTCTTGTTGCCGCGGAAGTACAGGCTGCCGTGCCCCGGCTGGTCGGGGTGGTGCTGCGCGGACCAGGTCAGCGCGTCCGCCGGGCTGCCCGGCACGCTCACCTTGGTCAGGTCGTTGCCGCGGCCGGACAGGTCGGCCACCCGCTCGCCGTCGCCGACCGGCGAGCCGTCCTGGCGGGAGCCGTCGAAGCGCCAGTACGCCACGGTGCCGCGGACGAGCATCGGCCGGGCGGGCCGCGCCGGGCGGGGCGGCACCGGCGCGAACCCGGCGAAGCGCTGCTCGAAGTCGATCGGGACCGAGAAGTAGTCCTGCGCGCCGGTCCGCTCGATCTCCTGGCGCTCCAGGACGTTCAGCCGGGCCGGGTCCTTGGCCAGCAGCCATGGGGAGAACGTCTCGACGTCGATGGTGTTCCGCGCCAGGTCGAACCGGTACAGCCTGATCATCCCGGCGCCGCCGTAGTAGCGGTCCTGGTAGTTCGTGATGTGCACGTGCACGTCGCGACCGGCGGCGTTCTTGCGGGTCACGCGGGCGGGCGGCCAGTAGTGCCCGTTGACGGCGAGGAAGATCTGGTCGTTGCCCGCGATGAGCTGGTCCCACAGGCGTGCGCCGAACTCCGAGAACCGCCCCTCTTCACCATAGTTATCCGCATAAATCAGCTCATGGGTGGTCAGGATCACCGGCGACGTGGGATGCCGCCTGATCACCCCCTGGGCCCACGCGATCCCCGCCGGCGACGGCCGCCAGTCCAGGGCCAGCAGCAGCCAGTCCCGGCCCCCGGCGCGGAAGACGTGGCAGCTGTTGTAGCCGTCCGGGCTGGCCCCGCCGAAGGTGCGCGACCTGCGGAACCGCTGCGGCCCGAAGACGTCGAGGTACGGCGTGCGGCCGCGCTGGTCGTCGGTCGAGGAGTTGATGTCGTGGTTGCCGGCCAGCACGCTGTACGGCAGGCCGCGCCGGTCCAGGAGCCGGAAGGACTCGCCGATGGGCTCGAACTCGTGGGCCAGCCCGTTCTGCGTGAGATCGCCGAGGTGGGCCAGGAAGACGATGTTCTCCTCCCTGCCCCGCTCCAGGAGGTAGCGGAACGACGCCTCCACCGGCTCGGGATGGATGCTCCGGTCGTCGAAGAGGTACTGCGTGTCGGGCATGACGACGACCGTGAACCGCGGGCTCTCCGCGTCGGGCCGCCGGGATCGGGCCGCGTCCGTGGCGCCGGGGTCGGCCGAGGCGGCGCCCGTCGAAGCAGAGTCCGCCGCGCCGGCCGGCGGTGCGCCGACGAGGCCGAGGGCCGCCGTGCCCGCGCCGGTCAGCGCGGTCGTCCGCAGAAAGGACCGGCGGCTTGAGTTGTGCATGCCGTACTCCCGTAACTCGGGCCCCATGAGCCCCTCTACACGTCCGGCGTCACCGTAGTGAGGCGAAGGAGAAGTCCACGGGAGCCGATCCGGAAACATCGGAGGAATCCGGCGTGAACAGAGCAGACTCAGCCCGCTTCGCCACTCGCCGCCAGCACGTCCCTGACCTGCGCCGCCGGCCCGTCCGGGAGGGCGCCGTGCAGCAGCTCCACCCGGTGCACCAGCCTGGGCCCGAGCAGCGGCACCCCCTCCCCCACCGAGGCGGGCAGCAGAGTGAGCCCGTGCCCGGCCCTGACCAGGTTGAGCACGGTGTGCACGTCGTCCCCCGTGTAGGCCAGGCCGTACCGGAAGCCGTCCCCGAGGAGCTGGCGCAGGCGCTCCAGCGGGCACAGGGACGTCTGCAGCCACGCGGCGTCCACGAGGTCGGCCAGGCGCAGCCCGGCCCGGCCGGCGAGCGGGTGATCGGGCGGCAGGGCGACGACGAGGTCCTCCTCGGCAATGCCGAGCGCGGTCATCGGACCTGTGTCCGGCAGGCGCAAGGGGTCGCTGGGGGCGGTGATGCCGTCGGCCAGGCCCAGCTCCGCCCGCCCGGCCGCCACCTCCGTGGCCGCGCCGTCCCGGCCGGCCGTCGTCAGCTCGACGTGCAGGCGCGGCTGCGCGGCGCGCGCCCGTGCCAGCCGCCCGGCCACGACCGGGGTGACGGCCAGCGGGGAGGCGGCGACGGTGAGCCGGTGGGCGGGTGCGGCGGCAGCCCGCCGTACGTCGGCTCGGGCGGCCTCGATGCGCAGCAGCAGCGGACCGGCGTGTTCCAGCAGGCGCGCCCCCGCCTCGGTGAGCCGCACGGGGCGGCGGCGCAGCAACGGCAGCCCGAGGTCGGCCTCCAGTGCGGCGATCTGCTGGGAGACCGCGGACTGGGTGTAGCCGAGCTCCTGCGCCGCGCCCGAGAACGACTCCCAGCGCGCGACCGAGACGAGCGTGCGGAGCAGACGCGGATCCATCAGCATTTCTTATCAGATCAGCAGAAACTCTCGTTGGCCTTATGAAGGCGGGCCGGTCAGGCTGGTGGCATGAGAATCGCCCTGGTTGCCGATCGTTCGCCCAGCGTGCGGGCACACGCCCGGATTCCGCAGATCATCGAGGCGCTCCGCGAGCGCGACGGCCTGGCCGTGGACGCCTACTGGGTTCCCACTCCCGAGGCCGGCACGGGCCTCGGCCGCTTCGACGGCATCTGGATGCTGCCCGGCAGTCCCTACGCCAGCGAGGAGGGGGCGGTCGCGGCCGCCCGTACCGCCCGTGAGCAGGGCATCCCGTTCCTGGCCACCTGCGGCGGCTTCCAGCACGCGCTGCTGGAGTACGCGCGCAACGTCTGCGGCCTGACGGTCGCCCACGCCGAGAACGACCCGGGCGCGAGCGACTTCCTGCTGCTGCCGCTGACGTGCTCGCTCGCCGGCCACGAGAGCCTGGTACGGCTCACGCCGGGTTCGCTGGCCGAGCGGGTGGTGGGCGCGCCGGCCGCCATGGCCGCCTACAACTGCAGCTACGGCTTCAACCCGGCCTTCGAACAGGCCCTGGCCGAGCGCGGCCTGGCCTTCACCGGCCGGGCCGAGGACGGCTCGGTCCGGGCGGCCGAACTCCCCGGGCACCCGTTCTACCTGGGCACGCTCTTCCAGCCGGAGCTGTCGGGCGACCCTTCGCGCCCGCATCCGATCATCTCGGCCTTCGCCGCCGCCGCGGCCGCGAAGGCGGCGGCGCTCAGCCGGTGAGGGACCTGCGGGCGAGCCGCACACCGGGACGGGTGCGGCTCGCCGTACCGGAGCTGACTACTTCTTCATCGGGGTCCAGTTGGCGCCCACGCCCATCAGGTGCAGGGCGACGCAGAGCAGGCCGGCCGTGCCGAGCGTGGCGACGGTGACGACGCTGCCGACAGCCACGTTGGCGATCTCGAAGATCAGGGCGAGCACGAACAGCAGGGCGGCGACGAGGGCGAACATTTCAACCTCCTGGCAGGTTGCCGGACACCGCGGGGGCGGGCCTCAGCGGGTGCGTCCGAGGGGCTGACGGGCTTCCGCCTTGGGGATTTCCGGCGAGATCGCCAAGAAAACTGTCGTGAAGGTGACGTTGGGTGCACCGATGACGACAGCACTTTGACCGGGCGGTCAGTTTGGCCGGTCGGTCAGGCGAGCTCGACGTCGTGATCGGAGAACAGGCGCCGCTGCTCCCCCGCCCTGCGCAGGCGCACCAGCGCCACCCGGCGCACACCGGCGTCCTCGGGCTGCTCGTGCCCGGCCAGGATCGCCAGGCGCCGCAGGCACAACAGCAGCCAGCCGCCGCACATGTGGTACCCGTCGCGGCCGCGCGCCCGCAGCCAGGCGGCGGCGCACGCGGCGGCGGCCTCGGCCGGCCAGGAGCCCGGTCGCCGCGCGGCGAACCACTCCAGCAGCTCCAGCAGCCGCGGAGCGTGCGGCCCCGGCAGCCCGTCGGCGCGAACGACCTCGGCAGCGGCCTCCAGCCCGCCGCCCACGGAGCCGGCCGTGCCCTCGGCCGCCGAAGGCCCGCCCAGCCAGGCCGGCCCGGAGTCCTCGCCCGCCGGGGGCCTTTCGAGCCAGGCCAGTTCGGGTGGGATCCGCACGAAGGGGTCGGGCGGCAGGTCGTCCTCGGCACGCGGCAGGTGGTCGTCCGCCAGCGCGCCGGCGACCGCGACGTCCCGGCGCATCTTCTCGACGATGCCCGCGCAGTACCCGTCCCCGCCCAGCAGCCCGGCCAGCGACTCCACGGCATCCCCGGCCAGGCGGGCCACCGGGGGACACACCCGGGCCGAAGCGCCGGCGAAGCCGTGCGGGTCCAGGCGGGCGGTCCTGCACAGCTCGTGGCAGACCGCCTCCCCGATGAGCAGGTCGGTGTAGGCGTCGACGAGGCGGCGGGCCACGGGCTCGGGTTCGACCGGCACCCGGGGCAGCACGGAGCGCAGGCACGTGTCGAGGCCGCCGAGCGTGAGCGCGGCCACGAGCAGCCGGGCGACGGGCAGGGTCCGCCCGGCGAGGGCCAGCCCCTGGCCGAGCCGTCCGACGACCTGGGCGTCGCCGGCCGGCGCCCCGGCGAGCGTGAGCCGGCTGAGCGCGCCGCCGCGCAGCCCGTGGGTCTCGCGGGCGGGCTGGAACCACCAGTGCTCGCCGCCCCCGCGCAGCAGCAGGAAGGCCGTGGGCCCCTGGCCGGTCCGGGCCAGGACGGTCGTGGCGGCGGCGTGACTGCCGTTGTCGATCAGCGAGGTGCGCCCGTCCAGCCGCCAGGCGTGCCGGTCGCCGAAGGCGGCGATCTCGCGGGCCAGGATGTCCACGCCGGGCTCGGCCGCGCCGATCGGCAGCCCCATCAGCTCGTGCTCGCGCAGCAGCCCGGCCACGGCACGGCGCTGGGCCCGGCTGCCGTCGAGCCAGACGGGCAGCGCCGACAGGAAGCTGGCCGCGATCGTGGTGGCCGCGGTCAGGTCGCGCCTGGCCAGGACGCGGAACAGCGCGAACGCCTCCTCCAGCGTGCTCAGCCGCCCGCCGGAGGCCGCCGGGATGAGGTACTCCGCCAGCCCCCACGCCAGCGCCGCCGCGCAGAGCCGCCGGGGGAACCGGCCCTCCCGGTCGGCGGCGACCGCGGCCGGGAAGGAGGCGGGGTTGCGCTCGTCGGCGGGGTCGGCCAGCGCCCGGTCGAGCTCGGCGGCGACCGCCAGGGCCCGGGTGGTCGCCTCGTCCATGCGGGCTCCCCTCATCAGGCCGGGCGCGGCGGCCTCAGCGCCGAGCGCCCGGCGCACTCCTCTTCAGGCCGGGCGTGACAGCGACAGCGCGCGCCGCCCGGAACACTCCGTGGCCAGTTCCAGGTACAGGCTCTCGGCCGTGTCGCCCGGCAGCGGGAGGTCCGGGCGCAACAGGGTGACGAGCGCGGGTGTCAGCCAGTGCCGCCGTTCCCCGGCCAGGTGCCGCCTGGCCAGGCAGAGCGCGGCGAAGACCCGGGCGTAGCGCTCCCCTGCGCGCTGGCCGCGTTCGGTGCGCGGGCCGGGCGCCTCGTGTGCGTCGGCGCGCAGCCGTACCCCCTCGGCGTGCAGCAGCGCGGCGGCCTCGGGCGCGCGCGACCGCAGCGCCGCGCAGACCTCGTCGAGACCGGCCGTGACGGGGTCGGCCGCGCCGGCGACGGCGAGCGCGCGCAACCCCAGGGGGTACGGCGGCGCCGCGCTGACGGGCAGGAAGGCGGGGTCGGCGCGGCGCGGGTCGGCGGCGGGCCCGGCCAGGCAGGGCAGCTGGGCGGCGAGCGCGCCGAGCATGTCGTGGGCGGCGCCGTGCAGCAGGACGAACAGCCGGGCGTCGCGCAGCATCTTGTCGAAGATGCCGGACCAGTGGTCCTGGCGCAGCAGGTAGCGGGCGCCGAGGACGCCGGCCAGGCGGCGCAGCCGCTGCTCGGCCAGGTGCGGGATGAGGTACTTGGCGACGGCCGAGGAGATGGGCGCGAGCGCGGGCAGCTGCTGCAGGAGGCGGGCGCAGGAGTGCGCGACGGCTTCGGCCAGGCGCAGGTCGAGGTGGGCGGCGGCCAGTTCGGCGCGGACGGACGGCAGGTCGGCGGCGCGGCCGTGGCGCACGTGCTGGTGGCGCAGGAAGTCGAGGGCGCAGCGCAGGCCGGTGTCCAGGGCGCCGAGGCTGAAGGCGGGCAGGACGGTCCTGATCGTGGTCAGCGAGCGGCTGATCAGGGCTCCGGCGCCGCCGGGGCGGCCGAGGACGGCGGAGGCGGGCACGAACGCGCCGTGGAAGCGGATGCCCGCGACGTCGGCGCCGCGCACGCCGTGGGTGGGCACGCGGGGCAGCAGCTCGTACCCGGCGCTGGGCAGCCGGTCGAGGTCGGCGAGCAGCAGCGTGGACCCGCCGGAGGCGGGGTCGCGGCCGGTCAGGACGGCGAAGCGCGCCAGCCGTACGTTGCTGACCAGGGTGACGTCGCCGTCGAGCCGGTAGCCGCCGTCTGCGACGCCGGTGGTGAGCGGCTCGTGCAGGGCCAGGGCGGACCACTGGCCGCGCAGGGTGGCTTCGGCGTAGGCGCGCTGCTGGGCCGGGGTGCCGGCCAGCCAGACGGGTACGCCGGCCAGCCACGGCGAGGTGGCGATGAGCGCGGCGGTGGGGTCGCGGCGGGCCACCACGCGGGCCAGGGCCAGCAGTTCCTCCAGCGCCGTCAGGCGGCCGCCGCGGGCGGCGGGCACGAGGAAGGCCGGGTACCCCCAGCCGCGCAGGCGGTCCAGGGAGGCGTGCGGCCACCGCTCGGTACGGTCGCCGGCCATGGCGGCGGCGTAGGTGAGCGGCCCGTTCGGCAGATGGGGGTCGCCAAGGGTGTGCTCGAGCGCCTCGGCGGTGGGGAAGGGGTTCATGCCGCGCTCCTGACCCGCTCGGTGTTCTCAGGCGGCTTGGGTCTCCTGCTCGCGCAGGCACAGCCGGTGGACCTCGTCGGCCAGTTCGCTCAGGGTCGCGGTGCGGAAGAGGACCTCGTTGTCGAGCTCGATGCCGAAGGTGCGCTCGATGCGGCCGCCGATGCGCAGCAGTTTGATCGATTCGACGAGGCTCAGGTCGGTGATGCGCGAGCTGGACGCGATGCCGCCCTCCTCGACCTGGAGGACGCGGGCCACGATGCCCTTCATCGTGTTGCACACGGCCTGGTGGGTGAGCTGGTCGCCCATGCGATGCACCTCCGCCTTTCTTCGCCTATGTAGGCAGTAAAGCCAGGCGGTGCGGGCACTCCAACCCCTGCCCCTGCCGTGCCGCCCCCTAATCGGCGGAGGGGGTCGCGGCTCCGGCCCGGCCGGAGTTTCCGGGGCCGGTACGCGCGGGGGACGCGCCGGAGGCGAGGATGGTGATCGCTGTCCGCTTCACGGACTTCTCCTCTCGTGCCGCACGAAGGGATCGTGCGGCACGAGCGTCCCATCCTCGCCTGCCGGAACTCTCTCTACCTCAGGCCCGCGTCCAGGGCGTTGGTCAGGGTGCCGGTGTCACCGGACATCTCCCAGATCATCGCGCCCAGCAGGCCCTTGCTCTTGATCCACGCGGTCTTCTTGCCGATCGACCACGTGTCGTCGAAGGTCCACCACTGGCCGCCGTTGCCGGTGAAGCAGGAGGTGGCGACCGCGGCCTCGTCGTGCTTGACCGTGCAGCCGGGCACGCCGGCGATCAGGTTGCTGTAGCCACGGGTGCCGGCCTCCTCGGCGAACTGGCCGGGTGCGGCGCCGTTGGCCGACTGCCATTCGCCGGACTTGCCGCCCTC
Source organism: Nonomuraea typhae (assembly GCF_009760925.1). GTDB lineage: Bacteria > Actinomycetota > Actinomycetes > Streptosporangiales > Streptosporangiaceae > Nonomuraea > Nonomuraea typhae. The sequence continues at coordinate 564,343 of NZ_VRLV01000003.1, forward strand.
GGCGACCTCCTTCCAGCCCCGGCCGTAATAGGCCAGGCCGATGGTGAGCTTGCGGGGATTGACGCCGGCGTCGAGGTAGACGTTGACCGCCTTCTCGACGCTGAAGTCGGGGTTGTAGGGGCTGTCGGCGTCCAGGTAGAGGTTGCCCTGGTGGCCGGTGCGGAAGGGCTCCCACGAGTTGTCGCTGCCGGCGCCGTGGAAGTCGTAGCCCTGGATGTTGAAGATGTCCAGGTTGGGGGCGATGTTCGGCAGGTCCCAACCGGCCGCGATCTTGGCCGGGTCGGCCGGGGTGAACGCGGTCAGCTGGTAGCGCTTGCCGGTCTGCGCGCCGAGTGCGTCGAGCTGGCGGCGGAACTCGGCGATGAGCAGGGTGTTGTTGGCCTTGTCGTTGGGGCTGACGTGGTTGCCCGCGTGCCCCTCGGCGCCCGGCCACTCCCAGTCGAGGTCGATGCCGTCGAAGATGCCGGCCGCGACCCCGGGCCCGCCAGCGGCGTTGACGACCGGGAGGTTGCCCTTGATGTAGATGTCGATGCAGGAGGAGACGAACTTCTTGCGCGCGGCGTCGGTGGCGGCCACGTCCGAGAAGTACTTGGAGTAGGTCCATCCGCCGAGCGAGATGAGGATCTTCAGGTGCGGGTGCTTGGCCTTGAGCTTCTTGAGCTGGTTGAAGTTGCCGCGCAGCTTCTCCCAGCCGGTGTCGGCCACGCCGTCCACGGACTGCGCGGAGCTGAAGGGCCGGCCGTAGTCGGCCTCGGCGTCGCCGGCGCCGTCGCCCTGGCTGGGGTCCTGCGGGTTGGGCGTGGTGGCCCTGGTGACGCCCTGCAGGCAGGTCAGGTTGACGGGGTCGATGTTGGCGAAGGCGTAGTTGATGTGGGTGAGCTTGGCGGCCGCGCCGTTGGTGTCGAGGTTCTTGACGAAGAACTGCCGGCCGTAGATGCCCCACTGGACGAAGTAGCCGACGCGGGCGTAGCCGGTCTCGACGATGTCGAGCGTGGTGACCGAGACGGGCGCGCCGGCGGCCGAGAGGTTGTCGTACTGGTCGCGGGCGCGCACGGTGAAGGTGTACGGGGTGGACGGCGACAGCCCGGAGATCACCGCGGTGGTGCCGGTGACCGTGGCCGCGAGCGTGGCGCCCCGGTAGACGTCGTAGTTGGCGACGGCGGTGTTGTCGGTGGAGGCGTTCCAGGCCAGGGTGACGCTGCCGGCGGTCCTGGCGGTGCTGCGCAGGTTGCCGGGGACGCTCGGGGCCTGGGTGTCGTCGGAGGGGTTGTTGGTGGTGACGGTCACCGGCGAGCTGGCCGCCGAGAGCGTGCCCTTGCGGTCCTTGGCCTTGACGGTGAAGGTGTAGGCGGTGTTCGGGGTCAGGCCGGTGACGGTGGCCTCGGTGCCCTCGGCGCTGGTGGCCAGGGCGCTGCCGTTGTACACCTCGTAGCCGGTGATGGGCAGGCTGCCGGGGGTGGCCGCGTTCCAGGCCAGGGTGACGGTCTTGGTGGTCTTCACCGGTGAGCGCAGGTTGCCGGGGGCGCCGGGCGGCGCGTCGGGCGAGCCGTCGCAGTTGACGTCGTTGACGCGGCAGCTCGTGGGCTCGGCGTTGGCGGAGCTGACGGTGAAGGTCGGGCTGTACGGCTCGGTGGTGCGCCCGGCCGCGATGGTGGTGTTGTAGTGCGCGGGCGCGAGGGTGACCGTGCGCCCGCTCTGGCTGATGCTGGAGTGCTGGGCGTTGCTCGCGGTGACGCCGGCGGGCAGGTCGAAGACGACCGTCCAGCCGTTGAGCGCGGTGGTGGAGTTGTTGGCGACGACGATCTTGGCTGAGGTGCCGTTGACGTCGTAGGTCGCGGTGACGGCCGCGGGCGCCGGCGGTTCGGGGCCGCTGCCGTCGCAGTTCGCGCCGTTGATCTTGCAGCTGGTCGGCTGTACGGCGGAGCTGAGCGTGACCTTGGGGCTGAAGGGTTCGGTGTTCTTGCCCGGCTGCAAGGTGTCGATGTAGTAGGCCGGGGTGAGCGTCACTCTCGTGCCGGTCTGTCGGACGGTGGCGTTCTGGGGATTGCTCGCGGTGACGCCCGAGGGTAACTCGAACACGATCGACCAGCCCGACACCGAGGTGGTGCCGGGGTTGCTGACGACGAACGTGCCGGTTGTCCCCGACAGGCTGAAGGCGGCCAGCAGACGTCCCGCTGCATTGGCGGGCAGGGCCGACAGGGCGATGACCACGAGAACGGCGATCAGGGGGGTGAGTGATCGGCGCACGTGCAGGACCTTTCTTTAAAGAAAGTTTCCTAAGAATTACACGGATCGTAAGCCCCGCCGGGCGCCCCGACAAGGGGAATGACTGGCAATCCTCACCGCGGGGGATCACCATGGTTGTTAGGAATCTTTCCTAATAAACTCGGAAGGAGGGCGATATGCGTCGCTTATCCATCGCGTCGTTAGGCGTCCTGCTGCTGTCCGGGCTGCTCGCGCTCCCCGCGCAGGCCGCCACCACCCGCTACGAGGCCGAGAACGCCACCAGCTCCCGGGGCGCCGTCGAGGCCAATCATCCCGGATTCTCCGGCACCGGCTTCGTCAACAGCGACAACGCGGCCGGGCCGTACACCGAATGGACGGTGCACGCCCCCGCGGCGGGCACCGCGACCCTCGCCATCCGCTACGCCAACGGCACCACCACGGCCCGCACCACCGACGTCGCCGTCAACGGCGCGGTCGTCTCCCCCGGGCGCGCCTTCGGGCCCACCGGCGCGTGGAGCGCCTGGGCCGCCTCCACGCTCACCGCGACGCTGAACGCGGGCGACAACACCGTGCGGATCACCGCCACCGGCGCCGGCGGCAACCCCAACCTCGACTACCTCGAGGTCACCACCGCGGCCGGGCCCGCCACCGAGTACCAGGCCGAGAGCGCGGCGCTGGAGCGGGCGAGCGTCGCCACCAACCACGCCGGGTACACCGGATCCGGCTTCGTCGACTACGTCAACGCCGCCGGCGGCTCCATCGAGTGGAGCGTGAACGTGGCAGAGGCGGGCACGCACACGGTCGCCATCCGCTACGCCAACGGCACCGGCGCGGTCCGGCCCATGGACCTGGCCGTCAACGGCGTCACCGTCGCGGCCGGGGTGAGCTTCCCCGGCACCGGCGCGTGGAGCACCTGGGCCGAGAAGCACGTCGGCCTCACGCTCACCGCCGGCGTCAACACCGTCAGGGCGACCGGGGTCACCGCCGACGGCGGCCCCAACGTGGACCGGATCACCGTCAGCGGCTCCGGCGGCCCCGACGGCCAGGCGCCGACCGTCCCCGGCGGACCGCGCGTGACCGGCACCTCGGCCGCCAGCATCTCGCTGGCCTGGACCGAGTCCGCCGACAACGTCGGCGTCACCGGCTACCGCGTCTACGAGGGCGCCGCCGTGGTGGCCGCCTCCCCCACGCCCGCCGCCACCATCGGGGGCCTGGCCGCGGGCTCCACGCACACCTACACCGTCACCGCCCTGGACGCCGCCGGCAACGAGTCCGCCGCCAGCGTCCCCGTGACCGGCCGCGCCGACCCGGGCGGCGGCGGCCCCACGGCCGAGCAGCTCCTGGCCAAGGTCACCACCTGCCAGCAGATCTCCAACGGCCGCTACAAGACCGACGCCGACGTCTCCTCGGCCACGATCCCGGTCTGCGCCAAGACCGGCGCGGTCCACTGGACGGGCGACATGGACATCGACTGCGACGGCGTGCGCACCGCGCAGTGCAACGAGGACACCGACTGCTGCTTCCAGCCCCAGACCTTCTGTACGGCGAGCGGCGGCGGCTACCTCAACGCCGCGCGCCTGCCGTATATGGTGGTCCCGAGCCCGAGCGGCACCTGGGACTACCGCAGCCGCGGCATCGGGTGCGGGACCGTGGTCGCGATCGTCTACAACGGACAGGTGGAGTACACCGTCATGGGCGACACCGGGCCCGCCGCGATCATCGGCGAGGCATCCTACGCGGCCGCGGCGAACCTGGGCGTCAATCCCGATCCGCGCAACGGCGGCACCGACGGGCCGGTCGCCTACATCGTCTTCACCGGCGCCGGGACGAAGGTGCAGACGATCGACGACCACGAGCAGGCGGTGACGCTCGGCAGGCAGCTGGCTCAGCGGTTCGTGCAGGACAACTGATGGTGCCCGGCCCTCGCTGCGACGCGCGGGCGAGGGCCGGGGGCCGGTGAGTCCCCCCTATTTATAGGAAAGTTTCCTATAAATTTGGGAGCGTAGGGTGTCCCCTCCGGCCCGTCAATCCCTTGCGCCGGAGGCTGTCGTCCGAGATAGTTGAACTCTTAGGAAAGTTTCCTAACAGAATAGGCAACCACTGCCCTCCATCACCCCCCCATTGATGAGCAGGAGAGACAGTTGCGAACCCGAAACAAGGTCGCGCTCGCGACCGCGGCCGGCCTGCCCGCCGCCTTGCTGGCCACGGTCCTCACCACCGCCCCCGCCTACGCTCACGGCACCCTGTCCAACCCGCCCAGCAGGGTCTACACCTGCAAGAACGAGGGCCCGGAGACCCCCAAGTCCGACGCCTGCAAGGCGGCCGTCGCCGCCGGAGGCACGCAGGCGTACTACGACTGGAACGAGGTTTCCCTGCTGGAGGCCGGCGGCCGCCACCGCCAGCTCATCCCCGACGGCAAGCTGTGCAGCGCCGGTCGTGACAAGTACCGGGGCCTCGACCTCCAGCGCGCCGACTGGCCCGCCACCCCCTTCACCGCGGGCCCGCGCACGATCACCTACCACGCCTCCGCACCCCACGCGAACAGCAACTTCGAGTTCTACATCACGCGCGAAGGCTGGAACCCCACCATGCCGCTGCGCTGGTCGGACCTGGTGCACATCAAGACGTTCAACAACGTCAACCCGACGACGTTCACGAACTGGACCATCGACATCCCGCAGCGCACCGGCCGGCACATCCTGTACTCGATCTGGCAGCGGGTCGTCGGCAGCAACGAGGCGTTCTACACCTGCTCCGACGTGCAGTTCGGCGGCAGCCAGCCCACCCCGACGCCGACCCCCACCCCGACGCCCACGCCGACTCCCACGGTCACCCCCACCCCGACGCCCACGCCGACGCAGCCCGGCGGAACCTGGACCTCCGGCACCGCCTACCGGCCCGGCGACCGGGTGACCTACAACGGCGCGACCTACCAGTGCCTGCAGACGCACACCGCGATTCCCGGCTGGGAGCCGCCGAACGTCCCGGCACTCTGGCAGCGCGTCTGACGCCTGCGCGCCGCCCGGGGATGCGCCACCCGGGCGGCGCGGGAGCCTAGGTGCCCATCGGCGGCGAGCCGGGAGGCCGCGGCATGCCCGTGACGGGCGGCGCCGTACCCGTGGCGGGCGGCGGGACCTCACCGCGCCACGCGCCGGTCTCGCCGCCGCGGGTCTCGATGAAGTCCTTGAACCGGCGCAGGTCCCCCTGCACGCGCATGCGGACCAGCTGCAGCCAGTCGCCCGCGGTCTCGACGAAGCCCTCCGGGTCGTACTCCATCTGGAGCGTGACCCGGGTGGTGGTCGCGTCGATGTGACGGAAGGTGACGATTCCGCCGTGATGCGGCGGCCCGACGGTGCGCCAGGCCACCTTCTCGTCGGGGCGTTGCTCGGTGATCTCGGTCTCGAACTCGCGCCTGACCCCGGCGATCTCGGCCTGCCAGGCGTTGCGCGTGTCGGAGAGCTGCTTGACCGACTCCACCCCTTCCATGAATTCGGGGAACGTCTCGAACTGCGTCCACTGGTTGTAGGCGACGCGGATCGGGACTCGGACGTCTAGGGCGTACTCGATGGAACTCATGGCAGCGCCTCCTGCCCGCGGGACAGGAGGACTAACGCCTCACGTCATGGACGAATAGGCCACCACGCCCCGGCGCATGGCGTCCATCGCCTTGTTCGCCGTCTGGCGGACCTTGCTGTCCTTGGGCGCGGCGGCGCCGAGCTGGCTGAGCAGGTCCATGAGCTGCTTGACCCAGCGCACGAAGTCGCCCGCCGCCAGTTCGGCGCCGTTGACGCCGTCCATGAGGACCGCGTCCAGGCTGTGCCCCTTGGTCCAGCGGAAGGCGGCCCAGGCGAAGCCGAGGTCGGGCTCGCGGATGGTCTGCAGGCCGTGGTCGTTCTCGATCGCCTCCAGCTCGCCCCACAGCCGCACCATCTTGGTCAGCGCGTCCTGAGCTCGCCCCGCAGGGATCTTGGGACGGCGGGCGTCGTCGGCCTGGCGCGACTCGAAGACCAGCGCGGACACGCACGCGGCCAGTTCCGCGGGCTCCAGCTCCTCCCACAGCCCCTGGCGCAGGCACTCGGCGGTCAGCAGGTCGAGCTCGGTGTAGAGGCGGCCCAGGCGGCGGCCCTCCTCGGTGACGGTCTCGTCCTCCAGGTAGCCGAGCTGCTCCAGCACCGCGCAGATGCGGTCGAAGGTGCGGGAGATGACGTGCGAGCGGCCCTCGACCCGGCGGCGCAGCCCCTCGGTCTCGCGCAGCAGCTTGTGGTAGCGCTCGGCCCAGCGGGCGTGGTCCTCGCGCTCGTCGCAGCCGTGGCAGGGATGCTGGCGGATACGGCGGCGCAGCTCGTTGATCTCGTCGTCCTCCATCGCGTGGTCGCGGGCGCGCTGCGGCTTGCCCAGGTCGCGGTCGCCGATCTTGGCCAGGAGGCTGGAGACCAGGTTGGCGCGTTCCTTGGGGGCACGCGGGTTGAAGTTCTTCGGGATGCGCAGCTTCTCGATGGGCTCCACCGGCACCGGGAAGTCGGCCGGGTCGAGCTTCTTGACCTGCTTGCCGATGGTCAGCACCAGCGGGCTCGGCCCGTGGCCGCGCGGGTTGCGGCCCGGGTCGAGCACGATCGCCAGGCCCGCGCGCCGGCCGCCGGGCACGCGGATGACGTCACCGGGCTGCAACGCCTCCAGCGACTTGACCGCGGCCGCCCGGCGCGCGGCGCCGCGGGCCTTGGACAGCTCGGCCTCGCGGTCGGACAGCCGGCGGCGCAGCCCCGCGTACTCGGTGAAGTCGCCCAGGTGACAGGTCATCGCCTCCTGGTAGCCCTCGAGCGCCTCCTCCTGCTTGCGCAGCTGCTTGGCCAGGCCGACCACCGCCCGGTCGGCCTGGAACTGGGCGAAGGACGCCTCCAGCAGGGTCTTGGTGCGCTCGCGGCCGAACTGGCCGACGAGGTTGACCGCCATGTTGTAGGAGGGCTGGAAGCTGGAGCGCAGCGGGTAGGTGCGGGTGCCGGCCAGGCCGGCCACGGCCAGCGGGTCCATGCCCGGCTGCCACAGCACCACCGCGTGGCCCTCGACGTCGATGCCGCGCCGCCCCGCCCGGCCGGTGAGCTGGGTGTACTCCCCCGGCGTCAGGTCGGCGTGGGTCTCGCCGTTCCACTTGTCCAGCTTCTCGATGACGACGCTGCGGGCGGGCATGTTGATGCCCAGCGCGAGGGTCTCGGTGGCGAAGACCGCCTTGACCAGGCCGCGGGTGAACAGCTCCTCGACGACCTCCTTGAAGGCCGGCAGCATGCCCGCGTGGTGGGCGGCCAGGCCGCGCTCCAGGCAGTCGCGCCACTCGAGGTAGCCGAGCACGGCGAGGTCCTCGTCGGGCAGGTGGGCGGTGCGCTCGTCGACGATCTGCCGGATCTCGTGCTGCTCGCGCTCGGTCGTCAGCCGGATCCCGGCATACAGGCACTGCATGACCGCGGCGTCGCAGCCGGCCCGGGAGAAGATGAAGGTGATCGACGGCAGCAGGCCCTCGCCGTCCAGCTTCTCGATGACCTGGGCGCGGTCCGGGGGCCGGGAGCGAGTGGGCCGGCCGTACCCTCTCCTGCCCTTGCCCTGGGTGAGGCGCTCGGCGTCGCGGGTGACGCGCATGAGGGTGGGGTTGATGCGCGGGGTGAGCTCGTCGGCGATGAACAGGTCGTAGATCCGGTTGCCGATCATCATGTGCTGCCACAGCGGCACCGGGCGGTGCTCGTCGACGATCACGGTGGTGTCGCCGCGCACCTCGCCCAGCCACTCCCCGAACTCCTCGGCGTTGGAGACCGTCGCCGACAGCGCCACGAGCCGGACCGACTCGGGCAGGTGGATGATGACCTCTTCCCAGACGGCGCCGCGGAAGCGGTCGGCCAGATAGTGCACCTCGTCCATGACGACGAAGCCGAGCCCGGCCAGCGTGGCCGAACCGGCGTAGAGCATGTTGCGCAGCACCTCGGTGGTCATGACCACGATCGGGGCCTCGCCGTTGACGCTGTTGTCGCCGGTCAGCAGGCCGACCTTGGCGGTGCCGTACCGCTTGACGAGGTCGTTGTACTTCTGGTTGGACAGCGCCTTGATCGGGGTGGTGTAGAAGCACTTCATGCCCTGCTCGAGGGCGAGGTGGACGGCGAACTCGCCGACGACCGTCTTGCCCGAGCCGGTGGGCGCGGCCACCAGGACCCCGTCGCCCGCCTCCAGGGCCCGGCAGGCGTCGAGCTGGAAGTCGTCGAGCGCGAAGTCGTACAGTCCACGGAACGATCTGAGTGCGCCGCCGTCGTCCCCGAACTTCTCGCGGAAGGCCGCGTACCGCTCCGCTGGCGTTGTCATACCGATCAGCCTACCGAAACCGCCTTTCCGGTCAGGCCAGGTAGTCACCCACACCCTGCTCAAACAGGGCGAATCCCGGGCTCTAGCTGAGAACCGTCAGGGCGCCCGGCTCGACCCGGCAGGTCACCGGCGCCGCCCCGACCCGCTCGCCGTCGGCGTAGGCCACCACGTCCGGCGCCTCCACCCTGACCTCGCGCACCCGGTGGACCGAGACCGCCGGGTGCCGGACGTGCGTCCCCTTGTACACCCGCGGGAAGACCCGCACGAACTCCGCCTTGGGCACCGCGCCCAGCACCACGACGTCCAGAAGGCCGTCGTCGGGCCGGGCGTCCGGGCTGATGCGCATGCCCGCGCCGTAGGTGCCGGTGTTGGCCACCGAGACCAGCATCGCCTCGCGCTCCAGCGTCTCCTCGCCGTCCAGCGTCACCCGGAACGGGATCGGCCGGAACGCGCGCAGTTCCGCGGCCAGCGCCACCAGGTACTTCGCCATGCCGGGCGGCCAGGTCAGCCGGTTGGCCCGCTCGTTGACCCGCGAGTCGAAGCCGCAGCACACCACGCCGGCGAACCACTCCCCGTCCGCGCCCGCCCGCTCGATCCAGGCGGCGTCCACGGCCCTCGCGCGCAGGCGCAGCACCGTGTCGGCCGCGGCCAGCTGGTCCTTGACCGGCAGCCCGTAGGCGGCGGCGATGTCGTTGCCGGTTCCCGCCGGGATGATCCCGAGCGGCACGCCGGTCCCCGCCACCGCCTGCACCGCCAGGTGCACCAGCCCGTCGCCGCCGAAGGCCACCAGCGCGTCCGGGCGTTCGGCGGCAGCCGTACACGCTCGCTCCAGGGCGTCGGCGGCGTCGTCGCCGACGATCACCGACACCTCGGCGCCCCCGTCGCGCAGGCGGCGCACCACCGGCTCCAGCAGGCGCAGCGTCCGGCCCCCGCGGGCGGCCGGATTGACGAGCAGGGCGAGATGCGAGGACATTCCCGGAACCTATCGGGGATCCGGGAAGGGTGCCAGATCAGCCACTGGGTGTGGGCCTGGGCACCTCGACCACCTTCGTGGTCGAACTCACCAGGCCCTCGCCCATGATCACCTGCCCGTCGTCGCTCTTGGTCACCTCGAAGTGGTGCATCCCGGGCGCCACCCCGGTCCAGGTGTAGCGCTGCCAGCGGCCGCAGTCGTACCCGACCCGCTCGCCGCCCGGCTGCAGGGCGATCGCGTAGGAGGTGACGCCCCGCGGGCAGGACATGTTCGCCCAGATCTCCACGTTGCCCGGTTCCGCCATAGTCCAGCGGCGCGACGGCAGCCGCACGGTCAGGTGCTCGATCGTCCAGCGGAACCCCTGCCCGGCCACCGGCTCCGGCGGAGGGGCCGCCGTGGCCTGCGGGGTGCGATCCACCGTCGCCAGCCACACCACGCCCGCCACCAGCAGGACGGCCGGCGCCAGGGCGTAGGCCCACCATCGGCGACGGCGCGGTGCCGGCGGATCCTCCGGCTGTTCCCGGCTCTGCGCCGCCTCGGCCTGCCGCCACTGCTCCTCCCACGGCCCCGGCTCCTGCCCGCAGGCCGTCACGTACGCCGTCACGAAGTCGAGCGGGGGCAACTCCTCCGGGCTCAGCCTCCGGGAGACCGTACTGGAGTGGTAGCCCATGCGGCGGCCCACCTCTTCCAGCGACAGCTGCCCGCGCAGCCGCCGGAGGTCGTCGATCAGCTCGGCCACCGGTCCCGCCGTCCGGTCGATGGGGCGGTCCTTCCGTCCTCCGCGCGCCACGCCTGCCTCCTACGGATGCCCGGGCCATTGCGGATGTTGCTGCCTTTCTTGCGCAACACCGGCGCCCGCCAAACTACCCGGCTCAGAGGAAGGATCGACTCCGTCCGGCATCTCTCATGAAGGAGGGCGACACATGCACACCTTTTCCGACGGGGTCGGCTGGGGCGGCGCCTGAGTCCCCGCCCCGGCTCCCTCGCACGGGGGCGGAGAGAGCCGGGGCGGGGATCGCGGCGGATCGCTTGAGCGCGCCCGCCGCCGTGCAGGTTAATGTGAACATGAAGTCACGCGAGCGGATCACCATCGGGGAACTGGCCGAGCGGTTCGGCCTGGCCACCCACGTGCTGCGGCATTGGGAGACCATGGGCCTGCTGGAACCCGCGCGGCAGACGGGCGGCCAGCGCACCTACGAGCAGACCGACCTCGAGCGGGTGGCGGTCATCCTCATGGGCAAGGAGGCCGGGTTCACGCTGGGGCAGCTGCGGATGCTGCTGTCGGCGCCACACAACCCGATGCGGCACCGCCCGCTCCTTCAGGAGCACGTGCGGGAGCTGGAACATCGCATCGCGCAGGCGCAGGCGGCCAAGACCCTCATCGAGCACGCGCTGGCCTGCCCGCACAGCTTCGCCGAGTGCGAGCACGCCCGCGAGCAGATCGCCGCCCGCATCCCGCCCGCTCCCGAAGGCTAGGCGGACTGGCTCGCCTCCGGTTCGGGGAACCAGGCCCCGGCGGGCGCCGTGAGCCAGTCGCCGGCCTCGGCCAGATCGTCCAGGGCCCGGTGCAGGGCGCGCAGCCCGGGGTGCTCGCCGTCCGTGCGCCAGATCATCACCCAGGGGAAGATCGCGACCGGGTCCACGAGGGGCCGCAGCACCGCGCCGGGGATGGCCGGCTGGGTGGCCAGGGTGAGGATGGGGGCGTCGCGGTCGCGGATGTGCTGGGCGAGCTCGTCGCCGCCCCGCACGTGCGGATGGGCCAGGCCGGGGTCGACGCCGAAGGGCGCGAGAAGCTGCAGCACCGCGTGTTCCCACCCGGGCGTGGCGTGGTCGCCCGCGCGGATGCACGGGCTCGTGTCCCGCAACGACTCCAGAGGTACGGCGGGCAGCCCGGCGAGCCGGTGCCGCTCGGGGACCAGGACCGCGACCCGCTCGTGGCGGACCGGGCGCTGCCGTACGCCGTCGAGGAGGCCGGGGCTGCGGCCGAACGTCACGTCCAGGCGGCCGTCCAGGAGCAGCGAGGCGGCCGTCTCCGTGCCGGTGTGGAAGCGGGCGAAGAACTCCACGCCGGGCGCGTGCCCGCGGGCGGCGGCCAGGACCAGCGCCGGGGTGAGGCCGGCGCCCACGACGTCGACGGTCAGCGACCGGGGCTGGCCGCGCAGCTCCAGCATCGTCGTGTCGTACAGCGCGAGGATCTCCCGTGCCCGGGTCAGCAGGAGCCTGCCCTCCGGGGTGAGCGTGACCTTGCGGGTCGTGCGTTCCAGCAGGCGGCGGCCGACCCGGTCCTCCAGCCGCCGGACGTCGCGGCTGAGCGCCTGCTGCGCCACGAACAGGCGCTGGGCGGCGCGGCTGAAGTGAAGCTCGTCGGCGACGGTCACGTAGTGGCGAAGGAGCCGGATTTCCACGTCGTCTGGCACACCCTCTTCCTACCCGATTAACACAGCCGACGCGTGAATCGCGTTCGAACAGGTGTTGGACCCCGGGCCGGGGCCGCCACCAGGATCGGGGCATGGCCGGACGAGGAACGATCATGCTTGCCTACGGGCTGACCGGCGTCGTGAACGCGGTCTGGGGCGCCACGCTCCCCGCCACCGACGCGCGCCTGGAACTCGGGCCGGGGCGACTCGGCGGGCTGCTCATGGCCCTGGCCGCCGGCGCGCTCGTGGCCATGCCGGTGGCCGGGTGGCTGGCCGACCGGTGGGGCGGGCAGCGCCTGCTGCGGGCCTGCGCTCCGGCGGCGGCCCTGGCCCTGGCGGGCCCGGCGCTGGCCACCGGACCGGAGGCGCTGGTGGCCGCCGCCGTGGTGCTGGGGGTTCTGTTCGGGCTGCTCAACGTGGCCCTGAGCGTCCAGGCGGCGGCCGCCGAACGGGCGCTGGGCCGGCCGGTCATGGCGACGGTGCACGGCACGTGGACGCTCGGGGCGGTGGCGGGCGGCGCGGCCATCACGGCGTCGTTGCGCGCCGGCGCGGACGTGCGCCTGCTCATGGCCGCGGGCGCCGCCACCTTGGCCCTCGCCATGGCCCTCGCCTTGGCCGCCGGCAAACCCACCCCACCCGGAAACCCCCACCGATCCGGATATGTCCCCCACGCCGCCCACGCCGCCCAGCCCGGCCAACCCAGCCAGCCCGGCCAACCCAGCCAGACCGGCCAGACCGGCCAGACCGGCCAGACCGGCCACCACGATCTTCCTGGCCAATCCGACCGGAAGGGCCGGGACGGCCCGCGGGTGGGGCGGCCGTGGGTCATGGTGATGCTGGGGGTGATCGGCGCGGCGGCCTTCGTCACCGAGGGCGCCGCCACCGACTGGGCCGGGGTGCACGCGACCCGCGTCCTGGGCGCCGACCCGGCCACCGGGTCGCTGGTGTACACCGTCTTCTTCGTGGCGATGACGGCGGTGCGCTTCGTCGGCGACGCCGTACGGACCGCGCTCGGCGTCGTCACCACCATCCTGCTGGCCGGCACGACCGCCACCGCGGGCTACGCCCTCGTCCTCCTGTCGGGCTTCCTGCCCGCGGCGAACGCGGCGAACGCGGCGAACGGGGCGAGCGCGGCGGTGGCCTGCGCCGTGGCCGGCTGGGCGCTGGCCGGCGCCGGCATGGCCGTGGTGTGGCCGATCGTGGCGAGTCTCCTGGGCGCCTCAGACGGGGCCGCCCGCCGCCTGTCCGCGGTCACGACCGTCAGCTACGGCGGCGGCCTGATCGGGCCCGCCCTCATCGGCTACGTCGCGACCACGGCCACGCTCCCCCTCGCCCTGCTGATCCCGGCGGCGCTGGCGCTCCTCGTGGCCACAGTCGCACCACCCCTGATCAAAGCCGCTTCCTAACCTCATCCGGAGACGCATCATGCCCCGTGTAGCCATGGTTCCCGACGTGGAAGCCGAACGACTCAGCCTGGCCGGCCTCCTCGGCACGCTCACCCGCGACGAGTGGGCGGCGCCGTCGCTGTGCCCGGGCTGGAGCGTGCGCGACGTGGTCGCCCATCTCACGCTCGCCGACCGCGAGTTCACCCGTACGGCACTGCGCGTGCTACGGGCCCGCGGCGACTTCGACCGGGTCACCGGCGACATGGCCAGAGAGCGCGCCCGGAAGTACTCCCCGGCCGAGCTCGTGGCCCAGTTCCGGGAGACCGCCGGCCGGCCGCGCCGCTTCCCGATGAGCGGCGCGCTGGATCCGCTGACCGACATCCTGGTGCACGCCCAGGACATCGCCCGCCCCCTGGGCCGGGACCACCCCATGCCCCTCGACCGGGCGCTGCCCGCGCTGCACCACGTGTGGAGCAGCGTCTTCTACGGCACCCGCAAGCGCTTCACCGGCCTCCGCCTGAGCGCCACCGACGCCGCCTGGAGCGCGGGCGACGGGCCGCTCACCATCCGCGGGCCCGTCGCCGGCCTGCTCCTTCTGTCCACGGGACGGCGGGCGGCGCTGCCCGGCCTGACCGGAGACGGCCTGCGCGAGGCCACGGCCAGACTCGGGTAGACCCAGAACTGCCGGGTTTACAGGGCGGGATCGCCGGAGTCTGATGGAGGACGGGCTTCCCCGGGAGGCGATCGTGCGCTACGAACAGTTCTCCTTCACGGATCCGGTCTTCTACGACCTGCCGTCCCGCTCACCCCTGGCGCACCACCGCTACGCCCCGGACCGCCCGGTCCCCGCCGGGTGGCACCGGGAGCGCCGCGACGTGTGGACCGCCCTGACCCCCTCCGGCCGGGCGCTCCCGCGGCAGGGCTGGAAGATCCACGTCTCGGCCACCGCGGACAGCGCCGGCAAGGCCGTGGACGCCGTCTGGGACTACTGCGTCCCCCGCACGATCGCCTTCAAGTTCCTGACCGACCACTCCGGCTTCCACGTGCGCAACGGCAAGAACGCCGAACGCGGCGGCAGCGGCAAACTCATCACCGTCTACCCGGCGGACTCCGAGCTGGAACCGGCCCTGACCCGCCTGGCCGCCGAGCTCCACGGCGTGAAGGGCCCCTACATCCTCTCCGACGTCCGCTGGCAGGACGGCCCTCTGTACGTGCGCTACGGCGGCTTCACCGAACGCCACTGCTTCGACGAGCGCGGCGAACGGGTGCCGGCCATCGAGACCCCGGACGGCCTCCTGGTGCCCGACCGGCGCGAACCCGGCTTCGCCGTACCGGACTGGGTGGAGGTCCCGGCCTTCCTGGAACCCAGCGTGAAGGCCCGCCGCGAGCCCGACACCCCGCACGAGCTCCCCTTCCGCATCGAACGGCCGCTGCACTTCTCCAACGGCGGCGGCGTCTACCTGGCCGAGGACCTGCGGTCCGGCCGGCGTGTGGTGGTGAAGGAGGCCCGCCCGTTCGCCGGTCTGGACGCCGCCGGGCGCGACGCCGTGCAACGCCTGCGCCACGAGCGTGCCTTCCTGGACCGGCTGCGCGGCACCGGCACCGTGCCCGAGTTGTATGACTACCTCACGTGCTGGGAGCACGAGTTCCTGGTCGAGGAGTACATCGAGGGCGAATCCCTGCTCAGCGTGATGACCCGCACCTATCCCCTGATCCACGCCGACCCGGCCGGGCACGAGGTGGCCGCATACGCCCGCTGGGCGCTCGGCGTGCTGGCGCGGGTCTCGGCCGCGATCCGCGCCCTGCACGGGTACGGCGTGGCCATCGGCGACCTGCATCCGCGCAACATCCTGGTGCGGCCGGACGGTCAGATCAGGTTCGTCGACCTGGAGGTCGCCTCGCTCGCCGGGGACAGGACGACGGCCGTCCTGGGCGCACCCGGGTACGCGGCCCCGGACGGCCGCGGCGGGGCGGACGCCGACCGGTACGCGGTGGCGTGCCTGTATCTGAGCATGTTCCTGCCGCTGACGGCCCTGCTCCCGCTGGCCCCCGGCAAGGCCGCCGTGCTGGCGGACGCCGCCGCGGAGCGGTTCGGCCTCGACCGCGCGCTGCTGGACGAGCCGGTGCGCGAGCTGAGCACGGGACAACACCACCCGCACCTGGCCGCGCCCCCGGAAACCGGCACGCTCGACTGGCCCGCGCTGCGCGCCTCCCTGAGCCGGGCCATCCTCGCCTCGGCCACCCCCGAGCGCACCGACCGGCTCTTCCCCGGCGACATCGAGCAGTTCTCCGCCAACGGCCTCGGCCTGGCCCACGGCGCCGCCGGAGTCCTGCACGCGCTGCGCCTGACCGGCCACGAGCGCCTGCCCGAGCACGAGGAGTGGCTGCTGGAAGGGGTACGGCAGCGCCGCCACCACAGTTGCCTCGGCCTCTACGACGGCCTGCACGGCATCGCCTACACCCTGGAGGAACTGGGCAGGCGGGACGACGCGCTGGCCGTGCTGGGCAAGGTGAAGGACGTCTCCCTGGACCTGCTGCCGGCCGGCCTGTACGACGGCCTGGCCGGGGCCGGGCTCAACCTGCTGCACTTCGCCGGCCGTACCGGGGACGAGTCGCTGCGCGAGCGGGCCGTCGCGGCGGGTCTGGAACTGGCCCGGCGGTGGGAGAGCGCGCGCTACCGCCCCGGCCTCCTCTACGGCCCGTCGGGGCAGGCGCTGCTGCACGTGCGGCTGTTCGAGGCCACCGGCGACCCGGTCTTCCTCGGCCACGCCGCCACCGCCCTGCGTGCGGACCTCGCCGTCTGCGCCACGCTGCCCGACGGCAGCCTGCAGGTCGACGAGGGCTGGCGCATGATGCCGTACCTGGCCACCGGCAGCGTGGGCATCGGCACGGTCCTGGCCGAGTACCTGCGCCACCGGGAGGACGCGGCCTTCGCCGGCGCCCTGGCCGCGATCCGGCGCGCGGCCCGGGCCGAGTTCGTCATCGGCTCCGGCCTGATGAACGGCAGGGCCGGATTCATCGCCTTCCTGGCCCATCCGCGTGACCCGGAGCTCCTCGACCTGCACCTGCGCCGCCTGTCGTGGCATCTGCTGGCCTACCGGGGGCATGCCGCCTTCCCCGGCGACCAGCTGATGCGGCTGTCCATGGACCTGGCCACCGGCAGCGCGGGAATCCTGGCCGCGCTGAGCGCGGCCTTCGACGGCACGCCCGTTCTGCCCTTCCTCACCGGCTCAGAAAGGACACGATCGGCATGACTCACGTGCTCGACCTGCAACGGCTCACGAACCCGGACGCCGACGCCGAGAGGGCGGTGGCCGGCAACAGCAGCATCAGCTTCACCCTCTGCGGCGACAGCAGCACCTTGAGCGTGCTGCTGTGCCACGGCTGCCACTGCCCGCACTAGGGGCCCTCGGTGGGGGCCCGCCTCACCCCGGGGCGTGGCCCTTCACCCGTCACCGATGCAGCACCGTCGCCCGGGCGGACAGACGCACCGCCCGGACACCACCCATGCCGCGGCCAAGGGGGCGGGCGGTCACCGGGAGTCGGGGCCGGTCTCCAGGTCGACCGGCGTGTCCAGGTCGGCCGAGGTTTGCAGGTCGAGCGGGGACTCCTGGTCGTCGTCCAGGCCGGTGTACTCATCCTCCGCCGGCAGGCGCCTCTCGCGGATGTACATCACCAGCTCAGCCACCCCGAACAGGACCACCATGGGCACGCTCAGCGCGAGCATCGTGAAGATGTCGCCGCCGGGCGTGATGACGGCGCTGAACACGAACAGCAAGAAGATGATCATGCGGCGGTGCTTGGCCAGCGTCGACCGCGGCAGCACGCCGATGATGTTCAGGAAGACCATGAGCAGCGGCACCTCGAACGAGATGCCGAACACCAGCAGCATGATCACCCAGTAGCTGAGGTACTCGTCCATCTCGATGAGCGGCACCGCGCTGGCGGGCATGAAGCTCAGCAGGAAACCGAGGCCGGTGTCCATCAGGAAGTAGGCGAAGGCGGCGCCGCCGATGAACAGCGGGATCGCGATCGACATGAAGACGACGGTGTGCTTCTTCTCGTTCCGGTACAGGGCCGGGGTGACGAACCGCCACACCTGGAACAGCCACACCGGAGACGAGGCGACCACGCCGACCAGCGCCGCGACCTTGAGGTTGACGAAGAACGACTCGAAGACGCCCCGCACCGCGAAGGTGCACTCGGGCCGCACGGCCTTGGATGCCTCGAGCGAGCAGTACGGCTCGGACATGAACTTCCACACCGGGTCGAAGAAGATCAACCCGACGACCGTCGCCACCGCAAGGGCCAGTACGGAGATGACGACGCGGTTGCGCAGCTCACGGAGGTGATCCATGAGCGGCATACGCCCCTCGGGGTCGGGAGGTGTTTCCGCGCCCCCGGGCCTCGTCCGTTTGAGCAGCGCCATCTAGGGTCCTTGTCCTGGGAGGGGGATCAGGCCTGCTTGTCCGCCTGGGCGCTCGCACGCAGCCGGGCGGCCTCCTCTTCGAGGCGGCGAGCCTGCTCTTCTGGCGCCAGCGGGGGAGACGCCGGCGGGATCTGCTGCGGGGTGGGCGACGCGGGCTGCGGCTGAGCCTGGCCCTGGGGCACCGTCTGCCCCTGCACCACCGTGGTCTTGTTCTCGTCGTCGTCGTCCTTGCGGAGGCTGCTGGTCTCAGCCTTGAAGATGCGCAAGGATCGGCCCACACCGCGAGCGAGGTCGGGCAACTTCTTGCCGCCGAAGAGCAGCAGAAGCACCACGATGATGACGATCCACTCAGGTCCGAAGGGCATGACGACTTCCTTAGTGAGAATGAGAGGCTGTCTCAGCCACGATCGTACGCTGCCCAGGGCCCAGACTCATCCCTCCCCGGCCTTGTTCATCCCGATTTGACCGTGCAGCCGTGCTCCGGCGGGCGAAATCCGGGCGTGGGCGTCGGACAGCTCCCTGCTCAGCCCACGTGCCGCGGCCAGGACTTTCGCCCCGGCGACCGCCAGCACCGCGAGGCCGGCCACCCCCAGCGCGACCGCCACGATGATCCACGTCATGTCTGGTGAGCGTACAGGGCCAGGGTGCGTTCGGCCTCCGCGCGCACCCGCTGGGCCATCGCCTCGGGGGCGGTGACGCGGCCGGAGTCGCCCAGGCGCAGCGCCAGCTTGAGCACCCAGTCCTCGTCGCGGGCGCGCAGCGCGATGCGCAGCCTGCCCTCGCCCAGCTCGGTGACCGCCTCGACCGGGTAGTACTCGGCCACCCACCGCCCGGCCGCGCCGACCTCGAGCTCGACCAGCTCGTCGGTGGGCGAGGGGCGGAAGACGCCCTGGGTGACGTCGATGGGCTCGGCGTCGGCGGGCGGGTCGGCGGGCACGTCGAGGACGTCCACGCCGACCACCCGATCCAGCCGGAACAGCCGCATCGCCTCGGCGCGGTAACACCAGCCCTCCATGTACGTGCGGCCGTCGACCACCATCACCCGGGTGGGATCGACCTCGCGCGGCGTCACCTCGTCGCGGCCCGGCACGTAGTAGCGCAGCGACAGCCGGCGCTTCCTGGTCAGCGCGTCACGCACCCGCGGCAGCGCGTCGGGGGCCGCGTCGACGTCCACCGCGACCTGGCTGCTCACCGCCGCCGCGCCCTCGCCCGCGGCCCGCTCCAGCTTGGCCACCACCCGCGGCAGCGCGTCGCCCGGCACCTCGGCGAACTCCGGCATCGCCCCGAGCATCCGCAGCGCCACCAGCAGGGCGCTGGCCTCGTCGATGCCCAACCGCAGCGGCCGGGCGATGGTGTCGGCGTTGTCGATGACGATCTCGCCGCCGTCCCAGGAGACGTCGATGAGGTCGCCCGGGGTGTGGCCGGGCAGCCCGCACATCCAGACCAGTTGCAGGTCGTCGATGAGCTGCTTCTCGCTGAGACCGAAGACCTCGGCCACCTCGCCGACCTGCGCGCCCGGATGCGACATCAGGTACGGCACGAGCGCCAGCAGCCTCGGCAGCCGATCAGCGCTTCCGCTCACGCCCTAGCCCCCTTCCTCACGACCACCGCCCGGTACGGCCCTGCGCCGCCGGTCCCCGCTTGCCGGGGTGACCATCATGCCCGGCGCGAGCCGGGCAGGCGTCAGACCACCGCTCACGCCATCGCCCCCTTGAGCCGCCTGATCACGGCCTCGCGGGCGTCCGGCGGGTCCAGCAGCACCACGTCGGACCCCATGCTGGCGATCCACCCCGCCAGCCGCTCGGGGTCGGTGAAGCGCAGCTCCACCTCGTCCCATCCGTCCTCCGCCGCCCGGGTGAGCGTGGCGAGCTGGCGCAGGCCCTCTCCCGCGCCCTGCCGTACCCGGACGAGGGCCACGCGCTCCTCGGCCTCCTCCCCCGGGAACCCGATCATCTCCCGGAGGTCCACCCCGGCCGGGACCTCGACCACGCCCGCGCGCCCGACGGCGGCGACCTGCCCCATGACGCGGCTGACGCGGAAGGCGCGCGGCGCGTCGCGGTCGCGGTCGAAGCCGGCGAGGTACCAGCGGCCGCGCCTGCTGACCACGCCCCACGGCTCGACGGTCCTGGTGCGCACGTTCTCGCTGCCGGCGCTGCGGTAGTCGAAGCGGACCACCCGCCGGTCGCGCACGGCCTCCCACAGAGCGGGGAAGGCCGGGTCGCGGGTGTCGACGCGCAGCTCGAGGGCTCCGCCGACGGTCTCGTCGGTGGCCACGCCGCCGGCGCGCAGCTTCAGCAGCGCCCCCGAGGCGGCCTCGGCCAGGCTGGCCCGCTGCCACACCTGGGCGGCCAGGCCCAGCACGGCGGCCTCGTCGGGCTCGAGGGTGATCTCGGGCAGCTCGTAGGACTGGCGCTCGATGCGGTAGCCGGGCTCGTCCTCCCAGGGGTCGCGCACGACGTCGATGGGGATGCCGATCTCGCGCAGCTCGTTCTTGTCCCGCTCGAACATGCGCTGGAAGGCTTCGTCCCCGTCGCGGTCGTATCCGGGTACGGCTTGGCGGATCTGCTCGGCCGACAGCGGGCGGCGCGTGGCGAGCAGGCAGATCACGAGGTTGAGCAACCGCTCTGTCTTACGGCGCGACATCTGCCTCACTCCTCTTGTGTTCGACGCTACCCTGCCCTGGTGATCAGATGGCGCAAGGGCGAGGTGACGCGGATCCGGCGCGAGTGGCCGGGGGCGGTGGAGCTCGACGTCGCCGTTCCCGAGGGTGAGGTCCGGGCGCTGGCCTACCCTCCCCTGGTGGGCCACCCGGAACCCGGCGACGAGGTGCTGCTCAACACGACGGCACTCGCGATGGGTCTCGGTACGGGAGGTTACGCCATGGTGGTGGCCCTCCCGAACAAATTGCCGGAAGATCCCTCGGGCCCGGGTCACCTCGTGAAGGCGCGCTACACCCCGCTGCAGGCCACGGTGCTGGGCGCCGACGAGCAGGACTCGCCGTATCACGAGCTTCTGCGGGAGGCCGACTCGCTGGACGGCATGCCGGTCGTGGCGGCCGACCTGCACTCGGCGCTGACGCCGATCCTGTGCGGGCTGTACGCGGGCCGCGCGGGCACCCGGGCCGTCTACGTGATGCAGGACGGCGGGGCGCTGCCGGCCTGGTTCTCGATGTCGTGCGCCCGGCTGCGGGAGATCGGCTGGCTGGCCGGGGTGGTGACGGTCGGGCAGGCGTTCGGCGGCGACGTGGAGGCGGTGACGACGCACACGGGGCTGCTGGCGGCCCGGCACGTCCTGGGGGCCGAGGTGGCGATCGTCACCCAGGGGCCCGGCAACCTGGGCACGGGCACCCGGTGGGGGTTCTCCGGCGTGTCGGCGGGCGAGGCGGTCAACGCGGCGGCGGCGCTGGAGGGGCGGCCGGTGGCGGCGCTGCGGGTCAGCGAGGGCGACAAACGCGAGCGGCACATAGGCGTCTCCCACCACTCGCTGACCGCCTACGGACGGGTGGCGCTGGCGCCCGCGCAGGTTCCGGTGCCCGAGTTGCCCGGGGCGTTCGGCGAGCGGGTCAAGGAGCAGGCGGCGCCGCTGGCCGTACGCCACGAACTGGTTCCGGTGGCGGTGGACGGTCTGCGCGAGGCGCTGGGCGAGGCGCCGGTGAAACTGTCGACGATGGGCCGCGGCCTGGAGGAGGATCCGGCCTATTTCCTCACGTCAGCGGCGGCGGGCCGGCACGCGGCGCGCCTTTTGGCGTAGTCATGAGGTCCTTCAGGGGTAGACGCGAGTTCCGACCATAGGTGGAGACGGTTCAGACCTGAGTGTGATGACGGTCACCGCCTGCGCGCGAGACCGTGGGGTCATGAAAAGGACACGCATCGGGGCGGGCGTCGTCCTGGCCGCGGCGGCCATGCTGCTCGCGGCCTGTGGGAGTGGCCCGGCCCGGGGATCAGGCACCACCGCCGCTCCGTCGCCGCCGCCGTCGGCGACGGACTCCCCGGCCGGGCACGGGCTGCACGGCTCGTCCACTCCGGCTCCGGCCGCCCCGTTGCGTGAGGGCGAGCGGTTCGTGACCGCCAAGATGCCCGCGGCCTACACGCCGGTGCCGCCCAACGGCGGCACCGACGTCTACCGCTGCTTCCTCGTCGACCCCGGCCTGGGCGAGGCCGACGCCTTCCTGACCGGCACCCAGTTCACGGCGCAGAACACCGACGTGGTCCACCACGCGATCCTGTTCCAGGTGGGGCCGGGCCAGATCGCGCAGGTGCGCGAGACCGACGCCAAGGATCCCGGCGAGGGCTGGACGTGCTTCGGCGACTCCGGCATCGGCGAGGCGGCCTGGATCGGCCACTGGGCGCCCGGCGCCGACGAGGTCCTGCTGGATCCGAAGCTCGGCTACTCGATGCCCAAGGGCAGTGCCCTGGTCATGCAGGTCCACTACAGCACGCTCGCCCTGGACGGCAAGCCGGCGGGCAGCGACCAGTCGAGCGTCCGGCTGCGCGTGTCCTCCGACGCCCGCACCCCGCTGATGACGACGTTGTTCGCCGCCCCCATCGAGCTTCCCTGCACCGGCCGGGAGAAGGGCCCGCTGTGCGAGCGCGGCGCGGCCGTGGCCGACGTGGGCAAGCGCTTCGGCGACGAGTCGGCCACCGAGGTGGGCAACCTTCTCCAGGCCTGCTCCGGCGGCAAGGCCAGGCCCGGCCCCACCCAGCACTGCGACGTGCGCTCCCCCGGCACCTTCACCCTGCACGCGCTGGCCGGCCACATGCACCTGCTGGGGCGGGCCATCAAGGTCGAGCTCAACCCCGGGAAGGCCAAGGCGCAGACGCTCCTGGAAGTGCCCGACTACAACTTCGACAACCAGGCGCTGCAGCCGCTGCCCAAGCCGGTGACGGTGAAGAAGGGCGACACCATCCGGGTCACCTGCACCCATGACGCGTCCCTGCGCGCCCAGCTGCCCCTGCTGAGAAACCTGCCGCCCCGCTACGTGGTCTGGGGCGAAGGCACCCAGGACGAGATGTGCCTGGGCATCGGGGTGGCCTCGGCGGCGTCGTAGAAGTCCTTGAAGGTGAACGCCTCCGGGCCGGGCCCCTGGGCCCGGAGGACCTCCAGGCGCGCAAACCCCTCCGCCGTCGTCGGCCGGTGTCCCTCCGGGATCCACCACATCACGCTGTACGGCTCGGCGATGTGGTGGAACCACTCCCGGCGGCGGCGCAGATAGTCCAGGTGGGCCGAGCGGTAGACGAAGTTCCACAGGGCTTCCCGGGACTCCCAGACCGACAGGGTGGTGGCCAGGAAGTCGTCGTGCTCGTAGCTCAGCAGTTCCCGGGGGTCGTCCTCGTTGGCCTGCATCCGCCAGACGAATCCGGGGGCGGCGTCGGCCAGGGCGTTGATGGGCTCCAGGCCGTCAATGAAGTCGGCGATGCGGGGGTCGTCGGCGGGGGCCAGGAGCTGGGCGACGTTCATCTGTGCCAGGTGCATGGGTCTTACCTCACCATGCCCGGCCTTCTATGTCAATCTTCATTTGTTTTAGAAGGTTCCCCGAGGTCGAGAGCCACGGTCACGCAGCACTCCCCCGGCCGGGGATCGAGGGCGGCGCGGCCCGGCTCGGCGCCCATGCCCGCCAGCACTCCCCGGCACAGCGCCAGGTTCATGGCGCACACCAGCACCGGCTGCTCCTCCGACAGAGCGTGGAAGGGGCAGTTGCGCATCCGCAGGACGTCGTCCTCGGCGTAGGGCTCGTAGCCGCGTTCGCGCAGCACGCCGTCCACCGGCTCGTCCCGGTGCAGCCGCCCCAGCCGCTCCCCCGCCCGCCGGGCGGCCCGCTCGGCCCGCTCCCCGGCGCCGAGCACGTCCACGACCTCGGCCAGCAGGGAGGCCATCACCCCGTAGTCGCGCGGCGGCAGGCTCACCGCCCGCTCGGTCTTGGCCCGCGCATACACCTTGGCCGGCCGCCCGCTGCCCGGCCCCTTCTTCTCCTGGGCCCGCAGCCCGGCCGTCAGCAGCCCGGCTTCGACAAGCTTGTCCAGGTGGTGGGCGGCCAGCGTCCGCGACACCCCGACCGCCTCCGCCGCCGGCCCCCTGCCGACCCCGCCGCCCGCGGCCACCACGTAGTCGTACAACGCCCGCCGTACGGGATCCTGCAGCTGGGCCAGGGCGTCGAGGTCGTCGTTCACGCCGTGAGTCTAAGTTCCCGGCCGGTGCGCCGCGAGGACGTCCACCACGAACGCCAGGGTGCCGGCGGGCCCGATCCCGGGCGGGACACCCGGCTGCCGACCGTCCGCCCGCGCCACGCCTTGTCCAGTAGTGGACGACCGCCACGTCGCCGCCTGCAGCCGGGAGCCCTGCCCTCGGCGAGCCGGCCGACCTGGAGCCCTTCCGGCGGCCTGCGGGGGGAAGACGATCGCCGGCGCGCGCCGAACGGGCCGCCGGCTTCAGGGCGAGGTCCCGCGGCGCCGAGCAGGCGGACAGCACAGCGGTCAGCACGAGGGAGGAGGCCGGCGCGAACACCGTCGGCCGCCGCATCGGCGTCCCTCCACAGCGACATCTCGTGGCCCCGGGCCACGAGATGTCACCGCGCCGCCGGATCCCTGCGTCAGTACGCCGAGAGCACGTCCACCACGAACACGAGCGTGCTGTTGGCCGGGATGCCCTTCTGCTCCTGCGCCCCGTAGCCCATCGCCGGCGGGATGCTCATCACCACGCGGCTGCCGACCGGCACCCCCGTCAGCCCCTTCTGCCAGCCCTGGATGACCCCGCTCAGCGGGAAGTTCGCCGGCTGGCCGCTCGCCCAGCTGGAGTCGAACTCCTTGTCGGTCCCCCAGATCTTGCCCGTGTAGTGCACGTCGAGCGTCTGGGTGGCCTCGACCGGCTTGCCGGTGCCCTTGATCAGGGTCTTGACCACGAGGTCCTTGGGCGCCTTCTCGTCGGTCTTGGTGGTCAGCGTGGGCGCCTTGTCGCCGCCCGGGTTGACGACCTTCACGCCCTTGAGCGTCTCGCCGGTCTCCTTGCCGGTGGCGGCCTTGAGGGCGGCGGGCGGGCTGCCGACCACGTCCATGACGAAGACCTTGGTCACCTGCGACGGCGGGTTGTTCTCGTCGGCCATCACGGCCATCAGGCGGCCGCCGTGCTTGACCTTGACGAAGCCGTCCTGCAGGACCTTGGGCAGCGTCTGGTCGACCGCGATCGTCTCCGGCTTCTTGGTGTCGTAGGACGAGCCCTGGAAGGCGTTCGACTTGCCGTCCCAGTCGTAGACGGTGAGGTTGACCATCAGCTTGTCGCCGCTCTTGACCGCGGGGCCGGTGCCCTCGCTGATCACCTCGAAGGACGACTTCTTGGCGGGCGTGCCGGAGGGGAAGGTCACGGTCGGCTTGGCGTTCACGGCACCGGCGACCTTCACCCCCGACGACGCGGCAGCCGATGTGGTTCCGCCGCCGCTGTCGGCGGACCCGCAGGCGGCGGCGGTGAAGATCAAGGGCACGGCGGCCAGTACGGCCAAGCGGCGTCGCATGGACAATCCTCGGGGACAGACGGCAGGTTCGCGTCACACTATCCGAGTTCGATGTAGGCCCGAGGTAAACGCACCTCTACATTCCGGCGATGAGCTTGTCCACCCTCTCGTCCACGCTGCGGAACGGGTCTTTGCACAGCACGGTGCGCTGCGCCTGGTCGTTGAGTTTGAGGTGCACCCAGTCGACGGTGAAGTCGCGGCGCTTCTCCTGGGCCTTGCGGATGAACTCGCCCCGCAGCCGCGCCCGGGTGGTCTGCGGCGGCACCGACTTGGCCTCGAAAATCCGGATGTCGGACGTCACCCGTTCCACCGCGCCGCGCTTTTGCAGCAGGTAGAACAGGCCGCGTTTGCGGTGCACGTCGTGGTAGGCCAGGTCGAGCTGGGCCACGCGCGGTGAGGACAGCGGCAGGTCGTACTTCTTGCGGTAGCGCTCGATGAGCTGGTATTTGGTCACCCAGTCGATCTCGCGGCTGACCAGGTCGAGGTTGCCGGTCTCCACCGCGCGCAGGGTGCGCTCCCACAGCTCCAGCACCCGCCGGGAGATGGGGTCGCCGCCGCGCCGGTCGACGAAGTCCTTGGCCTTGGAGAGGTATTCCTGCTGGATCTCCAGGGAGGAGGCCTCCCGCCCGTTGGCCAGCCGTACCCGCCGGCGGCCGGTCATGTCGTGGGAGACCTCGCGGATGGCCCGGATCGGGTTCTCCAGCGACAGGTCGCGCATCACCGTGCCCGCCTCGATCATGCGCAGCACCAGGTCGGTCGCGCCGACCTTGAGCAGCATCGTGGCCTCGCTCATGTTCGAGTCGCCGACGATGACGTGCAGGCGGCGGAAACGCTCGGCGTCGGCGTGGGGCTCGTCGCGGGTGTTGATGATGGGCCGGCTGCGGGTGGTGGCGCTGGAGACGCCCTCCCAGATGTGCTCGGCGCGCTGCGAGACGCAGTAGACGGCGCCGCGCGGGGTCTGCAGCACCTTGCCGGCGCCGCAGATGATCTGCCGGGTCACCAGGAACGGGATGAGCACGTCGGCCAGGCGGCCGAACTCGCCGTGCCGGCCGACGAGGTAGTTCTCGTGGCAGCCGTAGGAGTTGCCGGCGGAGTCGGTGTTGTTCTTGAACAGGTAGATGTCGCCGGCGATGCCCTCCTCGCGCAGGCGTTTCTCGGCGTCGACGAGGAGCCCTTCGAGGATGCGCTCGCCGGCCTTGTCGTGGGTGACGAGTTCGACGACGTTGTCGCACTCGGGGGTGGCGTACTCGGGATGGCTGCCCACGTCCAGATACAGGCGGGCGCCGTTACGGAGGAAGACGTTGCTCGATCGGCCCCAGGACACGACTCGGCGGAACAGGTAACGGGCGACCTCGTCCGGGGACAGCCTGCGCTGGCCCCTGAACGTGCAGGTCACGCCGTACTCATTTTCGAGCCCGAAGATGCGACGATCCATCACCTCACACTATGCCCACGGATCGGCGAGCGGGAGGGATCTTCCCAGCCGTTTTTGCGCCACGCGCGCCGCATGTGCCGATAAATCACTCTTTGTGGGGTACGGCGGCGCCGCCCCCCAGCATGCGGCCCTTGCCGGCCAGGATGTGCTCCTCCATCAGCCGGCCGGCCGTGGCGGCGTCACCGGCGGAGATGCGCTCGATGATCTCCCGGTGCTGCGCGTTGGAGAGCTCCCTGGCCGCCGCAGGCTCCAGGCCATGGCGACGAAACAGGTGCAATTCCTTCGAAATATCGTCATAAAGCTCAACAAGCCGAGGATTTCCCGACAAGGCGACAATCCGCCGGTGCAGATCGACGTTCAGCGGATAGTAGTGATCCATGTCGGCGCACCCCCGCAGCCGCTCGACCACCTCCAGCAGCTCGGCCACGTCGCCCTGGCCGGCCCGCTCGGCGGCCAGCCGACCGGCCAGCCCGAACAGGCTCGCCCGGATGTCGTAGAGCTGGGCCGCCTGCTCGACCGAGATCTCTCTGACGAACATGCCGCGGTTGGCGCGGAACTCGGCCAGCCGGCTGCGCTCGAGCTGCCGGCACGCCTCGCGGACCGGCCCCCGGCTGACGCCGAGCCGCATGGCCAGCGCCGACTCGTTGATCCGGTCGCCGCCTTTGAGCACGCCGTTGATGATCATGTTTTCCAGCTCTTCGACGATCAGCTGGGGAAGGGAGGTGGCCTGGCGCTCGGCCACGCGGCGCCGGAGCGCGTCGGTGTAATCGCCCACTGGATCTTCACTACCCTACCTTCCCGCAAATTGCAAATCGTTGACAGTTGACGATTCTGAGAGAGAAGCTCCTCCCAACCACCCCCGGAACGAGGGAGCAAGATGAAGATCAAGGACATCCGGGCCAGCGTGCACACCACCTCCATCGAAGTGCCGCTGCTGGAGGGCAGGGTCGCCGGATACGGCAGGGCCGAGCAGAAGGAGTTCGTCTTCTGCGAGGTCGAGACCGACGAGGGCCTGACCGGCGTGTCGATCACCGGCCACTTCCTGGCCAGGTCCGTCGTCGCCGCCCTCGAGCACCACTTCCTGCCCGCCGTACTCGACCTCGACCCGCGCGACATCGAAGCCGTCCACCAGCGCGTCTGGCAGAAGCTCAACCCGCGCACGATGACCGGCGTGGTCTCCAGCGCCCTGTCCCTGCTGGACATCGCCCTGTGGGACATCGCCGGCAAGCACGAGGGCCGCCCGGTCGCCTCCCTGCTCGGCGGCGCCCGCACCCAGCTGCCGGTCTACGTGACGTTCGGCTTCCCGCAGTACGACAAGGACCAGCTGGCCGAGGCCGCCCGCCTGCAGGTGGCGGCCGGCTTCACCGCGCTGAAGATGGTCGTCGCCGTGGACAAGGGCGGCTGGCGCGAGGACGCCCGGCGCATCCGCGCCGTGCGCGAGGCGGTGGGCGGCGACATCGACCTCATGATCGACGCCAACTACCTGTTCACCCCCACCGACGCCAAGTACCTGGCCCGCGCGGTCGAGGACTGCCATCTGACCTGGTTCGAGGAGCCGCTGCACCAGAACGACGCCCGCGCCATGGCCGACCTGCGCGAGCACACCTCGATCCCGCTGGCCGCCGGGCAGATGGAAGGCCATCGCTGGCGCCTGCGCGAGCTGGTCGAACGGCGGGCCGTGGACATCCTCCAGCCCAACCCCTGCTACTGCGGCGGCTTCACCGAGGCCCGCAAGGCCGCCCACCTGGCCCAGATCTACAACCTGCCGATCGCGCACGGCGGCGGCTGGCCGCTGTTCAGCATGCACACCCTCGCGGGGCTGATGAACGGCTGGATCCTCGAATGGCACATCGGCATGGGCCAGGTCGGGCAGCAGCTGTTCCCCGGCTCCCCCGCGCCCGAGGCGGGGAAGATCTCGATCTCCGGCAAGCCGGGGCTCGGCCTCGACGTCGATCGCGGGGCGCTCCACGACACCCTGGTGAGGTAGCCATGCGGGCATTAGCACGCAACACCAGCATGCAGGTGCTGGTCGCGGCCATCGCCGCCGCGGTGTTCGGGCTGGTGTGGCCGGACGTCGGCGCCCAGCTCAAGCCCCTGGCCGACACCTTCATCGCGCTCATCAAGCTGGTCATCGCGCCCGTGGTGTTCCTGGTCGTGGTCAGCGGCATCGTCTCGGCCGGCAACCTGAAGTCCGTCGGCAGGATCGCGCTGAAGGCGATCATCTACTTCGAGATCGTCACCACCATCGGCATGCTCATCGGGCTGGCCGCCGTCAACCTCCTGCAGCCCGGCGCCGGGGTCGCCCCACCCGCCGGCGCCTCGGAGGACGTGACGGACTACGTCAAGGGCGGCACCGAGCGCACCTTCGCCGAGTGGATCACCCACATGATCCCCGACAACGCCGTCGGCTCCTTCGCCACCGGCGAGGTCCTCCAGGTGCTGATCTTCGCCGTGCTGTTCGCCGTGGCCCTGCTGGCCCTGCCGCAGGAGGTCGGCGAGCCCATCGCCCGCGGCTGCACGCGCCTGGCCGAGGTGTTCTTCAGCATGATCCGCTTCATCATGTACCTGGCGCCGATCGGCACCTTCGGCGCCGTCGCCTACACCGTCGGCAAGTACGGGCCCGAGACCCTGACCGCGCTCATGAAGCTCGTCGGCGTCTCCGTCCTCGCGCTGGCCGTCTTCATGCTGGTCGTCCTGGTCCCCGTGTGCCGCATGGCCGGCTTCTCCTACCTGCGCCTGGTCCGCGCCCTGCGCCGCGAGCTCTACATCGTGCTGGGGACCTCGTCGTCCGAGTCGGTCATGCCGCAGCTCATGGCCCGCCTGGAGGAGTTCGGCTGCAAGCGCTCGGTCGTGGGGCTGGTCGTCCCGACCGGCTACTCCTTCAACCTCGACGGCGTGGCCGTGGTCATCCCCATCTGCGTCGTCTTCATCGGCCAGGTGTACGGCGTGCCGCTCAGCTTCGGCGACCAGCTCCTGCTGTTCCTGGTCTTCCTGGTGCTGTCCAAGGGCACCGCCGGGGTGACCGGGTCGGCGTTCGTGACGCTGGCCAACACCGTGGCGGCCGTGCGGCTGGTGCCCATCGCCGGCCTGGCCCTGGTGCTGTCGGTCGACCGCTTCCTCTCCCTGATCAGGGCCGTCACGAACGTGCTCGGCAACGCCGTGGCCGCGGTGGTCGTGGCCCGCTGGGAGGAGGGCGGCCTCGACCGGGACAAGTTCGAGCAGACCATCGGCTACCCGAGCAAGGAGAAGGTCCATGCCGCAGATCATCGGCATTCATGAGGGAACCATCCCGATCAGCTCGTCCATCGCCAACGCCTACATCGACTTCAGCCGCATGGACTGCTCCATCGTGGCGATCGTCAGCGACGTCATGCGCGACGGCCGCCCGCTGACCGGCTACGGCTTCAGCTCCAACGGCCGCTACAGCGCCGGCGACATCATCCGCCGCCGCATCGCCCCCCGCCTCCTGGAAGCCGACCCCGACGACCTGCTGACCGGCGACGGCGTCACCTTCGACCCGGTCAAGGCGCTGCCGGTCATGACCAGCGGCGAGAAGCCCGGCGGCCACGGCGAACGCTCCGTCGCGATCGGCGTCCTGGACATGGCGCTGCACGACCTGGCCGCCAAGATCGAGGACAAGCCTCTCTACCGGTGGCTGTCCGACCGTCACGCCCTCGGCGAGCCGGACGAGTCCGTCTTCGTCTACGCCGCGGGCGGCTACTACGCCCCCGGCAAGACGCTCAAGGACCTCCAGGAGGAGATGCGGCGCTTCCTCGGCCTCGGCTACACCACCGTCAAGATGAAGATCGGCGGCGCGTCGCTGACAGAGGACCTGCGCCGCGTCGAGGCCGTCCTCGACGTCGTGGACGGCTCCCGCCTGGCCGTGGACGCCAACGGCCGCTTCGACCTCGCCACCGCGCTGGCGTACGGCAAGGCCCTGGAGCCCTACGGCCTGGCCTGGTACGAGGAACCCGGCGACCCGCTCGACCACGCCCTGCACGCCACCCTGGCCGAGCACTACCCGGGGCCGCTGGCCACCGGCGAGAACCTGTTCTCCCTCCAAGACGCCCGCAACCTGCTGCGCTACGCGGGCATGCGCCCCGACCGCGACATCATCCAGATCGACCCGGTGCTGAGCTACGGCCTGGCCGAGTACCTGCGCATCCACGCCATGCTGCGCCGGCGCGGCTGGTCGCCCCGGCGCTGCATCCCGCACGGCGGGCACCAGTTCGCCCTGCACATCTCGGCCGCGCTCAAGCTCGGCGGGAACGAGTCCTACCCGGGCGAGTTCGAACCCACGGGCGGCTTCGCCGACGACGCCGTCGTGGAGAACGGGCGCATCCGGCTGCCGGACCTGCCGGGCATCGGCTTCGAGAACAAGGCAAAGCTGCACCAGGTCTTCCAGTCCCTGCACACCTGACCCAGCCCGGCCGTGGAGGCGGTCAGAGGGGTGGAGACGCAGGTAACCGGCCGGCGGGGCGCTCGTCACGGCGGCCCGCCCCGCACGCCGGCCGGCCGTCCCCCTGGACGGGGGCCGGCCACGTGCGGCGGGTGGGGGTGGGCGCGGCTCCGCCGTACCAGAGGGACCGCGACCGCCGCGCTCACCATGGACCGCAACCACCGCCTATAGGGACAGGCGCGGCCAATCGGACAGGTCGCGCAGGAGCTGGCGATCGTGGGTGGCCAGCACGACGGCCGCCTGCGTGGCGCGCAGGGCCTCGGTCAGCTCCTCCACCAGCGCCATCGACAGGTGGTTGGTCGGCTCGTCCAGGATCACCACCTGCGGGCGGGCGGCCAGCAGCATGGCCAGGTCCAGGCGGCGCTGCTGGCCGATCGACAGCTCGCGCACCGGCTTGTGCGCGGCCTCGGCGGGCAGCAGGCCGAGCTGGGACAGTCCCACCCGGTCCGGCTCGGCCAGCACGCCCCGGCTGACCGGGCGTGCGGTCGCGGCCTCGAACACCTCGTAGGCGGGCCGGTGCGACGGCGGCGGCGACTCCTGCCACAGCACCCCGATCCGCCCGCCGCGCTGCACGCTCCCGGCGTCGGGCTCGAGCGCCCCGGCGAGTACGGCCAGCAGCGTCGATTTCCCGGCGCCGTTGGGACCGGTCACCACGAGCCTCTCGCCGGCGCGCAGGTGCAGCGACTGCGGCGTGCGCAACCGGTCGCGTACCTCGACGCCGTCGGCGCGCAGCAGCGTCACTCCGGTCGGCGCGGGCAGCGGCGGCGCCTGGAAGCGCATCGGCGGCTTGGGCACGTCCAGCACCTGGGCCTCCAGCGCTTCCTGGCGCCGGTGCACGGCCCGGACCAGGGCGGGCGCCCGGGTCGCGCGGGTGTGCTTGCCGGTGCCCTTGTCGGGGCGCCAGCCGGACTGCAGCCGGTTCTGCGCGGCCGACAGGTCGTCGGCCAGGCGGCGGCGTTCGCTCTGCTGGTCGCGGTAGTCGGACTCCCAGCGTTCACGCTCGGCCAGGCGGCCCTCGCGGTAGCCGGCGTAGCCGCCGCCGTAGGTACGGGGCAGGCCGTCGCGGGTCGGGTCGAGGTCGAGCACGGTCGTCACGACGTCGTCCAGCAGCGCCCGGTCGTGGCTGACCAGCACCACCGCGCCCGGGTGCTCGCGCAGCCTGGCGGTCAGGTACGCCAGCCCGGCGGCGTCGAGATGGTTGGTCGGCTCGTCGAGCAGCAGCAGGTCGTGCCCGGCCCCGAGCAGGCAGGCCAGCCTGATGCGGTAACGCTGCCCGACCGACAGGCCGGCCAGCGGGCGGGTGCGGTCGTCCACGGCGCCGAGCGCGGCCAGCGAGACGTCGACGCGCCGGTCGGCCTCCCAGGCGTCCAGCGATTCGGCGTCGGCCAGCGCGCGGGCGTAGTCCTCCTCGGCGCCGGGCCGTCCCTCGGCCAGGGCGGCCGTGGCCTCCTCGAAGGCGGCCAGGACCCGCCGGACCCCGGCCAGTTCGACGTCGATGAGGTCGCCGACGGTCCGGTCGTCACCGACGGGCATCTCCTGGTCGGCCACACCGGCCGTGCCGACGCGGGTGACCTCGCCGGAGTCCGGGACCAGGGCGCCGGCCAGCACCTGCAGCAGGGTGGTCTTGCCCCGGCCGTTCTCGCCGACCACGCCCAGGCGGTCGCCAGGGGAGACGGTCACGGTGACGCCGTTGAGCACCTGCCGGCCGCCGCGGACGACGCGGACCTCGGTCGCGGCCAGGTGAGCACGTGCGCGGGCGGGCAGGGAAAGAGCGGTAGACACGCTTCCTCCAAGAGGCGGGGTGGAAACCCCGCAAAGAAACGGACGGCGGATGCGCCTCGCCGCGCCCGGGGCCGCATCGTGGGCCTGCATCGGGCGTAGTCGGGGGCTCGGCGCCGTCCCCTCTTAGAGGAAGAAGTAATAGTGCATGTCGGTGACCTTATCGGGTGTCCTGTTGCGGTCGCACCTTATTTATCGGTACGGCCGGCCAGCACGGCGAACACCACCACGTTGTCCGCGTACTCCCGGGTGACCGGGTCGAACGCCCCGCCGCAGGTGATGAGGCGGAGCTGGGCCGGGCCGGTGCCGGCGTAGACGCGGTCGGCGGGGAACTCCCGCTTGGGGAACGTCTCCACCAAGCCGACCCGGAACGTGGCCGTGCGCCGGTCGGCGCGGACGACCTTGATCAGCGCGCCGGGTTCGAGCCCGGCGACGCCGTGGAAGACGGCCGGTCCGGTCGGGGAGTCCGCGTGGCCCGTAGAGGGCGGCGCACCGCCCCGGCCGGCGGGATCAGCGGGACGCCTGCCCGCACGTCAGCCGCCTCCGCCCGGCCGCCGCCACTTCCATCTCCCCGGGGTGCCGCGCCGTCCCAGGGTGCCGCGCCGGGTCCAGACGGCGGCGCCCACCACGGCCAGGGACAATCCCGCGGCGCCCGGCAGCCAGGTGAGCGAGCCCTCCCCCGTGGTGGGCTCGCTCACCGTCACGTCCACGCCGCCTGACAGGCGGGCGGCCCCGCCGTACCCCGTGTGGGCGCCCCCGTGCGGGCGCCCGCCGACCACCAGGAGGACGTCCTGGCCGCTCGCCTCGCCGTCGCAGTATCCGTAGACCGGCTGCCGGCCGCGCGGGGTGCCGGCCGGGACGCGCACGTCGTCCTCCCAGCGGCCGCCGGCGAAGCCGTCGATCGGGATCTCGCCGAACGAGGCGGGCCCGTCGATCCGCCCCGTCTCGGTGTCCGGGCCGCAGCGCAGCCGCACCGTCAGCCATCCCCCGGCCCGTACCTCGGACGGCCAGATCGCCAGCCCGTCATCCGCGTGCGCCGGAGCCACCCCCGCGGCCGGCACGGCGACGGCGAGCCCGATCACGGTCGCGATGATCACCCGCACCCGGCACCTCCAGCGATGATCGGCTATCAATCACCACTTACCGCCGCGGGGCCCAACGTAATATCCGCAGACTGGCTACGGGGTGTAAATCTCCTGCACCCGGACGATCTTCCCCTTGTAGACGGTGATCAGCGACGGGCGCTCGGTCGTCTTGAACCGCTTGATCAGCGCCGCGCGCGAGCACTTCTTGTTGCCGAGGCCGGTGCGCCGGTCCACGGTCATGGCGGCCGAGCTCGGCTTGCAGCCGAACGCCGACAGGAACACCACGTTCTTCGCGATCGGCGAGGCGTAGGCGGTCACGTCACCCTCGGGCGGGCCGACGAAGTAGCCCTCGGTGTGCTTGTCCTTCTTCCACTTGATCGGCTCGTATTCCGCCTTGCCGCCCCTGATGTGGGTGATCCAGCCGCGCAGGATGCCGTCGCGGCGCGAGTGGACGCCCTTGGTGAAGTCGTGCCCGGGATCCTTCTGGAACGTGGTCCCGAAGATCTCGGGCGCCTTGAACGTGGGCGTGGCCGCAAAGGACGCCGCAAGGGCCGGCGTGTAGGTCGAACCGGCCTGAGCGCTGCCGGCGAAGGACAAGGCCACGGCGCCCGTA
Source organism: Nonomuraea typhae (assembly GCF_009760925.1). Taxonomy (GTDB): domain Bacteria; phylum Actinomycetota; class Actinomycetes; order Streptosporangiales; family Streptosporangiaceae; genus Nonomuraea; species Nonomuraea typhae. Next base: position 598,984 of record NZ_VRLV01000003.1, read on the forward strand.
GCGGCACCGGCCAGAAGGATTCGGGTCAAAGTCTTCACGAGATCTTCGACCACGGTTGCGGCCGAAAAGTTCGCGGTGGGTGACCGGAAACACAGGGGCGCCGTGGCCGGAAGCCGGCCACGGCGCCCCGCAGGCGCGGCGTTACAGCGGCGACGAGCCGTCGTCGACGTCCCCGTCGGGCCCGGTGGGCGGTCCGGTGGGCGCGTCACCCGGCTCCGATGCCTGCCCGGCTTCGGAGGAGGCGGGCGTTTCGGCGGCCGGCGGCGCGGCCGGGAGGATGCGCTCCAGGCGGGTCCCGGTCAGCCGCAGGAACTTGCGGTTCTCCCGGTTGCGGTCGAGCACGGCCACCTCGAGCTGGGCCACCGGCGGCCGCTCGCCGCCCGGCTCGGTCAGCGCCACCAGCGCCACCTCGAGCGCGTCGGCCAGCGGCATCGCCTCGCGGTAGCGCTCCTTCAGCCGCCCGGCCACGGCCTCGGCCTGACCGCCCATGACCGTGAAGCCGTGCTCGTCGAAGACCGAGCCGTCGAAGGTGAGCCGGTAGATGGCGTCCCCGTCGGGCTGGTCGCCGACCTCGGCCACGACCACCTCGACCTCGAGCGACTTGATCGACTCGGTGAAGATGCGGCCGAGGTTGGAGGCGTACAGGTTGGCCAGGCCGCGGCCGGTGACGTCGGAGCGGTCGTAGGTGTAGCCGTTGATGTCGGCGTAGCGGATGCCGCCGAGGCGCAGCTCCTCGAACTCGTTGTAGCGGCCCACCGCGGCGAAACCGATGCGGTCGTAGATCTCGCTGATCTTGTGCAGCGCCCGCGACGGGTTGGGCGCGACGAACAGGATGCCGTCCTGGTACTGCAGCACCACGACCGAGCGGCCTCGCGCGATGCCCTTGCGCGCGTAGTCCGCCTTGTCCCGCATGATCTGCTCAGGGGAGGCATATCCAAAAGGCATGGACACCGCAGGTGTTCCTTTCTAGCGCAGCGGGGCGATGGGGCCGTCGGGGGCGATCATCCGGGCTTCGAGCATCTGCTCGACGTAGCCGGAGACCTCCTCGTCGGTGAGTCGGCGGAACCCGTCGGCGTCGATCAAGGACACGATGGGCCAGATCTTGCGGGTCACGTCGGGACCGCCGGTCGCCGAGTCGTCGTCGGCCGCGTCGTAGAGCGCCTGGATGAGCGTTATCGCGGTGTCGTCGGCGCCGGCGCCGTCGCGGTAGAGCTTCTTGAGCGAGCCGCGGGCGAAGATGGAGCCGGAGCCGATCGCGTCGAAGCGCTCCCGCTCGTACGGCCCGCCGGCCACGTCGTAGCTGAAGATGCGGCCCTCGTCGTCGTCGGGGTCGTAGGCGGCGAACAACGGCACCACCACCAGGCCCTGCATGGCCATGCCGAGATTGCCGCGGATCATGGTGGCCAGCCGGTTGGCCTTGCCGTTGACCGACAGCGTGCGGCCTTCCATCTTCTCGTAGTGCTCCAGCTCCACGCGGTAGAGCCGGGCCATCTCGATGCCGGTGCTGGCGGTGCCCGCGATGCCCATGACGGAGTAGTCGTCGGTGCGGAAGACCTTCTGCACGTCCCGCTGCGAGATCATGTTGCCCGAGGTGGCGCGCCGGTCGCCGGCCATGGCCACTCCGCCCGCGAACGTGGCCGCCACGATCGTCGTGGCGTGCGGAACCTGGTCGCCGATCGGGGTGGCCAGGATCTCGTCGCGCACCGGCAGCAATTCCGGCGCGTACGAGCTGACGAACTCGGTGAACGACGAATTCCCTGAGTTCTGGAAAAGCCGATCGACCAAGCCGGCGGGCAGATCCCTGTGCGATGCCACGCGACTCCCTCCCAAAACGTCAATACCTCTAGGCCAGACCCTACTCATGTTGGGTTGCCCCTTGCACTTCCCACGATCAGCTCAGGGCGAACCGTTCATCAGATCGTTTCTTTACGCCCGGGTGCGGTCGTGCGATTGTCGGTATGTCTGCACGTCCGCAAGTGGAGGCCGACATGCGACCTGTGCTTCTCGGCGCCGCCCTCCTCCTGGCCCTCGCCGCGTGCGGCACCGGACAGCCGTCGAGCCCCGGCAGCGTGACGCTCACGATCGCGGCCAACGCGATCTCCGGCGGGAAGAACGCGGAGAGCGCGGACTGGATCAGGAGCTGGGTGATCCCGCAGTTCGAGCAGCGGCATCAGAACGTCAAGGTGCTCTTCCAGCCGAGCGGCGTGGACGACGAGCAGTACAAGCAGAAGGTCGCCCTCGACCTGAAGGCGAAGCGGGGCGCGGACGTCATCGACGTGGACGGCATCTGGGTGGGCGAGTTCGCGCAGGCCGGCTACATCAGGCCGCTGGCGGAGGTCGGCGGCCCGTCGGTGGACGGCTGGGAGGGCTGGTCGCAGATCCCGCAGGCGGTGCAGGGCCTCGGCATCTTCGACGGCAAGAGGTATGCGCTGCCGCAGGGCACCGACGGCCGGGTGCTGTTCTACAACAAGGAGCTGTTCAGGAAGGCCGGGCTGCCGGAGGCGTGGCAGCCGGTGAGCTGGCAGGAGATCCTCGACGCCGGGACGAAGCTGAAGGCGGCGGGCGTGCCGGTGCCGATCCAGATCAACGCCGGCAGCGCGATGGGCGAGGCCACGACCATGCAGGGCGCGCTGCCGCTGCTGGCCGGGGCCGGCGCCGAGGTGTACTCCGGCGGCAAGTGGGCGGGCGCCTCCACGGCGATGAAGGACGTGCTCGGCTTCTACCGGCAGGTCTACGCCGAGGGGCTGGGCGATCCGAAGCTGCAGCAGGAGGCCAAGGGACGCGACAAGTCCTTCGCCCGGTTCGCCGAGGGCAAGATCGCCATTCTGGCGGAGAGCGACTACTTCTGGCGCTCGGTCGTCGAGCCGAAGGCCGGGGTGGCGCCCATGGCCGCCCGGGACGCGGTCGTCGGGTACGCCAAGATCCCGGCCAAGCGGCCGGGCGCGGGCATCCGCGGCCAGGACTTCGTCTCCATGTCCGGCGGCGCCGTGCGCGTGCTCAACCCCGCCTCGAAGAGCCCGGCGCTGGCCTGGCAACTGCTGGCGTTCATGCACTCGGCCGAGGCGACCAAGGCGCAGCTGGCCGGGCAGGTGCGCATCAGCTCCCGGGACGACGTCAACGCCGAGGTGCTGACGGCCGACCCGATGCTCAAGTTCGTCGCGGAGGAGGTGCTGCCGATCACCGCCTACCGGCCACCGCTGGCGGTCTATCCGCAGGTGTCGGCGGCGCTTCAGGAGGCCACCGCGGCGGTGGTGTCGGGCGGGACGCCGGAGCAGGCGGCGACGGGCTACCAGACCAAGCTGGAGCGCCTGGTCGGCGGCGCGGCCAACATCGCCGGATGAGCACAGACGCCGCCGGGCTCGGGCGGGCCAGGGCCACCGCGTTCATGCTGCCCGCGCTCGTGCTCGTCGTGGTCTTCCTCGTCTTCCCCGCCCTCTGGACGATCTACCTGGGCCTGACCGACTACCGGCTGACCGGCCTCGAGGCGGCCGAGCCGCGGGTGGTCGGCCTGGAGAACTACGCGGCGGCGCTGGGCGACCCGCGCTTCCAGACCTCGCTGTGGCTGACGGTCGCCTACGTGGGCGGCTCGGCCGTCGTGGGCCAGGCGGGGCTGGGCTTCGCGCTCGCCTGGGTGCTGCGCACCCGGACCGGGCCGCTGCGCCGCCTGGTGGAGGGCACGGTGCTGCTGTCGTGGATCCTGCCCTCGACGGTGGTGGGGTTCCTGTGGTTCGCGCTGCTCGACCGCGACGGCGGCACCCTCAACGCGCTGCTGGGCACGCCCGGGACGGCCTGGCTGCTGGACCACCCGCTGCTGTCGATCATCGTCTTCAACACCTGGCGGGGCACGGCGTTCTCGATGATGCTGTACGCGGCGGCGCTGGAGACCGTGCCGCCCTCGCACCTGGAGACCGCCCGCCTGGCCGGCGCGGGCGTCGTGCAGCAGCTACGGGACGTCGTCTTGCCGCACATCAGGCGGCACGTGCTGACGAACCTGCTGCTGATCAGCCTGTGGACGTTCAACGACTTCACGCCGTTCGTGCTGACCGGCGGCGGGCCCGAGGGCCGCTCGGAGATCCTGCCGATCTACGTCTACAACGTGGCGCTGCGCGGCGGCGAGCTCGGCGCGGGCGCGGCCGTCTCCTTCCTCATCCTGCTCATCAACCTCGTCTTCGCCCTGGCCTACCTGCGGCTGCTGCGCGGACGGCCGCGATGATCCGGCACACCGTCGGCCGCCTGGCCGCCACCGTCTTCATCGCCGTCACGCTGGCGTTGTTCGCGCTGCCGATGCTGTGGCTGGCGTCGGCGCCGTTCGACGCCTCCCCGACGATCACCACGTCGGTGCCGGAGTTCACGCTGGCCAACTTCGCCGCCATCCTGGACAACCCCTACGCGCTGGGCTCCATCGTCAACTCGATCATCCAGGGGGGCGGCGCCGCCGTACTCGTGGTGGTGCTGGCGGCGCTGGCCGCCTACGCGCTGTCGCGGGTGCGGGTGCCCGGCCGCGACGTGCTGCTCTACCTGCTCCTGCTGCTGTCGTCGGTGGTGACGGGCACGGCGGCGATGGTCCCGATCTTCGAGCTGGCGACCCGGCTCAACCTCGTCGACACCCATCTGGGCGTGATCCTGGTCGTCTCGGGCGGGCTGCTCCCGGCGGCGATCTTCATCCTGAAGGACTTCATGGACGCCACGCCGACCTCCTACGAGGAGTCGGCGCGGGTCTTCGGCGCCTCGCCGCTGCAGATCCTGCGGCACGTCACCATCCCGCTGGTACGGCCCGGCCTGGCGACCATCGCGGTGTGGGCGCTGGCCGGGGTGTGGGGCGGGTTCCTGTTCCAGTTCATCCTGCTGCGCGATCCGGAGAAGGCGCCGGGCTCGGTGATCCTCTACACCCTCTACACCGAGGGCGGCTCGCCCAGGCTGGCGCTCATCTCGACGTTCTCGCTGCTGTACTCGCTGCCGGTCGTCGCCATGTACCTGTTCGTCTCCCACCGCTACGGCTTCCGCTTCCACGGAGGGATCAAGGCATGACCGAGCCTGTCGAGGTCATCATGAGACGCAGCATCCTGATCACGGCGTCGACGGAGTCGATGCCGTGATCACGATGAACGGGCTGACGAAGGTCTTCCCCGGCGGCGTGCGGGCACTCGACGCCGTGGACCTCACGATCGCCGGCGGCGAGTTCTTCGCCCTGCTGGGTCCCTCGGGCTGCGGCAAGACGACCCTGCTGCGCGCGATCGCGGGCCTGGAGACGCCGGGCTCCGGCACGATCGCCATCAACGGCCGCGACGTCACCGCGCTGCCGCCCGGCCGCCGGGACGTCGCCATGGTCTTCCAGGACTACGCGATCTTCCCGCACATGAGCGTGCGCGACAACATCGCCTACCCGCTGCGCATCAGGAAGGTCTCCCGGGCCGAGCGGGCGGGCCGGGCGGAGGAGGTCGCCGCGCGGCTGTCGCTGTCGGAGCTGCTGGGGCGCCGCCCCGGCCAACTGTCCGGCGGCCAGCAGCAGCGGGTGGCGCTGGCCCGCGCCATCGCCTGCCGCCCGTCGGCGTTCCTGTTCGACGAGCCGCTGTCCAACCTCGACGCCCGCCTGCGCCTGGAGGCGCGCACCTTCCTCAAGCGGCTGCAGCGCGAGCTGGCCGTCACGACCGTCTTCGTCACCCACGACCAGGCCGAGGCGCTGGCGCTGGCCGACCGCATCGCGGTCATGTCGGCCGGCCGGATGGTCCAGATCGGCACCCCGGCCGAGATCTTCCAGCGCCCGGCCACCACGTTCGTCGCCGCCTTCATCGGCTCGACCCCCATGAACCTGCTGCGCGGCACGAGCGTGAACGGGGCGCTGCACGTGGCCGGCGCCGTGCGCGCCGCCCCGGCCGGGCTCGGCGAGGGCGACGAGATCGTGTACGGCGTGCGGCCCGAATACATGAGCCTGTCGGAGACCGAACGCCCCGACGGCATCCCGGGCACCGTGGCGGTGGTGGAGAACCTGGGCACCGGCGCCCTGGTCACGCTGGAATCCGGCGACCAGCTCGTGCAGGCGGTGGTGCCCGAGGGCGGCGAGCCGCGGCTGGGCGCGCGCCGCTGGGCCGTACCGGCCCGATCGCTCGTCTACCGGGACGGCGCGCTCATGACGTGACCATCTCCGTTACATGTCACGAACATCGCGTAGCATGGCGGGCGTGAGCACCGACCAGCACGCCCTCGACGCCTGGACCGCCTACCACCGCCTGCGCCTGCACGTGGACGCCGAGATCGCCCGCGACCTGGAGCGCGCCTGCGGGCTGTCCATGGCCGACTACGACGTGCTGGAGGCGCTCGCCGCGCTGGAGGACGGCGAGCACTGCATCCGGGTGCGCGACCTCACCGCGCACCTGCACTGGGCGCACGGCCGCCTGTCGCGCCAGCTCGGCCGGATGGAGCAGCGCGGCCTCGTCGCCCGCGAGAAGTGCGAGCTCGACGGCCGCGGCGAGGACGTCCTGCTGACCGCCGACGGGCGGCTCGCCCAGCGGGAGGCGGCCCCGGTCCACCTGGCCGCGATCCGCCGCCACTTCACCGGGGCGCTCACCCCCGAACAGCTCACCACCCTCACCGGCATCGCCCGCCGCCTCGTTCCATAACGATTTGGGGATACCAACCGCGCAACCGCCTGTACGCGGCGTGCGGTGGGGACGACGATGGTCATATGCGAGCACGCGGCATCGCCCTTGGCTCCCAGGCCGCCCGGGTGCTGACCCTGCTGCGGGAGTGGCCGGATCTCCAGACCACCCTCCCCTCCTGCAGAGCCGGTGTCGGCGTGGCCGTCGGCAACAACGAGATCCTGCACCTGCACGCCGGTGACGACGCCGAGCTGTGCCTGACCCGCCCCACCATCTACCGGCTCTATCCCGCGCTGGCCGGAACCAACTGCGTCATCCTGGGACGCAGCGAGGACTGGATCGGCATCCGCCTCGGCACCGCCCTCGACACCGACCTGCTGCTCAGCCTGCTCAGCGTCGCCATCAAGACGTGCGTCTGCGGCGAATGCGACCAGACGATCACCCCTTGCTCGGCCGCCGCCTTCAGCGAGGATCCATGGCCCGCTCGGCAGCCCGCCGGCATCGTTCCCGTGTGAGCCCGGCCAGCGCCTCACGCACCGCCGGCACACACGCCGCCGACATCGACAGACTGCTCACCCCCAGGCCCACCAGCAGCGGCGCCACCGCCGGATCGCCCGCCGCCTCGCCGCACACCCCGACCGGCTTGCCCGCCGCCAGCCCCGCCCGCGCGCACTCGGCCACCAGCCGCAGCAGCGCGGGCTGACGCGGGTCCAGTAGGTCGGCCAGGCGCGGATGCTGCCGGTCGGCCGCGAAGGCGTACTGGCCCAGGTCGTTGGTGCCGACGCTGAGGAAGTCCAGGTGTTCCAGCAGCCGGTCGGCCACCAGCGCCGCCGCCGGCACCTCGACCATCGCCCCGACCCGCCGCAGCCCCGCGGCCCTGGCCCGCCGCGCGAACGCCGCCGCCTCCTGCCACGTGGCCACCATGGGCGCCATCACCCACACCTCGGCCCGCGCCCGCTCGGCGGCGCTCGCGATCGCCGCGAGCTGCTCATCCAGTACTGCCGGCCGTACCCGGTCCACGCGCAGGCCGCGGATGCCGAGGGCCGGGTTCGGCTCGGCGTCCAGGCCCAGGAACGGCAGCGGCTTGTCGGTGCCGGCGTCCAGGGTGCGCACGACGACCTTGGGGCAGCGGGCGAACACCTCGGCGTAGGCGGCGTGCTGCTCCCGCGGCGCCGGGGCGGCGTGCCGGTCGAGGAAGAGCAGCTCGGTCCGGAACAGGCCCACCCCTTCGGCCGAGGTCCAGTCCTCGTCCCGGACGTCGGCGGCGGAGCCGATGTTGAGCAGGAGCGGGACGGCGTGGCCGTCGGCGGTGCGGCCCCTGCCGCCGCCCGAGCGCAGGCGCTCGCGGTAGGCGTCGTGGCCGCGCCGCAGGGTCTCGGCCTCCTCCTCGCTCAGCCCCGGGGTCACCCGGCCGGCCGTACCGTCCACCGCGACCAGCTCGCCGTCGGCCAGCGCCGTCGCGCCCGCGCAGGCCACCACCGCGGGCAGGGCGCGGGCCCTGGCCAGGATGGCCGTGTGGCTGGTCGGGCCGCCGCGCTCGGTGACGACGGCCAGCACGTCCGGGCCCAGCGTGACGGTGTCGGCCGGGGACAGGTCCTCGGCCACCAGCACGAACGGCCGCCCCGGCGCCGGGATCCCGGGCATCGGCCGCCCGAGCGCGGCGGCGACGGCGCGGTTGCGCAGGTCGTCCAGGTCGGCGGCACGCTCGGCGAAGTACCCGCCCAGCTCCGCCAGCGCCGCCCGGTGCCGGGCGAAGGCCCGGTCCAGCGCATGCGCCGCCCACACCGCGGCCCCGGAAACCGGCTCCGGCCCGTCACCCGGCCCGCCCCGGCCACAGACCACACCGCCGACACCCGGACCATCACCGACGCCCGCGCCGGGGTTTCCGGCGGCCAGGCGTTCGGCCTCCTCGCGCAGCATCGGGTCGGCGGCCATCATCGCCTGCGCCTCCAGGACCTCGGCCGCCTCCCCCGCCATCAGGGCGGCCCGGCGGCGCAGGTCGGCGGCCACCGCCTCCAGCGCCGTCACGGCCAGGGCCACCGCTCCGGCCCCGACGGCGAATCCGGGAGGCGGAGGCAGCGCGGGCGGCGCCGCCATGCGGGCGACGGGCCCGGCGACGCGCCCGGGGCTGACCCCGAGGCCGGTCAGCGGCTCACTCATCGTCGAGGTCCCGGGCCAGCAGCGCCGCCAGGACCTCCAGGGCCGCCTCGTCGTCGGACGACAGCGTCACCACCGTCCCGTGCACCGCCCCCAGCGACAGCACGCCCAGCATGCTGGCGGCCGGCACCTCCTTGCCGCCGGCCACCCGGATCCGCACCGGCACCCCGAGCCGGATCGCCTCCTGCACGAACACCTTGGCCGGTCGGGCGTGCAGTCCGGCGCGCGAGGCGACGGCGACGCTGCGCTCAGGCATCGGAGCCCTCCTCGAGGGTGACCTTGATGGCGGCGCCGCGGGCGACCAGGTCGATGGCGTCCAGGACGCGCTCCAGCGGCAGCCGGTGGGTGATGAGGTCGGCGACGGGCACCGCCCCGGAGGCGATCAGCTCCAGCGCGGCGGTGTTGTGCGCCGGGGAGGAGCCGTTGGCGCCGACGACGGTCAGCTCCCGGTAGTGGATGAGGTTGGCGTCGAGGCGGACGATCGGGTCGTCCTTGGGCAGGCCGCCGAACAGGCTGATGCGCCCGCTCCTGGCCGCCATGCGCACGGCCTGCTCCTGGGCGGCGCCCGAGGCGGCCGCGGTGATCACGACGTCGGCGCCGCGCCCGCCGGTGAGCTTGAGCACCCGCTCGACGGCGTCGGCGTCCACGGCGGCGTCCACCGCGGCGTCCGGGTGCACGAGGCCGGCGGCCATGGCCAGCCGTTCCGCGTTGACGTCCACGAGGAACACCCGTGCCGCGCCGCGCGCCCGCGCCAGCCGTACGTGCAGGCAGCCGATGGGACCCGCGCCCATCACCACGACGTCGTCGCCCGCGCCGACGCCCGCCAGGTCCTGCCCGTTGAGGACGCAGGCCAGCGGCTCGGTCAGCGACGCCTCGGCGAAGGAGACGCCGCCGGGGATGCGGTTGACGCCGCCGACGGCCGGCACCTTGTCCGGGACCGCCATGTACTCGGCGAAACCGCCGTCGTAGTGGTAGCCCATCGACTCCTGCCGCGGGCAGACGGTCATGCGCCCGCGCCGGCACTCGGCGCAGCGCCCGCACGGGATCGCCGCGATGACCTGCACGCGCTCGCCGGTGCCGGCCACCTCGCCGGCGATCTCGTGCCCCATGACCCGCGGCGGCCGCAGGTGGTGGTGGCCGTGCCGGTAGATCTTGTTGTCGGTGCCGCAGGTCGAGCAGTTGCGCACCCGGATGATCAGGTCACCTTCCGGCATCGGCGCCTCTTCGACCCGGATGTCGCCGGGGGCGTGGAATCGGGCGACTTTCACGACAGCTCCTTGAGCACACTCTCGGCGTCCGCGGCCTCGCGCAGGGCGCGGGCCCGGTCCGGGTCCAGCAGAATCTCGGCCAGCTCGGCCAGCAGCGCCACGTGACCGTCGCCGCGGGCGGCGATGCCGACGCACACGCTGACCCGTTCGCCGTCCCAGTCGAGCCCATCGGGGAAGCGCACGTAGCAGATGGCGTCGCGCAGCACGTGCTCACGCGACAGCCCGTGCGGGATGGCCACGCCCTCCCCGACGTAGGTGGAGATCGAGCGCTCGCGCTCCAGCATCGCGCCGATGTACGGCTCGGCCGCCGCACCCACCTCCACCAGCAGGCGGCCGCAGCGCTCGACGGCCTCCTCCCGGGTGGCCGCGCGCTCGTTCAGCAGCACGGCCCGCGCCTCGAGCACCTCACGCACCGACGACGCCGCCCTTCTTGATGGTGTCCACGAGCCTGGTCACGGCCGGGTCGCCCAGGAAGACCTGGAAGGCGATGACCACCTTGCCCGGCGCGCCCGCCTGCGCGCGGGCGGCCAGTCCGGCGTGGGTGACGACCACGTCGGCGTCGTCCGGGATCTCGTTGACGGGCGTGTGCGCCACCTCGACGCCGGCGCCCTTGAGCTGCTTGCGCAGGGTGGTGGCGAGCATGACGCTGCTGCCCATGCCCGCGTCGCAGGCCACGACGACCTTGCGGATGTCCTTGCTGTCGATGACGGTCATGATCCGGCCTTTCTCGGAAGGTCCTGCCCGTCCCCGGCGGGCTCGGGCTCTGGCTCGGGTACGGCCGGCGCCGCCGCCTGACCGGCGCCGGGGGTCTTCTCGCCCCGCCCGAAGCCGAGCAGCAGGGCGGCGACGGCGAAGGAGACCACGGCGGCGATCACCACGCCGAGCATGACGCCGAACCAGGCGCCCCGGGGCGTGACGGCCACGTAGGCGAAGATGCTGCCCGGCGAGGGCGTGGCCACCAGTCCGGCGCCGGTCGCGATGAACGTGAACACCCCGGCCGCCCCGCCCGCGATGACCGCGAGGATCATCCGCGGCTTCATCAGCACATACGGGAAGTAGATCTCGTGGATGCCGCCGAAGAAGTGGATGATCATCGCCGCCGGGGTGCTCGGCCGCAGGGTCCGCGGCCCGAACAGCAGGTAGGCCACCAGCAGCCCGAGCCCGGGGCCCGGGTTGCTCTCCAGCATGAACAGGATCGACCTGCCGGCCTCCTTGGCCTGCACGACGCCCAGCGGGCCGAGGACGCCGTGGTTGATGGCGTTGTTGAGGAACAGCACCTTGGCCGGTTCGATGAGCACCGAGGCCAGCGGCAGCAGGTTGCTGACGACCAGCCAGTTGACCGCGTCCCCGGCGGCCTGGGTGACGACGCGGACGACGGGCCCGATGGCCAGCGCGCCCGCGACGGCCATGGCGCCGCCGACGATGCCGGCGGTGAAGTTGTCGACCAGCATCTCGAAGCCGGCTTTGGTCCGCTCCTCGGTGACTTTGTCGACATATTTCAGGATGAGCGCGGCCAGCGGGCCGATGATCATCGCGCCGAGGAACATCGGGATGTCCGCGCCGACCACCACGCCCATCGTGGCGACCGCGCCCACCACCGCGCCGCGCTGGCCGTGGACCATGCGGCCGCCGGTGTAGCCGATGAGGATCGGCAGCAGGCTCGTGATGATGGGCCCGACGAGCTTGGCCAGGCCCTCGTTCGGCAGCCAGCCGGTCGGGATGAACAACGCCGTGATCAGGCCCCAGGCGATGAACGCACCGATGTTCGGCATGATCATGCCGGCGAGGTAGCCGCCGGCACGCTGGATGGCGGCCTTGACTCCGGTCCCGGTGACCGGGGGTGTGTAGGTGTCGGCCATGGACGTGCGCTCCTTCGGGGGGATGTCAGGGGTGGAGCAGCCGATCCGGGTCGGGCGCGCCCACCCGGACCAGCTCGTGGTTCAGATCCGCCGGGCCCGGCATCCGGCTGCCCGGCAGCGTTGCGGCCGCGGCTCCCCAGGCCACGGCCACGGCCAGCGCCTCGGGCCCGCGCGCGCCGGCCGCCAGGAACCCGGCCGCCATCGCGTCCCCCGCGCCGACCGGGCTGCGGGGCGTGGCCGGGGCCGTGCCGTACCAGACTCCCCCGCCCTCGACCAGCAGCGCCCCGTCGGCGCCGAGGCTGGCCAGGACCGCGCGGGCGCCCGCGGCGCGCATCTTCTCCGCCGCCTCGATCGCGTCCCCGAGCCGGACCGGCCGGATCCCGGTGGCCTCGGCGAGCTCGTCCCGGTTGGGCTTGACCAGATGGGGGCCGGCGGCCAGCGCCGCGGTGAGGGCGGGCCCGCTGGTGTCGACCGCGACCCGCAGCCCCTCGGCGACGAAGAGCCGGCACAGCTCCGCGCAGACCTCCGCGCGCATGCGCGGCGGCAGGCTGCCGGAGACGACCACCCAGTCACCGGGCCGCGCCGCGTCGAGCACCGCGCGGGCCAGGCGCTCCAGCTCGTGCGGGCTCAGCGCCGTCCCCGGCTCGTTGACCTTGGTGATCGTGCCGCCCGGCTCGGCCAGCGTGATGTTGGAGCGGGTCGAACCGGCCACCGCGACCGTCACCATGTCCAGGCCCGCCCGCGACAGCAGGCCGACGAGCTGCCTGCCCTCCTCGCCCCCGTAGGGCACCACCGCGCACGAGGGCACGCCGTTGGCCAGCAGCGCGCGAGAGACGTTCACGCCCTTGCCGCCGGGCTCCACGTGGGCGGCGGTGGAGCGGATGACGGCGCCGCGCTCCAGGGCGGGGACCTCGACCGTGCGGTCCAGGCTGGGGTTCAGGGTGAGGGTGACGATCACGCCCGGATCACCTCGGGACCCGCGGCGGCCAGCTGCGCGGCCAGGGCCGGGTCCAGGCCGGTGTCGGTGACGAGCACGTCGATCTCGTCGAGCGTCGCGAACCTGGCCAGGTGGGTGACGGTGAACTTCGTGTGGTCGGCCAGCAGCACGCTGCGCTCGGCCGCCTCGATCATGGCCCGCTTGATCGCCGCCTCGGCCGGGTCCGGCGTGGTCAGGCCGTGGGCGGCCGAGCAGCCGTTGGCGGCCATGAACGCCACGTCCGCGTGCAGTTGCCGCAGCGGCCGCAGCGCCAGGTCGTCGACCGTGGCCAGCGTCCGCCCGCGCACCCGGCCGCCGAGCATGATCACGGTCAGGTTCGACCGGGTGGCCAGCGCGGTGGCCAGCGGCGGCGAGTTCACGATGACGGTCAGCTCGCGGTCGGCGGGCAGCACCCGGACCAGCCGGCCCGTGGTCGTGCCCGCGTCGATGATCACCGAGCCGTCCTCGGGCAGCTCGGCGAGGGCGGCCTTGGCGATGCGCTCCTTCTCCGCGGTCATGACCTCGTCACGGGCGGCCAGGCCCGGCTCGAAGCCCAGCCGCTCCACCGGGATCGCCCCACCATGCACCCGCCGCAGCACGCCCGCCCGCTCCAGCACGGTCAGGTCCCGGCGGATCGTCTCCGTGGTGACCTCGAGTTCCTCGGCCAGCCGCGCCACATCCACCCGCCCGGCCTCACGCGCCCGGCGCAGGATGTCTTGCTGACGCTCCTCGGCATACATGATGTTGATTTACCGCCGTTTCATGTGGTTTCTCCTTTGTTTAACGGGTATTCGAGACGCGGTCAAGAGGACGGACGCGCCACGCCCGCCACAGGAAGTGGCGCATCCGCACCCGGGGCTCAGGGCGTGACCGGAATGCCGGCCAGGCCCCTCCCGGCGTTCACGACAACCGTTTGCAGCCCGTACGGCCCCGCCGTACCCGTGGGCAATACTGGAAACCATGTCCACCAAGGACTGGATCCTCCACCTCGACCTCGACTCCTTCATGGCCTCCGTCGAGATCCTCCGCCACCCCGAACTCCGCGACCGCCCCGTCATCGTCGGCGGCAACGGCGACCCCACCATCCCCCGCACCGTCGTCGCCACCGCCTCCTACGCCGCCCGCGAACACGGCGTCCACTCCGGCATGCCCATGCGCACCGCCCTGCGCAAAAGCCCCGACGCCGTCTTCCTCCCCAGCGACATGCCCGCCTACGAAGCCGCCTCCGCCCACGTCATGGACACCCTGCGCCGCTTCCCCGTCACCCTCGAAATCTGGGGCCTCGACGAAGCCTTCATCGGCGCCCGCACCGACAACCCCTTCGAACTCGCCCGCACCCTCCAGAAAGCCGTCCTCGACGAAACCGGCCTCACCTGCTCCATCGGCATCGGCGACAACAAACACCAGGCCAAACTCGCCGCCCAATTCCAGAAACCCGCCGGAATCTCCCAGCTCACCAGCGACCAATGGCCCGCCGTCATGGGACCCCGCCCCACCTCAGCCCTCTGGGGAATCGGCGCCAAAACCACCACCAAACTCGCCGACATGGGACTCCACACCGTCGCCGACCTCGCCGCCGCCGACCCCCGCGAACTCGCCCGCCGCTTCGGCCCCACCAACGGACCCTGGCTGCGCTACCTCGCCCTCGGCAAAGGCGAAACCACCGTCACCGACACACCCTGGGTGCCACGCGGCCACAGCCACGAAACCACCTTCACCACCAACCTCACCGACGCCACCGCCATCCGGGAACACGTCGCCGCCTTCGCCCGCCAACTGGCCGGAGAAGCGGCCGGCGAACGACGCCTCGTCATCCGGGTGACCGTCAAGGTGAGGTTCGCGCCCTTCATCACCCAGACCCGGCAGACCAAACTCGACACACCCACCACCGACCCCGAACCCATCCAGGCGGCCGCCCTGGCAGCACTGGAACGCTTCACCCTCGACCGGGCGGTACGGCTACTCGGCGTGGGAGTGGAATACGCCAACCGGTGAGCGCGTCCTCACACCGGGACAGCCCGCGACAGGAACGCGAACCACCGCTCATCGTCCAAGCGCATGAGCTCCGCCATCTCCTCCACCGAGACCGGCTCACACACCTCCGCAGGCTCCAGATACGACACCGCCCGCCAGACGGTCACCGCATCATCCCGGAACTGCCCGATCCCCGTATTACACGGCAAACACAGCGCGAACCTGACATCACCCGTCCGATGACAGTGATCGATATGCTCCGGCGGCCGATCCCAGCAGACCACGCACAAGCCATGCTGGGCGGCGATCACACCCTCGGCCTGCTCATGCGTGAGGCGATACCGCTGGGACAGGTGGGAGGAGCGGGTCGGCGCCACCGGGGCCGCCCGCCGCTCGGGAAGGACGACGTAGTCGGGCCAGAGCACATGGCCCTCCAGGTAGAGGGCGGCCGCTTCCATGAGGACATAGTCGTCAGCGAAGTGCCCCAGGCCGTTGTTGCAGTTGAAACAGAGGATGCCGCGAACGTCGCCGGTGGCGTGGGAGTGGTCGACGAACGTGCCGGGAACGGCCTGGCAGATGGCGCAGAGCCCGCCCTGGTGGGCGAGCATGCGCTCGAAGTCGTCTTCGGTGATGCCGTAGCGGCGCTTGAGATGGTAGTTACGTGTGCTGCCGTGAGTCCGAATGCGCACCTCACGCATCGCGCGGTTGTGGCAAGGCTTGCAGTAGGCAGTCAGCCCACTACGTTCGGCGCGATTTCGCCCAAATTCATCCGTGGGTTTTATTTCGGCACAGCGAGGACAACGCTTGAACCCGTCAGGCACCTCAACCTTGTCCCGAACGACTTTCCCTTCCTCAGCCTTCCGCTTCCGATAACTCGCGGTGGACCGCACCCGAAAGCAAGCCCGGCAATACCGCGCCAGCCCATCGGCCATGCGCTTGTTCTTCCCGAACTGAGAGACCTCTTTGTCTTCTCCACAATCCGGGCAATGCTTAACCCCCGAGGGCGTTTCCACCCGTTTTCACCCCTTTCAAATGTCCGCTTTGCCCTACTCTCCGCCCTTTTGTACGTAGCTGCGCACGAACTCCTCTGCGTTCTCTTCGAGAACTTCGTCTATTTCGTCCAGAATTGCGTCGACGTCGTCCGTGAGCTTCTCCTGCCGCTCCTGAACGTCCGCGGACGCCGAGGCCTCGGTCTCCTCGACCTCGCTCTCACGCCGCCCGGCCTGCTTCTGGCCGCCGGTGTCCTTCGTCGCCATGTCGTAACCTCCGTGTGGGGGATTGCCTCTAAGCCATATCTTCCCCGAACCGGGCGACATTTCGCGTGGATCACCCCGCGATCTTCACCAGCCGGCTCCGGGCCCCTCTGGCTCCCACCCTACGTAACCCTGCCTCCGCTGCGCGGCCGGTCCACCCCACGCCCTCGGCCCTCGAGCTGACCTGGCGAAACCTCAGACACCACACACGACGCACCCGCGCTTGGTCCGCCGGTAGTAGTGCCAGGTGGCCCCGGCCACTCCCAAACCCCAGACGACATACCCCGGCACAGCCACCCACATAAACGCAACCTCCTGGGCAATCCCGCGAACCGTCTCAAGAGTCAGCTGCACCAACCCCATCCCGAAATATCCACACAAGGCCACCGAGACCAGCACCCCGGCCCCCAGCACCAGCCACCGCGGCACCCGCCGCCCGGCCAGCGGCGGCACCCACCTCGGCCAGATCCTCCCGAACCCGTGCACCAGCGCCAGTGGCAGCAGCACTCCCGCGAGCACGAACCCGATCTCGAAGATCGCCAGTTGCAGCCCGCCATCGTAGGGAACGGCGTCGATCAGCGTGAACTGGGCGACCGCCCGGACGGCGAACCCGGCGATGGCGACGTAGGCGGCGGTGTAGGCCCAGGCGGGGGTGTGGAGGAGGGCCGGGATCCGGCTGCAGCGGGTGCAGCCACGCACGCGCCGCTGGAAGCGCAGGGCCGTGGCGCCCGCCAGGATCGCGACGCCGAGGCAGCCGATCCGGCTGAGGGCGCCGAGGGGGTCGGTGGGGATCCCGAGTCCGGGCAGGATGACGCCGACGAGGTCCAGGAGCAGCATGGCGGCGGCTCCGCCCAGCAGGGCCGTGACGGCCCAGGCGGCTGCCACGAGGAGGACGGTTCCGCCGGTGGCCCACGACGCGGCCACGATCAGGGGGGTGGCGGCGCACAGGGGGATCACGATCCACGGGGGTAGCACGAGGTCGGTTCCGCGGGCCCAGCCGGGGGTGGTGCCGAGGGTCCAGAAGAGCTGGAGGGCGGCGTAGAGGGGTGGCCAGAGGAGGGCGAGTGCGCGGGTCATGGCAGCAGTCTGTCGCCGCGTGGGGTGGGGCCCCCTCCCTCGCGGCGGCGATGCCGCTCCCCCGCGCGGGGGAGATCGCCTGTTCCGGAGTTCTCCGTTCCTGGGGTACGGCAGGCGTGAACGTGGCCGGTCGCGGGGTCCTGCCGGCGTGGGCCTGTTGTCTTCGTGTGAGCCCGGCTGCGGTCGCATGCCCCCGCGAGTCCACCTGGACGTGTGTCCGGACCCCGCGGGCCCCGCCTGCACGCGTATCCCGGCTTCCGGTCTGTCTGTGTCCAGGCCCAGAGCATGGACACGCGCCACAGCCTGGTGGAGGCGGCCTCCGAGCCTCAGGTTCACGCCTCCGGCCTCTCCGGCGCCCTGAAACCCAGGCTCGCGGCTCCCCGTACCCGGACCTCGCCCGTCGTGAGAGCCCGGCCCCGAGCGTCCAGGCGGCGGTGGTGTCAGTCGCCGCCCGTGAGGGCGGCTACGAGGTCGGCGGCGGTGCGGCAGCGGTCGAAGAGTTCGCCTACGTGGGCTTTTGTGCCGCGGAGGGGTTCGAGGGTGGGGACGCGCTGGAGTGATTCGCGGCCGGGGATGTCGAAGATGACGGAGTCCCAGGAGGCGGCGGCGACGGATTCGCTGTATTGGCGCAGGCAGCGGCCGCGGAAGTAGGCGCGGGTGTCGTTGGGCGGGTTTTCGACGGCGCGCTGGACTTCTTCCTCGGTGACGAGGCGCTGCATGCGGCCGCGGGCGACGAGCCGGTTGTAGAGGCCGCGGTCGGGGCGGATGTCGGAGTATTGGAGGTCGACGAGTTGCAGGCGGGGGTGGGACCAGGCGAGGCCGTCGCGGGTGCGGTAGCCCTCGAGGAGTTCGAGTTTGGCGACCCAGTCGAGTTCGCGGGAGAGCTGCATGGGGTCGTCGGCGAGGCGGGTGAGGACGGATTCCCAGCGGTCGAGGATGTCTTTGTTCATTTCCTCTTGGGCGGTGCCGCGTTCTTCGACGTACTTGCGGGCTTGCTCGAGGTATTCCATCTGGAGCTGGATGGCGGTGAGTTTGCGGCCGTCGCGCATGGCGATTTCGTAGCGGCAGGTGGGGTCGTGGGAGACGGCGCGGAGGGCTTGGACGGGGTTTTCGACGGCGAGGTCGCGGCTGAGGAAGCCGTCTTCGATCATGGCGAGGACGAGGGCCGTGGACCCCAGCTTCAGGTATGTCGATATTTCCGACATGTTGGCGTCGCCGATGATGACGTGGAGGCGCCGGTACTTCTCCGGGTCGGCGTGCGGTTCGTCCCGGGTGTTGATGATGGGCCGCTTGAGCGTCGTCTCCAGCCCCACCTCGACTTCGAAGAAGTCGGCCCGCTGGGAGATCTGGAAGCCCTCGCCCCGCGAGTCCTGCCCGATGCCGACCTTGCCGGCGCCGGTCACCACCTGGCGGGAGACGAAGAACGGGGTCAGGTGCCTGACGATGTCGGCGAACGGCGTGGCCCGGCGCATGAGGTAGTTCTCGTGGCAGCCGTAGGAGGCGCCCTTGGCGTCGGTGTTGTTCTTGTAGAGCTGGATGGGGGCGTTCGTCGGGATCGCCGAGGCCCGGGTGGCGGCGTCGTACATGACGCGTTCGCCGGCCTTGTCCCAGATGACGGCGGCGCGGGGGTTGGTGCACTCGGGCGTGGAGTATTCGGGGTGGGCGTGGTCGACGTAGAGGCGGGCGCCGTTGGTGAGGATGACGTTGGCCAGCCCGAGGTCCTCGTCGGTGAGCTGGCTCGGGTCGGCCACTTCGCGGGCGAGGTCGAAGCCGCGTGCGTCGCGCAGCGGGTTCTCCTCCTCGAAGTCCCATCTGGCGCGTCGCGCCCGGGCCGCGGAGGCGGCCAGGTAGGCGTTCACGACCTGTGAGGAGGTCACCATGGCGTTGGCGCCTGGCTGACCTGGCACGGAAATGCCGTACTCGGTCTCGATGCCCATCACCCGACGCACCGTCATGCGCACCTCTCGTCGTCCGGCCAAATCGCTATCCGCCGTTTATATGCCCGAGCCTATGCCCTTCACAGTGCCCCGAGGCCACAGAGTTATGGCACCGACGCCTTTTCTGCCTGTGAGGGATCGGTTGCCGGGGTTCGTGATGGCCTGCGTGGTCTGAGGAGTCGCTGGATCGGGCGTTCGACGCAGGCGTAGACGAGATAGGACACCAGGATCGCGGCGAGCGTGGTGAGCAGGGCGGTGAGCCAGGGCGGCAGGCCGCGGGTGAGCAGCGGCACGAGGACGACGGCGGCGGCCGAGTGGAAGAGGTAGAGCGGGTAGGTGGTGCCGCCGAGCGCGGTGAGGAGCCGGTTGGGGCGCGTGCGCAGCAGGCCGATGGCGACCAGGGCCATGACCACGAAGATCGCGGTGACGGTGAGGATGACGCCGAGGTCGGTGACGGGCATGGCGGCCTGTCCGGCGGCTTTGACGCGGCGCTCGACCCGTTCGAGGGCGGCGTTGAGCGCGAGGGCGTATCCGGCGGCGACGTAGAGCCAGGGCAGCCAGGCGGAGCCGCGCCGGTGGATGAGGTAGAGGGACATGCCGGCCACGAAGTAGGGGGCGTAGGCGGGCATGACGATCTCGTTGACGACGGGGTTGTCGAGGAACAGGGCTCCGGTGGCGGCGGTCAGCCAGACGCCGCCGAGGATGAGGATGCGGTTGTGGGTGATGCCGATGAGGATCATCACGACCATGATCAGGTAGAAGCGCAGCTCGGCCCAGAGCGACCAGTAGACGCCGATGGCGTCGATGCCTTTGAACAGGCGCTGGAACATGGTGGCGTTGAGGGCGTACTCGGCGCCGGTGAGCTTCGGGTCGGGGCCTTTGAGCGCCAGGACGCCGTAGAGGCCGAAGGCGACGGCGAGGCTGAGCCAGTAGGCGGGGTAGAGGCGGACGAAGCGGGAGCGGGCGAAGGCTCCCAGGCCGCGTCCCCAGGCGCTCATGAGGATGACGAAGCCGCTGATCATGAAAAACAGTTCGACGCCGAGGATGCCCAGCCCGGCCAGGGGCGCCACCGCGGGGAAGAGTTCCGCGGGCTGTTCGCCCCAGACCGATTTGAACGCGACCAGGTAGTGGAAGGCCACGACGGCCAGCGCCGCGACGAACCGCAGCAGATCTAGTTCAGCAAGCCGCTCCGGCGCCCGTCGATGCACGCCCGCTTTGACGTGTCTTGGGCATCACTTGGTTCCCTTTTGGTATCAAAAGCCCCAGGAGTCTCAGCAGCATCACGCGTAGAGGCGGAGAAGGTCGTCCTCGGTTTCGCGGCGGACGACGACGCGGGCGGCTCCGTCCCGTACGGCGATGACCGGCGGCCTGGGCACGTGGTTGTAGTTTCCGGCCATCGACCGCTGGTAGGCGCCGCTGGCGGGGACGGCGAGGATGTCGCCGGGCGCCAGGTCGGCGGGCAGGTCGGCGTCGCGGACGAGGATGTCGCCGCTTTCGCAGTGTTTGCCGACGACCGTGGCGGCGCGGGGCGCGGCGGCGGAGGGGCGGGAGGCGAGCCGGGTGGTGTAGGCGGCGCCGTACATCGCGGGACGGGGGTTGTCGCTCATGCCGCCGTCGACGCTGACGTAGGGGCCTTTGACGGTGCCGACCGTGTAGAGGGCGACGGTGGAGGGGCCGGCGATGGAGCGGCCGGGTTCGACGGACAGGTGCAGGTCGCCGGTTTCCTTCTGGAGGACGGCCACGAGTTCGGAGGGCGTGGGGGGCTGGGGGTCGCCGGGGCGGTAGGCGATGCCGAGGCCGCCGCCGAGGTCGAGGCGTTCGATGCCGAGGGGGCGGGCGAACGCGGCCATGCGGTGGGCGGCTTCGGCGAAGCCGTCCAGGGTGAGGATCTGGGAGCCGATGTGGGAGTGCAGGCCGCGCAGGCGCAGGGAGGGCCGGGCGCGGACGCGTTCGACGGCGCGGGCGGCGTCTCCGGCGGCCAGGGAGAAGCCGAATTTGGAGTCGTCGCCGCCGGTGGCGATGGATTTGTGGGTGCGGGCGTCGACGCCGGGGGTGACGCGGATCATGACGTCCTGGACGCGGCCGTGCTCGGCGGCGACGGCGGCCAGGCGGTCGAGCTCGGTGAAGGCGTCGAGGACAACGCAGCCGATGCCCCAGGCGACGGCGCGGCGTAGTTCGGCGACGGATTTGTTGTTGCCGTGGAAGACGACGCGGGCGGGTGGCATGCCGCCGGCCTGGGCGACGGCGAGTTCGCCGCCGGTGCACACGTCGAGGTTGAGGCCGAGGGGGCCGAGCCAGCGCACGACTTCCGGGCACAGGAACGCCTTGCCGCCGTAGTGGACGTCGCCGTCGGGCAGGGCGTCGCGCCAGGCGCGGGCGCGGGCGTGGAAGTCGGCTTCGTCGAGGATGTAGGCGGGGGTGCCGTGCTCGCGGGCCAGGTCGGTGACGGCGAGGCCGCCGAGGTGCAGCACGCCTTCGGGCCATGCCGCCGTGGCGGGCCACACGCTGTCGATGCTCATGGCGGCTCAGCGTAGGAAGCGTGCCGGGTGCGCGGGGGCGAGCCTCAGCGGTTTCGATGCTCAGGGGCGGAAGCGTTCACCTGCCTTGGGAACGACGCGGAGGCTCGCCAACGATGTCGGCCATGCGAAAACACCTGGTCATCGCGCTGGTCGCGGTGTGTGCGCTGGGCGTGGGCTGCGGCCGGTCGGGTTCCGGTACGGCGGCGCCCCAAGGTACGGCGGGCCCCCAAGGTACGGCGGAGGGCGGCAGGAGCGCCAAGGAACTGGTGCCGGAGAGCGTCCGCGCGGCCGGCGTGCTGCGCGTGGCGACGGCGGAGGGTTATCCGCCGATGGAGATGTACAAGCCGGGCACGCAGGAGCTGACGGGCGTGGACCCGGATCTGGCGGTCGCGATCGGCGAGCGGCTCGGGCTGCGGACGACGGTGACGAACGCCTCGTTCGACGGCCTGCTGCCGGGGCTGCAGGGCGGCCGCTGGGATCTGGTGATGTCGTCGATGAGCGACACCGAGCAGCGCCGGAAGGTGGTCGATTTCGTCGACTACTTCAACGCCGGCGGTTCGGTGCTGGTCAAGAAGGGCAACCCGGAGGGCATCAAGTCCCTGGCCGATCTGTGCGGCAGGAAGGTCGTGCTGGCCAAGGGCTCGTCGAACCTGGACATCGGGCAGCGGCAGAACGACAAGTGCGCGGCCAAGATGGAGATCCTGCAGAGCGCGGACGCGCCGACGGGCCTGCTGACGATCGACTCGGGCCGGACGGTGGCGACGATCGTGGATTCGCCGGTGGCGTACATGTACGCGAAGGAGACCGGCAAGTACGAGGTGCTGCCGGAGCAGTATGACGCGGGCCCGTGGGGCATCGCGGTCGGCAAGCGGAACGCGGGGCTGCGTGACGCGGTCGCCAAGGCGTTGCAGGAGATGGTCGGCGACGGCTCCTACCGGGCGATCCTCGACAAGTACGGCACCGGCCCGAACGCGGTGGCGAAGGTGACGATCAACGCGGGCGCGCCGTGAAGGTCGAGGCGGTCACGCCGCGGCGGCCGGGCCGGATCGCGGCCGCCGCGCTGGCCGGGCTGGTCCTGGTGTGGCTGGTCTACACGGTGGTCGTCAACGAGAACCTGCACTGGGATGTGATCGCGGCGTTCCTGTTCGACGGCCGGATCCTGGGCGGGCTGCTGGTGACGGTGGCGCTGACGGTGCTGTCGATGGGCGTGGGCGTGGCGCTGGGGGTGGCGGCGGCGGTGATGCAGTTGTCGGACAGCCCGGTGCTGCGCGGCGCGGCGGGCCTGTACACGTGGTTCTTCCGCGGCACTCCCCTGCTGGTGCAGCTGATCTTCTGGTTCAACATCGGGCTGGTCTTCCCGGTGATCGGGATCGGGGTGCCGTTCGGCGGGCCGATGCTGGTGGAGTGGCCGGCGCATCAGCTGATCACGCCGTTCGTGGCGGCGGCGCTCGGGCTGACGATCAACGAGGGCGCGTACATGGCGGAGATCGTCCGGGCGGGCATCCGCTCGGTGGATCCGGGCCAGCGGGAGGCGGCCGAGGCGCTCGGCATGTCGCACGGACAGATTCTGCGCCGGGTGGTGCTGCCGCAGGCCATGCGGGTGATCATTCCGCCGACGGGCAACCAGTTCATCTCGATGCTGAAGACGACGTCGATGGTGTCGGTGATCGCCGGGGCCGAGTTGCTGACCGTGGCGCAGCGCATCTACCTGGAGAACTTCGAGGTGATCGCGCTGCTGGTGGTGGCGTCGTTGTGGTATCTGCTGCTGACCAGCCTCGCCACCGCGGGCCAGCACGTCCTGGAGAAGCGCTTCAGCAGGGGGTATGCGCGGTGAGCATGGTGAGGCTGGAGTCGGTCCGGAAGAGGTACGGCGGGCTGGAGGTGCTCCGGGACGTCAGCCTGGAGGTGCCGGAGGGCGGGGTGGTGTGTGTCGTGGGCCCGTCGGGTTCGGGCAAGTCGACGTTGCTGCGCTGCGTGAACCGGCTGGAGACGATCGACGCGGGCCGCGTCTGGGTGGACGGCGAGCTGGTCGGCTACCGGGAGCATCGCGGGCGGCTGCACCATCTGCGGCCGGAGGAGTTGTGCCGGCAGCGGCAGAAGGTCGGCATGGTGTTTCAGCGTTTCCATCTGTTTCCGCACATGACGGCGCTGGAGAACGTCGTGGAGGGGCCGTGCACGGTGCGCGGGGTGCCGCGCGCGCAGGCGGTACGGCGGGGCCGTGAGCTGCTGGAGCGGGTGGGGCTGGCCGATCGGGCCGGGCATTATCCGGCCCAGTTGTCGGGCGGGCAGCAGCAGCGGGTGGCGATCGCCCGGAGCCTGGCGATGAGCCCGAAGGTGATGTTGTTCGACGAGCCGACCAGCGCCCTGGATCCGGAGCTGGTGCAGGAGGTGCTGGCGGTCATGCGGGACCTGGCGGCGAGCGGGATGACCATGATCGTGGTGACGCACGAGATGGGGTTCGCGCGGGAGGCGGGTGACCATCTGGTGTTCGTGGACGACGGGGTGATCGTGGAGGAGGGGCCGCCGCGCGAGGTGCTGGCCGCGCCCCGGCACGAGCGCACCCGGGCGTTCCTGGGGCAGGTGCTGTGATGCTGGATCTGCTGGTCACGGGTGCGCTGCTGGCCGACGGCACCGGCGTTCCGCTGCGCCCGGCCGACGTCGGCGCGCGCGACGGCCGCCTGGTGCTGCTGCCGCCCTCGAGCCCGGCCGGCGCGGGGCGCCTTCCCGCGGACCCCCTTCCCGGCCGCCCGAACCTGGGTCACCCCCTTCCGGGTCACCATCTCCCAGGTCACCATCTCCCAGGTCACCCCCTTCCGGGTCGCCTCCTTCCCGCGGATGAGCGGGCGCGGGTGGTCCTGGACGGGGCCGGGTGCGTGGTGGCGCCGGGTTTCATCGACGTGCACACCCACTCCGACGCCGCCTCCCTGCTCGGCCCGGAGTTCGCCGAGCTGGCGGCGGCGCCGGTGCGGATGGGGGTGACGACGGAGATCTGCGGCAACTGCGGTTCCAGCCTGTTCCCGGCGCTGCCCGGGCGGATGGCGGAGATGGCGCGGTCCAGCCGCACCTCCTTCGGCGGCCGTGTCCCCATATTTCCGGACTTCGCGGGGTTCGCCGCCGCCCATGCCGGGACCCCGCGGGCCAACCATCTCGCCTCCCTCGTCGGCCACGGGACCCTGCGGGCCGGCGTGGTCGGCTATGCGGACCGGGCGGCCTCGCCGTACGAGCTGGAGGTGATGTGCGGGCTGCTGGACGAGGCGCTCGCGGCGGGCGCGGCCGGGCTGTCCACGGGGCTGATCTACACCCCGGGCACCTACGGCGGCACCGACGAGGTGGTGGCGCTGGCCAAGGTCGCCGCACGGTACGGCCGGC
Organism: Nonomuraea typhae; assembly: GCF_009760925.1. Lineage (GTDB taxonomy): Bacteria > Actinomycetota > Actinomycetes > Streptosporangiales > Streptosporangiaceae > Nonomuraea > Nonomuraea typhae. Next base: position 623,969 of record NZ_VRLV01000003.1, read on the forward strand.
CGTACGTGACCCATCTGCGTGACGAGATGGCCCGGGTGGAGGAGGCGCTGGAGGAGGCGGCGGAGATCGCCCGCAGGAGCGGGGCGGCGCTGCACGTCTCCCATCACAAGACCGCGGGCCGGCACGCCTGGGGGCGTACCGAGAGGACGCTGGCCCGGATCGCGCGGCTGCGCGCGGACGGGATGGACGTCACCTGCGACGTCTACCCCTACACCGCGGGCAGCACGTCGCTGGCGGCGATGTTCCCGCCGTGGGCCAACGACGGCGGCATCCCGGCGCTGCTGGCGCGGCTGCGCGAGGCCGGGCAGCGGGCCGGCATGCGGCGGGCGATCGCCGAGGGCGTGCCGGGCTGGGAGAACACCGTCGGCAACGGCGGCTGGGACCGCATCTCGATCGCCTCGGCGCCCGGCCATCCGGAGCTGGAGGGCCGCACGATCGACTCGCTCGGCGGCGACCCGCTGGACGCGGCGGCCGAGCTGCTGCTGGCCGGGAACGGCGAGGTGACGATCATCAGCCATTCGATGCGCGAGGACGACGTGCGCCGGGTGCTGGCGGCGGAGTTCACCATGATCGGCTCGGACGGGGTGCCGAAGCCGGGGCGGCCCCATCCGCGCATCGCGGGCACGTTCCCGCGGGTGCTGGGGCGGTATGTGCGTGAGGAGGAGCTGTTGTCGCTGGAGGCGGCGGTGCACAGGATGACGGGGATGGCCGCGGCGCGGTTCGGGCTGGCCGATCGGGGCGTGGTCCGCGAGGGCGCGCACGCCGACCTGGTGGTGTTCGACCCGGGGCGGATCGCGGACGCGGCCACCTACGCCGAGCCGCTGCTGCCGCCGGACGGGCTGGCGGCGGTGGTGGTGGCCGGGCGGGTGGTGGTGGCCGGCGGCGAGCCGACCGGCGCCCGCCCGGGACGGATCGTCGCCCCGTGACCCGCGACGAACGGCTCGCCGCGCTGGCGGGCGAGTGCCCGGGCACGCTGGCCGTGGCGGTGCGCGGGCCCGGCGGCGCGTTCGGCGTCAACGAGGACGCCGAGCTGCCGCTGGCCAGCGTGGGCAAGCTGCTGCTGCTGGCCGAGGTGGCGATGAGCATCGAGGGCGGCATTCTGGATCCGTCGGCGCCGGTCCCGCTGGCCGACGACGACTACTGCGGCGGCTCCGGCCTGCTGCTGGGGCTGAGCGCCCGCACGTGGAGCGTCGCCGACCTGGCGCTGATGACCGCGGCGGTCAGCGACAACACCGCGACCAACGCGCTGCTGCGCACGCTGGGCCTGGACCGGGTCAACGCCGCCGGGGCGGCGCTCGGGCTGACCCGTACCCGGCTGCTGGACCGCATCCGCGAGCCGCGCGGGCCGGGGCATCCGCCGACGTTCGCGGTGGGCACCGCGGCCGAGCTCGCCGGGCTGGCGGCGCTGGTGGCGGGCAGCGCGGGCTGGCAGGTGCAGTTGCGCGAGTGGATGCTGGCCAGTACCGACCACACGCTGGTCCCGGCGCTGGTGCGCCACGATCCGGAGGGCTCGTGGCTGGCCAACAAGACCGGCACCGACGACGGCGTCCGCGCCGACGTGGGGCTGATGGGCGAGCGCGCCTACGCGGTGCTGGCCTCGGGGCCGCCGGGCAGCGAGGACGCGCTGGCCGCCGCGGTGCGCGGGGCGGGGCTGCTGGTGGCCGGTTGACCTGCGGTGTTTAGGGTGAGTCCATGCCCTTGAGGGAGTTCGTGTGCTGAGCAGCCAGCGTCTGCGCGTCCTGCTGGAGGTCTTCCGCAGCGGCAGCATCGCCGGCGCCGCGCGCACCCTGAAGGTCTCGCCGTCGGCCGTCTCCCACCAGCTCGCCCGGCTGGAGGAGGAGGCGGGCGTCGGCCTGGTCGAGCGCAACGCGCAGAGCCTGCGCCTGACCGAGGCGGGCCGGCGGCTGGCGCTGCGGGCGCAGGAGGTCGTCGACATCCTGGAGGCCGCCGAGAAGGACCTGCTGGCGCAGGCGCGGGTGGACGCCGGGCAACTGCGCATCGGCTTCTTCGCCTCGGCCGGCTACCGGCTGCTGCCGCTGGCGCTGTCGCGCTTCGCCGCCCGCTACCCGAGCGTGGCGCTGGACCTGGTGGAGGGCCAGCCGTACGAGCTGCTGCCGGACCTGGAGCGGGGCGCGCTAGACGTGCTGGTCGTCTTCGAGCACGCGCTGGATCCGTGGAAGTGCCCGGACGGGGTGGAGGTGCTGCACCTGTTCGACGAGCCGCAGCTGCTCGTGGTGCCCGCCGGCCATCAGGCCGCGCTGCGCCCCCGGGTACGGCTGGCCGACCTGGCCGGCGAGCACTGGATCACGACGTTCGGCGCCGAGCACCCGGTTTCGACGCTGGAGCGGGCCAGCGCGCTGGAGGGGTTCACGCCGCAGGTGCGCTGCCGGTCCGACCATTACGAGGTGACGATCGGACTGGTGCGGGCGGGTCTGGGGGTGGCGCTGGTGCCGAGCCTGGGGCTGCAGGGCGTCACCGGGGTCCAGGTCTGCCGGCTGGCCAACCCGCGGCTGTTCCGGCGCATCGGCGTGGCCCGGCGGCCCACGAACCCGAACCCGGCGGCGCGCTCGTTCATCGCCTACCTGCGCACCGCCGCCAACCAGCTGCTCAATTCGCTGGATCCGGCGCTGCGCTAGGGGTTCACGGTCCGTGATCGCCAAGGGCTTCACGGGCCGGTCCTGGAATAAAGGGCCGCCCGGAAAGCCCTCGGCCGGGCAGGGGCGCGCTCGTGTCGGCGGCCCGCCACGCCCCGGTGGACGGCCGTCTCCCTGGAGTGTCCCCAGCCCCGTGCGGCGGGTGGCGTGACCTGGGCCGCGCCGTACGAACCCGGACAGAACCCCGGACAGAACCCCGGACAGAACCCGGGCAGGACCCGGGGACGGACAAGGACCGCGCGGGGCGGATGCCCGCGCGGTCCTTGAGGACGGATCTACAGGTACTGTCCGGTGTTGGCGACGGTGTCGATGGACCGGCCGGCCTCGGAGCCCTGCTTGCCGGAGACCAGGGTGCGGATGTACACGATCCGCTCGCCCTTCTTTCCGGAGATGCGGGCCCAGTCGTCCGGGTTGGTGGTGTTGGGCAGGTCCTCGTTCTCGGAGAACTCATCCACGCACGCGGTCAGCAGGTGCTGCACGCGCAGGCCCTTCTGGCCGGTCTCGAGGAACTGCTTGATGGCCATCTTCTTGCCCCGGTCGACGATGTTCTGGATCATCGCGCCGGAGTTGAAGTCCTTGAAGTACAGGACCTCCTTGTCGCCGTTGGCGTAGGTCACCTCGAGGAAGCGGTTCTCCTCGCTCTCGGTGTACATGCGCTCCACGACGCTCTGGATCATGCCCGCGATGGTGGACTCGCGCGAGTCGCCGTGCTCGGAGAGGTCCTCGCCGTGCAGGGGCAGGTCGGTGACGAGGTACTTGGAGAAGATGTCCTTCGCCGCCTCGGCGTCCGGCCGCTCGATCTTGATCTTGACGTCCAGGCGGCCGGGCCGCAGGATCGCCGGGTCGATCATGTCCTCGCGGTTGGAGGCGCCGATGACGATGACGTTCTCCAGGCCCTCGACGCCGTCGATCTCCGACAGCAGCTGGGGCACGATGGTGTTCTCGACGTCGGAGGAGACGCCCGAGCCGCGGGTGCGGAAGATCGAGTCCATCTCGTCGAAGAACACGATCACCGGGGTGCCCTCGGAGGCCTTCTCACGGGCCCGCTGGAAGACCAGGCGGATGTGCCGCTCGGTCTCGCCGACGTACTTGTTGAGCAGCTCGGGGCCCTTGATGTTGAGGAAGAAGCTCTTGCCCTCCTGGCCGGTCTTCTCGGCGACCTGCTTGGCCAGCGAGTTGGCGACCGCTTTGGCGATGAGCGTCTTGCCGCAGCCGGGCGGGCCGTACAGCAGCACGCCCTTCGGGGGGCGGAGTTTGTGCTCGCGGAAGAGGTCGGCGTGCAGGTAGGGCAGCTCGATGGCGTCCCTGATCTGCTCGATCTGCCGGGAGAGGCCGCCGATCTCGTGGTAGGAGATGTCGGGCACCTCCTCCAGCACCAGCTCTTCGACTTCGGACTTGGGAATGCGCTCGTAGACGTAGCCGGAGCGCGGCTCGAGCAGCAGCGAGTCGCCGGCCCTGATGGGCTGGCCGACCAGCGACTCGGCCAGGCGCACGACGCGTTCCTCGTCGGCGTGCGAGATGACCAGGGCGCGCTTGCCGTTGTCGAGTAGTTCCTTGAGCATCACGATCTCGCCGACCTCTTCGTAGCCGAGTGCTTCGACCACGTTGAGCGCCTCGTTGAGCATGACCTCCTGGCCACGCCGCAGCGAGTCCACGTCGACGGCGGGGCTGACGTTCACCCGGAGCTTGCGTCCGCCGGTGAACACCTCGATCGTGCCGTCTTCTCTGGCCTCCAGGAAGGTGCCGAAGCCGGATGGCGGTTGCGCCAGCCGGTCCACCTCTTCCTTGAGGGCGACGATCTGGTCCCTGGCCTCCTTGAGGGTTGCCACCAGGCGCTCGTTCTGGCCGGTCACGGCCGCCAGATTCGCCTGTGCCTCATGGAGACGCTCTTCGAGGACCCTGGCCTGACGGGGTGACTCGGCCAGCTTCCGCCTCAGCGCGGTGATCTCCTCTTGGAGGAAGGAGACCTGTGTTGTGAGATCAGCGACCTCCCGTTCGCGCTGCGCGGCTCGAGCCTCAGCATCATCGCGAGCTGCCACGCCCCGTCACCTCCTTCCCAGTCGAGGGCGACTACTAAGGACCTTACCTATCTCGGGCCCCTCCGTAACCTGGCCGGGCAGTGTTCGTAGAGTGACATTCAGTATTCGGTGAATAATCCCCAATGGTGCGTTTAATCCTGCCAGCATATGAACACGGCTGCTTGTTCCCGTGTCACGCACCAACGCACCCTCGTGGCCAAATTGTCATAGTTCTTCGGTCGTCCCCTTCGGTCGTCTGCGGCGCGGCGGCGGGGTGACGCCGTCGGCCATGCGGCGGGCGGTGACGAGGAAACCCGTGTGGCCGATCATCCGATGATCAGGTCGTACGGCCAGGCCCTCGACATGCCAGTCGCGAAGGAGGGTCTCCCACGCATGGGGCTCGGTGAAACTCCCGTGATCCCGAATCGTCTCCACCGTCTTGGACATCTGGGTCGTCGTCGCGACGTAACAGCAGATGACCCCACCCGGGGTGAGCGCCTTGGCGGCGGCGTCCACGCACTCCCAGGGGGCCAGCATGTCGAGGATGACCCGGTCGACGTCGATCTCGTCGATCGACTCGTTGAGGTCGCCCACGACCAGGCGCCAGCTGTCCATGGCGCCGCCGTAGAACTTCTCCACGTTCTTGCGGGCCACGTCGGCGAACTCCTGGCGGCGCTCGTAGGAGGTCACGTGCCCCTCGGGGCCGACCGCGCGCAGCAGGAAGCAGGTCAGCGCGCCGGAGCCCACCCCGGCCTCGATGACCCGGGCGCCGGGGAAGACGTCGGCCATGCCGACGATCATCGAGGCGTCCTTGGGGTAGATGACGGCGGCGCCGCGCGGCATGGCCAGGGTGTAGTCCTGCAGCAGGTGCCGGAAGGCGAGGTACTGGGTGCCGCCGGACGAACGCACCACGGAGCCCTCGGGCTGCCCGATCAGATCGCTGTGCGGGATGGCGCCCTTGTGGGTGTGGAAGACGCCGTCCTCTTTGAGCGTGATCGTGTGGCGCTTGTTCTTGGGGTCGGTGAGCTGCACCTGATCCCCCGCCTGGAAAGGCCCATGCCTGCGGAAACCCATGGCGGCAAGGTTATAGGGATTTCGACTGGCCCAGACGCGCGATATGAAGGGGGGATGTTCCCGCGCGATGTGCTCTCCGCCGGTCCGCTGTTGCTCCGGCCCCCCTCCCACGGCGATCTCGGGGCGATCGTCGAGGCGTCCAACGACCCGGTGATGGCCCGGTTCATGCCGCTCCTGCCCAGCCCCTACACGACGGCCGACGCCCAGGGGTACCTCGCGCTGGCGGCCCGGCGGTGGGACGAGGGCGGCGCCGAGTTCACCGTCACCCGGGACGGCCGGCACGTCGGCGCGATCGGCCTGACGCCGCCGGACCGCTGGGGCACGGTCTCGATGGGCTACTGGGTGGCGCCCGCCGCGCGGGGCGCCGGCGTGGCCGGCACGGCGGCCAGGGCGGTGGCCGACTGGGCGCTCGACCACGGGGCCCGCCGCGTGGAGCTGGAGGCCGAGGTGGAGAACCTCGGCAGCCTGCGTGTCGCCTACAAGGCCGGGTTCCGCCAGGAGGGCGTCCGGCGCGAGGCCAAGGCGCTGCGCGACGGCCGCCGCTCGGACCTGGTGACGTTCGGCCGGCTTCCGGGCGAGGCGGTGGAGACGGCCGGGCCGTACTTCCCCTTCTTCCGGGACGGGCACCTGACCGACGGCGTGGTACGGCTGGCGCCGATGGCCGAGGAGCACGCCCAGCCGTTCATGGCCATGCTGGAGGAGCCGGTCGTGCGGCGCTATTCGCTGATGCCGCCGTCGCCGCTGGCCGAGCACGTACGGCGGTGCCGCTACACCGGCTTCTGGTGGATGTCGGGGCAGCGGGTGGAGCTGGCGATCACCGATGCGGCCACCGGGGCGTTCGCCGGGCACGTGCAGCTGGTGAACGTGACGCAGGTGCTGCACCAGGCGATGGTCGGCTACGCGCTGATGCCGTCCTTCCACGGCAGGGGCTTCATGAGCCGGGCGCTGGCGCTGCTGGTGGACTGGGCCTTCTCGGCCACGCCGCTGCGCCGGCTGACGGCGGGCACGAACGTGGACAACGCGCCCTCCCACCGGGTGCTGGAACGTGCCGGGTTCGCCAGGGAGTCGGTGCATCGCCAGATCATCCCCAGCGTGGACGGCGGCTGGGCCGACGACGTCACGTGGGAGCTCCTGCATCCGAAGTTGGGGGAAAAATCCTGATTTCTTGTGAAGGTATGGCCAAGGGCGGTTTTGGGGGGTATTAGTCGGAATCACCGACCCACCAGGCACCGCCCGGCCATGGGGAACCTCATGAGACCAAGCCGCACCGACGCTGTTGTGGACGAGCTCATCCAGGCATTCTCCCGCGTGGACGCGGAAGCGCTCACCGACCTCCTGACCTGGTCGGCCGCCGCCGTGACCGGCGTGGGCTACGCCGGGTTCGTCCAGGTGGACCCGCTGCGGGAACTCGCCCGCTCGGTCGCCCTGCACGCCCCGCGCGGCGACCCGCTGCGGGTCCGCGCCTGGCTGGCCGAGTCCGGGGTCCTGAAGGAACTGGCCGCCTACGCCCGGCCCGTCGTCCTGCCCCGCGACCATGCGGTGGGCGAACCCGGCTTCCTGGCCGTCCCGGTCCCGCTGGCCACCCGGGAGCACGCCTTCCTGTGGGCGGCCGGGCGGGACTTCGACGACACCGACGCCCACCTGCTCGGCCGCTTCGCCACCGCCGCCGGCCGCGCCCTGGAGGCGGCCAGCGGCATGGAGGCGGCCGTCCGCCTCCTGCGCGGCGTGCAGACCTTCCGCACCCCCGCCGGAGCCTGACGTCATTGCCCGGCGGCGTGCAGCGCCTCGCGCAGGACGGCGTCCACCTGGCGGGCGAGCCGGTCCACGTCCACCTCGCCGCGCAGGTCGAGCTCGGTGACGCGCCGGCCGACCCGCAGCTTGAGCGTGACACCCGCGCCGCGCACCCGCAGCCACAGCTCGACGGTCCGGCTCAGCGCCGTGGCCTGGGCGCCGGTCTCGACCGCGACCCTGAGCTCGGGCGGCGCGCCCATCCGGCCGGGGGCGGGCGGCGGCGTCAGCAGGCGGACCCTGCCGCGCAGCGCGTCCACGTCGCGCAGCCACTCCTCCAGGGAGTGCAGCAGGTCGGCCTCGGCCTCCAGCGTGATGTCGGGCACGTGCGTCTCACCTCGGACTCGGGATTGGGGCCGGGGCCTGGATCGGGGCGGTCATTTCATGATCTGGGCGGTTCTGGCGGCAGTGACGCGGATCAGGTCGCCCGGCGCGAGTTCCAGCTCGAGCCCGTGCCGGCCGCTGGGGATGAAGACGCTGTCCTGCCCGGCCGCCCCCGCGTCCAGCACCGACGGCAGGTACGGCAGAGCCACCGGGCTGAGGACGTCGGCGGCGATGGCCTCGCCGATCCTGGCCACGTCGGCGCGTTCGGCGACCCGGGCGGCGGCGGCGCCGAACGCGGCGGCCAGGGCGTGTTCGTCGATCCGGCCCTCGATGGGGGCGATGGCCAGGACGGCGTGGTGGCCCAGGTAGAGCAGGACGGCCTTCAGCATGCGCGGCGGCGGCACGCCGAGGGCCCGTGCGACGGCGGCCCGGGACTTGGTGTGGGCGGGATCGTGCGGATAGGGGTGAACGACGAATGGGGTCCGGGTTTTGCGAAGAATGCGCATGGCCGGGGTCTCGACGCGTACTGCGCGGCTTTTCCGGGTATTCGGGGCCGCCCTGGCCCGCCGTACCTGAAAATGCTGATATTTCGGCGAAAAGACATATAAGTAGTCGATGAGTGCTTCGGCGAGTTCCACCGCGTCGGCGGCCTCGCGGCGGGTGAGGGCGGCGGCGCCCAGGTGGGCGGCCTCGTTGCCGAGTTCGCGCAGTTCCTCGGCCCAGCCGAGCAGCCGGCCGTCGATCAGCCCGCGTGCCCGCAGCTCGTGCAGGGCGTGGAAGAGGGTGCGGCCGGTGACGCCGTGGTCGGCGCAGACGGCCTCCAGCAGGCGGCGCACGTGCAGGACGGCCGCGGCCGGCGAGCCCGCGCGCAGGCCCGTTCTGGCCTGGGTCAGTTCGGTGCGCACGACGTCCGGGACCTGCTCGCCGATCTCCCGTCCCGGCGCCGGCCAGAGCACCTCCGCGGGGCGGGCGGGCAGGTCGTCGGGGTCGGCGTCCGGTTCCTCCTCGCCGGACAGCAGCAACATCGCCTGCCCGCAGCTCTGGCAGGCGGCCAGCGCGAACGGCCGTAATTCGGCCGGCAGGAAAACCCGGTGAGGGGCGTCCGCTTCACGGGCCAGCGTCTGCCGGCCGCAACCCGGGCAATCGACGTCGAATTTCGCCCCCCACCGCGCCACAGAACGCAAGATATTCGATCACATAAAGCGTATCAAGGGCGTAATCTCCCAGTATGAAGACCTGGCCCTTCGCCGGGCGCAGGCAGGAGCTGGAGCACCTGGCACGCCTGGCGCGCGACCCGACCGCCCAGGGCGTGCTCATCGCCGGGCCGGCCGGAGTCGGCAAGAGCCGGCTCGCCGCGAAGACGCTCGACGCCTTCCGCCCCGCGAAGGTGACCCTGCTCCCCGTCACCGCCACCAAGGCGGCCGCCGCCATCCCCAACGGCGCCCTGGCCGACCTCATCCCCCGCGACCACCCGCCCCACCTCGTCAACACCCTGCGCTGGGCCGGCGAGGAACTCCTCAAGCAGGCCCGCGGCCGCGTCCTCGTCCTGGCCGTCGACGACGCCCACCTGCTCGACAGCCACTCCGCCGAGGTGATCGCCTCCCTGGTCCGCGGCCGGCTGGCCCGCCTGGTCGCCACCCTGCGCACCGGCGAACCAGCCCCCGACTCGGTGACGGGCCTGTGGCGCGACGGCCACGTGCGCCGCCTGGACGTCGTGCCGTTCACCGACGCCGACCTGGTCGCCGTCCTGACCGCCGCCCTGGGCGGCCCGCCCGACGACGCCACCGCCCGCCGCCTCGGCGAGATCACCGAGGGCAACGCGCTGTTCCTGCACGAGGTGGTCACCGCCGCCCGCGCCTCTGGAGCGCTCCACCCGATCCAGGGCGTATGGAAGCTGACCGGCGACCCGCCCCTCGCGCCGCGCCTGGCCGACCTCATCCACGAGCGCATCGGCGCCCTGTCGGCGTCCCTGAAGGCCGTCCTCGAATACACCGCCTTCGCCGAGCCCGTGGGCGCCCGCACCCTGTCGGCCCTGTGCTCGGAGGAGGCGGTGCTGGAAGCCGAGGAACGCGGCCTCATCAAGGTGAGCGTGGAACGCCGCAGGGAGGTCGCCCGCCTCGGCCACCCGCTCTACGGAGAGGTCGCCCGCGAGCACTGCCCAGAACTCCGCCGCCGTCGCAGGCACGCCGACCTCGTCGCCGCCCTCGAACCCACCGGCCTGCGCCGCGTCGAGGACCTGGTCCGCGTCACCGTCTGGCGCCTGGCCGCCGGCCTCGGCGCCGCCCCCGAACCCCTCCTGACCGCCTGCCGCCTGGCCTGGGCCGCCCACGACTACCCCACCGCCATCCGCCTGGGCGAGGCCGCCCTGGAGGCGGGCGGCGACGCCGGGGCCGCCGTCCAGCTCGCCACCGTCCTCGACTACGCCCAGCAGCCCGACCGGGCCCGCGCCGTCCTGGACGCCGTCCCGCCGCCCGCCGACGAACCCGGCCGGGCCCGCCTCGCCCAGGCCGTGGCCAGCAACCTCGCCTGGGGCATGGACCGCCTCGGCGACGCCCTCGACCTCCTGGCCACCACCGAACCCGCCCTCACCGACCCCGCCCTCCGCCTCCACCTGGCCACCCAGCGCCTGTCCCTGTCCGCCTCCGCCGCCCGCCCCGCCGACGCCCTCCGCCTCAGCGCGTCCCTCCTGCCGGGTACGGCGCGGCCCGCCGTACCCGGGGCTTGGGCGTCCCGTGCGGCGGGGCCCGGGGCCGTGGAGCTGGGGCCGGTGCTACGGGCGCAGGTGCTCAGCTCGCGGGCCCTGGCCCTGTGTTACGCCGGGCGCGCCCACGAGGCCGCCGACCTGGTGCGCGAGGTTCTGAGTGCGGAGGCGGCGTGGCGGGACGGCATCCCGGCGCTGGTCTCGCCCCTGCATTCCACGTGGGCCATGTGCGGCTATTTCGCCGGCGAGCTCCCCGTCATGGACGCCGCCATCGCCTCCATGCGCGCCGAACTCGCCGGGCAGCGCGGCTGGTCCAGAGGCGAGGGCAGCCTGGCGCTGTCACGGGGTCACGCGGCGACGCTACGCGGTGAGCTGGGGGCCGCGCTGCTCATCCTGCACTCCCCGGCCAACCACGAGACGGCGGTGACCGTGGGCGGCTGCATGGGGGCGTATGCGGCGGTTCAGGCGCTACGCGGTGACGCCCCGGCCGCGCGGGAGACGCTGCGCGCCGCCCTGGAACGCAACCGGGCGACCTGGACCGCGTTCACCCGCTGGGTGGCCCTGACCCGGGTATGGATCGCCGCCGCCGCGGGCGAGCACGAACACGCCGTCGACCTGGCCCTGGCCGCCGCGGCGGACAGCCGGGCCGCGGGGCTGGCGGCGTTCGAGTCGGTGGCGCTGCACGACGTGGTACGCCTCGGGGCGCCGCACTCGGCCCTGCCCCGCCTGGAGGAGCTGGCCGCGGTGGTGGACGGCCCAAGGGTACGGCTGGCGGCCCGCCACGCCCGCGCCCTGGCCGCCGGCGACCCGGGCGGCCTGCTGGAGGTGGCTTCCGGCTTCGACACCTTGGGGCTGCGCCTGCACGCGGCCGAGTCCGCCGCCCAGGCCGCCGCGCTGCTCCGCCGTACCAGGGGTGAGAAGGCGGCCCGTGCGGCGGCGACCGAGGCGTGGTCGCTGGCCGGCGCCTGCCAGGGCGTGGACACCCCGGCCCTGCGCGGACTGGCCGCACCGAACCTGACCAACCGCGAACTCCAGGTGGCCAAGCTGACCGCCGCCGGCCTCACCCACCGCGAGATCGCCGAGCGCCTGGGCATCGCCATCCGCACGGCGATGAACCACCGCAACCAGGCGTACTGGAAGCTGGGCGTCAACTCTCCCGCCGAACTCGCCCGAGCCCTGACCCGCCACTAGCCCGGCCTCGGGCCGGCCGGCGGCTACGGGGTGTCCTTGGGTGGGTGGTGGCTGGTCCAGGCGGCCCAGTGGCCCGCGTAGGGGCCGCCCGCGGCGCGCAGGGTGTCGTGGGGGCCGTGTTCCACCACGCGGCCGTTCTCCATGACGACGACCCGGTCGGCCGTGGCGGCCTGGGTGAGGCGGTGGGCGACGATGAGGGCGGTTCTGCCGTCGATGGCCTGTTCCACGGCGCGTTCCAGGGCGTCGGCGCCGGTGCTGCCGGCTTCGGCGGTGGCCTCGTCGAGCACGGCCACGGCCGGGTCGGCCAGGACCAGCCGGGCCAGGGCGAGCTGCTGGCGCTGGGCGCCGGTCAGGCGGTGGCCGCCGTGGCCGACGACCGTGGACAGGCCGCCGGGCAGCGCCTCCGCCCAGCCGAGCGCGCCCACCCTGGACAGGGCGGCGCGGAGATCCGCGTCGGTGGCGTCCGGGCGGGCCAGCCGCAGGTCGTCGGCGAGCGGGCCGGCGAACACGTGGGCCTCCTGCGTCACCATGGCCACCCCGCCCGGCGTCCGGACCATGCCGGACGTGGGCTCGTGCACCCCGGCGACGATCTTGGCCAGCGTGGTCTTGCCGGCGCCGCTCGGCCCCACCAGGGCGACGCGTTCGCCGGGTGCGATGTCGAGGTCGACGTCGTGCAGGACCGGACGTCCCGGCTCGTAGGCGTGACCGAGCCCGCGGACGCTGATCCGGCCGTCGTCCCCGACGGCGGCTTCGGCCCGGGCCGCCTGGTCGGCGACGCCGATCAGGCGGGACAGGCTGGCGTTCGCCGCCTGGGCGTCGTCCAGGAGGGCGAGTGCCGTGTTGATCGGGCCGAACAGGTTGAGGAAGTACAACGCGGCGGCGGTAGCCGTACCGACCGACACCGAGCCGTTCTGCACCAGCAGCACCCCCGCGGCCAGGACGGCGGCCAGCCCGGTGTACTCGGCGATGTGCAGGCGGCTGTAGAAGCGCAGCACGAGGTGGATGCCGCGTTTCGTCAGGTCCATGGCCGCCCGCGAGCTGGCGTCCACGCGGCCGGCGTGCTCGGCCTCGGCGCGCAGCGCCCGCACGGTCGGGGCGCCGACGATGGTGTCGAGCAGTTGCTGCTGCTGCTCGCCGGTCGCGACCCGCTGGGCGGCATACAGGGGTACGGCGTTGCGGACGTACCAGCGGCCTGTGTGCACCTGCACCGGGATGGCCAGCAGGGCGGCGACCATGAAGCGCCAGTCCAGCAGCGCCATGGCCACGAGCGTGAGCACGATCGACAGCAGCGAGCGGGCCAGCGCGGGCAGCGCCGATCGCACGGCCTCGGCCACGCGTGCGACGTCGCCGGTCACGCGGGCGGTGAGGTCTCCGGAGCCGGCGCGTTCGACCTGGTCCAGGGGCAGGGTCAGGGCTCGTTCGACGAAGCGTTCGCGCAGTTCGGCCAGGGCGGTCTCGCCGAGCCTGGCCACGAGGACCAGCCCCCAGGCGGTCAGCGCGCCCTGAACCAGTCCGGCCAGCGCCAGCAACGCGACCGGCGTGGTGAGCGCGGCGGCGGGGGCGCGCCCGGCCACCAGGTCCACGACCTGGCCGAGCAGCGGCTGGACCGCGAGCCCTGCGGAGGTGGCGACCACCAGCAGGGCGAAACCGGCGGCGGCCACCGCGCGATGCGGTCGCATGACCTCGTAGACGGCGGCGCGGGTGCGGGCGGGCGTGGCGGTGGGAAGAAGCTCCTTCCCACCGGCGCCGTCCGGGGTGCGGGGGTGGTTCGCGTCGTCGTCGGAAGACAGAGGGGACGTCATGCCAGCACCGCCTTGCGGTAGTCGGGGTTGCGGCGTAGCAGGTCGGCGTGGGGGGCGGCGTCGGTGACACGGCCGCCGTCCAGGAGCAGGACCCGGTCCGCCGCCGCGAGCAGCGCGGGGCTGGTGGTCACCAGGACGGTGGTGAGGCCGTCGCGCATCCGCCGGACGGAGGCGGCGATGCGCGCCTCGGTGACGGCGTCCACGGCGCTGGTCGGGTCGTGCAGGACCAGGACGGGACGGCGGGCCGCCAGTGCCCTGGCCAGGGCCACCCGCTGCCGCTGGCCGCCGGACAGCGAGCCGCCGCGTTCGCCGACCGGGGTGCCGGCGGACAGGTCGGCGACGCCGGCGGCGGCCAGGGCGTCGGGGTCGCCGGCGTTGTCGGCGACCGTCCCCTCGAACAGGACCGCGTCGTGCTCGGCCACCAGGACGGCTTCGCGGAGCCTGGCGGGGTCGAGTTCGCGCAGCGGGATGCCGTCCAGTTCGACGGTGCCCGACTCCGGGTCGATCTGGCGGCCCAGGCAGCGCAGCAGACCGGCGGCGGCCGCGGGGTCGGTGGCGGCGACGCCGACGAGTTCGCCCGGGGTGATGTCGATGTCCAGGTCGCGCAGGGGGCCGTGGGTGACGCCGCTGAGCCGTACCGCGCCTTCGATCGCGGCGGGCAGCTCGCGCCCGCCGGGCGTGACCACGGGCGGTGCGGACAGCAGCGCGGCCAGGCGGGTGGCGGAGGCGCGGGCCTGGGCGAGTTCGGCGTTGACCCACGCGAGCATCTGCAGGGGGCCCTGGAGGTGGAGCGCGAGGCCGACGGCCGCGACGAGCTGGCCGAGGGTGATCGTGCCGTCGAGCGCGAACCTGCCGCCGGCCAGGGCGAGCAGTGCGATGAAGGCGGTGGTCAGCGCGATGACGACACCGTTCTGGGTGGCCTCGGCGCGGGCGGCGCGCAGGGTGGCGGCCAGGGAGGTGCGGCTGGTGCGCCGGTAGCGTTCGACGGCGGCGGACTCGGCGCCGATGCCTTTGAGCACCCGCAGCCCGGCGACCAGGTCGGCGGCCACTCCCGAGGCGTGGGCGGCGCGCTCCTGCTCGACCTCGCTGCGGCGTTCCAGCGGCTTGCTGAGCAGGTGTCCCAGCCACAGCAGGGCGGGCGTGCCGAGCAGGACGATGAGCCCGAGCGGCACGGAGGTGCTGAGCAGCACGACGGTGGCCACGGCCAGGCCGGAGAAGGCGGCGATCCCGGTGAGCACCGCCAGCACGACCATGCCGGCGCGCCGCGCGTCCTCGGTGGCGATGCCGGTCAGCTCGCCGGGCAGCCGGTCCGCGTCGGCGCCGCCGCCCGGGTGCAGGACGCGGGCGACCACCTGGGCGCGGATGTCGTGGGCGGCCTCCACCGCGGCGTGCTCTCCGGCGCGGGCGCCGAAGCGGTAGCTGAACGACAGTCCGACGTAGACGACGGCCAGTACGGCCAGCCACATCAGCAACCGGCCCCAGCCGGCCTCGGCGACGGCCTGGTCGACGGCCAGGCCGACGAGCACGGGCACCAGGGCTTCACCGGCCTGGTGCCCGGCGCCGAGGACCGATCCTCCGATCAGCCTGCCGCGCTGGCTTCTGATGGCATGCGAGAGTACGTCCCGCCCTGACTTCACCTGACACTCCTGCACACATCGACACAAGGTTAGGCAAGGCTAACCTGGGCATTGATCCAATAAGGACACGCGGTAGGTTAGGTTAGCCTATGCTAAGTTCCCTCTCAGCCCTGGGCGGCGCCAGCCCGTCCAGCCCGAAATGAGAGATCGGACCCCATGTCTTCCACCTCGATGGGAGCCACCGCGCTCGTCCTCGCCCTGCTCCTGACCGGATGCGGCGCGGCGGCCTCCAGCGGCCCGGCCGCGACGGCCACCACGATCAAGGACCCGCAGGGCCACCCCGTCGCCATGCCGCAACAGCCGAAAGCCGCCCTGGGCTTCTACACCACCGACGTCGACATCCTGATGACCCTCGGCATCCCGCTCGCCAAGAGCCAGCCGATCCGGGGCGACAGCGGCTTCACCACCTTCCCCGACTACTTCCCAACGGCCCCGCTCAAGGACGTCGAACCCTTCGCCAACTACCCCGAGTACAACTACGAGCAGGTCCTGCGCGCCGAACCGGACTTCATCCTCAACGGCCTCGGCTACGACGACAAGGTGCACCCCCGGCTGGGCCAGATCGCGCCCACCTACACCGTCGACGCCTTCGACGGCAAGAACTGGGAGACCCACTTCGAGCGCACCGCCCGCGACCTCGGCCGCACCGACCGGTACACCGCCTGGAAGGACGCCTACACCAAGCAGGCCGCCGAGGCCAGGACCGGCATCGCCGAGGCCGGCAACTCCGGCCTCACCGTGGCCACGTTCGGCTACTGGGAGGGCAACGGCAGCATCGCCTGCTACGCCGGCGTCGCCTGCAAGGCGTTCGACGACCTCGGCCTCAAGCGCAGCCCGCTCAGCGACGACGACAAGCTCACCTTCAGCCCCGAGCAACTGGGCAGGCTCCGCGACATCGACGCGGTCTGGGTCTCCGTCGGCGTCGGCGAGCAGGGCAAGAAGGAACTCACGACCATGCTCGACACCCTCGGCCAGAGTCCCGCCTGGCGGGCGCTGCCGTTCGTCAAGGGCAAGCGCATCTTCACCTACAACATGGAGATGGCCTACGGCTCGCCGAGCGGTCAGCAGGCGTTCCTGGAACAGGTGCGCAAGGACCTGACCGCCAACCCCCGCCTCGGCGGGTGAGCGCGGCCATGCGCATCTTCCGCACCGAGGTGAAGACCGTCACCCGCCTGAGCGCCACCATGATCCGGATCACGCTGGCGCCGGACGAGGACTTCCCGACCACCGGCGTCGGGGACGAGTACGTGCGCGTGTTCTTCCCGCACGGCGCCGACCGGCGCGACGTCTCCCTGCCCGAGGCCGACGGCGACCGCTGGCGCACCCCCGAGGGCCGTCCGGAGGCGCCCATGCGCACCTACACCGTCCGCGCGGCCCGGCCCGGGGAGGTGGTCGTCGACTTCGTCGTGCACGAGGGCGGAATCGCCGCCCAGTGGGCCCTCGGCGCCCGGCCCGGCGACGTCCTCGGCCTCAACTCCCCCACCGGCCTGTACGACCCGCCCGCGGGGCTGCGCTGGCAGCTGCTGGCCGCCGACCTCACCGGCCTGCCCGCCCTCGCCCGGCTGCTGGAGGGCGTGCCCGAGACGGTCACCACGAAGGTCATCGCCGAGATCCCGGACGACGACTCGCTCCTGGACCTGCCCGAGCGGCCGAACGTCGAGGTGACCTGGCTGCACGCGGGCAACGGGCACGGGCCCAGCGCGCTAGCCGACGCCGTCCGCGCCGCCGTACCCGTCAGCCGCTCCCTCGACGGCGGCTACGTCTGGGCGGCCGGGCCGGCGGACACGATGCGGGCGGTCCGCCGCTACCTGCGCAAGGAGCGCGGCCTGCCGGGCCGCCACTACAAGATCATCGGGTATTGGACGCCCAACGGGGAGGCGTGGGCCGAGCGCTTCCGGTCGCTGCCCGCCGACGTTCTGCGAAGGCTTGACGCGATCTGGGAGGACACCGGCCGCGACGAGGAGGAGCTCCGGGACGACTACGAGGACGAGCTTGAGCGGCTCGGCCTCTGACCGGCACGGCGGGCGGCCCGGCCCCGCGACGCCGGCCGTACCCATCGCGAAGGACGAACGGCCCGGTCAAGCCGCGGACGGCGCCCAGGGCGGACGGCCCGCGCGGGCCGCGGACGGCGCCCAGGGCGGACGGCTCGCGCGGGCCGCGGCGGCCGGCGGGGCGAGCGGGCGGCTGGGTCGGGCGGCCGTCCCGCCGGTGGTCTGGCTGTTCGGGTGTGTCGTGCTCCTGCTGGCGGCGGTGCTGCTCAGCCTGATGGTCGGGGCGGCGCCCATCTCGCCGGGGACGGTCCTGACGGCCCTGGCGGGCGAGGCGCACTCGGTGGAGGCCAGGACGGTGCTCGAGCTGCGAGTGCCGCGCACGATCCTGGCCCTGGCCGCAGGCGCCGGCCTCGCGGTGGCCGGCGCCCTCATCCAGGCGCTCACCCGCAATCCGCTGGCCGACCCCGGGATCCTGGGCGTCAACGCCGGGGCGGGTTTCGCCGTGGCGCTCGCCGTCGCCTTTCTCGGCGTGTCCGGGCTGCCCGGCCGCATCGCCGCCGCGCTGGCCGGGGCCGCCGCGGCCGCCGCCGTGGTCTACCTGCTCGGCTCCATGAGCCGCACCCGCACCGCGGGCCCGATCACGCTCGTCCTGGTCGGGCTGGCCTTCGGCGCCGTGCTGCAGGGCCTGGCCGGCGCCATCACCATGCTGCGCCCCCAGGCGTTCACCCTGATGCGCCACTGGGAGACCGGCGCGCTCAACGACCGGACGCTGGCGATGGTCGTGCAGATTCTGCCCCTGATCGGTGTCGGGCTCGCCGTGGCCTTCGTCCTGGCCCCGTCGCTCAACGCGGTCGTCCTCGGCGACGGCCCCGCCCGTGCCCTCGGCGTACGGCTCGGCCCGGTCCGTGCCGGCGTGGTCGTCGCGGTGACCCTGCTCTGCGGCGCGACGACGGCGCTGGCCGGTCCCATCGGGTTCGCCGGTCTCATGATCCCCCACGTGGTGCGCTGGCTGTTCGGCGTGGACCAGCGCTGGATCGCCGCCTTCAGCGCCGTGCTGGGCGCGGTGCTGCTGCTGGTGGCCGACACCGCCGGCCGCGTGGTGCTCTGGCCGGGCGAGCTCCCCGCGGGCATCGTCACCGCGTTCGTGGGCGCGCCCTTCCTCATCGTGCTGGCCCGGCGCAAGGAGGCGAGCGGCCTGTGATCCCCCGGAAGCCGAACACCGGCCGCCGCGAGTGGACCGTCCGCACCCCGCTGCTGTCGGCCCGCCTCGACCGCCGCGCCTTCCTGGTGAACGGCGCGCTGGCCGCCGTCATCGTCGTCACCGCGCTGGCCGCCCTCGGCCTCGGCGACATCTTCGTGCCGCTGCCCGACGTGTTCGCCACCTTTCACGGCGGCGGCTCCCGGATGGACACGATCGTGGTGCAGCAGTGGCGGCTCACCCGGGTGCTGCTGGCCCTGGTGCTGGGCTTCGGGCTGGCCGTGAGCGGCGCCGTCTTCCAGTCGCTCACGCGCAACCCGCTCGGCAGCCCCGACGTCATCGGCTTCACCACCGGCTCCTACACCGGCGCCATCGTGCTCATCGCCGTCTTCCACGCGCCCACCGCCGTCGTCTCCGCGGGCGCGCTGGCCTCCGGGCTGGTCGTGGCCGCGATCGTGCTGGCGCTGTCCTACCGGGGCGGTCTGCGCGGTTTCCGCCTCATCGTGGTCGGCATCGGGGTCAGCGCGATCCTGAGCGCGCTCAACACCTGGATCATGGCCAAGACCGAGCTCCAGGTGGCGATGACCGCCGCGCTGTGGGGCAACGGCAGCCTCAACTCCGTCGCCCCGGACGCCCTGCCCGTCGCGATCGCGGGCACCGCCGTCTTCTCGGCCGCCGCCGTCCTGTACGGCTCGCGCGTGCGGGCCCTGGAGATGGGGCTGGAGGCGGCCGCCGCGCTCGGCGTGCGCGTGCGCCGTACCCAGGTGGTGCTCACGGCCACCGGTGTGGGCCTGGTCGCCGTGGCCACGGCCGTGGCCGGGCCGATCAGCTTCATCGCGCTGGTGGCGCCGCAGATCGCCGCCAGGCTGACCGGCCGCGGCGGCTGGGCGCCGGTCGGCGCCGGCCTGGTCGGCGCCCTCCTGCTGCTGTTCGGCGACACCGTCGCCCGGGCGGCGTTCCTGCCCGTCCAACTGCCCGTGGGCGTCGTCACGGTCTGCCTGGGCGGCCTCTACCTGATCTGGCTCCTGGTACGCGAAGCGAGACGCCTGTGACCATCACCCGCTCGGCAGACAGCCCCTCGGCCACCGGCGCGGCCCCCCTCACCGCCGAGGGCCTCTCCCTGGGGTACGGCGCCGGCCTGGTCGTGGAGCAGCTCGACCTGACGATCCGCGCCGGCTCGTTCACCGTCGTCATCGGCCCGAACGGCTGCGGCAAGTCCACGCTCCTGCGCGGCCTCGGCCGCCTGCTGCCGCCGCGCGCCGGCCGCGTCCTGCTCGGCGGGCGCGACCTGCACCGGCTCGGCCCCCGGCAGGTGGCGCGCGAGATCGGCGTGCTGGCCCAGAGCTCGATCGCGCCCGACGGCATCACCGTCGCCGGCCTCGTGGCCCGGGGCCGCTTCCCCCACCAGGGCCTCTTCCAGCAGTGGACCGAGGCCGACGAGCGGGCGGTGCACGAGGCGCTGACCGCCACCGGCACCTTCGACCTGGCGGCCAGGCGCGTCAACGACCTGTCCGGAGGCCAGCAGCAGCGCGTGTGGGTGGCGGTGGCGCTGGCCCAGCAGACCCCGATCATGCTGCTCGACGAGCCCACGACCTATCTGGACGTGGCCCACCAGGTGGAGCTGATGGAGCTCTTCACCGATCTGCAGCGCGGCGGCCGGACGATGGTCGCCGTGCTGCACGACATCAACCAGGCGATCCGCTACGCCACCGACCTGGTGGTGATGCGTGAGGGGCGGGTCGTGGCCTGCGGCGACCCCCGGGAGATCGTCACCGCGCAGCTGATGGGCGAGGTCTTCGCCCTCGAGTGCGCGGTGTTCCCCGACCCGCTCACCGGGTTGCCCATGATGCTCCCCGCCAAGCGCGAACGCTGACCCCGGCCTATCCCCGGTGCGCCTCGAAGCGCATCGTGCGGGAGACGCCGACGCGCACGGTGGTGCCCGGCGTGATGGTGACGGGCTCGTTCGGCGGGATGTCGTAGAAGTTGGGGTCGCCCGGAGGCTGGATCTGAGTGCCGTTGACGGAGCCGAGATCCACGAGGTTGACGTCCCAGCCGTCCAGCGCGACGCGCAGGTGGCGGCGGGAGACGGAGCCGTCGGGGCTGGTCACCTTGGCGGGGCGGGCCGTGCCGCCGGCCACCTCGGGGGCGCGCTCGGGGTCGCGGCCGAGCAGGTAGTCCGACTCCAGGGGCAGCGCCATGCCGTCGTCCAGGATCAGGACGCCGAGCGAGGGGCGCGGGCCCTTGTAGGGGACGAGGGTGCGCTGGACGAGCGCGATCCCGCACACCGCGCAGTACGGCACGCGCGGGTCGTTGAAGTGGTCGTTCTTGCAGTCCACGCCGTAGACCATGGGCCGCTGGTCGCCTTCGGAGGCGGCGCCGTTGGGCGCGGCGGCGTCCGGCGGGGTCATGGCGCCGGCCGGCACCCCGGGCGGCGGGCCCCACGGGTCCTGGACCGGCGGCTGCTGGCCGGGCGGCGGCCCCTGGTCGAAGCCGGGCGGCGGGCCCTGCTCGAACCCCGGCTGAGGTCCCTGCTCGAAGCCGGGCGGCGGGCCCTGGTCGAAGCCCTGCTGGGGACCTTGGTCGAAGCCGGGCGGCGGGCCCTGCTCGAACCCCGGCTGAGGTCCCTGCTCGAACCCCGGCTGGGGACCCTGGTCGAAGCCCGGCGGCGGACCCTGCTCGAACCCGCCCGGCTGCTGGTCGAAGCCGCCCGACTGCTGCGGCTCGAAGGGCGGTTCGTAGGCCGGAGGGTCGAAGTGCGGCGGTTCGTACTGCGGCGGCTCGGGCGGCGCCTGCGGGCCGGAGGACGGGCTCTCGGCCCGCGGCGGTTCCGGGCTGGGCATCGGGTAGGGCGCCATCTGCACGGGCGCGGGCTGCACCTGCGGCTGGGACTGCCCCTGTGGCTGAGGCTGGGGTCCCGACGGCGGCTGCGGCATCAGGTCGGGCTCGAAGTGCAGCGCCGTGTTGGGCAGTTCCTCGGTCAGCGGCCGCGCGTCGAGGGCGCCGGCATCCGTCCGCGACCTGGACCCGGCCCGCGGGCCGGGGGCGTCGACCATGTCGGCGATGAGACCGGCGCCACCGACGATCCCGCCGTCGAACCCCACGGCGGGATGGGGGCGCCCGGCGCCGGGCAGGCTGAGCTCGACCCGCTGCACCTGGCCGGTGATCAGGCGGTCGGCCCAGGTCAGGGAGTCGGTTCCGGACAGCCGCGTCTCACCCTCCGCGGTGACGACCGTGGCGGAGGCGGCTCCGCTGACGAGTACGGCGACGCCGCCGCTCACCGGTCCGGCCACGGCGCAGGTGGCGGGGTCGCCGGTCATGGAGCGGGCCAGCGCCTGGGCCGCGCGGCGGGCCAGGGCCCTGCCGTCGCCGCCGGTCGCCGCGGTCTCGCGCAGTGCCTCGATCAGGTCGGTGGCGGCCGCCTCAGACGCGTCGTCGCATGCCAGCAGCAGCCCGCCCACGTAGGCGACCAGCCCGTTGCCAGGAAGCGGACGCACCACTCCGAAGCCCTGGTCCGTCACTGAACCTCTCCTCCCCGGAAGCCGGCGGTTGTGCGGCACCCGCATCAATCGTGCTGGCCGCCAGCCTTACGCATACCCAGTCGGCCGCGGGGCCAAGGTCTCGATTCGGTGAAACCCCCGGACCGCGGCAAACCCCGCACTGGTGCAAGCCTGTCCAAAAGGCACCCTATCGGCCAGGGCAGCAGGGGGAAACCGTCAGACCCCCGAGAAGACCCGGTTGACGTCCGCCGTGGCGAGCACGCCGTAGATCTCGCCACCCCGCTCCACCAGCAGATACTCGGCGGCCGGCGACTCGCGCATGGCGTCGATGAGCGGCTCTCCGGCAAGATCGGCGGCCAGCACCATGGCGGGCTCGAGCGTCTTGGCCAGGGTGCCCACCTCCACCCAGGGGCGGCGGTGCTCGGGCGTCGCCTGGACCGAGGCCTCGTGGACGATGGCCACCGGGCGGCTCTCGTGGTCGACGACGACCATCGCCCCGGCCCGTGCCTCGCCCGCCTGGCGCAGCGCCTCCGACAACGGCGTGGACGCGGTCACCGGGATCGCCCTGCGGGCCAGCTGGCGGGCGTTGACCTGCGGGATGCGGGCGCGGATGCGGGCGACGTTGAGCGCCTGGCTGGCGCCCATCCAGATGAACGAGGCCAGCACCACCGACCAGACGAGCTGGACCGGCACGATCTCCCGGCCGCTCAGCAGCGACATCAGCAGCGGCACCAGGATCAGCACGACGGCCAGGCCGCGCCCGGTCCAGCCGGCGGCGAGGGTGCCACGGCCGGAGCTGGCGGTCAGCTTCCACACGCCCGCGCGCAGCATGCGCCCGCCGTCCAGCGGCAGGCCGGGCAGCAGGTTGAAGATGCCGACGATCAGGTTGGACCACCACAGCTGCTGGATGAGGACCTGCGGGATGCCCGCGCCGTGGACCACGAACACGTCGGCCACGATCCCGATCCCGGCCAGGCCCAGCGACAGGGCCGGCCCCGCCGCGGCGATCATGAACTCCTTGCCCGGCGTGGGCGGCTCCTGCTCGATCTCGGAGACGCCGCCGAGCAGGTAGAGCGTGATCCGGCGGACCGGCAGGCCGTACCACTTGGCCAGGACGCTGTGGGCCAGCTCGTGCAACAGCACCGACAGGTAGAGCAGGACGGCGAAGGCGAAGGCCACGCCGTACCCCTCGAGGTCGCTCATGGACTCCAGCTGGAAGACGTCCTTGAAGGTGATCGTGATGAAGCCCGCGATGATGAGCCAGGTCCACGACACGTACACGGGGATGCCGAACGGGCTTCCCATGCGAAGACCCGAGAACTCCTGCCGCGGCCGCTGGTCGCTCACTGGACTCCTTCTGAGATCGTGCTGTTGCTGCCTTGATGCTACGCGGCGGATGGGCAGATCCTGGTTTCGCGGCCCCCTTTCTGTCGGGGTCTTGACCTACAGTGCGGTGCATGACGTTGACCGAACCCGTGATCATCGGAGCCCTCTCCCCTTCCCGGGCGGGCGACTTCATGACGTGCCCGCTGCTGTACCGCTTCCGCGTGATCGACCAGTTGCCGGAGAAGCCGTCCCCGGCGGCGGTGCGCGGCACGGTGGTGCACGCGGTGCTGGAGCGGCTCTACGACCTGCCTGCGCCGCGCAGGTCGGTGCGGGCGGCGCTGGAGCTGCTGGCGCCGCAGTGGGAGCGGCTGCTGGCCGATGAGCCCGCCTACGCCGAGATGTTCGCCGACGAGGCCGAGCAGCGGGCCTGGCTGGAGCAGGCGCGGGGCATGCTGGAGCGGTATTTCACCCTGGAGGACCCGACCCGGCTGGAGCCCGCCGAGCGGGAGCTGTACGTGGAGGCGGTCCTCGACAGCGGCCTGATGCTGCGCGGCTACGTCGACCGGCTGGACGTGGCGCCGACCGGCGAGGTGCGCGTGGTCGACTACAAGACCGGCGCCGCGCCGGGGCCCGACTTCGAGGCCAAGGCGTTGTTCCAGATGAAGTTCTACGCGCTGGTGCTGTGGCGGCTGCGCGGGTCGGTGCCCCGCCTGCTGCAGCTGGTGTATCTGGGCGGCGAGGGCGAGGTGCTGCGCTACGCCCCCGACGAGGCGGATCTGCGGGCCACCGAGCGGAAGGTCGAGGCGCTGTGGACGGCCATCGAGCGCGCCCTGGAGAGCGGCGAGTGGCGCCACCGGCGCTCGCGGCTGTGTGACTGGTGCGACTATCAGGCGCTGTGCCCGGAGTTCGGCGGCGCTCCCCCGCCGCTGCCCGACCGCCGGCCCGGCGACACCACGCGCCGCACCCGCCGTTCGGCCACCGACGAGCTGTAGCGGGTGGGCGCATACGCCGCCAGGACCGTTGTGATTCCTCCCTCGGGAGGAGGATCCGCGGCCTGAGCTGGTCCTACAGTGAATTCGTGCGTAACGATCGAGCCCTGTTCCGGGACACGGCCCTGGCCGTGGTGCTGGCCGCGGGCTCGCTCGCGCTGTTCGTCTTCTACGACGCGGCCGCGTGGCTGGCCCAGCAGGGCCAGCCCACCGACGGAGTACGCTCACCCGACCTGCTGGGCGGCGTCCTGGTGGTGCTGACGGCGGCGCCGGTGGCGGTGCGGCGGCGCTGGCCGATGGGCGCGCTGGTGGCCAGCGCGGTGCCCGACACCCTGATCAACACCCTCGGGTACTCCGTGGGGCTGACCAGCGTCGCCGGGCTGGTGCTGATCTACTCGGTGGCCGCGCGCCGCGGGCTGGCGGTCGCGCTGGGCGCGCTGCTGTTCACGCTGCTCGCCTACGCGACGGGGGCGATGTTCAGCTCGTTCACCTCCTTCACCTGGGCCGATCACCTGGTCGTGGTCATCCTGCTGTCGGGCGCGTGGGGCGTCGGGCGGGCCATCCGGCTGCGCCGGGCCTACTTCGAGGAGCTCAAGGACCGGGCGGCGCGGCTGGAGCGGGCCAGGGAGGCCGACACGCGGGCGGCGCGGGCCGAGGAGCGCTCGCGGATCGCGCGGGAACTGCACGACGTGATCGCCCACCACGTCAGCGTGATGACCGTGCAGGCCGCGGCGGCGCGCAAGGTGCTGACCGCCGACCCGGAGCTGGCCGAGGAGGCGCTGTCGGCCATCGAGCACATCGGGCGCAAGGCGATGGCCGAGATGCGCGACATCGTGGGCGTGCTGCGCGCCGGGTCACCGGCGGAGCTGGGCCCGCAGCCGGGCATGTCGGCGCTGCCGGCGCTGGTGGAGCAGATGCGGGAGGCGGGGCTGATCACGCGCCTGACCGTCGAAGGGGACGCGATCTCCGTCCCGGCCGGGATCGACCTGGCCGCCTACCGGCTGGTTCAGGAAGGGCTGACCAACAGCCTGCGCCACGCCGGGCCCGGAGCGGAGGCCGTGGTGACCGTACGGCACGAGCCGCGCGAGCTGGACGTGCGGGTGGAGGACGACGGCCGCGGCGCGGCGGGGGTGTCCGCGCGGGCAGGGCATGGTTTGGTGGGAATTCGCGAGCGGGTGGCGCTTTATGGTGGAATTCTGAGCATCGGTCCGCGGCCGGGGGGTGGCTTCGAGGTGCGGGCAAGGTTCCCGCTGAAGGACGGAAGATGACGATCAGAGTGCTGCTGGTGGACGACCAGCCGCTGCTGCGCACCGGTTTCCGCCTGATTCTCGAGGCCGAGCCCGACATCACGGTCGTGGGCCAGGCCGGAGACGGCAAGGACGCGCAGGAGCAGACCAGGGCGCTGCTGCCCGACGTGGTGCTGATGGACATCCGCATGCCCGGCGTCGACGGCATCGAGGCCACCCGGCGCATCGTCCGCGAGGCGGCGTCCGGGGCGCACGTGCCGAAGGTGCTGGTGCTGACGACGTTCGACCTCGACGAGTACATCGTGGAGGCGCTGCGGGCCGGCGCCTCCGGCTTCCTGCTGAAGGACGTGCCACCGGACGAGCTCGTGCAGGCGATCCGCGTGGTGGCGGCGGGCGATGCGATCGTGGCGCCCAGCGTGACCCGCCGCCTGCTGGACCGCTTCGCCACCAAGCTGCCCTCCGCCCAGCAGGAGAGCACCCCCGCCCGGCTCGACCGGCTGACCGAGCGGGAGCTGGAGGTGCTCCGGCTGATCGCCAAGGGCATGTCCAACGCGGAGATCGCCGCCAAGCTGGTGGTGAGCGAGACCACGGTCAAGACCCACGTGGGCAACGTGCTGACGAAGCTCGGCCTCCGCGACCGCGTCCAGGCCGTGGTCCTGGCCTACGAAACCGGCCTCATCACCCCGGGCGCCCTGTCCTGACCCGCCCTCCGGCTCCCGCTCTCGTGAGTGGGGGGTACGGCGGGCCACGGCGGCCGGTGACCGCGCGTCGTGGCGGCGGGCGCCACGTCCGGCGTGAGAAGCGCCCGATGACCGGGCGCGACGCACGGCGGCGGGAGGCGCCCACCTGGCCTCGCCGTACACACTCTCCAGGAGAGGTCCCGCTATGACGCGGCGGCCTCGCCGGTGAGGGCCGCGGCGGGGGCGTTCTCGGGGAAGTGGCAGGCGACCTTGTGACCGCCGGCCATCTCCTCCAGCGGCGGCTCCACCGTCTTGCAGATCTCCTGCGCCTTCCAGCAGCGGGTGTGGAAGCGGCAGGCGGGCGGCGGGTTCAGCGGGCTGGGGACGTCGCCGGCCAGCCGGATGCGCTCGCGGTCCCTGCGCGCCTTCGGGTCGGGCACGGGCACGGCCGACATCAGCGCGTTGGTGTAGGGGTGCATGGGCGCGCTGTACAGGCGCTTGCGGTCGGCGATCTCGACGATCTTGCCGAGGTACATGACCGCGACCCGGTCGCTGATGTGGCGCACCACCGACAGGTCGTGGGCGATGACCACGTAGGTGAGGTCGAGCTCGTTCTGCAGGTCCTCCAGGAGGTTGACGACCTGGGCCTGGATGGAGACGTCCAGGGCGGAGACGGGCTCGTCGGCGATGATCAGCTTGGGCTTCAGGGCGAGCGTGCGGGCGATGCCGATGCGCTGGCGCTGGCCGCCGGAGAACTCGTGCGGGTAGCGATTGTAGTGCTCCGGGTTGAGGCCCACGAGTTCGAGGATCTCCTGGACGGCCTTCTTGATGCCGCCGTCGGTCTTGATGCCCTGGATGCGGAACGGGGCGCCGACGATGGCGCCGACCGTGTGCCGGGGGTTCAGCGACGAGTACGGGTCCTGGAAGATCATCTGCATGTCGCGGCGCAGCGGGCGGAGCCTGCCCTGCGGCATGTGGGTGATGTCCTCGCCCTCGAAGACGACCTTGCCGCCGGTGGGCTCGATGAGGCGGGTGACCAGGCGGCCGGTGGTGGACTTGCCGCAGCCGGACTCGCCGACCAGGCCCAGCGTCTCACCCTTGAAGACGTCGAAGGAGATGCCGTCGACGGCCTTGACCGCGCCGACCTGGCGCTTGAACAGGCCCTTGGTCACGGGGAAGTGCTTCTGCATGTCCTGCACGGACAGCAGGGGCTCGTTTTCACTGACAAAGCCTCCGGCCTCGTCAGTGAACGCGTGTTCGTTGGTTCGCTCGCTACGCTCGCTCACTGGGTCTCCAGCACTGGCTTGATCTCATTCTCCCACAGCGTCCGCCGCTCGGTCTTGCTCATGTGGCAGCGCACCATGTGTCCGCCCTCGGTCTCCAGCAGGGCCGGGACCTCGGTGGTGGACTTGCCGTCCGTGCGGTCGGCGTAGGGGCAGCGCGGGTTGAAGGCGCAGCCGCCGGGCACGTTGATGAGCGAAGGAGGCGAGCCCTTGATCGGCAGCAGCCGTTCGGTGGGCTCGCGGTCCAGCCGCGGCATCGATCCCAGCAAACCCCACGTGTAGGGGTGCTCGGGACGGTAGAAGATGTCCTCGGCGGTGCCGTACTCGATGCATTTGCCGCCGTACATCACCAGGATGTCGTCGGACAGTTCGGCGACGACGCCCAGGTCGTGGGTGATGATGATCAGCGCGGAGTTGAACTCCCGCTGAAGGTCGCGCATGAGGTCGAGGATCTGGGCCTGCACGGTCACGTCGAGCGCGGTGGTCGGCTCGTCGGCGATGAGCAGTTCGGGGTCGCACGACAAGGCCATGGCGATCATGGCGCGCTGGCGCATGCCGCCGGAGAAGTGGTGCGGGTAGTCGTCGACGCGCTTGCCGGGCGTCGGGATGCCGACGCGGCCGAGCATGTCGATGGCGTGCTTGCGGGCCACCGCCTTGGTGACGTCGTGGTGGATGCGGTACGCCTCGATGATCTGGTCGCCGACCGTGTAGTACGGGTGCATGGCCGACAGCGGATCCTGGAAGATCATCGCCATCTTCTTGCCACGCAGGCCGCGCACGTGCTCGGGGGTGGCCGAGACGAGTTCCTCGCCGTCCAGCCAGATCTCGCCGGAGATCTTGGCCCGGCCGCCCTTGTGCAGGCCGAGGATGCCGAGGCTGGTCACGGACTTGCCCGAGCCGGACTCGCCCACGATGCCCAGCGTCTTGCCGCGCTCGAGGCTGAAGCTCAGGCCGTCGACGGACTTGACCAGGCCGTCGTCGGTCGGGAAGTGGACCTTGAGGTCCTTCAGTTCGAGGAAGGTCACGAGTCCTCCTTCGTCGGCCTCGCGACCATGGTGCTGTGTCTGATGGTGTGCTCGCTGCGCTCGCTCACGACAGCCTCACTCTCGGGTCCACGACCGCGTAGAGCAGGTCGACGACCAGGTTGGCGACGACCACGAAGAGCGCGGCCAGCAGGGTGACGCCCATGACCTTGGGCAGGTCCTGGTCGGTGATGGCCTGGATGGCGTACTTGCCGAGCCCGTTGAGGGAGAAGGCGCTCTCGGTGAGGACGGCGCCGCCGATGAGCAGGCCGAAGTCGAGTCCGAAGATCGTGATGATGGGGGTCAGCGCCCCGCGCAGCCCGTGCTTCAGCACCACCTTCCGCTCGCGCAGGCCCTTGGCCCGGGCGGTGCGGATGTAGTCCTCGCCCATGGTCTCCAGCATGCCCGCCCGGGTCAGCCGCGCGTACCCGGCGGCGAACTGGAAGGCCAGCGTCACCCAGGGCAGCAGCAGCGCGTACGCCCAGAGGGGCAGGGAGTCCTGGATGGTGGTGTAGGTGCCGCCTTGGGCGGCGAAGGAGAAGGGGTTGCCGTAGGAGAAGATCTGCAGCGCGATGAGCGCGGTGAAGAAGATCGGCAGCGAGACTCCGGCCAGGGCGATGACCATCGCCGTCCGGTCGAAGACGCTGCCTCTTCGCAACGCCGACAGCACACCGATGCCCACACCCATCCCCACCCACAGGACGGCCGCGCCCAAGGCGAGCGAGAGCGTGACCGGCAGGCGGTTCATGAGATCGGGGAACACCGGCTGCTGCGTGATGAAGGAGTACCCCAGGCAGGGGGCCGGGCAGTGCTCGACACCGGCGCCGTAGTCGTACTCGGCTCCGGCGACGATGCCCCTGACGTATCTCCCGTACTGGACGACCAGGGGGTCGGTGAACCCGAGTCGTTCCGCCGCGAGCTTGGCGGTCTCCCCTGTGGCGGTCCGGCCGACGTAACGGCTGGCCATGCCCTCGGGGGTGGCGCCGGCGAGTTGCGGCACGAGGAAGAAGATCGCGAAGGTGACCATGCTGACGATCGCGAGCATGACCACTGCGCCGATCACACGCCTGATGATGTAAGTGACCACAGTGCCCGGCCCGGTGGCCGCCGGGAGCGTCTCTCCCGGCGGCCACCCGTGGCCTTCACCTGCCTTAGCTACTCGTTAACCTGGGAAAGGAAGGACCTACTGGACGCCCATCGCGACGTAGTCGTACATCTGCTGACCGTCGGAGATGAGCACGTTGGTCACGCCCTTGCCGCGCACGAGGAGCGACTTGGCCCAGATGCCCGGCATGATCACGGACTCCTCCATGACCCGCTTGTCGATCTCCGGCCACATGGCCTCGCGCTTGGCGGCGTCCGGCTCCACGCGGGCCTTGTCGAGCATGGTGTCGACGTCGGGGATGCGAACGGAGGTGTTGGAGGAGCCGCCGCCCTCACGGATGACGCGGCTGTCGGTGATCTGCTGCAGGAAGCCGTAGCCGTCGGGCCAGTCGGAACCCCAGCCGTTGACGACGAGGCCGAGGCCCTCCTTCACGACGAAGGACGGCTTGCCGGCGAAGCTGGAGAAGTAGTCCTTCAGCGGGTACGGCTTGATGGTGACGTTGATGCCGGCGCGGGCCAGCGAGTCCTTGATCGCCTCGGCGGTCGCCTTCTCCTTCGGGCGCTCGGCCCGGTAGGAGACGGAGGTCTCGAAGCCGTTCGGCTGACCGCACTTGGTCAGGTGCTCCTTGGCCTTGGCGATGTCGCCCTTGCCCTCGGGAGAGGGGTAGAGGTCGATCTTCTGGGCGCCGGGGATCGTCGGCGGCAGCAGGTTGGTCGCGATCTCGCCACCGGTCGGGCCGCCGTAGGCGGCGACGTAGCCGGTCTTGTCCATCGCGTACTGCACGGCGATGCGGCAGTCCTTGTTGTCGAACGGCTTCACCGTCGGGTTGATCGAGGTGTACCACAGGCGCTGGATGGTGATGTTGTCGGCGCGCGCCTTCAGAGCCGGGTCCGGCAGGACCTTGCTCAGCGCGGCCGGCTGCACGCCGGTGCCCTCGATGGCGACGTGGAGGTCACCGGAGATGACCCGGTTGTCCATGTCGTCGGCGTTGACGTTCGTCGAGACCTCGTACCGGTCCGGCAGCGCCGGGCGGTTGGGGTCGACGGCCTCGCTCCAGTTCGGGTTGCGGACCAGCGTGAAGCCCTTGCCGATCTCGTTCTTCTCGAACATGTACGGACCGGAGGAGATCACGTGCTCGCGGTACTTCGCACCGGTGTCCTTGGCCTCGGGGACCGGGATCGTCGGCGACATCTGGACGATGTAGTCGAAGCCGCTGTAGGGCTCCTTGAGGTGGAAGACGACCGTCTTGTCGTCCGGAGCCGAGACCGCGGAGCTGAAGTCGGCGCCCTTCGACTTGTACGGGCCCTTGTAGTCCTTGGGCCAGTTCAGCATGTCGTTGAGGTAGGTGGGGCCGTTGGGGAAGGTCACCTTGTCGTAGGCGCGGGCCACCGCGTAGGCGACGTCCTTGGCCACGATCGGGGTGCCGTCCTCGTACTTCAGGCCGTCACGCAGCTTGTAGGTCCAGGTCTTGAAGTCGGCGCTGGCCTGGCCGGGCTCGGCCGCGAGGTCCGGCACCGGCTTGGCGCCCTCGGCGCCCGGCTTGCCGGGGAACATCATGAGCGCCCTGCCGTACAGGCGGATGAAGTTCCACGAGTAGCCGTAGTAGGTGTCGGCGGGGTCGAGGGAGTCCCAGTCACCCGAGTTCGCCAGCTTGAGGGTGCCGCCCTTCTTCGTGGAAGGGTTGAACACCCCCGTCACGGCGGCGTTGAACTCGTCCTTGGCGGCGGCAGCGCCGGTACCTGACTCGCCGGCCTTGGGCGGAGTCGTGGTGCTGGTGCCTCCGCAGGCTGCCAGGCCCATGGTGAGGGCCGCGATGATCGCGGCCGTCCCCAGTGCGGGCTTTCTCATCATCTGTTACTACACCCCTTGTAGGTAGGAGCCAGGGAATTTGCGGTGGTCGAGCAAGATCAGCGGTTGCCGCGCGGGTCGAGCGCGTCGCGCAGGCCGTCACCGAAGAGGTTGAAGGCGAGCACGGTGAGGAAGATCGCCAGACCTGGGAAGATCGCGTAGTGCGGGACGGTGTAGATGCGCGCCGCGTCGGAGAGCATGCCGCCCCAGGTGGGGGTCGGCGGGCGCACGCCCACGCCGAGGAAGCTCAGCGCCGCCTCGAACAGGATGTTCGACGGGATCAGCAGCGTCGAGTAGATCAGGATCGGCGCCACGAGGTTCGGCAGGACCTCGCGGAAGATGATGTACGGCCCGCGGGCGCCCAGGCTTCTGGCGGCGTCGACGAACTCCCGCTCGCGCAGGGAGAGTGTCTGGCCGCGCACGATGCGCCCGATGTAGGGCCAGTTGAAGAAGCCGATGATGAAGATCAGCAGTGAGACGCGCAGCGCGTCGCCGGAGAGCCCGAACGCGGAGTCGGGCACCACGCCGGCCAGGGCGATGGCGAACACCAGCAGCGGGAAGGCGAGGAAGACGTCCATCAGGCGGCTGATGATCGTGTCCACCCAGCCGCCGAAGAAGCCGGCCGTGACGCCGAGGATGGTGCCGATGCCGACCGACAGCAGCGTGGCCAGGAAGGCGATCAGCAGGGAGATGCGGGCGCCGTAGACGACGCGACTGAAGATGTCGCGGCCCCACTGCGGGTCGACGCCGAACAGGAAGTCCCAGCTGATGCCGCCGAAGCGGTCCTTCGGGATCTGGGTCTCCTGGTCGATCATGTCGCGGTGGAACTCCAGCGGCGGGTGGCCGAACCAGCTCACGATCAGCGGCGCGAAGACCGCGACCAGGATCAGGAAGATGATGACGCCGGCGCCGACCATCGCGACCTTGTCGCGCTTCAGGCGCAACCACGCGATCTGCCCCAGTGAGCGCCCTTGGATCGCCTGGCGATCCGCGCCCGCCACCACGGCTTCGGGAACGGCTTCCCGTGCCGAGTCGGGAACATCAAGCGGTGCGGTCATGCGCGCCCTCCCTCGCCCGCACCCGCTATGCCCGAAGCTGTGCGCATTGGCTTCCGGCCCCCTGGGTTGCAGACGACATCGTCCGTACGGGCGGTTCCCGGTCAGGGACCCCCCGATGCTTGCGAGGGCCGCCGTGTACGGCCCCAGGGTGCAGAATGTATGCGCTGAGCTGCGCTGACTAGTCCCTCGACCCGCTATGTGGCTCAACTGTGATTCGCGCGAAACTCATTCGTATCGATCTTTACCCGTATGTCTACGGGCAGTCCCGGTTGGGTCTCGGAACTGTGACATTGCACAGATATCACCCGATACCGCGCCGCTTCAGAATCTCCTCGATATCGGAGAAGTCATCGTCGTTCGTCCGCTTTTTCGCGGGGGCGGGAGCCGGATTGACGGGCTGCGGCGCGGCCGGCGCCTGCGTGGCCGGAACCTCTCCGGTCTTGACCCCGTCCTTGACTTTCCGCTGCCTCGGCCGTCCGCCGCCGGCGCCGCGCGCGCGCATCACGCCGGAGGCCACGAACAACACCGCCGACAGGCCCGCCAGCGCGACCCCCGCCCACACCAGCGGGCTGATGATGCCCGCGATCAGCCCCGTCACGAACTGCACGACCGACCCGGCGATCCCCCCGATCAGCACGTACGCGCCCGTCAGGTACGCCGCGATCGGCAGCAGCGACCACGCCGTCCCCCGGATGCCCGCCGCCGCTCCCCTGCGCCGCCAGGCCAGGAAGCTCAGCACCAGTCCCAACCCCGTGGCGCCGCCACACAGCAGCAACCAGGTCACGGTAGTCAACATGCCCTAACCCCTAGCTCTCGGTTACACCCATCGTGGCACGCCGCGGCCTGCCACCCCCTCATCCCTAAGAACGGCCCGTCCCCTAGGGGAGGTTCCACGGGTACGGCGGGGCTCAGCCGTGCCGGGCGACCAGATCTCGGAGCACTCCGGTGGTGACCTCGGTCAGCGAGGAGACGACCAGCCGCCCCGGAGCCTGCTCGATCGGCAGCAGGCTCGGCACGGCGACCACCGCGCACCCGGCGGCCGTGCCCGCGGCCACGCCGTTCGGCGAGTCCTCCAGCACCACGCTGCGGGCCGGGGAGACCTCCAGGCGGGCCGCGGCCGTGAGGTACGGCTCCGGGTCCGGCTTGGTGCGCGTGACGTCGTCGGCCGTGATGACGACGTCGAAGCGGTCACGGCCGACGAACGACAGGATGGCCTCGGCGATCTCCTTCAGCGACGAGGTCACCAGGCCCACCGGGACGTCCTCGGCGCGCAGGGCCTCCAGCAGTTCGAGCGCGCCCGGCATCACCCGCACGCCGCCGGACAGGCGGGCCACCATGCCGTCGATCATCCAGGTGCGCAGCGTCTGCGGCGACACCGGCGAGCCGGAGACGTCCAGCATGTACGCGACCGTGCGCTCCATGGAGCCGCCCACCAGGTGGGTCTGGTGCTCGGCGCTCCATTCGCCGCCCAGCCGGGCCATGACGTCGGTCTCGACCTCCAGCCACACCTTCTCGCTGTCGACCAGCAGGCCGTCCATGTCGAAGAACGCCGCGTGCATCCATCCCCCGTTCCCGATCCGTGGTTCCCCCGGTGCCGGGGCAAGATTCAACGGCGGCGGCGCCGCGCGGCATTCCCGGCTCAGACGTTGAAGTACTTCGCCTCCGGGTGATGGGCGACGAGGGCGCTGGTGGCCTGCTCGGGGTGGAGCTGGAACTCCTCCGACAGGGTGACGCCGATGCGCTCGGGGTCGAGGAGCTGGAAGAGCTGGACCTGGTCCTCGAGGTTGGGGCAGGCCGGGTAGCCGAAGGAGTAGCGGCAGCCGGTGATGTTGACCTTGAGCATGTCGTCCAGCGACTCCTGGCCGCCGATGCCCCACTCCGCGCGCACGCGGGCGTGCCAGTACTCCGCCAGCGCCTCCGTCAGCTGCACGGACAGGCCGTGGAGCTCGAGGTAGTCGCGGTAGGCGTCCTTGGCGAACAGCTCGGCGGTGGCCTCGGAGATCTTGCCGCCCATCGTGGCCACCTGGAAGGCGACCGTGTCGACCTCGCCGGAGTCCTTGGAGCGGAAGAAGTCCGACAGGCACAGGTGCCGGTCGCGCCGCTGGCGCGGGAAGGTGAAGCGGGTGCGCTCGTTGCCGGCGTCGTCGAGGATGATCAGCGAGTCGCCGTCGCTGACGCACGGGAAGTAGCCGTAGACGACCGCGGCCTCCAGCAGGCCCTCGGTCTGCATGCGCTCCAGCCACATGCGCAGCCTCGGGCGGCCCTCGGTCTCGACCAGCTCGTCGTATCCGGGACCGTCGCCGCCGCGGGTGGGCTTGAGCCCCCACTGGCCCAGGAAGAGCGCCCGCTCGTCGAGGAAGGCGGAGTAGTCGGCCAGCGAGATGCCCTTGACGATGCGGTCGCCGGTGAACGGCGCGACCGGGACCGGGTTGCCGGTGGCCACGTCGCTGCGGGCGGGCAGTTCCTCGACCGGGGTGCGGACGAGGGTGGCACCGGTCTTGACGCGGCGCTCGCGCAGCGCGGGCAGCGGGACGCCCTCGCGCTTGTGGGACATGAAGGCGTCCATGAGCCGCAGGCCCTCGAAGGCGTCGCGGGCGTAGCGCACCTCGCCCTGGAACAGCGAGGCCAGGTCCTGCTCGACGTAGGCGCGGGTGAGGGCGGCGCCGCCGAGCAGCACGGGATAGCGCTCGGAGATGCCGCGGGAGTTCATCTCCTCGAGGTTCTCCTTCATGATGACGGTCGACTTGACCAGCAGGCCGGACATGCCGATCACGTCGGCCTTCTGCTCGTCGGCCGCCTCCAGGATGGCGCTGACCGGCTGCTTGATGCCGAGGTTGACGACCTCGTAGCCGTTGTTGGACAGGATGATGTCCACGAGGTTCTTGCCGATGTCGTGCACGTCGCCCTTGACGGTGGCCAGCACGATGCGGCCCTTGGTCTCGCCCTCGACCTTCTCCATGTGGGGCTCGAGGTAGGCGACGGCGGTCTTCATGACCTCGGCCGACTGCAGGACGAACGGCAGCTGCATCTGGCCGGAGCCGAACAGCTCGCCGACCGTCTTCATGCCGTCGAGCAGCACGTCGTTGATGATCTCCAGGGCGGGGCGCTGGCTCAGCGCGTCCTCGAGGTCGGCCTCCAGCCCCTTCTTCTCGCCGTCGATGATGCGGTGCTTCAGCCGCTCCCACAGCGGCATCCCGGCCAGCTCGGCGGCCTTGCCCGCGCGCAGGGCGGTGGCGTCCACGCCCTCGAACAGCTCCATGAAGCGCTGCAGCGGGTCGTAGCCCTCGCGGCGGCGGTCGTAGACCATGTCGAGCGCGACCTGGCGCTGCTCGTCGGGGATGCGCGCCATCGGCAGGATCTTGGAGGCGTGCGCGATGGCCGAGTCGAGCCCGGCGTTGACGCACTCGTTGAGGAAGACCGAGTTGAGCACGATGCGCGCGGCCGGGTTGAGGCCGAAGGAGATGTTGGACAGGCCGAGCGTGGTCTGCACGCCCGGGTAGCGGCGCTTGAGCTCGCGGATGGCCTCGATGGTCTCGATGCCGTCGCGGCGGGTCTCCTCCTGGCCGGTGGCGATGGGGAAGGTGAGGGTGTCGACGATGATGTCCTCGACGCGCATGCCCCAGTTGGCGGTCAGGTCCTCGATGAGGCGGCCGGCCACGCGCACCTTCCAGTCGGCGGTGCGGGCCTGGCCCTCCTCGTCGATGGTCAGGGCGACGACCGCGGCGCCGTGCTCGCTGACCAGGCTCATGATCTTCTGGAAGCGGGAGTCGGGGCCGTCGCCGTCCTCGTAGTTGACGGAGTTGACCGCGGCGCGCCCGCCCAGCATCTCCAGGCCGGCCTGCAGCACCGCGGGCTCGGTGGAGTCGAGCATGATCGGCAGCGTCGAGGCGGTGGCGAAGCGGAAGGCCAGCTCCTTCATGTCGGCCACGCCGTCGCGGCCGACGTAGTCGACGCACAGGTCGAGCATGTGGGCGCCGTCGCGGGCCTGGTCGCGGGCCATCTCGACGCAGTCGTCCCAGCGGCCTTCGAGCATGGCCTCGCGGAAGGCTTTGGAGCCGTTGGTGTTGCAGCGCTCGCCGATGGCCAGGTAGCTGGTGTCCTGGCGGAAGGGGACGGTCTGGTAGAGCGAGGAGGCGCCGGGCTCGGGGTGGGGGCGGCGGGCGGCGACCTCGTGGCCGCGCACGCGCTCGACCACCTGGCGCAGGTGGTCGGGGGTGGTACCGCAGCAGCCGCCGACCAGGGACAGGCCGTAGTCGCGGGTGAAGGCCGCGTGGGCGTCGGCGAGTTCCTCGGCCGACAGCGGGTAGTAGGCGCCGTCGGCGGTCAGCACGGGCAGGCCGGCGTTGGGCATGCACGAGAGCCTGGTGCGCGAGTGGCGGGCCAGGTAGCGCAGGTGCTCGCTCATCTCGGCGGGGCCGGTGGCGCAGTTGAGGCCGATGACGTCGACGCCCAGCGGCTCGATGGCGGTGAGAGCGGCGCCGATCTCGGAGCCGAGCAGCATGGCGCCGTTGGTCTCGATGGTGACCTGGGCGATGACCGGCACGTCCCGCCCGGCCTCGGCCACGGCCCGCTTGGCGCCGATGACGGCCGCCTTGACCTGGAGGAGGTCCTGGCAGGTCTCGATGATGAGCGCGTCAGCGCCGCCGGAGATCAGGCCCGCCGCGTTGTCCTGGTAGGCGTCGCGCAGCTTCTCGTACGGCAGATGCCCCAGGGTGGGCAGCTTGGTGCCGGGCCCCATGGAGCCGAGAACGAAGCGCGGCTGGTCGGGCGTGGACCAGCGGTCCGCGCTCTCGCGGGCGATGCGGGCGCCGGCCTCGGAGTACTCGAAGACGCGCTCGGGGATGTCGTACTCGCCCAGGGCGGCCAGGTTGGCGCCGAAGGTGTTGGTCTCCACGCAGTCGACGCCGACCGCGAAGTAGGCGTCGTGCACGCTCTGCACGATGTCGGGCCGGGTGACGTTGAGGACCTCGTTGCACCCTTCGAGGTCCTGGAAGTCCTCGAGGGTGGGATCGGCGGCCTGCAGCATCGTCCCCATGGCCCCGTCGGCGACCATCACCCGCTGGGACAGGACTTCTCGAAACGATGGGGAGTTGCTCATGGGCTCCAGCTTATCGGCTGACGTCGAGGCGCTAGGGTGCCGTGGAAGGAATTCCACCAGTCGTCCAATAGGAGGACGTCATGGTTTATCGGACCGTCCTGGTCGGAACCGATGGTTCCTCCTCCTCATTCCGCGCCGTCACCGCCGCCGCCGGGCTGGCCGCGGCGACCGGGGCACGTCTGATCCTGGCCTGCGCCTACCTGCCGATGCGCGAGAGCGAGCGGGCCGCGGCCGCCGACCGGCTGGGCGACCTGGCGTACAAGGTGAGCGGGTCGACGCCGGCCGACGACGCGCTGCGCGCGGCCAGGGAGCGCGCGGTGGCCGCGGGCGCCGGTGACATTGTGCTGGCGGCCGAGCAAGGCGACCCTGTGGACGTGCTGGTGAGGCTGGCCGCCGAGCACGCGTCCGGCCTGCTGGTCGTCGGCAACAGGGGGCTGAACTCCCTGGCGGGGCGGCTGCTGGGCTCGGTGCCGTCCGGCGTCTCCCACCGGGCGGCCTGTGACGTGCTGATCGTGCACACCACCTCGGGGCGCTGACGCTACGCCCGTGGCGCAATCGCATCGGCAGGAGATCAGTGACGCGAGTGGCCCTCCACGGCATAGGCTTAGCTGAATGCCGGTTAGAGGAGGAGGCGACACGTGATCGAGCTCGAAAGGTTCCCCGAGCTCGTCGACCCGGTGCTGATCGCCGCGTTCGAGGGGTGGAACGACGCGGGCGAGGCCTCCAGCGGTGTCATCACCCACCTGGAGAGCGCCTGGAAGGCGGAGCCGCTCACCGAGCTCGATCCCGAGGACTACTACGACTTCCAGGTGACCCGGCCCGTGGTGGAGCTGTCCGACGGCGTCGACCGGCAGATCATCTGGCCGACGACGCGCTTCTCGCTGACCCGGCCGCCCGGCTCCGAGCGTGACGTGGTGCTGCTGCGCGGCATCGAGCCCAACATGCGCTGGAAGTCGTTCTGCGCGGAGATCATCGAGGTCTGCCGCGAGCTGGGCATCGAGACCACGGTCATGCTGGGCGCGCTGCTCAACGACTCCCCGCACACCCGCCCGGTCCCGATCCTCGGCACCGCCTCCGACGAGGGACTGGCCCGCTCGCTCAACCTGGAGCTCAGCCGCTACGAAGGCCCGACGGGCATCGTCGGGGTGCTGCAGCACGCCTTCGCCAAGGCGGGCATGAGCGCGATCTCCCTGTGGGCGTCGGTGCCTCACTACGTGGCCCAGCCGCCCAACCCGAAGGCCACGCTGGCCCTGCTGCGCCGGATCGAGGACGTGCTGGAGATCCCGATGCCCCTCGGCGACCTCGACGAGGAGGCGCGGGCCTGGGAGCACGGCGTGGACGAGCTGGCCTCGCAGGACAGCGAGGTCGCCGAGTACGTCAAGGAGCTGGAGGAACGCAAGGACGCCGCGGAGCTGCCCGAGGCGAGCGGCGACGCGATCGCGGCCGAGTTCGAGCGCTATCTGCGCCGGCGCGACCGCGACACTGACAGCTGACTCTCAGGGTTTTATCACCGGTTTTCTCCAGGATTTCAGGTAATAATCAGTGATCCGCGCCAATTGCCCCGAGACGGAACACCAGCTGGCAACAATTGCATAACCAGGAGAAACACGGCTCCATAACAACGGCGAATTAGCCGGGTGCCACGTCGAACCTACCCATGTGACTGCGCACGTAAGGCCAACCATGGCGACTTCCCATCTAGATCCGCACCAAAGAAGCCAGGACACCAGGCGCCGCGTACTCGAGATGGCCGTCTCGCTCCGCGACGACCGCACCGGCGGGCCCGTGGATCATTTCCTCGCCCTGCTCCAGGACCGCCTTCCGCTCTGGCTCCGCATCCTGCACGACCTGTCGCACCTCGTCGGCAAGGGACGGGTCAACGA
Source organism: Nonomuraea typhae (assembly GCF_009760925.1). Taxonomy (GTDB): domain Bacteria; phylum Actinomycetota; class Actinomycetes; order Streptosporangiales; family Streptosporangiaceae; genus Nonomuraea; species Nonomuraea typhae. Next base: position 663,383 of record NZ_VRLV01000003.1, read on the forward strand.
CAACCTGCTGCCGATCACCCGGGCCGGCATCGACTACTACGCGGAGATCCAGTCGGCGGCGCTGCCCGCCTTCACCTCCCCCAGTGTCACGGTCCGTTTCCGGGAGGCGATCCGCGACAACGGGCTGGGGCCGCTGGCCGAGACCGCTCCGCTGGCCGCCTATCTCGCCGCCGAGCAGCGCCTGGGCCGGGTGAACGGCGAGGCCGATCCGGAGGCCAGCGCCCGGCTGCTGCTGGCCGGCTGTTTCCGGCACGCCTACAACGAGATGGTCTTCGGCGCCGACGCCGGGCCCACGCGGGACGTGAGCGCGGAGGAAATCGTCCGCGAACTCCGCCTGGAACCTGGTAGATCATAGCCCTATCGGGCTTTTAGGGGTTTTTCCAGCACTTTCTTGTTTATCGGGGGAAATAAGCCTTTTTGAGGGTACGGCGGCGCCGCGCCGTACCCTCGGCTTGTCTTGCGCTTGCCCCGGAGCGTGCCGGGCGGGCACGCTGTCCGCCGTGCACATGAGGAGGACGGGCGTGGAGACGGGCGAACGGCGGGCCGGCCGGGGATGGGTGCTCGGCGGCGCCGTGCTGGTGGCGGCCTGGCTGGCCGGGGGGCGGCTGCCGTCGTTCGCCGGGGTCACCTACGCGGTCGTGATCGCGATCGGCGCGGTGGCGGTGGCGGCGGCGTTCTGGCCACGGGCGGATCGTGCGCCCGCGGCGGGCGGGCGGCTGCCCGGGTGGGTGTTCTGGGCGGTGCCGGCCGGCGCGTTCGGGCTGGTGGAGGTCTGGGCGCTGGTGGTGCGTGATCCGGCGTGGCCGACCTTCAGCGACCTCATGGATCCGGTGCTGCTCGCGCCGGAGTGGCGGGGCTTGTTCTGGGTGGCCTGGCTCGTGACCGGATGGGGGCTGGTGCGGCGATGACGACGTGGGCGCTCACGGTCGTCGTCTACGGGGCGGCGCTGGTGGCCATGCTGGTGCTGGAGATCGCGGCCCGATGGCCCGGGTCCACGCTGCCGACCGCCGGGGAGTGCCTGGCCCGGGTGATGCGTCATCCGGCGGGCAGGCTGCTCGTGGTGTTGTCGTGGTGGTGGATCGGCTGGCACTTCCTGGCCCGCTGAGCCTCGTCGTGCCGGTGCCAGACCAGGGCGGCCAGGGCGGGGCCGGCGCCGATCGGGTCGCTGACCAGGTCTGCGCCCGCCGTCAGCAGGCGCGTGTGGAAGAAGCCGGGGGCCAGCAGGTAGGAGGCGAGCGCCACCCGGTGCCTGCGGGTGACCGCCTCCTCGAGCGTGGGCCGGCCCGCGGCGGCGAAGGCGGCGGTGACCGGGCGGCCGAGCCGTACCGACAGCAGGCCCGCGGCGGCGCGCACGTCGTCCAGGGCCGCCGGGTCGGAGGAGCCCGCGGCGGCCAGCACCACGCGGTCGTGCGCGCGCAGCCCGGCGGCGGACAGGCGGCGGGCCACCGCCTCCGCCAGCAGCGGGTGCGGGCCCAGCGCGGCGGCGATCCGGGCGTCCGGGCGGGTGCGGGCGACGACCTCGGGCAGGTCCACGTGCGCGTGGTAGCCGCCGGCCAGCAGCAGCGGGACCACCGTCACCGGCCCGGGCGCCTCCGGCAGGACGCCGGCCAGCAGGGGGCGGCTGATCTCCAGGTAGGCGAGTTCCACCCGCTGCCCGGGGCGCCGGCGGGCCACGGCGGCGGCCACCTCGCGCAGGACCTTCTCGCCGCGGGGATCGCGCGTGCCGTGCGCCGCCAGGACGAGCGTGCCATGCGGCCGTCGCCTCACTGGACGGCCAGGCGGTAGCCGCGCTTGACCACGGTCTCCACGATGCCGGCGGGCCCCAGGGCGCGGCGCAGGCGGGTGACGGCCATCTCCACCGCGTGCTCGGCCGACTCGCGGGCGGGGCTGCCGGGCAGGACCAGCCGCAGATCCGCTCGGGTGATGACATGTCCGGGTTTGGTGGCCAGGCGCTTCAGGATGGCCATCGGAGCGGGCGGCAGGGGGCGCAGGTCGCCGTCGACGACCACGGCGTGGCCGCGGATCTCCAGGCGATGGCCTCCGGCGGTCATCCGGGTGACGCCGTGTTCCGGCAGGTGGCGGGCCAGGGCGCGGGCGAGCGCACCGAGGCGGGAGCGTTCCGGCCGGAGGGTGGGCACGCCGCGTTCCTCCAGGGGCTGGGCGGTCACCGGGCCCACGCAGGCGGCCACCACCGCGCCGGCGAACGCGCCCAGCAGCGCCTCCTCCTGGCCGTGCGCGCGGGCCTCGCGCAGCATGGCGAGGACGGCGGGCGCGCTGGTGAAGGCGACCGCGTCCACGGCGCCGCCGACGGCCTGGGCGACCAGGCGGCGCAGCGGCGAGCTGTCGCGGTAGGGCATCCAGCGGTACACGGGCACCTCGATGACCTCCGCCCCCGCCTGGCGCAGGGCGGCGACGAAGCCGTCCAGGGGCTCGCCGTGCAGTTGCACGGCGATGCGGCGGCCGGTGAGGTCCTGGGCGAGGAGGTGGTCCTTGACCTCGCCGCAGGATTCGGTGGCGGGGGTCCAGTGGTCGTTGAGACCGGCCGCCCGCACCGCGCCGCGCGCCTTGGGGCCGCGGGTGAGCAGGCGGGCCTCGGTGAGGCGCACGGCGAGGTCGCCCGAGAGTCCCCAGCCGTCGGCGGCGGCCATCCAGCCGCGGAAGCCGACCCCGGTGGTGATCACGACGTCGTCCAGGGGGGCGGCGAGCGCGCGGCGGGTGGCCGCCAGCAGGCCGGCGTCCTCCGCCAGCGGCACCAGCCGGATCGCGGGGGCGCTGACCACGCGGGCGCCGCGCCGTTCCAGCAGCGCCCGGAACTCCTCCCTGCGCCGGGTCGCGGTCACGCCCACGGTGAATCCGGCCAGCGAGTCCGGCGCCGTCTCCAGGGCGGCGGTCATGCGCGCACCTCCACGTGCGCGCCGCGCAGGCGCGCCGGATAGACGGGTACGGTGGCCGTCGCGTCGTCCAGGCAGGCCCCGGTGACCAGGGAGAAGACCTGCTTGTGCATGGGCGAGGCCACGGTGGGCTCACCGGCGCGGGTGCCGACGATGCCGCGGGACAGGATCTGGGCGCCGCTGAAGGGGTCCCGGTTGCCGATGGCGTACACGAGGCCCCCGTAATCACGAAATATGGCGATCTGGTGCTCTTGTATCAGCGCGCACACGCCACGCTCGGGCAGCAGCTCGCTGTACCGGCAGACCGCGGTCCACGGGGCAAGGGTCATCGCACGACCTCCAAACGGATCGGGACGGGCTGGATCTGCTCGCGCACGGTCTCGAAGCAGATGGACGGGTCCGGCGTCCCCGGCGCGTTGACGAAGCTGACGAAGCGGGCCAGCTTGCCGGGGTCCTCCAGGGTGGCCCGCCATTCGTCCGCGTATCCGGCCACGTGCCGCGCCATCTGCGCGTCCAGGTCGGCGCAGATGCCCAGCGAGTCGTCCACGACGACCGCGCGCAGGTAGGCCAGCCCGCCCTCCAGCCCCTCCAGCCAGGCCGAGGTGCGCTGAAGCCGGTCGGCCGTGCGGACGTAGAACATGAGGAACCGGTCGATCGTCCGCACCAGGCCGTCGGTGGACAGGCCGGCCGCCAGCAGGTCCGCGTGGCGGGGGGTGAAACCCCCGTTGCCCCCGACGTAGAGGTTCCATCCGCTCTCGGTGGCGATGACCCCGAAGTCCTTGGAGCGCGCCTCGGCGCACTCCCGGGCGCACCCGGAGACGGCCGACTTGAGCTTGTGCGGCGCGCGCAGCCCCCGGTAGCGCAGCTCCAGGGCGATGGCCAGCCCGACGGAGTCCTGCACGCCGTAGCGGCACCAGGCCGAGCCGACGCACGACTTCACCGTCCGCAGCGCCTTGCCGTAGGCGTGCCCCGACTCGAAGCCGGCCTCGACCAGCCGCCGCCAGATGTGCGGCAGCTGCTCGACCCGGGCGCCGAGCAGGTCGATGCGCTGCCCGCCGGTGATCTTGGTGTAGAGGCCGAAGTCGCGGGCGACCTCGCCGATGGCGATGAGCTTGCCGGGGGTGATCTCGCCGCCGGGCACGCGGGGCACGACGGAGTAGGTGCCGTTCTTCTGGATGTTGGCCAGGAAGTGGTCGTTGGTGTCCTGCAGCGCGGCCCGCTCGCCCTCCAGCACGTGCCCGCTGTGCAGGGAGGCCAGGATCGAGGCCACGGTCGGCTTGCAGACGTCGCAGCCCCTGCCGGTCCCGTGCGCGGCGATGAGCTCGGAGAACGTGGTGATCCCGCGCACCCGCACGATGTCGAACAGCTCGGCCCTGCTGTGGGCGAAGTGCTCGCACAGCGCCTTGGGCAGCTCCACGCCGGACCTCTCCAGCAGCTTCTTCAGCATCGGCACGCACGAGCCGCAGGTCGCCCCGGCGCGGGTGCACGCCTTCAGGGCGGGCACGTCGCAGGCGCCCCCGGCGACGGCCGAGCGCACCCGCCCGGCGCTGACGTTGTTGCACGAGCACACCTGCGCGTCGTCGGGCAGGTCGAGCGCGGGCCCGCCGCCGGTGAACAGCAGGTCGGACGGCGCGGCGGGCAGCGCCTTGCCGACGAAGGGCCGCAAGGTCGCGTACGGCCCGGCGTCCCCGACGCAGATGCCGCCCAGCAGCGTCGCGGCGTCGTCGGAGACGAACAGCTTCTTGTAGACCCCGGCCACCGGATCCATGTAGGTGACGTCCAGCGCCCCCTCCATGGCGCCGAACTGGGCCACCTCGACGCCGAGCAGCTTGAGCCTGGTCGACAGGTCCGCCCCGGTGAAGGCGGCCGAGCCGCCGGTGATGCGGTCGGCGGCCACCTCGGCCATCGTGTTGCACGGCCCGGCCAGCCCGTAGACCCGCCCGCCGGCCAGCGCGCACTCCCCCACCGCGTAGATGGCCGGGTCGGAGGTGCGCATGCCGGCGTCCACCACGATGCCGCCCCGCTCGCCGACCGCCAGGCCGCAGGCGCGGGCCAGCTCGTCGCGCGGCCGTACGCCGGCGGAGACGACCACGACGTCGGCGGGCACCTCGGCGCCGTCGGCCAGCACCACGCGCCCGGGCCGGACGGCGGCCAGGGAGACGCCGGAGTGCACGCCGATGCCCAGCGCCTCGATGTGGCCGCGCAGGACGGCCCCGCCGCCTTCGTCGACCTGGCGAGGCATGAGCCAGGGGGCCGGCTCGACGATGGAGGTGGCCGGCCCGAGGCCGCGCAGCGCGTCGGCCGCTTCCAGGCCGAGGAGCCCGCCGCCGATCACGACGCCCGTGGCGGCGCCCGCGGCGGCGGCGCGCAGGGCGTCCAGGTCGGCGACGGTCCGGTAGACGAGGGCGCCGGCGGCCTGGGGCGGCACGAACGGCGCGGAGCCGGTGGCCAGCACCAGCGTGTCGTAGGGTTCCACGTGCCCGTCCGACGTGGTCACGGTCCGGGCGGCGCGGTCGATGGAGGTGACCCGGGCGCCGAGCCGGGTGACGACGCCCGGAGGGACCGGATAGGTGAGCTCGGCCAGGCTCGTCCCCTTGAGGTAGGAGGTCAGCGCCACCCGGTCGTAGGCGGGCAGCGGCTCCTCCCCCAGCACGGTGACGCTCCCGGAGAAGCCGCGCTCGGCCAGCGCCTCCAGCAGCCGGTGGGCGGCCGGGCCGTACCCGGCGACCACGAGCCTGTTCATGCGTTCACACCTTCCTGCTCGCACAGCCAGCCGACGATGCCCTCGACGGCCTCGCGGCAGGTGCCGCAGCCGGTCGTGGCCCTGGTCGCCGCGCTGACCGCGGCCAGGTCGCGGGCGCCTGCCTCCCAGCAGGCGCGGATCTGGCCCTTGGTGACGTTGTTGCAGTGGCAGACCTTGGCGGCGTCCGGCATGCGCACGGGGCTGCCGGCCGCCGCGCCGCCCGGCGGGCCGCCGAACAGCAGGCCCGCGCGGTCGCCCGGGACCTGCGCGCCGCGGTCGTAGAGCTGGGTGAGCGTGCCGACGGCGTCGCTGTCGCCCAGCAGGATCGCGCCGACCAGGCGGCCGTCGCGGATGACGAGCTTGCGGTAGGTGCCCCGGGCGCGGTGGCTGAAGCGCACCACCTCGGCCTGCTCCTCGCCGAGCTGGGTCTCGCCCATCGCGGCCAGCTCGACGCTGCGCGCCTTGAGCCGGGTGACCAGGCGCGAGCCCCGGTAGCGGGCCTTGCCGCCGGTGATGACGTCGGCGGCGACGGCGGCCTGCTCCCAGGCGGGGGCGACCAGGCCGTAGACGGTGCCGTCGTGCTCGGCGCACTCGCCGACGGCGAAGACGGCCGGGTCGCCGGTGCGCAGCTCGTCGTCGACGACGACGCCCCGCCGTACCTCGAGGCCCGCCTCCGCGGCCAGGTTCGTGAGCGGGCGCACCCCGCAGGCGAGCACGACCAGGTCGGCCGCCACCGTCCGGCCGCTCGCGAGCACGCCCTCGCCGGTGATCGCGGTGACGTTCACGCCGGTGCGGATCTCGACGCCGAGCCCGCGCAGCGTCTCGCCGAGCATGAGCCCGGCCTCGGCGTCGAGCTGGCGTTCCATGAGGTGGCCGGCCAGGTGCAGGAGGGTGACGGGCAGGCCGCGGCCGGCCAGCCCGCGGGCCGCCTCGATGCCGAGCAGCCCGCCGCCGATGACGACCGCGCGCCGGGCGCCGTCCGCCGCGGCGACGATCTTCTGGCAGTCGCCCAGCGTGCGGAACGGCAGCGCCCGCTCCACCCCGGCGATGGGCGGGACGATCGCCTCGCTGCCGGTCGCCAGCACCAGCACGTCGTACGGCTCGCGCCGCCCGTCGCGGGTGACGACCGCCTGGGCGTCGCGGTCGATCCGGACCACCTCGGCGCCCAGATGGGCGTGCACGCCGTGCTCGCCGTACCAGTGGGCGTCCAGCAGGCGCACCTGGCCGGGCCCCGAGCTCCCGGCCAGGACGTTGGAGAGCAGCACCCGGTTGTAGGGCTGCCAGGGTTCGGCGCCGAAGACGGTGATCCCGGCGTCCGGGTCGCGGGCCCGGAGCTCGCCGGCCAGCCGGGATCCGGCCATGCCGTTGCCCACCACGACGATCCGCGTCATGCCGCTTTCTCCACTCGTACGGCGCACACCTTGAACTCCGGCATGCGGGAGCCCGGGTCGAGCGCGGGGTTGGTGAGGCGGTTGGCGCCCTCCCAGTGGAAGGGCATGAAGACGGTGTCGCGGCGGATGCCGGCGGTGATGCGGGCGACGGCGTCGGCGCTGCCGCGGCGGCTGTGCACGCGCACCAGGTCGCCGGGGCCGATGCCGAGCTGCTCGGCCAGGTCGGGGTGGAGTTCGACGAAGGGTTCCGGCGCGGCCTCGACCAGGGCGGCGATCCTGCGGGTCTGGGCGCCGCTCTGGTACTGGGCCAGCACGCGGCCGGTGGTCAGGTGCACCGGGTAGTCCTCGTCGATCTCCTCGGCGGGCGGGCGGTGCTCGACGGGGACGAACCGGGCCCGGCCGTCGGGGGTGGCGAAGCCGTCGAGGAACGGGCGGGGCGTGCCGGGGTGGTCCTCGGCGGGGCAGGGCCAGAAGACGCCGGTCTCGGCGGCGATCCGGGCGCGGGTGATGCCGGCGTAGTCGGCCGGGCCGCCCGCGCTGGCCCTTCGCAGCTCGCCGAAGACCTCGTCCGGGTCGGCGCTCCAGGCGTGCCCGAGCCCGGCCGCGAGGCCCTGGATGATCTCCAGGTCGGTGCGGACGCCCTCCGGCGGCGCCAGGGCCCGCCGGCGCAGCAGCACGCGTCCCTCGAGGTTGGTCATGGTGCCGTCCTGCTCGGCCCACTGGGCGGCGGGCAGCACGACGTCGGCCAGCGCGGCGGTCTCCGAGAGCACCACGTCGGCGACGACGAGCAGGTCCAGGCGGCGCAGCCGCTCGGCCAGGGCGCCCGAGCGGGGCGCGGAGACGACCGGGTTGGAGCCGAACAGCAGCAGCGCCTTCGGCCCGCCCGGTGTGCCGAGCGCGTCCAGGAGCTCCTGGGCCGAGCGTCCCGGGCCGGGCAGGTCTGCCGGGTCGACGCCCCACACGGCGGCCACGTGCTCCCGCGCGGCGGGGTCGTCGATCTTGCGGTAGCCGGGCAGCTGGTCGGCCTTCTGCCCGTGCTCGCGCCCGCCCTGGCCGTTGCCCTGCCCGGTCAGGCAGCCGTAGCCGCTGCCGCGGGTGCCGGGCAGGCCGAGGGCGAGCGCGAGGTTGATGAAGGCGGTGACGGTGTCGGTGCCCTTGGCGTGCTGCTCGGCGCCGCGCCCGGTGAGGATGTACGCCTTGTCAGCAGATTTCAGCAGCTGTACGGCGGAGCGCATCCGGGCCACCGGCACCCCGGTGACCCGCTCCGCCCGCTCCGGCCACCACGCCCCCGCCGCGGCGGCGGCCGCCTCGAACCCGGACGTCCTGGCCGCCACGTACTCCCGGTCCACCAGCCCCTCGGCCACCACCAGGTGCAGCAGCCCGAGCGCCAGCGCCAGGTCGGTGCCCGGGGCAGGCTGCAGGTGCAGCGCGGCCAGCCTGGCCGTCGGCGTCTGCCGGGGGTCCACCACGATGAGCCGCGGCCCGGCCAGGTGGCGGACCAGCGGCGGCATGGTCTCGGCCACGTTCGCCCCGGCCAGCAGCACCACGTCGGCCCCGGCCAGATCGGTGAGCGGAAAGGGCAGGCCCCGGTCCAGCCCGAACGCCCGGTTGGCCGCGGCCGCCGCCGAGGACATGCAGAAGCGGCCGTTGTAGTCGATCTGGCTGGTGCCCAGGGCGACCCGGGCGAGCTTGCCGAGGTGGTAGGCGCTCTCGTTGGTGAGCCCGCCGCCGCCGAACACGGCCACGCCGTCGGGACCGTGCTCGGCGCGGACGCCGGCCAGCCGCCCGGCCACGTGGGACAGCGCCGCGTGCCAGGTGGACGGCCGGCCGTACAGGAGGGGGGTGGTCAGGCGCGCTCCCGGCTTGAGGAGTTCGGCGGCGGTCCAGCCTTTCTGGCAGAGGGCGCCCTGGGCGTTGGCGGGGATGTCGGTCCTGGGGGCGATGACCACCTCGCCGTCGCGCGTGGAGACGGTCATGCCGCACTGCAGCGCGCAGTACGGGCAGTGCGTCTTCACGGGAGCATCGTTCACGGTGTCGATCGTGCTTTCGGGTGGTTTCACCCTTGGGTCCCTTCTGTAACCGCTGTGCTAACAGGCGCTCACCGCGGGTGTGAGCATCACACGCGGGCGTGGGCCAGGCTCGCGACGCCGACCGTGCGCAGGTAGCACCACCACGTGAGCGCGCCGCAGGCGGCGTAGAAGGCGGCGAAGGCCGCGAAAGCGGCGGCCGGGCTGCCGGTGCCCGCGAACGACATGCCGAAGCCCCGGTTGATGAGGAAGCCGCCGAAGGCGCCGACCGCCGAGATGATGCCGATCGCCGCCGACGCCTGCCGCCTGCCGTACTCCTGGGCGTCCGCGCCGCGCTCGGCCAGCGCCGTGGCCAGGAAGATGGCCGGGATCATGCGGTAGGTGGAGCCGTTGCCGATGCCGGCGGTGACGAAGAGCAGCTGGAAGGCGGCGAAGAAGGCCCAGAACCCGCCGCCGGAGACGGCCGCCCACGTCAGCAGCACGCCCGCGCCCATCGCCGCGAACGTCCAGACCGTCACCCGGGCGCCGCCGAGCCGGTCGGCCAGCCAGCCGCCCACCGGCCGGATCAGCGAGCCCGCCAGCGGCCCGGCGAAGGCGACCGCCGCCCACGGCGCCTGCGGGTACAAGCTCTTGGCCAGCAGCGGGAAGGCCGTCGAGTAGCCGATGAACGAGCCGAACGTGCCGATGTAGAGGAACGACATGACCCAGGTCTGCGCGCTGCCGGCCACCGCGAGCTGCTCGCGCGGATCGGCCTTCGCCGTCGCCAGGTTGTCCATGAACAGCCAGGCGCACACCGCCGCGACCACGATGAACGGCACCCAGAACCAGCCCGCCGCCGCCAGCCCCAGTGAGCCGATCACCAGCGGCACCACGAGCTGCACCGAACTGACCCCGATGTTGCCGCCCGCCGCGTTCAGCCCCAGCGCCGAGCCCTGCTTACTCTGCGGATAGAAGTAGGTGATGTTGGCCATGCTCGAGGCGAAGTTGCCGCCGCCCAGCCCGGCCAGGGCCGCGATCACCAGCAGCACCCAGAACGGCGTGCCGGGATCGCTCACCGCGAAGCCCAGCGCCACCGCCGGGATGAGCAGCAGCAGCGCGCTGACCACGGTGAAGGTGCGCCCGCCGAAGCGCGCCGGGCCGAAGGTGTACGGCAGGCGCAACGCCGAGCCGATCAGGTTCGGCAGCGCCACCAGCCAGAACAGCTCGTCCGTGGACAGGTCGAGGCGGCCCATGTTGGCGGCCACCACGCTCCACAGCGTCCAGACGGTGAAGCCGAGATGCTCGGCGAAGACGGAGAAGACGAGGTTGCGCCGGGCGGTCTTCCTGCCGGTGCGCGCCCAGAAGGCCGGATCGTCGGGGTGCCAGTCATGGATCCATCGGGTCATGGGCGTGACCGTAGGCAGCGCTCGTTACGCACGATGACGGGCCGTGACCGTGCGAAGGTTACGCCCGGCTCACCGCCGCAACCCCGGCAACACGGATGTAACGCCCGCCTCCAGGTTGGCGGCGATCATTGCTGGGAAACTCTCCCCTGACATCGCGCGAGATCTCGGGGAGTTGCGTGTGACGGTCCATGCCATCCGGCTGTTCGGCGATCCGGTGCTGCGAGAGGTGGCCGAGCCGGTCAAAGAGTTCGACCGGGAGCTGCGGGGGCTGGTGAAGTCCCTGACGATGACCATGCGGGCGGGCGCCGGGCGCGCGGGGCTGGCCGCCCCGCAGATCGGGGTGCCGCTGCGCGTGGTGGTCTACGACTACGACGGCAAGGCGGGGCACCTCGTCAACCCCCGGCTGGAGCCGTCGGAGCGCAGGATCACCGCGGACGAGGCGTGCCTGTCGGCGCCCGGCGTCTGGTGGCCGCTGGAGCGTTCCTACATGGTCACCGCCCGTGGTCGCGACATGTTCGGCAAATCGGTCACCGTGCGCGCCCTGGGGGTGCTGGCGCGCGTGTTGCAGCACGAGTGCGACCACTTGGAGGGCGTCCTGTTCAGCGACCATCTGCCCGCCGACGAGCGTGCGCGGTTCCTGGCCACCGTGTCGTCCTAGGTTCGCGCGGGTACGGCCCCCCACGTACCGTGCGTCACCGGGTCACCAGCGGTTCCACCCGACGGCCCGCGCCCATTCGGCCAGGCCGCCGCCGCGGATGCCGGCCGCCACCGGGACCGGCTCGCTCAGCACCCGCTCGGCCATCTCCTCCATGCTCCCGGCCACCTCGTCCGTGAGCGTGAGCGCCGGCCGGGAGTCCGGCGAGGACGGCACCAGGATGCCGCGTGCCCCCGCGGCCCGCGCCGTCTGCATGTCGACGCCGGAGCCGCCCACCAGCAGGCAGTCGCGCGGGCTGACGTCCAGGATGGCCGCCGCCCTGATCACCAGGCCGGGCCCGGGCATCCGGCACGTGCAGCCGTCCGTGACGCCGTGCACGCAGATCGCCCAGGCGTCGAACGGCCCCATCGCCTCCTCCACCCGGTTGTTGACCCGGTCCATCTCGTCCGGCGTCAGCCACCCCTCGGCCAGTCCCGGCTCGTTGACGACCACACCCACCGGCACATCGGCCCGCCGCAACCGGCTCAGCGCCCGGCGCGCGCCCGGCAGCGGCTTGACACACCGCGGATCCCCGCCACGGATCAGCGTCCCGTCTCGGTCGAAGAGCACGGCCGCCGGGCGATGACGATCGAACACGTCGCACACCTCCGTCAGAATGCCGCCCAGCTACCCGCCCGCACCCCGGCTACACCCCCGCTCAAGCCACCGGTTCGCATGCCGCCGGTCACACCGGGCAGACGAAGTCCCGGTGACCGGCGGTCACCTCCTCATCGACTGTGAGGGAGCTGAGCACATGAACATCGACCTGGTCTCCGAACACGCGGATCCGCTGGCGGCGGTCGGCGGCGTCGACGCGGGCGGGCAGAACGTCCACGTCGCCGCGCTGGCCGCCGCCCTCGCCGACCGCGGGCACTACGTCGTCGTCCATACACGCCGCACCGATCCCGCCCAGCGGGACGAGGTGCCCCTGGCACCGGGCGTCACCGTCTCCTATCTGGCCGCCGGCCCTCCGGTCCCGGTGCCGAAGGACGAGCTTCCGCGGTACATGCCGGAATTCACCCGCCGGCTGGCCTTGCGCTGGGCGCGAACCCGGCCGGACGTCGTGCACGCGCACTTCTGGATGAGCGGCCTGGCCGCGCTGGCCGCCGCGGACGGCATCCCGGTGGTGCACACCTACCACGCGCTCGGCGTCGTCAAGCGGCGCTGGCAGGGCGGCGCGGACAGCAGCCCGCCGCAGCGCCTGGCCGCCGAGCGCGAGATCGCCCTGAGGGCGCACGCGATCCTGGCCACGTGCAGCGACGAGGTCGCCGAGCTGCGGGCGATGGGCGCGCACGGCAGCCGGGTGGCGGTCGTGCCCTGCGGCGTCGACCTGGACCGCTTCCACCCCGCGCCAGAAGGCGAGCGCCCTCGCGGGTTCCAGGTGCTGTGCATCAGCCGGCTGGTGCCGCGCAAGGGCGTGGAGACCGTGGTCCGGGCGCTGGCCGAGGTCCAGGGCGCGGACCTGGTGGTCGCCGGCGGCGCGCAGACGGACCGGGAGGCCGGCCGGCTGCGCGACCTGGCCCGCCGCCACGGCCTCGACGGCCGGGTCAGCCTGATCGGCAGCGTGCCGCGCGAGAGGGTGCCCTGCCTCATGCGCTCGGCCTCGGTCGTCGTGGCGGTGCCGTGGTACGAGCCGTTCGGCATGGTCTCGATCGAGGCGATGGCCTGCGGGGTGCCCGTCGTGGCCTCGGCCGTCGGCGGGCACCTGGACACCGTGGCCGGGTGCGGCGTGCTGGTCCCGGCCAGGAAGCCGAAGGCCCTGGCCAGGGCGCTGCGCGAGCTGCGTGACGACCCGGCGGGACGCGCGGCCCTGGGCGCGGCCGGCGCGCGCAGGGCCACGCTCCGGTACGGCTGGCCGCGCGTCGCCGAGCAGACCGAGGCCGTCTACCGCCAGGTCCTGGACGGCCGCCCCGTGGGCCTGACCGCCTTGGACGGCTGCTCCTGACCGGCTCTCCCGGGCCGGCTCCCGACCGGCCGCCCCTTGGCGGCTGCTCCTGAGCCGGCTCGGCCGGGGTCTAGAGCCGGACGCCCAGCAGAGCGTCGGTGAGGTCGCGGACCAGGGCGGGGGCGGTGGCGTCCGTGCCGCCCTCCTTGAGGGCGCGCTCGGCCCAGGCGTCCACGGCCGCCACCGCGCCGGGGGCGTCCAGGTCATCGGCCAGCCGCTCCCGCACCTCCCGGAGCAGTTCCCCGGCCTGTGGCCCGGCGGGCAGCGCGGCGGCCTCCCGCCAGCGGGCCAGCCGGGTCTCGGCCGCGGCGAGCTGGGCCGGGGTGTACTCCCAGTCCTCGCGGTAGTGGTGGGCCAGCAGCACGAGGCGGATGGCCATGGGGTCGTGCCCTTCGCGCAGCCGGGAGACGAAGACCAGGTTGCCCTTGGACTTCGACATCTTCTCGCCGTCCAGCGCCACCATGCCCGCATGCGTGTAGAAGCGGGCGAACGGCCACTCCCCGGTGGCCGCGTGCCCCTCGGAGGCCCCGCACTCGTGGTGCGGGAAGATCAGGTCCGAACCGCCGCCGGCCACGTCGTACCCGGGGCCCAGGTTCGCCAGCGCGATCGCGGTGCACTCCACGTGCCACCCGGGACGCCCGCGCCCGAGCACGGTCTCCCACGCGGGCTCGCCGGGCCGCTCGGCCCGCCACAACAGCCAGTCGAGGGGGTCCCGCTTGCCCTCACGCCCGGGGTCGCCGCCCCGCTCGGCGAACAGCTCCAGCATCTCCTCCTCGGAGTACCCGGACACCTCACCGAACTTCGGCGCGGCCGCCCTGCTGAAGTAGACGTCGCCGTCGAGCGCATAGGTGTACGGCTTGAGCCGCTCGATCAGCTCGGCCACCTGGTCCACGACCTCGGTCACGCCCACGTACTCGCGCGGCGGCACGATGCGCAGCGCCTCCATGTCGGTGCGGAACAGCTCGATCTCGCGCTCGGCGAGGTCACGCCAGGCGACGCCCGTCTGCTCCGCGCGCTCCAGGAGCGGGTCGTCGACGTCGGTGGCGTTCTGCGTGTAGTGGACCTCGAGCCCGTTGTCCCGCCAGACGCGGCCGACCAGGTCGAAGGCGAGGTAGGTGTTGGCGTGGCCCAGGTGGGTGGCGTCGTAGGGGGTGATGCCGCACACGTACATGCGGGCCACGGGGCCCGGCTCGGTCTGCCTCACCTGCCGCGCGGCGGTGTCGTACAGCCGCAGCGGGACGCTCTCGCCGGGCAGTTCAGCAATATTCGGGGCAGACCACGATCTCATGCCTGTGAGCCTATCCGGCTCGTGAGGTCGCGGAACTCGGTGGTGACCGCGTCCGCGGAGAGCCTGACCATGGTCACCGACAGCGAGGCGTAGAGCCTGCCGTCGGGCAGGTCGTGGCGCAGGATCAGCGCGCCCGGCGCCGGGGAGTGCGGCCCGTCGGTCAGGGGCCACCAGTCCGTGGTGGCGCTGAAGCGGGGCAGCTGGGCCTGGACGCGGGGGTCGCCGGGGTCCAGGCCGGTGTTGACGATCACGGAGACGCCCTCGGGCAGGGTGCGGGCGGCCTGCCGTACCCCGTCCCAGCTCCACAGGCGGGCGCCGGAGACGTCGGCGAGGAGCAGGTGGAAGGGGTCGTAGGCGGCGAGGTCCACGTCGGGCAGGCCGCCCGCGGCCAGGGCCTTCAGCGGGAGGTCGCCGCGTGAGACCCGCACGTTGTCGGGGGCGGCGGTGCCGCGGCCGTTGAGCAGCGCGGCGGCCCGGCGGGTGGCGGGGTCCACGGCCAGCCAGGTGCCTCCCGCCTTGAGGTCACGGCCGCCGACGACACCGGGGTACTCGGGCCAGTGCTCACCCGGACCTTCCCAGGGGCGGTCTGCGAGCTCGTCGCGCACGCCCATCAGGGTCAGGGGGGCACCGGTCCTCACGATCACCGTGCACATGGGGCACAGCGTAATAAACACCCATAACCCGGCCGGAGGCGGGGTTCACATCGGTAGCCAGGGGGTGGCCGGCCGACTCGGGAGGAGAGGCAGCGGGCTCGAATCGGCGACCAGGGAGTCGGCTGGGGTTCAGGACGCTCAGGCCGGTGGCTGGGAGGGGGTTGGCGGGTCAGGGGAGGGCTTCCGGTGCTCAGATGGGGGGCCAGGGGATGGCGGGCCAGTCTTCCGAGGGGTAGGGGTGGACGCCGGTGTCGAGCAGGCGGCGTACGCGGGTCCAGGTGGCCTCGACCTCGGCCAGGGTCAGGAGCTGGCGCAGGCGGCGGCCGAGCGCTCCGGACTCGATGTCCCGCTCGATCTTGGCCAGCACCGCCACCGCGTCCCTGGCCAGCGGTTTGCCCCGCCACTGCCACAGGACGGTGCGCAGTTTGTCCTCGGCGGCGAAGCAGACGCCGTGGTCCACGCCGTACACGTGCCCGTCGGGCAGCGGCAGCAGGTGCCCGCCCTTGCGGTCGGCGTTGTTGACCACCGCGTCGAAGACGGCCATGCGGCGCAGCCCGGGATGGCGGCTGCGGACCAGGCGCATGAGGTCGATCTCGTGCTCGGTGTCGATCCACAGCTGGCACATGCCGGGGCCGAACGGCCCGTCGCGGTAGACCGTGGGCGGCACGATGCCCCAGCCGGTGGCCTGCGAGACCTCGAAGGCGGCCACCTCACGGGCGGCGAGGGTGCCGTCGGGGAAGTCCCACAGCGGCCGTTCGCCGCGCACCGGCTTGTAGACGCAGGCCGCGGTGCGCCCGGCCAGCGTCACCGAGCAGTACAGGGTCATGTTGGTGGCCTCGACCAGGCGGCCGGCCACATCGAGGCGGCCGTCGCGCAGCAACCTCAACGCTCCCTCGTCCTGGACGGCCGAGGGCGGGGAGCTCTTGAGTACCGGCTCGCTCTCCTGGGCACTGCTCACGATGCTGCCTCACCCCCGCGGTATCCGTTCAGGCGCACGCACACATGTCCGTCGGCGTCGAGCGGCTGGCCGCACAAGGGGCAGGGCGGCCGTCCGGCTGCGACGATACGCAGAGCCCGCGCGGTGAAGGCGCGGGCGGCCCCCGCGCTGATCCGCACCCTCAGCAGGGCGGGCTCGGGAGCCTCCTCGTCCTCCTCGTCGACGACCTCCTGGGCTTCGATGACGACCTGGGAGGTGTCGGAGTCCCAGGCCAGCGCCATCGTGCCCACGCGGAAGTCCTCGTCCACGGGCAGGTCGAGCGGGGCGTCGTCATTGAGGTCATTGGGGGCGATCGCGGGGATCTGGGCGGTGCCTCCGCTGCGCCGCAGCACTTCGTCGAGCAGCTCGTCGAGCCGGCCGGCGAGCGCCGCGACCTGGAGCTTCTCCAGCGCAACCGTGGTCAGCCTGCCCTCGGCACGGGCCTGCAGGAAGAAGGCTCGCGCCCCCGGCTGCCCCAAGGCACCGGCCACGAACCTCTCTGGTGGGTCGTAGTCGAAGACCGGCATAGCCTGACCTTACGTGGTCCCGGATCCGCCGCCGACGGCGGCATCGCTCCCGGTGAGTTTTTCTCCCCCGTCTTTCTCCTCCGAATCCTCGGAGAGCCGCAATTCCCCCATATCGTTAAGTCTTATAACAAAGGGACGCAGTGGGGCATAGCGAATCACGGTAAGAGCCGCAGGATCGGATGTTATCCGTTGAAACTGATCCAGGTGAAGCCCCAGAGCGTCGGCGACGATCGCCTTGATCACGTCTCCGTGGCTGCAGACGAGGTAGATACCCTTCAACCCCAGCCGGTCGTTCCAGTCACGCACCGCGGCCACCGCGCGCCGCTGCACCTCCGCCAGCGCCTCCCCGCCGGGGAAGACCACCGCGCTCGGATGCGCCTGCACGACCTTCCACAGCGGCTCCTCGGCGAGCTCCTTGAGGGGCCGCCCGGTCCACTCGCCGTAGCCGCACTCGACGAACCGCTCATCGGTCTGTACGGCGAGGCCGCGCCCGGCCGCCACCGCCCCGGCGGTCTCCTGGCAGCGCTCCAGCGGGCTGGAGACGATCGCGTCCAGCCGGACCCCGGCGATGCGCCCGGCCAGAGCCTCGGCCTGCGCCCGCCCGGCCTCGCTGAGATGCACGCCGGGAGTACGCCCGGCCAGCACAGGACCGGTCAGATCGGTCAGCCCGTGACGGGCCAGGAGAAGCGTGGTCACCACGCAAGTGTCGCAGGCGTCTATCCCCATCTTCGACACGGCTGGACGGTACCCTGGCGGGATCATGGAGCAGCGCTATGTGGGCCGCAGTGGCCTGTCGGTTTCCCGGCTCGGACTCGGCACGATGACCTGGGGACGTGACACCGACGCCGACGACGCGGCGGCGCAGCTGCGCACGTTCCTCGACGCGGGCGGCAACCTCGTCGACACCGCCGACGTCTACACCGGCGGCGACGCCGAGCGGCTGCTCGGCCGCATGCTCCGTGACTCCGTGCCCCGCTCCGAGCTGGTCATCTCCACCAAGGCCGTGGTCACCCCAGCCGGGCGGCGCCCGCGCGACGCCTCGCGACGCCACCTCATCGCCGCCTGCGACGCCTCGCTCAACCGGCTCGGCCTCGACTACGTCGACCTCTGGCAGCTGCACACCTTCGACCCGGAGGTGCCGCTGGAGGAGACGCTGGCGGCGATGGACGCGATCGTCACCTCCGGCCGCGCCGTCTACGCGGGCGTGTGCGACTACTCGGGCTGGCAGCTGGCCGCCGCCGCGATCGCCCAGCGCGCGGTGCCCGGCCGCATCCCCATCACCTCCGCCCAGGCCGAGTACTCCTTGCTGGCCCGCGAGCCCGAGCGGGAGCTGCTGCCCGCCGCCGAGCACGTGGGCGCGGGCATGCTGGCCTGGTCGCCGCTGGGCAGGGGCGTGCTGACCGGCAAGTACCGCACCGGCATCCCCTCCGACTCGCGCGCCGCCACCCCGCACTTCGCCGAGTTCGTCCGGCCCTACCTCGACGAGCGCTCCCGCCGCGTGGTCGAGTCGGTGATGACCGCGGCCGACGGGCTGGGCGTCTCGCCGCTGGCCGTGGCCCTGTCGTGGGTGCGCGACCAGCCGTGCGTGGCCACCGCGATCGTCGGCGCCCGCACCCACGCGCAGCTCTCGGCGATCCTCCTGTCGGAGGACGTGATCTTGCCGCGGGAGATCAGGGAGGCCCTGGACGACGTCTCGTCGCCGGACTGAATGAGAGTCCCACTCGCGTATCACTAGTCGATACCGAATCGCAACTTTCGCCGAGAAACACCTGCCTCTCGGCGGTGATGTCCATAAAGATTTCCTCCGAGGCGAAGTAGGAGGGCGCATGAGGAGCAGGGCCGCATTCACGACGGGTGTACTCGCCGTGGCGTTGGCCGCCGTTCCGGTCGCGGCACCCGCCGCCGCGGCCGTCCAGGACTGCACCAAAGGCGGCGGGCTCCTCTCGGGCGTCACCAACAGCCTGTGCGAGGTGGTCGACGCGGTCACCGACACGGTCGACGGGTTAACGGGCAAGGCCGCCGAGCCGGTCACCAAGGGCGTGGACGAGACCACCGGCGACGTCATGGGGAAGGTCGGCGGGGCCGTGCCCTCCGGCAAACACAGCCCCACGCCCACTCCCACGGCCGGCGACGGGCAGCCCAGTCCCGGCAAGAGCTCCGAGCTGCTGCCGACCACCCTGAGCGAGGTGTGCCTGCCGGTGCTCGCCTGCGACGACCAGAGCGTCCTCGACCGGCTGACCCCCGGCCCGGCGCAGCCCGCCACGACCCGCGAGCCGCGCCCCTCCCCCACGCCGTCCGCCCGGCCCACCCACCGGCGCGAGGAGACCCAGGTCCTGCCCACGGCGGCGCCCACGCCGCCGCCGCCGAGCGAGCCGTACCTCATCGACACCCCGCAGCCCGTCGGGGAACGCCGCACGGCCGACACCGACGAGCCGCGCATCGACCTGCTGTGGCCCAACCCGTTCGCCGAGGACCTCGCCGTCCCGCTGCAGGACCGCCGGCTGGTACGGCCCAGCCCGCCGGCCTCCGACGCCGTCGGCACCGCGCTGACCGCCCTCCTGCTGGCCTCGGCGATCCTCGCCACCCGCGTGGCCCACCAGCGCAGGCGCAGGGCGGAGCAACACGACTCCATCCCGTTCGAGCCCGCCCGCGTGGGCGGCCGGCACCGCCTGGCCTGAGGTCGCACCGGCCTGACCGGGTTCTACGGCACATGGCTTCTAGCTGCACCGCCGGACCCACCGGTGTCCCGTCCGCGCTTGCCGTATCACATGGCTTCTGGCCGCGCCGCCGGACCGGATGGCTTCTAACCGCGCTGCCGTACCAGCGGCAGGAACCCCTCGTCCACGATCTCGGTCAGCACCTCGTCCGGCGCGGCAGGGACGCCGCGGGCGACCGCGGGACCCAGGACGACTGCTTGCAGGCGGCGGTCCGGGCCGTGGGCGACCTCTACCGGGGGCGGGGCGCCTCGATGGGGCGCGGCCGCCGGGCGGCCGCGCCCCGGCCGCTACCTGAGAATCCGGTGGAGCAGCCCGATCGAGGCGATCGTGGTGGCGATTCCCACGGCCACGCCGGCGAGCACGCCGCCGCCGATGCCCATCGCCGCACCGCCGATCAGGATCACCGCCCACCGCAGTGGCAGTCGCTCCGCGCGACGGGGACGGTCGTTGTCTTCCCCATCGTCGTGCCGTGCCGGTAATGTCATGAGGACCTGCTTTCTTTTCATCAGGAGGAGGACAGGTACCGAACGGCCCTCGTTACCGGCGGGGGCCGTTCTCTTTGTCGTGACGGCGATATATGAGACCGCCATCCACCAAAATTGCCACAAGATCCCGAACGTTGTCATCCGGCTCTGGATCTCTTCCGGAATTTCTTTTCTTCCACCTGGTGGGAAAGACCTATTCCCGCACCCGCCTCAGCAGGCCCCGGCTCCAGCGCCACGTGCCAGGATGTGCAGCCAGTGCACGAAACAACAGAATCGAGCAGGGGCGATGGACTCGATCATCAGCGACATCATCCGCGTGCTCCACCAGTGGCCGGACGAGCCGGAAA
The DNA here is from genome assembly GCF_009760925.1 of Nonomuraea typhae. Lineage (GTDB taxonomy): Bacteria > Actinomycetota > Actinomycetes > Streptosporangiales > Streptosporangiaceae > Nonomuraea > Nonomuraea typhae. The sequence goes on from NZ_VRLV01000003.1 coordinate 683,452, forward strand.
CCGGAAAGGATTTCACGTTCTTTGAAAGACTGCACCAGGCTTCGCAGGGCAGAACTCGCCTGGAACAGGAACTCATCGAAGCGAAGGAAGCCCATGAGGGCGTCCCGCCTTTCGACCCATTGCTCTACAAACTCACGCAACTGGTGCGGGCCAGGGAGCAGCTCGATGAACAGATTCGCGACCTGTTCGTCTATGCGCGGCACTTCGTCCGGCCTCGTCCCTATCCGCTGGCCGTCCTCGCGAAGGCGAGCGGCATGTCGGCGTCCGGAATCCGGCTTTCCAGCGGCACCGAGGGCCGAATGCGGGAAATAGCCCGAAATATTGGCAGGTCGGATAACTCTGGGTGCATTACCCCGCCGAAGAACAGGGCGATGGAGGAACTGGCCGACGCCCTGGCCGAGTACCGCAACGTGCGCGCGGGAGGAGGCGGCAGGGAGCCCAGGGGGACGGGCAGGAACGCCGCGAGGAAGGCGTCCGGCCCGCCGCCGAGGTCAAGGGAAGGCTTCTGAGACGCCGGGCCGGCCTGGGAAAGTGCCTGTGCCGGGCCTGGGGAGGCTTCTGCCGTCAGGGCCGGGTGACGACTGAGCACGGCGGGTGGCTACGAGGGCGTCGTGGCGGCGAGGACCACGTCCGACGTGAGAAGCGCCCGATGACCGGGCGCAACCCACGACTGCGGAGGCGGCAAGGCGGCTCCGCCGTACAAAAGCCGGAAAGCCGCACAGACGTCAGGATGCCTTACAGACGCCAGGGCCAAGGGACCGCACAGACCGCCAAGGGCCGTACGGGAAGGGAGCGCTACGCGCCGATGGCGTGGACACCGCCGTCCACGTGGACGATCTCGCCCGTCGTGGCCGGGAACCAGTCGGACATCAGCGCCACGCACGCGCGCGCCGCCGGGGCGGTGTCGGCCAGGTCCCAGCCCAGCGGCGCCTTCTCCGGCCAGCTGTCCTCGAACTCCTTGAAGCCCGGGATCGACTTGGCGGCCATCGTGCGCAGCGGGCCCGCGGCGACCAGGTTGACGCGGATGCCCTGCTTGCCCAGGTCGCGGGCGAGGTAGCGGTTGGCCGACTCCAGGCCCGCCTTGGCCACGCCCATCCAGTCGTAGACCGGCCACGCCTTGGAGGCGTCGAAGTCGAGGCCGACGACCGAGCCGCCCTCCTTCATCAGCGGCAGGCAGGCCACGGCCAGCGACTTGTAGGAGTAGGTGGAGATGTGCAGCGCGGTGGCGACGTCCTCCCACGTGGTGTTGAGGAAGTTGCCGCCGAGCGCGGTCTGGGGGGCGAAGCCGATGGAGTGGACGACGCCGTCCAGGCCGTCGACGTGCTCGCCGACCCGGGAGGCCAGGCTGTCGAGGTGGTCGGTGTTCTGGACGTCGAGCTCCAGCACCGGCGCCGGCTGCGGCAGGCGCTTGGCGATGCGCTCGACCAGGCTGAGGCGGCCGAAGCCGGTCAGCACGACCTGGGCGCCCTCCTCCTGGGCGATCTTGGCCACGGCGAAGCCGATGGAGGCGTCGGTCAGCACGCCGGTCACCAGGATGCGCTTGCCTTCGAGGATGCCCATGTCAGTGCCCCATTCCGAGTCCGCCGTCGACGGGGATCACGGCCCCGGTGATGTAGGAGGCGTCGTCACCGGCCAGGAAGCGGACGACGCGGGCGATCTCCGCGGGCTGCGCCTGGCGGCCCAGCGGGATGTTCTTGACGATGGCCTCGGCGTCGAGGTCGGCGGTCATGTCGGTCTCGACGAAGCCGGGGGCGACGACGTTGACCGTGATGCCGCGCGAGCCGTACTCGCGGGCGAGGGAGCGGCCGAAGCCCACGAGGCCGGCCTTGGAGGCGGCGTAGTTGGCCTGGCCCGCCTGGCCGGACAGGCCCACGACCGAGGAGATGAGGATGATGCGGCCGCGCTTGAGCTTCATCATCGGGCGGATGGCCCGCTTGGCGACCCGGTAGGCGCCGGTCAGGTTGGCGTCGATGACGTCGGTGAAGGTGTCCTCCTTCATCATCGCCAGCAGGGTGTCCTTGGTGATGCCCGCGTTGGACACGAGCACCTCCACCGGCCCCTGCTCGGCTTCGACCTTGGCGAAGGCGGCCTCGACGTCCTGCGTGCTGGTCACGTCGCAGCGGACGCCGAAGAGACCCTCGGGGGGTTCGCCCGATCGGTAGGTGACGGCGACGGCATCGCCCGCCGCGGCGAGTTCGCGGGCGATCGCGAGGCCGATGCCCCGGTTGCCTCCGGTGACGAGTACTGAACGTGCCATGGGACCAGACGCTATCGGCTACCGGCCGGTAGCCACTTGTCCGGGGCGTACAAGATCACAGGGCTAGGATCGTTGACATGCGTCAAATCGACCCTGATTTCCTCGCGCTGCCGTTGCGGCAGCTCGCGGACGCCGCTCTGCAGCGCGCTCACGACCTGGGCGCCGAGCATGCCGACTTCCGTCTCGAACGCATCAGGGGCGAATCCCTGAGCCTGTATGACACGCGGCTCGAAGGCGCCGTGGACGCCGACGACCTCGGCTTCGCCGTCCGGGTGGTCAAGGGCGGCACGTGGGGCTTCGCCTCCGGGATCGAGCTGACCCCCGAGGCGGCGGCGCGCGTGGCCGAGCAGGCGGTGCGGGTGGCCGAGGTGAGCGCGCCCATCAACCGGGAGCCGGTCGAGCTGGCGCCCGAGCCGGTCTACGCAGACGTCACCTGGGTCTCGCCGTACGAGGTGGATCCGTTCGAGGTGCCGCAGGCCGACAAGATCGCGCTGCTGGCGGAGTGGTCGGCGGGGCTGCTCAAGGGAGCCGACCACGTCTCGGCCCGGCTGCTCCAGGTCAAGGAGCAGAAGTTCTACGCCGACTCCGCGGGCACCGTCACCACGCAGCAGCGGGTGCGCCTGCACCCCTCGCTCAACGCGATGAAGTCCTCCGAGCAGGGCTTCGACGACATGTCCACGATCGCGCCGCCGGTCGGCCGCGGCTACGAGTACCTCACCGGCTCCCACTGGGACTGGACCGGCGAGCTGGCTCAGCTGCCGGAGCTGCTGGCCGAGAAGCTGGCCGCGCCGTCGGTCGAGGCGGGCGAGTACGACCTGGTCATCCACCCGTCGAACCTGTGGCTGACGATCCACGAGTCGATCGGGCACGCCACCGAGCTGGACCGCGCGCTGGGCTACGAGGCCGCCTACGCCGGCACCAGCTTCGCCACCTTCGACCAGCTGGGCGAGCTCGTGTACGGCTCGCCGGCGATGAACGTCACCGGCGACCGCACGGTCGAGCACGGCCTGGCCACGATCGGCTACGACGACGAGGGCGTGGCGGGCCAGAGCTTCGACATCGTGCGCGACGGCATCCTGGCCGGCTACCAGCTCGACCGGCGCATGGCGCTGATGAAGGGCTTCGGGCGTTCCAACGGCTGCGGCTTCGCCGACTCCCCCGGCCACACGCCGATCCAGCGCATGGCCAACGTCTCCCTCCAGCCCGCGGAGAACGGCCCGGGCACCGAGGAGCTGATCTCCCGGGTCCGGCGCGGCGTGTACATCGTGGGCGACAAGAGCTGGTCGATCGACATGCAGCGCTACAACTTCCAGTTCACCGGCCAGCGGGCCTACCGCATCGTGGACGGCAAGCTGGCCGGCCAGGTGCGCGACTTCGCCTACCAGGCGACCACGACGGACTTCTGGCGGTCCATGGAGGCCGTCGGCGGCCCCCAGACCTACGTCCTCGGCGGCGCCTTCAACTGCGGCAAGGGCCAGCCCGGCCAGGTGGCGCCGGTCAGCCACGGCTGCCCGTCGGCGCTGTTCCGCGGCGTGCGCATCCTCAACACGGTCCAGGAGGGCGGCAAGTGATGACTCCCCAGGAGATGGTTGAGCGGGCGCTGGAGCTCTCGCGGGCCGACGACTGCATCGTGATCGCGGACGACTCGTCCACGGCCAATCTGCGGTTCGCGGGCAACACCCTGACCACGAACGGCGTGGCCCGCTCGGCCCAGCTCACCGTGATCTCGATCGCCGGTCGGGGCGTCGGCGTGGTGTCCCGCGCCGCCGTACGCGAGGAGCAGCTCGCGGACGTGGTGGCTGCGGCCGACGCGGCGGCGCGTGACGCGCAGCCCGCGGAGGACGCGCGCCCGCTGGTGTCGGGCGTGCCGGCCAGCGCCCATTGGGGCGAGGCGGTCTCGCCCACCGACATCGGGGTGTTCGGCGAGTTCGCCCCCGCGCTCGGCGAGGCGTTCTCGGCCGCGGAGGCGGGCGGCAGGAAGCTGTACGGCTTCGCCGAGCACTCGATGACCACGACCTTCCTCGGCTCCTCCGCCGGGCTGCGGCTGCGCCACGACCAGCCGACGGGACGGCTGGAGCTCAACGCGAAGTCGGCCGACATGAAGCGCTCGGCGTGGACGGGCGTGGGCGCGCGCGACTTCGCCGGCGTGGACGTGGCCGCGCTCGACGCCTCGCTGGCCACCCGGCTGGAGTGGGCGAAGAACCGCGTCGACCTGCCGGCGGGGCGTTACGAGGCGCTGCTGCCCCCGAGCGCCGTCGCCGACCTGATGATCTACGCCTACTGGTCGGCCGGCGCCAGGGACGCGCTGGACGGCCGGACGGTCTACGCCAAGCGCGGCGGCGGCACCCGGGTGGGCGAGCGGCTGTCCCCGCTGCCGATCACGCTGGCCAGCGACCCGGCGGCGCCCGGCATCGCCTGCGCGCCGTTCGTCGTGGCCCGCTCGTCGGGCCGGGAGAGCTCGGTGTTCGACAACGGCCTGCCGCTGGCGGCGACCGACTGGGTGGCCGGGGGGACGCTGAACGCGCTGCGCCAGACCCGCCACTCGGCCGAGCTGGGCGGCATGGAGGTCACGCCGGACATCGACAACCTCATCATGCGCGCCGACGGCGGCCGGTCGCTGACCGAGATGATCGCCTCGACCGAGCGCGGCCTGCTGCTGACCTGCCTGTGGTACATCCGCACGGTCGATCCGCAGACGCTGCTCGTCACCGGCCTGACCCGCGACGGCGTCTACCTCGTGGAGAACGGCGAGGTGGTCGGCGAGGTGAACAACTTCCGCTTCAACGAGAGCCCGGTGGACCTGCTGGGCCGCATCACCGAGGTGGGCGCCGCCGAGGCGACGCTGCCGCGCGAGTGGGGCGACTACTTCACCCGCTCGGTCATGCCGCCCGTGCGGGTGCCGGACTTCAACATGTCCACGGTCAGCCAGGCGAGCTGAACGGGAAGGAGTGCACGCGTTGCCACCGTTTGGCGGTGACGACGCGTGCGTTCCCGCCGGCGAGGTCGTAGACGACCGACCAGCGGGTGTGGCCCTGGGCGACGCTCCTGAGCAGGTCTAGGGCGTCGGCCTCGGTGCGCACGCCCTCGGCCAGGGTGCGGTAGCGGGTGTCGGCCAGGCGGGCCGTGCGGTCGGTGCCGCTCATCGTGATGTTGGTGAGGATCCGGTCGCGGATCACGTCGAGTTCGCCGTCCGCGCCGTATTCGGCGACGGCGGAGTCGCCGTTGCGGTCGGCGATGAGGTAGTGGACCTGCGGGCCGCCGGAGAAGTCCACGGTCCTGCTCTTGATGATGGCCAGGGCCTCCTCCACGGTGGCGGCGCGGTCGAGCATGAGGCGGATGACGCGCGCGCTGCCGACGGCGGGCCGCTGCGGGGTGGGCTGCGGCGCCTTCACGCCCGGCGTGGTGGCCAGTCCCACCGCCAGGCCCTTCTCGTTGACGCCGTCGAAGGGCGCCAGGACGGCGTGGGCCAGCCGCCGCCGGTCCTCGACCAGGTCGGGCGGCCCCTTGCGGCCAAGGACGTAGAAGGCGTCCACCATGGACATCGAGGCGTAGCCGCCGGGCGGGTGGGATCTGACGAGGATCGCCGGGTTCGGATCCCAGTCGAAGTTGCGCCCGAACTCCTTGCCGCGCAGGAACAGCGAGCAGGCCCAGGCCGCGTCCTTCCTGGACAGCTCCGTCTCGGTGAGCGGGGCCTCGGCGTCGTAGGAGCCGTGGTAGGTCATCTCGTACAGCGGCAGGTCGTCCACCTGCCGGAGGCTGGCGACCGTGCGGGCCCTCTCGCCGGCGCTCTGCCGCAGGATGGGCGCGGGCGCGTCCGCCGCGGGCGCCCGAGTCTGTACGGCCGGCGGCCCGGCCTTCTGCTCGGCCTTCTGCTCGGCCTTCTGCGCGGCGCATCCGGCGGACAGAACGATCCCCAGCGCGCTGATGAGCGCCATGGTACGGCGATGCATCGAGACCCCCTTCACCGAGAAGTGTCCGATGCACCGCCCGAAATGTCACCCGTCGATCTGGTCAGGCGTCTTCCAGACGGAAGCCCACCTTCATGCCCACCTGGAAGTGCGCCACCTCGCCCTGGTCGATGTGGCCCCGGATCTCCGTGACCTCGAACCAGTCCAGGTGCCGCAGGGTCTGCGCCGCCCGCCTGACGCCGTTGCGGATGGCCTGATCGACACTCTCCCCCGAAGTCCCGACTATCTCGGTCACCCGATACGTTCGATCCGTCATCTCCGTTCCTCCTTACTCGAAAGCCATGATCGCATGACCCTCGTCCCGGCACCGGCGCCCTGTCGCGTCCCTCACCTCCGAGGTCTACCGTGGGAGGTATGAAGGGGTGGCGCAGACGCCAGGTGATCCACCAGGTGACGGACGCTCAGCCGTCGCTCACGGATGACGTGCGCAAACGCGAGATCAGCTACCTCATCAAGATGGGCATCAGGACCGCCTGCCTCATCTTGGCCGTGGTGGTGCCCCTCGACTGGCCCTACCGGCTGCTCTTCATCGCGGGCGCCGTCTTTTTGCCATACATAGCCGTAATCGGGGCCAATGAGAGGTCGAAGGGTGTGCCTGCCCCTACCTTTCACACACCCGAAGCTAACCAAAGCGAGATACCACTGCACCGACGCGAGATCGGGTCGTGACTAAGTCTTGACGCATCCCACGGGTTGTAGGTGTACGCTTTAGCCAAGCGCTCCGGTCCCCCGTCGGAGTGCTGGTGCCGGCGTTCCGGGCCCCCGTCGGAACGCCGATGAAGCGACGCCGGGTGGTTTGCCCCCGTAACCACCCGGCGTCGCCCTTTTCTCAGGAAGACCATCTTTGAACCCCGCCAAGCGGGTAGGTCTGCTTTCCCGAAATCGTTTACACCGGCGCCTGCCTGCAATTCACAGGAAATCTTCAGGTTTCGGTCAGCGATTGACACCGCGAGTTCGCGGGAGTGTCACTCGTCGGTCAGTGTCTCGGCCGTGGCCTTGGCCCAGTTGCGGGCCAGCGTGGTCAGCTTGTCCACCGCGTCCTCGGGCGCCGTGCCCGCGCCCTGGGCCAGTCCCAGCAGGTACGCCGTCAGCGGCGCCGCCGGCCTGGCCACGCCGTGGGCCACCTCCTTGGTCAGGTCCAGGATCAGGTCGCGGTCCACGCGGGCCGGGTCGATGCCCAGCTCCTTGCAGGCCAGCGCCGTCCACTCGGCGAGCACGTTCATGTGAGCCTCCTCGAGATCGTCCACAGTGTCGCAGTCGAACCACGGCCGGCCGGGCAACGCCACCCGGACCGCGCCCAACGGTCCCATCACGCCGCGCAGCGACCGGCCGTCATAGTCGCCGAGCGCCTGGCGGAGCGCCTCGGTGCGCCAGGCGCCGGCCAGCCACTGCTCCCGCCCGTCGCCGTCCACGAGCACGGCCCCCGCTCCGGGCGCCTGCGCCCGTTCGAGCAGCGCCTCCACGTGGGAAGGCCGCAACAGCGGCATGTCACCCGCCAGCACCACCACCCAGGGCGCGCGCACCTGCGCCAGCCCCGCGCGCAACGCCGGAACCGGCCCGCCGCCCCTGGGCTCCTCCAGCACGTAGACGGCCCGGGGCCTGAGGCGCTCCGGGCCCACCACGATCACCCTGTCCGCGCCGCGCACGGCGGCGGCCACCGACTCCAGCAAAGACCGGCCCCAGACGGTCAGGCCCGGCTTGTCCACGCCCCCAAGCCGCTCGGCCGCACCCCCGGCCAGGATCACCGCGTCATACGCCACAGGCTCACGGTAGCCGCCCGCCAGCCCTCACGCCCCTCCGGGTCCGGGGAGAAGAGAGACCGGCACACGGACGGGGAAGCCGGGCGCCGAGTCAACGCAGCCGGGTGGCACAGTTAGAGCTCGGGGCGGGAAGGCACCGGCCCACGGGTTCGCCCTTCAGGGTGGTTACCGGGTCATCGAGAGCCGCGGCACCGGGCGTGGCCGGGGCACTTGGGCGGGTGACGAAGGGCTGTGACGGCGAGCAACCACGTCCGACTGCCGGCCATCGCCCGAGGCCGCCCGCCTGCGGCGGCGGGCGGGGGCAACACGGCTCCGCCGTAAAAAACTCACCCACCGAAAGCAGACATCAACTCACCCGCCGAAAGCAGACATTCAACTCACCCGCCGATAGCGGACATGGGCCGTGAGGGCTGTAGAAAACTCGGGTCGTTGATGCCGTGGCCGGGGAGCTTGCGGGCGACGGCGGCGATCCAGCGGGCGGCGAGGTCCTCGTCGGAGGCGCCCGCGCGCATGGCCGTCTTCAGGTCCGACTCCTCCCTGGCGAACAGGCAGTTGCGCACCTGGCCGTCGGCCGTCAGCCGCACCCGGTCGCAGGCCCCGCAGAACGGCCGGGTCACCGACCCGATCACGCCCACCCGCGCGGGCCCGCCGTTCACCAGGAAACGCTCGGCGGGCGCGCTGCCGCGGTCCTCGCGGTCGTCGGGGGTCAGGTCGAATACCCCGGAGAGCCGGGCGAGGATCTCGTCGGCGGTGATCATGTTGTCGCGGGTCCAGCCGTGCTGGGCGTCCAGCGGCATCTGCTCGATGAAGCGCAGTTCGTAGCCCTGCTCGAGGCAGTACCGCAGCAGATCGGGCGCCTCGTGCTCGTTGAGGTCGCGCATGAGGACGGCGTTCACCTTCACCGGCCGCAGCCCGGCGGCGTCGGCGGCGGCCAGGCCGGCGATCACGTCCTCGAGGCGGTCGCGGTGGGCCAGCCGCTTGAACGTGTCGCGGTCCAGGGTGTCGAGCGAGACGTTGACGCGGTCGAGCCCGGCCTCGGCCAGCGGGCCGGCGAGGCGGGCCAGGCCGATGCCGTTGGTGGTCAGGGAGATCTCGGGACGCGGCCGCAGCCGGGCGGTGCCGGCGACGATGCCGAGCAGTTCGCGGCGCAGCAGCGGCTCGCCGCCGGTGTAGCGGACCTCGGTGACGCCCAGCCGCTCGACGCCGATCGTGACCAGCCGGACGATCTCGTCGGCGGTCAGGAGCTGGGGGTTGGGCAGCCAGTCGAGTCCTTCGGGCGGCATGCAGTACGTGCAGCGCAGGTTGCACTTGTCGGTCAGGGACACCCGAAGGTCGGTCGCCACCCTTCCGAAGGAGTCTTTGAGCACCGGCGTCATGTCGCACACCCTACGACACGGCCGATGACGCCTGTCGGCGCAGGGTCTTCTCGAACCAATGTGCGGCATAGGGCTCGTCGTTGAACGCTGCGACCTCGCGATATCCGGCCGTGCTGTAGAGCCGTCTGGCCTCGGTGAGCGCGGCGTGCGTCTCCAGCCTGACGGTCGCGGCGCCGTGCTCGGCCGCGCGCGCCTCCAGTTCGGCCAGCAGCCGCCGCCCGAGCCCCAGTCCGCGTACGGCGGGCGCCACCCACATCCGTTTGAGGTGGGCGCTGTCTCCCCGGAGCTTGAGCGCCCCGCAGCCGACCGGGTCGGAGTGCAGCGTCGCCACCAGGATCAGCCCCCGGGGCGGGGTCAGGTCGTCGTCCCCTGCCGGGACGCCGCGGCCGGGGTCGAATCCCTCGGGGAAGCGCCTGGCCAGCTCGGCGAAGTACTCCCCCAGGCTGTAGCGGGCGTCGGGGTGGCGCGGGTCGGTGACCGCCACCTCGACCATGGAGGCGATGAGCAGGCGTTCCACCTCGGCCATGGCGGTGACCAGGCGGTCGCGCTGGCGCGGGTCGAGGGGGCGCAGGATCGAGGCGGCCTGGTCGTCGGAGCGGCGGTCGAGTTCCGCCCGTTCGCTCAGCCCCTTCTCGGTCAGCCGCGCCCTGCGCACGCGGGCGTCGTCCGGGTCGCTCTCGACGATCACGAGCCCGTCGCCCTCCAGCGCGCGCAGGATCCGGCTGAGGTATCCGGAGTCGAGGTCGAGCCGGGCGCGCAGGAGGCGTACCTCGCTGCCGCGCTCGCCGATCTCCCACAAGACGCGGCAGTGGCCGAGCGGGCGGCCCCGGGACAGGAAGGCGTCCTCCAGGGCCCCCACCCGCTGGGTGACGGTCCGGTTGAAGCGCCGCACGCGCTCGACGAGCTCCGCGTCCATTCTCTGACCTTAGTCAGACGACGGACGCGGCGTCACCCCTTGACGCAGATGAGCTGCCGCAGGTGCGCGACCACCTGCACCAGGTCGGTCTGGGCGGCCATGACCGACTCCAGGTCCTTGTAGGCGCCCGGGATCTCGTCCACGATGCCGGAGTCCTTGCGGCACTCCACGCCGAACGTCTGCTCCTCCAGGTCCTTGACGGTGAAGGTCTTCTTCGCCTTGTTCCGGCTCATCTTCCGCCCCGCGCCGTGCGAGGCCGAGTTGAACGCCGCCGCGTTCCCGAGGCCCTTGACGATGTAGGTGCCGGTGGCCATCGAGCCCGGGATGATCCCCAGGTCGCCGCTGCCGGCCCGGATCGCGCCCTTGCGCGTCACGAGCACGTCCACGCCGTCGTAACGCTCCTCCGCCACGTAGTTGTGGTGGCAGGAGATCGGCTCGTCGAAGCCGATGTTCGGCAGGTGGCGGCGGAGCACGTCGCAGACCAGGCCCATCATCACCGACCGGTTGCGGCGCGCGTAGTCCTGCGCCCAGAACAGGTCCCGGCGGTAGGCGTCCATCTCAGGCGTGCTGCCCAGGAAGACGGCCAGGTCGCGGTCCACGAGGCCCTGGTTGTGCGAGAGCCGGCGGGCCACGCCGATGTGGTGCTCGGCCAGTTCCTTGCCGATGTTGCGCGAACCGGAGTGCAGCACGACCCAGACGTTCTGCTCGTCGTCCGCGCAGACCTCCAGGAAGTGGTTGCCGCCGCCGAGCGTGCCCATCTGCACCTCGGCCCGCTCACGCCGGGCGTGCACGGCAGGGGCCAGCTCGTCGAAGCCCTTCCAGAACGCCTCCCAGCCCGCCGTCTTGAACCCGTGGATCTTGCCCGGGTCCACGGGCCGCCGGTGGTGGCCGAAACCGACCGGCACCGCCTGCTCCAGCTTCCCGCGCAGGTACGCGAGGTTGTCCGGGAGCTGCGAGCTCTTGTAGGTGGTCTTGATCGCGGTCATCCCGCAGCCGATGTCCACCCCGACGGCGGCCGGGGAGACGGCGTCCTTCATCGCGATGACCGAGCCCACGGTCGCGCCCTTGCCGTGGTGCACGTCCGGCATGACGGCGACACCGTGGACCCACGGCAGGTTCGCCACGTTGCGCAGCTGCTGCATCGCCTGCGGCTCGACCGTCTCCGGGTCCGTCCACATCCTGAGCGGATGCCGGGTACCGGTCACCTCGTTGTACGTCATCTGTATGTCGCCTCCTTCCGGTCACATCCCGAACGTGATCAATGACGCCAGAGTCAGGCTGCCCCCGGCAACTCATTTAACCCTTCGCGCCCTGGAAGCGGCTGGAGAAGTTCACGCTGATCCGGGCGCCGGCCGGGACGCTCTGCTTGGGCACGCTGTGCCGCCAGTCGCGCTGGCACCGGCCGCCCATGACGATCAGGTCCCCCGAGGCGGGCGTGAGGACGACGCTGCGCCCGCCTTCGCGCGGCTTGAGCAGGAACCGCCTGGCCGCCCCCAGGCTCAGCACCGGCACCGTGCACAGCTCGCGCCGGCACGTGGCCCAGTCGCCGTGCCAGCCCGTGCTGTCGCGGTGATCCCGATAGTAGTTGATCCACAGCCCGTCGTACGGCACGCCGTAGTGCCGTGACAGCTCGGCGGCGGCCGTCCGCAGGAGATCGTCCGGCGCGTCGCCCAGGTCGGGGTACTCGGCCGTCAGCCGGGGTTCCACCATCATGCGGTCGGCGATGCGGCGCAGCCGCTGCTCCCAGGCGGCGCCCGCGACGAGCGCCCGCAGGAGGCGGTCGCCGCCGGTCAGCCAGGCGGGCACGTGCTCCACCCAGGAGGTGGCGTCGAGCTCGACGCGGCGGGCGGTCGCGAAGGTGGTGTCGAAGCCCGGCTCCTGCCCGGCGAACAGGTCGAGCTGGTCAATCGTGCTCATCCCTCAGGTGTACGGCAACGGCCGCCCCGCCCTCCGGCCATATCCGGTCAGCGGTTGACGAGGTCCGAATACGGCCGGTGGCCGCCGGGAGCGCCTGCCTAGAGTGGAGCGCCATGACGCGAGCCGAGACCTTCGCCGCCCTTCACCGCTCCGGTGACCCGCTCCTCCTGCCGAACGCCTGGGACGCGGGCTCCGCGGTCGCCGTCGCCGACGCCGGCGCCAGGGCCGTCGCGACGACCAGCGCCGGCGTCGCCTGGGCCCTGGGCCGCCCCGACGGCGGCGAACTGCGCGCCGGCCAGGTGGCCGCGGTCGTCGAGCGCATCGCCGGGGCCGTCTCGGTACCGGTCTCGGCCGACATCGAGGCCGGGTACTCCTCGGTCGAGGAGACCGTGACCGCCGTCGTGCAGGCCGGGGCCGTGGGCGTCAACCTCGAGGACCGCGCGGACGGCGCGATGCTGGAGCCGTCCGCCCAGGCCGACCGCCTGGCCGCCGCGCGGGCCGCCGGTGACCGGCTGGGCGTGCCCGTCTGGATCAACGCCCGCACGGACGTGTACCTGGCGGGCGGCGGCAGCCTGGACGAGGTGAAGCGGCGCGCCGAGGCGTACGCGGCGGCCGGGGCGGACAGCATCTTCGTGCCCGGGCTCATCGACCTCGGGGCCCTGCGCGAGTTGTCGGCCGGGCCGCTTCCCGTGGCGGTGATGGCGTGGGCCGGGGCCCCCGCCGTGGCGGAGTTCGCGGCGGCCGGCGTGGTCCGGGTCAGCCTCGGGGCGGCCATCGCGCAGGCCGCCTACGGGCTGGCGGCCCGGGCCGCGAGGGAGATGCTGGCGCACGGGGTCTACGACACGACCGCGGACGGCCTGCCGTACGACCGGCTGAACGCCCTTCTCCGGTCGCCGGGCCTCGGCTGACACGGGTCTCCCTCAGTCCGAGGGGCGGACGCCGCGGGCCAGCGGAGCCCGCCAGCCGTACCTCATGGCGGCGATGCGCAGGGCGAAGGCGATGACGGCGGCGGCCAGGGTGGCGCTCCAGCCGTGCAGGTCCCAGACGTACAGGCCGGCCATCACCGCCGAGCCCACCATCGCGGGGACGGCGTACAGCTGCCGGTCGTACAGCAGGGTCGGGATCTCGCCGGCCAGCACGTCGCGCAGCATGCCGCCGCCCACCGCGGTGGTGACGCCCAGGAGCACGGCGTGCAGCGGCGTCAGCCCGTACTCCAGGGCCTTCTCCGTACCCACGGCGCTGAACAGCCCGAGCCCGGCGGCGTCCAGCACCAGGATGACCGGCATCACCCTGGCCACGTGCGGATGCCAGAAGGCGACGATGAGCGTGGCGGCGATGGGCACCAGGACGTAGCCGAGGCTCTGGAAGGCGGCGGGCCGCACGTTGAGGATGAGGTCGCGGACGACGCCGCCGCCGAGAGCGGTCATCTCGGCGAGGACGGCCATCCCGACCACGTCCAGTTGCTTGCGCACGCCCATGAGCGCGCCGGTGAGGGCGAAGACAAAGATTCCGGCCAGGTCGAGAATTTCGGACACGGTGGAAGTATTTACCGGATCGGCGGCATGGTCGGCGTGTGGTGTTCGGCCATCATCTCCCGGAGCCTGCGGACGAACATGAACAAGGCCAGGCCCGCGACGACCGCCATGGCGGCCAGCACGAGGTAGTAGGCCGTGTCGGACATCACGCTGCTCAGCCGCCCGGTCTGGCCGCCCACCGCGTCGCCGACGGAGACGGCGATGAACCAGACGCCCAGCATCTGGCCCTTGAAGGCGGCCGGGGCGAGTTTGGTGGTGACCGACAGGCCCACCGGGCTCAGGGACAGTTCGCCGAAGACCTGGATGAGGTAGACCAGCACCAGCCACCAGACGCTGACCTTGCCGCTTTCGGCGAGGCTGGCGGCCAGGGCCATGACGACGAAGCTCAGGCCGACCATGAGCAGGGCGAAGGCGAACTTCTGCGGGGTGCTGACCCGGTTGCCGAGTTTCAGCCACAGGGCGGCGAAGACCGGCACGAAGATCATGATGAAGAGCGGGTTGAACGACTGGGTGGTGGCCGCCTGGATCGGGATGCCGAACAGGGTGAGGTCGGTGTTGTTCTGGGCGAAGAAGAGCAGCTTGCTGGGCGCCAGGTCGTAGATCATCCAGAAGATCGCGGCGGCGATGAACAACCAGATGTATGCCTTCATCTTGGAGCGTTCGTCGGCGGTCAGCTCGTGGGGGCCGAGCAGGATGTAGGCGAAGTAGGCGACCGGCACGGCCAGGATGACGATCGTGACGATCAGGGTGAAGGTGTCGAGGCTGAAGGTCCCGCTCCAGATCCACACGGCCATGACGACCACGACGGCGAGCACCGCCAGTGCCGTCCACAGCAGGACCCTGCCGCGCTCGCCGGGGGTCAGCGGCTCGCCCGGCCGGTCGCCCTTGCCGCGCAGGTTCTTGCGGCCCAGGGTGTACTGCACCAGGCCGAGGGCCATGCCGACCGCGGCGGCGCCGAAGCCGAGGTGCCAGCGGTTGCCGGCGGCCAGCCAGCCCACGACGATCGGGGCGAAGAAGGCGCCGAGGTTGATGCCCAGGTAGAACAGCGAGAACCCGGAGTCGCGGCGGCCGTCGTCGCCCTCGGGGTACAGCTTGCCGACCATGACCGAGATGTTGGGCTTGAGCAGGCCGGTGCCGGTGATGATGAGCAGCAGGCCGAGCGCGATGAAGAACGGCCCCTGCACCGGGATGGCCATGCTGATGTGGCCCAGCATGATGACGAAGCCGCCCCAGAACACCGATCGGCGGGCGCCGAGGATGCGGTCGGCGACCCAGCCGCCGGGCAGCGCCACCAGGTAGATGAGCGCTCCGTAGACGCCGACGACCGCCTGCGCGGTCTCCTCGCTCATGCCGAGGCCGCCGACGGCGGGGGAGGCGGCCATGAAGGTGGCCAGAATGGCGCGCAGGCCGTACCAGCTGAACCGCTCCCACATCTCGGTGCCGAACAGCGTGGCCAGGCCCCAGGGATGGCCGAAGAACGTCTTGCCGCCGTCGCTCATGCGTCCCCCTATCGACACATAGTGCATGTGATCCAGTACTCTACGTGACGGATCCGACAGACCCGGCCAGCAGGGTCTTGCCGCTGCCCATGCGGTGTGGTGCGATGCATGCCACTCGTGCAAGTGAATACTGACTGGAGGCGGGTGCCATGGCCGAAGTCCTTGAGGTGCGGGCCGAGATCGAGTCCCAGATCGCCGGCCGTACGGTGTGCGAGCAACTGCGGCAGGTGGCCGCCGACCATCCCGGCTCCCCCGCCTACTCCGATCCCGACGGCACGGACGGCGGCTGGCGGACGCTCACCTACTCCGCGGCCCGCGAGAAGGTGCTGCAGATCGCGGCGGGCTTCGCCGCGCTCGGGCTGCAGCCGGGCGAGGCGGTGGCGTTGATGATGGTCAACCGCAGCGAGCACGTGCTCGCCGACCTCGGCGCGGTGCACGCGGGCGGCGTGGGCTGCACGATCTACTCGACGTTCGCCCCCGAGCAGATCGCCTTCGTGACCCAGGACGTCGGCGCCCGCTACGCCGTGCTGGGCGGCCCGGCCGACCTGGAGCGCTGGCAGCCGGTGCTCGACCGGCTCACGGGACTGCGCCGGATCATCATGCTGGAGGGCGCGCCCGCCGGCGACGAGCGGTTCCTGTCGTGGGAGGCGTTCCTGGAGCTGGGCGCGGCCGGGCTGGACGCGGACCGGGACGCGGTCGAGGCCCGCTGCCGGGCGGTCACCGCCGGCGACGTCGTCACCGTGCTCTACACCTCGGGCACCACCGGCGTCCCCAAGGGCGTGCCGCTGACCCACCACAACGTCTTCTACGAGGTCGCCTCCACCGACCGGCTCACCGCGCTGCCCGTCCACGGCACCCAGATCTCCTACCTGACCTACGCCCACATCGCCGAGCGCGTGCTCAGCCTCTACCTGCCGCTGCTCAAGGTCTCCCACGTGCACTTCTGCACCGACCTGGCCAACCTCGGCGCCACGCTCGGGCAGGTCAAGCCGATGATGTTCTTCGGCGTGCCGCGTGTGTGGGAGAAGATGATGGCCCGCCTGCAGGCCGTCCTGGCCACCCAGCCGGAGGCCCAGCAGCAGCAGGTACGGCAGGCGATGGCGGCCGGCGTCGCCTACGTCGAGGCGGCCCAGCACGGCGCCACGATGACCGAGGAGATCCGGGCCGCCTACGAGAAGGCCGACACCAGCCTGCTGTCGATCGTGCGCGCGATGATCGGCTTCGACCGGGCCGAGTGGACCGCGACCGGCGCCGCCCCGCTGCCGGACGAGGTGCAGCGCTTCTTCGCCGGCCTCGGCCTGAAGGTCATCGACGTGTACGGCATGACGGAGACGACCGGCGCCTTCACCGGCAACAGCCCGGCCGACTACAAGCTGGGCACCGTCGGCCGGGCCGAGCCCGGGGTGGAGATCCGCATCGCCGAGGACGGCGAGATCCTCACCCGCAGCCCGCTCAACACCCGGGGGTACCTCAACCGCGCCGAGGAGACGCGGGCCCTGCTCGACGAGGACGGCTGGCTGCACACCGGCGACATCGGCTCCATCGACGAGGACGGCTTCGTCCGGGTCGTGGACCGCAAGAAGGAGCTCATCATCACCGCCGGCGGCGAGAACATCTCCCCCGCCGCCATCGAGAACCATCTCAAGGAGCACCCGCTCATCGGGCAGGCCCTGGCCTACGGCGACAACCGCCCGCACCCGGTCGCCGTCCTCACGCTCGACGCCGAGGTGGCGCCCGGCTGGGCCCAGGCCCGCGGGATCGCCTTCTCCTCCCTGGCCGAACTGGCCGAGCACGGCGAGGTGCTGAAGGAGGTCGGCGTGGCGGTGGAGGCGGCCAACGCGAAGCTGGCCCGGGTGCAGCAGGTCAAGCGGTGGGCGTTGCTCGGCACCGAGTGGACGGCCGAGACCGAGGAGCTCACGCCCAGCCTGAAGCTGAAGCGCCGGATCATCCACGCCAAGTACGCCGACGTCATCGAGGGCCTCTACACCGGCTGACCGTTTTTGCCGTTGGAGGCGTGTGTCCTGCCCTTTGTCATGACCGGACGATATCTACCGTCTTGATCATGACCAGCAGAGTCCTTCTAGCCTCGCTCGCGGCGGGGGCGCTCACGGTCCCCTTGCCGTCGGCCACCGCCGCGACCGAGCTCGCCATCCGGGAGATCACCGTACGGCCGGCCGACCCGGTGGTGCGGCCCACAGGCTCGGTCCGCCTCGTCGTCGACGTGGTCGCCAAGGGGGTGAGCGGCGACGACGGGGTGACCATCAAGGTGGACCCGGGCACGCCGCCCGAACCTCCGCCGGTGAGCGTCCCGCCCACGCCGTCCCCCAGCGCGCCGGCGTCACCCACGCCCACACCGCAGCCGGCGACGCCGACGCCGCAGCCGCCCGCACCCACGCCCACGCCCACGCCCACGTCCTCCCCGCCGGTCGAGGCGACGCCCGCGCCCACACCCACGCCGTCCGCCCGCCCGCAGCGGGTCATGCGAGCCGGCGACGACTGGGAGACCTGGCGCTTCCTCCCGGAGAAGGGCCTCACCCGCTACTACCCCTCGGGCACGTGGACCGTCACGGCGACCGCCAAGGGCCCCGACGGCACGAGCATCACCCAGCACGCCACCTTCAAGCTGCGCAGGGAGACCAGGCTGACCTCGATCCAGGCGGCGAAGGTGCCCGGCACGAAGGCGGTCCGCCTGCGGGGCGTCCTGACGAGGGTGGACCCGGACGGCTTCACCGACTACTCCCCGTTCGGCAACCAGCGCATGGAGATCATGTACCGCAGGTCGCCGGCGTCCCCGTGGGAGGCGGTGGCCGTGGCCACCACCGCGGAGTCGGGCGCCTTCACCAAGACGGTGAAGGGCAGGGCCCGGGGCGAGTGGCGGGCGCACTTCCCGGGAAGCGCGCACTATGCCGCGAAACTCTCCGCAATCGAACAGATTGGAACCTGACGGAGATCCTCTTTGACCTCTGTAAACAGATCCGTTGCACAATCGTGATCATCCTTTAGACAACCTTTCCCCGGCTTTGCGCGTCATTGGCGTACGACGCGTTCCGTCCCGGACGCGTTCTGACGGGGAGAGGAAGTTCTAGATGATGCGACGTCTCGCGGCCGCGGCAGCTGCTGCCGCGCTCGGCACCGCCGTGCTGGCGACCGCTGCCGCACCGGCCATGGCCGAGCCTCCCGGCCTCGGCTTCGACACCAGCCCTTACGGCGACTACGGCGACGGCGGCAACACCCGCCTGTCGTTCGACGCCAACCCGGAGCCGGTCTGGAAGGGCCAGGAACTGTCTCTCGAAGGCAAGCTCTCGGTTCAGTGCGACGAGGACTACATCAACGGCTACGTCCAGGTGTTCAACGCCGATCACTGCCGGGAGGGCAGCTGGTACTGGCTGGGCGGCAAGAGGGTCACGATCCTCTTCCAGCCGAGCTACTCCGGCCGCTGGCACTACGTCGACACGGTCCGCACGGACGGTGGCGGCTACTTCTCCACCGAGGCCCGCGCCTGGACCTCGGGCACGTGGAAGGCGGTCTTCGAGGGCAGCAGGTACCTCGAGGGTTCCTCCGCGACCGACTGGGTGAAGGTCATCCGCCGTCACTAGTCGCAGCTTCACCTGGAAACGCCCGGCCCTCCTGTCCCGAGGGGCCGGGCGTTTTCGCTCGGTCACACCATGGGGATGAGCGTGTCGGCCGGACGAGGTCCCACGGGCCCCCGCTCGCGGGCCGTCGCCAGCCGCAGCACCGCCTCGGCCAGCACCGCCGGAGGCTGCGTGTAGGGCAGGCGCAGATAGGACTCCAGCGCCCCCTCCAGGCCGAACCAGGGGCCGGGCGCCAGCCGTACGCCATGGGTGGCCGCGGCTTCGGCGAACTGGGTCGCGCCTCCTTCGGCCAGCCGTACCCACAGGGTGCCGCCGCCGCGCGGGACGGTGAACTCCCAGCCGGGCAGGTGCCGGCGCAGGGCGGCGACGAGGCCGTCGCGTGAGGCGCGCAGGGTGCGGCAGCGCTCGGCCCGGGTCTCCTCCAGCCGGTCGAACAGCCGGGCGACCACGAGCTGCTCCAGCACGGGGCTGGCGATGTCGACGGTGGCGCGCTGGGCGGCCAGGCGCCGGGTGAGCGCCTCGGTGCTGCGGATCCAGCCGATGCGCAGCCCGCCCCACCACAGCTTGGAGGCCGAGCCGATGCTGATCACCCGGCTGTCGGTGTCGAAGGCGGCCATCGGGGCGGTGCGGGGCAGGTCCTCGAGGTCGAGCTCGGCCCACGTCTCGTCGATGAGGAGCGTGCTCCCGGTACGGCGGGCCGCCCCGGCCACGGCCGCCCGGGTGGCCTCGTCGACGAGCGCGCCGGTGGGGTTCTGGAAGTCGGGCATCAGGTAGGCGAGCCCGGCCCCGGACTGGCGCAGCGCTCCGGCGAGGAGGTCGGCCTGCCAGCCCTCGTGGGAGACGCCGGTGGCGGCGATGCGGGCGCCGCGCTGGCGGGCCACGTCGATGGCGTGCGGGTAGGTGGGCGACTCGACGAGCACGGTGTCGCCCACGCCGACGAGCAGGCTCATGACGAGCTGCATGGCGTGCTGGGAGCCGGTGGTGATGAGGATCTGCTCGGGCCGGGTGGCCACGCCGCGCCGGCCGTAGTGGGCGGCGACGCGTTCGCGCAGCGCGGCCAGTCCCATCGGGTCGTAGCCGTTGCCCATGCCGAAGCGGGCCGCGTCGTCGACCGCCTCGTGCATGGCCTGGTGCAGGTGGGAGGGGGCGGGAGGGGCGGCGCAGTGCAGTTGCAGGAGGCCGTCGTCGCCGTTGGACAGCCAGGGGTTGTCCACGCTGGTGGCCGGATCGGGCAGGGCGGTCCAGCTGCCGGAGCCCTGGCGGCTGTCGAGGTATCCCTGTTCGCGCAGCAGGTCGTAGGCGGAGGTCACGGTGGTGCGGCTGACCCGGAGTTCCTCGGCGAGGTGCCGCTCGGCGGGCATGCGCACCCGCACGGGGATCTGCCCGTCGAGGATGGCCCCGCGCACCGCTCCGGCCAGCGCCCGGTAGTAGGGCCGCGCCTGGCGGGGGACGTTGACGAGCTTGGCCACCTGCCCTGCACTCAGAAACCGCATAAGGCCACTTTTCACGATTGGCCCTTTTAGTGCAACCGAAACGCCTGGCACCCTGGCAGAACTATGAGCGAAATGTCCGTCCCTTCCCTGGGTTCCCTTCCGTCCCGTCTCCTGCGCCTGTACGGCGGCCTGGCCCTGTACGGGCTGGGCATCGGCCTCCAGGTGGAGTCCGCCGTGGGCAACAGCCCCTGGGACGTCTTCCACCAGGGCGTGGCCTTCAGGACGGGCCTGACCATCGGCATGGTCATCATCGCGGTCGGCGCGCTGGTGATGCTGCTGTGGATCCCGCTGAAGCAGAAGCCCGGACTCGGCACGATCAGCAACGTGATCTTCCTCGGCCTGTTCGCCGACGCCGCCATCTGGCTGCTGCCCACCCCGGACCACTGGGCCCTGAAGTGGACCTACCTGCTGACCGCCGTCGTGGCGATCGCCCTGGCCACCGCCCTGTACATCAGCGCCAAAATGGGCCCCGGCCCCCGCGACGGCATCATGACCGGCCTGATGCGCCTCGGCCTGTCGGTACGGCTGGGCCGCTTCCTCATCGAGATCACCGCCCTGGCGGTCGGCTGGCTCCTCGGCGGCACCCTCGGCCTGGGCACTCTCGTCTTCGCCCTGGCCATCGGGCCGCTCACCCAGGTGTTCTCCCGCTGGTTCCCCCTGACCTGATCCCGCCGGAGTCACCCGTCATGACGCGACATGATCGGTAACTCCGGCGGGATCATCCCGGGGGCGAGTAGGTTCGATGGCATGCGGATCGAGGACTACGCCCTGATCGGAGACATGCAGTCGGCCGCCCTGGTGGGCCTGGACGGCTCCATCGACTGGCTGTGCCTGCCGAGGTTCGACTCGCCGTCGTGCTTCGCGGCCCTGCTCGGCAGCGAGCGCAACGGCCACTGGTGGCTCGGCCCCACCGGACGCCCGCCCGCCACCCGGCGCCGCTACCGCCCCGACACCCTCATCCTGGAAAGCGAGTGGGACACCCCCACCGGCACCGTCCGCATCATCGACTTCATGCCGCCGCGCGACAAGAACCCCGATGTCGTCCGCATCGTCGAAGGCGTCACCGGCGAGGTCGAGATCTCCACCCAGGTGCGCGTGCGCTTCGACTACGGCCGCATCGTGCCCTGGGTGCGCCGCAGCGACGGCCACCTGCAGGCCATCGGCGGCCCCGACTCCATCTGGCTGCACTCCCCGGTCCCGCTGAAGGGCGGCGACTACGCCCACCGCGCCACCTTCACCGTGCGCGCGGGTGAGCGGGTGCCGTTCGTGTTCACCTGGCACCCCTCCCACGAGCCGATGCCGCGCCAGATCTCCGCCGAGCACCAGCTCGCCGAGACCGAGGCCATGTGGCTGGACTGGGTGGCCCGCTGCACCCACGAGGGCCCCTATCGCGAGGCCGTGGTCCGCTCGCTGATCACGCTCAAGGCCCTCACCTACGCCCCCACCGGCGGCATCGTGGCCGCCCCCACCACCTCCCTGCCCGAGGACCTCGGCGGCGTGCGCAACTGGGACTACCGCTTCTGCTGGCTGCGCGATGCCACCCTCACCCTGGACGCCCTGATCACCTCCGGCTACATCGACGAGGCCAGCGAGTGGCGGGCCTGGCTGCTGCGCGCCATCGCCGGCCGCCCCCAGGACCTGCAGATCATGTACGGCGTGGCCGGCGAGCGCCGCCTGCCCGAGCTGGAGCTCACCTGGCTGGACGGCTACGAGGCCTCACGCCCGGTCCGGATCGGCAACAGCGCCGTCAACCAGCTCCAGCTCGACGTCTACGGCGAGGTGATGAACTGCCTGTACGCCTCCAGGAAGATGGGCCTGGGCGCCGACGACCGGGCGTGGGCCATCCAGCGCGAGCTGCTCGACTACGTGGAGGAGCACTGGGACGAGCCGGACGAGGGCCTGTGGGAGGTGCGCGGCCCGCGCCGCCACTTCACCCACTCCAAGGTGATGTGCTGGGTGGCGCTGGACCGCGGCGTCCGCTATGTCGAGGAGTTCGGCCGCACCGGCCCCGTCGAGCGCTGGAAGGACCTGCGCGCGGTCGTCCACGCCGAGATCTGCGACAAGGGCTACGACCCGGTGCGCAACACCTTCACCCAGTCCTACGGCTCGTCCGAGCTGGACGCGGCGCTCCTGCTCATCCCCCTGGTCGGCTTCCTGCCGGCCGACGACCCGCGTGTCCTCGGCACGGTCGCCGCGATCGAGAAGGAGCTGCTGGCCGACGGGTTCGTGCTGCGCTACCCGGTGGCCGCGGACAACGACGTGGACGGCCTGATCGGCGGCGAGGGCGCGTTCCTGGCCTGCAGCTTCTGGCTGGTGGAGGTCATGGCCATGCAGGGGCGCAAACAGGAGGCCGAGGAGCTGTTCGGCCGCCTGCTGGGGCTGCGCAACGACCTCGGGCTGCTGGCCGAGGAGTACGATCCCCGCTACGCCCGCCTGGTCGGCAACTTCCCGCAGGCGTTCAGCCACGTGCCCCTGGTGCACGCGGCCCGCGCCCTGTCGTGAGCCCTTCCGGCGGCCGCGGCGGCGCGGCCGTACCGGGTCACGAGGCCGCCTTCGCGGGCGGCTCCTGCGCCGCGCGGGCGCGTTCCCGGTCGCGGCGGGCCACCTCCTCGCGCACCAGCGGGATCACCTCGCGCCCCACCTCGATCGCGTCCCCGAGAATGTCGTAGCCGCGCATCGAGATGATCGACACGCCCAGGTCCACGTAGTCCAGCAGCGCCTGGGCGACCTGCTCCGGGGTGCCGACCAGGGCGTTGGAGTTGCCGGCGCCGCCGGTCGCCTTGGCGGTGGCGGTCCACAGGGCCCGGTCGAAGCGCTCGCCCTGCTCGGCGATCTTCAGCAGGCGCTGGGAGCCGGCATTCTGCGGCCGGTCGCCGCCCGGCGGGACGGGCCTGCGGCGGGTGATGCGTTCCAGCGTGCGCTCCGCCTTCTCCCAGGCGAGCTTCTCGGTCGGGGCGATGATGGGGCGGAAGGCCACCTGGATGCGCGGCGGCGTGGCCCGCCCGGCCTCCTCGGCCGCCTTCTTCACGGTGGCGATCTGCTCGGCGGTGCCGGCCAGCGGCTCGCCCCACAGGCAGTAGACGTCGGCCTCGGCGGCGCCCACCCGGTAGGCCGCGGCGGAGGAGCCGCCGAAGGAGATCGGCACCGACTCCACGGGGAAGACCTCGCTGACGAAGTCCTCGAAGCGGTAGAAGCGGCCCTCGTGGCTGAAGCGCTCGCGGCTGGTCAGCGCCCGCTTCAGGATCCGGATGTACTCGTGGGTGCGGGCGTAACGCTCGTCCTTGGGGAAGTAGTCGCCCTCGCGCCGCTGCTCGGTGTCGTTGCCGCCGGTGATGATGTGCACGGTCAGCCGGCCGTCGGCGAACCGGTCGAGCGTGGCCAGTTGCCGCGCGGTGTGCGTGGGGAAGGTGACGCCGGGCCGGTGGGCCAGCAGCAGTTGCAGCCGCTCGGTGTGCGCGGCCACGTAGGCGGCGACCTGGTCGCCGTCCGGGCTGGCCGAGGAGTAGCCGAACAGCACCCGGTCCCAGCCGTTGTCCTCGTGGGCGCGGGCCAGGCGCAGCGTGTACTCCTTGTCCACCACCGGGCCGGTCAGCGGATCGGTCTCCGAACGGGCGTTGGTCCCGCCCATGCCGAGGAACTCAACGGGCATCGGTGCCGCCTTTCTGCCATGCGCGGGCCAGGAGCTCGAAGGAGCGCACGCGGTCGGCGTGCTCGTGGGTGATGGTGGTGACGAGGAGTTCGTCGGCGCCGGTGGCCTCGGCCAGGACGCGCAGCCGTTCGACGACGGTGGCGGGCGCGCCGGTGAACTGGGTCGCGACGCGATCGGCGACCAGCGCCCGCTCGGGCGTGCGCACCGCCGCCTCGGCGGGCGAGAGGAACGGCTGCGCGCCCCGCCCCGCGCGGATGTCCTCCACCCACAGCCCGTACGGCGAGGCCAGTTCCCCGGCCTCCTCGTCGGTGGGGGCGACCACGACGTCGGCCGAGACGATCACGTACGGCCGGCTCAGCACGGACGACGGCTTGAACGCCTCCCGGTAGGCGGCGACGGCCTCCAGGACGGTGGCGGGGCTGACGTGGTAGTTGGCGGCGAACGGCAGCCCGCGCTCCCCGGCCACCTGGGCGCTCTGGCCGCCGCTGCTGCCGAGGATCCAGACCTCGACCTGGGCGCCCTCGCCCGGGACGGCGTGGGCGGTGCGGCCGTCGCCGGCGGTGAAGGTGCCCTCCAGGAAGGCGAGGACGTCGTCCACCTGGCCGGCGAAGTCGGGCGTCCGCGCGCTGGGCTGCTGCAGCAGGGACGCCTGGAAGGCGAGCTGCGGGTGCCTGGCCAGCGCGGACCAGTCGAAGGGCGGCGGGATCGTCAGCCCGCCCACCTCCCGCCACTCCCCCGGCGGCGGAGTGGCGGGAGGTGGCGTGGTGGCGGCTTCGCTCCCGCGCCGGCCGGAGCGGCCGAGGCCGAGGTCGAGGCGGCCGGGGTGGAGGGCGTCGATGAGGCCGAACTGCTCCACCACCGCCAGCGGCGTCTGGTGACCGAGCTGCACGGCGCCGGAGCCGACCCGGATGCGCCGGGTGGCGGCGGCCACCAGCGCGATGAGGACGGCGGGGGCCGAGCCGGCCACGCCGGGGGCGAAGTGGTGCTCGGCCACCCAGTAGCGGCGGTAGCCGTACTCTTCGGCCTTCTGGGCGAGGTCGAGGGTGTTGCGCAGCGCGTCGGCGGCGCCGGCGCCGGAGGTGATGGGGGCCAGGTCGAGGACGGACAGCGGGAGCGTCATGCGCGGCCTCCGGGGAACGGCCTGCCGGGGATCTCCTTGTGCGGCACCGGCGCGATCTCGCTCTGGAAGGGTTCCAGGCTCTCGCGGTGGACGATCAACGTGCTCGCCGGATATTTCACCACTCGCCCCGGTGGTGCGGCTCGTCCCAGTCGGCGTCGGCGATGGGGACGTCGATGCGTTTGACGTCCGGATACTCCTCGGCCGGCCGAAGGCCGAAGGCCGTGAAGTCGGTGGTGTCGCGGAAGGCGGGCCGCTGGTAGAGGTCGCGGGCGTAGGCCCAGAGGTTCGGGAAGGCGGTCAGGGGGCGCTCGCTGATCCGGTAGGCCGGGTTGTAGCCCAGGTCGAAGCGGGCCAGCGTCACCCACAGCCGCACGTCGGCCTCGGTCGGCTGGTTGCCGACGAGGTAGCGCCGCTCGCCCAGGTGCGCGTCCAGGCGCTCGAAGGCGGCCACGACGCGCCGGCGCCGCTCGTCGTAGTCCTCCTGGGTGCGCGCCGTGCCCACGCGGCCTGCGCCGTGGTTGATCTCGCGCAGGATCTCGTCGTTGCGGGCGTCGATCTGGACGCGCAGCTCCGCCGGGTACAACCGCACCCCGGGATCGGCCCAGCGCTCGAACCGGGTGGCCAGGTCGATGGTGATGTCCGGGTAGTGGTTGCTGACGATCCGCCCGCTGACGCGGTCCCACAGCACCGGCACCGAGATGTGCCCGGCGTATCCGGGCTCGGTGGCGTCGTACGCCTGCTCCAGGAAGGCGAAGCCGTTCACCGGGTCGGCGCCGCGCCGCTCGCGGAAGGCCCAGCCGCGTCCGTCACGCTCGTCGTCGACGTACGACAGGCCGACCACGTCGTCGAGCCCGGCCAGCGTGCGCACGATGGCCGCGCGCTGCGCCCAGGGGCACAGGTGAGCGGCGTAAAGGTGGTAACGCCCCGGCTCCGCCGGATGGTGCTCACCGCCGATGCGCCCCTGGAAGGGGTAGAGGGGGCGGTTCCATTCCGGCGAGGTGTGCAGGCGGCCCGTTCCGTAGGCGCCATAGGCTGCCGGGTCGGCGGGCGGGGCGAAGACGGTCATCAGGGCTCCTCTCCTATTACCTATATAAACGGTAGGAAAAGGAGCTTTATATGTCAATGCATGAATACCGGCGCCGGGATGGCGGGGAACGGGTTGTCCGGCAGCAGGATCACCCTGCGCGTCTCCCCCTCCCGCTCGGCCGCGTCGAGATGCAGCAACGCCGCCCCGATCCCGGCCGCGCCGACCATGTACCCGGTGTCCGCGCTCACCTCGCCCGGCCGCAGCCGCCGGTACGCCTGGTACCACCGGTGCCCCCGCCCGTCGTGCCCCGTCGCCCGGCCCACGAGGTGCTCGGCCAGCGTGCGGGCGAACTCCAGGTACGGCTCGCGCCCGGTCGCCGCCCAGAGCCCCACGAACAGCTCCACCAGCCCCGCCGTCCCGCAGCACTGGCAGGCGGTGTTCCAGTACCCGTTGGTCTGCCGGTACGGCACGCCGCTGGCGATGATCCCGGCGGCCAGGCGCTCGGCCCAGTCGAGGTCGCCCGGATCGCCGGCGACGCGGTAGAGCTCGTAGAACATCCTGGCCACCCCGGCCGAGCCGGAGCAGTAGCCGAGATAGTGCAGCCCGCGCCCGTGCGGCACGTGGTGGGGAACGAAGGCGGAGCGGCCGTTCAGCACCGCGATCGAGCGCACGAAGCCCGCGCCGCGCCGGGCGGCCTCCAGGAACCGGTCCTCGCCGGTGACCCCGTGGAGCCGGGCGAGAAGGAACGCGGTGCCGGCCGTACCGCCGAGAAAGCCGGGCGTGACGGCGTCGGCCGGGATGCCGGGGCAGTCGCCGAACTGATGCCCGGGCACGGCGGCGCCGGCGATGCGCTCGCCGGCCTCCAGGGCGATCTGCTCGTAGGCGGGCACGCCGAGCATGGTCGCGGCGCGCAGCAGGCCGAGCACGATGCCTCCGTCGCCGCGCTGGGCCGGCTCACTGGACCAGCCCGGCCCGCCGGGCAGGGAGCGCGCGGCGGCCACGATGCGGTCGGCGGCGGCGCGGGCCTCCTCCTCCAGGCGTTCCTCGCCGAGCACCCATCCGGCCTCGGTCAGGGCGAAGACGATGCCGCTCAGGCCGTGGTAGAGCGTGAGGTCGCGCTGCTCGCGCCAGGTGGCGGCCAGGTACCGCGCGCCGCATCGGGCCTCTTCCAGGTACGCCTCGTGGCCGGTGGCGGCGGCCAGTTCGAGGAAGAACACCACGATGCCGGCGGCGCCCGCGTAGAGTGAGGCCGGCTCAGCCGCGACGGCCGCGCGGCCGCGGCGGTCGGGGTTGGCCTGCCAGCGCCGCCCGCGCTCGTCGTCGTGGGCGGCGGTCCGGATCCAGCGTCCGGCCAGGATGGCCGCGTTCAGCGAGGTGGTCCGCTCGTGGCTCACCCTCCGACTATCCCACACATCTGGTAGGAAATTAAGGTATTAAGGCCGTACCGTCCCGCGCGACGAGGGCGGGAAGCGGGCTCAGACCGCCAGGCGGGCGAGCACCCGGGCGAACTCGGCGGGCGGCGTGACCACGAGGCGGGTCTGGCCCGAGCGCAGCACGATGTCGGCCCGGATGTGCGTCAGCCGGTCCTCGTGCCACCAGTACACCTGGTCGCTCAGGCCGTCGGTGCGGGCCGCGTACAGGCGCAGGCGCTCGATCGCGCGCACGACGCCGAGACCGTCCACCGGGTGCAGCAGGAGCGTGTAGGGGTCGGGCAGCACCACCAGCACGCCGTCCGCGGGCACGGGCACGTACGCCGGCAGCCAGCGCAGGTGGGTGGGCGCGGTGGGCGTCGGCCCGGTCAGGCGGGTGACGGGCGTGCCGGACAGCTCGATCGTCTCGACCGTCAGCCGCTCGTCCGCGCGCACGTTGCCGGTGGCCAGCTCCAGCGCCTTGCCCGACGGCAGCGGCCAGCAGCCGGCCTCCTCCGGGCGGATCAGCCGGGGGCCCACGGTCAGCAGCTCGACCAGGTCCCCGTTGAGGTGGCGGCCGACCACGCGGGTCAGGTCGGCGATCGCGTCCACGGCCTCGACGCGGGTGCGCAGCAGAGGCCGCACCTGCTCCAGGTCGCAGAAGTCGATCAGCTCGCCGGAGACCGCGTTGGCCAGGTGCTCGGAGACCAGGGTCGGCCAGTCCTCGCGGGCGCGCCGCCCGGCCTCGCGGCGCAGGCCGGTCAGGCGGACCAGGATGCGGCGCTCGGCGACGAGGGTCAGCGAGGCGCCGTCGGCGGCGAAGTCGCAGTCGTATCCGAGGGAGTCGGCCACGAGAGCGAGAAGGGAGTCGAGGTCGACGTCCTCGGGGCGGCGGGGGGACGAGTCACGCCTGAAGAATTTCACGCGGTCTGCCCCCTCATGCCGGTTTCGTCCCTACCGTTTCTCCTACCTTGCCGCGTCGACATTGCTGAACCGACCAGCCAGCGAGCACGATTCGGTATCGATAGCACCAAGCGCACCAAGCCAGATGCTCAGCGTACGGCCCCCGTGCCCGACGGGAAGCCCGGCCAGCACGGGAACGCCGAGCGGGAGCAGACGATCACGCAGCACCGGATAGACGTCCCCGCACTCCTCCCAGGTGCCGAGCGCAAAGCCGCGCACTCCGTCGAAGGCCCCTGCCAGCAGCAGTTGCGTGAGCATGCGATCGACCCGGTAAGGCTCCTCTCCCACATCCTCCAAAAACACGATATTTCCGGTAAAGCGGGGCGACCAGCGGGTTCCGCACAGCGAGGCCAGCAACGACAGGTTCCCGCCCGCCACGACCCCGCTCACCGGCCCGGCCCCCGGAGAAAGTATCCCGGAGCCGGTCACCGACCAGGCCCGCCCCTCCAGCGCCCCGGTGAGCGACTCCCAGGTGGCCCGCTCCTCCTCGAAGGGCACGCAGCCCGGCATGGGCCCGTGCAGCGTCGGCGCCCCCAGCTCCAGGTGGAAGGCGTGGTGCAGCGCCGTCACGTCGCTGAAGCCCACCAGCGTCTTGGGCCCGGCCGCCCGCATCGCCGCCCAGTCCAGCAGGCCCAGGACCCTGGCCGCGCCGTACCCTCCCCGGGCGCAGAACACCGTCGACACGGCCGGATCGCACCAGGCGCCTTGCAGGTCGGCGGCGCGCGCCCGGTCGGAGCCGGCCAGGTAGCCCAGTTCCTGCCGGTCCAGCGCGTACGGGCCCACCACGACCTTCACGCCGAGCCGTTCGAGGGCCACGACTCCCCGCTGGAGCAGGATCGGATCGGGCGGGCCTGAGGGCGAGACGACGGCGACGGTGTCACCGGGCCGCATCGATCAGCTCCTTCACCAGCGCCGGCAGCGCCTGCCCGATCGGCTCGCGGACCACCTCGCCGGCGTAGTCGTCGTAGGGGGTGGGCTGGGCGTTCATGATGATCAGGCGGGCTCCGGCGTCGACCGCCTCGCCGCACAGTCCGGCGGCCGGCTGCACGGTCAGCGAGGTGCCGACGGCCAGGAAGAGGTCGCAGGAGCGGGCCGCCTGCAGCGCGGCGTGCAGCACGAGCGGCCTGAGCGACTGGCCGAAGGAGATCGTGTCGGCCTTCTGGATGCCGCCGCAGTCCGGGCAGGGCGGGTCGTCCTCCCCCGCCGCGACCCGGTCCAGCACCTCGCGCATCGGCGTGCGCAGGCCGCAGGACATGCAGACGACGTGGAAGAGCGTGCCGTGCAGCTCGATGACCTTGTCCGGCGAGCTGCCCGCCCGCTGGTGCAGCTCGTCGATGTTCTGGGTGACCAGGGCGCGCAGCAGCCCGGCACGTTCCAGCTCGACCAGGGCGTCGTGCCCGGCGTTCGGCTGGGCGGCCCAGGCGGCGTGGTCGCGCCGGCCGATCCACGAGCGCCGCCGGACTCCGGCGTCGGCCATGTAGGTGTCGATGGTGTACAGCTCCTGCGCCGCGGGGTCCTTCGTCCAGACGCCCTGGGGGCCGCGGAAGTCGGGGATTCCGGAATCCGTGGAGATTCCCGCCCCGGTCAACACAGTCACCGACATTGGCTCGCTCACCTGGCAAACGGTGCCACACTTGACTCCCGTATGCGACTCCCGCCCCACATCCTCGTGGTCAACGGCATCAAGGTCCGCCGCCCGGTGTTCGTGCTGGGCGCCCCGCATTCGGGTGCGGACCTGGTGGCGCGCGCGTTGAAACGTTCCCCCGGCTTTCACGTGACCATGGGACGGCCGTGCGTGGCCCACGTGCTGTACGCCTTCGCCCGCAAGCCGTCCATCGCGCGGAGCAGCGGCGCGGCCCGCGTGCTGCGCGACGCGCTGGCCGAGTCGTGGCAGGTGCTGCGCGACTCGTGCGGGACGTGCCCGGACACCTGCCGCGAGGCGGGCGGGGTGACCGGCCTGGGCCCCTGCGTGGCCACCAACACGGTGACCCGTTTCGGCGACGCCGGCCCCGATCTTCTCTACAGCGCGCCCGTGCTGCAGCGCGCCTTCCCCGACGCGCGCTTCGTCCAGCTGATCCGCGACGGGCGCGACGTGGCCGCCGACATGCTCGACGACCCCGCGTGCCTGGCCTGGTTCCGGCCGGTGATGCTGGCCGAGGGCACCGAGTTCCCCAACGACTTCCTCGGCCTCAAGCGCGACGAGCACGGCGAGCGCTGGAAGGACCTGCCCGTCGCGGGCAAGTCGGCGCTGCGCTGGCGCAGCGCGGTCCGCCTCAGCGCCTCCCTGCGCCGCGACCTGCCCGCCGAGCAGTTGCTGACGCTGCGCTACGAGGACCTCGTCCTGCGCCCGGCCCGGTCGGTCGCCGGGCTGGGCGAGTTCCTGGAGACGCGCGTGTCGAAGGTCGCCCTGTACGGCCGGCGCGTCCCGGAGGTCGGCTCCTGGCGCACCCGGCTGCGCCCCGGCGACCGGGCGCTGGTGGAGAAGGTGGCCAAGGACGAGCTCACCCGGCTGGGCTACCTGTCGAGCTGAACTGGGTGCGGTACAACTCGGCGTAGAGGCCGCCGCGCGCCAGCAGCTCCTCGTGCCCTCCGCGCTCGGCGACCCGGCCGTCCTGGATGACGAGGATCTGGTCGGCCTCGCGGATCGTGGACAGGCGATGGGCGATGACCAGCGAGGTGCGCCCGGCCAGCGCCGTCTTCAGCGCCTGCTGCACCGCCGACTCCGACTCGGAGTCCAGGTGGGCGGTGGCCTCGTCGAGCACGACCACCCGGGGCGCCTTGAGCAGCAGCCTGGCCAGCGCCAGCCGCTGCTTCTCGCCGCCGGACAGCCGGTAGCCGCGGTCGCCGACGACGGTGTCGAGCCGGTCGGGCAGCGACTCGACGAGCTCGGCGATCTGCGCGGCGCGCAGCGCCTCCCAGATCTCCTCCTCAGTGGCGCCGGGGCGGGCGTAGCGCAGGTTCTCGCCGATGGTGTCGTGGAAGAGGTGGGCGTCCTGCATGACGACGCCGATGGTGTCGCGCAGGGAGGCGAGCGTCGCCTCGCGCACGTCCAGGCCGTTGACGCGCACGGCGCCGCCGTCCACGTCGTACAGGCGGGAGACCAGGGAGGTGATCGTGGTCTTACCCGCGCCGGAGGGGCCGACCAGGGCGATGAGCCGGCCCGGTTCCGCGGTGAACGAGATGCCCTTGAGCACCGGGTGCGAGGGGCCGGTGTCCTGGCGGGCCACGGACTCCAGCGAGGCCAGCGAGACCTCCTCGGCCGCCGGGTAGCGGAAGCTCACGTCGTCGAACTCGATCGTGACCGAGCCCTCGGGCACCGGGCGGGCGCCGGGCTTCTCGGCGACCATCGGCTTGAGGTCGAGCACCTCGAAGACGCGGTCGAAGCTGACCAGGGCCGTCATCACGTCCACGTGCACGTTGGACAGCGAGGTCAGCGGGCCGTACAGGCGCATGAGCAGGGCGGCCAGGGCCACCAGCGTGCCGAGCTCGAAGACGTCGCGGGTGGCCAGCACGCCGCCGATGCCGTAGACCAGCGCGGTGGCCAGGGCGGCGATCAGGCCGAGCGCGACCCGGAACACCGTGCCGTACATGGCCACGGTCACGCCGACGTCCCTGACTCTGGCCGCGCGTCCGCTGAACAGCCCGGTCTCCTCCTGCGGCCGGCCGTACAGCTTGGCGACCATCGCGCCCGCGACGTTGAACCGCTCGGTCATCACCGAGCTCATCTCGGCGTCCAGGACCATCTGCTCGCGGGTCAGCGCGGACATGCGCCGGCCCACCCACTTGGCGGGCACGATGAAGATCGGCAGGAGGACCAGTGCGACGAGCGTGACCTGCCACGACAGCACGATCATGGCGCCGAGGACGACGATCAGGCTGATCACGTTGGCGACGACCGTGGACAGCGTGCTGGTGAGGGCGCGCTGGGCGCCGATGACGTCGGTGTTGAGCCGGGAGACCAGCGCGCCGGTCTGGGCGCGCATGAAGAAGGCCACCGGCATGCGCTGGACGTGGTCGAAGACCTCGGTGCGCAGGTTGTAGATGAGCCCTTCGCCGACGCGCGCGGAGAACCAGCGCAGGGCCAGGGTGAGCCCGGCGTCCACCAGGGCGAGCGCGGCGATGGCCACCGCCAGCCCGATGACCACGCCGGGCCGCTTGGGCAGGATGCCGTCGTCGATGATGGCCTTCATCAGCAGCGGGTTGGCCACCACGATCACCGCGCCGGCCACCACCAGCACCAGGAACACGGTGATCTGCCGCGCGTACGGCCTGGCGTAACGGGCGATGCGCCGCACGGTGCCCGGCTTGAGCCGCTGGTTGACCACCGATTCGTCGCGTTTGAGCGAGCGCATCACCTGCGGGCCGAAGCCTCCGCCCATCATCGCCATCACTCACCGTTCAGCACCGGCCCTGCCCCGGCTCATTCCCCGCGCGCGAACAACGCCTTGATCCTGAGTCCCTGCTCGGCCCGCTCGGCGGCGCACTGTTCCTCGAGGGTCCGCCCCGGCGCCCCCCTGAGCAGCCGCTTGGTCGCCGCCGCCGCGTCCCTGTTGGTCGACAGCAGCTGCGCCGCCTTCTCTTGTACGGCTTGCGCCAGCTCGCCCGGCGTGACGACCCGTTCGGCCAGGCCGATCCGATACGCCTCCTCCGCCTCGACGACGCGGGCGGTCAGGCACAGGTCCGTCGCCTTGGCCAGCCCCACGAGATCGACCAGCGGCTTGGTGCCGGTCAGGTCGGGAACCAGGCCCAGCGCGGGCTCCTTCATGCAGAACTTGACGTCGTCGGCCACGATCCGCAGATCGCAGGCGAGCGCGAGCTGGAATCCGGCGCCGATCGCATGGCCCTGCACGGCCGCGATCGAGACGATCTCCGGTCGGCGCAGCCACAGGAACCCCTGCTGCGCCCGCTCGACCGTGGAGTCGAACGAAGCCTGATCCTGCCGGGCCACAGAGCCGAACGAGCCCTGCCCGGGCACCCCCTCAGGTGTGAACATGCGCAGGTCGATCCCTGCCGAGAAGGACGGTCCCTCACCGTTCACCACGACGACGCGGACCTGCTCCGGCAGGTTCTCGCCGATGCGGGCCAGGGCCGACCAGGTCGCGAACGTCTGTGCGTTGCGTTTGTCCGGCCGGGCCAGCGTGATCGTGGCGATCTCACCGTCCACCTCGAAGCGCAGGCCCGCCTCTTCGACAGAGGCGTCCTTCGCACTCCCCCCGCGCGCATAAGGCGCCTTCGCTTCCGTCATCGCCCGCTCCCGTCGTCGCTGTGCCGTCGCGCCCGAGCTTACAGAATAAGATTCTGAACTCGGGCGCGACGGCCGGTCGACTGGAGACGAAGCGGCTGCGGTCGCGACGTTCCGAGGCGGCCTTAGCGCTTGGACTTGCCTCGGGTCGCCCCGCCGCGCCCGCGCAGAGTCACGCCGGACTCGCTCAGGATGCGGTGGATGAACCCGTAGGACCGGCCGGTCGAAGCGGCCAGGGCGCGGATGCTCTCACCCGCGGCGTAGCGCTTCTTGAGATCACCGGCCAGCTTGTCGCGGTCGGCCCCGGTCACCCGGGTGCCTTTCTTCAGAGTCTCGGCCACGAGTACCTCCTGTAGTGCCAGACTTCCGCAGCGTTACACCGCCATGATCAGTCATTTCAGCGGGATCGGCTACCTACTCCACGGGAAAAGATCCGTACCCACTCAAATTCCGATCAGGCGAGTGCCACAAGATCGGAAAATTCCTCGCTCCATGCGTCTTCAGTTCCGTCCGGTAGCAAGATCACCCTATCCGGTGAAAGAGCATCAACGGCACCCTCGTCATGGGTAACCAGGACGATTGCTCCTGAATACGACCTCAAAGCACTGAGGACCTGCTCCCTGGAGACCGGGTCGAGGTTGTTGGTGGGCTCGTCCAGGAGGAGGACGTTGGCGCTCGACAACACCAGCAGGGCGAGGGCCAGCCGGGTTTTCTCCCCGCCCGACAGCACCCCGGCGGGCTTGTCGACGTCGTCGCCGGAGAACAGGAAAGATCCGAGGACCTTTCTCAGCTCGGTGTCGGTGAACTCGCCGCCGGCCGAACGCATGTTCTCCAAAAGCGTGCGATCCGCCTCCAGCGTCTCGTGCTCCTGGGCGTAGTAGCCGACCTTGAGACCGTGCCCGGGGCGGATCTCGCCGGTGTCCGGGGGCTCCAGGCCGCCCAGGATGCGCAGCAGCGTCGTCTTGCCCGCGCCGTTGAGCCCGAGGATCACAACCCGGTGACCTCGGTCGATGGCCACGTCGACGTCGGTGAAGACCTCCAGCGAGCCGTAGGACTTCGACAGCTCCACCGCCTGCAGCGGAGTCTTGCCGCACGGGGCGGGCTCGGGGAAGCGCAGCTTGGCGACCTTGTCGCCCTGCCGCTCCTCCTCGGTCCCGGCCAGCAGCCGGTGTGCGCGGCGCATCATGTCCTGGGCCGCCTTGGCCTTGGTCGCCTTGGCCCGCATCTTGTCGGCCTGGGCCAGCAGCGCGCCCGCCTGCTTCTCGGCGTTGGCCCGCTCGCGCTTGCGCCGCTTCTCGTCGGTCTCCCGCTGGGCCAGATACGCCTTCCAGCCGACGTTGTAGTGGTCGATCACGCACCGGTTGGCGTCCAGGTGGAGGACCTTGTTGACCGTCGCTTCAAGAAGACCGACGTCGTGACTGATGATCACCAACCCGCCCTGATGCGATCGCAAAAAATCACGAAGCCACCCGATTGAGTCGGCATCAAGGTGGTTTGTCGGTTCGTCCAGAAGGAGAGTTTCCGCTCCACTGAAAAGAATGCGTGCCAATTCCACCCGCCTGCGCTGACCGCCCGAGAGCGTTTCGAGCGGCTGCTTCAGCACCCGGTCCGGCAGGCCCAGGCTGGAGGCGATCGAGGCCGCCTCCGCCTCTGCCGCATAGCCGCCCAGCACGTGCATCTGGTCCTCGAGCCGGCCGTACCTGCGCACGGCCTTCTCCCGGGTCTTCTCATCGGCCGACGACATGCCCAGTTCCGCCTGGTGCAGCTTGCGCAGCACCTCGTCCAGGCCGCGCGCCGACAGGATGCGGTCGCGCGCCAGCACCTGCAGGTCGCCGGTGCGCGGGTCCTGCGGCAGATATCCGACGCTCCCCGTCGTGGTGACGGACCCGGCCGCGGGCAGCCCCTCTCCCGCCAGCACCTTGGTCAGCGTGGTCTTACCGGCCCCGTTGCGGCCCACGAGCCCGACCTTGTCGCCCGGGTTGACGCGGAACGTGGCCTTCTCGATCAGCAGGCGCGCACCGGCGCGCAGCTCGATGTCAGTAGCAAGGATCATGATGAAAGGAACGCTCCCGGGCTAGGAAGAGAGCGTCGGAGACGCCGGGCATGCTGCGCCGCTTAACCGGGAGTGTGCGCGGATCAGTCTACGGTCACCGTCCGCCCACCCGCGTGCTTCGGCAGATCCCGGCATCCACCGGCCGGAGGCACGGCCGCTCTCAGCCGGTCGCGCCCTCGGGGTCCACCACCCGGATGCGCACCGCCCGGAACTGGGCGGGCGCCTCCTTGAGCACGGCCAGCCTCGGATCGGGCACCACCAGGAACGGCTCGGCCTCCAGCGCCAGCAGCGGGGCCAGCCGCCGGTCGCCCCGCAGCGCCTCCGCGGCCTTCCTGTCGCCCCCGAGCACCACCGCCTCCAGCGCCCCCAGATACGGCGTCAGCACGCGGTCCGCGGTGGCCGCCGCCGCGTCGAACGCCTGCTCCGCCTGAAGCGCCCGCCGCCGGGCGAAGCGCTGCTGCGACCACCCGCCCGCCGCCGTGCGCCCCTGGACCAGCCGCGAGCCCACTTTGGAGACCACCAGGTCGCTTCCCCGGAAGACGCCTGCCGCGTAGCCGCCGAGCCGTACGAGGACCACGCCGACGCACCGGGCCCGGCCCGCGTGCGCGACCAGCCCGGACACGTACGGCGGCCCCTCGGGAAGCGGCGGGAACGGCGGATGCAGCTCCGCCAGCGCCCCGTCGGCGGCCCGCAGCCGCACGACCGCGGCGTCCCCCGCGGCCTCGAAGGGCCCGTGCCGGTCGGCGAACCCGTCGATCCACTTGTTCAGCCGCTCCGGCGCCACCGACACCCAGCGGCCCCCGCCCTTCGCCGGCCCCTTCATGCCGGAAGGCTATCCGTTCCCGTACGGCGAGGCCGCCCCGGCCATTACGGCGGTTCGTCAACCTCCGGTTAGGTCGGCCCCCTTCAGGGACCGCCTCCGCGCGAGAGTCGTTTGGGGGCATCCGATTCCGCCTCGCCCGGACACCCGCCGCCCCGGACACCTGCCGGGCAACACCCTCTACCCCAATGGTTTTACGATGATTTGACCGAATATGCGGACATCCGATTCCCTGGTTCGGAGGTAGGGAACTGTCGCTGAAATGTGAGTGAACTTACTGTTCCCCGACTTATGCCGCACCTGCTATCAGGCGGATCATTTTTCCGTGTCTTCCCAGTTCACAGCCCCTGTCTTGGATCTTGACACGGGGGCGGTCATCGCGACGCACGCCACTGACAGCGTCCCCCAGGGGCCGCTGCCGCTGCTGCTCGACCTGCCCGTTCAGGTGGTCCTGAACGGAGCCGGCGCGCTGGCCCCGCTGCACGAGGCGCTCCGCCGTGCCGGACGGCACCCGAGG
The DNA here is from genome assembly GCF_009760925.1 of Nonomuraea typhae. Classification (GTDB taxonomy): domain Bacteria; phylum Actinomycetota; class Actinomycetes; order Streptosporangiales; family Streptosporangiaceae; genus Nonomuraea; species Nonomuraea typhae. The sequence goes on from NZ_VRLV01000003.1 coordinate 720,566, forward strand.
GAGGTGGTGCTGACCCTCAGGGGCACGTGCACGGACAACGACCGGGAACTCTTCAAGGTCGGCCTCGACGGCCTGCGCACCCTCGGCTACCTGCTGGCCTTCAGCGGGGCGGGCGGCGTCCCGCTGGACCTGATCGCGCACTCCTCGCCCTACCTGCTCACGATCGAACCCGAGCTCCTGGCCCGCATGCCGCGCGACCACCGCAGCGCCGCCGTCGCCCGCGCCATCTCCACCCTCGCCCGCGGCCTGGGCGCCCACGTGCTCGCATCCAGCGTCGAGACCGAGGCCGAGCTCGCCGCCGCGCGCGACTCCGGGGTACGGCTGGCCTACGGGCCCCTGCTCGCCCCCGGCCCCGACGGGCGGGTGCACGTGCCCCTGCCCAAGGTCGAGGAGACCCCGGAGGCGCTCATGCTGGGCCCACGGGTGCAGGAACTGCTGATGCCCGCGGTGACGCTGCCCGCCCAGGCCGTGGCCGAGGACGTCGTGGCGGCGTTCGGGCACGAGCCGTCGATCACCAGCGTCATCCTGGTCGACGAGTACCAGCGGCCCAAGGGCAGCCTGGACCGCAGCCGGTTCCTGCTGTCGTTCGCCGCCCGCTACGGCCACGCGCTGCACGGCAAGAAGCCCGCCCACCGGCTGGCCGACCCGCCCCGCACGGTGCCGCGCACGACCCCGGCCGTGGCGGCCATGCAGGCGGCCGGGCGCGACTCGACGCGGGTGTACGACGACCTGGTGGTGACCGACGAGCTCAACCGCTGCCTGGGCATCGTGCGCGTCTCCGACCTCATGCGGCACGTGGCGAAGACCTGATCACTCCACGCTCAGGAGGTCGTCGAACCCGAGCAGCGCGATGACGCGCAGCAACGGCCGTCCGGGGCGGCGCAGCACCAGCGTCCCGCCGCCGCCGCGCATCACCGTGTCGGCCCACAACAGAACCCGCAGCCCGGCCACGTCGGCGAAGGTGACCGCGCCGGCGTCGACCACCAGCCGCCTGGGCCCGCCACCGTCCAGCCGGCCGTCCAGGAACTCGTCCAGGCGTTCGCGGAGCACCTGCCCGCCCGCGGTGTCGAGATCCCCCTCCAGGACGGCGTACAGGGTCCCCGACGGGGCCAGACGCACCACCACATTCACGGGGTCTGCTGGCCGAGGACCTCGGCGGCCACGTCCACGATGCGCCGCCGGTTGTCCCGTGCCCGCTTGCGCAGGGCGGTGAACGCCTCGTCGGCGGTGAACGACAGCCGCCCCATGAGGAAGCCGATCGCCCGCTCGATCAGCACCCGGTAGTCCAGCGCGTACTGGAGCTGCTTGGCCAGCGCGCCGTGCTCCTCGGCGGCCAGCGCGCTGGCGACGACCTGCTCGATGATCTTGGAGTAGGAGTGCAGGGCCTGGATGTCGGTCGCGTCCCATTCGATGGGCTCGGCCCGGTAGACGTTCAGGGAGCCGACCGGTCCGCCGGCCAGCCGTACCGGCACGCCCGCGACCGCGTGCACGCGCGGATGCAGCAGCGCGGCCAGCAGCGGCCAGCGCGTGTCCGCCTGGGCGTCGGCGGTGGTGATGGCGGTGTCGTGCAGATAGGCGTCCATGCACGGTCCCTGGCCCACCTCCTCCTGCGCGCGCTCCAGCGAGCGTCCCGGCTCGTCGGTGGCGATGAGGTAGCGCAGCGTCCTGGTCTCGTCGGCGAACATGAGCCCGGCGCCGTCGTAGCCGAAGATGTCGTCCACGGCCTGCACGATGCGCGCCAGGTGGTCGCCGATGCTCGGGTCGGGCCCCTCGTGGCGCAGCCGCTTCAGGCTGGCCAGGAGCGCCTCTTCGTCGATGTGCATGCCTGCCCTTCCTCGTAGGTGTTCCCGGTGTGGTCGCACCGGCGTGGCGGGCTCAGCGTGGGCGCCTCGGTAATCGGGCGCTCCTGCCACCTGCCCGAGACCGGCGGGTTCTACCACGGAGGTCGCCGCACGGCATGGGCGAAAGGAAGGATCGCGGGCATGAAGAATGCACCTCCGGCGTGGGAAAAAGGCCCGCGGACACACGGCGGGGTGCTTGCCCGCAACAGTAGGCGACGCGGCACGGCGGCGTCCAACTGCGGGCCGAAGTGAAACCGTGACGCCGTGGCGCTGGGCATGAGCCCGTGCCGGAGGGTAAGCAGGACAACATGACGCAGCCGCTGAACAGACGGGCCCTGCTCAGCGCCGGGCTGCTGGCCGGTGCCGGCGCGTGCACCTCGTCGTCCTCCCCGTCGCGCCCCGCCGCGCCGCCGTCCTCGGCTCCGCCGTCCTCGGCGCCGTTCGAGCCCGGCGACTGGGCCTCGGTGCGCGCCCAGTTCACCATGCCGGCGGATCGGGCGGACTTCGCCGCGTTCGTCCTGGCCAGGCACCCGGCCCCCGTGCGCGAGGCCGTGGCCCGCCATCGCGCCGCCCTGGACGCCGACCCCGAGTACCTCCCGCCGGGCGGCGACCCCGACCAGGCCGTCCGGGAGGCCGCGGCCCGCTACCTCGGCGGCGCCCCGGAGCAGATCGCGCTCACCGACAGCACCACCATGGGCCTGGCCCTGCTGTACGCCGGCCTGCGGCTGCGCCCCGGCCAGGACGTCCTGACCACCGAGCACGACTTCCTGGCCACCCACGAGTCGCTCAGGCTGCTGGCCGAGCGCACGGGCGCCAAGGTCCGCAGGGTCCGCCTCTACGACGCGCCGGCCCGGGCCTCCGCCGATCAGATCGCCGGCCGGCTGCGCGCCGCGATCGGCCCCCGCACCAGGATCGTCGCCGTCACCTGGGTGCACTCCAGCACCGGCGTCCGGCTGCCGATCAAGGAACTGGCCCGGGTCGTCGCCGAGGCCAACAAGAACCGCGACGAGAAGGACCGGGCCCTGCTGTGCGTGGACGGCGTGCACGGCTTCGGCGCCATGGCCGACGGCCCCGGCGACCTGGGCTGCGACTTCCTGGCCAGCGGCACCCACAAGTGGCTCTGCGGCCCGCGCGGCACCGGGATCGTGTGGGGCCGCGCGTGGGAGGCCGTGGTCCCGGTCATCCCGAGTTTCGGTCAGGTCAGTTTCGACTACTTCACCATGGGCGAGACACAGCAGCCCGTCACCGCCGCCTACCACACGCCCGGCGGCTACAAGGCATTCGAGCACCGCTGGGCCGCCAAGGAGGCGTTCACGTTCCAGGAGGCCATCGGCAAGGACCGCGTCCAGGCGCGCATCCAGGAACTCGCCACCCGCCTCAAGTCCGGCCTGAGCTCCCTCCCTCACGTCAAACTGGCCACACCCGTCTCGCCGGAGCTTTCGGCCGGTCTGGTCTGCATGTCCGTGGACGGCTTCGCCAGCCCCTACGAAGCGGTGGCCAGGCTCCTCGACCGCCACCGGATCGTCGCCGGTTCCACGCCCTACCGGGAGTCGCTGCTGCGCTTCGGCACCACCATCATGAACACGCCCGAGCAGGTCGACCAGGCGATCAAGGCGATGGCCGCGCTCCGCTAGATCAGCCTGACCACTTCGCCGGTGTCGAGGTCGTAGCGGGCGCCCACCACCCGCGCCCGGCGCAGCAGCGGGTCGGCCCGCAGCCGGGTCACCGTGGCCCGCGTGTGCCCGGCGATCATCTGCTCGGCGTCGGGCGAGTAGACGGGCTTGAGCGCCTCCACGATCCGCTGCTGCTGGCCGGGCAGGGTCGTGCCCGCGGACAGCGCCCGGGCGGCCGCCGTGACCGCCCCGCACCGCCGGTGCCCCAGCACCACCACGAGCGGGGCCAGCAGGTCGGCCGGGCCGTACTCGATGGCGCCGGTCACCAGCGGGTCCACGGTGTGCGCGGCGGTGCGGATCACGAGCAGGTCGCCCACGCCCGCGTCGAAGACCACCTCCGGCGGCACCCGCGAGTCGACGCAGGTCACCACGACCGCGAACGGCTCCTGACGCCCGGCCACCGCCCGCCGCCGCGCCGCGCTCTGCCGCGGGTGCCGGACGCTGCCCGCCGCCCACCGCCGGTTGCCGCGCATGAGCGCCGCCCACGCCTCCTCGGCCGTGGCGGGGCGGTCCTCCTCGGGTACGGCGGCGCCGGACCTGCCCAGCGCCACCCCGCCGGCGAACGCCCCGCCGGACACCAGGGCCGCGCCGAGCACGACCCCGGTGTTGACCATCAGATGACGACGGGTGGTTCCTTGCTCACGCACGGCAACGATGGTCGCCGCGCCATGGGAAACACCGCTATAGCCGACATGCGTAGATGTCGGTGACCAGAATGGCTCTTGCGCCGATGTCCCACAGCTGATCCATCACGTGCTGGTGGCCCTTGCGGCGGACCATCGCGCGCACGGCCACCCACCCCTCGCGGTGCAGCGGCGAGACCGTCGGCCCCTCCATGCCGGGCGTGAGCGCGATGGCCTCCTCGATCCGCTCGGCGCGGATGTCGTAGTCCATCATCACGTAGTCACGGGCGTGGATCACACCCTGCAGGCGGCGGATGAGCTGGTCCAGCCCGGGCGCGTCGGCCGCCTCGCGCCGCCGGATCAGGACGGCCTCGGAGCGCATGATCGGCTCCCCGAAGACCTCCAGCCCGACGTTGCGCAGCGTGGTGCCCGTCTCGACCACGTCCGCGACCGCGTCGGCCACGCCCAGCCGGATGGCCGTCTCCACGGCGCCGTCCAGCTTGATCACCCGGGCGTCCACGCCGCAGTCGGCCAGGTACTTCTCCAGCAGCCCCGGGTAGGCGGTCGCCACCCGCATCCCGTGGAGATCCTGGACCGCGCCCATGTGCCCGGAGCCGGCCGCCAGCCGGAAGGTCGAGGCGCCGAACCCCAGCGGCATGACCTCCTCCACCGGCGCGCCCGAGTCGATGAGCATGTCGCGCCCGGTGATGCCCGCGTCGAGCGTGCCCTCGCCGACGTACACGGCGATGTCCCGGGGGCGCAGGAAGAACAGCTCACAGGAGCTGTCGGCGTCGACGACCACCAGCTCCTTGCTGTCCTTGCGAGGCCGGTAGCCGGCCTCCTTGAGCATGATCTGGGCCGCCTCGCTGAGCGTCCCCTTGTTCGGTACGGCAAGCCGCAACATCGGTGGTCAACTCCCTACAGGTGCTTGTAAACCTCGTCCAGCCCGATACCCCGGGCGATCATCAGCACCTGCACGTGGTACAGCAGCTGAGAGATCTCTTCGGCGGCGCGGTCCTTCGACTCGTGCTCGGCGGCCATCCAGCTTTCCGCCGCCTCCTCCACGACCTTCTTGCCGATGGCATGGACGCCGGCGTCGAGCGCGGCCACGGTTCCCGATCCCTCGGGCCGGGTGCGCGCCTTGTCGGACAGCTCGGCGAACAGCTCTTCGAAGGTCTTCATGATCTCTCTCGTCGGTCGGTCTCGATCTGCGGGTCCAAGCCTAACGTTCGCGGCGGACCTGCAGGTGCTCCGTCCGGAGGCCGAGACGCGTCGGTGTTTCGGGCCGTCGATAACGAATCGAAAGCGCTCTCCGCTACGCTCACCGGCTGTGTCGGGGGACGCGTGCCCACACGGGCGCGCCGGACACGACGGGGCGGCTGCGGCCCGCCGTGCCCTCCACGGGGTACGGCGGGCATCGGCCAGAAACACCGGAATCCCGGCCGATCGCACGATCGGCCGGGATTCAGCGGTCGTCACCGGCGCGACGGAGCGCCGGAGGGGTGGCGCAACGGGGCGCCGGCCAACAGGGTGGCTCAGCGGCCGTAGCGGCGGCCGGAGTTGCCGGGGCGGTAGCCGTCACGGGGACGGTCGCCGCGGTCGGCCGAGAACGGGCGGCGCTCGCCACGGTCGTCGGCGCGGAAGGCGCCGCCGCGGGGGCCGCGGTCGTCGGAACGGAAGGGACGCGCGCCACGGTCGTCACGGAACGCGCCACGCTCGTCCGAGCGGAAGCCGCCACGGGGGCCGCGGTCATCGCCGCGGAACCCGCCACGGTCGCCCGAGCGCACGTCACGCCGGTCGTCGGCGCGGAAGCCGCCACGCTCGTCCGAGCGGAAGCTCCCCCGGTCCTCCGAACGGAACCCGCCACGCTCGTCCGAGCGGAAACCCGCCCGGTCGTCCGCGCGGAACCCGCCCCGGTCGTCGGAGCGGAAGGGACGCGCGCCGCGGTCGTCGGCGCGGAAGCCGCCCCGGCCCTCGCCGCGGAAGCCGCGCTCGCCCTGCCGGAACCCGCCACGCGGCCCGCGGTCGTCCCGCTCCCGGCGGCCGTCGCCGAAGGTCCGGGGCTGCTCACCGTCGGAGTGACGCTTGGGGAAGCGCTCACCGTCCTCGTGCCGGCGAGCGCCGTCCTCGTGGCGGCGCGGACGCCGCTCGCCGTCGAACTCGCGGCGCGGACGGCGCCCGCGGCGCTCCGAGCCGTTGCCGCCCTCACGCCGGGGCCGCAGCGGCTTGCGCACGTCCGGCTCCCACACCGGGATGGGCTCGCCGCTGGGCGTACGGGCGCCGGCCACCTCGGCCAGCCGCGGGTGCCCGGGCGTGGCCTTGAGACGGAACGGGTGGATCCCGGCCCGGCGGGTCAGCTGGTCGGTGGAGCGCCGCTCGTTGGGCAGGACCAGGGTGACGACGGTCCCCTTCTCCCCGGCCCGGGCGGTGCGGCCGCCGCGGTGGAGGTAGGACTTGTGGTCCTGCGGCGGGTCGACATGCAGCACGAGGCTGATGTTGTCCACGTGGATGCCGCGGGCGGCGACGTCGGTGCAGACGAGGACGTTCACGCTGCCCTCGCGGAACTCCGACAGGATCCGGGTCCGCTGGTTCTGGCGCTTGCCGCCGTGCAGGCCGCCGGCGCGGACGCCGACCCGGGCGAGCTGCTTGCAGAGCCGGTCGACGCCGTGCTGGGTGCGCACGAAGATGATCGTGCGCCCCTCGCGGTTGGCGATCTCGGCGGCCACGTCGAACTTCTCGTCGCGGGTCACCTGCATCACGTGGTGCTCCATGGTGTCGACCGGGGAGGTCGCGGGCGCCACGGAGTGGGTGATGGGGTCCTTGAGGAACTTCTGGACCAGCTTGTCCACGTCACCGTCGAGGGTGGCGGAGAACAGCAGACGCTGGCCGTCGGCCGGGGTCTGGGCCAGAAGGTCGGTCACCACGGGGAAGAAGCCCAGGTCACACATGTGGTCGGCCTCGTCCAGGACGCTGACCTCCACCTCGGACAGCGAGCACTCGCCCTGGCGGATGAGGTCGCCGAGGCGGCCGGGGGTGGCGATGACGACGTCGATGCCACGGCGCAGCGCCTCGATCTGCTTGCCCATGGACATGCCGCCGACGACGACCTTCATGCGCAGCCCGAGGCCGCGGCCGAGGGGCTCGAGGGCGTCGTGGACCTGGAGGGCGAGCTCACGGGTCGGGACCAGGATCATGGCGCGCGGGTGCTTGGGCCTGGGCCGCTCGCCGGCGATGCGGGAGAGGGTGGGCAGGCCGAAGGCGAGCGTCTTGCCGGAGCCGGTCTGGCCGCGGCCGAGGACGTCGTTACCCGCGAGCACGTCGGGAATCGTCGCGCTCTGGATGGGGAAGGGTGCGGTGATGCCCTGGCGGGCCAGGCCGTTCACGAGCGGCGCCGGCAGACCCAGCAGCTCGAACTCGGACGGACCCGACTCCGGAGAGGTTTCGGGCAGGGCAACGTCAAGCATGGTCACGAACATCGTGCCTTTCAGTCGAAGTGGCGCGTCACTTCTGCGAAAGGACGAGCCGGGACGTACGGCGGCGCCGTACATGTGCATGAGGTACACCTCGGGGTGGGGACGAGCCCGCCTTGATGGAGGCGGTCGTCTACGCGCACCCGGTGCCGGCGCAGGCGGCTGAAGACGCGCGATGATGCGTCAGGTGCACGTGGTGCCAACGCGGGAGGGGGTCAACGGTATTCCCGCCCTGGCACGCTGAAACGGCTGACGCGGGCTGCGCCAGCCGTACAGCAGAAAAAGATCAGACGTTGAAGCCTAGCATACGGAGCTGCTCGCGCCCCTCGTCGGTGATCTTGTCGGGGCCCCACGGCGGAAGCCAGACCCAGTTGATCTTCACGTCGGAGACCATGCCGTCCAGGGCCGAGTGGGCCTGGTCCTCGATGACGTCGGTCAGCGGGCAGGCGGCGCTGGTCAGGGTCATGTCGATGGTGGCCACAGGGCGGGCGCCCTCGGCCGGGTCGAGGTTGAGGCCGTAGACCAGGCCGAGATCGACCACGTTGATGCCGAGCTCGGGGTCGACGACGTCCTTGAGGGCCTCCATGACCTCATCGACGGTGGCCTCCCCGTCGTACCCCTGCGTCGGGGTCTCCGTTGGCTTACTCATGAGGAACTCCTCACCACAGCGTCCTTGTAGGCCATCCACGACAGCAGCGCGCACTTCACCCGCGCCGGGAACTTCGCCACCCCGGCGAAGGCGACCGCGTCGCCGAGCACGTCCTCGTCGGCCTCGACCTTCCCCCTGCCCTGCATGAGGCGGGTGAACTCGTCGACCACGGACAGCGTCTCGTCCACGGTCGAGCCGGTGGCCAGCTCGTGCAGCACCGAGGCGGCGGCCTGGCTGATGGAGCAGCCCTGGCCCTCGTACGAGACGTCCTCGATCTTGCCGCCGTGGCCGACCTTGACCCTGAGCGTGATCTCATCGCCGCACGTCGGGTTCACGTGGTGAACTTCCGCGTCGTACGGCTCGCGCAGCCCCCGCCCCTGCGGGTGCTTGTAGTGTTCCAGGATCAGCTCCTGGTACATCGACTCGCCGATCATGACTATGCGAACACCTTCTGGACGTGATGGAGGCCGCGCACCAGGGCGTCGATCTCGCCCGTGGTGTTGTACAGGTAGAACGACGCCCGCGTGGTCGCCGGTATTCCGAAGCGCAGATGCAGGGGGCGCGCGCAATGGTGACCGACGCGGACCGCGATCCCGAACTCGTCGTCGAGAATCTGCCCGACGTCGTGCGGGTGGATGCCGTCGAGGGTGAAGGAGACCGTGCCGCCGCGCTCCTCGAGCGTGGACGGGCCGATGAGGCGCAGCGACGGGATCTCGCGCAGCGCGTCGAGGGCGTAGGCGGTCAGCGTGCGCTCGTGCGCCTCGATCGCCTCCATCCCGGCGTTCTGCAGGTAGTCCACGGCGGCGCCGAGACCGATGGCCTCGACGATCGGCGGAGTGCCGGCCTCGAACTTGTGCGGGTAGGGCGCGTAGGTCGAGTGGTCCATCCAGACCGCCTCGATCATCTCGCCGCCGCCCAGGAACGGGGGCATGGCCTCCAGCAGCTCGCCGCGGGCCCACAGCACGCCGATGCCGGACGGGCCGAGCATCTTGTGGCCGGTGAAGGCGACGAAGTCGGCGCCCAGCTCCGCCACGTTCACCGGGTGGTGCGGGACGGACTGAGAGGCGTCGAGCATGACCAGCGCGCCGGCCTCACGGGCGCGTCGCGCCACCTCGGCGACCGGGTTGACGGTGCCGAGCACGTTCGACTGGTGCGCGATGGATACGATCTTCGTCCGGTCCGTGATGACCTCGCCGGACAGGTCGAGCCGGCCCTCGTCGGTCACCCCGAACCACTTCAGCGTGGCGCCGGTGCGCTGGGCCAGCATCTGCCACGGCACGATGTTGGAGTGGTGCTCCATCTCGGAGATGACGATCTCGTCGCCGGGGCCCATCGTGAAGCGCGGGTCCTCGTTGGTGCGGTTGCCGAAGGAGTAGGCGACCAGGTTGAGGGCCTCGGAGGCGTTCTTGGTGAAGACGATCTCGTCGCGCGAGGGAGCGCCGACGAACCCGGCCACCTTGTCGCGGGCGTCCTCGTACGCCTGCGTGGACTCCGCGCCCAGCACGTGCATGGCCCGCCCCACATTGCTGTAGTGCATCGCCAGGTGCTCGCGCATGGTCTCGACGACCTGCGCCGGCTTCTGCGAGGAGTTGCCCGAGTCGAGATAGACCAGCGACCGGTTGCCGGGCAGCTCGCGGGAGAGAACCGGGAAGTCCTTCCTGATCCTCTCCACGTCGAACGCGCCACTCATTAGACGGCAGCCTTCGTGTATGCCTCGTAGCCCTCGGCCTCCAGCTTGTCGGCCAGCTCGGGGCCACCCTCCTCGACGATCTTGCCGCCGGCGAAGACGTGCACGAAGTCCGGCTTCACGTAGCGCAGGATGCGGGTGTAGTGGGTGATCAGCAGCACGCCGGTCTCGCCGGAGGCGCGGAAGCGGTTGATGCCCTCCGACACCACGCGCAGGGCGTCGACGTCGAGGCCGGAGTCGGTCTCGTCGAGCACCGCGATCTTCGGCTTGAGCAGCTCGAGCTGCAGGATCTCGTGGCGCTTCTTCTCACCGCCGGAGAAGCCCTCGTTGAGGTTGCGCTGGGCGAAGGCGGCGTCGATGGCCAGCGAGTCCATGCCGGACTTGAGGTCCTTGGCGAACTCGCGCAGCTTCGGCGCCTCGCCGCGGATGGCGGTGACGGCCGAGCGCAGGAAGTTGGAGACCGAGACGCCGGGCACCTCCACCGGGTACTGCATGGCCAGGAACAGGCCGGCGCGGGCCCGCTCGTCGACCGACAGTTCCAGCAGGTCGACGCCGTCCAGCAGCACCTCGCCGCCGGTGATGGTGTACTTCGGGTGACCGGCGATCGCGTAGGCCAGGGTCGACTTGCCCGAGCCGTTGGGGCCCATGATGGCGTGCGTCTCGCCCGCCCTCACGGTGAGGTTGACGCCGCGGAGGATCTCCTTGTCCTCGACGGCGACCTTCAGGTCACGAATCTCAAGTGTGCTCACTATGACTCCTGCGCGAGCGAGACGAGCACGTCGTCGCCCTCGATTTTGACGGTGTAAACGTTCACGGGTCTGGTGGCCGGCGGGCCGGTCGGCTTGCCGCTGCGGATGTCGAAGCACGATCCGTGCAGCCAGCACTCGAGGGTGTCGTCGTAGACCTCGCCCTCGCTGAGCTTGACCTCGGCGTGGGAGCAGATGTCGTGCAGGGCGAACACCTCGGCGCCCTTGCGCACGAGCGCCACCGGCGTCTCACCCACTTCGGTGCCGATCACACCCCCGTCGGGGATGTCGGCGACACGGCACACCTTTTCGTAGCTCACCGGGCCAGCTCCGCTTCCACCGCGCTCATCACGCGCTCGCGGATCTCCTCGACCTCGATCTTCTCGATGAGCTGGCCGAGGAAGCCCCGGATGACCAGGCGGCGAGCCTCGTCGTAGGGGATGCCGCGGGCCTGGAGGTAGAACAGGTGCTCGTCGTCGAGGCGGCCGGAGGTGGAGGCGTGGCCGGCCCCGGCGACCTCGCCGGTGAGGATCTCCAGGTTGGGCACCGAGTCGGCGCGGGCGCCGTCGGTGAGGATGAGGTTGCGGTTGAGCTCGTAGGTGTCGGTGCCCTCGGCCGCCACCCGGATGATCACGTCGCCGATCCAGACGGCGTGCGCGTCCTCGCCCTGCAGGGCGCCGCGGTAGTCCACGTTGCTCTTGCAGTTGGGCTCGGAGTGGTCGACCAGGAGACGGTGCTCCAGGTGCTGCTTGGCGTCGACGAAGTACACGCCCGACAGGTCGGCGTCGCCGCCCGGGGCGGTGTAGGAGACGCTGGGCGACAGCCGTACCAGGTCGCCGCCGAGCGTCACCACGAAGCTGCGGAAGGTCGCGTCCTTGGCGAGCTGGGCGTGGTGGTGGGAGACGTGCACCGCGTCGTCGGCCCAGTCCTGCAGGCTGACGACCTTGAGCGTGGCGCCGTCGCCGACCACGAACTCGACGTTGTCGGCGTAGACGGCCGAGCCGTCGTGCTCGATCACCACGGTGGCCTGGGCCAGCGGCTCGACGACGACCACGATGTGGCCGTAGGCGGCGCCCTGGGCGCCGTTGCCCTTGATCTCGATGGAGATCGACTCGGTGGGCGCGGCCTCCTTGGGGACGGTCACGACCAGCGCCTTCTCGAAGGCGTTGTACGCCTGGGCGCTGACCCGGTCGGCCGGCGCGTACGCCTTGCCGATGCGGGTGTCGTCGCGCCCGACCCACTCGCTCTGCACGCCCTCGGGCGTCCGGACCTGGGTGACGACCTGGGCGGAGGCCGCGGCGGTGCCGTTGTGCAGGCCCTTGAGGCGCGACAGCGGCGTGAAGCGCCACTGCTCCTCGCGGCCCGTGGGCACCTCGAAGTCCTCCAGGTTGTAGGAGGACTTCTCGTGCAGGGTCGACAGGGGCTTCTCGTTCAGGCCCATCAGCCGACGGCTCCTTCCATCTGCAGCTCGATCAGGCGGTTCAGCTCGAGGGCGTACTCCATGGGGAGTTCGCGGGCGATCGGCTCGACGAAGCCGCGCACGATCATCGCCATCGCCTCGTCCTCGTCGAGGCCGCGGCTCATGAGGTAGAACAGCTGGTCCTCGCTGACCTTGGAGACCGTGGCCTCGTGGCCCATCGAGACGTCGTCCTCGCGGACGTCGACGTAGGGGTAGGTGTCGGAGCGGCTGATCTGGTCGACCAGGAGCGCGTCGCACTTGACCGTGCTGGCGCTGCCGTGGGCGCCCTCCTCGATCTGCACCAGACCGCGGTAGGAGGTACGGCCGCCGCCGCGCGCCACCGACTTGGAGATGACGCTGGAGGAGGTGTGGGGGGCCAGGTGGACCATCTTGGAGCCGGCGTCCTGGTGCTGGCCCTCGCCGGCGAAGGCCACGGACAGGGTCTCGCCCTTGGCGTGCTCGCCCATGAGGTAGACGGCCGGGTACTTCATCGTGACCTTGGAGCCGATGTTGCCGTCGATCCACTCCATGGTGGCGCCCTCGTAGGCGACGGCGCGCTTGGTGACCAGGTTGTAGACGTTGTTGGACCAGTTCTGGATGGTCGTGTAGCGGCAGCGGGCGTTCTTCTTCACGATGATCTCGACGACCGCGGAGTGCAGCGAGTCGCTGGAGTAGATCGGCGCGGTGCAGCCCTCGACGTAATGCACGTAGCTGTTCTCGTCGACGATGATCAGCGTGCGCTCGAACTGGCCCATGTTCTCGGTGTTGATCCGGAAGTACGCCTGCAGGGGGATCTCGACCTGGACGTTCGGCGGCACGTAGATGAAGGAGCCACCGGACCACACGGCGGTGTTGAGGGCGGCGAACTTGTTGTCGCCGACCGGGATCACCGAGCCGAAGTACTCCTTGAACAGCTCCTCGTGCTCGCGCAGCCCGGTGTCGGTGTCGACGAAGATGACGCCCTTCTCCTCGAGGTCCTCACGGATCTTGTGGTAGACGACCTCGGACTCGTACTGGGCGGCGACACCGGCGATGAGGCGCTGCTTCTCCGCCTCGGGGATGCCGAGCTTGTCGTAGGTGTTCTTGATGTCGGCGGGCAGCTCGTCCCAGGAAGCGGCCTGCTTCTCGGTGGAGCGCACGAAGTATTTGATGTTCTCGAAGTCGATGCCGGTGAGGTCGGAGCCCCAGGTCGGCAGCGGCTTCTTGCCGAACAGCCGGAGGCCCTTGAGCCGCAGGTCGAGCATCCACTCGGGCTCGTTCTTGAGTGCTGAGATGTTGCGGACGACCTCTTCGGACAGGCCGCGCTTGGCCGCCGCGCCCGCGGCATCCGGGTCGGCCCAGCCGAACTTGTAATTCCCGAGGCCTTCCAGCTCCGGGCGGTCGGTGACAGTCACCTTCCGGTCTCCTTGCTCTCAGTGTCCAGTCGGCCGCTCACCGGGCCCCGCCCCCGTAGCGGGTTCTGGTGCGCGTCCTGTATCCGTACGGGGCTGACGTGCGTGGTGCAGACCCCGTCGCCGTGTGCGATGGTGGCCAGGCGCTGCACCGGGGTGCCGAGCAGACGCGCGAACGCCTCCGTCTCGGCCTCGCACAGCTGCGGGAACTCCGCGGCCGCGTGCGCCACCGGGCAGTGGTGCTGGCAGAGCTGGTCTCCGCCGGACTTGGCCTTGCTGGCCGAGGCGGCGTAGCCCTCCGCCGACAGCGCCTGGGCCAGCACATGGACGCGCTGATCCTCCGGCACTGTCGCCATGACCGGCTCGAGCCGCTGCAACAGGCTCATGACCTGCGAGCGGGCGAACTCGGTCACCGCTTCTTCGCCCATGTGATCGGCCAGGAAGCGCAGGGCGCTGTTGGCCAGGTCGTCATAGGCGTGCTCGAAAGCACTTCGCCCCGCGTCGGTGATGGCGAACAGCTTGGCCGGCCGCCCTCGGCCGCGCTGTCCGCGCGGCCGCATCGCACGAGGTTCGATCATCCCGTCGGCCAGCAGCGCGTCGAGGTGGCGCCGGACTGCCGCGGGCGTGAGCCCGAGCCGCTCGCCGAGTGCGGCGGCCGTGACGGGACCGTGCTCCAGGATGAGACGAGCGACACGGGCGCGGGTGCCGCGCTCATGTCCCGGCTCATTCGAGGAGCTCACGTTTTTCACAACATCAGTGTGCCGTAATTCCTTCCCGCTTCTCAAACGGATCCGGAGATGCGGAGAATGCAATTTCTCACGCAGGTTAGCCTTACCTAACACCGCGCCGGAGCAGGGCGAAGGCGATTCCGGCGGCGAGGATGAGACCGAGCATCACGACCGCCATCGGCACCGCCGTACCCGAGCCCGCCAGGCCCACCAGCGGGGCGGCGAGCGCGCCCAGCGCGAACTGCAGCACGCCGAGCAGCGCCGACGCGCTCCCGGCCACCTGCGGGGGCTGGCTGCCCAGAGCCAGGGCGCCGGTGCCCGGCAGCACCAGGCCCTGCCCGCACATGATGACGAACAGGCCCGCCACGATGCCGCCCAGGCCGAGCCCGGCGGTGGCGGCGGCCGTCAGCAGCGCGCCGCCCGCCAGCGCGACGACCAGGCCGACCTGGACGAGGCGGACGGGCGCGACGCGACCGGCCAGGCGCCCGCCCACCTGCGCCATGACGGTCAGGCCGAGCGCGTTGAGACCGAAGATCAGGGAATACTGCTGCGGGCTGGCGTGGTAGACGCCCTGAATCACGAACGGCGAGCCGGAGATGTAGGCGAACATCGCGGCGAAGGACAGGCCGGCCGTGAGCGCGCAGGCCATGAAGGCGCGGTCGCGCACCAGCTGCCAGAACGTCAGGACGGTGTGCTTGAGCCCGCCGCTCTCGCGCTCGCCGGCCGGGAGCGTCTCCTTGACGCCGGGGATGACCGCCAGCAGCAGCACCAGGCCGAGCAGGCTCAGGGCCACGAAGACGCCGCGCCAGGAGGTGAACGTCAGCAGCTGCGCCCCGGCGATCGGGGCCAGGATCGGCGCCAGGCCGCTGACCAGCATGAGCGTGGCGAAGATGCGGGCGATGGCGGCGCCGTCGTACAGGTCGCGCACGACCGCCCGGACGATGACCAGGGCGGCGCCGCCGAGGACGCCCTGCAGCAGGCGCAGCGCGATGAGGACGGGGACGTTCTGGGCGAAGGCGCACAGCAGGGAGGCCAGCGCGAAGCCGCCGACGCCGATGATCAGGGGGCCGCGGCGCCCGCGCACGTCGCTGATCGGACCGGCGAGGATCTGGCCGAGCGAGACGCCGATGAGACAGGCGGTGAGCGTGAGCTGCACCTGCGCGGGCGCCGAGAGCATCTCCCCGGTGATGGCCGGCAGGGCGGGCAGGTACATGTCGATGGCCAGGGGCCCGATGGCGCTCAACGCGCCCAGGATGACCAGGAGCGGTCCGCGGCGCCCTCCCTTGACTCCCGATGCGGTCGCCGGAGTGGCCTCTGCCACGGACATGCCCGTACCCCTCTCCCTCGCAGGCCGATGACCCACGAGGGCCGAGGGGTTGAACGGGAATTAGGTCAACCTAATTCCCTATTTCAGGAATTTTCGTGAAGCTGGATCACGGCGAAGGCCGCGCCCTGCGGGTCCGTGAGGATCGAGAACGGCCCGGGCGGCGCCTCCACCTTGTCCACCACGACGGTGGCGCCCTTCTCGCGGGCCTTGGCCAGCGTCGCGTCGAGGTCGGCCACGGAGAAATAGGTCATCCAGTGCGAGGGCACCTGAGGCGGGTAGTCCGGGGAGATCGCCATCATGCCCGCGATGCTGCGCCCGGCGTTGTGCCACTCGGTGTACTCGAACTCGCCCATCGACGAGGTCTGCGGCTCCCAGCCGAAGACCGCGCGGTAGAAGCCGGTGGCCGCCTCGACGTCGCGGGTGGCCAGCTCGTTCCAGCAGAAGGCGCCCGGCTCGTTGACCAGGGCCGCGCCGTGGTGGTTGCCCGGCTGCCAGACGGAGAAGAAGCTGCCGTCGGGCCCCTGGAAGACGCCCATGATCCCCTCTTCGAACACCGGGAACGGCTCGGCCACGACCGTGCCTCCGGCGTTCTTGACGCGATCGGCGACCTCGGCGGCGTTGTCGGTGGAGACGTACATGTTCCACACCGGCGGCATGCCCTCGGCCTGGAGGGGGCCGACCCCGGCCACGACCTTGTCGCCCACGCAGAACTGGCCGTATCCGCCGGCGGCCGGGTCGTCGACCATCTCGGCCCGCCAGCCGAGCAGGTCGCCGTAGAAGTCCACGGCAGCGGCGACGTCGGTGGTGGACAGATCCACCCAGCAGGGAACGCCCGGATCATAGGCGCTGCGTACTGACACCTTCCCCCTCCTTATGTGAGATAGCCCACACTCACCCAATCACGTCCCATGCCACGCGTCAGGCGACTTGACGGGTTCGTCCGCAAGCCTTTACGCCCAGGCAGGTCCGCAGCCCGGACCACCCATGGCAGTCCCTAGACTCTTGGCCATGGATTCCCCAGCCGTCGAACTCATCGATCTGGTCAAGCGCTACGGCGCCACGACCGCGATCGACGGCCTCACGCTCTCGGCGGCGCGCGGCGCGGTCACCGCGATCCTCGGGCCCAACGGCGCGGGGAAAACCTCCACGATCGAGATCTGCGAGGGTTTCCGGCGCGCCGACGCCGGCACCGTGCGCGTGCTCGGCGCCGACCCCCGCGACCAGGGCCTGCGTCACCGCGTCGGCGTCATGCTCCAGTCGGGCGGCGTCCCGCCTGCGACGCGCTGCGGCGAGTGGCTGCGCCTGGTCTCCCGCTTCTACGCCCATCCCCTCGACGCCCAGGCCCTCCTGGTACGGCTCGGCCTGGCCGACCACGTCCGCACCCCCTACCGCAGGCTCTCCGGCGGCCAGCAGCAGCGCCTGTCCCTGGCCGCGGCGGTCATCGGCCGCCCCGAGCTGGTCTTCCTCGACGAGCCCACCGCCGGGCTCGACCCGCAGGCCAGGCACGCCTGCTGGGAGCTGGTCGGCGACCTGCGCGCCGCCGGGGTCAGCGTGGTCCTGACGACCCACCACATGGACGAGGCCGAGCGCCTGTCCGACCACGTCGTCATCATCGACCGCGGCCAGGTCGTGGCCGAGGGCAGCCCCGCCTCCCTGACCGGCGCCGAGCGCCAGCTCCGCTTCCGCGCCCGCCCCGGCCTCGCCCTGGAGGAGCTGCTCAACGCGCTGCCCGCCGGGAGCGCCGCCAAGGAGTCACCCGCCGGCCACTACATCATCGAGGGCCAGGTCGGGCCCGAGCTGCTGGCCACCGTGACCGCGTGGTGCGCGGCCGAGGGCGTCACCGCGGACGACCTGCGCATCGAACGGCGCACGCTGGAGGACGTCTTCCTCGAACTGACGGGACGCGAACTGCGATGACCACCCTTGACCTCACCCCCTCCCCCGGGGCCGCGCCGCTGCCCAGGATGGTGCTGGCCCAGGCGGGCGCCGAGGTACGGGCCATCCTGCGCAACGGCGAGCAGCTGCTGCTGACGCTGATCATCCCCGTGCTGCTCCTGGCCGGGTTCTCGCTGGCGCCGCTGATCGACATCGGGGGCGGGCGCCGGGTCGACTTCCTCGCCCCCGGCGTGCTGGCCCTGGCCGTGATGTCCACGGCCTTCACCGGGCAGGCCATCGCGACCGGCTTCGAGCGCCGCTACGGCGTGCTGAAGCGGCTGGGCGCCACGCCGTTGTCGCGGGCCGGGCTCATGCTCGCCAAGACGCTGGCCGTACTGGCGGTGGAGGCGCTGCAGGCGGTGGTCATCGTGGCGGTCGCGCTGGCGCTGGGCTGGCGGCCGCACGGCTCCTTCGCCGCCGCGGCGCTGCTCGTGCTGCTGGGCACGGCCGCCTTCAGCGGGCTCGGCCTGCTCATGGCCGGGATCCTGCGGGCCGAGGCCACGCTCGCGGCGGCCAACCTGGTCTACCTCGTGCTGCTCGGGGCCGGCGGGGTGGTCTTCCCCCTGTCGAAGTTCCCCGAGGGGGTGCGCTCGGTGCTGGAGCTGCTGCCCATCTCGGCGCTGGCCGGCGGGCTGCGCGCGGTGCTGCGCGACGGCGCCGCCCTGCCGCTGGGCGCGCTGGCGGTCCTGCTGATCTGGGCCGCGGCGACCCTGGGACTGGCTTCACGCACGTTCCGCTGGGAGTGAGCCGGCGGTGGGGGCGACCCCCTGTCCCGGGAAGTGTCGGCCGGTCTGAGTAGTCTCTGACGACCGACCCTGAGGAGACCCCGTGACCGCCTTCGCCCTTGACGATCCCTTCAATCGTGACAAAGGCCGGCTGCCCGGCCCCGCCGGGTTGCTGCGGGCCGCCGCCGACTCGATCCCGCCCTCCGGGCTCGTGTTGCTGGGCATCCTTTCCGTGCAGATCGGCGCGGGTTTCGCCAAGGACCTGTTCCACGTGCTGCCGCCGAGCGCGATGGTGTTCCTGCGCATCGCCGCGGCCGCGCTGATCATCGCCACCTTCGCGCGGCCGCGGCTGCGCGGCATGACCATGCGTGACTGGGCGGTGGGCGTCGGCTTCGGCGCCATTTTGGCGATCATGAATCTGACCTTCTACGAGGCGCTGGCCAGGCTGCCCATGGGGATCGCGGTGGCCATCGAGTTCCTCGGCCCGCTGGGCGTCGCCGTGGCCGCCTCCCGCAGGCGGCTCGACCTGGTGTGGGTGCTGCTGGCCGGGGGCGGGGTGGCCCTCATGGCGCCGTGGGGGCAGTCGGCCTCGGTGAGCTGGGTCGGCATCGCCTTCGCCCTGGTGGCCGGGGTGTGCTGGGCGGGCTACATCCTGCTGGCCGCCGCCGCGGGCCGGCGCTTCTCCGGGACGACCGGGTTGTCGTTCGCGATGATGGTCGCGGTGATCCTCATCGCCCCCGTCGGCGTCACCACCGGCGGGGCCGACCTGCTCCAGCCGGAGCTGCTGCTGATTGGGCTCGGGGTGGGCCTGCTGTCGTCGGTCATCCCGTACTCCCTGGAGCTGCAGGCGCTGCGGCGCATGCCCAAGCACGTGTTCGGCATCCTGATGAGCCTGGAGCCGGCCGTGGCCGCCGTGATCGGCCTGGCCATCCTGGGCGAGATCCTGAATGTCCGGGAATGGGCGGCGATCATCTGCATCGTGGCCGCCAGCCTGGGCGCGACCCGGACGCAGAAAAAGGGGGAAACACCGGGTTGATGCCCTGCAGGGGTGAATCTCCTGATGGTCTTTCGCACCCTAAGCAGCGAACATGGCTTTGAGTCATTATCTGAGCGCGGAGGGCGACAGGAGATGAACGAAGGCGTGCGTCCGGACCCGGTCAAGCTCTCCAGCGACTGGATGGCCGTCCTGCGAGCCAGGGAACACTCCCAGCCCGACGCCTACCTCAGCGACCCCTGCGCCGCCGCCTTCGTCACCCCCGCCGCCGAGACGGGGGTCGACACCCTGGGCCCCGGCGCGCTCCCCTCCGCCGTCGTGCCGATCCGGGCGCGCCTCGGCGACCTCACGCTGCTGTCCTCGGGCGTACGGCAGGCCGTCAGCCTCGGCTCCGGCACCGACTGCCGCGCCTACCGGCTGCCGCTGGAGCCCGGCGTGGTCTACTACGAGATCGATCTGCCCGGGCAGCTGACGGGCAAGGCGGAGCGGCTGGCCGCCGCCGGGTTCGCGCCCCGGTGCGGGGTGCGCGTGGTCGAGGCGGACCTGCGCAGGGACTGGGCGCCCCAGCTGGTGACGGCCGGGTTCTCCCCCGCCGAGCCGGCCCACTGGATCGCCGAGGGTCTGCTCTCCTACCTGAGCGCGGAGCGGATCCAGACGCTGCTGGCCGCGGTCAGCTCGCTGGCGGCACCCGGATCGTGGCTGACCTTCGACATCCCGCACGAGCGGTTCCTGCGGGACCCGGTCTTCGAGCCGTTCCTGCGGGAGATGGGCCGGCGCGGCGTGCCGTACGTGGGCGCGCTGGCCGATCCGGCCGAGACGCTGGCCGGGTTCGGGTGGAGCGCGTCGGCGGTGCTCCACCGCGAACTGGCCACGGGCGGCTGCCGGTGGCTGCCCCCGCTGCCCGAGCGCCTGCGCACGCCGCCCGCCGACGTGTGGCTGGTACGCGCCCACCGCCCCTGAGATCTATTCGGGGCGGTCCGCCCAGATCCCGCGCACGTGCTGGATGTGGGCGGACATGATCCGCTCGGTGGCGGCGGAGTCGCCCGCGGCGAGCGCGTCCAGCAGAGCCAGGTGCTCGCGCCCGGAATCGGGGAGCTTGCCGCGTTCGAACAGTTGCTGCAGGCCGTACAGGCGGGCCCGGCTGCGGAGGTCGCGGACGACCTCCACCAGGTGCGCGTTGCCCGACAGCTTCAGCAGCTCCACGTGAAAGCGCAGGTCGGCGTCGACGTAGGCGAGCAGGTCACCGCGTTCTGCCGCGGAGACGATCTCCTGCGCGATCGGCCGGAGCCCCTCGAACTCCGCCGCGCGGGAGGCGTCGGCCAGCCGGGTCACCGTCGGGACCTCGATCAGCTGCCGGATCTCGGTGAGCTCGTCCAGATCCCGGTCCGACAGCTCCGTCACCCGGAAGCCCTTGTTGCGCACCGCCTCGACCAGGCCCTCCTTGGCCAGGTCGAGCATCGCCTCGCGCACGGGGGTCGCCGACACCCCGAACTGGGCGGCCAGGACCGGGGCGGAGTACACCACGCCCGGCCGCATCTCACCCGTGACGAGCGCGGCCCGCAGCGCGTGCGCGACCTGCTCGCGCAGGCTCTGCCGCTCCCCCACCATGGGCAGGTCGAGCCGATCCTCCGCAGCCATCGCGCGCATCCCTTTCCTTGCGTCCACACGTCCTCGCCTCGTAGGCGGCTTCCTTACGTCCACGCCTCGTAGGCGGCCGCCGCCACCACGAGGTCCTCCCACGCCATGCCGGTGCTCTTGAACAGCCGGGGCCCGGGACCCGCGGCGACGCGGCCGGTGATCAGCTCGGCGAGGTTTCCGGCGAGGTGACCAGTCGTGATCGTACCGTGGCGGATCGGGACGATCACATCTCCCGCCTCCACCAGGGCGCTCGCCCTCGACTCCACGACCACGGCCGAGCGCGCCACGAGGTCGTCGTCCACCTCGCGGACGTCGGGTTCGTGGGAGCCGACGGCGATGACGAGGGCGCCGTCGCGGGCGAGCTTACCGGGGAACAACGGCTCGCGGGCAGTGGTGCAGCAGGCCACGATGCCGGCCTCGGCCACGGCCTCCGGCCCTTCACCGACTCCTGCGCTCAGCCCGAGGGCGGCGCACCGGCCGGCCAGCGCCTCGGCGCGTCCGCGGTCGCGGGCGATCACGGTGACCCGCTCCAGCGGCCGGACCTCGCGCAGCGCCAGCACGTGCCCCCACGCCTGCGGCCCCGAGCCGAACACCACCAGCGACGCGGCGTCCTCGGGCGCCAGGTGGGCGGCGGCCAGCGCGGAGACGGCCGGGGTGCGCAGGTTGGTCAGGGCGATGCCGTCCATGGCGGCCAGCGGGGTGAGGGTGTCGCCGTCGAACAGCAGGTACGTGCCCTGGATGCGGGGCAGGCCGCGGTCCGGGTTGCCGGGCGCGATCGTGACCGCCTTCACTCCTGCATAGGCGCGGGTGGCGGCGGGCATCAGCAGCAGTTGGCCGCCGGGCAGGCCGATCGCCGGTCGCTGGGGTGTCTCCTCGGGGTCCAGGCCGTCCCGCAGCGCCTGTTCCAGGAGGTGTACGGCCC
Organism: Nonomuraea typhae; assembly: GCF_009760925.1. Classification (GTDB taxonomy): domain Bacteria; phylum Actinomycetota; class Actinomycetes; order Streptosporangiales; family Streptosporangiaceae; genus Nonomuraea; species Nonomuraea typhae. The sequence continues at coordinate 742,374 of NZ_VRLV01000003.1, forward strand.
GCCGTACCGGGACCAGGCGGTCGAGGGCTTCCGCGTCGATGTAGGGCAGCGCGTTCATGGGGCAAGCATCCTGGTCACGGGCCCGCCCGGGGAAGGGGTTCAGGGATCGAGCAGGCGTTGCCCCCAGGCCCAGGCGGCGATCTCGGTCCGGTTGCGCACGCCGAGCTTGCCCTGGATGCCCGAGACGTAGCCCTTGACCGTGCTCAGGGAGATGTACAGCTCACCGGCGATCTCCTGGTTGGTCCGCCCTCGGGCGATGGCCCGGGTGATCTCGTTCTCCCGGGGCGACAGGCGGGAGGCGGGCACGCGGCCGGGCCGTACGACGTCGCGCAGGCGAGCCAGCAGACGGGGCGCGACGGACGGCGACAGGAGGGCCTGCCCGGCGTGGGCGGCCCGCACCGCCTCGACGAGCAGGGCGGGACCGGCGTCCTTGAGCACGTACCCCTTGGCGCCGGCGCGGAGCGCGCCGTCCACGTACTCGTCCAGGCCGAACGCGGTCACGGCGACCACCCGGAGCGGGTCCTCGACGCCGGGACCGGCCAGCGCCCGCGTGACCTCCACGCCGTCGGCGCCGGGCATCCGGATGTCGAGCAGGCACACGTCCGGGCGCAGGCGCCTGGCCAGGCGGATCGCCTCGTGGCCGTCGGCGGCCTCGGCGATCACGGTCAGGTCGGGGGCGTCGCCGAGGATGACCCGCAGGCTGGCGCGGACCAGCTCCTGGTCGTCGGCGACCATGATCGTGATCATGGTGTCGCCCGCAGCGGGAGGGTGGCGCGGACGGCCCAGCCGCGCCCTTCGCGCGGGGCGGCGTGCAGGTGACCGCCCAGGGCGTGGAGGCGTTCGCGCATGCCGATCAGGCCGTACCCGGAGCGGTGGCCGGGACGTCGCCGGGCGGGCGGGCCGTCGTCGGTGACCTCGACGGTCAGCGTGTCCCGGGTACGGCGGACGCCGACGGTGACCAGTCGGGCCCTCGGCGCGTGGCGGGCGATGTTGGTCAGCGACTCCTGGACCGTCCGGTAGACGGTGGCGGCCACCTCGGGCGGCCAGTCGGGCGCCTCGGGCAGATCCCAGCGCACCTCGGGGCCGGGCAGACGGGCGGCCAGGGCTTTCAGTTCCTCCACCGTGAGTACGGCCGACAACCCCTGACCCGGCACCCCCTCACCCCGCGGCCCCTCGCCCAGCAGCCCCTCGCCCGAGAACCCCTCACCCGGCAGCCCCTCGCCCGGCAGCCCCTGACCCCGGTGCCCATCCCCCAGGTTCCGGAGGAGGCCGACCAGGCGTCGTGTGGCGGCCATCGCCTCGGCCCCGGACGCCTCGATCCCGGCCAGCGTGCCCTCCAGGTGTTCCGGCCGCTTGCGGGCCAGGACCCGGGCGGCCTGCGACTGGAGCACGATGCCGGTGACGTGGTGGGCCACCACGTCGTGCAGTTCCCTGGCCACCTGGCGGCGCACCTCGGCACGGACCCGCCCGGCCGCCGCCCGCCGCCGGGCCGCGAGCACCCGTGGCGTCAGCCCGGCGGCCAGGGCGCAGGTCCAGGTGGCGGCGGCGAGAGTGGTCGCCGGGGCGGGAAGGGACGGCGCCGCCGTCCCGTAGGGCAGCAGGGTGGCCAGGACGACCACCAGCCCGGCCACCGCCACGACGCGAGCCTGCGCCGCCGGAAGCGTCCTGACCGCGGAGGCGACCAGCACACCCAGCGCCAGAGCCATGGCCGGCCCGGGTTCTGACGGCAGCTCCGCCAGCCGCGACACCACCACGGCCGCAACGGCCACCAGACACCCGGCCACCGCCGCCACACCCTGCCCCCGAAGCCTCCCGACTCCACCACCGAGCCAGGCGGCGGCCCGCGCCCACAGCCGGTGCTCCCACAGCCGGTGCTCCCACAGCCGGTGCTCGCGGGAAACGGCGGCCGCGCAGACGAGCCAGCCCGCCACCAGGTCGAACGCCCAGTAGCCGCCGCCCCAGCTGCCGCCGATCCGGTCGGCCCAGAAGGCCAGCACGACGGCGAACACCACGGCCAGCCCGGCATTCAGTACACGCACCCGGCCAGGCTAGAAGCCCGCCCCGGCCCGGTTGTACCGGCCGAAAGTACGGTCTTACCGGAGCACGAAGCCCGTGCCCAGGGGGTCGTCCGGGTCGAGGTCGAAGGTGTGGCGGCCGGTACGGTAGGCCATGCCGTCGATCTCCGGGATGATGCCGTGCTCGGTGTGCCCGGCGACGCGGGCGGTGAAGCGGGTGCCGATCACGCTGTCGTGGGTCAGCCGGACGGCGTGGCCGTACTCCTCGGCCAGGAGGGCGAGGCGGGCGGCGGTGCCGGAGCCGCAGGGCGAGCGGTCCACCTCGCCGTCGGCGAAGACGGTGACGTTGCGCTGGTGCAGGTCGGCGCCGGAGGCGGACAGTTCGTCGTGGAAGATGACGCCGTAGATGCCGGACAGGCGGTCGTCGCCCGGGTGGCGGGCGGCCGGGTGGCCGGCCAGGGCCGCCTTGATGCGGCGGGCGTGGGCGATGAGCGCGGGCAGGTCGTCCGGGGTGACGGACAGGCCGACGGCGGAGGCGGGCAGGCTGGCGTAGATGGCGCCGCCGTAGGACACGTCGGCCTTCACCCCGCCCGCCTCGACGGCGCGGGCGAGCACGTAGGAGGGCACGTTGCGGAAGGTGACGTTGACCACCTTCCCCCCAGAACACCGCACACGCGCCCTCACCCGCCCGGACGGGGCGTCGACCACCACATCGGTCTCTCCGTCCGGATCGGCCTTCACCAGTCCCTCCTGGACGGCGTGAACGCCCAGGGCGATGGTCCCGTGGCCGCAGGCGGTCGAATAGCCGTCCTTGTGCCAGAACAGGACACCCAGGTCCGCCCCCGGGCCGTCCGCCGGAACCAGGAAGCATCCGTACATGTCGGCATGACCGCGCGGCTCATGGCACAACAGGCGGCGCACGTGATCGACGACGCCCGCGTTCTCCCGGCGGTCGAGGACGCTCGTGCCGGGAATGTCGGGGACGCCGCCGGTGACGATCCGGAACGGCTCGCCGCCGGTGTGGTAGTCGATCGTGGTGATCACAGTTCGAAGCCTTCGGGGAAGGGATCGCGGGGGTCGAGGAAGTACTGGGCGGTCCCGGTGATCCAGGCGCGGCCGGTGATCGACGGCAGGACGGCCGTGCGCCCGCCGGCCGTCGTCTCGCCCAGGAGGCGGCCGATGAAGTGGGTGCCGATGAACGACTCGTTGCGGAAGTCGGCGCCGAGGGCCAGTTCGCCGCGGGCGTGCAACTGGGCCATGCGGGCGCTGGTGCCGGTGCCGCACGGAGAGCGGTCGAACCAGCCGGGGTGGATGGCCATGGCGTGCCGGGAATGCCGGGCGGTGGAGCCGGGCGCGGTGAAGTAGACGTGGTGGCAGCCGCGGATCCGGGAGTCCTCCGGATGAACGGGCTCGCCGGCCTCGTTGATCGCGCGCATGGTGGCCAGCCCGGCGGCGATGATCTCGTTCTTGGCGGCGCGGTCGAAGGGCAGCTTGTAGTCGTCCAGCTCGACGATGGCATAGAAGTTGCCGCCGTAGGCCAGGTCATACCGGATGCTCCCGAACCCGGGCACCTCAACGGCGGCGTCCAGCCGGTCGCTGAAGGAGGCCACGTTCCGCAGCGTGACCGACTCGGCCACGCCGTCCGAGACCGCGACGTCCACCGTGACCAGCCCGGCCGGCACCTCCAGCCGGATCGTGGTCACCGGCTCGGTCACCTCCACCATGCCGGTCTCCACCAGCACGGTCGCCACCCCGATGGTCCCGTGCCCGCACATGGGCAGCAGCCCGGAAACCTCGATGAACAGCACACCCCAGTCGGCGTCGGCCCGCGTGGGCGGCTGCAGGATCGCCCCACTCATGGCCGAATGCCCACGCGGCTCCCGCATCAGCAGATGCCGAAAACGGTCAAGATGATCACGAAAATAAACCCGCCGCTCACCCATGGTCGCGCCCGGGATAACCCCGAAGCCACCGGTGATCACCCTGGTGGGCATCCCTTCGGTATGGGAGTCGACAGCGTGAAAAACCCGCGTAGTCCTCATGCAGCCCCTTAGAAAGAACCACTTACCCGGTGAAAGCCACCCGTGACGGCGGGAACCACGTCCGACGTGAGAAGCGACCCCCCCGACCTGCGCCGGCGCACGTCGATGGGTGGCGTAAGGACGGCCCGCCGTAAAGAAAACCTACCTAATCCCCTCGGCGAGGGCTTTCTCGGTGGCGGAGCGGACGGCGGCGGCTTGTTCCTCGGTGAGCGGCGCGCGCGGCTGGCGGCAGGGGCCGCCGCGGCGTCCCACCACGTCCATGGACAGCTTGATGGCCTGCACGAACTCGACCTTGGAGTCCCAGCGCAGCAACGGGTGGAGCGTGCGGTACAGCGGCAGGGCCGTCTCGAGGTCCCCGGCGAGCGCGGCCCGGTAGAGGGCGACGTTGGCGGCGGGCAGCGAGTTCGGGAAGCCCGCGATCCAGCCGACGGCGCCGGCGATGCCCAGCTCGAGCAGCACGTCGTCGGAGCCGACCAGCAGGTCCAGGCCGGGGGCCAGCTCGGCGAGCTCGTAGGCGCGGCGGGGGTCGCCGGTGAACTCCTTGACCGCGACGATCAGCCCCTCGGCGTGCAGCTTGGCCAGCAGCGCCGGGGTGAGGTCGACCTTCGTGTCGTAGGGGTTGTTGTAGGCCACGACGGGCAGCCCCGCGGCGGCCACCTGGCGATAGTGCTCGATCACGGTGCTCTCGCCGGCGCGGTAGGTGTTGGGCGGCAGCGCCAGCACCGAGCCGCAGCCGAGGTCGCGGGCGTGTTCGGCCCAGCGGCGCGACTCGGCCGCGCCGTACGCGCCCACTCCGGCCATGACGCGCTCGCCGCCGATCGCGGCGACGGCGGTCTCGACGACCTTGGCGCGCTCTTCGGGGGTGAGCGTCTGGTACTCGCCGAGCGAGCCGTTGGGCACCACGCCGTCACAGCCGCCGGCGACCAGCCAGCGGCAGTGCTCGGCGAAGCCGTCGTAGTCCACGGTCAGGTCGTCGTGCAGGGGAAGCGCGGTGGCCACCATGACGCCGTGCCAGGGTTGTGTGCGAGTTGTCATCAGCGTTCCTTCTGTGGGGGCTCCGCTAGGGCGCCAAGGGTGATCGGCTGGGCGATGGGGCGTCGTGGGGGCTGCTGGGTCTCGCCCGCCAGGCAGGACAGCGCGAAACCGCACATGCGGCCCTGGCACCAGCCCATGCCGGGCCGGGCCAGCAGCTTGATCGAACGGGCGTCGGTGGCGCCGAGCTCCCGGGCCTCGCGCACGCGGGCCAGGGGCACCTCCTCGCAGCGGCACACGAGGGTGTCCTCGGTCAGCCAGGACTGCCAGCCCGCCTTCACCGGGTAGGCGGCCTGCAGCGCGGCGGCGAAGGCCCGCAGCCGGGCGCGCCTGCGCAGCAGCCCGGGGACCTCACGGGCGCCCGCGACGGCCAGCCCGGCGATCCTGCCCTCGATCTCGGCCAGCGTCCACCCGCCGACGCCGGTCGGCTCGCCGGCCGCCCACACGCCGGGGACGCTGGTGCGCTGCCGGGCGTCCACCTCGACGACCGGCGTGCCGTCGGCGTCGGCCCGGGTGCGGCAGCCGAGCTGAAGGGCCAGCTCGAGCTGCGGCACGAACCCGTAGCCCGTCGCGAGGGCGTCGCAGGCCACCTCCTCGGTGCCCAGAACGTTCCAGTCGCGATCGAGCCCGGCCACCGTGACGGCGCGCAGCTCGTCGTCGCCGTGCGCGGCGACGACCGCGTGGTTTCTCCGGTACGGCACGCGGTGCGCGGCCAGCGCGAGGGCGTATCCGGCGGCCTCCCCGGCCTTGCCGAGGGCCATGACCGGGTGCCGGGCCAGCCCGAGCCCGCCGGATGCCTCGAACAGCCCCACCACGTGCGCGCCCGCCCTGGCCAGGCCGGCCGCGACCGGCAGCAGGAACGGCCCGGTCCCGGCGACGGCCACCCGCTTGCCGGCCAGCACGTTCTCGCCCTTGAGCAGCGCCTGGGCGCCTCCGGCGGTGAGCACGCCGGGCAGGGTCCAGCCGGGGAAGGGCAGGGGGCGGTCGTGCGCGCCGGTGGCGATGAGGACGTTGCGGGCCCGCACCTCCTGGCGGCCCGCTCGGGTGTGCGTGTGGACCACGAGGCCGTCGTCCTCCCGGGCCAGCGCCCACACCTGGTGGCCGAGCAGGACGTCGGCCCGCTGGAGCAGGGCGTGGGCCTGGCGGGCGAAGCGGGGTTCCGGGCTCGCGCCGTGGGCGTGGCGGAAGTACTGGCCGCCGAGGCGCGGGCCGCTGTCCAGGAGGACCACCCGCCGCCCGGCGAGGGCGGCGGTCAGCGCCCCGGCCACACCGGCGGGGCCGCCGCCGACCACGGCCAGGTCGTGGGTCAGGTCGCCGCTCACGAGGTGCTCACCTCGTCACCGGGGCGGGCCTCGAGGCGGCAGGCGCGTTCGGCCGGTCGGCCGTTGACCACGATGAGACAGTCGAAGCAGACGCCGATGCCGCAGAACAGGCCGCGCGGCCGGCCGCCGAAGCGGGTGGTGCGCCAGGAGCGGATCCCGGCCGCGTGCAGCGCGGCGCCGACGGTCTGGCCCGCCGTGACGGGCACCGGGCGTCCGTCGACGAAGATCTCGAACACCCCATGCTCGGCGGCGGTGCTGTGGCCCGGTTCCATCAGCCGAGCTCCTCTCCGGTGAGGCTGGGGGTGGGCGTGGCGGTGGCGGCGAAGCGGTCCGGCCGGAAGGGGCGCAGGTCCAGCCCGGCGTGCTGCCCGGACAGGCGCTGGGCCAGCAGGTACCCGGTGGCGGGGGCCAGGCCGATGCCCGCGCCCTCGTGGCCGCACGCGTGGTAGAGCCCCGGGACCCGGGGATCCTCGCCGATGACCGGCAGGTGGTCGGGGCAGTAGGGGCGGAATCCGCAGTAGGAGCGGATGGCCCGCACCTCGCGCAGCGCCGGGAACAACGCCACGGCCTGGGCGGCGAGCCTCGACAGCACGGGCACGGAGGTGGTCCGGTCGAAGCCGACGCGCTCGCGGCTGGCGCCGATGAGGACGGGCCCCGCGGGGGTGCCCTCGACGACGGCGGAGGTCTCGAGTCCTTCGGAGTCGCTGGCGACGTTGGTGACGTAGGCCGCCGTGTACACCTTGTGCCGGATCAGCGGCGACGGCAGCGGTTCGGTGACGAGGATGAAGCCGCGCCTGGGCAGGACGGGCAGGTGGACGCCGGCCAGCGCGGCGATCTCGCCGCCCCAGGTGCCGGCGGCGTTGACGACGGCGCCGCCGAGGATGTCGCCGTGGGAGGTGCGCACGCCGGTGACGCGTCCGCCGGCGCGCAGCAGGCCGTGGACGGTGACGCCGGTGCGCAGGTGGAGGGTGCCGTGGCCGTAGGAGTCGGCGCCGATCCTGAGCAGGCGGGCGGCGGCGAGCATGGGCTGGACCTGGGCGTCCTGGGGGTAGTGGACGCCGCCGGCCAGCCCGGGCGCCAGGTGCGGCTCGTAGCCGCCCAGCGCCTCGCCGGGTACCGCCGTGTGCTCCACGCCCTGCTTGGCGGCCAGATCGGTGAGCTGCCGCAGGACGTCGGCGGTCTCGGCGACGACGAGCCCGCCCTTGGCCTCGAACTCGAAGCCGCCGTGGGCGGCGAGGTCGCGCCAGAGGCGGTTGGACAGCAGCGCCAGGTCCAGTTCGGGTCCCGGCTCCTTGTCGGAGACCAGGATGTTGCCCTCGCCGGCACCGGTGGTGCCGCCGGCCACGGGGCCGCGATCGACGACGGTCACGTCCAGCCCGGCACGCGCCGCGTAGTAGGCGCAGGCGGCGCCGACCACTCCGGCGCCGATGACGATCACGTCGGACATCGGCCTCCCTTCAGTAATATGTCACACTACACTCAACCATATGGGTCACGCCAGAAGGGCACGCGGCATCCGGTGACGGGACCGGCCTACAGCGCCCCTACCATCGATGACGTGAAGCTAACCGACCACAGGAACCCGATCGTCAGGGGCCTGCTCTCCTTCTGGGCGCCCACCCCGGCCTCCATGCGCGGCTGGGCCCTGGCCTCGGTCGTGGTCAACGCCGGCATCACGGTCACCGGCGCCACCGTGCGGGTGACGAAGTCGGGTCTCGGCTGCCCCACCTGGCCCACGTGCACCAGCGACAGCTACATCCCGATCGCCCATCCCGAGATCTCGCCCCTGCACATGACCGTGGAGTTCGGCAACCGGCTGCTCACGTTCCTGGTGCTGGCCGTCGGCTTCGCCTGCGTGGTGGCGGCGATGCGGCTGGCGCCCCGCCGCCCCGGCCTCCTGCGCCTGGCCTGGCTGCAGCCGGTCGGCATCGTCGTGCAGGCGCTGTGGGGCGGGCTGGTGGTCCAGAGCGCGCTGCATCCGGTGACCGTCGGCATGCACTACATCTTCTCGGTCGGCCTGATGGCGGCCTGCTGGATGCTCTACGCCCGCGCGGGCGAGGGCGACGGACCGGTCCAGCGCCTGGTCCACCGCGACATCAGGCGCCTGGCCCAGGCTCTGGTCGCCGCCGTCCTGGCGCTGCTGGTGGCGGGCGTGCTGGTCAGCGGCACCGGGCCGCACTCCGGTGACGACATCGCCTCCCGCTTCGACTTCAACATCGAGACGGTGGCCAGGATCCACGCCGACATCGCCTACGTGGTGGTCGGCCTGACCTTCGCGCTGCTGCTCGCCCTGCACGTCACCGACGCGGCCCGGTCCGCGCGCCGGGCCGCGCTGGGGCTGCTGGGCATCGTGCTGCTGCAGGGCGCCATCGGCTACACCCAGTACTTCCTGGCCGTGCCCGCCTTCCTCGTGGGCCTGCACGTGCTGGGCTCGACCCTGGTCTGGATCTTCGCCTTGCGCGCCGCGACCGCCACCCGCACGCGCGGCCCCGCAGGCGTCCTCCCCTCCCCCGCGCGGGAGCCCGCCACAGCCGACCGGGTATGACACGATAAGTCCGCCACTCCCCCACCACCGAAAGGTCCCCCTTGTCGGTAAGAACGGGAAATAGCCGGAAGCTCCAGAGGCGGCTCTTCCAGGCGCTCGTGCTGACCAGCGTGCTCGCCCTGGCCCCCATGACCTGGGCCTGGCTCGACAGCTCCCCCCACCGCGCCGTGGCCGGCACCGGCGGCTGGCTGGCGCGGGTGCCGGACTCCCAGGCCGCGCTCGTGCTCGGCGCCGGTCTGTACGGCGGGCGGCCCTCCCCCATGCTCGCCCGGCGCCTGGACCTCGCCGCCGAGCTCTACCGGGCCGGCAAGGTCAAGGCGCTCCTGCTGTCCGGCGACAACGGCAGCAAGGACTACGACGAGCCCACGGCCATGCACGACTACCTCGCGGCCAAAGGCGTGCCGCACGAGGTGATGGTGCTGGACTACGCCGGATTCGACACCTGGGACTCCTGCGTCCGGGCCCGCCAGGTCTTCGGCGCCGAACGCCTGACGGTCGTCACCCAGGTCTTCCACCTGCCCAGGGCCGTGACGCTGTGCCGTACCGCCGGTCTGGAGACCTTCGGGGTGGGCGACGACTCCACGAAGCAGTGGGCCGCCGCCACCTACACCTACGCCACCAGGGAACTCCTGGCCACCGCCAAGGCGTTCGCCGACTCCGTCGTCCTGCGCTCGCCGCCCGTCTTCCCCGGCCCCAGGGAGACCTCCCTGGAGACGATCCTGGCGGGCGGGCGCCCCGGCTCAGGCGGGCACGGCGGTCACCGCTGAGGCACGGGGAAACCGGCGCGGGCGGCGCTCATGCACTCCAGCAGCGCCCGCTGCTCCTCGTGGAAGGTGTGCTCGTCCACCACGCGGCGGGCGGCGCGGTCGTGCAGCAGCCCCAGCTCCGTCGCGGCCAGCTGGTAGTCGCTCATCGCCCGCAGCCCCCGCTTGCCCCCGTGGGCGCTGGCCCACTGGCGGGCCCGGCGGCGGCGCGACAACGCCGACAGCATGTGGATGTCGTGGGCGTCCACCAGCCGGGTCGGCTCGTAGGGCGGCAGGTAGCGCTGGATGAGGGCGACGATGCGGCGGCGGTCCTTGATGACGACGCCGATGAGCACCAGCAGGACGAGCAGCAGGATCAGGTAGGCGATCAGCAGGCCGCCGAAGCCGCCGTAGGAGGCCATGCCGTTCCACAGCCCGTGCAGCACCATGGCGCCGATCCAGCCGACCAGGATGTAGCCGACGCGGACCGTGCCGCTGCGCTGGGCGGCGTAGGCCACCGCGATGCCGATCATCGAGGTGAACAGCGGGTGCGCGAACGGCGACAGGATGCCGCGCAGCACCACCGTCACCGCCAGCCCTTCGACGCCGCGCTCGGTGAGGGCGGAGACATAGTAGCTCACGTTCTCGCTCATGGCGAAGCCGAGCCCCACCATGCTGGCGTAGATGATGCCGTCGGTGGGGCCGTCGAGCTCGGCCCGGCGGAAGCGCAGGAGGCCGAGCAGGACCAGGCCCTTCATCGTCTCCTCGACGACCGGCGCGCCGAAGGTCGCGGCGATGTTGCGCGCGTTGTCGGGCGACAGGTTGGCCGCGTCGACGATGTAGTGCAGGTTGAGCGAGTTGACCACGCCCGCGACCAGGACGGCGACGCCCGCGCCCCAGGCGAAGGCGAAGATCAGGTTGCTGCGCGGCTCGGGCTCCATCCGGTCCAGGGCGAGGACCGCGGCCAGCAGCACGGGCACCGGGGCCAGGGCGAGCAGGAGCGCGACCAGGAAGTCCACCGGAGCGCCGTTGATCACGTCGAAGGAGAGCGAGACGAGCGCGCAGATACCGGTGACAACCAGACCGATGATCAACGCGAAGGACGGCCGGTCCTTGAACACCCAGCGTGGATCACGGGACGCCATACGGTGACTGTAACGGAAAGCGATCGTGGTGTCCCGCCGCACGCCGTCAGGCGAGCAGGGGGTCGATCGCGACGGCCAGGAACAACAGCGCCAGGTAGGCGTTGGACCAGTGGAAGAAGCGCATCGGGCGCAGATCGACGCCGGTCTTGCCGGCGTTGAGCCTGGCCAGCATGCGGTGGATCTCCCACAGGCACACGACGCCGAGCACGATCGCCACCACCGGGTAGAGCAGGGTGGTGCCGGCCACCGGCCACAGCAGCAGCGAGCAGAGCACGGTCAGCCACGTGTAGACGATGGAGTGCACCAGCACGCGGCGCTCGGTGGCGACCACGGGCAGCATGGGCACCCCGGCGGCGGCGTAGTCCTCCTTGTAGCGCATGGCGAGGGTCCAGGTGTGCGGCGGCGTCCAGAAGAACACCACGCCGAAGAGCACCAGCGGCGTCCACTCCAGGCCGCCGGTGATGCCCGACCAGCCGATGACGACCGGCATGCACCCGGCCAGCCCGCCCCAGACGATGTTCTGCGAGGTGCGCCGCTTGAGGAACATCGAGTAGACGAAGACGTAGAACAGGATCGCCGAGAGGTTGAGCGCCGCCGCCACGAGGTTGGCCGTGAGCCACATGCCAAGGACGGACAAAACTCCGAGCACGATTCCGAAGATCAGTGCGTTGCGCGGTGTCACCTGGTGACGGGCGAGCGGGCGCTTGCGGGTGCGCCGCATCTTCACGTCGATGTCGCGGTCGATGTAGCAGTTGAGCGCGTTGGCGCTGCCGGCCGACAGCGTGCCGAACAACATGACCCCGAGGGCCGTCCACAGCGGCGGAAGGCCGCCTGCCGCGAGGAACATCACCGGCAGGGTCGTGATCAGAAGCAACTCGATGACCCGCGGCTTGGTCAGCGCCACGTACGCCTTGACCACGGCGCCGAGGGAGCGCCGCGGCGCGGGCTGGGGGGCCGGGGCCGTCGTCTGCCTGTTCGTCAGCACCGTCAAGGCGCTTCCAGCACGTGCGGAGTCAACGCGTAACCTCTGATTAGAGCGGATCCGTGATTTGGACGCCGTGGCGTCTCTGCGAACAAACAAACTGTAGTCGCAGGGTCGGCCGGTCCGGCCAATGGGGGGCGTGGCCCGCTCCCGGACACGCTCGGGGCGGGAAGGGAATCGATCTTGACCACCGCTCCGTTAGGGTCCGGTGTGGGCGGGAAATGCCAACCGGCACCACCTATGACAACGAGATTCCGGAGATCGAGCAGTTGAGCACCTTTGAATGGACCGACCTCGACAAGCAGGCGGTCGACGTCGTCCGAGCACTGGCAATGGACGCGGTGGAGAAGGCCGGCTCCGGCCACCCCGGCACGGCGATGAGCCTGGCTCCGGCCGCCTACCTGCTCTTCCAGCGCACGATGCGGCACGACCCGACCGACGCGAGCTGGGCGGGCCGCGACCGTTTCGTCCTCTCCTGTGGCCACTCCAGCCTGACGCTCTACATCCAGCTGTACCTGTCGGGCTACGGGCTCAGCCTCGGTGACATCGAGAGCCTGCGCACCTGGGACAGCCTCACTCCCGGCCACCCCGAGCACGGGCACACCGTCGGCGTGGAGACCACGACCGGCCCGCTGGGCCAGGGGCTCGGCAACGCGGTCGGCATGGCGATGGCCGCCCGCCGCGAGCGCGGCCTGTTCGACCCGCACGCCGAGCCGGGCGCCAGCCCGTTCGACCACCACATCTGGTGCTTCGCCTCCGAGGGGGACATCGAGGAGGGCATCAGCCACGAGGTCAGCGCGATCGCCGGCCACCAGAAGCTCGGCAACCTGACCGTGGTCTTCGACTCCAACCACATCTCGATCGAGGACGACACGCAGATCGCGCTGTCGGAGGACATCCTCAAGCGCTACGAGGCGTACGGCTGGCACGTGCAGAAGGTCGACTGGACCAAGACCGGTGACTACGTCGAGGACGTCGCGGCCCTGAACGCCGCCCTGGAGGCCGCGCGCGCCGAGACCGGCAAGCCGTCCTTCATCATGCTGCGCACGATCATCGGCTGGCCCGCGCCGAACAAGAAGAACACCGGCAAGATCCACGGCTCCGCCCTGGGCGCCGACGAGGTCGCCGCCGCGAAGAAGGTCCTGGGCCTGGACCCGGCGAAGTCCTTCGACGTCCCGGCCGAGGTGCTGGCGCACGCCCGCCTGGTGGCCGAGCGCGGCCGTGAGGCGCACGCCGAGTGGGAGAAGTCCTTCGCCGAGTGGCGCCTGGCCAACCCCGAGCGCGCGGCCGAGTTCGACCGCATCTCCGCCCGCGAGCTGCCCGCCGACTGGACCAGCGCGCTGCCGGAGTTCGAGCCCGGTGCCTCGGTCGCCACCCGCAAGGCCTCCGGCGAGTTCCTCAACTCCGTCTCCCGCGTGCTTCCCGAGCTGTGGGGCGGCTCGGCCGACCTGGCCGAGTCCAACAACACCACGATGAAGGGCGAGCCGTCCTTCATCCCGGAGGAGTACCAGACCAAGGAGTTCCCCGGTAACCGCTACGGCCGCACGCTGCACTTCGGCATCCGCGAGCACGGCATGGGCGCGATCCTCAACGGCATCGCCCTGCACGGCGGCACCCGGCCCTACGGCGGCACGTTCCTGGTCTTCTCCGACTACATGCGGCCGGCCGTACGGCTGGCGGCGCTGATGAAGCTGCCGGTCACCTACGTCTGGACGCACGACTCGATCGGCCTGGGCGAGGACGGCCCGACCCACCAGCCCGTCGAGCACCTGTGGGCGCTGCGCGCGATCCCGGGCCTGGACGTGGTGCGCCCGGCCGACGCCAACGAGACGGTCCACGCCTGGCGGGCGGTGCTGGAGCACACCGACCGCCCGGCCGCGCTGGCGCTGACCCGGCAGAATCTGCCGGTCTACGAGGGCACCAGCGCCGAGGGCGTCAAGCGCGGCGGGTACGTGCTGCGGGAGGCGTCCGGCGGGCAGCCGCAGGTGATCCTCATCGCCACCGGCTCCGAGGTGGAGCTGGCCGTGGGCGGCCGTGACCTGCTGGAGGCCCAGGGCATCGCGACCCGGGTGGTGTCGATGCCGTGTGTCGAGTGGTTCCACGGGCAGGACTCCGCTTACCGGCAGAGCGTGCTGCCTCCGGCCGTGAAGGCCCGTGTCGCGGTCGAGGCGGGAATCGGGCTCGGCTGGCGCGAGTTTGTGGGTGAGGCGGGCGAGACGGTCAGCCTTGAGCACTTCGGGGCCTCGGCACCCTACAAGACGCTGTACGAGCAGTTCGGCCTGACGGCCGAGCGGGTGGCGGCGGCGGCCAAGGCCAGCCTCGCCAAGCTCGGTCATGACAAGGGCGAGACGACGGGAAACTGAGATGAGCAGCGAGAACCTGAACAAGCTGTCCGGCCAGGGCGTGTCCATCTGGCTGGACGACATCAGCCGCGAGCGGCTGCGCTCGGGCAACCTGGAGCAGCTGATCCGCGAGAAGAACGTGGTCGGCGTCACCTCCAACCCGACCATCTTCGCCGGCGCGCTGAGCAAGGGCGACGCCTACGACAGCCAGATGCACGACCTGAAGATCCGCGGCGTGGACGTGGGCGAGGCGGTGCGCGCGATCACCACCTACGACATCCGCTGGGCCGCCGACGTGCTGCGCCCGGTCTTCGACGCCACCGGCGGGGTGGACGGCAGGGTGTCGCTGGAGGTGGACCCGCGCCTGGCCCGCGAGACGGAGAAGACGGTCGCCGAGGCCCGCGCGCTGTGGTGGGCGGTGGACCGGCCCAACCTGTTCATCAAGATCCCGGCGACCCTGGAGGGCCTGCCGGCGATCACGCAGGCGATCTCCGAGGGCATCAGCGTCAACGTCACGCTGATCTTCTCGCTGGAGCGCTACCGCGCGGTGATGGACGCCTGGCTGACCGGTCTGGAGGCCGCGCAGGCCAAGGGCCTGAACCTGGCCGGCATCGAGTCGGTGGCCTCGTTCTTCGTCAGCCGCGTGGACACCGAGATCGACAAGCGCCTGGACGCGGCCGGCAAGCCGGAGCTCAAGGGCAAGGCGGGCGTGGCGAACGCGCGCCTGGCCTACGCCGCCTTCGAGGAGGTCATGAACTCCGAGCGCTGGCAGCGCCTGCGCGCCGCGGGCGCCCGCGCGCAGCGTCCGCTGTGGGCCTCGACCGGGGTGAAGAACCCCGAGTACCGCGACACGATGTACGTCGACGACCTGGTCGCGCCGGGCACGGTCAACACCATGCCGGAGAAGACGCTGGACGCGGCGGCCGGCCACGGCGTCGTCAGCGGCGACACCATCCGCCCCTTCTACGAGCAGGCGTGGAACACCATGGCCGCGCTCAAGGACGCCGGCGTCGACTACGACGACGTCGTGCGGGTGCTGGAGGACGAGGGCGTGGACAAGTTCGAGGTCTCCTGGAACGAGCTGCTCGACAGCGTGGCCAAGAAACTGGCCGGATAGTGGAAGTCACGATCCGCGAGGAGGGGGCGGCGTTCGCCGCCTCCTCCGTCGCGGGGCGGCTCCTCGACGACGGGGTGCCGCAACGGCTGGCCGCCGGCGACCCCGCGCTGTGGGGCGAGGAGGCGACGGCCGAGGCGGCTGCCCGCCTCGGCTGGCTGACCCTGCCCCTGACCTCGCGCGAGCTGCTGCCGGAGATCGGCAAACTGGTCGAGTGGGCGCGGGCGCAGGGCCTGACCAACGTCGTGCTGGCCGGGATGGGCGGCTCGTCCCTCGCCGCCGAGGTCATCTGCGACACCTACGACGTCCCGCTGACGGTGCTCGACACCACCGACGCCCATCAGGTACGGCGGGCGCTGGCCGAAGGGCTGGACACGACGGTCCTGGTGGTGGCGAGCAAGAGCGGCGCGACCGTGGAGACCGACAGCCACCTCCGCATCTTCGAGGCGGCCTTCCGGGCGGCGGGCATCGACCCGGGCGACCGGATCGTGGCGGTGACCGACCCCGACTCGCCGCTGGAGCAGGCGGCGATCGACGCCGGGTACCAGCTCGTGCTGGCCCGCCCGGACGTCGGCGGCCGGTACTCCGCGCTGTCGGCCTTCGGCCTGGTGCCGAGCGCGCTGGCCGGGGTGGAGATCGAGAAGCTGCTGGAGCAGGCCGGCGAGGTAGCGCCGCTGCTGGCGCTGCCCGAGGGCAACCCGGGCCTGGAGCTCGGCGCGGTGCTCGGCGGGGCGGCGCTCAACGGGCGCGACAAGCTGATCCTGGAGGACCAGCTCTCGGAGATCAACGGCCTGCCGGACTGGATCGAGCAGCTGGTCGCCGAGTCGCTGGGCAAGGACGGCCGCGGCGTGCTGCCGGTCGTCGGCGCCGACCCGAACGGCGTCAGCGACGAGCTGGTCGTGGGCATCGGCTCCGACAACGGCGACGTGCGCGTGGACGGGCGGCTCGGGGCGCAGTTCCTGGTGTGGGAGTACGCGACCGCGGTGGCCGGGAGGCTGCTGGAGGTCAACCCGTTCGACCAGCCGGACGTGGCCGGGGCCAAGCGCAACACCGCCGCGCTGCTGGAGGCGCCCGCTCCCGCGCAGAGCCCGGCCTTCACCGACGGGCCCGTCGAGGTCTACGGCCAGACGAGCGCCCGTGACCTGCCCGGGCTGCTGAACGAACTGCTGAACGCGGTGCCCGGCGACGGGTACCTGGCCGTGCTGGCCTATCTCGACCGGCTGGCCGCCTTCGACGCCCCGGTGCGCGAGGGCGCCGACTTCGAGGAGATGACCGACGCCTGGATGGCGGCGGACGCGGCCACGCTGCGCGCGCTGCTGGCGCTGCGCACCGACCGGCCGGTGACCTTCGGCTGGGGGCCGCGCTACCTGCACTCCACCGGGCAGTACCACAAGGGCGGGCCGGACAACGGCGTCTTTCTGCAGATCACCGGCGTGGTGACCGACGACGTCCCGGTGCCCGGCCGCCCGTTCACGCTGGGTGCGTTGCAGCATGCCCAGGCGTTGGGCGACCTTGAGGCGCTGGCGGGCCTGGGGCGGCCCGCCGTACGCCTGCATTTGACCGACCGCGTGACGGGAGTCGCGCATTTGCTCGCAGCCGCACAGGAGGCTTGAGATGACAGACCCGGCAGCGCCCGCGGAGGAGGCCGTCACCGTGGCGGCGGCCGTTGCGGGCACGGCCACCACCCTTGAGGTGGCGGCCGCCAATCCGCTGCGCGATCCGCGCGACAAGCGGCTGCCCAGGGTGGCGGGACCGTGTGTGATGGTGTTGTTCGGCGTGACGGGCGACCTGGCCAAGCGCAAGCTGTTGCCGGCCATCTACGACCTGGGGAACCGGGGGCTGCTGCCGCCGGGGTTCTCGCTGGTCGGGTTCGCCCGCCGCGACTGGAAGGACCAGGACTTCGCCCAGCTGACGCATGACTCGGTGAAGGCCAACGCCAGGACGCCGTTCCGTGAGGAAGTGTGGAAGCAGCTGGCCGAGGGGATCCACTTCGTACCCGGCGAGTTCTCCGACGACGGGGCGTTCGACGCGCTGGCGATGGCGTTGAAGGAGATCGACCAGACGCGGGGCACGGGCGGCAACTACGCCTTCTATCTGTCGGTGCCGCCGAAGTTCTTCCCCGCGGTGGTCAAGCAGCTCAAGCGGACCGGGCTGGCCGACGCGCCGGAGGGTTCGTGGCGGCGGGTGGTGATCGAGAAGCCGTTCGGGCACGACCTGCAGAGCGCGCACGAGCTGAACGAGATCACCAACGAGGCATTCCCGGAGTCGTCGATCTTCCGGATCGACCACTACCTGGGCAAGGAGACCGTCCAGAACATCATGGCGCTGCGCTTCGCCAACAACCTGTACGAGCCGATCTGGAACCGCTCCTACGTCGACCACGTGCAGATCACCATGGCCGAGGACATCGGCCTGGCCGGGCGCGCGGGCTACTACGACGGCATCGGCGCGGCCCGTGACGTGATCCAGAACCACCTGCTGCAGTTGCTGGCGCTGGTGGCGATGGAGGATCCGACCTCCTTCGAGGCGTCCTCGCTGCGGCGGGAGAAGGAGAAGGTCCTCAAGGCGGTACGGCTGCCGCTCGACCTGAAGAACAACACCGCCCGCGGCAAGTACGCGGCGGGCTGGCAGGGCGGCGAGAAGGTCGTCGGCTACCTGGAGGAGGAGGGCATCCCGGCCGACTCCACGACCGAGACCTACGCGGCCATCAAGCTGGAGATCGCCAACCGGCGCTGGGCCGGCGTGCCGTTCTACCTGCGCACCGGCAAGCGCCTGGGGCGCCGGGTGACGGAGGTCGCCGTGGTCTTCCAGCGGGCGCCGCACCTGCCCTTCAGCAAGGACGACACCGAGATCCTGGGCCAGAACGCGCTGGTGGTCCGGGTGCAGCCGGACGAGGGCATCACGGTGCGCTTCGGCTCGAAGGTGCCGGGCACCGCCATGGAGGTGCGCGACGTGTCCATGGACTTCGCCTACGGCGAGTCGTTCATGGAGTCCTCCCCCGAGGCGTACGAGCGGCTGCTGCTGGACGTCATGATCGGCGACCCGCCGCTCTTCCCGCACCAGCGTGAGGTGGAGTTGTCGTGGAAGATCCTCGACCCGATCGAGGAGTTCTGGGCCACGCAGGGCCAGCCGGAGGACTACCCGGCCGGTTCCTGGGGCCCGCCGTCGGCCGATGAGATGATGGCCCGTGACGGCCGTGTGTGGAGAAGACTGTGACCACTTTCATGCTGACGGACACCACCGCCGGGAAGATCTCGGCGCAGCTGATGCGCCTGCGTCACCAGATGGGCGCGCCGGCGATCGGGATGGTGCTCACGCTGGTGGTGATCTGTGACGAGCGCGATCAGTACGACTCCCTGCGTGCGGCCACCGAGGCGGCCCGTGAGCACCCCTCGCGCATCCTCGTGGTCATCACCCGCGAGCCGGACGAGGCCAACCGGCTCGACGCCGAGCTGCGCATCGGGGAGTCCACGCCGGGCGAGGTGGTCGTCCTGCGGTTGTACGGCGAGCTGACCGAGCACGCCGACTCGGTGGTCAGCCCGCTGCTGCTGCCCGACACGCCGGTGGTGGCCTGGTGGCCGGGCAGGGCCCCGTCGGTCCCGGCCAAGGACCCGATCGGCCTGCTGGCCCAGCGCCGCATCACCGACGCCAAGGCCGCCCACGACGGCATCAAGGAGCTGGCGGTGCTGGCCAAGGGCTACACGCCGGGCGACACCGACCTGTCGTGGGCGCGGCTGACGCCGTGGCGCAGCCTGCTGGCCGCCGCCTTCGACCAGCCGGCGGGCAAGGTGAAGAAGGGGTTCGTGGAGGCCACGGCCGGGCATCCGAGCGCGCCGCTGCTGGCGGCGTGGCTGTCGGAGCGGCTGGGCGCCCCGGTGAAGGTGTCGGACTCGGCGGGCCCCGGCCTGACCGCGGTACGGCTGTCGCTGGGCGACGGCGAGTTGTCGGTGGTGCGCACCGACGCCCGCCTGGCCACGCTCGCGCGACCCGGCCAGCCCGACCGCAACGTGGCGCTGGCCAGGAGGACCACGGCCGAGCTGCTCGCCGAGGAGCTGCGCCGCCTGGACTCCGATGAGATCTACGAGGCCGCGGTCAAGCGGCTGGCGAAGTCCTACAAGGGCTGACGGCGGGGGATGCGACAATCGTGACCGTGAGTGTTCCCCATGTGGTCGTGCACCGAGATGCCGACGTTCTGGCCAAGGCGGTTGCCGCGCGGATCATCACGCGGCTGGTGGACGTGCAGTCGGCGAAAGGGCACGCCTCGATCGTGCTGACCGGCGGCACGGTCGGCATCGCCACCCTGGCCGCGATCGCCGAGACCCCCGCGCGGGACGCCGTCGACTGGCGGCGGCTGGACGTGTGGTGGGGTGACGAGCGGTTCCTGCCCGGCGGCGACCCCGAGCGCAACGAGACCGGCGCCCGCAAGGCCCTGCTCGACCACGTCGATCTCGATCCGGCGCGGGTGCACGTGATGCGCGGCCCCGACTCGGGGATGACCGCCGAGGAGTCGGCCGACGCCTACGCCGCCGAGTTGCGGGCCGCGGCGCGGCCGGAGGATCACGGGCCGGCGCCGACGTTCGACGTGATGCTGCTGGGCATGGGGCCCGACTCGCACGTGGCCTCGTTGTTCCCCGGCATGCCCGCGCTCTACGACACGCGCCCGGTGGTGGCGGTACACGGTGCGCCCAAGCCGCCGCCCACGCGCATCTCGCTCACTCTGCCGGCCATCCAGGGCTCGCGTGAGGTGTGGGTGGTGGCGGCCGGTGAGGAGAAGGCGGGGGCGGTGCGGCTGGCGTTGTCCGACTCCGGCCCCGTGCAGGTTCCGGCGGCGGGCGCCCGTGGGCGCAGCCGTACCCTCTTCCTGCTAGACCGGGCGTCGGCGGCCAAGATTCCGGCGGGCCTGGGCCGGATCGCCTCGCCGTGACAGGCGTCCCCACGGTTTGACGACGGCGAGCACGACGGCGAACAACAGCAGCGCGGGCGCCACGAAGATCGGGTAGAGCAGCTGCTCCGGCGGCTGGGCTGCGGTGTCACCCGCGGCCAGCCGCCGCCCGTAGTCGGCCGCGGTGTACAACCCGGGGCGTAGCGAGAAGTAGAGCAGGGCGGACATCAGCACGTTGACGGCGAGCTTGACCGCGACCCACCAGTAGCGGATCAGGCCGTACCCGGTGCCCAGGCCGAGCAGGATCCCGGTGGCCAGGGTGAGCAGGCTGGCGATCAGCATCGGCCAGACGCCGATCAGGTGGGCCGCCTGGTAGGCCACCGGGTTGCCGGTGCTGACCGCGGTCAGCACGAGCACGCCCAGCGCGAGGTCGATGCCGATCCACGCGCTCATGGCGACGATGTGGGCGATCAGGGCGATCTTTCGGGTTCTGGGGGCGAATCTCATGCCCTCAGGGTCCGGATTCGCCGGATGGGGCGCGTCCGGCGTGGAGCGGTCTCCTCGCTACGCCCGGGCGGGTAGTGCGCGGGGTGACCGGATCGGCCCCCGGATGTAGGTCAGGGCGTGGGCAGCGCGTCGATCTCGGCGAGCACGGCCTGCTTGGACTCCTTGGTCATGAAGGAGGCGTTGACGGCGTTCCTCGCCAGGCGGGCCAGGTCCTTCGCCGTCAGGCCGAGGCTGTGCGCCACGCGGTACTCGTTGGTCAGCGTGGTCGCGAACATGGGCGGGTCGTCGCTGTTCAGCGTGAGGTAGAGGCCCTCCTCCAGCAGGCGGGGCAGCGGGTGGTCCTCGATGCGGGCGATCTGGCCGGTGCACAGGTTCGAGGTCGGGCAGACGTCCAGGGGCAGCTGGGTCTCGCGCAGGTGCGCCACCAGGCGGTCGTCGTCCAGGCAGCGGATGCCGTGGCCGATCCGCTCGGCGCCCATGCCCTCGATCACCTCCCAGATCGTCTCCGGCCCGGACATCTCGCCGCCGTGGGGGACGCTGTGCAGGCCGGCGGCGCGGGCCGCGGTGAAGGCGGCGCGGAAGGCGTCCCGGTAGGCGGGCCGCTCCTGTTCGATACCGCCGATGCCGAAACCTACCAAAGCAGCGGGAGGTTCCTGGAGGGCGTGGTCGAGGGTGACGCGGGCGGCCTCTTCGCCGTACTCGCCGGGGATGTCGAAGATGTAGGCCATCTCCACGCCGTACTCCTGCTTCGACCGGCGGGCGGCCAGGTCCAGGGCGGCGGTGACCTCGCGCATCGGCAGGCCCATGATCGCGTGCGCGTAGGGGGTCACCTGGAGTTCGGCGTAGCGGGCGTTCTGGGCGCCCAGGTCGCGGGCCAGGCCGACGACCAGCGTGGCGATGTCCTCCGGCGTGCGGACCAGGGAGTTGACCGCCCGGTAGACGCGGGCGAAGTGGGGGAAGTCGGTGAAGGTGTAGAAGGCGCGCAGCTCCTCCTCGTTCACCGGCACGCCGCTGCCGGGGTGCCGCCGGGACAGCTCCAGCACCGTGGCCGGGGAGGCGGAGCCGACGAGGTGAACGTGGAGTTCCACCTTGGGCAGGGCGTCGATGAAGGCGTCGATGGTCATGCCGCCGACGATAAGCCGCTCTGTCGCCGCGATGACAGACTTGAGCCCGAAATCTCACACAAGAAAGTCACTTTTCGACTGACGCGATAGGCTGCCGCCCGTGACCGACCCTCAGGCGTACGCGCGCGGCTTCGCCCACCTCACCGCCCACACCGTGGACCCCCTGCTCAACCTCGTCCGCAAGAGCCGCGCCCCGCGGCTGCTGGACCTCGGCTGCGGCACCGGCGTGGTCACCGCGGCCGCCCTGGCCCTCGGAGCCGACGTCACCGCCGTGGACTCCGACCTCGACATGCTCGAGCACACCGCCCGCGCCCACCCCCACGCCACCGTCCGCCTGGCCGCCCTGCCGGAGCTCCCCTTCCCCGACGAGAGCTTCGACGCGATCGCCGGCAACTTCGTCATCAACCACGCCCCCGACACGCCCGCCAGCCTCGCCGAACTCCACCGCGTCCTGCGCCCCGGCGGCACCCTCGCCCTGAGCTGGTGGAAACGCGATGAGATGACCGCCACCGGCGTGCTCGCCGAGGCCGTCCAGCTCGCCGGCCTCCCCCACGACCCCATGCCGGCGCGCGACCTCGACCCCCACGACGCCCCGGCCGCCTTCACCGCCCTGCTCAGGCGGGCGGGCTTCTCCGGCGCCGGCGTCGACACCATGCGCTGGCGCCACCGGGTCGGGCTCGCCGCCTGGTGGGACTACCTCACCGCCGCCGCGGGGCCGCGCTTCGCCTTCATCCTCGACCTGGACCAGGAGACGACCGAGCAGATCCGGGAGGCGTACTTCACGCTGGCCGCGCCGTACGCCGAGGAGGGGTTTCCCGTCTGCGCCCACCTGGCCCACGCCACCCGCTAGCGGGCCTTCTCCAGGCGCTGACGGGCCAGCCGCTCCTCGCGGCGGGCGACCTCGACGCGCTGGCGGCTCTCGTTCTCCAGCTTGCGCGCCTTGGCCAGCTTCTTCTCCAGCTTCGCCGCCTTGTCGGCGCGCTTGTCCAGCTCCTGTACGGCCAGCGCCAGCGCGTCGCGCCACTCCAGGTACTGCGCCTCGGCCTCGGCCAGTTCCCGGGCCCGGCGTTCCTCGGCCGCCTGCCGCTCCTGCTCCGCCTGTTCCGGGGAGGGCTTGGCGCTCCGCCGGGTTCCGGTACGGCTGAGCGTGCCGCCACCGGTGGGCGCGGCGAAGCCGCTGTAGCTGAGCGCCTTGACCAGCCGCCCCCGGCGGACGAGCTCGGCCGCCTCCGCGTCCGCCACGGCCGCGTCCAGCGTCTGGTCCACCTCGGCGGCCGCCGCGCCGGCCAGGCCCTGGCGCAGCAGGCGGGCCAGGCGGCCGGTCACCTCGCCGCGGCGGCGGGTCAGCTCGGCCAGGGCGTCGGCGTCTCCCGCGGCCCACGCCGCCCGCAGGTCCTCGCCCAGGGCCAGCAGGTCCGCCAGTTCGGAGGCGTGCTCGCGGGAGGCGCGGTTCACCGCCCAGGCGGAGACGGTGGGCTTGCGCAACCCCCCGATCTCGCGGGCCAGTCCCGCCGCGCCCGCGGCCTTCGCGGCGGCGGCCTCCGCGGCCCGGGCGGCGGTGAAATCGCCAGGCGGGAGCCCATACAGGCGATCCGCCACCTCGTCAAGATCCACACCTGTCAATTACCCCACACGGCGGTCTTTGTAGCGCATAGTGGAATCAGCCCTCTCGAACTGGAGGACCCAGTGTTCGAGCGTTTCACCGACCGCGCCCGCCGCGTCGTGGTTCTGGCCCAGGAAGAGGCCAGGATGCTCAATCACAACTACATCGGCACCGAGCATCTGCTCCTCGGGCTGATCCACGAAGGCGAGGGCGTGGCCGCGCTGGTCCTGGAGGAGAACGGCCTCGACCTGCCCCAGGTGCGGCAGGAGATCGAGGAGATCATCGGCCAGGGGCACGCGGCGCCGTCCGGGCACATCCCGTTCACGCCCAGGGCCAAGAAGGTGCTGGAGCTGTCCCTGCGGGAGGCGCTCCAGCTGCACCACCACTACATCGGCACCGAGCACATCCTCCTCGGCCTGATCAGGGAGGGTGCGGGAGTCGCCGCCCAGGTGCTGACCAGGCAGGGCGCGCAGCTGAGCGCGCTGCGGCAGCAGGTGATCGACCGGACCACCGGGCGCTCCGGGGAACCGCTCGCCGACCTGCCGCTCGGGGTGAAGCTCCCGCATCTGGACGATCGACTGTCCCGGATCGAGGCCAGCCTGCGGCGGATCGAGCGCCATCTGGGCATCGCGCCGGAGGAGCCCGGCGGGGAGAGCGCCTCAGGCTCAGGCTGAAGCCGTCAGGTCGTGATCAGGGCGCCGACGGGGAGACGGGCCTCCACGACGCCGGGGTCCTCGGTGTAGCCGAGCGTCGCACCCAGCGAGACCAGCATGCGGCGCATCCGCGCGTTGTCGGCCAGCATGGTCGCCCTGACCTCTGCGTACCCCAGATCGCGGGCCTCGGTGACCAGCATGCGGGCCAGCCTCGCGCCAAGACCGCGCCCCTGCCAGCGGTCTTCAACCAGGAAGGCCATCTCGGCGATGCCCGGGTCGGGGGTGAACATCAGGTTGGCCATGGCGACGACCTGGCCGTCGTGCCCGGCCACGAGCGAGTGGCCCCGGGTGCGGTCGCAGAGCCGGTCGAACATGCGCGGCGGCAGCGCCGGCATCGAGGTGAAGTAGCGGAACCTGCGCGCCTCCGGCGAGCACCGGTCGTGCAGGTCGCGCACGGCCGCGCGGTAGATGCCGGTGAGCGGCTTGACGTGGACCTGGGCGCCGTCGGCCAGGCGGATGACCTGCTCGGCCGCCGGGTGCTCGGCAGGCGGCTGGGCCAGCCGTACGAACGAGGCCGCCCGCGCCGTCTCGGTCAGCGTGAAGGGCAGGCCGGCGCGGCGCAGCCGTACGGCACGGCGGGCGGCCACCGGCACCACGAGCTGCGTCGGATCGGGGAGATCACTCACGGCTTCACCATAGATCCACCGGCCGTCGTCCGCGCGCAGCAGGTCGGCCAGGAGCTCGGGCAGCCGCCAGGGCGCGGCGCGCAGGCGCGAGGCGAGCAGCAGCGCGCGGGTGGGCTCGTCGGTGAGCTCGTGGGCGGTGGCGGGGACGACGTGCACGCGGCGCCCGCCCGCCCCCTCCAGGGCGGCACGCACGGTGCCGGGGTCGGCCGGGATGTCGGCGACGAACTCGTCGACGGTGCCGTCGGCGTCGGTCTGGACGCTCAGCCCGAGGATGTTGCCGCCCCGCTCGGCCAGCGCGCCGGCCAGGGAGGCGAGCCTGCCGGGCCGTTCATCCACGATGGTGCGAATGCGCAGGAATCCCATGGCGTCCAGCCTGCCTGAATGCTGTTTCGGCTGGGCTAACACCCTGTTTCGTCCATGCCCCAATTCAGGACATCGTGTTACATCTCCGGTGTAGAAAGATGAGCCTTATGAGTGTGCGCGTTCCTCTCGCTGCGGACTTCGTCAACGGCGAAGTGTCCTTCTGGTATCGCCCCACCGGCGTCCCCGACCCCGGGCCGAGGCTGGACGGCGACGTCCGGGCGGACGTGGTGATCGTCGGCGCCGGCCTCACCGGCCTCTGGACCGCGTACTACCTCAAAAAGGCCCGGCCCGCCCTGGACGTGGTGGTGCTGGAGCAGGAGTTCGCCGGGTTCGGCGCCTCGGGCCGCAACGGCGGCTGGCTGACCGGCGCCCTGGCCGGCTCCCACGAGCGTTACGCCAAGACCCACGGCGAGCAGGCCGCGCGGGCGCTGCAGCGGCAGATGTTCGCCACGATCGACGAGGTCATCGCCGTCTGCGCCGAGGAGGGCATCGACGCCGACATCGTCAAGGGCGGCGAGCTGACCGTGGCCCGCACCAGCGCCCAGGCCGCCCGCATGCGCGAGCTGGTCGCCTACTCGCGCTCCATCGGCCTCGGCGAGGAGGACCTGCGCGAGGCCGACCCCCGCGCGCACGTGCGGGTGGCCGGCGCCGTCGGCGCGCTCTGGACGCCGCACTGCGCCCGCATCCAGCCCGCCAAGCTCGTGCGCGGCCTCGCGCGCGTGGTGCGCGAGCTCGGCGTGCGCGTCTACGAGCGCACCCCGGTCACCGAGATCGTGCCGCACCGCGCGATCACGCCGTACGGCACCGCCGAAGCGGCCCACGTGATCCGGGCGACCGAAGGCTTCACCTCGCGGCTGAAGGGCCAGCGCCGCCAGTGGCTGCCCATGAACAGCTCCATGATCGTCACCGAGCCGCTGCCCGGCTCCTTCTGGGAGCAGACCGGCTGGGACGGCGCCGAACTCCTCGGCGACCTGGCCCACTACTACATCTACGCCCAGCGCACCGCCGACGGCCGCATCGCCTTCGGCGGGCGCGGCCGGCCGTACCTGTACGGCTCACGCGTGGACGCCCGCGGCAACACCCACGACTGGACGGTCGAGGCGCTGTGGCAGCTGCTGACCGACTTCTTCCCCGCCGCCGCCACCTCCAGGATCGCCCACGCCTGGTCCGGCGTGCTGGGCGTGCCGCGCGACTGGTGCTCGACCGTCCACGTGGACCCGGCCAGCGGGCTCGGCTGGGCCGGCGGCTACACCGGCCACGGGGTCACGACCACGAACTTGGCCGGCCGTACCCTGCGCGACCTGATCCTCGCCACCCCCAGCGAGCTGACCGCGCTGCCGTGGGTGGGCAGGAAGGTGCGCTCCTGGGAGCCCGAGCCGCTGCGCTGGATGGGCGTGCACTCGATGTACCGGCTGTACCGTATGGCCGATCAGCGCGAACGATCCATGACCCACACCTCGGCCCTGGCCCGCCTCGCCGACCTCATCACCGGCCACTAAGGAGAACCCCTCGCCATGACGACCCTCTTCCACGGCGGACGCGTCTTCACCGCGCTCGGCGGCTTCGCCGAGGCCGTGCTCGTGCGCGACGGCGTGATCGCCGCCGTCGGCGACGAAGCCGACCTGGTACGGCAGGCGCCCCGCCACGAGAGCGTGGACCTGGACGGCGGGCTGCTGGTGCCCGGCTTCACCGACGCCCACATCCACCCGGTGCAGGCGGGCCTGGAGCGCGCCAAGTGCGACCTGAGCGAGGTCTACGGCCTCGACGCCTACCTGGGGAAGGTCCGCGACTACGCCGCCGCCCACCCCGACAAGGAGTGGATCGACGGCGGCGGCTGGGACATGTCCGCCTTCCCCGGCGGCCTGCCCCACCGCTCCCAGCTCGACTTCCTCGACCGGCCCGTCTACCTGATCCAGCGCGACCACCACGCCGCCTGGGTCAACACCCGTGCCCTGGAGCGCGCCGGCATCACCGAGGACACCCCCGACCCGGCCGACGGCCGCATCGAGCGCGACCCCGACGGCACGCCCAGCGGCGTCCTGCACGAAGGCGCCATGGACCTGGTCGGCCTGCTCACGCCCCGGCCCTCCGAGCAGGACGTGGCCGACGCGCTGGAGGACGCCCAGCGCTACCTGTTCTCCCTCGGCATCACCGGCTGGCAGGACGCCATCGTGGGCTCCTACGCCGGCTCCGACGACCAGCTGCCCACCTACCTGGCCGCCGCCCGCTCGGGCCGCCTGAAGGCGCGCGTGGTCGGCGCCCTGTGGTGGGACCGCACCCGGGGCGCCGAGCAGATCCCCGGCCTGGTGGAGCGGCGCCGCTCCGCCGAGGGCCTGGAGCGTTTCCAGGCCACCTCGGTCAAGATCATGCAGGACGGCATCACGGAGAACTTCACCGCCGCGACGCTGGAGCCGTACTGCCAATGCGGCGGCACCGGCCTGTCCTACGTGGACCCGGGCAAGCTCAAGGAGTACGTCGCCGAACTCGACCGGCTCGGCTTCCAGGTGCACTTCCACGCGATCGGCGAGCGGGCGGTGCGCGAGGCCCTGGACAGCTTCCAGGGAACCGACCCGGCCAACCGCCACCACATCGCCCACCTGCAGATCATCGAGCCGGGCGACGTGCCGCGCTTCGCCGCGCTGGGCGTCACCGCCAACCTGCAGCCGCTGTGGGCCACCCACCACGCCCAGATGGACGAGCTCACCCTGCCGTTCCTCGGCGAGCCGCGCTCGTCGTGGCAGTACCCCTTCGCCGACCTGCTGCGCCACGGCACCCGCTTCTGCGCGGGCAGCGACTGGCCGGTCTCCAACGCCGACCCGCTGCAGGGCATCCACGTGGCCGTCAACCGGACCGAGCCCGGTGACTCCGTGCACGCCTCCTACCCGACCGCGCAGACGCCCTTCCTGCCCGGCCAGCGCATCGACCTGGCCACCGCCCTGACCGCCTACACGGCAGGCTCGGCCTGGATCAACCGCTCCCCCGCCGGAGTCGTCGAGCAGGGCCGCCCGGCCGACCTGGTGGTGCTCGACCGCGACCCGTTCACGCTGCCCGAGGGCGAGATCTGGACCACCCGCGTGCGCCAGACCTTCGTCGACGGCGAACCCGTCCACACCGCTTAGCGGCGACGGGCTGTTGCACGGGGCTTCACCGCGAATTCCGGCTCCGGACACCGGCGGGCTGAAGTATCGGATCTGCGCGAACCACCCCGGAGCGCGCGGGCCAGGAAACGCGGAAGCCCCCGCGAGGGCGCGGGGGCTTCCGGGTACGTCCTACCAGGGCGACTTGTTGTTGCGCAGGCGCTCGAGCGCCTCCTCAAGGATGGCCTTGCCGTCCTTGTCGCTCCTGCGCTCCTTCACGTAAGCCAGGTGCGTCTTGTACGGCTCGTTCTTGGGCGGGGCGGGCGGCGCCGCCTCGTCCTGACCGGCCGGGAGGCCGCAGCGGGGGCAGTCCCAGTTCTCGGGGACGGCCGCGTCGCTGGCGAAGCTGGGTCGCGTCTCATGCATGTTGGCGCACCAGAACGAGACCCGCACTCTCGGAGCTGCCTCGCCGCGCTCGGCCTCCCCCATCGGGCCGGCGCCGACTCGGCTGCCACGGATCGCGTTGCCACTACCCACGGATGAACTCCTTGCTCGATCGCCCCGCGAGCAGCGGGGGGAGAATCACTGTCACGCGTCGCCTGAGACTCAGGGCTTGAGCAGAAGGCCGAGCGCGATGATGCAGACGAACCAGATCACACCCGTGATGACGGTCAGCCGGTCAAGGTTGCGCTCCACCACGGAGGAACCGCCGAAGTTCGACGTGAAACCGCCGCCGAACATGTCAGACAGACCGCCACCCTTACCCTTGTGGAGCAGGACGAGCAAGATCATGAGAAGGCTCGCCAGGATGAGGGCGATGGAGATTCCGATTGCCACGGTATGCCTGTTCCTTCAATCCTCAGTGATGCGTGACGATTCAAACTTGCCTCTAGAGGGTACGACCTGTTGTCAAGTCGCACCCCCCGAACGACCCAGTTAGCCGGACAATTCGCCGAAACGACAGATCTTCACGTACTCACCGGCGTCGATGCTGGCACCGCCCACCAGCGCGCCATCGACATCCGGCTGAGCCATGATCCCAGCGATGTTGCCTGACTTGACCGAGCCTCCGTAAAGGATACGGACCGCAGCGGCCACTTCGGCGTCGTAGAGTTCCGCGAGTCGCCCTCGCAGCGCCCCACAGACCTCCTGCGCGTCCTGCGGAGTGGCCACCTCGCCCGTTCCGATCGCCCAGACCGGCTCGTAGGCCACCACTATAGATTTTGCCTGCTCCGCCGGGATTTTGCGCAAAGCGGCATCGAGTTGTGACACGGAATACGCCACCTGGCCGCCCGCCTGCCGCACCGGCAGGCCCTCGCCCACGCACAGAATCGGCGTGATCGAGTGCCGGTAGGCCGCCTGGACCTTGGCGTTGACCAGCTCGTCGTCCTCCTGCTGGTACTCGCGGCGCTCGGAGTGCCCGATCACCACGTAGCTGCAGCCGAGCTTGGCCAGCATGGCGCCGGACACCTCACCGGTGTAGGCGCCTCCGTCGTGCCGGCTGAGGTCCTGCGCGCCGTACACGATGCGCAGCTTGTCGCCGTCGACCAGCGTCTGCACGCTGCGCAGGTCGGTGAACGGCGGCAGCACCGCGACCTCGGCCTTGTCGAAGTCCTTGTCGTTCAGGGCGAAGGCGAGCTTCTGCACCAGAGCGATGGCCTCGAGGTGGTTGAGGTTCATCTTCCAGTTGCCGGCGAACAGCGGCTTTCTCACTGAAGGGCCTCCAGCCCGGGCAGGGTCTTTCCTTCGAGGTACTCGAGGCTAGCGCCACCACCGGTCGAGATGTGGGAGAAGCCGTCCTCGGGCAGGCCCAGCAGTCGTACGGCTGCCGCGGAGTCGCCGCCGCCCACGACCGTGAAAGCCTCCGCAGCGATCAACGCCTCGGCCACCGCCCGGGTTCCCCCGGAGAAGGCGGCGAACTCGAAGACGCCCATGGGGCCGTTCCAGAACACCGTGCGCGCGTCGGCCAGCTTGCCGGCGAACAGCTCGCGGGTCTCCGGGCCGATGTCGAGCCCCTGCCGGTCGGCCGGGATCGCGTCGGCCGCGACGACCTCGAAGGGCGCGTCCTCGGCGAAGTGCGTGGCCGCCAGCACGTCCACCGGGAGCACCAGCTCCACGCCGCGCTTGGCCGCCTCGTCGAGGAAACCGCGCACCTGGTCGAGCTGGTCCTCCTGCAGCAGCGACCCGCCCACCTCGTGGCCCTGGGCCTTGAGGAAGGTGTAGGCCATGCCGCCGCCGATGAGCAGCCGGTCGACCTTGGTGAGGAGGTTGGCGATGACGGCGAGCTTGTCGGAGACCTTCGCGCCGCCCAGCACGACCACGTAGGGGCGCTCGGGGTCCTCGGTGAGCCTCTTCAGCACCTCGACCTCGGCCGCCACCAGCCCGCCCATGGCGTGCGGCAGCAGCTGCGGCACGTCGTACACACTGGCGTGCTTGCGGTGCACCGCACCGAAGCCGTCACCGACGTAGAAGTCGGCCAGGGCCGCCAGTTTCCCGGCGAAGGCGCGGCGCACGGCGTCGTCCTTGGACTCCTCGCCGGGCTCGAAGCGGAGGTTCTCCAGCAGGGCCACGCCGCCGTCCTGGAGATCGGGGAACTCCTCGATCACCTCGCCGGTGAAGGCGACCTCCCGGCCCAGCAGCTCGCCAAGGCGCTTGGCGACGGGCGCGAGGGAGTACGTGGGGTTCGGCTCTCCCTTGGGACGGCCGAGGTGAGCGCAGACGATGACCTTCGCGCCGGCCTCGGCCAGCTCCCTGATCGTCGGGACCGAGGCGCGGATGCGGCCGTCGTCGGTGATCGTCTCACCGTCCAGCGGCACGTTGAGGTCGGCGCGCACGAGCACGCGCCGGCCCCGGACGTCGGGCAGGTTCGTCACAGGTCCTTGCCCACCAGCTCGATGAGGTCGGCCAGGCGGTTGGAGTAGCCCCACTCGTTGTCGTACCAGCCGATGACCTTGACCTGGTTGCCGATCACCTTGGTCAGGCCGGCGTCGAAGATGCAGGAGGCCGGGTCGGTGACGATGTCGGCGGAGACGATCTCGTCCTCGGTGTAGGTCAGGTAACCCTTCAGCGGGCCCTCGGCGGCGGCCTTGTAGGCGGCCTTGACCTCGTCCACGGTGACGTCGCGGCGGACCTCGACGGTGAGGTCGGTGGCCGAGCCCGTGGGGATCGGCACGCGCATCGCGAAGCCGTCCAGCTTGCCCTTCAGCTCCGGCAGCACCAGGCCGATCGCCTTGGCGGCGCCGGTGGAGGTGGGCACCACGTTGAGCGCGGCGGCGCGGGCGCGGCGCAGGTCGCCGTGCGGGCCGTCCTGAAGGTTCTGGTCCTGCGTGTAGGCGTGGATCGTGGTCATCAGGCCCTTCTCGATGCCGAAGGCGTCGTTGAGGACCTTGGCCAGCGGGGCCAGGCAGTTGGTCGTGCAGGAGGCGTTGGAGATGACCGTGTGGCTGGCCGGGTCGTAGGCGTCGTGGTTGACGCCCATGACGACGGTGACGTCCTCGTTCTTGGCCGGGGCCGAGATGATGACCTTCTTGGCGCCGTTCTCGGCGTGCACCTTGGCCTTGTTGGCGTCGGTGAAGAAGCCGGTCGACTCGACCACGACGTCCACGCCCAGGTCGCCCCACGGCAGCTTGGCCGGGTCGCGCTCGGCGAACGCCTTGATCGACTTCCCGTCGACGACGATCTCGTCGGCGGTGGCCTTCACCTCGTACGGCAGGCGGCCCAGGATGCTGTCGTACTTCAGCAGGTGGGCGAGCGTCGCGTTGTCCGTCAGATCGTTGACGGCCACGATCTCGATGTCCTTGCCGCTGGCGGCGACCGCACGCCAGAAGTTGCGACCGATGCGGCCGAAGCCGTTGACGCCTACGCGGATGCTCACGGGAACCGATCTCCTCGAACGTGATGCGGGCTGAAACCTCAAGGACGAACACTATCGGACCTAAATTGGTTTAGACCACTGCAGCCCCCGCCCTGGGTATTGCAGATCAGGAAGCGCACTTTGCGCGGTTGAAGTAAAGTGCCCGACTCGTCGGAGTAAATTCGCGACATTCTCAAGGGGCTGAGATGTCACCACCTAGATCCGGCCTGATCCGTGGGCTGGTCATCGGCTTCATCGCCATGCCCGTCGCCGGCGCCGCGTACACGGCGGCCTGGTACGGCTTCTGGAGGCTCCCCTACGACCTCCGCTGGATCGCCGGAGAACCCAAGGTCTCCTACCCGTACGCGGGCGGGCTGATCATCGCGCTCGTCCTCGGGCTGACCTTCTGGCTCATCCGCTCCCGCAGCCTCATCGTGCCGCTCGTGGCCGCGCTCTACGCCTTCGGCGCGCGCGTCATCGCCTCGGTCGCCACGTCCGTGCTGCTGAGCTGGCAGATCGGCTACCCCCTCGACGTGCTCGACGAGCATCTCGTCCTCACCCTCACCGGCCTGCCCGCCGTCTTCGGTGAAAACCTCGTCTTCTGGGGCAGCGTCGCGACCGCCGTCGTCCCGGTCTACCTCCTCACCCTCCTGCGAGCCGTACGGCTCCGCCGCCGCGCCCGGCGGGAAACCCCGCCCGTCCCCACCGAGCCGAGGACGGAGACGGCCGGCGAACGCGACCCCTTCGAACCCGCCCAGCCGTCCGAGCAGCGCGGCGCCTTCGAACCCCTGCAGGCCCCCGCGCCCCGGCCCGGAGGCGACATGTTCACCACACCGCCGTCCGACCCCGGCCAGCCCTCGCGACCCACCGCCTGAAGGCGCCAGCCGGGCAACCAGGCCACGGAGGCGGCCCACAGGGCGCTCGTCACGGCGAGCAACCCCGTGGGCCCTCACGACCGGCCAGGACAGAGGCCGGCCCACGACGGCGCGTGCGTGGCGACTCGGCTCCGCCGTACAGGATGGGCCGTCACGAACGGACAGGTGCCGACGGACCCCGGCCACCGCGGACCGTCAGGCGAGCAGCACCGTCAGGCGAGCAGCACCGTCAGGCGAGCAGCACCGTCAGGCGAGCAGCACCGTCAGGGGGCGAGCATCTCGGAGGTGAGGTTGGCCTCGGTGTTGGGGATGCCCATGTCGGAGGCGCGCTTGTCGGCCATGGCCAGCAGGCGGCGGATGCGGCCCGCGATCGCGTCCTTGGTGAGCGGCGGGTCGGCGATCTGGCCGAGTTCCTCGAGGGATGCCTGCTTGTGCTCCACGCGCAGGCGGCCCGCGATCACCAGGTGGTCCGGCGCGTCGTCGCCCAGGATCTCCAGCGCCCGCTGCACCCGCGCCCCCGCCGCCACCGCCGCGCGGGCCGAGCGGCGCAGGTTGGCGTCGTCGAAGTTGGCCAGCCGGTTGGCCGTGGCGCGCACCTCGCGGCGCATGCGACGCTCCTCCCAGGCCAGCACGCTGTCGTGTGCCCCGAGCCGGGTCAGCAGGGCGCTGATCGCGTCGCCGTCGCGGACCACGACGCGGTCCACGCCGCGCACCTCGCGGGCCTTGGCGTGGATCTTCAGGCGCCGGGCCGAGCCGACCAGCGCCAGCGCGGCCTCCGGCCCCGGGCAGGTGACCTCCAGGGACATCGAGCGGCCCGGCTCGGTCAGCGATCCGTGCGCCAGGAACGCGCCCCGCCAGGCGGCCTCCGCGTCGCAGGCGGCCCCCGCCACCACCTGACGCGGCAGCCCGCGGACCGGGCGGCCGTGGTTGTCGATCAGCCCCGTCTGGCGGGCGAGCGCCTCACCGTCGCGGTAGACGCGCACGACGTAGCGCGAGCCCTTGCGCAACCCCGCGGGCGCGAGCACCAGCACCTCGGCCTTGTGCCCGAACACCTCGCCGATGTCCTTGATCAGCCGCCGCGCGGTGGCATTGGTGTCGAGTTCGGCCTCGATCACGATGCGCCCGCCCACCAGGTGCAGGCCGCTGGCGAACCGCAGCAGCGTCGATACCTCGGCCTTGCGGCAGCACGGCTTCAGCACCGGCAGTCGGCTCAGTTCGTCCTTGACCACACCCGTCATCGCCATAAGCGTGAGTCCTCCCCCATTCAGACCGGCTCACAGCAGTCTCTCGCACCTTCCGTGCCGCCGCTCCCGATAGGTCACCCGGATCAGCGCTTCTGGAGGAAAATCTCGTCCAGGACGGAGGCAAGTCGGCGTGGATCGTGCTTGGGGGAGCCGTCGGCGGCGGCCACCTCGGCCAGGACGAGCCGGGCGCCGATCGCCGCCGCGGCCTTCTCCAGCGCGTCCTGGTCGTCGACCACGCCGGTGTCGGCCAGGACCACGTCCACCGACAGGTCGGGCGCGTGCTGGCGCAGGACCTCCAGGTGCTGCTGGGGTGAGAAGTCGTCGGTCTCCCCCGGCTGGGGCGCCAGGTTCAGCGTGACCAGGCGGCGCGCCCGCGTCTCGTGCAGCGCCCGGGCCAGCTCCGGCACCTTCAGATGCGGCAGCACGCTGGTGAACCACGAGCCGGGCCCGAACACCACCCAGTCGGCCTCGTGCACCGCCGCGACCGCCTCGGGCCGCGCCGGCGGGTTCTCGGGCACCAGCGAGATCGCCTGCACCCTGCCCGGCGTCAGCGCGCAGGCCACCTGGCCGCGCACGATCGAGATGTTCCCGTCGAGCTCCACCTCGGCCACGATGTCCAGCGGCACCGACGCCATCGGCAACACGCGCCCGTGGGCCTTGAGCAGCCGCCCGACCCAGTCCAGCCCCGCGACCGGGTCCCCGAGCAGCTCCCAGAGCGCCACGATGAGGAGGTTCCCGATGGCGTGCCCGTGCAGGTCCCCCTCGGAGCGGAACCGGTGCTGCACGACCTCGCTCCACGTGCTGCCCCACTCGTCGTCCCCGCACAGCGCCGCCAGCGCCATCCGCAGGTCGCCCGGCGGCAGCACGCCCAGCTCCCGCCGCAGCCGCCCGCTGGAGCCGCCATCGTCGGCGACGGTCACCACCGCCGTCAGCTCACCGGCCACGCCGCGCAGCGCCGAGAGCGAGGCGTAGAGCCCGTGCCCGCCGCCGAGCGCCACCACCCGCGGCCCGTCCACCGCGTTGGGGTACGGCCCGGCGTTCCAGTCCTGCTCCGCCGGGATCGTCCCGGATTCCTGTGAGAGATCAGCGACCACTCCGGACATGCCCTTCGCGCCACCCCACCGACCAGCCGCATCCCCGCCGGCGCCCGGCCCGCGCCCGGCGGACCAGGGCTCGGAACCGGAAGGAGGGAATGCCGAAGGGGCGCCTGGAGCCGCTGGGGAGGCGGTTCCTGCGCCCGGACGTTCATCTGTCACTCGCGGCCCACATCCCGGTGGCTCACCTGGACCTCCATCCCGCGGTCGCGCAGGCGGGCGGCGACCTGCTCGGCCATGGCCACGCTGCGATGCTTGCCGCCCGTGCATCCCACAGCAAGCGTGGCATAGCTCTTGCCTTCGCGTGAGTAGCCGGCGGCGACGACCCCCAGCACCTCCTCGTAGGCGTCGAGGAACTCCTTGGCCCCGGGCTGGCTGAGGACGTATTCGCGCACCGGGGCGTCGAGCCCGTTCATGGGCCGCAGGTCGGGCACCCAGTGCGGATTGGGCAGGAAACGGCAGTCGACGACGAGGTCGGCGTCGACCGGCAGGCCGTACTTGAAGCCGAAGGAGACCACGTTGACCCGCAGCCCGGGCCGGTCCTCCCCGCCGAAGTAGGCGACGATCTTGCCGCGGAGCTCGTGCACGTTGTCCGCGGAGGTGTCGATGACCAGGTCGGCGTTGGCGCGGACCTCGCGCAGGATGCCGCGCTCGCGGGCGATGCCGTCGACCAGGCGCCCCTCGCCCTGGAGCGGGTGGGGCCGCCGGACGTTCTCGAAGCGGCGCACGAGCTCTTCGTCGCTGGCCTCCAGGAAGACCACGCGCACGCGCACGCCGCGCCCTTCGAGTTCGACGATGGCGGCGTTGAGGTCGGTGGTGAAGGCCAGGCTGCGCACGTCCACGACGGCCGCCACCTTGTCGGCGGCGAGCTTGACCTTGCCGGCCTCCTCGGCCATGGCGAACAGCAACCCGGGCGGCAGGTTGTCGATCACGAACCAGCCCAGGTCCTCCAGCGCCTTGGCCGCCGTGCTGCGCCCCGCCCCCGACATGCCGGTGACGATGACGAACGCCGGCTCGGTGGTGCTCACTGTCCTTCCCCCTTCAGCCTCGACACGATCATCTCGGCGGTGGCCGCGCCGATGCCGGGAATCTCGCTGATCTCGGCCACGCCGGCTTCCCTGAGCTTCTTGACCGAGCCGAACTTCTTGAGCAGCGCCTGCTTTCTGGCGGGGCCGAGGCCGGGCACCCCGTCGAGCGCGCTCTCCTTCACGGTCTTGGACCTCTTGGCTCGATGGTAGGTGATGGCGAAGCGGTGTGCCTCGTCTCGCACGCGTTGCAGCAGGTAGAGGCCCTCGCTCGACCTCGGCATGATCACCGGCTGGTCGTCGCCGGGCAGCCAGACCTCTTCGAGGCGTTTGGCCAGACCACAGACGGCCACGTCGTCCACGCCGAGCTCGTCCAGGGCCCGCTGGGCCGCGGCCGCCTGCGGGCCGGCGCCGTCGACGACGACCAGGTTGGGCGGGTAGGCGAACTTGCGCGGCTTGCCGGTCTCGGGATCGATGGGGCCGTGGGCCACGTCCTCGTCGTCGCCGGCCTCGGGGGTGAGCTCGCCGGTGTTGGAGCGCTCTTCGAGGTAGCGCCGGAACCGCCGCTTGATCACCTCGTAGATCGAGGCGACGTCGCCTTCCTTGGTCTTGACGGCGAAGCGCCGGTATTCGCTCTTCCTGGCCAGGCCGTCCTCGAAGACCACCATGGAGGCGACGACGTTCTCGCCCTGCAGGTGGGAGACGTCGTAGCACTCGATGCGCAGCGGCGCCTGGTCGAGGTCGAGCGCGTCGGCGATCTCCTGCAGCGCCTTGCTGCGGGTGGTCAGGTCACTGGCGCGGCGGACCTTGTGCTGGGCCAGCGACTCCTTGGCGTTGCGCGCGACGGTCTCCATCAGCGACTTCTTGTCACCGCGCTGCGGCACGCGCAGCTCCACCCGGGCGCCGCGCTGCTCGCACAGCAGCTCGCCGACGGCTTCGGGCTCCGGCGGCAGCGCCGGGACCAGCACCTCGCGCGGGATCTCGCCCTCGGCGTAGATCTGCAGGAGGAAGTGCTCGACCAACTCGCCCGGCGTCGTCTCCTCGACCTTGTCGACCACCCAGCCCCGCTGCCCGCGGATGCGCCCGCCCCGCACGTAGAAGACCTGGACGGCGGCCTCGAGCTGGTCCTCGGCCAGCGCGATCACGTCGGCGTCGGTGGCGTCGCCGAGCACCACGGCCTGCTTCTCCAGCGCCCGCTGCAGGGCCTGGATGTCGTCGCGGATGCGCGCGGCCCGTTCGTACTCCTGCTCGCCGGCGGCGGCGCGCATGTCCTGCTCCAGCCGCTTGATGAAGCGGGAGGTGTTGCCGGCCATGAAGTCGCAGAAGTCCTCGGCCAGGTCGCGGTGCTCCTCGGGGGTGACCCGCCCCACGCAGGGCGCCGAGCACTTGTCGATGTAGCCCAGCAGGCACGGCCGCCCGATCTGCCCCGCCCGCTTGAACACCCCGGCCGAGCAGGTGCGCACCGGGAAGACCCGCAGCAGCAGGTCGACGGTCTCGCGGATGGCCCAGGCGTGGGAGT
Source organism: Nonomuraea typhae (assembly GCF_009760925.1). Taxonomy (GTDB): domain Bacteria; phylum Actinomycetota; class Actinomycetes; order Streptosporangiales; family Streptosporangiaceae; genus Nonomuraea; species Nonomuraea typhae. Next base: position 780,161 of record NZ_VRLV01000003.1, read on the forward strand.
AGGGACCGAAGTAGCGGGTGCCCTTCTTCTTGGCCCCGCGCATGACCTGCACGCGCGGGAAGTCGTCGCCCATGGTGACCGCGAGGTAGGGGTAGGACTTGTCGTCGCGGTACTTGACGTTGAAACGCGGGTCGTACTCCTTGATCCAGGAATACTCGAGCTGCAGCGCCTCCACCTCGGTGCCGACCACGGTCCAGTCGACGCCGGCGGCGGTGGTGAGCATGGTCTGGGTGCGCGGGTGCAGCCCGGCGAAGTCGGCGAAGTAGGAATTGAGCCGCTGACGCAGGCTCTTCGCCTTGCCCACGTAGATCACGCGGCCGTGCGAGTCGCGGAACCGGTAGACCCCCGGCGAGTCGGGGATGGAGCCGGATCGGGGGCGGAAACTCAGTGGGCTGGGCACGGTAGAAGCCTAGCCAACCCGACCGACAACCTCATGCGGCCTCATACGACCCACGAGCGGGCGGCCTCCAGCAGATGATCCCGTACGGCTGCCGCCGCCGGGTGCGGCGCGCCTGCCCGCGAGACCAGGAAAAGGGTGTTGAGCGGCGCGATCTCCGGCTCGTGCAGCGTGACCAGGTCCCGTGTGCACAGGTAGCGGGGCAGCACGCTCACCCCGGCGCCCCCTGCCACCGCGGCGGCCACCCCGCGCAGGTCGGGTACCACCACCGTGGGCGACCGGGTCAGCCTGACCCCGAAGACGGTGCGCCAGTACCTGCGCAGAATCGGCAGGTTCTCGGCGTAGGCCACCAGCGGGGCGCGTTCGACGGCCCGCCGTACCGCCTCGGCCTCCCCCTCGCGCCCCTGACCTGGATGCCCGGACCCCAGATCGGCCCCGCCGGCCCCGAGCCGTCGGGCCCAGGAGCGGGCGGCGACCAGCACGAACTCCTCGTCCCACAGCGGCTCCACCCGCAGCCCGCCGCGCCGCGTCCGCACGCTGGAGACGACCAGGTCCAGCCCGCCGTCGGCGAGCGCCGCCAGCAGGCCGTCCGGGAGCCCGAGCGTCACGCGCAGCTGCAGCCCGCCGGCCGCCATCGTGGCCAGCGAGGGCAGGACGCGCTCGCAGATCAGCTCGGCGGGCCCGCCCAGGTGCACCGCCCGCCCGAACGCCTCGGCGGGGCCGCTGAGGTCGCCGAGGACCAGTTCCTCCAGGTTGTCGAGGGGCGCCGCGATCCTGCGGGCGAGCTGGTGGGCGGCGGGGGTGGGCGACATCCCGCGCGGCAGCCGGTCGAACAACGGCCGCCGCAGGGTCGCCTCCAGCGCTTTGACCTGCGCCGTCACGGACGGCTGGGAGATCGTCAGGAGTTCCGCGGCCCGGGTCACCGAGCCCGAGCGGTAGACGGCGAGAAAGGTCCTGAGCAGGTCGAACGAGAGCGGCATATCAGGATTCTGATACATGCACGGGCTCTTGGCTATTTGTGGCTGATGGCAAGCCGCGCCACCATCGAGCCATGACGAAGCGCATCTTGATCGCCCTGACCAGTCATGCCGAATTGGGCCGCACCGGCCGCTCCACCGGTTTCTACGTCTCCGAGGCCGCCCATCCGTGGGAGGTCTTCACCGCCGCCGGTTACGAGGTGCACCTGGTGAGCGTCGCCGGCGGCAAAGCGCCGCAGGACGGCCTGGACGTGGACGATCCGGCCCAGCGCCGCTTTCTTGCCGAGACCGACGTGCACAACACTCTGAGCCCGGCCCAGGTTGACCCGTCCCGATACGAGGCCATCTTGTTCGCCGGCGGCCACGGCACGATGTGGGATTTTCCCGAAAATCCCGCCCTGGCTGGATTGGCCCGGGCGATCTATGAGGACGGGGGCGTCGTGGCCGCCGTATGTCACGGACCCGCCGCGCTGGTCGGCCTCACGCTGTCGACCGGCGCGGCGCTGGTCGCCGGCAAGAAGGTGGCCGCGTTCACCGACGCCGAGGAGGCCGCGGTCAAGCTGACGGACGTGGTGCCGTTCTCGCTGGCCGCCCGCCTGGTGGAGGAGGGCGCCGAGCACGTGCCCGGCCCGGACTTCGCCGCCCAGGTGATCCGCGACGGCCGACTGGTCACCGGCCAGAATCCCGCCTCGGCCCGCGGCGTGGCCGAACAGGTCCTCGCCGCCCTGGCCGCCTGACAGACGTTCCCGTCACACCGACGCGGCCCGCCGTGCTTAAACCTCCAGTACGGCGGGCCGAGGTCGTCTCCGGGTTCAGGCGAGCTTGATCTGGTCACCGTCGACGGTGATCTGCTTCTCCGGCAGCGGCTGCTTGGCGGGCCCCTCGACAGGGGAGCCGTCGGCGATGCTGAACCTGCTGTTGTGACACGGGCAGTTGATCGTCCCGTCCGCCACCGATCCGACTGTGCAGCCCTGATGGGTGCACGTGGCGCTGAACGCCTTGAACTCCCCCGCCTTCGGCTGGGTCACCACGATCTTCTGCTCTTTGAAGATCTTCCCGCCGCCGACCGGCACGTCGCCGGCCGCGCCCAGGCCGGCGGCCGGCGCGTCCTGGGCGGCCGGCGCACTCGACGCGGGCGTGCTGGAGCCGGTCGCGGCCGAGCTCACCTGCTCCCCACCGGCGCCGCAGGCCGTCAGCGCGAGCGTCAGCCCGCCCGCGCCGACGCCGGCGATCAACGTTCTCCGGCTCTTAAGGTCATCTCGCATGCGGACACCCAACCGCATCCGCCTGAGAAATTCATGAACGGCCGTCAGGCCAGCTTGATCTGGTCACCGTCCACGGTGATCTGCTTCTCCGGAAGCGGCTTCTGCGCGGGCCCGGCAACACGGGAGCCGTCGTCGATGCTGAACTTGCTGCCGTGACACGGGCAGTTGATCGTCCCATCGGCGACCTCCGCCACCGTGCAGCCCTGATGGGTGCACGTGGCGCTGAACGCCTTGAACTCCCCCGCCTTCGGCTGGGTCACCACGACCTTCTTCGCCTCGAAGACCTTGCCGCCGCCCTCGGGGATGTCATCGGTGGCCGCCAGGGCCTTGCCCCCCGAATCCGCCTTCTTGCTCGCCTTCGGCTCCGAGCCGCTGTAGCTGGGCTGCGCCTCCGAACTGGGCGCGGCCGCGTCATTCCCGGCAGGCTGCCCATAGCTCGCGCACGCGGTCAGCACCGCCGCCAGCCCCGCTCCTCCGGCGCCCAGCACCACGGCCCTGCGTGTCGTCTCCGCCATATCCGGTCCTCCCAGGTCGTTGTGTCACTTCAGGTACGGCCGGCGCACCGGCACCGGTTCAGCCTGTGGCGTGGAGATCCTGGGGACCACGCACAATTACGCGTTCAGACGATGACGATTCCGTCACCCTCGAGCTTAACCTGCAGGGCTGCCAGCGGAGCGGTGGCCGGGCCCTTGAGGCACGTGCCGTCGCTGGCGTCGAACTCGCTGCCGTGGCACGGGCAGGTCATCACGCCCTCCTTCGGCGAGCCGACCGCGCACCCCTTGTGCGTGCACGCGGCGCTGAACGCCTTGTAGACCCCGGCCGTCGGCTGCGTCACCACGATCTTCCACTTGGAGATCACCTTGCCGCCGCCCACCGGCACGTCGGCGGCCTTCACGATCTCCTTGCCCTTGATCCCCGGCGCCGGCCCCGACGACTCGGCGCCACCGCAACCGGCCAGCACCGCCGCCCCGCACACCGCCGCTCCCGCGACGCCCAGCACCTTCCTGCGGCCGATTTCCGGCATGGTGGCATCACGCCCAGCGCTTGTCATTTCCCGACCCTTCCGCGTCGCCGCTGACCCCCAGCAGGCCAGGTCATTACCCGTGCCACTCAATCTATTGGCCACCGGCACCGGTCCGGTCGGCGGGTGGCAGGCGAACGGTCAGCGCCCGGGCCAACCCCGAACCCCACGGGCCCGCGCCGGTGTCTCAACCCGAGTTCCCCGGGGCGGCCGACCGCGCTGGACGGTCCGCAGCTTCGCCCGCACCAGGTCCATCACCAACCTCGTCTGGGCCGCGCCGGCGATCATCCCTGTCCCGGCCGGCCCACTGGGCGCGCCCCCGGAGGAGGTCGCCCCGCACGGTCGCGGGCCGGCCACCTGGATCGGCGGGGTGCCGCCACTGCCGGCCGCGGAGTGGTGGCCGGAATACACCGCCTCCCGCCGCCGCACCCCGGAACCCGCCGCACTCTGGCCCACACGCCCCCGGAACCCGCCGCGCTCTGACCCACGCGCCCCCGGAACCCGCCGCTTGCCTGCTCACGCCGTTCCCGGGGCCGGGCCGTACGAAAGGACCCTCCGTGCGGCTCGTGCCGGCCGCGCGGAGGGCTCTGCCAGAGGACCCGCGACGCGTCAGACGCCGAGGATCTTGCGGAGGAAGCGGCCCGTGTGGCTCTCCTCCGCCGCGGCCACCTCCTCGGGCGTCCCGGCCGCCACGAGCGTGCCGCCCCGGGAACCGCCCTCGGGACCCATGTCGATCACATGGTCGGCCGTCTTGATGACGTCCAGGTTGTGCTCGATGACGATCACCGTGTTGCCGCCGTCGACCAGCCGCCCGAGCACGCCCAGCAGGCGGCGGATGTCCTCGAAGTGCAGGCCGGTCGTCGGCTCGTCGAGCACGTAGATCGTCCGCCCGGTCTGGCGGCGCTGCAGTTCGGAGGCGAGCTTGACCCGCTGCGCCTCGCCACCCGACAGCGTGGTCGCCGGCTGGCCCAGCCGCACGTAGCCGAGGCCGACGTCGTTGAGCGTCTGCAGGTGGCGCTTGATCGCCGGGATCGCGTCGAAGAAGCCGAGGGCCTCCTCGATCGGCATGTCCAGCACCTCGGAGATCGTCTTGCCCTTGTAGTGGACCTCCAGCGTCTCCCGGTTGTAGCGGGCGCCGTGGCAGACCTCGCAGGGGACGTAGACGTCCGGCAGGAAGTTCATCTCGATCTTGATGGTGCCGTCGCCCGCGCACGCCTCGCAGCGCCCGCCCTTGACGTTGAAGCTGAACCGCCCCGGCTGGTAGCCGCGCACCTTCGCCTCGGTGGTCGCCGCGAACAGCTTGCGGACGTGGTCGAAGACGCCGGTGTAGGTGGCCGGGTTGGAGCGCGGCGTGCGCCCGATCGGCGACTGGTCGACGTGGACCACCTTGTCCACGAGGTCCATGCCGACGATGCGCGAATGGCGGCCGGGCACCGCGCGGGCGCCGTTGAGCTCCTTGGCCAGCGCCGTGTAGAGGATGTCGTTGACCAGCGTCGACTTGCCCGATCCCGAGACGCCGGTGACCGCGGTGAACATGCCCAGCGGGAAGTCGATGTCAACGCCCTTGAGATTGTGCTCACGCGCACCCTTCACGGTGATCTGCCGCTTCTTGTCGCGCTTGCGGCGCTTGGCGGGTACGGCGATGCTCCGGCGGCCGGACAGGTAGGCGCCGGTCATCGACTCCTCGCTGGCCAGCAGGTCCTGGACCGTGCCGGAGACGACCACCTGGCCGCCGTGCTCACCGGCGCCGGGGCCGATGTCCACGACCCAGTCGGCGGCGGCGATGGTGTCCTCGTCGTGCTCGACCACGATCAGGGTGTTGCCCATGTCGCGCAGCCGGATCAGCGTCTCCAGCAGGCGCATGTTGTCGCGCTGGTGCAGCCCGATCGAGGGTTCGTCGAGGACGTAGAGCACGCCCACCAGGCCGGAGCCGATCTGCGTGGCCAGCCGGATGCGCTGGGCCTCGCCGCCGGCCAGGGTGGCGGCGGCGCGGTCCATCGTCAGGTAGTCGAGGCCGACGTCGAGCAGGAAGCCCATCCGGGCGTTGATCTCCTTGACCACCCGCTCGGCGATCTGCATGTCGCGGTCGGACAGCTTCAGCCCGGCCAGGAACTTGGCGCACTCGCCGATCGACATCGCCGCGACCTCGGCGATCGACTTCTCGGCCACGGTCACGGCCAGCGTGACCGGCTTGAGCCGGGCGCCCTTGCAGGCCGGGCACGGGATCTCCCGCATGTAGCCCTCGAAGCGCTCGCGCATGGCGTCGCTCTCGGCCTCGAGGTGGCGGCGCTGCACCCACGAGATCACGCCCTCGTAGGCGGTGTAGTAGGAGCGCTGCCTGCCGTAACGGTTGCTGTAGCGGACGTGGACCTGCTCCTCGTGCCCGAACAGCAGCGACTTCTGCGCCTTCTTCGGCAGCTTCTCCCACGCGGTGTCGAGGGTGAAGCCCATGGCGTGGCCGAGCGCCTCGATCAGCCGGATGAAGTACTCGCTGGTGTGCCCGCCTGACCACGGATGCAGCGCGCCCTCGCGCAGCGTCTTCTCCGGGTCGGGCACCACCAGGTCGGGATCGACCTCCATCTTGGTGCCCAGGCCGGTGCACTCGGGACAGGCGCCGAAGGGCGAGTTGAAGGAGAACGAGCGCGGCTCCAGCTCCTCGAACGACAGGTCGTCGTAGGGGCAGTAGAGGTGCTCGGAGTAGAAGCGCTCGCGGCCCGGATCGTCCTCCGGCAGGTCGACGAACTCCAGCGTGATCGTGCCGCCCGACAGCTGCAGCGCCGTCTCCACCGAGTCGGTCAGCCGCCGCCGTGCCGAGTCCTTGACCGACAGCCGGTCGACGATGACCTCGATGTCGTGCTTCTCGTACTTCTTCAGCGTCGGCGGCTCTTCCAGCCGGACGACGGTGCCGTCCACCCGGGCGCGGGCGAAGCCCTTGGTCTGCAGCTCGCGGAAGAGCTCGGCGTATTCGCCCTTGCGGCCCCGGATGACCGGCGCGAGCACCTGGAACCTGGTGCCCTCGTCAAGGTCCATCACCCGGTCGACGATCTGCTGTGGCATCTGCCTGGCGATCGGCCGCGCGCACACCGGGCAGTGGGGCTTGCCGATGCGCGCCCACAGCAGCCGCAGGTAGTCGTAGACCTCCGTGATCGTGCCGACCGTGGAGCGCGGGTTCTTGCTGGTCGCCTTCTGATCGATTGACACCGCCGGCGACAGGCCCTCGATGAAGTCGACGTCGGGCTTGTCCATCTGCCCGAGGAACTGACGGGCATAGGCCGACAGGGACTCGACATAGCGCCGCTGCCCCTCAGCGAAGATCGTGTCGAAGGCCAGGCTGGACTTTCCCGAGCCGGACAGGCCGGTGAAAACGATCAGCGAGTCTCGTGGCAGGTCCAGCGAGACGTCTTTGAGGTTGTGCTCTCGTGCTCCGCGCACGATCAGGCGGTCAGCCACGGCGATCCCGTAAGTCGATAAACGGATAGGTCCACGGGGATAGTAGATGGGGGCTCCGACAATTTCGGCGGCCGTACCCCGGGCCGCCGGAAATCCGTCCCGTCCAGACTACGGCCTCCCGCCGCATGGGCAGGGACTCTTTCCCAGCTAACCGCCCGACCTGCGGCTTTATGCCCTCCGGCCGCCGCCTGCTGGAATGGGTGGCATGACGGTCATCACCGCGCTCCACGCAGAGATCACGGCCGCCACCAACCGCCTCCTGGCCACGGCCGCCGGATTGTCGGCCGCCGGCCTGGCCGCCCCCTCACACCTGCCCGGCTGGACCCGCGGCCACGTCCTGGCCCACCTCGCCCGCAACGCCGACGGCCTGCTCAACCTCCTCGCCTGGGCCAGGACGGGGGTGGAGTCGCCGCAGTACCCCTCCCTCGCCGCCCGGGACGCCGGCATCGAGGAAGGCGCCCGCCGTACGCCCCATGAGCACCTCGCCGACCTCGAGGACGGCGCGGTACGGCTGGCCCGCGCCATCCGCGAGCAGCCGGAGCCGTCCTGGCAGGCGATGGTGCGCGCCCTGCGCCCGCCCGAGCACCCGGCGTGGTACGTGCTGGTCCGGCGCGTGCGCGAGCTGGAGGTGCACCACGCCGATCTGGGCGCCGGGTACGGCCCCGCCGACTGGCCTGCCGCGTTCGTCCGCCGCGAGCTGCACGACTGCCGGGCCGCCTGGCCGTACGAGGAGAGCACGGTCGGCGAGGTCACCCTGCTCGGCGAGCCCGAGACCACCTGGACCGGCCTCGGCGAAGGGCCCGGGGTGGCGGGACGGCCGGTGGACGTGCTGGCCTGGCTGACCGGTCGCTCCCGGGGCGAGGGGATTAAGGTGGTGCGGCACGGGCATGCCGTGCCCGCGCCGCCGCCCTGGCTGATCCGGCCGGCTCCGCCCGGCCTGCCCGCGGCGCCACCCGAGGACTATCCGTGATCCGGCCCGAGGAGACCCCATGACCTACACCGGCGACGTCACTGTCGGCGGTCCCGCCGATGTCAGGGAACTGCCCGCGCTGAGCATCGCCAAGCTCGCCGTGGGTCCCTTCGACAACAACGCCTACCTGCTGCGCTGCGCGGCCACCGGGGAAGGGCTGCTCATCGACGCGGCCGCCGAGCCCGACCGCCTGCTGGCGTTGATCGGCAACGACCGGCTCGGCACCGTCGTCACCACCCACCAGCACGGCGACCACTGGCAGGCGCTGGCGCAGGTCGTCAAGGTCACCGGCGCGCAGACGGTCGCGCACCCGCTGGACGCCCCCGAACTGCCCGTCCAGCCCGACCGCCTGGTCCGGCACGGCGACACGATCACCTTCGGCGAGGTCAGCCTGGAGGTCATCCACCTGCGCGGCCACACGCCCGGCTCGATCGCCCTGCTGTTCGACGGCGGCGGCGACCGGCCGCACCTGTTCACCGGCGACTCGTTGTTCCCCGGCGGCGTCGGCAACACGTGGAAGGACCCCGAGCGCTTCACCCAGCTCTTCACCGACGTGTCCGAGCGGCTCTTCGACCGGCTGCCGGACGAGACCTGGTTCTACCCCGGGCACGGCAAGGACTCCACGCTCGGCGCGGAACGGCCGGCGCTGCCGGAGTGGAAGGCGCGCGGCTGGTAGCAGGCTCTCGAGAGCCCCCGGGGTTCCCTGGGGGCTCTAGCAGGGGCGGAAGACGGTCGCGATGCGCTGGGCCGCGCTCACCGGGTCGTCGGCCCGCCCCAGCGTCTCGCCCCAGGACCAGCGGTAGAACCAGCCGCCCTGCAGGGGCACGCAGTCGACGGTCTCCGACAGCAGCGCCGTCTCCGGATCGCTGACGCGCAACGCCGGCAGCTCGGGCCGGAGCCTCACGTCCAGGCCCCAGACCTCCAGCGCATCCGACAGCCGGCCCAGGTAGTACGTCCGCGTGTGCTCGCGCATGCCTTCATGTAAGCCGAAAACCCGCGCGCTGGGGAGTCCTCAATTGTCGACGCGGTGCGCTTCCTTGCGCTGCTCGCGCTTGTAGAAGAGCATCCTTAGGGGGATGGCCGCCACGAGCGCGATCTGCATGCTGGCGCCGATCTTGATCGGCAGGTCGCCGCCCTGCGGGAAGGCCACCCAGAACGTCAGGAAGGCGACGTTCACCATGATCCAGCCGAGGACGACCGCGGCGAGCTGGCCCTTGGGCTTGGGGTACTCGACCCGGCTGACCATCAGCCAGGACACGCCGAGCACGGCCAGCAACGACCAGATGTTGGGCTCGAACAACATGACGATCGAGATGACCGTCATGCACCCCATGGGGATGGGCAGGCCCATGAAGTCGCCGCTCTTGGTCTTGACGCAGGCGAAGCGGGCCAGCCGTACGACACCGGCGATGAGCACGGAGGCGGCGGCGGCCAGCACCCACCACATCGGGACCGATCCATTGAACCCGCCCCAGATGACCACCATGAAGGCGGGCGCGAAGCCGAAGCTGATCACGTCGGCGAGGTTGTCGAGCTCGGCGCCCATCGCCGAGGCGCGGAAGCGCCTGGCCACCATGCCGTCGAACAGGTCACAGGTGGCGCCGATGAGCAGCAGCACCACGGCGGTGGCGAAGAAGCCCGGCTGGATGACGAGCCTTCCGTCCGCCTGCAGGGAGGTGACCGCCGAGGTGGCGAGCACGCACACGGCCAGGAAGCCGCACAGGGCGTTGCCGAGCGAGAGGGAGTCGGCGGCGGACAGGCGGAAGGCCTTGCCGACGGGCCCGTTGGGCTCGTCCTCGTCGGCCTGCCACCTGCTGCCTGCGTCAGCCGTGGTCAATTCGGGTCACCCCCGCAACCGTCTTCTCGCCCACGGCGACCGCGGGCGTGATGCCTTCGGGAAGGTAGAGGTCGACGCGCGAGCCGAACCGGATCAGGCCGACCCGCTCGGCCTGCGTGACCTTGGCCCCCGCGCTCAGGTACGGCACGATCCTGCGCGCCACCGCGCCCGCGATCTGCACCATCTCGATGTCGCCGAGCGTGGTCGCGAAATGCCACACCACGCGTTCGTTCTGGTCGCTGTCCTTGTTGAAAGCCGGCAGGAACCCACCCGCCACATGCTGCACGGAGGTGACGGTTCCCGCAAGAGGTGCGCGGTTGACGTGCACGTTCAGCGGGCTCATGAAGATCGCCACTCGGGTGCGGCCGTCGGGCCAGGGGTCGATGCTCTGCACCACGCCGTCGGCGGGCGACAGGAGGCGGCCTTGACCGGGTGCCCGGTCAGGGTCGCGGAAGAACCAGAGCATCCCGCCGGTGAGCGCGGCCAGCGGCACGGCCGCCAGCGCCCATCGCTTGTCCTTGCGCGTGAGCAGCGAGGTCGCGGCGGCGGCCGCCACGGTCGGGAGGAGCCACGGGGACACCCCGCGTGCGAGGCGCACGCGGGCGGTCTTAGCAGAATCGTCTGACACGGACAACCTTTGAGTGGTGACGGTACCGGCGCTTTGCCGTGATGTTACAGAACTCGCAACTATGACACGACGCAACCAAACCAGCAAAGCGCCTGGAACCGTTTTTAGCTAGCCCCGCTCTGGCTGGTTTCCACACCCTTGCGCGCGTCGCTGCGGGACTTGAGCAGGCTCGCCACGGTGGTGATGACCATGGTGGCCCCGATGACCGACAGGGACACTGAGATGGGCACCTCAGGAGCCCACGAGAACCCGCTGGCGTGCAGGGCCTCCAAGACCAGCTTAACCCCGATGAAGGCGAGGATGAACGCCAGTCCGTAGCTGATGTAGACCAGGCGCTGCAGCAGGCCGCCCAGGAGGAAGTACAGCTGCCGCAGGCCCATCAGAGCGAAGGCGTTGGCGGTGAAGACGATGAAGGCGTCGGTCGTGAGGCCGAAGATGGCGGGGATCGAGTCGAGGGCGAACAGCAGGTCGGTGCTGCCGATGGCGACCATCACGATGAGCATGGGGGTGACCATGCGCTTGCCGTTCACGCGCACCAGGACCTTGGCGCCGACGTAGTCCGGGGTGGTCGGGAAGGCCCGGCGCACCCAGCGCAGCACCGCGTTCTCCTGGTAGTCGTCGTCCTCGCCCTTGACGTGCTGGCGGACGATGTTGATCGCGGTGTAGACGAGGAAGGCGCCGAAGACGTAGAAGAGCCAGCTGAAGTTGGCGAGGGCGGCCGAGCCGAGGGCGATGAAGATGCCCCGCATGACCAGCGCCATGAGGATGCCGACGAGCAGCACCTTGTGCTGGAACTCCTTCGGCACCGCGAACCTGCTCATGATGATGAAGAAGATGAACAGGTTGTCGACGCTGAGGCTGTATTCGGTGATGTATCCGGCGAAGAACTCGCCGGCTTTCGCACCGCCCTCGGTCACCCACAGCAGCACGCCGAAGGCGACGGCGAGTGCGATGTAGAGGGTGACCCAGAACGTGGCCTGACGCATGGTGAACTCGCGGGCTTCACCCCGGTCGACGATCCATAGGTCGATGGCGACTACCAGGAGCAATCCGCCGATCACGGCGATCCAGGCCCACACGGGTACGGTCACGGTTGTCTACCTCCGGCACGCATGACTGACAGCCGGAGGTCTCTCCCGCCGGCCGTAAACAGCCGACCGGCAGCCCCGGGGGCCCCGTGGAGCGGGGCTACACCGTGATGACGAGGCTGCCGCGAAGGGATACTCCCCTCCCCTAACCAAAGCAGTATAGGAGAACGCCTGGGCACGGCCTAATCATCCCGTGGATCTTGTTGCGACGTATACGACCAAAACCGCGTCAACTGCATCCCCCTCACGCGGCAGCTCCGCACCCCTGTCCGCGGCCGCCCCGGCCTGGCGCGCGGCCTGCTCCAGATCGTCCACGAGAGCCCGTACGGCGGAGCGTGCGGCGCCCGCGTCTCCGTACGGCACCAGCGTCCCGGCGCCGCCCAGCAGGTCAGGGATGCCGCCCACGTCGGTGGCGACCACCGGACGGCCCGCCATGAGCGCCTCGCTGAGGCTGAGCGGCATGCCCTCCCAGCGGCTCGGCCAGAACACCACGTCGGCGGCGGCCAGCAGATCGGGCACGTCGTCGCGCCCGCCGAGGAGCCGCACGGGCAGCTTGTCCTGATCGATACGCTCCTGGAGCTCCCGGTGCAGCGGCCCTTCGCCCGCGACCACGAACAGCGGCTCCCGCTCGCCCCAGGCCCCGGCCGCCACGTCGAGCAGGAACTCCAGTCCCTTCTGCTGCGCCAGCCGCGCGAGCGTGAGCACGATCGGCCGGTCGCCGGCGCCCAGTTCCGCGCGCACCTGCTCGGGCGTGCGCCGCGGCGGCCTGAGCGCCGGCGCGGGCACCACGGCCGCGCGCACGTCCTTCGCGCCCAGGCCGGTCATCCGCCGGCCCAGGTCCGGCGACACCACCAGCACCCGGTCGGCGCCCCGGGCCACGATCCGCTCCAGCGCCCCGTGGACGGCCCCCACGAACCCGCCGGTGGTCAGCGCGTTGTGCAGGGTCACCACGAGCGGCGGGCGCCCGCGCCCGGCCCGGGCCAGCACGGCCAGCGCCCCGGCCCGCAGCCCGTGGGCGTGCACCACGTCGGCGCCCCGGACGATGCGCCGGATCGCCGCGACGGCCGCCAGGTCGCGCACCGGATGCGGCCGGTCGGCCACCGCCACCTCCGCGAACCGCGCCCCGGCCGCCCCGAACCCGAACGCCTCCTCGACCGCCCGCGGCCCCGCCACCACGACCTGATGCCCGCGCCGCACCAGCCCTTCGGCCAGCATGAGCACATGCCGCCCCGTCCCACCGGACGTGGTCCCGAGCACGAAGGCCACCCGCACGATCGTTCCCCTCTCCACCCGCACACCGCGCCGCGGCGCATCCTGTCCTGCCCCGCACGCCTCATGGCCCGCGGCGCCCGATCACCCCGACCAGCGCGCGGGCGTCCCGGGGGTCCAGGATCACCGCCACCGCCGCGCCCACCGCCAGGGCGGCCACTCCGCCCAGCGCCGTCGTCCCGAGCAGCGCCCAAAGGCCCTCGCCCCCGGCCGGCAGCCGCACCACGCCCGCCCCGGCCGCGAACCCCGCCAGCCCGCCCGCGACCGCGGCGCCCACCGCCCGGCCCAGCCCGGCCAGCACGCCCCGGCCTCGCGCCCGGGCCACGGACACCAGCAGCCACACCCCGCCCACGCTCATCCCGGCGCTCATCCCCAGCGCCATCCCCGCGATCTTCCAGTCATCCGGCAGCAGCAGCACGAACCCGACCTGCGCCACCATCACCACCAGCCATCCGGCCACCGTCCCGGCCGCCGCCTGCCGCCCGCGGCCCGCGGCGTACAACACCCGGCTGAGCTGCGCGATCAGCCCATAGCCCAGCAGCCCGGGCGCGAACCACGCGATCGTGCTCGCCAGCTCTCCCGCGTCGACCGAGGTCCCGGAGCCGTGCAGGAACACCGCGGCCCCCGGCCCGGACATCGCCGCCAGCCCCCCGGCCGCCAGCCCGGACACCAGCACCACCGCCCGCGTGCCGCGCGCCGCCAGCTCGGCGAACCCGGCCGCGTCGCCGCTCTCCGCCCGCGCCGACAGCCCGGGAAAGGCACTCGTCGCGATCGGTACGGCCAGCACCGCGTAAGGCACGAGGTAGATGGCCCACGCGTAGTTGTAGACCGCGATGGCCCCCGACCCGATCTCGTTGGCCAGCCGTACCACCACGATCATGGCCGCCTGCTGCGCCAGCAGACCGGCGATCCCGGCCATCGCGAGCCCGCGCACCTGTACGGCCACGCCGCCGGGGAACCGGAGCGAGGGCCGCCACCGGAGCCCGAGGCGCAGCGCCGGACCGGCCACGGTGAGGACGAGCGCGAGCACGCCCAGGCTGGTACCGGCGGACAGCACCAGCTCGCCCGGGGTCAGCGGGCTGACCGCCTGCCTGTCGCCGCCGCTGACCGGGACGAACACCAGGTAGGCGACGATGACCACGATGCTGGACACCAGCGGCGCCAGCGCGGGCGCCGCGAAGCGCCGGTGGGCCTGGAGCACGCCGTACAACACGACGGCCACGCCGTACAGGGGGATCTGGGGGGCGAAGACGACGAGCATGTCCGCGGTGGCGGCCACCACGTCCTCGCCTGGGCCGCAGCCCTTGACCGCGGCGCCGTAGAAGAGCCCGGTGATCGGCCCGGCGAGCACGGCGACGGCGACGGCGAGCGGCACCAGCGTCACGAGCACCCAGGTGAGCAGCGCGGAGGCGACCCGGCCGACGTAGGCGTGGGCTTCGGCGCCGGACAGGTCCGCGCCGGGCGCGAGCGAGGAGGCGCCGCGTGCGGCCTCCGGCGAGCCGGGCTCCTCCAGGGGCGGTTCGCCGGCGCGGGCGGCGGCGCCGGCCAGCACGGGGACCACCATCCCGGCCAGCGCGCCACCGGCCACGACCTCGAAGACGATGTTCGGGATCTGGTTGGCGGTGAAGTACGCGCTGGACAGGCACGTCGTCCCGACGGTCTGGGCGAAGGCGTACTGCTTGGCGAATCCGGCGACGCGCGCGAGGATCGTGATCGCGCCGATCAGCACCGCCCCGCCCGCGACGCCCCGCGCCAGCCGTCCCGTCACGGTGCGGGTCGGCGGCCGAGCATGTCGAGGCGGTTGAGCACCGGGTTCCCCGCGATGACCTTGGTGAAGCTGACCTTCTCCGAGGCGGCCGTCAGCACGGCGACGGTCCCGAGCACGGCCAGCCGTCCCCGGCGGCCCAGCGTGGTGACGGCGGCCAGCCCGAGCAGCGCGCCCAGCGCGTTGGCGCCGGCGTCGCCGAGCATGGCGCGCTCGCCCAGGTCGTCGGGCAGCAGCGCGGCCGCGGCGCCCAGCGGGACGGCGGCCAGCGCCGCGCCCGACGGCGAGCCGCGCAGCAGCGCGGCGGCCAGCAGCGGCCCGCCGGTCAGCAGCGCGACCTTGATGGCCCGGCCCGGCCGCAGGTCGAAGAGGTTGGCCAGGTTGGCGGCCCCGGCGATGGTGGCGCCGTTGGCGATGACGTCGAGCGGGCCGCGGGAGACGAGCGCGGCGGCGGCCAGGCCGGTGGCGCCGATGCCGAAGATCTTGACGGCGCCGCTGGTCACCTCACCGCAGGCCAGCGCGGTCAGGTGGCCTTTGAAACCCTTGGAGGAGGTGGTGCCGTAGAGGTCGTCGTAGGCGCCGAGCGCGCCGCTGCCCGCTCCGGCCAGCAGGGCGGCCAGCCGTACCCGGGGCTCCAGGCCGGGCGACAGCGCGGCGGCGGCGCTCGCGCCCGCTACGAACGCGGGCCCTTCGAGCAGCGTGATCGGCTCCCCGCGGTGGTTGGTGCGGGTCCAGGTGGCGGCGGCGCGCAGCCCGCTGGTGGCGACGACCTCTCCGGACGGCGTGGCCGTCTTCTCCGGCGCCTCGGCCACGCGCGCGGTGAAGGCGGAGTAGGCGGCGCGGGCGGCGACGGCGCCGAGCGCGGCTCCGGCGAGTGCGCACAGCAGGGCACGGGCCATGGTTCAACTCCCAGATGAGGAGGGGACGGGGGTGGGGCTGGGCACCGGCGGCTGGAAACCGGTCACTCCGGCGCCGATGCCGTACTGGCCGGCACGCCCGGCCAGCTGCTCGCGCAGCGCGTAGACGGTCACGACCCGGCCTGCGGGCATGTCGAGCGTGTCGATGCTGGAGACGCGCTGGGTGATCTCGCCGGAGTCGCGCAGCTCGGTGATGACGCCCCCGGGGGCCGCGGCCGTCTCGGCGCCGGCGATGAGGGCGCCCCTGCTCCCGATGTCGAGACCGGCGGCGAGCGAGACGAACGCCGCGGCCTGCGTCTCCGCGCGCTCGCCCTCGAAGGGCTTGTCCGGCGCGAACATCACCGCGAGGGTGGCCGGCTCGGTGAGCTTGCCCTCGACGCTGAGGAATCCGCCCTTCTGGAAGGCGCCCAGCACGGTCTCGGAGCTCGCCGGCAGGGTCTGCGCGGGGTCGGTGGTCATCAGCGTGTCGGCCAGGAGCTGGGCGACCTTGTCGTAGACCGTCGCCGTGGTCGCGTAGGTGAGATCGGTCGGCTTGAGCTGGAGCGCCAGGCCGTCGAGGACGGCCTCGCTGTCGGCGGTGAGGAACTTCTCACTGATCGTCACCCGCCCGATGACGGTCGCCCCGGACAGCTCCAGCACCTGCTGCTGGGCCTCGCGCAGGGCGGCGGTGACGCCGGGCGCGTCGACCAGCAGGACCTTCTGCCCGCCGAGACCGCCCTCGACCTTCGACAGCACCGGGGTCATCTCCTTGACGAAGGAGTCGTTGCCGGCCTGGCGTCTGGCCAGGTCCTCCTTCTCGGCGCGCAGCTCGCCGTTGCTCTTGGCCAGCTCGTCCGAGGTCTTCTTGGCGAAGTCGACGGCCGGGCTCTGCAGGAGCGTGGTGCCCATGACGATGCCGACCGCCAGCGCGAGGAAGATGGCGACGATGGAGACGAGGTGATAGCGGAAATCGATCACGAGAAGAGTCCGACCAGCCAGAAGATGAAGGCGTTCCACAGGTCTTGCTGGCCGTTGAGCCAGGTCTTGCCGATGGGTGAACTGAACAGGGCCACGCCCATCGTGACGAGCGCGGTGCCGACCAGCAGCAGGAGCTGGGGCGTGGAGATGCGGCTGCGGTAGAGGCGGCTCACGCCCTTGGCGTCGATGAGCTTGCTGCCGATGCGCAGCCGGGTCAGAAAGGTGCTGGCCATGCCGGAGCGGCCCTTGTCGAGGAACTCCTCCAGCGTCCAGTGGGTGCCGACGGCCACGATGAGCTCGGCGCCCTTGTCGTCGGCCAGCAGCATGGCGATGTCCTCGCTGGTGCCGGTGGCCGGAAAGAGGACGGCCTCACGGCCGAGCTGGTGCACGCGCTCCAGGCCGGGCGCGCGGCCGTCGCGGTAGGCGTGCACGACGAGCTCGGCGCCGCAGGTGAGGGCCTTGGCGGAGACGGAGTCGAAGTCGCCGACGATGACGTCGGGCAGGTAGCCGGCCTCCAGGAGGGCGTCGGCGCCGCCGTCCACGCCGATGAGGACGGGGCGGTATTCGCGGATGTACGGCCGCAGCGTGGCGATGTCCTCTTTGTAGTGGTATCCGCGCACGACGATGAGGACGTGTCTGCCCTCGATGGGGGTACGGATCTCCGGCACGCCGACTCCGTCGATGAGAAGCCTGCCCTCACCACGAACGTACTCCATCGTGTTGACGGCGAAAGCCTCGATCTGCACGGAAAGTCCGGCGCGGGCCTCGGCCATGGCGGCCTCGACGGACTCCTCGGTGGCCACGTCGCCCTTGCCGGCCATCTCGTCGCCGACATAGACGATCCCGTCGCACAGGCGGATCGTCTCGCCGTCGGCCACCCGCTCGAACAACTCGGGCGTGGCGTTGTCCACGAACGGGATCCCGGCCTCGACCAGGATCTGCGGACCCAGGTTCGGATAACGCCCGCTGATGCCCGCCGCGACGTTGACGACAGCCGCGACTCCGCACGCGACGAGCGCCTCCGCGCTGACCCGGTCCACGTCAACGTGGTCGATAATCGCTATTTCCCCCGGACGCAGGCGTTTGGTAAGCCTCTTCGTACGCCGGTCGATTCTCGCCACTGCCGTGAGGCCGGGAAGGTCGCCGACCTTCCTGCCGCGGAGGCCCGGCAACTTGTTCCCCGGTACCTTCATCAAGACCATCCTGCCAGAGCCGGAGAGCCCGGGGGTCATGCACTGCGCGGCGTGTCTGGATTGTCACGCAGAGTCGGCAGCGGCCAGTCCGAGCAGTTCTTCCGCGTGTGCTCTGCCCAGCTCCGAGTCTTCCAGTCCGGCCAGCATGCGGGAGAGCTCGCGCACGCGGCCCTCGTGGTTCAGCGTGACGACGCCGCTGCGCACCACGCTGCCGTCACCGGCCTTCTCCACGACCAGGTGCTGGTCGGCGAAGGCGGCCACCTGCGGCAGGTGGGTGACGACGATGACCTGGGCGGTGCGGGCCAGCCTGGCCAGGCGGCGGCCGATCTCCACCGCCGCCTTGCCGCCCACCCCCGCGTCCACCTCGTCGAAGACGAACGTGGGCACCGGGTCGGCGCCGGCGAAGACCACTTCGATGGCGAGCATGACGCGGCTCAGCTCGCCGCCCGAGGCGCCCTTGTTGAGCGGCAGCGGCGGCGCGGCCGGATGGGCCGCCATCCGCAGCTCCACCTCGTCCACGCCCTCGGGGCCGAACTCGGCGCTCTGGGTGAGCTGCACCACGACGCGGGCATGCGGCATGGCCAGCGCGGTCAGCTCCTCGGTGACCGCCTGGCCGAAGCGCTCCGCGGCGGCCTCGCGCACCTTGGTCAGCTCGGCGGCCAGGTCGGTGAGGCGCTCGGTCAGCTCGTCGTGCTCGCGGGTGAGCTCGTCGATGCGCTCGTCGTCGCCGTCGAGCTCGGCCAGGCGCGCGGCCGACTGCTGCGCCCAGGCCAGCACGCCCGCGCTGTCCTCGGCGTACTTGCGGATCAGGCCGGTCAGCAGCGCCCGGCGCTCCTGCACGATGGCCAGCCTGGCCGGATCGGCCTCGATCGACTCGGCGTAGGCGGCAAGATCCGTGGCCACGTCGGAGATGAGGTATCCGGCCTCGGCCAGCCGGTCGGCCACCTGGGCGAGCTGCGGGTCGAACTCGCGCACCGCCTCCACCGCCGACCTGGCCTCCCCCAGCAGGGAGACGACGTCGTTGGCGCCGTCGGCCTCCATCGGGTCGCCCAGCAGCGCCGCGTGGGCGCCGGTGGCCGCCGTGCGCAGCGCGTCGGCGTGCGAGAGCCGCTCCTCCTCCCCGCGCAGCTCGGCGTCCTCGCCCGGCTTCGGGTCGGCCTTCTCGATCTCCTCCAGGCTGAAGCGCAGCAGATCGGCCTCCTGGGCGCGCTCGCGCGCCCGCACGGTCAGCTCCTCCAGCAGCGCGGCGACCTGCTTGTGTCGTTTGTACGCCTGGGAGTACGCGCGCAGCGGCTTGACCAGATCGTCACCGGCGTAGCGGTCGAGCGCGGCCCGCTGCCTGGCCGGTTGCAGGAGGCGCTGCTGGTCCATCTGGCCGTGCACGGCGACGAGGTCGTCGGCCAGGTAGGTGAGCGTGCCGACCGGGACGGTGCGCCCGCCCAGCCAGGCGCGCGAGCGGCCCTCGGCCGAGACGGTGCGCGAGATGATCAGCTCGCCCTCCTCGACCTCGCCGCCGATGTCCTCGACCTGCTGGGCCACGCGGCCCGCGGCCTCGATGACCAGCGTGCCCTCCACCGTCGCCCTGTCGGCGCCGGGGCGGATGCGGGAGGGATCGGCACGGCCGCCGAACAGCAGCCCGAGGCCGGTGACGACCATCGTCTTGCCCGCGCCGGTCTCGCCCGTGACCACGTTGAATCCCGGCGAGAGCTCCAGAACGGCCTCGTCGATGACACCCAGCCCCTGGATGCGGACCTCTTCGACCCTTGGTCGCACCGCCCACTCCTGTCGCTGTCTGCGTTTACGATCACGCCCGCTTCGGAGCACTGTCCGAACACACGTGCGCAAGCGATCCTACGCGCTTCACAGCCAATTGACTCAGGGACGCACCCTTCCGCGCCACCCCTGCACCGGAAGTTCGAACTTGGCCACCAGCCGGTCGGTGAACGGGGCGCCGGTGCTCTCGATGCCGTGCAGGCGGGCCAGCCGTACGGGCTGCTCGCCGCGGCGGACCTCCACCCGGGTGCCGGGCGGCAGGTCGAAACGGCGGCGCCCGTCACACCAGAGCACGCCGCCCGGAGTGTCGGGCAGGATCTCCACCGCCAGCGTCGAGCGCGGCGAGACCACCAGCGGCTTGGCGAACAGCGCGTGCGCGCTGATCGGCACCATGAGCATGGCCTCCACCTCCGGCCAGACGACCGGGCCACCCGCGGAGAAGGCGTAGGCCGTGGAGCCGGTCGGCGTGGCGCAGATGACGCCGTCGCAGCCCCAGCGCGACAGCGGGCGGCCGTCGATCTCGGCGACGACCTCCAGCATGCGCTCGCGCTTCTCCACGGTCGCCTCGTTCAGCGCCCAGGTGTCGGCGATCACCTGGCCGTTGAGACGGGCCAGCACGTCGATGGTCATGCGCTCCTCGACGTCGTAGTTGCCGGCGACCACGCTGTCCACCGCGGCCGCCAGGTCGTCCACCTCGGCCTCGGCCAGGAAGCCCACGTGGCCCAGGTTGACGCCGAACAGCGGGGTGCCGGTCGAGCGGGCCAGCTCCGCCGAGCGCAGCAGCGAGCCGTCGCCGCCGAGCACGATCATCACCTCGGCGTCCTTGGCCGCGCCCGGGTCGACCGCCACCACGTCCACCCCGGCGCAGCCGAGCTCCAGGGCCTCCTGCTCCAGCACGCGCACGGTGATGCCGGCGTCCACCAGGCGGTTGACCACCAGGCGAGCGCTGTCGACGGCGACGTCGCGCCCGGTGTGCACGCTGACCAGAACGGTCCGGTTCATTGGGGCCCTTCTTCTACGGCACGCTGGATCTCGGCGGCGAGGCCGGCGACCGGCGGCTCGCCCTCCCCCTTGCCCAGCCAGAGCAGATACTCGACATTTCCCGACGGGCCGGGCAGCGGGCTGGCCGTCACGCCGCGCACCGCCAGCCCGATCTCCTGAGCCTTCTCCGCGGCCGCGCGGACCGCGTCCGCGCGCAACGCGGGATCACGCACCACGCCCCCGGCCCCGACACGCTCCTTGCCGACCTCGAACTGCGGCTTGACCAGCATGACGAAGTCCGCCCGCGGGGCGGCGACCGCGGCCAGCGCAGGCAGCACCAGCCGCAGCGAGATGAACGACAGGTCGCCCACCACCAGCGTGGGCGGCTCGCCCACCATCTCCGGCGTCAGGTCGCGCACGTTGACGCGCTCCATGACCGTGACCCGCTTGTCGGTCCGCAGCGACCAGGCCAGCTGGCCGTACCCCACGTCCACGGCGAGCACGTGCGCGGCGCCGTGGCGCAGCAGCACGTCCGTGAAGCCGCCCGTGGAGGCGCCGGCGTCCAGGCAGCGGCGGCCCTCGACCGTCAAGCCCTTGAACGCCTCCAGGGCGCCGAGCAGCTTGTGGGCGCCGCGTGAGACGTAGTCCGGGCCGTCGGCCGACTCGGCCACGACGATGGCCGCGGCCGTGTCCACCTGAGTCGCCGCCTTGCCCGCCACCTGACCGCCCACGGCGACCCGGCCGGCCTCGATGAGCTGGGCCGCCTGTTCACGCGAGCGCGCCAGGCCCCGCCGTACGAGCTCGCTGTCGAGCCGGACGCGACGGCTCACTGCTCGTCCATCGCGGTGAGGGTCTCCTCCAGCCCGGCGAAGGCGTCGTCGAAGACGGCCACGTGGTCGCTCACCGGCGATCCCGGCAGCCGATCCAGGCCCGCGAGGACGGCGTCGACGCGCTCGTCGCCGGTCCCCTCCGGAAGCTCAGTCATGACACGACCGTAACGCCTCACGTCAGCGCCCGGCACCTTGGCAGGCGTGTCATGCGTTGCACAGACATGTGGAACGCTACGGTCCGAGTTCGTGAGGGGTCCGTGGTCAACGGAGAGAAGTACACCGGGGAGAGGTTCACCCGGGAGAAAGGAAGCGCGCCCATGGCAAGCGTGGAGGAGTGCCGGGCCGCACTGGCCAAGCTCGTCGCCCAGTTCGACGAGATCAGCGACGAGGACCGGGCCAAGCACGTGGTCGAGCGCACGCTCAGCTGCCGGGTCGCCGACCTCGACGTCGTCTTCTACGGCCGGTTGAGCCACGACGGGCTGGACCCGTTCACCGAGCAGGAGCCGCCGGAGCCGGCCGACGTCAAGCTGACGATCTCCAGTGACGACCTGGTGGCGCTTGTGGAGGGGGAGCTGGACCTGGCCAGGGCGCTGCTGGGCGGGCGCGTCAAGGTGGACGCCAGTTTCGGTGACCTGCTGCGCCTGCGGAAGCTGCTCTGAAGGGCTGCGCCCGGACCGGGAACCCGATTATGCTTAACGCATTCGTTAAGTAATTGAGGTGCTCCCATGGGGATGATCATCGACGCCGAGCGGCTGAGCCGCCGCTTCGGCGCAAGCACCGCGGTGGACGAGCTGACCCTCAGCGCCGGCGCCGGCGAGGTCGTGGGCCTGCTCGGTCCCAACGGTGCCGGAAAGACCACCACGATCCGGATGTTGTCCACCCTCCTTCCGCCCACCTCCGGCACGGCCCGGGTGTGCGGCTTCGACGTCGTCCGGGCCGCGGGCGAGGTGCGCAGGCGCATCGGCTACGTGCAGCAGCAGGTCAGCCCGATGGGCCACTACATGCTCACCGGCCGGGAGAAGACCGAGATCGAAGCCGCGCTGTACCACGTGCCCAGAACCCGGGTGAAGGAGCGCGCCGCCGAAGTCCTCGACCTCGTCGGCCTCACCGCCCACGCCGACCGCCTCGTCCAGACCTACTCCGGCGGCATGCAGAAACGCCTCGAACTCGCCTGCGGCCTCCTCCACCGCCCCGAACTCCTCATCCTGGACGAACCCACCCTCGGCCTCGACGTGCAGTCCCGCCACCACGTCTGGGACCACATCCGCCACCTGTGCCAGGAGGGCCTGACCGTCCTCCTGGCCACCAACTACATGGACGAGGCCGACCGCCTGTGCGACCGGCTCACCATCATCGACCACGGCCGCGAGATCGTCACCGGCACCCCGGCCGCCCTGAAGGCCGGCCTCGGCGCCGGCAGCCTCGACGAGGTCTTCCTGCGCCACACCGGCCACGCGCTACGCGAGGAGGCGGCGTGATGTGGGCCCAGGAAGTGCTCGCGCTGTCGCGCCGCTGGCTGCTCATGACCCTGCGCGAACGGCTCAACCTGCTCTTCAGCGTCCTGCAGCCGGCCGTCTGGCTGGTCTTCTTCGCCGGGGCGCTGGGCGGCGCCATGGACGCCGCCGTCGTCGGCACCCCCGACTACATCGCCTTCGCCGTACCCGGCATCATCGCCTTCACCGTCGTGGGCAACGGCGTGACCGCCGCCATGCCCCTGCTCTTCGACAAGGAGACCGGCTACCTGGACAAGCTGATGAGCATGCCGATCCGGCGCAGTTCGCTCATCGTCTCCCGCTTCGTCTTCCAGACGGGCATGAACTCCGCCCAGGTCCTCGTCATCCTCCTCGTCGCCGTCTTCCTCGGCGTACGGCCGGCCACCGGCCTGCCCGGCGTCCTGGCCATCCTGCTCGCCTCGGCCCTGCTGACCCTGGCCATGACGGCCGCCGCCATGGCGCTGGCCTGCGCCGTACCCTCCCACGGGACGTTCTTCGCGGTGACCGGGTTCGCGTCGTTGCCGCTGCTGTTCATGTCCAACGCCTTCGTACCGCTCACCGCGATGCCCGGCTGGATGCAGGCGGTGGCCCGGGTCAACCCGCTGACGTACGCGATCGAGGCCATGCGCCTGCTGATGCTCCGCGGCTGGACCGGCGGCCTCCCGGCGGCGCTGGCAGTCCTGCTCCTGGCCTCCGCCCTTCTGCTCGCCTTGGGGGCCTGGCAATTCGGCCGCCAGACCAGCGAACGCGTCGCCTGACCTCCTCCTCGGGCTGCTTCCCACATCCCGGCAACGCTCGTCGATATGCCCATCCCTTCGAAGGCGTGCCCCTTGGCCTGTCCAAGGGGTGACCCTTGCCCGAGGGCCGGGACCGGCCCAGGAGAGCGGGATCAGGCGGACTGGAGCCGGTCGAGAACCGGCTTCACGCTGTCCTCGTCCACCCGCCCGTCACCTGCCGCGGCCCAGGCGGCCTCACACGCGGTCCGGAGCCCTTCGATCCAGGTCCCGTCACCCTCCAACCGCAGCACACCCCCATCCCAGCGGGCCTGCCAGCCCTGCCGTACCTCGGGATAGTCCTCGTGCAAAACCCCCAGATCCACACCGACGTACGTGGGCCGGTGCGCGGGCGCAGCCGTGAGCACGTCGAGCGGCGTCGCCACCCCCGTGAGGACGAGCACGCTGTCCACCCCCGCGTTGCTGGCCCCCTCGATGTCGGTGTCGAGCCGATCCCCCACCACCAGCGGCCGCTCGGCCCCGGTGCGCAACATCGACTCCCGGTGCAGCGGCGGCGCAGGCTTCCCCGCGTACACCGGCTCCACCCCCGTCGCGGTCGCGATCACCCGCACCATCGCGCCGTTCCCCGGCAACTCCCCGCGCCCGGTCGGCATGGTGCTGTCGCCGTTGGAGGCCACGAACAGCGCCCCCTGCCGGACCGCCAGCGTCCCCTCGGACAACAACCCGTACGACAGCCCGGGCGCGATCCCCTGCACCACGGCCACCGGCTCGTCCAACGCCGTGCTCACCACCCGAAGTCCCTGGTCACGCACCGCCAGCCGCAGCCCCGTCCCGCCGACCACGAGCACAGCGGCCCCCGGCTCGAACCGCTCCGCGATCAACCGGGCCGCCGCCTGGGCCGAGGTCACCACGTCCTCCCGCTCCGCCGGCACCCCGAGCTCCCGCAGATGAGCGGCGATGGCCGCGGGCGTACGGGAGGCGTTGTTGGTCACATACGCCAGCCGCACGCCCCGCGCCTTGGCCTCCACCAGCGCCCGCGCCGCCCCGGGCACGGCATGCGGCCCCAAATAGACGACCCCATCCAGGTCAAGCAGCAAGGTGTCATACCTGTCGACCAGCACCGCATCCCCTTCAGCCACGACCAACGCCGCCGCCGACTCTAACCCGCCGACACCCGCAGCCCGCGGCCCGACCACCCCTCAACCCGGCACCCCACCCATCCCGCAGGCTGAAAGCCGAGGGATCCGGGGTGGTTGTGTGCAGGGGTTGAAGGCCGAGGGACCCGGGGTGGTTGTGTGCAGAGCTGGTGGTTCGGCAGTTTTCCCGATGGGCTGCGTGATCCGGATGGTGGTGATCTGGCCCCGGCCGCGCGAGCCAGGCGTGAACTTTTGGCGGCCGCCGGACTGCCGGCCGCGAGCAGGTTGCCGCCCGAGGTGGCCGGGCGATTGCGTGTCTGGCGCAAGCCGGTCTACGCCTGGCACAAGATCCGGCGCACGGCCGGAGGCGATGCCAAGGTGTCGAGAGGGCTGGGTGGGCAACCGGGCAGGCAGAACGCCGCGCGGGCCGCACATCCCGGGCTGCGCAGGCGATACGTCTAGAAGACGCACAGTTGGAACGGCTGGACGTCACACAGGCGAGGCGATTAGAGGCCACGCAGCTAGAACGGCTGGAGACCGCCTTGGAGACCGGCCCGGCCGTTTGGGGGATGGGCGGAGCATCACCGGTGGACGCCAGCGCGGGGCGACGAAGCCGCTGTCATCACCGGGGCGAAGGACACCCGACAGCACCCACCACCCAAGAACCTCTCAACTCACCCAAGAACCTCACAACTCGCCCGAGAACCAATAGACCCGCCCGAAAGCCCCCTGACGCGCCCAAGCACCTCACATATCCCGTCGAGCCCGCAAGGTAGCCCGGACATTCTTCAACGCGGTCACATAGTTCCGCTCGTCAGGCCGCATAGCCACCGCGATCGCCAGCGGCTCCTGAGCCGCCTCCATGTCCCCCGTGCGCCACAACGACAGCCCAAGCCCGAAATACGCATAGTCCTCGGCCGGGTTCGCATCCACGATCCATCGGAAACTGTCGACCGCCCGGTCGTACTGCCGGGAGTTGAACTGGGCCCGTGCCAGCGCCTCCCGGATGCTGCGCGACTCGGGCTCAGCCTCCACGGCACGCTCCAGCAGGGAAGCAGCCGCAGCGGGACTGCCCTCCTGGAGAAGCTTCACCCCCCGCTGATACCAGTCGTAAACCTCACCCTCGGGCACACCCGGGGAATCATCGGGGACGCTTCTGCCTTGGATCATGCGTGAGGCCTCCTTCATCTACAGACGGCGGTTCCGCGCGATTCCCGGATGAAAAGGGCATCGCGGGGATGTGGGGGCAACCCCGGGAAGACTCGGACCTCTATGGGAGCATGCCCGGTATGGGGACTCCTGAACTGCCGGTGCCGGATGGGCTGGTGCTACGCCCATTCCGTGGTGTCCGCTTCGCGGTGGCCGATGCGGCCGCGGTGACCTCCCCGCCGTACGACCTGATCTCCGAGGGTGACGTGCAGACCCTCCTCGACTCCCATCCCAACAACGTCGTCCGCCTCATCCTTCCCCGGCCGCCTGCCGACCACAGTCCGGCGGAGCGGTACGGCGCGGCCCGGGATGCGCTGCGGGCCTGGCTGGTCGAGGGCGTGCTGGTACGCGATGAGGTGCCCGCTCTGTACGTCTACGAGCAGAGCGCCCCGGGCATGCTGCAGCGCGGGCTCATCGGCGACGTGGGCTTGGTGGCGCCCGAGCAGCGCATCGTCCTCCCCCACGAGAACGTGATGCCCGGCCCCGTAGCCGACCGCCTGGCGCTGATGAGCACCACCCAGGCCAACCTCGAACCCATCCTCCTGCTCTACAACGGCGACGACGCGAACGGCAGGGGCCGGGCCAGCACGCTGGTGGACGAGGTCGCCACGGCCCGGCCGCCCCTGGTGAGCACCGTGACCGGCGACGGGGTACGGCACAGCCTCTGGGCCATCACCGACCCGGCCGAGATCGGCCAGATCAACGCCGACCTGCGCCCCCGCCAGGCGCTGATCGCCGACGGCCACCACCGCTACGCCACGTACCGTGAGCTCCAGCGCCAGGAGCACACCCGCCGGGCGAACCCGGCGAACGGCTCCGGCCCTTGGGACTTCGGCCTCGCCCTGCTGGTGGACTCCGACGCCTACCCACCCGACCTCAAGGCCATCCACCGGGTCATCCCGGGGCTGCCGCTGGAGGCGGCGGCCGAACGGGCCAAGCGGGCCTGGCAGGTACAGGACTTCACCGACCTGCGCGCCGGCCTGGCCGCGCTGGAGCACGCGGCGGAACCGGCGTTTCTGCTGGCCGGCGCGGGCACCTGCCACCTGCTGACCAGCCCGGATCCGGCCCAGCTCGCCAAGGCCATGCCGGCCGAGCGCTCGCCCCGCTGGAACGCCCTCAACACCTCCATCCTGGCGGAGTTCGTCCTGCCCAAGATGTGGGACATGGAGGACGACGAGCGGGATGTCCGGATCGTGCATCACGACGCGCGGGCCGCGGCGGACCTCGCCGCCGCGACCGGAGGCACGGCGGTGATCCTCAACGCACTGGTGGTCGAGGAGGTGCTCGCGGTGGCCGCCGAGGGCGAGCGGGTCCCCCGCAAGTCCACCTCGTTCGGCCCCAAGCCCCGCACGGGACTGGTGCTGCGAACGTTCGACGTCGACTAGCGACGGCCCGGTCTGCGGACACGGGCGTCCCCCGCCGCCCGCCCGGCGCACAGCCGGCGGACGCCCGACGCCAACCACCCACCGCCCGACATGCGGAGGCCCGGCCCCAACCACCCACCGTCCGACGTCCGCACGTTCACGGCCTCCGGCCCAGCGCACGGACCGCACACGGGTGCCGTCAGCCGATCGCCTCACGGCACGCTCACCTCCTCTGCCACGACCGGGGAGAAAGGGAGCGCATCCTGAGGCGGCGGCGCCGCGGACACGGAGGCCACTTCTACCTCGTACCGCCAGATCTTGGCGTATGACGGCCCGTACACCCGGCAACGCAGTTCCCCCTCGACCTCCATCCGATCGCCCGAGCCGAGCCCGTCGACGAAGGCGGTGATTTCCGGCTGGTAGGTGACGCAGCGGATCGTGTCGACGGTGGCGCCCGGTCTGGGCTGGGCACGGCGGATGACCAGGCGCCAGGACGTCTGGGTGTCCCCGCTGGGCATCGGACGGTGCTCGGGTTTGCCCGACAGCTTCCCCCGGAGCCGGACGTCGTTGTGGTCCATCTCTGACCTCCTCGTCGGTGAACTGGCGGAGATCACTCTTTACGATGAGGGCATAGCCGGATCGGCCCGAGCGCCGTTCTGGGGATAGTGGTGAGCGACTCGGGAGTGCCTGTGGACAACATCACCGCCCTCGGCGGCGACGTGTACGAGATCGACACGAAAATGGCCGGATACTCCGGGATCACCGCGGGCTATCTCATCCTCGGCGACCGGCCATGCCTCGTGGAGACAGGCACCTCGACCTCCGCCCCGGTCGTACGCGACGCCCTGGCCTCCCTCGGTGTGGGCCCGGACGACCTCGCGAGCGTCGTCGTCACCCACATCCACCTTGACCATGCGGGCGGCGTCGGGGACATGGCGCGATATTTCCCCTCGGCCCAGATCGTGGTGCACGAGAAGGGAGCACGGCATCTGGCCGATCCGTCCAGGCTGATGGCCAGCGCCCGGATGGTGTGGGGTGACCGCCTGGACACCCTGTTCGGCGAACTGACCCCCACCGAGGCCGAACGCATCGTCGCCCTCGGCGACACCGGCGCCGTCGACCTCGGCAACGGCCGCACCCTCAGCAGCCACTACTCCCCCGGCCACGCGAAACACCACGTCGGCCTGATCGACTCCGGAACCGGCGACCTGTACGTCGGCGACGCGGCCGGCGTCTACCTCCCGCAAACCGGCGACCTGCGCCCCGCCACCCCGCCGCCGGACTTCGACCTCGACACGGCACTCAACTCGATCGCCCTGTTCAAGGCACTCGGACCGCAAAGACTGCTGTTCAGCCACTACGGCCCGGTAGACGATGTCCAGGACATCCTCGACCGCTCCGCCGAAGAACTCCGCATCTGGGTGGACATGACCCGCCAGGCCCACGCCGAGGGCATGGACCTCGACCACGCCGTCGCCATGGTCCGCGACCACACCAGGGACCGCTACCAGGCCCTCAAGTCCGACGACGAGACGGCCGAGCAGTTCGAGCTGCTCAGCGGGGCCGAGTCCAACGTCGCCGGCATCCTGCACTGGCTCGACCGCGTCTCGCCCTAGGTACGGCGCCGCCCGCCGTACCCTCGGAGAACGCGAAGGTACGGCGGGCGGCGGCGCACATCAGGACTCCGGCTTGTCCTTGCCCTCAGAAGCCGGGGCGGTTTCGCCAGCCTCGGGAGCCTCGTCGAGAATGTCGCCGAAGTCGGGCTCGATGAAGGCCGGCCCGATCCCGGGCACGGTCCGCGCGGCCGTGGGGGGCTCCTCCGCACCCGAGTCCAGAACATCACCCGATTCCGGAACGTCACCCGATTCCGGAACGTCACTCGAGTCTGGGAGATCACCCGGCACCGCGTCCGCCTCCGAGACCTCCCCGGCCTCCTCGACGTCCGCGCCGACCTCAAGGTCCTCAAGGTCCTCCACCTCATCGGCAGCAGCGCCCTCGGACTCGACTTCCTCGTCGGCCGAACCCTCCGCCGCGGAAACCGGGACATCCCGCTCAAGCAGGTCCCCGGCCTCGGCCAGGGCCGCAGCCTCGGAAACCTCCTCCTCGGAGATCTCGGAGAGCTCGTCGGCCTCGTCACCGTCCTCGAGGTCGAAATCCTCCTCGACGTCCTCGATGACCGCCCCGGTCAGCTCCGCGTACCGCTCGGCCGCGTCCGTCTCGCCGTCCTCGTCGAAGGCCATGGCCCGGGCGAACCAGTCCGTGGCCGCCTCGCCGTGCCCGGCGTCGGCCAGCGCGTCCGCGTAGGCGAACGCCAGCCGCGCCGACCAGGGACGCGGCTGCGGGTCGCGCAACTCGGGCAGCCGCTGCAGCGTGATCACCGCGGCGTCGTGCTGGCCCAGATCCCGTCGCGCCCCCGACTCCACGATCGCCAGTTCGATGCGCCCGGCCCGATCAAGCCGCTCCGCTTCCGGCGAACGCACCAGGTCCAGCGCCCGCTCCGGCCGCCCGAGCCCGCGCTCGCAATCGGCCATGACCGGCAGGTACGCATCCGACCCGGTCAGCCGCCGCGCCGCCCGCAGATCGCTGAGCGCCTCGGCGAAGTGCCCTGCCCGATAGGCGACGATTCCCGCCGCCTCGCGCACCACGCCGATCCGGGCCGCGAACCGCCGCCCGACCTTGGTGTGCTCGTACGCGCGGTCCGGATCGTCCTCGCCCAGCGCCCGCTCGGCCGCGACCAGGTGCCTGGCCACGAGGTCAGCCAGATCACCCGGAAGCGAGCGCAGCTCGTCGCGAACCTCCTGGTCGAGCTCCTCGGCGGTGATGTCCGCCGCCATGTCGGGCAGAGGCTCGCGCTCGCGCGGCTCGTCCTGCCCTGGCTTGCCGAAGCGCGCGCGGGTCCCGCCGCCGTCGTTGTCGCGCGAGAACGGCCGGCCGCCGCCCTCGAAGTCCCGCGGGCGTCGCTCGTCCCCGAATCCGTCCGTACGGCGCGGCCCTCGGTCGTCCCGGGACCATTCGGTACGGCCCGGCCCGCGGTCATCCCGGCGCGGACCCCGCTCGGAGTCACGGTCGCGACGGGGACCACGCTCGTAGCCGCCCTCGCGACGGGGACCGCGATCGAACCCGCCTTCGCGACGGGGACCACGGTCAAAGCCGCCTTCACGGCGAGGACCGCGGTCGAACCCACCCTCGCGGCGCGGCCCGCGGTCGAACCCGCCGCGGTCATCGCGATCCCGGTACCCGCCCTCACGGCGCGGCCCGCGGTCGGAGTCACCCTCGCGACGGGGACCACGCTCGTAACCACCCTCACGGCGAGGACCGCGGTCGAACCCACCCTCACGGCGAGGACCGCGGTCGAACCCACCGCGATCATCGCGATCCCGGTACCCGCCCTCACGGCGCGGCCCGCGCTCGAAGTCACCCTCGCGACGCGGTCCGCGGTCGAACCCGCCCTCACGGCGCGGCCCGCGGTCGGAGTCACCCTCGCGACGGGGACCACGATCGAACCCACCTTCACGGCGAGGACCACGATCGAACCCGCCCCGGTCATCGCGATCCCGATATCCGCCCTCGCGGCGCGGACCACCCTCACGACGCGGCCCGCGGTCAAACCCGCCCTCACGCCGAGGACCACGATCGAAGCCGCCTTCACGGCGCGGCCCGCGATCATCCCGATCCCGGAACCCGCCCTCACGACGAGGACCGCGGTCGAAGCCGCCCTCACGCCGAGGCCCGCGGTCGAACCCACCGCGATCATCCCGATCCCGGTACCCGCCCTCACGGCGCGGCCCGCGGTCGGAGTCACCCTCACGACGGGGACCACGCTCGTAACCACCCTCACGGCGAGGACCACGGTCAACCCCGCCCTCGCGGCGAGGCCCGCGATCGAACCCACCACGGTCATCGCGATCCCGGTACCCGCCCTCACGGCGCGGCCCGCGGTCGGAGTCACCCTCACGACGGGGACCACGCTCGTAACCACCCTCACGACGAGGACCACGGTCAGACCCGCCCTCACGACGGAATCCGCGCCCGTCACGCCCGAAGTCCGGCCGCTCGGCGAATCCCCGCTCATCTCGCTCGGGGAACGCCCGCCGCTGGGACTCGCCTTCGCGACGCGGCCCACGGTCATCCCGGCGCGGCCCGCGATCGAACCCGCCCTCACGACGCGGCCCGCGCCCGCGGTCGTCGGAACGGAACGGACGGCCGCCCTGGTCACCGCGCGAGTCGCGGTCGCGGTCGCGGGAGCCGTACCCGCCGCTGCTGCCGTAGGAGCGCCTGTCTCCGTCGCGGGGGCCGTCGCCACTCCCGCGCTGTCCGTCGTCCGGTCCGTTATCTCTGTTCACTTCTGGTCCATTTCGTTGGCTAACTCAGCGGACCCATATCGAACGACGGTCCACCGTGGCTGCCCGCCCGGCGGGTCTTACGCGAAGAAGGCCACCCGTGGATGGGGCGGCCAGGCCCTCCCAGCCTAGCAAGTCCCGGCAGGTCCACGTGCCGGGCCGAAATCCGATCGCTCCACGGAACCCCTCTCGACCAGGATGTCCACCATGTCGCTACGCTTCCACGAGATCGCCGAATCCCGGCACCGCATCCTGAACCCGTTCACCGACGACAAACTCGACCTCCTCGGCGAACTCTGCCAACCGCCACCGGGCACCCGCCACCTGGACCTGGCCTGCGGCAAGGGCGAACTCCTGTCCCGGTGGGCGGCCACCTACGGCAGCCACGGCACCGGCGTGGACATCAGCGAGGTCTTCATCGCCGCCGCCCGAACCCGCGCCACAGAGCTGAACGTGACCGACGCTCTCACCTTCATCACCGCAGACGCCGCCACCTACGCCAAACAGGCCGAACCCAGCTCCTACGACATCGTCTCCTGCATAGGCGCCACCTGGATCGGCGGCGGCCTGTCCGGAACCCTCGACCTGATGCGCCCGCTACTTCGCCCCAACGGCCTGATCCTGGTCGGCGAAGTCTTCTGGAACTCCGCCCCGCCCCCTGAGGCCACCACCGCCCTGGGCCTGGACGACCACCCCTGCCTCTCCCTCGCGCAAACCGCCGCAAGCATGGACGAGGCCGGCTTCGACCTCCTCGACATGGTCCTGGCCAGTCCCGACAGCTGGGACCGCTACACCGCCTCCCAGTGGTGGACCCTCAGCGACTGGCTCCGCGACAACCCCCACGACCCCGACGCCCCAGCCATCCGCGACGCCCTCCGCCAGTGGCGCACCTCCCACCTCGAGTACGGCCGGCAGTACCTCGGCTGGGGCGTCTTCATCCTCCGCCCCGCCATACCTTTGCCCACTCCATAACAGCGATCTCCCCACATCAGGGGACATCCCGGACATGGCTACCGCATCCACACCACACGGACCGGCATTCCGCCCGCAGTCCAGCTGGCTCACCTTCGCCGGCATGCTCGGCGTCGTCCTGGGTGTCTTCAACGCCATCGAGGGCCTCATCGCCCTGTTCCGGGAGGACTACTTCGTCACCCCCGGCGGCCGACTGCTCGTCTTCGACTACAACACCTGGGGCTGGATCTGGCTCGCCCTGGGCATCCTGCAACTGGCTGCCGGCGCCGGCATCCTCGCCGGCCAAACCTGGGCCCGCATCGTCGGCATCATCCTGGCCGGACTCGCCATGATCGGACAATTCGCCTTCGTAGCCGCGTACCCGATCTGGTCGGTCATCGGCATCGCCCTGAGCGTGGTCATCATCTACGGCCTGATCGCCGCCCCACGCGACGCGACAGGCTAACCATCCGACACGCATCCACAGGCGGCCCGCATCCCGTGGGCCGCCACTCTTGTTTCCGCCTTGGCAGCGAACCCTCCACAACGCAAAAGGGGCCGTCCCAGCACGAGACAGCCCCTCACATGTAACGCAAGAAGGGCCACCCCAAACCCGGGATGGCCCTTCCTGATCAAGTTTTGTGCGGCGGCGACCTACTCTCCCACACCCTCCCGAGTGCAGTACCATCGGCGCAGAGAAGCTTAACTTCCGGGTTCGGAATGTAACCGGGTGTTTCCTTCCCGCCATAACCACCGCAACCTCTTGAGACCGTTTGTTGTCTCAGAATTGCGTAGTGGACGCGAGCAAGAACATCCTGAACCATCGATCTCGCGCTGCTCCGGACCCGGCGAAGAGTAACAGAGCGCTGCAGAGAACCTACAGTTCAGGACGCGAATGCTTTGTGGTCAAGTCCTCGGCCTATTAGTACCGGTCAGCTCCACACGTTACCGCGCTTCCACCTCCGGCCTATCAACCCGGTCGTCTACCGGGAGCCTTACCCCCCTCACAGGGGTG
>NZ_VRLV01000030.1 GCF_009760925.1 Nonomuraea typhae
GCCTGCCGATTGCAGCGCCCATCGCGCATCCCTGGCGAGCACTCGTCAGAACGCCTCGAAGCCCACCGAGGAACGACCCTGTGCAGGGGAGTTCAGACATCAGTGCAGACGACTTCGGAAATCGACATCCGGCCGGGCGCGTTCAGGGCGAACGTCGTTTCATGAGTTGGTGCAAATGGGTGGCCGTCTGAAACAGTCCTATGAAACGATCTCGGGGTGCGCGACGACGACTTCCTCCGCGTGGAGGCCCACGACTGCCCGATGACCTCCTGCGCCGCCCCCGCCGGCTCACCCTGCCGCACCGGCCGGGGCAAGGTGGCCGTCCAGTACCACACCGCCCGCTTCCGGCTCGTGCCCGCACTCGCCAAGGCGCTCAACGTCCCCACCCCGGCCCTCCGCAAGCCGGGCACGGCCTGGGCCCCGCTGCCCCGCCCGGCCGCGGCCGGCGCCGAACCCGGGGGGCACGCGCGGATCGGCTACGCCCGCGCCTCCACTCTTCGCCAGTCCCTGGACACCCAACTCGACGCGCTCAAGGCCGCCGGCGTCACCCGCGTCTTCGCCGAGAAGATCTCCACCCGCGCCACCACCCGGCCCGAGCTCGACAAGGCCGTCACCCTGGCCCGGGAACTGCGCGCGGCCGGGGTGGCGGTCACGCTCGTGGTGCACGAGCACAAGCGGCTTGGCCGCGGCCTCGACCTGGCCGCCCTTGCCGAGCAGCTGCGCGCCGCCGGCATCGGGCTGGAGTTCCTCACCGGTGAGCTGCAAGGTTCCCACGACCCATCCGGTGTGGTGTTTACCGTGCTGGCCGCCCTGTCGGGGATGGAACGCGAGTACATCCGCGACCGCACCCTGGAAGGCCACGAATCCGCCCGCGCCCGCGGCAAGGCCATCGGCGGCGCCGTCGTCACCGACGAGAACATGCTGTCCATGGCCCTGCACCTGCGCGGCCAGGACCTCAGCCTGCGCGACATCGCCGCCCGGCTCGTCATCACCAGCGGCAAGAAGAAGGGCCGTCACCCCTCGGCCGCGACCGTCCTGCGCATGCTGCGCGACCACGACCAGCAGAGCGCAACCTGACGGAGGCCCGGCCCGTCGACGCCCAGGGAACGGCTGAACTATTGCAGGCGGATCGCCTCGGCCGCGCGGCGGCAGACCGGGTACACCGGGTTCCCGCCGGCGTCCAGCCCCACCACCAGACGGTCATCGATCACCACGATGTCCCACTCGCCCGGGGCGGCCATGCCCACCACCAGGCCCGACAGCCACGGCCACGACCTCTCATCGGTGTCAGCCGCCGTCAGCGGGTGGCGGACCCGCACCGGCGAGGCATCCGGGAACAGGTTCGCCTGCCGGGCCAACGCTCCCGCCAAGGTCTCCACGCCCAGCTCCAGGCCCGACTCCAACGTCACCTCGATCGTGCCCGCTGCCAGCTCATCGGCCAGCGCCAGGATGACCGTGTTGCTCGCCGCGAACGCCTCCACCGCCGCCACGTACTGATCGACCTTCGCAGCCTCGGCCGCGGTCAGCTCCTGGGCCTGCCAGCGCTCGCCGGTCTCGACCCACAGCCACATGTCGTCGCGCTGCTGCCCGAACACCTGCTTGATCCGCTCCACGGTGTCGTCGTCCAGCAGATGCGGAGCTCGCCGCGCCGGCTCCAGGGCCCGCAACTGATCGCGGTTGGCACCCAGCTGCTCCAGCACGACCGCGGTCATCATGTCCACGTCGCCTACCGGCCGCCACTCCGGCTCGCCCCGGCCGTCCCTGCCGCCACCATTACCACGCGCCATGCTCCAGATCGTCCCAGACCGCCACCAGCCGCCCGCCGCACCTTCACCACATCGAGCCCCGGCACCAGCCTCCCGCACCATGATCACTCTCAGTGCCAGCCGCTGTTCCTGGGTATCAACCCCGGCATTGCTCTTTTCTCGTACTTGGCCTGCCTCATGTACGACAATCGGCTCAAATGCCCCTGCCACCCTGGACTTATACACGTAGCTTTGTCAGACGGTCGGCGGCCTCGTGTGGGGTCAGGTCGGCGCCCCGTTCATAGGCGCTGTCGTAGTCGGTACGGCCGAGCGATTCCGCGAGCATCTCCGAGAGGCGGCGCAGTTCGGTGTCGCCGTGGTCGAAGGCGCCGCGGATGGCCTGACTCAGGCCGAGCGCGGTGGCCGCGCCTGCCGGATCGCCCTCCAGCAACAGTAGCCTGGCCAGGAGTTGAGCAGCCAAGGGGGCATCCATGATCGCCTGCGCCGCCTCGACAGCGCGGGGCATCAGTTCGCGGGCGCGTACGGCGTCGCCGGCGGTGAGGAGGTTGGCTACCCGAGCGAGGAGCAGCAGAGGGTCGATGGCCTCCGCCGACTGGGGCAGCTTGCGCAGGAGCGCCTCCATCCGGTCGAGTGCTTGATCGGCGCGTTCGACCTCTCCGGAGCGGCGGTGCAGTTCTGCCTGGACGCCGAGCACCTCGATCTCCAGCGCCGGCTGGCCACGCCGCCAGGCCGCTCGTTCGGCGGTGTCGATGTCGCGCCTCGCGCCGGCCAGGTCGCCGGCGCGCATGCGTTCCGTGGCGAGACCGAGCCGGGTGGAGACCTCGTCCTGCGATCCGAGGTCGGCGGCGATCGCGAGGCTCTGCTCGTAGGCGGTGATCGCCTGGTCGTGGTCTCCGGCGATGGCGTGGATCTGAGCCAGGCCGTACAGCGCCTTCGCCGTCCACCACCGATCGCCCGTCTCCTCGAACAGGCGCAGCGCCGTGGTCATCGCGGTCGCGGAGCTCTCCCGGTCGCCGTGCTCGCGATGGCGCATGGCTTCGATCATGAAGGTGCAGGCGATCGCCCAGCGGTCCGAGCCGCCGCGCACCCGGGCGATCTCTTGATCGAGCAGCTCGTCCAGCCCGAGTATCGCCGCCATCACCAGCACTATCGTCAGCAGCATCGGATAGCGGCGCAGCGCGCCCGTGCGCGCGCAGTCGCCGATGAGCGCGCGGAGCCGCTCGTGGTCGGTGATCGGCCCGCCCTCGAGGCCCACCAGGTGGATCGCGGTGAACGCGGCGCGGGCGTCCGCGGGCAGCGCGTCGCCGAACTCGGTGACCTTGGTGATGTAGGTCTCGGCCCGGGCGTCGTAGCGGAGCATGACCCAGTACCAGTACAGCGGTCCGAGCATCCGGGCCGCGGTCTCGGCGTCGTCTCCGTCGATGGCCGTTTGCAGGGCGTACATCAGGTTGTCGTACTCGGCCTGGAACAGCCGCAGCGACTCCGCCTGCTTGTCCGAGCGCAGCAGCGGCTCGTGTTCGGCGGCCAGGTCCGCGAAGTACTGGGTGAGCCCGCGCAGGACGGTGTCGGTCTCTCCTGCGAGTCGGAGCTTGCCCGCCGCGTATGCCCGGATGGTTTCCAGCATCCGGTAGCCGTCGCCGGCCCGCTCCACGATGGACTTGTCGACCAGGGAGTCCAGGAGGTAGACGACCTCGTCCGCGGGAAGCGTCCCCTCCGAATCCGCGCAGACCGCTTCGATCACCGCGATACCCGTCCGCGCCGGAAATATCGATATCCGGGCGGCCAGCGTGCGCTCTTGTGAGGTGAGCAGATCCCAGCTCCACTCAATGACCGCGTGCAGCGTCTGCTGGCGGAGCTGGGCGGTCCGGTTGCCGATGCTGAGCAGCCGGAAGCGGTCATCCAGCCGCCGGGCGATCTGCTCGGCGCTCATGGTCCGCAGGCGTGCCGCGGCCAGTTCCAGGGCGAGCGGCAGCCCGTCCAGCCGGCGCACGATGTCCACGACCGGCCGCGCGGTCGACGCGTCCAGTGCGAAGCCGGGTCGTACGGCTGCCGCCCGGTCGAGGAACAGCCGCACCGCGGCCGATGCGGAGGCACGATCGGGATCCGCGTGCGCCGGGGGGAGGCCGAGGGGGCCCAGGCGGCACAGCGCCTCACCCATGACGTCCAGCGGTTCCCGGCTCGTGGCCAGGATGGTCAGGTCCGGCTGGCGCTCCAGCAACTGCCCGGCGAACTCCGCGACGGCTCCGGAGATCTGTTCGCAGTTGTCCAGAACCAGTACGCCTTCACCACCGGCGAGCAGGTTGACCACCCGCTCCAGTGGCGTGCCGGCCAGCTGGGCTCCGGCGAGGCTGATCGTGCTCAGCACCGCCTCCACCAGCCCGTCGGCCGTGTTCACCGCGGCCAGGGAGATCAGCCAGGCCCGGCCTCGCTGGTGGACCCGATGCCGGCTCACGGCCTCCACCGCCA
Organism: Nonomuraea typhae; assembly: GCF_009760925.1. Lineage (GTDB taxonomy): Bacteria > Actinomycetota > Actinomycetes > Streptosporangiales > Streptosporangiaceae > Nonomuraea > Nonomuraea typhae. Next base: position 4,233 of record NZ_VRLV01000030.1, read on the forward strand.
GCCGGGTCTTGCCCACTCCTCCAGGACCCACGACGGTGACCAGCCGGGAGGACTCCAGCAACCCGGCCAGCAACCTCAGCTCCTCCTGCCTGCCGACGAAGCTGGTCAGCTGGGCGGGCAGACGTCCTGGCACTGCGTACGGCCGAGCCTGTCGCGCCTGGGGGTACTCCCGCTCACCCCGCAACACGGCGAGGTGCGTCTTGCGGAGGTCCTCGGAGGGGTCGACGCCCAGTTCCTCGGCGAGGGTGCCGCGGACCTGCTCGAACACGGCCAGCGCGTCGGACTGGCGGCCTGCCGCGTGCAACGCTCGCATGCGCAATCCGGCCAGCCGTTCGCGCAGCGGGTGACCGGCGGCCATCGCCGCCATATCGGCCAGGATCTCGTCGTGGCGGCCCAGCCGCAGCTCCGCCTCGAAACGGTCTTCCATGGCCGCGACCCGTAGCTCGTCCAGGCGCGCGCCGGCCGTGGCGGCGAAGGGGGTGTCACGCACGTCGGCCAGCGCGTCTCCCCTCCACAGCGTCAGCGCCTCGCCCAGCAGCGAGGCCGCTCGCCGCACGTCACCCGCGGCCAGTTCGCGACCGCCCCGCTTCGCCTTCTCCTCGAACCGGCAGGCGTCGACGTCCTCGGCGCGTACGTGCAGGCGGTACCCGCCGGCCGCCCTCTCCACGACCTCCTTGTCATCGATGGCCTCGCCCAGGGCTTTGCGCAGCCGATGTACCAGCCCATGCAGTGCGTTGACGGTGCCCCCGCGCGAATGCTCCCCCCACAGGCCATCAACGAGTGCGTCGACCGGCACCATCTCGCCCTCGGCCAGAGCCAGCCGGGCCAGCAGCGCTCGGACCATGACCCCGCCGACCTCGATCGGCGTGCCATCGTCGGCACAGGCCCGGACCGGTCCCAGCAACTCCATCCGCATGCACAAAGGCTATGAGCACAAAGACGCGCACGTGCCGTTTGAAAGTGGCGCCCTACCGGCTAAAAGAGCGTTCTAAGACGCATGTAAGCGCCGGTGGACACCGTGGAGGACGTACGGAAGAAACGTCCGAAAGGCAGTGCAATGGCAGCCCACGAGAACGTGCAGCAGGTACTCGACTGGTCGGTGGCCGAGGTCGGCATTCCCGGCATCGTCGCCGAGGTCAAGAACGGCGACCGCACCTGGTTCGGCACCGCTGGCGTGGCCGACATCAAAACCGGCTCCCCGCGCGTGCCGGGCGAGTACTTTCACGCCGGCAGCAGCGGCAAGGCCTTCACCGCCGCCGTCCTGCTGGCTCTGGAGGCCGAGGGCCGGCTGAGCCTCGACGACACGGTCAACGCCCACCTGCCCGGCGTGCTGAATGTGAACGGCTACGACGGCGACAAGATCACCATCAGGCACCTGCTCAGCAACACCAGCGGCCTGTTCGCCACCGGCCTGGCCCCGGAGGTCAGCCACCGCTACGCCACCCGCTCCGGGTTCGACCGGCATCGCTTCGACACCTTCAGCACCGAGGAACTGCTGCGGGTGGCGGTGTCCCAGCCGCCGGTCGGTGCGCCCGGCGAACGCTTCGAGTACGCCAACGGCGGCTTCTACATCGCCGGCGCGATCATCGAGAAGGTCACCGGCAACAGCTACGCCGACGAGGTCGACCGCCGGGTCGTCCAGCCGCTCGGCCTGACCCACACCCGCGTGCGCCCCACCACCGAGACCGGTTACCCCAGTCCGCACCCGCGAGGCTACTCCCACCAGTTCCTCAAGGACGGCGCCGACCCGGCCGCGGTCACCCCGGAGAACTGGGAATCGCTGATGGAGGAGCCCGGCCTGCCGCCTCTGGACGTCACCGAGCTCAACTCCTCCCTGGGCTACGCGGCCGGCAACGTCGTCTCCACTACGACGGACATGATCCGCTTCTTCAACGCGATGACCACCGGCAGCCTGCTGCCGCCCGCACAGCACCGGCAGATGTGGACCACGGTCTCCACCGAGGGCGGCTACTGGATGCCGCACGCCCGCTACGGCCTGGGCATGTTCGAGTTCGACAAGCAGGCGACCGGCGGCCGAACGCTGCGCGGCCTCGGCGGCAGCTTCTGGGGCTCCTATTTCTTCGCGGTCGGCACTCCCGATGGCCGGCACACCGTCGCCGTGCACACCAACACCGAGTGGAAGTCCTGGGACCCCATGTTCAAGGTCATCGAAGCGGAGTTCGGCGTCTCCATCGGTGCGTAAGCACGCCGCCCGCCACCGACCCCCGCTGAAAGTGGACCATCAATGGATACCTTTGACACACCGGAGCCGATCACCGCCGTCCTGTCGTTCACCGCGGCCGACATCCGCATCAGTGCGACACAGCGCACCGACACCACCGTCGAGGTACGGCCGGCCGATCCGGCCGACGCCACCGACGTCGCAGCCGCCGAACGAGCCCGAATCGCCTACGCAGGCGGCCGCCTGACGGTCAAGGACCGCGCGAGCATCCGCTCCCTGCCCGGACGCGTCGCAGTGACGGTCGAGCTGCCCAACGGCTCGGCGCTCGACATCAGCCTCCGCGACGGGCTCCTGAACGGCCAGGGCCGCCTGGGCGAGGTACGGGCCCACGTCACCCGTGGCCACATCCATCTCGCCCGCACCGGCGAGTCACGCCTGAGCACCGACGACGGCGACATCACCGTGGCCACCTCCGGGGGCCCTGCCACCCTCACCACCGCCCACGGCCAGATCAAGGTCGGCGAGAGTATCGGCACCATCGTGATCGGCAACGGCACCGGGAACGTCACGGTGGACCGGGCAGAAGACGGCCTGCGCGTGACCGTCGAGCAAGGCGCCGTCAAGGTCGGCGCGATGGCGCGCGGGCGCGCCGATCTGGACGTCGGCGCCGGGACCATCAGCGTCGGGATCCCGGATGGCACCGCCGTACTGCTGGACGCCAAGACCACGCTCGGCAGGGTTCGCGACAACCTGGGTGACGACTCCGAAGTGCCGACCGGCAACACCGTCGAGCTCCACGCCCACGTCGACCAGGGCGACATCCTGCTCCACCGTGTCACCAGCTAACTCACGCATTCCCCTACGCGCACACTCCACTTGTAGTGAAAGGCGATCGACCCATGACCAAGACTCTCCGCACCGCCGCCTGCCTGCTCGCCGCCGCAGTCGCCGTGACCGTAAGCGCGTCGTCGGCGGTGGCCGACGACCACACCGACCGCCGCGCCGACGACCACGCCGGGCTCCAGCAGGTGCTGGACCAAGCCGTGGCCGACGGCATGCCGGGCGCCATGGCAGAAGTCCGTGACGGCCGCAGGTCATGGTTCGGTACGGCAGGCGTGGCCGACACCGACACCGGCCGCAAGCGCCGCCAGCAGGAATACTTCCGGGCCGGCAGCACCACCAAGACGTTCGTCGCGGTCGTGGTGTTGAAGCTGGTGGCCGAGGGCCGGCTGAGCCTCGACGACACCGTGGACAAATGGCTGCCCGGCGTGGTGAGGGGCAACGGCCACGACGGCAGCAAGATCACCATCAGGCAACTGCTCAACCAGACCAGCGGCATCTTCCCCTACACCTCGGATGCGGACCTGGCCACCAAGCAGTGGAGCACCGCCTTCCTCAAGGTCCGTTTCAACAGCTACCGCCCCGAGCAACTGGTGAAGATAGCCATGAGTAACCCGCCCTCCTTCGCGCCCGGCAAGGGGTGGGGCTACTCCAACACCAACTTCACGCTCGCCGGAATGATCATCGAGAAGGTCACCGGCAACTCCTACGCCGAAGAGATCAACCGGCGCATCATCCGCCCGCTCGGCCTGACGAAAACGTACCTGCCGGGCGAAGCCACGAAGCTGCGCAAGCCGCACGCACGGCACTACGTCAAGTTCCTGGTCGGCGAGGACACCACAACCCCCTACGACCTCACCGACATGAACCCCTCCTGGGCCGGGTCAGCCGGCAGCATCGTCTCCACCATGAACGACCTGCACACCTTCTATCGGGCAGTGCTGAGCGGCCGTCTGCTGCCGCCCGCACTGCAAAAGGAGATGTTCACCACCGTCTCCACCGAAGGCGTGCAGTGGATCGACAACACCGCCTACGGGCTCGGCGTCTTCTCTCAGAAGTTGTCCTGCGGCGTGACGGTCTGGGGCAACGGCGGCAGGATCCACGGCTCCTGGACGTACGCGATGGGCACCCGAGACGGCAAGCACATGGTCGTCTCCAACATTAACGGCGACTGGAACAACCCGATCAGCATCCTCACCAAGGAAATGGAAGCCGAGATGTGCCCGCCGAGTTCACGATGACCGCTCAATAGCACCGGCTCATCCGGTCTCGCGGGCGCGAGGCCGGATGAGCTCGCGCACCGCATGCGGCTCGGCGGACACCTTCCCGGCCATGCCGAACCTGGAGCGCGCCGCCAGCAGCCAGGCTGTGAGTCCCGGTGGTCAATGGCCAGGAACTTCCGGCGCGGTCTCGGCACGGCGGGCGGCGTCCTGGTTGGGATGCTCCGGCGCGCCGGCGACGAACCGCTGGTTGCCCTCCAGCAGCATCGCCAAGGCATCATCGGGCATTAGCGTCAGCACCTCGGTCATGACCGCACGCTACCGGGGCTGCTCAACCGGCTCCGCGTAGACGCTCCGCCAGCGCCTCGGAGATCACGCGGCCAGTTCGACGTCGGTGAAGTCGACCTCCTTCAGCAGGGGGTCGAACGGATCCGGCCGATGGCGCAGCTCGTCGATGGCATACGCGCCGAAGCGGCTGATGTGGGCCTGCAGGTAGGGGGCGATCTGGCCGAGCTGGTCGGCGGTGATCTGCCAGCCCTCGGCGACCAGCTGCCGCACGACGGCGGAGATGTCCAGGGCGTTGTGGAAGACGACCAGGTTGGCCAGCAGCGTGTTGAACTTGATCAGTTTCTCCTGCTCTTCGGGGTCGTTGTCGGCCAGCACCCCGCCGAAGCCGAGCCACTTGGAAAATCCGTTGTAGGACTCAACCTTGTTGGTCGCCGCGGTGACCCGCGCCCGCAGCGCCGGGTCGGCCAGATACCGCAGCAGGGCGACGGTACGCACGCTGCGGCCCACCTCACGGAACGCCTTGTAGATGCGGTTCTTACGGGAGTTGGACCGCAGCCGCCGCATCAGCGTGGCCGAGCTCAACCGGCCCTCGCTGATGGAGATCGCCACCTGCATCAGGTCGACCCAGTGCTTGTCGATCAGCTTCCAGTCGATCACGTTGCGGCCACTCTCACCGAACAGCTGGTCGATATGCGGGTAGACGATCTTCTCCGAGGCGCGGAAGAAGATCAGGTCCTTGAAGTTCCGAATGCGTGGCATCAGGTCGAACCCGAACAACGTGGCCAGGGCGAAGACCGGGAAGTTCTTTATGTGGACACTGTCAAGGGCGGCGGCCGTCTGTTCGTCTCGAGTACCGATCGCCATCACTTCGGTGCCCACCTGCCAGGCTGGGGGCGATCGCCGCGCAGCGCCTCCTTCGTCGGTGCCGCGCACTGAGCATCCGGTGGGCTGTGTGCGGGGCGCTTGAGCGGCTCATTCAGTCGGTGGAGGTGCATGCTGAGCCTCCCTGCAGGCTGTCGTCAACCGGGTCGGCGGTCTCGCCAAGGTCGGTGAGCAGGCCTTGTAGCCGACGAGCAATGGAGGTGTGGCGTTCAGCCTCGCGCGCCCATCCGCGCTGGTTGGCATCCTGAACGAGCTCTTGCTCCACCTGCATGCGAACCCGCAACCGCGGGGCGTACTCGGGGGTGGTAACGAACTTGGCGCAGGTCAGATAGAGGTCGCACTCGCACGGACCCTCCGCTGGTAGGCGCAGACAGTGGCCGAGTTCGAGCTCGGTTTTGAGGAAGTTGGTCTTGAGCCAGTGCACCGCCTCGTCGGGCAGGACGCCGGACTTCATCCGCATGCTGCGGGCGGCGATCCGGCGGACCTGCTCGTCCAGGCCGCGCTCGTCGGCATGCTGCCGGAAGCCGTCCAGCAGCGCCTGGGCTGCTGGGGTGAGGGAGGGCAGTTGGTCCAGCGCGCCCTTGGCGAAACAGCTCCAGTCGGAGACCGAGAGAAACCGTGGGAAGTGATCAGGCTGGCTGTTCGACGGGCACATGATCGGAGGCTTGGAGACTGGAGTACCAGCGCGCGAAGTCGCCGGCCAGATCGCCGTTGAGGACGCGGGTACGGACCTGCAGGAGCAGGTGGGCGCCGCGAGGTGTCCACCTCATTTGCTGCTTTTTGACCATGCGGCGACTGATGACCTGGTTGACGGTGGACTCGGCGGTGGCGCTGGAGATCGGTTCGCCGCAGCGGTGGCGTTCGCCGTAGTTGGGGATCTGGGCGCGGTTGCCGTCGATGTAGCCGTGGAACTCGGTGAGCCGGGCGAAGAACGCGCGCTCGCGGTCGGCCTATCGGTAAGGACGACCCCACCAGCCGCCATCTGTCATGTTCGCGCAGGTCAGGGGCGATATGAGGACCTGACTCCCGACGTCACGCCTGGCTGCCTAGCAGGCCACGGACTGTTGGTGGTTTGGTGTGCTCGCCCGCCGGTGGATCGTCGAGCGCACGCTTTCATGGCTGATGAACGCCTGTCGCAACGTGGTCGACTTCGAGCGCAAGCCCTCCCACAGCGAAGCCCGTCTGGGCTTCGCCTCGATCATGCTCATGACCAGACGCCTGACCAAGAAGAAGCCGTCGGCTTGGAGCAGAAAGCCGGTCGCTGCGCTGGCACCGCGGGCCGCCTGAACGCGGCGGCCCGCGGCTGGCCGACTTCGTGGAGAGTGGGTTTGAACCCCTGGCCGTTGGCCCGACTGGCGTTCTCATCCCGGCTCGTGTCCCCGGCGGCGGTGCCCGTCTGGGCTGCCCGCTCGGCGGCCTGGTCAGATGCTGCCTAGGATCACAGGTGAGGCTGGATCAGATTCACCACGCGGGTCTTGTTCGCCGGCCCGATCCACCTGCCGACGATCTTCCCGGCTTGAACACACACAGGTTGGGAATGGCTTCGACGCCGTGCTTGGGCGGCGTCTGCGGATGATCGTCGATGTCGTGGCGGGCCACGATCAGGCGGCCCGAGTACTCCTGGCGACCTCCACCAGAACCGGATCGAGAGCCCGGCACACGTCGGACCACTCGGCACGGAAGACGGCCAAGACCGGCCCGGGAACCTTGACCACCGTGAGGGCGAAGGTCGTGTCGGTCGTGTCGATGACGGTGCCTGCCATGCGCGATCCTTTCGTCGTGGTCTGCTCAGCCCTCGGCTCGACGGGTTCGGCGACTCGGCTCGGTGCCGTGGCTGGCCTGACATGGTGCTTCGGTAAGGGGGCGAGCATGGGCCAATCGTGCTCATGGCGGAAGCCACTCTCCCCTGCAGTGATCTCCTTAACGTCACCCATCGGAGGCGTCCGAACAAGGCACGTGACCCTCGCCGATTCGTGACAGTGTTCGGGGTTCTGTCTCTGGGTCCGAGGTACGCACGCCCGCACTGAGGATCCATAAGGGGGCTTCTCGAAGATTTCGAAACCCCTCTCACGTCCCAGGGGGTGTGGTCAGTCCGTGTTCCTGGGCGAGGATCGCCGCCTGCACACGGTTGGCCAGCCCGAGCCGTCCGAGCAGGCGGTTGACGCGTCCTTTCACGCCGGTTTGGGTGAGGTTCAGGGCTTGGGCGATCTCGGCGTTGGAGAGCCCGCGGGCCAGTAGGTGCAGAACCTCGAGTTCGCGTTCGGTGAGGGTGGCGAGCGCCTCGGGTACGGCCTTGGGGGTGGGCGGTGGGGTCGCGGTGAAGGTGGCGATGAGGCGGCGTGTGACGGTGGGGGCCAGCATCGCCTCGCCGGCGGCGACCACGCGGACGGCTTCGGCGAGCTGGTCGGGGGTGGCGTTCTTGAGCATGAACCCGCTGGCTCCGGCCCGTAGCGCGTCGTGGACGTAGGCGTCGAGGTCGAAGGTGGTCAGGATGAGCACGCGGGGGCGGGGCTCGGGGTGTGGCCACTCGGTGAGGATGCGGCGGGTGGCGTCGACGCCGGTGAGGCCGGGCATGCGCACGTCCATGAGGATGACGTCGGGGCGCAGGTCGAGGGCGGCGGCGATGGCTTGTTCGCCGTCGCTCGCCTCGCCGGCGACGGTGAAGTCGGGGCGGCGGGTGAGGGTGGCTTTGAGGATGGCGCGGATGAGTTCCTGGTCGTCGGCGATCAGCAGCCGGATCGGGGTCATGGCTGCTGCCAGGTGAGGGTGGCTTCGACGCGCCAGCCGCCCTCGGGCGTACGGCCTGCGCTGAGGGTGCCTTCGAACAGGGCGGTGCGTTCGCGCATGCCGATCAGGCCGAGCCCGGAGCCGGGCGGGGCCGGAGGCCGGGGGCGCGAGGGTGGGCCGTTGATGACGGTCACGGTCAGGTTGCCGGGCGCTTGGCGCAGTGTGAGGTCGACGGTGGTGGCGCCCGCGTGCTTGAGGACGTTGGTGAGCGACTCCTGGATGATGCGGTAGGCGGTGACCTGGACCGCGTCCGGGGCATCGAGGTGGTCAGGCACGGTGATCTCCACGGGGCATCCGGCGGCTCTGGCCGGGGCGGTGAGAGCGTCGAGGTGGGCCAGCGACGGTTGCGGGCCGTCGTGCTCGTCGGTCAGCAAACCCACCATCCTGCGCATCTCGGTCAGGGCGGTGTCGGCCGAGGATCCGATCACGGCCAGGCCCGGATCGCCGGGCAGGGTCTCGGCGGTGGAGCGGGCCTGCATGGCGATGACGCTGACGTGGTGGGCGATCAGGTCGTGCAGGTCGCGGGCGATGCGGGCGCGTTCGGCCGCGACGGCGCGCCTGGTGCTGCGCTCCTGCTCGGCGCGCAGGCGTACCGCATAGAGGTGGGTACGGCGGTGCGCGAACCCCAGCGACCAGGCGCCCGCGCAGACTGCGAGCAGGAGCAGAAGGGTCGTCGCGCTCCAGCCCGGATCGGTGGACGGCGGTATGCCCAGCCAGGGCCGGATGAGGTCGGGGACGAGGAGGGTGGCGGCCACGAGGGGGATCGCCGCCGCGCTGGTTGGCGGGCGGGCGTGGCGGGCGACGGCGTAGCCGGCGAAGGCCACGAACAGTCCGCCGGTGTGATCGTCCGGCGGCGCGGTCACCCCCTGGATCAGGGAGAAGGCGCACACCAGAGCCAACGCGACCCACGGGTGGGTACGCCGCCAGATCAGCGGCGTCACCTGCGCCACGATCAGAGCGGGCCGCAGGAGACCGTCGTCGGTGCTGTGGTCGGCCCAGACCAGCACGTCGAAGCCGATCAACGTGCACACGAGCAGCAGGTCGGCCGCGCGCGGGTGCCTGGCCGGCCACCGCCGCAGCGCGGAGACGGATGCCGGCACCTGGGTGGTCATGGGAGGCACCAGCCTAGTCCAGCGCCGCCACCGACTTTGGTGGCGTATCCAAAGACACGCGGCTGTGTCCGCCTCCTCCCTGGGCCCGTCCTTGAGATCGCCCTCACGGCTGAATTCCCACGTCAGATCCACTTCTAGGGTCGAAAAGCACGCCAAACAGACGCGAGAATGGGGCTCATCCCGTGAAGAAGACATTGACCGCGATCCTGGCCGCGGCGACGACCATGACGATGGCCGCGGCGCCCGGACAAGCCGACAGCGCGCAAGCGAGCGCGCCCGACGACCGTAAGGCCGTCGTGCAGCGCCACCTGGATGAGCTGACCAAGCTCTCCCAGACGGGCGCGATCGCGCGCGTGGTTCAGGACGGGCGGACATGGACCGCCCGCTCGGGTACCGCGGTGTGGGGCAAGAAGGTGCCGATGCCGGTCAACGGGCACTTCCGGATCGCCAGTGTGACCAAGGCGTTCGTGGCCGCGGCGGTGCTGCGGCTGGCCGGCGAAGGCAAGATCGACCTCAACGGCACGGTGGACCGCTACCTGCCCGGCGCGCTCAAGGACGGCGGAAAGATCACCGTCCGGATGCTGCTGCGGCACACCAGCGGCCTGAGCGACGACGCCAGCAACGACAAGTACATGAGTGACGAAGGCACGCTGAAGTACCGCTACACCCACGTCAAGACCGACGAACTCGTCAAGCTCTCCGACGACTCGCCCCGGCGGTTCGCGCCCGGTGCCAAGCACTCCTACTCCAACGCCAACTACTACCTGCTGGGCATGCTCATCGAGAAGGTGACCGGCAACCCGTGGGACCAGGAGGCGATCCGGTCGCTCGGCCTGCGCGCCACCTCCTACCCCGGCGACAAGGTGAGCCTGCCCCGGCCGCACGCGCGCGGCTACCTGTGGGTCGGCGGCAAGCCGTTGGACATCACCCGGCTCAACACCACCGCCGCCGGCGCGGCCGGCGGGCTGGTGTCCACCACCGCCGATCTGGACCGGTTCATCGATCGGCTGCTGTCGGGCAAGCTGCTCAAGCCCGCCCAGATGCGCGAACTGCTCGACGTCATGCCCGCGGCCCCCGGCGAGGAGGCCGACGGCGACCCCGGTCCGGGTATCTTCCGGTACGCCACGTCCTGCGGCAAGCAGGTCTACGGGCACAGCGGCGGCATCGCCGGCTATGTGACCATGGTCGGCTCGACCGTGGACCGCCGCCACCGGGCCGCGCTCAACGTGACCATGGCCAGCCCGGACTTCAACGATTCGCGGCTGCTCATGAAGGCGTTCGACGCGTTGTTCTGCGGCTGACCCGCCACGTTCGCGAAAGACAGGAACTTCATTGATCTCCACCCTCATGGCGATCACCACGGCTCTGTCCGTGCTGTCATCGCCCTCCCCTGCGCAGAAGGCGCCTGCCTGGTGTCCCACCGTCGCCGGACACCGCGTGGAATGCGGAACCGAGTCGCGGCCCCTGGTAGCTGGTAAGCCAGCGCTGGGGACTATCGAGGTCGCCTACGCCCTGGTCCGCCGCACGGATGAGTCGAAGCCCGCCAAGAACACCATCGTCGTCAACCCGGGCGGACCCGGTGGCGGCGCCATCGAGTCCGTGAAGGGATACACCGAGCTGACCAAGCCGCTGGCTACCGACCACGACCTGCTGCTCATCGACCCGCGCGGCACGGGTCAGTCCGGCAAGCTTTCCTGCGGCCTGACCGGCCTGGCTCTGCTCACCCGGCCCGAGCTGCACCGCGCCGCCGCCCGCTGCGCCGCCACGCTGGGCCCCCGCGCCGAGGGCTACACCTCGGCCGCGACCGCCGACGACATCGACGCGGTACGGCGGCGCCTCGGCCTCGACCAGATCGTCCTGTACGGCGTCTCCTACGGCACCTACCTGATGTCAATCTACGCCGAACGCCATCCGGAAACCGTGCGCTCCATCATGCTCTCCGGCGCCTACCCGGTCGGCTTCGACCCCCTGGGCGGGCCCAGCGCCAGGGCGATCTCCCTCACCCTGCGGCGCATCTGCGAGCGCGCCGCCGCCTGCGACGGCGACACCGTCGTCGACGACCTGCGGACCGTCAACGCCCGGCTGCGCGCCAAGCCACGCCCGATGACCATCACCGTGGACGGCAAGCCGCGCGCCCTCACGCTCACCGAGTCCACGCTGGCCCTCGTCCTCACCTTCCCGGCCAGCGATGCCGTGGGCAGCACACCGGGCAAGACGCCGCTGCTCGGCCGCCTGCCCGCCCGCCTCCACCACGCGGCCAGGGGCGACTTCCGCCCGCTGATCAAGGAGATCGGCGCCGTGTTCAAGGAACTCGCCGCCGACCCCACCGACCAGGCCCTGGCCACCAGCGTCGTCTGCAACGACTACGCCCGGCCGTGGTCCGTGGACGCACCCCTGCGCGAGCGGTGGCGGCAGTTCCACCGCGCCGTGGAACACGCCCGACCCGCCGCGTTCGGCACGTTCACCCCGCGCGCCTTCGCCACCAGCCCCCTCGACGGCGGCGACCTGTGCATCGCCTGGCCCAAGAACGGTACGGCCCGGCCGTACACGCTGACCGGCGACCTGCCCGACGTGCCCACGCTCGTGCTCTCCGGCGACCTCGACAGCAACACCTCCGACGAGAACGGCAAGCTCAACGCGGCGCAGTTCCCCCGCGCCCGCTTCCTGTCGGTGCCCAACACCGGGCACATCCCCGAGCTCGACGCCACAGGCTGCGCGAAAACGATCATGGCGAGCTTCATCCGCGACGAACGCCTCGGCGACACCTCCTGCCTGCGCCGCATCCCACCGATCAAGGTCAAGCCCGTCCGCTAGCCTTCCACCGCTCCAGCCGCCCCGCCCTGGCGGGGCGACCATCACCACCTCGATAAAGGACATCATGCTCATCCCCGCCGTCTCGCTCGCCCTCGGCCTCGCCCTGGCCCCCGCCACGGCGCCACCACCCGTGCCGTCTGCCATCACCTCCGAGCGCGGGGCCCTGAAACCACTGGTGGAGCTGTCCCTGGAGAGGGTACGGCTGGCCGACAAGGTCGCCGCGGCCAAATGGGGCACCCCCCAACCAATCGACGACCCCGCCCGCGAAAAGCAGGTGCTCGACACCGTCGCCGCCCAATCCGCAACCCTCGGCCTCGACCCCGCCGTCGCCACCGCGATCTTCCGCGACCAGGTCGAGGCCAACAAGCTCGTCCAGCGCGCCCTGCACGCACGCTGGCAGATCCACCCCGGTGAACGCCCCGCCACTCGCCCCGACCTGGCCAAGGAGGTCCGCCCCCACCTCGACCGGATCACCGGCGAACTCCTGCGGGTCATCAAAGACAGCGAACGCGCCCGCGAGCGCCCCTCCTGCCAGCGCAAGCTGAACAGAACCGCCTCGGAGGTCATCGACGACGAAGACCTCGACACGCTGCGCACCTATGGCCTCACCCGCGCGCTGGCCTCCTTCTGCCAGCACCGCTGATCCGCCGGATCGAGGCTCTGCAAGAGCACATGGGAACAACGACCTGAGCTCGTACGGGAAAGCCTTCGACATGTCGAACGCCGGCTCCGCACCCTGCCACCGGCACCGCCAGAACCTGCCGCTGCCGTCGACGGCAGGCCAGGGGGCGGCTTCAGCGGGGGAGCTTCAGCCTGAAGTGCCGAGTTGCCGATAGGCATCGGCACTTCGCTGGTTTCGTGGACAGGATGATGCCTGCGCGCCAGGATGGGAGCCGTTTCGGGGAAGGAAAGTGCCGCCTCCGCATGTTCTCGGCACTTTCCTTATGTAACGACCGCGGCGGCTGGCAGGCCGCCATCTTCCTGAGCGTAGAAGAGGGGATCGGCACCCCGTGGCACGCACCCTGGACGAAGACGAGCTGATCGAGCACTGGCTGCTGATCGGCAAAGAGCCCGGCCTGCTGACCGGCCGGACCGGCCCGTCCAAGCTGGCACTGGCGTTATGGCTGAAATTCTTCGCCCAGCACGGCCGATTCCCCGAGGGCCGCTCCGAACTACCGGACGAGGCAGTCGCCTTCGTCGCCGGCCAGGTCAAGGTCCCCGCCGCCGAGCTGGGCCTGTTCGACTGGGAAGGCCGCACCGCCGAGCGCCACCGGGCGCAGATCCGCGCCTTCCTCGACTTCGGCGAATGCACCGTGGCCGATGCCGAAAGGCTGACGCACTGGCTGGCCACCCACGTGTGTGATCGGGAGCGCAGGGCCGAGAGGGTACGCGAGGCGCTGCTGGCGCAGCTGCGCGAGGAACGCCTGGAGCGGCCCACCCGCCTGCGCATCAGTCAGATGATCGGCTCAGCACTGAGCCGATCTGAAGCGGCTCTGACCGCGAGGATCGCCTCCCGGATCCCCGCCGAGACCATCGAGCGCATGCTCACGCTGATCGCCCGGCGCGCCGCCTCACCGGACAAGGAACCCGACGGCACAGCCGCATCGGAGGGCGCCGCGGCTGCGGCGATGACCGAGGCGGGCGGCGGCCAGGCCGCAGAATACGCCGACGAGGCGGCTCAGCCAGAGCCGGCGCAAGAGGACGAGCCCGAGGGCGCCGACATCTTCGCCGCGATCCGCGAGGAGCCGGGCAACGTCAGCGTGAAATCGATCGAGCGGGAGGCGTTCAAGCTCGGCGCGATACGGGCCATGGAGCTCTGCCGGACGACGGCCCCTGGTACCTGTATCGCGGGCAGGGGCCCGACGCCGTCTGACAGCGGGGTACGGGCCCGGCGGCGGTGCCGCCGGGCCGGCCCTCATGCCCTGGATGGCCGGACGACAGGAAAGGGAACGGGATGGACACCGGGGCAGAGGTGCACGGCCGATCTTCAGCCCCCAGGGCTTTGCGCAAGCCTGACGGTGCTACAGCAGCTGGGGCAGGGGCGAGCCGAACGCCGCCTCGATGATGCGGTTGAAGGCCGGCAGCCAGTTCCAGTCGCAGTTGGTGTTCATGGAGACCAGGAGCCGGCCGTCGGGGGTGCCCATGGTGATGGCGGCGGACCCGGTGGCCATGCCGACCACGGCGTGCAGCATGCTGCCGTCGGCCAGGGTCCACTGCGACACGCCGGTGCCGTAGCGGGTGTTGGGCAGCCAGTCCCTGGTGGGGACCGTGGTCCACATCTCGCGGTGCTGGGCGGGCGGCAGCAGTGTGCCCTCGATCATCGCCCGGGTGAAGCGAAGCATGTCGCCGGTGGTCGACAGGACGTTTCCGGCGGCCCACCCGAAGAAGGTCGAATCGGTGACGTCGACCGGGTCGGTCTCGGGCCCTTGCAGGTGCGACTGGTAGTTCTCCGTGGTCAAGATCGCCGGGTCGACGCCGTCCTTGATGAACATCCTCGAATAGAGGTTGGCGTGCTGTCCCCGGAATCCCGCTTCGGGCAGGGGGCGCGCGTAGGTGCCGGTTGTGAGGCCGAGCGGCTGGATGACGGTCCGCTCGACCTCCTCCTCGAAGGTGCGGCCGGTCACCTTCTCGATGATCGCGCCGGCGAGGTGGTAGGTGCCGTTGGTGTAGGCGAAGCCCTCGCCGGGCTCGAAGATCGGCGGCTGGGACATCTGCAGCTCCAGCAGTTCTTCAACGGTCCAGACATAGTGGCGGTGCTTGGCGAACCCGGCCCGGGTGTGGAAGTTGAGCACCAGGTCGCGGTCCCAGCCGACGACCCACAGGCCGCTGGTGTGGTTGAGCAGGTTCCTGATGGTGATCTTGCTGCCGTCGTTGCCGTTGCCGCTGACCACGCCGGGCAGCCATTGCTCCACCGTGTCGTCCAGGCTCAAGGCGCCTTCGGCGGCCAGCTGCAGGACGGCGGCGGAGGTGTATGCCTTGCCGCCGCTGCCGATGTGGAACTGGTCGGCCGGCTCGCGGCGGCGGCCCGTCTCCAGGTCGGCCACCCCCGCCGATCCGAACCAGGTGCCGTCCTCGTCCTGGACGTGGGCGACGATGCCGGTGACGCCCAGCTCGGCCGCCGACCAGTCGAGTGCCTCCTGGACCTTGCCCGTGATGTCGGTCATGATGCAGTCCCTTCTGCGGTTCGCTGATGCCGGCAACGATGACCGGCCCCGGTGACAGGCGTCTGACACGGCGCTTACAGGCCGTACGGCTAGGCGCGGTCCTTGCCGGACGGAGGAGGACCCGCTGGGCGATCCTGAACGAGGCCGAGAGCGCAGCCTGAGCTCATACCGGCGGGCATCGATCCGACAGCGCCGGGCCCGCGCCGAGCTGCCCCAGGTCACGGTGGCGGTCCCGCCGGGTGGTCGAGAGGGACGGCGGCGGGCCCTGCCCGGCCGAAGACTGGCCGCGTTCACCGGCCACGACGTCGAGCAGGTGCGGCGGGTGCCGGCGCAGATGGTGGCGGATGGGCTCGCCGTCGGCCCGGACGAGGGCTGATCACCTCCAGCCACGTCACCGGCTACTTGGGGCAGGGACTACGGGACGAGCTCGTTCTGCGAGCCAGAGCCGTCGAGCACGGCCGTCAGGCGTGCGCCGAAGCGCACCGTTGCCCGCTCGCGACCGCGCGGGTTCAGCCGGGCGTCCACGCCGAGCATGCCGTCCACCTGGATGGCGATGGTGAGCGCGGCGTCCGCGGCCCGCAGTCGTGCGCCCAGGCCGCTGCCCGCGCTGGCGGACGAGCTCACGCGGCTGGCGGTGGTGGCCGATCGGCAGGCCGGGGCGAGCTGGGCGCAGATCGGCGCGGGCCTGGGCATCAGCGCCGACGCCGCCCGCGCCCGCTACGGCGGCTGCGCTTCCACTACAACGACGAGCTGTCCTTCGGCATGCGCCGCTCCGAACCCCTCACCGTTTCCCGCCGGAAGCGTCAATAAGCAGCGCCGCAGGTCCACGCGCCGCGCGACGTCGCCGGCGAGGTCTGCTGCAGCGCCGTGGTGTTCGTCGCGCCGCTATTGACGCGCGGATCCGGCAGCGTTCAGCCCTCGCGATCATGAGATCGGGGTTCTGGACAACGGGTGACGTACCCCTGGAGCGCGACCCCACAGCGCTTCTCCCGTCAATCGATCCGTTCTGGGCACTCAGCGAAGCAACAGTGATCGTAAGGCCGCTAGATACGATCTGAGGGCTTCAGAATGTAGTGATCATGAGATCAAGATCAAAAGTTTACTACTTATAAAAACTAAGAAAGTACTTTTATTTTTCAATAAAGAAAGTAGTCTTGATCTGTGAGGATAGATTGTCATCGTCCGGGAGGCCGCCGCGCGGCGCGGGGCCGGGGTTCGCGCCCTGCTGGCCGGCGAAACGCCCCCCGTACGGCGCGCGACCTGGCAGATTCGTGCCACTTCCTCCCCCCGGCCGGGGGGCTTCCCGGCCTTCCCTTCGACTTCGATGAGAGCGGCATGACACAACAGCCCACCGACCAGCCCGACGGCCAGCAGGCCGACACCCCGACGCGGGAGTGCGGCTACAGCCAGTGCGACAACCGCTTCGCCTACACCGGATCTGGCCGCCCGCGCGAGTTCTGCGGCCCCCCGGCGCGCACCTGGCCCGAGCGGGGCAACAAGACCTGCCGGGAGCTGGCCGCCGAGGAGCGCCAGGCCGCGCACGCCGCCGGCGTCGACGGCACGCTGGCCGCCTACACCGCGGCCGGGGCGCCGGTCCTGTCCGCCGTCCACGCGCTGCGCCCGGCCCTCGACTCCCTCACCGCCGCCCTGGACGGCCACGCCAGCGCCGCCGGGAAGGTCGCGGCCGCCGCCGTGGCGCGCATCGCCGAGGCCGAACAGGCCGCCGCCGAGGCCCTGGTGAAAGCCGATCAGGCCGAAGCCGAGCGGGCGGCCGCGCAGCGCGACGCCGAGCGCGCCCGGCGCGAGCGTGAGCAAGCGCTGGATGCCAAGCGGACCGCCGAGCGGATGGCCCGCGACGCCGAGAGCGAGCGGGAACGGCAGGTCAACGCCGCCTTCACCAAGGCGATCGAGCACGAGGCCGCCCGCGCGGCCGCCGAACAGCGCGCCGCCGGCCAGACCGCGGCCGCCGTGCACGCCCAGGCCGAACAGCAGAAGGAGTTCGAGCGCGCCGAGGCCATCGCCGCCCGCAACAAGGAGCTGGACAAGGAGAACAAGACGCTCGGCAAGGAGTCGGCCGCCCTG
This sequence comes from Nonomuraea typhae, assembly GCF_009760925.1. GTDB lineage: Bacteria > Actinomycetota > Actinomycetes > Streptosporangiales > Streptosporangiaceae > Nonomuraea > Nonomuraea typhae. The sequence goes on from NZ_VRLV01000030.1 coordinate 21,604, forward strand.
CGCGCCGAGGTGGCAGGCGCCCAGGCGCAGCTGACCGAGCTGCGCGAGCGCGCCGTCCGGGAACAGCAGCAGGCCACCACCGCGCTGGCCGAACTGCGCCAGGCGCACGCCGCCGAGCTGGCCGCGCTGCGCGAGCAGGCCGACCAGCGCGCCGCCCAGCTCACCGACCGGGCCCGCGAGCAGGAGAACGCCGCGGCCGCCGCCCTGCAAGACGCGCGCGAGCGGGCCGCCGCCGACCTGGCCGCCGAACGCGAGCGCACGGCCGTGCTGCGCGAGGACCTGGCCGCCGCCCGCGCCGGCCTGGTCGCTGCCCAGAGCGCGCTGGCCACCGAACAAGCCCGCGCCGGCGAACTGCTGGCCGCGCTGCGCACCAACCGCCCCGACCCCACCGACCCCCCGTCACCGAAGGGTTCCTGATGACCGACGTCGCCTACCGGCTCAACCACGACTTCGACAGCACCGGCGCCTCTGACGGGATCTCCCGCTACGGCTCCTACCTGCGGCTGAACGCCCACAAGTTCGCCTACGCCTTCGAGAACGCCAACGCGGCCGACTTCGCCGCCGTCGCCTTCGAGATCGCCACCTCGCCGATCATGTCCCCGGCCTACGCCGAGGCCCACCGGCGCATCATCACCGCCCGCCTGTCGGCCTACTCCGAGCACCTGATCGCCCGCGTCGAGCTGGTCACCGGTCGCCCGGAAGCGTTGCGTGCCCCGGCCTTCCGCGGCGAGTCACGCTGGTACGGCTGGCCCACCAGCGCCGACTCCTTCGGCGCCCGCTCCTACCAGCCCGAGAGCGACGACATCGTCGAGCGCTCCTACCTGCTGACCTCCACCACCGCCTCCTTCACGCTGCCCGCCACCGAGCTGCCGCTGCCGGCCGGGCCCGAAGACGAGATCGAGCTGCACGCCATGCACGCGGTCGAGATCGTGGTCGGCCGGCTCAACGAGGTCCTGGCCCCGCTGCTGGCCGCCTTGGACCGCACCTGACATCAGAAGGGAGCACATCGTGCACGCCACCACCAACGGGACGGCGGTCACCGTGACGATGACCGCCCGGCAGGCCAGCCTGCTGGAGAACGAGCTGCTGTGGTCGGCCACCGACGACGACCCGGTCAGCAAGCAGCTGTGGGAGACGCTCAACGAGCTCGGCGCGGGAGGCCGGTCATGACGGAGACGACCTATACCCACGCCGCCGACCCGATCGAAGGAGTTTCCGACATGGCCACCTGCGCCTTCTGCGGCATCGCCGCCGGGCAGGCCCCGGCCGTCATCGTCCGCGATTGGCCCGACGCCCTGGCCATCCGCCCCCGCAGCGGCGGCGTGAACGACGGGCACGTCCTGATCCTGCCGCGCACCCACGTCGCCGACGCCGGTACCGACCCGGAGGTGACCGCTGCGGTGATGCACCGCGCCGCCGAGATGATGGCGGGATATGACGACGCGAACTTGATCACTTCAAAGGGTGCGGCTGCGACCCAGACGGTCGGGCACCTACATGTCCATATCGTCCCCGCACCGACGGGGATGGCCTGTCGCTGCCCTGGACTGCCCAGCAGCAGGCCGCCGCCCGCCAGGCCGCTGTCGAGGCCGCGCTGGCCGTCCCGCACTGGACCCTCACCACCGAGATCCCGGCCAACCTCCGGCCGGTGTGTGCCCGCGAGCCCATCCCGTACGGCCCGGCCGTGTTCCTGGCCGGCCCCACCCCCGACGTGGCCAACCCGGTGCCGTCCTGGCGGCCCGCGGCGATCGGCGAACTGGCCGTCCAGTGGACGGGCCGTGAGCCGCTGACCGTGCTGTGCCTGGAGTCACGCGGCCGCGTGCGCACCGAACGCTACGCCGACCAGGTCGACTGGGAGACCGACGCCCGCGCCGCCGCGAGCGCGATCCTGTTCTGGATCCCGCGCGACATGGCCACGCTGCCCGGCATGACCACCAACGTCGAATGGGGCCTGGACGTCGGCACCGGCCGCGCCGTCCTCGGCGTGCCGCCCGACTGCCCCAACCCCGAACGCAACCGCTACCTCGCCTACGTGGCCCGCCGCCACGGCGTGCCCGTCGCCCAGACCCTGCCCGCCACCGTGGCCGCTGCCCTGTCCCTGCTCGCCGCCCAGAACCGCCAGGCGTAGCAGTGCCCGGGACCGTCGCAACCGGCCCCGGGCGCCACCGACGCGTTCGGCGCCCGCTCCTACCTGCCGAAAGCGACGACATCGTGGGCGGTGGAGATCGTGGTAGACCGGCTGAACGACGTCCTCAACCCGATCCTGGCCGCCCTCGAACGCGGCTGAAGGGAGACACCATGCACGCATCCACCAACGGGGAGGCGGTCACCGTGGCGATGACCGCGCAGCAGGCCACGCAGCTGGAAAACGAGCTGCGTGGAGTGCCAAGGACGACGACCACACCAGCAAGCAGCTGTGGGAGACGCTCAACGAGCTCGGAGCGGGAGGCCGCTAACCGATGATCAGCTCCTTCGACGACCCGCGAAAGGCGCGCGGCGAACTCGCCCAGCACGCCTTCGAAACCGCCGGCCGCATCGAACTCCTCGCCGAGCACATGGAGATCGTGGGCTGGCGCATCGACGGCTACAGCACCAGCCAACTGAAGGAACTGGCGAACCTGCTGCGCGGCACGGCGATCCGGGCCGCGCTTGCCAGTGACGACGAGAAGATTGTCAGCATGGTCATGGGCAAGCCGATCAAGAAGCTTGACCCTGACATCCTCCTCGACCGGCCCGACGACGAAGGCTCGTGAGGACACCGCAACACGAGGGCCAGGAAGACCGGCCACAGCTGCGCCGGGCACCAACGCGGACCCATTCAGCCCTTGCTCGCCATGTCACGTGCTCTCCGCCGTACACCACGGGTGGTGCCCTGAGCGAGACCATGCCGAGCGCCATGCCATGCCGCGCGCCCCTCAGCCCCCCGACCCCGTAAACCCGACGTACGGATGCTCTGCCAGCTGGCATGGGCGGTCTACGCCGACCTGGACGACGTGCTCTGGGCCTGCTGGGCATGCGCAGATGAAGACTGAGCATGCCGAGGAGGTTCAGAACGAACGCAGCGGCCCCGGAACCATCGGTTCCGGGGCCGCCGGCTTACTCAGCGAGGCGCACGGGGTAATCGCGGAGGGCGTCACTGACCTTGGACCTGCTGATGTCGAGCTGACGCGCGAGCTCCGCCTGGGACAGACCAGCGGCAAGAGCTTCGCGGAAGGCGTTGGCCCGCTCATGCGCCAGCACGGACTTGGCCAAGTCGATCAAGGGCTTGATCTGGCGGGCGCGCTCGACTGGTGGTAGACCTGCCAGGGCGGTCAACGCGGTGACCAGCTCGCTCAACGTCTTAGGCGAGGTGGGCCCACCAGAGTGGGCCCGATTCGCACTCACTGATAGCCCATCTCCCGGGCGATGCCACGGTAGGTCTCCAGATCCCGGTCTGCCTGGCCGGGGTCCGCGCACTCGACCGTGTTGCGCTCCATCGTCCCGTTGGCCAGGTAGACGCGCTCGTGGATGCCCGCATTGCCGTCATTCTCGAACACCTGGTAGGTGATCGCGTCGTCGCCGCGGCGCATTTCGAGTTCTCTGCGGATCTTCATGTCCGACCTCTTCCGGTGAAGGTGTGTTGTGCGCCAACACCTCCAATGTCCCCCCTAGGGGGGACATTCATTTGGCGTCGAGCGGCCGTCCAGATACTCGCCACGCAGCGAGCGCAAGGGCGCCGGCTACTGCGCCGATCGCCGTGCTGGTCGGAGCTCGGTCCCAAGACGCGTCTGCGCCGGCCCGGGCCACCGGTGATTCCGTCGAATCAGCCCCGGGGCAGCGTGGGGTCGTCCCATGACTCGTGCTGCCACCCCTTCGGGCCTGAAGCGCGATCACGGGTGGCGAAGTACTTCTCGAGCCGGCCGTCCCAGGGAATCTGCCAATAGCGTCCGATGCGCCTCCACTCGTCCATGGGCACTGGCCAGGCCGGATCGGTCTCGGCGAGCTGAGCGACGCGCTGCCGGGTCATCGAAGGCGCGTAGCGGCGTTCGACCACGCGCCGGGCGATCTCGGTCATGGTCACCAGGTCGACCGCCGAAGGCTGATTCTGCGCCAAGGCATCTGCTCCAGAACATCGAATCTCTTGCGTTGCAGCAACAATACACTCTAGTCTCTTGCTATAACGCAAGAGAAACGGAGGCGCGGATGACCCAGACCACGACCAGCCGGACGGGGCAGACTCAGGCCATGACCACCACGGCGGCAAGCCTGCGGGCGATCACCGAGGAGCTCTCCGCCCAGTTCTACGAGCGCGCCAGCGTGGTGCGCGCCCTGATGGGCGCCCTGCTGGCGGGCCAGCACAGCCTGCTGCTGGGCCCGCCCGGCACCGCCAAGTCCGAACTGGCCCGCGAGCTGACCAGCCGGATCACCGACGCCCGCTACTGGGAGGTCCTGCTCAGCAAGTTCACCGACCCCAAACGGCTGTTCGGCCCCATCGACGTGGCCGCCCTGACCCGCGGCGAGTACACCCAGGTCTTCGACGGCCGGGCCACCCGCGCCGACATCGCGTTCATCGACGAGATCTTTAAATGCAGCGCGGGTGCCCTGAATGAGACGCTCGCCTTCCTCAACGAACGCCTCTACCACCCCGAAAACGGCGGCAAGCCGATCATCTGCCCGCTGATCAGCGCCATCACCGCCAGCAACGAGCTGGGCTCGGGCGAGGAGACCACCGCCCTCTACGACCGGCTGCTGGTCCGGGTGGAGGTCGGCTACCTGGCCGACCCGAGCCACTTCGCCCAACTGATCCGCTCCGCCGTGGTGGCCGGCCCCGTACCCGCGGCGACCACGGTGCCGCTGGCCGATCTGCGGCAGGCCGTGGAGTCGGAGGTGCCCGCCATCGCCGTGCCGGACGGCATCGTGGACGCCATCTGCCAGCTGCGGGCCGCGCTGCGCGCCCAGGAACTCATCTCCAGCGACCGGCGCTGGAAGGCCTCAGTCCGGCTGCTGCAGGCCAGCGCCTACCTGGCAGGCCGGCCCGAGATCGAGGAGAGCGACCTGGCCGTGCTGGCCAACGTGCTGTGGGACTCCCCCGCCGAGCGGCCCACCGTCGAGCGCGAGGTGTTCCAGCTGATCAACCCGGACGCCAAGGAGGCACTGGATCTCAAGGAGGCCATCGACGAGCTGGAGGCTCAGCTGGACTCCAAGGCAGGTCAGTCCCGCGAGTCGCTGTCGGAGTGGGGGATCAAGGAAGCCAACAAGAAGCTGTCCAGGGCCGGCAAGCGCCTGGTGGAGATGCGTCAGGAAGCCGAGAGCACCGGCCGCTCCACCATCTTGCTGGATGAGGTCATCGCCCGCCGCCGCGCGGTACACGCCCGGATCATGGTGGAAGCGCTCGGCGTCGACGCCAGCATGGTCGCCTCCAGCATCTGACCCCGGCACCTTCCAGGAGATGAGATGGGCACGCTGTCGACACTGAAAGACCTGGCCCGCAAGGCCGGACGCTGGCTCGGCCTGACGCCCCCCGCCGCGCACACCGCCGCCATCGCCGGCGACCGCTTCGACCAGATGTCCTGGCGTGAGATCTACGACCAGGCGCCGGCGCTGCGCGAGCTGGACGAGGAACTAGGCGAGCGCCATCACCACACCACCGACCTGCTGCGCGATGTGTGGACCGCCGCCTACAAGAGCGACCCGCAGCTGCGCGAGCGCGACCAGATGGACCCCAGCCGCCTGGTCAACCACCGTGTGGTCGCCACCATGCTCCAGGTGCCCGAGTTCGACGAGCTACGCCGCGAAACGGTGGGCGACCCCTACCCGGCGGCCATGGCCGTACTCGCCCAGGCGCCTGCGCTGCGCCGCCTGCTGGAACAGACCGAACAAGCCCAGCAGGCCGCCGACGCCGCCGCCCAGGCCCGCCAGCAGGCCGCCCAGGCGGCGGCCGCGGTCCAGGACGCGCTGGAGCAGGCCGCCGCCCAGGCCGACGACGACGGCGACGTGCCCGACCCGGCCGCCGACCAGCTCGCCCAGACCATCGCCGCCGCCCAAGCGGCCGACGCCGACGCCGACCAGGCCGACGCCCAGGCCCAGGCGGCGCTGGAGCACGCCGCGCCGGGCATCAGCTCCGCGGTGCGCGCGGCCGCCAACACGGCCGCCGAGCAGGCTCGTCAGGAGAGCGCGCTGATGACCGCCTGGGGCGTCGAGCCCGGCCAGCTGCAGCGCATGAGCTTCCCCCAGCGCCGCCAGCTGGCCGAGCGGCTGCGCAACGGCCGCCTGGGCGACTTCGCTCAGCTCATCGGCCGCTTCCGGATCATGGCGCAGGGCGAGCGGGCCCGCCGTACCGAGCACGCCGTCGGCGAACTGGTCGGCATCACCCTGGGCGATGACCTGTCCCGGCTCATCCCCTCGGAGCTGGCCAGTCTCGGCGTGCCGGCGATGCGCGCCGCCTTCGTCGCCCGGCTGGCCGAACAGCGCCTGATGGTCTACGAAACCCGGGGCGAGAACCGCGTCGGCCAAGGCGCCATCATCGCCTGCATCGACTGCTCCTCCTCCATGGCCGCCCCCGTAGGCGAGGACGGCACCACCCGCGAGGCATGGGCCAAGGCCTGCGCCCTGGCCCTGCTCGACCAGGCCCGCGCCGCCCAGCGCGACTTCGTCGCCATCCTGTTCTCCTCCGCCGAAGAGTTGGCCGTTTTCCGCTTCCCCGCCGGCCGCAGCGCCGCCATCGCCGACGTGGTGGAGTTCACCGAGCACTTCTTCGGCGGCGGCACCTCCTTCAGCTCACCCCTGCAGGCCGCCGCGCAGGTGCTGGAGGCCGAATACAACGCCGACGGAACAGCGCGTGGCGACATCGTGCTGATCACCGACGGCGAGTGCGGCGTGAGCGAGGACTGGATGCGCGCCTGGACCCAGGCCAAGCACACGCTGGACTTCCGTGTCTTCGGCGTGGCCATCGCCCGCTCCCCCAGCCCCGTCCTGGAGGCCCTGTCCGACAACCTGCGCACCATCACCGACCTGGTCGACGTCGGCGCCGCCCGCGACATGTTCCGGGTCATCTGACTCGACATCGCAGAACGCGGCGCCGTCCGGGAAGAAACCGACCGACTCCCGGACCCAATCCTGTAACACCAAAACGCTCGTTTTTGTCACCGAGAAGGGGATACTGGTGCCATGAGCATCTCGCCGAACGCCCCGTCGGCCGCGGACCAGAGCGGGACTCCGCTGGAGACCCTGGCGCAGTTCGGCGCCTACACCGCGGCGATGGAGGGCGACCAGGGCGCCCTGCTGGGCCACCTGGTGCTCTACAGCATCTACGACGGGCGGGTCACCCGCGACGACTTGGAGCGGTGGTTCATCGAGCTGGAGCTGGACCAGTCCTTCGTCCCGCCACCGCTACGCCCGATGGACGCCTTCGAGAAGGTCACCGGCCCGGCCGGGGTGCGCCTGACCTACCCGCTGGACGGCACCAAGACCACCGGCCGGCGCCGCAAGCGCCCCGTCGAGGGCACCGTCCGGGAGGCCACCTTGATGGTGCGCAACGTCCGCCGTGACCGCAAGCAGATCGTCCGTCACCTCATCCGCGAAGTCCGCGACGAGCAGCAGACCAAGCTCACTTACGACACCCACCTGGGCGAGGTGATCTTCCACCGCGACGACGCACCCGGCGCCGCCAGCGGAGCGGGGCAACTGCAGGTCAAGCCCGACCACGTCGCCATCGGCCGGCTGCCCGAGGACGAGCAGCGCAACGTCCACGCGATCCTGCAGGAGATCGGCGAGCGGTTCCAGCTGCAGCGCACCTTCCTCAGCGGCGACCGGCTGCGCGCCGTCGTGCGCGATTACATCGAGGGGCTGAACGCGATCCGGGTACGGCCGACCGGCGGGGTGTACTTCGTGCACCGGGCGCATGCGGCCAGCCTTGCCCGGCTGCGCGAACTGGTTTCCCGCATGGGGGACGGCAGCCTGCTGGTCCGCGTCCCCATCCCTGACCAGGACGAGATGCGCGAGATGGTGGTCAGCGCCTTCACCACGCGGGCTAAGGACGAGCTGGACAAGCTCGCCCGCGACATCGCCCTCGTCCAGTCTTCCGGGACCGCCGCCGACACCGACATCCAGACGCTGTACGCGCGCTTTCGCGACCTACAGGCCGGCACCGCCGAGCACGCCGAACTGCTGTCGACCAGCCTGGACGACACCGAGGCCTCCCTGAAGCTCGTCAACCTCCAGCTGGCCGGCCTGCTCGCCCAGGCCGACTGAGCGCCGGGCAGACACCACCTCACGCTCGCCCAGGCCGGACCGAGGCGGGTGTGCCGTCCGCCACCACGGCGCGCACCCCGCGCGCCCGCTGGGCGGACGGTATGCCCGCGGCGCTGGGGGTTCGGGGGCCTGCGAAAGCCCCCGAGCCCACCAGAGGCTAACCACCAGCCCCGGACGGCCCGCAAAGAGCCCAACGGCCGCAACCAACCGCAGCGGTCCGGGGGCAGTTTGCCTGTCACCGAGCAGGTTCAGCCGGTCAGCGCTCCTTTCGGCGCGTGCTCACCTGGGCCGACAGCTTTTTGACGTGGGCCGGGTCGGCAGCAGGCTGCGGAACAGGAAAGGGCCGGTTGAAGTAGCCGTCGGTGATCGCTCGCATTCGCAGCACCACCCCCTCCCTTTTCATCCAACCAGCCGGCCGCAGGTCCGGCCGGGGAGATCGGTGGCCACCGCCGCCCGAGGCGCAGGACTTTCTCGGCGTCCTCGAGCTACAGCACCTCGTCCGCCGGAAGCAGCCCGTACCGGCGGATCCGCCTCGCCTCCATGTCCCGCCCCTGGGCGAAGAGCAAGCGGACCAGCAGGCCGCCAGCCCACTTGTTACCCGTCTCAGCCTGGGCGCGAAGGACGTCCTCTCTGCCCTGCTCAAACGTGATGAGCGCCTGCTGGGCGACCACGTCTTGGAGCTTTGCCTCCTCTGAGTAAAGCTTCTCCTCCGCCGCGTTCAGCGCGACCAACCAGCTCCTCTTTCCGCCTCTGGACAGGAGATCCGGACCCTTCTTCCAGGGTTGTTGGCGCAGCAGAGTGGACAAGTGCCTCAAAGCCTCCTCGTTTCCCGCCTCACCCAGGGACCGCAGCTCATCCTCCCGACCTCGGTAGAACGCCAGATCGGCCAAGCGGGCAGCGGCGTACCAGTCGCCCGCCTCAGCCAACGTGCGCAGTTCTTCTTCACGGCCCTGTCTGAACAGGAGTACGGCCAGTCGAGCGCAAGCATCCCTGATACCTGCCCTGGCCATACGGCGAAGATCCGCCTCGCGGCCCAGATCCTTCAGGCGGACAGCGGCGCGCTCGTTACCTGCTGCGGCCAGGGCGACCAGATCCTGCTCACGCCCTTGTTCGAAATACAGCTCGGCCAACGCCCAGACTGCGTCCTGATTCCCCGCCTCGGTCAACGCCCGCAGTTCGCCCTCCCGGCCCTCAACCAACAGCAGATCGGTGAGGACAGAGCCGGTACCACCCAGCTCCTCCCACGCGCGAAGGTCGTCCACTCTGCCCTGGGCTGTTAACAGAGTGGACAGCTCAAACAGGGCGTTGGGGTGTCCCTCATTCCACGCACGGAGCAATAGAGGCTCCGCGTACACGTACAACAGCCGATTATGGGCGGCTCGCCCGACTGCGAACTCATCGATCGGATCGGTCAGATACGACAGCAGCGCCCGCCAGGCGATCGCGGGCACTTTCGACAGGCGACGCTCGACACCGAGATATTGGGCCAGGTAGTCGGCGAGCACGTATCCCACTGGCTCCCCCATTCGCTGAGCCGGACCGACTGGGGCGAGCACGGCGGCCGCGCCGTTCAACTTCTGCGTGAGATAGGCCATGGATGCCTCGAACCAGTTGGCTGGCGCCTGGCCACGCTGACGCGCATCGCAATATCCAGGGGCAGCCTCCCGGAGCAAGTCCGCCCGCAGCGGCGAGCGCACGCCCAGCCGGGTCGCGTCAACCGCGGCCGCAAGAACCGCGGCCGCGTAGGGATCCGCGCCGCGACATCGGTCGATCAGCTGAGGGGCAGCTGCGATCACCTGGAACAGACCGTAGTCCTTGGACTCCAGCGCTGATCTGATCCGCGGATCGGCCGTCGCGGCACCCAACGCGCGCTCCTGCTCCGACGCGGTCAGATGAGCGTCGAGGTGGACAACGTTCGCCAGGCGCAGGAGTTCACCCGCGTCCCCGACCGGGCCAGGCTCATCCCCGGTTGGCGCCTGGGCATAGGCGGCATACCGGTCCGACCACAAGGTCGCGATCAGGACCACACGGCGATGCATCAGCGTCCGCACCAGGCCCGCCCTCAGCGGTTCCGGCCCCTCCAGGTAACGCTGCAGCTCGTCCAGCCACACGACAAGCCGCTCTGTTCCAGCCGCCGCAGCCTCCTCAAGGTCAGCGACATCGGCCGGATACAGCAGCCACCAGTCCGGCAGCAGCTCCCGGATCGCCTCGTAGGCGCAGCGTGTCTTGCCCACCGACGAGAATCCCTTGATCAGCACCAGCCCGCCCTGCCGGGACGCCTTCGCGACCAGTTCGCGAACTCCACGCGGACCGTCGTCGCGGTCCCGGCGTACATACACCGGCAGGTCCTCGATGACACCGGCAGCATCGATGGGCTCATGCACCCCCAGCAACCGCGGAGACGCATCCGCCACCCTGATCAGCCTGTCCAGGCCGAGTGCCGCCGCCCGGACCCGCTGGAGCGCCTGCTGCCACACTTGGCGTTCCCCGCGCGCCACATCACAGGCGCGCAGGAACACCTCCAGCGTCTCCCCGCTCGGCTTCCCCCTGAACAGGTCGGTCAGGGTGCTGCTGGGCAGCCGGTCGGGCGGGTTGCGCCGAGCCTGACGATCCAGATCACGGTAAGAGCGGCCTGCGGCCAGCGCCTTCAGCGCAGCACCCAGCTCGGCCGCCGTGCGCACTTGGCCCGGGTCGGGCGTCATCGCTGCTCTCCTCGTTGCTCGGCGGCTGGCCCCCTGAATCTGCCCTGGCAACTGTCCGGCTGACGCGGCCGGAAATCTCCGGACGGCTCGATCAGCGGACCAGGCAGGGTCGTCGCGCCTGCAGCTCAGTACCTCACACCGGCAATCACCACGGGAGCTCTTGTCCGAATTGGTACGGATCTACTGCCGTACACCCCTGGACGCGACTGCCATGGAGGCGTAAACCGACCATGACAGGAGCCGACGCCATGCAGCAGCTAGTGTGATGCGCCAGAAATTCTGAGGATTATTTCTCCCTGCTCTCTTTACGGTCCGGGCGGACCTTGGCGAGGTAGTCGGCAAGGGAGTTGAGGATCTCGTCAGCAGTCTTGGTCCAGGTAAATG
>NZ_VRLV01000031.1 GCF_009760925.1 Nonomuraea typhae
ACTTGGGGACGCACCAGGTAGCCGCTGCGGGCCGGTAAGCTTGTGCGTCGGAAGGGGCCTTAGCTCAGCTGGCAGAGCGCCTGCTTTGCAAGCAGGATGTCAGGAGTTCGAATCTCCTAGGCTCCACTGCAGGTGAAAGGCCACTTCCCTTGATCGGGGAGTGGCCTTTTCGATCTTGTACAGCTGAGAAATACAGCTACGAGTCCAAACGGTCGCCGAGCTTCTTCAGCGCCTTGCGCGTGTCCTCGGATGAGACCTCGCTGTAGACGTTCATCGTTACCGAGATCTGCGAGTGCCTGAGGATCTGCATCGCCACGCGTGGGTGGACGTCGAGGGCTACCAACAGGGATGCACAGGTCTTGCGGGTGGCGTGGACGTGGACCTTGCGGACTTCAGCCTTCTCGCAGGCGTTCGCGAAGCTGCGGCGGAAGTTGGACGGTTCGACGGGGCGACCGCTGGCGGTGGTGAAGACGAGGCCGGTTTCCTGCCAGTCGTCGCCGGCGGATTCGCATGCTGCGTCGCGTGCCCGTTGACGGGCACGGAGGGCCGTCGTGACGATCTCGGGGAACGGGAGTGTGGCGTCCGAAGCCTCGGTCTTGGTCTGGCGGTGGAGCAGTTGACCGCTGACCCTCTGGAGTTGCCAGCCGATCGTCATCTCGGCCTGGTCGAGGTCGACATCCTCCCAGCGGAGCCCGAGCGCTTCACCGAGGCGGAGGCCCAGGACCAGGATGAGGACATAGGCCGGGTACATCGGGTCGTTCCGGGTTCTCGCGGACTCCAGGAAGGTTCGGGCTTCATCGACGGACCAGGGCTTCACCTTGCGTTTCCGTGGCGCCGGCATCCTGACGTTGGCGGCGACGTTCCTTGCGAGCGCTTCTTCGCGTACGGCCTGGCTCAGTGCGGCCCGAAGCGTCATGTACGCGTCGTGGACAGTCCAGTCTGAGGGAATCTCTTTGCAGCACTCGCCTATGGCGCAGCAGCGCTGACGTCGCTTCGGGTTGCTGTGCTGTTCCGGGCGGGCGGCGTCCTTACCCTGCTTGCAGCACTGGCACGTGGAGCGAGTCTTGTTCACCCAGCTCTGCACGTCCTTCACCGTGAGCTTGTCGAGCCGCTTCGTGCCAAGAGCGGGTGCGATATAGAGACGCGAGAACATCTCGTAGTTCGCTGCTGTCTTGGGAGCGAGGTTGGGTTTGACGACCTCTTCGAGCCAGTACGTCAGGTAGTCCGAGAGCTTCGGCGACTTGGTCACGACCGGGCCCTTGCGGGCTTGTTCGTGGAGCTTGAGCCACTTCTCGTGGGTTTCCTCGCGAGTCTTGCCGTAGGCCCACTTGCGAACCTTGTTGCCCTCTGGATTGGTGACCCAGACGTAGCCGGCCCAGCCGTTCTTGTAGGGGAAGATCGAGCCCTCGTTGTTGGCTCGGGTGCGGGGCTTTCGGGGACGCTTGGGCTCCTCGGGGGTGGCTAGTGCTGTCTTGGTGGGCATTACGCGGCCTCCTCTCTCAGGTGGGTGATGTAGGCGTCGATGGCGGATGCGGGGATGCGGCGGCAGCGCCGGGAGACGATGACGGACTCCAGTTCGCCAGAGCGGATGAGGTTGTAGAGGGTCCAGCGGCTGACCTGCAGAAGGGCCATGGCGTCAGGGACGGTGAGCATGGCGTTGTTGCTCATCTCGGGCCGCCTGTGGTGATGGCTTTGGCGAGTAGCGCGTCGCCCTCGGAGTAGCCGCGGCCGGCGTACTGCCAGTGGGCGACCGCGTGGCCCTCTTGCTTGACGTGGTCCTGGCGGGCAGTGCGGAGGGCGCCCAGGGTGGGGCCATAGTGGCGGGAGCGGGTGGAGAAGTGGCCGCCGAAGCCGAGCATGTGGGCCCAGTGGGTCAGGCCGAGGTCGAGGCAGGCGGCGATGAGGCGGCGGGCGTGGTCAGGGATGGGGAGCGTGGTCAGGTCCGTGAGTGGGCTGATGCGCTGGTCGAGGACGCCGACGCATTCGGCGGCCTTGGTGGCGTACTTGGCGACATAGGACGCGGCGTGTTCGGTGAGGGGGCGGATGTCGAGTTGGGTGCCCCATCGCAGGGTTCTGCCGGCCGTGGCTGCTGTGACCGCGGTTGCGGCCTCTTGTACGGCTTGCACCAGGGCCTCGGTGGTGGACCAGGGCGGTGGAGGTTGGGCGGGGCCACGCGGGCTGTCGAGGCGGAGGATGGCGTGGAAGTGGACGACGCCGCGGCGCTGGTATTCGGCGACCTTGGCGAAGGAGAGCATCACGCCGGGGCCGAGGCGTCGGCGGGTGGCGGTGATGAGCCGCTTCCACAGCAGCGGGGCAACGCCGTTGAACAGGACGGTGCCTGCGTAGTCGTAGCACTCCGGGCATAGAGGGCGGCCGAGGCGCTGCTCAGTGGCCTTGTGGCGGACGGTGCAGGACAGCGCGTTGCCATGTAGGCAGGTCGTTATGTTTCGGCGAGGGCGACAGGGCAGGATGCGGCCGGCTCGCGCCCTGTGGGCGTGGACGAGGCCGAAACTGGGGGCGGTCAGGGTGATGAACAGGGTCGGGTGGGTGCGGACTGATTCGGGGACGCACTTGCCGCCCACGAGGCCGGCGCGGATGAGGTGATAGGTGTCTTGGCGGTAGGTCTCGGCGCAGGCAGGGCAGCGGGAGGCGCGGCGGGTCTTGCAGGGGATGCGCAGGATGCCGTCGGGTTCGTGGACGGTTGAGTAGCGGCGGATGACCGCACCTGTGGCGTCGTGGTGGGTGATGTGGCCGCGTAGGTGGATGGGGTTGCGGCAGCCGTTCGTGTTGCGGATTTGGGCGGCCCAGCGGGCGTATTTCGGGTGGTTGAGTCGGGCGATCATCCCCGCTTTCTTGTGCACGTTGATGGTGGTTGCGGGCAAGATGGTGTCCTCCTTTCACTCGTTGCGGGTGGAGGGATGGCCCCCGACCTGGCGTGTGTCTTGGCGGATGTGCGGCCAGGCCGGGGGCGCTGCGCTGGTTAGGCGCCGTGGTTGTCGATGCCGGTGCCGTCGCAGTCTCGGCATCTGGCGTCTTCTGCGAGGCCGGTGCCGTTGCAGGTGCAGCAGCGGTAGTGGATCACCGGCAGGTCGTCATCGTGGGTCACGGTCAGTCGGGCTCCACGCAGTCGCGGTAGCTGGATTCGGCGCGGTAGCGGGCCATGCTGGCGGCCGGGATGGCGACCGCCTCATAGGCGACCGGCCCGAAGGTCCGCATAGTGCTGTAGTGCTCGCGTGAGGTGGCGTTCGCGGTCACCTCGGTGCCGAGCTGGGCGGCGATCTGGTCGATCTCGGCGAACGCGGCGGCGTCGGTGTCCTGGCGGGGGAAGTACCGGACGGAGATGTCGCCGTAGCTGACGGGAAGGGTTGGGTTGGCCTCCAGGAAGGCGGCCAAGTTGATGAGGCCGTTGATGACGTTGGTTCGGTGGTCGGTGGTCATGGGGTGCTCCCTTCTGGTCGGGGTGTCCGCAGGGTGCGGAGTAGGTCGGAGGCGAGTTGGTTGGAGACGCCCAGGCGGGCGCGGAGGGCGTCGCGGGTGATGGGTTTGCCGTGGCGGGTCTGGTGTTCGTCGGCGGCTCGGCGGGCGTAGTCGAGGAGTTGCGGGGACGGTCCTGGGGGCTCGTCCTGGGGCGTGAGGACGGTGGGTTCTGCGGGTGGGGATCGGGCCGGTTCGTCCGGGACGAGGGCCGGTTCCGCGGTGGGAGCTGGGGATTCCTCCGCGGCCGCGTTCGGGTGGGCGTTGGCGCGGCGTTCGAGCATCGACACGGCGATGAGGAACGCGGCGGCCGGGGTGGCGGCGGTGATCCAGCCCCAGGGGGTTGGGGTGGCTTGCTGGAGGTTGGCGGCCAGGCTGAGGACGATGCCGCCGGTCAGGACGAGGGTGGGCCAGGAGGCGAGGCCGTGCCGTACTCGTCCTGAGCGTTTGTCGTGGTGGCGTTCGCGGGCGGCCATGACGCAGGTGAGGTCTACGCAGATGGCGATGGCCCAGGACATCCAGCCGGTTTGGCCGTGGTCGGTGGCGGTGGCGCGGATGTGGGTGAACGATCCGGCGCCGGCGATGGCGGCCAGGACGACGATGGGGCCGGTGTCGAGGAGCCAGGTGGCGAAGCGTCGCATCGTTGCACCCTCCCTTCTTCAGGCGTTGATGGGGGTGGTGAGATCGACCCACGTCGGGGTGAGGTGGGCGTGGCGGTTGGCGGCGTCTTCGGCGGTTTGCTCGGGGATGTGGAAGGAGCGTGCGCGGTACCAGTGGCCGTCCTGGGAGGCGACGATGGCGACACCGGGTTGTTCGGCGGGGATGGCTCGGGCCGAGACGAGGGCGGCAGGGTCGAGGTCGCCGAGGGTCATAGTGGCGGTTTCGGGGTCGTTCACGCGGTGGCAGATACGGCCGGAACACTGGGCGCGTAGGGCAGTCACGCCGGGGCCAAGGTCGGAGCCGATGCGCTGGCCGCAGCAGAACAGGTAGAGGCCGAATGCGCGGCCGAGCTGGGCTATGCGGAGGAGGGCTGTCGAGGTGGCGGCGATCTCGTTCTTCTCTGCCTTGTCGGCCATCAAGTACAGCTCGGCGATCTCGTCTATGAGGATCACGATGGGGATCGGGCGGTCGAGCTCGGGGAGTTGCCAGATGTTGCGGGCGCCGGCGGTACGGCACTGGCCCATGCGTTCGATCATGAGGGTGATGAGGTCGGTGAGCAGGTCGGTGGATTCGGCGCGGCTGGTGGCCAGGGCCGACAGCCGCTTTTCGTACGGGGTGAACTCGACGCCGCCTTTCAGGTCGAAGCCGATCAGGGCGACGGGTTGCGGGGCGAGGCCGACGATGAGGGCGTTGGCCAGGTTGGACTTGCCGGATTGGGTGGCGCCGGCGTTCATCCAGTGCGGGACGGTGCGGAAGTCGATCACCCAGGGGCCGCCGGTCTCCAGGCGGCCAACGGTGACCTTCAGGAGGTCCGGGGAAGTCGGGAGCTGGGCGATCGTGGTCAGGGGGTCGTTTCGGGTGATGTGGAGGCGGACGCGGCCGGGGCGGGGTGAGGAGACGCGGACCGCGTGAACGCACCAGGAGTGGGCCAGCCCTTCGGCGGCCTCGCTGTAGTCGGCCGGGGTTTGGCCCTCCAACGTGTGGAGGGTGACGCGCCAGCCGTACCGAGTGGGGAGCGGGAGCCACATGAACGGTTTGGTGTCTACGGCGACGCGTTGGAAGCGGCGCTTGACCTTGACGATGCCGGTTGAGGCGACGGCGCCGGGGACGGTGGTGAACCACCATTGCTGACGCTTCTTGGTCAGGCCGCAGCCGAGGGCTACGCGGCGCCAGGTGAGGCGGGTGTTCAAGGCGGTGATCGGGTAGCCGATGATCCACCAGAAGGAGCGGGGGTGGAGTGCTCGCCAGGCCCAGAGGGCGCCGGTCAGGGCGGAGATGGCGATCAGGGTGAGGGTGAAGGCGTCAGGCACGGCCGCCACCCAGTGGGGTGATGTCGGTGGCCTTGTAGCTGATGCCCCAGCGGGTCTGGCCGCCTTGGGCGATTTCCCAGACGTAGCCGAGCATGCCGTGTGGGGTGACGTCCTGGCCTGGGGTGATGGGTGGTTCGCCGGTGGTGTTGACCTTGACGAGTTCGATACGGCCGAGGGTGTCCTCTGCGATGAGGACGGTTTCGTAGAGCGTGTTGCCTTCCTTGTCGGTCTTGATCTGGCCGGTGTCCTTGTTGACGAGGCGGGGGTGGGGGGCTTTGGCGCAGGTGAAGGAAAGGCGGGCGGTGTCTACGGGGATCGGGATGGTTCTCATGGGGTACCTCCTTATCCGTCGTAGCCAACATAGTTAACCTAGTTGGCTCGGTTGTCAACGTTGGCGTGGGTGACTTGGTGTGATGAGATGGGGCGATGGTCAAGCACACCGGGCGGCCGGGTTATCTACAGATCGCCGATGATCTGCGGGAGCAGATTCGCGGTGGTTCGCTTGCGCCCGGGGCTCCGTTGCCGTCTACGGCGCAGCTCTCGGAGCAGTACGACGCTTCGTTGTCCGTGGTGAAGATGGCGGTCGGGTTGCTGCGGAACGAGGGGCTCGTGATCGGGCAGCAGGGGAAGGGCGTTTACGTCCGGGATCTCGACTCGGCGCCGGCTACCGATTTGGCGGCCGAGGTCAGTGAGTTGCGTACTGTGGTGCGGGACCTGTCGGAACGGCTCGCTCGGGTCGAGAAGAAACTCCAGGGCTAGAGCCGCGGGTGTAGCAGCCGGTCACTCGACGGGTGACGGAGCTGGTCGTGGTGTCTGGGGTGTGGCGCAGGCTCATGGCCTTGTCTTCGCGGCGGATGCTGATGACCAGGGCGGCGAAGCCGTACACCAGCGTGGCACCGATGATCGCGGCCAGGATGAGCGGGATCCAGGTCATCGTCATGCCTCCTTGCGGGGGTTGCGCGGAGGGCGGCGGTTCTCATTGCGCCGACGAGTACGGCGCTGGTGGGCGGTGTTCTTGCGCTGCCAGCGTTCGCGGCGCAGGCACTTCGAGCAGAGGGCCTGACCCTCCAGGAGCGCGGCGCCGCAGTCGCAGGACGAGGTCTCGTCCAGCAGGGGGATGGGGGTCTGGTTCATGGGGCATTCCTCCTCCGGTTGTGGGCCTGTGGGGCTTGTGCAACCGAGGATGCGCCCGGTGATCGGGACGGGATCACTACACGACGGGACATGTTCAAGACGTCCCGCTTACGATGGCCAGGTCCCCGGACGTCCCCCATGCGGGCAGGTGAGATGGCGAACGAGCGACTGCGAGCGGCCCTGCTGGCCAAAGGTGTGGGCGTGGCCGACCTGGCGCAGGCCATTGAGGTTGACCCAAAAACCATCGAACGGTGGATCACTAAAGACCGTGAGCCGTATCGGAAGCACCGTTACGCTGCGGCTTCTTATCTCGGAGTCGATGAGAGTTACCTGTGGCCGAAGGCGCTCACGCGTGATCAAGTTGCCTCGGCGTCAGAGAGCGAGATCATCACTCTGTATCCGCACCGGTGGGCCGTACCTCGGGACGCATGGGGACATCTCTTCGAGAAGGCGTCCCAGGAGATTGGGATCTTGGTTTACAGCGGGTTGTTCATCGCCGACGACAGAGGGCTTTTGCGGTTGCTCGCGGACAAAGCGCGTGCCGGAGTTCGAGTTCGGGTGCTGCTGGGGGAGCCGGACAGCGCCGAGGTTGCTCAGCGCGGTGTCGATGAGGGCATCGGTGACGGGATGGGTGATCGGTGCCGGAACGCCATCGCGTGGTTTCGGCCGCTGGCGTCCGATGGAGTGGAGATCCGGCTGCATCACACGGTGCTCTACAACTCCATCTTCCGCGGGGACGACCAGCTTCTCGTCAACACCCATGCGTACGGTCAGCCCGCTGGCGACGCGCCCGTACTGCACCTGAGGCGAGTGGCCGGGGGCGACATGGTCGGGTTGTATCTCGGTAGCTTTGAGAAGACATGGAACGGGGCAGTCCCGCTAGAGTCCTGACACATGGCTACGCGGATTGACTACTTCGACGACCCGGACGCGCCGGCGGCCAACAGTCTGGTGCCGTCCGTGAACGTGATGGTCATCAATGCCGAGGGCGACTTGTTGATGATTCGGCGCAGCGACAATGGCAACTGGGCGGTGCCCGGTGGTGCCATCGATCTCGGGGAGTCGATTCCGGATGCGGCGATTCGGGAGACGTTGGAGGAGACCGGGATCACCTGTGAGATCACCGGACTTTCCGGGACCTACAGCGATCCACGGCACGTGATCCTTTACACCTCCGACGGCGAGGCGCGCCAGGAGTTCTCCCTTGTGCTTACCGGCCGGGCCGTCAGCGGGACACCGACACCGAGTGACGAGTCACGCGACGTGCGATGGGTGCCGCGCGACCATGTGTTGACCCTGCCCATGGATCGATCGATGAGGATGCGGATCGAGCACTACCTGAGTGAGGATGGTCGGCCGTACATTGGCTGATCTTGGCTCTGTCGGACCGGAGAGGCGGTCGGCGTGCAGGGATGGTGGCCGAACCTTCTGCAGGGCGCTTTCTCCGCGATCATCGGTGGTGTCGTCGCGGCGATCACAGCTTGGGGCGTTGTGGTGGCAACACGTCGGCATGACCGGGACACCCTCTTGGAGATCGAGGCTCGCAATGCTGCGATCGAGCTTTTCGTCATGCTGGCAGAACTCGACACGAAGCTGACGCAGGCTCTCGACAACGGCGTACCGCTGGGCAACGTTACGAACAGCCGTGAATGGACCGTCACCGTCCTCAAGGCTGAAGTCGCGATGTTCACCTTGGGGCGTGATCCGGGTCGGCAGTTCTCTCAGGAGGTCGGGGATCTGCGGCGCGCGCTGGAGTTGGCCGAGGGCCACGAGCTTCCCTGTGAGAACTTGCTGCACTCGGCATCGACTGCCCTTCAGACGCTCACCGATCACCTGGCGAACTGGATGATGAAGGGCAGACACCGTGTCTAAGGCTGTTGTGCCAGGGAGGCGGTGACCGCTTGGACAGCGGCTCGGATACACGGGGTTGACGCGGTGATCGAGCGGCTGACCAGGTGCTCGGGTCCGTAACGTGAGTGGATCTCCGCTAGGCGCTCTTCGACGTCGAGGTGCTGGCCATCCGGACCTGTGGTCATGTCGCAGTAGGTCAGCGCGTCCATCAGGTCGGGGCGCTCGGCGCTGAACTCGCTGGTGAGCGCGTCGTATAGCGAGCGCTCTAGGGCCTCGTTTACCGCGCAGGAATGGTGAGCGACCAGCCGGATCAGTCTTTCGTCGGCCTGGTGCACGTCACGCAGGTATCGCGCCCCGTCGAGCGGATGGAACCCGGTGTCCACAAGCCGTGGAGAGTAGCCGATGTCGTGGAGATAGGCCGCGGCCACGAGGGTGTCCGCATCATCTCCAAGGATCGGAGCCAGGGCCTCGGCGCGCTTGCCGACCCCCTGCGTGTGCGCCCAACGGCGCGGCAAGGGATCTTCCAACAGTCGTTTGGCCAGGTCATAGGCCCACGCAACTTGTCCCACGCGGTTCACGATAGGCGGCTATGCCCGGGGTTGGGCTAGTGGCGTGGGTGAGACGTCCCGGGACGTCTCACCCGGCCATCCCGGTAGTCATGGATCACTCGGCTTTGATCGAATAAACCGCCCCCTCCCTTGAACAGCGTGGATCAGACCTTCTTGCTCCAGTACGGCCAGCGCTTGCCGTACCGTGTTCCGCGACGCCGAATACCGGCGTCTGAGGGTGAGTTCGCTGGGCACCGCAGCCAGCTCGCCCCGCTTGATCGCGTCCCGGAGGTCGCCGGCGATGACCTCATAGCGGTAGGACGTACCCTCGTCCCGCCCGCCGGTCACCACCCGGCCCTTGGAAGGGATGGTGACGATCAGCCCTTCATTCTCCAGGATCGCCAGGCCACGCCGTACCGTGTTGCGCGCGACCCGAAACTCACGCCCCAGTTCGGCCTCAGACGGCAAGACGCTGTCCGCCGGGTAGGCGCCTGAGGTGATTCGCGTCCGCAGCCGCTCGGCGATCTGGGGATAGATGCGTCTGCCGGTCAGCCAGGGGCCGCTATTGGATGCGGTAGGCACGGACGATCTTGTCTATGCGGCTCCGGAGATCGCCTTGCTCCCCCTCATACCATCCCGCCTGCGATGCCTCCGCGATACGTGCTGCGGCGTACGGAATCTGCTGGCAGCTCACGCGTTCGTCGGAACGGTCGCCCCAGTAGAACCAGTGGAACGAGAGCTCGACGAATACGCGGCGGGGGCGGAACCCGCAGTCGAGTACGTCGAGCGCCGCGCGTCCGTCGGCGTCGGTCACCCGCACTGCGGAGAGTTGGCGACAGGTCAGTTCCCCCATCAGCGCGGACAAGAGGACTTCTTCTTCGGTCAGTCGGCTCCTCTTCGTGCTCATAATCGGGCCCCTTCGATGGCGGATGACGTGCGAATGAGCATCGTCCGCACGCTGTGACATCGGGACCGCATCTTGGGGACGTCTAGGGACGTCTCGTGTTACCGTCCATCTAGGAGCCGGTTACGTGGGAGGGACTATCCCCGTGAATCACCACCTACGCGCCGTCATGGCCCACGCGCAGATGCAGCCCCTCGACCTGGCGGCCCACCTCGGAGTCGATCCCAAGACCGTCAGCCGATGGCTCAAAGGGCGCATCCCCTATCCACGCCACCGCGTGGCCATAGCCGACTGCC
This sequence comes from Nonomuraea typhae, assembly GCF_009760925.1. Taxonomy (GTDB): domain Bacteria; phylum Actinomycetota; class Actinomycetes; order Streptosporangiales; family Streptosporangiaceae; genus Nonomuraea; species Nonomuraea typhae. The sequence goes on from NZ_VRLV01000031.1 coordinate 10,178, forward strand.
TAGGTGTGGATGAAGCCGACCTCTGGCCAGAGGCCGCCAGGCACCGCCACATGATCAGCTCCGAGGTTCGTGCCGTCTACCCGCACCGCTGGGCCGTACCGCATGGTGTGTGGCGAGCTTTGTTCGCCAATGCCATGCGCGAGATCGACATCCTGACCTACAGCGCGCTGTTCCTTGCCGAGAACCCCGGCCTCGTGAACCTGATCGCCGAACGCGCCAGAGCTGGCGTGCAGCTTCGCATTCTGCTCGGAGACCCCGATAGCCCCGAAGTGGCGGCCAGGGGACGAGACGAGGGAACCGGCGCCGACGTCATGACCGCCCGCGTCCGAAACGCACTGACGCTGTTCGGCCCGCTCCAGGAGATACCGACTGCCAAGATCCGCCTCCACCGGACGGTCCTATACAACTCGATCTACCGTGCCGACAATGACCTCTTCGTTAACATCCACGCCTACGGCACGAAGGCGCCAGACGCGCCCGTGATCCACCTTCACCACGCCGATTCTCACGGCGCGGCAGCCGTCTACCTCACGGGGCTGGAACGCGTCTGGACCGCGGCATCCTCCACACGTGGTCACTGAGATCGTGAACCAAATATCTCTACGTCTATCAAGGCCGCCCGCCTATGGCGGTCGGCGCGCGTTGGGGCGGTCGCTGGCCGCGCTGCGGCTCTTCGGCCGGTCGCGGCCCGCGCCGCCCACGCGCCAGGCCGACCAGAAAGAGCGACCACGACAAGGAGCCCTCTGCGGTTCCTCGATCAGTCGAGGGACCTCAGCAGCGTCAACGCATCCCGCACATGCCCAACCACCGCATCAGGCGCGGTGTCGCCCAACGCGAGCCCTTGAGGGTTGACCCACACGGCCTTAAGCCCCGCGGCCTGCCCTCCGCTCACGTCCTTGATCAAGTGGTCGCCAACCATCCACCCGCCGTCTTCCAGCGAAGCACCACATCGGTCAGCAGCGATCTCGAACAGCCGCCGGTCCGGCTTGCGCACCCCCTCGGCCCCGGAACAGACGTATCCATCAACCACGTCCGCCAAGCCCGTGCACCTGATCTAGCCCATCTGGTTGTCCGCGGTTCCATTCGTGACGATCCCCACCCGCCACCCCAACGACCCCAACTCAGCCCTCAACCCGAACCGCGCACGAACCTGAGCGAAAACTCGCCGCAGTGCGCCACGCCTCACTATCCAGCGCAACCCGCTCGCCAACCGCCTCGCTGCCCAGCCCATGGTCACCGGCGAACTCCGGCACCCACACGCGAAACCCTGCCCGCAGGTCAATCAGAGTGTCATCCAGGTCAAAAGCGCCAGTCGTCGCACACCACACCACCCTAAGCTTCAGTCCTCTGCAACAGTGCCGGCCACAACGACGACGTCACCAGGTCACGTTGTCCGATCGCCACACTTCGGTTCCCGCCATACTTGGCCGGGGGCGATCGCTGCCGCACCGCTTCCGGTGCTCGGGCCTTGGCGGCCCTGCGCTCCGGGTCGGATTGCCACCGAACCAGCCTGCGTGCCCGCCTGCATCGTGTACGAGCCTAGGCCCGTCAGCGATTCCGTGGTCGCCATACTCAACGCCCGGAAGCGAGCCCCACGGAATGACCACTTCAACGACACCAACACCCAGATAGCCATCAGCTTCACGTCGTCAGCAGATGCCATCATCGCCTGACTCGTGTTGCAACGCCCTACCGCAACCGGGTACAAAACGCCGCATGGCGAGGGCTGTCTACCTATGCACAGAGAGATTTTGACGCACTGTGACCGTCAACGGGTGGCTGGGGCCGAGTACTCGTTCGGCATCGGTGAGCGTTGCTTCATACAACGGAATCGCTCTACCCAAATCACCTGCAGACGCATACACGCTCGCAAGGTTATTGCGAGAGACTAGCGTGTCGGGGTGGTGGGAGCCCAACAGTCGCTCACGATCCGCAAGAGCCGCCTCGTACAACGGAATCGCTCTACCCAAATCACCTGCAGACTCGTAAGCACCCGCAAGATTGTTGCGGGAAACTAGCGTGTGGGGGTGCTCTCCGCCTAGCACTCGCTCACGATCCGCAAGAGTCGCCTCATACAACGGAATCGCTCTACCAATGTCACCTGCAGACGCGTACGCGCTCGCGAGGTTATTGCGAGAAGACAAGACATCAGGATGATCCCCACCCAGCACTCGCTCACGATCCGCAAGAGCCGCCTCATACAACGGAATCGCTCTACCCAAATCACCCACCGACCGATACACGCCGGCAAGGTTATTGCGGGAAGACAGGGTATCAGGATGATCCCCGCCCAGCACCCGCTCGGTGTCTCGGAGAGTCGCCTCATACAACGGAATCGCTCTACCAATGTCACCTGCAGACGCGTACGCATACGCTAGATTGTTGCGGGAGGAAAGGGTGTCAGGATGATCCCCGCCTAGTACTCGCTCACGATCCGCAAGAGTCGCCTCATACAACGGAATCGCTCTACCAATGTCACCTGCAGACGCGTACGCGCTCGCGAGGTTATTGCGAGAAGACAAGACATCAGGATGATCCCCGCCTAGTACTCGCTCACGATCCGCAAGAGTCGCCTCATACAACGGAATCGCACTACCCAAATCACCCACTTCCTCATAGGCGACCGCGAGATTGTTGCGGGAGGAAAGGGTGTCAGGATGATCCCCGCCTAGTGCTCGCTCACGATCCGCAAGAGTCGCCTCATACAACGGAATCGCTCTACCAATGTCACCTGCAGACGCGTACGCGCTCGCGAGGTTATTGCGAGAAGACAAGACATCAGGGTGATCCTCACCCAATACATGCCCTAGATAATCAACTTCCCGCTCAAGGGAGGAGATTTGAAGGTCATGTGAAAAAAATTCTGTCTGAGCAAATTTGACACTAGAGTCGCCCGTTACGATAATGCCTGAATTATCTCCCCCGATTGCGATCGACCTGAACCCGCTCGCTTCGATAATGGGTGGAGCCACTTTCCCTGGATCCGGGTAATTAACCTTTGACTGCCGAGATCCGCGCATAGCAAGGATGCCGAACGCAGCCGTACCCAGGGCTCCCACCACTCCGCCGAGGGTTGCCCAGGCTAGCCAAGGGAGTCGGAAGATCCACCCAACCAGAAGGACCAGGAGGACAGCTCCAGAGAAAAGTAGCGTGAGCATTCTAGGCGAGAGTCTCATGCGAACCTCTTGAACAGGAGATAGCAGTTACTGATCAGGGCCGTTGTGGCAAACGCCGTAAATAAGGCAATCTGCCAGCCGGAGTCAAGATAGCTCCCCGAAACACCACTTGCGGCGAGGGATATCATTGCCGCCAGTTGAACTGCGAGTTGCGACTTTCTATCTCGCCACCCTTTTGCGTTAAGCTGTTTATGTGCATCTTCAACTAGGCTGGGAGTAACCTGCCCCCTGGTGTCACCAGGCCGTCGCGATGCTAGTTCAAGTTGGACCACCTGTGAGGAGAAATTGTCTGCATAGAGCTGCACGAACCTAAGAAAGGAGACCTTCGCATCTCCACTAGCGTTCGGCAGATTGGCGTGCACCTGGAAGACGCTACGACTCTCTGTAAGATACTGAATATCCTCTGAAAGCCAATTTCCTGAAGCAAGTTGCCTCGCAACAAATTGCGAGATACCTGCAATGTTGGCGTCAGGCTCTGCATCGGATGCCTCTCCTGTGCCGCGTAGCGCAGGTGGCAATTCGCTGTCCGCCAAAGCACTCTCCTCAGGCAGTGCCACAAACTGGATCGGGCGTATCTTGAGGATCTGCAGCTAGCTTATCCCTCAGCCGAGAAGCACGGCGTGGATTCTAGCGGTTCCAAGCCTCGATGATGTATGTGTGCGACTCGAAAACTCGTGGTCACGAGCAGCTATCTCAGCGACCTCCCACGCGGCGACTGATCCGGCAACCTTATGCACGTGTACCCCGACACCTGTCGGTGACCCTGATGCGCCTGGGTCAACCCCGGGAGCATTTCACCTGATGTACAGCACGAAGTACAGCAACGGACGCCCATAACAGCACATGACACCGACCCCTGTCACACACCTGACGAGGAAGAAGGCCGTCCAGCCCCAGTCAGGCCGTTGACTACTGATTAGAGGGTCTCAAGGCACCACTCCGGTCACCGCTTACCCGGAAGTACAAGCATCGTGCCGGTGGGGGACAGCTTGTACTGCTGGTTGGGAACGGTATGTGCGTACCGGACGTGTCTCCCTTGTGCAGCACATCGAGATCCGCGGCCCGCGATGCCACCAACGTCGCGGCACGCGACGGGACCTCGGGACAGCGATGAACCTCAGGCATCAGTGGGTGCCCACCAGGCGTTTGACTCCTACCCAAGCCGCCGATTCCATTTGCTTGGTGAGGCGTGCTGGATGCGCGTCCCACTGGCTATCGGTAGTTCGGCGCTTGATCGACCTTGAGCCATCTTTCTCTACGGGCCACGCCTGCGAGTGGCTCCGGTTGTTCAATTTTGAAGTGCTTCGGTCTGCTTCTCACGGGCAGCTGAACGCCATGCCGAGCAGCCAGCAACTCAGTCAGCAGGTCGTTATTGCTGGTGACCGTGACCGTTCGATGGAGTAGGAAGCCTGCGGTGCCAAGGCGGAGGGCCGCGATCCGCAGGGCGTACGCCAGCCTGGCCGGCAGTCGAACGAGTAGCTGTTCGAGCTCGGGAAAGAGCTCGTCGATGACCTGACCTCCCGCAACTCCCCACAGCGCGAGCACCCATTCAGCCTGCGAGAGATCGTCATCACAGACCCCTAGCCGGTCGCGCCACCAACTGGCGTTGCTTTGATTGGTTCGTGTTTGTGCAATGAGTGCTGCCGGGTGACCAGCAGGACCAAGCGCCTCCGCCCCTCGCGGCAGTGTGTATCCATCAAGGAGGGGCGAGGCGGCACCGATGACGGCGATCTCTGTCACGAGCCAGCAGCGGCCTGCCTGCCTGAAGAGCGCGGCCGCGGTGTTCGCCCACGGGAAGGTGCTCCCCTTCTCGCCCTGGCGAAAGCGTCGCCAACTCGCGATGGCGGCATAGGGAGATCGTGATTTGCCAAGATGCTGAATGGCCTGAGAACGAAGCTCCGGCGACGATGCTCCGGGCTTGCGGATCTCACTGCTAGCGCCGAAGGAGTAGAACTCGGCCGGGCTGAGCGCCACTGCCACACGAGCGGGCTCTGAACAGACCGAGGTCGTGTCAGAGCATTGACCGTCAAGCACCGCACGAAGGAGTTGAGCCTCGAGAACGCTGCCTTCTTTAGGTACAGCACCGGTGTTGAGAATCAACTGGGCTCGCCGGCCATCCTCGGCAGAAAGCTCCGGTATATCTATGACCTGGCCAGCGGCGGCCTCGCTAGCTGCCCCAACCCTGAGCCATGCGATCTCGTCGTCTGTGCCGACTACCTGCTTGAGCTGTTCAACCCACCAGGCCGTAAACTGTCGTCCCTGCCCGAGTAGCTCGCGAAGAACGCGCACTCGGGTGTGATTGTCCGGAGACTCTGGGGCCGTGGCGATAGCTCTGGTCAGACGCAACCACGCCCTATCTGCATAAGATGTCTCCGGAAGCGCGGTGATCGCTTTGCCATCAAGGGCATCCAGTAGCAGCCTGCTGCCGTGATCGTCGGTCAGTGCATCCACGATCGCGGCGGCTTCCAGTGGACGGCTGTTGAACACACCGTCGGTAATGAGACTCCATGCCGCTACACGGACATGCTTTGACGGATTATCCGCGAGTTCATACTCGATTCCGGCGCGCAAAGCGTAGATGTCGGCTCCGCCCGCATTGCCCCCGTAGAAACGGGTTGTGTTGAGCCAGTAAGGGCGTCGTAGCAGTTCACGGAAGACTAGTGTTCGATCGAAGCGGTGGTCTCCTTCGCCGGCGTACTTGTAGAGATATCGCGCTGCGAAGTACTCGCGAAGGGATAGAACCTCGAATTCGTACGTGCCCTGCACTTTGCCCGTGAGCGCCCACAAGCGATCCGTCGCGGCGTCGAAGAGTGTGTCAACCACGTTCTCGGGCTTGCCGTATGTCCGCTGGAAGTGTTTCATTGCAGCCTCGACCTCACCGCGGGCCATGCGTCCGCTGTGGCTTTCCTCCTCCGCCCTGGACTGGATGTACCAGCCGATGAACGGGATGATCTCCATTAGCTCGGTGCGGTACCTCCGGACCGACTCGGGGTGCTTGTTGGCCTCCCGTGCCAGGAGAAGGTTCATGTACGCGTCGTAGAGTTCCGTACGCTGACTCGGGGTCGCGTCGCCGTGTTGACGCAGAAGGTAGAGCAGGATCGTCAGCTGCATGGGGTTGCCGACGAGTTCGCCGATGTACGGTTCACGTACCTTCTCGTTGAAGTTCCGACGCAGCGTCCGACTGTCATTGCCACGAACGTTGTGGACAGCACACCACCTGCGCAGGTATTGATCTCGAAGGGCATGGTCCATGGGGCTGAGGGAGATGACCTCGAATATATCCGTGTTCGGCTCGGGGAGACCTGCGGAGTTAGGGCGTGAGGTAACAATGACCTTCGGCTCGACTGCGTATGTCCTGCCCCGAGAGCAGAACATGTCGATCTCTCGCACAACGCGGCGACGCGCTGATGTGCTGGCGACCTCGTCCAAGCCATCTAGCACGACCACGCTCGGCACGCGGTCGAGCAGATCCTGAACGACTGATGCGGTTATCGAATTACTCCCCCCGGCATGTGACATCAACTCCGCCAGGAAGCACTCGATGGTTGCTTCCGAGGCAGGCTTTTGCCGTCCTCTCTTGACCTTGGTGGTGTCGGACTTATCGAACACGTCGAAGCCCTGTATCCACGCCGCATAGTCGGCGAGGTCGAACCGCAGCGGAAATCTAGGCTCTCTGATCTCTGGTAGGCCGGGCTGAGAGGTTTCCTTCGGCATGAACGCCACACGGAATGCCTGACAGACAATCTGGCTCAACGTGGACTTACCCTGGCCTGGCGCACCTCGCACGAGGGTGAACGGATACGGCGTCTTGCTAGTTACGTAGGCTGCAGCTCCCCCGAGGTGATCGGTCTCTGAGGAGGGGAATCCCTGTATGCGTAGCGGCACTTGGACTCTGTCCGCTGGCACGTCTACGAACAGGTCGGACACCCGCTCTCGGTCGAGCTCCACCTGACTGAACTTGATGCACTCGTCCTCAGCCCACTGAGCAGCAGCGACCTTGCGAAGAAGAGCACGTAGCCCCGAGTCACGCTTGGCGACGGCTTCTTCGCTAATGAGGTAGCGGAAAAGATCCCAACCGGCCAGCATATCGGCGTACGCCCACTTGAGCTCGTTCGGCGCCGAATCCACCATCGGGTTGATCGCCTCGCGCCACATCGCGCTTATGTCAAGACCAAATGTCTTCGAGTGCTTCACAAGCCTTTTGTTGAGCTTGTCGAAGGTTCCGGTTTCAGCCCGGCCGGTGCTTGGCACATTGGTCACGAGGATGTACTTCGTCGTGCCTTCGGCCGCTAGCCGACGGATATTCCTGGCTTCATCCGTGATCGTTGCTTCGAGCCATGAGACGGGATCCTTCACGCTTCCCGTTGCAGACCACTTGACCTGGTAGATCAGGCGATCTTCGGGTGCGACCTGAATCCCGTCGCGACCACCGTCGGCTTGCCGCAGAGGCAAGGGCACGAAGTCCGGAAAACGCTCCGTAAGTAGGGCCCCGATGAGCTGCTGAAAGTCGTGATCTCCAAGGCGCTCATAGAGGTACTTGTGACGGCTGTCAGGCAAAGGCACCCCCACTGATCCAGGTGGATCACGATGATCTCACCATCCGTATGCCCGAGGGAGGCAAAGCGCCACAATTATGTGTGTGGGCTATCGAGTGTCCCCTGGATCCTCAGCCCGTGAACGACTAGGCCGTTGACATCCTGCGTGGCGCACTTACGGTCGTCTCGTGACCAGTGCACGCGATACCGCGCTGAGCAAGGACATCGCCACGCTGCTGACCCTCGCCGGCCTCCATACCTCAAGACAAGGGATAGGCGGCTTCATCGTCGCCTCCCGCGGAATCGAGACCGTGCAGGTCATGTGGAGTGTCCACGGCGAACTGGACGATGCCTTGCAGTTCATCCAAGGCGAGGATCCAGAGAGCAACCACGAAATGGTGCGCTATGAACAGCGCGTGATCACCTCCATGCTCCAGGCCGTTGCCGCGGTCCTGGTGCCGCAAGGCTACGAGGCGACCCTGGATCCAGGCCCCACCGATGATCCGGGCCTGCGCCTTTACGTGCGAGCCAGCACATGGGGAGGGTAACCCAAGCGATCGGATGCAGAGGCGACGCCCGTCCGCCCTGTGGGTCCTTACCTCGGCCACGATCACGTTGCCCGCGCGTGGAATTGGGCTCAGCCACGCCCTCCGACCAAGTCAGACTTCGTGACCCATGTGCCCCACCGAGCACTGCCCTTAAACTGAGGAGCAATCGCATTACCTGAGGAGAGGGCTATGAGGAAGGCGGTTCGCTTGCGCCCGTCGCCAGGCTGTCTTGTGGAGATCAATCGACAATGAGGCCCAGCGGGACACGCGCGAGATGATCTTGACTTCTCACGACAGCATTTGAACATCTATGCAGCTCAATACACCCGAACGAGTGGTAGAGTCTTTGCTCTCCTAAAGCGGGTGCTTGTCGCTCCTGAGATTTGGGCAGGTTGGTACCGTTACGATCGCTGACTTCGGTTGTTGTAGTACGTGGCTGGGGCGATCGGCTGCCGCAGGGCTTCCGTTCCTCGGGCCTGGCGGCCCTGCAGTACGGGTCCCCTTGCCATCGAGCAGCAGCAGCGCGGACCGCCGGCCGGGATGATGTGTACAGCAGCCCGGTACAGCAACGCTGGCTTACGCGGGCGTACTTCGCCAAGCCGCATCTGCTGTCTGACCAGCGTGATGAGGTTTCTACATCGTGACCGGCTCCCGTTTGCAAGCAGGATGTCAGGAGTTCGAATCTCCTAGGCTCCACCTGCCAAAACGCCCCGTCACTGATCTTGTGGCGGGGTGTTCGGGCCATTAATGGGCCATTAGCTCCTTTTGATCTTCTTCGCTTTCTTGCGCTCCGCCTTTACGCGTGCGCTGAGGGCATCCGCGATCTTTCTGTCCGCGTCCTGGGTGGCGTGCTGATAAATCAGCGCCGCTCGGTCGCTGTCGTGGCCCATGCGCGCTTTCAGATCCGCCAGGCTCGCGCCGGACTGGGCGGCGAGGGTGTTGCCGGTGTGCCGTAGATCGTGGAAGTGCAGGCCCGTCAGGCCCATCTCCTTCAGCGCGGTCTCCCATTTCGCCGAGCGCCGGAAGTTGTTGCCGCGCAGGAATCCGCCCTTCGCGCCGAGGAACACGAAGGCGTCCTCTTCCGTCTTCACGTACTTGTCCAGATGGTCGACGAGCGCGTGGATGATCACGGCCGGGATGGCGATGGTGCGTCGGCCGGCCTTGGACTTCGCCGGCCCGAGTTGCATGCCGATGCCGTCGAGTGCCTGCTGCTCCAGGAGGTAGGCGTCGATCACCCACCACCAGCGCAGTTCACGGCCGGCCAGGCGCGGCACGCCCACCAGAGGGTTTGCGCCAGGTACCAGGGAGAGCGCACGGCGTGGAATCCGGCGACGTAGGCCCAGCGGGCCAGCGCGCGCCGTCACCGGCGGCAGCACTTCGAGGATGGGGCCGTGGGGGTTGGGCTGGTGGGTGCCGGGCTCGGGGAGCGTGGCCACCTGGTGGCCGTTGAGGCTGGTCACGGGGACGTCGCCGGGCACAGGGTCCGACTCGTCCGGGCTGTGGGTCATGATGGGGTGACCTCGTTTCCACTGGAAGGGGGCGGGGTTCGGGGCGCGGCCGTTGTCTTGGCGGATGAGGCCGCGCCCTGCGTGCTGTGGGTGGTGCGGTAGCGGGCGAAGCACGCCCGGATCTCGTCGCAGTCGCTGCCGGCGTTGAGCCGGTGCGACAGCAGCGCGGCGACCACTACGGCGATGCACGCAGCGGTGGCGATCACGGCGAAGGTCAGCACGCGGGTCACCTCCCGATGTCGGTGTCGGGGTTGACGGTGTCGCGCAGGGCGCGGGCGTCGTCCATGCCGCAGCGCAACGCCCGCTGGATCTTGCGTGCACTGGGCGCCTCGGGCAGCTCGCCTGCGGCGATCAGCGCGCGGGTGCGTTCGGTCAGCCGGCTCACGTTGGCGCTGTACGTGCGGCCTGTAAGCCCGCTCTGGCGGCTGTGATCCAGGCGAGAGAACGCGGCCAGGATGATCGGGAGTGCGGTGACGATGGCCACCGCCACGATGGGGCCAAGGATGTGCAGTACCAGGCGGGAGAAGGAGAAGTCGTCGGCGGTGGTTGTCCTAGCGGGAGTGGTCGTGACCCGACTGCCAGTCGCGGGGCGATCGACCTAGTCCACGAGGGGGTAGGTCTATCAGCCTTCATTGGTGACGGACATAGTGGTGTTCGCCGCGCTACGGTCCGGGCATGCCCAAGGATGAAGACGACCTGCCCCCGATCTGCGGCACCTGCATGGGCGCCGGAGGGGAATGGATCGAACTCAACGGTAAGAAAGGGCAGGCGCGCAAATGGGTCGAGTGTGTGACATGCAGTGGGACCGGCCGTAGATGACGGATCCGATCACGTGTCCAGAGTGCGAGGGGCGCAAGGGCATACAACTCGGCGACCTCTTTCTGGCCTGCCAGTTCTGTGGCGGCCTGGGCCGGGTCGGTGGCAGCAACGAGCCGGCCGAGCGGGGGGGTCAGCCGCCCCCGGAACCGCCGCCGGCATGGGCGCACAAGGTGTGGGATGACGCGTGGATCGCGTCGGCCATCTCATGCCGTCTGTGTCTCGGGTCCGGGAAGATTTCACACGTGGACGAAGTAGTGGGCACGCTGGTGACCGTCCTGTGCAGGTGTGCCGACTCCTAGCCAACGGGACGGTGCCCAGGAAGTGTCCCCGGACAGCTAGTGCTTCACCCCGGCCTACGCGTCCTGAGCCAACCCGATCGAGGCGCACTTCGGATCCCTGAGGCAGTTCACCATCACCAACTCCAACCACCCCAACCACACCGTGCAGACCCGGGCCCTGCACGCCTACCTGCGCTGGCGCAATGCCAACGCGAGGTGCCCTGAAGTTTCCGGACAGTCAGGAACATAACCTGACAGATAGTCTGGAAGAGGTAGGTACGTGACGAGGCGTCGTAGGCAGTTCTCGCCGGAGTTCAAGGAGGAGGCCGTCCGCATGGTGCTGGACGGTCCGCGCACGGTGGCCTCGGTGGCCCGGGAGTTCGACATGAACCCGACCACGCTCGGCAGCTGGGTGAACATGCACAAGGCCATCCATCTCGAGCCCGAACAGCCGCTGTCGGGTCCGGAACGGGCGCGGATCCGTGAGCTGGAGCGGGAGAACGCCGAACTGCGCGAGAAGCTGGTGTTCTTGAAAAAAGCAGCCGCCTTCTTCGCGG
>NZ_VRLV01000032.1 GCF_009760925.1 Nonomuraea typhae
AGTGCACAGGAGTACGAACGAAGATCGACACTAGTGCACACGGGTACAGGAATCAGGATTTCTCGAAGTCCACTGCACTCAGCCGAAAACCCCACGAAGCCAGCGCACACGACTACGGGAATCGACAGCGGCGGCTGTCCATCGCGCCACCGCTTATGAAACGCGACGCTGCTGGCGCCAGCCAGACCTCTGCCGTTACCTCGACGCAGTCCCTGACGACGCGCCTCAGCAACACCCTGGGTTCCCCGGGCGCGAACGAGCACCTTGCCGGGTCAGGCTGAAGGCATGATCAACGAATTGCCTGGTCCCACGCTCACGCAGGTGTTGCGCCTGCCCGCCGTGCTGGGCGCTCCTGTCGATCTCGGGTACGGCGGGCGTCTGCTCGTGCCGCTGATCGGCGGCCGGTTCACCGGCCCGGAGCTCCACGGCAACCTGGTGGCTGAGGGCAGCGCTGACCGGCGGGAAACGCTTCCCGACGGCACCGTCTTAGGTGATCCGCGCTGCACGCTGCGTACCGACCAGGGCGACCTGCTGCAGCTCTGCTTGAGAACCGTCGCGTACGGCGAGCATCTGGTCCGCGCCGCCACCCGCCTACAGGCCGGCGCTCCGTGTCTCGCCTGGGTCCAGCGGGGTGTGTTCATCAGCGTAGGCGTCTACCGGGGCGACGATATGACCTTGGAGACCTATCAGGTCTCGTGAGCTGCCCGCATACTTCGGGAATAACGGTCAGCGCCGGTGCTCGGCCGTCAGGCCGAGCAGGGGCCATCTACGTGCTGCTGGGGCGCACTCGTGACGGGCACGGATCGGTTCTGGTCGTGCGCGGTGAGAGTGGGGCGGGCAAGAGTGCGTTGCTGGAGTACGGCGCCGCCCGCGCCTCGCGCTTCCGCATCGCCCGGGTGGCGGGCGTGGAGTCGGAGTCGGAGCTCATGGGCGCCGGCCTGCAGCGACTACTCGGAGCGTCGCTGATCGAGCAGGCCCAGCACCTGCCCGGCTCGCAGCGCGACGCGCTGCGCATCACGTTGGGGCTGCAGGACGGGCCGGCGGCCTGGCCGATCAGGTACGCGACCGGATCGTCGCCGAGACGCGCGGCAACCCGCTGGCATTGCTCGAACCGCCGCGCACGATGACGCCTGCTGAGCTGGCGGGCGCGTTCGGGCTGCCGGATGCCCGCATGTTGTCCGGCCGCATCCAGCACAGCGTCGAACCGGCCACCCGGCCCCAGTTGGGGCCCGGGGAGGGCCAGGGAGCATCACCGTCGTGCTGGCCGTCGCGGCCACCGCGGCCGCCCTGCTGGCCACCGCCCAACTGCACCCACTACGGGCAGGAGGGCTGGGGGCAGATGTTCACCGACAACAACTACCAGGGCGACTGCTTCGAGTGGACGCTGGGGCAGCGTACGGACCTGCCCGCCTACATGAAGAACAAGGTCTCTTCCCTGCGGATCTGGACTGGCTGGCCGCAGTACGGCGCGACCCTGTACGACTTCGACGCGGGCATCCAGTTCTCTGCCGGGCCGAACGAGTGGTGGCCGAGCCTGCCCGGCTGGTGCGCCTCGCTTCCACCGACGAGGGCGTGCGCGCGGCGCGGGCAGCGAGCTGGCGCTGGCGTGCGACATGCGCTTCGCCGCTCTGGACAACGCCGTCCTCGGCCAGAGCGAGGTCGGCACCGGCGTGCCTCCCGGAGCGGGCGGCATGCAGCACCTGGCCCGGCTACTGGGGCGCGGGCGGGCGATGGAGGTGATCCTCGGCTCTGAAGACTTCGACGCCGCTACGGCTGGATCAACCGCGCTCTGCCCGACGCCGAACTGGACGCCTTCGTGACCAGGCTCGCCCGGCGGATCGCCGCCTTCCCCGCCCAAGGAGTCCGTACCGCCAAGCGGATCCTCAACGAACTGACCCTGCCCCCAGCCGACGCCGTACGGGCCGACGCGATCGGCTTCCGCGACCTCGTCGCGACAGATGCCACCCAGGCCAGGATGAAGGCCCTGTTCGAGCAGGGCCTGCAGACCCGAGGTCCACTCGAACTCAACCTGGGCGACCACCTCTGCGACCTGTGACAAGCGCTCAGCGCAGCCTGAGCCCGCTGCCCTCGTAGACCGCCCGAAGACCCCGCTCGACCGCCTCGTCGTTCTCCGCGACACGTTCCCCGCGGTGCGGGCCGAGCCTCGGCGGGCGCTCCGGTCGCAGGAGTGATCAGTCCTTCGGCCAAACGGGCGAGTGGGCGGGGCGCACGGCCGACCAGTCAATGACGACCTTCTCCGGCTGGGCCACGTCCACCTTGACGGGGACCACGACGCCGATGGTGACCATGCCCATCATCAGGCGCGGCAGGATCTGCCGGTGGGTGACCCCGTACTCGCGGCCGTCCGCGTGCCGGACACGGAGGCCAAACTCGACCATGGGCTGGTTGTTGACCGTGATGCCGGTCTCGCCAAGTTGCTCGATCATGGCCTGGGCAGGCACTCCGGTCTGCAGGATGCGTTTGCCCGCCTGCATGTTCTTGACGACGGGAAGGAAGATGAAGCCCATCACCAGTAAGACGATGACGGTGACAGTGACGCTGATGATGAGGCCGAACATTGGTGCTCCTGGAGGTCATTCCGGTACTTGCCAGGAGCGTTTCTATACGTGGCGGACTGCATGGTGCTAGACGTCCACTTGCGCGGGCTTGCAGACGCGACTGAGCGCAAATTGCACCGCAAGGCACGCAGGGAGTCTTGCCGGCATCTCGCTGAAGGCCCGCGCGGATGCGCTCACCGAACGCGCTCCGGCCCGTCGGGGCTGGAACCGGTCAGGGCGTCGCGGGCTTTCGCCTCGTCCGCCCAGGCGGTGCCGGTCTGGCCGAGCGCGGCGGTGGTGTGCTCCAGACGGGCGGCCAGCAGCTGCTGGGCTTCGGCGATGAGGCCCTGGGAGCGGTGACGAAAGTCTGCCCAGGCGCGGTCCTGGGCTGTGGACGCCGCGGCGATCCAGGCCGGGTCGCCGCTGTCAGAGGCGGTCTGCATCTCGACGTCGGTCTCTTGCGCCCGCGCATACAGTGCTGTGTGCTCGGCGGCGAGTTTGGCATGGCGAGATCTGGTCACGACGTCCTCGGCCTGGCCGATCACCACCAATTCGGCCAGCGCCTGATGCTCGGCGGCGTCCAGCAGGCCGTCGATCTCCGGCCGGCCGGTCCGCCCCGCCGGCGTCTGCTCACCCACGAAGGCCGTCTTCCTATCATCCGCTGAGGTCCGGTCCGGGTTTCAGGCGATGTGACGACGGAGGAGTGCCCGGCGGCACCGGTACCGCGAGGGAACGCGATGGAACGCGATGGAACGCCTAACTGTGTAAGGCGCAGGGCCTTCCCCAGTGAGCACGGCAACGCACAGGAGGCGGTGAATCGATCGCCGCCGTCATCGAAGGAGCGACATGCGTAGTCAGTTCGGCAGTAACGGGTTCGCCTCGAACCCACAAGCGTCTTTCCTGCAGGGCGGCATTGTCGCCAGGCACCTTCAATCGGCCGACGTCACCCCGTTCGTCGAGCACGGCCGGCCGTATCTTCCACAAGCGGCCTTTTCGGATGCCGTCACGTGCACAAACAACATGCACGTTCCGGCCTGCCGGATCGAGACCGACGGTTGCCACACCACCGCGCTTCCGACCGACTTCGGCTGCGCGACCGACCTCCAGGTATGCAGCAATACCTTCGGCTGCTAACCCATGGTCCTCGGCCTATCGGAGCTGACCGGCTATCTGCTGGATCGGCAGCATGTTCACCCGGACGCGGTAGTTGACGGCGGTCTCGGCATGGTCGATGCGTCCAGCCGTCACAGCAACGTCATTGTGCGTGCCGACCCGGCGGTCGGGCTGTTCATCAAGCAGGGTAGGTCCGATCCGGTCCAGCCGGTCGCCGGCTGGACCGGGCCGGGAACGACCGCACACGAGGCAGCGGTATATGCGCTGCTCGACTCGCTTCCCCGGCGACATCCTTCCAGCGGAGCTTCGGTGCCGGTGCCACGCTGCCTGGGGTTCGACGCAGACCACGGCGTGCTCGTCCTGGAACTGTTCCCGGACGCATCGGACCTCCTCACCCACCATACCCGTACGCGGCGTTTTCCGGTCACCCTCGGTACCCGGCTCGGGGCAGCACTCGCCGATCTGCACGAACATGCCACCGGCCCGGCGCGGGAACGACCGTCGGAGTTTCCCGGCTACCTGCCCTGGGCGCTGCGGCTGGACCGGCCGGGAACGGCGTTCTATCGCCAGATGAGCAACGCGGGCATCGGGCTGGTGCGGATCGTGCAGTCGTCCCCGGAGCTGCGGGCGGCGCTCGCGGAGCTACGCGCCGGCTGGCGGACCGATGCCTTCATCCACCACGACCTCAAGCTGGAGAACTGTGTGGTCCTCGCGGCCGGTACCTCCGGCCGGCATACCCGGCTGGCGCTCGTCGACTGGGAGCTCGGCAACCTCGGCGATGCCTGCTGGGACACCGGTTCGATCTTCTCCTCCTACCTGCACCACTGGCTGATCTCGTTCCCGCTGACCGGCAGCGAGCAACCCGACCACTACCTCGACCAGGCTCGCTTCCCGCTGGGGCGCATGCACAATGCGATGCGGGCGTTCTGGGCGACCTACGTGCGCGCCCGCGGGTGGGACGCCGCGACGGCGGATGCGGCACTGATCCGCAGTGTCCGTTACGCGGGCGCACGGCTGTTGCAGACCGCGTGCGAGCGGACCAAGCCCCTGTCCCGAGTATCCACGGTGGTGGTCTGCCTCACCCAACTGGCCGAGAACGTGCTGGCCCGGCCCGAAGAAGCGGCCGGGCATCTGCTTGGCCTGTCTCCGCGAGAGGGAAGTGATGAGTGACACCCGCGCGCTGGTGGCCGAGGCCATTGCCGCCACCCGCATCTACCCGCCGGCGTGCTACTCGTGGTTCGGCGTGATGTCTGCGCGGCCGGCGGCCCGCGCCGCCCGTACGCTCAGCTCGCGCGCGACCCGGGACTATCTCGTGGACCAGTTGTCCAGCCGGTTGTACGCCGACTTCTACCGACACGGTCGAGCCGAGCGGACGCGATGGCATGTCAACAGGCTGTCAGCGAGCCGGCACGATTTCGAGGCAGCGTTGTCGGCGGCGAACTGCGGGCAGGGACATCTGGACGGCGGCTGGCAGGTGCGGGGAACCGACGAGTACGGAGTGATGGTCGTCAAGAACGGGCTGGAACTGACCGTCATGGCGGACGAGCTGACCCGGACGACACCGGCCGACGTGCCGGCCGCCGGCGAGTGGGCTGCACTACGGCTGCCCAAGGAGCTTTTCTGGGTCTCCCCCGGTTTCTACCTGGCCTGCGGCGACCGCCCGATGGACAGCCGACGGCCCGTACGCCTGTACTGGAACTTGCGCCCGGACGGGGCCGCCCCGTTCGTCGCGGCCGCGACTCGGCTGCTCAACTCCGCGGCGGCGGCGTTCAACCTCAAGGTGCCGAACGACCCGAACACCTTCATCCGGTGCGACGCGGGAGTCATCTATCTGCCCCGCGACGACTATCCCGCGCTGGCCGATCTGATGCTCGCCCTGCACGCCGAGATCGCCGGCTTTCTCTCCCCGCGTACGCCGGTGTTCACCGCCCAACTGGCCCCTGGCCTGGGTTTCGCCGAAGATCCGGGAACAGGGAGAAGCTTCGGGGAGCACCGCTGCCGGCTGCTCGCCGAGGCATTGGTGCGGTCGCACGAATCGGGATGGGCCGACGACGCGACCGTACTGGCCGCCGTGGAAGAACGTTTTGCCGAAGCCCGCATCGATCTGGACGCCGCGCACCTGAGTCCCGACCTGGTTGGCGTCTCATGACCGCGCCCGGTTACGGCCCCGCCGCCGACACCGCGGACCGGCAGCTGTCGGCGGCGGTGGGAATCGGCGCCCGGCTGGTGGCCGAAGCCATCTGGTCGGGAGACCGCTGCAACTGGGTCGGCGCCGAACCGCTGGATCTGCGGAACCGGAACGGCGCGAGACTCGCGTTGACCTACCGAGCGCTCGGCCCGAACCTGTACGCCGGCAGCAGCGGCGTCGCATTGTTCCTCGCTCAGCTGTGCACAATCACTGGTCAGGATGAGTTCCGGCCGACGGCGCTGGCGGCGATGCGGCATGCGTTCTCCCGGCGCGAGGACCTCGATCCCCACATGCGCGTGGCTTTCTACACCGGCTGGTCCGGAATGGGGGTGGCCGCGCTTCGCACCGGGCTGCTGCTGGATGCCGCGGAGTTCGTCGACGCCGGGACCGGCCTGCTGCGTGAGGTCTGCCGGCTCGTCGAGGCGGTCGACGGGCAGGACGTCGAGTCGCCGGGCCGGCCGGAGTTCGATCTCATGTCGGGCATGGCCGGCACCGTCTTGGCGCTTGTCCTGGGACATCGCTACACCGGCGAGGACGCGCTGGCCGAGGCGGCGGCAACGGCCGCCGGCTGGCTGCTACGAACCGCCCGCAAGACCCGCACCGGCTGGTCCTGGCACTCATTCCGGATATCCGCTCAGCGTGATCTCACCGGACTCTCGCACGGCACGGCGGGAGTGGCCGTCGCGCTGATCGAGGCGTACCGGCTGACCGGTGAGGAACTGTTCGCGACGGCCGCCCGTAACGCGATGCGCTATGAGAACCGCTGGCTGAGCGTCGAAGAAGGCGACTGGCCGGACTTCCGGCGCCACACCGACGCCGGCCGGGCCCGCGTGTACACCCCGCTGTGGTGCACCGGAGCCCCGGGCATCGCGCTGTCCCGCCTGTACGCCTACGAGCAGCTCGGCGAGCCGCAGTGGCGGCAGGACGCGACCACGGCGCTCGCCACCACCGAGCGGGTGACGCGCCAGCTGTTGGAAGGTGGCGGCGCCGACTACTCGCTCTGTCACGGGCTCCCCGGCAACGCGGAGTCCTTCCAGCAGGCGGGCGTGATCCTCGGCGCCGACGCCGGCGGCCGCGATATCCCATCGCTCGTCGCCGACCACGGGCTGGAGCGGAACGCGAGTACCGGCACCTGGCCGTGCGGAACCCACAGTGAGGAGAGCCCGAACCTGATGCTCGGCCTGGCCGGGATCGGCTACTTCTACCTCCGGCTGGCGGCACCGCAGATCCCATCCCTGCTGCTGCCCGTGCGGTGGGCTCGGTGACCGAGCCGGCCGACCCCGAGCACAGGGTGCCGCTGCACCGGCTGGGCGGGCTGTTCGCGCCGCACTGGCCGGCGCTGGTCCTGATGCTGACGGTCACCCTTGCCACGTCCGTGGTGGGGACGGTGTCACCGTTCCTGGTGCGGGCGGTCATCGACACCGCGTTGCCACGGCGCGACCTTGCTCTGCTCTACCAGCTCGGTGCCGGTCTCGTCGCGGTGGCGGCGCTGGTCGCCGTCCTGAGCATGTTGCAGGGCTGGATCAGTTCCCGGGTCGGCTTGCGGATCATGCACCGGCTGCGGACTGAGGTGTTCGCCCACCTGCAGCGGCAGTCGCTCGCGTTCTTCACCCGGACCCGGGCCGGGGAGGTGCAGTCGCGGATCGCCAACGATGTCGGAGGGCTGCAGAACGTGATCATCTCGGCCGCCTCCTCGGCCGCGTTGCAGCTCACGACGGCCGTCGCCGTTGCCGTGGCGATGGCCGCGTTGTCCTGGCGGCTCATGCTCATCTCACTCGTAGTGACGACACCGGCGGTGCTGGTCACCCGCCAGGTCGCCGCGCTGCGCCGGAGAATACTCAGCCAGCGGCAGCTCGAGTACGAAGATCTCACCGTCACGGTTGAGGAGAGCCTCTCGGTCAACGGCATCCAGCTGATCAAGACGCTCGGCACCGGGCCCGGCCAGGTCGCCCGGTTCACCGAGATCTCCACCCGCCTGGTCGACCTCGAGCTCCGCGCCCAGCTCACCGGCCGGTGGCGGATGGTGGCGCTGAACGTCCTGTTTTCCGCGATCCCGGCCATGATCTACGTCGGCGCCGGCTACGCCGAAACGACCACCATCGGCACGGTGGTCGCGTTCACCGGCCTGCAGTCGGCGCTGCTGCAGCCGATGATGGGCTTGCTGAACACCGGCGCCATGGTGAGCAGCTCGCTGGCCCTTTTCGGACGCGTCTTCGAGTACTTGGACCTACCGGTCGAGATCGACGACCCAGCCGACCCCGTACGGATCGACCCGGCCACCGTCACCGGCAGGCTACGCTTCGAGGACGTCACCGTCGCTTACCCCGGTGGCGGCCCGGCCGCGGTCGCCGGCGTCACCATCGACGTACCCGCTGGGACGACGCTGGCCGTGGTCGGCGAGACCGGTGCCGGCAAGAGCACACTGGCATCACTCGTACCGCGGCTGCGCGACCCCACCGGCGGCCGGGTCACCCTCGACGGCATCGACCTGCGCGACCTCACGCTCGCCGACCTCGCCGCGACCGTCGGCATGGTCAGCCAGGAGACCTACCTGCTGCACGGCACCGTACGCGACAACCTCCGGTCCGCACGGCCGTCGGCGACCGACGCCGAGATCGAGGCGGCCACCACCGCCGCCCAGATCCACGATCTGATCACCGGCCTACCGGACGGCTACGACACCGTGGTCGGGTCCCGCGGGCACCGCTTCTCCGGCGGCGAGCGGCAGCGGATCGCGATCGCCCGCACGCTGCTGCGCGACCCGCGCGTGCTCGTCCTGGACGAGGCCACCAGCGCGCTGGACACCGCGACCGAGCGAGCGGTACGGCAGGCGTTCGACCTGCTCACCCAAGGCCGGACCACGATCACCATCGCACACCGGCTGTCCACGGTCCGGAACGCCGACCAGATCGTCGTACTGGACCACGGCCGCGTCGTGGAGACCGGCACGCACGCCAGCCTCCTCGGCTACAACGGCCGATACACCGCCTTCGTCACCTAACCGGCGCCGCGCGCTCGGGTCACCAGGGCGGTCACGTCGGCCGGCTTCGGCGCGTCCCAGGCGCAACGCCACGCTGGCGCTGACCAACCCGTCGCGCGCAGCCGTACGCACCGGGCTGGAAGACCAACTCGAGGACCCGGAGCAGATCATCACTCTGGCGTACATGGCCCTCCGCTCCCGAAGGTGGGGCCCCAGCCCCAAGTAGCGGTGAGCTAGAACGGCTCAGCACCCACGTCACCGCCTTCGCCCATGCTCACCGGCCGTTACGGCGACCGGCTCGACGCCTGGCTCGCCGCCGCCCTGGCCGGATCCACCCTGTACCACAGCAGCGCCACAGGCCAAGCCTTGGTCACGACGGCCATCGGCCCCCGAGGTCCGGTCGCTTTCAGACGGCGCTGATCGGAGCCGGGTTCTCGGGGAGCTGCCAGCTGCCGCCGCGGTCCTCCTTCGAAAAGCGCGCGGCGAGATCAGGGACGTGCAGGAAGCAGGCCAGTGCGGTGGCGGCCTGGAAGACGTCGATCGCACGCTGGGTCATCGGCAAGCCCAGGCGCAGGAGGCGCGGATTCACCTCGCCCTGGATCTCGTCGACGAAGGGCCGCAGCACGCTGTCGTAGTTCGCCAGCGCGGTCGGCAGATCGTCCGGGCGCCGGTTGATCTCGCCGGCCAGGACGTAGGCGCCCACCAGGCCGCCGGAGACGCCCATGCCGCTGTAAGGGGAAGCGCAGTGGGCGGAGTCGCCGGCCAGGACCACGCGGCCCTTGGACCAGGTGCCGATCCGGACCTGGACGATCTCCTGGGAGTAGAAGAAGGGGCTCGTCTGCATGCCGTCGATGAAGCGCTCTGTCTGCCAGCCCGCGTCGCGGAACCTGCTCGCCCAGAACTCCCGCTGGCGCTCGACGGGTTCGCGGTGGCTCGCCGAAGCATCCTCGGACTCCTCCCGCATCACGAAGTACACCTGCGTCTCGGTCGGGTTGTGGCTGCGGCGCATGATCTGACGGCCACCCGGGACCATGTAGGTGTCCCGGATGTTGCTGTCGGACGCGATGCGCGGCACGAACCAGTAGGCCATGTGGATGCCGACCCGCCAGTACGGGTCGCAGCCCGCAGGGAGGATCGCCTGCCGTATGCGCGATCCCTGCCCGTCCGCGCCGACCAGGAGGTCGAACTCGCCGGAGGACCCGTCGGAGAAATGCGCGATGACCTTCTGCTCGTCCTGTTCGAAGCCGTCCACGCTCACGCCGAAGACGTACTCGGTGTCGTCCTTCGACGCGTCATGCAGGATGCGTACCAGGTCACCGCGCATGATCTCGTACTCGGAGGTGAGAGTCTGCCGGCCACGGCCGGAGGTGTTGGCCATGATCGTCGCCTTGGCTCTGCCGCGCGCGTCGACGAAGGCGACACCCGCCTCGTCCACCAGCTTGCCGCGGACGGCGTCCAGAAGCCCCATCCGCTCGACGGCCTCGATGCCCTGCCCCCGGAGGTCGACCTGCGCCCCGGTGGCCCGCAGCGCCGGAAAGCGTTCGACGACGGTCACCCTGTGGCCGCCCCGCGTGAGCCAGAAAGCCAGCGCCTGGCCCGCTATCCCGCCGCCGGCAACAAGGACCCGCAGGGGGTGCGCTCCCGATCCGTTGGCCATGCCCATCACCCCAAAAATCTATCAGTGAATGATTTCTCCTCAGGGTCATCTATCAGTGATAGATTTGTCAACGTGACCAAGGTGAACCGTGAGATCGTCGTCTCCGAAGCA
This sequence comes from Nonomuraea typhae, assembly GCF_009760925.1. Taxonomy (GTDB): domain Bacteria; phylum Actinomycetota; class Actinomycetes; order Streptosporangiales; family Streptosporangiaceae; genus Nonomuraea; species Nonomuraea typhae. Next base: position 10,608 of record NZ_VRLV01000032.1, read on the forward strand.
CTCGACCTGCTCGACGAGGTCGGGCTGGACACGGTCAGTACGCGGCGGCTGGCGAAACGGCTGGGCGTCGAACAGCCCTCCCTCTACTGGTACTTCCGCACCAAGAAGGACCTCCTCGCCGCCATGGCGGAGGCGGCAATGGCACCGCATGCGGCCGCCCCGCTGCCGACGCCCGACGACGACTGGCGCGACTGGTTCCTGGACAACATGCGAAGCTTCCGGCGCACCCTGCTGATGCGCCGGGACGGCGCACGCCTCCACGCAGGCAGCACCCCCGCCGGCGACCTCCACCGGATCCGCCGCAAGATGGACTTCCTGGTCACCTCCGGAGTGCCTGAGCGGGACGCCCAGATGGCGATGCTGGCCGCCGGCCGTTTCACGGTCGGCAGCGTCCTGGAGGAACAGGCGGACGCCGACTCCGGCGACGGCATAGAACCACCGGCGGACATGCCTGTGATAGACCACGAGTCGGCGTTCGAGGCCGGCCTGACCCTCATCTTGCACGGCCTGGCGCACCGCACCGCAATACCGGCCACTTCCCCGCCGGCAAACGGTGTCGTCAATTCGAGCTCGGAAACACCCGTCCGGAGCGGCGTTTCATGCAGTGAAGTCTGATTTTCCGGGCTGCGGGGAGCCGTTTCGGTGAGGTGTCGGGAAATCACCTCATCCCGACACCTGGCCGAAGCGCGGCACGGGCGATCACCGCCCGTCTGCCTCTGACCACTGGGTCTGCATGGCAGCCAGGCGACGGGCCAGTTCGTCGCGTTCGCGGATGGTCTGGGCGAGTTGGTGCTGCAGGTGGAGGATGCGGGCGATGGCGGGCAGAGTCATGCCCTCGTCTTTCATGCTGACCACCTGCTGGATGCGGTCGATCTCGTGCCGGCTGTAGCGGCGTTGCCCCCCGGCCGAGCGCTGCGGGGAGACCAGGCGGTGTTCGTCGATGCGGCGCAGGAACGCCATCTGCACGTCAAGCATCGAGGCGACCTGGCCGACGGTGAACAGGGCTGCGTGCTCGTCGTCGATGGGCAGACTCATCAGGGTTCCCTTCGCCCGAATCGCGGGGTCGGCTGGTGCGCGCCCCCACCCCGGGTCCCTGCGTGCCGTGCCCGGGGTGAGGGTCGCGTCGGCATGGGGCCTCCGGCAACCGCTGAGAGGACTCTGCAACGAGACGTCAGCCCTTGATCGCCTTGTGGGTGTCTCCGCCCTGCTGGATGGACACCTTGCGCGGCTTGGCGCGCTCCAGCACGGGGATGCGCACCACCAGCACGCCGTTGGCGTAGCCGGCCTCGATCCGGTCTGCGTCCAGATGCTCCGACAGGTAGACGCGGCGGGTGAAGGCGCCCATCACCCGTTCGCGGACGAACGGCCGCTCCTCTTCGCCGTACTCCTCCTCGCGGCGGGCGGTCACCGACAACACCCCGCGATCGACGGTCACCTCGATGGAGTCGGGGTCGATACCGGGCAGATCGAAGCGCAGCACCACGTCGTCGGCGCGGCGGACTCCGTCCATCGGCATGACCGCGCCGCCTCCCTGAGCGGCGGCCTGGCGCGTCAGGCGGTCGAACTGGCGCTCGAACTCCTGGACGAACGGGTCGATCGACGTCAGCAGCATCATCGTCACCTCCGAAGACCTCGGGCGATTGGTAGCCCGTACTTCCTCTGCCTCTTTCCTCTGACTTCCGCAGGAGGAAACCTGCAAGCAGAACTATAAGAAACCACCAACCCGATCTGTCAATACCCATGGTGAGTTGAAGTCCTGGGCTGGGCCGCCGCCCGATGGACCATCGGCGGTCGGCGGGGTTCAGCCAGCACTGTCCCGGTACCGACGCGGCTTCATGGCTGCTTAGTCGCTTCCAGGTGCCTGACACGAACGCGCCGAGCCTGTACTGCTTCGAGACTCGTGCACGTGGTCTGAGCTGGCGCTTCTTCGGATTGGTCAGGCGGCTGGGTGGTACTCGTTGATGGCCCCGCTGAGCACCTCTCAGCGCTGAATCCGGCCTTCCAGCGGTACCACGACGTGCTCGTCTTGATCAGGTGGGCGTTGTTGACGGACTGGTGCGGGCGATGGTTGTTGTAGTGCTCGGCGTACTCGTTCAGAACCAATCGCAGATGGCGTTCGTCGTAGATCAGCATGCGGTCGGTGCATTCGGCTTGTACGGTTCGGACCCAGCGTGCGGCGTAGCAGTCGGCTCGGGGCGCTCGTAGCGGTGTCTTCATCACCGTGACGCCCAGGTTGGTGAAGATCTCGTCGAAGGCGGCGGTGTACTTGGCGTCCCGGTCACGGATGAAGAACCGAAATGACCTGACCCGGCGGCCGAGATCCATGAACAGATTTCTCGCCTGCTGAGCCGTCCAGGCACCTGCCGGGTGAGCGGTAACGCCCAGGATGTACACGCGTCGTGTTTCCACCTCTATCACGAACAACACATACAGGCGCTTCAGGAAGATGGTGTCGACGTGGAAGAAGTCACAGGCGAGCAGTCCCTGCGCCTGCAGCCGTAGAAACGTTAGCCAAGAGGTGTCGAAGTTTCGTGGCGACGGACCGTGCCGGCGTGAACGCAGGATCCGCCGCACGGTCGCCGCGCTGACCCGCAAACCGAGCCGCACCAGTTCACCATGGACCCGCCGGTATCCCCAACCCCGGGTTCTCCCGTGCCAGCCAGAGGACCAGGTCCCGGACCTCCTCGTTTGTCCCAGGACGGCCGACGCAGCGTGGGAAGGTCCACGAGCGTTTGACCGAACGGCGATGCCAGGCCAAGAGGGTTCCCGAGGTGACCAGCCGATGAGCGCGCAGCACCGACGGCAGGAAGCGGGCCAACGCCTTATCGGCCCAGTCAGGCCTCGGCCGGACTACCTGACGCTTCAACACCGCAACTTCGTGTCGAAGCAACATGATCTCGACATCCTTGGACGCATGAGATACAGCAGACGAACCGGCACGAACTGTGATCTTGCCCGTAGGGCCTCTGGAGGTCAAAGCCGCAGATCAAGCACCACGCGATGAGTTTTGAAGCGGTACAGGGGCCAGAGTTCGCAGCGGGGGCCCCGCCGATCTGTGGAACGACCTGGCTGCCGCCTACCGGAACTGGCTCGCCGAACCCGCCCCGGTGCCGCCCGGCTCGGCATGACCGTTGAGCCGGCCGGGCAACACCTGTGGCTCGACGAACCCGGGAACATCATCAGAATGACCTTGGAACGGTGACGAGCCGGAGCTAAGGACTCGCCGAGAAATAACTCGTAGCATCCCGGATTCCGGTTCGATGGTGTGGTATGGGCATACTGGCAGAGACTGTGGAGATGCTGGCGGCGAAGTTCGAGGCGATCTTGCCGCATCTGGATGAGCGGCAGCGTCGAC
>NZ_VRLV01000033.1 GCF_009760925.1 Nonomuraea typhae
CGCTAAGGTGTCCACGAGGTCTCCGGGATTGGTTCTTCTTCGTCGTTGAACCCTTTACCGGAGACCTCGTTGCGTTACCGGTTACGACACGCCCTCATACACTTCGAAACACGTCCTAGGCGGTCGGTCCAAGTCGGCATCTGCCGGTATTCGCGTTCGAATTGGGCACGTACAACTCGTCCCATCGTTTAATCCGGGAGGCGGCTGCAACCTGGGCGCTCCCGCACAACGGCTCACTGCTGCAAAGTCCAACGTGAGACGATTGAAAGACGCCGACGCACGCAGGGTGTACGCCTGCAATCTGCGCATTAGTGGATCAGCGGGACTTAGTTCTCAGCCGCTGCAGCATAAATACGAGCCCGACTCGACTCGTTATATAATTGGCAGCCGACCGCCGAAGTTGACCCAATTAGGCCCAGATGTGGTCATCACTAAAATCATAATATAATCCGACCCTATTTCACGAAGCTGCTGCAATCAATCGGCCATCCAGCGCACCGAGCTGCGGTGACACAATTAGGCAAGTGCTAATACCAGTTAGCATGCTCGTTTCCGAGTCGCCAAGAATTGTGACATCGAGAACATCTCTTGACTGCCTCAGTCGAATCAACTTTACTTATGATTGCGCACAGCTCCCGCCTCCCCCGCGGGTATCCATCCTCCCCGCACGGTCTAGTGTTCTGAGGCCATGGGGAGCCCTGCAGAAGCTTGGCTGGCGAATAGCCGCACGCCGCCGCACCTCGGAGAGAAAGTGGGTGAAACCAAGAAAACGAAAACGGCTATCACCACGAGCGAGGCGTAACTTCCGGCAAGCAGCCCCGCTCGTGGCAGATCATTCGATCTGATAGGGCGTCTACTTCATGACGTTCAAAAAGGTCGCGTTATCTATCGCGGCATCGTTGACGTTAGCGGTGCCGGTCGTTCTCGCAGCACCCGCCGGCGCCGACACGCACGAGCAGCATGTCCTCGACCAAGCCGCGGTCGTCGCCGTCCGGGCGTACCTGCACGCAGTGGACGGCCTGCTTCTCACCCGCCCCGTCGGAGTAACCTCGTTCCCCGCCTTCGGGCTGGAACAGGGCGAAAGTCCGGCATCGGAGGCGGCGAAGTCCCAAGCCGCCGTCGGATATGAACTCGCCAAGGCAGATCGGTTCCGCGCCTGGGCGGCTTCGCACCAGGACACCTACACCTCGGTGTCGTCGGTACTGAACGTGGAGACACTCACCGTCTCGGGTTCCCTGGCGTCCCTGTCCGGGAAGGTCGAGACGACCATGCTGTGGAGTTCCTCGGCCACGGCTACGGACGTGACGCCCGGCAAGCAAGCAGACATCGCCAAGGCGCGCTCCGAAGGCCGCGCCTTCGCTCCCGGCGAGACGGTGACGAGCATCGTCTCGGCAGAGCATCACTTCCGCCTGATGCAGACCGGCAAGGGCTGGAAAATCCTTTCCGACGCCTACCTCGACCCGTTCGAGCAAGGGCTGGCCAGCGACCACGTAACTCCACGCAGCCCCACCAGGCCCGCCACCAACGGCACCAGCACGACTGCGGCTCCGGACCCGGTCCGCTCGGCCAAAGCATCAGCGACCCCCACCGCCGAGTCGATGCTCTACGACCGCGGCGCGGCGGCAGCGTATGCCGACAAGTACTGGAACCACTACAACCGGACCTACCCCAACTGCAACCCAGCTGGAGGCGACTGTGCGAACTTCGTCTCCCAAGCGCTCTGGGACCCGGACGCGGCAGACTTCCCCATCCAGGCCGCCTGGGACCCAGGTGACCGCTCAACCTGCGCGGCCACGACCGAGGCGTGGCGATACACCCCCACGCAACACCGATTCTTCATCGGCAACCCCCTCGGATCGAGCTACAACTTCGCATCCCTCGGAGCGAAGGGTTCTGCTTCGGCAACACGCAGCTACAACATCTCGTCGATGCTCCGCGGAGACGTCATCTTCTACGATTGGCAATCCAACGGAGAAATCGACCATGTCACGATCGCCGTTGCCTACGCCGGCGATCAAAGCACGCTGATCGACTCGCACAACGCGGATCGCTATCACACTCGCTGGGACTACGGCACCGGCAGCACCACCTACTATCACGACAAGTTCAAGGACATGATCAAGGTATCGTGATGGATTCTCCCGCCCGTACTCTGAGCCGCTTGATCGCGCTCGCCGGTATCGTCGTCGCCTGCTCGGCAACGGGCACCCAGCCCTCCCCCCCCGGCGACACTTTCTCCCTCCACGGCGACGCAGAGCGGGTGGGTCTCGCGTTCGGCGGCTGTCGAGGAACTGCAGGCGTTCCTCGACAGCTGGCGCCGGGACGGCCAAATCCGCGCGAGCCGCAGGTATCTCGTCCCCGACCAGTGGGCCTCGAACGAGGCTGACGCGCTCGTCCTCACCTCAGGCCGGGTAACCCAGGTGATCAGCGAGTCGCCCTCGCCAGCCGGCGGCCTCGTGCTGGGAGTGAATCTCGACCTCAAGTTCCAGGGGCCCACCGCTGCGTGGGGGAATGGGACGAACACCCGCTTCGTGACATTCACCCCGAGGGCGGGCCCGGTGCCGTTCGTGCTGAGCCTGGCGACAGGCCCATAAGCGATCACCCTGGCGCCAAGAAGGAGACCGGGAGACGGCATGAGGTGTCGCATCATCTCTCTGTGCACTTCAGATACTGGTGATCAACCAGCTCACCACCGTCACCAAGGAAGTCGTCGAAGCCGCCCGCGAGAACCTGATCATCGGAGTCATGCGAGACCCTCGCCTACGCGGCCAACCCGCGCCCCACCGCACCAACAACTCAGGCCCCGCCGAGGCGGGGCCTGAACCTTGCTATCAGGATGATGATCTGGCCACGTAGCTCCAGAGGCTCCCGGCCATTTGCTGCCGGAACTTAGTGCGCCACGAGGCGCTACGTAATCGAGTGGAGGTGGAAGACCTTCTCCGTTGGGCCGTCGCAGCGGCCCGATCGAAGCTGAGGGCAGCCCGACGCGGGGAACGCCGGGGAGGGTGGCAAGCGGCCCTGACAAAGGCGGGACGTGCCGGGCGTACCAGACGGCGCGGGTTCGTCGAGCAAGGTCAGAAGGTGTAACGCAAGTGAACCAGTGGTTGAAGCTCCGTAATGGCGGTGCCGGCTCAAATCTGGTGGATATGGGCCGGTGTGCAGTGCGTGGTCCCTGGTCATCGGTCGGGGTCCAACTCCGAAGCCGTATTAAGTTGGCGGTGAGGAGGCCATGTTGAAGGCCGGCGGCGTAGGCGTGGCGATGCTGCCGGAGTAGAGCTGGGCGCCTCCCTGACTGATCGATTGCGCAGTGAACGTGGGAACCGCCCGCGGTCGCCCTCCCGCCGGACATCCAGTGCGGTGGTGGGCAGGTCCGTTGCCGACTGAGGGCCGCGCGGTGGGACGGAGGTCCCGTAGTAGTCCGAGCGCGCGAAAGGCGCGCACATGGCGAAGGGGGCCAGCAAGTCGGTAGCCGAAGTACTGGAAGATCAGGAGGAAATGTCGCCGGTGAATACCGACGAACTCGAGCACGTCTTGTATAAAGCGGAGCGAAGGGTACTGAAGATCCAGACCAAGCTGCACCGTTGGGCTAACGATGATCCTCATCAACGGTTCGACGACCTGTTCAATCTCGTTGCCGATCCTGCGTTTCTGCTGGTGGCGTGGGATCGGGTGCGAGGCAACAAGGGTGCCCGAACGGCCGGAGTGGACGGGGCTACGGCGGCGTCCATCGAGGTTCGGCAAGGCGTCGGGCAATTCCTCGACGAGCTGCGGTGCCAGATCAAGGACCGTAGCTTCCGCCCGCTACCGGCGCGTGTGTGGGTGGCCTCAGAGGGCGTTTGGTTTGCCCGTGTTTGGGTTAGTACGTCCCTCGCCAGGTTGGTGTGGTTTCGTTGGTAATGCGTTTGCTGGTGTTGTCGATCATCGCGATGTGGATCATGGCTTCGGAGCTGGCGGGCAGGGTTTCGTAGTCGCGGGCGAGGCGTCGGTGGAGCATGAGCCATCCGAGGGTCCGTTCGATCACCCAGCGTCGCTGAACGATGCTGAATCCCCGGGCGTTGGGATCGCGGTGGACGACCCGGGTGTGGATGCCCAGGCGTGCGGCGTGGTCGGCGAACTGCGTCTTGAAGCCGGTATCGACCCAGGTCAGGGTGATGGTTGGGTGATCGGTTTTGGCTTGGTCCAGGACGCGGATGCCGGCCTGGTTCTCCGAGACGGACGCCGCGCAGACGGTGACGGCCAGGAGTAGTCCGAGGGCGTCGGTGGCGATGCTCCGCTTCCTCCCGACGATCTTCTTGGCCGCGTCCGTTCCCTGCGTGGCGAGGGGTGGGTTGGTGGAGGTCTTGACGGTCTGGGTGTCGATGATCGAGGCGGTCGGTTCGGGGTTGCGTCCGTCTTTGGCGCGGGCCAGGCCGGTGAGGTTGTAGTTGAGTTGGGCGAAGATGCCCTGGTCACGCCAGGCGGCGTAGTAGGAGTAGACGGTGCCGTGGGGAGGGAAGTCGTGGGGGAGGTAGGTCCAGGCGATGCCGGTCCGGTTCAGATACAAGATCGCGTTGAAGATGTCGCGAAGGTCGGTGGGTGCGGGCTCGCCGGTGGGTCGCCGGTCGAGCCTGGCCTGACGCCAGGCGGTCAGGGTGGGTTCGATCAGGGCCCAGCGGGCGTCGGAGATGTCGGACGGGTAAGCGCGTCGGGGGTTCATACTCGACCGATACGTCGGACCCACCGCGAGGGTCAGCAACCTCTGAAACATGGCGTTTCCAGGACATGTCTACGCCAGACGGAATCGGGGTCGACCTGACTCACGAAATAGACATCTGCGCACTCCGCCCGGGCCGGTGAAGCGGGGCACTCTTCGCAAACGCCGCGAACTATCTACCGCCCAAAAGGGGTATCTGCCCACAAGCGCTCCCAAGATGCCCACTCAGAATCCTGTCGCTCAACAGTGTTGTCAGTGGTCCCTACCATTGAGTCGTCTGGGCTCGTAGGGTTCAGATGCCCCGGAAGGGGCGGGTGTGGCTTTCAGTGGTCTGCCGTTCGTGTGGCTCCCCGCGACTCGCCGCCCGCCCCTTCGTGACGGACTCGGCCTCTGATTGAGAGCTGCGATCCGATCGCTGAGTAGGGACCTGGCGGCGAGGTCGTCTGCGGGCTGGACAGGGCAGATTCTGCTGGTGAGAGGCTTGAGTTGACGCGAGTGTGGGCCGGTGCGGACATCGGTCGGGAGCATCATCACGTAGCGGTGGTCGACGGTGACGGCGAGCGGGTGTTCTCCCGCCGGGTCGCCAACGACGGGACCGCGCTGCTGGCGGCGATCGGAGATGTCCTGGGCCTGGCGGAGGAGGTGGTCTGGGCCATCGACCTGCACAGCAGCGAATCGGTGCTGCTGCTGACACTGCTGCTCGATCATGGCCAGAAGGTCGTCTACCTGCCCGGGATGATCGTCAATCGGGCCGCCGAGGGCTACCGCGGCGCGGGCAAGACCGACGCCAAGGACGCCCTGATCATCGCCGACCAGGCCCGGATGCGCCGGGACCTGACCGTCCTGGACGGCGACGACGACCTGGTGGTCGAGCTGCGGATGCTGGTCGCCCGCCGCAAAGACCTGGCCGCCGACCGCACCCGGGCGGTCAACCGGCTGCATGACCAGCTGCTGGCCATCTGCCCAGCCCTCCAGCGTGCCCTCGACCTCACCACCAAGGGCCCGCTGACCTTGCTCACCGGCTTCCAGACCCCGGCCGCGCTGCGCGCGATCGGTGTCGACGGTCTCACGGACTGGCTGAAGGACCGCAAGGTCCGCAACGCCGCAGCCCTGGCCGCCAAAGCCGTCGCTGCAGCGCGGTCCCAGCACACCGCCCTGCCCGCCGAGCGCACGGCCGCGCTCCTGGCCGCCCAGCTCGCCCAGGGGGTGATCACCCTCAACGAGCAGCTCAAAGAGCTCGACCAGCTCATCGAGGACCGATTTCACCACCATCCGTCCGCCGAGGTGATCACCAGCATGCCCGGCATCGGCGTCCTGCTCGGCGCCGAGTTCATCGCCGCCACCGGCAAACCAAGCCGTTTCGCTACCGCCGACCAGCTCGCCAGCTTCGCCGGCGTCACCCCGCAACCCCGCGACTCCGGCCGCATCAGCGGCAACCTGCACCGGCCCCAGCGCTACAGCAGGCCCCTGCAACGCGTCTTCTACACCTCCGCGCTGCTCAGCATCCAGTCCTGCCCGGAATCCCGACGCTTCTACGACCGCAAACGCGCCGAAGGCAAACACCACATCCAAGCAGTCCTCGCCCTCGCACGCCGACGCGTCAACGTCCTGTGGGCCCTTCTGCGCGACAACCGCACCTACCAACCCACACCTCCCCTCACCCTCGCCGCTTGACAACCGGATTAAGAGTCGCGACAAGTTGATGACAGTGGCTTCCGTCAAGTTGTTGTCAGTCGTACGGGCTGAGGTTCACGCCTTCGCTGTCCGCCCGCGTCTGGCGCGGGGTCCGGTTCGACTGGCTGGATCTTTCTGAGGGTCTTGGACGGGTTTGCCTGGGTGAGGCGTTGTCGCCACCGCTGGCCTGCTTGGCCCCAGCGCGGGGAGCGGCCGGGCTCCGCTGCGAATTGGTCAGCTCGCGCAGGGCGTGGCCCTGCTCGGCGCTCAGCCGGTGGGCGCGGTCGATGGCCAGGTCCCGCACCACGATCCCGCTGATCCAGGCGCGGGCGAGTTTTCATCGGCCTTGCCGCGGAGGAACTCGGCATCGACCTGAGCCGCCGCCCCAACGAAGGCGCGATGACCATCGACGAGGTCTGACCGCGAAACACCCCGCCGCCCGCGAAGGCGGCGGGGTGAGGGCTATTTCTTGCCCGTGTAGATCTGGCTCGCGGGAGGGGCGGCGATGGTGTACTTCTTGCCCCAACCCTTGTAGACGGTGTTGTGGCTGATCTCGTCGCCTTCGGCGCCGTACTGGAGCCAGTGCCCCCGAGTCTGGAAGGTCGTGACCAGCTTCGCGGGCAGGTCGCCGGCGCCGAGCGTGAGGGTGAACCGGATGGGGTCGTCGTTGGCCCCGCCGAACACGGTGGCCCGCGCCCACGGGGAGACCTTCCGCAGCTGGGCGAAAGTGATGCTACCGGTGTAGATGCGGCCCGACCGCTCGGCGACGGAGACGAGGGCCTTGAGCGTCGACACCTCGGCGGCGTTCACCGGCTGGCCGAACGAGCCGACCAGCCCTGCCGGAAGCGGTTTTCTGGTCTTAACCCAGACCTTGCCCTTGGGTAGCTCTCCGGCGAAGGCTCCACCCTTGCGATAGGAGCTCTTGCCGACGGTGATGACGCGCTCGGGCACCAGGAGCGAGGAAGTCGCCTTCTCCTCGCTCAGGGGCTTGATGGAGACGTCGGTCGCGGCGAAGCCTGTCTTGCCGTACTGCAGCGTCCCCCGGCGGCTCATGACCTTGGTGGTGCCGGAGAGCTCGATGAAGGAGCTGACGTCGGTAAAGGTCACGCCCTTGCCGACGGCGGTCTGGCTCTTCAGCGCCGCGACCGGGTCGGAGGACGCCGCAGCGGTCGGCGCGGGCGCGAGAAGGAAAGCGCCGGCGAGAAGTGCGGCAACGGCCTGTTTCATGGGTGGTGAGATCCTTCGATCGGTGGGTGTACCGGTCGGATTCTGCCGGGCAGTGATCACGGAATCGTCTCGTCCCCAGGTCAGGGGCGGATGATGGCCATGCGGGTGACCATGAGTTCCTCGAGGGCGAAGCGGGGCCCTCGCGGCCGGTGCCCGAGTCCTTCACGCCGCCGTACGGCATGTTGTCGGCGCGGAAGCCCGGCACCTCGTTGACCACGACGCCGCCCGCCTGACGCTGCTCATCGAGATCCAGTCCCAAGGCATCGACCTCACCCCGTAGGACTGACAACAACTTGTCGGCAGGTCACTGTCATTAACTTGTCGCGCAACACCGGCGCTCAACAACACAACACGTACGTAGGACCTTCATTCACGCTGAACCCGCGGAGAAACGCGGAGCGAGTTAGTAGATAAGACAGCCTTATCGGGCGTTGCGATCCTCACCGACCCCGAGGGCCAGTGCTGGTGTCCTGAACAAGGACCTCGCTCCCCCGGCGTCAATTTGTGCCCCAAGCAATCGAACCAGATGTCTCTTTACCGCCTGTTTGAGACTAGGACGTGTTTCGAAGTGTATGAGGGCGTGTCGTAACCGGTAACGCAACGAGGTCTCCGGTAAAGGGTTCAACGACGAAGAAGAACCAATCCCGGAGACCTCGTGGACACCTTAGCG
>NZ_VRLV01000034.1 GCF_009760925.1 Nonomuraea typhae
TGTCGATTTCCGAAGTCGTCTGCACTGATGTCTGAACTCCCCTGCACAGGGTCGTTCCTCGGTGGGCTTCGAGGCGTTCTGACGAGTGCTCGCCAGGGATGCGCGATGGGCGCTGCAATCGGCAGGCGGTTGAGCTGCAGAAGCGGCGAGGCCGGCCGGTGGCGGGCTGCCGGACGGGAAGGCCGCAGCCGGGACCCTCGTACAGCGCCGAGACCAGACAAAGATCAACTGACAATTTCTTGACGGGGAACCACTGTCAGTTTCTTGTCGCGCAACAGACTGCGCGGATGACTGAAGCCACCTGCACGCGGTAGTGGGCGAGGTCGCGTTGGTGTCCGGACAGGTCCGACAATGCTTGGCCGTGAGCGTTGAGGAGAAGGGGAGGGACCGGCATGCGATGCTTACCCATCTGCGCGTCACACTCCCCTTCCTGCTGGCCTGCAACGGGATGGTCGAGCAGACGCCGATCGATCAGGCGTCGTCGGGTGCGTATTCGATATAGAGAGGAGTGGCAAGGACGGGACGCCCCCAGATGTCGTCATTCGGCGCCGCCAGGACCCGAGCGTGTCCCCTGAGCATCACCGGCCCCGCCGCCCAGCCGGAATCCGTTTTGACCGATCCGACGATAGGGGTCAGGTAGTGGAGCGCTTGCGCCAGGTGGTGGCCGCTGTTGGGCGGACCGGTGAACTCGCTCCGTGCGGCCTCGTCCGGCAGTTCGGCGAGACGCGCCGCGTACGCGCGCACAGCCTCCATGTAGAACGTGCCCACTGTCGTGACATGGGAGTCCGGCGGTTGCCAGCGGTCCAGGACGTTCACGGACGAGCCCACCAGGACGAAGGGTGTTCCCTCGGGGGACCGCTGAGCAGAGAGGTACACCAGGCCGGTGACCACCGTCTTGTCGGAGAATTGCGGCCCAGCAGGCGCCGCGTCACCGTAAAAGAACTCGTCCTCGAACTGGATCCAGTCCCCCGCCTGCAGGGCCTCGTCCGTGAACCACTTGACCTTTCGCTCCTGCTCGATCATCTCGATGATCGGTTCGAGCATGGCAGCCGATGGCTGGGGGGAGTCACCAGGGAGAGTGGTCTTGAAGGAAGCAAGTCCGACGTTGACCCCGGCTTCGAAGCCGGCCTTCTTCCACAGCTTTTGCGGGACCTGCGGGCTCAAGACCCGCATCTTGTTTTCGGAGAGGTACAGGAGATCGCGCATCAGTTCCGCTCCTACTGGATTGCCAGGTAGCGATGCAGGGACGTCTTGGGGATGCCGGTTTTGGCAGCGATCTGGCCGAGGCTGGTGCCCTGCTGCTTGAGGAGCCGGGCATACTCGATCTTGTCAGAGGAGTGGGCGACGGGGCGGCCAATGCGGCGGCCCGCGGCTTCGGCGACGGCGCGGGCGTGAGCGGCGCGTTCGGCGGTGAAGGTGCGTTCCATCTCGGCGAAGAGGGCCAGCAGCAGGAAGGCGATGCGGGCCATGCCCTCGTCGGCGGTGTTGATCGGCAGAGGATCGGCCAGCGAACGCACCCCGATCTGCTTCTCGTTCAGGTCGTGGACGAGGTTGAGGACTTCGCGCAGGTTGCGGCCGAGCCGGTCGAGGGTGTGCACGACGATGGTGTCCCCGGGGCGGGCATAGGCGAGCAGCTCGGACAAACCCGGTCGGTCGACGCTGGCCCCGCTCTTCCTGTCCACGTAGATCCGGTCATCGGGGATGCCCGCGACGTCAAGTGCGTCGAGCTGGCGTTCCAGGCTCTGCTTGGTCGTAGAGACCCTCGCGTACCCCAGGGTGAGCCCGCTGGCCGGGTGTGAGTTGTCGGTTCGCATGGCCGGACCGTACCGGAAGTCGGTTCTGTATGGACCTTCCGAAACACTTCTTGTGGAACGGCTTACGGAACGATCGGCGAGTTGATCGACCCAGGACGCACACCTTCTGACGGAACGTCGGGAGCCCTGTTCCACTTCCTTGGAAGTGGAACAGGCGCTCGCGAGCATGTCCGTCGCCGTCACATGATCCCGAAGGGGCCTGGTCGCTCGAAATCCCATTCGTGTGCTTCGGGCAGGAATTCCGCCGGGATGCCACACATCAGGATCAGGCTGTCGCGTTCGCGGTCGAAGGCCGCGGTGGTCCGGAGCCGCCAGGTGAGGCACTGCAAGATCCAGCGTGCGGTGGCCTGGTCGGTCTTCGCGGCTTCGAAGACGTCCTTGAGTGCCGTCTCCATGTCGGCCGGGTCGTGCTCGGGTAGCCGTGAACGCCGGAGGCCGAGCGGTCGGGTGCGGGTCCCGTCGTAGGCAGGCTGGTAGGGCATGGGGATCAGCAGCGGGCCGAGCGTGCCTCGCGCGACGATCGCCCCGGTCTGGACAAGGTTCAGCGCACAGGCGGCGGCTTCGAGCATGGCTTCCTGCCGTTCGGAATCGAGCCTCTCGTAGGGCCGCCAGACGTTCAGGCCCGCGCGGGACGGCAGTCCTGCGGTGCTCCAGATCAGATCGAGCGCGGTGGTCGAGTGCTGGCGGACCCGGGAGGTGGAGATGCTGACCTCGTCCAGCAGGGTGCGCAGCAGCCGGAGCCATACTCCGACGTGCACGGTCCGGCGGGGCAGCGTGACGGTGCCGGTGGCCAGGCCCTCATGGGTGAGGCTGTCCAGGGCGAGGACGTGTTCGGGCGCCGCCCGATGCGGCAGCGGCTGGTCCAGGGTCGCGGCGAGAGCTACCGTGCTGCCGTCCTCCAGGCGGCATCGGTGTTCGGGGCAGCTGAGCATGAGCGGGAGCGTGGCCGTCAGTGGGGTGCCGCGCGAGGGGTCGGTCGTGCAGACCGGGCAAATACGGCCGACGGTCGGGCGTCCGCGGTTCACCGGGACCCAGGGCCGCCACCGGTCGACGGCGTTGATGCCGGCCTCGCCTTCCGGCAGCAGGACCGAGTCTTGCCGGGCGTAGGTGTGGAACGCCTCGGAGCCGTTGTCGACCTCGAGGGTGTCGGCCAGCCAGGGCACCCAACCGGCGATGGTCATCAGCCGCAGGTCACCCACGGTCGTGCCGGTCCGTTCGGCCAGGGCGTCCAAGAGCTCGGCGGGCGGATCCCAATCGAGACCGTCGTCGAACGCTCTGCGCGCCAGGGCTGAGGCCGGACCGGCGTTGTTCTCCAGCAACTGCAGGACCGAGAGGCTGTAGAGCGCGGCGAGCCGGGACAGCCAGGACGACAGCGCCTCGCCGACGCCGGGCTTCGGATGCAGCGGCCACCGGCGGGCCGGAGCGTCTCTCATAGGAGTTCGCGCTCGAACATGCGCCGGCGTTCCGTGGGCCCGGCGTAGGCCGCCATGAGCAGAGTCCGCTGGTTGATGGTCTCTTCGCCGGACTCGATCGCCACGATCGCGGTCTCGGTCAGCAGCGAGGCGAGCTCCCCGATCGTGCCCTCGGTCCGGGCCAGCAGGTACTCGGCCATGTCGGCCGTAGCGATCGGCGACGGCCGTCGCAGCGGGAACGAGGCGGCGAAGCTGGCCAACAGCGAGCACGCTTCCTCATCGGCCTGCCAGCGCGGCAGCACGAACGGGGCGAACCGGTTCTCCAACTGGTCGTCGGACCGGATCGCCAGGTAGGCCTCGCGGGTACCGACTCCGACCAAGGGGATCTTCAGCTCGTTGCCCAGGAACCGCAGCAGGTTGAGGAACTCCCGCCGCGCCTCGCCCCGCCCGGCCAGGACGTTGTGGAGTTCGTCGATCACCAGGATGCGGGCGCCCGTCTCGCGGAGCAGCCGCAACGCCAGCTGCTCCAGCACCGGCAGCTTCATCCCCGGCCGCAGCGGAGCGCCCAGCGCGGTCAGCAGCGCGGTGTAGAAGCGGGCGACCTGCGGGTCGGACGGCATCTGCACCACCAGCACCGGGAACTCTTCCCGGTCGGCATGGGACACGACCGGGTGGGATCGTCGGAACTTCTCGATGATCATCGACTTGCCGTTGTTTGTCGCCCCGATGAGCAGCAGGTTCGGCATCCGCTGCCGCTCCGGCCACGCGAACAGTTCCTCAAGCTCGGCCAAGGCGTGAGAGGCGCGGGTGTAGCCGATCCACCTGTCCGCACGCACATACCTCAGCCGCTCGGCCGCCGGCAGCCGGGCCACCCGCCGGGCGATCTCGTGCAGGTGCGACAGGTCCTCGGGGTCGGCGACCTCCGCCACCGTCACCACTGCTCGATCACCTCGAACGGCACCGCCGTCGCCACGGTCCCGTCATCGTGAGCGGGCGGCGGCACGGGGATCGTTGGCGACGGCCGGGCCGGGATCGCCGACCGCCGCTCCACGGCACGGAGGGACCTGCGCGAGGCGCGGGTCTTTCCCGCGGCGTCCTCGGTGATCTGCCGCATCTGCGCCACCATCGCGAACAGCGCGTTCTCATCCACCTGGTCCCGGCTCAGCTCCCGCAGCCGGGCGACCGCCGCCTTCTGCTCCCACAGGCTGATCGGCGGCCGAGACAACGTCCGGTAGGGCACCTGCAGATATGAGGTGCCGTCCGGGTCCAGCGCCCAGATCCGCGAGATGTCGCGCGGGTCGCGGCGCAACACGAACTTCTCCAGGTCCCCGCGGCGGGCGATCCACGGCTTGAGCGCGTCGCAGAAGTACTGGATGTGATCGAGGGTGAAGCCCTGCCGTCCCAGCACCCGGCGCTCCACCGGCAGGAAGTCGACCAGGAACGCCGTCTCGTTCGCGACCGTCGCCGGCCGCCCCGCCTCGGCGACGCCCTGCTCCCACCGCCCCGCCGGGGTCTGCTTCAGCGTGCCGTGCACCTCACCGTGGTAGACCATCACCGCCAGCGCCAGCCACTTGTTCAGCTCCGCCAACGTCAGCACCGCGGCCGCCTGGCTGTCGTAGTCGCCGCGCTCGGCGGGGTTGGAGAACGTGGTGCCCGGCAGGTCGTGCACCATCTTCATCATCGTGCCGATGAGCCGCTCGATGATCCCGCCGAAATGCGGCGCCCCCAGCGGCCGGTAGGACTGCTTGATCCCGTGCTGGTCGCAGCCCCGCTGCAATGCCTCGCTCTTGAACTCGGTAGCGTTGTCGGTGAAGACCTCGCGCGGCTTACCCGACATCGGCCAGACCCCGCTCACCCCGAGCCGTTCCAGCCACGGCCGCTTGTCGGTGACCATGTGCGCCAGGCACAGCCCTACCGACAATGCCGACGGCGCCTCCAACGTCACCACCAGGCCCACCACGCAGCGCGACGCGACGTCGATCGCGGCCGTGACGTACAGGCGGCCGATCGGCATCCGATGCCGCTCATCCACGATCTCCAGATCCACGACCGTGTGGTCGATCTGCACCTGCTCCAGCAACCCCTCGATCACCGGCGGCTCACCGCCCGCTGACCGCAACACCCGGGCCGCCTCCGCGCCTTGCCGGGCCGTCACCGACGCCACCGGATCCAGCTGACCGATCCGCCGCTCCAACGTCCCTCGCGACGGCACCGCCAGCCCCCGGATCCGGCACTGCCGCACGACCTCCTTGTAGACCGCGCTCACCGTCCGGCGCTGCCTGGTCAGATACCGCGACCGGATCACCTCCAGCAGCAGCGCCTCGACCTCCTCCGGCAACCGCCCCCGCCCCCGCCCTCCGCTCGACCGGCGCGCAAGCAGATCCGACGCCACCCCCGAACCCGCCCGCCACCGCTTCACCAGGACGTACACCTGACGACGCCGAATCCCCAACTCGGCGGCCGCCTCATCCGCAACCGCCCCCGGGATGCGCGACTCCCGCGCCAACCGGCCGATCACCTCGGCCCGACGGACCGCCAACGCCCAGTCCTCCGCAGAAGCCGTCAGCACACCCCGCTCAACAACGCCCGCTGACTCATCGACCACGCCGACCTCACCGCCAGTGCACAGGAGTACGAACGAAGATCGACACTAGTGCACACGGGTACAGGAATCAGGATTTCTCGAAGTCCACTGCACTCAGCCGAAAACCCCACGAAGCCAGCGCACACGACTACGGGAATCGACA
>NZ_VRLV01000035.1:0-2018 GCF_009760925.1 Nonomuraea typhae
ACGCCGAAGGTCTGGGTGGCCTTCTCTTTGGCCAGGATGAGCGCGGCGGCGTCGACGGCTCGCATGCGGGTCACGGGGTCTGCCTTTCGCCGCGGCCGGACAGCTGCTCGACGAGCAGGAGCAGGGCGGTGTGGTCGAGCTGGCCGTGGCCTTGCAGGCGGGCGCTGGCCATGAGCTGGGCGAGGATGGCGCCGACGGGCAGGGCGACGCCGGCTTCGCGGGCGGCGGCGGTGACGATGCCCATGTCCTTGTGGTGCAGGTCGATGCGGAAGCCCGGCTTGAAACTACGGCCCAGCATGCCCTCTGCCTTGCGCTCCAGGATGCGGTTGCCCGCCAGCCCGGCCGACAGCACCTTGACCGCGGCGTCGGTGTCCACGCCGTGCGCCTCCAGGAAGACGATCGCCTCGGCGACCAGTTGAATGGTGCCGGCGACGATGAGCTGGTTGGCGGCCTTGACCGTCTGCCCGCTGCCGGACGGGCCGACGTGCACCACCGTCGAACCCACCGCCTCCAGGATCGGGCGGGCCGCCTCGACGTCGGCCTCGTTCCCGCCGACCATGATGGACAGGGTGGCGTCGATCGCCCCCTGCTCACCACCGGAGACGGGCGCGTCCACCGCACGCAACCCCGCCTCGGCGGCCCGCCCGGCCAGGCGTGCGGCGGCATCCGGCCTGATGCTGCTGGCGTCGATCCACAGGGACCCCTTGCGCGCGTGCTCCACGATGTCGGCGGAGACCAGCTCGACGTCGGGGGTGTCGGGCAACATGGTCACGATCACGTCCGCGTCGCGGACACCGTCCGCGATGGTGTGCGCGCCCTGGCCGCCCAGCTCGATGAGATGCTCGACCTTCTCCCATTCCTTGTTGACGCCGGTGACGGAGTATCCGGCCTTGATCAGGTTGGCGGCCATGGGGGCGCCCATGATGCCCAGTCCGATGACGGTCACGTTGGTCACGGCAGTTCCTTAGGGTCGGAGGTGAGCCAGGCGAAGGGGTCCTCGCCCGGGTTGGCCTTGTATTCCAGGCCGATCCAGCCGTCGTATCCGGCCTGGTCGAGCTCGGTCAGCCAGGCGGCCAGGGGCAGGTCGCCGGTGCCGGGCGCGCCTCTGCCGGGCGCGTCGGCGATCTGGACGTGGCCGATCCGGTCGAGCCCTCCTCGCAGGAGCGCGTCCACGTCCTCGCCGTTGACGGCCAGGTGGTAGAGGTCGGCCAGCAGCTTCAGCCCCGGCACCTGGGCCACGACGGCCAGCGCTTCGGCGGCGGTCTTGAGCGGATAGGCGGGGGATCCGCTGAGCGGTTCCACCAGGACGACGCCGTCCACGGTTTCCGCGGCCAGCGCCAGGTTGGCCAGGGCGGTCGCGTCCTGGAGCTCCTCCGACGCGGCGCCGAGGCGGTTGCCGTAGAGGGCGTTGAAGGCGCGGCAGCCGGTGCGGCGGCCGATGTCGGCGACGACCAGGATGTTGTCGCGGAACTCGGTCACCCGGTTCGGATGCGACAGCAGGCCACGGTCACCGGCGGGCATGTCGCCGGCGGCGAAGTTGAGGCCGGTGAGCTGGACGCCGGCTTCCTGAAGGGCCTCGATGAACGCCTCGACCTCGGCATCGGAAGGGACGGCGTTGTCGAAGGGCCACCAGAATTCCACGGCGTCGAAGCCGGCTTTGCGGGCGGCTTCGGGGCGTTGCAGGATGGGCAGGTCGGTGAACAGGATGGAACAGTTGACGGAGTAGCGCATCTGTCCCTGCCTTTCTCGTGGACGGGTGCTAGCGGACGGGTGCTAGTGGACGGTGTTGGTGAGCACGCCGATGCCGTCGATGTCGATGTCGACCCGGTCGCCGGTGGTGAGTGGGCCGACGCCGTCGGGGCTGCCGGTGAGCAGGACGTCGCCGGGGTGCAGGGTGATGTAGCCGAGGATGTAGTCGCGGTAGTGGCGGCGGTTGATCTGGCTGGCGGTGCGGCCGATGACCACGGCCAGTTCGCCTTCGTATTCCAGGCGGCGCAGGCCGTGCGGGCGGCGGATGG
>NZ_VRLV01000035.1:2028-4674 GCF_009760925.1 Nonomuraea typhae
GTTGCGCTCGACCATCGCGTCGGCCTTGGTGTCGAGGATGCGGTTGCCGGCCAGGCCCGCCGACAGCACCTTGACGGCGGCGTCGGTGTCCACGCCGTGGGCTTCGAGGAAGACGATGGCTTCGGCGACGAGTTGGATGGTGCCGGCGACGATGAGCTGGTTGGCGGCCTTGACTGTCTGCCCGCTGCCGGACGGGCCGACGTGCACCACCGTCGAACCCACCGCCTGCAGGATCGGGCGGGCCGCCTCGACGTCGGCCGCCTTGCCACCGGCCATGATGGACAGGGTGGCGTCGAGGGCGCCCTGCTCACCGCCGGAGACGGGCGCGTCCACGGCCCGTAGACCCTTCTTCGCGGCTTCGGCCGCCAGGCGGACGGCGGCGTCGGGGCGGATGCTGCTGGTGTCGATCCACAGCGTACGCCTGCGGGCGTTGGCGAAGACCTCCGCGGCGACCAACTCGACGTCGGGGGTGTCGGGCAGCATGGTCACGACCACGTCCGCGTCACGCACACCCTTCTCGATGGTGTGCGCGCCACGGCCGCCCTGCGCGATAAGGCGCTCGACCTTCCCCCAGTCGTTGTTGACGCCGGTGACGGTGTGCCCGGCCCAGAGCAGGTTGGCGGCCATGGGGGCGCCCATGACGCCCAGTCCGATGACGGTGATCCTCATGCGAGGGACTCCTTGCGCTCGCGCGACAACCAGGCGAAGGGCTGTTCGGTGGTGTCTTGGTACTCCAAGCCGATCCAGCCGTCGTATCCGGCCAGGTCGAGCTCGGTCAGCCAGGCGGCCAGGGGCAGGTCGCCGGTGCCGGGCGCGCCTCTGCCGGGCGCGTCGGCGATCTGGACGTGGCCGATCCGGCCGAAACACGTGCTGAGAACGGCCTGCACGTCGTCACCGTTGACGGCCAGGTGGTACAAGTCGGCCAGCAGCTTGACCTGGGGCAGGCCGACCCGGTTGAGAACCCGCAGGACGTCCGCGGCGGTGGTGAGCGGGTAGCGCGGAGCGCCGCTGAGTGGTTCCACCAGGATCACGCCGTCCACCGAGGCGGCCGCCAGACGGAGCTGCTCGACGGCCAGTTCGTCCTGCTCCTGCTCGGAGATGCCGTCGAGGCGGTTGCCGTACAGAGCGTTGAAGGCGCGGCAGCCGGTGCGGCGGCCGATCTCGGCGACGACCGCCACGTTCTCACGGAACTCGCGGGCCCGCGGCGCCTGGGACAGCAGGCCGCGCTCGCCGCCCGGCATGTTCCCGGCGTAGAAGTTCAGGCCGCTGAGCTGGACGCCGGCATCGGCGAGAGCGTGAAGGAAAGCCTCCACTTCCCTGCCGGTCGGGACGGCGTTGTCGAAGGGCCACCAGAATTCCACGGCGTCGAAGCCGGCTTTGCGGGCGGCTTCGGGGCGTTGCAGGATGGGCAGGTCGGTGAACAGGATGGAACAGTTGACGGAGTAGCGCATCTGTCCCTGCCTTTCTCGTGGACGGGTGCTAGTGGACGGGTGCTAGTGGACGGTGTTGGTGAGTACGCCGATGCCGTCGATGTCGATGTCGACCCGGTCGCCGGTGGTGAGTGGGCCGACGCCGTCGGGGCTGCCGGTGAGCAGGACGTCGCCGGGGTGCAGGGTGATCCAGCGGGTGATGTAGGCGAGGAGTTCGTCGACGCCGAAGAGCATGGCGGCGGTGGGGCTGTCTTGCACGGTGTGGCCGTTGACGCGGGTGCGCAGGTGGAGTTTGGCGGGGTCGTCGATGCCGGTTTCGATCCAGGGGCCGAGTGGGCAGAAGGTGTCGGCGCTTTTGGCGCGTACCCATTGGCCGTCGGTGCGCCAGTCGTCGGCGGTGATGTCGTTGGCGCAGGTGTAGCCGAGGATGTAGTCGCGGTAGTGGCGGCGGTTGATCTGGCTGGCGGTGCGGCCGATGACCACGGCCAGTTCGCCTTCGTATTCCAGGCGGCGCAGGCCGTGCGGGCGGCGGATGGGGGTGCCGGGGCCGGTGACGGCGTTGGCCGCTTTCAGGAATAGGCGGGGTTTGCGGAGTTTGCCCCAGGATCCGTAGTTGCGGCCGGCGCAGACGATCACCCGCGGCTCGCACGGGGCCAGCAGCATCACCTCGGCCAGGTCGGCGACCGGGGCGCGGCCGGGCTGCGGGCTGATCTCCCCGCTGTCGGGGTCGAGGATGCCGGTGCGGGTCAGCTGGTGGTGGCTGTAGCGGATCAGCTTCACGGTGATTGCACCGCCTCGCGCAGCAGTTCGATGGGGTGCCAGGCCTGGCGGTGGGCGCCGTGGAAGATCTGCTGGCGGCACGACACCCCGGTGGCGGCGACGATGGTGTCGGGGTGTTCGGCGGCCAGCGCGGGAAACAGCCGGTCGGCGCCGACCTGCTGGGACAGTTCGTAGTGTTCGGCTTCGAAGCCGAAGGAGCCGGCCATGCCGCAGCAGCCGGTGTCCAGCTCGGCCACGTCGATGCCGGGGATCAGGCGCAGCATGGCCATGGTGGCCGCGGTGCCGACTTCGGCCTTTTGGTGGCAGTGGCCGTGGTAGACGACCTTCTTGCCGGCCAGCCACGAATCGGCGCGCAGCCGCAGCCGGCCGGTGGTGACGGCCTCGGCCAGCAGTTCTTCGGCCTGCTGCACGCGGGCGGCGACCTGCTCGACGCGGG
>NZ_VRLV01000036.1 GCF_009760925.1 Nonomuraea typhae
GGTGGATGGCCTTGTGCATGTTCACCCAGCTGCCGAGCGTGGTCGGGTTCATGTCGAACTCCCGGGCCACCGAGGCCACGGTGCGCGGACCGTCCAGCACCATGCGGACGGCTTCCTCCTTGAACTCCGGCGAGAACTGCCTACGACGCCTCGTCACGTACCTACCTCTTCCAGACTATCTGTCAGGTTATGTTCCTGACTGTCCGGAAACTTCAGGGCACCTCATTACCTTGCTGACTGCCCAGAGACAAGAGGTACGTCCGCTCGCAGGGCACACTAGCCTCCAACGCGAGCGCCACCCGGCGGACCACCCGCATCACGGCCACGAACTGTTCCTCGTCGAGATCACGCACGACATGCTCAACATGGACCTTGGGCGCCACCAGTACATACCCGGGCAGGGACGCGAACCGGGCGAGGAACGCGATATGGGTGCCGTCGTCGTAGACGATCTCCTCCGGCTGACCTGGATCCCTGTGGACGATCGCACAGATGAAGCACGGGCCGGTCTGGGAGCGACGGATGTAGCTGTCGGTGTCGAACTCCACCCGCTTGATTGGATCGCTCACCATCATCCCCTCGGGGAACGCCAGCCGTACTTGATCACCCTACGGCCCGTTTAATCCCTACAGAGGCGAACGGGAACACCGCACTAAACCGTGTAGTTGAAGAGCAACACTGAACGGTTTAGTTCATTATCAAGATCCCAACCGGGAGGTTGTCATCATGGAGTTTGGTTTCTCCCTTGTCCCCACCCCCGACATTCCCGGCCACCGCGAACTGGTGAAGGTAGCCGAGGAGACCGGCCTGGACCTGGTGGGCATCCAAGACCACCCCTACGCGCAGTCCCAGGTGGACGCCTTCGCCCTGATCGGCACCCTTCTGGAGCACACCGACCGGATCCGCTTCTTCCCCGACGTGGCCAGCCTCCCCCTCCGCCCCCCAGCCGTCCTGGCCAACACCGCCGCCACCCTGGACCTGGCCTCAGGCGGACGTTTCGAGCTCGGCATCGGTGCCGGCGGCTACTGGCGCGCGATCGCCACCATGGGCGTCCCGGAGTTGAAGCCCGCCCAAGCCCTTGACGCCCTGGGCGAGGCGATGGAGATCATGCGCACCATGTGGCGCCCAGATCAGCCCACGGTACGGCTGAGCGGTACGTATTACACGGTCAACGGCACCCACGCCGGCCCGCCCCCCGCTCACCCGATCAACATCTGGGTAGGCGCCCAGGGCCCGAAGGCACTGCGCTTCACCGGCCGCCTGGCCGATGGCTGGGCCGCCCCGATCCCGTCCTATCTCCCGTACGAAGCCTGGCCCGAGGCGAACGTCATCATCGACGAGGCCGCCCGCGCCGAAGGCCGCGACCCCGCCGACGTCCTGCGCATGGCACAGATCGTCGGCACGGTGACCTCGACCCCCGGCGTTCTGCCCACCGAGGGCGCCGACCCGGTCCGCGGCACTCCTGAGCAATGGGCCGACTTCCTGGCGAAACTCGCCATCGAGCAGCCCTTCACCACGTTCATCTTCTGGCCGGAGCGCCAGTCCGTGGAGCAGGTCGTGCGTTTCGCCACCGAGGTCGTCCCGCTGGTGCGGCAGAGGACGCCCAACGGTGGACGTTGACGAGTTCGGCATCCCGATCATTCCCGATGCGCTCAACGTCTCGCAGCGCAAGCGCGAAGCGATCGTCGACGCGGCCGCGACCGAGTTCCTCAAAGAGGGATATACGGCCGCATCGGTGGATGCCATCGCCTCCAGGGCGGGGGTGTCCAAGCCGACGATCTACAAGCACTTCGGCAACAAGGAACGCCTGTTTCTCGCCGTCATCGGCGGCATCCTGCCACGGACGTACGCACAGCTGGAGTCCTGCAAATCCACGATCGCCCAGGCGGACGACCTGCGCACCGCCCTGATCGCCCTGATGACCGAATGGGCGGAAATCCTCCTACGCCCCGACATCATGGCCCTGCGGCGCCTGGTCATCGGCGAGATCGACCGTTTCCCGCAGCTCGGCCAGGCGTGGTACCGCATCAGCTACCGCATGAACAACGAGCCCCTGGTCGAAGCCTTCGAGATCCTGCACGAACGCGGGCGGCTCGCCGTACCCGACCCGGTGCTCGCCGTTCAGCAACTGGTCGCGGCCACGATCGGCGTCCCGCAGTTGGTGCGCACGTTCGACGTGGGCACTCCGGTCGACCTCGAGGTCGCGATCACGTCGGGCGTGGATCTCTTCCTGGCCCGATACGGCCCAGCCGTTTAGGGGCCGCCGGCCGTACCAAAAGATGCACGTCAACCAGGGGAGACCGATGCCGAGCCGCCGGTGGGGTGGCGCGGCGTAGCATGGCGTTGGTGTGGTGCCGAGTCGTCCTCGCCGCGTTGACACTCCTGTCCGCCGCCTGCGCACCCATCCCGCCTCCGAGCCTGACCTGGTCGGACTGCGGCGACGGCTTCCAATGCACCCGGCTGCAGGTCCCCCTGGACCACGCAAACCCGGCAGCCGATCGCATATCCATCAGCGTCATCCGCCTCCCCGCAACCGGCGACCGAATCGGCTCCTTGTTTATCAACCCGGGCGGCCCCGGCACATCGGGCATCGACTACACCCGTGCCGCCCCCGCGATCTTCCCCCAAAGCCTGCGATCCCGCTTCGACATAGTCGGCTTCGATCCCCGGGGCGTAGGCCAATCAACCCCCATCAAATGCCTACCCGACGCCGAACTCGCCGCCTTCATCGCAATGGACTCAACCCCCGACACACCAGCAGAACGCGCCAAACTGGAGAGGGCCTCAAAGGACTTAGCGAGGGCCTGCCAACGCCGCTCCGGAACCCTACTTCCGCACGTCAGCACCACCGAAGCCGCCCGAGACATGGACCTCCTCCGCGCCGCCCTGGGCGAGGAAAAACTCACCTATCTCGGTAAGTCCTACGGAACCTACTTGGGTGCCACATACGCCCACTTGTTCCCGGCCAGAGTCCGCGCAATGGTCCTGGACGGCGCCATCGACCCGACACTCTCCCGTGAACGCCTCAATCTCGACCAGGCCATCGCCTTCGAAACCGCCTACGCCGAATACGCCAAAACCTGCCCCAGATCCACCACCTGCCCCTTCACCAACGAAGAATCCGCCCAATCAACCCTGCACACCCTCCTGAAAAAGACCGACACCACCCCACTAACCAGCGAACAAACCCGCCCAGTACCGGAATCCCTCACCACTCTGGGCGTCCTGGCCTCCCTGTACGACCGCACAACCTGGCCGATCCTGTCCGAATCCCTCACCCAGGCTCAATCCGGCGACGGCACCCTGCTGCTGACCTCGGCCGACAACCTGGTAGGCCGCAACGAGGACGGCACCTACACCAACCAAACCGAGTCCGGCCTGGCCATCACCTGCGCCGACACCCCCCACCCCACCCCCGACAAGCTCTCCCAAGCGGCGTCGGAATCCACCACATCGGCCCCCAACTTCGGCCCCTACATCATGTGGAGCACCCTCCCCTGCGCCTACTGGCCACCCCCAAAAACCCCCCCACCAACCCCCAAAGCCCCCGGAACCCCACCCCTCCTCGTCATCGGTACCACCCGCGACCCAGCCACCCCATACAGCTGGTCACAATCCCTCACAGACCACCTCAAATCCGCCACCCTCCTCACCTACGAAGGCGACGGCCACACCGCGTACAGCAACGGCTCCACCTGCATCGACAACCAAGTGAACCGCTACCTCACCACCCTGACCACCCCGCCCCCGGGCACCCGCTGCTGATCGACGGGAGCGAGAAGTGTCCGGGCTCCTGTAGACTGCATCACGCTGTACGGCAACGCCGCCTTAGCTCAGTCGGCCAGAGCACTTCACTCGTAATGAAGGGGTCTGGGGTTCGAATCCCCAAGGCGGCTCCCAGGTCAAAGGCCCTCCCGGGAGATCCGGGAGGGCCTTTTTCGATCTTGTACAGCTGGGAAATACAGCTACGAGGTCAGTCGCTTGTTCAGGCGCTTGAGGGCCTTGCGAGTCTCGGGGGATGGGACCTGGGTGTAGACGTTCATCGTGACCGCTATCTGGGAGTGGCGGAGGATCCGCATCGCCACTCGAGGGTGGACGTCGAGGGCAGCCAATAGCGAGGCGCAGGTTCGCCGGGTGTCGTGGACGCGGATGCGCGGGACGCCGGCGTTGCGGCAGTGCATGTCGAAGGATCGGTTTGAGGTGCCCTGAAGTTTCCGGACAGTCAGGAACATAACCTGACAGAGAGTCTGGAAGAGGTAGGTACGTGACGAGGCGTCGTAGGCAGTTCTCGCCTGAGTTCAAGGAGGAAGCCGTCCGCATGGTGCTGGACGGTCCGCGCACCGTGGCCTCGGTGGCCCGGGAGTTCGACATGAACCCGACCACGCTCGGCAGCTGGGTGAACATGC
>NZ_VRLV01000037.1 GCF_009760925.1 Nonomuraea typhae
GGCCTCGCCGGCCAGCCGGTCCAGCCGGTAGCCGCACGCCCGCCGCCAAAACGGCGGAAACCCGGTCGCGATCGCCTCCGCGTTCTCGGCCACCAGCCCGGGCAGCTCCCGATACAGGGCGCCTTCCAGCGTGGGCAGGGCCGCCCGCCGGGCCCGTTCGGCCTCGCTGACGGGCTCCAGCCGGGCCGTACTGCCATCGGCCAGCACCACATCCAAGGCGCGCACGTGATCGATCGTCATGCCGTAGGTCAGCGACCCGCTGCCGGCGGAGTTGTTGCCGATCATCCCGCCGATGGTGGCCCGGTTGCTGGTAGAGGTGTCCGGCCCGAACATCAGCCCGTGCCCGGCCGCGGCCCGGTTCAGCTGATCCTGCACCACCCCCGCCTCCACCAGCGCCGTGCGCGCGTGCGGGTCGAGCTCCAGGATGCGGTTCATGTGCCGGGACAGGTCCAGCACCAGGCCCGGCCCGACCGTCTGACCGGCCAGGCTGGTACCCGCCCCGCGCGCCAGCACCGGCACGCCGAACCCCGCGGCGACCTTCACCGCCGCGGCCACATCGGCGCCATGCCGGGGAAACACCACCCCCACCGGCATGATCGAATACATGCTCGCATCACGCGAGAACAGATGCCGGCTGTAGTCGTCGAAGGCCACCTCACCCTCAACGGCGGCCTTCAGCGCACGCTCCAGCCCAGCCACATCCACACCCGCACCCGCATCCGCGCCGGCCGCAGACCGGCCGGACTGGCCGGACTGGCCGCGCCGGTCGGGCGGGCCGGGCTTGTCGGGCGGGCCGGGCTTGTCGGATGTGCCGGGCGTGCCGGGCTTGTCGGGCGGGCCGGGCTTGTCGGATGTGCCGGGCGTGCCGGGCTTGTCGGGCCGGTCGGGCTTGTCGGGTGTGCCGGGCGGGCCGGGCAGGGTGGCGGTCATGGCGTCTGCAGCAGCTCGAGCGCGGCGTTCAGCCCGCGCGCGTCGATCGGCACCCCGGCCAGCATCAGGCCCATCTGCACCCCGGCCAGCGTGCCGGCCAGAGACAGGTCGTTGAAGTCGCCCAGATGCCCGATGCGGAAGACCCGCCCGGCCAGCCGGCCCAGCCCGGCGCCCAGCGACATGTTGAACCGGTCCAAGATGATCGCCCGCACCTTGTCCGCGTCATGCGTTTCGGGCATGAGCACGGCGGTCAGCGACCCGGAATACTCCCGCTCATCGGCGCACAGCACCTCCAGGCCCCAGCCGCGCACGGCGGCGCGGGTGGCGGCGGCATGGCGGCGGTGGCGCTCGAACACCTGCTGCAGCCCTTCCGCCTGCAGCAGGCGCAGGGCTTCACGCAGGCCGTAGAGCAGGTTGGTGGCCGGGGTGTAGGGGAAGAAGCCGCGCTCGTTGGCGGCCAGGATCGGCCCCCAATCCCAAAACGACTTCGGCAGATCGGCGGTCCGGTAGGCGGCCAGCGCCTTGTCGCTGACCGCGTTGAAACTCAGCCCCGGCGGCAGCATCAGCCCCTTCTGCGAACCGGCCACCGTCACATCCACCCCCCACTGCTCGTGCCGGTAGTCGATCGAGCCGAGCGAGGAGATGGTGTCGACCAGCAGCAGCGCCGGATGCGCGGCCGCATCGATCGCCGCCCGCACATCCGGGATGCGGGAGGTCACCCCGGTAGAGGTCTCGTTGTGCACCACACACACCGCCTTGATGGCATGGCCGGTGTCGGCGGCCAGCCGTTCGGCGACCACCGCCGGGTCGGCGCCGTGGCGCCAGTCGCCGGGCACGAAGTCCACGGCCAGGCCGAGCCGGCCGGCCATCTCCTGCCACAGGCCGGCGAAGTGACCGGTCTCGAAACACAGCACCCGATCACCGGCCGACAGCGTGTTGACCAGAGCGGCCTCCCACGCCCCGGTACCGGAGGCGGGATAGATGACCACCGGGCCGCTGGTGCCGAAGACGGGCTTGACCGCCTCCAGCACCTGCCGGCCCAGAGCGGCGAACTCGGGCCCGCGGTGATCGATCGTCTGCGCCGACATGGCCCGCAGCACGCTGTCGGGCACGTTGGTCGGGCCGGGGATCTGCAGGAAGTGGCGGCCGGCGGGGTAACTCATCAGAACACACCCTCTCTTCCACTAT
>NZ_VRLV01000039.1 GCF_009760925.1 Nonomuraea typhae
CCTGGCTACCCGATACGACAAAGCCCCGGAAAGCTACGAGGCCGGACTCCATCTGCGAGGCTCGATCATGTGGTTGAAGTTACTCACCCTAGCCACATGATCCGAACTCCGAACAGCTCTTAGGGCCTGTCCCGTGATCATGTGACGGGACGGTCGGTCTCAGGTGCGGGGGTCGGCACGGGCTCGGAGGAGCTGCGGACGTGCGCGGGTGTTAGCTTCCCTTCCCATGATGGAGCACCAGGACCAGACCAGGGCGGCCTACGAAGGGGTCGTCGAGCTGTATGCGTCGATGTTCGCTAATCGGTTGGAGACGCAGCCGTTCTCGCGGAACATGATCGGTACCTTCGCCGAGCTGGTACGCGAGACGGGGAATCTGCGGGCAGCCGACGTCGGGTGCGGGCCTGGACATCTGACGGCCATGCTGCACGACCTGGGGCTGGACGCTTTCGGGCTCGACCTCTCCCCGGGCATGGTCGACTACGCCCGGCGGGCCCATCCGGCGCTGCAGTTTGACGAGGCGCGGATGGAGGCCCTGCCGGTCGAGGACGGCGCGCTCGGCGGGGTGCTGGCCCACTACTCGATGATCCACACCCCTCCTGGGGAATTGCCCGCGCTGCTCGCCGAGCAGGTGCGTGTCCTGGCGCCAGGGGGCATGCTCCTGGTCTCGTTCTTCGCGACCGACGGATCGGAGCCGGTCCGCTTCGACCACAAGGTGACGCCCGCCTATAGCTGGCCGGTGGACCGGTTCGCCGAGTTGCTGGCCGGGGCCGGGCTCGTCCCGTTCGCCCGGCTGCTCCACGACCCGGCCTCCGAACGGGGCTTCCTCGACGCCCACCTGCTGGCCCGCCTCCCCTAGCGAGACAGTAGCCCGTGATCATGTGACGGGGTGGCGGAGCCAGATGCGGATCGAAGCGACGTCGATGGTGCCCTGGTAGATGCGTTCTCGCTGGTCGTAGCGGGTAGCGACGGCACGGTGCTGACGCAGCTTGTTGACGCAGCGCTCGACGGTGTTGCGTTCCTTGTAGGCATCGCGGTCAAAGACCGGTGGCCGGCCGCCTTTGGAGCCGTGGTTGACGCGGTGGGCGGCCTGGTCCTTCTTGACCGGAATGACGGCCTTAATGCCGCGTCGCCGCAGGTAGCGCCGGTTGGCGCGGGAGGAATGGGCCTTGTCGGCCAGGGCACGGGCCGGCCTCTTGCGAGGGCGGCCCACGCCGCGGCGGCGGATGCGGATGGACTCCATCAGCGCGAGGAACTTCGGGCAGTCGGCGTGCTGGCCAGGCGAGGTGAGCCGGGCGATCGGACGGCACCGCCGGTCGGCGACCAGATGGATCTTCGTTGTCAGGCCGCCCCGGGACCGTCCGAGCGCTTCCCGACCGCTTTTCGTCACCCGCTCGTGATCTTTACCGGCCCCTTTTGAGTGATGTCGACGGCCGGGGCTCGACGCGCCCCGGCCGCATGTTGGTGCGCCCGCACGATCGTGGAATCGGCGCTGACCGTCCAGTCCTGGCCCTCTGCTTCGTCGCACCCGACGCGCAGCCCGTCCAGGATCTGTTCCCACGTCCCGTCCAGTGACCAGCGGCGATGCCGGTTGTAGACCGTCTTCCACTTGCCGTAACACGGCGGCAGGTCCCGCCAGGCGCAGCTCGCTCGGGTCCGGAAGAACACCCCGTTAATCACCGTCCGGTGATCGCTCCACCTGGCACCATGCACGTTCTGCGCCGGCAACAGCGGCGCCAGCCGCGCCCACTCCTCATCCGTCAGATCATGACGCTTCAGCCGTTCATCATCCACACGGATGATCTACACCAAACCGCCAACAAAGATCACGGGACACGCCCTAG
>NZ_VRLV01000004.1:0-2297 GCF_009760925.1 Nonomuraea typhae
CGCCGCCCGGCTCAGCAGTTCCGCACGCTCGTCCTCGGACAGCGTGACTTCCACAGCGGAAGGCCCCGGATGCGACATGCCAACAGGCTACTTCCTTACCCTCAGAATTTCTGGCGCATCACACTAGCGAGCTGGTCTGGAGATGCGTGGGCAGTGGCGGCGGAGCCGGGCGATCATCTGGTCGGTGGTCGTGGTCCGCCAAGGGGATGGCCGGGGCTGGTCGTTCCACGCGTTGATCCACTCCTGCGGCGCGGGCTTGAGTGCGTTCAGTGACCAGGGCTTGAGTGTTTCAGTGGCCGGGCTTGGGTGTTTTCAGTGGCCAGGGCTTGAGTGTGTTCAGTGAGCAGATGGTGGCGCGTTGCAGCAGATCGGCCAGCAGGAACGCCAGGCGGGGCACGTCTTGGCTGGCGTCCACGACGATAAGGATGTCGCGGTCGCCGTCGGGGAATCGGCCTGCTTCGATCAGGTGCTCGACGACCTGGCACTGACGATCTGGTGCTCGACGACCTGGCACTGACGATCTGGTGCTCGACGACCTGGCACTGACGATCTGGTGCTCGACGACCTGGCACTGACGATCTGGTGCTCGACGACCTGGCGCTGACGAACTGACACTGACGATCTGGTGCTCGACGATCAAGCGCTGACGATCTGGCGCAGTTGGCTGGCGCTGACCTGTGTGAGGTCAGCGCGCGCGCCAGCCGGATGGTGTCCGGCAGTTGTGGTCCAGGAGGTGCGTCTGGCCTCCAGGGCGGCGACGCTGGTGTACGGCCAACTGGGCATGATCTGATGCTTGGTCTTCTCGCTGCGGGCCTAGGTTTGGCAGAAGGAGCGGTCGGAGCAGGTGACGGCGTCGGGCCGGCGGGACGGGACACCTCTGCCGCGAGCACGATCCGGCCGTCGGCAGCTCGCGGCAGCAGGGGTGATGTCGCTGGCGCACGTTGGAAGCGGCCAACCTCGAGCTGGCCATGGTTGAGTCCGCCGTAAAGGGCACCGTGCGCGCGCTGGTGCTCCGGCATCGGTGATGGCTCTACCCGCTCTGTCAACGCCGGTGCTGGCTCTGTCGCCGTGCTGGCGTCGGTGCTGGCTCTGGCCGTTGTGCCGGCGCTGGTGTCGGCTCTGGCCGTTGTGCCGGCGTCGGTGCTGGCTCTGGCCGCTGTGGTAGCGCCGGTGGTAGCTCTGCCTGCTGCTCTGGCGCCGGTGCCGGTGCCATCCACTGCGCCGGCACCAGTGTCGGCTCCACCAGTGTCTTGGCTGGCCCTTCGGTGCACCACGCCGTCTCGGCCAGCTTGAACTGCTCATCGCGCCGAGTGTTCAGGCACGTGGAGAACTCCTGCCGGAACTCCGACAGCCCAGCAGGCTCGTCTGGCCGGGTGCTTGTCGCGTCGGTCGATGAGCCTTCGTGCCGCCGTCGTGCATGCCGGATTGCACATCGCGGTCACCGCCTCGCTTCGGAGTCTTGGTCGAATTCGAGGATGAGACGGTGGCTGGCCCCATATCGTGGCGACATATCGTGCCGAAACAGTCAAAATCGGCTGGATGGTGATGTATCACCCGAACCGATGGAACATCGCGTATGTGAAGGTCGGAACTTGCCCGGCACGCTGACCGAATGACGGCCGGGGCGGCCTCGGGGTGGCGGTCGAGCTTCGAGACAACCCCGCCGGAGCGCTCGCCTTGGGCGCGGGTCAGTAGGGGCACGTCCTGGTGTAGGTCGCCGTGGTGACCCATCCTGGGTTGCCTGCAACAGCGTGCTGCTGCTCAGCGTACGTGTGGACATGGATGTTCGGCGTTAGATACCTGTGAGAGCGGAATTTGGCGCGATACAGATACCCGTTGTGGCTGTGGATGGCGCTGGTTCCGTGACCGCAGTACGTCCGGTGGCTTGCGGAGGCGGAGGCGGCATTGGAGCCGGCGGTCAGAAGACCAGCGATCGCAGTGGCGCAGAGGATCGCACCAGCAGTCCTGTGGAACGTCATGACGGCGTCTCCCAGAGCGGTGGATGAGGTGGAGCACGACCGGTGCCCAACGCATTCGCCGGGCGAGATGGCGTGCTCCTTGAGACCCATGTTCATAAGTTCTCGGCGGGCAATACCAGGCATTCTGATGGCCGGGACAGTCCCGGACGTCCGCCCTATCAGGAGAGCCAGGCACTCTTTCCGGAGGAGTTGGAGTAGCAGACCCCACCCCGTTAGCCCATTGCCGCTTGCGGCAGCGTCGCTCACCGACACTGGCGGCAGCCGCCAGTGTCGGTGAGCGAAGCATGTGTCAGCACCGCAGGCGAATCACGAAAGGAT
>NZ_VRLV01000004.1:2307-735588 GCF_009760925.1 Nonomuraea typhae
GCTTGCGGCTGCTGCCCCCCCCGAACGGGGGGGCTGCCGCCTGTGTGGTTCCGCGACGCTGGTGGCAGCCGCGCAGTCGATGCTCGATCGGATCGAAAGACCTGGCGCGGTGTGAGGGTCCTGGCGTGTCGGTGGCCGGGCTCTCGCCATGTGGCGGCTTTTCTACCTGCAACCTCGCAGGCTGAGTTTCCGTCGTGGCGGACGTTCGTGGGAGGACTTGAGCGTGAACAGCAAGCTAGCGGGTGACAGGCCGACTGTGTGGGCCGGTTCCCGCTTGGACCCAGCGGGTCGAGCCGGCGGGCACCTCCTCCAGGTGTCCGCCACAGCGCACCACCCCTCCTGCACCTGCGCGTCTGAGATCGAACCCGGCACCCCGGGGCAGCGGCTCGTCGGTCAGGCCGTCCAACCGCTGGCGCGCGAACCGCCCACGTGG
Source organism: Nonomuraea typhae (assembly GCF_009760925.1). GTDB lineage: Bacteria > Actinomycetota > Actinomycetes > Streptosporangiales > Streptosporangiaceae > Nonomuraea > Nonomuraea typhae. The sequence continues at coordinate 2,741 of NZ_VRLV01000004.1, forward strand.
TCACGGTGGTGGTCCGGCTGACGCTCGGCTGGGCCGCGAACGTGGAGCTGCTCCTGTCCTGGGGGCTCCGTCGTGGTTGGGCAGGTCGAAGTGCCGGGAAAGGGCCGGCTGGGCGCAGCCGCTGCGGGCTCGGTTGTGATGGTCGCCTCAACGGTTCGGCCGTGTCGTCGGCTGGGTTCGTGGTCGCGGGGCTGGGGAGGGGGATGTGATGGGTGTTGGCTCATACCGGTCCGGGCAAAGGTCAGCGCTGGGGCGGGGCCTGGCTGGTGAGGGCTGTGCGGAGGGCGGTCAGGCGGGCGGGGGAGGCCAGGCCGGCGTGGTACAGGTGGAACTCCGTGGCACCCGCCTTCGCGTAGGTGGCCATCTGGTCGGCCAGGACCTGAGCGTCGGCCGGGCGGGGTGGCAGGGTGAGGACGTAGGCGCCTATGCGCTGGGTGTGGCTGGGGCGGTTGGGAGCCCCGGGCCTCGAGGCGGCCATGGTGGCCAGGGTGGTGAGGCGGTCCGCATCGGTGCGAGGTGTGCCCCAGCAGTTGCCGACCAGCACGTCCGCGCCGGGTTCGCCGTAGGGCAGGGCGGCGAAGGCGCCGGCGGCCCAGGGGTCGGGGTTGGCGTGGAGGGTGATCGGGATTTTGGGGGAGACCGTGCGGGAGACGGTGATCAGGCGTTGGCGGAGAGTTGCCGAGAGTGACAGGCGCACATCCTTGATCACCTGGGTACGGGCGCCCAGGGCCTCCTCCATCGAGGCGACCGGGGATGCGGTGTCGATGAGGTGACGGATGTGCTCCCGGGTGCCATCCGGGTAGCGGTTGGCGCATGCCGTACAGAAGCAGAGGGACAGAAGGTCTGACAGCGGGCCGTTCCAGTCGGCGCCGGCGGTCTTTTCGTGCATGTTCTGGTGGCCGTAGCCCAGGGGGCCGCAGGCTTCGAGGATCAGGCCGTCGGGGCGGGCGACGGTGAGGATTTCGCGGACCAGGCGTTCGCAGTAGTCCAGGACCTCGGGGTGGGCGGGGCAAAGGGCGTGGGTGTAGGGGTCGGCGAAGGCGTTGCGGACCGTTACCTCGGGGTGGGATGTGCCCAGGTAGGAGTTGTGGGTCAGGACCGTCCAGGCCAGGACCTTGAGGCCGGTGGCGCGCAGGGCGTCCTGGGCCCGGAGGTACGCGTCGGGTGGTGTCCAGGTGGGAGAGGCGGGTTTCAGGGTGCCCCATGCCTCTGGGCGGATCGGGAGGTAGAGGGCCGAATGGGGCACCTCAAGGACGCGGTGGTCTGGGTGGTACGGCGTGGCGGCACGGGTGGAGTGGTACGCGGCGGCCAGGGCCACGGCGTCGACCCCGAGGGCCGCGATGCGGTCGGGGGCCGCCGGGTCGCCGACGATGTCCCAGGGGTAGAGGTAGGCGATGTTCACCGGGTGGCTCTCTTGGCTGGGGTGGTTGCGGCTAGGGGGCAGGTGTTCCGGCTGGCTGGGGTGGTTGCGGCTAAGGCGCGGGCGTTCCGGCTGGCTGGGGTGGTTGCGGCTACCGGGCGGGCGTTCCGGGACGAGCGATGAAGAGTTCGGGGCGGAGTCTCCCGGGATTCAGGCGGGAAAACGGGGCTGGAGGTCACCAGGCGGCTCGCTTGACGGTGAAGCCGGGTTCGAAGCGGCGTATGTAGCCGGTGTCGTCGCGGGAGGTGATGCCGCAGCGCAGGTACTGCTCGTGCATGACGGCCAACGCGTCACGGTCGAGTTCCACGCCCAGCCCGGCGCCGCTGGGGACGGGGACGGCGCCGTCGACGAAGCGCAGGGCGCCGGGGCTGACGACGTCCTGGCCGTCCTGCCATGGGGTGTGGGTGTCGCAGGCGTAGGTGAGGTTGGGCGTGGCGGCGGCCAGGTGGGTCATGGCGGCGAGGCTGATGCCGAGGTGCGAGTTGGAGTGCATGGACAGGTCCAGGCCGAACGTGCCGCACAGGGCGGCCACCTGGGCGGAGCGGGCCAGTCCGCCCCAGTAGTGGTGGTCCAGCAGCAGGACCTGGATGGCGTTGGAGGCGATGGCCGGCGGGAGGTGTTCAGGGGTGACGACGCACATGTTGGTGGCGAGCTTTGTGGTGATATTTCGGGACTTGAGGCTCTGGGCTGTCTCCGCCATGCCGGGAATTTCGGGGCATGGGTCTTCCAGGTATTGCAGGACGTCGCCGAGTTCCTCCGCCACCCGCACGGAGGTTTCCGGGCTCCAGGCCGTGTTCGGGTCCAGCCGGAGCGGGACGCCGGGGAACGCCTCGTGCAGTGCGCGGATCGCGGCTATCTCGTGTTCCGGGGGGAAGACGCCGCCTTTGAGTTTGATGGAGCGGAAGCCGTACTCCTTGATGAGCAGGGCCGCCTGCTCCACCAGGCCCGCGGGGTCGAGCGCGGCGCCGAAGCGGTCGGGCTCGCCGCCCGGGTGGGCGGCCCACTTGTAGAAGAGATAGGCGCTGTACGGCACGGCGTCCCGGACGCGGCCCCCCAGCAGGTCGCAGACGGGGACGTCGGCCGCTTTGCCGCGGATGTCGAGGAAGGCGACTTCGAAGGGGGAGTAGACGCGGTCGATGCTCTTCTCTTTGGTGGACATGCCGGTCAGACCATGGAGGTCGCTGACGACGTCGCCGACGAGTGACCTGATCCGGGAGTAGATCCGGTTGGTGTGGTGCACGTCCATGCCGACGAGGGCTTGCGCGCACTCGCGGACCTTCTCGAGGTGCCCCAGGTCGCCGTAGGTTTCGCCGAGGCCGGTCAGGCCGTCCTCGGTGACCACCTCGACGATGGTGCGTAGTGCCCACGGTTCGTGGACGCCGGCGGCGTTCAGCAGCGGCGGGTCTCGGAAGGCGACAGGCGTGACACGGATCTCCCGGATGATCATATAACCGCCGTCCATATATGTGAACAAGAGCCAGATTTGTGGACAGGTGCCGCAACTGTAAGAATCGCCTCGAGGGAGTGTCAAGCGATAGATTGTGAAGTGTGATATTGCACTGGGAGGTCGCTCGATGATCTATGGACATGACCCGAGAACCGGCGCGGCCGTGGGCGAGGCGCTGCCCGAGACGGACGCGGCCGGCGTCGACGCGGCCGTGAAGGCGGCGGGCGCGGCTGCCCCCGGGTGGCGCGCCACCCCCGCGCGCGAGCGGGCGCAGGTGCTCGAAGCGGTGGCCGACGCCCTGGCTGCGCACGTGGACGAGCTCTGGCGGATCGCCGACCGCGAGACCGCGCTGGGTGAGGTGCGCCTGCGCGGCGAGGTCGCGCGTACGGCGGGGCAGTTCCGGCTGTTCGCCCAGGTCATCCGGGACGGCGGGCATATGGAGGCGATCATCGACCATGCGGAGCCGTCGCTGACTCCGCCCCGGCCCGACGTGCGGCGGATGAAACACCCGTTGCCCGGCGTCGTGGCGGTCTTCGCGGCGAGCAACTTCCCCTTCGCGTTCTCCGTGGCCGGTGGTGACACCGCCTCGGCGCTCGCGGCGGGTTGCCCGGTCGTCGTCAAGGCGCATCCCGGGCATCCGGCTACGTCGGAGCGGGTGGCCGAGGTGGTGCGCGGCGCGCTGCCGTCCGCCGGCCTGCTGGGGCTGGTGCACGGGCTGGAGGCCGGCGCGGAGCTGGTGCGGCACGCGGAGGTCGTGGCGGCCGGGTTCACCGGATCGGTCGCCGGAGGCCGGGCCATCCAGGCGCTGATCGACGGACGGGAGACGCCCATCCCGTTCTTCGGTGAGCTGGGCAGCGTCAACCCGGTCGTGGTGCTGCCGTCGGCGGACGCCGGGGCGGTGGCCGGAGGGTTCGCGGCCTCGCTGACGCTGGGGGTGGGGCAGTTCTGTACGAATCCGGGGCTGCTGTTCGTGCCGGACGAGCCCGGGCTGCTGGATCAGCTGGCGGTGGCGGTCAGGGAGACGACCGGTGGGCCGATGCTGGGCGAGCGGATCCGGGACGGGTATCTGAGCGGGGTGGAGCGGCTCGCCGAGCTGCCCCTGCTGGCCGAGGGGAAGGCGGGGGAGGGGGCCTGGGCGGTGACGCCCAAGGTCTTCGTCACCGATATCGGAAGATTCGCCGACAAGTTGCCCAGGATCGCCGAGGAGTGTTTCGGGCCTGCCTCCATTGTCGTGACCTATCGGGACATGCCGGGGCTGCTGGCCGTACTCGACCAGCTCGAAGGGTCACTCACCGCGACCGTGCACGCTACCGCGCCCGAGGAAGCCGTACCGGTCGCCGACGTGCTGCGGCGCAAGGCCGGGCGGCTCATCTGGAACGGGTGGCCCACCGGGGTCGCCGTCTGCTGGGCCATGCACCACTCCGGGCCCTGGCCGGCGTCGACCAACCCCGCCCACACCTCCGTCGGGGCGACCGCGATCGACCGCTGGCTGGCTCCGACCGCCTATCAGGACTGGCCGGAGGAACTGCTGCCGCTGGAGTTGCGGGATGAGAATCCGCTGGGGGTTCCGCAGCGGATCGACGGGCATCTGTAGGGGCGAGATCTCGGGTGGTGGCGATCCGCCGGGGCGCCGGCGGGTCGCGATCGCGGGCTGGGCAGAACGCGGGTCTGAGAGATGAGCGGGGTTTGGTGGTTAGGCGTGGCCGATGATGCGGAGGGCTTCTTCCACCCGGTCGCGATGAGTGCGGTGGCTGACGATGGACAGGCGCAGGAAGAACCGTCCGTTGATCAGCGTGCTGGAGATGAATACGCGGCCGCTGGCATTCACCCGGCGCAGGAGGTTCTGGTTGGCCGAGTCGGTTGACGGCAGGCGGAAGGCCACTGTGCTCAGGGGTGGTTCCCAGGGGGCTTCGAAGCCTGCGGTGACCAGTTCGGTGTAGGCGAATCTGGCCAGATCCAGCTTTTCGTCCAGCGCGTTGCGGAAGGCGGACAGGCCGTGGAGTTTGATGGGCAGCCAGAGTCCCAGGCCCCGGCAGCGGCGGGTGAGTTCGGGGGAGTATTCGGTGAAATTGGGGATGTCTTCTTCGGCGTCGAGATCCTGGAGGTAGTCGGCGCCCACGTGGTGGGCGGCACGGAGCCGGGTGCCGTCGCGGACGAGCAGGGCGCCGGTGCCGTACGGCAGGAACATGGCCTTGTGCGGATCCAGCGTGATCGAGTCTGCGGTCTCGATGCCGTGGAAGGCGGCTCGGCCGCGTTCGGTGAGCTGGAACGGTCCGCCGTAGGCCGCATCCACGTGGAACCAGAGGGCGTGGCGGCGGGCCACCTGTCCTACCTCGTGCAGGGGGTCGATGGCGCCGGTGTTGGTGGTTCCGGCGGTGCCGATCACGAGGAAGGGCTGTCTGCCTGCCCGGCGGTCTTCTTCGATCATGGCCTCGAGCGCGGCGGGGTTCATGGCGAGGGTGTCGAGGGTGGGTACGGGGCGGGTGTTCGCCGGGGGGAATCCGGCGAGCTTTGCGGCCTTGGCGCATGAGGCGTGGGTTTGGGCGGTTACGTAGATGGTGCCGGAGAGGAAGTTTTCGGGGAGCAGGGCGGCTCGGGCGGTGGCGATGGCGGAGAAGTTGGCCAGGGAGCCGCCCGAGGTCAGGATGCCGCGGGCCGTCGCCGGATAGTCGAACAGGTCGCAGAGCCATCGGATCGCGGTGGCCTCCAACTGGGCGAACGCGGGTGCGATGCTCCAGACGGTGACGTATTTATTGGCGGCGGCGGCCAGGAAGGTCGCCAGGACGGAGGCGTATAAGCCGCCGCCCGGGATGTAGGCCAGGTAGCCGGGACCGGCGGTGGTCACGCCGGAGGCGGCGCCTCTGGCGACCGTGTCCAGGAGCTCAGGGAAGGGCCGGCCGTGTTCGGGGGCGGGTTCGCGCAGGTCGGCGGCTAGCTGGTGGGCGTCGTCGAGGACGCTGGCGGGCAGGTCGGCGAGCTTGCCGACGTAGGCTTCCGCGAACTCCAGCGCGGCCAGGCCCATGGCGTGCGCGTCCTCGGGGGTGGGTTCGAGCGGGTACGGCATGCGGGCGCTCCTTTTCCGGCAGGTTTTGCCATATGGCAGTGTTGTTCAGATTTGAACATTGACATAAGCGAACGTTATAGAGATCTGAAGGGTTATCCGCGTATGTCCGTGATGCGACCTTGGGGCTAACTCTGACAAGGAGAACCCCATGGAAGAAGAGGGAACCACTCCCGCAATCTCCCGCAAGACCCTTCTCAAAGCAGCATTCATCGCCGCACCGGTGCCGCTGCTTGCGACGGGGGCGCCTGCCCTGGCCCGCACCGTATGGGCTGAGGGCGGACCGCTCGAGCCGACGCCTTTCTGCGAGGACGGCGATGACCCGACGATCCCGCAGACAGAAGGTCCCTACTTCAAACCCAACTCGCCACGGCGCAGCACCTTGCCGGGCTCCGGCACCCCGCTCGTCGTCAGCGGTTTCGTTTTCGGCCTCGCCTGCCAGCCGCTCGCCAACGTCCTGCTCGACTTCTGGCAGTGCGACACCAACGGCAACTACGACAACCGCGGCTTCAACTTCCGCGGCCACCAGTTCACCGACGCCCAGGGCCGCTACCAGCTCACCACGATCGTTCCCGGCCTCTACCCCGGCCGCACCCGGCACATCCACGTCAAGGCGCAGGCGCCCAACCGGCCCGTGCTGACCACTCAGCTGTACTTCCCCGGCGAACCGCGCAACAACACCGACACGATCTTCGACCCGCGGCTGCTGATGACCATACGGACGGTCAACGGGCGGCGTGAGGGCACCTTCGACTTCGTCCTCAACGTGGCGGGCCAGCCCACCCCCACCGGCTCGCCGACCCCCACGCCCACGACGACCCCGCCGGGCGGGTCATGGGCCCCCGGTACGGCCTATACCGCCGGGGCGACCGTGACCTACGGCGGCGCCACTTACCGGTGCCTCCAGCCGCACACCTCCCAGGCCGGCTGGGAACCGCCCAACGTGCCCGCCCTCTGGCAACGCGTGTAAGCCCGCCCGCCGCCGGGCGGTCGTTCCCGGCGGCGGGGCCGTAGCCGACACCATGGGGGGAATCACCGGGGCGGGAGCCCGAGCGAGCGCCTGCCCCGGGGATTTCAGCACCACTCCGGGAGCCCAAGAGGGTTATGACCCCGGAGCCCAAGAGAGGCACCACCCAGGAGCCTGAGGAGCATCGCCCTCGGGCTTTGTGCGCATCCTGGGCGAGGATGTCGGGATCGCTCCCGGTTGAGGGATCGCCTCGCGCTCTGGCATCGCCTCGCGCTCTGGCATCGCCTCGCGCTCTGGCATCGCCTCGCGCTCTGGCATCGCCTCGCGCTCTGGCATCGCCTCGCGCTCTGGCATCGCCTCGCGCTCTGGCATCGCCTCGCGCTCTGGCGTCGGCCCGCGCTCCGCCGTCGGCCCGCGCGTCGATCCCCGCACGTCCCAGTGGGTTGTCGCGCCGTCTCGGCGAAAAACTGCGCGCCTCGGGCCGAGCTGTCAGCACGGCCCCGGCAGATCGGGCATCAGGCCCCCGCGAGCTCACGCCCCGCCGCGATGATCCGCTCCAGTTCGGCCACGTGCTCCGGGCTTGGATCCACCAGCGGCAACCGGACCCCGCCCACGTCCAGGCCGCTCAGCCGTACGCCTGCCTTGACGAGGGAGACGGCGTAGCCGGGCTGGGTGTCGCGCAGCCGTACCAGGGGAAGGTAGAAGCGGGTCAGCAGAGCCCGGGTGAGGTCGTCGTCTCCGCTGGTCACGGCCTTGTAGAAGGCGAGCGCGACCTCGGGGGCGAAGGCGAAGACGGCGCTGGAGTACAGGGTGACGCCGAGGCCCCGGTAGGCGGGCACGGTCAGTTCGGCGGTCGGGAGGCCGTTGAAGAAGGTGAACTCGCGGTCGACCGCCTGCCGTACGGTCAGGATGATGCGCTGGAGCAGGTCGATGTCGCCCAGTCCGTCTTTGAAGCCGATGACGTTGGGGAGGGCGGCGAGTTCGGCGACAGCCTCGGGGGTGAAGCGGGCGGTGCCGCGCTGGTAGACGATGACGGGGAGGTCCGTCTCCGCGGCCACGTCCTGGACGTAGCGGATGAGGCCCTGGGTGGGGGAGGAGACGAGGTAGGGCGGGAACAGCAGGAGTCCGTCGGCGCCGCTTTCCGCCGCGGCCCGGGCGAAGGCGCGGGCGGAGACGCCGCCCGCTCCGGAGAAGACGGGCACTCCGCCCGCCGTCGCCGTGACGCTCGTCTTGACGACCCGCGTGTAGTCGGCCAGGTCGAGGGCGTTGAACTCGCCGGTGCCGCACGCGGTGAACACTCCTCCCGCTCCGGCCGAGACCCCTCGTGCGACGTGTTCGGCCAGGACCGCCTCGGCCACGTCGCCGTCGGGCCCGAACGGGGTCACCGGGAAGAAGAGAACACCATCAAGACGCATGAACGGTCCTTTCTAGCGGATGCCCTCCCTGCGCAGGGTGGCAGTCAGTTTGCGGGTGTGGCGGGTCATGGCGTCGATGACCTTGTCGACCAGGGAGTCGTCCAGGTTGGCGGGCATCGAGCAGCTGATGGCATCGGTCGCGGGGATGCGGTAATCGACCACGACCGCGACGCACTGCACACCGGGGGTGCCCTGCTCGCATTCGAGCGCCCATCCACGTGTGCGAACGTCCTCCAGCTCCCTGGCCAGCCGCGCGTGATCGGTGATCGTGTCCGGGGTGAAGCGGACGAGTTCGTCGGGGAGCACGGACATGACCTCGTCGAAGGTCAGCTGGGCGAGCATCGCCTGGCCGAGCGCGGTGACGTGGGCGGGCAGGCGGCGGCCTACGCGCGGGATCACGCGGTGGGCGCTGCGGCCCTCGCGGGTGGCCAGATAGAGCACGTGCGCGCCGTCGCGCCGGGCGAAGTGCACCGTGTGGCCGATCTCGTCGCGCAGGTCGTCGAGCGTCTCCAGCGCGTACGGCAGCGCCAGGTCCTTGTCCAGGTAGGCGGTGCCGGTCAGCAGGGCGTGGGGGCCGATGCCGAAGGCGGCCTTGGCGCTGTCGGTCTCGACCCAGTTGAGCTCGACCAGGGTGCGCATCAGGGCGTGCAGGCTGCTGCGCGGGAAGCCGGTCTGCCGTTGCAGGTCCGACAGGGAGAGGCGATCCGGGGACGCGGCCAGTGTCTCCAGGATGCGCACTGTTCGCTCTGCTGACTTGACCATCGAGGACTCCATGCGGTCCAGGATATTGGATGGCGTTCATATACATGGACAGTTAACCCTTGATGGCACCGCTGGTAAGGCCGCGCATGAACTGCCGCTGGAACGCCAGGAACGCGATGATCGACGGCAGCAGCGCCAGCAGGGACGCCGCCAGCAACACGCCGATGCCGACCTCCTCGTCGGAGCGCAGCGAACGCAGCGCGATGGGCAGCGTCCACTGGTCGGAATCGGTGGCCACGATGAGCGGCAGCACGTACTGGTCCCAGATCATGGTGAAGCCGAACACCCCGATCACGCCGATCGCGGGCCGGCACAGCGGCAGGATGATCGTGAAGAACGTGCGCATCTCCCCGGCGCCGTCGATCCTGGCCGCCTCCTCCAGCTCGATCGGCACCTCCTTCATGAACTCGGTCATCACCAGGATCGAGAACCCCCAGGCGCCGATCGGCAGGATCATCCCGGCGTAGGTGCCGATGAGCCGGGTGCCGAAGACCGGCAGCTCGCCCAGCACCGCCGACAGCGGCAGCACGATGACCTCCTCCGGGATCATCATCGTGACCAGCATGAGCAGCAGCACGATCGTCATCCCGCGGAACCTCTTGCGGGCCAGCGCGTAGGCGGCGAAGACGCTGACCACCATCTGCAGCAGGAGCCCCAGGCCCACGACCACGAACGAGTTCAGCAGGTACAGGAAGACCTTGCGGTTGCCGGCCTGGATGAAGTTGTCCAGGGAGAAGGTGTCGGGCAGGGAGAACCGGGTCGGGTCCGGCACCGCGCCGAACGCGTTGATCAGCAGGCCGACCAGCGGGCCCAGGAAGACGATGACGATGGCCGCGTACAGGAGCGTCTTGAGGGTGATGGCCAGGGGGCCACGTTTGCTCTCCAGCCCCAGCGTGGAGTCGAACCTCATCGCGCCGCCTGCCTTCTCCGGAGTACCTGGACGATCACGGTGAGCAGAAGCGTCGCCAGGAACAGCAGGACCGAGGCGGCAGAAGCCAGCCCGAACCGGTTGTTCTGCAGCCCTTCCTTGTAGATCAGCGTCATGAGCACCTCGGACGACCCGTTCGGCCCGCCGTTCGTGAGCACGTAGACCTCGACGAACACGCGCAGCCCGCGGATGGCCGCCAGCGTGAACAGGATCCAGAAGACCGGCCGCAGCGCCGGCAGGGTCACGCGCCAGAACCGCTGCCAGACGGTCGCGCCGTCCACGGCCGCCGCCTCGTAGAGGGTGCGGTCCACGCCGACCAGCCCGGCGACGAAGATCATCATGTCGTACGGCGCGCCGCGCCAGATCATCATGCCCATGATCGACCACAGCGAGCTGTCCTCGCTGGACAGGAACGACATGGGCCCGATGCCGACCCAGCCGGCGACGGTGTTGAGCAGGCCGTCGGGGCCGGGGTGGTACATGATCCGCCACACCTCGGCCACCGCCGCGATCGTGGTCACGACCGGGAGGAACGCCGCGGTGCGGACAAACCACAGATAGCGGGCGGGCCCCTCGACCAGCAGCGCCAGCATCAGCCCGAGCACGATCGAGCCGACCGTGGTGCCGAGGGCCAGGACGGCGCTGTGCCACATGGCCGAGGTGAACGCGCTGTCGGTGAGGGCGGTCTGGTAGTTCTCCACGCCCACCCACCGGTTGCCCAGGAAGGGGCGGACCTCGAAGAAGCTGTCCCGCATCATCACGAAGATCGGGATGAACTTGAAGTACAGGAACAGCAGCAGTGCCGGTGCCAGGAACAACCAGGGGACCAGCGCGCCGCGCCGCCGTACCCGCTTGTGGCGGCGGCGCGGCTCGGTCCCCGTGCGCGGGGGCGACAGGGTGGTGGTCATGACGCTTTCTGGGTCGTCAGTTCCGCGGTGAAGGTGGTGTTGAGGCCGTCCAGCGTGGTTTTGACGTCCTTGGCGCAGTCGGCCCACGCGGCGTTGATCGCGTCGGCGGCCTTCTGGCGGAACGGGGTCCAGTCCGGCACCGGCGGCGTGTAGACGGCGGTCGGGTAGGCGTCGGCGAAGACCTTCCAGCGCGGGTCCTTGCGCTCGGCGCCGAGGTCCACGTCCTTGTTGATGGGCAGGCGGACGATCGGGCCCTCGTTGTCGCCGTTCATGCCGATTTTCTGGCCGGCGGCGGAGATGGCGTACTCGGCGAACTTCTGCTGGTCGGGCTCCTTCTTGGAGCCGGCCATCAGGTAGACGTTCTCGCCCTCGCCGAGGGTGCCGGGGCCGCCCGACGGGCCCTTCGGCACCTGGACGACCTCGATCTTGTCATCGCCCACGCTCTTGACGAACCGGGCCAGGACGTAGGGGCCGACCAGGTAGATGCCGCCCTGGCCCTTCTCGAAGACGGTGTGGGTGACGGTCGTGTCGTTGCTGACCGCGCCGGGGTTGACGGTCTTGGCGGTGCAGAACTGCTCCTGCATCCACTTGACCGCCTCGACGGTCTTGGGGTCGGTGACCGCGGAGGAGAACTTGCCGCCGCCGTTGGCCTTGATGAAGTCGCCGCCGTTGGCGTAGACGAGCGAGGAGACGTACCAGGAGGCGTAGCCGCGCTTGGTGCCGGCCGGGGCGACGAAGCCGTAGGTGTTGGCCGTGCCGTCGCCGTCGGGGTCCTTCTCGGTGAACGCCTTGGCCAGTTTGGCCAGCTCGTCCCAGGTCTGGGGAGGCTCCATGCCCAGCTTCTCCCGCCAGTCCTTGCGGATGATCAGGGCGAACGACTGGGCGGAGAACGGCGCCGCGTAATACTTGCCGTCGCCGGCCGTGGCGGCCTTCCACGCCAGTTCGGTGACCTTGTCCTGACCGGCGAGCTTGGCCTTGTCGACCTCGCGCAGCCAGCCCTGGTGCTGCATGTTGCCCAGGCGGGCGGTGTCGTTGATGACCACGTCCGGCAGGTCCTTGGCCTGGGCCTGCTGCTGGAGCTTGGTCTCGAAGTCGTCGAAGAGCGAGACGAGCTTGGTTTTGACGCCGGTCGCCTTCTCGAACTCCGCCACGAATTTCTGGGCCGTCTTGTGCGAGGGGGAGTTGGGCACCTGGCGGATCCAGATCTCCAGCGCGTCTCCGCCGCCGCCGGAGCCTGATGGTGATCCACAACCCACCGCTGTTACGGCCAGAGCCATGGCAACGCCGGCCCCGATCAGGTTGCGTGACATCAGACCGCCTCCTGTTCACGTATGTGGACGTCTGCTTTGAATGTGGAACGGATTCATGTGAACGTAACGACGCGCGCATGCTGTGGTCAATATTCAAGGATGTGAATTTCGATCAGAGTTGTGTACAACATCTCCATGCGCATCCTCGTCACCGGCGCCGCCGGCAAGGTAGGCACGCTCCTGCGCCCCCTCCTGGCCCGCCCGGACCGCATCGTCCGCCTGACCGACCTGACCCCGATCACCGACCTCGCCCCCGGCGAGGAGTTCGTCCCCGCCGACCTCAACGACGCCGCCGCGCTCGAGACGGCCACGAAAGGCGTGGACGCCGTCCTCCACCTGGGCGGTCAGAGCCGCGAGCACCCGTGGGCCGACATCGTCCAGGCCAACATCAACGGGACCTACGCGCTCATGGAGGCGGCGCTCAAGGAAGGGGTACGGCAGGCCGTCCTGGTCGGCAGCCACCACGCCGCCGGATTCCACACCCGCCCGATCACCGGAGAGGACCTGGCCGACTACGCCTTCCCCCGGCCCGACACGCTGTACGGGGTGAGCAAGGTCGTCATGGAGGCGCTGGGCAGCCTGTACCACGACCGGTTCGGCATGAACGTCACCGTGATCCGCCTCGGCACCTGCAACGAGCGCTCAGGCGACACCCGTGGCCTGGCCACCTGGATCTCACCCGGCGACCTGGCCCGGCTGGTGGAGTGCGCGATGGTCGCGCCCGGATACCACGTGGTGTGGGGCGTTTCCGACAATGCCCGGCGATGGTGGTCGTTGGGGGAGGCCCAGGCGATCGGGTACGTCTCGGCGGACGACTCGGAGGCCCACGCCGGGCCGCTGCTGGCCGAGCAGGGCGAGCCGGACCTCACCGACCCGCTTCACGACCGCGCCGGCGGCATGTTCACCCTCCGCCCCCTGGGCGAACCCTGGTGAGGGAGGGCTTGGGTGGGTGAGCCCTGGTGAGGGCGGCTTGGGCAGGGGGCTCAGGGCAGGGACAATCCCAGCCCGCGGACCCCGGTCGTGGTCAGCACGCCGTCCTTGATCTCGACCGGGTACGGCTCCGCCAGCACCCCCAGCGCGGCGAAGGAGGCGTCCTCCACCTCCTCAACCATGCAAGGCAGCGGCAACGCCATAGCGATCTGCCCGGAAACCTCCGGCAGCAAATGCGGAAATGTCGGCACCCCGAATGTCCGGGCCAGCTCCGCGATCCGCATCAGCGGCGTGACACCCCCCACCCGCACCACGTTCGGCTGGACCACGTCACAGGCCCCCGCCACCACCAGATCCCGGAAGTCGTGCACGGTATACGCGCTCTCACCCACCGCGACCGGCACCGAGACGGACTCCCGCAGCCGCGCCTGCCCCGAGATGTCGTCGGCGGGCAGCGGCTCCTCTACCCAGTACAACCCGAACTCGGCCAGCGCCGCGACGGCCCGCCGCGCGGAAGGAAGGTCCCAGCGCTGGTTGGCGTCGACCATCAGAAGCGCCTCCGGCCCGATCACCTCCCGCACCGCCGCCACCCGCCGCACGTCCTCGGCGAGCGAGGGCCGCCCGACCTTCACCTTCACCCCGGGGTACCCGGCCGCCTTCCACCGCCCGGCCTGCTCGACGAGTTCGGCGTCGGTGTAGTGGAGGTTCACGCCGCTGCCGTACACGGGAACCGAGGCGCGCCGCCGTCCGAGGACGTCGGCGAGGCTCGCCGTACCGCAGCGCAGGTCCCACAGCGCGAGGTCGATCCCGGCCATCGCGATCGTGGTCAGCCCGCCCCCGCCCGCCTCGCGCAGGTGCCGCCAGAGCAGATCCCAGACCACGCCGGGGTCGGGCGGGAGGCCGATGACGAAGTCGCGCACGTCGTGCTCGAGCAGGGCTCGTACGGCATGCGCGCCGATCTGGGGAGTCCAGGAGAAGCCGGTGCCGGTGCTGCCGTCGGCCAGCCGTACCTCGACCTTGAGCACGTGGTTGACCGGCACGTCCGCCCCCCACGGCCGGGGGAGCGGGACGGTGTGCGGCGTGACGGCGACGTCGGTGATCATGCGCGCAGCTCCGTGCGCCACGACCGGGCGGCCCGCCAGCCGAGCAGCCGTTCGGCCTTCTTGCAGGAGAACACCACGTCGCCCAGCGAGTCGGCCAGGCCGGAGGTCGAGGGGACCACCTTGGGCAGGACTTCGGACAGCGGCTCGCGGGTGAGGGCGTCGGCGGCGCCGGCGAAGAAGACCTCGCCGTTGGGGATGCGCGGCAGCCCGTCCAGCAGCGCCTGGACGAACGCGGCGGCGTCACGGGCGTCGATGTAGTTGAACAGCGAGACCCCGGCCAGTTCCGGCCGGTCCAGGCGCTCGGCCATCGTGTGGCCCTGCTGCGTGGGCGCCCCCTCCCACTCCTCGGGCGCCACGACGTAGCAGGGGCGGAAGACCGCCAGCCGGGTCCCGGCCGTGCGCGCGTACGACCGCACGACCTCCTCGGCGACCTGCTTGGACAGGCCGTAGGCGTTCCACGGGGCCAGGGGGTGGTCCTCGTCGATCGGCAGGTACGACGGGGTCCAGCCGGGCGTGCCGTACCCGATCACGGTGGGGCTGCTGGCGACCACGACGCGCTCGACGCCGGAGCGGACCGCGCTCTCGCAGACGTTGAAGGCGAGCTGGGTGTTGACCCGGAAGGTGACCGCGTCGCTCCTGCTGAACGGCACGGCGATCGCGGCCAGGTGGACGACGGAGTCGGGCCGGAAGCGGGTCATCACCTCGAACGCCTCGCCCAGGTCGGTCAGGTCGGCGGGCATCGTGGCGGCGGCCTGGGGCGGGGTGCCCGGCGCCCGGTCGATGCCGATCACCTCGTGGCCCGCGGCGGCCAGGGCGGTCACCACGCTGCGGCCGAGCCTGCCCGCGCTCCCCGTCACGAGCGTTCGCGTCATCGTCACTCCTCAAGCACCTCGTCGCCACCACGAAAGCAACCGTTTGCAATGACCTTGACGCTCGCCATCGTTGCCGTCAAGGTTTGTGGAGCAACCGTTTGCAGGGGGAGGGCTCATGACGGTGACGATCAGGGACGTGGCCCGCGCCTCGGGCGTGCACGTCTCCACGGTCTCCCGCAGCTTCTCCGCCCCCCACCTGGTGAACCAGGCCACCCGCGACCGCGTCCTGGCCGCCGCCGACCAGCTCGGCTACCGCCCCAACCGGGCCGCCCGCGCGCTGACCACCGGCCGCACGATGAACCTCGGCCTGATCGTCGCCGACATCGCCAACCCGTTCTTCCCGCCCCTCATCAAGGCCGCCCAGGGACACGCCAGAACCCACGACTACCACGTCTTCGTCGCCGACACCGACGAGGATCCCGCGACCGAGGAAGAGCTGATCCGCACGCTCGCCAAGCAGGTGGACGGCGTGCTGCTGTGCAGCCCCCGCCTGGCCAACGACACGATCGTGCGGCTGGCGGAGGACGTCCCCTTCGTCGTGGTCAACCGCGAGATCGAGGGCCTGCCCTGCGTCCTGATGGACGTCGCCCAGGGCGCCCGGCTCGCGCTGGAGCACCTGCGCGGCCTCGGCCACACCCGCCTGGCCTACGTCGGCGGCCCCGCCGGATCCTGGACCAGCGAGCAGATGCGCGCCGCCGCGACCGGCGTGCCCGTCATCGGCCCCAACCAGCCCACCGCGCAGGGCGGCCTGGCCGCCGCGCAGGCCGTCGCGGACTCCGGCGCCACCGGCGTGCTCGCCTACAACGACCTGGTCGCGCTCGGCCTCATCGAGGGCCTGGCCGGGCTCGGCGTTCACGTGCCCGGCGACGTAAGCGTGATCGGCGTGGACGACATCCTGCCCGGACGGCTCAACCGGCCCAAGCTCACCACCGTGGCCATGCCCGCGCCGGCCGCCGGCCGCGCCGCCGTGGACCTGCTCATGGACGACGCCGGCGCCTCCGTCACGCTGCCCACCTCGCTGATCGTCCGCGAATCCACCGGAGAGGCCCACAGATGATCGAGCTGTCGTCCGGCGCGCTGCGCGCCCGCGTGCTGCCTTACGGCGCCGTCCTGCAGTCGCTGGAGGTCGAGGGCGTCAACGTGGTGCTCGGCCTGGACGAGCCGGCCGACTACCTCACCCGCAGCCGCTACTTCGGCGCCGTCGTCGGCCGCTACGCCAACCGCATCGCCGCCGGCCGCTTCACCCTCGACGGCACCACCTACCAGCTGCCCGTCAACAACGGCGCCAACAGCCTCCACGGCGGCACCAAGGGCTTCGACAAGCAGGACTGGACCGTCGCCGCCACCTCCCCGGACTCCGTCACCCTCAGCCTGACCAGCCCCGACGGCGACCAGGGCTACCCCGGCAGGCTCACCGCCACGGTCACCTACACCCTCGACGGCGACGCCCTCCACCTCGCCTACACGGCCGTGACCGACGCCCCGACCGTCGTCAACCTCACCAACCACACCTACTTCAACCTCGCCGGCGGCGGCGACATCCGCGGCCACGTCCTCCAGATGGACGCCCACCGCTACCTGCCCGTCGACGCGGGCAAGATCCCCACGGGCGAGCTCGCGCCCGTGCGGGACACGCCGTTCGACTTCACCACGCCGGTCGCGATCGGCGAGAGGTACGGCGCGGCCTACGACCACTGCTTCGTGCTCGACGGCCGTATCCGGGTCGTCGAACCCGGTTCCGGACTGGCCATGGAGGTCACCACCACCGAACCGGGCGTGCAGTTCTACGCCGGCGGCATGCTGGATCCGGCGGCCACGCCGTACGGGCCGTTCTCGGGGTTCTGCCTGGAGACCCAGCACTTCCCCGACTCGCCCAACCAGCCGCACTTCCCCACGACCGTGCTGCGTCCCGGGGAACGGGTGGAGTCGAGCACCACCTACCGCTTCACCCGCTGACCGCCTTCAGCACCAGCACCGCCACGTCGTCGCGGGACGGCTCGGCGGAGAAGGCGGCGACGGCCAGCCGTACCCGCTCGGCGACGGCGTGGGCGCTCAGCCCCGCGCACGTGGCCAGCAGCAGCGACAGGCCGCCGTCGTCGTCCAGCAACCGGTTGCCCTCCCGCCGTTCGGTCACCCCGTCGGTCACGCACAGCAGCACGTCGTCCGCGGCCAGCTCGAAGGTCTCGTCGTAGAACTCCGCGCCGTCCGCGATCCCCAGCAGGAGCTGGGAGGAGGCCACCGCCTCCACCGCGCCGTCCGCGCCCAGCATCAGCGGCGGCGGATGCCCGGCCGCGGCGATCGCGCACCGCGCGCCGCCCGTGGGCAGCGGCGTCAGCTCGCCGAGCAGCAGGCTCAGGAACCTGCCCTCGTCCGCCTCGTCGATCAGCGTGCCGTTGAGCCGGTCGAGGATCGCCGCCACCGCGTAGCCCTCCTTGGCCAGCAGCCGTACGGCGTGGCGGGCCAGGCCGGTCGCCGCCGCGGCCTCGGGACCGCTGCCGCACACGTCCCCGAGCGCGAACCACCATCGGTCACCGACCGCGAACAGGTCGTAGAAGTCGCCGCCGACGGCCGCGCCCTCCTCGGCCGGCTCGTAGATCACCGCCGACTCCAGCCCGGGGATCGCGGGCGCGCGCACCGGCAGCAGGCTGCGCTGCAGCACCCGCGAGGTGGTCTCCTGGCGGGCGTAGAGCATCGCGGTGTGCAGGTTGAGGGCCACCAGCCGGCACAGGTCCGCCATCAGGCCGGCCAGCTCGCGGGAGAGCAGCGGCTCGGCCCGGCCGATCACCAGCGCGCCGTGCGAGCGGCTCTCGGTCAGCAGCGGGAACGACAACACCGTCGCCGCGCCCGGCGGCCAGTCGGCCGCGCCCAGCTCCTGCTGGGGTACGGCCGGCAGCGCCCGGCGCAGTTCGGCGTTGTGCCGCTCCTCCGCGTGCCAGACGTGGGCCAGCCGGGTCGTCCCCGACAGCCCGGTCAGATACACGGCCGCCCACTGGGCGATCTTCGGCACCACGAGCTGCGCCGCCAGCGCCGCGATCAGATTCTCGTCGTGCACCCCGGCCAGCAGCTCGCCCGCCTCGGCCAGGAACGACAGCCTGCCGCGGCAGGCCCGCTCGCGCTCGGCCAGCCGCTCCCGCTCCACGTGCCGGGCGACCTGGTCGGCCACGTGCTGCAGCCCCGCGGCCAGCCCGCTGTCGAAGCGCCCCGGCTCGGCCGCGGTCACCACCAGGTAGCCCTTGACCTCGTCGCCCGCCTTCAGCGGCGCGCAGGCCAGCGACCTTGCGCCGAGCCGCCGGGCCAGCTCCACGTCGGTGGCCAGCAGGTCGTCCACCATGCTCGGCCCGGTGCGCGAGAACACGCCCGCCCCCAGGATGCCCACGAGCCCGGTGGTCGCTCCCGCCCCCAGGACGCCCACGAGCCCGGTGGTCGCTCCCGCCCCCAGGACGCCCACGAGCCCGGCGGTCGCCCCCGCGCCTCCCGCCACCGCGAAACCCTCGCCGTCCTCGCTCCTGACCAGCACGTACGCGGCGTCCGCGGAGGAGGACGCCTGGACGACCGCGGCGGCTGCCCGCAGCCGCTCCGGCAACGGGCGGGCACCGGCCAGCACCTCCCGGATCCGGCCACCGGTCTCGCGTTTCAACGGCGCGGGCGGCGGGGTCAGGACGTAGCGGTGCGCCTCGGCCACGACCATCCACACCACCCGGCGATCGCCCGCCCGGCCGCCGGTGCGCAGGTGGGAGACGTACACCGGGATCAACCGGCCGTCGGCGTGCCGCATGCGCGACTCGCCGTGCCAGCGGCCCAGGTCGAGCGTGTCGTCCAGGGTGAGCGTGTAGCGGCCGTCGCCGCGCCAGGCCACCAGCTCGCCGAGCGTCATCCCGGCCGCCTCGCCCGCCGTACGGCCCAGCAGCTCCTCGGCTTCCGGGCTCCACGACAGCACCCGGCCATCGGAGTCGGCCACGATCACCGCCACGCGCAGCGACTCCACCGGGGCGGCGGCGACGGCCGGGGCGGAGACGGGCGGCCCCGCCGTACCCTTCGTGCCGGTGTCGTCCATGAGGTCGATGCGCACCCAGACGCGCTTGGCCGTGCGGGAGTACGTCACGCCCCAGGCGTCGGCCAGCGTCTCGGCCAGGGTCAGCCCCCGGCCCGCGGCCGGCGGCGGGACGGTCCGCAGGGGGTGGCGGTCGTCGACCTGGATCTCCAGGCGTGGCGGCGCGGCGGCCGCGTCGAGGCGGCAGGTCAGCTCGACCGCCGTGCCCGCGTGGACCACGGCGTTGGTGACGAGTTCGCTGGTCAGCAGCACCGCGTCGGCCTCGACGTGGCTGAGGTGCCACTCGGCCAGGGTGTCGCGCACGAATCGGCGCGCCGCTGCGGGGGCCTGGGGAGTTCCGGCGAAAGCCGTGCTCATAACCCGCGTGCTGTCCACGTGTCTTCCTAGAACATCACTCGATGTGGCAGTTCCGTCACTCTCAGGGTGGCAGACTTAGCACGGTTCATACCTCCACTTGTGAAGATGGTCGGGCAGATGGACGTACCCCTCGGTCCTGGAGCGTTCCAAATCGCGGAATTGCGCCCGTTACTCGTCGCCCTGCACAGCCTGCGCGACGGCAACTTCCGCACCCGGCTGGCGGTGCCGGACGACCCCGTCCTGGCCGAGCTGGCGATCGCCGTCAACCAGGTCGTCGAGCGCAACGAGCACCTGTCGAGGGAGCTGGCCAGGGTCCGGACCGAAGTGGCCAGGCAGGGGCACCTCGACGAGCGGGTCAGCCCCAGCCTGGGCACCGGCGGGTGGGCGGCGAACGTCACCGCGGTCAACTCGCTCATCGACGCGCTGGTGATCCCGGCCGCCAAGGCCACCCGCGTGCTCAACGCCGTGGCCGACGGCGACCTGTCGCAGCGGGTCGATCTCCAGGAGGGCAACCGGCCGCTGCGGGGCGGGCTGCGGCTGATGGGCAAGGCGGTCAACCGCATGGTCGACCAGCTCGCGTTGTTCTCCGGCGAGGTCACGCGGGTGGCACGCGAGGTGGGCACCGAGGGGCGGCTCGGCGGGCGGGCCAACGTCCAGGGCATGCAGGGGAGCTGGCGGGACGTGACCGAGGCGGTCAACGCCATGGCCGGGCGGCTGACCGCGCAGGTGCGCGACATCGCGGTGGTGACCACCGCGGTGGCCAGGGGCGATCTGACCCGGCAGGTCACGGTCGAGGCCACCGGTGAGCTGCTGGAGCTCAAGCTGACCGTCAACACGATGGTGGATCAGCTGTCGGCCTTCGCCGACGAGGTGACCCGGGTGGCCAGGGAGGTCGGCACCGAGGGGCGGCTGGGGATCCAGGCTCAG
This sequence comes from Nonomuraea typhae, assembly GCF_009760925.1. GTDB lineage: Bacteria > Actinomycetota > Actinomycetes > Streptosporangiales > Streptosporangiaceae > Nonomuraea > Nonomuraea typhae. The sequence goes on from NZ_VRLV01000004.1 coordinate 23,199, forward strand.
GTGCGGGGGATGAGCGGGGTCTGGAAGGACCTCACGGACAACGTCAACTTCATGGCCTCGAATCTGACGACGCAGGTGCGCTCGATCGCGCAGGTGACGACGGCGGTGGCGCAGGGTGACCTGTCGCGGAAGATCACTGTTGATGCGCGTGGGGAGATCCTTCAGCTCAAGGACACGATCAACACGATGGTGGATCAGCTGTCGGCCTTCGCCAGCGAGGTGACCCGGGTGGCCCGCGAGGTGGGCACGGAGGGGCAGCTCGGCGGGCGGGCCGACGTGAAGGGCGTCTCGGGCACCTGGAAGGACCTCACCGACAACGTCAACTTCATGGCCTCGAATCTGACGACGCAGGTGCGCTCGATCGCGCAGGTGACGACGGCGGTGGCGCAGGGTGACCTGTCGCGGAAGATCACTGTTGATGCGCGTGGGGAGATCCTTCAGCTCAAGGACACGATCAACACGATGGTGGATCAGCTGTCGGCCTTCGCCAGCGAGGTGACCCGGGTGGCCAGGGAGGTCGGCACCGAGGGGCAGCTCGGCGGGCGGGCCGACGTGCGCGGGGTCTCCGGCACCTGGAAGGACCTCACCGACAACGTCAACTTCATGGCCGACAACCTCACCTCCCAGGTGCGCTCGATCGCCCAGATCACCACCGCGGTGGCCAACGGCGACCTGTCCAAGAAGATCACCGTCGACGCCCGCGGCGAGATCCTTCAGATGAAGGACACGATCAACACCATGGTCGACCAGCTGTCCGCCTTCGCCGACGAGGTGACCCGGGTGGCCAGGGAGGTGGGCACGGAGGGGCAGCTCGGCGGGCGGGCGGTGGTCAAGGGTGTCTCCGGCGTCTGGAAGGACCTGACCGACAACGTCAACTTCATGGCCTCGAACCTGACCACGCAGGTGCGCGACATCGCGACCGTGGCCACGGCGGTGGCGCAGGGTGACCTCTCGCGGAAGATCACCGTTGACGTGAAGGGCGAGATCCTGCAGCTCAAGGACACCGTCAACACGATGGTGGACCAGCTGTCGGCCTTCGCCGCCGAGGTGACCCGGGTGGCGCGCGAGGTCGGCACCGAGGGACGGCTCGGCGGTCAGGCCCAGGTGCGCGGCGTGTCCGGGGTCTGGAAGGACCTCACCGACAACGTCAACTTCATGGCCGACAACCTCACCACGCAGGTGCGCTCGATCGCCCAGGTGGCCACCGCCGTCGCCCAGGGCGACCTGACGCGGAAGATCACCGTCGAGGTGAAGGGCGAGATCCTGGAGCTCACCAACACCATCAACACCATGGTCGACCAGCTCTCCTCCTTCGCCGACGAGGTCACCCGGGTGGCCCGCGAGGTGGGCACGGAGGGGCAGCTCGGCGGGCGGGCGGTGGTCAAGGGCGTCTCCGGCGTCTGGAAGGACCTGACCGACAACGTCAACTTCATGGCCGACAACCTCACCTCCCAGGTGCGCAACATCGCCCAGGTGACCACCGGCATCGCGGAAGGCGACCTGTCCAAGAAGATCACCGTCGATGCGCGTGGGGAGATCCTGCAGCTCAAGGACACCGTCAACACGATGGTGGACCAGCTGTCGGCCTTCGCCGCCGAGGTGACCCGGGTGGCGCGCGAGGTCGGCACCGAGGGACGGCTCGGCGGTCAGGCCCAGGTGCGCGGCGTGTCCGGGGTGTGGAAGGACCTGACCGACAACGTCAACTTCATGGCCTCCAACCTCACCTCCCAGGTCCGCAGCATCGCCGTCGTCACCACCGCCATCGCCAACGGCGACCTGTCCAAGAAGATCACCGTGGACGCCCGCGGCGAGATCCTCCAGCTCAAGGACACCATCAACACCACCGTCGACCAGCTGTCCGCCTTCGCCGACGAGGTCACCCGCGTGGCCCGCGAGGTCGGCACCGAAGGCAGCCTCGGCGGTCAGGCCCAGGTGCGCGGCGTGTCCGGGGTGTGGAAGGACCTGACCGACAACGTCAACTTCATGGCCTCCAACCTCACCTCCCAGGTGCGCAACATCGCCCAGGTGGCCACGGCCGTGGCCAACGGCGACCTGTCCAAGAAGATCGACGTGGACGCCCGCGGCGAGATCCTCGAACTCAAGACCACGATCAACACCATGGTCGACACACTGTCGTCGTTCTCCTCCGAGGTCACCCGCGTGGCCCGCGAGGTCGGCTCGGAAGGGCGCCTGGGCGGCCAGGCCGAGGTCGAAGGCGTCTACGGCACCTGGGAACGCCTCACCAAGAACGTCAACGAACTGGCCGGAAACCTCACCACCCAGGTCCGCGCCATCGCCGAGGTGGCCAGCGCCGTGGCCCAGGGCGACCTCAGCCGCAGCATCAGCCTCGAGGTCAAGGGCGAGGTGGCCGAGCTCAAGGACAACGTCAACCTCATGGTCGCCAACCTGCGCGAGACCACCCGCGCCAAGGACTGGCTGGAGTCCAACCTCGCCCGCATCGCCGGGCTCATGCAGGGCCACCGCGACCTCGTCGAGGTCGCCGACCTCATCCTGCGCGAGCTCACCCCGCTGGTCAGCGCCCAGTTCGGCGCGTTCTACCTGGCCGACCTCGACGCGCGTGACGGCTCGCTCGCCTTCATCGCCGGGTACGGCGCGGCCCACGACAGAGACGTGCTCCCCGATCCGGGCACGGAGGGCCCCGGCCTCATCCGCCAGGCCGCCCTGGAGAAGAAGCGCATCCTCCTGGAGGACGTGCCCACCGGCTACATCAAGGTCCACACCGGGCTCGGCGAGGCCGCCCCGGCCAGCGTGGTCGTGCTGCCGATCCTGTTCGAGGACAAGGTGCTGGGCGTGGTCGAGCTGGCCTCGTTCAGCCGGTTCAGCGAGGTCCACCTGGCCTTCTTCGACCAGTTCGTGGTCACGATCGGCGTGGCGATCAACACGATCATCGCCAACGCCCGCACCGAGTCGCTGCTGTCGGAGTCCCAGCGCCTGGCCCAGCAGTTGCAGGGCCGTTCCGACGAACTGCAACGCCAGCAGGCCGAACTCCGCAGATCCAACGCGGCCCTGGAGGAGAAGGCCCACCTGCTGGCCACCTCCTCCCGCTACAAGTCGGAGTTCCTGGCCAACATGTCCCACGAGCTGCGCACCCCGCTCAACAGCCTGCTCATCCTGGCCCGGCTGCTGGCCGACAACCCCGAAGGCAACCTGTCGGAGCAGGAGGTCGAGTTCGCCACCACCATCCACAACGCGGGCAGCGACCTGCTCCAGCTCATCAACGACATCCTCGACCTGTCCAAGATCGAGGCCGGCCGCATGGACGTGCGCCCGGAGACCCTGGCGCTCAGCAAACTGCTCGACTACGTGGATGCCACCTTCCGCCCGCTGACCGTGGACCGCGGCCTCACCTTCGAGATCCAGGTGCGGCCCGGGGTGCCGTGCGAGCTGTTCAACGACGAGCGCCGCCTGCAGCAGATCCTGCGCAACCTGCTGTCGAACGCGGTCAAGTTCACCGGCGCCGGCGAGGTGCGCCTGGAGGTCTCCAACGCCGGGGCCTTCGAGTTCGGCGGCGAGGACGTGCCCGCCGCCGCCGGAGACGTGATCGCCTTCGCGGTCAGCGACACCGGCATCGGCATCGCCGCCGACAAACTGCCCGCCATCTTCGGCGCCTTCCAGCAGGCCGACGGCACCACCAGCCGCAAGTACGGCGGGACCGGCCTCGGCCTGTCGATCAGCAGTGAGATCGCCCGGCTGCTCGGCGGCCAGATCCACGCGATCAGCGAGCTGGACAGGGGGAGCACGTTCACGCTGTACGTGCCCGCCGTGTGCCCGGCGGCCGCCGGTCCCGGTGAGCAGACCGGCGCCGCCGTACCCGGGAAGGAGCCGGAGCGGCCGGCCGAGCCGCCGCCGCGCAGGGCCGTGGCGCCGCGCGCCGCCCCGCAGCAGGCCGAGTGGCCGCTCAGCGACGGCGGCGACGACCTGTGGCACCCCGACGTGCGCCTGAGTGAGCTGGCCGACGGTCCTGTGGACGCGGCGTTCGCCGGGCGCCGGGTGCTGATCGTCGACGACGACATCCGCAACGTCTACTCCCTCACCCACGTGCTGGGCCGCCTGGGCATGGAGGTCATCTACGCGGAGAACGGCCGGGAGGGCATCGAGGTGCTGGAACGCGAGGAGAAGATCGCGCTGGTGCTCATGGACGTGATGATGCCGGAGATGGACGGCTACGAGACGCTGGGCGTGGTGCGCCAGATGCCGCGCTTCGCCGGCCTGCCCATCATCGCGCTGACGGCCAAGGCCATGCCCGGCGACCGCGAGAAGACCATCGCCTGCGGCGCCTCCGACTACGTGCCCAAACCCGTGGACCTGGACCACCTCCTGGAGGTGATGCGCGGCTGGCTGGCCGGTGAGCGGGCCGTGGAGGAGGAGGCGCCGTGAACCGCCCGGTGAAGATCCTGCTGGTGGACGACAAGGTGGAGAGCCTCGTCGCCCTGGAGGCGGTGCTGCGCCCGTTGCAGCAGCACCTGTTCAAGGCCGGGTCCGGGCAGGAGGCCATGAAGCTGATGCTCCGCCACGACTTCGCCGTGGTGCTCCTGGACGTGCTGATGCCCGGCATGGACGGCTTCGAGACGGCCGCCCACATCAAACGCCTCGACCAGACCCGCGACGTGCCCATCATCTTCCTGACCGGCACCGACACCGGCTCGGGCGCCGCCTTCCGCGGCTACGCCGTCGGGGCGGTGGACTACATCACCAAGCCCTTCGACCCGTGGGTGCTGCGGAGCAAGGTCGCGGTGTTCATCGAGTTGTCGCGCAAGACCCGCATCCTGCAGGAGCAGGCGGCCCTGCTGAACCCTCAGACCACGTTCTCCGAGCGGCTGAAGGCGGTGGAGGAGCAGCTCGCGGCGCTGGCGCGGAACATTCCCGACGACGACGGGCTGCGCGAGGCGGTCAAGGAACTGGCCGACCGGGTCGCCGCCATGCAGGCCGCCTTCGAGGCCCCGTGACCTCTGGGACGGGTGGGACATTTGCCTCAGTACGGCGAGCCTCTGTGCACCGGCGGGGTTGGGGGACGTACCTTTGGCATCATGGCCACCCGTACGCCGAAAAGCGCACCGAAGGGGCCGGCGAAGCGGTCGAACTCGTCTCGGGCGACCCCCGCCAAGCGGACGTCCCCGGCGGCGGGGCGCCCCAAGGGCAAGGGGACGGGCACGGCCCGCAAGTCGTCCGTGACCCACCAGGACCCCATCAGCTGGATCTTCACGATGATCGGCAAGCTGATCGTCGGGATCTGGATGCTGCTCGCCAACGGCATCGGAGGCGCGGCCCGGGCGCTGGGCTCCAGCGCGCGGGATCTGGATCCGGCGCACCGGCGCGACGGCGTCGGGCTGGCGGTCCTGGCCGGGGCGATCGTGCTGGCGGCCATGACGTGGCGCGAGGCCAAGGGCGCGGTCTCGGACGTCGTCAACGTCGTGGTCCATGCCGTGTTCGGGTCGCTGGCCTGGGCACTGCCCCTGCTGCTCGGGCTGCTGGCCTGGCGGTTCCTGCGCCACCCCGACCAGAACGCCGACACCGGGCGCATGGTGATCGGGTGGAGCGCGCTGCTCATCGGGATCCTGGGCATCGTCCACGTCGCCAACGGCGTGCCGTACCCGTCGGGGACGGCGGCGGACGGGATGGACAAGGTGTCGGGGGCCGGTGGCATCATCGGCTTCATCGTCTCGGCGCCGCCGCACAGCATCCTGCCGACGTTCATCACGATTCCGCTGCTGCTGATCCTGTCCGGGTTCGGGGTGCTGGTCATCACCGCGACGCCGGTGCACCGGATTCCGGAACGGCTGGCGGAGCTGAAGCACCTGCTGTTCGAACGCCAGGGGCCGGCGCAGCCGGGTGACCAGGCCAAGAAGCGGGTGCGGGGGAAGAAGCCGGGTGAGCCGGAGACGCCCGATTCGGTCAAACCCTATGACACGCCCGTTCTGTCGGAGAAGGACAAGCGGGGTGATCACTCGCCGGAGATCGTGCCCGGGCTGACCGAGGAGGAAGACACTCCCGCGCCGCCGCCCCAGCCCGTGGCCGAGCCGCCCCAGCCCACTCCTGCCCCGCGCAAGGTGGAGCAACTGGTGCTGTCCCCGCAGGCCGGGCCGTACCAGCTGCCGGATCTGCAGAGCCTCAAGCCGGGCAGCGCGCCCAAGCCGCAGACCAAGGCGAACACCGTCGTGGTCAACGCGCTGACCAGCGTGCTGGAGCAGTTCGCGATCGACGCGCAGGTGATCGGGTTCACGCGTGGGCCGACCGTGACGCGCTACGAGATCGAGCTCGGGCCGGCGGTCAAGGTGGAGAAGGTCACGGCCCTCACCAAGAACATCGCTTATGCCGTTAAGTCGGCGGATGTGCGGATTTTGTCGCCGATTCCTGGAAAAAGTGCGATCGGGGTGGAGATTCCGAACGCGGACAAGGACCTGGTCGCGCTCGGCGACGTGCTGCGGGCACAGGTGGCTCAGGCCGACCACCACCCGATGATCGTGGGCCTGGGCAAGGACGTCGAGGGGCGGACGATCGTCGCCAACCTCGCCAAGATGCCGCACCTGCTTATCGCGGGCGCCACCGGCGCCGGTAAGTCCGTCTGCGTCAACGGGCTCATCACGAGCATCCTCATGCGGTCCACGCCGGACGAGGTGCGCATGGTGCTCGTGGACCCCAAGCGGGTCGAGCTCAGCGTCTACGAGGGCATTCCCCACCTGATCACGCCGATCATCACCAACCCCAAGAAGGCCGCGGAGGCCCTCGAATGGGTCGTGGGGGAGATGGACCGGCGCTACGACGACCTGGCGGCCAGCGGGTTCCGGCACGTGGACGAGTTCAACAAGGCCGTGCGGGCGGGCAAGCTGGTGCCGCCGCCGGGCAGCGAGCGCGTCTACCAGCCCTACCCGTACCTGCTGGTGATCGTGGACGAGCTGGCCGACCTCATGATGGTCGCGCCACGCGACGTGGAGGACTCCGTCGTCCGCATCACCCAGCTCGCCCGCGCGGCCGGCATCCACCTGGTCATCGCCACCCAGCGGCCCTCCGTGGACGTCGTGACCGGCCTGATCAAGGCCAACGTGCCCTCCAGGCTGGCCTTCGCGGTCTCCAGCCTCACCGACTCGCGGGTCATCCTCGACCAGCCCGGCGCCGACAAGCTGGTCGGCCAGGGTGACGCGCTGTTCCTGCCGATGGGCGCGAGCAAGCCCATCCGCATCCAGAACGCGTTCGTCTCGGAGAAGGAGATCGCCGAGATCGTCACCCACTGCAAGGGGCAGATGCAGGCCGAGTACCGCGAGGACGTGGCCGCGGTGGCGGTCAAGAAGGAGATCGACGAGGACATCGGCGACGACCTCGACCTGCTGCTGCAGGCGGCCGAGCTGATCGTCACCACCCAGTTCGGCTCCACCTCGATGCTCCAGCGCAAGCTGCGTGTCGGCTTCGCGAAGGCCGGGCGCCTCATGGACCTCCTCGAGAGCCGCAACGTCGTCGGCCCGAGCGAGGGTTCCAAGGCGCGCGACGTGCTCGTGAAGCCCGACGAACTCGCCGGTTTGCTGGCCGACCTGCGCGGCGAGTGACCCCGGTGCGTTTTCTCCCGGCGATTACTGGTTGAATATGAACCACTACGCAACGTCGGGGGCGGGGAGGCGTTTGCCGTGCAGGAGCAGAGCATTGGGTCCACGCTGGCTGCGGCCAGGAGAGCAGCGGGGCTGACGGTCGGTCAGCTGAGCGCGACCACGCGCATTCGCGAGGCGCTGATCTACGCGATCGAACGTGACGACTTCTCCCTGTGTGGAGGCGACTTCTACGCCAGGGGGCACATCAAGTCGATCGCCAGGGCGGTGGGGCTCGATCCGGAGGTGACGGTTCACCTCTATGACGAGCAGCGGGGCGGCACGCCGCTGCCGGTGCGGGCGGCCATGGTCTTCCAGGCCGACCGGAAGGTGAAGCTGCGCGAGCGGCGCGGCCCCAACTGGACGCTGGCGCTCGGTGTGGCGCTGGCCATCGTGGTGGTCTTCGGCGTCGTGCGGGTGTTCGGCGGCTCGGGCGAGACACCGGTCGCCGACGTGCAGCCGGTCTCGGCGGTGCCCAGCGTGCCGCCGAACACCCCCTTCACCGAGCCCCCGCCGCCGCCGCGCCCGTCGCCGCAGAAGGCCGCGCCCGCGGCGAAGGATCTCGTCGTGGTCAAGGTGAAGGCGAAGCGGTCGTCGTACCTCAACGTGCGCGATGCAGAGGGGCGTAAGTTGTTCGCCGGCACGCTGCAGGCCGGCAAGAGCTCGACGTGGAAGGCGGCCACTCAGGTGAAGCTGCTCATCGCCGACGCCGGAGCGGTCTCCTTGCAGGTGAACGGCAAGAATCTGGGGCAGCCGGGCAGCCGCGGGGAGATGGTCAGGCGCTCGTTCGGACCCTCTGCACCGAGGCCACGGTGAAGGTAGTGGCCAACTCCCGATACCGTAGTGTTCACCATGTCAAAGTCCGTATCGCTGATCACCCTGGGCTGCGCGCGCAACGAGGTCGACTCCGAGGAGCTCGCCGCGCGCATTGAGGCTGCCGGTTGGCAGCTCGGTGACGACGACCCCGATGTCGTCGTCGTCAACACGTGTGGCTTCATCGATTCTGCGAAGAAGGACTCGATCGACACGCTGCTGGCCGCCGCCGACTCCGGCGCGAAGGTGGTCGCGGCCGGCTGCATGGCCGAGCGCTATGGCAAGGAGCTGGCCGAGGCGCTGCCCGAGGCCAGCGCGGTCATCTCCTTCGACGACTACGCGGAGATCGGTGAGCGCCTCGACGACGTGCTGGAGGGCCGGCCGCTCGTCCCGCACACGCCACGCGACCGGCGCACGCTGCTGCCCATCTCGCCGGTGGATCGTGCCAGCGCGCCCAAGTCGGCCATTCCCGGTCACGGCGACCTGCCCGAGGGGCTGGCGCCGGCCAGCGGGCCGCGGGTGCTGCGCCGGCGGCTGGACGAGAGCCCGGTCGCCTCGCTGAAGCTGGCCTCCGGCTGCGACCGCCGCTGCACGTTCTGCGCGATCCCGGCTTTCCGCGGCGCCTACGTCTCGCGTGACCCGCAGGAGCTGCTGGCCGAGGCCGACTGGCTGGCCCATCGCGGGGTGCGCGAGCTGGTGCTGGTGAGCGAGAACTCCACCTCCTACGGCAAGGACCTCGGCGACCTGCGCGCGCTGGAGAAGCTGCTGCCGCAGCTGGCCGCCATCGAGGGGATCGAGCGGGTGCGGGTCAGCTACCTGCAGCCGGCCGAGCTGCGTCCCGGCCTGATCGACGTGATCGCGGGCACCGACGGCGTGGCGCCGTACTTCGACCTGTCCTTCCAGCACGCCAGCGGGGCGGTGCTGCGCCGGATGCGGCGCTTCGGCGACCCCAGGCGCTTCCTGGAGCTTCTGGCGGCCATCCGGGCGCAGGCGCCCGGGGCGGGCGTGCGCTCCAACTTCATCGTGGGCTTCCCCGGCGAGACCGAGGAGGAGTTCGGGGAGCTGGTCGGCTTCCTGGAGGAGGCCAGGCTCGACGTGATCGGCGTGTTCGGCTACTCCGACGAGGACGGCACCGAGGCCGCCTCGCTGCCGGGCAAGCTGGAGCAGGACGTCGTGGACGAGCGGGTGCGGATTCTCACCGAGCTGGCCGAGGAGCTGACCGCGCAGCGTGCGGAGGAGCGCATCGGGGCCGAGCTCGACGTGCTCATCGAGGAGGACCTCGGCGACGGCGGCTACGAAGGCCGCGCCGCGCACCAGGGTCCCGAGGTGGACGGCTCCGTGACGGTCCAGGGCATCGGCCTGGTCCCGGGGCAGATCGTGCGTGCGGTCGCGGTGGACGCCGAGGGGGTCGATCTGATCGCCCGCATCAAGGCCGGTCCATGAGCGGGGGTCTCCGGGGCTCCGCTTCTCGGTCGTTCACACCGGAGGCCGACTCGTGAACAAGGACGAGCGCCGCGTGGTGAGCCCGTGGAACATCGCCAACGTCCTCACGGTGGCTCGGTTGGCGCTCGTCCCCTTCTTCGTCTTCTGCCTCTTCCTGCCCGGCACGGGCTGGCGGCTGGCCGCGCTCGGGGTGTTCGCGGTGGCCTCGATCACCGACCACCTCGACGGCGAGCTGGCCAGGCGATACGGCCTGATCACCGACTTCGGGAAGATCGCCGATCCGATCGCCGACAAGGCGCTGACCGGGGCGGCGCTGGTGAGCCTGTCGTTGCTGGGCGAGCTGGGCTGGTGGGTCACGATCGTGATCCTGGGCCGTGAGCTGGGCATCACGCTGTTGCGGCTGGGGTTGCTGCGGCACGCGGTGATACCGGCCAGCTATGGCGGCAAGGTCAAGACGGTGCTCCAGATCGCCGCGATCGTGCTGTACATCCTCCCCGGCGTCCCGGACATGGCACGCTGGGTGGTCATGGGAGCAGCGTTGGTGGTGACGGTCGGCACGGGCGCCGACTACGTGATCAGGGCGATCAAGTTGCGCAGCCTGGCGAAGCGGGTGCGGGGCGAGTGAGTCTCGCGCCGGCCGCCGAGGCGCTGGAGGCTCTGGTACGGCGGGGCGCCACGCTGGCCGTGGCCGAGTCGCTGACGGGCGGGATGCTGGGTTCGGCGTTCACGGGCGTGCCCGGGGCCTCCAGGGTCTTCAGGGGCGGCGTGATCGCCTATGCCACGGACTTGAAGCACGCGCTGCTGGCCGTACCCGATGAGCTGCTGCGGCGGGAGGGCGCGGTGCACCCGGAGGTGGCCGCGGCGATGGCGCGGGGCGCGGCCCGGCTGTGCGGGGCCACGTACGGCCTGGCGGTGACCGGTGTGGCGGGGCCCGATCCGCAGGACGGCAAGCCCGTGGGCACGGTGTACATCGCGGTGAGCGGACCTGGTGACCAGCTTTGGCGGCGAAATCTGGGGCGGGGAGGGTCGCGGGAGGAGATCCGGGTAAGGACGGTGGACGAGGCTATCGATCTCCTCGCAGGTGTGCTGAAGGGGAGCAATGGGGAACATTCCGGGTGATTACCGTGTTACGTCCCCAGCGAACATGCCAAGCACGGTCTGACGCGGTGTCGGTGGATACGGGTACGGTGGAGCTGTGAGTGAGGTCCGTGAGCCATCTGCAAGCATTGAGCGCCCGGCCGGCGGGCCTGACGAGCCACGTGCGACGCGGCGGCGACGCCCGACGATGACGGCGAGGAGTATGTACGAAGCCAAGAAGAAGACTCAGATCGCGCGAGGCGGGGTGCCTGCATCCACTCCGGGGAGGGAGCGACAGATGATTCTGCTGCGTCAGCTGCTCGGCGATGTGCTGCGGCGGCTGCGGGTGCGTCAGGGTCGCACCCTTCGTGAGGTGTCCACGCTGGCGCGTGTTTCCCTTGGATACCTGTCCGAGGTGGAGCGCGGGCAGAAGGAGGCGTCTTCGGAACTGCTGGCCTCGATCTGCGGTGCGCTGGGTGTGCCGTTGTCACAGGTGTTGCGTGAGGTTTCCGACCAGTTCGCGCTGGCCGAGCTTCAGGCTGCGCCGGTGCTCGCCGACGTGCCCGAGCACGAGCGTCTCCCGCTTTCCGAGACGGTGCCCGGTTCCATTGGCGACGCGGTGTTCCCCGAGGTGAAGGACATGGTGGCCGCCTAGCGCGGCTGGCAGTTCTCACACCACAGGATCAGGCGTTCCTGTGGCTGTGCCCCCATCTCCCCGCGGCTGATGCGGGTGCCGCATCGGCGACAGGGCCGTCCTGCCCTGCCGTAAACCCATGTCTGGTTGCCCGGACGGCGATCGCCTGTGGTGATGGTGCCCACGTGATCCTTGTTGGCGTTCAGCAGGCGCTGCGCCAGCGAGACCAGGCTGTCCATGTCCTCGATCTCGCCGACCTTCCGCCACGGCCACACGCCGCGCAGGAAGAGTGTCTCGGCTCGATAGATCGTCCCGATCCCCGCGAGATTGCGCTGATCCAGCAGCGCCTCGCCGATCGTGCGCTCCGGCTGCGCGCGCAGCCGCCTGACCGCCTCCGCCGCGTCCCAGCCCGGCCCGAGCAGGTCCGGCCCCAGGTGCCCGATGACCTCGCGCTCGTCCTTCACCAGATCCACCATGCCGAGCTTGACGCCGACCGCCTGCCACTCGGCGTTGGCCAGGATCAGCCGTACCTGGTCGCCCGGCGGGATCCGGGCGCCGGGTTTCGTGATGCGCCACGTGCCGTCCATGCGCAGGTGGGTGTGGACGGTCAGGCCGCCCTCGATCCGGGTGAGCAGGTGCTTGCCGTACGAGAGCGTGGTCAGGACCGTGCGGCCGGTCAGGTCCGCGGTGGCGTAGCGGGGCACGCGGAAGTCCGAGCGGGTCAGCGTGCGGCCGTCGAGTGCCCGGCGCAGCTGGGCGGCGGTGTGGTAGACGACGTCACCCTCGGGCATGTTCGGCCACCCATGCGTCGAGCATCGCGGTGAGCTGGTCGAGCGCGGCCTCCACGCGCTCGCGCTCGCCGGTGGTCAGGTAGTCGATCTGCAGGCCGGTGTAGGCGGAGTTCACCAGCGTGGAGATACGGCGGGCGTCCTCCTCCGGGACGCCGCGTTCGCGCAGCAGGTCGGCGACGAAGGCGGAGCGGTCGGCGAGCAGTTCGGGGATGTGGCCGATCATGCGGCCGCCGGCGACCAGGCCCTCGATCTCGTGGATGAGGCGGGCGATCGGCAGGTTCTCCTCGCGCAGCTGCCAGTCCCAGGTGCGGCGGACGATCGTGCCCACGCTGTCGCCGCCCGCCCAGCCGGGCAGGGAGCGCAGCCAGGCGCGGTGGCGTTCGTCGAGGCGGCGCATGGTGGCCGAGAGGAGTTCCTCCTTGTCGGCGAAGTGGTGGGTGAGCACGCGGGTGGACTTGCCCAGGTGCTCGGCGAGCGGGCGCATGGACAGCGTGGACAGGCCGTGGTCGGCCAGGTAGTCGACGATCTGGTCGAGCAGTTCTGCGCGGCGCCGCGGGTCGGCGGTCCTGGCCATGTGGATATCCCCTTTGACACCGATGGGGTGACAGTCGTTACCTTATCTGGGTAACAAGTGTTACCTTAATTCGAGGGGAGAGCCATGCCCGCATGGTTGTTCGCGCTCATGTTCACCACGTTCACCTTCGCCACCGACGACTACGTGATCGCCGGAGTGCTGCCCGCCATCGCCGCCGACCTGGGCGTGAGTGAGGCGGCGGCCGGTCAGCTCGTCACCGTGTTCTCGCTGGCCTTCGCGCTCGGCGCCCCGGTGGCCTCGGTGGTGGCCGCCCGCCTGCCGCGCCGCGGGCTGATCGGCGGGGCGCTGCTGGTGTTCGTGGCCGCCAACTGGGCCGCCGCCTTCACCGAGTCGTATCCGCTGCTCATGGGCCTGCGTGTGCTGGCCGCCCTGGCCGCCGCCGCGGTCGTGCCCGCCGCCTACGCGATCGCCACCGCCCTGGCCCCCGAAGGCCGCACCGGGCGCTACCTCGCGCTGGTGATGGGCGGGCTGACCGGATCTCTCGCGCTCGGCGTGCCGATCGGGACCTGGGTCGGCGGCGCCTTCGGCTGGCAGGCGACCTTCGGGCTGGGGGGAGCGCTGGGCGTGGTGGCGCTGGCCGCCGTCTACTGGACGGTGCCGGAACCGCCGGCCGCGCCTGCCGTACCGATGGGGGAGCGGTTGCGTCCGCTGGCCCGCCCGCCGGTGCTGCTCGGCCTGCTCGGGGTCGTCGCGATCGTGATGGGCAGCATGATGGTGCTGACCTATCTGGCCCCCTACCTGCGGGACCTGGCCGGAGTGGGGGCCGCCGAGCTCGGCTGGATCTTCGTGCTGGCCGGGGTGGCCGGGTTCGCCGGCGGCCATCTCGGGGGCCGGGCCGCCGACCGCTGGGGCGCCGACCGGGCGCTGCTCGCGGGGGTGGGCGGGTTCACCGCGGTGATGGCGGCCTTCACGGCCTGCTGGTTCGTCCGCCCGGTGCCCCTGCCGGCCCTGCTGCCGCTGCTGGCGATCTGGGCGGGTGTGTCGTGGTGGATTCCGCCGCCGGCGCAGACCCGCCTGCTGGCGATGGCCGGCTCGGCCGGCCCGCAGGCCCTGGCTCTGAACAGCAGCGCCGTGTACGTGGGTGTGTCCTTCGGCGGCGCGCTGGGCGGGGTGCTGCTGGAGTCGTGGGGGAGCGCGGTGCTCCCGGCCGTGGCGGCGCTCGTCGAGGTGGCCGCCCTGCTCCTGATGTGGGCGGCCGCGCGCAGCGCCGGGCGCGGGTACGGCGTGGCCGCGTCAGTCCCAGGCGGCGGGGTCGGCGGCTAGCTGGCGCACCCGCTCGGGCAGCGCCCCGGTGGCCACCTGGTCGAGCGTGACCTCTTCCAGGATGGCCCGCTCGGTGGCCCGCAGGGCGATCCACACGGCCTGGAGGGATTCGGCGGGCCCGCGGTAGCCGACGTGCTCGGGCCGCTCCCCGCGGACGTTGGCCAGCGGGCCGTCCACGGCCCTGATGACGTCGGCGAGGCTGATCTCGGCCGCGGGGCGGGCCAGGACATAGCCGCCCTCGGGGCCGCGCTGGCCGCGCACGAGACCGGCGCGGCGCATCTGGAGCAGGATGTTTTCCAGGTATTTGGGCGGCATGTCCTGCTCTTTGGCGAGCTCGCCCACGGTGGTCGGGCCGGCACCGGCTGCGGCGAGTTCGGCGGCGGCGCGGAGAGCGTAGTCGACACGAGCGGAAAGGCGCATGTTGTCGATTATCCCTCCTGGGGAACGTGGAAAGAGCACCGCCTGCCTGGTCAGCGCTCACCGGCTCGCATCGGTGATGCGCAGATCCGCCACGACGGGCAGGTGGTCGGAGTAGTCGAGGCTGGGGACGGCGACCGCGTCGAGGATGACGTTCGCGCTGGTGAGGACGTGGTCGATGCGTTCCTTCGGCGCGTCGGCGGGGGAGGTGGGCGGATCGCCCTTGGCGATGAGCGGGTCGGACAGGCCCGCCTGCTCCAGCACCCGCATGCCCGGGTCGCCGGGACGGAGGTTGAGGTCGCCGGCCAGCACGACGGGCCGGCCTTGGGCGATCAGCTTCCCGGCCAGCTCGGCCAGCTCGGCCACCTCGGGGGCCTGGCCGGCCGGCGCCTGCAGGTGGGTGTTGACGATGGCCAGCTCCCGGCCGCCGACCTCGACGACCATCGTCTGCGCCTGGGCGCCGGTCGGGTAGTCGTGCCGGCCCAGTGGGGTGGAGTTGAGCGATTTAGTAGGGAGGTTGGTCAGGATGGCGTCGCCCCACAGCGGGTCGGCGGCGGGGGCGAAGTAGTAGCGCATGCCGAGGGGGCGGGCGATGCGGGACAGGTCGTCGTGGCCGCCGTTCAGCAGCCAGCCGCGGTCCACTTCGCTGAGCAGGACCACGTCGGGCCGCTGGGCCGCCGCCCACGCGGCGATCCGGTCCAGGGAGAGGCGGCCGTCCAGGCCGAAGCCCATCCGGATGTTGTAGGCGATGAGCCTCAGGGTGCCGCCCTGTTTGGCGGAGGCGGCGGGAGCGGTCTGGAAGGTGGTGGCGCTCACCAGCAGGGCGACCGCGGCGGCCACCGCGAAGACCGGCCAGATCGCGCCCAGGTCATAGCGAGGCGGAGGATTCCTGAAATATCCGGATAGCGACACGCCCGCGATCGTCACCGCCACAACCGCCGGAACCAGCACGTTCGGGAAGCCGAGATTCAGGTCGTACGCGGCGTAGTAAAGGAACAGCCCGGCGAAGAAGATCAGCCCACCGCTCAGCATCGCCGCCCCCGGCCTGCGCGCGGTTCTCCCGGGTACGGCCAGCAGCGCCGACGCCCCGATCACCAGGAACACCGGATGGAGAAACCCGGCCAGGAGCAGCGCCGCGAACCCGATCGCGCTCCACGCCGACCGGGGCGGCCGGGTGGCCTGGTAGGGCGCGAACACGAGCGCCATCACCACCGGCGCCGTGAACAGCCACTCCAGCTCCGGGCTCCCGGACGGCCGCTGCCCGGTGGCGGACATGCCTGCCAGCAACATCACCGGCCCGGCCAGGAGCCACACCGACCACGGCGCCGGCTCGCCGGGGGCCGGCCGGTAGAGCCAGGTGAGCGCGAGGAAGGCGGCGCACACCGCCACGCCGGCCAGCCAGGGGAGCGGGCCGTCCCGCCAGACCAGGTCCACGCCGTCCAGCAGGAAGTGGACGACGAACGACAGCGCCAGGCCGCCCATGATGCCGGGGGCCACCCAGGCGCGGGGCATCGTGCGGGCGCAGCCGTACAGGAAGACCAGAGCGGCGGTGACGCCGGCGGAGGCGACGTACAGTTGCCCCACGCCCGCCTGCAGGAGCAGGCGGGCCACGACCAGCAGGACCGCGCCGCCCAGCAGCGCCCACCTGGGCCGCAGCAGGACGGCGAGGAAGGGCAGGACAAACCATACGGCCGCATACAGGCCCATGAGCTCGGGCGGAGTCTCCCCGGCACGCCCGAAAAGGGTGATCAGCGAAGGAAGGAAAACCCGCAGCAGGTCGAAGAACAAAGTGACGCCGAGCGCCAGTAAGAGCGGGCCTCGGGGGATGCTCATGAGGCATCCTCGTGTTCAGCTGCGATGATTCGCAAGGGCTGGAGCGCTAAACTTCCAACAACCTTGACTGAATGACGGTGGGATACAGCGTGGAGCGACGTCCTGGTGTGCCCAGGTTGCTGCGAGAAATCAACGACCGGGCCGCGCTCGACCTGTTGCTGGCCACCGGCCCCATGACGCGGGGCCAGATCGGCGATCTGACGGGGCTGTCCAAGGTGACGGCCTCACAGACGCTCTCCAGGCTGGAAGAGCGGGGGCTCGTCGAGGTCGTCGGCACGCAGGGCGGTGGGCGCGGGCCCAACGCGGCCCTTTACTCCGTGGTCTCCTCCAGCGCCTACGTGGCGGGGCTGGAGGTCGGGCCCGAACTCATCTCGACGGTGATCGCCGACATCCACGGGCGGACCGTGGCCGAGGTCACGGTCGACCCCAACGGACACGACGACCCCGTGCCGGCCGTGCACGGCGCGATCGTCAAGGCGTGCCGCAGCGCGAAGGTGAGCCTGAGCAAGCTGCGCGGCGTGGTGATCGGCACGCCCGGCGTGGTCGACCCGCGCAGCGGCGACGTGCGCTTCTCCTTCGACCTGCCCGGCTGGCACGAAGGCATCCACGAGGCCCTCGCCGGTGACCTCAAGCGCGAGGTCACCATTGAAAACGATGTCAATCTCGCCGCCATCGCCGAACGCTCCGACGGCGCCGCCCAGGGCATCGACGACTTCGTGCTGCTGTGGGCCAGCCGCGGCCTCGGCCTGGCCGTCATGCTCGGCGGCAAGCTCCACCGCGGGCGCTCCGGCAGCGCGGGCGAGATCGGCTACCTGGCCGTGCCCGGCGTGCCGCTGCCCGAGGACATCCGCGCCGTGCCCGGCCGCCTGCCCACCCTCGCCGGTGGCCTGCAGTCGCTGGTCAGCGCCGAGGTGGTCGCCGAGCTGGCACAGGGGTACGGCTTCGCCGCCGCCTCGGCCGGCGAGGCGGTCCGGGTGGCGGTCGCGGCGGGGGAGCGCGGTGACCCGCTGCTCGACGAACTGGCCCAGCGGCTGGCTCTCGGCGTGGCGGCGGTCTGCGTGATCCTCGACCCCGGGCTGGTGGTCCTGGCCGGAGAGGTGGGGCACGCGGGTGGCGCGGCGCTGACCACGCGGGTGGAGGAGGCGGTGGCACGCATCTGCCCTGTCCGCCCGCAGGTGGTCACCAGCACCATGGAACAGAACCCGGTGCTGCGCGGCGCGGTGCTGGCCGCGCTGGAGCAGGCCAGGGAGGAACTCCTCAGCTCCTGAGCCCGGCCTCGGCTCAGGCTTACGGCCGGGCCGGGGCGCGGCGGCTCAGGGTTTCAGCAGGCCGGCGACGGCCTCGGCGGCGACCTGGCAGCACAGCGCGGTGCCGCCGTGGGTGGCCAGGTGCACGGCGCCGGGCCGGTCGTCGCCCGGCACTCCCAGCTCGGCCACGATGGCGTCGGGCCGGAGGGCCAGGATGCGGTCGGCCGAAGTGGTCAGGTGCCGGTGCCGGTAGGCGGTGCGCAGGACGACGACCAGAGGGCGCCCGGCGCCCGGGTGCACGGCTTCCTGGAGTTCGGCGGTGCTGGGGGCGGCCAGCCGTACCACGGTGGTGCCGGGGAGCAGGCGGGCCAGGGGAGCGCCGAGGCCCCACGGGGTGACCGGGTCGACGGCCAGGTTCGTCGGGGCGTCCAGCTCCACCACGTGCGGCGGGCCCGAGGCGGCGTGCGGCCCGTTGACCGTGATGTGCAGCGCGCGGCGGGCGGCGTCGAGGGCGGCAGGTCGCCAGTCGGGGTCCGAGCCGGTGCCAGTGCCGGTGCCGGTGTCGCGGGCCGCGGAGGCCCAGCGGGACAGGGCGCGCACGCGGGCGGCGGCCTCGGCCAGGCGGGCCTCGGGCAGGGTCCCATCGTTCACCGCGGCCATGATGCTGTTGCGCAGCAGTCCGACCACGCCGGGCGTGGCGTTCTCGCCGCCGACGCAGAGGGCGTCCGCGCCGGCCACCAGAGCGCGTACGGCGGTGCCGCCGAGCCCGTACTCGGCCGAGACGGCGGGCATCTCGATGCCGTCGGTGACGATGAGCCCGTCGAAGCCCAGTTCCCTGCGGAGCAGGTCGATCATGATGGGCCGGCTGACCGTGGCGGGGAAGCCGGCGTCGTAGGCGGGGACGAGCAGGTGGCCGGTCATGATCGCGCGGACGCCGGCGTCGATGACGGAGCGGTAGGGGAGCAGGGCGGTGGCGGCGAGCTCGGCCGCGGACAGGCTGACCGTGGGCAGCGCGTCGTGGGAGTCCACGTCGGTGGCGCCGTGCCCGGGGAAGTGCTTGGCGCAGCCGGCCACCCCCGCGGCCTGCAGGCCGGTGACCCAGGCGGCGGCGTGGCGGGCGACGAGCGCGGGGTCGCTGCCGAAGGCGCGGGTGCCGACGACGGGGTTGTCCATGTCGGAGTCGACGTCCACGACGGGCGCGTAGTTGAGGGTGATCCCGGCGCGGGCGAGGTCGTGGCCGAGGCCGCGGGCGACGGTCTCGGTCAGCGCGGGGTCGCCTGCGGCGCCGAGGGCGAGGTTGCCGGGCCGTGAGCTGCCGGTGAACGCTTCGAGGCGGGTGACGTCCCCGCCCTCCTCGTCGAGCGCGATGATGACGTCCGGGTTCTCCGCCCGGATTGAGGCCGTAAGAGCCTCTATCTGTCCTTTTTCTACCAAATTTCGCGAATAGAGGGCGATGCCCCCTAAGCCGGCTGCAAGGCGTTTCCGGAGCCAGTCGGGCAGGGTTGTGCCCTTGAATCCGGGTTGCAGCACGGCGTCGGCAAGCTCGGCCAGCACGGGGCTCCCGGCGTTCCGGGCACTCGCCCATGACGTCATGGCAAGTCCTTGTCTGTGGTCATCACCTGTGTATAGCATCAAACTCACCTAATAAATAGGAAAGTTTCCTAAGAGTTTTGAACCCTCCGATATCGCCCCAAGGAGAGGTCGTATGCACAGCGCGATCATGTCGAGGGCACAGGAACGCCTGTGGTTCCTCGACCGCCTCTCGAGCGGCGGTTCCTCCTACAACATCGCCGTCGCCGAGCGCTTCACCGGCCCCCTGGACGCCGCCGCTCTCCAGCGCGCCTTCACCGGCCTGGTCGCCCGCCACGAGGCCCTGCGCACGACCTTCCCCGAGTACGGCGGTGAACCCACCGCCGTGGTACGGCCGGCCGCCCCCATGCCCGTCGAACTGCTCGACACCACGGAAGACCTCCTCCCCCTGCTGGTGGCGGAGCGCTCGAACCACCCCTTCGACCTGGCCGAAGGCCCCCTGATCCGGGTCAGCCTGCTGCGCCTGGGCGAACGCGAGCACGTGCTGCTCCTGGTGCTGCACCACATCGTCGGCGACGCCTGGTCGCTGGAGCGGATCCTGTTCCCCGAACTGTCGGCGTTGTACGCGGCCCACGCCGAAGGCCGCCCGGAGCCGGATCTGCCGGCGGCGCCGCCGTACTCCGACTACGCCCGGCGGCAGCGCGAGCAGGACCATGGCGCGCACCTCGACTTCTGGAGCGGCGACCTGGCCGGGGTGCCCGCGCTGGACCTGCCCGCCGACCGGCCCCGCCCCGCCGTGCCCGCCGGCACCGGCGACCTGGTCATCCACCGGATGCCGATCGCGTTGTGGGCCCGGATCACCGAGCTGGCCAGGGCGGAGCGGTGCACGCCGTTCATGGTGGTGCTGGCGGCCTACCAGGCGCTGATGTCGCGCTACTCCGGCCAGGACGACTTCTGCGTGGGCGTCCCCATCGCCGGGCGCGAGGACGTGGACTTCGAGCAGGTTTTCGGCCCCTTCGTCAACACGCTCGCCCTCCGCGCCGACCTCGGCGGCGACCCGACCGTGCGCGACCTGGTCAAGCGGGTGCGGCGGCGGGTGCTGAAGGCGTTCGCGCACCGGGAGGTGCCCTTCGACGAGGTGGTCACCGCCTTACGCCGGCAGGGCGACGACGGCGCGCTCATCCAGACCATGCTCAACCTCGACAACCCCGACGAAGGGCGGACCGGCGGCACCGGCGAGTTCGCCCTGGCCGGGCTGGAGCGCACGCCGGTGCTGTCCGGGCTGGCCCCGGCCAAGTTCGACCTGTCCGTGGACGTGATCGTCTACGAGAGCCATCTGCAGTTCCTCTTCACCTACAGCAGCGAGCTGTTCGAGCACGCCACCGTCGAACGGCTGGCCGGCCACTTCCGGCGCCTGCTCGAGGACATGGTGGCCCGGCCCGGCGCCCGGCTGAGCGAGCTGTGCATGCTCACCCCCGCCGAGCTCGCCCTGGCGCTGCCCGACCGGCTCGACGGTCTCATCGCCCAGCAGGTCGCCCGCACCCCCGACGCCCCCGCCGTGATCAACGGCGACGGCATGCTCTCCTACGCCGAACTCGACCGGCGGGCGGACGTGCTGGCCGAGGAACTCGCCGCGCTGGGCGTCGGCACCGGCTCGCTGGTGGGCGTGCGCATGAGAGCCGGCACCGAGGCGATCGTGGCCCTGCTCGCGGTCCTCAAGGCGGGCGCCGCCTACGTGCCGGTCGATCCCGCCCTGCCGGAGGCCAGGATCCAGGTCCTGCTGGAGGGGTGCGCCGCGGTCGTCCACGCCGGCGGGACCGAGCGGCTGACCGGCCGGGTCCGCGAGCCCGGAGCCGCCTACGTGATCTACACCTCCGGCTCGACCGGCCTGCCCAAGGGCGTGGTCGTCGGCCACCGCACCGCCGCGCGGCTGGCCATGTCCTTCCGCGACGTGCACGGGTTCGGTCCCGGCCAGCGGGTGCTCATGGTGCCGCCGCTCAGCTTCGACGCCTCGGTCGGCGACATCTTCCCCGCCCTGATCAGCGGCGCCGCGCTGGTCCTGCACCCCGACCCCGCCGCGCTCGACGGCGCCGGGCTGCTGGAACTGTGCCGCCGGCACGGCATCACCATGGTCGACACCGCCAGCGCCCTGTGGCAGCAGTGGGTGGACGACCTGGCCGCGCTCGAGCACGTGGACACCGGCCCGCTGACCACGATGATGGTCGGCGGCGAGAGCGTGCCCCTCGACCGGCTGCGCGCCTGGGCCGCGCTGACCGGCGGCAAGATCGCCTTCTACAACCACTACGGCCCCACCGAGGCCACGGTCTGCGCCACCGTCTACCGGACCGTCGACGGCGGCGAACTGACCGGCCGCACCCACCTGCCCATCGGCTCACCCCTGCCCCACGTGCGCGCCTACGTCCTGGACGGCCACGGCAACCCCGTGCCCGTCGGCGTCCCCGGCGAGCTCCACCTGGGCGGGGAGTGCGTGACCCGCGGCTACCTCGGCCAGCCCGAGCAGACGGCCGCCCGCTTCCGCGAGGACCCCTTCCTGCCCGGCGCCACCATGTACGCCACCGGCGACCTGGTCCGCCGCCACGCCGACGGCACGCTCGACTTCCTGGGCCGCACCGACCGGCAGCTCAAGATCAACGGTGTCCGGATCGAACCGGGCGAGGTCGAAGCCGCCTGCCTGGCCCACCCGGACGTCCGCGAAGCCGTCGTCACCGCCGCCGGCGGCCGCCTGGTCGCCTACCTGACCGCCATGCCACCGGAAAGCCGGGCCGCGTGGGGCGATCGGGATACGGGAGGCGATTGGGAGACGGCGGATGGCCGGGCGGCGGCGGATGGCCGGGCGGCGGCGGATGGCCGGGCGGCGGCGGATGGCCGGGCGGCGGCGGATGGCCGGGCGGCGGTCCAGGGCCGGGTGCCGAGTACCGCTGAGCTGCGGGCCTTCCTGGCTGAGCGGTTGCCGCCCGCCCTCGTGCCCGCCGCGGTCGTCGCGCTGGACGCCCTCCCGCTCACCCCGCACGGCAAGGTCGACTTCCGCGCGCTGCCCCAGCCCGAGATCGCCGCCACGGCCTACGAGCCGCCGCGCGGGGCCACCGAGGAACTGGTCGCCGTCGTCTGGGAGGAGGTGCTGGGCATCAGGGCCGGTCGCCGCGACAACTTCTTCGACCTCGGCGGCCACTCCCTGCTCACCCCCCGGACGGTGACTCGCCTGGCCGAGCTGACCGGTGTGCGGCTGCCGCTGCCCGTCTTCTTCGCCTGCGCCGACCTGGCCGAGCTGGCCGCCGCCCTCGACGGTGAGCGTCCCGCCACCGCCCCGCCCGGCCTGTACGGCGACGCCGTACTGCCCGCCGACTACGCCGTCGTCGCGGCCCGCCCGCGCGGCGAGCCCGGCAGGGTGCTGCTGACCGGCGCGACCGGCTTCCTGGGCGCCCATCTCCTGGCCGACCTGCTGACCCGGTCGCGGGCGACGGTCCACTGCCTGGTGCGCGGCGCCGACCCGGCCGGACGGGTGCGCGGGAACCTGGAGGCGCACGGCCTGTGGCGGCCGGAGTACGCGGCCAGGATCGTGGCCGAGCCCGGCGACCTGGCCACGGGCCGGGTGGAGCCGTCGCGGGAGATGGACTTGATCCTGCACAACGGCGGCGCCGTGGACTTCACCCGCCCCTACGCCCGGCTGAAGCCGGCCAACGTGGACGGCACGCTGGCCCTGCTGCGCCTGGCCGCGCGCACGGCGACGCCGGTGCACCTGGTCTCGACGCTCGGCGTCTATCTGGCGCCGGGGGAGCGGCTGGTGCGGGAGGGCGATCTGCTGCCCGATCCCGAGCACCTGCATCTCGGCTACGACCAGAGCAAATGGGTCGCCGACCGGCTGGCCGCCGCCGCGCGGGAGTCCGGGCTGCCGGTGGCCATCCACCGCCCCGCCCGGATCTCGGGCGACAGCCGTACCGGAAAGGGGCCCAAGGACGACTTCCTGGCCAGGTTCCTGGCGACCTGCGCGGAGCTCGGCTCGCTGCCCGCGGGCGAGCATCTCGACATGGCTCCGGTGGACCACGTCGCCGCCGCCATCGGCCACCTCGCCAGGAGCGGGGCGGAGGGGGACTTCCACTACCACAATCCGGGCACGGTCAGCTCGGTCCAGCTTGCGGACGGCCTGGCCGCCCACGGCGTCGCCGTGGCCCTGGCGCCCGCGGCGGAGTGGCGGGAGGAGGTGCGCGAACGGCTGGACAAGGGCGAGGAGCTGCCGATCGCCGCCTTCCCCGCCTTCTTCGCCGAGTACGGCGAAGAGCGGGGCCCGCGCTTCGACTGCTCGGCCACCGAGGCCAGGCTCGCCGAGGCCGGGCTGGTCTGCCCGCCTGCCGCCGCCCTGCTCGACGTCTATCTGGACGACCTGGTGGACTCCGGCGTCCTCGCGGGAGGCTGCCGTGACTAGGACCTTCGTCGTCATCTGGTCGTCCCAGCTGCTGTCGATCATCACCTCCAGCATCACCGGTTTCGTGCTGGGTGTCTGGGTCTTCCAGCAGACCGGCTCGGCCACCCAGTTCGTCACCATCACGCTCTGCGCGATCCTGCCCGAGGTGCTCTTATCGCCCCTGGCCGGGTCGCTGGCCGACCGGTGGGACCGGCGCAAGCTGATGATGGGCGCCGACCTCGGCGCGGCGCTGGCCACCGGGGCGCTCGCGCTGCTGCTGGCCACGGGCACGCTGGAGGTCTGGCACATCTACGTGGTCACCGCGGTGGGCGCCGTCTTCGGCACCGCGCAGATGGCCGCCTACCACTCGATGATGCCGCTGCTGGTGTCCAAGGAGCAGCTCGGCCGGGCCAACGGCATGATGCAGGTGGCCGACGCCGTCCGCATCGCCTCGCCGCTGCTGGCCGGGACGCTGCTGGTGGGCGTGGGCCTGACCGGGGTGGTGGTCATCGACCTGACCGCGTTCCTGCTCTCCCGGGTGGTGCTCCACCTGGTGCCCCTGCCGCGCGCCGTGACCCGGCCGGGCGAGGGCAAGCCGGCCGAGCCGGTCCTGCGCGACCTGGGCTTCGGCCTGTCCTTCCTGCGATCCAGGCCGGGACTGTTCTGGCTGGTGGCGCTTCTCGCCGCCTACAACCTGTTCTTCGGCATGGCCGGCGTGCTGGTCCAGCCGCTCATCCTCTCGTTCGGCTCGGCCGCGGTGCTCGGCGCGCTCATGGCCGCCGGCGGCGCCGGGGTCTTCGCCGGCGGGCTGGTGATGAGCGCCTGGGGCGGGCCCAAGCAGCGGGTCCGGGGGATGCTGGCCTTCATGTTCGCCGGCGGCCTGCTGCTGGCCGCGCACAGCCTGGCGCCGTCGCCGTGGCTGGTCGCCGTGGTCGCCCCCGCGTTCCTGTTCACCCTGCCGTT
Source organism: Nonomuraea typhae (assembly GCF_009760925.1). Lineage (GTDB taxonomy): Bacteria > Actinomycetota > Actinomycetes > Streptosporangiales > Streptosporangiaceae > Nonomuraea > Nonomuraea typhae. Next base: position 47,820 of record NZ_VRLV01000004.1, read on the forward strand.
CGTGCAGGGGACCGGGATCACCGTCATCCAGCTCAAGACCCCGCCGGGCGAGCTGGGCCGGGTGCTCAGCGCGGTCCGGACGGTCACCCAGGCCGCGACCGTGCTCACCTACCTGGCCGCCGGCCCGCTGGCCGACCGGGTGTTCGAGCCGATGCTCGAGCCCGGCGGCGCGCTGGCCGGCAGCGTGGGCGCGGCCATCGGCACCGGCGACGGCCGCGGCATCGCCTTCATCTTCCTGCTCACCGGGGCCGGGCTGCTCGTGCTCGCGCCCCTGGCCTACCTCCAGCCGCGTCTGCGCCGCGTGGAGGCGGAACTGCCCGACATCGAGGAGCCCTCGGATGCCGCTATATCTCGATCCTGATGCGTTACACAGCTTTCGGGACCTGAACCAAGGTCCCGGCGCCATGATCGACCTGATCGGCGCCATGTCCTTCCGCACGGCGGGGACGGCCCAGCGACTCGGTGTGTTCGAGCTCCTGGGCGCCGGCCCGCAGCCGGCCGCGGACCTCGCGGCCAAGCTGGGCCTGCCCGCCGAGCCGCTGCCCGTCCTGCTCGACGCCCTGGTGGCCTTCGGCTACCTGGTCAAAACCCACGACGCCTACGCTCTCGGCCCCGCCGCCGACCCCTGGCTCGACCGTACGGCCGGCGGTGGCTTCGCCCCGATCCTGGCCGTCTGGCATGACCTGATCGGCGAGCTGTGGACCGGCCTGGAGGCGTCGGTACGCGCCGGCGCCCCGCCCGAGCCCTTCTACCCCTGGCTGGTGCGCAGCCCCGACCGGGTGCGCGACTTCCAGGACATGCTGGCCGGCCTGGCGTGGACGCTGGCCCCGGCCGTGGCCGCGGCAGCCCCGCCGCTGACCGGCAGCCTGCTGGACGTCGGCGGCGGCCACGCCATCTACAGCATCGCGCTGTGCCAGGCCAACCCCGAGCTGTGCGCGACCGTCATCGACCTGCCGGAGGCGCTGCGCCAGGGCGGCGTCCACGTCGAACGGGCCGGGCTGGCCGAACGGGTGCGCCTGGTCCCCGGCGACCTCGCCGACCACATCGACGGCCGCCACGACGCGGCCCTGCTGTTCAACGTCGTCCACGGGCTCGACCGGGAGGCCGCCGCCGACCTGGTCGCCCGCGTCGCCCGCGCCCTGCGGCCCGGCGGCGTCCTGCTCGTGCTGGAGCCCTTCGCCGACCCGCCGGCCGGCGCGGGCGCCCACGACACCGCCTTCCTGGCGGGCTTCAGCCTCAACCTGGCCGCCACCCAGGGCGGCCGCCTGTACACCTTCGACGAGGTCGCCTCCTGGGCCTCGGCGGCCGGCCTGACCGGTGTCGAGCGGGTGGCGCTCGGCGCGCCCTCCAGCGACGAGTTGCTCGTGGCGCGGCAGGGGGCGCAGTGAAGATCGCGATCGTCGGAGCAGGCCCCGCCGGCAGCCTGCTCTCCTGCTATCTCGCCGCGCGCGGCCACCGCGTGGACGTCTACGAACGACGGGCCGACCCGAGGCGCTACGACGACGCCGAGGGCCGCTCGATCAACCTCGGCCTGTCGGCGCGCGGCGTCAAGGCGCTCACCGACGTCGGTCTCATGGCCGACATCTGGCCGCTGACCGTGCCCATGCGCGGCCGTGCCGTACACGGGCCCGACGGCAAGGTCGCCTTCCACCCGTACGGCAACCACCAGGAGGAGATCCTCCACTCGATCAGCCGCCGCGACCTGGTCGTGAGCCTGGTCGCGCACGCCGCCAGAGCAGGTGTCACCTTCCACTACGACACGCAGCTGAGCGCGCTGCCCGAGGCCGACGTGGTCGTCGGCGCGGACGGCGCCTTCTCCACGGTCAGAACCCTCATGGGACGCGGCGCCAGAGCCGACTTCCGCCAGGAGTACCTGCCCTGGGGGTACAAGGAACTGACCATCCCGCGCATGCCCGTCCACCACGAGGCGCTGCACGTGTGGCCAGGCGGTGACGACGGCCTCATCGTCACCCACCCGAACCTCGACGGCTCGGCCACCGCCACGCTGTTCCTGCCCTACGACACGCTCGCCGCCATCACCGACCCCGAGGCGTTCTTCGCCCGCCGCTTCCCCGACGCGCTCGCGCTCATCCCCGACCTGGCCAAGGAGTTCGCCGAGCGGCCCGTCGGCCACCTCGTCTCCATCCGCACCGCGCCGTGGCACCACGACGGCCACGTCGTGCTCATCGGCGACGCCGCCCACGCCGTCTACCCCTTCTACGGGCAGGGCATGAACTCCGCCCTCGAGGACTGCACCGTGCTCGACGCCTGCCTGGCCGAGCATCCCGACCATCCGGCCGCCGCCTTCGCCGCCTTCGAAAGCCGCCGCCGCCCGCACACCGATGTCCTGGACGAGCTGTCCAGGCAGAACTTCGTCGAGCTGCGCGAGCGTGTCCGCTCGCCGCTCCACCACGCGCGCAAGCGCGCCGATCTGACGCTGGCGAGGCTCCTCCCCGGCCGCTGGGTGCCCCTCTACACCGCGGTCTCGCACACCACCACGCCTTACGCCGACGCGCTCGCGCGTGCCAAGCGCCAGGACGCCGTCCTGCGCTGGACGGCCGCGGGCGTGGCCGGGCTCGCCGTCGTCGCCATGTTCGCCAGGAAGGTCCGCTAAGAACGATGCTCACGGATCCCACCGACCCCTCCCGCGTGCTCATCGAGGTGGCCGACCTCGACGGGGATTCCGAACCAGTCAAGATGTACGGCGAGCCGCTGCGTGAGATCGTCACCTGGGCGCGCACGTACCTGACCCAGCCCCATCCATCCCTCGGCAGGAAGGGCCCTGTCTGCCCCTATGTGCACACCGCACTTGACCGGGGCACCTTCTACCTCGCGGTCTGCCCCGGCGAGCCGACCGTCGACGACCTGTCGGCGCTGCTGGCCGGATACCGCTCGTGGTTCCAGCGGCTGGTCGCCCCCGAGGGCGTCTCGCCGCAGTACCGCACGATCCTGGTCCTCGTGCCCGACCTGCCGGACGCCCGGGCCGCCGCGGTGATCGACGCCGCGCAGCTCGTGCTGAAGTCGGAGTACGTGGCCGCCGGGCTGATGATCGGGGAGTTCTACCCCGGGCCGCCGCCCAAGGCGGGACTCTGGAACCCCGACTTCCGCCCGCTCGGCAGCCCGGTACCGTTGCTGGCGATCAGGCACATGGTCGCCAGCGACTTCCCATTCCTCAAGGAAGACCCCGAGCACACGGCCGCCTATCTGGAGCGTTTCGGCGATCGGCCGCCGGCCGCGCTCCGGGAGGCGATCGCCGCGGTCCGCCCGGGGTGACACCCACAACACGGGGGAGAACATGCCGACAGTCCTGGCCGTCCTTCACGCGGAGGACGTTGCCCTGGAATTCGTCTCCGTCCTGAACCGGCACGCCGACGAGGACCTTCGTGTCCTGGTCGGCGTGCCGGCGGCCGAGCTCGTCCTGCCGGGCGGGCTTCCGTTACGCGAGCGGCTGGACCTGCTCGCGCCGCACATGGAGCCGGGCCGCAACACCGCGGACGCGCCGCCGCCGGAGTGGCTGGCGGAGCGCCTGCCGCCGGGCACGCGGGTGTGGACGCACTCGCCCGCCGACCACCGGATGCGCCGCGGCCGGTTCGGATGGACCGTGGCCCGCGTGGCCGGCTCGGTCACCTGCTCGGTGGGCGACAGCCCGCACCTGCAGATCCTCGCCGACCGGGCCGTCACGCTGGACCGGGCGCAGACGGCCGCCAAGATCTCCTTCGTCGCCCGGCACGGCTGCGCGCTCCTGGACAGCAAGGTCGCCGACCGGCTGGTCACCACCGACCGGGTCCCCGCGGTCGAGCGCTTCTTCCACGTGTGGCAGGAGGAGGCCGACCGGCTCTACGCGCTCACCGCCAGCCTCGGGGACGAGGCCGCCCTGGCCGACGACCCGTGGGAGTTCCGCGGCTCGCCGTACGAGGCCGGGCGGCTGGACGCCACGGCCGCCTGGGTGACGCGCTGGGCCGCGCCGGACGACGGGCCGGTCGTCGAGGTCGGCGCCTGCGAGGGGGCGCTGACCGCGCGGCTGCTGGCCAAGGGGTACACCGTGCGTGCCACCGAGCCGAACCCGCTCTTCCGCGAACGGCTGGAACGCGAGCAGGGCATCGTGGCATTGCCCGACAGCCTGGAGGACCTGGCCGCCCGCCAAGCCCATCCGGCCCGGATCTACCTGCTGGCCGAGATGCTGTACTACGGCCAGGACCTCGACCTTCTGCACGACCTGCCCGCCGACATGCTGCTCATCTCGCTGTCGGGCGAGCGCATGGCCGACACCCTGTGGCCGTGGGTGCGCGGTCAGGACGTCTGGCGGGTGACCGACCGCCGTGAGCTGGCCGCGCCCGCCCTGGAGACCGTCTGCGACGGCCTCGCGTACGTCCGCAAACGCGGGAGCAAGGGCCTGGCGCTGACACGGGCTGGGGCCGTCGACGAGCGGCCGCGAACCGGGGCCGCGTCGTGAGCTACCGGACCATCGTGGTCTCGCCGCACTTCGACGACGCCGCCCTGTCCGTGGCCGGGCTGCTCGACGCGCTGCCCCGCCCGGCCGTGTTCGTCACCGTCTTCGGCGGCGCCCCGCACGCCGACCGGGCCCCGTCCGCGTGGGACCGCCTGTGCGGGTTCACCTCCGCCGCCGAGGCCGCCCGTGAACGCCGTGCCGAGGACGCCCGCGCCTGCGAGCTGCTCGGCGTCGGGCAACTCGTGCTCGACAACCCCGACGCCCCCGCCAACGGGGTACGGCTGGCCGGCCTGGCCGAGTTCCTCACGACGCACGCGGGCGCGGCCACCCGGGTGCTGATCCCGATGGGCATCGGCAACGCCGACCACGCCGTGGTGCGCGACCAGTCACTCCAGGCGCTGGCGGCGGCCGGGCTGCCCGCGCCGTGGATCTACGCCGACCTGCCCTACGCCTCGGTCGTCCCCCAGTGGGGCACCGAGGCGGCGGCCCGCGCGCTGGCCGAGCACCCCAGGGCGGGCGCCCCGATCCGGGCGCTGACCTGCTCGATCGCCCCCTGCCGGACGCCGCTGGTGAAGGGCGAGGTCTGGGTGGCCAAGCGGCGGGCGGTGCTGGCCTACGCCTCCCAGCTCGCGCCGCTGGCCACCGACTTCGGCGAGGTGCTGGCCGTACCGGGACCGCTCACGCACGAGCTGGTCTGGGCGGCGCGCTTCTGAACGGCCGCCAGCGGATCGGCACGTCCCGGCCGCCCGCGACCAGCACACCGGCGTGGGCGGTCAGCACGCTGCCCGGCACCGCCAGGCCGTACTCCTCCCACGCGCCGGAGGGCAGCTTGGTCAGCAACCGGCCGTAGGCGTCGACGGCGAACAGGCGGCCGTTCATCCCGCCCAGGGTGACGGCCCCTGCGGAGGTCCCGGCGGACTCCCAGGTGGCGGAGCCGAACACCTGCCGCCACAGCTGCCCGCCCTCGGTGGCCACGTAGAACGCGAGGTCGGCGACGGCCAGGCCGACGGCCTGCTCGGGCGCCGCACCGAGGTCGCGCCAGGTCTGGCCGTCGAGCTGCAGGAGGCGGCCGTCGGCCGAGACGCCGTAGAGGGCGACGCCGCGCCCGCCCGCGGCCTCCCTGGGTACGGCCAGGCCGCGCAGGCCGGCCGGGGCGGCGGTGGCGGTGGTCCAGGGGAGGTTCTGGCCGCACAGCTCCCGCTTCAGCAGCCCGCCTCCGGCCCCGGCGGCGTACAGGGTGCGGCCGAAGACGGCCATCGCCCGCAGGTCCGCGCCGGGCCCGATCACCTCCCAGGCCGCGGGCCCGGCCGCGGAGAAGCGGTCGATGACGTTCCTGGTGATGCGGTCCACGCCGGGGTCGTGCAGGGTGTTGCCCCAGTTGACGGTGGCCGCGGTGAACACCTGGCCGAGGCCGCTGGTGAAGACGCCCATGGTGGCCATGCCGCCCTGGCCGTACGTGCTCCAGTGGCGCAGGTCGGCGGTGGCCAGGACCACGAAGGACGACGGCGTGCCGTCCCGGCAGGTGGCCCTGGGCACGCCGCCGATCTCCTCGAACTCGGCCGCGTCCGTCTCGTAGCCCAGGCAGCCCTGGCCGAACTTGTCGCCGTCGGTCAGCCCGGTGCCCTCGAAGACCCAGTGGGTGGCGAAGCGCGCGGTGTAGGACTCCTCCAGCATGCGCGGCATGTGCTCGCCCCACGCCCCGGCCCCGGCGCGGAAGCTGACGCCGGTGAGCGAGTTCTCCGGGCGGCCGGTCGCCGACCATTCGACCGTGGCCAGGCGCGGGTCGGCGACGGGGTCGGCGGAGGCGTCGCGGTGGCAGACCATGGTCTGGTTGCCGTCCTCGAAGCGGATCTGCCACCAGGCGGTGTTGCCGGAGAAGAAGGCGACGTTGCCGCCGAGGCGCACGTACTCCTCGACGGCGTCGCGCATGCCGGCGCTCCAGTACTCGTCGTGGCCGTTGACGATGAGCATCCGGTGGCGGGTCAGCAGGTCGAGCCCGTCGTGGAGGTCGAGGTTGGAGCAGAAGGCGACGTCGTAGCCGGCCGGGCGCAGCCAGCGCAGCATGCCGTGTTCCCAGCGCTCCGGGGACGGCCCGCCGCCCGGGCGGTCGAAGCGGGCCCGGGCGGCGCGCACCGGTGACTCGGTCCAGTACAGCCCCTCGCCGGGCACGCCGGACCTGTTGTACGCCTGCCAGGTGGTGAACGGCACGCTGACCAGGATCGGGGCGGTCGGGACTGCCTGCCGTACCACGAAGTAGACCTCGTTGTCCGGGCACGGCGTCTGGCCGGGCAGGCCCTGGGGCCAGGGGATCTCCGGGCCGAACCGGGCGCGGTAGAGGGAGCTGGGCCAGGCGGCGCCGATCTCGAGGGTCCAGTCGGGCGTGGCCGTACCGGAGAAGACCACGCGGTCGTCGGTGACGTCGGCGATCTCGACGGGTGCGGGTGCGGAGAGCGTGAACCGGAGCGTGGACCCCTGGAGGCAGGAGGTGGCGGCGGCGTAGGCGCTTACGGTCATCGGCGGGCCGTCTCGACGAGCATGGTCTCCAGGTCCAGCAGGTAGCGCTCGATGGTGGCGCGGGACAGGTAGCGGGTGTCGGCGGTCAGGGAGACGCCGTCGCCGGTGACGTGGACGCAGAACCGGCAGTTGAGCATGTCCTGGCTCATGGGCCAGTCCAGGCTGCTGGCGGTCAGGGCGGCGTCGAGGTCGGCGGGGGTGCAGGGCGCGGGGCCCGGGTCGGCCATGCGCATGTCGTTGAAGCAGCAGTTGGGGTGGACGGGCTCGCCTCGGTGCTCGCTCTCGGCGGCCACGACGCGGGCTCGGTCGGCGGGGTCGTGGTAGGCGCTGCGATAGGCGCGCAGGGCGGCGGGGCCGGTGGCACGCAGCACGTCGGCGAAGGTCCCGGTCACGTCCACGGTGAGCAGACCTTCCTGGGAGAGGGTGCTGACCAGGCCGAGCGTGTCGCGGCGGAAGCGGTTGGCGACGATGGGCAGCATCACGCAGGTGTCGTACCCGGCCTGCCGCCCGGCCAGCCGCGCGGTGGCGGCGAGCAGGACGGTGGAGGTGGAGGTGCGCTGGGTGTGCGCGATGGCGCGGGTGGCCAGGACGAGCGCGGGGGAGTGGAGCATCGCGCGCCAGATGGGCGGCCGCGCGGGTTCGCCGCTCGGCGTGCCGAACATCGTGGCGGGCATGCGGTGGTGCACGCCGGCCCAGTGGGCGGCGGCGGTCTGGGCCACGCGCCGGCCGTCGGGGCCGCTCTGCCAGCGGGCGAGTTCCAGCGGCTGCGGCGCGGCGGGGCCGGGGACGTGGCCGCGCAGCAGCAGCGTGCGCAGGTCGCGCACGGCGACCTCGGCGCCGAGCCCGTCGGCGGCGAGGTGGCAGAAGACGAGCACCACGTGGGTGACCGTGTCCCCGTCGGTCACGAGCGCGGCGCGCAGCGGCCATTCGCCGGTGTAGTCGAAGCGGGTGGCGGCCAGGTCTTCCAGCACCTTGTCCGGGTCGTTGGCGACGAGCTCGACGGGCAGCTCGCCGGAGGCGGACAGCCGCTGGTCCGCCGGTTCGCCGAGGCGGGTGCGCAGGGCGCCGTGCCGTTCGACGAGGGCGGCCAGGGCCGCGGTGACCTCGGCCGGGGTGCGCCGGTGGGGCACTTTGAGCACCCGGCCGAAGTTGAAGTAGTGGTCGTCGGGGGCGGTGCGCTCGATCGCCTCCCAGATCGCCCGCTGCCCCCAGGTCAGCGGCGCCGTCCCGGAGTCTCCGGCGGCGAATGCGGCGATCATCGCGTGGCCAGGCGCCCGGCCAGCGCGTCGAGGTCGTCGAGCAGGGCGACGCCTTCGTCGGTGAGGTCGATCTCGACCCCGAACTCCGACTCGACGGCGTCGATGAGGCGTAATTGCGCGATGGACGTCATGCCGAGCGCGCTGAGCGGTACTCCCGCCGTCAGCGCCTCCTGGGCGCTGATCTCGCCGTCGGAGCATTCGGCGACGAGTTCGGCGAGTCTTTCCTTGATCATCACTTGCTTGGCCTCCCGAGGGAGAGGGCACCTTACTGGAAAGATTCTTTACTGTTAGGAGTGTTCCACGGATCTTCCGGAGACCGCAAGGCCGAGGGGGGCGGGGGTTCGGGGCTTGTCTCCGTCGCGGCAGCATGCGAGACTGGCGCTCGTTGAAATAAAAGGAAAGTTTACTAATAGAAAGACGTTCGAGCGCTGGGGGCGATCGTGAGCGTGACGCTTCCCTCCCTTCTTCGCATGCGGGCCGACACCGACCCAGACCGGGTCGCGATGACCGTCCACGGCACGGGCTCGCTGACCTTCGGCGAGTGGGAGACCAGATCGGCTGACCTGGCCGGAGCGCTGGCCGAACGCGGCGTGCGCGAAGGCGACCGGGTCGGCCTGGTCTACGGCAACGGCGACTGGCTCGAGTACGCCGTCGCCTTCTTCGGCGCCGTCAGAGCGGGCGCGGTCGCCGTGCCCCTGTCGGACCGCCTGGCCCGCGCCGACGTCGACGCGATGCTCGCCCACTGTGGCGCGCGTCTCGTCTTACGCCCCGGGGAGCTTCCGAAGCCAGCGGGCGGGGGATTATCCGCGCCGCCCCCGCCCGCGCCCGGCGCCCTCGCCCAGATCCTCTACACCTCCGGCACCACCGGACGTCCCAAGGGCGTGGCCGCCACCCACGCCAACCTCGCCTACGGCTGCGGCGGCAGGCGCCGCCCCTTCGCCCACAGCAAGCACCTCGCCCACGCCTTCCCCATCGGCACGAACGCCGGCCAGTGGATGCTCGTCAACGCCGTGGACGCCCACCCCGAGACCGTCACCCTGCCCCGCTTCACCCCCGGCCGCTTCGCCCAGCTCATCGAGCACTACCGGGCGGGCACCGTCTTCCTCGTCCCGGCCATGGCCATCGAGATGCTCGCCGCCCGGGTCCACGAACGCCACGACCTGTCCAGCGTGCTGCTGCTCGGCTCGGCCGCCGCCCCGCTGCCCGCCAAGGTCGCCACCGGGCTCGGCACCGCCTTCCGCAACGCCACGATCACCAACTACTACACCTCGACCGAGGCGGCGCCCGCGCAGACGGTCATGATCTTCGATCCGGACCGTCCCTCCAGCGTCGGCCGCCCGGCCTCCGGCGGCGCCGTCAAGATCGCCACAGCGCAGGGCGAGCCGCTGCCGCCCGGCGTCACGGGCGAGGTCTGGATGCGCTCGCCCGCCGCGGTCCGCGCCTACTACGGCGACACCGCCGCCACCGGCGAGGTCTTCCGCGCCGGCTGGGTCCGGATGGGCGACCTCGGCTACCTCGACGAGGACGGCTACCTCTACCTGGTCGACCGCGAAAGCGACGTGATCAAGTCCGGCGCCTACAAGGTCTCCACCCTCCACGTCGAGGACGCCGTCTACCAGCACGCCGACGTCACCGAGGCCGCCGCCTTCGACGTCGCGCACCCGACGCTCGGCAAGGCCGTCGCGGTCGCCGTCGTCGGCCCGGTGACCCACGAGGAGCTGCGGATCTTCCTCAAGGAGCACCTGGCTCCCCACGAACTGCCCGTCCGGCTCGTCACCCTCGACGCCCTGCCGCGCAACCACAACGGCAAGGTGGACAAACACGCACTTCGAGAGGCTGTTAGATGACCGAAGCGTCCTTCACCCAGCACGGCATGTGGATCATGGAGAGAATGGGTGCGGGTTCGGCCTACCACATGCCGTTGACCATCCACTTCGCCGAGCCGCCCGAGCGCGGGCGGCTGGCCGCCGCCGTGACCCGCCTCGCCGAGCGGCACCCGGCGCTCACGACCGCCGTCGAAGAACGCAACGGCGTCCCCTTCCTGGTCCCGGCCGCGCTGCGCCCCGCGCTCGACGCCCAGCCCGGCGACGGCCCCTTCGACCTGGACAAGGGCCCTCTGGTCCGCTTCAACCTCCAGGGTGACCGCCTCCACGTGCTCGCCCACCACCTGATCTTCGACGGACAGTCCAAGGACGTGCTCGTCACCGACCTGGCCGCCCTGCTGGCCGGCACCGAGCTCGCGCCCCTGGCGGCCGCCGCCGACTTCGCCGCGGCCCAGCGCGAGCGCGTGGCCGCCCAACTGGAGGAGGCCAAGGAGTTCTGGGCGGCACGCTGGCGGGAGCCGGGCGAGGTGGCGGTGCCCGGCTCCCGGCTGCGCTCGCGCCGCGCCGGAGAAGGCGCCGTGCTCGAGTTCACGCTCAGCCCGCCCGCGCTGCCGGGGCTGACCACGTTCGAGGTGGTCCTGGCCGCGCTCCACACCCTCCTGCGCGCGTACGGCAACGCCCGGGTGACCACCGCCGTGGACCTGTCCACCCGCACCCCCGCCGAGACCGGCCGCATCGGCGCGTTCGTCAACGAGGTCCCCGTCGTCAGCGAGCCGGGCCCGGAGACCACCTTCGGCGAGTTCGCCACCGCTCTGCGCGCCGAACTGCGCCAGGTGTACGGCTTCCGCGAGGTCCCCGTCGCCCGCGCGATCCCCGGCCTGCGCCCCCACGCCGCCCTCGCCCCGGTCAGCGTCAGCTACCGCAAGGCCGGACCCCGCGTGCCCGGCTGGGAGGTCGAGTGGCTGGCGTTCAACCAGGCCGTGCGCGGCGCCTTCCAGCTCCAGCTCCTCGACGGCCCCGGCGTCCTGAGCGCCAGCCTCCGCTACGACCCGCAGGAGCTGACCGACCCCGGCCGGGTTGTGGCCGACCTGCGCGAGCTGCTCGCCCGCATCGAGCCCGGCCTGAAGCTGAAGGACCTGACCCCTTTTCACGAACTCGCCGTCGCGGAAAGCACCGAGGAGACCGTCAAGGAGACGGCCGCCACCGACGACCCGCTGATCTCCGAGATCACCGCCATCTGGGAAGAGGTGCTGAAGTTCGCCCCCGTCGAGCCGGACGACGACATCTTCGACCTGGGCGGCCACTCGCTGACCATCACCCAGATCATCGCCCGCATCCGCAAGCGCGTCGGCGTCGAGATCGAGCTGGACGACTTCTTCGACAACCCGACGATCGCCGGGCTCGTCCAGGTGATCAGGCGATGACCGCCACCCTCGACCGGGCCGCCGTGCCGCGACTGGACGACGCCGACCTCTCCCTCATGCTGGAGATCCGGGCGTTCGAGCTGAAACTGCTCGACCTGTTCGCGCGCGGGCAGCTCAACGGCACCACCCACACCTGCCTCGGCCAGGAGTACGTGCCGGTCGCCCTGCGCACCCTCCTGGCCCCGGGCGACCACGTCTTCAGCAACCACCGCGGCCACGGCCACTACCTGGCCCGCTTCGCCGACTTCGGCGGCCTGCTGGCCGAGATCATGGGCCGCGAGGGCGCCGTCTGCGGCGGCGTGGGCGGCAGCCAGCACATCCGCCGCGACGGCTACCTGTCCACCGGCGTCCAGGGCGAGAGCCTGCCGGTCGCCGCCGGCGTCGCCCTCCACCTCAAGCGCGCCGGGAACGGCTCGCTCGCCTGCGTCTACGTGGGCGACGGCACCTTCGGCGAAGGCGCCGTCTACGAGGCGCTCAACATCATCGCCCTGTGGCGCCTGCCCGTCCTGGTCGTGGTGGAGAACAACGGCATCGCCCAATCCACCCCGCTGGAGACCCACATGGCCGGCAGCATCGCCGGCCGTGCCGCCGCCTTCGGCATCGACCACACGCTGCTGACCGGCTTCGACCTGCCCGCCATCCGGGCCGCCCTCGAACCCCTGGCAGACCGGGTTCGGCAGGGCGTGCCGCTGGTCGCCGAGTTCGTCACCCAGCGCGTCGGGCCGCACAGCAAGGGCGACGACACCCGGACGGCGCAAGCCGTACGGGACGTGCGCGAGGCCGATTGGCACGCGGTGTACGGCGGCGCGCACCCCGCGCAGTTCGACGACCTGGAGCGGGCCGCCCGGGACCGCATCGACGCCATCGCCGGCGAGGTCACCGCCCGGCCGCCGTCCAGGTGGGCCGGGCCATGAGAGTCGCCGAGGACCTCAACGCCACCCTGCACACCCTGATGGCCGGCCGTCAGGACCTGTACCTGCTCGGCGAGGACGTGCTCGATCCCTACGGCGGCGCCTTCAAGGTCACCCGCGGCCTGTCCACCCGCTTCCCCGGCCGCGTGCTGACCACGCCGATCAGCGAGAGCGCGATCACCGGCGTCGCCTCCGGCCTGGCCCTGTGCGGCGACAGCGCGATCGTGGAGATCATGTTCGGCGACTTCGCCGCGCTCGCCTTCGACCAGCTGCTCAACTTCGCCTCGAAGTCGGTCTCCATGTACGGCTCGCGCGTCCCCATGCGCATGATCGTGCGCTGCCCGGTGGGCGGCGGCCGCGGCTACGGGCCCACCCACAGCCAGAGCCTGCAGAAGCACTTCGTCGGCATCCCGGGGCTGGCCCTGTACGAGATGTCGCACCTCCACGACAACCTGGCCGTCTTCGAGGAGATGCTGGCCAGGGAAGAACCCTGCGTCCTGTTCGAGGACAAAGTCCTCTACACCCGCCCGATGCACGGCGTCGAGGCGCCCTTCACCGTCGAGAACACCGGCGGCGTCGCCCGCGTCTTCCTCGACGAGCGGCCCGACTGCGTGATCGTCGCGCCCGGCGGGATGGCCCACCGGGCCCTGGCGGCCATGCGCTCCCTGCTCCTGGAAGAGGAGATCGTCTGCACGCTGCTGGTCCCCTCGCGGCTGTACCCCTTCGACGTGGACGTGCCTTCCGCACCGCACGTCTTCGTCGCCGAGGAGAGCACCGCGGGCGGCACCTGGGGCGCCGAGGTCGCCCAGGCCGTCCACCGCGCGCACTGGGGCCGCCTGGCCGGCCCGGTGACGCTCATCCACTCCGCGGACTCCGTCATCCCCACCGCTGCCCACCTGGAACGCGAGGTGGTCGTGGACGAGGCCGTCATCCATCGCGCCATCAGAGAGGTCATCCGTGGCTGAGCTGCGTGTGCCCAAGCTGAACAACAACGACACCGAGTACCTGCTGGTCGAATGGCTCGTCCCCGACGGCACGCCGGTGCACGAGGACGACGCGGTCGTGCTCGTCGAGACCTCCAAGGCCACCGAGGAACTGCCCGCCGACGCCACCGGCGTGCTGCGCCACGTGGTCAAGGCCGGGGCCTGGTGCCGCCCCGACGAGGTCATCGCCACCGTCGGCGACGACGCCCCCGTCGTCGTCGAGGACACTCCGGCGCCGAGCGAGGGGCCGCTCGTCACCGCCCCCGCCCAGGCGATCATCGACGCGCACGGCATCACCCCCGAGCAGGTCGCCGCGCTCGGCGTCCGGCTGGTACGGCGGGCCGACGTCGAACGCCTGGTGGCCGGGGCGAAGCTGCGTGAGCTGCCCCGCGTGCAACGCGCCGTCGCGCGGGCCGTCGAGGTGTCCCACCAGACGATCCCGGCCGCCTACGTGGCGGTCCGCATGGACCTGGGCCCCGCCCTGGAGCGGGCGAAGGCGCTGACCAAGGAGGTCAGGCGGCCGGTGGGCGTGGCCGAGGTGTTCGTGCAGGCGGTCGCCGGGCTGCACGACGAGTTCCCGCTGTTCTTCGCCGCCCTCCAGGGCAACCACGCGGTCCTGTCCGAGACGCCCGACATCGGGGTGACGGTGGACCTGGGGGAGGGGCTGTACGTGCCGGTGGTGCACGACGCGGCCGGCCGTACGCTCAAGGACGTCGCCGTGACGCTCATGAAGCATCGCCTGGCCGCCACCACCGGCGAGTTCAAGGAGTCCGACCTCAGCGGCGCCAACTTCGTCGTCACCCTGCACACCGAGGGCGAGGTGGAGATGGCGATCCCGTTCGTCTTCCCGGGGACCGCCTGCGCGCTGGCCGTGACCGCGCCGGCCGACGAGGGGTCCGCGCTGATCGGGCTGGCCTACGACCACCGGCTGATCAACGGCAGGGACGCCTCGCTCTTCCTGGCCGCGCTCCGGACGGCCGTGGCGCAGTGGAACGGCGGGGCAGTGGTTTAGAGACCTCCGGGCCCAGGGGTTCGGGCCCGGAGGGCCGGCGCTCAGGCGGTGAGGAGTTCGACCGCCGCCTGAGCGTTGGCCCGGGCCGCGCCGTACGTGGCGATGTAGGCGGCGCTCTCGGGGCGCCAGATCGGCAGGCCCATCTCGATCACGGTGGTGTCGGGGCGGGCGGTGACCAGCATCGTGACCAGGCGGCGGCTGGCCGAGTGGCGGTGCGCGTCCTTGACCACGACGATGAGGGATCGGCCGCTGGCGCGTTCCAAAAGGGTCTTCGCGTCCGCGTCCTCGGGCTTCAGCCTGATCGTTTCCGCTTCGGGCAGTTCCAGGCCCCAGGGCACGTCGCCGACCGCGATCGTGGGCGGCGTGTCGATCTCGACCACCAGCGGGTCGGAGAGCGGGTTGGGGGAGCCGGTCAGGCGCACCGCCCGGCGGGCGGCGGCCAGGCCGATCACGGTGGGGTCGGCGGCGGCAGCCGTACCGGTGCCGAACCACGTGCGCAGGGCTTCCACGCGGGCGGCGGCCTCCTCCAGCCGTTCGGCCGGGACGGTCGCGGCGATCTCGGCGATGACCTGCTGGACGGCCGTGTAGTCGGGGATCGGCCCGAGGCAGAGCAGGTCGGCGCCGGCGATCAGCGAGCGGGCGGCGCCACCGGCCAGCCCCACGCTCTTGGTGATCGCGTGCATGTCCAGGGCGTCGGAGACGACTGCGCCGTCGAAGCCGAGCTCGTTCCTGAGCAGGCCGGTCAGCGCGGCGGGCGACAGGGTCGCCGGGGTCTGGCCGGTCAGCGCGGGCACGGCCACGTGCGCGGTCATGACGGACTTGGCGCCGGCCTGGATGGCGGCGCGGAACGGCACCAGCTCCCGCTCGCGCAGCACGTCCAGCGTGACGTCCACGACCGGGATGGCCAGGTGGGAGTCCACCTGGGTGGCGCCGTGGCCGGGGAAGTGCTTGACGCAGGCGGCCACGTTGACCGACTGCAGGCCGCGCACGGCGGCCACGGTGTGCCGGGCCACCAGCGCGGTGTCGTTGCCGAACGAGCGGGTGCCGACGACGGGGTTGTCGTCGGCGGTGTTGACGTCGGCGTCCGGAGCCATGTCCAGGTTGATCCCGCAGGCCGCGAGTTCCGACCCGATCGCCCGGTAGACGCGGTGGGTCAGCTCGACGTCGTCCACCGCGCCCAGCGCCGCGTTGCCCGGGTACGGGCTGCCGACGTGGTAGGCCAGGCGGGTGACGTCGCCGCCCTCCTCGTCCAGGGAGATGACCGGCTCACCGGCCGCCCGCAGGCTGCCGGTCAGCTCCGCCACCTGGGCGGGGTTGGCGACGTTGAAGCCGAAGAGCGTGACGCCCCCGAGGCCGTGCTCCAGCTCCCTCAGCACCCAGTCGGGCGCCGTGGTTCCCTGGAAGGCGACGAGCAGTGTGCCGGCCGCGAGGCGGCGCAGCCCCCGATCACTCTGACTCATAACTCCTCATCACGAGGTTGGAAGCTCGCGCCGCGGCCTTTCCGGCGGGCGGCGCGAGCCGCTTGCGGGGTGCTCTAGCCCTTGACGGCGCCGGCTACGAGGCCGGAGACCATGCGGCGCTGCACCAGCAGGAAGAAGATCAGGACCGGGATCGTCATCAGCGTCGACGCGGCCATGATGCCGCCCCAGTCCGTCGAGCGCTGCCCGACGAAGAACGACAGCGCCCTGGGCATCGTGAACTTGCTGGAGTCCTCGATGAGCGTGAGCGCGAAGACGAACTCGTTCCAGGCCGTGATGAACGAGAAGATGCTCGTGGCCACCAGGCCCGGCGCGACCAGCGGGAACAACACCCGCCAGAAGGTGGTGAACCGGCTGGCGCCGTCGATCCAGGAGGCTTCTTCCAGTTCCTTCGGGACGGCGGCCACGAAGGTGCGCAGCATCCAGACGGAGAACGGCAGCGTCAGGCCGACGTTGATGACGATGAGGCCGAGCAGCTCGTTGTACAGGCCCATCTGGCGCACGTTGAGGAAGAGCGGGATGAGCAGCGCCTCGGACGGCACCATCTGCACGATCAGCAGCAGGATGAGGAAGCTCGTCCGGAAGCGGAACCGGAAGCGCGCGACCGCGGTGGCGGCCAGCAGCGCGAACACGGCGCCGATGACGATCGTGCTCACCGACACGATCGCGCTGTTCATCATGTAGGTCCAGATGGAGTTGCCGTTGATGCCCTTGGTGAAGGCGCGCTCGACGTGCTCGAGCGTCGGCGGCATCGGGAACGGGATGAACTCCGTGGTGTAGATCTGGTCGTTGGGCTTGAAGGCCGCCGAGACCATCCAGTAGACCGGGAAGATCGCGAACAGGAAGACGGCGATGCCGGCCGCGTTGAGCCCGACCTTGCCGAGCTTCTTCCGGGTCTTGGCGTTCATCGGACGTCCTCCGTCTTCACGATCTGCCGCACGTACACGAACGTGATCAGCAACAGGATCACGGTCAGCACGACGGCGATGGCCGA
Organism: Nonomuraea typhae; assembly: GCF_009760925.1. Classification (GTDB taxonomy): domain Bacteria; phylum Actinomycetota; class Actinomycetes; order Streptosporangiales; family Streptosporangiaceae; genus Nonomuraea; species Nonomuraea typhae. Next base: position 64,668 of record NZ_VRLV01000004.1, read on the forward strand.
ACCCAGGCCCATGTCGGGCGGCGGGTTGAAGGCCTCGATGTAGCTCCACACCGAGAAGTTGAAGGCTTCACGGGGCATGTTGGTGCCGCCGGCCAGGATGAACAGCTGGGTGAAGACCTTGAAGTCCCAGATGATGGAGAGCACGACCAGCACCGAGAAGACCGGTCGCAGCAGCGGGAAGGTGATCTTCCTGAAGGTCTGGAAGGCGGTGGACCCGTCCACTCGCGCGGCCTCGTACAGCTCGCTCGGGATGCTCTTCAGGCCGGCCAGGATCGAGACCCCGATGAAGGGGAACGAGGCCCAGACGACGGTCAGGATGAGCACGAGGTAGATGTCGGTCGGGTCGTTCAGCCACGGCACGCCGCTCCAGTCGGAGCGGCCGAAGACCAGGTTGGACAACCAGTCCGGCAGCAGGTTGAGCGTCCAGTTCACCACGCCGGAGTCGGCGTCGAACAGCCACTTCCACACGACGGCGGCCGAGGTCGGCGGGACCGCCCAGGCGGCCATGGTGCCCACGATGACCGTGGTGGACATCTTCGGGCCGAGCTTGTGCAGCAGCAGCCCGACGAGCGTGCCGAGGATCAGCGTCAGCGCCACCGTGATGACGGCGAAGAGCAGCGTGTTGCGTACGGCGACGCCGAACAGGTCCGATTGCAGCGCCGCGGTGTAGTTGTCGGCGCCGACGAACTCCGCGGGCAGCGGGTTCTTCGGCCGGATCTGCCGCAGCCCGACCTTGCGGAAGGACATGTCGACCATCTGGTACAGCGGGTAGAGCAGCAGCACCGCGATGACCAATAGGCCGGGCAGGAGCAGGGCATAAGGGACAAACCGCGGAGGTAGTCCGCTGGACCGGCGCGGCGGCTTCTTGGCACGCCGCGCCGAGGCGGAGGCGCGGTGGCCTCCGCCTCGGGCGATGGTTGACGTATCAGTCATCGCTACTGCTGGTTGAGGATGGACTCGAGCTCGGTGTTGGCCGCGGCCAGAGCCTCGTCCACGCTGGCCTCACCCTTGATCACCTTGCGGGCCGCGTTCTGCAGCACCGCCTTGGTGTCGTTGGCCTCCGCCCAGTTGGGGCTGGCCGGGAAGCCCTTGGCGACCGCGAAGGTGTCGGTGAACGCCTTCTGCGCGGGGTCCATGCCGAGCTTGGCCAGGGCCTCGGGGTAAAGCGGGAGCAGGCCCTCCGAGGTGGCGTAGAGGGTGCCGAACTCCTTGCCGGCCGCGACCTTGATGTATTCGGCCGCGAGCTCGGGGTTCTTGCTGTCCTTCCAGATGGCGATGTCGTTGCCGCCCTGGAAGGCCGGGGCCGGGCCGCTGCCGTCCTTGTTGGGCAGCGAGAAGAAGGCCATCTTCGACTCGTCGATCTTGCCCTTGCTCTGCTCCTTGACCTGGCTGATGTCCCAGCCACCGGTCACGTACATGCCGACCTTGCCGGCGGCGAAGCGCTGGGAGATCTCGATCGAGTTGAGGTTGAGGCGGGCCTTGCCGGACACGCCGTTCTTGGCGACGAGGTCCGTGTAGAAGGTGAAGCCCTCCTTGAAGCCCGGGTCGGTGAGCTTGCCGACCCACTTGCCGCCCTCGGAGGCGGCGAAGTCGCCGCCGGCCGACCAGACGAAGGGCGAGAGGGACATGTTGGCGTCGGAGCCGCCGTTGAAGGCGAAGCCGTCGACGTCCTTGCCCTTCTTCTCCTGGATCTTCTTGCCCGCGGCCACCAGGTCGTCCCAGGTCTTCGGAGTCTCGATCTTGAGCTCGTCGAACCAGTCCTTGCGGTAGAGGACGGCGCGGGTGCCGCCGCCCCACGGAACGCCGTAGATCTTCCCGTCGATCGTCTCGTAGCTCCACAGGTTCTGCGGGATCGACTGGAAGTCGGGGGTGGACTTGGCCAGGTCGGTGATGTCCTGGAGGGCGTCCTGCTTGACCCAGGCGGCGACCTGGTCGTTACCGAACTCGGTGACGTCGGGGCCCTCGCCGGCGGCCAGGGCGGTCGTCCACTTCTTCTGGGCGTCGGGCCAGGGTACGAACTCCACCTTGACGTCAGCGCCGGTGAGCTCCTTGAACTTCGTGTTGATGTCGTTCATGAGCTTGGTCGAGACGTCCTTGGGGGTGCCGAGGCGCCACATCGTCAGCGTCTGGCCCGCGTACTGCTTGGCGCCAGGTGCCGCGCTCGATCCCTCCGCTTTGGGGGCCTGGGACGCCTGCGGCGGTGTGGAACCTCCGCAAGCGGCCACGCCAAGCGCCAGAGCGGCTGTGGTGACCGTAGTGGCTGTGATCTTCGCGATCCTCACAGGGTTCTCCCTTCCCGGGTGCTGGCCTACGGTCCGCACCAGGCTGGCTGATCGTCAGTCCGAACGATTGCTGCTAAACTAACAAGAAACTTTATTAAAAGAAACGAACGTTAGCCGATCGTGACGAGAGGAGGCGCATCCATGAGTCGAAGCCCGGGAACCCCTCGGTTGCTGCGCCGGCTGAACGACAGATCGGCACTCGAGCTGCTCCTCTCGCAAGGACCGCTCACCCGTGCCGAGCTGGGGGAACGCACCGGGCTCTCCAAGGTAACCGCAGGTCAGCTGCTGGCCCGCCTGGAAGATCGGGGACTGGTCGAGGTCGTCGGCGAACGCGCCGGAGGCCGCGGCCCGCATGCCGCCCTGTATGCCGTCGTCCCGTCGAGCGCCTACGTCGCGGGGCTCGAGGTCCTGCCCGACAGCCTGACCGTGGGTGTGGCCGACATCACAGGTAAAATAGTTGTCGAGGTAACGGTCAATCCCAAGGGTGGGAAGGATCCGGTCAGAGCGGTGCATTCCGCTGTGCAGCGGGCGTGCGCTTCGGCCAACATCAGCCAGACGCAACTCCGCTCGTTCGTCATCGGCACCCGCGGCGTCGTCGACCCCCGCTCCGGCGACGTGCGCTTCTCCCATGACCTGCCCGACTGGCACGTCGGCGTCCTGGCCAGCCTCCGCCAGACCCTCGGCGCCTCGGTGACGATAGAGAACGACGTCAACCTCGTCGCGCTGGCCGAGCATAGGTACGGCGCGGCCGCCGGGCACGACGACTTCGCGGTCATCTGGGCCGGCATCGGCCAGGGCCTGGGCGTCATGCTCGGCGGGCGCCTGCACCGCGGCCTCACCGGCGGCGCGGGGGAGATCGGCTGGCTGCCGGTGCCCGGCGAGCCGCTGCCCTCGGACGTGCGTCACCCCCAGTCCGGCTCGTTCCAGCGCCTCGTCGGGCACGACGCGCTGACCGGCCTGGCCAAGCGGCACGGCGTGCACGGCCTGTCCGTCGCCGACCAGGTGCGCAACGGCGGCGACCGCTACCTCGACGAGGTGGCCGGGCGGCTGGCCGTCGGCTGCGCCGCCATCGCCGTGGTCCTGGACCCGGGGCTGATCGTGCTCAGCGGCGACATCGGCAGGGCCGGCGGCGTGCGCCTGGCCGCCAAGGTGGAGCAGGCCGTCGCCCGCGTGTGCCCCTCGCCCTCACGGGTCGTGACCACCGGCGTCGCGGGCAACCCGGTGCTGCGCGGGGCGCTCGTGGCCGCCCTGGAGCAGGCCCGTGAACAGGTCTTCTCCGACACTGTGTGAGAATTTGTGCCCATGGCGGGTGACATCGTGCTGATTTCGGACTCACGGGTGGCGGCAATTCCGGTGCGCGAGAACGGGGAACCGCTCGCCGACGTGCGCGGGCGGCTGCGCGTGGACGACCGGCTGGCCGACGCCGCCGGGGCCTACGCGCACCTGCGCTCCGGGCTGCTGGCGCGGCTGGAGAAGGCGGAGGGGCTGCTGCCGGCCGGGTATCACCTGCTGATCGTCGAGGGCTACCGGCCGATCGCGACGCAGCGGCGGTACTTCGAGGAGTATCGCGATGAGCTGGTCGCCACTTTCCCCGAAATGTCGCCCGGCGAGGCGCATGTCGCCGCAAGTCGGTATGTCTCGCCCGTGGAGGTGGCGCCGCACACGGCCGGGGCCGCCGTGGACCTCACGCTGTGCTCGCCCGAGGGCGTCGAATACGACATGGGCACCGCCGTCAACGACAACCCGGAGCAGAGCGACGGCGCCTGCTACACGGGCGCGCCGAACATCACGCCCGAAGCCCGCGAGCACCGCGCCATCCTGGGCGCGGCGCTGGGGGAGGCCGGGCTGATCAACTACCCCACCGAGTGGTGGCACTGGTCCTACGGCGACCGCTACTGGGCCTTCACCACCGGCAACTCCTTCGCCCTGTACGGGCCGACCGCCTTCTGAGGTTGCCCCACCCCGGCATCCTCCTCGCCCCGTACGGGGCCTACCGGGTTCTGAGGTTGCCCCACCCCCGCATCTTCCTCGCCCTGTATGGGCCTATCGGGTTCTGAGGTTGTCCAGCAGGGTGTCGAGCACGCCCCGGTAGGCGTGTTTCTCCCGCTCCGGTATCCCGGCGAACATCGCCTCCGCCAGCTCATGCCGGCTCGCCTCGATGGTCTGGGCCGCCGTGACCCCCCGCGCGGTCAGGGTGACCAGGGTGGCGCGGCGGTCGTCCGGGTGCGGTTCGCGGGTGACGAAGCCCGTGGTCACCAGGCCGTCCACCAGGCCGGTGATGTTGCGCGCGCTCACGTCGAAGACCCGGGCCAGCTCGCGCTGCTGCATCGGTCCCTCCTCGCCGAGCCGGCGCAGCACCTGTGCCCTTGACCTGGTCAGGCCGTCGGCTGCGAGCTTCCGCTCGATCTCGGCCGCCAGCAGGGCGGCCAGCTCCAGCGTGCGCTCGAACATCTCGATGGTCATATAGTGATGCACCTTCACTATGTGCTAGCTTCACGATATGCGGAATCTACCATTCGAGCGGCCCACGCCGTTCAGCCCCACACCGGTCCACGCCGAGCTGCGCCGTACCGCACCCATCGCCCGCGTCGTCACCCCGGCCGGGCAGCCCGCATGGATCATCGTCGAAGCCGAGCTGGCCCGGCAGGTGCTCACCGACCCGCGCTTCACGATGGCCCCGCCCGGCGCCCACGAGGAGAACGCCTCACTGCTCAGCGACGGCGCGGCACACGCGCGCCTGCGGCGGCTGCTGTCACGGGCCTTCACCCCGCGGGCCTTGGAGAGCCTGCGCCCCCGGATCACTGAGCTGGCCCGCGACCTCGTCACCGACCTGCGCCGCCAAGGACCGGGCGCCGACCTCGTGACCGTCCTCGCCCGGCCGCTGCCGCTCGGCGTGACCTGCGACATGCTCGGCATCGAGGCGCCCGAACGCTTCTACGCCTGGGCCGACGCCGCGTCCGGCATCACCGGGGGCGGCATCGGGTTCGAGGAGGCGTGGGCCGAGCTCAACGCCTATTTCCCGGAACTGATCGCGGCCAAGCGGGCACAGCCCGGCCCCGACCTGCTCAGCGCGGTCATCGCCGTGCGCGACGCCGACGACGGGCGGCTGAGCGACGGCGAACTCCACACCATCGCCATCTCCCTGGTCTTCGGCGGGTACCTGACCGTGGCCAACGCGCTGTCGATCGGCGTCGTCCACCTCCTCACCACCGGGGGCCTCGGCCGAATCGCGCACCTCCCCGCCCCGGCGGTGGTCGAGGAGATGCTCCGCTACTCCGCCGGCCTGAGCGGCGAGGCATTCCCCCGCCACGCCCAGGAGGACCTCACCCTGGCCGGCGCCGAGGTGCGCGCCGGCGACCAGGTCCTCGTCCGGCTGGAGGCGGCCAATCAGGACCCCGCACTCATCCCCGACCCGTCCCGCTTCGACCCGTCCCGCACCCCCAACCCCCACCTGTCCTTCGGTCACGGCCCCCACCACTGCCTCGGCGCCGCGTTGGGCCGCATGGAACTCACCGCCGCCCTGGAGGCCCTGACCACCCAAATCCCCACCCTCGCTCTGGCCTGCCCACCCGAGGACATCCCATGGACCGGCAACCCCCTGGACGACGGCCCGGCCAGCCTCCCGGTAACCTTCTAGCCCCGCCCGCTCCCAACCCACCCCGTCAGGTCCGCCTCTCTTCCCGACCACCGTCCCGCCCGCCTCCCCACAGACCCACCACCTCCTTCCGGGCTTACGCCCTCCCAGTCCTGCGCCTCCCGGGCCCGCCCCTTCCTAGGGCCGTCCCTGCTGGGCTGTGTCCTCTTGGGGCCCCTCTCTCGGGTCACTTTCTCCCCGGGCCAACCTCCGTGCCGGACCCCGCCCCCACCCCCCGCGCGAACCCCCCGCTGGTCAAGGGGGTATTTGAAGCCGTGTTGCAAATTTTGAATGACCGTTTAAACTTCTACCCGTGACGCCAGAAAGCCGAACGTTCATTGAAGAAGCCAGGCGAGCCCAGATCATCACCTGCGCCATCGACGCCCTGGCCACGCTCGGCTTCCGGAACGCCTCCATGACCCAGATCGCCAAACTGGCCAAGATCACCCCAGGCGTCATCTCCTACCACTTCGGCAGCAAGGACGAGCTGATCAAGGCCGTGGTCGGGCACGTGGTGGAGCTGGCCACCGGCCTGATGGTCCCGCGGATCATGGCCCAGACCACCGCCGCCACCGCGCTGGCCGCCTACATCGAGTCCAACCTCGACTTCATGCGCGTGCACCGCAAACCCCTGCTGGCCCTCGTGGAGATCATCGTCGCCGACCGCGACGGTCCGTACTCCGGCCAGCAGGAGTCCGCGCTGGAAGACCTGGAGAACGTCCTCACGTGGGGCCAGGAGAACGGCGAGTTCCGCGACTTCGACCGCCGCGCCATGGCCATCGCCATCCGCGGCGCCATCGACGCCGTCCCCACCTACCTGATCAGCAATCCCGACTACGACCTCGGCCACCTGGCCACTGAACTCATCAGCACCTTCGAACTAGCGACCAGGAGACCGGCATGACCCCCGCGCTGGACATCGACGGCCTGGCCAAGCGCTTCGGCGACACCCTCGCCGTGGACCACATCACGCTGGCCGTACCCCAGGGATCCTTCTACGGCCTGGTAGGCCAGAACGGCGCAGGCAAGACCACGGCCCTGTCCATGGCGGTCGGGCTTCTGCGCCCCGACGCGGGCCGTGCGGCCGTGTTCGGCAAGGACGTCTGGCACGATCCCGGACAGGCCAAGGCGCTGGTCGGCGTGCTGCCCGACGGCCTGGCCATGCCCGAGCGGCTCACCGGGCGCGAGGTGCTCACCTATCTCGGGCTGCTGCGCGGCCTGGACAAGGACGTGGTCAGGGCGCGGGCCGAGGAGCTGCTGGCCGTACTCGAACTCGACCGGGCGGAGAAGACGCTGGTCATCGAGTACTCCACCGGCATGCGCAAGAAGATCGGGCTGGCCGTCGCGCTGCTGCACGCGCCGCGGCTGCTGGTGCTGGACGAGCCGTTCGAGGCCGTGGACCCGGTCTCGGCGGCGACGATCAAGACCATTCTGCGGGGGTTCGTGGCCGGCGGCGGCTCGGTCGTGCTCTCCAGCCATGTGATGGCGCTGGTGGAGCAGCTGTGCGACCACGTCGCGGTGATCGACAAGGGCCGGGTGGCCGCCGCCGGGCCGTTGGACGAGGTGCGCGGCGGCCAGTCGCTGGAGGACACCTTCGTCGAGCTGGTCGGCGACCAGGCCAACGGGATCAAGGAGCTGTCGTGGCTGTCGAGCTGACCATGGCCCGCATGAAGCTGGCCTTCCTGCGGCACTCCTTCCGCGGCGAGCGGGCCCAGACGGCCGGCACCGGCGCCGCGCTCGGCGTGATCCTCGCCGGTGGCATCGTCTACCTGGGCTTCCAGAGCCCCGGCCTGCTCGCCGCCGGGTACGCCGTGTGGATGCTCGGCTGGATCCTCGGCCCCGTCTTCATGGGCGGCGGCGACGAGACGCTGCGCCCCGAGTACTTCACCCTCATCGGCCTGCCGCCGCGCCGCCTGGCCTCCGGCCTGCTCGTCGGCGCCTTCGTCGGCCTGGCGCCGCTGGTCAGCCTCGCCGCGCTGACCGGTCTCGTGGTGCTGGGGGTACGGCTCGGCCCGGCCAACGCCCTGGTCGCGGTGCCCGCGGCGGTGCTGCAGGTGGCCGTGTTCGTGCTGGTGTCCAAGGTGTCCGTGGGCCTGGTCGGCCTGGCGTTGCGCACCCGGCTTGGGGCCATCGGCTCCGGCCTGCTCAACGGCGCCATCCTGGCGGGGCTCGGGCAGATCTGGGTGTTCTTCTGGGCCTTCGGGCAGACGGGCGTGCCCTCGGCGGTGTGGTATCTGCCGTCGGGGTGGGGCGTGCTGGCCGTCCAGGGACACTGGTGGGCGCTGGCCGCGCTGGCCGTGCTCGTGGCGCTCCTGCTCGGCGCGTGGGCGGCCCTGCTCAACCGGCGGGCCGGCGCCGTACGCCCCTCCACCAGGGGACGCCGCCCGTTCACCGCCGCGAGCGCCCGCGGCGCGATCGTCGCCAAGGAGCTGCGGACCTGGTCGCGCGACCTCGTCCGCAGCCACCAGACCACCTTCGCCCTGTCCTATGCCATCTGCTTCGCCGCCAGCCCGCTCCTCCTCGGCTGGAACGGCCTGCTGCCCTACGCCGGCCCGATCTTCGTCGTCATGGCCGCCGCCATGGCCGCCAACCTCTACGGCACCGACGGCACCGCGCTCTGGCTCACGCTCATGACCCCGGGCGCCGGCGACGTGCGCGGCCGCCAGCTCGCCTGGTTCGCCGCGCAGGCGCCCGTGGCGATCGTCGTCACGGTGGCGTTCACCGCGATCACCGGCGGCCCTTGGCCCCTGGCGCTGGCCCTGCTCGCCGCCCTGCTCGGCGGCGGCGCCGGATTGGTGCCGCTGATCTCGGTGTACGCCCTCGTCCCCGGCACCGACCCGCACCGCCGCGCCGGCAACCCGCTGCGCACCAGCGAGGACGACAGCGGCCTCACCGGCCTGGCCTACCTCATGCTCGCCCTGGTCGCCCTCACGGGCGTGCCCGCCGCGCTCATCGCCTTCTGGTACGGCTGGGCCGGCCTGGCCGTCGGCATGCTGACCGGCGCTCTGTGCTACTGGGGCCTCGGCCGGCTGGCCGCACGCCGCCTGCGCGCCCGGGGGCCGGAGCTCCTCGACATCATGCGCACCGGCCGCAAGCCGCAGGCCGCCGCGCCCTCACGCCTCGACCGCCTGCCCGCATGGCAGCGCAACCTCGCCTGGTGGTGCCTCGGCTTCGGCGCGATCCCGCTGTTGCCCCAGGGCGTCGTGGCCGCGGTCTTCGTGGCCAACGACATGCTGCGCCACACCTGGTTTCTCGCCACGTACATGCCGCCGGGCCTGCGCTACCCGGTTGCCGGCGCCATGATCGCCCTCGGCCTCGGCATGTACGGAGTGGGCGTGTGGATCATCAAGCCACGGTCGCCTCGATGAGGTCGTCGACCACGCCTTCTAGGTCGTGCGCCCGGGCGTGAACGCTCCGTTGCCGGTTCGCCCCGGAGCCCCGGCGCAGCAGCCGGTCCAGCCCCTCCTCGACGAACGGCAGGTCACCGGCGTCGCCGACCGCCTGCCGTACGTGCCGGAGCAGCCGCCTGACCATCTCCGGAGCCGGCACGAGCTCGCCCGCCCGCAGGTCGAGGCAGCAGCCCGCGATGCCGTCGCGTGCCGCCCGCCAGTAGGCGGCGCGCATCACCTCCGTGCCGACCGGCAGCCCGCGGTCTCCGCGCGCGACCGCCTCCAGCGCCGTGAGCACCAGCCCGCGGATCAAACCGATGATCGTCAGGCTGTCGTTGATCTCGAGAGGCACGTCGGCGACGCGCACCTCGATCGTGGGCAGGATGGAGGACGGGCGGACGTCCCAGTAGATCGTCTTGGCGTCCATGAGCGCACCGGTCTCGGACAGAGCCCCGACGGCCCGCTCGTACTCCGCGAAACTCTCGAAGTACGGCGGAGCCCCCGAAACCGGCCACCGGCTCCAGCTGATCACCCGCCAGGAGGCGTAGCCGGTGTCCCGCCCGATGAAGAAGGGGGAGTTGGCGGCCAGCGCGATCAACACCGGCAACCAGGGGCGCAGATGGTTGCCGACGTAGACGGCCAGTTCCTCGTCCGGCACGTCCACGTGCACGTGTAAGGCGCAGATGCACAGCTCGTCCTGGAGAGCCCGATAGCGCACCTGCCCGTTCGCGTACCGAGGATGGTCGCTGAGCGGGATCGGTCCCTTGTCGCCCAGGACCGGCATCGCACTGGCGACCAGCGCCAGCCCGCACTCCTGTGCCGCCTTGGCCACCTCGGTCCGCGCCGCGCGCAGTCTCGCGCCCAGTTCGGAGAGGTCGGCCGACGGCGTCGTGCGCGCTTCGACTTGGAACCGGCTGACCTCCTGGGCGATGTTCTCACCCAGGACGTTCGTCGCTGCGGCCAGTACTTCCGCCGCCCGGGGAGCCACATGTCGTGTGTGGGGATCGACGATTAGGTACTCCTCCTCGATCCCGATGAGGGGAGTCACGGGTGGTTTATACCCTTTTCTTCCCTCGCGCGAACGCCACACCTCCGCTTCCGGCGCTCCAGGCCCCGGAAGCGGCTTCACGTGCGGTTAAGCGCGCAGGCGCAACCCCCTCGGGGTGGGATGGAAGCCCGCCGCCTCCAGGGCCGCCGCCAGCGGCGAGTCGTTGATGTGGCCGCCGTCGGCCCGCTCGACCGTCAGCTTGCCCAGCGCCCCGTCGCGCACCGCCAGCGCCAGCGCGTCCACCGCCGGCTGCAACCGGTCGTCGTCGGCGAACGACAGCAGCGTCTTGCCGCCACGCTCCACATACAGCACCAGATGCCCGTCGACCAGGACGACCAGGGCGCCCGCCTTGCGGCCCGGCTTGTGGGAGACCTCGCCGGGATGCGCCGGCCACGACAGCGCCGCGCCGTACGGATTGGCCGGATCGGCGGCGGCCAGCACCACCGCGCGGCGGGCCTGCGCCCGCTCCCCGGTATCGGTGTCGGGGGACATCGCGCGCATCCGGTCGACCGCGCCCGGCAGCGCGAACTGGGCGCCGCCCAAGCCCTCCACGAAGTAGCCGCGGCGGCATCGGCCGCTCTCCTCGTAGGCGCGCAGCACCTGGTAGATCGGGGTGAAGCCGCCGGGCAGGCGCTCGGAGGTGACCGCGCCCCTGGTGACCACGCCGTGGCGTTCGAGCATCACCTCGGCCTGAGCCTGCGCCCGCTGGGCCGGTTGGTCGGCGGGGGAGGGCAGCAGCCACCAGCGCCCGCCCACCGTGGGCGGGCCGCTGCGCGAGGGCAGCACCGCGCGCCGCCGCCGGGTCGTCGCCGGGCGGTGCGCCGGGCGGCCGGTGCCCAGCGTGGCGCGCAGCGGGGCCAGGGTGTCGCCGGAGATCCGGCCCGACCACACCAGGTCCCACAGGGCCGCCGACAGGACGGCGTCGTCCTGCGCGCCCAGCCGGTCGGACAGGCCGCGGAAGAACAGCGCGCCGCCACCGGCCAGCACGTCGAGGATCTGCTCGTGCAGCGGCGTCAGGGTGATCTCGGCGGGGTCGGGCAGCAGGAGCGGGGCGGTGTCGGCGAAGTACAGCCCGACCCAGCCGTCGCCGCCCGGCAGCGAACCATGACCGGCCCACAGCACCTCGCCCGCGGCGGTCAGCTCGTCGAGCAGCGCCGGATGGTAGCCGGGGACCCGGGCCGGCAACACCAGCGTCTCCAGCGCCGAGGCCGGGACCACGGCGCCCTGGAGCTGGTCGAGCGCCCCCACGAGGGCGTCCATGGCCCGCCCGGCGCCGCCCGCCGTGCCCCCTGAACCGGCGGTCCCCGCCGAGCCGGTGATGCCGTGCCAGGCGGGCAGGAAGCGGGCCAGCGCCTCCGGGGCGACCGGCTCGACCTCCTTGCGCAGCCGGGCCAGCGACCGGCGGCGCAGCATCCTGAGCACCCCGGCGTCACACCACTCCTCGCCACGCCCGCCGGGGCGGAACTCGCCGCTGACCACCCGGCCGGTCACCGCCAGCCGCCGCAGCGCGTCGGTGACCACGGCCACGCCCAGGCCGAAGCGGGCGGCAGCCGTACCGGCGTGGAAGGGGCCACGCGTGCGGGCGTGCCTCGCCACGAGGTCGGCCAGCGGGTCGGCGACCGGCTCCAGGAACGCGTGCGGGACGCCGACCGGCAGCGGCGCGCCCAGCGCGTCGCGCACCCGCGCCGCGTCCTCGATCGCGACCCAGCGCTCCTGCCCGGCGATCCGCACCGCCAGCGCCCGGCGCGCGGCGGCCAGCTCCGCCAGCCAGGCCGGGTCGCCGCCGCGCACGCTGACGTCCTCGGCCGCCAGCGGCCCGTGGGAGCGCAGCAGGTCGGCGAGGTCCTCCCGGTCGCGCAGCGCACGATCGAGCCTGGCCAGCTCGCGCTCGGTGTCGGCGATCACGTCGGGGTCGAGCAGCTCCCGCAGGTCGGCCTGGCCGAGCAGCTCGGCCAGGAGCGAGGTGTCCAGGGCCAGCGCCTGGGCACGCCGCTCGGCCAGCGGGGCGTCGCCTTCGTACATGAACGCGCCGATGTAGTGGAACAGCAGCGAGGCGGCGAACGGCGAGGCCTGCGAGGTCTCGACCTCCACCACGCGCACCTTCCTGGCGGCGATGTCCCGCATGAGCGCCACCAGCCCCGGCACGTCGAAGACGTCCTGCAGGCACTCGCGCATCGTCTCCAGCACGATCGGGAACGAGGCGTACTGCCCGGCCACGCCCAGCAGGTGCGCGGCCCGCTGCCGCTGCTGCCACAGCGGGCTGCGCTTGCCCGGCACCCGTTTGGGCAGCAGCAGCGCCCGGCCCGCGCACTCGCGGAAGCGGGAGGCGAACAACGCCGAGCCGCCCAGCTCCTCGGTGACGATCTGCTCGATCTCCTCGGCGTCGAAGGCGGCCACGTCGGTGGGCGGCTCGGCCAGCGTGTCGGGGATGCGCAGCACGATGCCGTCGTCGGAGTGGACCGCCTGCACGTCGATGCCGTAGCGCTCGCGCAGCCGCCGGTTGATCGCCAGCGCCCACGGGGCGTGCACCCGCGCGCCGTAGGGCGAGTGGATCACCACCCGCCAGTCGCCCAGCTCGTCGTGGAAGCGCTCGACCAGCAGTGTGCGGTCGTCGGGGACGTACCCGGTGGCCTCGCGCTGCTCCTTCAGATAGGACAGCAGGTTGCCCGCGGCGAAGGAGTCGAGCCCGGCGGCGCGCATGCGCTCCTCCCCGGGCTCGCGCAGGAACGCGCCGATGGCCCGCCCCAGCTCGGCCGGGCGGCCCATCGTGTCGCCGTGCCAGAACGGCAGCTTGCCCGGCTGCCCCGGCGCGGGGGAGACCAGCACCCGGTCGGCCGTGATGTCCTCGATGCGCCAGGAGGTCGCGCCCAGCACGAACACGTCGCCGACGCGCGACTCGTACACCATCTCCTCATCCAGCTCGCCCACCCGGGACGCCTTCTCGCCTACGAGGAAGACGCCGAACAGCCCGCGGTCGGGGATCGTGCCGCCGTTGGTCACCGCCAGCCGCTGCGCTCCGGGCCGCCCCTGCAGGGTGCCGGTCACGCGGTCCCACACGATGCGCGGGCGCAGCTCGGCGAACTCCTCGCTCGGGTAACGCCCGGCGAGCATGTCGAGCACCGCCTCCAGCGCCGTGCGCGGCAGCGTCTGGTACGGCGCGGCCCGCCGTACCAGGGCCTCGAGGTCGTCGACCGTCCACTCGTCGAGCGCCGTCATCGCCACGATCTGCTGGGCCAGCACGTCGAGGGGGTTGCGCGGATAACGCATCTCCTCGATCTGGCCCGCCTTCATCCGCTCGGCTACGACCGCGGTCTGCACCAGGTCGCCGCGGTACTTGGGGAAGATCACACCCTTGGAGACCGCCCCCACCTGGTGCCCGGCGCGGCCGATGCGCTGCAGCCCGCTGGCCACGCTCGGCGGCGCCTCCACGCAGGCGACCAGGTCGACGGCGCCCATGTCGATGCCCAGCTCCAGGCTGGAGGTGGCGACCACCGCGGGCAGCCTGCCCGACTTGAGCGCCTCCTCGATCTGGGCCCGCTCCTCCTTGGAGACCGAGCCGTGGTGCGCCCTGACGATCTCAGGGACCGCGCCCTTGCTCGCCCCCGCCTGGGCCATCAGCTGCGCGGGCATGTCGAAGCCCGTCAGGTCGAGCGCCTCCGGGCCGTTGTCGCGCTCGTAGGCCAGCTCGTTGAGCCGGGTGCACAGGCGCTCGGCCAGCCGCCGCGAGTTGGCGAAGACGATCGTCGAACTGTGGGCCCCGATCAGGTCGAACAGTTTGTCCTCGACGTGCGGCCAGATCGAGCGGCTGACCGGCTCGGCGAAGTCGCCCGCGGGCTCGGCCGGGCGCCCGTCCATCTCCGTCATGTCCTCGACGGGGACGACGACCTCGACCTCGATCCGCTTGTCGGCGGGCGGCTGCACCACGGTCGCCGGGCGGGCGCCGCCCAGGAACGCGGCCACCTCGCTCACCGGCCGCACCGTGGCCGACAGCCCGATCCGCTGCGCCGGCCGTTCGAGCAGGGCGTCGAGGCGTTCGAGGCTCAGCGCCAGGTGCGCGCCGCGCTTGGTGGCCGCCACCGCGTGCACCTCGTCGACGATCACCGTCTCGACCGCGCTCAGCGCCTCGCGCGCCTGGCTGGTCAGCAGCAGGAACAACGACTCCGGCGTGGTGATGAGGATGTCGGACGGCCTGGCCGCGAACCTGCGCCGGTCTTCGGCGGGCGTGTCGCCCGACCGGATCGAGACCGAGATCTCCGGCACCGGCAGGCCCAGCCGCCGCGCGGTCTGCTTCATGCCCGCGAGCGGGGCGCGCAGGTTACGCTCGACGTCCACGGCCAGCGCCTTCAGCGGCGAGACGTAGAGCACCTTGGTGCCCTTGCCCGGCTCGGCCCGGGCGGCCAGCCGATCCAGGGACCACAGGAAGGCGGCCAGCGTCTTGCCCGACCCGGTCGGGGCCACGACGAGCGTGTTGTCGCCACGCGCGATCGACTCCCACGCGCCCTCCTGGGCGGCGGTGGGCGCGACGAAGGCGCCGGTGAACCATTGGCTGGTCAGCGGGCTGAAATGGGCAAGAGCACTCACCTTGCCATAGTGCCTCGCGGCACCGACAGAAAATCGCATTGTGGCGACCGGAGGTGGTTGAGCGACGCGCGAACGGACATACCAGCGACTGTGACCATCGACCACGCGGCCAACCAGGCACGACGGGAGCGGATCAAGGAGGTCTTCCTCTTACCGCACCGGCCTTCGAGCAGCGCCCGCGGGCTGCACCACGTCGCCCTCATCTCCACGGACGCGGAGCGGACGATCCGTTTCTACCAGGATCTCCTGGAGTTCCCGCTCACGGAGATCGTCGAGAACCGTGACTTCCCGGGTTCCAGCCACTTCTTCTTCGACGTCGGCAACGGCAACCTGCTGGCCTTCTTCGATTTCCCCGGCCTCGACCTCGGGCCGTACCGGGAGGTGCTCGGCGGCCTGCACCACATCGCGATCTCGGTGGACCCCGCCACGTGGGAGCGGCTGCGGGGCAAGCTGGAGATGGCCGGCGTGCCGCACCAGATCGAGAGCGGCGCCTCCATTTACTTCAAAGACCCCGACGGCGCCAGGCTGGAGCTGCTCGCCGACCATCTGGGGGAGATGTACGGCTCGCGCGTTCTGTGATGCCGGGTGAACCCGTGTCTAGCGACGTGAGGCCCGGCGGGTCCTCGGGCGGCCCGCGCGGGGCGCCTGGCGGATGCCCGCATGCCGTTCGGAACGCTCGACCTTCTCCTGCTTGACGGTGACGCGGACCACTACCAGGACATGACGTCGTTTTGCGCGATTGGCCCTTACCTTGGCTGACGTGGGGGGCTTCGTAGACGAAGACTTGGAGGCCTTTGGCATGCGGGTGTCTTACCCACGCGTTAACGGGTCGATACTTGGTACATGCGCCTGACCGAATTCTGGAGAAGGATGCGCGTGCACTTCGGCGACGCGTACGCCGACTCGTGGGCTCGCGACTACGTGCTCGCGCCGCTCGGCGGGCGCACGGTCGTGCAGGCGCTGGCCGACGGCGAGAGCGCCAAGTCCGTCTGGCGGGCGGTCTGCCAGGTGGAGAACGTCTCCTCTAAACTCCACTGACGTTCTCGGCCGAGAGCGTCTCCTTGAGCGACCTGGCCGTCTGCGCCAGGTCTTCGGCGCTGCCCTGGCCGCCGGGCGACCACAGGAACATCCAGCCGCGGTAGGCGGGCGTGGCGAAGATGATGGTCTGTCTGCCGGTCCGCGGATGCCAGGCCCACAGCACCGGATCGTCGCCGCCGACCATGCGACCCACCAGCCCGTGATCGGGCAGCAGCTCGGCCAGAGCCTCCAGATGGGTGCGCCGTTCCCCGGTGTACGTGCTCGCCACGTCGCCGCCCTTCGACCGTTGTCCTCAGGATCTCCCCAGCTCACGGGGCATGGCAACAGACCCGGCGCAATGCCCGGGAATGTCCTTTGGGTTCAGGTGCGTGACACCCACCGGTCGCCGGACGGACACTGGCGACGAGGAGGGTGCGACCATGGCAACCATTGACAGACGCCGCTTCTTACGCGCCGCGGCACTCGGCGCAGCCGCCGGCGGACCCCTCGCAGCCCTGTCCGTCCGCACCGCGGACGCCGCCACGATGGTGAAGCGTCCGTTCAGCGTCGACTACGGCCCCCTGAGCCCGGTCCGCGACCGGACCACCGGCCTCGAACTGCTCAAACTCCCCCGAGGCTTCTCCTACGTCTCCCACGGCTGGACCGGCGACCGCATGACCGACGGCCGCCCCACCCCCGCCCTGCACGACGGCATGGCCACCTTCCGCCCGCGATGGGGCTTCAGGTACGGCGGGCCGCACACGACCGTCCTGGTCCGCAACCACGAGGTCGGCGACCTGAACGGCGCCTACCTCGACCCCCACTACGACCCCCAGGCCGGGGGCGGCACCACCAACCTCGTCTTCGACACCCGCAAGGGCGCCTGGCTAGCCTCCTGGGCCTCCCTGTCGGGAACCGTGCGCAACTGCGCCGGAGGACCCACCCCGTGGGGCAGCTGGCTGTCGTGCGAGGAGACCACGCTGGTCAACGGCGAGGTCCGGCACGGGTACATCTTCGAGGTCCCCCACGACGGGATCTCGGCGGCCACGCCGTACAAGGAGATGGGGCGCTTCTCCCACGAGGCGGTCGCCGTGGACCCGCGCACCGGCTACGTCTACGAGACCGAGGACGCCACGCCCAGCGGGCTCTACCGCTTCCGCCCCAAGGTCCGCGGCGAGCTGGGCAAGGGCGGCACGCTGGAGATGCTCACGATCGGCGACTCCCCCTACACCACGTACGCGGACGGAACCGGGACGGTCTATCCCAAGATCGGCTGGGTCGTCGTGGACAACCCGGACCCGGGCCCCGGGGAGACCTCCACGGTGCGGCAGGGCATCGCCAAGGGCGGCGCCTCCTTCCGCAGGCTCGAAGGCGCCTGGTACCACCGGCAGAAGGTATACATCGTCAGCACCAGCGGCGGGCCCACCGGCCAGGGGCAGGTGTTCGAATACGACCTGCGGCGCGACCGGATGAAGGTGCTGTTCGCCTCGCCCGACGCCGCCGTGCTGAACAACCCCGACAACATCTGCGTCAGCCCCCGCGGCGGCATCGTCCTGTGCGAGGACGGCAGCGGCGCGGAGTTCCTGCACGGGCTCACGACGGACGGCGAGATCTTCCCGTTCGCCGAGAACAACGTGGTGATCCCCGACGGCGGCGTGCCGGGCAAGAGCGTGGCGCCGGGGGACTACCGGGGCTCGGAGTGGTGCGGATCCACCTTCGACGCCGGTGGGAACTGGCTGTTCGCCAACATCCAGACGCCGGGGATCACCTTCGCGATCACCGGGCCCTGGAGGCGTGGGTCGTTGTAGCGTGTTCGGTCCCTGATCGAACAGTCGTTCGGCTACTATGAACACGCCGGACCGCGACTTCGTGGCGACGGCGGGAAATTGTCGGTGGCAGCCCGTAGCTTGCTCTCGACCGACCGGACCACGACCCTTCAGGGGAGTTCCCATGGCTATCAACGACCGCGAGAAGGCCCTTGAGACTGCCCTCGCGCAAATCGAGCGGCAGTTCGGCAAGGGCACCGTCATGCGCCTGGGCGACGACGCCCGCGCGCCGATCGAGGTGATCCCCACCGGGTCGATCGCGCTCGACGTGGCGCTGGGCATCGGCGGCCTTCCCCGCGGCCGGATCGTCGAGGTCTACGGCCCCGAATCCTCGGGCAAGACCACCGTCGCCCTCCACGTCGTGGCCAACGCCCAGCGCGCGGGCGGCATCGCCGCCTTCATCGACGCCGAGCACGCCCTCGACCCCGAGTACGCCAAGAAGCTCGGCGTCGACACCGACGCCCTCCTGGTGTCCCAGCCGGACACCGGCGAGCAGGCGCTCGAGATCGCCGACATGCTCATCAGGTCGGGCGCCGTCGACATCATCGTCATCGACTCCGTGGCCGCCCTCGTGCCCAAGGCCGAGATCGAGGGCGAGATGGGCGACAGCCACGTGGGCCTGCAGGCCCGCCTGATGTCCCAGGCCCTGCGCAAGGTCGCCGGCGCCCTCAACAGCACCGGCACCACCGCCATCTTCATCAACCAACTGCGCGAGAAGATCGGCGTCATGTTCGGCTCGCCCGAGACCACGACCGGTGGCAAGGCGCTGAAGTTCTACGCCTCCGTCCGCCTCGACATCCGCCGCATCGAAACCCTGAAGGACGGCACCGAGGCGGTCGGCAACCGCACCCGCGTCAAGGTCGTGAAGAACAAGATGGCCCCGCCGTTCCGCGTGGCCGACTTCGACATCCTGTACGGCGTGGGCGTCTCGCGCGAGGGCGGCCTGATCGACATGGGTGTCGAGCACGGCTTCGTCCGCAAGTCCGGCGCCTGGTACACCTACGAGGGCGACCAGCTCGGCCAGGGCAAGGAAAACGCGCGCAACTTCCTGAAGAACCACCCCGACATGGCCAACGAGCTCGAGAAGAAGATCAAGGACAAGCTGGGCGTGGGCCCCCGCCTCGACGCCCCGGCCGACGCCCCTCCGGCTCCCGCCGCAGCAGGGGCCGGAGCCGCCCCCGCCCCTGCCGCCGCCGGGCGGGGCGCCAAGGCGGCCACGCCGAAGCCGGGTGACGTCTGATCGGTCGGCACGTGAACGACAAGGACGAAGCGGCACAGGCGTCTCACCCCCACGACTGGGGCGCCTGGCCGGACGTCCCCACCACCGAACCGGCCCGCCGCCGCAGGGGCTCCGGTGGTGGGGGTTCCTCTGGCCGCGGGGGTTCTGCCGCTGACGGTTACGGGGGTTCCCCGGGAGACGGGGGTTCCGCTGCTCGTGAGGGTTCCCCCGGTTACCGGAGTTCCTCCGCCCGTGGGGGTTCCGCCGCGCGCGGAAGCCGGTCTGCGGGCCAGGGCAACTCCGCGGGCTTGGGTAACTCTGCGGGCCCGGAGCAGGGCGCGGGTGGGTGGCCGTCGTCGCTGGACGAGGTCCGCGCCGCTCGCCGCCGTTTCTCGGGCGACGATGACCCGGTTCCCCGGCGGGGGGACGAGGATTCAGCTCCCCGGCAGGAGCCCGAGGAGCCCTGGAAGGAGCCGGAGGCGTCTGCTCCCTGGATGACGTGGGGGCCTGACGACACGCCTTCGCCGGGCGGCTTCGAGATGCCCGGGGTTCCTGGAGACGGGGCGCTTGGGGACGGATCGCCGGGCGGCCCCGCTGGTGGTGGGTTCTTCGATGCGTTGGACGAGGACGACACCGGCCGCGGCCGCCGACGTGGGACCCAGCGCGGACGCCGTAAGGCACGATCCACCCGCGACGCGGACACCGATCGCGACAGGGGCGTCCAGGACACCGGTCCTGACGCCGGCATGGATGGCCAGGACACCGGCTCCGCCCTTGGCGTCGGCGGCCCGGGCAGTTGGGGTCTGGGCGGCCAGGACCGGAACGACCGCGACGGCGGCGTAGGCGGTTGGGGCGCGGGTGGCGCAGGCGGCCAGAGTGGGCGTGACGACGGCGTAGGCGGTTGGGATGCCGGCGGCGCGGATGGCCGGGGCACGGGTGGCCGCGGTGGGCGGGGGAAGGGACGGCGGGGTAGAGGGTCCGGTAGGGGGACGCGATTTCGGGCGGATAGTGGCCGGCTGCCTGAGGGGCCGGACCAGGGCTCCGGCGCGGCCTCGTCCCCTCCGGCCGACCCGGAGTCGGTGGCCCGCAACATCTGCCTGCGCCTGCTGACCATGGCCCCCAAAACCCGAGCCCAACTGGCCGAGGCCCTCAGGAAGAGGGAGGTTCCGGAGGAGGCGGCCAACGCCGTACTCGACCGGTTCACCGAGCTTGGGCTGATCAACGACGAGGCGTTCGCCGAGGCGTGGGTCGACTCCCGCCATCACGGCCGCGGCCTGGCCCGTCGCGCCCTGGCCGCCGAACTCCGCCATCGCGGCGTCGACAACGACACCGTGAACGATGCCGTCGAACGCCTCGACTCCGACCAGGAAGCCGAGATGGCCCGCCAACTGGTGGACCGCAAACTACGCTCCACCCGCGGCCTCGACCCTCAGGCCCGTACCCGCCGCCTCGCCGGCATGCTGGCCCGCAAGGGCTACTCCGGCGGCCTCGCCTTCCGCGTGATCCGGGAAGCCCTAGAACAGGAGGGCATCGACCTGGAAGAGGACCACCCCTAGCCCCTCACCCGGTGCGGCGTGCGCAGAGTTCCCGCTGCCCCTTCACCACGGCCCTGCCCGTCCCACGCGGCCTCCGTCCCACGCGGCCTCCGTCCTGCCCGGCTTCCGTCCTGTGCGGCTTCTGTCCTGTGCGGCTTCTGTCCTGTGCGGCTTCTGTCCTGTGCGGCTTCTGTCCTGTGCGGCTTCTGTCCTGTGCGGTATTGGTCCTGCGTCGCATTGGTTCTGCCGAGGAGGTCACACGGGGGAGCGACGGCCGCGCCGCGCGGGTGGAGGCCGTGGCCGGGCCACCGGGTCGTCCGTTCCCGGCCGCACGAGGGCGAGCACGCGGCCCCGACCCCCTGAGTCAGGCTCAGCGGACAACGATGGCCAGGTGTGTCCCGGAGGGGCCAGGTGGGATGGTTCTGGGGAGCGCGTGGCGTAGTCGTGACCGAAGGGTGTGGACCGGGATGGGGGGATGAAAGCGGGGCTGGGGCCCAAAAGCGGGTGTTGGGCGGGATATCCGGCTGAATTGGAGCCTGGTCGGTAAGACACGCTTGATGAGTCGTTTGCTTGCTCGTCTTCTCCCGAGCGCCTAAGAAAGCCCTTGAGGTTCATGCTTCTACCAGGGCATTCCTTGATCATCCAGCGATATGGCGATCGTCTTGGGTAGAAATTCTGGTAGAGGACCAGAATATCGCCTGATACATGGGTGCGTAAGGGTGTTTGGCGGTCAATAGCGATGCGAGGGACCTATTCGCCAAAAATGCAGCTCGTGTGATCTCATCTGTCCCACAACACAACGAGGCCCCGACGGCGCAGCCACGCAGTCAGGGCCTCTGGGAACAGAGAGAGCTGGAGACTCCCAATGTCCTCAAACAACGATAGTGGTCTGACCTCGACCAAGGTCACCCGAACTATCCAGGCGGGCACGATGCTGGCCGCCCTCTGCGTGGCCGGACTGTCCCTCGGCGACCAGAGCCAACTGGCCGCCTCTGTCGGGTGGAACGGCATGGGTGGCGCCCAGGCGTACCTGCTCCCAGGCGGCGTCATTCTTCTGGAAGCCGTCACCCTCGTGGTCTGGAGCGTCGCCCAGGACCGCAAGACGCGGAACAAGGCGTTCTGGTTCTCCGTCCTGGCAACCCTCGTGAGCTACAGCCTCAACGTCATCTGGAACCGAATCCACAACGGGTACGCCGAGCAGACGGAAGCCCTCGTCTGGTACCTCAGCGCGGTTCCGAGCATCGCCTTCGTAGCTGCCATGAAGGTCGGAAGCCTTCTCGTGAGCCGGAAGCCCAGCCCCCATGCGTCTGCTTCCGACGAAGCGGCGACTTCCGCGCTTCCGACCGACAGGAGCACGCCGCTTCCGGAGCCGGAAGCATCGGAAGAAGCTCACCTTCCGGACCTTCCGCCCCAGGTTCCGGCTCTTCCGGAGCCTGAGGAACCGATCATCCGGCCAGTCCCGGCGAACCTGTGGGACCTCCCTCGCCGAACGGTGATGCTGTGCCTGAGGGAGATCGCCGAGCGCCGATTGAAGGATCCCGAGGACGATCTAGAGGGCATGACCGGACCGTGGCTCAAGGCCACGTACGGATCCCCCAGTGAGCGCTCCTGGACTGCGGCCAAACGTGAGGCGCTGGAGTTGTGGACCAAAGACACCGATGGGTGCCTGGAACTGCTCGGCGCAAAGCTGAGCGCATAGGGTGAGTCGAAGGTCTCGGGGGAGCGGCTCCCGGGGCCTTCGGTCTCCCTGGGATAGCGGACCTCTATTCTCGTAAAGCTCGACTCGCACTTCGGCTTTCTGGTACAGTCCTGGTCGCCAACCCGTACCGAAGGAACTGAAGTGACCGAGGATTCTGTAAGGCAAGTCCAGCTCGACGTGCCGCTCAGCCAGTACACAGACAAGCGACTGAGGATTGCACTCCGCACGCACCCGCGAGCGGGCGAGCGGGTCGAGATCCGCGAGTGGGTCCAGATGGTCGACGATGCGGGGGAGACCTTCTGGCGGGCCGGGCACGGGATCAACATCCCGCCCGCCCTCCTAGAGCAGACCATCCAGGCGCTTCAGGAGATCAGGGACACCTTCGAGCTGACTACCCCGGACGTCACCGATGGCCAGTGAGAAGAAGGACATCATCGAGATCCGATGCCGGTCGTGCCAGGGGTTCATCGGCTACGCCGACGCCAACCGCAGGGTGTACTGCTCGATCTGGTGCATGGAGGATCCGACGTGGATCTACAGCAGGGAAGACCGCGACTCGGCGATCACCTACATGTACGACGTAGTCGGCCTGCCGCCGTCTGAATGCGGCGAGCCATTCGGGCTGACACGCCAAGCCGTCAACGACATCCTCGTGAAGCGAGGCTCCATTGCACAGACCAAGCGCGCGAAGGACTAGCCGGCCAGTCCAATCGCGGCCCGCCACATTACAAAGTGGCGGGCCTTTTTTCTTACCCTCGAAATAGGACTAATGAGGGTATGAATTGTGACATTGACGGCCGATGATGACCTGCTCGACTACGAACTGCTGGATGAGACGGAGACCGAGCGCCAGGCGCGCGAGGACACCGAGGTTCGGCTGGATGAAATCTCGCAGGCGAACGTCGACCTCATTGTCGACAAGACCATGGTCGTGGTCGACGAGCTAAGCGGGCATCCGCTCTACGAATATCAGAAGCCTTTCGCCCGCCGATTCGTCGAGTCCCTCGTCATCGGTGATGGCGCCACCTTGACCGCGCTCTTCTCCCGGCAGAGTGGGAAAAGTGAGACCGTGGCCAACGTCATTGCGGCCGTGATGATCCTCTTCCCCGTGCTGTCCAGGATCTTCCCCGAGCTCATGGGCAAATTTCGGGAGGGTGTCTGGGTCGGTGCCTTCGCTCCGGTGGATGATCAGGCGGACAACCTGTACGCCCGCATCGTCTCCCGCCTGACCAGTGACCGCGCCATGGAACTCATGACCGACCCGGACATCGACGACTCCGTCCGGGCCAAGGGCCGCACGCTGACCCTGCGCTCCGGCTCCCTCGTGCGCAAGCAGACCTGCCACCCTCGCGCGATCATTGAGGGCCGCACCTACCACGTCATCCTGATCGACGAGTGTCAGGGTGCCGACGAGAGAGTCGTCAACAAGAGCATTGGCCCGATGGGTGCCTCGACTAACGCCACCATGGTCTTCACCGGAACGCCTTCCTACGAGAAGGGTGTCTTCTACCGCACGATCCAGCTCAACAAGCGCCAGGCCACCAAGCGAGGCTCTCGCCAGAACCATTTCGAGGCCGACTGGAAGGCCGCCGCCAAGGCCAATCCGCACTATGGCCGGTTCGTGAAGAAGGAACTGCTGAGAATCGGCGAGGACAGCGACGAGTTCAAGCTGTCGTACAGGTTGATGTGGCTGCTGGCTCAGGGCATGTTCACCACGGCCGAGGTCATCTCCAGCCTCGGCGACAAGAGCATGGAGATCGTGAAGGACTGGTATCGCAGCCCGATCCTGGTGGGCATCGACCCAGCCCGAAAGCAGGACTCCACCATCGCCACGGCCGTGTGGGTCGACTGGGCCAACCCGGACGAGTTCGGCTTCTACAACCACCGGATCTTGAACTGGCTCGACCTGTCCGGCATGAACTGGGAGGAACAATACTTCCGGTTGGTGGAATGGATGAGCCACTACTACGTCTACAAGGTGGGCGTGGACAGCGGGGGTGTCGGCGATGCGGTCGCCCAGCGCCTCCAGGTCCTGATGCCAGGCGTGGAGGTCGTCCCGCTCGGCAGCCAGCGGCCCGACCAGTCCAAGCGCTGGAAGCACCTGTCCCAGCTCCTCGACAGGCACCGGATCGCCTGGCCAGCGCACGCCAAGACCCGCCGGTTGCGCACCTACCGCCGCTTCGCGCAGCAGATGGAAGACCTCCAACTCGTCTACACCGGCCCGTACATGCTCGCCGAGGCTCCCAACGAAGCCGACGCCCACGACGACTACCCGGACTCCCTGGCGATGGCCTGCATCCTGGCCTCTGACGACAACCAAATGCCCGAGATCGAGGTCGGCAATAACCCGTTCTTTCGCCGCTGAATTACAAACCGGACAGCCATTCTTCCTACTCTGGGAATGTCGCTAATTTCCATGGAAGCGAGCATTTCCCACATGGCAGATCCCATCGAGACCTCCCCTCTCGCGCCGTCCCCGCAGTACCCGGAGCGCATCACCCCGGTCTACGAGCGCAAGGCGGGAGTCAACGGTGTCCGGCGCGGCCCCCTCCGCTTCGAGGAGGGCGTGGCAACTGACACCGACGTCCCCAACGACTTCCAGGTCGGCATCATGCAGGGCTACGTCACCGCCCCGGGCCGCCCGAACCACAACCGCAACGTCTACGTGAAGGCGCCGGCCGAGACCCTGAAGCAGCGCGCTCACGTCGGCTCCAGCTCCTGGATCGAGGCGCCCACCTTCCTGGGTGAGTTCGCGCACGGCTCCTACGGAGACCACGGCCATATCGAATACGAGCAGGTGACTCGATACGGCGGCCACTACACCCGCCGTAACGGTGCCGCGGTGAACGACTGATGCGCCCGCGTCGCATATAGCAACTCCGCATTACAAAGCGAAAGTGCGCCCTTCATACGCTGAAAAGCGAAATGTTGGGCGCGCTTTTCTTTGCGCTGGAGATGTTAGAGGTCTCGCGAGTCCGTGTCGGCTATTGCGTTCTACCCACCGGCACAACGCGCCGCGGGCTCAGACCTTGCCATCTCCATCTCGCCGCTCGGCCTTGTCGAGTTGGCCGACGAAGAATTTGAAGTCCACGGCCCTCGGCTGAACCGGTACGCCCTCAACTGGGCCTTCTATCTGGGCCATCACCACGCGTACCGGCGCGAGGCGGGGGAGACCCAGCACACCTCGAACTATGTGCGGGCCCTGACCGACTTCGTCGCGAACTTCACCTTCTCCCGCGGCGTCACGTTCTCCTCGGCCAAGCAGTACGCCCACATCGTCCCGGCCCTGCTGAACCGAGTCTGGGAGACCGACAACGACAAGCCCAAGGTCCTGCGCGAAATGGCGCAGCAAGGCGGCGTGTCCGGCGACTGCTTCGTCAAGGTGGCATACGACCCGGCCTACGTCGACCCGGCCGGCAACACGCACCCCGGCCGCGTCCGGGTCCTTCCCCTGAACTCCTCGTTCGTGTTCCCCGAGTGGCACCCCCACGACCGGGAGCGCATGATCCGCTGCAAGATCAAGTACAAGTTCTGGACGACCTCGCAAGAGGGCACCCGCCAGGTCATGACGTACACCGAGATCGTCACCGCCGACCGCATCGAGGAATACGTCAACGACGACTTGATCGACAGCCGCGCCAACCCGCTCGGCTGCATCCCGATCGTCCACGTGCCCAACGTCGATGTCTCCGGCTCGCCCTGGGGTCTGGCCGACTGCCAGGACGTTGTCCCGCTGAACAGGACCTACAACGAGGTCGCCACCCAGGTCGCGGACATCATCGCCTACCACGCCGAGCCGGTCACGATCATCACCGGGGCCAAGGCGTCCAACCTCGAAAAGGGCGCCAAGAAAGTCTGGGGCGGCCTGCCCAAGGACGCGAGCGTCTTCAACCTCGAAAACGGCGTCAACCTGGCGGGCCCCATGGAGTTCCTGGAACTCCTGAAGCGCACCATGCACGAAATGACCGGCGTCCCCGAGACGGCCCTCGGCCAAATCCAGCCGATCTCCAACACCTCCGGCGTGGCCCTGGCCATTCAGTACCAGCCGATGATGAACCGCTACAACGCCAAGAAGGTCAACTACACCGCAGGGCTGCGGCGGATCAACGAACTCGTGTTGCGGACGCTTTTCGTCTTCGAGCCGGAAACGCGCTTCTACGACCCGGCCACCGACGGCATCATCCAGGACGACCAGCCGTACATCATCGACCCGGCAGACCCCCTGGTGTACCGCACGACCGTCGACTGGCCGCCCCCGCTGCCTGTCGACGCATTGATCAAGCTCAATGAGATTCAGACCAAGATGGCGCTCGGCTTGGAAAGCAAGCGCGGAGCGCTTAAGGACTTGGGCGTCGAATTCCCCGACGAGAAAATCCAGGAGATTTTCGAGGAATTGGTGCTCGACGCCAAGGAGCAGGGTGCGCTCGACATGCTAAACGCGCATATTGCCTCTGCTATCGTTCAAATGACTGGGATGAATCCCGATGGTTCGCCTCAGGAAAACTCAACCCCGCTACAAGGCAGTACTAATTCGGAATCCGCGGGCCCTGTGCCGATGCCACCGGTGAATAAAGAACTCGCCGGGCTCATCGGCTCTCAGGAAAACAACCTCATCAACGAACTGGTGACACAGGCGTACGGCACCAAATTGCCGCAGCGCCGAAATCCGGACGCAGATGACGCCTAGGAGACGAGTTAGTGCCCGAGATTGACCCGACGACCGCTGCACCCGCTACCGCGGCCCCGCCGCCCGCGAGCGGTGACCACTTCACCGCCGCCGACATCGAAAAGGCCCGCGAGCAGGAGAAGGCCAAGCTGTACGGCCGCATCTCCAAGCAGGACGAGAAGCTGTCCACGCTCCAGGCCCAGCTCGAAGACGTCCTCGCCGAGCGCAAGGCCGCAGCCGAGCAGGCCACCCAGCTCCAGGCCGAGCGGGAGGACGCCGAACGCAAGGCGCGCGAGGAGGAGATGTCCGTACGGCAGCTCCTCCAGACCAAGGAGCAGGAGTGGAACGACCGCTTCGCGCAGATCGAGCGCGAGCGGGAAACCGAACGAGCGGCCCTGGAGAAGGACCGCCAGTTCGCCGAGCTCCAGGGCTTCGTGCAGCGCCGCGTCCGCGAGGAGAGCGAGGCTGGCACCATCGCCCCCGAGCTCGTCGACCTGATCTCCGGCAACACCCCGGATGAGGTCGAAGCCAGCATCACCCTGCTGCGGGACAAGACCAACAGCATCGTTGCCAACATGCAGGCCGCCACCTCGGCCGTGGCGCCCCCGCCTGCTCCTCGCGGCGTATCCCCGGCGGGCTACGCCGCTACCGGCCCCCTGGACATGGACTCCGTAACCAAGACGATCACACCCGAAGAGCTCAGGGCCATGCCGATGTCCGAATACGCCAAGCTCCGGCCCGCCTTGATCGGCCGCGCGGCAGCCCCCAACGCCTCTCACGGCCTCTTCGGTTAAGGAAACCTAGCAAGTGCCCTCTGCAATCACCGGTACCCCCAACCTCGCGACCGTCGCTGGCGGTAACGGCACCGTCGCCACGCCCGGGGCGTACTACCAGTCCGGTAGTGGCCTGTCCCCGGCCATCCAGGGCGTCTGGTCGAAGGAGATCCTCTTCGCGGCCATGCCGATCCTCCGGTATGAGCAGTTCGCGATCAAGAAGACTGAGCTCGGTGTCACGCCCGGTTTGACGATCAACTTCATGCGCTACAACCAGCTCCCGGATGCCAAGCAGCTCACTGAAGGCGTCCGCATGGAGACCTACGCGCTGTCGGCCTCCCAGTACAGCATCACCGTGGCCGAGCACGGCATGGCCGTGGCCGTATCCGAGCTCCTGCTCAACGCCAGCTTCGACGACGTGATGGCCTCGGCATCGCGGCTGCTGGGCCGCAACATGGCCCTCTACCTCGACTCCCAGGCCCGCGACACCCTGCTCCAGACGCCGAACCTGCTGCTGGGCTACAACAAGCTCTCGGCGCCGTCCGCTCCGGCCACGAGCATCTCCCCGTACGACCTCGGCTCCGCCGCGGCCAACCCGGACCTGCTGGCCAAGGGCGGCTACCACTTCACGACCGCCCTGGTGAAGGACGCCGTCGAGAAGCTCGCCACTGCCAATGTGCCGCGCCTGGGCGAGACCTACGTCGCGTTCGTTCACCCGCACCAGTCCCGCAAGCTCCGGGATGACCCGAGCTGGATCGAGATGACGAAGTACGCCTCCCCGGGCAACTTCGCGCTCGGCGAGATCGGCCGCATCGACGACGTCGTCTTCATCGAGACCACTCAGGTCAAGAACCGGGCGCTGACGGTCGGCGCGGACACCGCCCAGACCTATTCCTCGACGATCATCGGGGACAATGCGTTCGGCCATGCGATCAGCCTGCCCGTCGAGCTCCGCGACGGCGGCGTGCTCGACCACGGCCGCGAGCATTCCATCGCATGGTACTCGATCTGGGGCCTCGGCCTGATCACCAAGGAAGCCGTCATCGAGCTTCGCACCAACTAATGCCGGACCGCTCGGGCGCCCCTCGCCTGGCGTCCGAGCGATCTGGGTGTCGTCATCCCCCAATGCAATCGGAGCTATTTCATCGTGGCTGTAAGTCGCAAGTCACCCACCGATCTGACCGGCCGCAAGGCTGCCGAACTGGCCGAGGAACGCGCCGAGGAGCTCAAGGCCCGGGCCGGTGAAATCACCACCCTGACCGGGATCCCTCAGGAGGTCGACGACGAGGAGATCGTCGTGGCCGATGCGGTCGAGGTCGACGTGCCCACGCGCAAGATCCGGGTCCTGGAGGACCTGGAGGACATCTGCGTTGGTGTCGGCACCAGCTACACCTTCCTGCGCGGAAAGACCTACACCGTCCCGGCCCACGTGGCAGCCCACCTGGAGGAGAAGGGCTACACGTGGCTCAACTGATCGCCGAGGTCGGCAAGCTCTACCGGCTGGTCGACGACTTCGGGGTCGGGCCGGGCTCGCTCCCGGCTGGCGCCGAAGTGGTGGTGACCGGCATTTACCCCCCAGGCACGCCCGGCATCGGCCTGTCGGAGGAGGACACCGTCCTGGCCGACTACACCAGGGCCGATGACTCGGTGCAGACCATCGCGGTGGGCGTCACTGAGTTCGAGCAGCGTTTCGTGGCGGTGAGCTGATGCCCGGCGGACCCACGGCGCTCGGCGCGCAACTCCAGCTCGACTACATCACCGGACGGGCACTCGGCTACACGGCTGCGCGCAACGTCTACCTGGCCCTGCTGACCTCCGCGCCGCTGGACAACGCGGGCCTGTCCTCACTGCCGGAGGTGACGACCGCAGGCTACTCGCGTCAGCAGATCACCTGGACCCCGGCGACACTGGCCAAGCCCTCCCAGTCGAGCAACGCGGGCGTGGTCACCTTCGGCCCGGTCTCGGCGGACATGTCGACCCCGGTGACGCACGCAGCGCTGGTCACCCCCCAGGTGGGCACCACGGGCGACGTGCTCTACACCTGGGCGCTGGATGTGAGCCAGCAGGCTGTCAACGGACAGGCGCTGCAAATCGCCATCGGCAAGCTGACCATGTCGCAGTCCTAGCTCCGGCGTCGCTACCCGGGGATGCCAAGACCCCCGAGCCCATGGCCGGCTCGGGGGTCTTGGCTCAGTGACGCAGCTCAACGCCAAGTGTCCGGTCGGCGCCACACGTCATAGAAGACGAAGCGGACGATGCTCCAGCCGTGCCGGATGATCAGGAACGCCGCACCGCCGAGCAGCGCGACGCCGAAGGCGGGCGCCAGGATGCGCTCGACGATCCACTCCCCGGTATCGCGCAGGGCCACCATCAGCAAGATGAGCACCACCCCGATGGCACCGGCCGCGCCCAGGCGCAGCCGCCAGATCCGGGAGGCGTCCATGTAAGGCGCCATGCGCTGCTCGAGCGGCTTGGGGAACATCACCGGCGTCCCGTCAGCGTGGCGCAGGACCTCGCCGGTCTCGGGGTCGGTGACGGGGATGAACTCCGGATTGCGGGCGGCGTCGTGGAGGGTCTGCCAGCGGGCGAGGTCTTCGGGGTCGCCGCCGGAGGGATAGGTGTAAGGGTCGTAGCGCTTGTCCACGTGGTCTCTTTCTCGTGCGCCCGTTGATCGCGGATCTTAGCCGTACGAACTAGCCGATACCAGTTTGAACACCCCGAATCGGAAGATAGGTGCATGGCAGAGATCGGCGTGCTGGTGTCGCGCGTGCGCAAGGCCCTGGGCGATCCCGGCTACCCGTTGCGTGTCGTCCTGGACACACCCGGAAGCGCCTTCGACATCGGCCACCGCTACCTCACGGGCGTGATCGTGTCGCTGGTGACCGGCTCTCAGGTGAGCGACCTGCCCGCCAGCGCCTACACCCTCGATAGCGCGGCCGGGGCACTGGATCTGCACGAGGAACTGAGGCCCGGATCGTCCCTGCTGGTGACCGGCACGGCGCACACCCTGTTCACCGATGCGGAGATCACTGAGTTCGTGCAGGACGCCGCACGCCAGCACTGCCACGAGCGGGAGATCACGGTCCGCAAGAGGAACGCCAACGGGTTCATCTACTACGAGGAGACGCCGCTCACCCTGGCCACACTCCCCGCGGTGGAAGAAGAACCGCTGGCGATCCTGGCCACCATCGAGGCGCTGTGGGCGATGGCCACCGATGCCGCCTCCGACGTGGACGTGTGGACTGCCGAGGGAACGCACCTGTCGCGAGCCCAGCGCTACCAGCAGTTGATGGGCCATATCGAGTCGTTGCAGGCGCGCTACGAGAAGCTGTGCCAGCAACTCAACATCGGCCTGTACCGCATCGAGGTCTCCACCCTGCGGCGCGTCTCGCGCCTGACCGGCCGCCTGGTCCCCGTCTTCGCCAGCCGGGAGTACGACGACTACCAGCCACCCCGCCGGCTGCTGCCGCCCATCGACGCCCCGCACGAGGACGAGTCCGGCCTGCCCTCGCCCATCTGGGGCGGGTACGGCGCATGATGGCCCGCCTGGACTTCAAGAAGGGCCGCTTCGACCCGGCCTACGAATCCGGCGAGATCGACGGCGCCCTGGACGGCTTCCAGCGCATCTACGGCCAGGACGTCGACTACTACCGCTTCACCCGCGAGCTGTCGCAGTTCCACGACACCTACGGCGAGTCGACCGGCGCCGGGCGCGTGTTCGCCGAGCCGTTCCCGCTGCGCGCCCTCAGCGTGGTGCGCGAAGAGGGTAGCGCGGAGCAGCGGCAAGCGGGCCTGACCTGGACCGACAGCCTGCACCTGTCGGCAGGGTTCGCGCAGATGCAACGCGCCGGGTTCACCCGCATCGACATCGAACACGGGCGCTACCTGCGCGACCGGCTCGTCTACGACACCCGCGTCTTCCGCGTGACCAGCATCCGCGTCCTCGGCCAGCTCCGCACCCGCGACGTCATCGTCGGCATCGACGCCGTGCAAATGAAAAAGGAAGACCTGTACGGCGACCCGCAATTCTCGAATTGGTGGAACTCTCAGTCCGGCGCGTAACAGGTAAAGCCCGGCATTAACTTTTCTCCAGGCCGCACTTTTACCCTAAATGGTGACGATTGTTTTCCATTTAACGGGTAATGGGTGGCGGGCTGAATGCCGTGGATTCTGAATGAGGACACTGCGCTGAAGCGCAAGCTGTCCGCGCTTTCAGTACCCACCGCAGGCGGGCGGCTGGAGGTTCCGGCGCGCTTTTCCACCCCCGAGCCCGAGTC
This sequence comes from Nonomuraea typhae, assembly GCF_009760925.1. Classification (GTDB taxonomy): domain Bacteria; phylum Actinomycetota; class Actinomycetes; order Streptosporangiales; family Streptosporangiaceae; genus Nonomuraea; species Nonomuraea typhae. The sequence continues at coordinate 96,614 of NZ_VRLV01000004.1, forward strand.
GGCCGACATGACCTACCCGGTCATCGTGCTGACCCGCCAGGCGATCACCCGTGCCGAAGGCCGCCAGCACCACGGCTTCATGCGCCTGCCCTACCGCCTGGAAGACGTCCCCGAACGCCCGACAGGCGCGACCTGGGACTACTACAGCCACGACCACCCCATCCCGTACGACCTGGACTACCAGATCCAGGTCCTGGCCCGCAGCCAGGCGCACCTGGTGGAACTGGCCGCGCGCCTGGCCAAGAGCGACCGGCTTCCCCACCAGGGCGGGTTCCTGGAGATCCCCGAAAACAGGGTCCTTGTGAGCCTGGACGTCCTGGGCGGCCCGGAATTCGCCGAGCTCGTCGACGCCAATGGAAAACGTCTCTTCTCCGCCTCGTACCTGGTGCGCGTCGCATCTGAATTCTTCCCCGGCGAACTCACCAAATACCTGCGCGTCGAGTCCATCACCCAGTCGGTCGTGCCGCTTGAGGTCGACCAGGTTTCCAACGATTTCGCGTGGCCGGACAACGGCTGACCAAGGAGATATGAGTGGCGAATTACCTCACGCCAGGGGTCTATGTCGAGGAAAACCTCGCGCCCCCGGGCCTGGGCGACGGATCAGCCTCACGCGCGGTGGCCGCGTTCGTCGGCATCGCGCCCAAGGGCCCGACCCTGCCGACCCGCGTCCGCTCCTGGGCCCAGTACGTCAACCTGTTCGGCGGGTTCACCGGCCCCACGAGCTGGCTGCCGTACGCGGTCTACCTCTACTTCGCCAACGGCGGCACCTCATGCTTCATCGCCAGGGCCACCCGGGCGGACGCCGTTGCGGCCACGGCCACCCTGATGGACTCCACCAAGGCCCAGGACCAGGGACCCAAGCCCGCCTTCAAGGTCACCGCGCTGGCCGAGGGCGTGTGGGGCAACGCCACCAGCATCAAGATCGTGCCCACCGGGGCGCCGTCGGGCCGCTTCGACCTGATCGTGCTCGACGACGGCCGCGAGTCCGAGCGGTTCACCGACCTGTCCAGCGACCCCGGTGACTCCCGCTACGTCATCTCGATCGTCAACAGCCCCTACTCCGGCAGCATCTACCTCCGGCTGGCCAACCAGAAGGTCAACACCGAGGGGTATCAGTACAACCCGGCCACCGACGTGGTCCCGGCCCAGACCCTCGTCCTCAACGGCGGCTCGGAGGGCGTGCAGGCGTACGATCTGGCCGAGGCTGCCAAGTCCCTCCAGGACGTCCCGGCGATCAACTTTGACCTCAACCTGCCCGGCGTCTCCCAGGTGGCGGTGCTCAACCCGATCATCGACTGGGCCGCCTCCACCGGACGGGTCTTCGTCGTCATCGACGGACCCAGGGCCGCCGAGGGTTCCACCTCCGCCCAGGTCATGGCCGGGTACCTGTCCATGGTCAACGCCGCCACCCCGCTGGTCGCCTCCTCCTACGCGGCCATCTACGGCCCGTGGATCATGACCAGCGACCCGAGCTCCACCCTGTACGGCGCGGTGCGGCTGCTCCCGCCAGGCGGCGCGATGCTCGGCCAGATGGCCAAGACCGACGTCGAACGGCACGTCGCCAAGGCCCCCGCTGGCATCCCCACCACCTTGGCCGCGGTCGTGGCAGCCGAGGCCCGCTTCACCGAGGGCGAGCTGGACACGCTGGCAGACGCCCACATCAACGTCGTGCGCCTGATCCCCGGCTACGGCCACTGCATCATGGGCGCCCGCACGCTCAAGCGCGAACTGCCCGACCGCTACGTCCCGGTCCGCAGGACGCTGATCATGCTGCGCAAGACGCTGGCCGACACCAGCCGTTTCGCCGTCTTCGAGCCCAACGGGCCCGACCTGTGGGAGCGGGTACGCCTGGTCCTCACCAAGTACCTGTCCGGCCTGCTCAAGGCAGGCGTGCTGGCAGGTCAGAGCGAGTCCGAAGCCTTCTTCGTGCGCTGCGACCAGGACAACAACCCGCAGTCCCAGATCAACGCCGGGCGCCTCAACATCGACATCGGCGTCGCCCTGCGCTACCCGGCGGAATTCGTGATCATCCGGCTCGGCCAGCACCACGGCGGCACCGACTCGGCCGAAGACAACCTCTGATCCCTCCGCTCCCCGAACTCCCCCTTTCCCCCTTCGGAGGCTTTGTCATGGCCGACACCGAGCGGCTCAAGCAGGACCCCCTGCGCTCGTTCAAGTTCATCGTCAACATCGGATCCGAGTCCTCCAAGCTCGGCTTCGCCAACGCCGGGTTCATGTCCGTGTCCGGACTGAACATCACCACCGAGGTCATCCCGTACCGCGAGGGCGGCTGGAACACCACCACCCGCAAGATGCCCGGCCAGTCGGACTTCTCGCCCATCACCCTGTCCAACGGCCTGTGCGTCGGCGAGCCGTACATGCTCAACTGGATGCAGACGATCTTCACCGTCGTGCAGGGCGGTGGCGGTGGAACGCTCGGCGACTTCCGCATGGACCTGACCATCAACGTCCTGGACCATCCCACGCCCGGCGCCTGGGGGGAGAAGGGCAAGGTCAAGGCCGCCTTCAAGGTCCTCAACGCCTGGCCCACCTCCGTCGCCTTCAGCGACCTGGACGCCGGCGCCAACTCGATCATCATCCAGCAGCTCACCCTCGCCCACGAAGGCTTCGAGATGAAGCTGGCCAAGGACGCGGGCGCTTCCGAGGTCAAGTTCTAATCCCTGGAACGTTCCAGCATCGGCAGAAAGACACGCACCATGACCAGTAACGACTACCGGAACCCCCTGGACGACCTGAGCACCTCGGCCGCCGACATCGCCGACGCGCTGGCCTCCACCGTCGCCCATGTGGACATGCCAGCCCCCGCCGACGACGTGGTCACCCTGCCCTCGCGCTCCATCCTGGACGGCAGGGAACTGCGCGCCGCCCGCGTGCGCGAACTGACCGGCGAACACGAGGAAGAGCTGGCCCGCGCCGCGGCCACCGGCCACAGCGAACGCCTGGTCGACGCGCTGCTCAAGTGCGGCGTCGTCGAGGTCGAGGGCCTGGAGGCCACCCCTCTGCTGCTGGACCGGCTCACCATCGGCGACCGCGACGCGCTCATCCTCGGCATCCGCCGCGTCACCTTCGGCGACAGCATCCGCTACGACCGCTACCGCTGCCCCGGCTGCCGAGAGGACTTCGCCCTCACGGTCGGCCTGGAGGAGATCCCGGTCAAGACCGCCACCGGCCCGAGCGACGACACCTACACCATCGCCCTGCGCAAGGGCGGCCACGTCAAGGCCCGCGCCCTGATCGGCGCCGACCAGAAGACCGTCCTGAGCTCTACCCGAACCGACCGGCTCAACATCGCCGAGCAGAACACGCTGCTGCTGTCGCGCTCGGTCATCTCCATCCACCGGCCCGGCCACAGCGACCTGGCCGTCCGCGGCGAGACCGGCCCGGTGCGCTCGTTGTCCATGCCCGACCGCCAGCGCATCCTCGCCGAGCTCGACAAGCTCCGCTACGGCCCGCGCTATGACCAGGTGCCCGTCCACTGCACCGCCTGCGGCCACGACGGCACGCTGGCCGTCACGGTGGAGGCCCTGTTTCGCGAGTAGCGACCGCACCCACCTGTTCGAGGCGTACGAGGCGCTCATCCTCACCTACGGCTGGACACTCGCCCAGGCGCGAGCCCTGACCGTTTCCGAACGCCGCTACTTCCTGGCCCGAGCAGCCGAGCGCATCGAGAGGAGACAGATGTGGCAAGCACAGCAGAACCCAGCAGCGCCAAGGCCACGTCCCCGAATGCGGTAGCGCTGCTCGGGGTGGCAGGCATTCAGCGCACCGTCGACCGGTTCGACCGGGGCGTGGACAAGCTGGTCACCTCCCACACCAAATACGCCACCGTCCTGGACGGCCTGGCCAAGGCGATCAAGGCGCTGCACGGCAGCGTCAACAAGCCCGGCGGCCACCAGAGCGGCCCGCTCCAGGCCCGCGCCAGCGGATCCGGGCTGGGCGGCAACCCCACCTTCTCCGGCCAGCGCGCTACCCCGGCCGCCGCTCACCTCGGCCAGCAGGGCGGCGCGGGCTCCCACAACGGCGGCCAGCCGCCCATGGCCCCGCCCGCCTACCGTCCGCCGTGGGGGCAGGGTTTCACCCGCACCGAGAACGCCTGGAACATCGGCCGGGGCATCCAGAGCGCGGTCACGGCCTACGCCAAGGGCGAGCAGGCCACCCACATGACGCTGGAGCAGTACGCCCGCTACGCCCAGCGGCAGATGCCGCTGGGCACCGGCTACAGCGCGGCCAACGAGGCGACTATGCGCGCCATGCTCGGCTCGTACGGCGGCACGCCCACCATGGCCTTCCAAAACCAGGCCGACGCCCAGGCGTCCTGGTCGCTGCGCTACCGGCTGACCGGAGAGATCAACGACTCCGGCGCCCGCTCCCAGGCCATCAAGCGGGCCACCGAGGGCTCCACGTTCCTCACCCCGACCATGTCGGGGCTGGATGCCACCCAGCTCGTCGCCAGCCAGATCAACCCGACCATGCAGATGGAACGCATGCTCGGCGGATTCGGCTCCAACCTCGACGCCAAGGGCGTCTACAAGGGCAATGCCGCCAACGCCGATTCGCTGCTGCGCGGCTTCTACGGCAACCGCAACGTCTCGGCCGAGCAACTGTCGCGCCGCTTCACCCTCGGCGGGATCGGCTGGGACCAGCTCGTCTACTACTCCGGCAGCGAGCAGGCCGCCGAGCAGAACCTGGACTACATGAAGCTCGTCGCCCGGGCCCGCGAGCAAGGCATCGGCACCGACGAACTGGACGACAAGCTGCGCAGGGCCAACGTGCAGGGCGACGGCGAGGACGCGGAAGCCGCCCGCGCCTGGCTGAAGGACAAGTTCAACCTCGACCGCGAACAAGACACCCTGCTCCAGGCCAAGTCCGCCGAGTCCGACGACATGGCGCGCGAAGGCGAGCAGAACGAATCGTTCACCGCCGCCCTGTCCAACACCACCGACCTGCTGGAGGAGTTCGGCGAGGTCCTCAACGACATCCTGGAACTGCCGGTCGTCAAGGAGCTCACCTCCTGGTGGGCCGGAACCTCCGCAGCCTTCCCCGGCGGGCCAGACCCCTACACCCAAGGCATGGCCGACCGGCAGGCTGGGCCGACGCCCAGCCCCGACGGCATCACCCCCGCCCCCAGGGCCACCACCGGCAAGGGCAAGGACACCGGGAAGAACAAGGACGCCACCGGCACGGACCCGCTGGACGGCACCACCAACGCCTCCCTCATCGACAGCGTCATCGCCCGCGCCAAGTCCTGGCTCAACGTCGACTACGCCTACGGCGCCGGCAGCAAGTCCGGTCCCGGCCCCGGCACCAACCGGTTCGGCAAGAGCTTCAACCGCGCCTTCGACTGCTCCAGCTTCATCCAGGCCAGCTTCTGGCAGGGCGCCGGAATCGACCCCGGCCGCACCACCGGAGTCCAGGAGCAGGCAGGCAAGCACGTTCCGTGGGATGAGATCCAGCCCGGCGACATCGTCGTGCGCGACACCGGCGGCTCCGGCCACGTCGGGCTCTACCTGGGCGAAGGCCAGATGATCCACGCCCCGACCTCGGGCAAGAAGGTCTCCATCGTCCCGCTCAACAAGGACAACTTCGAGCAGGCCCGGCGCATCATCGGCGAGGTCGACGGGACCGGCGAACCGTCCTGGAGCGAGGACGGCGACACCGACACCACCAAGGACGGCACCGGCTCGCAGCCGACCATCGCCGCCAGCCCCGCGTTCGGCCTGTTCGACCAGGAGATCGACATGCTGCGCATGTTCGCCGCCATGGGCGCAAGCGGCGGGTTCACCGGCAGCAGCGACGCAAGCGATCAGGTCGACCCCGAGGTCAAGGGCTGGACACCGAGCGAAGACGTCGACCCGACCGGCGCGGGCAGCAGCGACGACCCCGACAACGAGACCAAGACCGACCGCACGACCAAGAGCAAGGGCATCGACCCGAACAAGGTCGCCATCCCCGCCGTCACCCCCGGCAGCGACCTGGCCCGCCAGAACATCGCCAAGGCCCAGCCCCTGGCCGCCAGCTACGGCTGGGCCGATGGCCGCGACTGGAACGCCCTGCTCGCGCTGTGGCAGAAGGAATCGAGCTGGAACCACAAGGCCGAGAACAAGGGATCGGGAGCCTACGGCATCCCCCAGTCGCTGCCCGGCGACAAGATGGCCGCCGAGGGCGCCGACTGGCGGGACAACCCCGACACCCAGATCAAGTGGGGCCTGAAGTACATCAAGGGCCGCTACGGCGACCCCGAAGGCGCCTGGGCCCACTCGGTGGCGGTCAACTGGTACGCCAAGGGCGCATGGGAGCTGCCCCACGACCAGGTCGCGACGGTCCACAAGGGCGAAATGATCATCCCAGCGGGGCAAGCCCGCACCATCCGCGACGCCCTGGTCGAAGAGAACCTCAAGGCCGGGGCCAGCCTGGCGGGCGACGCACCCGCCAGCCTCAGCGGCGCGGGCGGAGACGTCCACATCACCTTCGACCCCGGCTCGATCCAGCTCACCATCACCGGCACCCAGGGCGGCGAACAGGTAGGCCGCGAGGCTGTGCGCGGCATGCTCGCCGAACTGGAGCAGACCCGCCAGTACCGCAAGATCGCAAAGGGACTGTGATGACATCCAACCGGCCGTTCGACCCCCGCATCTACGGCAGCGGCGACGGATCCCGCGCCAGCCGCTACGGCCCGGAAAAGGGCTTCATCCGCTCCTCCGACTGGGCCAGCCTCGGCTCGGCCCAGGGCCCCGCGGTCACCAGCACCCTCAACTTCCTCTACAACCCGACCGGGTTTTCCACCACCTACTCCATCAACCCGGTCAACTCCTCCTGGGACAAGGTCCTGTTCCAAGACCCCGGCAACGACGACGGCTACCAGATCAAGGGAAAGCTCGGCCAGACCCTCGCCTTCTCCCTGCTGTTCGACCGCACCTACGAGGTGTGGAAGGGCGATGAGGAAGGCACCTGGAACGATGTGCGGGCCGCCCTGGCAGTAGCTGGAGCCGTCGAGACCAGCAAGGCCGACATCGCCACCCCCGGCGAGATCGGCATCATGAAGATCCGCCGCGCCGACGTCTACTTCGGCCACAACGGCGGCATGGTCTACACCGGAGCCATCACCAGCCTGTCGGTCGGCTACACCCTCTTCTCCGACAAGATGATCCCCTTCCGCACCGCCATGTCGATCTCGATGATGCTCATGCCGCTGGTCGACCCGCAGAGCGGCGGCAGCCCCGCGACCAGCCGCAGCTCCAGCCCCAACCCCAACCTGGTCCCCTCCGACCCCGACTCCACCGTGCTGGCCCCAGGCCAGTGGGGAACCAACGACTCAGGCGGCCTGTTCGACGGCGGCGGGAAGGTGACCATGTGACCTCCCGCTACGCCGACCGGCCGACCGAGACCCGCTCCTGGCGCGGCACGCTGGTGCGCGGCCAGGCCCTGCGCCCGAACAAGAGCTGGTCGTTCAACTTCACCCTGCACCAGATCAAGGAAGGCGACCGGATCGACCTCATCGCCTACCGCTACTACAACGACGCCAGCCTGTGGTGGATGGTCGCCGACGCCAACCCCGAGATCCTGGCCTGGCACGATCTCTCGCCCGGCTTCGTGATCAGGATCCCGAATGTCTAACCGCCTGTTCTACGAGGTCAAGATCAACGACCGGGTGCTCAAGCCCGCTCCGCTCGACCTCAAGCTCACCCAGCGCATCGGCGATAACACCTTGGTCTTCGCCCGCCTGGCCTACCCCGTGCCCCACCCGTCCAAGATCCAGCTCCCCGTGCACGGCTCACGAGTCGAGGTCACCTGGGGGTACAAGCCGACCGAACTCAACTCCTGGTTCGGCTACGTCCACCACAACGACGTCGAGGACGAACCCAACCCCGGCCCCGATCAGGCCATCGTGACCGTCCGCCACTGCTTCGTCGGCACCGGCTGGGTGCTCGGTCAGCAGCGCTACAAGGAATGGCGGCGCACCACCGACTCCGGCATCGCCCTCAAGATCGCCCAGGACAACGGGCTGTCCGCGGTCGTCCACCGCACCACCAAGGTCCACGACTATCTGCTCCAGCAGGGCGTCTCCGACATGAACTGGCTGCGCGAACGGGCCGCCGAAGCCGGGCGCAGACTGCACGTCGACAACGGCATCCTCTACTTCATCGACCCCTCCAGCCTGGCCATGGCCCGCTCACTGCGCGCCTTCCCGGCCGCCATGGACAAGGCCCACGGCCAGCCCGACCGCATCGCCTCCTTCAAGGCCCTGGACGGCTCGCTCATCCCCAAGGCCGGGCAGCAGGCCCCGCGCGGCGTGCACGGCGTCGACCACCGCACTGGCCGCGAGATCCACACCAAGTCGCCGGCCTCCCTGCCCGGCCCCGACCTCGAACACCGCCACACCATGATCGAATCCATGGAGGACCTGCTGATCTCCGCCCAGTCCGTCGCCGTCAAGAACGAGCAGTGGCTGCTGGCCGAGGTCGACCTGATAGGCAACCCCGCCCTGCTGCCCGGCAACCAGCTCCAGCTCTCCGGCAGGGCCATCGCCCGGCGCCTGCACGGCCCGTGGCTGATCACCGCGGCCGAGCAGCGCCTGTCGATGCTGGAGCACAACGGGCTGGGCCGCAAAGACTTCTCCGCCACCATCGAGGTCGCCCGCAACACCCCGGCAGCCTTCGCCCCCCGCGACCGGCGCATGCCCCAGGTCGATGACCGCTGCGTAGGCGCGGGCAACAAGTGGCGCTCGGCCGTCATGGCGCAGGTGGTGCTGTGAGAGAGAACGCCGTGACCGCCTGGGGCATCGTGGTCTCCACCGCCGACCCGCTCAAGAAGGGCCGCATCACCGCTAAGGTCCCCGACCTGCTCGGCGACAAGATCTCCAACTGGGCGCCGCCCGCGACCATCGTGGACAAGGTCTTGAAGCCCGGCGACAAGGTGTGGGTCCACTTCGACGCGGGCGACCTGCGCAACCCGCTCTACACCGTCCCCTACGACCCGGCCCACGGCCGCATCCGCACCAGCGGTTCGGCCCTGTCGCTCGACGGGCCCGCCGCGGCCGGGATCACCCTGAACTCCGACGTACACGCCATGAAGTCCAGCGGCGGCTACGTCATCGTCTACGCCAAGGACTTCATCAAAAGCTCGGCGCGTGAACTCAAGACCCAGATCGCGCCCCTGAATTTCGACCCTGTCCAGGCGGTGAAAAACGCCCCCGCCCACCTCTACCGCTACCGAGCAGACGGCCCAGGCCGCGCGGACCAACTCGGCCCCATGCGCGAAGAACTGCCCGCCATCGCGCGGGTCGGCGACGCGGCGGTCTCCCAATCCGCGCTGGTCGGACTCTTGTGGGAGGCGGTCCGCCAGCTCGCCCACCGCGTGGACGCATTGGAAGAAAAACTCGCGAATACAAATGAGAAGGCCGATCTGAATACACTTGAAAAGGATTCGGATTAGACGGCAATAATGTTCGGGAGGTGGCTTTAATGGCGCTTACGCTGCCCTCCGCGATAGACCTGCCGTTCCGGATCGAAAACGGCGCCATCGCCTCCAACCGCGACGTCGACCGGCAGATCCGCCAGCGGCTCATCGGCATCATCGGCACCAACCCCGGCGAGCGGGTCATGCAGCCCACCCTCGGCGTCGGAGTCGCTCGCATGCTGTTCGAGACCGACATCAAGGTGGTCACCGCGCTGCTGACCACCGACATCAAGCGCCAGGCCGCCGCCTACGAACCGGGCGCCGTCATCACCCGCGTCATCGTCACCGACCACGAGGAACCCGGCAAGGGCATGCTGGATGTCGCCTACCGCCGTACCGACGCCTCCGACTCCGACCCGGCCGCCGCCCGCCACATCCACACCGCGACCATCGGCCGCGACGGCACCGTCAAGGAGCACCTGCGTGGCTGAGCAGAACGTCTCCCTCGACTACACCGCCCGCGACTTCGACGCCATCGTCGCCGAGCTGCTGCGCCAGGCCGAGCAGGTCATGCCCGAGTGGACCTCGCGCGGCGAAGGCGACCCCGGCATGATGCTCGTGCGCCTGAAGGCGTACGCGGCCGAGCTGAACAACTACTACATCGACCGGGCGGTGGGGGAGTCGGTCCTGGCCACCGCCACCACCCGGGCCGCCGTCTTGGCCCTGGCCGAGCAGGTCGGCTACATCACCCACGGCACCATCCCAGCTACCGGCAGCATCACCTTCGCCACCGATCCGGGCGGGCCCGCCGTGACCGTGCCCAAGGGCACCCAACTGCTGTCGGACTACGTGGCCGCGGTCGACCAGCCGGTCACCTTCGAGACCGACGCCGACCTCCTGGTGCCCGCAGCCGGCGGCACGGCCGTGGCCGCCATCACCCAGGGCGTCACCATCGCCCCCTTCGAGGCCGGATCCGGCACCGGCAGCTCCGGCCAATCCCTGGTCCTCGCCACCCCCGGCGTCATCGAAGGCTCGGTCCGGATCTGGGTGGAGGCCCCGCACGCCAACATCGAATGGATCCGCAAGTCCCGGCTGATCCAGGCCGCACCCACCGAGCGCGTCTTCACCACGCGCCTGCGCGCCGACGGCGCCACCATCGTCATGTTCGGCAACGGCGCCAACGGCGCCATCCCCGAGCTCGGCGCGACCATCTACGCCTCCTACCGGGTCGGGGTTGGCAAGGCCGGAAACCTGCCCGCCAGCAAGATCCTCCACCTGGCCACCTCCGGCCTGATCGGCGTCCAGATCGCCACCGACGCCTCCGGCAAGCCGATCAGCACCGCCACCACCGGCGGAGCCGACCCCGAAGGCAACGACGAGATCCGCCGCAACGCCCCCCAGGCGTTCGCCGCCCAATACCGGTGCGTCACCAAGGACGACTTCTCCCGCGCCGCGCTCGAGGTGCCTGGCGTTTCGGCCGCCAACACGGTCGCCGCCCGGCCCCAGTCGGTGACCGTGTTCGTCACCGGACCCGACCGCACCACCCCCAACGCCCAGCTCCTGGACACCGCCACCGCGCACCTGAACGCCCGCGCCCTGGCCGGAACCGTCGTCTCCGTCCAAGGCCCAACCTTCGTGCCGGTCAACTTCGGCACCGACGCCCTGCCCGTCAAGGTGTGGGTCGCCCCCGGCTGGCGCGACATCCACGTCAAGGCAGCCGTCCAGGCCGCGCTCGCGGGCCTGTTCAAGGACGACGCCGTCACCTTCGGCGTCCGGGTAACCCTGTCCCAGGTCTACTCCGCGGTCGCCACCCTGTCCGGCGTGCTCAACGTCAACATCCCGGTCATGGCCCGCGCCGACACCGCCCAGTCCGGGGCCGACGACGCCGTCATGGCCCTGTTCGAGATGCCCGTCCTGGGCACCGTCAAAATCGTCACCTCCGGTGGCGTCATCGCCCCCGTCTAGGAACGGCATGGCAGCTACCTACCCGGGCGGGATCCGCACCTGGACCACCAAACTGGGCTGGCGCAACATCGTGTGGGCCAGCCACGTCAACGAGCTCCAGGACGAGGAAGACGCCACCCAGCGCATCCTCGGGCTCAACCCGCACCAGGCCCGCAACAACCCCGGCGGGCTCAGCCGCGACTACGGCACCCTGGCCCGCCGCCTGACCGCCCACGCACGAGGCGAAGACCTGCCCTTCTACCGCGGCATGGCCAAGTCGATGAAGACCACCCCCAACACCTGGAACACCGTCGCCTTCGAGCACCGCTCCGACCCCTTCGAGCTGGCCGACAGCGGACCGGCAATCAAGCTCAACACCCACGGGCTGTGGGTGCTGGCCGCCCGCGCCGAATGGCGGGCCACCGGCTACAGCCTGCAAAAACGAGCCAAGCGGCGCCTGCGCATCCTGCTGGATGACAAGGACGTCGGCCTGTCGGACTTCACCGCCGAGGACGCCCGCAACAGCTTCGCCCTGCACAACCAAGTCACCTGGCAGGAAGTCCTGCCCCGAGGAACCCGTGTCTCGGTCCAGGTCCGCACCAACCTGGACGCCCCGCCCCACGATCTGCTGGCCAACATCGTGCTGCGCGCCTACCTGGTGCGCTGCGTCGACCGCGTGATCAACGACGGCGCACTGCTGCGCCCGGCGGCCTGACGCGGCAAGGAGCACCTGAATTGGCCGCGAGCTACCCCTCCGCCTTCCGCGCCTGGTCGACCAAGTTCGACTACACCACGATCGTGTTCGCCGAACACGTCAACACCCTCCAAGACGAGCTGCTGGCCGTCCAGCGCACCCTGGGCACCACGCCCCAGATCGCCGCCAGCGACCCCGGCAGCACCCCCTACGAACTGCTGCCCATCGTCGAATGGATCGGCCGCGCCCCCGAGACCGACATCCCGCGCATCATCGACGTCCTCACCGACCGCGCGCCCGTCCGCCACAACTACGACCCGGCCAAAATCCGCGACTGCCTGCTCGACATCTGGCCTGACTGGGGCACCCGCTACCCGTCCCTGCCCTGGGGCGGTACGGCATGAGCGACCTCCTCCTCACCCCCCTGCCGTACGGGCAAGACGATCTGTTGGCCGTCGACCCCCACCGCATCGCCTCCTGGATCGGCAACAGCGACACCACCGCCCTGACCCTCCTGGGCCGCTACCTGCGCGACAAGCCCAACTGCACGCGCACCGAGATCAACGAAGCCGTCCGCCAGGCCGACCGGTGGACCTCGATCCCGCCCATCAAGACCGTGCCGCACCGGCCCAGCACCAAGCCGCCGTACGTCGCGCCGCGCGACCACGCCACCATCGAGCGGCGCATGACCTTCCAAGCCCGCGGCGGCCACCTGCCCTACGCTCGTGCGGGCATCTACGACATGCAGGTCCCGGCCAACAAGTGGGCCCGCACCACCCTGCGCGCCTTCGACGACCCCTTCAAACTCGCCTCCGGCGACGGGCTGGTCATCAACCAGGACGGCTTGTGGACCCTCACCGTCAAGGTCGACTGGTCCCTCGGGCACGCCGAGGTCGTCTCCAGCGCCGCCCAGGCCACCCGCGTCATGGTCAACGGCTCCGACGTCGGCCTGCGCGACTACCTCGACGACGACGCCTACAGCATCAAGGCTCCCATCAACACCCTGACCTGGACCGACACCTTCCGCGCCGGCACCACCCTGAACGTCGACATCCGCAGCGAAGGACTCGGCACCGGCTACACCGCCGTGGCCAACGTCTACGTCCGGCTCCACCTGGTCCGCGTGGCCGAAGACGGCTTCGACATGGAAGGCTTCCCGCTGCCGCCCGACCCCGAGCCGATCCCCGAAACGCCGCTGGGCGGCTACTGCGGGCCGAACGACCACCAGCCGACCTACCCGCGCCAGCCCAACACCTGCAACGACCGGGACTACGCCTTCACCTTCACCATCTCCGACGGCGGCCAGGTGGGCTCCTACCGGTGCGTCAACGGCCAGCTCACCACCGTCTGGTCCGCCTACGGCTGGGACGGCGGCCAATACTACGGCGGCGGTGTCGTGGGCGGAGACGGCTCCTCCTACGGGCCGGGACGCCCTTCCTACTCGGGCGGGTGGTGAGCCGTGGCCCGCTACCCCGAGGCGTTCCGCTCCTTCACCACCAAGCGCGACCTGTCGCAGACCATCTTCGAGTCGCACGTCAACGACATCCAAGACGAGCTGCGCGCCACCCAGACCGTCATCGGCGTCAACCCCCACATCGCCAACCTCAACCCCGGCGCCCGGCCCGACAACTACGGCACCGTCGCCGCCCGCGCCACCGCCTACGCCCGCGGCGAGCACCTGCCCTACTTCCAGGGCTCAACCAAGAACTTCCAGCTCCGCGGCGGCAACCTCGTCAAGCCCAAGGACCCGATCCGCAAGCCGATGGACAACGACCGGTGGATCCACGAGACACTCGCCGGCCGCGGCGTGCTGGTGCGCGGCGACAACGCCCGCCAGGTGCACGCCTCCTACTACGACGCCCAGACCGGCGACAAACTGCTCGTCCCGCTGCACCCCACGGGCGGCTGGGTCAAAGCCCCCGTCTACGGGCCCGACAACCAGCGCATCAAGATCCGCACCCCCAACTCGCCCGACTGGGCCAACCCGCCCGGCGGCCACACCACCGTCTCCGAGGCCACCTTCGACAGCTACGCCAACGGCAGCCAGTGGTGGACGATCGTGATGGACACCTACTACCACGGCGACACCTACCTGGGCCGCTCCGGCACCTTCGCCGGGCGCATCCTTCTCGAACCCGGCGTCCCCGAGGTCGAACCGGGCCTGCCCATCGAAGACGACCCGGGCACCATCGGCGACGGCGGATGGCAGCGCCTGCCCATCAAGGGCGACGACGACACCTTCGGCATCGGCTGGCACGACGGGGCCGTGCTGAACGAGACCGGCCTGTGGATGATGTCGCTGATGGTCGTCCACCAGCCCACCACGGAAACCACGACCGTCCGCGCCCGGCGCCGCGCCCGACTGGAGATCAACGGCCGCGACCACACCCTCCAGCACATGGTGCGCGAGAGCGCCGACAACGGCGACGCCCTGGTCAACGTCATCCACTGGACCGAGGTGCTGTCCAAGGGCACCCAGATCAGCGCCTCGGCCCGGATCGACGGCACCGACCTGAAGGGCACCTACCCGGCCACCGCCTACCTGCGCCTGCACCTGGTACGCGTCACCGAGGGCGACGACGACGGCTTCCTGGACGACCACCCCAGCACGATCTACACCCCGCCACCCCCACCGCCCCCACCACCGCCGCCCCCGCCAACCGCGCCGCCCAACCCAACCGTGCCTGGCGACCACTACTACAACCCGTACCCGACCGGCCCGGTCTACGAGAACGACCTGTGCTGGATGTACCCCGAGCGCTTCCCGAACTGCCCCACCCACGGCAACCGGCCCACCCCGCCCAAGCACACCGGCCCCACGCCGAAACCCGGCGGCAAGAAGAAAAAGAAGTAGCACCCCGACCAGGAAGACCCCCGCATGGCTGTCTATCGCGTTGATCAATACGCGCGAACCTTCTACGGCCCCAACCCCGAAGTCCCGTACTTCCCCGAGCGCAGCTTCACCTCCTACTCGGTCGGATACGAAGGGGTCTTCCTGGCGTGGGACCAGCCCTCCGGCGCCTATGCCGGGTTCCGGCTGGTGGCCAGCCTCGACGGCTACCCCACCACCGAGACCGGCGGCACGGTACTCATCGACAGTCCCGCCGCGCCCGCCTCCCACCTGGACAAGGACGCCCCCAACGGCCGGTTCTGCTACTACGCCATCTTCCTTAAGATCAACAACGTGTGGGTACGCTCGGCCCTCACCTCCACCCTGCACATCGCCGACTACGGCTCGGTCCAGTGGATGTGGGAGCGCATCCCGCACCACTACCGGCTGCTGCGTGGCAACCACCTGACCGTGGACGCCGACTCCAACCAGACGCTCCTGCACTTCATCAAGATCCTCGGCTACGGCCTGGACCGGGTCCGGACCTCGATGGAAGCAGCCCTGGAGTCCAGCGAACTGCGCACCACGCACATCACCACCGCCGCAGCCATCGCCGCCTCCATCGGCGCCTACGTCCCCGAGGGGCTGGCGCCCGACCAGATGCGGGCCCTGACCATCGACGCCGCCTACCTCGCCTCAGAACGCGGCCACCCCGCCGCGATGCGGTCCCTGGCGCAAGCCGTGTCCGGCTGGGACGTCGAACTGCGCAAGAGCGGCAACCTGATGCCCAGCTACGACCAGGCCGAGCAGATCACTCCGCGCTACCCGGCCTGGGACGCCTCCATCCGCTACAAGGTCGGCGACCTGGTCTCCACCGACTTCCACCTCTACCGATGCCTGGTGGCCGCCTACGGCATCGACCAGGCCCCGCCCGGCAACGGCAGCAACAACACCTGGTGGGCCGTGCACACCGCGATCCTGCCCAACGACGCCACCAACCCCGCCTGGGAAGCCGCACGGGCGACGATGCACGGCTGGTCAGCCGTCAGCTTCACCGGCCAGAGCCAGGACGCCACCAGCAAGGCCCTGCCCAAGCTCGTCATCGGCGTCCCCCACCCGGTCACCGACGACCGCGACGCCAACACCCTCACGGTCACCAACACCAGCGCCAGCGCGGCCGACATCGCCCTGCACTCCCTGCCTCCCAACCCGGCCGCCACCTACGACCCGCTCCTGCCCATCACCCACGGCATCGCGCTGCCCCGCGTCCCGCGCTGGGAGGCAGCCCGCGCCTACCGCGCCGACGACCTGGTCACCCACCGCGGCCAGGTGTATCGCGCGCTGCGGCGCTCCACCGGCAAGCAGCCCCAGGAGTCGCCCAGCGACTGGTCACTCAACAGCACCGACTCCCGCCTGAAGCTGACCGTCTCCGGCTACATCCACACACCCCACCTGGCCTCCCAGGCGGCAGCGCCGTGCTTCCCATACATCACCTGGTTCGACGAGCAGGGCAAGCAGATCGCCCGCGTCGAAGCCAAGAACAGCCCCGACACGCGCGTGCTGGACACCTTCACCGCCACCAGCGGAACCAACGCCATCTACCTGGCCAGCAACCAGGTAGCGGTCACCGCCGGAACCTCCTACGCCGTCCAGGGCCGCTTCTTCCAGACCGCGCCCTTCCCCTTCGACGTCGGCGTGGAGTGGTACAACGCCTCCGGCACCTTCCTCAACTCCACCATGAGCTCGGTCACCGTGACCGCCTCCACCTGGCGCAGCTACACCGCGCCGCTCACCGCGCCGGCCACAGCCGCCAAGGCGGTGCTCACCCTCTACATGAACGTCGGCGCGCACCTGGCCCCGCCCACCACCTACGTCGATGAGTTCTACCTGGCCACCGCAGCCGCCCCGAGCACACCTTTGACGGCCGACTCGACCTTCGAGAACGGCTTTGCCACCTGGTATCTGGAGAACGCCTTCGCCGACATCACCACCGAGCGCGCCTACGCCGGGAGCCGATCACTGAAGCTCAGCGCTCTGGGCGCGGGCAACTACAGCCTCGGCGGCCGGGTCACCGAATACGGCAACAAGACCTGGACCGCCCGATCCAACGGCTTCATCCGCGACAGCTACGCCAACGGCGTCGCACGCCCCCGCGCCGACGTGCGCTGCCTGTCGACCATCGACTACGGAAGCAAGGACGCCACGATCGCCGCCACCTTCGCCACCGCGCCCACCAAGGCATCCACCCGGCAGGCCCTGGTGCTGCGCTACCTGGACCAGAACAACTACCTGCGTGCCACCCGGACCCAGCTCGAGCGAGTCCAAGCAGGCGTGGTCACCGTCCTGGGCACCTACACCCGGCCAGTCACCGACGGCGACCGCCTGTCGGTGACGGTCTCGGGCGACAACTACAGCGCGAAGATCAACGGAACCGCCGTCCTCGCCGCGACCAGCGCCTTCAACAACACCTCGACGATCTTCGGCCTGACCGTGGAGCCCTGACGTGCCCAATTACGCCAACTACATCCCCAATCCCTCCCTGGAACTGGGCTCGACCGGCTGGCAGGCCGAAGGCAGCGGGTCGCTGTCGCGCGGCGGCAGTAACGCCGTCCACGGCTCCTACGCCCTCAAGCTCACCTACACCGGGTACGGCGAGGCCAAGGCCGGTGGCGGGGTCTCCACCCTCGTCGCCATCGAGCCCGGCGCGGGGCCGTTCACCTTGTCGGCCACGCTGAAGGGGCTGACCGAGTCCAACGGCGCCAGCTACAACGCGGGCGTCACCATCACGGTCTACGACCTGCTGCCCGGCGAGGCCGTCACCGCCCGCCAGCAGCTCAAGCAGCAGACCTTCGCCTACACCACCAACGGCCGGGTGGCGATCCGCAACTTCACCCCGCGCCCGGCCGCGGACCGGCTCGTGGTCGCCTTCACCACGAACTCCTCCTTCTATCGCTCGGCCAGTTACAGCAACGAGTCGCGCACCTTCTGGACCGAATACTCCTTCGGGCAGTACACCACCAGCGAGTTTCCCTACAGCACCAGCTCGCCCAGCGGCAGCCAGGTGGACTCCTCCACCTACTCCAGCTACACCAGTGACAGCTCCTGGTCCAACAACGGCACCAGCTCCGGTTATCGCAAGGGATCGCCCTCCGGTGGCATCGGCAGCGGCGGCCAGCAGTATTACTACTACTACAAGTGGAACCAGGCATCCCAGTCGCGCTCGGTCCAGACCAGCCCGGCTGTCTACGGCGGCACCGCCACGTTCTACGTCGATGCCATCCAGTTGGAGCGCGGCGTCACCGAGACCGCGTACGTAGACGGCAGTACGCCCGGCTACGTCTGGTCGGGCACCCCCGGTAGCTCGCCCACCCTGGCCATGGTCGCCCTGACGGGATCGGGCACAGCCTCGGGCAACGGCAGCCTGCCGGACATGATGCGCCTGACCTTCATGGTCGCGCAGGGCAGCAGCAAGAACCAGGGACAACTGACCGCCGACACCCACGGCGTCCTGGGCGGCAAGGCCCAGGGCCGCGGTAACGGCACCGTCCGTATGTGGGGCGTCGGCGCCTTCCGTGCGGGCGGTACCGGCGGATCCCTCGGCAGCGCCTACCTCTACTCCATCAAGAAGATCTCCGCCTCAGGCACTTCCGGGCCCGGCAGCGGCGCCAACGCCCCCCGCCTGGCCATCGTCAAGGCGTGGCCCACCTTCGGCAGCGGTACCGGCACCGGCACCGGATCGCTCGCGCTGAGCTTCCCTCAGCCGATCGAGATGAACGGCCGCGCCCTCGGCAACGGCACCTTGGCCATGGGCGTCGGCTGGCAGCTCACCGGCGACGGCTACGCTGCCGCGACCGGATCGCTCGACCTGTCCGACGGCACGCCGCAGGCCGCCTTCAGCGATTTCGCGATCTTCGGCGTTACCGAGGAGGACCCGCTCAAGCTGGGTGTCGGCGCCACGAACGCCGGGACGGCATCCGGCGCGTTCAACGCGGCGTGGAACCGCGTGTACGCCGAGTTCGTCAGCCCGGCCGAGCAGATCAGCGTCAACGGCTCGGTCGCCTGGCGTCGCGCTGCCTACGCCGCAGTCGGCTTCCGCTTCAACGCCGTGCCCGCCAACAACTACCACGAGCTCACCTGCGTGCAGGCCGAAGCCGCCGCCCAGACGGCCCCCGGGCCCCGCAGCTATAGCACGGCCCAGACCCTGCGCCCCTTCGTCGTCGCTGACCGCATCAACTACGCCATCGGCGATGTGTGGCCGTTCTTCGGATCCCAGAACATCACGGTCACCCGCGAGGGGAGCTCGCCGTACGCCGACGACCCCAAGCCCGTGGCCAAGGTCGTCTACCAGCCCGGCTACACCGGATTCATGGGCGGTGGCATGATCGCGCCTCCTCCCGGATCTCCGTGTGTCGTCTCCCTGCACATCAAGACCGACAAGCCCGTGATCCTCCGCCTGGCCGTCACCCGCGGCCAGGGCTGGGTCGAGCAGGGCACCTCCGAACACCTGTCCCTGACGCCGGAGATGGGCTGGACACGGATCCAGGCCCCCTTCACCGCCTCCGACCTGGGCCAGTTCTGGCACATCAACTTCCCCTACGACGGCGCGGTCCCCCTGCCGCTGACCCTCAACATCGCCGGCATCCAGGTGGAGGAGGGCAGCCGCGCCACCCCGTACTTCCACATGAAGCTCGGCAGCCGCGACTACTTCCTGCGCTACAACGGCACCGACACCAACCTGGGGGCTTTCCACTACCGCGACATCGACCAGCGAACCGCGCGACTCGTCAGCGCGCTGGAGGAGCAGACGCCGATGGGTATCCGTGTCGGCACACCTGAATTCGGCGTCATCCCGCATTTGGACTAACTCGCGCATTACAAAGGGCCGCCCATTTATCAATACCGTCGTAGAGTGCCGGAATTTCTCCGGCGAATTCATAACTCTCCGGAGGAGTTAGAGAAATGGCTGGTTTCGATACCGCCCTCGTGCTCGGCCTTGTGGTCGGGCCGTTCCTATCCCTGCTGGTCGGCCTAGTGACCAAGGCGTCGTGGTCCGGCGCGGTCAAGGGCCTGCTGCTGGCCGCCCTGTCGGCCCTCGACGGCTTCATCGTCGCCTGGGAGCAGGCGGCCGGCGCCGGTGACGTCTTCGACTGGCGCACGGCCCTGCTCGTGGCCGTCGGCGCCTTCATCGCCGCGCAGTCGGTGCACGAGGCGATCTGGAAGCCGACCGGCGCAACCGACGCCGTGCAGTCGGTCCTCGTCCGGGACAAGGTGGATCTGGCGGCGTGATCAGCGTCGTCCTGACCGGTCTGGCGGCGTGGATGGCCTACCAGGTCGTCCGCGCCGTCGTGCCGGTGCCCGCCGCCCTCCAGTCGCTGCTGGTGATCGGCGCCTGCTACGGGCTGCCGTTCGCTCCGCCCCAGCTCACGCACGCCCTGGCCGCCGCGGCAGTGGCGGCCGTCGTCACCCGGATGTCCAGCCGCCCCGAAACCTCCGCGCAGTCGCTGACAGAAATGCTGATTGAGCTGCGCAAACGAGCGTCTCGGGGGAGGGGCCGCGCCTCCCGGGTGCCCGACCTGCCGCGCTGAGAATCTTCCCCCACGAGTTGATACGTAAGTTGTCGCAGACTCCCACTTTACGTAAAGCTGAGACGCATCTCCCGCTTTCAAATATGTGAGGATCTGCGTGACCACCACCAAGCCCCTCGTCTTCGCCGTCGCAGGAGCAGGCGAATCCAGCACCGACAACACCTGGGACCTGCTCACCGACTGGCTGGAAGACGACCCCGAGCGCGAGGTCGCGCTCTACCTGCCCGCCGATCTTGCGCTGACCAGCAAGGCCGTCGTAGACGTCGCGGAGTGGGCCGAGGCATCCGAGGTGTCCTACACCGCGCTGGCCGCCCCGAAGCCGGGCCGCCGAGGAAAGCTCGTCCTGGCCTCCTGCGCCCGCTCCGAAGAGACCATGTACGTCGCCGACGACCTCATCCAGACGCTGGCCAATGCCCAGCGGGACGGCAAGGAGGCCGTGCTCGTGCTGGCCTGGGGCGAATCCGACGAGGCCCCGGACGAGGACACCGGCACGCTGTTCGACCAGGCCGTGGCCGCGGGAATCCCCGTCAAGGACCTCACCGCCGGACTGGACGACCTGGCCTACACCGATGACCCTCCGGCCGAGGACCCGGAGGAGGAGCACCCCGACGACGCCGACGACGACGATGACGCCGTGCCCCCGTCCGGCGAGCCTGCCGAACTCGAGCAGATCGAGCAGGAACTGACGCTCGAGGATCCGAGCCCGTCACCCCGCCCCGACCAGGGAGCGGCGCCAGCCGAGGAGGAGGCCGCCCCGGCAGACGAGG
The DNA here is from genome assembly GCF_009760925.1 of Nonomuraea typhae. Taxonomy (GTDB): domain Bacteria; phylum Actinomycetota; class Actinomycetes; order Streptosporangiales; family Streptosporangiaceae; genus Nonomuraea; species Nonomuraea typhae. The sequence goes on from NZ_VRLV01000004.1 coordinate 117,851, forward strand.
CGCAGGCCATCCCGCCCGCCCCCGCGCCCCGGCCCGCGGACGTCCCCGACCTGCTCACCACCCTCGCCTTCACGATCGAGCACCTCACCCAGCAGGACCACGCCAACGCCGCCCGCCGCATGGAACCGGTCCACCTTGCCCCGCTCACCCGTGCCGTACGCCACCACTTCCAGCGCCTGAACGAGGAACTCAACGCCCAGGCGGCCCCGAGCCAGAACCCACAGCCGTCCGCCAAGGCGCGCGGCAAGGCCCGCGACACCGCCGCAGATCCGGTCACCGTCCTCATAGACGAGGACAAGCAGACCATTCGCCTGGCCGGGCGCGGACGCCCCCGCAAGGGCGAGACCAAGCGCGAGATGACCCGCGCCGAATACGAGGCGTTCCTCAGCGACTTCGACCAGGACTAAAACGCGAAGGGCCCCCAGCAATAAGCCGCCACACAGAGGACGGGGCTGGGGGCCCTTAACCACCACGCACTCGCAGACAGGCAAATCATCTGCGAGGAAGGAGCCGGGAAGGGAACCGGACTTCCGTAAACATAAACGCTACCCCACGCGCTCCGTAATTCAGGAATTTCGGCAAGGAAAGTAACTCAATTGGCCATCGAAATCGTTGCTGAGGTGTGGCAGAAAGCACCTGCGGCGGTGAAGGGAACCGAACTCCTCGTCCTGCTCCGGCTGGCCAACTCCGCCGGGGCCGACCACCGCATGACCTGGCTCGGCGTCGAGTCGCTGTGCCGGGAGGTCCGCGCCTCGCGCTCGACCGTCTACGCCGCCCTGGCCAAGCTCGCCGACCGGGGGATCCTCCAGGAGGTTGCCGAGGACCACTGGCCGGGCGAGGCCCGCGGCTACCTGTCGGTCGTGCGGCGGATCACCACGCCCGACTTCTGGGACGAGAACTGCCCCGCCCCGCCCTTCCGGGCAGGGGAGGTATCAACCCGTCCGGAATCTGGACCAGTTGATACATCGCAGCGCCAGCCGGTACCAACTCGTCCGGAATCTGGACCCAAGACTAAAAACCCTATTCATCTAGAGACTTCGTCTCTAGATTCATACGCCGCGCCTGCGGCTCGGCGGGCCGCCACGACGCCGAAGATGCGCCACCAGCAGATGGAGCTGGACGACGAGCACGACCCGGCGGTCGCCGCCGGGGTCCGGGAGCCACGACCCCCGCGCCAGCAGCGCACCCGCCGGGCGCCCGGACCCGACACCGGCCTCGGCCTGGCCGCGCACTTCGCCCGGGCGATGACCGGCAGCGCCAGCGACGGGTTCCCGGCCTACATCGACGTGGCCAACCAGACCAAGCTCGCCGGTGCCTTCAACCGGTGGATGCGGCAAGGCGCGGCCCCCGACCAGATCCGGGACATGATCGCCGCCTACGCCACGGTGCCCGGCTACCGCTCGGACTCCGCCGTCCCGTGGACCGACTTCCTCGCCAAGCGGGCCCTGCTGTGGCAGCACATCACCCGCGCCCGCAGCGCCCAGGCAGCCCAGCAGTTCCGGCCCGAGGAGTGGTCCTCCGGCCTCACCGACGACCAACCGTTCAACCCCGACGACTGGACGAGCCTGTGACCCCCGCCCTCACCGCCGACGCCGTCGCGCGCCGCGCCAACCTCGCCGGAATCCCGGCCCTGTACCGCGGACTGCGGCTCACCGACTGGAACCCCTACAACAACCACGCACACGCCGCCAGATCGTCCGTAGAAGCCTTTCTCGACACATTTGAGGCCAGAGTGAGCAGTGAGGCTCAAAACGCCTCCAGAAGCCTCCTGGGACGCGGGCTGGCCCTCGTCGGCCCCGCCGGGGCAGGCAAGACCACCCTCGCCTGCATCACCGCCACCGAGACGGCCGAGCGCCACAACGCCGGGATCATGTTCGTCGCCGTCGCCGACTACATGAAGGCCCTGGCCAAGCAGCACGCCATCAAGGCCCAGGCCGACCGGGGCGTGCAGGAGGCCATCGACCTGTGGTGGGCCATCGAACGCATGGTCCACAAGGCCGAGACGACACCGCTGCTGGTCTTCGACGACGTCGGCAAGGAACACCGCACCGCCAGCAACGCCGCCATCGACGAGGTCGACCGGTTGCTGCGCATGCGCTTTCGCCGAGCCCTGCCCACCGTGGCCACCACCAACCTGCGCCTGGCCGCCTGGGGCGAGTCCTACAACCCCTCCATGGCCTCCTTCGCCCACGAGACCTTCGACGAAGTCGTGCTGGGCGGCGTCGACCTGCGCAAGGAGGCCGCCCGTGCAAGGCGGTGACATCAGCAACCAGACCACCCCGCGGCTGCTGATCGAGTTCGAGAACCTGATCGGCCACCCGCCCGCCCGCAAGGGGCTGGCCGCCGTCAAGCGCACCCTGGGCCAGTGGCACCGCCTGGCCCTCGAGTGGGACCTCGACGACCTGGTCGTCAAGGTCATGTGGGATCTGTCCTGGCGCCTGCACCAGACCCTGGAGGTCATCACCACCCAGGGCCCGGACTTCGCCACCGCGCTGGAGGAACGGCTGGACGCCGAGCAGGTGCCCGCCTCCCGGGTGTGGGCCTACCAGCCGCGAGTGTTGGCCCGCCGGCTCGCGTCCATGCCGTACGTGGCGGCCGTCTACACCACCGACCCCCACCACGCCCTGCTGTACGGCTCACGCGGGCGCCTGATCACCACCGACAACCTGCTCCAGATGGGACGCTTTTGATGGACATCGAGCGCTCGCTGATCTCGCGCGTGATCGAACTGGGCGATCTCGGGCCCCTCGCTCACGCCGGGATCACCCGCGTCTGGTTCCGCGACCCCGAATCCGCCCAGGTCTGGGACGCCATCACCAGCCACAAGCAGACCTACGGCACCGTCCCCTCTCTGGCAGCGGTCAAGGCCGACCACCCCACCTACAAACTGATCAAGGCCGACGAGGACCTGCCCTACCTGCTGGACAAGATGCGCGAGCACCGGCACCTGGTCGTGCTGGAGACCGGCCTGACCGACGCCGTGCTCAAGCACACCCGGCGCGACGTCACCGGCGCCACGGCCGCCATCGCCACCGTGCTGGCGCAGATCATGCGCGAGGGCCCGACCCTGCACGACGTCGACCTGACCACCAACGGCGAGCAGCGCATCCAGCGCTACCGCGAACTGGCCGAACTGGACGGACGCCTGCGCGGCATCCCCAGCGGGTTCGGAGCCATCGACCAGGCGCTCGGCGGATTCGAGGGAGGCCAGCTCATCACCTTCGTCGGCCCCCCGAAGGCGGGAAAGTCCACCGCCACCCTGCTCATGGCCAAGGCCGCCAACGACGCCGGATACAGCCCGCTGTTCATCGGCTTCGAGATGTCCAACCTCGAGCAAGAGCAGCGACTGGACGCCTTCCGCGCAGGGATCCCGCACTCCAAGCTCCGCAACGGCACCCTGTCCCTGGCCGAGTGGAAGAAGCTGGAGCGCTCGGTCCACTCCATGGAGTCCATGCCGAGCTTCCACCTGTCGGCAGACTCCCAGTCCGTCATGACCCTCACCGGCCTGCGCGCCAAAATCGAGAAGATCCGGCCGCACATCGTCTTCGTCGACGGCGTCTACATGATGCAGGACGAGCAGGGAGAACCGGCCGGATCCCCGCAGGCGCTGACCAACATCACCCGCGGCCTCAAGCGGATGGCCCAGCAGCTCAACCTGCCCATCGTCATCGCCACCCAGGCGCTGGAGAGCAAGATGAACGGCAAGAAGGTGACCAGCTACTCCATCGGCTACAGCTCCAGCTTCGTCCAAGACAGCGACGCCGTCCTGGCAGTCGAACGCACCGACGAGCACAACATCAACGTCATCAGCATCGTGCTGGCCCGCACCGCCTCGCCGATGCGCGTCCACTACGCCTGGGACTGGGAGCGCGCCCTCTTCGAGGAGATCGACGACCCCACAGGCTCGGGCTGGGACGAAGGAGGCTACGGTGTCGCGGCCTAAGATCACCTCCGGCTTCGACGCCTTCGCCGACGTCGTCCCCGGCGACGTGATCTCCGCCCTGGAGGCGCTCGGCCTGGAGATCATCCGCATCGACGACTCCGGCGAGGCCACCTGCCGCTGCCCGGCCCACCTGGAATACACCGGCCGCGAAGACCGCAACCCGAGCTTCGCGGTCAACGTCGAGAGCGGCTTCATGAACTGCTTCTCGTGCGGGTTCCGGGGCCGCTTCGCCGACCTGGTCGCCTACGTCCTGCGCATCGACCGCACCGACGCCGTCGCCTGGATCCGCGCCCGGGGCACCATCGCCCGAGCCGAGCGGCTCCTGGCCACCAAGCCACCCCCGCCCGTCGACACCAGCGAGCTGATCACCGAAGCGGCCCTGGCCATCTACACCACCCCGCCCCCGCAGGCCCTACGCAGCCGGGGACTGACCGCGCAGGCGTGCGCCGCCTACGGCGTGCTCTGGTGCCCGCGCGAAGAGCTGTGGATCACTCCCGTGCGCGACGAGCACGGCACCCTGCTGGGCTGGCAGGAGAAGAACCGCCGACTCTTCCGCAACCGGCCCAAGTACCTCAAGAAGTCCACGGCCCTTTTCGGACTGAACACCGTGAAGCCCGGCCAGCCCGTCGTCCGGGTGGAATCCCCGCTGGATGCGCCACGGCTGCTGGCCGCCGGAGTGCCCGGCGCGGTGGCCACCTACGGCGCGTCGGTGTCGGCTGAGCAGCTCCGGCTGATCCGCCAGGTCACCGACACCCTGATCGACTTCCCCGACCACGACGAGGCGGGCCTGATCTACTCGCGCAAGCTGTGGCAGGCCGCTCGGGGAAGCGGGCTGTCCACACTCTTCGTCGACTACGCCAACCTCGTCGACCGCGAGGACACCACGGGCCTGGACCCGGGCGACCTGACCGACACCGAACTGCGCACCATGGTCGACCTGGCCACCCCCGGCCTGCTCTCGCGCTGGCTGCGCGCAGGCTAGCAACTCCCGCCCACGAGCCCGTCCCAGCGGAATAGCCGCTGTTGGGACGGGCTCTTGCCGTTGGGTGTGCTCACCATCACGCTGCACTCCTACCAAGACCAGGCCGTCGAGAGGTTCACCGAACGCGGCTCGCTGCTGCTGGCCTTCGAGATGGGCCTCGGCAAGACCGTCACGGCCATCGCAGTGGCCGAGGAACTGCTCGGCCGAGGCGACATCACCTCCGCGCTGATCGTCGTCCCGTCCGGGCTCAAACTCCAGTGGGCCGCCTCCATCGCCCGCTTCACCGACGTCGCCGACACCGAACTGGTCGTGGCGGGCGAACCGATCGTCGTCCCGGAGGAGCGCTACTGCACGGTGATCGACGGCAGCCCGGCCGTACGGCAGGCGGCCTGGGCACGGATGGAACACCAGCGGCCCGACTACGTCATCGCCTCCTACGACACCGTCGTGGCCGACCTGCGCATCCTTCGCCGGCTGGGGTTCGACCTGGTGGTGCTGGATGAGGCGACTGCGATCAAATCGTTTAAGGCCAAGCGGTCCAAGGCGATCAAGAAGCTCACCGCGCCCTACCGGCTCGCGCTGACCGGCACGCCGGTCGACAACCGGCTCGAAGAGCTGTTCTCGATCATGGAGTGGGTCGACCCTGACGTCCTGGGCGACTTCGTCGCCTACGACCGGGCCTACATCCGGCGCGACACCTGGGGCAACGTTAAGGGCTACCGCAACATGAAGACCTTGCACGCCAAGATCGCACCGGCCCTGGTCCGCAAGCGCACCACCGACGCCGACGTCGCGCCGTACATGCCCGCCGTGGAAGAACGCACCCGAATGATCGAGATGGAGCCCGCCACCGCAGCCGTCTACCAGCAGATATCAGCCGACCTGCTGGCCGAGTTGGAGCAGCTCGGGCCCACCGCGGAATGGGATCCCAGCGCCTACTACGCAGGCCGGGAGGAGAACACGCTCGCCGGTCGGGTCATGGCCGTGCACACCGCCGCGCAGATGCTGCTGGTCCAGCCCGACCTCGTGCGCGCCAGCGCGGCCAACTACGCCAAGGCCGAACACCTGCGGACCCGGCCCGGAGCCCCGAAGGTCCTTCCCGGCAGCAAATACTGCTTCGACCTGGTTGCCTCCGGCGCGGTCGACGGCATGAGCGAGGGCGCCAAGATGGCCGCCCTGCGGCAGGAGATGCGCGACCTGCTGACGAATTCAGAAGCGAAAGCCATTCTCGTTTCCCGCTTTACAGGAATGCTAAACATCGTCCAGAAGATGTTTCCTGACGTGGAACTGGTCACCTACCATGGCGAGATGACGCCGGGGGAGAAGCAGGCGGCCGTCGCCAAGTTCCAGTCCGACCCCAGTGTGCGGATCTTCGCCATGAGCCACGCAGGCGCCTACGGCGTCGACCTGCCCGCGGCAAGCCACCTGATCCTGCTCGACCCGCCCCGCTCGGCGGGCCAGTACCGACAGATCACCGCGCGCCATGTCCGCGCCTCCTCCCGGCACAGCAGGGTGTGCGTGCTCCGGCTGATCACCGCAGCCAGCATCGAAGTGCGCGAGTACGAGCGCCTGGCGCTCAAGGGCCGCGTGGGCGAGGCGGCCGTGGACGGGCGCGGCGCCGACCATCAGGGCCGGATCGACAACGACGTGACCTCCCTCACCTCGCACCTGGGGGAGGTGCTGGCAGCCGGAGCCGAAAGCCCTCGTCAGCAGGCTGGCGCACTCTCGCACTAGCATGAGCGAAAGTAGTAAACAAAGTAGCGCTGTCAAAGATTATTTGACGATTATTGGGTAGTAACGTTGTGGACGGCCAAGATGTCTGGTTAGGGTCTTCCCTATCCAACCCCGACATATTCATCGAGGTGAGACATCGTGCGCAGGGTGACACGAACCGCCCCAGCCGAACCCGCCACCCCCGACCACGCCCCCCAGCGGGCCGAGCGGCTCTTCCGCCAGTGGGCCACCCTGCGCGAGCAAGCCGCTCAGATCGACAACCGTGTCAAGGCGCTCCGGGCCGACCTGCTCGACCTTGCCGCCCACCACGGCGACGAAGACGCCAAGGGGCACATGACGATCACCCTCGACCAGCCGTACGAGGGCGACAGAACCTACTCCGGCTTCGTCCGCGAGAAACGTGTCTCCATGACCGTCAACGAGGAGCGCGCCCGCACATTGGCACGCTCCAAAGGGCCTGACGTCGAAAAACGCGTCTTCCGCCACGAGGTCATCGAGGTCCTGGACCAAGACGAGCTCTACGCGCTCCAGCAAGAAGACGTCCTGACCACCGACGAGCTCGACTCCCTCATCGACACGACCATCACCTACGCCCTGAAGGGAATCTGAGCCCCCCGTGATGAGCACCACCCGCCCGGGAGCGCGCCAGCCCACCCGACCCGGCAACCGCACCGACTCCAGCCGCCCGGGCGCACCCCGCACCACACCCGCACGACCCGCCGCACACCTACCACCCGCGGGAAACGAAACCCCCATCCCCGCCTCCTGGCAGCGGCCCGCCGAGCTCGACGACCCGCTGGAGGGCAAGAAGCCTCGCGTCTACAAGGTCCGCGGCATCGACACCGACTTCTTCACCGTCGGCCAACTCGCCGACGTCCTGGGCCGCAAGGCCGTCACCATCCGCAAGTGGGAGCGCGAAGGCATCCTGCCCCACCCCCAGTACCGCTTCACCGGCAAGGACACCCGCGGCTCCCGGCGCCTCTACACCCGCGCCCAGGTCCTGGAAATCCGCCAGATCGCCCAGGACGAGGGAATCCTCGAACCCCACTCCCGGCCGATCAAGCACACCCGCTTCACCGAGCGCGTCCTGGCCATGTTCCGCGAACACCAGGCCCGCTCCCGGAAGGTCTCCACCTGACATGCAGGTCACCTACACCCAGCGCCACCACGTCAACATGGGCGCCTACGAGTGGATCGAATACACCGCCTCGGCCACCGTCTTCGACACCGACTTCCCCGACGCCGACAACGTCGAGCTCGGCGACCTCCTGATCACCGCACGCGAGCAGGTGCAGCAGACCCTGGCCGCCGACATCGCGCGAGCCACCAGCCTGACCACCGAGAACGAGTCATACGTCCACGTCCTGGCCGAGCAGAACACCCAGAACATCCACTAACGAAAGGGCACCCCCACATGGCCCGCGCTCTCAAGCGCCGCACCTCCACCGAGCAGACCACCGAGCCCGAGGAGAAGGAAGCCAGCCAGCGCCGACACCCCGCCTCCCGGCCCGCGGGCCGCACCGACTCCCGCCGTCCAGCAGGCCGCACGAGCGCCGGAGCCTCCGGCGGCTGGGACGCCCTGCGCAACCAGGCCAAGGCATCGGCCGGCTTCGCCGACACCTTCAAGGTCGGCTCCGACGAGATCGTCTTCAAGTTCGCCCAGACCGAGCCGTTCGCCGTCTTCGCCTGGCACTGGCTGGAACAAGCCCAGGGCAAGAAGGGCTTCGTCTGCCACGCAGAAGACTGCCCCCTGTGCGAGCAGCTCGGTGACAGCCCCCGCACCCAGGTCCTGTTCAACGTCATCGAGATGCCCTACCGCGACAGCAACGGCAACGACGTGGGCGAACCGGAGATGAAGATCTGGGCCTGCGGCGTACGGCTGGCCGAGAAGATCCGCACCCTGTCCCAGAACACCAAGACCAGCCCCATCGACCGCGACGACCTCTACTGGTCAGTCTCCCGCTCCGGCAAGGGCACCAAGACCGAATACAACCTGGTCCCCATCAAGGAACGCGACCTCGTCGCCGAATGGGCCGTCACCCCCCTCACCGAGGAGGACCTGGCCGAGCTACGCGAGGCCGTCCACGGCTTCGAGAACTACACCAAGACCGACAGCCGCGAAGACCTCGAAGAGCTCGTGGACGAGCTCACCTAACCCACCAAACACCAGGGGCTACCAACCCCAGCAAGCGGCAGGCCGCCGTCCCAGGGCTCACACCGGGGCGGCGGCCTGCGCCACCTCACCGACCAACCACCGAAGGGCCCACCACGCCCATGCGCCCCAGCTCCACCGTGGTGCTCACCCCCGAGCACCTCGACCACGTCATCGGCCACTTCTCCCGCCACGACGCCTTCGCCTTCGACACCGAGACGACCGGAGACAACCGGCTCATCCCCGCACAGAACAAGGTCATCTGGCTGTCCATGGCCACCCACGGCATGGCCGTGTCGATCCCCATGGGCCACCCCATCGGCAACCGCATCGAGCGCTACGACACCCAGCCGCGCCTGCTGGCCAACGGCAGGATCCGCCGCGACAAGGTCCCCGTCTGGGAAGCCCCACCCGCCCAGCTTCGCCCCTCCCAGGTCTGGGAGAAATGCTGGCCCCTGTTCGACTCCGACCGAACCAAGATCGCCCACAACTTCGTGTTCGACGGTATCTCCATCGCCAAGTACAACGGCGAGCGCATCGTCCCCCCGCCCTACGCCGACACCCGCGTCATGGGCCACCTGCTGGACGAAAACCGCCAGAACGGCCTCAAGGCCCTGGTCAAGGAGCTCTACCAGGTCGACTACGACAAAGAGAACGTCGGCAAGTGCGTCGAGCAGCACCCCTTCCACAAGGTCGCCCGCTACGCCTACATGGACGCCAAGTACACCTGGCTCCTCTACCACCGCTTCGCCGAACTCATCGACCAGCTCGGCATCGGCGACCTGCGCGACCTCGAGCACACCCTCATCACCGAGCTGCTGGATGCCGCCCACCACGGCGCACCCCTCGAAGCCGACGTCCTGACCACCTTCGGCGCCGAGCTCGCCGGCCGCATCGTCGCCATCGAGGGCGACATCTACGCCACCGCCGGACGCCGGTTCAACCTCAACAGCCCCAAGCAGAAGGCCGAGATCCTCTACCTGCCCAAGAGCGAGGGCGGCCTCGGCCTCAAGCCCAGCGCGCTCACCCCGGGAGGCAAGAAGAAGGAACGCGCCCGACAGCCAGTCACCATCTACGACTACTCCACCGACGCCGACGCCCTCAAGCCGCACGCCCGCGTCCCGCTCGTGGCCCGCCTCCTGGACTACCAAAAGGACGTCAAACTCAAGACCACCTACGTGGACGGCCTGGTCGGCACCGACACCAAGCCCGGCATCGTCTTCGACGGCCGCGTGTACGGGAGCTTCAACCAGTCCGGCACCGCCACCGGCCGCTTCTCCAGCTCCGGCCCGAACCTCCAGAACATCCCCGTGCGCACCGCCGACGGCAAGCGCATCCGCGGCGCATTCCGCGCCGATGACGGCTGGTCCCTGGTCGTCGGCGACCAAGGCCAGATCGAACTCGTCTTGACCGCCCACTTCATCGGCCAGGGAGCCCTGTTCGAGGGCTTCCACGCCGGGATCGACCCCCACACCATGACCGCCGCCATGGTGTTCGGCGTCGCCCCCGATGACGTCGCCAAGGACATGCGCCAGGTCGCCAAGGGCCTCAACTTTGCCATCATCTACATGGCTGGACCCGCCACCGTCGCCGACATGGCCGGGATCACCGAGAAGCAGGCCCGCGCCCACATGAAGACGCACGCGGCCCAGTTCCCCGAGATCTACCAGTACCGTGCCGAGTGCATCAGCCAGGCCCGGCGAGCCGAACCCACCCCGCACGTGCGGACCATCCTCGGCCGCTACCGCCGCCTGCCCGACCTGCGCAGTGCCGACGACGGCCGCCGCGCCAAGGCCGAGCGCCAGACCTTCAACTCCAAGATCCAGGGTTCGAGCGCGGACCTGATCAAACTGTCGATCAACCGCCTCGGCCCCCGGCTGCGGGCCCTGCCTGAGCCCGCGCACCTGATCCTCACCGTCCACGACGAGCTCGTCATCCATACCCCCACCCACCAGGCGCCGCTGGTCGAGGCCGCGATGCGCCAGGCCATGCTCGGCGAGGGCATCCAGCGCCTGCTGTCGGTCCCGCTCACCGTCGACACCTCGATCGTCCAGCGCTGGTCGGAGGCCAAGTGAGCCACGACAACCCTCTGCACGGCCTGGACTGGACGCCCCTGCTCAAGCACCGCCTGGTGTGGGACCTGGTGCCCTCCCGCAAGACCGAGAAGGTCATGCGCCAGCTCGGCATGGTGCCCCCTAGCACCGACGCCGCGCCGGAAATGTACCTCGAATCCAAGCGGCGGCTATTTCGCGTCGCGCCCCTCCTGAAAGACGTCACCGCACTATCTACGCTCTCTGCCGAAATCCTGATTGCCACTATCCTGGGTGACACGGCCGAAGAAGTCCCAGCAGAAATCCGCGAGGCGCTGGCGACACAATATGGCGAAGTCATCCGGGTCGGCGCGTTGGTCATCATCGCCAATCTCCTCGACACAGGAGTAATTACCTTCCCGGAAAGGAACGGCCGTGAATAACTTCTGGGCCCGCAAGCTGGCCGCCGCACAAGGCCAGCAGCCGCCGCAGGCGCAGACCCCCGCCTCGCCCCCGGCCGCCAGCGCAGCCCGGCCGTGGTGGGACCCCTCCCCCGCGGCCCCGCTACCCCCGCCGCTCGAGCAGCCCGCGCTCGCGCAGGACTATCAGGCCCCGGCCGCGGCCAAGTCCGCCAGGCTCACCGACACCTGCCCGGACTGCGCCAGCGGCAACTACATGCGTCCACCCGGCTCCCAGGCCGCGATGCGCTGCTTCGACTGTGGCTATCCCGTCGTCCAGACCGGCAGCGGCGCAGGCGGGGCGACCACCCCGGGGCAGCCGGCCACCCCTGCCCGTCAGGTCCACGACGGCACCAGCAACTTCAACCCCCGGCAGATCATCGGCCGCGTCTAGGCCGACCTGCCGCCGATTGCGAAACCCCTGCTAAGGACATCCCTCTTGACCATCCTCAACCCCGACGGCTCTCTCAAGGATCCCTTCCGCAACTACATCGCCCTGTCGCGCTACTCCCGCTGGCTGGAGGAGGAGCGCAGGCGAGAGACCTGGGGCGAGACCGTCGACCGCTACCTGACCTTCATGACCGGCCACCTCAAGCGCAACCACGGCTACGTCCCCGACAGCGACCTGCTCCTGGAGATCCGCGAAGCGATCTGCGAGCACCAGGTCTTCCCCAGCATGCGGGCCCTCATGACCGCCGGTCCCGCCCTGCACGAGTCGTCGATCGGCGCCTACAACTGCGCCTACCTGCCGATCAACGACATCAAGGCGTTCGCCGAAGTGCTGTTCATCCTTATGCACGGCACAGGAGTGGGGTTCTCCTGCGAGCATGCCGAGATCAACCAGCTCCCCGCCGTCCCCGCGCTGCACCGCACGATGGACGGGGTAGAGATCGTCGTCCCGGACAACAAGCTCGGCTGGGCGACCAGCTTCGAGACCCTGCTGACCCTCATGTGGCGCGACGGCGTGATCCCCACCTGGAACCTGTCGGCCGTCCGGCCCAAGGGCGCACGACTGCGCACCTTCGGCGGCAGGGCCAGCGGCCTCGAACCGTTGAATGAGCTGTTCTCCTACACCGTCAACCTGCTCAGCACGGCCCAGGGACGCAAGCTCACCGCGCTGGAAGTCCACGATCTGGTCTGCAAGATCGCATCCGTCGTCCAGGCGGGCGGCGTTCGGCGCAGCGCCCTGATCTCCCTGTCCGACCTCGCCGACCGGCCGATGGCCCTGGCCAAGTCGGGGGAGTGGTGGAACGCAGCAGGTCAACGGGCGTTCGCGAACAACTCCGCGGTGTACGCCGAGCCGATCTCCAAGACCGACTTCGACCGCGAGTGGGCCGACCTGGTAGCCAGCGGCTCGGGCGAGCGCGGCATCTTCAACCGCAGCGCCGCCCGACGCCAGGCATCGCGCTGGGGCCGCCGGGACGCCCACACCGCCTACGGCGGAAACCCCTGCATGGAGATCCTCCTCAGGCCGCATGAGTTCTGCAATCTGTCCTCGGTGGTGGCCCGGCCTGGCGACGACGCCTCTCGCCTGCGGCGTAAGGTCGAGCTCGCCGCCATCCTCGGCACCTGGCAGAGCACCTTGATCAACTTCCCCTACCTGCGCGCCGACTGGCGGGCCAACTGCGAGGCCGAGCGGCTGCTGGGCGTCTCCCTCAACGGCATCTTCGGCAACGAACTGCTGCGCGAGCAGGGCCCGGACCTGGCCGACCTGCTGGACAGCTTGCGGGCAGCCGCCCGCCAGACCAACGAGCACCTGGCGGCCGAGCTCGGTATCAACCCGGCCGCCGCCATCACCTGCGTCAAGCCCGAGGGCAACAGCTCCCAGCTCGCCGGCGTCTCCTCCGCCCTGCACCCCTGGTACGCGCCGACCGGCTACATCCGCACCGTCCGCGCCGACACCAAGGACCCGCTCGCCCAGCTCATGCTCGACGCCGGGGTGCCCTGCGAGAGCGACTTGGCCCAGCCGGACACCGGCCTGGTCTTCGCCTTCCCCATCGACGTCCCGGCCGACGCGGTCACCCGCGAGGACCTCACCGCCCTTGAGCACCTGGAGCTCTGGCTGACCTACAAGCGCCACTGGTGCGAGCACACCCCCAGCGTCACCGTTAGCGTCCGCGACCACGAGTGGCCGGACGTCGGCGCATGGGTGTGGGACTACCTGGACGACATCACCGGCGTCTCCTTCCTGCCGCACTCCGACCACGTCTACCAGCAGGCGCCCTACCAGCCCATCACTGCCGAAGGGCTGGCCGCCGCCAAGGCCGCTATGCCGTCCATCCGCTGGGCCGATCTCGTCTTCTACGAAACCGAAGACCACACCGAAGGCGCTCGCGAATTCGCCTGTGTTTCCGGAGCCTGTGACACGCTCTAATCGCAGGCGGGAAATTGGCCTAGCAACTCCGAAAACAATCGTGGCACCTTAGTTAATACATTGGTTGAGGCCGTATCCGGGATTCGCATAGCGTTCCCGCGTACGGCCTTTACTTATTTGCGAGAATTCGGAGAATGAATTGCCGGGGTCACATTCACAACCGACAGCCGGGCTGGTCAGCAGGGGAGCCCAGTGACCAGTCACGCCTCCCTGCCCATCGAGGCCCGCAGCCTCATCGCCCAGATCAACAAGAAGCACGGCGAGGGCGCCCTCGTCACCGGCTCGGAGATGTCGGTCCCGGCCCGTTACACCTCCGGCTCGATCGGCCTGGATGTGATCCTCGGCGGGGGATGGCCCGCCAACCAGTGGGCTGAAGTGATCGGCAAGGAGAGCCAGGGCAAGACCTTCATCGCCCTCAAGACGGTCGCCGCCAACCAGCAGCGCGACCCCAAGTTCACCACCCTGTGGATCGCCGCCGAGCACTTCGACGTCGACCAGGCCCACGCCCTCGGCGTCGACACCGACCGCGTGATCGTGATGCCCACCCAGGACATGGAGCTGGCCTTCGAGACGATGCTGTCGTTCGCCGCCTCCAAGAGCATCGACCTGATCGTGCTCGACTCCTACCCCGCCCTGATCCCCGGCGAAGAGGCCGACAAGACGATGGAGGACGCCGTCGTCGCCGTCGGAGCCCGCCTGGTGGGCAAGTTCTTCCGCAAGATGGGCGCCGCCTCCAAGCGCGCCCTGGACGGCACCGAGCGGCCCATGTTCGGGCTGATCATCAACCAGTACCGGGACGCGATCGGCCAGTTCTCCCCGCACGGCACCCCCCAGACGACCCCCGGCGGCAAGGCGAAGAACTACTTCTACTACGTCCGCCTGGAGGTCAAGCGCGACGAGTTCATCGACGAGGCCCGCCACGGCAAAGGCAAGACCCGCGTCGGCCAGACCGTCAAGCTGCGCACCCTGAAGAACAAGGCCGCCAGCCCCGGCCAGGTCGCCTCCCTGGACGTGTACTTCCGCGACGCCCCCAACCTCGGCTTCCTGCGCGGCGACTACGACAGCGCCAAGGAACTGCTCACCTACGGCGTCCTGTACGACCTGATCAAGCGGGCGGGTGCCTACTACTCCATCGGCGAGCGCCGCTGGCAAGGCAAGGACGCCCTCCTCCAGGACCTGCGCGCCGAAATCGACCTCCAGGAAAGCCTGCGCGCCGGCATCCTCGCCGCCTCCGCCAAACCCGACCGGGACCTGATCACCACGGAGGCATCATGACCGGCCAGGACATCGGCCTCATCCTCGGCGGCATCCTGCTCTGCCTGCTGTTCGGCGACCTGATCATCGAGCTCGGCGAGCGCGTCAGGAAGAAGGCCGACCGTGGTGCATAAGCGCGACCGCCGCATCGAGGACGGCTGCTTTTGGATGGCCGCGGCAGGGGCGGCGCTGCTGATCCTGCTGGCCTGCGGCCTGGTCGCCCTGGCGGTGTGGTGGTGAACCGGCACAAGGCATCCCGTCAGCAGGAACAGCGCACCGCGGCCGTGTACGGCGGGAGCGTCAACGCCGGATCCGGCAACCAGCCCTTCCGCAAGAACGACGTGCGCACCGCCACCAAGTCCATCGAGTGCAAGACCACCAGCAAACGCTCCTACACGCTCAAGCTCGACGAACTCCTGGCCGCCGAAACCCACGCCCTGCTCGACGGCCGGGCAATGCTCTTCGAGATTGAAATGGGCGGCCGGACCTGGGTGGTGATGGCACGCGAGGACTACCTGGCCGACCTGGAGGCGGTTGCGTAGTGGTCCTCAAGCCCCGCACCCGCGCCCCCGACTGGAGCGCCAGCGGTAACCCCACCCGGGCCGCCAAGTGCCTGCCGTTTCGGCCCAACCCCCGGCGCGACCCCTGGTTCGACCCCGCCCAGTACAGCGACGCCCTGGCCGTCTGCAACGGCGAAGCCGACGGCCTCGTCTGCCCCATGCGCCAGCAATGCCTGGAGTTCGCCTGCATCAACAACGAGTCCATCGGCATCTGGGGCGGCCTGCCCCCACACGACCGGCGCGCACTGCGCTGGGAGCGCAAGGCCCACCTGAAGAACCCCAAGACCCGAACAACACCGTGGGAGTGGACGTGGCACCCGCCAACCCAGCAGGAAAGCGCCGACCTCGAAGCGGAGGAAAGCCCCCTGCTGGCCTGAAACTGACCGGCCGCCTGGCCGATCTGGGCGCCACCAAGAAGGAAGGCGGCCTGCTCGGCGACATCCAAGCCCACCTCATCGCCAAGGCCGATGCCCCCTCCGACCGGCGCCAGGACATCATCCACCCCAGCGAGATGGCCTCGGCCGAATGGTGCCCCCGCCAGACCTTCTACCGCATCCGCGACGTGCGCCAGGGCACCCCCGTCACCGCGGACAAGCACGGCCTCGGCTTGCTGTCCATCTTCGAGGAGGGGCACAGCCTGCACGCCAAGTGGCAGAGCTGGATCCGGCAGATGGGCCGCCTGAAAGGCCGCTGGGACTGCCTGACCTGCCAACGCAAGGGCGTCGACTTCGGCGAGGACCCCATCTCCTGCCCCAAGTGCGACAGCGTCGTCGGCCTGGTCTACGGCGAGGTCCCCCTGGACGGGGAGAAGGAGCACCTGATCGCCGGGCACGCCGACGGCTGGGTGGGGGAGTCCTTCATTGAGATCAAGTCCATCGGCAAGGGCACCTTGCGCCTGGACGTGCCTGAGCTGGTGCGCGAGCACACCCACCCGACCACCGCGGGCAAGAAGCTGCTCGACCTGGACGGCATCTGGGCGGCCATCAAACGCCCCCTGGCGCCTCACGTCCGGCAGGCCAATATCTACCTGCACCTGGCCGCCCTGACGGGAATCCCGGTCAAGTCGATGATCTTCATCTACGAGTTCAAAGCCAACCAGCAGACCCGCAGCTTCGAGATCAAGCCATCGCCGCGCATCCTCGAGCCCCTGCTGGCCAGAGCAGACGCCATCCGCGACGCCATAGCCGGCGGGCCGCTGCCTGACCGCGCGCACCACGAACCCGACAAGAAGCCCTGCGCAAGCTGTGCCTGGGTGAAGGAGTGCTGGAAGGTTGAGGACGGTATCCCGCAGCCGGAACCTGACCACGGCCAAGGCCGAGGCGAGGATCCAGGCCCGGCAGGAGCGGGCGTACGCCGAGTTGCACGCACCCGACCGCCCGGCCGAGATGCCACCGGCCGTCCCGAACGACGTGACCGAGCTCGACGACCGGGAGCTGATGCGTCTGTTCGGCGAGATGACCCAGTGGGTCGGGTACTACGCCGGGCTACTGGCCAAGGCCCAGATCGCCGAGAAGTACGCCGACAGCATCCTGGAGATCCGCCGCGCCCAGGCCGTGATCGGCAAGCTGTCCAAGACCGTGACGGCAGCCAAGGCCGAGGCCGCCTCTGACCAGGACGTGGTCGACGCCCAGAACCACTGCCTGGACGCCTACGCCACCCGCAAGCAACACCAGATCGGCTACGAGAACGCCGACCGGCTGAGCTCGTTCCTCTCGCGCGAGCTCACCCGCCGCACCGCCCGATCTGACCGCGACAGCCGAGCAGCCCGGTGGACGACCTAACAGCGCCGCGCCCAACCCGTTTGCGGCCGAGCCGTTACCAGCGGCTGAGCCACCGGCCGAGACATCCACCACCAACCACCAGGAGAAACCACCATGCGAGTCACCCTGCTGAGCTCAAGTAGGGCCAGCAACGAAGTGCTCGTCCGGGTCGCCCACCCCGACGAGCGTGACACCGACGCGGACCTGATCGCCGAGTACGCCGGGCGCATCTGCTACCAGAGCTGGCACAAACCCAACCCGGCCACCCGCCGCAACACCGACTACCTGGCCAACATCCTCGAGCAGGGCCACCACAGCGTCCTGGAGCACACCCACGCGGCCTTCCTCATCGAGGGCGTGTCCCGGCACCTGCTCGGCGAACTCACCCGCCACCGGCACGCCGGATTCTCCGTCGAGTCGCTGCGCTACTGCCCGCCCCGCGACTACACCCTCCACCCCACCCTGGCCGAGCAGGAGAACCCCATGATCCGCCGGGTCCTCCAGGAGTCCTGGCGCACCGCGAGCGACCACTACGACTGGCTCTACAAGTACCTGATCGCCTCCGGCTACAAGATCAAGGAAGCCCGCGAGGCAGCCGCCCAGGTGCTGCCCCTGAACACCAGCACCGACCTGGTCGCCTCGGCGAACTTCCGCGGCTGGCGCGACCTGCTGAGCAAGCGGCTCGACCTCACGGCCAACCGCGAGATCCGTCGGCTCGCCGAGCGCCTGCTGGCCGAGCTCCGCACCCTCGCCCCGAACTCCGTCCAAGACATCACGCTGAAGGAGCAGGCGTGAACAGCTACCTCGACACCCTCCTACACGGCCTGATCTTCGGCGTCACCGTCGCCGTGATCGCTGGCCTGCTCGCCCCCATCTCCGTCATCGTCATGAACGCCTACCTGCGATGGAAGGCCCGCCGATGACCGAGATCCTCATCGCGGTCATCGCAGCCGCCGCGCTGTTTGCCACCTACCGGTTCGGACACGCCATGGGCCACGCCGACGCCACCATCGACCTCGCCCTGGCCTCCCTGCGCGAGCTGGAGGAGCGCCAGTGAAGCTGATCATCGGCCTGCACGGCTTCGCCCAGTCAGGCAAGGACACCTTCGCCGACGCCCTCGTCCGAAACTACGACTTCCGCAAGGTGGCCTTCGCCGACCCCGTGCGTGAGCTGCTGGCTGAGCAGAATCCCGTCGCCCTGTTCGAGGACGGCCACCCCGTACGGCTGCGCGAGCTGGTCGACCGGTTCGGCTGGGACGAGGCCAAGCAGATCTACCCCCCGGTGCGCGAACTGCTCCAGTCGACCGGCATGAGTGTGCGCCAGGTGCTGGGAGCGCGCACCTGGATCGACGAGGCGTTCCGCCGGGCCGAGGGCGCCGACCGCGTGGTCTTCTCTGACGTGCGCATGACCAACGAGGCCGCCCTGCTGCGCGACCTGTACGGCGCCACCCTGGTCAAGGTCGAACGGCCCGGCGTCGGCCCGGTCAACGACCACATCAGCGACGCCGGACTGCCCGAGCCGCTGTTCGACTGGCGCATCACCAACTCCAGCACCATCGCTGACCTGATCGCCCAGGCCGACATGCTCATCCACCGCCTGACCATCCGGAGAACCCGCTGATGAGCGCGCCCACCATCACCGACATCTTCGCCATGGGCGGCCGACTGTACGCCTCCCGCCGCGCCCTGAACTGCGCCATCACCGCCGACTACGGCCGCCCCCCGTACAGCTACACCGTCCGGCCGACCGTCTACCAGGCGTTCGGCAACGTCAACGGCGAGATCGAGTGGGGCGAGGTCACGGAAGAGTTCGCCCGCCCGGCAGGGGAGGGGGCGTGATGCAGCTCGCCCTGCCCGGCATGCCCGAACCCGAGCCGCTGTTTGTCGGGCTGGACCAGTCCTATACCGGCTTTGGGCTGATCGTCCTCGGCCCGGACACCG
Organism: Nonomuraea typhae; assembly: GCF_009760925.1. Taxonomy (GTDB): domain Bacteria; phylum Actinomycetota; class Actinomycetes; order Streptosporangiales; family Streptosporangiaceae; genus Nonomuraea; species Nonomuraea typhae. Next base: position 137,038 of record NZ_VRLV01000004.1, read on the forward strand.
GCATCGTCAAAGCCATCACCGGCACCTGGCCCGCCAAGAAGCACGGCAGCGGCGTGATGCGGCTGCTGGAGATCTACCACTGGCTGTGGAAGGAACTGTCGCCCTACCGCGACCGCATCGAGCACGTGGTCATGGAGGGCTACGCGTATGAGGCCCGGTTCGGGCGCGAGCAGGCCGGCGAACTCGGCGCCACCGTCAAGCTGGCCTTGGCCGAGGCCCTTCCCGACCCGATCCGCTACCCGACGATCGTCCCGCCGCCCCAGCTCAAGCAGTTCGCCACAGGCAGGGGCAACGCCAGCAAAGACGACATGATCACGGCCGCAGCGCAGCACGGGTTCGTGACCAAGAACCACAATCTCGCCGACGCCTACCTGTGTGCCCGGCTCGCCCACCTGGCCGTCGCTGGCACCACCAATCCCGCCCAGGAAAGCGTGCTGAGAAAGCTCACACTCCTCACCGAACGGCACGCCGCCTGACCGATGAGATACCAGTCGCCCCGCCCGGAACAATCCGTGCGGGGCGACTTCGTATTAACAAAAGAAAAACCGCCGAATCTACCCTGGAAGGAAGATTCCCAACACGGAGCATTTCCCTTTCAGGAGCCCTATATGAGCCTGCCCGACGACAACGAGGTGCTGCTGCGCGTCGCCTCGACCACCAGCTCTTCCTCCCTGGCCGCCACCATCAGCCACGCCGTCTACGACGGCAAACGCGTCTGGCTGCGGGCCATCGGAGCGGGCGCGGTGAACCAGAGCGTCAAGGCCCTGGCCATCGCCTGCGGATTTGTCGGCTCGCGCGGCTACTCCCTGTCGTTTCGCCCGTCATTCGAGACGGTGAAACTCGCCGACGGGTCACCCACGGCCATCAACATCCGCGTCATCGCCGAACGCTGAATTAATTTCCGGGCGGCCAGAAAATCTACACTGGAAAAGCGGACGAACCAAAAAGGAAAGGCGGATTCGTGGACGGTTCCAGAAACGGCGGATTCGCAGACTCCGCCCGCGCGGCCACCATGACCCGCTTCTACTCCCGGCAGGTCGGCGCCGGGCGCGCAGGCCATCGTCGGCGCTCGGTGCTGGAGCCGTACGCCGCCAGCCCCAACGGCCACTCGCCCTCCGACGCCCAGCGCATGCTGCCCAGCGGCGATGTCCTGCCCTCCGTCAACGGCGTGTCCGCAGAGACCTACGACCGGCGCACCTGGCTGGGCGCGTCCTGACCCGAGGAGAGTCCGTGAAGGACAAGACGACCACCACCTTCCCCACCATGGGCACGCAGGCGTCGACGTTCGTCAACCGCTCGGCCGAACGCGGCCCCACCCAGACCAGCGTCCTCAAGAGCGGCAACGCCAAGGGCGGCATGATCGAGGCCGTCCTGCACGGCTACCGCCAGCAGATCCCCGAGCGGCTCGGCCACAAGGGCGCCGTCCAGGCCACCTACGTCTACCCCAACGCTGAGGAGTCGGCCGCCACCGGCCGCAACGTCTACACCGTCCCGTCCAAGGCCGGACTCGGCGACTTCTACCTGCACCAGAACCGGGGAGCCTGACATGCCCGGACCCCTGCTGGCTGCCATCCCGGCCGTCCTGGGCACGGTCGCCCGGGCCGCCGGGCCCCAGCTCCTGCGCGCGGCGGCTGGCGCGGCAGCCCGCGGCGCCGTCAGCAAGAGCGCTCAGTTCGCCGAGTCGGCGATGAACCACAGCGCGGCTGCCCTGCACACCCAGCCCCCCGCCCCTGACGTTCAGGGGCCGTAGTGCCCTGGTCCTACAACACCTTCGTCGCCCAGCCCGGCGGCACCACCACGGGCGGAGGCGGCGGAGCCGGGACCGGCTACCGCGACCTGCTCGACGCCAAGCGCTCGGGCCGCGTCCCCGCCATCCCCTCAGCCCAGTACCCCGACGGCTACCTCGGCACGATCGCCTCACGCCGCGAGGACCGGCTGCTCAACTCCGTCAAGGCCAAGCTCAACCAGCGCTCCTACCAGCGCGGGGTCCACAAGGGCGAGCGCGTCGCGCCCGCGGACTACTTCTGGACCGCCGAGGTCAACCCCCAAGCCGGCCTCCAGGCTCAGGCCCGCGGCACCAAGTGGACCGCCAAGGGAGACGCCGTCGAGCGGCTCGCCCACGGCGGCAAGAACGCCCTGGTCAGCCCCGAGGAACTCGGCCGCCTGGCCGCCCAGTACGGCGTGCAGGTCACCGACCCGGCCGCCCGCCGCGAATCAAACCCCCAGTTCGCCGAGCAGATGCGCCGCCATCTGCCCACCTGGAAGTAGAGCATGCCCCCCAAGAAGAAGGGTCCGGCCGACCCCAACCTCAACCCGATCACCGGCCAGCCCGCCAACACATTCACCGCCACCACCGGGCGCGAACTGTCCCGCGCGGTCAACGCCAAGCAGTTCGAGGGTCCCGCAGCCGACGCCACCCGGATGCGCCGTCTGCACCGCGAGGTCACCGCCCCCGGCGGCAGCGCTGACGCCCAGCTCGGCTACCGGCGGCCAGAGGGCATGTCCCACGGCGATTTCACCTGGCTGGCCGGTGGCCACCGCATGTTTCCCAACACCGCGGCCGAGCGCGGCAGCCCCGCGATCAACCAGCCGCACGAGCATCACCCCGAGATCACCGTGCAGCGGCGGGCCGAGGACCTGACGGGCCCGGAGTACCGCAAGGGCGAGGCGGTGCTGGCGCACTACGGCCACGACCCGAGGAACCCGGTCGGCTCCCTGGAGAAGACCCATCACCAGGCACTTGACCGGGTCATGGCCGAGCACATCCAGGCGGGCGTGAACGAGTCCGGCTCCCAGATGTTCTACGGCGGCAGGCCCACCACCCGCCTTCCCGACGCTGACCTGCAAAAGCGTCACGATGAGAGCATGATGTCGGCCTACGGCCGCCTCGAACAGGCCCATCACAACGTGATGAGCCACCAGCAGTTCGCGGACAACCCGGTCATGGCTCGCGCGGTGACCAACCAGGCCGTGGCCGACACATCTCCGAACTCCAAGTGGCGCTCGAAGGACTCATGGCCCAACATCGAGCAGGCCGAAGAGGCAGTGAGCGCAGCGGTCGAAGGCCGCGACCCGAGGTTCATCTCCGGCCGCAAGCAGAACAACTACAAGGTGGTCGAGCGCACTCTGCACAGCCTGTCCACCGGAGACCCGTCGACCCATCACTACGGCGACCCGTACTCCGCGGCCAAGACGATCGCCTTCCGCGGCGCGCTGGCCGACAAGGACCACGCCGACGCCTACAAGGTCAGCGACATCCATGAGGCGTCCGTCGTCGCGCCGGGCCTGCCCACCAGCAAGTCGAAGATGTACACCGGCGCCGACGGTAAGAAGTTCCCGTACTACGCCGACCAGCCCGTCTCGGCGGTCAGGGGCGCGACCCCGGTCATCAAGACCACCGTGAGCGAGAAGACCGGGAAGGTCACCGAGAAGCACGACACCGGCAACAGCCGCCCCGAGCAGATGCTGTCGGACGGCAAGAGCTACGTCCACGCCCTCAACGACTACGCCACCCGCCGGGTGGCCGCCGAGCGCGGCCTCAGCCGCGGCGTCAACTACGCCGACAACGCCCACACCATCCAGGCCGCCGCCTGGGGCAGCCAGCAGATGCGCCGCGCAGACGTGATGGTCAGCCACGCCGACCAGTACCCGGTCGTGCGTGACTGGGCCTCAGAAGGCGCGCAGTCACTGAGTCCGGAATGGTCGTCCCACTTCGGGGAGCACTCCGGAATGCACCTGGGGGCACAGTTCCGGCCGAACCCGAACACGAAGATCAACACCAATCCGAGCAAGGACAAGCCCTACCCGGTCATGCCGGGCGACTAGATGTAGTCGCGCTCGCCGTAGTAGAACTCGGCGTCCTCCTCGGAACCGCCCCGTTCCAAGAACTCCTCCCGGGTCATGTCCCCGGGTTCCAGCGACGTCCCAGGGCTGTCCAGTTCCGGCCCATCGAGCTCGGAGTCGAACTCCTCGCTGCTGCTCTCGCTCATGCCCGCATGCTACCGGAAAGGTGTTCGATTAGTGCCCGCTGGACCCTGGGCGTCGCTGCCCGAAAACCTCGTGAGTGACCGCCTGGACGAGCTGATGAACGCCTCGGCGCAGGCGATGAACGCCATCAGGCCACCGATCCCCAACATCGGCCGGGTCGCCCCCCGCTACGGCCTGGGCAAGCACGTCATCGAGGTGGCCGACGTCGTCCGCCTGGACGAGCTCTACCCCGGCCCCAAAGCAGACCCGCTGTCGGCCCGGCCTGGTTACTCGGGGACCGAACATTACCATTTGTGACGCCATTTTAAATACGCTGGGAAATGTCCACGTCGGAATTATCCAGGAAGGGCGCACATGGGCACTCGAAAGCCGATGGCAGCGACCGACCGGCGCCGTGGCGGAATTGGCGACAACGTGCGTTTCACCGTCCCGAAGGACACCGACGGCGCCGGGCCTCCGCTCGCGGAGATATTCAACGACCGGCGCAAGCCCAACGGAACCGGAAAGCGAATCGCCTAAATGGCCTACCCCACCTCCCGCAGCATGAGCGCCGAACTGGCCGAGGGCATCACCGACGGCGCCGTCCGCAAGCCCGCCCCCGATCGGGGCGGTCTTGGCCACAGCCCCGCCAACGCCTACCCCGGCCACGTCATGACCGGCGTGATCGGCCCGAAGGGCGGCCTGGCATGAGCGAGCTCGACCACTCCCCGCGGCCCCTGGCCCCGCAGAACAAGGCGGCCGTCACCCCCGAGGACGGTGAGCAGGACGGCGAGATCCTGGACCTGCCCGTCTACGACGGCGGGAGCGGCTGGTGAGCCTCACCGTCGAGGAGTTCCTCGACACCCTCAAGAGCTTCAAGGGTTACCGCGAGCAGCCCGACAAGGACACCACCTTCGGCCTGTGGTGGGACTCCCGGCACCGCACGCACGGCTTCCGCGACGCCGCCTGGTGCGACATGTTCCTGGCCTACTGCGCCTTCAAAGCCGGCGGCGAGCAGGGCCTGGACATCATCGGCGAATATGCGTACACGCCCTACCATGCAGGCTGGTTCGCCCGCCACGGAGCGTTCGGCAACCGGCCCACCAAGGGCGCCGTGGTGTTCTTCGACTGGGCAGGCACCCGCTCGATCAGCGCCATCGACCACGTCGGTGTGGTCCTGGGCACCGACAACCGGGGCCGCGTGGTCACCATCGAGGGCAACACCGAGGACGCGGTCAAGATCCGCTACCGCGACCGCCGCTACATCGTCGGCTACGGCTATCCCAAGTACGCCAAGGTCAGCGTCAAGCCCCGCCCGGACGAGAAGCCCGACAAGCCGACCAAGCCGACCCGGCCCACCAAGCCGTCGACTGGCAACCAGGCGCCGCGCTTCCCCCTGAGCGCAGGCCAGGTCTACGGCATCGGCCACCGCACCGGCACCGCCAAGGCCGACAGGGACGCCATCCGCCGTGTGCAGGCCAAGCTCGCCGACCGCGGCTGGAACATCACCGCTGACGGCGTCTTCGGCCCCATCACCCGCCAGGTCGTACGCGCCTTCCAGGACGAGAAGGGCTTGGCCGTCGACGGCCTCGTCGGCCCCCGCACCTGGGCCGCGATCTGGGACGCCCCCGTCACCGCCTGACCCCCACGACACGAATCAAGAAACGGCGCATGACCACCGAACCCAAGATCCGGCTTCTGCTCTGCGGCACCTGCACCACCATCGAGGAACTGCCCGACCACCACGGCCCGGTCGAATCCGACGACCTGCTCGCCTACCTGGCCTCCCGCCACCGCTTCCCCTCCGGCACCCCCCACGCGGGCGGCCAGCTCTTCGACGTCGAGGAGAAGCACTGGCGCAACACAGAGACCCGCAAGCAGATCGTCGACCAGATCAACGTCCGTAGCGGAGAGGGCCTGGGTCGAAGCTTCTATGAGCTGAAGGACACCTTCAAAGAGGACGCCTTCACCTGTTGGAAGAAGCACAACCGCACCACCAACTGCGGCGACTTCAAGTCCGAGGCCAAACGCCTGACCCCCGACACCGCGGCCGAGCGCAAGGCCGCCGGGCTCGGCAAGGCCCGCTCCAACCGCTTCCTGTGCGAGTTCTGCCCCCACTTCAGCGTCGTTATGCAGCGCATGCGGGCCGCCCGAGGCGACTACCACTACACCGGCTGACGCCCGCCCACGCCACCGAACACCACCAGGCCCACCAGCCGACCAACCACCCGGAGAACCACATCAACAGCGCAGGCGCCGCCACCATCATCGGCCACAACCCCGACCCGCAGCCCGCCGCCGGCCCGAGCCCCACCGGCCCGGATGACACGCCCGCTCCCGGCCTGCCCGTCCGCACCGCGTTCGTCATCTACCAGGACTACGACGGCGCCTGGGTCGGCACCAACGACCCCGCCCTCATCAGCGACAAGCTCACCCTCGACAAGACCGCCCACCCCGACGAGATCACCGCCGGATGCTCGGTCGTCGCCGACGAGATCGTCGCCCAGAAGACGGCCATGCAGGTCCACAACGTCATGATGGCCGCCGCCCGCCAGGCCGCCGAAGCCCAAGCCAACGCCGCCATCCTCAACCAGGTCCGCAACGCCCCCAGGCCATAGGCGGAAATCCCCACCGACAAAGGGCCCTCCGCGCGCTTCCGGAGGGCCCTTTCCGCCTATTCGGCGAATAACTCGAAAAACACCAATCACCCTAAACTGAAATACATGGGCTACCAATCGGCGTCACATTATCTCGACAATGCCGCACAATCGTCCGGGCGTATTACCGTCACCTCGGGCCAAAGCGGCTATTTCTCGACGCCCGATCCCGGCTTCGACCCGGCCCTGTTCGACGGCCAAAAACTCCGGCCGCACGTCCGTGACACGATCACCGGGTCATTCACACATTTCATGCGCTCCCGCTTCCGCGACCCGGACTCCTGGACCCGGCTGTGGCTGGCCGGATCCGGCATCTCCCACCAGTGGTCCGGAGACCGAGGCAACGGCGACCTGGACGTCATGATCGGGATCAACCCCCTGCGCTTCCGCCAGCTCCAACCCGAGCAAGCAGCACTGTCCGAACCGGAGCTGGCGGATTCCCTCAACTCCCTGCTGCGAGCTGAACTGTGGCCGCAGACGGCCCGCACCCACTTCGGCGGCAAGCTCTTCGAGCTCACCTACTACTGGAACCCGGCCACCACCAACGCCCCGGGCGGCGTCACCGCGATCCACCCCTACGCCGCCTACGACCTGACCGCCGACACCTGGACCGTGCGCCCGCCGCGCCTACCCGCCGACCCGCGCACCCTCTACCCGGCCGACTGGTGGGCCCAGGTCGACCGCGAAGCGGCCACCGCCCGCGACATCATCGCCCGCTACAACGCCGCCCGCGGCACCGCCCAATCCACGTCCATCGCCAGCCCCGGCCACACCAACGCGATGACCGCCCTGCACCTGGCCGTCGACCAGGCCAGCCACCTGTTCGACGACATCCACACCGGCCGCCACCAAGCCTTCGGGCCCGGCGGCCACGGCTACGGCGACTTCGCCAACTTCCGCTGGCAAGCGGCCAAAGCCTCCGGGATCGGACCGGCGCTGGCCGAGATCGCCGCCGTCGGCCGCCAAGCCGCCCTGGACACCCAGCGCCATCTGTACGGCCAGCCGCTCGCCGAGGCCAGCACCGCCCGCCTCCAAGCCCTGCTGTGGAGCAGCCGATGACCGGACTCGCCCTGCTGACCGTGGACGGGCTGCTGCGCGACGAAGCCTCCGGCGCCCCGATCCCCACCGGCCGCGCCCTGTACGCCGCCATCGCCAGCGTCCACCGCCTGGCCCTCATCAGCGACCAGCCCGCCAGCCCGTGGCTGGAACTCAACGGGTTCACCGACCACCAGTTCGTCCTCGAAGCCCACCCCACCGACCCCGACGACCCAGCCATTCGCCGGCTACGCCAGGTCGAGCGGCTACGCGGCCAAGGCGCCCACATCGCCCTGCTGGCCGACCCCAACCCAGGCGTCATCGCGATCCTGGCCAGCAGCGGCATCCCCCTCCTGCACTACATCCACCCTGCCTACGCACGCCCCGAGTACCTGCCGGACCACGAGGCGGCCCTGACCCCCTGGCAGCTCATGGTCGACGAGGTCGACCGCGTGCGCGGCCTGCGCGCTGCCGACCCCCGACCCGACAAGGACGCCCTGTGATCAACCCCGACGCCGTACCCGAGATCCTCGCCCAGCGCGCCGCTCGCCTGCACGCCGCGGGCAAGCTGTTCAACGGGTTCGTCAACAACCCCGGCCAGCAGCGCATCCGCGCCCGCGCCGAGCGCGGCAAGAAGCAGGCCACCGCCCGGGCCCGCGCCGAGTGGGAGCAGGCCGCCCGCAACGCCAGCGTCAAGAACCCCGCGCCCGTACCGGGGCCGACGACCGCACCCGGCGCGGGAGTGGACCTGTCGCCCTACGACAAGCCGTCCGCCGTCACCTTCGACCCGCTCAACCGCTCCAGCGCGAGCGACAAGCGAAAGGCAGCCCCGGCGCCGGGCGCCCGCAACCACGTCGGCCAGGTCATCCCGCCCAGCCCGCAGGAGAAGGCCGCGTTCATCCAGCGGCGCGTCGCTCCGTACGTGCGCCAGCTCAACCGCGTCACCGACCCGCGGGACCTGCCCGCCGTCCAGGCCCGCGTCGGCGCCCGCCAGGTTCCCACCCCCGGGCCGCTGCCCAAGCCCGGCCCAGCCATCGCCCAGCCCACCCCCGCCCCGGCCGGCCCGCCCCAGCCGCCCACCTACGGCCAGCGGATGCGCCAGGTGATCCGCGAGGGCATCGAGGACATCCAGGCCAAGCGCATCGCCCAGTCCACCCTCCTGGCCGCCCAGCGCTCCGGCCGCATCCCCCCGCCGACCGGCGGCCAGCAGACGCTGTTCACCGTCGGCCAGACCAGCCACACCGCAGGCAAGGCGGCGCCCGCGGGCCGCGCCCCGGTCGACTGGTCAACCGCCCGCAAGCGGGCCCAGCACCACCAGCCCGGCCTGTTTTGATGTTGTCGCTGTACTTCGGCGGCTCGGAGGTGCCCGGCTGGCGCACCCTCCTGGCCGCCCAAGGCGTCGAGCACGTCGCCCTGTCCTTTGTCGGGCTGCTGCGCCGGACCAAACTCACCCGGCCCTGGCTCATCTCCGCCAAGTACCCCGACCACCAGAGCGTCTTCGTCGACTCCGGCGGATACACCCTCAACGCCAAGCCGCAGGAGTGGCCCGCTGAGCGCGTCGAGGACCTGGTTGGCGCCTACCGGACCTTCATCGAAGCCAACCTCGACCGGATCGCCATGGTGTCCGAACTGGATGCGACCAGCATGGGGCCGGACTGGCTCGCCCGCCACCGATCGGACTTCTACGACCACCTGGGGGAGAAGTTCCTGCCGATCTGGCACGCCGAGCACGGCGTTGCCGAACTGGAACGGCTGGCAGACCGCTACGGCCGGGTCGGCGTCCCCCAGATCTCCGTCGCCGGGCGCGACATCGCCGGACTCCTCAACCGGCTCGCCCGCCGCGGCGTCCGGATCCACGGCGTGGCCATGACCAAGACCGACCTCATGGAGCAGATCGGATTCGACTCCGTCGCCTCCACGAGCTGGCTGTCCCCGGCCCAGTACGGCGACACCCAGATCTGGACCGGACACGCCCTCAAGCGCTACCCCCGCAAGTACAAGGACCAGGGCCGCAAACGCCACCGGCAGCACCTGGAGCGCGCCGGCTTCGACATCGAGCTCATCGAATCGGACAACGCGAGCGAGGTCCTCAAGGTCGCGATCTGGAGCTGGCGTCGGTTCGTCGACCACATCAACACGCGCAAACGGAAAGTAGTTGATATGTCCCCCGAAACGCCTTCCGGACCAAACGCGGAAGTCGAGCCGGACCCAGTTGATACCCCCGCCCCGCAAACGCGGAAGCCGGTACCAACTCCTCGCACCGGAGAACGAGCCCTCCTGCCCGGCCTGACCCTGGCCCAGGTGAGCGAAACCGGCATCGGAGACGACGGCCAGCCGACCACCACCACCCGCTCCCTCGTCGAGCTCCAGGCCGACAGCCTGCGCCAGTGCGACACCTGCTACCTCGCCTCCCACTGCCCGGCCAACAGCCCCGGCAGCGCCTGCGCCTACACCATCCCGGTCACCATCAAGACCCGCGACCAGCTCCGCGCCGTCGAGGACGCCGTGGTGTCCATGCAGTTCCAGCGGGTCGCCTTCCTGCGCCTGGTCGAGGAATCGGAAGGCGGCTACGCCGACCCCAACCTGTCCGCCGAGATCGACCGGCTCCACCGGATGCTCGCCAAGCGCGCCGAGGCCGACGCCGAGGGCTTCAGCCTGACGGTCAAGGCGTCCGGCCGCGCCATGGCCGAGGGCGGCACCATCGCCCGCCTGTTCGGCTCCGATGCCAGCCACCGCGCCCGCGAGTTGGAGGCGCCCCGCCGCAGCGATGACGTCCTGGCCAGCCTGGACGTCGTCGAGGCAGAGGTCATCGACAGGTAGTTGATATCCCGGCCCGCTGAGAGCAGGAAACCCTCTCTTCAGCGAGGCTGAGCGCGAGTGCCCGGCTGCTACCTTGGGCCTCGAGGCCGCCGCTCAGCGGTGGTTCCTTCGGTCGGCGGGGTGGTGCCCGCCGATTGGTTGGGCACCAGGGCGGATGGTACCCCCTGGTGTTTGGTGGAAATACGCGAAGACCCCGCCGGAGCCCGGCGGGGTCTTCGTGCATTCCGGAGATCAGACCTTGGTCAAGCAGGTCCGGCCCCCGCGCGTGGTGATCTCCTCCCTGCGCCGCTCAGGATCGGCGTCCCACGTCACGATGGCCGATGCCTTGGCCACGCGCCCGGTCACGGTCCCCAGGCGGCCCGTCTTGCTCGACTGGACCCGATCGGACTCATCCAGCGGAACCAAGGTGTCGAAGTCAAAGCAGCAGTCCACGTAGGCGTAGCCGTTCTCATCCGTGACCATCCGGGCGCGGTGGTGGAAGGGGCACAGCAGGTGGCTCTCGTGCCGAGCCCAGCCGTCATCGCCCAGGTCCCGCTGCGCGCCGCAGTCACGGCACCGGTCGGACAGGTCGACCTGGAGCGGGCCGGATTCCACCACGCCGAGCTGCTGGCCCAGCGATCGGATCCCGTGGAGCAGACCGGCAGTCGCCGCCACCGTGGCATCCGAGGCAGGGAAGGCGGCCCGCAGCGCCATCACCTGCGAACCGTGGTCAGCCACCACAGCCATGCTCTCCAGCAGTCCCAGCACCTTCTCCAGGTCATCAAGACTCACTGGAGCGGTCCGGACTTCGCCGCTGTGGTAGCCGTGCCTCTCCTGGTGCTCGATGGTCACCCCGTGGACGGCCAGCCGGTCGGCGATGGCGTTGTTCCGATCGCACGAGGCCATGATGCGCTCGCGGCGGGCCTGACGCAGAGCCTCGGCCTGCGCCTCCTCCTCGCGCCGCGCCGTGACGGTCGGCTCATACTCACCGAGGATCTTGGGTAGCGACGACACGAGGATGTACTCAAAGCCGTCGTCAGTGCTCGCCTTCGTCGCGGCCAGCATGTCGTCCAGCTTGACCGTGGCGGCCTTGGCCTGGAGCCGCTCCGCCGTTTGCGACAGCGTCTCATCCTTCTTGGAGGTGACGGTCAGCGCCGGGTATCCGGCCACACGGTTGCCGTAGGCGCTCAGCCGTGCGGGCCTGGCCTCCCTGGACGTCTGGAACACGGTGGAGCCGTTGCGGCGGTCGTAGGAATCGGCGTGCTGGACAAGCTGGGAAAGGTCGTTGAGGAACACAACGGGGTTGTCAAAGCCCCGGTGGTCGTAGAGGTAGACGAGGCCCGGCTGGATGTCGGCCTTCTTCATGACGGGGACTCCTTCAGGTGCTGGTTGGTGGTGGTGTTTGGTGGTGGTCGCTGCCGGTCAGCAGCGGTCGCCGGGCCTGGTGGTCGCCCGGACCTCGCGCGGGCAGTCCTCGGCGATGTAGTCCTGCCACGAGGTGATGTTGTTCTTGAGACCCTTCACCCGGTTGCGTAGGCCCTTGCGGAGCCAGCCGTCTGCTTCGGCAGCCAGCGCGAGCTCTACCTGGGTCAGTTCGACCAGGCGCTCGGCGATGATCTCCTCGGCTGCTGCCTGGCGGACCGCTTGGTCGGTGCTGGCGAAGAGGTTCACGCGGTGCTCGCTTTGTGGTGGGGGAGTCGTCGGGGTCGCGCGCGCCTATCGCCAGTCGGCGCTGATCGCGGGGTATTCGGGGTTGTACGCGAAGTGCGAGGCGATCTGGTTGCCGATGTACCGGCGGATGTCCTCGCGAACGACTGCACCTGTCGGCTCCACGCCGTAGGCGGTGGCCCACTGCCGGACGCCCTCAGGCGAGGCGTCCACGGTGATGGTGAGGCTGATCTTCATTGCGCATTCCTGTCTTGGTCGGACCTCTCGGAGCTGGCTGGACCTGTTGCCCGGTAACCGGGCGAGCCACGCTGCCAAGCAGGCGAGATCGCAACCGTGGTAGATCGGCCCGCCGGATTTCACGCGGACGCCTTGCGGAAGTCTTCGGCGAACTTCGGCCAGAACTTGAGCGCGGTCCCCAGAGCCCACTGCCTGGCCGCTTCGACCCCATCCGCATCGCTGTGCTCGTGCCAGGTCCACGAGATGTCGACGCCGTACTGCCGGTACTCCTCACGCATCCAGGACTCGAACCCTGCCTGGGTGGGGCGAGGGCAGGCGGAGATCGACTCTGGGTCGTAGCCGTCGGCCTCCTTGTGGGCGTACAGGGCGAGCATCCCCAGGAGGTCGTGGGTGTTGGGCTTGAACTCGACGCGGATCTGCGCGAACAGCTCGCTGCTCGGTAGGTAGCGATACCAGCGCAACGCCATGTCCAACTCCTTCGGTAGTCGGTGGTGTGGCAGAAGCTAAGCATGAGTGAAAGCTGTAATGCAAGTTAAGCTTTACGAGATGCTGCGCGAGAGGATTGGGCTCGTCGTCCTCGTCCAGGTGTCGCGTGTAAGCCTGCTCGCGTGGGGGGCTCGGCGATGTTGGCGGCCATCGCGCCGAGCATCCCCGTGTGACGCCCCTGTGTGCCACGCTCTCGGACTCGTTGCAAGATTCTCGTAAAGCTGGACTTGTATTACAGCTTTCGCACATGCTTTGATGGCTCCACCACCAACCAACCAGCCCCTCCGAAGGAAACCCGCTTCATGGACACCCAGGCACCCGCGCCCCTCCCAGCGGTCGGCGAAACCATCACCCTCCCGTACACCGCCCGCGCAACCATCAAGGCCGAGATCGTCATGTGGGGGGATGCGAAGGACTCCACGTGGAGGGTCTGTGTCGCCAAGGGGGCACGACGTGACAGCCCCCACAAGACGAGGTTCGCCGTCTTCGCCATCGAGACCACCGACACGCAGCGCACGCCCCGCTTCGTCATCTGGCACACGAAAGACGCGATGTGGCGCACCTACCGCGAGCGCTTCACCTCCGCCGTCTACCGGGCCGTGGTCGGCCTCACCCACTACGTGAGGTACCTCGACGGGCAAGACGTCCGCATCCCGCTGACGTTCCTGGAACTGCGCGGTCAGGGCTGTTTCCGCATCCTGGGGCCTGACTTCACCGCCGTACTGGAGCACCACGGAGGCCGCCGCTACAGCCTTCACTACGGCCCCCAGGGCGAGGTCGCCGAATCGATGCCGGTCAAGGGGCGCAACCACGCCCTCCAGGCTCTGGCTGCCTTCCACGAATTGCCGGCAGATCGGCTCGACGCCGTCGACTACAAGGGCGACCCGCTGACCTCCCGTTAGACCGCAACAGGCCCGCCTCACCAGCGGGCCCGCCACCTCCACCACCCACCACCGAAGGAAGCCGTCATGCGCCACGACCCCCGCCCGCCCTACCAGCCGGGCGACACCCTCTCAGGCATGTACTTCGACCGGGGGACCACACTCGGCCCGGTCGTCGTCACCTCGTGCGTGATGGATGCCAGCGCGGCACACGGGACGCGCTGGAAGATCCAGGGCACCGCTTCGACCTCCGGCGGACCCAAGCCGGTGTCCTACACCGTCAACCGCAACGGCGAGTCCGACTACTGCTCGCCGCGCCGCTGCCGCGTGTGCAAAGGCCAGGGAACCGTTCGGCTCAACGACGGGGCATGGCCCCCAGTTTGGGCCTGCGACACCCACCAGCACGACCCCATCAAGCTCTGACGAGCCCTCCGCAGGCCGGACCCAGCCGGGCCCGGCCCGCCGGGGAGTCCGCCAGGACTGCCACCAAACACCGCCACCGAAGGAATCCGCCCATGCTGACGATCGCCCGCAACCGCATGGCCAAACTCGCTGAGATCCGCGACGCCATCACCCACCTGCACCACTACGCGTGGGACAAGAAAGAGCGCCGCTGGGTCTCCTGCCAGACCTGGGGGTACATCAACCGCGTCGTCACCGTGGCCGACGCCTTCGAGGTGCTGGCCCGCTACAACGACGCCCGGCTGATCGAACACGAGCCCGGCCAGACCTACACGATCACCTACGGCGGAACCCGCGAGACCGGAACACTCCGCCGCACCATCGTTCTGGTGGCCACCCCGATCACGGCGGGCATGAAGGGGATCACCTTCCACCCTGATCACAACCCAGACCTGACTGTGCCAGTCGACGTGATCGACGTCCAGGCCGCCCTAGAAGACGACACCCCGGCGGCTATTGCCCGCATCGACCACGACGGCGTGGAGCTCACCGTGCCCACCACCAAGCTGCGCCCCGAGCCGTGGATCTGGACCCCCTCGCCCGAATACCTGGCCGAGCAGGCCCGGGCCGAGGAGTCCAGCCGGAACGCCGACGAGATCGAACAGGGACCGCGCACCGACTGGCTGGTCCCCTCGACCACCCGCTACACCCTGCGAGACCGGACCCAGATCGTGGACGACTTCGAGGTCCGCGACGTGTTCGCGAACGGCAACGTGCTCGCCTACGACATCAGCGGCCAGCCCCTGGAGGGACTCACCGTTTGGGACATCGAGCCCGTCGGGCCTCCCCCTTGCCCCAACTGCGGAGCGGACTGGGACGACGAGGGGGCGGTGTGCAGCGAGTGCGACACCATCCTGTGCGAATGCGGCGAGCCGGTCGACGGAGACGGCTACGACGGCAAATGCGGCACCTGCGCGGACATCGAATACCGCAGCGAGGAAGAAGAAGAGACGGGCCCGCGCACCAACACCGACACCCCGTCAGCCCAGGTCTACGTGGACCGCACCGGGCCCGGCCATGTGCGCATCCTCTCCGTTGACCCCGACGCCCTGGCCCACGTACTCGGTGCTGACAGCGTCACCGGCTATGCCAGCGCCTGGGACCTCGACCCTGTCGACTGCACCTGTGGGCACTGCATGACGCAGGAAGCCGTACTCGCCCGCTAGACCCACCACCAGGCCCGCATCACCAACGGGCCCGCACCACCACCACCACCAACCACCACCCCGAAGGAAGATCACCATGGGCACTCACACCATCGACGCCCTGGCCGTCGTGACCTACCACGTCCCCGACTCAACCCCGCCCGCCCAAGCCCTGGAGCTCCTCCGTGCGATCCTGGCGGAAGGGATCGAGTACGACGACCAGCCCGCCCCAGGGCACGACCCCAGGATCCTCCTGACGTGCATCTCCAGCCGCCGGGACCCGGTGCTGATCACCGGAGACGACGACGGCATCCCCTACCCGGACGAGTGCGCAGTCCCGTTCGCGCCCGCCGTCCTCGACACCCTGCTGACCAATCAGGCCACCAGCTTCTACGAGGCGACGAGCGAGCTTCGTAAGTTCTCCACCGAGGCTGCGCACCTGAAGTGGTTGCGGGACGAGTGGGGCAGGGTTGTGCAGTCTGAGCGTGCGGCCCTGGTCGCCCTGATCGGGCTGCGCTGGCCGCGCCTGACACCGGAGCAGCTCGCCGAGGTCCTCGATGGCCTGGAGCGCGTGCACGGCACCATGGACGACTTTCTCAACGGCGGCGCTCGACGCCCGCCCTACCTGGCCTGACCTGCTCTGACGCCACGACAAGCCCCGGCCTGACAGCCGGGGCTTGTTGCGTTTTGGTCACAGCCCGTCGGCATGCGCGAAAGCGCTAATACATGTAGCGCTTTACGAGATATGCTGAGGCTCCGCCCGACAGCAACCCCGGAAGGACCCCCAGATGGCCCGCAAGATCGCCCCCGCCAAGACCCCCACCATCGCCATCGCCCGCGCCCTCCGCTCTATCGGCCTGGTCCAGGGCCGGGACTTCAAGGTCGAAGGCGTCTACCGGCGGTGCACCGCATACGGCGAGCGCATCAAGGAGCGCACCGGCACCCAGGTGAGCCTGTTCGGCACCCACGCCGAGCGCGTGGTCTGGGAGCGGGCCGAGGAGATCGAGCGCTACACCCAGGCCGAGGGATACACCTTCGGCGTGCGCAGCATCGCGGTCACCGCCGGGGGGCACCGCATCCTGGCCGTGGGCAACGTGTACGAGTCCAACTGGCGCGAGGTCCGCAAGGCCGAGGCCGAGGCCGCCAAGCTCGCCGAAGTCCGCGCCCTGGGCCTGCCCGACGAGGCCGCTCACCTCACGCCTGACGCGCTGATCCGCTTCGCCGCCCACGTCTTCCAGACCGAGGGCAATACCGACGCCTGGCACGCGATCAGCGGCGCAATGGAGAACGCCGACCAGACCATGAGTGATGACGGGCAGCCCTACCCCGGCCACATCCTCTGGAGCGACTTCTACGCCAAGCGCTGGGCCGAGATCGCCATCGCAGGCTGGGAGACTCATGTCGCCGCTGGCCTCCCTTCTGACGAGCTGCCCACCCTCGCGCACCCCCTCGCCGTCGACTACTTCGGCTGGGAGATCGAGGCCCCCGCCTGCCCCGTCAACCCGCCAGTCCCCGGCGACATGGTCAACCTCCGCCCGGTTGGCTTCGACGCCCACCTGTACGACGTCATTGCAGCCACCCCCGCCGCGTCCGGTGCTGCTGTCCTGGCCGAGCACCGCACACCCACTGGTCGCACCATGTTCGCCGTCTACACCCTCACCCCGCAGGGCCCCGCCGACGTGGTCGCCTACTACGGCTGGCACGACCCCGAGACAGCAGCCAAGCGGGCCCGTCTCGCCTTCTACGACCGCGAACACGAGCTGAGCGCCTCACCCCCCTCCACCGGCTCACCACCGCCGCCTGAGCAACCCCTCAGAGCCCGCCTCACCACCGGGCCGACACCACCACCAACCCGAGGCCGCCCGCCGTGTACCCACAGATCAGCCGCAGGCCCGCCGCTGAGGCACTTGCCTACCGAGTCGAGCCCATCGGCCACCTCTGCCCCGCTTGCTTCCCGCCGTACGACAACGACGACGCCGAGATCGGCGAGGTCTACCCCTGGACCCTCGACATGGAGCCCGGCGAGCCCGACTTCACCTGCGCCCTCTGCGCTCGCGTCATCGCCACCGCGCCGCCCGAGCCCGTCGACGACTAACCCACCAGGCCCGACTCACCACCGGGCCCGCACCGCCACCAACCAACCACCTGAAGGAGCCCCCACCATGACCGCCTACATCACCCCCGCCATGCTCCGCGCACTGACCTACGCCCACGAGACCCGGCAACAGGGCAAGCCCGGCATCATCTATCGGGGCGGCCCCCAGCTCGGCGAGCCCGGCCAGCACGCCACCGCCGCCACCCTCTCCGCGCTCGTCCGTCGAGGTCTGGTCACGCCGATCACGGCCGAGACCACTACCCGCCGAGGCCACCGCGTCCAGACCCTCGACGCCGCCCAGATCACCGACGACGGAAGCGCCTGGATCGAGAAGCTCCAGCAACTGGAGAACGCGGCCAATAGCGCTGACCCCATGGCCGACTACGTCGCCGACATGGCCGCCATGCACGACGTGTTCACCGAGCAGGCCACCGCCTACGCCGAGGGCTTCGAGCTGGTCGACCCGCCTGCCAACTTCGCCCCCGCCACTGACGACGAAGAAGCGCCCAGCGCACCCCGCACCCTGCCGCACGTCACGATCAAGGCCCGCGACCTCAAGCCCGGCCACCTGATCCACGAGTGCTGCGCTGACTACATCCTGGTGCTCGAGGTCATCGAGAAGTTCGAGGGCTGGTCAAGCGTCGTCCACACCAACGACGAACACCCCAGGATCGGCCTCTCTTACCCCTTCGACGCCGACGTGATCGTCTCCATCCTCACCCTGAGCGTCCCGCCCCTCGCCGCTCCGGCCACGCTCACCGAGCAACTCGCCGCCGAAGAGATCGCCATCGCCCTGCGCGCCCTCGGTGCCTACGTCCACACCTACGGCATCGAGGACGGGCACGACGTCTTCAGCAACCGCCAGCTCGACGTCGCCCGCAGGGTGGGCCACCTCTGGCACCGGCACCGGCCCGACCTCGCCGCCTTGCTCGGCGACGACGTAGAGACTGCGCTCCGCACGCTGGGCGAACTCGTCGAGACCTACGGCCTGGAGGACGACGAGAACGCCCTCACCGCCACCCAGCGCGAGATCGCCGAGAAGATCGGCCAGCTCTGGCAAGCCGACATAGACGCCTAGCCGTACCGCCCGGCAATCCCTTCGCCGCCATGAGCTACCTCCCCGACGCCCTGGCCTGGAAGCCCGACATCCCCAAAGACCGCAAGGGCGCAAGGGTCCGCCACTACGACCAGGGAGACCGCGACATCCAAGGGGCCGGAACGGTGACCTTCACCCTCGCCGGGGGAGCGGGCCGCTGGTTCGTCCAGCGCTCCCACTTCGGCGCAAGCCCTGAACCCCACAGGACGCGCTACTTCCCCAACCGCCGCACGGCCCGCGAGTGCTTCGAGCACCTGGCCTACGAGTAACCACCAACAACCGAAGGACCACCCATGTACGACTTCACCATGCAGGACGCCGAACTGACCGCCGCCACCGAGAGCCGCGAGGTCTGGCGACTCCACCCCAACCACGGCCTCGCCTTCCTGGTCGCCTACTACGCCCCCCGACGACGGCTACATCTGGGGCGAGGTCTTCCCCGACAAGGACGGCGACGGCTGGGTCTGGTCCGTCTGGAACGGCTCCAACTGCGTGCGCGGGATGCGCGGGAAAAGGCCCGAGGGGTCCGCCGAGATCGCGGTCAAGCGCGCCGAGGACCTCGTGAACAAGACCCTCAGCGCCTAGCACCCAACCCCAGGCCCCCGGCATCGCCGGGGGCTTCCGCATGTCCGGGCCCTGCTGACGGCCCGAAATCGCGCCAGGCTCAGCGCACTCCGTTGCCGACACGATGCCCCACAGCATGCCCACGGACTCGACCGGCCCGCCCACGTCGCCGGTACGGCGCAGCTCACGATTATTCAGCGCGATTATCTGGCCCATTCTTCCGAGCCATTTTTGAATATGTGTAGCTATCGGTAAATGGTGCTCACTGATAATTGATGTGTCCGTGCGTAGCAAGTCCACCACATGGCGGCACCTCAGTTTGTCAGGACATACCGCCACGGGCCTTGAAAATGGCGGGACGCAGTGGCCTAAAGTCAAGCTCTGAACCCTACAAATCGTGGAAAAGCGCCAACTTGGCCACCTCGGCGACCTCCGAAAGAGGCTCGCGATGTCATTCCTTCGCGCCTTGCGTTCGTGCAGGTCAGCGCCTCGGCCTGAAAGGCTAGGAGATGTAACCATCTCCACGCGTCCACGTCTATGCAGGTCAAAGCAGCAATTCTGTCAGCGGTCAGCATTAAGCCAGCAAGTGCGCACAGGTACGCCGAACCCTTTGGTGCATCGTGGCGGCATGTGTACGCGCATGGATTTTGTAGGAAACCATGAACTTCTCAGCCCTCTTGACAAATGCGACCCCCGCCCACCGTTAAACACGTCTTATGCAACGTATCCAGCCCGGTTTTCTGGGCGTCTCGCGCCAGAGGCTATAAGACAGTGGCCAATGTGAAGTGGAATGGCTCGCAGTTGCCGAGAAGTGACTGGCGAGTGCTTGTAGTACATCTCAGGAAAGGTGTGACTCAAAGGCGAGAGGAAAAATCCGCTCGAAAACGCATGCGTTTGTCTGGGTGAAAGAGGGTCTATCTTGAAAATGAAACCTCCCCAGAAAGTGGCGAGGTGGCGGCCATGCTGGCAGCGGCGGCCCGCCGATACGCTAGCGGGCACAGATCCGATAAGGGAGGGGCGAAGTGGCGAACTACAAGGCACACCCAGAAGAGATCCGACTCGACTTCAACGCGGGCCTGCCGTACGCGGTGATCGCGAAGAAGTACGGCATGACGGTCGGCGGTGTACAACAAGCGGCCGAGCGCGAGGGGTTCCAGGGCGGGAATGTGAGTCACAAATCCTTCCTCCCGTGGATCATCGCAACGGAGCACCAACACAGTCGGGAGGCGACGAACCTACGTAATCTGTCCCGTTATGTACAGTTCGCTGATGTACCCGAGGTGAAGCTGAACACCGCCTTGCGCTGGTTGCTCAGTCAGGTCGAGCGGGGCCTAGACATCGACTACGACCGGGACTGCGGATTTACGACGAAGCCGCTGGCCCCAGGAGGTCACCTGAGCGCCGTCCACGAGAATGTCAGGGTTCGCAGGGAGTCGGAAACTACGGAGAACGCCGCCGACTCTGCATCGACTTGAGGAGGGTTTGGTTGGCTAGGATCGCTCGCCATTAAACATCTTACGGAGAACCACGCCCCCCAAGCACATGCTCGACGCATTCGGCGACAACCCTCCCGTCGACCTCAACCTGCTCGACATGCATGAGTGGACGGTGCTTCCAGCCCGTCCCCGCCCAGACTGGCTGCGGCCTAACAACTTTGAGCCCGCTCTGGCCATGCCGGGGGTGTCCCTATGGAGTTTGTCAAGCAGCGGGGCGCTGGTTGAGCAGGCTGGTGAGGTCGTCGAGGCACGTAGCGAGGTCCTCTTGCGTGGCGAGGTTGTAGCGGGTGCTCGTGGTGGCGCCGCCGGTGGGGTGGCCGAGATCGAGTTCGGCTTCTCCGCTGGTCCAGATGGTGAGCTGGGCGAGGTTGTGGGTGTTCTCGCAGGTGGCCCAGACTGCGGGCTTGTCGGTCGTGGCCCGGTGGTGAGTAGCCAGTGGATGCCTGCTGCTTCCCAGATTGGTCCGCGGTCCTGGATGGCGGCGGCGATCAGGTCTGGGGTGAACTCGTTCATGTGGGTGATCGTCTCACGGGGGTCCATCCGGCCGCCTGAGCGGCGGGCGAGGCAGATGAGGGCGGCGTTGTGCCTTTGGCCTCGGCTCTCTTCTGGTCGTAGTAGGCCCTGCTCAGCGGGTCGGCGAGGGAGGCAAACGTGGCCAGGAAGATGGCGCGGTTCAAGGCTTTGTTGCCGCCTTTGGTTGGGTGTTCACCTCGGATGGCGGAGCCGGAGCGGCGTGTGACGGGGGCGAGGCCGGCATAGGCGGCCAGATGTCCGCGGGTGGGGAAGGCAGTGATGTCGCCGATCTTCAGAAGGACACGGGAGGCGGTTCTGATCTCGAAGCCGAGCATCGAGATCAGAACCTCGGTGAGAAGGCGCGGATCGAGCATCCCCTCGACCTATGCCGCGATCTGTTTGCGCTGGTTGTGGACTGATAGCAGGAGCGGGCCAGGTGCGGCAGGACGGTCACGTCTGCGGTGGTCCCGGGAACGGTGACGGTCTAGGCGTCCAGTGCGGTCTTGATCGCCTCGACCATTCGCAGGAGCGGATGTTCGAGCTGGGAAGGGGATTCGTCATCACAGCCGAGGAGCTCACGGACGTCGACCCAGGTACGTTCATCGAGGTGCGCTGATATCGCTCGTGACCTACAAGGCGCGCTGAGCAACGACCTGTACGAGCCAGCGAGCCGAGCCCGAGCCTGGCGCTACTTCGGGGATGCTCAGTTTGTTGGGCATGAGATCGGTAAGTGTGAATCCCCTGCTGGAACGCAAGGGGCCGCCCCGCCCTTGATGAGGTCGGGCGGCCTGTTTGGCTCGTGCCGAGCCCTGTATCAGTACCACCATCACCACGCGGTAACCATGGTTCACTCGCGGGTGGGTACATCTCGACTTCGCCTGACGGGCGCGATTTTGGGAGTACTTCCTGCTGGTCCTATGCCGAGGGAGCGAGTGGACCGACAAGCGCCGATACAACGGATGCGGTCTTGCTCGACTTATTGGTGCGTGTCCTGCTGGACCTGGCGTATGTATCAGTTCACTGAACCGAAAATATCACGCTATGTACCTGGATGATGTCAGGGGCGATCTTGCAGAGTGGTCGTTCGAAAGTTACGCTTTGCCCGTTTGGTTGTGTGTTCTGAGCCTCCGGGCCGATGGATCTGCTGCGTGCCGGATGGAGCGGAGAACGTCTGACGTCCTGTGCGGGGACGTCCCTCGTCGGTTCGGAGTGTGAATAGCACGTGCGTCCATTTTCGCGTGTCTTCTTTCGGCATACACGCAAGTCGCTGGCCGCGAGCTTAATACTTGCGGTGACGCCAGGGCTGCTGGGAATGACTGTGATGCCGGCCGTGGCCACCGCAGGCCAGACGTCCACGGTAGCGGCAAATTCGGTTGACACGCCTCGGCAGCAAATGGGTTCTGCAAAGTCGCTGCCGTCACTGGTGGAGACCACTGTCACGCAGCGGGTGGCTGCAGAGGTCGACCCCGAGATGGGGCGGCCGAAGAAGGCGCTGCGGTCTGAGGAACGTTCCAGCACAACGACTGCGATGTCCGGGGTGGCGAGCGAACCCTGTACCGGCTATCCGATTTGGGAACCGCGGAACTATCCAGGCGGTGCTCAGGTCACTTATCAGAACCGGGTCCGTGAATGGCGGATCTGGACGGCAAGGAGCGACGGCGCATCGTCCTTGGTCGCCCCGGGAAGTGATAATGACTGGGGCACGTGGTACGACTCCGGGTCGTGCCCACCGGATCCGCAGCCGGAGCCGCCGGCGCCGACGCTGCACGCAGTGTCCCCGCCGGGTGGGATGTTGGTGGGCACACGAACACCGACACTGCGGGCGCTCGCGCGCAGCAATGCTGGCTTCTACGCACTCAGTTACGCCTTCACCGTCTGTGAGGACGAGGCACTGAGCAAGGGGTGCGCGTCCGCACCCACGCTGGGCAATGATGTGAACACCTGGCAGGTGCCGGCTGGCAAGCTGGTCTGGAGTAAGCAGTACTGGTGGCGGGTCATCGTCACCGACACCAGCAACTCCAAGACCGCAGGCTGGACCGGAACGTTCACCACCGGCGTGCGCCAGCCCGTGATTACCTCACAACTGTCCACATCCTCGACAGGAGCGGCGTTCGAGACCGCGACGGGCAACTACACGACGAGCGTGACCGACGCATTGGTGGCGAATGCTGGGCTCCCGCTGGGAGTGGTGCGCTCCTACAACAGCATGGATCCGCATCGCGGCGGCATGTTCGGTGCTGGCTGGTCGACGGCCTGGGACATGCGGATCGTGACGGAAAATCATCCTGACGGTGTGACACTGCTGGTGACCTTGGCCAACGGTAAGCAGGTGCGGTTCGCGGCCAGCGGGGACGGCACCTTCCAGCCACCTCCGGGGATGCACGCGACGCTGGCCAATGTCTCCGATGGCGGCTGGCGGCTTATGGACAAGGCGTCCACCTCCTATCACTTCGACGGCCAGGGCCGCCTGACCAAGATCACCGACCTGCGTGGCCGTGCCCTAACGCTCACCTACAGCGCTGCCGGGACTCTGGAGAAGGTGACCGGTCTTGGCGACCGGAGGCTGACGTTCACTTGGACCGGCAAGCATGTCACCGAGGTGATGACTGCCCCGGTGAATGGGACGCCGCTGAAGTGGACCTATATCTACGACGGTGACAAGCTCACGCAGGTCTGTTCTCCTCAGAAGGCGCCTAACTGCACTGCGTATGACTACACCACTGGGTCGCAGTATGCGAGCACGGTCTTGAACTCTGACCCGCTGAGCTACTGGCGTCTGGGTGAGACGAGCAAGGAGGAGGCTAAAGACGCAGGCTGGGCGGGGTCCTCAGGCCGCTACAACGACGTGACCCTCGGCCAGCCGGGAGCGATTGAAGGCAGCACAGATACTGCAATTCAACTGAGCCGCGGGGTCACTGGCCCTCAGCCGTCAGTCACGCTGCCTGAACATGTGATCGCCCGAATCGGCACTGGCGCTTCCTTCGAGACGTGGTTTAAGACCAGCCAACAGGGCGCGATCTTCTCCACGAGCGGAACTGACGAGTACTTCTACTCGCGGTCGGCGATTTATGTCGGCTCAGACGGCAAGCTGCGCGGGCAGTTCCGTCCAACCGATGGTTCCCCGATCACTCCGATTACCAGCGCTTCTGCTGTCAACGACGGACAGTGGCATCACGTGGTTCTGACCATGGCTGGTGATAAGCAGACCATGTACGTGGACGGCACGGTGGCAGGGACAGTGACAGCTACCCCCGGATGGGGCGGCTGGCCAGTGACCGCACAGCTCGGCGCTGGCGTTCTCAATGACGGTAATCCGCTGACCACGCCAGCCGGTGCTCAGAGCAACATCTGGCCTGCGATCCCGGCCACAAACTACAGCGGCTACTTGGACGAGGTGGCCATCTTTGACAAACCACTGTCGGCACAAGAGGTCGCCCTCCATTACGCCGCTCGCACCGCCGCGCCGCACCTGCTCACGAAGATTGCCCGTCCTTCGGGCAGAGTGGAGATGCGGGCTGTCTATGACACGGGCAATGACCGCATCAAGACCTATACTGACGCTAACGGCGGCACCTGGCAGATCAGTGCGCCCGTCCCCGGGCCTGTTGACCTCATTGACCTGTCCGTCGTGGAGAAGATCACGGTCACCGATCCCGCCAGCAACACACTCGTATACGAGCACGACAGCTGGCGTGGCAACCGTCTGATCTCGATAACAGACCAGCTCGGCAAGAAAACTAGCTACGGCTACGACACGGGCGGCTTCCTGGAGAAGGCCACGGACCCGAACGGCAACGCCGTCACGCGCGCCAACGACAAACGCGGCAACGCACTAGCCGTCTCAACATGTCGTTCGGCGGGCAACTGCCAAACACAGCGCGTCGAGTACAGCCTCAACACCAACGACGAGTTCGACCCCCGCAATGACCGCCCTATCAAGATCCGCGACGCTCGCTCGGCAACGGCGACTGACAACACCTACGCCACCTCGATCGAATACAACAGCTTCGGCGAGCAGATAAAGCAGACCACTCCAGCCACCCCTGATTTCCCCAACGGCCGCTCCACCACGGTCGCCTACACCGACGGCACGGAGACAGCCGTCGGCGGTGGAACTACCCCGGCCGGACTGCCGAAGATCATGACTGATCTGCGGGGCCACTCCTGGACCTACCGTTACACAGCCGCCGGTGATCTGGTTGAGCAGACCGACCCCGGAGGGCTGATCACCAAGCTGGACTACGACGCGATCGGACGACCGACCAGTTCCACCCAGGTATCGTCAGCTTTTCCAGATGGTGTGAAGACCGTCTTTACTTATGATGCTGCTGGCCGGCCCGAGACGCTGACCGAGCCTGGGGTGAAGAACGAGGTTTCCGGTGTTACTCACACCAAGAAGACCACGCGGACCTATGACGCGGACGGCAACACGCTAAGCGAGATCGTCACCGACCTGACCGGCGGCGACGTCGCACGCTCCATCGTCAATACCTACGATGCCCAGGGCAGAGTGGAGACGATCACCGGCGCTGAGGGGGGTGTGGTCCGCCAGACGTGGAACACCCTAGGCCAGCTTGTACGCATAACTGATGCTCGTGGCACGGTAGTCGAGAACGCTTACACGAAGCGCGGCGAGCTTCACGCCCGGACGCTGAAGGGATGGACAGGCAGCCCAGTCAACCCGCAACCTGCTCAGGACGTGGTGCTGGAGTCTCTCGCGTACGACCCCGCAGGCCGCCTAGCCACCCGGACCGACGCCATGGGTCGCAAGACGTCCTACACCTACTTCACTGATAACCTGCTGTGGCAGAAGATCGCCGACGACGTGAAACTAAACGGCTCGGCCACGGCTCGCGATGTCACTCTGGAAGCGCACACATACGATGCGGCGGGCCAGCGCACCAAGCTGGTGACCGGTGGCGGCGTCGCTACCACCGAGACCGTTTACGATGCGGCCGGCCGTATCACGTCGCAGACCTTCGACCCGGCCCAGCTCGTGCGCAAGACCGCCTTCACCTACGACGCCAACGGCAACATTCTGAAGACCACCCACACTGGTGGCGGCAGCACACGGGCAGAGAGCACCGAGTACGCCTACAACAAGGCCAACCTGCCAACCCGGGAGACGGTAGAGAACGGCGAGCAGGACCTCATCTCCACGCTCGCCTACGATGAGCGCGGCCTGGTCACCGCGATCACCGACCCACGAGGCAACGTCGCTGGTGTGACCGCTGCCGATTTCACCACCAGGATGCGCTACGACGCGATGGGCCGCCTGGCCGAAGCCGTTGGACCGCAGGTGGCGGTCGACAAAGCGGGATCCAGTACCTCGGCTAAACCGACTGTCAAGATCGGCTACGACACCTTCGGCGCCGAGACTCACAAGACCGACGCAGAAGGCCGGACGCTCACCTCGGTCTTCGATAAAGCAGGCCGTCTGATGAGCCAGGTCGCACCATCGTACACACCGCCCGGTGGGCTGGCGATGACGCCCACCACCACGTACGCATACGACGCGGCCGGACAGCTGATCAAAACCACGAACCCGCAGGGTTTCTCCACCACCTTCGATTATGACCAGCTCGGGCACCAGGTCCGTATCAACAACTTGGCGCCGGAAGGTAAGCAGTCCGCCCATACAGTGGTCGATTACGATCTCGTCGGAGAGAAGCTCGCCGTCATCGACCCGACGGGCGCCCGCAGTGAGCAGACCTACGATGATCTGGGCCGAGTCATTACCAGCACTCAGGTGGAGCGCAGCCCTGCGCCTGCAGCCTTCACCACGCGGTTGGAGTACAACGACGGTGGCCGGCTCATCAGACAGGTCGCGCCGGGCGACCGGATTACCAGCTTCGCCGTGAACGCCGCCGGTGAGGTCATCACACAGACTGACCCGGCCACGAACAAGACGTTGATGGCCTACGACCTGGCTGGGCGCCTGATCAGGACGACCGACCCGGAGGGCAACGCCACCACGGCCGAATACGATCTGGCTGGCCGCCAGATCGGCGTCCAGGATCTGAACGCCAGCGGCGCGATGGTGCGCTCGGCCAGTACCGCCTACGATGCGGCGGGCAACCCGATCAGCGCCACCTCCCCCGAGGGACACGTCACCAAGCAGACCTACGATGCCCTCAACCGGGTCACCTCGCTGATCGAGCCGATTTCTGCGAGCGAGTCGACTACCACCCGCTTCGGTTACGACGCCACCGGTGCTCGTACCCGGCTGACCGACGGACGCGGCAACGCCACCTGGACCAGCTACAACAGCCTTGGCCTGGCCGAAACCGTAACCGAGCCGGCCACCACGGCACACCCGAACCCTGCCGACCGCACCTGGACTAGCATCTACGACCAGGCAGGCAACCCCGTCACCTCGCTGCTGCCGGGTGGGGTGCGCATCGACCGGCACTTCGACTATCTCGGATTCTTAACCCAAGAGAGCGGTTCAGGCGGGGGCGCGGCCAGTGCTCATCGCTACTTCCGGTACGACCTGGCTGGCCGCACCACACGTATCAACAACACGGATCTCTCCTACAACGACCGCGGTCTGCTGACGTTCGTCGGTGTGGAACAACCCCCTACGGGTTTCACTACATACACCGCCTATACCTACGACGAGGCTGGCAACCCCATTCAGCGTGTTGACGACGCGGGCACAGCGAACTTCACGTGGGACAAGGCCAACAGGCTCGCCACCGCCACCGATCCCCTTACCGGGCGGACGCTGACCTATGGATACGACAAGGCTAGCCGCCTGACCTCCATGACCGGCAAAACCAACACCGGAGCGGCTTCGGATTCCCAGACCTTCACTTACGACGCTGTTGACCGCCTCGAATCCCAGACGCTGAAGAACGGCACGGGCGCCCAGCTGGCGAAGATCACCTATGGGTGGGACAAAGATGACAACCTCACAACCAAGACCACTGCAGGTACGGCTGGCGCAGGTATCAACACCTACACCTACGACCACGCCGGCCGCCTGACCTCCTGGACCGCCCCCGGCGGCGCCAAAACCGACTACGCCTGGGACGCCTCCGGCAACCGCACCAAAGCGGGCGACAAGACCTATACCTACGACGAACGCAACCGCCTCACCAGCGGCAACGGCACCACCTACGCCTACACCCCCCGTGGCACCCTGGCCACCGAAACCAAGAACGGCCAGACCACGAACCTGACCTTCGACGCCTTCGACCGGCTCATCGCCGACGGCGACAGCCTTTACACTTACGACGGCCTCGACCGCGTCACCAGCCGCACCCGCGGTACCACTAAGCAGACCTTCACCTACTCCGGTCTCGGTAACGACCTAGCCAAGATCAGTGAAACCAGTGGCGACATCCAAGCGCGATACGGCCGCGACCCATTCGGCGGCCTGCTCGGTCAGCAAGAAGGCACTGGCCCGGTGGTAGCCACTCTTACCGATCTACACGGCGACCTTGTCGCCACCTTCAGCACTACGGGTCTGGCCACCAGCACCGCCTACGACCCCTTCGGCACCATCACCGCCCAGACCGGCGCCAAGACCAACCTCGGCTACCAGGGCGAATACGCCGATCCCGAGACCGGCAAAACCAATATGCACGCCCGCTGGTACCAACCCGGAACCGGCACCTTCACCAGCCGCGACACCGCCAACCTCAACCCCAGCCCGTCGGTCCAGGCCAACCGCTACACCTACGCCAACGCCTCACCCCTCACCGGCATCGACCCCACCGGCCACGCCACGGAAACCCCCAACTCCTGGAACAGCGGCGGCACATCAGGCTGGGGCAACACCGGCGGTGGTTACTGGGGAGACCCATGCAGCGCCGGCGTATGCCTACAGCCTGGGGGGGCAGGTTCCGGAGGCCCCATAGCCTGCAGCGGGGCTGGCTTGGATATCTGCGGTGGATTTGAACCACATGCGGAATGGGAGTCGGTAGAGTACGCACCGCTTTTCGATGAAGCAGAGGCCAGGCGTATCGGTGTAATGGAGAATGGCCGAAAGCTGCCTCGAGGTATTGGTGAGGATTATTGGCTGGCAAGTCAAGCGGAGCGAGATGCTTTTCATCGAGCTTGGAATCCTGAGCTCAGTGACAAACAACTGAGTCGTATGTGGTGGTTTATGCGATTCGGTAGCACGAAGCCCTCAGGTGGGGGCAGGGCGGGCCCAAATCCTGACGACTGTACGGTATCGAAGACTGACCCGTATTGTGCGGACTATAACGCGCAGAAGCGGTGCGAGCAGAAGCTGGGCAAGAAGCACTGCAACGACCTTTTGGAGGCAGCTCGCTATCGAGTTGTAATTCTGGTCAACGGGACTATTATCGCCGCCCCAACCAAGGGGCAACTGGATAGCATTGTCAATGCAGCGGTTCAGAAGTTGTGCGGAAGCGATGCGCGATGCCGCAGACATGCAAGCGAGGATGAAACTGCAGAACAATCCTGGGTCATTAAAGAGGTCTGCCGTGTTCAGGCTTCATGGTGCAATAATTTCTCTAGCATCGGTGTTGGTGGAACACTACTAGTTGGCGGTGCTGGCGTAGTCGGACTAGGTAAATTCTCGTCAGGCAAGCCGCCGCACATCATGACGGTTACCGTTTACAATGAGAAGGGCGTTCCCCAGAGCAGCTTTACGCTTAGAAGCGGCAATGCCACACCAGAGGAGATAGCAAAGGGTTTCCCCAGGACTTCTCTTTTGACTCACACGGAAAACCGCGCTATGAGAAGTACGCCAGTTAGGCCGGGGTGGCACATAGTTATGGAAGGGCAATATCCGCCATGCCCTAGCTGTAAGGGGGCCATGAACGAGCGATGGAGAAACGAGAGAGGCAGAGTCAGTATCACATACATCTGGCGGTCCGCGGGTCCCGGAGCCCCTGGCGGAGGCTACTGGTCAGCCGGTGGCGGCCGCGGAAATAAGGCGGTATGGAATGGGTTCACATATGGAGGCGGCGGAAAATGCTCCAGATGTAAATAGGTGCTCCGCTGCCTCGGGCAAGGATTCTCTTGCTTGAGGCAGCACCGAGAGTGGGGATGGAGAGGGCTTAACCTCCACCCAACTTGCTCGCGTGGACATTAGGGAGTACTATCCCGACATGGCTACGAGGTGGACCGTCCGGCATGTGTTCGCTCAGAAGGTTCCTTTTGAGGGGACTTTCGTTGTCACTTTCATAGAGGGCGAAAA
Organism: Nonomuraea typhae; assembly: GCF_009760925.1. Lineage (GTDB taxonomy): Bacteria > Actinomycetota > Actinomycetes > Streptosporangiales > Streptosporangiaceae > Nonomuraea > Nonomuraea typhae. Next base: position 167,313 of record NZ_VRLV01000004.1, read on the forward strand.
GGGGACGGGTCGCAGGCTGTACTTCGACGGAAAGGTTGGGGCAGAAGCTGAGGATGCTCAGTCGTATCTTATTGCGACTGAGGCGGGGCAAGCGGTGGCTAGGCCCATAAAGTCTATTAGCTTCGACGGTTCTATTCTCAGCATTACGCTCGACGATGCTAGCGCTTGGCAGCTTGGTATAGACGCTAAAGTATCGTTGGATTTTGAACCGACCTCCCTTGCCGCTGAAGCACGGCATGGCCTGGAAGAGTTCTTTTCTTATATCTCCGTTCCGGAAGTGATTGTGAACCTATAGGGAACCTGGGCGGCCTGTAGGATCCACATCCACTTAGTTATGTTGGTGCGTATGACTGTAACATTCACGGCGCACGTAGTCAGCGTAGATGACTGCCAAGACTATGACTGTCTATCTGCTGGGGTGGCGGAAGCCCGGGACGGCACGGGAATGGCATTTGTCTTTCTATGCAGCACTGAACCGAATGAGCAGGGCGACGACCTTTCCTGGGACACCCACTGCGTTGTCACTGCTGACCAGCGGACCGCATACGGTGCGGTGGAGGAGATCACTCTCCGCGACAACAAGTTGTTAGTCACCTTAGACTTGGACGCTCTAGAGACGCTTGATCTGCCGAGCCCTTACGTCGAAATCGTCCTTGATTCGGATGATGTCTCAATTGAACGATTTCGGCAAGCACTCAGACGGATTATGACGTACGGCCGAGTCGATGCCCGCCCAAGAGTGATCGACTTGTAGGGGCGACGTTGCTGCTTTGAAGAGATACTAGAACGTCAGCAGAGGGATTCTTTCGTTAAGCTTTCTGATCGAGTGGACCAAGGTCGTCCCCAGTCAGCTCAATTACCCGCACTACGGCAACATGGACACCACCGGCCTGGCGAGCACGAACCTGGATCACTGGTGGGAAGTGATCTGCACCAGTCCCGCCTGCGACAAGGCGGCCTACGCCGCGAAATGGGCAGACAATCGAATCCTGAAGTAGTCGTCCCGCCCGCAGGCATGTACTCCTCGATCAATCAATCTATGACGGGATAGGACAAGGGCTCCGGTAGATCACCGGAGCCTTCACCGCATCTGGATACGCTTGGCTGTTCGCTCGACGACCCGGGAGATGCTGTTCGGGGCGCGGGTAGCAACCACATGCATAGTGGCAATGTTGGGCAATCTCGTTGACTCCCTACATCACCGGAGAGAAGGTGAGGACGCTCACGGCAATCTCCGGCAATCCCCCAGCGCAGGAGGACAGCATGTCGCTAGATTTCGTCGGCATGAGCGACACTTCGCCGCACGGTAACTGCCCAGCGGTGCACGTCGAACGGGAAAGCGGCGACGGGATCTTCGTCGGGAAGGTCGTCACTGACCCAGAGATCATCGCCCAGGTGACCAAGCACGCCGACATCGACATCGACGAAGGTGTCTTCAGGATGCCCGCGTCGATGTGGCCCGCTATCGCGAAAGCTGCGGCCGGTGACTACGAGCCCGGCCTTCAAGGACACGGCCCGCTCCGCATCGAGGACATGATCGCCGTCATCCAGCGATCGGCCGCACATCTGGAGATGCAGCCGCATTACGGTCTGGACGATCCGTCGTTCCTCGTTTGGAAGGAGACTTCCCAACACCCAGCTGACGACGAGCGCGACGAGGCATGGCGCAACACCATCCGTACGGCAGTCGCCCGAGGCGTGACGTTCCGGCGTCTACGCATCGTGCCTGAGCCCCTCACCGACTACCTCTGGTGGGAGCATGCGATTACGGAAGAGGTGAACGTCACGCCAGGTGAGCAAGTGCGCTGGCTGCCACGGAGTCAAGCGGTCGGCTTGTTGCTACCCGCTCATGACTTCTGGCTATTCGACACGGCAACCGTGAGGTTCGCACACTTTGACCTCGACGGTCGCCTTACATCGGAGCAGTCCACCGGGGATCGGACAGTAGTGGCGCAGAATCTCGCCGCTTTCGAGGTCCTATGGGATCGGGCCATTCCTCACGCCGACTTCAAGCCGTAAGCCACAAGCGCCTCCGTTGCCTGTCTCGCCGTCCTCCAGCGCACAAGCGGCACGCCGCGCCCTCGCTGATCAATTGCGCGAGGTACGAGAGCAGGCAGGCATTACTGGCCGCGAGCTGGCAGTTAAGGCCGGATGGAGGCCGGAGAAGGTGTCGCGGATCGAGAACGCGACCAGAGCGGCCAGCAGCTCTGACGTGCGCCTGTGGTGCGAAGCCTGCAAGGTAGGCCCACAACGCAGAGAGGAACTGCTGGCCGAACAACGGGCCGTCGCCGGCATGTGGGTCACATACCGCCGTTCGCATCGGGCGGGCATGCGTCAGGCACAGGCGGCTGTCCGGCCGGTTTACGAACGGGCGACGCTGTTGCGGGCCTACACCCCGAACATGATTCCCGGCCTGCTCCAGACGGCCGGTTACACCGAGGCGGGGCTGATTGCCATCCGTGACCGGCTGTCGCTGCCCGCCGACGACATCGCCGAAGCTGTGGCCGAGCGTATAGACCGCCAGAGCGTGCTGCGATCTGGTAGGCGCCGGTTCGTCTTCATCATCGAGGAACAGGCCCTTACCTTGTTGTTTGAGTTCTGATCTTCGCGTTCGCGACGTTCGGGACCTTCTGGGTGGTGGCTGTGTGTAGTCGGTCAGGTGGTGCGGCGGGGTTTGGTGCCCTTCTTGTGGTGAGCTGGGCGTTTGTAGAGCTCGCCGGTGACCAGGAGAAGCCCAACCTCGTAGCGCGGAGCGCGGCGATTGGTGGAGCCGAGCGGCCGTCCACGGCCGGGCCCAGACGGTTTGGGCGCACGGGCGATCGGTGGCGCTTTTGTGCGCAGGTTCCGAAACCCCCGGCGGACCCGGGCTGGGGTGAGTTTGGCCGCATCCAGGGGTTTCTCCCAGGGGCGGCGTAGATCGTGGACCAGCCCGCGAGCGAGGCGGAGCTGGGTGTGCACGGCGATGACCAGCCAGGTCCAGACGTCGGCGGCTTGCGGGTCGCGCAGGCGTGGTTTGGTCCAGCCAAGGGTCTGCTTGAGCAGCCGGAACGTGTGCTCCAGGTCGAATCTTCGTAGGAACGCCTGCCAGAGCCGGTCGACGTCATGCTCGGTCGCGCCGGTGCCTGACCACCACAGCCACAGCGGCTTGGGGTCACCGCCAGAGGGCAGGTGATCGACCTGCAGCCTGATTACGGTGCCCTCGATGAGAGGCAGGTCGCCGGGGTAGTCCTGCCAGGCGGCCCGGTGGGTCAAGATCGGGTGCAGCCGGTCCCACGCCATCGCGGTCGCACTGCCGTAGCGAGTGGTGTCGGTGACGGTCGCCGCGTGCGGGTCACCCCAGGTGGCGGGCTTGCCGAAGACGAACTCGGCGCCGTGCTTGGGGTAGCGGCCGCCGTAGGGGTGGGCACGGTCGAATTCCTCCCGGGAGGGAGCGGGACGGCGCATCACCCGATCGGAGCGCATCCGCCCCAGGACTTCCACGGGCAGGTCGGCCAGCAGGAACGCCAGGCGGGGCACGTCGTAGCCGGCGTCCACGACGATGAGGATGGCGGGGTCGCCGTCGGTGTGCCGGCCCGCTTCGATCAGGCGCTCGACGACCTGGCGCAGCTGGTCGGCGCTGACCTGCGCGAGGTCGGCGCCTGGCTCCAGCCGGATGGCGTCCAGCAGCGCGGTCCAGGAGGTACGGCCACTCTCCAGGGCGGCAACGATGGAGTATGGCCAGCCCGGGATCATCTGGTGCTTGCTCTTCTCACTGCGGCCGTAGGTGTGGCAGAAGGAGCGGTCCGGGCTGGTGACGGCGTCGGGCCGCAGCCACGGCGACACATCGGCCGCGAGCACGATCCGGCCATCGGCCGCCCGCGGCAGCGGTAGCGTCGCCAGTGTCCGGCGCAGCCGCCCGATCTCGATCCGGCCGTGGTTGACTCCGTCGTAGAGCGCTGCGTGCCCGCGCCGGTGCTCAGGCGCCAGCGCCAGGTCCACCAGCGTCTTGACCGGCCCCTCGGTGCACAACACCGCCTCGGCCAGCTCGAACAGCTCATCGCGCCGTGCGATCAGGCACGCGTAAAACTCCTGCCGGAACTCCGACAACCGGGCCAGTCCGTCCGGCCTGGCGCTCATCGTGTCGATCCGCGTTCGTGTCGCCGTCGCGCGTGCCAGAGTGGGCATCGCGGTCACCGCCTCGCCTCGGAGTCTTGGTCGAATCCGAAGATGAGACGGTGACCGTCCCCTTTCACGGCGACACACCGTGCCGAAACGGCCACAATCCGCTGTGTGGTGATACATCACCCGAGCCGCCGAACGCGGCATACGCGAAGATCAGAACTCAAACAACAAGCTTACCCAGCGCACCGTTCCCGCAGCGGTGCTCTCCGAGCAACTGCATCACCTGGAAGCCGCGATGCAGCTTCCGTCCGTCTCTGTGGGGATCGTCCCGGACTCAGCAAGGCGGTACGGCCTGTGGCAGCCGGAGGCGTTCTACATGTTCGACGACGAGCTGGTGGCCGTCGAGCTGGTCTCTGGCCTACTGGAAGTGCGACAACCGGGAGAGGTCGCCCTGTATATACAAATATTCACCGCACTGGCGGCACATGCCGCGCATGGGGCGGCAGCCCGAGTCCTGATTACTGCTGCTCTGGAGAGACTAGGAGCGTAAGACAGCGCAGGGCGGCAACCTTGGGCAATCTCCTAGTCAGCGCGCAGACGTGCACGTCACCGTCGGTGTATGACCCCCCGAGCCGCCGAGAGCACCCGGAACGAGATCACCCGTGAGACCGCCGAGCGCCACGAGCAGCGCCTTCAGGGGGTGATGAATCTGCTCGCCGCTAACCGCGGGGAGGTGCATTTCCGGCTGGTCTCCCGTATCCGCCTCCACATGGAGAGCATGGTTCCCCGCTACTCCGAACCCGAACTGGAGATCTATGACCATCGGGGACGTGCACGGGCCACCATCACGGTAGAGCGCAAGGAGTTCAGGGTGGCGCTGATGCTGACTGGTGGCGTCGTTCACGTCAAGGAAGCCAGGCAGGCCGCACTGCTGGCGGGCACACCGTGAACGAGCGGGGTGTAGCGGTTCTCGTCCGTGGCTTCCCGCGCTGGGAGATCACCGAGTCGTGCGTCCCCGGCCGTTTGATCGCGACCCGGCGTAGCCCCGTACCCGGCCAGGACAACGTTCACCGCGGTTCCCTTCAAGAGCTGCGGCGGGCGCTCGAAACAGAAGGACGCGGCGGTCAAGTCCTTTATCTGCCGCAAAGCAAGGTCAGCTAGCCCCCTCGCGTCGAAGGAGCCATGTCGTGACCATCATCGGTAGAACTGCTGTCGGCTTCGCCCTGGCGGGTCTCGCCAGTGCCCTGTACCAGAAGACATCCGAGCGGACTGACCTCCGCCGCTTCCCCGCACCCGGCCGCTTCGTCATGGTCCGAGGCCGGCGACTGCACGTGCACGCCGAGGGCGAGGGCGGCCCGACTGTAGTCATCCTGCCCGGTATGACCGATAACGGTCTGGGCTGGGTCCACGTCCGGCGGGGACTGGTGCCGGGTCAGCGGGTGTGGCAGTACGACCGGGCGGGGCTTGGATGGAGCGAGGGTCCGTCCTGGTGGGAGTGGCGTGGCTGCTCGGCGCTGGCCGATGAGCTCCACGAGGTTTTGGAGGCGTCCGGCGAGCCGGGCCCGTTCCTGCTCGTCGGTCATTCGATGGGCGGGGAGATCGCCCGGCTGTATGTGGCCCGCCACCGTGACCAGGTCGCTGGGATGGTGCTCGTGGATGCCCCTTCCGAGCGTATGACCTGGATGATCGAGGAGTTCGGTTGGCGGGATGCCGGGCCGCTGCGGCACTGGGGGTCGGCCCTGCGCTACGCCGTGATGCCCTGCGGCCTGGTCCGCGCTCGGCTGCTCTTGGCGATCCGTCGAGGGGAAGAGCCGGACATGCTGCGTCGGATGCGGCAGCGCCTCCCGGCCGAGCTGGTCGAGCTGGGGATGGCGCTGGAGTTGACCAGCGGGCAGCGCCGCGCGGAGGTCCTGGAGGATCTCGGCCGGGCCGGAGCCATCAAGGTCCTGGAGGCCGGACGCACGCACTTCGGGAATCTGCCGCTGACCGTCATCTCTAAAGCCCCATACCCGGCAGCAGACACCTACTACGGCGACTACTTCGCCAGCAGGCCGCCGGAGGTCGCCGAGCGCTACAACCGCGTCTGGGCGCGCATCCAAACCGACCTGGTCAGCCTGTCCGACGACAGCACGCTGATCGTCGCCGAGCGGGCCGCGCACAACATCCAGGCCGACGAGCCTGAGCTGATCGTCAAGGCCGTCACCGACATGTGCGCCAAGCTCCGGACCGCGAAGTCCAGCTAGGCCCAACAGGTAGAGGGAGAATGCCATGAGACCCCAGGTAGGCAAGCACGACGACAACAAGAAGCCCGGCGACAAGCCGCTGCCCAAGCAGCCGAAACCGTCGTCGGACGGCACGCAGCCGGGCGGCAAGGGCGACGGCTCACACGCCGGAGGCGAGAAGAAGTGACCGATCTGAGCGACCAGATAGCCGGGCCCTTCGAGCCGCTGGGCCCCCGATGGCTGCAAGCCCTGGGATCGAACCCGCGAGGGCTGTTCATCCCGAGCCAGGCGTGGGTGTCGCCGGGCGACGGGCCCGGCTATGTGATCGACCGTGACGCGGATGCCTCGGCCTGGGAGAAGGCCGTCTACAGCGACATCTCGATCGTCACCCAGATCGACGACGGGGCCACACCCGTTGTCGACGGCTACGAGGACGGGCGACTCTACTCCTCGTCCAACTCCATGCCCACGATCGTGGCTGCCGAGCTTGGGCTCCTCGGCCTCCACACCGACGATCACGTGCTGGAGATCGGCACTGGAACCGGGTGGACGGCAGCGCTCATCTCCAGTTTCGTCGGTGACGGCCAGGTGACCACGGTTGAGATCGACATCGACGTCTACCGGCAGGCCGGGGGCAACCTGGCGCGGGCCGGTCACGACGACGTCCGGCTGATCCACGGGGACGGCACCCTGGGCTATCCCAGCGGCCAGCCGTACGACGCTGTGCACGTCACCGTCGGCGCGATCGAGGCGTCGCCCGCATGGATCGAGCAGACCCGGCCAGGCGGCACCATCGTGTTCCCGTGGATGCCGACATGGCGGTACGGTGCGTTCGTTGCCCTGCGGGCCGTGGGCGATGGCACAGCGGTCGGTCGTATCGAATCGGGCTGCTCGTTCATGATGATGCGCGGCCAGCGCTCCGGGGAGCTTCGGGGGCTCGGCGACGACGTCCGCAAGCGCCCGGCCCGGATCGACCCGCAGCGAATCGCCGGGGAGTGGGCAGCCTCGATCTTCCTGAACGCGATGCTGCCCGGCGTCGTCTGCACCACCGAGCAGGACGGCGGGTTCGTGCTGTGGGCTCACTCCGACACCTCAGCCGCCTACGTCACGTGGGATGAGGAGGTGGGCGACTGGATCGTGCAGGCCAGCGGCGACCGCGACCTGTACGGCGAAGCCGAGGAGGTGTTCCTGCGCTGGATCTCCTGGGGTTGCCCGGCCAGCAACCGGTACGGCTACAGCAGCACGCCGGAGGGCGACGTCATCTGGGTGGACCATCCCGGGCGGGTCGTCAATCTGTGATCAACGTGACCAGTCCCGTCCGAGTGCTGCCTGGTCATCCTCGCGGAGGATGACCGGGCAGTCCATGGGGGGAGAGCGCTACTTGACCGGCCTCCAGTGCCAGGTGCCATTCGGGTACTGGGTGCACTTGTATTTCCGGCTGTGCGTAGCGTGCCGCATCGAGTAGCCGTACTGGTTGTACTGAGCCTTCGCACAGAACGCGCCCGGCGAAACACAGTCCCAATGCTTGCCGTGCTTGTAGTAGTACCGGCCGCTATCTTGCTTCTCCGTGCACCAGCCTGCGTTTGATGTCGTGGCGGCAGCCGACGCAGCCGGGATGGACAGGAAAAGGAGGGAGGCAGCGCTGAACGCCGCGCAGAGGGATTTCCGCACAAGTCGTGATCATATTTGTGGTGTTGTGGCCGCGCTAGTGTCCCGATTTCGAGATTTCGCGCCCCAGAGTGCATGACCCGCGAGACCCTGACCAGGCACTTGGTGCTGGCCACGCCTCACGTGGTGTGCCAGGAACTCGAACCCGGCTCACTAGCTCCCGAGATCGGGCGGCGTCGACCTGCCTACTCAGGCGAAACGTCGTGGGGCAGGCCACTCTCTCATCCGGCGATGAGATGGCCATCAGAGTCGCGATGCACGTTCTGCGGGACGTCGTGCTTTCTGAGGTACAGGTTCAACGCTGTTGTAACCGTGGTTCGCCCACGCTGCCCGGAAGAGTCGCAGGAATGCCAGAGCCGTGCACGAGAGATCGGAGCCACTCGAACGGAGAGATGACCAGATCGGGGTCTTCACCGCTGCCGTTCGGTCGCCGGTTCGCGCGTTGCTGTAGTCGTGCGGTAACGCTTCAGTGAATCCTGGGTCGTTCTTGTTGAGCTCGGTGGGGGCACCCAGCGCGTCGGCATAGTCGGTGATCGCCGCCTCGACAATCTCCTTCGGGCCTTTCCCGGTCGACAAGCGCGAGGCCGGCAGCGCGTGGGGCCATATTGAGTGGGGGCCGGGCAAGGCTTCATAGGCACCCGCCACGGAGCCGTACCCAGTCAGCATCGAACTGGACGACCCCTGGCGCGAGGGCGATGAGGTGACGATCGGCCGCTATCCCCGTGATCAACGTGGTCGAAGCTTGGGGCCTGTCGCCCATGTTGGACATCACCGCCCCCGGCATCTGGACTGGTTCACTCAAATGGACAACGGCGAGTTCGTCGCGTGGATGGCCCACGAGGACGGCTCGTGGGAGCGAGCGACATCTACCCATCCAAGCGGCCGGCCGGCGGTACACAGGGCGGCCCAGGCGTCGGTGGGACCTCCTCGACGAACTAAGGGACTACCGGCTTCAGCATGGGGAACTGTCAGTGGGCGGGCCGGAGCAATGGTGAACCCGATGGCCAGATCGCCCTGCGGCGTGGAGGGTGGGAGGCGGTTATCGCGTAGTCGAGGAGAACGCCGCGACTTCCCGCAACGCTTCAAAGAACTCGGAGGCATGGAGCTCTGCTTGCTTTGCTGGCAGTTGCGTTAGACAGCTCAGCGACGAGGCTCGTTAGACTCTGCGTCATGGCTACCAAGAGGGTGCTGCCGCAGCACAAGCGCTTCGAGACGGCTGACGTCACGTGCCCTCGGCTGGAGTGCATGGCGGTCAAGGGTCAGCCGTGCATGACCAAGGCCCGCCACCGCGGCATGGTGCCGCAGGACAAGCTTCACCCTGAGCGTCGCCAGAAGCAGGACGAGCTCGACCAGCAGCGAGCTGAGCGTGAGCAGGATGAATCCTAGTCGAAAGTCGGAGTGAATATCCGGCTTTACGAGAACTTGTGTGAAGTCATGGGCGTGCTGTAGCGTCTGCCCGTCGAAACAATCTTGAGGCACGGACGGGCGCCAGAAGCCCGCCACGCGCTGCGTTCCGCAGGCGTCCCGCCATGGAGGCACGAGGCGGAATGAGTACCTCCCGCCGGCTAACCCACCGGGTGTAGTGCGAGGCCCGAAAGGGCTGGAGGGGTCACTGAATCTACAGGCGGCCAGGCTTTGGTCCCCGAAGTCCCCACGCGCGACGGCCACCGTTCCGGCAAGGTCCCGATGTCCGGGGGATAGGCCGCGAGGCACGGGATCGGAACACGGCAGGCTCGGCCTGGACCCCGCAGAGGGGTGCGCCCTGGACGACACCATCCCCGCGGGGGAGCGGGCCTGGGCGCTGGACCCTGTAGAGCATCCCGCCCTGGGGACGCGTAATGACCGTCCTGGCAGCGATCCGACCGATGCGACCGACCGACGGCGTACGGAGATGAGCTGACCCCCACCTGCTCGTGAGACGACCCTCCTGAACGGGAGAGTTGTGCCGTTTCGCGAGCAGGGGGGCGGGCTCCCCTCCCTGGCTTCCCTCCCTCGGGCCCCGGAGATGGCCCACCCCAACTCTTGTGCGAAAGTCGTACTCGCTATTAAGCTTTACGTGAATTGATCGGTCGACTCACCACCGGCCGTAAGCCGCCACACCCAACCACGAAGGATCCAGCATGTTCACCAACGACATCGCCGCAGTCATGACCGGCGCGATGGACGCCGACCTGGCCGTCGACCGTATCGAGCTCCAGGCCGCGGTCGCACACCAGATCGTCTGCCTCAAGACCGAGCGCGTCCTGGACGTTCGCGACGCGGTCTACTTCCACGTCACCGGCCCGGCTGGAAACACCGGCGCCGACGTCGTCGACGCCGACTGGTTCGACGGCTACGAGCCCGAGCTGCGCACCATCTGCCGAGAGAAGGGCATCACACTGCGCGTTCTGGACGGCCGCAAGCTCTTCGGCGCCCGGCGGTGAAGATCGACCTGTCCTTCACGGTGTCGGTCTCCGAGGACTCCTGGGCCGACCGATTCGGAGTCGACCTGCTCATGTGTCCGTGGGATGTCGGCTACCACCTGAGCGACGCCATCGGATGGCTGCCCGGCATCTCCGACACCAACGCCCGCATCCACTGGCGCGGCTCGCGCCCCGCGGCGAGCGAGCCGGGCCGCTGGGTTGAGAGCTTCCACATGGTCATCGAGGTCCCCGCGGCGAGGTGGGAGGCATGGGCACAGATCAAGCCCGGGCGAGCCCGGCGCGACGCGATCGAGTACCTCACCTGCTCCGTCGCGGCCGGCCTGCTGGTCGACACCGACGCGGTTGTCACCTGGCAGCAGCCCGCCGGGGGAGACCCAATCGACATGGCCCAGATCGTTCCGAAGCAGCGGGCCCAGCTCCTGTTCCGCTGGCCCATAGGTCGAGAGAGTGAGCGGTAGGCGCCGGCGGACCCGCGCCAGAACACGTTTCTTACTTCGTAAAGGCCCAACGACGAAGCCCCCAGCGTTGTGGCGTTGGGGGCTTCGTCGTGTACGGCTCCGGTCAGGCAGCTTCGATGGCGGCCCGGTAGGCGGCCACGACATCACGGCGGATGAAGCCGAAGTCGTTGACCGCGATGCCGTTGGCCTTGGCCCATGCGCGGATCTTGGGCGCCTCTGCAAGGCGCCGCTGGGCGGTGACGCTCGCGGTGGATCGCGGGTTTGTCACTCGGCGGCCGTGGGTGATGTACGGGGCCATCTTTTGGTCGAGCTCGGCCTCCCTCTCGCGGGACAGGTCGATCTCGAAGCTGTATCCCTTGTAGGTCACCGGGACAGTGCTGGCAGGCTCGCTGCCGTCGAAGTCGTCGGTGATCGTTTCGATGACCACAAGCATGGGTGGGTCCTTTGGTGGTTGGTTTGGTGGTGCGGCGACGCTACCAACTCAAACCAATTCTCGTAAAGCCGGAGCGGTTGTTAAGCTGTCGCAGTTGTTACGTGGCCTGTGGCGGGACGGCATCGCTACGCCGATAGGCCCATGGGGAGGGGCCTATCTGAGGCGAGCCCAAGATCCGCAGCCAGAAGGCCGCCGCCGACCACGCCTGTAGCAGCCGACCGCAACCAAGATGTCGGCGCTATCACAAGATCCGCCAATCATCGCCGGATCCGCCGTGCATCGCTAAGTGTCACACCCGAGACATAGCATTGCCTGCGATAATGGCCATCCAGAAGTCGAACTAGTGTGCTAAACGCGCTAGAGTTGGCCTCCCCGGGTGTGCTGACCGGGTGCCTCCACGAGATATGACGAATGATGGGTGAAGATGACCCGCTATGCCCTGCCCGATGTGACCGGGATCGCCCAGCCGCAAGCCATCCCCACCATTGCGGATGTCGAAGCAGACTTGATTGACTTGGCGCGGCAAGGGCTGGTCGAGATCCGTCTGGGGCCTGACGGGCGGGCGCACTACTTCCCTACCCCTTTGGGGTTGAAGGCGTTCTGGGACGCAGACGACGATCCCGAAGTCGACGGCGAACCCCCTAGTAGGATCGAAAGCTGAACCTGTGATACAGCTTTCGTTATATGTGTAACCTATGTGCTTCGGTAGCATCCAACAATATAAGTTGCTAATCTCAAGCCTGAGTCCCGACAGCTCCGCCGCTGTCGGGCCTCGGGCTTGAGGCGTTCTAGCCCCTCCATGAACGCTTGAAGTCACCCGCGAGACCGAACAAGGAGATAGCGATGGCGATCCAAGCCGTCTGCGACAGGAAACGTGGTGTGGATGACAATGGGAAGGTTGTCCTGTGCCAGAAGCCACTCGATACCCAGCAGGAGACCAACGTCGTCATCGGCAACCAGGCAGGCTCGGGCCACCTGTGCGCCGAATGCGCCGCCGAGCTGGTCGAACTGGCCAACCAGTTCGTCGACCTGACCGCCCTCTCTCGCAAGCGCGCCGTAGGCAGAGCCCTGGTCGCCAGCTCGGGCGCAACCCGTCCCCGACGCGGCCTGGCTAGGACGGACGCCAAGACCCTCACCGGCGCCACAGCCGAGGAAGTCCGCGCCGCCCTGCTGGGCTGGAAGCAAGACGACCCTGAGCTTCCTATCACCACCAAGGAGGCCGGCCGTATCCCCCCGGCCGACCTGCGCTACTACAAGGAGCGCATCGACCAGGAGGCGACCAGATAGAAGGGCGGCCCAGGGCTCAAAAAGCTCAGCCGCCACTGATCCACATCCTGACGTCACCCTCGTAGGTACGACCTACGGGGGTTTTCGTGCATCCCCGGCCCTGTTCTTACGTATCAACTACCCTGCGCCAGAGTTGATGCGACAGAGCCCGTCCCTATAGCGTCCCTCGCACTCCCCTTGAGTGAAAGCGAGAGCGTGTATGGGGCTTTACGAAATATCTGCGAGTCGATCAGACGTCGCGACCATCCTCCACGACACCACCTACACCCACGTCCAGGCCGCCCACCGAATCACCCAACTCGGCGTCACCACCACCGAATCCAGCGTCCGTCGCGCCCGCCGCACCCTGGACATCCCCACCACCACCCAGACCACCGACACCACGGCGTCCCACAACAGTCCTGCCACTGACGGCGAGCTCGAGCTCACCGACGAAGACCGCATCAAGGACCTACGCCGGGCCAACCTCAACCTCATGAACCGCCTGGCCAAGGCCAAGGCATCCAAAGCCGAACTCGTCGAAGCCGTCTTCCAGGCCGCCCGCGACGCCGCAACCGGCCTCAACCTCGACCCCGTCCCCGCACCCACCGCGCCAGCCGGGCCGGGCCGCGAAGAAGTCGCCGTCGCCATGCTCGCTGACTGGCAACTCGGCAAGGTCACCCCCACCTACAACTCCGCCGTCTGCGAAGAGCGCATCAACCTCTACGCCGACAAGCTCCTGCGCATCACCGACATCCAGCGCGCCGGACACCCCGTCAACGAACTGCGCGTCTGGATCCTCGGCGACATCGTCGAAGGCGAACTGATCTTCGGCCACCAGCCCCACACCATCGACTCCAGCCTCTACCGCCAGACCGTCGTCGACGGCCCCCGCATCCTCGGCACCTTCCTACGACGCATGCTCGCCACCTTCGACCGCGTCCACGTCACCGCCGTCGTCGGAAACCACGGCGTCCTGTCCGGCGGTCGACGCTCCCGCTTCAACCCCGAAACCAACGCCGACCGCATGCTCTACCGCATCGTCGAGGCCATGTTTGAGCACGAGCCCCGCATCACCTTCACCATCCCCGACGGCCATGGCGAAAGCTCCTGGTACGCCATCGACCGCATCGGCGACCAGTACGCCTGCCTGCTCTTCCACGGAGACCAGATCCGCGGCGGATTCGCCGGCTTCCCCTTCTACGGCCTGGGCAAGAAGGTCTGGGGCTGGAAATCCGGCGCCATCCCCGAAACCTTCAACGACGTCGCCTTCGGCCACTGGCACCAACTCGTCGAAGTCACCCTCAACGGCACCATCGCCCGCGGCTGTGGCAGCCCCGAGAGCTTCAACACCTACGCCCAGGAACAACTGGCCGCCATGGGCCGCCCCAGCCAACGCCTGATGTTCATCGACTCCCGCAAGGGCGACGTCACCAGCGAGTACAAGATCTGGCTCGCCGACGGCCTGTATGACTGACCCGCACACCTACCTCGTCCTGGCCGCCAACTCCGTCGCCGCCCGCGACATCGTCAACAAGCTGCGCCACCAAGGACGACGCGTCCGCTACGTTTTCGGCCTGCGCGACATGTACGGCCACGACCCCCAACGGACCGCCCTGGTCCTGGGCCACGGCTACCAACAGCGCAGCGACTGGCACGAACTCCACAGCCACATGCGCTTGCTCATCAACCTCGGCGCCACCATCGCCGACCCGCACCGCTAACAACGGCCGCCTCACCACCGGCTGCAATCCACCACTACCACCAACCGAAGGAACACCAACGTGCCCACCAGCGACACCACCGCCAACCTCTCGCACTCCCTCCGGCACGCAGACCCCTACGCCCACAGCCCGATCGACAACGGCGACGGAACCGTCACCTTCACCCTCACCCGTCGACCCCAGACCGGCCCCACCTTCCAGATCAGCCGACAGCACGACGAAACCGGCAAGGCCCATGTCGTCATCCGCTACTACGACCCCATGCGCTTCCTTGCCGAATGGCACGAGATCACCGAGACCAAACGATTCGTCGAGCTCGACTACGACTACGACCGCGCAGACCTCGTCGAACTGCGCATGCGCCTCATCGCCGAGGAGTACAACGAAGTCCGCGCGGAGCTCATCAACCACTTCAACGGCCACGGCAGCCTCCCCCACCTGGCCAAAGAGCTCGCCGACCTCCTCTACGTCGTCTACGGCACAGCAGACCTGCTCGACATCCCCCTGGACCGGGTGATGGAGCTCGTCCACGACAACAACATGCGAAAGCTCGACCCCGAAACCGGCCAGATCAAGCGCCGCAGCGACGGCAAGATCCTCAAGCCAGACGGGTTCCAGGAACTGTCCTACGACGACATCGCCGCCATCATCACCAGCGCCTGACGCATGGCCGGTCGACGCCCAGGCGGCCCCACCCGGCCGCCACGCCGCCCCACACCGCTGATCCAGATGCTCAGCCCCGTCGAGACACGCGAGCACCTCAGCAAGCGCCTGGCCAGCCTCAAGGCCGAAGGCAAGAACACCAGCCGGACGGAGCGCGACCTCCGATCCGCCGAGAAGCGCGCCCAGGCCGAATCCCGCTGGCTGAAACACACCCCCGAGCCGCCCCCGGCCATCGGCACCAGACACAGTGTCAGAACCGTATCCGGCGGCCTCCCCGGGCACGGAAAACGCCGATAACACCACCTGGCACAACTCGCCGATATAACCGAAGAAACACGCGACGGTACCGTCGAATCAGACGTCACAAGCACGACTGATCGGCGGTACCGTTTTGCCTTCCATGCTCGCTGAGGCCATCACCCCAGCAGCGGATTTCCTTTCAAATCCGTGGTTCCTCGGCCCTCTCGCAGCATTCGTCTTCCTTATATTCACTCAGGAAGTCGTCGTGCCAGGAAAGGCATACCGGCGCGTCGTCGACGAGAACGCCCGCCTCAACGGCGTCATCGAGCAGGTCGTCCCCGTCGCCCAGTCCATGGTCGAGTCGGCCAAGCAGAACTCAGCAGTCCTCGAAGACGTCGTCGCCGTACTGGAGGACGTGGTCACCGCCCTGGCGGACGCCAAGAACCCGAAGGCGTGACCCCATGGCCAGGGACACCGAAAGGGACCACAGCGGCCCCGTAGCCACCGCGCGGCGCGCCCTCCTGGCCGCCCTCGACGACATGAGCGAGGTTCTGGCCGACCTCAAGGTCACCGCCGACCGATGCCGCACCCTCGCAGAGAAGGGCGCCTAGACAGTGGCCCGCAGACGAACCCCCGTTCCCCGCCTCGACCTTCCCGGGCCCCGGCCGGTCGCCATCCCCGCCCCCAAGCCCCGCAACCGGCCAGCCATCCCGTCGGTCGCCTCCCTGCGCCAACAGCCCTCGCGCCTGGACCGCTGGGCCGACCTCGTCCTCGGCCCCAAGCAACCTCCCACCCCCGCCGGCAACGGGTACGAACAGCTCGCCCTCGACTTCACCCAGGCCGACGACACCGACGACCGCGCCCTCCACATGGACCCCATGGAGTGGTGGGCCCGAGAAATGGCCGCCCGCGGCAACGACGTCTACCTGTTCGCCTACCAGCCCACCCCAAGCATCAACCCGCCTCGCCCGCGCACCCTGGCCGCCGGATACGCAAAGTCGATCAGCACCCTCTACATCCGCTTCAGAAACGGCAGCGTCTACGGCTACTACAACGTCACCCCGAACATCTGGCGAAATTTCCGCCGAGCCAAATCGCCGGGACGCTACATCAACCGCGTGCTGAACTTCTATCCATACGCGCCAGAACCAGACCTCGACATGCCCACCGGCAACCGCTAACAAAGCAACTAGCCGCCAGAAATTACAACCCTCGAAACCATTCTCAATAACGTTTCCAGCGTGTTCAAGACCTATGAACTCGGGAAACTCTACTTCCAATTCCTGAGAATGAATAAAATCGGGCCGATCATCGAACTGGCCCCCACCCAGGAAGTCGACTTCCCTTTCCGCGTCGGCCGCTGCGCCATCCTCCGCCTGCCCCTCACCACCCGAGCGCTCGCCATCGGCATCTGGACCGGCACCGAGCCCGACGAGGACAGTGCCATGCTCCGCGCCCTCCAGGCCCACATGGAGCACGCCCTCAGCGACGACGGCACCCTCCTCGACCGCTTCCAACGGCCCAACCGCATCACCGCGGACCCCGACAGCGAGAGGCCCCAGGCTGATGCCGAGTGACCTCCACATCGTGCCGGTGACCCTCGCCCAGGCCAAAAACTTCGTCACCCAGCACCACCGCCACCACAAGGCACCCGTAGGCCACCGATTCAGCATCGGCCTGGCCGACACCACCAACACCCTCATCGGCGTCGCCATCGCCGGCCGACCCGTCGCACGCCACTACGACGACGGCCTGACCCTCGAGGTCACCCGCACCTGCACCCTCGGCACGCGCAACGCCAACTCCAAGCTCTACGGCGCCGTCCGACGCATCGCCACCGAGATGGGCTACCAGCGCCTCATCACCTACACCCACGCCACCGAAAGCGGCGCCAGCCTCAGGGGAGCGGGCTGGACCCACACCTGCACCCGGGCCGCCCGTCCCGGCTGGAACTGTGCCACCCGCAACCGCGCCGACCACGGTGTCGACCGCACCGAGCGCCTCCTGTGGGAGGTGCGCCTTGCCCACTGAAGCTGACCACCAGCGCGCCCGCGAAGACAGTGTCCGCACCATCGTGGCCGAGGCGGCGCTCAACATCGACGACGAGTTCGCCCTGCTCGACATGCTGGGGCTGATGGCATGACCCTCAGCCCCCACCAGTTCCTGCCCGAACACCTCGACCGCATCCAGCACGAGCTCCGCGACCGTTACCCCCAGGCCCAGATCAACCTGTCCGGACGCCCCCTCACCGACGGGAGCGCCAACGTCAGCCTCGACCGCATCGTCCTGCCCAAGGAAGCACGCGGCCAAGGCCACGGCAGCGCCATCCTGCGCGACCTTCACGCCGCGGCCGACGCCCACGGCTGGACAGTGTCCCTCACTCCCAGAACCGACTACGGCGGCACCAAATCCGGCCTCGACCGCTTCTACCGACGCCACGGCTACACCCCCAACAAGGGGCGCAACAAGGACTACGAGATCAGCAACACCATGATCAGGAGACCCGGACAGTGAGACTCCGCCGCCTCAAGCAACACGACGCCTCGCGCGACCTGGCCCGCAAGCGCCTGGCCCGCCTTCCCGTCCCCGACGCGCTCTCCTGGGGCGACGTCTGCCTCGCAGGCGTCTGGCGCGAACTAGAGGACTACCGCAAGGACAGCGCCCCACACCGACTCGACGAAGCCCGCCGTGGACTCCAGAGCATGCTCGGTCTCCTGGACGACCTACAGAACCGCCCTCAATAGCGAGATCACCCATGCGCACAAGTTGCGATCACCTGTTCGACAGCCGATGCTTGATGCAAACAGCCGCGTTGGCGGCTGTTGGGCCCTGGGCGCATCGCGACAACGACACCCAGGGGACGCCCGGTGTCTCCCCAAGACGACGACGGGACATGACTGCTGCTGTTGGGCAGACATAGATTCTCGCTGGACCCAGCAGGCGCTCTGCCGAGGACGGGTCAGGATAGGTAATCGAAGGCGACTACGAGAAGAGGGGAGGAGCGCATGACTCCTAACTCCACGAGTGTGCGGACGGCCTAGGTAACCCATGATGGCCAACGCCGAGAGAATCCTCTCGGCGGTTGGTCAAGGAGGCGTCTTCAGCCTTCTGGCCCTGGTGATTGCGGTCTTGGGAGTGATCAGCCTTTTCTGGCTGGCCTGCCGTAACCAGGTTCAGAACGGTCACATCCGCTTCCTGGGAATCCTGTCTATCCGCTGGGAGAACCCACGCACACAAGAAGGAAACAGCATCGAGACGCCAAGCGCGGACTCGAAGCAAATCGACGTCCAGGCCAGTGACATCGGGTCGCTGGGCGAATCAGTCCGCGAGCAGCAGTCGGGGGAGGTGAGACCTCCCCGCAAACGCCGTCGAAGGCAACGCGGACGCTGAACGTCGAAGGCCCCGAACCCTTGTTCGGGGCCTTCGGCCGTTCTAGGCCGCAGCCAGCGCAACATCCATGGCTGCCGCACCTCGCGTGAACGACTGCCGGAGCAGGTCCGCGTAAATCCGATAGGTCGTCTCAATCGAGTCGTGCCCCAACCACTTGCTGACATGCGTGATGTCCGCACCGTTCTCGATCGCATGCGTGGCGAAAAAGTGCCTCAGGTTGTGCTGCTTGATCTCCGGCCGCAGGCCAACCTTCCTCCGCGCACGGGCGAAGGCGGCCGAGAACGCCGAGTGGCTCACCGGCTGGCCCGCCTTGACAGGGGAGGGGAACAGCGGCTGGCCATCAGCGATGCCGTACCGCGCCACGTGCTCCTGGTACTCCCGAAGAACGTCCCGCGGCAACGGGATGATCCTGCCCTCGCCGACGTCCTTGTGCTTCAGCGGCCCATACCCCGCACCGTGGTCCAGCCACTGCTCGTCGATGTAGATGGTGTCCGTTCCACGCAGCAGCCCGGCACGCGCGCCCAGTGCCTCGCCTTGACGTAGACCGCATCCGGCCATCAGCCAGATAGCCAACCGGTAGCGGGGACCGATGGCATCCGCCAGGGCCCCAACCTCATCCACACGCGGGAGGATGCGCTTGCCCACCTTCACCTTGGCCAGCTCGTGGCCTCTGGCTGGGTTGTCATCCCGCCACTTCAACCGAATGGCCAGCTCGAAGATAGGACCCAGAAGGTTGACCACACACGTCTGGATCAGCCCCGGCTCCGCTCCAGACTTCTTCAGCTCCTGAATGAACTGGTTCACGCCGTCGAAGTCGACCTCGGCCACCGACATCTGTCCGAGGTACGGCAGCACATGGTTGGTCAGCGCGGAGTCGTACTTACGGATAGTGCTCGCTGACAGCGAGGACCGCTGCTCCAGCCAGGAGGAAGCGAACATGGACAGCAGGGGAGCGGCCCCCTTGGGACGCATGCCCTGACGGATCTTGCGCTTGAGCTCGTACTGCGCGCAGAGGTGGTCCAGGGCCTCGGTGTGGGTGCTGAACGTGAGCTCACGCTGCTTGCCCTCGATGTCGCGCCAGCGAGCAACCCGCGGGCACTTGCAGCGGGACTTCTCGCCGTGCTTGCAGAAGGCGGGACGCAGGACGGAGCCCATCCCGCGACGAAGGGTGGCGGTAGCCATGAGGTGTCCTTCATGGGCTGGTGAGGCCCTGGTTGGTGGTGGTGCGGTCAGCATATGAACGTGTGATCACCAAGTCCACAGGAATATCTCTGAAAGTTGCACGTGTAGTGTGACTTTCGCCATATTGACTGGGGAGTTGATACCCATGGTGCGCTGGTCGGGTGACCACCAAACACACCAACCAGGGCCTCACCAGCCCACGCGACCAGTTCGCCGACATCGCCCTGATCGACGCCGAGATGCTCTGCGAACTATGGGGCGTCGAGAAGGAATGGATCTACGACCAGGTAGAGAAGGGCGGCCTGCCACACATCAAGCTCGGCCGCCGGACCACGCGCTTCTCTGTCCCGGACCTGAAGAAGTGGATGGCCGCACGAACCATCATCAGACGAGGGCGCGAACGCCACCCAGCCTAGAGGTCCACGATTTGAAGGCCCTGCGAACATTACGCCTAAGCCCTCCCGTAGGAGGCCGGGAGCCCGCAGCCGATCTTAACGGCCGCGGGCTCCTTCGCGTCTAGCTGGCGAAGTCGAACTCGATGCCGATGCTGTCGAGCACGTCCGGGTTGATGAAGTGGACCCCCGGCCGCTCGACGATGTAGTGCTCCATCAGTACCTCGCGCGTGTGCCCCAGGCGCTTGGCGATGTAGATACCGCTGACCCCTGCGTCCAGCAAGGCGATGGCGTGCGTGTGGCGCAGGTTCTTCATCGGAATCGGCGCAAGCCCCCCAGCGACCGCTGCGGCCTCAAAGATCTTCCCCCACCCATCGGGGTCCAGGTACGGCGATTCGGCCCTCTGCGGCTGTTCTGAGTCCTCCTCGGGCATTCCGTTGCGCCTGCGCCGCTGCTTGCGGGAGTACTCGTTGGCCGAGGCCGTGCACCACGGCCCCTTGCACCTGCCGGTGTAGTAGTTGTTGTAGTGGCCGTGCTCAAAGAGCCGCCCCGTCTTGGGCGACACGATGGGGCCCAGCGCCTCACAGGCCGCCGTCAACTCCTCAACGGTTGGACGAGGGCTCTCGTCCTTCGGGGTCACCAGGTAGGCCGGGAACAGAAGATCGTCGCCCGACAGGCCGTAGTCATCGATGTAGGAGCGCAGCACCCGCAGGATCTCGTTGCCCAGGTCGACCTCACGGTCCTTGCCGGTCTTGGTCCCGGGCATCTCGATCAGGCGATAGGGGTACTCCGGCAGCAGCCGGGAGAGCTTCACCACCCGCTTGTTGATCGCGAGCCGCGCCCGCACGAAGTTGACATCGGACACTCGCAGCGCGGCCATCTCGCCGAACCTGGCCCCCACAGACGCCTGGGTCATCGCGTAGGTCTTGGCCGGGCGGTTGGGAAGGTGCGGCAGGAAGGCGTTGAACATCGCCATGTCCCAGGCGTGCTGCGGAGCTCGCTGGAAGGAGGGTGTCACCTGACCTTCCACCGGATTGTCGTCCCGGTAGCCGTCGTTCCGGGCCATCTTCATCAACGCCGACAGCGCGGAACGCACCACCTTCATCGAGGAAGCCGGAGCGCCGTCCTCCTCCAGCTTCAGAAGGAGCCTTCGGATGTTCTCGCGCCGCAGTTCCGCCACCCGGAAGTCCCCGATCAGCGGAACCACGTGCCGGAACAGCACCGCCCGGTACTGGAGCTTGGTGTTCGGAGTCACTCGGTGCTGCTCAAGGAAGATCGGAATGAACTCTTCCAGCGTCACCGTGGCCCGGAACTTGGGATCGGTGCCCATGAGCGAGTCCGCGGCCTCCTCCATCTGCCTGGCGACCTCCAGTGCTCGGTCGTAGGAGTCGAAGGTGCCGGCGCTCTTGTACCGGTGGACCAGTCTTTTGATCTTCTCGGTGGTCCCGTTGCCTCGCTCGACCACTTCTGTGACCCACTCGCCCTTAGGCTCGCGGTACATTCCGGTGTAACGGTCAGTGCCTCGCTTGCCACGGTTGGTCTTCACGTATGCCATTGCCAGCCCCTCATTGCACGCTGTCGCGTGTCCGGTATGTGCACCTTAGGGACTCTTTGGCGGTAGAAATCTCGGTAGAACGCGCCCGATCCGGCACCGCCCGGCACGCTCCGCCACGAGGGGGCAAATTGCCCTTGACCTGGGGTAGGAGTTGCTACGCGACGCCTGACCGTGAGCAAACCCATGCTTGCTCGTGACTTGTTCGACGCATAACCTCGACGGCAGTGAGGAGTTACTCCGCGCAGCGCGGATTGCCATACCGGTGAACGACGTACGAACGAGCTCGTGTGACCGAGACA
Organism: Nonomuraea typhae; assembly: GCF_009760925.1. Classification (GTDB taxonomy): domain Bacteria; phylum Actinomycetota; class Actinomycetes; order Streptosporangiales; family Streptosporangiaceae; genus Nonomuraea; species Nonomuraea typhae. Next base: position 189,329 of record NZ_VRLV01000004.1, read on the forward strand.
GGCGAGGTGTCGGCTGGGTGAGCCGACGCCCGGTCGGTCTTGGCGTGATATCGGTACCTACGCCGATCGCTCTATCCGTGCAGCGCACGTGACCCCTCCCGTTTTTCAGGCCGCGTTTGGAAATCTTGTGACGCGAGGAGGGCGGGGAGCACATGGAGCCGCTGGTTGTGGTGCTGTTGGTGGCCGTGCTCCTCTTGGTGTTCGTGACCATCGCCACATTGGTGATCGTCCTGCGGCGCACGTCGGGTCAGGTCGCGCGTACGGCGAAGCCGTCCCCCGAGCAGTTGGCCGCCGTGCACGGTGAGCTGGAGCAGGCGCGGCAGGAGGCGGGCGAGATCCGGCAGAATGCGGAGGCGATCCGGCACAAGGCCGAGGCCGACGCCCAGGAGATTCTGCGCAGATCTGAGCATGCGGCGGCGGGTGCGGCGCAGCTGCGGCAGGAGGTCGAGGAGCAGAGCCGCGTCCTCAAGTCCGAGGTGAAGGAGCTCCGCGCCGATCTCGAACGCCGGGAGGGCAGGCTGGCCGAGCGGGAGCAGCGGCTGGACGAGGAGGCGCGCCGCCAGAGCGAACGCGACAGGAAGCTGGCCGAGACCGAGACGGAGCTGGCCGGTCGCCGGGAGGAGCTGCTGCAGGTCGAGGACGAGCGGCGGGCCATCCTGGAGCGGGTGTCCGGTCTGACGGCGGATCAGGCCAAGGCGGAGCTGGTCAAGGAGATCGAGAACCAGGCCAAGCGCGAGGCGGCGCTGATCATCCGGGAGATCGAGGGTGATGCCCGCAAGGAGGGCGAGAAGCGGGCTACCAAGATCGTGACGCTGGCCGTGCAGCGGGTGGCGGCCGAGCAGACGGCGGAGTCGGTCGTCAGTGTGCTGCATCTGCCGGGCGATGAGATGAAGGGCCGCATCATCGGGCGCGAGGGCCGCAACATCCGGGCGTTCGAGTCGACGACGGGTGTGAACCTCATCATCGACGACACCCCGGAGGCGGTGCTCCTGTCGTGTTTTGACCCCGTGCGCAGGGAGACGGCGAGGCTGACGCTGGAGAAACTCGTCCTGGACGGCCGCATCCATCCCCAGCGCATCGAGGAGGCCCACGACCGTAGCCGCCAGGAGGTGGCGGACCTGTGTGCCCGGGCCGGCGAGGACGCCCTGGTCGAGCTGGGCATCACCGACATGCACCCCGAGCTGACCCTGCTCCTCGGGCAGCTCCGCTACCGCACCTCCTACGGGCAGAACGTGCTCAAGCACCTGATCGAATCCGCCCACATCGCGGGCATCATGGCGGCCGAGCTGAAGATGGACCAGACGCTGATGAAGCGCTGCGCCCTGCTCCACGACATCGGCAAGGCGCTGACCCACGAGGTGGAGGGCTCCCACGCGCTGATCGGCGCGGAGATCGCCCGCCGCTACGGCGAGTCCGAGGACGTGGTCCACGCCATCGAGGCCCACCACAACGAGGTCGAGGTCCGCACGGTCGAGGCCGTGCTCACGCAGGCTGCCGACGCCATCTCCGGCAGCCGCCCCGGCGCCCGCCGCGAATCCCTGGAGGCGTACGTCAAGCGGCTGGAGCGCCTGGAGGAGATCGCCCAGTCGTACGACGGCGTGGACAAGGTCTTCGCCATGCAGGCCGGCCGCGAGATCCGCGTCATGGTGAAGCCGGACGCCATCGACGACATCCAGGCCCAGGTGATCGCCCGCGACGTGGCCAAGCAGGTCGAGGAGGAGCTCACCTACCCGGGCCAGATCCGCATCACCGTCGTCCGCGAATCCCGCGCCACGGAGTTCGCCCGCTAGAACCTCACTCCCCTGTACGGCGGAGCCGCCGCCGCGGGAACCGGAACCAAAGGGCTACCCGGTCCGGAACGCGGTGAGCAGCCGCTCGGCCTCCATGGCCAGGGCCGGCAGGGCGGCGGCCGGATCCGGGGACCGGGCCAGGAGCATGCCCGCCTCGCACAGGGCCCCGAACATCAGCTGGGCCCGGATCGCCGTCGCATCCACTCCCGGCTCATCCTCCTCCGGAACCCCGATGGCCGCCCGGAGGCCGGTGAGGAGGACGCGGAGCGTGTGGGCGTACTGGATCTCCCTGACCTCCGCCCACCCCAGGACCGAGGGTGCGTCCAGCAGCACGATCCGCCGGAATCCGGGATCCAGGCAGCGCTCCAGGAAGGTACGGCAGCCGAGGCGCAGCGCGGCCCAGGGGTCGGGGGTGGTGGCGGCGACCTGTTCGAGGCGGCCGGCGATCTCCTCCTGCTCGCGGGTGAACGCGGCGCGGAACAGCCCGGGTTTCCCGTCGAAGTGGTGGTAGGCGGCGCCTTTGGTGACGCCGGCGGTGGCGGCGACGGCGTCGATGGACGTGGCGGCGTAGCCGTACGCGCCGAACAGTGTCCGCGCCGCGCCGATCAGCTGCGACGTGGTCGTGTCCGAGCGCTCCGCCTGTGTGCGGCGCGGCGTCATTCTCGTGCTCCCCATTGACTTACATACTCGCGGTACGTAACTTCGAACCACAGTTACATACCGACAGTATGAAACATGGAGGTGGGCCGTGTCCCCTCGTACGAACATCGCCATTTATGGGGCAAGCGGGCACACCGGGCGGCTGGTTGCCCGGGAGCTCGCGGCGCGCGGCCGGGAGGTCGTCCTGGCCGGTCGCGATGGAGGAAAGTTGAAGGCGCTGGCCGATGAACTCGGTGGCGCGCAGGTGCGGCAGGTCGCCCTCGACGACGAGCGGGGGCTGCGGGAACTGGCCGGTGAGGCGGGCGTGCTGGTGCACTGTGCCGGGCCGTTCACGCACACCGGACGGCAGGTCGCGCGGGCCGCCGCCGACGGCGGGTGCCACTACGTCGATCATGCGCTGGAGCAGCATCACACCGCCTGGATGTTCGACGAGATGGGACCGCGTGCCCGGGCGGCGGGCATCACCATGGTCACCGCGATGAGCTTCTACGGCGGGCTCGGCGACCTGCTCGCGGGCGCCGTGGCCGCGGGCATGAGCGGCATCGAGCGGGTGACCGTGGCCTACGCGGTCAGCGACTGGATGCTGACCGCCGGTGCCAAGAGCACCGCCGAGCTGCTGTTCGCCGACACCCGGCGCATCACCTACACCGGCGGCGCCTTCCACGTCGGGGACCTCGAGCCGCGCAACGCCGTCTACCCGTTTCCGCCGCCGCTGGGGCCGCGCACGATGATCGCGCCCATTCCGTCCTCCGACGTGGTGACCATCCCCCGGCATGTCCGGGCCGGGCGGGTGGAGGCGCAGCTCACCGCGGACACGTTCACCGACGAGCGCGCGTTCACCAGCGAACACGTCGACGCCGCCACCCGCGCCGGGTCGAGGTTCACCGTGGCGGTCCAGGTGGTCACCGCCGACGGCAACCGCGCCGGGCAGGCCGCCGGGCACGACCTGTGGCGGGAGAGCGCGCTGGCCTCGGTGGAGGCCGCGGTCCGGCTCGTGGATGCCGAAGCCGGCGGCGGCGGCCCCGGCCCGGGCGTGTACGGCCCGGCCGAGGCGTTCGCGGCCGAGCCGTTCCTGCGTGACCTGGAGCGCCTCGGCCTGTTCACCCTCACCCTCCCCACCTCCTGAGACGAAGGACTCGACGATGATCCTGGTAACCGGCGCCGCGGGCGGCGCCCAGGGGGCCACCGGCAGGCTGGTCACCGAACTGCTGCTGGAGCGCGGACACCGGGTGCGGGCCTTCGTCCGCGCCGACGACCACCGCGCGCAGGAGCTCACGAAGCTGGGCGCCGAGGTCGTGACCGGCGACCTGCGCGAGATCACCCAGGTACGGCCGGCCCTGGCCGGCATCACGCGGGCGTACTTCACCTACCCGGTCACCGCGGGCCTTCTGGAGGCGACGGCGGCGTTCGCGGCGGCGGCGAAGGAGGCGGGCGTGGCCCGCGTGGTGGAGGTGTCGCAGCTGGACGCCTCCCCGGTGGCAGGCACGCCGCGCATGCGCCGCCACTGGCTGTCGGAGCAGGTCTTCGACTGGGCCGGAGTCGGCGCGGTGCACCTGCGGGCGGCGGTCTTCTTCGAGAACCTCCGGGTGGCCGCGGACGAGCGCGAGCTCGCCCTCCCGCTGGGACCGCCGGAGACCCGGATCCCGCTCATCGCCGCCGAGGACGTGGCGCGGGTGGCGGCCGGGCTCCTGGACGAGGAGGGCCCGGTCGAGGCGGTGGTCCCGCTCACGGGGCAGATGGCGACGATCGGGGAGGCGGCCGCGGCGCTGGGCAAGGAGTACGTGGACGTGGCCCCGGACGTGTGGGAGGAACGGGCCCACGAGCGCTACCGGGACCCGTACGCGGTCGAGCACCTCAGTCACCTGTGGGCGATCTTCCGCTTCATCGGCTCCGGCGACCACCCGCTCTACCGTGTCACCGACGTGATCCGGCGCGTCGGAGGACGCCCGCCGCGCACGATCCGGGGTGGCTAGGCGAAGATCTGCTGGTAGAAGGCGAGCTCGGCGGCCAGGGCGGCGGTGCGCGTCTCGGCCCGCCGGAAGCCATGGGATTCGCCCTCGAACGCCAGATACGTGCACGGGACGCCACGCTCCGACAACGCGTCGGCGAACGCGCTCGACTGCTCCGGCGGCACGATCGGATCCTCGAGCCCCTGCAGCAGCAGCATCGGGCACGACACCCCGCCCACCAAGGCGAGGGGCTCACGCGTGGGATAGACGGACTCGTCCGAGCCGACGAGCCAGTCCATGTAGCGTGATTCGAAGTCGTGGGTGTGCTCGATGAGCGGGGCCAGCGCGCTGACGCCGTAGTAGGAGACGCCGCCGGCGAACACGTCGGAGCGGCAGCAGGCCGCCATGACCGTCCAGCCGCCCGCGCTGCCGCCGCGTACCGCGATCCGGGCGGGGTCGGCCAGGCCCTCGGCGGCCAGCCATTCGGCGGCGGCCACGGTGTCCTCGACGTCGACGATGCCCCACTGGCCCTTCAGCCGGTCGCGGTAGGCGCGGCCGTACGCGCTGGAGCCGCCGTAGTTGACGTCGAGCACGCCGATGCCGCGCGAGGTGAAGAACGCCTTCTCGAGGTCGAGCTCCGACTGCGCGTGGCCGGTGGGGCCGCCGTGCACGAACACCACGTACGGCGTCGCCCCCTCGTGCCGGACCGCGGGGTTGGCCGCCGGGTACAGGAAGGCGTGCACGTGCCGCCCGAACCGGCCCTGGAACTCCACGGCTCGCGGCGTGGGCAGGTACGCGACGTCCGGCAGTTCGTCGATGCCGCGGCGCAGCGCCTCCACCCGGCCGGTGACGGTGTCGACCCGGACCACCGAGCGCGGGACGGCGCCGCCGTACCCGAGGCCGACCAGAGAAGGGCCGTCGGCGGCGAGCTTGGGCTCCCAGCCGTCGTAGGGGACGTCGAGATCGGCGAGCTCGCCGCTGCCGGGGTCGAGCACGGCCAGGCGCAGGTTGCCGCGGCCGTGCACGACGGCCAGCCGCCCGTCGCCGAGGACCAGGTACGGCCGGCCGCCCAGCATCCACAGCGGCCAGGCGAACTCCTCCTCGGCGGGGAACAACGCCTGTGAGGAGGTGCCGTACATGCTGATCTGGTACAGGTTCCACCAGCCGGACCAGTCGGAGACCAGGTAGAGGTGCTGGTCGTCCTTCCACTGCGGGGCGAGGACGGATTCCGACTGGCTGCCCTTGACCGTCCAGGAGACGCGGTCCTCGAGGCGGAGCACGCGCAGCTCGGTGCCGTTCCAGGGCATGCGCGGATGGTTCCAGCAGATGTAGGCGAGGTGGCGGCCGTCGGGGGAGAGGGCGGGGGAGGCGAAGAAGTCGGAGCCGGTGACCCATTCGACCGGGGCGCCACCGCTTAAGGGGACGGAGACGATGTCACGCACGACCTTGCCGTCGCCGCTGTGGCGTTCGCGCACGCACCAGATCTGGTCGTCGCGGACGAGCATGTCGGCGTAGCGGGCGTCGTCGGCGGGGGTGAGCGGCCGTGGGCCGGCGCCGTCGAGGAGGTAGATGCGCTGGTCGGCGTGATGGGTGAAGACGATCTTCGCGTCGGGGGTGACGGCGTAGGGACGCCCGCCGTACTCGTGGACGCGGGTGCGCGCGTTCCACGGGGCGGGCAGCAGCTCGCGGCGGGTGCCGTCGGCGGCCCTGTGCATGATCGTCGTGCGGCCGCCCTCGTCGGGGCGGTCCTCGGTCCACCACACCTGGCCGGACTGGGCGCTGGGCCAGCCCAGCCGCAGACCCGCGCGCGCGACGTCGGTGGTGGTGATGGGGGATGGCCACGGCATAGCCGCATCCTGCCGGAAAACGGCCGCACGTGAGGGGTGGTCTCGCGTAACCACCCCTCACGACGGACGGCTCAGCCCATCTCCTCGGCCAGGGAGACCGGCTTGGCCGCGGTCTTGCGGCTGCGCCGGCTGCGCTTCTCCAGCCAGTTGGCGAACCAGCTGAGCAGCATGTTGAGCCCGATGTAGAAGACGCCGATGAAGATGGCCGCGACCAGCTTCGTGCCGAAGTGCACCGAGGGCAGGATCTTGAAGCCCATGTTGAGCAGATCGACATAGGTGATGATGTAGCCCAGCGCGGTGTCCTTGAGCAGGACGACGAGCTGGCTGACGACCGCGGGCATCATCGCGGTCAGCGCCTGCGGCAGCAGGATCAGGCGCATCACGCCGCTCTTGCGCAGGCCGATGGCGTAGGCCGCCTCCGCCTGCCCCTTGGGCACGGCCAGCACGCCGGCGCGCACGACCTCGGCCAGCACCGAGCCGTTGTACAGCGTTAGACCGATCACCACGGCCAGCAGGCCGTAGTCGCCGCCGCCGAAGAGCTCGGGTGCCAGGAACCAGATGAAGAAGATCAGCAGCAGCAGCGGGATGGCGCGGAAGACCTCCACGATCCAGCCGGCCGGATACCTGATCCACTTGTGGTCGGAGAGCCTGGCCAGGCCGAAGACCGCGCCGAAGACCAGGGCCATGGCCGAGGCGAGCGCCGCCGCGGTCAGCGTGCCCAGGACGCCGGGGATGAGGTATTCGCTCCACGTCGTCCACGTGAAGAACGGCGACCAGATGTCGCTGGAGAACTGGTTCTTCTCGTTCAGCTTGTAGACGACGAACGCGCCGGCCCCCAGCAGGGCGACGACCGTGATCAGCGTGTACAGGTTGTTGCGCAGCCGCGCCCGGGGGCCCGGCGCGTCGTACAGGACCGTGGCCTGGTTGCTCATCGGGCCACCGCCAATCTCCTGGACAGCCAGCCGGCGAACCAGCCGATCGGCAGCGTGACCGCCATGAAGGCGATGATGATCCCGATGAACATCGGAATCGACACGCCGGTGGTGTCGAAGATCTCATACATCTCGAAGGCCGAGTCGGCCAGGAGGCCGCCCGCCTGCGCGACCGTGGTGTTCTTGATCAGCGCGATGATGACGCTGCCCAGCGGGGCGATGACCGCGCGGAACGCCTGCGGCAGGATGATCAGCCGCAGCGTCTGCATGAAGGTCAGCCCGACCGCCCGCGCCGCCTCGGCCTGGCCCATGGGCACGGTGTTGATGCCCGCGCGCAGCGCCTCGCAGACGAACGTCGAGGCGTAGATCGACATCGCCATGACGACCAGCCAGAAGGCGTTGTCGTACGGCTCCTGCGAGAAGATCAGCCCGAGCGTGTCGCTGAGACCCAGGGCGCTGAAGGCCAGCAGCAGGGTGAGGGGCGTGTTCCTGACGACGTTGACGATCACCGTGCCCGCGCCGCGCAGGACCGGGATCGGGGAGACCCGCATCGCCACGAGGATCGTGCCCAGGATCAGGGCCAGGACCGTGCAGATCGCCGACAGCTGCAGGTTGACCAGGAAGCCCTGGAAGAGCTGGGGGCCATATTCAATGAGTTCGTCCATGGTGCTCCACCGCATAGAGCAGCGGCGGCCGGTTTCCCCGGCCGCCGCGGCGTGGGCGTGTTCTTACGCGCAACCCTCGACGGGGGGCGCGGCGGTGGGCGCCGTCAGGCCCTTGGCGTCGCCGAACCAGGTGGTCCAGATCTTCTGGGCCTCGCCCTTCTGGTAGAGCGCGGCGACGGCCTTGTTGACCGCCTCACACGTCTTGGTGTCGCCCTTCTTCAGGCCGATGCCGTACTTCTCGTCGGTGAACGGGTCACCGAGGATCTTGAAGTTGCCGCCGGCCTGCTTGGCGAAGCCCGCCAGGATCAGGTCGTCGGTGGTGACGGCGTCGAGGTTGGAGCCGCTGAGCTTCTGCACGCACTCGGAGTAGTTGCTCGCGCCGACCAGCTTGGCCGGCAGGCCCAGCTTGCCGTCCGGCGGCGGGTCGGTGATGCGCTTGTAGGAGTTCGAGCCGGCCGCCTGGCAGATGCGCTTGTCCTTCAGGTCGGTCGCCTTGGCCAGGGCCGTGTCGTCGGCGCGGACCATGGTGTCCTGGTGGGCCACGATGTACGGCCCGCCGAAGGTCACCTTGCCCTTGCGCTCCTCGGTGATGGAGTACGTGGCGAAGATGATGTCGACGGTGCCGTTCTGGAGCAGCGCCTCACGGTTCTTGGAAGGCGCCTCCTTCCAGGTGATCTTGACGTCCTTGCCGCCCGCCAGCTCCTTGACGATGGCCTTGGCCATGTCGACGTCGTAGCCGACGGGGTCGGCGCCGGTCTTCAGGCCGAGGCTCGGCTGGTCCCACTTGGTGCCGACGACGATCGCGTTGGCACCGGTCACCTTGTCGACGACGGTGGAGTAGCTGCCACCACCGCCGCCACCACAGGCCGCGATGCCGAGCGCCAGGGCGGCCACGGCGCCCCCGGCGCCGATTCGACGCTTGTACATGTGTCTCTACCTCAATCTTCAGTGCGTGAGGATCTTCGACAGGAAGTCCCGCGCCCGGTCGGTCTGGGCGTTGGTGAAGAACTCGTCAGGGGTGTTCTCCTCGACGACCTGGCCGTCGGCCATGAACACCACCCGGTTGGCCGCCCTGCGCGCGAACCCCATCTCGTGCGTGACCACCATCATGGTCATGCCGTCGCGCGCGAGCCCGATCATGACGTCGAGCACCTCCTGGACCATCTCCGGGTCCAGGGCAGAGGTGGGCTCGTCGAACAGGATCATCTTCGGATCCATCGCGAGCGCTCTGGCGATCGCGACACGCTGCTGCTGGCCGCCGGAGAGCTGCGCGGGGTACTTGTCCGCCTGCGTGGCGATGCCCACCCGGTCCAGCAGCTCCATGGCCCGCTTGTCCGCCTGCTCCTTCGCCGTCCCGCGCACCTTGAGGGGGCCCAGGGTGACGTTCTCGCGAATCGTCTTGTGGGCGAACAGGTTGAACGACTGGAACACCATCCCGACCTCGGAGCGGAGCTTGGCCAGCGCCTTGCCCTCGTCCGGAAGCACCTGACCATCGAAAATGATCTTCCCGCCGTCGATGGTCTCGAGCCGGTTGATGGTACGGCAGAGCGTGGACTTGCCCCCGCCCGAAGGGCCGATCACGACCAGAACCTCGCCTCGGGAGACGGTCAGGTTGATGTCCCTCAGGACGTGCAGCGCCCCGAAGTGCTTGTTGACGTTCTCCATTTGTACTAGTGGAGACGCGTGCCCGTTCTCCGTCATGCATGCAACCTAGAGGGCGTAAGGACGCTGGTCACTAACCGGGCGGTACCGATCCGATCACATCACGCCACCAAGCAGGAGTTTTAGCCAGTGAAGGGGACGGCTCAAGTCGCGCAACGACTACCCTTGAACGTGCGATGACTGTTACCCAGGAGGGCGCCCGCACCTACGAAGTGCGCACATACGGGTGCCAGATGAACGTGCACGACTCCGAGCGGCTGTCGGGCCTGCTCGAGGACGCCGGCTACGTGGCGGCGGCCGAGGGCGAGTCCGCCGACGTGGTCGTCTTCAATACCTGCGCCGTCAGGGAAAACGCCGACAACCGCCTTTACGGCAACCTTGGCCACCTTCGCCCGGCCAAGGTCAAGAATCCGCGCATGCAAATCGCGGTCGGCGGCTGCTTGGCGCAAAAGGACCAGGGCGAGATCGTCCGCAAGGCGCCGTGGGTGGACGTCGTTTTCGGCACCCACAACATCGGGTCACTGCCGGTGTTGCTGGAGCGCGCGCGAGTCGCCGGAGAGGCGCAGGTCGAACTCAAGGAATCGCTGGAGGTCTTCCCCTCGACGCTGCCGACCAAGCGCGAGTCGGCCTACGCGGCGTGGGTGGCCATCTCGGTCGGCTGCAACAACACCTGCACCTTCTGCATCGTCCCCTCGCTGCGCGGCAAGGAGAAGGACCGCCGCCCGGGCGACGTCCTGGCCGAGGTCCAGACGCTGGTCGGCCAGGGCGTGCTGGAGGTCACCCTGCTGGGCCAGAACGTCAACACCTACGGGGTGGAGTTCGGTGACCGGCTGGCCTTCGGCAAGCTGCTGCGCGCCTGCGGCGACGTCGAGGGACTGGAGCGGGTCCGCTTCACCTCGCCGCACCCGGCCGCCTTCACCGACGACGTGATCGCCGCCATGGCCGAGACGCCGAACGTCATGCACCAGCTCCACATGCCCCTGCAGTCGGGCTCCGACCGCGTGCTGAAGGCGATGCGCCGCTCCTACCGGGCCGAGCGCTACCTGGGCATCATCGAGCGGGTGCGCGCCGCCATGCCGGACGCGGCGATCTCCACGGACATCATCGTCGGCTTCCCGGGGGAGACCGAGGAGGACTTCCAGGCCACGCTGGACGTGGTGCGCGCCTCGCGCTTCGCCAACGCCTTCACCTTCCAGTACTCCATCCGGCCGGGCACCCCCGCGGCCACCATGCCCGGCCAGGTGCCCAAGGAGGTCGTGCAGGAGCGCTACGAACGGCTCGTGGCGCTGCAGGAGGAGATCTCCTGGGCGGAGAACAAGAAGCAGGTCGGGCGCACGCTGGAGGTGCTGGTCGCCGAGGGCGAGGGGCGCAAGGACGCGGCCACGCTGCGGCTGAGCGGACGCGCGGCCGACAACCGGCTGGTGCACTTCGCGGTGGGCGACGGCGAGGTGCCACGCCCGGGCGACATGGTCACCACCGAGATCACCTACGCGGCCCCGCACCACCTCGTCGCCGACGGGGCGCTGGTCTCGCTGCGCCGCACGCGGGCGGGCGACGCGTGGGAGGCGCGCACGTCGGCGCCGCCGAGCAAGGGCGTCTCGCTGGGCATGCCGTCGATCGGCCGTCCCGCGCCGCTCCCGCCCGCCCCTGCCTGCGCGTCTCACTGACCGTTCCTGCCTGCGCGTCTCACTGACCGTTCCTGCTGCTTACCGCTTTTCCTGCTTTACGGCGAATTTTCCTGCTTTACGGCGAAGCCGCCGCCCCCACCGCCCGCCGCCGTGGGCGGGCGGGTCGGTTCGATGGCCGGCAGCCGGACGGGGTCCCCGCCGTCACAGCGCCCGCTCGACCGGCGGCCGCGGTCACCCCGGCCGGTTGAGCAGGCGTTCGCAGTAGTCCCGGCGGAAGTCGGGGAACGTGGCGCACGGGTTGTGCCCGGGCTTCGGCTCGACAGGAGGCGCCTGCGGGGCGGGCTCGGCCCTCCCGACGGGTGACGGCGCCTGCGCCGGGGCGCTCCGCTGCACAGCGGAGCTGCTCGGCGCGGCACCGTCATCCCGGGCACGCGGCGTCCCGCCCGGCGTTGCCGCCTCCGGTTCGGGTGCCGGGAGGCCGGGGGCCGGGATGCCCGGGGTGGCGGAGGGGAGCGGGAGGCCGGCGCCGGGAGAGGTTCCGGGTGCCGGGACCCATTGGATCCAGGTGCCGGGGCCACTGCTCGCGGGAGAGGAAAGCGGCGTTACCCGATGCGCTGACCCGGCTGACCTCGCCGATCTTTCCGAGGGTGGATCGGGCGCGGGAAATGCCAGGAGAATGCCGAGTCCGGCGACCACCAGCACCGTCACGGAGGAGATCACCGGCGCCAGCCCACCCCACCGACCTGGGCGAACATCTCCAAAGGGGGACAAGTCGTGATTCCTTTGTGATTGTTGCGCGAGCATTCCACTGCTGCGGCTAGTGTGGTCCATCACCCGCGGAAGCCGGCGAGCTTTCCCGATACGACCGCAGGGAGCTGTTCCCCCATGCATCACCCCACCGAGCCGGACAAGCCCGAGATCCTGACCGGGCCGGGCGATGAGCCCAGGGCCGCCCGCCGTACCAGGAAGTGGAACAAGACCGCCGTCATCGCCGCGTCGGCCCTGGTGGCCGCGCTCGTGGCGGGCGGTGCGGGGTTCTTTCTGGCCGATCGTGGCGAGCGCCCGGCCGGAGGTGCGCAGACCGGCCAGCAGCCCGAGCCGCAGAAGTCCGACCCCCGGCTCGCCGACGAAGAGGACGCCACGGTCGGCGACGTCACCGAAGAGGCCCCTCAGGACGGCTCGGCCGAGGAGAACCCTCCCCAGGACGCCGTTCAGGACCCGGTCCCCGAGGGCGACGCGCAGGAACCGGGACCCCGGGACCCCGGTCCGCAGACGCCGGCCAAGCCCAACCCCGGCAAGCCGGCCACGGATCGGCCGGACTCCGGCAAACCCACTACTCCCAAGCCCGGCACCGCGCCTCCGGCGGACAACCCCGCAGACGGTCCCGCCGGTGAGCTTTCCGGCCAGTGCGCCGAGAGCGGCTGCTAGCCCCGAGTGGTCTGCCGGTTTGACGGCCCAATGGACCTACAGCCGTGCCAGGCGGCGCCCGTAGGTTCCTGAGCATGACGAGTAAGAAGGCCGCCGGCCTGCGGGAGCTGCATGTGCCCGGTGATCCGCTGATCCTGCCCAACGCCTGGGACGCCGCCTCGGCGCGGGCCGTCCAGGAGGCCGGGTTCCCCGTGGTGGCCACGGGGAGCGCGGCCGTGGCGCCGGTGCTCGGGTACGCCGACGGCGAGGCCACGCCCGCGGCCGAGATGCTGGCGGCGGTGGCCAGGATCGCGCGGGCCGTCGACGTGCCGGTGACCGCGGACATGGAGCGCGGCTACGGCCTCAGACCGGCCGAGCTGGTGGAGCGGCTGCTGGAGGCCGGCGCGGTCGGCTGCAACCTCGAGGACTCCGACCCGCGCACCGGCGAGCTGATCGACGTCGACGAGCAGGCCGCCTTCCTGGCCGGCGTACGCGCCGCCGCCGGGTCCGAGCTGGTCGTCAACGCGCGCGTGGACACGTACGCGGGCCGCCGGGGGACGCTCGCGGAGACCGTGGCCAGGGCCAGGCGGTACCTGGAGGCGGGCGCGGACTGCATCTACCCGATCCTCGCCCCGAACCCGGCGGAGCTGGTCGCGGCCATCGACGCGCCGGTCAACGTGTTGTTCCGCAAGGACTCCCCGTCGCAGGCCGAGCTGGCCGCGGCCGGGGTGGCCAGGATCAGCTTCGGCCACGGGCTGCACCAGGCCGTCCACGCCCACGCGGCCGAGCTGATCGCCCACGTGCGCGCGGGCCGCAACCCCTTCACCACCCAGTAGGACCGCCCGACAGCCCGACAGCCCGACAGCCCGACCGCCCCGCCGCCCTGCCATCCCGCCGCCCGGCCACTCCGCCGCTCTGCCATCCCGCCACTCTGCCACCCCCGCCCCGTCGCGGACCTGCCACGCCTGGCCGGCCCGCGGTCGCATACGCTGGCGGCGTGCTTGTCGCCGCGGCCGTGTGCCCGCACCCTCCGCTGATCGTGCCCGAGCTCGCCGGCGCCGCCGCCCCGGAGCTCGACGGCCTGCGTGCCGCCTGCGCGGCCGCCGTGGCAGCGTTGCGTGCCGCCGTCCCCGACCGGCTGCTGGTCGTCGGCTCGGCCGAGGAGAGCGCCTGGTACGCCGGGGGCGCCGCGGGCACGCTGGCCCCGTGGGGCGTGGACGTCCGGGCCGGCGACGGCGAACCCGTCCTCCCGCTGTCCCTGACCATCGGCCGCTGGCTGCTGGCCGCCGACCCGGACGGCTACCAGGCCGTGGCCACCGGCGCCGCCCCCGCCGACTGCCTGGCCCTGGGCGAACGCCTGGCCGGCGAAGGCCGCACCGCCCTGCTGGTCATGGCCGACGGCGCGGCCAAGCTCACCGAGAAGGCGCCCGGCTACCTGGACCCGGCGGCTCAGCCGTACCAGCGCATGCTCGTCAAGGCGCTGGCCGAGGGGGACCGTACCGCGCTCGCCGACCTCGACCCCGGCGAGGCGGCCGCGATGTGGGCGGCCGGGCGGGCGCCGCTGCAGGTGCTGGCCGGAGCGGCCCGCGGCGCGCGGCTGCGGCCGGAGAAGCTGTGGGACGAGGCGCCCTATGGCGTGGGGTACGTGGTGGCCACCTGGATTTAGCGTTTCGGCACCGGGACGGTCATGAGGTCGCGGGCCACGACGACGTCGCCGTCGAAGTGCTTGCGGGCCTCCAGCAGGAACTCCGCCTCGGCGTCGAAGCCGTAGCGCTCGGAGAAGTGGGTGAGGACCAGGCGGCGGGCGCCGGACTCGTGCGCGACCAGGCCGGCTTCCTCCGCGGTCAGGTGGCCGTATTCACGGGCCAGCCGGGACTCCGGCGACAGGAACGTGGACTCGATGACCAGCATGTCGACGCCCTCGGCCAGCGCGAAGACGTTGTCGCACAGGCGCGTGTCCATGATGAAGGCGGCCGACTGGCCGCGGCGCGGCTCGCTGACCGACTCCAGCGTGACACCGCGCAGGCTGCCCTCGCTCTGCAGGAGGCCGACGTCGGGGCCGGTGATGCCGTGTTTCCTGAGCCGGTCGGGGAGCATGCGGCGGCCGTCGGGTTCCTGCAGGCGGTAGCCGTACGACTCGACGGGGTGCGACAGGCGGCGCGCGGTCAGCGGCGGGAGCGTGGCGCTCTCGCCGGAGAGCGGGTGCTCGGTGATGACGCCGGTGTCGGTGAAGACGGCGGCGTGGCGCAGGCGGTTCCAGTACTCCTGGCCGCTGGCCGGGTAGAGCGCCCTGACCTCGTGGGAGACGCGGTCGCGGGCGATGCGCTGGACGATGCCGGGTACGCCGAGGCAGTGGTCGCCGTGGAAGTGCGTGACGCAGATCCAGTGCAGCTGGCCGGCGCTGAGGCCGGCGTGCAGGAGCTGGCGCTGGCTGCCCTCGCCCGGATCGAACAGGTATCCCCTGCCATCCCACCGCAAAACATAGCCATTGTGGTTACGGTGTCGGGTAGGGACCGCGCTGGACGTGCCCAGCACGACGAGCTCACGAGAGGACACGATGGCCACCGTCGCCTACGCGCAGCTGCCGACGCCCGTCGGCGCGCTCCATGTCGCCGTCAGCGAGGATGGTCTGGTCGCGACGGGCTGGCGGCCGCTCCGGGTCGGGCTCGACGAGGTTCATGACCCGGATCGTACGGCTTTCGTGCTCGGTGAGCTGAGCCGTTATTTCGCCGGTGAGCTCAAGGCGTTCGAGACCCCGATCGACTGGGGGCTCATGTCAGGCTCCCGGCTGGCCGTCCTGCGGGCGCTGCACGGCGTGCCGTACGGGAAGGTCGTCACCTACGGCGAGCTCGCCCGGCTCAGCGGCACGAGCGTGCCGGCGCGCGGGATCGGGTCGATCATGGGCTCGAACCCGATCCCGATCGTCGTGCCGTGCCACCGCGTGCTCGCGGCGGCGGGACTGGGCGGCTTCAGCGGCGGCGTCGGCGTGGAGACCAAACGCTGGCTGCTCACCCATGAGGGCTATCTGCAGCCCTCGTTGCTCGATCTCTGAGCGCCTGATCTCCGGGCGCTCGATCTCCTGGCGCCCGGCCTCTAGCCTTCCTTGCCGTCGATCTTGTCGGCGGCGTCCTTCGCCATGTCGGTGCCCTTGGCGATGTGCTCGTCGAACTTGCCGCCGGTGGCCTCGCCGGCCGCCGTGGACGCCTTGTCGATGCCCTGGTTGGCCATGTCCTCGGCCTGCTCGCGGACCTGGTCCATGAGGCCGCCGGACGGCGTGGCCGTGTCGGCGGCGCCGGCGTTGGGCTGCTCCGGGATGTCCTGTACCTTCTCGGCCGAGCCGCTGAACATCTCCTTGACCTTGTCGAAGATCGACATGTCTATCCCCCGATGTGGTCGTTGGCGGCCCCCCCGAGCCGTCGTCTCCTTCATACCCCTTGGGTTGACACACTTATCGGTGTGCGCAACCTGCCAGTCATCGCCGTCGTGGGGCCCACCGCGGCCGGAAAGTCCGATCTCGCCGTGGATCTGGCGCTCCGGCTGGGGGGCGAATGCATCAATGCCGACTCGATGCAGCTTTACCAAGGAATGGACATTGGAACGGCGAAGCTCTCCCAAGATGAGTGGCGCGGGGTTCCTCACCACCTTCTGGACATCTGGGACGTGACGGTTACGGCCAGCGTCGCCGAGTACCAGAAGCTGGTCCGGCCGCTGCTGGACACGCTGGAGGCGCCCATCCTGGTCGGCGGCAGCGGGCTCTATGTGCGGGCCGCCCTGGACGACCTCGACTTCCCCGGCACCGATCCGGCCGTGCGGGCCCGGCTGGAGGCCGAGCTGGCCCAGGAGGGGCCCGCCGTGCTCTATGCGCGGCTGAAGGCCGCCGACCCCAAGGCCGCGGAGGCGATCCTGCCCAGCAACGGGCGGCGGATCGTGCGGGCGCTGGAGGTCATCGAGTTCTCCGGGCGGCCGTTCTCGGCAACCATGCCGTCCTATGAGGCGGTTTACCCGAGTGTCCAGATCGGGCTGGAGGTGCCCAGGCCCGAGCTGGATGCCCGGATCGAGCGGCGCGTGCACAGGATGTGGGAGGCGGGGCTGGTCGGCGAGGTGCGGGGGCTGCTCGGGAAGGGGCTGGCCGACGGGCTGACGGCCGGGCGGGCGCTCGGGTACGCCCAGGTCATGAAATATCTGGCGGGGGAGTGGACCGAGGAGGAGGCGCTCGCCGAGACCGTCCGGGCCACCCGCCGCTTCGCCCGCCGCCAGGAGTCGTGGTTCCGCCGGGACCCGCGCGTGGTGTGGCTGCCCTACGACGCGCCGGATCTGCTGCGGCAGGCCCTCGCTAGGGTTGGGGCATGAGGTTTCTGAAGGGGCACGGCACCGAGAACGACTTCGTCATCCTCCCCGATCCGGATGGCGAGCTCGATCTGACCGCCGCGCTGGTGGCCGCGATCTGCGACCGGCGCTCCGGCCTCGGCGCCGACGGCGTGCTGCGCGTGGTGCGCACCAAGGCCAGCCCCGAGGTCGCCGGTCAGGCCGGGCGGACCGAATGGTTCATGGACTACCGCAACGCCGACGGCAGCATGGCCGAGATGTGCGGCAACGGCGTGCGCGTCTTCGCCCGCTACCTCGTCGACGCCGGCCTGGCCGAGGCGGGCGAGTTCGGCATCGCCACCCGAGGGGGCATCCGCAAGGTACGGCTCGGCCCCGGCGGCGACATCGCCGTGGACATGGGCAGGCCCGCCGTGCACGGCGAGAGCGTCACCACCGTCGCCGGTCAGGAGTACATCGGCCTCCACGTCGACATGGGCAACCCGCACCTGGCCTGCGCCATCGGCGACCCGGTCGCCCAGCTCGACCTGAGCCACCAGCCGGCCTTCGACCCCGGCGTCTTCCACAACGGCGTCAACATCGAGCTGTTCAACGCCGTGGGCCCGCGCCGGGCGGTGATGCGCGTGTACGAGCGCGGCTCCGGTGAGACCCGCTCGTGCGGCACCGGCGCCGTGGCCACCGCCGTGGCCGCCGCCCACCTGAGCGGCGAGAGCACCGGGGAGTGGGCGGTCGAGGTGCTCGGCGGCACGCTGACGGTCACGCTGACCGAGGAGACGAGCTACCTGGCAGGCCCCGCGGTGATCATCGCCGAGGGCGATCTGACTCTTGCAGAATAATGTTCTTCTAGGCGATGCTGGGGCGCATGGCTGATCCGCAGAGCACCGCGATCCAGGTCAAGATCCCCATCGGCAAACTGGGCGGCGGGTTCATGCTCTCCCGGGAGGTCAAAACCCTGTGCGAGGAACACGGGCTGGGCCCCCGCGAGATGTACTTCCGTGGCCGCTGCGGCGTGCTCGGCGAGTGCGACGCCGACGTCGTCGCCTCCGTCGCCGTCTTCTTCCCGCTCGCGCACGTCAGGGAGAGCTGGGACGGCGGGCGCAAGATGCCGGTCGAGCAGGCGGTCGAGCTGTACACCGCCGCCTGCCACGCGTGGGGACGGCGCAGGCTCGGCGACTTCGACGGATGCGCCAGGCTGGCCGAACTCCTCGAACCGGTCGTCGAGCGGGCCTCCCCGATCGGGGCGCCGCTGTTCGCCGGATGGCGGGCCGTACCCCTGCCCGATGACGCGCCCGCGCGGGCCACCCAGCTCCTCCACGTCGTGCGGGAGCTGCGCGGCGGCCTGCACGCCAACGCGGTGCTCGCCGCGGGAGTGCACCCCCTGGACGCCGCGCTGGCCACCGACCACGACCCTCCGTTCGGGCACTCCACCGGGGAGGCGATGGCCAGGTTCTTCACCTGGCCGGAGCCCTACCCCGCACCGTCCCCCGAGCTGGTCGCGCTCAGGGCGGAGGTGGAGGCGGTCACCGATCGGCTCATGGCGCCGGTATTTTCTGTCCTTAACGCGGCTGAATCGGATGAGCTGATACGGCTTCTCCGTTTGGGGCACGCCCATTGACCTGGCAGACTGACTGCCCATGGACGTGGACATCTGGGCCTGGGTCGGCGAAACCCAGCAGCAGCTATCTGAGGCGGGCAACGTGGGCCTCGCCATGGCGCTGGGAGACCTCCCCGCACAGGCCTACGAAGGCCGCTATCCCCAGCTCGACGTGATGGCCCCCGCCATCGCCCAGCAGGCGGAGGCGCTCGGGCTGCCCTGGCTGGAGTTCTACGCCCGCTACTGGCACCTGGTCGGCCGCATCGGCGACCGGGCCCAGGGCGCCGTGGCCATCGGCGACGCCGAGGAGCTTCTCGCGTTCGCCCAGCGCGAAGAGGTGCGCGACTGTCCCGCCGCGCCCGCCGCCGTCGAGGCGCTCGCCCTCGCCTGGGCCAACGCCGACGGCCCCGGCTACGCCGAGCAGCGGCTGGAGAAGCTCGGCCCGGTGATCGACGACGTCCAGGCCGGCAACCCGGCCTACCCCGGCCTCGTGACCCAGTACGTCGCGGCGCTGACCGACGCCGGCCGGGCCGACGAGGCCGTGACCTACGCCGAGTCCGCCGTCGAACGGCTGCGCGCCGCCGACCGGCAGGCGAGCTGGGAGCTGGGCGCCGAGAGCGCCCGGGCGCTGCTGGCCGTCGGCCGCCGCGAGGACGCCCTCACCGCCCTGCAGGCCGCCGCCGACTTCCAGGCCGACGACCCGCCGGCCAAGGACTATCGCGACGGCGTGCGCCGCGCCCGCATCCTGGCCGAGCTCGGCCGCACCGCCGAGGCCGTGGACGCGCTGCCCGACCTCGACGTCGTGGGCAACCACCCGCGCGCCTGGGTCGAGTGGTCGCGGGTCGTGCTCAAGCTGGCCGGCTCCTCCCAGATCACCAACACCTGGCAGCTCGGTCGCGTCCTGCGCCAGTGGATCGACTACTTCAGCATGATGGGCGGCTACCAATCGCGCGTGGAGCTCGCCCTGCTCGCCGGCGAGCTGGCCATCGCCCGGCAGGGCGTGTGGCAGGCGCGGCTGCTGGCCGACCTGGCCGAGCAGTTCTCCGGCGAACTCCGCTCGCCCGGCGACGTGGCCGAGCGCGTCGCCGCCCTGCGCGCCGCCGCCGACACCACCCAGGAGCCGGCCCCGCCCGGCCCCGAGGCCGAGCGGGTCGCCTACTTCGACGCCGCCGACGGCTTCAACGCCGACCCCGAGAAGTGGGTGGGCTGGCTGGCCCCGGTCTCCGGCGACGACCTGGAGGCCACCCGCCGCCACACCACCACGCTCGGCTTCCTCGGCTACCCGGCCACCGGCGCCGACATCTACTGGAAGCTGCTCGTCGACTCCGGCGACATCGCCGGCGCCGACGCCGACGACGTCGCCTACCTGACCACGCTGCTCATCGAGGCCCGCCAGGACGAGCGCCTGGAGCAGATGGCCGCCCTGCTGCCGCACGGCGCCCAGCACCTCGCGCTGGCCCGCCTCCACAGCGCCCGCGAGCGCTGGGCCGAGACCGTCGCCGAGGGCGAGCACGCCATCGCCGCCGGCGCCGGGCTGGAGGCCCGCCGCCTGGTCTCCGGCGCCGCCCAGCAGCTCGACAACAACCAGCGCGGCGCGCAGGTCCTGGCCGAGGTCCTCGACGACCTGGGCGACGAGGACGTCTGGCGCATGGTCGTCATGGCCACCGCGGCCGAGGACTGGGACACCGTCCGCAAGGGCGCCGCCAAGATCGGGATGCCGATCCAGTCCGCCGAGGGCCCGATCGAGGAGGAGATGGGCCTGATCCGGGTCATCCTCCCCGCGCCCGACGGCGGCCAGCGGCAGGTCCTGTCCATCCGCACCGGCCCGGCCACCGCCCGCCTGGCGCTGCCGCAGCCGCGTGGCATGGAGTACAACGCGGGCGACCTGGTCGTCTTCGACCCGCAGCTGCTCGAGCCGATCCCCGAGGACCCGAAGGAGCAGGAGAACTTCGTGCCGCCGTTCGCGGCCGTCAGCATCCTGCGCCCCGGCGGCTACACCAGCTACTTCTTCGACGGCGCTGCGCCGTCCGAGGAGGACTGGACGGAGTTCACCGAGGTCATGGCCGAGCGCGGCTGGCCCATGTGGGTCTACTCCGACGAGAACTACACCGTCAGCCACCCGACCTCCAGCGATCCGCTGCCCGGCGTGTTCGGCTGGGTCGCGGTGCCGCCGGACGTCTCGGCCTCCGAGGTCGACGCCCTGCTCGACGACGCCACCGAGCGCTGGTCGCACCCGCTGGCCTGGCTCGACCTGGCCCGCGAGATCGACGTGGAGGTCGAGCGGCACGAGCGCATCGTCAAGGAGTACGGCCTCTGATGCTCGATCGCTTCAGGCTCGACGGGAAGGTGGCCATCGTCACCGGCGCCTCGTCGGGCCTGGGCGTGGCCTTCGCCCGCGGCCTGGCCGAGGCGGGGGCCGACCTGGTGATCGGCGCCCGGCGGGCCGATCGGCTGGCCGCCACCGAGGCGCTGGTGCTCGAGACCGGACGCAGATGCGCGAGCCGGGCGACGGACGTCTCCGTGGTGGAGGACTGCCAGGCGCTGGTCGACCATGCCATGGACGCCTTCGGGCGGGTCGACGTCCTGGTCAACAATGCCGGGGTCGGCACCGCCGTACCCGCTGTGCGGGAGACGCCCGCGGAGTTCCGGCAGGTCATCGAGACCAACCTGAACGGCAGCTACTGGATGGCGCAGGCGTGTGCCCGGGTCATGGCGCCGGGCTCGTCGATCGTGAACATCGGCAGCGTGCTGGGCGAGACCACGGCCGGCCTGCCGCAGGCGGCCTACAGCGCGTCGAAGGCGGGCGTCATCGGGCTCACCCGGGACCTCGCGCAGCAGTGGACGGGCCGGCGCGGGATCCGGGTGAACTGTTTGGCGCCCGGGTTCTTCGTGTCGGAGATGACCGGCGAGTTCCCGCCTGGTTACCTGGATCGCATGATCGCGCAGCGCGTGGTGATGGGGCGCGTGGGGGAAGCCGATGAACTCGTGGCGGCGGCCGTCTTTCTGGCGAGCGACGCCTCGTCGTACATCACGGGCGTGACGCTGCCGGTGGACGGTGGGATCCTGCTGACCTGATACGTTGCTGCGCGTCTTGACGGTCCTTGGAGGGGCAAATTGGGCGACATCGATAGGCTTGGCGCGATCATCCGCGATGAGAGACCTTGGGGTGGTTTCGAGCGGTTTACGCTGAATGAGGTGTCCACGGTGAAGATCATCGACGTGGCACCCGGCCAGACGCTGAGCCTGCAGCGCCACAAGTCCCGCGACGAACTGTGGGTGGCCCTGGACCCCGGATGCGTCTTCGAGGTGGACGGCCGGCGCCACGAACCGTCCGTGGGCGACAAGGTCCTCATCCGCGCCGGCCAAACCCACCGGCTGTCCAGCTCCGGCCCGGCCACCCGCATCCTGGAGATCGCCTTCGGCCACTTCGACGAGGACGACATCGAGCGGCTCGAGGACGCATACGGACGCTCGTAAGAGCATGGGCTTGCCCTCGGGCGCGCTTCGCGCGTGGGGGCAAGGCCGGGTCTCCAGCCAGCCGGGAGTTCTCCCTTCGGCCGGGCGCCTGTCTGCGCCCCATGACCACCGAGGAGATCATCGGCCTGCCCGAACGTCAGCCCTGTCTCTACCGGCTGACGACGACCTGCGCGTGGGCACCGGCCAGGTCCGCGGTAGCCGTACCGAGAAGTGAGCTTGGGGCTGGGACGGGCTCCGGGTCAGTAGAGGTCGACGTCGATGTACTTGCCGGCCGCCTTGTGGATCTTCTCGTCCGTGGTGACCAGGGCGCAGTCCAGTGCCTCGGCCAGGGCGACGTAGGTGGCGTCGTAACCGTTGAAGTTGGCGCGCAGGTCCCAGGCACGCTCGGTGGTCAGGTCGTCTGGATGACGGGTAAGGGGAAGACCCGCCTTGACGAGGCGGGCGCCTTCGGCGCGGGCCTCGCTGATCTTCCCGCCGAGAAGCAGGCCGCGCAGGGCGTTGCGGAACTCGTAGTCGAGCAGGTGGGGAATCTGGAGCCGGCCGCCGGCGACTCGTGCGAGCAGTTCGTCTGCGGGGGTGGCTCCGGCCAGTGCCTCGACGAGCGCGGAGCTGTCGATGACGATCACGTCTCCCGGATCTTCCGTATCTCGGCGACGACGTCGTCGTGGCTCGCTCCGCCGCCCAGCGCACGGAGGGCTTCCAAGCGCTCTCTGACGCTGTCGGGGGAGGGGGTGGTGGCAACCTCGGTCAGGATGTCGGCCACGTAGGCGGATAGCGACATGCGCTTGCGTGCGGCCCTCGCCTTCAGTTCGGCGACTATCTCCGCGTCCAGTCCTCGGACTTGCAAGGTGGCGTCCATGGGAAAAGCATACTGCTTTTTTGGCATGACCGACATGCTGATTGGGTGGTCCGTGTTTGATCTGACGCTCCGCCCATCCGGTTGATCGGGCCGTGCCGTGGATGTCAGCCTCTGTCGCATGCTTCCCGATGATGTGGCGCGCGCGGTTTCCCGGTATCTGGCGGTGGCCGACCGGTTGCTTCCGGGGCGGATCTCCGGCTTCTACGTCGTCGGCTCGGTCGCGCTGCGTGCCTGGCGGGCAGGACGCAGCGACATCGACTTCGTCGCCGTGGCGGACGGCGACCTCTCCGCACGAGACCTGCGCCGGCTGGCGCTGCTGCACAAGGCCGGCAACCTGCCGGCGGCCTGGCAGGCCCTGATCAGGGGCCGGCCGCACATCCCCGGCACCCTGAACGGCGTGTTCGTCGCCGCGGGCGACCTGGGCGAGCCGGTGACGCGGATCCGGCCGGTCGCCTCGCACAGCGGGCCGACCTTCAAACGGGGAAGCGGGTTCGAGGTGAACCCGGTGGTATGGAAGGTGCTCCTGGAGAAGGGCGTCACCGTGCGTGGCCCGGCGCCGGGCGAGCTGGGCCTCGATCCGGAGCCGGGCAGGCTGCGCGAGTGGAATCTCCAGCAGTTGCACGGGCACTTCGCCGCCTTCGCCGGGAAGGCCATGTCCGCGAAGCCGCCGCGTAAGCCGCTGCTGCCGGCCTATCGGGTGGCGATGGCCGCCGTGCTGACCCCGCCTCGCCTGCATCACACGATCGCGACGGGTGAGGTGATCTCGAAGGAGGCGGCGGCGGAGTACGCGCTGGACACCTTCGAGGCGCGCTGGCACCCGCTGATCCGGCTGGCGCTGGCCCGGCGGCTCGGGCAGCCGGGCCCCGAGGTCGGAGATGCGCGTGGATTGCCGCGGCTGGTGGGCGAGTTCATGGCCGAGGTGATCGCGGACGCGGACCGGAAGGGATAGGTGTCATGACGGAGCCCGTCAGACTGAGGGGACGTGCCGATAGTCCTCGCGGGCGACGGTCTTGGTACGTGGAGTGGTTGGCGGCAGCCTGGGCTGAGGGCTTGTTTGGGGCTGAGGTGGGCTCTATGTTCGTTGCGTAGTCCGGTGCGTGTTGCGTATTAGGGAACAACCGGAGGGCGCATGGTGTCCCGGCCGCGGTTAGTGATCATTGGTGCCGGCATTGTGGGCTGTGCCCTGGCCGACGAGCTCACCGGGCGGGGGTGGACCGACGTCACCGTTGTCGAGCAGGGGCCGCTCTTCGCCGCGGGAGGGTCGAGTTCGCATGCCCCCGGGCTGGTGTTCCAGACGAACCCCTCCAAGACGATGACCGAGTTCGCCGCCTACACGGTGGCCAAGTACAGCGCGCTCGGGTGTTTCGCGCAGGTCGGCGGGCTTGAGGTGGCCACCACGCCCGAGCGGCTGGCGGATCTGCGGCGCAGGCAGGGGTGGGCCGAGGCGTGGGGAGTCCACGGGGAGGTCGTGGGCCCTGAGCGGTGTTTTGAGCTGTGGCCTGATCTTGACCGGGAACGGGTGCTGGGCGGGTTTCACGTGCCCACCGACGGGCTGGCCAACGCGTTGCGGTGTGGTGAGGCGCAGGCGCGGCGGGCGATCGGGCGCGGGGGGCGGTTCCTGGCGCATCATCGGGTGGTCGGGGTCGAGCAGAAGGGCGGGCGGGTCACGGGGGTGGCCACGGAGAACGCCGCCGGGGAGTACAAGGTGATCGCGGCCGACGTCGTGATCTGCGCGGCGGGGTTCTGGGGGCCGACCGTGGGGGCCATGGCGGGGGTGAGCGTGCCGTTGCTGCCGCTGGCCCATCAGTACGCCAAGTCGGGACGGCTGGCCGTACGCAAAGACGGTCACGAAGCGACCCGGCCCATTCTGCGGCATCAGGATCGGGATCTTTACTTTCGCGAGCACTTCGATCGGATCGGGGTCGGGTCCTACGCGCATCGGCCCATGCCGGTACGGCAGGCCGAGATCGGGCCCAAGGGGACCACGATGCCGTCGGTGCAGGCGTTCACCGCGGCCGACTTCGAGCCGGCCTGGCGGGATGCGGTCGAGTTGCTGCCCGTCCTCAAGGAGCCGGGCTATGAGGAGGGGATCAACGGGATCTTCTCCTTCACGCCCGACGGGTTCCCGCTGATCGGCGAGGCGCCGCGGCTGGACGGGTTCTGGCTGGCGGAGGCCGTGTGGGTGACGCATTCGGCGGGGGTGGCGCGGGCGCTGGCCGAGGTGCTCGTGGAGGGGAGCTCCACGTTCGATCTGCACGAGTGTGAGCTGAACCGGTTCGAGCCGGTGCAGCTCTCTCCCGCCTTCGTGGAGGAGCGGGGGAAGCAGAACTTCGTCGAGGTGTACGACATCATCCATCCGCTCCAGCCGATGGAGTCGCCGCGGCCTATGCGGACAAGTCCCTTTTATCGGCGCCAGCAGGAGCTTGGGGCATATTTCCTGGAAGGGGCGGGCTGGGAGCGCCCGCACTGGTTCGAGGCCAATGCGGCGCTGGCCGGCGACGAGACCGGCGCCCAACGCGACGGCTGGGCGAGCCGGTACTGGTCGCCGATCGCCGCCGCCGAGTCCCGGCACACCCGCGAGCACGTCGCGCTCTACGACATGACGCCCCTCAAGCGGATCGAGGTCGAAGGACCGGGGGCGGCGGCGTTCCTGCAGCGCCTGACCACGAACAACGTGGACAAGAAGCCGGGCGCGGTCACCTACACGCTGCTGCTGGACGCGCGGGGCGGGGTGCGGTCGGATCTCACGGTGGCGCGGCTGACCGAGGAGCGGTTCCAGGTGGGCGCCAACGGCAACCTGGACCTGGACTGGCTCCAGCGGCACGCCCCCGGCGACGTGCGGGTCAGGGACATCACGCCGGGCACGTGCTGCGTCGGCGTGTGGGGCCCGGAGGCCCGTGACCTGGTGCAGCCGCTGACCGACATGGACATGTCTCATGAAGGATTCCGCTACTTCACCTGCAAGCAGGGCTACATCGGGCACGTGCCCGTCACCGCCATGCGGGTGTCCTACGTCGGCGAGCTGGGCTGGGAGCTGTACACCAGCGCCGACCTCGGCGGCAAACTCTGGGACACCCTCTGGGCCACCGGCCTGCCCATCGCCGGGGGCCGGGCGGCGTTCACCAGCCTGCGCCTGGAGAAGGGCTACCGGCTCTGGGGCGTGGACATGACGCCCGAGCACAGCCCGTACGAGGCCGGCCTGGGCTTCGCCGTCAGGGAGGACAAGGACTTCCTGGGCCGCGAGGCGCTGACGAAGGAGATCGGCCGCAAGCTGGTGCCGCTGCTGAGCGCGGAGGTCGTGATGGGCAAGGAGCCGGTACGGCACGGCGGCAAGACCGTGGGGTACACCACGAGCGCGGCCTTCGGGCACACCATCGGCCGCCCCATCGCCTACGCCTGGCTGCCGATCGAGCTCACCACAGAAGGAACAGAAGTGGAAATTTCCTACTTCGGCCGCCCGATCCCCGCCACAGTCGCCACCGAGCCCTTGTTCGACCCCAAGATGGAGAAGATCCGACGGTGAGCCATCCCGACTTCCTGTGGCGTAACCCGGACCCCAGGCCGAGCTACGACGTGATCATCGTGGGCGCCGGCGGCCACGGCCTGGCCACCGCGTACTACCTGGCCGAGAACCACGGCATCACCAACGTGGCCGTCCTGGAGAAGGGCTGGCTGGCCGGCGGCAACATGGCGCGCAACACCACGATCATCCGCTCCAACTACCTGTGGGACGAGAGCGCCGCCATCTACGAGCACTCGCTGAAGCTCTGGGAGGACCTGAGCGCGGCGCTCGACTACGACCTGCAGTTCAGCCAGCGCGGCGTGGTCAACCTGGCCCACAACCTGGGCGACGTACGCGAGGGCAGGCGGCGGGTGAACGCCAACCGCCTCAACGGCGTGGACGCGGAATGGCTGGAGGCCGACGAGGTCAAGAAGTTCTGCCCGATCGTCAACGTCTCGGACGACGCCCGTTACCCGGTCCTCGGCGCGACCCTGCAGCGAAGGGGCGGCATCGCCAAGCACGACCACGTGGCCTGGGCGCTGGCCCGCAAGGCGGACGCCCACGGCATCGACCTCATCCAGAACGTCGAGGTCACCGGCTTCGACATCAGGAACAACCGGGTCCGGGCCGTGCACACGACGAAGGGCGCCATCGCGGCCGGCAAGGTGGCCCTGGCCGCCGCCGGGCACACCTCCGTCCTGGCCGCCAAGGCCGGATTCCCGCTGCCGCTGCAGTCCCACCCCCTCCAGGCGCTCGTGTCCGAACTCCTGGAACCCGTTCTGGACTGCGTGGTCATGTCCAACGCCGTCCACGTCTACGTCAGCCAGGCCCACAAGGGCGAACTGGTCATGGGCGCCGGCATCGACGCCTACAACTCCTACGGCCAGCGCGGCGCCTTCCACGTCATCGAAGCCCAGATGGCCGCCGCCCTGGAGCTGTTCCCGGTCTTCAGCCGGGTACGCGTGCTGCGCACGTGGGCCGGGATCGTGGACGTCTCGCCCGACGCCTCCCCGATCATCGGCCACACCCCCGTGGACGGCCTGTTCGTCAACGCCGGCTGGGGCACCGGCGGCTTCAAGGCCACTCCCGGCTCCGGCTGGGTCTACGCCGACACGATTGCCCACGACCGGCCGCATCCGCTGGCCGTACCCTTCGCGCTGGAGCGGTTCACCACCGGCGCGCTCATCGACGAGCACGGAGCCGCGGCGGTGGCGCACTGATGATGCTGATCGACTGCCCGCACTGCGGGCCCCGCGACGAGAACGAGTTCCGGTACGGCGGGCAGGCCGACCTCGCCTATGCCCCTGACGCCGGCGACGAGGAGTGGGCCGCCTTCCTGTTCATGCGCGACAACCCCAAGGGCTGGTTCCACGAGCGCTGGTTCCACGTGCACGGCTGCCGCACCTGGTTCTCCCTGCTCCGCCACACCGTCACCCACGAGATGAGGCCGCGGCCGTGAGGTTCACCTTCGACGAGCGTGTCTACGAGGGCAGGCCGGGCGACACGCTGGCGGCGGCGCTGCTGCGCAACCGCGTGCGCGTGGTCGGGCACAGCGTGGATCTCGGCCGCCCGCGCGGCGTGTTCAGCGCCGGTCCCGAGGAGCCGAACGCGCTGGTCCGGGTGGGCGCCGACCCCATGCTGGCGGCCACGACCGTCGAGCTGCACGAGGGCCTTTCGGCGTGGAGCCTGCGCGGCAGGGGCCGGGTGGATCCGGACGCCGTGGACGACCGGCGCCACGACAAGGGCTACCTGCACGCCGACGTGCTCGTCGCAGGCGGCGGACCGGCCGGGCTGGCCGCGGCGCTGGCGGCCGGTGAGGCCGGCGCCCGCGTCATCCTGCTCGACGACCAGCCGGCGCTCGGCGGAGACCTGCTCGGCAGCCGGGTCCGGCTGGACGGCGCCCCCGCGCTCGGCTGGGTGCGCGAGGTCGTGGCCAGGCTGTCGGTGCTGCCCGAGGTGCGACTGCTCAGCCGTACCACCGCGATCGGCTACTACGACGACAACTACCTGACCGCGGTCGAGAAGCGCGCGTCCGGCGAGCGCCTGTGGCACCTGCGCGCCCGCCGCGTCGTCCTCGCGACCGGCGCGCAGGAGCGCTCGCTCGCCTTCCCCGGCAACGACCGCCCCGGCGTCATGCTCGCCTCCGCCGCGCGCACCTACGTCAACAGGTACGGCGTGCGGCCCGGCACCCGCGCGGTGGTCTTCGCGTGCACGGACTCGGGCCACGAGGCCGCCCGCGACCTGGCGGCGGCCGGGGTGGAGGTGGCCGCGCTCCTCGACGCCCGCGACGGGCAGCTCGTCACGGGCACCACCGCGGACGCCGAAGGGCTGCTGACCGGCGTCCGCACGGCCGACGGGCGGCACCTCGAGGCGGACCTGCTGGCCGTGGCCGGAGGCTGGAACCCGGCGGTCCACCTGTTCAGCCAGTCGCAGGGCAGGCTCCGCTTCGACGAGGAGCTCCAGGCGTTCCTGCCCCACCTGTCCGCCCAGGCCGAACGCTCGGCCGGAGCCTGCCGCGGCCTGTACGGCACGGCCGAGGCGATCGCCGACGGTTTCGCGGCCGGAACCCAGGCGGCCGAGCTGGCCGGCATCACCGAACGCGCGGCCTTCCACGTCCCGGACAGCGACGAGAGCCCGCTCAGGAAGCCCGCCCGGCTGTGGGTGACCGGCGACGACCCGGACACCTCCTTCGCCGACCTGCACCGGGACGTCACCGTGGCCGACCTGCGCCGGGCGACGGGCACCGGCATGCGCTCGGCCGAGCACGTCAAGCGCTACACCACCGCGGGCACCGGCGCCGACCAGGGCAAGACGGCGGGGGCGGTGGTCGTGGGCGTCATGTCCACGCTGCTCGGGGCGGCCCCGGGGCAGGTGGGCACGACCACGTTCCGCCCGCCGTACACGCCGGTGGCCTTCGCGACGCTGGCCGGGCGCGACCGCGGCCCGTTGTCCGACCCGGTCAGGACCACGGCCATGCACGACGCGCACGTCGCCAGGGGCGCGGTCTTCGAGGACGTCGGCCAGTGGAAACGGCCGCGCTACTTCCCCGAGCCCGGCGAGGGCATGGAGGAGGCGGTGCGGCGCGAGCGCGCGGCGGCCAGGACCACCGTCGCCGCCATGGACGCCTCCACGCTCGGCAAGATCGACATCAGGGGCCGGGACGCGGGCGTGTTCCTGGACCGGATCTACACCAACCTCTACTCGACGCTGGCCGTGGGCGCCTGCCGGTACGGGCTCATGTGCACGGCCGACGGCATGGTCTTCGACGACGGCACCACCGCCAGGCTCGCCCCCGATCACTTCCTCATGACGACCACGACGGGCAACGCCGCCGCCGTGCTGGACTGGCTGGAGGAATGGCAGCAGACCGAGTGGCCGGAGCTGGACGTGCGGTTCACCTCGGTGACCGACCATTGGGCGACCGTGGCGGTGGCCGGGCCGAAGGCGCGCGAGGTGGTGGCCGCGCTGGCGCCGGAGGCGGCCGAGCTGGCGTTCATGCGCTTCCTGGAGACGAAGGTCGCCGGGGTGGACGGGCGGGTGTTCAGGATCAGCTTCTCGGGTGAGCTGGCCTACGAGGTCAACGTGCCCTGGTGGTACGGCGCGGCGCTCTGGGAGAGTGTGCTGGCCCTGGGGGCGGTGCCGTACGGGACCGAGACCATGCACGTGCTGCGCGCCGAGAAGGGCTTCGCGATCGTCGGGCAGGAGACCGACGGGACCGTCACCCCGCAGGACCTCGGCATGGACTGGATCGTCTCCAAGCGCAAGCCGGACTTCGTCGGCAAACGCTCACACGCCCGGCCCGACACCGCCCGCGCGGGCCGCAAGCGCCTGATCGGACTGCGGCCCGAGGCGTTCGTCGAGGAGGGGGCGCAGCTCGTCCGGCCCGGCGGCGGCGAGATGCTCGGGCACGTCACCTCCAGCTACGAGACGGCCGTGCTGGCGATGGCGCGGGACGTGGCGGCCGGCGACCGGCTGGAGGCGGTCTCCGGCGGCCGGTCGGTGCCGGTCGAGGTGGTCGAGCCGGTCTTCTACGATCCGGAGAACGCCCGCCGCGACGGCGATCCGGTGGAGCGGACGGGCCGGGTGGGGGAGTGGCGGCCGGAGAGCCCGGCCGCGCGCTACCACCACCGGTTCATGGCGGCGAGCTCGGAGCGGGTGCGGCTGCGCGAGCTGCCGTTCGTGCGCATGTGGGAGGTGCGCGGCCGGGATCCGGGCCGTGGCCTGCGGCTGGGCCCGGACTGGTGGCTGGTGTACGAGGCCGACGCCGGCGAGGACGGCTGGGTGGACGTCTCCGGCCAGCGCACCGTCCTGGAGCTGTCCGGGCCGGACGCGGCCGAGGTGCTGATCACCGGCTGCCCGGTGGACCTGCATCCGTCGGTCTTCCCCGGGCACGCGCAGACGCTGCTCGGGAAGGCCGGGGTGATCCTGGAGCGGACCACCCCGGACGTCTTCCGCGTCTACGTGCGCTCGTCCTTCACCGGCTACCTGGCCGAATGGCTGCTGGACGCGCTCAGCCACCCTGGCCCGGCTGGCACTGCTCCTTCTCGGTGACCGGCGCGTCGGGCGCGGTGTCGGAGACCGAGACGCTGAGCTGCGCGGTGGAGGCCAGCAGGCTGCCGACGGGTGCCTTGTCCTGCTTCTTCTCCACCACCACGCTGCGCTCGCCGAGCAGGGTGTAGTTCTCCTTGTCGATGACCAGCTCGGAACGCTCGCCGTTGTAGACGACGCCGACGCCGTACCCCTTGCGCCCGGCGGCGTCCTCGGCGTCCTCGGTCACGGTGATGCCGGGCAGCGTGCCCAGCGCCTTGAACAGCGCGGCCCGCTGCGCCGGAGGCATGTACGACTCGCGCAGCAGCTCGCTGGCGCCGTCCCACACCTGGTACTCGGGGGACTGCTGCTTGTCGCCGGTGGCGGGGAAGCTCTTGTACAGGTGCGCCTTCATCGCCTCCGGGTCGGTGGGCAGCTGCTTGAGCGCGGTGTAGTTCTTGCTCCACGGGCCCGTGCCGCCGCAGTACACCAGCGGCATCACCTCGGAGCCCTTCTCATCGTGGGCCAGCTTGGGGATCTTCCAGCCGGGATAGGCGACCGGGTCGAGGGTCTCGATCTCGAGCACGCCCTCGCGGCCCTGGGCATCGCGCTTGCCGTCCGCCCTGAGCCAGATCTTGCGCTTGGTCCGGTAGAGCCAGCGGTCCTCCTTGCCGCCCTCGCCGAACGCCTGCGAGGTGTACATCGTCTGCGACTCGACGAGCACGTACTGGTCGTCGCGCGGGTCGAGCTCTTCGGCGGCGGCCCCCGCCGCGCGGTCGAGCACCTGCTCCGCGGACATGAGCGCGATCTTGGGCATCGCCGCGTTCTGCCGCGGCGGCGCCGGCTCGGTCCCGGCGGGCAGGAAGGCGGCCGTCGCCGCGGCGACCGCGAGCGCGAGCGCTCCGGCCACGGCGAAGGTGTACGGCTTGCGCCACGTGACGCGCTTCCTGCCCGCCGCGACCAGCTGATCCCTGGCCATGGCCTTGGTGCCGGGATCGTAGGGGGGAACGTCGGGGCGTGCCTGGTTGACCAGGTCGAACTCGTTCATCGGGTGCCCTCCAGGGAGCGGCGGATCTTGGCTCGGGTGCGGGACAGGCGCGAGCGCACGGTGCCCACCGGCACGCTCAGCGCTTCCGCGGCCTGCTCGTAGGACAGGTCGGCCCAGGTGACGAGGAAGAGCAGCTCCCGCTCGGCCGCGCCCAGCCCGGCCAGCGCGGCGGCCAGGCTCGGGCCGAGGCGTTCGGCGTCCATCCGGTCCACGCTGCGCTGCTCGAACGCCTCGCCGTCCGGCTCCGCCGTCCTCGCGAGGGCCTTGAGCCTCCTGAGCTCGGTACGGCGGTGCTTGGCGATCAGGTTGGCGGCGATGCCGTACAACCAGGGGCGGGAGTCCTGCCGGGACAGGTCGTAGCGCCTGCGCTTGCGGAAGGCCACGAGGAAGGTCTCGGCGGTGACGTCGTCGGCCAGGCTCGCCTCGGGTCCGAGGCGGCGCGCGGCGTACCGGTGGATCTCGTCCGCGTGCAGGTCGAAGATGCGGGCGAACCTGTCGGGATCGGTCAGCGACTCCGCGATGACGGCGGCGTCGGCCTCGGCCACGGGACGGCCGGACAGCGCGGCGCTCACCACAGCGTGAGTCTTTCCATAGGGGGCTTTCCTTCCGTAGGGCGCGTTCGCGCCCTTCACCCCGTTCTCTCCCGATGGCGTGATGAGGTTCCCAAGATCTTTTGCTTCGCCCATCCCCACTTCGGTAACCCGATCGCCCATGGCCGGACAGGGGCGGATGGTTTCAAACCAGGATAGGTAGGAATTTGCCCTCTTTAGGTGGAGGAGGGCAGGCTTTGACCATGGCTTGGGGTGGAGGTTGGCGTGCGTAGAGATCGTCTGGCCGGCGCGTTGGTTGCCGTCTCGGTCCTTGCTGCGGGGTGCGGCGGGCTGCAGGCCGGGGTGGACACCGGCTCCTCTGTGGCCGACAAACCCATCAAGACCAGTGAAGTCAGGAAAAAGCTCGACAAGCTAGCCGTCAAAGGGCGAGCGCCCAAGACGGGATTCGAGCGCGAGAAGTTCGGCCCCGCCTGGGCCGACGTGGACCGCAACGGCTGCGACACCCGCAACGACATCCTCAAGCGGGACATGCGCAGCGAGACGTTCAAGGCCGGTACCCACGACTGCATCGTGCTCACCGGCGTCCTCGACGACCCCTACAGCGGCAAGACCATCACGTTCAAACGCGGCAACGACACCAGCATGGCCGTGCAGATCGACCATCTGATCCCGCTGTCGGACGCCTGGCAGAAGGGCGCCCAGCAGTGGGAGGCCGCCAAGCGCAAGGAGTTCGCCAACGACCCGATCAACCTGATGGCCGTCGACGGGCCGCTCAACGGCCAGAAGAGCGACTCCGACGCGGCCACCTGGCTGCCGCCGCGCAAGGGCTACCGCTGCACGTACATCTCCAAGCAGATCGAGGTCAAAGCAAAGTACGCGCTCTGGGTCACGGCCGCGGAGAAGCAGGCCATGGAGCGCGTACTCGAGAGTTGCTGACGGGATCAGTCGTCGTCGGCCGTGCCGGACTTGTTCGACCGGACCTTGCCGGTGGCCGCGTCCAGCGTGATGTCGTGCTCGGTGGCGCCCTTGACGAGCTCCACCTCCCAGGTGCCGTCGTCGTCGTGGTCCACGCCGCGCACCCAGGCGCCCGGGACCTGCTTCTTGGCGATGTCGATGGCCTGCTCCACGCTCACCTTCGGGGCGACGGGAGCGGCGACCGCGGCGTAGGCCACGCCGCCGCCCGCGAGCAGGATTCCGGCGCCGGCACCGGCGATGAGGAGCTTCTTGGTGATGTTCATGGGTCAACCAAACCGCGATCAAGGGTAAAGCCGCGCTGCGGCAACCCTAAGGGCGGGTTAAGCCAGGCGGCGGCATGGATTCGTCCTCTCGGGTAGGGGATGGGCATGTCGAAACTGATGAATCGAATCCGCGCCTACCTGCACAGCCCGCAGGGCAGGCGAAACATGGAAAAGGCGCGCCGGGCAGTGCGTGACCCGCGGAACAAGGCGAGGGTGCAGAACTGGCTGAGGAGGCTACGGCACCGCTGAGTGTGAAGCGGGCCGGCGACCCAGAACCAGCTCGACCGCCGCCGTCGACACCGTCATCTCGCCGCCCGACGCCTGGGCGGTACGGCGGGCGATGTCCAGGCCGAGTCCCGTGGAGCCACCGCCGCTGGAGCCGCGTTCCAGCAGCTCGGCCGGGAAGCCCGGGCCCTCGTCGGCGACCGTGAGCACCGCCCCGCGCTCGTGGGCCGCCAGCCGTACCGTGAAGGCCACGCCCTCGGGCGTGTGCGCGAAGACGTTGCCCAGCAGCGCGTCCACGCACGCGGCCAGGTCGGCGGCGGACACGGCCACCTCCAGCGGCTTGCCGGGCAGCTCCACCTCGAAGGCGCGCTCCTGGTCCTCGGCCAGCACCGCCCAGAACCGCACGCGGTCGCCCACCACGGCCGTCGCGTCGCAGCCGGCCTTGGGGGCGCTGCGCCCGCGGGCCTCGGTGATGAGGGCGCTGACCGCGCGCTCCAGCGCGTCCACCCGGGCGCCGATGCGGGCCGCCTCCTCCGGGTCGCGCAGGGCCTCGGCGTCCAGGCGCAGGCCGGTCAGCGGGGTGCGCAGCCGGTGCGACAGGTCGGCCACCGACTCGCGTTCGGCGTCCAGCAGGCCGCCGATGCGCCCGGCCAGGTGGTTGAGCGCCACGCCCACGGACTCCACCTCCGGCGGCCCGCCCGGCTCCGCCCGCGCCCCCAGGTCGCCGGCGGCCAGCCGGTGGGAGACCCTGGACAACTCGTGCACCGGCCGCGTCACCCGCAACGCCAGCCGGTCGGCCAGCAGGATGCCCAGCACGACCAGCGCCAGCCCGAGCAGCAGCAGGGCCAGCCACGCCTCGCGCACCCCGGCGGACAGCTCCGCGTCGCTCACGAACACCCGGATCACCACCGGGCCCTCCGCCGAGCGCACCGAGACCAGCACCTCGCGCCCGCCGGGCGCCTCCGCCGTCACGCTCCGCCCGGCCCGGGCCAGCCGTACCGCGTCGGAGACCGTCGCCCGCCCGCCCACGACCTGCCCGCCGGGCAGGAACACCGAGACCGGCTGCGCGACCCGCTCCACCGCCTGCCGCAGATCCGGCGTGCCGACCGCCACCACCACGGACTCGGCCGCGCTGGTCGCTCTGGCCAGGGCGCCGTTCTCGGCCACCGTGCGGATCAGCAACGCCATCGGCACCAGCAGCGCGATCAGCACCACCGACGTGGTCGCCGCCACCAGCAGCCCCAGCCACCGCCTCACGAGGGCCCGACCAGCTTCACCCCGACCCCGCGGACCGTGTGCAGATAACGGGGCTCGGAGGCGGTCTCGCCCAGCTTCCTGCGCAGCCACGACAGGTGCACGTCCACGGTCTTGTCGGCGCCGCCGTACGGGACCTGCCAGACCTCGGTGAGCAGCTCGCGCTTCGAGACCACCTCACCCGCGCGGGCCGCCAGGTAGTGCAGCACGTCGAACTCGCGCGGCGTCAGGTCGAGCGGCGTGCCGCCGAGCGTCGCCACCCGCGAGCGCGGATCGACGCTGAGCGCGCCGACGGTCACCGCGGGATCCGGCCGATCCTCGGCGGTACGGCGCAGCACCGCCTTGATCCGGGCGTTGAGCTGGGCCGCGCTGAACGGCTTGACCACGTAGTCGTCGGCGCCGGCGTCCAGCGCGGGGACCATCTCGGCGTCGCCGTCGCGCGCCGTCGCCACGATCACCGGGACCCGGCTGACCGAGCGCAGCATGCGCAGCAGCTCGCGGCCGTCGAGGTCGGGCAGGCCGAGGTCGAGCACGACCAGGTCCGGGCGGTCCTGGACGGCCAGGCGCAGCCCGTCGAGCGCGGTGGGCGAGGAGGAGACGGCGTGCCCCAGTTCACGCAGCCCACGGCCGAGGCTGGTGCGGATGGTCACGTCGTCCTCGATGAGGAGGATGGAGGCCATATATATCCACGTTAACCTGGCCTTAGGCATGGATGGGGGACTCTGGGCGCGTGAAGAGACTGTTGCTGGCCTGGGCGGTGACCGCGCTGGCCGCCGCCGGCGCCGCGGTGGCGGTGCTGGAGCTGCTCGGCGGCGTGCTGACCGGCCCGCGGGGCACCGTCATGACGCAGGCCGAGGCCCGCGCCGCGCTGGCCACCCTCCCCACGCCCACGGCCGTCCCGGGCACGCCGAATCCCGCGGGCGCCGCGCCCGGCAAGGTCATCCGCACGGCCGGCGGCACCGTGCTCGCCTCCTGCTCGGCGGGCCTGGTCAGCCTCCGGAACTGGAGCCCCTTCCAGGGGTACTCCGTGGACGATCCGGAGGCCGGGCCCGCCGCCTCCCTGAAGGTCGAGTTCGACCGCGAGGAGGGTGCGGACGTCGAGGTGGTGGTCCGCTGCCAGGACGGCCGGCCGGTCACCGGCTGAGCTACGCCTCCGCGCTCAGCGCCGCCTTCGTCAGCTCCGCCTGGCGCCGGATCTGGCCCATCACGACCGGGTTGAGCCCCTTCGCCGCGAACGTGGCGACCATGCCGTCCATGGTCGCGTGGGCGCCGGCCAGGTCGCCCTGGCGGGCCTCGGCCGTGGCCAGGCGGCGGGTCACCATGTTGAGCGTGATGTTGTCGATCGTGGCCTCCCTGACGACGACGCCGAGCTGCTCGATGCTCTCCTTGGCGTCCGGCGGCCGGATCCGCAGGTTCTTGGCCGCGGTCAGGTCCTTGAACTCGCGCCCGGCGTTCAGCCCCTTCACCATCCGGGCGTAGACGGCCAGCGGGTGCCCGCCGTGCCGGGCGATGACCTCGTCCAGCGCCTCGTTGCCCGCGCGCAACGACGGCGAGTCCGAGCCCAGGAGCGAGAAGAGCTTGCCCTGCTCCTCGCCGAGCATCAGCTCGCCCACCTGGTGGTCGGCGGCCGAGACCGGGTAGCCGACGTGCACGGTGCAGACGTTGGAGACGATGTGCGAGCCGTCGGCGGCGACGTACTGGGCGCGGACCTGGTATTCGCCGGGCTGCTGGAAGTAGTGGCCGTCGCGGCCGTGGCCGATGTAGGCGCTGCGGTAGAGGGCGGGGTGGTTCTCGTCCAGGCGGATGTCGGGGGAGGCGTCCACGCAGTGGCGCATCATCGGGCGGTAGAGGACCGTGCGTCCGCCGGGCTGCGTGATGCAGACCTGGGTGAACTCGGTGTCGGGGTGCAGGTGGTTGTGGGTGGTCCGCGGCTCGCCGGCCGCCGCCAGCTTCAGCTCCACGACCACCGGCTCGCCGAAGGCGAAGCCGTTCTTGGCGCGGACCTCCAGGCACAGGCCCGAGTGGTCGATCACCGGCTGCTCGAAGGGGGTGATCTCGGCGGCGCCGGTGCCGAACGGGTTGGCGCCCATGACCACGTCGCGGAAGAAGCCGTGGCGCAGGTGGATGAGCTCGGAGTGGGTGAACTGGAACGGGAAAGCCGACCAATAGCCCTGTTCGCCGCCGGGGCGGTAGTTCTGTACGTAGTTCATCCACGACAGGTCGCCGAAGCCGCCGTTCGGGCCCAGGGGCTGGGGCGGGGAGGCGAGGTTCTTCTGCCACGAGTGCAGGAGGTTGAACGCATGCCCGAGTTCGTGCACGTACGTGCGGAGCTGGGCGCGCTGGGACTGGGGTGTCTGGCCCTGGATCGCGTCGTAGAAGACGGCCGCGCCCTGGCGCTGGAAGCTGTCGTTGTAGTCGAACATGATGCCGCGGTAGCCGCCCACGTGCCTGCTGGCCACCAGCAGCCACACCCGCCAGGCGGCGGCGTCGCCGTACCGGCTGAACTGGGTGGTCATCGCGTGGTGCAGTTCGGCGTCGTCCCAGGCCAGATCGGCGCCCGCGGCGCCGGTCGGGACCACGCCCGGCTCGGCCACCCGCAGCTCGATCCCGGCCTCCGCGAACGCCGCCTGGACGCTCAGCTCGCGCGGCGGGGAGCCGGTCGGGCCGGGGAGCGTGCCGGTGTCGTAGGCGACGAACGGGACCGTTCCCACGACCGAGTCCTGCTCCAGCAGCACCGAGCGGAAGTACGGCGAGGCGTGGGTGAGCGTGAAGTTCCGCCCGCCCACGTGCGCCGTGCCGCCCTCGCCGGTGATCCGGATGCTCACGCTCCGGGTGGTGACGCCGTAGGTGAAGCGGCCGGCGCCCCACACGCGGGTCCTGTTCTCCTCGGTGGCGCTCTCGGCCGCTTCGACCACGAAGGAGCCCACGTAGGAGGTGGTCGCCCCGGCCACGGAGAACAGGTCCCCGCTGACCCGCCCGGTCGGCCGCGCTCCGTCGACGTCCACCCGGAGCTCCAGCCGCGCGTCGCCGTCCTGACCCTGGTACAAGCCGCTGATCATGGGGGGCTCCCTGCTCGCTAGGGGTTACATCGGGGACGTTCCACCCGCGTGCACGGCCTGTCAACAGGGTCTACCTGCGAAGCTATGAATCGCCCGATATGTCGGCTACCGAGCCGCTCCGCGTACCTCCAGTGAGCCGAGAAGCTCCTCCGAAGCCCGCGTGATCGCCTCGACCGCACGGTCGAACGCCTCCGCGTTGTGCGCGGCGGGCGCGCGGAATCCGGAGATCTTGCGCACGAACTGCAACGCCGCCGCCCGCACGTCCTCCTCGGTCACGTCGTCGGTGTACGGCGGGCGCAGGGTCTTGATGCTTCTACACATGCCTCAACGGTAATAGCCGATGCGCTGGCTGATCTCCCGGGCGCCGGCGGCCAGGATCGCCCCCACCTCGGGCAGGCGCTCCGGCGTCAGCCGGTAGGACGGGCCGGAGGCGCTGACCGCCGCCACCACGGCGCCGTCCGCCCCCTGGACCGGCGCCGCTACCGCGTTCAGGCCCACCTCCAGCTCCTCGACCGCGCTGGCCCAGCCGCGCTCCCTGATCTCCGCCAGGCCCAGGCCCTCGGCGGTGACGATCGTGGCCGGGGTGAAACGCTCCAGCTCGCCGGGCAGGCGCAGGGCGCCGAACGCCAGCAGCACCTTGCCGCTGGAGGTGGCGTGGGACGGGGTGCGCTGGCCCACCCAGTTGTGCCCGCTGATCGCCGCCGGGCCGCGCACCTGGCTGATGTTGACCGCGTACCCGTCCTGCGGGACCGCCAGGTTCACGGTCTCGCCGACCTCCTCGGCCAGCCTGCGGCAGACCTCGCGGCTCTCCTTGGACAGGTCGAGCTGGGCCGTGGCCGCGCCCGCCAGCCGTACCACGCCGAAGCCGAGGCGGTAGCGGCCGCGCTCGCCGCTCTGCTCCACGAGCCCGCCCTGCTCCAGGGCGCTGAGCAGGCGGAACGCGGTGGACTTGTGGACGTCGAGCTCCACCGCCAGGTCGGTCACCCGCGTGGCTCCCTCGCGGGCCAGGATCTCGAGGATCGCGATCGCCCGATCGACCGACTGCACCGAGCTGTTGCTCATGGCGCAACAGTCTAGGCCAGGTCAGGCATGATTTGAGCGTCTGGAGGAGCCAATTCGGGAGCCGTCACGCGGACCCGACCTTAATGATCTTATCCATTGCCTGAGCTCCGTCGATGATCACGGGGCGTAGTTCGTGACGGTAAACGGTCTCAGTTGTAGCGGTGTTGGAATGCCCAACGAGGGTCGCGATGTTCTCGATGGATACGTTTCCGTGGTTGCTAAGCAGGGATACGAATGTGTGTCGAAGTTCCCGAGGCACCCATTCCTTTCCGAGTCCGGCAGCGGTTGTGATCTGACGGAATCTGTAGCGGATCTGGGTATCAGTAAAGGCTGTGCCGTCCTCATGGCAGAAAACTAGGTTGTTGTCCTGCCATGCATCTCCGGCAGCGAGCCGTTCGGCTGCCTGGCGTTTTTTGTGTGTCGAGAGTGCTCTTATTCCAAGCTTCGCGATAGCGAAACCTCTTCGAGATTTCTTTGTCTTGGTGTCTCCGCTCGCTCTGTCAGACCTGAGGACGTAAACGACGCCCTTGGTCAGGTCGACGTCATCCCATTTAAGTGCTCTTGCCTCTTCTGTGCGAAGTCCAGTGAGAAGGCATAGGATCACGTAGGGACCTATGCGCCACTTCTTGTTCATCGAGGTTTTCACCAAGATGCTGGCCTGTTCGAGATTGAGGCATTTGCTGGCGCGGCCCGTCGTGCCCTTGGGTGCATCTATGAGTTCGGCAACGTTTTGTATTGCCAGTCCGCGACGCATTGCCATACGAATTGCGCGACGCAGTAAGTTTAGGAGGAGACTAAGGGATCTGGTGGACAATGTCGCACTCAGGCCCGTGAGCCATTTGTGAAGTATGTCGGCAGTTAGCTTCTTGAGGCTCCCTCCTCCTATAAGTCGTTCGATGTATGTTTTGGAAATCGACTTGTATTGCCGCAATGTTTCCGGCGACTCCGCATTCAGACCTTGGTCCAAGAAGTCACGCATGCACTGAGTGACCGTATAGGTCTCAGAGGTCTTTGCTCCTCTTTCTACCTCCTTGATAGCCTCTTTCAGCTTCTGCTTTACTTCACTCTTGGTCCTCCCCTTTCGCTTGAGTCGATTGCGTGTCCCGTCCGGCTTGGGGTCGAGATCGATGGCTCCAGTCCATCTACCGTTCTCGGGGTAGATCGACCCTTCGTAGTCGCCAATCGAAATTCTCACTAGATCACCTCCATTCAATGTGATTGCGCGTGCCTTGATCTGCTTTTGAGGCGCGCCACCAGTTTCGTGGAGATCAAGGCGGTTGGTTAGCTAGTCGTGTTTCGTTGGATGTAATCGTCGATGGCCTTTCTGATAATGAAAGCCAAGTCTCTTTCTTGCTTCTTGGCGATCTCCTCTAGCTTGCGGCGACGCTCACTGTCGAGTCGGAGTGTGAAGTTCTCGGTGGTGGCCATCTGAGACTCCCTCTACCTCTACCGGCAAGCCACTCACAGCCTGCATTGCAGTGCACTGCGGCGCAATGCACTCGATAGTTAGGTCTTTGTATCCTCCTCTTCGCGTGCTTTAAGAAAGTCCGCCAACTGCTGTTCGGTGATGCGACGAAGCTTTCCGATCTTGATGCTTCTCAACTCACCGTTCCTGATCAGTTCATAGATCTTGTCCCGACCGACGTTGAGCAGCTTTGCTACCTGTTCGACCTTGTACGCCCTCACTCAGGTACCACCCCCTTCCGCTACGGTCCGTAGTTGTCTCAATGTCTCGTCTCACGGTGCGCGTGTGGCCTATACACGCGCAGACGCACGTGAGACTGAGACATTGAGACGATGAGACGACTACCGAGAGTGGATGACTACGCGGTGTCGGAGTCGAGTCGGGCTCGCCAGCGGCCACGACTCACCTGACGTACTCTCCCGTCGTCTTCGAGCCGGGCTAGTCGCCGGTAAATGGTGGGACGGCTCATTCCCGTGACCTGTTTGAGTTCATCGATGGATATCCCCCCTTCGGGGGCGTCACGCAGAACGGTCCACAATGCGCTGTCGTCGTGTCTGGGTGCATCGCGGCGGGCGTGTCGTGGTGATGTCTGGCTTTGCGTCCGGCTCGCGTCCGCGGGCGGTTCAGGCGCGTGCGCGGCGGCTTCCAGAGCGGCCAGGGATACCGTGTCGAGAGTTGGGCGGCGGTGGGCGTGACGTTCGGCGGTGACCTGCACGCCGGCGTCGTTGAGGAGGTAGGTGCGGGCGCGGCGGGGGATGTCGTGTTCGGGGGCGGAGACGAGGAATTTGCCGGGGGCATCAAGCTTGTGGGCGTGCCATCCGGCCTTAACCATGCCCTGGCCGAATATCAGGTCGCCATCGCGGGGTTCACGTACCCGGAAGGCCACCCGGATGTCAGTCTGCGAACGCACGGCGTTCCTACCGCCCATGGCGTCCTTGGACGGGCGTTGTGTGGCAAGGATCAGGTTGACCGCAGAGGCGCGGCCGCGCCGTACGAGGGAATCGGCGTACTTGAGTGCCTTTGGTGCCTCTTCGGCGAGTTCGGCGTACTCGTCGATGATGATCACCAGGGCGGGACGCTCCGGGGTAGGCTCCCAGACCCGTAGGCCGTGCCGGGTGAGGTCGTCAGCTCGTCCGTCGAAGATGGTGACTGCGTCCCGGAGGAGCGCCTCTGCCTCTTGCGGGGTGGTGGCCAACCGGTCGATGCACGAAGCCCACGGTTGCAGCTCCATCCCCCGCTTGAGATCGACTGCCCAGATGATCACGTCCGGGCATGCGGTCAGTTCGGCAAGCAGTACGTTGAGGCCGCCGGATTTGCCCCCGCCTGACAACCCGCCGAACAGTGCATGCCTCCGGAGGAACAGCACCCGTGCCGGGCTGCCGTCCTCGAACACTCCGAGTTTGACCGGTTGGGTTATGGAGGTGATCGACGGGCCTGGGTAGGTGATGGCGTCGGCGTGTGGGTCGGTTTCGATCACGCGCACGTCGGCGCGGTTGGCCTTCTTGCTGGCCACCGGTTGGACGCGTACCCCGCCGCGCATGCTGCCCAGGGCTGATTCCAGGCGGGGGATGGCCGTGATGGCGTCCTCTACCGTCTGCCCCAGGCCGAGCCCGAGGCGGAAGCGGTAGCCCCACAGGTCTACGATTGCCGATTGCACGCGCGAGCCTGCCAGACCGGCCGCTTGGGCGATGTCGGGCCATGCTGCCAAGGTGCGTTCGACGCGGACGCGGGCGCGGCGGCGGCGGTGTGCCCACCAGGGCAGGGCCAGCAGTAGGCACCCGATGTTGAGCACGAGCGGCCACGGTCTGGTGAACGGCCCGTGCATCGTGGCGGCCGTGAGCCATCCCCCCGCGAACACGGTGACGCCAGCGGCGTATCCGCGTTCGATCGGGCGGGTGAGGTTGACCCAGCGACCTGCCATCAGCAGCGCGCCCGCCGCAGTGACGGTGCCGCCAGCGACGGTGGGCCACCACAGCGGGTAGAAGGTGTGCAGGATCATCCCCGACCCCATGAGCAGGGCGAGCGTGGTCACGGGGGCCAGTTCGGAGCGGTAGCGCCACAGTGCCCGCCCGATGCCGTCGATGATCAGGGGCGCGAAGTCGAGGTCATCGGTGATGGAGGCCATGGGTTGGATGCCGTACCGGCGCATGCGGCGGGCGTTGCGTCGCATGTGGTGGCGGGACACGCGGCGGTGGCTGGTCATCGGCCGCCCCCGCTGGTGCCGGGAACGTGGCGGGCGTCGGCGCGTTGCTGGTGGCCCAGCTCGTCACGGATGTAGTACAGCGGGTCGCGGTCGCCATCAGCGTGGGCGCTCAACGTGGCCTGGATGGCGGCGATCAGGTCGGCGCGGCGGCGGCGTGTGGCGGCCAGGTCGGCTCGCAGGCTCGCGACCTGGTCGATCAGGTCAGGGGTGTCGGCCAGGGCCTCAAGGATGTGACGCCACATCTCGTTGAGGGCAGAAGCGGACTTGGCGAAGGTTGCGACCAGGTGAGTGGCAGTG
Source organism: Nonomuraea typhae (assembly GCF_009760925.1). Taxonomy (GTDB): domain Bacteria; phylum Actinomycetota; class Actinomycetes; order Streptosporangiales; family Streptosporangiaceae; genus Nonomuraea; species Nonomuraea typhae. The sequence continues at coordinate 232,553 of NZ_VRLV01000004.1, forward strand.
GTGTTGCGGGTAGCCACGGACTCCAGGTCAGGGTGCGGGTAGGGGTGGCGGTATCGGTGGGTCATTAGTGATCGCCTCCTTCAATCGGCGGTGGTGGTGGGGCCAAGGGCGGTTCCTTTCGTTGGCGGTTGGTGAGCGGTTCGGGCGGGTGGTGGTGCCAGGTGCGCGCGAGCCTGGCACAGGGGTTCCGTCGGGGCCGGGGGATGCCGGCGGCGGGTCATTGGTTGGTGATCAGGTTGAACACGCCGACGAGGAATCGCCGGATGTCGGGTGAGATCACGGTGCCTGCCAGCATGAATCCGAAAAGGATGCAGACAACGGCCTCCCACACGCGCAACCCCAGGTACCTCATGGCGATGAACACGGTTAGGCCCAGCAGCACGACCACGGGGACTGAGATATTCATTAGGTGCCTCACCTCCTCTCATGCCGTAGCGGCGGGTGTCTGGCAGGGGATCAGAGGCCGTCGAGGGTGGCCTTACGGCGGTGCCAGCGGTAGCGGGCACGGCACTTGACGCACCTACGGCATCCGGGACGTACAGCGGCACCACACGGGCAGGTGCGACGCATGGACCGGGGCATGGGCGTCAACGGCAATCACCTCCTTTTCGGGCACTCGGCTGCTGTGATCGCGTGCAGTGATGGGAGTACGCACCGACCAGGCGACGCGTCATCCGCTCGGCGTGCGTCGGGTCGGTCCCGTCCAGGCGGCGGCGGTGATCCTCAGAGCGGATGGCGATCACCACGACCACAAACACGACCAGGGTGGTGATCACCATCAGCAGCGCTACCAGGACAATCAGCAGCGGGAGATCCACCTCATTTCCCGCCGGATAGGTGGAAGTTCGAGGTGTAGGAGGACAGCGCGCGGTGTTCGTCGATGGTCTGCCGTTCGATTGCCACCGCCGCGTACACGATCCGGCCAAAGCGCAACCGGGCGGTGTGGTGACCAGAGTCCACCGCGACGGGCACCCCGAGAATCCCCGCGATCCGCTGGACCTCCGCGATCCGTTCGCCCTCGTTGGTGAAGTCCGGGCCGCTGCGCGGATGGACCTGAAGCTCGAAGTCCAGATAGCGGGGGATTGGTAGGTCCTTGTGCTCCTCCAGGTAGGCAGTGAAACGCCGCAAGTCCGTGATGAACTTCATGCGGTCGTCAGCGTCGAGGTAGTTCATGAAGATCACTTCCCTTCGTGCAGGTCGGAGCAGGTCTGAAGGAATTCGGCCACCACGTGTAGCGCCACGGTGAGCAGCACCAGCACGGTTGCGGCCAGCTCGCTACACACCCACCCGTCAGGGCAGTTGTCTAGAAACTCGGCCAAGAGGCGGGTCCCAGTGATCAGGCGCGTTGGCGGGTTGATCATCACGGCTTCACCTCCAGACCCAGGAGCGCTGTGCGCGCCGAACTGTGTACGTCAAACTATGCGCGCAAAGTTGTGCGCGCGCAAGTGTGTGCGTCAAATTTGACGTACACAGTTGTGCGCGCTAAGGTCGTGGTGACCAGTTTTCGCACGTGAGAGGAGGTGCAACGGTGGCTAAGGACGATGAAGGTCGCGAGGGCGCACCCGATCTGCCGCTCTGGCAGATGATTCGAGATGAGTTCATGACGGAGATCGACTCCGGACAGCGGTATCCGGCCGGCGCGTTGCTGCCGTCAGTTCGAGAGATGCGTGTCAGGTGGACCGTCAGCACCACCACGGCGAGACGCGTCATGCAAGAGTTGGTCGCTGCCGGATATGCGCGCACAGACAGCACGCGTGGGCATGTGTCCAACGGGCCGCAGCGCTCAATTTCGCAATCAAGCGATAGCGCTACTACCTCAGATGATGGGTCATCTCTCGGAATTCCGAGCGTGCGCGTGGTCGGCCCGTCCGGAGGCTCGCATTCGGATACCGCAACCGTTCACGTTCGCATAGAGCCAGCTCTACCGGAAGCCGCGCTTGCCCTCCGACTAGGCGACCTTAGTACGCCTGTTGTAACACGTCGTAGGCTATCGATCGATGCTGACGGTATTCCCGTCCAGCTCAAAACGAGTTATCTCGCTCCTGGGGTGGGCGAGAATACGCCCTTGGTCGAGCCGGTAGCAATTGATCGTGAATGGCGGGAGGCGCTCGCTGCCCATGCCCACCGTGATCTACTGCCCGTCGATGGCTATATACAAGCGCGCCATCCCAGCGACAATGAAGCAAGGGTACTAAAGATTTCGCAGACAGCCTGTGTGCTTGTCCGTGCGGAACTAACGCGCGATAAGGAGAGTAATCCAGTCGATTTTACCGTCACAGTGTGGCCGGGTGACAGTACTCGCTTGGCGCTTGCCTGACAAAGGCTCAAACGCAAGGGCGTACCGTGATGGACCGGTACGCCCTTCGATCATTTGAGAGGGGGCACACTTCAAAGTGAAACCTACTCTCCACCCCACGAAAAAGCGCCGGACTTATCCTGGTGGTTTCCCTGGTGACCTTGTGGAAGCACGCAGATCACGGTGAATGACTCCCAGGAATCCGGCCACAGTTCCGTCTCGCCACAGGCTTCCTCCGGCTGGACGCCTGGCTCACTTGGATCACTGTCCACCATCGGTTACCTGATCGGAATCCGATAGTGGAATTCGTATCTATCGCCACGATATACAATCTTGGCGACTTCGACAGCTATGTCTTGCGCCCAAAAAGTTTGCCACATCTGAATGACTGGAATACCGGGTGGGCACTTTAGGCGAAACGCTTCGTGCGGCTCTGGCATGCGTGCGCGAACGATCTCTTCCTCGTCATCCACCTGAATGCCGATTGCGTCGAAGCGGGGAACGATTCCTCTTCCTGCGTATGGCCCTTCATGGGGCCGTTCAATCGCTGTGCCGCCTGTCAGTGCGAGCGGCTCCCATGCGAGACTGAAGGAAACCGGTTCTCCGCCCATACTGATGTTGTATGAGGTTTCGGAAACCGGATCGCCCTCTTCGATCCCAAGACGCTCGGCGACCTCAAGGGGTGCTTCCGTGAGTTCGGTTTCGTATTCGACCTGAATGTCAAGGCCGGATTTCTCTGCCTCACTCCAGTACGCTTGGCTAGTATTTGTGCGCTTGAAACGGTCTGGTGCCATACGCACTAGCGGCCGATGCCTTGCTACGAACGATCCCTTGCCTTTGAGTGAGTAGATCAGACCTTCATTTCTCAATGAGGTAATCGCGTGCTTGGCTGTAATGGCCGAAACATTCCAGCGCTCGCACAATTCACGCTCGCTCGGAATGCGTGCGTCGCTGATCAGTGCGCCACTCTTGATCTTGCCGCGGAGATCGTCGGCAATCACCAGGTACATCGGCTTGTGCGGGTCCTGATCCGGCATGCGCGCATGATCTCACACATTGACATGCGAAGATACGAGGTTCATACCTAGTATGTTCACATACTAGGCTCGCCGACGTGCAGGAGTCCCCGCATGAGCGATGAACGTACCGAGGTCAACCAATCCGCGATCACGCCACCGCAACCTCCCCCTTGGGAAGGGGGAGCGTGGGACTGGGAAGTGACGTACGTGAGGCACGGCAGAGGCGGGGGCTCTGTCGGCCGGACGTTCGCACCGGAGACGGCACGCCAGCGCATCACAGCACTGCTCGCTGGACTGCCCCAGGGTGCACGCGACATTCAAGGCCACGTCCGACGAATGGGCGCAGTATCGCTCTCAGGCAGCAATCCCGACAGGCAACCTCTTGGCATCACTGCCCTGGTTCGTGGCGGAGTGTTCATGTGGACTCAATCCGTCGAGGAGGCGTCCCGTCTGCCCGAGGGGGCATCCCTCCCCGGCATGGTCATGGCTCTCAACTTCGGCGAGACTCCGCGCGATCGAATCGTCAGAGAGATGTGCCGGCAGTTCGGATCCGTTGGTACGGATCTACTCGACCCTGAGGGGCAATCAACAGTTCGTCTCTATGTGTCACTCGACCGTGCCTAGCCACCACGAGCACATATGGACGGTGCACGCGGCGTTCGTCAAGGTGGGGAACGTGCTGGCGTTCGAGCCCTTCCCGGCAAGCCACCCCAACCACCCGTACGCGATCACCCCGGTCGTGGTCCCGTCAGAAACGCCGGTAGACCTCTACCAATGGTGGCGTATCGAAGATGTTCGCCCGAACAAGATCGATCAGGGTGGAAAGGAGTATTTCCGGCTGCAACTCCTCTGTACGGCTGGCGATCACGAATCGATCTACGCCGAATGTGATGTTGATAGCTGGCTAGTGGTCCGCGATTACGAGTCCATGCCTCAGGGAGACGAGTGCACGCCTGAGGAGGTGCGCGTCGTTGCTGTACTGCCTGAGACCGAGATCCTTCCCGGCGTCGTGGCACGCCAAGCGGAACGCGGGGAGCATACTGAGTTGACACTCAGGCTGCCGGATACCCCTGTACGCGTCCTCCCGCACGGCAGCATCATCCGACCACCAGACCCAGCGGAGTGACGGAGCGACCACGACCCATCGCATGTCTGCGTTGTCCAGAGGGAGAGGTTCTGGCTAAGCGGCACGGTAAGGATGGCGGTCACGCCACCTTTAGCAGCTATTCGAGGTGGGGAATGAGGGAGGAGACTCCGACTCTGAGGGAGGGCGATGCTTCGTGTCCCTAAAGGTCTCACCGGAACTGCTGGAGGACGCTCGATCGGGGAAGGTCGCCGACGACGCGTTCCTTAAGTGCATGAGTGAGTCTCTTCCCGACGCTTGGGCTCTCGTGTCCAAGCTGGCCCACGAACGTGAGGTCCAAGGACTGGAGTACGTGGACAATCGAACCGTGCTGACTGATGACGTTGCAGGTCAGCTACTACGGATGATGGCAAGCGATGCCATGAGGTCAGCCATCGAACGGCACTTCGGTGTTCGGGTGGCATTCCAGAACTGCCACAGGGTTGCGCTGTTCAGGGCAACGGGTGACGCGTACAACCGGTTCACGAGCACAGAAGCTCAACTACTCAATCAGAACCCCGAACTCGTCAACTGCTAGGAGACGTGACGAAGCTCCCGGACCGTGCTGGGTCCGGGAGCTTCGTCACCTGTGAGCCTCTTCTGATCGGGAGCCGGGGAGCCATTTAGGGAGCCACCGTAGTCAGACTCCCTCAGATGATCACCGACGCCCTCAGGTAATCAGTGCAGGTCGCCGAGCCCTGATCGACTCCCCCCGACCTCTCCAGACGAACCCAAGTTGCTCATGGCGCAACAGCGTAGTGGGTTTCTGTCGGTGCCGTCTGAGAGGGTTCCGGCATGGAGTTCTCGGAGGGCACGCCCTGCTGGGCGCAACTGCTGACCCCCGACGCCGACGCGGCCAGAGGTTTCTACGGCGCCCTGTTCGGCTGGACCTTCGACGACCGCCTGTGCCTGGCCGGCGGAAGACCGGTCGCGCAGATCACACAGGCGCCCGGTGAGGCGTGGGAGGTCTATCTCGCCACGCATGACGTCGACTCGGCCGTGGCCCGTGTCGGTGCGGCGGGTGGTTCCCTTCTGGTGGAGCCATTCGATCTGCCGGGGCACGGACGGTACGCACGCGCCGTCGATCCGGCCGGGGTGCCGTTCGCGCTGTGGCAGGCGGGCGAGTTCACCGGCGGCGGGCCGGCCTGGCTCGACCTCAACACCCGGGGCGGCGCGGAGATCGACGCCTTCTACGCCGCCGTCTTCGGCTACACGCCCGAGCCGGTGCCGGGGCAGGCGGGCTACTCGCTGTGGCGCGTGTCCGGCCGGCCGGTCGCGGGGCGGCTGGAGATGGACGAGGCCGAGTGGGCCGGGGTTCCCGCGCACTGGATGGCCTACTTCGCCGTCCCCGACGTCGATCGGGCCGCCGAGCGCGCCGCCGGGCTGGGCGGGCGGGTCGGCTACGGGCCCGTGGACAGCCCGTACGGCAGGCTCGCCATCATCGGTGACCCCGGCGGCGTCCCGTTCACGATCATCCCGGCGGAGGGCGCGGTCAGGGCGTGGGGCTGAGCTCGGTGCCGAAGGCGGCGGCGATGCGGCGCATGCCGGTCGCCAGGTCGTCGCGGTCCAGGGCGTCGATGCGCTCGGCCGGGCCGGAGACCGACATGGCGGCCACCACCCGGTCGCCGTCGTGCACCGGCACGGCCAGGCAGTGCACGCCCAGCTCCTCCTCGCCCAGGTCCATCGCATAGCCGCGATCCCTGACCCGGTCGAGCTCGTCCAGCATCGCCTTCGGATCGGTGATGGTGTTGGCGGTCTTGCGCGGCATCCCGGTCCGCTCGAACAGGCTGAGCGCCTCACCGGTGCTCCGGTCGGCCAGCAGCACCTTGCCCACCGCCGTGCTGTGCGGCAGCACCCGCCGCCCGACCTCGGCGAACATGCGCAGCCTGCGCGGCGAGGGCACCTGCGCCACGTAGACGATGAAGTCGCCCTCCAGCACGGCGAGGTTCGCCGTCTCGCCGGACAACTCCACCATCCGGCTCAGATACGGCTGCGCCCACACCCCGACCATCCGCTCGGCGATGCCGCCCAGCCGTACCAGCCCGCCGCCCAGGGCGTAGCGGCGGTCGGATTCCTGGCGTACGTAGCCTCGCGTCAGCAGCGTCTGCAGCAGCCGATGGATCGTCCCGTACGGCAGGCCCGTCCTGGCCGCGATCTCCGACAGACCGGCTTCGCCCCCGTGCTCGGCCAGCGCCTCCAGCACGTCCAGCGCCCGGTCGACCGACTGCACGCTCACCGGCACACCCCCGCTCGTCTCACAGATGTACTCCGCGCAAGGACGCGTCCAGCACCTCGGCCGTGTGGGCGACCCGGATCGAGCCGCCCGCCCTCGTCATGGCCGCGGCGATCTGCATGGTGCAGCCCGGGTTCGCCGACACCAGGAGCCGCGCCCCGGTGGAGGCGACCGACTCGGCCTTGCGATCGCCCAGGTCGCGGGCGGCCTCCGGCTGGAAGATGTTGTAGGTTCCGGCCGAGCCGCAGCAGATCGCGGCGTCCGGCACCTCGCGCAGCACCAGCTCCGGGATCGCGGCCAGCAGCGCCCGCGGCTGCGCCCGGATGCCCTGGGCGTGGGCCAGATGGCAGGCGTCGTGGTAGGCGATCGTGACCGGCAGCGGGTGCCGCTGCGCCACCGGGCCCAGCTCGGCCAGCCATTCGGCCAGGTCGACGGTCCTGATCGCGCGCGCCCTGGCCGCCCAGCGGGGATCGTCCGCGAGCAGCTCGCCGTACTCCTTCATCGACGATCCGCACCCGGCCGCGTTGACCACGACCGTGCTCACCCCGGCGCGCTCGAACGTGCGGATCGTGCGCCTGGCGAAGCGCCGCGCCTGGTCCTCGCGCCCGGCGTGCACGCTCAGCGCGCCGCAGCACCCCTGCCCGGGCGGGATGACCACGTCACATCCCTCCAGGGCCAGCACCCGCGCGGTGGCCGCGTTCACCTGCGGGAAGAACTCACCCTGCACGCAGCCGGTCAGCATGCCGACGACCGCGCGCCGCGGGCCCCTCGCGCGGACCCGGCGGGGCAGCCGCTGCCGGTGCTTCACCTCGGGCGCCAGGGCGGCCATCGCGCCCAGGCTCGGATGCACGCGCTCCAGGAACGGCGCCATCCGCGCGGCCGCCCCCATGCCCGGGCGCAGCAGCCGCAGCCGCCGCGGGTAGGGGAAGAGCCCGAAGACGATCCCGCGCACCGCCCGCTCCTGCGGGTCGCGCACGTGCACCCGTTCGACCTCGGCCCGGGTCTGCTCGATCAGCCGGTCGTAGCGCACCCCCGACGGGCACGCGGTCACACACGCCATGCACCCCAGGCAGGCGTCGAAATGCCCGGCCATCTCGGCAGTGAGCGGGGTGCCCTCGGTGTGCTGCTTCATGAGGTGGATCCGGCCACGCGGCGAATCCATCTCCTCGCCCCACAACGCGTACGTCGGGCAGGTCGTCAGGCAGAAGCCGCAGTGCACGCAGTCCTTGATCAGCTTCGGGTCCACGTCAGATCCCTCCCACGAACCGGCCAGGAGACATCCTGCGCCCGGGATCGAACTGCTCCTTCACCCGCCGCATCAGCGGCAGTGCCGACACCTCGCCCCACCTGTCTATTTTGTCCAACCCTAGATCGTACGGCGCAGCCAGCACGCTCACCCGCGCCCCGGCCTCCCGGAGCCCGGCCACCGCCGCGCCGAACCCTTCACCGGCGCCCTCCAGCCAGAACCTCCCGGCCACCGGCGAACCCCGCAGCGACAGGCCCGGCCACTCGGCCACTCTGCCGAGCACCCGCGTCACCTGGGCGGGCAGGCAGCGGACCTCGGCCAGCGCCTCGCTCCCCGCCGGCTCACCCCACCACTCCGGCCCCTCGCCGGTGACCTCGGCGCCCTCTCCGAGCAGGGCCGCCAGCGCGTGGGCCCGCTGCCCGGCGGCGGCGCCCTCGACGAGCGCGGCCAGATTCACGGGTCCCCGGAGGTCCGGCCAGTCCAGTTCCACGGCCGCGGGCTCGGCCTGGGCGGCGGCCAGCCGTACCGCTGCCCGCTGGACGGCGTCGCGGGACAGCCGGGCCAGCACCCACGCGCGGGCGGCGGGCACGGGATGGAGACGGAAGGCCGCCTCGGCGATCACCCCGAGCGTGCCGTAGGAGCCGGTGAAGAGCTTGCCGAGGTCGTAGCCGGCCACGTTCTTGACGACCTTGCCGCCGGACTTCGCGATCGTGCCGTCGGCCAGGACGACGGTGATGCCGATGAGCAGGTCGCGGGGCGTGCCGTACCGGAATGCGCGGGGGCCGGTGGCGCCGGTGGCGAGCATGCCGCCGATCGTGGCCTCGTCGCCGAACGGGCCGTCGCAGACGAGCTCCTGCCCCTGCTCGGCCAGGAGGGCGGCGAGGGCCTCCAGCGTGACCCCCGCCTGGACGCGCACGACCAGGTCACCCGGGGTGTACTCGATGACCTCGTTCAGGCAGCACGTGTCGATCAGGACGTCGCAGCGCTCGGGCGGGGCGCCCCAGTGCAGTTTGGTGCCGCCGCCCACGGCCGTCGTGGCCAGGCCGGCCCCGGCGCAGGCGCGCAGCAGCGCCGACACCTCCTCGACGCTCTCCGGCAGCGCGACCCAGCCGGGCAGCACGCCGCCGACCGCGTCCGGCGGCCCGGCCTCCCGCACGGTCACCCCGCTCCCGGCCAGCACCCGGGTCACGTTCTGGGCCTTGCCACCCGGCATCAGTACTGTTCCGCCTTCCCCGCCTCGACCAGCGGGTGCACACCCTTGCGCACGCCGGGCACCTCGCCGCACAGCCGGGGCGTGGGGAAGACCTTGCCGGGGTTGGACAGGTTTCCGGGGTCGAAGGCGCACCGGACGAGCTGCATGGTGTCGAGATCGTCATCCGAGAACATCCTCGGCATATATCGCGACTTGTCCACCCCGACCCCATGCTCGCCGGTGATCGACCCCCCGTGCTCGATGCACAGATCCAGGATCTTGCCCGACACCGTCTCGGCCCGCTCACCCGCCCCGGGCTCGGCGTCGTCGAACAACACCAGCGGATGCAGGTTCCCGTCACCGGCGTGGAAGACGTTGGCCACCTTGATCCCGTACTCGGCCGACAGCCGGTCGATACCGGCCAGCACCTCGGGCAGGGAGGTGCGCGGCACCACGCCGTCCTGGACGATGTAGGCCGGGCTGATCCGCCCCACCGCGGCGAACGCCGACTTCCGCCCCTTCCAGATCGCCGCCCGCTCGGCCGGATCGGCCGCCACCCGCAGCTCCAGCGCCTGCGCGCAGATCTCCGTGAGCCGCGCGAACTGCCGCTCGACCTCCTCGGCAGGCCCGTCCAGCTCCACGATCAGCACCGCGCCCGCCCCCTCCGGGTAGGCGCAGGCCACCGCCGCCTCGGCCGCCTCGATGGACAAGGCGTCCATCATCTCAATGGCCGCCGGCACGATGCCCGCCCCGATGATCGCCGAGACGGCCTGGCCGCCCTGCTCGATGCTCTCGAAGGCCGCCAGCACCGTGGTGACCGCCTCAGGGGTACGGCTGAGCCGTACGACCACCTTGGTAGCGATGCCGAGCGTGCCCTCCGCGCCCACGAATGCCCCGAGCAGGTCGTAGCCCGGGTCCATCCGGTCAAGGGTGACGACGTCCCCGTCGGGGGTGACGATCTCGCAGGCTTCCACGTGGTTGACGGTGAAGCCGTACTTCAGGCAGTGGGCGCCGCCGGAGTTCTCGGCCACGTTGCCGCCGATGGAGCAGATCTGCTGGCTGGAGGGGTCGGGGGCATAGTAGTAACCCTGCTCGCGCACGGCCTCGGTGATCGCCAGGTTGGTGACGCCGGGCTCCACGACCGCGCGCCGGTTGGGCAGGTCGATCTCCAGGACGCGCCGCATCTTCGAGGTGACGATGAGCACGCCGTCGGTCCTGGGCAGGGCGCCGCCGGACAGGCCCGTGCCCGAGCCCCGGGCCACGAACGGCACGCCGTACCGGTTGCAGAGCTTGACGACCGCGGCGATCTGCGCCGCGGACTCGGCGAGCACCACGGCGCCCGGGGTGGCCCGGTGGATGGTCAGGCCGTCGCACTCGTAGGTGCGCAGCCTGACCGGGTCGGTGATGACGTCCGCCACCGCCGCCAGGGTGGTGACGAGCTCATCGAGAGGGGTCATGGCATGCGAGCATAAGCCGGAAGAGTGAGAAACTCCGCGAAATCCTCGTCCAGGGCGACTTCCTTGAACAGGGTTTCGGCCTGTGCGTAAAGACCGGCGTCATAGCCGGGCTCCTGGGCGATCGTGACGAGTTCCTCGGCGATGATCCGCTCGACCAGGTCCCTGGTCACCGTCTGGCCGGTGTCGGCCAGCGCGATGCCGTTGTGGATCCACTGCCAGATCTGCGAGCGGGAGATCTCGGCCGTCGCGGCGTCCTCCATGAGGTTGTGGATGGCGACCGCGCCCAGCCCGCCCATCCACGCGGCCAGGTAGCGCAGGGCGACGTCCACGTTGCTGCGCAGGCCGGTCTCGGTGATGCCGCCGGGCGTGGCCGCCACGTCGAGCAGGTCCTCGGCGCCGACCTGGACGTCCTCGCGGGTGCGGTCGAGCTGGTTGGGGCGCTCGCCGAGCACGCCGTCGAAGACCTCACGGCAGATCGGCACCAGATCGGGGTGGGCCACCCACGAGCCGTCGAAGCCGTCGCCCGACTCACGCGTCTTGTCCGCGCGCACCTTCTCCAGCGCGACCGCGTTGACCTCCGGGTCACGCCGGCTCGGGATGAACGCGGCCATGCCGCCGATCGCGTGCGCGCCGCGCTTGTGGCAGGTGCGCACCAGCAGCTCGGTGTAGGCGCGCATGAAGGGGGCGGTCATCGTCACCGCGTTCCGCTCGGGCAGCAGGAACTCGCGGCCCCGCGTGCGGAACTTCTTGATCACGCTGAAGAGGTAGTCCCAGCGGCCCGCGTTGAGCCCGGCCGAGTGCTCGCGCAGCTCGTACAGGATCTCCTCCATCTCGAAGGCGGCCGGGTACGTCTCGATGAGGACGGTTGCCCGGATCGTCCCCTGCGGGATGCCGAGCGCCTCCTGGGCGTGGGTGAAGACGTCGTTCCAGAGGCGGGCCTCGAGGTGGGACTCCATCTTGGGGAGGTAGAAGTACGGGCCCCTGCCCTTGGCGAGCTGGCGCTGGGCGCAGTGGAAGAAGTAGAGGCCGAAGTCGAACAGCGAGCCGGAGACCTCCTCGCCGTCCACCTTGGCGTGCTTCTCGTTGAGGTGCCAGCCGCGCGGGCGGACCACGACCGTGGCCAGTTCGGCGTCGGGCTTGAGCGTGTAGCTCTTGCCCCCGGTCTCGAAGTCGATCGTGCGGTCGAGGGCGTTGCGCAGGTTGAGCTGGCCGCGGACGCAGTTCTCCCAGAGCGGGGAGTTGGCGTCCTCGAAGTCGGCCAGCCAGACCTTCGCACCGGAGTTGAGGGCGTTGATGGTCATCTTCTGGTCGACCGGGCCGGTGATCTCGACCCGGCGGTCCTCGAGACCCGGAGCGGGCGCCGCCACCCGCCAGTCGCCCTCCCGGACCGCCTTGGTCTCCGGCAGGAAGTCGAGGGTGCCACCAGCCGACAGCTCGGCCTGCCGTACCTGCCTGGCCTGCAGCAGCTCCAGGCGGCGGGCGTCGAAGCGGCGGTGCAGCGCGGCCACGAAGTCGAGCGCCTCCGGGGTGAGGATCTCGTCGAACCGGTCGTGCATCGGGCCGGTGATCTCCATGGCGGCGACCTCTTTCCAAGCTGTGGAAAATGCGTTCTGGATTATGGAAGGGAAGCTACTTCATGGAGGTGCAAGGGTCAAAGACGGGGGTCGGGTAGGGGGCATCCCGGATGCCACTGCCCGTCAGCGCCGGGAAGATTCGAAGTATGAAACCAATCGTGTTCGCAGGAGCCCTGCTGGCTTCCGCGGCAGTGCTCACCGGGTGCGGGCTGGCGAGCATCGGCGGGCCCACCGAGGAGAGCGTCGTCAACTACGACGTCAACGACAAGGTCGCGCTCCTGGACGTCAACTCCGGGTCCGGCGACATCGTGGTGACCGAGACCGACCGATCCGGTATCCGCGTCACCGAGACCCTCCAATGGCGCAACAACAAGCCCGAGGCGGAGCACAAGGTCGAAGGCGACACGCTGAGGGTCACCTACAGTTGCCGGCCCGGCTCCGGAAGTTGCAGCGTCAGCTACAAGATCGAGGTGCCCAAGGGCCTGAAGGTCAAGGCCGACGCCGGCTCCGGTCACATCACGCTGCGCGGCCTCACCGGCGAACTCGAAGCCTCCGCGGGCTCCGGCGACATCGAAGCCTCCGACCTCGGCGGCAAGAAGGTCATCGCGGACGCCGGCTCCGGCAGCATGGACCTCAAGTACGCCAGCGCGCCCAGCGACGTCATGCTCGAGGCGGGCTCCGGCGACATCACGCTCACGCTGCCCAACGGCCCCTACAACGTCAGCGCGCAGGCCGATTCCGGCGACGCCAAGGTCGAGGTCGCCAACGACCGGAATTCGGCCAACCGGGTCACCATCGAAGCCGGATCCGGAAACATCAACGTGGTGCCTGGATAACCAGATGATTGCGGCGTGGATGTCGTGTCACCATCTGGGGAAGACACCACGGTGTCCAGACGTTCCCTCATAGAGATGACACGAATGCAGAAATACTCCACGCTCGACCAGATCGAGACCGGCGAGATGGACCTCGAGGAGCGCCACGCGCTCCGCCGCGTAGCGGGCCTTTCCACCGAACTCCAGGATGTCACCGAGGTCGAATACCGCCAGCTCCGACTCGAGCGGGTGGTCCTCGTGGGCGTCTGGACCTCCGGCACCTCGATCGATGCCGAGAACTCCCTGCTGGAGCTCAAGCTCCTGGCCGAAACCGCCGGATCCGAGGTGCTCGAGGGCCTCATCCAGCGCCGCCAGAAGCCCGACCCGGCAACCTATATCGGCTCCGGCAAGGCGCTGGAGCTGCGCGACATCGTCGAGGCGTCCGGCGCCGACACGGTGATCTGCGACGGTGAGCTGACCCCCGCCCAGCTGCGGGAGCTGGAAGAGGTCGTCAAGGTCAAGGTGGTCGACCGGACCATGCTGATCCTCGACATCTTCGCCCAGCACGCCAAGAGCCGCGAGGGCAAGGCCCAGGTCGAGCTCGCCCAGCTGCAGTACCTCCTGCCGCGTCTGCGCGGCTGGGGTGGCAACCTGTCCCGGCAGGTCGGCGGCCGTTCCTCCAACGGCGTCGGCGTCGGCGGGCGCGGCCCCGGTGAGACCAAGATCGAACTTGACCGCCGGCGTATCCGCGAGCGCATGGCCAAGCTGCGCAGGCAGATCTCCGGCATGTCCACTTCCCGCGAGGTGATGCGCCACCAGCGCCAGCGCCGCGAGGTGCCCGCCGTGGCCATCGCCGGCTACACCAACGCCGGCAAGTCCTCGCTGCTCAACCGCGTCACCGGCGCCGGCGTGCTGGTCGAGGACGCCCTGTTCGCCACCCTCGACCCGACGGTGCGCAAGTCCCGCACGCCCGACGGGCGGCTGTTCACGATCGCCGACACCGTCGGGTTCGTCCGGCACCTGCCGCACCAGCTCGTCGAGGCGTTCCGGTCCACGCTGGAGGAGGTCGCCGACTCCGACCTGATCCTCCACGTGGTCGACGGCTCACACCCCGACCCCGAAGGGCAGATCGCGGCCGTCCGCGAGGTGTTCTCCACCATCGACGGCGCCCTCGACGTGCCCGAGGTCGTGGTGATCAACAAGGCGGACGCGGCGTCGCAGGACGTTCTCGACCGCATCCAGCGCCGTGAGCGCAACAGCATCGTGGTCTCCGCGCGTACCGGGGCGGGGATCCCGGAGCTGCTGGACCTCATCGAGCGGCAGCTTCCCCGGCTGGATCACGAAGTCCGGCTGCTGGTGCCCTATGAGCGGGGTGACCTGGTGTCGCGGGCTCATGAGGAGGGCGAGGTCGTCTCCGTCGAGCACGTGGAGGAGGGCACGATCCTGCACGCCTGGGTGCTGGGCAGCCTCTTCCATGAGCTGGAGAGGGTCGCCAAGCCTGTCGAGCGGGTCTGATTTTCGGGTGCGTGTACGGCTCGCGGGTGCGTGAGCCGTACACGTGCTTGGGCTTTGTGCGGCCGGTGGGGCCTGTGTGGCGTGTGGGGCTTTTGGGTTTTATGGGGCTTTTTCGGATGTTCGGTCACGCGCCTCCATGTACACTCCGGTCGCGTGGGTGTCTTGCGGCCATCCGTGTGTCGACGGTCACCCTCTTCGCCGGGGCTCTGGGCCGGCCGGCCTAACGGGTATCGGTGAATGCCCAGCGTATGGCGGTAGCCGTACAGCTTAAATCCTGACAAATGCGACAGTGGCCTTGATGTGCCTGGGATTGCTACCATTGGCCAAGCCTCAGGACAGCAAAGGCGCGGGTTACAGATGATGGCTGCTGCGGGACGTGACGCAAGCAGGGGGCACCGTGACGCTTGGGATTTCTTCCGAATAACCCTGTACAGCCAGCCGACCTGTGAAATAACGTAACTGAACTGAAATCGCCGGATCATGAGTCCGGTGCCAAGGTCACCGCACATCATTGGCGGATGAGAGCAGGAGACCCCATGTCGTCCGGACCCGGAGCGGACTCAGTGGGCGCGGCGGCAGCCGTGCGCTCTGTTTCGCATCCGTGCGGGGCGGTGATGCGGTGACCGTTCGCCTGCTGACCAACATCGGCCGCCTCTGGACCGGCAACGAGGTCCTCAGCAACGCGGCCATCCTCGTACACAACGACCGCATCGCCTGGGTCGGCCGCGCACCCGACCTGCCCCAGAGCGTGCCAGGAGTCGTAGACGACATCGTCGACGTCGATCACGTGGAGAACCTCGGCGGCGCCCTCGTCACCCCCGGCCTCATCGACGCGCACACCCACCCCGTCTACGCCGGAAACCGCTACGCCGAGCTCGCCATCCGCACCGGAGGCTCCACCTCCTCGGCGATCACCGCCGCCGGTGGCGGCGTCGGCTCCACCGTCACCGTGACCCGCGGCACCGACCCCTGGACCCTCTGCAACGGCGTGCGCGAACGCCTGCGCGCCTGGCTCCTCAGCGGCACCACCACCGTCGAGGCCAAGACCGGCTACCACCTCACCCGCGACGGCGAACTGGCCGACGTCCGGCTCCTGCGCGAGCTGGAGAAGGAGCCGATGATGCCGCGGGTGCACGTCACCTTCCTCGCGGCCCACGTGGTCCCGCCGGAGTACTTCGGCCGCCAGCGTGAATACGTCGAAGCGGTGGGCGCCTGGTGCGCCGACGCGGCGGCCGCCGGAGCCGACAGCGTCGACGTCTACTGCGACGAGGGCCACTTCACCACCGAGGAATCCCGCTGGGTCCTCGCCTCCGGCCGTAACGTCGGCCTGCTGCCGCGCATCCACGCCGGCCTGTTCAGCCGCCGCGGCGCCGTCCAACTGGCCGCCGAACTCGGCTGCGCCTCCGCCGACGGCCTCCACCACTGCTCCGACGAGGACCTCGCCATCCTGTCGCGGTACGGCGTGCCCGCCGTCGTCTGCCCGGCCACCGCCCTGCAGCGCGGCAACCTGCCGCCGGTCCGCAAGATGATCAAGCACGGCGTGATCGTCGCCCTGGGCAGCGACCACAACCCCGGCTACTGCGGCATCACCTCGATGTCCCAGATCATCGCCATGGCCGTCGCCGCCTTCGGCATGAGCGTCAACGACGCCCTCCGCGCCGCCACGCTGGGCGGCGCCACCGTGCTCGGGGCTCCGGACCGCGGCGTCCTCGCACCCGGCCGCCTGGCCGACATCGTCCAGTGGGACGCCGACCACGAAGGCGCCTTCGCCTGGTCCTTCGGCCTCAAGCCACGCCGGGTCTGGCGCGGCGGGACTCCCGTTCAATAGTTCATCTCGGGGCTTCACTCGTTAATCTCGGGGATATGCCGCCTTCGGTTGCCGTTGTCACGGATTCCACCGCCTACCTGCCTCCGGTCGAGGGGATCACCGTGGTCCCACTCACCGTGGTGGCCGGAGGCGTTTCCTACGACGAACCCGACTACACCGGCGACCTGGCCGCGGCCACCACCTCGCAGCCCTCCCCGGACCGCTTCGCCGCCGTCTACGCCACGCTGGCCGAGGCCGGGCACACGGGCGTGGTCTCCGTCCACCTGTCATCCGCCCTGTCCGGGACCGCCGGTGCGGCCGCCCTGGCCGGCGCGTCGGCCGCCTTACCCGTCGAGGTCGTGGACAGCCGATCCCTGGCCATGGGCCTGGGGTACCCGGTCCTCGCGGCTGCCCGCGAGGCCGCTCGGGGCGCCGGCCTCACCGCGGTCGCCGCGGCGGCCCGTACGTGCGCCGCCGCCACCCGGACGTTCTTCTGCGTCGACACGCTCGACCAACTCCGCCGCAGTGGCCGGGTCAGCACCACCGCCTCCATCTTCGGGTCCGCGCTTATGATCAAGCCTCTGCTGCACATCTCGGGTGGGACCATCCAGCCGCTGGAAAAGGTACGCACCGCTGCTCGGGCTGTGGCTCGGATGGAAGATCTGGCGGTGGAGGCGGCGGGGTCGGCGCCGGTGGACGTGGCCGTTCAGCATGTCGGGGCGCCGGAACGGGCTCAGGCGCTGGCCGAGCGGATCAAGGGGAGGCTGCCGGCCGTACGGGAGTTGCGGGTGGTGGAAGCAGGGGCCGTGGTGGGCGCGCATGTGGGGCCGGGCATGGTGGGGATCACGGTTGCGCCGGGCAGTCACTGAGGTTGCCCGGGGCTATGGGCGGGGTGCCGGCGACGCCGCCTGTTGAAGCTCTCCGGCCCATCGCCAATGGGTTTTTGGTTCCATGCTGCGGTAGGGCGTACGGCGGGACCCGGATCAGCAACCTGTGTGGCGGGATGTGCCCAGATCAGCGGCCCGTGCGGTGGGATGTGCGCGAATCAGCGGCCCGTGCGGTGGGATGTGCCGAATCAGCGACTCGCGCGGCGGGATGTGCCTGAATCAGCGGCCCGTGCGGCTGGCCACGATGGTCTGGACCGCCCGCTCCAGCGCGTACCCGGGGTCGGCACCGCCGCCCTTGACCTGCTCGTCCGCCACCGCGACCGCCTGCAGCGCCTGGGACAGCCCCTCCGGCCCCCACCCGTTGAGCTGACGCCGGACCCGATCCACCTTCCACGGCGGCATCCCGAGATGGCTGGCCAGCTGACCACCGCGGAGATTCCGCGGCGCACCACCCACCTTGGCCAGCGACCGAAGCCCACCGGCCATCGCACTCACCAGCAGAACCGGCGCCACTCCCGTGCCCAGCGCCCAGCGCAACTGCTCCAGCGCCTCACCCAACCGGCCCTCGACCGCCGAGTCGGCAACATTGAACCCGGTGACCTCGGCCCGCCCCTTGTGATACCGGGCCACGGCCGCCAGATTGATCGACTTCTCCTGGGTGTCGAACGCCAGCTGACTGCAGGCCGCGGCCAGCTCCCGAAGATCGTTCCCCACGGCGTCGAGCAGCGCCTGGGCAGCATCGGCCTGAATGGTGCGCCCGGCCCGCTTGATCTCCTTCTTGATGAAGTCCAGCCGTTCGCCGGGCTTGGTCATCTTGCTCACGGTCACGGTGTTGACCCTGGCCTTCTTGAGCCCGTCAAGGAGCGCCTTCCCCTTGACCCCGCCCGGATGCACCAGCACCAGCACCGTGTCATCCGAAGGCCGCCCCGCATAGGCCACGACCTCGGCGATCACATCCTTGCCCAGATCCTGCGCCGACCGGATCACCACCACCGACCGATCACCGAACAGCGACGGCGAGGTCAGCTGGGTCAGCTCCCCCTGGGCCACCTTGGACCCCACCAGATCATGCACTTCGGCCCCCGCGTCCGCGGCTCGCGCCAGCGCGACGACCTCGCCAACGGCCCGTTCGGCCAGCAGCTCCTCGTCGCCGACGACCAAGGTCACGAGTGGTGGATCGGTTGCGGCCATGTCGAGCAGCATGCCACGTCCCACCGACAACCCGGAACTCAACCGAGCAGCCCGTCTCCTTCTAGGTGTCGGCATCTGGGCCCTTGCTACTTCCGGCGGCTCGATGGGGTCTGTCTGTGGGTTTATGGGTTCTGATCACCGCACGGTGTGCCCTGAGCCTGTGCACCCTGGATGTGTGGATCTACGGCCTGGCGCCCTAGGGACCTTGCCCGGCTCCTACGGCCTGGGGATCTACGGCCTGGGGTATCTACGGCCTGGGTATCTACGGCCTGGGTATCTACGGCCTGGGTATCTACGGCCTCTAGGGATCTACGGCCAAGGGATCTGCGGCCAAGGGATCTGCGGCCAAGGGATCTGCGGCCTTTGGATTTACGGCCTTGGGATTTACGGCCTTGGGATTTACGGCCTTGGGATTTACGCTCTGCGAGCTCAGGGGTCTAGCGGTAGACGGCTTCGGGACGGGGCGCCGAACCTGGCCATTTTCGGCTCGGTTACTCTCGGCGAAACTCACGTCAACTCTGCGATCCGGGGCACACCGCACCGAATCATCACCCGGGAGACGCCAACGCATGAACACGCCCCCATCGCCCCCTGGAGCGGAGCCGGCTGACGGGACCGTCGCCCTGGAACGGACTGCCGCATCCGCCATCCGGATCGGCGCTCTCGTGCCGCTGAGCCGGCCCGGTTGGGTGGAGGCAGGCCGGCACCTGCTGGCTGGACTCGAGCTGGCCGTTCGCGAGGTCAATGACGCCGGTGGGATCGCCGGAAGTCCGCTCGAACTGGTGGTTCGGGACACCGCGGCTGATCCAGAGCGGGCCGCGGCAGCCGTGGACGAACTGGCTCACCTGGGCGTGGCCGCCCTGGCGGGGGAGTATCACAGCGTCGTCGCTCGCGCCGTGGCCGCCAGGGCCGACGCCCTCGGCCTGCCGTACCTTTGCTCGTCAGCGGTCCTCGACACGCTCACCGAACAGTCGACGGAATGGATCGCGCGCCTCGCCCCGCCGCAGTCCCGCGGCTGGCAGACCTACGCGGACTTCCTCCTCGGCACGGGCCACAGCCGAATCGCCGTAGCAACCCAGCCGAGCGTCTACTGGGCGTCAGGGGCGCGCATCCTACGGGACCACCTCACTCCCCGCGGCGGCACCGTCATCGAACTCGACATGAGCACGCTCACCCCCACAACCGTGTGCGACGAGGTAGCCGGCAGTGGTGCGACAGCCCTCCTCCTTCTGGTCGGCCATCCTGAGCCGGCCACGTCGATCGTCAAGGCCGCCCGGGCCGACCAGCGCCTCGCCACGATCTTGATCGGTGCTCCGGCCGGGCAGCCGGAGTTCGCCGAGTGGGCGACGCTGCTGGGCGGCGAGGGGGCCGCCGTGCCGTTCTTGCGCTACCTGCCCGAGCGCCTCAGCCCTCTGGGCGCACGAGTCAAGACAGCCCTCCATGAGCGCCTGGCCGAACCACCGTCCTTCGTCGCCTTCGAGGGCTACGACACGGTCGCCGTCCTGGCCGAGGTGCTACGTGCTCACGGCACGGACCGGGCGCGCATCGCCGGATCGTGGCCACACGTTGCAGTCGAAGGGACCCGCGGGCAGATCAGGTTCTCCCGTGTGCCAGGAGTCAGCGTGTGGCAGTGGGCTTGGCCCCCCATCCAGGTCGCCGACCGAGATCCAGCACAACCCGATCGCCTCCGCACCCTCCACACCCGCTGATCCTGCCGTCACCGGTGGCTGCGGACCCACTCGCTAGTAACTCCCCGACCGCCTCCAGAACCACGCCACCCCTGTGCGGTCGCACGTGTGCGGTCGCGCGTGTGCTGAGTGGGGTACGCGCGTGGTGCGCCTGGGTGCCCGTGGAGCGCGCTGTGCCTGGGGTGTCTGAGGTGCCCGTGGAGTGCTCAGTCTGGGGTGTCTGGGGTGCGCGTTATGTCTGAAGTGTGTGTGGTGCCTGGGGTGCGTAAGTGGTGCCTGGGGTGCGTGTGGTGCCTGGAGTGCGCACGGTGCGAGGGTGGTGTGTGAGATGTCCGGGCGTGTGGGATTCATGGTGGCTGCGTGGTGAGTGGGGTGCGTGGCCTGGCCGTGGTGCGTAGGCGTGTTGCGTAGGCGTGGTGAGGGCGGCGCTTCGTGGGGCCGTGCTCCGTGGGCGGCGCTTCGTGGGGCGGTGCTCCGTAGGCGGTGCAGGAGGTGTATGGGGGAGGACGGTGTGAAGGTGGAGGCAAGTGTTTGGGGTGAGGGTGGGCGTTGCACTGGGGATGAGGGCGGTTAGTGGCGGGGGGTGATGGCGAGGGTGGTGTTGTGGTCGGTGATGGCTAGGTCGCCGGACTGGTCGGTGCGGTAGATGCGGGTGCCGTTGCGGTGGAGGAGGGACAGGGTGGCCGGCGCCGGATGGCCGTAGTCGTTGTCGGCGCCGACGCTGATCAAGGCTGCTCGGGCGCCTATCGCGGCGATGAAGGCGGGGTCTTGGCGGGCGGAGCCGTGGTGGGGGACCTTCAGGATGTCGGCGGTGGGGGCGATCGTCTGTAGGAGGGCGGATTGGGCTTCGGTTTCTATGTCGCCGCTCAGGAGGATGGAGCCTGCCTGCCAGCGGACTCGTATCACCACGCTGGAGTTGTTGATTTCGCCGGCGTGGGTGGGGGCGGTTGTTCGCGTGGGGGATTCGGGTGGGGCGAGGATCGTCAGTTCTGAGGGGCCCAGGCGCCATTGGGTGCCGGGGACGGGGGCTTGGGTGGGGATGTTGTGGGTTCTCAGGGTGTGGGCCAGAGGCGCGGGGGTGGGGGGTGTGAGGATGGCTCTGGTTACCTTGCGGGCTTCGATCGCGCCTTCCAGGCCGGCCGTGTGGTCGGCGTGTGGGTGGGTGAGGATCAGGAGGGGGATCTCCTGGATGTTCAGGTCGCGTAGGCAGCGGTTGATCGGGGTGGGGTCGGGGCCGGTGTCCACTACGACGGCTCGGCCTGGGCCTGCGGCGATTGCCATGCCGTCGCCTTGGCCTACGTCGCACATCACCAGCAGCCATCTTCTTGGGGGCCATGGGGAGATGATCGGAGGCAGGGTTGTGGCGGCTACCAGGATGCCGGCCAGGGTTGCCATGGTTATGGCCCGGGATTGAGGGTGGCGTAGCAGGGCTATGGCCAGTGCGGCCGTCGCTGCCAGGAGGGTCAGGCCCAGGAAGCCGCCTGGCCAGGGGATGCTGGCGAAGGGGATGTCGGCTGCCCATCTGGAGACCGTGATGATCCAGCCCACGGCGTAGCCCGCCGGGATGGTCAGGATCTGGGCTGCCTCCAGGCTGAACGGGGCGACCAGGGAGGCGGCGAAGCCCAGCACCGTTGCCGGGGCCACCGCTGGGCCGGCCAGGAGGTTGGCGATCACCGCGATGGGGGTGATCTGGCCGGACATCAACACCAGGAGCGGGGTTACTGCCACCTGGGCGGCTGCTGGTACGGCGATGGCCTCAGCCAGCCAGCCGGGGAGTCCTCGTCCTCGTGGGCCCAGGCGTTTCGGGGGGCGGCGTTTCGGGATGAGGCGCTGGAGTGCCGTGGGGATTCCTCCTGGGTGGCGGGTGAGGCGAGTGACCGGGTGGCTGCGGCGTGGGTGAGGCTCTGGGAGGGCGGCCTGAGTGAGGGTGCCCTCCCAGGTGGCCGCACGCGTGGTCTTGAAGTGCCCGCTCTGGGACTGCGCGCCCTGGGAGCCCCCGATCTGGGAGCCCCCGATCTGGGGATGTCCACTCTGGGACTCCCCGCCCGGGGAGTGCCCGACTTGGGAGTGCCCGCTCTGGGAGTTGGTGGTCTTGGGGTGCGTGGGTTCGGGGTGCGTGGGTTCGGGGTGCGTGGGTTCGGGGTGCGTGGGTTCGGGGTGCGTGGGTTCGGGGTGCGTGGGTTCGGGGTGCGTGGGTTCGTGCGTGGGCTTGGGGCGGACGGTCTGGGAGTCCGTGGTCTGGGAGTCCGTGGGCTTTGGGCGGATGGGCTGGGGGTGCGTGGGTTGGGATTGCGGGGGTTTGGGGGGTGTGGAGTCTGAGGGTGGGGTGCCGGGGGTGGGGTGGCGGGTTAGGTGGTTGCGCCATTTCGGGGCCAGGACGAGGATGCCGGCGGTTGCCGTGACTGAGAGGGCGAAGCCCCAGGAGCGGGCCAGGTCGGGGGAGAAGAGGATCAAGAGGAGGACGGAGGCGGACAGGGCGGTCATGCCGTCTCTTGTACGGCCGGTGGCTAGGGCTAGGGCGGCTAGCAGGCCCATCATCAGGGCGCGTAGGACGCTGGGGGAGGGGCGGGCCACCACGGCGAAGGCGATCATGGCGGTGGCGGCCAGGGCTGCTCTCATGGGCAGGGGGAGGCCCGCTAGGCGGGACAGGGCCAGGGCGGCGCCGGCGATGATGGCGAGGTTTGCGCCGGACACGGCTGTCAGGTGGGTCAGGCCGGCGGTTTTGAAGTCGGCGGTTACCTCTGGGCGCATGTGGGTGGTGTCGCCTACCACCAGGGCGGGGAGGAGGCCGCGTTCCTCGGGTGGAAGGGGCGCGGCGGCGGTGCGCAGGCCGGCGCGTGGGGCGTTGGCTGCCGTTTGGAGGGGGGACGGGGTTCCTAGGAGGGTTGGTGTGCCTTTGGCCAGGAGGATGGCGGCGGTCAGGGTGCCGGGGCCGGGGGTGGTCAGGCGGGCGGTGATGCGGATGCGCTGGCTGGGGAGCAACTGGCGCCATGCGGGGCCGGTGGCGAAGACGAGGACGGGAACTCGGGCCGGCAAGCGTTGGGAGCGGGTTTCCAGGAGTTCGAGGCGGGCTTCGGCCACCACGCTTTCGGTGGGGAAGCGGTTGGCGGCCCGGATTTTGGGGTCGGCGGTCAGGACCACCTCGGCGGTGGCCGTGGCGCCCTCTCTGGCCAGCGCGGGGACGGGGCCGGTGGTGACGGCGTGGGTGTGGAAGCCCACCGTGGCGGCGGTCGCGGCTACGCAGGTGGTGATGGAGAGGGCGGTGGTTCGGGGGGTGCGGAACAGGGCGGCTGTGGTCAGGGCGGCTGCGGCCGCGATGGTGAAGTTCACGGCGGCGGGGGCCGGCAGGAGGGTCAGCGCGGTGAGCCAGGTGGCGATCGCGGGGAGGGTGAGGCTGCGGAGGAGGTCAGACGCGGACCCGGGTTTTGAGGTCGTCGAATGTGCTGGGGCCAATGCCGGTCACCTCCTTGAGCTGCTCGATGCTGGTGAAGCCGCCGTGGGTGTCGCGGTACTCGGCGATGCGGGTGGCCAGGACCTCGCCTACGCCTGGTAGTGACTCCAGCTCGGCGGGGGTGGCGGTGTTCAGGTCCACGGTGGGCTCCTCCGGCGGGACGGGCACGGGAGGGGCGGAGGCGCCGGTGCCCACGGCTATCTGCTCGCCGTCTATCAGGCGGCGGGCGAGGTTGAGGGGGCTGGGGCTAGAGCCCTTCTTCACGCCGCCTGCGGCGGTCAGCGCGTCGGTCACCCGGGAGCCTGTGGGGAGGGTGTAGACGCCCGGGGTGCGGACCTTGCCGGTGACGTGGATGGTGACCGAGGCGGTCGGGCGTGGGGTTGCCGGGGTGGTCGCGGGTGGCGGAGGAGGGAGCGGGGCGGGGGCGGGGGCGGAGCGCCAGAGGTACAGGGCGCCCAGGAGGGTGGCTGCCACGCCGATCGCCACCAGGACGCGAAGGCCCGTGCGGGTCGGGGCTTGTGTGGTTACGGCGTCGCGGATGGCTTGGAATGTGGGCGGGAGCCGGGGGATGAAGGTGCGCTCGCCCGAGCCGGAGGTGGTGATCGAATGCAGCCTCGCCTCGGCGATGGCTTGTTCGGTGGGGGTGTCGGGGGAGCGCACGGCAGTGACAGTACGAGGGGGCAGGCCGTGGCAGGGTGGGCGAATGCGGTTCTGTGCACAACGCGGGGGCGCCGGGCCGTGCCTGTGGACAAGGCCCTCAGCGGCTGGACTCCACGTTGTGCAGCAACTGCTTCAGCAGCCGGTCCAGCGTCCGCCTGTCCTCAGCCGCCAAAGCCGCGACCATCCCCGATTCGACCTCTGCCTGGATCGTCATCGTGTCCATCCAGAGCTCGTGCCCCCGGGCCGTCAGCTCGACGTCCACCCGTCGCCGGTCATCCGAGCTCCGCACCCGCCGGATCAGCCCCGACCGCTCCAGCGTGTCCAGCCGCCCCGTCATCCCGGCCGGCGACAGCAGCAGCTCGCCCGCGAGCACCGACGGCGTGCAACTCCCCCCGTGCGCCTCCAGCCGGTGCAGCGTCTCGAACTCGAAGTCCTGCATGCCCACCTCGGCAAGCGCTGTCGCCTTCGTCTGGTGCAGGTGTTTGACCAGCATCTGCATCCGGGTGACCACCCCCTCGACGAGCTCGTCGTAGGGGGCTTTGCCGCGCCAGCGGGCGAGGTGACGGTCGACGGAGTCCTCCACGCCGAGAATGATATGCCCTCAAGTATTTTGTTGACGAAACATTAGCTGGCGAATTACCCTTCGAACCCATGACGACTCGCCTGCTGATAGGGCGGGCGCTGTCCGCCCTGGCCACCGCCCTGATCCCGACCACCCTCACGCTGGCGGTGCTTCGTAGCGACGCCTCCGATCTGGGTCTGGTGCTGGCGGCCGAACTGCTGCCGATGCTGCTCCTCCTGCCCGTCGGCGGCGTCCTGGCCGACCGGCTCAGGCCGGAGCGGGTGGCGCTGGCCGCCGACCTGGTCCGCTGCCTGTCCCAGCTCGCGATCGGGCTGGAGCTCGTGCTGGGCGTCTATCGCGTGGCCGACCTGGCCGTGCTCTCCGCGGTCGCGGGCGCGGCGATCGCCTTCGGGATGCCTGCCGTACCCAGGCTGGTGGTGGGGGTGGCGGCCGAGCACGAGCGGCTGCGCGTCAACGCGCGCATCGGCGTGGCCACGAGCCTGTCCGCGGTGGCCGCGCCCGCGCTCGCGGGCGGGGTGGCGCTGGCGGCGGGGCCCGGCTGGGCGGCGCTCCTGACCGCGCTGCTCTACGCCTGCTCGGCCCTCACCCTCGGCGGCGTCCGCACAAAGCTCCAGCCCCCGGCCGGCACCCCTGGCGGCGTGCGCACGACGCTCCAGCACCCGGCCGAGGTCAGGACCCGGCGTTTCACCGCCGACCTCAAGGAGGGCTGGCAGGAGGTCAGGCACCGCCCCTGGTTCCTGACCAGCGTCCTGGGTCACGGCGTCTGGCACTTCGCGGCCGGTCTCTTCCTCACCCTCGGCCCCCTGGCCGTCACCAAGGCGGCCGGCGAGGCCGGCTGGGTCCTGATCGTCCAGTGCGGGACGGCGGGCATGGTGGCCGGCGTCTTCACGGCTCCCAGACTGCCGATCCGCCGCCCCCTCGTCGTGGTCCAGGTGAGCGCCGCGCTCTACCTGCTCCCCATGGCGGCCCTGGCGGCGGGCGCGCCGATGCCTCTGATCGCGGCGGCGTACGGCGTGGCGATGTTCGGCCTGGGATTGCTGAGCCCCCTGTGGGAGACGGCGGTGGCGGCGGAGATCCCGGAGGCGGCCCTGGGCCGGGTGCGCTCCTTCGACCAGCTGATCTCGTTCGCCTCCCGCCCGCTGGGCCTGGCGGTGGCGCTGCCCCTGGCGGGAGTCGCCGGCAGCACGCCTCTGCTCTTGACGGCAGGCGCGCTCGTGGCCGCCGCCAACCTGGCCGCGGTGGTCAGGATTCCTGGAGCACGGCCTCCTGCAACACCCCGTCACCGATCTCCAGCACCCGATCGGCCAGCGTGATCAGGCTCGGGTCATGGGTGGCGACCAGCGCGGTGACCCCCTCACTGCGGACGAGGGCCCGGATGAGCTGCATGATCTGCCGCCCGGTCTGCGAGTCGAGCTGCCCGGTGGGCTCGTCGGCGATGAGCAGCCGCGGCCGGTTGGCCAGGGACCTGGCGATGGCGACGCGCTGCCGCTGCCCGCCGGACAGCTCGTAGGGCCGCTGATT
The DNA here is from genome assembly GCF_009760925.1 of Nonomuraea typhae. Classification (GTDB taxonomy): domain Bacteria; phylum Actinomycetota; class Actinomycetes; order Streptosporangiales; family Streptosporangiaceae; genus Nonomuraea; species Nonomuraea typhae. The sequence goes on from NZ_VRLV01000004.1 coordinate 258,811, forward strand.
GGCGTGCGGCTCGAGCCCGACGAGCGCCAGCAGCATCCGGATCCGCTTCTCGCGCTCCTCGACGGGGGTCCTGGTGAGCCGCATGGGCACCCCGACGTTCTCCGCCGCCGACAGCACGGGGATGAGCCCGAACGACTGGAAGACGAACCCGACGGTGTCCCGGCGCAGCGCCAGCAGGCCGTCCTCGGCCATCGCGGTGACCTCGTCCCCGGCGATCACCACCCGCCCGGCGTCGGGCCGGTCCAGTCCCCCGATCTGGTTGAGCAGCGTGGTCTTCCCGGACCCCGACCGCCCCCGGATGGCGATCAGCTCGCCGGGAAACGCCTGGAAGGACACCTCCCGCAGGGCCACGACCTCCTTGGGCCCCGTCCGGTACACCTTGCGCAGCCCGTCCACGACGACCAGGGGCTCACTCACCGTTGTTCTCCTCTCGCGCGGGCCACACGCCGATGTGGTCGGCTTCGAGCTCCAGCCGCACCCGCCGTTCCATCTCCAGCGCGTTCATGAAGTCGCGCGGGAGCTGGAGGCGGCCGACCCGGTCGAGCACGGCGTACTCCTCGGCGATGATCTGCCCTTCGGCCCCCTCCCGCCGCAGGGTCTCGCTGGAGGTACGCCCGTCCCGGATGCCGATGGTCCGATCGACCTGCTCGGAGACGAGCGGGTCGTGGGTGACGATGACGACGGTGACGCCGAGTTCGCGGTTGGCCGTGCGCAGCGCGTCGAAGACGTCCCCGGAGGTCTCGCTGTCGAGCTCGCCGGTCGGCTCGTCGGCGAGGATGAGCTGGGGCGAGTTGGCCAATGCGACGCCGATGGCGGTGCGCTGCTGCTCGCCTCCGGACATCTCGGACGGCCGGCGGTCGGCGCAGTAGTCGACCCCGAGCAGGGTGAGCAACTCCATGGCCCGCCCCCTGCGCGCCTTGCCGGCCAGCTTCATCGGCAGCTCGATGTTCTCCCGGGCAGTGAGGTACGGCAGCAGGTTGCGCGCGGTCTGCTGCCAGATGAACCCGACGACCTCGCGCCGGTACCGCAGCCGGTCCTTGGCGGACATGGCCAGCAGGTCCGTGCCCGCCACCCGGGCCAGCCCGGCGGTGGGCACGTCGAGGCCGGACAGCACGTTCAGCAGCGTCGACTTGCCGGAGCCGGAGGCGCCCACGATGGCGACCAGTTCGCCCTTCTGGATCAGCAGGTCCAGCCCTTGCAGGGCGACGACCTCGACGCCTTCTGTCTTGTAGATGCGGACGAGGTTGTCGCAGACGATGTGCGCGTTTTCGCCGAAGGCGGCTTTCTCCTGGCTCGCCTGGGCTTCCAGCTCGGACAAGGTCGGGTTCACGTCAATCACCCACTCGGAGTACGGAGCCGAGGCTGCGGCGACGGCTGATGGCGGTGTGCGTGTAGGCGCCCAGTACGGCGACGCCGGTCAGCCCGGCGGCCAGGAGGGCCGGCGTCAGCAGGTCGAGGTCGTATCCGCGGATGGCCAGGTCGCCGGTGTAGGCGGACAGGTCGACGCCGGGTCCGAGGGCGGCGGGCAGGACGAGGCCGAGCGCGAGCCCGGCCAGCGAGGTCAGCACGATCATGGGGCTGATCTCCAGGACGGTCAGCCCCTGCGCCTGCCGGGCCGACAGCCCCAGCGTGCGCAGGAAGGACACGGCGGCGGCCCGGTCGGCGGCGCTGATGACGAGGGTGACGATGACGGCGACCAGCGCGTAGGCGGCCAGGGCGACGGTCACGATGCGCAGGATGGTGAGGATGGTGCCGGTCAGCGCGTCCCCGGTGATCGCCTGGCGGATCTCGCCGGCGCCGGTCACGCTGAGGAGCTTGGCGTCGGCGACCGCCGCGGCGGCGGCCCGGATGGCGGCCGCGTCGGCGCTGCCGCCGATGAGCAGGGTGTTGACGTTGACCCGGGTCCCGGTCCGCTGGTTGGTGTCGAACGGCACCACCATGAAGCGGCCCTTGGTGAAGAATCCGGGCACGGCGTCGATGACGCCGGCTTCGGTCACCTTCATCCGGCTCTGCCAGCCGATGTCCATGGTGCCGCGGCCCTTCAGCCCGGGGGAGACGAGCGCGGGTACGGCGGCGCCGCCCGGCTGGGCGGGCAGGTCGAGCGGCCGGCCGGCGACGAGGTCGCGCCAGGCGGCCAGGTCCACGGCGAGGACGTCGGCGCGTTCGGAGCTGTAGCCGATCTGCACCCGCCCCGCCTGCGCCGGCACGACCCGGTCCACGCCCGGCGTCTTGCGGATCCGGTCGATGGCCTGGTCGGTGAGGATGCCGCGGTACTCCAGCCGGATCGGCGCCCCGGCCCGCTGCCAGACGGCGACCTCCTGGGTGCTGGTGATGCCGCTGGAGATCAGGGAGGCGAAGACCGACACGGCCAGCGCGGGCAGCAGGATGAGCACGGGCAGCACGCTGAACGTCCTGGCCCGGGCCGCCCTGGTCAGCCCGAGGAAGGGGACGGCGGCGCGGGCGCGGGCGGCCAGCCGTACCACGAGGCGCAGGGGATACGGGTAGCAGCGCAGGGTGATCAGCGCGGCGGCCAGGGTGAGCGCGATCGGCACGAGCAGCAGGAACGGGTCCTGACCCTGGGTGGCGACCTGGGTGGTGAGGCCGCGGCTGCGCAGGGCGTAGGCGCCGGCCAGGGCGAGGCCGATGACCAGGATTTCGAGCGTGATCCGCTTGGCGGAGGGTTTGGCGGTGGCCACGTCGCCGCGCCGTTCGTGGAGGGGGGTGCGGTGTTCCAGGGCGGCGCGGGCGGCGGCGTACCCGATGCCGGTCAGCAGGAGCAGCGCGGGACCCGCGTGGACCAGGATCACCGCGGGCCCCGGCACGAGGTAGGCGAGGCCGTACCCGAGGATGACGGCGGGCAGCAGGGCGGCGGCGGTGATGCCGGTGGCGGTCGCGACGACCTGGGGCAGCGCGCCGCCGCGGGCCCGCATCAGGGCGAGGGCCTGGTCGATGCGGTCGAGCACGAGCTGCACGCCGAGCACGATGACGCCGAGCGAGACGACGAGCAGCCCGCCCAGTGCCAGGTACATGATCGTCTGGGCCGTCGCGAGCTTCGTCAGGAACGCGGACATGAGGCTGGGCAACTGGGTTTCGAGGCGGTGGGAGACGCGGTTCCTGGCGTTGAGCGCGACCGCCTTGTCGTACTCCTTGACGTAGGCCAGCGCGTCCAGGGGGTCGATGCGGCTGAGGGCGGCGGTGTCGACGGACAGGATCCACGAGTAGTAGAGCCGGCGGCTGTCGCCGCGCAGCGCGGACAGGGCCTCGGCGGGGATGAGCGCGGTGATGTGCCGCTCGACGTCGGATTTGCCGGGTGGCTGCACCTCGTTGACGGCGAGGGCGTCGCGGTTGTGGGACCACCAGCGGTCGGCCGGGTCCTTGGCCTTGAACAGGCCGACGACCTTGATCGCGGCGAAGTCGCTCTCGCCGAGGATCTTCTCGGCGCCGATCGTGAGCCCCATCTTCTGGGCGGCCTCGGCGACGACGGCGACTTCGAAGAACGGGATGTCGGCGTTCTGGAAGCGCCGGGTGGACGGCTTGCCGGGCGGGCGTCCTTCGACCCACTCCACCCGCTCGAGGCCGTCCGACAGCCAGGCCAGGTTGACGAAGGACATCCCGCCGGTGCCGAAGACGGGGGTGGAGACCGTCTTGGCGCTCGTGTGCGAGGTCCCGGCCCCGGTGGGTCGTACGGCGGGCCGCAGTCCGGCGGGCAGGAGGGCGCGCAGTTCCCTGTCCCATTGGGCGAAGCGGGCGGCGTCGCCGATGTGCTGGTCGGGCCCGCCGTACGACTCGGTGACCGCGGTGAGGTCGTACTGCTGGGCCGGGGCGGAGTCGAAGTCCTGCGTCATCGCCTGGTCGAAGGCGTTCTGCATCATCCGCGGCATCCCGGCGATGAGCAGGCACGCGCTCAGGGCGAGAACGGCGAGCATGGCCGGCGCGCCGGGGTTCACCCGAGCCAGCCGCAGGGTCTTCATTGGTCCTCCCCGATGCGCAGCGTTGACCCGAGCCCCTGCCGCCGCATGCTGCGCGCGAGCCCGGCGACGATGGCGAGCAGCACCGCGGCCACGAGGACGAGCATGAGCACGGTCGCCGGCCAGGGGATGTCCAGCCGCACGTCGGGCGTGACCGCGGCGGCCTGCCCGGTGAGCACGATGTGCGGCACGACCAGGTATCCGACGACGACGGCGAGCCCGGTCCCGGCGGCCAGCGACAGCCCGATGACGAACGTCTGCTCGATGGCCAGCAGCCCGAACACCTGGCGGAAGCTGACGCCGAGCGCCCGCAGGATGGTGAACTCCGACATGCGCTCGCGGGCGGCGACGGCGGCGTTGACGAGGAAGCCGAGGGCGGCGAAGACGAGCGCGGCCAGGAAGCCGAGGATCAGCGCGCCCTGCAGGCCGCTGCCGAGCGGGTCGTCGCGCAGCTGGGTGGCCAGGCGCCGCTGGTCGATCGCGGTGACGTCCCACGTGGGGTGGGTCCTGATGGCCTCTTGCGCGGCGGCGGAGTCGCCCGCGGTGCCGAGCCACCATTCGGTCGCGGGCAGCGGGAGGTGCCCGGCGCTGAGGTTGCGGTCCTGGAGGGTCTTCAGGTCCACGAGTACGGCGGGCTGCTCGGGCGTGGTCGTCGGCATGCGTTCCACGACGCCGGCGAGCTTGATCTCGATGACCTGCCGGTCGAAGGTGATCGGGGCGACCTGGCCGACGGCGAGTTTGAGCGAGGCGGCCAGGTCGGCGCTGAGCACGACGGGCAGCGGTGTGTTGATCACGGCGCCGGGCGTGCGGGGCGGGGCCAGCATGGCGGCGGGGTCGGTGCCCGGGGGCGCGGGCATGGCGACGGCGCCCGGTTCGACCGTGAACAGCCCCGAGCCCTGTTCGCCGGTCCACCGGACGCCGTCGGGCATGGTCACGTCCTTGCCGTCGGCGCGCAAGGACAGCACCTGGGCCGCGCGCCCGGAGGCGACGAAGCCCTGGAGGGACAGCGGGTAGCTGATGGTCCCGCTGCGTCCGGCCAGCCCGGTGAGGTCGAGGGCGCCGGCGCCCACGGGCAGCGCGTGCCACACGCCGAGGGCGTCCGACAGGACGACCTGGACGGCGCCGCCGCCCTTCCGGGTCTCGACGGTGAGGGTGCGCGGGGTGCCGGGCAGTTCGACCGGCGTGGTCGTGGGCCGCCCGGAGGTCAGCGCGGCGCCGAGGCCGGCGACGTCCTGGGCGGACAGGTCGGGCCTGAGCTGGAAGACCTTCTCCATCTTGGCCGCGTCGACGGCGAGGAGGCTGACCAGGGTGTTGTCGAGGTCGGCGCGTCCCCGGTAGGCGGGCGCGGCGGCCTGGACGCCGGGCAGCGTGGAGAAGGCGGTGCCGCGGCCGAAGGCGCCGAGTTCGCCGCTTTCCGGGGGCCCGGTCAGCCGGAGGTCGGCGCCGGCCTGGTGGCGGGCCTGGTCGAGCTGCGAGGCGCGCCAGGTGGAGGCGGTGGCCATGGAGACGATCCCGATGGCGATGGCCATGGTCAGCAGGAGCGCGGGCCCGGAGTAGCGCAGGGGCCGTCTGGCCACCTGCCAGGCGCCGAGCGCCGGGGCCAGGCTCGCCCGCTTGCTGGTGAACCGCTCGGCGATCTTGGAGATGCGCGGCACGAGGCGCAGGCCGAGCATGCCTCCGGTGAGCAGCGCGAGCGCGGGGCCGGAGATGATGAGCGGGTCGATGCCGAGTTCGCCGGTGGCGGTGGAGGTGACCGGCGCGCCGTAGTGCTGCAGCTGCCAGATCGCCAGCCCCGCCACGACCAGGAGCGCGAGGTCGGCGCCCGCGCGCTCGATGAGGCCGCGCGCCCCGCTGCGGCCGCGGGCCGACTGCTCCTCCACATAGGTACGGCGGGCCCCGGCGAGGGCGGGCAGCGCCAGGAGCACGGCCGAGGCCAGCGCCACCGAGGTGGAGACGAGGAAGGTGCCGAGGTCGGCGACGGGCGCCAGCCGTACCCCGGTGGCCTGGATCCACGGCAGGGAATTGACGGCGGCCAGCAGCGGCGGGCCGAGGAACGGCGCGACGACCGCGCACGGGATGGCCACGAGCAGGGCTTCGCCACCGGCGAGGGCGGCCAGGCGCAGGGTGCCCGCGCCGCGCGAGCGCAGCAGCGCGACCTCCATGCGGCGGTGGTCGGCCAGCAGGCGGGCGGTGAGCATGAGCGCGTAGGCGGCCAGCAGGAGCAGTTGCAGGACCGGGATGAGCATGGTGGAGCGCGAGACGAGGGCGGCGGTGTCGAGCTGGGTGAGCATGCCGTTGAGGCGGCTGGTGGCGGTGCAGTCCCCGCAGCCGCCGTCCTCCAGCCGGTCGCGCAGCCCGGCGACGCCGTCGGCCAGGGGGCGCAGGCGCTCGGGGGAGACGCCGCGCAGGTCGGGCAGGGCGGTCCAGCTGGTGCTGACGGTGGTGGCGAAGCGGTCCAGGAAGGTGTCGCGGGCGACCATCAGCGGGCCGTAGGTGGTGAAGGAACCGGCCTCGACGCCCCGGCTGAGCAGCGATTCGCCGCTCCAGCGCTCGCCGAAGGGGTCGTCGAGCTGGAAGACGCCGACGATCTTCACGCGGTGGGTCTTCTTGTTCACGCGGCCCTGGGTGGAGATGACCTGGCCGAGCTCGAAGGAGGTGGCCGAGGCGGCGGGCAGCGAGATCACCGCCTCGACCGGGTCGGCGCCGCTCGCGGGCCAGACGCCGGAGACGAGCTTGGCGTGCCGGTCGAGTCCGTCGTAGCTGCCGAACCTGAGCAGCTCCGGCTTCTGCCTGCCCTCCTGGCCGGGCATGGTGAAGGAGTCGGAGTGGAAGCTGGCGCCGATCTCGGTGGGCACGCCGGTGAACACCTTGCCGATGTCGGCCCGGACGGCGCGGTCCAGCTTGGGGAACGTCTCGGCGGTGATCGGCGTGGTGACGGTGACGGCGGTGCTGCCGAAGGAGGCGGTCTCCATCGTGCGCCGGACGCCGACGTCGGCGATGGAGGAGGCGTACATGGTCAGCGCGACCAGCGTGGTGGTGGCCAGGAGGATGGAGCCGAGGGCGGCGAGGAGGAGCAACGGCTCACTGAACGCCCGCTTGACGATCAACGGCCCCCGCATATGACCCCCTTAACCCGTTTAGTGAACCTTTGAGGATCAACGGAAGCCAGGGCAAGGTGATCTTCTGAAGGGTTGTGTCCTTGATACGCTGCGGCGATGCGTGTGTGATATCGAAACTGTGACAGAAATCGCACAGAATCACCGAATTGCCGCGTAGGCCGACAGGTCGATCGCCGAGCCCAGCGCGGGCGGCAGCCCGAGACCGAGTCCCAGCCCCGCCAGCACGGCCAGCACGATCATCGGCGCGACCTCCAGCGCCGTCATCCGCCGCGCCTGCCCCGTGGACAGCCCCAGCGTACGCAGGAAGGACAGCGCCCGCGCCCGCTCCTGCCCGCCGACCACCAGCGCCAGCACCACCGCCGCCAGCACGTACCCGCCCATCGCCGCCGTCACCACCAGGAACACCAACTGGACCGCCGCCGTGAGCGGCTCCTCCTCGATCGCCCGCAGGGCCGCGCCGAACGTCTCCGCCCGCGCCCCCGCGGCCGCGGCCAGCGCCGCCGCCGGCACCCCCTCGCCCTCGACGAACAGCGTGTTGACCTGCGCATCGGTCTCCAACGGCAGCACCACGAACTCACGCACCTCGGCGAAACCCGGGAACGAGGTGACCGATCCCTGCGGGCGCAGCCGCACCTGCCTGCCGCCCCGGGTGATCGTGACGTCCGCGCCCACCAGATCCGGCGGCACCAGCACCCCGCCGCCACGGGGCGGGCGCAGCGGCGTGTCCGCCACGATCGCCCGGTAGGCGTCCATGTCGACGGCGATCAGCATCGGATGCCGCTCGCCGACGCCCACCGTGGCGATCTGGGCCGGAACCACCCGCCCCACCCCGGGCACCCGGCGCACCCGCTCGATCGCCTCGGGAGAAAGCGTCCCCGTGGTGTACACCCGGGCGCCGGCGCCCACCTCGTCGTAGGCCGCCTGCCGTTGCGCGGTCGCGACCCCGCCGGACACCACCGCGGAGAACACCGACACGGCCAGCGCGGGCAGCAGCACCAGCACCGGCAGCACCGAGAACGCGCGCGCCCTGGCCGCCAGCGTGAGCCCCAGGAACGGCACCGCCGCACGGCGACGGGCGGCCAGCCGTACCAGGAGGCGCAGGGGGAAGGGATAGCAGCGTACGGTGATCACCGCCACCGCGACCGTCAGCCCGAACGGCACCAGCACCAGGAACGGGTCGCCGCCCGCCAGCCCGCGCGTGCGCAGCAGGAACACCCCGCCCAGCGCCAGCACGACCACGGCCGCCTCCACCGTGATCCGCACCGGCGACACCCGGAAGGCCACCAGGTCGGCGCGGCGCTCCAAAAGCGGCGCCCGGTGCCGGACGGCCAGCAGCGCCATGGTCCCCGCCACCACCACGGCCCCGATCAGCGCGGGAGCGGCGTGCACGATCGGCGTGACCGGCCCCGGCACCGCATACGACAGGGCGTATCCGGCCGCGGCGGCGGGCAGCGCGGTCACCGCCACCGGCAGCGTCCCCGCGGCCACGACCTGGCGCAGCGACCCGCCCCGCGCCCGCCCCAGCGCCAGCGCCCGCTCGGTCCGCTCCACCAGCAGTTGTACGGCCAGCAGCACCACGCACAGCGCGACGGCCAGCAGCCCGCCGAGCACCACGGTCAGCACGGCCTGCGCCCCGGCCAGCTCGCCCAGGAAGGCCGCGAGCAGCTCGGACAGCCGGGTCACCAGGATGAAGCGGCTCCACGCGTCGCTGCTCTCCACCCCGGCCAGGCGGTCGTACTCGGCGATCGCGGCAGGCAGGGCGGGCGCCTCCCGCGCGGTTGCATTGGCCGGGTCCAGGGAGATCACCCACGCGTAGCGCAGATCCCGCTCCTCGCCGTCGAGGACCTCCAGGCTCTCCGCCGAGATCAGCGAGGTGACGTGCAGTTCGTAGACGTCGTCCCCGGGCCTGGGCACGCGGTTGACCGCGCGCACGGAGCGGTTGTGGTCCCAGAAGCGGTCGTCGGGGTTCACGACGTCGAACAGGCCGGTGACCGTGGCCCGCAGCTTGCCCACGGTGCCGATCTCGAGCTGGGTGCCGACCGGGAGCTTCATCTCCTCCGCCGCCGAGCGGACGATCGCGATCTCGAAGTGCTGGAGGCCGCCGGAGGTGCTCGGCCGGCCCGGCGGGCGCCCGGCCACGTACCGGATGCGGTCGCCCGCGCCCGAGACCCAGGCCAGGTTCACGTAGAGCCCGGCGGGGCTGGGCGGCCCCTTCAGCACCAGGCCGCCGGTCGTGGTCGCCATCTGGTGGCCGCCGCCGGCCACGCGGCCGAGGGCGGGCGGCAGGATCTCGCGCAGCCGCGCGTCGCGGCGGGCGAAGTCCGCGACGGTGCGGTGGCGGGCGGGGAACTCCTGCGCGGAGTACTCGACCGTGAGATCGGCCCAGTCGGCCGGGGCGGTGCCGATCGCGTGGGCGAGGGCGGCGTCGTAGGCGGCCTCCATCGTCCTGGGCAGCGCCGAGACCAGCAGCGCCGCGGCGGCCACCAGCGCGCACAACACGCCCAGCGCCCCGGCGTGCTCCCTGACCAGGCGCAGAGGGTTCACAGCTCCTCCCGGACCATCGGCGCCCCGCGGCGCAGGTTCCCGGCCAGCCCCGCCACCACGGCGAACAACACCAGGCAGATCGCCCCCGCCATCGCCAGCGTCGCCCCCCACGGGATCACCGGCACCACCGCGGGCACCCCGGCCACCGCCTGCCCGGTCAGCACGATGCGCGGCACCACGAGCCCGCCGACCGCCGCGGCCAGCCCCAGCCCCGCCGCCATCGCCAGCCCCACGACGAACGCCTGCTCGATCACCAGCAGCCCGAGCAACTGCCGGAAGCTCATCCCCAGCGCCCGCAGGACCGTCAGCTCCGCCGCCCGCTCCCGCGCCGACACCACGGCGCTGACCAGGAACCCCAGCACGGCGAAGAGCAGGGCCGCCGCGAACCCCAGCGTCAGCGCCCCCGCCAGCCCGCCCGCCAGCGGGTCCTCGCGCGCCTTCGCCACCTGCGCGGGCAGGTCCACCACGCTCGCGCCCCACGCCGGCGTCCGCCGGAGCCTGTCCACCGCGGGCCCGGTCTCGCCGTCGCGCGCGGCCGCCCACCACTCGGTGACCGGCTTCGGCGCCTGCGCCCACGCCTGCGCCCTGGCCTGCACCGTGGGCAGATCCAGCAGTACGGCGGGCCGCCCGGCGGCCGTCGAGGGCAATTCGTCCACGATCCCGGCGACGCGCACCGCGGTGTTACGCCGCTCGATCTCCACCGAGGTGACCTGGCCGGTGCGCGCCTTCATGACGGCGGCCAGGTCACGCGTGACCACGATCGGCAGCGGGGCCCGCGGGTCGTTCGGCGCGGCCAGCAGGTCCGCCCGCGTGTCGCCGGGTGCAGACGGTGGGTTCGTCCGCGTGTCGCCGCGGGCGAGGGTGACGACCAGCGGCTGCGGGTCGGAGGGGGCGGACGCCGGTCTGGGCGCCGGGATCCGCACGGTGAAGCCGGCGGCCGTGGGCGTCAGCCGCTCGCCGGCCAACCGGCCGGGCCGCTGGATCGCGTGCACCCACCGCGCCCCCTGCTCCGGGGCGAGGCCCGTGACCGTGATCTCGACGGGCACGCCTCTGGCCGGCGCCGGCAGCTCGAACGTGAGCCCGCGCAGGCCCAACCGGCCGCCCGCCGTACCGGATCGGCCGGTCAGGGCGCGCAGGTCGAGCGCGAGCTCTCCCTCGCCCGGCCGCAGCGGACCGGCGGCGAACTCCCGCCACACCCCCTGCCCGTCCACCAGACTGATCTTGACCGGCACCGGCTCCGGCGCCGTCACCCGGACCTTCAGCCGCAGCCGGTCGCCGCCCAGCGGGACGACCGGCACGTCCGGCCGCCCGGCCAGCAGCCGCGCGGCCATCTCCGGGACGCCGTCCGCCGACAGGTCCCGGCGCAGCCGCATCAGCCCGCCCAGCTTGGCCGCGTCCACTCCGAGCATGGTCACGTCCGTGCCGCCCACGTCGGCGCTGCCGCGGAAGACCGGGCTGATCGCGGTGAGCCCGGGCAGCGCCGCGAACGTGCCGCCGCGGCCGAACACCCCGAGCTCCTGGTTCTCCGGCGGGTCGGAGATGCGCAGGTCCGTGCCGGTCGCGTGGGCGGCCTGGTCGGTCTGGGCGGTCTGCCAGGTGGCCCTGGTGGCCAGCGACAGGCCGCCGATCGCCACCGCCATGGTCAGCAGCAGCGCCGGTCCCGCGTACCGCAGGGGCCTGCGGCTCACCTGCATGGCGCCCAGCGCCGGGGCCAGTCCGCTCCGCCGTACGGCCAGCCGCTCGGCCGCCCCGGAAACCAGTGGCACCAGCCGCAGGCTGAGCAGCCCGCCCGTCAGGAGGGCCAGCGCCGGGCCGGAGACGATCAGAGGGTCGATGCCCAGCCCGCCCGCGGCCGTCGCCGTGACCGGCGCGCCGTAGCGCGTCAGCTGCCAGATCGCCAGCCCCGCGACGACCACGAGCACCACGTCCGCGCCCGCCCGCTGGATCAGGCTGGTGCGGACCCGGGCGGTCTGCGTCTCCACATACGTACGGCGGGCCCCCGCCAGGGCGGGCAGCGCCAGGAGCCCCGCACAGGCCAGCGCCACCAGCCCGGCCACCAGAAACGCGCCCGCTTCCGGCGCTCCGGCGCCCCCCGTTCCGAGCGGTCCCGGCGCGTCGGCGCCCGCAGTTCCGAGCGGTCCCGGCGCGTCGGCGCCCGTCAGCGTCAGCAGCACCGGCGCCAGGAACGGCGCGGCCACCGCGCACGGCACCGCGACCAGCAGTGCCTCGCCGCCCGTGAGCGCCGCCAGCCGGAGGCTGCCCGCCCCGCGCGCCCGCAGCAGCGCCACCTCCATGCGCCGATGGTCGGCCAGCAGCCGGGCGGTGAGCAGGAGCGCGTACCCGGCCAGCAGGATGAGCTGCAGCACCGGGATGAGCATCGTCGAGCGGGCCACCAGCGCGGCGGTGTCGAGCTGGGTGATGATCTCCGGGAGCTGGGAGGTGGCGCCGCAGTTGACGCAGCCCGCCGCGGCCAGGCGCTCCTTCATGGCCGCCACTCCGGCGGCCAGCGTGGCGAGGTCGGCGGGGGGCAGGTCGCGCAGGTCGGGGATGGCCAGCCAGGAGACGCTGACGTGCTCGGCGAACTCCTTCAGGAACGTGCCCTCGGCCACCACGAGAGGGCCGTGGGTGGTGTAGTTGCCGACCTCGCTGCCCCGCACCAGCAGCGGCTCGGCGAACCAGCGGGCGCCGAACGGGTCGTCGAGCTGGAAGACCCCGGAGATCCGGACCTCGAGCGGCGCCTTGCTCACCCGGCCCTCGGTGGTGAACGTCTGCCCGGCGCGCAGGCCCAGCGCGCCGGCCACCGGCTGCGAGACGGCGGCCTCGACCACCGCCCCCTCACGCGGCCAGGTGCCGGAGACGAGCGTGGCGTGCCGCTCGAGCCCCTGGTAGAGACCGAACGTGAGCAGTTCGGGAGTCGTGCGCCGCCGCTGCCCGGGCACGACGTAGGTGTCCGATCTGGCCGTGGCCGTCACCTCGGCGGGCAGCCCGAGGTAGGCCCGGCGGACCTGCTCGCGCACCAGCCCGTCGACGTCGCGGAAGCTCTCCCGGGTGACGGGCGCGGAGAAGGCCGCGGCCTTGGCGGGGACGGCGGCGGTGGCCATCGTCCTTCGCACCCCGGCCTCGGTGATCGTGGAGGCGTACAGCGTCAGCGCCACCAGCGTCGAGGTGGCCAGGAGGATCGCCACGAAAGCGGCCAGAAGCAGCAAGGGCTCGCTCAACGCCCGTCTGACGACCAGCAGCCCCCGCATGGCTCAACCATCGGCAGGCGGACGCCGCCCCCGCAATGCGGGGGACGCAATGGTGATCTAGCTGAGACGCCACCTTGATGCGGTAATCGTGACGCTTTGGCACGCTTTTGTAACACGGAAACGCCGCACCCCTACGGGGCACGGCGTCCAGGAAGCGTCAGACTACTTGGCGGCCAGCGCGGCGGCCTGCTTGGCGATCGCCGACTTGCGGTTGGCGGCCTGGTTCTTGTGGATGACGCCCTTGCTCACGGCCTTGTCGAGCTGACGGGCGGCAGCGCGCTGCAGCGCCGCGGCCTCCTCGACGTTGCCCTGCTCAGCGGCCTCGCGGAACTTGCGGACCGCCGTCTTCAGAGACGACTTGACGGCCTTGTTGCGCAGACGAGCCTTCTCGTTCTGCTTGTTGCGCTTGATCTGGGACTTGATGTTCGCCACGAAGAAGCCTCGGTGAGAATCTGGTGATGGATGGGGCGCGCGGGCTCGAGAGAGGGCGCGCCACACGCAGTTGAACAGGCTACCAATAACCCAGGTCGCCGCTCAAATCAACGACCGCGAGCGTAGCCAACCTTCAGTGTACTCCCGCCAGTCCTGCTCGGTGGCGGCGAAGTCCACGTACACGGCCAGCCCGAAGCGCTCGCGCGGGCCCCGGCTGGTGAGCGCCAGGCGGGCGGCGGTGGCCGCGTCGGCCACGCTCTCCGCCTGGTCACCCCAGGGTATGCCGTGGTCGTGGTAGGCGGGGGCGCCGAGCAGCACCGTCTTCTCCGAGGGCACCAGGTCCAGGGCGAGCGTCGCCTGCCGTACGGAATGCCCGCCGTACAGGGACCCGAGCGGCATGCCCGAGTCGTAGGCCATGACCGCGACCTGGTCCGTGCGGCGGGCGACGTCGGCGAAGTACCCCGACGCCCAGTACTTGTCATGGTCCAGGAAGACCCGGGTGACGGGGCGCATCAGCGGATACGGCTCGATCTGCGGCGTGGAGGTGGACAACAGCGGAGTCAGCGGCCGGGTCCGGTCCAGGAGGTCCAGGAAGGCGGTGTCGCCGGAGGAGATGGGCTCGAAGTTGTAGTGGATGCCGTCGTAGCCCATGCTCATGATCGTCTTGACGCTGCCCAGGATGTTCGCCCTGGTCGCGGGGGAGCTCAGGTCGAGGAAGCCGTCCACCTTCTGCCCGAGCCAGGCCGAGACCCGCACGCCGGGCAGGTGCTTGTGCGCCCAGGCCACGAAGCTCTCCGCCGCCGGGATGAGGGCCGGGTCGAGCCTCCCGTCGCGGGTGAAAGGCCCGCTGTGCACGTAGATATCCTTGATCCCGGTACGGCGCAGCCGCTCCGCCAGAGCCTTGACGTCCTTCTCGGTTTTCCGGCCGTCCACCCACCTGTGGCCCATCCACAGTGCGTCGTTACCGGTGCTCTTCGCCCAGTCGGCGGCCTCGCCGGTAAACTGGACGCGGAACGCTGCGGCGACCACGCCGACCAGCGCGACCATGACGACCAAGGCCAGCGCGAGCAGGCGCAGGCCGCGGCGGATGACGGTTCGGGCAATCACCCGGGCATGTCACCATGAAAGACGCTTGACCTCAACCCTGTCGAAACGGACTTCGGTGCGCAATCAGCCTGGCCAGACCGACCCCGCGTTGATCCGCAACTTCTGCATCATCGCGCACATCGACCACGGCAAGTCGACGCTTGCTGACCGCATGCTGCAGCTCACCGGCGTGGTCGACGACCGTTCCATGCGCGCTCAGTACCTCGACAGGATGGACATCGAGCGAGAGCGCGGCATCACCATCAAGTCCCAGGCGGTCCGGCTGCCCTGGGACGGGCACGTGCTCAACATGATCGACACGCCCGGCCACGTGGACTTCACCTACGAGGTCTCCCGGTCGCTGCAGGCGTGCGAGGGCGCGATCCTGCTGGTCGACGCCGCCCAGGGCATCGAGGCGCAGACCCTGGCCAACCTCTACCTGGCCATGAACGCCGACCTGCACATCATCCCGGTGCTCAACAAGATCGACCTGCCGGCCGCGCAGCCGGAGAAGTTCGCCGAGGAGCTGGCCGGCCTCATCGGCTGCGACCCGTCGGACGTGCTCAGGGTGTCGGGCAAGACCGGCGAGGGCGTGCGCGAGCTGCTCGACCACGTGGTCGCCACGGTCCCGGCCCCGGTCGGCGACGCCTCCGGCAACGCCCGCGCGCTGATCTTCGACTCGGTCTACGACACCTACCGCGGCGTCGTCACCTACGTCCGGGTCATGGACGGCCACCTGTCCAAGCGCGAGCGCATCCTCATGATGTCCACGCAGGCCACCCACGAGACGCTGGAGATCGGCGTCATCTCGCCCGAGCCGAAGGTCGCCGACAAGGGCCTGGGCGTCGGCGAGGTGGGCTACCTCATCACCGGCGTGAAGGACGTGCGCCAGTCGCGGGTCGGTGACACCGTCACCTCCGCGGTCAGGTCCGCCGCCGAACCGCTGGCCGGATACGAGCACCCCAAGCCGATGGTGTTCTCCGGCCTCTACCCGATCGACGGCGACGAGTACCCCGAGCTGCGTGAGGCGCTGGACAAGCTGCAGCTCAACGACGCCGCCCTCATCTACGAGCCGGAGACCTCGGCCGCCCTGGGCTTCGGCTTCCGCGTCGGCTTCCTCGGCCTGCTCCACATGGAGATCGTCCGCGAGCGGCTGGAGCGCGAGTTCGGCCTGTCGCTGATCTCGACCGCGCCCAACGTCGTCTACCGCGTGGTCATGGAGGACGGCAAGGAGTTGACCGTCACCAACCCCTCCGAGTTCCCCACGGGCGGCAAGATCGACAAGGTCTTCGAGCCGGTCACCAAGTCGACGATCCTGGCCCCGGCCGAGTTCATCGGCGCGATCATGGAGATCTGCCAGGGGCGGCGCGGCCAGCTCCTGGGCATGGACTACCTGTCGGAGGACCGGGTCGAGATCCGCTACACCCTGCCGCTGGGCGAGATCATCTTCGACTTCTTCGACCAGCTCAAGTCCCGCACCCGCGGCTACGCCTCGCTCGACTACGAGCCCGCCGGCGAGCAGGAGGCCGAGCTCGTCAAGGTCGACATCCTGCTGCAGGGCGAGGCGGTCGACGCCTTCAGCGCCATCGTCCACAAGGACAAGGCGTACTCCTACGGCGTCGACATGGCCAAGAAGCTGCGCGAGCTGATCCCGAGGCAGCAGTTCGAGGTGCCGATCCAGGCCGCCATCGGCGCCCGGGTCATCGCCCGCGAGAACATCCGCGCCATCCGCAAGGACGTCCTCGCCAAGTGCTACGGCGGTGACATCAGCCGTAAGCGCAAGCTGCTGGAGAAGCAGAAGGAAGGCAAGAAGCGGATGAAGATGGTCGGCCGCGTGGAGGTGCCGCAGGAGGCGTTCGTCGCCGCCCTGTCCACCGACTCCAGCACGGACAAGGCCAAGAAGTAGCTACAGCCCGAGCGGGGCGGGGTCCGCGGCCAGCGCTCGCCACCGCCCCGCCGGGTCCGGCACCAGGCGGCGCTCCCGCAGGTCGAGGAGCCCGCCCACGCTGCTCACCTCGGCCGCCAGCTCGCCGTCCGGGCGGCGGTACTCCTGCACGATCCGGAACGTCTTCCCCTCGCCCCACACGAACCCGCACGTCACCTCCACCTCGTCGCCCTCGCGCAGCTCGCGGTGGTAGCGGATGGTGTTCTCCAGCGTGACCGGGCTGATCCCGTCCGCGCGCATGCCCGCGGCCGTGACCCCGGCCGCGCGCAGGCACTCCCAGCGCGCGTGGTCGCCGTACTGGTGGTAGACCGCGCCGTTCACGTGGCCCTGGGTGTCGAGTTCATATCCGCGTACGGCGATGCGTACCGAGAAGGTCATGCCCGTTCCTCCAGCCACTCGTGGGATCGGGCGGTGAGGTAGCGCAGGCCGTCCTCACCGATGGCGATCCAGTCGCCGCGGGCCCAGCCGCCGGCGGTCTGCGGGGCGAAGCCGTGCTTCCTGAACAGGGCCGACGCCTGGCGCTGCGTCAGCCCCCTCGTGCCCCATTCGGCGATGAGCCCGGCGGTGCGTTCGCTCTCGTCCGGCTCGTCCGCGGGACCCAGGGCGGCGGCCAGCTCCTCGAAGCCCTTGGCGATCTGCCTGAGGGCGGCCTGTGCCCGCGAGACGTCCATACCGGCCATCGTAGAGCGATCGGTAGCGATTGCCTAGCGATTTGAGGTTCTCGTCAGATAGCCCGCCAGCACCCCGGCCCCCGCCACCGCCTGGAGGATCAAGGCCGTCCGCAGGTCCGCGGGCTGTGCCGCCAGCGCGTACGCCGCCGGCCAGGTGCCGGCCAACGCCAGGTCGAGGCCGGTCAGCCCCCAGATCAGCGGCCCGGTCGGGATGGCGCCGCCCGCGGTATTGAGCACCGGCATCGCGTGGTCCACCGGAGCGCGCCGCGCCATCCGCAGCGCCGCCGCGGCCAGGGCCGGCGCCGCCGGCGGAGCGAACCACAGCAGAGCGGCGGGCAGGCCCGGCAGGATCGCCAGCGCCGCCGCCATCCAGGCGGCCGCGAGCAGCCCGGGCACCACCGCCCGCGCGGCCAGCAGGTCACGCCGCCGGAGCGCGAGCAGGCGGGAGAAGGCCGGGTCGCCGGCGTCCCACCGGACCCCCGACACCGCGCACGCCGCCGCCGTCAGCCCTCCGGCCAGCACCGCCACCGCCACCAGCCCGGCGCCGCCACCGGCCCGCGAGATCATCGCGGGCAGCGCGACCGCCCCGGCCAGCACGGCAAGCCGCCCCGGCCACCGCAGCAGCCGCCGCACCTCCTGCCACATGGGAACGAACAAGGCCGGCATCCGCCGGGCGGGTGCCCCAGGCAGGGCGGGCCAGGGTTTGCTGCGCAGGCGGCGGCCGCGCCAGTGGGTGTCCTCTGCGATCCAGGTCAGCAGGCTGGGATCCAGGGCGGTCGCGGCGTTGGCCAGGTGGCCGGCGCGGGCCGACGAGCTCAGCAGGCGCCGCGCCGGGATGCGGGGCAGGGCCCGTCGCGCCAGCCGTACCAGGAAGGCGGCGAGCGCGGCGGGCACGGCCGACCAGGCGGGTGCGGGCACGGCGGCCAGGACGTGGGCGCCCGCGACCAGCATGAGGACGGCCGCGGCCACCACCAGGGCGGCGATCAGCAGGCGGAGCGCCAGGTCCCACGGGTCTGAGGTCTGCGCCAGGACGGCCAGGGCCATCCCGCCCGTGCCCGCCGAGACGCCGAGCACGAGGGCGCCGGTCAGGCGCCACGCCAGGTGGTCGGGCGCGCCGGTCACCGCCAGGGCGGCCAGGCCGAGTCCCGCGCCCGCCACCAGGCCGACCAGCAGCAACGTACGGGCGCTGCGGCCGAGGACGGCGCGCCGGTCCAGCGGGGAGAGCAGCAGCCAGGCCGCGTCCGCCGCGGACAGTACGACGGGGCCCAGCGTTCTGGCCGCCCACAGGAAGGCGGCGTACACCAGCGCGACCAGCGCCAGCCCCGCGCCGGCCCGGTCCGGCCGCACCGGCCCCTGGACGGCCGCGACGGCGTCGAGCACGGGCTGGGCCAGCAGGGCGCCGAGCATCGCCAGGCCGAACACGGCTGAGTACCGGTCGCTCAGGCTCGCCCGCCCGCGCGCCCTGGTCAGCGCGCGGATGCCGCGGACGTCCCGCGCGATCATGCCGGGACCGGGGACAGGCGGCGGGCGCGGGCGGCGAGGGCGGGATCGTGGGTGGCCATGATGACCGTGCCTCCGGCCCCGGCGTACTCCTCCAGCAGGTCGCCCAGTCGCGGGCGGAAATCGGCGTCCAGGCCGCGTTCCGGCTCGTCGAGCAGCAGGAGGCGGCTGGGCCGCAGCAGCGTGGCGGCCAGGGACAGCCGCTGGCGCTGGCCGGTGGACAGGCTCGCGGGGACGGCGTCGGCGCGGGCCGTCAGGGCGAAGGACTCCAGTGCCGCGCCGGTGCTCATGCGAGGGGCGGAGTGCACGGCGAGCACCAGGTCGAGGTGCTCGCGCACGGTCAGCCCCGGGTACCAGGCCGGTTCGTCGGCGGTCAGCACGACCCGCGCCCAGAACGCGGCGGTGTCGGCCGGCGCGGCACCGAGGACCGTCACCTCGCCGCTCGTGGGCGGCTGCAGACCGGCGAGGCAGCGCAGCAGCGTGGACTTGCCGGAGCCGTTCTCACCGACCACGGCCACCAGTTCGCCGGGCCGCACCGCCAGGGTGAGGCCGGTGAGGACGGGGTCGCCACCCAGTTCCACGGTCAGGTCGGTGGTGGTGACGAGGGGATCGCACACCGTTCGAGTCTAGCCCCGCCCCATGCGGCACACGGATTCTGTCGGTGCCGTCCTCTACCTTCGATCCCGAAACTGTGTTCGATTGGAGGGCGGATGTGATCGCTTCCGAGCGGTACGAACGGGCGGCGCTGCTGGGCGTGGCCATCGCCGAGGAGATGCGCCGGCTGCTGCGCCTGCACCTGCGGCCCGCCGAGGTGGCCGCCGACGGGACGGTGGGGCTGGAGGTGCCCTTCCCCGACGCCGTGGTGGTCTGCGCCGTGCTGGACGTGGCCGCGGAGTGCTTCGGCGAGGAGGGTACGGCGGAGCAGGCCAGGCAGGCGGCGCTGGAGACGTTGTTACAACTGGCCGACTTCCACGCGGGCTCTCAGCTCAACCGGTGATCGGCTCTGCCTTTCGGTAGATCCCATCGCATCGGCGCATGGTGGTCAGGCGGGGTCGGCTACCGTCGAAAGCATGCGGGTGATCTCAGTAAACGTGGGCCGGGCCGTTGACGCCGATTGGGCGGGCAAGCTCGGGCGGACTGCCATCGACAAGAAGCCGGTTACGCACCGGGTCCCGGTGAGCCCCGGCGGGCTGGCCGGGGACGAGCGTGCCGACCGGGCCAACCACGGTGATGCGACGCATGCCGTTTACGCCTATGCGCGCGAGGATTACGCGTGGTGGGAGGGGGAGTTGGGGCGGCCGTTGCGTGACGGCGAGTTCGGCGAGAACCTCACCACCTCCGGGATCGACGTCAACGGCGCGGTCCTGGGGGAGCGGTGGCGGGTCGGCAGTGCGCTGCTGGAGGTGAGCGGGCCGCGGATTCCCTGTGTGGTCTTCCGCAACTGGATGGAGGAGAAGGGCTGGGTCAAGCGCTTCACCGAGGCCAACCGCACCGGCGCCTACCTGAGCGTGGTGGAGAACGGCGACGTGGGCGTGGAGGACCAGGTGACGATCGTGGAACGGCCGGACGGCAGCGTGTCCGTGGCCGAGTCGGTGCTGGCCTACCACGGCGACAAGGACGCCCTGGCCCGGATCCTGGCCTACCCGGGACACTCGCCCTTCTGGGACGAGCGCGCGGCCCGCCTTCTCGGCTGAGGGGCCGCGCCGTACGCCTGGTTGGCAGGAAAGGCGCACGGGCGGCCCCCCGATGGTGCGGCCCGTGCGCCCGACGGGGTGCCCGCCCAGGGGAGGGGGTTCCTGGGCGGGCACGAGGGGGTTAGCGCAGGACGCGGTAGAGGGCCGAGGTGAGCGACGCCTTGGCGTCGTCGGCGTCGATCGACCACATCATGTAGCCGCCCAGGCCCTTGTGGCGGATGTAGGCGGCCTTCTGGAGCATCACGGCCGGGTCGTCGTAGGTCCAGAACTCGTTGCCGTCGTAGAGCCACACGGCGCCGGTCCGGACGTCGCGGTAGCGCTTGCCGGGCTTGGCGAGCAGGTCCTTGTAGTCCTCGGAGCCCGCCTCCCACTTGCCGGGGGCGGCGCCGGTGGCCGGCTGGTAGACGCCGTCGCGTGCGGGCCCGGCGGGCACGCCGGTCCAGCCCTTGCCGTAGGCGGGGACGCCGGCCACCAGCTTGCGGGCGGGCGCGCCGCGGCTCTGGTAGTAGCCGATGGTCGAGTCGAGGCTTTCGCGGATCTCGTTGGGGTCGCGGCGGTCGTTGAAGAGGTTGGAGTGGTGGCCGGTGATCTTGTCCCAGGGGCCGTGGAGGTCATAGCCCTGGACGGTGGCGTAGTCGAGCAGGCGGAAGACCTTCCTGACCTCGATGCCGGCGTCGATGACGCGCTCGGCGGCGGGGAAGAAGGCGGTGATGAGGGAGGAGCGCTTGTAGGCGTTCAGCTGGCTGCGCAGTTCGACGAGGAAGGCGGTGAAGTTCTGCTTGTCCTCGGGGCGCACGACGTTGCCGGGGGCGCCGGGGTAGCCGGGCCACTCCCAGTCGAGGTCGATGCCGTCGAAGATGCCGGCGCCGGTGCCCTCGGGCAGGCCGGGCAGGTTGCCGCGCAGCCACAGGTCGATGCAGGACTTGGCGAGCTTGGCCCGGGACTCGGCGGTCAGGACGGCGTCGGAGAAGTACTTGGAGCCGGTCCAGCCGCCCAGAGAGATGAGGATCTTGAGCTTGGGGTACTTGGCCTTGAGCTTCTTGAGCTGGTTGAGGTTGCCGTTGAGGGCCTGGCCCTCGGGGTCGGCCACGCCGTCGATGCTCTGCTCGGCGGGCACCGGCCGCTGCCAATCGGCCCACGGGTCGGCCGAGTAGCACTCGGCCTGCTGGTTGACGAATCCGAAGGCATAGTTGATGTGGGTGAGCTTGGCGGCGGCGCCGCTGGCGTCCATGTCCTTGACGTGGTAATTCCGGCCGTAGACGCCCCACTGGATGAAGTAGGCGACTCTCTTGTACCCGGAACCGTGGTTCTGCGCCTCGGCAGGCACGGACACCGCCGTCATGCCGAGTAAGAGCGAGAGGGCGAGCAGGACTTTCTTCACGCGGCGTCTCCCGAATTTATAGGAAACTTTCCTGTAAGTTGTTCCCGACAGTATTTCGGTGTGCTGGGGCAGTCAATGGCAGACGGCAGACTGGAAGCGTGCCATCGACCCTGCCCGACGGAGATCCCGCGCCGCCCTCCGGCGAACTGCCCGCGAGCGCGCTGCGCGGCCTCGGCGAGCGCCCGTTCGGGTTCTACGTCCACGTGCCCTTCTGCGTGACGCGCTGCGGCTACTGCGACTTCAACACCTACACCGCCGCCGAGCTCGGTCCCGGCGCCTCCCACCGCGACTACGCCGACATCGCCATCGAGGAGGTACGGCTGGCCCGCCGCGTCCTCGGCACGGCCGAACTGCCCGTGGAGACGGTGTTCTTCGGCGGCGGCACGCCCACCCTGCTGCCCGCCCGCGACCTGGCCCGCATCCTGAAGGCGATCGACGAGGAGTTCGGCCTGCGCCCCGGCGCCGAGGTCACCACCGAGGCCAACCCCGAGTCCGTCGACCCCGCCTACCTGGCCGAGCTCCGCGCCGGCGGCTTCAACCGGGTCAGCTTCGGCATGCAGTCGGCCAGCGAACACGTCCTGAAGGTCCTCGACCGCCACCACACGCCCGGCAGGGCGGCGCAAGCCGTACACGAAGCGCGGACGGCCGGGTTCGAGCACGTCAACCTCGACCTCATCTACAGCACGCCCGGCGAGAGCGACGACGACTGGCGGGCCTCGCTGGAGGCGGCGATCGCGGCCGGTCCCGATCACGTCTCGGCCTACTCGCTCATCGTCGAGGAGGGCACCCGGCTGGCCGCCCGCATCCGGCGCGGCGAGCTGCCGATGCCCGACGACGACGTGGCCGCCGACCGCTACCTCATCGCCGACGAGCTGCTGGCCAAGGCCGGATACGCGTGGTACGAGGTGTCCAACTGGGCTGCCTCGGAGGCGGGACGCTGCCGGCACAACCTGCTGTACTGGACTGGCGGCGACTGGTGGGCCGTCGGCCCCGGAGCCCACAGCCACGTGGGCGGCACCCGCTGGTGGAACGTCAAGCACCCCGCCGCCTACGCCCAGCGGCTGGCCCAGGGGGTCTCGCCGGCGCATGCCCGCGAGGTGCTCGAGGACGCCGACCGCGAGGTGGAGCGGCTCATGCTGGAGCTGCGCCTGATCACCGGCTTCCCGCTGGGCGACGTGGCCCCGGGCGCGCGCCCGGCCGTCGCCCGGGCCCTGGGCGACGGGCTGCTGGAGCCGGAGGCGTTCAAGGCCGGGCGCATGGTGCTGACCCTGCGCGGCCGGCTCCTGGCCGACGCCCTGATCCGCGACCTGACCCTCTGACCGTGCTCCGCTGCCGTCCGGATGGGGTCAGAGGAGGCTCTGGACCAGCTCCGCGATGGGACCCAGGGCGGTGACCAGCGCGGTGACCGGCGCCAGGCGGGTGCTCAGGCGGTCCAGGGCGGCGCCGACGCGGGCCGGGTCGCGCTCCTGCGGGACCGCCTCCACCTCCGTCAGGACCTCCTCCAGATCCCGGCGCGCGTGCCGGGCCTCGGGCAGGTCCCCGGCATGCGCCTCGATCAGGCCCAGCAGCGCCTCGACCCGCCGCCGCAGCTCCTCGCCCCGCCCGGAGGCGTCGAACACCGCCCCCTGGCCGCCGATGTTGCTGCCGGTGAACGTGCCGCCGCTGATGACCGTGCCGTAGTTGGTGGTGATCCGCGGGTCGGTCATGACGTCGCTCCTTGCATGGCGAACTTGGCCCCCTGGCCGCCGATGGTGCTGCCGGTGAACGTGCCGCCGTTGACGACCGTGCCGTTGTTGATGACGGCGGCGATCTGCTGCCGGTAGGCCGCGGTGTCGACGCCGTGGTGTTCCAGGAAGTCCAGGACGGCGTTGTTCAGCCGCTCCTCCACGAGCTTGGCGTACTTGAAGGCGTCCAGCTCCTCCAGGAAGGTGCTGATCCCGCGCTCGGCCGCCAGCTCGCGCACGCTCAGCCGCGCCCCGTAGTCGTAGACGACGAACTTCTCCGGCTCCTCGGGCAGCGACATCGCCGTGATCCCCCGCACCAGCAGCCGGAGGGGCGCGGCCATCAGGTCGCGGGCCAGGGCGAGCGTCGAACGCTTGAACGCGGCCAGCACGAGCGTCGCGCCCGCCGCCCTGGGCAGCTCGTCCACCACCCGGTAGGCGGCGCGCACGGGCGGCAGCGCCATGACGATGAACTCCGTGTAGAGCATCCGCCCCTCGACCGCCATGTGGATGAGGACCGAGACGGTGGCGTCGCGCTCCTCGGCGGGCAGCACCTCCTCGCCCCGCGCGTCGGTCACGGCCGTGCCGCTGGTGCCCACCACGATCCAGCGGTAGTGGCGGGCGCCCGCCTGGGAGTTGCGGATGATCGCATGGAGCTCCGCGTCGCTGAGCTGATAACGCGGCTGGGTGTCCTCGAGCAGCGGATGCTCCCCGTGGAGCTGGTTGAGCCGCCCCTGCGCGATCACGTGGTCGCGGATCTCCAGGTGGACGGGCATGCCGGGCGCGGCGTCCGTGCCCATCTGGCTCAGCCGCTCGCCCACGAACCGGTGCAGCTCGACCGCGTCCACCTCGGCCGGTGCCCGGTCGCCGGCGTCGGCGCGCCGGTCGAGCTCGGCGGCGATCGTCCAGGCCCGCACGAGGTCCCCGGCGCCGACGAACGGGTTCTCGCCGGAGTAGAGCGTGAGGTTGCCGCGCTGCGCGAGCGTGATCTCCGTCATCCGCGGTCCCGCCTCGGCTCCGGTACGGCCGGCCCCCGGGTACAGCGTCTCCGACAGGATCCGGTAGATCCGCACCCGGTAGGCCAGCACCGTGCCGATGGCACCGAAGAACATGACCGGGGCCAACCAGGCCGTGGCCGGAGCCTCGCCCTCCGCCGCGGCCCCGATGTCCAGATACCTCGTCAGCATCACGACCAGGGTGGACACGACGAGGAGACCCCCGACCAGCGCCACGACCAGGCTCACCGGGTTCGCCTTGCCCCGCCGCTGCCGGCCGCCTGGCGAGCCGAAACCGCCGGGCGCCAGGATGGCCAGGACGCTCATGACGATCAGCCAGGGGGCCGCGCCGGCAGCGTTGAAGATCAGCGTCAGCGCCAGCATGACCGTCACCGCGGCGTCCCTGACCGTCAGCAGCGACCGGGAGTACAGGCAGTGCCGCAGCACCGGGCCCAGGTCGAAGCCGCCCACGGACGGGGCGACCGCGTGGTGGCGGCGTCCGATCAGGGCGGTCAGGGCCCGGTCGCGGAAACCGGTGTCCAGATAGGCGGCGGCCGCCAGGTACCTGGTGGTGTTGCGCAGGCGCTCGGGCACCGTGACCTCCCCGTGGGTGACCTCTTCATCGTCACCCCGGGAGCTGCGATCATTCCGGAGAGTGATCGAACTGTGATTCTCCGTATTACTTGATCATGCGGATGCTGATCGGGTAGCGGTAGTTCGCGCCCTTGTTGGTGGCGATGGCCGCCTGGATGTGGAAGATCAGCGAGACGACCCAGATCACCGGCAGCAGCAGGAAGCCGATGAGGATGATCGTGAGAATGCCCGCCACGAAGTAGCCGATGAACATGGTGAGCTGGAAGTTCAGCGCCTCGGCCGCCTGGTCGCGGACGTAGGGGGACTCGTCCTTCTTCATCAGGTAGATGATCAGCGGGCCGATCCACGACACCAGGAGGCCCAGCAGGTGGGCGACCATGGCCATCGTGGTGTCGTCGGTGCCGGGACGCGGGCCGTACACGCCGGGGGCGTGCGGTTGCTGCTGGGCGGCGGAGTAACCCGGCTGCGCGTAGCCGTAGCCGCCCTGGTCGTAGCCCTGGGGGCCCGAGGGCTGCTGGCCGTAGGGGTACCCGCCGGACTGCGGCTGGCCGTAGCCCGGCTGGCCGTACCCCTGCTGACCGTAGCCTTGCTGGGGGCCGGAGGGCTGGCCGTAGCCCTGCTGAGGACCCGAGGGCTGGCCGTAGCCCTGCTGGGGGCCGGACTGCTGGCCGTAACCCTGAGGGCCGGACTGCTGGCCGTACCCTTGCTGAGGGCCGGACTGCTGGCCATAACCGGGCGGGAAGTCGGAGCGCTCCACACGGCGGGTCGCGTCGCCGTCCGGCTGCTGGGGGAAGTCCTGGCTCATGATGCCTCCGTCACGAAGTCGATCAGTTCCTCGACCCGGCCGAGCAGCTCGGGTTCGAGGTCGGAATAGGTCGAGACGGCGCCCAGGATGCGCCGCCACGCCTCGGCCGGCTCCATGCGCCAGCCCAGAGCGGCGATCACGCCTTCCTTCCACGGCACCCCGCGCGGCACCTCGGGCCAGGCGGGGATGCGCAGCACGGACGGCTTGACCGCCTGCCAGATGTCGATGTAGGGATGTCCGACGATCAGCACGCCGGGCGAGCTGACCTGAGCGGCGATCCGGCTCTCCTTGGAGCCGGGCACCAGGTGGTCGACGAGGACGCCGAGCCGCCGCCCCTCGCCGGGGCCGAACTCCTCGACGATGGCCGGCAGGTCGTCCACGCCTTCCAGGTACTCCACGACCACGCCCTCGACCCGCAGGTCGTGGCCCCAGATCTTCTCCACCAGGGCGGCGTCGTGCACGCCCTCGACGTAGATGCGGCTCTCGCGGGCCACCCTGGCCCGCAGCCCTTCGACCGCGATGGAGCCCGACGCGCTGCGCCGCGCCCCCTTCGCCGCGGGGGCGGGGGCGGGCCGCACCAGCGTCACCGGCCGGCCCTCCAGCAGGAAGGCCGCCGGAGCCAGCGGGAACAGCCGCCGCTTGCCGAAGCGGTCCTCGAGCGTGACGGCCTCCTTGTCGCAGCCCACCACGGCGCCGCAGAAGCCGCTGCCGGCGTCCTCCACGACCAGGTCGAGCTCCGCCGGGACCTGAGGGATCTTGCCCTTGCCCGGACGCCGCCAGTTCCCCGCCAGCACATCACCGTCGTACACACGGGGACCGTAGCAAATCACCCGCCCGCCGCGAGGCGCTTGCGGTGGCTGCCACGGCGTACCACGACCACGACCGTCCAGACGATCGCGATCAGGACGCCGAGGGCGGGCAGCAGGAACAGCGCCGCGACGCCGCCCACGATGCCGCCGGCCGCCGTGGACAGGTCGCTGCCCACGCCGAAGCGGGTCGGCGCGCTGGGGTCGATCGTGCAGGTGACCTGGTAGTCACCCGCCGCAGGGGCGTTGATGAGCGCGATCAGCTCCCAGCTCGTGTCGTTGACCGTGACCGTCTGGTTGGCCGGGACGTTGATCAGCTTGGCGTTGCCGTTGATCTGGCACTCCCAGCTCACCTGGGTGCCCCGGGTGAGGTAGAGCGCCGGGCGGTCACCCGGGTCGATCGTCACCGTGGACTGCTGGCCGGGCGCGAAGGAGCCGGACGGGGCCGCGCTCGTGACGCCGCCGGCGAGGCCGGTCACGAACACCACGATCCCGGCGATCACGAACAGCACCGCCACACCCCAGGCCACGCCGACCCACATCAGCTTCGGGCGCAGCTGCTTCTTGTCCAGGTGGGCGGCGGGGAAGGGCTGCCCGCCGAACGGGGGCTGACCGTACTGCGGCTGCCCGTACTGAGGGCCAGAAGGCTGACCGTATTGGGGCCCCGAAGGCCGGCCGTACGGGAAGTCCGACGGCTGGCCGTATTGAGGGCCTGAAGGCTGGCCGTATTGAGGGCCTGAAGGCTGGCCGTACTGAGGGCCGGACGGCTGGCCGTACGGGGCATCCGATGGCTGGCCGTACGGGGCATCCGATGGCTGGCCGTACGGGGGACCGGGCGGCGGGCCGTGCTGCGGTGGCGGGGCGTACGGCGGGCCGGATGGCGGCTGCCCGTACGGCGGGCCGGGCGGGGGCCCCTGCGACGGGCCTTGGGGAGGTCCCTGCGGTGGTCCCGGTGGGGGCCCGTACTGGGGCGGCTGATCCTGCTGCGGCGGAGGGCCGTACTGGGGCCCGCCGTGCGGCGGAGGCTCATACGGTGGCTGCTGAGGAGGCTGCCATCCTCCACCCTGCCGGGAATCTTCACTCATAACGGCCAGTGTGGCCGCACCCGCTTGCCGTCCGCTAGCACGAGGATTATCGCACCTTGTGGGCGAGAGCCGTACACTTGGCACTCGGGAACACAGAGTGCCAGACCTGGCGTTTCCCGAGGGAAGAGGCAGGAGGTGCACACGTGCTCGACGATCGGAAACTCGCGGTGCTCCGCGCCATTGTCGAGGACTACGTGTCCACCAACGAACCGGTGGGCTCGAAGGCCCTGGCCGAGCGCCACAATCTCAAGGTCTCCCCTGCGACGGTCAGGAACGACATGGCCGCGCTGGAGGAGGAGGGGTACATCACCCAGCCGCACACCAGCGCGGGCAGGGTGCCGACCGACAAGGGCTACCGGCTCTTCGTCGACCGGCTCTCGCAGATCAAGCCGCTGTCGGCGGCCGAGCGCAGGGCCATCGAGACGTTCCTGGCCGGGGCGGTGGACCTCGACGACGTGGTCACCCGCACGGTTCGGCTGCTGGCACAGCTGACCAGGCAGGTCGCGGTGGTGCAGTATCCGACGCTGACGCGCTCCACCGTGCGCCACGTCGAGCTGGTGCCGCTGAGCGAGCGGCGGATCATGCTCGTGCTCATCACCAACACCGGCCGCGTCGAGCAGCGTGCGGTGGAGCTGCCCGAGGTGATCGACGACCTCCGGATCGCGCACCTGCGGGCGGTGCTCAACGCCTGTCTCGACGGGTGTGGGCTGGCCGAGGTCCCCGAGCTGGTGGCCGACCTGCCGGAACGGCTGCCGGTGGGGGACCGCCCGGCCGCCGCCACCATCCTGTCGGTCCTGCTGGAAACGCTCGTCGAACGGCATGACGAGAAGATCGTGTTCGCGGGCGCGGCCAACCTGGCCGGCGCCGACTTCGCCAGTGGCCTGCGCGCCGTGCTCGAAGCACTTGAGGAGCAGGTCGTGCTCATGCGCCTGCTCGGCGAGACGACATCGGACACCCCGAGCGCGCTCACCGTGCGCATCGGAGCGGAAAACCCCTACCTCCACGGCACGTCGATCGTCGCCACCGGATACGGTTCAGGTGATCAGCAACTGGCTCGGCTGGGCGTCCTCGGCCCCACGAGGATGGACTACCCGGTGACGATGGGCGCCGTGCGCGCAGTGGCACGCTACGTCAGCCAGATCCTGGCTGCTTCTTAAGAGGTCGATAAGTGGCAAACAGCGACTACTACAGCACCCTCGGGGTGCGCCGTGACGCCAGTCAGGACGAGATCAAGAAGGCATATCGCCGGCTGGCCCGTGAGCTGCACCCGGACGTGAACCCCGATCCTGCGACGCAGGAGCGCTTCAAGGAGATCACGCAGGCGTACGAGGTGCTGTCCGACCCGCAGAAGCGGCAGATGTACGACCTCGGCGGCGACCCCTTCAGCGCCGCCGGCGCGGGTGCGGGCGCGGGCGGGTTCGGCCAGGGTTTCCCCTTCAGCGACATCATGGACGCCTTCTTCGGTACGGCCGGCGGCGGGCGCGGCCCGCGCCCGCGTGCCCGCAGGGGGCGCAACGCCACCATCCGGGTCGAGCTGGACCTGCGCGAGGCCGCCTTCGGCACCACGCGCGAGCTGGTGGTCGACACGGCCGTCCTGTGTGACGTCTGCCAGGGCGCCGGCGCCGCCCCCGGCACGCACCCCGACACGTGTGACATGTGCAACGGCCGCGGCGAGGTCTCCCAGGTGACGCGCTCGTTCCTGGGCCAGGTCATGACCTCGCGGCCGTGCCCCCAGTGCCAGGGCTACGGCAGCATCATCCGCAACCCGTGCCTGGAGTGCTCGGGCGAGGGCCGCGTGCGGACCCGCCGGACCATCAAGGTCCGCATCCCCCCGGGCGTCGAGGGCGGCACCCACATCCAGCTCGCCGGCGAGGGCGAGATCGGCCCCGGCGGCGGCCCGCCCGGAGACCTCTTCCTGGAGATCACCGAACGCCCGCACGAGATCTTCGAACGGCACGGCGACGACCTCCACTGCACCGTCCAGATCCCGATGACCGCCGCTTCGCTCGGCACCGTGCTGTCGGTGGAGACGCTCGACGGTCCCGAGGAGATCGACGTGCGGCCGGGCACGCAGTCCGGCCAGGTGATCACCATGTTCGGCCGGGGCGTGCAGCGGCTCAACGACCCGGGCCGCGGCGACCTGCTCATCCACGTCAACGTCGAGACCCCCGCGCGCCTCGACCCGGCGCAGGAGGAGCTTCTGCGCGAGCTGGCCAAGCTGCGCGGCGAGGAGCGCCCGCCGGGCAAGTTCGCACCGGGCCAGCAGGGCTTCTTCTCCCGCCTGCGGGACGCGTTCAACGGACGCTGAGTTCTTCTTGTACGGCGAGCGGGGGCGGCCTTGAGCGTTCCGGTGTTCCTTGCCGAGCGCGCGGCGTTCGGCGGCGGCGAGCTGGTGCTGGACGGCCCGGAGGGGCGGCACGCGGCGACGGTCCGGCGGTTGCGGGCCGGCGAGCGGGTCGATCTCACCGACGGGGCGGGGGCGGTGGCCGAGTGCGTGGTGCGCGCGGCCGACAAGGACCGGCTCCTGCTCGACGTGCTCGACCGGTACGAGGTGCCGGCGCCCAGCCCCAGGGTCGTGGTCGTCCAGGGGCTGCCCAAGGGCGACCGGGGCGAGCTGGCGGTCGAGATGATGACCGAGGCCGGGGTGGACCGGATCGTGCCGTGGCCGGCCGCGCGCAGCATCACGCAGTGGAAGGGCGACAAGGTCGCCAAGGCGCTGGGCAAGTGGCGGGCCACCGCGCGGGAGGCGGGCAAGCAGGCCAGGCGCTTCCACCAGGCGGAGGTGGCAGAGCCGGCCTCGACGGCGCAGGTCGTCGCCCTGCTGGGGGCGGCGGCGCTGGGGCTGGTGCTGCACGAGGAGGCGGCCGAGCCGTTGTCACGGGCCGCGCTGCCCTCCGGCGGGGACATCGTGCTCGTGGTCGGGCCAGAAGGCGGGATCACCGAGGAGGAACTGGCCGCGTTCCGGGCGGCGGGAGCCGTACCCGCTCTGCTGGGACCCACGGTGCTGCGGACGTCCACGGCTGGGGTGGCGGCGGCGTCGGTGCTGATGGCGCGCACCGGGCGCTGGTAGGCGCTCAGCCCACCTGGTTGTCGGTGAGCGGCGTGGCCAGCTCGGTGGGCGGCACCGGCGGCGAGTCGTCGGGCGGGCACTCCTCGGGCGGGCAGCTTCCCGTCGGGGACGGCGACTCGCTGGTCCTGGGCGTCGGCGACGTCGCCGTGGGCTCGGGGCAGTCGTCGAGCTCGGCGGCGTCGGGCGAGGAGGGGCACGGGGTCGGCGTGGGCGTGGGCGACGGCGACGGCTTGGCGGTGGACTTGGCGGACTCGGTGGGCTGGTGCTCCGGCTGGGCCGGCGTCGGGTCCGGCGGGACCACGGCGGGCTGGGACTTGACGGGGTCGCTGGGCTCCAGGGGGCGCTTGGTGGAGGAGTTGTCCGGCTGGGTGGTGGAGTCCTCCATCGGCTGGATCTGGGTGGGCGTGATGACCCGCTCCCGAAGCGACGGGACCACCATGACGACGGTGCCCGCGACCAGTACGGCACTCACCGCGGCGGCGCCGATGCGCCACCAGAACACGCCGCGCACGCCCCGCCGCTCGATGCGGTCGCGGATGATCTCCAGGCCGTCCGGAGAAGGCACCACCGCGTCCGCCTCCGCGCGGAGCACACGGCGCAGAATGTCGCCGTACTCGTCGGGGGACTGGGTCATGACATTTTCTCCAGAACGGATCGCAAGGCGGCCATGCCACGTGCGGTGTGGCTCTTGACCGCGCCCTTGCTGATGCCCATGGCGTGGGCTATCTCAGCCTCGGACAGATCACCGTAGTAACGGAGGACCAGGGCCTCTCTCTGACGGGTGGGCAGCGCTCGTAACGCCTCGATGACGGCGGAGCGCTCCAGCTCGCCGATCGCGCCGTTCTCGGCGCTCGGGGCGTCCGGCAGGCCCTTGGGCGCGTACTTCTCGACGACCGCTCGGTGACGCAGCACGGAACGGGACCGGTTGACGACAGATTGGCGCAGGTAGGCGAGTGCCTTGTCGGGGTCACGCAGTCTGCGCCAGGCGCCATGGATGGCGACGAACGCGTCCTGCACGACTTCCTCCGCGGTTGCTATGTCGCGCACAAGCAACACGGCGAGACGAACCAATGACCGAAAGTGCGCACTGTACAACGCGGTCACGGCCATGTCGGCGTCCCATCCGACTGGCACCGCCCCCAACGACCTGTCGGCCAGAAGGGTTTCGGTGGTCACATCGATAGGACGCTCGGCCTTCCCGGTGGGTTTACGCTCTTCCGGTTCTGGAGGAATTCCCGGTTCCTTGGGGTGCATTACCCAGTCGTGTCCTCGCCAGGTGGCCTCGACCGAGCCAGTTTTGTCTTATTGTGCTGAAGTGTCGCACACAAACCCTAACCGCAGGGATCACCCGGCGCACGGTACGCCGGATTACCGATTGGCAACGGGTCGCCTCGCTAGGGTACTCCCGTGACCGACTGCCTCTTCTGCAAGATCGTGGCCAAGGAGATCCCCGCCGACGTCGTCCTCGAGACGGACCGCACCCTGGCCTTCCGCGACATCAACCCGCAGGCGCCCATGCACGTGCTGGTCATTCCCAAGGAGCATCACGCCAACGCCGCCGAGCTGGCCGTGGCCGACGACGGGCTGGCCGACGACGTGCTCAAGACCGCCCACGAGGTGGCCGTGCGGGAGGGCGTGGCCGAGACCGGCTATCGCGTGGTGTTCAACACCGGCCCCGGCGCCGGGCAGACGGTCTTCCACGTGCACGCCCATGTTCTCGGCGGGCGCAACCTGACCTGGCCGCCCGGCTGATATTGACGCGAGCCTTCTGGCAGCTCCCGGCTACGATGGGGCCAGAGAAGATACACCCCGAAATGAGACCGGGAGGCATCAGGCCCTAGGGCCTGACCCATGTCCGAACTACACGAAACCCGACGAGCGGCACCTCCCTCGCGCACTCAGGCCAAGGTGCTGATCCCGGACGAATACCCGATGGTCAGCCTCCTGGGCTCCCGTGACGAGCTGCTGCGCGTCATCGAGGGCGCCTTCCGGGCCGACATTCACGTCCGGGGCAACGAGATCACCATCACCGGCACCCCCGACGAGAGCGGCGCCGTGGTGCGCCTGTTCGAGGAGCTGGTCGAGGTGCTGCGCAACGGCGGCGAGCTCTCGCCCGACGCCGTCGAGCGCAGCATCGCGATGATGAAGATGACCTCCGAGCGGCCCGCCGAAGTGCTCTCGCTCGACATCCTGTCCTCCAGGGGGCGGACCATCCGCCCCAAGACGGCCAACCAGAAGCGCTACGTCGACGCCATCGACAAGCACACGGTCGTGTTCGGCATCGGCCCCGCCGGCACCGGCAAGACCTATCTGGCCATGGCCAAGGCGGTGCGCGCGCTGCAGGAGAAGAAGGTCAACCGGATCATCCTCACCCGGCCGGCGGTCGAGGCGGGCGAGCGGCTGGGCTTCCTGCCCGGCACGCTCTACGAGAAGATCGACCCCTACCTCCGTCCTCTGTACGACGCGCTGCACGACATGCTCGACCCCGAGACCATCCCCAAACTCATGGCCGCGGGGACGATCGAGGTCGCCCCGCTGGCGTACATGCGCGGCCGTACCCTCAACGACGCGTTCATCATCCTCGACGAGGCGCAGAACACCTCGCCCGAGCAGATGAAGATGTTCCTCACCCGGCTGGGCTTCGGCTCCAAGATCGTGGTGACGGGCGACATCACCCAGGTGGACCTTCCCTCGGGCACCGAGAGCGGCCTGCGCGTCGTGCAGGGCATCCTCTCGGACATCCGCGACATCCACTTCGCCACGCTGACCAGCGTCGACGTGGTGCGCCACCGGCTCGTCAGCGACATCGTCGACGCCTACGGCCGCTACGACGCGGAGAAGCAGCAGGAGCTGAAGTCCGTCAACAGGCAGCAGCGGGGGCCGCGCCGATGACCATAGAGATCAACAACGAGTCGGGTGACGAGGTCGACGAGGAACGGCTCGTCGCCCTCGCCACCCACGTGCTCGGCGAGATGGGCATCAACCCGCTCGCCGAGCTGTCCATCCTGATCGTGGACGAGGGCACCATGGCCGACCTCCACGAGAAGTGGATGGGCGAGCCCGGTCCCACGGACGTGCTCGCCTTCCCGATGGACGAGCTGCGCCCCGGCGGCGGGGCGCGCGGCGACTCCGAGAGCCCGGCCGACCCCGGGCTGCTCGGCGACGTCGTGCTCTGCCCGCCGGTCGCGGCCAGGCAGGCCGAGCAGGCCGGCCACAGCGCCCGTGAGGAACTGGAGCTGCTGTGCACGCACGGCATCCTCCACCTGCTCGGCTACGACCACGCCGAGCCAGAGGAGCACAAGGAGATGTTCGGGCTGCAGGCCCAGCTTCTCGCGTCGTGGAAAGAGGTGCGCGTCCAGCGGTGAACGGCTGGTTGCCTCTGGCCATCGTCCTCGTGGTGATCGCCGGCCTGATCGCCAGCGCGGAGACCGCGCTGACCCGCATCTCCCGGGTGCGGGCGGAGGAGTTCGTGCGCGAGGGCAAGCGGGGGGCCAAACGGCTGCAGGACATCGTCACCGACCCGTCCGGCTCCCTCAATCTGCTCCTGCTGCTGCGGCTGAGCTGCGAGCTGGTCGCCACGGTGATCGTGACGCTGCTGTTCATCGACGTTCAGGGCGATCAGGGCTGGGCCTACGTGAGCGCCGCCGCGGTCATGATCGTGGTGAGCTACGTGATCGTCGGCGTCATGCCCCGCACGCTGGGCCGCCAGCACGCCGAGCCGATCGCGCTGGCCGGCGCGCCCGTCGTCTACGGCCTGACCAAGATCTTCGGCCCGCTGCCCAAGCTGCTCATCCTGCTCGGCAACGCGCTGACGCCGGGCAAGGGCTTCCGGGAGGGCCCGTTCACCTCCGAGGCCGAGCTGCGCGACCTGGTGGACCTGGCCGAGGAGCGCCGGGTCATCGAGCCGGACGAGCGGGAGATGATCCACTCGGTCTTCGAGCTCGGTGACACGCTGGTGCGCGAGGTGATGGTGCCGCGCACCGACATGGTCTTCATCGAGCGCGGCAAGACGCTGGACCAGACGCTCTCCCTGCACCTGCGCAGCGGTTTCTCGCGCATCCCGGTGGTCGGGGAGAACGAGGACGACGTCATCGGCATCGCCTACCTCAAGGACATCACCCGGCGCGTGCACGAAAGCGGCGAGGGCACCGACAAGGTCGAGTCGATCATGCGCCCGGCGACCTATGTGCCGGAGTCCAAGCCGGCCGACCAGTTGCTGCGGGAGATGCAGGCCAGGCGGATCCATTTGGCGATCGTCATCGACGAGTACGGCGGGACCGCCGGGCTGGTCACGATCGAGGACGTCCTGGAGGAGATCGTCGGCGAGATCACCGACGAGTACGACCAGGAGGCGCCCCGGGTCGAGGCGATGTCCGACGGCGCGATGCGGGTGACCGCCCGCATGCCGGTGGACGAGCTGGGTGAGCTGTTCGACACCGAGATCGAGGTGGACGACGTCGAGACCGTCGGCGGGCTGCTCGCCCACGCGCTGGGCCGGGTGCCGATCGCCGGCTCGCACGCCGAGGTGGCAGGTCTGCAACTGACGGCCGAGAGCCTGGCCGGGCGGCGCAACCGGATCAGTACCGTCGTGGTGCGACGGTCCGGTACCGAGGCCGGCGACGAGGCCGGGCAGGAGTGAAGGCCCAGGTCAGCAAGCGTGAAAAGTCGTACAAAGTCGTATCAAGTGTTCTACAAGCGAAATGCAAGCGACGTGCTCCAATCTGTTCACAGACGCCCAGTGCGGTGGGTGTCTGAGGGGGAGGACCTGGACGCCGGGTGGGGTTCGCGGCGCGAGGGGAGTCCCTGGGGGGACGGCAACGTCTCGATCAGCTAGCCGATCGGACGTTGCTCGGCGTAAAAGGGTGCTCTCGTCCGATAAACCGGGCGAGGGCACCCTTAAGCGTCTCCATAGGGATCTGACCGGTTATTGGTGACTCTGGTGGATTGCCGCATTCGCCGCTGGGGGAGATCGCAGTCCGGGGGGAAACCATGGAACGGGGACTGCGGATCATCGCCGCCGCGCTGCTCATGGCCGGCCTGGTCGCCTGCGGGGGCAACTCGGCCGGACCGGACATCGACGAGCAGGCTCAGGTGCGGCTTCGGGAGATTCTGAACAAGGATCCCCGGCTGCCCGAGGGGTTCACGGCACGGGCCCAGCAACCCTGGAAGACGCCGTTCGCCGCGGGTGACCGCGACTGCCGGGCCGTACTCGCTCCCGCGGAGGGCCGGGCGCCGCAGCGGGCGCTCACCGCGCAGGCCGCGGCCAGCTATCCGGGCAACGCGCTCGGCGAGACGGCGGGGGTCGGGCTGGCCAGGTACTCCGGCGAAGAGGCCGCCTGGCACATCGACGACCTGGGCAAGGCCCTGCGGTCCTGTCACGCGGTCGACACCGGCGCCGGGACCGAGCTGCGCGTGCGGACGCGCCCGGTCGGCGGCGTCGGGGACGAGGCGGTGGCCGCAACGCTGACCGGGCGGCTCAACGGCTACCCCTACGCGCTGAACGTCCTGCTGGTCCGCGAAGGGGACACCCTGCTCTCGCTCGTGCACACCGGGATGAACCAGGTGGATCCCCGGCGGACCGAACAACTGGCGCAGTCGGTGCTCGGGATGACCAGGGCCTAACCTAGACTCCCGTGACTCTCGATCCCGAAGACAGCAAGATCATTACCCTGGCGCGGGCGGCCAGGGCGCGCACCGGCGCACGTGAAGGCGCCGCCGTACGCGACGAGACCGGACGCACCTACTCCGCCACCAACGTCGCGCTCACCTCGCTCACGCTCTCCGCGCTGCAGGTCGCGGTGGCCATGGCGATCTCCAGCGGCGCGGCGTCGCTGGAGGCCGCCGCGCTGGTCACCGCCGGCGAGCCGGCCGCGGACCACGACGCGGCGCTGGTGCGGGAGCTCGGCGGGACCCTGCTGGTGGCCGGGCCCGACGGCCAGGTGAGGGGCTGACGACATGGCGATGTCGCCGTTCCTGGCCGAACTGAGGGCGGCGGTGGGCGGCCGGTTGCTGGTGCTGCCGTCGGTGACCGGCTGCGTGTTCGACGCCGAAGGGCGCCTGCTGGTGGCCCGCCACGGCGACGTCGGCACCTGGGCGACGCCCGGCGGGGGCATCGACCCCGACGAGCGGCCCGAGGACGCCGTCGTCCGCGAACTGGCCGAGGAACTGTCGGTGACCATCGCGGTGCGCGGACTCATCGGCGTGTACGGCGGGCCGGACTTCCGCACCCACTACCCCAACGGCCACGAGGTCGCCTACGTGATCGCCGCCTACGCCTGCGTGCTGACCGGCGCGGCCGACCCAGTGCCCGACGGAGCCGAGATCACCGGCTTCACCTGGGCGAACGAGGAGGACCTGGGCGGCCTCGACATGAGCCCGTGGTCACCCCACGTGCTGCCCGACGCGTTCACCTGGTGGCGGCAGCACGGTGGCTGATGGGCCACAATCAACTATGTGACTTCGCCAGACAACCATCGCGCCGGATTCGCCTGCTTCGTGGGGAGGCCGAACGTCGGCAAGTCCACGCTCATGAACGCCCTGGTCGGCACTAAGGTGGCCATCACCTCATCCAAGCCGCAGACCACCCGCCGCGTCATCCGGGGCATCGTCCACCGCCCCGACTCCCAGCTGATCGTCGTGGACACCCCCGGCCTGCACCGGCCCCGCACCCTGCTGGGTGAGCGTCTCGACAGCCTGGTGCTGTCCACGCTCACCGAAGTGGACGTGATCGGCTTCTGCGTCCCGGCCGGCGACCCGATCGGGAAGGGCGACCGCTTCATCGCCGAGAAGCTGGCGGGGGTGAAGAAGACGCCGGTGGTGGCGGTCGTCACCAAGTGCGACCTCGCATCCAAGGAACAGATCGCCGAGCAGCTGCTGGCCGTCTCGGAGCTGGGGGAGTTCGCGGACATCGTCCCCGTCTCCGCCACCTCGGGGGACAATCTCGACGCGCTGGCCGAGGTCCTGACCCGGCATCTGCCGGTGTCGCCGCCGCTGTACGAGGGCGGGCAGCTGACCGACGAGCCGGAGCAGGTGCTGGTCGGGGAGCTGATCCGGGAGGCGGCGCTGGAGGGGGTGCGCGACGAGCTGCCGCACTCGATCGCCGTGGTGGTGGACGAGATGATCCCCCGCGAGGGGCGGGACGACCTTCTGGACATCTACGCGCACCTGTTCGTGGAGCGGCCGTCGCAGAAGGCCATCATCATCGGGCACAAGGGGGAACGCCTGCGCGACGTGGGCACCCGGGCCCGCAAGCAGATCGAGGCGCTCCTGGGCACGCGCGTGTACCTCGACCTACGCATCAGCGTCCTCAAGGACTGGCAACGCGACCCGAAGCAGCTCCGTCGTCTGGGCTTTTACGACTGAGGGGCGCTTCCGGCGCGTTCGTGGAGGGTGGTCTTTTACGGCGGGGCCGTGTGGGCGCCTCCCGCCGGCCGTCCTTCCCCTTCCCGGGGTTGTGGTGTGGGGCGGTGGGACGGCTTATGGTGATCGGGTGGGCGACTACCTTTCGCCGCGGGTGTCGGGGAAGCCGGAGCGCAAGGCGCGGGGCGGCTATGCGCTGGCCGTGATCGTGGCCGGGGCGGTGCTGGTGGTCTGTGCGATCCTGCCCTGGGCCGGGGTCGAGGCGCGGGTGGATCTGCTCGGGGCCGGGGTTGCCAAGGACGTCCGGGGGGTTGACGGGAGCCTCGGGGTCTACACGCTGCTCGCCGGGCTGGTGGCCGTCGTGCTGGGGGCGGCGGGGCTGATGACGGGCAAGCCGTGGGCGGTGCTGGCCGCGCTGCCGGGGCTGGCGGCGATGGTGCTGCTGGTGACGTTCGTGGCCGCTCCCCAGGGGCTGGCGGATCGGGTTTCTGTGGATCTGGGCGTTTTGTCGATTGCGCCGGTCATCCGGTTCGGGTGGTTCGGGGCGCTGGCCAGTGCGCTGGCCGTGGTGGCCTTCGGGGTGTTGTCCTGGCCGCGGCGGCGGCGGCGGTGACGGCCCATCGCTAGGAGATGCGGGACTCGCCCCAGGTGAGGCGGCGGCGCAGGTCGATCGCGTCGTCGGCCAGGGCGGAGACCAGGAGGCCGGGACCGGCCAGCGGGAGTACCGCCACGCCGTCGGCCACCGCGCCCTCCCCGGTACGGCCGGCCAGGAGAGTGGTGCCCAGGCAGCGGGCGGTGCCGTAGACCGCCGGTGAGGCGGGGAAGCCGGTGTCCAGCGACTGGCGCAGCAACGGGACACCGGCATACACCGCGTCGAGGCGGGCACGGCAGCGTCCGCCGGGTTCGCCGTGGCGGCCGAGGATGAGTTCCTCGCGCCACGTGAGCCTGGAGCCGGCGCCCAGCGACAGCCGTACCACCTGGTGGTGGACGGCGCCGCAGGTCACGATCGTGGGCTCGGGGGCATAGCGGAGGGTGGCGCCGGGGCCGGCCGAAGCCGTGATGAGCATGCGTGAGGCCCCCTGCCCGGGCAGGACGAGCGTGGCCGCGGCCGAACGCACGTCCAGGGACGTGCCGGGGGCCACGTCGATGTCCAGGGTCAGGGTGTCGCCGCCCAGCGGGCCCGCGGCGGTGGCGACCAGGTGGACGGTGTGCGGACCCGTCTGGCGCAGGGTCAAAGGCGGTGACGAGCGGAGCTCCGAGACGACCGTCCGGCCGGCGACGGCCGTGGTGGCCACCCGGGCCGCCGCCGTGATCGTCCGGCCCGGGGCCGGTGGAGTGGACGGGGGCACGGGTCAGGCCGGGGCAGGGTGGTGGCGCCAGGACTCCAGCTGGCCGGTGACCCAGGTGGCCACGTTGGCGGCGCCCGCCGTACGGATGCTGGTGAACAGGACCGGGCGGGTGCCGCGGACCTTGGCGGCGTCCCGGGACATGACCGTGAGGTCGGCGCCCACCAGAGAGGCCAGGTCGGTCTTGTTGACGACCAGGAGGTCGGCGGCGGTGACGCCGGGGCCGCCCTTGCGGGGGACCTTGTCGCCGCCCGACACGTCGAGGACGAAGATCTGGCGGTCGGCCAGCCCGCGGCTGAACGTCGCGGTCAGGTTGTCGCCGCCGCTTTCCACGATGACCAGGTCGAGGGGGCCGAAGCGGTGTTCCAGGGTGTCGACGGCGTCGAGGTTGGCGGCGATGTCGTCGCGGATGGCGGTGTGGGGGCAGCATCCGGTCTCGACCGCGATGATGCGTTCCGGGTCCAGGACTCCGGCCGCTCGGAGGAAGTCGGCGTCCTCGGTGGTGTAGATGTCGTTGGTCACCACGCCCAGGTGGAGGGCTGGACCGAGTTCGCGGCAGAGCGCGGCGACCAGGGCGGTCTTGCCGCTGCCCACCGGGCCGCCCACGCCCAGGCGCAGGGCGCGGCCGGGTGCCGCAGGGGCGGGGTGGTGGTCTTCGTGGCCGGCGCCCATGATGGCCGTCCTTTCCGGGGGTTCAGGAGACGAACAGGCGGAGGTCCGCCCTGGCGTGCTGTTCGGCGAGGAGGTCGAGGGCGGGAGCGGAGCAGGCGGGCAGCGACTCCGGGGACCCGTGGGCCTGACCGGCGATCCTGGCCAGGTCGCCGGTCAGGCCGGCCAGCAGGCGGTGGACCTCGACGGGATCCAGGCCCAGGAGACGGACGGCGGCGGTGGCCGGACCCGTGACGGAGTGGTAGGCGGCGGCGAGCGCCGCGTCCCCGGGGGCCGCGCCCGCCGCGTGCGCCGCCGCGCCGAGGGCCAGCGGGTGATGCGGCTCCGGTACGGCTGCCGCCAATGCGTCGAGCCCGGGCCACAGGCGCCTGGCCACGTGGAGGAGGAGCTTGCCCTGCCGGCAGGAGGCGCGCCGGAGGGCGGGGGAGGTGGTTCTGGCGTCGGCCTCGGCTTGGAGGTCACGCCAGGGCGCCGAAGGGCCGGACCGCTGGGCGAGGGTGCACGCTGTGGCGGCCAGTGCGGCGGAGACCCGGCCGGTGGTGTGCAGGCGGCCGCGCAGGAAGGCGGCCAGGGAGGGCAGGCCGGTGACGTGGCCGCTCGCGATGGCCGCCTCGGCGCCGCCGGAGTGGGCGTGGCCTCCGGCGGGCAGGCGGGAGTCGGCCAGCAGGAGCAGCGCGGGGTGCATCAGAACAGGAAGTACCGCTGGGCCAGCGGCAACGACTCGGCGGGAGCGGGTTCGACCGGCCAGCCGTCGATGGTGACGGTGAAGGTGTCCGGCGCGACGGTGATCTTGGGCATGGCGGAGTTCAGGGGCATGTCCTCCTTGCCCAGCCTGCGGACGGAGGCGGCCGGGGCCAGGCGCCGATGCACCCGGAGCCGGTCGGCCAGCCCGGCGTCCAGGGCCAGCGGGGAGACGAAGTGGAGGGAGGTGGCGGCGGGTGTGCCGCCGAAGGCGCCGAACATGGGACGGGGGAACACGGGCTGCGGCGTGGGGATGGAGGCGTTGGCGTCGCCCATCTGGGCCCAGGCCACCACGCCGCCCTTCAGCACCAGGTCGGGTTTGACGGCGAAGAAGGCGGGCGACCACAGGACCAGGTCGGCGAGTTTGCCCACCTCCACGGAGCCGACCTCGGCGTCCAGGCCGTGCGCGACGGCGGGGCAGATCGTGTATTTGGCGATGTAGCGGCGGGCGCGCAGGTTGCCGGGCAGTTCGCCGAACCGCCGTTGCATGACGTGGGCGGTCTGCCAGGTGCGGATGACGGTCTCGCCGATGCGGCCCATCGCCTGGGAGTCCGAGCCGATGATGGAGATGGCGCCCATGTCGTGCAGGACGTCCTCGGCGGCCATCGTGGTCGGGCGGATGCGCGATTCGGCGAAGGCGAGGTCCTCGGGGACGGCAGGGTTGAGGTGGTGGCAGACCATCAGCATGTCGAGGTGCTCGTCGAGCGTGTTGACGGTGTGCGGGCGGGTGGGGTTGGTGGAGCTCGGGAGCACGTTCGGGTGCGCGGCGACGGTGATGATGTCGGGCGCGTGGCCGCCGCCGGCGCCTTCGGTGTGATAGGCGTGGATCGTCCGGCCGGCGATCGCGTCCAGGGTCGACTCGACGAAGCCGGCCTCGTTCAGGGTGTCGGTGTGGACGGTCACCTGGGCGCCGGTCTCGTCGGCCACGCGCAGGCAGGCGTCGATGGCGGCGGGCGTGGAGCCCCAGTCCTCGTGGAGCTTGAATCCGGAGGCCCCGGCCCGCAGTTGTTCCAGCAGACCTTCGCGGCTGACGGTGTTGCCCTTGCCGAGCAGGGCGAAGTTGAGCGGGTAGGCGTCCAGAGACTCGAGCATGCGGCCCAGGTACCAGGCGCCGGTCACCGTGGTGGCCTTGGTGCCCTCGGCGGGGCCGGTGCCGCCGCCGATGATCGTGGTGATGCCGGAGGCGATGGCCGTGTCCAGGATCTGCGGGCAGATGAGGTGGACGTGCGAGTCCACGCCCCCGGCCGTGAGGATCTTGCCGTTGCCGGCCAGGATCTCGGTGGAGGGGCCGATGACGATGTCCACGTGGGACATGGTGCCGGGGTTGCCGGCCTTGCCGATGCCGGAGACGCGGCCGTCGGTGACGGCGACGTCGGCCTTGATCACGCCCCAGTGGTCGAGGATGACCGCTCCGGTGATGACCAGGTCGGCGGCGCCCTCGGCGCGGGTGGCCAGGCCCTGGCCCATCGACTCGCGGATGACCTTGCCGCCGCCGAACACGGCCTCGTCGCCCGCCCCGGCCGGGCCCATCGAGCGGTCCTCGGTGACCTCGATGAACAGGTCGGTGTCGGCCAGGCGGATGCGGTCGCCGGTGGTGGGCCCGTAGAGGGCGGCGTAGCGGGCGCGTGACAGCTCAGGAATCGAGGGCATCGAGGGCTCCCGCCGACTCGGGGCGCAGTCCGGGGACGACGCGCTCGCCTGCGATCGGGACCAGCGTGACCTCTCGCTCGATGCCCGGCTCGAAGCGCACCGCCGTACCTGCCGGCACGTCCAGGCGCAGTCCCCACGCGGCCGCGCGGTCGAAGGCCAGGCCGGGGTTGGCGGCGGCGAAGTGGTAGTGGGAGCCGACCTGCACGGGCCGGTCGGCGGTGTTGACGACGCGCAGGCGCACGCGCGGCCGGCCGGGGTTGAGCGGGATCCGCCCGGACGGGTGGACGTACTCGCCGGGGATCACGGGATCGGCCTGTGGACGGTGACGAGCTTGGTGCCGTCGGGGAAGGTGGCCTCGACCTGGACGGACTCCAGCATCTCCGGTACGCCGTCCATGACGTCCGACCGGGCGAGAACCTCTCGCCCGGCCGACATCAGGTCCGCGACGCCGCGCCCGTCCCGCGCCCCTTCCAGGAGGAACGCGGCGATGATCGCGGTCGCCTCGGGGTGGTTGAGCAGCAGGCCCCTGGCCCGGCGGTCACGGGCGAGTCCTGCGGCGACGTGGATGAGCAGGCGCTCCTGCTCGTGTGAGGTGAGCCGCATGCCCGGACCCTAAAGATCGGGCGTTGCCCCCGCGTTTCCGAGGGGTGTCGGCTCGGTTTCCCGATCGGTCAGTTGACCCTGAACGTGGTCAAGACGGCGGCGTGGTCGGAGGTCCACTCGTTGTCGCGGTGGTCGGGGTGGGGGCGCGGGGTCCCGGCGACGACGGCGTCCGACGCCTCGACGGTCAGCTTTCCGGCGTAGTGGACGAAGTCGATGCGGTCCTGCGGCTCCGGCGCGCCGGAGCGATCGTCGTAGCCGTAGCCGCCGGTGAAGGTCTTGTAGAGGGGCGACCAGGTGGTGCCGGGCTTGGCGACCGGGTTGGGGTTGGCGACGCGGTAGGAGTCCCTCAGACCGGCCTCCTCGGGGATGGTCGAGGTCGGCCACGGCACGCGCTGGCGCCCGCAGTGCGAGGGCGCCGCCCTGGGGGTGTAGTCGAGGTGCGAGGGGGCGTTGAAGTCGCCGGTCAGCAGCACGGGGCTCCTCTTCGCCGCGCGCAGCTGGTCCTTCATGGCCGCGACGATCTCCTGGATCTGGCGGGTACGGCCGGCCTCGGCCTCCCGGCTGAGGAGCTCGCGGGTGCTGCGGCCGGAGAAGCAGGCGTCGTAGGGCCCATAGGGCGTGTAGCCGAGATGGGCGGTCCACAGGACGAGCTCGCGGCCGGTGCGCTCGTCGATGCGCACGCGGGCGTAGACGCCGGCCAGCCCGGACTGCGACGGCAGCGGGCCGCGGGCGGTGATCGGGTAGCGGCTGATGAGGCCCATGTCGGCACCGGCCTGGTGGTAGTCCCAGCCCAGGGACTCGGCCAGCTCGCGGGCCGAGGTGCCGGAGGTCTCCTGCATGCCGACCACGTCCACGTCACGGTCGAGCAGGAAGCGCAGCTGCTTCTCGCGGGCGCCGGAGACCTGGCTGCCGCCGTGCCAGAGGTTCCAGCTGAGCGCGTTGAGCCGGGGCACGAGCGGCTGGCCGGAGCCGCGGACCCGGATGGAGATCTCGGCGGCGGTGCTCTGGCCGGCGCTGTTGCGTGCCTCGACGGTCAGCGCGGCGGTGCCGCGGGCGGGCGGCATGCCGGTGACCCGGCCGTCGGCGGCGACCTCGATCCAGGCGGCGCCGGCCTTCTTGGTGAAGGTCAGGCCGGTGGTGTCGCCCTTGACCAGGCCGCCGACGCTCGCCGCGTACGGCTGGCCGGCCCGGCCGTTGCGCAGGGTGAAGGGCGAGGTGACGAAGTGCGGGGGAGCGGCGCTGACCAGCTTCAGCCGTACGGGCTGGGCCAGCCACGCGTAGCCGTCCTGGGCCAGGAGGTAGACGACGTAGTCGCCGGGCTCCAGGCCGT
Organism: Nonomuraea typhae; assembly: GCF_009760925.1. Lineage (GTDB taxonomy): Bacteria > Actinomycetota > Actinomycetes > Streptosporangiales > Streptosporangiaceae > Nonomuraea > Nonomuraea typhae. Next base: position 303,173 of record NZ_VRLV01000004.1, read on the forward strand.
CGGTGGGCAGGGTGGCCTCACCGGCGGCGCTGGGGGTGTAGGCCCACTTCAGCGACGGGCCGACGTACTGCTCGCCGGCGGGGCCGTTGCCGGGCTCGGTGTACAGGCCGGCCCAGTTCTTGGCGTGGGGCCGGGGCGTGGAGTAGGTGAGCTTGATCGGTTCGCCCGGCTTCACCGTGGCGCTGCCGAGGGACAGCGTGCCGTCGGGAGCGGCGTGGGCGGGGACGGTCAGGGCGGTGGCGGTGAGGATCGCGGCGGCTAGGAGGAGGAGTAGGTGTCGCATCGGGGCTCCTTGAGATGGCTTTCCGAAGAGAGCATCCACGGGAAAAGTAAAGCCCGGATGTACGCAGATTGACAACTATCACCCCAGCTCAGAGCTGGACAAGTGGGTCCTCCTGTCTAGACAAGACTGGACGATCTCCTCCAGGTGGCCGCTGTGCGCACCGCGCCAGTAGACCTGGCCGCACTCCCGGCAGCGGCCGTAGGCGTCGTAGCCGCGCCGCGTGCCGTCCGGCAGGCTGGGCGCGACCTCGCTCTTGGCGACCTGGGTCAGCTCGCCGTTGCACGAGGTGCAGCGCGTCCACGGGCGCAGCGGCGGCGCGAACCGGTCGAGGAGGTCCTCGAGCTGGCTCTCGGCCTTGGTGCCGCGCACGTAGGCGCCCAGCCACAGCGCGCGGCGGCGCAGCAGGCCGCGGTCCTGCGTGAGCAGCACCCGGCGCTCGGCGTTGGCCTGCACCACCAGCGACGGGTCGTCCATGTCGTTGTGGTAGGCGGTGTCGATGCCCAGCAGCCGCAGCCGCCTGGCCAGCGTGCCCAGGTGCACGTCGAGCAGGAAGCGGGGCTCCTCCGCGAGCGGCTGCGGGCGCGGCACCGGCGCGACGTCCACGGCGTCGCCGGGCCGCGGCTGGTAGGAGGGGCCGACGCCGGAGCCGCCGACCGTCATCGGGCCGACCTCGGTCAGAGGGATGCCCAGCGACTCCACCACGTGGCCCAGCGAGGACGTGCCGTCCACCGGCGCCTGCTGCCAGTCGTCGTGCCTGCGGCCGGAGGGCAGGAAGAACCGCAGCTCGGGGGCGATGCGAAGGTGAATGTCCGTCTCGTCCACATGGTCAGCATGCCATGGGGCCTGGTGGGGATCATCCGCTTTTACCTGGCGTGCGGATACCGTGAGGAGGTGAACCTGTCGCGCCGTGCCCTCTTCGCCCTCGCCGGGCTGACCGTGGCCGGATGCGCGGCGGGCGAGAGCGGGACCGGGCGGATCCGGCTGGCCACCGGGCCGGCGGGCGGGCCGTACGGGCAGCTCGGCGAACGCTTCGCCGCCGAGCTGCGGCGGGTCGGCTTCACGGCGAGCGTGCTCAAGACCGCCGCCAGCGTGGAGAACCTCGCCATGCTCGGCGACGGCCGCGCCGACGCCGCGTTCGCGCTGGCCGACAGCGCCGACTACGCGGTGCGGGTGCGCAGGCAGCCGGTGGCCGCGCTGGCCCGCATGTACATGAACTACGTGCACCTGGTCGTGCGCGCCGGCTCGGCGGTGATGACGCCCAAGGACCTGGCCGGCCGCGCGGTCTCGATCGGCGCCGAGGGCTCGGGCACCGCGGTGACCGCCGAGCGGGTGCTGCGGGCCGCCGGGCTGAGCACCGCCCGGCCGGTCAAACTCGGCCTGGACGCCTCCGTCAAGGCGCTGGCGGACGGCCGCGTGGACGCCTTCTTCTGGTCGGGCGGCGTGCCCACGCCCGCGCTGGCCGCGCTCGAGGACATCCGCCTGCTCGGGCTCGACGCGCTCGTGCCGGTCCTGCGCCGCGCCTACGGGCCGCTGTACGAGCACGCCGCCGTCCCCGCCCAGGTGTACGGCGCCGCCGCCCCGGTGGCCACGGTCGGCACCCCCAGCTACCTGGTCTGCCGCCGCGACCTGGACGAGGAACTGGCCAGGCGGGTCACCGAGACGCTGTTCGCCAGCCGCGACCGCCTCCAGGCCCCGGACGCGCCCGGCGGCCGCCTCGACCGCCGCTACGCGATCGGCACCGGCGTCGTCCCCCTGCACCCGGGCGCGGCCCGCTACTACCGCTCGGTGTACGGCTGAACCTCGACCACCAGCCCATGGGGTACGGCCGGCAGCAAGCTGAGCCGCGCCCCGCACGCCCTGGCCAGTTCGGCGGCGATGGCCAGCCCGAGGCCGCTGCCCGGCACGTTGGCGTGGGAGCCGGAGCGCCAGAACCGCCCCTGGGCCTCGGCGCGCTCCTCCTCGCTGAGCCCCGGGCCGTCGTCCTCGACCCGCAGCACCCCGTCGTCCAGCGTCACCGTGACCGTGCCCCCCGGCGGGACGAACTTCTGGGCGTTGTCCAGCGCGATGTCGGCGATGCGCGCGATCGGCTCCGGCACCACGGCGTCCTCGGGGATCGGGGCGTCCAGCGTGAGTCCCCGGGCGGCGTACACCTCCCGCCACCCGGCCAGGCGCGGCGCGAGCGCGGTCACGGCGGTGACCGCCACCGCGCCCGCCTCCACCCGGGCCAGCGCCAGCAGGTCCTCCACCAGCAGTGCCAGCCGGTCGAGCTCGGCCAGCGCCTCCTGGAACTCCGCCGAGCCCTCGTCGCGCAGGTGCGGCTCCAGGTTCTCCAGCCGCAGCGAGAGCACGGTCAGCGGGGTGCGCAGCTCGTGTGAGGCGTCGGCCACGAAGGCCCGCTGGCGCTCCAGCGCGCCGGAGACGGCGTCGGCCATGGCGTTGAAGCGTTCCTCCAGGCGGCGCAGCTCCGACGGGCCTGTGCCGTGGTGCGCGCGGGCGTCGAGCTGGCCTTCCGCGATCGCCCGCGTGGTGCGGTCCAGTTCGGTGACCGGGCGCAGGATCCAGCGGGCCAGCCGCCTGGCCGCCATGACCGAGTAGGCCAGGGCGATGAGGGCGCCGGCGGCCAGCGCGAGCCAGACCAGGGTGACGTCGGCGCGGGCGGTGTCGGTGCGGGCCTGCAGCAGGACCACGCCGGACAGCTGGGCGTCACGGCCCGCGGGCTCGGCCAGGAGGACGCTCGCGGGGCCGAAGGGGTCCAGGGCGGGGAGTTCCTCGGTGGTGCGGCCGGACAGCGCCAGGCGCACCGCCGCCTCGGTGCCGGCGGTCATCGTGCCCGCCTCGGCCAGCACGCTCCGGTCGCGGCCGAGGACGCGCACGGCCGCGCCGTACAGCTCGCAGTAACGCTCGATCTCGGCGCGCAGCGCGAGGTGGTCGCCGTCGCGCACCGCCTGGTCGGCCAGCTCGGCGAAGCGGGTGGCGTCGGCGCGGCGGTCCAGCAGCAGCCGGTTGGTGCGGTGGGAGGCGTAGAAGAGGCCGAGCGGCACGGCCAGCGCCGCGATGAGGAAGGCGATCAGGGTGGTGAAGGTGACCACCAGCCGGGAGTTCACGCCGTGGAGCCCAGCCGGTAACCGGTGCCGCGCAGGGTCTCGACCAGGCCGGGGCGGCCGGTCTTGGCGCGCAGCCCGGCCACGTGCACGTCCAGCGACCGGGAGGCCGACAGCAGCGGGTCGCCCCAGACCTCGTCGAGGATCTCCTCACGGCTGCGCACGACGCCCGGCTGCCGGGCCAGCAGCGCCAGCACGTCGAACTCACGCCGGGTCAGCGTGATCGGCGACCCGGCCACGTGCACCTGCCGCGCCCCCAGGTCGATCCGCACGTCGCCGACGGTCACCACCTGGTCGAGCACCGGCATCGGCCGCGTGCCCCGGCGCAGCACGGTCTCCATGCGCGCCATCAGCTCCGCCGTACGGAAGGGTTTGACGAGGTAGTCGTCGGCGCCGGAGCGCAGCCCGCGCAGCACGTCGCGCTCCTCGACGCGCGCCGTCACCACGATCAGCGGTACGGCGGAGCTGCGCCGCAGCCTGCGCAGCACGTCGAGGCCGTCCATGTCGGGCAGGCCGAGGTCCAGCAGGACGAAGTCGACGCCCCCCGCCAGGCGGAGGGCGTCGACGGCCAGCGCGGCGCGGACGACCTCGTGTCCGTGCCGCGACAGTGCCGTGGTCAGTGCTGCCGCGAGCCGGTCGTCGTCCTCGACCAGGAGAACTCGCATGGCGCCCAGGTTAGACGCGCTCGGGGACCGGCCGGGCCGTGACGCCCTGCTCGCTGCGGGACAGGGCCGCGTCGCGGGTCTCGCGCATGGTGAAGTACACGACCAGCGAAACCGCCGCGCACCCGGCGACGTACCAGTAGAAGCCGGGCTCCATGCCCGCGTTCTTGAACCACAGCGCCACGTACTGGGCGGTGCCGCCGAACAGCGCGTTGGCGATCGCGTACGGCAGCGCCACGCCGAGCGCCCGCACGTTCGTCGGGAACAGCTCGGCCTTCACCACCGCGTTGATCGAGGTGTAGCCGGTGATGATGAGCAGGCCGGTCAGCGACAGCACGAGCGCCCCCCAGAACCCGCTCACCGCCGACAGCGCGTACATGAGCGGCACGGTGCCCAGCGTGGACCCGATGCCGAAGGTGATCAGCAGCGGCCGTCGCCCGATGCGGTCCGACAGCGCCCCGGCCAGCGGCTGGATGCACATGAAGATGAACAACGCGCAGAAGCTGACCGCCGACGCCGTGGACTTGGGCAGCCCGGCGGTGTTCGACAGGTAGGTGGTCAGGTAGGTCGTGTAGGTGTAGTACGCGACCGTGCCGCCCATGGTCAGGGCGATGACCAGCAGGAACTCCTTCTTGTGGGTGAGGAGCGCCTTGATGGTGCCGCGGTTCTCGCCGGCGTGCGAGGAACCGGCCTCCTCGCCGTATGCCTCGGTCTCCATCATGCTGCGGCGCAGGTAGAACACGACCGCGGCGGCCAGGGCGCCGATGATGAACGGGATGCGCCAGCCCCAGGACTTCAGCGTCTCGTCCGCCATGGAGTTCTGCAGGATGATCTGCAGGCCGAGGCCGACGAGCTGACCGGCGGTCATCGAGACGTACTGGAAGCTGGAGGCGAAGCCGCGCCTGCCGGGCGGGGTGGCCTCGGTGAGGTAGGTGGCGCTGGCCGCGTACTCGCCGCCGACCGAGATGCCCTGGAGCAGGCGGGCCACGAGCAGCACGACGGCGGCGGCCGGGCCGATGGCGTCGTAGGTCGGCGCGATGGCGATGAGCAGCGCGCTGGCCGACATCAGCGTGACCGTCATCGTCATCGCGGCCTTGCGGCCCTTGCGGTCGGCGTAGCGGCCGAGGAGCCAGCCGCCGATCGGGCGCATGAAGAAGCCGACGGCGAAGATGCCGAAGGTGTTCAGCAACTGGGCGGTGGAGTCACCCTTGGGGAAGAAGGACGCCGCGAAGTAGGTCGCGAAGCTGGCGTAGACAAACCAGTCATACCATTCGACGAGATTGCCGATGGAACCGCCGATGACGCTTTTCCACGGCATGCGTGCCTTGCTCAATGGGAAACCTCCAGGGGGGAGTCTGTGCTGGCCAGAGCCTCTCCACCGAAGGTTGTTCGGACAAGGGGAGTTGGCGCATATCTAACCTGCGCTTAACATCGGCGAAACCTCAGGCGGCCACCTGCCACGTGAACCACTCGTCGAGCAGCTCGAACCCCATCGCCTCGTTGATCGCCAGCATGTGCCGGTTGGAGGTGGCGTTCCAGGTGATGACCCGCTCCAGGTGCGGCTCGCTCTCGTGCACCCACAGGAGGTTGGCGAGCTTGAGCAGCAGCCCGAGCCGGTGCCCGCGGTGCTCGGCCAGCACGACCGTGTCGGCCTGGCGGGCCCACCCGTCATCTCTTGCGGCATCCAGATAAATGCGCGTATATCCGGCAGGCGCGTCGTCGGCCGCCCGCCGGGCGATCATGACGTAGGACTCCTGCCCGCTGGGCACCACCGATTCCTCGAACTCCCGCATCCGGCCGGCGTCCACGAACAGACCTTCGATGTCCGCCCCGCGCGGCGCGTCGTTCATGCCGCCGATCAGCGTCGCGAGGTCGGTCAGCAGTTCCTCGGGCGCGGGCCCGGTGAAGCCCTCCAGGTAGTAGCCGGGGACGTCGGGCAGCATGCCCTCCAGCGTCGCCCAGTCGGCCTTGCGCAGGTCAAGGGTACGGCGGGCCTCCGACAACACCGCCTCCCCGCCCATGGCGGCGATGAAGGCGGCCCCGATCCCCCCGGTCTCCGTCTCACCGACGACCAGCCTGCGGCCCTCGGCCAGAGTGCGCCGCCTGGCGTGGTCGAACAACGCCCTCGCGACGCCGCGCCGCCGGAAGTCCGGGTGGGTGAACCCCTCGAACACCTCCGTCAGATGGGTGTTGTCGAGGAGCGGGAACTGCAGCCCGCAGGCGCCGGCCACCCGGTCGCCGTCCATCACGGCCCACGCCTCGACCCGGTCACCCGAGCCGCCGCGCCGTAGCAGCCAGGAATAGTGGGGGAAGGAGAACGCCGGTCCGGGGCGGTGGGCGGTGGCCGCGTGGTAGGCGTCGTACACATCCCGCAGCGGGCCGTCGAGATCGATGCGCTGGATCTGCATGCCCTCAGGCAAGCGCACGAGCGTGTCCTTCTGCCACCGAATTACTGCTGGTAGCCCTCGACCTCGCTGACCGGGCGGGCCGCCGCCTCGTCCGGATTCTCCCCGATGCCCCGGCGGGCGCGGCGCTGCCGCAGCAGGTCCCAGCACTGGTCCAGCGCCACTTCCAGCTCCTTGACCCGGGTGTTCTCCTCCTGCGAGGTCAGCTCGCCGGCGGCCAGCCGGTCACGCAGCTCGTGCTCCTCGGCGACGAGGGCGCTGATCCTGGTGAGAATCTCGTTGTCCTGCATGATCCCGACTCTAACCCTCACGTGATAGAACTCGGCCCATGCGGGGTTATGCGCTGGTAAGAAACCCGGGTCCGCGGTTGGCCGAGGGCCTCGTCACGCACATCGAGCGGCAGCCGGTCGACTACGAGCTGGGGCTCAAGCAACACGCGGGTTATGTCCGCGCGCTCCGGGAGTCGGGCTGGGATCCGGTGAGCGTCCCGTCCGCCCACGATCTGCCCGACGCGGTGTTCGTCGAGGACGCCGTGGTGGTCTGCGGACGGCTGGCCGTACTCACGCGGCCGGGCGCGCCCGAGCGGCGGCCCGAGGTCGGCGCCGTGGCCGAGACCGTGCGGGAGCTGGGGCTGCGGATCGCGGAGATCGAGGCGCCGGGGACGCTGGACGGCGGCGACGTCCTGCAGAACGGCGAGACCGTCTACGTGGGGCGCTCGGCCCGCACGAACGACGAGGGCATCGCCCAGCTCGCCGCCCATCTGCCGGATCGGCGGGTGGCGCCGGTGGAACTGCGCGGGGTGCTGCACCTGAAGTCGGCGGTGACCGCGCTGCCCGACGGCACGCTGATCGGCGACCCGGCCTGTGTGGACCTTCCGGACATGCTGGAACCCCTGGAGGAGGCCGGCTCGCACGTGGTCGTGCTCGCCGAGGACACGGTGCTCATGGCCGCCTCCGCGCCGGAGACCCGCCGCATGCTCGAAAATCGCGGACTTAACGTCATAAGTGTGGATATTTCGGAGTTTGAGAAGCTGGAGGGCTGTGTCACGTGCCTGTCTGTTCTCATCAGGTGAGATCGGGGAGGGTCCATGGCGAGACGTCTGCTAACGTGAAACGCATGCTGCGCGGGCTGCTTCTTAGCTGCCGCGGCGAGGGCCTCTAAACAGGCCGGCTCCCTCGTCGCGGAGCGAGCCATGCGCGTCGGCCTTTCGGACCGACCGTATAGAGGACACCTCACATGACCGCTCAGCAGCCCAGCTCCATGCCGTTCCAGCGCTACCAGCCGTTCGAGCCGATCCGGCTGACCGACCGCACCTGGCCCAGCAAGGTGATCACCGAGGCGCCCCGATGGTGCGCGGTGGACCTGCGTGACGGCAACCAGGCGCTCATCGACCCGATGGACGCCCACCGCAAGCTCAAGATGTTCGAGCTGCTGGTGACGATGGGCTACAAGGAGATCGAGGTCGGCTTCCCCGCCGCCAGCCAGACCGACTTCGACTTCGTCCGCCAGATCATCGAGGAAGACCGCATCCCCGAGGACGTGGTCATCCAGGTGCTCACCCAGGCCAGGCCCGAGCTGATCGAGCGCACCTTCGAGGCCATCCAGGGCGCCAAGCAGGCCATCGTCCACCTGTACAACTCCACCTCGACGCTGCAGCGCCGGGTCGTCTTCGGCCTGGACCGCGAGGGCATCACCGCCATCGCCGTCGAGGGCGCCAAGCTGGTACGCAAGCTCGCCGAGGCGAGCGACGTGGACGTCTTCTACCAGTACTCCCCCGAGTCGTTCACCGGCACCGAGCTGGAGTACGCCGTCGAGGTGTGCGACGCGGTCAACGAGGTCTGGCAGCCCACCCCCGACCGCAAGGTCATCATCAACCTGCCCGCCACCGTCGAGATGGCCACCCCCAACGTGTACGCCGACCAGATCGAGTGGATGCACCGCAACCTGCGCCACCGCGACTCGATCGTGCTGTCGCTGCACCCCCACAACGACCGCGGCACCGCCGTGGCCGCCGCCGAGCTCGGCTACATGGCCGGAGCCGACCGCATCGAAGGCTGCCTGTTCGGCAACGGCGAGCGCACCGGAAACGTCTGCCTGGTGACCCTGGGCATGAACCTGTTCTCGCAGGGCATCGACCCCGAGATCGACTTCAGTGACATCGACGAGATCCGCCGCGTCACCGAGTACTGCAACCAGCTCCCCGTGCACCCGCGCCACCCGTGGGGCGGCGAGCTGGTCTACACCGCCTTCTCCGGCTCCCACCAGGACGCCATCAAGAAGGGCTTCGAGCACCTGGAGGCCGACGCCGCCGTGGCCGGCGTCCCGGTCGACTCCTTCGCCTGGGCCGTGCCGTACCTGCCGATCGACCCCAAGGACATCGGCCGCAGCTACGAGGCGGTCATCCGGGTCAACAGCCAGTCGGGCAAGGGCGGCGTCGCCTACATCATGAAGGCCGACCACCAGCTCGACCTGCCGCGCCGCCTGCAGATCGAGTTCTCCAAGGTCGTCCAGGCCCGCACCGACGCCGCGGGCGGCGAGGTCACCCCGGCGGCGATGTACGAGATCTTCCAGGACGAGTACCTCCCGACGCCGGGCAACCGCTGGGGCCGCCTGAGCCTCATGGCGCACCGCCACGAGTCCACGGTGGACGACAAGGACCGCATCGCCGCCGACGTCCGCCTCGACGGGGAGATCCGCGAGGTCGAGGGCTCGGGCAACGGCCCGATCTCCGCGTTCATCGACGCGATCTCCGGGGTCGGCATCCGGGTGCGCGTCCTGGACTACGTCGAGCACGCGATGAGCGCGGGCACCGACGCCAAGGCCGCCTCCTACCTGGAGTGCGAGGTGGACGGCCAGATCCTGTGGGGTGTCGGCATCGACGCCAACACCACCACCGCCTCGCTCAAGGCCATCATCTCGGCGGTCAACCGCGCCGCCCGCTGACTCCCTCAGAGCAGTCGCCTGGCCTGTTCGACGATCGGGGTGACGGTGGTGTCGTAGTTGCCGAGGATCACCGCCACCCGGTCGGCGAACAGGTCGAGGTTGTTGGCCGCGCCGGGGCCGCTGCCCGAGTGGCCGGTCACGGTGCGGCCGTCGACGATCGTGCTGAGGAAGCCGTAGCCGTAGAACATGCTCTGCCGGGTGACGTCCGGCCGCTCCTCGGGCGGCAGGACCATCTTGCCGCCGGTGATCAGGCCGGCGTAGGCGGGGTCGAGCAGGGTGCCGTCGCGCAGGGCGCGCTGGAAGGCGAGCAGGTCGGCGGCGGTGCAGTAGGCGCCGCGGGCGGGCGAGCCGACGAAGGGGAAGTACGGGCTGTCGCTCACGTCGGCGCGTCCGCCGGAGGGCCGCGTCGCGTAGGGCCGGGCGATCGCGGGGTCGGCGCGCATCTGCGGCCTGGTGGGGAAGTGCGCGCGTGTCATGCCCGCCGGGGCGAAGATGCTGCGGCGGACGTAGTCGTAGTAGGACTGGCCGGAGACCGCGGCCACGATCTCGCCGAGCACGAAGTAGCCGTCGTTGCTGTAGGCGTACCGGGTGCCGGGGACGAAGCGGCGGGGCAGGCCGCGGATGAGCTGGGCGGTGCCGTCCCAGAAGCTCTCGATCGTGTCCCACGGGCCGTCCGGGGGTCCTGACCCGATCGGGGGGCGGCCGACGCCGGAGGTGTGGGTGAGGAGCTGGTGGACCGTGACCGTGTCCCCGATGCCCGTGGGGAAGCCGTCGAGGTAGGCGCCCAGTTTCTCATGGAAGGCCAGCTTGCCCTGCTGGGCCAGCTGGGCGATCGCGACGCCGGTGCAGCATTTGGTGATCGAGGCGAGATCGAAGACGGTGTCGCGGCCGTTGGGCAGCGATTTCTCCTTGTCGGCCATGCCGTATGAGCGTTGCAGCACCGGCCGGCCGCGGTGGGCGACCAGCACGGTGCCGGAGAACAGGTCCTGGCCGGCCCGGTCGGCGATGAACCGCTCGAGCCTGCGCAGGCCGCCGGGTTCCGGGGCGGCGAAGGCGCTCGTGCCGATCAGGCCCAGCACGGCGCGGCGGGAGGCGACGGTCACGAGAGGGCCTCCTCGTAGACGGCGGTGGCGATCTCGCCCAGCGCCTCGCCGGCGACGGGCAGCAGCTCGAAGCCGGCCTCCTGCTCCATTAGCGCCGCGAAGGCGATCCACGAGTCGGGCAGCCGGATGTATCCGGCCAGCGTCTTGGCGATGAGCTCGGCCGTGCCCGCCGTACCCGTCTTCGCGTGCACGCGGCCGGCCGCCGGCGAGTTCACCTGCACGTCGGCGAGCGTGCCGTCCCTGCCCATCGTGGGCAGCGCCCGCCGGAAGGGGGAGAAGTACGGCTGCCGCCGCATGTGCGCGAGGAAGCCGACGAAGAAGTCGGCGGTGTGGCGTCCTTCGGCGGCGCCGGGCGGATCCGGGTCGAGACCGGCCTGGCGGAAGAGCTCCCGCTGGAGTTCCCGGCCTTTCGCCTTGGCGTCGTCGGGGTCGCGGCCGGCGACGGCGCCGACGAGGTAGGGAAAGGTCACGGTGTGCAGGTTGGAGCTCACCTTGAGCATGGGCTTGACCTGCTCGGACAGCGGTGGTGACAGGTGCTCGGCGAGCTGGGTGCGCGGCCCGCCCGGCGGCAGGGCCAGGTTGCCGACGCTCACCCCGCTGTCGCGCAGCGCCGTGGTGAAGGCGGCTTCGGCGAAGGAGACGGGCGAGGGTACGTAGTACGGCACGAACCGCTCCGGGCCGCCGAGGGCGATGTCGCCGGTGAGCCTGCCGTCGGCGGTGAACCGCAGCGGCCGGGTCGCCTGCTGGGTGGTGACCACCTCGTTGACGATGCGCTCGAGGTCGGGGGAGGGCCGCAGCACGCCCGGATCGCCGGCCCGGGCCCCCGGCTTCACCGAGACGTCCACGATGTTGTCGTTGACCATGATCGGCGAGACCGGCACCAGCATGCCGCCGTTGGCCACGCTTTCGCGTCCTTCGCGAAACAGCGAGGCGTCGACCAGGACCCGGCCCTCCACGCGCCGCAGCCCTCGGCCGGCGACCCGGCGGGCGAGCTCGCGCAAGGTCCGCAGCGGGTCGCCGGGCAGCGGCTGCCCGTTGTAGGTGTGGTCGGGGTCGGGCAGGGCCAGCCTGCCGTCGCGCTGGATCCGGCCGCCGAGCAGCAGGTCGCCGCCGGCCACCAGGATCAGGTCGCCCTTCAGCACGCCGCGCGCGACGGGCCCGGTCCGGCAGACCCGGGTGCGGAAGCGGTGCCCGGCCCCGAGCGCCGAGAACGCGGTCCCGGCCGGGAAGATCTTGAACGCGGACGCCGAGATGAAGAGCTGCTCGGAGTTCATGGCGTACAGGGACGCGCCCGACTCCAGGGCGCGGAACGCCATGCCCCAGCGCGCCCCGCGGAACACGGGACGGCCGATGATCTCCTGGATTCTGGCGTCGAGGGTGGGCCGGGTCCGGAGCGTTCCGGTACTGGCCAGCGAGGCTGCTCCCAGCAGCCGGATGAGCGAGCGGCGGGTCAGCATGCTCACGATCCGAGACCTGTCAGATCGGTGTCATTCCACATGTCGCGAGATGTAACGCCGTAGACGGCTAAATCCGGATAAGCCGGATGCTCTTCTCCTTCACGTCTTGTTCATCTACTCTCCTTAGAGAACGAACCGTTCTCTAAGGAGGTCCGGTGTGCTGACCGGGCTCATACTGGCGATGTTGCTGGGCGCGCTCGACCAGACGATCATGGCGCCCGCCCTGCCGGCCGTGGCCGGCAGCCTCGGCGGGCTCGCTCAGATGCCCGCCGTCGTCACCGCCTATCTGATCGCCGCCACCGTCGTGATGCCCGTGTACGGCAAGCTGGGCGACCGGTTCGGCCGCAAGCCGCTCATGCTCGCGGCCATCGTGATCTTCGTGACCGGGGCCGCGTTGTGCGCCGTGGCCGGGTCGATGCCGCAGTTCGTGGCCTTCCGGGCACTCCAGGGCGTGGGCGGCGGCGGGCTGATGATCGGCGCCCAGGCGATCATCGGAGAGGTGATCAGCCCACGGGAGCGGGGACGCTACCTCGGCCTGATCGGCGCCGCCTACGTCCTGGCCGCGGTCGGCGGGCCGCTCATCGGCGGGCTCTTCATCGACACCGTGGGCTGGCGATGGATCTTCGCCCTCTACCCGCCGCTCGGGCTGGTCGCGTTCGTCGTGCTCAGCCGCACCCTGCGGCTGCCCGCGCCCCAGAGCCGGGCGCCGCTGGACGTGGCAGGGGCGCTCGCGCTCGCGCTGACCGTGCTCGGCGCCGTCCTGCTCGGGCAGACCGGGAACCCGGCCTACCTGGGCGTCGCGCTCGCCGGAGGCGCGGCCTGGCTGATCACGGCGCGGAAGGCCGCGGACCCGATCCTGCCCCTGCGGCTCTTCCGCGACCGTGGCTTCGCCGTACCGGTGGCGATCAGCTTCGTTATCGGGTTCTCGTTGTTCGGGACCGTCACCTACATGCCCGCCTACCTGCAGATCGCGCTCGGGTCCACGGCCACCGGCGCCGGGCTGCTGATCACCGCGCTCATGGGCGGGGTGCTGGTCACCACGATCGTCTCCGGGCGGCTCATCACCCGGACCGGCCGCTACAAGCCCTATCCCGTCGCCGGCACGCTCGTGGCCGCGTCCGGGCTCGGGCTGCTGGCGCCGGCCGACGGGCCGGTGGCGATCGGGGCGGCGATGGTGGTGACCGGGCTCGGGGTGGGGCTGGTCATGCAGGTCATGCTGCTGATCGCGCAGAACACCGCCGGGCACGCCGATCTGGGCGCGGCGACCTCGGCGGTGACGTTCGTGCGGCAGATCGGGGCGTCGGCGGGGGTGGCGGTCGTGGGGGCGCTGATCACCCTGCGGCTGCCGGGCGTCTCCGTGGCCACCGGGGTGCCCGAGGCGGCGCGGGCCGAGTTCGCCGCCGCCGTACCTGCGATCTTCGCGCTCATGGCGCCGCTGCTCATCGTGGCGTTCGCGCTGGCGCTCACCCTGCCCGTGCGCCCGCTGCGCACCAGGGCCTATGTCGAGGAGTCGGTATGACACGCGTGGCACCGCTGGGGGACTTCGGCCGGGACGACCTGGACCGCGCCGGTGGCAAGGGGGCGAATCTGGGCGAGCTGGTCAGGCTGGGGCTGCCGGTCCCGGACGGGTTCGTCGTGACGACCGCGGCCGACGGTGACATGTCCGAGGATCTGCGGCGGGAGATCGCCGCGGCATACGCCGCGCTCGGCGGCGGCCCGGTCGCGGTGCGCTCGAGCGCCACCGCCGAGGACCTGCCCGGCGCCGCCTTCGCCGGGCAGCAGGACACCTTCCTCAACGTCACCGGCGAACAGGACCTGATCGAGGCGGTCCGGCGATGCTGGGCCTCGCTGTTCACCGAGCGCGCCGTCGCCTACCGGGCCAGGCTCGGCATCCCCGACGCCGGCCTGCGCATCGCGGTCGTGGTGCAGGCCATGGTCGAGGCCGAGTCGGCGGGCGTCATGTTCACCGCCGACCCCGTCACCGGCGAGCGCGGCGTGATCGTCGTGGACGCCAGTTCCGGGCTCGGGGAGGCGGTCGTCTCCGGCCGCGTCACTCCCGACCACTACGTGCTCGACCGCACGGGCCGCCGCACCTCCTTCCGCCCAGGCCGCCGCGAGGTGGTCATCAGAGGTACGGCGGGCGGCGGCACCACCGAGACCCACGACGAGCCCCCGGGCGACCGCCTGCCCGATCGGGCGCTGCGCGAGCTGGCCGGGTACGGCGTCCGGGTGGCCGCTCACTTCGGCCGCCCCATGGACCTCGAATGGGCCTACGCCGGCGGCCGGATCCACTTGGTGCAGGCCAGGCCGATGACCGCGCTGCCGCCGCCCCCGCTGGGCAGGCTGAGCCCGATGCGCCGCCGCCTGGCCACCACGCTGATCGAGTACCTGCCGGTGCGCCCGTACCCGATCGACATGTCGACCTGGATCCCCTACGGCCCGGCCGGGATGATGGGCGAGGTGACCGCCGCCTATGGCATCCGGGGCGCCTTCGAGGGCTTCCTGGAGGAGCAGGACGGCATCGCCTACCGGATCGTCCCGCCCGCGCCCCGTCTGGGCCTGCGCGCGCTCGGCCTGCCGCTGCTGATCGGGCGCAAGGCGCGCCGCTACGACCCCACCGCCTGGACCCGGGATCCGCGTTTCCTCGACTTCCTGCGGCGCGAGCGGGACCTGGCCGCCGTCGACCTCGCGGCGCTGCCCTGGCCCGAACTGCGCGCGATGCCCCGGCGCGCCCTCGACCTGGTGCGGCCGGTCGGCGCGCTGCGCACGGACTACCTGCCGGGCGCCTTCCTGGCCGGGGCGCGCCTGCTGCTGGCGATGAAGGTGTACGGGGTGGGCGAGCACTTCTTCGCGCTCCTGGGCGGCACCACCCGCACGAGCGACGCCAACCGGGCGCTGGAGGTGCTGGCCACGCGGCTCGGCGAGCCGGACTTCGCCGAGCGCTTCGCGGAGTTCCTGGCCGAGTACGGGCACCGGGAGACCGTGAGCCCGATCCTCGTCACGCCGCCGACGTGGTCCGATGCCCCGGAAACGGTGATGGACCTGGTGAAGGTGCTGGCCGGACGGCCCGCCGAGGCGCCGGTCGACCCGCTGGAGCGCCTGCTGACCCATCCCCGGCTGCGCAAGGAGCGGCGCCGCCGGCGGATCGAACGGCTGGCGCGCGCGGCACGGGCCGCGATGGCCTTCCGCGAGGACAGCCACTTCTACTTCACCAAGCCCCTGCCGATCCTGCGCAGGACGCTGGTGGAGATCGGCAGGCGGCTCGGCCTGGAACCGCCGGAGGACGTCTTCCACCTGCGCCTGGAGGAGCTGGAGGACGTCGAGGACCCGGCGGCCGCGCCGTACCGGGAGAGGTTGCGGGCGGTGATCCTGGTCAGGGCGGCCAGGCGGGAGGAACTGCGGGGCGTGCGGATGATCGACCCGCGGGCCGTCTTCCCGGTGCCGGAGACGGGCGACGCCCTGGTGGCGGGGACGCCCGCGGGCGGCGGCAGGGCGACGGGGCCGGTGAAGGTGATCCGCACGCCGGAGGAGTTCGGCCGGCTGGTGGCGGGGGACGTGCTGGTCTGCCCGTACACGAATCCGTCGTGGACGCCGTTGTTCCAGCGGGCCGCCGCGGTGGTCGTGGACACGGGCGGGCCGGGCTCGCACGCGGCGATCGTGGCCAGGGAGTACGGCCTCCCGGCGGTCATGGGGACGGGCGAGGGCACCTCCATCCTGACCGACGGGCTGAGCGTGGTCGTGGACGGGGACACCGGCCGGGTGGCCAAGGCTCCCTAGGATGCAGGCATGGTCACCGACCACCGCAAGCAGCCGCGCCGCCGGGGCGCGGCGCTGCACGCCGCCATCTTCCAGGCCACGCTCGACGAGCTGGCCGAGGTCGGCTACGCCAAGCTGACCATGGAACGCGTCGCCGAGCGGGCCAGGACGGGCAAGGCGTCGCTCTACCGCCGCTGGCCGACCCGGATCGAGCTGGTCGTGGCGGCGGTGTACTCCATCATGCCGACGGTGTCGGACACGCCCGACACCGGCAGCCTGCGCGGTGACATGCTGGCAGCGCTGCGCACGGTGTCCGCGGCCCTGGCCGGGCCGCCGGGCGAGGCCATGCGCGGCCTGCTGAGCGAGGCGCTCGGCGACAGCGAGCGGGCGGCGACGCTCCGGCAGAGCTCCCAGGGCATGGGGCGCAGGGTGATGACGGAGGTGGTGCGCCGGGCGGTGGATCGGGGCGAGATCCAGGCTTCCGCGGTCACCCTGCGCCGCCTGGACGTGGGTCAGGCGCTGATCAGGCAGTACTTCCTGTTCGACGGCACGCCGATTCCCGACGAGCTGATCGTGGAAGTGGTCGACGAGATCATGGTTCCGCTGCTGGGCTGCCCAGTCCCATGAGCCCGCCGCTGGTGCGCATGGTGTGCTCGAAGGCGGTGGCGCGGTTGATCAGCGTGTTGTTGAACTGGCCGAACACCTCGAAGCTCACCCAGCCGAACAGCCCGGTCCACGCGTTGAGCGCGCGGAAGACCACCAGGTCGGAGACGCCGGGCATGACCGAGCGCACGGCGGCGGCGTCATGGGCCAGCGACGAGGGGGGTTCGGGGGCGACGTCGGGCGGGCTGAGCGCGCCGGCGGCGTGGGCGTCGGTGAGGATCCGGCCGAAGACGATCGTGTCGCGGACGCGGGCCTCCACGGTGTCCATCGGCGCCTGGTAGCCGGGCACGGGCGAGCCGTACAGCAACGCGTACTCGTGCGGATGCGCCAGCGCCCAGTCGCGTACGGCGTGGCAGACCGTCAGCCAGCGGCCCAGGTGGTCGCCGGGGTCGCAGGCGGCGTCGGCCTGCTCGACGGCCTCGCCCAGCGCGTTGTAGCCGTCGATGATCAGCGTGGTCAGCAGGTCGTCCCGGCTGGGGAAGTACCGGTAGATGGCCGAGGAGACCATGCCCATCTCGCGGGCGATGGCTCGCAGCGACAACCCTCCTGCCCCTTCGGTGGCGAGCTGCCGCCGGGCGATGTCGGCGATCTCCTTGGTGAGCTCGGCTCTGACGCGTTCTCTCGCGGTCCTGCTTGCGGTCATGTGAAGCACGGTACCAGAGCGGTGCGAAAAAACGAGAGCGCTGCTCTTGACGTATGTCGCTCGCATGAGAGAGCATTGCTCTCGTAAGGGAACACCAGTCACGTGGGTGAGGATTTAGTCATGAAGAACGCAAACATGGGGCTGATGTTCCTTTTGGAGCTGGGCGTCCTCTTCTCGGTTGGTTACTGGGGTTTCACCCTCAATGCCGGCTGGATTCTCAAAGTAGTCGCCGGACTCGGCGCGCCCGCGCTCTTCATCGCCGCCTGGGCCTTGTTCGGCGCCGGTGGCGGCGCCAACGCCACCTTCCCCGCCACCGGGATCTGGCGGGTCGTCCTGGAGATCCTCTGGTTCGGCGGCGGCGCGGCGGCCCTTTACGCCGCGGGCAGCACCGTCCCCGCCGTCGTCTTCGCCATCGCCTTCGCCGTCAACGCGGTCCTCCGCATCATCTGGAAGCAGGCCTGATCATGGGTAAGCATGTCATCGTCGGTTCCGGCCAGGTCGGCACGCACCTCGCCACGCAGCTTCGCGACCAGGGCCACGACGTCACCGTCGTCACCCGCTCCGGCAGCGGCCCCGAGGGGGTGCGCAAGGTCGCCGCGGACGTCGCCGACGCCGCCCGCCTGACCGAACTGGCCGGCGGCGCCGACGCCCTCTACAACTGCGTCAACCCCAAGTACCACCGCTGGCTCACCGACTGGCCGCCGATGGCCGCCTCGTTCACCACCGCCGCCGAGGCCGGCGGCGCCGTCCTGGTCATGCTCGGCAACCTCTACGCCTACGGCCCGGTCGCCGGGCCGATGACCGAGGACCTCCCGCTCGCCTCCGCCAACCCCAAGTTCCGGGTCCGGGCCAAGATGTGGCAGGACGCCCTGGCCCTGCACGAGGCCGGGCGCATCCGGGTCACCGAGGTGCGCGGCTCCGACTTCTTCGGCCCCGGCGCCACCGACCAGTCCTACCTCGGCGACCGTTTCCTCGGCCCGCTCCGGGCGGGCAAGACGATCCAGCTCATCTGGCCGGCCGACGTCCCGCACAGCTGGACCTACCTGCCCGACGTCGCCGCCGCGCTGGCCACCGCCGCCACCGACGAGCGCGCCTGGGGACGCCCCTGGCACGTGCCCACGAACGACCCGCTCAGCTTCCGCCAGATGGGCGCGCGCATGGCCGCCATCCTGGACCGTCCCGAGCCCCGCTACTCCGTGCTGCCCTGGCCGGTCATGCGCGCGGCCGGGCTGTTCGTCCCGCTGCTCGGCGAGCTGCGCCACGTCCGCTACCAGTTCACCGACCCGTTCGTGGTCGACTCCAGCGCCTTCCAGACCACCTTCGGCGTGACGCCCACCCCGATGGACGAGGCGCTGAAGGCTACGCTGGCCCGATGAAAATCGCCATGATCGGCCTGGGCGACATCGCGGAGAAGGCATACCTTCCCGTGCTGAGCGCCCAGTCCGGCCTCGACCTCCACCTGTGCACCCGCAACGCCGCCACCCTGGAGCGCGTCGGCGGCGCGCACCGGATCGACCGGCGCTTCACCTCGCTCGACGAGGTGATCGGGGCGGGGGTCGAGGCCGCGTTCGTCCACGCGGCCACCAGCGCGCACCCCGAGATCGTGGAAACCCTGCTGCGCGCGGGCGTCCACGTCTACGTGGACAAGCCGATCGCCGACAACCTCGCCGGCACCGAGCGGCTGGTACGGCTGGCCCGCCAGGCCGGCCGCTCGCTCATGACCGGGTTCAACCGCCGCCACGCCCCCGGCTACGCCGGCCTGGCCGAACTCCCACGCCACCTGGTCATCATGGAGAAGAACCGCGAGAACCACCCCGACGCGCCTCGGCCGGTCGTCTTCGACGACTTCATCCACGTCGTCGACACCCTGCGCTTCCTGGCCCCCGGCGAGGTCACCGGCACCAGGATCCGCACCCGCGTCGCCGGCGGCCGCCTGGAGCACGTGGTCCTGGAGCTGTCCGGCGACGGCTTCACCGCCATCGGCGTCATGAACCGCGCCGGCGGCGCCTCCGAGGAGAGCTGCGAGGTCATGGGCGACGGCGTCAAGCGCCGCGTGGTCAACCTCGGCGACGTCATCGAGTACACCGGCGCCGGAGAGGTCCTGCGCCGCCGGCCCGACTGGGTGCCGGTCGCCCGGCAGCGCGGCATCGAGCAGATTACGCTGGAGTTCCTCGCCGCCGTCCGCGACGGGCGCGTCGTCGACGCCGCCGACTCCCTCATCACCCACGCGATCTGCGAGGACATCGTCAGCCACGCCTCATGACGCGGTCGGCGTGGGCCATCATCCTGCGGAAGGACCGCGTCCCCAGCGGCGCCAGCACCGTGAACCCGTCCCGGTCCGACATCGGGCTGGAGGAGGAGACCACGCCCGCCACGGCCTCGCCGTACAGGGCGGGACCGCCGCTCCCGCCGCCGGACGCGTGGCAGTTGTGCGTGACGAGCACCCCTCGGTACGGCGCCGCCTGGCCGAGGCAGTGATACAGGCGGGTGCCCGGGTAGCGCCGCCCGCCCGGGTAGCCGAGCAGGTCCAGGGCACGCGGCCGGGACAGCGCGCCACGGGTCACGGGCCGCAGCCCGCGCCCGGTCACCGACTCCAGCGGGTCGCGCCCCTTCCTGGCGACGCCGACCAGCGCGAGGTCGAAGGGCAGCCGGGCGGGGGTGTCGGGCCGGTCGCGCCACCGGGACGGCACCCAGGAGCGCACCGCCCGCCAGACGCCCAGCGGCGCCCGCCCGCCCTCGTAGCCGGGCACGAACGCCATCTGCTCCAGCGCCCGTCCCCGGTGCCGGACGCAGTGCGCGGCGGTCACCACGAGGCTCTTGCTGCGCGACCTGACCACGGCCGCGCCGCACATGACGTCCTGGCCGGCCACCCGGTCGTAGCCGACCAGCACGCCGGTGTCGGGCCTGGCCCGGCGGGCGGGGGCGAACCCCAGCCGGTCGCCGCCGGGCGTCAGCACGCGCTGGCCGGGCACCGACCGCTCGGGTGGCTCGGCCGCCGGTGGGTGGGTCAGGGCGATGATCAGCAGCAGCCGGAGCACGCCTCCACTGTAGATCGATCGTGATCATTACCCTGACCTGCGACACCCGGTTTTTCAGCGCGAGGTGAGATACTCCGCGCCGAGGGCGCGCAGCCTGGCGTGGGCCGCGCCGTACGCCTCGGGGTGGCGCAGGTGGGCCTTGGCCACCTTGGCGACCATCGTGTAGTTGGTGTCGCACACGTTGCCGACCGGGGCCTGGCCCGCCTGGCTGATGAGCTGGTAGGCGTCGAGGGTGTCCAGGCCGGTCAGCCCGGCGGCCCAGGTCACCAGGTCGTGCTGGCTGACGCGGTAGGCGTCCTCCAGCGGGCGGGCCGAGCCGGTGGACATCAGGTGCAGGTCGTCCTCCAGGCGCGGCCACGGGGTGCCGACGCCCTTGACGAGGTCGACGGCGACGACGGTGTTCATGGCGGCCTCCAGCGCGGTCCCGCACACCTCGCCGTGCCCCTGGCGGCCGTGGCCGTCCCCGATGGCGAACAGGCCGCCCTCGACGTTGACGCCCAGGTAGACGGTGACGCCGGCGCGCAGTTCCGGGGTGTCCATGTTGCCGCCGTGCGCGTCGGGCGTGATCGTCATCTTGACCTCGCCGGCCGCCGGGGCCACCCCGACGGTGCCGTGCATCGGATCCAGCGGCAGCTCGACGGTGAAGTCGCTCTTGCGCGCCCGGTAGACCGCGACGCCGCGCTCCAGGTCGAGGTCGTAGCGCCAGACGCGCTCCTCCAGCGGCTCGTGCAGCATCGCCGTCGTGTGCGTGGCCGTCAGCGCGCCGAAGAGGGGGAACGTCGTGGACATGGCCCAGTCGCGGGCCGGGGTGATGGAGACGAAGTGCAGCGCGATCGTGTCGCCCGGCTCGGCGCCGGTCACGTGGAAGGGGCCGGTGACCGGGTTGAGGTACGGGAACTCGCACACCTGCGAGGGCAGGTCGTCGACGGTCCTGACCCGGCCGCCGAAGCAGTCCTCGGTGGACAGCTCCAGGATCGTGCCCGGCGCCACCTCCTCGACGGCGGGACGGCCGCCGAAGGTGTAGCTGAGCGCTTCCGGCTCCGGGTGGTAGGAGACGATGTTCGTCACGAGTCCTCTTTCGGCAGCCTCGGGCGGCGGCCCGCGGCATAGGTGATGATCAGGATCAGCAGGCCCAGGCCGAGCCAGGCGAACCCGAGCAACTGCGCGTGCACGTTGGCGTTGTACACGACGAAGACCAGGACCGCGAAGCCCAGGAGCGGGACCACGAGGTGGGCGAGCAGGTTGCCGCTGCGCCGCCGTACCAGGAAGTGCACCACGACCGCGACGTGCAGCAGGAGGAAGGCGGTCATGGCGCCGAAGTTGACCAGCGAGCTCATCAGCGGGATGCCGTCCTCGCGGGTGCTCATGTAGATGCCCAGCGCCAGCGAGAGCGCCGCCACCACGAGCGTGGCGTTGACCGGGACCTTGTGCTTGGGGTGCACGCGGGCCAGGAAGGCGGGCAGCTGGCGGTCGCGGGCCATCGCGAACAGCAGGCGCGAGGTGGCCGCCTGGGCGACCAGCGAGTTGGCGAAGCCCCAGGCGACCGCGGTGGCGACGGCGGTCAGGGTGCCGAGCCAGGGGCCGCCGGCGAAGGCCGCGGTGTCGTAGAAGGCGCTGCCCGCCGGGTCGCCCTTGGCCAGCAGCGTCTCCCGGTTGGGCGTCAGCAGCGCGGCCACCCACGTCTGGGCGACGAAGAGCACGGCGGCCAGGGCGAGCGCGGCCACCATCGAGCGCCCGAGACGCCTGGCGTCCTCGCGGTTCTCCTCGGCCAGCGTGGAGATGCCGTCGAAGCCGAGGAACGACAGCACGGCTATCGAGGCGGCGCCGAAGACCAGCGGCCAGGTGAACGTCGCGGAGTCGAACAGCGGGGTCAGCGCGCCGGTCTGCGCCTTGCCCTGGGCCAGCGCGACCACGCCGACCACGAGGAAGACGGCGAGCACGGCCAGCTCGGCCACGAGCATGATCCGGGTGATGCGGGCGGTCATCTGGATGCCCATGTAGTTCACCGCGGTGTTGAGCGCCACGAAGACGATCACCCAGGCCCAGACGGGCACGGCGGGGACGAAGGAGTTCATGGCCGCGCCCGCGATCAGGTACAGCAGGCCGGGTACGAGGAGGTAGTCGAGCAGGACGGCCCACCCGGCGATGAAGCCGACCGGGGCGGCGATGCCGCGCCCGGCGTAGGTGTAGACCGATCCGGCCATCGGGAATGCCTGGGCCATCTGCGCGTACGACAGCGCGGTGAAGGCCATCGCGACCATGCCGACGACGTAGGCGAGCGCCACCATGCCGCCGGATGCGTTGAAGACGCTGCCGAAGATGCCGAACGGGGCGATGGGCACCATGAAGATGAGCCCGTAGATCAGGAGGTCGGTGAAGCCGAGGGAACGCTGGAGCTCTTGGCGGTAGCCGAACTGCTCCACGGAGGTGGGGGGTGTGGACATGTCTGCCGGATCCTCGGGGGAGGCGCCCTGGTGAGGGCGGGAGGGCATGATGATCAACTGAGTATCCACCCGGCGACACCCGGCGCGGAAGAGGGGTCCGGGCTCGCGTCGCCTCCGGCCGCGGCATAGCGTGGCTGACATGGCAGTCGACTTGAATCACACGATCGTGCCGAGTCGGAACAAGCGACGCTCAGCCGAGTTCCTGGGAGGCATCCTCGGGCTCCGGGTGGGCAAGGACTGGGGCCCCTTCACGCCGCTGGAGACCGCCAACGGGGTGACGCTCGACTACATGGAGTCCGAGTCCATCCAGCCGAACCACTACTGCTTCATCGTCAGCGAGCAGGAGTTCGACGAGATCTTCGGCCGGATCACGGAGCAGGGCCTGCCGTACTGGGCCGACCCGGGCCACCACACCCCCGGGGAGGTCAATCATCTGTACGGCGGGCGCGGCTTCTACTTCGACGACCCGGACGGGCACAGCATGGAAGTGATCACCGCGCCGTACGCCTAGAGCCAGTGGTTGTCGTGGAGGAGGTAGAACGCGGCCTTCTCCTCGTCGGTCAGGGTCGCCGCGTTCAGCAGGCCCTCGAAGTAGCCCTCGCGGGGCGCGCCGGGGGAGAAGTGCAGGAGCATCTCGGCGGGCTCGCCCGATTCGTTGCGGAAGCCGTGGATCCCGCCCGCCGGGACGTGCACCCAGTCGCCCGGCTCGGTGTCGATCCACTTGTCGCCGTTGAAGATGCGGATCGAGCCCTTGAGCACGTAGAACGACTCGGTGATCGTCCTGTGGAAGTGGGGGCCGGGGCCGCTGGGCTCCGGGCCCATGACCCATCGGTACAAGCCGAACAGGCCGCCGGTCGAGGCGCCGGTGGCGATGTAGTGGACCTCGTTGCCGTTCGGGTAGACGAGTTCGGGGGCGTGGTCCTTGGGGCGGTACGTCGCGCTCTTCTCGCCCTGTTCGCCGAAGTAGATGGGGTCGGGATAGGTCATGGGTACGAGCGTAGAGGTGCTAGCGCTTCTTGGCTGATTCGCCCCACATGATCAGGCCGGCGCCGGCCAGGGCGATGATCAGGTAGGCCCAGCTCGGGAGCTCGACGAGGCGGTGCAGCAGGCCCCACCTGGAGTCGAAGAAGGTGAGGCCGACGAAGCCGACCACTCCCTGGATGAGGACGATGAACCCCACGATTGCTCTCATGGGCCCAGCTTGGCGACCGCCCCGGGAACGCCGCATCGATCCCAGGGCGGTCGCACCACCTACTTAAGTCGCGCTCACGGGTACAGGCCGCGCATCTGGTGCGCTTCGGCCACCCGGCCCACGCCGATGACGTGGGCGGCCTGGCGCAGGGTCAGGCCCTTCTCCGCGGCCAGCGACTTGACCTCGCCGAAGGCGCCCTGCATGAGGTCGCGCAGCTTCAGCTCGACCTCGGCGGCGCTCCAGGAGAACGCCTGCATGTTCTGCACCCACTCCAGGTAGGAGACGATCACGCCGCCGGCGTTGGCGAGGATGTCCGGCACGACCGTGGTGCCGTTGGCGGCCAGCACCTCGTCGGCCTCCGGCGTGGTGGGGCCGTTGGCGCCCTCCACGATGAGCCTGGCGCGCACGCGCGGGGCGTTCTCCGCGGTGATGACGCCTTCCAGCGCCGCCGGGATCAGCAGGTCCACGTCCAGCTCGAACAGCTCGTCGTGGCTCATCGCGTCGGCGTGGCGGTAGCCGGACACGCCGCCGGTCTGCGCGCTGTGCTCCCGCAGGCCGGCGATGTCGAGGCCGCCGGCGTCGTGCACCGCGCCGCCCACGTCGGAGACCGCCACGACCGTGCAGCCGACGTCGGAGAGGTACTGCGCGGCCAGCGCGCCCACCTTGCCGAAGCCCTGCACCGCCACGCGCACGCCCTCGGGCGAGCGGCCGAGCGCGGTCAGCGCGGCGATCTGCACGCCGCGCGAGGTCGCGCCGGCCCGGCCCAGCGATCCGCCGAGCGTCATCGGCTTGCCGGTGACCACCCCGGGCACCGAGTAGCCGGCGTTGACGCTGTAGGTGTCCATGATCCACGCCATGGTCTGCTCGTCGGTGCCGACGTCGGGGGCGGGGATGTCCTTCTCCGGGCCGATGAGGGGCAGGATCTCGTTGACGTAGCGCCGGGTCAGCCGCTCCAGTTCGCGGGTGGTGAGCTCGGCCGGGTTCACGGCGACGCCGCCCTTGGCGCCGCCGTACGGGATGCCGACCAGCGCGCACTTCCACGTCATCCACATGGCCAGCGCGGTGACCTCGTGGATGTCGGTGCTGGGATGAAACCGGATGCCGCCCTTGGCGGGTCCGCGGGAGACGTTGTGCTGGACCCGGAAGCCCTGCACCACGTCCATCCGGCCGTCCTCGCGGCGGACCGGGACGGAGACGGTCAGCGAGCGGCGGGGCGTGGCCAGCATCGTGCGCAGCCCCTCGTCCAGACCGAGGTGCTCGGCGGCCTGGCCGAGCTGGTGAAGGGCGGAGTCGAGGGCTTGTTGTCCAGGGGTTATCAGGGCCGGCGTCCTTGACGGCACCATGACAGTCATGGAAGGAAATCCTCCTGCTATGTACGCCCAAATCCACAGAAAAGGCGCCGTTGCCTGATCCTTTTGGGCGTTCTTATGGTGATCAGCCTAATATGTTCGGTTCAGAGTTGCCTAGGTATTTCATCCAGATTTGAGGCCGATCCGTTGTCTACAAATCCAACCTGGTGATCTCCGCGTTGGGAACGTGACACACTGGCACGCTGGGTAGAAGCTCTTGGCCGAACTGTCACATCAGGGGGTGGGATGCCCACGTTGGTGATCGGTCCCATGCTGCGCTACGTCGATGAGACCAGCGCCTCCATCTGGGTGGAAACCGACGAACCCTGCCAGGTCACGGTCACGACGCCCGACGGCGACTTCGCCGCGTCCACGTTCACCGTGCACGACCACCACTACGCGATCGTCGACCTCACCGGGCTCACCCGGGACATCCCGGCCTACGGGGTCACGCTCGGCGGCACGCCCGTCTGGCCGCTCGAAGGACGGGCGCCCAGCCGGATCCGCCTGATCCCGCCGGAGGGGCCGCGCCGGCTGGCGTTCGGCTCGTGCCGTACCAGCGTGCCGCACGACGCCGCGCACGTGCGCACCCACGGCCCCGACGTGCTGCGCGCCTACGGCGACCACCTGGAGACCGCCGCCGACCCCGACTGGCCCGACCTGCTGCTGCTCCTCGGCGACCAGGTCTACGCCGACAAAGCCTCGCCCGAGATGCTGGCCTACATCCGCTCCCGGCGCACCACCGAGCCACAGGGCGAGATCGCCGACTTCGAGGAGTACGCCGAGCTCTACCGGCTGGCCTGGACCGAGCCGGAGCTGCGCTGGCTGCTGTCCACCGTGCCGACCGCCATGATCTTCGACGACCACGACGTGCGCGACGACTGGAACACCTCGCAGACCTGGCGCGAGACCATGGCCAAGGTGTCCTGGTGGAAGCATCGGGTGGTCTCCGGGCTCGGCGCCTACTGGGTCTACCAGCACCTGGGCAACCTGTCCCCGGCCGAGCGGGCCGCCGATCCGCTCCTGCAGGACCTGCTCAAGGGCGGCGGCTCCGAGCGGCTGGACGCCTTCGCCGAACTGGCCGACGCCGAGCCGAGCAGCAACCGGTGGAGTTATGCGCGCGACCTCGGCCACACGCGGCTGCTGGTCGTGGACACCCGGTGCGCCCGCCAGCTGACGCCCGGCGACCGGCGCATGCTCGACCCGTCCGAGTGGCAGTGGCTGGAGGAGCAGCTCGCGCTGCCGGCCGACCGGCTGATCATCGGCTCGTCCATCCCGTTCCTGCTGCCCGAGGGCGTGCACGCGGTGCAGAACTGGAACGAGGCGCTGTGCGACGGCAAGTGGGGCCGGCTCGTGGCGCGGCTGTCGGAGGCGTTCCGGCAGGCGTTCGACCTGGAGCACTGGGCGGCCTTCCGGCGCTCGTTCGACGCGCTGGCCACGACGCTGCTCGGGACCGGGGTGCCGGTGCTGATCCTGTCCGGGGACGTGCACTACTCCTATGTCGCGAAATCTCGTAACATCACGCAGCTTGTCTGCTCGCCCATCCGCAACCCGCTGAGCCGGGTGTTGCGCCTGGCCAACGTCTTCACCCAGTTCGGCCTCGCCACGCTCATCGGGAGCACGCTGGCCCGGCTGGCCCGCATCCCGCGCCCGCCGATCCGCTGGCGGGTGGTGAAGGGGCCGTGGTTCCAGAACGCGCTGGCGGTCCTGACCTTCCCGAACTCCGTCACCTGGTACGAGGCCGCGGATGACACCGTCAAACCCATCGATACTGTACATCTAACATGAAAACCATTATCGTGCGGGACTTGTGAATCACGACGCTTACACCCGCACCGCCCCCTTCTACGACCTGTGGCACGAGGACGGCCACGTTCCCGAGATCCGCCGCATCCTGCCGCCCGTGCTCGAGGGCGTCACCGGCGGCGTCCTGGAGATCGGCGCGGGCACCGGCCTGATCACCCTGGTCATCGGCGACACCGTGGCCGGGGAGATCTACGCCCTGGAGCCGTCGCTCGGCATGCGCGCCTCCCTGCTGTCCCGCCTGTCCGACCGCCCCGGCCTGCGTGAGCGGGTGACCGTCCTGCCCTACGGCGCGCACGACGTGGACCTCGACGAGCCCGTCGAGGCCGTCGTGATGATCTCCGTCCTGTACGGCTTCGCCCCCGCCGAGCGGGAGAAGCTCTGGGACACGCTGGCCCGGCAGCTCGCCCCCGGCGGCCGCCTGATCTTCAACTGGCGGCAGCGCCCTGTCGCGGTGCCCGGCGAACCCGAGGTCATGGGCTCCTACCAGGTCGGCCGGCACACCTACGAGGTCCGCGGCCAGGTGCTGTCGGCCGACGAGACCGTGTCCAGGTCGCGCTTCACCTACCGCGTCCTCCAGCACGGCGTCGTCGTCAGCGAGGACGTCACCGAAGGCGACAGCTACCGCCCGAGCCTGGCCGAACTGGAGGCCGAGCTGACCGGCTTCACCAGGGAGGAAGCCCCCGAAGGACTGCTCGTCTGGCGCAAGTCCTGAAATCCTGCGGAACCCTCTCCTCACGTGCGGCCAACAACAGGGTGATGGCACACGAGAGGACCGGAACGTGGTGGGTGTTCAAGAACGGGTGGACGACTCGGCGTTGATCGAGCGGTCTCTGCACGACCCCGAGAGCTTCGCCGAGCTGTTCGACCGGCACGCCGAGGAGATCCACCGCTACGCCGCCCGCAGGCTCGGCGGCGAACTGGCCGAGGACGTCACCGGTGAGGTGTTCCTCATCGCCTTCCGCGGCCGCGCCCGCTACGACCGCACCAGGCCGGACGCCCGGCCCTGGTTGTACGGCATCGCCACCAAGGTCGTCTCCCAGCACCGCAGGGCGGAGCGGCGCCGCAACCACGCCATGGCCAAGCTCGGCGCGGACCGGCCCGACGGCTTCGACGAGCGCAGCGCCGACCGGCTCAGCGCCGAACTGCTCCAGCCGCGGCTGGCCAGGGCGCTGACCCGGCTGAGCGCGGCAGAACGCGACCTGCTGCTGCTCCTGGCCTGGGCCGACCTCACCTACGACGAGGCGGCCGAGGCGCTGGGCATCCCCGTCGGGACCGTCCGCTCCCGGCTGCACCGGTTGCGGGCCAAGGTGCGCAGGGCTCTCGGTGCCGATCCGTTCGCTGCCGAGGAGGGGCACCGTGGATGACGAGATCAGAATCTTCGCCGAGGGACGTCCGGCGGCCGCGCCGTACCCGGAAAGGGCCCGGCTGGGCGCACGAGAGGACCTGGTGCGCGCCGCGCGGGGACGCGCGCGCTTTCGCCGGCTGCCTCGCGTGGGATGGCAGGCGGTGGCCGCGTTCGGGGTGACGGCGGCGGTGGTGGGCGGGGTGAGCGTGGCGCTGACCCGGCCCGAACCGGGGATGACGGCGGCGCCGCGCGGCGCCTACATGCTCATCGAGACGCAGGTCACCATGAGCGGCGCCGGGCGGACCCATCGGGGGAAGGAGCAGCTCTGGGTCAGCACCGGCGACCTCGCGAGTGTCGCCATGCGCAGGGAGCCGATCGAGGGCATGGAGATGAAGCAGCCGACCTCGTGGCTGCGCTGGAACGGCTGCCGCGCCGCGCCCCTGCCCTCCGACGTGGAGGGGATGCGGCGGCTGATCTACGACGCCACGGAGCCGGGGGAGAAGGACCGCGAACTGGCCGCGTTCGAGCAGGCGCGACGGTTGCTGAAAGAGCGGTACTTCACCGCCGAGCAGCAGGAGGCGCTGTGGGCCGTGCTCGGCGCGATGCCCGGCGTCCGCCGGGTCGAGGACGTGCCGGACGACCTGGGCCGCTTGGGGACGGCGTTCCAGATGGACGTCAAGGCCGCCCCGGCCCGCCGGATCATCGTCGACCCGGAGAGCGGGGAGTACCTCGGCCAGGGCTACGACGGGCCGATGGACAGGTTCGTCCTGGAATCCAGCGTGCGGCTCGGCGTGCGGATGGTGGACGAGCTCCCGCAGGTGGACGGCGCGCGCGTCGAGCAGGGCCCGTGCGAGCGCCGCGACCCCGAGCCCACGCCGTCCGTCACCGGGACCGTCAGCCCGACGCCGATCCCCGGCTGAGGGTACGGCGGCGCCGTACCCTCAAGGGGTTGCCTCAGCGGAAGGAGGCGATGGCGTCGGCCAGTTGCTCGACGGCCCAGAGGAGGTCCTCCTCGGAGATGACGATCGGCGGGGCCAGGCGGATGGTGGAGCCGTGGGTGTCCTTGGCCAGGACGCCGCGGGCCATCAGTGCCTTGGAGACCTCGCGGCCGGTGGCCAGCGACGGGTCGATGTCCACGCCCGCCCACAGGCCGCGGCCGCGGATCGTGACGACGCCGTGGCCGACGAGCTCGTTCAGCTTGGCGTGCAGGATCTCGCCGAGCTGGGCGGCCCTGGCCTGGTACTCGCCGGTGTTGAGGATCTCGATGACGGCGTTGCCGACGGCGCAGGCCAGCGGGTTGCCGCCGAAGGTGGAGCCGTGCTGGCCGGGCTTGATGACGCCCAGGACGTCCTCGTCGGCGGCGATGGCGCTGACCGGGACGACGCCGCCGCCCAGGGCCTTGCCCATGATGTAGATGTCGGGCACGACGCCCTCGTGGTCGCAGGCGAAGGTCTTGCCGGTGCGGCCGAGGCCCGACTGGATCTCGTCGGCGATCATCAGCACGTTGTTCTCGGTGCAGATCTCGCGGACCTGGGTCAGGTAGCCGTCCGGCGGCACCAGCACGCCCGCCTCGCCCTGGATGGGCTCGATCAGGACGGCGACGGTGTTGGCGTTGACGGCCTCGCGGATCGCCTCGGCCGAGCCGTACTTCACGATCGTGAAGCCGGGCGTGTAGGGGCCGAAGTTGTCGTGGGCGTCCGGGTCGGTGGAGAAGCTGATGATCGTGGTGGTCCGGCCGTGGAAGTTGTCCTCCATCACGATGATGTTGGCCTGCTCCGGCTGGACGCCCTTGACCTCGTAGCCCCACTTGCGGGCGACCTTGATCGCGGTCTCGACGGCCTCGGCGCCGGTGTTCATCGGCAGGATCATGTCCTTGCCGGTCAGGTCGCCGAGTCCGGCGCAGAAGGCGGCGAACTGGTCGTGGTAGAAGGCGCGGCTGGTCAGCGTGAGGTTCTTGAGCTGCTCCTGCGCGGCCTCGATGATCTTCGGGTTGCCGTGGCCGAAGTTCAGGCTGGAGTAGCCGGACAGGAAGTCGAGGAAGCGCTTGCCCTCGACGTCGGTCACCCAGGCGCCGTGCGCCTCGTGGATGACGATGGGAAGCGGGTGGTAGTTGTGCGCGCTGCGCCGCTCGCTGATGTCGATCAGCTTTTGGGTCTGGCTAGTCATTTTCTCCCCCTATTTCGTGTTATGCCCGAATCTCGAGCGTGCAGCACTTCGGGCCGCCGCCTGCCTTGCGCAGCTCGGACAGCTCGACCGGAATCACCTCGTACCCGCGCCGCTTGAGCTCCAACTGGAGCGCCGTCGCCTCGGAGTTGATCACTACGTGCTCGCCGTCGCTGACCGCGTTGAGGCCGAGAACCTCGGCATCGGCCGCCGTGGCCAGGACCGCCTCGGGAAACAGCCGCCTCAGCACCTCCTGGCTGCCCTGGGAGAAGGCGCCGGGGAAGTAGGCGACGTTGCGTCCGTCGAGAGAGAATAGCGCCGTGTCGAGGTGGTAGAAACGCGGGTCCACCAGCGACAACGAGATCACCGGGCGGCCCAGGAACTCCTGCGCCTCCAGGTGGGCCTTGGTGTCGGTGCGGAAGCCGGTGCCCGCCAGGATCACCTCGTCCAGCGTGAGGAAGTCGCCCTCGCCCTCGTTCACGTGCTCAGCGGCCCTGACCGGGTAGCCCTGCTCCTCGAACCAGCGCAGGTAGGCGGGACCCTCGGGGCCGCGCTCGGGGAAGGCGAAGCGCGCGCCGTACACCCGGCCGCCCACCACGGTCGCGCCGTTGGCGGCGAACACCATGTCGGGCAGGCCCTCGACCGGGTCGATCAGGCTCACCTGGTGGCCGAGTTCCTCATACGCCGCCTTCAGCCCTTCCCACTGCCGGATCGCCACGTCGCGGTCGGCGCCCGCGTCGGGGTCCATCCACGGGTTGATCGCGTACGCGACCGTGAAGTGCTCGGGGCGGCACATCAGGAAGTGCTTGGGCATGCGGGTCTCCGTCAACCATCGTCGGGGGGTCCCCTCCACGGGGACGGAGACAGCCTAAGAATGCATGATTATGCAGGCCAAGCCGCTGGCATTGCGCGTTGGCGCGGGTCTGTTGCGAGTCTTACCCGGAGATGGCCGATCCGTTGCGTCCGGTCGGATCCGCCGCGTCGACCAGCCGCGAAAGCACGATCGAGCTCTTGGTCCTGACCACGAACGGCATGGCCGCGATGCGCTCGATGACCCGCTCGACGTGGCCGACGTCGGTTGCACGGATATGCAGAAGCGCGTCGGCCTCGCCGGTGATCGTCGCCGCCGCCACCACCTCGGGGAACCTGGCCACGGCCACGCCGATGTCGGAGGGTTTCGTCTTGCCCTGGCAGAACAGCTCCACGTACGCCTCGGTTGTCCAGCCCAGCGCCTGCGGCGCCACCACGGCGCTGAAACCGGTGATCGTCCCGGTCTCGCGCAACCGATCCACCCGCCGTTTGACGGCCGAGGCAGACAGGCCCACGTGTTGCCCAATTTCCGCATATGTCGCCCGAGCATCCTCCACGAGAGCGGCGATGATCTCGCGGTCCAGCCGATCCAGTTCCACGCGACCTGTATACCGCCTTCCCCTGGAGTCACCTGCGCCGACCGGCCCGCAGAATGAGGACATGAGGTTTCCCGAAGACTTCGTGTGGGGCGTGTCGACGTCGGCCTACCAGATCGAGGGCGCCGCCGGCCTGCGCGGCCTGTCCATCTGGGACACCTTCTCCCACACCCCCGGCCGCATCCGGGACGCCTCCACCGGCGACATGGCCTGCGACCACTACCACCGCTACGCCGAGGACGTCGCCCTCATGCGCGGGTACGGCGCCTACCGGTTCTCGGTGAGCTGGCCCCGGGTGTTACCCGAGGGCCACGGCCGGGTCAGCGCCGCCGGCCTGGACTTCTACGACCGCCTCGTGGACGAGCTGGTCGGCCGCGGCATCGCCCCCTACGCCACCCTCTACCACTGGGACCTGCCCCAGGCCCTCGAAGACCGGGGCGGCTGGCCGCGGCGCGACACCGCCCTCCGCTTCGCCGACTACGCCCTCGCCGTACACGAACGGCTGGGCGACCGCGTGGACACCTGGTTCACGATCAACGAGCCCTGGGTGGCGGCCTTCCTCGGCTACGCGGACGGCACCCACGCGCCCGGCAGGCGCTCGGCGGCCGAGGCGTTCCGCAGCGCCCACCACCTGCTGCTCGCCCACGGCCTGGCCACCCGGGCGCTCCGGCAGGCGGGCGCGGCCCGGATCGGCATCGCGCTCAACGTCTCGCCCGTGCTCACCCCCGGCGGGCTCGCCGACCTGGACGCCGAGCCCTCGTCCGAGGACGCCGAAGCCGTGGCCAGGATCGACGCCCTGCTCAACCGGCAGTTCCTCGACCCGATGCTGCGAGGTTCCTACCCGGCGGAGCTGACCAAGCTCGTGGCCGAGCACGGGGGCCTGGATCACGTGCTCGACGGCGACCTCGCCGTCATCGCGCAGCCGCTCGACGTGCTCGGGGTCAACTACTACGCGCCGCAGGTGGTGCAGGCACAGCCCAGCCGGCCGGGGGAGCCCGCGTTTCCCGGCAGTGACGGGGTGCTGTTCGCCGCCGTGCCCGCCCCGGCCACCGCCATGGGCTGGCCGATCGTGCCCGGCGGGCTGACCATGGTCCTGCGCCGGCTGGCCGCCGAGCATCCTGGGCTCGACCTCCTCGTCACCGAGAACGGGGCCGCGTTCGACGACTCCCCGGCCGACCATGACCGGGTCGCCTACCTGGACGCCCACGTGCGTGCCGCGCACGCGGCGATCGCCGACGGGGTACGGCTGCGCGGCTTCCTGGTCTGGACGCTGCTGGACAACTTCGAGTGGGCCGACGGATATCAGCGGAAATTTGGGCTTTTCCAGGTGGATTTCGCGACTCAGCGGCGGACGGAGCGGTTGAGTGCCCGGTGGTTCCGTGAGCTGATCGCCCGCAACGGGCCGGCGCCCGCCGGGCGGCCCACGCTGGAGACCGTCGCCGCCCGCGCCGGCGTCTCGCGGGCCACCGTCTCCCGCGTGGTCAACGGCGAGCCCTCGGTACGGCCGGTCGTGCGGGCCCGCGTGCTCGCGGCGGTGGAAGAACTCGGGTATGTGCCCAACCAGGCCGCCCGGAGCCTGGCCACCCGGCGGTCCGGGGTGGTGGCCCTGGTCCTGGCCGGGCCCCGGCAGGACAATGCCACGCTGGTGGCCGCGGTGGCGCAGTACGTGACCAGCGTCCTCGAGGCCGCCGGGCGGCAGGTGGCGCTCATGCTGGCCGACACCGCCGAGAGCCACCGGCGCATCCTGGCCCGGGTCGAGGCGCGGGAGGTGGACGGGGTGATCCTGCTGCCGCCGGACCGGGGCGACACGCTGACCGAGCGGCTGGCGGGGACCGGGGTGCCGGTGGTGGTGCTGGGGCGGCCGGGCGGGACGGCGGTGCCGTACGTGGACGTGGACGACGCGGGCGGCGGTGCGGCCGTGGCACGGCACCTGGGGGAGCGCGGGCAGCCCGGGCACCTCTGGAAACCTGAGCAGCCCACGCAGTCTGGGCAGCCCGGCCAGTCTGGGCCGTCTGGGCCGTCTGGGCAGGGCGGGCTGGTGGTTTTGGCCGGGCCCGGGGTGGCGGCTCGGGAGCGGGTGGCGGGCTTTCTTGGGGCCGTTCCCGCGGGCGGGGTCACGCCGGTTGTGGTGGAGGCCGGGGCCGGGGTCGAGGCGGGGGTGCTGGCCATGCAGCGGGTGCTGGCCGATGGGGCCCGTCCCGGAGGCGTGTTCGCGGTCACCGATCAGCTGGCCATCGGGGCGATCCGGGCGCTGCGTGCGGCGGGGCTGCGGGTTCCGGAGGACGTGGCGGTCGCCGGGTTCGGGGACGGTGCGGCGGGCCGGCACCTCACGCCGGGACTCACCACGGTCGGGGTCGCCGAGACCGAGCAGGCGCTGGCCCTGGCCAGGTGCCTGCTGGCCGCGCTGGAGGGGCACACCGTCGTGCCCGCCGTACTCCCGGTGCGGCTGATCGTCCGGGAGAGCACCGTCAGCGGGGAGTGGCCCGGCGGGCGATGATGCGCTCGGCCCAGCTGGCCGCCTCGGGGTCCTTCAGGCCCTCGACCACGCCGCCCAGGTAGGCGGTGGCGAGGCTGTGGAAGCCGTTGTCGATCTGCCGCACGCGTCCCGCGCGCCGCCGCTCGGCCGACTGGACGTGCTGGCCGATGCTCTCGGCGTAGCCGGCGTCGTGCTGGTAGGCGGCCTGCGCGCGGGCGCAGGCTTCGGCGTCGTGGTCGCGCTTGGCGCGCAGCTCGCGCAGGCGCCGGTCGTTCGGGTTGTGCATGCGGCGGCCGAGGTCGGCGGCGATGAGGGCGGTGGCGATCAGCAGCGCCAGCAGCAGGACCATCGTGGGCAGCTCGCCCACCCCGCCGGAGGTGGGGCCGATCTCCTGCCCGTCCACGATCAGTGGTTTGACCAGGGCGTCGCGGCGCAGCACCGCCACGGCGACGATCAGGCCGAGCCACACCAGCGCCACCCCGGCCAGCAGCCATCGGCCGCGCGCCGGGCTGCCGTTCTCCTGCCAGGCGCGGAACGCCCTGCCGTACATGTGCGGCGCGACCAGCATGATGAGCGCGGCGCCGGCGGCGAGCAGGGCGGTCATGGCGACGCTGTCACCCCAGTTCAGGATGACCTGGTACAGGATGGGCACCTCGACGATCAGCAGGAGCAGCAGCAGGAGCGCCCCGGGCAGCCATCGGCGGATGGCGGGCCAGCGGCTGCCGGACAGCGCGATCGAGCTGGGGCGGCCGTCGCCGGGGCGTTTGCTGGGCTGTTCCAGCTCGGCCACGTGGTGCCGGGAGTCCTCCAGGGCCTTGCGGAGCTCGGCGAACGTGCGCTGCGACTCGGCCAGCCTGATCTTCTGCGCCTCGAACTCGGCCTTGGCCTGCTGGGTTTCGCGTTCCGTGCAGGCGTCGACGCGGGACAGTTCGGCCAGCCGTTCGTCCTCCAGCTCGTGGAAGCGGGGGACGCTGCCGGTCTCCAGCGTGAGCGTGTCGATCTGGCCGTCGGCGGCGTGGCGGCGGCCCAGCTCACGCTCCTCGGCCCGGCGCTGCCGCCAGTCGGGCACGTGGTACAGGTCCCCGTCGTAGGCGATGGCCGGGGTCCGCCGGGCGAGGTGGATGGGTTCGTCGGGAAGGTCCTTGTGCCGTTTGCCGAAACGCATAGCCCCTCCAGGCTTCGATTTCATGCTAAATCCCGGAGAATGGCGGCGTGCGTGAATTGCCGGTGATCGATATTTCGCCCCTTTTGTCGGGTACGGCGGGCGGTGTGCCCGACCAGATCGGGGCGGCCTGCCGTACCAGCGGGTTCTTCTACATCACGGGACACGGGGTCCCCTCCGCGCTCGTCTCCCGGCTCGACGCCGCCGCGCGGGAGTTCTTCGAGCTGCCGCTGGAGGTCAAGAACGAGATCTCCATGGATCGGGGCGGGCGGGCCTGGCGCGGGTTCTTCCCCGTGGGCGGTGAGCTCACCTCCGGGCGTCCCGATCTCAAGGAAGGCGTCTATTTCGGCGCCGAGCGGCCGCCCAGTTCCCTGCCGTTGCACGGGCCGAATCTGTTCCCCGCTCAGGTGCCCGCGTTGCGGGAGGCGGTGCTGGAGTACCTGGACGTCATGGGCGGGGTCGCCCAGGCGGTGCTGCGGGGGATCGCGCTCAGCCTCGGGTTGCCCGGTGACTACTTCAGCGCCGGATACACGGCCGATCCGACCATCCTGTTCCGGATATTTCACTATCCGCCCTCTGCGCCTGATGGGGCCGAGTGGGGAGTCGGGGAGCACACCGACTACGGGCTGCTCACCCTGCTGCTCCAGGACGCCAACGGCGGGCTGCAGGTCCACACCCCGGATGGATGGATCGCCGCGCCGCCGGTCCCCGGCACGTTCGTCTGCAACATCGGCGACATGCTCGACAAGCTCACCGGCGGGCTCTACCGGTCCACGCCGCACCGGGTGCGGAACCTCAGCGGGAACGAGCGGCTCAGCTTCCCGTTCTTCTTCGACCCCGGGTCGGACCGCGAGGTGCCGCCGCTGCCGTACACCGAGGGCGGCCGGGCCCGCTGGGACGGGCAGGACCTTCGCGCCTTCACCGGAACCTACGGCGAGTACCTGCTGGGGAAGGTGGCCAAGGTCTTCCCGCAGCTGAGAGAGGACGTCCTGGACTAGAGCAGATCAGCCGAAACCGCCCCCGCCGCCTCGAACGCCTCCCGCCAGAAGCTCTCCAGCAGCGGGAACCTGTCCGGGTCAGAGGTCTTGGCGCGCAGGAACCCGTGGACCACGATCTCGTAGCCGGTCAGGTCCGGCAGGAGGCGGGCCCGGCGCAGTTCCTCGATCTTGCCCTTCCGGCCGGCCGTACTGAGGTCGAGCTTGTTGACGTCCAGCTCGCCGCGATTGTTGATCAGGTCGCTGAAGACGGCGACGCGATGGACGCGCTCGGGCCGGCGTTGCGCGCCCATCTGCTTGACCAGGTAGCGCAGGGCGCCGATCACGTCCGAACCCCTGCCCTCGTCCGGGCAGTCGAACAACTTCAGCGCCTTCGGCACCACCTGCGTCAGGCGGTGCTTCCTGATCCGCTCCTCGACCACCGGGTTGGCGTTGGGGTTCTCCTGCGCCGTGGCGGCGATCCTGACCGGGGTCTCGCGGCAGGTGCTGCTCTCCGAGGCGCCGGTGACGGCCGCGAACCCCATCCAGTCGCAGCCGCCGGTGAACTCGGGCAGCTTCGCGGTCACATCGCTGCGGGAGGTGGCGGGCTCGGCGTAGGAGGTGGAGTCCACGACCGTGCCGCACAGGCCGCGCGCCTGCGCCGCGCATCCGCCGGTCCCCGCCATCACCAGCCCCACGGCCAGCACACCCGCCACCGGCCCCCTCACGTCGTCTCGTCCGGCGTCGTCTCGTCCGGCGTCGTCTCTTCCAAAGTCGTCTCTTTCACTGGAGCGGGCGTGTTCTCGGCGCCGGGGGTCTCGTCCGTGTCGTGCGGGGCGGCGAGTTCGCGGGAGGCGGTGGCGCCGGTGAGTTCGCGATGGCCGTTCACCGTGGCCTGCCAGCGCTCCACGCGATGTTCCACCTCGTCCAGAAGACGCCCCATCTCCTCGCCGGAGGTCACGGCGGCGGTGTCCATGGCGATCACCTCGCCCTTCCACAGCGGCGGTATCTCCTCCCGCCGCGGATGGGCCCGCAGCACCCCGCTCCGGTAGGCGGCGATCATCCGCTCCGCCCACGCGTGCACCTCCTCCACGTCGTGGTTGCGCCGCAGCACCGCCCCGTCCCACTCGCGCGCCAGCCGTTCCACCTGGGCCTGCGCCTCGTGCACCCGCTGGACCGCCGCCCGCACGGCCTCCGCGCGCCGCCGCTCCTCCCGCCGCCGCCGCGCCTCGGCGATCGAGATGAACCCGTCCTCACCGGCCGGGGCCGCCTGCCCGTTCGCGCTGCCGTTCGGGGGGAGCTCCTCCTGGAGCGTCACTTCGAGTACGGCCTGCCGCGCCGTACCCGCCTCCCGTAACAGGGCGGTCTTGACGCCGGCCAGCTCCCGATCCAGCCGGGCGATGCGCTCGCGGGCCATGGCACGGAGTTCACCCAGGTAGGCGGGCCGGCAGTCGGGGTCGGTGAACTGGTGCAGCGCGTGCTGCCGGGCGTCGCGCATGCCCTGGGCGTGGGCCTGCTCGCGCTCGCGATCGGGCCCGGTCTCCCGCCTGAACAGCCGCGACAAGAACGCCATGCGCGTCTCCCGAGTGTCCCTGGACCTCCCAGACTAATCGCCCCAACCTCCACGAAAGCGAAAACCCGGCGCGGGATCAGGAGGGGCTGTCGTAGCCCGCGCGGGCGGCGTCGATGCGGGCGATGTTGGCCTCGGCCCAGTCCTTCACCGTGAAGATCAGTCCGCTGAGGTCCCGGCCAAGGTCGGTGAGCTCGTAGTCGACCCGGGGCGGCACGGCGGCCGTGACCGTCCTGGTGACCAGCCCGTCACGCTCCAGGGAACGCAACGTCTGCGTGAGCATCTTCTCGCTCGCCCCCGGAATCTCCCGCCGGAGGTCGCTGTAACGCAACGTCCCCCGCCCGGCCAGGGCGCTGATCACGAGGCTCACCCACTTGTCGCTGATCAGCGCGAGCAGCCGGTTGGTCGGGCAGATCTTGACGAACGCCTCGTGGGCCCGTTGTTCCCGGGCGCGGCGCTGGGCGGCGGTGAGGGTGGTCATGGCATACCTCCGGGTTCAGTACGCACTCCTGGGTGCGTACTTACCGGGGGAGAGTAGCACCCCATACGGTCGTGCCCGGCGGACCTCCCGCCCTCTGATGACCTTGGAAAGTGGTGAACCAGATGCGTGCTGCGCTGGTCAGAAAGTTCGGCGGACCGGAAGCCGTGGAGATCGCCGAGGTGCCCCTGCCCGAGCCGGGACCCGGCCAGGTACGCGTCAAGGTGGCCGCCGCCGCCCTCAACCCCGTGGACGCGGGCGTCCGCGCCGGCGTCTTCGGTGGCCAGGGCCCGCTCGGCCTCGGCTGGGACGTGGCGGGAACCATCGACGCCCTCGGCCCGGACGCGACCGGTTCCTCCGGTGCCCTCGGCTCGGACGCGGCCCGTTCCTCCGGTGCCCTCGGCTCCGGTCCGGCCGGCTGGGCCGTGGGTGACCTTGTGGTCGGCCTCGCCTATGGGCCGCACAAGCCCCTGGGCACCCATGCCGACTACGTCGTCCTCGACGCCTCGGCCCTGGCCGCCGCACCCCGTTCGGCCGATGCCGTGGACGCGGCCACCCTGCCGCTCAACGCCCTGGCCGCCGCCCAGGCCCTCGACCTCCTGGCCCTGGCTCCGGGCGACCGTCTGCTGGTCACCGGGGCGGCGGGCGCCCTTGGCGGCTACGCCGTACAGCTGGGGCGGTTGCGCGGGCTGGAGGTGACGGCGATGGCGGGTGACGCCGACGAGGAACTGGTGCGCGCGCTCGGCGCCGGCGGCTTCGTCGCGCGTACGGCGCGGCCGGAACCGGTGGACGGCGTGCTGGACGCGGCGGTCATCGGCACCCCGGCGCTGGCGTTCGCCCGCGACGGCGGCGCGTACGCGGCCGTGATCCCGAACGCGGTGCCCGCCCCGGAGCGCGGAGTACGGACCGGCGGCATCGAGGTGAAGCCGGACGGCGCCCGCCTGGCCGAACTGGTGCACCTGGTCGAGCGCGGCCACCTCGCCCTCCGCGTGGCCGGGACGCACCCGCTGGAGGAGGCCGAGCACGCCCACGCCCGCCTTGCCGCGGGCGGCCTGCGCGGCCGTTTGGTTCTGCTCCCGTGAACGGCTAAATCGATGGACAGGAAGTGGGGAATACCGAACACTGCAAACAACCGCACACGCATGATGCGGCCGGACTCCGTATCCCTTTCGGAGGAGCGTCATGTCGACCAAAGGTGTGGCCATTGTCGCGGCGCTGATCGCCGCCGGTGCGACGATCACAGCCGCGTTGATCACCTCCGGTCAGTTGAAGTTCGGCGGTGCTCCGGACACCTCGGAGACCAGGCGGGGCGGGGTTTCTCAGCCCCAGCCGCAAGGCCAGAAAAGGGCGCCCCAAATTGTCGTCCGCCCGAAATCACTGGACCTCTGCGGGGGTGCGGGATGCGCGCAGGAGGTGCTCATTCTCAGCACGGGTAATGCGATGCTGAAGGTCACCGATATCGAGTTCCAAGGGGAGTCTGCCGGAAGTTTCCGGCACGACGGCGCCTGCGAGAATCAGTCTCTGGACGCCGGCGCCGAATGCGTGCTCAAGGTGTGGTTCGAGCCGGAGACCGCCGGGGCGAGCGGCTCGGCCGTACTCGTGATCCATCAGAACCTGCGGGGCGACAACGGCACCCGGGTGCAGGTCAACGGGCAGGGGCAGCTCCCCACGACCGAGCCCACCCCATCGGAGCTGCCGACGTCCGGCTGACTCCCGTCAACCTTGGGTTGACGGTATTTGAGCGTCAATCTAAGGTTGACGCATGGGGTTCCCCCGCATCGCCGCCATTCTGATCCTCGCCGCCCTGGTCGCCGCCATGTTGTGGTGAGCGCTCAGGCGGGCTCCTCGCGCCGGTTGCCGAAGGCCGCCCGGCGCAGGGAGGGGATGGCGCCGCAGGCCCGCAGGAAGGCCCCGATCCCGCCGCCCACCACGATCACCTGAGTCATGCCGACCCCTTCAGCAACGTCCGGAGCTGACTGAGCACCTGGCCGGCGCGGCCGGGGGTCAGGCTGACCCCCTTCACCGCGGCGATGACGAGTTCCACGTGATCGGGACGCACCCGCGTGGCCAGCGCGTCGCGCCAGCCGCGTTCCCTGCTCTCCAGGATCGCGCGCACCTCGGCGTCACGGGTGGCGCGCAAATCCAGCTCACGCAGCACCAGGAAGAGCGCCGGCCGCTCGGAGATCAACCGGATCAGCATCTCCAGGTGATCGTCGAGGTCGCCCACGGGGACGCTCGGCGTCCAGAACTGCTGAGTGGCGTAGTCGACGATCCCCGTGACCAGATCCCGTTTGCCGGGGAAATAGTGGTGGACGGTCGAGTGATCGAGCCCGACCCTGGCCGCCACGTCACGCAGCCGCAGCCCCTCGAAGCCCTTCTCCGCCACGCAGTCGAACGCCGCCTTGACCAGCTCGCGGCGACGCTCCTCCGTTCGTTGTGATCTCGCCATGGCCCCCGTCTTCCACCAACCAGTTGGTGGAACCATCCTGCCCGAGAGAGCCCGGAGTCAAGGTCTCCGACGTAGGGTGAGCCCATGTTCTTCGAACCCCCGCCAGAGGAAGAAGAATCCGCAGCCCCTTCCCCACCAGGACTCCCCGCGTGGTGCGCTCCGCCGCCGGACGAGATGGGCGCAGTGATCGTCAGCGGCCTGCTGCTGGCCCGCACCCCGAACGTGGTCCTCGCCCTGCCGACGATCGAGGCGTTCAGCGGCGGCTGCCTGCTGAACGTGGACATCGGCACCAGGCGCCAGACCCTGTCCCCGGACGACTATCAGGCCCTCCAGATGGGCATGCACGTTTCCACATTCACCGGGGTAGGCCGCGGCAAGCCGCTGCCGGACACCCTGCTGCGGTACGGCGTGCGCTTCGCCGACGGCGCCAAAGCCACCACGGTCGGCCAGAAGCTCGACCGGCTGCGCCTCCAGCAGGACCCGCCGCCGCCTCCGCGGCTGACCCTGCTGATCGGCGCCTTCTCCATGCGAAGCGGCGGAGACGACGACACCGTGACCACCCAGAGACTGTGGCTCTGGCCCCTGCCGCCCCCGGAGGTCTTCGAACTCGCCGTGGAATGGCCTGCGGGCGGAGTCGAGCTGACCCTCACCGAACTGGACGGCACGGCCATCGCCTCCGCCGCCCGGCGGGCGGCGCCGTACTGGCCGCATCCATAGACGTCGCGGCTCAACCCAGGTCGTCGAACTCGCCGTCCCAGAAGCATCCGGGTGAAGACCACTCCCGTCCGAAGGGGCCCGCGCCCTTGCTCATGCCGAGGGCGAGCAGCGGTCGAAGGGGATGGCGAACCGTGACTCGCCGGCTGCGGCCAGGCACGCCTCCACTGAAGTGGGCAAGATCATGACGGCACAATCCGCAAGGCAGACAGGCGTGCGCGCCCGCGAGATGAACCTCTACCGCCGCTACTTCGACCTGGTCGCCGACGGCTCCAAAACGATCGAGGTACGGGTGCGGTACCCCCATCTGCGCAACCTCA
The DNA here is from genome assembly GCF_009760925.1 of Nonomuraea typhae. Classification (GTDB taxonomy): domain Bacteria; phylum Actinomycetota; class Actinomycetes; order Streptosporangiales; family Streptosporangiaceae; genus Nonomuraea; species Nonomuraea typhae. The sequence goes on from NZ_VRLV01000004.1 coordinate 345,075, forward strand.
AGGCCGGCGACCACATCCGGTTCGTCTGCGGCCGAGACGACGCCCTCACCAGGGTCAAGCGAGTCTCCCGCTATGACTCCTTCGAGGACATGCTGGACGCCGAAGGCCCCGAACGGGTGAACCCAGCCAGTCCTCGCGACCAGCAGCTGGCCAACATTCGCCGCATCTACGGCCCAGAGAAGGAGGCTCTCGGCGTCCTGGCCATCGAGATCGAGCTCATCGACCCACCTGCCGAAAGTGGCATAGCCCCACCTCCGGGACGGTGACGAACCACGCGTGACGCGGCGATGCCGGATGCCATCCTCCAGCTTCGTGGTGGCGCCCGGCTCCTCTACGTCGGCCGAGAGGCCGCGCATCGTAGGGTGGTGCGCATGCGCGCCCGCCGCAGCGTCGTCGCCGTTGCTCTGACCGCCTGCTTGGGCTGGATCGTCGCCGTGTTCGCGGTCCCGGGCGCGGATCCGTTCCTTGTGCTGATGACATGGCTCGTTCTCATGGGAGTGGTATTCGGGGTGCCTCCTGTTCGCCGCTTCGTCCTCGGGAAGCGGCGCTCCTGACCGGCGACAGTGGTGAGACCGTCGCGGTGATCTTCCCTCGGCCAGGGTGCCCGCTTGGCCGTGTGGCGCGGTATCAACCGGGTCAAGGGCCATCGCCACCCGATCTGACGAACTCGCCGCTCGCTACGCAGCAACCAGCCACACCCCGCCGTGCCCGGGCATCGCTCGGGGTCCGGGTGGGGTGTGGGGGCTTGGCCTCCACTGAGGACTGCCCAAGCCCCAGGCGCGAAGCGCCCCAGCGAAGGACCTTGCTGGTGAACCCGGGGGTGTGGGGGCTGACCCCCACACAAGGCTGCCCGAGCCCCAGGCGCGAAGCGCCCCCCAGCGAAGGACCTTGCCCTTCGGCCTCCTTAGCCCCCGCCCCTTGGCCGTCAGCCCTTGTCGGCCTCGCCGGTGGCGGCTTCCTGGGCCTCCTCCGGGGACGCCTCGAGGTCCTGTTCGGCGTCGGCGCCCGCCTGGGCCGAGGCCTTGTCCAGGCGGACCCAGGACGTCACGCTCTCCACCGCGAACAACACCAGCAGGTACGCGGTCAGCACGGCCAGCACCGGTGTCAGGATGCCCAGCGCCGCCCCGGCCCCGATGATCAGCAGCCTGAGCTCCCACCCCAGCCCGGCGTGGAACACCCAGGCCGGCGGCCAGATGCTCTGCCGCGTCCGGTAAACCGTGTCGTAGGTGTGATATCCGACGACGTACAGCAGCACGAACAGCAACCACTTGGGCGCGTCGGCAGCCAGCCCGATCAGGATGACGGTCAGGAACTCGGTGGCGCGCAGCAGCGGCGGCGTCAGCCAGTCGAATCGCCCGAGGTGGTCGCGGGGCGCGGTTGGCAGGACGAGCAGGACCACGACCAGCGGCGCGACGAAGAGCATCGGCCGGGACACGAGCGTTCCGGTCACGCCCAGCACGATGACGGCCAGGAGGGCCAGCAGGGTGGCGGGCACCGGCGGCAGCCCCTTGCCCAGTTTGCCCGCCAGGGCGTGCACGAGGGGGCCGTCGTCGCGGTAGGCGAGCAGGCGGGCCGTCTGGATGCGGCGGCGCTCTTCGTCGGGGTCGGGTGCGGGGGTGGCGGCGGCCTGCGGCTGGGTGATCATGCGAGCGACCTCATGAGGCGTCCGGTGAGGGTGTAGGCGGCGGCGACGGTGCCCCAGGCCACCAGCGTGATGAAGGTGACACGGGCGTCGAAGAGGGCGGCGGTGATCGCGATGGCCGCGAACCGCTCGCCGATGGGGAACACGACCATTTTGCGGGCCCAGTGGACGACGCGGTACCGGCCGGCCTTGGTCCACATCTTCAGCAGGCCCCTGATGCCCTGGTTGCGTTCGATCTTGCGCTTTTCCAGGTCTTTGCGCAGCGGGCGGTCGTCGGGGGAGGCGAGGGCGAGCGTGGGCAGCTTCGCGGGCGGCTTGCGCCGGTTGGAGATGCCGAAGGAGAAGTCCAGCAGGTGGCGGATCGACTGCAGGCCGATCGCGGCCAGCGCGAGGATCCAGATGTCGTCGCCGTTGCCGGAGACCACCCAGCCGATCGCCAGTCCGGCGAAGACGACGTACTCCTTGAACCGGTCGAAGGTGGCATCCAGCCACGCCCCGAGGACGCCGAACTTGCGGGCGTAGCGGGCGACCTGGCCGTCGACGCAGTCGAAGACGAAGGCGAAGTAGATGAGCACGCCACCGGCGATCATCCACGGCCGCTCGCCGGTGGCGAAGCAGGCCGCCGCCGCGATGCCGAACACGATCGAGATCAACGTCACCTGGTTGGGCGTCAGGCCCCTGCGGGCCGCCCAGCGGGCGATGAAGCGGGAGTACGTCGAGACGAAGAAGGTGGTGAAGAAGCCGTCGGCGCCCTTGACCGCGTTGTCGAGCCGGGCGCGGTCCTCGTTCATGCCGGCCATCTCGGTGCCGGCCTCGTTGGCCTCCTCCTGGGTGGTGACCCGGCGGTAGAACAGGTCGCGCCGGCCGCGCAGGCCGAGCGAGACGCCCTGCCGTACCAGGCCGAAGGCGATGAGCTGCACGAGGTCGTCGTCGGCGCCGAACAGGTCGGTCAGCTCGGCGAGCTCGCGGCAGGTCTCGGCCAGCAGCGGCAGGTGCTGGGCCTTGATGTGCAGCGGGCCGAGCAGGGCGGCGTTGGGCCGGGTGACCGCGATGCGGGCGGTGCCGACGGAGACGATGCGGGACTTGCCGGCGCGGGCCCGCACGGGCAGGCCCTCGAGCGTGCGGTCGCCGATCTCGGGGTCGGCCTCGTCGATGGGGACGCTGTCCTCCTGCGCCTCCTCATCGAGGGTGTCCGGCCGCGGCTCCTTGGCGATGAGCGCGATCGCGCCGCGCTTGGCCTTGGTGATCTGGTAGATCAGCTCGTCGTGGATGACGGAGTTGGCCGGGATGATGAAGAGGTTGTCCGTTGCGGATTCTGCGACGTCGGCGAGGGCACGCAGGGCGGCGGCCACGTCGTGAGGCTCGATCGTGGCCGGCTGCGGATCCAGGGAGAGGATCTGACCGCGCAGTCGCTCGCCAACCGTGGGGTTGCCGGGCAGCGCGGCCAGCCGGAGGCCGGTCGGAGCGGTGTCGGGGCCGGGCGAAGAGCCCAGCAGGACCACGCGGGTCATGACTCCCTTTCGAGGCAGTTGCGGGGGGTTGAACAACGGGTAATGCGGGGACAGACGTCAAAGTCTAGTGAGCCCTGGGTAAAGCCGGTCCACCCGTGTGTCCCAATAAGATGTCCTGGTGAGTCTCTATCGTGACGAGGGCGTGGTCCTGCGCACGCAGAAGCTGGGCGAGGCCGATCGCATCATCACGGTGCTCACCAAGCGCACGGGCAAGGTCCGGGCGGTGGCCAAGGGGGTGCGGCGCACGACGAGTCGCTTCGGGGCGCGCCTTGAGCCGTTCACTCACGTAGATCTTCAGCTGCACGTCGGACGCTCGCTCGACGTCGTCACGCAGGCCGAGACGATCAGGCCGTACGGCGAGGCGCTGGCGACCGACTATCCCCGCTACACCGCGGGCAGCGCGATGCTGGAGACCGCCGACCGGCTCACCCACGGCGAGAAGGAGCCGGCGTTGCGCCAGTTCCTGCTGCTGGTGGGCGGGTTGCGCACGCTGGCCGACGGCGAGCACGAGGCCAGGCTGGTGCTCGACGCGTATTTCCTGCGCTCGCTGGCGGTGGCCGGGTACGCTCCCGCGCTGGAGGCGTGTGCCAAGTGCCGCGCCCCGGCCATCAGGGCCTTCGCGATCGTGGCCGGTGGCGTGGTGTGCGGGGGCTGCAAACCGGCCGGCTCCGCCGTACCGGCGCTGGAGACCATCGCGCTCATGACGGCGCTGCTGCGGGGCGACTGGGCGGCGGCCGACGCGTCGCAGCCGCGCCATCGCGGCGAGTGCAGCGGCCTGGTCGCCGCGTACCTGCAGTGGCATCTGGAGCACGGGATCCGCTCGCTCCGACACGTAGAAAGAGAGCCGGTTTGAACGTCCGTCCGCCCTCCCCCCATCCGTCCGGCGTGACGCCGCCGCCGATCCCGCGTGACCTGGTGCCGCGGCACGTGGCGATCGTCATGGACGGCAACGGCCGCTGGGCCAAGCAGCGCGGGCTGCCGCGTACCGAGGGGCACAAGGCGGGCGAGTCCTCGCTGTTCGACGTGATCGAGGGTGCGATCGAGCTGGGTGTCCCGTATCTGTCGGCCTACGCCTTCTCGACCGAGAACTGGAAGCGTTCGCCGGACGAGGTGCGCTTCCTCATGGGCTTCAACCGGGACGTGATCCGGCGCCGGCGTGACGAGCTCAACGCGATGGGCGTGCGGGTGCGCTGGGCGGGCCGGCCGGGGCGGCTGTGGAAGAGCGTCATCTCGGAGCTGGAGACGGCGCAGGAGATGACCGAGCGCAACCGGACGCTGACGCTGCAGTTCTGCGTCAACTACGGCGGGCAGGCCGAGATCGTGGACGCCGCGGTGAAGCTGGCCGCCGACATCGCCGCGGGCAAGGTCAGGCCGGGCAAGGTCAGCGAGAAGGTCTTCGCCCGTTACCTAGACGAGCCGGACATCCCGGAGGTGGACCTGTTCGTGCGGTCGTCGGGGGAGCAGCGGTTCTCCAACTTCCTGCTGTGGCAGTCGGCCTATGCCGAGATGGTCTTCCTCAACCGCCTGTGGCCCGACTTCGACCGGCGCGACCTGTGGGAGGCGTGCGAGGTCTACGCCAAGCGCGATCGCCGGTACGGCGGCGCCGTACCCAACCAGGTGGCGCGGTGACTCAGGCGCGGCGGCGGGCGCGGTAGGCCGCCACGTGCATGCGGTTGCCGCAGGTTCGGCTGTCGCAGTACACGCGGGAGCGGTTGCGTGACTCGTCCACGAAGACGCGTTCGCAGTCGGGCGCCGAGCAGGTGCGCAGCCGTTCCCATTCGCCCTCGACGATGACGTGGGCCAGCGCGACGCCGCAGTCGGCGGCGACGTGTTCGGCGAGGCTGGCGTCCTGGGCGAAGTAGTGCATGTGCAGGGGGTGCCCGTCGTGTTCGGCCAGGCGGGGCGTGATCCGGGTCTCGGACAGCATCGTGTTGAGCATCCGCACGGCGGTGGGCTGGTCGGTGGCGAGGAAGACGCGGTGGAAGGACTCGCGGATCATCCGCACCTGCCCGAGGTCGCGCGGGGTGAGGACGCCGATGCCGCTGATCTGCCGCGCCTCGACGAAGGTCTGCAGATCGTTCAGATCCGCCAGGCCGTCGTCGCCCCCGGTCGAGGGCGAGGTGTTCACCAGCTCGACAACAGTGGCGAGCGAGTGCACCATGTCATGGCCAAACGGCATATTGACTCCTGTCTGCGCCTGCTCATAGCGTGGACGAAGCGTATCTCTATAACAGGCAATCGGGGGTCTCGGTGAGTGCACAGCGCCGTATCGTGCTGATCGCGGTGGTGGGCGCGCTGGTCATCTCGTCCTCCGCCCCGCTCGTGGTTCTGTCCGGTGTAGCGCCGGCGACGTCGGCGTTGTTCCGGTGCGCCTACGCGGTGCCGCCCATCCTGCTGCTGGCCTGGTTCGAGCGCCGCAGGCTCGGCCCGCTGCCGGCCAAGATCCGCTACTTCTCGTGGGCGGCGGGCGTCATCTTCGCCCTCGACCTGCTGTTCTGGCACCACGCGATCGAGTTCGTCGGCGGCGGCCTGGCCACGGTCCTGGGCAACCTGCAGGTGTTCCTGGTCGCCTTCGCCGCCTGGGCGATCTTCCGGGAGCGGCCGTCCACGCGCCTCATGCTCGCCACGCCGATCGTCTTCGGCGGCGTCGTGCTGATCTCCGGCCTCTTCGACGCCGCCGCCTACGGGGCGAACCCGATGCTGGGCGCGGTCTTCGGCATGGCCACCTCCGTCGCCTACGCCGCGTACCTGCTGCTCATGAAGGCCGGCGGACGGCACGCGATGCTGCCCCTCGCCCACGTCACCGTCGTGGCCACCCTGACCGTGGCCGCGCTCAGCCCCCTCTTCGGCGGCGCCGACCTGACACCGAGCTGGCCCGCGCACGGCTGGCTGCTGCTGCTCGCGCTGGGGCCGCAGGTGCTCGGGTGGGCGCTCATCACCTGGGCGCTGCCCCGCCAGCCCGCCGCGCTGACCGCCCTGCTGCTGCTCATCCAGCCGATGACGACGGTCGCGCTGTCGGCGCTGCTGCTGGGGGAGCGGCCGTCGACGCTGCAGCTCGCCGGATGCGCGGTGATCGTCCTGGGTGTCCTGTACGGCTCCCGCGGCCGCTCACCAGCCCCGGCGCAAGAGACGTCGGAACCCGCGCTCAGCCGCTAACGCGTCGAGCACCCGGCGCACGTGCCGAACACCTCGACGGTGTGGGTGATCTCGGTGAACCCGTGCTCGCTGCCCACGGCCTCGGCCCAGCGCTCCACCGCGGGCCCGGCCACCTCGACCGTGCGCCCGCAGCGGCGGCAGACCAGATGGTGATGGTGATCGTCGGTGGCGCAGGCCCGGTAGACCGACTCGCCGTCGTCGGTACGCAACACGTCGACCTTGCCGCCGTCGGCCAGCGCCTGCAACGCACGGTAGACGGTGGTCAGTCCGATCTTCGCGCCGTCCTGGCGCATCTCGGCATAGACGTCCTGCGCGCTCCGGAAACCCTCGCTGCGGCGCAGGGTGTCGTGAACGGCGTCACGCCTGATGGTCATGTTGACTCCTGTGGTCGGCCTCGCCGTACGAATTTACCCACCCCGAGGGCCAGGACGAAGCCGCTGAGCGCGAGAAGGACGATCGAGGCGCCCGGCGGCACCTTCGGCGAGAGGCTGGACAGGAGCAGTCCGCCGACCGCCGCCACCATCCCGAACAACGTGGCCAGGCCCATCGTGGCCTTGAAACCCTTGGTCAGCTGCTGGCTCGTGGCCACCGGGATCACCATGAGCGCGCTGACGAGCAACAATCCCACCACCCGCATGGCGATGACCACGGTCAGCGCCGCGGTGACGGCGATCATCAGGCTGAGGAAGCGCACCGGCAGCCCGCTGGCCTTGGCCACCTCCTCGTCCTGGCAGAGCACGAACAGCTCCCTGCCGAAGATCGCCACGACCGCGAGCACCGCGACCGCGAGCCCGCCGATCACCCAGATGTCCTCGCGGGTGACGCTGGCGATCGCCCCGAACAGGTAGGAGTTGAGCTTGGCGTTGCTGCCGCCGGGCGCGATGCCCATGAGCATGACGCCGCCGGCGATGCCCCCGTAGAACAGCAGCGCCAGCGCCACGTCCCCGCTGGTGCGCCCGCGCGCCCGCACGAGCTCGATGGCGACCGCCCCCAGCACGGAGACGACCACGGCCGTCAGCACCGGCGCCGTCCCGGTCAGGAACCCGAGCGCGACCCCGGTCAGCGCCACGTGCCCGATGCCGTCACCGAGCAGGGACAGCCGGCGCTGCACGATGAACGTGCCGACGGCGGGCGCGCACAGGCCCACCAGCAGCGCCGCGATGAGGGCCAGCTGGAAGAACTCCCGTTGGAGAAGGTCGCTCACGGTTTCACTCGCAGATCGGTCAGAGGGCCGCCGACGACGTCCTCTTCCTCGGCGTGGGGGTGAACATGCTGATGGCCGGGCCTGGCGCACTCGCCCTCCGGCTGCGGCGGCCGCCCGTCGTGCTCGATCCGCCCGGCGCGCACGAGCACGCCACGGGTGATGACCGGCTCCAGCGGGCCCAGCTCGTGGGCGACCAGCACCACGGTCCGCCCGTCGCGCACGAGCCCGCCGAGCGTGGCCGCCAGTAGCTGCTGGCTCTCGGCGTCGACGCCCGCGGTGGGCTCGTCCATTACGAACACGTCCGGCTCACCGGCCAGCGCGCGGGCGATGAGCACCCGCTGCTGCTGCCCGCCGGACAACGACTGCACGGGATCGCCCGCCCGGTCGCCGAGATCGACCGCCGCCAGCGCGCGCGTCACCGCGGCGCGATCGTCCTTGCTGGTACGGCGGAGCCGGCTCTGCCGGGCGATGCGGCCCGAGGCGACGATCTCCCGCACGGTGGCCGGGACGCCGCCGCCGACGGCCAGCCGCTGGGGGACGTAGCCGATGCGCCGCCAGTCGCGGAACTTCGCCGGCGGCTCGCCGTACACCAGAGTCTGGCCGCCCGACAGCGGGATGAGCCCGAGCAGCGCCCGCACCAGCGTGGACTTCCCGGACCCGTTGGCTCCCATGATCGCGACGACCTCGCCCGCGCAGACGGTGAGGTCGACGCCGTCGAGGATCGCCCGGCGGTCGAGTGTCACCCGGCCGCCGGTCATCTGGAAGACCGTGTTCACGCGCACCCCAGGGCTATCTGGAGGGTCTTGAGGTTGTGCCGCATCTGCGTAAGGTAGTCGCCCGTGCCCGGCTTGCTCTCCAGCGGGTCCAGCACCGCGGTCTTGGCCCCCACCTCCTGCGCCAGCACCTCGGCCACCTTCGGGCTGACCAGGGCCTCGGTGAAGATCGTGGTGACCTTCTCGGAGTTGGCGAGCTTGGCCACCTCGGCGATGCGGGCGGGGGAGGGCTCGCTCTCGGGGTCGAGGGTGATGCCGATCTGCTTGAGCTTGTACCTGTCGGCCAGATAGCCGAACGCCTCGTGGCTGGTCACCATGGTCTTGCTGGTGCAGCTGGTCAGGCCCTTGGTCATCTCCTGGTCGAGCGCGGTGAGCTCGGCCGCGGTCTTGGCCGCCCGGTCCCGGTACGCCTGGGCGTGCTCCGGGTCCGCCTGGGCCAGGCGCTCAGCGAGCTTGCCCGCGACCGTGGCCAGCCTGGACGGGTCCAGCCACAGGTGCGGGTCGTAGGAGACCGCGTGCTCGTGGTCGTGGCCGTCCTCCTCGGCGTGTTCGCCCAGGGGGATGGTCTTGACCGCGGTGGCGGCGTCGAACGCCTGGTCGGAGCGCTGCTCCAGGGCCTCGTCCACGGCGGGCTGCACGCCCTTGATGTAGACGGCCAGGGTGGCGTCCTCGAGGTCGGCCATCTGCTGCGCGCCCAGCTCCAGGTCGTGGGGCTCCACGCCGGGGGCGGTCAGCACGGACACCTTGATGTCGGGACCGCCGACCTTCTCGCTCAGCCACTGCAGCGGGTAGAAGGCCGTGACCACGCTGGGTTGTCCCCCAGGCGCGGTGGTGATGCTGTTCGCCGCGGTGCCGGAGCCGCAGGCGGTGGTCGCGAAGAGGCCGACACCGGCGAGCAAACCCGCGGCACGAACACGGACATGTCCTGACATCATGGGAGTCAGTATGCGGCAAAATGAAAACGGTTGTCAAAATCAACCCAGTGGGGGAGGTTTAGCCGCACTCGGGATGACTAACGGCAAAGCACCTCGCGCAGGCGCCGAGCCTCGTGGATCGCCAGGCTCGCCCCTGTGCGCGCGGCCGACTCCCCCGGCACTCAGACCGTACGGCTGGCGCGCGGCCCGTCCAGACCCCAGGAGATGATCGTGGTGGGGGTGATCCTGATGATCTGCCTGGACAGACCGGGCACAGGCGGCTCATGATCGGTCAGCGCCTCCGCCTTGCCCCGGATCTCGATGCCCCGGGGCGTCCACGGATCGGCCGACGCCAGGTCGTCGACGACGAACGCGACCGTGCTGCCCTGCTGCACGTTCCGGAACTTCTTCGTCCCGCCGAGCGCACCCCCGCCGATGACGATCGTGCCCGCCTCGGCGTCGAGGAAGAAGTTGGTCGGGTTGTTCTGCACCTGCCCACCGGGCGAGACGGTGGCGAGCCGGCCGAGGGGCTGCGCGGCGAGGTAGTCACGTTCGGCCTGGGTGAAGACCATGGGGGGAGTCCTTTCGGGTTGCGGCAAGAACTGCCCTTTCTACCGCAACGCCCGTCGGACCCGGTCTTCGCCCTGCGGACTTCACCTCGGGAAGCATTTCTGGGCCGAGGTGGCCCGGCAGCGGATAGCCGCCGCACGTCGGCTCAGGCATCCGTGAGGAGGTAGAGCAATGCCGCCAGGCTCGTGCCGCTGACGATGTCACCCTTGTCGATCAACCGGCGGGTGTCGGCGATCGGAACCCACTCGATGCGTTCGGCCTCCCACGCTTCGGTCGGCGGGCCCACGTGGGTGGCGGTGTCGGCGCGGAAGATGTGGTGCACGGAATCGGAGATGCCGCTCGTCGGCTGGATGACTATCAGCCGGCGCAGCGGCCCGGGCCGCCATCCGGTTTCCTCCTCGGCCTCGCGCGCGGCTGCCGCGATTGGCTCCTCGCCTTCTTCGACCTTGCCGATCGGGATCTCCCAGCCCCATGTGTCGGTGATGAACCGATGCCGCCAGATCAGCAGGACCCGCCCCTGACCATCGGTGATGGCGGCTCCAGCCCCCGGCGCGGAGCGGATGAGGCGGTGATCCAGGTGCCTGCCGTCGGGCAACTCCACGTCCGCGACCCGCACATCCAGCCATCGGTCGGTGTACAGAGGTTCTTCGGAGTGGACCTGCCAGCGCATGCGGCGTAACCCCCGGTATGGATGCCTGATCTCGGCACCACGCTACAAGGGGACGCCTGGCTGATGCCGCGCACGCGCCAGAAACTCCCGTACAGGTCGTGTGTCGAAGGGGCGCAGAACGGTGGCCACCGTGCCGATCCGCCCGGCGATGCGGTCGGACTCCATGCCTTCCGCACGATCCAGCATCGTTTCGGCGGTCGCGGCGGCTCGGTCCAGCGCGCCGCGATCGGCCAGGACGAGTGCCAGTGTGGCGAGCCGGTGCGCCTGGCCTCTGAGATGACAGTCGTCGGCGGAGCGCAGCGCTTCCTCCGCGTACTCCTGGGCGGGCAGGAGGTCTCCGAGGCTGCTCAGCGCCTCGGCGTGCTGGCATTGCAGAAGCCCGGGTTGGACGTACTCGGTCTCGGGAGGTTCGTCCGCGTGGCGTATCCGGGAAGCCGTCGCCTCCGAACTCCGCATGTGCGCGTGACAGCTCGCCCTGTCCCCCAGCCGGGCGAACGCCTTCGCCTGGAGCGTGTGAAGGTCTGTCGCAAGCGCTGGGCTGAGGTGCCCGCGCGCTCCTCGGAGGGCCGTCTCGCAGTACTGGATCACGTAGCGGTGCTTGGCTCGCGCCATCGCCTGGTTGGCCAACAGGGCCACGACGTAGCCACCGAACGCGAGGTTGCCGGACGCCTTCGCCATGCGAAGGGCGTGGAAGAGGTAGCGCTGGGAGAGCGCCTGCCGGCCGGAGTCGTAGGCACAGATACCGGCGAGCGCGACCAGGCCACCGGCGGCGCGGAACAGTTCCCGGCCCACCCCGTCGTCGCGGCCGCCCTTGAGCAGCGGCGTCACGCTCGTGTTGAGGAAGGCGACGACGCGAGGACGTACCGGCACTCCGCCCACTCGGCGGTACATCTGTTCATATCGACGGCGTGTGGCCATAAGCGCCTGAACGTCGTCCAGAGTCACCGGGCGCGCGCCTCGGCGAGAGACGTCGATCTCATGGGGCGGGTTCTCCCACTCGAAAACGGGCGCGATCGCGGCGGGGCCTTCGATCATCGAGGCGCCCGCGAGGAACACCCTGTTACCGAGGTCTCCCCGCCAGAGAGCGACCGCCTGATCCACCGCCTGTGGCAGCTCGACATCACCGAAATCTGTGCCCCGCCTGACCATGCCGATCTCCGAGAGCGACAGGACACGCCCTACACGCGGCCCGATGATCTCGCAAATGAGCTCCGGCACGTCTCCACGGGGGATCGCGTTGTCCCTGATCCAACGGGCTACCGCCGTGTGGTCATATCTGGTGGGACGGCGTGCGGTCGCCGTCACGGCGTTGATCCGTGCAGCGAGACCCGCATGCGAGATCCCCGCCTCGGCGAGCAGTGAGTCCAACAGGATGTTCGGCTCACCCACTGGTCGGCCCTCCGCGCCCGGCTGCCTGCCTCCATTCGGAGTGTAGGCAGGTCAGGACCGCTCGAACACGCCGCTTGCCTCAGGCATCGATTACAGGTGCATCGCATTCACACGGCGTGTGAACGCGATCCCACCGATCCCGCTGATCACGCGCTTACGGAGAACCCCCGCGGTCGATGGACTGGACCCATGATGAAGCCCGAACGTCAGACCTTGGCACCGCCGCTTCCTCTGACCGCAGCCGAGAGTCTGCGCCGGGCGCTCGCAAGGCACGGCGTCTTCGCCGACGTACACGCCGGCTTCGGGCTGGCCCTGGTGTCCGTGTGGGTCGGCCTCGTGGTGTGGTGCGACGGCGAGCGGTTCTGGTGGTGTACGGCCTGGGACTCAGGCCGAAATCGTCCCGTCTACGCATGGCACCCGGCCCCGGACTCGACCCGTGCGGCTCGCCGTGTTGCCCTGCGTTACGCCGATCTGCGGAAGACCCACCCGCTCTCGGAGGTGGTCAGCGACCTTGTGTCAGCCGCCTCAAGACAGTGCGATGGGACACTTTAAGCCCGGTATCGGCAGCCGAGCCATGATCATCGACCTGGTGCACAGTCCAGCCCGCACGCGCAGTCATGCTCCCGCATTGCTCGGCCACCACGGGACAGTGGTCATGGTGCTCCGCCACGGCACCCTGGCATTGCTCGAACTCGACGCGGACGCCGACCAGTTGCCCGGCATGACAAGGCGTTGGCCCGTGCACTGGGACGACTTGGCGGTCTTCACCACCTAGTTCCGCACCCAAAGGGAACAAGTCCTCGCCTACGTTCACTCTGCCAGGGCAAGGGCTTCGGACTTGTTGCCTTTGGATGAGCCCCACCCCTTCGGAAGCGGGCAACGCTCGGGGGTCCGGAGGCCGGAAGGCCGCCCGGCTGGGGGTCGTGGGGGGCTTGGCCCCCCACTGAGGGGAGCCCGACCTCCCCTCGCGCGGAGCGCGCCCGGGAGGGAGGACCTTGCCTTTGGGGGATGCCGTCCGGCACCGGGGGCACCAGGTGCCGTACGGCATCCCGTCATCACCCCGCGAAGCGCGCACCGGCTGAGCCGAGACCGGTGGACGGGGTGACGTTCAGGCGGTGTTCTCCGGTGTACACGTTCATCGACTCGCCCCTCAGGAAGCCGATCAGCGTCATTCCCTGCTCGGCGGCCAGGTCCGCCGCCAGGGAGGAGGGGGCCGACACCGCGGCCAGGGCCGGGATGCCGGCCATGACGGCCTTCTGGACCAGTTCGAAGGAGGCTCTGCCGGACACCATCAGGATGGTGGCGCGCAGGGGCAGGCGGTCGTTGCGGACGGCCCAGCCGAGGATCTTGTCCACGGCGTTGTGGCGGCCCACGTCCTCGCGGACGCACAGCGGGTCGCCGTCCGCCGTGAACAGGCCGGCCGCGTGCAGGCCGCCGGTGCGGTCGAAGACGCGCTGGGCGGATCTCAGGCGGGCCGGGAGGGTGGTGATCGTTTCGCGGGACAGGGTCGTGGCGTCGGCCGTCAGGCTCCACCTGGCCACTGTCTGGACCGCCTCCAGCGACGCCTTTCCGCACACGCCGCAGGACGACGTCGTGGAGAAGTTTCTCGGTTCGGGGCGTGGGATGCCGGGCGGGAGCCGTACGTCCAGGACGTTGTAGGTGTTCGTGCCGGCCACCGCGCCCGCGCAGTAGCGGATCGTGACCACGTCCGCGGAGCGGGTGACGGCGCCTTCGCTGACGAGGAAGCCGGCGGCCAGGTCGAAGTCGTCGCCCGGGGTGCGCATGGTGACCGTCAGGGGGACGCCGTCCAGGCGGATCTCCAGGGGCTCCTCGGCGGCCAGGGAGTCGGTGGTGCGGCGTACGGTCTCCGTCACGCGGAGGATGCGCCGCTTGATCGCCTTAGACGTAGCCATAGCCGAAGCGGCCCTTCACGCACAGGTTGCCGTGCGTCACCGGGTTGTCGTGCGGCGACGTCACCTTGACGATCTTGTTGTCCTGGACGTGCAGGGTGAGGTTGCAGCCGACGCCGCAGTAGCTGCAGACCGTGGTGGTCTCCTGCTGGCGGGACTCGTCCCAGGTGCCCTCGGCCCGCATGTCGAACTCGGTCTTGAACGACAGCGCGCCCGTGGGGCAGACCTCCACGCAGTTGCCGCAGTACACGCAGGCCGAGTCGGTCAGGGGCGCGTCCCATTCGGTGCTGATGGCGGCGTCGAAGCCGCGGCCTGCCACGCTGATGGCGAAGGAGTTCTGCCACTGCTCGCCGCAAGCGTCCACGCACTTGTAGCACAGGATGCATTTGCCGTAGTCGCGGACGTACAGGTCGTTGTCCACCTTGGCGGGCTGCGCGACGGTGGCCGCCTCCTCGCCGAACCTGGCCGGGTCGGCGCCGTACTCCGTCATCCACTCCTTCGCCCGCGGCGTCGTGGACAGGTCCGCCGAGGACGCCAGCAGTTCCAGCACCACCTTGCGGCTGCTCACACAGCGCTCGGTGGCGGTGGAGACCTTCATGCCCGCCTCCGCCTTGCGGGAGCAGGCGGGGGCGAGGGTGCGGGCGCCCTCCACCTCGACCACGCAGACCCGGCAGGCGTTCTTGGGGGTCAGCGTGTCGCCGTAGCAGAGGGTGGGGACGTCCTTCCCGGCCGTCTCGCAGGCGTCCAGGATCGTGGCGCCTTCAGGCACGCGTACGGCGGAGCCGTCCACCTCGACGTCGATCAGGCGGCGCGGGGGTTGCAACGGGATCACGTGAAGACTCCCAACCGGTCGATGGCCGATTCGACGGCGTTCCAGGCGGTCTGCCCGAGGCCGCAGATGGAGGCGTCGCGCATGGTCTGGCCGACCTCGCGCAGAAGCAGCAGGTCGGAGGCGTCCACGCGCTGCGACAGCCGGTGCAGCGCCTCCTCCTGGCGGACGGTGCCGACCCGGCAGGGCACGCACTGGCCGCAGGACTCGTCGCGGAAGAACTCGGCGATGCGCAGCAGCATGGCCTTGAGGTCCACGGAGGTGTCGAGCACGAGCACGACGCCGGAGCCGAGCGTGGCCCCGGCCGCGCGGGTGCCCTCGAAGGTGAGCGGGATGTCCGGGTCGGTCACGAAGGCCCCGGCGGCTCCGCCGAGCAGGACGGCCCGGACCTCGCCGGTCGGCTGGGCCAGCGTGAGGAGGTCGCGGAGCGTGGCGCCGAAGGGCAGCTCGTAGACCCCCGGTTTCACGATATTTCCGGACACACAGAACAGCTTCGGCTCGGCCGCACGATATGCCTCCGGCCCACGCTCCAAGATGGGCAGCACGTTGACCAGCGTCTCCACGTTGTTGACCACGGTCGGCTTGCCGAACAGCCCCTTCTCCACCGGGAACGGCGGCTTGGTCCGCGGCTCGCCCCGGTACCCCTCGATGGAATTGAAGATCGCGGTCTCCTCGCCGCAGATGTAGGCCCCGGCCCCGCGCCGCACCTCGATGTCGAAGGCGAACCCCTGCCCGAGGATGTCCGCCCCGAGCAGCCCGCGCGACCGGGCGGTGGCCATGGCGTTCTCCAGCGCCGCCCGAGCCCTGGGATATTCACCCCGGATGTACAGATAGCCCTTGGCGCACCCGTTGGCGTAAGCCGCGATCGTCATCGCCTCGATCAGCGCATAAGGGTCACCCTCCATGATCACGCGATCCTTGAAGGTGCCCGGCTCGCTCTCGTCGGCGTTGCACACCAGGTAGTGCGGATGGTCGGGCTGCCGCGCGGTCGCCTCCCACTTCCGCCCGGTGGGGAAGGCCGCCCCGCCCCTGCCCACCAGCCCCGCCTCGGTGACCTCCCGGATCACCCCCGCCGGCCCGAGCTGGAAGGCCCGCCGCAACGCCTGGTACCCACCCTGCGCCCGGTAGTCGTCCAGGCTGGCCGGATCCACCACCCCGATCCGCCGGAGCAGCACCAGATCGGGCTGCCCCGCCTGAGGCACGGCGGCGGCCACGGCCGGCTCGGCGTCCGCGGAAGCCCCGGCCTCCAGGGACAGGCACGCCGGAGCCCGCTCACACAGCCCCAGGCAGGGGCTCTCCTGCCAATCCCTGCCCGGCGGGCCGAGCCGTTCCTCGACGCCCCGCCGTACCTCGGAAGCGCCCCGAGCCTGGCAGGCGAGGTCCGTGCAGACGTGCAGCACCCGGGCGGGCCGCTCCGACAGGGAGAACAGCGAGTAGAACGACGCCACCCCGTACGCCTCGGCCGGCGGCACGGTCAGGCGCCGGCAGATGTAGTCGAGGGCGCCCTCGCTGATCCAGCCGACCCGGTCGTTGACCGCGTGCAGCGCGGGCAGGAGCAGGTCGCGGGCGGGCTCGGCGCGGGCGGCGGAGCGCAGGCCGGTCTCGGTCCTGGCGCCGCCGTCCCAGGCGGTGGCGGGCGGGCCGAGGAGCGCGTCCACCGCGGCGCGCTCCTCGGCGGTCGGGCGGGCGTCGCGGAAGCGCAGGTCCATCAGCCCACCGTCACAAGCTTCTCGACGCGTACGGCTGCCGCCTTGAACTCGGCGGTGCCCGCGATCGGGCAGGTGGCCTCGATGGTCAGCGCGTTGGTGTCCACCTCGTCCGGGAAGTGCATGGTCATGAAGACCAGCCCGGGCCGCAGGGCGGGGTCGATGAACACGGGCGCGACGACGGAGCCGCGCCTGGAGGTGATCCGGACCTCCTCCCCGGCGCTGACGCCGAGCCGCCGCGCGTCCTCGGGGCACAGCTCGATCGTCTCGCCGCGGCGCAGCGGGGAGGCGAAGCCGGAGGACTGCACGCCGGTGTTGTAGGAGTCGAGCCGCCGTCCGGTGGTCAGGCGCAGCGGGTACTCCTCGTCGAGCAGGTCCACCGGCGGTGAGTGGCGCAGCAGGGCGAAGGGGGCGGGCTCGCCGCGCCGGACCGGGTCGGTCTCCCAGAGGCGGGCGTGCAGGTAGGGCGGTTCGAGGGAGTCCTCGGAGGGGCAGGGCCACTGGATGCCCTGCAGGTCGGTGAGGCGCTGGTAGCTCATGCCGCGGTGGGCGGGGGAGACGGAGCGCAGTTCGTCCCAGACCTGCTCGGCGGAGGTGTAGGCCCAGTCGTGGCCGAGCCGGCGGGCCAGCTCGCACAGGATCCAGATGTCGTCGCGGGCCTCGCCCGGCGGGTCGAGTGCCTTGCGGACGCGTTGCACGCGGCGCTCGCTGTTGGTGAAGGTGCCCTCGCTCTCGCACCAGGCGGCGCTGGCGGGCAGCACGACGTCGGCCATCTGGGCGGTCTTGGTGAGGAAGATGTCCTGCACGACGAGGTGATCGAGCATGGACAGGCGTTTCACGCAGGCCAGCGAGTCGGCTTCGGACTGCACCGGGTTCTCGCCGATGAGGTAGCAGGTGGTGACCTCGCCCTCGGCCATGGCCTCCAGCATCTGGGTGAGGTTGAGCCCATAGCGGGGCTGGATCCGGATATTCCATGCTTTTTCGAAGGAAGTCCGGATCGACGGGTCGAGGATGTCCTGGAAGCCGGGCAGCCGGTTGGGGATGGCGCCCATGTCACCGCCGCCCTGCACGTTGTTCTGGCCGCGCAGGGGCGACAGGCCGGAACCGTACCGGCCGACGTGACCGGTGAGCAGGGCCAGGTTGATGAGGGCGCGCACGTTGTCGGTGGCGTTGTGGTGCTCGGTGATGCCGAGCGTCCAGCAGAGCTGGGCCCGGTCGGCGCGGGCGTAGGCGTGGGCCAGTTCGCGGATCGCCTCCGCCGGGACGCCCGTCACCTGCTCGGCCGCGGTGAGCGTCCACGGCTCGACCGAGGCGGCGAACTCCTCGAACCCGGTGGTGGCGCGGTCGATGAAGGCCCGGTTGTGCAGCCCGGCGTGGATGATCTCGCGGGCGACGGCGTGGGCGAGTGGGATGTCGGTGCCCACGTTGAGGCCGAGCCAGCGGTCGGCCCACTCGGCGGTGCCGGTGCGCCGCGGGTCCACGGCGAACATGCGGGCGCCCTTGTGGATGCCCTTGAGCACGTGGTGGAAGAAGATCGGGTGGGCGTTGCGGGCGGCGGAACCCCACATGATGATCACATCGGTGTCCTCGACCTCCTGGTAGGAGGAGGTTCCGCCGCCGCTGCCGAACACCGCGGACAACCCGGCGACGCTGGGCGCGTGGCAGGTGCGGTTGCACGAGTCCACGTTGTTGGTGCCCACGACGACGCGGGTGAACTTCTGGCCTATGTAGTTCATCTCGTTGGTGGATCGGGCGCACGACAACATGGCGAAGGAGTCGGGGCCGTGCCGGTCGATGTTGCGCCGGAACCCTTCGGCGGCGCGGTCGAGCGCCTCCTCCCAGGTGGCCTGGCGCAGCACGCCGTCCTCACGCACCAGTGGATGGGTCAGGCGGGCATAGCTCATGATCCCTCCATTCTGTATACCGCCTACGGTATGCCCCGTTAGGCCGTACGAACAAGGTTCTCGTTCAGCAGGTCGCTCACCGCGTGGATCGCGCGCAGCACCGGCACCTGCGCGCCGGTCAGGTCGGCCAGCTCGACCACCGCGGCCAGCAGCACGTCGAGCTCCAGCGGGCGGCCCCTCTCCAGGTCCTGCAAGGTGGAGGTCTTGTGCTCACCCGCCTTCTCCGCCCCGCGCAGCCGCCGCTCGATCGACACCCCGGGGTCGCAGCCGACCCGCCAGGCCACCTCGACGGTCTCCTGC
This sequence comes from Nonomuraea typhae, assembly GCF_009760925.1. Lineage (GTDB taxonomy): Bacteria > Actinomycetota > Actinomycetes > Streptosporangiales > Streptosporangiaceae > Nonomuraea > Nonomuraea typhae. Next base: position 363,553 of record NZ_VRLV01000004.1, read on the forward strand.
ATCATGGCCACGACCAGCTCCCGGGCGCCCTGGTGGCGGGCGATCCCGGCCATGGTGGCGCGGGCCAGGGCGCTGATGGGGTTGAAGGCGATGTTGCCCATGAGCTTGATCCACACGTCTTTGCGCAGATCCGCCTCGACCGGGCATTTCAGCCCGCCCTCGACCGCGGCCCGGCTGAAGGAGGCGCAGCGCGCGCTGAGGTCCCCGGTCGGCTCGCCGATGGAGAACCGGGTGCCCTCCAGATGCCTGATGACGCCCGGTGCCTCGATCTCGGTGGCGGCGTAGACGACGCAGCCGATCGCCCGCTCCAGCGGCAGCGCCGCCGTCACGGCGCCGTCCGGGTCGACGCTCTCGATGCGATGGCCCTCGTAGGGGCCCCTGAGCCCGTGGAAGTACCACCAGGGGATGCCGTTCTGCGCCGCGATGATGCTTGTGGCCTCGTGCAGCAACGGCTTGACCATCGGGCCCGCGGCGGCGTAGTGGTTCGCCTTGAGGCCCAGGAAGACGTGGTCCACCGGCCCGACGTGGGTCGGGTCGTCGGTGGCATGGGGGTGGGCGACGAAGTCGCCCCGGGGGCTGAGCACCCGGACACCCTCGCGGCGGATGGCCGCCAGGTGCTCGCCTCTCGCGATCAGATGCACCTCGGCTCCCGCCCTGTGCAGGGCGGCTCCCACGTATGCGCCGATGGCGCCGGCGCCAAGAACAGCGACCTTCATGCTGCGCTCCGTTCTCGCGTCGGATGATGCGCGGCACCGCTGGATACGGTTGGTCCGTAGGCCGCAGTGGCCGCCACATGCGACGAGCCGCTCATCGCGGCCCGTTGTGCATTCGGTATACAGTATGGAAAAAATGCGGTCAAGGAGTCGCCCGATGACGACGTTGTCCTGGGAGCGGGCGCGCGACCTCGCCGCCGCGCTCGCCCATGCCCCCGCCCCCGCCGACGTCCCGCTGTCCGAGGCGTACGGCTGCCGCCTCGCCGAGCCCCTCCGGGCCCTGGTCCCGGTGCCCGGGGCGGACGTGTCGGCCATGGACGGCTACGCGGTCTGCGGCCCGCCGCCCTGGCGGGTGACCGGCCGGGTGCTGGCCGGGGGCGCGCCCGGCCCGGCGTTGTCCGGCGGGGAGGCGGCGGAGATCGCCACCGGGGCGCCGGTGCCGGAGGGGACCTGGTCGGTGCTGCCGTACGAGGTCGCCGAGGCGGCGGACGGGTGGGTGAAGGGCGTGGCCGAGCGGGGCCGGCACGTCCGGTTCCGGGGTGAGGACGTTCCCGCGGGGGCCGTGGTGCTCGGGGCGGGGAGCGTGGTCACTCCTGCCGTGCTCGGGCTGGCCGCGGGGCTGGGGCACGATCGGCTGCGCGTGCTGGCCAAGCCCGCGGTGTCCGTCCTGGTGACCGGGGACGAGGTGGTCTTCGAGGGGTTGCCGGGGCCGGGGCGGGTGCGGGACGCCATCGGGCCCATGCTGCCCGGCCTGGTCGCGTGGGCGGGCGGCCGGGTGACCGGGAACCTCCGGCTGCCGGACGGAGCCGAGGCGCTGCGCGCGGCCCTCGCCGGGACCGCGCCCGGTTCCGGCCCGGCCGCTCCGGCGCGGCCCGCCGATGTCGTGGTGGTCTGCGGGGCCTCCTCGAAGGGTCCGGCCGACCACCTGCGGGCCGTTCTCGGCGATGCGGAGGTGCTGATCGACGGCGTGGCCGTACGTCCTGGACACCCGCAGATCCTGGCCAGGCTCGCGAGCGGGGCCTTGCTCGTCGGCCTGCCCGGCAACCCGTTCGCCGCGCTCGGGGCGGCCATGACGCTGCTCGTCCCGATCCTGGGCGGACCGCGCAGGGGCGAGATGAGCGCGCTGGCGGGGAAGGTCCGGGCGCATCCGCGTGACACCCGCCTGGTTCCGGTCCGCAGGGGGGAGAACGGGGCGGTTCCGGTGGGTCATGACCGGCCCGGGTCGTTGTGGGGCGCGGCCCTGGCCGAGGCGCTGGCGGTGGTGCCTCCGGGGTGGGAGGGCGGTCAGGTGGAGTTGATCGAGTTGCCGTAGAGGTCTGGACAGGCCGATCGGGAGAGGGTAACCATGGCGTCATACGGTATGCAGTATGCGGGAGACAGTCGCCGGAAAGGATAGAGGATGTCCGAAACGATCTCTGGCGGTCATCTGGTAGCGAAGGCGCTCAAGGCAGAAGGCGTGGACGTGATCTACACGCTCTGCGGCGGGCACATCATCGACATCTACGATGGCTGCGTCGACGAGGGCATCGAGGTCATCGACGTCCGCCACGAACAGGTGGCCGCGCACGCCGCCGACGGCTATGCGCGCGTCACCGGCAAGCCGGGCTGCGCGGTGGTCACCGCGGGACCGGGCACGACCGACGCGGTCACCGGCGTGGCCAACGCCTTCCGCGCCGAGAGCCCGATGCTCCTCATCGGCGGCCAGGGCGCGCTCAGCCAGCACAAGATGGGCTCGCTGCAGGACCTGCCGCACGTCGACATGATGACCCCGATCACCAAGTTCGCCGCGACGGTGCCCAGCACGGAGCGCGTGGCCGACATCGTCTCGATGGCCTTCCGCGAGTGCTTCCACGGCGCGCCGGGCCCGTCGTTCCTCGAGATCCCGCGGGACGTCCTCGACGCCAAGATCCCGCTGGAGAAGGCCAGGATCCCCAAGAACTACCGCGCCTCCACCCGCCAGCAGGGCGACCCCGAGGCCATCGAGCGCCTGGCCGGCATGCTGGCCCACGCCGAGAAGCCGTGCATCCTGCTCGGCAGCCAGGTCTGGACCTGCCGCGCCACCGACGCGGCCACCGACTTCGTGCGCGGGCTCAACATCCCGGCCTACATGAACGGCTCCGGCCGCGGCACCCTGCCGCCCGGCGACCCGCACCACTTCCAGCTCTCCCGCAGGTACGCCTTCACCGAGGCCGACCTGATCATCATCGTCGGCACGCCGTTCGACTTCAGGATGGGGTACGGCAAGCGGCTCAGCCCCTCGGCCACCGTGGTCCAGATCGACCTCGACTACCGCACCGTCGGCAAGAACCGCGACGTCGACCTGGGCATCGTCGGCGACGCCGGGCTCATCCTCACCGGCGCCCTCCAGGCCGCCGGCGGCCGGATCAACGACGCGGTCGCCAAGCGCAAGGCCTGGATGGACGAGCTGCGCGCGGTCGAGACCCAGGCGTACGAGAAGCGCCTGCCCAGGCAGCTGTCCGGCAGCGACCCCATCGACCCGTACCGCCTCGTCCACGAGATCAACGAGTTCCTGACCGAGGACACGATCTACATCGGCGACGGCGGCGACATCGTCACCTTCTCCGGCCAGGTCGTCCAGCCGAAGTCGCCCGGCCACTGGATGGACCCGGGCCCGCTCGGCACGCTGGGCGTCGGCATGGCCTTCGCGATGGCCGCCAAGCAGGCCCGCCGCGACAAGGAGGTCCTGTGCCTGTTCGGCGACGGCGCCTTCTCGCTGACCGGCTGGGACTTCGAGACGATGATCCGCTTCGACCTGCCGTTCATCGGCGTCATCGGCAACAACTCCTCGATGAACCAGATCAGGTACGGCCAGGCCGTCAAGTACGGCGAGGCCAGGGGGCGGGTCGGCAACACCCTGGGCGACATCCGCTACGGCGACTTCGCCAAGCTGCTCGGCGGTCACGGCGAGGAGGTCCGCGACCCGGAGGAGATCGGCCCGGCCCTGCAGAGGGCGCGCGAGTCGGGCAAGCCCTCCCTGATCAACGTGTGGGTCGACCCCGAGGTCTACGCGCCCGGCACCATGAACCAGACGATGTACAAGTGAGGCCCCAGATGACAGCACTGGAAGGCGTCCGCGTCCTCGACATGACCCACGTCCAGTCCGGGCCCTCGGCCACCCAGCTGCTCGCCTGGCTCGGCGCCGACGTGGTCAAGCTGGAGGCGCCCACCGGCGACATCACCCGCCAGCAACTGCGGGACGCGCCCGGCGTCGACAGCCTCTACTTCACGATGCTCAACTGCAACAAGCGCAGCATCACCCTGAACATGAAGTCCGAGCGGGGCAAGGAGCTGTTCACCGGGCTGGTGAAGGACGCCGACATCCTGGTCGAGAACTTCGGCCCGGGCGCGGTGGACCGGATGGGCTTCACCTGGGAACGCCTCCAGGAGCTCAACCCGCGCCTCATCTACGCCTCGATCAAGGGCTTCGGGGCGGGCAAGTACGCCTCCTACAAGGCGTACGAGGTCATCGCCCAGGCCATGGGCGGCTCCATGAGCACCACGGGCTTCGAGGAGGGCCCGCCGCTGGCCACCGGCGCGCAGATCGGCGACTCGGGCACCGGCGTGCACGCGGTCGCGGGCATTCTGGCCGCCCTGTACCAGCGGGAGAGCAGCGGCCGGGGGCAGCGGGTGCAGGTGGCCATGCAGCACGCCGTACTCAATCTGTGCCGGGTGAAGCTGCGTGACCAGCAGCGCCTGGCGCACGGCCCGCTGCGTGAGTACCCGAACCGGACCTTCGGCGACGAGGTGCCGCGCAGCGGCAACGCCAGCGGCGGCGGCCAGCCCGGCTGGGCGGTGCGCTGCGCGCCCGGCGGGCCCAACGACTACATCTACGTGATCGTCCAGCCGGTCGGCTGGACGCCGCTGTCAAAGATCATCGGCCGCCCCGAGCTGGCCGAGGACCCCGAGTGGGCCACGCCAGAGGCCCGGTTGCCCAAGCTCGACAAGATGTTCCAGCTCATCGAGGAGTGGACGATCCGCCACGACAAGTGGACCGTCCTCGACCAGCTCAACGCCGCGAACGTCCCGTGCGGCCCGATCCTGTCGACCAGGGAGCTGGCCGAGGACGAGAGCCTGCGCGAGGAGGGCATCGTCGTGAAGGTGCCGCACCCGGAACGCGGCGAGTTCGTGACCGTGGGCAGCCCGCTGCAGTTGTCGGACTCGCCGGTCGAGGTGCGCACGCCGCCGCTGCTGGGCGAGCACAACGCGGAGATCTACGGCGCGCTCGGGGTGAGCGCGGGCGAGCTGGCCGAGCTTAAGACGAACGGAGTCATCTGAATGTCCCCCAGGGAAGTCATCGAGAAGGCGCTGGCGGAGGGCCGCACGGCCCTGACCGCGCCCGAGGGCCGCCAGATCTGCGCGGCGTACGGCATCGCCACGCCGGGCGAGGGCTTGGCCGGCTCGGCCGACGAAGCGGTGGATATTTCGCGAAAAATCGGGATGCCGGTGGTCCTGAAGATCGTGTCGCCGGACATCCTGCACAAGACCGACGCCGGCGGCGTGCTCGTCGGCCTCAAGAGCGCCGAGGAGGTCCGCGCGGGCTACGCGACGATCCTGGCCAACGCCCGCGCCCACAACCCGGCCGCCCGCATCGACGGCGTGCAGGTGCAGCAGCTCGTCGGCGGCGGCCACGAGGTCATCGTCGGCGCGGTCACCGACCCCACCTTCGGCAAGATCGTCGCCTTCGGCCTGGGCGGTGTCCTCGTCGAAGTGCTGAAGGACGTCACCTTCCGTCTCGCCCCGGTTTCGGGTGATGATGCGCTCACGATGCTCGACGACATCCAAGCGGCGGAAGTGCTGCGTGGGGCGCGCGGGGCGGAACCCGCCGACCGCGCCGCTCTCGCCGGGCTCATCGAGCGGGTCGGCGAACTCGTCGGTGACCACCCCGAGATCGTCGAGATCGACCTGAACCCCGTCTTCGCCTCCGCCTCCGGCGCGGTCGCCGCCGACGTGCGCATCCTCGTCGGCGCGGCCCCCGCGCCCGTCGAACGCCTGCCCAGGGAGCAGATCCTCGCCCAGATGACGCGCATCTTCAGGCCGCGGGCCATCGCCGTCATCGGCGCCTCCGCCGAACAGGGCAAGATCGGCAACTCGGTGATGCGCAACCTCATCAACGGCGGCTACCAGGGGCGGATCTTCCCGATCAACCCCAAGGCCGCCGACATCATGGGGCTGCCCGCCTACAAGAGCATCGCCGACGTGCCCTACGAGGTGGACGTGGCGGTCTTCGCCATCCCCGCCGCGTTCGTGGCGCCGGCGCTGGAAGAGGCGGGCAAGAAGGGGGTTGCCGGCGCGATCATGATCCCCTCCGGGTTCGCCGAGACCGGCAACGCCGACGGGCAGCGGGAGATCGTGGAGATCGCCCGGCGGCACGGCGTGCGCATGCTCGGGCCCAACATCTACGGCTACTACTACACGCCGGAAAACCTCTGCGCCACGTTCTGCACGCCGTACGACGTCAAGGGCAGCGTCGCGCTGACCTCGCAGAGCGGCGGCATCGGCATGGCCATCCTGGGCTTCAGCCGTACCACCAAAATGGGCGTCTCGGCGATCGTCGGCGTCGGCAACAAGGCCGACGTGGACGAGGACGACCTGCTCACCTTCTTCGAGCAGGACGACAACACCAGCGCGGTCGCCATGCACCTGGAGGACCTCAAGGACGGGCGCGGGTTCGTCGAGGCCGCGCGCCGGGTCGTCCGCCGCAAACCGGTCATCGTCCTCAAAGCCGGGCGCACCGCCATGGGCGCGCGGGCGGCCGGCTCGCACACCGGAGCCCTGGCCGGGGACGACAAGGTCTACGACGACATCCTGCGCCAGGCCGGAGTCGTGCGGGCGCCCGGCCTCAACGACATGCTCGAGTACGCCAGGGCGCTGCCCCTGCTGCCGGCGCCCCAGGGCGAGAACGTCGTCATCATCACCGGCGCGGGCGGCTCCGGCGTGCTGCTGTCCGACGCCTGCGTGGACGCCGGGCTCACGCTCATGGAGATCCCGCCCGACCTCGACGAGGCATTCCGCGCCTACATCCCGCCCTTCGGCGCCGCGGGCAACCCCATCGACATCACCGGGGGCGAACCGCCCTCGACCTACGAGAACACGGTCCGCCTCGGGCTGTCCGACGAACGCATCCACGCGCTCGTCCTCGGCTACTGGCACACGATCGTGACCCCGCCCATGGTCTTCGCGGAGCTGATCGCCCGCGTCGTGGCCGAGGAGCGGGCCAAGGGCAACGTCAAGCCGGTCGTCGCGTCCCTGGCCGGCGACACCGAGGTCGAGGAGGCCAGCGAGTACCTGTTCGAACACGGCGTCATCGCCTATCCCTACACCACGGAAAAGCCCGTGGCCGTCCTCGGTGCCAAGTACCGCTGGGCCAGGGCTGCAGGGCTGCTGCGTTAGAGCCGAACGCAGCGGGCGAGGGGGCACATCGGGGCAGCGCACGAGAACTCACCAACCCCCCAGGAGGTCCGTAGGTGGACACATCCAAACCACCGGCGGCTACGGCGCCACCGGTCGAGGACGAACGCGTATGGAAAGCGGGCCGGCTGGAGCCGATGCCCATCAGGAAACTGCCCGACGCGCCCCCGTCGGTGCACATTCTCGGACCGACCGTCTTCCTGGTCGCCCTGGGCGTGGGAATGGGCGAGTCGTACATGTGGCCCAGGCTCGTGCTGCTGTTCGGGCCGGAGATCAGGTGGTTGTTCCTCATCGGCGTCACCCTGCAGGCCGTGGTCATGCTGGAGATGGCCCGCTACGCCATGGCCACGGGGGAGAGCATCTTCTCCGGCGCGGCCCGGGTGTTCAAGCCGATCATGTGGTTCTTCTTCGTGGTCGCCATCGCCGTCTACATCTGGCCGGGACACCTGTCCGCGGGCGCGGCGGCCTTCGAGGAGATCACCGGCATCCCGTGGGTCCTCACCGCGGTCATCGGGCTGATCCTGGTCGGCGTGGTCTTCTCGCTGGCCAAGGTCATCTACAACGTGCTGGAGAACGTGCTGTCGCTGCTGATCGGGGCACTGGTCGTGGGCACCGCGGTGGTCGCTGCCATGGTCGGCTCCTGGGGCGACGTGGTCTCCACCATCAGCGGCATGTTCTCCTTCGGCTACCTGCCGCCCGAGGCGCTGTCGGCCGCCTGGTTCCCCGTCATCGTCGGGGCCTGCGCGTTCGCCGGGCCGTCCGGGATGCAGCAGATGTGGTACACGCTGCATCTGCGCGACTCCGGAGCCGGCATGGGCGCGCACATCCCGCGCATCCGCGGCCTGCGGCACGCCGGCGAAGAAGAGGCCATGCCCTCGCGCGGCTTCATGTTCGACACCGACGACCCGGCCGAGATGGCCAAGTGGAAGGGCTGGCGGCGCTGGGTCACCTTCGACGCGCTGCTGCTGTTCTGGGGCGTGACCATGCTGGTCACCATCTCCTTCACGGTCATCGCCCAGGCCGCGGTGCGGCAGAACCCGGGCGTGCGCACGATCATCTCCGGCGACGACCGCGAGGTTGCGCTCACCGCCATGTCGGACGCCGTCTCCTCGGCGGGCAGCTCGGTGCTCGGGGTGGTCTTCCTCGGCTTCATCGCGCTGATCGGCCTCAACGCCACGCTCGGGCTGTTCGACTCGTTCTCGCGCGGGCAGGCCGACATGACCTACAACTTCGTCCCCGGGGCGAAGAAGCGGAAGATGTCGCACCTGTACGCCGGGTTCCTCTGGGGCGTGATCATCTTCGGCATCCTGATCCTGCTCTTCGGACCCGCCGACGGGCCCAGCGGGATCCTGGACACGCTGGCGTTCCTGTCCACCTTCGCCATGGGCGCCTACTGCGTCACGCTGCTCCTGGTCAACAACCGCATGCTGCCCAAGCCGATCCGGCCCAGGTGGTGGAGCAACGTGATCATCGGCTTCGGCGCGGTGTTCTACCTCGGCATGCTGTTCTACAGCCTGTTCGCCTACGGCGTGGTCGTGGGCTGATGGCGATCCGGCACAGCCTCGAACCCGCCCTGCCCGGGGCGGCCATCGGAGCGGTCGCCGGGCTCGCCGCCGGTGGGCTGACCCTGCTCGCAGGGCAGCCCGCCGGACGGGCCGCGCTGTCCGCCCTCGCGCTGGCCGTACCCCTCGCCCTCTTCGGAGGGGCGTACGGCCTGCTGCGTGACCGCCCGCCGTTCAAACCCGGAGCCTTCGCGCCCGTCGCGTTGTTCTGGATGGTCGCCTTCCCGCTGTCCCGGCTCCTGCAGGAGAGCCTGGCCGGGGCGGGGATGCGTGACGGCGTGCTCACCTTCCTCGGCTACCAGGCGATGGTGAGCGTCGGATTCGCCATCGGCTTCGTGTGGCTGCACGAACGCCTGACCGTGAGGAGAAGATGAACCTGCCCACGTGGGTCTGGCTGGCCACGATCGGCGGCTTCGGCCTCATCCTCGCCCTCGACTTCTACCTCGTCGCCCGCAACCCCCGCGAACCCTCCTTCCGGGAGTGCGTCGGCTGGGTCTCCTTCTACGTGGCCCTGGCCGTGGTGTTCGGCATCGGCCTGCTGGCGTTCACGGGACCCGGCCGCGGCGGGGAGTTCTTCGCCGGCTGGATCACCGAGTACTCCCTCAGCGTGGACAACCTCTTCGTCTTCCTGCTGATCATGAGCCGCTTCCAGGTGCCGCGGCAGTACCGGCAGAAGGTGCTGCTCATCGGCATCGTGCTGGCGCTGCTCATGCGCGGCGCCTTCATCGCGGCAGGGGCCGAGGCGGTGACCCGCTTCGACTGGCTCTTCTACGTCTTCGGCGCCTTCCTCGTCTACACCGCGTGGAAGCTGATCGGGCACGAGGAAGAGGAGGCAGAGTTCTCGGAGAACATCGCGCTGCGCGCCGTGCGCCGCGTGCTGCCTGCCACCGACGCCTACCACGGCGCCCGCCTGACCGTGCATCAGGGCCGCCGCATGGTGACCCCGATGCTCATCGTCATGGTCGCCATCGGCACCACCGACCTGCTGTTCGCCCTGGACTCCATCCCGGCCATCTTCGGGCTGACCAAGGAGCCGTACCTGGTGTTCACCGCGAACGCCTTCGCGCTCATGGGGCTGCGGCAGCTGTTCTTCCTCATCGGGGGACTGCTGGACCGCCTGGTCTACCTGAGCAAGGGGCTCTCGGTCGTGCTGGCGTTCATCGGGGTCAAACTGATCCTGGAGGCGCTGCACAACGACGGGGTGTCCTGGGCGCCGGAGATCCCGATCCTGGTCTCGCTCGGGGTCATCATCGGCACCCTCGCCGTCACCACCGTGCTCAGTCTGCTGAAGTCGTCCCGTGCCGCCCGGGACGAGGAACCTGCGGAGCAGTGACACCGGCCGCGGTGCGGGTGCGGCCGTGTCCGCCCCGCGGCTACACGCCTTCGGACTTGGCCACGAGCTTGGCCAGAGTGTGGCCGATCTGGATGAGGCTGGCCTTCATCTCGGCTTGGTCGTCCCTGATGACGGCGACCGTCTTCTCCATGTTGCCGACGGAGCGCTTGAGTACGACGATGTCTTCCTTCATCACGACGATGTCGGCCTTCATCTCAACGATGTCGGCCTTCATCTCGATGATGTCGTACTTGACGGTTGTCATGTCGGCCTTGAGTACGACGATGTCCTTCTTGACGGTTGTCATGTCGGCCTTGAGTACGACGATGTCCTTCTTGACGGTTGTCATGTCGGCCTTGAGTACGACGATGTCCTTCTTGACGGTCGTCATGTCGGCCCTAAGGCCGGAGATGTCGCTTCTTGTCTCCCTGATGTCGGTCTCGACGCGGTCCATGCGTTCATCTAGATACGGCATAGACCCATGGTAACGGATGGTGAACTAGGCGCGCGGAGACTTGTGGATAACTTCGTCCGCCCACAGCTCCAGGTAGTGGTCGGCGGCTTCGGCCGAGTACTGCTTGCGGAGGGCGGCGGTCAGGCCGATGCCCAGGGCGCGGCCGTCGCCGGGGCCGCCCAGGGGATCACCGCGGAGAAAGCTCAGCAACGCTTTCATGGTCAAGTCACCTCCCAACGTGCGTTCGTCCTCTGCCCGAGGTGTTTCGCGGCATGCATCCGCCGGTGAACGCCGGGTCAACTGGCGCGGCGGCGCCGCCGTACCGGCTTGGGGGCGGGCTCGACCGGCTCGCCGGCGCGTGAGTCGAGGTAGGAGGCGCGGGTGTGCTCGGTGTGCTCGCGCATGATGCGGGCGGCGCGCTCCTCGTCGCGGGCCTCGATCGCGTCGATGAGCGCGGTGTGCTCCTCCCAGGACGCCATGCCGCGCTGCCGGGCGACGGGCGTGTGGTACCAGCGCACCCGCCGCGCCACCTGCGCGGCGAGCTCGGCCAGCACCTTGTTGCCCGACAGGGCGGTCACCAGGGCGTGGAGCTCGGAGTTGGTGGCGACCGCGGCGTCCACGTCGTCGGACTGGACCGCGGCGACGCCCCGGGCGCACAGGGCGCGCAGCCGCTTCACGCCGTCCTCGCCGGCGTGAAGCGCGGCCAGCCGCGCCGACTCGGCTTCGAGGAGTGTGCGTACGGCCAGCAGCTGGTCGGCCTCCTCCAGCGTCGGCACGTGGACGAAGGCGCCCTGGCCGGGGAACAGGTCGACCCAGCCTTCACCGCTGAGCTGCTGGAGCGCTTCGCGGACCGGTTGCCTGGAGACGCCGAGCAGTTCGGCCAGCTCGCTTTCGACCAGGTGCTGGCCGGGTTTGAGCTGGCCGGAGACGATGAGCTCCTGGATGGCCTCGATCACGCTCTCGCGGAGTGTCGCGGGGCGGGGAATCTTGGCCGCCGCCTGGCCGGCCTGATCCGACAGCAACATGTTCGCGGCTCCACTTTACAGTTTGTCGTCGACTGCCTACAGCATACAGTTTGTGGTTCCTTCCCGGCCGGTGAGCCTCATCACACGGGGATCGTCGCTGGCAGACCGGGTGCGCGCAAGCGCGTGGCGGCGACGGCCGGCAGCGCGGCGAGGGCCGCGGCGATGAGCAGGGCGAGGGCCGTCCTTCCGGAGAACGGCTCAGGGGGCGTGAGGGCGAGCCAGGCCAGTGCCACGGCCAGCAGGCCCGCGGCGGCTTTGGCGCTGTAGACGACCGCGTGGATCCTGCCGGTCCCGGCGGCGCCGAACAGGTCGCGGACGAGGCTGGCGAGCAGGGGGTAGAAGGCGCCGCCGCCCAGTCCGGCGAACAGCGCGCCGGTCCAGAGGGCGAGCGGGGCGCCGGTGGCCGCGAAGCCGGCCAGGAGAAGCTGGCCCAGGGTCAGCAGCGCGAGGACGACGGCGAGGACGGCCTTTCTGCCCAGCCGTTCTGAGCAGCGCATCGCCACCGCCCGGCCCGCGCCGTTGAGGCCGACCAGCAGCGCCAGGACTCCGGCTCCCGCGGCGCCGCCGGCCAGCGCGGCCACGATGACCACGTCGGCGATGGAGACCGCGCCGGCGCACACCAGGATGGCCGCCAGCACCGGCAGTTCCCGCGTCTTCAGCGCCTGGGCCAGGGAGAAGTCGCGCACGGCCCCAGGGGTACGGCGGAGCACCGCGGCATCGAGGGCGTGGGCCCGCGGGTCCACGGTGTCCGGCCACCACAGCGGCGGCGGCATGCGCAGGCGGAGGGCGGCGGCGCCGATCACCGCCGCGGCCACGGCCGCCCAGGCCGGCCAGGCCCAGGGGAGCGCGGCGGGGAACAGCCCGGCCCAGGCGAGCACCGGCAGCGCCCCGTACCCGAACGCGCCGGTCGCCAGGCCGACCCGGGTGGCCGGGCGTTCCGGGTGCCAGGCGGCGACCACGTCGCCGCACGCCCGGTAGACCAGCCCGGCTCCCAGGCCGCCGAGGACCGCGTAGAGGGACAGGGGCAGCCAGGCCGGGCCGTACCAGAGGGCGGCCAGGCCGGTCGAGGTGAGGGCGGCGCCGGCGCCCAGCGAGGCGCGGGGGTTGCCCCGGACGAGGGCGCCGGCCGCCTGGCAGACGATCCAGGCGGCGAGCGGGACGAGCATGGCCCGGTCGCGGGTCAGGAGGGCGGCGTAGCCGTACTGGAGGGGTGCGATGGCCGCCATGGACGCCCAGGCCAGCCAGAACATGCGGGGGCGGTCGGAGGGGACGGGGCCCACGCGGTAGGCGCGGCCTCGCCAGTCTTGGATTGCATTCTCCATACTGTATGGAATATCCACACGATCGGCTCTCTGTCGAGCCCTAGACGGAGTTTACCCCATACGGTATACCGTCTACAAAGGAGGCTCGCATGGACCTTTTCGAGTACCAGGCGAAGGAACTCTTCGGGCGCCACGGCATCCCCGTCCCCATGGGAGACGTGGCCCGTTCTCCGGAGGAAGCCCGTGTGATCGCCGACGAACTGGGCACTCCGGTCGTGATCAAGGCGCAGGTCAAGACGGGCGGCAGAGGCAAGGCCGGCGGCATCAGGCCCGCGCCGGGGCCCGTCGCCGCCGAGGAGGAGGCCGCCCGCGTCCTCGGGATGGAGATCAAGGGGCACGTCGCGCACGCGGTGCTGGTGGAGGCGGCGACGGTGCCGTTCGAGGAGTACTACGCCGCCTTCCTCGTCGACCGGGCGTCGGGCTCGTTCCTCGCGATGGTCTCGGCGCAGGGCGGCATGGAGATCGAGGAACTGGCCGCGCGCGATCCGGGCGCGCTGGTCAGGATGCCGGTCGATCCGGTCCGGGGCGTGGACGGCGAGGAACTCGCGGCCAAGGCGGGCCTGCCCGCGGCGGCGGCCGAGGTGCTGGAGCGGATGTGGGACCTCATGGTCGGCGAGGACGCCCTACTCGTGGAGGTGAACCCGCTCATCTGCACCACCGACCAGCGCATCGTGGCCCTGGACGGCAAGGTGACCCTGGACGGCAACGCCGCCTTCCGCCACGAACGCGAGCCCGCCGAGCTCACCGGCAGCCTGGAGGACCGGGCCCGGGCGAAGGGACTCAACTACGTCAAGCTGAACGGCAGCGTCGGGGTGATCGGCAACGGCGCGGGGCTGGTCATGAGCACGCTCGACGTGGTGGCGGCGGCGGGGGCCGATCCGGCCAACTTCCTGGACATCGGCGGCGGGGCCAGTGCCCGGGTGATGGCCGACGGGCTGGAGATCATCCTGTCGGACCCGGACGTGCGCTCGGTGCTGGTCAACGTCTTCGGCGGCATCACCACCTGCGACGCGGTGGCCACGGGCATCGTCACCGCGCTGGAACTGCTGGGCGAGCGGGGCCGAGCCAGGCCCATCGTGGTCCGGCTCGACGGCAACAACGCCGAGGTCGGCCGGCGCATCCTCAGCGACGCCCGGCACCCGGCGGTGCGCCAGATTCCCACCATGGACGGCGCCGCCGAGCTGGCGGCCAGACTCGCGGCAGGTGCGTGATGGCGATCTTCCTGACCAAGGACAGCCGCGTGCTGGTCCAGGGCATGACCGGGTCCGAGGGCGCCCGGCACACCGCGCGCATGCTGGCCGCGGGCACCGACGTGGTGGCCGGGGTGACCCCGGGCAAGGGCGGCCGGTCGGTGGACTTCGGCGAGCGCACGGTCCCGGTCTTCGGCTCGGTGGCCGAGGCGGCGCAGGAGACGGGCGCCGACGTGTCGGTGCTGTTCGTGCCGCCGCGCTTCACCGCCGCGGCCGTGGAGGAGGCGGTGACCGCCGGGATCCCGCTCTGCGTGGTGATCACCGAGGGCGTGCCGGTGCACGACACGATCCGCTTCCGCGCCCTGGCCGCCGGTGGACGCACCCGGATCGTCGGCCCGAACTGCCCCGGCCTGATCAGCCCCGGCCAGTCGTCGGCCGGCATCATCCCGGCCGACATCACCGGCGCCGGGCGCATCGGCCTGGTCTCCAAGTCCGGCACGCTCACCTACCAGCTCATGTACGAGCTGCGCGACCTCGGCTTCTCCACCGCCGTGGGCATCGGGGGCGACCCGGTCGTCGGCACCACCCACATCGACTGCCTTCAGGCGTTCCAGGAGGACCCGGGCACCGACGCGATCGTGATGATCGGTGAGATCGGCGGTGACGCCGAGGAACGCGCCGCCGCCCACATCACCGCGCACATCACCAAACCGGTCATCGCCTACGTCGCCGGGTTCACCGCCCCGGAGGGCAAGACGATGGGTCACGCGGGCGCGATCGTCTCCGGCTCCTCGGGCACCGCCCAGGCCAAGAAGGAGGCGCTGGAGGCGGCCGGGGTCCGCGTCGGGCGCACCCCCTCGGAGACCGCGCGGCTCATGCGCGCGGCGCTGAGGTCCGCATGAGCGGGCCGCGCCCTGCCCTGTACGGCACCGGCCCGGGCGCCTGGAGGACCTGGAGGACCTGGAGGACCTGGAGGACCTGGAGGACATCGTGAACGTCGCCTTCGTCGGTCTCGGCATCATGGGCCTGCCGATGGCCACCAACCTCACCAAAGCCGGATATGTCGTGACCGCCTATGACGTGAGCCCGGCCCGCATGGAGTCGTTCGACGGGAAGACCGCCACCGGCGCCGGGGCGGCGGTGGCCGAGGCCGACCTGGTGGTCACCATGCTGCCCGACTCGCCCCAGGTGGAGGAGGTCGCGCCGGAGATCGCCGCGCACGGCCGGCCGGGGCTGCTGTGGGCGGACATGAGCACGATCCGCCCCGAGACCGCCCGCTGGGCGGCGGGGCTGGGCGTGCGGACGCTGGACGCGCCGGTCAGCGGCGGCGAGCGGGGCGCGATCGACGGCA
Source organism: Nonomuraea typhae (assembly GCF_009760925.1). Lineage (GTDB taxonomy): Bacteria > Actinomycetota > Actinomycetes > Streptosporangiales > Streptosporangiaceae > Nonomuraea > Nonomuraea typhae. The sequence goes on from NZ_VRLV01000004.1 coordinate 378,932, forward strand.
CGCTGTCGATCATGGCCGGTGGCGCGGAGGCGGACTTCGCGGCGGCGCTGCCCGTCTTCCGCGTGCTCGGCAAGACGATCGTGCACGTCGGCCCCGCGGGGGCCGGGCAGACGGTCAAGGCGGCCAACCAGCTCGTCGTCGGCGGGATCTACGGCCTGGTGGCCGAGGCGATCGTGCTGCTGGAGGCGTCCGGCGTGGATCCGGGCAAGGGGCTGGACGTGCTCGCGGGCGGTCTGGCCGGATCGCGCGTCCTCGACCTCAAGCGCACGAGCATGATCGTCCGGGAGTTCGTCCCTGGCTTCCGCATCGACCTGCACCACAAGGACATGGGCATCGCCCTCGCCGCCGCCCGCGAGGCCGGGGTGGCGCTGCCGCTCACCGGCCAGGTGGCCCAGCTCGTGGCCGCCGCCCGCGCCCAGGGACACGGCTCGCTCGACCACTCCGCCCTGCTCAAGGTGATCGAAAGGCTCAATTCATGACGAGGATGCCCTGTATGGAGGCGGTTGTCGCGGTGCTGGAATCCGAGGGCGTGGACACCGTCTTCGGCATTCCGGGCGCCGCGATCCTGCCGTTGTACGCGGCGCTCCGGCACAGCTCGATCCGGCACGTCACCGTGCGGCACGAGGAGGGCGGCACCCACGCCGCCGACGGGTGGGCCAGGGTGACGGGCAACGTCGGCGTCTGCGTCGGCACCTCGGGACCCGCCGGCACCAACATGATCACCGGTCTCTACACCGCGATGGCCGACTCCGTCCCGATCATCTGCGTCACCGGGCAGGCGGCCACCTCCAAGCTGCACCAGGAGGCGTTCCAGGCGGTGGACATCGTGGAGATCGCCCGGCCGGTCACCAAGTGGGCGGTACAGCTCAAGGAACCCGCCCAGGCGCCCTGGGTCTTCCGCGAGGCTTTCCGCATCGCGCGCTCCGGGCGGCCGGGGCCGGTGCTCATCGACCTGCCGATCGACGTGCAGCGCGGCACCTGCCGCTACGACCGCTCGGTGGACGCGCCGCTGCCCGTGGAGGCGCCGAAGCCGCTGCCCGCCGCCGTGCGCCGGGCCGTGGACCTGCTGGGTGAAGCCAGGAGGCCGATCATCCTGGCCGGCGGCGGCGTCATCGTCGCCGAGGCCGCCGACGAGCTGCGCGCGCTGGCCGAACACCTCCAGGTTCCGGTCCAGGTCACGCTCATGGGCAAGGGGGCCTTCCCCGAGGACCACCCGCTGTTCGCCGGGATGGCCGGCATTCAGACGCAGACCCGGTGGGGCAACGCGGCCTTCCTCGAAAGCGACCTCGTGCTGGCCGTCGGCGCCCGCTTCGGCGACCGGCACACCGGCGACCTCGACGTCTACCGCAAGGGCCGGCGCTTCATCCACGTCGACATCGAGCCCACGCAGTTCGGCAGGGTCTTCGAGCCGGACTTAGGGGTGTTCGGCCATGCCCGGCCCGTATTGGCTGAGATGGTGACCGAGGCGCGCAGCCGTACCACCGCCCGGGCACCCGGCAAGTGGGTGCGCAGGGTCGGCGAGCTGCGCCGCACGATGGCGCGCCGCGACGACTTCGACGACGTGCCGATCAAGCCGCCCCGCGTGTTCAGGGAGCTCAACGCGTTCTATCCCCGGGACACCACCTTCGTCACCGCGATCGGGCTCTACCAGATCTGGTCGGGCCAGTTCCAGACCACCTACCTGCCCAGGCGCTACCTGGTGTGCGGCCAGGCCGGGCCGCTCGGCTGGGAGGTGCCCGCGGCCATGGGCGTCAAGTGCGCCCACCCCGAACGCCAGGTCGTGGCGGTGGTCGGCGACTACTCCTTCCAGTTCCTGATGGAGGAGGTCGCGGTGGCGGCGCAGTATCGGATCCCGTTCGTCATCGTGATGATCAACAACGAGTACCTCGGGCTGATCAGGCAGGCGGAGATCCCCTACGGCATGAACTACGCCGTCGACCTCCACTACGGCGAAGGCGGCATCGACCACGTCAAGGCCATGGAGTCGTTCGGCTGCCCGGCCCGCCGCGTGGAACTGCCCGGCGACCTGCGCGATGCGCTGGCCTGGGCCACCGAAGAGGCCGCCCGCGAGCGGCTGCCGGTGCTGGTGGAAGTCATGGTCGAGCGCGAGGCGAACGCGGCCATGGGCCCGTCGCTCGACGCGATCAAAGAGTTCGAGCCGCTGCCCGAGCTCGTCACCGTCGACTGGTCGGACTGAGGAGGCCAGATGCGGATCAAACCGGGCACAGCCTGGCAGGACACGTACGACAGATGCTGTACGGCGGCGCCGGAGGCGTTCCACGACGACCGGGTGCTCAACCACTGGGGCGGTTTCTGGCACCGCGACGGCCGCCCCGACACCACGGTCTTCTCGCCCGTCGACGGCACGGTCATCGCCGCCCCGCCCCGCCTGGACCGTTCGGGCGCCGCCCGCGCCGTCGCGGGGGCCGAGGCCGAGCACCGCCAATGGCGCCACCAGCCGCTGGCCGAGCGCAAGGCCCGCGTCTCGGCGGCGGTCGAGGCGATGGCCGCCCACCGCGACCTGCTGGCGCTGCTGCTGGTGTGGGAGATCGGCAAGCCCTGGAAGACGGCCTGCGCCGACGTGGACCGCTGCCTGGACGGCGTGCGCTGGTACGTCGGGGAGATCGACCGCATGACCCACGGCCGCACCCCCCTGGCCGGGCCGGTCAGCAACATCGCGAGCTGGAACTACCCGATGAGCGTGCTCATGCACGCGATGCTCGTGCAGGCGCTGGCCGGCAACGCGGTCATCGCCAAGACGCCCACCGACGGCGGGCTGGCCTGCCTCACGCTGGCCTGCGCGCTGGCGGTCCGGGAGGGGCTGCCGTTCACGCTGGTCAGCGGGGGAGGGGCGGCGCTGTCGCCGGTGCTGGTGGGGGCGCGCTCGATCGGGTGCGTGTCGTTCGTCGGCGGACGGGACGCCGGGGCCCAGGTGGCGACCTCGCTGGCCGACGTCGAGCGGCGGCACGTGCTGGAGCAGGAGGGGCTCAACTGCTGGGGCGTCTGGGAGTACTCGGGGTGGGAGCTGCTGGCGACGCAGATCCGGGCGTCGTTCGATTACGGCAAGCAGCGGTGTACCGCCTATCCGCGATTTGTCGTCCAGCGGGAGCTTTTTCCGGAATTTTTAGCCGCTTATCTGAAAGCGGTGGGCTCATTGCGGTTTGGGCACCCGCTCGCGGTGGAATCGGCGGACGACTCGCTGCCGCAGCTCGACTTCGGCCCGCTCATCAACGCGGCCAAGGCGGCCGAGCTGGCCGCACAGGTGGATCAGGCCGTCGCGCGGGGCGGTGTGCCGTTGTACCGGGCACCGGTCGAATCCGGAAATTTCCTGCCCGGGCAGGATATTTCCGCTTACTTCGCCCCGACCGCCATCCTCAACCCGCCCCGATCCTCACCCCTCCACCACGCCGAGCCCTTCGGCCCGGTCGACACGATGGTCCTGGTGGACACCGAAGCCGAACTGCTGGCCGCCATGAACGCCAGCAACGGCGCCCTCGTCGCCAGCCTGTCCTGTGACGACGAGGCGGCCTTCCACCGGCTCGCGCCGGAGGTCCGGGCGTTCAAGGTCGGCCACAACAAGCCCCGCTCCAGAGGGGACCGCGACGAGTTGTTCGGCGGTCTGGGCGCCTCGTGGCGCGGCGCCTTCGTCGGCGGCGACCTTCTGGTCCGCGCCGTCACCATCGGTCCCGAGGGGGAGCGCCTGCCCGGCAACTTCCCCACCTACACGCTGCTGGCCAGCTAGAAGGCCCCGAAGCGGGTGGCCGCGACCAGCAGGAGGAACGTCAGCATCGCCACCCGCAGCAACCGGCCGCCCGTCCGCAGCGACGGCCACGACAGATAGGCCAGCCATCCGACGAACGCGATCACCGGCAGCACCGCCACCCCGCCCAGCCAGCTCTGCACGGCGAACCCGGCCAGCAGCAGCACGACCATCACGACGGGCACGATCCACCGCGGGACCTGCGTGAACAGGTAGGCCATCGGGGTGGCGCTGCGCTCTTCGACCTTCCTGCGCAGCCCGGTCGCGCCCGGGGTGAAGAACTGCTCGCCGGGCGGGAGCGGCCGCTTCGGCTTGCCCGCCGGTCGCGGCTGGGCCAGGGGGTGCCGGTGATCCTCGTTCTGAGCCACGCCCCGAGCCTAACAAGCGGCCTTGCTTGAAGGCGGTTTACGCTCGCTTCACCTGGCCATGTCGGCCCGTTCGGGCCCTCCAACCTGCGATAACACGAAAAATCCCGTCACTCAGCCTTACATAACTCCGACATAAGTTCGCGAACTTCATGCTGATCGTCGGCTACGCATAAAACGTGCCCAAGCCTCTCGCCAAAGCCTCTTCAACAGACCCTCTTTGTGATGATTCATCACTTTTCCGGCGTTATCGTCAGATTTGTCGGAGTTCTCATTGAGGGCTCCCCATGCAAGGGGGAAAACATGGCATTTGGCATCCTCATGGATCGCAGCTTCGGCGGCGATGAGTTCCATCGCCGCGAACGCCGACGTGGCAGGCACTCGAGGCGTCGCTGGCGCCGCTGGCGTCGTCGCGGCCGCGGATGCGGCGGCTGGGGCTGGGGCGGCGGCTGGTGGTGGTAAGCCACCACGCCTGAGGGAGCCGGCGGGCTGACCGCCGGCTCCCTCGCGTGCGGGGCATGACACGTGGAGGGGCGGCGCCTAGGATGGCGGGCACGGCGACTCCCGCGCCGCACCTCCCCAGGCGGGCATCCACGCTGCCCGTGGCTTCACGGAGGCAAAGGGGACGAACGAGCCTCGGGGGAGCCTTCGGCATGCCTGGCACACAACGCGGCGGCCGGGGCCGGCGGGCGTGGACCGGGCCCCCGCGCGTCCGCGGAAACACGGGTATGACCGACAAGAAGCAGCTCAAGGCCCGCATCCGGGCCCGCATGGCCAAGACCGGCGAAAGCTACACGACCGCGCGACGGCACGTCCTCGGCGCCACCGCCGTGCCCGAGGACGGCGGCTGGCAGCTCAAGGGCGGCCACCATCCCGGCACGGCCGTCGTCGCCCGGCTGACCGGGATTCCCGAGCCGCTGGTCTTCCTGGCCGGCGGCGGGATCGGCGCCGGATACATCCTCTGGGAGTTCAAGGAGCACAACAGCGCCAGCCTCGTCCTGGCCTTCAGCAACCAGTGGCAGTACTACGACCGCTGGATGGCCAAGACCCTCGACCGGCTGGCCGTGCCGTACACCCACCACACGACCGGCGGCGCCAAGGGGGCCGCGCGCAGGCTGGCCGCGGAGCTCGACGCGGGACGCCCGTGCGTGGTGCTGCCCGACCGCTACCACATCGGCTACTGGCGCCTGCCGAAGGAGCTCGACGGGTACGGCGGGCATCCGGTCATCGCCTATCGGCGCGAAGGCGGGTTCGTCCACGTCGACGACCGGGGCAGCGCGCCGATCCGGGTCCCGGAGGACCGCATGGAGGCGGCCAGGGGACGCGTGTCGTCCTACAAGAACAGCCTCTACGTGCTCGGCGAACGCGGCGAGGCCGACCTGGCCGAGGTCGCGCGGGAGGGGCTGCGCGACTGCGCGGAGCACCTGTCCGCCCCCTCCGACTCCTTCTCGCTGCCCGCCTGGCGCAAGTGGGGGCGGCTGCTGACCGACGAGCGCAACGCCAAGGGGTGGCCCAGGGTGTTCGCCGACGGGACGCGGCTGGCCGGGGCGCTGCTGTCGATCTGGGAGTGCGCGGAAGCGGTCGGGATCGACGGAGGGAACCTGCGGGACCTGTTCGCCGACGGGCTCGACGCGGCGGCGCCCCTGCTCGGCAGGCCGGAGCTCGGGGATCTGGCCGCCGAGTACCGGCGCATCTGCGGGATGTGGCACGAGATGGCTGAGACGGCGCTGCCGTACCAGGAGTTCGGGCGGATCCGCGAGCTGACGGCGGCCGTCCGCGAGGCGGTGCTGGCCGACGGCGAAGCGCGCAGGGAGGACGCCGAGGAGCTGTGGCGGCTGCGCGCGGAAGCCGACAGAGCGCGGAGAAAGGTGGATTTCGCCGCGATCGCCGAGCGGGTCCTGGCGATCCATGCGGCGGAGTCCGCCGCGATCGCCCGGCTGCGGGAGATCGTCTGACATTCTAGGAAGGTGCTCGCCGTTATTCGCTACTCCGTTCCGGAAGCTCAGTCGCAAGAGTTCCTCAAACAAGGTCAGAACATCATCGAGACCCTGCAGGCCCAGCCCGGGTTCCTGCGGGGCCGGCTGGCCCGTTCCGTCGACGAGCCGAACCTCTGGGCGCTGGTGAGCGAATGGGAGGGCGCGGGCTACTACCGCCGCGCCCTCGCGGCCGCCAAGATGGCCATGTATCCCATGATGATCCTCATGCTGCACGAGCCGAGCGCCTTCGAGGACGTCTACGTATCCGGACAAGAGGAATAGTCGCGCGCGAGGGCGCTCCGGCGTCCCCTAAGCTGAGAGCTCATCCGTTCCCTCGCCGACCTCCAGCCGGAAAGAGATCCAACCTCATGGCACGCCGTACAGACGTCATGGACACCATCGTCAGCCTCGCCAAGCGCCGCGGGCTCGTCTACCCGTCGAGCGAGATCTACGGAGGGCTCCGTGCGTCCTGGGACTACGGCCCGCTGGGCGTCGAGCTGAAGAACAACGTCAAGCGGCAGTGGTGGCTGTCGATGGTCCAGGCGCGCGAGGACGTCGTCGGCCTCGACTCCTGCGTCATCCTCGCCCGCGAGGTCTGGCAGGCATCCGGCCACGTCGAGACGTTCACCGACCCGCTGACCGAGTGCCAGTCCTGCCACAAGCGCTTCCGCGCCGATCACCTCATCGAGGCTTACGAGGAGAAGAACGGCAAGTCCCCGGAAAACGGCCTGGCCGACATCACCTGCCCCAACTGCGGCAACAAGGGCGCCTTCACCGAGCCACGCCAGTTCAGCGGCCTGCTGAAGACCTACCTCGGCCCCGTCGAGGACGAGTCCGGCCTGGCCTACCTGCGTCCCGAGACCGCGCAGGGCATCTTCATCAACTACCTCAACGTGCAGCAGTCGGCACGCAAGAAGGTGCCGTTCGGCATCGGCCAGATCGGCAAGTCGTTCCGCAACGAGATCACGCCGGGCAACTTCATCTTCCGGACCCGCGAGTTCGAGCAGATGGAGATGGAGTTCTTCGTCAAGCCCGGCACCGACGAGGAATGGCACCAGTACTGGATCGACGAGCGCTACCGCTGGTACTCCGACCTGGGCATCAACAAGGACAACCTGCGCCTGTACGAGCACCCGCAGGAGAAGCTGTCGCACTACTCCAAGCGCACGGTCGACGTGGAGTACCGCTTCAACTTCGCCGGCACCGAGTGGGGTGAGCTGGAGGGCATCGCCAACCGCACCGACTTCGACCTCACCGCCCACGGCAAGGCCTCCGGCGTCGACCTGTCCTTCTTCGAGCAGGACACCGGCGAGCGCTACGTCCCCTACGTCATCGAGCCCGCGGCCGGCGTCGACCGCGCCACGCTGACGTTCCTGCTCGACGCCTACACCGAGGACGAGGCGCCCAACGCCAAGGGCGTCATGGAGAAGCGCACCGTCATGCGCCTCGACCACCGCCTCGCGCCCGTCAAGGCGGCCGTCCTCCCGCTGTCCCGCAACGCCGACCTGTCGCCCAAGGCCCGCGACCTCGCCGCCCAGCTGCGCCGCCGCTGGAACGTCGAGTTCGACGACGCCGGCGCGATCGGCCGCCGCTACCGGAGGCAGGACGAGATCGGCACGCCGTTCTGCATCACGGTGGACTTCGACACCCTGGAGGACCAGGCGGTGACGATCCGCGAGCGTGACTCCATGGCGCAGGAGCGCATCTCGCTCGACCAGGTGGACGCCTACCTGCGGCAGCACCTCAACGACTGACCTCCCCAGGCATACGAGGGCGTCCGGCTTCTGCGCCGGGCGCCCTCCCGCGCTTTTCCAGGGGTACGGCATGCGCCCGTGTCGCCCAGACCCGGGACGGCCACCGGGGAGTGCGCTACCCGCCTGACCACCCACCCTCAAAGGCGGGTTGTCAGGGGGCCGGCGGGGTGGTCAAGGTGCGGGACGGGTCCCAGGCGGGGTTGTCGTGCAGGCGGCTCCGCATTCCGGCCCAGCCCTCCGGCGGCGCGAGAACCACCCAGGCGTCCGGGGCGGCGGCGGTGAAGCGGGTGGCCTGGCGCAGCCAGGAGGCGGCCTGCTCGGGCCAGTCCACCACGTCCGCCACCACCCCGCCGGCCGCCTCCCATTGCGCGGCGAAGCGCCTGGCCGCGGCGACCGATCCGGGGTCGCGGCCGTGGCCCACGGTGACCCGGTGCGCCTCGGGCCGTTCCAGGCGCAGCCGGGCGACCAGCTCCGTCACGTCGTCAAGCACGTTGTCTCCAGATCCGGTACTCCTCGGGCAGGCACACCGCGCACGGCCGGTAGCCCGCGGCGCGGGCGGTGGTGGCGTCGGGGAAGAACACCCGGTGCCGCACGTAGCCGCCCGCCGCTATGGCGCGCAGGGCCGACGGGCAGTCCAGGCGGCCGTAGATGCGGGCGCGCCGGTAGCCGCCGAGCGTTCCGGGCACCGGGCTGCGGTACGGCCGCCCGTCGGCCCCGAGCAGGACGTACCGCCCGGTCATGCGGCGTCGTGGAAGACCAGGCCCAGTGTGTGCCGGAGCCCGGAGCGGACGGTGCTGACGCCGTGCCGTACCGGGGCGGCCGACCAGCCGCGGGACGAGCGGACCGGGCGGTCGCGGGTGGTGAAGACGAGGCCGTGGCCTTGGGGGAGCGTGGTGACCGTCCCCCGGGACTGGGCCCGGGGGCGCTGTTCGACCAGCAGGAACTCGCCGCCGGTGTAGTCCTCGCCCGGCACGTCCAGGCCGATGACGACCTGCAGCGGGAACACCAGGTCGCCGTACAGGTCGCGGTGCAGGGCGTTCCAGTCGGCCGGGCCGTACCGCAGCAGGATCGGCGTGGGCCTGGTCTGGCCGGCGGCGTGGCAGCGGGCCAGCCAGCCGGCGAGGTCGTCGGGCCACGTGGCGGTCCAGCCGAGCCGGGCGGCCCAGTCGCGGGCGATCGGGAGCAGGCGCGGATAAAGGGCCTCGCGCAGGGCGGACACCGCCTCGGGGAAGGGCTCGCGGAAGTAGCGGTACTGGCCGGAGCCGAAGCGGTGGCGGGCCATGTCCACCGTGGAGCGGAATCGGCCCACTTCGCCATACAGGGCAGAAATATCCCGGCATTCCGCCGGGGTCAGCAGGGGGCCGGTGAGCGCGCAGCCGTGCGTGTCGGCCTCCCGGGTGACCGCGGACCAGTCGGTCGCGGCCACCCTCTCGCGGATGTCGGTCATGATCGTCCTTCAGATGAGCGTGGGCTGGAGCGCGCCCTCGTGGGTGAGCAGGAACCGCTTGCGCTCGATCCCGGCCGCGTAGCCGGTCAGCGCGCCGCCGGCGCCGATCACGCGGTGGCAGGGCCGTACGATCAGCAGCGGGTTCGCCCCCACGGCCGCGCCGACCGCGCGGATGCGGTCGCGCGGGGCGCCGATGCGGGCGGCGACCTCGCCGTAGGTGGTGGTTCGTCCGTACGGCACCGCCGCCACCTCGGCCCATACCCGGTGCTGGAAGTCGGTGCCGGCGGGGCGCAGGTCGAGGTCGAAGGCCGTGCGCTCGCCCGCGAAGTACGCGGCGAACTGACGCACCGCCTCGGCGAAGGGGGCGTCGGCACGCCGGGCTCCCTGCGGGGCGGGCGTCCCGACCTTCACGGCGGTCAGGGCCACGCCGGTCGCGGTCTCCTCCCCGGTCAGCACGATGCGGCCGATCGGGCTGTCGATGGTCGTGTAGATGCTCATGTCATTGAGAACACCGAGGACAGCCCGTAGGATGCGCGGTTTTCGGACCTCGTGCTGAGTTAGCCGAGATACCGGTCGAACCAGGCGATCAGGCGCTCCCACGCCTCGGCCGCGGCCGTCGGGTTGTAGCGCTGGCCGGTGTCGTTGAAGAAGGCGTGCCCGGCGCCGGCGAACGTGGCGATCTCGTGGGTCAGCCCGGCCTTCTCCAGGGCGGCCTTGGCGGCGTCGCGGGTGGCGTTGACGCGCTGGTCCTGCTCGGCGTAGATGCCGAGGACGGCGGCTGTCGAACCGGACATGTCGGCGTTGGCGGGCAGGGGGCCGTAGAACGGCACCGCGGCGGACAGGCGGGGCTCCGACGAGGACAGCAGCAGCCAGGTCATGCCACCGCCGAAGCAGAAACCGGCCATGCCCAGTTTCCGGCCCTTGGCGCGGTTCTGGAGTTCGGTCAGGGACGCCTTCAGGTCGGCCGTGAACTGGGCGGGGGTGATCTCGCCGAGTTTCGCCGTGGCCTGGGCGGTGTCGGAGAAGGAGTCGGTGCCGCCCGCCCGGGAGAGCAGGTCGGGGGCCAGGGCCGAGTAGCCGGAGGCGGCCAGGCGGCCGGCCACCGACCGGGTGTGGTCGTTGAGGCCGCGGTTCTCGTGGATGACCAGGACCGCGCCCTTCGCCTTCTCCGCCGGGGCCCATGCGCCCTTGAGCGCCGCGCCTTCCGGGCCGGGGAACGTGATGTTCTCGGCGGGCAGGGGTGAGGGGCCGACCGGGGCGGCGGTGGGGGTGGGCTGGGCGCCGGTCCCCGTTCCCGGTTCCGTTGCCGTGGCTGTGGTGGCCGGCGGCGCGGCAGGGCCGCTGGGCGCGGGGGCGCCGCAGGCGGCCAGAAGCGCGCTGGCGGCGGGCAGGCCGAGGCCCAGCAGGCCCAGGCGGCGGAGCGCTTCACGCCTCGGGATCAGGCCGTCGGCGTGGTCGTGGGCGACCTCTTCCGCGAGATACCGCTTGAAGGGCGACATCATGCCTGGATGCTATGCCGGGGGGCCGAAAGCTCAGGTAAAGAGGGCGTCGGGCGAAAAATCGCATAAAGGCGTGCGTTACAGGGGTTTTCGCGGGCGCTTGATGACATGGGCGCAGACATCGGAACGACAGCAGCCCGCTTCGGGCCGCCTCCAAAGGCGTCCGAGCGGGCTCGGGCCGGCGCCGAGGGCGCTTGGGCAACCCCAGGGCTCCGGGCAACCCCAGGGCTCCGGGCAACGGGAAGGCCCTGAGCAACCGGGATATCCGGCATGCCTGGGCTACCTGGGATGCCTGGGCAACCTGGGCAACCTGGGCAACCTGGGATACCCGGGCAACCTGGGATACCCGAGTAAATCGCGGGCCCAGGTAACCCCAGGGCACCGGGCAGCCCGAGGGGTCTCGGCGGAGCCGTACCCGTGAGGTCGGGTCGATGTCCTTACCCTGCGAAAGGACCGCAAGATGCTTCGCATACCTCGATCCACGGTGCCACGCCTGGCGGCGCTGGTGCTGGCGGGTGGCGCTGTCCTGGTCACCACGGGAGCGACCACGGGAGCCGCCCGGGCGGTGGCGCGGCCGGAGCCGATCGAGCTCCGGCTCGTGCTGCACGACTGCCCGGACCAGGTCCAGCCGTGACCCCGGAGCAGCGGCCGGAGGCGTTGCTGGAGAGCACGCTGTTCGCCGTCAAGCGGGTCATCGTCGGCCAGGATCACATGGTCGAGCGCCTGCTCGTGGCGGTGCTGGCCCGGGGGCACTGCCTGCTGGAAGGCGTGCCGGGCATCGCCAAGACGCTGGCCGCCGAGACGACGGCGCGCGTGGTGGGCGGCACGTTCGCGCGCATCCAGTTCACGCCCGATCTGGTCCCGTCTGACATCGTCGGGACCCGGATCTACCGCCCCTCCACGGAGAGTTTCGACATCGAGCTCGGCCCGGTCATGGCGAACCTGCTGCTGGCCGACGAGATCAACCGGGCCCCCGCCAAGGTCCAGTCGGCGCTCCTGGAGATCATGGCCGAGCGGCAGGTGAGCATCGGCGGCGTCACCCACGCGGTGCCCGAGCCGTTCCTGGTGCTGGCCACCCAGAATCCCATCGAGTCCGAGGGCGTCTACCACCTGCCGGAGGCGCAGCGGGACCGCTTCCTCATGAAGATCGACGTGGGCTATCCCAGCGAATCGGAGGAGCTGGCGATCGTCTACCGCATGAGCGTGGACCCGCCGGAGCCCCGGCGCGTGCTGGACCCCGGGCAGGTGGTGGCCCTGCAGCGCCGGGCGGATCGGGTGTTCGTGCACCACGCGGTGGCCGAGTACGCGGTCCGGCTGGTGTACGCCACCCGCGACCCGGTCCGCTACGGGCTGCCCGGCCTGGGCCGCCTGCTGGCGTTCGGGGCCGGCCCGCGGGCCACGCTCGGCCTGCTGGCCGCCGGGCGGGCGCTGGCCCTGCTGCGGGGCCGGGAGTACGTGCTGCCCGAGGACGTCGGGGACGTCGCCCACGACGTGCTGGCGCACCGGCTGGTGTTGTCCTTCGACGCGCTGGCCGAGGGCGTGGTGCCGCGCGCGCTGGTGGACATGGTGCTGGCGGCGGTACCCGTGCCGGTCATCGCACCCCAGCGGGTGCCGGAGGAGGCGACGCAGAGGGAGCCGGCGGCATGACCACCCACGGTTACCGGCGTGCGGAGCCCGCGCTCCGCCGCCTGGAGCTGACGATCACGAGGCGCCTGGACGGCCTGCTCCAGGGCGAGCACCTGGGCCTGCTGCCCGGCCCGGGCAGCGAGCTCGCCGAGGCCCGGCCGTACCAGGCGGGCGACGACGTGCGGCGCATCGACTGGAACGTCACCGCCCGCACCGCCGAGCCGCACGTGCGCGACGTGGTGGCCGACCGCGAGCTGGAGCTGTGGGTCCTGCTGGACGCCAGCGCCAGCATGGACTTCGGCACCGCCGCCATGGAGAAGCGCGACCTCGCGCTGGCGGCCGCGGCGGCGCTCGGCTTCCTGACGCAGCGCACCGGCAACCGGATCGGCGCGCACCTGCTGCACGGCTCCGGCGTGCAGGTGCTGCCCGCCAGGACCGGCCGGCCGCATCTGATGGCGTTGCTGCAGAGGATGTTCGCGCTGCCGCGCACCCGCCCCGGGGCGAAGGTGCCCGGGCTGGGCGCGGCGGCCGATCAGCTGGGCCGGACGCTCGTGCGCCGGGGCCTGGCCGTGGTGGTCTCGGACTTCCTGGACCCGCCGCAGACCTGGGAGCCGGCGCTGCGCAGGCTGGCCGTACGCCATCAGGTGCTCGCGGCCGAGGTGCTGGACCCGCGCGAGCTCGCGCTGCCCGACGTGGGGCTGCTCACGCTGGTGGACCCGGAGACGGGCCGGCGCGGGGAGTACGCGACGGCCAGTGCGCGGCTGCGCCGCCGCTACGCCGAGGCGGCGGCAGCGCAGCGCGCCGCGATCGAGGCGGCCCTGCGCCGGGCCCGCGCGAGCCACCTGCGGCTGCGCACGGACGGCGACTGGGTGCGCGACCTGGTGGAGCACGTGCTGCGCCGGCGCCGCCTGGCCCGCCTCGGGGCGCGGCCGCGGTTCGGAGGGGGTGACGCGGCGTGAGCCTGCTGGCTCCGGTCTGGTTGTGGCTGCTCGTCCCGGTCGCGCTGCTCGCGCTCGCCTACGTGGCGACGTCGGTACGGCGCAGCGCGTACGCGGTCCGCTTCACCAACCTGGACCTGCTGGACAAGGTGGCCCCGAAGCGCCCGCGCTGGCGCCGGCATGTGCCCGCGGGGGCACTGCTGGGCATGTTCGCGCTGCTCGTGGTGGGCTTCGCCCGGCCGACGGCGGAGGTGCAGGTGCCGAGGGAACGGGCCACGATCATGGTGGCGTTCGACGTCTCGGCCTCCATGGGCGCGACGGACGTGGCGCCGGACCGGTTCACGGCGGCCAGGGAGGCGGCCACGCAGTTCGTACGCGGGCTGCCGGAGCGGTTCAACCTGGGCCTGGTGACGTTCTCATCGGAGGCGTCGGTGATGGTGCCGCCGACGACCGACCGCGCGGCCGTCTTCTCGGCGCTGAACAGGCTGACCACCTCCTCGGGGACCGCGATCGGCGAGGCCGTCTACTCCTCGCTGGAGGCCATCGACAACCTCGACGGCGAGCAGGAGTCGCCGCCGGCGCACATCGTGCTGCTGTCGGACGGCTCCAACACCACCGGCCGCGGCCTCGCGGAGGCCGCCGCGGAGGCGAGGTCCCGCGGCGTGCCGGTCACGACGATCGCGTACGGCACGCCGGGCGGCACGGTCGAGCTCCAGGGCACGGAGGTGCCGGTGCCCGTGGACGGCCCGGCGCTGCGCGAGCTGGCCGGCGCGGCGGGCGGCGGCTTCTACGAGGCGGCCAGCGGTGACGAGCTGCAGGCGGTCTACGACGACATCGGCACCTCGATGGGCTACCGGACGGAACGGCAGGAGATCTGGATGTGGTTCGTGGCCGCGGGCCTGGTCGCGGCGCTGGTCGCGGCGCTCGGCTCGATGATCTGGTTCTCGAGGCTGCCATGACGCGGGGGCTCGAGACGCCGCAGGGGCCGGGCGAGGCCATGACGCGAGGGCTCGAGACGCCGCGGGCGCGAGGCGAGGCCATGAAGAGGGGGCTCGGCACGCCGCGGGGGCCGGACTTCGTCTCGCCCGCTCTGGGGCACGGCGTCCAGAGCGGGGCCGAGGGCGCAGACGGGGTCCGGGGCGTGGCCGTACCGGTCGCGAAGGCTCCGAGGCGCGGGATGCTGCTGGTCGGCGCCGTGCTCGTGGCCGGGCTGACCGGTGCGGTGGCCGGGGTGGCGGCGGCGGAGCTGGCGGGGGAACGGGGGCCCGCGCCGCTGCCCCGCGCGGCGCCCGCGCCGCAGAACACCAGCGGCCTCAGCGGTACGGCGGCGCGGCTGCTGCCGAGCGTCGTGTCGGTGGACGTGGGCCGAGGGGGCGGGTCCGGGTTCGTCGTGGACGATCGCGGCCATGTCATCACCAACGCCCACGTCGTCGGGGAGGCCGATGCGGTCAGCGTGGTGCTGAACGACGGCCGGAGGTTCTCCGCCAGGGTCCTGGGTGCCGATCAGGATGAGGATCTGGCGGTGCTGGAGGTGGCGGGCGCCACGGGACTGGCGCCCGCCGCCCTGGGCCGTTCGGCGGATCTGGCCGTGGGCGACCAGGTGCTGGCGATCGGCTCGCCGCTGGGGTTGTCGGGCACGGTGACGGCCGGCATCGTCAGCGCCCTGGACCGGCAGGTACGGCTGGGCGGCACGACCCGCACGGCGGTGCAGACGGACGCCTCCATCAATCCCGGCAATTCCGGCGGGCCGCTGGTCAACGCCCGGGGCGAGGTCGTGGGGGTGAACACGGCGATCGCGGCGAGCAGGGGCGGCGGCAACATCGGGATCGGTTTCGCGATCCCGATCGACCGGGCCGCCCCCATAGTCGAGCGAATCATCAGAAACTAGGAAATATGCGATTGCTGGTCGTCGAAGACGAGGAGGACCTGGTCGACGCGT
Organism: Nonomuraea typhae; assembly: GCF_009760925.1. GTDB lineage: Bacteria > Actinomycetota > Actinomycetes > Streptosporangiales > Streptosporangiaceae > Nonomuraea > Nonomuraea typhae. The sequence goes on from NZ_VRLV01000004.1 coordinate 394,236, forward strand.
TGCGCGTCGGCCTGGTCCGGGCGGGATACGCCGTGGACGTGGCCTTCGACGCGCCCGTCGCGCACGAGAAGCTCCAGGTCAACACCTACGACCTGGTGCTGCTCGACCTCAACCTGCCCGGCGGCGACGGCTTCCAGCTGTGCCGGGAGATCCGGGCGGCGGGCAAGGGCATGCGAGTGATCATGGTGACCGCCCGCGACCGGCTGGACGACCGGGTGCGCGGGCTCGACGAGGGCGCCGACGACTACCTGGTCAAGCCGTTCGCCTTCCCCGAGCTCCTGGCCAGGGTGCGCGCGCTACTGCGCAGGGACACCGGCGGCACCTCCGTCCTGGAAGTCGGCGAGCTGCGGATCGACACGGCCAGGATGGAGGTGTCGCTGGCCGGCCGCGCGCTCGCGCTCACGCCGAAGGAGTACGGCGTGCTGCACTACCTGATGACCCGGCCGGGGCACGTCGTCTCCTCGGAGGAGCTGCTGGAGCACGTCTGGGACGAGCACACCGACCCGTTCACCAACACGGTCCGGGTCACGGTCGGCAACCTGCGCCGCAAGCTCCAGGAGGACGGCCTGATCGAGACCGTGATCAGCAAGGGCTACCGGCTGAAGGAGCCGGCATGATCCACACAATCCGGTTCCGGCTCACCGTGCTCTACTCGGGGCTGTTGTTCGTGCTGGCCGCGCTGGTGCTCGGCGGCATCTACCTGGCCGTCTCCATGACCACCGACCAGCGGCCCTACACGACCGAGTACGCCAAGGCGTACCGCGGCGGCGAGTACGTGGGCAAGCAGGAGGTCGTCTTCGTCGAGGAGGTCGAGAACGCGATCAACGTGCGGACCCTGACGACGCTGCGCGACTACTCGCTGCTCACGCTGGGCGGCCTCTTCCTGGCCAGCCTGGGCATCGGCTGGGTGCTGTCCGGCTGGGTGCTGCGCCCGGTGCGGGCGATCACCCGGACCGCCGAGGAGATCCAGGCCACCGACCTGACCCGGCGCATCCGCCTGGAGGGCCCGCGCGACGAGCTGCGCGACCTGGCCGACACCGTGGACACCATGCTCGACCGGCTGGAGTCCGCCTTCAGCGCCCAGCGCCAGCTCATCGACGACGCCTCCCACGAGCTGCGCAGCCCGCTGACGATCATCCGGGCGAACGTGGACGCCGTCCTGGCCACCCCGGACGCCAGCGAGGAGGAGCGCGCCCGCGCGGTCGGCGTCGTCGACCGGGCCACCACCCGGATGACCCGCCTGGTCGAGGACCTCCTGGCCAGCGCCAGGCGCCAGGGCTCCGCCTTCGCCGACGCCGACCTGGACCTCGGCCGGGTGGTCCAGGAGGCCGGCGAGGAGTACGCCGCGCTCGCATCCTCCCGCGGCCTGACCCTGACCCGGCGGCTGGAGCAGGACCTGGAGATGACCGGCGACCACGACGCGCTGCGGCGGGCGGTGGCCAACCTGCTGTCCAACGCGGTACGGCTCTCGCCGCCGGACGGCCGGGTCCGGGTGGCGGCCGGCCGGGAGGACGGCTGGCTCTGGGCGGCGGTGGCCGACGACGGCCCCGGGCTCGCCGAGGAGGACCAATCCCGGGTGTTCGACCGGTTCTGGCGCGGCGAGAGCAGCCGCCGCGACCGGCACACCGGGCTGGGGCTGGCGATCGTCCGCCAGATCGTGGAGTCGCACGGCGGCCGGGTGGCGGTGTTCTCGACGCTGGGCGCCGGAGCCACGTTCGTGCTCTGGCTCCCGCCCCGGGGCGGCGCGCCCACCCCGGCGCCCCACGACAACCCGTTCGGCTAACGCAGGACGTGCCCGGTGAGCTTGGTCCCCTCCTCGATCGACACGGCCATGCAGTAGGCGGTCCGGTGCCGGGGCCAGGTGTCCTTGCCCGGCGTCCAGGTGGTCGAGGTCACCGTGTCCTGGAACTCCTTCTTGATCTTGACCTTCTCCGCGCAGCCCTCGACGGAGTCCGCGATCACCTTCTCGTCACCCGGCCACGGCCCGTCGGCCAGCACCCAGCTCCCGGCGAACTCCAGGACGTGCGGCTGCTCGCAGGGGATGAGCGTCGTGTAACCGTCGGGCGGGAGGGAGTCGAAGCAGTCGCCGGACCGCAGCACGGTGGCGTGGTGCCGCTCCGGGGCGGAGGCGGCGGGCGCCGGGGTGGGTGCCGGGGCGGTGGCGGGCGACGCGGCGGTGCAGGCGGTGCAGGCGGTGACCGCGAAGAGCACGGCTAACAGGAGGCGCACGCTGGGCAGCGTGTCAGCCGGAGGTCACATCGCGATCTCGCCTCCGGCACAGCCGCAGCGTGACGGCGAAGGCCAGCGCGGGCAGGACGAAGACGGCGACGCGCAAGCCGTACAGGATCCAGAGATAGAGCCCCTGGGTGACGGGCAGCAGCGGCGGCGGGGCGTCCAGGTCGGTGGTGAACCACGTGGCCGACCAGATGACGGTGAAGAATACGACGACCGCCACGCCCAGCGCGGTGCGGACCGGCGCGGCCGAGGGGCGTTGCACGACGTGGTGGACGGCGTGGTCGCCGGTGACGCGGCGCTCGACGAACGGCCACAGCAGCAGCACGCCGAAGAAGCCGCCCAGCACGAGCGCGGGGATCCACAGTCCGGCGGCGAAGGTGAAGCCGCCCAGCGTGAACTCCCACGGCGGCAGGAGCCGCAGCATGCCCTCGAGCACGCCGTAGTACCAGAACGGCTGGGCGGACGGCGGCGGCCTGCCGGGCAGGTAGGCGTCCCGCGCGGACCAGATCGGGTTGACGATCACGAACGTGGCCAGGGCGGTGATCACCGTGAACGTGCCGAGCGAGGTGATGCCCTGTTTGAGGGAGAACGCGGGGAAGAACGGCACGCCGGTCACGTGGGAGTCCCGGCCCCGGTGCTCGGTGTGCTTCTGCCGCCAGGTCAGGACCAGCGCGTGCAGCGGCACCACGGCCAGCAGGATGCCGGGCACGAGCAGCACGTGGGCGGCGAAGACGCGCGGGATCACCTCGCCGGGGAAGCCGCCGTCGAAGAGGAAGGCGGCCAGGTAGGTGCCGATGAGCGGGACGGACAGGATCAGCCCGTACACCTCGCGTAACCCGGACATCGCGAGCTGGTTGGCCGGCAGCGTGACCCCGAGGAAGGACTCGAACAACGCCAGCGCGAACAGCAGCGCCCCGAGCATCCAGGTCAGCTCGCGCGGCCTGCGGAAGGCGCCGGTGAAGAAGACGCGGAGCATGTGGGCCACGATCGACAACACGAAGATCGTCGCGGCCCAGTGGTGCATCTGCCGGATGAGCAGGCCGCCGCGCACGTCCACGCTGAGCTCGCGCACCGAGGCGAAGGCGTCCTCCGGCTTGTAGAAGAGCGTGAGGAAGGTGCCGGTCAGGATCAGCAGGACGAAGGAGTACAGCGCGAACTCGCCCAGCAGGAACGACCAGTGGGTGGGGAAGAGCTTGCGCAGGTTGGGCCGCAGCCAGCGGCCGGTGCCGAGGCGGTCGTCGAGCTGACGGGCGGTGCCCGCCGCCGCCCGCGCGGAGCCCGCGGTCAGGCGTTCGCGGCGCGTGGGCTTGGTCGGGGTGGCCATCGGCGCCTCCCGGTCAGGGGGTTGATCCGATTCTGCACCCACCTCCCAGCTTTCTCAAGAATTGGTGTAAACCAATTGGTTTACACCAATTTCCAAGATACCAGAATTTTCATTGGATTAGACCTCATGACGGCGGTTGAGCTGGGGAAACAATGACTTAACCGACGTGTGCAGTTTCATCATCATTCTCGCCGGTACAGTCCTGGATAGAGGCGTTGATTGGAGCTGTGGTGGCCAAGTTCGTTTACGATTTCACCGAGGGCAACAGGGACCTCAAGGACCTGCTCGGCGGCAAGGGAGCCAACCTCGCCGAGATGACCAACCTCGGGCTGCCGGTTCCCCCCGGGTTCACGATCACGACCGAGGCGTGCCGCCACTACCTGGCGGAAGGCTCCGTCCCCGCGGGGATGGAGCGCGAGATCGCCGACCACCTGAGCGCGCTCGAAGGCGCGATGGGCAAGAAGCTCGGCCAGGCCGACGACCCGCTGCTCGTCAGCGTGCGCTCGGGCGCCAAGTTCTCCATGCCCGGCATGATGGAGACCGTCCTCAACATCGGCCTCAACGACGAGTCCGTGTACGGCCTGGCCAAGCAGGCAGGCGGCAACGAGCGCTTCGCCTGGGACTCCTACCGCCGGCTCATCCAGATGTTCGGCAAGACCGTCCAGGGCATCGACGGCGAGCTGTTCGAGCACGCGCTGGAGGAGCTCAAGCACGGCCGCCAGGACACCGACCTCACCGCCCAGGAGCTCCAGAGGCTGGTCGAGACCTACAAGGGCATCGTGCGCGAGCAGACCGGCCACGACTTCCCCGCCGACCCGCGCGAGCAGATGCGCCAGGCGGTCATGGCCGTCTTCGACTCCTGGAACGCGCCCCGCGCCGTCCTCTACCGGCGCCAGGAGCGCATCCCCGCCGGCCTCGGCACCGCGGTCAACATCGTCGCCATGGTCTTCGGCAACCTCGGCGACGACTCCGGCACCGGCGTGGCCTTCACCCGCGACCCCGGCTCGGGCCGCCAGGGCATCTACGGCGACTACCTGCAGAACGCCCAGGGCGAGGACGTCGTGGCCGGCATCCGCAACACCGTCCCGCTGCAGGACCTCGAGGCCATCGACAAGAGCTCCTACGACGAGCTGCTGGCCATCATGGAGACCCTGGAGACCCACTACCGGGACCTGTGCGACATCGAGTTCACCATCGAGCGCGGCAAGCTCTGGATGCTGCAGACCCGCGTCGGCAAGCGCACCGCCGCCGCCGCGTTCCGCATCGCCACCCAGCTCGTCGACCAGGGCCTGATCACCCTCGACGAGGCCGTGACCCGGGTCACCGGGGACCAGCTCGCCCAGCTGATGTTCCCCCGCTTCGCCAAGGACGGCGACCGCAAGAAGATCACCAAGGGCATGAACGCCTCGCCCGGCGCCGCCGTCGGCAAGGCCGTCTTCACCTCCGAGCGCGCGGTCGAGCTGGCCGGGCAGGGTGAGGACGTCATCCTCGTGCGCCGCGAGACCAACCCCGACGACCTGGCCGGGATGATCGCCGCCCGCGGCGTGCTCACCTCGCGCGGAGGCAAGACCTCGCACGCGGCCGTGGTCGCCCGCGGCATGGGCAAGACCTGCGTCTGCGGCGCGGAGGAACTAGAGGTCTCCGCCTCGGGCAGGCGCTTCACCGCGCCGGGCGGAGTGGAGGTCCGCGAGGGCGAGGTCATCTCGATCGACGGCAGCACCGGAGAGGTGTTCCTCGGCGAGGTACCGGTCGTCGACTCCGCGGTCGTGGAGTACTTCGAGGGGGCTGTACTGGATGACGAGCTTGTCCGCGCGGTGGATCGCGTCATGTCCCACGCCGACTCCGTCCGGCGGCTGGGGGTGCGGGCCAACGCCGACAACCCGGAGGACGCGGCCAGGGCCCGCCGCTTCGGGGCCCAGGGGATCGGGCTGTGCCGTACCGAGCACATGTTCCTGGGCGAGCGCCGTCAGCTCGTCGAGGACCTCGTGCTGGCCACCACGGGTGAGGAACGGCAGGCCGCGCTGGACGCCCTCGAGCCGCTGCAAAAAGCCGACTTCATCGGGATTTTTCGTGCGATGGAGGGACTGCCGGTCACCATCCGGCTCATCGACCCGCCCCTGCACGAATTCCTCCCCGACCTCGTCGCCCTCTCCGTCAAGGCCGCCACGGGCGAGGCCACGGAGAAGGACCGCGCGCTCCTGGCCGCGGTCAAGAGACTGCACGAGCAGAACCCCATGCTCGGCCTGCGCGGCGTACGGCTCGGCCTGGTCATCCCCGGCCTGTTCGCCATGCAGGTGCGGGCCATCGCCGAGGCGGCCCGCGAGGTGCCCGGCGCCACGCCGGAGATCATGATCCCGCTCGTGGCGGCCGTCCAGGAGCTGGAGGCCGTCCGCGAGGAGGCCGTCCAGATCCTCGCCGACACCGGCGTCGAGGCACTGGTCGGCACCATGATCGAAACCCCGCGCGCCGCGCTCACCGCCGGGCAGGTCGCCGAGGCCGCCGAGTTCTTCTCCTTCGGCACCAACGACCTCACCCAGATGACCTGGGGCTTCTCCCGCGACGACGTCGAAGCCGCGTTCTTCTCCCGCTACCTGGAGCTGGGCATCTTCGGCGTCTCCCCGTTCGAGACCCTCGACCGCGACGGCGTCGGCCGCCTGGTCCGCCTGGCCGCCGAGGAGGGCCGCGCCACCCGGCCCGGACTCAAGCTCGGCATCTGCGGCGAGCACGGCGGCGACCCCGACTCCGTGCACTTCTGCCACGAGGCCGGGCTCGACTACGTCTCCTGCTCGCCGTTCCGCATCCCGGTGGCCCGCCTGGAGGCCGGGCGGGCGGTCCTGGCCCAGAACGACTCCGACACCCGCTGAAGGCAGATCCGGGCGGCGCCGCCGCCCGGCCCACGACTGCGTCCCCGCCTGGCGACCACCCCCCATCAGGCGGGGACGTAATCGCGCTCCACCCCCATCCGATCCAGCCACGCGCGCAGGCCGGGGATCGCCGACGGCTCCGCCGCCACCTGGGCCGCGTACCCGTCCACCTCGACCTCCTCGCCGCCGGTGTACAGCAGCCGGGCCGGGCCCGACCACGACAACGTCCAGCGGGCCTGGCCGTGCTCGATCAGCAGCGCCTCCAGCGCCTGCCCCAGGACGCCGCCGAGCAGCGTCGGCGACGGCTTCCACCCCAGGTCGCGCAGCTGCCCGGCGAGCTCGTCCTGCCTGCCCCTGGCGATCGCCTCGAAGGCCGCGTCCACGTACGGCCGGGCCGTACCCATGACCCGTTGCCCCGCGGCGGCCAGGTCGCGCAGCGCCTCGGCGTTGCGGGTGGCGTACATGCCCTTCTCCACCAGGTCCTCCCACGGCAGGGGCGACCAGCGCGTGCCCCGCCACAGGGCGCGTTCCAGCGCGCGGACCGGCGGGTCGGGCAGCAGGGCGCGGGCGGGACGCGGGTCCGGATCCGTCCCGGGGTCCGGCAGGGCGGCGATGGCGGCCTGGCGCTCCGCCCAGCTCGGGTGGGAGTCGTAGGGCGAGGTCTCCTCGGGTTCGGCGACGAGCCCGGCCACCTCCGCCTGCCGTACCGGATCGGCGAGCAGCGCCCGGAAACCGGCGAACACCTCGGCGGGACGCAGGTCCCCGGCGCCGGACAGGGACAGGTAGCACTCGGCGTACAGATCCCAGGCGGCCCCGGTCTCGCGGGTCTTGCGCAGGGCGGAGGCGGTGGCCGCCCGGCCGGCCAGGGCGACGGCGAGGGCGTCGGCCTCGTACTCCTGCCTGCGCGAGATCGCCTGGGTCAGGCGCAGGTACATCCTGGCGTAACCGGAGAAGACCGGCTGCAGGTACGGATGGCTGTCCAGGCCGTCGACCGCGGCCACGAGCCACACGCGGCCCCGGTAGGCGGCCGTGGTCAGGCGGCTGTGGGCGGCGCTGGTGTGCGCCAGCTCATGGGCGAGCACGGCCCGCAGCTCGGCCGCGTCCAGCGCCTGGACCAGCGGCAGCCCGATGAACAGGGTCCGCCCGACGACGCGCAGGCCGGACAGGCGGGTCTCGATCGCCACGGCCGCGGTGGGCTCGGCGAACAGCCGGATCTCGTCCGGGAGCGGGCTGCGCACGCGGGCGGCCAGTTCCTCGACCTCGCGCCACAGGGCGGGCTGCTCCTCGGGGAGCACCGGCACGCTCGGCGGCTCCACGCCCTGCACCCGGTGCACGATCAGCAGCGCCCGCAGCAGCGCCGCGGTGGCGAACGTGGCCAGGGTGGCGAACTCCAGCCCGGGTAGCCGGAACGTGGAGATCGCGTAAACGTCCAGGAAGATCGTCCCCACCACGAGGGCGGCGACCAGAAGGTAGAAACCAACCAACAGGGTCAAGGCCGACACGGCGCGTAGGGCGATGGTCACGGGGGCAGTACTCCAGCACAGGAGGGGTTGGGTGGACAGTAGTAGACTCACCGGTCCTATGTCCCGCTATGACCAGCATGATCAGGAAAGGTGGGTGCCGGAACCGCCCGGCAACCCCGAGCGCAGCGCGTTCGAGCGGGACCGTGCCCGCGTGCTGCACAGCGCCGCCCTGCGCCGCCTGGCGGCCAAGACCCAGGTCGTCGGCCCGGGCGAGACGCTGGCCGTCGGCCAGCACATCCCGCGCACCCGGCTGACGCACTCGCTGGAGTGCGCCCAGGTCGGCCGCGAGATGGGCGCCACCCTGGGCGTGGACCCCGACCTCGTGGAGACCGCCTGCCTGGCCCACGACCTCGGCCACCCGCCGTTCGGGCACAACGGCGAGGTCGCGCTCAACGCCCTCGCCGGCACCTGCGGCGGCTTCGAGGGCAACGCCCAGAGCCTGCGCCTGCTGACCCGCCTGGAGGCGAAGGTCCTGACCGGCGAGGGCGGCAGCGCCGGGCTCAACCTCACCAGGGCCGCCCTGGACGCCTCCATCAAATACCCCTGGACCTGCGAGAAGTCGCCGAAGTTCGGCGTCTACGAGGACGACCTGCCGGTCTTCGCCTGGATCCGCGACGGCGCCCCGGCGGGCCGGGTCAGCTTCGAAGCCCAGATCATGGACTGGGCCGACGACGTCGCCTACTCCGTCCACGACCTGGAGGACGCCCTCCACGCCGGATACGTGACCCCGGAGGCGCTCCAGTCGCCGGGCGAACGCCGCCAGGTCTGCGAGCTCACGCGCGCCTGGTACGCCCGCGACGCCGACCCCGGCCAGCTCGAAGAGGTCTTCACCAAACTCATCGCCGACCCGCTCTGGCCGCGCACCTTCGCCGCCACGCTCGCCGACCTGGCCGGCCTCAAAGCCCTCACCAGCGGCCTCATCGGCCGCTTCTGCCGCTCCGCCCAGAGCGCCACCATCGGCGCGTACGGCCCGCGGCACCGCGCCGACCTCGTCGTGCCCGAGGACACCCGGCTCGAATGCGCGCTCCTCAAGGGCGTCACCGCCCGCTACGTGATGACCCGCGACGACCACCACGCCAACCAGGCCAGGCAGCGCGAGCTCATCACCGAACTGGCCTCCCTGATCACGCTCGGCGCCCCCCGCACCCTGGAACCCGCCTTCCGTCCCGCCTACCTGCGTGCGGGCGACGACGCGGGCCGCGTGCGGGTCGTCATCGACCAGATCGCCTCGCTCACCGACACTTCAGCCGTCGCATGGCACAAGCGACTTTCCGGATGACCCGAGGGGGCGGATACTGCCCCCATGGCCACATTTGTGATCGTCGGTGCCGGGCTCGCAGGAGCCAAGGCGGCACAGACGCTGCGCGATGAGGGCTTCGACGGCGAGATCGTCCTCATCGGCGCGGAGAGCGAACGGCCCTACGAAAGGCCGCCCCTGTCCAAGGGCTACCTTCAGGGCAAAAGCGAACGCGAGAAAATCTTCGTCCACACCGCCGACTGGTACGCGGAACACGATATCGATCTGCGTCTGGGACTCCGGGCAACCCGGCTCGACCTCGACAGCCACACCGTCCGACTGTCCGACGGCTCGCGGCAGCCGTACCAGAAACTGCTCATCGCCACCGGATCCAGTCCCAGACGCCTGCCCGGGCCCGCGCGCTACCTGCGCACCGTGCAGGACAGCGAGGCGCTCAAAGAGCGCTTCGCCCAGGGCGGCCGGGTCATCGTCGTCGGCGCCGGCTGGATCGGCCTCGAGACCGCCGCCGCGGCCCGGACAGCCGGCTGCACGGTCACCGTCGTCGAGCCCGAGCCCACGCCTCTGCACCGCGTCCTCGGCCGTGAGCTCGGCGAGATCTTCGCCGGCGTGCACCGCCGCAACGGAGTCGAGCTGCGCCTCGGCACCACCGTCGCGGAGATCACGCAGACCGGGGTACGGCTCAGCAGCGGCGAACGCCTCGAAGCCGACCTCGTCGTCGTCGGCATCGGCGCCGCCCCGGACACCGGCCTGGCCGTGGAAGCCGGGCTGGACGTGTCCGACGGCATCCTGACCGACGCGGCCCTGCGCACCTCCGACCCGGACGTCTACGCCGCCGGCGACGTCGCCGAGTCCTTCAACCCGCTGTACGGCCGGCGCCTTCGCGTCGAACACTGGGCCAACGCCCTCAACGGCGGGCCCGCGGCGGCCAGATCCATGCTCGGGCAGGAGGTGGTCTACGACCGCGTGCCGTACTTCTTCACCGACCAGTTCGAGCTCGGCATGGAGTTCTCCGGCGACGTCGAGGGCTACGACGAGGTCGTCTTCCGCGGCAGCGTGGACGACCTGGAGTTCGTCGCGTACTGGCTGCGCGACAACATCGTGGTCGCCGGGATGAACGTCAACGTCTGGGGTGACGTGGTCGGCGAGATCCAGGAGCTCATCCGCTCCGGCGTCAAAGTCGAGTCGCGGGAGTTGTCGTCGGGTCACCGATGATCACCGGCGGCTCCTCGTCCTCCTTCGGCTTCTTGTCGTCGTTGGTCGGCTGAGGAGCCGCCCTGTCCTTGCACTGCACCCGGCAGGGCGGCGTCTCGCCCAGCCGCTTGCGCAGGTCGAAGGTGGCGTCGCGGGGGGAGTAGGTCTTGTTGCCGGTCGCCCACGCGTCCAGGTAGTCCCAGGGCTCGACCATGCCGCGCCGTACCCACCAATAGGCCGGGCCGGTCTTCCAGGAGATGGCGAAGTAGAGGTTGGCCCCGGTGTCGCGGGCGTTGCCCGACTTGCCGACCCGGCCGAGGACCTGACCGGCCTTGACCTTCACGCCGGGCGCGAGGCCCTCGGCGACGCTGTCCAGGTGCCCGCCGAGGTACCGGACGCCGTCGTCGCCGATGATCGTGACGAACCTGCCCTCGCGGTCGGCGCCCTTGTCGGTGGAGGGGCGCCAGCGGTTCTTGGCGTTGACCTCGTCCACGACGCCGCCGATCGGGGCCACGAACGCGCAGCCCTGGGCGGCCCAGACGGTCGTCTTGGGCAGCATGAGCAGGCGCCGCTGGTAGGTCGTCTTGCAGTCCTTGACCGGGAAGACGTACTCGTACTTGGACAGCTTGGGCGGCGGCACCTTGACCGGCGCCTCGGCCTGCGGCCGCGACTGCGACTCCAGGGGCGGGATGGTCCCGGTGACCTCCGGCACGGCCGACGGCCGGACCGTCGCCGGGGCACTGGCACTGACCCCGGCCACCCCGGTGCCCTGCGCGCAACCGGCCACGGCCAGCAGCGCGCCAGCCACGGCCGCCCAGCCGTTCAACCGTCCGAAATGCCCCGATCGCATGATCTCCACCCGTGTCACCGTATCCAACGACAACCGTTCCCTTTGTAGCCGACCGGGAGTTCCCGCATCATCCGTTTACGGAAAGGGCTCCCTGGCGCTCACGCCGCGTTGACCTTGCTTGCGGGCCGCCCTTTATGATCAGAGCCTCTCGTCAACTCGCAGTACCCCGCACGTCCACTCTGCCCCCTGGCCGTGAAGGAGACCCAGATGGTGGCACGAACAGCCGGGCTGCTCGCCCTCGCCGCCTTACTCCTGGCGGGCTGCGTCAACCCGCAAACCGGTGCGCAGGCCACACAGCAGGCCACGCCGGGCGCGAGCCCGGGCGGGCAGAAACGCATCGCGTTCTTCGGCTTCGCCAAGGCCAACTCGTTCACCGCGGCCACCTTCGCCGGCGTCGAGGAACACGCCAGGGCACGCGGCGCCACCGCGGAGTTCTTCGACCCGAACTTCGACGCGCAGGCCCAGGTCAGGCAGATCCAGGACGCGGTCACCAGCAAACGCTTCACCGTCTTCGTCGTCCAGGCCAACGACGGCGCGGCGGTCGTCCCGGCCATCGAGGCGGCCGTGCGCGCCGGCATCACGGTCGTCGTGCAGTTCACCCCCGTCGGCACCCGGTACGACACCGGAGCGCCGCAGGTCGACGGCACCATTACCCTCGTGGACGTGCCGGTGGCCAACGGCGCCGCCCTGGGCACGCTGGCCGTGGAAGCCTGCCGGAGCAGGAAACTCGACCCCTGCCAGGTGGCCTACCTGGAGGGCCTCAAGGCGCTGCCCCTGGACAACGCCCGGACGAACGCCGCCGTCGAGACGCTCGAGAAGAGCCCGGAGGTCAAGCTCGCCGCACAGGTCGAAGGCGGCTACACCCAGGACAGCGGGCGCAAGGCCATGCAGGACGTCCTCCAGCGCGAGCCGGGCGTCGACGTCGTCATCGGCTCCTCCCAGGCCATCGCCGGGGCCGAGGCCGTGGCCAAGGGCAAGCCGATCCTGTACATCGCCAACGGCGGCTCGCGCCAGGTGGTCAAGGCCGTCCAGGAGGGACGCTGGTACGCCGCCTACTACCTGCCCGTGCGCACGCTCGGAGCCAAGGCGGCCGAACTGGGGCTCGACAAGGCCGAAGGCAAGCAGGTTCCCACCGCCACCACCATGACCGACCTCGCGCCGGGGCGCGGGATGGGAACCAAGGAGACGCTGGCCGGGGTCACGGGCGAATACGACGAATGATGCCGGCCGTCGTCGAGCTGGAGGGCATCACCAAGAGCTACGCGGGCATCACCGTGCTGCACGGAGCCGGCCTGCGAGTCGACGCCGGCCACCTGGACGGCCTGGTCGGCGAGAACGGAGCGGGCAAGAGCACCCTGGTGAAAGTGCTGGCCGGACTCACCCCGCCCGACGCCGGCCGCGTCCTCGTCGACGGGCGCCCGGTCCGCCTGGACGGCCCCCGCGCCGCGCTGGCGCACGGCATCGCGCTGGTCACCCAGGAAGTGGCCCTGGTCCCCGCCCTGACGGTGCTGGAGAACGTCTTCCTCGGCCGCTGGTCCCACCGCGGCGGGTGGTGGCGGCCACGCGCCGACCGGCGGCGGCTGGCCGGACTCCTCGAGCGCACCGGATTCGACCTCGACCCCGACCGGCCCGTGCACGAGCTGTCCGTGGCCGACCAGCAGCGCACCGAGATCCTGCGGGCACTGGCCGCCGAGGCCAGAGTGCTCGCCCTGGACGAGCCCACGGCCCTGCTCACCCGCTCCGAGACCGGCCGGCTGCTCGGGCTGCTGCGCCGGCTGGCCGCCTCCGGCATGGGCGTGGTCCTCATCTCCCACCGGCTGGAGGAGGTGCTGTCCGCCTGCCGTACCGTCACCGTGCTGCGCGACGGGCGGCACGTGATCACCACGCCCGCCGCGGAGCAGACGCCCGGCTCGCTGGTGCGGCACATGGTCGGCCGCCCGGTCGACGTGCTCTACCCGGAACCCGCCCCCCTGCCCCCCGGCGCGCCGATCGCCCTGGCCGCCACCGGGCTGCGCGGCAAACCGCCGCTGCACGTGCCCGCGCTGGAGGTGCGCGCCGGGGAGATCGTCGGCCTGGCCGGGCTCGTCGGCAGCGGGCGCAGCGAGACGCTGCGCCTGCTGTTCGGCGCCGACCCGCCGGCCGCCGGGCGCGTGGAGGTCGGCGGCCGGCCGCTGCGCCGCGCCACGCCCGCCGCGGCGATGGCGGCCGGCCTCGCGATGGTCCCCGAGTCACGCAAGGACCAGGGGCTCGTGCTCGTCCGGTCGCTGCGCGAGAACCTCGCGCTGGCCAGCCTGCCCGACCGGCAACGCGCCGGAGTGGTACGGCAGGCCGCCGAGGCCCGCGAGACCGGCGCCTGGACCGAACGGCTGGACATCACCGGCGCCGACCCCCGGGGCCGCATCGCCGGGCTCTCCGGCGGCAACCAGCAGAAGGCGCTGTTCGGGAAATGGCTCATCCGCCGGCCGAAAGTCCTGCTCGTGGACGAGCCGACCCGGGGCGTGGACGTGGCCGTGAAGATCGAGATCCACCGGCTCCTGGTCGAACTCGCCGCCGGAGGCGTGGCCGTCCTCCTGGTCTCCTCGGAGATCGAGGAGGTGCTCGGGCTGTCGCACCGGGTGATCGTCATGCGGGCCGGCCGGATCGCCGGAGAGTTCAGCCGCGGCGCCGCTGGCCGGGAGGACGTCATGGCACTCGCGTTCGGCGGCGAGCCGTCATGAGGGGAGGTCGCGGTGAAACTGCGTGACTCCGGCATCCTGGTGGCCCTGATCGTGCTCGCGGGCGTGCTCTCGCTGGCCACCAGCACGTTCCTCACCGGCGGCAACCTCGTCAACCTCCTCGACCAGGCGGTCATCGTGGGGCTGCTGGCCTGCGGCATCACGGTCTGCATGATCTGCGGCGTGTTCGACCTGTCGGCCGCCGCGGTGCTCGCGGTGAGCGCGGTCGTGGCCGTCATGGTCAGCCGGAGCGCGGGAGTGCCCGCCGGGTTCGCCGCGGCCATCGCCACCGGCGCGCTGCTCGGGGCCGTCAACGGGGCGGCCGTCGTCCTGTCCCGCGTGCACTCCTTCATCGTGACCCTGGCCCTCAGCATCGTGTACCGGGGCCTCGCGCTGGCCATCACCGGCGGCGCGATCGTCTACCCCGACGCCGCCGGACTGCCCGCCTTCCAGTCGCTCAGCTGGCCGACCGTGCTCGGCGGCGTCACCGTCCCCTCACTCCTTCTGGCCGCCGTCGCCGTCGTCACCTCGCTCCTGCTGTGGCGCACCACGTTCGGGCGGCGCGTGTACGCCGTGGGCGGCAATCCCGAGGCCGCCCGCCTGTCCGGCATCCGGGTCGGCGCGATCCGGCTGGCGGTCTTCACCGTCAGCGGCGTCTGCGCGGCACTCGCCGGCCTCGTCCTCGCCGCGCGCGGCGGCTCGGCCCAGGCGAGCATGGGCACACTGCTGGAGCTCAGCGCGATCGCCGCCGCCGTGATCGGGGGCACCAGCATTCTGGGCGGCGAAGGAGCCATCTGGCGGGGCATGGCGGGGGTGGCCATCCTCACCCTGATAGGCAACGGCTTCAACCTCCTGGGCTGGGACACCACCTACCGGCCGATCGTGGAAGGACTGCTGATCCTGGCGGCGGTGAGCACCGATCATGCCCTGCGACATCGAAGAACATGACCAAAACGCATGATCAGGCACTACCATCAGCACATCGGACTGCGCTCCCCGAGGTAGGACCATGACCAACCCCTCCCGTGTGCCCACCGGGGTGAACCCCAACATCCCCAATGCGGCGCGGATGTACGACTACTACCTCGGAGGCAAGGACAACTTCGCGGCCGATCGCGAAGCCGCCGAGAAGATCATGAAGATGGGCCCCAGCCGCGAGATCTGCCTGGCCAACCGCTGGTTTCTCGGCCGATCCATCCGCTACGCCGCCGGTCAGGGCATCCAGCAGTTCATCGATCTCGGCACCGGCCTGCCCAACCAGAACAACGTCCACGAGGTCGCCCAGAAGATCCACCCCGGCGCGTCCGTCGTCTACGTCGACCACGACCCCGTCGTCATCGTCCACGCCCGCGCCCTCCTGGCCGACGCCGCCGGCAACACCGCCTTCGCGCACGCCGACATCCGCGAACCCCAGACCATCCTCGGCCACCCCGACGTCGACCGGCTGATCGACTTCTCCAAGCCGCTCGGCGTGGTCTTCCTCGGCGTCCTGCACTGCGTCACCGACTCCGAGGACCCCTACGGCATCGTCGGCGCCTTCGCCGAGCGCATGACCTCCGGCAGCCACCTGATCGTCTCCCACCTGACCGACGACGCCCACCCCGAGA
Organism: Nonomuraea typhae; assembly: GCF_009760925.1. Taxonomy (GTDB): domain Bacteria; phylum Actinomycetota; class Actinomycetes; order Streptosporangiales; family Streptosporangiaceae; genus Nonomuraea; species Nonomuraea typhae. The sequence continues at coordinate 409,802 of NZ_VRLV01000004.1, forward strand.
TCGGCAGGGCCGCCCGCAAGGTCTACGACCAGGCCAGCACTCCGCTGGTCCACCGCAGCCACGCCCGGGTCAGCCGCTTCTTCGACGGCTTCGACCTGGTCGAGCCCGGCGTGGTGGAGGTCTCCGCGTGGCGTCCCGAGGAGCCCTGGGAGGAGCAGTCCGAGGGCAGCGAGTGGTGGTACGTGGGAGTCGGCCGCAAACCCTGACAGAACCCTGAGGATCAGCTGGGAACCCGGCCCCCGCGCACGCGTGGCATTGGCTTCCGCGGCCGCGTGTGGGAGTCTGGCCAAGGGTGATGATCATGCCGATTCCGGGTCCTCCTCCGTCGCCGTCGGGCGACAACCTCGACGACGTCGCCGCGGCCGGCGGCCTGCACACCTATCAGCTCGCCCTGCACCGCGAGCACGGCGACGTGGCCGCCTTCCGGCTGCCCGGCTCACGGCTGGTCTCCGTGGCCGACCCGGTGCTGCTGGAGCAGGTGGCGCGGGTCAACAAACGGCCGGACGAACTCTTCGAGTTCCTCGCCCCGCTGTTCGAGACCGGCAACCTCCAGGTGATGCCCGCGGAAGAACACATCCCCTGGCGCAGAACCGTCCTGTCCGCCGTCGCCGGCCGCCGCTCGCACGAGGCCCACTTCGACTCCTTCGCCCGCCTGGCCACCGACCTCGCCGACCGCTGGGCCGCCGCCCCCGGCCCCATCGCGCTGCAGCAGGAACTCAGCGAGCTGTCCCTGCGCATGATCTGCCAGTACGCCCTGGGCATGGAGATGAACACCGGCGACCTGGCCCAGCGCGTGGTCACCTCCTTCGAGGAGGTCCTGTCGGAGTACCTCGGCGCCTCGTACGGCATGCCGTACGAGAAGGGCCGGGCCGAGAAGGCCCTGGCCTTCCTGCGCGGCGCCGTGGACCACGTGCTGGCCGAGCGGCGCGCGGGGGAGCGGCCCGACCTCATCACGCTCATGGCCGAGGCGGGCGAGAGCCCGGCCCGCATCCGCGACAGCGTCCTGGTCATGATGCTGGCCGCCCACCACACCACCGGCGTGGCCATCTCCTGGACCCTCCATCTGCTCACCCAGCACCCCGAGGTCACCGATCGCCTCCGCGCCGAACTGACCGGCGTCCTGGGCGATCGCCGCGTGCCCGCCTTCACCGACCTCGCCCGTCTGCCGGAGCTGGAGGCCACCCTGAAGGAGGCCATGCGCCTCTACCCGCCCGGCCCCTACGGCGCCAGGGAGACGACGGAAGACCTCGTGCTCGGCGGCCACGAACTTCCCGCGGGAACGACCGTCTTCATCCCGATCTGGGCCGTCCACCTCAACCCCCGCGTCTGGCCCGACCCCGAACGCTTCGACCCCGGCCGCTTCACCCCGGAACGCTCCGCCGGCCGTCCCCGGCTGGCCCACATCCCGTTCGGCTTCGGCCCCCGTAGCTGCGAAGGGGCCCGCCTGGCCATGATGGAAGCCCAGCTCGTGCTGGCCACCCTGCTCCACCGCTTCACCTTCACCCCGGTCGACGGCCACCCCGTGGTCCCGATCGAGCGCTTCGTGCTGTGGGCCGAGCACGACATCAAAATGACCGTCACCCCGACCTGATCCGGGCAGCGCGGCGTTTGTGTCGGTGGGCGGCAATAGACTCGGCGCGTGGCTGGCCGGATCCGTGATGTCGACATCGCACTCGTTCGTGAGCGTTCCCCGATCGCCGAGGTGATCGGCGAGCACATCCAGTTGCGCAACGCCGGCGGAGGCAACCTCAAGGGCCTCTGCCCCTTCCACGATGAGAAGAGCCCCTCCTTCAACGTCACCCCGGAACGCGGCATGTACTACTGCTTTGGTTGCGGAGAAGGTGGCGACGTCATCACGTTCGTCGAGAAGACCGAGCATCTGCCGTTCGGGGAGGCGGTGGAGCGGCTGGCCGCGCGGGCCGGGGTCACCCTGCAGTACGAGCAGGGCGGGTATGTGCCCAAGCGGGACCACGGGGAGCGGGCGCGGCTGATCGAGGCGCACAGGGCGGCGGCCGAGTTCTACCGTGACAAGCTGCTGGCGCCCGAGGCGGCGCCCGGCCGGAAGTTCCTGTCGGAGCGGGGGTTCGAGCGGGCCGACGCCGAGACGTTCGGGGTGGGATATGCGCCCAACGAGTGGGAGGCGCTCACCCGGCATCTCATGGGGCGGGGGTTCACCGCGGAGGAGATCGTCAAGGGTGGGCTGGCCAAGGAGGGGCGGCGGGGGCCCATCGACCGGTTCCGGGGGCGGCTGATCTGGCCGATCCGCGATGCCACGGGCGATGTGATCGGGTTCGGGGCGCGGAAGCTGATCGAGGCCGACGACGGGCCCAAGTACCTCAACACGCCTGAGTCGCCGCTCTACAAGAAGTCTCAGGTGCTTTACGGGATCGACCTGGCGAAGAAGGAGATCTCGAAGCGGTCCCAGGCGGTGATCGTCGAGGGCTACACCGATGTGATGGCGTGTCATCTCGCGGGCGTGCCCACCGCGGTGGCCACGTGCGGGACGGCGTTCGGCGAGGAGCACATCAAGGTGCTGCGGCGCTTCCTGCTGGACCAGTCGGCGGCCACCGGAGAGGTGATCTTCACCTTCGACGGTGACGCGGCGGGGCAGAAGGCGGCGTTGCGGGCCTTCGCCGACGAGCAGAAGTTCGTCACCCAGACGTACGTGGCGATCCAGGCCGACGGGCTGGATCCCTGTGATCTGCGGATCAAGCAGGGGGACGCGGCGGTGCGGGATCTGGTCGCGAGCCGGGAGCCGTTGTTCCAGTTCGCGATCCGCTCCACGATCGGGCGTTACGACCTGCGCAGCAACGAGGGGAAGATCGCGGCGCTGGACGCGGCGGCGCCCATCGTGGCCGGGATCAAGGACGTCGGGCTGCGGAAGCGGTATGCGATCGATCTCGACCGGTGGCTGGGGTTCATGGACGAGCGGTTCGTCATGCAGCGCATCGCCGAGGTGGGCGGGGCGCAGCAGGGCCGGCCGCAGCGTGCGCCGCGGGCGGCGCCGGTCGATCCCAACATCCGGGTGGAGGGGGAGTTGCTCAAGCTGGCCGTGCAGCGTCCGGCGCTGCTCGGGCCGAGGTTCGACGCGCTGGAGGCGACCGCGTTCACGGGGGCCGACCATGTCGTGCTGCATCAGGTGATCGTCGCGGCCGGCGGCATGGGTGCGGCCGGGTACGGCGGGCGGGAGTGGGTGGATCGGCTCCTGGAGCACGCCCCGGACGGCGCGGCGCGTGGTCTGGTGACGCGGTTCGCGGTGGACGTGATCCGGGCCGAGGCGCATGTCGAGGAGAGGTACGGCGCGGCGATGCTGGCCGCCATCGAGGCGGTCGCGGTCGACCGGGCCATCGCGCAGGTCAAGGCGCGGATCCAGCGGCTCAACCCGGTGGACGAGCAGCAGGAGTACAACAAGTTGTTCGGGGAGCTGGTGGCGCTCGAGCAGCAGCGGCGGGTGTTGCGGGAGCGGGCGGCGGGGAGCTGACGGCTCCGGTTGACGAACCTTGGGTGGTGGGGTGGCGTCTAACCGGGGGTGACCATCAAGATCGCTTTAACGGGGCTCCTGGCCGCCGCGCTGGTGCCTGGCGCGGTGGCGGTTGCCGTGCCTGTCGTGACGGGGCCCGCTACGCCTGCCGTACCTGCTGTGACGGTGGCGTTGGCCGGGCGTGGCGGGGTGTGGGTGCGGGCGGCGGATCTGCCCAACTGCGGCGGGGACTACTTCATGCCGTGCAAGGGGCAGCCCTGGCGGCTGTATCTGAGCAACGGCAAGAAGGTGAAATTTCCGGACGCGGCTAGGTATGCCACCCGGGCTGACGGGTCCCCGGCCAAGGCGGAAGAGGACTCGCCGGCGCCGTTCGCGGTCAGCGGGGACGGCAGGAGCCTGGCCTATGTGCGGGCCCGCGACGGCCGGGTGGTGGTGCGGGCCTGGCCGCGTGGCCGGCGGACCGTGCTGCCCGCGCTGGGCCGGGCCACGGGGACGGCGTTCATGACGCTGGACCTCTCGGCCGACGGCCGTCACCTCTCCGTGGACTACAGCGGCGCGGGGCGGAAGCGCCGTCCCGGTCTGCTGGTCGACACGGCGACCGGCGCGACCGTGCGGACGCTCCCCAAGGGCGACCGGCTGCTCGGCTTCAGCGCCGACGGCGACGAGGTACTGGCCGAGCGGGCGTTGTCGGACAACACCACGAGCCTGATCGCCCACGCCGCGGACGGCTCCGAGGTGGCCGCCCAGCCCCCGCAGGAGCTGGTCGTGACCGGTGTGCGGCTGGCCCTGGAGGCCGACGGGCGCACGGTCGTGACGGCCAAGGACTTCACCGGCGTACGCCGTTACGACCTGGCCGGGCAGCGCTGGACGGGCCCGGCCCGGCGCATCGTCGCCCCGCGCGGCGAGCTGGCGGGCCTCGGCTGGGGGCCCGGCGGGCGCCTGGAGGCGGTCGCGATGAAGGGCAGCGACGAGGACGGCTACTTCACCACCGTGGTCTACTCGCTCGACCCGGCGACCGGGCGGACGAAGAAACTGGACCAGTGGACGATCAGGCCGGGGGTGCCGCGATGAGGGCCGTGCTGGCTGCCGTTCTGTGCCTGCTGCCGGCGGCGGCGCCGGCCGTGGCGGAGGTACGGCCGGCGAAGGCGGCCATCCGCTACGCGGTGGTGCAGGTGTGCAAGGAGAAGGCGTGCGGCGGGCTGCGGCTGGTGCTGCGGGGCGGCGGGACCGTGCGGGTGCCGGACCGGCCGCTGGTGGAGGGCTGGGTGCCGATCGCGCTCAGCGCCGGGGCCGTGGCGTACTTCCGGGCGAAGGACCGGCGGCTGGTGATCCACCGGCTGGACGGCCGGCGCGTGGTCACCAGGGTGGTCAAGGGCCGGCCGGGTCCGGGGGCGGACATCACGCGGCTCCTGCTGAGCGCGGACGGCACGCGGCTGAGCTACACGTCGATGGCCGGCGACGGGCCGGTGACCGTGTACGACGCGCGGTCCGGCGCGCGGCTCGGGCGGCTGCCCGACGACATGGACGCCCATCTGGTGGGGTTCAGCCCGGACGGTGACCAGGTGCTGATGACGGGGCAGGAGAACGTGCGGGAGCTGCTGGTCTACGACGTGCGCGGGCGGCGGGTGGTGCGCGACGTGCCGCCGCAGGTGGTGGGGTTCAACCTGCCGCAGGCGTTCAACTCGGTGGACCAGTCGGAGGCGGCGGCGCTGTCGGCCGACGGGCGCACGGTGGCCGTCTACGTGCCGGGCAGGCGGCCCCGGGTGGCGCTGTACGACCTGGAGAGCAGGAAGGTGAGCCGGGAGGTGCCGCTGGCGAAGGGGTTCGCGCCGACCGCGGCGGCCTGGACAGAGCCCGGTGCGGTGACGTTCCGGGTGGACGAGGGCAAGGTGACCCGGCTGCTGCGCGTCGATCTGGAGACGGGGCAGAGCACGGTGGCCGACTCCTACCCCAACGGCACCGGCGGGCTGAGCGGCGTCATGACGGCGGAGGAAGCCCGCGGCGGCCCGCTCACCGCCCACCGGATCGGCTGAGCGCCCCGCGGCCGAGCCGGTCGGCGGTCTCGGCGAGGTAGGCGCCGAACTCGGGCGGCGTCACCACCTCGAAGTCGGCGGCCAGTGCCGTGAGGATGAGCACGGGCCAGTCGAACGCGTCCACGTGCAGCTCCAGGCGGCAGATGCCCTCGCCGAGGGGTACGGCCCGGCCGCCGGTGTGGGCCAGGACCCGCTCGACGTGGTCCAGGGGCGCGTGGACGACCAGCACGATCTCCCATCGGGTCGGCAGGGCGGCGAAGCGGTCGCGGACGAAGGCGGCCGGGTCGCCGCCGGGCACCTCCCTGGGCCGGAAGGGGGTGCCGTCGCGGGCGGGTTCCCGCATGCGGTCCACGCGGAAGGTGCGCCAGTCGTGCCGGTCGAGGTCCCAGGCCAGCAGGTACCAGGTGCGGCGGACGGACACGAGCCGGTGCGGCTCAACTCGGCGGAGAGCGCCGTCCGGTGGCGGGTAGGCGAAGCGGAGGCGTTCGTGGTCGCGGCACGCCTGGGCGAGGGTGATCAGCGTGGCGGGGTCGGCCCCCGGGCCGCTGGAGCTGTAGGGGCGGACGGTGTAGCGGGTCAAAGCGTCCACGCGCCGCCGCAGCCGGGGCGGCATGACCTGGACCACCTTGGCCAGCGCCTGTACCGAGCTCTCCTCGATGCCGGTGACCACGCCGTCGGCCGCCGCCTGGAGCCCGACGGCGATGGCCACGGCTTCGTCGTCGTCCAGGAGGAGGGGTGGCATCGCCGTACCGGAGCGCAGCCGATAGCCGCCGTGGACCCCGCGTCCGGCGTCGACGGGGTAGCCGAGCGCCCGCAGCCGGTCGACGTCGCGGCGCAGGGTTCGCTCGCTGACGCCGAGCCGGTCGGCCAGATCGGTGCCGGGCCAGTGCCGGTGCGTCTGCAGGAGGGACAGCAGTCGCAGCATGCGCCCGCTCGTGTTCGCCATGAATTCTATGATCGCCGAATTCCGGTCAGAAACTGGCCGGAATCCCGCCTAGCGTGGCAGGCATGACGATTCTGGTGACGGGCGCCACGGGTTTCGTGGGCCGCAATGTGGTCCGGCAACTGGCCGGGGCGGGCGTGGACGTGCGGGCGACGACCCGCAGGCCGGAGGGGCGGCACGGATTCCCCGAGCAGGTGGAGGTGGCCGGCGCCGACCTGGACCGGCCGGAGACGCTGGTCCCGGCGCTCGAGGGCGTCGAGGCGTTGTACCTGTTCCCGGTCGAGGCCACCGCGCGGGCCGTGGTCGAGCTGGCGCGGGAGGCGGGCGTGCGGCGCATCGTGGATCTGTCGGCGGCCTCGGTCAGCGTCGGGCTGCACGTCAATCCGGTCGAGGCGGTGGTGGAGGAGTCGGGCCTGGAGTGGACCCATGTACGGCCGGCCGGCTTCATGGCCAACATGCTGCAGCTCTGGGCCCCGATGGTCAGGGCGGAGCGGGTCGTGCGGTATCCGTTCGCCGACGAGCCGGCCAATCTGGTGCACGAGGCGGACATCGCGGCGGTGGCGGTCAAGGCGCTGCTGGAGGACGGGCACCACGGCCGGGCCTACACGATCACCGGCCCGGCGTCCTGGACGGTCAGGGAGCAGGTCGAGGCCATCGCGAGCGCCCTGGGTGAGCCGGTGCGCTACGAGGAGGTCTCGCGGGAGGAGGCCAGGATCCTGCTGAAGGCGCAGGGCGGCTTCGCGGCGGAGGTGGCCGACCTGATGCTGGGCTTCTCGGACTACGACGGCTCCGCGGCCGGCGGCGAGGACGGCTACTCGGATCAGGACTGGTCGGCGCTGGAGCGGCCGTGGCCCGACCTGGAGCAGGTGCTGGGCCGCCCCGGCCGGACGTACACCGAATGGGCCCGTGACCACGCAGAGGATTTCCGATGATTTTTCGTGATTGATTCCCGACGCCGCGGGCAGGGAAAGCCCTGCGCCCAGCGCTGCGCAGCTGCCGGGCGCGCCAAACTAGATCGCGCAATTATCTTTACTTTCCTGATCAAAACCAGGCTAAACCTTAAACCGATCTCAATTTGGTAAGGACCATGGTCTTACCTTCGGTGACAAAAATGGGTCTGCCATTTTATGGAACCAATACTGCAGACTGTGTCCCGTGGGTGCATCGGTGCTGCCAAGCGGGCCGCCATCGGTAGACCAGGTGGCGGACCTCGTCGCGAAGGGAAGGGAGCGCGGAAGCGTAACCGTCGATGACGTTGCCGCCGCGCTCGACCGATCCGAGCTTCCGTCCGACGCGCTGGAACGCGTCGTGCGCATGCTCGCCGAGAACGGCGTGGAGGTCCTCGAGCCACAGGGGGACGACGAGACCACCCGCGCTGACGAGGAAGACGTCGGCAAACGCGCGCCGACCAGCGATCTTGTCCGCATCTACCTGCGCGAGATCGGCCGTGTGCCGCTGCTGACAGCTGAGGAGGAGGTAGAGCTCGCCAAGTCGATCGAAGCCGGCTTGTTCGCCGAGGACAAGCTGGGCAACGGGGTCTCCCGCCTGGCCTTTCCCGAGCTCCGGGAACTCGTCTGGCAGGGCACCCGGGCCAAACAGCGCCTCATCGAGGCCAACCTGCGGCTCGTGGTGTCGATCGCCAAACGCTATGTGGGTCGCGGAATGTTGTTCCTCGACCTGATCCAGGAGGGCAATCTCGGCCTCATCCGCGCCGTCGAGAAGTTCGACTACACGAAGGGTTACAAGTTCTCCACGTACGCGACCTGGTGGATCAGGCAGGCGATCACCCGGGCCATTGCCGACCAGGCGCGCACGATTCGCATTCCCGTGCACATGGTGGAGACGATCAACAAACTCGTCCGGGTGCAGCGCCAGCTTCACCAGGACCTCGGGCGCGAGCCCGTGCCAGAAGAGATCGCCAAGGAAATGGATCTCCCGGTCGACCGCGTGGTGGAGATCCAGCGCATCGCCCAGGAGCCGGTCTCGCTGCAGTCGCCCATCGGGGAGGAGGACTCCGACCTCGGCGACTTCATCGAGGACGCCGACGCGGTGGTCCCCATGGAGGCCGCCGCGTTCATCATGCTCCAGGACCAGCTCGACGACATTCTGGCGACGTTGTCGGATCGCGAGCAGCGCATCATCCAGTTGCGCTTCGGCCTCGCCGACGGGCACCCTCGCACGCTGGAGGAAGTCGGCCGCGAGTTCGGCGTCACTCGCGAGCGCATCCGCCAGATCGAGTCCAAGACCCTGGCCAAGCTGCGCCACCCCACGAGGGCGCAGATGCTGCGGGACTACCTGGACTGAGCGCCGACGCGTGCGGGCCCGGCCGCCGCCGGGCCCGCGCGTCGCTATGCGCAGCCCTCGAACTGGGGCACGGCGACCGTCGAGAGGTCCAGCTCGGTCTTGCCGAACCACCTCGTCAGCAGCGCCTTGGCCGTGCCGTCCTGATACATGTCGATGATCGCGCGGTTGACCGCCTCGCAGCCCTCCACGTCGCCCACGCGCAGGCCGACGCCGGTGCGCTGCTCGTTGAAGCGGGCGTTGAGCAGGCGCAGGCCGGACCCGTCCTGCGCGGCCAGGCCCGCGAGGATGATGTCGTTGGTGGTGATGGCATCCACCTGGCCGTCCTTCAGGCTCTTCAGGCAGGCGCCGTAGTCGGGCACCGGCACGAGCCGCGCGGGCACCTTCCGCTCCTCGACCACCCGCTGGCCGGCGTTGGAACCCTGGACCTCGCAGATCCTCCTGTCCTTCAGGTCCCGGACGTTCTTGATCTGCGTTTCGCCGGGCCGTACGAGGATGTCCTGGTACGACAGGTGGTAGGGACCGGCGAACAACACGCGGGCCTTGCGTTCCTGGGTGATGGAGAACGTGGCCAGCACCAGGTCGGCGCGGTCGTCGGCCAGGACCTTCTCCCGGTCGGCGGCCAGGATCGGCACGAACTCCGGCCGCGCCCCGAGCTTCTTGGCGATGTAGCGGGCCACGTCCACGTCGAAGCCCGCGAACCCGCCCGCCTGCGTGCGCACGCCGATGCCCGGCAGGTCGGTGCGGATGCCGACGCGGATCGTGTCCTTGCCCATGACGGTCCCGGCCGAGGTGCCGCAGGAGGCGGCCAGCAGGGCGACGGCGGCCAGCGCCGCGAGGCGTCTCATCGGTACTCCCGCAGCCGCGGCCACACGCCGGCGCCGACCAGGAGGGCGGCGGCCACCAGGGCCCACGGCCCCCATCGCCACAACCCGTCCAGGGCGCCGTCACCGCCGGCCACGGCCCTGGTGAAGGTCGCCTGGGACTGTTCGCCGCGGGCGAGCAGCATCTTGTCGAAGGCGGCGAAGCTCGTACCCAGCTCGTCGAGCTTGGCCGAGACTGCCTGACTGGCCTGGCCCGAGGCGGCCAGCGTGCGCATCCGGCCGTCGGCCTCCTGGAAGCGCCGGTAGGCGTCGAGCACCGGGCCCATCCCGGTGCGCTCCTTGCCCAGCAGGCCGAGCTGGATCGGCTCGTTCTTGGCCAGCGTCTCGTGGTACTGCTCCACGTTGCCGCCGTCGGCGTAGATCAGCGACTGCGACTTGTCGAGGAAGGCGTGCTCGTAGGTGTCGGCCCTGGCCGGGTCGAGGAGGTAGCGGGCCTGGTCGGCGTGGAGGCTGTTGGCGACGGCCCGGCCCCTGGCCACGGCCAGCATCGAGTCGAAGCCGTCGCGCTTGGCCGCCGTGATCGCGTTGAGCTCGGCGCTCAGGGTGCTCACTCCGGCCAGGCCGCCCACGACGGTCAGCACGGTGGCGGCCAGCAGCGCGGGCGCCACCCGCCTGCGGAAGGCGGCGGCGAGGAAGCGCTGCAGAAGCAGGAGCAGGACGCCGGTCAGCACCAGCACGACCAGCAGCCCGGCGATGAACAGGCCGATCGCCCCGCTCTCCGCGTCGTGGGTGCGGCGCACGATCGTGTTGCTCTCCAGCGTCAGGTTGTACGCCTTGGGCAGCAGCTCCAGTCGCATCAGGTCGGTCGCCTGCCGGTAGACGCGCAGCACCGCCTCGGGGGGCGTGCCCGCGGCGTGGCCGGACTGGGAGTTCAGCAGCAGCGCCTGCCCGGCCAGCCGCTCGTAGCGGCCCAGGCCGTCGAGGACCGACTGGATCGTGAGCCGCTCGGCCCGGTCGCCCGCGGCCAGCTCGAAGGCGTCCAGCAGCGCCTGGTTGGCCTCGGCGCGGCGGCGCTCGTACTGGGCCAGCGCCTCGTCGCGGCGCCCGCCGTACTCGCTGCCCATGAGCAGGACGTCGGCGACCCGCGCGTCCATGTCGCTCAGCCCGAAGTAGAGGCCGGCGGTGGCGACGACCTGCGGGCCGTCGTCGTGGCCGATCACCCGCAGCGCGTCCCGCGCGCTGGCGCTGCCGAGTGCCAGCAGGCCGAACAGCAGGCCGAGCGAGACGACCGTCGCGAGCGTGAGCGTGCGGACGCGGCCGGGCACGCTGCGCCGCCGCTCGGGCGGGACGGCGGGTACGGGAGCGGGGACCCCGCCGCCCGCCTGCGCGGGAACGGGCGGGGCGGTCTGTGCCGGCTGGGTGATGGTCATGGCGAGTTCTCGCGGATCGTGATGACCGTCCACGCGCCGACGTGGATGCGGTCGCCCGCCTTGATCGGCACCGGCACGTTGACCGCGAGGCCCTTGCCGTTGACGTGCGTGCCGTTGGCCGAGCCCGGATCGACCAGGTCCCAGCCGCCGTCGTCGCGGAGCATGAGGACGGCGTGCAGGTGGGAGACGCCGGGATCCTGCGGCGGCCCGCTGAGGTCGATCTCCGGCCGGGTGCCGCGCGAGGCGCTGTGCCGGCCGATCCGCACGTGCTGGCCGAGCATCGCGAACGAGCGCTCCGGGCAGTACGGCGGGAAGGCCATCGTGGCCGCGTCGGGCCCGCCCTCGGCGACGACCTTGTCGAAGTAGGCCCGATCGGAACCGGCGATCGCCTCCCAGCGCGTCGCCCGCCCGAGCGGCGTGGGCGCGGTGGCGGGGCCGGGAACCTCGGTGACCTCGGGGACCTCGGGGATCACGGCCGCGGGCGCGTTGAAGTCGTAGCCGCAGACCTCGCAGTACTGCGCGGCCCGCGGCGTCTGGCAGACCGGGCACGGCTCACCCGAAGGGGCGGCGGCCGGCGGCGGGGCGCTGACCTGGCCGCCGCTCATCGGGCTGCCGCAGACGTCGCAGTAGTCCTGCTCCACCGACGGGTGCCCGTTCGGGCAGGTGGCCATCAGCCCTCATCCTTCCGCAGCTTGCTGGTGCGCACCGAACCGGTGTCGAGCTCGATCTCGGAGCTCTTGTCCACGTTGCGGCGCAGCCGGGCGGTGCCGGAGCTGTCGATCTCGACCACCCGGTCCAGCAGCTTGACGGTGTCGTCGTGACCGGACTTCACCGCGATGTCCCTGGCCTTGGCCAGCTTGGCGGTGGCGGTGTCCTCGTCCCCGGCGGCGCGGGCGCCCAGGCCCTCCTGGATCAGCCCGGCCATCTCGGCCTGCCCGCTGTAGTGGGCGACCTTCGAGTTGAGCCGGGTGGACAGGGCCACGTCGTCGGTCCACTGGGCCAGCACATTGCCGCTGGCGAAGACCTCCTGCGTCTCCGGCAGCACCAGCTTCACCCACCCGGCCCGGATCTCCTGGCCCGACTGGCCGGACTGGTTGAGCTCGACGCAGACGTGGTAGATGCGCTCCTCGGCGCCCCAGGAGCCGGTCGGGTAGTCGCCGGTCAGCGGGTTCACCTCGGTGCGCTTGGCAGTCAGGTCGATGATCGTGGGGCTGACCTGCTTGACGAACTTGACCCGGGAGTTCTGCGGCGCCCACAGACGCAGCGAGAGCTCGGCCACGGTCTTGCTCATCGACTCCCTGGTCAGGGTCTGGAAGAAGGCGGCCAGGTCGCCCTGGTTCTTGACGTAGGCGGAGGTGCCGAGCAGCGCCTCGGCCACCTTGCGCAGCTCGGCGGGGACCCAGTCCTCGCCGATGCCGAGGCTGTCGCACACGAACGCGCCCTCGCACGCCTTCAGCGCCCGGCCGAAGACCTCGGGGCTCTGGTTGTTCTGGCCGTCGGTCATGAGGATGGCGTGCTTGATGGCGTTCGCGTGGGCGCGGAACAGCTTCTCGGCCAGTTGCAGCCACACGCCGATCTCGGTGCCGCCGCCGGCGCCCAGCCGCCGGATCGCGCCCAGCGCCTCCTGGCGGGTGTGCCCGGTGGCCTGCACCATGCCGCCGCTGCGCGGGTAGATCACCGCGGCCTCGTGGTTGCCGGCGATCACCGCGAAGTACGCGCCGTCGCGCAACGTCTGCACCGCCGCGGCCGCGGCATCCCGCGCATCCCGGATCTTGCTGCCGCTCATCGAACCGGAGACGTCGATGATGATGATCTCCGCGGCCTCCGCCGGGCCCGCATCCTTGGTGAGCGTCCCTGAGGACTCCACGGTCAGGACGGCATGCACCTCGCGGCCGTCCACCGCCAGGTACTTGTTCTGATCGATATTCAGGGTGAAGTCAGCCATCAGTGCCTCCTAGGGGGTTCACAGGGATCAGAACGATGGTCACGTTGTCCCGCCCGCCCGCGTCGAGCGCATGCTTGAGCAGGGTGCGGGTGAGGGCCGCCGGCTCGCCGGAGTCGGGCACGCCCGCGTCGAGGTAGCCCGACAGCCCGTCGGTGCAGACGCACAGCAGGCCGGGCTCGCTGGGCGCGAACGTGCGCACGTGCGGCTCCACCGGGCCGGCGTCGGCGCCGAGCCAGGCGGTGATCTCGCCGGTCGGCAGGGCGTCGTCGGTGGTCAGCTGGGTCCAGCCGGGCAGCCAGTAGGCGCGGCTGTCACCGGCCCAGGCCAGCGTGATCCGGCCGCCGCCGACCACTGCCGAGACGTAGGTGCAGGCCGGTGCGTTGTCCGGGCGGTCGGCCAGGTCGGCGACGGCCGTCGCGGCCAGCTTGAACGCGTCCTCCGCGGCGGCGCCACCGGCCAGCGCGCTCGCGGCCGCCCGGACCGCCGCCGCCGACGCCTCGTCGGCCCGGGGCGAGGAGGCGACGCCGTCGCACACCACCGCGACCGTCGCGTCGCCCGCCTCCAGCAGCGCCATCGCGTCCTCGTTGCGGGTACGGCGCAGCCCCTTGTCGCTCACCCCCGCCGCGCCTCCGGGCAGGGTCAGCTCCTCGTGGTCACGCTCGGCCGGTTGGCGCAGGCCGCACACCTCGCAGTAGCCGTCGGCGTCCACGGTGGGCGTGCCGCACGCCGTACACAAGGGGACGGCCAGCGGCTGGCCGCACGCCTCGCAGAAGGACTCGGACGGCAGGACCGAGGCCGAGCACATCGGGCAGGTCATACCCACGTCCTCAGCCGGACCGCGTTGGCCCGGTCGACCAGGGCGTGCCGCTCCTGCCGGGTGGCGGCGGCGCGGGCCAGGCGGCGGTAGATCTCCTCGAGCTGCCCGCGCACGCCCGCGTCGGTGAACGGGACGGCGCCGAGCTTGACGCCGGCCGCCGGGCCCTTCTGGGCGATGCAGCCGAGCGCCGCGCTGAACACCTCGGCCTTCATGCCGTCGCGGCGGCTCTGGTCGAGGTCGGCCAGCGCCTCCAGGCGGTCGGCCGCGGCCGCCAGCGCCGGCGCGTCCGCGCCCCCGCCGCGGGCGTGGACGGCCACGCAGGCGAGCTGGGCGGCCACCCGGTGGCTGGAACTGGCCGGCACCTGGTCGAGCACGCCGGTGGCGCCGGCGCCGTCGCCGCCCGCCAGGTGGTGCCTGGCCAGGCCGAAGGCGGCGCTGACGAAGGCGCGGTCGGTCCGCCACACCGTGTCGTACCAGCGGCCGGCGTCCTGGCCCGCGGCCTCCAGCGCGAGGCCCAGGGCCAGCTTGGCCGCCGGTTCGCCGGGCCAGAAGGAGAAGCAGGCGTCGAAGTGCTGCACGGCGTCGGCCGGACGGCCGGAGGTCAGCGCGTGCACACCCTGGTACCAGGTGAGGCGCCAGTCGCCGCCCAGGTGCCCGGCCGCGTCGGCCAGCGCCCGCCCGGTCTCGGGGTGCGCGGACTCGGCCAGCAGCCGGATCCGGGTCAGCGCGCTCTCCGTCGTCTTCGGCATCGCCTCCACCTGGGCCAGCAGTTCCTGCGGCGACCGGCCGGCCAGCCCGGCCAGCGCGCCGGCGGCCGGGTCCGCTGGGTCGGCCAGGGGCACCGGCAGCGCCGCCGCGACCTGCAGCGGGTCCAGCGGCGCGAACACCCGGCTCTGGTCGGCCGACAGCGCCGCCCCCGCCGCCAGCCGTTCCGGGCCGAACAATCCGGAGACGTTCGGGAACGGCTTGCCCTCCGCCGCAGCGCTGATCTCCCGCAGGACGCCGGTGAGCTGCTCCTCCATCTCGGCCGAGCTCTGGAAACGGGCCCCCGGCTCCCGGTCGGTGGCCCGGCGCAGCAGCCGGGTGAACGACTCGTGGCCGCAGTCGGCCGGCAGCGGGTTCTCCTTGCCGTCGCGGGCCGGGCTGAAATTCGGTACGGCCAGCACCGCCAGCGTCCTGGCCACGGTGTACAGGTCGGAGGTGACGGAGGCGGCCACGGTGTCCAGTTCGGGTGCGTGGTAGCCGACCGTGACCCAGGAGGTGCCGGGCGGCGAGCCGATGCGCTGGACGGCGCCGAGGTCGATGAGCTTGAGCCGCTTGCCGACCCGGATGGCGTTGGCCGGCTTCAGGTCGCAGTAGACCAGCCCCTGTTCGTGCAGGTAGCCGAAGGCGCGCAGGATCTCCCTGCCGTACTTGAGCGTGTCGCGCAGCGGCAGCAGGCCCTGGCGGCGCAGCTGGTGCAGCGACTGGCCGCCGACGAACTCCATGACGATGTAGCTGAGCCCGTCGTGCTGCTGGAAGTTGATGATGTCGACGATGTTCGGGTGGTCGACCGAGATGAGGAAGCGCCGCTCGGCCTCGGCCGCCGCCAGCGCGTCGGGGTCGGAGGTGTTGAGCAGGCCCTTGAGCACGACCGGCTTGCCGTCGAGGTTCTCGTCGGTGGCCATGTAGATCCAGCCGAGCCCGCCGTGGGCCATCGCGCCCCGCACCCGGTACTGGCCGCCGACCAGGTCGTCCTTGGCCAGCTTCGGGCTGAAGGAGAAGCGGGTACGGCAGTGCGGGCAGAACCCGTCGGCGCGCCCCGGCCGGCCGTCCCTGCCACGCCCGACCGGTTTCAGGCAACCGGGGTTGGTGCAGTACCGCTTCGACTCGGCGACCTGCGGATCCTTGAGCACCACGTCGTCGGGGTCGACGGTGGGCACCGGTGGCAGGTCCTCCAGCGCGTCGGCCAGCCGCCCGCTGGTCGGCCGGCTGACCGGCCCGCTGAGCGGCGTGCTCGTCGGGGTGGTCATCGGCCCGGTCAGGGGGGTGGAGGCCGGCGCCTCCGCCTTGTGCCCGGCCAGGTCGCAGTAGCCGTCTTCGATCGTGCCCGTGCAGCCCGGCTGGGTGCAGGTGGTCATCGGCTGCCTCCGTGGATGGCGTTCTGGTAGAGGTCGACGGCGGCGGCCGCCTGCCGCAGGTCGCAGGGCGCGGACCAGAGCAGCGTCCGCGCCGTCTCGTAGAGGCGGGTGGCTTCGAGGTCTTCGGCCAGGCCGACGCGGGCGGCCTTGGCGTTGGTGGCGATGAGCAGGCCGCGCAGCTCGTCGCGGCGCTGGATGAGGCCGAATAGCGCACGGGTCTTGCCCCGCGCGTGCTCGGCGGCTTCTGCCGCGGCCTTCTCCAGCGCGTCGAGGCGGGCGGACCGGGCCAGCCAGCCGTCGGTGGCGGCGTCGGCGCGGGTGAAGGTCGTGGTGAGGTCGGGCAGGCGGCTCACGGGCGCCGCCGAGGCGGGCAGGTTGATCTTCACGACCACCTGGCCGTGGGCCATCCGGGCGGCCGCCTCGGCCTGCCGTACCGTGTCGATGGCGGCGAGCAGCCGGTCGCGGCGGGCGGTGTAGTCGCGTTTGGCGGCCAGCGCGCGTTCCAGGTCGGCGCGGCCGGTGGCCAGGAGCGCGACGATGCGGTCCAGCTCCGGCCCCGGCGGGGCGGCGCCGATCGGATCCTCGACCACCTCGGCGCGCACCCGGGATAACGCGGTCTCGACGGCGCCGAGGTCGAGCCGCTCGCCGAGCTCGCGGCTCATCGCGGCCAGCTCCTGCGCGGCGGCCTCGGCCTGCTCGAGGCGGGGCAGGGCCGGGTTCCAGACCGCGTCCACGGCCTGCAGCGTCGCGGTGATCTCGCCGAAGGCCGCGTCCATTCTGGCCACGGTCTCGTTGAGGGTCAGGTGCTCGTCCGGCTCCGCCTCGCCCAGCGTGCGCAGTTCGACGGGCTTGACCGCGGCCTTGAGCACGACGGAGGAGCCGAGCAGCAGGGCCGTGATCTCGGCCAGCTCGGCGGGGCCGGGTCTGCCGCGCCGGGCCCTGACCTCCTCGGCCGCGCGCAGCACGGCACGGTAGAGGTCGTAGAGCGCCCACATCTCGGCCACGAACGCCTGCGCGGCCGTCCACCGCCGCCCGGTCTCGCCGCGCAGCGCGGCGCCCTTGAGCAGCTGGTAGGTGGTGTGGGCCTCCAGGTCGAGCAGGTCGCCCGAGATGCGGTCGCGCTCCTCTGCCCGTGCGTGGAGCTCGTGGTCGGCTCCTTCCCGGCTCATGGGTGGACCCAGGCTCATCACACTCCCCGTTCAGGTCAGGTAGGGGGATCCCTGACTTCACCCTGATTCAACCCTGTGACGCCTGCAGTTCGCTTAAATCTGCTCATACCGTCGGTGGCATGGGACGAATTCTTCTGATCATCGCCGCGTTGGTCGCGGCCTTCATTCTGCTCGGCCCGCTCGTGGGCTTCGTGTTCACGCTCATCAAGTGGGGGCTCATCATCGGCGCGGTCGTGTTCGGCGTGCTGTTGCTCAAGAGGGTGTTCGCCGACTGACCGAATCCGGCCGTGGCGCACTTCACCCTCCGCTGTTAGGTTAGGGGAAGCTAAGTTAGGGGCACCTAAGGCACCAAGGAGTCCCCATGGCCACCGTGTTTCGCTCGCTCGCCGCGTGCGGCGCTCTCGCCTTCGCCCTGGCCGCCTGCTCGGGCGCCGACGACGGGACCGACGGAGGGAGTGGCAGCGGAAGCGGTAGCAGCGGTTTCGTCCAGCCCGCGCCCACGGGCGCGGTCAAGGAGACCGTCGCCGTGGCCGCCACCGACACCACGTGCGTCGCCGACAAGACCGACCTGCAGGCCGGCGTCGTCAAGTTCGCCATCAAGAACACCGGCACCCAGTTCACCGCCGTCTACGTCTACCGCGCCGACCAGAGCGTGGTGTCCGAGCGGAACAACATCCAGCCGGGCGCCTCCGCCGACCTCGTCGTCGAGCTGGGGGGCGGCTCCTACCAGCTCGCCTGCAAGCCCGGTCACAAGGGCGACGGCATCCGCCAGGACGTCAAGGTCACCGGCGAACTGGCCAAGCAGGCCGACCCGCGCGTCACCCGGGCCGTGGACGACTACCGCGCCTACGTCGGCGCCCAGGTCGACGACTCGATCGCCAAGACGAAGGAGTTCGTCGCCGCGGTCAAGAAGGGCGACGTGGACAAGGCCAAGGAGCTCTACGCCCCCAGCCGCTACGGCTGGGAGAGCGTCGAGCCGGTGGCCGAGGCGTTCGGCGACATCGACCCCAAGGTGGACCTGCGCGAGGCCGACCTCGAAGAGGGCCAGAAGTGGACCGGCTGGCACCGTCTGGAGAAGGCCCTCTGGAAGGCCCCCAAGACGCTGGCCAAGGAGGCGGCGTACGGCGACCAGCTCCTGAAGGACCTCGACGACCTCAAGTCACGCATCCCCGAGGCCCAGATGGACGCCACCTCCATGGCCAACGGCGCCAAGGAACTTCTCGACGAGGTGGCCACCGGCAAGATCACCGGCGAGGAGGAGGCGTTCTCCCGCACCGACCTGTGGGACTTCGCCGCCAACGTCGAGGGCGCCAAGAAGGTCTACGACCTGCTCACCCCGGTCCTTCAGGAGAAGAACCCGGCGCTGGTGACCACGCTCGACACCGAGTTCGCCGACCTGGACAAGCTGCTCAAGACGCACGCCTCCGGCGACGGCTGGGTCACCTACGACAAGCTCACCAAGCCCCAGATCAAGGAGCTGGCCGACGCCGTCAACGCCCTCGCCGAGCCCTTGTCGGGCCTGGCCCAGGCCGTGGCGGGCTGAGCCGTGGCCGTCTCACGCCGGAGTCTGCTCGCCGGGGCCGGTCTGGTCGCGGGCGCGGGCGTCGCGGCCGCGGGGATCTCCCTGGTACGGCCCGGCAGCCCGGAACCGGCGCAGGCGGCGCCGTCCGCGATCCCCTTCCACGGCCCGCACCAGTCCGGCATCGCCACCCCGGTCCAGGACCGGCTGCACTTCGCCGCCTTCGACCTCCTCGAGCCGTCCCTGCCCCGGGCGGTCGCGCTGCTGAAGGCGTGGACCGAGGCGGCGGTGCGGATGACGGCCGGGCAGGAGGTGGGCGGCGGCGCGCTGGGCTCGCCGCTGGCCCCGCCGGACGACACCGGTGAGGCGCTCGGCCTGCCCGCCTCCCGGCTGACGCTGACGGTCGGCTTCGGGCCGTCGTTCTTCGACAGGCTCAAGCTGGGCGACCGGCGGCCGGGCGCGCTGCGCAGGCTGCCGCACTTCCCGGCCGACAAGCTGGACCCGGCCCGCAGCGACGGCGACCTGTGCGTGCAGGCGTGCGCCGACGACCCGCAGGTGGCGGTGCACGCGGTCAGGAACCTCGCCCGCCTGGCCTTCGGCACCGCCGCGGTGCGCTGGTCGCAGCTCGGCTTCGGCAAGACCTCCTCCACCACGCCCGAGGCGCAGACGCCGCGCAACCTCATGGGGTTCAAGGACGGCACCAACAACATCGCCTTCAACGACACGGCCACGCTGGATCAGCACGTCTGGGTAGGGGACGAGGGGCCGCAGTGGCTCCGGGGCGGGTCCTATCTCGTGGCCCGGCGGATCCGGATGCACGTGGAGACCTGGGACCGGACCTCGCTGAAGGAGCAGGAGGACATCTTCGGGCGGACCAAGGGCGAGGGCGCGCCTTACGGCGGGCGGCGGGAGCACGACGAGGTCGATCTGGCCAGGCAGCCGGTCGACTCGCACGTGCGGCTGTCCAATCCCGGCTCGCTGGGCGGGGTGCGGATCCTGCGCCGGGGCTACTCGTTCACCGACGGCACCGACGGTCTGGGCAGGCTGGACGCGGGCTTGTTCTTCATCGCCTACCAACGCAACCCCGAGTCCGGATTTATCCCGATTCAGCGGGCGTTGGCGCGGCAGGATCCGCTCAACGAGTACATCCAGCACATCGGCTCCGGCATCTGGGCCTGCCCGCCCGGCGTCGCGCCCGGCCAGTTCTGGGGCCAGGCGCTCCTCACCTAGCGTGATTCGATGGACGCGCGCATAGTGGGTTGATGGAGGCGCGACCCGCGGTCGATGACGCCGCGCTCGGGCGCGAGGCCATGGCCGTGCTCGAGGCGAACTGGACGGGGACCGCGACCGTGCCCGCGCCCGGCCTCTACCCGCACCAGTGGAGCTGGGACTCCGCCTTCGTCGCCATCGGCCTGGCCCGCCACCGCCCCCAGCGCGCCGAGGCCGAGCTGGCCAACCTCCTGGCCGGCCAGTGGTCCACCGGCATGGTCCCGCACATCGTCTTCCACACCCCCGAGGCATACTTTCCCGGCCCGTCCGTCTGGCGCTCCCAGGACCACTCCGCCGCGCCCCACTCCGTGCTCACCTCCGGCCTCACCGCACCGCCCCTGCACGCCCTCGCCACCTGGTGGCTGTGGCGGCACGGCGGCGACACCGCCTTCGCCCGGCACGTGTACCCCATGCTCGCCGCCCAGCACGCCTACCTGGCCGCCGCCCGCGACCTCGGCGGCGCCGGCCTGGCCGCGATCATCCACCCCTGGGAGTCGGGCATGGACGACAGCCCCGCCTGGGACGAGCCGCTCGCCGCCCTGCCCGAGATCCGGTACGGCTACCGCAACGTGGACCTGGACGAGCGCCACCCCGACAGCGACCACGACCGCTACGTCTGGCTGGCCCTGCGCTACCGCAACTCCGGATACCGCCCCGAGTACCTGCGTGACGAACACCCCTTCGCCATCGAAGACCCGATGTTCAACGGCATCTGGCTCGCCTCCTGCCAGGCGCTGGCCGAACTCGCGACCGTCGCCGGCGCCGACCCCCGGCCCCACCGCGAGCAGGCGGAACGCATCAGGAAGGCCCTGCTCGAACGCCTCTGGGACGGCTGCTTCTACGCCCGGGACCTGCGCACCGACCGGCTCATCCGCATCTGCACCGTCGGCGGCTTCGGCCCCCTGCTCGACCCCTACCTGCCCGCCGCGAACGTCGGCGCCCTCATCGACGTGCTCGAATCCGCCCGGTTCATGGGCGCCACCGGCTACCCCGTGCCCAGCTGCGAGATCAGGGCCGCCCAGTTCGACCGCACCCGCTATTGGCGCGGCCCCTCCTGGGTCAACACCAACTGGCTGCTGCGCCGGGCCGCCGCCGTGCACTCCCTCGACCAGCTCGGCCGCCAGCTCGCCACCGGCACACTCCGCCTCGTCCGGCAGGCCGGGTTCCGCGAGTGCTTCGACCCGTTCGACGGCAGCGGACGCGGCTGCCGGGACTTCTCCTGGAGTGCGGCGCTCACCCTGGATCTGCTGGCCGATAGCGTGGAGGAATGAGTTTCCTGCGCCGCCTGCCCGCCGACGTCCGCAAGGCCCTGGCCACCGAGCCGGGGGAGCGTGTGCTCGCCTTCGCCCCCTCGGGGGACGGGTGGGTGGTGGCCACGGATCTCGCCCTGCACCTGCCGGGCGGGGCGCGCGTGCCGTACGAGATGATCGACAGGGCCGCGTGGAGCGAGGAGGGGCTGCGCGTCACCACCACCGACGGCGAGCGTCACGAGGCGCCGGTGAGCGAGCCGCGGCGGGTGCCGGAGACCGTGCGCGAGCGCGTGAACTCCACCATCGTGGTCAACAAGCACGTGCAGCTGCCCGGGCGGGGCGGGGTGCGCCTGGTGGCCCGCCGCCCGCCCGGCGGCGAGGTGAAGGAGTGGACGCTCGTCTTCGACGAGGGCATCGACCCGGCCGACCCCGGCGTGCGCGCCCAGGCCGAGCAGGCCCTCGAGGGCGTACGGCGGAGCATGGGCGTCTAGGGCCCGTCCTCAGGGAGCCGGGCGCTGGAGCCCGTCTTAGGGGGGCAGGCCGCGCAGCCGGGACTCAGGGAGTCAGGCCGCGCAGCCGGGACTTCACCAGGGCGGTGGTCAGCGGGCCGGCCTCCCAGTCGCCGTCGATCGGGGTGATGGTCACGTGCCCGGCGTCCAGGAGCGTACGGTCGGCGGCGGGGACCGGGTCGGGGCCGCTCGCCGGCACCGGCAGGATGCGGTAGCACGCCGGGCACGCCTCCGGCGCGGGGACGTAGCGGGTGGAGACGAACGCCGAGGTGCCCAGGCGGGCGAAGCTGACCTTGCCGCTGGGCCGTACCGGATAGTTGACGTTCAGCGCCGTGAGGGGCGGGAGGGGCGCGCGCGCCAGCCGATCGACCAGCTTGGTGGCGAACGCGACCGACTGGGCGGCGCTGGGGAAGGACGGCGGGGTGGTCGAGGTGTCCACCGCGGTGCTGATCGCGACCGCCGGAACCCCGGCGTCCAGCGCCGCGATCGTGGCGCCGACGGTGCCGGAGTGGTTGGTAATGGCGGCGACGTTCTGGCCCGCGTTCGGCCCGGAGACGACCAGGTCGGGCGGGTTCGCGGCGAGGACGACCCGGAGCCCGAAGGCCACGGCGTCACCCGGGCTGCCGGTCACCGACCATACGCCGGGCGAGCGCTCCACGGCCTCGAGGGTGGAGCCGAACCGGGCGTTGAACGCGGTGCCGCTCCCGCTGGCGTCGGCGGCCGGGGCCACCACGGTGACCTCGTGCCCCGCGGCGATCAGGGACTGGCGCAGCGCCTGGATGAACGGGAAGGCGTAGCCGTCGTCGTTGGTCAGCAGGATGCGCAGGGAGACGGTGTGCGGCTGAGCCTGGGCCTGGGCGGGGCCGGCCAGGGACAGCGCGAGGAGAAGGGCGGCGAGGACTCGTAACACGGGGGCTCCCGGTCCGTACCTTCGCGCCTGAGGTACATACGTGACAGAGTGGAACGTATATGGCTCGCAGTGTCGATTCACCGGGCGCTCCTGTCAAGGGCCGCCCACGTGACCCCAGCGTGGACGCCCGCGTCCTGGAAGCCACGCGCGCCCTGCTGTGCGAGAGCGGCTACCAGGGCACGACCATCGAGGCCATCGCCCGGCGGGCGGGAGTCAGCCGCCCCGCCGTCTACCGGCGCTGGCCGCACAAGTCAGACGTCGTGGCCCAGGCGCTGTTCACCCGGACCGCATCCGGGCCGTCGCGCGTCACCGGAGACCTCCGCGCCGACCTGCGGGCATGGGTGGACGCCGTGCTGGCCAGATTCGGGGACGCGGCCCTCGCCGCCGCGTTCCTCGGCCTCATGGCCGACCTGCGCGACCGCCGTGCCTTCGGCGACGACCTCGTCACCCCGCGCCGCGCCCACCTGGCACGGACCCTCGCCCAGGACGCGGCCCGGCCCGGCGTCAACCAGGAGATCTTCCTGGAACTCCTCGTAGGGGCGATCTTCCTGCGCGTCGCCCTGGGCGGCAGCGTGGCCGAACCGTCCTACGCCGAGGAACTGACCGACCTGCTCCACCGCGCCGTGGCCCGTCAGTAGGGGACCCTGGCCTCCTCCGGCTTGGACTCCTCCTCCGGCCAGCCCGTGCCGGTGTCGTGGTGGCCGTCGCGCGCCAGGAACGGCACCCGCTCACCGACCTTGGCCTTGGTCAGCGCGGCGGCCTTGGACACCTGCGCCCCCACGAGCCCGGCGGCCTCCTGCACCGTGGGGCTGTCGGCCAGCCGCTGGGCGGTCCGCTTGATCTGTTCGTAACGCTCACGACCGGCCCGGCTGCCCAGTACGTAGCCGACCGCCAGGCCAACAGCGAATGCCATCCGATAACGCATCTTGCACCTCCGCTGTCTCGGGCCTACCCCGCTATGGATGCGACACGCACTCCAGGAGTGCGCTAATCTATTCATGCGCCGAACGGACAGGGCCAAAGCCCCGACGATCAGCGCAAGTGTTCGATCCCGTGTAGCTCAACCGGCAGAGCAGCCGGCTGTTAACCGGCAGGTTATAGGTTCGAGTCCTATCGCGGGAGCAGGACAGTGCTTGCATAAGCACAGCTCAGGCCCTCCACTCCGTCAACGGGTGGGGGGCCTGAGTCGTTCCGGGAGCCGGTGGCGGTGGACGGTCCGGGGTGTGGTGGGCGTCGAGTGCCGGGCAAGGTCGGAGGCGCGCTCGATCGAGAGGGCGAGGGCCGGGCTGCGTTGCCGGGCCAACTGGTTGAACAGGGCCCGACATCGGACTATGTAGACCGGTTGCGCGGGACGTTCAGAACCGTCCGTGCTTCCTGCATGAATTGGTCAATTAAGTCGCGCCGAGTCTTCAGCGCAGCGCGGATTTTCCGTGTTACCCCTTGCGCGTCTTCAGGGCAGTGAGCCAAGTCGAACAGCATGAGGCTCACCAGTTCGGCGTCCTTGAGCGTGAGCCTGTTGGTGGCCAGTAGGAGTGCGTCGTCCGTCAAGTGGAGCAGCTCGATTTCGCGCTTCGCGCGCCAGAGGCGGTCAAACGCCTGGATCAGCTCTGCGCGTTCATCCGCGGCGAGTGGCGGAATCACGTCATCCAGACCTGCTGTTCCACTATCGGTCACCACCTGCCCGGGCGGCGGGTCGGGTAGCTCCCGGATCACGCAACGGTACAGTTCATCGTCAGCCTGGACGAGCTTGAGGTACGACTCCCTTCGGTCCTGCTGCCAACGCCTCAGGTCGTCGCGCAGCCAGTTACCCTGCTGAAGCAGTGATTGCCGCCAGGCGCCGACCAGCACCCCGATCACCACGCCGGCAAGACCGACGATGGTTGGCACTAGCTGCATCCACATGACAACCACCTCCGAATCCTTCATGAGGAAGAGGTGGGGGCTCATCCAGGGCGCCCGAGCCGTTGAAGCCCGGCGAAACGTCGGCCACTCATTCTTGAGTTCGTGGTGCGCGCATGGATCGTTACACAGCGCTATCGGCCGGCGTTCCGGGAGCCTGAACGGTCTACACGGTCGCAGGCGCGGGGCGGGGGGTGCGGACGCCGATGGTGAGCAGGTAGACCAGCAGCCAGACTTCTGCCACGGTCGCGGTCGTCAGGACGAAGGGGGCCAGGGTCCCGGCCAGCGCGGGCACGGTGAACTGGGCGAACAGGTCGGCGAGGTAGCCGGCGGCGCCTGCGATCAGGACGAGGCCCAGCGGCTTGGGGAACAGGCCGGAGCGGCGGACCAGCAGGCCGGCGGGCAGCATCCACAGGCCGAAGAACATCTGCGCCAGCAGGTAGCCGTAGCGGTGCATGTCCAGCAGCAGGAGTACCAGCGCCTGCGAGCCGCCGGTGCCGCCGAAGGCGTCGGCGTAGGCCGGTTGGGTGGCGACCAGGAGGGCGGCGAGGTGGTTGAGCAGGTTGAGGCAGATCATCGACACCGCCACGGCCATGAGGACCAGCATGGCGCGGGCCAGGGCGGCGGAGGTCTGGCGGAGGATGTGGTGCAGGAGGAGGGCGACGCCCAGGAAGCACGTGACCTGGACCAGGTCGGCGAGGAAGCCGAGGCGGAACATCGTGGCCTGCGCGACCACGTTCTCGGCTGTCCTGGCGGCGTCGCCGGGGACGAAGACGCGGGCCCGGACGTACAACTGGGCGAAGCCGCCGAGGATGGCGACGACGAGGTATAAGGCGCCGGTCAGGCGGGCGAGGGATTTCATGGCTCCTCCGGGTACTGGAAGACGTCGTCCAAGGGGACGCGGAACACGCGCGCGATCTGGAAGGCCATTTCGAGGGAGGGCGAGTAGCGGCCCTGCTCGATGGCGATGACGGTCTGGCGGGTGACGCCGATGCGCTCGGCCAGGTCGGCCTGGGTCATCTCGCCGTGCGCGAAGCGGAGCGCGCGGATGGAGTTGGTGACCTTGGTGGGTTTGACCATGGCTACATGCCTCGCCGGTAGGCGACGAGCTTGAGGGCCGGGCCGATCAGGAAGGCCAGCGTGTAGACCGCGTACATTGCGTTGGCGATCCAGAAGTGGGCCGCCCCCGCCAGGGCGAGGGCGAAGGGGATGACCATGCCGACCGCGAGGATCGAGCCGGCGACGTACTCGCCGTAGCGGTTGATCTCCTTGTCGCGGACGTCGGCCCGGTGGGAGTCGCTCGGCTTGGCGATCTCCACCAGGATGCGGCCGACGACGGCGGCGGCGATGGAGACGCCGATCGTCCACAGCAGCGTGGACACGTAGGGCACCTGGGCCAGTTCGCCGTCACCGGCGCGGGTGAGGATGACGACCACGTAGGTCACGAAGGTCACCGCGTTGACGAGGAGAAAGACCCAGATGCCTTTTTCTTCGTACGTCATACCCGTGAAGGTACGACATTCTTAACATGGTGTCAAAGATGTTTAACGTCAGGACAGCGGCGGGAAGCCGGGTGGGCGGTGTTCCAGGAAGCTGGCCACGCCTTCCGCGAAGTCGGGGCGGCCGAAGGAGGCCAGCATCTCGCGTACCGCCTCCTGCTCCGCCGCCTGCAGGGTGACGTTCCAGTCGTTCCACACCTGCCGCTTGATGATCGCCATCGACGCGGGCGAGCTGTGTACGGCCAGCTCCCCGGCGTACTCCCGGGCCGCGGCCAGCACCTCGTCGCCGGTCAGCACGCGATTGACCAGCCCCAGCTCATGCGCCTCGGCCCCGCTGAACACCCGGCCGGACAGCAGCAGGTCCATGGCCCGCTGCTGCCCGGCCAGGCGGGGCAGCACCCAGGACAGCCCGTACTCGGCGACCAGCCCGCGGCGCGGGAACGCGGTGGTCCACTTGGCGTCGGCCGCGGTGAAGACCAGGTCGCAGACGAGGGCGTGGACCATGCCGAGCCCGGCGCAGGCGCCGTTGACCGCGGCGATGATCGGCTTGCGGATGGTGGTGGGATAGGTGACGGGCCGGGGATCGGGGGTTTCGTGGTAGTCCCCGGTCCGCAGGGCGGACAGGGTCTGGAAGTCGGCGCCGGAGCAGAAGCCCTTGCCCGCCCCGGTGACCACGATCGCGCGGACGGCCTGGTCCTTCTCGGCCTGTTCGAGGTGGTCGAAATACTCGCGGCCGAGGGCGTCGGTCCAGGCGTTCAGGCGGTCGGGGCGGTTGAACGTGAGTGTGAGCACGCCCTGGTCCACCGAGGAGAGCACGAGTTCGGACATGGTCCGACAGAATCATGTTCTAGAAGCGTCCGCAAGTTCAGTGGCGGGGGACGAAGGCCGGTGTCATCGTGCGCTGGTCGTAGTACCGGTGGAAGACCGGCGTGGCCGCGCCCGAGAGTGGCGGGACGATCCAGGACCAGTCGGCCGGGCAGACCCGCCCGGCCTG
Organism: Nonomuraea typhae; assembly: GCF_009760925.1. Taxonomy (GTDB): domain Bacteria; phylum Actinomycetota; class Actinomycetes; order Streptosporangiales; family Streptosporangiaceae; genus Nonomuraea; species Nonomuraea typhae. The sequence goes on from NZ_VRLV01000004.1 coordinate 436,714, forward strand.
CTCCTCGCGTTCCAGGTGGGCCAGGAACCGGCGCGACTCCGTGTGGTGGTCGGTCATTGACACCCCGGCCCGGTCGAAGGAGTGCAGCACGGCCACGTTCAGCTCCACCAGCGCGTGGTCGCGCCACAACGAGCGCTCGGTCGAGGTGTCCAGCCCGAGCCGGCGGGCCACCTCGGGCAACTGGTCGTACCGGTCGGCGTCGGCCAGGTTCCGGGCGCCGATCTCGGCCCCCATGTACCAGCCGTTGAAGGGCGCGCAGGGGTAGCAGACGCCGCCGATCTCCAGGCACATGTTCGAGATGGCCGGTACGGCATGCCAGCGCAGCCCCAGCTCCGCGAACCACCGGTACTCCGGGTGCGTGATCGGCACCTCCAGCACCGCGTCCCCGGGCAGATGGCATAACAGCCGCGGCCCGGACGCGGGCTGGATGATCAGCGGCAGCACGTCGAAACGGCCCTGGCCGCCGCGCCAGCCGAGCTCGCGGGCCAGGGCGGTCAGCTCCGCCTGCCGCGGGTCGCCGACGACCGAGCCGTCGGGGGCCCGGTGCCCGGCGTAGCGGATGAGCTGGTCGTTGAGGATGCGCGGCCCGCGGCGGGCCGGGGTGTCGGGGGCGAAGACGGTGACCGTGGGCCGGATCTTCCCCTCGCCGGTCGCCTGGCGCAGGTGCTCCACGCACTCCAGGGCGACGCCCTCCGCGCTGGAGATCGCCCGCCGGTCGCGCACCTTGAGCGAGCGCCAGTAGAGGCGGCCGATGCACCGGTTGCTGTTGCGCCAGGCGACCCGGGCGCCGAACTCGAGTTCCGCGGGGGTGTGGGTGTAGGTGCCGGTCCGGGCGACTTCGGCGGTCACGTGGGCCAGGCGGGTCAGGAGGTCGCCGGAATCGGGGTTCTCGGTGTGGAAGAGCCTGAGGAAACGCTCCGCCTCGCGGAGGTCGATGATCGTGTGCGAGACGGCATCGAAGGGACGCAGGGACCTGATCCAGGTACGCACGCAGCAACCAGCGCAATCCACAACACGGATCGCCTGACCGGTTCCGGGCCGGCCGGGCGTCCTCGTGGCGGCGCCCTCTCCTCGCCGCCGCGGCTCCGCAGCATCCACATCTTTAACCGGCGACCGGGGATTTGTCCCACAAAATCGAAAACCCTGTGATCTTATGGTGACAAAGGGTGAAGACCTAGCCGACCTTGTGGGCGCCCTGGGCGGGGGTGGCGCGGAGGTAGCGGGGTTCGCGCCAGCTCTTGGCCGCGTAGGCCGTGGAGACGGACTCCCGCACGGACGCCACCCGGTCGGCGGCCACCAGGGCGATGACCGAGCCGCCGAAGCCGCCGCCGGTCATGCGGGCGCCCCGGGCGCCACCGCGCACCGCGGCCTCGGCGGCGAGGTCGAGCTCGGGCACGGTCACCTCGAACTGGTCGCGCAGCGACAGGTGGGAGGCGTTCAGCAGCGCGCCGGTCTCGGCCGGGTGCCCCGCGCGCAGCAGCCCGATCAGGGCCTCGACCCGGTGGTTCTCGGTCACGACGTGCATCGTGCGCTTGCGCTCGTTGCCGGACAGCCGCTCCAGCGCGGCGGCCAGGTCGGTGACGTCGCGCAGGGCGGGCACGCCGAGCGTGCGGGCGGCCGACTCGCACTCGGCGCGGCGCTTGGCGTACTCGCCGTCGGCCAGCTCGTGGTGCACGCGGGTGTCGATGATGAGGATCTCCAGGCCGTGGGCGGCCAAGTCGAGCGGGACGTTGCGGTAGCCGAGCGAGCGGCAGTCGAGGAAGAGCGCGTGGCCCTCCTTCGCCAGGGCCGACGCCGCCTGGTCCATGATCCCGCAGGGCATGCCGACGAAGTCGTTCTCCGCCTTCTGCGAGGTCAGCGCGATCTCCATGGGCGTCAGGCCGAGGGCGCAGACCTCGTTCACCGCGGAGGCCACCGAGACCTCCAGCGCGGCGCTGGAGCTGAGCCCGGCGCCCTGGGGCACGTCGCCGTCCACCGCGATGTCGGCGCCGCGCACCCGGTCGCCGAGCATGGCGAGGACCCCGGCGGCGTACCGCTCCCAGCCCGCGGTGTCCTCCAGCCGATCGCGGGTGACCGGGCCGCTCCCGGACTGCAGCGACAACAGGCGGACCACGCCGTCCTCCCGCGGGCTGACCGCGGCCGTCACCCCCCAGGGCACCGCGAAGGGCAGCACGAAGCCGTCGTTGTAGTCGGTGTGCTCGCCGATCAGGTTGACCCGGCCGGGAGCGTGCCAGACCGTCTCGGGGTCGGCTCCGAACGCCGCACGAAAAGCTTCAGCAACCCGCATAATCCAACACCTCTCAACATGGGCCCGTCCGTAGACTAGCGCCATGCGGGAAATGGCAGACCACGGCGTCCGGATCCTGCTGAAGCCCGACGACAACAAGCCGCGCAAGCTCAAGTACAACCTGGGCCACCGCCGCATCCTCACCTTCGGCGGCGCCTACTCCAACCACATCCGCGCCGTCGCCGCCGCCGGGCAGGCCCACGGGATCGAGACGGTCGGCATCATCCGCGGCGAGGAGCACCTGCCCCTCAACCCGACGCTCGCCCACGCCGTCTCCTGCGGCATGCGCCTCGGCTACCTCGACCGGGCCGCCTACCGGCTCAAGCACACGCCCGCCGTCCAGGCAGGGTTGCTGGAGAGGTACGGCGAGGCCGCCATCCTGCCCGAGGGCGGCAGCAACGCGGCGGCCGTGCGCGGCTGCGCCGAACTGCCGGCGGAGATCACCGAGGAGTACGACGTCATCTGCTGCGCCGTGGGCACCGGCGGCACCCTGGCCGGCGTCTCCGCGGGCCTGCCCGAGGGCAGGCGGGCCATCGGCTTCCCGGTGCTGAAGGGCGGCGGCTTCCTGGCGGGAGAGGTGGAGCGGCTGCAGCGGGAGGCTTACGGGCGCGTATGGGACAACTGGCGGCTGGAGACCGGCTACCACTTCGGCGGCTACGCCAGGACCACCCCCGAGCTCGACGCCTTCGCCGCCCGTCACGGCGTCGAGCGCGTCTACGTGGCCAAGATGCTGTACGGCGTGCTCGACCTGGCCGCCAAGGGCGCCTTCCCCCGGGGGACGCGGGTGATCGCCCTGGTCACCTCAGGCATCCCGGCGTGACACCGGCTCCCTGTCCGCGGACAGGCCGTGCAGCAGCTCCCGCACCCGCATGGCCGCGTCGTGCACGTCCGTGCCCACGTCGCCGAGCAGCCGGTCGGCAGCCGACGGCGAACTGCGCAGGCTCGTGCCCGCCAGCCGCAGCGAGCGCGAGGCCCCGGCCAGCGTCTGGCCGAGCTCGGCGCGCAGCCCGTCGCGCAGCCGCCGCCGCTCCTCCTCCCACGCCGCCGCCCGCCGCTCGCGGGAGCGGCGCAGGTCGTCGCACATCTGCACGGCGTGCGTGACGTCGGCGAGGTACGGCACCGCCGTCCACACCAGCCGCTCGGCGTACTCGGACGTGAACCGCCGCGCCCCCGGCGGGCCGACGACCAGCGTGCCCACCGGCTCGCCGTGCCAGATCAGCGGCAGCTCCCGCCCGCCCGTGCCCGGTTCGCCCGTCGTCACCGTCGCCCCCTGGCGGATCCGGACCGCCAGCCCGCGCACCCCCAGCGCGTCGGCGGTCACCGTGAGCGTGTCGGCCAGCGCGTGGTACGGGTCCGACCGGCGCACCTCCGCCGCCAGGCGCCTGGCCAGGCGCTGAGGGTCGCCGTGCGGGCCGTACATGGCGAGGTCGACCATACGGCGCAGCCGTACCCGCAGAGGCTGGAACGCGGCGCCCGTCAGAAGGGCGGCGGCCAGCCCGGCGAGCTGCCCGTGGCCGGAGACGAACAGGCTGGCCGTCCCGGAGACGGCCAGGTAGGCCGCGCCGGCCACGCCCGCCACCCCCGCGCCGACCAGCGCCTTGCCCAGCAGCACCTCGACGCCGAACAACCGGTGCCGCAGCACGGAGGCGGCCATGGCGACGGGCACGAGCGCGGTCGCGACCAGGCACGGCGCCCAGAACGCCGGCCCGGCCAGCAGAAAGGCCACGTACAGCGCGAAGGCCGCGATCGGCCAGGCCAGCTGGCGGCGCAACGAGGCGTCCTTGGCGCGCAGGAGCAGCGACAGCAGACCTGCCACCACGACGGCCAGCGTGGCGGCCTCGGCGCAGGTGCGCAGCAGGTCGTTGACCGGTGCCAGCGCCTGGACGGCCAGCGGGTTGGGGATCGGCCGCGGCCAGGGCGAGGAGGCGGGCACCGGGCGCACGATCACGCGGACGCACTCCAGCGCCGCCGTCAGCGCCGCGAATCCGGCGACCGGGCGCCAGCGCGGCGAGGGCAGCCGTCCGTCGGGGGAGTAGAGCGGCAGCAGCCCGGCCAGCAGCATCCCGCCCGTGACGCGGGCGATCGCGGCCGGGTAGCGCAGCAGCCCGGCCAGCTCCAGCTCGCCCGCGGCGGCGGCGGTGAGCATGCCCGTCTCCGCGGCCACGCGCACCGCGCAGGTCAGCCCGCCCGCGCACATCAGCAGGGCCAGCAGGTGCCCGGGACGGCGGCGCAGTAGGAACGCGCCGAGCACGGGGAAGGCCAGCCCGGCGGCGTAGTCGGGCAACAGCGGCACGCCTGGGGACCAGGCGGCGGGCAGCAGCACGCGCATCACCAGCGCCGCCAGCGTCAGCCCCGCCGACGCCGCGGCCAGCCATCGGCTCATGGGAGCCCCGGCGTGACCAGGCCGGACTCGTAGGCGAGGACCACGAGCTGGGCGCGGTCGCTCAGGTTCAGCCTGGCCAGCAGGTCACCGACCAGGGCGCCGGCGTCGGGCACCCGCAGGATGCCGGCGATCTGCCCGTCGCTCAGCCCCCGCGCGACCAGGCGGACCAGCTCCACCTGCGCCTCCGGCAGCGTGGCCAGCGTCTCGACCGGGGTGGCGGGCGGCGGCGTCTCCTGGGGGCGGTGGGCGAAGGCGGCGATGAGCCTGGTCGTGACCGCGGGGTCGATCAGCGCGTCACCCGCGGCGGCCGCCCGGACGGCGGCCACGAGCTGCTCCGGCGGCGAGGTCTTCAGGATGAACCCGCTCACCCCCGCCCGCAGCGCCGCGTAGAGGTTCTCGTCGCTGCCGAACGTGGTCAGCATGATCACCTTGGGCGGTCGCGGCCCGGCCAGGATGCGGCGCGCGGAGGCCAGCCCGTCCATGCGCGGCATCTGGATGTCGAGCAGCACCACGTCGGGCCGCAGCGCCTGCACGGCGGCGACTGCCTCCTCGCCATCGGCTGCCTCCCCGGCGAAGCGCACGTCGGGTTCGGCGTCCAGCACCACCCGCAGCCCGGCGCGCACGAGCGCCTGATCGTCGGCGACCAGCACCCGCGGCACGTACGCCGCGTGCGCTGTGTGCGCTGTGTGCGCATCGTGCGAGGGCACGGGTACGGCGGGCGGGCCGGGCACGGGCGGCGTGGGCGAGCGGCGTTGCTCGGGCAGCCAGGACGGCGCGGCCGGCCGCTGGGCCAGGAAGTCGGCCTCCAGGCCCCGCAGCCCCGGCGACAGGTCGAGCCCCAGCTCCTCCCGCCACAGCGCGCGGGCCCGGCGCAGCGCGCCCAGCGCGTCCCCGAGCCGGCCGGAGCCGTACAGGGCGCCGGCCAGCAGCCGCCACGCCTCCTCCCGCAGCGGGTGGGCGGCGGCGTGCGCCTCCAGGTCGGGCACGAGCGCGGCGGCCATCCCGAGCCGGAGGCCCGCGTCGGCGTGCCGTTCGAGCGCCACCAGCCGCAGCTCCTCCAGGCGGGCCGATTCGGTGGCCGCCCACGGCAGGTTGGCCAGCTCGGCCAGCGCCGGCCCGCGCCACAGCGCCAGCGCCGTCTCCATGTCCGCCCACACCTGCCGGGGCTCGCCGGGACCGCCGCGCACCAGCGCCTCGAAGCGCCAGGCGTCCACCTGCTCCGTCTCGGCCCGGAGCGCGTACCCCGGCGCCGCGTTGACCAGCACCCTGGCCTCCTGGCGCGGCGCCCGGTCGGGCTCCAGCGCGCGGCGCAGCCGCGAGACGTACCCCTGGATGCTGGCCAGCGGCTGGGCGGGCGGGCGTCCCGGCCAGATCTCGTCCACGAGCGTGCTCACGGGCACGGCCCGCCCGCGCGCCACCAGCAGCCGGGCGAGCACCGCGAGCTGGCGCAGCCCGCCGAGATCGAGCGGACGCCCGTCGCGGTCGGCGCGGAACGGTCCAAGCGCGTGCAGGCTCAACCTGGCCGACGCGGCCACCTCGGGGTGGTAGACCTCCCCGTGGTAGAGCTCAGAGTGGTAGATCGACTTCGACAACCGTCCCGCCTCCCTCCGCGTGCCGGATCACGCAGCAGCCGCCGAGCTCCGCGGCGCGTTCGCGCATGGACCGCAGGCCGATCCCCGTCCGCGGCCGGACCGGCAGCCCGCGGCCGTCGTCGCGGACCGTCACGCGGAGCCCGTCCGGGCGCCGCTCGTACCCGACGTCGACGGAGGTCGCCGCCGCATGCCTGTGCGCGTTCGTCACCGCCTCCTGGACGATCCGGTAGACCGTCAGCGCCACCGCGGGCGGCAACCCTTCCAGGTCACCGCCCCCCGACGTGAGCGGGGCGCCGGCGAGTTCCTCGATCGCCCTGGCGAGGCCGAGCTCGGCCAGCTGGGGCGGGGGCGCGCCGTCCACCAGCCTGCCGACCTCAATACTCACCTCCTCCATCGCGGAGAGCAACCGGAAAAACAGCGCTTCGGCCTGTTCCGGGGCACTGCGGGCGGCCGCGCGGGCCGCGTGGATGGACATCGCCAGCCCGCTGAGCGACTGCCCGAGCCCGTCGTGGAGGTCGCGGCCGAGCCTCTGGCGCTCCTGCGCCCGCAGGTCCGAGTCGTGTTCGCGCTCACGTTCCAGCGCGGCGGCCAGCCGTACGGCATGGGCGGCGTCGGAGACGCTGGGCAGGAGCGCGGCCAGGACCCGGTCGGCGTCGGCCCCCGGTTCGCCGCGTCCGGTGAAGGGCCCGATGAGCAGGCGGCCGACCGGCTCCCCGTGCCAGTCGAGGTCCAGGGCGGTCGCGACGACCGGCACCGTGCCCGACCGGACGACCCGGTCGCCGAGCTCGACGGCGGCGCCGGTGGCCGGCAGCGCCGCGCTCAGCAGCGCGAGGATGGCGCGCAGGCCGGAGTGCGGGTCGCCCTGCTGCAACCGCTGCCTGGCGGACGCGGCCAGCGCGCGCACGTCGGTGGCGCGCCCGTCCAGCAGCCGGTCGGCGGCGCGCCGCGCCAGGCGGTGCAGCGGCTGGTAGAAGGCGCCGGCGAGCAGGGCGGCCCCCAGGCCCGCCCACTGGCCGAAGGCGTAGGCCGCCGCGACGGCCGCGAGCATGCCGGCGAGCGTGACGACGCCTGTCGCCACGCCGCGGGTCCGGTGCGTTCTCCCCATCTCTACCGGGGAGGCTAATCGCGGCCTGCCAACGTCGAATCAACGTCCGCTCAACGGTGTCACAGCGGGACGAAGGCGGGCCGCCGGTCGATGCGGGCGCGGTCGGCGGCCGAGCCGAAGTGGTAGTCGATCTTCCTGGTGGCCTCGGCCCACTCGCGCATGGTCCGCACCGGGCCGAGCGTCTCGACCACGAACGGGTCGTGCCAGCGTTCGACCGCGCGCCGCCACAGCTCGGCGGGGGAGTCGGTGAGCAGGTTGCCGACCGTGCCCTCGTAGGCCGGCATCGCCCGCACCGCGCCGTCGGGCTCGATCTGCAGCGCGGGGAAGAAGCAGCCCGCGCGGATGCGGTCCGGGTGCATCTGCAGGGCGAGGTTGTCGGTGGCGGTGACGTGCACCGAGGACGGGACCAGCCCGCGCAGCCGCTCGCCGTACGCGGGGTCGCCGAGCGTCGTGACCTGCTCGTCCGTGAGCAGCTCGCGCTCGGCGAAGCCGGTACGGCTGGCCAGCCCCTCGGGCACGACGGCGCCGAAGGAGACGAAGTCCAGCCCGGGGAAGCGCGGCACCAGCTCGGTGCACATCTGCTCGACCTGGTGGACGTTGCTGCGCACCACGACGCAGTCGATGCCGAAGGTCATCGCGGAGCCGTCGAGCATGGCCAGGGCATCCATCGCCCGGTCGAAGGAGCCGCGCCGCCCCCGGACGCGGTCGTGGACGCCGGCGGTGGCCCCGTCCACGCTGACGCTGACCCGGAAGAAGGCGCGGGCGAGGTCGTCCAGCATCTCCGGGCGCAGCGTCCACCCGCCGGTGAACAACGCCACCTTGATCCCGGCCGCGGTCATCCGCGCGGTCACCTCGAACAGCTCCTTGACCAGCAGCGGCTCGCCGCCGGCGATCGAGATCCCGTAGGGGCGCATCGCGGCGATGGCGTCGGCCATGCGCAGCAGGTCGTCGCGGCGCAGCTGGCGGCTGGGCCGCCGCCCGGACTCCGAGTAGCAGTGCACGCAGCGCAGCGGGCAGGCGTAGGTGATGTCCCAGATGATCTCGAGGGGGCGGTCGGGGATGGTCACGTGGGTTCTCCGGGCTCGAGGATGACGAGCTGCCGCTTGGTGCCCGCGCGGACCGGGCGCGGGCCCTGGTCGGCGGCCAGCCGCAGACGGGGGAAGCGCCGGGTGAGCGTCCCGACGGCCACCCGGGCCTCGGCCCTGGCCAGCGCCGCGCCCAGGCAGTGCCGGTGGCCGAAGCCGAAGGCCAGGTGCGGGTTGTCGGCGCGGCCGGGCAGGAAGGCGTCGGGGTCGGCGAAGCGGTCCGGGTCCCGGTTGACCGCGGTGAGCACGCAGTGGACGCCGCTGCCCTCCGGCAGTTCCACGCCGCCGATCTCCAGGTCCTCTTTGACGTACCTCGAGGACAGGGCGGTCGGGGTGACGAACCTCAGCAGTTCCTCGACCGTGCCGTCCAGGCGCGAGGGGTCCTCGGCGAGCATGCTCCAGTGGGCCAGGAGGAGCGGCAGGCCCTCGGTGAACAGGCGGGTCACCGGCCGGTGACCGGCGATGAGCACCAGCCGGACGGCCGAGAGCACGTCGCGCGGGTCTCCGTCCGCCATGGCGCTGATCAGGTCGTCCCGGGGGCGGGCCCGGCGCTCGGCGATGAGGTCCTCGAGGTAGGCGGCCATGGCCACGCCCGCGCTCTCGGTGACCACGGTGCCCGCCCCCGCCTCGGCGACCCAGCCGAAGACGTAGTCGCGGATGTAGTGGCGGCCGTCCCGCGGCACGCCGAGCAGCTCACACAGCACGGCGACGGGGAACGGGCGGGAGAAGGCGGCGATGATGTCGGCGGGCTCGTCCACCGGCATGGCGTCGAGCAGGACGTCGGCCTCGCGCTGGATGCGCGGCAGCAGGCCGGCGACCCGGCGCGGCGTGAGCTGCCGGGAGATCATCCTGCGCAGCCTGGCATGCTGCTCGCTGGGCAGGAAGAACAGGTCCTCCTCGTCGGCCAGCTCCTTCTCCGGACCCTTGGCCTGAGGCGCCTCGCCGCGCAGGCGCGGGTCGACCAGCGCCTTGGCGGCCGACTCGTGACAGGTCAGGATCCAGCCGGGCTCCCGGCCGCCCATGTTGACGTGGTGCAGCGGGCCGGATTCGCGCAGCGCGCGCAGCGCCTGCGGATCACGCAGCATCTCGACGCTGACGAGGGGCAAACTACTGTCCATGGAAAACCCTTCCGTGGTCGGCGCCGGGGATCGCTGTCCGATCCCCGGCGCCGTTCGTCATCAGCAGGTGCCTGCGTACGACGTGACGTGGCTGTAGCACGGGTGCGCCGTCAGCGCCTTGGGGGCGTTGAGAGCCTGAAGCTCGAGGACGAATGCCATGGGGTTCACCTCCTTCTGGTGCCTTCGACCGCGGGGATCCGCAGGTCGAGGGCGGGGATGACCGACGCGTTCCGGTCGAACGCGACGCCTAGGGCGGCAAGCACGCCCGCCGTGCCCGTGGCCAGGTCCATGGACAGGCGCAGCAACTGGTTGCCGGGGAAGGCCAGATGGCCCTGGTAGGAGAGCGCGTGCCAGGCGAGCCTGCGCACGTGGTCGTGGATGACCGGCCGGTCCTCGGCCAGGCCCAGGTAGTGGAGGGCGGCGATGGTCCCGGCCCGGCCCATGAACAGGAACGGGTGCCGGACGAACGGCGCCCGGCAGGACGTGCGGGCGCCGGCGACGACCTCGGCGAAGCCGGGCTCCTCGCGCACGGCGAGGTACTGGGCCAGGACCACGGCCAGGCCGCTGCTGCCGGTGCCCAGGTAGGCGTGGTAGCGGTTCTCCTCCAGCAGCTGGAAACCGCCGTCGGGCAGCACCCGGCCACGCTCGACCGCGCGGCGCAGGGCGAGCAGCGCGCGGTCGAGATGGAGTTCCCGGCCGGTTTCCGCGTGCAGCCGCAGGAAGTAGTGGGCGACGCCGGTCAGCCCGTGCTGCAGGCCGCCGCGCTCGCAGCCCTCGAGCCCGGCGGCGAGCCGGTCGCCGAGCCGGGCCGCGCCGTCCAGGTCGCCGAAGTGCAGCAGGCTCAGCCCCGCTCCGGCCAGGCCGCCGTGAATGCCCGGGGTCAGCAGGCCGTCCTCGGTGGCCCTGGCGCGGGCCAGCGTCTCCATCGCCTCCTCGCGGCGGCCGAGCTCGTCCAGGACGACGGCCACGCCGTGCAGCCCGTCCAGCAGGCCGGGACGCGGCTCGGCTTGCCGGGTGGTGGTGACGAGCCAGTCCAGGTGCTCCTCCGGGGCGGGCACGCCCGCCGTACGCAGGGCCCAGAGCACTCCGGCGGCGCCGTGCGCGACGGTGTGGCCGCCGGTGACGAACTGCCGCGGGTCGCCCGGATAGAGCCGGTCCCGGCGCTCGGGAGTCGCGCTGGCCAGGATGCCCGCGGCGATCGAGTCCCTGAGCGGCTCCCAGCCGGGTTCGGCGAAGAGCGCGGCCTTCTGATCCGTGCCGGCCGTCAGGCCGAACTGCCGCACCATCCGCGGCCCGAAGCCCTGAGGCAGCGGGAAGTGCTCGGTGATGACGCCGGTGAGCGCGGCGAGCTTGACCCGGTCGCGATCCTGCAGCGGCGAGATGGGCAGGAAGACCCACTGGCGCAGGCAGTTCATCACGTACTGGTCGGCCGCGCGCCCGCGCAGCCCGGCGGGCGCGGCGAACCCCGGCGCCGCCAGCCCCGCCCCCTGCGGGTCGGCGAGGTCACAGGCGATCTCGAAGTCGACGAGCGCCACCCGGCCGTCCGGGCGCACGATGACGTTGCCCGGATGCAGGTCGCCGTAGCGCACACCCCGCGCGTGCACGGCCATGAGCGCCTGGTCCACCTTGGCCAGCACGTCGATCGCCCACCGCGCGTAGGCGGCGGCGTCCTCGGGCGCCGGGTCGGGACCCACCAGCGGGTACCGGTCGAAGACCTCCTCCATCAGGGTCTTGCCCTCGATGTACTCCTCCACGAGGAAGTGGTGCTCCCAGATCACCCGGTAGTCCAGGACCCGCGGCACGCAGTCCAGGCCCTCCAGCCGCCTCAGCATGTCGCGCTCGCGGCCCAGCCGGGTCACGGCGTCCATGCCCTCGCCGTCCAGCCCCGCGTGTGGACGGCCCTCCGACAACACCACGTACCCCCCGGACCCCTTGTCACGGGCCAGGTACACGCCGCCGCCGTTGGAGAAGTGCAGCGGCCGCTCGATCTGGTAGGGGAACTGCTCCGCGCCGCCCTCGCCCCGCCTGGCCAGCGCCTCCCGCAGCACCTCGGGCACCTCCGCCCACGCCGGCACGGTGAAGGCGGGCGAGCGGTCGTCGGGCACCAGCTCGCCGTCCGGCGTCCGGACCGCGTACACGGTCTCGCCGTCCGGGCCGAGATAGGTCATCGGCTTGAACGCGCCGTAGCGCACGTATACGGGGGCGCCGCCGTACCTCAGGTCCGTGAGCACGTACGGCCCGGCGAAGCCGTCCAGCAGCTTGTCCAGCTCGGGCAGCACGCGGCTCAGCTCGGCGACGTCCACCGGGTAGAGGGCCAGCAGCTTGCCGCTGCCGCCGCGGTCGGCGTACTTGCTGTTGAGCAGCCGCACGGCCGCCCCGCTCCGGAGGAACTTCACCGCGATCCGGTGCTCCAGGCAGTAGTCCACGACCAGGTCCACGACGCGCTCGGCGTCGCCGGCGGTGGCCGAGACATGGATCTTCCAGCCCTGGTCGGGCAGGTCCACGCCGGGCGGGCGCAGCACGACCCAGAGGTCGCGCTCGGTGGCGCTCCAGCCGTCCGGCAGCGGCCGGGTCCCGGCGGCGAACCGGCTGCGGCCGTCGGGGATGCGCGACGGCGGTTCGAAGAACAGCGGGTCCGCCTGGCAGAAGGAGAGCAGCTGAGGGATGGTCGCGTCCATGGGGCGGGCTCCTAGCGCGGGCGGAGGACGACGGGGAGTTCCAGCAGGTAGCGCACGCGGCTCTGCCGGTAGTGCAGGTCCCTGGCGTCCTGGGTGAGGTCCATGCCGGGGAAGCGGCGGGCCAGGGTCAGCAGGGCGACCTGGGCCTGCGTCCTGGCCAGGGCGGCGCCCAGGCAGTGGTGGTGGCCGTGGCCGAAGGCCAGGTGCGGGTTGCGGGCGCGGCCGATGTCCAGCTCCTCGGGCTCGTCGAAGAAGGCCGGGTCGCGGTTGGCGGCCACCAGCGAGGCCGCCACGAGGTCGCCGCGCGGCAGGCGGGTGGCGCCGACCTCGACCGGGCAGGAGACGTTCCTGGCCAGGCCGACCGGGAACGGCGTGACGTACCGCAGCAGCTCCTCGACCGCGCTCTCGGCCAGGCCGGGCTCGGCCACCAGGCGTTTCCACCGCCGCCTGTCGCCTAGCAGCGCGGCCACGCCGTTGGCCAGCAGCGTCGTGGGCGCGCGGTGCCCGCCGACCATGAGCAACCGGCTCGCCGCGACCAGGTCGCCGGCGCACAGCCCGGGGCCCTCCGCGGCCACCACCCAGCCGAGCAGGTCGTCCCGGGGAACGGCGGCACGCTCGGCGATCAGCGCGCGCAGCCGCTCGTCGATGTCCGGATGCGCCTGCGGTGGCACGGTGTTCATCCGCACCAGCAGCCAGTCGGCGATGTCGGCCCGGTCCGCCGCGGCGATGCCGAGCAGCTCGCACAGGACCACGATCGGCAGCGGCCGGGCGAAGGCGGCCACGAGATCGACCGGCTCGTCCACCGGCAGCGCGTCCAGCAGCTCGTCGCAGGCCCGCTGGATGCGCGGGCGCAGCGTCTCCATCCGCCGGGGCGTCAGGTGCTGGCCCACGAGCCTGCGCAGCCTGGCGTGCTCGGCCCCGTCGATCGTGACCAGGTCCTGCTCGCCGCGGTGCTCCAGGTCGCCCTGCAGGCGGAAGCCGGCCGTGATCTCCGTCTCGCTCACCAGCGCCGCGTCCCCGAGCGCCGCCGTGGTGGCCGCGTGCCCGGTGATGATCCACGAGGTGGCCACGCCCGGCGCGTTGACCCGATGGACCGGGCCCATCTCGCGCAGCTGCCGGATGACGTCCGGGTCGTTGAGCAGCACCGGCGTGAGCGCGGGCAGCCGCACCGGGCAGCTCGCCCGCCCTTCCGGCTCCAGGGCCGCCAGGAACGACGCCACGCTCCTGGGGTCGTCCTCGGCCAGCACCAGCGCCGGGCAGCACAGGCCCGACGGGTCGAGCGCGTCGGGCGAGCCCACGGCCACGACCGCCGCCGCGCGCTCCGGGTGCAGATCGGCGAAGTCCACCACGGCCGCGGCGGCCGCGCCGTACCCTAGGAGCACCGCGCGGGCCGGGCTGCCGGGCGCGGCGAGGCAGTCGGCGACCGCCTCGGCGCACGCGGCCCGGTCACCAGCGGGCGTCTCGTGCGTGCGGACCCGCCAGCCGTCGCGCACCGGCGGCGCCCCCGCGCCGAACACCACCAGGGTCCCCGTCATCTGCGCTCCCTCACGTCCTCGTGCCGACAGCTCGAGGATGAACGGGCTGACTTGGATCGCCCTGGGAGATGGCTGCAAAACCCGTTCCATCCGCGTTCGCGCAGGTCAAGGGGTACGGCGGGGCCGTACCACCATCGTCGTCGTCCCGGCAGGCGGAACCCGCGAGCCCGCCCGGAGCGCGAAACCGCAGTTCAGGCCGGGTTGCCGTGGTCGTCAAGCCGCTTCCAAGTCCGTCTTCCTACGCTGGCCAGCGGCGTCGCCCAGGGACAACCGGAGGACACATGCGCGGACGCAGGCGAGAGAGCGACGCGAGCGAGGGAGGACGGGGGCGCGGGCCAGAGGGCGAGGGGGGACGGCGGCGCGCGCCGGAGAGAGGCGCGGGCGAGAAACGGGGGCGGCGCGGGTCGGAGAGCGCGGCGGTGCTGCCGTCGCTGGCGACGGCCTGGTGGGACGCCCACACCGACGCCCTCGCCCGGACCGGCTTCCTGCGCATCGCCGCCCGGCTGCCCGCCACCATGGCCGGCGCGGTGGCCGTCGCCTGGCGGGCCGGCCGCGCCGACACCGTGATCGCGCTCGTGCTCAGCCTGCTCGGCGGCGTCGCCACCTCCTACGGCCTGCTGGCCACCCGCGACGTGCTGGTGGCGCTGTTCGCCGCCGGGCCCACGCTCGATCGCGTCCAGGCGGCGCTGCCCGCGCTGGTGGCGGTGGCCGTGGCGGTCGCGGTCAGGTCCGCGCTGTCGATCGGGGCGGGGTGGGCGCAGGCCAGGCTCATGCCCCGGGTGCTCACGCTGGTGGAGCGGCAGTTGTTCGAGCTGACCACGCGGGTGGAGCTGGCCGCCTTCGACGACCCCGGGTTCACCGACGAGATGAAGCGGGCCCGCAACCGGGGCGGCCTGGCCCTGCAGGCGGTGGTGCGCGGCACGCTCGACCTGGCCGCGGGCCTGGCCGGGCTGGCGGGGACCGCGGTGGCGCTGCTGGTGGTGCATCCGCTGCTGCTGGCGGCGTTGTTCCTGGCCAGCCTGCCGGGCGCGTGGGCGGCGGTGCGCGTGGCACGGCTGTCGTACGTGAGCGAGCGCAACCGCACCTCGCGGCGGCGGCGCATGTGGATGCTGGGCGAGCTCATGGCCGAGCGGCTGACCGCGGCCGAGGTGCGCGTGTTCACGATGCGCGGCTTCCTGCTCGGCGAGTACGACCGGATGGTGGCCGCCGAGACCGAGGCCGAGCTGGAGGTCGTGGCCGGGCAGACGCGGGTGCGGGTGCTGGGCGGCCTGCTGTCCGGGTGCACCACGGCCGGGCTGTACGCCGTGCTGGGGCTGCTGCTGGCCGGGGGCGCGCTGCCGCTGGCGGCGGCGGCCACCGCGGTCCTCGCGCTGCAGGCGGCCCGGATGTCGCTGACGCTGGCGCTGACCAACGTCAACAAGATCTACGAAGAGGGCCTCTACTTCGGCGACTACACCGAGTTCGCCCACCGCTGCGCCGGACGCCTGCCGCCGCCCGCCGAGACCGCGAGCGTGCCCGCGCCGCGGGCCATCGACGTCAAGCTCGCCGGGCTCAGCTACGGCGACGACGGCCCGGCCGCGCTGGACGGTGTCAGCCTGACCGCCCGCCGCGGCCAGACGATCGCGCTCGTCGGCGAGAACGGCTCGGGCAAGACCAGCCTGGCCACGCTGCTGGCCGGGCTGCGCGTGCCCACCTCGGGCGCGGTCACCTGGGACGGCCTGCCGCTGCACCGCGCCGAGCGGGCCGAGGTGTGGCGGCACGTGGCGCTGGTCAGCCAGGAGTACTGGCGCTGGCCGTTCACCGCGGCCCGCAACATCACCCTGGGCGCCGCGGACGAGGACCCCGTCAGGATGCGCGCCGCCGCGGTGAAGGCCGGGGCGCACCAGATGATCGAGAACCTGCCGGATGGGTACGACACCCTGCTCTCGCGGGTCTTCGCCGGAGGGCAGGACCTGTCCGGCGGCCAGTGGCAGCGGCTCACCTGTGCCCGTGCCTTCTACCGGGACGCGCCGCTGCTCATCTGCGACGAGCCGTCCGCGGCCCTGGACCCGAAGGCGGAGCACGCGTTGTTCGCGAGCCTGCGCGCCGGGGCCGAGCGCAGGATCACGGTGCTGATCACCCACCGGCTGGCCAACGTACGGCACGCCGACCGCATCTACGTCCTGCACCGCGGCCGGATCGCGGAGGAGGGCACCCACGGCCAGCTCATGGCGCTGGGCGGCCGGTACGCGGAGTTGTTCACCCTGCAGGCCGACGGCTACCTCGAGGAGCGGATCGCATGACCACCGAACTCACCCCCGCCCAGCTCAACGACGTGCCCACGCTGCGCCGCCTGCGCGAGGCCGCTCCGGTGCACCACGTGGACCTGGGCCGGGGCGGCGCCGAGTGGTTGCTGACCGGCTACGAGGCGGCCGTGACGGGCTTCTCCGACCAGCGCCTGATGGGGGACGGCGGCGCCGGGGAGCACCCGATCGAGGAGGCGGAGCGGGCGGGCCGGGTCATCTTCGAGGAGGACCTGGTGGACCTGTCCGGCCGGGACCACCAGCGGGTGCGCCGGCTGATCTCCCGCCAGCTCACGCCGCGCCGGGTGGCGGCGCTGGAGCCGAAGATCCGGCAGATCGCGGACGAGCTGCTCGCGGAGATCCCCCGGGGCGCGAGCGTGGACTTCGTCGCCGCCTTCGCCCGGCCCATGCCGATCATGACGTTGTGCGCCCTGGTCGGGGTGCCGGACGCGGACCGGCCCTACGTCAACGCCTACGTGACCGGCCGGGTCGCCACCCTGCCCGACGAGCCGCGGGCGCTTTCCCCCGGCCCGGACATGACCTCGCCGGAGACCGCCGAGATGGTCGCCTACCTGGGCGCGCTCATTGCGGAGCGCCGCCGGGCGCCCGCCGCAGACCTGATCAGCGGCATGATCCGGCAGGCGGACGCCGAAGGGCTGGCCGACGCCTACCTGGTGGCCGCGGTCCGGCTGACCCTGGTGGCCGGGCACCGGGCGGTCACGGGGCTGCTGGCCAACGGCCTGGCGATGGTGCTGCGGGACCCGGCCCTGTGGGCGCGGCTGCCGGAACGGCTCGACGACGCCGTGGAGGAACTGCTGCGTTACGTCACCCCGATCGCGCTGAGCGTGCCCAGGCACGCCACGGCCCCGGTGGAGGTCTGCGGCGCGGAGCTGCCGGAGAAGGCGGTGGTGCGCTGCGCGTGGGGCGCCGCCAACCGGGATCCGGCCAGGTTCCCCGAGCCGGACGCTTTCGACCCGGCCCGGCGGGACAACGCCCATCTGGCCTTCGGCTACGGGCACCACTTCTGCCTGGGCGCGGCGCTGGCCAGGGCCGAGATCAAGGTGGCGCTGTCGACGCTGCTGACCCGCTACCCGGGCATGCGGCTGGTGGAGGAGGAGCTGGTCTACCGCACCGGCGACCTGCGTGAGCCGCGGACGCTCCGGGTGGTGCTGGAGCCCTAGTCGAGCTGGTCGAGGATGGGCGTGACCAGCTCGTTGAGCTCGCGCACCAGCGCGGTGACGGCGTGCTCGGCGCTCTCCTCGACCCGGTCGTGCGGCCCCTCCGGCTCCGGCGGCAGCCCGCCCAGCGGCACCGGCGCCTCCACCAGCAGCGTCGCGCGCAGGAACGGGCTCCTGGCGAGGTCTTGCTGGGCCGGCTCGACGTACTGGCCGAACATCCTCGGCCAGCCCTGCCAGCCGCGGTCGCGCCACCAGGTGCGCGAGGTGGTCAGCGGCTCGGGCAGCGGTGAGACGATCCGGATGCGGGCGGTCAGCGTGCCGTCCCAGGTGTTGCGCTCGCAGGTGGCGTCGAGCACCCGGCGATCCCAGCGGACGAAGCCGGGCGACAGCGAGGGCGGCACGGCCAGCCGCCAGGCCGCGCAGGCGAAGCGCACCGGCGCGATGTCACCCCACTCGAACTCCGGCAGGTGCTTCTCCACGTGCGCCGCGTAGCGCCCGTAGCGTTCCCTGTCGAAGTCCTGATCGATCCAGAAGGCCTTGGCCATGAGGTCTACCGTACGGCGCGGCGCGCAGCAGAGTGCCGAAGATCGGTGAATGCCGGTTTTTTGACCAGTTATGCTTATCTGGTCAAGAAACTGGAGGACACATGGCCCGGCCACCCGCGGACCCCGCGCGCCGCCGCGAGCGCGCCCACCGGGTCCTGGACGCCGCCGCCGGCCTGATCGTGCGCTGGGGCTACGACAAGACGACCATCGAGGACGTCGCCCGCGCCGCCGGCGTCGCCAAAGGCACCATCTACCTCCACTGGAAGACCCGCGAGCTCCTGTTCGCCACACTGCTGCGCCGCGAGCGCGTCGAAAGCCTCCGCGAGGTACGGCAGGCCGCGCCCCGCACGCTCCACGACCTCGTCCGCCTGATGGCGACCGAACTCCAGCGCCGGCCCCTCATGCGCGCCGCCCTGCTGGGGGACTCCGGCGTCCTGGGCCGCCTGGCCCGGATCAAGAGCGCCCGCGCCCCCGACCCTCTGCAGATCGACGGCCTCGAGCGCTTCTTCGCCGAACTGGCCGAACACGGCGCCGTCCGCGCCGACCTCACCGTGGCGGAACACGTCAGCGTGCTCACCTCGGCCCTGTTCGGCTTCCTGACCTCCGAGCGCCTGACCCCCTACCGGCTGGCGCCGGAGCGCACGGCCGAGCTCCTGGCCGACACCGTCCACCGCACCCTCGAAGCCGGCGGCGACCTGCCCGGCCAGGCGGCCGAGGCGGTCGCCCGGGCGGTGACCGGCTACGTCGAGCACACCCTGGCCCTGGCAGAGAGCAAGCTCGACGCCGCACTGGAAGGACACCTGCCATGACGGCTTCCTCGCGTATGGTTCTCCCGCTCGGCGACGCGGGCGCCGACCTGCCCACCGCCGGGGGCAAGGGCGCGTCCCTGGCCCGGCTGAGCCGCGCCGGGCTGCCGGTGCCCGCCGGGTTCCACATCACCACCGCGGCCTACCGCGAGTTCGTCGCCCCCTTCCGCGGCCGCCTCGGCGGGCCGGACTCCCAGGAGCTGTTCGCCGCCCACGAGATCCCCGCCGCGCTGGCCGCCGAGATCCGCGCCGCCTTCGACGCCCTCGGCGCGGCCGCGGCGGGCGCTGCCGACAGAGCGGAAGCGGGGGACAAAGCGGCCGCTGGGGACGCTGGGGACTCTGGAGACGCTGGGGGTGCGGGGGACCTGGCGGTCGCGGTCCGCTCGTCGGCGACCGCCGAGGACCTGCCCGGGATGTCCTTCGCCGGTCAGCAGGACACCTACCTCGACGTCCGCGCCGACGGCCTGCTCGACGCCGTCCGCCGCTGCTGGGCCTCCCTGTGGAATCCGCGGGCCGTCGCCTACCGCGAGCACAACGGCGTCCCGCACGACGACGTGGCGCTGGCCGTGGTCGTCCAGGAACTCGTGGACGCCGACGCCGCCGGGATCCTGTTCACCGCCGATCCGGTCACCGGCGCCCGCGGTGAGACCGCGGTCAACGCCGCCTGGGGACTGGGCGAGGCCGTCGTCGGCGGCCTGGTCACCCCGGACTCCGCCGTCGTGTCGGGCGGCGGGGTGCGCTCCTACACCGTCGCCGACAAGGCCGTCATGACCGTGCGCGGCGCCGGCGGCACCCGTGAGGAGGAGGTCCCGGCCGGCCGCCGGCACGCTCGCGTGCTCGCCGACGACGAGGTCGTACGGCTGGCCGTACTCGGACAGGCGATCGAGAAGCTGTACGGCGTGCCGATGGACGTCGAGTGGGCCAGGCGGGGCGCGGACCTGTTCGTCCTCCAGGCCCGCCCCATCACCGGCCTGCCCGAGGAACTGGAGGAGTGGAACGACAGCGGCATCGGCGAGTACCTGTGGACCAGCGGCAACCTCGGCGAGGCCATCCCCGACGTGATGACCCCGGTCACCTGGTCGCTGGTGCGGCTGTTCATCCGCGAGGCCATGTCCGCCGCGAACGTCCCCGGCTTCCAGCTCGTCGGCAACATCGGCGGACGCTTCTATCTCAACCTCAGCATGGCCATCTCGGCCGCCAAGGCGTTCGGCATGAGCAGCAGGCTCGGCGCGATCGAGCAGGTCTTCGGCAAGATCCCGCCCGGCCTGGACGTGCCGCTGCTGCCCGCGAGCCGCTGGCAGCTGATCAAGGCCATGGTGCCGGCGGCGATCCGCGTGCGCAGGCGCGTGAACGCCAACGTCAAGCTCCTGCCCGGCTTCCTGGCGACGGCCCGCGAACGGTGCGAGGCGCTGCGCTCGCGCGCCGGGCGGATCGAGGAGCCCGCCGCCCTGGCCGCCTTCTGGGACGCCGAGCTTCTGCCGTACGTCGTGCTGACCTGCCAGATGCTGGAGGCGGCCGGACGGCAGGGCGGCGCCGCGCTCGTCATGACCCGCGACAAGCTCCGCGCCATGGTCGGGGAGAGCGACGCCGAGGCCATGCTGACCGGCGCGAACGCCGGTGGCGAGCTGGCCAGCATGGGCCCGATCATCGGCCTGGACAAGCTCGCCCGCGGTGAGATCGGCCGCGACGAGTACGCCGCGCTCTACGGCCATCGGGGCGCCCACGAGTTCGAGGTGAGCATCCCCCGGCCCGGCGAGGATCCCGCCTGGATCGACAAGCAGCTCGCCGAGACCGCCCCCGCCGACGCCCGTGACCTGCTGGCCCGGCAGGAGGAGGCGCGTACGGCGGCTTGGGCGCGCTTCGACCGGCGCTACCCCGGCAAGGGCGCGGCGATGCGCGAGCGGGTGGCCAAGTGGAACGCGATCGTGCGGGACCGCGAGGACGCCAGGTCGGAGAACATGCGGGTCTTCTGGGCGATGCGCGCGTTCGTGCTGCGGGCGGGGGAGCTGACCGGCCTCGGCTCTGACGTCTTCTACCTGTCCGTGGACGAGATCCTGACGCTGCTGCGCGGGGGCGTCGCTCCGGTGGAGCGCATTCCGGTACGGCAGGCCACCCACCGGAAATACGCCTCCTTGCCGATCTATCCGATGCTCATCGTCGGCCACTTCGACCCGGTGCGCTGGGCCGCGTCACCGGATCGGCGGGTCGACCTCTACGACGCCCGCGGCGGCCAGGCGCCCGTGGGGGAGGCCGTCACCGGCTTCCCCGGCGCGCCCGGCGTGGTGGAGGGCGTGGCCCGGGTGCTGTCCGGCCCCGAGGAAGGCGACCGCCTGGCGGCCGGGGAGATCCTGGTGACCACGCTGACCAACATCGGCTGGACGCCGATGTTCCCCCGGGCGGCCGCCGTCGTCACCGACATGGGAGCCCCGCTGTCCCACGCCTCGATCGTCGCCCGCGAACTCGGCATCCCGGCCGTCGTGGGCACCGGCAACGCCACCATGCGCATCCACGACGGCGACCGGATCCGCGTCGACGGTGAACGGGGGACCGTGGAAGTCCTCAACTGATGGCAAGGCGCATGCGGCTGATCACTCTTTGTGGTCACGATGGGCGGCATGACCGACGAGATGGAATGGGAGCGGCGGGGCGTCGTCTACCGGCGTGCCAAGCTGGCCCTTGACCTGGGGCAGGCCCCTCTGGACGACTACGGGCACGCGGGCGACCTCCTCGGGAAGGGCGTTCCCGCCGATCCGGCCGCGCCTTCGTTCGCGGCGCCTCGAGCCGTGGGTTTTCCCGGATCCCCGTGTCCGCTCCGGCCCTGATTGCGTGTGGAGTCACTGCATTGTTGACCGATTGCACTTCAGGCGGTGTGCATGTCGTGTCAAATAGGTGAAGCGCTTTTTCGCCTGAGTTGTGGCGGCTTACAGTGCGGGCGTGACGACCGACGGTGACGGTGAGCGTCGCGCACTCGTATGCGCGCTGGTGGCAGAGTTCGCTCCGGAGGAACTGCCCGCCTTCGACTTACTGACCAGCGCCTGCTTCGCCGCCCCCGGCAAGGCCGGCGGCGCGCGTGTCTCCGGCGCCGGCCTGGCGGACCCCACCCTCACCGGCCTGCTCTGGGGCGTGATGGGCGGTCTCACGACCGAGATGACCCTCGCCGGGGTGCGCCCCGGTCGCACCCGCTGGCGGCAGGAACGGCAGCGCCGCAAGGCGGGCGGCCCGGACGCGCCTCTGCCCGCTCTGGGGGACGCCTTCCCCGAGGCGGAAGCGGTGATCACCGACCACCTGCGCTCCGCCGGGCGCGAGGACGCCGAGGCGATCGCCCATCGCGCCACGGACCGATGGGCCCGCCGAGACTGGACCACACCCCAATGACCGCCTCCCTCCTGCTCCCTGCCACGCGGATCCCGGTGGTGTGGACCCCAAGGGTGTGGACCCGGATGGTGTGGACCCGGATGGTGTGGACCTGGGTCGTGTGGATGCTGGTGGTGTGGACCCGGATGGTGTGGATCTCGCGGGTGTGGGCTTCCAGGACGTGGGGCTTGGCGGGGCGGGACACGGCGGATCCCGGTCCCGCCCCGGTGACCGCGCCGCCGCCTCCCAAACCGCGCCGGACCGTGCGCGTAAGAGACCGCGGCGGTGGCGCTGCTGAAGTATGTCCGTGGGGGGACGGCGCCACCGCCGCCTGGAGCAGGCGGAGACCCTGCCGGGCAGGCCGATCCGCGGCCCAGTTCCCGGGTTGGGGCGGCGGTGCCGTACCGGCGTGAAGGCGGCGGTGGCCGCCCCGGCGGTCAGGTGGCGAAGGTGAACCAGTTGACGTTGACGAAGTCGGCCGGTTGGCCGCTGGTGAAGGTCAGGTAGACGGTGTGGGTGCCGGTGACCTGGGAGATGTTGGCGGGGACGGTGCGCCAGCTCTGCCAGCCTCCGGTGTTGCCCACCGCGAACTCGCCTATCGGCGCCGAGGTGGGTGCGCCCAGGCGTACCTGGACCAGGCCGCTCACTCCGCCGGGCGCCCCGGATGCCACCCGGGCGCGGAACTGGGTGGCGGCGGTGCCGCCGAAGGCGACGTTGTCGAAGCGGAGCCAGTCGCCGTTGGCGATCCAGCCGACGTTCTGGCCGCCGCCGGTGTCACCGGTGGCTTCGAGGGCGGTGCCGGATTGGGCCTGGTAGCTCTCGGCCTGGATGGTGGAGCGGGCGTCCACGCCGCCGGGCGGGGCGGTGCCGCTCTGCCAGACGGCCACGTAGTCGACGATCATCGGGCGGCCGGAGACGGTGGCGGCGGTGGGGGTGGCGAAGCCGGCCACGCCGTCGGGGAAGGCGCCGCCCATGGCCACGTTGAGCAGGATGAAGTAGCCGGCGTGGCCGGTCATGTCGGTCCAGGTGGCGGCGTCGAACTGGGACTGGCTGACCGCGTGGTACTGCTGGCCGTCCACGTACCAGCGCAACTGGTTGGGCGAGACGCTGCGGTCCCATTCGAAGCGGTAGGTGTGGAAGGCGGACTGGCAGGTGGCGCCGGGGCAGGCGCGGCTGGCGCCGAGGCCGTTGAACTCGTTGCAGGGGCCGCCGGGCGCGACGCCGCAGTGGAGCACGCCCCAGACGGAGTTGATCCCGTTGACGTTCTCCATGATGTCGAACTCGCCGATGCCCGGCCAGTTCCAGTAGTTGCCGCGGAACGGGGCGCCGAGCGCCCAGAAGGCGGGCCAGTAGCCGAGTGCGGCCTGACCGGTGACGTCGGGCATCTGGATGCGGCCCTCGATGCGCAGGATGCGGCCGTCGGCGGGCTTGAAGTCGGTGCGGCGGGTCTCGATGCGGGCGGAGGTCCAGTCGCGGTTGGCGCCCAGCGGGGTGATGCGCAGGTTGCCGGATCCGTCGAGGCCGACGTTGCCGGGGTTCGCGGTGTAGTTCTGGATCTCGCCGGTGCCCCAGTTGGCGGGGCCGCCCGGGTAGGAGTGGCCGGTGTCGATGATCCAGTTGCCGGGGTCGGGCAGGGTTCCTGCGGGCCCGTTGAAGTCGTCGGCCCACACCAGCGACCAGCCGGACGGCGGGGGCGGGACGGAGGCGGAGGCGGCCGGGACGAACAACGCGAGAAGGGCCGGTAACGCGGTGGCCAGGAGGGTGAGACGGCGGCGCAGCATGACTGCTCCTCTTGGGGGGTGACAGAGGTCAGAGAGCGCTCTCACATCAGAAAGAAGCACACGGTTAGCAGCGTGTCAACTTGACTGAGAGCGCTCTCGCGCTACGGTCGGTTGGGCGGTGTTCGACGTCCCGTCATCCGGCGACCCTAAGGTGGCCCGCCATGAGACCTTTCGCCATCTTGACGTGCACCGGCCTCCTGGCCCTCGGCGCCGCCGCGGTCCCGGCCGCCGAGACCGGCCCCGGCCGTGAGCAGGACTCCGGTGGCGAGCGGGGTTACGGCGGGAAGCCGCAGTACGGCCGGGCCGCCCTGGCCGGGTTCGCCTCCCTGCCCGCGCAGACCTATGTGCCCGGCAGCGCCGACTTCCTGTTGCGCGTGCACCACGTGCGCCCCGACTTCCGGGCGAAGACGGTGACGGTGGCGGGCGGCGTCAACCTGTCCGATCCGCGCGGGCTGGTGCCGTTCCCCTTGACGCGCCCCGACCGCACGCTGACCGGCGCCGACTTCGACGTGGAGTCGATCGTGCGCTCCGCCGACGGCAGCTACTGGTTCGGCGACGAGTTCGGCCCCTTCCTCCTGCACGCCGACTCCCGCGGCCGGCTCGTCGACGCCCCGGTGCCGCTGCCCGGCGTGAAGTCGCCCGACCATCCGGCGCCGGGCGGCGAGCAGCCGAACCTCGGCCGCAGCAAGGGCTTCGAGGGCATGGCCCGCTCGGTGGACGGCCGCCGCCTCCACCCGCTGCTCGAGGGCACGGTCACCGGCGATCCGGCGGGCTCGCTGCGCATGTACGAGTACGACCTGCGCCGCCGGACCTACACCGACCGCCGCTGGACGTACCGCCTGGAGGACCCCTCGCACGCGATCGGCGACGCCGTCGCCGTGGACCGCCACCGCTTCCTCATCATCGAACGCGACAGCCTGCAGGGCGCCGCGGCCCGCTTCAAGCGCGTCTACCTGGCCGACACCCGCGACAGGGACGGTGACGGCGCCCTCGACAAGACCCAGGTGGCCGACCTGCTCGACCTGGCGGCGCCCGGCGGCGGCACGTTCACCTTCCCGTTCCAGACCATCGAGGACGTCATCATCCTCGACGACCGCACGCTCGGGATCCTGAACGACAACAACTTCCCGTTCTCCTCCGGCCGCACGCCGGGCGCGCCGGACCCGAACGAGTTCATCAAGGTACGGCTGACGCGCGGCCTGAACGCCGACCCCCGCGTCTACCTCTGATCAGGGGTGTGCAGGGTGCCGGACTGGGGGTCGAAGACGACCAGGCCGTGGCGGCCGGCCAGGTCGAAGACGGTCCGGCACACCTCGGCCGCCCTGGGGAAGACGGCGCTGGCCAGCACGGTGTCGTCGGCCACGGTCAGCGGCTCCGCCCAGGGGGAGGCGGCGTAGTTGTCGGCCGTCAGGTCGGGGTAGCGGGCGGTCAGGTCGTCGAGGAAGGCGGCCACCTCGGCCCGGGGAGCCTCCACCGGCTCGGCCGTACTCTCGCACCAGTCGAGGAACTTGGCCGTGGCCCGCAGTGGCGTGATCGGCTCGTCCTCGAACCACACGGCCAGATCGAAGCTCATCCCACGGAGCCTAGCCGGGCGACCCGGTTGCGTACTCCCTCGAAGTGCGCCTGGAGGGCGGCGATCGCGGCGGTTTTGTCGCCGGCGGTGACGGCGGCGTAGATGTCGCGGTGGCGGCGGGCCACGTCGAGCGGAGGCTCGTCGGGGGTGCCGACCTCGTCGCGCAGCTGGTGGTAGACGTCCCAGAACGCGCCGAGCAGCTGGCTGACCAGGGGGTTGCCGAGGGGCCGGTAGAGGACGTCGTGGAAGAGGCGGTCGATCTCGGGGGAGACCTCGCCCTTCTCGGCCTCGGCCTCCATCCTGGCCATCACGTCGGCGGCGGCCGACAGGTCGGCGTCGGAGCCCATGTCGATGAGCTTCTGCACCAGCCCGGTCTCGAGGAGTTCGCGGATCTCGACGAGGTGGGCGAGGTGGCCGCGCCCGGTGATGCGGCCGTGGAAGGTGAGCTCGTCCACCAGCCCGGCCAGCGACATGCGGCCGACGAACATGCCGAAGCCGTGCCGGATGTCCACGATGCCCACCGCCTGCAGTGCCTTGAGCGCCTCCCGGACCGAGTTGCGGCTGATGCCCAGCTCCTCCATGAGTTCCGACTCGGTGGGGAGCGGGTCGCCGGCCACGAGACGCCGCCGGAGAATGATCTCCTTCACGGCTTCCTGGGCCTCGACGGCTCGGCTCAGTCGCGGACGCATGTATAGCCCTCCTAAGCGATCACTGCGTAACTTTCCGGTATCCATCCGTTGACCGCAAGCCGTCTGTCCGCTTAGCGTCACCGTTACGCACAAGATAGGACATGGGATGTCCCATGTTCTATCTCCCTCCCCGAAGGAGGTTAACCGTGAGCTCCGAGTTCACCCGCCGTGACTTCCTGCGCCACACCGGCACCGCGGCCCTCGTCGCCGCCACCCTCTCGGCCTGCTCCGGCGGCCCCGCCTCGACCGGCTCGGTCGGCGCCGGATCGGACAAGGACCTGATCACCGCGGTCATCGGCTACGGCAACGACCAGAGCTGGGACCCGACCCAGACGGCCTCGGCCTTCGCCATGGCCGGCATCACCCACATCTACGAGGGCCTGCTCGACACCGACCCGATCACGCGGGAGCCGTACCCCGCGCTGGCGACCGCGCTGCCCGCGGACCTCAGCGCGACCACCTGGGCCTTCACCCTCCGCGACGGCGCGACCTGGCACGACGGCAAGCCGGTCACCGCCGACGACGTGGTCTTCACCTTCGAGCGCGTCCTGGACCCGCAGGCCAACGTGCTCATCGGCAACTTCTTCCGCGCCTGGCTGAAGGAGGTGAAGAAGACCGGCGACCGCGCGGTCGAGCTGGTCTTCAAGTTCCCCTTCCCGGACGCCGCGGCCCGGCTGACCATCGCCAAGATCATGCCCAAGCACGTCTTCGGCCAGCCGGGCGGCTGGGACCAGGCCAAGGGCGGCAAGGCGGTCGGCTCAGGGCCGTACAAGATGGTGGCGCACAACCCGAAGTCCAACACCACCTTCGAGGCGCACGCCGCCTACAACGGCCCGCGCCCGGCCACCGCCAAGCGGATGAACTGGCTGACGATCGTGGACGCCGCCGCCCGCGTCGCCAAGATCTCCGGCGGCGCCGCCGAGGCGCAGATCGCCGACAACATCCCCTACGCCAACATCGACCGCCTCAAGGGCCAGGGGCTGACCGTCGAGGGCGGCAAGGGCATGAACCACCTGTTCCTCATGTTCAACACCGCCGCCAAACCCTTCGACGACGTGCGCGTACGGCAGGCGCTCCACTACGCCGTCGACCGGCGCAAGATGATCGACGTGGCGCTGAAGGGCCACGGCACGCCCTCCAGCTCCTTCCTCAACGAGGGCCACCCGGACCACCGCCCGGCGAAGGTCGTCTACGACTACGACCCGGAGAAGGCCAAGGCGCTGCTCAAGGAGGCGGGCGTCGGCAACCTGACGGTCAACCTGATGGCGGTCAACGTGAGCTGGCTGGCCGACTGCCTGCCCACGATCGCCGCCTCCTGGGAGGCGATCGGGGTGAGGACCACGCTGGAGCCGCAGGACACCGCGGCGTTGTTCACCAAGATGGACCAGTTCCAGGACTACCAGGTGGTCGCGGCGGCCTCGAACCCCAACCAGTTCGGCATGGACGCCGACCTGATCCTGCACTACAACTACGTGCCCGGCGGCCTGTGGATGAAGTACTCCCACTGGGAGCAGAGCAAGGACGCCAAGGACCTGTTCGCCCTCATGGACCAGGCCACCCAGGAGCCCGAAAAGGCCGCTAAAACCGCCTTAATCCACAAATATCTGGACGTGATCGCCGAGCAGGCCGTGCTCTACCCCGTCGTCCACACCGAGCTCATGACCGCCTGGGACCCCAAGAAGCTCTCCGGCGTCCGCGCCCAGCCCTACCCCGGCATCAACCTCCTGCAGGCCAAGAGGACATGACCCTCGTCGCCCGGATGCTGGCCCGCCGCATCCTCATCCTCATCCCGCTGCTGCTGGGCGTCATCGCCTTCGTCTTCATCGTGATGCGCTTCTCCTCCAGCAAACCCGAGTACGCCTACTTCCAGGGCGCCAACCCCACCGCCGAGCAGATCCGCCAGTTCCAGCTGGAGAACGGCCTGCTCGACCCGCTGCCGGTGCGCTACCTGCGCTTCGTCGGCGAGCTGGCCGCCGGCGACATGGGCACCAGCGTGCTCACCAAGAAACCGGTCCTGGACTCGGTGCTCACCGCGCTGCCGCTGACGCTCCAGCTCACCCTGCTCGGGCTGGGCGTCGCGGCCGTGCTGGCGCTGGTGTTCGGCGTCACCGCGGCCCTCTTCCGCGACCGCTGGCCCGACCAGCTCATCCGGGTCGTCTCGCTGGTCGGCGTGGCCGCCCCCGCGTTCTGGCTGGCGTTGCTGATGATCCAGTGGCTGGCCGTCGGCGAAGGACTCTTCCCGAGCGGCGGCTACATCAACCCGGCCGACTCCACCGCGGGCTGGCTGCGCTCGATGACCCTGCCCGCGCTCTCGCTCTCGCTGCCCGTCGCCGCCCAGCTCACCCGGATCATCCGCACCTCCATGGTCGAGGAACTGGACCGCGACTACGTCCGCACCGCGATCGGCAGCGGCCTGCCACCCGTCGTCGTGGTCGGCCGCAACGTGCTGCGCAACGCCCTCATCAACCCGCTCACCGTGCTCGGCCTGCGCATCGGCTACCTCATCGGCGGCGCGGTCGTGATCGAGCAGATCTACGGCCTGCCCGGCATGGGCCAGCTCATGATCAACGCGGTCCGCGACGGCGACCCGGCGGTCGTCCAGGGCGTGGTGCTCACCATCGCCGTCGGCTTCATGCTCGTCAACCTGCTCGTGGACGTCCTCTACCTGCTGGTCAACCCCCGCCTCAGGAGCGCCGCATGAGACGCCTGCCCCCGCTGTCGTGGGCCGCCGTCGCCGTCGTCGCGCTGGTCGTGCTCGCCGCCCTGCTCGCGCCCTGGCTGGCCCCGCACTCGCCGTACTTCCAGGAGGCCGCGGGCGGCGGCCCGTCGGCCGCGCACTGGATGGGGCTCGACAGCGCCAACCGCGACATCCTGTCCAGGCTGCTGTACGGCGCGCGGTGGTCGCTGCTCATCGGCCTGGGCGCCACCGGCCTGGCGCTGCTGGCCGGAGCGGTCATCGGCGCCATCGCGGCCACCTCCGGCAAGGCCGTGGACGAGACCCTCATGCGCGCCCTCGACGTGATCATGGCCTTCCCCGGCATCGCCCTGGCCGCCGTGCTCGTCGCCGTCTTCGGCGGCAGCGTCCCGGTGCTCGTCTTCGCCATGGCCTTCCTGTACATGCCGTCCGTGGCCCGCGTCGTGCGCGCCAACGTGCTGGCCCAGTACGGGGAGGACTACGTCGCCGCCGAACGCGTCATCGGGGCCCGCACGCCGTACATCGTGATCCGGCACGTCGCGGTCAACACCGCCGCGCCCGTGCTGGTGTTCTGCACGGTCATGGTGGCCGACGCGATCGTCTTCGAGGCGTCGCTGTCGTTCATCGGCGCCGGGGTGCGCCCGCCGAACCCCTCCTGGGGCAGCGTCATCGCCGACGGCAAGAACATGGTGCTGATCGGCGGCTGGTGGGCCACCGTCTTCCCCGGGCTGCTGATCCTGCTCACCGTGCTCGCGCTCAACATCCTGTCGGAGGGCATCTCCGACGCCTGGGCCGCGCCCGCCGCCCGCGATCGGGGGCGGCCCGACCGGGCGCAGGACGCCTTCGAGCGGGCCGTCCCCGGCTCCGGCCGGGTCGTCGAGCTGCCGGGGCTGGAGGAGGCCGCCCGCCGTCTGGCCGAACGCGCGCGCCCGCGCCCCGAAGGCCCGCCGATCCTGTCGGTGGAGAACCTCGCCATCGGCTTCGAGCACCGCCACGGCGGCGTGGACATCGTGGACCGCGTCTCGTTCGAGGTGCGCCCCGGCGAGGTGCTCGGGCTGGTCGGCGAGTCCGGCTGCGGCAAGTCGCTGACCGCGCTGGCGATCATGGGCCTGCAGCCGCGCGAGGCCAGGGTACGCGGGCAGATCCGCTTCGCCCAGCGCGAGCTCATCGCCCTGCCGCGCCGCGCCAGGAGGCGGCTGCTCGGCCACGAGATGGCCATGATCTACCAGGACGCGCTGTCCTCCCTGAACCCCGCCATGACCGTCCGCGCCCAGCTCAAGCAGCTCACCCGGCGTGGCGGCCGGCGCACGCCCGCCGAGCTGCTGGCCCTGGTCGGCCTCGACGCCGGCCGTACCCTCTCGTCCTACCCGCACGAGCTGTCCGGCGGGCAGCGCCAGCGGGTGCTCATCGCGATGGCGCTCTCCCGCGAGCCCAAGCTGATCGTCGCCGACGAGCCCACCACCGCGCTCGACGTCACCGTGCAGGCCCAGGTCATCGAGCTGCTGCTGAGCCTGCGCGAGGAGCTCGGGTTCGCGCTGATCCTCGTCTCGCACGACCTCGCGCTGGTCGCCGACGTGACCGACCGCGTGGTCGTCATGTACGGCGGGCAGATCGCCGAGACCGGCGCCACCGCCACGCTGGTCGGCGCCCCGGCCCACCACTACGCCCGGGGCCTGCTCGGCTCGGTGCTGTCGCTGGAGGCGGGGGCGGAACGCCTCACCCAGATCCCCGGCGTGGTGCCGTCGCCGGCGGGCTTCCCCGCGGGCTGCCGCTTCGCCGACCGGTGCCCGATGGCGGGGCCGGAGTGCCGGGAGACCCGTCCCACGCTGGAAGGGGACGTGCACGTCCACGCCGTCGCCTGTCACCACCCCGCCCTCGCGCAGGCAGGAGCCGATCATGCCTGACCCGATCGAAGTCCAGGCCGAGCTCCGCGGGGTGCACGTCGTGCACAAGGCGCGCTCCGGCGGCCTGTTCACCCGCGACCGCGTCTACGCCCTGACCGGCGCCGACCTGGCCGTCTCGCCCGGCGAGACCGTGGGGATCGTGGGCGAGTCGGGGTGCGGGAAGTCCACGCTGGCCAGGGTCCTGGTCGGGCTGCAGCGGCCGGCGCAGGGGACGGTAAGGCTTCGGGGGCAGGATCTGTGGGCGATGAAGGAGGGCGAACGCCGCGAGCTCATCGGCACCGGCGTTGGCATGATTTTTCAGGATCCGGCCACGGCGCTCAACCGGCGGCTCCCGGTCGGCCGGATCCTGCGCGACCCGCTCGACGTGCACCGGCGTGGCACCCCGGCACAGCGGGAGGAGCGGGTCAAAGAGCTGCTCGACCTGGTCGGCCTGCCGCCGAGCGCCGCCGGCGCGCTGCCCGGCCAGCTGTCGGGCGGGCAGCGGCAGCGGGTCGCCGTGGCCAGGGCGCTCGCGCTGGAGCCCGGCCTGGTCATCGCCGACGAGCCGACCAGCGCCCTGGACGTCTCCGTCCGGGCCCAGGTCCTCAACCTGCTGCTCGACCTCAAGGCACGGCTGGGCCTGGCGCTGGTCTTCGTCTCGCACGACATCCAGACCGTGCGGCGGATGAGCGACCGGGTCGTCACGATGTACCTCGGCCGGATCGTCGAGCAGGGCCCCGCCGACGGGGTGCCCGGCCGGGCCCGGCACCCCTACACGCGGGCGTTGTTCTCCGCCACGCCCGGCCTCATCTCGCCCATCACCCCGATCCCGCTGGTCGGCGCCGTGCCCTCGGCGACCAGGCCGCCCAGCGGCTGCCCGTTCCGCACCCGGTGCTGGCGGGCAGATGACCTCTGTGCCGCGGAGATGCCCGCCGTACAGGAGGAGGACGGGCACCTCTTCCACTGCCATCACCCCGTGACCGCGGGGGCGACGGACCTCGACCTGATCCAGGAGCGCGCATGACCGTGCCGTTGACCGGGGTGATCCCACCGGTGTGCACCCCGATGACGCCCGGCCACGAGGTGGACGCCGCCTCGCTGGTCCGGCTGGTGGACCATCTGCTGGAGGGCGGCGTGGACGGCTTGTTCGTGCTCGGCTCCTCCTCGGAGGCGGCGTACCTGACCGGCGCGCAGCGCGCGCTGGTGCTGGAGACGGTCGCCGGGCACGTGGGCGGGCGGGTTCCGGTGCTGGCCGGGGTGATCGACATGACCACGCCCCGGGTGCTGGAGCACGCCCGCGCAGCCGTCGCCGCCGGGGCCGACGCCCTGGTCGCCACCGCGCCCTTCTACACCCGCACCCATCCGGCCGAGATCCGCGACCACTTCCGCATCCTCGCCGACCGGGCCGGGCTGCCCGTCTACGCCTACGACCTGCCCGTCTCCGTCCACACCAAGCTCTCCGCCGACCTGCTGCTGGACCTGGCCGCCGAGGGCGCGCTGGCCGGGGTGAAGGACTCCAGCGGCGACGACGGGGCCATGCGCCAGGTCATCCTGCGCCGCCCGGCCGGGTTCAGCGTGCTGACCGGCTCGGAGCTGACCGTGGACGCGGCGCTGTGGATGGGCGCCGACGGCGTCGTGCCGGGGCTCGGCAACGTCGATCCGCACGGTTACGTCCGCCTGGTCGCCGCCGCGGCCCGGGGGGACTGGGCGGCGGCCAGGGAGGAGCAGGAGCGGCTGGCCCGGCTGTTCGAGATCGTCCGGGTCGGCGGCCCGCGCATGGGCGCCAGCTCGGCCGGGCTCGGCGCCTTCAAGGCGGCGCTGTTCCTGCGCGGCGTCATCGACCACCCGGTCACCGCGCCGCCGCAGATCCCGCTGAACGCCGACGAGCACGCCAGGATCGGCAAGCTGCTGGCGGCGGCGGGGCTGTTGGTCCCCGGCACGGGCACGTGATTGGTCTTGCCGATCGGCCGCGCGCGCAGCAGGGTGTCGTCTCATGAACTTCCAGCACGCCGCCGCCATGTGGTCGGCCCACCCGGACCTGGTCGCCGGGGTCGTCCGTGCCGACGGCCTGAATCCGGACGCGCAGGTCGACGCGCCGGTCGCCCGCTACTGGGCGCGTGCCGCCGAGCGGCTGGCCGGGGGGAACGAGTCCGAGCTGCCGGAGATCCAGGCGTGGCGGCGCACGTTCGCCGCGATGGGGCTCAAGCCCACCCAGTACCGCTGCGCGTCGGAGGCGTTGCTGCGCCGCTTCCGCCAGCAGGGCGAGGTGCCGCGCATCCATCCGCTCATCGACCTGTGCAACGCGATCTCGCTGGCCTTCGCCATCCCGGTGGCCGCGATCGACGTGGAGCGCGTCTCGGGCGACCTGACGGTACGGCACGCGTACGGCGACGAGCGTTACGAGACGTTCGCCGGCGACGTGGAGAACCCCTTGCCGGGCGAGGTCGTCTTCGCCGACGCCACCGGCCGCGCGCACGCCCGCCGCTGGACCAACCGGCAGAGCGGCTACTCGGCGGTCAGGAAGGAGACCACCTCGGTCCTGATCGTCGCCGAGGCGGTCCACGAAACGGCCGCGGCCGACGTCCCGGAGCTGGTGCGCACGCTGGCCGGCGAGCTGACCGCCGTCTGGGGGACCACCCCGGCCACCGCCGTCCTGACCCCGGAGGCTCCGCGCTTCACGGCCTGAGGTCAGGAGGGCAGTCGGCCGACGAAGCGCGCGGTGCCGGTGGCGTGCAGGTCGGCCTCGACGCGGGCGGCCGCGGCCACCAGTGAGGGCAGCAGGTCGCGCCGCGCGGAGTCGGGCGTGGTACGGCTGGCGTGGGTGGACACGTTGACCGCCGCCACCACCTTCCCGGTGGCGTCGCGGATGGGGGCGGCCAGCGAGCGCAGCCCCTCTTCCAGCTCCTGGTCGACCATGGCCCAGCCCTGGGCGCGGACCCGGTCCAGCTCGGCCCTGAGCTGGATGGGGGAGGTCAGCGTCCGGGAGGTGTGGCGGCGCAGCGTCGCCCGGGCGAAGTAGGCGTCCAGCTCGGCCGGCGGCAGCCAGGCCAGCAGCACCCGGCCCATCGAGGTGGCGTGGGCGGGGAAGCGGGTGCCGATGCTGATGGTCACGCGCATGATGCGCGAGGTGGCC
Source organism: Nonomuraea typhae (assembly GCF_009760925.1). Classification (GTDB taxonomy): domain Bacteria; phylum Actinomycetota; class Actinomycetes; order Streptosporangiales; family Streptosporangiaceae; genus Nonomuraea; species Nonomuraea typhae. Next base: position 470,416 of record NZ_VRLV01000004.1, read on the forward strand.
ACGCGGGCCACGTACACGACGTCCTCCTGGTCGAGCACGGCCACGGAGGTGGACTCGTGCACCTCGGCGACGAGGCGTTCCAGGTGCGGCTGGGCCAGGTCGGGCAGCGACAGGCTCGACAGGTAGGCGTAGCCCAGCTCCAGCACGCGCGGGGTGAGCGTGAAGAACCGCCCGTCCGTGCGCACGTACCCCAGGTCAGCGAGCGTGAGCAGGAACCGGCGGGCCGCCGCCCGGGTGAGCCCGGTCGCCCGGGCCACGTCGGCCAGCGTCAGCGCCGGGTGCTCGGCGTCGAACGCGCGGATCACCGACAGCCCCCGGGCGAGCGACTGCACGTGCTCTGATGCCCGGTTGTCGGAAGTGTCCTTACTTACCATGAGGTAACTATAGGACGCGTTCGCCATCCGTACTTTCGTATGGATAACGAACATTGACGCCGTCGCTTTCGCCTTTTACGGTCACGACAACGCACACTGTGCGAACGATCGTGCGGCATACGAACACTGAGGCGATGATGCAGACGGTCCGAGACGCCACCTTCGACGTGCTCCGGCGCTACGCCCTGACCACCCTGTACGCCAACCCGGGCTCCACCGAGGTCGCCCTCCTCGCGGACCTGCCCGACGACCTGACCTTCGTCCTCGCCCTGCACGAGGGATCCGTGGTCGGCATGGCGACCGGCCAGGCCATCGCCACCGGTCGCCCGGCGCTGGCGATCCTGCACACCACCGCCGGCCTCGGCAACGCGGTCGGCGCCCTGGCCACCGCCCGCGTCAACCGCGCCCCGCTCGTCGTCCTCGTCGGCCAGCAGGACCGCCGCCACCTGGCTCTCGAACCGTTTCTGACCGGCCAGCTCGACGGCCTGGCCGGCGACTACCCCGTCTGGACCCATCAGCCCGCCCGCGCCCAGGACGTGCCCGGCGCCGTCGCCCGCGCCTGGCACGAGGCGCAGACCGGCCGCGGACCCGCCCTCGTGGTGGTCCCGATGGACGACTGGCTCTGCGTCATGCCGCCCGACCAGGTCGTCGCCGCCCCGCAGACCCTCCTGCGCCCCGTGGCCGCCGCCGACGAGGCCGGGGCGTCCCTGGCCGGCCTGCTGGCGCAGTCCGTCGCGCCCGTGCTGGTCGTGGGCGCCGGCGCCGACCACCCGCGCACCTGGAGCGCGCTCGTCGCGCTGGCCGAGCGGCTGTCCTGCCCGGTCTGGCAGGAGTCCTTCGGCGCCAGGGCCGGCTTCCCGCAGGACCATCCCCTGTACGCGGGCGTCCTGCCCGCCGGACGGGCCCAGCAGCGCAACGTGCTCTCCGCCCACGACCTGGTGCTGGCCGTCGGCGCCCCCGTCTTCCGCCACTACCCCTACCAGCCCGGCCACCTCCTCACCCCGGGCACCCGGGTCGCCGTCATCACCGACGACCCCGCCGAGGCCCACCGCGCCCCCGCCGACCTGGCCGTGCTCGCCTGCCCCGCGATCGTCGTGGAGCACCTGGCCGCCCGCCTCCCGCAGCGCCCCTGCCGCACGGACGAGCCGCCGCCGGGCAGGCGGGAGACGATGGCCGCGCCCGAGGTGGGCGAGCCGCTGCGGGCCGGACACGTGCTCGCCGCCCTGGCCGTACGGCTGGCCCCGGAGACCATCGTGGTCGAGGAGACGCCCTCGTCCCGGCCGGAGTTGCACCGGCTGCTGCCCGCCAGGCGGCCCCTGGGGTTCGTCTCGGCGGCCATGGGCGGGCTCGGGTTCGCGCTGCCCGCGGCGATCGGGCTGCGGATGGCGCTGCCGGAGCGGCCGGTGGTCGCCGTGCTTGGGGACGGCTCGGCCATCTACGGCATCCAGGCGCTGTGGAGCGCGGCCCGCTACCGCGTGGGGGCGTTGTTCGTCGTGCTGGCCAACGGCAGGTACGCCGTCCTGGACCGGCTGGCGGAAACCGCCGACGCCGGCAAACCGCCGTGGCCCGCCTTCGAGGAGGTCAGCCTGAGCGGCCTGGCCACGTCCTTCGGCTGCCCCGCCCGCCGCATCACCGCCCACGACGAGCTCCTGGACGTGCTCAACGACGTCGTCCCGAGCCTGCCCGACCGCACCCAGCCCCTCCTCCTCGACATCGCGGTGGCGCCCGACCACCACTTCCACCCGTAAGGAGTACGTCCCCATGACCCTGCTCGACCCGGCCACCTGGACGGGCCGCCTGTTCGGCGGCCGGTGGACGGAAGCCGCCACCACCGCACCCGTGATCGAACCGGCCACCGGCGCCCGCCTCGGCACCGCCGGCCTGGCGACCAAGGACGACGTCGCGGCCGCCGCACACCGCGGCTCCGCCGTACAGCGGGAATGGGCCCGCACGAGCTTCGAGGAGCGCGCGGCGGTGCTGCGCCGCGCCGGACTGGCCTTCGAGCAGCACGCGGCGGAACTCCACGAGTGGATCATGCGTGAGTCCGGCGCCATCCGCGGCAAGGCCGGGTTCGAGACCCACGTGGCCGCCCAGGAGTGCTACGAGGCGGCGGCGCTGGCCTCACGGCCCCCGGGCGAGGTGCTGCCGACGGCCAAGCGGCGGCTGAGCCTGGCCAGGCGGGTGCCCGCGGGCGTCGTGGGAGTGATCGCGCCGTTCAACGCGCCGCTCATCCTCGCCATCCGCTCGGTCGCGCCCGCGCTGGCCCTCGGCAACGCGGTCGTCCTCAAACCCGATCCGCGCACCGCGGTCTGCGGCGGGGTGGCCCTGGCGCGGGTCTTCGAGGAGGCGGGACTGCCGGAGGGGCTGCTGCACGTGCTGCCCGGCGGCCCGGACGTGGGCCGGGCGCTGGTCGAGGAGCCCGGCGTGCGGGTGATCTCGTTCACCGGCTCCACGGCCGCCGGACGCCAGGTGGGGGAGCTCGCGGCCCGCCACCTCAAGCGGGCCCACCTGGAGCTGGGCGGCAACTCCGCGCTGATCGTCCTGCCCGACGCCGACCTCGAGCGGGCGGTCTCGGCGGGCGCCTGGGCCTCCTACTTCCACCAGGGCCAGATCTGCATGACCGCGGGCCGCCACCTCGTGCACGCCGCCGTCGCCGGGGAATACGTGGAACGGCTGGCCGCCAAGGCCGGCGAGCTGACGGTCGGCGACCCGTTCACCCAGGACGTGGCGCTCGGCCCGCTCATCGACGCCGGGCAGCGCGACAAGGTGCACACGCTGGTCGGCGCGAGCGGCGGCAAGATCGCCGCGGGGGGCAGCTACGACGGGCTCTTCTACCGGCCGACCGTGCTCGCCGGCCTCACCCCCGACAGCCCCGCCTACGCCCAGGAGGTCTTCGGCCCCGTCGCGCCCGTCCTCACCTTCACCGACGAGGACGAGGCGGTCGCGCTGGCCGCCGGCAGTGAATACGGCCTGTCCCTGTCCATCCTCACCAGCGACGTCATGCGCGCCCTCGACCTGGCAGAACGCATCCCGACCGGCATCGTCCACATCAACGACCAGACCGTCGACGACGAAGCGGTCGCCCCCTTCGGCGGCGTCGCGGCCTCCGGCACCGGCGCCCGCTTCGGCGGCGGCGCCGCCAACGTCGAGGCGTTCACCGAAACCCGGTGGATCACCGTCCAGGGCCCGATCGAGACCTACCCGTTCTAGGAGGATCCCGCGTGAGCGATCGGACCCTGGTGCGGCGCGTCTTCGGCGTGGACGAGCTCGGCGTCGTGGTGGTGCTCGTCGTGCTCGTGGTGGCCATCGGCCTGTTCCACCCCGCCTTCCTGGACCGCGCGCAACTCATCGACGTCGTCCGGCAGGCCAGCTTCATCGCCGTGCTGGCCTGCGGCATGACCTACCTGCTCGCCATGCGCGAGCTCGACCTGTCCGTCGGCTCCACCTACGCCCTCAGCCTCATCGCGGCGAGCATGATGATGCGCTCCGGCGTCAACCCGTGGCTGGCCGCGGCAGGAGGCGTGGCGGCCGGCGCCGCGCTCGGCCTGGTCAACGGGGCGTTGTGCAACACCCTCGGCATCCCGTCGATCATCGCCACGCTGGGCACGCTGTCGGTCTTCCGCGGCGCCGCGCTGGCGCTGAGCGAGGGCCGCCAGGTGGGCGGGCTGCCCCGCGAGGACTCCTTCTTCGCCATCGTGGGCGGCGACCTGCTCGGCCTGCCCACCTCGATCTGGGTGCTGGCGGCGGTCGCCCTCCTGCTGACCGTCGTCTTCAAGGCCACGCCGTTCGGCTTCCGGGTGCGCGCGATCGGCTCCAACCCCGACGCCGCCCGCTTCTCCGGCATCTCCATCCCGCGCGTCCGCCTCCAGGTGCTCGTGCTCTCCGGCGCGCTGGCCGGAGTGGCGGGCGTGCTCACGCTCGGCTTCTTCGCCTCCGGCCAGCCGACCATCGGCCAGGGCTACGAGCTGCAGGCCATCGCCGCGGCGATCATCGGCGGCACCCCGCTGCGCGGCGGCTCGGGCACCGTCTGGGGATCGGTGCTCGGCACGGTGATCCTCGGGACGGTCGCCAGCGGCCTGGTGTACTTCGGCGTCCCGATCAACTGGAGCCTGTTCGCCACGGGCATCGTCATCCTCCTCGCCGTCGCGCTGGACGCGCTGCTGCGCCGCCGCGGCGCCGGCGAGCGCGCACCCACCCTCTAGGAGGCTCCCCATGAAACGTGCCCTGATCGGCATCCTCCTCCTGGCCACGGCCTGTTCGAGCGGGCCGGCCGCGCCCGGCCAGCCCAGGATCGGCTTCTCGCTGGCCACCACCGACTCCGACTTCGCGCAGGAGATGGCGGCCGGCGGCCAGTTCGGCGCCGACGCCGTCGGCGGCGTCCGGCTCCAGATCAGCGCCCCCAACGGGATCGACCCGCCCGCCCAGGTCAAGCTCTTCGGCGACCTCGGCCGCACCGCCCCCGACGGCATCGCGATCGAGGACCTGGCGCCCGAGCTGTTCGTGCGGCCGCTCGCCGACCTGGCGGCGCGCAAGATCCGGCTGGTCGGCGTGGACACCGTGCCCGCCCCCGGCAGCAACGTCGGCCTCTACGTCGGCAACGACAACCGGGCCGCGGGCCGCGAGCTGGCGCTGGAGGCCATCAGGCTGCTGCCGCCCGGCGCCGCCGGCGAGGTCGTGCTCGGCACCTCGGCCCCCGGCGTGCCCGTGCTGGACGAACGGGCCAACGGCATGAAGGAGGCGTTCGCCGAGAAGCTGCCCGGCGTGAAGGTGCTCGGGCCCTTCGACACCAAGAACGACCCCGCCTCCAACTACGACGCCTGGAACGGCCTGGTCAAGGCCCACCCCAAGGCGCTGGCCTTCCTCGGCACCGGCGATCAGGACGCCTACAACCTGGCCAAGGCCAAGCAGACCAACGGCGGCTCCTACCTCGTGGCCGCCTTCGACCTGGACCCCAAGTCGCTGGCCGCCGTCCAGGACGGCACCAGCTTCGCCCTCATGTCGCCCGAGCACTACTTCAAGGGCTACGTCGCCATCCGCATGCTCGCCGAGGCGGCCAAGGCGGGCAAAACCCTGCCCGAGGGCTGGGCGGACCCCGGGCACCTGCTCGTCACCAAGGCCAACGTCGCTGAGATCACCGCCCGGCAATCCTCCGACCAGGCCAAACGCGCCTGGCTGAGCTCCCGTGCCGAGTTGTTCTTCCGTGACCTCGCCGCCAAGCTGCGCCCGATGAGCGAGGCGAAGTAGCCGATGTACGTGGCCGAGGGCATCCGCAAGCGGTTCGGCGGCGTCGTCGCCCTCGACGGCGCCCGCCTGGACCTGCGCCCCGGCAGCGTGCACGCGCTGCTCGGCGAGAACGGCGCCGGCAAGTCGACGCTGGTCAAGATCCTGGCCGGGGCGCTCCCGCCCGACGAGGGCGAGCTGCGGCTGCGCGAGCGTCCCGTGCGCTTCGCCACCACCCGGGAGGCGGTACGGCACGGCGTCGCCGTCGTCTCCCAGGAACCCAGCCTCTTCCCCGACCTGGACGTGCTGGCCAACCTCTACCCCGCCTGCGAGCTGCGCCGGGCCGGACTCTTCCTGGACCGCCCGGCCATGGCCCGCAAGGCCGCGCCCGTGCTGGCCGAACTGGAGTTCACCCGCCCGCCCACGACCCGCGTCGGCGAGCTGAGCCTGGCGGAACGCCAGCTCGTCGAGATCGCCCGCGCCCTCCTGGAGGACCCCGCGGTCCTCATCCTGGACGAGCCCACCTCCGCCCTGCAGGCCGACGCCGCCGCCCGCCTCCTGCGCATCCTCGCGGCGCTGCGCACCCGCCAGGTCGCCGTCGTCTACGTCTCCCACGTGCTGGAAGAGGTGGTCCAGCTGTGCGACGAGGTCACGGTGCTGCGCGACGGCCGCAACGTGCTGACCGGGACGCCGATGGCGGAGCTGACCCTGGAGAAGATCGTCCACGCGATGGTGGGCAACCGCCCCGCCGCCCCCGCCACCCCGCCCCGAGGTACGGCGGGCGGCCCCGTGCTCCGGCTGGCCGGGGTCAGCGTGCCCGGCCGGCTCGACCAGGTGGACCTGTCCGCGGCGGCGGGGGAGATCGTGGGCCTGGCCGGCATCGCGGGCGCGGGCCAGCACGCCGTCCTGGAGGTCGTGTGCGGCCTGACCGCCCCTTCCGCCGGGGTGCTCACCTATCCAGGCGGCCATCCGCGACCCCGCGACCTGCGCCAGGCCGTCAAGGCCGGAGTGGCCGTCGTGCCCAGTGACCGCAGGCGCCTCGGCCTCATGCTCGACCGGCCCCTGTGGGAGAACATCGCCCAGGTCGACACCGTCGCGCTGGGCCGTACCGGCTGGTGGGTGCGCGCCCGGGACCTGCGCGAGCGGGCGGCGGCCGCGGCCCGGCGGCTGCGCATCGGCGCGGGGGACCCGGAACGCCCGGCCGGGCAGTTGTCGGGCGGCAACCAGCAGAAGGTCGTGTTCGCCAAATGGCTGGCCGCGGCGCCCGGGCTGGTGCTGCTCGACGATCCCACGCGGGGCGTGGACATCGGCGCCAAGGCCGAGATGCACGCCATCGTCCGCGAGCTCGCCGCCGAGGGCGGGATCGTCCTGCTCACCTCCACCGACCCGGCCGAGCTGGCCGGGCTCTGCGACCGCGTGCTCGTCTTCCGCCGGGGCCGGGTCGCCGCCGAGCTGTCCGGCGACCGGCTCAGCGAGTCCGCGATCCTGCACACCGCCCACGGAGCCAACCATGACGACGCCTCCTCCGGCCACGCCGACCCCGGCCCCGGCCATGCTGACTGACCGGACCGCGGTGGTGACCGGGGCGGCCAACGGGCTGGGCCGGGAGTTCGCCGCCGCCCTCACCGCCGCCGGAGCGCGGGTGGCCGGCTTCGACATCGCCGGGCAGGCGGAAACGGGCGCCCGGGCCGGAGAGCGGTTCACGCCGTACACCGTGGACGTCACCGACCCGGCCGCGGTCGCCCGTGCCCTGACGCTGGTGAACGCCGAACTGGGCGGCCCGCACCTGGTGGTCAACAACGCCGGCGTCTACCCGCCCATCCCCTTCGAGCAGACCAGCCTGGAAGACCTGCGGCGGATCCTGCGGGTCAACGTCGAAGGCCCGTTCGTGGTGACGCAGGCGGCGCTGCCGTACCTGCGGAGAGCGGGATGGGGACGTGTGGTCAACATCGCGTCCGGCGCCGTGTTCGTGGGGCCGCCCGACCTCGTCGCCTACACCGCCTCCAAGGCCGCGCTGATCGGCTTCACGCGGTCGCTGGCCACGCTCCTCGGCCCGGACAACATCACCGTCAACACCATCGCACCCGGCCTGACCAGGACCGAAACCGCCGCCCGCAGCACCGGCGCCGACGGCGGTTTCGAACGGGTCGCCGCCATGCAGCGCGTCCCCCGCGTCGAGGAGCCCGCCGACCTGGTCTCCACGCTGCTCTACGTGTGCGATCCGGCCAGCGGGTTCCTCACCGGGCAGACCCTGAACGTCGACGGAGGGGCGGCCTTCCTGTGAACGTCTTCGACCGGCTCGTGCCCGGCTCCGCGCAGGTCGGGGCGGAGGAGTACGCCGCCCGCACGGGGCGTCCCGGGCTGGGGGCCGCGCTCGCCGAGCTGTCCGGCGGCGACCTGGCGGCCCTGGCCGGCACCCCGGCCTTCGACCTCGTGCGAGCCGTGGCCATCGAGGCGTACTACGGCGACTACGCCAGCCCCGGATACACCGGGCAGACCGGGCACGAGGCGATCGGGTTCACGCCGCCGCAGGCCGTACGGCTGCGCAAGTCCTGGGAGTTCCTCGACGAGCGGCCCGTGCCGTACGCCGGGGACGACGAGGCCGACGTGATCGTCGTCGGCTCGGGCGCGGGCGGCGGCCTGATCGCCGCCGAACTCGGCCGGGCCGGGCTGGACGTCCTGCTGCTGGAGGCGGGCGAGCTGCACGGCGCCGCCGACCACACCCGCTTCGAACTGCGCGCCAACCACCGCCTGTGGTGGCCGGCCCGGTTCGCCGAGGTCGCCGGGGACCGCCCGCTGGCGTTGCTGTCCGGGCGCTGCGTGGGCGGCACCACCGTGATCAACACCAAGGTCGCCCTGCGGGCCCCCGACGACGAGCTCCCGTTCGCGCTGGGCCCCTACTACGACCGGGTCGAGGCCGCGCTGGGCGTGCGGGTGCGCGCCGACTGGCCGCCCAGCGTGCACCTGGTACGGCGTGGCTTCCAGGCCCTGGGCGCCGACCTGAAGCCGGTCGAGTCGTACACCGACTACACCTGCAGCCGGTGCGGTTCCTGCCTTCAGGGCTGCCCGACCAACGCCGGGCGCAACACGCTCAACACCTGGCTGGCCCCCGCCCTGGCCCGCGGCGAGATCCGGCTGCGGACCGGCGTGCAGGCCGACCGCCTCCTGATCTCGGCCGGCCGGGTCACCGGCGTGGCCCACGCGGGCGGCGTGGCCCGCGCCCCGGTCGTCGTGCTGGCCGCCGGCGCCCTGAACACCCCGCAGATCCTGCGCCGCACCCCCGGCTTCCCCGCCTTCCCCGGCACCCTGGGCCTGCACCCGGCCCGCCTGGTCTACGGCCTGTTCGACACGCCGCAGGACTGCCACATGGTCTACCCGATCACCGCTCACTGCCTGGACTTCCAGCGGGACTTCATCGTCGAGGCCACCACCATCCAGGACCCGGTCGCCTTCGCCGCCAGCCTCGTGGACTCCGCCGGCCTCCCGCTGTGGGGCCGGGCGCTGACCGAGGTCGTGCGCGACTACCGCCACTGGGCGGGGCTGCTCGTCATGGCCAACGACCTGAACACCGCCTCGGTGGCGCCCGGCGACGTCTTCCGCAAGAGCTTCACCGCGCTGGAACGCGAGCGCATGTCCGCCGGGCTGGCCTTCGCCGTCCGCGCTCTGGAGGCGGCGGGGGCCAAGCGCGTGGTGTGGACCGGCCTGTGCACCTCTCACGTCCAGGGCAGCGCGCCCATCGGCGGCGTCACGGACGAGAACGGCAGGGTCGAGGCCGTCGAGGGCCTGTACGTGGGTGACGCCTCCCTCATCCCGGTCTCGTTGTCGGTCAACCCGTCGCTGACGGTCATGGCGCTGGCCACCCGCGTCGCCGACGCCATCCGCGAACGGGCTCCGGGATGACCCGGGTTCCCGGATAATTGCTCACATGACCCCCAAGAGTGTGCCCGTCGGCATCGCGGTGGCCGCGATCGTCCTGGCGTTCCTGGTCACCTCGCCGTTCCTCATCGCCTCCCTGTGCGTGCTCGCCCTGGTCTGCCTCGGCTGGTGGTTCGTCCTGGAACGCAGCGACCGCGGCTAAACCCGTTGGCGGGGCGGGGAAGGGTGTTGGTAGCGTCGGCGGTGTCCAGCCGAGTGACCTAGGGGCCTGTGGGCCCGGGAGAGTGGTGTATGCCCCGGTCCGCGCCGAGCGCGCCTGCAGTGTCCGTGTCATTCGCCATGCTGAGTTAGGTCCGCTCGGCGCTTCCTTGCTGCTGTGTTCGTGAGGTAACGGCAAGGAGCCCTTCAACGTGTCCGACTGTTTCACCTGCCCGCTGTGCGGGCTCGCGCCGGGTGACCGGCGCAACCACTGCCCCGAGTGCCTGACCGGGGTGCATCCCGGCGACGGGGCGCGGATGGCGCCCATCGCCGTGGCCGTGCCGCGGGAGGGCGAATGGGTGATCGTCCACCGCTGCGAGAGGTGCGGGTGGCTGGCGTCCTCGCCCGCCCGCGCCGACGACAACGTGCTCATCCTCATGCGGATGGCGGTACGCCCGCTGGCCTCGCCGCCGTTCCCGTTCGAGATGTTCGGGCGGATGTGATGGCCAGGCAGCGGCGCCCGCAGCGGCGCAAGCAGCCCCGGGCCGGATCGTTCCGGTGCGCGGGGTGCAAGGCAGACGTGCCCATGGACGCCCCCGGCACCGCGCATCGCAACCACTGCCCCCAGTGCCTCACCAGCCTGCACCTCGACCGGCGGGTGCCCGGTGATCGCGACGCCGGGTGCGGCGGGCGGATGGAGGCGATCGGGGTCACCGTCAAGGGAGCGGGGGAGTGGATGCTCATCCACGAGTGCCGCCGGTGCGGCGGGCTCGGCGTCAACCGCATCGCGGGCGACGACAACGCCCTCACCCTGATGCGCCTGGCCATGCGGCCGCTGGCCGGGAGCCGGCTCAGCCTCTGAGCCCGGCGACCGGCTCGGTCATGGCCCGACGACCGCCGCGCCCGGCCTCGGCGCGGCGGCACGCGCCCCCGACCCCGGCGCGCGAGCAGGGTGCCGGCCAGGCGCGGCGAGGCGGCCATGAAGATGACCGTGAGCGGCACGAAGGCGAGCCCGGCGGCCGGCGCCGCATACCCGAGCACGTCCGAGCTCGGCCCCCTCGGACACCCGAAGGACACCCGGACGGCACACGAAAGCGGCCGGGCTCCCGTAGGAGCCCGGCCGCCGGTTTACGCGCTGACGGTGGCGCGCACTCTGGCTGACACCACGGCCAGCCAGATGAGCCCCAGCCCCGCTCCGGCAGTGAACGCCATCACGGTGGCCGAAGACCCGGCGAACCCGGCCAGCACGCCGACCGGCACGAGCCGGCAGGCGATCGCCCACCCGCGCTCACCCCGGGCGGCGAAGTGCCGGCCCATCACCACGAACGCCGCGCACAGCGACAGGAAGCCGACCATGGCCCCTGCCATGTGGATGGCGCCGGTGGTGCTGAGCAGCGCCGCCTGATCGGCGGCGTCGGGGAAGCCCGCCCCGGGGTCGGCGCTGAAGAACGCGCTGACCAGGAACGAGACCCCGAACACCGCCACCAGTCGAGGCGCCCACGTGCCGCCGGGGCCGCCCGTCAGTGCCCGGCACAGCCCGATCGAGGCGGCGATGGCCAGGCAGGCGGTGATGACGAAGCTGGTCACCTGGATCCAGCCGAGCTCGCCGAGGCTGAGCTGGCTGATGGCGTTGCGCGAGAAGTCGAAGGGCTCACGGGTGAGCCCCTGGACCAGCGCCACGCCCAGGAACCACGGGCCCGCGGCGATCCCGCAGGCCAGCAGGATCCTCGTCATGCCGGCCGGTAGGTCAGGTCGAGCACGCCGGTGGCGAAGGTGAGCGACTGGGTGAGCGTCAGCGGCACCCGGGCGCCCTCGGGGAACAGCCGGCGGCCGCTGCCCACGACGATCGGGTGCACCATCAGCCGCAGCTCGTCGACGAGCCCGGCCGCCAGCAGCGCCCGGGTGAGGGTGATGCTGCCGGTGACGTTGATGTTCGTGCCGGGCTCCTCCTTCAGCTGCTTGACGGCGGTGACGAGGTCGCCTTCGATCACGGTGGCGTTCTGCCAGCCCGGCTCCGTCATGGTGGTGGAGGCCACCACCTTGCGGATGCCGTTGATCGCATCGGCCATCTCGCCGCTCTGGTGCGGCCAGACCGCGGCGAACTCCGCGTAGGTCACCCGGCCCAGCAGCAGCGTGTCGGCCGCGGCCGACATCTCACCGACCGCGGCGCCCATCTCGCCGTCGAAGTAGGGGAAGTGCCACTCGGTGGGCGCCTCCACGACGCCGTCGAGCGATATGAACTGCGATGCCACAAGCTTGCGGCTCATGGATATCTCCTTAACGGTGTTTCTTTTCTGGTGACGCTGCGCGCAGCGTCCTGGTGTCCCCGAAGCCCGCCTCGCGCGCGGCGGCTTCGGTGGTCGATCCCTGCCGCGGGACGTGCCCGGCACGTTCCCGCCGCAGGGGCGTCTATGGGGCCGATCCGGCCTGCCCGTCGCGGAACACCTGCTTGACGAGGGCGTCGGTCAGCTTCTGGAAGTCCTTGGCCGGGCCTCTGGTGCCGAGTCCACCCAGGTCACCGAGGCGGTCAAGGTCTTGCTGCCGTCGGGCGAGCCGTACGAAGCCCGGGCCGGCGTGCTGTCAGGCGGCGTCGAGGGCTTCGGTGATCTTGCGGATCATGGCGGCCGCGGTGGGGCTGGGCCGGCCGTTCGCGGCCTGGGCGGCGGCTTCGACGGCGACGAGGACGGTGTCGCGGAAGTTGCCGGCCTCTGCCGGGTCCTGCTCGTTGAGCAGGCTCATGGCCGCCGTCAGCGCGGGCAGCACGTGGTCGGCGATCGCGGCCACGGACGTGCCGCTCACCTCGACGCCCGGCTTCTTCTCGGCCAGCACGTGCCCGACCGGGCCGGTGGCGGAGTACAGCGAGAGCGAGCCCGCGGTGGCGGCCTTGTGCGGCGAGCCGGCGACATCGGCGGCGGCCAGCAGGGTGACGGCGCCGTAGGCGGCCGTGCGGAGGGCGAGCTTGTCCTGGGCGGTAAGGGTGAGAGACATGATGGTGAGCTCCAAGAAGTCAGTCAGGGGATTCGGGCGGCTGAACCGCTCATGACAGCTACGATCGCGGGCCGTCCTGATAGCGGGCCGCCGCCGTCCTGACGTGGCCGCTGACACGGCACCGGGCCGCCGGGGTCATCCTTTTCCGATACGGCGGGCCCTGTCGCTCCCCGTGGTGTACACAGGTGTTCGTGAAAACCGCATCCTTAGCCGGCCGCCGCGTCCTCATCACGGGCGCGGCCGGCGGCATCGGCCGCGCGCTCGCCGTGTTCGCCGCCCGGAGAGGCGCCCTCCTCTTCCTCACCGACCTGCGCGCCGGGCCGCTCGGCGCGGTCGCCCGCGAGTGCGCGGCCGTGCACGCCAAGGCCGCCGACCTGGCCGACCACGGCCAGGTCAAGGACCTGGCCGCCGAGATCCACGCCGCCCACGGCCCCATGGACGTCGTCATGAACGTGGCCGGGATCTCCGCCTGGGGCACCGTCGAGACGCTCGAGCACCGGCAGTGGCGGGCCATGGTGGACGTCAACCTCATGGGCCCGATCCACGTGATCGAGTGCTTCCTGCCCGCCATGATCGCCGCCGGACGGGGCGGGCACCTGGTCAACGTCTCCTCCGCCGCCGGGCTCGTCGGCCTGCCCTGGCACGCCGCCTACAGCGCCGGCAAGTACGGCCTGCGCGGGGTCTCCGAGGTGCTCCGCTTCGACCTGCGCCGGCACGGCATCGGCGTCACCCTGGTCTGCCCCGGCGCGGTCGACACCGGGCTCACCGAGACCGTCGAGATCGCCGGGATCGACAAGGACGGTCGCCGGTTCCGGCGTCTTCAGGCACTGTTCCGGCGGCACGCGGCCCCGCCGTACCAGGTGGCGGAGACGATCATGCGGGGGATGGCGCGCGGGCGCTACCTCGTGCACACCTCCACGGCGGTGCGGCTGCTGCACCTGGCCGAGCGCGTGTGCCCGCCGCTCTACGTCGTCGTCATGCGGGCGCTGAACCGGCTCATCCACCGGATCGCCGCATGAGGCGGCACGGGGTGAGCGTGCCCGTCCGCGTCTTCAGCAGGCTGGCCGGGCGCGTGGCAGGGACCGGGCCGCCGAACCTGTTCCTCACGCTGGGACGGCACCGGCGGCTGTTCTGGGGCTGGCTGCACTTCGCCGGGCGGCTCATGCCCGGCGGGCGGCTGCCCCGGCGCCTGAGTGAGCTGGTCATCCTGCGGGTGGCCACGCTGCGGGAGTGCGCCTACGAGCTGGAGCACCACCGGCGGCTGGGCCGCCGCGCGGGCCTCACCGCCGCCGACCTCCGGCGGGTACGGCACGGCCCCGCGGCGCCCGGCTGGACGTGGCGCGAGCGGTTGCTCCTGAGCGCCGCCGACGAACTGCACGCCACCCGGGATCTGTCCGACGCGACCCGTCATGATCTTCTCGCCGCGTTCGGTGATACCGTGCTGATCGAGCTGGTGATGCTCGTCGGGCACTACGAGATGCTCGCCACGGCGATCACGGCCCTGCGCATCGCACCGGATCAGCCGCGGAGCGGAAGTGACTGACCACGACACCAAGACGGGCCCCCTGCCCAGCGGGCGGCACCACCTCAGCCGCGAGCAGGTCGTCTCCTCCCAGCGCGGCCGCATGCTCAAGGCCATGCGCGAGTCGATGATGGAGCGCGGCTACGTCGGCACCTCGGTCACCGACGTCGTCCGCCGCGCCGGGGTCTCCCGCGAGACGTTCTACCAGCAGTTCACTTCCAAGCAGGACTGTTTCGTCCAGGGGCTCGACGAGGCCATGGACACCCTGTCGGGCAACCTGCGCGCCGCCGGCTCGCGCTCCTTCCGCTCCTTACTCCGCGTCTACCTCAGGACGCTGGCCGCCGATCCCGCGCTGGCCAGGCTCTACCTCGTCGAGGTCTACGCCGCCGGGCCGGAGGCGATGGCCCGCCGTACCGCGAACCAGCAGCGCTTCGCCGGCGCGCTCGCGGAGATGTTCCAGGCCCGGACCGGCGAGCAGCGGTTCGCCTGCCTGGCGCTGGTCGCCGCCGTCGCCCAGCTCGTCACCGCGGCGCTGGTCCAGGGGGACATGGACGCGCTGCTGGCGCTGGAGGAGCCGCTGGCCGCGCTGGCCGAGCGGCTCCTGCCCGTCAGCAGCCGGGAATGACGGTGCCGATGCCCGAGGCAGGCCGGTGTTGCCGCGGTCGTAGGCGTTCGCGTCGGGGTCCAGGTGCCCGGGGTGTGCTCAGCTTTCGCGCAGTTCCTTGATGGCCGCGCGGTGGGCGTCGGTGACGCGGGCGAACATCTCGATCATGACCGGCACCTGCTCCGGACTGAAGTGGGTGGCGACCGCCGATAGGTGCCGCTTGGCCGCTTCGGCGGCGGCCTCGTAGTCGCTCAGGCCGCCGTCCACGAGTTCCACGGTGACGGTGCGGCGGTCGCGTTCGCCGCGCACCCGGCGCGCGTAGCCCGCCTTCTCCAGCCGGTCGATCAGGCGGGTCGTGGAGGCGGACGGCAGGCCGAGCTCCTCGGCGAGCGCGCCGACGGCCATCGGGCCGCGCATGTCCAGCAGGATCGCCGCGGCCACGTCGACGGGCTGCAGGCCGAGCCGGTCGGCCACCGCCTCGTTGTACAGCAGGACCGCGATCAGGAACTCGCGCCAGACGTCGTCGGGGTGCTTCTCCATGTCCATGTGCCCAACCTACTTCAATCCGGTGTATCTTCATATCGGAGATACTCCGACTTGGAGGAAAAATGGACGTTCTTGTCATCGGTGCGGGTATCGGCGGGCTGGCGGTCGCCCGGGGGCTGCTGGCGGCGGGGCACCGGGTGAGGGTGTTCGAGCAGGCGCCGGTCCACCGCACGACCGGGGCGGCGTTGATGATGTTCAGCAACGGCGCCGCCGTACTGCACGATCTGGGAGTCAGCCTGGACGGCGTCGGCGGGCGGCTGGACCGCATCGACGCGCTCACCTCGGACGGCCGGCTGCGCACCAGCCAGAACCTCGCCCACGCCGCGGCCCGCTTCGGCTTCGAGAGCATGGCGATCTCGCGGCGCGCGCTGGCGGAAAGGCTCTCCGAGGGCCTGCCGGACGACCTCGTCCGGTACGGCATGGCCGTCACGACCGTCAGCCAGGACGCCGGCGGCGTGACGGCCGCGTTCGCCGACGGGACGAGCGTGACCGGCGACCTGCTCATCGGGGCCGACGGGCACCACTCCGTCGTCCGCCGGCAGGTGTGGGGCGAGGGGAGCGTGCAGCCGGTCACCTTCGGCACCTGGCAGGGGCTCAGCCCGATCGACATCGACATCACGCACGGCCGCCTCCACCTCATGATCACCGGCAAGGAGGGCGCCTGCGGGCTCATGCCGGCCGGCGACGGCCTGCTGCAGTGGTGGTTCGACGTGCCCTGGACGCCCTCAGACCCCCGTCCGGCCCGGCCCCTGGAGATGCTGCGCCGCCGCTTCTCGCACTGGGCGGCGCCGGTGCCCGAGGTGCTGGCCGGGGCCGCCGAGGACGACCTCATCTTCTTCGGCCACCACTGGACCAAGGTCCGCCACGTGTGGGGCGAGGGCCGCATCACGCTGCTCGGCGACGCCGCCCACATCATGCCGCCCACGCTCGGCCAGGGCGCCAACCAGACGCTCGAGGACGCCTGGGTGCTCACCCGCGAACTGGGCTCGGCCGGCGGGGATCCGGTGGCGAGGCTGCGCGCCTACGAGAAGGCCCGCTACCCGCACGTCAACCTGGTGTCGCGGATGGCCAAGCGCAACCCGGCCAACTGGCGCATCCCTCCGATGATCGGCCGGTTGTTCCCGGAGACGGCGCAGACGGGGCTGCTGGCCCGCTTCAGCAACCGTCTCAGCGCCGCCTAGCCGTCGTCCCGCCGCCGTCTTCGCCTGCCGGCTCGTCCTCGCCCACCACGGACAGGTCGTCGCCCAGCACGGCGGCGACCTCTGCGGCCCGCGAGTGGTCGGCCAGGTGGCGGGTCAGGTAGGCGACGCCGTGCCCGTGCCGCAGCGACAGCCAGGCGGCGGCGCCGCCGATCCCGCCCTTGGCGATCTTGCCCTGGTCGCGGATGAGGCCCAGCGTCCAGCTCAGCCGGGTGCCGAAGACGTGGTCGTGGCCGGTGACCTGGGAGGTGATGAACGCGGCGTGCAACTCCGGCCCCAGCAGGGCGCGCAGCGGCCCGTCCTCGTCCTGCAGGGTGGCGAAGAAGCCGGCCATCGAGGAGGCGGTGGCGTGCAGGTTGACGGCGCCGAAGACCGACTGCCGCCAGGCCCGGGAGTTGACCAGCGCCGGGTCGAGGACGCCGGCGGGGACGCGCAGCCAGGGAGCGGAGGGCCGTTCGTCCCAGTTGTGGGCGGCGGACGGTTCCAGGTCGGCCACCCGGTGCAGGTGCTCGTCCGGGACGGCGAACCAGGCGTCCAGGCCGAGCGCGGGCCGGACCTTCTGGGTGTAGACGTCGTCGAGCGAGGCGCCGGTGGCGGCGCGCAGGATGCCGTCCACCAGATGGCCGTAGGTCATGGCGTGCTCGCCCATCGCGGCGCCCGGGGCGTACTCGGGGGCCGCCGCGGCCAGGGTGTCGCGCAGCGCCGCGTCGTCCAGCGGGTCCAGGTGCCGGGCGCTGTCCGGGAAGCGGGGCTGGCCGGCCCGGTGGGTGAGCACGTGGCGCAGGGTGATCGTGTCCTTGCCGTTGGCGGCGTAGGCGGGCCAGTACGCGGCGACCGGGGTGTCGAGGTCAAGGGCGCCCTCGCGGACGGCGGCCAGCGCGATCAGGGCCACGAAGGGCTTGGAGACCGAGTAGGTCTGCACGAGCGTGTCGGCGGTCCA
Organism: Nonomuraea typhae; assembly: GCF_009760925.1. Classification (GTDB taxonomy): domain Bacteria; phylum Actinomycetota; class Actinomycetes; order Streptosporangiales; family Streptosporangiaceae; genus Nonomuraea; species Nonomuraea typhae. The sequence goes on from NZ_VRLV01000004.1 coordinate 487,883, forward strand.
GGGCTGGCGCCGGTCGGCGTCACGCCAGCCGGAGCTCAGGTTCACCACCTCCCGGCCGGCCCGCCACACCGACAGTCCGGCGCCGGTCTCCCGGCCCTCGTCGTGCAGGCGCTGGAAGACGTCTCTGACCGCTTCGTAGCCGTTCTGCGCGAATCCTTCGATCATGGCCGCCACTATACCCATAGGGGGTATTAGAGGTCGACAGTGTCACAGTAGACCACCCGTTCCGAGGTGTCCCCGTCGGAGGGCAGCCGCTCGTACTCGGTGACCGTGAGCCGTCGGCGCTCACCCGGGCGGGCCGGCGGCACCGGGACCTGGCCGAGGAAGCCCAGGATGTTCCCCTCCTCGGTGAACTCCGGCCGCAGCGTGACCATCGTGCCCGCGACCGGTTTCCAGCCCAGCACCTCGTCGGCCACGGCCGGATCCCGGCGGTCCAGGCGGGCGGCCACGCGGGCGCCCTCCGGAGCCACGTAGGCGGGGCCGGTCAGGGAGACGCCGAGCGGCGACCCCTTGGTCACGGACAGGGTCCGGGTGGGCAGTGTGCGCAGGATGTCCGCCTGGACGACCTCCGACAGGTGCATGCCGCCGATCGACCGCGGCTGGTAGCGGGCCAGCGCGAGCCGGACGAAGGGGAAGTACGCCAGGCCCGTGTCGAGGTCTATGTCGCAGAACCAGCGCCGGGTCGCGGGGTCGTACTCCGGGCGGTGGCCGGCGACCCACACGTCGAAGCCCTGGGGAAGCCTGAGCTCCTCGGCCCTGGCGACCGCGTTGGGGAAGGAGTCCAGGCCGAGCGGGTGCAGGGACTCGCTCTCGTAGATCGGGTCGCGGCCGATGAGGGTGACGTGCTGGTAGACGTCCTCGTAGGGCTGCGGGTTGCCCGACCGGTGGCCGAGCACGCCGAGCAGCTCGCCCGCCCCGGAGGAGAACCACGGCCGGTCCAGATATATCCGGACACCGCCGCCGTGGCGGATCCGGGTGACCGTGCGCTCGTCCTCCCGGGTCTCCCAGCGCTGGGTCGGCACGCCGTACAGCACCTTGGGGGCGAGCGGGCGCGCGCTGCTCAGCACCTCGTCGAGTACGGCGGGGCCGCGCACCGAGAGCTGGTCGGCGAACTCCGGCGGGAAGTACTCGCGGAAGGCCGACCCCGCCACGGCGTGGTAGTGGACCGCCCGGAAGCGGGTGTCGCCGAATTCCTGCCTGGCCACCTCCCCGGACCGCGTGTCGAACGCGACCCCGGACTCTTCCCCGGAGGCGACCGGCAGCCGGAAGACCCGCGCCGAGCACGCCCGCTCGCGCGGCCCGTCGAAGGCGAGGTCGTCGATCGTCTCCGTCCAGGAGGCGACGAGGTCGATCTGCTCGGTCGTCGCCACGCTGAGGCGGGCCCGGCCCGACAGGTGGGCGAACGTGTCGCCGGGCCCCCGATTCACCTCGGCGCGCACGCTCAGCTCGGGCTCCAGCAACGGGCGCTGGACCGCGTGCACCAGCGTCACCTCGTGCCACGGCGTGATCATCCAGTGCCGACCGGCCGCCGCGGCCCGCGCGACGACCGCGTACTCCTGGGCGTCCAGCTCCTCCTCGCACCACCCGAGCACCCCGAGCAGCTCGGGACCCGCCTCGACCAGCGAGCCGACCCGCACGGTCGCCACCAGCCCCGGCGGCGCCTCGACCGTGAGCACCCGCGCCGCCTCGTCCCAGCGCGGCGCCCCGCGGCCCTCGGCCAGCACCAGCCGGAACGAGCGCGGCCGATCCCAGCTCACGCCGTCCCACCGGATCACGAACGCCCGCCCGCCCGCGCCCGGCAGCCCGTGGAAGACCGCCCCGAGCGCGAGGGGATCCGGCAGGTACGGCACCGCCACCTGCTCACCGGTGTGCAGCACGACCCCCTGCCCACCGGGCCCGGCACCGGGCAGCCCGGGAGTGCCCGCGGGCCCCGTGGTTCCGGCGGTTTGCGCGCCGGGCAGCCCGGGATCGTCCAGCCGGCCCTTCTCCCTGCGCGCCAGCTCGTACACCTCCCGCCGGATCGCCGGATCGGCCGAGCCGATCGCCGCGTCGAGCATCCCGTGCCACTCGGCGAGCTGCAGCGCCGCCTTAGGCGCGACCAGGTGCCGCTCGTCCGCCGCCGCGTAGGGCGGGTGCCCCGCGGGCGGGGCGGCGTTGAAGGCGGCGGCGTACTCCCCGGCGCTCTGCCCCGGCGTGCTCCTGATCACCAGCCGGTGGGTGGAGGCGCCCTCGGTGAACGGGACCCGCGGCACCAGCGTCGGCGCGGGCACCGGCTCGAAGCGGCGGAAGACGGCGGGCCCGTCTCCGGGCAGGGCGTATCCGGGCCCGAGGTCGGGGGCGTCCTCGAGCGTGGGCCCGTTGCCGGCCAGGTCCACGGTCCTGATCCGGAAGCGGTAACGGCGGCCGAAGCGCAGGCGGGGCAGGGAACCGGGCAGCACCGCGGACTCGATCTCCAGCGGCAGCGCGGTGCACGCGGTGTTGGGCACGTGCTTCGGCTGCGTCTCCGGGGCGCCGGGCGCCGGCGCCCGCGGGTCCTCGCTCAGCACCTTGCCGGGCCGGGGCGCCGACAGGCTCCAGCCGTCCCAGGAGATGAGCCGCTCGTGGACGTAGAGCCCGCCCGCGCCGGCGCCCGCGAGGCTCACCTGGAAGAACCCCTCGGCGCGCACCCCGGTGACGGAGTTGGCCGGGTCGCCGGGGACGGTGTAGTCGAGCGTGCGCTCGTGCAGGGAGTACCAGCGCCCGGCGCGCTCGTCCCAGACGTCGAGGCGGTGGCCGCGCACGAGGTCGTCGGCGTGCAGGTCGATGGCGCGGAACGCGGCCAGGTCGGCCTCCCGGCTCGCGGCCAGCGCGAAGTCGTCCACGAGGTAGGCGGCGCGCTTGTCGCGGACGACGGAGAAGCCGCTGGTACGCAGCGCGGGGAAGCCGCTGCTGTCGGCCGGGTCCATGGTGAGCGCCTTCTGCACGGTGCCGTCGATGTCGGCCTGCTCGACGGAGAACTGCTCCTCGGGCAGCGCGATGAGGCCCCCGGTCAGCGAACCGAGCATGCTCGCGCCCCGGCCCACGGCGGCGAAGAGGCCGGGGCGGTGCACGTACCAGGTGTGGGCGCACACGTCGCGGCTCTGCCCGGCGGGCAGCAGCGACTGCCAGGCCGGCAGAACGCGGATGGTCTGGTGGAGGTCGTTCACCGGCACGTGCGCGGCCGGGATCGACACGTCGAAGACCAGGCCCAGGCGGCGCAGCAGCAGCGGGTGGTCGCCCAGCGCCGAGATCATCTGGTGGAAGTCGACGTTCTCCCTGAACGCCTCCGGGCCGTCGAGCCCGGCGGTGTCCTCCGGCCGCTCGTGGAAGGCGCCGAAGCGGGCGCCCGCCTCGTCGCCGAGCGTGACCGTGTGCTCGGTCGGCATCTCCTCGGGCGAGTCGGCCGCCGCCCGCGCGTACCCGCCGCGTACCGCCGACGAGACGTCCTTCGCCGGATACGTCCGGACCTCGTGCCCGCGGTAGTCGTCGAAGACGTACGAGCGCACCGGCGTGTGCGGGCCGAACAACGCCCGCCACAACGCCGGGTCCGGCGGCGGGCCCACCGGCCGCACTCCCTCGAACGGCGCGGCCGGGTCGTCCACGTCCGCCCGGAAGACCGCGCCGGTCAGGCTGGCCGGCCAGTCCAGGAAGTCGGGGAAGGCGGCCAGCGTGGCGGGGCCGTCCGCCTCGAGCCGGGGCGCGACGAACACCGACGCCCGCAGCGACCCGTCCGGCAGGTAGCCGCCCGGAAGGGTGATCCACTGGATGCATTGCCTGGCGGTCATGACCGGCTCCTCACGCGGCGTGGGCGAGACAGTAGGCGTCCCAGTCGGCGGGCTCGACGCACTCGTCGAAGGTCGGGTCGCCCGGCGAGCCCGCGAAGCTGCGCTCGAGCCTGAGCGTGACGGACTTGCTGAAGAAGGCGACCCGGACGCTGATCGTCACGCTGCCGATCCCGCGCACCACGCTGGTCCCGCCGGTCTCGGCGTACTCCAGGGCCAGGTAGAACTCCACCGAGACGCTGACGATGCCGAGCACCGACAGGTGGCCGCCGCAGCGCAGGTAGCCGCGGACGACGACGGAGTCCCCGCTCAGCGCGAAGTAGACGCCGCCCATGACGTAGACGCCGCCGCTGGCCACGCCGAGGTTGAGCGAGACCGCGCCGCCGAACTCCAGCGCGCCCTCGACCAGCTCGACGCCGTCGGCGCCGACCTCCAGGGCGAAGAAGCCGCCGCCGCCGAACATGGCCACCGTCAGGCCGAAGGGGCTGTGCCGTTCCGACAGCGCGAACCGCAGCCGGACGGGCCGGTCGTCGAACGGGATGCTCAGCAGCGCCGACAGCGCGAGGTTGCGCAGCGTGAAGACGCCGACCTCAGCCGAGGGCAGGGACACCGAGTAGCCCGCGGTGATCCCCTCGGGTGTGACCCGCACGATCGAGCCGTCGCCGAAGCAGTTCGCGGGCAGCAGCGATCGCAGCTGGTCCACGAAGCGCAACTGGCCGCGGAAGCGCATGCTGACGCCCCGCGCGCTGATGTCCGGCTTGCAGCCGGGCCTGGAGGAGAACGTCAGCTCGTCGAAGTGCACCGCGGCGAGTCCGGCGAAGTCGAGGTCGAAGTCGCGCAGCGTGCCGGTGACCGTGGTGGCGACCGCGCCGTCCGTGCCGCGCACGATCCTGCTCTCCAGCACCAGCCAGGCCCGTGCCAGCTTCAGCAGGGGCACGCCGTCGCGCAGCCGGGGCTTCCACAGGTACCGCAGCTCCACGCCCGAGCCGTCGGGCAGCGGGGTGGAGCGCAGGATCGGCACCGGCAGCGAGCTGTCGCGGGTGGCGATGAGACGGTCGCGCAGCGCGTCGGTGAGCTGGTCGGGAAATGCCTCCCGCGGCAGGCCACCGGTGATCTCCGCCAGGATGTCCGTCAGCTCGATCGTGCCCAGCACCTTCGCGCCGCGGAAGACGGCGGCCAGGTCGCCGACGCCGACCGGGCCGCCGGTGAACCGCTCGGCCAGCACCCCGCCCCGGCTGGAGATCGTGTCCACGACCGCGTCGGGGCGCGCGATGCCCCCCGCCACCTCCGGGCCCATCCGCAGGCTCAGCGCCTCCATCCGCAGGAACGCCCCGGACGGCAGGCCGTCCAGCCCGGCGGTCAGGTACGCGTCGTGCAGCCAGACGGTCCGCTCGCCGGCCTGCCCGGTGAGCTGCTCGACCTCCGGCACCCGGATCCGCGCCGCGGCCATCCGGGGCAGCTCCCCGAGCGGATGCCCGCCGGCCGGCGACAGCCCGAACGTGATCGCGGCCACCGGAAAGGCGCCGCCCCCTGCCGCCGGCGCCATGGTCTGGTTGTGCAGCGGCCGGGTGCGCCGCTCCTCGGGCCCGTCGAAGTAGACGGCCGAGGCCGCCGCCTGGCTCGCGCTGGCCGGCACGAACACCGCGGGCATGGTGAAGGTCACCTGCCGCCCGTCGGCGTCCGTGCCGATCATCGTGAACGCGTGGTCCGCGCCCGAGCTCACCCGGATCCAGAACGGCCCCTCGGGCTCCTCGGCCAGCTCCGGCGTCACCAGGTTCGTGATCCGCAGGGCGGCGAACGGCATCTCCCGCCCCTCGTGCGGATACCCGGCGCCGGGCCCGTACCGCACCTCCGGCTCCTGGACCGTGATGTAGCGCTTGGTCACCAGCGGCGCGACCGGCCGGTTCTCCTCGTCGGCGAGGAACTGCCGCTCGCTCACCGTGGTGATCGCCGCCCGGTGCCCGGTGCTCAGATATCCGCGCTCCACCACCCGCACGTACTGGTCACGCCCGAGCCCGGTGATGTGGTGATAGTGCGACACCGCCGGCGTGGGCCGCCCGAGCACGCGCAGCAGATCGGCGGATTCGACCGGATAGTTCCACTGCCCCCGGATCCGCACCGAGGCGCCCAGCGCGCTGAGCAGGAACCGCTCGGCCAGCAGCGGCTCGGCCTGATAGTTCCCCCAGGGCCACCCGTGCTCGCTGTAGTGCCGGGCCCGGCCGTCGTCCAGCCCCATCGCCCGCAGCCGGTCGGCCGCCTCCCGGAACTCGTGCAGGGTGGGCGCGAGCAGCTCGAACGAGTTGACCAGCATGAGGATGTCGTCGAGCTGGCCGTCGTCCGGCAGCGCGCCCTCGCGCGGCGCTCCTCCGGTACGGCGGGCGTACGCGCGCAGCCGCACCTCGGGCACTCCGGCCTCGGCCGGGACCAGCCGGGTGTGCCACAGCTCGGTGCGCCCTCCGGCGGTGAACGGCTCGGCCCGGTGCGCCCACGTGCCGTCGCCCTCCTGCGTGAGCACGAGCCGCGACGGGAACTCGATCGCCATCCGCGGGATCCCGAGGAAGCTCGTCGGGTCTCCGGGGTCGGGGTCGAAGGTGCCCCGCGGCACGTTGGCGTGGCTCAGCCCCGACCAGTCGAGCAGACCGGCCGCCGACAACTCCAGGCCGGCGGTGTCGTCGTCGAGGAAGAACGCCAGCCGCGACGGCCCCGAGACGTGCGCCGGCACCGGCCGGGGCAGCGCCTCCCACGGCACGACCGGCCGCTCGGTCACGTGCTGCGGCGGCAGGTGGAACACCACCAGCGAAGGCTGACCCGGGTCCGCGCGCGCCAGCCGCTGGTCGTCGACCACGAGGTTGATCAGCTCGACGTCGGCCACCAGCAGGTCCTCGCCGCGGATCACGGTGAACCGCTCGTTCGTCATGATCCGACGGTGCCGGTGCCCGGAGCGGCGGGCATGAGTAGGGGGCTACTCAGGCCGGGGCGACGAGCCCGGTGAAATTTCTGAAATAACCGACACAGGCGCGTCGGGTAGCCCTCCTTAAGCTGAACGGCATGGTGGTCAGCCCCCATCCTCTTGTTCCCCGAGTCGAGCGCCAGCATCGGCTCATCGAAGAGCTCCGCGCCTGCGACAGACGGCCTCTGACCGCGGACTCGCTGGCCGGGCGACTCGGCGTCAGCGTCCGCACGATCGAACGTGACGTGGCCGACCTGCTGAACGCCGGGGTCCCCATCGCCACCCGGCGCGGGCCGGGCGGCGGCTACAGGATCCGGGCGCGCAGCAGGCTGCCGCCGGTGGCGTTCGACGCCGCGGAGGCGTCCGCGCTGGTGGTCTCCCTGGCCGCCATCGGGCCCTGGACGTCGGCGTCCGCCCAGACGGCGATGGCCAAGCTCCTCGACGCACTCACCGAAGGGAACCCCGGATGGCCGCCATCGTGATCGAGAACCTCCGCAAGACCTACGGCAGGACCACCGCCCTGGCCGGCTTCGATCTGACCGTCCCCGAGGGGGCCGTGCTCGGGCTCCTGGGGCCGAACGGCGCGGGCAAGACCACCGTGGTGAGGATCCTCGCCACGCTGCTGCGCGCCGACAGCGGCCGGGCCGAGGTGCTCGGCGTGGACGTCGCCGCCGGCCCCCAGCGCGTGCGCGGCCTGATCGGCCTGACCGGCCAGTACGCCGCGGTGGACGAGTTGCTGACCGGCCGGGAGAACCTCCTGCTCATCGGCCGCCTCTTCCGCTCGCCACCGGCCGAGGTCAGGCGCCGGGCCCCGGAGCTGCTGGAGATGTTCGAGCTCGCCGAGGCCGCCGACCGGCAGGTCAGGACGTACTCCGGCGGCATGCGGCGCCGCCTCGACCTGGCCGCCAGCCTGATGACGCGGCCGCGCGTGCTGTTCCTCGACGAGCCCACCACCGGCCTCGACCCCCGCTCGCGGCGGGCGCTGTGGAACGTCATCGAACGCCTGCCCCAGGACGGCACCACCGTGCTGCTCACGACGCAGTACCTGGAGGAGGCCGACCGGCTGGCCGGCTCGATCACCATCATCGACCACGGCCGCGCCATCGCCGAGGGCACCCCGGACGAGATCAAGGCGCTGGCCGGCGGCGCCCGCGCCGAGGTCGTGCTGGCCGCCCCAGCCGACGCGGAGAAGGCGGCGGGCGTCATGGGCCGCCACGGCGACGGCCCTCCCGACGTCGACCACGACACCGTGACCGTGACCGTCAAGGAGGGCTTCGCCACGGTCCCCGGCATCCTGCGCGACCTGGACGCCGCCGGCGTCCGCGTGGCCGACCTGGCGCTGCGCCGGCCCAGCCTCGACGACGCCTTTCTCGCGCTCACCGGCCACACGACCTCAGGGGAGGGCGCGCGATGACCGTCCCCGTGACCACCGGCTTCTCCTGGTGGCTGCGCGACGCGTGGCTGCTGGCCGGCCGCAACGTCCGGCGCATCCTGCGCGCCCCGCACCTGCTGGTGATGTACGCGCTCATCCAGCCCGTCATGTTCATCCTGCTGTTCGCCTACGTGTTCGGCGGCGCGATCCCGGTGCCCGGCGGGAACTACGTGCAGTACCTGCTCCCGGCCGTCTTCGTGATGATCGTCCTGTTCACGTCCACGGGCGCGGTCGGCGTCGGCATCGCCGAGGACATGGAACGCGGCGTGATGGACCGGTTCCGCTCCCTGCCCATGACCCGCTCGTCGGTGCTGCTCGGCCGGCTGCTCTCCGAGATGCTGCGCAACCTCCTCAGCATCGTGGTGATGGTGGCCTGCGGCCTCGTCGTCGGCTTCCGCTTCCACGCCCACCCGGGGCGGATCCTGCTCGGCTTCGGGCTGCTCCTGCTGCTCGGCTTCGCCTTCTCCTGGGTGGCGGCCTACATCGGGCTGCTGGCCGGGAGCGTGGAGGCCGCGCAGGGCATGGGGATGGTCTGGGTCTTCCCGTTCGTCTTCGTCAGCTCCGCCTTCGTGCCGACCGCGTCGATGCCGGACTGGCTGCGCGCCTACGCAGACCACAGCCCGGTCACCGTGATGATCGACACGCTCCGGGCCTGGTTCACCGGCCGGGACGCGGGCTCGGCCGCCGTGCAGGCGCTGGCCTGGGCCATCGGCCTGACCCTCGTGTTCATGACGTTGTCGGTCGCGCGCTTCCGCCGCACATCCCGATAGCGAGCGGGTAGGGGAGGAGCATGCCGAAGGTCACCCGCGAGCAGATCCTCGTCTACCGGCTCCACGGGCACCGCCTCACGGACCGCGCGCCGGCCGCCGACCTGACCGGCGTCGCCGGGCGGTGCTACCCGCAGAACACGCCGCCGGGCGCGGCCGGGCTCGCGCTGGCGGCCCGCGTCCACGAGGTGACCGAGGAGCGGATCACCGCGGAGCTCGACGGGAAACGCCTGCTGCAGGCGTTCGGCGCACGCGGGGCGCCGCACGTCTTCCCGGCCCGCGACGCCGCCGTCTTCACCCGCGGCCTGCTGCCGGAGACGGAGGAGGAACTGCGCGCGTTCCTGCGCGGGGCCGTGCCCTCGCTGGACCGGATCGGGCTGGCCGCCACCGACCTCGCCGGCCTGGCCGCGGAGGCGGTGAAGGAGATCCTGGACGGCACCGCGCTCGTCAAGGACGACCTGGGCCGCCGGGCCGGCGAGCTGATCACCGACCGGCTGCCCGCCGGGCAGCGCGACGGCTGGCAGGGGCACTCGCCCTACTCGGCCCAGCAGTTCCTCGGGGAGTCGCTGGTCCGCTTCGCGCTGCCGGTCGTGTCCCTGCGGGGCATCCTGTGCCATGGAGGGCGTCAAGGGCGCTCGCCTTTGCTCCGCCGTACCGACCAGTGGGCGGGCGCGATCAAGGGCGGACTGGAGAAGGCGCCCGGCGAGCTCGTCGAGAGGTTCCTGCGCTGCTACGGCCCGGCCACGCCCGCGCACCTGGCCGAGTGGGGCGGGATCGGCCGCGCCCAGGCGGAGCGGCTGTGGGAGGCCGCCGAGCCGGGCCTGGCCGAGGTGGAATCCGGCGGCGGCCCGCGATGGGTGCTCAAGGGCGAGCTCGGGCGGCTGGAGTCGCCGGAGGAGGTGAAGGGCGTGCGCCTGCTGCCGCCGCACGACCCGTACCTGCAGGCGAGGGACCGGCAGGTGCTCCTTCCCGACCGGGACCGGCGAAAGGCGCTGTGGCGGACGATCGGCGGGCCGGGGGCGGTCCTGGTGGACGGCGACATCCGCGCGGTGTGGCGGCCGAAAACCCGGCGGCGCACCCTGGACGTCGCCGTCGAGCCGCTGGGCCGGCTCGGCGCGAAGCACCGCGCGCCGATCGGGGAGGAGGCGGCCAGGGTCGCCGCCTTCCGCGGGCTCGAACTCGGCGAGCTGAGCGGCTGTTGACCATGGGCGCTCGCGCGGGGAGCATGACGGCGGGACCTTGACCGCTTGCCCGACCACGGGGCCTCTGCACCAGCCGCATCACTGACACTGCGCGCAACCATCGCAGACGGGGAGAAAGCTCATGCCCAGCACGTTCACCATGCCCGCGGGCCGCCGCGCCTTCCTGCGCGGGATCACCCTCACCGGGGCGGGCGCCGCCCTCGCATCGGCCGTGCCGGCGGCCGCGTCCGCCTCGAGCGACGGCGTCACGGTCTTACGGCGGGCCACCCTCATCGACGGCACCGGGGCGCCCCCGCGCCGGGACGTCACGATCGTCGTCATCGGAGACCGCATCGCCTGGGTCGGCGGCGGCCACGACGCGCCCCGGCACCGGGGCGCCCGGGTCATCGACCTGCACGGCAAGTTCGTCATCCCGGGCCTGTGGGACATGCACACCCACGGCGTCGCCCAGGAGAAGATCGCCCCGCCGCTGTTCGTCGTCAACGGCGTCACCGGCATCCGGGAGATGTGGGGCTTTCCCGAGATCCACGCGCTGCGCGACCGGATCGAGCGGGGCGAGGTGCTCGGGCCGCGCATGGTCATCGCCAGCACCATCGTCGACGGCCCGGTCTCGCTGCTGGGACCGCTGTCCGCCAAGGTGCGGACCGAGGCCGAGGCCAGGCAGGCCGTACGCGAGGCCAAGGCCGGCGGCGCGGACTTCCTGAAGATCTACTCCTACCTCGGCCGCGACGTGCTGCCCGCGCTGACCGACGAGGCTGCGAAGCTCGGCCTGCGGGTGGACGGCCACGTGCCGTACCTCGTGCCGATGGAAGAGGCGAGCAGGCTCGGCCAGCGCAGCTTCGAGCACCTGTTCGGCCTGACCCTGGCCACCTCCAGCCGGGAGCCGGAGTTCCGCCGCACGATGGAGGACACTCCGATGGACCCCGCCGCCCCGCGCGCCTGGTTCGAGATGGTGCAGAGCCTGGAACGGCAGGCCGCCGCCAGCTACGACCCGGCCAAGGCCCGCCGCCTGTACGCGGCGCTGATCCGCAACGGGAGCCGGCACTCGCCGACGCTGTGGGTGCTCAACGTGTTCTCCCAGCCCGCCGACACCTATGCCGGCGACCCGCGGCTGAAGTACATCCCCGCGGCCGACCGCGCCTGGTGGGCCGAGACCCTGAAGCTCGTCGCCCCGGACACCCCGGAGGAGATCGCCCTGGAGCGCCGCTACTTCGAGCACCTCCTGACCATGGTCGGGCGGTTGCACCGGGCGGGCGTCGGCGTGCTCGGCGGCACCGACTGCTACAACCCCTACGTCATCCCGGGCTTCAGCGCCCATGACGAGCTCTCGCTGCTGGTCCGGGCGGGGCTGTCGCCGATGGCCGCGCTGCAGGCCATGACCCGAGACGCCGCCCGCTTCCTCGGCCGCGCCGCCACCACCGGCACCGTGGCGCCCGGCAAGCTCGCCGACCTGGTCGCGCTGGACGCCGACCCGCTGGCCGACATCCGCAACGTCCGCCGCATCCACGCGGTCGTGACCCGCGGGCGCTACCTCGGCCCCGACGACCGTGAGCGCATCCTGGCGGAGGTCGAGGCGGCGGCCAAGGACCCGGGCATCCCCGCCGCCCGGGCCGCCTGCGCCTGCTGACGGACGGTCCGGGGGAGGCCGGGCCTCCCCCGGACGCCGCTACGCCGCTTCGTTCTGGTAGTTGAGCTCGGCCTCCAGCTTGACCTGCTGGATCTGCTCGTCGGTCACCTGCAGGCTGCCGAGGTTCTTGACCGCCTGGTAGTACGTCCAGGCCAGGCCGTTGCAGGTGGACTTGGGCAGTCCCGAGTAACGCGCGCACACTTCGCGCATGTCGAAGTAGAAGGCGTCGTCGATGCGCGCCTTGTTCGCCGGGAAGGCGTTCATCGCCTTGTAGTTGCGGTAGCCGAAGTCATGGCGGCGGCAGGGCATTCTGAAGTCGAAGCCGAGCGGCTGGTCCGGGCTGCTGGAGCACAGGTCGGTCGACCAGTCGAAGTTGTAGTCGGCCCATGCGGCCTGGTTCTGCCAGGCGGCGTGCCAGGCGTTGAAGCTGGTGGCGTTCGGCTGGCTGAAGGCCGACATCGCGGCGAGCTTCTGCTCCGGCGTCACCGCGTGGGCGGGCAACGCGAATCCGAGAACGGCGATCAGGGAGAGGAAGGCGGCGGATAAGGCGGAGATTGACCGTCTCACCATGAGAACCTGCTTTCACTGCCAGGGGGTGTCTGGATGAATGCGGTGGCAAGGTTCGCCCGACGACCTAACAATGAAGCGAAGCGCCGGAGAACTGAAAGCAGATCTTGTTCAAGTTTTCCGGAAGGGTTTGCGGACAGTCGCCGTTTACAGTCAGCCGGATTTCCGGGTCAGCAAGATGCGTAGCGACCAGCCGGCCGCCCACAGCAGGAGCACGGCCACGAGCGCGCCGCCGCCGGCCACGGTCAGCCCCGCGCCGATGTTCGCGCCGATGGTGCCCGCGGTCACGACCCGCGCGCCCGCTCCGGCGAGCGCCCCCGCGGCCAGCGCCGGCCCGAGCGCGGCCCACCAGCGGCCGTCGAGGCGGCCCCGCCGTGCCGACCAGACCAGGAAGACGAGCGCGCCGGCCACAACGAGCACCGCCAGCAGGCCGGCGACCCGCTCGACGCCCGCGCCGAGGTCCGGCGGCCGTACCGCATAGTCGAGTTCGGCGCCCGGCGGCGCGGTCGCGCTCAGGTCTCCCACCAGCCACCACACGGCCACCGGGGTGGCGAGAATGCAGCCTGCCGCGGCGGCGGCGCGTGCTCCGTTCGGCATGAGGACCCCTCCAGGGGCTCGGGGCGTCCGGCGATCCTCATGCTGTCATGCCGGCGTCGCGCGCACAGGGCGATCATGGCCACCACCGGTTCAGCTCCGGTCGTAGAAGATCCCCAGGCGGTCGATGCGCCAGAGCTGGCCGTACACGATGAGGACGGCGCCGAAGACGGTCGGCCAGAGCTGCAGCGCGATCAGCCCCCAGACCAGCATGGCGAGCCCGGCCACGGCGCCGATCACCCAGATGCGCTGCACGACGCGGAATCCGTCGGGCATGGCGGAGCGGTCGCGCAGCCAGAGTCTCTCGCCGAAGATGCCCCGGGAGGACCAGGCCGACGGCTCGGAGACGGGCGGGAAGACGTGCGGGTTCGCCCACAGCCAGAGGGCCACGAGGCCCAGCGGGACCAGGGCCCACCAGCCGAGCCACACGCGGCTCCAGATCGCCAGGATGGCCAGCGGGATCGCGGCGAACCTGGTCCAGACGCTCCAGGGGTTGGCGTGACGCTTCCACGCCTCGTCGGTCATGCCGGCCATCTGGGAGTACTTGTCGAGAAGACTCATCGGAGCATCCCCCTTGCCAGGGTCGTGATGGTGGCCTCGAGCACCTGCTCGTAGGCGGGGCCGAAGCGGTCGCGGTGCACGACGACCAGGCCGACGGTGCGGATGACGCCGGCCAGGGTCTCCGGCGCGAGGTCGGTGACGATGACGCCGTCGCGCTGGCCCGCGGCCAGGTAGTCCAGGAGCGGCGTGACGATCTGCGGGGTGATCCGGGCGATCTGCTCGGGGCCGACGCGCCGGGCCACCGCCTCGAGTTCTTCCGGGCGGGTGAGGAGGCGCCGGTAGAGGGGGTCGGAGGCGAGCACGTCCGTGATCGCGTGCATGAGGGTGACCAGGCCCTTCTCGCCCGGGGGGAGCGCCAGCGCGGCGGAGACGGCGGCGGTGACCCGGGGTGCCCGGTTGAGCATGATCTCCAGGTAGAGCGACTCCTTGGAGTCGAAGAAGGCGTAGAAGCTGCCCTTGGCGATCCCGGCGGGGCCGACGAGATCGTCCAGCGAGGTCTTTTTCAGGCCCTGGGTGGTGAACAGCTCCTCGCCCGTGTGGAGGAGCGTGCGCGCGATGCGCTCCTTCTCCTCCGGCGTGAAGGCGGTGGCCATAGCTATGACTCCTTTGGTCATTGAGTCATAGCCTACCTCCTATCGGCGGACGGCGAAACGCTCTCCTGATGCCTCGATGCGCTTGATCTCCGTGCGGAAGAAGCGGGCGAGCTCGGCGCACGCCTCCGGATTCACCGGGCCTCCCTCGCGTTTGGGCAGGTCGGGGTACGGGCTGCCGATGACGAAGATGTTCTCGTCGTTGTAGAGATTGGCCGGCGCCGTGTAGTTGAAGCTGCCCGCGATGACGACGCTCTCGTCGATGACCATGAGCTTGTGGTGCAGCTTGCCGAAGCCGTCGACGTCCTTGGGGAAGAACAGCTCGATGCGGGCGCGGTCCAGGTCGTGGGTGGCGGCCCAGGCTTGGACGCCCTGCCCGGGGTCCACCGCGCCGCTGACGGAACGCTTCGCCGCGGCCAGGGCGATCATGGCGTCGTCGATGCCGGAGGAGCCGGAGAAGGTGAAGATGGCGAAGTCCACCCGTTTGGTGGCCTTGAGCATCTGCTTGATGATCTCCAGTTCGGGCGCGTGGTCGGGGGCGAACAGCACCTTCACCGGCACGCCGTTGAGGTTGTACGCCGCCGGCACCTTGCCGTGGGCGCCCCGGCCGAACTGGCCGGTCCGCATCTGGGCGAACTCGGTGGTGTAGGTACGGCAGATGCGCGCATCATGAAAAATCACGATGTGGTTGAGGTTGTTGTGGCAGTCCGTCGTGGTGAAGTTCGCCGAGCCCGACAGGATCGCCGACGACGGAAGCGCTCGTTCGCGGAAGTCGCGGATGATGAACTTCTGGTGGAAGATCGCCGGGTTGTAGTCCGCCTTCACGTCGACGTTGCAGCGCAGCAGTGCCGACAGGATCGTGCGGTTGGGCTCCAGGCTCCTGCGGCCGGCCTCCAGCCCCCACTGGACGCGGCGGCGGGCCGCGGCCGCGTCCTCGCCCCGCAACGCGGTGATCCTGGGCACCTTGGCGGTGACCAGATAGTCCTGCTCCAGAACCATGCGGACGCTGACCCCGCGAAAGCGGGCGTCGAGGATGGCCTGCGCGATGGGCTCGGAGTCGAGCTCCTGCACGGCTATGTCGAGATGACGCCTGGCGCCACCGATGAAGTCGATGATGACCTGTTCGAGGTTGTCGGCGGCCCCCAGTTCGGCAGGCCCGACAAACGCCTCAATCTTTCCCCCGGCAAATACCGTCATGCCGTATTTATTCCACTACAGAGGGTGACGTAACCGCTGGGGTGGAACGCTGGGGAACCGTATGGAACGCCCTCCTTTCTGGGAGCCTGCCGAGCCGGCGGGCGGGGAAGACGGGGTGGTCGGGTCCGGTGGACATCTGGAACGACGGGGTCCCTCGCGCGCGGGGCGGAGCCGTACGGGCGCTACTGATCGTCGCGGACGACATGCACTGGACGGAGGCCGGCTCCGCCCCCTGCCGGTGAGCGCGGGCTCGGAGACGTGCGGGCCCTCATGACCTCCGGGCGGCGGCCAGGTCGGTGGTGATGCGGCCGGCGCTGATCGCTTCGCCGGGCAGCGGGCCGGCCCCGTGCGGGCGCAGGCCGTCCAGCAGGGTCGCGAGCATGCGGGCGCGCACGTCGTCGTTGAGCGCGGCGGAGATCGTGGGCAGCGGCCGCGTCAGCACGGCCAGGAACATGACGAGGTCGGCGGCCCCGACGTCCGCCCGCAGCGCCCCCTGCTCGCGAGCCGCCGCGACCAGGGCGTTCAGCGCCTGCAGCAGTTTCTCTCGGGCGACGGCGAAGCCGGGCTCGTCCTCGGCGTACCCCCCGAGGATCGGCAGCATGGCGACGACGCGCCGCTCCACGACCTGGGTGGCGAACGCGGTGAGCGCCTGACCGGCGGTGGGATGGGCGGACAGGGCGTCGGCGGCCAGCGCGGCCACCTGGGTCATGTGGTCGAGGACCACGCACCGGATGAGTTCCCCGCGGGTCGGGAAGTGGCGGTAGAGGGTCGCGTTGCCGACGCCGGCCCGCTCGGCGATCTGGTCGAGCGGGGCCTCGGGGCCCTGGTCGAGGAAGGCCAGGTGCGCGGCGCGCAGGATCTGCTCCCGGTTGCGCCGGGCGTCGGCGCGCAGCTCTTTCACGAAATATCCCCCTAACCGTGGACTCTCTCCCCGCTTATGTTAGCGTGCCAAGAAAGCGGGGAGTTTCCCCCCACTTATGAAAGGGATGAGATGGGATCGATCCCGAGAACCTCGGTCTCCTGCGTCGTCGCCGGCGGTGGCCCCGCCGGCATGGTGCTCGGCCTGCTGCTGGCCCGTTCCGGCGTGGAGGTGGCGGTGCTGGAGAAGTACCCCGACTTCCTGCGCGACTTCCGCGGCGACACCGTGCACGCCTCCACCCTCGGCCTCCTCGACGAACTGGGCCTGGGCGAGCGCTTCGCCGCCCTGCCCCAGCAACGCGAACGACGCCTCGTCATGCGCTTCGACGACGGCGCCGTCAGCGAGGACTTCACCCGCCTGCCCGGCCGCCACCAGCACATCGCGCTGGTGCCCCAATGGGACTTCCTCAACCTGCTGGCCGACGCCGCGAGCACGGCGCCCGGCTTCCACCTCGCGCAGAACGCCGAGGTGGACGACCTGATCACGACCGCCGGCCAGGTGCGCGGGGTGCGCTACCTGGACAAGGACACCGGGCGGGCGCACCGGCTCGAAGCGCCCTTGGTCGTGGCGGCCGACGGGCGGCACTCGACGGTACGCCGCCTGCTGGGCCTGCGCCCGCGCGCCGCCGCCACCCCGCACGACTGCCTGTACGTCCGCATTCCACGCGCAGAAGGCGACCCGGAGGGCACCGTCCTGCGCTTCTCCGCCTCCGGCGGGCTGATCATGATCAACCGTGGCGACTACTGGCAGGCGGCCCTGCTGATCGGCAAGGGTACGGCGGAGGCCGCCCTGGCCGATGACGGCGCCTGGGTGCGCCGGACGATCGCCCGGCTGGCGCCGTACACCGCGGACCGGACGGCCGGGATCGCCGCCTGCGACATCGCGGCGCTGCAGATCCGCATCGACCGGCTGGACCGCTGGTGGACACCGGGTGCCCTGCTGATCGGCGACGCCGCGCACGCCATGTCCCCGATCGCCGGAGTCGGCATCAACCTGGCCGTCCAGGACGCCGTCGCCGCCGCCCGCATCCTGCTGCCCGGCCTGCGCCGCGGCCACGTGTCCCCGAAGGACCTGGCCCGCGTGCAGCGCCGCCGCCGCTGGCCGGCGGCGGTCACCCAGTTCGCCCAGAAGCGCGCCCAGGCCGGCTTCGTGGCCGCCGCCGTCGCGGAGGAGGACGGGACCCCGCCCGAACCGCTGCGCCTCCCGCAACCCCTGCGCACGCTGCGGCACTGGAGCGGCTTCCCGCATCTGTTCGGCCGCGTGGTCGCGCTGGGGCTGCGGCCCGAGCGGCTCACCGGCCCCCTGGAGCCGCTGCGCCATGCGTAACCCGGTGTTCCTCACGATCAACGTGCTCGCGACCCTGCTGACCATGGTCGTCTCGGTTCTGGTGATCGCCGATCCGGGCTTCGCCCTGCCCGCCGGAGCGGAGGTGACCGCGGCCGTGGACACCTTCGCCAGGGCGACCTCGATCCGGTCCCTGGCGATCGGCGCCGTGCTGCTCGTGCTGCTGGCCCGCGGCGCGCGCTCCGGGACGCTCGCCCTGCTGTGGGTCACCGGCCTGCTCCAGGCCGGCGACGCGGTGGTGCACCTGCTCAACGGCCATCCGCCGGCCGCGGCGGGCGCGGCGCTGGCCGTGGCCGCCTTCGGTTCGGCCTGGTGGCTGGCCGGGCACTGAGCTCTACGGCGCCTGCGCGGAAGCCTGTCTCAGCAGCCTGTCCACGGTGTCGGCGCAGCTTCCGCAGCCGGTCGTGGCCCGGGTGGCCGCGGCCACCGCGGTGACGTCGGCGGCGCCGTGCTGCCACGCCTCCTTGATGGACGCCTTGGTGACGTGGTTGCACGAGCACACCACCGCCGTCTCGGGCAGGTCCCCGACGTCGTCCCTGCCGTGGCGCATGCGGGGGAAGAGGAGCTCCTCGCGGCGGGCCGGCAGGTCGGCGCCCCGGTCGTAGAGCTGGGTGAGCGTCCCCACGGCCGAGGTCTCGCCCAGCAGGATCGCCCCCACCAGACGGTTCTCCCGGATCACCAGCTTGCGGTAGGTGCCGCCGGCCGGATGGCTGAACCTGACCAGTTCCACGCCCTCCTCCCTCATCCCGTCGCCCAGGGAGGCCAGTTCGATGCTGGCCGCCTTGAGCCGCAGGACCCGCCGGGAACCCTGGTAGGCGGCGGGCGTGCCGGTCAGGAGCGCGGCGACGACGTCGGCCTGCTCCCAGCAGGGGGCGAGCAGGCCGTACACCGACGCGCCGTGCTGCGCGCATTCGCCGATCGCGTGGATGACCGGGTCGCTGGTCCGGAGCTCGTCGTCCACCACGATGCCCCTGTCCACGACGAGTCCGGCGGCCCGGGCCAGCCCGGTCATCGGGCGGACGCCGCAGGCGGCCACGACCAGATCCGCCGGGAGCAGGTCGGGGCCCACCCAGGCGCCGTCGCGGGTGACCCGGGTGACGGTGGCGCCGAGCCGTACGCGGACTCCCAGGTCGCGCAGGGTGCCGAGCAGGATGGCGGCGGCTTCGGCGTCGAGTTGCTGCTCCATGAGGTAGTCGGCCAGGTGGGCGACGGTCACCCGGAGGCCGAGGCCGGCCAGCCCCCGGGCGGCCTCGATGCCGAGCATGCCGCCGCCGATCACGACGGCTCTCCGGGAGGCCCGGGCGACCGTCAGGATGTCCTGGCAGTCGCCGAGGGTCCGGAACCCCTTCGCCAGGTGCACGCCGGGGATCGGCGGGATGATCGGCTCGCTGCCGGTCGCGAGGACGAGCCGGTCATAGGGCGTGACATGGGGTGGAACCGGCGATATGACCTGACGGCGGCGCCGGTCGATCGCCGTCACGGTGATGCTCCGGTGCACCGTCACCCCATGATCCCGGTACCACGCCGGCTCCACCAGCCTCAGTTGCTCGAAGCGCGCCGTCCCGGCGAGCACCGCCGACAGCAGCGTGCGGTTGTACGGCAGGCGTCCCTCGCTCTCGAAGACCGTGATCTGCGTGTTGGCGTTCCTGGCGCGCAATTCGGTGACCAGGCGGGCCCCGGCCATGCCGTTGCCCACGACGACGATGCGGGTTGGCAGGCTCATGTCCCCGGCTCCACGCGGACCGCGCAGACCTTGAACTCCGGCATGCGGGACACGGGGTCGAGCGCCGGGTTGGTGAGCAGGTTGACGCAGGCCCAGTGGAACGGCATGAACACCGTGTCGGCCCGGATCGCTGAGCTGATGCGAGCCGGTGCGACCGCGCTGCCGCGCCGGCTGGTCACGCGCAGCGGGGCGCCGGGGGTCACGGCGAGGCGTTCGGCGAGGCTGGGATGGATCTCGACGAACGGCTCGGGGGCCGCGGCGGCCAGCGTGGGAGCGCGGCGGGTCTGCGCCCCGCTCTGGTAATGGGCCAGCAGCCGCCCGGTGATCAGGTACAGCGGGTAGTCGTCGTCGGCCTCTTCTGCGGGGCCGCGATGTCGTACCGGGAGGAGGCGGGCGCGGCCGTCCGGCGTGGGGAAGCCGTCGAGGAACATGCGGGGGCCGCCGCCCCAGAAGACCCCGGTCTCCGCGTCGATGCGCTCGTAGGTGATGCCCGAGTAGTCGGCGAGGCCGCCCGCGCTGGCCCGGCCCAGCTCCGCGAAGACCTCGCGGGGGTGGGAGGGGAGCGTGACGCCGAGCCGTACGGACAGGTCGGCCAGGATGCGCAGGTCGGTGCGGGCGTCCGGCGGCGGGTCCACGGCCTGCCGGCGCAGCAGCACCCGGCCTTCGAGGTTGGTCATGGTGCCGGTCTCCTCGGCCCATTGCGTGGTCGGCAGGACGACGGTGGCCAGCGCGGCCGTCTCGGAGAGCACGAAGTCCGAGACGACCAGCAGCTCCAGGCGGCGCAGCCGGTCGGTGACGCGGGCGGCGTGCGGGGCGGAGACCACCGGGTTGGAACCGAAGATCAGGAGCCCGCGGGGGCCGGTGCCCAGGGAGTCGAGGAGTTCGTAGGCCGAGGGTCCCGGGCCCGGCAGGTCGTCGGGCCGCACACCCCACACGCGGGCCACGTGTTCCCGTGCGGCGGGGTCGTCGATCTTGCGGTAGCCGGGCAGCTGGTCGGCCTTCTGCCCGTGCTCGCGGCCGCCCTGCCCGTTGCCCTGGCCGGTCACGCAGCCGAAGCCCGACCCGGGGCGGCCGGGCAGGCCCAGCGCGAGCGCCAGGTTGATGAAGGCGGTGACGGTGTCGGTCCCCTTCGCGTGCTGCTCCGCGCCCCGCGCGGTGAGGATCATCGCGGGCCTGCGGGCCAGGAGCCCCACGGCCGCGCGTATCTGGTAGGCGGGCACGCCGGTGATCCGCTCCACCCGCTCGGGCCAGTAGGAGTTGGCCGAGGTGACCACGTCGTCGAAGCCGGTGGTGCGGGCCGCGACGTAGCCGGAGTCGACGTGGCCGTCGGCGACGGCCACGTGCAGCATGCCCAGCGCGAGCGCCAGGTCGGTGCCGGGCGTGACCTGCAGGTGCAGGTCGGCAAGCTGGGCCGTCGGCGTCTCGCGCGGGTCGATGACGATGAGCGTGCCGCCGCGCATGCGCGCGTTCTCCAGATGCCGCACGAACGGCGGCATCGTCTCGGCGGGGTTGCCGCCGGCCAGCATGATCGTCCGCGCCTGCGCGACGTCGGTGATCGGGAACGGCAGGCCGCGGTCCACGCCGAAGGCCCGGTTGCACGCGGCCGCCGCCGAGGACATGCAGAACCGGCCGTTGTAGTCGATCTGGCTGGTCCGCAGCACCACGCGGGCGAACTTGCCGAGCAGGTACGCCTTCTCGTTGGTCAGCCCGCCACCGCCGAACACCGCCATGCCGTCGGGGCCGTGGGCGGCCTGGATCCGGCGGATCTCCCCGGCGACGTGGTCCAGAGCGGCCTCCCAGCTCGCCGGCCTGAGCCCGTCGGGCGTGCGGACCAGCGGCCGGGTCAGCCGATCGGGGGTGCGCAGCAGTTCGCCCGCCGTCCAGCCCTTCAGGCAGAGCTGGCCGCCGGCGTTGGCGGGCACGTCGTCGCGCGGGCTGATCGCGCCCGACGCGCTCACGTGCATGCCGCATTGCAGCGCGCAGTAGGGGCAGTGCGTCTTCATCCGCCTACACCCCCGCGGACGCCAGGCCGGCCTGCGCCCGCGTCCACGCCGGGCGCAGGTAGCACTTCCAGGTCACCCAGGCGCACACGCCGTAGAAGAGCGCGAACGCCACCAGCGCCGCCTGCGGCCCGCCGGTGGCCGCGATGGAGCTGCCGAAGGCCAGGTTGACGAAGAACCCGCCGAGCGCGCCGACCGCGGAGATGATGCCGACCGCCGCCGCGCTGAGCCGCCGTCCCGCCGCCAGCCGTGCCTTCACCCCTCCGCACGACCCGGCCGCCGCCTTCACCCGGAAGATGGCCGGGATCATCCGGTACGTCGAGCCGTTCCCGATCCCGGAGACGACGAACAGCAGCACGAACGCGGCGACGAACCCGGCGAACGTCCGCCCGAGCAGCGACCACCACACTCCCGCCACGCCCAGCGCCATGAGCGTGAACACCCACAGCGTCACCCGCGCCCCGCCCAGCCGATCGGCCAGCCACCCGCCCCACGGCCGGCTCAGCGAGCCCACCAGCGGCCCGACGAAGGCGAACGACGCCCAGGCGACGGCGGGGAAGGCGTTCTTGGTCAGCAGCGGGAAGGCCGTCGAGTAGCCGATGAACGAGCCGAACGTGCCGATGTAGAGGAAGGCCATGATCCACGTCTGCGGGTGCCGCGCCGCCTTCGCCTGGTCGCGGACGGACGAACGGGCGATGGCGAGGTTGTCCATGAACAGCCAGGCGCAGCCCGCCGAGATCAGGATCAGCGGCACCCAGAGCAGCCCCGCCGCGGCCAGCCCGAACGCGCCGATGAGCAGCGGAACCACGAGCTGCACCGTGCTCACGCCGATGTTGCCGCCCGCGGCGTTGACCCCGAGCGCCCACCCGAGCCGCCCGGCCGGGTAGAAGTAGGCGATGTTGGCCATGCTCGAGGCGAAGTTGCCCCCGCCCAGCCCCGCGGCCGCGGAGATCAGCAGGAACACCCAGAACGGCGTGCCCGGCACGCTCACGGCCAGCGCCAGCGCGCCCGCGGGGATCAGCAGGAGCAGGACGCTCACCACCGTCCAGTTCCGCCCGCCGAACCGGGCGGGGGCGAAGCTGTAGGGGACCCGTGCCAGGGCCCCCACCAGATTCGGCAACGCCACCAGCCAGAACAGCTGATCCACCGTGAAGGCGCCCATCCGGGCGGCGACGACGCTCCAGATCGTCCATATCGAGAAACCCAGGTGCAGGGCGAAGATGGAGAAGATCAGGTTCCGCCGGGCGACGCCTTGGCCACCCCCTTCCCAGAAGCCGACGTCGTCAGGTCTCCAGTCCTCGATCCAGCGCGCCCTACGCATTGTGGCTGCCTCACGTGTAGACGATCTCACCGCTCAGTGTTGGTCGGCCGGTTCACGGACGCCACCACCCCAAGGGGAAACCGCCGCGCCGGGGACGAGGCGATCCCCGGCGCGATCGGTGTCCTGACGCGCTAGTTGGCCGCGGGCACCGGGAAGGAGACCGGGCTGCGGTGGCCCTGGGTGTCGACCGCGCGTACGCCGAACTGGAAGTTGTCCTTGGACAGGCCCTTGAGCGTGTACGAGGTGACCTTGCCGACGAAGCGGGAGTGGGTCCACAGCGCTTCGGTGGTCTCGCGCCAGACGACCTCGTACCCGGCCAGGTCGGGCTCGGGGGCGGCGGTCCAGCGCAGGTCGGTGTCGTTGGTGAGCTGGGCCGTCAGGATCGCGGTGTTCTGCGGAGACTTGGGCGCGCGGGCGAGCACGGCCAGCGCCGCGATGTTGGCCTGGGCGACCCGGGCGACGTAGCCGAAGTCGACGAACCGCAGCAGGTCGCCGAACTGCACGCCGTCCTCCACCCGGACGTCCTGGTGCTGGTGCGCGTAGTCCTCGTGCACCTCGGTGAAGCGCACCGCCGAGAAGCCGCGCTGCAGGAACGGGATGTGGTCGCCGCCGCGCAGGTAGCGGTCGCGGCGGAAGTACAGGCGGGCGTCGAAGCCGGGCACGTAGGCCGCCGCCGCCTCGTTCACCGACCGGGCCAGCTGCCGGGAGACGCCGTCGTTCTCCCCGCCGATCGACTGGCGGATCGCCGTCTGGGCCGGGGTCTCCGAGGTGGGCACGCCCTCGGAGAACACCCGCACGGCACGCGGGTCACGGCCGTTCGGCCCGATCGGGCTGCCGACGATGTCGTTGGTGAACATGCCCTGGATGTCGACGCCCTGCTGCTTGGCCTGCTCGGCGAAGTGGGCGGCGCCGTACAGGCCCTGCTCCTCGCCCGCGACGGCCATGAACACGATCGTGGCGTCGAACGTGCGTGGCGCCATGACCCGGGCGGCCTCGATGGCCACGGCCACACCGGAGGCGTCGTCGTTGGCGCCGGGGGCGTCGCACGTGGCGTTCAAGGGATCCGAGCAGCGCGAGTCGTAGTGCCCGCTGACGACATACGTACGGCCGGCCGACGCGGGCTGGGTGCCGCGCAGCGTGGCCACCACGTTGGTGATCGTCGTGGGCACCGGGATGCGCGGGGAGACCGGCTGGACGAACGACTGCTTCTCCACGGTCATGCGCCCGCCGGAGGTCGCGGCGATCCGGGAGAACTCCTCGAAGATCCAGTCACGGGCGGCGCCGATGCCGCGGACCGGATCGGTCTGGCTGGACAGGGTGTGCCGGGTGCCGAACGAGACCAGCTTGGCGATGACGCGCTCGATGCCGCTCGGGTCCACGGCCCGGACCATGCGTTCGATCTCCCGGTCCCGTTGCGGGCGATCGGAGGCCGCCGTGGCCGGGGATAACGTCGCGGCCAGCAGGCCGAGGCTCACCAGAACCAGGGCGAGGCGGCGGATGAAGGGGTTGACGCGCAGGGACATGGCGTACGGCTCCTTTCCGGAGTGACGACACCGCGACGGTACGGCGGGGCCTCGCCGCCGACCAGACCCGGTCAACGGATTCGTCAGCGCCGGGTCAAGGCCGGGCAATGACTCGCGGCCATGGGTAAGCATTCACGCAAGCGCTCGCCGACAGTCGTGTGACCCTCCGTAGCGATCCCCTACAGTCCGTGGCGGTTCACTCACCCAGTGGTCATCAGGCTTAGGAGCTCGTGTTGCCCGGCGAAGTGCCCATACCGTCAGCCAAGCCAGTCATCGGAGAAGCGGAGATCGCGGCGGCGGTCCGCGTCCTGCGCAGCGGATCCGTCGTCCAAGGACCCGAGGTGGCGGCCTTCGAGGAGGAGTTCTCCGCCTGGGTGGAGGGCCGACATTGCGTGGCCGTCAACTCCGGCACCTCCGCGCTGCACCTGACGCTCATGGCGCTCGGCATCGGCCCGGCCGACGAGGTGATCGTCCCGTCGTTCTCCTTCGCCGCCACGGCCAACGCGGTGCGGCTCGCCGGCGCCACCCCGGTCTTCGCCGACATCGACCCGGACACCTACTGCCTCGACCCGTCGGCCGTGGCCGCCGCCATCGGCCCGCGCACCGCCGCCATCATGCCCGTGCACCTGTACGGTCACCCGGCCGACATGCCGGCGCTGCGGTCCCTGGCCGACGGCCGGCACCTCGCGCTCGTCGAGGACGCCTGCCAGGCGCACGGCGCCGCCCTGCGCGGCAAGCCGGTCGGCGCGCTGGGCACCGCGGGCTGCTTCAGCTTCTACCCCACCAAGAACATGCACGCCCTGGAAGGCGGCATGATCGTCACGCCCGACGCCGGCGTCGCCAGAACCCTGCGGCTGCTGCGCAACCAGGGCATGGAGCAGCGCTACGCCAACGAGATCGTCGGGGCGAACATGCGGATGACGGATGTGGCCGCCGCCATCGGCCGCGTGCAGCTCAAGCGGCTGCCGGAGTGGGTCGAACAGCGCCGCTCCAACGCCAAGCACCTCAGCGCCGCCATCCGCGGCGTGCCCGTGCCACACGTCGCCGAGGACGCCGCGCACGCCTTCCACCAGTACACCGTGCGGATCGCGGCGGACCGGGACGCCGCCCAGCAGTGGCTGACCGAGCGCGGGGTCGGCAGCGCCGTCTACTACCCGACGCCCATTCACCGCCTCAAACCGTACAGAGGCGGCACCTGGGAGCTGCCGCAGACCGACCGGGCCGCCCGCGAAGTGCTGTCCCTGCCGGTCCACCCCGCGCTGGCCGGCGACGACCTGGACCGCATCGCCGGCGCGGTCAACTCCCTGCGGGAGCGCACGTGAGGCCGCTGCGGGCCGGGCTGATCGGGCTCGGCGCCATGGGCCGCCACCACGCGCGGGTGCTGGCGAAGCTCGACGGCGTGCAGTTCGCCGGCGTCGCCGACCCGGCCGGCGACCCCCACCGCGTCGCCCAGGGCGCGCAGGTCACCCGCGACGTGGGCGAACTGCTCGAACTCGGCCTCGACTACGCCGTCGTCGCCTGCCCCACGGCGCTGCACGAGAGCGTCGGCCTGACCCTGGCCCGCGCCGGCGTCTCCGCGCTCATCGAGAAGCCGCTGGCCGACTCCGTCGCCGGGGCCAACCGGCTGGCCGAGGCGTTCGAGGCCGGCGGGGTCCTCGGCGCGGTCGGGCACATCGAACGCTTCAACCCCGCGCTGCAGAGCCTGCGCGCCCGCCTCGAAGCCGGGGAACTCGGCGAGGTCTTCCAGATCGTCACCCGGCGGCAGGGACCCTTCCCTCACCGGATCACCGATGTGGGCGTGGTGAAGGACCTCGCCACCCACGACATCGACCTGACGAGCTGGATCACCGGGCAGGAGTACGTGTCGGTCTCCGCGCGCACCGCCTCGCGCAGCGGCCGGCCGTACGAGGACATGGTCGCCGTGGTCGGCCAGCTCAGCGACTCCTCGATGGTGAGCCACCTGGTCAACTGGCTGAGCCCGTTCAAGGAGCGCTCGACCGTGGTGACCGGCGAGCGTGGCTGCTTCGTGGCCGACACGCTCACCGCCGACCTCACCTTCTACGCCAACGGCGCCCAGTCCATGCAGTGGGAGTCGCTGAGCGCCTTCCGCGGGGTGTCGGAAGGCGACATGATCCGCTACGCGCTGGAGAAGCGCGAGCCGCTCGTGGTCGAGCACGAGAGGTTCCGCGACGCGCTGCTCGGCCTGTCCTCCGACATCGTCACCCTGGCGCAGGGGGTGCGGACCGTGGAGGTGTCCGAGGCCGTGCTGGCCTCGGCCGGGCAGGGGCGCACGATCTCGCTGAAGTCCGCCGACCTCAAGGGAGCCCTTGTATGACCGTGCCCGACGTGAGCGTGATCATCGCGGTGTACAACACCATGCCGCACCTGCGTGAATGCCTGGACTCGGTCATCGGGCAGAGCATCGGCACGAGCCGGCTCGAGGTCATCGCCGTGGACGACGGCTCGACCGACGGCAGCGCGGAGGAGCTCGACGACTTCGCCGCGCGCTACCCCGGCACCGTCACAGTCCTGCGGCAGGCCAACTCCGGCGGGCCCGCGGCGCCGTCCAACCGCGCGCTCGAGCACGCCACCGGACGCTACGTCTACTTCGTCGGCGCCGACGACTTCCTCGCCGAGCAGGCGCTCGAACGCCTCGTGCGGGCCGCCGACGCCTACGACTCCGACGTGGTCCTCGGCCGCATGGTCGGCGCCAACGGCCGCCAGATCCCCCAGAAGGTCTACGCCGAGACGCGCATGGACATCGGCCTGTTCGACTCGCCGCTGCCGTACTCGCTGTCCAACACCAAGCTCTTCCGCCGCAGCCTGATCGAGGAGCACGGCCTGCGCTTCCCCGAGGACATGCCGATCTTCAGCGACCAGCCCTTCACGCTCGCGGCCTTCCTCCACGCCCGCCGCGTCTCCGTGCTGGCCGACTACGTCTTTTACTACGCGGTGAGCCGGGACAACGGCGACAACATCACCAGCCGCGCCGCGCCGCTGAGCCAGTTGCGCGGCGGCGAGCAGGTGATCGAGCACGTCGTCCGGCTGCTGCCCCCCGGAGCCGAGCGCGACTTCGTGCTCAAGCGCCACTTCGGCTACGAGCTGGCCAAGCTGCTGCGCGCCGAGTTCCTCACCTTCACCGAGGACGAGCAGAAGAAGATCTGCGAGTCGATCGCCCGCCTGTGCACCCTGTACCTCACGCCGGGCCTGCGCGCCCAGCTCACCTCCCCCCAGCGGTACCGGCTCACGCTCGCGGCGCGCGGCGACCGGGAGACCCTGTGCCGGTCGCTGCGCGAGGAGGCGGACGGCGTGCAGCCGCCGATCCTGGTCCGCGGCCAGAGCGCCTACTCCCAGGGCAACGGCTTCGGCGACCTGCCCGACGACTGCTTCGAGCTGACCGGCAACCTCGCCGGGCGGCTGGCCGCCGGGGTCGAGGTCTCCTCGCTCGGCTGGCAGCGGGCCAGGCTGCACCTGGCCGGGCAGCTGTGCCTGACCGGGGCCGAGGCGAAGGTCACGATGGACGTGGTGCCCGCAGGCACCGCGCGGGCGCTGCGCCAGGGGCGCAGGCTCAAGGAGGACGACGGGGCCGCCGGCCGCGCGCCCGGGCAGG
Organism: Nonomuraea typhae; assembly: GCF_009760925.1. Lineage (GTDB taxonomy): Bacteria > Actinomycetota > Actinomycetes > Streptosporangiales > Streptosporangiaceae > Nonomuraea > Nonomuraea typhae. The sequence goes on from NZ_VRLV01000004.1 coordinate 515,610, forward strand.
CCGCCGGGGACTTCCGGTTCGACATCGGGGTGCGCTCCCTGCTGCGCAAACGGGCTCCCCGGTATTCGGTGCGCCTCTACACCGACGTGGCGGGCTCCACCTACGAGCTGCCGGTGCCGGTCTCGCACGCCCCGGAACCCGTGCGGACCTGGTATCGCGGCCGGCCGTACCGGATCAGAGCGCGCGCCAACGAGCACGGGCACCTGACCATCGTCGCCGTGCCCCTGCCGCTGTGGCAGGCGGTCCGCGACCTGTTCCAGGGGAAGCGGTCATGAGTGTCTCCCCGCGGCAGCCGCGGCTGGCCGTCATCGTCGGCAACCACATCACCGGCGACAGCCGGGTGCAGAAGATCGCGCTGGCCGCGGCCTACGCGGGCTGGGAAGTCCTGCTGCTCGGCCGCTCGTCCGCGCGCAAGGCCAAGAGCGAGATGGGGCCGGTGCGCGTGGTCCGGGTTCCCATCCCGCGCCGCGAGGTGAAACGCCGGTTCCGGTTCGTGCAGCGGCCGGACGAGGTGACGCGGCAGATCCAGATCCGCGAGCTGACCGCGCGCATCGGCAGCACCGTGGGACGGCCCGGCCTGGGCCCGGCGCTGGTCAGAACGGCGCTGCGGACGGTCCTGCGGCTCGGCACCGGAGCGTACGCGGCCAAGCGGACCGTGTACCAGTGGCAGGAGCGCCGCTGGCGCGAGCGCAGGCCGGACGGCGACTGGCGCATCGACATGCCCTCGCTGCTCGACCTGGACGCCGCCTTCGGGCCGGTGATCGAGAAGTTCCGGCCGGACGTGATCCACGCCAACGACATCACCATGATCGGGGTGGCCGCCCGCAGCGCCGCCCGCCTGCGCAACCGCGGGTGGACCTGCCGCTGGCTGTACGACGCCCACGAGTACGTGCGCGGCGTCGACTGGCGCAGCGCGCTGCGCTCCAGCGCCTACCACGCGCTGGAGAAGGAGTACATCGGCCAGGCCGACGCCGTCGTCACCGTCTCGCCCGAGCTCGCGGCCATCCTCGAGGACGCCTACCGCCTGGAGGAGACGCCGCTGGTGGTGCGCAACGCGCCGGTGCGCTCGGTCATCGGCGCCACGATCGAGCGGGCCGGCCTGCGCGAGGTGTGCGGCCTGGCGAGCGACGTGCCCCTGCTGGTGTACGCCGGCTGGATCGACGCGCAGCGCGGCCTGGACACCGCGGTCACCGGGCTGGCCCGGCTGCCCGGCGTGCACCTGGCGCTCGTCGTGGGCAAGCGCACCCCGGCCCTGGAGCAACTGCTGGAGCTGGGCGACGAGCTCGGCGTCGGCGACCGGATCCACGTCGTGCCGTACGTGCCGCAGGCCCAGGTGCCCGACTTCCTGGCCTCGGCCGACCTCGGGCTCATCTGCTTCAGGAAGACGCCGAACTGCGAGGTGTCGCTGCCGACCAAGCTGCCCGAGTACCTCCACGCCGGGCTGCCGGTCGTCACCAGCGACGTGGCCACCGTGACGAAGTTCGTCGAGGCGACCGGGGTGGGGGAGGTCTTCACCGCCACCGACCCCGCCACCTTCGCCACGGCGGTGGCCGCCGCGCTCGACCGGCGCGCCGACCTGGCGGCCAGGATCACCCCGGACCTGCTGGACGAGCTGTCGTGGGAGCACCAGAGCGCCGGCCTGCTCGGGCTCTACCGGAAGCTGTCCGGCAAGAAGCCGCGCATCGCGGTCGGCAACCCCACCTGGCAGGTGCGCGAGCGCGACAAGGGCACCAGCGAGAACCCGTGGACCGCGCTGGACGACAGCACGCCGATCCGGCTCGGGCTCGGCCCCGCCAACTACGCCGGCCAGCTGGCCACCTTCGCCCAGGCCATCTCCAAGGAGCGACGCGACGTCTCCATGGAGGTCTTCATGGCCAAGGCCGCCACCTCGACCTTCGACTACCCGGCCGACGTGACCTTCGGCCCCGGCCGCTACGGCCAGGTCGCCTTCCAGGTCGAGCAGGTCGGCCGCATCGCCGGGCGCTACACGCACCTGCTGGCCGACGCCTTCCTGCCCGTGCTCGGGCACCTGAACGGCGATCACATCGGCGCCGACCTGCCCGCGCTGCGCCGGGCCCAGATCCAGGTGGCGCTGCTGGCGCACGGCAGCGAGATCCGCCACCCCGGACGGCACATGGAGCGGCACCCGACGTCGTTGTTCCGCGCCGCGCCCGAGGGGTTCGTGGAGCGGATGACGAAGACCGCCGAGCGGAACGCGCGGACAGCGGCGGAGTCCGGCCTGCCGTGCTTCGTCACCACGCCCGACTTGCTCGACGACCTGCCCCAGGCGGTGTGGGTCCCGCTCGTCGTGGACGTGGACGCCTGGGCGTGCCCGGAGCCGGTGCTCGAGCGCGCCCGGCCGATCGTGCTGCACGCGCCGTCCAAACGCTGGACGAAGGGCACCGGCGACATCGTGCCCATCCTGGAGGAGCTGCACGAGCGCAAGGTGATCGAATTCCGCCTGGCCGAAAAGGTCAACTGGTCACAGATGCGCGAGCAGGTCTGGGAGGCCGACATCGTGGTCGACCAGTTCGCCATCGGCGCCTACGGCACCTTCGCCTGCGAGGCGATGTCCGCGGGCAAGCCGGTCATCGCCTACCTGTCCGACGGCGTCGCCGACGCGCTCGGTGAGCACCCCATCGTCAACGCCGTGCCCGCCACCCTCGCCGAGACCGTGGAACGGCTCCTCGACGACCGGGACGCCGGCGCCGAGCTGGGCCGCAGGTCCGCGGCCTTCGCCCGGGCCGTGCACGGCGGCACGCAGACCGTGAGCGCCCTCAAGGAGTTCCTCCAATGAAGATCTGCGTCGTCGGCCTCGGCAAGATCGGGCTGCCGCTGGCCGTGCAGTACGCCGGCAAGGGCCACACGGTGATCGGCGCCGACATCGATCCCGCCGTGGTGGAGCACGTCAACCGGGCCCAGGCGCCGTTCCCCGGCGAGGCCGACCTGGACGTCGGGCTCAAGACGGCCGTCGAGGCCGGGACCCTGTCGGCCACCCTCGACACGACCGCGGCCGTGCGCGCGGCCGACGCCGTCGTGGTGGTCGTCCCGCTGTACGCCGACGACGCCGGCCGGCCCGGCTTCAGCGCCATGGACGCGGCCACCCGGGCCATCGCGGCCGGGCTGCGTCCCGGCGCCCTGGTGGTCTACGAGACCACGCTGCCGGTCGGCACCACGCGCACGCGCCTGGGTCCCCTCCTCGAGGAGGGCTCCGGGCTGGCCGTGGGCGCCGACTTCGCGCTGGCCTTCAGCCCGGAGCGCGTGCTGACCGGCCGCGTCTTCGCCGACCTGCGGCGTTACCCCAAGCTCGTCGGCGGCGTCGACGCCCGCTCGACCGCCCAGGCCATGGCCTTCTACGAGGCCGTCCTGGACTTCGACCAGCGCGCCGACCTGCCCCGGCCCAACGGCGTCTGGGACCTCGGCAGCGCCGAGGCCGCCGAGTTCGCCAAACTGGCCGAGACCACCTACCGGGACGTCAACATCGGCCTGGCCAACCAGTTCGCCCGCTACGCCGACTCCCTCGGGGTGGACATCACCGGGGTCATCGAGGCGTGCAACAGCCAGCCGTACAGTCACCTCCACAAGCCCGGCATCGCGGTCGGCGGGCACTGCATTCCCGTCTACCCCCGCCTGTACCTGTGGAACGACCCGTCCGCCACGGTGGTGCGGGCGGCCAGGGAGGCGAACGCGGCGATGCCGGAGTACGCCGTGGGCCGGCTGGCCGCCGCCTTCGGCGACCTGACCGGCGTGGGCGTGCTCGTGCTCGGGGCCGCCTATCGCGGGGGAGTGAAGGAGACGGCGTTCTCCGGCGCCTTTCCCCTGGTCGCCGGGCTGCGGGGGCGCGGCGCCGTGCCGTACGTCTCCGACCCGTTGTACACGGCCGCCGAGCTGGAGGCGCTCGGGCTGCCGGCGCACCGCGGCGAGCCGGTCGCCGCGGCGCTCGTGCAGGCCGACCACACGGAGTACGCCGGTCTGCGCGCGGCCGACCTGCCGGGCGTCTCCGTGCTCGTGGACGGGCGCCGGGTGACCGATCCGGGCCTGTGGCCGGGCGTGCGGCGGATCGTCATCGGCGGCTGAGGTTCATCCCTTGAGGCGGAGTCCGTCCTCGTCCCCGGTGTAGAGCTCCCCGGTCTGCGGGCACCGCCACAGGCCGGGCCCGCTCTCCACCAGGCGCACCCCCGCGCGGCCGACCCATCCGATCCGGCGCGCGGGGTTGCCCGCCACCAGCGCGAAGGCGGGCACGTCGCGGATGACGACGGCGCCCGCGGCGACCATCGCCCACGCGCCGACGGTCACGGGGGCGACGCACACCGCGCGCGCCCCGATCGAGGCCCCTTCCTGTACGGTCACCCCGACCGCCGCCCAGTCACCCGCCTTCTTCTGCGACCCGTCGGGCGCCACGGCGCGCGGGTTGTGGTCGTTGGTGAAGATCGCGGCCGGGCCGACGAAGACGCCGTCGGCGATCCTGGCCGGCTCGTAGACCAGGGCGTGGTTCTGGATCTTGACGTTGTCGCCGATCAGCACGCCAGGACCCACGTAGGCGCCCCGGCCGATCACGCAGGAGGCGCCGAGCCGGGCGCGTTCCCTGATCTGGGCCAGCTCCCAGACCTTGGTGCCCGGGCCGAGTGTGGCGTCGGCCGCTACCTGGGCCGTCGCCATGACTGTTGAGCTCATGCCGAGAGTCTGGCCCAGCCGGGCGCCGCGTTCAGGGGATGTCGCCGATGTCCATGCCCAATGTTCACGCTCGGGGGGCGGCGGGTCCCGACATGTCGTGACTCCCCGGGCCACCGGCCCGCCCTAGGCGCCGTCGTCCGGCGGCTGCTCCAGGTAGGGACGCAGGTCGGCACGGCCGCTGACGCCGAGCTTGACGTAGACGCGCGACAGCGCGTTGTCCACCGTGCGCACCGCCAGGCCGAGCCGCTGGGCGATCTGCTTGCTGGTGTGCCAGGGCGCCAGCAGCGCGATCTGCCGTTCGCGCGGGGTGAGGAAGTCCCTCAGGTCGTCCTGGGGCTCCTCGGCCAGCAGCGGGGTGCGCGCCCCCGCGCAGGCCGCGCGCATCTCGTTGGCGGCGGCGACGGCCAGCCCGGCTTCCGGCGGCGATCCGGTACGGCGGGCGTGCCGGGCCGCGGCGGTGGCCAGCTCCGCGGCGTGCAGGTGGTAGCCGAGCCGGTTCAGCTCCCGCGCCGTGCGCGACAAGGCCGGGGTGTCCTTCGCCGCCAGCGCGCGCACGGCGGTGGCCAGCAGCGCGGGCAGGGCGCCGGGGATCGCCCTCAGGACCTCCTGGTCCGCGGCGCCGCCGAGCCGTACCGCCTCGTAGCGCGCGAGAGCCTCCACGTACGGCATGCCGGCCGCGGCGGCCAGGGCGGCGGCGCGGGCGGCGTGGCGGAGAGCGGCGTCGACGTCGCCTCCGGCGCGGGCCACCCACGCCCGCCAGGTCTCCACCCACGGGGCGAAGATCTGGTTGGTGCCGTTGTCCAGGGCGTCGGCGCGGGCCAGGAGCTCGACGGCGTCGGCGCGGCGGCCCTGGAGCGCGCGCACGCCCGCCAGGGCGGCCAGGCAGCAGCGGTGTAATCGCTGGGTATCGGTCTGCCCGAATCCGGCGCGGCCCTCGGTCAGCAGGGAGCCGGCGCGGTCCAGGCGGCCCTGCGCCAGGGCGACCACGCCGCCGAAGAAGGCCCACCCGCTGACCAGGATCGGCGCGCCCCCGCTGAGCGTGGCCTGGTACGCGGCGGCGGCGGTGGCGGCGGCCCGGCCGGGTTCTCCGGCGGCCAGCTGGGCCAGGCAGGCGCCCACCTCCATCTGGAACGCCCCGACGGGCAGGGCCGCGGCGTGCGCGATCGCGGTGGCGCGGCCCTCGGCGTGCCGCCGCCCGGCCTCCTCGATGCGGCCGAGGAAGCCGAGCGAGGCGGTCGCCGCGCCCGCGGCCCACACCACGGCCTGCGGGTTGCCGCCGGGGTCGGCCAGCACCTTGTCGGCGATGCGCACGACGTCCCGGCAGCGGCCGTCGAAGAACAGCACGAACGCGCGGGCGGCCTCGATGACCGGATGGCCCGCCACGGTGTCCCAGGTCGCCGTCGCGCCGGGCACGTCGCCCTGGGACCAGTACAGAACCTTGGCGCGGATGATCGCCCAGGCGATGCGCTCGGCGAGATCGGGCGGCGGGGTGGCGGGCAGCAGGCCGGCCGCCTCGCCGCTGCGGCCCTGGTACTCGAGGATCTCGGCCATCAGCCAGTTCGCCCGCGGTCCCGGCTCGACCTCGCGCGAGGCGCGGGCCAGGCGTTCGGCCAGCGCCATCCCGGTCCTGCCCACAGCCTGCAACGCGCCTTCGTGCACCAGGTCGGGCCGGGTGATCCGGCCGCACTCCACCTGCCACAGCGCGGCCCGCAGCACGTCCTCGCGGCGGCGCATCGGCGTGGCCATCAGCTCGCGCGCCAGCGTCTGGTAGGCCCGCCTGCGCCCCGTCACCGGCATCCTGGCCAGCAGCACCTCGCCGAACAGCGGATGCTCCAGCCGCGCCTGGACCCGGTTGGCGGCCCGCTCGCACACGACCACGCCGGCCTCCTCGGCGGCCATCACCGGCTCGGCCCCGGCGGAGCGCTCCAGCAGGCTCAGCGGCACCGGCTCGCCGCAGGCGACCATCTCGACCACCGCCCGGACCTCCGCCTTCAGCCCGGCGAGCCGGGAGACGATGAGGTCGGCCAGCCCGCCGGGCACCGCGCCGTGCACCAGCTCCCGCAACGCCAGCGGGTTCCCGCGCGCGGTCGCGTGCAGCGTACGGCGGGCCGTCACGTCGATCCTGCCGCCGGTGCTGTGGTCGATGAGCCGGTCCATGACCGCGTCGGGCAGCACGCCGAGCTCGAGCACGTCCGCCTGGCCCTCCTTGACCAGCCGGGACAGGCAGTCGGCCAGCGGCTCGCCGCTCCTGGCGGTCAGCACCACGAACGCCGACCCCTTGGTGATCAGGGCGGCGATCGCCATCGCGCTCGCGGCGTCGAGCTGGTGGGCGTCGTCCACCCCGAGCACCCCGTCGTGCCGCCCGCCCCAGCCCGCCACCCGGGAGTGGATCGCACGCACCAGCTCGGCCGACCCGGCGGTGACCGGGACCTCCTCCGGCACCAGGTGCAGCATCGGCCCGAGCGGGATCTGCGAGGCCGACCGGGTGCCGGCGATCCAGTCGCCACGGCCGCCCAGCCGGGCGAGCGTCTCCCGGGCCAGCCGGGTCTTCCCGACACCCGCGGCGCCCATGAGCAGGACGGCATGCGCGGCCGAGCCGCAGAACGCCGACCGGATCGCAGCCAATTCCTGCTGACGCCCCTCGAACGGCCATCTACGCACCCGCGGCTCCTGTCCGATCAGGATGACTCAGTGCTTTGCACGGTTCTCAACGCGAACGGCGGATTGCCTGTCAAGAGTAGTCTGCCCTGCTCTGTGCGCAAGATCTCCGGCTCCCCACAATGCGGAATGTGCTGATCAGCCGCATCCACCAACCCGGAAAGGGAATGCTCATGCACATCTTGCGCAGGCTCGTCCTGCCCGCCGTGATCGCCACGGCCGCCCTCGTCTCCCTGCCCGCCACGGCCAGGGCAGAGCCGCCGCGGACTCCCCTCGGCGAGACCCGGTTCACCCTGCAGGGCGTCAAGAAGTCGGGCGCCCTGATCAGCTGCCTCGGCAGCGTCGGCGTCCCGCGCCTGGCCGGCGGGAGCAAGGTCACCGTCACCGCCGGAGTGTTCTGCGACGCCCCGGTGTCGCGCATCCAGCTCGCCGTCGGCCTCCTGGACCGCGGCGTCCTGATCCAGAGCTCCGTCAACCGGGACGACAAGTACGCCAGGCTCAGCCTGACCGTCGACACGATCCCGACGTTCTGCTCGACCGGCATCGAGTTCCAGGGCGTGGCCACCGGCCGCGTCACCTTCCCGAACGGCGAGGTCATCACCGCCTCGGGAGCCGGTCAGCCGATCACGTTCACCAGTTGCGCCTGACCTTCTGCAACCTGGTGCACGAGATCAACGAAGAGCGCCGGTGCATGGACATCCCGTAGTCCACCCCCGGCGACACCAAACGGTCTGGGTCGCTGCGAACGGCGGCGACGCCCAGCGGTTCTTCATCCAGCAGAAGTGAATCCGCGGGCGGCACACCCGGCACCGGGTGTGCCGCCTCGCGGCTCAAGGCTCACGGCCGGAAGGGGCCGGTGACGCAGTAGGTGATGCCGCCGGACGACGAACCGCTGGTGCCGCGCTGGGAGGAGAAGTACAGGCGGTTGCCCGCCGGGTTGAACGCCGGGCCGGTGATCTCCGAGCTGCTCTGCCCGTTGATGCGGAGGAAGACGGAGATCTGGTCATTGGGGGTGATCATGCAGATCTCCATGTTGCCGCCGTCCTCGGCCACGTACAGGTCGCCTCCAGCCGACCCGGTCACGTTGTCGACGCCGGTCAGCGGCGGGCTGCCCGGGCTGACCAGGCTGTCGTCGTAGGCCAGCTCGTAGGTGCTGTTCGCCAGGTTGAGCTGCCAGACCCGGTTGTCGCCCTTGGTGGTGAACCACACGGTGTCGGCGGCGTAGTGGCAGCCCTCGCCGCCGTTGAAGGACTTCGAACCGGACACCTGGCTGCGGGTCGCGGTCGGCGAGCCGTCGGGGTCCGGGACGTTCGCCCAGGTGAACGAGCCGGACGTGCCCGATCCTGCGACCATGACCTGGAGCGTGCCGCTGGACAGGTTGCCCCACGTCGAGGGGACGAACCGGTAGAACCTGCCGTTGCTCTCGTCCTCGGTCAGGTAGACGACCTGACGGACCGGGTCGGCCGCCGCGGCCTCGTGCTTGAACCGGCCCATCGCCGGGCGTTGTACGGCGGTGCCGCCGAAGGGGAACGTCTCGTACACGAAGCCCCTGCTCACCTCTTCGCACGAGAGCCAGGTGTTCCACGGCGTCTTGCCGCCCGCGCAGTTCTGCCGCGTGCCGCTGAGGATACGGCTGGCCGAGGTGGCCGTGCCGGAGGAGTTGAACCGGATCGCCGAGGCGCCGCCGCCCGGGTTGATCTCCGAGTTGGAGACGTAGATCCAGCCGCTGCCGTCGGCGAAGCAGGCGCCGCCGTCTGGCGCGCTGTGCCAGGTCAGTGACGTACCCGGCACCGTCTGGCCGGACCGGGCCACGATCTGGCTGGTGAAGCCGGCAGGCAGCAGGATGCCGTTGGCGTCCGCGGGCTGCAGGGGGCCGTAGGGGCTCGGGGCGTTCTGCGCGGGGGCGGCGAGTGCCGTACCCTCCCAGAGCGTGAAGGGGAGCGCCAGGCTACCGGCGCCGATGACTGAGGCCCGCAGGAAATTGCGACGTTTCACGGTGCAACCCTTTCCTGACTGAGGGGTGTGCCACCGACGCTAGGCCGCCTCCGTGAACATGAGGTGTCCGCTGAACGTGCTCTCGACAGATCCTCGACATGATCCGGCCCATGGGCGTCTCGTCGTTCACATGATCGCGAGTTGCCCGCCGTCGATGACCAGTTCGGTCCCATGCACGAAGGCGGCGTCGTCCGAGGCCAGGAAGGCGTACCCGGCGGCCACCTCCTCGGCCAGCCCGGGGCGGCCGAGCGGGATGTGGTCGCGGGCGTAGGCGGTGACGAAGTCGCCGGCCAGGCCGGAGGAGATCGACGAGTTCAGCGGCGTCTGGATGTAGCCGGGGCACAGCGCGTTGACCCGGATGCCGTGTTTGCCGAGTTCCACGGCCATGGTCTTGGTGAGCAGGAGGACACCGCCCTTGGACGCGTTGTAGTGGGCGTAGTCCGCCTCGCCGCCCAGGCCGTTCGTGGACGACATGTTGAGGATGACCCCGCTGGAGCCGCGCTCGACCATGTGCCGGGCGACGGCCTGGGCGACCAGGAACATGCCGCGCAGGTTCACCGCGACGATCCGGTCCCAGTGGCCGGGCGTGATCTCCAGGAACGGCTCGCGCCAGGCGGTGCCGGCGTTGTTGACCAGGACGTCGATGCCGCCCAGCGCCGCGAGACCGCCCTCGACGAGCCGGGCGGCGCCGGCCTCCTCGCTGACGTCGCCGGCCAGTCCGCTCACCTCGCCGAGCGTGGCGAGGCCGGCCACCGCCGCGTCCACTTCCGCCTGGTCGAGGCCGCCGAGCACGACCCGTGAGCCCTCCTCCAGGAACCTGCGGGCGGTGGCGGCGCCGATGCCGCTGCTGCCGCCGCTGATCAGTACTCGCTTGCCGGCGAGTCCGCGCATGCTGTTGCTTCCCTTCAGCGCACGGCCCCGCGGGCGGCGACGCGCAGTTCGGTGACGATCTCTCCGTCCTCGACGCCGTAGACGGTGTCGAAGAGGTTGACGACAGAGCAAGCATGGCTGGGAATCAGCTGCAGCCGCGAGCCGACAGGCAGCTCGCCGGTGTGCTCAGGCTCCAGATGGGCGACGCCGTGCTCCTCGTTGAGGAAGTTCATGTGCAGGTACGGCAGGCCGGCGGCGCGAATCCAGCCCGGCGTGCCGTACCCGTCGGAGGTGAGGCACTTGGTGCCCGCGTCGCACACGACCCGTTCCGGCATCGGGCGGCCGATGACCGTGGTGAGGATCCTGGCGGCGGTGGTCTCCTCGGTGGCGACGCCGAGGCGCATCATCGCGGTGTCGTTGAAGATGTAGGTACCCGGCCGGATCTCGGTGACGCCGGCGACCCCGGCGACGTATCGGGCGGTGGGGGTGGAGCCGACGCTGATCTCGCGGAGGGCGATCCCGTCGCGGGCGCACAGTTCGGCCGTTTCGACCAGGTCGGTGCCTTCGCGGCGGGCGGTCTCGGCGAGTTCCCCGGGTGTGCGGGAGTGGTAGGCGTGCCCGGCGAGCGTGAGCAGGCCGACGACCTCCACGCCGGGGACGGCGGCGATCTCGGCGACCAGGTCGGCGGTGGGCCGTCCCGGCGGGCGGCCGAGCCGGTGCTGGCCGGTGTCCACTTCGACGAGCACTTCCACGGGCGGCCCGCCGAGGCGGCCGAGTCCGGCGGCGACCTCGGGGGAGTCGAGGCTGACGCGCACCCTGGCCCGCTCGCGCAGGGCGGCGAGGCGGCGCAGCTTGGGACGGCCCCAGAGGGGAAAGGCCAGCAGGATGTCGTCGACGCCGGCGTCGGCCATCACCTCGGCCTCGCCGAGCTTCGCGCAGGTGATGCCGGTGGCGCCGGCTTCGAGCTGCAGCCGGGCCAGCTCGGGGATCTTGTGGGTCTTGATGTGCGGCCGGAGCCTGACGCCGGCGGCGGCGGCCGTCTTCGCCATCTCGCTCACGTTGGCCCTGACGACGCCGAGGTCGATGAGCAGGGCTGGGGTGTCGATTTCTGGATACATCGGTGCCCCTCCGGGTGTGTGCGGTCGAACCTAACACGCATTCCGCCATATGCACCAGCATTCCGCTATACAGAATGCTGGACGGTTCCAGGGAACCCTTGACAGGTGCCCCCAGCCCTGCTGTCCTTTTCGCGTGGCCGGAACGGCATTCTGCATTACGGAATGAGGACCCCTGTATGAGATTCGGCACGGTACGGGTCGGGCAGGCCCGCATGGCCGCCGAGGAACGCGACGGGCGCTGGTACGCCCTCGACGTCCCCCCGGGCACCCCTTTGGAGGCGGTGCTGGCCACCGGGCTCGGCGCGACGACGGCCACCAGGCGGCTCGACGGCGCGGTGCCCGTGCGGCCCCTGCGGCCCGGCAAGATCGTGGCGATCGGGCTCAACTACCTCGACCACATCCGCGAGGCCGGGATGGAGAGGCCCGAGCGCCCGCTGATGTTCGCCAAGTTCCCCTCCAGCGTGATCGGCCCGGGCGAGCCCGTCGTCATCGACGGCGCGCTGACCGGGCGCGTGGACTGGGAGGTCGAGCTGGCCGCGGTCATCGGCGCCCCGATCCGGCACGCGAGCCCGGCCGAGGCGCTGGCCGGCGTGGCCGGCTACACCGTGGCCAACGACGTCTCCGCGCGTGACCTGCAGTTCGCCGACGGCCAATGGACCCGAGGCAAGAGCCTGGACACCTTCTGCCCGCTCGGCCCGGTCATCGTCAGCCCCGACGAGCTCGGCGACCCGCAGGCCCTGCGGCTGTGGACGCGGGTCAACGGCGAGACCGTCCAGGACTCCAGCACCGCCGAGATGCTCTTCGGGGTGGGCGAGCTGCTGGCCTACTGCTCACGCGCCTTCACCCTCGAACCCGGCGACGTCGTCCTGACCGGCACCCCGTGGGGCTGCGGCGAGTTCATGACCCCGCGCCGCTCCCTGCGCCCCGGCGACACCGTCGAGGCCGGCGTCGAGGGCATCGGCGTCCTGACCAACCCCGTCGAAGGAGCCGCGCGATGAAGGCCATGGTGTTCACCGGACCCGGCGTCGTCGAGATGCGTGACGTCGCCGAGCCGGCGCCCGGCCCCGGCGAGACGCTGGTGCACGTGGTGACCACGGGCATCTGCGGCAGCGAGCTGCACGGCGTCAAGACCCCCGGATTCCGGGTGCCGCCGCTGGTCATGGGACACGAGTTCGCCGGCCGTACCGACGACGGCAGGGCGGTCGTGGTGAACCCGATCCTGTCGTGCGGCGCGTGCGACCTGTGCGCGCTCGGGCTGGGCAACGTGTGCAGGAAGCGGGAGATCGTCGGCGTGCACCGGCCGGGCGGCTTCGGCGAGCGGGTGGCGGTGCCCACGAGCACGCTGACCGTGCTGCCCGACGGTTTCGCCTGGACGGCGGCGGCGATCGTGGAGCCCGCGGCCAACGCGGTGCACGCCTGGTCGCTGGCCGGCGCGCCCGCGGGCGCCCGCGTGGGCGTCATCGGCGCCGGCGCGATCGGCCTGGCCTGCCTGCTGGTCGCCGCGTCCGGCGGGGCGGCGCGCATCGAGGTCGCCGACCGCTCCGAGCACCGCCGCGCGATCGCCGAGCGGCTCGGCGCCGCCGCGGCCGTGACGGAACTGAGCGGCGAGTACGACGTGGTCTTCGACGCGGTGGGCGCCGCCGCCACGCACGAGCAGTCGCTGAGCCGCCTGCGCCCGGGCGGGGTGGCCGTCTGGCTGGGCCTGCTCGACACGGACGCGGGCTTCGACGCCGCCGCGCTGGTGCGCGGGGAGAAGCGGGTGCTCGGCTCCTTCGCGTACGGCGCCGCCGACTTCGCCCGGGCGGTGAGCCTGGTCCCGGCCTGGGACCTGAGCTGGGTCGACACCTACCCGCTCGGCGACGGCGCGGAGGTCTTCACCTCGCTGATGAACGGCGCCACCGCCCCCGTCAAGGCCCTGCTGACCGTCTGAATCGAGGTGCCCATGCCCGCGCGCGTCCCCCTCTCCGGCTACCGCCCGATCTCCCAGCTCAGAGTGCCCGCCCACCACGTGGAGCGGGCCCGGCTGCCGGTCGTGGACGCGCACGTCCACCTCGGCCGCTGGCTCAGTGAGGACGGCGACTGGGCGGTCAAGGACGTGCCCGCGCTGCTGGACACGATGGACGCGCTCAACGTGCGCTCCATGGTCAACCTCGACGGCCGCTGGGGCGGGGAACTGGCCGCCAACCTGGAGCGCTACGACGCCGCCCACCCCGGCAGGTTCGCCACCTTCTGCCACGTCGACTGGTCGCGGGCCGCCGAGCCGCGCTTCGGCGAGCGCCTGGCCGCCCAGCTGCGCGCCTCGGTCGCCGAGGGCGCGGCGGGGCTGAAGGTCTGGAAGGACGTCGGCCTGCGCGTGCGCGACGCCCGCGGCGTGCTGATCATGCTCGACGACGTACGGCTGGCGCCGCTGTGGGCCACGGCCGGCGAACTGGGCATCCCGATCGCCCTGCACACCGCCGACCCGGTGGCGTTCTTCCAGCCGGTCGACGAGCGCAACGAACGCCTCGAACAGCTCCTCGCCCACCCGGACTGGGTGTTCTCCGGCCCGGAGTTCCCGCCCTTCGAGCGGCTGATGGAGGCCATGGAGGCGATGATCGCCGAGCATCCGGCGACCACGGTGATCGGCGTGCACGCCGGATGCTGGCCGGAGAACCTCGCCTGGGTGGGCCGGATGCTCGGCGCCTACCCCAACTTCCACATCGACATCGCGGCGCGCCTGGCCGAGCTGGGCCGGGCGCCGCGGGCGGCGCGCGAGCTGATCACGCGCCATCCCGGCCGCGTGCTGTTCGGCACCGACGAGATCCCGCCGGACCCGCAGGTCTACCGGATCCACTTCCGCTTCATGGAGACCGCCGACGAGGCGTTCGCCCACTCCCTGGAGGACCCGCCGCTGATGGGCCGCTGGACCATCAGCGGGCTGGATCTCCCCGACGAGGTGCTGAGCCGGGTGTACGCCGGCAACGCCCGCGCGCTCGTGCCGAGGCTGGCGTGAACGGGCGGCCCCGCCGGGGGCGGGGCCACGCGCGCTCACTTACACGGCTTGTACGGCTTGTCGTACAGCGAGTAGTCGGTCGCCTTCTTGATGGAGTTGAACTTCAGCCGCGCGGCCTTACCGCAGAAGGCGGCCGGCGCGGTCTTGTACTCCACCTGGAAGACCGGCTTGCCGGCGTTGACGAAGGCGGACAGCACGTCGCACTCCTTCCACTGGAAGCACTCCTCGTTGACCGCGTAGTCGAAGTGGGAGACCAGCTCGTCCACCTGGCTGAGGTCGTTCTTGAGCGCCACCGACAGGCCCTTCCCGTGGGCCATGGCGGCCAGCGCCTTGTTGTAGGTGAGCTGGGTCTGGGCGGAGATGTTCCACCCGGTGACCGGCTGACCCTCCTCGTGGGCGTGCACGACGTCGAACTCGACGCCGTCGAACCCGGCCTGGACGCACTTGTCGACGCGGGCCTCCATCATCTTCAGCAGGAAGTCCCGCTGGCCCTTGTCGTTGTTGATGTTGGCCCAGCGCTCGTTCGGGAACTCGTCGCTGAACGGCTTGCCGAGCAGGGACTTGCCGTGGCTGTCGTGCCAGTCGAGGAACGCCTGGTAGTCGGGCCGGAAGTCCTCGATCGAGCCGGCGTCGATGTAGCAGACGGCCTTGGCGCCCCTGGCGTGGATGGCCCGGACGCCGGCGGTGTTGAGCGTGGTGTTGTTCCCGGCCACCTGGGCGTCCACGTACAGGTCGATGTCGAAGACGCCGGGCCGTACGCACGCGCCGCCCGACTGCGGCACCTCGCAGATGCCGACGTTGATGCCGCCGGTGGCGGCGTGGGCCTTGCTGCCCTGGAGCTGGTACTGCCAGCGGCTCTGCACCGGCGGACGCCAGATGGCGGCGCTCGTGCTCGTGCCCGTGGCGGCGCTCGCGGTCGCCGTGGCGGTCAGGACCGGCGTCGGCGCCAGCGCCAGCGCGGCCACGAGCGCCAGCCGGGAAATGCGCTTGATCAACGTGTCAACCCTCCATTCCGTATTGTGGAATCATGTTCCGCAACCAAGGAAACCGAGGGAGATCGGAGGTTGTCAACCTTCTCTCGATGTCGAGAATTCCGCGCCACCGGCGTCGATCGCGGGGTGTTGACGCCAGGACTCTCGTTCCACATTGTGGAACCTTGGTCTGTATTGCGGATAGCTTAGTTATACTGCCGCACGTGGCGGAGTCTCCTTTGCCCCGCTCCGTGCTCTGTGGAGGGAAAGTGGCCCATGGCACGCATCGTGTTCGTCGGCGCGGGCAGCGTCGAATTCACCAAGAACGTCCTCTCGGACATCCTGACATTTCCGGAGCTGGGGGAGTCCACCCTCGTCCTGCATGACATCGACGCCGAGCGGCTGGCGACCGCCGAGGCCATGGCCAACTGGATGGTCGCCGAGCTGGGCCTGGGCGCCAAGGTGGAGGCGCACCTCGACCGGCGCAGGGCCGTCGACGGCGCCGACTACGTGATCAACGAGATCGCGGTCGGCGGGTACGCCGCCACCCGCACCGACTTCGAGATCCCGCGCCGCTACGGCCTGCGCCAGACGATCGCCGACACCCTCGGCATCGGCGGCATCTTCCGCGCCCTGCGCACGATCCCGGTCATGGTCGGCCTCGGCAACGACCTCGCGGAGCTGGCCCCGCACGCCCTCCTGCTCAACTACACCAACCCGATGGCGATGATCCCGCGCGCCGTCTACCAGGGCACGCCCTTCAAGAACGTCGTGGGCCTGTGCCACTCGGTCCGCGACACCCAGGCCCGCCTGGCCGGGCTGGTCGGCGTGCCGGAGGAGGAGGTCTCCTTCGTCACGGCCGGGGCCAACCACCAGGCGTTCGTCCTGACCTTCGAGCACAACGGGCAGGACCTCTACCCCGCGCTCGACGAGGTCATCGCCGGTGACCCCGAGCTGCGGCGCACCGTCCGGGTGGAGATGTACCGCCGCTTCGGCCGCTTCCCCACCGAGTCCAGCGAGCACGGCTCGGAGTACCTGCCCTGGTTCCTCCACCACGACGACCAGGTCGAGCACTTCCGCATCCCGGTGGAGATCTACCTGCGGTGGTCGGAGGAGAACCTCGACACCTACGCCGAGACCAAGCGGCGCCTGGCCGCGGGGGAGGGCGTCGCGATCGAGCCCATGAGCGAGCTGGCCTCCGAGGTCATCCACTCCATCGAGACCGGCGCCCGCCGGGTCGTCCACGGCAACGTGCGCAACGACGGGCTCATCGCCAACCTGCCCGCCGACGCCTGCGTCGAGGTGCCGTGCCTGGTGGATCGTTCCGGGCTGCGCCCGACCAGGATCGGCGCGATGCCGCCCCAGCTCGCCGCCCTCAACACGACCTTCCTCAACGTGGGCGAGCTGACCGTGCGGGCCGCGCTCGAAGGCCGCCGCGACCACGTCTACCACGCGGCCATGCTCGATCCCAACGCCTCGGCGACCCTCACGCTCCAGCAGATCCACGACCTCGTGGACGAGATGATCGCCGCCCACGGCGACCTGCTTCCCGAGGGTGTGCGATGAGGCGGGCCATGGCCGTCGCCGCGGTGCTCGCGCTGGCCGCGACCGGATGCGGCGCGGGCGGCCAGAAGCAGCAGGCGAGCGGGCCGGTGGAGCTCACGATCTGGCACGGCCAGGAGGACGCCTCCGCCAAGTCGATCGAGAAGCTGGTGGCGCGGTTCAACCAGAGCCACCCGGACATCAAGGTCAAGACCGAGTCCGGCGGGGTCACCGCGGACGGCATGCTGCCCAAGATCACCGCGGCGCTCACCTCCGACGCCTACCCCGACATCGCCTACCTCTACGGTTCCTGGGCGCCCAACATCGCCAGGAACCCCAAGACGGCCGACCTCACCGAGATCGTCAAGGACCCGGCGGTCAAGTGGGACGACTTCTGGGCCAGCGAGCGCGAAGCCGTCACCATCAACGGCAAGGTCGTCGGCTTCCCCGCGATCGTCGACAACATGGTCGTGCTCTACAACAAGAAGGTCCTGCAGAAGGCGGGGGTCAAGCCGCCGGGGCCGGACTGGACCTGGGACGACTTCCGGGCGATGGCCAAACAGGCGACCGACGCGAAGGCCGGGGTCTTCGGCGCCACCTGGCCGATCAGCGGTGGCGAGGAGGCCGTCTGGGGCCTGTGGCCGATGGTCTGGCAGGCCGGCGGCGACATCCTCACGCCCGACCACAAGAAGGCGGTCTTCAACTCCGCCCAGGGGCAGCAGGCGCTCGACCGGCTGCGCGCGATGGCGGTCGACGACAAGTCGCTCTACCTCGACTCCAGCCCGGCGGAGAAGGGGCAGAAACTGTTCGAGTCCGGCCGGCTCGGCATGTTCCTGTCGGGGCCGTGGGTGCTGCCCGACCTTCAGGCGGCCGAGGTCGACTACGGCGTCTCGCCGCTGCCGGGCACGAACGGCAACCACGAGACCATCTCGGGCCCGGACAACTGGGTGGTCTTCGAGCACGACCAGCGCCGGGTGAAGGCGGCGGCGACGTTCCTGACCTGGCTGACGGCGGCCGAGCAGCAGCTCGTGTGGATGACGGACACCGGATCGCTGCCGATCCGCGAGTCGATCACCCGGCTGCCCGGCTACAAGGACTATCTCGCGAAATATCATGGCATCGAGGTGATCTCCGGGAACCTGGCCAACGCCAAACGGGTCCGGCCGCCGACCACCCGATACCCGCGGGTGTCCGCGTTCGTCGCCGAGGCCATCGCCCAGACCCTGCTCGGCAAGAGCGACGCCAAGACGGCCCTGGACGAGGCGGCCAAGAAGGCCGACGCGGCGCTGGCCGTACCGGGATCATGAGCGCGACCACCCTCGGCGCCACCGCCAGCCAGCACCGGCGCCACAAGGACCGCAGAAAGCTCGGCGAGAACCTCGCCGGGTGGTCCTTCGCCGGACCGGCGACCCTGGTCATCCTCGGGTTCTCGCTGATCCCCATGGCCTGGGCGCTGGCGCTGTCGTTCACCGACTCCGACCTGATGACGCCGGGCCGCAACGTCGGGCTGGACAACTACAAGGCGCTGCTGGAGGACCCGGTCTTCTTCCAGGCGCTGCGCAACACCGGGCTGCTGCTGGTGCTCTACATCCCGTCCTCGCTCGTCGCCGGGCTGCTCGTGGCGGTGCTGCTGAACAGGAAGGTGCGCGGCATCGGGTTCTACCGGACCTGCTTCCTCGTGCCCTACGTCGTCTCGGCCACCGCGACGGGCCTGCTCATGGGCTTCATCTTCGACCGCGACTTCGGCCTGGTGAACGGGTTCCTGGCCAAGCTCGGGCTGCCGCTGCAGGGGTTGCTCAGCAGCCCCTCGCAGGCGATGTTCGTGCTCACGGCGATCTTCTTCTGGACCCGCTTCGGCTTCGCCGTGGTCATCTACCTGGCGGCGATCCAGGAGATCAGCAAGGAGGTGCTGGACGCCGCCGCGATCGACGGCGCGGGCCCCTGGGCCAGGTTCCGGCACGTCATCGTGCCGTCGGTGCGGCCGATGACGATCTTCCTGACGGTCTGGGGCGTGATCGACGCGCTGCAGTTCTTCGACCTGGTGATGACCACGACGAAGGGCGGCCCGGCCAACGCGACCGTGACCATCGTCTACTACGTGTGGCAGCTCGCCTTCAGCTTCTCCACCGCCGGGTACGGCGCGGCCGTGGCGTACGCCCTGTTCGCCGGGACCCTGGTGCTGATCGTCGCGGGCCTGCTGCTCACGCGGCGCAAGGGGGCCGCGACATGAGGCGCTGGGCGGGAAGGTGGCACCTGCTGCTGGTGCCGATGGCGGCCGTGGTCGTGCTGCCGTTCGTGTGGCTGCTGCTCAGCTCGGTGATGACCCAGGCCGAGCTGAACCGCTTCCCGCCGGCGTTCTGGCCGGACGGCGTCGACCTGGGCGGCTACCGCACGGTCATGGAGCGCTCGAACTTCCTGCGCTGGTTCGTCAACAGCGTCATCGTCTCGGGCGCGATCGTGGTGGCCCAGGTCGTGCTGTGCAGCATGGCCGGGTACGCGTTCGCCCGGATCCGGTTCGCCGGCTCCAAGCTGGTGCTGATCCTGGTCATCGCCACCGCCCTGATCCCGTTCCAGCTCACGGTGATCCCGACCTTCCTGATCTTCAACGAGGCCGGGCTGACCGACACGCTGGGCGCGCTGATCGTGCCGCAGCTGGCCTCGGCCGTGGGCATCTTCCTGATGACCTCCTTCTTCCAGTCCTTCCCGAAGGAGCTGGAGGAGGCCGCGCGCATCGACGGGTGCTCGCGGGTGGCGGTGTTCTACCGGGTGGTGCTGCCGGTGGCCAGGCCCGCGCTGGCCGCCCTGGCGGTCATCACGTTCATCACGGCGTGGAACGACCTGTTCTGGCCGCTGGTGGCGATCAACTCGGAGGACAACTACACGGTCCAGGTGGGGCTGACGACCTTCCAGGGTCAGCACCGCGCGGACTGGCCGGCCGTCATGGCGGGCACGGTGCTGACGACGCTGCCCGTCCTGCTGGTGTTCCTGTTCGGCCAGCGCCGGTTCGTCCAGGCGCTGACCGGCGCGGTCAAGGGCTGAGGTCGCGGTAGGGGCAGGCGGGCAGACCCGTGTAGGGAGTACGGCAGCGCCACAGCTCCCCGCCTCCCCTGCCGTCCCAGGCGGTGGTGATGTACAGCTCGTCCAGGTTCGCTCCGCCGAACGCGCAGCTCGTCACGTTGGCCACCGGCAGCTCGATCGTGCGGTCGAGCTGCCCGCCCGGCCGCAGGCGCACGACGGCGCCGCCGTCCCACAGCGCGACCCACACGTGGCCGTCGGCGTCGACCGTGATCCCGTCGGGGTAGCCGCGCGGGATCTCGGCGAACACCCGGCGATCGCCCAGGCTCCCGCTCGCCGGGTCGTAGTCGAAGACGTCCACCCGGCCGGTCGGCGTGTCCACGTAGTACAGCAGCTGCTCGTCGAGGCTCCAGGCCAGGCCGTTGGAGATCGACACCCCGCCCAGCACCCGCTCGCACGCGCCGCCGGGATCCAGCCGGTACAGCGCCCCGGCGCCGGGGGTGTCGTCCTCGGCCTTGGTCCCGGCGAAGAACCGCCCGGCGCGGTCACAGGCGCCGTCGTTCATCCGGTTGCCCGGCCGCTCCGCCGCCGTGACCGCCGCGACCACCCGCAGATCGCCCGCTCCAGGAAGCAGCACGCCCGCCCCGCCCGCCCCGCCCGTCCCGGTTTCAGACGTCCCCGCTTCAGACGTCCCGGCTTCAGGCGTCCCGGCTTCTGGCAGTACGGCGAAGCCGTCACGGACCGCCAGCGCCAGGCCGCCCCCGGCACGCGGCACCGCCACGCCCACCGGCTGGCCGACGTCGATCGTCACCTGCGAGCCGTCGGCCGGGTCCAGCCGGTGCACCAGCCCGGCCGGGATGTCCACCCACAGCAGCGTGCCGGTGCCGCCGTCCCACCGCGGCCCTTCGCCCAGCTGCGCACGAGGGACGGGAACAACCTCCGGCTCCATGAGCACCCCTAGTTTCCGTAATACAGAATCCAATTCCGAATCGATGCCAGAACATCACCGGGGAGATCGGCTGTCAACCCGTCAGACCTGCTCCTCGATCGCCTTGCGCAGGCTGTGCCCCAGCTCCTCCATCCGGGCCGGCGGCATGCGGTCCTTGATCGCGGTCACGCTCACCGCGGCGACCGGGGAGGTCCTGCCCAGGAACAGCGGCGCGGCCACGCACCGCACACCCGGCTCGTTCTCCTCCAGGTCGAGCGCGTAACCCCGGCGCCGGACCTGGTCCAGGTGCGTGGCCAGCTTGGCGGGGTTGGTGATCGTGTTGCGCGTCCTGGTCGCGAGGGGGCCGGCGCGGTCGGCCCACGCCCTGATCTCCTCGTCGCTCGGGTACGTCCAGGCCAGCAGGGCCTTGCCCACGCCCGTGCAGTGCGCCGCGTTGCGCCCGCCCACCACCGAGGTCATCGTGATCGACCGCACCGCCTCGACCTTGTCGAGGTAGACGACCTCGGCGCCGTCGAGCGTCGCCATGTGCACGGTCTCGGCGAACTCCTCGCTCAGCCGCAGCAGCAGCGGGCGCACCAGCGTGCGCAGGTCCATGCTCTCGTAGAACCTGAAGGCGGTGGCGAGCATCTCGGTGCCGAGGAAGTACGGCCCGCTGGGCTCGGGCTGCGCGGCGAACCCGCGGTGCTTCAACGCGCCCAGCAGGCGGTGCAGCGAGCTCTTGGGCAACCCGAGCCGCGTGGCCAGTTCGTCGAGTGTGACTCCGCGGCTGTGCCTGCCGATCTCCTGGAGGATCAGCAGGGCGCGGTCCACGCTGCCCACGGGTGACTGGGTCTCCGCCATGACGTCTCCCTCGCATATTCCGGATAATGGAATGCTAGAGCGTTATGCGGAAGACCCATAACCCAGACGGGCGTCATTCGGGATCGTGGAGGGTCCAGGCGCCGCGCCGCCGTACCAGGAGGAGGTAGGCGAGCGCGGCGGCCGTCAGGATGGCGGCGGTGACGATCAGGCTGGGGCGGCCGATCACGGGGTCGATGGCGCTGGTGTAGATCACGTACGCCAGCGCGACCAGGGCCGCGACGGGGGCCACGGGGTAGAGCGGCATGCGGTAGACGCCGTGGCCGGTGCTGCCGTTGCGGCGGCCGCCGATGACCGCGGCGCACAGGGCGGCGTAGATGACCACGAGCGAGGTGCCGGTGACGACGAGCAGGAAGCGCTCGTTGACGAAGCACAGGGCCGCGCTGACCACGCCGGCCGCGAGCGTCGCCGCCCACGGGGTGCCGAAGTGCGGGTGGATGTGCCCGAGGAGCGCGTTGACCGGGCGGGGCCAGGTGGCGTCGCGGGCGCTGCTGAACAGCAGCCGGGCGGTGAGCAGCATGATGGCGATCACCGCGTTGGCGATGGCCAGCGCCACGGCCAGGCTGATCATCGTGGCCACGGGGCCGCCGGCGTAGGTGGTGACCACCTCGCGGACCACGTTGCCGCCGGCCAGGTCGGGGGCCGAGAGCAGCACGGCGGTGATGGGGATCAGCTCCGCGGCCACCGTGATCGCCAGCGCCCACAGGATGACGCGGGCGATGTTGCGCCGGGCGCCCTGGGTTTCCTCGCCGAAGTAGACGGCCGAGCCGTACCCGTTGTAGGAGAAGATCGCCACGGCGGTGGCGAGCGCGATCAGCCCGAACGTGGCGGCGGAGCCGTCGGGCGCCACCGGGCGGGTCAGCAGGTCGGTGAAGGGCCGTTCGATGTTGAGGACGCCGATTCCGGACAGCACGAGCAGGGCCAGCATCTCCAGGGCGAGGAAGACGCCCGTCACCACCGCGTTGAGGCGGATGTCGAAGATGGCCACGACGGCGGCCAGGGCCACGGTGACCGCCCCGGCGAGCGGGCCGGGCAGGCCGGGGAACAGGACGCCGAGGTAGGTGCCGACGCCCAGGGCGATCACCGCGAGGATCAGCAGCTGCGTGACCAGGACCAGGATCAGGGCCAGGAAGCCGGGCAGGGGGCCGAGGATTCTGCCGATGATCGTGTACTCGCCGCCGGTCAGCGGATAGGCGGAGGACAGCTCGGCGTAGACGAAGGCCATGAAGACGCCCACGACCGCGGCCAGGACGTAGCTCCAGAACGCGCCCGTCCCGGCGGTGCCGATGACGCCCGGGCCGATGATGAAGACGGACGAGGCCGGGGTGATGGCCGACAGGACGATCAAGAGGGTGCCGAAGGCTCGCAGCCCGCGCTTGAGGCGGGCCTGCTGATGGGTCTGGGACGTGCTCATGCCGCGCCTCCATACTTTTAACAAGCATCAAAGAACTCCGTCCGAAGGCCGTCAAGAGCCGTCGGGTAAATTTGAATGATCGTCAAAGAATGTGAGGTTCCATGGCCCGACCCAGCCGCGCCCACGAGCGGCGCGCCCATCTGATCGCGGCGGCCCGGCGCAGCGTGGTCGAGCGGGGGCTGCTGGGGTTGCGCCTGCGGGATGTGTCGGAGAAGGCCGGCATGTCGTCGGGCTCGGTGCTCTACTACTTCCCCGGGCTCACCGAACTGCTGCGCGAGGTGCACCGCGAGGCCGTCGAGCGCTTCTGCGACGAACGCGCGGCCGCCATCGGCCAGGAAAGCGACCCGCGGCGCAAACTGGATGCGATGATCGCCAGCGGGCTGCCCGGCGAACCCCGCGACGAACTGTGCGTCCTGCTGTACGAGCTGGGCGCGTTCGCCAGGCGCGACCCCGCGTGCGCGGCGGCCTACATCGGCCTGTACGAACGTCAGGTGGGCCTCTACATGGCCATCCTCGAGGCCGGCGCCGCGTCCGGCGCGTTCACGCTGACCGGGGAACCGCTGATGATCGCGCGCAACCTGGTCACGCTCGAGGACGGGTACGGCCTGCACATCACGATGGCCGTGCCCACGCTCTCCCCGGCGGTCGCCGAGCGTCACCTGCGCGCCTACGCCTCCAGCGCGACGGGGGTGGATCTGTGATCTAGAATTCGGCGTGCGATTACGCCTGAACGGCACCGTGGTGCTCGCGGCCTGGGTCCTCAGCCGCACACCCTTCGTCCTGATCGTCGCCGGTGTCGTCGACGCGCCGGTGGGCGGCGTCTTCGACGACGTCGGCCTCTACGCGCGCTGGAGCGACGTCCTGGCCGGCGGGCGCACTCCCGCCGGCGATCCGATGTGGCAGTACCCGCCCGGCGCCGCCGCGCTCTTCCTCGGCCTGCGGTTCGTCCCGGCCGGCTATCTGACCGCCTTCTTCACGCTGGCCCTCCTGGCCGACCTGCTGATCCTTCTCACACTGCTCCGCCTGGTCCGCGGGAACGGGCGCCTGCTGGGGGCCTGGGTGTGGGCGCTGGCGGTGCCGATGCTCAACCTGCTGGCCTATGCCCGGTACGACATCTTCGTCACCGCGATCGCCGTGGCCGCGCTGGCCGCCGTGGTCCGGCGGCCCGCGGTCGCGGGCGCCCTCATGGCGGCGGGCGCGCTGGTCAAGGTGTGGCCCGCGGTGCTGCTCCTCACCGCCAGGCCCGCTCGGGGGCTCGCCGGGTTCGCGGTGGGGCTCGCGGGCCTGGGCGGCGCGCTGACGTTCGCCTTCGCCGGGGCCTGGTCCGGGTTCACCGGCAACCAGGTGGAGCGTGGGCTGCAGGTCGAGTCGGCGGGCGCGACGCCGCTGGTGCTGGCCCGGCTCTGGGACGACTCCCTCCGGGTCGAGTTCGTCTACGGGGCGATGGAGGTCGTCGGGCATCCGTTCGTGCGGCCCGCGACGCTCGTGCTGCCCGGCCTGACGCTGCTCGGGCTGGGCGTGCTGGGGCTCCGATGGCTGGTCACCGGGCGGGCCGGCGTCGACGTGGCGCTGCCGGCGGTGCTGGTGCTGGTGGTGACGAGCCGGGTCTTCTCCCCGCAGTACATGCTCTGGCTGATCGGGGTGGCGGCGGTCTGCCTGACCCGGAGGGACACCACGCAGCGGGCGCCCGCCGCCCTGGTCGTGGCGGCGACCGCGCTGACCGCCGCGCTGTTCCCCTGGTTCTACGCCGACGTGGCCTACCACCCCGCCTGGCCGGGCACGGCGCTACTGGCCGGCAGGAACGCCCTTCTCCTGGTGGCTCTCGGCCTCGCCTTTCACGCGGTGTGGCAGCGCCAGGAAGACCAGGCCCGCCAGGACGTACAGGTTGCTGTAGATCAGTCCCCAGCCGCCGAAGTGCAGGTCCCACCCCTGGAGACCGGCGAGCACCCAGGTGGTGCTCGCGACGAACACCAGCCAGACCACGCCGACGGCCGCCCGGCCCCGGACGTCACGCCGGCGTACGGCCGCCAGCGTCAGCACCGGCACGACCCAGACCCAGTGGTGGTGCCAGGAGACGGGGGAGACCAGCAGCCCGGTGACCGCGCAGGAGAACAGGCCCAGCAGCGGATCACGGGCGCGGGCGGCGGCCACGAGACCGGCGACGCCGACGGCCCCGGCCAGGAGCAGCCAGGCGAGGCCGGGGTCGCCGGAGTCGAGCACCCTGGCCAGGGCGCCGCGCAGTGACTGGTTGAGGATGGTCCGCGGGTCCTCGGTGACCCGGGAGGCCGCGAACAGCCCGCCGCCCCAGAACCAGTGGGAGTCCTCCGGCCGCCAGACGAAGCCGACGGCCACCGTACCCAGGAAGCCGCCCGCCGCGGTCGCCGCCGCCCGGAAGCGGCGGGTGACGAGCAGGTAGGCGACGAAGATGAGCGGGGTGAGCTTGATGCCCGCCGCGATCCCGGTCGCCAGGCCGTACCACCGGCGCCGGGGGTCGCCGGTCAGGTCCAGCAGCACGAGCGCCATCAGGAAGACGCCGGCCTGCCCGGTCTGCAGGTGCCCGGAGACGGCGAGCATGGGCAGGGAGGCGGCCGTGGCGAGCAGGGCGGGCACCGCGCGCCGGCCGGCGGGGAGGCCGCCGGCCCTGAGCGTGGCCCAGACGGCGGCCAGCAGCGCCAGGACCGAGGCGAGTGTCCAGAGGCCGACGGCGGCCGTCATGCCCAGGTGCGCGAGCGGCTGGAGCAGCAGGGCGGAGAAGGGCGGGTAGGTGAAGCCGTACTCCACCCCGCCTCCGCTGGTGAAGGCGACCCGGTACACCTCGCCGTCCCCGCCTCCGGCGATCGCCGCGCCCGCCCTCAGCACGGCGAGGTCCTGCCAGAACCGGCCGGTCACCGCATGGAGCACGACCGCGGCGACGACGACCGCCACGAGCACGGCCGCCGCCGCGCCCGCGAGCACGCGGGAGAGCCGCGCGCTCACGGGCGGAGCACGATCGTGGCGGGCCCGGCCGGGTCGGCCAGTTCCTCGGCCACGTCCAGCCCGCACGCCCGCACCTTGCCGAGGAGCGCGCCGCCGCCAGCGGTGATCGTGACGATGACCACGCCGTCCGGGGCCAGCGTGGCCGCCAGGCGGCGCAGCAGCGCGACGGCCTGCTCGTCCGGGAAGTAGTACAGGACCTCACGCAGCAGGATCACGTCGTACGGCGCGGCCGGGCGGTAGGTCAGCACGTCGGCGACCTCGTAGGTCGAGCCGGGCCGGCGCAGCGCCCGCGCCCGCCGGATCGCCGTCCGGCTGATGTCCACACCGTGGTAGGACGCGTACCGGTGCAGCGTCAGGTTGGCGGTGGCCCCGCAGCCGAGGTCGAGGATGCGCGGCAGGCGCGCGTACTTCCCGATCAGGTCGGGGACGGTGCTGCCCCCCGGCCGGTCGAGGTAGGACCACAGGCCCAGGGCGTACTGCAGATCCCACACCCGCGCGTTCAGCCACGGGTACGGCCGGACCAGCACGGTCAGCGGCCACTTCAGCAGGCGGCCGGCGGCACGGAAGACGACGCCCATCGTTCACCCCTCCACCGGGACGAACCGCAACCCACGGCTCCGCAGGCGGGGAATCACCACGTCCAGCGCGGCCACGGTCTGCGACCGGTCGCCGCCGCCGTCGTGGGTGAGCAGCACGTGCCCGGGTCCGCCGCGCGACAGCACGCGGACGATGTGCGGCACACCGGGCTCCTTCCAGTCACTGGGGTTGACCGTCCAGTCCACGGCGGTCAGCCCGTGGTCGGCGGCGACGCCGAGAACCGTCCTGGACCAGCCGCCGCCGGGCGCCCGGAACAGCCGCGGCGCCCGGCCCACGGCCTCGGCTATCTGCTCCTGCGCCCGCCCGATCTCGGCGCGCAGCCGTACCCGATCGAGGGCGGCGAACGGCTGCGGGTGGTGCGCCGAGTGGTTGCCGACCGCGTGCCCCGCCTCGGCGATGCGCCGGGCCAGCCGGGGGTGTTCGGCGGCGCGGGCGCCGATGAGGAAGAACGTGGCCGTCACCTGGTGGCGGGCCAGCACGTCGAGCAGCGCCGGGGTCCAGCGCGGATCGGGGCCGTCGTCGACGGTGAGCGCCACGCCGCCGCCGTCCACCGTGAAGATCGGCCGTGTGGAGGCGCGCGGCCGCCGCCGCCGGAGCGCGCGCACGCCCAGCAGCAGGCACTCGAGCGACCGCGCCCGCAGGTACGGCAGCGCGGAGGTCGCCTCCGCCTTCACCGGAGGGCCTCCGCCCGCGACGGCCCGAAGTCCTTGCGCACGAGGAACCGGACCGCGCCGACGGCCGCCCCGGCGAGGATCGCGAGCTGCACCAGGAAGTGGACCGCGAGAAAGAAGACCAGGAACCCGGCCCCCCGCTGCCGCAGGACGAAGCGCGCCAGCCCGGGATCGGCCACGGCGAACAGCACCAGGAAGGCCGCCGGGAGCGCGGACAGCGGAGCCGCCACCAGCCCGGCCGGCGCCGACGCCACCGCCAGTCCCGCCGCGAGCAGGCCGGCGGCGCTGTTGGCGCGGATCCCGGCGGGCCCGCGCTCCCGCACCGCCACCGGCACCAGCAACTGGGAGCGGCCGAACTGCTTGCGGAGCATCGGCCACAACGCGCTGTCGTCGTCGTGCCGGCAGGACACCTCGGCGGTGAGCAGGATGCCGTGCCGATCGGCCATCCGGTCGCTGAGCTCCACGTCCTCCGAGGCCCGCAGGTTCTCGTCGAAGAGCCCGACGTCGTCGAAGACCGCCCGCCTGATCGCGCACACCGCGAAGACCGCCGTGCGCACCCGTCCGGCGTGGCGCAGCCGCCAGTGGCGGGCGTGCAGCAGCCGGTACGCCTCCACCGGGCCGTCGTCGAACAGCGGCTCGGTCAGGTACGTCCCGTGCACGCAGGACACCCCTGGCGTCTCGTCGAGCAGGCGGAGCGCGTTCGCGATCGCGTCGCCGGACAGCGCGCAGTCGGAGTCCACGAAGAACAGGACGTCGCCGCGGCTGGCCAGGATCCCGCGGTTGCGGGCGGCCGCAGGCCCCCGGTTGACCGGGGTCTCGAGCAGGGTGACCGGGAACTCCCGCGCGATCTCGCGGGTCCGGTCGCTGCTGGCGTCGTCGGCCACGACGACCTCGTCGGGCGGGCGGGTCTGGGCGTGGATCGCCGCCAGGCAGGCCCGCAGGGTCCGTTCGCTGTTGAAGGCCGGGACGATCACGGAGATGGAAGGGCTCATCGACACGTACCGCCTTGTCCGGGAGGGAACGCGCGGCCTCACCGTAACCGACCGCCGGCGGCCCGGGCGCGCCCGGTTGAGCGCTTGTCAACAACGCGTTGTGCCGGTGTCCAGACCGGGGGCCAAGAATCGCTCTCGGTGTCAGACCCCGGCGAAGGGTGGACGGACAAGTGTCGACTTTGCTCAGTGTCGAGGACTGCGACGGGCTGACGGTCGGGCAGGTGCACGACCTGTACCGGCGCTTCGTCAATCGCAGCCAGGTCCGCCTGATGACCTCGTTCGGCTTCGGCCGGGAGCTCGTCGAGCGGGCCGAGGGCGCCTATCTCCACCTTCGCGACGGGCGCCGCGTGCTCGACTTCACCGGAGGCGTGGGCGTGCTCAGCCACGGCCACAACCATCCGCGCATCCTCGCCGTCCGGCGGCGCTTCGCCGAGCAGCGGCGGATGGAGGTGCAC
This sequence comes from Nonomuraea typhae, assembly GCF_009760925.1. GTDB lineage: Bacteria > Actinomycetota > Actinomycetes > Streptosporangiales > Streptosporangiaceae > Nonomuraea > Nonomuraea typhae. The sequence continues at coordinate 544,357 of NZ_VRLV01000004.1, forward strand.
AAGACCTACTTCTCGCCCTACGTGGCGGCGCTGGGCCACAACCTGGCCGAGCTGCTGCCCGGCGACCTCAGCATGTCGTTCCTGCCCAACTCCGGGGCGGAGGCCGTGGAGGGGGCCGTCAAGCTGGCGTACAAGTACCACGGCGGCAGGCGGCACACGATCCTGCACGCCGACATCAGCTTCCACGGAAAGCTGCTGGGCTCGGGCACGCTCACCGGCGCGGCCAGGGGCCAGTTCGCCTACCCGGGCATCCCGGGCGCGGTCCCGTTCGCCTACGGCGACCTGGACTCGGTCCGCGCCGCCGTACGCGAACACCGCGGCGACGTCTACGCGATCCTCGTCGAGCCCATGAGCGCGTCCACGGTGCGGCAGTGCTCGGAGGAGTTCCTGCGCGGGCTGCGCGAGCTCTGCACCGCCGAGGACATCGTTCTGATCTTCGATGAGATCTACACCGGCTGGGGCAAGACCGGCAGCCTCTTCTACTTCATGCGCTATCCGGGTCTGGTGCCCGACGTGCTGACCACGTCCAAGTCGTTCGGCGGCGGCAAGTCGTCGATCTCGGCATACGTCGCCCGGCAGCCGATCTTCCGCAAGGCGTACGACAACGCGGCCGACGCGCTGGCCCACTCGACCTCCACCACCTACTACGGCTTCGGCGAGGAGTGCGCCACCGCCATCGAGGCGGTCAACATCGCGGTCGAGGACGATTATCCGGGGCGGGCACGCAGGATCGGGGAGATCCTCGGCCCCGGCCTGCGGCGCATCGCCAAGCAGCATCCGGACGCGGTCGCCCGGGTCGAGGGCGCCGGCGCCCTGTGGGGCGTGTCGATCGCGGGCGGCCCCAAGGTCCTGGACCTGGCCGCCAAGCTCGCCCCCGGCGGCCTGGCCCGCGATCCGCGCCTGCGCGCCAAGCTGGTCACCGCCGCCGTGGTCAGCGCCCTTTACCTGGACCACGACATCTACTCCTACTACGCGCTCAACGGCGACCACCCGCTGATCGCCGGCCCGCCGCTGGTGATCGAGCCGGACGAGGTCGAACGCTTCCTCGACAGCCTCGACACGGTCCTCGGCCAGGGGCTCACCAAGCTGCTGACCCGCTTCGCCGCGCAGAAGGTGAGCTCGCTGTGGTGACCGTGGTGACCGGCGCGGCGGGCATGCTCGGCTCGGCCGTGGCCGCCCGGCTGACCGCCGACGGGCACGCCGTCGTCGGCCTCGACCTGCGCGAGGTCGCGGAGCGGCCCGGATACCGGCACGTCACCGGCGACGTCCGCGACGCCGGCGCGCTGGCCGCGGTCATGCGCGACGCGGGCGCGGCCGTCCACTGCGCGGCCGCGCTGCCCAGCTATCCGCCGGAGCAGATCCGCTCGATCACCGTGGACGGCACGCGCGCCGTGTTCGGCGCGGCCGCCGCCGCGGGGGTGCCGCGGCTCGTCCACATCTCCTCGACCGCCGTGTACGGCCTGCCCGCGCTCGTCCCGACCCCGGAGGAGCACGGTCACGCCCCGGTGGACCCCTACAGCACGGCCAAGGCCGAGGCGGAACGCATCGCCGCCGCCCACCGCGGGACCGGCATGATCGTGCCGGTGCTGCGCCCCAAGACCTTCCTCGGGCCGGGCCGGATGGGCCTGTTCTCGATGCTCTTCCAGTGGGCGCACGAGGGCCGCGGCTTCCCCGTGCTGGGCGACGGCGGCGTCCGCATCCAGATGCTGCACGTGGACGACCTCGTCGAAGCCGTCACCCGCGTCCTGCTCGCCCCGGCGGCCACGGCCGGCGACACCTACAACATCGCCGCCGCCGAGTTCGGCACGCTGCGCGAGGACTTCCAGGCGGTGCTCGACGCCGCCGGGCACGGCAAGCGCGTGGTCGCGCTGCCCGCCCGGCCCGCCGTCGCCGTCCTGGGAATGCTGGAGCGCGCCGGGCTCTCCCCGGTGTACGGCCGGCTGCTGCACAAGCTCAAGACCGACTCCTACGTGGACATCACCAAGGCGAGCCGGCGGCTCGGCTTCGTCCCGCGCTACTCCAACCGGGACGCCATTCTGCAGACGTTCGCGTGGTGGCGCGCGGAGGCGGCGCGGCCGGCCGCCACCCGCGGCGGACGGACCAGCCGGGACCCGTGGCGCCAGGGCATCCTCGCCGCCGCGAAGGTCTTCTTCTGAGCGGGAGGACGGCATGACCACGACGAGGGCGGCCGCGCGGGGGGTCGCCGACGAGTTGCCGACCGGGCCGGCGCGGGCCGGGACGCGCCGGCTGGCCCGGATCTGCGCCGACCTGATCGCGCTCGCCCGGCCGGCGCAGTGGTCGAAGAACCTGCTGGTGATCCCGCTCGCGCTGGTCCACGACGCGCGCTGGAGCCCTTCCGACCTGCTGCGCACGGGCTGGGCCGTCGTCGTGTTCTGCCTGGCCTCGTCGCTGGTGTACGTGCTCAACGACCTCGCCGACCGGCGCCTCGACCGCGGTCACCCGGTGAAGCGGCTGCGGCCGATCGCCGACGGCCGCATCCCGCCGGCGGGCGCCCGGCTCTACGCCGCCGCGCTCGCCACGCTGGCCTGCGTGCTCGTCGCCGTGGGACCGCCGCTCCCGTGGTGGCCGCTGGCCGCCTACGTGGTGCTGAACCTCGCCTACAGCCGTGGCCTCAAGCACGTGCCGCTGCTGGACATCTGCGTGATCGCCGCCGGTTTCGGCCTGCGCGTGCTCCAGGGGCACGCGGCCACCGGCGGCACCCCTTCGGGCTGGTTCCTCGTCGCCGTGCTCACCGGCTGCCTGGTGCTCGCCGTCGGCAAACGCCGGCACGAGCTCACCACCGCCGGGACCGCCGGCCGGCCCGCGCTGCGCGGCTACAGCATCGCCCTCACCGACCAGCTGCTCGCCGTCAACGCCACGCTGGCCGTCCTGACGTTCCTGCTCTACCTGCGCTTCGACGCCCCCGTGGGCGTCTACCGGAACGGCCTGTCCGCGGTGGCCGCCCCCCTCGCGCTGTTCGGCGTCTTCCGCTACCTGCAGGCGGTCCTGGTACGGCAGCGCGGCGCCGACCCCGTGCGCACGCTTCTGCGCGACCGGCTGATCATCGTGGACGGGCTGCTCCTGGGGGCGGCCGTGCTGATCGCCCTCGTCGCCGCCGCCAACCCCGCACCCTGACCGAGAAAGGCAGCCTCGCCGTGTCCGATCCGCTCGTGTCGGTCGTGGTCCCGAACTACAACTACGCCCGCGCGCTGAAGCTCTGCCTCGCCGCGCTGCGCGCGCAGACCTACCCCAACCTGGAGATCATCGTCGCCGACGACTGCAGCACCGACGACTCGGTGGCCGTGGCCGAGTCCTTCGGCGTCCGTGTGGTCCGCACCCCGGTCAACGGCGGCCCCGCGGTGGCCCGCAACCTGGGCGCCGAGCACGCCGGCGGGCAGGTGCTGTTCTTCTGCGACTCCGACGTGGCGGCCAAGCCCGACGCGGTCGCCAACGCGGTCGCGCTGCTGCGCGCCGACCCGGAGCTGGGGGCGGTGTGCGGCAACTACGACCCGGAGCCGCTGATCAAGGACGGCCTCCTGGAGGAGTACCGCTGCCTCCAGCAGTCGTACTGGCTGATCGCCGACGAGGGCCGCATCACCACGCTCTACACGGCGCTGCTGGCCATGCGGGCCGAGGTGTTCCAGGAGATCGGCCCCTTCAACCCGCGCCTGCGCGAGACCGAGAACGCCGACTACGGCCTCCGGCTGGCCCGGCGCTACCGGATCCTGCTCACCCCGGCGGTGCGCGGCGTGCACGATCACGACCACGATCTGCGTGAGCTGGTCCGCAAGGTGTTCACCAGGGCCATGCTGCACATCCCGATGTACGCCAGGCGGCCGGACTTCCCCGGCGGGCTGACCAGCGGCCCGCGCGCCTGGGGGAGCGTGGCGGCCCTGGCCGTGCTGGTGACGCTGGCGCTGCCGGTCGCGTTCGGCGCGATCTGGGGCCTGGCGCCGCTGGCGATCTTCGCCGCCTACCTCGGCTGCGACCGGCCGATGTACCGCTTCGTCGCGGCCCGGCGGTCACCCGTCTTCGTCGTCTACTTCGTGGCCGTGCACTTCTTCCTCAACGTGGTCATGGCCACGGCGGCGGTGGCCGGGCTGGCGGGCTGGCTGGCCTCGCCCCGGTTCCGCCGCCTGTACGACCGGCCCGCGGAGGTGAGCTGAATGGCCGCCCCGCGCGTGTCGGTGATCGTGCCGAACTACAACTACGCCGCCTCGCTCGAGGTGTGCCTGCGCGCGATCCAGGCGCAGACCTACCCGGATCTGGAGGTGCTGGTCGTCGACGACGCCAGCACCGACGACTCGGTGGCGGTCGCCGAGGCGCTCGGCGTCAGGGTGCTCGCCCTGCCCCGCAACGGCGGCTGCGGCCGGGCCCGCAACGTCGGCGCGGCGCACACCGGCGGCGACATCCTGTTCTACGTCGACTCCGACCTGGCGATGGCGCCGGACGCGGTGGCCCGCGCCGTCGCCGTCCTGCGAGCCGAACCCGGCCTGGGCGCGGTGTGCGGGCTGGAGGATCCCGAGCCGCTGCTGCACGACACGCTCGTGGCCCAGTACCGGGGCCTGCAGTACCACTACTGGTCGGCCAGCGGCGAAGGCGACGTGACCGTGTTGTTCCCGGCGATGCTCGCCATCCCGCGCGCGGTCTACGACGAGGTCGGCCCGTTCAACGAAGGGCTCATGCAGACCGAGGAGGTCGACTACGCCTACCGGCTGTCGCGCCGGCACCGGATCCGGCTGACCGGCGCGGTCCGCGGCCGCCACGACCACGACCACGCCCTGGGGCCGTTGCTGCGCAAGCTCTTCCACCGGGCCCGGCTGCGGGTGCCGTTGTACGCGAAGGCCCGGGAGTTCGCGACGGGCTTCGAGACGGCCGCGCGCGCCTGGTCCAGCCTGGCCGCGCTCGCCGTGCTCCCGTCGCTGGCCCTGACGCCGCTGCTCGGCCCGCTGTGGCTGGCCGCGCCGGGCGCGTTGTTCGCCGCCTCGCTCGCCGGTGACCGCGGCATGTACGGATTCGTCCGGCGCCGGCGGGGGGTGGCGTTCCTGGGGTACTTCGCCGCCGTGCACTTCCTGGTCAACGTGACGATCTCCGCCGGCGTCTGCGCCGGAGCCGCGCAGTGGGCGGTCTCCCGGCCGTTCCGCCGCCTGTACGACGGCACGTTCCCCCGGGAGTCCACGGCATGACGAGCACCGCGGAGACTGTCGGGGTGACCGTTCCCCCTCCGAAGGACCGGACCTGGCGGCGCCCCCTGCGTGTCGTGCTCATCGGCGCCCCCGCCCTGTGGCTGGTGTTCGTGCTCGCCCACCTCCTCGTCAGCGGGCGGGTCTGGTGGTGGCGCCCGGCGGACCTGCTGCCCCCTTTCCTCTTCCCGGCCGTGCCGATCCTGCTGACGCTGGCGGCCTGGCCGTGCCGGAGGTCCCGGCGGCCCGCGGCCGTGCTGTCGCTCGCCGGCCTCGCCGCCGGGCTGAGCCTGGCCGGGCTCAACGTGGGCGCGCCGCTGACCGCCGCCCCGCCCGCCCCGGCCGGCGCCCTGCGGGTGGTGTCGTGGAACACCCAGTACTGGCACGAACCCGGCCTGGCCGCCGACTTCTACGCCCTGCTCACCCGGCAACGGGCCGACGTCTACCTGCTGCAGGAATACCTCCGCTACCCGGGCGACTCGCCCCTGCGCATCGACGAACTGGCCGAGCTGCGCGCCCGGCTGCCCGGCTACCACATCGCCGTCGCCGGTGAGCTCATCACGCTCTCCCGCTACCCGATCACCGCCCGGTACGGCCTCGACGCGCCCGGCGCGGACCCGCCGCCCGGCGCCGCCTTCCCCGAGTTCTGGCGGTACAAGACGCTGCGCACCGACCTCCGGGTGGGCGATCGGGTGCTGTCGGTCTACAACGTGCACCTGCCGACCCCGCTGTGGATCGGCGGCGGCGGGCCGCTCAGCGCCGCCTTCTGGGACACGATCAGGAACCTGCACGAAGAACGCGGGCCCCAGCTCGCCGCGCTGAACCGGGACCTGGCGGCCAACGGCAACGCGAAGCTCGTCGCCGGCGACATGAACACCACGCCGGCGATGGGGGAGCGGCACGCGTTCGCCGGCGGGCTGCGCGACGCGGCCGACGCGGGAGACACGCCCTACCCGGCCACCTGGCCGGTCAACGGGGTGTACTTCCCCACCTGGTGGCGGCTCGACTGGGCGCTGGTCTCGCCCGAGGTGACGACGCACCGGTACGAGCTGCGCGATCCCGCCGGCCAGTCCGACCACAGGCTCCAGTATCTGGTGGTGTCCCTATGACCCAGCCCACGGCCGACCCCGCTCTGGCCCGGCCCGCGGGCGGTGCTGCCCCGGCCCAGCCCGTTGTGACCCCGCGTCCCCGGCAGCGGTGGCTCGATGCCCTGCGCGGCCTCGCCGTCCTCGGAGTGGTCTTCGACCATGCCTCTTACCTGGCCTTCCGCGACGCGTGGACGGGGATGATGCGCTGGTGGCACATCGGCGCCTTCGCCGTCACCCTGATCTTCCTGGTCACCGGCTACGTGATCCCGGCCTCGCTGGGGCGCGGCGGCAGCCCCGCGCGGTTCTGGGTCAGCCGGGCGTTCCGGCTCTATCCGATGTGGGCGGTCGTGGCCGCGGGCGCGCTGGCCGTCGGCTTCCTCGGGCTGGCGCCGCTGCCGGTCGAGGTGCGCAGCCAGCCGCTCATGATGCTGCTGGCCAACGGCACCCTGCTGCAGAGCCTGCTGGGCGTGCCCGCGCTCCTGGTCGTGCTGTGGACGCTCAGCTACCAGGTGGCGTTCTACGCCCTGGCGACCGCGGCCTGGCGGTTCGGCCTGCATCGCCGCTCCGCCGAGATCGCCGTCGGGCTGTGCGCGCTCGTCGTGGTGGTCACCGCCGCCAAACGGGTGGCCGGGCCGATCGAGCTGCCGCGCACCGGCTGGTTCGTCGCGGTGACGCTGGCGGTGCTCGGGGTCGCGCTCTGGGCAGCGGTACGGCGGGCCGGCCCGGCCGCGCTCGCCGGCTCCGCCGTACTCGTGGTGGTGATCGTGGGGCTGGCCGCCCGCGCGCAGCACGCGGACGGGTGGGGGCTGCTCATCCTCGCCATGATGTTCACCGGAGCCGCGCTCTACCAGGCGCGGCAGGGTGAGGCGCGCCGGTGGCGGGCGGCGGTGGCGGCGGTCGTGCTGCTGGCCGCCGCGGTGGTCACCGGGTGGGGCGGCGGCGAGCTGGCCTACCTGAAGGAGCTGCCCGCGGCCGACGCGGCCAGGGTGTGGTTCGCCGGGCTGGCGTCGGGGCTGCTGGTGTTCGCCGTCGCGCCGCTGGTGCGCGATCGGCTGATCCCGCGCGGGCTGACGCTGACCGGAGTCAGCAGCTACTCGGTCTACCTGCTGCAGATGGGCGCGATCCTGCTGCTGATGCCGTGGCTGCGGGCCGCGGGGCGGGCGGACTGGTGGCTCCAGGTCGTCGCCTTCGCCGGGCTGCTCGCGGTGCTGCTGCCGGTCAGTTACCTGTCGTACCGGCTGATCGAGCTCCCCGGGCAGCGGCTGGGGAAGGCCCTGGTGCGGCGATTCACGGCCGCGCCCCGGCCGGTCGGGGAACGGCCGCCGGCGGCCCCCGATCCCGGCACGCTCGTGTCGGTGATCATTCCCAACTACGACAAGGCCAAGACGCTGCGCGCCTGCCTGGAGTCGGTGTACGCGCAGACCCATCAGGAGCTCGAGGTCATCGTCGTGGACGACGCCAGCACCGACGGCTCCCGGGAGATCGCTGCCGCGTTCCCCTGCCGGCTGCTGGCCTTCGACGTCAACCGGGGCGTCTCGGCGGCGCGCAACGCGGGCGCGGCGGCGGCCACGGGAGAGGTGCTGTTCTTCGTCGACTCCGACATCGCGCTGGACCCGGGCGCGATCGCCACCGCTCTGCGCATCCTGCGCGAACGGCCCGAGACCGGCGTCGTGCAAGGCATCTACGCCGCGCAGCCGCTGTTCGCGGACGGGCCGGTGGAGGTCTACAAGACGCTGTTCGAGCACTTCTGGCGGCGCCGGCGTTCGGGGGTGGCCGACGCGACGCTGTTCGCGCTCACCGCGGTGCCGCGGCGGGTGTTCGACGAGGTCGGCGGCTTCGACGAGGAGATGCGGGACACGCAGGACATCGAGTTCGGCACCCGGCTGCCGTCGCGGTACGTGATCTGGATGAGCGACCAGGTGCTGGGCCGCCACGACGACGTGGACCGCTTCTGGCCCTATCTGCGCGAGCACCTGCGCCGGGCCCGCACCTACGGGGCGCTCGTCGCCCGGCTCCTGCTCGGCCGGAGCCGGCATCCGGAGGCCGGGCGCGCCTCCCGGCGCATCGACGTGGCCGCCGTCGCGTGCATGGTGAGCTGCGCGCTGGCGGCCCTCCTGCTGCCGCTGGCGGTCTTCAACGGGTGGGCGCTGCTCGGGTCGCTGGCGCTCTTCGCGGTGTTCGTCGCCATCGACCGGCCGCTGTGGGGGTTCGTCCGGCGGGAGAAAGGCGGGCTTTTCCTCGTGTACTTCGTCGCGATGCACTTCGTGATGCACGCCACCGAGATGGCCGGGATGCTCGCCGGAGCCGTGCACGCCGTGGCCCGGCCCGCGCGGGGGCGGTCCCGATGACGACGAGCCGCCGGCGCTGGGTCCGGGTGCTCGACCGGGTGCTCGTGGCGGTGTTCGTGGCCGCCCTCGGCGTCGGCCTGATGATCATGTGGAGGGACCAGGACTGGTCGTCCGTCGGCCGCCTGGCCGCGCGGCTGGGCGCCGGCGAGATCGTGCTCACGTTCGGGGCGGCCTTCCTCATCAACTCCGCCGGGCTGCTCCTCGGGCTGGTGTCGTGGCGGGCGCTGTTCACCGACCTCGGCGCGCCGGTGGACGGGTGGACGGCTTCGCGCCTGTTCTTCGTCGGGTTCCTCACGAAGTTCGTGCCCGGGCGGTTCGTCGCGCTGCCGGTGCTGGTGCGCATGGGCCGGGCGATCGACGTCGGACCGCTCCGGCTGGCCTCGGTGTTCCTGCTGAGCTGGGCCATCGTCGCGCTGACCGGGCTGACGATCGGCCTGGCGGCCGGGCCCGCGGTCGCCGGGCTGGGCACGGGCTGGCTGCTGGCCGCGTCGCTGCCGACCTTCGCCCTCCTGGTACGGCCCAGCCTGCTCAACCTGTGCCTCAGGACGGCCGCCCGGGTGCTGCGCCGCCCGGCGCCGCCGGTCTCGGCGTCGGACGCGGGCCTGCGCAAGGCGATCCTGACCCAGTCCCTGTCCTGGGTGGTCTCCGGGCACCACCTCTGGCTGCTGGCCGTGGCCGCGGGCGCGCCGCCGTGGCGGGCGTACCTGGTGTGCATCGCCGGGTTCGCGGTGGCCACCACCGCCGGGATCCTGGTCATGGTCGCCCCGGACGGGATCGGGGTGCGGGAGGCGGTGCTCGTGGCAGGTCTGGCCACCGTGATGCCGCTGCCGCTGGCCGGGACCGTCGTCCTGGCCAGCCGGGTGGTCAGCGCGCTGAGTGGCGCCCTCGTGGGCGCGGCCGGGCTGGCCCTGGCCCAGCACATGCACCGGCGCAGGCACAAGGAGAGCGCGCCCGGCGACGCCGGCAGTGTGGCGGCCACTCCGGGTTGACGCCGGCGGTGTGGCGGCTACTCCGGGTGGCGGCGGCTACTCCCGGTTGATGCCGGTGGCGTACTCGTCCAGCACGTTCAGCCGTTCCTGCTCGGCCAGCTTGACCAGCAGCTCGACCAGTTCCGGAGTGGCCCGCGAGACCCCCAGCTCGGCCGCCACCCGCAACGCCAGCGGCGAACCGGCCCCCCGGTGCGCGAGCGCGGCGGCGGCCACCGACTCCTGGCCCGGCAGCGGCCCGACCAGCTGGCGCACCAGCGCCACGGCGTCGGCGTCGGGCAGCGGGCCGATGACCAGCCGGTGCACGCCGTGCACGGCCACCATCCCGGCCAGGCTGTCCCGGCTGGTCACCAGCACCGCGCAGTTGCGGGTCCCGGGCAGCAGCAGCCGCACCTGCTCGCTGGAGGCGGCGTCGTCCAGCACGATCAGCATGCGGCGCCCGGCCACCTCGCTGCGGTAGCGGGCGGCCCGCTCGTCCACGTCCGGCGGGACGCTCGCGGCGGGCACGTTCAGCGCGCTCAGCAGTCTGGCCAGCGCGTCGGCGGTGGTCATCGGCCGCTCGGCGGAGAAGCCGCGCAGGTTCAGGTACAACTGCCCGTCCGGGAACCGGTCGGCGTTGCGGTGCGCCCACTCGACGGCCAGCGCGGTCTTGCCCGCCCCGGCGGCGCCCGCGAGCACCACGATCGGGACCTCGGCCGGGCTGCTCGCGGCTACCCCGGCCAGCAGCGCGTCCAGCCGCTCCAGCTCGCCCGCGCGGCCCGTGAACGCGCGGACCCCGGCGGGCAGCTGCGCCGGCCTGGCCCGCGCCGCCGGGGCCGCCGGCACGGTCCGCTCGCCGCGCAGGATCGCCTGGTGCACCGCCTGCAGTTCCATCCCCGGATCGGCCCCGAGCTCCTGGGCCAGGCGGCGGCGCATCGCCGCGTAGTACACCAGCGCCTCCGCCGCCCGGCCGGTGGCCGACAGCGCCCGCATCAGCACCGCCACGAGCGGCTCGGCCAGCGGGTACTCGGTCAGCTCCGGCACCAGTGCCCCGACCACGGCCGCCGCCTCACCAGCGGCCAGCGCCGACCGCGCCCAGGCGATGACCGCGGCCAGCCGCTGCTGCCGCCAGACCTGGCGCGTGGTCTCCACCCACGACCCGGACAACCCGGCCAGCGGCTCGCCGCGCCACAGGTCGAGGGCCTCGCGCAGCACCATCACCTGCTCCGAGGCGGGCAGGCCGGTACGGCCGGCCTGCCGTACCAGCTGGTGGAAACGGTGGACGTCGATCTGGTGCGCGGGCATGTCCAGGACGTAGCCGCCCGCGCGGCGCGACAGCCGTACCGTGGCGCCCTCGGCGGGCTGGGCCTGCTCCAGCACCCTGCGGATGCGGGTGACGTGGGTGTGCAGGAGCCGGGTCGTGCGCTTGGCGGGCGCCGGTCCGGCCACCCGGTCCATCAGGGACTCCGCCGACACCAGGCGGCCCGCGTCCACGGCCAGCACGGCCAGCAGCACCTGTTGCTGGGGGCGCCCGGACGCGAGCACCCGCCCGTTCGCGTGCAACTCGACAGGTCCGAGTAGCCGCAGCTCCATGGACACCTCCTCAACACCGGTGAAAACGTGGTGGAGCAGCTACCCGGAGACCGTGGGCGGGACAGAAGGGGCATCCGCCTCGGCTCATTGCGCATCCGCATTGTCAGAGGGCCTGGATCTTGCGAATAGAGTAGATCCGACTACTCTTGACACTGATCGCGAAATGTGAGACAGGCCCACGTCTGGCAAGGGCAGGATCCGCGGGTGCGTCGGTGGCCGTTCGAGGGACGACAGCGGGAGCTGGTGGCGCTCCGATCGGCGTTCGCAGGTGCGGAAACGCACGGCATGGTGCTGGTCGGCGCGGCGGGGGCGGGCAAGACGCGGCTGGCGCAGGAGGCGGTCGAGCGCCTCGGCCGCCGGTCGGAGTGGATCGCCGCCACCCGCGCCGCCGCCCGGATCCCCCTGGGAGTCCTCCTACCTTTGGTGCCGCAGGAGACCCCGATCGCCGCGGAACTCGCCCAGCTGGTCCGTGCGATCCGCGGGCAGGTGGCCTCGTGGGGCGGGCGGCGGCACGTGGCGATCGGCGTGGACGACGCGCACCTGCTGGACGACATCTCCGCCGCGGTCGTCGCCGGCCTGATCACCACGCGGGCGGCGTTCGTGGTCATGACCGTGCGCGCGGGGGAGGCGCCGGCCGACTGCCTGGCCCGGCTGCCCGTGGAGGGCCAGGTGGGCGTGGTGCACGTGGACGCGCTGCCCGAGGCGGTGATGGACCGGCTCATCGACCACGGCACCGGCGGCCGGATCGACGTCGCGGCCCGCCGCCGGTTGCGGGCGACCGCGCGGGGCAATCCCGCCGCGTTACGCGACCTGCTGCACGGCGCGGTGCCGGGCGGCCTGTCCGACCACGTCGTCTCCCGCCTGGCCGGGCTGGACACCGCGGTGCGCACGGTGGTCGAGATGGTGGCCTGCGGCGAGCCGGTGCCGCTCAGCCTCCTGGAACGCCGGGCGGGCGCCGAGCAGGTGGCGGCGGCCGAGGAGGCCGGAGTGGTGATCTGCGAGCGGGCCGAGAACCGGGTGCAGGCGCGGCTGGAGCATCCGCTGTTCAGCGAGGTGCTGCGGGCCAGGATGCCGGTGGCGCGCCGCCGCAGCACCTACCGCTCGCTCGCGCGCGAGCTGATGGCCACGCCGATGCGCCGCGGCGAGGACGTGCTGCGGGCCGCGCTGTGGCAGGTGGAAGGCGGCCACATCGTCCGCGCGGACCTGGTGCGGGGCGGCGCGCTGCAGGCGGTCGGCCGGGCCGGGCTGACGCTGGCCGAACGGCTGGCCCAGGCGTTCCGCGCGGCCGAGCCCGGACCGCGCTCGGACTGGCTCATGGCCGAGATCCTGGAATACCAGGGCCGCAGCGCCGAGGCCGCTGGACTCCTGCCCCCGACCCCGCCCCACCAGCCGCGCGAGCGCGTCGCCTGGGCGGTGATCCGGGCCAAGGTGCAGTACTGGTCGCGCGGCGACCTGCCCGCCGCCATGGCCACCTGGGACCTCGTGGCCGGGCACCCGGTCGTCGAGGCGGCGCGGGCGTTCGTGCTGCTGTTCGCGGGCCGGTGCCGGGACGTGGTGCCCCTCGCCGAGCAGGTGCTGGCCGACCCGGACAGCAGCGCCCAGGCGACGATCTGGGCGGCCGCCGCGGCCACCGTCGCGCTGGGCTTCCTGGGCCGCCTGCCGGAGGCCGAGCGGATCTTCGCCCGCGGCCACGCGGTCGCCGCCGCCCACACCGCCGCCCTGCCGGTCGGCCTGTTCCAGATGGAGGCGGGCGCCTGCCTGGCCCGGCTGGCCGCGGGAGAGCCGGGCCGGGCCGCGGCCATCGCCGCCGCCGGGTACCGGAACAGGCCGGACGGCGAGGCGCCGCTCCCGGTCAACGTCTGGGCGTTCTTCGGCGGCGTCGTCGCGCTCGCCCAAGGCCGCCTCGACCGGGCGGAGGCGTTGCTCCGCGAAGCCCGGGCCGGGCTGGAGCAGGCCGACACCCAGCGATTACACCGCTGCTGCCTGGCCGCGCTGGCGGGGACGCGCGCGGTCCAGGGACGGCACGCCGAGGCGCTGGACCTGATGGCCCGCGCCGACAAGCTGGACAACGGCACCAACCAGATCTTCGCCCCCTGGGTCGAGACGTGGCGCGCCTGGGCGGCCCGCGCCGGAGGCGACACCGCCGGGGCCCTCGAGCACGCCGCCCGCGCCGCCGCCCTGGCCGCCGCCGCTGGCCTGCCGTACGTGGAGGCGCTCGCGCGCTACGAGACGGTACGGCTGGGCGGTGCCGCCGACGTGGCCGCGCTGGCGGCGCTGCCCGGCGCCCTCCCGCGCGAGCTGGCCGGGGCCGCGCGGGCGCTGGCGGCGCGCGACTCCGCGGCGCTGGCCGACGCGGCGGGCGCCCTCGACCGGCTCGGCTACCACCTGCACGCGGCCGAACTGGCCACCGCGGCGGTCCGGGCCGACCGGGCCCGCGGCCCGTTGCTCACCGCGACGGCCAACGAGCTGCGGGCCAAGTGCCCGGGCGCGCGGACGCCGCTGCTGGCCGCGGACGGGCTGCTCCGGGACTTCCTCACCCCGAGGGAGCGGGAGATCGCCCTGCTGGCGCCCTGGCACACGAGCAAGCAGATCGCCGCCCGTCTGGGGCTCGCGGTGCGCACGGTGGACAACGCCCTGTCGCGGGTCTACGTCAAGCTGGGGGTTCAGGGGCGGGCGGAGCTGCGGGCCCATCTGGACGAGCTTGGGTGAGCTCCTCGAAATACGCCTTCATCGCGGGATAGTAGGCGTCGAACGCGGGCGGCGGCGAGCCGTCGCGCGCGGCCACGAGCATGTCGAGGTAGTACTCCCAGCCGGGGCCGACGTCGCCCAGGTTGTCCTCGGTCTCGAGGTGGTGGACGAACTCCAGCCGGGTGGTCCCGCCCGACTCCGACAGCAGCAGCTCCATCCGCCAGACGCCGTGCTCGTCGAGCGAGGAGACCAGCAGCCGGCGCGGCGCCTCGCAGGCGTCGATGCGGACGTCCATCCAGGGAGCCTGGTCCTCGTGCACCATCTGCACCTTGATCGTACGGCCCGGCCCCGGCTCGCCCTCCCAGGGCCCGAACCAGCGGGCGGTGCGCTCGGACTCCGTGAGGCTGGCCCAGACGTCGTCGATGGGCGCCCGGAAGGTGCGCGTGAGAACCAGTCTGCTGCCGGTGCCGGCGCGCAGGAGTTGCGCGGTGGGCTTCATGCGGTCTCCTCTGTGGCCTGCCCGCCCGATTCGCCGGTGCGGCGCTCGCGGCGGGTCCGGTAAACCTCGGTCTCCAGGGCGTCGAAGCGGCGCTCCCAGACGGACGGCTGCGCGAACTGGCCGAGCCAGGCGGCGAGTTCGGTCAGCCGCCGGGTGTCGAGCTCGTAGAGGCGCTGCCTGCCCACGAGCTCGTCGTGGACCAGGCCGGCTTCCCTGAGCACGCGCAGGTGGCGGCTCACGGCCGGCCGGCTGATCGGGAAACGCCCGGCGATCTGCCCGGCGGACAGTCGCTCCGCGCGCAGCATGAGCAGGATCTCCCTGCGCACCGGATCGGCGATCGCGCCGGCCACCTCGTCCATACCGGAAAGCGTAACATGATGGTTACGCGTTTCGTAAGGGCGCCGTAAGACCTCGGAGGGGGAGGAGGGTGTTACCTGGAGTCATGAACCTCTTCAGGAAGCCCGTGACCTGGGTGGTCGCCGTCCTGGCCGCGGTGGTCCTGTCGATCGGCCTGTACCTCTTCCAGCCGTGGCGGCTGTTCACCACGGTCGAGGTGAACGAGGCGCTGCCCGCCGTACCGGCTCCTGCGGCCTCGGCGCCCGCCGGCGCTCCCGCGGTCCAGAGGCTGGCCGGGGGCAGGTTCCGCAGCCACGAGCACCCGACCAAGGGCACCGCCACGATCCTGCGGCTGCCGAACGGCGACAGGGTGCTGAGGATCGAGAACCTCTCCACCTCCGACGGCCCCGACCTGCGGGTCTGGCTCACCGATCAGCCGGTGACCGGCGACTGGTTCAGCGTGGGCAAGGGCAGGACGCTGGAACTGGGCCATCTCAAGGGCAACAAGGGCAACGCGAACTACGCCATCCCCGCCGGCGCCGATCTCGGCGTGCTCAAGAGCGTGACGATCTGGTGCAAGCGATTCAGCGTGTCCTTCGGCGCCGCGGCCCTGGCCTGAGGCCGGGGGCGGCGTGACCCGTACCCGGGCGACGCGCTACGACGCGGCCGGCCGCGCGCCCAGCTCGGTCAGCGCCCGCAGCACCGCCGCGCTGCTCGCGGCGCTGCGCGTCAGCAGATGCACCTCCCACGGCCCCGGCAGCTCCGCCTCCAGCCCCGCCCACAGATAGGCGAAGCTCGTCGCCGGATCGAGCCCGCCGCGGCCGGCGCCGAACAGCGGGAAGCAGATCGAGCGCAGCGGCGGGGTGAACGTCTCGCGCTCCTGGCCGGCGAGCCGGAAGGCGTTGCGCACCGCGCGCAGCGTCCCGGTGGGATCCACGTCGTAGTCGTTGGTGTGGGTCCGGGGGATCGCGGTCGCCGCGTGGTAGATCCGCCTGATCCCGGTCCAGGCGAGTTCGCCGGAAGAGGTGGCCACCACGGTGCCCGGCGCGACGGCCAGCCCCTCGCGGGCGTGCGCGCGCAGCCAGTCCCGCAGCTCCCGCTGGAGCACGTCGTCGACCAGTTCGCCGGCCTCGTTCCTGCGGGCGGCGGCCGCGCGCAGGCCGGCCGACAGCGACGACTTGAAGATCTTGGACATCTCCAGGTACACGTTCTCGGAGGAGACCAGGATGTCCACGTCGCGCAGCGCCTGCACCGGCATGCGGCACAGCGTGAGGCATCGCCCGTGCCCGAGCGTGAGCCGGCGGCGCGCGCCCACGGGCAGTCCCTCCTCGGCCGCGGGCCGGTCGTGCAGCCGCAGGATCTCCTCGGCGACGTACTCCACGATCAGGTGCTCGTGATGCTTGCGGAACCGCTCCGGCGAGACCGCGTACACCTCGG
Organism: Nonomuraea typhae; assembly: GCF_009760925.1. GTDB lineage: Bacteria > Actinomycetota > Actinomycetes > Streptosporangiales > Streptosporangiaceae > Nonomuraea > Nonomuraea typhae. Next base: position 560,494 of record NZ_VRLV01000004.1, read on the forward strand.
CCGCGCGCCGCCTGCGGCTCTGGGCCGGCCAGTCCCGGGTCCCCGCGACGACCCCGAACGTGTATGCGCAGGCGGTGGCGAGCGTGCCGTCGGCCATGCCGCCCACCACCCGTTCGAGCAGGGCGGTGATCGCCGACGGCGTCAGCTCCTCGTCGCCGGCCCCGGCCGCGGCGGCCAGGGCGGGCAGCGGCGAGTGGCGCAGCCGCAGCAACCCGCGCTCACGCACCGTCCTGAGCTCCGCGACGAGGTCGGCGTGCCTGATCACCGAGGGCATGCGATCATCCATCCGCCACGGGCGAGGTGACATAGGCCCGGTAGGGGCGCAGGATCACGTTCAGCCAGGTCAGACCGCTCTCGGAGTCCAGGTCCACGTGCAGCGGAGTAGGGGTCAGCGGGGCGGGGCCGCACCGGTCCCGGAAGAGGACCAGGCAGCGGTGCGGCAGGTTCCGGCGCGAGATCCACTCCAGTCCCGCCGCGTCCTCGTCGATCGCGCGCAGCCAGTGCGCCCAGCGCCGGGTGCGCGGGTAGTCGAGCGGCTGGGCCTGGATCAGCCATTCGTCCTGGGCGACCGCCGCCAGGGCAGGGGTGCTGGACAGGGTGATGAGCGCGATCTCCCGCGTGGTCTCCAGCAGCGACAGCCGCTTGCCGGTGACGGTCACGTGCGGCAGCTGGCGCAGCCCCACCCCGTCGAAGCCCACCGAGCGCAGCAGGAACTCGGCCAGCGCGGTGCTCTGCTCGTAGGCCAGGTAAACGTGCTGGTAGCGGTCCTCTGCCGTGCCGTCGAACCGCCCGCCGGCCAGGCCGGGCCGGGGGAGGCGGTCGACGAACTGCTCACACGGGCGCTTGCGGCTGTGGACCCGCCACAGCGGCGTCCCCTTCGGCAGGATGACGCGGTGGGGAACGAAGCCGCGCCCGGCCGGCGGGTTCTCGTCGGGCATCTCAGCAGTCCTCCAGCAGCGCCTCGGCGGCCTCGACCAGCCGCGCGTCGGTGGGTGTCCTGGCCGGGACGCCGTCGAGCAGGGCATTGGCCCCCAGCCACCAGCCGGCGGCGCCCCACGGGTCCAGGCCCGCGCCGAGAATCTCGTTGACCGCCCGCACGGTGGGCAGCAGCGCGCCCGCGGCGTCGAACTGGAAGGCGGGCGCGACCTTGGTGCCGTCCCCGCGCGGCAGCCACAGCAGCTCCGGCACGTCCGGGTCGCGGACCTGCCCGGCGTCGAGCACGGGCGTCTCCAGCAGCTTCTCGCGGGCCCGGAACACCTCCTCGTCCACGGCGAGGTCGGCCATGCCGGCCAGTGCCTCCCGCAGGGTGGCCAGGTCGTCCAGCGAGAGCGCCGGACCCCGGTGGCCGAGCTCGGCCGCGATGCGCAGCCGTACCTCGTGATCCTCGGGCAGGTGGCGCCTGAGCAGGTCGAGGAAGTCCGACCAGGCGCGCACGGCGCTCTCGTGATCGTCGAGCCGGACCCGGAGCAGCAACTGGCGGGCCAGCAGCCATGCCGGCTCGTCGAGATGCGAGCAGAGCTCAGGCAGCCGGGCCAGGAGATACGCGACCAGCATCTACGCCTCCCCGACGGCCGTGAACGCCGCCCAGTGCCGGGGGTGGGCGGAGTCCGCCAGCCACTCCCAGGGATCCAGCGACTCCAGGCGGTACACCGCGTCCTCCAGCCGCTCGGACAGTGCCGGGTCGCCCGCGGCGGCGTTGCGCGCCCGTTCGACCAGGTCCTTGTACGCGGCCCGGTGCTCCTCCCTGCTCCGCCCGGCGAACGCCGACTGCGCCGCCCGCAGCGCCGCCGCCGGAGACATGCGCGCGAGCCGCGCGTGGAACTCCACCATGATCATCGCCGTGACCACGTCGTGCACCTGCCACAACGTCACGATCGCCGCCCGGGCGCCGGAGGCCAGCACCCCGCGCAGCAACCCCTGCACGTCGTCGCCGGGGGAAGGCCCGCCGCGCCCGGTCTCGCAGGCGCTGAGCACCACCAGGTCCGCGCCCAGGCTCACCCCCGCCAGCTCGGCCACGTTCAGCGACGCGCCGCCGGCCAGCAGCACCACCGAGGCCAGGGGAGCGCGCTCGCTGCACTGGCCGTGTGTGCCCAGGTGGACCAGCGACGCCGACGGCAGCGCTTCCAGCAGTTCCTCCTTGCCCGCCGCGCGTCCCATCAGCACGGTGCCCCGCCCGTGCACCCCCGCCACCGCGCACGCCTCAACCGCGCTCGCCGGCAGCCGCCTGGCCTCGCTCGCCGGCATACCGTCCAGCGGCGGCAGCGTCATGCCCTCCGGATCCCCGAGCACGAGCAGCCCACCGGGTGAAGGCGGCGCCGCGGCCTTGAGCATGGGCAGCGTGCTGGCGCTGGGCACCGTGCTCAGCGTCCGCCGGTCGCCGAGCCGCCCGCCGTACCAGGGGAGGGCCGCGAAGCTCACCGTGTGAAGGATGCCCGAGGGGACGATCACGACGTTCGGGTGCCCGTCCAGCGCCTCCTTCATCGGCACGAGCAGCATGGCCGCCAGCCGCCGCCCCGCCTCTTCGGGATCGCCGCCGGGGGTACGGCAGGCCCCGTCAAACGTGCCCGCCTGCCGTTCGAGGTCGTCGCAGGTCCAGGCGCCCGCCGCCAGCAGCCCCTCGCCGGAGACCGCCCAGGCCATCAGGCGCGTCTTGCGCAGGTGGTAGGCGAGCATCACGGTACGGCGGGGCAGCGCGGCCACCACCTCGGACAACCCTGCGGGCTCGGCCGCCAGGTCCAGCGAGCGCCACAGCCGCGGGCGCTCCTCGCTGAGCCGGGTCTCGATCGCCGCGAGCCGGTCCTGCGCCGCCCGTAGCTCCTCCAGCGGCGCCGCCCCGCCCGCGGCGGCCCGTTCCTCGGCGGTGCGGCGCAGCAGCGTCACCTCGGCCGAAGCCAGGCGCCACGCCGCCAGCTCGGGCGTCTCGGCCAGGTCCGTCGTCCAGCGGGAGTGCAGCAGGTCCAGGAACGCCCGGGCGCGGGCCCGCTCGGACGCCTCGAACGCCTCCTCGGCGTGCCGGTGCGCCGCGTCGGCCCGCCCCTGGGCCAGCGCCGCCTCCCGCAGCGCCATCAGCGCGCGGGCCGCGCCGAACCGCACCCGGGAGACCGCCGCGGAGTCGGCCAGCGCGACCCGGCCGCCGTCGGTGCGCAGACCCTGGCGCAGCCCTTCGAGGCGGGTCACGGCCGCGCCGTACAGGCTGACCGCGCGTGCGGGGTCGCCGCGCCCGAGCGCGGTCTCGGCCTCGATCTCCAGCCCGGACCACGGCTCGTCGGCCCGCTCCCACCAGTCGGCGCCGAGGATCTCGCGCAGGGCGGCGAGCTCGCGTTCGGCCTCGTCGTAGGACTCGAAGGCGACGAAGGCACTGGCCGCGGACTGATGGACGCGGGCCCGGTCCCGCCGGACGGCGGCCGGGGCGCGCTCCACGCCGGCGCTGTCCAGCTCGGCCGTCGCGCTCACCACCTCGCCGCCCAGGTCGAGGAAGCGGCGGTAGGCGGCCGCGGCCTCAGGGCGGCGGCCCTGCTCGCCGTACACATAGGACAGCAGGTGCTCACGCTGCCCCGCGGGCGCGCGGCGGGCCGCCTCGGCCGCGCGGGCGAAGTGCCCGTCCGCGGGCGTGCCCGCCACGAGGGCGGACCGGCCGCGCAGCGACGGGGCCAGCACGTCGCTCCAGGCCAGGACGTCCTGCGCGGCACGGCGGTGGTACCAGGTGGCGAAGACGAGGTCCCGGTCCACGGGCCCGGTGTCGGGCAGGCCCGCGACCAGGCGCTCCGCCGCGCGCGACGTCTCCAGGACCGCCTCGACGCCCTCCTCGTCCGGGACGTGCCGCAGCTCCCCGAGCGCCCGCCGGATCCGGGCGGCCGTGCGCTCGACCGCGTCCGGATCGTTGCGCTGCACGTCGAGGGGGTGCACGTGCAGCGCCAGGAGCGCGGTCAGCCGGACGCACGTCCACAGCCTGAGCGCCTCCGGCTCCTGCGCCGGCCGCTCCCACAGCAGGGCGGCCTGCTCGTACTCGGCCCGGGCGGCGCTGAGGTCCCCTGCCCGGTAGCGCAGCGCGCCCAGGTCGGTCAGCGCCTGCGCCCGCGACCCCCGCAGGCCGAGCGACTCGTGGATCACGCTCGCCAGCCGGTGACAGCCGACGGCCTGCTCGTACCGGCCCGCGGCCCCCGCCTGGTGCCCGGCCTGCGAGCACAACGCGCCGAGCCCTTCGCCGATGCTCATGCTGCCCGGCCCGCGGGCCCACGCCGCCAGGTCGCGGGCGGTCGAGTCCAGCTCGGGCGAGGCGCCGGCGGCCAGGTCCGCCAGCGCCCGGTGCACCCGGGCGGTCCAGCGCAGGCGCTGGTCCCCGGCGGCCGAGGCCATGCGCTCGGCCTGCCCGGCGAGCGTCGCGGCCCGCTCGTGCTCGCCCGCGCGGCGGCTCAGGAACGCGCGCCGCAGCGCGAGCGCCGCCCGGGGGCGCAGGGGCACGTCCGCGTCCTGCGTGCGCAGCACCCGCTCGGCCTCCGCGTACACCGCCTCGGCCGCCTCGAGGTCGGGCTCGAGCACGTGGGCCTCCTCGTGGGCCCGGTCCGTGTCCGCGCCCAGGGTGATCATCGGAAGGAGGTCCAGGAGCAGAGGAGAAGTACGCGGCGCCGCCGCCCAGTCGCCGAACCTGACGAGCGTGGCGGCCACGCCGTAGGCGTCGCCGATCCGGTAGCTGCGTTCCTGGGCGTCCACCAGCTTGGCCGTGGCCGTGTCGAGGTCACCGGCCTCGTGGTACAGCGTCGCCAGGCAGCGGGCGATCAGCGCGGTCGTCCAGTCGTGCCGGGCGTCCTTCTTCAGCAGGTCGTAGTACTGCAGCAGCTTCCCGGCCAGCAGACCGAGCTTCCCGGCCATCGCGTCCTGGCCCGTGCCCGTGAAGGCGGCCGAGCGTAACGCCGCCTGGGCGCCCGGGGTCGCGGCCAGCACGTCCTTCACCACCACCGTCTCCAGGCGCAGCTCCAAGCTGTCCACGGGCGCGCTCGCCGCGAGGAAACGCCGGTTGTCGCGTTCCGCGGCCTCCATCTGCGGCTCGATCGCCTCCATCTCGGGCGTGATCACCCCGCAGCCGTCGGGCCACATCGCGTACCTGCCGGTCCTGGCCAGCCTGGTCCAGGCCAGCGCGCGGACCAGTGCCGGGTCGCCGGGGCCCCGGCCTTCTCCCGCCTGCTCCAGCAGCCGCAACGCCGTACCGCAGTCACCCGCGACCGTGGCCAGCGCGGCGCGATCGACGGGATCGGCGGGCAGCGAGCCGCCCAGCTCATCGCGGAGCTCGTCGTAATCGGGCGAAACGCTCATGGGCGGGGCCCTCCGTCAGATGTCTTCCCAGAGCTGTGCGGTGGAGGCGGCCGGCACCGGGGCGCCCAGCCGGGTGGCCAGCACGCGGGCCTCGGTCAGCAGCGGGTTGCCCTCGGCCAGTGCGGGGCGGGCGTGGTCGAGGGGGATGCGGGACAGCAGCGGCTCCAGCAGCTCCGCCGCCTCGCCGATCGCGCCGGTCGCCGCCCGCCGCGCCGCGGTGTCCAGCCGTCCGGCCAGCACCGCCGGGTGGTGCTCGTCCAGGCGGGTCCCGGCCAGCGCCTGCAGCGCGGCGGCGGACTCCTCGCTCGCGGCGGTCCGGCCCAGCGCGTCGGCCGTACGGGCGGCCAGCAGGAACGTGCGCGCCTGGCCGGGGAAGTCGTCGCCCAGCGCGCGCTCGGCCGCGGCCACGCGCGCCAGGACGTCGGCGGCCTCCTCCGGGCGCCCGAGCGCCAGCAGAGCCGCGGCCCTGGCCCGTCCCGCCCCGCGATCGCCGGGGGGCAGCTCGTCCAGCAGGCCGAGGGCCGTCCCCGCCTCCCCGCAGGCCACCAGCGCCTCGGCGCGGACGATCGCCCCCTCCTCCCACAGCCGCCCGGAGACCCGGCTGCCGAACCACGGCGTGCTGACCGCCGCCCCGGCCAGCGTGACGACCGCCAGGACGGGGAAGCCGGCGGCCAGCTCGATCTCGGCCAGCCGTACGTTGTCGTACTGGCGCCAGTAGCCGTCGGCGGGCAGGTACTGCGCGCGGAGGCTCATGGCCTCGAGCAGGTGCCGGCGCGCGTGGATCGGGTCGCCCGCCGCGGCCAGCGCCTCGGCCAGCGTGACCCGCGCGGAGGCGGTGTTGACGTCACCGGGGCCGAGCCTCTTGACCCGGTCGCGCAGCACGTCCTCGGCGCGCGTCACCCCCTGGCCCACCCGTCCGGCCCTGGTGGCCGCCCTGGCGGCGGCCTGTTGGGTGAGCGTCAGCCTGCGCCACTGCGCCTCCGCCCCTTCACCGGGACGGCGCCTGGTCCGGGTCGCCTCGACCGCTGCCAGCAGCTCGACGCCCTCCGTCGTCCGTCCCAGGGCGATCAGCGCGTCGGCGATGTTGTGGTCCGCGCGGGCCGCGTAGGAGGTGGTCTCGTCGCGGTCGGGCAGGCGGGCGGCCACCTCGCGCGAATGCTCCAGCCGCGCGATCGCCCCCGCCGGATCGCCGAGCCGCAGCAGCAACAGGCCGTGGCGGCTGGTGACGTCGCACAGCAGGCGCACGTCGTCGTCCGGCCGGCCCTCCTCCGCCGAGCTCTCGAGGAGCTCGGTCAGCTCCGCGGCCACCTGGATCGAGCGCGCCGTCAGGGGCGTGCCCTCGTTGAGGACGTGCAGGACCTGCTTGAGCGAGCCCGACGTGACCCGTCCCCCCGCGTGGTCGCGTACGGCCAGCGCGGCCGCCCGCTCAGCGGTGCGCAGCCTGCTCACCCACTCCCCGGTGAGCGGTACCACGTCACGCTCGAACCAGTACGCGGCCAGCGCCTCGGCCTGCCGTTCGATCGCCGCGCCCGTGTCGTCCGCCATCACGCGGAAGGCCACCTCGGACAGCCGTTCCGCGCTGTCGACGGCCCAGCTCTCCGGGGCGGCGGCCACCGAGGAGATCGCCACCGCGATCCGGGAGGCGAGGTAGCGCGCGTAGGCGGTCACCCTGCCGTCCCAGCCCGACTCCGCCGCCCGCCCATAGGGGCCGTCCGGCCACTCGGGCGGGCTCTGCTGGGTGGCCGGGCGCTTCTCGGAGGTGGAGATGTCGCCGATGCCGAGCCTGACCTGGCCCACGAGGAACCGCTCCGTCTGGTGGAAGGCGGCGATCCGCATGAGCGCGGCGGCGACCATGGCCTCGGCCTCGATGACCGTCTCCGGCGGCTCGGGTTCGGGGTCGGCGGCGGCGAACTCCTCGAACGCGTGCTGGAGCGCCAGCGCCACCATGACCCGGCGGCTGCGCACCTCGTTGTAGAGCCACACCGCGCTGCGCGCCCCGCCCCGCTCGCCCTTCCTGGGCAGGCGGACCCTCTCGGCCACGTCCTCGGCCCGCACCTGGTGGTAGGCGGTCTGCCGGAAAGCCTCCGCCGCGGCGGTCGCGATCGCCGCGAGCCGGCGTTCTTGCGCCTGGCCGGACGACACCTCAGACGGCATCATGAAATCCACTATATCTGACTATTGTCAATTTAAGGGAAGAGAATCTACTTAACTATAAATTGATGTGTCGCCCGGCTTTCGACCGGAATGCGACCGGATCGCGGACGGCCCCGCTGGTTGCCTGGAATCACAGGAGCTAAGGGGGTTTCCCATGAACATCCACGGCGCCAAGCACGATCTCGCCCGGCAGGGATGGGCGGTGCTCAGAACGGGACGGCGCTTCGCCGACGGTGACAAGATCGACTCGGCGGCGGTGCTCGGCCTGGCCGGCCACTTCGGCGTGCCGTCCAGCCGGGACGGCGGCCGCGAGATCTGGCCCGTCCGGCCCTCCCGTACCGACCCGGCCGCCACCCTGTCCGAGCGCGCCGGCGCGGCCGGCTTCCACACCGACGCCGCCTACCGGCCCGACCCCGAGCCCGTCATCTGCATGTTCGTCGTCCGCCCCGCGGCCGACGGCGGGCGGACCCTGCTGCTCGGCGCCACCGCCGTGGCCGCGGAACTCCGCAAACACCCCCTCGGCGCCCGCCTCCTGGACACGCTCGCCACGCCGCAGTGGCGCTGGCGGGTCCCCGAGGTGTTCGGCGGCGCCGTGGCCGGCCTCTCACCGCCCGCGGCCGTCCTGCCCGGCGACGGGACCATCCGCTGGCGGGCCGACAACCTGGCCGGTCTCACCTGCGAGCAGCGCCGGGTGGCCGCGTGGTTCGCCCGCCTGCTCAAGGTGCTGCCGCAGACGGTCACCGTGGACCACCGGCCCGGCGACGTGATCATCATCGACAACCACCGGACGATGCACGCCCGAGCCTGGTTCCGCGACCCGCGCCGGCTGCTGCTCCGGGTACGGCTGTGGGCATCGTGAACACCGCCCGCCGCCGGACCGCGGGCGGCAGAGACGCCGGGACGGTGAGTGGCGCGGCCCGCCGCTGGGTGATGGGTGGCTGGGAGGCCGGGACGGTGGGTGGCGCCGCTCGCCGCTGGGCGGTGGGCGCGGTGGGTGCGGCCGGGCGCTGGGCCGTTGCCGCCGCCGGAGGCTGGGCCGCCGGCGCCGCGGGTGCCGCCGCTCGCTGCTGGGCCGTGGAGGCGGCGCGCGCCGCCGCCGAGGTTCCCGCGGTCGGCGCCGAGGCCGCCGCCTGGACCGTGTACGGCTGGGCCGAGGTGGCCCTGGCCTGCGCGGTGCTGGGCGAACCCGCCGCCTTCGCCGGGCTCGACGAGGTCGTGGCGGCCGGTGCCGTACGGCATGGCGGTCCTGCTGCCGAGCGGCTGAGTGCCCTGCGCGCGATGGCCGGTCCGGTGCCCGGGTTCTACCCGGACGCCGGCCCGCCGGGGCCCGTTCCTCCGGTCGGGGAGGACACCTGGCGGGCCTGCGCGGCCCTGGCCGCCTTCTGCGACGCGCTGCCGTCTGGGTGTGCGGCGGCCGGCGGCTTCTCATGGTCTCGGGATGGGTTCGTGCCGGTTCCCGATCGGGCGCGGGCGCAGCTGCGGTGGGGTGAGCGGTATCGGCCGTCCGCCCGGAGGGGGCATCGGGTGGTCGCGGGGGAGCGCTTCGCGGGGCTGGTCCGGCGTACCTGGATCCGCCTGCCCGGTCACCCCGCGGTGCTGGTCGACGTGCCGCGGCAGGGGCCCGAGCCGGTCCGGCGGGTCTGGCGGGGCATCCACGACGGCGCCCATCTCGACCACCTGGCCCTGGCGGGCGAGGGGCCGGTCGAGTTCGGGCACGGGCTGCTGGCCGCCGAGTCCTACGCCATGGCGGTGGAACTGGTCGCGCTCCTGGAGAGCCTGGAACGCGGCGACGTCCAGGTCGCCGCCTGCCTGCGGGACGGCCTGGCCGAGCGGATCGGCCGCCTGCCGGGCTTCCCCGGTCCGCTGCGCCAGGCCGGGCGCACGGTACGGCGGGCCGCCGGCCACCGGTCGCCCGACCTCGCCCACCTCCCCCGGCTGGCCGCCACCTATGTGACCGGCCCGCTCCGCCTGCTGGCCGGACACGGCCCCGCATCGGCAGGCCACGGCCCCTCGCCGGTCGGAGACGGGCACGCGTTACCCGCGCGGCTGTGGCGGGATCTGCTCGGGCGCTGGTCGGCGCTCACCCGGCGCTGGCCCGCGGCGCAGCGACTTATGGCAGATGTCGCAGACATTCATGCTGATGAAGTATCAATGGCTTCGCCCGGCTTTGTAGTACAGTGGCCTTCAGCTATACGCGATGAAAAACTTTAGCTAGCTAAAGAACGGTTCGGCGTCATGGCGGACATGATCCACGCGTTACGTTCCAGCGTCGCCACCCGCTGGTGGGTGGACGGCGAGCGACGACGGCGTCACTGGAACACCTCCCAGATCTACTACCGAGCCTTCCTCACGTGCACCGCGGAAGCCGATGGCCACCCCGACGGCAGAGCCCTGGTGGCCAGGGCCGGCGGTCCGACGAGCACCTTCTACACCGTGGCCGGGCCCAAGGCGCAGCACACCCTGCTGGCGCGCTACCGGGCGGCGCTGCCCTCCCTGGCCGAGCGCTATCCCACCCCCAGCGTGGCCGCCTGGCTGGGGCACGAGACCGCGGTGTGGGCCTACTGGCAGCACCGCACCGGCTGGCTGCGCGCGATCAGCGGCCAGGACCGCGACCGGGCCTGCCGCTCGCTCGTGATCGTCCTGGCCGACTTCGCCGCCGGGCAGCGCGACCTCATGCACGCGCTCGACTGGCGGCCGCCGATCTGCGCGGTGGAGGACTTCGCCATCGTCCTGGGCGGCGGCCCTTCGCCCGAGAACGTGTACGACCCGCTCGCGCGCCTCCTGAAAGCCGTCGCCGCCGCCCCCGGGCTGCCACCCGAGGCGGCGGCCGACAGCGCGGAACGCGAACTGGACGACCTGCTGCGACCGGCCGGCAGCGCGGCGGCACAGGCCCGCCTCGCCGAGGCCGTCGAGAACGTGCTGAGCAACCCGGACATCAGCGACGAGAGGCTCATGGAGATCGGCAAGATGCTGAGAAGCGCCGGCGAACTGCTGCTGGGCGGATCCGGCCGCGCCGGCTCGTCGGCGGCGTGACGTGACCCCAAGCGGACAGCCCGGCATGACGCCGCACCGGCGGCCCGACGCGAAACCGGGCCACCGGTCGGACGGCACTCTGGATCGGCGGACGGACACGCAACCAGGCCGGCGGCCCGACGGGACGACGGGCCGGCGCCCCGATGGGACACCCGCGCAGCCAGGCCGGTGGCCCGGTGCGGAGGCCGGGCGGAAGAACGCCGAGCGGAAGAAGGCGGTGGCGGCCGAGCTGCGGGCGCAGATGCTGACCATGATGACCGGGCGGCCGCGAGGGCTGGCTGATCTGCACCGGCGTGCCGAGGCCGAACTCGGCGAGGCGGATCCGGTCACCCTGCTCATCGCCTGCAAGTCCGAGACCCACGCCAGCCGTGCCCGTCCGGTGGCCGAGTCGGTGCGGGTGTGGGCGCGGCTGGTCCGGAGCGCGGACGCCGTCCTCGACCTCGACGATCCGGCCCGCCTGGAGATCATCTCCAGGTACGGCAGGTGGCTCGGCCGCCGTGGCGAGCCTGCCGACCTGGACCAGGCCGTCCGCCATCAGCGTGGCGAACTGCACCGCCGGGAACAGGGCCTGGGCGCCCACGCCTACTGGACCGGCGTGGCCCGGCTCGACCTCGCCGCGGCGCTGGGCGAACGGGCCCGCCTCGGCCACCTGGATCTCGGCGTGAAGGACAGCGCGGCCGGCGACCTGGCGGAGGCGATCGAGCTGAGCGAGGCGGAGATCGAGCACCGCGGCCGCGTCTGGGGCCACGACGACCTGCGCACCTGGGAGGCCCGGGGCGTCCTGGGGAAGGCGCAGCTGAGCCGTACCGGAACCTCGGCCGACCGCGTGGTGCGCATGACCGCCGCCTTCATCGCCGGTCGGCAGGTACGGCGGGAGCCGCGTCTGTTGCAGGCGCGGTTGCTGCGGTCCCAGGCGCTGCTCGCGGCAGGCCGGCAGGCCGAGGCGGAGGTCGAGGCCCGGTTGGCCGGCGAACTCCACCGCACGGGACACGAAGCCTGGCCGGGCGGCGTGGATCCGGGCCTGGCCGCGCTGACCCTGGCCCGCGTCCTGGCCGAGACGGACACGGTGGACGCGCTGGCCGCCGCCCGCCGCGCCCTGCGCGCCCGGCTGGCCTGGTTCCCGGAGAACAGCGTGTACTGCGCGGAGGCCCAGGCGGTCCTGGCCGCCCGCAGATGACCACGGCCGAGGTCTCCTGCCGGGACCGGGGTCACGGTCTCCGGTCCGGGCGCCAGCTTGTGGGGCCGAGTTCCACGCCGCGGGTCCTCAGGGCGCGTTCCAGCCTGGGCAGGGTGCCGCTCGCGGGGACGCCGATCAGCCAGACGCCGTGCTCGTCGGCCGCCACCTGCATGGGGGAGCTGTCCGGCGTGTGGCCGACGAACGGCTGGTAGCGGCGTTCGGCCAGTTCGGTGCGGAGCAGCATGTGCTGGCCGGCCGAGCCCCGCCAGATCAGGCCGGTCGGCCGCCCGGCCTCGTAGCGGCCGGTGATCAGTACGTCCGCGTGCCGGACGGCCGCCCGCTGGGCGTCGTCCAGCTCGGATTCCTCGTATCCGGTGAAGACGAGCAGGTCGAGTTCGCGGGCCGTACCCGATCTGATCTCGTGGGCGGCGGTGAGGAGAGCGGCGAGCCCCTCGGGCTGCGTGAGCGGCTCGCCGCCGCTGATGGTCAGCCCGTCGGCGCCGCCGCGCACGGCTTCGCGCCAGAGGGCGGCGAGCCGGTCGACGGGCACCTCGGCTCCGGCCGCGGGGTCCCAGGTGTCGCGGGACATGCAGCCGGGGCAGGCCAGCGGGCATCCCTGGGTCCAGATGCCGAGGCGGCGGCCGTAGCCGAGGGTGGTGACGGGGCTGTGGACGCGGTTCACGCGCAGGGTGGTGGTCATTCCATCGTCTCGATGAGGGCGGCTATGGCTTCGGTGGCCTTCGGGTCGGCCAGGCCGGCGGCGACGCCGTCCAGGTAGCGGACGCGGGCGGCCTTGAAGGTCTGCTGGACGGCGTTCCGGTCGTCGGTCAGCCGTTGCTGCGCGGAGGTCTCCAGGCGGTCGCGGGCGGCCTCCAGTTCGGTGCGCTGGACCGTGAGGGTCTCCAGGTGGCCGCGGGCGGCGACGAGCTGGGCGGACATCTGGTCGCGGTGGCCGGTGGCGCCTTCGTAGGCCGTCCGCAGCGGGTGGAAGCGGGCCGTCCCGAGGAGGAAGGAGATCCCGGCGGTGATGAACAGCAGCATGACGAACAGCGCGATGATGCTGAAGTCGCTGGCGTGCAGCGGCTCGGCGGCGCTCTCCACGCCTTCCTGCGGGACGAGCCGGTTGTTCTCGTCGGCGACCTTGGGCGGCACGAGCAGCACCCTGGCCCGCAGGTAGCCGAGCATGGCGGCCAGGTAGAGGCAGGGCAGGAGCAGGATCAGCGCGGTCAGGATCACCGGGCGCTCCTCGCCGGTGGCGTGGCGGCCCCGGTAGAGGTAGCCGGCGAGGTGGGGCAGCAACACCATGATCGAGGCCACCGACACGGCGAAGATCCCGGCGAGCACCTGCTCGCTCACCTCGTTGCCGTGGAAGTAGTCGAAGATGACCCACTGGATCGGCACGTCGATGGCGACGAGCGCGGCCAGGATCGTCAGCTTGAGCCACTGGGGCAGCGGCGGGGAGGTGTAGGGCCCCTCCCATCTGGTCGTCTCCGGCCCGGTCACGTCCATGCCGCCCGGCTGCTCCTCGGGGGCGTCGCCCTCGTGCCGCAGCCTGCGCCGGCGCCTGCGCTCGTCGTCCTGGGCCATCCTGTCGATCCGCGTCCGGATGCCGCCGACGTCCTCCTCGGCTCTGTCGTGCCTGGTCTCGAGTTCCGTGACCCGGGTGGTGGTCACGGCCTGTTCGGCGGCGAGGCCGGCCAGGCGTCCTCGTACCGCCTCCATCCGCGTCCGGTCGTCGCTGGGCAGCCCGTCCAGCACCCGTTTCTCCTCGGCCTTCAGGTAGCTCACGTGGGGTGGCAGCGCCGTGAAGGACCAGTTGTCCAGGATGCCGGAGTGCGCGTCGGACACGCCCTGCTGGTAGGCCCGCTCGATCACACCGGTGCCGTCGTAGCCGACCGGCCCGGTCCCGGAGGGTTCGGTCCCGGGGGGCTGCGGATGGGTCATGCCCGTAATCCTCCGATCAGACTTTTTTCGGCGGGACAGCGCACTTGGCCTTGTCTTTCAGAAGCTCGGTCCAGAAGGCGTCGAATCCCGCGAATTTCGCCGGGTCCGCGCTCTGGAGCATGCCGTATCCGATCGTGACGAGTTGTACTCCGGAAAGGTCGGGAATGCGGCCGCCCGCGGCGAGCTGCTCGATAAGGGCACGCCTTTTGTCCGGGGTGGTCAAATCCGCTGTGTAAAGGTTCAGCCCGTGCGTGCTGCCCTTCGGATCGGTGGCCAGGAAATCGCTGAACACGATCAGGTGGTAGGGGACCTCGCGGGCGGGGCGCTCCTCCACGGCCCGCCAGAGGCCGCCGAGGACGTCGGACCCCTGGACCTCCCGGGCGTCGGTGCGCACGCAGCCGAGCAGGTCGTCGGCGCGTTTGACCGCGGCGTCCTGCCGGGCGGCCCGCAGCGAGTCCCGGTCGACGTTGCCGGAGACGTCGGGGTCGATGTCCAGGTTCTTGACCCGGCAGTAGGCCGCACGGGACGAGCCGGTGATCTGCTCGAACGTCACGCTCCTGCAGCCCGCCTCGTTGAGCAGCCTCGGCAGCTCCTGTTTGATCCGCTGCCCGGCGTCGAAGCCGGTCACCGGCTTGGCCGAGCCGGAGCCGTCCAGGACGACGTCGCAGACTCCGGCCAGCCGTTCCTCGGCGCAGGCGGTGAGCCCGGCGCCGAGCACGACGGTCGCCGCGAAGGATGCCATGAGCCGGTGGAAGGGGGGCATGTCCGTGCTCCTGACTATGCGACGATCTCCAGCGCGCGCCGCACCACGCCGGCGGCGCCCTGCAGGTGGGTGAACAGCAGCTCGTCGGGCGTGTCCCACACCGGCTCGTGATCGAGCACGGGCACGGATCCGACGGTCAGCCCGCCCTTGCTCCTGCGCCGGACCCGGCGGCGCAGCACGCCTTCCCAGTACCAGGCCACCAGCTGCCCGGCCTGGCCGTGCCGGGACAGCAGCTCGTGCCGGCACGCGGCCACGCCGACCCGCCATCGCGCGATCAGGTCGACGAAGGCGACGCGGGTCCTGGGCGTGACGGTGCCGTTCGCCTCGTGCTCGCGCAGCACCTCGCTGGCCTCGCGGCAGATCGCCCTGATGAGGCCCGCGTTCTCGTCGAGCAGCCGCTTCTGCATCGCGTTGGACTCGGCTCTGGAACGTTCCTGCCTCTCGTGCACGAAGGTCGCGCCCAGCGCGCTGGCCATCGCGGCCGTCATCGGCGCGGTGATCAGCTTGTGCTGGGCCTGGGCCTGCATCCAGATGCGGCGCGAGGCTCGCTTGCCCTCCCGCATGGCCGCCCGGCGCTGGCGCTCGGACGGCTCCTCCGGTGTGTCGTCCACCGCCTTCATGGCGTTGCTCCTTATCGACTTATCCAGCCATTGACGTTTTCTGGGGACAATAGAAAAACTATGTCATACTCCAGCTAGGTTGACGGGATAGGAGGTGATATTCCAGATCTGCGGCTTGTTTTGTGGAATGGGGGAGTCGCCGTTCCATATAAATGGCGGAATTCATGGAATGCGGGGAATCGGAATGATGAGCCGTCCACCGCCCACCGAACTCGATCCAGGGCGTGTGCCCCCGCCGACCACCCTCGACCCGGGCCGCGAGCCGCCCGCAGAGGACGACTGGGGCCCCGGCAGGCTCCCGCGCGCCTTCACCGGCCGGCTGAACCTGGTCAGGGAGCTGCCCGGCGGCGCCGAGGCGCAGCTCTTCCTGGTCACCGACGAGGAGGGCCGTGAGCGCATCCTCAAGATCTACCGGGCCGGGCACGGGCCCGACCCGGCCGCGTCCGCGGCGCTGGCCGGGCTGGTGGGCGTGCCGCACCTGGTGGAGGTGTTCGAGCGGGGGGCGGTCGCCGAGCGCGCGTACGAGCTGATGGAGCACCTGGCCGGCGGCGACCTGCTGGTCCTCCTCGGCGAAGGCGACCCGCCCGCGGGACTGCCTCCCGCGACGGTGACCGAGATCGCCCGCCAGGCGGCGCAGGCGCTGGGCGCGCTGCACGGCGCGGGCGTCCCGCACCGCGACCTGAAGCCGGGCAACCTGCTGCTGCGCTCCCGCGAGCCGCTGGACCTGGCCGTCATCGACTTCGGCATCAGCCGGGCGATCGACGGCACCGAGATCCGTGAGAGCCGGCACGGCACGTTGATCTACATGGCGCCCGAGCAGCTCATCGGCCGGATGATCTCGCCCACCGTCGACTGGTGGGCCCTGGGCATGACGCTGCTCGAGCTGAGCGCCGGACGGCACCCCTACAGCCACCTGCTGGACGCCGAAGTGGTGATGCTGCAGCTGGCCACCCGCGACGTCGACCTCACGGGGGTGGACGACGAGCGCGTGCGGCTCCTGCTGCGCGGCCTGCTCACCAAGGACCCGGCCGACCGCTGGGGCGCCGGCCAGGTGGCGGCGTGGCTGCGCGGCGAGTCCCCGCCGGTCATCGCCTCCGGCGTCGAGGAGCCCCAGTTCGAGCCGTACGACCACCAGGGCAGAACGGTCACCGGCCGCATGCAGCTCGCCCAGCTGCTGGCCGCGGAGTGGGAGAGCGCGGCGGCGCACTACTTCACCCCCACGGGTACGGCACCGCCCTGGCGGGACCTGCGTGCCTGGATCTCCCAGGTGGGCGGCGACCCGGCGGAGCTGTTCGCGCTCGTGGAGACGGAGCTGCCACCCGACGTCAAGCTGCTGCGCCTGGTGCGCTGGCTGGATCCCACGCTGCCCGCCGTCTACCGCAACGAGGTGCTCAGCCTCGACCGGCTCACCGAACTGGCCCGCAAGGCGCTCGGCGACATCCCGGGCAACGTCCCCGACCTGATCCTCCAGCTGTGGAACCACCGGCTGCTGCCGGACCTGGCCCACGCGCCCCTCGGCGGCGGGCTGGCCGAGGCCGACGCCCGATGGCGGAACCTGCACGCCGACTGGCAGGCCGTCGCCGCCCGGGTCCGCGCCACCCGCCCGGAGCTGGCCCCGGCCCTGGACGGGATCGAGCCCCGGGTCCTGCTGCCGAACCTCCTGGCGCTGGCCACCAGCCCGGAGACCGCCGCCGCGGCCCTGCGCCAGGCGGCCGAGGAGGTGCGCGCCGACCTGCCTGAAGAGGTGCCGTGGTTCACCGAGCTCGCCGACGCGCGGGCCGGGCCGCTCGACCGGCTGTGCGCCCTGCTGCTGGAGGCCGCCGCCCGCGCCGAGGCCGCCGACCTGCACGCGGCGCGCGCCCGCCGGGCCTGGCTGCTGCGGCAGGAGGACGCGCACCTGTGGTACCGCGAGCAGGACCGGCCGCTGGCGCTGGGCTGGGCCGTCGCGGGCTGCTGCCTGGTGGGGGCGCTCTGGGTGTGGCTGATCGTGGTGAGCGACCTGATCCCGATCGCCACGACGGCCATGGTCGATCTCGCCTGGGTCTGCGCGATCCTGGCGATCGCCCCGGTGATCGGGATGGAACTGGCCCTGGCCGCCGGCGTCGGCGGGCCGTACCACCCGGCGTACTCGCTGATCGGCGGCGTCGTACGGCTGGCCAGGGCGGCGGCCCGGCCGATCCGCGGCGCCGCGTGGATGGGCCTCGTGCTCGTGGGGGCGGGGTTCGCGGCCGTGGTGGCGGCGACGGCTCTGCTGCCTCCGGCGCTGCCCATCGGCACGGTCGCCGCCCAGGCGATCTGGGCGGCGGCCCGCTGGCGGCGCTGGGCCGCCGACGAGGAGGAGCGGGCCGTACAGCTCGCGCAGGCACGACGGGAACAGCAGGAAGACGACGAAGGGGAACGGACATGAGCGCGGGTGCGATGGCGGTGGTCGCGGTTCCGGCGGTGCTGCCGGTGGCGGTGGGTGTGCTGGCGATCGGGGGAGCGGCCCTGCTGATCGCGCGGGCCGCGTCCCGGGGCGCCGAGCTGGCGGCCGAGGGCGCCGCCGTGCTCGGCGACACGATGGAGGCGGAGCTGGCCCGGCTGGCCGACGAACGCCGCGCCGCCGACCAGTGGCGGGACGCGGCGGCGCTGGTCGTGAAGCACAACGCGCGCATCGCGGCGCTGCGCGCGGCGGCCGGCAAGATGTCGATCGCGCTGGCCCTGCCCGAGCCGCTGACGGTGGCCGGCGCCGACCTGGCCACGATCGGCGCCTGGTGCGCGGACACCACCGCCCGGCTCGACCAGGCGCTGGCCGTACTGAGCAGTCATACGGCGGGCGCGGCCTGCCGCAGACTGGCCGGCAAGCTCGGCGGCACGTCCGCGCCGCTGGTCACCGTGGCTCAGGCGCTGGCCAGGGCCAGGCTCACGACGCCCAGGTCGGCGCCGGCGGCGCCCGGCGGGGTGGCCGACAAGCTCGACACCCAGCTCGCCAAACTGAGCCACGAGGTGAGCGCGGAGGACTACGCGCGGATCCTGGAGACGGCGGCGGGCATCCGCATGGCCACCTCCGTGCAGGCGGAGCGCGCCGGGCTCGACCAGCTCGTCCGGCAGGTGCACGACGCCAACGCGGCGGCCCGCCGCCGCCGCGAGGACGCGGTGTGCGCCGGCGCGTACCTGCAGTCCTTCCACGCGACCGGCCTGCCCGACGCGGGGGACGGCGGCGCGGCGCGCGTGCTCGAGCGGCTGAACGCCGTCGTCGCCGGTGACGCGCCCCTCGACGACGACCTGCGCGGCCGGGCCGAGGAGCTGAACCGCGAGGCGTTGTGCCGCGCCCAGCAGATGTACCTGCGCGAGACCGTGGCCGCGCTCATGCGGGACATGGGCTGGGACGTCGCCGGTGACGCGCAGGTCCTCACCCTGACCAGGGACGACTGGAGCGGCCACCACGCCACCGTCGACGTCGGCGACCGCATGGTGCGCGGCCACGTGGTCAGGACGGCGCCGCCGGCCGGAGCCGACGGCCGCCGCCAGGACCGCGAGCGGTGCGCGGACTTCGCCCGGTACTTCGACGGCATGGCCGCGCGCCTGCCCGCCGAGCACAGCCGTCCGGAGATCTCCGTGGACGCCGCGGTCGAGGTCGCGGCCCCGGCCGCCGGGGCCACCCGCCGCCACGAGGGCCCGATCTACCGGGAGCGCTCGTGAACGGCTGGTCGAAGCGGCTGACGGACTGGCCGCCGTTCGCCAGGGAACTGCAGGGCACGCTGTCCGTCCACGCCCAGTACATCCTGCACGGCAACGTGCGCGACCGTTTCCTCGTTCCGCCGGGGCCGATCTCGCTCCCGCTCGTGGACGTCCTGTGGGAGGCGCTGCGGCCCGACGGCTATCTGGCGCTGGTCCGCTACGACCCCGTGACCGGCTTCTCCCTGCACGCCGAGGCCGAGAAGGGCGCCGCCGCCCACGCGCTCGGGTCGGGCGTGCTGGGCTCGGCGCCGTCCATGGACAGGCTGATGGCGCAACTGGCCGCCGTGACCCAGGCGGGTTCGGCACGGCTGGCGCTGGTCCTCGACTTCGCCTCCCGCCTGGTGGTCTCGCCCGCCCACCTCAGCCAGGACGAGCACGACCTGTTCCGTTACGCGCTCAAGCTCGCCGAGACCGCCACCCCGCGGCTGGGCGGGCCGCCGGAGCGGCAGGCGGCGCTGTTCAACCCGCTGATCTGGCTGGTGGACGGCGAACGCGACCTGCCGGCCTGGCTGATGGCCTCGGGGGCGCGGGTCCGGCCGATCGGCGTGCCGTTCCCCGGCCTGGACGAGCGCACCAAGGCCGCCCGGATGCTCGCCAGGGAGTTCGGCCTGGTGGATCCGCCCAAGGACTCCGACGGCGCCCGCGCCCTGGAGGCGTTCGCCCGCCAGACCGACGGCATGCGCACCAGGGACCTGCACGAGATCGTCCGGCTGGCGTGGGACCGCGGCATGGGCGCCGTGGAACTGCCCGACGCCGTGCGCATCTACAAACTGGGCATCGAGGACAACCTCTGGCGCCGCGGCGAGCTGCGCAAACGCATCCAGGAGGGCGAGAGCTGGCTGCACGACCGGGTCAAGGGCCAGCGCCGGGCGGTGCTCAAGACCCTCGACATCCTCAAACGCGCCGCGCTCGGCCTGTCCGGCGCCCAGGCCACCTCGCCGGGAACCCGGCCCCGCGGCATCCTGTTCTTCGCCGGGCCCACGGGAGTGGGCAAGACCGAACTGGCCAAGGCCGTGGCCGCGCTGGTGTTCGGGGAGGCCGACTCGTTCCTGCGCTTCGACATGAGCGAGTTCGCCGCCGAGCACGCCGCCGACCGGCTGATCGGCGCCCCGCCCGGCTACGTCGGCTTCGAGGCGGGCGGCGAGCTGACCAGCGCGGTGCGCAGGATGCCGTTCCGGGTCATCCTGTTCGACGAGATCGAGAAGGCCCACCCGCTGGTCCTCGACAAGTTCCTGCAGATCCTGGAGGACGGCCGGCTCACCGACGGCCAGGGCATGACCACCTACTTCTCCGAGTGCGTGCTGGTCTTCACCTCCAACCTCGGCATCTACCGCGAGGATCCGGAGACCCGGCGGAAGGTCCGCACCGTGGACGAGACGATGGCGCAGGAGGAGGTGCGCGCGATCGTCCTGGAGACCATCAAGGAGCACTTCACCGACAGGCTCAACCGGCCCGAGCTGCTCAACAGGTTCGGCGACAACATCGTCGTCTTCGACTTCATCTCGCCCGAGGTCGCCGCCCTGATCTTCGACGCGCAGGTCGACAACATCATCCGCGCGGTGGAGGAGCAGCATCGCGTCCGCGTCGAGCTCACCGCCCAGGCCCGCGACGCCCTGCGCGCCCGGTGCCCGTTCTCCCCGGAGAACGGCGGCAGGGGCATCGGCAACGCGCTGGAGTCGGCGTTCATCAACCCGCTGGCCCGCGAGCTGTTCGACCGCGACGCCGTACCCGGGAGCACGCTGCGGATCCTCGGCGTCAACGGCGGCGACCCCGTGACCCTGCGGGTGGAGGCGCGATGAGGTGCCCCCTGAACTGCCCGGACCCGGGCCCGACCACGATGTGCCGGAGGTGCGGCTCCGACCTCGTGACCGGCCCGGGCCCGGGTGAGCAGGCCCCGCCCTGCGTGCTCGTGGTGCGCTTCGCCTTCGGGGACGTCACCCCGTGCACGAGCGCGCCCGTACGGCTGGGCCGCGACCCCGCCTGGTCGCCGTTCGGCGCCGCCCTGGCCGCCCACGGCAACGTCTCGCGCAAGCACGCGACCTTGGGACTCGACGCCGACGGCCAGGCGTGGATCGACCCCGAGCCGACCCCGAACGGCACCTTCCTCAACGGCGCGGAACTGCCGCCCGGCACCCGGCACCCGCTGTCCGAGGGCGACACGGTACGGCTGGCCGCGGGCCCGGAAGGCGTGGTCACCCAGCAGGCGTGACGATTCTGTCGCCCGCTGCTGCTTAGATCATCGGCATGCGGCCATCCCCCCTCGCCCAGCGTCTGGACCAGCTCCTGCGCGGGACTGTGAACGATCCCACGTACTGGCCCGTCACCTCGCTGTGGAGCACCGGCCTGGCCGGGGTGGACCAGGAGCTGCTGGCCGCGGCGGCCCGTGAGCTGACCGCGCACCTGCTGCGGGAGCCCGGGCGCGAACCCTACGACGTGCTCGTCACGGCAGGGGCCGCGGGCATGGACGCCGAAGTGGGCGCGCGCCTGGCCGCGGAGCACGGGCCGATCTGGGCCGCCGAGCAGGCGCTGGTGCTCGGCTGGGACGTCGAGGGCCGGGCGTTGTTCGCCGAGGCGGTGCGCATCCGGGCGGACTACGAGCCGCACCGCCGGCCGGACGGCGTGACCGCGTGGCTCAGCGGCCTGCCCGGCTACCGCGACGTCGCCAGGACCGTCCTGGAGGCGGCCGCGGCCAGGGTGGCCGCGATCCACGCCGGTGAGCTCGCCTACCAGGCGGAGAAGGCGGTCACCGGCACGGAGAAGGCGGTCCTCGGCCGGGCCGCCCGGGTGGCGCTCCACCTGGACGAGCCCTGGCTGCCCGCCCTGCTCGACGAGCTGCTGCCCGGGATCGCGGTGGCGCCCACCCGGGCCAGGACCCTGCCCTCCCAGGGGCTGCTGTTCGAGCTCGCCCGCGCGACCGAGGAGCACCCGACCCCCGAGGCGATCTCCGCGCTGCGCGCCGCCCGCGCCGCCACCCGGCACGCGGGCGTGCCCACGCAGCTCGACCGCATGTTCAAGCGCATCGAGCCCGCGCTGGCCAACCGGCTGGAGGTGGCGTTCCGGCTGCCCGACGGGCGCGTACGGCAGGCCGTCGGCGAGCACACGGCGGTGATCGAGGTCGGCGACGGGGTCGAGCTGTCGTGGTGGCACGGAGACAAGAAGCTGAAGTCGGTCCCGGCGGCGGTCAGGCGGGAGCATCCCGGCGAGGTCAAGCGGCTGCGCGAGCTGGCCAAGCAGACCCAGCGGCAGCAGGCCACCCTGGCCAGGGCGCTGGAGGCCGGGTACGCCGCCGGCGCGGCGGCTCCGCCGTACCGGCGGCTGGAGGGGCAGCCGATCACCGACCGGCTCATCTGGGAGTTCGAGGTCGAGCCCGGCGTGTGGCGCGGCGAGCTGGGGATGAGCGTGCCGGACGTCCCGGTGCGGCTGTGGCATCCGGCCCGCGCGCGGGTGGAGGAGGTGCGGGCCTGGCGGGAGACGGTCCAGGACAAGGAGCTGCGTCAGCCGTTCAAGCAGGCGTTTCGCGAGGTCTACCTGCTCACCCCCGCCGAGGAGGAGACCGCGACCCACTCCGGCCGGTTCGCCGGGCACGTGGTGCACTATCGGCGGCTCTACGCGCTGTTCAAGCAGCGCGGCTGGCAGGCCGACTTCCTCGGGCCGTGGGACGGCGGCTACGAAGGGACGGCGCGGCGGGTGATGGCGGGCGGCCTGTGGCGGGCGGTGCTGGATCACGGTCTCTACGAGCATGAGTACGCCGGTGTCGAAACGGTCCGCTTCGAGCGGCTGACCGGCGGCGCCTGGCGGGCGGCCCCGTTGCCGGAGGTCCCGGCGCTGGTGTTCAGCGAGGCCATGCGGGACGTCGACCTGTTCGTGGCCGTCACCTCGATCGCGGCCGACCCCACGTGGATCGGCCACGGGCCCGACCGGCTGCGGGAGTACTGGGAGACGGGCTCGTTCGCGGAGCTGACGCCCTCGGCCGAGGTGCGCAGGGACGCGCTGGCGCGGCTCATCGGGCGGACGGCCATCGCCGATCGGTGCACGGTGGCCGGGCGGTTCCTGGTGGTCCGGGGAGATCTGCGCACCTACAAGATCCACCTGGGGTCGGGGAACATCCTCATGGAGCCCAACGACGCCTACCTGTGCATCGTCGCCGGGGTCGATCCCCACGCCGGGCTCTTCCTGCCCTTCGAGGAGGACGGGCGGCTGGCGCTCATCCTCAGCAAGGCGTTCCTGCTCGCGCACGACACCGCCATCACCGACCCGTCGATCACCCGCCAGATCAGGGGTTGACGATCTGTTCAAGACGGACGCGGCAGTTTTCGACACTCGTCCCAAAGCCGCGCCGGTGAACCTGGCTAGCTTTTCGGCATGGTGCTCTTTGATGACAGCGAGACGTCGCCGGTGCTGACGGAGACGACCCGGGTGGTGCACGGCTTGCGCGTCCCGATGCGCGACGGGGTCGAACTGTCGCTGGACCTGGTCCGGCCCGACCTTCCCGGCCCGCTGCCGGTGGTGCTGGTACGCACGCCGTACGACAAGGTCTCCAGCCGGGACGGCGAGCTGTACGTGAAACTCGCGCAGCGGGGGTACATCACCGCCTTCAACGACTGCCGGGGGCGGTTCAACTCCGACGGGGTGTTCCGCCCGCAGGCCGACGAGGCCGACGACGGGTACGACACGGTCGAATGGATCGCCGCGCAGGAATGGTGCGATGGCAACGTGGGGATGTGCGGTGGCTCGTACGGCGGGCAGACGCAGTGGTACGCCGCGTCCCGGCGGCCGCCGCACCTGAAGGCGATCGTGCCGTTCTGCTCACCGCCTTCGTCGTTGTGGCGCAACGAGCCGATCTTCGGCGGGTGCTGGCTGGTGGGCACCGCGGAATGGGCGGTCGCCATGGGCGCGCGATCCTGGCAGCTTCTCAACCCCCTGACCATGCTGAGCGAGCATCAGCCGTACTTCGACACCCTGCCCCTGGCGGCGGTGCCCGGGGCGGCGGGAGTCTCCTCGCCCTGGTGGGACGAGATGATGGAGCATCCCGTCCGCGACGATTTCTGGAAGCGGCGGGAGTACGAGCACCCCGAGGATCTCGCGGTCCTGAACATCACCGGCTGGTGGGACATGAACTTCCCCGGCGCGCCGCTGAACTTCGAGGCCATGCGCGCCGGACCCTCCGCGGCCAAGCAGCAGCTGGTCATCGGGCCGTGGCCGCACGTCGTGAACACCAGCCGCGAGCTGAACGGCGTCGACTTCGGGGAAGAAGCCGTCATCCCGCTGTACGACCACGTCATCCGCTTCTTCGACCGGTGGCTGAAGGGCGTCGGGAACGGGATCGAGGACGAGAAGCCGGTCCACGTCTTCGTCACGGGCGCCAACCAGTGGTGGGCCGAGGACGACTGGCCGCTGCCCGGCACCGAAGAGGTGCCCTACTATTTCCGCGCCGAGGGCGGGCTCTCTCCCGAGCAGCCGGGCATCGAGCCGCCCGACTCCTACCGTTACGACCCGGCCGAGCCGGGGCTGCGCGCCTGGAGCCTGCACGACGGCCCCGTCGACGACGGCCCGGCGACGCCGCGTAAGGACGCCGTCTACTACACCAGTGAGCCGCTGACCGCGCCGCTCGACGTCGTCGGCTGGGTCACCTGCCGGCTCTGGGCGTCCTCGTCGGCCCTCGACACCGACTGGCACGTGCGGCTGACCGACGTGCACCCGGACGGCAGCGCGCGCTTCCTGTGCCGCGGCGCGCTGCGGGCCCGCTTCCGCCACTCCTTCGACGAGCCGGAGCTGCTCGAACCCGGCAAGCCCACCCTGTTCGAGTTCACCATGGACGGCACGGGCGTGCGCTTCCTGCCCGGGCACCGCATCCGCGTCGAGGTGAGCAGCTCGGCCTTCAACCGCTACGACCGCAACACCAACTCCGGCGCGGACAACCCGTTCACGGACGACACGATCGTCGTCGCCGACCAGCAGATCCACCACGAGGCCGGGCTCGCCTCCGCCGTGGTGCTTCCCGTGGTCCGCCGCTGATGACGAGGCGGTCGCGGACCGGCGTGCACCGGATCCTGGAGTATCTGGGCAGTTCGGTGCTGGACGTGGCCGCCGCCGAAGGCGACCTGGACGCCGAGGTCACCGGCGTCCACATTCACGACCCGGCGGACGAGCCGCTGGTGCCGCCCGGCGCGCTGGTGCTCGGCGTCGGCGTCGTGGGCGCACGGCAGCTCCGTGACCTGCTGGGGGCCGCCGAGCCGGGTGCGGCGCTGGTCGTCAAACACCCGGTCGAGGTGGACGACGAGGTCCGCGCCGTCGCGCGGCGGACGCGGACCCCGGTGCTCGGGCTGAACCGGAGCGCCTCGTGGTCCCACGTGGCCGCGCTCATCCGGTCGATGCTCGACGAGGACGGGCCGGAAGCGCCCGACGACCCGCCGGACGACCTGTTCACCCTGGCCAACGCGGTCTGCGCGCTGCTGGACGCGCCGATCACGATCGAGGACCGCGCCTGCCGCGTGCTGGCCTACTCGGAGCGGCAGGACGAGGCCGACGCCCCGCGGGTGGAGACCATCCTCGGCCGGCAGGTGCCGGAACACCTGCGGCAGCTCATGGACCGGCTCGGCACCTACCGGGAGCTCTACAAGAGCCGGGAGCCGGTGTACATCCAGCACGGGGACATCCACCGCACGGCCGTCGCGGTGCGCTCCGGCGACGAGATCCTCGGCTCCATCTGGGCCGTGACCCGCGAGGAACTGAGCCCGGCCCGCAAGCGGGCGCTGGCCGACGCCGCGACGATCGTGGCCATGCGCCTGCTGCGCATCCGGGCCGGCGCCGACACCCGGCGGCGTCTGCGGACCGAACTGCTGTCCACCGTGCTGGCCGGCGGGGCGCAGGCCGTAGAGGCGGCGGGCAGGCTGGGCGTCTCCGGCGGGTGCCTGTGCGTGCTGGCCGCCCAGCTCGTCCCGGAGGCCGAGCACGAGGATCCGGTCAGGGCCGAGAGCGAGCGCCAGCGCTTCGGCGACGCGCTGGCGCTGCACCTGGGGACGATTCACCCGCGCTCGGCCGCCGCGCTGATCGGCTCGGTGGCCTACGCGATCCTGCCGGCGCCCGCGGCCGGCGACGCCGGGCAGCGGGCGGTCCGCGTGGCCGAGGACTTCCTCCACCGGGTCGGCCACCGCTACGCCGCCAACATCGGCGTGGGCCTGTCGGCCGCGGGCCTGATCGAGGTCGCCAGGTCGCGCGCGGACGCCGATCGCGCGCTGCGGGTCCTGCGCTCCCGGCGGGCCAGCGGCGCCGTGGCCGCCTACCCGGCGGTCCAGTTCGAGTCGCTGCTGCTGCAACTGGGTGACCTGGCCGCGGCCGAGGGACAACGACCCCGCGGGCCGTACCAGCTGCTGCTGGAGCACGACGCCGGGCACGGCAGCGACCTGGCGGGCACGCTGCGCGCCTACCTGGAGGCGTTCGGGGACGTCGTCTCCGCGGCGGCGGCCATGGAGGTGCACGCCAACACCTTCAGGTATCGCCTCAAGCGAGCGGTCGAGGTCAGCGGCATCGAGCTGAACGACCACCGCGCACGGCTGCACGTCATGCTCCAGATGGAGATCTTCACGCCGCCGCCCCGCGACCGGGACGTCAGCTGGTGATCCACTCCGTGGAGACCGTGACCTCGGACAACACCTCCGGCAGCGGGTCCACGCCGATGCCGGGACCGGCGGGCACGGCCAGGTGGCCCTCGGACAGTTCGAAGGGCGGGGTCAGGTCGGTGGCGAAGTAGCGGCTCGAGCCCGAGGTGTCACCCGGCAGGGTGAATCCGGGCAGCGCCGCCAGCGCGATGTTCGCCGCGCGCCCGATGCCGGTCTCCATCATCCCGCCGCACCAGACCGGGACGCCGTGCGCCCGGCAGAGGTCGTGGATCCGGCGGGCCTCCAGGTAGCCGCCGACCCTTCCGGGCTTGATGTTGATGATCGAGCAGGCGCCCAGCGTGATCGCGGCGGCGGCCTGCGCGGCCGAGTCGATCGACTCGTCCAGGCAGATGGGCGTGCGCAGCCGCCTGGCGAGCTGGGCGTGCTGGACCAGGTCGTCGTCGGCCAGCGGCTGCTCGATGAGCAGCAGGTCGAAGTCGTCGAGCCGGGCCAGGCGCGGGGCGTCGGTGAGCGAGTAGGAGGCGTTGGCGTCCACCTGCAGCAGCAGGTCGTCACCGAACATCTCGCGCACCGCGCGGACCGGCTCCAAGTCCCAGCCGGGCTCGATCTTCAGCTTGATCCTGACGTACCCTCGGCGACGTACCCCTCGACGGCGTTCAGCAGCTCGGGGATGGTCTCCATGATCCCGACCGACACCCCCGCCGGCACCCGGTTCTTCTCCGCGCCCAGGTACCCGGCCAGCGATTCCCCCGAGGAGCGCAACCAGGCGTCCAGGACGGCGGCCTCCAGGCCCGCCTTGGCCATGCGATGCCCTTTGAACGGCGCGAACGCGGCGCCGGCCAGGTGCGGCCGCTCGGCGCAGGCCAGCGCCGGGATCAGGAAGCGGCGCAGCATGTCCGCGGCGCCCTCCACGTACTCGGCGTTGTAGCGCGGCTCGCTCAGCGTCACGCACTCGCCCCACCCCTCGGCGTCGGCGGTGACCACGCGGATCAGCAGGACGTCCCGCGACGACGTCACCCCGAAGGACGTCCTGAACGGCGCTTTCAGCGGCATGGCCAGCCGGCGCAGCTCAACCCCGTTGATCTTCATGGCATCCCCTTCTCGATCACGTATCCGGAGCGCCGGTGAAACCCGGTCACCCGTGCCCCCTCACCGAGCAGCCCGCCCAGCACCTCGCGCAGCGCCAGCCGCCACGACCGGGCCGCGGCGGGGTCGCTCCTGCGCAGCCCCTCGATGTCCGCGGGCACCGCGACCAGCACCGTGGCCGCCGCCGTACTCCCGGGGACCGGCCGCCCGTCCACGTCGCGCAGCGCCGCGACCGCGTCCGGCGGGATCGCGCTCCGGTACGGCTGCCGCCCCGCCGCGGCCACCACGCACGGCTCGGCCAGCCGCCACCGCATGAGCACCCGGTCGGAGTCGTCACCGCCGCCGTTGATCGCATCGGTCATGGACCCGTAGAACGCCGGAAGGTAGGTCTCGGGCCGGGCGCCGAGCTTGACCAGGTTGAAGTGGGCGTTGCGGCGGACCAGCGGATCGAACGTCCAGGTGATCTCGCCGAGCCCCCTCTCCAGGGCCCACTCCCGCTGATGCAGCTTCAGCGCGAAGCCGATCCCGCGCCCCTGGTCGGCGCCGGTGATGTGGGAGTGCAGCACCCGCCCGGCGGGCGCGGCCAGGAACCCGACGGACGCGCCGGTCATCCGGCCGCCGTCGTAGGCCCCGGCCACGTAGTTCCCGGCGTGCGACAGGGCGCGCAGCCACTCCACGCCGACGGCGTCGACGCCGGGCGGCGGTTTCCAGATGCGGTTGAACAACCCCACGACGTCCTGGAGGTCCGTCAGCTCGTGGAGGTCGCGCACGATCATCGCGGCACCCCCGCGGCCAGCTCGGCGAGCGCCTGCGCGGCCCGCTCACGGAACTCCGCGACGCGGGCGAGCTTGATGTCCTCGTAGCCGCGGATGAGATCGGGAAGCGCCGCGATGGCCGCCACCTGATCGGCCGTCTCCTGGTTGAGCCGCTCCAGCGCTCGTGCCATGAGCTGCCGGTACTCGGGGATGAGCGCCCTTTCCACCCGGCGCACCCGCGGGCCGCCGAACGGGTCGAAGCGGGTGCCGCGCAGCTTCCTGGCCGCCCTGAGCAGCCTGAAGATCGGTCCCGCGGTACGGCGCAGCCGTATCTTGCGCTTCATGCCGAGAGCGCGCAGCACGGGCGGGTGCAGGAGGACCGTTTCCTTCGCATCCGGCCCGAACTCCGCGACGCGGCGGGCCTTCTCCGCCGGATCCAGGTGGAGGCGGGCCACCTCGTACTCGTCCTTGTAGGTCATGAGTTTGTGCAGGTTCCTGGCGTAGGCCGCCGTGAGCGCCCGGCCGGTCTCCTCGTCCACCCGCTCGGCCACCAGGGTCTCGACCTCGCGTACGGCGTCGGCGAAGCGGCGGGCGTAGGCCGGGCTGTGGTAGTCGGCCAGGTCGGCCAGCCACAGCTCCATGCCCGGCGCGTCCTGGGGCGGGACCGCCTCGGGTGGTTCCAGCACGGCGGCGCGGCCCCAGCGGAAGGCGGCCAGGTTCTTCTCCACCGCGGCGCCGTTGAGCCGGATGGCCCGCTCGATCGCCTCGGCGCTCAGCGGCAGGCAGCCGTGCTGGAAGGCCGCGCCCACCAGCAGCAGGTTGGCCGGAAGGTGATCGGCGAACAGCCTCTCGGCCAGCCCCTGCGCGTCCAGGTACAGGTTGTGGTCCGCGTCGGTCACGGACTCGATGCGCTCCAGCGCGTCCGCCGGCGAACTCGGCAGCGCGGCGCGGTGGGTGATCATGCCGAGGGTGGGCACCAGGGTCGTGTTGACGACCGCGATCGTGTGACCGGGGCGGGCGGCGGCCAGGTTGGCGTCCGCGGCGGCGCCGATCAGGTCGAGGGCCAGCAGGACGTCGGCGGTGCGCTGCCCGGCCTTGACCGCGCCGTCGATCGGCCGCGCGGAGATCCGCAGGTCGCTGACGACGGGCCCGCCCTTCTGGGCCAGCCCGGTCTGGTCCACGCCCGCCGCGTGCCGCCCGTCGAGGCGGGCGGCCATCTGGAGGACCTGCGACACCGTGACCACGCCGGTGCCGCCGATGCCCGGCATCCGGATCAGCACCTCCTCGAAGCGGCGCTCCGGCTCGGGCAGGCCGCCCGGCGGGGGCGGCGGCGCCTTCTTCCGCCTGGTTCCGGGCGTCACCAGCAGGAACGAGGGGCAGTCGCCCTTGAGGCAGCTGAGATCGGTGTTGCAGGACGCCTGGTGGATGCGGGTCTTGCCGCCGAACGGGGTCTCGACCGGGTGCACGGACAGGCACGTCGACTGCTCCGCGCAGTCGCCGCAGCCCTCGCACACCCGCTCGTTGAT
Organism: Nonomuraea typhae; assembly: GCF_009760925.1. GTDB lineage: Bacteria > Actinomycetota > Actinomycetes > Streptosporangiales > Streptosporangiaceae > Nonomuraea > Nonomuraea typhae. Next base: position 590,201 of record NZ_VRLV01000004.1, read on the forward strand.
GACCACTTTCTCCTTCGGGGCGGGCAGAAGGCCGCGCTTGCGGAGCCGGCGTTCCTCGGCGGCGCACCGGTCGTCGTGGATCAGCACCGTGACCCCGTCGAGCGCGGCCAGGCTCCGCTCGGCCGCGGCGAACTCGTCCCGGTGCCGGACCGAGGCGATCGGGTCCAGGCGCGCGCCCCTGTAGGAGGCCGGGTCGGCCGTGGTGACGATGACCTTCCTGACGCCCTCGGCGGCCAGCCACCGGGTCAGCGTCGGGACGTCGAGGCGGCCCTCGGCCCGCTGCCCGCCGGTCATCGCGACCGCGTCGTTGTAGAGCAGCTTGTAGGTCATGGTCACGCCCGCGTCCACGGCCGCCCTGATCGCCAGGGAGCCGGAGTGGTGGAAGGTGCCGTCGCCCAGGTTCTGCACGAAGTGCCGGTCCCGGGTGAAGGGCGCGATGCCGAACCACTGGGCGCCCTCGCCGCCCATCTGGGTCAGGCCAAGCTGGGTGCCGCGTCCCTTGCCGTCCAGGGCGATCATGGCGTGGCAGCCGATGCCCGCCCCGACCAGGGTGTCGTCGTCCGTGCGTGTGGAGGTGTTGTGGGGGCAGCCCGAGCAGAAGAACGGAGCCCTGGCGGCCACGACCGGCAGGGGCCGCCCGGCGAGCGGCTCCCGCCGCCGGGGCCCGCCGGTCAGCACGGTCAGCGCGCCGGCGACGTCGTCGGCGGTGAGCGTGCCCTTCGCGGTCAGCAGCTCACGGCCGATCACGTCGGGGGCGTCCGGGCACCGGTAGAGCGCCTCCTTGAGACGGGACTCCACGAAACTGACCTTGTCCTCCACCACCAGGACCGTCTTCAGGCCCCGGGTCAGCTCCACCAGCTCGTCGTCGGCGAGGGGGTACGGCATGGCCAGCTTGATCAGCCGCAGCTTCTCGCCCGTCCCCAGGTCTGCGACCGCGCGGAGCACCGCGGCGTAGGCGCCGCCGGGGGCGATGACGCCCAGCGTGGCGCCCTCCGGGTCATGGGTGACGCGGTTCAGGCCGTTGGCGCGGGCGTAGGCGCGGGCCAGGTCCAGCCGGCGGGTGCGCATGTCGTGCTCGGCCTCCAGCACGGCGGCGCCCAGGCCCGCCGCCCCCGCCCGGGAGGGGTCCGGCATCGGGATCCGGTCACCCGGGCTCGTCAGGTCCACGGTGGCCGAGCCGTCCGCCACGTCGGAGAGCATCTTCAGGCCGACCCACAGCCCGCTGGCCCGCGACAGCGCCACGGCGTGCAGCCCCAGCTCGACGACCTCGCCCACCGAGCCCGGCACCAGCAGGGGCATCGACAGGCTCTGGCACATCTGCTCGCACGAGCTCGGCACCGACGACGACTTGCAGGCCGGGTCGTCGCCGATCCACGCCACGACCCCGCCCAGCGGGGCCGTGCCCGTGACCATGCCGTGCCGTACGGCGTCGGCCGCCCGGTCCAGGCCCGGGTTCTTGCCGTACCAGAATCCGGTGACGGCCTCGTGCAGCCTGCCCGGGGCGCGGCCCAGGAGCTGTGTTCCGGCCACCGCGGTCGCGGCCAGTTCCTCGTTCAGGCCGGGGCCGAAGACCACGCCGGCGGGGCCGAGGAAGCGGGCGGCCCGCTCCATCTCCAGGTCGACGCCGCCCAGGGGCGATCCCCGGTAGCCGCTGACGAAGACCCGGGTGTCGAGGCCGCGTGCCTCGTCCAGGCGGCGTTGCTCCAGCGTCAGCCGCACCAGGGCCTGGACCCCGGTCATCAGCACGCGGCCGTCGGAGCGGGTGTACTTGTCGTCGAGCGCGTTGTCCGGTGGCATGACGGCTAGCGGTCCCTCAGCCGTTCGCGCACGAGTTCCTGGGCCGTGAAGTACGGGCTGACGCCGTCCCGCCCGGCCCGGTCGAGAACCCGGCCGAGCCGGTCGCCGATCCCGGCCACGAGTGCGTCGGCCTGCTCGGGGGTCTGCCGCCGCAGCTCGACGGCATGGGCGTAGATGGCGCCCCCGGCGCTGACGATGTCGTCCGGCGCCCAGAGGACACCCCTGTCGTGCAGCATCTGCGCGACCTCGGGCGTGGCGATCTGGTTGTTGGCCGGACCGGCGATGGCGGCGCACCTGAGCCGCGGCACCAGTTCCTCGGTGAGCAGCCCGCCCAGCGCCGCCGGGACCAGGATGTCCAGCTCCGCCCCGAGAAGCTCGTCGGGGCCGGTCCAGCTCGCGCCCACGTCCTCCGCGAGCGCCCGCTTGCCCGGATCGACGTCGGCCGCGAGGATCCACGCCCCTTCCTCGGCCAGGTGCCGCGCCAGATGCGAGCCCACGTGCCCGAGCCCCAGCAACCCGACCCTGCGCCCCTTGAGCCCGCCGTCGCCCAGCCGCGCGCAGACGGCGTGGAGCGCGGACATCACCCCCGCGGCCGTGGCGGGGGAGGAGTCGCCGCACCCGCCCATCTCCACGGGCGTGCAGACGACGTGCGGGGTCCGTTCCTTGATCACCGCCATGTCCGCGGGCCCCGTCCCCACGTCCGGCCCGGTCACGTAGCGCCCTTGGAGGGAGTCGATGACATCGCCCACGTCGTGCAGCAGGTCCCGACGGCTGTCCGGCGTGAAGACGTGCCCGATCGGCAGCGCGACGACCGTCTTCCCGCCCCCGGTGTCCAGCCCGGCGATCGCGCACTTGTACGTCATGGCCTGCGACAGCCGGAGGGCGTCGCTCAGCCCGTCACGCCAGTCCGCGTAGTGGTTCACCCGGCAGCCGCCGCCGGAACGGCCCGGAGCGGTGGAATGAATCGCGATGATAATCGGCAGGCCGGTGCGCTGACCGGCCCGGATGACGATTTCCTCGTGCGAGAACATGAATTCCCCTGTCCCGGGTCAATGCGCTGGCATGTGCAGATTAGGGGAATTCTTGGGGGCGTTTCTCTGGACGCCGATACGAAAAAGGCGGCCCGATTGGTACCGGTGTCCGGAACGGTCAGGCCAGGCCGATCCCGGCCGCGATCGGCAGCGTCACGGCTCCCGGCAGCGCCTGCCAGAGGAGCGCGGTGGCGTCGTGGGCGCTGTCCTCGGGCAGAGCATGCAGGGCGGCCGACCGGCGGACGGCGAGCAGGCGGCCGGGTCCGATCGGCTCGTCCCACCCGGCCGCGACGGCGCCCTGCTCGATCCGGGCGACGAGCGGGGTGATGGCGTCGCCGTCCATCGTCAGGCCGAGGTCCAGGAAGACGTGGACGGCGGCCGTGTCCAGGTGCAGCAGTTTGGCGCGGCATTCGCTCCAGGTGGCGCTCCCCGCCCGTCCGCTGGCGCGTTCCCGGGTGTGCCAGGCGGTGACGCGGTCCGGGCGGCGCTCGGCCCGCTCGTGCAGGACGGCTCCGGCGCCGTCGACGTCGCCCAGGTCCAGGGCGAGCACGTGCGCGGTGGTGTGGGCGAGAAGCGCGTCGAGGCAGGCGGCGGCCTGGCCGGGGCGGCCGTCGACGAGCAGCCCGGCCGTGACCGTCAGCTCCGCGGTCTCCGCCCTTTGCCGCTCGCGCACGAGGCCCGCGTCGTCGAGCCGGTTCGCGGCCAGGGCCGCGTCCCAGACCCGCTGGGCGTGCACCATGTCCTCCCGGACCTCGCCGCGCTGCTCGGGGTCGCCGGAGAAACCGAATCCGGCGGCGGGGTTCGCCTCGGCTCCGCGAGCGCCCGCCCCCCGGTTCTCACCCGGAGCGGCGGGCGCGCGGCCGGCGTCGCGGCCGGTTCCGGAGACGCCCGCGAGGTCGTCCAGGGAAGCGGGGGGATCGTCGGTCCGCGCGGAGACGGGGATCGAGGAGACCGTCGGCCAGACGGGAAACGACGTCATGGTGGACCTTTCCACTGAGGCGGCACGTCACGTCCCCGCGGCTACCCGGCCGGAGCCGCCCAAACCCCGCCAGGCGGCCGCGCATGTTTCGGCTGGTGGAGGCGGGAAGAGGGAGAAGATGAACCGCGTAGCCGTCATGCTCCTGGTGGCCATGGCCGCCGCGGGGTGCGCGCGGCCGGACGCCGGCGCGGCCCGCGCCGCCGCCGAGTTCTCCGCCGCGCTCGCGGGCGCCCGCTGGGGGCAGGCGTGCGCGCTGCTGACCGAGCGGGCTCGCGAGGGCCTGGAAACCGGCGGCAAGGCGTGCGAGGAGACGATCCGGGAGCTGAGGCTGCCGGGCGGGCCGCCGCACGAAACGCTGACGTACGGCGACGAGGCCCGGGTACGGCTGGCCGGCGACACCGTCTTCCTGCACCGATTCGGTGACCGGTGGCGGGTGCACGGCGCCGGTTGCCGGCCGCGGCCGGGCCTGCCGTACCAGTGCGAGATCGGGGGATGAGCGATGCGGATCATGTTCGCGGTGACGGTGTTCATCATCGCCGCGGGACTCCTGTACATGATCACCGTGGGGGTGCTGGGTCGATGAGGCGGTTCCTGCGGGAGAACACGCTCGGCCTGTTCTTCCTCATGGGGTTCCTGGTCACGCTCGCCGCGCAGTCGATCGCCGGGGCGGCCGACCACAACGCGCGGCAACTGGCCGAGGGCGGGGCGCCGGTGCCGTGGGTCGCCTATGTGACCTCCTCCGACTTCGCCGTCGACGTGGCCGAGAACTGGCAGTCGGAGTACCTGCAGTTCCTGCTGTTCATCATGGTCACGGTCTGGCTGGTGCAGCGGGGCTCGCCGGAGTCCAAGCAGCCGGGCGAGGAGGGCGCCCGCGTCGGCAAGGTGAACCGCGCCAGCCCGGCGTGGGCCAGGGCGAAAGGCTGGCGGCGCCGGGTGTACGCGAACTCGCTCGGCCTGGTCATGGGCGCGATCTTCGTGCTGTCGTGGCTGGCCCAGTCGCTGGCCGGGACCACGGCCTACAACAACGAGCGGCTCGCCCAGCTGCAGGACCCGGTCAGCTGGGGCGGCTACGTCACCTCGGCGGACTTCTGGAACCGGACGTTGCAGAACTGGCAGTCGGAGTTGCTGGCCGTCCTGTCGATGGTTGTCCTGTCCGTCTACCTTCGCCAGAAAGGCTCACCCGAGTCCAAACCGGTCGGCGCCGCGCACGCGGCCACCAGCGTGGAGAACTGACCGCCTACCTGAGGAACGCGGGCGGCACGTGGTCTGCCAGCCAGACGCCGTTGGCGCTGCGGTAGAACGGGTGCCCGGTGGCGTGCATCCCGGCCGCGTCCACGACCAGGACGACGGGTACGCCGCGCCGCCCGCCCACCCGGAGCGCGGTCTCCCGGTCGGCGGACAGGTGGACGTGGTCTCCCGCCGGGTGGCAAGGGGATATTTCGCGACATGCGACACTCGGGGCGTGGCGCAGCCGTACCGGCACCTCGACATCGCGCTGATCCGCGTCACCACCTACGGCGAGGCGGATCTCCCGCCATGGCCCGGCGGGCAGTGGCGTGACTGGATCGTCCAGGTCTGGGCCCACCCCTGCGTGGCCGCGGCCGTCACGCTGGCCAGCCCGGTCCTGGCCGAGCGCGTCGAGGCGCTGCGCGCCGGGCGGGAGATGGCCGACGGCCGCCTGCGGCGCATGGCGTTGTCGCTGGCCGGATACCTCGTGCGGATGCGGGGGAGGGCCACGCCCTTCGGGCTGTTCGCGGGGGTCGCGCCGCTGAGGTTCGGCGGGGCGGCCGAGTGCCGCCTCGGGGAGCCGGTCACCAGGACGAGCCCGGACGGCCTATGGCTGGACGGGCTGATCGCCCGGCTGGAGGCGGCCATGCCGGCGCGCCTGCCGGTCATGGTGAACGACCTGGCCCACGTGCGCGGGGACCGGCTCGTGGTGCCCTGGCGGCCGGAGGCGGACGAGGTGTCGGTCAGGTACGGCCCGGCCGTCCGCAAGCTCGTGGAGCTGGCCGGGGCGCCCATCCTGACCGCGGACCTGCTCGACGCCCTGACCGAGGCGTTCCCCGGCGCCAGTGGCGCGGCGCTGGGGAAGATGGTCGCCGAGCTCGTGGCCTGCGGGGTGCTGATCACCGGCCTGCGCCCACCCTCGACCGGCCCCGACGCGCTCACCCACCTGATCGGCCACGTGCCCGAGGGGCCGGCGGCACGGGAACTGCGCGAGATCCAGGCGGCCTTGGCGGCGGCCGACCGGTTGCGCGGCGAGGGCGCCGCCCGCGCACGGCAAGCGGTCGCGGCCCGCATGCGGGCCCTCCACCCGGCCGAGGACGCCCAGCCTCTCCGCGTGGACCTGCGGCTGGACGGCTCCGTGACCCTGCCCGCCCAGGTCGCGGCCGAGGTCGAGGCGGCGGCCGGTGCGCTGCTCCGGCTGACGCCGCACCCGGCCGGGCATCCGGCCTGGCAGGACTACCACCTCGCCTTCCTGGAGCGCTACGGCGAAGGCGCCGTCGTCCCGATCGGGCAGCTCATCGACCCCGCGACGGGCCTGGGCTTCCCCGCCCACTACCGGAAACCATGGGAGCCGGGACCCCTCACCCACCGGGACCGCCGCCTGCTGGCGCTGGCGCAGCAGGCGGCCCTGGACGGCGCCCGGGAGGTCGTCCTGGACGACGCCGCGATCGACGACCTGGCCGCCGGTCATGAGCCGCGGGCCCTGCCGTACCTGGAGCTCGTCGCCGAGGTGCGCGCGGACCTCAGCCTGGAGGTCCTCGCGGCCGACGGTACGGCGGGCGGCCTGATGGGCCGGTTCGCCGGCCTTCTCCCCGGGGAGGCGGGCCTGGACGCGCGGCTGCCGGTCGCGGTGCGGGGCGCGGTGAAGGCACAGCTGTCGTTCCCGCCCCGGCATCCCCGGGCCCATGACCTCGCCCGCACCCCGCTCCTCCTGCCCGAGCTGATCAGCGTGGCCGAGCACCGCGCGCGCCCGGGCATCCCGTGGCGCGAGCTGGCCGTGACCGCGGACCGCGACCGGATGTACGTGCTGCGGCCGGACCGGCGGCAGGTGGTGGAACCCGCCCTGACCAGCGCGGTCGCCCGCGAGGCCATGCCACCGGTGGCCCGCCTGCTGTTCGAGCTGCCGCGGGCCCGGGGCGCGGTGGTGTCGCCGTTCTCGTGGGGGGCGGCCGCGGGCCTGCCGTACCTGCCGCGCGTGCGCTACGGCCGCGCCGTGCTGGCCCCCGCCCGCTGGCACGTCACCCTCCCCGGACCGCGGGCGGCCGGGCCGGAATGGGCGCGAGCGCTGCGGGATCTGCGCGAGCGCCTGCGCCTGCCCGCCATCGTCTCCGTGGGCGCCGCCGACCGGCGCCTGCGGCTCGACCTGGACGAGCCCATGAGCCTGGCGCTGCTGCGCGCCCACCTCGGCCGCGCCGGATCCGCGGTCGTGGCGGAGGCGTCGAGCCCGGCGGAGCTGTTCGGCGGGCGCGCGCACGAGATCGTCGTCCCCCTGGCCGCCACCGCCCCGCCCGCCCGGGCGCCCGTGATCGGGCCGCTGTTCAGTCCGGCGCACGCCGTCCCGCCGGGTGCGGACGTGGTGTACGCCAAGCTGTACGGTCACCCCGCCGTCGTGGACACGATCCTCACCCGGCATCTGCCCGAGCTGCTCCGGACCTGGGAGGACGGGCCGCCGATGTGGTGGTTCGTCCGCTACCGCGACCCTCGGCCGCACCTGCGCCTGCGGCTGCACCTGACCGGCGCCCGCGCGTACGGCCCGGCCGCCGCCCGCCTCGGGACCTGGGCCGCCGGTCTGCGCGAGCGGGGCCTCATCGGGGACGTGGTCCTGGACACCTACCATCCCGAGACCGCGCGGTACGGCCCGGGCGAGGCGCTGGCCGCCGCGCATGCCGCCTTCGCCGCCGACTCCGCGGCGGCGCTGGCCCAGGTGGCGACGCTGTCGGCGGCCCGCCGGGTGCACCCGCACGCGCTCACCGCGGCCAGCCTGGCCGATCTGGCCGCGGCCCTGCTGGGCGGCCGGGCGGAGGGGGCACGCTGGCTGATCCGGCACCCGGAGCCCGGACCCGCCCCCGCGGGCGGCCGGGCGCTCGCCCGCCAGGTGCTCGAACTGACCGGCGAGAACGCGCCGGCGAACCTCCCCGGCGGTACGGAGCTCGCCGCCGCCTGGCGGGACCGGCGCCGGGCCGTGGCCGCGTACACGGGCCTCGTGGGCGCGAGGTCACCGGTGATCGACTCCTTCCTGCACCTGCACCACCTACGCGCCCTCGGCATCGACCCCGGCGCCGAACACACCTGCCGCAGGCTGGCCCGGGCCGCCGCGCTGTCCTTCACCGCCCGCCGGTAGCGATGGTAGGTATGAGGAGTGCCGCCTTTCGTCCGGACCAATCGCGAAGAATTCGACTTTCCGGATTACGCCGGGCTCCCCCCGGTCCGCTACGTCCTGGCCGCGGCGCCACGCTCGGGCAGCAACATGCTGGCCCGCGCCCTCTGGCACACCGGGCAAGCCGGGTTCGCCGACGGCTACCTCACCGACACCCACGTCCTGGACTACTTCGAACGCTGGGGCTTCGACACCGCCGACCCCGCCGAACTGGTCACGCGCTATCTCAGACGCCTGATGACCTGCCGGACCAGCCCCAACGGCGTCTTCGGCATCAAGGTGCACGGCGGCCACCTGATCGGCCTCGAAGCCGACCTGGACGACCTGCTCATGTCCCCCCGCTACATCTGGCTCAAGCGCAGAGACCGGGTACGGCAGGCCATCTCGTTCGCCCTGGCCCACCAGACCGGCGTCTGGATCGTGGACGGCGTCTACGTCTCGATCAGCCGGACGACGTCCGAGCCCCGCTACGACTACGCCGAGATCCGCGGCCACCTGTCCTGGCTGGAGCGCGAGGCGAGGATGTGGGACGACTACTTCGCGAGCCGCTCCGCCGTACCGCACATCCTGTTCTACGAGGACCTGATCGCCGACTACGGACGGGCGGTCCACGGCTGCCTGCGGCATCTGGGGGTCGACTCGCCCGGGCGCCTGCCCGACCCCGGCATCCAGCGGCAGGCGGGCGAGACCACCGAGCGGTGGCTGGAGTGGTTCGCGCGCGACAGCGCCCGCCACGGAGACGCGCCGGCCGTCATGGAATCGTCGAGCTGAGCGGCCAGCGCCGGATCCGGTACGGCGTCCACCACACGTACCGGCCCACCTGATGCAGCAGGTCGGCGCTCAGGTAACGCTCGGCCACCGCGGGCGGCAGGGACGCCGCCCGCACGCCCCGCAGCAGCGGCGCGATCGCCTTCTCCCGATGCGGGCCGCGGATGACCAGCCGCCGGAACGTGCCCGAGCGCCGGTCACGGACCTCCATGAAGCCGGGCCCCAGCCGGTAGCCGCACATGGCGACGTGAAAGGAGTCCCGCCACCGCGCCGCGATGCCGTCACCCGCCGGGCCCGCGTACACGGTCGCCGGAGGATACAGGTGGCTCAACGGCCGCCAGCCGTCCTCCGGCACCCCAGCCGCCCAGTCCACCGCGATGCCGTGGCTGGTCAGCTCGCGGACGACGGTGAGCGCGGCCACCGCGGCGGCGCCGTCGGCGTCGGCCAGATCGACCGGATCGTCCAGCCGGGCGAGCTGAATCCCGCCGGCGGCCAGCCGCGCAGCGGTTGCGACCGGGTCGCCGGTGACGTCCACGCGCCCGGCGTACATCCCCGGCACCCGCATGGCCTCCGGGTCGCGGTCCCTCCACACCGTGAGCGTGCTCATCGCGCCGCCACCGCCTGTCCCAGCGCGGGCACCAGCGGCTCGCCGCGCCCGAGGTTCTCGCCTTCGAGCCGCAGGAGGTCCTGATTGGCCGCGGCGGGCGCGACGTGTACCGCCTGGCCCGCGTCGCAGAAGATCACGCCGAGTGCCCGCCACTCCGTCACCAGCGCGTCGATCCGCTCCTGCGCGGCCCCGGTCTTGCGCGCCAGCCCCGCCGCGCTGTGGGGCGAGTCGAGCAGCCGGAAGACCGTCACCTCCAGGGGATCGGTCAGGTCCAGCACCCCCCACGAGAACCCGGGCCGGGTGTCGACCAGCACGATGTGGTCGCCGAGGTCGCAGTGGGTCAGCCGGCTGCGCGGGTAGGCGTCCTTCCAGGCGGCCACCGCCGCGCGCAGCCGGTCCAGGCAGCCGGCGCCGATGCCGCGGTGCGGGGAGTCGAAGACGTAGACGAGGTCGGCCAGTTCCGCCTCCGGCAGGTCGTAGATGTGGAAGTAGTGCGCGGCCGGGCGGAGCTCGCCGAACCCCAGCTCGGGCCGGTCGAAGTACGGGCTGAAGCGCTCGACCTTGATCCGGGTGGCGTTGGACGGCGGCATGAGGTGGTGCAGGGCGGGCACCTGGTCGATCACGTTGTCGTAGTCGGCCTCGGACTCGCCGGGGAAGCCGTAGAGGTAGTTCCAGTTCAGGTTGATGCCGACGGTCTCGGAGTCGCGCAGCAGCCGCACGTTCAGGCAGCCGCTCACGCCCTTGTCCATCAGGGTCAGGACGCTGCTGCTCAGGTTCTCCACGCCCGGCTGCACGTAGGAGATCCCGGCCGAGCGCAGGATCTCGAGCTGGTCGCGGCGCAGGTTCGACTTGATCTCGTAGCCGATCCGCAGGTCGTAGCCGGACTCCCGCAGCCGGGGCGCCATCGAGCTCAGATAGGCCATGTCGAGGATGTTGTCGGTCACCCACACGTCGAGGATGCGGTGCCGTTCGACGAGGCCGAGGATCTCCTCGACGAACGCGCCGGGGTCCTTGCTGCGGAACTGCATGAGCGAGCCGTTGAGCCCGCAGAACGTGCAGTGGTGCTTCTCGCCCCACCAGCAGCCGCGCGAGCCCTCCACGGTGAGCCGCGGCTCCACCCAGGCGCCCGCGACGGATCTGGCGTGCCGCTCGAAGTAGTCGCCGAAGTCGGGCGTGACCAGCGCGCCCGGCGGCAGCGGGCGGGCCTCCTCGGTGTTGGTGACGCTCTCGCCGGCCGGGCCGCGCCAGCACAGGCCGGGGATCGCTGCGGCCTCCGCGTCCCCGCCGCGGATCGCCTCCAGCAGCCGGGGGAAGGCCAGCTCGCCCTCGCCGCGCACGACGAAGTCGACGAACGGGAAGTTGCGGTGCATCGCCGCGCCCTGCCTGCCCTCGCAGTTCGGGCCGCCGAACACGACGACGATCTCCGGCGCCAGCCTCTTGATCTCGCGCGCGGCCGCCAGCGCGGCGGCGTTCTGCGCGAACGTGGCGGTGAACCCGGCCACCTGCGGCTCCATGTCCACGATCCGGGCGGCGATCTCCTCGATGAACCGCGGCGCCAGCTCGTGCAGCTGCGTCGCCTTGGCCAGCATCGGCTCCGGCACGCTGCCGTCGAGGAACGCGGTGTACTCCTCGACCTTCCAGCGCGCCCGCTCGTTCAGCGCCGCCGAGAAGATCCACTCGCTGTGCCCGGAGAAGAAGGAGCTGACGAAGGTGTCGTACTCCTCGAAGCTGAAGCCCACGTGGGCGTCCACCCAGTCGATGTAGTCGAGGTTGGCGTGCACGACCTCGACCTCGTCGCCGGGGAAGACGTCGAGGACCCGGCGTTTCAGCACGCCGAGCGAGAGCGACGGCGCGTCGACCGTCGACCACGGCATGTCCGCCAGCACGATGCGCATGCGTCCTCCAGGTGTCACCACAGGCCCCGCCGCGCCAGCGCGCGCCGTGCCGCCTCGGTCTCGTCCGTCGGCTCCGCCGCGAACGCCGCCGCCACCCGCTCCGACACCACACCGCGCGTGACTCCGGCGGGCGTGGCGAAATAGGCGTACGGCACGGCCGCCCCGCCCGGGGCGTTCTCCCCCCAGGCGGCGAGGGCGGACGGCGCGTACCGGCGCAGGGCGGCGTGCCCGCGGCCGGTCTCGACGATCGCGCCCACGTCGCCGCCGATGACGAACGACAGCGGCTGCTCGCACGACAGCGCGGCGAACAGGGCGATCATCAGCTCGTGCGTCACCGTCTCCCGCACGACCCGCTCCCCGGCCCGGTCGAGCAGGAACGCCGCGAACGCCTCCTCCACCGACACGCCCGGACCCGCGTAGGGGACCAGCCGGAAGGCGGCGAAGTGCGGCGAGGCGAGGAACCCGTCGAGCAGTTCGGCGTCGGGGAGCCCGAGCATGCGCACACTGCGCGGGAACGTCTCGGCCAGGGTGCCGTGCGCGCCCAGCCGCCAGATCGTCGAACGGAACCGGCGCGCGGCGGCGTCCAGCTCGTCCAGGTCGATCGTCGCCAGGCACTCCAGCTCGCCCGCATCGGTGGCCACCGCCTCGGCGCCCTCATCGGCCAGACGCGCGCGCAGCCCCTGGTCGAGCAGCAGCCGCATGATCAGGCCGGTGAGCCGGTCGCCGTCGAGCGACGGGGCGCTCATCGGGCGACCTCGTCCCGCCACGCCTCGACCATCTCCTTCAGCCGCCAGTAGTTGCGCCGCGACTTCTCGACCAGCTCGCCGTCGTCGCGGAACATCGGATCCTCGTAGGTGACCCCGAGCAGGTTCGGGCAGCGCGGCAGCAGGTACGCGGTGAGCTCGAGCTGCTCGTCCAGCAGCACCCCGTGGTGCAGGTCGCGGAACTTGCCGCCGACGATCTGGCAGCCGGACAGATGCAGCTCCCGGCAGCGCGTCAGCGGCAGCGCCTCGATCTCCTCGACCATGTGGCGGCCGGTGCGCCCGCGCAGCCACTGGTAGCTGAGCAGGTGCCCCACGTCCAGCGTCACGTCCACGTCGGCGTCGTCGGCCAGCCGCGCGAAGTACGCGAACGCGTCCAGGCCGCCCAGCACGAACGATCCGCCCTCGGTGAACCCGGGGAACTCGACGTGCAGCGGCAGCTCCAGCAGCGCCGCCGTCTCGGCCACGTTCCGCGTGGCCAGTTCCAGGCCCGGCTCGGTCAGCGGCGGCGGCAGGGGATAGGGCATCGGATACCCGCGCAGGTTCCAGATGCCCAGATCCTCCACCACCCAGCGGAAGCCGTACCGCCGGGCCAGCTCGTTGGTGAACTCCGCCGCCGGCCGCCGGTCGTAGCGCTCGGGCGTGCCCATGTTGAACTCGGTCTGGTGAAAGGCCCGGCCGAGCCCGTGGGGCAGCGCGGCGAAGAACCGGTCGTAAGCGCGCACGTAGTCGGCCGCCCGCGGCCTGGCCCGCGAACGCGGCTGGTAGGCGAAGGCGGCGTAGCCGAAGTCCTTGCCGTGCCGGTCGGCGAAGGCGCGCACCCGCGGCATCACGTCACCGCCGTCGTCGCTCTCCATGAACCCGACGCCGCGCCGGCCCAGGGACCCGCCGCCCCACGGCATGTCCATGAGCAGGCCGAATCCCATCCTGGACGTCGTCATGCCGGCCTCCTCGTGCCCGCGGTCTCCTCCACCAGGCGGGCCAGCAGCCGCCGCCCGCGCGCCGTGCGCGCCGCGAGCACCTCGCCGTCGGCACGCTGCTCGACATCACGGCGCGGCAGCGCGTAGAACCGCTCCCACACCAGGTCCGCGAGGACGATCCGCCCGTCTCCGCTCATCTCCGTCCGCGCGTCCCCGCCCCTCTCGGCCCGCCCGTTCCCGCCCATCTCGACGTGCGCGGGCACCGTCCTCACCCACGGGTACGGCAGGACCGCCGCGACCGGATCGGCGTCCGCCGGGCCGGAGCCCCGTGGCACGACCGCGGTCGCCTTGCCGGGCCGTACCGTGTGGAAGACGCGCACCAGCCGGTCCAGCGCCTGCCCCCGGGTCGGCCCGTCCCGCACGGTCATGCTCCGCCCGACCCGGCCGGACAGATAGCTCAGCTCGGGATTGCCGGCCGGCGCGCTCCCCAGCGACAGCCCGAACCCGTCCGGGTCCTGCGCGAGCCGGCTGCCGGGCTCGGCCACCATGAGCTCCAGCGCGTCGATGCCGATCCGCTCCTGGTTGGCGCGCAGGAACCGCAGGGACTCCGCGAACTCCGCCGGCGTCTCGTCGAGGACGTGCCCCATCACCGACAGGCGCACCACGATGCCCGCCGCCGCGAGGTTGTCCAGGATGCGCTGGTAGTCGGCGGCCCGCACGCCCCGGTCCATCCGGTCCAGCAGCCGCTGCGCCGTACCCTCGTAGCCGACCGACATGAGCTCGCAGCCCGCCTCGGCCAGGTCGCGGCAGAACCCGGGGTCGGCCAGCGTCGCATCCAGCCTGCTGCGCACGCCGAACCCCACCCTGACGCCGCGCTCGCGCACCTCGCGCATCGCCTTGACGATCAGCCGCAGGTTGGTGTTCTCATCCGAGATCGCCACGAACGCCGCGCCGGTGTCGCGGACCACGGCCTGCACGGCGTCGGCGATCTGCCGGACCGTCCCCTGCTGGTAGGCGCCCGGGGCGAGGGACCGGTTGCCGTAGGAGCAGAACGCGCACCGGCCCCAGAAACAGCCGACGCACGAGACGATCGCGGCCTCCATGGTCTCGTTGAGATAGGACCGGAACGGCAACCCGGTGAAGTCGGGCGGGCCGAGCTCGTGGAAGCGCAGCGTGACCGGCTCGGCGGAGCGCTCGCCGCGGGGCAGCCAGATCATGCCGGGGACCGCGCTCATCGCGGCCGCGCCGTCCAGGGCGTCCAGCCAGCGTTCGAGCGGTTGCTCGCCGGCGGTCCAGCACAACGCGTCCACCGTGGCGAGCACGCCGGGCAGGCGCCGCAGTTCCTCGTGCCGGAGCATCACCTGCTGCCCGCCGAGGCAGATCCGGGCCCGCGGCAGGAGTTTCCTGACCCAGGCGGCCACGAGCAAGGCGGGGGCGAGCTGGCTGAAGAACGCCACCGACAGGCCGACGACACGCGGGCGCCGCCGTACCAGAAGCTCCTCGACCATGGCGTGAAGGCGCGCGACCGCGGCGCCCGACGCGGCGGGCGGCAGCCGCGCGGCCTGCTGGGCGGCCGCGTCGAGCTCGGGCAGGTCCCGCCACGTCCGTGCGAGGAACGTGTCACGGACGAACAGCTCGATCGCGTGGTGCGCCAGCCGTACGGCGCGCACCGCCCCCAGCTCGCCGGACGCCTGTTTGCGCAGGACGTGCGCCCTGAGGTCGCCGGCGTGCCGGGCGACGGCCTCGGCCATCGCCGCGCGGTACCAGCCGCTCACGTCCTCGCCCGGCGCCTGCTCGAGCTGCCGCGGGCGCCGTAGCAGGTCGTGCAGTAAGGCGATGTTCAGATCCGCCTGATGCACGCGCCGGCCGCGCCGTCGCAGATGCCCGGTCAGGTACGGCAGGCTCAGGTACGGGAAGAACCTGGCCTCGGTCTGCGGCGGAAAGATGAGCACGACGTCGGCGCCGTCGCAGTCCGCCTCCTGCCCGGACGGCACCATCAACCTCCTCGGGCTCCGGGGCAAGCGCATTCCGGTCACCGGCCGGGCGGGAACCCGGCCGGCGCCCGTGTCAGGCCCTGGCAGGCAGGTCTCCGGTGTCCTCCGCCGCCTTGTAGGTGTAGGAGTGGTAGGACCCGCTGAGCTTGAGCTCGCTGGAGTCGATCACTTCCAGTTGGTCCAGCTCGGTGAATTCGTCGTCGATGAGCATGTCGGGGTGCACCGCGGCCACGGTCCCTCCTCATGGGGAATCTGCCGGCAGATGTGGCGGTTGCGGTGTCGGACACCGCTCGTACCCGCGCCCTTCTTTACCTGCTCCACGGTAACGACGTGCCGCCGCCCGTCAAGGGCCGTCGAGCCGGGCCGTGGTGAACACGACGCGGTCGTACGGCGACCAGTTCCCCGTCTCGTACAGCAGCCCGACCGTGGCCTCGCCGAGCGCCACCAGGTCGGAGTAGGCGGCCGGCAGGCCGGAGACCTGGTGGACGACCTGCCAGGTCTGGCCGCCGTCCGTGCTGCGGCGCAGCGCCATCGCGGCCCGGTCGGCCAGGTGGGACGGGCCTGAGTACACCAGGTCGCCGCCGGGCAGGGCGAGCACGCTGGCCTGGACGTCGGCGGTGACGATCGTGGCCTGCGCGCGATAGGGGAACTCCAGGGTCTGGCCGCCGTCGTGGCTGTAGGCGTCGGCGCGGTTGCCGGGGCCGGTGCCGCCGCGGTCGCGGCAGTTGAAGTAGAGGCGGCCGCCGGGGAGTTCGGCCAGCGTGGTCTCGTTCTCGTTGACGTAGCCGTTGGGGTTGGAGGAGGTGAAGCCGATCCGCCAGGTCGCGCCCTGGTCGTCGGAGTAGACGCAGTGGCCGCCGTAGTACTTCGGCTCGGAGCCCGTGTCGCCGGCCGCGGGCGGGCGGGAGTGGCTGGCGCCGATGACGACCCGGCCGGAGCCGGTGACGATGCCGTGGCCGGGGCCCGTGGCGTACCAGCGCCAGGACGGCTGCTTCACGGCCGCGGTGATCTCGGCGGGCCGGCTCCACGTCGCGCCCGCGTCGTCGGAGTGCTGCTGGTAGACGCGGCGGGGGGCCTCGACGCCCTGCATGATCTCGTGCTCGGTGGCCGTGCCTGCGTTGCGGCAGGTGAGCAGCAGGATCCGGCCCGACGGCAGCACGACCGGCGCCGGGTTGCCCGCGGTGTCGCCGGGGTGGCTGGTCACCACCTGGAGCGGGCCCCAGGTCGCGCCGTCGTCGGTGGAGCGCCGGCACACGACGTCGATGGCGCCCGTGTCGCTGATCTTCTGCCGCCCCTCGGCGAAGGCGATGAGCGTGCCGTCCTGGGCGCGCACGACCGCGGGGATCCGGAACACCGGGTACCCCGTGCCTGCGACGAACACCGGTGTCGCCATGCCTCGATCTTCGCCCAGCGCCTTTGCCCTTGGCTAGACCGGGTATGGGACTTCGTGTTCCCCAACGCCTTCTTCCATACTCAGGATCTCGGCAACCGTGGCGTGGACGTGCTCGCCATCCAGCACCTTCTCGCCCTGAGCGGCCCGGACGGGATCTTCGGCGCCACGACCAGATCGGCGGTCATGGCCTTCCAGCGATCGAAGGGCCTGGCGGCCGACGGCATCGCCGGCCCGCTGACGTGGCGCGCGCTGACGCCTCTGCTGCGGGAGGGCGCGTCGGGTACGGCGGTGCGCGCGCTCCAGGCCCAGCTCAACGCCAAGCGCCGGCTCTCCCTGCCGGTGGACGGCCGGTTCACCGCCGAGGTCGGCCAGGCGGTCCGCGCCTTCCAGGCGCACGCGGGGATCGGCGCCGACGCCGTCGCCGGCCCGATCACCTGGCGGAACCTCGTCTGGCACTACGCCTATCCCGCGCCGGCCGGCATGTGCGACAAGGACCCCGATGGGAACGGCCCGGCCAACTGGGGCACCGGCGCGGCGATCGGGCAGCTCGAGGCCGCCGTCCGCGCGTTCGCCACGGGCACGGTGCCGCTGGGCGACGTGGGCTTCGAGCACGGCGGGCCCATCCCGGGCCACGCCAGTCATCAGGCCGGGCTCGACGTCGATCTGTGGCCGATCCGCTCGGACAACGCCCAATGTACGGCGGAGCGGATCACCTGGCGCTCGGCCGACTACGACCGCGACGCCACGCGGCGGCTGGCGCAGGCCGTGCGCGCGACGGCGCCCGGGCACGTCAAGTACATCTGGTTCAACGACCCGGTGCTGATCCAGGAGGGCCTGACCGACCACTGGCCCAACCACGACAACCACCTGCACGTCCGCTACTGCGAGGCGGGCCACCCGGACGCCGCCTACCTGTGCGGCGCGGCGCACGCGTGAGGGCCGGTCCCGCGCGGGGACCGGCCCTCGCTCAGAGGATCAGCCGAGGCCGTTCTTGAGCGCGGTGATCAGCTCACCGTTGGTGGTGTCGCCGCTGAGCTCCCAGAAGAACGCGCCGCCGAGGCCCTGGTTCTTCGAGTAGGTCATCTTGCCGCCGATGGTGGCCGGTGTGTCGTAGCTCCACCAGTTGTTGCCGCAGTGGGCGTAGGCCGTGCCGGCGACCGTGCCCGTCGCCGGGCACTTGGTCTTGAGGACCTTGTAGTCGTCGATGCCGGGTGAGTCGGGATAGGTGCCCTGAGCCGGTCCTGTAGCTGTGCCGCCTGGGGCGGACTGGGTGACGCCGGTCCAGCCGCGTCCGTAGAAGCCGATGCCGAGCAGCAGCTTCTTCGCGTCGATGTTCTTGCTCTTCAGCTTCTGGATGGCGTTGTCGGAGTAGAAGCCCGCGATCGGGATTCCGGTGTAGGAGGTGAGCGGGGAGTGCGGAGCCGTCGGGCCCTGCGCCGCCCAGGCGCCGAAGAAGTCGTAGGTCATGACGTTGTACCAGTCGACGTACTGCGCGGCGCCGCCGTAGTCGGCCGCGTCGATCTTGCCGCCGCTGGTGCCGTCGGCGGTGATGGCCGCGGTGACCAGGTTGTTGGGGCCGAAGCGGTTGCGCACGGCCTGCATCACGTTCTTGAAGGACGCGAAGCCGCTGGTGTCACAGGTCAGGCCGCAGGCGTTGGGGTACTCCCAGTCGATGTCGATGCCGTCGAAGACGTCGGCCCAGCGCGGGTCCTCCACCATCTTGTAGCAGGACTCGGCGAAGGCGGTGGGGTTGGCCGCGGCCTGGGTGAAGCCGCCGGACCAGGTCCAGCCGCCGATGGAGAAGAGGATCTTGAGGTTCGGGTACTTCTTCTTGAGCTTGCGCAACTGGTTGAAGTTGCCGCGCAGCGGCTGGTCCCACGTGTCGGCGACGCCGTCGACGCTCTGGTCGGCGGTGTAGGACTTCTCGTAGTCGGCGAAGGAGTCGCCGATGGTGCACCTGCCGCCCGTGGTGTTGGCGAAGGCGTAGTTGATGTGGGTCAGCTTGGCGGCCGAGCCGCTGGTGTCGATGTTCTTGACGTGGTAGTTGCGGGCGTAGACGCCCCACTGAACGAAGTAGCCGAGGACCTTGTTGCCGCCGCCTCCGGGGCCGCCGGTGGTGGTGGCGGAGACCTCGTTGCTGTCGCCCGAGCGGTTGCCGGCGGCGTCGCGGGCGCGCACGGTGTAGGTGAAGGTGGTGTTGGAGGCGAGCCCGGCGTCGGTGTGGGTGGTGCCGGTCACGGTGGTGACCAGGGTGCCGCCGCGGTAGATCTCGTAGCCGGTGACGCCGACGTTGTCGGTGGAGGCGTTCCAGGCGAGCGAGACGCTGTTGGAGGTGACGCCGGTCGAGCGCAGGTTGGCCGGCACGGTGGGCGCCTGGGTGTCACCGCCGCCGCCCGAGGTGGTCGCGCTGACCGCCGTGCTGTGGGCGGAGAGGTTGCCAGCGGCGTCGCGGGCGCGCACGGTGTAGCTGTAGGTGGTGCTCGCACTGAGCCCGCTGTCGGTGTGGGTGGTGCCGGTCACGGTGGTGACGAGGGTGCCGCCGCGGTAGATCTCGTAGCCGCTGACCCCGACGTTGTCGGTGGAGGCGTTCCAGGCGAGCGAGACGCTGCTGGAGGTGACGCCGGTCGAGCGGACGTTGCCGGGTACCGAGGGCGCCTGGGTGTCCGGGCCGCCGCCGCCCGTGGTCCGCCACAGGGCGCCGACGTTCGGCGGTTCCCAGCCGGGCTGGGAGGTGTGGCTCTGCCGGCATTCGTACTCGACGCCTTGGTAGGTGACCCGGGTGCCCGCGGTGTAGGCGGTCCACGGGGCCCATTCGGCGAAGGCCACCTGGTTGCTGGCGGCGCTGTAGGCCGTGGTCGGGGCGGCGACGGCTGCGCCGAAGGGCAGGAGTAAGGCCGTCAGGACTGCGAGTGCCTTGCGATGTTTCATGGGCTTCGACATCCGATGTTTGGGGGGTGGGATGAAGAGAGGCTTTAAGGAACTCTTAGGAAAGTTTCCTTTTAATTACTTCGAGACGTTAACCTCTGCCTGCGGAGTCGTCAATATGTAAACCAGGGCGCGCAATCTGGCACCAGGTCGATGAGATATGCACATCCGGTGGTGACGACGGCCTATAGGACCGTCCAGCCGGCGCGCCTACCGTCAGGTCATGTTCCCCAGACGCATGGCAACGATGCTCGGCGCGGCCCTGCTGGTCGTGCCCCTGATGAGCGCGCCCGCGCAGGCGGCGGGCTTCTACGACTGCAGGAACGGCTCGCGCGTACCCGATCCGTCCGGCCAGGGCTACGCGCTGGGCGGACGGATCTGCGGCGGGTCCGGGATCTTCGACGTCGACGTCTGGATCAAGGAGGGTTCCGCCGCCGGCGTCTACCGGTGTGGCTCGGCGATCTTCTTCCTTGCGACCACCAACCTGGCCGCGGTCAGGTGCCGGCTGACGTGAGGACGCAGTTGTCGGCGCCGAGCATGCTGTTCCACAGGAACGTCCACCCGCACGAGTAGTCCCCCGCCGCGTAACCGAAGCGGATGGTGACCGTCGTGCCGCTGTGGCCGTCGCAGCCGCTGCCGTTCACCTGGTAGTACCCGCCGGTGGTGGGCGTGCGGCCGCCGGAGAAGCAGACGGCGTCGCTCGCCGCCGCGTGGGCGGGAGCGGACAGTGACGCGGTGAGGAGCGCCGCGCTCAGTGCGACCGTCAGGCTCGATGTTCTCATGGTGCTCCTTTCCTCGGACACGGTGATCCGGTACGGCTACCGCGCGGGAAGCCCCAGCTTCTCCCTGATGGCGGCCTGGACCTCGTCGACCGATCGGCTGGCATCGACGGTGAAGACGTACTCCTTGCGGCGCAACAGGTCAAGGATGGGGTTCGTCTTCTCGTGGTAGATGCGCAGCCGCTCGGCCAGGGCCTCCTCGGTGTCGTCGGCCCGCCGTACCAGCTCGTGACCGCAGACCTCGCAGACGCCCTCTTCGGCGGGGCGGTCGTAGATGAGGTTGTAGTCCATGCCGCAGCCGGGGCACAGCCGCCGCGCCAGCACCCGGCGCCGGACCTCCTCGTCGGGCAGGTCCAGGTGGATGACGCCGTCGAGGTCGTAGGACTCCAGGAAGAACTCGGCCTGGCGGCGGTTGCGGGGGAAGCCGTCGATGATGAAGCCGTAGTTCCAGTCGTGCTGGTCCAGCCGGTCGCGCACGACCTTCTCCACGTGGTCGTCGCCGATCAGCTCACCGGCGGCCATGGTGCGCCGGACCAGCGCGCCGAGCTTGGTGTGCTGCTGCACGTGCCAGCGGAAGATGTCGCCGACGTTGATGTGGACGAGTTCGTAGCCCTTGGCCAGCAGGGCGCTCTGGGTCCCCTTGCCGCTGCCCTGGACGCCGATGATGATGTATTTCCGCATGATCCGATCAAAGCAGCTCGGCCGCGAACCCTGACGGACGGTGAGTCTTCGCTAACCTTCCGTGCCGCATCGCCCGCCGCCTCACCGACGACCACGGTCATGAGGTGCAGGTGTGGCTGCGCGCCGGGGTGACCGTCCAGCCGCCGTGGTCGGCCGAGGCGTGCTGTCCCGGGTGCG
This sequence comes from Nonomuraea typhae, assembly GCF_009760925.1. Lineage (GTDB taxonomy): Bacteria > Actinomycetota > Actinomycetes > Streptosporangiales > Streptosporangiaceae > Nonomuraea > Nonomuraea typhae. The sequence continues at coordinate 611,292 of NZ_VRLV01000004.1, forward strand.
GGGCCTACCACGCCACCTCGTTCCCGTCCGGCTGGCACCCCGGCCTGCGGGTCCCGGCGCCGATCCCGGCACCGGACCCGGCCCCGCCCGAGGGGGAGGAGCGCCTGCGCCGCCCCGGGCGGCTGCTCGTGGCGATCGGGGCGCCGGCGCTGGCCTTCGTCGCCTACGAGATCTGGGCGCTGTACGCCACCGCCGCCCGTCCCCACTAGGGGACGTCACCGGGCCGGTCGACGATGCCGGCCGCCAGGAACACATCGGCGAAGACCGCGCCCTCCTGCGTCGTGGTCCGGCCGTCCGCGGGCTGGACGTTCAGAGTCTTGGTGTACTGCCACTGCCCGGGCCGGGGCTCCGGCGCGGCCGCCCGCTTCTCGACGGTCCTGGCCGCCCGCTCCAGGACGGTCTCCGAGTTCAGAAGGACCGTCTCCACGGCGGGCAGGGGCCGCACCTCCGGCGCCCGGCTCGTCGAGGCGACGATCACCACGGTCACCGCCGCCACGGCCGTGACCAGAAGGGACGGCACGATCACGGGCCACCGCCGGCGCCGGGTCGCGCGGCGGCGCAGCCCGCGCAGCCGGTCGGCGTCCGGTAGCGGCGCGTCCGCCCGGAGCTCGGCGAGGATCTTCAGGTCATCCACGGTCTGCCTCCTTGATGGCCGACGGGTCGACGCCGCCCAGCGCCGCGCGCGTCTTCTTCCTGGCGCGATGCAGCCGCGAGCGGACCGTGCCGATGGGGATGCCCAGGGCCAGCGCCACCTCCTCGTAGTTGAAATCCGCCCAGGCGATCATCAGCAGGACTTCACGGTCCTCCGGCGACAACACCGCGAGCGCCTCCGCGAGCTCGCGCTGCGCCGCCGACGCCGACACCCGCGCCTCGACCCGGTCGGCGTAGCTCTCCGCCACCTCGTCCACGCCGGTCCTCGCCAGCGCGAGGTAGAAGCGCTGTTCCGTACGGCGGTGCTTGCCGATCAGGTTGGCGGCGATGCCGGCGGGGTCGCTCCCGGATCGCCGGATCAGTTCCGCGTCGTCCAGGCCCACGTCAGGGGTCAAGCGTGCGCTCCGTTCCTCGGTGCCGTCACCCGCTTTCACCCGAAGCGCCGGATCGGGTTCTCGCCATCCGCCGCAGGAGGTTGGCCGTGGCGGTCCGGATGCGCGCGTCGGTCAGCAACGCCGGGGTCCAGCCCAGCGTTCCGGCGTTGAACACCCAGGCCCCGCTGGGCGCCTGGTACAGGCTGGTGCGCTGGATCGTGGTCCCCTGGGTCGTGGCGACCGGCGACTCCGACAGGAACCAGGCCCTGGCCGCGTCCGGCCGAGGCGTGCCGGGCGCCAGGCCGTCGGCCTCACCGGCGACGAGGCCGGGCAGGGCGTCGCCGTCGCGCACGCCCGTACCGCGCCAGAACCAGTGCCGCGGGTCGCGGACGATCAACGGCGCCGGGCTGGTGACGATGCCCAGATACTGCGTGCCCAGCAGGCGCTGCTCGGCGTGCTCGCCCTGGTCGCCCAGAGCGCGCCAGGTGTTGGTGGAGAGCTCGTCCTGAGGGTCGGGATCGGTTTTGAAGCAGGTGAGGTCGGGCCGGTCCCCGCCGCTGAGGCGGACCCGCCAGTAGACGTTGTTGGCGGCCAGGAACGCCACGCTCACGCCGGTGTCCACCGCGCCCTCGACGGCGTCGCGCATGCGGCTGGACCAGTATTCGTCGTGCCCGCAGAAGACCAGCGCCCGATGCCTGGCCGGCCGTACCCGGCCCGCGTCGAGGTCGGTGCCGGCGGCGTAGGACACGTCGAGGCCCATGGCCTCACTCCACCTGACGAAGGCCAGGTCCAGGTGGAATCCCGACGGCAGCCCGTGCCAGGCGAAGGGCCGTTCGAAGGAGACGGTCCTGGCCCTGGCCGGGTAGTGCATGACGTAGTTCTTCCCCGGCACGGCCTTGGCCTGGTAGACGCCGCCGTCCGGGGCGGGCTGGCCGAGCCGGGCCGTGTCGGAGGCCGGCACGTAGCCGTAGTAGAGGCTGGCCCCGAGGCTGCCGTCGGCGGGGAACAGGTTGTACGCCTGGTAGGTGGTGAAGGGCAGGATCACCAGGAGGGCGCTCTTCGCCCGGTCGTCGCGCACCACGAAAGGAGCCTGCCCCCGGCGGCCGTGCGCGTCCACGAACGAGGCGATGTACAGCCCCGACGTCCACGAGCGCGGGACGGTGAACCGCCAGGACGGCTTCCACCCGCACCGGATGACGCCGTGCTCGCCCTGCCGGGGGATCGGCTGCGGAACCCCGCGCAGCACGGGGCTCCGCACCATGAACCGCGCTCCCGCGCCCGCGTAGTGGCCGATCCGGTGCACCTCGACGCGGAACGGCATCGCCCGCGAACCGGTCGAGACGTGGAAGGCGATGGACTCGCCCAGGTTGACGCTGGGGGAGGAGGGATACCCCTGGATGTCCCGCAGGTCGTCGAAGGAGCGGAGGCGGCCGCCGTTCCAGCCGGGATCGCCCTGGTGCCGGTTCTCCTCCTTCACGGGCGCGGGTTCGCCCGGGCCGGGTGCGACCGGCGGAAGGGCGAGGCTGCCGATCGCCGCCAGCCCGCCGTGCAGCGCGGTGCGGCGGCTCAGATCTTGTGTCCCCATTTCCCCATGATCATCGGGAAATGGGGATTCGGCCGGTCAGCGGGGCTCTGACAGGGGCAAAGCTCCCCTCAAGAGTCCGGAAGCGCCCGGTCTGACCGGTCGCCGAGTCAGCCCTCGAAGCGGATCGTCGCCCCCTTGCCGGTGATCGACAGGACGCGGTAGTCGAGGCTGTTGAGCCGGCCCCGGCCGCCCTCGCTGATCGTCCCGGTGAGGCCGGGCGCCTCCACGCGCACCAGGTACTGGCTGAACGTGCTGCTCCAGACCCTGGAGACGCGCAGGCGGCCCAGGCGGTAGCGTGGAGCGACGCGGAAGCTCACCGCCTTCGTGATCGTGATCTTGCACTTTCCGTCGTAGCAGGCGCGGAGGTTCGGCTTGGCCGCGGCGCTCGCCGGAGCGGTGACGGCGAACGGCGTCGCGACCATGACGGCGGCGAGGGCTACGGCGGTGAAGGTCGTACGGCGCATGGCATCCCTTTCAGCGGTATTCGGCATCGTCAGCCCCGATGATGCACCGCCCCGGCTGGGACCGGTCCCGGCGCCGCGATGCTAAGACGGCACCGGCACGATTCCGGCGTTCGGAGGGACCTGGCGTGGATTCCACGGTCGATTGGTTCGCGTCACCACCCGAGGTGATGCGGCAACTGCCCGGCTACCGGATTCTCCGGATCATCTCCCAGACCGCGATGAGCTCGGTCTACCTCGCCGAGGACCGCACGCTTCCGCGCCGGGTGGTGCTGAAGGTCATGAACCCGAACCTGGCCGGGGACCCGGGCTTCCGCCGGCGGTTCACGCGCGAGGTGGGCATCGCGGCCGGGCTCGACCACCCGAACATCGTCCCCGTGTACGCCAGCGGCGACGTCAACGGGACGGTCTACCTCGTGCTGCGCCACGTGAACGGCGGGGACCTCGGCCAGGTGATCCGCGACCAGGGCCGGCTCGGCCTGGCGCGCGCGGGACGCATCGTCGGCCAGGTCGCCGCGGCGCTGGACGCCGCCCACGAGGCCGGCCTGGTGCACCGGGACGTCAAGCCGGGCAACATCCTGATCGACACCGCCGACCACGTCTACCTGTGCGACTTCGGCATCGCGAAGGTCGAGTCGGCCGCCTCCCTCACGACCGCCGGCCAGTTCCTGGGGACGATGGACTACGCGGCGCCGGAGCAGTTCAGCTCGGGCCGCATCGATCGGCGGACCGACGTCTACGCCCTGGGCGCCGTCCTGTACCAGTGCCTGACCGGCGAGAAGCCGTTCCCGCACCGCGAGCCGTCCGCGGTGTTGTGGGCGCACCTGCACAAGGCGCCGCCGAAGGTCACGCACAGCCGGCCCGACCTGGCCCCGGCCATCGACGACGTGGTCGCGACCGCCATGGCCAAGCGGCCGGAGGAGCGCTTCGCCACCTGCGGCCACCTGGCCGCGGCCCTTCCCGGCCAGGCGGTGAGGGCCGCGGGCCCCGTGCGCGGGTTCACGCGCACGCACAAGCTGATCCTGGCGGCGCTCGCCGTCCTGGTCCTGGTCGCCGGGGCCGTCGCGCTGATGCGCCCGTGGGCGGCCGACCCCGCGACGCTGGCCCGCGTGCCGGCCGCGGTGCGCGGGGCGTGCGAGCGGGCCGGCGACGCGGCGGGCCCGCCGCTGCCGGCCGCGTCGCTGAGCTGCCGGGCGTCGGGTCAGGTCGTCCTGGTCGGGCTGTACGACTCCGACGCCGGCCTGGCCAGGGCCTACGACCAGGCCCTGCGCGAGGCGAACGTGCGCAGGGAACAGGGCGACTGCTCCAACAAGTCGGGAGCCGAGCACCGCTACCCGAACGTCGGCGCCCCCCAGGGCCGGCTGCTGTGCTTCGAGCAGAACGCGGCGGCCTGGCTCGTATGGACCGACGACAGGCAGAAGACCCTGGCGCGGATGCGGGGCCGTACCGCGGACGTGCTCAAACTCCAGCAGGCGTGGGTCGCCTGGACCAAGGCGCCGGGCTTCCCCGCGAAACCGGAGCAGGAGATCATGAGCCTGGTCGGGCAGACGGACTGCAAGCGCGCCGAGGCCGGGACGCTGGACCAGTTCCGCGACGTCGTCGCCGGCGTGGTCTGCACGCCGACCGACCAGGGTGTGGACGACGTCGCCTACTACCGTTTCGCCAGCCTGGACGGGCTGCGCCGCAGCCACGCCGGTCAGGTCGCCAGGATCAAAGCGCCGAAGAAGTACTGCGTGAACGAGAAGCCCGCGAAGTTCCTGGGCCACTCCACCTACGACAACAAGAGCGTCCGCCTCGGCGAGGTCCTCTGCCACAAGCAGGGCACGCCGGTCGTCGAGTGGACCGTCGAACCGCTGCTCCTGATGGGCCAGGCCACCGGCAAGGACGCCGAGGACCTCGGCACGTGGTGGGAGGAGTCCCGCGACCCCTCCTCCGCAACGGTGATCAAGGCGGCCAACGCCCAGGCCACGCCGCCCTTCCCGACCGAGGAGGAGCAGGCCCTGCTCGCCCGCGTCCCCGAGGCGTCCAAGGTCAACTGCCTGAGGCCGACCCCGGAACAGGTCAAGAGCAACGTGCGCGAAGCGAAGGTGATCGCGGTGGCGTGCGGCCCCACGGCCGGCGCGGGCGTCGTCTTCTACTACCAGTACGGCGACGCCGCCACGATGCGGCGGAACTACGCGGCGGACGCCCCCGACGGCGGCCCGTGCGACAGGGGCTCGCGGACCTTCCGCGGCGACGGCCCGTACACGATCGGGGGCAAGGTCGCCGGCCACCTCCTGTGCGGCGAGAGCGGCTCCGGCGAGACGTACCTCTCGTGGACCAACGAAAAGCTGAAGATCCAGGTGTTCGCGTTCAACACCCTGGAGCGCGGCGTTCTGCTCGATTGGTGGAGAAAGGAAGCAGGACCGATCTCCTGAACCAAGGCGCTGACTTCCCGGTACATCGCTCGGTAAAGTGCGCAGTGTTCCGTCCCCGCCGAAGGGAACCACGGTGCGTCTGGGCATGTCGGTCGGCGGTCGCTACCGGCTCACCAAAGGTCCCATCCGCAGCCGGACCAGCGAGGTCTGGCTGGCCCGCGACGAGAAGCTGGGCCGCGGCGTCGTCCTGAAACGCATGCTGACCGGCCACGACAGCGTCCGCGGCTTCAGCGCGCTGCAGGCCGAGGCCCGCGCGCTGGCCCGGTTCAACCATCCGCACATCGTCACGCTGTTCGACGCCGTCCAGGCCGGACGCGGGCGCAGGGCCACGTCCTGGCTGGTCATGGAGCACGTCTCCGGCGGCAGCCTGTACGGCAGGCCGGCCGTACCCCCCGAGGTCGCGGCGAGCGTCGGCGCGCAGGTTGCCGGCGCCCTGGTGGTCCTGCACGCCGAGGGCATCGTCCACGGCGACATCAAGCCCGGCAACGTCGTGGTGACCGGCGACGGCACGGTCAAGCTCGCCGACTTCGGCGCCGCCTACCGCGTCGGCGGCCAGGAGACCATCACCCCGAACAACGCCATCAGCTACACGCCCGACTACGCCGCCCCCGAGGTCATCCGCGGCCGGCTGGTGCGGGGCTCGGACGTGTTCTCCCTCGGCGCGATGCTCTACGCGCTCGTCGCGGGCTCGCCGCCGCGGCGGGGGAGCGGCTCGCTCGCGGCGCAGGGGCGCGTCACGCTCGAGGCCGATCTCGGCGTGCTGGACGGCGTCGTGCGCGCGATGCTCAGCAAGGATCCCGAGGATCGCCCGGTCGCCGCGGAGGTCGTGCGCCGGATGACGGAGATCGCCGGCGACACGACGGCGGCCGCCCTCGCCCGCGACACGGACGACTTCTGGACGGCCGGGGAGGCCGTCGCCGGGCCCGGCAGCGTCCTTGTCGCCGCCGTCAGGAACCACCCGCGGGCGACCGGCGTGACCGTCGGGGCCCTGGTGGTGGTGGCGGTGGTCCTGTCCATCGCCCAGCCCCGCCCGGAGCCCGGCAAGGGCGGCCGCCCCGGGGCGGAGGCGCAGAAGGCCGGGTCCGTCATCGGCGACCCCCGGACGATCGACCCGTGCGCGCTGACCGACGCCGCCGCGCTCGGCGGGTTCGGCGACACCCAGCTGGACCCTTCCTACGGCGGCTTCGACCGGTGCGACGTGCTGGTGGATCCGCCGGACGGCGACGTCGTGGACGTCAACGTGGACTTCAACCGCGACCCGGACACCGAGCAGCCGTCGCCCGTGCGGGCGGTGGGCCGGGTCCGCATCGTGGAACACCGGCCCGAGAGCGACTCGTGCCAGCGGACGTTGCTGCTGGACGGGGATCGTGACCTCAACGTCCTGGTCACCGCCAAACGCGAGGAGGGCGGCAGGGACGCGCTGTGCGCCATGGCCGACGTCGCCACCGGCAGCGCCGTGGCCGTGCTGAACCGGGGCCCGCTGCCCCGCCGTACGATCCCTCCGCGGTCGCTCGCGCACAAGGACGCCTGCGCGCTGCTGCCCGCCCGCGCGCTCGAGGTCATCCCCGGCATCGACGCCAACAGCCCGGAAGCCGGGTTCGGCAGCTGGCAGTGCGCGTGGGAGAGCACGACCAGCAAGCTCTGGCTCGACGTCCGCTTCGACCAGGGCCGGCCGCCGAACGCCGCGGACGGTTCGGCCACCCGGCTCAACGGGTATCGCGCCTACCTGTTCCCCGATGACGGCGACTGCCTGGGCCAGCTGGTCTACCGCACCTACACCAACCGCATCGGCCGGATGGCGGAGACCCTCAACGTCCGCGTCACCGGCTCGGGCTCCGCCGATCGGCTCTGCGGGCTGGCCAGAAGGCTCACCGGGTCCGCGGCGGTGAGTCTCGGGACGGGTCCCGAAACGGGCAATGGATCCTGAAGGCGCGGGCCGTCCGGTGCCCGTGATCTTCGAAGGAGACTCGCGATGTCTTTCCCCGACACCCTCGCCCGTGGCGTCTCGCCTTCTCCTGCCGGCACCCTGCACGCCCGCTCCGTCACCGGCGGCGTCCGGGCGGCCCCGCGGCCGGGCGCGACCGTCAAGTTCGGCAGAGCCGGGAAACCGGAGGTGGACCTGGGCGTCGGTGAGGACGACCTGCACGTGAGCCGCCGGCACGGCGAGCTCACCTACCGCCGTCGGCAGTGGTGGCTGCGCAACATCGGCCAGCAGCTGGTACGGCTGCCGCGCGGCCGGCTCATGCACACCACGACCGACCCCATCCCGCTGGCCACCGGCTACACGCCCTTGTTCGTGAAGGGCTCCGGCTACCGCGAGCACCTGGTCGAGCTGTACGTGACCGGCGACGACGACGAGGGCCTGATCCCGCGCCGCCGGGCCGAGACGCTGCCGCCGAAGATCTGGCCGCTCGACGAGATGGAACGGATCCTTCTCATCGTCCTGGGCCGGCGGTATCTGCTGTACGAGGAGAACCCGCGCCCTCTGACCTACCGGCAGGCCGCCGAGTACCTCACCTCCATCCGGCCGGAGGAGAACTGGACCGAGCGCAAGATCGAGGCGAGGGTGGAGACCGTGCGGCGCACTCTGAACAAGATGGCGTTCCCGTATCCGCTGACCCACGACATGGGGATGGGGCGGCCCAGCGACAACAGCCTCCTGCACAACCTGCTGAGGGGGCTGGTCGACTCCACGACGCTCGTGCCGCCGGACCTCGAACGGGTGGAGGACGAACGGGTGGAGGACGATCGTCACGACTGACCGCGCTCCCGCAGGGCTTCGACGAGGGCGGCCGTTGAGCCTGCCCCTGTCCCATGGCCGAAGAGCCTTGTCCGGCCGCGTCGCCGCAGGTCGGAGTCCTGTCAGGTGTCCCACGGTGTCCCATCGGCGTCGTCATGGCGAGGCCGTTCGGCTGTGATGGTGTCACGCCCCCGGGGGAACCGGGGAGCGGACCAGACCAGGAGGAACCGTGATGCAGTCCCGTATGAAGAACCCCGCCTACGTCCTGCCCGGCGCGATGCAGCCGATCCAGGACATCTTCAAGGCCGTGCACGCCGGTGGCGTGGACGGGCAGACGCTGGAGCTCGTGCACCTGCGGGTCAGCCAGATCAACGGGTGCAGCGCCTGCGTCGACGGCGGCGCCAAGACGGCCCGCAAGGCCGGGGTGAGCGACGAGCGGCTGGCCACCGTCGCGGCCTGGCGGGAGGCGCCGTACTTCTCCGACGAGGAGCGGGCGGCGCTGGCGCTGGCCGAGGCGGCGACCAGGCTGGCCGACCGGGCCGACGCGGTGAGCGACGAGGTGTGGGACACGGCCGCCACGTACTTCGACGAGAAGCAACTGGCCGCGATCGTGATGATGATCGGCGTCACCAACCTGTTCAACCGCCTGAACGCCACCACCCGGCAGATCGCCGGCGCCTGGGGCTGACCGGCCTCAGCCGGGCGGGACGCGGTACACGGACACGTGGGAACTCGATTCGGCGGTGAACTCGGCACCGGACCAGTCCGCGTGCCGGGTCTCCAGCTCGAACCCGGCCAGCTGGGCCATGAGGTCGAGCTCGGCCGGCCAGATGTAGCGGTGCGGGCTGCGGAACAGCTCGGCCTGCTTGCCCTCGCCGAACCTGAAGTGATGGGACACCACGTGCTGACGCAGCACGTCGTAGGTGTCCAAGCCGATGTAGCCGGGCTCGCACTGCCAGACGGTGGCCCGCCGGCCCGGTGGCAGCCTGCGCAGTTCGGGCACCCAGAGCTCGATCACGAACCGCCCGCCGGGCAGCAGGTGGCGGGCGGCGTTGCGGAAGCAGGCGACCTGCTCCGCCTGGGTAAGGAGATTGGAGATTGTGTTGTAGACCAGGTAGACCAGCGCGTACTTCCCCGGGGCGAGCGCGGTCGCCATGTCACCGGCGATCACGGGGATGGCCGACTCGTCCGCCTTCGTACGTAGCCGGTCGATCATGGCGGGCGACAGCTCGATGCCGGTGACGGGCACTCCCCGCGCCGCGAGCGGCACGGCCACGCGCCCGGTTCCGATGGCGAACTCGAGCGCGGGGCCGCCACCGGCGAGCTCGGCCAGGCGGTCCACGGCCGGTCCCAGGGTCTCGGGCGCGAACATGCCCACGCCCGGGGTGTCATAGTGCTGGGCGGCGTCGAAGTCCCAGATGTCCTCCTGCTGCATGCCGTCAACGATGGTCATGGACCTCCGGGTTGTCCATCGAATTGCGCCGTGCGGACGATCTTCAGAACGCGCTCATGCCCACGGGCACGCCGGCGTCCACGGCGGCCCGGATGACCGGCTCGGCGTCGTCCGGGCGGCGCCCGCCGTACAGCTCGATGAGCTGCAGCCCGCCGGCCATCTCGGCGGCCACCTCGGCCGCGGTGGCGAGGTCGGGCACCGCCACGAGGGTGGTGCGGCCGCCCTCGTCCCGGTGGCGCACCACGCGGTCGGAGCCGGGGTCGGCGCCCTCGTGCACGATGAGGAACGCCTCGGCCAGGACCTCGCCCGCCTCGAAACGCGCCTTGTAGGAGGCGATGGAGGCCAGGGACTCGAAGCCGTAGTAGATCGCGCCGACCGGGGCCCTCTCGCCCAGGACGCGACGCGCCTCGGCCTGCCACACGGCCCCGAATCCGCCGCACAGCTCGAACCGGTCGGCGCCCTCGTCGGCCAGTTGTCTCACCAGGCCGGCCAGCTGTCCGGGTTCCGGGACGGCGCGGACCCGGGTCCGGCCGTGCTCGTTGTCGATCACCAGGACGTCGGCCTGCGGGTCCGCCCCGGCCTCTTCGTAAATGATCACTCGGTCCTTGCTCATGGTCCTGCTCCCTTCGAGGTGTCTGAGAGCAGCTTGCTACCTCAACCAATATTGAGGTCAAGGAATGCCGGTCAGGACCAGACGCCCGTGGCCGCCGTCCGGCGCGCGTAGTCGCGGAACCCGGCCGGCTCCCGGCCCAGCGCCTTCTGCACGCCGTCGCCGAGTCCCGTGACCAGCCCGGCGCGGATCAGGGCGAACATCGTGTCCAGGGTGCTCACCACCTCCTCCGGGTAGTCCAGCGCCGTCAGCTCCGCCCGGTAGCCCTCCGGGGTCAGTTCCTCGAAGCGGACCGGCCGTCCCGCCGCCGCGCCGATGATCTCCGCGGCCTCGGCGAAGGTGAGGCCCTCCGGCCCGGACACCTCGTAGACCTGCCCGGGCTCGCCGCCGCCGGTCAGCAGTTCCACGGCCACCGCGGCCACGTCCTCGATGTCGATGAACGGCTCGGTCATCGCCCCGACCGGCAGGGCCAGCCGTCCCTGGCGCACCGGCTCCAGCCAGAGGTCCTCGCTGAAGTTCTGGTGGAAGTTGTTCGCCCGGATGACCGTCCACTCGGCGCCGGTCTCGCGCACCGCCGCCTCGGCCGTCTTCATGCCCTCGCCGAAGCCGTTGGTCACCTTGTCCATGTTGCGCCCGGACAACACCACGAACCTGCCCACGCCCGCCTGCTCGGCCTGCCGTACGAAGGCGTGGACGGGGGCGGGGTCGTCGGGTGCGATGAGATACACCGCGCCCGCGCCCGCCACGGCGGGCGCCCACGTCTCGGGGCGGGTCCAGTCGAAGAGCGTCTCACCGGAACGCGAGGCCGCGCGCACCTTGTGGCCCTTCGCGCGCAACTGCGGGACAATCCTGCGACCGGTCTTGCCGGTCGCGCCAAGTACCAGGATCTCGTTCATGCGACCAGTCAATACGGACAGGTCAGTGCGGGGCATCGGTGAGCGTCCGCGGTCCATAGGCGATCGTCTGCGCGCCTATCGTGGGGGCGTGGACCTCTACGATGACCTGCTGCGTGGTGTGCGCGGCGACTCCGCGATCTTCGACCGTTCCGTTCTGGCGCCGCCGTGGGAGATGTCCTTCGCCGAGGGCTCCTCGCTCACCCTGTGCTCGCCGCTGCGAGGTACGGCCCGCCTCACGCGTGGCGACGACACGCGGGTGATCCAGGTGGGGGAGACCGCGATCATGCGCGGCCCGGAGCCGTTCACGGCCGGCGGGGAGCCCGGCGGCGATGAGGAGACCGTGCTCCTGGTGGGCACCTACCGGTTGCGCGGCGAGCTGCCCCGGCGGCTGCTGTCGGTGTTGCCGCCCGCCCTGGTGGTGCCCGACCAGCATGGCTGCGCCGCGATGCGGGACTTCCTGGAGGCACAGCTCACCGACGGCCGCCCCGGCCGCCAGATCGTGCTCGACCGCCTGCTCGACTGGCTGCTGGTGTGCACGTTGCGCGACTGGTTCGACCTGGAGGACGGCAACCGGCCCGGGTGGTACCGCGCGCTCAGCGACGAGATCGCCGGACCGGTGCTGCGGGCCATGCACGCGGCGCCGGAGCAGGCGTGGACCCTGGCGTCGCTGGCCGCCGAGGCGGGGGTCTCGCGGACCACGCTGGCCAAGCACTTCACCGAGACGGTCGGGCGGCCGCCGATGGCCTATTTGACCGACTGGCGGATGGCCCGGGCCGCCGACCTGCTGGCGGGGGCGCATGAGACGACGGTCGCGACGGTGGCGCGGCGGGTGGGGTACGCGGACGCCTTCGGGTTCAGCTCGGCGTTCAAGCGGGTGCTGGGGGTCAGTCCGAGCGAGTACCGGCGGCTGAACGCGGACCCGGTCGACGGCGAGGCCCGTTTGCTAGACAGGTAATTAGCTAATTGCCATAATGCCTTCATGCTCGAGGCGGATCTGGTCAAGGCGCTGGCCAACGACAACCGGCTGCAGATCCTGGAGTGGCTGCGCGACCCGGAGGCGCACTTCCCGCCGCAGCGCGACGGTGACCTGGTGCGTGACGGGGTGTGCTCGTTGTTCATCGCCGAGAAGCTCGGCGTGAGCCAGCCGACCTGCGGCGAGCATCTCAAGGTGCTCGGCCGGGCCGGGCTGCTGCGCAGCAAGAAGATCAAGCAGTGGGTGTTCTACCAGCGCGATGAGGAACGCATCGCCGCGGTCAAGGAGATGCTGAGTGGAGATTGGTGACATCGACGTCTACGAGCGGCTGATCGGCGACCTGGACGCCGCGGGCGCGTGCTACCGGCTGATCGACCACGCGCCGGAAGGGCGGACCGAACTGGTCAGCGCCCTGCGCGGGCACGAGGTCGCGCACGCCGCCAAATGCCTGGTCGTCATGGTCAAGACCGGGAAGAAGCAGACCCGCTACGTCCTGGCCGTGGTGCCCGGCGACGCCCGCGTGGACCTGGAGGCGGTCAAGGCGCTGCTGGGCGGCACCTACGCCGCCTTCGCCGCCAAGGACAAGGCCGAGGAACTGGCCGGCAGCGTGAGCGGCACGGTCCTGCCCTTCAGCTACCACCCCCGCCTGGAGCTGATCGCCGATCCGGCGCTGCTCCGCTCTCCCGAGGTGTTCTTCAACGCCGCCCGGCTGGACCGCTCGATCGCCCTGGCCACCGACGACTACCGGCGCGTGGCGGCGCCCCGGATCGAACGCATCGCACCCTGAATCGTCGTCCTGACGGAACGGAACGACGGCCGGGAACGGCCGTCGTGCGGCGAGATCCTGCTCGGCCGCGTGGTGGGCCCGAGTAGGGTGATCAGCAGAAGGCGCATTCCGGGTGAAGGGGCGTTCCATGACCGAGAGCGCAGAAGGCGGGCAGCCGCCGGAGTTCCCGCACTCGTCCGCGCGTGATGTCCACGAGTACCAGGTCGATCACATCCGGGACATCACAAGCGAGGGCAAGATCGTGCTGGGCGGTGGCGTGGACACCGCGTTCCGGGCGCTTTTCCCCACGACCTACGACCAGGTCGTCGAGCACCCGGACGACAGGAAGACCGGCGAGGACAAGTAGCTCGGCAGCCGCCGGCGATCACCGTCCCTCCCTGGGTCAGGAGGGCCCTCTGGCAGGCGAAGGTCGCCGGCCGGGGGTACATCCCCGCCAGGGCGACCGCGGCGAGGGCGAGGCTCGGCCTTCTCATGACGCCGGCTCGCGCCGGCAGCCGTCCGCTCCCAGGAAGCCGTTCCAGGAGAAGGCGCTCTGGCAGCGATAGGTGCCCGCGTTGGCGCCGAACCGGAGCGTGACCAGGACGTTGACGCCGCCCCAGCCGTCGCACGGGTTGGCCGAGATGTGCCCGCCGGTGACGGTGCCGCCGAAGCAGGTGTAGGACCCCGCGGCGGCGTGGGCGGCGCCGCCCACGGCCGGCGAGGTGACGAGGGCCGCCGCGGCCAGGGCCACGACGGTGGAGCGCCGGATGAGTGGCACGGTGTTCCCTCCTTGGCGCATGCTGAGCATTTCGCACCAAACGCTAGGAATGTCGCTAGACGCCGCCCAGAGGCACCCGTCACCAGTCGATGTGGATTCCTCACATCAGGCGGAGATCACCTCGCGCAGCCGCCGGGCCTCGTGGAGCACCAGGCTCGATCCCTTGCGCGCGGCCAGCTCCGCCAGCCCCGGCAACTCGGCCCGGGCCCCCGCCTGCGCGGCTGCCCGCACGGCGACCTTGAGCAGCTCGCCCAGCCCCGCCCTGACCTTCTCGCCCGGCCCGGGCAGCAGCAGCGGCAGCGCCCGAGCCAGGGCGGCCCACACCTCGGCGTGCGCCCCGGCCGCCGTGACCTCGTCCAGGACGCCGGTGACCCGGTTGAGCTTGACCTGCTCGCCGCGGACCAGGCGGGCCACGGCAAGGCCCAGGTCGCCGGCGGGCAGTTCCCCGTGCGCGGCCAGCGTGATGATCGCGTCGGCGGCCTTGGCCCGCTCGGCGGCCCGGTCGTGGCCCATGCCGATGACGATCGCGCTCGCCGTCGCGAGGCCCGCCGGGCCGTCGCCGTGCGCCAGCGCGGCCACGACCGCCACCTGGCCGTCGCTGCCGGTCATGAACCACGGCAGGCACTCCAGGACCTGCGCGGCCGCCGCCTCCCGGTGGGAGGGCATGATCGGCGGCCACCACACCATGTCCCGGGAGTAGGCGGGATAGCCGGTCTTGGGCATTAGCGTCCACACCACGGCCACCTGCTCGGGCACGCCCTCCGGCGGCACGAGCCGGGCGTGCGCCTCCTCCAGGGACTCGTGGTAGTACGCCGGGCGGGCGTGTTTCTCCATGGCCCAGGTCACGACGGGATCGGGCAGCCCGCCGGCCCGCAGCACCTCCGCCAGCCGCCGGCCCGCCCGGGACGGCAGCTTCTCCGCCCGCGCGACCGGCTCAGGCTCGATCAGGCGCGGCAGCCGCAGCAGCGCCTGCGCGAAGTCGTGCGCCGGCGGCTCGGCCTCGCCGAGGAGTTCCATGCGCGCGACCAGGGTGGCGGCGTCGACGTGCCCGGTGGCCGAGGTCGGCGTGGCCAGCAGCACGGGGATCGTCTCACCGCGCTCGAGCAGGGACACGACCTCGAGAAAGCGCCGCCGGACGAAGCGCTGCGGCGCCGGGTCGGTGTCCGGCCCGCGGTGCTCGCCGCACGCCGCGGTCAGCGCGCGGCTGTCGGCGGGCGAGACCACGGCCAGCGCACAGCGCTCCAGCAGGAAGCGGATGTCCTCGCCGTACCAGGACGCGTACGCGCCGGCGTCGAACGGATGTTGCCAGTTCGACTCCCACCACGGCTGCAGCCCGGCCACGACGGCGTCGCGGTCGTGACAGGTCAGGGTGACCAGGGCGGCGAGGATGCGCTCGAAGCGCGCCGGGCTCTCCGGCCAGAGCGGCCTGCCCAGCTCGGCGGCCAGCTCCGCCACCGAGGCGATGGGCGGGTCCGGGGCGGGCAGCGGCCTGGCCGTCAGCGTGGGGGCGGCCCCGGCGTCCTCCGTGATCTCCTCCACCGCGCCGAACCCGGCGGCCAGCCGTACGCGCAGGTCGGCGGGGAGCCGCGCGGCCGCCTCACGGACCGCGTCCCGGTCCTGCGCGGAGGCGTGCGGAGCGAGCTTGACCGCGGCCCGGACGGCACGCTCGCGCAGGCTGGGGGTGTCCACGAGGAACACCGCCGCCAGCGCGCCCACCGCGCGGCCGCCCCTGGGCGGCGGGGCGGCGGCGATCCACTTCACCGCGGCCGTCATGTACTTCTTCTCCGGCCGGTACGCCAGCGCCTCGGCCGCCTCGGCGAACAACTCGTCGGCCAGCGCCCCCTCGGACTCGGCCCGCCGCAGCTCCTCCACCGCGAGCTGGACGACAGGGGAGGACGCCGACGGCAGCATCCGCACGAGGTCGGCCACCGGGATCTCGGCCACCCGCGGCGCCAGCTCCCGCCACAGCGCGACGAAGGGCCCGGCCTCACCCGCCACGACCCCGGTCAGGAACCGGCTCACGCACCCGTCGAGCAGCGCCTGGCGCGGCACCCGGCCCGTCGCGGACAGCGCGGCCAGTTCGCCGACGATGGTGGGGCCGTCGGACCAGAGCCGGTTCGACTCCAGCACCTCCGCCACGCCCTGCGCCTGGAACAGCCGCGGCAGCATGTGATCGAGCAGCCGGTCGTCGCCCAGCGCCGGCGCTTCGCGCCGCATCCGCTGCCGGTAGGCCAGCCGTGCCACCCACCCGGCCACGAACGCGTCGTTCTCCGGCGGCTCGGCCCCGGTCTCGGCCACCAATGCCGCGGCCAGCTCCCAGTTGCCCCGCGCCTGCATGCGCCACCACAGCGGCCCGGTGCCCGGCCGCAGCCGCCGCACCAGCCGGACGGCCAGGTCGCGGCGCCACGTCTCGGGCCGGCGGGCCAGCACCGCCAGGACGTGGCCGGTGTCGTCGCCCGTCTCCACCCACGCCAGCTCCCGCCGGTAGAGCCAGGCGGCCACCTGCTCCGCCCCGCCGAAACAGGCCGCCCCGGCCAGGCGGTAGCGGGTGACGACCCGCCCTCCGTCGGCCCCGGCGCGCGTACGCTCGGCCAGGTGAGCGGGCAACAGCCGGGCCAGCGCGCGCCGGTCGTCGTCGCCGAGGCCGTTCAGGGCCGTCACGAGGCTCGCGACGGATCCGTTCTCGATCCGCCCGAGCACGTACTGCACGGCCGGGCCCACCGTGTTCTCGATCACGGCCGGCAGCCTAGTGATCGCCACCGACAACCCGGTGAGCCGTCCGTGCGCGGATGTACGGCGGGCCCCGCAGTCTGGATCAGGCGGCGGTTACCAGTTGTCCGTCTCCGGGCCCATCACGCCGTACTCCAGCGCGCCGTCCCGCACATAGGTGCAGGTGATGACACCCCTGGCGGATGTGGTGGTGCCGGTCAGCTTGAGCCCGGCGGGCATGGTGCCGTCCGCGAACAGCCGCTTGCCGGATCCGATCAGCACGGGGAACACCAGCACGTGGAACTCGTCGACGAGGTCGTGGGCGAGCAGCGTCTGCACCAGGCGGGCGCTGCCGTGCACCTGGATCTCACCGCCCTCGCCCCGCTTGAGCTCGCCGACCGCCGCGGCGACGTCGCCGGTGAGCAGGCTCGCGTTCTGCCAGGCCACGGAGTCCAGCGTCCGCGACGCGACGTACTTCGGCAGGCCGTTCATCCGATCCCCGATCGGGTCGCCGGCCTTGGCCAGCGGCCAGGTGGCCGCGAAGATGTCGTACGTCCTGCGGCCGAGCAGCAGTGCCCCGGCTCGTCCGGTCAGCTCGGCCATCGCCGCGATGAGGGGCTCGTCGAAGTACCGCACGCCCCAGCCGCTGTGCTGGAATCCGCCGTCGTCCTCCTCCTCGCCGCCGCCCGGCGCCTGCACGACGCCGTCCAGTGACATGAACGCCGTCACCATGAGCTTGCGCATGCCCGTTTCCTTCCTTCACGGGCCGCCGGGATCGGCGCCCCTTTACCGACCACGACAATCCCGGCCGCCCCGAATCGACACCCGCGCGGCACGAGATTGGCCGAAGTCGCGGCCCGGGCGGATCCGAGGCTGGATAATCCCCGTGACAGGGCGGGCTCTGCGAAAGGCGCCGGCGTGAAGAGCGATTTCCTCGTGCTGTCGGACGCGCCCGTGAGCCTCCTCGGCGACCGGCTGGACTTCACCCGCTACGCCGACGCGCTCGCGGAGGTCATCACCGACGCGGCCACCGAGACCCCGTTCACCATCGGCGTGTTCGGCCCGTGGGGGAGCGGCAAGTCGAGCCTGCTGCGGATGCTCGACCAGCGGCTGGCCGAGGACCACGCCGAGCGGGTGGTCCGCGTGCACTTCAACCCGTGGGTCCACCGCCGGGAGCCGAACATGCTCCTGCCGCTCCTGCACACGCTGCACGACGCGCTGGCCGAGGATCGGGGCAACCGCTTTCGCGAGGTCGCCGGCAAGCTCGGTTACGTGATCGCCAACCTGACCTCCGACGCGCTGCTCAAGAGGCTCTCGGGCGGAGCCGTGACCATGGACAGGATCGGCGAGCTGGCCGAGCGCTACGCCGAGCAGCGCGGCAAGGTCGAGAGCGAGATGCGCAATCTCCGGCGGACGCTGCAGGAGCAGGCCGACGACGTCGCCGCGAAGGGGGCGCGGCTGCTGATTCTCGTCGACGACCTCGACCGCTGCGAGCCGCACGAGATCATCGACCTGCTCGAGTCGGTGAAGCTCTTCCTCGACCTGCGTCACGTCCTCGTCGTCATCGCGGTCGCGAAGAACGTGGTCGATCGCGGGGTCGCGGTCAAGTACAAGGACTTCGGTTTCGGTCCCGACAAGGTCGTCGAGATCGGCGACGAGTACCTCGACAAGATGATCCAGTTACCGCTCTACCTTCCCCCGCTCGACGCCGGCGGATACCTGTCCGGGCTGGGCCTCACCGGTGAGCTCGCCGCGCACGCCGGCCTGCTGCGCGCGATCGTGGCGCCCAATCCGCGCCGGATCAAGCGGGTGCTGAACACGTGCTCGATCCTGCGGACGGTGACCAGGAGCGGCGACCCCGACCTGCGCCTCGACGTCCTGATCAGGCTGGTGGTCCTGCGCGTGCAGAGCCCCGAGCTCTACGCGGCGATCGCCGTCCGGCCGGGGCTGGCCGCGGCTCTCGAGGCCATGTACGGCGGGCGCCTGCGGCTCGGCCACCCCGACCGGCTCATCGAGATCTACGGCCAGGTCGAGGCCGAGGCGATGAAGACGGCGGTGCAGAAGTTCTACCGATCGCAGGGATATCTGAGCGCCGTCTTCTCGGGCACCGTGTTCACCGAGGTGCAGGATGATGTGTCGCGTTACATCATGATGCTCGGTAGCTAGCGGATGACCGAGGCGGCGCTACGCTACGAGCTCTACGGGCTGAGCGGCGGTAATCCGTACCGCGTCGAGCCGCTCGATCCGCTCACGCATGCCGGCCATCGGGCCCTGCTCGTCGACGTCAACGGCTACGCCGCCGCCACGGAAGCCCTCGGCGCCTACCTCCAGGCCAGGGCGGAGTCGGGCGAGTCGGCCTTCGTCGTGGTCAGCGGCACCGACTTCACCGGCCGCACCTCCGTCGCCAACCACGTCCTCGACCTCCACCGCCAGATCCGCGGCCTGGACCGGCGGCTGCTGGTGGCCAGGGTCGCGATCGAGAACAACCGCGCCGTCGAGTGGGTGACCGCGGCGATGGTCGAGCTGCAGAACGAGATCGAGAAGGCGGACCTGACCCTCTCGCCCAAGCTGCAGGAGGCCCTCGACGCCATCGAGACGATCGGCGCCACCAGCGGGGAGACGATCTACCCCAGCCGCTACCGGACCCTGGCCAGGCGGCTGCGCGGCGAACTGTCCGGGCACCCCTCGGGGGAGTACGGCTTCGCGGCCGTGTTCGAGGGCCTGCGCCAGGCCGACCTGATCGGCAAGATGCAGAAGGTGTTCGAGGACAGCCGGTCCATCGCCGTCTTCACCCACAGCGCCTACAAACACGCGAACACGCCGATGCTCGACGAGCTCCGCTCGCTCGGCGTGCACATCGTCTCGCTGCGTTCGCTGGACGGCCCGCAGATCCGCTGCGTGGCCGAGGCACGCTGGAAGGGAGCGTCCCCGCTGCCGAGCCCGTTCCCGCCCGACAGCCTCGAAGCGGTGTGGTGCGAACCGGCTCCGATCAAGTCCGTCGTCAAGATGCTCGGCGCCTGGATCGACTTCAGGCTCCGGACCAGCTCCGAGCAGGGCGCCTGGCCGCACAACACCGACCTCGAGATCGGGCAGCGCTTCATGACCGCGACCCTCGACATGCTCAAGACGATGGGAGGCGCGTCGTGACGGCCCGGCCGCGCAACCCGTTCCCCGCGCGCGGAACCATGAGCATGGAAGAGCACGTGCGGGACGCCGACATCCTGGACACGGAGATCACCGGTCCCACCGTCCGGCTCCGCGCGGTGGCACGCCTGACCGGGCTCGTCGAGCGCTACCTCGACGAGGCCGCCGCACGCGCGCGCAACAGCGGCCAAGCCGTCTTCCTGCACGGCGAGCACGGCTCGGGCAAGACGCACGCGATCCGCTACGCACTCGGCCAGACGGCCGGGCGGGCCCGGGAGACCGGTGCGCTCCGGCTGTACGTGAAGGCCCAGGACGACGACTTCGTGGCCGTCTACCGGCGGCTGATGAGCCAGGTCGGCCGCGACCGGCTCAGGGAGCTCAGCCAGAGGTTCCGGGGCGTGCTCGCCGTCGAGCAGCTCGGCGCGCGCTCCGGCACGGGCACCGAGCCCGGCCTGCTCGCGGCCGTCCTGGACGATCCGGACCGGCTGTCCCTGCTCTACGACGAGCTGCTGGTGGAGCCGGGCTCGGTGCTGGAGGCCGAGGCCGGCGAGCTGGAACGGGTCTCCGGCAACGGCGAGGAGTTCCAGCGCGCGCTGGCGGCGCTGCTCGAACCGGCGAACGAGGAGGCGGCCTACGCCTGGTTCACCGGGCGCGAACTGGATCCGGCGGACGAGGAACGGCTCGGCGTCGCCGGGCCTCTCGACGATCCGGATCGGTGCAGGTACGGCCTCCAGCTTCTCACCGCGCTGTGCACCCGCGTCGGGTGGCCGATCATCATCATCATCGACCAGTGCGAGCGCCCCGTCCTCGGGCGACCGGCCAACCTGGGGCTGCTCCATTCGCTGGTCGAACGCATTCCGCAGGAAGCCGGGATGCTGGTGCTGGCGGGCAGCACGGCGGCCTGGCAGGCGCTGCCGGACGACCTGCGGCAGCGCTTCGGCGGCAGCCATGTGGACACCTCGGTCATCACTCCCGGCGAGGCGGGCAAGGTGCTTGCGGCCTATGTCGGCAACGCCTCGGGAGTCGCCGGGTTCCAGGTCGCCGCCGTGAACGACCTCCTCCGGGTGAGCGGCGGCAACATCCGGATCCTGCTCCAGCTCGCCTACCGTGTCGTGGAGGCGGCCCGCGCGGAGGGCGGCCTGCGGCTCATGGTGGGCACCGACCTTGTGCGAGAGGTCGTCGGAGCCGCGTTCATCACGCTCGCGGACGTGGAACTGGCCGTCGAGGCGTGGCTGCTCGACGAGCGCGCCGCCTACGTGCGGGACTGGCGGGGCGACGGGGTCGTGGCGGACTTCGCGGTCTTGTCCGACGTCGGCCCCCAGCTCCTCATCGAGGTCAAGGGGCCGGTCTACACCATCGCGCAGGCCGCCCGGCTGTCAGAGCGGTTCAAGCTGCTCGAGCAGGCCCGCGAGCGCGGATGGCCGGCCCGGGTCCTGCTGATCGTCGCCGGGTACGCGAGTCCCGCGGCGCTCTCCGCGCTTCGCCGGGTCGCCCACGAGGTGGTGGTGTTCGCCGGCGTACACTCTCTCGACCGGCTGCGCGGCCAGGCTCGCGGGCTCGAGGCGTCGTCGCTCCGGCTCGGCCCGAGGGCGGCGCCGTACCGGGGACTCGCCCCGTTCCGGGAGGAAGACGCCGGGATCTTCTACGGGCGCGAGAACGAAGTCGCGGCCCTTGTCGACAGGCTGGCGGAGAGGGACGCCGGTCCGCTGATCGTGACGGGGGCGTCTGGTGCGGGCAAATCATCGCTGCTGCGTGCCGGCCTGCTGTCCGCGCTGGCGGGTGGAGCCCTGGGCGCGGACGTAGCCCGCTGGCCGCAGATCTTGATCACCCCGGGCAGAACCCCGCTGTCGGAACTGGCCGTCCACCTCTCGGTCCTGTCGGGCTTGGACGCGCCGACGGTGAGACAGACCCTGCTCGCTCGCCCCCAGGACGCCCGGCTTCTGGCGAGCCAGGCGCTCGCGGCTGACACGGCCCGCCGCAGAGTACCGGTCGGCGAGCTTGGGCTCATTCTGGTGATCGACCAGTTCGAGGAACTCTTCACCATGGCCGAGGAGGCTGAACGGGCGGCGACGGTGACCGCGTTGCACGCGATCGCCACCGGGCCGGGCAAGGCACACGTGATCATCTCGGTGCGGGCGGACTTCATCGACCGGTGCGCCGACCATCCTGAGCTGGTGACGGCGCTCGGGGAGGGATTGTTCGTCCTTGGTCCCATGCGGGAGATCGACCTGCGGGCCGCCATCGAAGGACCGGCCAGGGCGGCGGGTCTCGCCGTCGAGCCCGGGCTGGTCGAGGCCATCCTCGCTGATCTGCGCACCTCCAGCGGCACCTATGCGGCCGGTGCCCTCCCCTTGCTGGCCATGGCGATGTTCACGGTGTGGGAGGGACGCGAGAACGGGCGGCTCACCGTCCAGGCGTACAGGCGCAGTGGGGGAGTCGCCGCGGGGGTGGCGCAGCGGGCCGAGGAGGTCCTCGACTCGCTGACGCCCGAAGAGCGGACCACCGCGCGAGAGTTGTTCAGGCAACTCGTCACCGTAACCCGCGAAGGCGTCCCCATGCGCCGCGTGGTCAGGCGAGCAGAGGTGCTGGGCGATGGGGACTTCAAAGTCGTGATGGCGTTCAGCGACGCCCGGCTCATCACCCTCGACGAGGAAACCGTGCAGATCTCGCACGAGATCCTCCTGCAGACCTGGCCACGCCTCCGGGCGTGGCTGGCGGCGGATCGGGAACAGTTGCTCCGGTTCCATCAGCTTCTTGACGCCGCCGCCGAGTGGGAGGGTTCCGGCCGCGACCCGGCCTTCCTCTACCGGGGCACCCAGCTCGGGACCGTTCTCCACGACCGGGAGCACGTGGAGTCGGGCGAAGTACCAGGCACGGCCAAGGCGTTTGTCGACGCCAGCATGCGAGCACATCGCCGCGGCGCCCGGTTGCGCAATCTCATCATGATCGCCCTGATCGTTCTGTCGGTCGTCGCGACGGGTTCCGCGGTCGTGGCGCTCCAGGAGAGCAGGGTTGCCGGAGAGCAACGGGCCGAGGCCACCTCTCGCCTTCTGGCTGAGCGCAGCGCCTCTTTCGCAACGGACCCGCGCCTGTCCGCCCTCCTTGCGGTTGCAGCCTGGCGGACCAGCCCGACCCAGGAGGCCCGGGTCAGCCTTGAGAGCGTGCTGACCCGTCCGGTCACGGAACCTAGCGTTAGCGCTAGGAGTCCGGTGTCGGCCCTGGCCTTCAGCCCGGACGGCCGGACCTTCGTGACGGGGACGACGGAAGGGGTCATCCGCCTGTGGGATGTCAGCACGCGGGTCTCCGCAGGGAGCGCGCTCACCGACGCCGCCGGAGACGTCAGCTCGATGGCCTTCAGTCCGGACGGCTCATGGATCGCCGCCGCACGCGGCGACGAAGTGCTGTGGTGGCGCCTCAAGGCGGGGCAGGTCGATCGCGCGTCGCGGACCGCACGTACGCTTTCCTCGGCAGCCGCGCATGCGGTCGCCTTCAGTCCCGACGGGCGTCTGCTCGCGGCAGCGGGACAGGACGGGTCGGTCCACGTCTGGGACCCGGCCACGGGCAGGCCCTCTCTTCGACTGTCCGGTTCTGGATCCCCCCTGCAGTCCCTCTCCTTCAGCCCCGATGGCAGGATGCTGGCGGGAGCTGACGCGAGCGGAGACGTGAGCCTCTGGGATATGTCCGGCGAGACGCCCCGGCTGACCAGGTTCTCCGGCCGCATGGATTCCGTGTTAGCGCTGGCATTCAGCCCGGACGGCAAGGCCCTTGCGACGGCTGGCCTCGACGGGACGGTCTGGCTCTGGGACGTAGCGACATCATGGCTCCTGGGCCCGCCTTTCACCGGGCACACCGCCGGCATCGAAACGGTGGCCTTCTCCTCTGATGGACGGACGCTCGCCACCGGAAGCCGCGACCGGACGGTCCGGCTCTGGGATGTGGTGTCCCATCGCCAGGTCGGCAGGACCTTGACCGGGTTCACGGACAGCGTGACGTCCGTGACGTACCTGCCTGACGGCAAGACCTTGGCGGCGGCGAGCCTGGACGGCACCGTGCGGTTCTGGACGGTGCCGCCTGTCACGGATCCCGTCCGCAGCGCGTGCGTGATCGCCGACCGAGAGTTCACCCAGCAGGAATGGGCGACCTACGTCCCGGACCTGCCCTACCGCAAGGTGTGCTGATCCGTCAGCGGTGTTCCCAGTCGCCACCCAGGGCGGTGGAGACGACCTCGTCCGAGGCGGTGGGCTGGGCGCCGTACTCCGCCGGGACGGGGACGGGGCCTTCGACGACGTGGCTGGTGAGGGTGCCGAGGCCCTCGACCTCGACCTCGACCACGTCGCCCGGCTCGACGGGGCGGGAGTGGGCGGGGGTGCCGGACAGCAGGACGTCGCCCGGGTTGAGGGTGATGGTGCGGGCGATGTCGGCGACCAGGTAGTGCATGTCCCAGGTCATCTCGTCCGTCGAGCCGTCCTGGGCGACGGCGCCGTTGACGTGGGTCCTGATGCGTTTGCCGCGGAAGTCCCAGTCGTCGACGAGGCCGGGGCCCAGGGGGCACAGGGTGTCGGAGCCCTTGACCCGCAGCATCGACCCGGCGTCGGTGTCGCGGAAGTCGTGCAGGCCGAAGTCGTTGGCGATCGTGTAGCCGGCGATGTACGCGCCTGCCTGCGCGGGGGTGATGCCGCGGGCCGTGCGGCCGATGACGATCGCGACCTCGCCCTCGTAGTTGAGGTACCGGCAGCCCGCGGGCCGGACGACCGCCCCGCCGTGGGCGTTCAGCGCGGAGGTGGGCTTGTGGAAGTAGGTGGGCGCGGCGGGCAGCCGGGCCTGGAACTCCGCCACCCGGCTGCGGTGGTTCAGGTGCACGGCGATGATCTTGGTGGGTTCGCAGGGCGGCAGGTGGATCGCGTCCAGGCCCGTGGTCCGGCCGTCGGGGCTCACCAGTGCGGAGCCGTCGCGGCGGACCCGGGTGACGGCGCCGTCGAGCAGGATCCTGCGGTACTCAGGCATGGGTCTCCTTCGGCGTGGGAAAGCCGCCGTCCGGGCGGTCGAACCACAGGTGGGCCTGGCCCGTCCCGATTGAGTTCTCGTAGGACCCGAACAGCCGCCCGGGCGCCGTGCACGACTCTTCGCCCAGCGCCCCCAACATCATGAGATAGTGCCCGAAGCCCGCCTCCGGGCGATATTTCAGGAACTGTGGCATGGTGGCCAGCACACGGGCATGGTCCCCGGCCTCCAGCCAGGCGACCCGCTCCAGGTCGGCCGCGCGGGCCTCCGGCGTACGGACGTGCACAGGGTCGGAGGACTCGTGCGCGCGCAGCTCCCGCAGCGGCCAGAACGTGTGCGACAGCGCCCCCGAGGCGATCAGCAGCACCCGCCGGTCGCTGGCGTGGATCGCCTCCCCGAGCGCCCGCCCCAGCCGCAGATGGTCCTCCGCGTCGCCCGTCTGGCACACCCCGATCGACACCCACGGCCGCTCGGGCACGCCCAGGTAGGTCCACAGGTTGACCGTCGCGTAGTGGATCGGCAGGCCCGGATCGTCGATCGCGGTGATCCACGTCCCGTGCCGTCCCGCCCGCGCCGCGATCATCCGCGCCAGCTCCGGGTCGCCGGGGAAGTCGTACGGCATGCGGCACATCCCCCGCGGCAGTTCGTCGGAGGTGAACAGCCCGGCCCGGCGCGCCTGCGCGGCCACCACGAACTCCACGGTCGTGGCCCAGTGCGAGTCCAGCACGACGACCGCGTCGTAGGACCCGGCGTCGAACACCTCGGCCCGCAGCCGGCGCAGCCCGGTGACCAGGCTGATCTCGCGGCCCTCGTTCAGCTGCCGCCGGGTGGCCTCCGGCAGCACGATGGTGGGCACGTGGGCCAGCAGGCCCGCCCCCGTCACTTCTCCCATGGCGCGCTCACCGTGTTCTTGACGTCGCAGTAGAAGTCGAAGCTCCAGTTGCCGCCCTCGCGCCCGACCCCCGACCGGCGGGCGCCGCCGAAGGGGGCGCGCAGGTCGCGGACGAAGAAGCAGTTCACCCAGACCGTCCCCGCCACCAGGCGGGCGGAGACGCGCCGGGCTCGTGAAGGGGAGCCGGTGACGACGGTCGCGGCCAGGCCGTAGTGGGTGGAGTTGGCCATCGCGACCGCCTCCTCCTCGTCGGCGAACGTCTGCAGGGTCAGCACGGGACCGAAGACCTCCTCGGTGAGGATCTCGCTGCCGGGCTTGGCGCCGGTCAGCAGTGTCGGCTGGTAGTAGAGGCCGCCGAGGTCAGGGTTGGGGCCGCCGCCGAGCACGGGAGTGGCGCCCGCCGCGACGGCCCGCCGTACGAAGCCGTCGATCTTGCCGAACTGGCGGGGGTGGATCTGCGGGCCGATGTCGGTCTCCGCGTCGCGGGGGTCGCCCTGGCGCAGAGTGGCGGTCCTGGCCAGGAAGCGCTCCAGGAAGGCGGCCGACACGGACTCCTCGACCAGGAGCCGGACGGCGGCCAGGCACACCTGCCCGGCGTTGTCGTACTGCTCGGCGGCCAGGCCGGCGGCCAGGTCCAGGTCGGCGTCGGCGAACACCAGCAGCGGTGACTTGCCGCCCAGTTCGAGCGACAGCGGCGTGAGGTTGGGCGCGGCCGCGGCGGCGATGGCCCTGGCCGTGGCGACCGAGCCGGTGAAGCTGATCCTGCGCACCCCGGGATGGCCGGTCAGCGGCGGGCCGATCTCGGTGCCGTGGCCCTGCACCACGTTGAAGACCCCGTCCGGCAGGCCCGCCTCGGCCGTGATGTCCGCCAGCAGGGAGGCGGTCAGCGGGCTCCACTCGGCGGGCTTGAGGACGACCGTGTTCCCGGCCGCCAGCGCCGGCGCGATCTTCCACGTGGCCAGCATGAGCGGCGCGTTCCACGGGGTGATCAGTACGGCGACGCCGGCGGGATCCCAGCTGACGTGGTTGGCGTGCCCGCGGGTGTCGAACGCGGCGTGGCCCAGCCCGAGCAGCCAGTCGGCGAAGAAGCGGAAGTTGTGCGCCACCCTCGGCATGACGCTGCGGCGGTGCGAGCGCAGGAGCGCGCCGTTGTCGGTGGTCTCCAGCATGGCCAACTCGTCGGCGCGGCGCTCGACCCCGTCGGCGACGGCGTGCAGCAGCCGGGCGCGTTCCTCGCGGGAGGTGCGCGCCCAGGCGGGGAACGCGCCGGTCGCCGCCCTTACCGCCGCCGCGGCCTCGTCCTGGCCGCCCCTGGCCACGTGGGCGAGGAGGGTTCCGTCGATGGGGGAGCGGTCCTCGAAGCGTCCGGCGGAGGGCACGCGCTCGCCGCCTATCCAGTGGTCGACGTTCATGACCCCTCCGCTGCGCTGGTGCCCGACTCGAGGAGGGCGCCGCCGTTCCACGTCACGCCGACCTGCCGGTAGTAGCCGCCGATGACCTCGTGGACGGACAGAGCGGCGAGTTCCTCCGTGGGCGCCTCGAACAGCTCGAGGGTGGCTTCACCCGCCCAGGACTGCCCGCCCTCCGCGGACTCGGCGCCGCTGGAGATGAGCTCGTCGAGTGCCAGCCCTCCGCCGGGGGCGATCGACGGGAGCCAGCGGTGGTGGGCCATCGGGTGGGCGTTGACGAACCCGTTGTGCGGGCTCGGGCCGCTCAGCCGTACCACTGCCTGGGCCAGGCGCCGGTCGGCCGCGGCCAGGGTGGCGCCGAGCGCCCCGCCCGGTGCCAGGCGCGGCGCCGCGGGGCCGTAGGGGTGCGGCCGGGTCTGGTGGATGGAGCCGAGCTTCTTCGGGTAGCCCTGGTGCAGGCCGCGTACCAGTGCGAAGTCCTTGTCCACCCAGATGTAGACGCACCGGGAGTACACCCGGTCCCGGTAGGAGCAGCGGACCACGACGAAGCACTCCTTGTACTGCGCCCGCACCGGGTCCAGGAGTTCCTCGCGGGAGTCCGAGCACGACTGCCAGTCGGCCCAGATGATCGCGACCGCGCCGGGGTCGTCGGGGGCCGGGCCGAGGGGCGGTGGCAGCAGTTCGGCGACCCGCGCGGGGTCGGTCCTGTACTCGACGGTGAGCAGGTCGCCCGAGTAGTGCCACGGCGGCGGGGGGATCAGCGACGCGCGGCCCGTCGCCGACTTCGGGGTGAAGAAACCGTGCACAACCCCTCCATTTCGTTTGGATCCTTACGATATGAGCTAGGGGTTGTCCGTGGCTACACGCCTGCGTAATGTTTGTGGCCAAACGAGAGGAGACGCCGGTGAGTGCGGACACCGTCGAGCGCCTGCGGCAGGCGGGCGTGGACGTGGTGAGGATCTGCTACCCCGACCTCATCGGCGTCGAGCGCGGCAAGGACGTGCTGCTCGACTCCCTGCCCAGGGTGGTCGAGCACGGACTGTCGTTCTGCCAGGCGGCCTACTACACCTCACCCCAGGCGGACGTGGTCCCGGTGCCCGGCGGCCTCGACCGCGGGCTGCCCGACATCGTCATCAAGCCCGACCTGGCCACGGTGAAGGAGCTCCCGTGGGCGCCGGGCGTCGCGCACTGCCTGGGCGACGCCTACCTGCCCGGCGGACCGCCCTTCCTGGAGGAGCCCAGGGCCGTGCTCAAGGCCGCCATCGCCCGGCTGGCCGAGCTCGGGCTGGCCGCGGTGGTCGGGCCCGAGCTGGAGTACTTCCTGCTGGAACCCGACGGCACCCGCTACGACGGCGGGCCGGGCAACGCCTACATCGTCGGCAACAAGGGCGACAAGTCCGGGCACCTGCTGCGCGCCATGCGCTCGCTGACCTGGCTCGGCGTCACCATGGGCAACCACGAGTTCAGCCCCGGCCAGTTCGAGATCAACCTGCTGCACGGCGAGCCGCTCGACGCCGCCGACCGCGCGTTCCGGCTGAAGAGCGCCGTCAAGGAGCTGGCCAGGGCCGACGGGCTGAACGCCACGTTCATGGCCAGGCCGTTCAACGACGAGGGCGGCTCGGGCTTCCACGTCCACCTGTCGTGCCTCGGCCCCGACGGGGTCAACGCCTTCGCCGACGCGGCCGCGCCGTACCAGCTGTCGGAGCAGGCGATGC
Organism: Nonomuraea typhae; assembly: GCF_009760925.1. Lineage (GTDB taxonomy): Bacteria > Actinomycetota > Actinomycetes > Streptosporangiales > Streptosporangiaceae > Nonomuraea > Nonomuraea typhae. The sequence continues at coordinate 639,866 of NZ_VRLV01000004.1, forward strand.
ACGCCATCGGCGGGGTGATCGCGCACGCGCCCGCGCTGGCGGCGCTGCTCAACCCGACGATCAACTCCTACAAGCGCTTCGGCCCCGACAGCCTGGCCCCCTGGCTGAACGACTGGGGCCTGGACAACCGCAGCGCCATGTTGCGCATCCCGCCCGAGCGCGGGGAGGCCACCCGGCTCGAGGTACGGCTCGGCGACGCCTCGGCCAACCCCTATCTCGGCATCGCCGGCCTGCTGGCCGCCGTCTACCTGGGCATCAGGGACAAGACCGAGCCGCCGGAGCCCCTCGACGGCTACGGCTACGACCCGGCCAGGGCCCCGGTGCTGCCGATGTCCCTGCCCGCCGCGCTGGACGCCTTCGCGGCCGACACCGAGCTCAGCGAAGTGCTGGGCAAGGAGTTCACGGCGGCGTTCCTGGCCTACAAGCGGGATGAGGTGCAGAGGTTTTCCCGGTACGTCACCGATTGGGAGTTCCGGGAGTACGCCTACCATCTGTGACCCTCAGCTGTTCTCCAGGTGCTCGAGGATGCGGCGCAGCGAGGTGGCCAGCTCGCGGCGCTGCTCGCCGTCGAGCTCCTTGACCACGAACGCCTCCTGCCGGTTGAAGTCGGGGAACACGTCCCGCATCAGCCGCTCGCCGGTCGCGGTGAGCGACAGCATGACCCGCCGCCCGTCCGTCGGGTGCGGGGCGCGGCGCAGGTGGCGGTAGGACTCCAGCGTCTTCACCACGCCGGTCAGCGTGCCCTTGGAGATGCCCGCCTCGGCGGCCACGTGCTTGGTCTCGCTCTCGCCCCAGATCCACACCACCCACATCACCACGAACCCGGTCCAGGTCAGCCCGGTGTCGCGCAGCACCGTCCGCTCGAAATGATTGCGGATCGCGGAGGAGGCCCGGTAGATGTGCGAGACCGCCCACATGGCCTCGAAGTCGATGTTCATCCCCCCGAGCCGCCGGCCGATGGCCTCCTCGGTCTGGTGGAGCGTGTGGTGTCCGGTCACCGACACATCGTATGGGAGCGAACGGTTCACGAAGCATGGACCATGCGGCCGGCGAACACGGTCAGCTCGACAGGGGCGTCGGTGAGCTCCTCGGGCGCCGTGGCCGCGCTGACGAACAGGTCGGCGACCTTGCCCGGAGTGATCGTTCCCTTCCACGTCTCGGCGAAGTCCTGCCAGGCCCCCGCCGTGGTGTAGGAGCGCAGCGCCTCCTCCAGCGTGACGCCCTCGCCGGCGCGCGCGAGCAGCGCGGCCACCCCCGGACGCCAGTCGGGGCTGGTGACCGGGGCGTCGGAGCTGCAGGCCGTGTGCACCCCCGCGGCCAGCGCGGAGCGAGCCGGCCACTCGCGCTCGGCCGCCTCGTCGCCGAACAGGGCGCGGGTGGTGCCCGACTCCAGGCGCTGCAGCACCGGCTGCAGGTTGATGCCGTACCCCAGCCCGCCCAGCGTGGCCAGCGCCTGCCCCGAGGCGTACTGGCCGTGGATCACGTAGTGCCTGGCGTCCGGCCGGGGATGGTCGCGGGCGATGGCCGCCAGCGCCTCGGTCACGGCGTCGATGCCCCGGCTGCCGACCACGTGCACGCCCGCCTGCCAGCCCGCCACGTGCACCAGGCGCAGGATCTCGGCCAGCTCGGCGACCCGCTCGCCGTCGCTGCCGCCCCGGACGCACAGCGCGCCGTGCCCGCCGCCCGGGTACGGCTCGCGCATCCAGGCCGTCTCGGAGGGCGGGATGCCGTCGGCGAACACCTTCACCCCGGTCAGCCGCAGCACCCTCGGGTCCACGTCGCCCAGCCCGGGCGGCGCGGCCAGCCAGGCCAGGGTGTCGGCGACGGACGCCCCCGACATCGGGCTCGGCAGGCCGAGCACGCTCACCCGCGCGGTCAGCGTGCCGTCCCCGGCCAGGTCCGCGTAGGCGGCCAGCACACCGGGGCCCATGCCGCCGCCGAACGACTCGGCGCCGCCGGGGCCCAGGCCCGGCTCGGTGAAGCTGGTGATGCCCAGGCGGTTCAGGCCGGTCACCGTCTCGCGCAGGACTCCCGGCAGGCCGCCCTCGGGTGCCGGAATCAGGCGCTGGACCAGGCCCTGGTCGCCGTGGTGGAACACGCCGTCCCCCTTGGCGCCGGCCGCGTCCATGACCCTGGTGTTCACCCACGTCGCATGCCCCGAAAAATCCTGTAAAAGGACGGGATTGTCGGGTGCCACGGCGTCGAGGTCCTCCCTCGTCGGCATCCTGGCCTCGGCCAGGGAGCCGGGATTCCAGCCGATTCCCCGGATCCACGCTCCCGGGACGGCCCGCCGTACGGCCTCGCGGACCTGCGCCGTGATCGCGGCGATCGAGTCGCGCGCGACGTCCAGGCAGTACGGCGGGCGGTTCAGGCCATAGGCGCAGGCGTGCAGATGGGAGTCGTTGACGCCGGGCAGGACCAGGCGCCCGCGCAGGTCCACCACCTCCGCGCCGCGCGGTGGCGCCGCGTCCAGCGCGGCGATCGTGCCGTCCGCGACCAGCACGGACGTGGCGTGCGGACGGGCCGGATCCAGGGTGAGGATCCGCCCGTTGACCAGGGCGAGTGTCATGGCCCGTCTCCCAGGTAGGCGCGGCGGAGGGCGTCGTCGGAGGCACGCAGCGGGCCGGGGGCGCCGCCGTAGGTGATGGCGCCGCGCGCGAGCACGTACGCGGCGTCGGCCAGCGCGAGCGCGGCGTGCGCGAACTGCTCGACCAGCAGGACCGCCATGCCGTCGCCGGCCAGCGTCCTGATCACGGGCAGCAGGCGCCGCACCACGCCCGGCGCCAGGCCCAGGGACATCTCGTCGAGCAGCAGCGCAGCCGGGCTCGCGACCAGCGCCCTGGCCAGGACCAGCATCTGCTGCTCGCCGCCGGACAACTGCCCGGCCCGCACGCCGAGCCGGGCCTCCAGCTCGGGAAACACCGCCAGGGCCCGGCCGACGGCGTCCACGGCCACGAGTTCGAGGTTCTCGCGGGTGGTGAGGGCGGCGAAGACCGTACGGCCCTGCTCGACGTGGGCCAGGCCGCGGCGCGCGCGCCGGGTGCGCGGCCAGGCGGTGAGGTCGTCGCCGCCGAGCGTGATCCGGCCCGCCCGCACGGGCACCACGCCGGAGACCGCCTCCAGGAGCGTGGTCTTGCCCGCGCCGTTCGGCCCCAGCAGCACGGTCACCTGCCCGGCCGCCGCGGTCAGCGTCACGTCGCGCACGACCGGCTGCCCGCCGCGCGCCACGCTCACCCCGTCGAGCACCAGGTTCACGCCGCCACCTCCTCGCCGAGGTAGGCGCGCAGGACCCGCGGGTCGGCGAACACCTCCGCGGGCGGCCCCTCCGCGATCACCCGCCCGAAGTCCAGTACGGTCACCCGCTCGCACGCCGCCCTGACCAGGTCCAGGTCGTGCTCGATGAGCAGCACGGCGACCCCGAGCCGCCGCGGCACGCTCCGCAGCCACGCCCCGAGACGCTCGGTCTCGGCGTGCCCGAGCCCGGCGGCCGGTTCGTCGAGCACGGCCACCGCCGGCCGGGCCAGCACCGCCCCCGCCACCTCGAGCAGCCGTCTGGTGCCCACGTCCAGCTCGGCGATCCGGTCGCCGGGACCCGCCGCGGCCAATCCGTCGAGCACCTCGCCGAGGTCGGCGTCGGTCAACGGCCGCCGGGCCACGAAGCGCAGGTACTCACGGACGCTCAGCCCGGCGGGCACCCTGTCCTGCTGGAACGTGCGCCGCAGCCCCGCCCGCGCCCGGCGGTGCGCCGGCAGGCGGTCGACCGGCTCGCCGTCGACCGCCACGCTTCCCCGCGCGGCGGTGAACCCGGTGATCGCGTCCACCAGCGAGGACTTGCCCGCCCCGTTGGGCCCCACCAGCCCGGCGACGGCACCCGCCGGCACGCTCAGGTCCACGCCGTCCACGGCCACCACCTGCCCGTAGCGCACACAGGCCCCGCGCACCTTCAGCGCCTCCGGGCCTGGTTGTGCCGGGTGTGCGGGGGCGGGGGTGCCCGCCGTACGCGGGGAGGGGTGGGGGGCCGGGCTCGGGCGGGAACCGCGCACGCGGCCCAGGACAGCACGCAGGGCCGCGCCCACACCGGAGCCCGGTGCGCGGCGGAGGGCGGCGCGCAGGGCTTCGCTGATGCCCGAGCCCTGGGTGAGGGCCTGGATGGCGCCGGCCGCGAAGACGACGTTGGCCCATTGCTGGGGAATGCCGAGGCGGCGCAGCACCTCGGCGACCGCCACGCCGAGGGCGCCCCCGATGAGCGCGCCCTCGGCGTACTGGGCCCCGGCGAAGACCGCGACCGCGTAGGCGACCAGCGACTGGCCCGGGTCGAAGTTGCGGGAGACGACCATGGCGAGCTGCCCGGCCAGCAGCGCGCCGGACAGGCCCGCGATGAACGCGCTCACGGCGAACGCGCTCAGTTTGGCCCCGGGCACGCCGGTGCCCGCGGCGGCCGTGGCCCGCTCCGACTCGCGCAGCGCGCGCCACGCGGCGCCCGGACGGCTCCGCCGTACCAGCCCGAGCAGCACCGCGACCAGGGCGAACACGCCTACGCAGAACAGGAAGTACTGCCGGTCGGCGGCCAGCCCGGCCGGGCGGCCCACCGCCAGGCCCTGGTTGACGCCGGGGAACGAGGTCGCCGCCAGCACCACGTCGACCGTGGCCGCGAATCCGAGCGTGACGATCGCCAGGTGCACCCCGCGCAGCCGCAGCGCCGGCAGCCCGATCAGCAACCCCAGGGGCACCGCGGCCAGCCCGGCCAGCGGCGTCCACACCCACAGCCCGCCGGGCACGCCCCAGACGTTGAGCTGGGCGGTCGTCCACGCGCCGATCGCGGCGAAGGCCATCTGGCACAGCGACACCATCCCGGCCTGCCCGGCCACCACGCCCAGGCTCTGCAGCAGGACTCCGGAGATCACCGCCGACATGGCCAGGAACACCCAGTACGCCGGCAGCAGCGCCGCCAGGCCGTACGCCAGAAGGGCGAGCGCCGCGCACCCGACGGCCACGCGGAGGGGGTCAGCGAGCCGCATCCCACACCTCCCCGCGCTGGCTCCACAGCAGGATCAGGAGGATCGCCGCGAACGGCACCACATCCCGGAACTGCTGAAACGCGGCATATGACGAGAGCAGCCCTTCGAGCAGCCCCAGGCCCAGCCCGCCCAGCAGCGCGCCCGACAACCGGCGCAGCCCGCCGACCAGCGCCGCCGCGCAGGCCGGCACGATCAGCATGCTCAGCGAGAGGATGTCGCTCGAGCGCACCGGCGCGACCAGCAGGAGCACCAGGCCCGACAGCGCGCCCGCCAGACCCCACACGGTCACCGTCATGGCCTTGGTGCCGATGCCGAGCAGCTCGGTCGTGACGGGCCGCTCGGCCATCGCGCGCAGGCGGAGCCCGAGCCGCGTCCTGGTGAGCAGCAGGTGCGTGCCCGCGCCGATGAGCACGGCCAGCGCGATGAGCACGGCCGCGCCGAGCGTCACCACGACCCCGGCCAGCGTCGCGACGCGCTGCGGCGCCGGGTTCGGCAGCACGCGCGGGTGGTCGCCGAAGGCGATGTAGGCGAGCGCGATGATCCCGATGAGCTGCGCGATCGACACGGCCGTGCGCTGCTGCGGCCCGCTGTCGGCGAACCACCTGGTCACGATGGATCCGCAGATCACCGACACGAGCGCCGCCGCCGCAATCCCAATAAAGGCCGATATGTGGTACGGCAGGCCGTTCTGTGTTGTCCAGGCCATGACGTACACCCCCGCGACCCCGGTCGCCGCCACGGCCAGGTTCACCGTGGCGGTCAGCCGGAACATCGCGGTCAGCAGCAGCCCGAGCGCGGCGAACGTGCCGCCCGCGGCCAGCCCCGAGACCAGCCCCTGCATCAGCCGAGCGTCCCCGGGTAGCGCACCCAGTCGGGCGTGACCACGTGCCACGTGCCGCCGCGGAGCTGGACGATCTTGCCCGCCCGGTTCGACAGGTGTCTGGCCGCCGCCCCGAACTCGTACGGCGTGCCGGTCATGCCCGTCTGGATGGGCTTGAGGGACTTGAAGGCTTTGGCGACCGATTCCCGGGTGATGGGGCCCTGGATGGACTTGAGGGTGTCCACGAAGTACGTGGCCGCCAGGTAGCCGCCCTGGCCGAAGCTGGTGAGCGGGACGTCGGCCGAGGTCATCAGCTCACGCCAGTCCTTCAGCGCGGGGGAGTCCGCGTCGGTGAACGGCTCGAACTCGGCGTTGGCGTAGGCGCCGTCGCCGTCGGAACCCAGCGCCTTGGCCACCGCCTCGGTGTAGGGGGCGGTGGTCATCAGCCAGTCGATGCCGGTGACGTCCTGCTGCTTGACCACCTTCATCCAGGCGATCGCCATCGGCTCCGTGCCGTTGTAGAGGACCGCCTGGCAGCCCTCCTTCCTGGCGCGCAGCACGAACGGCGTCGGGTCGGAGTCGGGCTTGACGGTCCGGTCGTCGACGACGAGCTGCTTGCCGGTCAGCTTCGTCCAGCTCTGGATGGCTCCGCCGTACGCGTCGTTGGTGTTGCCGAGAATCGCCAGGAACGAGCAGACCTTGGCGTGCTTGAGCACCTCGGAGGCGTAGTAGAGGTTGATCGCGGTGTTCAGGTACGGGCCGGTGTTGACCGGCGAGATCGCCGGGGACTCGAAGCAGGTCGGGTCCACGCCCGTGCCCTGGATCGCGACGATGCCCGTCTGCTGGTAGAAGGGGGCGTTCACGGCGCAGTCGAGCAGGCTGGCCGAGCCGACGAGCGCGACCACCGCCTGGTTGGTGACCACGTCCCTCGCGGCCTGCGCGGCGGCGGCCGGGTCGCCCTTGTCGTCGGCCCTGATGAACTCGATCGTGCGTCCGTTGATGCCTCCCTGCTTGTTGACCCGGTCGAAGACGGCCTTGGCGGCGGAGGACGAATCGGGGAACGTGACGGGGCCGCTCAGCGAGCTGACGCTGCCCACCTTGATCGTGCCGTCGCCGCCGCTCTGGCCGGTGGGCTCGTCGGAGAGCCCGCAGGCGGTGACCGCCGTGGCGAGGAGTAGGACGGCTGATGCCCTGGAAGCGATCATGGCGCGAGCCTCTCGTGCGATCGTGGACGGGATCGTATGGTCCCAAACGATCCTCGGCAAGGGCTGTACATACATTCGTCGTTTGGATACGAATTTGTTGTGCCTACTCCACGTATGCAACTCGTTCTGTCCGAGAACTGGACGATGACCCAAGACCTCCCCGTGCTGGTGCGCTGGGCACGCGAGGCGGAGGACGCGGGCTTCGACTCCGTGATGATCAGTGAGCACGTCGTGCTCGGCCCCGACGCGGGCGCCGACGGGCGGATGGCCAACCCCCGCGAGTACGCCCTGCCCGGCAACCAGGATCCGTTCACGCCCTGGCCGCACTCGCTCACGCTGCTCGCCGCCATCGCCGCGGTCACCACCCGGCTGCGGCTGGCGGCCGCGGGGGTGCTGGCGCCCCTGCGGCATCCGCTCGTGCTCGCCAGGGAACTCGGGACCCTGGACCTGCTGTCCGAAGGGCGGCTGATCGTGCTGCCCACGGTCTCCTGGAGCAGGGACGAGTACGCCGCCCTCGGGGTGCCCTTCGCCAAGCGCGGGCGGCTGCTCGACGAGCACCTGGAGATCTGGTCCCTGCTGTGGGGGCCGTCGCCGGTCTCCTACGACGGCGAGTTCTACTCGTTCAAGGACGTGTACTTCGAGCCGAAGGCGCACCGGCCGGGCGGGCCCGTGCTGTGGTTCGGCGGGGCGGGCATGAGTGCGCACCTGCTGCGGCGGCTGGCGCGGTGGGGGAGCGGCTTCAATCCGCTCGGGTATCCCCCCGAGGAGGATCTCCGGAAGCTGGCGTCCGGGCTGGCGGCGCAGGGCCGCTCGATCTCCGAAATAGAACTCGTCGGCGGAACTCGCGCGATATTTCCGGACAACCATACGTTTGCGCCGCTGGAGGCCGCGCTGGAGCACATCCCTCAGCGCATGGCGGAGGGCTACACCACCTTCTGCATCAAGCCTTCCCAGTTCACCGACGACCCCGCGAAGGTCGGCGCGTTCTGCCGCGAGGTGATGTGCCGGGTGTCGAGCTAGAGCGCCTCCCTGACCAGGGCCGTGTCGGTGAACTGTTCGAAACGGCGGGCGACGCCGTCCTCCAGGTGCCACACGTGGGTGAAGCGTGCGCGCATGTGCCGGCCCGTCGCCCGGTAGGTGCCGCTGTAGGTGCCGACGACCACGATGACGTCACCGCCGTCCACGAACTCCTCGGGGTCGGCCTGGTAGCCGTCCCACTCGCTGCCGAGGCGGGCGAAGACGTGGTCGAGCACCTCCTGCGGTCCCGTGTACGTGCCCGCGTACGGGAAGCCGGCCATCTCCGTCCACTGCGCGTCGGGGGCGAGCGGCGCCACGATGCCCGTGACGTCGCCGGAGCCGGAGGCCGCGTACGAGGCGCGGACCACGTCGAGGTTCTTGCTCACGGCGGCACCTTCCTCCATGAAGTCGTCTATGAAATCATATAGTTTCGATGGGGAAAGAAGGAGTGCCGATGAGGCTCCACGGCAAGGTCGCGCTCATCACCGGCGCGGGCACGGGCATCGGCGCCGCCACGGCCCGCCGCTTCGCCGCCGAGGGCGCCCGGGTCTTCCTCACCGGCCGTCGCCCGGCGCCTCTGGAACAGGTGGCCCGCGAGGTGGAGAAGGAGTCTGCCGGTACGGCGGACGGCGGGTCACCGGCGACCTTCGCCGCCGACATGGCCGACACCCAGCAGGCCCGCGCGGCCGTCGCGGCCTGCCTGGACCGCTTCGGCCGGCTGGACGTCCTGGTCGCCAACGCGGGAGGTCACGGCGGGGAGGCCGTCGCCGACACCGGTGACGCGTCCTGGCAGGAGGCCCTGCACGCCAACCTCAACACCTGCTTCGTGACCTGCCGGGAAGCGCTGCCTTCGCTGATCGAGGCCAGGGGCGCCATTGTCGTCGTCTCCTCGATCGCCGGCCTGGCCGCCGCCCCCGCCATTTCCGGATATGTCACCACCAAGCATGCCCTCATCGGCCTCACCCGCTCGATCGCCCGCGACTACGGCCCCGCGGGCGTCCGCGCCAACTGCCTGTGCCCCGGCTGGGTCGTCACCCCCATGGCCGACGCCGAGATGGACGTCCTCGCCGGGCGCGACGGCATCACCCGGGACGACGCCTACCGCCTGGTCACCAAGGACGTCCCCCTCCGCCGCCCCGCCACTCCCGAGGAGATCGCCGCCATCTGCCTCTTCCTGGCCGGCGCGGACAGCGCCATCATGACCGGCGCGGTCGTGGTCGCCGACGGCGGCGCCACCGCCGTCGACCTCCCCACCCTCCCCTTCGCCTGACCGGCTCAAGATCATTGTTGCCCTATGCTCCTGACTGACAACACCGAGTGATCGGCTCGCGTCAAAGGGGAGTCATGCGCGTTAGGAACATCGTCACCGGCCTCATCGCCGCGGCACTGCTGTCCGTACCCTGCCCGGCAGCCGCCGCGGCGGCGCCCCCGTGCACGGGGGCGGGCTGCGTCAACAAGGATCCTGTCACCACCGGCTGCGACAAGGACGGCAGGCCGATCGCGGAGGTGTGGTACCGCGACCGCCTGCTGCAGGGCTATTACAGCCCGTCGTGCAAGGCGAAGTGGGCCACCGTCATCGGCGCGCCGCTGAACCGCAGGATCTACGTCAGGAACAGCGACGGCTCACCCCTGTTCGCGAACATGATCCACCATGTGGTGTGGACGAAGATGGTGGACGGCACCCTGCCGGCCGAAGCCTGCTTCGAGAACAGCTCCGTCTGTGCGAGGCCGACGGTCGGCCAGGCCCTCTTCTGACCCGCACGGGGCCCGCTGCGCCGGCGGCGGGCCCCGTCCGTCAGTCCCACGAGTTGAAGAGTGTCGCGCCGACCGTCTCCGCCCGCCAATACCTGATCTCCCTCGGCTCCGCGCCGGACAACTCGGCGGTGTGCGCCTCCGTCAGCGGCGCCAGTAGCAGCGACCTGTCCAAGACGGCGAACCCGAAGTCGCCGATGGACTCCGCCCAGGCGGGCGGGTCCAGGAATTCCTTGTCATACCGGTAGCGCTCCTCGTCGACGAAGGCGACCAGTGGAAGGCCGGAGTGGAACAGGGCGACGTGCTCGCCGTCCCGGCCGCTGATCGTGGCGGTGTGGAAGTTTCGCGGATACTCCCGCTTCAGGAACCTCCCGACCTGCCCGCCGGCCGCTCGCGCCGCCGCGTACCAGGCGGCCCGACACACCCGGGGATCGGTTTCCGGCAACGCCGGATCCTTGGCGCGACGGAACCCCGTGGCGCCTCGCGGCAGGCGAAAACCAGTGTGCGGGTTGTCCACGTCGCCCCTCCCCGGCCGCCTCCGAGGGCGGCCCTGCGGCCACGGACCCACTTCCGAGTATTCGCGCAGCTCGGCGCGGAGGCCGTGGCCGCAGCGGGCGTTGGTCCTGAGCCCGGAAAACACGTTGCCGCGAATCGGGCGAAAATCCTAGGGTAGTGCGTTCGTGATCACACTCGTGGAGAAAGTCCTGCCTGGTCGGCTGGGGACGGGGTTTCGGTGGCTGCTGGCGTCGAGCTGGCTGACGAACCTCGGTGACGGGGTCGCGGCGGCCGCGGGGCCCTTGCTGATCGCGGCGTTGACCCGGGATCCGTTGCTGATTTCGCTGTCGGCTCTGGTGAGCTGGGCGCCGCCGCTGTTGTTCGGGCTGTATGCCGGGGTGTTGTCGGATCGCTACGACCGGCGCAAGATCGTGCTGGTCGCGAACGCGGCGCGGGCGGTGGTGCTGGCGGCGCTCGTGGCGCTCATGGTGACCGGCACGTTGACGGTGGTGACGGCGCTGGTGGCGCTCACGCTCCGGTCCATCGCCGAGGTGTTCGCCGACAACGCGACGCAGACGCTGACGCCCATGATGGTCGGCAGGGACGACCTCGTCATCGCCAACGCCCGCCTGGGCACGGGGTTCATCACGCTCAACCAGCTCGCGGGGCCGCCGATCGGCGCGGCGCTGTTCGGCCTGGGCTTCGTCTGGCCGTTCGCGGGCCAGTTGCTCCTGGTGCTGGCGGGGATCGTGCTGGTCTCCCGGATCACGCTGCCGCCGCACGGCAGGCAGGACGGCGAGGCCAGGCCCAATGCCGTGAAGGAACTCATCGCCGGGTTCAGCTGGACCTTCCGGCACGCGGCGGTCCGCACGCTGGCGCTCACGATCCTGATCTTCAACTTCACGTTCGGCGCGGCCTGGTCGGTTCTCGTCCTCTACACCCAGGAGCAGCTCGGCCTCGGGGCCGTCGGCTTCGGCCTGATGACCACCATCGGGGGGATCGGCGGGCTCATCGGCACCGGTCTGTACGGGCTCATCACGCGCAAGGTCAGTCTCGGCGCCCTGATGCGGATCGGGCTCATCATCGAGACGCTCACCCACCTGGGGCTGGCCCTCACCCATTCCCCCTGGGTCGCCGGGGGCATCTTCCTGGTCTTCGGCGCGCACGCGTTCATCTGGGGCACCACCTCGGTCACGGTCCGCCAGCGCGCGGTCCCGCCCGAGCTGCAGGGCCGGGTGGGCAGCGTCAACACCATCTGCGTCTACGCCGGCCTGGTGGTCGGTTCGCTGATCGGGGGCATTCTGGCCACCCGCTTCGGCGTCGCGGCGCCGTTCTGGTTCGCCTTCGGCGGTTCGGCGGTGTTCCTGGTGCTGCTGTGGCGGCAGCTCATGCTCATCGCCCACGACGACTGAGGACAACTTTCGATTGACTTCTTACTAAATTGAATAGAGTATGGATCCATGGAAAAGGCCGAAAGGCGTCCGTACCGCATGGGCGCTCGTGCCGCGGCCATGGAGGCCACGCGCGCGCACATCCTGCGGACGGCCGTCGCGCTGTGGATGCAGCGCTGGTACGACGAGGTCACGCTGGCCGACATCGCCGCGGCGGCCGAGGTCTCCGTGCAGACGATCGTCAACCGCTTCGGCGGCAAGGAAGGTCTCGCCGACGCCGCGGCGGACTGGCTGGCCAACCGGGTCGCCGACGACCGGCGGGCGCCGGCGGGCGACGTCAAGGCGATCGTGGCCGTGCTGATCGCCGACTACGAGCTCCACGGCGACGCCAACGCGCGCTGGGGAGTGGACGCCGAGCGGGTCCCGGCCATCGCCCGCGCGATCGCCGGCGCGCGCAGCCGGCACCGGGCGTGGCTGGAGCAGGTCTTCGCCGACCGGCTCCCGGCCGGCGGCCCCGAGCGCGAGCACGCGCTGAACCTGCACTACGCCGCGACCGACGTCGCGCTCTGGAAGCTGTGGCGGCGCGACCTCGGCCTGTCGCGCGAGGAGACCGAGCGCGCGATGCACGACATGGTGATCGCGATTGATCCGAGAAGGAGCAGTGATGAGTAAGCGTTTCCTTTTCGCCACCTGGTCCGGTGGCGGTGCCGTTCCGCCGGTGTTGTCGGTGGCGCGGGCGTTGCGTGAGCGTGGCCATCGTGTGCGGGTGCTGTCCGACAGGTCGGTGCACGACGAGGTCGCCGCCGCGGGAGTGGAACCGGTCGCCTGGACGACGGCGCCCCAGGGTGACGCCGCCAACCCGGAGGCGGACATCCTGAAGGATTTCGAGGCCCGCACGGCGATGGGCGCCTTCGCCCGGCTGCGCGACCGCATTGTGACCGGCCCCGCGGCGGACTACGCCCGGGACACGCTGGCCGAGCTGCGCGACCATCCGGCCGATGCGATCGTCACCGATTTTCCGTTGCTCGGCGTGCTGACCGCCGGTGAGGCGGCCGGGATCCCCGTGGTCGCGCTGGTGACGACGCTGTACCCGTTCGCCACGCCCGGTGCGCCACCGTTCGGCCCGGGGCTCGCGCCCGCCACCGGCCCGCTGGGCCGCCTGCGTGATCGCGTGCTGACCAAGCTGACCCAGATGCCGTGGCAGAAGGGGCTGCCCGCGCTCAACGCCGCCCGCAGGGAGAACGGGCTGGCGCCGCTGGAGTCGGTGATGGCGGCGTTCGGCCGGGTCGATCGGGCTCTCGTGCTGTCCCCGCGCGTGCTGGACTACGCCGGCCGTACCTTCCCCTCCTATGTCCGGCACACCGGGCCACGGCTGGAGGATCCGGCCTGGGCCGGGGAACTCCGGCTGCCCGGCGGTGACGCGCCGCTGGCGCTGGTCGGCCTGAGCTCGACGTACATGAACCAGACCACGCTGCTCGGGCGCATCGGCGAGGCCCTGGGCACGCTGCCGGTGCGCGGGCTGATGACGACCGGCCCCGCCGTGGACCCGGCGTCCGTCCACGCGCCCGGCAACGTCCTGGTGACCACCTCCGTACCCCACAGCGAGGCCCTGCGGCACGCCGCGGTGACGATCACGCACGCCGGGCACGGGACCGTCGTCAAGGCCCTGGCCGCGGGCGTCCCGCTGGTGTCCATTCCGCTCGGGCGCGACCAGATGGAGGTGGCCCGGCGGGTCGAGGCCGCGGGCGCCGGGATCACCGTGAGCAAGACCGCTCCGGCGGCCGTGATCGCCCGTGCCGTCCGGCAGGTCCTCGGCGAGCCGTCCTACCGGCGGGCGGCGCAGCGGCTGGCCGCCGAGATCGCCGCGGAGACCGCCACCGACCGGGCCGTCGCCGAACTCGAGGCCGTCACCGAGCTCGAAACCGCAGCCGAGCGAGGGTGATCAACCGGCGGCCGTCGTACGGCGGCGCGTCAGGACCTGGTGGCGATACCGCCCCGGGGCGAGGCGGAAGTGGCGTTTGAAGGCGTTCGAGAAGGCGAACTCCGAGGTGTAGCCGATGCGGGAGGCCACGGCCTCGATGGACGCCGCGGGCTCGAGGAGCAGCCGGGCCGCCGTGGTCATGCGCCACCAGGTCAGGTAGGTCAGGGGCGGCTGGCCGGTGAGGGCGCCGAAGCGGCGGGAGAAGGTGGCGCGCGACAGCCGTGCCCGGTCGGCCAGCTCCTGCACGGTCCAGGGGTGGGCCGGGTCGTCGTGCATGGCGTTGAGCGCGGCGCTGATGTCCGGGTCGGCCAGCGCCGCGGCCCATCCGCTCGCCGTCCCGTCGTGAGGGTGCCCTTCGAACCAGGCTCGCAAGACGTACAGAAGGAGCAGGTCGAGCGCCACGGGCAGGAGGGCGGCGGCGCCCAGGCGGCTGCCGCCGAGTTCGGCGCCGAGGATGTCCACGGCCGAGCGCAGCCCCGAGTCGTGGCCGAGGCGGGCGGGCAGGTGAATCGTCCCGGGCAGCTCCCGCAGCAGGGGATGGGTCCACTCGGGGGTGAGTTCGTAGCCGCCGCACAGGGTGACGGTGGTGGACGAAGCCGCGTGGTCGGTCATGGTGTATCCGTTGCCGTGCGGGGAGAACACGATGTCGCCGGGCCCGAGGGGAACGGGCGCGGCGGAGCCCTCGATCAGCCGGCACGTGCCCTGGAGCACCACCAGGAAGCCGGCGGTTCCCGGCAGGTCGGGGAAGTCCTGACGCCACGGCGCCCGCCATTCGACCCGCTGCCCGCCCGGGCTGCCGGCCCGGACGGCCGAGATCACGTCGCTCAGGATGTCCATCTACCGAACCCTATGTCATTGATACGATCGCGCATAAAACAGCTAGGATCACGTATTCATTGTCGCAAGGTGCCCTCATAGCCTGAATCCCATGATGACGACTGTGCGGCACTGGACAGCCGAGAACGCGCACGCTCTCACGACCACCGACCCGGCGCACGTGCTCACCGATCTGGAACCCCTCGAAGCCATGCTGGCCGGTGCGCGGATCGTCGGGGTGGGCGAGCCGACCCGGGCGGCGCACGAGGTGGTGACCCAGGGACACCGGGTGCTCCGCCTCCTCGTGGAGAACCTGGGTTTCCGCGTCCTCGCGATCCAGGACGACGAGACGGCGGTCGAGCGGGTGGACGCCTACGTCCGCGGCGGCGAGGGAACCGCCCGCGCGGCGCTGGGGGACCTGTGGACACCCTGGCGGACCATGGAGATGCTCGCCGTGCTCGAGTGGGCGCGGGCGTTCAACCGGCGGCACCCGTCCGACCCGCTGCGGATGATCGGGCTGGAGCCGCCGGCCGCGCGTCCCTCGGACTACCAGGCCGTCCTCGACCAGATGGCCGGGGACCGGCTGGACGAGCTGCGCGGCCACTACGCCACCATCGTGACCGCGCACGAGGTGCCGGAACACGTGCAGCACGCGCGCGGCACCCACCCCGGCCGCCCGTTCGCCGAGCATGCGCGCGACGCCTACGACCTGGTGGCATCGGCCGCCGGCCCCGGCGCCGCGCTGGAGAAGGCGAAGCTCATCCTCGACTGGCACACCGGCAGCTTCGCCGGAGGCGGGTTCGACTACGGCGTGACACGGCGGCGGTCGGTGGCCAAGCTGACCTCGCTGCTGCACGGCGGGGACACGAAGATCGTCTACTGGGAGGGCATGGTGTTCACCGCCAACGCCGCCCTGGTCGTTCCCGCCGCCCTGCTCGACCCCTTCCGGAGCGTCGGCAACGAGCTGCGCGCCCAGCTGGGCAGTGGCTACTTCTCCCTGCTGATCGGGTTCGCCGGAGGAGACGTGAGCGGGCTTCATCCGGGCCAGTGGGTCCCGGCGCCGATGGCCGGGTCCGCCGACGCCGTACTGACCTCGGCAGGACCGGAGCGCTACCTGCTCGGCCTGCGCGCCCCGCGCCCCGGGCCGGTGAGCGAGTGGCTGCGCGGCCCGCACAAGCTGCGGATCATCGGCGGGATCTACGACGCCGCGGACGACTCCGGCCACTACCTGACGACCGGGCCGCTCGACGAATGGTTCGACGCCGTGCTGCAGGTCGGCACCGTCACCCCGACCACCCTGCTGTGACTCACCAGAAGGAACACCCCATGCGCACGACCGTGGCCGTCGTCGGCGGCGGATACGGCGGCATCGCCGTCGCCAAGGAACTCGACGCCTTCACCGACGTGGTTCTCATCGAAGCCCGCGACACCTTCGTCCACAACGTCGCCGCACTGCGCGGCCTCACCGATTCGCAGTGGACGGACCGGCTGTTCCTGCCCTACGACCGGCTGCTGACCCGTGGCACGGTGATCCGTGACCGGGCCGTGCGCGTCGAGGCCGGCTCCGTGACGCTGAGGTCGGGAACCCGGATCGAGGCCGGCCACATCGTCCTGGCCACGGGCTCCGCCTACCCGTTCCCGGCCAAGGCCGACACCGAGGACAGCGCCACCGCCAAGAGCAGGTACCACCACACCCGCCGGGCCCTCGCCCGGGCCGGAAGGATCCTGCTGCTGGGCGCCGGCCCGGTCGGGCTCGAACTGGCCGGGGAGATCAAGGCCGCCTGGCCCGGCAAGTCGGTCACCATCGTGGACCCGGGACCCGAGATCGTCTCGGGCGGCTACTCCGACGCGTTCCGCGCCGAGCTGCGCCGCCAGCTCGACGCGATGGACATCCGCGTCATCCTCGGCACCCGGCTGCGCGAGCAACCACCCTCCGCCGCCGGCGAGGCCAGGACGTTCACCGCCACCCTGCAGTCCGGCGAGCGGCTCACCGCCGACCTCTGGTTCCGCTGCTTCGGCGGCTCCCCGGACACCGGTTACCTGGCCGGCGACCTGACGACGGCCCGCCGGCCCGACGGCAGGCTCACGGTCACTCCCGACCTTCGCCTGGCCGGCCAGCAGCGGGTGTTCGCCCTCGGCGACATCACCGCGATCGAGGAGCCCAAACAGGCCGGTACGGCGGTGGCCCACGCACCCGTGATCGCGGCGAACATCCGCACCCTCCTGGACGGCGGTGGCCCCCTCACCGCCTACCAGCCCGGCCCGCCGGGAATCGTGCTCCCGCTCGGCCCCCACGGCGGCGCCACGTACGCACCCAACTGGCGCGACCAGGTGGACCCCGCCACCGCCGCGCACATCGGGCAACAGGCGAGGGAACGCGGAGACACCCTGCTCGCCCTGGGCATCCTCGGCGCGGAGCTCACCTCCCAGCTCAAGGGGGAGCATCTGAACGTCGGTGAGTACGCGGCGCTCCTCAACGCGACCTAGCCGATACGGCGCCGGGTCGCGGAGGGCGGCTCGCCGTACCTCTTGCGGTACTCGCCGGCGAAGCGGCTCAGATGCGTGAACCCCCACCGCAACGCCACGTCCGTGACGCTCGTCGGCGCGCCGGTCTCGGCGATCTCCCGCAGGTCGGCATGGGCTCTGGCGAGCCGTACCTCCCGCAGGTACGCCATGGGGGTCGTCTGCATGTGCCGGCGGAAACCCGCCTGCAGGGTGCGGACGCCGACCCGGGCCGCCGCGGCGATGTCACGCAGCGACACCGGCTCGCCGGCGTGGTCCTCGCAGTAGCGGCGGGCCCGCCGCAGCGCGGCCTGTCCCGCGGGCGGCCCGGGATCGGCCGGGCCGGGGGAGAAGTTCCCGGCGTGCGAGGTGACCATCGTGTGCAGGAGGAACTGCTCCAGGTGGTGCGCGGCCATCGGCGAGTCAGGGACCGGCAGCGCCCCCGCGGCCAGCCAGCGCAGCGCCCCGCCGAGCGGGCCGTCACGCTCGATCTCCGGCTCGAACACCGGCACCCGCGCGGCCGGGCCGCTGAGGTAGTCCGCCAGCGTCCGCTCGACCTGCGCCTGCGGCACCCGGACGATGAGAACCTCGTGATCGACGCTCCAGTTCATGACCGGCCGCTGCCCCGGGCCGATGACGGTGATCGGGGCGCAGACCTCGCGGCGGTCCACGCTCAGCCGCCCGTGGCCGCGGATCGGCACGTGGATGTAGAAGTCCTCCAGATCCCACACGCCCACGTTGATCTCCGCTCCGTAGGCGAGCGTCTGCATCGTGAGCGTCCCCTGGTGCAGCGGCCGGTAACGCGCGCCGTCCGGGCTGAGCTCGCGCACCTTCAGCCGGTGCGGCGCGAAATGCCGCGTGACCAGTTCGTACATTTCATCGACCAGCACGGGGCCCCCTTATGCCGACGGGGCACATCCTGCCGTTGTCTATCCGCAACGCGCAATCGCGCCGGCGGATGCCGGATACCGGGCCGGGTCGTCCTCGGGCATCGTGGGTCTCCGCGGGGATGCGGGGGCCCTCGCGCACCATCGACGACGGAGAAGGCCATGAACGCGCACATCCAGACCTTCCGCATCGACGTCCCGCAGGCCGAGGTCGACGACCTGATCGAGCGGCTCGGCCGTACCCGCTGGCCCGACGAGATGCCCGGCCTGGGGGACGGCATCGCGCTGGAGCGGGTCAGGGAGCTGGCCGAGTACTGGCGTCTCGGCCACGACTGGCGGGCCGCCGAGACGCGGCTGAACCGGCTGCCGCAGTTCGTCGCCGAGATCGACGGCCAGCGCATCCATTACGTGCACGTGCGCTCCAGTCACGACGACGCGCTGCCGCTGCTGATCACCCACGGCTACCCGAGCTCGTTCGCCGAATTCGAGAAGCTCATCCCGCTTCTGCTCGATCGCGGCTTCGACCTGGTCATCCCGTCGCTGCCCGGATTCGGCTTCTCGACGCCGGTGCGCGAGCCGGGCTGGGCGATGAGCCGCACCGCGCGGGCGTGGGCGTCGCTGATGGCCGCGCTCGGCCACCATCGGTACGGCGTGCACGGCGGCGACGTGGGAGCCGGGATCTCCGGCGCGGTCGGAGCCCTGGACGGCGAGCACGTCGTCGGCATCCACGTCGTCACCGACCCCTTCACCGCGGCGGCCACCGCGACGTTCCTGCCCTGGGTCGCCCAGAAGCTCGACCCCGCGGACGAGGTCGACCAACTGGCTCTGGACCGCATGGAGAGGTTCCGCAACGAGGACTCCGGCTACCTGGCCGTCCAGAACACGCGCCCGCTGACGCTGGGCTTCGGCCTGAGCGACTCGCCGGCGCTCCAGCTCGCGTGGATCGCGGAAAGCTTCGACGCCTGGACCGACCTGCCGATCGACGACGAGCAGCTGATCACCAACGTCGGCATCTACTGGTTCACCCGCACCGGCCCCTCGGCCGCCCGTTTCCTGTACGAGCAGCACCACGCCTCGGACTGGGGCGCCCCGCCGACGGTGCCGCAGGGCTACTCGGTCTTCGGCGCCGACCCGACCGTACGCCGCCTGCTGGAGCCGGGCGAGGGCGTGCATTGGACCGAACACGAGCGCGGCCGCCACTTCCCCGCCCTGGAGGCGCCCGCCCAGCTCGCCGCGGACCTGTCCGGCTTCTTCGACGGGCTTCGGTGACGCGGGCGCCCCGAGGTCAGGGTTCCTCGTTGCGGTTCAGGCCGAGGGTGGCGATGAGGTCCTCGTGGAGCTCGAACCAGACCCGGTGGCAGGAGTCGACGTCCGTCCGGTCGACCCGGGAGCCGTCGCCGGACCGGGCGAGCGCCAAGGCCGTGGTGAAGCGGGTGTCGTATCCGCGGAACCGGGTCAGGACCTCCTGGAGCCGGCCCGCCAGGGGGGTGAGCCCTTGGCCGACGCTGGTGAGTTCATCGAGAACCCTGGCGTCCCACGCCCGGTCGGAGTGGTCGTTGACGGCGAGCCGGTCGCCGGCGGCGGGGCGGAGCTGCCAGTCGGTGCAGGCTCGTTGCAGGAGGGCGTTGAGCGGGAGGAACGCGCGGTAGACGTCGCGGACCTCGTCCGCGCCGCCGGCGCCGGTGAGTTCGGCCGCCAGCTGCCGCTCGTTCTCGGCCCGGCCCGCTTCGGTCAGCGACCAGCCGCCGCTGCCGGCGAAGGAGGTGTGCGTGACCCAGCCGCGGGCCTCGGCGTCGTGCAGCAGCTCCGTCGTCGTGGCGGCGTCGAGGTCGTAGCGTCGCGCGATCACCGGGGTGTCGGCGAAGCCGGTGATGCGTACGGCATGCAGGACCAGAAGGTCGAGCGAGGAGTCCCGCGTCATGAGCCGGTGTCCTGCCGGGCAGTCAGGCGGGTGAAGTGCTGCTGGCAGGCCTGCGGCGAGTTGAACCCCATGGCCTGCGCCATCTGGGCCCAGGTCAGGCCCGCGCTCCGGGCGGTGAACAGCAGGGCGGACTCGAGTCCCTCGACCTCGGCTCTGGCGGCGGGCAGCAGGGTGAGGGCGCTCAGGATGTCGTCGGGGCCCAGGTCGGCCCAGCGCCAGACGGCGAACTGGGCCAGGTCGACCGCGGAGGGCGGGGCGGGCGCGGGCCGCCACGGGCGAGGGCCGAGCATGTCCGCGCCCAGGCGCTGGAGCCGCTCACGGGCCTCCTGTTCACGGCGGGCCTGGGCGTGATCGGGGTGTGCGATGTCCTGCTTGCGTGGCATACGACCCAGGATGCAGAATCAACGAAATGTTGTCAACGTTTCGTTGATAGGAGGACGTGTGATCGTACCCCTTGAGGAGGCCGCCGCCGCTACCTGCGGAGGCAAGGCCGGCGCGCTCGGGGCGTTGCTCCGTGCGGGACTGCCGGTGCCCGATGGCTTCGTCGTCTCGTTCGCCGCCTATCGCGCCGCCGTCCGCGGCCTCGGGCGCGATCCCGACGAGATACGGCGGCGCATCACGGCCGGCGAGCCACTCGCCGAGGCGGTGGCGGCCGCGCTCGACGCGCTCGGCGGCCCGCCGGTGGCGGTGCGGTCCTCGGCGGCGAACGAGGACACCGGCCAGGTCTCGGCCGCCGGGCAGCACGAGAGCTTCCTCGCCGTGCACGGAGCCGGGGCGGTCGTCACCGCCGTCCGCGCCTGCTGGGCCTCGCTGTACGCGCCGCGTGCCGTGGACTATCGCGGCGACGCCTCGCCGTACGACGAACCGATGATGGCCGTCCTCGTCCAGCGCCATGTGGACGCCGAGGTGTCCGGGGTCATGTTCACGCCCGCGGGCCCGGACGACGTCACCCGGATCGAGGCGTCCTGGGGGCTCGGGCCCAGCGTCGTCGGGGGCACGGTCACCCCTGACGCCTACCGCGTCGCCGGCGACGGGGCGGTCGGCCGCACCGTCGCGGACAAGCGGACCCGCCTCGACCGGCACGGCACGCGGCTGGTCACGCGCGAGGTGCCCACCGGCAGCCGGAGCCGGCCGGCCATCGGCGACACGACCGCCGCGGACCTGGCCGGGCTGGGCGAGGAGATCGCCGCCGTGCTCGGCGGGCCGCAGGACATCGAGTGGGCGATCGCCGGCGGCAAGACCTGGATCCTGCAGGCCCGCCCGGTCACCGCCGCACTCCCGCCACCGGCGGCGGGCACGTCCGCCGCCGCGCAGCCGCCACCGGGGACGGGCACGTCCGCCGCCGCGCAGCCGCCACCGGGGACGGGCACGTCCGCCGCCGCGCAGCCGCCACCGGGGACGGGCACGTCCGCCGCCGCGCTCGCCGGGACGCCGGGCAGCCGCGGGAGCGCGACCGGCACCGCGAGAATCGTCCGGGGCCCCGGAGACTTCGCCCGCGTGCGCCCGGGCGACATCCTCGTCTGCCCCTTCACCGATCCCGCCTGGACGCCGCTGCTGCGCATCGCCGCCGGCGTGGTCACCGAAACCGGCGGCGTGCTCTCCCACGCCGCGATCGTCGCCCGCGAGCACGCCATCCCCGCCGTCCTCGGCATCCCGGGCGCGACCCGCACGCTCCGCGACGACACCCTCATCACCGTCGACGGCACCAACGGCACCGTCACACCCACTCCGGACGGCTCATGACCACGCGGCACCTCTACGCGGTACGGCACGGCGACGCCGACGCGCTCGGCACGATCACCGGTACCGGCCGCCGGCAGGCGCGGCTGCTGGGCGAACGACTCGCCGGCGTACCGGTCGACGCCATGTGGCACTCGCCGCTGGCCCGCGCCGTGGCCAGCGCCGCCGAACTCGCCCGGCAGCTTCCGGGCGTGCCCGTGACCGAGGCCGCGGAACTCGCCGACCACATCCCCTACGTTCCCGGCCCGGCCGACCTGCCTCCGGCCTGGGCCGGCTTCTTCGACGGGTTCGACGACGCCGAGGCGGCCTCGGGCCGGAGGCTCGCCGACGCCCTGATCGAGCGGTTCGCCTACGCCCCCGGCCCCGGCGGGCCCGACACGCACGAGGTCCTGGTGACGCACGCCTACCAGATCGCGTGGCTGCTCCGGCACGCGATGGACGCGCCGCCGTCCCGATGGCTCGGGCTGAACAGCGCCAACGCGGCGCTGACGGTCATCGAGTACCGCACCGGCCTGCCACCCGCGATCGTGATGTTCAACGACATGAGCCACCTTCCGCCCGATCTGCGCTGGACCGGGTTCCCGGCAAGGGTGCGGCTCTGACAGGTCAGGAGGGCCCGAACAGATCGTGCGCGGTCACCGCGATCCACAGCTCGGCCAGGTCGCGGGAGCTCTTGAGGCTTCGGCCGGTCGCCTCCTCGATCTGCTGGAGCCGGTAGGCCAGGCTCTGGCGGTGGGTGCTCAGCTCCTCGGCGGTCGCCGCCCAGCTGCGCGCGTTGGCCAGGTAGCACCTGAGCGTGTCGAGGAACCGCGTGTTGCGCTCGTCCGATGCGGCGAGCGGGCCGATGCGGGCGGCCAGGCCGAGCTCGCGCGCCTGAGCGGTCAGGACGTGCGCGGGCACCTGGCCGGCGAGCGCCAGGGACACCAACTGCTCGCCTCTGGCCTCGGTCAGCAGGGACGTGGACAGCACGGTGTTCACCACACTGGTCACGGCCTGTGGACCGGCAGCCCGCCCTGGTTCGTGGTGACGGCGTTCGCCTTCTACGCCTTCGCCTCCGGCGGTCCGAGCATCCTGGAGTGGATCTACCCCAACGAACTGTTCCCGACCGAGGTACGCGCCACCGCCGTCGGCGTGGCCGTGGGCATCAGCCGGATCGGCCTCATGGAGGGCGCGATCCGCAGCGGCCGGCGCGCCGCCGGCCGCATCATCCGCGCCGCGCATCGGGAGGGTCCGCCACGGCGGCGGTGAGCCGCGCGGCGAGCGTCGCGACCGCGGCGCGCAGTTCCGGCCCGCCTTCGACCCGGAAGGGGAGCGGCACGTTCGGCAGCCACTCCTGCGCGTACATCGCCGGATTGCGCGTGCTGCCGATGAGCACGCACCCGTCCTCCGACGGTTCGAGCCGTCCCATGGGCGGCCGGATCCACGGCGCCACCTCGGCGAGGGGAGCGTCGAACACGACCCGCGTGGCGAACTTCCACCCGAGGCCCAGGTTCTCCTCCAGCGCGGCCACCGGGTCGAGGTCGCCGGGCGGCTCGAACGCGTGCGTGCTCCGCTGGACCCGGCGGACGCGGTCGATCCGGTAGGTGCGGACGGCGTCCGCGCGGTGGGAGTGGCACAGCAGGTACCAGCGCCCGTGGCGGACGACGACCGCCCAGGGGTCCACCTCGGCCTCCCACTCGTCGCCGGACTCGCTCCGGTAGGCGATCAGCACGCGCCGCCGGCCCGCGCCGGCGGCCACGAGCGCGCTGGTGATGGCGGGATCCGGACGGGCCGAGAACCGGTCGGGCGCGGCCGACGCATGCTCGCGCAGCGCGGCCGCCTGCCGTCCGACACTCTCGGGCAGCGCCCGGATGACCTTGCCCAGCGCGGCGCCGACGAGGTCGTCCGCGTCGGCGGCGGCGGGCTGGCCGTCGAGCACCGCCATGACGAGGCTGAGCGCCTCGGGCTCGGTGAAGGCGACCGGAGGCAGCCGCGTCCCGCGCCCGAGCCGGTACCCGCCGTAGGGTCCGCGGACCGACTCGACGGGGATGCCCGCCTCCCGGAGGATCCCGACATACCGGCGCGCGGCCCGCTCGGTGACCCCCAGGCAGGCGGCGAGCTCACCGCCGGTCAGGCCGGGACGGGCCTGGAGCAGCTCCAGGGCACGCAGTGCTCGTGCGGTGGGACTGAGGTCGGTCGGCACACGAGCACAGTAGGAGGTCACGGCCTGAATAGGAAGCAGAACGTCCGGAATCGGCTCTAGCCTGACCCGGAACGTGCTGACGAAGGGAACCGACCGTGGACATCCTGCTCATCGCCGGCCTGTGGCTCGACGGATCCGCGTGGGACGACGTCGTCCCCGCCCTCGAAGCGCTCGGCCACCGCCCCGTGCCGATCACCCTGCCCAACCGGCGTGACGCCACGCTCGACGACCAGGTCGCCGCCGTGCTCGCCGCCGTGGACGCGGCACCGGGAAACCCCATGGTGGTGGGACATTCCGCCGCCTGCACCCTGGCCTGGCTGGCCGCCGACGCGCGCCCGGAGCGGGTCGCCAAGGTCGTGTGCATCGGCGGCTTCCCGGCCGCGGACGGGCAGTCGTACGCCGACTTCTTCGAGCTGACGGACGGCGTCATGCCCTTCCCCGGATGGGGCCCGTTCGAGGGCCCGGACTCCGCCGACCTCGGCGAGGAGGCCCGGCGGGCTTTCGCGGCCGCCGCGATCCCCGCCCCCGCCGGGGTGGTGAAGGGCGTGGTACGGCTGGCGGACGAGCGACGCTTCGACATCCCCGTCCTCCTCGTGTGCCCCGAATTCACCCCCGCCCGGGCCAAGGAGTGGATAGCCGCCGGCGACCTGCCCGAGCTGGCCAAAGCCAGGCACCTCGACCTCGTGGACCTCGACTCCGGCCACTGGCCCATGATCACCAAGCCGGCCGTCCTCGCCCGCCTTCTGGCAGAGGCGGCCCCCGAGTCCTGACCCGACATGGCTAGCCTCGGTTGCATGGTGTTCGACTCCGTTCGTCTGGATCTTCAGCCCTATGCCGGATTCGACATGGATCGCTACGTCCGGCGGACGCACTGCAGCTGGGCGGACCTCGGCTGGCAGTCCTTGCTGGTGCAGCGGTTCGAGCACGTTCCGCGGGTCGAGGACATGGCGTTGCCGGCCGCGGCGGATCTGCACCTGATCCTTCCCGTGGGCGGCAGGGCCGTGATGGAGACGCGGAGCGGCGGCCGGTGGAGCCGCCACACCTGGCTGCCGGGGCGGCTCGAGCTGGGGATTCCGGATCGGCCAGTCGTCCGCCGCTACCGCGGGGACGATCCGCTGCGCAGCGTGCAGGTGCACATCCCGCGAGGGACCGTCGAACGCACCGCGGAGCACCTGGGCATCGGCGCGGTGGACTACGCGGGCATGGCGGCGTCCGTGGCCACGGGTGATCCGCTGATCGAGGAGGCGGTGCGCGCCGTCGGCGCCGCGGACGAGATCGGGGACCTGTACGCCGAGTCGGCGGCTGCCTTCCTGGCCGTGCACCTGCTCAGCCGGCACTCCCGGCCGCCGGCCCAGAAGGCGCCGGAGCGGGAGGACGCCCGCGTCCGGGCGGCGATCGCCTTCATGCGCGACCGGCTGGCCGAGCCGCTGACCCTGGCCGACCTCGCGGACGAGGTGTATCTCAGCGTGTTCCACCTCGTGCGCGTGTTCAGCCGGGCGACAGGGGAAACGCCCCACCGGTTCCTCACCCGGC
Organism: Nonomuraea typhae; assembly: GCF_009760925.1. GTDB lineage: Bacteria > Actinomycetota > Actinomycetes > Streptosporangiales > Streptosporangiaceae > Nonomuraea > Nonomuraea typhae. The sequence goes on from NZ_VRLV01000004.1 coordinate 665,126, forward strand.
TGCGGATCGAGAAGGCGCAACGCCTGCTGCTGGACACCGACCTTCCGGTCGCCCAGATCGCTCCGCTGTGCGGCTTCGCGAGTCCCGGCGCCCTGTCGACGGCGTTCCTGCGGCACACGGGGATGCGGCCCTCGGCGTACCGCAATTCCTGACCGCACGTCCGGCAATCTGCGGCATGGCCCGGGGGAGCGATCCGTTTCTAGGGTTTCGTGCATGACTGAGATCGAGCCCTTCCCCGTGCACGTTCCCGACCGCGATCTGGCGGCGCTGCGGGCCCGCCTCGACGAGGTCCGGCTGCCCGAGCCGGAAACGGTGCCGGACGCCACCCAGGGCATCGGGCTGAGCGACCTGAGGACGTTGCTGGACGCCTGGCGGCAGCACGACTGGCGGGCCACGGAAGCGCGGTGGAACGCGATTCCGCACTACCGCGCGCGCCTCGACGGCCTGAACGTCGCGTTCTGGCATGTGCGCTCGCCCGAGCCCGCGGCGCTTCCCCTGGTGCTGACCCATGGCTGGCCGGGCTCCGTCCTCGAATTCGAGAGCCTCCTCGGCCCGCTCACCGACCCGGTCGCCCACGGCGGGTCGGCCAGTGACGCCTTCCACGTGGTCGTGCCGGCGCTGCCGGGGTTCGGGTTCAGCGAGCGTCCACGTGAACGCGGCTGGAACCCCGGCCGCACGGCGCGGGCGTGGGCCGAGCTGATGACCCTGCTCGGCTACGAGCGGTTCGGCGCCCACGGCGGGGACTGGGGCGCCTACGTCGGCACCGAACTGGCGCGCATCGTGCCCGAGCGGGTCGCCGGCCTGCACCTGACGATGCCGCTCGCCTCTCCGCTGCCGGAGGACCGGAGCTCGCCGGACCCGGCCGAGCAGCGCATGCTCGAGCGGCGCGACCTCCATCTCGCGGACGGATACGGCTTCGGGCTGATCATGAGCACGCGCCCGCAGACGCTCGGCTACTCCCTGCTCGACTCGCCCGCCGGCCTGGCGGCGTGGCTCGGTGAGAAGTTCGCCGCCTACTCCGACACCCGCCCGGAGGCCGGCGGCGGGGTGAGCGTGGCGCGGCAGGTGGACAACCTCGCGCTGTACTGGCTGACGGGGACCGGCGCCTCCAGTGCCCGCTGGTACTGGGAGGCCATGCGGTGGGTGCCGCGCAGCGCCGAAGAGGAGAACGCGCAGCCGGTGACGGTGCCCACCGCCTGCTCGCTGTTCCCGGCCGAGCCGTGGCCGACCGCCCGGCGCTGGGCCGAGCGCCGCTACCAGGACGTCCGGTCGTGGCACGCAGTGGACAGGGGCGGCCACTTCCCGGGTCTCGAACAGCCGGACCTCCTGGTCTCCGAGATCAGGGCCGCCTTCCGCGGCATGTCGTCCCCGTAGAATTGCGCCGGGGCCGCCGCCCGCAGGAGATCACCGCGAGGAGACGTCGGTGAAGCACGTTTTACGCAGGTCGATGACGTGGTTCAGAAGGATCGCCCGGTCGCCCGCCCTGTCCCGGCTGGGCATAGCCGCGCTGGCGCTGCTCGCGCTCGGCGGCGTCGGCCTCGTGGTCGCGGGCGGCGCCGTGACGACGCAGTCCCTCGGCGCCGCCATCGTCACCCTCGTGGGTCTCGCCGTCGCCGGGCTCCAATGGCTGCGCCCGCGCCAGCCGCGCGCCCTCGCGCCGCACCCGCGGCGGGCGGCCGGCCCGCCGGAACCGCCCGCCGAACTCCCGCCGCAGCCGGAGGCCGCGCCGGAGACCCGCCGGCCCGAGCCCGTCCGCACGCTGACCGACTGGGGGCGGGCGCCCGCGCCCGCCGCGTTCTTCGGCAGGCACCAGGAGGTCGCCACGCTGGCGAGCTGGCTCGATGACCGAGTCCGGCTCGGCGTCATCGTCGCGCGGGGCGGGATGGGCAAGACGACGCTGGCGGCCCGGGTCGCCCGCGACCGGCGGGACCTGTTCGAGGTGGTGGTCTGGCGCTCCCTCGCCGACCGGCAGTCCCCGGAGGAACTGCTGCGCGACCTCGCCGGCGTCCTGGTGCCCGCCAGGGCTCCCGAGGCGGTGTCCGAGGACGCGGCCGATCAGCTGACCGCCGAGTTCCTCCGGGTGCTGCGGGTACGGCGCTGCCTGGTCGTCCTCGACAACATGGAGTCCGTGCTGCCGCCGGGGACCTCCGTGCCGTCGCCGGAGGAGCGCGGGTACCTGCGCCTCCTGCACGCGCTCGCGGACGCCGAGCACGAGGGGACCGTCCTCATCACCACGCGCGAGGCGCCGGCCGAGCTGCTGGATCGCCCGGGACGGCAGGTGCGCACGCTGCGACTGGGCGGTCTGGACACCGCCGCGTGCGCCGAGCTGCTGACCGCGCGGGAGATAGACGCCGGCGCCGCGGCGGCCGCGCGCATGGCGGAGGTGTACTCCGGCAATCCCTGGGAAATGACCCTCGCGATCGGCGTCGTCCACGATCTATACGGTGGCGACGCGGGCGCGTTCCTGCGGGAGGAGGTGGCGGTAACCGGGGATGTCCGGGGCCTGCTGGCCGGTCAGGTCAACCGGCTGAACCCCTTGGCGCTCGCCGTACTGCGATGGTTGTCCCTCGGACGCGAGCCGCTCGGCCTCGACGACCTGATCCACTGCCTGACGCCGTCGGTGATCGCCAAGAGCAAGGTCCTCGACGCCATGGGCACGCTCCTCACGCGGGCGCTGGCGGTGCGCACGGATCCCGGGCGCTTCACGGTCATCCCGGTGATCGCCGAGTACATGATCGAAGACCTTCTCGACCTGGCCTTTTCCGAACTCGTCGCGGGCGAGCCGCACGTGCTGTCCCTTCACGGCCTCCTGCGGTCCTCGTTTCGCGAGTACGTCCAGGGGGCGCAGCGGCGCGTCCTGCTGGCGCCGCTCGCCGCGCGCCTGCTGGACGTCTACGGCCCGGACGGGAGCCGCGAGCTGCTGCGCTCCTTCGTGGAGGGCCTGCGCGGCAGACCGGAGGGGGCCGGCGGGTACGCCGCCGCCAACGCGCTCCACCTCGCGCTCGCCGTCGGCGCGGACCTGTCGCGCTTCGACCTGTCGGGGCTCACGGTCAGGCACGCCGCGCTGCAGAGCGCGCGCCTGAGCCGGGTGTCGTTCCGCGGCACGCGCTTCGTCGGGACGTCGTTCGCGGACACGTTCGGCATCGTCAACGCCGTCGCGGGCGCACCCGACGCGCAGCTCGCCGCAGCCGGTACGGCCGGCGGCGACGTGCGGCTGTGGCGGATGTCCGACAGCCAGCCCGTCGCCGTCTGGCGCGAGCACATGAACGCGGTGACCGCGGTGGCGTTCAGCTCGGACGGCAGGTGGCTGGCCAGCGCCAGCGTCGACCGGACCGTCCGGGTGTGGGAGCTGCGCACCGGCCGGGCCGTGCGGGTGTTACGCGGGCACGAGCACATCGTCGCCGACGTCGCCTGGCATCCGTCCCGCCCCATCCTGGCCACCGCGGGCTACGACAACACCGTGCGGGTGTGGCACGCCCTCACCGGGGACCCGCTCGGCACCCTCGCCGACCACGGGAACTGGGTCCGGTCCGTACGCTTCGCCGACGACGGAACGATCCTGGTCAGCGCGAGCCTGGACGGCACCGTCCGGCTGTGGGACACCGGTGACTGGCGGTGCGTCCGCATCCTGCGCGGGGATCCGGACGAGGCGTACTGGAACGTGGCGGTGTCGGCCGAGCTCGTGGCGGCGGGCGACTACGACGGCGACATCCGCGTCTGGGAGCGGGCCACCGGAGCGCCGCGCGAGCTCGGGCTCGGGCACTCCGACCGGGTCCGCGCCGTCGCCTTCACCCCTGAAGGCGACCGGCTGCTCAGCGGCGGCGACGACCATCTGGTCCGCGTCTGGGACGTGGCGACCGGCCGGATGCTGCGCAGGCTGGAGGGGCATCAGCGAGGTGTCAACGCCGTCGCCCTGCTCGGCGCGGGCCCGCTGGCCGTCAGCGGCGGCGGAGACCAGAGCCTGCGTGTCTGGGACATCGGCACGGGCGCCTGCCAGACGTCGTTCGAGGGGCAGGAGCAGCCGATCAACTCCGTGGCGTGCTCGCCCGCCGGGATCATCGCCACGGGCGGCATGGACACCCTGATCCGGCTGTGGGACCGGGACGGCCGCTGCCTGCGGCTCCTCGCCGGGCACGGCGCCAAGGTCGGCCCGCTCGTGTTCAACGGCGACGGCACGCGGCTGGCGTCCTGCGGGGACGACCGCACGGTGCGGGTGTGGGACGTGGCGACCGGCCGCGCGCTGCGGGTGCTGACCGGTCACCGCGGCTACGTCTCCGACCTCGCCTTCAGCCCGGACGGGCAGCGGCTGGCCAGCGGCGGGCAGCACCAGCTCGTCCACGTCTGGGATCTCACGACGGGCAACATCCTGTTCTCGGTCCCCGCGGTGGAGTCGGCCGCCGGGGCGGTGGCCTACACCCCGGACGGGAGCCTGCTCATCACCGGCGGCGGCGACCACCACGACCCGGTGAAGCTGTGGGACGCCCGCGACGGGACCCCGGTGGCGACCCTGCGCGGCGGCACCCCCGGTGGAGTGCTCGCCCTGGCCGTCACCCCCGACGGCGGCCGTCTCTTCGCGGCGGTCGGGCAGGGCCCGATAGACGTCTGGGACCTCGGGGAACGGCGGCTGCTCACGAGCCTGCACGGCCACGAGGGCTACTGGCGGGCGGTCGCCTGTCACCCGGCCGGCCGTACGGTCGCGACCGGCGGCGACGACCGGCTGATCCGGGTGTGGCGGACGGAGAGCCTGACCGACCCCATGGTGATCGTGGGCCACTCGGGACCGGTGCAGGCCCTGGCCTACACCCCGGACGGGGCGGCTCTGGCGAGCGCCAGCCTGGACGGCACCGCGCGACTCTGGGACGGGGGAGGGCGGCAGGTGTCCATGCTCGTCCCGGACCGCCCGTACGAGCAGATGGACATCACGGGCGCGCACGGGCTCACCGACGCGCAGCGGGAGACCCTGCGCGCGCTGGGCGCCGTCGACGAGGGCGCGCGGTGATCTCCGGCGAGCGGGTTCACTAGGCGCCGGCCAGCAGCGGGTCCTCCGGTTGCGGACGCCCGAACGTGGGCCGGGCCTCCTTCCAGTGGCCGCGGGTGAAGTCGGGCACCTTGACCGGGCGCAGCCGCTCGGCCTTCAAGGACTCGTGGCTGAGCGGGATCACCGAGCACCACGCCGCCGAGTCGTAGACGTCGATGTCCGGGGTCATGCCGAGCCGCATCAGCTGGACCAGGCGGAAGATGGACACGAAGTCGCCGCCGCCGTGCCCGCCGTAGCGGTCGGCCAGCCGCTCCAGCAGCGGCCACAGCCAGTGGTCGTACTGCTTCAGGATCGCGGCGTACGTGCTGCCGGTCCGCCACGCGTGGTCGTTGTGGCCGAGCGACTCGAGGTAGATCCGGGCGTTGTCGAGCTCGACCGACCCCCTGGTCCCCGTGAGCGTGGTCTCCCGGGTGTAGGGGTGCGGGGAGTTCACGTCGTGCTCGACCCGGATGAACCGGCCCCCGGTCGTGGTGACGAAGCAGGTGTGCCGGTCACCCGAGATGTACGGCTTGTCCTGCCACGACGAATGGTCGGGACCCACCCGGGGATCCTCCTCCCGGAACAGCGCCAGCGCCTTGGGCAGCGAGGCCACGGCGACCAGCTCGTCGAAGCGGTCGCCGCGGTTGATGCCCATGGCCGCCGACACCGGCCCCAGGCCGTGCATGGGGTAGTGCAGGGCGTTCATCCGGGTCTGCCAACGCCGCCGCCAGTGCTCGGGATAGTAGGCCGCGCCGAAGAGGTACGGCCAGCGCAGGTCGTGGACGTAACCACCGGAGCCGTGTTGCACGTCGCCGAAGAGCCCCGCCTGGACCATGCCGAACATCTGTAACTCGGGCCGGAAGTAGTTGACGTTCTCCAGCAGCATGCAGTGCTTGCGCGTCCGCTCGGAGGTGCGGACCAGGTCCCAGATCTCATCCAGATGCGGCGAGATCGGCAGCTCGACGGCGACGTGCTTGCCGTGCTCCATGGCCGCCTTGGCCTGGGGATAGTGCCACTCCCACGGGGTGGCGACGTAGACCAGGTCGATGTCGTCGCGCCGGAGGAGATTGAGGAAGTCCTCCTCTCCCGCGGAGTATCCGACCGGCTCGACGTCCTGGAGGCCCTGCTGCATGATCCGGCCGATCGTGCGGCTGACCCGCTCGGCCCGGATGTCGCACACGGCGGTGACCGTGGCGACGGCGCCGAACCGCACGTCCTGGCTGCCGCCGCGGTTGCCGAGCCCGATGAGCCCGGCCCGGACCTTCTCGAACCCTTCGAACGGGACCTTGACCATGCTCCTCTCGCGCTGGTCGCGAGGAGGTTCCCAGACGGTGGCGCCTCCGGCACCGGTGAAGGCGCCTATGGCGAGGCCGGACTTCAGGAGACTGCGACGTGAGGGCGTGTAGCGATTCGAGGGTGCCACAGCGATCACTCCCTGGGGGATGGACGTGATTGTGCATGGCGCTTTTCACGCGATAGTCGGCAGTGTCAATCATCGGCTGTCAGAGGGCAAGCGCCCATGGTCACGTCCATGTCCGGCCAAAGAGGGATACGTCACCCCGAACCCATGGACGCCCGGCCTACACTCGCGGCGTGGTGGAGGACGCCAGGGCGCGATTCGCCCTCCGGCTCCGGGCGTTGAAGGACGCCTCGGGCCTTTCGGTGCGCGGGCTGACGATCGCCAGCGGCAGGACGCCCCGCCGGCGGCCCGGCCAGGAGCCGATCTGGCTGCGGCGCAGCACGATCGACGGGATGATCAGCCAGAGCCGGCCGGTGCGGCCCGAGCGGCACAACTTCGAGGTCTTCGTCGACACCTGCCTGCGGGTGGCCGCCGAGTCCGGGCGCGCCCTGCCTGACGGGCTGGGGGAGCGCGATGCCTGGGACGCGGCCTATCGGGCGCTGCGGGAGCAGATCGAGGAGCGTGAGCCGGTCCGCCCGGCCGCCCGTGCCGTTCGCCCGGCCGACCCACGCCCGCCGTACCGTGGTCTGGAGGCTTTCGGCACCGCCGACGCCGACTACTTCTTCGGCCGCGACGCGCTGACGGCCGCGCTCGTGGACCGGGTCGCCGGCGCGGACGGGCCGCTGATCGTGATGGGGCCTTCGGGGTCGGGCAAGTCCTCCCTGCTGAAAGCGGGGCTGGTGCCCGCGCTCGCCCGCGACGCCGCCGGCGCTCCGGTCGTGTTCACGCCGGGCCCGGACCCCTTGCGGACGCTGCGCGAACTGGCCGAGCTCGACGACGACGCGAGCCCGGAGAAGCTGGTCGCGGCCCTCAGGACGCGGTGGTCGGGCAGAGCGGTCATCATCGACCAGTTCGAGGAGGTTTTCACCGGCGGTCACGACGGCCGGCCGTTCGTCCGGGTCCTGACGGCGCTGGGCTCGGGTGGGAACGGTCCAATGGCGATCGTGCTCGGGGTCCGGGCCGACTTCCTGGGCCGCTGCGCCCAGCACCCGGGCCTGGTCCCCGCGGTCGAACGTCCTGTCGTGGTCACGCCGATGGCCCGCGAGCACCTGCTGGAGGTCATCCGGGGGCCGGCGCGGGCGGGCGGCCTGACCCTGCAGGACGGCCTGGCCGAGCTGCTGCTGGAGGACCTGCGCAGCGACCGGGACCACGCCGACGTCGTCGGCGTGCTGCCGCTGCTCTCGCACGTGCTGCGCGAGACGTGGGCGCACCGCGAGGGTACGAGCCTGACGCTGGCCGGGTACCGGACGTCAGGAGGGATCATCCGGTCGCTGGCCCAGACGGCGGACGCCACCGTCAACGGGCTGGACAGCGCCGCGCGCCATACGGCACGGCGGCTGCTGACCCGGCTGGTCCAGCTGGGCGTCGACGCCGCCGACACCGCGCGGCGGCTGCCGCTGGCCGACCTGCCCGACGACCCGGACATCCAGCGGGTGCTGGACCATCTGGCCCACGCCCGGCTGGTGACCGTCGAGGCCACGACCGTGCAGATCACGCACGAGGCGCTGATCCGCGGATGGCCGCGGCTGCGGACCTGGGTGGAGGAGGACCGCGCAGACCTCATCGTGCTGCAGCGCCTGGACGCCGACGCCGCCCAGTGGGAGCTGCACGGGCGCGACCCGGCCTATCTGTACGCGGGGAACCGGCTGCAGGCGGCCCGTGACGCCTCCGCGGCGGCGTCGTGGGCGCAGCCGGAGGCCGACACGGTGACCAGCGCGTTTCTGGCCGCCGCGCAGGAGGCCGCCGCCCTGGCCCGGCGTATGGCGGTGCGCGGGCGGTGGCTGACCCGGGCCGCCCTGGTCGTGGTGACGGTGCTGGCCCTGGTCGCCTCGGCCGCGGGAGTGCTGGCCATGCGCGGGGCCGACCGGGCCGAGGCCCAGCGCCGTCAGGCCCTGTCCCGGCTGCTGACGGCGCGCAGCGACGTGATGCGCACGGCGGACGCGGTCGTGGCGGGCCTGCTCGCCGCGGCGGCCTGGCGGTACGCGCCCACCGGGGAGGCCAGGACCGGCATGCTGGCGACGCTGGCCACCCCGCTGGACGCCGTGCTCAACCACCCGTCGGCCGATGTCAGCGCGGTCGCCCTCAGCCCGGACGGCACGACGGTCGCCACCGGCGACATGGACGGGACCGTCCGCCTGTGGGACAGAGCCGGCCGGCCCAAGGGGGCGCCGCTCACCGGCCACCACTCCGGTGTCTACCCCATCGTCTTCAGCCCGGACGGCACCCTCATCGCCTCCGGAGACGGCGGCGAGAACCAGGACGGCATCGTCCTGATCAGGGACGCCGCCACCGGACGGCCACGGGCCGCGCCGCTGACCGGTCACAAGGGCTCGCTGAGCGCCATCGTCTTCAGCTCCGACGGCACGAAGCTCACCACGGCCGACGACCACCAGATCGTCCAGCGGTGGAGCACCAGGACCTGGACCCGTCTCGGCCCCGCCATCGGGCCGCTGGTCACCGGCCGCGACACCTGGAGCAAGCTCAGCCCCGACGGCACGAGGCTGGCCGTCCAGACCGACCGGTTCAGCGTGGACTCCGCGTGGCAGGTCTGGGATCTGGCCGCCCGCCGGCCGTACGGCCCGGCGATCCGCGCGGGGGAGATGGCCTTCAGCCCGGACAGGCGGACGATCACCACCGCCGACGACAACCTCAGCGACGACACCGCCCTGACCCAGCAGTGGGACATCGCCGCGCAGCACAAGATCGGCAAACCCGTCCGCGTCGGCCGATCGGTGTACTCCCTGCTCTACAGCCCCGATGGCCGCAATCTCGCGGTCGGCGGCGGCGACGGCGCCGTCCGCTTCGTCGACACCCGGACCCGGCGGCAGACGGGCGCCGTCCTGCGCGGCCACAGCAGCTACATCGACGGCCTGGCCTACTCCGCCGACGGCCGCCGTCTGGCGACCACGGTCCTGGATCGCAGCGCCCGCGTCTGGAACACCACCGTCTGGGCCCAGACGCCCGGCCCCACCGGGGACGGCGACCGGTTCACCAGCGCCGCGATCAGCGCCGACGGCCGCACTATGGCGGCCTTTACCTGGCTGGACATCAGGCACAACCACACCGTGAGAGCCGCTCATCTCCTGGACGCCGCGACCGGCCGGGTCATCTCCGGCCCGCTGGACCTCGGGCTGTCCGACGACCATCTCGAGATGAACAGCGCCATCGCCTTCAGCCACGACGGCCGGCTGCTGCTGGTCGGCGCGAGCCACCAGGTCGGCACCCCGGAGGGATACACCACCGTCGACGGCAGCCGGATCGTGGTCCTGGACCTGGCGACGCATCGCCCGAGAGATCGGCTCGACTTCGTCCCCGGCGAGATCAACGCCCTCGCCGTCAGCCCCGACGACAGAGTGATCGCGACGGCGGGAGATCGCCTCACGCTGCGCAGCATGGCCACTCTGCGGCAGATCGCGGTCTCACCCTCGCTCGACGCGACCCTCGACGTCATCGTCTTCACTCCCGACGGCAAGGCGATCGTGACGGCGCAGAACAACCACACCTACACCGGCGGCCTCATCCACGTGCGGCGCACCAGCGACTGGACGCACATCGGCAACCCCATCCCCAACCCCGCCCCCATCACCGCCATGACCCTCAGCCGCGACGGCGCCCATCTGGCGATCGGCGAACCCGACGGCACCTTGCGGCTGTGGGACATCCGCTCCCAGCGTCAGATCGCGGTCGCGCCGCCCGTCGGTCCCACCGAGCAGCCGGAAAGCCTGCGCTTCACCCCGGACGGCACCGCCTTGCTGGCCGTCGCGGGCAGCGGCACCGGCAAGCGGTGGCCGCTGCGGCTGCCCGCCGACCCCTTCCGGGCGATGTGCGCGCTGGCCGGGCGATCGCTGACCCAGCAGGAGTGGAGCCAGTTCCTGCCGCCGGGCGAGCCGTACATGGCGACCTGCTCCTGAGGTGTATTCCTTGACACGAATATTCGTCGTGGTGAATACTTCTGAGCATGGACGCACTCCTCACCGCACTGGCCGACCCGGCCCGCTGGCGGCTGGTGAGCCTGCTGGCCGAACGGCCCCGGCCGGTCGGGGTCCTGGCCCAGCTGGCCCAGGCACGCCAGCCGCAGACGACCAAACACCTGCAGGCCCTGGAACGCGCGGGCCTGGTCACCTCCCAGCGCTCCGGCCAGCGCCGCATCTACGCGCTGCGCGGCGCACCCCTGAGGGAGCTCGCGGCGGCGCTCAACCGGCTGGCCGACACCGCCGACCAGGCCGGCGGCTCGCGTGAGACCTTCGACCGCTACGGGCTCAGCCTCGAGGCCGAGCGGCTGGCCGCCGGGGAGCACGGGTGGGCCGACGGCCGTTCGTTCACCTTCCACCGCTCGCTGGCGGCCCGCCCCGAGCTGGTCTGGCGCCACCTGACCGAAGCCGCCCTGCTCGCGCGCTGGTGGACCCCGGACGACCTGCGCGTCTCCGAGCTCGTCTTCGAGGCACGGCCGGGCGGGCGGATCGTCCACGAGTACCGCGACGCCGAGGACGCCGACGGCGCCGACCCCGTCGCGGGGCGCGCACACGGAGTCGTCGTGGCCGTGCGCCCGGACGAGCACCTGGCCTACCGCCTCTCCCCGCTGCTGCCCGGCGGCGGCGACGCCTTCACCGCCCACCTCGACCTCGACCTCCGCCCCACCGGCACGGGCACCGAGCTCGACGTTCTCTTCCGCATCACCGACAGCACCGTCGAGTCCGCGGACTTCGTCGCCGGCATCGAGATCGGCTTCGGCCAGAGCCTCGACAAGCTCGTGACGACCCTCGCCGCGGACACCACCACAAGGAGCAAGAAATGACCGGCCCGACCGCCCGCAAGGTCACCGCGAACCTGAGCCTCACCCTCGACGGCCGCTACAACGGCCCGGGCGGGCCCGGCGACTTCAGCGCGTTCGCCCCGTACGTGACCAGCGACGTCGCCCGCGACCACATGGGCCGCATCTGGGAGGACGCCACGACCGCGCTGCTCGGCCGCATCAACGCCGAAGGGTTCATGGGCTACTGGCCCTCGGTCGCCGAGGACGCCACCGCCGACCCGCGCGATCGCGGCTACGCCACCTGGCTGGTCGACAGCGAGAAGGTGGTCCTGTCCACCACCCTGACTGAGGCGCCGTGGGAACGCACCCGCGTGGTGAACGCCCCCGCCGCCGACGTCGTCACCGACCTCAAGGCCGCCGGCCGGGGCGACATCCTCGTCAACAGCAGCGCCAGCGTCATCAAGCCGCTCCTGGCGGCGGACCTGCTCGACCGGCTCTACCTCATGATCTTCCCCGAGATCGCCGGCGGCGGGCAGCGCCTGTTCGACGACGGCCTGCCGGCCACGAAGTGGGCGCTCACCCACCAGGAGACCGGCGACCTGGGCGAGATCGCCATGGTCTACGACCGTCTCCGCTGAACCACTACCGCTCGGAGATCCGGTCCAGGGCGGCCGACAGCCGCTTCATCCCCTCGATGATCTCCATGAACGCGTCGTGCCCGAGCTCCTCCAGCACCCGGTCGGCCAGCGCCGTCAGGTCCGGATCGATCCGCTTGACCGCGGCCCGACCCTCGGCCGTGGGCATGAGCAGCTTGGCACGGCGATGGGCCGGGTTGGGCTCGTACTCGGCGAGCCCGTTGCCCACCAGCAGATCCGCGATCCGCTGCACCCCCTGCCTGTTGAGCCCTCTGAGCCGGGCGATGGCCGCCACCGGCATCGGCTCCTCGAGCACCGCGCTGAGCACCTGCCACCAGGCCACGGTCATCCCCACCGGACGGGCGAGCGAGTCGCCCGCCGCCTGGAACTGCCCGTTGAGCCGGTAGACCGTGAGCGCGGCCTCGGTGAGATACCGCCCCGTCACTGCAACGCCTCGAACGCGGAGGCGTCCCCGAAGGCGAACAGCCGATACCAGGCGTCCAGGATCGCCGGCTCATACAGATCCAGCCGGGCGAAGATCTCCCGGGCGAACTCGACGGGCTTGACCGGATTGCCGGTGATCAGATTGCTGTCGGTCACCGCGGGCGCCTCGACGTAGCAGCCGGCTCCGCCGTACCCCTGTTGCATCTGCAGGTACGGCAGGGCCGCGCTGGTGTGCTTGCGCGTGTCGAACACGCCTGCCCTGGCCAGCCCGGCGGTCGCCCCGCAGATGGCGGCCACCGGGACACCCGCCTCCAGGAGGTCGCGCGCCTTGATCGCGAAGGGGGCGAGCTCGTCACCGGCGTCCCAGAGCGCGGCGCCCGGCAGGATGAGCATCGCCGGGTCCTCGATCGCCTCGAGGGTGACGTCGGGCGTGATGCGCAGCCCGCCCATGGACACGACCGGCTCGGCGGTGAGCCCGACGGTCACCAGCTCGTAGCGGCCCGGCTCCTTGTGGTACTCGCCGTTCCTGATGTGGGCGGTGGCGAACCCGGTCTCCCAGTCGGCCATGGTCTCGTAAATCGCGTGATAAATCTGTCGCATGACCACATGTTGTCATTTTGGGTACATGTTGTCAATTGATGTGACCTAGCCGATCAGCCTGGCGTTGGCCCAGGTCGGGTCGTCGAGGTCGTTGACCTCGACGAAGCGGCCGTTGCCCCGATGGCCGGCGATGAGGCGCGCGTGCTCGTACCCGTTGTCGAGGCGTTCCTCCCACACGTATCCGTTGCCCTGCGACCGGTCGCCAAAGGGCTGCTGCGTGCCGGCCGAGGCGGTTGTCCCGGTCACGGTCAGCGTGAGGCCGAGCATCCTCTGCGTCGCTCCTACTCCAGGCCGGCGCATAGGTCCTTCCTGCCGGAGATGCCGAGCTTGCCGTACGCGCGCTGCAGGTAGTTGTCCACGGTGCGCGGTGACAGGCCGAGCCGTTCGGCGATCTCCCGGCTGGACAGCGTGGCCGCCATCAGCGCCACCTCCCGCTCGCGCGGGGTGAGCATGGAGTGGAGGCGGCGGGGCGCGAGCAGCGGGGGCCGTGCCCCTTCGCAGAGGGCGGCGAGTGCGGCGGCGCGCTCCACCAGCAGTCCGGCCCTGGCCCAGCGCCCGTCGGCGCGATGTGCCGCCGCGGCGGCCGCCGCGATCTCGGCGGCCGGCAGGTTGTGGCCCAGGTTCGCGAAAACGGGGAGAACCTCCTCCAGCATCGGCCCGTTGCCCGTGGCCAGGCCCTTGGCGGCCAACGCCATGGCCGGGGCGAGTTCGCCCTCCAGGCGGTCGGCGAGGTCGGCCAGGCGCTGGTGCACGGTTGCGGGTGTGCCGAGGCGGGCGGCGTCGTACAGGGCGAACGCCGCATAGGCCGGCTGGCCTCGCTCTTCTGCCAGCGATGCGGCGTTCAGCGCACAGCGCGCGGCCTGCGACAGGGTGCCGGACGCCGCGTGGGTCCAGGCCCGGCTCAGCTCAAGCCAGGGTTCGAACAGCCGGCTGCCGCCCCGCTCGCACCCTTCGGCCAGGGCCAGCCAGCGCTCGGCGGGCTCGGCGGCGCCGGCGAGGGCGGTGGCCGTGGCGAGTTCGGCCATCCAGGGCTGGCGCAGCCGGTAGATGTCCTCGCCCTCCATCAGCACGACGGCCTCGTGCAGCGCCGACCGGGCGGCGGCCACCCTGCCCTCGGCCTTGGCGGCCAGGCCCATGAACGCCGCCCATATCCCGGCCATCGATGGAGCTTGGGCCCGCACCGCCGTACGGTAGCCGTCCTCCGCCATCCGCCCGGCGGGCCGCGGCGTACCGAGGGCGAGCAGCGCCAGGCAGCCGCCGTAGCCGACCTGCGCCGCACCCCACGGAAACCGGCCGCCCGCGGCCTCGACCACCGCCCGCCCGTCCCGGTGGATCCCGGCAGCTCGTACGGCCCGGCCGAGCAGCCCGGCGGCCGCGGCTCCGGCGGCGGCGGCCCAGATCCGCGCCTGTGGTTCGGCGCCGGGGGCGGCCAGCACCCGTTCGGCCGCCGCCAGCGCCTCCTCGCAGCGGCCGTCGAACAGCAGAATCCAGGAGCGGGTCGCCTCCGCCAGGTCCCGGCCGTGTGCCACGCCGTCGAGGGTGCGCTCGGCGTGCTCGGCGTTCCCTGCCAGGCCCCAGTAGCTGATCTCGGCGCTGGTCAGTGCCCAGGCGGTGCGCTCGGCCGCATCACCGGCGGGCGGCGCGTACGGCAGCACCCCGGCCGCGCCCGCGCTGTTGCCCCGGAACTCCAGGACCTCGGCCAGCAGCCGGTCGGCGGCCGGATCGGCGCGGAGTGCGCGGGCCGCGTTCACCAGGTGCTCGGCCAGCCCGAGATCGAACCTGGCCACCGCCTGGCGTGCGGCCGTGAGCAGGAGACCCGGGTCGGCGGCCTGGCCGGCCCGCAGGCGCCAGAGGCCCAGGCGCAGCATGTCGTCGGCGCGGCGCAGGGGGCCCGAGGCGTGCGCCACGGCCAGATCGCCGTAGATGGCGCGAGCCCTGCCGGCCGGGAGGGTCGCCTTGACGGCCGCCGCGGACAGGGGCGGCGTCAGGCAGGCCAGCACGCGCCCGCCATGCGTCTCCACCGACAGGAGGCCGTGGCGCTCGGCCTCCTCGATGGCCGGGCGGTGGGACACCTTCTCCAGCAGGCCGAAGGGCAGGGGTTCTGCGCAGGCGACGGTCTCGATGACCGCGCGGGTGGCGGGTGAGGTCTCGTCCAGGGCGCCGGCCATGATCTCGGCCAGCCGTACATTGGGCTGATCGGTGCCCTCCCACCGCCAGAACTCCCCGCGCTGCCGCAAGGCCCCGGACTGCCTGCCGAAGGCCAGCAGCTCGCGCAGAGCCAGCGGGTTGCCGCGGGCGGCGCGGCGCAGGCGGTGGCGGCTGATCCCGTCCAGGTGCGGGCCGAGCTCGTGCTCGAGCAGCGCGTCCATCGCGCCGGCGGGCAGCGCGGGCACGCGCAGGCGCGGCACGTGGCCGTCCTTCCACAACGCCACCACGGCGTCCGGCGCGGGCAGGCCGACGGTCACGGTCGTGACCAGGAACACGCGCCCGCGATGGGCGAGGTGGGCCAGCACGGTGGCCGAACCCTCATCGAGCAGGTGCGCGTCATCCACGCCGAGCACCGCGCGGCCGGGCGCGGCGAAGTCCGCCACGACGCTCCGCAACAACGCCAGCGACCCGGACGCCGTCGCCCCCGGCGGGATCAGATGGGCGATCGCCCCGAAAGGCACCCATCTCGCGGTACGGCTGGCGCTCACCCATTCCACGCGCCGGTCCGCGGTGGTCAGCCGGGCCACGGTCTCGCGGGCCAGCCGCGTCTTGCCCACCCCCGCGGCCCCGGCAAGCGCCACCCCCAGCGCGTCCGGCCTGTCGTGGATCGTCTCGATGGCGCGGATCTCGCGCTCACGGCCGACGAACGGCCACATCTGCCCCATACATGATGTTCGTCCGGACGTGCGGGGCGGATGCGGGGGCCGCCTTCACTCCTGCGGTTCCTGCCGGCGATTGAGCACGGAGTGGCGGTAGCCGTACGCGAAGTAGAGGACCAGGCCGATCGCGAACCAGATGACGAAGCGCAGCCAGGTCTCCGGGCTCAGGAAGGTGATCAGCCACAACGAGAAGACGACGCCGATGGCCGGGACCACCGGCATGCCCGGCGTCCGGAACGTCCGCGGCAGGTCGGGGCGCCGGTACCGCAGGACGATGACGGCGACGCACACCACCACGAAGGCCAGCAGGATGCCGATGTTGGTCAGCTCGGCCGCCTCGCGGATCGGCAGGAACCCGGCGATGAGGGCGGAGACCACGCCGACGATCCAGGTGATACGGCTCGGCACCCGGCGCACCGGGTGAACCTTCGCGAACCACTGCGGCAGCAGCCCGTCGCGGCTCATCGCGAACCACACGCGGGTGACGCCGAGCATGAAGGTGAACATGACGGTCAGAATGCCGATGATCGCCCCGGCCGCGATCACACCCGCCAGCCTGGACAGGCCGACCGCGGCGAACGCCGAGGAGAACCCGCTCTCGGGGTCGATGTCCTTGTAGTTCTGCATGCCGGTCAGGACCAGCGTCGCCAGGACGTACAGCACCATCGAGATCGCCAGCGAGTAGATGATCGCCTTGGGCATGTGGCGCTGGGCGTCCCTGGACTCCTCGGCGGCCGTGCTCATCGCGTCGTAGCCGAAGACGGCGAAGAACACGGTGGCCGCGCCGGTGATCGCGCCGGCCACGCCGAACGGGAAGAAGGGGGTGTAGTTGACCGGGTTGATGAAGAAGAACCCGACCACGATCACCAGCAGCACGACCGCCACCTTCAGCACGACGACGAAGGTCTCGAACCGGGCCGCGGCCCTGATGCCGAGGTTCAGCAGGAACGCGATGAGCAGGCACAACACCACCGCGAACAGGTCGACCACCCGGCCAGGCCCGGTGCCGGGCGCCCCGAGCATCCACTCGGGCAGGTCGAGGCCGAGGTTGCCGACGAGGAACCCGAAATATCCGGAGATGCCGATCGCCACGACCGCGACGATGGCGGTGTACTCCAGCAGCAGGTCCCAGCCGATGAACCACCCCGCCAGCTCACCCAGGACGGCGTAGCCGTAGGTGTAGGCCGAGCCCGCCTTCGGGATGAGCCCGGCGAACTCCGCATAGGAGAACGCCGCGGCCGCGCTCGCCACGCCCGCGATGAGGAAGGAGATGAGTACGGCCGGCCCGGCGGTCTGGTTGGCGACCGCGCCGGCGAGGGCGAAGATCCCCGCGCCGATGATGCCGCCGATGCCGATCGCGGTGAGCTGCCACAGGCCCAGCGCCCGCTGGAGTTCCCCTTCGTGCTCGGCGGCGATCTGCTCCACCGGCTTGCGCCGGAACACTCCCGAGCCGCCTCCGAACGAATGCTGACTCGTCATTCGTCTCGCCCCCTGGTCACGACACTGTCACCGGTGAGGGGATGAGGGGAGACATACCCGTTTTCCCCGAGGATCAGACCGAGTTCGACGATCTGTGCGCGAGGCGGGCGGGATGCCCTACAGATCGCGGATGATCTACGAAGCCGCGGCCACGACCATGGCCACCATGGATCCCGAACTGGAAGCGCTCATCCCGCATCTCCCCGTCATCGACCTGACCGATCCTCTCGCCGCGCGCAAGCTCCTCGCCGAGCTGGCCGGCCTGAGACCGGCGCCGGACACGACGGGGCTGCAGATCGAGGACCGCACCGTGCCCGCCGAGCCACCGGTGCCGGTGCGGATCTACCGCCCGCACCACGCCCGGGGCGCCATCGTCTGGATGCACGGCGGCGGCGGGATCATGGGCAACCTGGACACCGAGCACCCGTGGGCCGCCAGGATCGCCGCCACCTCAGGCGCCGTGGTGATCTCGGTGGACTACCGCCTGGCGCCCGAGCACCGGTTCCCGGCCGCGCGGGACGACGTCTACGCCGTGCTGACCTGGACCGCCGACCATGCCGCCGAACTCGGCGTCGACCCGGCCCGCATCGCGATCGGCGGGCACAGCGCGGGCGCGACGATCGCGGCCGCGGTGGCGTTGTACGCGCGCGACCAGTACGGGCCGCCGATCCGGTTCCAGCTGCTCAGCCAGCCGTCCATCGACGACCGCCAGCAGACATGGTCACAGCGCCACTTCACGGACACGCCCTGGCACGACCGCCACAGCAACGCCGCGGGCTGGCGGCACTTCCTCGGCTCCGAACAGGCCACGCAGTACGCCGCCCCGGGACGGGCCACCGACCTGTCCGGACTGCCCCCGGCGTACATCGCCACCGCGGAGTTCGACCCGGTGCGCGACGAGGCGATCGAGTACGGGCTGCGCCTGCTGCAGGCGGGCGTGTCGGTCGAACTGCACCAGTGGCCGGGCACCTTCCACGGGTCGCACACGATCCTGTCCGCGGAGGTGTCCCAGCGGCAGTTCGCCGAGCTCGGCGCCACGCTCCGCCGCGCGCTGAAAGACTGACCCGGTCACCGTACCCCCACGCGGCACGCAGCTCTAAGGCACCTCCGACAGCCTGATCGGCAACGCCTACCAGTTCTTCCGCGGCATGCCGAAGGACCTCGACGACCCGGCCGACCCGCATGGCGTGGCCTGGATCGGCTGGACCTGGCCGACAGGCGCATCACCATCGAGCACGTGCCCTGCTCGCATCCGGTGCCCGTCGGCGTGCACCTGACCAGCGTCCCGGTGCTCAACGCGCACCAGGGCGGCTGCGGCGCTCGACTGGTTCATGGCCACGGCTCTCGCACCGGACGAGGAGGACGTGTGAGCTCGCGCGGCCGTGTCAGCCGGTCGATGGCCTCGTGGGGCGTCAGGCTCGCGCCCCGGGAGTAGGCGATGTCGTAGGCGGTACGGCCGAGCCGGTCCACGAGCGCCTGCACGAGGGAGCGCAGTTCGGCGTCGCCGCGGTCGAAGGCGCCGCGGATGGCCTGGCTGAGTCCGAGTGCGGCGGCGGCGCCGGACGGGTCGCCTTCCAGGGCCAGCAGCCGCCCCAGGAGCTGGGCGGCGGAGCAGGCGTCCATGCTCGCCTGGGCCGCGCGGACCGCGTGGGGCAGCAGCTCGCGGGCGCGGGCGGTGTCCCCGGCGGTGAGGAGGTTGGCCATCCGGGCGAGGGCCAGCCGGTTCCCGATCGTCTCGGCGGACAGGGGCAGCTTGCGGGCGAGGGATTCCAGCCGGTCGAGTTCCTGCTCGGAGCGCTCGGTCTCGCCGGCGCGGCGGTGCAGCTCGGCCAGGCAGCCGAGAACGTCGATCTCCAGCATGGGCTGGCCGCGTTCCCAGACCGCGCGTTCCGCGGTGTCGATGTCGCGCCGGGCGCCGGTCAGGTCGCCGGCGCGCATGCGGGCGGAGGCGAGGGCGAGCCGGGTGGAGACCTCGTCCTGCGAGCCGAGCTCGGCGGCGATCGCGATGGCGCGCTCGTAGGCGGTGACCGCCTGCTCGTGATCACCGCCGAGAGCGTGGATCTGCGCCAGGCCGTTGAGCGTCTTGGCGGCCCACCATCGGTCGCCCACCTCCTCGAAGACGTGCAGCGCCTGCCTCATCGCTGCCGCGCCGCTCTCGCCGTCGGCCCGGTCGCGGTAGCGCATGGCGTCGATCATGTGGGTGCAGGCGATCGCCCAGCGGTCCGAGCCGCCGCGCACCCGGGCCAGCTCCCGATCGACCGGCTCGTCCAGGCCGAGGACCGCGGCCACCAGCACCACCGTCGTCAGCAGCATGGGGTATCGCCGTAGCGCGCCGGTGCGCGCGCAGTCGTCGATGAGCGCGCGCAACCGCTCGGGATCGGTGCTCGATCCTTCTTCGCCGGCCACCACCCGGATCGCGGTGAACGCGGCCCGCGCGCCTGCGGGCAGCGCGTCGCCGAGCGCGGCGACCCTGGCCACGTAGACGTCGGCGCGCGCGTCGTAGCGGAGCATGACCCAGTACCAATACAGCGGGGCGAGGATCGCCGCCGCCGCCCGGGCGTCGCCGTCGTCGACGGCCGTCTGCAGGGCGAAGACCAGATTGCCGTGCTCGGCGTCGAACCACCGCAGCGACGCTTCCTGCTCGCGTGAGCGCAGCAGCGGCTCGTGCTCTTCGGCCAGGGCGGCGAAATGCCGCATGAGCCTGTCCAGCACCGCGGGGCCTTCGCCCGCGAGGCGGAGCTGGTCCGCCGCGTAGGCGCGGATGCTCTCCAGCATCCGGTATCCGTCACCGGCCCGCTCCACGACCGATTTGTCGACCAGCGACTCCAGCACGTACGTGAGCTCGTCCGCCGGAAGCCTCTCGTCGGCGCAGACCGCCGCGATCTCGGCCGGGCCCGTTCTGGCGGGGAAGACGGCCATGCGGCGGGCCAGCATCCGCTCCCGGCCGCTGAGCAGATCCCAGCTCCATTCGATGACCGCGAGGAGGGTCTGCTGGCGGGGCTGCGCGCCCCGGTTGCCGGTGCTGAGCAGCCGGAAGCGGTCATCCAGCCGCTGGGAGACCTCTGCGGCGGTCATGGTGCGCAGCCGTACCGCCGCCAGCTCCAGGGCGAGCGGCAGCCCGTCCAGCCGCCGCACGATGTCCAGCGCCGCCGCCTCCAGCACGAAGCCAGGCCGTACGGCTGCCGCCCGGTCGGCGAACAGCCGCACGGCCGCGGACTCCCCGGCCCGGGCGAGATCCGCGTGCGCCGGCGGCAGCTCCAGAGGGCCCAGCCGGCACAGCGCCTCACCCATGACCTCCAGCGGCTCCCGGCTCGTGGCCAGGATGGTCAGGTACGGCTGCCGCTCCAGCAGCTGCCCGGCGAACTCCGCGACGGGCACGGAGATCTGCTCGCAGTTGTCGAGCACCAGGACGCCTTCGTCCCCGGCCAGCAGGCCGGCGACCCGCTCCAGCAGCGGGCCCGGCGGCGGGGCGGCGGTGACGCTGAGCGTGCCCAGCACGGCCTCGGGCAGCCCCTCGGGTGTGGTGACGCCCGCCAGCGGGACGAGCCAGACCCGGCCTCGCAGGCAGGCCCGATGGCGGCGCACCGCCTCGACGGCCAGCCGGGTCTTGCCCGCTCCGCCGGGCCCCACGATGGTGACCAGCCGGGAGCTCTCCAGCAGCCGGGCCAGCAGCCGCAACTCGTCCTCGCGGCCGACGAAGCCGGTCAGCGGGGCCGGCAGGTGTCCAGGTACGGCCTGCGGGCGCGCCGGCGCGGCCGGGGGAATGCGGAGTTCGCCCCGGAGCACGGCCAGGTGCGTCGTGCGCAGCGCCTCGGACGGGTCGACGCCCAGTTCTTCGGCGAGCCTGCGGCGGACTTGCTCGAACACCGCCAGCGCGTCGGACTGGCGGCCGGCCGCGTGCAGGGCGCGCATCCGCAGCCCGGCCAGCCGCTCGCGCAGCGGATGACCGGCGGACACCGTCGCCAGGTCGGCGAGGATCTCGTCGTGGTGGCCCAGCCGCAGCTCGGCTTCGAACCGGTCTTCGACGGTCGCCGTCCGCAGCTCCTCCAGCCGGGCGGCGGCCGTACCGGCGAAAGGCGCGTCGCGCACGTCGGTCAGCGCGCCGGCCCGCCACAATGCCAGCGCGTCCCCCAGCAGCGCGGCCGCCCGCTCCGCCGCACCCGCGGCCAGTTCGCGAGCGCCGCGCCGGGCCAGTTCCTCGAACCGGAGCGCGTCGACGTCGCCGGCGCGCACGAGCAGGCGGTATCCGGCGGCGGTCCGCTCCACCGCGCCGGGCTCGCCCAGCGCCTTGCGCAGCCGGTGCACCAGTCCGTGGAGCGTATTGGCGGTGCCGCCGCGTGCGCTGTCGCCCCACAGCCCGTCGACGAGCGCGTCGTCCGCGACCATTTCGCCGCCGGCCAGCGCCAGCCGGGCCAGCAGCGCGCGCACCATGACGCCGCCGACGCCGATCGGCGCGCCGTCGTCCGCACGGGCCCGGATCGGCCCCAGCACCTCAACCCGCATGCTCACCAGGCTATGAGCAGCGGGTCCCGGTGAGCGCTCGCTCGAAGCGCGGACGAAGCGGTTTGTCAGCGCCCGGGGGCACCGTGGAGCGCGTCACCGACAAGAAGGGCAGTCATGTCAGCGAACGAGAACGTGCAGCAGGTGCTCGACTGGGCCGTGGCCGAGGCCGGCGTGCCCGGCATCGTCGCCGAGGTCAAGGAAGGAGGCCGGACCTGGTTCGGCGCCGCCGGCGTGGCCGACCTCACCACCGGCGCTGCGCGTCAGCAGGGAGAACTCCTCCACACCGGCAGCAGCGGCAAGGCGTTCACCGCAGCCGTGCTGCTGGCCCTGGAGGCCGAGGGCAGGCTGAGTCTCGACGACACGGTCGGCACCTGGTTGCCCGGCGTGCTGGACCCCGGCGCCAACGGCTACGACGGCGACCGGATCACCATCGGGCACCTGCTCAGCAACACCAGCGGCCTGTTCGCCACCGGTCTGGCGCCGGAGGTGGCCCAGCGCTACGCCACCCGCGAGGGGTTCGCCCGGCACCGCTTCGACGTCTCCACCCTCACCGACATGCTGAACCTCGCGGTCTCCCAGCCGCCGGTCGGCATGCCCGGCGAACGCTTCGAGTACGCCAACGGCGGCTTCCACCTCGCCGGGGCGATCATCGAGAAGGCGACGGGCAACAGCTACGCCGACGAGGTGGAGCGCCGCATCATCCAGCCGCTCGGCCTGGCCGACACCTACGTGCGTCCCGCCGCGGACGTGGGCTATCCGGGTCCGCACCCGCGGGCGTACTCCAAGCTGTTCTTCAAGGACGGCACCGACCTGGCGACCCTCACCCCGGAGAACTGGGAGTCGCTGATGGAGGAGCCCGGCCTGCCGCCCCTGGACGTGACCGAGGTCAACTCCTCCGGCGCTTGGTCGGCCGGCAACGTCGTCTCCACCACGACGGACATGATCCGCCTGGTGAGCGCCCTGGCCGGCGGCACCCTGCTGCCGCCCGCCCAGCATCGCCGGATGTGGACCACCGTCTCCACCGAGGGCGGCAACTGGATGCCGCATGCCCGCTACGGCATGGGCCTGTTCGAGTTCGACAAGACCGTGACGGCGGGCCGGCCGCTGCGCGGCGTCAGCGGCAGCCTGTGGGGATCGTGGATCTTCGCCGTCGGCGCCCCCGACGGCCGGCACACCCTCGCCGTCCACACCAACACCGAGTGGAAGTCCTGGGACGTCCTCTTCAAGATCATCGAAGCCGAGTTCGGCATCTCCGTCGGAAGGTGAGCACCCGCCCATGACCCACCACCGTCCCCGACCGGCGCCTGCCGTGCTCGCCGCGGGAGCCACGCTCACGTACGCCTGGCACTCCTTCCTCTGGCCGCCCATCGGCACCCGCACGAGCCCGGCGCCGGTAGGCCGTCAAGAAGGTTCTTCCTCGGTGGCAGGGCACTCGCGACCTGGGCCACGGCGGCGATGACGAGGACGTTGACGACGGCGGGGGTGCGCCAGCCACCACGCATAACTCACGCTGACCGCCACGGCCGCCGGCGGGACCAATCCGGCCCACCGCGATCCACACCAGTGCACCCGTGACCAGGGCGCACAGTAAGGAAACCGCCCCGATCCCACGTGTTGCAGGCCGAGTCGGGCCGGGTCCGGACGCGCGGCCGGCGTCAGGAGCGCCGCGGTCCTGATGGTCCGTTTCGGCATCTCCCTCACGCTACAGGGGAGGTCAAGCGGTCGACGGCGCGGTCGAGGGTGGCCGGCGGGGCCGTGTAGGGGAGGCGGAGCCAGTGGGTCAGGGTGCCGTTGGGGGAGAAGGCCGGGCCGGGGAGGAGGTCGAGGCCGGCCAGGGCGGCCTGCTGCACCAGGGTGTCGGTCCGGGTGCGCAGCCAGAGGGTGAGGCCGCCCTCGGGCAGGGTGAAGGTCCAGTCCTCGTGCTCGCGGAGACGGGCGGCCAGGTGGTCGCGCTGGGTGCGCAGTTCCGCGCGGCGGCGGTTCAGGAGGGCGTCGAGGTGGGGGAAGAGCTCGCAGGCGAGCAACTGCTCCATGGGCGGCGGCGCGCAGACGCCGCTCATCGGGTCCAGGAGGAGTTCGCGGATCAGGGCGGCCGGGGCGCGGATCCAGCCGGTTCGCAGGCCGCCCCACACGCTCTTGCTCATCGAGCCGACCGTCACCGATCCGGGGATGCGGGGCTCGGGGGACGGGGTGTCGCGCAGGTCGAGGTCGCGCATCGTTTCATCGCAGATCACCGTGACGCGGTGGGTTTCGGCGAGGCCGGCGATCAGGCGGCGGGTCTCGCGGTCCATGAGGGCGCCGGTGGGGTTGTGGAAGTCGGGGATGAGGCAGGCGAGGTGTCCTGCCGCTTCGCCGAAGGCACGGGCCAGCTGGCCGGGGTCCCAGCCGGACGCGGTGACCCGCACGGGCGCCATGCGGGTGCCGGAACGCCGGAGGAGGGCGAGGGTTCCGTGGAAGGCGGGGTTCTCGACGACGGCGCGGCGCGGAGCCAGGTGCGTGATGAGCAGGGTCATGGCGGCGCGGGCGCCGGAGGTGATCAGGATCTGGTCCGGGCGCGTGGGCCGGCCTTCGGCGGTGTGGCGGGCGGCGATGAGTTCGCGCAGCTCGGGCAGGCCCGCGTCGGGCTCGCCGCTTTCCAGCAGGAGACGGGCCGATCTGCCGAGCGCGCGCTGCGCGGCCGCCGTGTAGATCTCGCGCGGCGCGGCCGGTACGGCATGCCGCAGGTCGACGGGGTCGGCTCGGTCGAGCGAGGCCGGGGCGTACCTCTCGCCGAGGCGGGATGGCAGCCGCACGGTGCTGGCGCTGCCCGCCCTGGTCGTCAGCCAGCCTTCCGATCGGAGCCTGGCCAGGGCGGCGACGACCGTGCCCCTGCTCACGCCGAGCTGCGCGGCCAGGCTGCGTTCTGAGGGCAGGTGGTCGCCGACCCTGAACCTGCCGTCGAGTACGGCTTCGCGCACAGCCGTGGCGAGGGAGTCGGCCAGGGGGACCCCGGGCCGCTGCCATCCGGTCAACATTGGTCCAGTTTGCCATGATTGGACTAGAGGGTGATGGGCCGCCCGGGCGTACGGTCGGACCATGAGCACGACACCTGCCGACGACCTCGTCCGGACCGCCGAGTTGATGGAGGCCGCGGGCGGCTATGCCGTACGGCTGCTGGAAGGGTTGGCCGAGCGGCCGGCGGCGCGCGCGCCCGTGCGGCCGGAGCCGCGTCCGCTGCCGCTCGCCGGAGCGGGGACCTCCGCGGCGATGGCGGAGTTCGCCGCGCGGTGGGAGCCGGGGTTCGCGGCCAGCGCGGGGCCCCGCTACCTGGGGTTCGTGACCGGCGGCAGCACGCCGGCGTCGGTCGTGGGCGACTGGCTGACGGGCGTGCTGGACCAGAACCCGACCTCCGGGCTCGACTCGACGGCGCCCGATCTGGAGCGGGAGACGGTGGCGTGGCTGCGTGAGCTGTTCGGCTTGCCGGCCGGGCAGCAGGGCGCCTTCGTGAGCGGGGCCACGATGTCGAACGCCACGGGCCTGGCGATCGGCCGCGAGTGGCTGGGCGAGCAGCGCGGCGTCTCGGTCGCCGACGAGGGGGTGGCGGCGCTGGGACCGGTGCGGGTGCTGTCCGGGAGCGCGCATTCGAGCATCGGCAAGGCCCTGGCCCTGCTGGGGCTGGGACGTTCGGCGCTGCGGAAGGTGGACGTCCTGCCCGGGCGGGAGGCGGTGGACGTGTCGCGGCTGGCCGAGGCGCTGGCGGAGCTGGACGGCGCCCCGGCGATCGTGGTGGCCAACGCCGGAACGGTGAACACGGGGGACTTCGACGACCTGGCCGCGATCGCCGCCCTGCGCGAGCGGTTCCCGTTCTGGCTGCACGTCGACGCCGCCTTCGGCGCCTTCGCGGCGTTGTCCCCCGGCCACGCGCACCTGGTCGCGGCGCTCGGCGCGGCCGACTCGATCTGCGCCGACCTGCACAAGTGGCTGAACGTCCCCTACGACAGCGCGGTGCAGTTCACCCATCGCCGCGACCTGCAGGCGCGCGTCTTCCAGAACCACGCCGCCTACCTCGGCCCGCTGGGGGAGGAGCCGGACCCGGTCCACCTCACGCCGGAGAACTCACGGCGGCTGCGGGCCCTCGCGGCCTGGTTCACCCTGGCCGCCTACGGCCGCGAGGGGCACGCGGAGATCGTCGGCCGCGACCTCGCCCTGGCCGCCCGGCTGGGCGAGCGGATCGCCGCGATGCCCGGCTACCGGCTGCTCGCGCCGGTCCGGCTCAACGTCGTGTGCTTCACGCTCTCCGGCGATCCCGCCCGCGTCGACGAGGTGGCGCGGGCGATCACGGCGTCCGGCGAGGCGTTCCTGACCACGACCGTGTACGACGGGGTCCCCGCCCTGCGGGCCGCCTTCAGCAACTGGCGCACCACCGAGGCCGACGTCGAGCGGGTGGCCGCGGTGCTGGAGAAGGTTTCCGCGTAGTCAGGGCGCATTCTGCAGGTCGGGCAGGGACCAGCTCGCCAGCAGCCGCAGCGCCTCCTGCGAGGGCGAGCCCGGCTCGGCCGCGTAGGCCACCAGCACCTGGTCGGGCTCCCCGGCCACCGTGAACGACTGGAAGCTCAGCGCCAGCTCGCCCGCCACCGGATGACGGATCTGCTTGGTCCCGCGTGTCTTCTCCCGCACGTTGTGATCGGCCCACCAGCGGCGGAAGTCCGCGCTCTTCACCGACAGCTCGCCCACCAGCGCGGCCAGCCGCGCATCGTCCGGATGCTGGGCCGCCTTCAGCCGCAGGTAGGCGACGACCTCCCTGGCCTTCTTCTCCCAGTCGACGAAGACCTCCTTGCTCGCCTCGTCGAGGAAGCAGAAGCGCGCCCAGTTGCGGTGCCTGCCCAGGTCGGCGTAGAGCGCGGCGGCCAGGCGGTTCCAGGCCAGCACCTCGCCCCTGTGGTCGATCACGTAGGCGGGCACGCCCTCCATCGCGTCGAGCAGGTGCCGCAGCTCGGGGCCGACCGTGCGCCGGGTACGCCGCGGTGCGCGCACCGGCCTGGCCAGGCTGAACAGGTACGTCCGCTCGTCCTGGTCCAGGCCGAGCGTCCTGGCCAGCGCGTTGAGCACCTCTTCCGAGACGCCGCCGCCGCGTCCCTGCTCCAGCCGCGTGTAGTAGTCGGCGCTCATCCCCGCCAGCTGCGCCAGCTCCTCTCTGCGCAGGCCGGGCACGCGGCGCCGCCCGCCGTACGACCGCAGGCCCGTCTCCTCGGGACGGACGCGCGCGCGACGCGACTTGAGGAACTCACCCAGTTCGTTCACCCTTCGATTATCGGTCGCCGCCCGGCCCGCAGGGTGGCCCTGTCAGACCCAGGAAAAACAGGTCCCTGGGTACGGCCGGCGGCGGGCACCAGAGTCGGCGCCATGACCGACAACCTCAAGGGCCGTACCGCCATCGTCACCGGAGCGTCCAGCGGCATCGGCGCCGCCACCGCCACCCTGCTGGCCGCCAGAGGTGCCAGGGTCGCGCTGCTGGCCCGCCGCGAAGAGCGGCTGACCGGCCTCGTCCAGGAGATCAAGCAGGCGGGAGGGGAGGCGATCGCCGCCGCCGCCGACGTGGCCGGCTCCGCTTCCGTGGCCACGGCCGTCGAGCGGGTGCTCGGCGTCTTCGGCGGGGTGGACCTCGTCGTCAACAACGCCGGAATCATGCTGCCCGCCCCCGCCGAGCAGGCCGACCTCGCCGACTGGGAGAGCCAGATCGACGTCAACGTCACCGGCGCGCTCCGCGTCGTCCACGCGCTCACGCCCTCCCTGCTGCGGGCGGCGGCCACCGGGCCCGCCGACCTGATCAACATCTCCTCGATCGCCTCGCACGTGCCCTTCCCCAGCTTCGCCGCCTACACCGCGAGCAAGGCCGCCGTCACCCACCTGTCCGCGACCCTGCGCGCCGAACTCGGCGGCCGCGGGGTGCGGGTCACCGCCGTCGAGCCGGGGATC
Source organism: Nonomuraea typhae (assembly GCF_009760925.1). Classification (GTDB taxonomy): domain Bacteria; phylum Actinomycetota; class Actinomycetes; order Streptosporangiales; family Streptosporangiaceae; genus Nonomuraea; species Nonomuraea typhae. The sequence continues at coordinate 692,838 of NZ_VRLV01000004.1, forward strand.
GTCGCCACCGAGCTGCAGGGGCACGTCACCGATCCCGCGGTCAACGAGTGGCTGGACGGGGTGATCGGCAGCATCCAGGTGCTGTCGGCTCAGGACGTGGCGGAGGTGATCGCGTTCACGGCGGCGCAGCCGGCACACGTCAATCTCTCGCGGATCACCGTGTATCCGACCCGGCAGGCGTGACCGGGGTGGCCTCCACCAGGGCGGCGAGGTGGGCCCGGCGGGAGATGCCGAGCTTGGCGTAGACGCGCGCCAGGGTGTTGTTGACGGTGGCGACCGACACGCCGAGCCGCTCGGCGATGACGCGGCTGCTGTGCCGGGCGGCCAGCAGCGCCACCTCGCGTTCGCGGCGGGTGAGCAGCCGGGAGATCTGCTCGCGTTCGAGCAGCGGTGTGACGGCGCCCTCGCATTGCGCGCGCAGCTCGGCCGCCCGCTCGCGAGCCGTCGTCACCTGACCGCGCAGTCCGGCCTTGCGGTGCACGCCGGCCGCGCCGGTGGCGGCTTCGGCGGCCAGCAGGCACTGGCCGAGCCGGGTGAAGGAGTCCGCGGCGACGGACAGCGCATGGGCGTCGCCCCGCCGGTGCCCCCGCGCCGCGGTCACCAGCGCACGGCTGAACGGCGTGCCGAGCACCGCGTCGAGCCGCTCCAGCCGCGCGCAGTCGGCGGCGCCCCCGAGCCGGAGCACGTCGTAGCAGGCCAGCGCCTCCACCGTGGGCAGCCCGATGCTACGCGCCAGGTCGGCGGCGTAGAGGGCGGCCATCGACGCGTCCGTGAGCCGGTTCTCGGCGGCCAGCGTCCAGGCGTTGGCGAGGGCCGTCCACGGGGAGAAGAGCCGGTTGACCTCGGCGGCGGTCTGCTCCGCGTGATCCAGCCAGCTCCGCGCGCCCTCGGCATCGCCGGTCAGGGCCGCGGCCGTGGCCAGTCCCGCCGTGAACGTGCGGGTGAGCCGGAGCGTGTCCCGGCCGTCCAGCCCGCTGATCGCCTCGCGCAGCGACCTGCCGGCGCTGACCGGCCTGCCCGCCGCGCATTCCACCAGGCCACGGAAGCCCACATGTCCCACCGCCATGAGCGGACTGCGGCCGGACAACACCCGGTGGTATCCGTCGTCGGCGACGGTCCACGCCGCCCGCACCTCGCCCATGACCAGGAAGGCCAGGCAGCGGGCGATGTCGAGTTCGACCACCCCCCAGGGCAGCTCGGCCGTGTTCGCCCTGGCCAGGGCCTGCCCGCGATCGTGGTACCCGGCCGCCTCCTTGGCCAGCCCCAGGAAACCCGCGGCCGCGGTGGCCGCTGCCAGGGCCCAGATGAGCGCCTGCGTGCCGGCCCGGCCGCCGTTCAGGAGCGACTCCGCGACATCCAGTACGGCGGCGCACCGGCCGTCGTACAGCAGGATCCACGATCGGATCCCTTCGGCGAGGTCCTCGCCTGGCCGGCCGCGCAGGAGATCCAGCGCGCGCTCGGCCGCCACGGCGTCGCCGTACCCCCAATAGGTGGTCTCCGCGCGGGCCAGTGCCCACCGCAGCAGCTCCTCGTCATCGGACGGGGGATCCTCCGGCAGTACGGCTGCCGCCTCGGCGCTGCGGCCCCGGTATTCCAGCACTTCGGCGAGCAGGGCGTCGGCGTGGACAGAGGGCTCGGCATCCCGGGCGGCACGGGCCAGGCGTTCGGCCAGGGCGAGATCCGCCCGGTCGATGGCCTGCCGGGTGCCGTGCCGTACCACGTCAGGACGCACCACCGCGCCCCCGTTGACCTGCCAGACGGCGGCGCGCAGCAGATCGTCCCGCCGCCGCAGCGGGGTGGCGAGCAGCGCCTGGGCCAGCCGCCACCAGAGCTGCCTGGCCCGGCCCACCGGGATGCCCGCGCGCACCACCTCACCGTAGAGGGGGTGGCCGAGCCGTACCTGCACGCGATGTCCCTCACGCTCGCAGACCGCCAGCCCGTGCGTCTCCGCCTCGTCGATGACGGCCGGATCCACGAGCTGGGCGAGCAGAGCGTGGGGGAGCGGCTCCCCGCACGCCAGGAGCTCCGCCACCAGGCGTGGCCCCGCCGCGAGCGGATCCAGGCGGTTCGCGAGAAGCTGCCGGATCGCGCCCTTGGGACGGTAGTCGCCGGTGAAGCGCCACACGCCGTGATGAAGCCGCAGGGTCCGGTCGGTGAGCGCCGTCGACATCAGCTCGCGCAGCGCCAGCGGATTGCCGGCCGCCAGGCCGCGCAGACGGACCCGGCTCGCGCCCTCGAGGTCTCCGTCCAGCGCGTGGTCGACCAGCTGGTCGACCGCCGTTTCCGGCAGGTCCGGCAGGTCGAGCCAGGGCGCCTGGCCGTCCTTCCACAACACCGTGATCGTCTCGCACGACTCGCCGGACCGGCACGTGGCCACCACGAAGGCCAGCCGCTGCGCGGCGAGCTGGCCGATCAGGGCCGCCGATCCCGGGTCGAGGAGGTTGGCGTCGTCCACGCCGATGACCACCCGGCGCCCCTTGCCGCACGCGTGCATCCGGGCGGCCGCCGCCGTCAGCACCGACAGGCCCTCCCGCTCGTTCTCGCAGCGCCAGCCCGCCGGAAGCAGGCCGGCCACCGCGCCGAACGGGATCGAGGCCAGCGCGTTCGTCGCGGCCACCCATTCCGTGTGGAACCCCTCCGGCCCCAGCAGCGCGACGACCTCCCGCAGCAGGCGGGTCTTGCCGATGCCCGCCTCGCCCGAGACCACCACCCCGACCGCCTCACCCTGGCTCAGGCACGACCGGATCATGCCCAGTTCCTCGTCCCGTCCTACGAATGGCCAGCTCCGCATGAGTACCTCCGCTGACCATTCGCCACCGGCTCACCCGCGGATGAGCGGGACAAGGGGCCGCCGGTGATGAATCGGGGCCGGGACGGCGGCGCCCGTGATGAATCCCGCTGATCTACCAGCCCCGGCGGCCCGGACATAGCTTCGGCACGTTCCCCCAGCCCGATCAACGGAAAGGAAGCCATGAAACGCATCATCGCCGTCCTGGCGCTCCTCCTCGGAGGCATGGCGGTATGGCCCACCGCGCCCGCCCATGCGGTCGACTACCTCCAGTTCCGCAACGTCGCGCTCAACGACTGCCTGACCCTCGTCGGATCCGCGACGCACGACAGGGCGTGGATCGGCCACTACCCGTGCGACGGCTCGGACGGCCAGAAGTGGCGGATCGAGAACGTGGGCTCGGAGCAGGTCTGCGTCGAGGACGACTGGCTGTTCAGGTTCTGCATCAGGTGGGACACGGTGGCCGCCTTCCGCATCCACAGCAAGGTGACCGACAAGTGCGTCGACCTGTCGGACAGGAAGACCGAAAGCGGGACGAGAGTCCACCAGTACTCGTGCTCCGACCACAACTCCCAGAAGTGGTTCTTCATCAACAACAACGACGGTAGTCAGAAGATTCTGAGCGTTCACGCCTCGAACTCGCGGGCGAAGACCGTCGCACTGGAACCGAGGTGGGACGATCCGAACAAGGCCCAGATCTGGACCGGCAACGGAACGGCCCTCCAGACCTGGCAGCGGATCCTCGGCTGACCCGTGCCCGTGCCGCGCCGCGCCGGGGAAGGCATCCTTCCCCGGCGCGGCGTCGTCATCACCCGCGGCCCGAGCTGCGCCCGTCCGCGGAACAGGGCCCCGGCCTTGCGGCGGACGCACATGTCACACGTCGGGACGTGGCTACTGCTGGTCCTCCACTGAGCCGTTTCCCGGTCACGCCCGGTTCTCACGCGGACGAGCCTCAGGTCCGGGTTCAGCCTGCGAGCCGGTGCGTGCCCGTCACGGATGCGGTCCGGTTCCGTGCGGCCGTCCTGAAGCCACGTCCAGTGCGAGCGGGGCATACATACGTCTGCCGCTGCCGGACCGGGTCAGGGGTTTCTGATCTCGGACGTCTGGCGATGGGTGATCTCGTTCGCGCGCCGGGCGAAGTCGAGGAGCAGGGCGAGCTCCGCGTCGGTGTACTCCTCGATCAGGGCGGTGTAGTCCCTGCTGAACTGCGTCAGGATCTCCTGTAGTCCGGCATAGGCGCCGTCGCGGAGAAGCTCCACGCGGACCTGCCGCCGATCGTCCGCATCGCGAACGCGGCGGACGAACCCGCCCTTCTCCAGCCGGTCGATGACCGCGGTGATGGCGCCCCCTCTGGACAGTCCTATCCAGTGGGCGAGCTCGCCCGCGGTCATCGGCCCCTGTTTGTCGAGCAACGCCAGGCAGTTCACGTCGGTCACGTTGAGTCCCGCCCTGGCGGCCATCGCCGCGTGGAACAGGACCGCACGGGTGGCCGCCAGCTGATTCTCCTTGTACAGAGCCACAACGGCTTCTGCGCGTTCCGTCATCGGGTTATTCTCTCTAATATAGAGACACTCTATTATCGTTAAGCTCGAATCTCGTTTCAATTCCAGTGTATCTGGAGGACACTGTGATCACGCCCACCGAGGCACGCGTCACCCCTGCTCGTCCATGGCTTGTTCTGAGCGTGGTGCTCACGGCCACCTTCATGGACCTGATCGACGCCACCATCGTGAGCATCGTGCTTCCCCGCATCCAGGAAAGCCTCGGCGCCGACTTCGCCGCGGCCCAGTGGATGCTGGCCGGCTACTCCCTCACCTTCGCGCTCACCCTCATCACCGGCGGCCGCCTTGGCGACATCTACGGCCGCAGGCGGATCTTCCTGATCGGCGTGGCCGGGTTCACGCTCGCCTCCATCGTCTGCGGCGCCGCCGGCAGCCCGGTCGTGCTCATCGTCGCCCGGCTCGTGCAGGGGCTCATGGCCGCCCTCATGGTGCCTCAGGTCCTCTCGGTCATCGTGATCATGTTCGAGGCCGAGCGGGCCAGGGCGTTCGCGCTGTACGGCGCGGCGCTCAGCCTGGCCAATGTCAGCGGACCGCTGCTGGGCGCCCTGCTGACCCAGTTCGACGTGCTGGGACTGGGCTGGCGGGCGATCTTCTACGTCAACGTCCCGATCGGCTTGTTCGCGTTCGTCGGCGCCGCCCGCCACATGCCCGAGTCACGCTCCTCCCACCCGCTCCGGGTGGACCTGCTCGGCATCGCCCTGGTCAGCGTCGTCTCCTTCGCGCTGATGTTCCCGCTCATCCAGGGGCGCGAGCTGGGCTGGCCCGCCTGGAGCATCGTCATGATGGTCGCGGCGCTGCCCGGCCTGGCCCTGTTCGCCGTCTCCCAGCGGCGCGCCGCCGCACCCCTCGTTCCCCCGAGCCTGTTCCGGCAGCGGTCGTTCGTGGTGGGGCTGGTCCTGCTGCTCATCGTGTTCACCGGGCTGGCCTCGTTGTTCCTCGTGCTCAACTACGGCCTCCAGCTCGGCCTGGGCTGGTCGCTGATCGCCACGGCGCTCACGGGCCTCGGGTGGCCGATCGGCATCACCCTCACCTCGGGGATCGCCCAGCGCTTCGCCGCGACTCACGGCCGGTTGCTGATCATAATCGGGCTGCTGGTCATGACGGCCGGCATGGTCGTCCTCATCATGCTCATGGAGTCCAACGGCACCGGCGTCTCCTACTGGACCATCACGCTGCCCATGCTCGGCATGGGGCTCGGCATGGGCCTGTGCGTGTCGATCCTGACCAATGTGATCTTGGCCGACGTGCCGCCCGACAGCGCGGGTGCGGGCTCCGGAGTGCTCAACGCCGTCCTGCAACTTGGCGCGGCCATCGGCATCGCCGTGGTCGGCGCCCTCTTCGCCGCCGCGGCCGCCGGCGGAACGGGCGCGCTCCTTTACTCCGCGGCCTCGGACACGCTGTGGTACAACGCCGCGGCGTTCCTGGTGGCGGCCGTGCTGGCCGTGCTCCTGCCGCGCACGGCCAGAGGGGCCCAGGGGTGAGCCTTACGCCACCCGGGCCTCGCCCCCCGCCGAGCACGTCCGGGCACCCTCGCCGGGTTCACCGGCCCGAGCGATGGCGGCTCGGTGACACCCCGCGGACCCGTTTGAAGGCCACGCTCAGCGCGAACGGGTTGGCGTAGCCGACGCGCCGGGCGACCGCGTCGATGGTGGCGTCGGTGGAACGCAGCAGATCGGCGGCGAGCGCCATGCGCCAGCCGGTGAGGTAGGCCATGGGTGGCTCGCCCACGAGCGTGGCGAAGCGGCGCGCGAACGCCGCGCGCGAAACGCCCACCTTGCCGGCCAGCAGGGCGACCGTCCAGGGATGGGCGGGGTCGCCGTGGATCAGCTGCAGCGCGGGGCCGATCAGCGGATCGCTCTGTGCTTGGTACCAGCCGGGCGCGTGGGCCTCGGGGCGGGCGAACCAGGCGCGCAGGGTCGCGATCAGCGCCAGGTCCAGGAGCCGGTCGAGGACGACCTGCTGGCCGGGCCCTTCGCCGTTGACCTCCTGCGCCAGCAGTTCCATGATCGGGGACTGCGCGCTCGACCGGGGGACGAGCACGATCTCCGGCAGGGCGTTCAGGAGCCGCTCGCTCACCTCCCCGGCGACCTGGTAGGTGCCGCTGGCCACGATCGCCGACCCGCCGGGGCCGTATCCGGTCGTCCGCGGCCCGAGCCGAAGCCGGTCGGTGACGTCGGCGCCGTCCAGGGTGGTCATGCGGTTGCCCGGTTTGACGACGATCTCCGGCGGGGTGGCCGGGTCGTCGCCGATCGTGTACGGCTTCGGCCCTTTGATGATGGTCACGTCCCCGGTGCGCATCAGCACCGGCTCGCCCTCGTCGGGCACGATCCAGGCGTGCCCGCGCAGGGTGGTGGCGAGGGCGAGGGTGGCCTCGTCGGCGATCCGCAGTGACCACGGCGGTTCGAGGATGGCCTGGCAGAACGCCGCGCTGCGGGCACGGACTCCGTCGAGGAGGTCGGCAAGCGGATCCACCTCGCCATCGTAGACGGACAGAAATGCGAACGAGCGTATTGAATATGGATCGTCTTCCTGTGGACGGGTTCACTGGGTGGTGACTCACCTAGACGACTCACCGGAGGACACCGATGTACGCGATCACCGGAGTGACAGGCCACGTCGGCGGTGCGGCGGCCCGCGAACTCCTGGCCAAGGGAGAAGCGGTGCGGGCCGTGGTCCGCGACGAGGCCAAGGGCGGGGCCTGGTCACGGGCGGGCGCCGAGCTCGCCGTCGCCGACTTCGGCGACAGAGCAGCGCTGGCGGGGGCGTTCCGGGGGGCCCGCGCGGCATTCGTCATGCTGCCGACCGACCCGGCCCTGGCCGACGCCGACGCCGACCATCGGCGGCTGGCCGACTCGATCGCCGGAGCGGTCCTCGACAGCGGGGTCCCGCACGTGGTGATGCTCTCGTCGATCGGAGCGGAACTGGCCGAGGGCACGGGCCCGATCCGCTGGCTCCACCACATGGAGAACCGGCTGCGGGAGACGGGCGTGACCCTGACCGCGATCCGGCCGCCGCACTTCCAGGAGAAGGTCGAGGCCGTGCTCGGCGCCGCGCGCGAGCTCGGCGTCTACCCGGTCTTCGCCGACTCGGCCGACGTGCCCATCCCGATGGTCGCGACGCGCGACGTCGGCGCGGTGGTCGCCGAGGCGCTCTCGGCACCGGCCGAGGAGGTCATCGGCCTGGACGGCCACCACTACACCGAGCGGCAGGTGGCGGAGGAACTGGGCGCCGTCCTCGGCAGGACGCTGGAGGTGGTCACCGTCCCGCAGCCGGAATGGGCCGGCCTGATGGTGCGGGAGGGTGTCCCGCCCCAGCTCGCCGAGGAGCTCGCCGGCCTGTACGACGCCGAGCGGCGCGGCATCCTCCAGCCCAGTGGCGACAGGCGCGTCACCTGCCCGACCGAGCTGGGCGAGACGCTGCGCCATCTGGTCAAGGCGGCACCGGGCCGCTCATAGGCGGTCGTGCCGTCACCTGGCCTTCATCGGCCGCTCCCAACGAGAGCCGCCGATATTGGCCGACCGGACAGATCCTGGCCCGCCGCGCTTCAGCATCCTGGTGCGATGCCCCGAAAAGGAAAAGAAGACGCCTCCACCGCCGCGATGATCGCCGACATCGAGCGGCTCGTGCGCTGCGAGTCCCCGTCGGAGGACCTGGCCGCGGTCGGGCGCAGCGCGAAGGTGGTCGCCGAGGTCGGCGCCCGGCTCCTGGGCGCGGAGCCGGAGCAGGTGGTGGTGGCCGGCCGTACCCACGTGCGCTGGCGATTCGGCGGCGAGCCCCGCGTGCTGCTGCTCGGGCACCACGACACGGTGTGGCCGCTCGGCTCGCTGCGGACGCATCCCTTCGACGTCCGCGACGGGCTGCTGTACGGACCGGGGTGTTTCGACATGAAGGCCGGGCTGGTGATGGCCTTTCACGCGCTGGCAGCGCTGGACGTCCGCGACGGCGTGACCCTCCTCGTCACGGGAGACGAGGAACCCGGGTCCCCCTCCTCACGCGAGCTCATCGAGGACGAGGCCCGCGGATGCGCCGCCGCGCTGGTTCTGGAGGCCGCCGGGCCCGGAGGGGCGCTGAAGACCGCGCGCAAGGGCGTCTCCCGCTACGAGGTGCTGGTGCGGGGACGGTCCGCGCACGCGGGACTGGAGCCGGAGCGCGGCGTCAACGCCGGGGTGGAACTGGCCCGCCAGGTCATGACCGTGGCCGGGCTCGGCGATCCGGTGCTGGGCACGACCGTGACGCCGACCCGCCTGGAGGCGGGCACGACGGTGAACACGGTGCCCGGATCGGCGTGCTTCGAGGTCGACGCCCGGGTCTGGGAGGCCGCCGAGCAGGTCCGTGTCCATACCGCGATGCTGGGGCTGCGGCCTTCGCTCGAAGGCGCCGGCCTGGACGTCAGGGGTGGTCAGAACCGGCCGCCGCTGCCCGCGGCGGCGTCGGCCGGCCTGTTCGAGCGGGCTCGCCGGCTCGCGGCGGAGCTCGGGCTCGGCCCGCTCACCTCGGTGGCCGTGGGCGGCGCCTCCGACGGCAACTTCACCGCGGGCGTGGGCACGCCGACCCTCGACGGGCTGGGCGCGGTCGGCGGCGGGGCGCACGCCGACGACGAGCACGTGGTCGTTTCTGCGCTGCCGGGACGGACGCGGCTGCTCACGGCCCTGGTCGCGGACCTGCTCGCGCCGAATGCGGCCCGGAAGGGGCCAGTCCGGCCGAGCGGATAGCATCCTTGCGTCATGTCGTACGAACACCGTCCCACCTGCACGTGAGCGGCCTCCCGCGGACCGGCCTCGCCCGCGTCCTGGAAGAGCTCGGCTCCACCCTGCTCGAAGTCGTCTGCGGCGACGTCGAGCAGGCAGGTGACGTGGGCGGCGTCGTCATCTACGACCCGCTCGACGAGCCCGAGCTCCCGAGCCGCGCCCTGGTGTTCGGCGTCGGCCTGCACGATCCGGCCGGCCTCGCCCGAGTGGTGACCAAGCTCGGCCGGCACGGCGCCGCCGGCCTGGTGGTCCGCGCGCCCGTCGTGCCCGACGCGGCGCTGGTCGCGGCGGCGCGCGAGGCGGGCGTGGTGGTCCTTTCCTTCGCCCGCGGCGCCTCGTGGACGCACCTGGCGGGGATGCTGCGCCCCCTGACCACCGAGGGCGGCGGGCCGCAGACGCCCACGGTCAGGTCCGGCGACCTGTTCGCGGTCGCCAACGCCATCGCCGCGCTGCTCGACGCGCCCGTCACCATCGAGGACCGCAACTCGCGGCTGCTGGCCTTCTCCAGCAGGCAGGAGGAGACCGACCACTCGCGGGTCCAGACGATCCTGGGCCGGCAGGTGCCGGGGCACTACACGCGCATCCTGGAGGAGCGCGGGGTGTTTCAGGCGATCTACCGCAGCGACCGGCCGGTCTTCGTGGCGCCGCTGCCCGAGCCGGTCGACCCGGCCTTGCCGCCGGAGCTGCCCCGGGCGGCGATCGCGGTGCGGGCCGGGGACGAGATTCTCGGCACGATCTGGGTGGTCGTCCCCGAACCGCTGGACGAGGAGCGCGGTGAGGCGCTGTACGAGGCGTCCAAGCTGGTCGCCATGCACATGGTGTGGCAGCGCGCCGAGGCCGACATGGAGCGGCGGCTGCGGGTCGAGCTGCTGAGCACCGCCCTGGAGAGCGGGCCCGGGTCGCTGGAGGCGGTCCGCCGCCTGGGGCTGAAGGACGAGCCCGCGGTCGTCCTCGCGCTGACCGTCGTCGGCTCGGCGGCCGAGCCGCCGCTGCCCGCCCAGCTGGCCGCCGAGCGCAGGCGGCTGGCCGACGCCTTCGCCATGCACCTGTCGGCGGCGCACCCCCGGGCCGCCACGGCCCTCATCGGTGACGTCGCCTTCGGCGTGCTGCCCCTGCCGCAGCATCGCGAGGACGCCGAGGAGCGCGCGGTGGGGATCGCCGCCGAGTTCCTGGCCCGCGTCGGCTCGCGGCTGCGCCCGCTGATCGGGGTCGGGCCGCCGGCCGCCGACAGCTCGGCGCTGGCCCGCTCGCGGTCGGGGGCCGAGCGCACGCTGCGCGTGCTGCGCTCGGGGATCGGCGGGCAGCAGGTGGCCCGCCTGGACGACGTGCACGTCGACGCGCTGCTGATCGAGCTCGCCGACCTCGTTCCCCGCGGCGACATCCCCAGCGGGGCCATCGCCCGCATCGTGGCCTATGACAGGGAGCACCAGAGCAGCCTGTTCGAGACGCTCCGGGCCTGGTTCGACGCCTTCGGCGACGTGGCGGCCGCCTCCGCCGCGATGTACGTGCACACCAACACCTTCCGCTACCGGCTGCGCCGCGCCGCCGAGGTGGGCCGGCTCGACCTCGGCGACCCGGGCGCGCGGCTGTCGGCCATGCTGCAGCTGCGCCTGATGTCGATCAGGTCGGCCCCGGACGGCTGACGCCGGGCAGGCCGAGCGTGCCGATCAGGAACGCCAGCCACTCGGCGTCCTGCGCGACGGCGACGTCGTGGGCGGTCGCCGCACCGTGACCGGCGTCCTCGAAGACATGGAGCAGGATCGGCGCCTCCCCGAGCTGCGCCGCCTGCAGGCGCGCCGCGAACTTGCGGGCGTGCCAGGGCCGGCACCGCGGGTCGGTCGCCCCGGCCTGCAGGTAGACCGCGGGGAAGACACCGGGCTCGACCAGCTGGTACGGCGAGAGCCCAAGGAGCCGGCGCACCTCGGCCGGGTCGTCCGGATCGGCCCACGCCTTGCGGATGACGAAGTCGAGGTAGGGGTCGCGGAGGCCGCCGATGAGGTCGAGCAGCGGGGCCCTCGGCAGGACCGCGCGCCACAGCCCGGGCCGCCGGGTGACGGCGACCCCGCACATGAGGCCGCCGTCGGAGCCGCCGGTCAGCGCGAGCCGGTCGGGTGTGGTCAGGCCGGTGGCGAGGAGGTGCTCGGCGACCGCGACGAGGTCGGCGTCGCGGACGTGCTTGCGCTCCCGGTGCGCGGCCAGGTGCCAGTCGCGGCCGAACTCGCCGCCGCCGCGCAGGTACGCCTGGACCAGCACGCCTCCGGCGGCGACGAAGGCGGCCAGATCGGGCTGGTAGGCCGGCAGGAGCGGCACGTTGGCCGCGCCGTACGCGGAGATCAGGACCGGCGCCGGCGCACCCGCGGCGCCGCGCACCACGTGGTACGGCACGGCCACGCCGTCCGGCGCGAGGGCCGCCTCCTCCTCCAGCACGGCGTCGAGGACGACCGCGGGGGCCATCAGGGTCTCCGGTTCCCTCTCGCCGGGCCGGTGCCGGTAGACGCCCCATGAGCTGGTGAGGGTGGAGAAGGCGAAGACGAAGTCGGCCGCGGGCGTGCCGGTGGCCAGGGCGGTCAGCGGGAAGTGGGGTGCGGCGAGCGCGCCCCGGCCGGGGAGGGGGAGCTCTCCGGTGACGGCTCCCGAGCGGTCGAGGATGCGCACCCTGGCGAAGGTCCGGTCGAACTCGCTGAGGTAGAGGTGCTCCCCGGCCGGGGTGAGGGAGCGCAGCACCGTGTCACCCTCCGGGACGAGCTCGGTCCATCCGGCCGGGTCGCCGGGGTCGGCCGCGTCGAGGGGGATGGCGACGACGCGGCCGCGGGGGGCGCCGACGTCGGTCACCGCGATGTAGCGCTCGCCGACGACGTGCCCGGCTATGGTCCCCGTGCACCCGGTGACGAAGGGCCGCCAGACCGGATCGGGGCCGGACAGGTCGCGCACCGCCACCGGGACGGGGCTGCCCACCCGGTGGGCGGCGACGGCCCAGCGGCTGTCCGCCGACATCTGGACCAGCGTGTACTCGCGCGAGCCCGCCCCGACCGGGATCGGCTCCCGCTCGGTGCCGCCGCCGAGCCGGTGGAAGAAGACCGCCTGCCGGAACTCCTGCGGCGTGCCGGTGAGCGCGAAGAAGTAGAAGCCCGTGCTGTCCGGCAGCCACGAGACGCCGCCCGCCCACGCACTGTGCAGGACCTGCTCGGGCGCGCCGCCGAGCTGCCGCCCGGAGGCCACGTCGACGAGCCGGATGGTGTTGTGCTCGCTGCCGTCGGTGCACAGCCCGAGCGCCAGGACCCGGCCGTCGGGCGCGGGCGCCAGCCAGGACACGACGGGCGGGTGCTCGCCCTCGCCGGATCCGGCCAGGTCGGCGACGGTCCGCCCGGCGCCGAAGGGCTCGTCCGCGACGACCACGGCGGGCCCGGTGGCCACGACGCGGAACCAGCGGCCCGCGGCGTACTTCGGCAGGGCCGGGCGGGCGCCGGCGTCGCAGGCGCGGATCAGGTCGCGGACGGCCTCCGGATCCTGGCCCGCGTAGGCGGCGGCGGTGGCCAGCCCGGCCTGGCGCCGCTGCCACTCGCGCACCTCCGGGGTCTCCTCCTCCAGCCAGCGGTAGGGGTCGGGCACGAGCACGCCGGCGACCTCCTCGAAGGCCGCCACGGTGCGGGCGGGCGGATAGGCAGCGGTCACGGTGACTCCGGCTCTTGTCGGGACTGGGTGTCGAACTCCGCGCGCAGCCGCTCGAACGCGCCGGGGACCCGGGTCACCCGGCGGACGTGGACGAGCGCGTCGTAGGCGGCGGGGAAGTCGTCGACGGGGTCGAGCCCGCCCGCGGCCAGGGTGCCGTCGACTCCGTCGTACAGGCCGGCCGGCGCGTGGCGCAGGTCGGCGACGGCGACGGGCCCGCCGAGACGCTCCAGCCGCGACTCGACGGCGTTCGCCGGCAGGGCGCGCTCGTGCAGGGTGACCTCGCAGTCGAACGGGCGTGGCGAGCGTTGCGTGAAGCGCACCTCGGGGCCGGAGCCGTACGTCATCCCGATGACGACGGGACGCTCGCCGAGCAGGCCGCCGAGCATCGGCCGGCCGTGCAGCGGCGTGCGCCGGACGTGCGCGTTGTGCGCGCTCACGACGATCCGCTCCTCACGCTCGAGGACCCAGCGCACGGTGTCGGCCATGAACACCTCGCGCGGGCACGGCCCGGCCGCCGGCACGTCCAGCTCGGCGAGAAAGGCGTCGATCGAGGCCCCGCACCGGCGCACGATGCCGTCGTCGTGCGCCGCCGTACGCTCGACCAGATCGCGCAGGAGCGTGCGCAGCCGGGCCTGCGCCGCGGCGGGCATGCGCTGGTAGCGGATCGCCGCCTCGGTCCGGCCGCCCAGGTCGCTGATGCGGCGGAGCTCCTCGTCGCCGGGGAGCTCGGGCAGCCGGTCGAGGCAGGCGCGCACGGCCGGTCCCGGCGAGGTGGAGGAGCCGGGCAGGTCCATGCCGTAGAAGCTGACCTTCGCCGGGTTCGCGGCGTTCCACCGGCGCATCCAGGTCAGCTGCCGCCGCATCGGCTCGCACTCGCCGAAGCGGTAGGTGATGCCGTCGCGGGCGACGTCCCCGACCTCGCCCGGCCCGCCGTGGATCCACGCGTTGACGGACAGCCCCTCGGCGAAGCCCGACTCCATCACGAAGGCGGTGAACCCGTGCTCCTCGACGAGCAGGCGGAACAGCTCGTCCTTGAGCTCGTAGAACTCCGTGATGTTGTGCGCGCCCTCGCCGAGGGCCACCACCCTGGCGTCACCGGCCAGGTCGCGCGCTAGCTGTGGAAGTACCATTGTTCCGGCGTGTAGAGGAAGCTGATCAGGGCGTTGAACGACGACTGCGGGCCCGACAGGGTGTTCTTCCACACCACCAGCGTGTGCGGGGTCGGCATGAAGAGCACCGGCAGGTCCCGGGCGAGGCTGGTCACCTCGGCCGACAGCGATGTCTCGTCCGTCCCGAAGGTCGAGGCGCTGATCAGCTTGTCCGCCTCGGCGCTCTTGTAGCTGCCCAGGTTGAAGCTGCCCTCGGTGTTGAACACCGTGTTGCTGCTCGGGTAGCCGGCGGCCAGGTAGAGGGGGCCGTAGTCCTGCATCGCCCACTCGTTCTTGGTGGCGGGGGCGAAGCTGTTGCCGTAGTTGGCGTACATGTAATTGAGCGACTTGGTCACGATCTTGACCTCGATGCCGAGCTTCTTGGCCGCCGAGGCGAAGGCGACGTCACGCGCGCCGACGAAGGCGGGGGAGCTGGCGGAGGCCAGGGTGAAGCTGATCGTCTGGCCCTTCGGAATGTCCGCGCCGCACTGGCCGGGGCCGGTGCCGGGACGCTCGCAGGTGGTGGCGCCGTGCGGCGTCACCTTCCAGCCGTTGCCGGTGAGCAGCTTCTCGGCGGCGGCCGCGTCGTAGGGGTAGGGCGGCTGGTCGCCGAAGGCGGGCGGGTAGGGGGATCCGGCGCCCGCGGTGCTGTAGTTGGGGGAGGCGGCGCCGTTGTGGATGCCGCGGCTGGCGATGTAGCCCTGCTGGTCGATCAGGCGCTGCAGGGCCTGGCGGACGTACGGCTGCGCGATGACCTTGTCGAAGTTGCCGACGGTGTTCGCGAAGTTGATGACGAGCGCGTCCAGCCGGGCGGGGGCGGGCGCGCCGTACACGTTGTAGCCCTGGGCCTTCAACGCGTCGATCTGGTTGGCGAAGCTGGAGTCCAGCGTGCCGACGGTCAGGTTGCCGGCCTTGAACTGGTTGAGCACGGCGGCGGCGGAGGTGAATGCCTTGAAGTCGATCTGGTCCAGCCGCGATTCGCCCGGTCCGCTGTAGGACTTGTTGCGCTCCAGGGAGAACGAGCCGGTCGTCGGGTCGAAGCTCTTGAGCAGGTAGGGGCCGTTGACGACGCGCCAGAGCGGGTTTTCCGCGAAGGTGGCCTGTGACTCCGACTGCTTGGTGAGGTACTTGTAGATCGCCTTGGCGTTCTTCGGCTGCTTGTAGTCGAGGTGCGGGCCGCCGGTGGCGGCGATGCTCCAGTCGGTGGAGGGCAGGACGTACAGCAGCGTCAGCATGGACAGCAGGTAGGACGGGTTGTACGCGGTCTCCAGCTCGAGCGTGAGCGTGCCGGGCGCGGCGGCCTCGGCGCTCACCCCGTCGGGGAACTGCCCGGGGGTGTAGAAGCTCCAGTTGGCCGGGCTCTCCTTGAGCGCGGCCTTGAGCAGGGCCAGGGAGAAGACGACGTCATCGGCGGTGACCGGCTTGCCGTTGGACCACTTGTAGTCCTTCATCTTGATGGTCACGGTCTTGCGGTCGGGGCTGTAGACGGGTGGCTCGGCGAGGCTCAGCTCGGCGTCGGCTATCTGGTCGCCCTCGCCGCTGGGCCGGTAGAGGGAGCGCCAGAGCTGGCCGCGGGCGATGACGGTGCCGTTGGCGGCCGCCGGCGGGTAGGGGTAGATGTAGTTGGGGCTGAGCCCGGGGGTCAGCGCGACCGTGGCGGTCCCGCCGTCCTTGGGTGTGCCGGTCTGCGTGGGCTTGGCGGTGTAGCTGCCGGCGATGGTCCGCGTGCCCCCGCCGCCGCTGCACGCCGTTGCGAGTACGGCGAGGCCGGCGACGAGTGCCGTGAGGAGGTGTCTCATGGATGGCTCCTGGTGAGGTGTGGGGGTGTTCAGCCGGCCCGCCGGCCGACGGCGTCGCGGAGCGCGTCGGCGAGCAGGTTGAGCGCCAGCACGGTGAGGACGATGCAGCCGCCGACCGGATAGATCAGCCACCAGTAGTCGGCGGAGATGAAGGTGACACCGCTGGCGAGCTGGCTGCCCCAGTCGGCGGTGGGGTGGGCCAGGCCGAAGCCCAGGAAGCCCAGGGCGGCGACGACCAGGACGGCGTCGGCGACCTGGAAGGTGATGTTGACGATGATGACGCCGAGCGCGTTCGGGATCAGGTGGGTGAGGATGACCCGCCGGCGGGAGGCGCCCATCAGCTTGGCGGCCAGCACGAACTCCCTCACCCGCAGGGTCAGCACCTCGCCGCGCACCAGCCGGGCGGACACGAGCCAGGAGAACCCGCCGATGACGAGGCTCAGCGCCAGCGCGTCGGCGTGGAAGCGGGCCGACAGGATCAGCACGAAGAGCAGGAACGGGATCGACAGCATGACGTCGACCAGCCGCATCATGAACCCGTCGACCGCGCCTCCGGCCAGCCCCGCCACGGCACCGTAGACGGTGCCGATCGTGGTGGCGAACACCGCCGCCAGCAGCCCGATCTGCAGCGACACCCGGCCGCCCGCCATGAGCCGGCCGAGGACGTCGAAGCCGTTGGTGTCGGTTCCGAGCGGGTATCCGGGGCCGGGCGGCAGAGCGGCGTTGACCAGGTCCACGTCGGTCTGGTTGGTCGGGTAGAACAGCGGCCCGAGGAAGCAGAATCCGGCGATGAGCAGCAGGAGCAGCCCGCCGGCCAGGCCGAGCGGGTGCCGGCGCAGCCCGCGCAGCACCGAGCGGATCGAGGTCTCGGGTGAGGTCACGCCTGGTTCGACGGTCATGCGCTCAGCTCGATTCTGCGGTCGGCGGCGGCCACCGTGACGTCGGCGATGAAGTTGCCGGCCACGGTCAGCACGCCGCCGATGAGGGTGTAGGCCAGGAGCACCGGGTAGTCCTCGCGCTGCAGGCTGTTGAGGAACAGCAGGCCCAGGCCCGGATAGTTGAAGAGCGACTCGACGATCAGGTTGCCGGCCAGCAGGGTGGGGACGAGGGTGCCGACCAGCATGATGAGCGGCAGGCAGGCGTTGCGCAGCAGGTGGCGGGTGAGGATCAGCCGTTCCGGCAGGCCCTTGGCCCGCGCGACCCGGATGTAGTCCTGGCCGAGCTGGTCGAGGGCGGCGGAGCGCTGGTACTGCGCGAAGATCGCGACGCTGGTGACGGCGAGTGTGATGACCGGCAGCGCCATCGCCCGCGGATCGGTGAAGACGACCCACGGCGAGTGCGACTGCGACGCCTCCGCCGGGAAGATCGGGATCGCCTGGCTGAACACGGCGATCAGCAGCAGCCCGAGCAGGAACGACGGCGTCGCGTAGAGCACGTACGACGCCGCGGTGGCGGCCCGGTCGACGACGCTGTTGCGCCGGACCGCCTGCAGAATGCCGAGCGGCACCGCGACCACCAGCGCCAGCACCAGCCCGGCCAGCGACAGCATCGCGCTGCGGCCGGCGTTCCTGGCCAGCAGCGTGCCCACGTCCTCGTTCAGCTTGTACGACCGGCCGAGGTCGCCCTGGAGCAACTGACCGAGATAGCTGACGTACTGCACGACGACCGGGCGGTCGAAGCCGTGCGCCCGGTTGAAGGCGGCCACGGCCTCCGGCGCGGCGCGCTGCCCGAGGACGACGCGTCCCGGGCTGTCCGACACCAGGTGCAGCATGAGGAAGACGACCGCGGAGATACCGAGCAGGACGAGGAGGGAGACCGCCAGCCGGCGGAGCACGTACCAGGTCATGAGCGCGACTCCTCTCGGCGCAGGGGGTGGTGGCAGGCGACGTGGTGGGTGCCGGTGACGAGCGTCAAAGGGGGCTCCTTCTGGGCGCACACCTCGCTCGCCAGGGCGCACCGGGTGCGGAACCGGCAGCCGCTGGGCGGGTCGATGGGACTCGGCAGCTCGCCGCGCACCCTCGCGGACGCGGGCACGCGCGGCGCCTCGGGGCCGGCCGCCGGGATCGCGGCCAGCAACCCTGCGGTGTAGGGGTGCGCGGCGGCGCCGTACACCTCCTCCGTGGTGCCGGCCTCGACGAGTTTGCCCAGGTACATGACGCCGACGCGGTCGGCGAGGTACCGCACCACCGCGAGGTCGTGCGAGATCACCACGCTGCTGAGCCCGCGTTCGAGCTGGATGCGGCGCATCAGGTTGAGCACCTGCGAGCGGATCGAGACGTCCAGGGCGCTGACCGGCTCGTCGGCGACCAGCACCTTCGGGTCCAGGGCGAGCGCGCGGGCCAGGCCCACGCGTTGCCGCTGCCCGCCGGACAGCTCGTAGGGGTAGCGCTCCAGCACGTTCGCCGGCAGGCCGACGTCCCCCAGGAGCTCGCGGGCGCGGGCGGTGCGCTGGGCGCGGGTGCCGATCCCCTGGATGGCCAGGGGCTCGCGCAGGATCGTGCCGACGCGCATGCGCGGGTCGAGGGAGGCGTTGGAGTCCTGGAACATCATCTGGAGCTGGGTACGGCGGGGCCCCGGCGTGCGGGTGAGCGGCGTGCCGTCGAAGATCACCTCGCCGGAGTCCGGGCGGTCGAGGGCGACGAGCATGCGGCCGAGGGAGGACTTGCCGCAGCCGGATTCGCCGACGAGCCCGAACGTCTCCCCGGCCGCCACCTCGAAGCTCACGCCGGAGACGGCCTTGACGGTGCGACGGCGCCCGAACGGCCGCCCGCCGCCCGCCGGATACTCGCGCCGGAGGCCGACCACGCGCAGGCGCGGCTCCTTGGCGGCGGGCGCGGGCACGCTCAGCCGTATGCCCGCTCTGGCGGCCGGGCCGTCGGCGGGGTGCCAGCAGGCGTGGACGTGGCCGTCGGCCTCGGCCGTGGGCGGCGGGGACTCCTCGCGGCACCGCTCGGTCGCGGCGGCGCAGCGCGCGGCGAAGGCGCACCCCGCCTGGGCCACCGTCAGGTCCGGCGGCGCCCCGGGAATGCTGAACAGCTCCGCGCCGCGGTCCTGCGTGAGTGACGGGATCGAGGAGAGCAGCGCCTGGGTGTAGCGGTGCCGTGTGCGGGCGAACAGCACGGGCGTGGGCCCGGTCTC
Organism: Nonomuraea typhae; assembly: GCF_009760925.1. Lineage (GTDB taxonomy): Bacteria > Actinomycetota > Actinomycetes > Streptosporangiales > Streptosporangiaceae > Nonomuraea > Nonomuraea typhae. Next base: position 711,693 of record NZ_VRLV01000004.1, read on the forward strand.
GGCCAGGCGGCCGGCGTACATCACGCCGACGCGGTCGGCGTGCCGGGCGATCACCCCCATGTCGTGGGTGATCAGGATCATCGCCATGCCCAGCCTGGACCTGAGGTCGTCGAGGAGCTCGAGGATCTCCGCCTGGATGGTGACGTCGAGCGCGGTGGTCGGCTCGTCGGCGATGACCAGCCGGGGCTCGCAGGCCAGCGCCATCGCGATCATCACGCGCTGCCGCATGCCGCCGGAGAGCTGGTGCGGGAAGTCGTCCAGCCGCTCGGCCGGCCGCGGCAGCCCCACGAGGGCGAGCATCTCCGCGGCGCGGGCGCGGGCCGCCCGCTTCGAGGCGCCGCGGTGCAGCCGCACGGGCTCGGCGATCTGCTCGCCGATGCGCTTGGTGGGGTTCAGCGCGGTCATCGAGTCCTGGAAGACCATCGCCACGTCGTCGCCCCGGATCGCGCGGTACTGCGCGGCGGGCAGTCCGACGAGCTCCCTGCCGTCCAGGTCGATCGAGCCGGCGGTGACCCGGCCGCCCGGCGGCAGCATGCCCATGATCGCCAGGCCGGTCATCGACTTGCCGGAACCGGTCTCGCCGACGATGCCCAGCGTCTCGCCTCGATCGAGAGTCAGGCTGACACCGGAGACGGGACGGACGATCCGGTCATTCCGCCGGATCTCAACCGCCAGATCACGGATGGTCAGCAGCCGGTCGCCATCCGCGTTCTCGCCACCATAGGCCGTGCTCAAGGCAGCACTCTCCGAATCCATTGGACGATAGTGAGACGCGCGGCCATAGCGGTGTTCGTCGCGTCGGTCGAACCTGGAAGCCCGCGTTCATCCGGCCGGACGAACTGATCGCGGCGGGCGGGCCTTCAGGAGGGGACGCGCCGGTCGGCCCGGCCGGTGTGCAGGTAGAGGGCGCGTCCCTGCCCGTCGTCGCCGAGGAAGGCGAGCGGCCCGCCGCCGGACTCGGCCGGGAGCGCCGAGTCGCCGCGCCAGGCGACCAGCTCGGTGCGGTACGGAGCCTCGCCCAGGCCGGCGGTGACGCCGAGCGGAACGCGGTCCAGCCACAGCCGCCCCAGGGAGTCCCGGCTCACCGTGGTCCGCGCGGTGCTCGACAGGTAGGTGCCGGCGCAGCGGGCGGCGTCCAGCGGGCGAGCGGCCGGGTCCGGCCGCGGCGCCGCACCCGGCCCGGCTCCCGCGAGGCCGCCGAGCACGTGCTCGGCGAGCTCGCGGAAGACCGGCTTCGGCGAGCCTCCGTTGGTGAGGATCACCAGCGCCACGTCGCACTCCGGGACCACGCGCAGGAACGCCGACTGGCCGATGGTGTTGCCGTCGTGGCCGAACACCGCCCGGCCCGGGCGATGGAAGAGCTCCCAGCCGAGACCCCAGCCGGTGCCCTGGTCGAGGTCGGGCTGGGCGATCTGCTGCTGCCGCATGGCCCGCACGCTCTCCGGGCGGAGTACGGCGCGGCCGTCCGGCCCCAGGCCGCCGGCCAGGTGCATGCGGGCGAAGGCCAGCAGGTCCCGGGCGCTCATCGCCAGCATCGACCCGGCCGGCGCGTTCGACCGGGCCAGCGCCCAGACGGGGGTGGGTTCACGCTCGAGGTGCCCGACCGCGGTGCGGTGAAGGATCGCCTCGTACGGGTCGTTCGCGACCTGTGTCAGGCCCAGGGGCTCGAACAGGTGCGCCCGCATGCAGGCGTCGAACGGCCGGCCCCGGACGACCTCGACGATCCGCCCCAGAACGCCGAAGCCGGCGTTGTTGTAGGAGAACATCTCCCCGGGCTCGAACACCTGCGGCACCTCGGCCAGGAGGCCGACGTACTTGTCGAGGCAGTCGTCGCCCTTGCCGGTGTCGGTGAAGACGTCGCCCTCGAAGCCCGAGACGTGGCACAGCAGCTGACGCACGGTGATCCGCGCGGCCGCGCGCTCGTCGGCGACTGCGAAGCCGGGCAGGTACGCGCGCACGGGGGCGTCGAGGTCGAGCCGGCCCTCGTCCACCAGCTGCATGGCCAGCGTCGAGGTCAGCACCTTGGTGATCGAGCCGATCTGGAAGAGCGAGCCCGTCGTCGCCTCGACCCCGGTGGCCGTGCTCAGCACCCCGGCCGCGACGTCGGTCACCTCGTCGCCGGCGCAGAACGCCACCGCCGCCCCGGGCACCCGGTTCTCGGCGAGCAGATCCGGCAGCCGGCCGCGCAGCCACGAACCGACCTCATTGAGCTTCGACACCGGCGTCCCTCCTGGCTCCATTTCCGGTGGAGCTTAGGCCGGGGCGAACGGGCCGCGTTCGTCCTTCTCGACCACAGGCGGGCCGCCGGTTCGTCCGGCCGGACGAGCTGATGCGGCTCTACGGTGCCGTCGCGACCACGGGCACCGAGATCGTGCTGCCGCCGAGGTCCACCGTCACCTTCGCGCCGGTGGGGGTCTCCGCCGCGGCCAACTCCGCATCCGTGCCTGCGAGGATCAGCCCCAGGCGGTGCCCGGCCTTGAGCAGATGGTCCGTCGGCTGGAGCGACCACGTGACCCGGTAGGACTTTCCGGGCGTCAGCGGCAGGGAAGCGCTGAGCGACGTGCGGTTCTGGGCGTCGAGCGTGCCGCGGCCGACCACATGCGCGTCCGTGGTCACGGTGTCGTCCGCCCACCGCCAGAAGCAGCCGGAGTCCTCAGGCGTGCCTTCACCGACGCAGTCCTCGCCGGGCGCCCGCCTGATGCCGTAGGCGGGATTGACGCGGGTGTCCCGGCCGTAGTCCACCAGCAGCGCGGACACGTTGGCGGCCGGCCGGTCCGCGCTGAGTTTCAGGCTCACCTGCGGTGTTCCGGACAGCCGGAGGTCCTGCTTCAGCGCGGGAGCGAGGTAGGCGAGCCGGTACGGCCTGGCCGCGCCCGGGTCGGCGATCAGATCTGCCTCGGGCAAGAGGGCGTCGGTGTACGAGCCGCGTCCCTGCGACGGGCGGGTCCCGAGCGAGCCGTCGCCGCCCGGCCGCAGCGTCAGAGTCCTGGCCGCCGGGGCCGGCCAGTCCGGCTGGGTGATCCAGCGATCCGGCCCGAGTTGCACGTCCACCCGCGGCTGCCGCAGGATGCCGTTGTCGATGCCCTGCAGCTCATGGTCGAACCACCGGTGCAGGGTGCTGACCCACTGCTCGCGCCGGAAGTCGAACGGGTCGGTGTGGCCGTACTGCGTCAGCCACAACTTGCGCGGCACGCCGCGCTTGGCGAGGCCGTCCCACCACAGCGAGAGCTGGCTGGGCTTCACGTTCAGGTCGTTCACCCCCATTACCGCGAGGACGCTGGCCCGCACGTTGCGGACGTCGGCCACCGGACCGGAGCGGTAGTTGCGCTCGTGCCAGAAGGCGTTGTAGTTGCCGGTTTCGTCGTCCACCCCCTCGGTCAGCTGTTTGCGCACCTGCGCGCATTTCTCCGGCGGGTCCTTGTCGATCATGGCGGAGATCTGCGCCAGCCCGTCCCTGATCCAGGAAATCGTGCCGCCGGCCCGCGACATCTCGTACACGGAACTGCCCTGCGCGATCGGCACCACCGTGGCCAGGCCGGGTACCCCGGTGCCGGCGACTCCCGTGGCCAGGAGCCCGTCGTAGGACATGCCGATCATCCCGGTGCGGCCGGTCGTCCAGGACGCCGCCCGGACCGGCTCGCCGCTCTCGTCGTAGGCGGGGGCGCGGCCGTTGAGCCAGTCGACGACCGCCTTCGCGCCCAGCACGTCGCTGGCGCCGCCTCCGGTCGGGCAGCCGCCGGACTTCGCCGTGCCGGTCATGTCGACCGACACGACCGCATAGCCGCGTGGGACGAAGTAGTTGTCCAGAAAAAGCGGGATCTTGGTGGCGTTCCCGCTCTGGTCGTACGACTTCGTCTCCCGTTGCCAGCCCAGCCCGGTGTCGAAGTAGGGGCTCGCATGCAGGATCACCGGCACCCGTAACCCGTCGCCCGTTTCCTTCGGCCGGACGATGTCCGCTCTGATCAGGTCCTTCCTGCCGTCGCCGTCGCTGTCCACGGGGGACTGCACCATGGCGAACTCACGGATCGCCTCGGCGTAGGAGAAGACCGGCTGGGTGACCCCGTTCCGGATGCCGACGGCCGGGCCCGCCGCCGGGTGGGCCGGTGACGCGGTCGCCACCAGGCCGATCGTCAGGCATACCGCCACTAACGCTGGTCGTTTCACAGGCTGCCTCCTAGGTTGGAGCCATCGTGACACCATTAAGGTGTCGTATCAAGGCTCCATGGTGGCACCGAGGATCAGCCCAGGTCGTCCCACTCCTGGAGGAGGTGGGCCGTGGCCGCCGCCGGGGCCGTGAAGGACCAGCGGCCCGGAGGCAGGCTCAGGGCGCAGCCGCCGTCGGCCAGCCTGGTGGCCGGCAACTGCTCGCTGAGGCCCATGAGGAAGGTGCCGTTGACGGTCATCCCGTCCCACGCGCCGCGCACGGGCAGCACCGCGCGGGCGCTCACCCCTTCCGGCACGGCGAACGTGAACTGGATGCCGCCGGGGCCCGCCCGCCAGCCCGACTCGACCGTTCCCGACGCGCTGTCGTAGCGGGCGTGCGCCTCGCGCAGCAACGGGACGGGGCCGGGGCGCAGCAGCAGTTCACCGAAGCCGCCGCCCGTCCCGCGCGGGTCGTCGCCCAGGCCCGCCACGTGCCGGAACAGCCAATCGCCCACGCAGCCGTAGGCGTAGTGGTTGAAGGAGTTCATGGCCGGAGTCTGCAGGCCGTGCCGATGGTGCCAGGAATCCCAGCGCTCCCACATGGTCGTCGCCCCGGCGCGGAGCTGGTAGCGCCAGGACGGGTAACCCTCCTGGTTGAAGATCCGGCAGGCCAGGTCGTGGTGGCCGGTCTCCGACAGGACGGGCAGCAGCAGCGGGGTGCCGACGAAGCCCGTCATGAGGCGGTGCCCGGCGGCGCGGACCAGGTCGGCCAGCGCCTGCGCGGCCGCGGCCCGGTCCTCCGGCGGGACCAGGTCCCAGGCGAGGGCGACGGCGTAGCCGGTCTGCGTCTCGGTGTGCAGCCTCGGGCCACTCAGGAAGGCCCGCTGGAAGGCGCCCGACACGTGGGTGAAGGCTTCGCCGTACTCCGGAGCGTGCGGTTCGCCGAGCACGTCGGCCACGTGCGCGACCAGGCGGAGGCTGCGCGCGAGGGCGGCGGTGGCGATGAGGCTCTTGGGCGTCTCGACAGTGCCGGGGGCCAGCCAGTCGCCCAGGGCCCTGCCCGGTCTGACGCCGCCCTCGGCCTGGGCCAGGCAGTAGTCGGCCCATCGCCGCATCGGGCCGTACGCGCGGCGCAGCGTGCGGTCGTCGCCGTAGCGCCGCCACAGCAGCCACGGCACCTCGACCAGCGCGTCGGACCACACGGGGGAGTCGTATCCGTACTCGGGCAGGACCGGCGCGACGTGCGGGACCGCGCCGTCGGCCCGCTGGCCGTCGATCAGCGTCGTCACCCAGCCGGACAGGAACGCCTGCGTGTGCCGCAGGAAGCTGAGCGTCGAGCCGAACACCGAGATGTCGGCCGTCCAGCCGGCCCGTTCGTCGCGCTGCGGGCAGTCGGTCGGCACGCTCACCAGGTTGCCGTCCGCAGACGCGCCGATGTTGGCGACGAGCTGCCGCACGGCGGGATCGCTCACGGTCAGCGAACCCGTGACCGTGAGCGCGGAGGACAGCAGCACCGCCTCCAGGTCGTCCGGCGTCAGCGCGCCCGGCCAGCCGGTGACCTCCGCGTAGCGGAACCCGTGCAGGGTGAACGCCGGCTCCACGACGTGCGAGCCGGGACCGAGGACGAACTCGTCACGCTGGTCCGCGGTGCGCAGATTGCCGGTGTAGAGCCGGCCGGTCGCGGTCAGCTCCTCGCCGTGCCGCACCACGATCCGGACCGGGCCCGATGCCTCGACGCGCAGCCGTACGCGCCCGACGACGTTCCGCCCGAAGTCGGCCACCTGGACGCCCGGCGCGGGCTCGGTCACGGACACGGCGGGCACCGTGCCGATCACCCGCACCGGCGGAGCGGGATCGGCCTCCACCAGGATCTCCGGAACCGGGATCTCCGACGCGGCTTCGACTTGCCCAGAAGGAGCCTGGACGGTCTCGCCCATCACCAGGTCGGCGCGCGGGCGGCCGAGGTCCCGCCGGGTCCAGGCCGCGTCCGTGGCCAGCACGCGGCGGACCCCGTCGCCGTCCCGCACGAGCACCTGGGCGCTGGCGGCGGGCCGGTCGCCGTAGCGGCGCGGGCCGCCGCCGGCGACGTGACCCGCGTACCAGCCGGGGGCGAGCCACAGCTCCAGCTCGTTCTCGCCGGGTGCGAGCAGCTCCGTGAGCTCCAGCAGCCGATAGCGCGTACGGTGGCCGTAGTCGGTCCAGCCGGGGGCCAGCTCCTCCTCGCCCAGCCGTACCCCGTTGAGCAGCGCCCGGTAGACGCCCAGCGCCGTGACGGCCAGCCAGGCGCGCCCGGGCTGCCAGGCGAACGATCCGCGCAGGCTCACCGCCGCCCGCGGATCCCCGGCCAGCCACGGGGCCTCCCACGCGCCCCGCAGGCCCGTGGTGAACGCGCCGGCCGCGTGCCCTTCGACCCTCCACGTGTACGGCATGAGCGGATCCAGCAGTCCATCGGGCACGTCCACGAGATACGACCCGGCGGGCAGGACCGAGCGCCACACCTCACGCTCGCCGGCCGACACGGTGACGGTGGCCGCCTCGGGCAGCCGGGTGTCCCACGAGAGCCGGGGCTCCTTCACGCCGACCGGATCCACCAGACCGCACGTCAGACCCGCCCGCGCACGCGGCGGAGCCGTACGGATGTAGGGCGTCTGCGCGCCCGAGACCTGAATCCCCGAGTTCTGGTTCACGCATCGAGCCCGGTGGTGAAGGCGTTGTGCAGGCCGTCGACGTCGACACCGGACAGGCTCGGCGCCATCACGTTGATCAGCAGCACGAAGCACGCGTCCTGCTCCGGGTACATCCACCACTGGCAGCCCGAGGCGCCGCCGTGCCCGTACAGCCGGCGCTCGAGCAGCCCGGGAGCCGAGTGGCGCAGGTTCCAGGTGAGGCCCCAGTCCTGCCCGGCGTTGACCGGGTCGGGCTGCAGCTTGACCAGGCCCGTCGTCTGCGGGGTCGTCATGGCGGCCAGGGTGGTCGGGTGGATCAGCCGCCGGTCGCCGCGCAGCAGCGCCCCGCCCAGCGCCAGGAGGTCCTCGGCGCGGGAGAACAACGCCCCCGCCGGGTGGCGGAGCCGTACGAACTTCTCGAAGTCGAAACCGGGACCGAGCAGGTCGAGGCCGTGGACCTCGGCCGCGTCGCACGCCGGATCGAAGGTGATCCGCCCGCCGCCCGGCACCAGCGCGTTCAGGTCGGCGTCGATCACGTCCGCGAGATCGCGGCCCGTGACGTCGCGGACCATCTCCGCGATCCCGGCGAAGGCCAGGTTGGAGTACTGGCTGAGCGTGCCCGCCTCGAACATCGACGGCGCCGTGAGGAGGTGCTCCAGCAGACTGTCGGGCGTGAGCGTCTGCTCGGCGATGCCGCTGGTGTGGGTGAGCAGGTGCCAGAGCGTCACGTCGGGCCGCGCGAAGCCCGGCAGCACCTCCCGCAGCGGGCGGCGCAGCGACAGCAGCCCGCGCTCGACCTGGCGCAGGGCGGCCAGCCCCACCAGCGGCTTGGTCACCGAGAACAGCGCGAAGTGGTCGTCTGCCCGGGTCTCGCGGCCGTCGTGCGCGCCGAACGCCTCCAGCACCTGGATCCCATCGGAGGTGGCGGCGCCGAACACCGCGCACGGCAGCCGCCCCTCCTTGATCTCGCGCCTGACCCAGTCGAGCGCGATGTCATGAGTGGTCATCCCTTGAGTGCACCTTCCGTAAGACCGGCCAGGACGCGCTTCTGCGCGACGACGTACACCGCCACCAGGGGCAGCGTGGTGAGCAGGACGTGGGCGAAGACGAGATTCCAGTTCAGGCTCTGCAAAGTGCCGGAGGCGAACTGGAACAGGCTCAGCGGCAGCGTGGCGTTCGCGCTGCCCTGGAGCAGGAAGAGGGCGAGGAAGAAGTCGTTCCAGACGTTGATGATCAGGATCACGCCGCCGACGAACAGCACCGGGCGCAGCAAAGGCAGCAGGACGCGGACGAAGACCTGCGGGCGGGAGGCGCCGTCGATGGCCGCGGCGTCCTCCAGGTCGCGGGGGAACGCCCGGACGAACCCGGTCGCCAGGAAGATCACGACGCCCAGGCGGCAGCCGGTCATGGTCAGCACGTAGCCGAGCGAGCCGCCGTCCAGCGACAGGCTGCGCAGCAGGTAGACGGTCGGAATGATCGACGGCGGCAGCAGGATCGACAGCCCCATCACGAAGTAGGCCGCCTGCAGCCACCGCGACCGGCTGCGCCCGAACGCCCACGCCGCCGCCGCGCCGAGGAACACCACGGCCACCACGATCGGCACGGTCACCTTGAGGCTGTTGACCAGGCCCGTCAGGTAGCCGCCCCGCTCGAGCACGATGCCGTAGTTCTCGGCGATCGCCCAGGTCCTGGGCAGGCCGAGGCCCAGCTCGGCGGCCTCGCCCGCGGGCTTGAACGAGTTGACGACCACGAGCCAGACGGGCACGAGCACCCACGGGATCGCGAACAGCGTCAGCGCCGCGTATTTCACCAGGGCCCTCATCCCGTCACCTCCCTGCGCCGCAGCCACCACACGAGGGGCACGGCGGTGGCGATCACCAGCAGCGTCACGGTGAACCCCAGCGCGCTGGCCGAGCCGAAGAAGCCCTGGCCCCACTGCTGGCGCATCACCACGTTCAGGGCCCGCGTGTGATCGCCCGGCCCGCCGCCGGTGGTGGCGGCGATCACGTCGTACGCGCTGAGCGCGCCCACCAGCGTGACCGCCACGTTGAAGGTCAGCGCCGGGGCGAGCATCGGGAACACCACCCGGCGGAACCGGGTCCACGGCCCGGCCCCGTCGACGGTCGCCGACTCCAGCAGCGACTTCGGGATCGAGTTGAGGCCCGCGATGTAGACGAGGGTGATCAGCCCGCTCCACTTCCACGCGTCGATGAACGCGACCACCACCAGCGCGGTGGCCGGCTCGCCCAGCCACGCCCACTCCAGGCCGAGGAAGGAGTTGACCGCTCCGTCGGGGGCCAGCAGGCCGCGCCAGATGTACCCGGCGGCCAGCGGCGAGATGAGCGTCGGCAGGAAGAACGCCGAACGGAAGACGGTGTTGATCCGGCTGGTCCGCTGGAGGGCCAGCGCCAGCGAGAGGCTGACCGTGTTCTGGATCGCCATGCACAGGATCGCGTACACCACGGTCACGGTGACCGCGTTGGCCAGCAGGTCCTGATCGATCAGCGTGCGGAAGTTGTCCAGCCCGTTCCAGGCGATCTCGGCACGGAAACTCGTCCAGGAGGAGAACGCGAACCGGACGTTGAGCAGGAACGGGGCGACGAAGAAGACCGTGACCAGCACGATCGCGGGCAGGGCCCACGGCAGCCAGGCCGCCCTGCTCCGCATCACCATCCGGGCAGCCCTGCCGCCTTGGCCGCCTGCTCGACCTGGCCCTGGAGCTGGGTCGCCGCCTTCTGCGGATCCTTCTGCCCGGCGATCAGCTCGGACATGAGCTGGGCCAGGCCGCCCATGCCCGGGATGTCGGAGTTGAAGGCGATGACCGCGCCGGTGTCGTACGCCTTCTTGACGTCCTGCAGCACGGAGGAGACGCCCTGCGGGCCGGGCACGTCCTTGAGCACGGGGAAGGTCTTGGACGCGGCGATGTACTCGGCGTAGGCCGGGCCGGTCATGAAGCGCACGAAGTCGAGCGACGCCTTCTCGCGGGCCGCGTCACCGGTCTTGGGCAGGTAGAACGTGCCGATCGGGCCCGGCGCGTAGGTCACCAGCGGCTTGTCGCTCGACAGGCCGGCGAAGCCGACGGACTCGTCCACGGTCTTCTGGTCGCCGCCCGCGGCCGCGAGGAGGGCCGGGAGCATGTCGGAGTGCTGGGCGACCATGGCGGCCTTGCCGGTCACGAGGGCCTTCATGGAGTCCTCGAACTTGGCGGTGACGATGTCCTTGTTGAAACAGCCGTCGGTCTTCAGCTTGGCGTAGGCGGTCAGACCGGCGACGAAGGGCGAGCCGGCGTCGGCCAGCGTGCTGCTGTGGCTCGCGATGGCCTTGCCGTACGCGTTGGACTGGTTGGCGCCGGCCAGGTAGAGGATGGGCAGGATCTGCACCGGCCAGATCGACCCGCCCGACTCGAAGACCGGCGTGACCCCGGCGGCCTTGAGCTTGGGGCAGGCGGCGGCGAGGTCGGCGAAGGTCGTGGGCGGGGTCAGCCCGGCCGCGGTGAAGACCTTCTTGTTGTAGTAGAGGCCGAAGACCTGGGGGAAGCCGGTGATGGCGGCGTAGACCCTGCCGTTGACGGACCCGGCCGCCTGGTAGAGGTCGCCGGACCTGGCGATGTACGCCTCGCCGGTCAGGTCGCGCAGGTTCTCGGCGGGGTTGAGGGCGAGCAGGCCGCTCGTCGTCGCGTGGTACTCCAGGATGTCCGGGCGGTCGCCGGTGGCCCACTTGGTCTGGGTGGTGTCCTCGAAGCCGTCGGACGGGATCGACACGAGCTCGATCTTGTGGCCGGACTGCTTCTCGAACTTCTTGTACATCTCCAGCAGCGGCGCCGGGTCCGCGCTGTTGTGCCAGAGGGTCAGCTTCACCTGACCGGTCCCCTCCGGCGCGGACGACCCGCAGCCGGCGAGGGACAGGGCGAGGACGGCGCAGGTCGCCGCGCCGAGCAGACGAGAGGGTGCTCTCACGCCCGTCCTCCTGTTCGTTTGAGGTAGTATTGTGTAGAACGTTCTCCATTGTTAGGGCACAAAGGAATCCACCGTCAAGAGGTAGACCGGAGTGACGCTGGCGAGCTAGCCTCCTCCTTTAGAAATCGTTCTACAAAGGATGGCGTGTGACGAGCGGACGGGTGACGATCGCCGACGTGGCCAGGCGAGCCGGGGTTTCCACGGCCGCCGTGTCCAAGGTGCTGCGCGGGGCCTACGGCGTGAGCGCGGAGATGCAGGCCAAGGTGACGCAGGCCATCGACGAGCTGGGCTACCGCCCGCACGCCGCGGCCCGCGCCCTGCGCGGACGCACCTACACCCTCGGCGTCATGCTCTCCGACACCCGCAACCCGTTCTTCCCCGACATCATCGAGGGCGTCACCGGCCGGCTGAGCGGCACCGAGTACCAAGTGCTGCTCGGACCCGGCGGGATCGAACCCAAGACACAGGCCAGAATGACCAACGCCATGATCGACCGGAGCATGGACGGGCTCATCCTGATCTCGCCGGTCATGACGGATGCCGAACTCGCCGCCATCGCGACGGCCACCCCCGTCGTCGTGGTCGGCAGGCACGGCGGCGCCGCGGCCTACGACGCGGTCGTCGACGACGACGTGATGGGGGCGAGGCTCGTGGTCGACCACCTGGTCGGGCTCGGGCACACCCGGATCGCGCACATCACCCACCTGGAGCGGGCCCGCGTCCAGGGACTGCCGCACACGGTGCGCGCCGAAGGCTACCGCCAGGCGATGCGCGCCCACGGATTCGCCGGCGACGTGCTGGCCACCTCCTTCACCGAGGAGGGTGGCTTCGAGGGCGCGCGGGAACTGCTCGCGCGCGACGACCGGCCCACCGCCATCTTCGCCGGCGCCGACATCGCCGCGCTCGGCGTGCTGCGCGCCGCCGACGAGGCGGGACTGTCGGTGCCGGAGGACCTCTCCGTCGCCGGATACGACAACATCGGCATCGCCTCGCTCAAACGCATCTCGCTCACCAGCGTCGACCAGGACGGGCACGTGATCGGGGCGACGGCCGCGAGCCTGCTCGTCGAGCGCATCGAGGGACGCACGCGGTCGGTGACGTCGTCGGTGTCGCCCACACTGGTCGTCCGCGGAACCACGGGACCGCCTCGACCCTGAGAACCAGCCGCACGTCGGGGGACTGCCGCGGGCCACGCATCGAAACGGTGTGGCTGCAGCAGGCCATGCATTAAAACGTTTCGACCGCTGGGTCGTGCGTTGAAACGAGCTGGCTGCTGGGCCGGGCGTTGAAACGTTCTGACCGAAGTGGCCGGGCGTTTGAACGCTCTGGCTGTAGCCGGCCAGGTGTCACGCGCCTCGGCCGCCGGGTCGTGACCTTGGACGTTCTGGTCGTGGCGGGCCAGGCGTCGAAACGCTCTGGCCACTTGGCCAGGCGTGGAAACGCTCTGGCTGCTTGGCCGGGCGTTGCAACGATCCGGTTGCCGGGCCGGGCGTTGAAACGTTTCGGCCGTATCGGGTCAGGCGGTTGAACGCTCTGGCTACTACGGGCCATGTGTTAAAACGATTTAATGGAAGGACCCCCCACGTGAGACGACTCGCTCTCCTCGCCCTTCTCCTCCCGCTGGTCGCGCCCGCGCAACCGGCCTCCGCCCAGACGGCCGCTCTGGCCTGTCCCGTCAGGGTCGACCCCGCCGCGTTCGCCTCCGAGGCCCGCCTGAACACCCTGGCCGAGCAGCAGGAGGCGTTCGGCCCCAGGCCGACCGGCTCCGCCGCGCACACCGCGTACGTCGACTGGGTGGAGGACGAGATGGCGGCCATCCCCGGCCTCCAGTTCTCCTCCCTGCCCTACGCCATCGACCGCTGGGACAGCCTCGGCACCGGACTGACCGTCGGCGGTACGGCGGTGCCGGTCGCGGCCCCGGTGCCGTTCTCCGCCTCTGCCGGCGTCTCCGCGCCCCTCGTCCACCTGCCCGCGGGCACGAACATCACCGCGGCCAACGCCGCCGGGAAGATCGTCGTCCGGGACCTGCCGTGGACCAACGTGCCCAACCTGCTGTTCTATCCGCCCACCCTCGGCTACTCCATGTACGACCCGGCCATGACGATCAACCTGCTCGGCTCGGAGTCGATGGAGGCCCCGGCCGCGGCCGACGCCGACCTCAAGGCGGCCGCCGCCGCGGGCGCGGCAGGCGTGATCGAGGTCAGCCAGCTCCCGCATGCCCAGATCCAGGGCATGTACGCGCCCTACGAGGGCCTGCCGTACGGCGTGCCAGGGGTGTACGTCGGCGCCGACCAGGGCAAGCAGATCAAGGACGCGCTGGCCGCCGGGCAGCCGGTCCAGGCCGCGCTGACCGTGAACGCCGCCTGGACGCCGACGACGACCCGCACCCTGCTCGCGACTCTCCCCGGCGGGAGCGCGCAGAAGATCGTCGTGGAGAGCCACACCGACGGCATGAGCCCGGTGTGGGACAACGGCCCGCTCACCATGATCGAGATGGCCCGCTACCTGGCGTCGCTACCGCTGGAGTGCCGTCCGCGCACCGTCCAGTTCGCGTTCGTGACCGGCCACCTCTACCAGCACCTGACCGGCCCGAACGTCCGCGAGGGCGGCGCGGGCCAGCTCGCCGCCCAGCTCGACGCCGAGTACGACCAGGGTGGGGTCTCCTCCGTCGTCGTGCTCGAACACCTCGGCGCCAAGCGGTACGACGCGGTCGCCAGGCCGAACGGCCTGCCCGGCAAGCAGCTCGTCGCCAGCTCTTCCCTGACCGAACTGCTCTGGGTTCCCGTAAGCGAGAGCACGCCACTGCGCGAACTGGTCAAGGGGCACATCCAGTACTGGGATGTGCAGCGCACCGCGATCCTCAAGGGCCTGTCGGCGGCCGACCTCGCCACGGTGCCGCACCACTGCGGCTTCGGTGGCGAAGGTACGCCGTACAACCAGCACCTGCTGCCCGTCATCGCGCCCATCGCCGCGCCCAAGACGCTGTTCTCGCCGCAGTTCGGCACCGAGGCGATCGACCTGCCGGTGATGCGCAAGGCGTCGCTCGCCTTCACCGACGTCGTGCTCGACCTCGGCCCGATGCCCCAGTCGGCCGTCGCTGGCGACGTCACCGCCATGCGCCAGCAGCGCGCCTCCGGCACACCGGGGTGCGCATGAGCCCGGACAGTCTGGGGTCTGACGGTCTGGGGTCTGACGGCCTGGGGTCCGACAACCTGCGGTCGGACAGAGTGAGACCGGACTGCGTGCGCCTGGACGGGGTGGGGTCGGGCGGGGTGCGCGTCGACCGGAGGGCGCTCGTGCGCCGGCACGCCATCATCGACGCCGGTTGCCCGCTCACCGTCGGCAACGGGGAGTTCGCCTTCACCGCCGACGCCACCGGCCTGCAGACCTTCGCACCGCTGGGCACGCAGGCGCAGTGGGGCTGGCACACGATGCCCAACTCCAAGGGTCACGTGCTGGAGGACGCGTTCACCGATTACGACGGGGTCGGCTATCCGGACCTGTACCCGGCCACCGAGGCGGGCGGCTGGCTGCACGTGAACCCGCACCGCCTGCATCTCGGCCGGATCGGCCTCGACGCCGACGAGACCGCTCTGCTCGGCCGTTCGGCGCAGACCCTCGACCTGTGGACCGGCTTGTTGTCCAGCTCCTTCGAGCTGGGCGGCCGGCCGTACGAGGTGGAGACGGTCTGTCACCCCGAGCGGGACCTGCTGGCGATCCGCGTCGCGGGCGGGGGGATCAGGATCGCCTTCCCCTACGCCAGCGACGGCTGGCACACCACCGCCGACTGGGACAGTCCCGGCAGGCACACCACCACGCACACGCAGGACGGCTCGCGCGCGGACTTCACCCGCATCCTGGACGAGGACCGCTACCACGTGGCCGCCGAATGGACGGGATCGGCGCGGATGACGTCGCCCGGCGCCCACGTGTACGTGATCGAGGGCGACGAGCTGGAGCTCGTCGTGGAGTTCGCCCGTCATCCGGTCGGTGGCGCCCTCCCGTCCTTCTCCCGGGTCCGTACGGCTGCCGCCGCCCACTGGGCGAGGTTCTGGAGCGGCGGGGGAGCGGTGAGCTTCGACGGCAGTACGGACCCTCGGGCACCGGAGCTCGAACGAAGGGTGGTGCTCTCGCAGTACCTCACGGCGGTCAACTGCGCGGGCACCACCCCGCCGCAGGAGACGGGGCTGGCCGTCAACTCCTGGAGCGGCAAGTTCCATCTGGAGATGCACTGGTGGCACGCCGCCCACTTCGCCCTGTGGGGCAGGCCGGAGCTGCTGGAGCGGAGCCTGCCGTGGTATCGCTCGATCCTGCCGCGGGCCAGGGCCACGGCCCGGCGGCAGGGGTTCCGCGGCGCCCGCTGGCCTAAGCAGGCGGGGCCGGAGGGCAGGGAGAGCCCGAGCGAGATCGGCGCCTTCCTCGTCTGGCAGCAACCGCACCTGATCTACTTCGCCGAGCTGCTCCGCCGGGTCCGTCCGGGGGCGCTGGAGGACTACCGGGACCTGGTGTTCGAGACGGCCGAGTTCATGGCCTCGTTCGCGGCCGGCGGGCATCTGGGGCCGCCGCTGGTCCCGGCGCAGGAGTCCTACTACGAGTCCAGGCGGGTGGTGCGCGATCCCGCGTTCGAGCTGGCCTACTGGTGGTGGGGGCTGGAGACGGCCCAGCGGTGGCGGGGGCTGCTCGGCCTGGATCCCGACCCGGAGTGGGCGCGGGTCATGGACGGTCTGCCGAGGCCGCTGGTGCGCGACGGCGTTTACGCGGCCATCGGCGTGGAGCCGTACACGATCAGGACCGACCACCCCTCGATGACCGGCGCGCTCGGGTTCGTGCCGCCCACCCCGCTGATCGACCCCGAGATCATGCGGGCGACCCTGCACGACGTGCTCGCCGACTGGGACCTGGAGAGCACCTGGGGCTGGGACTATCCGATGCTCGCCATGTGCGCGGCCAGGCTCGGGGAGCCCGACACCGCTGTGGACGCGCTGCTGATGGACGTCCCGAAGAACACCTACCTGGCCAGCGGACACAACCACCAGTGGCCCGAGCTGCTGCCCCTCTACCTGCCGGGCAACGGCGGGCTGCTGGCCGCCGTCGCGCACATGGCGGTGGCGGGCTGCTTCCCGGAGGGCTGGCGGGTTCAGGCGGAAGGGGTGGCCGCGATGCCGTGAGCAGCGTGACTGTTTCGGGCGGATGGGGCGGTCACGATGCCGTGAGCAGGGTGACCGTGTAGTGGAAGAGGTCGCCGGCCGACGCCGTCAGCGTGGCCACGCGGCCCTCACGCACCTCCGCGGCGATGAACTCGGTGCTCCCGTAGACGATCAGGCGGGGCACCGCGGCACGCAGCGGCGGCAGTGCGGGATCCTCCTGCCTGGCCCGCGCGGCCAGCGCCTCGAGCATGTCGAGGAAGGGCCGGTAGGCGGCTGCACGCTGCTCGACGGCCCGCTCGCCCGCCCTCGGCAACTCCACGAAGTACGCCTGCGCGTACTCCGGGCGTTCCTGCCACCACCGCAGATACGCGTCCAGCCCCAGCCGGAGCGCCTCGCTCCAGTGGTCGCCCGCCACCGACGCGGCCGCGCGGATCGAGTCGATCATCTCGGGCAGGTCGCGCTCGCATCCGGCGAGGAAGCACGCCTCCTTGTCGGCGAACTGGGCGTAGAAGGCGTTGCGCGAGACCCGCGCGGCGGCGATCACGTCCGGCACGCTCGTGGCGGCGTATCCGCGCCGCGCGACGAGCCTCAGCATGGCCTCCACGAGCCGTTCCCGCTGGGAGGCGCGCACCGTGTCGGGGGAGAGCCCGTGCCGCCCCCTGGGAAGCGGCTGGGCCGCCCGAACTTCCTTCTGTTCATGTCTTGACATCGCTTCCCGATCGTACTTCCCTCTCTTGGGAGACGTTCACGTCTCCAAATAATCCACGAGGTGACCATGGAGAACTTCACCCGCCGACAGGCGCTGCGGGCAGGGGCGCTCGGCCTCATGCCGGCCGGATTCCTGTCGTGGGCCAGCGAGGCGAACGCCGCCTCCACCATCGAAACGATGTATCAGGCGGCGGGCCCGTGGCCGGTCGCCACCGGCGTCTCGGGCGGCCACCGGCTCCACTACCCGCAGACCTTGGGCGCCGGCGGCGTCACCCACCCGATCGTCACCTGGGGCAACGGCTCGTGGGCCACCCCCGACCACTATCCGGGACTGCTCGGCCACCTCGCCTCGTGGGGTTTCGCGGTGGTCGCCTCCACCGACACGACCACGGGCACCGGCGCCGAGATCCTCGCCGCCGCCCAGCACCTCATCGGCCTCAACACCGACCCCGCCAGCGTCTTCCACGGCAAGCTGAACACCGCCCAGGTCGCCGCCGTCGGCCACTCCCAGGGCGCGGGCGGATCCATCAACGCGGCCAACGACTCCGCCGGGCTGATCAAGACCGTCGTGCCGATCGCGGTGCCCGCGCAGTGGATGGCCAGTCCGGGAGACGAGTTCTCGGTCGCCGATCTGACCTGCCCGGTGCTCTTCCTCAGCGGCGCGAACGACTGGCTGATCTCCTCGGCCGCGACCGTGCAGGGCTACTACGACCAGGCCGCCGCCGGAGCGGGAAAGGCGCTGCTCAAGGGCGCCGGGCACAACGATGTCCAGAACACCGGCGGAGGCTTCCTCGGCTACGTGACCGCCTGGCTGAGGTACCGCCTCATGGCCGACACCCAGGCCCGCGGCGCGTTCGCCGGCAGCGCCCCCGAACTCCCCGCCAACACCGCCTGGCAGAACCAGGCACTCAAGAACCTCACCTAGGAGAACCACCATGGCGGATCTGACGCGGCGTGGGCTCCTCGCCGCCGGCGCGCTCACCCTGCTCGCCGGATGTGGCAAGGACCAGCCCCGGCAGCAGGCCGCGGACGGCAGGCCACAGGGCACGGTCAACGTCTGGCTGCACGGCTCGCAGGACACCGGCCGGCAGTTTCAGGAACTCGTCCACCGCTACATGGCGGAGACCCAGGTCGACGTGCGGCTGCTCTATCTCCCCGTGGGCCAGCTCGACGCCAAGCTGCTGACCGCCTTCAGCGGCGGCGCCCCGCCCGACGTCTTCAAGATCGGCCACTGGAGCTTCCCCGCGCACGCCAAGAAGAACCGGCTCGCGCCCGTCGACACCAAGGCGCTCCCGCTGCGGAACTACGAGCCGGGCACCATCACCCCGCTCACCTACCAGGACGTGCCCTACGGCGTGCCCATCGACTTCAACCCCTGCCTGCTCTACTACCGCAAGGACCGCTTCGAGGAGGCCGGGCTCGACCCCGCCAAGCCCCCATCGACCTGGGAGGAGATCGCCGAGTACAGCGCCAAGCTCACCACGAAGGACCGCAGACGGGTCGGCCTGCAGTGGCTCTACGGCGACCCGCAGTGGGCCCTCATGATGCTGACCGCGCTCATCAAGGGCAAGGGCGGCTCATTCCCGTCGCTCGCCACCGAGCAGGGACTCAACGCCCTGACGTACATGTCGAAGATCGGCAACCCCAAGCTCTCCAACCCGCTGGGCGCGCTCGGCCTGTTCTACTCCGGCGAGGCGGCCATGGTCGTCAGCGGCGCCTTCCTCGGCCCGGCGCTGGAGAAGCTGGGCAAGGACAAACTCACCTTCGGCAAGCAGTACGGCGTCGCCCCCATGCCCGCCTGGGCCGGCGGCACCTCCGTCGTGCCCGCCTACACCTGGGGCTGGGGCGTGGCCAAGGACTCGCCCAACCAGTTCACCGCCTGGCACCTCGTCAACTACCTGCAGGGCGCCCCGTCGGTGACCGCCAACCTCGACAACGGCATCATCATCCCGGCCAAGGGCTGGCGCGAGGCCGGGCCGCGCGGCAAGTCCGAGATCATGAAGATCGTCGCCGACAGCCTCCCGCACGTCGACTTCGGCCCGATCATCCCCGGCACCCTCGAACTGGCCAAGGCCGCGGCCAGTGCCGTGGACTCCGTCGCCCACGGCAAGGCGACCCCCGCCCAGGCCGCGGCGGCCTTCGACACCACCGTGCGGCTGATCCGATGAGAACCCGCCCCCAGGCCACGGCGGGTGTGGCGCTGACCCTCCCGGTGGCCGTCTTCTTCGTCGTGTTCTGGCTGGTCCCGTTCCTCTCCGCCATCTATCTCAGCTTCACCGACTACGAGATGGCGGGCACGCCCAACTGGATCGGCCTGGCCAACTACGAGCGCATGTTCGCCGATCCCGGCTTCCTCAACTCGGCGTGGATCACCGTCGTCTACACGGTCTGCACGGTCGTCCCGACGATCGTGCTGGCCCTGCTGGTGGCCGTGCCGCTGAGCAAGCCGGGACGGCTCAACCGCTGGCTCAGGGCGCTCGTCATGATCCCGGCCGTGATGCCGCTCGCCGCCACGTCCATGGTCTGGGTGATCATCTACTCCGACCGCGGCCTGGCCAACACGCTCCTCAGCCTCGCCGGGATCGCCCCGCAGTCCTGGCTGGCCAGCTCCGACCTGGCCATCTGGGCCCTGGTCGTGATGGTCGTCTGGAAGAGCATGGGCCTGTTCGTGATCATCCTGACCGCCGGGCTGCAGGCGCTGCCCGGCGAGGTGTACGAGGCCGCCGCCATCGACGGCTCAGGGGTGGTGACCACGTTCACCCGGATCACGCTTCCGCTGCTGCGCAGGACCCTGCTGTTCGTCCTGGTCATCTCGGTGGCCGGATCGATGCAGGCGTTCGTGCCCGCCTTCCTGCTCACCGGCGGCGGGCCCGCCGACGCCACCCAGGTGCTGCCGTACTACATCTGGGCCAACGCCTTCCCCTACGAGCACATGGGCTACGCCGCCGCGATGGGCATGGTGCTGCTCGCCGCCATGGTGATCGTCTCGGCGCTGCAGTTCGGGTTCCTGAAGGGCGGCGAGGCATGAGAGTGCTGCGCGCCGCCTGGCTGATCGTCGCGGTCGGGTTCATGCTGCTGCCGGTCTACGTCATGCTCGTCGTCGCCTCGGCGCCCGACGACACCGACCTGCGCGGGCTGGTCTTCAACGGCTTCCACCTGCCCGAGAACGTCGGGCGGCTGTTCGGCGCGGGCAACCTGCCCACCTATGTGCGCAACAGCCTCATCCTGTGCGTAGGCACCGCCGCCCTGGACGTGATCTTCTCGGCCGCCGCCGGATACGCGATGGCCCACCTGTCCTTCCCCGGCCGCCGCGTCCTGTTCGCGCTGGTCGTCGGCACGCTCGCGCTCACCCCGATGGTCCTGGTCATCCCGGTCTTCCTCATCGTGAAGGAACTCGGCTGGGTCAACACCTTCCAGGGCATGATGGTGCCCGGCATGATCAGCGCGTTCGGCGTCTTCCTGGTGCGGCAGTTCGCCCTCGGCGTTCCGAAGGAGCTGCTGCTGGCCGCGCGGGTCGACGGCGCGGGGGAGTTCCGCATCTTCGCCCGCATCGCCGTACCGCTGCTCAAGCCCGCGCTCATCACCCTGTTCCTGGTGCACTTCCTCGCGCAGTGGGACAACCTCCTGTGGCCGCTGATCGTGGCCAACGAGCAGGAGCTGTGGCCGTTGCCGGTGGGGCTGGCCAACTTCCAGAGCGAGGCCGGCGTCACCTATCACCTGACCACCACCGCGGCACTGGTCACCGCCGTGCCGCCGTTCATCCTGATGGTGGCGCTGCAGCGCTACTACGTGGCGGGGCTCACCTTCGGAGGGCTGAAACGATGATCCCGGACACCGCCCGGATGATGGCGTGGATCGAGACGGTCACCTCGCGCGGCATCAGGCGTCCCGGCTATCCGGCCGACGACTGGACCGCCGCGTGGGCCGCCGAGCGCTTCACCGAGTTCGGGCTCCACGACGTACGGCTGGCGCCGGTCGAGTTGCCCTTCTGGCGGCCGGTGACGGCCTCCCTGGCGGTGCGCCCGGACACCGGGCCGTCTCGGGGCGTGCGGGTGGCCGCGTCCGCCCTGCCGTACACCACGCCGAAGGCGGTCGTCAGCGCGCCGGTCAGCCGCGAGGTCGTGCCGGGCGCGATCGTCGTGCCCGAGTACGCCTTCACCGAGCTGCCGCAGTCCTACGTCAGGGACCTGGCGACGGCCGTGCACGACCCAGAGGGCGTCTTCGGCGAGCTGGTCCAGACGCTGCCGTTCCAGCTCGACTACCTCGACGTCATCCAGGGCGTCATGGACGGCGGCGCCGCCGCCTTCGCGGGGGCGCTGACCGGGGTGCCGTGGGAGACACGCGACTACTACGTGCCCTACGACGCCGTGCACCGCGACCTTCCGGCCGTCTGGCTGTCGGGCGGCGACGCGCGGCGGGTGCTCGACCTGGTCGACGCGGGCCCCTGCACGGGCACGCTCACCGTCGAGGCGGAGACGGGCCCGGCCGTCTCGCACAACGTGATCGGCACGCTCCCCGGCCGCTCCGACCAGTGGGTGATCATCGGCTCGCACCACGACGCGCCCTGGGCCTCGGCCGTCGAGGACGCCTCGGGGATCGCGCTGGTGCTGGCCGCCGCCCGCTACTGGGCGGGCGTGCCCGAGCGGGACCGGCCGCACAACCTGATCTTCCTGCTGACCGCGGGCCACATGGCGCACGCCGCGGGCACCCGGGCCTTCATCGAGACCCACCGCGACCTGCTGGGCGACGTCGTTCTCCAGCTCCACCTGGAGCACGCCGCCCGGCGGTGCGTGGTCGTGGACGGCGAACTGGCGCCCACCGCCGACCCGGAACCCCGCTGGTGGTTCACCACGAGGAAGCCGGAGCTGGAGAGCCTGGTGGCCGGCGCCCTCGTCGCGGAGGACCTGAGACGCTCGTTCGTGCTGCCGCCGGACGTGTTCTCCCCGATGCCGCCCACCGACGGGGCCTTCTTCCACCCGGAAGGCGTGCCGCTCGTGCACTTCCTGTCGGCTCCCATGTACCTGTTCGACTCGGCCGACACCCTCGACAAGGTGCACGAGCCCAGCCTCGAGCCGCTCACCAGGGCGGCGATCAGAATCGTCGAAGGGACGGCCGGATGGCGCCGGGCATGATCGTGCGAACCACTGCCGGGCTGGTCGAGGGCATGGTCGAGGAGGGCGTGCTCGCCTTCCTCGGCGTGCCGTACGCCGCCCCGCCCTTCGGCGAGCACCGCTTCGGCGCGCCCGTCCCGCCGCTCCCGTGGGAGGGCGTACGGCCGGCCGTCA
The DNA here is from genome assembly GCF_009760925.1 of Nonomuraea typhae. Lineage (GTDB taxonomy): Bacteria > Actinomycetota > Actinomycetes > Streptosporangiales > Streptosporangiaceae > Nonomuraea > Nonomuraea typhae. The sequence continues at coordinate 733,598 of NZ_VRLV01000004.1, forward strand.
CGCGCGGCCCCGCCGCCCCGCAGGCGGCGGGCGAGGACATCGGCCTGTACGCGCCCGACGTCTTCGAGACCGGCGAGGACTGCCTCAACCTCGACGTGCGCACCCCCTCGCTGAGCGGGGCCGGGCTGCCCGTCCTGGTCTGGATCCACGGCGGCGCGTTCTCCATCGGCGGCAACGGGGCGGCCTGGCACCAGGGCCACCGCTTCGCCCGCGACGGCGTGGTCTGCGTGGCCGTCAACTACCGGCTCGGCTTCGAGGGCTTCCTGGCCTTGGAGGACGCCCCGCTCAACCGGGGTGTCCTCGACTGGCTGGCCGCGCTGGAATGGGTACGCGACAACATCGCGGCCTTCGGCGGCGACCCCGGCAACGTGACGATCGCCGGGCAGTCGGCGGGCGGCGCCGCCGTCGCGACCCTGCTGACGATGCCCCGCGCCGAGGGGCTGTTCCGGCGGGCGATCGTGATGAGCGGCTCGGCCAATCTGGTCGCCACCGAACAGGAGGCGCGCGGCCACGCCAAGACGCTCGCCGCCCGGCTGGGGATCCCCCCGACGCGCTCCGCCTTCGCCCGGCTGACCCCTTCGGAACTCGTCGCCGAGCAGCCGCCGCCGCTGGCCGGCGACTCCGGCGGGCTGAACGCGTCGGTGCCGGTCAAGCCGGTCGTCGACGGCGACCTGATCCCGGCCGTCCCGCTGGCCGCCCTGCCCGCGAGCGCGCACCTTCCGCTGCTGGCCGGCTGCACCTCACAGGAGGCCGACGTGTTCGTCCGCCGCATGGCCGCCGACGTGGACGAAGCCTCCGCGCAGGCCGTGCTCGACCACCTCGGCGTCCAGGGCGAGCCCGGCCTCACGCCCGCCGAGCGCGTCGGACGCGCCTTCACCGAGCACCTGTTCACGCGCGAGACGCGCTGGATCCGCGAGGCCAGGCCCGCCTACGCCTACGAGTTCCGGTGGGAGTCGCCGGTCGAGAGCCCGGTCGGCGGCGGACGCGTGGGCGCGGTGCACAACCTCGACCTGCCCTTCGTCTTCGACGTGCTCGACGCGCCCGGCGTCGCACGCACCGCGGGGCCGGGCGCGCCGCAGGCGCTCGCCGACGCGATGCACGCAGCCTGGGTGCGCTTCGCCCGCACCGGCGATCCCGGCTGGCCGCTCGGGCACACCATGATCTTCGATGGAGGTTTCTGACATGCTGTCCTACTCGAGCGCGGTGGCGTCACACCCGCTGCTGGGCGAGACGATCGGTGCGAACTTCGAGCGTACGGTGGCCCGTTTCGGCGGTCGCGAGGCTCTGGTGGACGTGCCCGCCGGCCGCAGGTGGACCTACGCCGAGCTCGACGCCGAGGTGAACCGGCTGGCCGCCGCTCTGATCGCCCGGGGTGTGGCCAAGGGTGACCGGGTGGGCATCTGGGCGCCCAACTGCGCGGAATGGGTGATCGTCCAGTACGCCACCGCGAAGATCGGCGCGATCCTGGTCAACGTCAACCCCGCCTACCGCGCTCACGAGCTCGCCTATGTGGTCAGGCAGTCGGGCCTGCGGCTGCTCATCAGCGCGCCGGCGCACAAGGGCAGCGACTACCGGGCGATGATCGGCGAGATCGGGTTCGGCGAGACCGTCTACCTCGGCGACCCGAGCTGGGAGGACCTGCTGGCCCTGCCCGCGGACCCGGCCGCGGTCCGGGCCCGGATGGCGTCGCTGAGCGCCGACGATCCGATCAACATCCAGTACACCTCGGGCACGACCGGTTTCCCCAAGGGGGCGACGCTGTCGCATCACAACATCCTCAACAACGGCTTCTTCGTCGGTGAGCTGCTGGGCTACACCGAGGCCGACCGGGTCTGCCTGCCGGTGCCCTTCTACCACTGCTTCGGCATGGTGATGGGCAATCTGGGCGCCGCCTCGCACGGGGCGTGCGTGGTGATCCCCGCCGCCGGGTTCGCGCCGGAGGCGACGCTGCAGGCCGTGCAGCAGGAGAGGTGCACCGCGCTGTACGGCGT
>NZ_VRLV01000040.1 GCF_009760925.1 Nonomuraea typhae
GCCTCGCCGGCCAGCCGGTCCAGCCGGTAGCCGCACGCCCGCCGCCAAAACGGCGGAAACCCGGTCGCGATCGCCTCCGCGTTCTCGGCCACCAGCCCGGGCAGCTCCCGGTAGAGGGCGCCCTCCAGCGTCGGCAGGGCCGCCCGCCGCTCCCGTTCGGCCTCGCTGACGGGCTCCAGCCGGGCCGTCGAGCCGTCGGCCAGCACCACATCCAAGGCGCGCACGTGATCGATCGTCATGCCGTAGGTCAGCGACCCGCTGCCGGCGGAGTTGTTGCCGATCATCCCGCCGATGGTGGCCCGGTTGCTGGTAGAGGTGTCCGGCCCGAACATCAGCCCGTGCCCGGCCGCGGCCCGGTTCAGCTGATCCTGCACCACCCCCGCCTCCACCAGCGCCGTGCGCGCGTGCGGGTCGAGCTCCAGGATGCGGTTCATATGCCGGGACAGGTCCAGCACCAGGCCCGGCCCGACCGTCTGCCCGGCCAGACTGGTACCCGCCCCACGCGCCAGCACCGGCACACCGAACCCCGCGGCGACCTTCACCGCCGCAGCCACATCGGCGCCATGCCGGGGAAACACCACCCCCACCGGCATGATCGAATACATGCTCGCATCACGCGAAAACAGATGCCGGCTGTAGTCGTCGAAGGCCACCTCACCCTCAACCACCCCACGCAGCGCACGCTCCAGCCCAGCCACATCCACACCCGCACCCGCATCCGCGCCGGCCGCAGACCGGCCGGACCGGCCGGACTGGCCGCGCTGGTCGGGCGGGCCGGGCTTGTCGGATGTGCCGGGCGTGCCGGGCTTGTCGGGCCGGTCGGGCTGGTCGGGTGTGCCGGGCGGGCCGGGCAGGGTGGCGGTCATGGCGTCTGCAGCAGCTCGAGCGCGGCGTTCAGCCCGCGCGCGTCGATCGGCACCCCGGCCAGCATCAGGCCCATCTGCACCCCGGCCAGCGTGCCGGCCAGAGACAGGTCGTTGAAGTCGCCCAGATGCCCGATGCGGAAGACCCGCCCGGCCAGCCGGCCCAGCCCGGCGCCCAGCGACATGTTGAACCGGTCCAAGATGATCGCCCGCACCTTGTCCGCGTCATGCGTTTCGGGCATGAGCACGGCGGTCAGCGACCCGGAGTACTCGCGTTCATCGGCGCACAGCACCTCCAGGCCCCAGCCGCGCACGGCGGCGCGGGTGGCGGCGGCATGGCGCCGGTGCCGCTCGAACACCTGCTGCAGCCCTTCCGCCTGCAGCAGCCGCAGGGCTTCACGCAGGCCGTAGAGCAGGTTGGTGGCCGGGGTGTAGGGGAAGAAGCCGCGCTCGTTGGCGGCCAGGATCGGCCCCCAATCCCAAAACGACTTCGGCAGATCGGCGCTCCGGTAGGCGGCCAGCGCCTTGTCGCTGACCGCGTTGAAACTCAGCCCCGGCGGCAGCATCAGCCCCTTCTGCGAGCCGGCCACCGTCACATCCACCCCCCACTGCTCGTGCCGGTAGTCGATCGAGCCGAGCGAGGAGATGGTGTCGACCAGCAGCAGCGCCGGATGCGCGGCCGCATCGATCGCCGCCCGCACCTCGCCGATGCGGGAGGTCACCCCGGTAGAGGTCTCGTTGTGCACCACACACACCGCCTTGATGGCATGGCCGGTGTCGGCGGCCAGCCGTTCGGCGACCACCGCCGGGTCGGCGCCGTGACGCCAGTCGCCGGGCACGAAGTCCACGGCCAGGCCGAGCCGGCCGGCCATCTCCTGCCACAGGCCGGCGAAGTGACCGGTCTCGAAACACAGCACCCGATCACCGGCCGACAGCGTGTTGACCAGAG
>NZ_VRLV01000041.1 GCF_009760925.1 Nonomuraea typhae
TTTGGCATCTTCGGCGAGGACGCGTGCGTGCAGAAGGCGTAAGGCGCCGGGTGGGGTGCGCGCGGGAGCGATGTGGGTGCCGTGTCGGTCGAGTAGTTCGCCGATGCTGCGGGTAGTGCGGTAGGCGGTGGTCCGGCTGGTGGCGAACAAGACGGCCAGGGGTTCGAAGGCCAGGCCCAGCCGCTGGTGCAGCACGGTGAGCAGGACCTGATCGGTGAACGGCACGGTGGGCGGGCGGCCGGGTTTGATGCGCTGGCGCTGCCGGTCCAGGGCGAGCAGGTCGGCGGTCAGGCGGTCCAGGTCCGGGCGAGGCATTCCGGTCAGGGCGGGGTCGGATAGGACGTGCGGATCCCACCGGCCGGCGTGCTGATCATCACCGGACTGATCGTCATCGGCGGGGTCGGGGGCGGCGTCCAGAGCCGGGTGCAGGGTGTAGTTCCACTCGCCGTGGAAGGCGTGCCGAGCCAGGGGCAGGGCGGCCAGGTCGGCGTTGCTGACCCGCGCACCAAGCGGATAGGAGCCGGCATCGAGTGCGGCCTGCACCCGCAGTCCGGTGGTCGTGGTGGTGGCGCAGATGCTGTTGACCACTACCTCGTGGCTGGTCAGCGGCCTGCCTCGCCAGTTCATCGTGATATGCGCGAACAGCCGGTGCTCCACCTTGTTCCACTTCGACGTGCCCGGCGGCAGGTGACACACGGTGATGGCCAGGCCGGTCTCGGCCGCCAGCGCCGCCAGTTCGCTTTTCCAGGCCCGGGTGCGATACCCGTTGGCGCCACCGGCATCCGCGGTGATCAGCAGCCGGTCGGCGTGCGGATAGGCGAGCCTGCCCTGGGCGTGCCACCAGCGGCGGATCGAGGCGACCGCGAAGGCGGCAGTGTCGTGATCCGTGCCAACGTTCACCCACCCGGTGTTGGCCGCGAGGTCGTATACCCCGTACGGAATCGCCTTGCCCACCGCCGACTCGGCGAAGTCATAGACGTTCACCGGCACCGGCTTACCCTTCGGCCGCCATTGCCGCCCAGCGTTCTTGAACTCCCCGATCAGTTCCTTCTTCTTGGTGTCCACACTGATCACCGGCTGCCCAGCGTCGCGATGCTCGCGGACCTGCTCATTGAGGTAGCAAAACTGCGCATCGCGGTCCGGATGCTGGGCGCCCTCCAGCGTCTTGGCGTTGGCCTGCAGGCCAAACCCCTCGCCGCGCAGGATGTCCGCGATGGTGTCGGCCGACACCCGATGCCCTTGGCGGGTCAGCTCGCCGGCCAGCTTGCGGGTGGACTTGGTGGTCCAGCGCAGCGGAGAGGTGGGGTCTCCGCGCTCGTCCGGCTCGACCAGGGCCAACAGCGCCGACCGTAACTCAGGGTCGGTCTCGATCAGCCGCTTGCGGCCTCCGCCCGGACGGCGCGCCCGCCCCAGCGGCTCGGCACCAGCTTCCAGCTCATCGACGCCCAGTGACACCGTCGCTTCTCGCACGCCTGCGGCCTGGGCCACCGCCCGGAGCCCGCCATGGCCCAAGGCTCGGGCCTCGGCGCCCAGCAGCAGTCGACGCTGCCGCTCATCCAGATGCGGCA
>NZ_VRLV01000042.1 GCF_009760925.1 Nonomuraea typhae
CTAGTGTGATGCGCCAGAAATTCTGAGGATTATTTCTCCCTGCTCTCTTTACGGTCCGGGCGGACCTTGGCGAGGTAGTCGGCAAGGGAGTTGAGGATCTCGTCAGCAGTCTTGGTCCAGGTAAATGGCCTGGGATTGTGGTTCCAGGTGTCGATCCATGCCCGGATGTCGTCTTCCAGTGCCTTCACTGAGCGGTGGACGCCGCGGCGGATGAGCTTGTCGGTCAGGAGGCCGAACCACCGCTCGACCTGGTTGATCCACGAGGATCCGGTGGGGGTGAAGTGCACGTGGAAGCGGGGGTGTTTGCCCAGCCAGTTCCTGATCTCGGCGGTGTTGTGGGTGGCGTAGTTGTCGCACACCAGGTGGACGTCGAGTGCCGCGGGCACGGCCTTGTCGATGGTGATGAGGAACTTCTTGAACTCAATCGCCCGGTGACGGCGGTGCAGTTGGCCGATGACGGTGCCATCGGCGATGTTGAAGGCGGCGAACAGGCTGGTGATGCCGTGCCGCAGGTAATCGTGAGTGCGCCGCTCGGGCATGCCCGGCATCATCGGCAGCACCGGCTGAGACCGATCCAGCGCCTGGATCTGGGATTTCTCGTCCACGCATAACACCACCGCCTTCTCGGGCGGGTTGTGATACAGCCCGACCACGTCGACGACCTTGTCGACGAACTGCGGGTCGGTGGAGAGCTTGAAGGAGTCCTGCAGATGCGGTTTGAGGCCGAACCGCTTCCAGATCCGCCCGATGGTCGACTTCGACAACCCCGTGCGGGCCGCCATCGAGGTCCGCGACCAGTGCGTATCCGCACCCGGCGTGGACTCCAAGGTCGCCATGATCACCTCCTCGACCTGATCGAGGAGGATCGATGGTGGCCGGCCGGGGCGCGGCTCGTCCTGCAGGCCGTCCAGACGCTTGGCGATGAACCTTGCCCGCCAGCGCTCCACCGTCGACTCATCGACCGCCAGATCCATCGCGGCCTGCTTGTTCGTCCCGCCATCCGCGCACCGCAGCACGATCCTCGCTCGAAGCGCCAAGATCTGCGATGTCTTCGCCCGCCTCGCCCACCGCGTCAGCTGATCTCGTTCAGCACCGGTCAGGACCAGGTCGGCCTTCGGCCGGCCGATCGGGCCGGGATCCTCAAGCCCGGCCATCCGCTCCGCAGCGAAAGCCCCGCGCCACTTCCTCACCGTCTTGGCTGTCACCCCCACGCACCGCGCGGCACCGGCATTGGACATTCCCTCAGCACACGCCAAGATGATCCGGGCCCGCTCCGCACGACGCCGCTCAGATGACGCCGCCCGGCTCAGCAGTTCCGCACGCTCGTCCTCGGACAGCGTGACTTCCACAGCGGAAGGCCCCGGATGCGACATGCCAACAGGCTACTTCCTTACCCTCAGAATTTCTGGCGCATCACACTAG
>NZ_VRLV01000043.1 GCF_009760925.1 Nonomuraea typhae
GCTCCCGCGCGCACCCCACCCGGCGCCTTACGCCTTCTGCACGCACGCGTCCTCGCCGAAGATGCCAAAACCGCAGACAAGATCAAACCCGCGTGTTAATAATCTGCAGACCCTAAGCGCGTATCCAGAAGTTCTGCGCGTAACAGGGCGTGAGACCGTCCAGATGGACAGGCATTGACAGGGGCCTCGCCGGGGGTTGGATCGAGGTTGCTGAGACCATCATTCCCTGCCCCGGCGAGGTCGTGGTCAGTATGCGCCCTCCTGTCGTGTTCGCCAATGCTCCGGCCACGTCGATCGAGCACCTGCAGACGGAGTTACGAGGCCGCTGGCGGCAGGCGACGCGGGCGGTGATGGTGCTGTTGTCGCTGCACGGGCTGTCGGCAGCACAGATCGCTGACCTGCTCGACTACGACCCGGGTACCGTGCGCCGCTGGATCGGGCGGTTCAACCGGCTGGGCGTGGCGGGCCTGGCCGACCAGCCCCGGCCTGGACGTCCACGGCGCGGCGGCCGACGGCTGGTGCAGCGCATCACCAGGCTGCTGGCCCGGCCCGGACCGTGGACGATCCCCAGGCTGTGGCGGTCGCTGAACCGACCCGCCCTGAGCCGGCGCACGCTCTATCGGCGCGTGCGACTGGTGGGCATCTGGCGACGCCCGAAGCTGATCGCCAAGGGTGATCCGGACCGCTGGCGGGCGGTGCTCGACATCGCCGCGCGGCTGCGCACGCTGCCGCGCGGGACGGTGGTCTGGGCCGCCGATGAGACCCACGTGCATTGGCTGGCGCACGTCCGGGCGAGCTGGACGTTGCGCACCCACCGTCCGCAGGTTGCGACGCCGGGTAAGAACCGACAAGTCACCGTGCTCGGCGCGCTGGAGATGACCACCGGGCGGTGGGTGTATCGGCTGGGTCGTCGGCGCGCGGCCGACTTCCTGCTCCTGCTCGATGCGGTGCTCGCCGCGTTCCCGGCCGCCCCGGCGGTCGTGGTGATCTGCGACAACGACAGCATCCACCATGCCAAAGTCGTCACCGCCTATCTAGCCCACCATCCTCGTCTGGAGTTGCTGTACGGGGCGCGCTACAGCCCGCACGACAACCCGGTCGAACGCGTCTGGGCGGCGCTGAAGGCATTCATCGCCAACACCGCTGTCACCTGGCCCGGCCGCCTCAGACAGATCCATGCCTTCTTCCGCGCCCGCTCACCCGACCAGTTCCTGACCGCGGCGATTCCCGAGGTCAGCCCCTGGCTCCCCGCCGGTTACAAGCGGAACTACTGGAATGCCGCTTAGGGTCTGCAGATTATTAACACGCGGGTTTGATCTTGTCTGCGGTTTTGGCATCTTCGGCGAGGACGCGTGCGTGCAGAAGGCGTAAGGCGCCGGGTGGGGTGCGCGCGGGAGC
>NZ_VRLV01000044.1 GCF_009760925.1 Nonomuraea typhae
TGAGATGTGATGCCGAGCCGATTGTGGCGAAGTGGATGATCCTATGCTGCCGAGAAAAGCCTCTAGTGAGTGTTGTGGCGGCCCGTACCCTAAACCGACTCAGGTGGTCAGGTAGAGAATACCAAGGCGATCGGGTGAACTGTGGTTAAGGAACTCGGCAAATTGCCCCCGTAACTTCGGGAGAAGGGGGACCTCTGCTGGTGATCGGACTTTGCTCTGTGAGCTGGTGGGGGTCGCAGTGGCCAGGGGGAAGCGACTGTTTACTAAAAACACAGGTCCGTGCGAAGTCGTAAGACGATGTATACGGACTGACGCCTGCCCGGTGCCGGAACGTTAAGGGGACCGCTTAGCGCGATTCGTCGTGCGAAGGTGAGAACTTAAGCGCCGGTAAACGGCGGTGGTAACTATAACCATCCTAAGGTAGCGAAATTCCTTGTCGGGTAAGTTCCGACCTGCACGAATGGCGTAACGACTTCCCCGCTGTCTCAACCGCAGACCCGGCGAAATTGCACTACGAGTAAAGATGCTCGTTACGCGCAGCAGGACGGAAAGACCCCGGGACCTTCACTACAGCTTGACATTGGCGTTTGGAGCGTCTTGTGTAGGATAGGTGGGAGACTGGGAAGCTCGGACGCTAGTTCGGGTGGAGTCATTGGTGAAATACCACTCTGGTCGTTTTGAACGTCTAACTCTGGTCCGTGATCCGGATCGGGGACAGTGTCTGGTGGGTAGTTTAACTGGGGCGGTTGCCTCCTAAAGGGTAACGGAGGCGCCCAAAGGTTCCCTCAGCCTGGTTGGCAATCAGGTGTCGAGTGTAAGTGCACAAGGGAGCTTGACTGTGAGACTGACGGGTCGAGCAGGAGCGAAAGCTGGGACTAGTGATCCGGCATCGGCATGTGGAAGCGGTGTCGCTCAACGGCTAAAAGGTACCCCGGGGATAACAGGCTGATCTTCCCCAAGAGTCCATATCGACGGGATGGTTTGGCACCTCGATGTCGGCTCGTCGCATCCTGGGGCTGGAGTAGGTCCCAAGGGTTGGGCTGTTCGCCCATTAAAGCGGTACGCGAGCTGGGTTTAGAACGTCGCGAGACAGTTCGGTCCCTATCCGCTGCGCGCGCAGGAGACTTGAAAGGGGCTGTCCCTAGTACGAGAGGACCGGGACGGACGAACCTCTGGTGTGCCAGTTGTACCGCCAGGTGCACGGCTGGTTGGCTACGTTCGGAAGGGATAACCGCTGAAAGCATCTAAGCGGGAAGCTCGCCTTGAGATGAGGTCTCCCACCCCTGTGAGGGGGGTAAGGCTCCCGGTAGACGACCGGGTTGATAGGCCGGAGGTGGAAGCGCGGTAACGTGTGGAGCTGACCGGTACTAATAGGCCGAGGACTTGACCACAAAGCA
>NZ_VRLV01000045.1 GCF_009760925.1 Nonomuraea typhae
GGTTGCTGTTTGTTGTTTGAGATTTGCATAGTGGACGCGAGCATCTTTGTGGCCAAGTTTTTTAGGGCACACGGTGGATGCCTTGGCATCAGGAGCCGATGAAGGACGTGGGAGGCTGCGTTAAGCCTCGGGGAGTCGCCAACCAGACGTTGATCCGGGGATGTCCGAATGGGGAAACCCAGCACCAGTCATGTGGTGTTGCCTCCGCCTGAATGTATAGGGCGGTTGGTGGTAACGCGGGGAAGTGAAACATCTCAGTACCCGTAGGAAGAGAAAACAACAGTGATTCCGTGAGTAGTGGTGAGCGAAAGCGGATGAGGCTAAACCTGGCGTGTGTGATAGCCGGCAGGCGTTGCACGTCGGGGGTCGTGGGACCTTCTTGGAAGATCTGCCGGTCTTCCGGACAGTGATAAATCGGTGGGGTAGTTGAAAGCTCTGGGAAGGGCTGCCGTAGACCGTGAGAGCCGGGTAGGCGAAACCTTGTCGACTGTTTGAGGGGATCCCAAGTAGCACGGGGCCCGAGAAATCCTGTGTGAATCTGCCAGGACCACCTGGTAAGCCTAAATACTCCCTGATGACCGATAGTGCACGAGTACCGTGAGGGAAAGGTGAAAAGTGCCCCGGTGAGGGGTCGTGAAATAGTACCTGAAACCGTGTGCCTACAAGCCGTAGGAGCTTACGTGAGGCTTGCCTTGCGTGTGATGTGACTGCGTGCCTTTTGAAGAATGAGCCTGCGAGTTATGGTGTGTGGCGAGGTTAACCCGTGTGGGGGAGCCGTAGCGAAAGCGAGTCTGAAGAGGGCGTTTGAGTCGCATGCTGTAGACCCGAAGCGGAGTGATCTACGCATGGGCAGGTTGAAGCTCAGGTAAGACTGGGTGGAGGACCGAACCCACCAGGGTTGAAAACCTGGGGGATGACCTGTGTGTAGGGGTGAAAGGCCAATCAAACTCCGTGATAGCTGGTTCTCCCCGAAATGCATTTAGGTGCAGCGTCGCGTGTTTCTTGCCGGAGGTAGAGCACTGGATGGCCGATGGGCCCGACAAGGTTACTGACGTCAGCCAAACTCCGAATGCCGGTAAGTGAGAGCGTGGCAGTGAGACTGCGGGGGATAAGCTTCGTAGTCGAGAGGGAAACAGCCCAGATCACCGACTAAGGCCCCTAAGCGTGTGCTAAGTGGGAAAGGATGTGGAGTCGCAGAGACAACCAGGAGGTTGGCTTAGAAGCAGCCACCCTTGAAAGAGTGCGTAATAGCTCACTGGTCAAGTGATTCCGCGCCGACAATGTAGCGGGGCTCAAGTACACCGCCGAAGTCGTGGCA
>NZ_VRLV01000046.1 GCF_009760925.1 Nonomuraea typhae
CCGTGGTAGACGACCTTCTTGCCGGCCAGCCACGAATCGGCGCGCAGCCGCAGCCGGCCGGTGGTGACGGCCTCGGCCAGCAGTTCTTCGGCCTGCTGCACGCGGGCGGCGACCTGCTCGACGCGGGTGTCGCCGGGCAGGAGCTGGCGGTGTTCATCGCGCAGGGTGAACAGGCAGGAGGGTTCACAGCCGACGATCGGGCCCGGGCTTTGGTCCAGGTGGGTGATCAGGGCGCCGGCTTGGGCTTTGGCCTGATCCAGCAGCCCCTTCGACAAACTCGAACGGCCGCAGCACCCCGTCGAGGCCAGCTGCACGGTCCAGCCCGCCTGCTGCAGCAGTTCGATGGCGGCCTGGCCGATGTGTGGCTCGGTGTAGGTGGTGAACGAATCGGCCAGAAACGTCAGCGTCTGCCGATCAGCCTGCTCGCGCAGGACGGGGGGCTGTTTGCGGCCGGTGGCGGTTTTGTGCCAGCGGATGAGGTTGCGGCGCTGGAAGCGGGGCAGTGGCCGGGCGGCGGTGATCCCCACACCGCGCTCCAGCATCGTGCGCACGAGGGGGAGGCGGGCAGGCAGGTTGGACAGCGGCGCGGTGGCCGAGCCGAGCCGGTTCAGGGTGCGGATGGCGGCGAAGATGCGTGAGCGCAGCGGCACCCCGTGCCGGTCGTGGTGGTGGGACAGCGCTTCGGCTTTGAGGGTGGCCATGTCCACGCTCATCGGGCATTCGCTTTTGCACGCCTTGCACATCAGGCACAGGTCGAGGATCTCGTGCAGGCGTTCATCGCCGAACGCCTTCGCCGGGTCGGGTTCGGACAGGGCTTTGACCAGGGCGCCTGCCCGGCCGCGGGTGGAGTGCTCTTCCTGGCGGGTGGCGATGTAGGACGGGCACATCACCCCGGGCCCGCTTTTACGGCACAAGCCGATGTTCATGCACCGATCGGCTGCGCCGCGCATGCCGCCGACCACCTCGAAGGCCAGCCGGGTCGTGATCGGGCCGGCCGGCGGCAGCGCGGCATCGCGCAGGTGCTCGGTCATCGCCGGCGCGTCCACGATCTTGCCCGGGTTCAGCAGCCCGGCCGGGTCGAACAGCGCCTTGACCGCGCGCATCGCCGCATACAGCGCCTCGCCGAAGATCTCCCGGTTGAACTCGCTGCGGGCCAGCCCGTCGCCGTGCTCGCTGGAGTTGACGCCGCCGTACTCGGCGACCAGGTCCTTGATCTCCACCGCCACCGCCCGCATCGTGGCCACCTGGGCGGGGTCGGCCAGATCGACGAACGGGCGGATGTGCAGGCAGCCCACCGAGCAATGCCCGTAAAACCC
>NZ_VRLV01000047.1 GCF_009760925.1 Nonomuraea typhae
GGCCCGCGGTGATCGATCGTCTGCGCCGACATGGCCCGCAGCACGCTGTCGGGCACGTTGGTCGGGCCGGGGATCTGCAGGAAGTGGCGGCCGGCGGGGTAACTCATCAGAACACACCCTCTCTTCCACTATACGGAAAAATATTCTCGCTATACGGAAGTTAAGCGTAGTCGATGGATCCTGAGAAGTCTTGACGCCCAATGTGAGCGAGGTCATACTCTCGCCAGGCGGAAGGAAGTTTTCACATTCCGGAAACCTTGGTGCAACCTCAAGACCGATGGAGTCCCCCCGCATGTCGGTGCAGGTCATAACGATCATCGTTCTAGCTGCAGTTTTCCTCGTCGCCACCGTCCTGCCCGTGCACATGGGGGCCTTGGCCTTCGTCGCCGCCTTCATGGTCGGCGCCTTCGTGCTGGGCGAGGGCAAGGACGACATCGTCGGGGGCTTCCCCGGCGACCTGTTCGTCATCCTCGTCGGGGTCACCTACCTGTTCGCCATGGCCAAAGCCAACGGCACGGTCGACTGGCTCGTCCAAGCCGCGGTACGGCTGGTCCGCGGCCGGATCGCGCTCATCCCGTGGATGATGTTCCTGGTCACCGCGCTGCTCACCGCCGTGGGCGCCGTCGTTCCCGCCGCGGTCGCCCTGACCGCGCCCGTCGGGATGGGCTTCGCCACCCGCTGCCGGATCAACCCCATGCTCATGGGCCTGCTCATCATCAACGGAGCCAGCGCGGGCGGCTTCTCGCCCATCAGCATCTTCGGCAGCATCGTCAACGGCGTCGTCACCCGCAACAACCTGCCGGGCGACCCCGGCCTGCTGTTCATCAGCACCTTCGCGTTCAACGTCGCGCTCTCGGCCCTGGTCTTCCTCATGTTCGGCGGCCGGGACCTGGTACGGCGAGGGAAGGAGCAGCCGAAGGAGCCGGAGATCCCGAGCGGGGGTGGTGGTGGCGGCACCGCCGTACTCGCTCCCGCAGGCACCGACCTGGTCGTGCTCAACAAGGAGCGCGTCCTCACCCTCACCGGCCTGATCATCCTGGCCGGCGGCGCCCTGTTCTTCGGCCTCGACGTCGGCTTCACCGCCATCACCGTCGCCGTCGTCCTCTCCCTCGTCTCCCCCAAGGGCGCCAAAGACGCCGTCGGCCAGATCGCCTGGCCCACCGTCCTGCTCATCTGCGGCATCGTCACCTACGTCAGCCTCATGGAACGCGTCGGCACCATCGACTTCCTCGGCGGCAAAGT
>NZ_VRLV01000048.1 GCF_009760925.1 Nonomuraea typhae
GGCGTCGGAGACGACGCCGTAGTCGGGGGCGAAGACGCGGCCGATCTGGGTGGGTTCGATGTCGATGTGGACGAAGGTACGGCCGTGCCGGTAGACCTCCAGGCCGCCGGTGTGGCGGTTGGCCCAGCGGTTGCCGATGCCGAGGACGAAGTCGGCGGCCAGCAGGGTGGCGTTGCCGTAGCGGTGGGCGGTTTGCAGGCCGGCCATGCCGGCCATGAGGGGGTGGTCGTCGGGGATGGCGCCCCAGCCCATGAGGGTGGGGATGACGGGGACGTCGAGGAGTTCGGCGAGTTCGACGAGCAGGTCGGCGGCGTCGGCGTTGATGATGCCGCCGCCGGCGACGATGACCGGGCGCTCGGCCAGCGCCATCATCGCCAGCACCTTTTCCGCCTGCGCGCGGGTGGCCCTGGGCTTGTGGACGGGCAGGGGTTCGTAGGTGTCGAGGTCGAAGTCGATCTCGGTTTGCTGGACGTCGACGGGCAGGTCGATGAGGACGGGGCCGGGGCGTCCGGAGCGCATGAGGTGGAATGCCTGCTGGAAGGCGCCGGGGACTTGGGCGCCTTCCATGACGGTCATGGCCATTTTGGTGAGGGGGGCGGCGATGGCGGCGATGTCGACGGCTTGGAAGTCTTCTTTGTGCAGGCGGGCGACGGGGGCTTGGCCGGTGATGCACAGGATGGGGATGGAGTCGGCGGCGGCGGAGTACAGGCCGGTGAGCATGTCGGTGCCGGCGGGGCCGGAGGTGCCGATGCAGACGCCGATGTTGCCGGGGCGGGCGCGGGTGTAGCCCTCGGCCATGTGGGCGGCGCCTTCGACGTGGCGGGCCAGGATGTGGTGGATGCCGCCGTGGGCGCGCAGGGCGGAGTAGAGGGGGTTGATGGCGGCGCCGGGTACGCCGAAGGTCTGGGTGGCCTTCTCTTTGGCCAGGATGAGCGCGGCGGCGTCGACGGCTCGCATGCGGGTCACGGGGTCTGCCTTTCGCCGCGGCCGGACAGCTGCTCGACGAGCAGGAGCAGGGCGGTGTGGTCGAGCTGGCCGTGGCCTTGCAGGCGGGCGCTGGCCATGAGCTGGGCGAGGATGGCGCCGACGGGCAGGGCGACGCCGGCTTCGCGGGCGGCGGCGGTGACGATGCCCATGTCCTTGTGGTGCAGGTCGATGCGGAAGCCCGGCTTGAA
>NZ_VRLV01000049.1 GCF_009760925.1 Nonomuraea typhae
CTAGGACGTGTTTCAAAGTCGGGTGAGCCAGTCGTTGATGGCGACTACGTGCACGCTGGCTTGGTAGCGGACCGCGAGCTTGTCGTAGCGGGTGGCCAGGGCTCGGTGGCGTTTGAGTCGGTTGATGCCGCATTCCACGGCTGAGCGGACCTGGTAGTCGACGGGGTCGAACGCAGGTGGGCGGCCGCCTCGGCTGCCACGGCGTCGGCGGTGGGCGATCTGATCAGCCGGTTCTGGGATGGTGCAGGCGATCTTGCGGGTGCGCAGGTGTGCCCGGATCGCGCGGGAGGAATAGGCCTTGTCGGCTCGTACCCGGCGGGGTCGGGTGCGGGGCCGGCCCCGGCCTGGCCGGGGGACCCGGATGGCGGCCATCACCATCGGGAACTGCGGCGCGTCCCCACGGTGCCCGGCGGTGACGATCACGGCGAGCAAGCCCTGGCCCTGCTCGCAGGCCACGTGCAGCTTGGTGGACAAGCCGCCGCGGGAGCGGCCCAGGGCATGATCGGCGGGCTCGGTGACCGTCCCGCCGGGCGGCTCGGCCTGCTCGTGGCTGTCGCGTCGTGCGCCTGCGGCGTGCTGATGGGCTCGGCAGATGGTCGAGTCGACGCCGATGTCCCAGCCGATCAGGCCTGCTGCGTCGGCCGGCGTCTGCACGGCCGTGAAGATCTGCTGCCAGGCGCCTGCTCGTTGCCAACGGCGGAACAGGCTGTAGATCGCGTGCCAGGAGCCGTAGCAGGCAGGAACATCCCGCCAGGGGGCACCGACCCTGATCCGCCGGCGGATGCCATCGATGAGCTGGCGCTTGGTCCATCGCGACGGCCGACCGGGACGACGACAAGCGGGCAGCAGCGGCTCCAGCCGCGCCCACTGCGCATCGGTCAGATCGAACCGTCGAGTCACCGCTAAGGTGTCCACGAGGTCTCCGGGATTGGTTCTTCTTCGTCGTTGAACCCTTTACCGGAGACCTCGTTGCGTTACCGGTTACGACACGCCCTCATACACTTCGAAACACGTCCTAG
>NZ_VRLV01000005.1 GCF_009760925.1 Nonomuraea typhae
GCCGCCGACTGCACTCCGCATTGGGCTACCGGCCGCCCCAGGAAGTCCTCAACGAACACGATTCATCCCAGATGGCCGCGTAGGCTACGCCCGCAAGCTGGCTGTCCGGAAAACGCTAGGCCCCTCAACGCCCGCCACCGCGACGTCCTGGCCGCCGAACGCAAAGAACGCGCCCGCATCCGCAGCGAGAAAAGCATCCGCTGGGGCGGACGCCCCCTCAATACCGCAGCCTGACCAACCGCGAACCGCAGCCCCGGAGCGCCGAACGGGCTGGTTCAGGAGAAGGACGACGCCAGAGAAGGATGACTTAGGAGGCGGACGGCTCGATCTCCCCCGCGAAGACGATGACCTGGTCGATGAGGCTCCGCCGCAGATGGACGACGTCCGTTCCCGCCAGGCGGGGACCTCCATCCGGCGTGGTGAAGACCCACCGGTACCGGGCCCACTCGTCAGGCATGTCTACCGCCGAGCAGCGCACCATCGTGCCGGTCCCCGCCGGGTGGCGCCGGATGTCCAGCACGAACCGCTCGACCGCCTCGATCCCTTCGCTGCGGCCCAACGGCCCCCAGAAGATCACGTCCGAGGTCAGAGCCTGGGAGAGCAGCGCAGTCACATAGCTGTCGTCCGAGGCGTTGAACGCGGAGATGAATGTGTCGATCGCGGACCGCGCGGTCTCTTCCTGCATATGCCAGTAATACCAGTCGCTTCGCGAAACGCGGTCGGCCCGTGAGCCGTCTCCCGATCACGGGTCCCACTCTCCATTGCGGAGGGGAGCGAGCTGGAAGTCGAAGGGCCGAACATTCGGGGTGGCGTCAAAACCGCCCTGGCCGAGCTTGGCTACGCTCAGGTCGAAGCGACGGAGCGCATCCACGTCAGGCCGCCCACGGAGGAGGAAGCCGACGCGCTGGAGATCAGCCCGGAGCGCACAGTGCTCAACATCTTCCACGTAGGCAAGACGGAATCAGGGCAGGCTGTCGAGGTGACTACGACAGTGACGCCCGCTCACTATCTGGTGATCGAGCACACGTTCCCGCTGAGCTGACGCACGGCCAGACCACCCGAAGAAGACGATGCGAGATGACAGTAAGCACCCTGCCGATCCGCGCACGGGCCTTGGAACTGGCTGACGCGGGCCAACTGCCTGCCTACGTCTACGACCTTGGTGAACTTGACAAGCACATGGCCGTTATCCGGTACGCCATGAGTGACATCGAGGTCTATTACGCCGTCAAGGCCAATCCGGACCCGAAGCTGATGGAGGTCATCGCGCCCTACGTCCAGGGCTTCGAGATCGCTTCCGGAGGAGAGCTTGCCCACGTGCGCGAGCACTTCCCCGGATCTCGCATCGCCATAGGCGGCCCCGGCAAGACGGACGCGGAACTCTTCGCCGACGTCTACCGGCTCCACATCGAGAGCCCGAGCGAGATCCGGCGACTGTTCATGGCCGGCCGATCGGCTGACGTGCTCCTGAGGGTCAATCTCGACATTCCGATCAAGGGCGCTTCCCTGGCCATGGGCGGCGGTGCAACGCCGTTCGGCATGGACCCGACCGGCGTTGCCGAGTGTCTCGACATGCTCAAGGGCCAGGACGCTGTACGGCTTCGCGGCATCCACGCCCACCTGGCCAGCGGCATGGATGCACCGACCATGCTTGAGCTGGCCAGCGCCATTCTCGACTACGCTCGTAGCCTTGGCGTCACTGAGGTCAACATCGGTGGCGGGATGGCCGTGTCCTACGCCGACCCAGCATCACGCTTCGACTGGCAGACGTACGGCGCGGGACTTACCGCTCTCCGACGCCCCGGTGAGACGTTGCGCATCGAGCCGGGCCGCTCTATCTCGGTCTACTGCCTGAAACGACACCACCCGGCCGGCGGAACGGACCCGCGCCATGTTCGCCGACTCCCGACCGGCCAACCACCCTTCAACCGGGCGACCTCATCACGCAACCTCAGGACAAGGGCGTCCAACTCCGCGCGGGAGGCGGCATCCAGGCCGAGCGCCTCAACCAGCCGATCAACGGTCTCAGGGGTCGGGAGGAGGTGTCCGGTCTCGATCCGCGAAATCGTCGGCTGAGCAATCTGAGCCCGAAGGGCAAGATCCTTACCTGTCAACCCGGCTTCCTTACGCCGACGCCGGACGAACTCCCCAAGCGCCCGAAGCCGATCCCGACGATCCTCCACACCCAGCGTTCTACCACCCGACCACGCAGACCACTGCAGAATCCCTCCTATATGGATCAAGCGGCGGCGCGCCGCGCCGCCGTACGCCCCGCGCTAGCGACCCCGCGCCGCGCTGCGGCCTGGGGCCGGTCACGGCGCAGGCGCCGCGCGGGGCATCGCCGTACGCCCGCCACGCCGTACACCCCGAACCCGCCGACCAAGCGCCGCACCACCGCGCAGGACGAGGCGCGCCGTCATCTGGGGCAGATGTTCAAGCATGCCTCCGGCGGGGGCCTCTGGCTCCGGGATGATCGCGACGAACGAAGCCGATCAGGCGGGGACGGAGAATGCACGTCGGTCCGGGAATCGGCATTCACCCCGTGGCCAAGCCGACGAGGAGCGGACACTCTTCCGCTGCGTGGAGTAGCAGTGTCATAGTGATCCTCGTGAGCGATCGCGAACGTCGTAGTTCAATGTATGCGCAGCTACGTCAGGGCTTGATCACATCGATATCGGCTGACAACAGCCCTGCCTGGAGAAATTGGCTGCTGGCAGCTATCGCTGCATGGAGCGTCTTCACTCACATAATCGGCATCATCTCGGGTGAACCGCAGAGCTGGTTGGTCGAGGGGTGGGGTGTCGTTGCTGAATGGATTGAGCATGGTCTCATCTTGGGCGGCATGGTCTTTGCTCTCACGTGGGCGGTCGCAGCCTTAGTGCACCGTTATCGGTCTCGTTCTACATCGAGAGTCAGCAATCAGCGCTCGGCCCCGTGACGGTATCGGTCGGTGGTGGAGACCGTTTGGGGTCCACCAAGGCTCCAGGGAAGGCGAGCGCATCCGCGATCATGTAGTGAGTCTCCTCAGCCGTGCCCGTTGCGTGCCCGATGGGACGGGAAACAACGGGCAACGGTGGGGAACCATGGGTAACCCGATCAAGACGCTGAGCTGCATCTCCCCACATGGGTCAAGATCGTCGTGGCTATTTGCAAGCAGGATGTCAGGAGTTCCAATCTTCTAGGCTCCACAGACACGGCCTTACCCTCATGCGCCCTTCGGACGTGTGGGGTGAGGCTGTATCTCCGAACCAGTTGGAGCCCGCCCTGATCAAAAGTGCTCCGCTTCGCTCCGCGTGTTCTTCTTGTTGAGTTTGCGGCAGCCGTGCACAAACTGACTAGGCAACCATCTGCGACTGATATCCGGCCCCCTCCCTGCTTCTAGGGCTGCCACAGAGAGCCGTCGCCGTCCGCCTCTACTCGGTGCTGGACCACTAGGAAACCCACTTCGCGGAGATAGGGATCGTCTGCCTGCGCAACAGTGATCCCCACCGGGATAGACACCTGGTGGCATAGGTCAACCGGATTGGAGCCTGCCGTCGTGTCCGATCTGCTCTACTGCTGGTGCTCCTTGTGACGTTGCTTGGTGGGCATCCAGGTGTGGCATTCACTTGCTCTGCTCGGCCTTCCCCGGAGGGAATTTGGATCCCGGGCCGTAGCGGACCCCGGCCCCTCCTCTGGCATTTCCGATCTTTTCTAGTATGTCTCGTTCTCTGAGGTCGGTCAGCAGGTCGCGGGCTGCGTAGACATGGAGGTCGAACAGGCGGCGTATGGTTTGGTTCGTGACAAATCCATACTCCCGGACGTGCTCGACGACCTTGTGATCGGTGTCGTCTATCGTGCGGCTTCCGTAGGTGACCGATCGAGACATCGCGGCCAGCGTCTCAGACCTCAATCGGTACGTTGGAAAGGATCTTCTGAAGGTTCGTCGTGTCGGCTCTATGAGATGGTATTCGCTGGCCATCGTCGTGAGCACTCCCTGGGCCTCTACTGGCGTGCGTTGGATTATGGTGGCCAGCCTGACGGCCTCGATGCTGCTGCTGTGGCGAAGGCATGAAAGGGCGAGGAGAGCGTTCAGATCTCTTCCTGTGCGCGCCGGCAAGTTGTTCACGAACCGGGCGAATGATTCATTTCCAAGTCCGCCGGCCAGAGTTGCGCGCACTCGTCCTCCCATCTCCTCGAAGATGGGTGGCTCTTTGCCTACGCGTAGCATTTCTCTGTAGGTTCTATCCACTCCTGGTCCGGTTCGTTCCGCCAGGAGGAGAAGGGAAACCGTTTCGGTCAGCAGTCTGTTTCTTGGGGTCGGCGGATACGTGAGGATATTGGACGGGGTCACTCCGGTCACAAGCTCTCCCGGACTCGTGATCGCCAGGCACTGTGGAGACTGCTCCACGTCCACGGTGCCACCCACCTCATAGGAGCGGTGAATGAACCCGTTTATGATCAGTTCGCTGACCGCGTCGCTCGGGTAGTCGGTGAGTGAGAGCTGCACTCCGCCGGCCACAGCGAGGGGAAGAATTTCTCGACGCGCTTCTATGATTCTAGCTAATGCCTGAACCGCCGCCATCAAAGGGCGGCTCCCTCGCATTCTCTCCGTGGCCTCGCTGCCAGCGGTCGGCCGGAACCTGTATGAGTAGCCATAGGTGGGGATGAGGTCGTCTATGGTGGCCTCATCGGCCAGGAGAAGCGCTCCCGCGTTGGTTACGCTGCCGTTCCCGGCGATAAGCTGGAGTGACTGTACTAGGGCTCGGTCCGGCAATTCTGCCGAGTGGCCTCGGCCGCTGCTACTCAGGATGCGACGCAAACGGTCAAGCTCAATACCGCTAAGGTCCGCCACATCGAGACCCGAGGCGTCCGCGGACCAATCTACGTGCCCACGCGCGATCATGACTTCGCGCTGCTGGCCGGGCGAGTAGGGCAGGCATTCCGTGCCCTGGCGACGAGTGGAGAGGCCGGCTGTATTGCTGTGGGGCACCACGCCCTCCGGGACGGTGAGCAGAATCAGGCGAACTCCATCAACGAGCAGCTCGTGGGCGAATGCCGTGATAGGCGGTCTGGTGCGGTCGAATATGCCTTTGCGTATGGAATCAACGCTGTAGCTCTCCGGCACCCCTTTGAGGGCGTGGGATCGATCGACCGCACTATCGTCAACGCCCAGCACGACTGTGCCACCACGAGCGTTCATGAAACACGCCAGAGTGTCCGCCAATAAGCTGAAGGTCGCCTTCGGCGAATCGGCTACTTGTTGGAAGTCGAGTGTTTCCGTCTCAACGGCGCCTGGAGTGACACCGTTCCCCACGAGAGCCAGGGCCGCGAGCGCTTCGTGTTGGTCCACTCGCCGAGGGTAACCGTGGCTCGGCGCCATCGCACCGCTTCGCAAGCACTCACCTGGGATGAGGAGAACCGTTCAGGCGGTCGTTGACCCAGCGTCGGCGTTCCGGCGGGAGACCGTGCGCGGTCATAGCCCTCTGGAGCAGGCCGGCATCGAACCCCCGCGCCGCCATGTGGTCGAGGAGCGGTTCGTATCGATCGGGCCGGTCACGCCGGAGCTCCGTGGCCAGCCGCAGTTCGAGGCGCACCACGGGAACACGATGCGAGCCGCACGTGACAAGGACGTAGTGCTGCCACGGGCCACGGCCGACGCACTCCATGGCGTCGGAGTCGTCCTCCACCTCCACCGTGCTGATCTCGACATGGACCCCGTTCACTTCGTATCTGGCGAAATACTGCGAACTCTCGGGGATCCACGACGCCGCATACAGGCAGGGGAAGGACGAAAGGGCGGCGGCGATCGTGTCCACGTCCTCCCGTCGCGCCACCAGCAGGTCGATGTCTCCGACGGGAAGACGGACACCTTGCAGCAGAGCGGCGCCGGTGCCACCCATGCGATATCTCGGGTCGGCTCCCGCTGCCCTTACGGCGGTGAGAGTGGAGTCTAAGGCCGACGTTACATCCGCCAGCTGCAGAAATGCCGCGCTAGTTCCCATGTCGATCACCGTAACCATCATGAGCCGCCGGGCGTCAGGCCCGGGTCGTCACCGCGCTTCGCGAATCTCCGCACATCGCCCACAAACCCGGACGTTCAGTGACCCTTGAACTGGGCCAGGCCGCCGATGAGCCGGCGCGGTATGCGCTTCCACCACCAGCCGTCACCTCGCCCGGCCTGGCCGTGGCCAGAGAGCACGCCGCTCCCGTCGTCCTCCGTGGCGGCCTGGAAGCGTGTGTCCAGCGGCTGAAGAGCCTGATCCAGCAGCGTCCGCGCCGGTTCGGTCACCAGGAGTCCGGCCCGGGCCAGCCATTCGCGGCAGGACAGGTCGTCGAGGTACTCGGCCAGCGTCGCGGTGTACCCACGCTCGACCTGGGAACCCAGCCACTCCCACTGCGCGAGCATGTTCCGGACGGTATGAACCTCCGGCCACCCCTGCGCATAAAGGATCCGGCCCGCCTCCTGCAGGGAGGAGTTGTCTTCCGGCCCAAGCCGCAGAACGCTCGTCACGCACCAAGCATGCCGGAAATGCCGCCGGCAAGGTGCCCGGCCGCGATATCAGGCCCAGGAATGATGCGGATCCATAGCATGCCCGCCTGATGGACTATAGGTGGCTATTTCCCGATAATCTCTGAAGATATGAACCGCAAAGGCCACTCCCCTGAACAAAGGGAAGTGGCCTTTGATGTGGAGGTCGTCAGCCGCAGTGTTCAAATGGGCTGGTGTAAGAGCTGCTCCCGACCGACCCGCCCCACTTGACGCACTGGTTGGCGGCGTTCAGCCGGACCGGCCCCGCGTAATACCCGTAGTTCCCCGAATCGGTAGTCCGGCTTTCGCCCTGCGGCTCCAGGAAGGCGGAAACCGGCGACGGCGTACCCAGGCTCGTCGACTTCATCGTCACGACGCAGTTGTTGCCGTTACCCGAGTTGTACAGCAGATAGGTCCGCCCGCCGGTGAGAGCGGCCGAGTCGATCACGGCGTAGCCGCTGCCGCAGGCTTCCTCCGGCGTGTAGGGGTTGCTGGTGCCGCCGCAGCCGTTGGTGCTGGTGACGGGCTTTCTCTGGCCGAGGGACACGGTGACGCCGTCCACGGTGGGGCTGGTGTCCATGGCGCCGGTGGAGGTGCGCTGTTCGTAGTGGAGGTGGGGTGCGCTGGAGCCGCCGGTGGAGCCGACGGTCCCGATCTGGGTGCCCTGGCTGACGCTCATCGAGCTGCCGGCGCCCCGCACCATGCTGGCGAGGTGCGCGTACCGGGTCCTGGTGCCGTCGGTGTGCCGGATTTCAATCCATTTGCCGTAGCTGGTGCTGCCGGCGTCGTTGAAGTAGGCGGTTCCGGCGGCGGTGGCGCGGACGGGCTCGCCGTTGATGTCGTCGCCGCCGTAGTCCTGCCAGTCGATGGAGCCCGAGGGGCTGTGGTTGGGGTACCAGTTATTGGCGTTGAAGGTCTTGCCGCAGTTGAACGGGCTCTTGTGGGACACGGCCAGTTGCTGCGCCGAAGCGGCCTGCGGAATGAACGCCGTCGCGAAGGCGCATAACAGCGTTAACAACGCGGAACTCAAGATCTTCGACCAGGTTGCGGGCATGCTCACCTCTCTGGAAGGTGCGACGTTGGGGGGTGATGTACGGCTGGGCGCCCGGTTAACCGAAGTGGTCGATCATGAAGATAGTCGTGAAGGATGTCTTCATCAATCGTTTCGTGATGAAATTTTCTAGCCTCCACCCGCCGCCGACCGATTGACCGGTAAGGGGCCGTCTCGTACGGTCCAGTCAGCGCGTTGGACATCTCGCCAGGAGGCGACCTTGAAGGACGAGTCCAGCACCACATGGCCCTGGCCGGATCTCCCTCCCGGCCCTCTCGGTTCACCCTCACCCGATCTGCCCCGACGCCACGCCGAGGCCCCTCTGGAGCCGGCCACGATGCCCAGCGGCGACAAGGTCCCGATGGCCGTCCGGCACGAGGACGTCAGGACGCTGCTCAGCTCCCCGGCCAGCAGCCGCAACCTGCGGGAACCCGGCCTGCCCAGGATGGTCAACGGCACGACCGTGGAGGACGACCCGGCGGCGCTGATCAACCAGGACCCGCCGGCGCACACCCGCTACCGCCGCATCATGCAGGGCACGTTCACACCCCGGCAGATCGAGCGATGGCGCCCCAGGGCGGCGGCGATCGCGAACGAGCTGATCGATACGGCGGGCCGGGAGTTCGACGTGGTCACCGGCTTCGCGCTGCCGCTGCCCGCACGGGTGATCTGCGAGATGCTGGGCGTGCCCATGGACCGGTACGCGCAGTTCCGCGAATGGACGGAGGTGTTCCTGTCCACCTCGGAGGCGAACGCCGAGGCCAGAGGCGAGGGGTATGCCAGCTTCATGGCCTACGCCGGCGAGCTGATCGCCGAGCACCGGGCACGGCCGGGGGACGACCTGCTGGACCTCCTCATCGCGGCGAGGGACGAGGGCGACCGGCTCAGCGAGGACGAACTGACCAACATGGTCTTCACGCTCATCCTGGCCGGCCACGAGACCACCGCCTCGATCATCATCCGGGGGATGTTCCGCCTGCTCAGCCACCCGGAGCAATACGCGGACCTGGTGAGGAATCCGGAACTGCTGGAGCCCGCGGTGGAGGAGATCCTGCGCTACGAGGGCCCGGGCGGCAACGGCCTGCTGCGCCGGGCCACCGCGGACATCGCCCTGTCCGGCGGCGTGGTCCAGGCGGGCGTCGTCGTCCTCCCCAACCCGGCCGCGGCCAACCAGGATCCCGAGGTGTACGCGGACCCGAGGCGCTTCGACATCCGCCGATTCGTGGAGGGAGAAGCGGGAGGAAAGGCGGGCGGGCCGCCCCCCGCCCATCTGTCCTTCGGCTACGGCACCCACTACTGCCTCGGCGCGAACCTCGCCAGAATGGAGCTCCAGGAAGCCTTCAGGGCGCTGACCACCCGCCTGCCCGATCTCCGCCCGCAGGAAGACCCGGCCGACATCCGCTGGAGCTCCGACGGCCTGATCTACCGGCCCCTGCGCCTCGCCGTAAAGTCTGGCTGACATGAACGCAGGCAAGGGCGAGGACCAGATCACCACGATCGGCAAGTGCTACGCGTGCAAGCGCACCTTCGCCTACATCCCGGCGAAGGTCATGACCATCACGATCGACCCCGAGACCGGTGTCCCGCCGGACATGACGGTTCTGGGCGGCCAGCGTGAACCATCCCCGGAAGCCTTGGCCAGATCGGTCAAGGAGCCCATCTGCCCCGCCTGCGTGGAGCGCGCCAGACGTTTCACGACCTGACGTCAGACGTTTTCACGACCTGATGAGGGAAGGCCGGATCGACAACGCGTGCCGGAACACGTCACGCGGGTCCCACCGCGCCTTGATCCGCTGCAGCCGCGCATAGTTCTCGCCGTAGTACAACGTGGACCACGGCACCCCGGAGGTGTTCCACCGCGGATCGGCGTGGTCGGCGTCGGGGTAGTTGATGTAGGCCCCGCCGCAGTTCCCGCCGGGCACGGGGACGCCTCCGGTGGCCGCGAAGGTCTTGCTGTGCAGGCTGCGCACCCACTCCATGTGGGCCTTGCCGTCCTGCTCGGGAGACCAGGCGGCCAGGTGGATGACCTTCATCACCGACGAGCGCTCGTGGGTGGCGGTGGCGGTAGGGGCGACGGAGTTGACCTGGCCGCCGTAGGACAGCAGCCAGAGCATGCCCCCGTCGGCGACCTCGGGGCCGGGGTTGGTGAGGTGGTCGTAGGCCACGTCGGCCTGCTCGTCGGTGAAGCGCGCCCGCAGGTGCGCGGACTTGCCCTTGTTGTGCCCGACCTCCCGATCGGCGCCGAGGGACAGGCTGCGCACCGCCTGGTACCAGGGCTGCCGCGTCACCGGCGGTACGTAGGGC
Organism: Nonomuraea typhae; assembly: GCF_009760925.1. Classification (GTDB taxonomy): domain Bacteria; phylum Actinomycetota; class Actinomycetes; order Streptosporangiales; family Streptosporangiaceae; genus Nonomuraea; species Nonomuraea typhae. The sequence continues at coordinate 9,867 of NZ_VRLV01000005.1, forward strand.
GGGACCCCGTCGCCGACGGCCGCGAAGAAGTCCTGGAGTAACCGCTCCGCCCCGGGGACACCGGCGTCGATCTGGGTCGGCATGATCATCCCGCCCTGGTCGTCGCCCGTCTTCCGGGCGGGGATGATCATCGAGCTCCACAGCGCGGTGTACGGAGAGTCCGCGGCGCTGTTGCGCTCGTGCCAGGTCCCGTAGTTGCGCAGCAGCCGCCGGAACGACTCCTTGCTCATCCCCTCCCAGCCCCAGATGGCGACTCCGGACAGTACGGTGGCCGGCGGCCGCGGCAGGAGCTGTGACGGGTCGTTGCCCCGGGCGCGGGGATCGCGCAGCCAGTACCGGGTGACGATGCCGAAGTTCCCGCCGCCGCCCCCGGTGTGCGCCCACCAGAGGTCGTGGCCGCGATCGGCGATGACCGCCCGCGCCCGCCCCGAGGCGTCGACGACCACGACCTCGACGGCGTGCACGTAGTCGGCGGTGAGCCCGTGACGCCGCGACAGCGGCCCGTAACCTCCGCCCATGATGTGCCCCCCGGCGGCCACGCCCCCGCACTGGCCGCCGGGGAGGGTGACCCCCCACCCGTAGTAGAGGGTGCGATATGCCTGCATGAGCGTGGCCCCGGCCTCGACGACGAAGGCGCCGCGCTTGGCGTCGAAGGCGACCTCGTTCATCTCGACCAGATCGACGATGACCTGGGAGCCGTCACCGATGAAGTTCTCGTAGCAGTGGCCACCGCTGCGCACGGTGACCCGGTGCCCGGCGCGAACGGCCTGGTTGACCGCGGCGACGACCTGGGCGGTGGTCGTGACCAGGTGGAAGTACTCGGGTGCGTGCCGGTGCCGGAGGTTGACGCGACGCTCGGCCAGGTCCGCGTACCGGGGATCGTCCGGCCGGACGATGACGGGGCCGGTAGAAGGGGCCCCGGCCGCGTTCGCGCGCTCCGCGAGGACCGCCGTGCCGCCGAGCGCCGCCGTACCGCCGATGAATCCGCGACGTGAGACTGTCATGGCACCGACGCTAGAAGCGCGCCCGGAGCGGCAGAATGCACCCAGTTGCCGACTTAGGTGGTGCTAGATGCACCCCGCACCGGCTAGATGCACCCCGCACCCGCTCAGGTCGTGCTGGACCCCACCCTGGACCTTGAAGGATTCCGGCACCATCCGGGAGGAGACGGCGATCCGGTTCCAGGCGTTGATGGTGGCGACGGCCACGACCAGGGCGGCCTGTTCCTCCTCGGTGAACTGCCCGGTGACAAGCGCCCAGACCTCGTCGCTCACGTCCCCGCCGGCCAGGCGGGTGGCGGCCTCGGTGTAGGCCAGCGCGGCCCGCTCCTGCGGGGTGAAGAAAGGGGCCTCGGGCCAGACGGCGACGGCGTGCAGGCGGACGTCGCTCTCCCCGGCCCGCTTGGCGTCACCGCTGTGCATGTCCACGCAGTACACGCAGCCGTTGATCTGGCTGGCGCGCAGCCGTACCAGCTCGAGAAGGGGCGCGGGCAGCGTGCTCGCGCCCACGAAGCGGTCGAGTCCGGCCATCGCCTTGTACGCATTGGCCGCCAGTTTGCCCATGGAGATTCTCTCAGTCATACCGCTGACGCTACGAGGTGGATTGTCCCGGCGTAAGCTCCAATTCGACGGCAAGACGATTGGGCCAAGTGTGGACGTCCACGTGAGTCTCGACGGCCGGGGCGACCTGGCCGCGCGGATCTACCGGCAGTTGCTCGACGCGATCCTCGACGGGCGGCTGCGCTCGGGTGAACGGCTGCCGCCGACCCGTGAGCTGGCCAGGCGGCTGGACGTCTCCCGCAACACCGTGGCCGTGGCCTACGACCGGCTGGTGGCCGACGGGTTTCTCGTCGGGCGGGCGGGGGCGGGCACGTTCGTGTCGGGGGAGCCGGTGCGGGGGCGGGCGGCGCCGCGGGGAGTGGTGCAGCCGCGGCCGGTCTGGCGGAAGGCCGAGCCGCTGGCGACCGCGCGGGAGCGGGCGGTGTACGACTTCTCGGTGGGTGTGCCCGATGCGCGGCTGTTCCCGATCGCGAGCTGGCGCAGGCTGCTCGGCAGGGAGCTGCGGGTGCGGGAACCGGGATACATCGACCCGTCGGGGGTCGGCGCGCTCAAGGAGGCCATCGCCCGGCACGCGGGCATCAGCCGGTCGGTGCGCGCCGGGGCCGACGACGTCATCGTCACCCAGGGGGCGCAGCAGGCGCTCGACCTGATCGGCCGGGTCCTCATCGAGCCGGGCGGGTGCGTGGCCGTGGAGGAGCCGGGGTACCCGCCGGCCCGCAGGCTCTTCCGCTCGCTGGGCGCGCGGGTGGTCGGCGTGCCGGTGGACGAGCAGGGCCTGGACGTGGCCGCGCTGCCGAAGACCGCGCGGCTGGTCTACGTGACGCCGTCTCACCAGTTCCCGCTGGGCGTGCCGATGTCGCTGGCCCGCCGTACCGCCTTGCTGGAATGGGCGCGGCACCGCAACGCCGTGATCATCGAGGACGACTACGACAGCGAGTTCCGCTTCGGGGAGCGCCCGCTGGAGCCGCTGCAGAGCCTGGACGGCGCCGGCCGCGTGGTCTACGTGGGCTCCTTCTCCAAGACGCTGCTGCCGACGCTCCGGCTGGGCTTCCTGATCGCGCCCGCCTCCCTGCGCACGGCGTTGCACGCGGCCAAGCAGCTCACCGACTGGCACGGCGACCCGTTCGCCCAGGCCGCCCTGGCCCGGTTCATCGACGAGGGCCTGCTGGCCAGGCACGTCAGGAAGGCCACCCGGGAGTACGCGGCCCGGCACGAGCTGATCACCGACCTGCTCGACGACCGCTTCCAGACGATCCCGTCGGCCGCGGGCCTGCACGTCTGCGCCCGTCTCGACCCCGGCCTCGAGGTACGGCCGGCCGCCGGCCTGGCCGTGGAATCCCTTGCCGGCTACTGCGCAGGCGATGCCCCGCAGAACGGCGTGGTCCTGGGCTACGGCGCGATCGCCAGGGCCGCCATCCCCGACGGCCTGCGCCGCCTGGCGGCCTCCCTCTATCGCTAGTGTGTCGGGCATGAACGAGCTGGACGGGGTGGAGGTCCGCGCCTTCGCGGACGGTGCGGCATTCGAGGACTGGCTGGCCGGGCACCACACGCGGCAGGAGGGCGTGTGGGTGAAGGTGGCCAAGAAGAAGTCCGGCCTCCCGAGCGTCACCGACGACGAGCTCGTGGACATCGGCCTGTGCTACGGCTGGATCTCCGGGCAGCGGAAGTCGCTCGACGAGCGGTACTACCTGCAGAAGTACGTGCCCCGGCGGCCCAGGAGCCTGTGGTCGCAGGTGAACGTGGACAAGGTGGCGATGCTGACCGCGGCCGGCCGGATGCGCGAGCCGGGCTTGGCCGAGGTGCGCAAGGCGCAGGAGGACGGCAGGTGGGCGGCGGCGTACGAGTCGCAGAAGGCGGCGACGGTCCCGCCCGACCTGGCCGAGGCGCTGGAGGCGGCTCCGGAGGCGAAGGCCGCCTTCGAGAAGCTGGACAAGACCGGCAGGTACCTGGTCATGTTGCCCCTGCTGCAGGCGCTCACGCCGCAGGCGCGGAGTGAGCGGCTGGGCAAGGCCGTGGAGCTTCTGGTCAGCGGCTCCAGAAACGACGCCGCCCGCGTTCGCCCGTGATCTCGGGTTCGTCGGGCGGCGCGGGCTCGCGCACGATCACCACGGTCGCCCGCGCGTGCCGCGCGCAGTACATGCTGGTCGAGGGCAGCAGCATCCGGCTGAGCAGGCCCCGCCTGCTGCGGCCGAGGACCAGCAGGTCGCTCTCCCCGGCCAGATCGACCAGGTGGTAGCCGGGGTCGCCCATCCGGCCGACGACCGCGGTCACGAGGTCGCCCGGCACGCCGCCGCACACCTCGTCGAAGGCGGCGGCCACGACTTCGGTGCCGCGCGCCTCCTCCCCGGCCCTGGCCGCGTGCTGCAGCGGCAACGCCTCGGGGAAGGGATGGATGGGCGCCCGGCTCACATGCACGGCGACGAGCGGCATCCGGCGCAGCCGCGCTGTTCCGATGGCCCAGGCCAGGGCCAAGCGCGCGGCCGGCGACTCGTCCACTCCGACGATCACGCGCGCCCCGCCGGGCAGGTCTTGATCCACGGCGCCCTCCTCGAAAGAGGTACCTGACCATAGTGCTCCTCTCCATGCGTTATCGCGAGGTGGCACTTTTCGGACTCTGGAGTCGTCCTCCTCGCGCGGCGTACCATGCGGGGGTGGAACGCGGGTGGGTGCGGCCCCGACCGGCCCTTGACCGCCGGCTGGACGGGGCGTTGACGCACCGGCTCACCACGCTCGTCGCGGCCACCGGGTACGGCAAGTCGATCGCGCTGGCGGGCTGGAGCGAGGCCGTCGGCGGCGTCCTGCACCGGTTCGGCCCGGGTGATCGCGACCTTCCCGCGCTGTCGGCCGCCGTGCTCGCCGGGATCGCCGCCCGCGTGCCGGATCTGCCCGCCGAGCTCCTGGCCGCCGCGGACGCGCCGCTGGGTCCCGACGCCGACGAGCCCGCGCGGGCCGCGGCGCTCGCGGGAGCGCTGGCCGAGGCGCTGCGGCTGCGCTTACGCCGGGCGCTCGTGGTGGTTCTCGACGGCCTCGACGTGATCGCCGACGCCCCCGGCCCGGTGCGTTTCGTCGAGACGCTGGTGCGCGCGGCGCCCCGCCACCTGCACGTGGTGACCGCCTCGCGGGCGCCGCTGCCCTTCCCGACCGCCCGGCTCCGCCAGGACCTCGAGGTGCTCGCCTTCGACGCCACCGACCTCGCGCTGAGCGCCGAGGAGAGCGCCGCATGGGCCCGCGAGCGGCTGGGTACGGCGGGCGCCGCGATCGCACCGGAGCTGCACGCGGCCAGCGGCGGCTGGCCGGCCGCGGTCCGGGCCGCCCTCGAGGCCATGGCCCGCGCCGAACCCGCCGAGTGGCCCGCCATCGCCTCCGGCCTGGCCGCCACCTCCGACACGCTCGAACGCCTCACGCTCGACGCCCTGCGCGACCTGCCCCCGCCCATGCGCGCGCTGCTGCGGGCGGCGACCGTGCTGCCCGTCCTCACCGCCGAACTGGCCGCCACGCTCGGCTCCCCGCCCGACACGCTGGCCGCGCTGACCAGCCGCGGCCTGTTCCTGGAGGCTGCCGAAGCCTCAGCCGCCGGGGGTGGCCATCGCCTGACCACGACCAGCAGGCACGTGCTGACCAGGCACGCCCCCCTGGACCGGCACGAGGCGCACGACACCGCCGCGGTCGCCGCCCGGTGGTACGTCGAGCACGACCAGCCCGAGCAGGCGCTGCGCGCCGCCGTCGCCACCCGTCACCCCGACCTGGCCCAGGCGCTGCTGGCGGCGCACGGCTCCAGGCTGGCCGAGCGCGGCGACGACGTGCTGGCCGCGCTGGCCCTCCTCCCGGAGGAGCACAGGGAGCGCCCGGCGATGGTCAGGCTGGCCGGGATCGCCGAGCAGAACCGCGGCGACTGGCGCCGCGCCCGCGAACTGCTGGCCAGGGCGGCCGACAGCGCCGCCTTCGACTCCTTCCTGGCCAGGCGCCTCGGCTTCATCGACCATCTGCGCGGTGACCTGGACGCCGCCATGGCGATGTACCTGCGCGGGGCCGAGCACGGCTCGCCTCCCGCCGACGCGGCGATCTGCACCGCCTCGGCCGCCTCGGTGCTGTGGCTGCGCGGCGACCGGACGGCCTGCGCCGAGCTGGCCGACCGCGCGCTGGACGCGGCCGCGGCCCTGGGCGACCCGGGCGCGCTGGCAGCCGCCAACACCGTGCTCGGCATGGTCGCCGCACTCGACGGCGAACGGCGGGCCAACGACGCCTACTACCTGCGGGCGCTGGAGTACGCCGAGCGCGCGGGCGACATCCTGCAGCTCATCCGCATCCGCAGCAACCGCGCCTCGCGCCACATCGACGAGGCCGACTACCACGGCGCGCTGGGCGACGTGGAGATCGCCGGTCGGCTGGCCGACCTGGTCGCCTTCGCGCCCTGGGCCGCGCTGACCGTCTCGAACCGGGCCAAGGCCCTCATCGGGCTCGGCCGGCTCGAGGAGGCCGCCGTGGACGCCGCCGACGCCGTCGCGCGCTGGGAGGCGATGGGCTCGCGCATCGGCTACGGCCTCCTGCAACTCGCCCGCATCCAGACGCTGCGCGGCGAGCACGGCGCGGCCGTGTCCACCTATCGCCGGATCCAGGAGGACGCGGAACGTTCCCGCGACCTGCAAGCCCTCGGCATCGCGCTGCCGGAGCTGGCGGAACTCCTGGCCGCGGAGGATCCGGAGGAGGCCGCCCGCCTGGCGGCCCGGGCGCTCAAGCGGAGCGAGGGCATCGCCGCGGTGAGCGCCCGCCTGGCCGCCGCCCGCGTCGCGCTCACCGCCGGCCGGGCCGAGGCCGCCAGGGCGCTGCTGGACGAACTCGAGCCCATCGCCGCCGAGCGCCGCCACCACACCGGCCTGGCCACCGCCGCCGAACTCCGCGCCGAACTGGACAAGGACCCCGATCTGGCCGACGAGGCCGTCCGCCGCTGGGGCGCGCTCGGCGACCCGATCGGGCAGGCCAGGGCCGAGCTGGTCCGGGCGTCGCTGGCCGACCCGGCCGTCGGCGCCGAGGTGGCCGCCCGGGTGGCCGAGCGCATGCACGGGATCGGCTGCCGCGTGCTCGACGACCGCGTCGAGGCGCTCCTGGCCCGCGTCGCCCCCGCCGCGGGCGCGCGGGTGACGGTCGAGACGATGGGGTCCTTCCGCGTGCTGCGCGGCGCCGTCCCCGTCCCGCGTACGGCGTGGCAGTCCCGCAAGGCCCGCGACCTGCTGAAGATCCTGGTCAGCAGGAGAGGCAAGGCCATCAGCAGGGAGCGCCTGGTCGAGATCCTCTGGCCGGAGCAGGAGAACGAGGCGGTGGGGCTCAAGCGGCTCAACGTCATGGTCTCCACCCTGCGCGCGGTCCTGGATCCCGGGCACGAGGTCGAGACCGTGGTCTCCGACGAGGGGGCGCTGCGCCTGGATCTGGAGAACGTGGACGTCGACGTCGAGCGCTTCTTCGACCTGGCCGGCGCCGCCGTACGGCTGGAGCAGGCCGGGCGCGGCGGGGAGGCGCTGGCGCGGTGGAAGGCGGCCGAGGCGGCCTACGGCGGGGAGTTCTGCGAGGAGGACCCCTATGCCGACTGGGCGGTGGGGCTGCGTGAGCAGGCCAGGCTCGCCTATGTGCAGGCGGCGGCGCGGCTGGCCGCGGCGCGGGCGGGGGAGGGACGCCACCACGAGGCGGCCCGCTACTGGCTGCGGCTGCTGGAGCGGGACGGCTACGACGAGCGCGCCCACCTGGGGCTGATCCGCGCGCTCGACCAGGCGGGCCGGCGCGGCGACGCCCGGCGGCGCTACCACGTCTACGCCGAGCGGATGCGTGAGCTGGAGGTCGAGCCCGCGCCGTTCCCCACCTGAACCAGACCTGAACCGGCGCGGGGGATCGTGCGGGCATGAGAACGGTCATCGTACGCCTGGTGGAGCCCGAACAGTCCGGTGGGGAACTGCGTGGGTTGCTCGAAGAGGTGGGGCGCGAGCCGGTGCCGTTCAGCGGGACCGAAGCGGTGCTCGCCCTTCTGCTGGCCGCGGCGGGGCTGAAGACCTGAACCTCCCGCGAACCGGGATCCCGACGATGAGATCCGGGAGGAGGGGCTGCGATGAGCAACCGATGGCCTTTTGTCGGACGGGAGGGGCCGCTGGCCGCGGTCCACCGAGCGCTGCGATCCTGCGCGGGGGCGATGATCGCGGGCGAGGCGGGCGTGGGCAAGAGCAGGCTGGCCGTGGAGGCGGTGGCCAGGCTGACGGGGTATCGCGTGGTCAGGGCGCTGGGCACGGAAACTGCGGCGATGATCCCGTTCGGGGCGTTCGCCCATGTGCTGGGCGGGCCGCCGGACGGCGGCGAGAACCTGCTGCACTGGGCCGCCCGGCATCTGAAGGCGCGGGCGGGACGGGCGCCGCTGCTGGTCAGCGTGGACGACGCGCACCGGCTGGACGCCGCCTCCGCCGCCCTGCTGCACTACCTGGCCACCCGGGGCGAGGCGGCGCTGCTGGTCACCGTGCGCACCGGCGAGCCGGTGCCGGAGCCGGTCGCCGCCCTGTGGAAAGAGGAACTGGTCACCAGGATCGAGCTGCCGCCGCTGACCCGCGACGAGGTCGGCCGGACGCTGGCCGGCGCGCTGCGCGGCGAGGTGGCGCCCGAGACCGTGCGCCGCCTGGCGGGGGTGAGCGAGGGCAACGTGCTCTACCTGCGCGAGCTGGTGCACGCCGGGCAGGACGCCGGCTCCCTGGCCGAGGAGGGCGGCCGGTGGCGCTGGCGGGGTGAGCTGTCCATGACCACCCGCCTGCGCGAGCTGGTCAGCGAACGCATCGGCCACCTGGACCCCGGCGAGCGCGAGGTGCTGGAGCTGGTGGCGTTCGGCGAGCCACTCCGCCTCGACCTGCTGGTCTCGATGGCCGCGCCGCCGGCGGTGGAGCGGGTGGAGGACCGGGGGCTGATCGTCGCCGACGGCCGGGACATGCGGCTCGGCCATCCGCTGTACGGGGAGGTGGTGCGCGGGCGCTGCCGTACGCTCAGGGCCCGGCGCAGGCTGCGCACGCTGGCGGAGTCGCTGGAGGCCGGCGGGCTGCGCGGGCGTGAGGACGTGCTGCGCGCGGCCGTGTGGCGGCTCGACAGCGGCTCGCCCGCCGACCCGCGCATGCTGCTGGTCGCCGCCCGCCTGGCCTGGGGACGGCAGGACCCGCACCTGGCCGCGCGGCTCGGCCGGGCGGCGGTCGAGGCGGGCGCGGGCATCGAGGCGGTCGCGCTGCTCGGCCAGGTGCTGACCATCCTGGGTGACACCGGCGGCGCGCAGGAGATGCTCCGCCGGCAGAGGGAGCGGGGCGTCACCGACGCCGAACGCGCCCAGCACGCGCTCGCCCTCGGGGTGAACCTGCTGTGGTCGGGCGAGAGCGCGGAGGCGGGCCGCGTCTTCGAAGGCGCCGCGGGAAGGCTGACCGACCCCGCCTGGCGCCAGGAACTGCTCGTCTACCGGGGCGTCGTGGACTTCTTCACCGGCCGTCTCGACGCCGCCGCGCGCACCCTGGCCAGGGCCAGGGCGCTGGCGCCCGAGCTGGCCGTGCGCAGCGGCCACGCCGCCGCGCTGGAGTCCTGGGTGCAGGCCCACACGGGCCGCGGGACCGCGTGCGTCGCCGTTGTGGAACGTGCCATGTCCGATGCCGACGCCTGGCGCGACCAGGCGCCGCACGCGCTGCCGGTCATGCTGGACGCGCGCTGCGCCGCCCACCTGTTCGCCGGGGACCTGGCCGAGGCCGCCCGCGTGGCCGTCCAGGGCATGGAACTGGCCGCCCCCGACCTGTCGGTCGGCGGATTCGGCGCCTACCGCGCGCAGGTCAGCCGCCTGCGTGGCGACGTGGCCGCCGCCGTGCGCTGGTGCCGCGACGACGTGGTACGGCTGCGCGCCCGCTCGCCGTACCTGGGCCGGTGCCTGGCCGAGCTGGCCCACTCCTCGGCGCTGCTCGGCGACCTGGACACCGCCAGGAAGGCGCTGGCCGAGGCCGAGGAACTGGCCGGCCGCTGGGCCTACACCCTCCAGCCGGTGCTCCTGGCCAAGGCGTGGCTGGTGGCCGCCGAGGGCGACCTGGACGGCGCCGTCCACGCCGCCCTGGCCGCCGCGGGCCCCTACCCGGGCTACCGCATGCTCGCCCTGCACGACGTCGTACGGCTGGGCGCGGCCGGCCGGGTGAGCGAGCGTCTGACGGAGCTGGCCGGGCGCATGGAGGGGCCGTTCGCCCAGATCTGCGCCCGGCACGCGCGGGCCGCGGCCGCGATGGACCCGCCGGCCCTGCGCGCGGTGGCGGCGGAGTTCGAGGCGCTGGGCATGGTGGTGTACGCGGCCGAGGCCGCCGCGCAGGAGGCCGCCGCCTATCACCGGCTCGGCAGGGGCAGCGCCGCCAGGGGGGCGAGGACCCGGGCCTGGGCGCTGGCCCGCCGCTGCCCGGGCGTCACCACCCCGGCGCTGGTGGAGCTGGCCACGCCCGAGCTGACCCCGCGCCAGCGGGAGATCGTCCAGCTCGCCGCGGCCGGGCTGACGAACCGGGAGATCGCCGACCGGCTGACCCTGTCCATGCGGACGGCGGCCAACCACCTTCAGGCGGTCTACGACAAGCTGGGCGTCAACGATCGCGGAGAGGTGGCCCGGCTGCTGGGAACGTCTTTCTAGGCCCCTACCGTGACCGTTTCGAGGGGGTTCAGCTGGACCCGCGACCCGCGGTGGATCCGCATCCGGAGGATGCTGGTCATGCCCCAGCGCGGGGCGCCCTCGGTGAAGGGCACGTCGTGGGTGGCGTGGCCGGCGAGCAGCGCGGCACGGCCTTCTGCCGAGAACGCGGCGTAGTCGGCGGCGAGCTCGGCCGGGCTCCGCGCCGGCGTCATGCCCTGATCGCGTAGGAGCCGAAGGAGGGCTCCAGGAGGTCGAAGGCGAGCGTGCCCGCCTCGGCCAGGGCGCGGGCGATCTCGTCGGGGTCCTGGCCGTCGAGGACCCTGGCCAGCGTCTCGTCGAACAGCAGCCGGTGCGCCGCCCCCAGCTGGGCGGCGACCAGGCGGGGCGGCAGGCCGGGCCCGGTCTCCGCGGCGAGCTGGGCGGCCAGGGCGGCCTCGCGCTCGTCGTGGAACTCGCGCAGCCGCGCCACCAGGGCCGGGCTGCCGGTGATCATGCGGGCGAACTCCACCGGCGCGAAGCCGATGACCGGGTCCTTGCGGGCCACGGCGGCCAGGAACGCCTCCTTCAGGGCCGCCAGCGCGGACCGGCCCGAGGGCCGCTCGGCGACGGTGCGGGCCAGGCCGCCGACGAACGCGTCGCTCAGGTCGAGCGCGAGATCCTCCTTGCGCGGGAAGTAGTTGGTTACGGTCATCTTGGCCACCTGGGCGGCGGCGGCGACGTCGGCGATGGTCACCTTGTCGTAGCCGCGTTCCAGGAAGAGCCTGGTCGCCTGGTGGGAGATGTTCTCCCTGGTCTGCTGCTTCTTCATGGCGCGGAGCCCTGCGGTCATACCGCCATATTGGCATGACCGACTTAAGTTTGTCATCGACCTAAGTTTATCGGCCGGCCTCCCTGATCGGATGCGGGACGATAGGACGATGAACGAGCCGTGGCAGGAGGTCGGCGACCGCGTCTACGTGCGCCGGCACGCATCGGTGGACCTCAACGTGGGCCTGGTCGTCGGCGACGGGCACTGCCTGGTGTTCGACACCCGCATGTCGCACCGGGAGGGTTCCGAGCTGATCGACGCCGTGCGCCGCGTCACCCCCGACCCGTGGACCGTGGTCAACAGCCATGCCCACTGGGACCACTTCTTCGGCAACGCGATGTTCCTCCCGGCCGAGATCTGGGCCCACACCAGGTGCGCCGAGCAGATCCGGGAGAGCGGCGAACGACAGCGGGACAGCGTCCTGGGCTTCGTCGGCGAGGACCGCCGGGAGGAGGTCGAGGAGGTCGATCTGGTCGTGCCCGACCACACCTTCGCCGACCGGGCCACGCTCGACATCGGCGGCCGTGCCGTACATCTGCGGTTTTTCGGGCGGGGGCACACGGACAACGACGTCGTCCTGCACGTGCCGGACGCCGGGGTGATCTTCGCGGGGGACCTGGTCGAGGAGGGCGCGCCGCCGGCCTTCGGCGACTCCTATCCGCTGGACTGGCCGGCGACGATGGCCGCGGTCCTGGGCGAGCTGCCGGATCCGGTGATCGTGCCCGGCCACGGCGCGGTCGTGGACCGCGCGTTCGCGCGGGCGCAGCAGGCCGAGCTGGCCGAGGTCGCGAACCTCGCCCGCCGCGCCCACGCCGAGGGCCTGCGCGACCTGATCGGCAAGTTCCCCTACCCCGAGGACGTGGCGCGCGCCGCGATCGAGCGCGCGTTCCTGCAGCTCGACTGACCGGTACGGCGGGCCTCGCGCAGGCAGGTCGTAATAGTGCATAGTGCAATATAGAAGGAGGCAATATGGCGCGTCGTCCCGATCTGGTGGGCCTGACGGTGCTGGCCATGCTCTCGTTGCGTGCCGGCCACCCCTACGAGCTCCACCGGTTCATCGTCGACACGCACAAGGACTACATCTCCGGCCTGCCCAGGAGCCTCTACCACGCGGTGGACAAACTCGCGAGCGAGGAGCTGATCGTCCCGGTGGAGACCAGCAAGGAGGGCCGGCGCCCCGAGCGGACCGTCTACGAGATCACCGAGGAAGGCCGCAAGGAGCTGGCCAGCCGGTTGCGCGTCCTCATCGAGACGCCCACCGGCGAACGCCGCACGTTCACCGCCGCCCTCTCGCTGATCGGCTGCCTGCCGATGCCCGAGGCGCGGCGCGCCCTCCGCACCCGCACGTCCACGCTCATCGGCCTGATCACCGCGCAGGAAGCCCACATCGAGGCCCTGACCGACAGCGGGCTGCCCGCGATGCTCATGGTCGAGACCGACTACGAGCGCGCGCTGTACCAGACCGAGCTCGAATGGGTGGAACGGCTGCTCGCCCGCATGGAGAAGGGCGAGCTGTCCTGGGAGGGGACGGTCACGAGAGACCTGCTGGAGAAAACCCTCGAATAGGAGAACGCCATGAAGAAGCTGATCACCGAGGTCGCCGGCGTCGTCGAAGCGCCCGGCGCCACCGTCTGGGAGGACCTGCTCGCGACCATGCTGCCCGGCGGACGCCGAGAAGGCGGGTTCACCGTGGCGGACTTCCCCGGACACACCTCGACCGTCGAGGTCACCGGCCACACCATCGCCTTCCAGGGCGGCTGGTGGTACCGCGGCGAGTGGAGCGTGGAGCCGCATCCGCAGGGCTCGCTGCTGGTGCACCGCGTGTTCAACGTGGCCGACCGGATGCGCTGGGGCGTCGGCATGGCCAACCGCTTCTTCATCGGCTTCAGGGAGAACACCAGGAAGGGCTTCGCCGAGAGCCTGGCCCGGGCCGGGCAGCGGCTGGGCTGCGCGACCCGGCTGACCTGAGGGGTGGCGAGCGCGCTCTTCGCCCGCGCGCTCGCCGAGATCGGGAACCGGTCAGGCGAGCCTGATCCGGCCGCCGGAGACCTTGATCTTCTTACGGGGGAGCGCGCGGGGCGCCGGGCCGCGGACGACGGCGCCGGTCGCGATGTCGTATTTGCTGCCGTGGCAGGGGCAGTTGATCGTGCCGCCGCTGACACTGGCCACGGTGCAGCCCTGGTGGGTGCACGTGGCGCTGAAGCACCGGAAGACGTTCTTCTTGGGGCGGGTGATCACGTACTTGCCCTTGACGATCTTGCCGCCGCCGACGCGGATGTCCTTGGTGCGGGCCAGGACAGGCTTGGCGGTCTCGGCCTCCGCCTCGGCCGGGCGCGGCCACAGGAAGAGCACGGATGCGGCGCCGGTGACGGCGCCGCGGGTGACTAAGGCACGACGGGTGAGCATAGTTGCCTCCTTCAACCATCCACACGTATCGCCATGCCCGCGTGGTTCATGGGGAAGGCGGCGACGAATCCGCCGGCGACCGCGCGCAGCGAGCCGCCGTGCAGGACCGCGATGTCCCTGGCGATCGGCAGGCCGAGCCCCGCGCCGCCGCCGTCGCGGGCCCTGGCCTCGTCGAGCCTGGTGAACCGGCCGAACACGGCCTCGCGGGCGTCCTCGGGGATCCCCGGGCCGTCGTCGTTCACCTCCAGCACCGCCGTCCCGCCCTCACTGCGCACCCGCACCTCGACGGCCGAGGCGGCATGCCGTACCGCGTTGCTCACCAGGTTCGTCACCAGGCGGCCGACGTGCCCGTGCACGCCCTGGACGACCACGTCCGGCTGGATGTCCAGCTTGAGTGCCACCTCGGGCCGCCGCTCGACGCGGACCGCCTCCTCGGCCGCCGTCTGGCCGAGGTCCAGGTCGGCGGCCTGCAGCGGTTCGCCGGCGTCGAGCCTGGCCAGGAGCAGCAGGTCGGCGGCGAGCGTCTGGAGCCGGGCCACGTCGGCCAGCGCCTCCTCGGTCAGCTCGCTGGGCTCGGCCAGCTCCAGCCGGGCGCGCAGGGTCGCGATCGGGCTGCGCAGCTCGTGGGCGGCGTCGGCGACGAAGCTCTTGTGCCGGTCCACCGCGGTCTCCAGCCGGTCCAAGGTGGCGTTGACCGTGGTGGCCAGCGCGGCGATCTCGTCTCCCGAACGCGGCACCGGCACCCGCTGGTGCAGGTCGCGGGCGGTGATGTCGGCGACCTTGGCCCGGATCGCGGCCACCGGGCGCAGCGTGCGGCCGACCGACAGCCAGGTCATCAGGGCCACCACCGCCAGCAACGCCGGCACGCCCGGCAGCAGCACGCTGTTGAGCGTCGTCAGCGCCTCCTCGGTGGGCAGCAGCGAGGAACGCGCGAAGACCATGCCCTGTCCCGCCTCGGTGGGCACCGCCATGCCGACCACGCTGTAGCCGTCCACGCTCTCCCACCGCGCGGTGGTCATGGCCTTTCCGTCCGCGCTGAACATGATGTCGGGGTCGTTGACGGTCAGCGTGGTCGCCAGGGAGGCGGTCGTCTCAGCGGGCACGCTCGCCGTGTCCTGGAGCCACACCGCCTTCTGGAACGCCGGCGCCACCTCCACCGCCCGCCGGGTGGCGTCGGCGTAGGCGCTGGCCTCCAGGCTGCCGCGCATCGACTGGGTCAGCACCAGCGCCGTCACGCCCAGGGCCAGCGCGACCACCAGCGTGGCGGCCAGCGTGGCGCGCAGCCGTACCGAGGACAGACGCTCCGACACGCTCATGCCGCCTCCAGCCGGTAACCCGCGCCGCGGACCGTCACCAGCGACGTCCGCCCGAACGGCACGTCGATCTTGCGGCGCAGCGCGCTGATGTACACCTCGATGATGTTCGGGTCCCCGTCGTAGGAGAAGTCCCAGGCCGCGGCGAGCAACTCGCTCTTGGACACCACCTCGCCCGCGCGCCGGGCCAGCCCGTGCAGCACCGCGAACTCCTTCGGCGTCAGCGCGATCGCCGTCTCACCCCTGCGGCAGCGCAGCCCCGCCGGGTCGATGACCAGATCCCCGACCGTGATGGAGACCGGCCGCTCGCGCCCGCCCCTGCGTACCAGCGCGCGCAGCCGGGCCAGGAGCACCACGTAGGAGAACGGCTTGGCGAGATAGTCGTCGGCACCGGTGTCGAGCGCCTCGGCCTCGTCGTAGACGCCGTCCTTGGCGGTCAGCATCATGATCGGCGTCCAGTTGCCCGCCTCGCGCAGCCGTGTGCAGATGGCGTAGCCGTTCAGCCGCGGCAGCATCACGTCGAGCACGATCACGTCGTAGTCGTTCTCGGTGGCCATCCACAGCCCGTCGCGCCCGTCATAGGCCACGTCCACCGCGAACCCCTCGCCGGTCAGCCCGCCCTTGACCAGGTCGGCCAGACGCTGTTCGTCCTCCACCAGTAGCACTCGCACGCCTCTCAGAGTGCAGCACGCCACCTAAAGCCAACCTGAAGATCATTTAGGGCGCCTTCAGGACCACTTCAGGTACGGCGGAGCAGATTCGTCCACGAAAGACCGACACGGACGGGAGAACACATGTTCAAGCGACGCATCATGACCCTTGCGGCGGTAGGCGTTCTCGGGCTCGCCGCGCTGGCAGGATCGGCGATGGCCGACGAACTGCCCGCGCCGGGGACCGGGGGCAAGATCGTCTGCACGGACGAGAACGGCAAGGTCGTGGCCGAGTTCACCAAGGCCGTCAAGGCCATCGCCATCGACAAGGACGGCAAGGTCACCAAGGGCGAGACGCTTCCCAGGCTGGACGCCGCCCCCACGGTGACCGCCGACAAGGACGGCAAGCACGCGCCCGCGGAGACCGTCATCGAGTTCGCCGAGGCCGTGCCCGCCCAGCCCGCGGAGGCCGGCGCGAAGCTGGACGACGAGTCCGGGCCCGCCGACGGGCCGGTGCTGAGCGAGAAGGGCACGCCGCCGGGGGCGGGCGAGCGGGCCGAGGCCACCACGCTCAAGTGCGAGAAGGTCGACTAGGCCGTGTGCGCCTGCCGTACCGGCGGGGGAGTACGGCAGGCGTGACCGGCTCATGAGAAGGACGGGTGCGGCCCGAGGGCCCAGTATTCGAACAGGCCGTGCCCGACCTGGCCGTCGTACTCGAACCGGCCGACGGCGTCGACCATGCCCCACATGCGCGCGGCGTCGTCCGGGAGCGGGTGGGTGACGCCCTGCACCACCGGCCCCGGTCCCTGGTACATCCCGTGCTTCCAGTCGGGCTCCAGGCCGTAGCCGGTGCCCACCATCAGGTGGACCGGCAGGATCGGGGTCGCGCGCACCTCGAAGGGCTTGCCGCCCGGCGGGTTGAAGGCGATCACCGCCTCCACCACGTCACGGGTGCCGGGGGCGTAGACGGGCTGGTATTCGGGGCGGCCGAGGTACTCCTCCTCCCGGCCGTCCGACCAGACCCGGGTCGCCTCCTCCAGCACCCGGCGGCCCTTCTCGTCCTCCTGGACGATGCAGAGGATCGCGTGGTCGTCGAACTGCATGGGCGCGTAGAGCCAGTAGAACGTGCCGGGGTTCTTCGCCTGGATGCCCGGCGGCTCCGGCTCGCCGACCGGGCGCACGCCCCACGAACGGTCGCGGGTGCCCTGCCAGCGGTCCGGGGTGACGGCGACCTCCTCCTCGCCGATCCGGATATGTCCGGACCAGCGGCCGGTTTGCGCCATGCGGACCGAGTCGAAGACCACCCGCTCCTGCCAGCGCACGAAGTGACGCGGCTCCACAGTCGCCGGGATCGTGCCCGTCCAGGAGAGGTCGAAGGACAGGCCATGCTCGTTCGGCTCCAGCACCACACGTAGCCGTTCGAGCCCTTCGATGACCTCTACCCGGAACGGGCCGATCTCGGTATTCATCCGGTCCGCGCCCAGTTCCCTGGAGGCGCGGACCACCCTGTGCAGGCTCGGCGTGCGGACGCAGGCGAAGGCGTCGGTCACGCCGAGGTTGGGGTATTGGCCCATGCCGATGATGAGCATGAGCTCGGGGGTGGCGTTGTGGCAGTTGAAGTAGTACCGGTCGTAGAAGTTGCGATCGGAGGTGGCCACGTGCCGCATGACCTGGGCGGTCTGGTGGATCGGGTAGTCGTCTAGGGGTGAGAGCGCCATGCCAGCGTTGTAGCAAGCGCTTGGTCAGAGGTCAACGGGTGCCCGGTCTTGGGGGCCGGCCCGCCGTACCTCCGTGTGGCCGGCCGTACCTGCGTGTGGCCCGCCATACCGCCGTGTGGCCCGCCGTACCTCAGAGGCTTTCCCGACACGCGGAAGGCGCGCCCCCGATCGGGGTGGCGCGCCTTCCGCGTGTCGGGAAAATCTCACGACATCTTGCGAGTCGCCTCGTTGGCCGTGGACGAAGCCACGTCCGAGGTCTTCTCCGCGCGGTCGTTCAGCCACTGAGAGGCGTCCGCGGCGGAATCCTTCATGTGGTCCGTCCACTGCTGGGCGTTGCGGCGATAGAACACCACGCCCAGAGCGCCCACGGCCACCCCGGCCAGCAACATGATCATCGGCCAGCGCCGCGCTCTGGGCGGCGTCGGATCGATCTTGTGTGCGGCCTGGGTCAACATGGAGCTGACCGCCGGCGCGAGTCGTTGTTCGACCTGGTGCGCGGCGTCTTCCAGCCTGGGCGCCGCCCAGTAGCGGGCGTCTTCGATGCGCTGGGCGGTGGCCGTCTTGGCCTGATCCGCCATAGGCGCGAGCCGGCGGCCCGTGTCCATGGCACGAGCCCGGAAACGGCCCATCCATGTCCGCGGTACTTCGATCACCACACGGCGTCTTCTGAGTGTCAGGGACACGACAACCTCCCCTGTCGTTGGAGCCCCGGAGCGTGACCTTCCCGGTACAAGGCGGCTCAATCATCGGGAGACGTGGGAGGATGCTGCCCAAGGCCCAAATGGCCGGAATCAACAAAGATCACAAAACCAACCCTGTGCATAGAGGGGGGCAGCTGTCTCGTGGCTGAGAAGCTGATCGCAAACCTGCAGACAAACCACGGCCTGATCCGGATCAAGCTCTTTCCCGAGCTCGCTCCGATCACGGTCGCCAACTTCGTCGAGCTCGCCGAGGGCACGCGCGAGTGGACCCACCCGGAGACCGGCGAGAAGTCCACGACGCCGCTCTACAACGGCACGATCTTCCACCGTGTCATCGACGGCTTCATGATCCAGGGCGGTGACCCGCTCGGCCAGGGCATCGGCGGCCCTGGCTACTCCTTCGACGACGAGATCCACGGCCAGAACAACTTCAACCGCCCCTACCTGCTGGCCATGGCCAACGCAGGCGTGCGGATGGGCCAGGGCACCAACGGCTCGCAGTTCTTCATCACCGTGAGCGCCCAGCCGCACCTCAACCAGGGGCACACGATCTTCGGCGAGGTCGTCGAGGGCAAGAACGTCGTCGACGCCATCACCAAGGTCGCCACGGGCCGTGCCGACCGTCCGGTGAACGACGTCGTGCTCGAGTCGGTCACCATCGACCGGCAGCCCGCATAAGGCCGGTTTGCGCATCGGGCGGGCTGCAGGCCATAGGCTGCGGGCATGACCAGCCAGCCGCCCAGCCCGCCCGAGCAGCCCGCCGAGGCGGTGCCGACGTGTTACCGGCATCCCGACCGAGAGACCTGGGTTCGCTGCCAGCGCTGTGACCGCCCGATCTGCCCCGACTGCATGCGTGACGCGGCCGTCGGCTTCCAGTGCCCCGAATGCGTCGCGGAAGGCAACCGAGGGGTACGGCAGGCACAGGCCACCTTCGGCGGCACGGTCGTCAACACCCCGTACGTCACCTGGGCGCTCCTGGCCATCAACCTCCTGGTCTACGGCGCGCAGTACCTCGTCGGCACCTCGGTCACCGCGACGCTGGCGATGTGGCCGGCCGGAGTCGTCCTCGGCGACCAGTACTACCGGCTGATCACCGCCGCGTTCGTGCACGGCGGAGTTTTCCACATCCTGTTCAACAGCTGGGCGCTGTTCGTCCTGGGCCCCAACCTCGAGCGCGCCTTCGGGCATGTGAGGTTCATCGCCCTGTACCTCATCAGCGCGCTCGGCGGCTCCACCCTGGGGCTGTGGCTGGACGCGCCGAACACGTTCACCGTCGGCGCCTCGGGCGCCATCTTCGGCCTGTTCGGCGCCATCTTCGTCGTGGGCCGCCGGCTCAACATGGATGTGCGCGGCATCGCCGTACTCATCGTGATCAACCTGGTGATCACGTTCCTGCCCGGGTTCAACATCAGCTGGACCGGCCACGTGGGCGGCCTGATCACCGGATCGGCGCTGGCCGCGGCCCTGGCCTACGCTCCCAGGAAGAACCGCACCGCGATGCAGGTGGCGGCCGTGGTGGGAGCGCTCGTCATCCTCGGCGCCCTCGTCCTGCTACGGACGATGACGGCTGTGGGCTGACTTTCCCCAGGTGTGGAAAAGACTGTGGAAAGAACTAACGCCAGCGGGTGGAAAGCACCACACCGAAGATGATGAAAACAAACCCGATCAACAGGTTCCAGTTCTGCAGATCCTTGATCAGGGGCACACTGCTGGGCGCGATGTAGTAGACCGCGATCCACAGAATGCCGATGATCCACGCGGCCACCATGGTCGGTGCCAGCCAGCGAGGGCTGACCTTGACCTGCTGGGTCTTCTGCGGCGGGGTGTAAACCGCCTTCTTGCGGGCCTTGGGCTTGGGCACTGGATAACTCCTGCTGAGGGCCTGGGGCATCCGGATCGTCCACAGGCTCTGTGGTTAGCGTAGTTGAAGCCTGGCCAAGGATAGTCGCCACGCGCAGCACATGGCGATCCCCGGGGAACGGATCTGTCACGAATACGCTGGCCGGGTGAGGTCCATCCTGCGGACCGTGGGGGAGCTGAGCATCACCGGCGGCGTGATCATGCTGCTCTTCTGCGCCTACCTGCTCTGGGGAACCAGCGCCTACACCGAGCGCCAGCAACTCCTGCTGCAGCGGCAACTGGCCGAGGAACAGGCGGTGGCCCAACCGGCCGCAGACGGGAAGATCGCCAAGATCTCGCTGGGCAAGGCGGTGGCGTTGCTGCGCATCCCGAAGCTGGGCCGCGACTACCGGTACGCGGTGGTCGAGGGGGTGGACGACGAGCACCTGAAGAAGGGCCCCGGCCACTACCCGGGCACGGCGATGCCCGGCCAGGTGGGCAACTTCGTCCTGTCGGGGCACCGGACGACGTACGCCGCGCCGTTCAACCGCATCGACGAGCTGCACCGGGACGACGAGATCGTCGTCGAGGCCAGGGAGGCCCGTTACACCTACCGCGTGACCTCCCAGGACATCGTCGAGCCCAACGAGATCCAGGTCGTCGCCCCGGTTCCCGGCAAGCCCGACATCACGCCCATCCGCTCGTTCATCACGCTGTCCACGTGCCACCCGGAGTACTCCGCCGCCCAGCGCCTGATCGTCTACGGCGTGCTCAAGAAGACGGAAGAGCGAAAGGTCTGACATGTACGGCTGGCTCTGGCGCAAGCTCCCCGGCCCGCTGGGCAAGCGGCTCCTCACGGCCGCCCTTCTGGCCACGATCGCGGCAGCCGTACTCTGGTATCTGGTCTTCCCTCTGCTAGAACCCGCGGTGACCCTGGACGAGGTCACCGTCAGAAAGTGAGCTCCACGGTGACGAGGGTCCTGGTCGTCGACAACCACGACAGCTTCGTCCACACGATCGTCCAGTACCTGCGCGAACTGGGCGCCGTCTGTGACGTGCGCCCGCGCGACGAGGTGCTGCCGCCCGACGCCGACGCCTTCGACGCCGTCCTGATCAGCCCCGGCCCCGGCACCCCCGAGGCCGCCGGCATCAGCGTCCCGCTGGTCCACCACGCCGCCCGCCGCCACCAGCCGCTGCTCGGCGTCTGCCTCGGGCACCAGGCGATCGCCGTCGCCTACGGGGCCACGGTCACCACCGCGCCCGAGCTCATGCACGGCCGCACCAGCCCGATCGAGCACGACGGCAAAGGCGTCTACGAGTCGCTGCCCAGCCCCGTCGAGATGACCCGCTACCACTCATTGGCCGTGGAGCCCGCCACGGTCCCCGACGTCCTGGAGGTCACCTCCCGGACCCCTGACGGCACCATCATGGGCCTGCGCCACCGTACGGCGCCTCTGGAAGGCATCCAGTTCCACCCAGAGTCGATTCTTTCCCATCATGGTCACCGACTCCTGGCCAACTGGCTCAACTCGACCCTGTAACACGTTCGGGGCCGCGTACGACTACTCAGTAAGCGTCCCCGCCGTTGCCCCCGAGCGGCGGGGGCGCCTTTTTGCGCCTCAACAGTGACAGGCCCCCCGGGATCTCCCGGAGGGCCTGTCGCCGTTCTAGAAGCCGCCGTCGCCCGGTGGCTCGTCGTCCGTGGGATCACCCGTGCCGGGATCGTCGGTCGGAATCGACGGATCTTCCGTCGGCGTGATCGTCGGCTGCTCGGTCGGGACCTCCGGCCCGGTGGAAACCACGATCGTCACCGTCGTCTTGGGCGCCACCTTGGTCCCCTCACCGGGGTTCTGCTGGATGACGACGCCCTCGGGCTTGTCGGCGCTGGCCTGCGTGACGACCTTCACCTTGAAGCCCGCGGCCTTGAGCGCCCTCGTGGCGTCGGCCTCGGTCAGGTCGATCACGCTCGGGATCTCCGTCAGCGACGTGGGCACGTAGATCGTGACCGAGGCGCCCTCGTCAAGCTCGGTGCCCGCCACGGGATCGGTCAGGAAGACCTTGCCCTGCGGCTTGGACGAGGGCTTCTGCTTGGGCACCGCTTTCAGCTTGGCGGCCTCCAGCGCCTCGCGCGCCGCCTCGATGTCCATGCCGATCAGGCCCTCGGGCACCTGCGTCTTCGCCACACCCTTGGAGACCGTGATCGTGACCGTGCTGCCCTTCGGCACCTCGGCGCCGGCGGGCGGGTCGCTGGAGATCACCACACCCTTCTTGACGTCGGGATCGAACGCGTCGGCGAGTTTGGGCACGAGGCCCGCAGCCTTCAGCTGGTCCTCGGCCTGCTTCTGGGTGATCTGGACCAGCGACGGAACCTTGATCTTCTCCCCGCCCGTGGGCTGGCCACCGCCACCGCCCAGGAAGGCGTAGGCGACGCCGATGAACGCGCCGATGATGAGCAGCGGGATGACGATCCACAGCGCGGTCTTGACCGCCTTGTTGCCGCCGCCTCCGCTCGCCCGCCGGCGCCCGCCCCGGCCACCGTGCTCGGTGTCGCCGTACTCGTAGGGCGGGATGGCGCTCGTGCGGCCGGTGGCCGGGCCGCCGGCCTGCGTGGTGGCCGCCAGGGTGCGCGTGGCGCCGCCGTACCCGGTCACCGCCATCGTCTGCGCGTCGACCGGCATCCCGGACATCGCGCGCTGGATGTCGGCGCGCATCTCCTGGGCGCTCTGGTAGCGATGCGCGGGGTCCTTGGCCATCGCCTTGAGCACGATCGCGTCGGCCCACGGCGGGATCTCCCGGTCGATCTGCGACGGCGGGATCGGCTCCTCGCGCACGTGCTGGTAGGCGATCGCCACCGGGGAGTCGCCGGTGAACGGCGGCTGCCCGGTCAGCAGCTCGTACAGCACGCAGCCGGTGGAGTAGATGTCGCTGCGGGCGTCGACCCGCTCGCCCCGCGCCTGCTCGGGCGAGAGGTATTGGGCGGTCCCTATCACCTGCGCGGTCTGCGTCATGGTGGCGGCCGAGTCGGCCATCGCGCGGGCGATGCCGAAGTCCATCACCTTGACGTCGCCGGCCCGCGTGATCATCACGTTGGCCGGCTTGATGTCACGGTGGACGATGCCGCCGCGGTGGCTGTAGTCGAGCGCCCGCAGGATGCCGTCGACCAGCTCGACCGCACGCTCGGGCAGCAGGCGCCGGTCCTGGCGCAGCAGGTCGCGCAGCGTCCGGCCGTCGACGTACTCCATCACGATGTACGGCACGGGCGTGCCTTCCGTGCCGTCCTCGCCGGTGTCGTAGACGGCGACGACGGCAGGGTGGTTCAGGGAAGCCGCCGACTGGGCTTCACGCCGGAACCTGGCCTGGAAGGTGTGGTCTCTGGCGAGATCTGACCGAAGCGTCTTAATGGCGACGATGCGGTCCAGCCGGATGTCTCGGGCACGATACACCTCGGCCATGCCGCCGCGCCCGACGACACCGTCGAGCTCGTAACGACCTCCGAGTAGCCGAGGCTGAGTCATTTCCTGCACTGTCCCTTACCGTTCATCATTAGGTACCGGCATCGTGCTGAGCGAAGTGGCCGCCGGTGTCCATCATCGACCCCGCGACGCATCACGTCTCCTCCTTCGGCGGGTTTGTGTTACCCGGGTCAGGTGAGCCTGTCGGTGTCGTTGTCGGCGTCATCGTGGGCGTTGGAGTCGGTGTCGGAGTCGGAGTCCGAGTCCGCGTGGTGGTCGTTGTCGGGGTCGGTTTCGGCGTCGGCTTCTGACTTGGAGTTGCCGACGAGCTTACGGTAGCCGACCGCGAGGTTACCGGCCGCGTCGACTTCACCGGAACCACCGGAGGGCGCGGAGTTCCTGTCTTCGTCTTGCGGGTTTTGATCTCCGCCGGCCTGTTGAGCGAGGACTGGGTGGGTTCGGCCACGTCAGGAGGGGGAGCCTCCTGCCCGCGGACCACGAAGAATCCCCCCAGGCCGACCGCCGCAACGGAGGCGGCCGCGGCGAAGAGCACCACCGTGCGCCGCCCCTTGCGCGCCGCGGGCTGCTGCCGCGTGGCGAAGGGCCCGCCGCCGAGGTCGTCGGTGGTGTCCTCCGCCTGCTGCTGGTACGGCCGGCGGACCTGGAACCCGGCGGGGTCGGTCAGCATGCTCAGATCGGCCCGCTCCTGGAGGTGGGCCAGCGAGTCGCGCAGCACGTACGCCCGGTCGGCCAGCTCCCGCGCCGACCCGGGCCGCCGCTCCGGGTCCTTCGACAGCAGCGCCATCACCAGCTCGCGCACCGGGCCGGGCACGTCGGCGCCGAGCGGCGGCGGCGCCTCGTGGAGGTGCTGCAGCGCGATGGCCACCTGGGTGTCGCCCTGGAACGGCGGCCGGCCGGCCAGGCATTCGTAGGCGACCACGCCGAGGGAGTAGAGGTCGGTCGCCCCGGTGAGGGTGGTTCCCTGGGCCTGCTCCGGGCTGACGTACTGGGCGGTGCCGAGCACGGTGCCCGTCTGGGTGACCGGCGCGGCCTCCAGGGCCCTGGCGATGCCGAAGTCGGTCACCTTGATCACGCCGTCGCGGGTGACCATGAGGTTGCCCGGCTTGATGTCGCGGTGGATGACGCCCGCGGTGTGGGCGGTGTGCAGCGCCTTGGCGGTCTGGTGGAGGACGTCGAGCGCCACGTCGGGACCGAGCGCGCCGTTGCGCGCCAGGATGGCCGACAGCGGCTCGCCCTGGACCAGCTCCATGACGAGGAAGGCCAGGTCGGCCTGCTCGCCGTAGTCGAAGACCTGCGCGATGCCGGGGTCGGACAGCGCCGCGGTGAAGCGCGCCTCGTTGCGGAAGCGCCCGCGGAAGCTCGGATCCCCGGAGACGTGGCTGCGCAGGACCTTGACCGCGACCTCGCGGCCGAGCAGCTGGTCGCGGGCACGCCAGACCTCACCCATGCCGCCGGCGGCGATACGGGAGACGAGGAGATAGCGGCTGGCCAGCTGCGTGCCCGGCGTCACTTGTTGAGCACCGCCTCCATGATGTCCTTGGCGATGGGCGCGGCGACGCCGCCACCGGTCGCCTCCTCGCCGACCCGGGCGGCGCCGGACTCGACGAAGACGGCCACCGCCACCTGCGGGTCGGCGGCGGGGGAGAAGCCGATGAACCAGGCGTGCGGCGCCTTGCCCTCGCGGGTCTCGGCGGTACCGGTCTTGCCGCCCACCTCGACGCCGGGGATCTGGGCGGTCTTGGCGGTGCCGTTGTTGACGACGCTGACCATCATGGCCTTGAGCTTCTGGGCGTTCTCGGAGCTCATGGCCTGGGAGAACTCCTTGGGCTCACCCTCTTCGACGCTCTCGCCCTTCGCGTCGGTGACCTTGTTGACCAGGTACGGCTGCATGACCTTGCCGTCGTTGGCGATGCCGGCGGCGATCATGGCCATCTGCAGGGGGGTCATGACGACGCTGCGCTGGCCGATGGAGGTCATGGCGATGGCCGCCGGGTCCTCCTTCTCCTCGGCGCCGATCGTGCTGGCCTGGACGTTCATCGGTACCTTGAGCGGCTTGCCCACGCCGAACTTCTCGGCCTGCTCGGCGACCGCGTTGTAGCCGAGGTCGAGGCCGATCTTGCCGAACGGCGTGTTGCAGGAGCGCTCGAGCGCGTAGGTCATCGTCACCTGGCCGGTGCCGCAGGCGGCGCCGCCGTAGTTGGGCAGGGTGGCCGTGGTGTTGGGCAGCTGCAGCCGGGTGGGCGCCTCGACGGTGGTGTTGCCGTCGCGGCTGGAGTCGTTCTCCAGCCAGGCGGCGGTGGTCAGCACCTTGAACGTGGAGCCGGGCGCGTAGATGTCGCCGAGTGCCCGGTTGATCAGCGGCTTGTCCGGGTCCTTCTCCAGCTTGGCGTACGCGCCGAAGGCGTCCGGCTTGTCCGGCACGGAGATCTTGCCCGGGTCGTAGGTGGGCAGCGAGACCAGCGCCAGGATCTTGCCGGTCTTGGGCTCGAGCGCCACCGCGGCCCCGCGCTTGCCGCTGCGCCGCAGGGCGTCGTAGGCGGCCTTCTGCGCCCGGGGGTCGACCGTCAGGTCCACGTTGGCGCCCTTGGTGGGCTCGCCGGTGAACAGGTCGATGCTGCGCCGCAGGAGCAGGTCGGGGCTGGAGCCGTCGAGCAGGCTGTTCTGCGAGCCCTCGATGTCCGAGGCGCTCTCCGGGGAGAAGAAGCCGGTGATGTGCGCGTACAGCGGCCCTTCCGGATACTCCCGGACGAACCTGAACTGGCCCTTGGTCTCCTTGGACTGCGCGAGGATCGTCTTGCCGCTCGCGGTGATCCGCCCCCGTTGTACGGCGTAGCGCTCGTAGTAGTTGCGGGTGTTACGCGGATCGTCGCGGTATTCGTCGGCTCTGACCGCCTGCAGATAATTGACGTTGATCATGAGCAGCGCGAACATGGCCAGACAGGCCACGGCAGCGCGCTTGAGTGTGCTGTTCATCGCTGGAACACCTGCGTCAGTCCTTCGTCCTGGATCGCCTGGGGCGGAGGCCTTCTCGCTGCGTCCGACATGCGTACCAGAAGGGCGATAAGTATCCAGTTAGCCAGCAGGGCCGAGCCGCCCTGCGACATGAACGGGGTGACCAGGCCGGTCAGCGGGATGAGCCGGGTGACACCGCCGACGATGATGAAGATCTGCCAGGCCAGCAGGAACGACAGGCCGCCCGACAGGAGCTTGGTGAACGGGTCGCGGGCCGCCAGCGAGGTGCGCAGGCCGCGCTCCACGATCAGCGCGTAGACCATGAGCAGCGCCATGATCCCGGTGAGCCCGATCTCCTCGCCCGTGGCGGCGAAGATGAAGTCGGAGAAGGCCAGCGGGATGAGGTCGGGGTGACCCTGGCCGAGGCCGGTGCCGAGGATGCCGCCGGAGCCCATCGCGAACAGGCCCTGCATGAGCTGCGCGCTGCCGCCGAGTTCCCGATCGTAGAACTCCGGCTTGCCGGGGTCGAGCCAGATCTCGAGGCGGTCGCCGACGTGGTCGAAGGCGATTCCGGCGAGGATGGCGCCGCCCACGAACAGCAGGATGCCGATGATGACCCAGGAGATGCGCTGGGTGGCGATGTAGAGCATCGCGATGAACGTGCCGAAGAGCAGCAGCGACGAGCCGAGGTCCTTCTGCATGACCAGCACGCCCAGGCTGACGCCCCAGGTGATGAGCACGGGGCCGAGGTCTCGGGCGCGGGGCAGGTCGATGAAGAGCAGCCGCCGCCCGGCCAGCGCGAGCACGTCCCTTTTGGCTACCAGATAGCCGGCGAAGAAGATGACCAGCGCGAGCTTGGCGAACTCGGCCGGCTGGATCTGGCCGATGCCCGGGATGCCCACCCAGATGCGGGCGCCGTTGATGTCCTGGCCGATGACCGGAAGGAGCGGCGACAGCAGCAGGAAGATCCCGGCCGCGCCGGCGGTGTAGGTCAGCCGTTGCAGCGCGCGGTGGTCGCGCAGGAAGATCAGGGTGACGCTGAAGAGCACGATCCCGATCAGCGTCCAGAGCAGCTGCGTGTTGGGCGAGGCCAGCTTGGCCGACGGCATGTTCGAGTCGGACTCGGACAGCCGGTAGATCATCACCAGGCCGAGGCCGTTGACGAGCGTCACCAGCGGCAGGATCAGCGGATCCGCCCAGGGCGCGAACTTGGCGAGCACCAGGTAGGCGGCGAGCATCAGGCCGCCCAGGCTCAAGCCGTACGTCAGCATGCCCGAGGGGATCTGCTCGTCCAGCGCCAGTCCGACGTTGGCGTAGGCGCCCATCACGATGGCCACCGCGAGCGCGAGCATGAGGAGCTGCGCCACACGCCGTTTCGCGGGCATGGGGACGGGGGTTGCGACCACTTCGTTACTCACCTATTCGGACCCTACTGCGACTTTTTCGTCGTTGTGGGGCTCGGCGAGGCCGACGACGTGGGACTGGGTTTGTCGCCCTCGGCGGGCTTCATGCCATTGATCTTCTTTACGCCCTCTTCAAGGCTTTTGACGGGAATGCCTTCCTGGATGATGGCTTTGTCGGGATCGGACAGCGTCGACAACTGCAGGCCCGTGGCCTTCTCGACGCTGAAGAGCTCGAGCGGCCCGACTTTTTGCTGGATGCCGCGATATACAACCACTTCGTCGCCCCTAGCTCCGACGAAGAACTGGCCCTGGGTCCACTGCCAGCCGACATAGCCGCCGACGGTGACGCCGACGATGCCGATGGCGAGCACGGTGACCAGCACAGGCCACGCCCGGCGGCGCTTCGGCGCCCGGCGCGAGGCACGCGCGCCGGGGTCGTCGAAGTCATCGTCGGTGATGGCCGGCTGGGGAGCTGTCACCGCGCTTACTCGCCCCGCCGAATCACCGGCCGGGCTACTGCGCAAGCGGTTCATGCCCGCCGCGCCGACCACCGCCGCCTCCACGGGCACCTGCTGCCCGTCGGTCAGCTCGATCACGTCGGCGAGCACACACGTGATGTTGTCGGGACCGCCGCCCCGGTTGGCCAGGTCGATCAGCTGGCGCACGACCTCTTCCGGGTCGTCGATGTTGGTCAGCGTGGCGTGCAACGTCTCCGCGCTCACCACCCCCGACAACCCATCGGAACACAGGAGGTACCGGTCGCCGAGCTGCGCCTCGCGCAGCGTCAGGTCCGGATCGACCTCACCGCTGCCGTCGAGCGCCCGCAGCAGGATCGAGCGCTGAGGATGCGTCGCCGCCTCCTCGGGCGTGATGCGCCCGTCGTCGACCAGCTGCTGCACCAGCGTGTGATCGTGGGTGATCTGGTAGAGCTCCCCGCGCCTGAGCAGGTAGGCGCGCGAGTCGCCGACGTGCACCAGGGCGACCTGGGTGCCGTTCCAGAGCATGGCGGTCAGGGTGGTGCCCATGCCCTTGAGGCTCGGATCCCTGCCGACCATCTCGTGCAGCTTGCGATTGGCGTCGCGTACCGCTGCCTCGATGGCGTTGAGCAGGTCACCTCCCTGCTGGGCCTCTTCGAGCGAGGCCATGGCGGCGATGGCGACAGAGCTTGCCACCTCACCGTGAGCGTGCCCGCCCATACCGTCCGCGACGGCGAGCAGGCGGCCGCTAGCGTACGCCGAGTCCTCGTTCCCTTCGCGGAGGAGGCCGACGTCCGAGCGGGCGGCGTAGCGGAGTGCGATGGTCATTTGCGCAATTCAATGACTGTCTTGCCGACGCGGATCGGAACACCGAGCGGCACCGGGGTCGGACGGGTGACTTTTGAGCGGTCGAGATACGTGCCGTTGGTAGAACCGAGATCTTCCACGATCCACTGACCGTCCTGAGGGAAGAGCCGGGCATGCCGGCTGGAAGCGTAGTCGTCGCTGACAACCAGCGTGGCGTCGTTCGCCCGGCCGATGGTGATGGGCGTCTCCGTGAGGTTAATGGTGGTGCCCTGCAGCGGGCCACCTGTCACCACGAGCTGGCGCGGGACCCCCTTCTTGGCTTTGGGCTTGGCCGTGGTAGTGGCGGTTTTGGGCGCCTTGCGGGGCCCGGCCGGGGCGGTACGTGACCCGAACAAGTCAGTCCGGATGACACCGACTGCGGCAATGACGAAGAACCACAGCACCGCCAGGAAGGCGAGCCGGATCAGCAGCAGCGTGAGCTCGGACATGGACCGTCTGTCTACCCCTAATCGCGCCGGAACACCAGGGTCGTGCGTCCCAACGTCACTCGCGTGCCGTTCTGGAGCTCGATCCTGCGTACCGGCTGGCCGTTGACGAAAGTGCCGTTCGTGGATCCCAGGTCGACGAGGACGACCAACTGGCCCTCCACGCGCAGCTCCGCGTGGTGCCGGGAGACGCCGGGATCGACGAGACGAAGATCGCAGTCGGTGCCCCTGCCGAGCAGGGTCACCGGCGTGGTGAGCTCATAGGAGCGGTCGCCCTGCGGGTCGTCCTGCGTGGAGACGAGCAGCCTGGGCCGGCCGTTGAAGGCGTGCGGCCGCGAGGGCGGCAGGTCGCTGGCCGGCTGACGGATCTCGTCCTGCTCGACCGTGGCGCCGCGGATGACGCCCGACCTGATGCGGAACAACCCGACAGCCAGGTCGCCGGCCGTCTCGAAGCGCACCCGGACCGGTCCCACGAAGGAGTAGCCCTGCTCCTTGGCGTACTCCCTGGCGAGGTTGGCCAGCTCGTGGCTGATGCTGTCGGCGTAGACCTCAAGCCGCTCACTGTCCGTGGTGGACAGTTCAACCACGAAGTCGTTGGGCACGAGTGTCCGACCCTGGGCGACGATCGCCGCACGCTCGTCCATCTCCCGCTGAACCGCGCTGGCGACCTCGACCGGCTGAAGGTCAGACTTGAACGCCCGCGCAAAGGCCCCCTCAACCAAGCCTTCGAGCCGTCGCTCGAAGCGCTGAAGGACTCCCACCGGGTACCTCCCTTCCTCCGTGCATATGATCGCGGCCTCCAAGGCGGGTGTGCCCTGGTTTCCGCTCGTTCCACGCGACCGTGAGCCAGGCGCTCGTCGGCAGTCGCGCCCAGCTCATCCGCTCCCGTGTCTTATGCGATCGTATCCGGGTTCAGTACCAGCGGCAGTTCCGTGCTACTGTTTCTCCGCACCCAACAAGGGCGGGTGGCGGAACGGCAGACGCGCACGGTTCAGGTCCGTGTGTCCGAAAGGACGTGAGGGTTCAAATCCCTCCTCGCCCACGATTCGGCGGAGGCTTGTGGTCGCAGCTTAGCTGCTCCCCAAGCCTCTTCGTCGTTTACACCGGGGGATAACCCCCGGACCCCCAGCCAGGCTTTCGCCACGGCTTCCCTCCTTGGCCGGATTTGTTCCGGAAGTTCTTTGCCTTGCTGGTGGCAGACCCACAGTGACGAAAGCAGCCCCGGATCGCAAGGGTCCCGGGGCTGTTCTTTTTCTCGTGTACGGCGGCGCCCGCGTTCGTTCAATCTTGGCGCCGCCGCTTGCATCCTGGTTTCTTGTCGCTTTCCCTAGGGTTGCTCTTGTTTCGCCGTGAGCGGACAAGATTTGACCCTCTAGGCGGCTTTGGCCCTCATGTCGAGGAGTTCACCCAAGAGGTCCGTCAGGCTTACCAGGCCGATGACCGAGCCGTCCGCGCTGGTCACCAGACCCAGGTGGGCTCTGGCCTCCTGCAGGGCGGTTACCGCTTCTGGGACTTGGGTCACGCAGGCCAGGCGGGGGAGGTCCCTTGACAGGGTCGATGCCTTCGCGTCCCTCTGCAGGAGGGCGTCTCGTGCGTGGAGGACGCCCTGGACGCTGTCCGAGGAGCCCACCAGGAGTCTCAGGTGTCCGGTTTTGGCCGCGATCGCTTTGATCTCCTCTGCGCCCGCTTCCGGGGGCACGCAGGCGGCTTTGGCTATGGGGACCATCAGGCGTTCGATGCCTTCTGCCTCCAGGCGCAGGGCCCTTGTCAGGAGGTCGTGTTCCTCTCGGTCCAGGAGGCCCATGCGAGCCGATTCGCCTACCAGCATGGCCAGTTGGCGGGGCGTTCTGGTGGTGGCGAGCTCGTCCTTTGCCTGGACGCCGAACAGGCGCAGGATGAGGTTCGTCAGGCCGTTCAGTGTCCACAGCAGGGGCTTCATCAGCGAGGTGAAGGCTCTGAAGGGGAGCGTCAGGAGCAGGGCCGCGCGTTCCGGGTGCGTCAGTGCCCAGGACTTCGGGGCCATTTCGCCGATGACCATGTGGAGGAAGGTCACCAAGGCCAGAGAGATCGTCAGGGCGATGGGCATGCGGAGGGCTTCCGGGATGCCTATCGCGGCGAAAGCCGGCTCCAGGAAGTGTTCGATGGCCGGCTCCGTGACCTGGCCCAGGCCCAGGGTGCACAGCGTGATGCCGAGCTGGGCGCCGGCCAGCATGAGCGAGAGTTGCCTGCTGCCGCCCGCGGCGGACTTCGCCGCGAATCTCGTCAGGCGGTTGCCGCCGTTGGCGGCCTCCTCCAGGCGGTGGCGGCGGGCGGAGACGAAGGCGAACTCCGCGGCCACGAACAACGCGTTGAAAGCCAGCAGCGCGAGGCTTATGATGATCATGGTCATCGGGCGGCCTCCGCGTGATGCTGGACCGGCGACAGCCGTACCCACTCGGGGACCCTGCGGTTGAGGGACAGCACCGTGAGCTCGGCCAGGTGGTCCTCGGCGTCCTCCGCGAACGGGTCGGACTCCGGCGTGCACTCGACCGTGACCATGTCGCCGGGCTCGGCCATGCGGCCCAGCCGCGCCAGCACGAGACCGGCCAGCGTGTCGTAGTCGTCGCTCTCCGGCAGCGCGACGCCCGTGGCGCGCTCGACCTCGTCCAGGCGGAGCGAGGCGGGCACCTCCCAGCTGCCGTCCGGGTGTTCCCTGGCGCCCACCGGCTCGGGGTCGTTCTCGTCGACCAGTTCGCCGACCAGCTCCTCGGCCAGGTCCTCCACGGAGACCACGCCGGCGAGCCCGCCGTACTCGTCGATGACGCAGGCGATGTCGTCCTTGGCCTGGCGCATGCGCTCCAGAACCAGCGGGAGCGGGAGCGAGTCCGGCACCAGGAGCGCCGGGCGGGTGATCGTGGCGATCACGCCGTCCTCGACGCCCGCGGCCAGCAGCTCGCGCACGCCCGTCACGCCGATCACGTCGCCGTCGGCGCCGAGGACCGGGTAGCGGGAGTGGCCGTGCTCGCGCATCGTCTCGACCAGCTCCGCGATGGGCCGGTCGGCGCGCACCACCACGACGCGGGGGCGCGGGACCATGATCTCCTCGGCGTTGCGGTCGCCGAACTCCAGCGCGCGCTCCAGCAGCTCCGACAGCCGCGGCGGCAGCTCGCCGGCCTGGGTGGACTCGGCGATGATCCGGGAGAGCTCCTCCGGGGTCGCGCCGTGCTCCACCTCCTCGACCGGCTCGATGCCGAGCTTGCGCAGCAGGCCGGTCGCGGCGGAGTCGAACAGCCGCACGATCGGGCCCACCACGGCGAGATAGACCAGCGTGGAACCGGCCAGGAACTTGGCCACCGGCTCCGGCCTGGCGATGCCGAGGTTCTTGGGAGCCAGCTCGCCGAAGACCATCTGCACGATCGTCGCCACGAAGACGCCCGCCGCGACCGAAAGTCCCTTGATGACGGCCTCGGACAGGCCGAGGCCGCTGAGCCAGGGCCGCACGAGCGCGGCGATGGCGGGTTCGGCCAGGAAACCGACGAGCAGCGCGGTGACCGTGATGCCCAGCTGAGCGCCGGAGAGCATGAAGGACAGCCGCGAGGTCACCTGGAGCGCCTTCTCGGCGGACTTGTCACCGGCGGCGGCCTGCTCGCGCAGGATCCCCCGGTCGGCGGCGACGAAAGCGAACTCCTGCGCGACGAAGTAACCGGTCGCGACGGTAAGGAGGAGGAGGGCCAGCAGGCCCAGATAGGCGCTCACCGCGATGAGCCGCCTTCAGCGGAACCCGTGCTCGCGCACGGGCAGCTACTCCATGAGTCCGGAGCGGACACAATCTTCCCTTCGATAGAGGTCGTCCATAAACCGTAACGACGATGTCGGCGTCAGATGTTTCCGGAGTGACCCTTCGCGGGTTCTGCGTACTTTTCCTTGGGAAATCCTTGGCAGGTCGACTCCACTGGGTTCTGACTCGACGTAGCGTTGTGGCAACAGAGGGGGAGAGGGAAAGACGTGGCAGAGGAAGATCGCACGCGCCCGATGCGCTCGCCGGGAGAAGGACGTCCCCTGCCGGGCCGCTCCGGTGACGGCATGCGGTCGTCCAGCGCGCCGCCGTCCCCGCCCGAGCCGCCGCGCGGGCGCTCGCGCGTCTACGGGCGCGAGCGTTCCGGCAACAGCCCCGTGAAGCCGCTGAAGTCGGCCAAGGGTACGGCGGGCGGCCAGGTGCCCCCCACGGCCGTGCACCCCGGCGGCGGTGGCCCGATGCCGCCCACCGGCGCGCGCCCGGGCGGCGGCGGCCCCTACAACCGGCCCCCGCGGCAGCGGCGCGGGATCTCGGCCAAGACGATCCTGATCGCGATCGCCGGCCTGCTCGTGGTGCTGCTCGTGGTCGGCGTCGGCATGCTCTTCTGGGTCAACGGCAGGCTCCAGGGCATCCCGGAAGTGCTCGACGACTACCCGGGCCGCCCGGCCGACACCCCCGGCACCAACTGGCTGCTGGTCGGCTCCGACAGCCGCAAGGGACTCTCGGCCGAGCAGCGCAAGAAGCTCGCCACCGGGCGCGCGGCCGGGCAGCGCACCGACTCGATGATGCTGCTGCACATCCCCGCCGGCAGCGACAAGCCCACGCTGGTCAGCCTCCCGCGTGACTCGGCGGTCACCATCCCCGGCAAAGGCCGTAACAAGCTGAACGCCGCCTACACTTTCGGCGGCCCGAAACTGCTCGTGCGCACGCTCGAGGGCGCCACCGGCCTGCGCATCGACAACTACATGGAGATCGGCTTCGCCGGGTTCGTGGGCATCGTGGACGCGGTCGGCGGGGTCGAGATCGACGTCCGGGCCGACATCAACGACCCGAAGGCCGGGCTCAAGCTCAAGAAGGGCAAGCAGGTGCTGACCGGCGGCGAGGCGCTCGGCTACGTCCGCACCCGCAAGGGCGGCGCGCTGCCCGACTTCGAGCGGACCAAGCGGCAGCGTCAGTTCCTCGGGGCCGTGGTCAAGAAGGCGGCCAGCCCCGGCGTGCTGATCAACCCGTTCACCTCGATCCCGCTGGCGATGAGCGCGACGGACGCGGTCACCGTGGACGACTCCACCGGCGTGTTCGACATGCTCTCCCTCGGGCTGTCGATGGGCGGCAGCCCGGTGACGACCGTGGTTCCGTTCGGCGGCAACGAGATCGCCGGAGGCGGGAGCGCGGTGAAGTGGGACAGGGAGAAGGCGCTGGCGCTCTTCAACGCGCTCAAGGAGGACAAGCCGGTCCCGAAGGAGATCCTGGACGCCACCTGAGCTCGTTTCAGCTGCCGGTCGAGGAGGTGGCCGCGCCGACCGCGGCCGTGGTGACCGCGACCATGATGGCCGAGTTGATCGTGCTGATCAGCTTGGCCACGGCGTCACCCGCCCACTGGCCCTCGGCGATCTCCTTGACGCGCTTGGGGTCGGCGCCGGGGAACGCCTTGCGGTCCAGCTTGGCGGCATGCAGCACCGCGACCAGTACGGCTGTCGCCGCGTCCGGGTCGCTCCCGGCCAGCGCGGCGGCCACGCGGGCGCGCACCTCGGCCTCGACGCTGCCGTCCGCCTCCGGCCAGCGGGTCGTGGGGAAGAGGCCGAGCACCTTGGCCCGCTGCTCGGTGAGGGTGCCGCGGGCGGCCAGCCGTTCGAGAAGGCGCTTGCGGAGCTTGCCGGAGTAGAGCTTCTGCACCCACCACTCGGGCCGGCGCTCTTTGCCGTCCCCGGCGATGCGGGTGAGCACCGCGTCCAGTTCGTCGTCCCCCAGCGGGGCGCTGTTCACGACGGTGACCTTCTTGCCGGTGAGCGTCAGCCGCTCCTTGACGGCCAGCTCGGCGAGGATCGCGCCGCCCAGGGCAGAGTCCAGCTGCATGCTGGGGATGAGCTGCCGGCCGTCTTCTTCGCCGAGGGCGAGGAGAAGGACTTCCTCCGCGATCGTCACGTTCATACCTTGACCCTAGCGTCCGTGTTTTCCACAGGCTGTGGACCATAATCTGGATGCATGCCCGAACTTCCGGAAGTGGCGTCGCTCGCCGAGTTCCTGCGCGAGCGGGCGGTGGGGCGCACGATCCTGGCCGTCGACGTGGTCGCCTTCCAGGCGCTCAAGACCTTCGACCCGCCGATCAGCGCGCTCGGCGGGCTCACCGTGACCGGCGTGGCCCGGCACGGCAAGTTCCTCGACCTCGACTGCGACGGCCTGCACCTGATCATCCACCTGGCCCGGGCCGGCTGGCTGCGCTGGAAGGACGACCTGTCCGGCGCCAAGCCCGTGCGCCCGGGCAAGGGCCCGCTCGCCGTCCGCGTACGGCTGGCGCCGGACGAGGAGGGCCTGGCCCCCGGCTTCGAACTGACCGAGGCGGGCACCCAGAAGCGGCTGGCCGTCTACGTGACGAAGGATCCGGACAGCGTGCCGGGCATCGCCGCGCTCGGGCCCGATCCGCTGGCCGACTCGTTCACCGCCGAGGTGCTGAAGGGCATCGTGGGCGGCAGCCGTACCCAGATCAAGGGGTTGCTGCGCGACCAGAAGGTGATCGCCGGCATCGGCAACGCCTACTCCGACGAGGTGCTGCACGTGGCCAAGATGTCCCCGTTCAAGATCGCGGCGACGCTGACCGACGCGCAGGTGGACGATCTGCACGAGGCGATCGTCACCACGCTGCGCGACGCGGTCGAACGCGCCAGGGGCCTGGCCGCCAAGGACCTGAAGGCGGAGAAGAAGTCCGGCCTCCGGGTGCACAACCGCGCCGGTCAGCCCTGTGACGTGTGCGGTGACACGATTCGCGAGGTGTCGTTCGCCGACTCCGCGCTGCAGTACTGCCCGACCTGCCAGACGGGCGGCAAGCCGCTGGCCGACCGCCGCCTGTCGCGGCTGCTCAAGTGAGGGCCGGGCGGGCCGCCTCGAAGTGGAAGCAGCCGTACTCGATCGCCCGCACGTGCACGACGGCCACCTCGGGGTCGGCGAAGACCTCCTTCAGCGCCACCTCGGGATCGGCTCCCTCGGGCAGCACCCGGCCGCCGTGGATGCGGCCGTCGGCGGAGTAGGCCCGCAGCACGCGGGGGGAGGTGTGCGCCGCGGGCCAGCCGTCCTCGGCGCGCCCCGGGCAGGGATCGGCGTGGAGGAAGATCGGCCCCTGCTCGTCGTAGGCTCCGGGGTCCGCTCCGGTCGCGGCCGCCCACCGTCGCAGCGGCGCGTAGGACACCAGGGCGATCCGCTCGCCCGCCGCCGCCTTGCGCAGGCAGCACCGCACCGGCGCCCCGCCCGTCTCGTCCACGCTCACCCGCGGGGCCCGCCCGGCGTCGTCGGCCTTCAGCAGCTCCCGCACCACCGCCGGGTCAATCGCGCTGATCTGAAATTCCATGCTCCGATGCTCGCCCACCGCCTCCGGCCGGCGCTGGCGGCCATCGGACCTGGTTACGCCTCTGGTTGCGGACCTGGTTACGCCCCTGGTTATGCCACGAACGGGTCCTGCCCGGTCTCGCTCACCATCGGCCGCCTGGCCGCCTCCCACGACTGCATTCCGCCACCCACGTTGACGGCGTCGCGCCCGACGTGGTTGAGCCACGCCGCGGCGTGCGCCGACCGGCCGCCCACCCGGCACACCACGTAGACGGTCCGCGCCGCGGGCACCTCGTCGAGGCGGGCCTGCAGCTCGCCCATGGGAATGTGCACGGCCTCGGGAGCGTGTCCCGCCAGCCACTCGCCCGGCTCGCGCACGTCGAGCAGGTAGGCGTCCGCCGGCACGTCCTTGGCCTCGATCTCAGGAACGGTCATGCCTCCATTGTCCCAGCCGCTTCACCGTGAGATCGCCGCGGATGTCCTGTCCTGCGGGGTGACCTCGATGTTCCCGACCAGAACCGCCCGGATCCGGATGCCCGGCGGACCAGAGGTGCTGATGGCGTTGATCCGCGCCACCTTCGCGGCGCGCTCGGCCGCGGCCTCCGGCGGGATCGTCGTCTCGACCCAGGTCTGAACGGTGCCGGTCTTGACGTCGTAGGCGGAGGCCGCGTTCACCGTGTCGGGCTGGGCGAGCACGGCCTGGTGAACGACGTCGCGGGCGGCGGCCAGCTCTTCTTCGGTGTATCCGAGCCCGCCGGTGAAGGCCACCCGGACCGGGAGCGTCTTCGCCATCGCGATGGCTTCTGGCGGCACCTCGCCCTTGAACCCGAACCAGACACCGGACCCGTCTGCTGCTCGTTCCGATCCGGCGAACTCATCGGGGAACTTCGCCTGCAGCTGACTGCCCATCTGCTTGTCGCACGGCCACCAGCCATGCTGGCCGGTGGCGGCAGCCTCTGCGGGCGGGTTCTCCGGAGGAAAGCCGGTCAGGGAGATCGCGAGCACGGCGGCGAGCAATGCCGGCCGCGCTCCTCGTGTCATGCCTCAACCGTAGAGTTTCCGCGAGCCTTCGTCACCCTTCCGA
This sequence comes from Nonomuraea typhae, assembly GCF_009760925.1. Taxonomy (GTDB): domain Bacteria; phylum Actinomycetota; class Actinomycetes; order Streptosporangiales; family Streptosporangiaceae; genus Nonomuraea; species Nonomuraea typhae. The sequence continues at coordinate 47,509 of NZ_VRLV01000005.1, forward strand.
ACCCGGCTGCGGCTGACAGTGGGTTGCAAGCGGTGTTCCTAAACTGCCGATCATGCGAAAGATCTCCGGATTAAAGACCCTCGCCGCCACCGCCGTCGCTCTCATCGCGCTGGCTCCCGCCCCGGCGACAGCCGCCGCGGGGGGCTGCTCCGGCGGCGGGGGATGGCTCAACACCAAGCACGGCTATGTCAAATACATGTGGAAAGTGTGCGGTGACGGCTACGCCGCCGCCTCGGGCACGGTGAACGACATCAAGTCGGATCTGTGGACGGCGGTCGTCGAGGTCAGCTTCTCCAAGGCGGGCAAGGGGGTCGGCGGCGCCGGCGGCCGCGTGGAGGCGGGCCGGAAGAAGGGCAGCAGGGATTTCGGCTTCTCCGTCGCCGCCGCGAAGGGCGCCGACACGGTAGTGATCAAGGCGCGGCGCTGCTTTTTTGTCGGCGACCTGTGCAACAACACCAAAACCTTCACGGGCAAGTTGCTCTGATCGTGCCGCTTAAGTCCCGGTCTTCGCGTAGGTGGGGAAAGGCTTGCGGGTGGATACCGACCCGTCTGGAAATGACCTGGATGCGTAGTGCATCATGGGGGCGCAAGCCGGGCGAGTCCCGGCTTTGTTCGCCATGTCAACGCGGGAGCTTGGGGCCACCAGGCTGAGAGGGCGACCACGTGCCGTCGCCGACCGCCTGAACCTGACCGGGTAATGCCGGCGTAGGGAGCGTTCGCGATGACGCGTGTCGTCGATGAAGCACATCACTCAGAAGTGGCCCTCACCCTCGACGGTGCCACGCCCAAGACCCTCGGCGTGCTCGACCAGGGCGCGCTCTGGGCCAACCTCGCGGTCAGCCTGCTGGGCTTCTCCGGCGCGCTGCTGCTGCTCAACCCGCTGGGCGACGCGCCGCTGAGCCTGGCGGCCGCGCTCACCGCCACCGTGGTCGGCAGCCTGATCGGCACCGCCATGGTGGGACTGTCGGCCATCCCCGGCACCCAGACGGGCAAACCGGCGATGGTGCTGCTGCGCGGGCTGTTCGGGGCCAGGCTGTCCTACATCCCGAGCGTGCTCAACATCGTCCAGATGATCGGCTGGGGCGCCTTCGAGCTCTGGGTCATCTCCCACGGCGCCATGGCGATCTTCGGTACGGCGGTGCCGTACGCGGTCTGGGTGATCGTGGCGGGAGTCGTGACCACGGCGCTGACGGTCTGGCCGCTGGGCGCGATCCGGCTGCTGCGCAGGTACGTCACGATCGCCGTGATCATCTCGCTCATCTGGTTCGCCGTGGACTTCCTGAGCAAGGCGCAGCCGCAGACCGGCGGCGACTGGAGCGCCTTCGCACCGGCCGTCGACTACGTGATCGCGCTGTCGGTCTCGTGGGTGCCCCTGGCCGCGGACTTCGCCCGGCACTCCCGCTCCAGCAAGGCCGCCTTCACCGGCGTGGTCGGCGGGTACACGCTGGCCCAGGTCGCCTGCCTGGGGCTCGGCGTGTACGCGGTGGCGCTGGCCGGCGCGGCGGCGGTCACGGCCAACCCCACGGCCGTGTTCGGGCCGTTCGTGGCGGCGCCGGTGGGCGCGCTGTTCTTCGGCATCCTGGTGCTGCGTGAGACCGACCAGTCGTTCGCCAACGTCTACTCCACGACGGTCTCGCTGCAGAACCTCATGCCGCGGGTGGACCGGCGGGTCATCTCCGCGGCCATCGGCGTGCTCACGATCGCCATCGCGCTGGCCGTGGACGTCACCTCCTACGGCGCGTTTCTGGGGCTGATCGGCGCGGTCTTCGTGCCCATGTTCGCCGTGCTGGCCGTGGACTACTTCGTGCTCGGCGGCCGGAACCGATGGAACACCGGCGAGGACGCCCCGGCCCGCTGGGCGATGCTGCTGCCCTGGGCGCTCGGGTTCGCCGCCTACTGGGTGACGACGAGCTCGGTGACCGTCCCCGCCTGGGACAACCTCTGGAAGCCGCTGCGCGAAGCCGTACGCCAGCCGTGGATGAACGGCGCGCTCGGCGGCGCCATCGTCGCGGCGGTGGTGACGCTGCTGATCGGGCTGCTCAGCGGCGCGCGGACCGGCTCTCGACGGTGAGCAGGTGCTGCTTGGCGGCCACGCCCCCGGCGTAGCCGCCGAGCTCGCCGTCGCTCTGCACGATCCGGTGACACGGGACGATCACGCAGACGGGGTTCCCGGCGAGCGCGTTGCCGACCGCCCGCAGCGCGCGCGGCCGCCCGATGCGCTCGGCGATCTCGCCGTAGGTCGTGGTCGTCCCGTACGGCACGGCCATCATCTTCTGCAGGACCGTCCTGGCGAACGCGGAGGCCAGCGCCAGGTCGACGGGCGTGGTGAACGTGCGCAGGCGGCCGGAGAAGTAGGCGTCGAGCTCGCGGCGCACCGGGTCGAGGCGGGCCGCGTCGGGGCCGATGAAGGTGCCGAGCTGCCGGGAGACCTGCTCGTAGACCACGTCCTCGTCGTCGAAACTGCAGGCCACGACCCCGCGGGCGGTCACCGCGAGGATGAGCCTGCCGACCGCGCCGTCGTAGCGGCCGAAGGCGACGTCCGGCGGTTCTTCGCTGCGGTATGTACTGGAGGTCGCGCGCAGCAGGGCATCGAGGTCAGCGCTCGACATACCCTCACCCACTTCGCCACCTGGGAACCTGTGATCGCAGCGTATCGGACGGATCGGCCGACGGGAGCAGCCCGCCACGGGCAGTATGGAGGTGTGGGAGACATGCGGGCCGGAAGTGACGACGATCTCGCATCGGCGGTGCTCGCCAGCTCCCCCAACGCCGTCGTCGCGCTCGACCGGGACCAGACCGTGCTGGCCTGGAACCCCGCGGCGGAGCGGATGTTCGGGTGGGCGGCCGGGGACGTGCTGGGGCGCAGGGCGCCGATCGTGCCGGCCGAGCTGAGCGCCGAGCACAACGCGGTGCTCGAACGCGTGCGCACCGGCGGGCAGGTCTCGCTGCGGACCAAACGGTTCCGCCGTGACGGCACCCTGCTCGACGTGCGCGTCGACACCAGCCCGCTGCTGCAGGGCAACTCGGTGGTCGGCTACGTCAGCATGTACCACCTGACCCAGCAGGACGAGGACGCCCGGCTGCGCGTGGCGCGCAGGGAACGGCTGGTGCGCCGGCTCACCGACGTGGTGGGCGACATCAACGCCGAGCTGGATCTGCCCGCCGTACTCGATCGCATCGCGGCCAGCCTCACCGAGCTGACCGGCGCCGACGCGGGCGGGTTCGTGCTCATTGAGGGTGAACGGCTGCGCCTGGTCAGCGTCCACCAGCTGCCCGAGTCGCTCAAGGACACCACCTCCGAGATCCGCAACAGCCTGGTCGGCAAGCTCTTACGCACCGGCAAGACCGTCATGCTGGAATCCCACGGGCTCGGCGACCTGGTGTGGGCCCAGCTGCCGGGTCTGCACACGATCGCGCTGGGCGTGGCGGCGGTGGGCGGCCGGCCGTACGGGGCGCTTTACGCGCTCTTCGCCAACCGCAAGGCCGGGCACGTGGAGCTGGAACTCCTCGAGCTGCTGGCCGGGCACGCCGGGATCGCGGTCGGCAACGCGATGGCCTACCAGGACGCGGTTCGCCAGCGGGCGCACGAGCGCGCCGTCTTCGACGCCAGTGCCGACGGCATCGCCGTACTCGACGAGGACGGGCGGGTGCTGCAGTGGAATCCGGCGGCGGCGGAGCTGACCGCCTACAGCGCCGAGGCGGTGCTGGGCGGGCCGCCGCCCTTCCCCCTGCCGCAGCCGGGGGAGAAGCTCACCTTCCAGATGGAGACCGGCCGCTGGCTGGACGTGGTCAGCGCGCGCATCGAGGAGACGGGCGAGGTCGTCGTCGACTTCCGTGACGTGACCACGGCCAAGGAACTCGAGGAGGCCAAGGATCTCTTCCTGGCCATGACCAGCCACGAGCTGCGTACCCCGATCACGATCGTGGGCGGGTTCGCCAGCACGCTGGACGCGCGCTGGGACAAGCTGGGTGATGCCGAGCGGCGCTCGGCGGTGCACACGATCGCGGAGCGGGCCAGGTCGCTCGGTCAGCTCATCGATCACCTGCTGCTCGGCTCGCGGGCCGGGGCCGACGAGCTGGCCGTGCGCATGGAGGCGTTCGACCTGGCCGAGCGGGTGCGGGCGGCGACGCTGGGGCTGCCGGTGCTCTCCGATCGGCACAGCGTCGAGGTGGTCATCCCCGGGACGCTGCCGTTCGTGCGGGGGGACGCGCTGGCCACCGACATCATCCTGGGGCAGTTGCTGGAAAACGCCTTCAAATACTCACCTAAGGGGGGATTGATCACCGTTGAGGCGTGGGCGGAAGATGACAAGGTCGTCGTGGTGGTGGACGACGAGGGCGTGGGCATCGCCGCCGAACACCGTGAGCGGATCTTCGAGAGGTTCGTCCAGGTGGACAGCGGGGACCGGCGCAGGTTCGGCGGGGTGGGGCTCGGGCTGTACATCGTGCGCAGTCTGGCCAGGGCCCAGGGCGGGGAGGTGAGCGCGCATCCCCGGCCGGGTGGGGGCACCAGGATCCGGCTGGCGCTGGGCCGGGCTTCCACTATCGGATCCGACACACCGTAGCGGTAACGGGGCGGTAACGGATGCGCTGATCTATCGTCCAATGTGTACAAGCTGTGATCGAGATGCGGTTTCTGGGACTGGGTAACGGGGCATTTCGGTCGTACCGGGGAGTGTTCCCTCGGGGGGAACTGGGAGCGGGGAGGTGCGCGTGTCGAGCGTGGTGCTGTTGCCTTACGCACCGTCCAGCGTCGCCGTCGCCCGCCAGCGTCTGAGCACTGACCTGCAGGCGAGTGGCGTCTTCGATCATGCCATCGACGACGCGGTCCTGGTCGTGAGTGAGCTGCTGAGCAACGCTCTGAGGCATGCACACCCCCTGCCTTCCGGCATGGTCAGGGTGGCCTGGTTGCAGAGCGATGATCATATCGAAGTCGCGGTGAGCGACGGCGGGGCGGCCACCGAGCCGCGGGCGGGCCGGCCGACGCTTTCCTCGCTCGGTGGCCGTGGCCTGGGCATCGTCGAATACGTAGCGGAAAGCTGGGGCGTTCGGCACGACGGGGACATCACCACGGTGTGGGCGATCCTGCCCGCTCCGAACGGCGTCGCGAACGGGCAGGTGCCCACACTCAGAGAGGTCGGCTAGCCAGTACGGCTCGCTCCCCGGCGGTCCACGCCGTGGAGACGAGCACGTACAGGCCGGCGGCCAGGGGCAGCGCGAGGGCGAACAGCGCGGAGACGAACGGGACGGCCTTGAGCCAGGCCGGTCCCTCCATCTTGCGTGCCGTGAGCCAGGCGACGAGGGCGATCAGCAAGATCACCAAGGCAAAGACCGAAACCGGCCAACTGATCAGACCGTAATTCGCTACCAGCGTGGCGACCTGGTGCCCCAGGGGGGCGCCGAAAAGGGTGTGCCCGGCCAGCGCGGTCGGGTGCGTGGCCACGTTGTACATCAGCCACAGGAACGGCATCTGCGCCAGAGCCGGCCACATGCCCCCGAACGGGGTGGTGCCTTCCTTGGCGTAGAGCGCATTCATCTCCTTGCCCAGCCGCTCCGGGTCACGCGCGTGGCGCTTCTGCAACTCCTGCAACTTGGGCGCCAGCCGTTCGCGGATCTTGACGGCCCGGGCCTGCTTGACGCCCAAAGGCAGCAGCAGGATACGCACGGTGACGGTGAACAGCACGATCGCGAGCGCGGCATTGCCGCCCGCCGTGCCGATGACGAACGAGACCAGAGAGTCGAACATGAGCCCTTTCCTTCGAGGAATCCAAGGGCTCGCGTGAAAACGAGCCCCGCCTAACGAACAGCGGGGCTCGGTGATGGGGCTCTCGGTCGGGCCCGGCCGGCGGCGTCGGGATCGCGCTGCCGTACGAAAGCCGTACGGCGGGCGTAACGCAGCGGGAAGCTCGGCGCGTCGCTCTCACGGGCGGGCAGCAACCTGGCGGCCCAAGCGGCCAGCAGCAGGATGCCGACACTCGCCAGCGTGGCCAGCGCCACCAGCCAGGCGGGATCGAAAAGGACGGTCACCTGGAGGGCGACCCGCTGATCACCCGGACGGCGATGAAGACGACCAGGGCGATGACACCGATGACCAGGGCGACCTTGAACAGCACCGTGACCATCGGGAGGATGAAGTTGAACAGCACAAAGGCAGCGGCGACCGTGCCCAGTGCCATCGCGACAATGCGACCCATGCGAACCACGGTACGTCCTCCCGCCGTCTTACGGCTCTGTGACGTTCATATCGTTTGCGTACCGCCCCGCCGTACCGTGAAGGGGTGAACACCCGCATCCTGGTGGTCGACGACGACCCCACGGTGGCCGAGGTCGTCGCCCGGTACCTCGAGCGCGACGGTCACCAGGTCGAATGCGTCGGCGACGGCGCCGAGGCGCTGCGCCGCGCGCTGGCCACGCCGCCCGACCTGATGGTCCTCGACCTGATGCTGCCCAAGATCGACGGCTTGCAGGTGTGCCGCAAGCTCAGAGAGCGCTGGCCGGTGCCGGTGATCATGCTGACGGCGCTCGGCGAGGAGATCGACCGCGTGGTCGGCCTGGAGACCGGGGCCGACGACTACGTGACCAAGCCGTTCAGCCCGCGCGAGCTGGCGCTGCGGGTGCGCTCGGTGCTGCGGCGGGCGCGCGGGGCCACCGGCACGGCGGGCACCGGGGTGCTGCGTGACGGCGACCTCGTCGTGGACGTGGGCGCTCATGAGGTACGGCTGGGCGAGCGGGAGATTCTGCTGACCGCCCGGGAATTCGACCTTCTGGCCTATCTGCTGCGCAATCCCCGGCAGGCGTTCAGCCGGGCGCAACTGCTGGACCAGGTGTGGGGGTGGTCGTTCGGGGACTCCTCGACGGTGACGGTGCACGTGCGGCGGCTGCGGGAGAAGGTCGAGCCCGATCCCACCGCGCCGCAGCGGATCGTCACCGTGTGGGGGGTCGGGTATAGGTATGAGCCGTTGACATGACCGGGCTCGGACTGATCGCGGCCGCCGGGCTCGGGGTGCTGGTGGCCCTGGCCGGGATCTGGGTGTCGCGATGGCGGCGGACACAGTCCATCGGGGCGCTGATGGCGGTCGTCGTCGTGGCGGCGGTGGCCGCGACGCTCGCCGGAGTTGCCGCGATCACCCTGCAGATGGTGCTGGAGGGGTCGGCGCGGTTCGTGGTGCTGGGCGTCGTGGCCGTCGGGGCGCTGGTCGGGCTGTGCGTGGCAGCGGTGGTGTCGCGGAGGGTGGTGGGGGAGAGCCGGCGGCTGGTGGACGCCGTACGGTCCGTGCCGTTCGTGGCGCCGCAGGGATTGCCCAGTGAGCTGCAGATCATCGCCAACACGCTGGAAGAGGCATACGCGCGCGAACGTGCGCTGGAGGGGGCGCGGCGGGAACTGGTCGCGTGGGTGAGCCACGACCTGCGGACTCCGCTCGCCGGGATGCGGGCCATGGCTGAGGCGCTGGAGGACGGGGTTGTCACCGATCTTCGGTATGTGAGCCGGATCCGGCATGAGGTCGAGCGGTTGTCGGCGATGGTGGACGATCTGTTTGAGCTGTCCAGGATTCATGCCGGGGGGTTGCGGCTGAGCCGGAGCCACATCGGGCTGGCCGACCTGGTGGCGGACACGCTGGCGGGGGTTGAGGCGGTGGCTGCGGCCAAGGGGGTACGGCTGGCTGGTGCGGTGCCGGTGCCTGGTGCGGTGCCGGTCGAGGCTGACGCGGGGGCGCTGGGGAGGGCGTTGGCGAACCTGGTGGTCAACGCCATCCGGCACACACCGGCTGACGGGACCGTGACGGTGAGCACGGGGGTGTCGGGCGGGATGGCGTACCTGGCGGTGGCCGACGCGTGCGGCGGGATTCCGGCGGCCGACCTGGACCGGGTCTTCGACGTGGCCTTTCGTGGAGAGGCTGCCAGGACGCCGTCGGCGGACGGCGGGGCGGGGCTGGGGCTGGCGATCGCCCAGGGCATCGTGGAGGCCCATGACGGGGAGATCGGGGTGGTGAACTCGGGGCCGGGATGCCGCTTCGAAATCCGCCTTCCCCTGGCTTCCGGCTGACACCCCTGAAAGGCAAGGTCCTCCCCTTCGGGCGCTACGCGCCTGGTGGGGTCGGGCTGTCCTGAGCGGGGGGCCAAGCCACCCACGACCCCCAGCCGGGGGCCCCGCCCCCGGACCCCCGAGCGGTGCCGGGGAGAGGCGGAATCCAGGTGCCGCGGGCATTGCGGCCGGTGGCGGTCATGGCGCCCGGGCGAGGCTGCCGGAGGAGCAGGTTCGGTGCGAGCCGGGGGCGAACTGGAGCTACTCCGACACCAACGACACGCTCTCCGCGTGGCATGGAGTCCCTCACCAGGTCACAAAAAAGGGACATCGCCCCAGCCCACGGCCTACACCGTGAGTCGGGGGCTTCCTAGTGTTTGCCGTTGCTCACGGTCGTTCGTCGGCAGTGTGCCGGCCAAGCCTCTTGAGGGGGTTGACGTTTGCGCACATTCGACCGACGATCGCCAGGACGTCGCACAATCGTCTGCAATCCGATTCTAGGAGGCTCAGACATGCGAGTACGGTTCCTCGGCAAGGCGACCCAGGGCGGAGGGTCTCCCACCCTGTACGACACGGACGAGACCATGAATGATGAGGAGATCTACCTCCTTCAGGGATGGAAGATCACCGACCCTGAGATCCTGGCCCAGTTCGACTTCCCAGACCATGAGATCATCATGGCGGTCCCGAAAAGGCTCATGAAGCACCTACCGAAGGACAACCCGTATGGAACTGCTGAGGGGTGAAGAGTTCGAGAATCTCTTCCGCAATTTCAAGCGGACCGCGTTCCATCTGGAGCTGCATGACTCGTACAACACCCCGGAAGAAAGAGGGCCCTTCAAGCTCTTTCTCGATGGGGAATCTGATGATTTCGCTTGGCATCGGCCCTGGCTGAAGCTTGTTCGCGAGATCACTACACCAAATCGGCGGATCAATCGGGTGCGTATCGTCTCGCAACCACACACCGACTACACGCGCTGGGGTCTGACGGTTGCCCCGTTGAACATCGAAGCCGGAGAGGATATTCGTTGGCTTCCTCGTGGTTTGGTGAGTGAAGTGCCCCTGCCGGCAGATGACTTCTGGCTTTTTGATGAAGAACGACTTGTCTTCACCGTTTTCGAGACGGATGGGGCATTTGTTGGTGGCGTAGAGGCGCGCTATGCCGAGCTGGTCTCCCTCTGCAGGAAGGCCCAGCAGGACACGTGGAATTTGGCGATTCCGCACTCCGAGTACGTTGCCGGGTGAGCGTGTTCCTTGTCGAGTACTATTCATCAGGCGAGGGAAGCCCTCGGCCATAGGCTCCGCGACCTCCGCAAGGATGCGGAGCTGACCGGCAAGCAGCTAGCTGAGCTAGCCGGTTGGCACAGCTCCAAGGTGTCAAGGATCGAATATGGCAAGCAGGCGCCCTCGGAAACCGATATACAGCACTGGTGTCAGCTCTGTTCCGCACTGGACCAGGTCCCCGATCTGATAGCCACGGTCCGGAACATTGAAACGATGTATATCGAGTGGCGTCGCAACCTTCAGACGGGAACAAGGAAGCGGCAAGAGGCATCTATACGACTTGAGGCCGAGACGAAGCTGTTTCGGTGGTATGAGCCTGTGCTCATTCCAGGCATCTTGCACACTGCTGAATACGCGTCGGCGGTCATGTCCAAAGTGATTGGCTTCTACGACATTCCCGACGATCTCGATGCAGGCGTCTCCGCGAGAATGGAGAGGCAGCAAATTCTCTATAAAGGCGACCATCGGTTTCACATCATCATGGCCGAGCAGGCGCTACGAACCATGGTAGGCGGCCCAGAGGTGATGATCGGCCAACTAGACCGCCTTCTTGCCGTCTCATCCCTAGCGCGGGTCCGCCTAGGAATCATCCCGTCTGACGCCCCCTATGAAGTGCCATCGAACCAATTCATCATGTTCGATGAGCGGATGATCCATGTTGAAGCCATTTCGGCCGAACTAGCCATAACTCAACCCCGTGAGGTTGCTCTGTACGCTAAGGCGTTCCATGGCCTTAGCGGGCTCGCAGTGTATGGCGCGCAAGCCCGCTCGCTCATAGGCCATGCCCTGGAGCGGGTACGCGGAGACTGACCTCACGCAATCTGCTGCAAACTCATTGAGTCAGGCTCGCAGCCGCTCCTACCGTCGAAGCATGGCCCCCACACAGAACCCAGCGCAGAGCAAGGACAATCCAGAAGTTCTCTCCGACCGCCTCGCCGAGCGGTATGAGGCCGACTTGGCCAAGGTGCGAGACCTTCTCACCGCTCTCGGGCTGGATACACGGTGGGTGTCTCGGGTCAGCCTGTGCTTGCACAGCCACGGCAGGCGCGGCGGCGGGGAAGGCGAGGTCCGGCCGATGACTCCCGAACTGCTGGTGTACGGGCCGGACGGGACCAAGGTCGCCGAGGTGACCGTGAGGGCGCGTTCGGGGGCTTTCCTGGTGTCGCTGCCGACAGATCCCACGGTGGTCCGCATAGTCCCCCTGGGCGAGCCCGAACAGGTGGCCAAGCTGATGCCGCCGCATGCGGAGCTGAGAGCCGGATGACGCTCACGGAGTTGCAAGCCAGGTACGGGGGTGTGTGGGAGTTCTTCCCCGACCTGGCTCGGGGCGTAGCCGCCACACGCCGTCACCAGATCCTGTCCGATGAGGACTACCGGCGCGGCGTGCTTCTGGTGCTCTTGGCCCCCGATCTGTCGGGGCTAAAACCACGGCTGGAGGAGCAAGCCAAGCTCGACGGGCGCTGAGCGCGCCCGCAGAGGCCCGGCTGGCGGCCCGACCTCAAAGCAGTCAGCCGGGAGACGCGGTCCCGCGAAGGAACGCACCGCATGACCCCCTTGATCGGTATGTAGACCGGCGCGGCCCGTCTGGAAGACCCCCGTCACCCCGCCGACGACCAGGCGGCCGAGGCGCTGTTTGAGCCGGTTGCGGCCCGAGTTCGAGTGGTCTCGCTGGCCGGGTCAGGCGTGGGCTTGGGCGCTGGTGGTGAGGCGGCCGACGATGGCCGGGGCTTCCTGGATGAGCAGGTCGTCGGTGAGGGCTTCGATCATGAACAGGGCGAAGTCCACGCGCCGGGTCAGGTTGCTGGCGAGGATCGGGTCGCCGATGTGGTGGCTCCATTCGGGCAGGCCCTGGCTCTCGCCCTCCTCGAGGTCGCTGCCGCGGACGACGGTCCACAGCCGGTTGCTGGCGAAGATGCGCCGGCAGGCTTCCACCTGGTCGTCGATTTCGACGGCGCGCAGGAGGCGGCCCAGGCGGGTGGCGAGTTGGAGGGCGGTCTTGAACTTCCAGGAGTACTGGTCCTTGCCGTCGCGGGTGATGTGCCAGCCGCAGGAGAAGATCAGGCGCGCGTGGGGTTCGGCGTGGTCGAGTACGGCCTGTGCCGTACCTGAGGAGTACTGCTGGACGCCCCAGGGGACCAGCACGGTCAGCACGCCGTCGCATCCGGCGACCGCTTGGCGGATGACGTCGCGGTCGTTGGTGGGGCCGGGGACGATCGTGATCCGGTCGGCGAACTCGGCGAGCTTGGGGACGCTGCGTTCGCGGCACACTCCGACGACTTCGTAGCCGCGCTCCAGGGCGTGCCGGACCATGTACTGCCCGAGCTTGCCCGAGGCGCCGATGATGCAGACCTTGCGTATCTGGTTCGTGCTTCCCATGCGTCCTCCTGCGAGACTTACGTTGTAAGTAACGTACGCTTACACTGTAAGTCCGTCAAGCGGCAGCAGGAGGAGCACCATGCCCGAGCGCAGCACCGGCCGACGCGCCAGATCGGAGCGGGAGCCGCTCAGCCGCGAGCGCGTGGTCGCCGCCGCGATGGGGCTGGCCGACGCGAAGGGGCAGGCCGGGGTCACCATGCGGGCCGTCGCGGCCGAGCTGGGCGTCGAGGCGATGTCGCTCTACAACCACGTCAACGGCCGCGAAGGCATCCTCGACGGAATGGTCGACGCCGTGTTCGCCGAGATCGCCCTACCGGCCGCCGCCGACTGGAAGCCGGCCATGCGTGAGCGGGCGGCCTCGGCACGCGCGGCGCTTCGCCGTCACCCCTGGGCCGTCGGCCTGATGGACTCGCGCACCCGCCCCGGCCCCGCGACCCTGCGCCACCACGACACCGTCCTGGGCATCTTGCGTACGGCCGGCTTCTCCGTCACCGGGGCAGCCCATGCCCTCCTGGTGATCGACAGCTATGTGTACGGGTTCGTCTTGCAGGAACTGAGCCTGCCGTTCACCAGCAGCGCCGAATTCGACGAGGTCACGGCGGGCATCGCCGGCGACCTGCCGGCCGGCGCCTATCCCCACCTCATGGAGGTCGTCACCGCGCAGGCGCTTCAACCGGACTACGACTACACCGACGCGTTCGAGCGCGGCCTGTCCTTGATCCTCGACGCCCTCAGCCCTGACGAGGTCTAGGCGCTAGGAGTCCGCCTGGCGGCAGTCGGTGCCCTTCAGGGTGCTTCCCGTGAGCGTGGCGGCGCGGCAGAAGTGTGTGACCGGTGTGCCGCCGCCCGCGATGGTCACGTCGGTGGTTCCCGAACCATGACACAGCAGCCCATGCACCTCGTACGCCTGCCCGATCGGCGGAAATCTCGACACCGACAAGCAGAAGTAGGAAACCTCGGCCCGGGCCGGGACAACCGGCATCCCCGCCAGCATGACCACGCCTACCACCACAGCCACCCGTCGCAGCGCCATCACGACCTCGACGCTAGGCCGCGTCGTTCATCCGGGCCAGAGGCGCCGGTCATCGACGGTGATGCGTTCATCACGAGCCCCGGCTGGGGGTTGTGGGGGGCTCGGCCCCCCACTTAGGTCGGGCCCTCCAGGCGCGCAGCGCCTCAAGGGGGAGGGCCATGCCTGTCAGACGCGGACCGGAGCCGCCGGAGTTGCCCCAAAGGATTCGGACATAGCCCGAAAGGTTGGGCAGGGCCAGCGCCACATGCAGCTTCGGCAGCGCAGGATCGGGTGTGCTGTGTCGCTGGTGATGCCCCCGGCGTCCCGGGGCTGGTGGAGGTCGAGCAGGCGCAGGCCCAGCTCGGCGAAGGTGAGCATGTTGTCCCTGGCCATGCCGAGGAAGTCGAGGTCCTCGCTGGCCAGGCGGGCGCGGACGGGGACGTACCCGTCGTTGTTCAGCAGGGTGCGCAGGCGTCCCGCCTCGTCGTGCCAGGAGCTGGCCTTCTCGGTGCTGGTGAGGATGGCTTCCAGCATCTCGCGCACACGCCGACGCTGGGGATCTTCGGAATGATGTGTCTTCATCTGAACGCTCGGGCCCATGTCCTTCTGTGATGCGGTGATGTGGACAGGAGGGCCCGGGCTACCCCCCTTTCCGGCACTTGCCGGTGTCACAGTGTCAAGCTTCGCGTACTCTCCGTTTTCGTGGAGCCCAAACGCGAGACAAAAACCCGGCGTTCCCCTATCGGCGTGAGAACGTGACCAGAGGGCTTCGCCCCGCTAGCCTGCCCATGTGGAGCTCAAGGTCTCGACTCGATCACATGCCGGCCATGCACTCGTGGCGATCGCCGGTGAAATCGACCTCTATACGGCGCCCCGCCTGCAGCAGGAGTTCACCAAACTTCTGCAGGACGGGCCCAAACGCGTGGTCATCGACATGTCCCTCGTGGAGTTCTGTGACTCCACCGGGATGAACGTGCTGCTGTCGGCCCTCAAACGCGTCAAGGAGCAGGGCGGCCGGCTCGACGTGGCTGCGCCGCGCCCTGCCGTACGCAAGATTCTGCAGGTCACCGGGCTTGATTCGGTGTTCACCGTGCATGACGAGGTGCCCGGGGAGTTTCTGATCTCCGAGGGGTCATGACGCCCGACACCGCGGTGGTGATTCCGGCCAGGAACGAGGCCGACCGCATCGGCGCGACCGTGAAGGCGGCCCTGGATCTGCCCGGGGTCGATCTCGTGGTGGTCGTCGACGACGGCTCGACCGATCAGACGGGCCGGGTGGCCCGTGCGGCGGGTGCGCGCGTGGTGCGCCACAGCCGTAACCGGGGCAAGGCCGCCGCCATGGAGACGGGCTCGGAAGCGGTCCGTCTCCTCGACGGCGACACGCCGCGTCACCTGCTGTTTCTCGACGCCGATCTGGGGGAGTCCGCGCGTACGGCGGCGGCCCTGGTCGAGCCGGTGCGCGCGGGCAAGGCGGACATGGCGATCGCGGTCTTCGCCACGCGGGTGAAGCTGGGCGGCCACGGCATCGTGGTGCGCGTGGCCCGCGACGGCATCCGCCGGGCCACCGGGTTCGAGGCGACGCAGCCGCTCAACGGGCAGCGGTGCCTGACGCGGGCGGCGTTCGAGGCGGCCCGGCCGCTGGCCCATGGCTTCGGCGTGGAGACCGGGCTGACGATCGACCTGCTGCGCAAGGGGTTCCGGGTGTGTGAGGTCGAGGTCGAGATGGTCCATCGGGCCACGGGCAACGACTGGCGCGCCCAGCTGCACCGCGCCAAGCAGTTGCGGGACGTGGCGCGCGCGCTGGTGGCGCGGGAGCCGGCGATCAGGGGCGCCCTCCCCAAACGGCCGACACGTTAACCCGGTTCCGGCCCCTAAAACTCGGGGTTCCGGTCGCGCCAACCGGTTTACGGTCAGGGCTTGCGGAGGAGTTCGACCAGGGAGGCGATGCTCTGGTCGGCTCGTCCCTCGGCGACCGCGCGGCGCAGGAGGTCGTGCATGGGCTCGTGCCAGGACACGTCCAGGCCGCCCTCCCTGCCGATCTCGTGGTCGTAGGGGATGCCCTCGTGGAAGATCCCGAGCGAGGACTCCGGGTTGGCGTAGTCGCCCGTGTCCACGGCCGCGGCCAGCGAGGGCAGCAACTGGATGATCATCTCCAGCCACTTCGCCTCGTACCGCACCAGTGAGGCGGCGGGCAGTCCCCGTGCGCTGACCAGCGCCGCGCCCTGCAGGAAGCCGAGGATGGTCGGCAGCAGCGTGCCGCCCACCGCCAGCTCGTACAACGCGGACAGATCCGGCTCCTCACCGAGGTGCACGGTGTCGCCGCCCATGACCTGCAGCGTCTCCTGGTGCCGGTCGAAAAGCGCCCGGGGGCCGCTGTAGTACAACAGCGTGTCCGGCAGGCCCACGTTCGACGGCACGTTCTTGACCGCGCCGGCCAGGAAGTCCGCGCCGCGCTCGGCCGCCCACGCCGCCGTCTCCCGCGCCCCGGCCGGGGTCCCGGTGTTCAACGTGATCAACGTACGGCCGGCCAGCGCGCCCGCCGCCGGTTCCAGCGCCTGCCTGGCGGCCTCGAAGGTGGTCAGGATCGCGATGACCAGGTCGCCGGCGGCCACCGCGTCCTCGATGCGATCCATCCGTACGGCCCCCGGCGGCGTGGGCCGGGAGGCGGAGCGGTTCCACACGGTCGTCGGGTGCCCGGCGGCGACATATGCCTTGGCCAGGGCGGTTCCGATGGCGCCCAGGCCGATGATCGTTACTGGTGTCATGCGACCATGCTGTCGAGGAAGCGCACATTTCATCAAGTACCCACTATTTTGTTAGTGTGAAGAAGTCGCGCTACACCTGCGGTCTCGACGCTGCCATGGACGTGATGGGCGGCAAGTGGAAGGTCCTCATCCTGTGGGGCCTGTATGACGGCCCGCGGCGGTTCGGGGAGCTGCGTCGCGAGGTGCCCGGCATCAGCGAGCGCATCCTCACCCTGCAGCTACGGGAAATGGACAAGGCGGGCCTGGTGTCCCGTGAGGACTTCCACCAGATCCCGCCCAGGGTCGAATATTCGCTGACCGATTTCGGCTCCTCCCTGCTCGCCGCGCTGATGCCGCTCGGGGATTGGGGCGAGGAGCACATGGCCCGCATCGAGGCCATCCCCCGCGACTAGCGGGCGCGCACCAGGTGGACGATCCGGGTCGCGGCCACCGCCACGCTCACCAGCGCCGCCGTGCCCAGCCAGACGAACAGCGCGGGCCAGGCGTAGGAGATCTGGGCCAGCGTGCCGGAGCGGTTCATCAGCAGGCCGAACAGCTCCGCCAGCCCGGCGAACAAGGCCACCGGCAGCGCGTACGGCGCCAGCCGTACCGTGACTCGCCAGAAGGAGCGGCCGGCGCGACGGCGGGCCCAGGTGCGCGCGCGGTAGAGGCCGAGGCCGCCCAGGGCCAGGGTGAGCAGGGTGAATCCGGCGAGGTACAGGTCGGCGGAGTCGGTGAAGGGGGCACCCTGCTGGTCGGGGCGGCCTTCGAGGACGTCGACGAGGCCCTCGGCGAGGATGGCGGCGTCGTCGCCGGACATCATGCCGGTGTTGGTGACGACGGCGATGCCGTACCCGCTGCCGGGGAGCACGATCTGGGCGGAGTTGTGGGTCAGCAGCCAGCCGGTGTGCCTGAGCATGGGGGCGCCGCCGGGGGTCTTGCCGGTGTACCAGCCCATGGCGTAGGCGCCGACGCCGGAGGGCTGGTGGGTGGCCTTGACCGAGGGCGCCGAGCCGTTCTGGGCGGTGAGCCAGCGGGCCATGTCGTTCGCCGTGGAGACCACGCCGTGGCTGCCGTTGACGAACCACGTGGGGTGCGCGCGCCTGACCACCTGGCCGTAGGCGCGCACGTAGCCCTCGGCGGTGCCGGGCAGCTCGCGGCTGGTGTCGACGGTGGTGGTGGCGGTCATGCCGAGCGGGCGCAAGACGCCGTCGGCCAGCTGCCGGTCGAACGGCTTGCCGCTCACGGACTCGACCAGGCGGGCCAGGATGAAGTAATTGGGGTTGTGGTAGTACATCGTGCTGCCCGGCTCCGCGCTGAGGCCGGCGGTGCGCAGCATCGCGACCGAGTCCTTGAGCGTGGCGGGGGCGTCGAGGCGCAGCTCGGGGAAGCTGCGGTCGGACATGCCCGAGGTCTGGTTGAGCAACTGCCTGACCGTGATCTTCGCGGCTCGCGGGTCGGCCATCGTGAACTCCGGCAGGTACCGCCTGACCGGGGCGTCCAGCTCGACCTTGCCCGCTTCGGCCAGGTCCATGACCGCCAGCGCGGTGAACGACTTGGACAGCGAGGCCAGCGGCATCGGGGTGTCCGCGGTGATCGCCGTGCCGTCCGAGGTGTGGCCGTAACCGGAGGCGAGGATGACCTTGTCGCCCTTGGTGACGGTGACCATCGCGCCGGGCAGGCCGGTGCGCTCCACGTAGCCCTTGACGTAGGTGTCGACGGTCTCGGTGGTGAGTCCCGCGCCGCCGGTGAGAGAGATGATGAGGGCGCTGGTCAGCGCGGTGATTGCCATGGCTAAAACGTAGAAATCCGGCAGGTCTCCCCGGATCGCCCGTTCGGCAGCCGATGCCCCCGACTTTCGTCAGGTGTGCTGAAATTTGCGGGTGACTTCCCAGAGCAGGACCCCGGGCGCGGTGGCGTCCACCGCGGCGAGCGTGTTGTCGGTCCTGCTCACCATCGTGATCGGGCTGCTCGGGCCGTCGGCCGTCGTGCCCGCTCTGGGCGGCCCCTCGGCGGGGGTGTCCCCCCACCTGGCGGTCGGGCTGGCCGCGGCCGCGATCGTGCTGGGCGGTCTCGGGCTGCTGGGCGGGCTCGTGCTCGGCTCCCGGGCGGGCGCGCGGGCCCTGGTCGCCTTCGGTGGTACGGCGGCGGCCGTGCTGGCCTTCCTGCCCCCCTCGGGCTCGGCCGACCACCTCAACTACGCGGCGTACGGCCGTATGGTCACCCTCGGCCTCAACCCCTACACCCACGGCGCCGCGGACCTGCCGGGCGACCCGATCGCCGCGGCCGTCGAGGCGCCGTGGCGGGAGGAGGCCAGCGTCTACGGGCCGGTGGCCACCGCGGTGCAGGCGCTGGCGAGCTGGATCGGCGGCGACTCGCTCCGGGTGACGATTCTCGTGCTGGCGCTGGTCAACGCCGCGGCGTTCGCCGGCACCGGGCTGCTCCTCGACCGGTTCACCCGTGACGACCCGGCGCGGCGGCTGCGGGCGGCGTTGTTGTGGACGGCCAACCCGCTGCTGATCTACCAGCTCGTCGCCGGGATGCACATCGACACGCTGGCCATCGCCTGCATGGTCGCCGCCCTGCTGGCCAGAGGGCGTCCCGCGGGATCCGGGGCGCTGCTGGGGCTCGGGGTGGCGGTCAAGCTCAACGCCGGGCTCGTGGCGCTCGGGCCCGCCTGGGAGCTGCGGCGGCGGCCGGGTCGGCTGGCGGTCATGGCGGGGGTCGCCGTGGCCGTGGTGGCCGCCGGGTACGCCCTGGCCGGGCCCGCGGCGCTGGGCCCGGTGACCAGGACCAGCAAGGCGGTCGCGCACGCCTCGTTCTGGAAGTCGTTCCAGGGGTTCCTGCAGAGCGTCGTGGGCGTCGGCAGCGCCTATCGGGCCGAGATCCAGATCGGGTCGGTGCTCGTGCTGGTGCTGCTGGCGTGGGTGATGTTCCGGGCGCTGCCGGAGCGGGACGCCCTGGCCGTGGCGGCCGTGCTCGCGGTGGCCTACGTGTTCGCCACGCCGTACATTCTGCCGTGGTACGACGGGCTGGCCTTCGCGATGCTGGCGCTGGCGGGGGCCTCGGCGGTGGACAGGTTCGCCGCGGGGCATCTGATCGTGTTGTCGCTGGCCTATCTGCCGGCGCGGGTGGAGATGCAGCCGCTCGATCTGGAGTGGCTGCGGCTCGTGGTCAGGCAGCAGGTGGCGCCATGGGCGCTGCTGGCGCTGACGCTGGGTCTGGCCGGTTGGGCGTGGACAACTGCAGCGCGCGCACGGAGGCGGCCACGACCAGCGGCACCGCGACCGTGAGCGCCATGGCCGGGATCGCGATGCCCGAGTCGTTGATCAGGAAGCCGATGAACGCGGTGGTCAGCGCGCCGAACAGGCCCGCGCGCAGAGGCGGCGTCAGCCGGTAGGCCGCCCCCAGCGCGGAGGCGCCCCAGCGGGAGGGCCGGTCCAGCACGAGGAACAGGAAGGCCAGCGCCACCAGCGAGAGCAGGGTCAGCGACCAGTTGCCGACCGTCACGCCGACCATGGCGCCGAACTTCCTGGCGACGACGGTCCACGCCTGCCCGTCCAGGATCTGCTGCACGAAGTTCCCCAGATGGGTGCGCTGCGCCGCCGGGCGCAGCCAGTCGAAGACCGCGATCGCGCCGATCAGCAGCGCGCCCACGGCGCCGACGGCGACCAGCTTGACCACCGAGACCCGGCGGCCCGACAGCAGGATGAGGAAGACGGCCAGGCCGATCACGAACGCGGGAACGCCGCCGAAGTCCGCGCCCCAGGCGGGCCAGCCGTCTGCGAAGACCGCGAACAGCCCATACGCCGCGCACACCGCCAGCATGGCCCAGGCGCGTGCCCGAAGCGCCCAGGCGACCCCGGACAACGCCAGGATCGTGCCGGTGGACTGGATGGCGAAGGCGATGTTGCTGTAGCCGTAGAAGCGGCCGCCGGTGACCGGTTCGTACCCGCTGACCGCGTTGACCTGGAGGCGGGAGCCGGTCATGACGTCGACGAGCAACGCGATCGAGGTGACGCCGGCCACGACCGTCAGGGGCCCGAGCACCGCGGACCGCCACGGCCCGGCGAACGCCAGGGCGGTGATCAGGCCCGCCGCGCCCAGGATGGTGCCGATCAGCGCCAGCATCGGCGCCGGAAGGCTCCACCACGGAACGAGCTGCGCCAGGAACGTCGAGACCGCGATGGACCCGGACAACACCGACACCACCTGGACCACGACCAGCAGCCGCGAGGTGGCGGCGTCACCCGTCGAGCGGCGGCGCCGCAGAGCGAGGGCGGCGAACAGGTAGAACAGCAGCTGCGCCACCACGAGAACGGCGAAGAACGGCCCCCTCACGTCCCGCAGCACCTGGCTGGCCAGGTCCTCGCCGGCCAGTTCGGCGACCTTCTCGCCGGTGCTCGCGGGCCCGGCGCCGTCGTCGGTCCAGGCCCGGCCGACGACCCCGCGAGGCGCCTGCAGGCCGAGGGCGGCGATGGCGGTGGCGGTCAGGTCGGTGATCGTGACGAGCGCGTCCTGGCGGGTGGAGTTCGCCGTGAGAAGCCCCGTCCGGTACGGCGGGCCGTCCGGTGAAGGGCCGGAGGCGATCGCCACGTGGAGGTGCGCGGCCGGGGAGGTATCGGAAATGCCGCCCACGAGGACCGTGGTGCCCTGCGGGACACGAGCCAGCACGCTGCCGGCCCGGCGGTCGGCGGCGGCGACGGCGGCCTTCCTGAGCTCGGCGGGCAGCGAGGCGGGCACGCCGTACTCGTCCAGCGGCTGCCGGGTCCAGGCGGTGGCCAGGTCCTCGATCCCCGCCACGACAAGGGAGTAGGGGGTCAGGTCACCCAGAGCCTCCACCTCTTCGGCATATTTCGCGACCCGTCCGCCTTTGTCCGCCGCGGCCAGCGCGGCACCCGGACCCACCGCCGCCACCTGCCCGCCGGCGTCCGTCACGAGCTGCCCCAGCGTCCCCAGCGAAGCGGAGAACCCCGTCGTGGCCTGGCGCGCCGCCAGCGCCTCCCAGCCGGGCACCCGGCCGTCGACCGGCACCGGAACCGGGGCACAACCCCGCCCCGCCGTACCGGCACGTTGCCCCGCCGACACCGTCAGCCACCCCGCGACCGGGCACGTGATGCCCCGATCCGGCGGGGGCACCGCCCGGGTGGACATCGACGCCGAACCACCCCGGCCCACCAGCGTCCACAGGTTGGGGGTGGTGGCGGCGTCCAGGTCACCCCACTCCAGACCGGGCACGCCGATCAGGACCACCCGGCCACGCGGCGCGGCGGCAGCCGTACCGGAACCGAGGACGCCCGCCAGCACCACGCCCAGCAGGAGAACGGCCAGGAACCGACGAGCCATCAACGCAACCCCCGTCCTCGATCGACTGCAGCCACGGTACTGTGCCAGACCGTGACAGGTGGCAAGCGGCAATGGCAGGCGTGGCTGCTGGCGGCGGCGATCGTCGCGCTGGCGGCGTGGCCGCTGGTCGAGTTCTGGCTGACCAACCCGGACGACCAGCGGCTGGTCGACCTCGACGTCTACCGCTCCGGCGGGCAGGTGCTGCGCGAAGGACGGCCGCTCTACGACTACTTCACCCCGGCGCCGCAACTGCTGCCGTTCACCTACCCGCCGATCGCCGGGCTGCTGGCGATGCCGCTGGCGGTCATGTCGTGGACCACCGCCCAATGGGTGTGGACGATCGGCGTCTTCGCGGCGCTGGCCGTGGCCGTCTGGTTCTCCTTCCGGCAGGCGGCGGTGGACAGGAAGCCGCTGCTGTTCGCGCTGGCCATGGTCTGCTGCACCTACCTCATGCCCATCCGGGACCAGGTGCGCTTCGGGCAGGTGGACATCCTGCTCGTGGCGTTGTGCGTGGCCGACATCCTGGCGGTCAAGCCCCGATGGCCGCGTGGCTTCCTCATCGGCCTGGCCACCGCGGTCAAACTGACGCCCGGCGTCTTCCTCATCTACCTGCTGGTCACCCGGCAGTGGCGGACGTTCTGGATGGCCGTCACGGTCACCGCCGCGCTCACCCTGCTGCCGTTCGCCGTCATCCCGCAGGACGCCTTCGCCTTCTGGTTCGAGGCCCTGCTCGACCCCAACCGCCTCGGCGCCAACGCCGCGACCACCAACCAGTCGGTGCGCGGCATGCTCATCCGCCTGTATCTCCCGGACCTGCTGACGTCCGCGCTCTGGCTGGCGATCGTCGCGGCCATCGGCTGGTACGGCTTCCGCGGCGCCTACCGGGCCTACCAGGCGAAGGACCACGTCACCGCGGTCGCCCTCGTCGGCCTGATGGCGGTGCTGCTCTCGCCCGTGGCCTGGATCCACCACCTGGCCTGGGTCGTCGTGGTCCTCGGCGCCGTCGTCGGCGACGCCCGCGACCGGGTCAGGCTGTGGGTCGCGGCCGGGGTCTGGCTGTACTATGTCGTGCCGATCCCCTGGTGGGGGGTGTCGCTGAAGGCCCTGGAGATCCCGGTGATCAGCCCGGTGCTCGGCAAGATCGTGCAGAACGGCTACGGGCTCGGCGCCATCGTGCTCGTCTGGCTTCTGGCCTCATGGTTGCCCAAACGCCGCACGACCTTGACCAACTGATTACCCTGGGTGTTGTGCTCGTTACCGTATGGGTCATGATCGGTGTCCTCGCCGGCGTCAGCGGGGTCGTCATCGGCTACGTCGCCCTCAAACAGGCCAGGCTGGCCGTCCAGGACTGCCAGCAGATGCTCGCCCGGCAGGCCGCCGTCAGCAGCACCACCGGCGGCGACCTCAAGGCCATCCGCGACGTCGCCGTCTACCGCTACGACGCCCTCGAGGAGATGACCGGCCGCCTGTCCTTCTCCATCGCCATGATCAACGCACTGGGCGACGGCCTCGTCCTCACCTCGATCAACGGCCGCTCGGAAACCCGCACCTACGTACGCCCGGTCGTGGGCGGCAAAGGCCAGACCCCGCTGTCCCCCGAAGAGGAGGAGGCGGTGCGCGCCGCCAGACTCGGACTCGGCCCCGAGATCGAACCGCAGGTGGCACGCCGCTGACCTGGTTACCCTGGAAGCATGCCCAGACTCGCCTATCTCGGACCTGAGGGCACCTTCACCGAGGAAGCCCTGCGGCTCATGGAGCCCGGCGCCGAACGCCTGCCCTGCGCCACCGTCGGTGCCGCCCTGAACGCCGTCCGGTCCGGTGAGGCCGACGGCGCGGTCGTGCCCCTGGAAAACTCCCTCGAAGGCGGCATCACCACCACCCTCGACGAGTTCGCCTGGGGCGAGCCGCTGCTGATCACCGCCGAGCTGCTGCTGCCCGTGCGCTTCTCGCTGCTCGCCCGCCCGGACACCGAGCTGGTGCACATCAAGCGCGTCTACTCCCACCCGGCCGCCATCACCCAGTGCCGCGGCTTCGTCAACCGCGAACTCCCCGACGCCGTGGTGGTCTCCGCGCCGTCCACAGCCGCCGCGGCCCAGGAAGTCTCGCTGCCCGGCTCGCCGTACGACGCCGCGATCGCCGCCCGCATCGCCGGCGAACACTACGGCCTGGTGGAAATCGCCGCCAACATCGGCGACCGCACCGACACGATGACCCGCTTCGTCCGCGTGTCCCGCCCCGGCCCGCTGCCCGAACCCACCGGCTCCGACCGCACCACCCTGGTCGTGTTCCTGGCCGACGACCACCCGGGCGCGCTGCTGGAGATGCTGACGGAGTTCTCGGTGCGCGGGGTGAACCTGACCCGCATCGAATCCCGCCCCACCGGCGACGGGATCGGGCGCTACTTCTTCCACTTCGACTTCGAGGGGCACGTGGCCGACGCCCGCGTGGGAGAGGCCATCTCGGGGCTGCACCGGATCTGCGGGGAGGTGCGCTTCCTGGGCAGCTATCCGCGGGCGGACGGAGTTTCACCCCAGATCAAACCGGCCACAACCGACGGCGCGTTCACAGAGGCCACCGACTGGCTCACCCGCATCCGCCAGGGCCAGCCGTAGCGTAGCGCAGCGCAGCGGAGCGTTATGGGGTTCTCTTACGGCCGGCCACCTCGCGTCGAGTGCTTCTCTTACGGCAGGCCGCCCCCACGCCACCCGCCGACGCTGGTTTCCGCCGATCGGGGGGATCGCTTCTCACGTCGGACGTGGTCCCCGCCGTCACGGCCCGCGTTGACCCCGGCCAACGCCTCCCCGCCATGGCCAACGCCTCCCCGCCATGGCCAACGCCTCCCCGCCAGGCGGCGCCGGGAGCACTGGTGTTCCGTGGGCTTCGGCGCCTTCAGCGGTGGGCAAGATGGGGCCACGGTGCGGGGTCAAGGTGGGCCGTTGCGGTGGGGCATGTGTCCGACGTGAGAAGCGACCCCCACGATCGGCGCCCGCCCACGGCGGCGGGTGGCGTGGGGGCGGCCTGCCGTAACCAGGCACACCCACAACGGCGGCCCGCGGATCGGCGGCGAGTGGATCGGCGGCGAGTGGATCGGCGGCGGGGGGTCTGGAAAAGTCAAAACGATTCGTCTGCTGATACGGGTAGCCTTGGCGTGTGATTGACCTGCGGATGCTTCGTGAGGATCCTGCGCGGCTGCGTGCGTCGCAGCGGGCCCGGGGTGAGGACGACTCGATCGTTGACAAGCTGCTCGACCTCGACGAGCGCCGGCGCTCCGCGCTGACCTCGTTCGAGACCATGCGGGCCGAGCAGAAGTCCATGGGCAAGTCCGTCTCCCGGGCGCAGGGCGAGGAGAAGCAGGCGCTGCTCCAGCGGGCCAAGGAGTTGGCCGCGCAGGTCAAGGCGGCCGAGGCCGAGGCCGAGCAGCTCGGCGGGGAGCTGGACGAGCTGGCCCACTCGGTGCCGAACATCGTCGAGGAGGCGGCGCCGCACGGAGGCGAGGACGACTACGTCGTGCTCGAGACCGTGGGGGAGCCGCGGCAGTTCGACTTCGAGCCCAAGGACCATCTGGAGCTCGGCGAGGCCCTGGACGCGATCGACATGGAGCGCGGGGCCAAGGTTTCGGGGTCGCGGTTCTTCTTCCTCAAGGGGCTCGGGGCCAGGCTTCAGCTCGCGCTGCTCAACATGGGCATGCAGCACGCGATCGAGGCCGGGTTCGTGCCGATGATCACGCCCGTGCTGGTGCGGCCGGAGACCATGGCGGGCACCGGGTTCCACGTCGCGCACGACAAGGAGATCTACCGGCTGCCCGACGACGACCTCTATCTCGTGGGCACGTCCGAGGTGTCGCTGGCCGGGTACCACGCCAACGAGATCCTGGACGCCGGTGAGCTGCCGCTGCGGTACGCGGGGTGGTCGTCGTGCTTCCGGCGCGAGGCCGGGTCCTATGGCAAGGACACGCGTGGGATCATCCGGGTGCACCAGTTCGACAAGGTGGAGATGTTCTCCTATGTCCGGCCGGAGGACGCCGAGGCCGAGCACCAGCGGCTGCTGGCCTGGGAGAAGGACATGCTGGCCAAGATCGAGGTCCCTTACCGCATCATCGACACGGCGGCGGGCGACCTGGGCATGTCGGCGGCGCGCAAGTTCGACTGCGAGGCGTGGATCCCGACCCAGGGCCGCTACCGCGAGCTGACCTCGACCTCCAACTGCACCGAGTTCCAGTCGCGCCGCCTGGCGGTCCGCTTCCGGGACAAGGACGGCAAGCCGCAGCACGTGGCCACGCTCAACGGCACCCTGGCCACGACCCGCTGGATCGTCGCGATCCTGGAGAACCACCAGCAGGCCGACGGTTCGGTGGTGGTGCCCAAGGCGCTCAGGCCCTACCTGGGGCTGGACGTCCTGGAGCCGGTGCGGCGTTCCGCCGGATGACCGTCAGCCCGGCCGCGCCGGTCCCGAGGCCGTAGAGGGCGGCCAGGACCAGCGCGGTCCGGTAGTCGTCGGGCCGGCCCAGGGTCCAGCCGTGGAAGGGCAGCGCGAGCCCGGCCGTGACCAGCACGGCCACCCACAGCACCCGCCGGAGCGCCTCAGCCCCGAGGCGCTCTCGCCGGGCCGCCGACAGCACGCTGACCAGCGTGCCGAGGACGAGAACGCCACCGGTGACCTGGAACGCCGCCTGGGTCATGTCGGCCGAGCGGATGAGGGTGTCGTAGCCGTACCACTCCTCGAACCGCCACGGCAGCAGCAGAACCACCCCGATCAGCGCCAAGCCGAGCACCAGGACGCCGGACCGCCGGCGCCCGGGCATGGCCAGCAGGAGCCCGGCGACCAGGATCCAGAACCCGCCCAGGACGGCCACCCGCAGCTCGTCGCCGATGTGCAAGCCCATGCCGGTCACGCTGGAGGCCGCGCTCGTGGACAACCCGCCGTCGGGGGTGAAGCCGTGGCGTCGCCATGTTCCGGCGGTGTCGCGTACGGCGACGCCGTCCCGGCCGTTGGCGACGACCACGACGTGGCCCTCCGGCCGTTCCTGGACGGCGAGGGCGTGCGAGCGCAGGCGGGGAGTGGGGTGCTCGGGGTCGGCCAGGGCGCGGCGCACCCACTCCGTGCGACCCGGTGACAGCTCCCAGGAGGTCGCCCAGGTGGCGCCCGAGTCGTCGGACTGGAGCACCTTCAGCCGGTCGGGCGCGATCCTGTAGCACCGCCGGGCGACGCAGGCGAGGGTCTGCGGCTTCCCGGGAGCCTTGGCCGCGGGGCCGCTCCCAAGGGCCCAGGTCCGCCCGCCGTCCGCCGAGGAGGCGGTCGTGAAGTACCCCTCGACCACCACGTGCCCGTCGGTGACATAGACGACGTCGGCACTGGGCGGACCGGGCACGGGCGAGGTCGCCCCCACAGCCAGTACGGCCAGCGGCACGCCTGTCATGATCCGCCACTGCCGTGTCACCTGGTGGCTGTGGTTTCTGATCCACCAGGCGAGGGCGAGGGCGGGCAGGGCGAGGAGGTCGGTGGGGTCGGCCAGGATGCGGGAGGGGCCGGCGATGAGGGTCCAGGCTTGGGAGGCTGCTTCGGCGCCGGTCTGGGTGGTTTTGGCGAGGGTGAACAGGGTGCCGGTGAGCAGGGTGGCGGTCAGGTCGGCCCGTCGCAGGAGGAGCAGGGAGAGCAGGGCGGGGGCGACGAGGAGTCCGGCGACGTCGCTCAGTTTGCCGGTGACGAACCCGGGCCACGCCTGCTTGAGGACATGGTCGTTGACGAGCAGTACCAGGGTGGCCGCCAAGGTTGCCGGGTGGCACAACCAGGCGTATTTCATGCTCTGTCCCGGTGGCGTGTGCTGCTCCAGATCCAGGTCAGTCCCAGTGCCGTGATCGTCAGGGTGAAGAAGACGGCCAGGCCGAGCGCGGTGCCGTACCTGTCCGGCCAGCCGACGCTCCAGCCGCGGAACGGCAGCGTGATCCCGAGCGCCACCAGCACCCCGACGCCCAGGACGCGCCACGTGGCGCTGGCGCCGATCTTCGCCACCCCGGCCGCGATGGCCGCGGCGATGAGGGCGCCGATCAGGGATCCGATGGCGAGCGGCCACAGCAGGAGGTGCACACCCCCGGACGCGTAGAAGGTCGGCAGGGAGAAGACCGCGCCCACCAGGCCGATGCCCGGGACCAGCCAGCGCAGGACCCGCGTGCGGGCGGCGATCGTGAGCCCGGCGATGATGACGAACAGCCCGCCCAGCACGCCGGCGGCCAGTTCCTCCGCCACGTAGTCGCCGCCGTCCAGTGACGTCGCCTGAGAGGTGAGCAGGGCGCTGCCGTCGCCGGTGTAGCCGTAGCGGGTCCACGTGCCGTCCTCGTCGCGTACGGCGATGCCGTCCCGCCCGTTGGCCACGACGACCACGTGACCGCGCGGCGTGGCCTGGACCGCCAAGGAGAGCGAGGCGGGGCGGGAGCCGTAGGCACGCTCCAGCACTTCCATGCGGCCGGGGGAGATCTCCCATTCCGTGGCCCAGGTCACCCCGGCGTCGTCGGACTTCAGGACCTTGAGTGCGCCTCCTGGTAGCTGGTAGCACCGTTGCGGCTGCCTGGGCACGCAACCGGAGCGCTGGCCGGCGGGCTCCGGAGCGGGGTCGCCGCTTGCGGAGGGGTGAGGCGTGGGGAGCTCGCTGCCGGGTTCGTACGGCACCCAGGTGCGGCCGCCGTCCGTGGAGCGCAGTTCGCCGGGCATGCCCGAGTCGTAGACGACGAAGGCGCCAGCCTCGACACGGACGGTCTTCGCCCTAGGCGGGCCGGCGTCGGCGCCGGTGGCGGCCACGGCCAGGACGGCGAGGGGGACGCCGATCGCGATCTGCCACCGGCGTTTCACCTGGTGGCTGTGGTTTCTGATCCACCAGGCGAGGGCGAGGGCGGGCAGGGCGAGGAGGTCGGTGGGGTCGGCCAGGATGCGGGAGGGGCCGGCGATGAGGGTCCAGGCTTGGGAGGCTGCTTCGGCGCCGGTCTGGGTGGTTTTGGCGAGGGTGAACAGGGTGCCGGTGAGCAGGGTGGCGGTCAGGTCGGCCCGTCGCAGGAGGAGCAGGGAGAGCAGGGCGGGGGCGACGAGGAGTCCGGCGACGTCGCTCAGTTTGCCGGTGACGAACCCGGGCCACGCCTGCTTGAGGACATGGTCGTTGACGAACAACAGCAGGGCCGCGAACACGGTCGCGGGGTGGCACAGCCACGCGTACCTCATGTCTTCATCGACGGGGGGAGGCTCGCCGGCGTTCGGGGGGTGGGGGATTTCGCGTCCCACTCGTGATCATTGCGTGATGCGTCACTCGCAGATGTAGCGCTGGACGGTCGGGGCGACCCAGTCGATGACGTCTTCTCGGGACATTGCCACGATCGGGGGGAATTTCAGGATGTAGCGGGCCAGTGCCAGGCCCAGGATCTGGGCAGCCGCCAGGCCGGCCCGCGCGGGCGCCTCCTGTGGCCCGCTCAGCGTGGCGATGGCCGGGGCGAGCTGGGTGGCGAAGACGGAGCGCATGCGCTCGGCCGCCGCCTCGTTGGTCACGCCGGTGCGCAGGAGCACCTGGAGGCCCTCGTTGTGCTCCCAGAGGTCCAGGAAGTGGCTGACGAGGGCGACGCCGATCTGGTCGCGCGGCCCAGCGGCGAAGTCCGGAAATTTCAGGTCTATCTGGGCGGCGGCGGCGAACAGCTTCTCCTTGTTGCCGAAGTAGCGCATCACCATGGCCGGATCGATCCCGGCG
Organism: Nonomuraea typhae; assembly: GCF_009760925.1. Lineage (GTDB taxonomy): Bacteria > Actinomycetota > Actinomycetes > Streptosporangiales > Streptosporangiaceae > Nonomuraea > Nonomuraea typhae. The sequence continues at coordinate 76,017 of NZ_VRLV01000005.1, forward strand.
TCACCGGCGATTGACCGGATCGTGGCCTTCTCGTAGCCATCGGCGGCGAACCGCTCCCTTGCCGCCGCCAGGATGACCGCCTTGGTGTCCGCGGAGCTCCTTCTCATGTCAACGATTGTAGGCCAACAAGTGTTGACATAGCCAGCGGACTCGGACCACACTGATGCCAACAAGCGTTGACATGAAGACGAGGAGAACGACATGCTCCCCACCGCCACCGACGTCCTGGTCATCGGAGCCGGCCCCACCGGCCTCACCGTGGCGATCTCCCTGGCGCAGAAGGGCGCCGACGTGACCGTCGTGGACAACCAGGCCGCGGGCGACAACACCTCGCGGGCCGCCGTGGTCCACGCCCGCACCCTGGAGCAGCTGGCGCCGCTGGGCGTGAGCGAGCGGCTGGCCGGGCGCGGGATCCACGCCAAGCGCTTCACGATCAGGGACCGCGACCGCGTGCTGGTGCCGGTGCCGTTCGGGAACCTGCCGACGGACTACCCCTACACGCTGATGATCTCCCAGGCGGAGACCGAGCGGACCCTGCTCGACCGCCTCACCGCCCTGGGCGGCCGGGTGGCCAGGCCGTACACGCTCGAAGGTCTCACCCAGGACGGCGAGGGCGCGACCGCGACCTTCACCGACGGCTCCGTCGTGCGGGCCCGCTACGTGGTGGGCGCCGACGGCATGCACAGCACGGTCCGCGAGCAGGCCGGGATCGGCTTCAGCGGCGCCTCCTACCCGGAGTCGTTCTCGCTGGCGGATGTACGGCTGAGCGGCGGCGTGCCCCGCGAGGAGGTGGTCCTCTACTTCGCCCCGGCCGGGCTGGTCGTGGTGGCCCCGCTGCCCGACGGGAGCTTCCGGATCGTGGCCACGGTCGACGACGCGCCCCAGGAGCCGGACGTGGCCTACGTGCAGCGGCTGCTGGACGAGCGCGGGCCGCAGCGCGAGCGGGCGGTCGTCAGCGAAGTGGTGTGGGGCTCGCGGTTCCGCGTCCACCACCGGGTGGCCGACGCCTACCGGGCCGGGCGCGTGGTGCTGGCCGGGGACGCCGCGCACGTCCACAGCCCGGCGGGCGGGCAGGGGATGAACACCGGGATCCAGGACGCCGTGGCCCTGGGGGAGGCGCTGGCCGAGACGCTCGCGACAGGGGACGAGGTGCCGCTGGACGCCTACGCCGCGGGCCGGCGTCCGGTCGCGCAGCAGGTGGTGGCCTTCGCCGGGCGGCTCACCAGGCTGGCCAACATGAGCCGGGCCCTGCGGCCGGTCAGGAACGTGGTGCTCCGGGCGCTGGCCGTGCTGCCGCCCTTCAAGCGGGCGCTGGCCTGGCGGCTGTCGGGGCTGGTCTACCGGTGAACGGGCCCTCGCAGGACGCCCGGGACAGCAAAAGGACGAGGTCCGCTGGAAGCGAACCCCGCCCTATCTCGCTAACTACAGGTCAGATGGCGCGGACTGCAGAGGCCTGCGGCCCCTTCTGGCCCTGCGTGATCTCGAACTCGACCCGCTGGCCGTCTTCGAGGCTGCGGTAGCCGTTGCCCTGGATCTCGGAGAAGTGCACGAACACGTCCGGTGCACCGCCGTCCGGAGCGATGAAGCCGAAGCCCTTTTCAGCGTTGAACCACTTGACGGTTCCCTGAGCCATAAAAGCTCTCCCTCAGGATGTGAATCTATGGGACCCACACCTCGTGGGTCCCGGTGTGTCGTACAGCAGCAACCCGGGGTGGCTCAGACAAAGTCATGCTGGTTTTCACTACGGGATCAGCTAATACAACGCCACCTCATCTAACACCATTCCGCACCCTTGGTGTTCCCGTCCCTAGGAAGATTTCTGGTGGACGGCATCACCGGGCAAACTGGAACCCGTTATGAACAGCCCTCGCCTTGTGGCAACGGACCTGGATGGGACCGCCTTGCGCTCCGACGGATCCGTCTCGTCGCGCACCGCCGCGGCCTTCGCCAGAGTGGAAAAATCCGGAGCGGTGCTGGTCCTCGTCACGGGACGGCCGCCTCGGTGGATGCGGGAGGTGGCCGAGGCCATCGGGCACCGCGGTTTGGCGATCTGCGCAAACGGAGCACTCGTCTACGATCTTCACACCGAACAGATTGTTGAATCTCACCTCATCCAGGCCGAGGTGGTGGCCGAGGTCGTGGATCAGCTAAGAGCGAACATCCCCGGACTGGCCTTTTCGGTCGAGTACGAAGGCGGTTTTGCGCACGAGTCAGATTTCCGGCTCGGTGGGCTGGACCGCCGAGCGGGCGTGGGATCGGGAGTCGCCCCGGGCGCGCTCGTCGCGCGGCCGTGCGCCAAGCTGCTCGCCCTGCATCAGGAGATGGACGCCGGCGGGCTGCACGGCATCGTGCACGACCTCGTGGGGCATCTGGTGACCGCCACGTACTCCAGCGGCCGGGCGCTGATCGAGATGAGCGCCCACGGCATCACGAAGGCCACCGCGCTGGCCGGGCTGGCCGCGCGGCACGGCATCGGGCCCGAGGAGGCGGTGGCGTTCGGTGACATGCCGAACGACCTGCCCATGCTCGCCTGGGCGGGCAGGTCGTACGCGGTGGCCAACGCCCATCCGGACGTCCTGGCCGTCGTCGGTCAGCTGACCGCGGCCAACGACGACGACGGCGTGGCCCGTGTGCTCGAGGAGCTCTACAGGTAGGGGCCGGAGCCGCCGGGCTGCTGGCCCTCCTGCGGGACCCCGGGCAGCGCCCTGCGCATCTGCTCCAGCTGGGCCCTGGCCGCCATCTGCTGGGCGAACAACGTCGTCTGGATGCCGTGGAACAGCCCCTCCAGCCAGCCGACCAGCTGGGCGTGGGCGATGCGCAACTCGGCGTCGCTGGGCGGGGCGCCGTTGTCGTCGGTGAACGGCAGCGACAACCGCTCCAGCTCGTCGACCAGCTCCGGGGCGAGGCCGTCCTCGAGCTCCTTTATGGAGGACTGGTGGATCTCCTTCAACCGCTTGCGGCTGGCCTCGTCGAGGGGAGCGGCGCGAACCTCTTCGAGGAGCTGGCGGATCATGCTGCCGATGCGCATCACCTTGGCGGGCTGCTCGACCAGGCTCGCGACCGAACGCTCTTCCTCACCGTCGCCCTGTTGTCCCTGGAAGTCGGGCCCGACCACCACGATGTGGGGGGTGTTGTTCTCCTCAGCATTCATAGGTCTCACCGTACTAGCAGGATCTTGCCGACGTGTTCCCCCGAATCGAGCATTTCGTGCGCCCGGGCGGCCTCGGCCAGGGGTACCTCGGCGTAGATCACCGGGCTGACCGCACCGGCGCTGAGCAGCGGCCACACGTTGTCGACGGCACCGCGCACGATGACGCCCTTCTCGTCCGCGGGCCGGGAGCGGAGGGTGGTGCCGTGGACCGCCGCGCGCTTGTTGAGCAGCATGCGCAGGTCGAGCTCGGCCGAGGTGCCGCCCTGGAGTCCGATCACCACGAGCCGCCCGCCCGTCCGCAAAGCTTTGATATTTCTAGACAGGTACTTTGCGCCCATGATGTCCAGGATGACGTCGGCCTCCGCCTTCTCCGCGAAGTCCTCTTCCCGGTAGTTGATGACCTCGTCGGCGCCCAGCTCCCGCAGCCGCTCCAGCTTCTCCGCCGTCCCGGCCGTCGCGATCACCCGCGAGCCGAACGCCTTCGCGAGCTGGATCGCCATCGTCCCCACGCCGCTGGCCCCGCCGTGCACCAGCAGCGTCTCCTGACGCCGCAGCCGGGCGGTCATGAACACGTTCGACCACACCGTGCAGACCACCTCGGGCAGCGCCGCCGCCGCGGCCAGGGAGACGTTCTCCGGCACAGGCATCACCTGCTGCCACGGCACTGTCACCTGTTCGGCATATCCACCGCCGCCCAGGAGCGCGCAGACTCGGTCGCCGACCTTGAAGTGCTCCACGTCAGCGCCCACCTCGGCCACCACGCCGGAGCATTCGAGCCCCGGATAGGCCGAGTCGCCTGGAGGAGGGTTGTAGAAGCCGAGACGCTGCAGCACGTCAGCCCGGTTGACCGCGGACGCGGCCACGTCGATGAGCACTTCCCCCCGGTCAGGACGGAGATCGGGCACCTCACGCCACTCCAGAACCTCCGGCCCGCCGATCTTGGAGATCACTATCGCTCGCATGCTCACCAACCTAGCCGGGCAGGGAAGTTGAGGGTTGCCGCCGTCCGAGGGAACTCTTGACGTTAACCTGCAATGTATTTGCTGCCCCTTTAGACCCACCCGAGGGGGAACACGGTGGCAAGGCACGATCGCGAAGAATCGCTAGAAGAGCAGCTGGCCTGGCTCGACGCCATCAAGGAGACGGAAGAGACGCCGGTAGGCGTCAGCGCCACCGCCGAGACCGCGGCTTCGCCGTACCCGAAGGACCCGTGGCTGTCGGTGCCGTCCGCCCAGGAGACGCCCACGCCGCCGCTGTTCCGCGCCGCCGTCGACTCCGTGTACGGCCCGGCCGCCGCGGAGGAACTGCCCGCGACCGAGACCGAGGCCGCCGAATGGCTGGGCGAAGAGGCCACCACCGAGCCTCCGGCGCCCTCCGGTGACGACGACGAGGCCGAGAGCTTCCTGGCCCCGCTCAAGCCGCTGCCGCGGCCGGACGACACCGACGCCGCCTTCAAGCTCCCGCCGATCCCCGACGAGACGCCCAAGCCCGCCCCCAAGGGGGAGTACGTCGAGGCCGACACCGAGCCGGACAACGCCTGGCCGAAGCCGGCCGAGTGGTCGCGGTCCGCGTTCGACCTGCCCAAGAGCAGCGACTTTTCGCAGACCATCGACCTGCCCGAGGCACCCTTCGGGCCCGTGGCAGAGGCGCCGCCGGCGGCCGGGGCGGATGACGAGGAGGAGCGGCTGCAGAAGCGGTTCGAGGCGTTCAAGCCGGACTGGGAGCCGCGCAACGACCTGTTCGACGATGCGGCCAAGCGTGCTTACGGGCCCGGCACGGGGCCTGCCCCCGAGCACGAGCCCACCGATCGCGGGACCGCCGAGCGCGGGGTCGCCGATCGTGGGGTCGCCGAGCGCGGAACCGCCGAGCGCGCGGCCGCTGAGCGCGGGCCTGCCGGTCGGGGAGTTGCCGATCGTGGGGCCCCGGATCGTGGCACCGGGGATCGGGCGGCCGATGAGCGTCCGCTGGGTGAGCGCCCCTTCGCCGAGCGTCCCTTCGGGGAGGGCGCCTTCAGCGAGCGTCCGCTGGGTGAGCGCACGGGCGGCTCAGGTGCTTCGGGTACTTCAGGTGCTTCGGGTGCTTCAGGTGCTTTTGGCGACGAGCGTCCGTTCGCCAAGGACGCCTTCACCGACCCCGAGCCCCCGCCCGCCCCCGCACCGGCGTACACCGAGCCCGCCCCGGCCGAGCGGCCGCGTCGCAGGTCGGCCGCGCCCATTCCGGTCTTCACCGCCCCACCCCGCCCGCCGGTCAGCGGCAAGCCCACCGCCGACAGCCTCGACCCCGAGTCACTGCTGCGCGGGCGCCGCAACGCCCCGTCGAAGGGCTGGCGCAGGCTGGTGTACAAGGCGTCGGGCGGCTGGATCAAGCCGGGCGAACCCGCGGAGGTACGGCGCCGCCGCGAGCTGCTCAACCGGGCCAGGACGCCGGTCGCCACCGGTCACCACCGCGTCGCCGTACTCAGCCTCAAGGGCGGGGTCGGCAAGACCACGACCACGGTCGGGCTCGGCGCGACGCTGGCGCAGGTGCGCGGCGACCGGGTGATCGCCGTGGACGCCAACCCCGACCGCGGCACCCTGTCCGACAAGCTGGAGCTGGAGACCTCGGCGACCGTGCGCGACCTGCTGAACGAGCGCGCCCAGGTCAAGAGGTACGTGGACATCAGGGCCTTCACCTCGCAGGCGCCCTCGCGGCTGGAGGTGCTGGCCTCCGACCGTGACCCGTCGGTCTCCGAGGCGTTCTCCGGCGAGGACTACCAGGCCGCCGCCCAGGTGCTGGAGAACTTCTACTCGATCTGCATCACCGACTGCGGCACCGGCCTGCTCCACTCGGCCATGGGCGGCGTCCTGGGCCTGGCCGACCAGATCGTGCTGGTCAGCTCGCCCTCCGTGGACGGCGCCAGGGCGGCCTCGGCGACGCTCGACTGGCTGGAGGCGCACCACTACGGCAACTTGGTCAGGGAGGCCACCGTGGTGCTGTGCAGCGTACGGCCGCGCTCGAAGTCGGCGGTGGACATCAAGAAGCTGGAGGCCCACTTCGCCGCCCGGTGCCGGGCGGTGATCCGCGTGCCGTACGACCCGCACCTCGAGGAGGGCGCCGAGATCGACCTGGACCGGCTGCAGGAGGCGACCAGGGAGTCCTACCTCCAGCTCGCGGCCTGCATCGGCGACGGCTTCGCCGGGCCCGCGCAGCCCTCGAACTCCTTCTGAGCGGACGTGAACGCCTTCCTCGCGAGCGTGATCGCGGTCGCGGGGAACGCGCGGAGGCGGACCGGCTCCAGGCGCTGGTCCTGCCGGCGATCGCCCGGATCCGGTTGCTCCGAACCGACGCCAAGCTCGCCGCCGGGCAGGTGACCTGGGTGGTTGGCGGAGGGTGTGGGATTCGAACCCACGAGACCATCGCTGGCCTGGCCGCTTTCAAGGCGGCTGCACTCGTCCACTATGCGAACCCTCCAGTGCGCACACCACCTTAGCGGCTGTTCCGGTCCCGGTGCTCGGGGTACGTTCGGGAGGTGGATCTCAAGGTTGAGGTCGAACACGCTGGCAAAGCCGTGCTGGTGCGGCTCGAAGGGGATCTCGACAAGCTGACAGCCCCTCGGCTGAGAGGGCTTCTGGTGGAGCTCGCGACGGCAGGTCCCCACGAGCTCGTGGTCGATGTGACGGCGCTCGACTTCTGCGACTCCAGCGGGTTATGGGTGCTGGTGGAGCACCATCGCCGGCTCAGCACGCTGGGTGGGACGATGCGGTTGTCCGGTGTCCACGGGATCCTGCAGCGCGTGCTCGAGGTCACCGGTCTCAAGGCCGTCTTCTACCCGGTGAGGTCACCATGACCGTCCATCACGAATCCGCTCTCCTGCGCCGTGTGGTCGGCGGGGAGCTGTCCGAGGCCATGTGGTTCGGGCTGGGCGGCGGGATCGGCTTCATGTACTTCGTGTTCGAGTACACGGGGCAGCCGGCGCACCTGTCGGTGATCGCGCAGGCGCATCCCGAGCCGATGGTCGCGCGGGCGCTGGATCGGGCCGGCGTGCCGCACGAGTTCCGGCGGACGGGCTCGGTCAAGGTGGCCGAGCGCACTCTGCGGGCGGCGCTGGAGGCGGGGCACCTGGTGATCTGCCGGGTGGACCGGCACCGGCTGCCGTGGCGGCCGGACTTCCCCTTCCCGGAGCCCGTCGACGTGGCCGTCCTGGGGATTTCCGGTGATCTGGTGGAGCTCGACCAGGGGTCTCTGCCGTTGGAGGCGTTCCTGGCCGCCTGGTCGGGGGCCAAGAAGGAGAAGCACCAGCTCATCGAGATCCTTGGAGACGCCGGCGGGTGGCCTGACGTGGCCGGGGCGGTCAAGGAGACGGCGGCACGGCTGACCGGGCCGGTGCTGGGCAACAACTTCGACGTCAACTTCGGGCTGTCGGGGATGCGGAAGCTGGCCGAGCAGCTCCGGGACACGACGACCAAGCAGGGGTGGGCCAGGAGGTTCCCGGATCCGGCGGTGGCGCTGGATCGGCTGGCCGTGTGCCTGGACGAGGAGTACACGGCTCCGGCGGCGTCCCGGCCGTTGTTCAGCGACTTCCTGGCTGAGGTGGGGAACGCTCCGGCTTCCCGGATTTATCGGGCGGCGGGGGATATATGGGCGGATGTCGTGAGTGCGGCCCGTGCCCACGAGGCGTTCCCCCGCGTCGGTGACCTGGTGGCCGCCGCCGTACTGGAGGAGGAGCGCGGCGTCACGCACCTCTAGCGGGGAGATCGGCTGGCAGCCACCCCGCTACAGCTGCGAGAGCAGCCACTTCGGGCCGGAGGTTTCCGCGCCGAGCGCGGTCACGCGTTCCTTGAGGCCCCGGTCCGCGGTGACCACCCGGACCCGCTCCCACGGCCTGGCCCGCCGTACCAGCTCCACGATCGTGTCGTCACCGCTGCCCGGTGCCCTGACGACCTCCACGTCGCCCGCCGGCGGGGTGTGACCAGCGGCGCCCTCCACCACGGCGACGATCCGCGGGTACCACTGGGTCAGCAGCGGGTGCGTGAGCCCGCGGCGCTCGGCCACGTCCCGCACCAGGCGGGTCGCGGCGCCGAGGCGGTCGTTCCACCAGCCGTGCTCGGCGCGGGCGCCGACGATGTTGGCCACGTCCAGCACCACGATCTCGGGCACCAGCACGCCCTGGATCTCCCCCCACGTCGCGGCGAAGCCGGGGTGCAGCTTGATGCGGGCGATCTCGGCCGGGGGCAGCCAGCGCAGTTCGGAGCTCTCGGCGTTCGCCGGGACGGCGGCCAGCAGGGTGGCGGCGTCGGCGATCACGGTTTCGAACGTCCAGCCGCCGTGGTCGTCCAGGTAGACGCCGCGTACCCGCAGGTCGTGGGCGCCGAGCGCGGCCTCCTCGCGGGCCTCGCGCAGCGCGCCGGCGACCGCGTCCTCGTGGCTGTCGCGGGCGCCGCCGGGCAGGCCCCAGGTGCCGCCGTGGTGGCTCCACCAGGAGCGCTTCTGCATGAGGACGTGGGGGGTGCCGTGCTCGTCGTGGTGTACGGCCAGCAGCCCCGATGCCCCGTGGAGGCCCCAGTGCCGATGCCCGAGTCCGCACTCCGCCCAGCCGTCGCCGTCTTTCGCCGCCATAAGAATATTCTGTCACCCTCCGCCCTTGGAGAAATGCTGGTAGTCCTTGGTCCCGGACCAGTCGCCGCCCCACTCCCAGCCAACGTTCTGGAAAGCTTTGACAACTTTGTCGGCAGGATTTACAACGCCTTTACCCTCGAGTGGCCGACGGGTGAACTTTTTCGCGTTTCGGTGGGCGGTGCCGCCGTCTGCTCGTACATATGGGTTTTCGCGGGGATTGATGTCGATGGCTTCACCGTAGGCGTGCTTCGACCAGTTGCTGGAGCCGGTCGCCTGACGGCAGTTGAAGGCCGAGGTGTTGTCGGCGTCGATCGAGTCGTAGTCGTCGGCCTTGTAGGCGTCGACCAGCTCCATCTTCCTGATCGGCCACCGCCAGCCGTACAACTTCCTGAAGACCGCCACGACGTCGTCGGTGACCGTCTCGCGCACGACCAGCTCGCCGGTGTGCGCCCGGTCGTCGAAGCCCCAGTACGTCATGGTGATCAGCCGCAGGTCGCCGAGGGGCACCGGGCAGCCGGGGCGCCACGAGTACGGCACCTGCTCGCGCTTGAGCCTGGACACCTCGGCGGTGAACTCCGGTGGACCGGTGGGCGTTTCGCTGACGGCCGGGGTGGGCGTCGGGCTCGGGGCCGGTGTCTGAGTCGGGGCCGGCGGCGGCTCGGTCGGGGCGGCGGAGGCGACCGGGCTCTCCTGCCCCGCCGCGCACGCGGCCGTCGCAAGCAGCATGACCAGGCCCGTTGCGCGATTCATCCAGCCACTCATCCAGCCACGATACGCGTCACGGGACGATGAGGACGGTACGGCGAGAGCGTCTGGCGAGTCCGACGGCCACCGAATGCCACATCGAGCGCGAGCGCCCGACCACGATCGCGTCGGCCATGCTGGCATCGGCCAGCGACTCCAGCGCCCGAATCGCGTCACCCCGCATGGCAACAAATTGCCAAGGTACGGCGAGGCCGCGCAACTCCTCCCGCAGGTCCTCCGCGAGATCACCCGCGGGGTCGGGGACGAACGGCGCACCGGCGTAGAACCACAACGTCGCGCTCGTCAGCGACTCCACGAAGGCGATGAGCAGCCCGGCGTGGTCGCGCCGGGCGAGCCCGGCCGCGTACGCGAGCGCGTTGCGGCTCGGGCCCGTACCGTCGTAGCCGACCACGATCAGGCCGGCGCCGTCCTTGCCGATCTCGAACCCGGAATCGGCCAGCGGCTCCCCTTGGGGATGCACGGCATGTCTCGGGTCAGCGCTTCTCGGCGACGTGGCGGCCGCGGCGGGCCAGCTCGCGCAGCGCGTCGGCCGCGTAGGCGACCAGGGTGGCGAACGACAACGCGGCCAGGACGCCGCCGACCCACATGTCGTTGACGGTCGCGTCGGCGTAGGCGGCGCCACGCGGCTGGTAGCCGACCGCGAACGGGGCGGCCACCAGCCACAGGCCGCCGGGGAACACCAGGACGAGGGCGGCGACGCCCGCTTTGGCCTTCATCGCTTCTCCTCTGCCAGGGCGCCGTTCTGCCGGGTCTTCATGTCCTCGCGCAACGCCTCGACCAGCGGGGCCAGCATGGTGGCCAGTTCCGCCGAGGAGGTTCCGGCCGGGCTGGGCGCGGGGGCGGGCTCCGGTTCGGCCGGGCGCTGCCGTACCGTCACCAGACCCCGCGCGACCAGCTCCTCGTGCAGGGCGGCGGCGAACGCGGCCACACCGGCGAGCGCGACGAGCGCGACGCCGAGGCCGGTGAAGAACTCCGAGGTGGTGGTGTCGGTCCAATCGGCGCCCTCGGGCTGCGTGCCCAGGGCGAACGGGGCGATCATCAGCCACAACCCGGCGATCAACGCCAGGGCGGCCGTGACCGCGCCGATGAACTTGCGGATCATAGGGTGACACTCTCTTTCTGCGTTGGCGGCGTGGCCTGCGCGAGGAGCACCCGCGAGGTCGGGCGCAGCACGTCCCGCGCGACGGATCTGGCGCGCTCGCGCTCGGGGCGCCCGTCCGGTGGCGCCATCCGCGCGACCGCGCTGAGCAGGGCCGACGGCCGGCCGTTCAGGTGCTCGACCCGCTGGGCGATGAGCTCGAGCAGCAGCCCGGCCAGGACCATGTCGTCCTTCGTGAGCGGCTGCGGGGCCGCGACCGGCTGGCCGGTGCGCAGCGGCAGCTCCTTGAGGAACAGCGTGGCCAGGAAGCCGAGCAGCGCGATCGGCACGCCGACCAGGAAGACCGTCTCCAGCCCCCGGGTGAACGACTCCAGGACGATGCCCCTGATCGGCTCCTGCAGATGCTGGATGGCCTCGGGGCTGCCCAGCTTGGGCGCGCCCGCCGTGGGGTTCCCCAGCATCTTCGCCATCTCGTCCTTGAGGCGGTTGGTGAGGATCGCCCCGAACGCGGCCACGCCCACGGCGCCGCCCAGCGAGCGGAAGAACGAGACGCCCGCGGTCGTGGCGGCCATGTCCCGCAGCTCCGCGCCGTTCTGCGCGGCCAGGATCAGCATCTGCATCGACAGCCCGAGCCCGATGCCCAGCACCGCCACGTCGAACCCGATCAGCCACTCACTGGAGTCGACGTGCAGCCGCGACAGCAGGAAGAGCCCCACCGCCACGATGAGCAGACCGGCCACCGGGAAGACCTTCCACCGCCCGGTGCTGGTGACGATCTTGCCGGAGATCACGCCGGCCACGAACAACGCCAGGACCATGGGCAGCGTCATCAGCCCGGAGTTGGTGGGACTGAGCCCCTTGACGATCTGCAGGTACTGCGGCAGGTAGATCATCGCGCCGAACATCGCCATGCCGACCAGCAGCGAGGCCGCGCTGGTGAGCACGAACGTGCGGTTGCGGAAGAGCCGGGGAGGCAGAATCGGGTTCCCCACGCGCTGCTCGGCCAGGATCGCCAGCGCCAGCATGAGCAAGCTGATCGCGGCCAGGGCGTAAGTCCAGAAGGAGTTCCACGCGAACTCCTGCCCGCCGAGCGTCAGCAGGAGCATGAGCGCACTCGCGCTCGCGGTGATCGTGAACGCGCCCCAGATGTCGATCGTGGTGTCCCGCCGGACGTGCTCGATCTTCAGGAAACGCTGGATCACGAAGAACGACACCGCCGCGAACGGCACCACCACGTAGAAGCACCAGCGCCAGCCCAGCCAGTCGGTGTCCACGATGAACCCGCCGAGCAGCGGCCCCGCCACGGTGGACAGCCCGAAGACCGCGCCCATGTAGCCGGAGTACCGCCCACGCTCGCGCGGCGAGACGATGTCGCCGAGAATCACCTGCGAAAGCGCGGACAACCCGCCCACACCCAGCCCCTGTACGGCTCGCGCCGCGATCAGCTGCCCCATGTCCTGGGAGAGCCCGGCGGCCAGCGACGCCGCGACGAACAACCCGAGGGCGCCCTGGAACAACAGCTTCCGGCCGAACAGGTCGGACAACTTCCCCCAGAGCGGGGTCGAGACGGTCATCGTGAGCATGGTGGCCGAGGCGACCCAGGAGTACTGATCCTGCCCGCCCAGCTCGCCGACGATCGTGGGCAGCGCGGTGCCCACCACGGAGGTGGAGATCATCGAGGTGAGCATGGCGAGCATGAGCCCGGCCATCACCTCGAGGATCTCGCGGTGCGAATACTGCCGCCTTGCGTCCATCTCGTCGAGTATACGCACGTTTACTAGCCGGGCGGCAAGTAGGGGTCTTCCCAGGCCGCGCCCGGATCTCGCCCGGACTTCGCTCGGACCTCGCCCGGATGTCGCTTGGATAGAGTGCGGGCATGAACGCCCAGGCGCCGACGGAGGCCAAGCCGCGCGACCGGGAGGCGACCCGGCAGCGCCTGCTCGCCGCCGCCCGCGACCTCTTCGCCGAACACGGCTACGAGCGGGTGACCGTCCGCATGATCGCCGCGGCCGCCGACGCCAACATCGCCCTCGTGGGCCGCTACTTCGGCTCCAAAGCAGGACTGTTCGGCGAAGTCCTGGCCGGCGAACCCACGATCACCCGCGTCATCGGCGGAGACCCCGCCGGCCTGCCCAGGAGGCTGGGCGAATACACCGCCCAACGCATGCACTCCGACCCGGAAAGCCCCATCCTGCGCTCCCTGGAACGATCCGCCGGCGACCCGGAAATCCAGGAACTCGTCCGCGAACGCCTGCGCAACTCCATCATGGGCCCGCTGTCCGCCCACCTGGAAGGCGACGACGCCCACGCCCGAGCTCACCTGGCCACCGCCGTCTTCCTGGGCATCGGCACCATGCGCCGCCTGCTGGGCCCCGAGATCCCCACCCCGGCCGACGTGGACCGGATCACCGCGGTGTACGAAGCCTGTCTGCGTCCCGGTAGGCCACCGGCAGAAGCGCCAGCCACACGCACACCGCCGCGACCGGGATGAGGTCGAGGCTCAGGGGGATGATCGCGGTGCCCGCCATCAGCACCGGGCTCCAGTACGGCACCCGCCGCGGCGCCAACGCGGCGACCATGACGATCATGCCGACGTACAGCAGCGAAGGCCCCACCTGGTAGACGGCGGGCAGGACGCCCGGCACGCTCTGGACCAGGTCGATGACCTCGCCCATGCGCTCCCTGTCGCCGGCGAACCCGGCCACCAGGTCGACGACCGCCATGACGGTGGTGGCCAGCGCCCCGAACCACCCGAGTGCCACGCCGAGCCCGGCGACGGCCCGCCGCGCTCCGCCGTACGGGACGGCCAGCCGTACGAGATGCCAGAAGAGCACCCCGAACAGGACGGAACTCCCCAGAAAGGCCAGATGCCCGGCGGTCCAGGCCCACCCGGGACCATGGACACCGTCGAGGCCGTCGATGAGCCGGATGAGCCCGTAGGCCAGGAGCAGCGCGGGAGCGGCAACGCACAAGGTCCTCATGGAAGGAGCCTGAACCCCGCGCCCGCTTCTGCTCCACCATTAGGCGTCAGCCGAAACCCCGAACGGCCGCGTCGGCCTCAACCCGCCTCACCTCCAGTTCTGTACGGCGGGGCGGTATCCCACCGGCTTGTCCCCGACCTTGGCGCCCGGACTCACCAGCCAGCCCTGATAGCCCGGCGTGAACATCTGGTAGACCGACGGAGGCGGCGTGGAACTCGCCTCGCCGAGCTCGGCGCGCAGCTCGAACCAGTCCCGCTCGATCCATGCGCCGCCGGTGTAGAAATCCGCGGTGTCGATGAGGTTGCTGCCAAAATGGACTGTCAAGTCCAAAAATGGCTGCTTCGCTCAGGCGCGGTGCGCGCGCAGGTGCGCGATGCCGAGGTCGAGGGCCGCTTCCAGATGGTCGGTCGCGCCGGTCGACATCTGGATCAGTACGCCACCCTGGATTCCGGCGAGCAGGGCCGCCGCCGCACGGTCGGCGTCCAGGCTCCGGTCGATCTCGCCGACGTGCTGCATGTGCCGGACACCGGCGGCGATCTCGTCCTGCCAGCGGCGCATCAGCTCGGTGACCACGGCCTGGGCGCCGGGCGTCTGGCTGCCCAGGTGTGACATGACGGAGTTGAGCGGGCACAGACGGCCCTGCCGCCGGTAGCGGTCGACGACTTTGTCGCGCCACGCTTGCCAGGCGGGCCAGGAGGTGAGCTCGTCGAGCTGGGGCCGCTGGTCGTCCAGCACGCGGGCGGCCTCGAAGCGGGCCACGGCCAGCAGCAGTTCCTCACGGCCGCCGGGGAAGTAGTGGAAGAGCTGGCTCTTGCTCGTCGCCGTCCTGGCCAGCACATCGTCGAGCGTCGTGGCGGCCACGCCGTACTCGCGGATGTGCGCCGCCGCGCCTTCGAGAATGCGCTGCCGCGTCGCGGCCCCTTTGCGGGTCAGAGTACGCATGACGGCTCTCCAGACTGGACTTCGGAGTCCATTCCACCGACTGCTATGGTGAAAACGCTTGAGATCGGAAGCTAGGAGACCAGACGTGGCAGGTGACGACGACATCTCCGGGTGATACCGGAGGTTGATCGGCCCCGGCACCGCTGCCGGCGTGGCCGCTGATCGTCGTTTCCCGAATCCACGTCCCTTTCCCCGGGCCCCTTTGGCGCGCCCGCCTTCTCTACGAGGTCTCTCGCATGTCCGATGCGTTCATCGTCTGCTCCCACCTGTCCTTCTCCTGGCCTGACGACACGCCTGTTTTCCGCGATCTGTCCTTCACCGTGGGCGCCGGCCGTACCGGCCTGGTCGCCCCGAACGGCGCCGGCAAGAGCACCTTGCTCAAGCTGATCGCCGGCGACCTCGTGCCTCGAGGGGGCAGCGTTGCCGTCGACGGCGTCCTCGGCTACCTGCCGCAGAGCCTGCCCCTGACCGGTGACCTGACCGTGGCCGACGTCCTCGGCATCGCCCCGGTGATCGCCGCGCTGGACGCCATCGAATCGGGCGATGCCGGCGAGGAACACTTCACCACGATCGGCAACGACTGGGACATCGAGGAGCGCACCCGCGCCCAGCTCGACCGGCTCGGGCTCGGTGACCTCACCTTCGACCGCACGCTCAGCATGCTGAGCGGTGGCCAGATCGTGTCGCTCGGCCTCGCCGCGCAACTCCTCAAGCGGCCCGACGTTCTGCTGCTCGACGAGCCGACGAACAACCTCGACCTCGGTGCGCGCCGCAGGCTCGACGCCGTGCTCGGCGACTGGAACGGCTGCCTGCTCGTCGTCAGTCACGACCGAGCGCTGCTCGACCGCATGGACCGCATCGCCGAGCTGGACCGCGGCGAGGTTCGCTTCTACGGCGGCAGCTTCACGGCCTACCAGGAATCCGTCCGCGCCGGGCAAGAGGCCGCCGAACGCAACGTGCGCAGTGCCGAGCAGGAGCTCAAGCGCGAGAAACGGGAGATGCAACAGGCCCGCGAACGCGCCGAGCGCCGGGCCGGGAACGCCGCCCGCAACCTCAAGAGCGCCGGTCTGCCGCGGATCTTCGCCGGGAACATGAAACGGGGCGCCCAGGAGGCTGCCGGACGGGCGGGCCAGATGCACACCGCCCGAGTCGGCGACGCCAAGGCCAGGCTCGACGAGGCCGGCCGGGCGCTGCGCGACGACCAGAAGATCGCGCTGGAGCTGCCGGGAACCAACGTGCCCGCCGGCCGTACGGTCTTCCACGGCGAGCGCCTGCAGGTCCGCGGCCTGTTCGCCGAGCCGGGCCTCGACCTGACCGTCCGCGGACCCGAGCGCATCGCGCTGACCGGGCCGAACGGCGCGGGCAAATCTACCTTGCTGCGCCTGATCAGCGGCGACCTGGAGTCGGACGGTGTGGAGTCGGACGGTGTGGCGCCGGGTGGCTTGGCGCCGGGCGGGTCGGAGTCCGGCGGCGCTGCGATCAGCCGGGCCGATGGCCGGGTCGCCTACCTCTCGCAGCGGCTCGACCTGCTCGACGTCGAGCGCACCGTGGCCGAGAACCTCGCCGCGTTCGCCCCCAGTCTGCCGGAAGCCGAACGGATGAACCTGCTCGCCCGCTTCCTGTTCCGCGGCGCCCGTGCTCACCTGCCGGTAGGCGTTCTGTCGGGCGGCGAACGGCTGCGCGCGACGCTGGCCTGCGTGTTGTTCGCCGAGCCCGCACCCCAGCTCTTGCTGCTCGACGAGCCCACCAACAACCTCGACCTGGTCAGCGTGGGGCAGTTGGAGAGCGCGCTGGGCGCGTACCAGGGGGCGTTCGTGGTGGTCAGCCACGACGAGCGCTTCCTCGCGGAGATCAAGGTGGAGCGCTGGCTGGAGCTGTCCGGCGGGCGGCTGCTGGAGACCGGGGGACCTGCCGGTGAGTGACGGGCCGCTCGTCGCTAACGGAGCGGCGTGAAGGGATTCACCTCGAAGATCGCCGGCTTGGCTGCGCACTCCGTGGGCAGCTTCAGATCGGGCTTCCAGTCGACGTATCCACCGGTGATCCGCACGTCGGCGCCTTCCAGGAGCACCGGTCCGTCACCGGGCAGGCGAACGCCGCGTTTGCCCTTGTCGAGGATCGGCTCCGTGCCCTGTACAGCAGAGGTGAGTGAACGCCTCCTCGGCCCTGACAGCCCTCATGTGGTCGCCGGCAGGTCCGTTGAGAGCAGAAGATCAGCAGGTGGGGCAGACCTCGCGCCGGACGCTCCAGGTGAAGGTGGTGCTTGCCTGGCCGCCGCCGACGGCCGTGACCGTGACGTTGGTGCGTCCTACCGTGCGGGGCACGCCGGTGATCAAGCCGTTCGTGCCGATGCTCAGCCCGGGCGGCAGACCGGTCGCCGACCAGGTGTAGGACCCGCTCCCGCCGGTGGCCTGCATCTGCAGCTGCACGCTGTCCAGGACGAACGTGACCTGGGTGCCCGGGTTGACGACCGTCATCGCCGGCGGGGGTATGGGGATGTCCGGCGGCGGGCAGTCGAGCAGTACCGGATGAGAATCCGTCGATGCGGTGATGAACTCCGGATACCCCGACAGGAATTGGACCGTGCCGGTCGCCCGGCCCGAGTAATAGCCGGACTCGCACGCGCCCGGGGTGGTGACACCGAGGCCCCACGTGGTGGTGTTCAGCCGAACCTCAGTGCGGCCGTTCACGGTGACGCCGGGGCCGACGAGCAGCCCGTGGTAGAGCAGCTCCACGGTGAGCTCGATGCGTCGCACCAGGCCGTCGCACTGGACCGCCGCGGTGTAGTTGACGGTCTTGGCGTCGATCTTGCGCGGCGGGCTGCCCGGCGCGACCCACTCGCAGAAGTGGCCGTCGGGAGGATCGGCGGCGGATGCCGGGGTGGCGTCGATGCGGCGCACTGGACCGTCGCACTGGACCGTCGCGCTGTAGTTGACGGTCTTGCTCGGTGGACTGCCCGGCGCGGCGTACCAGCAGTTGTCGCCGTCGGCAACGTCGGCGGCTGCCGGGGTGGCCAGGCCCAGGGATGCGATGCAGAGGACGACTGCAACCAGGGTCCGGAGGAGGCGGGATCCATTGCGATGCAACAGTTTCACACCCATTGCCGGATAATCTCACCGGGACATCAGGTCGGCAATGGGTGAGCCCGGACCGAGAGGTGGGCCGGGGCGTGCACACGAAGACAACCTGTTCCCTGGCCGGTACGCCGAAGCCGAACGTGAGGAGCAGCGTTCCGGTGCTCATCGCTCCTACGAGGGGCAGAACGAGCGACTCGGGTGATCTTCAAGCGGCGATGCAGATCCTCGGGCACTCCCAGATCTCCATGACCACGGACATCTACCCTCAGGCCCCATCGTCCGAGACCCGCAAGGCGCTGGAGCCTTACGAAAGCTGTACAGACACGACAAAGGCCCTCCGGGATGATCCCTGAGGGCCTTTGAACTGTGGCGCAGCCGGAGGTACTCGAAACCCCAACCTTCTGATCCGTAGTCAGATGCTCTATCCATTGAGCTACGGCTGCCTGCTTCGTTAGAAAGCATACCGGACTCTGCGGTGTGCCTCGAACCAGTTACGCCAACGCCCCAGCGCCTGTGCGTACATCGAACGGTGTACCCCGAGGGTGGCCGGGCGAAGGAGGGAAGTGCCGACGGAGAGTGATGGGATAAGGGTATGAAACGTGCGGCACTCGGGGCGGGCCTTGCCTTTGTCGTGGGCGTGGTGCTGATCGAGGGGCGCGCGTACTTCCGGGGTGACCCGCAGTGGATCTTGTTCATCCCGCTGGCCATCGTCTGCGCGGGTGTGGTGGTGCGGACGCGGGCGCCGGTTCTGTCGCTGGCGCTGGGGGTCGCCGGGTTTGGGATGGATCTTGTGGTGGGGCCTTCGCTGGCTACGGCGCTGGTGTTCACGGACAACCTTTACGCGGCGGCGTTGTACGGGCCGGCGCGGTTGTCGCGGTGGTTGCTGGTGGTCACGGCCACGGTCGCGATCTTGGGGGGTGCGGGGGCCGCCTTCCTGCTCAACCGGGGCTTCATCGCGACCAATCTGTGGGGGCTGCCGGTGATGATGGTGCAGCTCGGGTTGTTGCTCGTGGTTCCGGTGACGACGGCGCAGGTGTTGCGGCAGCAGCGGGATCGGGCGGCGGCGGAGCGGGCCCGGGCGGAGGAGGTGGCCAGGCTGGCGGAGCTGGATCGGCTGGCGGCGATCTCGGCGGAGCGTAACCGGATGGCGCGCGAGCTGCACGACATGATCGCCAACCATTTCAGCGCGATCGCGATCCAGTCGACGGCGGCGTTGTCGCGGCGGGATCTCGACGAGCAGACCATTCGCACGATCATGGAGTCGGTCCGGGAGAACAGCGTCAAGGGGCTGGACGAGATGCGCACCATGATCGGGCTCCTGCGTCAGGACGGCGAGGAGAGCGAGGCCATGCGGTTGCGGCTGGCCGACGCCGAGGGCTTGGTGGATCGGGTACGGCAGGCGGGGATGGCCGCGGAGCTCGAGGTCGTGGGGGAGGCGCGGGAGTTGCCCGCTTCGGTGGATCTGGCCGGGTACCGGATTTTGCAGGAAGCGCTGACCAACGCGCTGAAGCACGGGGACCTGTCGGCCCGGGTGCGGGTGGAGTACGAACCCCGGCATGTAGTCGTGACCGTTGACAATCCGGTCAACGGGAGGAAGGCGCGGCTGCCGGGGGCCGGGGCGGGGATGGTCGGGATGTCGGAGCGGACCGCATTGGTGGGTGGCGAGATCGAGGCGGGTCCGCGGGCCGGCGGATGGCGGGTGAAGGTCAGGCTGCCCACGGTGGAGGAGGCTGGATGAGCGGCATCAGAGTGCTGGTGGCCGACGATCACGCGGCGGTGCGGACGGGAATCGTGCTGATTCTCGGCGGCACGGATGACATCGAGGTGGTCGGGGAGGCGGCCGACGGTGTTCAGGCCGTGGACATGGCGCGTGAGCTGCGGCCGGATGTGGTGCTCATGGATGTGCGGATGCCGCGGATGGACGGCATTTCGGCGACCAGGGAACTGGCCGGGGTGTGCGATGTCCTCATCCTCACGACGTTCGATCTGGACGAGTACGTCTTCGGAGCGTTGCGGGCCGGTGCGGCGGGGTTTCTGCTCAAGAACACCGACGCCGACGCCCTGGTCTCCGCGGTGCGCCTCGTGGCCAGGGGCGACGGGCTCATCTCGCCTTCGGTGACGCGGCGGCTGATCTCCGCCTTCGCCCAGCAACCCGAGAAGCGTGAACCCGAGGAACTCGGCAACCTGACGCCACGCGAGCGAGAGGTTCTCGCCTGCGTGGCGCGCGGGTTGTCGAACGCCGAGATCGCCAAGGAACTCGACATGGCCGAGGCGACCACCAAGACCCACGTCAGCCGGGTGCTCAGCAAGCTGGGGCTGCGCAGCCGGGTCCAGGCGGCCATCTACTACTCGGAGGGAAGTTAGCTACCTGGGGATGGCGAGCAGGTTGACGACGGTGTACTCCTTGCCGCCCTTCTCCGTGCTCGTGCACGAGGTGTCGCACGTCTCGACCATCCTGGCGTCGTCGTCCCACCACAGGACCCCCGGCAGGCGCCCGTAGCTGACGCCCGACTTGCCGAAGCTGAAGATCCGGTCGCTCTTCAGGTCGTAGGCCAGGGGGATCGCGTCGTGCGTGCCCATGGCGGGAATGACGTCGCCCTCCAGTCGTTCCTCGGGGCCTTGCATGCCGACTTCGGTCGGCAGGTTCCGCCGGTCGCTGCCGTCCGGCCGCTGCGTGAACGAGGTGTCGCCGTTCGAGCCGACGCACTGTTCGGGGGTGCAGAGGACGCCTCTGTCCCCTTCGCCCACCTTGACGGCGATCGTCGCGCCGGTCTCCAGGTTGACCAGGCGGGAGTGGTTGCGCTCGCCCAGCTTGCCCGGGCCGAGCGCGTACGCCCACGGCCACCGGCCGAGGTGGAGGTCGTCGCTGTTCTGGATCTTCTCCGGTTCGCCTCCGGCCAGCGGGATCCGGTACACGCCGCCCTTGCGCGCCGACCAGACGACGTGGTCGGCGGTGACGTTCAGGTTCTCGATCTCCGCGGCGTCGCCGGTCAGTTCCTTGAGCTGGCGGGCCTCGCCGCCGGCCCGGGGGATGACCCACAGATCCGCCCAGACGTCGTCGTTGTTGGGCGTCTCTCCCCACCAGGCGACGGACTGGTCGTCGGCCACGAAATCCTGGGCGAAGTAGCCCTTGCGTGGTGAGGGGACCTCACCCAGCAGGCGTGCGGACTTGGCCGGGGTGTCGTAGATCAGCACCTGGCCCGCCTTCTCGAAGGACTTCTCGGTCGTCAGCAGGATCTCGGTCGGGCTGAGGGCGGTGGCGACGCGGTACTTCCACCCGTTGTCCGCCTTTTTCGGGATTTTGGTGATGGCTTCTGGCCAGAGCTTCGTCACGTGTTCCGGCGGAGCCGACGTGGGCGCCGGGTCGTCCGAAGAGGGGACCGCCGTGGCGATCGTGGTCGCCTGGGCCGCCGGGTCCGCCGGCTGTCCGCCCCCGCGCGACAGGGCGACAGCCGTACCACCCGCGACCAGCACCACCGCGGCGGCGGCCAGCGTCACCTGCGCCCGCTGGCGGACGCGGCGCCGGCGCCGGCGGGCCGCGACCGCTTCCGTCAGGCCGCCCGGCACGGATCGGGCCTGGTCGGCGGCGGAGTGCAGGGTTCTGAGCAGGTCCTGTTCGTCTCTCATCGTGCCTCCTGAAGCACTCGCTTGATGCGGAGCTTGTCCAGGGCACGGGCCGCCTGGCTGCGCACGGTTCCCCGCGAGACGCCGAGAATGTCGGCGATCTCGGCATCGGAGAGGTCTTCGTAGTAGCGCAACACGAGCACCGCTCGCTGCTTGCGCGGCAGCCCCTGGAGCTCGGCCCACAGGTCGGCGTCGCCGTACCTGTCGGATCTGCCCTCTTCCGGTACGTCGGCGACAAGGTCCTCCCTGTGTCGCCGGCGCCAGGCGTTGATGTGCAGCCGGGTCATCGTCGTGCGCACGTACCCCTCGGGGTTCTGCTTGTTCTGCACGCGATGCCAGGCGTCACCCAGGCGTGCCAGCGCCTCCTGGACGAGATCCGCCGCGTCCTCCGAGTTGCCGGACAGCACGTAGCCGTACCGGAGGAGGGCATCCCCCGAGCTCGGACGAACTCGTCGAAATCAGCAGTGTGGTCCACGTATCCAGGGACCGGCGAGCGGGTGCTTCTGTTGCACGGTTTAGGCGGGGATGTAGAGGAAGAGCACCTCGGCGGTGCAGGCCGGGCGGCGCTCGCCCTCGACCTCGATGCTCACCTTCAGCGTCGTGAGCTGGCCGGCGGGGCTGTTCTTGACGTCGGCCAGCTCCGCGGTGGCGCGGATGCGCGAGCCGACGGGGATGGGCTTGGGGAAGCGGACCTTGTTCAGCCCGAAGTTGACCGCCATCGCGATGCTCTGCACGTCGAGCAGTTCGACCATGAACGACGGCAGCAGGGACAGGCTGAGGTATCCGTGGGCGATCGTGCCGCCGAACTGGCTCTCCTTGGCGCGCTCCACGTCCACGTGGATCCACTGGTGGTCGTCGGTGGCGTCGGCGAAGAGGTTGACCTGGTCCTGGGTGACGGTGCGCCACTCGGTCGGGCCGAACGTCTCGCCGATGCTCGCCTTGAGTTCCTGAACATTCGCGAAGGTCCGCATGGGCGGAACGCTATTGGGCGGCCGGGATGGGTGCCAAGTTCAGGTGGCCCGCCGGTGAGATCTCCCTTGCGTCCCGCGGCTCGGGCGGCAGGCAGGGCCGGTGCGGGGGTTCTGTTGCGAAGATCTTTACTCGAAAGCATCGCGCAGGTGTTCGAGTGCGCGCTACAGTTCTGGGTATCGAATCGAACACGGGTTCGGCCAGGTGAGAGGGGGTGCCATGCTCGTCCAGACACGCCGTAGCTGTTTCTTCCCAAATCTACGACGACCGCTATACCCCGCAATAAAGTCCGAGAGCGTGGACCCCGTGCGCAATCCCTACGCCCCCGGGGCCGGGCAGCGTCCTCCGGAGCTGGCCGGCCGTGATCGAGAGCTGCAGCAGTTCGAGGTCGTGCTGGAGCGGGTGGCCCGCGGCCGCCCCGAGCGCAGCATGGTCGTCACCGGGCTGCGTGGCGTCGGCAAGACCGTTCTGCTCAACACCTTCAAGTCCATGGCGATGCAGCGGCTGTGGGGCACCGGCAAGATCGAGGCCAGGCCCGATCAGTCGATCCGCCGCCCCGTCTCCGCCGCGCTCCACATGGCCATTCGCGAGCTGGCCCCGCGCCATCGGGCGCCCGAGCGGATCGAGGAGTTCCTCGGCGTGCTCAAGGCGTTCGCGATGCGCGATCCGGCCGCCGCCAAGGGCACCTCGCACTGGTCGCCCGGCATCGAGGTGCCGGCCAGCCGTGGCCGGGCCGACTCCGGCGACCTCGAGATCGACCTCACCGAGCTGTTCGTCGACGCGGCCAGCGTGGCCACCGATCTCGGCGTGGGCGTGGCCCTGTTCATCGACGAGATGCAGGACGTGCAGCCCGCCGACATCTCCGCGCTCTGCGCCGCCTGTCACGAGCTGTCGCAGACCGGCGGGCCGCTGATCGTGGTCGGCGCCGGGCTGCCGCACCTGCCGAGCGTGCTGTCGGCCAGCAAGAGCTACTCCGAGCGCCTGTTTCGCTATGCCCGTATCGACAAGCTCGACCGCGATGCCGCAGATCTGGCGTTGATCCTCCCGGCCAGAGAAGAAGAGGTGGAGTTCACCCCGGAGGCGCTCGACGCCCTTTACGAGGCGGCCGACGGCTATCCGTACTTCGTCCAGGCTTACGGGAAGGTGGCGTGGGATCTGGCCCCGCGCAGCCCGATCACCGCCGAGGACGTCAAGGTGGCGGCGCCGGAGGCGGAGGAGGAGCTCGCGGTGGGCTTCTTCGGCAGCCGCTACGAACGCGCGACCCCGGCCGAGCGTGACTACATGCATGCGATGGCACAGATCGGTGACGAGCCGGTGGCCACCTCCGACGTGGCCGACGCCCTGGGCCGTAAGCCGTCCAGCCTGTCGCCGGCTCGCGACAGTTTGATCAAGAAGGGTCTCATCTACAGCGCCGAGCGTGGTCAGATCGCGTTTACGGTGCCGCATTTCGGGAGGTTCCTACGTGCGCAACCGATCTAGCCGGCACTCCTAGACCTCTATTGGGTTGTCTAGTGGGGAAGCTAGACAACCCAATAGAGCTACATCGTCACGCCGTCCTACCGCTCTATAGGGCTTTCTAGTGCTGCGCCGATACAGGCGTATATTCCGGCATGCTCGTGGTGCTCACCACGGCCATGCGGACGGCGGGGCGGCGGCCGCTCAGGTACACCGCGAAGACCACGTCGTCCTCCGCGCGGTTGCGGAAGGCGAAGAAGCGCCAGCACAGTTCGCGCCAGCTGTCGTACGGCTCGGCCGAGGTGAGCTCGTCGCGATGTGCGCGCCAGGCGCTGCTGGCCCGCAGGCGCGACAGCGTCTGGCTCTCCGGCGGGCCGGGGCGCTGCTCGCACGGCGCGCGGAAGCGGATGCGGTTGATCGTCTCCTCGATCTCCGGCGAGAGTACGGCCAGCACCGCCACCCCGGCGAGCATCAGCGTCGAGGGATGGGCGAAAACCATCCAACCGGGCACCGGCGCCCAGACCGACATGAGCGCCATGCCGGTCAGCACCACCGTGCGGCCGATCGAGCGGCGGCCCACCGGGGCCGAGCTGACCTCGCCGAAGCAGCCGCAGCCCACGTCCGGGCGGCGCCTGCGCAGTTCCAGGAGGACGTAGGTGGAGAGTGCGAAGAAGATGACCGTTCCCCAGCGGAACAACTGGTTCGTGGTCAGCAGCAGCCCCGCCGCCAGCATCACCTCGCCGGCCGCGCAGGTGAGCAGCGCCGGGGCCTGCAGCCTGTCCGGCACCAGAACCGCAGGCCCCAGCCGGCTGAGGGCGCCCGGCTCGCCGCCGGTCCGGACCGTCGCGACTTTGGCCACCGTACCCATGACGAGAAGGACGATCAGTACTGGTAGCTGAGACTCCAGCACGTATGTCACCCCAATCCGATCTGCGCGTTGAAGCAGCCCTTGGTCAACTCTCCCCCGAGTTCCACGAAGGACGAAGGCGACAACTCGATGATCCGCCCCCGCGGAGAGGTGCCGCACTCCACGCAACGGTCGCAAAACCGACCGGCCAGGCAACCGCACGCCACAATCGGGACGTTCGCGCTGCGCTCGGAGCACAGGTTCTTGACCTGCACCAACGATCCGATCGAAAGGTACGGCAGGCCGATGCAGCTCACGGCCGAATCCGGACAACTGGCGTCGGAACGCTCCAGCATCGGGTAGGCCGCGCCCCGCTCGTCCTCGTCGAAGGCGTCGGCCCAGGTCGCGGTCCCCGAGATCCGCGACTGCTGCCCGGCGTAGGCGGGTGGCGGCGCGGGCACCGACTTCGCCGGATAAGCGGGTTGCGAGGTGGCCGGCAGCAGGGCGCGCGCCTCGCCCGCGTCCCTGATGCCGATGGCGTCGAACAGATAGCCGGGTTCGAACTGCGGATGGCGCACCCGCAGCCGCCCGGTGGCGCGGTAGGGGATGACGACGGTGCGGCGGCCGCGGTGGGTGCCGCAGTCGAGCTCGACCGTGAGGTCCTTGCGGCCTTCGACGGAGACGATGGTGCCGGTCATCCGGGTGGTATCACCCCAGATGCGATCGACCACCCGCCCGTCGCGCAGGGCCCGCATCATGACCCGCCGGCCCACCGGAAGATCGGCGGGCGCGACGTCGCCGCCCCGCCACGCGGTCGCCCACGGCGCGATGACCAGCCGTTCTTCGGCGCCGTCTGCGGTCTCGATAATGATCAAATGCGGGCTGACGTCGAGAATCTCACCCGCCACCGCGGTTAACTGCGCGCCGTCCCCGGGATCCGGGCCCGGCACGCCCGCCTCGCGCCCCAGCGCGGCCGCGGCGAGTGCCCTGCGCCGCTCAACACTCGGAAACCCCACAGGCATAGCCTCACACGAGATCCGGTACGGCAGGGTCTGGACATCCCAGATGAGAGCAAAATACGCAACCCCGGGGGAAGGTGTAGACACCCGGTGGCGAACAATCCGCCACCGGCATGGGGTGACCTTTAGGTTTGACGGACCGAATCGTGAATTCCGGTTCAGCCCGAAGAGGGGCTTGCCCTGCGATTCTGGCCACGATGCAGACTGCCAGCCGGGAAGAGGAGTTCCGCGAGTACGTGAGGTCTCGCGGTCCTGCCCTGTTGCGCACGGCCCACCAGCTCACCGGCCACGCGTGTGACGCCGAGGACCTGCTGCAGAGCGCGCTGGCCAAGACCTACCTGGCCTGGGACCGCATCGAGGACAGGGGCGCGCTTGACGGATATGTACGGCGGGCCATGGTCAACATCAACATTTCGCAGTGGCGGCGGCGCCGGGTGGAGGAGTACCCGTCGGAGGAACTGCCGGAGACCTCCGCCCCGGGCTTCGAGGAGGCGTTCTGCGAGCTTCACCTGCGGTTGGAGGACGCCCTGGACCGCCTGCCCACCCGTATGCGGGAGGCGATCATGCTGCGGTACTACGAGGACATGAGCGAGCCCGAGATCGCCCACGCGCTCGGGATCAGCGTGGGGACCGTGAAGAGCACCGTCTCGCGAGGCATGGCCAAGCTCAGGCTTGAGCTGTGCATTCCCGAGCAGCAGACGCCCCTGCCGTAGCGCCGGGCCGTACCACGGCACGCATCTTCCTGAGCGCGGACAGGAACGCCGCGCGCTCGCCCTCATCCAGGAGGTTGGTGTAGCACGCGTCAATGTCGGCCAGGTGGCGCGGCAGAACCTCGGCCAGCCGGCGCCGTCCCTCGTCGGTCAGCACGGCGTAGGAGGCTCTGCGGTCAGTGGGACACGCCATCCGGGCCACGAAGTTCTCACGCTCCAGCCGGTCGACCACACGCGTCACGCCACTGGTGGAAAGGCCGGTCTGGGTGGCCAAATCGGTCATCCGCAGGCGATGCTCGGGAGAGCGCGACAGCCGGATCAAGGTCTCGAAGTCGATCCAGGACAGGCCGGCTGCCTGGAACACCGGATTCATACGTGCGGCCAGACCTGCGTGGACCTCGGTGATCAGGCCCATGGCGGTCAGTCGGGGGTCGTCGAAGGGGCTCACGTTCATACCTTACCCGACGATAGTTGACGTGAGGAATATTCCTCGTGTAGACATTTGTTGACGCAAGCATCTACCCGGAAGAACACTTCGCAAGGAGACCCGCCATGAGCACCCGCACCTGGGACGGCCTGGACATCCCCGCCGCCGGCACCTACAAGCTCGACGTCGCCCACACCAACGTCGGCTTCACGGCCAAGCACATGATGGTCAGCAAGGTACGCGGCCAGTTCACCGACTTCGACGGCTCCGTGACCATCGCGGACAACCCGCTGGAGTCCTCCGCCGAGCTCACCATCAAGGCCGAGAGCATCACCACGGGCCAGCCCGACCGCGACAACCACCTCCGCAGCGAAGACTTCCTCGCCGCCGAGAAGTTCCCCACCCTCACCTTCAAGACCACCCGGGTCACGGGGCACTCCGGCGACGAGTTCACGGTCGTGGGCGACCTGACCATCCGCGACGTGACCAAGGAGATCGAGCTCAAGGTCGAGTACAACGGCGCCGGCACCAACCCCTGGGGGCAGCAGCTCTGGGCGTTCAGCATCAGCGCCGAGTTCGACCGCGAGCAGTTCGGCCTCACCTGGAACCAGGCGCTGGAGGCGGGCGGCGTCCTGGTGGGCAAGAAGATCAAGATCGAGATCGAGGGCGAGGCGAATCCCGCGTAGCCGGCGCTCGGTGCGTGCCCTGTCCACAGGTGTGGACAGGGTTATCCACAGGCGGTGGACAACATGCCTCACGTAACCGCTTTGCTGCCTTGGCAGAAGGCCGGTACGCTGTCGGGAGCCAAGTGGCTACCGGGAGGCTTCGCCTAGTCAGGTCTATGGCGCCGCACTGCTAATGCGGTTTGGGTTTACCGCCCATCCGGGGTTCAAATCCCCGAGCCTCCGCAGTACAGAGGCCCTTCCTCGAACACCGAGGGAGGGCCTTTTGATCTTCATGGCTGTCGTAGTTGCAGACCTAGTTGCAACTGTCTCCCCACAGGGCGGACGCGAGTCGTTCGCCGGCGTCGCGCATGAGCGGGCTTGCGACGTGGGTATAGCGCTCGGTCGTCGTCACGCGGGTGTGGCCGAGGACCTCTTGGACGACGCGGATGTGGACGCCTTGCTCTATCAGGAGGGTCGCCGCCGTGTGGCGGGCATCGTGGACCCGGACGTCTCTCACCTTCGCCTCCTTGAGGATGGCCTTCCAGGTCTTCCAGTCCTCTGTGCGTTCGACCGGCCCGCCGTACCTGGTCGGGAACACGAGATCCAGGTCGGTCCATCGGTCGCCGGCTATCTCACGTTCCTTGAGCTGCATGGCGTGGTGTTCGCGAAGCACGCCCAGGAGCGCGGCCGGGCACTGGAGGGTCAGCTTGCGCTTGCCCTTGCGTTGCCGGAACACGATGCCGCCGCCCTTGCGCAGAGGGCACTTGTCCGCGTGTGCTGCGCAATCCTTCTGGCATGGTCGCTTGTAGCAGGTATGACCCGACTGGGCGCAGTCCGGCTTGCAGGTCGAGCGGTGCTTGTGGATAGGGCAGCGCTTCTTGCAGGGGCGGCGGTGCCACTTCTCGCCGCACTTCTGCGGGTCGTCACAGCCGTGCAGCCATGGGCGCCGCTGCACCTGGAACCAGGCCCGGATCTCTCCGGTCTCCAAATCAACGAACGACCAGCGCAGACCAAGAGCCTCACCCTGGCGAATGCCCAACGCCAGCGCCACGGACCAGCGCGCGCCGTTCCGCCTGGTCTTCGCGACGTCGAGGATGCGGCGCGCTTCCTCGCGCGACAGTGGCTCTATCTCACTCTCTTCCGCGGTCGGCGCGTCGAGAAGGGTCGCGACATTGCGCGTGATCTTGCCGCGCCTCAGGGCGAGCTTGAGCGCCCTGGAGAGGATGCGGTGGATCTTCAGCACGGTCGCCGGTGCCAGCCCGCGTTCCAGCATGATCGTGTACGCCTTGTCGAGGTGCTCGGCTTCGAGCCGGTTCAACCGGTGGCGACCTAGAAGCGGGACGATCCAGTGGCGGTTCTTCGATCGGTAGTCGTCCAGGGTGCGGGGCGCCATCTTGTTCGAGGCCACGAGGCGTTCGCAGATGACATCGAGGAACTCCCCCATCCACACGGCCAGCGTCGGGACCTTGCCGGACTTGGTTACCTGGCCGGTGTCGCGCTGAGTCTCCAACTCGGCGACCTTGCGAGTCACCTCAGGTTCGGACTTCGCCATCCGATGGCGGCGGTCGGGAGAGCCGTCAGGCTTCGTGCCTACTGTCACCCAGCCGTGCCAGTAACCGTCATTGCCGAAGTAGATCGAGGAACGGCCATCCGGCTTCTTGGCCATCACGCGACCTCCTTGGATTCGAGGGACTCGGCGAACTCGATCAGCGCGTTCGCAGGGATGAGGCGGTAACCGTCGTGCTTGATCGAGCGCAGATCGCCGGAGCTAAGGAGGCGGAAGATCGCCGTCCGGCTCATGCCGAGGACGGCGGCGGCTTCCTTGGGGCGGTAGAAGAGCTTCATGCCGCCTCCCCTTCGGTTGCCGAAAGTTCTGCTCGTTGTTGTTGGCGGCGGGCGATGCTGCGTAGCAGGCGCAGGCCGAGCGGGGGGAGGTCGGGGTCGCCGGGTTTGACCGGGCGCCAGATGTAGCGATGGGGGTCGCTGGGTTCATCGGGTTGACCGAGGGCCTCCAGTGCCCAGGTGCGGCGGTCCATTTTGTGGACGGTGAGGGTCTTGTTGGACCACTTGCGGGAGACCAGGACGCGGCGGCCGGCGTAGCCGAGGTGGTCGGGTTTGTGGGCCTTGGAGCGGCAGTGGCCGGGAAGCATCCCCTGCCGGGCGTTCTTGGGCTGGACGCCGTAGCGGAGCCAGTTGGGGCAGGTCGGTGAGCACGGTTCGTAGCGCAGGGCATCGACGAACCGGTCCACGTGGTCTTGCCGTCCCGCGAAGTCTTCACCGAGTGACTTCGTGAGGTATTTGGACAGATAGCGGATGCACTGGTCGGCGTCCGGGGTTCCGGACAGCACACCCTTGACGTCCACCTGGTCGCCGAAGCGGATGACGTGCATGGGTTCGGCGCCCAGGTCGTCGAGTGCCTCGTCCCAGGTGGGCAGGTACTCGCCGGACTCGGGGTCGAGGTAACCGTCTTCCCAGACCGGCAGGTGGTCGCCGTCGAAGCGGACCTCATCAGCCTGTGGCCACCACACTTGGTGGTACGTCGCCGCGGCAATCTGCTTGATCTCGGCGCGAGGCAGGGTTCCCCGGATGGCCATGTGCAGGTGCGGGGCCAGGCGCTTCTGTGGTTCGACAGCGGCGAAGTACTGGACGTCGTAGCCTGCCACGCGCCGGAGGTTCTGAACGAAGCGGTCTACGAGCTTGGAGAAGTGCAACGCGTCGCGGGCCGCGCGCCGATACTCGTAGGCGTCCGGATCGACGGGAGCGCCGTTGCGAACCCTGCCGTAGGACGGGAGCGTCAGGGTGACGAACAGGGACGGCCGGTAGACGTTCCCGTCCGGCGCTTCGAAGGTACGGCCGAGCGTCGTCTTGACCATGCGGCGCTTGGGCAGGTCAGGGGCGTCCTGCCGCCGCTTCGTGGACCGAGATCGCTTCGGGGTCGTGCGGCCGAGGACTGAGCCGCGCGTGCCCGAGGCGGTGATCTCCGCGTCGAGGCCGTCGAGGATGGCGTCCAGGTCGGTGGTGTCTTGGTCGGCTTGGGCCGCCGCGTCGCGCTGAGCTTGCATGTCGGCGCGGAACTCGACCAGCCAGCGCTGTTCTTCGGTTGTCTCACTCGTGACGGGCTCTTCAGCGAGGTGCCAGCCCTCGCGACACTGGGCCATCCGAAGGTGCCGGTTGCGCTTGGCACAAGGCGGGCACTTGCTTTCCAGCGAGGCGCCACATGGAACGTCGATGATCTCTTGCTTGCCGTTGCGGGTGTCGAGGCGCTTGAGGGCGATGGGGCGGATGCAGGCGCCATGGAGCTTGGCGACCTCTTCGGCCACTTCGCGGGCCAGAGGCTGAGTGATTCGCACAGGGCGTGGTGTCATACGGGCCTCCCTTCGTCGAGGACGATGAGCGCGGCCTGACCGCATTCGCGGCACTCGACCAGTGCGCGGACGGGGTCGAGCCAGAGGGCGTTGAGCTGGCCGCAGCAGGCGCAGCGCAGGCCGTCGAGGAAGTGAGCGAGCGTCATTCGGCCTCACCGGCCATGGCGCGGATGTCGGCGTCGGAGACGAATGCAGCGCGGACGCGGATCGGGTCGGGGCTGGTCTCCAGGCGGACGTAGCCGATACCGGCGCCCAGCTCGGGGTTCGGGGAGATCTGGTCGGCCAGGGCGCCACGGTCGCGGGCACCGTCGCCCAAGACCATGTCCACCTGTTCGGACTCGTCGAGGCGCAGGGCGATCTTGTCGGGGAAGAGGTTGCGAACGTTCATGACCTCTTTGCGCGGGTCCTGGAGGGCGGCCATGACGCCGAATCCGACCGCGCGGCCTTGGGTCGTGAGGGTGGCCAGAGCGGCGGAGATACGCCGCTTGAGGTCTTTGTCCGCCTGGTAAGCGGTCAGGAACGCCACCTCGTCGACGAGCACCAGGACGAAGGGGTCAGCCACGGTCGGGACGTGGGAGCGCCGTTGACCGGCATAGCGGGTCGCGCGCTTCTGCATACGGTTGACCGCCTCATCGAGCAGGTCAGCGCACTCGGCGGGGTCGGCAGCGTAGCGGCCGTTGAAGATCTCGCGGCCGTAGGACAGCTCCATCAGCTTCGGGTCGAGCGCCCACAGTTCGACGAGCCCGGCTCGCATGGCCGGGAGTAAGCCACGGATCGTGGACCACAGGATCGAGCCCTTGCCGGCCCCGGTTGCGCCGGAGATCAAGACGTGAGTGCTGTGGACCTTGAGGAACCAGGGCCGCCCGTCCTCCTGTCTGCCGACCTCGATCGGACCGACCGTGGGTTCTTCGGGGATGGGTACGGCGGGCAGCGGATCAACCAATGGATCGTGCCGGGGGAACGTGAGCAGCAGGCGTCCGCCTTTGATCGTGGACACTCGGCACGTGCTTGCGCCGAAGCCCTGGGCGAGGTTGTCGGTACGGTCGGCCCAGTCCTTGACGGCCTGCCCGTTGAGCATGTGAACGGTGACCAGGTCGGCCCATGAGGTACAGGTGACCTTGCCGAGCCGGGGCAGGTAGTCGCGGCCGCGGATGTGCCTGCCAAGACCAGAGACGATCATCACCGGTTGCCAGTGGCGGCGGTAAATCCAGATCAGGCGCCACCAGGCCAGCAGCCGCCAGCCGATCCAGTGGGCGAACGTGGATCGGTCGATCAGGCTCCAGGTGAGCAGTCCTACCGGGATCGGGGTGACGAGCAGTACGGCGGTGCGCCAGCCGTACAGGAACCACAGCACGGCAGGCACGACGACGGTGAGGACCGCGATGGGGTGACGCCACGTCGTGCGGATGAGGCTGGAGAGAGCACGCCAGCCGAAGACGATGAAGGTGATGATCGCGGGGGTTTTGACGACGGCCGGTTGGAAGACGACGGCCGTGTCCGGGGTCGTGGAGACGATGCGATGCGGCTCTTCGCCGGGCATCTTCTTGAACATTAGAGTGGAGTCCTTCCAGACATTCGCGTGTAGGGGAGATCAAGGGGCCGCCGGAAGTTGCCGCTTCCAGCGGCCCCGCCGTACATCAGGCAGCCGCGGTGGCCTGCTCGGCGTGCAGGCGCTCGCAGTCGGCGAGGTACCGAGACGCGGCCTCGAAGAGGGTGCGGGCGGTCGTCACGTCGGCGTCACTGACGGGACCGGCGCCGGTGGTCGAGACGGAGACGCTCGCCTTGCCGCACGACATGTGGAGCAGCGGCTGGCGGTCGGCGAGCACCGTCGCGCGGATCCACATCTCGGCGTCGTGGAACGAGACGGCGACAAACGGGTCCTCTTTCGGTGTGAGGGCCACGCTGATGTAGGTGTACGGGGCGTGGTCGGTCATGCTGCTACTCCTCTGCGGTAGGCGCGTTCGACGGCTCGGGCGAAGTCGTGGGTCTGGGCGGCGAGCTGGCGGGCGAACTCGACGTCGGCGACCGTGACGCGGGCGGGGGAAGACGTGGTGATCTGGACCTGGACCAGACCGAAGGCCAGCCCGAGGACCGGGGTTCGTAGCGGGTAGACATGGTTCTGGGCGGTCGCGCCATCACGGGTGTTGAGAGTGATCACGCTCGTCGGGTGAGCCTGCCGCCTGCTCATGCCGCGTCCTTGGCGACCGGCTTGTGCGCGGTGCGGGGGGCGTGCATCTCGCGGACCTTGATCGAGTACGCCAGTCGGCCGCTCCCGTTCACGTACGGCGTGGCGGTGACGTGGTCGAACTCAACCGGCGTGAACGGCAGCCCCGGCATCGGGGGCGGGGGAACCGGCTGGACCGGGCTGAGGATTTTGACCGACACGGTCTTCTGCGTGGCCTTGACCGTGGGGTCGGCGTCCATCACCGAGACCTGCCAGACCAGCTCGCGGGTCTGCTTGTCGCGAGCCTGGACGAACCGGCCGCTGGTCGAGGCGTCGAAGTCCTTGACGGGCTCGACTTCGCCCACAATGTAGCAACCGTGTGGGAAGACCATGCTGAACGTGACCGGGATGGGTCCTTGAAGTGCCATGGTGGCCTCACCTCCTCCGTCTACCCCTCTAGACAGTTGCGGCCGTTCCGCGAAAGCGAGGTGTCTAGGGGGCTGTACAAGAAAGATAGCTCCATCATGCCCGACTGTCTAGGGGGGTAAACACCGGGCTTTCGAAATCGTTCGAACGGAACGATTCAGGGGATGCAGTAGGCCGCAGTCGCGTCGTCGAAAGCCTTGCCGCGCGGCCAACGCGCTCCTTGCGGATCGGAGCGCTCGGCCTCTCGAACCTGTCTGATCAAGGCGTTCGGCCCATCATGGGCGAGCATGTCGAGGGTCTGGCGCCAGGTGGCCAGGGCGAAGCGGTCGACCGGGCGGGATGCACCGTCGCTGAGGAGTGCCGCCGCGTGGACCTTGTCAGCCGGGAGGCTTCCGGTGAGGGCCTGGTCTGCGGCGTGTGGGTCGGCAGCCGCTACCCAGAAGCCGCCGTCGCGGTTGCGGTAGGAGCGCAAGGTCTCGACGTAGCGGCGATGCGCAGCGGTGTGTTCGGGGGTGCCGGAGGGGAGCGCGTCCATCTCGGCGCGGTGGAGGGCGCCGACTTGGGCTTCGCGGTCGTCGCAGATGACCATGGGCTGTGGGCCGGTGTCGAGGACGAGTACCGAGTCGGCCAGGACGAGCCATTCCACGGCTTGGTTTGCCTGCCTGAGCATGACGACCGTCGCCGACGGAGAGCCTGGATGGGACAAGTCGCACGTCCCGTCGTGCATCGACGCAACCGTCTTGATGCCCTCGCCTAGCAGTTGGGCCAGGGTGCCGGCGCTTTGCGTCATCGCGGCGAGGAGAGTCGAGCCGAGCGTGCGGGAGTACCAGGCGACGCCGTGGGAGCAGCCGGCGTCGGAGCCGGGCGGGGTGCCCGCGCCATCGAGGAGAACCGCAGCTTCCGGGGTCGCGCCGACGAAGTCTTCGTTCGGGCGTCCTGGGGCGGCTTCGGTGGCGAAGGTGACCCGCACCGGTCTATGTCTCCTCGTGTAGGTAGAGCGGGCTGGCAAGCTCTGCCTTCACGGGTTCCCCGGTTTCGGGGTCGTATTCGGCGCTGATCACCGTGGAGAAGGACTTGTCTGCGACCTGCCCCCAGAGGGCTGCGATCTCGGTCTGGAGGAGCTGGACCACGCCGAGGGTGCCCTGCGGGTGGATGCCGGTGAAGACCAAGACGGTGCCCTTGCCGTCCGGGCGGGGGAGTCGGCCGAGGTAGGCGTAGTCGATGGGCTGTTCGGGGTCGCTGTCCGAGCCCGAGCGGTAGGTCGTGCCGGTACGGCTGTCGCGCAGCGTCCACACGTCATCCTTGACCCACTCGAAGATCGGATCGGACTCGTAAAGCGCCCCCATGACGGGTGAGAGCTTCGGGCCGCAGATGACGATGAGGTTGGGGCGGTTGAGGTCGATGTCGCCGCCCAACGGGACGTGCTCCAGCTCCATGGCGAGACCGAAGCCACGGGCCAGGTCCTCCAGGCGCTTGGCGGCCGTGACGTCTTCCATGGCGACCACGGGGCGGGCGTTGGTGGCCTCCCGCTTGAGAGGGGTCGCCAGGGTGATGGTGCCCTTGCCGAGGAACGCGCCCTCGGGGGCCGGTCCCGTGTGGCGGATCTGATGGATACGGCCGCGTGTCAATCCGGCCTCCTTGGCGATCTGGGCATACGAGAGTCCTTGGGCGTGGAGGTCCTGGATCACTCGTCGGCGGAGCCTGGACAGCTCCGTCACTTCCAGTTGCGCGGCATTGAGACGTTCCGTCGCCACCCTGAGAAGCTGGAACGGGTCTGCTATCGCGGCGATGCGCTCAACGTCGTTGGATGGCACGGTCCCCCCACTACTTGCCTGCGGTGAGTCTAGGCCCCTAGACGGAATGACGTCTATCCCCCTGGACAGTACGATTTGCACAGCTTCGCCGGTCACAGAGCTGACCGCACGGATAGCGGACCGGCGATTGGGGATGCCGCGAGGACTCACCGGGCAAGGCCATGGAGGAGCGCTGTCCAGATCTTCTCAGTCTCCAGCAGCGGGCCGCGATGGGTCTCGGCGGTGACGATCCATTCTGTCTCGCGCACGGTGCGTCGGACGAAGGTCAGACCGCCGGAGGCGCACAGCTCGAAGTAGAGGCGTCGGCAGTCGCAAGTCCAGGCGATCACTCGGCATCGGTCGTCGCCTCTCGGCTCTAGCCAGGTGACGCGGAGGCAGTCTTCGCGGGGTGGAGTCGGATGAGGGGCGAGGCAGTGGTTCAGGTCCATGACGTCTCCTGACCTGCGATCAGAGATGCCCAGACGGTGCGGCCGTTCTCATCGCCCCAGATGCCCCAGTCAGCCGAGAGTTCCGAGACCAGGAGCAGGCCACGGCCACCCTCTCCTTCTGGGTAGGGGCGGAAGCACTTAGGCGTGCTGGGGCTGCCTTCATCGACGACGGCGAGCCAGACTCGTTTGGGTTGGGCCTGGACGGTGACGACGAAGCGTCCGCCGAATCGGCCGCTGGCGGTGTGGTGGATGGCGTTGGTGGCCAGCTCACTCACGATGAGTTCGGCGGTCTTGGCCAGTGGCGAGCCCAGGAGCAGGGTCGTGACGAACCGGCGGGCTTCGGTGACCGATGGGGCGGAGCCCAGGAAGTAGCGCGAGAAGGGCGGCATGGACGACTCCGATGTCTAGGGGTCTATACATCCATGCGGCCAGGGTATGAGCGTTCTTCGCTATCACTCAAGGTATTCGACGCATAAATGCGTCACTTCTCGAATCGCGGAACCAGCTTGCGGAAGTCTGCGGCGATGGAGCCAAGCAGCTCCCGCAGGGCATCGCCGTACACGGCGACCGCAGCGAAAGCCTCGAAGGCCCCCAGGTGGCTAGCCAACTCATCCGGCTCGCTCATGGTGAGATCACCGGTCAGGCTCTCCACCACGCTCAGCGACTCGTCATAGATCGTGAAGCCGTGCAACGGCAGGCCAGGCGCCGGCACCGTCCATGGCACGATGCCGAGGCGCAGGTTGGGCAGTGTCGCCACCTGGGCCAGGCGATCTAGTTGGGCCAGCATCAACGATGGAGTACCTGGCCAGGTGCGAACGGCACCTTCTGTGAGCACGAAGGAGAACTCTCGGCCGGGGTCGAAGATCACCGCTTGGGCTTCCACTCGCACAGCCGCAGCCTTGGCCGCATCCGTCTCGTCCACGTCGCTGCCGAACGCCAGGCAGAGCCGGGCATATTCGCCCGTTTGCAGGAGAGCCGGGATCATGCCCGCCTGAAACGCCACCACACGGCCGGCGGATCGGACCCGCGCCATGTTCGCCGACTCCCGACCAGCCAGCCCACCCTTCAACCGGGAGATCTCATCGCGCAGCCTGAGGACAAGGGCGTCCAACTCGGCACGAGATGCAGCAGCCAGGTCGAGCGCTTCAACTAGCCGATCAACGGTCTCAGGGGTCGGAAGGAGCTGTCCGGTCTCGATCCGCGAAATCGTCGGCTGAGCGATCTGAGCCCGTAGGGCAAGATCCTTACCGGTCAGCCCAGCTTCTTTGCGCCGACGCCGTACGAACTCCCCAAGCGCCCGAAGCCGATCCCGACGATCCTCCACACCCAGCGTTCTACCACCCAGCTATGCGGACCACTGCCGAATCCCTCTTATATGGATCAAGGACGGCGCTCCTCGCCGCCACGCGGTCCGAGTGGCGGCCGCACGCTGCGCGTGCGGCCTGGGGGCCGTTCTCGCGCGCACCCGCCACTCGGACCGCATAATGCCACGATTACTACCGCAGGCGTGGCGGTCTTCACAGCTACCCTGGTATGGCAGGTATCGCGGTCGATCGTAAGCCGGGACTTTGTTCTCGCCCACGATTTCTCATGCAGATCAAGACGAAGGCAGCCGCTTCCGCGACTGAAGATAGGCACTGTGAGCAGCGCGAAATGATTCATGATCGCTATTTCGATCAACAAACTGCAACCACATGTCCCCAGTAGTAAGACGGTCCGTCCAGTAGTGCCCGAACATCTCTCGAGGGGACTTCCCGCTTACACTCCATTCGACTGCACCAATATGCGGTGGACTCCGGAGCGCGTGCTCTTGTCGCGGCCGATTTCCATACACGAAGCTCAGACAATGCCGATCTCCATCGGTCACCTTGCTAAACACCGCACCCCTGGAATGCGAGGTGCTCTCTAGAGTCATTAGGGTTACACAGATCGACCAATAGGTCTGCTCAACCATGACGTAGGCATTAATTGGCCCCCTATTTCCTCCGGCCGGTATGTGACTCTCGGGAGTTGGTTGCAGGCTTGCCTTCCACATACCGTCTAATCGTGGACGCCCCACTAGGCGATGCAACCAAGGAAATCGCCATAGCCATTTATCGAAGACAACAACAGCCAAGCCAATTACTGTGGGCACGTAGCCAATTGCCTTGCCCACGCCGGTCTGTGGGTGCACACCGGTCGCGTAGAGCGCGATCGCGTAAGCGATCGAGAGGGCCGTTGCGCCCCATCGCGCGAACTGAGCATGTGATGGCACTACCTCAGCTTATATATCCCATGAACCTTAGGGAAGCGAAGATAAGGTCATGAGCATCCCGTGCAGCCCACTTCTGATGATCGCCGAAGAGCTTCTTGATCTCGTTAGGCTCTACCCAGTCATTCGCCCCATCCGCAGCCACAAGGGGAACGGCCAGGTCAAGCAGCACTTGCTGGAAGGCATCATCGAGGCTACCGTTCTTGAGAGAGTCGTCTGCCACGTTGTAAACAAGACACTCCATCAAATACGAGGGCAGGTCGTCGAGGAGATCGGCTTCAGCAAGAACGTTCTCAACGTTCTTGAGCGCTCTAACCATGTTCTTGTATCTGCCGCCAGTGCGCGTGTTCTTTGCACGTCCATTCTCTAGTTGCTGGTTCGGCCAGTTCACGACGTCAGATGAGTCGCGCCCCACCACATGACTACCGAGGGCCCAGGTCGTTAGAGCAGCGTCCTTGAAGCGCCTATGCGGGTAGCTGGGAACAACGTCCGCGTTTGGCCGACTGCCAACCACCTCTGCGATATTGATCGCAATGTTTCCGGATGTATCGACTCCGGAGTCGCCAAACTTATTGGTTAGAGCTGCGACAACCTCCTTACGCCATAGGTCTGAGTGCCAGGGGCCCTCGTAGGGGCGAACATACTGCTTGGCATATCCGACATCAGCTGATGTCATCTCCGGCGCGAAGTCATAGTAGAAGCACTCATTGCATTCGACGACGACGTCAACATCACTGTCGCGCTTGACATTAGTATTGTTCGCGTACGAACCCTTCGCATAGATGCTGATACTGATGCCACTGAAGGGTGAATGCTCTTCCACTGCATTCTTGATCATCCGTACGGCCCGCTCCTGCCGCTCTTGCTCTGAATCGCTTGACGGTTTAATCCATCGTGAAAGCAGAGCGTTGCGGTCCGCGCTTGTCATCGCCATGATTCCTCCGAGCTCTCGTGAACGTCGCACTAGCGCGATTTGAATGGCGATAACTCTAACGGGCCGCAGGGCGACGCGTGCGTTCGCCCGAATATTTCGTTTGGCTGCTCCCGCAACCATGCCAAAGTGGGACTTATCGTTAGCAATTACCTCGGCGCTCCCGATGAACTTCCTGTCAAATTGGGTGTATTATCAGCATTTATCCTCAATGGTGCGTAGCTTGGATCACGCATTTCTTGCAAAAATGAATCACTAGTCGTTATCAAACCGATACTCAGCCTGGGCTTTGATCTAGCTGTGATCACATTCAGTAATGAAGGCGGCACTTAAGGTAATCGCATTCATCGCCGCTACGTTCTCACGAAACGCTCTGACAGATACAGCTCTAGCGATCGCCCTTTGTGGTTGGCCGTTGTAAGCGGCGGGGGCGATCGAAGGTCCGGGACTTCGTTCCTCAGCCCCGGCCCAGCGAGCATCGAGGCGGACGGATGCGCGAATACTGGCACCGTGCTTCAGTCGAGCGATATGCGCGTGTGGTCCTGGCAAGCCATGTGCGCCGGAAGTCCTTGCAGGTCAGCAGACTGGGCACCAGTTCCCATCGCCCACCGACGTAAACCATGCCTCCGGCGGGGTGCTCCGGCTCCGGGATGATCGCCTTGCCGAGCGAACGGTTCGTAGGTGACCGGGGTGGAAATCTGATCATCCCGCCCGCCATGGCCCTGGCCCGCTTCCCCCGTGGACGGGTCGACGGCAGACGGGATGATCAGGTGGAACGGGCGTGTGCGTCCGCACTGGGGATCAGAGACCGGCGATGCCGGCGGCGTGATGAACGAAGCGTTCTAGTTGCAGCGCTAGTTGCAATCCGGGTCCGTTCACCGGCGTTCCATGCAGTCCAAGACTCAGCGTTCGCCGAGCTGGCGCAGGTTCAGACACACAGGACCCGAGCTGCTAATGCGGTTTGGGTTTACCGCCCATCCGGGGTTCAAATCCCCGAGCCTCCGCAAGGCATGGTCTTGCCCCTCATGCGCGCTTCGCGCGTGGGGGGCAAGGCTGTTTCTCCAGTCGAGCTGAAGCTCGACCCCTGAAGGGCCTCCCTCCGGTCGGACGCCCTTTTCTGCTCCGCCCGTTGCCCGGCTAAGTGGTTGGGCAGTTGGATCCCGCCCTGGTCAAAGGTGCTCCGCTTCGCTCCGCGCGTTGTCTTTGTATCGCTTGCGCCCACCGTTCCTACGGGGGAGGGGCATACCGAAAAGGCCGGCTGGCACGAATCTTGAGACCCATTCCCGACAAGGGGCAGTACGTCGCCGTGGCGTCGTCGTATGCCTTGCCACGTGGCCAGCGTTTGCGTCCAGGGTCGGCGCGTTCGGCGTCTCGGACCTGCTGGAGCAGGGCTTGGGGGCCTTGGCCGGCGAGGAGGTCGAGGGTTTGGCGCCAGGTGGTGATGGCGAAGCGGGCGACCGGGTGGGATGCGCCGTCGCTGAGGAGCGCCGCCGCGTGGACCTTGTCAGGTGGCATGCTGCCAGTGAGGGCTTGGCCTGCGGCCTGGGGATCGGTGGCCGTTACCCATCGGTGGCCGTCACCCAGAAGCCTCCGTCGCGATTGCGGTAGGAGCGCAAGGTCTCCACGTAGCGGCGGTGGGCTTGGGTGTGCTCCGGGGTGCCAGATAGAAGAGCGTCCATCTGGGCCCGGTGGGAGGCGCCGATCTGGGCTTCGCGGTCGTCGCAGATGGCCATGGGCTCCCCGTGTCCAGGGCGAGCACCGAGTCTGCCAGGACCAGCCATTCCACGGTGTCAGTCGTACGTCGGAGCATGACCGCGGTCGCGGACGGTGACCCGGGATGGGACAGGTCGCAGGTGCCGTCGTGCAGTGAGGCGACCGACTTGGTCCCTTCGGCCGGCAGGCTTGGCAGGGAGTAGTCGGTGGCTGGAGTACGCCCTGTCTTGCCGACTCTGGTGCGGTTAGTGCTTCGCGCCCGCCCGATGGTGATGTCCTCCTGCCAACGGCCTGGATCGACTTTCCGTCGTGGGCCTGGTGTGTCACCCTCCGAGCGCCGGCATGAGAGGGGTGAACATGAGCAGTGGCCGGTGGCAGGAGGGCCGAATACTTCTCACCGCGATCCTCTTGTCAGCGGC
This sequence comes from Nonomuraea typhae, assembly GCF_009760925.1. Classification (GTDB taxonomy): domain Bacteria; phylum Actinomycetota; class Actinomycetes; order Streptosporangiales; family Streptosporangiaceae; genus Nonomuraea; species Nonomuraea typhae. The sequence goes on from NZ_VRLV01000005.1 coordinate 116,851, forward strand.
GGGTGCAGCTTCGGCGGTGATGGCCGCATTCCAGGTGGGTCATCGGAGGTGCGGCCGTTGCTGTCGCGGTTGTGACGGTGTTGTCCGGGCTGCTGCAGGAGCGCTACCAGCGGACGGTGGCCCACCGTATTGCAGGATGGCACGTTGGTGTTGCCCAGCGGACTCTTGCCCAAGATCTCTGATCTGAAAGACTCTCGCGCTCTACTCAGCCCAGGGCGGAGGCGTCCAGGAGGTCGCGGGTGTAGGGGTGGGTGGGGTTGGTGATGATTTCGGAGGTGGGGCCGGATTCCACGATGGTGCCCTGGTACATGACGGCGATCGTGTCGCTGACGTAGCGGACCACGGCCAGGTTGTGGGAGATGAACAGCATGGTGAGGTCCATCTCGCTCTGCAGGTCTCGGATGGTGTTGAGCAGGGCCCCCTGCACCGACACGTCCAGCGCCGAGGTGATCTCGTCGGCGATGATGACCCGGGGGCGGGCGGCGAGGGCGCGGGCGAGGGCGACGCGTTGGCGTTGGCCGCCGGACAGCTGGCCGGGGAGTCTGGTGGCCAGGCTGGGGTCGAGGTGGACGAGGGTCATCAGGTCGGCGACGGGCGTGGGGCGGGGCATGGGTTCGGCTATGGACTCGCCGATGGTCATGCGGGGGTTCAGGGCGGAGTAGGGGTCCTGGAAGACCATTTGGAGGGGGCGCGGGCGGCGGGGCAGGTGTTTGACGTCGATGCCGTCCAGCAGGACGCGGCCGGCGGCGATGGGGGACAGGCCCACGGCGGCGCGGGCCAGGGTGGATTTGCCGGAGCCGGATTCGCCTACCAGGCCGAGTGTGGTGCCTGAAGGGACGGTCAGCGTGACCGCGTCCACTGCGCGGGCGGGGCCGTACTCGATGGTGACGGCGTCGAAGTGCAGATCGCTCATGAGGCGGCCTCGGGGTGCCAGCAGGCGACTCGGTGGGTGGGGGCCAGTGAGGTCAGGGGTGGGGCTTCGGTGGAGCAGCGGTCCTCTGCCAGGGCGCAGCGGGGGGCGAAGGCGCAGCCGGCCGGGAACTCGCTGGGGTCGGGCGGACGGCCGGGGATGGTGGCCAGGGGCAGGTTGCGGTCCGTTTTCAGGTCGGGGACGGCGGCCAGGAGCGAGCGGGTGTAGGGGTGGCGGGGGCGCGCTGCCACGGGGAGGTCTTCGACGATCTGGCCGGCGTACATGACCAGCAGGCGGCTGCACGTCTGCTTGATGACGGTGATGTCGTGGCTGATGAGGAGTACGGCGGCGCCGTCCTCGCGGATGCGGGACAGGAGGCGCAGCACCTCGCGCTGGACGCGCACGTCCAGGGCGGTCGTGGGTTCGTCGGCGATGACCAGGCGGGGTTGTGCCATCAGGCCCATGCCGATCATCGCGCGCTGGCGCATGCCGCCGGAGAACTCGTGGGGGTACTGGTGGACGCGGCGTTCGGGGTCGGTGACGTGGACGGCGCGCAGGCGGTCGACGGCGCGGGCCATGGCGTCCCGGCGGGAGGCGCCCTGGTGGACCTCGGCCACCTCCGCGAGCTGGCGGCCGATGCGGCGGGTCGGGTTGAAGGAGGTCATGGGGTCCTGGAAGACCATGGAGAGGTTGGTGCCGAGGAGTTTGCGCAGGTCGGCGGGGCGGGTGGCGAGGACGGCGGTGCCCAGGAAGTCGAGGCGGCCGGCGCGGACGTGGCCGGGCGGCTCGATGAGCGCGGCGGCGGCCAGCGCGGTGAGGCTTTTGCCGGAGCCCGATTCGCCGACGATGCCGACGGCCTCGCCGGAGCGGACGCTGAAGCTGACGCCGCGCACGGGGGTGACGCCGGGGAAGGAGACCTCGAGGTCCTCGACCACGAGGAGGTCGTCTTCCGCCGAAGGGGTTACGTTCGTCGCATCACCCCGCGCGGCGTAGCGGGTGCGGGGGGCGCGCAGGCCGAGTACGGCGGCGGCCGTCTCGCCGAAGAGGTTGAACGCCAGCCCGATGAGCACGACGGCGGCGCCGGGAGCCAGGGCGGCCAGGGGGTTGGTGTAGATGCGGTCGAGCCCTTCGCCCAGCAGGCGGCCCCAGTCGTAGGCGGGCGCCTGGATGCCGATGCCGAGGAACGAGAGCCCGGCGAAGGCCAGCAGGGAGGCGCCGGCGCCGATGGTGGCGTTGATGATCAGGGGTTCGGCGATGTTGGGCAGGATGTGCCGGGTCATCAGCCTGATCCTGCCCACCCCGGCGACCTTGGCGGCGGCGACGTAGTCCCGGCCGGAGACCGAGGCGGCGAGCGTGTGGGTGAGGCGGGCGAAGGAGGGGGCTCCGGCCAGGCCGATGGCGAGCACCGCGCCCGTCATCCCGACGCCGAAGATCACCGCCAGGAACAGCGCGAGCAGCAGGGCGGGGAAGGCGACGGCGATGTTGACGGCGGCGGTGACCATGCGCCCGGCCCGCCGGGGGAGCACGGAGGGGGCCAGGCCGAGCACGACTCCCACGACCAGGCCGATCGCGGTGGCGGCCAGCGCCAGCGAGACCGACAGGCGGGTGGCGACCAGGATGCGCAGGAGGATGTCGCGCCCCAGGCGGTCGGTGCCCAGCAGGTGCGCCGATGACGGGTCCTGCAGGATGGCCTTGGTGTCGGTGAATTCGGCGGCCTCGCCCCACAGGACGGGCGCGAGCACCGCCAGCGCGGCCACGAGCAGCAGGAGTACGGCGGAGCATGCCCCGACCGGCGTCCGGACGGCGGCCGCCCACTTACCACCCCACGTGAATGCCACTAGCCCTCCTTGATCAGCGATCGTGGGTCGAGCACCGCCAGCAGCACGTCGACCAGCAGGTTCACCAGGAGCACCATGGCCCCGTACACGAGGACGATCCCCTGCACCATCGGATAGTCCTTCTGCAGGATCGACGCCACGATCGTCGACCCCATCCCGGGCCACGCGAAGACGTTCTCCACCAGCACGGTCCCGACCACCATCGAGGTGAGCGTGAGCCCGGCGAGCGTCAGGGTGGCGGTGAGCGCGTTGGGCAGCGCGTGCCGCGTGTACACGAGCCGCGCGGTCAGCCGTTTGGCCCGTGCCGTACGGATGTAGTCATGCCCGAGCACGGACAGCAGCTCGACTCGCACGATCCTGGCCAGGATGGCGGCAGGCGCGATCGACAGGGCCAGCACCGGCAGGACGTAGGAGCTCAGGCCGTCCCGTCCGGCCACGGGAAACCACGCCAGCTGTACGGCGAAGCCGTACACGAGCCCGACGGCCAGGAGGAACTCGGGGATGGCGGCCAGGAAGACGCTGGTGGAGGTGAAGGCCAGTTCGCCGCCCCGGCGTCGCCCGCCCCGGGTCAGGACGGCCATGACGAGGCCGAGGGGGATGGCGACGAGGAGGACGACGGCGAAGGCGGGCAGGGCGAGTTTGGCCGTTTCCGGCAGGCGTTCGCCGATGGTCTGGGCGACGGGCAGGTTGCTGATCATCGAGGTGCCGAGGTCGCCGGTGACGAGGCCGCGCAGGAAGCCGAGGTACTGCGACCAGAGGGGGTCGTCGAGTCCGAGGGCGGCGCGGCGCGCGTTGACGAGTTCGACGGGGGCGGTCAGGCCGAGGGCGCCGCGGACGGGGTCGCCGGGGATGAGGTGGATCATCAGGAATGAGGCGGTGACGAGGACCCACAGGGAGGCGGCGAACCTGCGGGTCCTGCGCAGGGCGAAGGACGCCCACGTCATTTGAGCATCCTGATGCTGGTCGGGATGGGCTGCTGGAGCCAGCCTTCGGTCTGGGCGCGGGATTTGTGGAAGAAGAAGGCCCGGTCGGCTCGGGCGATGGGGACGACGTCCGCGGTCTTGAAGAGCGCTTGTTCCGCCTGGTTCCAGAGGGCGCAGCCGGCGGCGCCGGTGGTGGCGGCGGCCTGGGCGGCGAGTTCGGTGAACGCGGGGTTGTCGATGCCGGTGATGTTCTGGCCCTTGGGCGGGACGGGGCCGGCGGCCCAGGGGACGATGTGGACGGGCAGGCCGAAGGCGAACCCGGCCCAGTAGACGTCGAAGTCGCCGGTTTCGAACATGGCTCTGGAGGCGGCGCTGACGTCGTCGGCGGTGAGTTTCACGGTGGCGCCGATCGCCTGCCAGCGTTTGGCGACGAGTTCGGTGGCGGCGACGGTGCCGGGGCCTTCTGAGGGGCTGTAGTGGAGGTCCACCTGCAGTTTCTTGCCGTTTTTGGCGCGGGTGCCGTCGGCGCCCTTGGCCCAGCCGGCCTGGTCCAGGAGGGCGGCGGCCTGGGCGGGGTCGGTGGCGGGGAGCTGGCCGGTCACGGTGTCGGCGGCGCACGGCTGGGCGGAGTTGGCGATCATGCTGGTGGCGCGTTTGCCGGTGCCCGCGGTGGCGACGCTGACGAGTTCGTCGAGGTCGAGGGCGGCGGTCAGGGCGCGGCGGACGAGCGGGTCGGAGCCGGGGCGGCCGTCGCGCTGGTTGAACCAGAGCTCGCCGAGGATGGCGGGGATCTCGTAACGTTCCAGGTTGCGGGAGACGAGGCGCGGGCGGTCGGCGGTGCTGACCTCGCCCATGTGGATCTGGCCGGACAGCAGCAGGTTGGCGCGGGTCGTCGGGTTCGGCACGATCTTGACCACGATCTTGGCGGGCATGCCGGGGGCGTCGGTTCCGGCGCCGTCGGGGCCCCAGGTGTAGCCGGGGCGGCGGGTGAAGGTGTAGTGGTCGCCGCGCACGAGTTCGCTGAGCATGTAGGGCCCGCTGCCGACGGAGCCCGCAGCCAGGAGTTTGGGGTCGTCCAGGCCCTTGTCGCAGACGATGGGCACGCGGCCGAGCGTCTCGAGCACGAGCGCGGTGGGCGTCTTCATGGTCACCGTGACGGTGCGCTTGGCGTCGTCGGCCTTCACCGTGAAGGGGGTGGTGGGCACGAGCAGGCCGTACAGCACCGTCTGGTTCTTGGGGTCCTTCAGGAAGGTGAGGGCTCTGGCGACGGTCGAGGCGGTGAGCGCGGAGCCGTCCGAGCAGGTGATGCCCTGCTTGAGGGTGAAGGCGGAGGTCGTGGCGTCGGACTTCCAGGTCTCGGCCAGGCCGGAGACGACCTTGCCTTCGGGGGTGAGGTTGACGAGGGAGTCGTAGGTGAGGGAGCCCATCTCGCCGATCGGCATGATGTTGCGGTAAGGGTCGAGGATGCCCGGATCGTCCGGCAGGGCGTAGACGAAGGTGCCGTCCTTGAGATAGTCGGTGCTGCGCGGGGCAGCGGGTGAAGCGGCGGCGCCACAGCCGGTGACCAATGCGGCGGCGATGGCGACGGTGAGCGGTGTGCGCATAGGTGGGTCCAATCGGCTGGCGTCCCCCGTCTGAGCTGGTGCGGCTCAGTTTTGTACAGGGGAGGCCGCCGTCCTAACGACAGCAGTCGCAACATCGGCCCGCGGAATTCGGCAGATGGTCAGAGGTTGCTGCGCAGTCCCATGAGACGGGCGATCTTCAGGCCGAGGTGAAGGGCGAGCCGGTCCTCGCCGTTGGTCAGCCGCGCGCCGGTGAACTCCTCGATGCGCTGCAGGCGGTAGTAGAGCGTGGTCCGGTGGATGAACAGCTTGTCGGCGGCGGTCTGGACGTCGCCGGCGTGGTCGAGGAAGGCTTCGAGCGTGTCGGCGAGCTGCTCGCCCTTTGCGCCGGCCTCGAGCAGGCATCTGATGCCGGATGGCAGAGCCTGCGGGGTGAGCTCGGCGGGCGGGATGCGGACCAGCAGCCCGTAGACGCCGAGCCGGTCGAAGGAGGCGACCCGGCCGAAGCCGTCCACCAGCCGGGTGACGCGGGCGGCCCGCCTGGCCTGGCCGTACGACTGGAAGAAGGACGACAGCTCGGTCACCGGCTCGCCGATGCCGGCGGCGGCCTCGATGCCCGTCAGGTCGCGTTCGAGGTAGTCGAGGACCTCCTCGGCGAGGTGGCGTTTGGCCTCGCCGCTGACCAGCGGGTCCTTGTCGGAGAGCAGGAGCAGGCCGTGGTCGCGGCGCACCAGGCTGATGTGGCGCCGGTCGCTCAGCCGGCCGCTGACGCGTTCGAGCCAGCCTTCGAGCGTCGAGCGTTCCACGTCGGTGAGCGCCTGCTCGTCGCTGTGGACGCCGATGACCATGGCCACGACGGGTTCGCCGGGCACGAAGAGGTCGGCGTCGATCAGCTCTTCCGCGGCGTGCTCCCGCAGCCGGACGTCGTCGGCGACGACCAGGTCGCGCACGAGCTCCCTGGCCCGGCTGCGGTACAGCTCCTGGGCGAGCTGGTCGCGCTGGATCATGACGGCGATCGTGTCGAGCGTCGCCAGCACGCTCTCGATCTCCTCCTGCGTCAGCGGCTCGTCGCCCTCGAGGATCCACAGGAACCCCAGCAGGGCGCCCTCCTGGCGGATCGGCACGCACAGGCGCTGGATCGTGGCGCCGATCGCGGGGTTCACCGGCGGCCGGAAGGGGCCCTCGGCGGTGCGCGCCCCGGAGCCGAAGGTCCACTCGGCGGCGCCGTCCGGGACGTCACGGCGGAAGATGGACTGCTCGCGCAGCCGGTCGACCGCGCCGTACTCGTGGGAGGAGAACGCGAGCTGCCGCAGCCGCCAGTCGTCCACGGTGACGTTGCGTTGCAGCCGACGGCCCAAACCGTCGACAAGGCGCTGCAACTCGCTGGTCACAGCAGTGAGCCTATATCCCGAATTCGCGCTGACAGGCAAGGGCGATCGCGGCGTCATCTCCGCACGCTATGCCGACCGGCCCACGGCTTCATCCTCACCTGTGCGGATATCAGGGGAGAAGCCTTCGACGCCGGTCGCATCCCGGGCCGCGCACGTCGAACGCACGATGGGCGGCATGACCCACACCTTCCTGGCTCATGGCTCTTCGTCCGGTCAGCCCGTCGCCTGCGCCGACCTCACCTCGCTCGCGCACGGGGCGGACTCGATGGCAGGGGTGCGAGCGGCACTCGGCCCCGCGCTGGAGGAGGTGCGCGCCGACTTCTTCGTCCGCCGGGGCGGCGATCCCGGCGCGATCGTGGCCGTGGTGACCCGGCCGCCGCGGCCGGACGCCGACGACGGGCTGCTGTTCGTGGCCGCCGACGGCCCGCTGGGCGGGTGCGGTGAGGCGTCGATGTTCGCCGGGATGGTGCGCAGCCCGGGTGACGGGGCCACGGTCGTCTTCGACACGCTGGGCGGGCTGATCCGCGCCACGGACCGGGGCGACGGCACGATCACGCTGCGCATGCCGACCGCGGCGCAGCCGCCGAGCACCCATGTGCTGGGCGTCGGCGGCCGGCCGTACACGGTGCGGATCGTGAGTGTGGCGGGCAACACGTTCATCGCGCTGCCCGCCGCCGAGGCGGAGCTGGACCTCGATCGCCCGGACGAGCTGGCCGGTCCGGGCGGCGCGCTGCTCCGCGCGGCGGGTGCGGCGGCCGGCCTGCTGCTGCTGACCGAGCCGGTGGTGGACGGCCGCACGCGCAGCGCGGTCGTGTGGGGCGAGGAGATCGTCAACCGGGGCCCGTGCGGGACCGGCACCTGCGCGAGGCTGGTGCTCGCGCTCGCCGACGGCGAACTGGCCGCCGGCGAGACCTTGCGTCACTTCAGCCCGTACGGCGAGGCATTCGAGGCCCGGCTCGACGGGTTCACCATCCTGCTGCGGGGCGGCGTGGACGTCAGCCGTTGACCGTCTCGAAGACCCGCAGGAAGTTCTCCCCGATGATGCCGCGGACCTGGTCGTCGTTGTACCCGCGCGAGACCAGGCCGCGGGTGAGGTTGACCAGGTCGCGGTAGTCGCGGAAGCCCTCCAGCGTCCTGGTGATGTTGTCGATGCCGTGCTCGGGCCGGAAGCCGAACTCGTCGAGCCTGCCGGAGAAGACCGCCTCCATCACGTGGTTCGGTAGCGGCATGGGCCAGTCGGTCCCCATCGCCACGTGCTCCCAGCCGACCAGGTCGCTGATGTAGTCGACGTGGTCGAGGAACAGCTCGATGGTCGGGTTGGGGTCGTCGGGCGAGGCCAGGAAGAACGGCACCACGTAGACGCCGATCACGCCGCCGGTGCCGGCGATCGCGCGCAGTTCCTCGTCGCTCTTGGCCCGGTCGTGGGCGAAGACGGCGTCGGCCGAGGTGTGGGTGGCGACGACCGGGTACCGGGAGGTGGCGCAGGCGTCCAGGGTGGTCTGCCGGCCGGAGTGCGCGGTGTCGACGATCACGCCGACGTCGTTGCAGCGCTTCACGAACTGCAGTCCGAAGTGGCTCAGCCCGGGGTCGTAGCGCTCGGTGCACCCCGCGCCGACGTAGTTCATGCTGTTGTAGGCGAGGTCGACGGTGTTGAGCACGCCGAGGTCGTGGGCGACCTCGATGAGGCCGAGGTCGCCGGGGGCCAGCAGGTTCGTCTGCGACAGCCCCCAGACCGCCTGGCTTCCGGCGGCGTGCGCGGCTCTGATGTCGCCCGCGGTGCGGGCGCGGCGCATCCAGGGGAAGGCGTTCAGCGCGCGGGCGGCCTGATGGGCGGCGGCCAGCACGGACTCCTTGTCCTTGAGCACGCAGCCGGTGGCGGGGGCGGTGACGCCGGAGGCGTCCATCAACTCCTTGTACTCCGGGTACTTCCCGGAGATGGCCTTGTCCATCAGGAAGGTGTAGACGACATACAGGTTGGTGGAGCCGATCGCGTCGATCTCGGCGATGAGCTCGTCCGTCCACACGTCGGGCGAGCACGGCCCCTGGAAGAGCAGGTCGATGACGATGCTGTCGCGGTGCAGCCGCCGCGCCCGCTCCTCCTGCTCCGCCGACAGCCCGAAGTCGAAAGTGCCGTAAACGCGGTCCTCAGATCCCATCACGCCTCCATGACAGCAATGCTTCCCGGGGTTCGATGCCGGGTTTCAACTGGGGGTCGGGGACGGGGGCGCCCGTGATCACGCTGAGCGGGATCTCGCCGGCCCACACGTCCAGGTCGTAGTCGCCGGCCCGGTCCATGGGCGGTCCGGTGCGCGCCTTGGCCGAGCATTCCTCCAGGGGCACCGCCAGCACCCGTGTGCTGTTCAGCTCGGCGTCGGTCAGCGGGCGCAGCTCGGGGATGCGGCCGGGCGCGATGCGCTCGACCAGCGCGTGCATCGCCTCCAGCTTCTCCTGCCGCTCGGTGATCTCGTGTGCGGTGCCCAGGACGACCACCGAGCGGTAGTTCATCGAGTTCTCCATCACCGACCGGCCCAGCACCAGTGAGGTGACGACGGTGGCCTCGACGCAGATCGGCCTGCCGAGCATGCGCTCCAGCATCCGGTTGCGCTGGGAGCCGTGGAAGTACAGCAGGTCGTCGATGCGGGTGTGCAAGGTCGGCAGCACGTACGGCTGGCCATCGTCGACGAAGGCGATCCGGCACATCAGCGCCTCGTCGAGGATGGCCCGGACCAGGGCCGGATCGTAGGATCCCCGGTCGGCCTTGCGCCGGACCCTGACCCGCGGGCTGGCGGGTCCCGGCGCGTCGTCGTCTCTGGTCGTCACGGGCTTCCTTTCGGTGAGACTCAGTATCCGGCGGCTCGGCCGAGCCTTCGGGGGTCGGCGACGCCGTACAGGGTGCCGTCGGCGCCGAAGTGGACGGCCTGGCAGCTGCCCATCTCGGGCTCCCACGGCGAGACGCGGGTGACGCCGAGGCCGCGCCGTTCCACCTCGGCGATGACGTCCTCGCCGAACGTCGACTCGACCATCGGCATCCGGCTCGGATACTGCGCCGAGCCGAACAGCGGCCGCCGGACCGAGTCCGCGGCGGAGACGCCGCGATAGAGCACGTTGTCGGTGTTCTGGTAGACGTTCTGCAGCGCCGAGATGCTCGGTGAGCTCGCCGCGAAGACCGGCTGCCCGTTCCGTACGGCCAGCAGCGACGTCGACCAGCCGTCGGGGACCGGCACGACCGGGTCGGCGCACATGAACATCGGCCGGGGCACGATCACCCCGTCCACCGTCAGCCCGACGCCGAACGGGGTCGAGGTGGCCGAGTGGGTGCCGTGGGCGACCACGCCGTCCTCGTCGACGACGACAATGGCGTTGGTGCCGAGGTTCATCGCCTCGTAGGGCCGCGGCTCGCCGTTGAGAACCTGGGGCAGCAGGCGGGCGGCCGTCTCGGGTGAGACGGCGTCGGCCATCTCGCCGGGTTCGCGGATGCGGTAGCCCTTCTCCACGTCGGCCAGGCCGTGGTGCCATGCCTCCTCGATGATGCGCATCCTGGTGTAGAGGTCGTCGGTCGCGGCCAGCGCCGAGAGGTTGAGCAGCAGGGCGAACAGCGAGCCGCTGGTGTGCAGCTCGTAGCCGCCCAGCAGCTCCAGCGGCTCCAGCGGCGTCTCGATCACCTGGCTGGCGGCCATGTCGTCGAGGGTCAGCCGACCGCCGTGCCGCTGGGCCGTCTCCACGTACTTCTTGGCGAAGTCGCCTTCGTAGAAGTAGTCGGGGCCCTGCTCGGCGAGCTGTTCGATGGTGCGGGCCAGCGCGGGCTGGCGCAGGACGTCGCCCACGCCGAACATGTAGCCGTCCGGGTACCAGATCTCGCGCCCCTCCGGGTAGCGGGCCGCCGCCGTGCGGTACTCGAAGGCCCATCCCCAGAGCATCTGGTCGACCACGAAGCCGTGGCGGGCCGCGGCCAGCGCCTCGGCGAACAGCTCCGCCCACGGCAGGCGGCCCCACCGGGTCCACGCCGTGTGCGCGGCGCGGACCCAGCCCGGTGCCACCACCGTGCGGCCCGACAGGCGCGCGGCGGCGTCGAGGTCGCCGTCCTCGGCCTCCGGGATCGAGCCCAGGTGGCCGATGGCGTGGCTGCGGTGCGTGACCGGGTCGAAGACGGCGATCATCATGGTGCCCGCGAGCGTCGTCATCACCGGTTCGACGACGGTCTGCACGGCCGCGGCCGCCAGGTAGGCGTCCACGGCGCTGCCGCCTCTGCGCAGTGCCGCCAGCCCGGCCTGGGTCGCCGCCGGGTGCGAGGTCGAGATCATGCCCTTGCGGCCGGTGGCCGCCACATCGCCGGCGACCGGCCGGAACGGTCGTGAGAGCACCATGACGTCTTCTCCCTGGTATCAGATCAGTAGCCGAGTGCCTGGCCGTTGCGGCGCGGGTCGGCCACGCCGTGCAGGGTTCCGTCCTCGCCGATGGCGATGCCCTGGCAGCTGCCCATCGCCATTTCCCACGGGGAGACGCGGGTGAACTCGACGCGACGCCGTTCCAGGTCGTCCAGGACGGTGTCGCCGAAGCTCGTCTCGACCATCGAGAACGTGCTGGGGGCGACGGCGGCGCCGAACATCGGCTGCTCGAGCGACTCGGCGGGGGTCATGCCGCGGTGCAGGACGTTCACCGAGTTCTGGAAGACGTTCTCCAGCGCGGAGATGCCCGGCGAGCCCGCCACCCAGGCCGGCTTGCCGTCGCGGATCGCCAGCAGCGAGGTGCCCCAGCCGACCGGCATCTTCATCAGCGCGGCGCGGAACAGCGTGGTCGGCCGCGGCATGATCACACCGTCGGTCATCAGCCCGATGCCGAAGGCGGGCGAGGTGGAGGAGTGTGTGCCGTGCGCGATCTGGCCCCGCTCGTCCACGACGACGATGGCGTTGGTGCCCACGCTGATCGAGTTGAAGGGCCGGGGCTTGCCGTGGAGCACCCGGGGGACCAGCTTCTCGGCCGCCTCCGGCGAGACCGCCTTGTAGGTCTCCTCCATCGGGACGGTCGGGTCGGTGAAGAAGTCGGGGATCTCGTCCAGGCCGTAGGCCCACGCCTCCTGCATGATGCGCATCCGCGTGTACAGGTCGTCGGTCTCGATCAGCGCCGACAGGCTGAGCAGCACCCCGTACAGCGACCCGATCGCGTGCAGTTCGTAGCCGCCCGCGGTCGGCAGCGACGGCAGCGCCGGGATTTCGATGGCGGACGCGGCGGCCAGGTCGTCGAGCGTGATCCGGCCGCCGTGGCGCCGGGCCGTGTCCACGTACTTCTTGGCGAAGTCGCCCTCGTAGAAATAGTCCGGGCCCTGCTCGGCGAGCTGCTCGAGAGTGCCGGCCAGCGCGGGCTGGCGCAGGAGGTCGCCCACGCAGAACATGCGGCCGTCCGGGTACCAGACCTCGCGGCCCTCCGGGTAGCGGCCGGCGGCCGTGCGGTACTCAAGCGTCCAGGCCCACAGCAACTGGTCGGCAACGAAGCCCTCGCGGGCCGCCACGATCGCGTCGGTGAACAGCTCCGCCCAGGACAGGCGGCCCCACCTCTTCCACGCGGCATGAGCGCCGCGCACCCAGCCGGGCACCGGCACCGTGCGGCCCGTCAAGTGTCCCTTCGCATCCAGGTTGCCGGGCTCGGCCGCCGGGAGGGTGGTCATGCCGACTGCCAGGCCGCTCTGCCGGGTCTGCGGGTCGTAGGCCACCACGTGCAGACCGCCGGCCATCGTGGTCATGGTCGGTTCGACCACGGCCTGGACCGCCGCTGCCGCGATGTAGGCGTCGACCGCGCTGCCCCCCTTGCGCAGCACGGCATGCCCGGCGGCGGAGGCCGCTGGATGCGACGTCGAGATCATGCCCTTGCGGCCGGTGGCCGAGACGTGCTCCGGATTCGGTCTCGCGGGCCGCGCCGGTACTCCACTCATCAGGTCTCCTCAGATAGGCGATTGGCTTCGATTCTGGTAGGCGGCCTGATGAGGAGGGATGGACGTGGGTCGGAATTCCGCGCCGCGGTATGCGACACCTGCTGGAGACCGGATCAGTGGCCGAGTGCCTGGCCGATGCGGCGCGGGTCGGCCACGCCGTGCAGGGTTCCGTCCTCGCCGATGGCGATGCCCTGGCAGCTGCCCATCTCCAGTTCCCACGGGGAGACGCGGGTGATGCCGATGCCACGCCGTTCCAGGTCGTCCAGGACGGTGTCGCCGAAGCTCGCCTCGACCATCGGGAGCGTGCTGGGGGCGATGGAGGCGCCGAACATCGGCTGGTTGACCGACTCCGCCGGGGTCATGCCGCGGTGCAGGACGTTCACCGAGTTCTGGAAGACGTTCTCCACCGCGGAGATGGCCGGCGACCCTGCCACCCACGCCGGCTTGCCGTCGCGGATCGCCAGCAGCGAGGTGCCCCACCCGACCGGCACCTTCATCAGCGCGGCGGCGAAAAGCGTGGCCGGCCGCGGCATGATCACACCGTCGGTCAACAGCCCGATGCCGAAGGCCGGGGAACTGGAGGAGTGCGTGCCGTGCGCGATCTGGCCCTGCTCGTCCACGACGACGATGGCGTTGGTGCCCATGCTCATCGCGTCGAACGGCCGGGGCTTGCCGTGGAGCACCCGGGGGACCAGCTTCTCGGCCGCCTCCGGTGAGACGGCGGCGAGGGTCTCCTCGATCGAGACCGTCGGGTCGCTGAAGAAGTCGGGGATCTCGTCCAGGCCGTAGGCCCACGCCTCCTGCATGATGCGCATCCGCGTGTACAGGTCGTCCGTCTCGATCAGCGACGACAGGCTCAGCAGCACTCCGTACAGCGCGCCGACCGTGTGGATCTCGTAGCCGCCCGCCGTCGGCAGCGACGGCAGCGCCGGCATCTCGATGGCGGCGGAGGCGGCCAGGTCGTCGAGCGTGATCCGGCCGCCGTGGCGCCGGGCCGTGTCCACGTACTTCTTGGCGAAGTCGCCCTCGTAGAAATAGTCCGGGCCCTGCTCGGCGAGCTGCTCGAGAGTGCCGGCCAGCGCGGGCTGGCGCAGCACCTCGCCCACGCGGAACTGGTAGCCGCCGGGGAACCAGGTGTCGCGGCCCTCTTGGTAGCGGCCGGCGGCCATGCGGTACTCGAACGTCCAGCCCCACAGCAACTGGTCGGCAACGAAGCCCTCGCGGGCCGCCACGATCGCGTCGGCGAACAACTCGGCCCAGGACAGGCGGCCCCACCTCTTCCAGGCCGCGTGAGCGCCGCGCACCCAGCCGGGGACCGGTACGGTGCGGCCGGACAGGTGTCCCTTCGCATCCAGGTTGCCGGGCTCGCCCGCCGGGAGGCCGACCATGCCGGCCACCAGGCCGCTCTGCCGGGTCTGCGGGTCGTAGACCGTCACCGCCAGGCCGCCGGCCAGCGTGGTCATGGTCGGCTCCACCACGGTCTGCACCGCCGCCGCGGCGATGTAGGCGTCGATCGCGCTGCCCCCCTTGCGCAGCACGGCCTGCCCGGCGGCGGAGGCCGCCGGGTGCGAGGTCGAGATCATGCCCTTGCGGCCGGTGGCCGAGACGTGCGCCGGATTCGGCGTCGCGGGCCGCGCCGGTACCCCACTCATCAGGTCTCCTCCCGTAGACGATCATGCGATCAGCTTCGATTGTGGTTGGCGGGCCTGACCAGGAGGGATGGACGTGGGTCGGAATTCCGCGCCGAGGTCTGCGACACCTGCTGGAGACTCTTGGAGAAGGTGTCTCTTTAACCTGGCCGACATGGACGCGCTGACCCTGCACAAAGAAGCCACTGTCGTCGACACCCACAACGATCTGATCCTGCTCGTGGATCATCACGACCGCCGGGGAGACCGGCGGCACTTCGCCGAGTACTGGCTGCCCCAGCTCCGCGCCGGGGGCGTGGACGTGCAAGTGCTGCCGATCTGCCTGGAGGAGCAGTTCCAGTCGGAGGGCGCGCTGCGCCGTACGCTGCTGCTGATCGAGCGCATGCACGAACTGGCCGACGAGCACGCCGAGGAGGTGGCCATCTGCCTGACCGGGGCCGACGTGGACGCCGCGGTGGCCGCCGGCAAGATCGCCCTCATCATCGCCCTGGAGGGCGCCCACGCCATCGGCCAGGATCCGATGCTCATCAGGACCATGGAGCGGACCGGAGTCCGGGTCGTCTCGCTGGCCCACTACGGGCGTACCTTCCTCGCCGACGGCAGCGGCTTCGACGACAGCTCGAACAGCGCGCTGACCCCGCAGGGCGTGGAGGTGCTGCAGGAGATGGAGCGGCTGGGCGTCGTCTTCGACATCAGCCACCTGGGCCGGGCGGGCGTGGACGCGGTGCTGAACGTGATCTCCCGGCCCTTCCTGGCCACGCACTCGGCGTGTCTGTCCCTCACGGAGATCCACCGGAACCTGGCCGACGCCCAGCTCAAGGCCATCGCCGAGAGGGGCGGCGTGATCAGCGTGGCGGCGGCCATCCCCATGTTCATCGACCCGGCCGACCCCAGCGCCGAGCGGGTCGTGGACCACATCGAGCACATGGCGGGGGTGGCCGGCATCGACCACGTCGGCCTGGGCCCGGACTTCATCGAGGACTACTTCATGCAGGCGTTCGGCGGCTGGCAGCGGGTGCCGGGCTTCGCGGGGACGTTCGCCCCGGCCGAGATCGAGCGGCCCGCCGACCTGCCCAAGATCACCGAGGTCATGGTGCGCCGGGGCTTCAGCGTGCAGGACATCAACAAGGTGCTCGGCGACAACGTCATGCGCGTGCTGCGCGAGGTCATGGGCGTGCCCGCCTAGACCCGTGCCTCCTCACCGCGCAGGTCGGCGCCCCGGACTCCGGCCGGGGCGCCGACGAGCGCGACGACCGCGTAGGCGAGCAGGGAGGCGGCCGCGGCGATGAAGGTCGGCCAGCCGTCGAAGCTCGCCCCGATCAGCGTGTTGGGGATGTACAGCAGCGTGTTGTCGACCGCGTACATGGTGGGCGTCAGGGCGAACAACGTCAGGCGCACCACCAGCCCGACCGACAGGGCGGCGAGCGCGGCGCCGGAGGAGCCGCGCCGCCAGAACATCCCGAGGACGAACGGCACGGCCAGGCAGGCGAGCATGAGGTCGAAGGCCAGCGTGAGCAGGACGCCGGTCTGCGGCACCCGGAGCGCCAGCAGCACCGCGCCGCCGACCACCGGCAGCATGGCCCAGCGCGTGGCGCGCAGGAGCGGGTCGGTCCGCCCCGGCTCGTGCACGCGGCGGGTCCCGCCCACGTTGCGTACGGCTACCGCCGCGGTGCCCAGGATCGCGCCGTCGGCCGTGGACAGCGAGGCGCTGACGATCCCGGCCAGCACGAGCACGCTCAGCCCGGCCGGGGCCGCCTCGTCGAGCAGTTCCAGCAGGCCGCTGCCGGTGGCCACGGCGACCAGGGCGAACGGCACCCCGACCACGGCGGTGCCGGCGGCGGCGAGGAAGCAGGCGCGCCGGGCGACGTCGGGGGAGCGGGCGGCGAAGATGCGCTGCATGAAGTCGATGGCCACGATGTCGCCGACGCCGAGGGCGACCAGCGTGGCCCAGTTGACGACCGCGCCCTGCGCCGGGTCGGATAACTGGCCGAGGTCGAACGGTCCCGTGCCGGGCTTGTCCAGGCCGAGGCCGGAGGTGGCGGCGACCCAGATCAGCAGGGCGATGGACGCGGACGCGGTGACCAGCATCTGCACGATTGAGCTGTAGGCGTCGCTGAGGATGCCGCCGGCCAGCGTGTAGGTCAGCACCGCGGCGACGATGACGAGGATGCCCACGCCGTACGGCGTGCCGAGGAAGCGCTCGAACAGGAAGCCGCCCGCCACCAGGTTCCCGGCGACCAGGATGGCGAAGGCGGCGATCATCAGGAGGGAAGCGGCGACCTCGACGGCTCTGCCGTACCGCAGGCGGAAGAAGTCGGGCAGGGTGGTCAGGCCCATGCGGTTCATGGGCCGGGCGAAGAAGAAGCCGGTCAGCAGCAGGCACAGGGCGAGGCCGAGGGGGAGGGTGGCGCCGGCCCAGAAGCCGAGGGCGGCGGCCTGGTCGGTGGCGCCGAGGGTGGCGTTGGTGTCGACGGCCTGGCCCATGAGCGTGGCCGCGACGATGGGCAGGGCCAGCGTACGGCCGGCCACGAGGAAGTTCCTGCTGTCACCGGCGATCCGGCGGGAGACCACCAGGCCGACGACGATCATGGCGAGGATGGCGAGCGCGACACCTGTGATGATCATTGCTGGACAGCCGATCGTTGGGCGCGAAGACTCCGAAGGCATGACCAACGTAAATCAAGAAGGCGCATGGGCCCAGTGGGCCGAGGCGGAGCTTCCGACGGCACGGCGGGACGAGGAGATCGAGCGGGCGCTGGCCCATGGGCTGCCCGGGGCGCCGACGATCAAGGACCGGACGATCTCCACGTTCGCCCGAGGGGAGCTTCCCCACTTCGCCGGCGAGCGCGGCACTTTCCTGAAATGTCCGTACTTAGAGGATGTGCATGAGGTCGGGGACGCCGAGGTGGCCATCTTCGGCGTTCCCCTGGACTCCGG
This sequence comes from Nonomuraea typhae, assembly GCF_009760925.1. Classification (GTDB taxonomy): domain Bacteria; phylum Actinomycetota; class Actinomycetes; order Streptosporangiales; family Streptosporangiaceae; genus Nonomuraea; species Nonomuraea typhae. Next base: position 133,987 of record NZ_VRLV01000005.1, read on the forward strand.
GGCGACCTACCGGCCCGGGACCCGCTTCGGCCCGCAGGGCATCAGGCGCTCCACGAACCTGTTCGGCACCTACAGCTACGAGCTCGGCGTCGACCTGCGCGAGCAGCTCAACATGGTGGACATCGGGGACGTGTTCACCATCCCCGGCAACCTGGAGAAGTCGTTCGACCAGATCAGCCAGGCGATGAGCCACGTCGTGCGGCAGGGCGTGCTGCCGGTGGTGCTGGGCGGCGACCACTCCATCGGCTTCCCCACGATCCGCGGCCTGGCCCCGCACCGGGAGGGGAACGTGGGCATCATCCACTTCGACCGGCACGTCGACACCCAGGAGACCGATCTCGACGAGCGGATGCACACCACGCCCTGGTTCCACGCCACCAACATCAAGAACGCCCCGGCCACCAACCTCGTCCAGGTCGGCATCGGCGGCTGGCAGGCGCCCCGGCCCGGGGTCCAGGTGGGCCGGGAACGCGGCACGACCGTGATCACCGTGGGCGACGTCGAGCGCGTCGGCGTGGAGCGGGTCGCCGAGACCGCCCTGGAGATCGCCTGGCAGAACGCCGAGGCGGTCTACCTGTCCTTCGACATCGACGTCATCGACGCCGGGTTCGTCCCCGGCACCGGCTGGCCGGAGCCGGGCGGACTGCTGCCCCGCGAGGCGCTGAACCTGGTCCGCCTGGTCTCCGAGCCCGGCCTGGCCGGAATCGAGGTGGTGGAGTGCTCACCGCCCTACGACTGGGCCGAGCAGACCGCCCTGCTCAGCGCGCGGGTCATCCTCGACAGCCTCGCCGTGCAGGTGAAGGCGGGCAAGCTCGGCCGCAAGGCGGCCACGGCCACCCGTCACGCCTGGGGCCCGACGACGTAGCGGCGTGGCGCGACCGCGTCCGGGTGGTGGGCCAGCAGGTCGAGACAGGCCCGGTGCACCTGGCCTTGGGTGAGGCCGGCGCCGGTGCTGAGGTGGCAGGTGAACGCGCCGTCCCGGTCGAGCGTGACGCTCGCCCGGCTGCCGGGCACCGCGGCCTCGACCAGGCGCCGCACCGCCTCCGGCCGCACCCACGACTGGCCGGAGCGCACCCAGTCCGGCCCGTACGGCATGGCCGTCACCCCGGTGACCGCCTCGATCTCGGCGACGTCCACCACCCGCTCCCCGGCCGCCGTCAGCAGCCTGACCAGCCCCGCGCCGAACACCTCGGCCTCGTGCCTGGGCAGCGCCGCGGGGTTGACCCACAGGGTCAGGTCGAGCACGGTGTCGAGCCGGTTGATCCAGAGCGAGAGGTTGGCGGGCAGCGCGGCCTCGGGCAGCCAGGTCAGCTCGGGGTCGCCGGCCGGATCCTCGTCGTCGTCGGGCGGCACCTGGGCGCTCATGTCGTTGAAGACGCAGTCCCTGGCGTACCGGGTGCCGCGTTCGGCGTCCATGGCGTGGATCGCCTCCCACAGCGCCTCCGAGTCGAACCGGCTGCGCTGGTACCCGGCGAGCGCGGCCACCCGGAAGCGGGCGATGAGCTCGTCGAAGGTGGCGGCGGCCAGATCGGTCACGATCAGGGCGTCCTGGGCGAGCGGGCCGATGTGCGTGCGCAGCCTGGGATGGCTGCGGTTGCTCGACAGGGAGGCCAGCAGGCAGGTCGGCTGGGCCGTACGGTGGCCGGCGAGGGTGCCGAGCGCGGCCATCACGATCATCGAGGGGCTGGCCCCGGTCCTGGCGGCGGCACGTTCCAGGCCGGGCATCACGGCGGCCGAGCGGACGCGCAGGCGCGGGACCATGGCGTGCTCGGTGTCGAAGGCGACGGGGAACATCGTCTGCGGCGATCTGGCCAGCCCGCTGCGCCAGTGTTCCAGGGCCGCCTCGGCGCGCCGGACGGCGGCCGGGGTGCGTTCGCCGGCCGCCAGTTCGATGGGCTGGGTCGGCTCGGGACCGGGCAGCGGCCGGCCGTGCAGCAGCGTCTCCCACTCGCGCAGCAGGTGGGCGAGGCTGATCGCGTCCACGACGGTGTGCGGGAGCACGAAGACCGCCAGCCGCGGCTCGTCCCCGGCGAGGATCACCGCCATCCGCAGCGGGAACTCGCCTTCGAGGTCGAAGCGCGGGGCGCGGAGCCGGGCGCCCGCCTCCTCGGCGGCCCGCATCGGCGGCCCGCCGGAGCCGGGCACGACCACGATCTCCAGCGCGCCCTTGCCGTGCACGTGCTGGAGGTCACCGGTGAAGGTCGTGCGCAGGCCCTCGTGCCGGGAGAGCAGCGCGAGTGTGGCGTCGGCGATCCGGTCGAGGCCGATCCGCCGCGGCACGCGTTTGATCATCAGGAAGTTCATGTGCTCGGGAGGATCCCGGCGCACGCAGCGCGCCATGTTGGCTTGGCCCATGGTCAGCGCACCCTGCCGGTCCGGCAGGCCATCGAAGTGCACGATCAGATTCAACGGAGCCCGTCCATTGTCCGCGTCCACTGGAGCTGTGTAGCATCACGCTAACAAACAAATAGGAAACTTTCCTATAAGAAAATTTGTCAGGTCCGGGGTCAGAACGCACGCACCCGCCAAGGGAGTACGGCCACGATGTTCGCCACCCTGTCACCCGCGCAAGAGCGGATGTGGTTCCTGGACCGCCTGGCCGGCGGCGACTCCAGCTACACCATGCTGGCCGCCGCCCGATTACGCGGCACGCTGGACCCCGCCGCCCTCTCCCGCGCCCTCACCGAACTGGCCGCCCGGCACGAGTCGCTGCGCACCGCCTTTCCCGAGGTGGGCGAGACCCCCGTGGCCGAGGTACGGCCGGCCGCCCCGGTCCACCTGGACCTCGCCGACATCACCGAGGCCGAACTCGGCGCGGCGGTCGCCGCCCGGGCCGACGAGCCCTTCGACGTGGCCAGGGGCCCGCTCTTCCGGGCGGCCCTGCTGCGCGTGGCGCCCGCCGACCACGTCCTGGTCATGACCATGCACCACCTGATCGGGGACGCCTGGTCGGTGGAACGCGTCATGTTCCCGCAACTTGACGAGCTTTACACCGCCTTCGCCGCGGGGCACGAGGCGCCGCCGGTGCCCGCGGCTCCGCCGTACCGGGACTATGCCGCGACGCGGCGCGAGCAGGAGCACGAGGAGCAGCGCGCGTTCTGGCGGGCCGAGCTGGAGGGCGTGCCCGCGCTGGAACTGCCCGCCGACCGGCCGCGACCGGCCGTGCGGGGCACCCAGGGGGCGAAGCACGTCCACACCGTGCCGATCGAGGTCTGGGACGCCGTCACCGAGCTGGCCAGGGCCCGGCGCTGCACGCCGTTCATGGTGGTGATGGCCGCCTACCAGACCCTGCTCATGCGCTACACCGGCCAGGAGGACTTCTGCGTCGGCACGCCGGTCGCCGGGCGGGACCAGGAGGAGTTCGAGGACGTCTTCGGGCTGTTCATCAACACCCTGGCCGTCCGCGCCGCGCTGGACGGCGACCCCACCGTCGGCGAGCTGCTGAAGCGGGTGCGCAAGCGGCTGCTGCGCGCGTTCTCCAACGCCGCGGTCCCCTTCGAGCAGGTGGTCGGCGACCTCGGCGTGGGCCGCGACCCCGCACGGACGCCCGTCTTCCAGACCATGCTCATGCTCGGGCTCGTCGGCGAACAGCCGCTCCGGCTGGGCGAGCTGACCGGCGAGATGGTCGGGGCGGGACCGGAACGAGCCACGTTCGACCTGGCCGTGGACGTGGTCGTGGGCCCCGCGGGGCTCAAGCTGGTGATCACCTACAGCACGGAGTGCTTCGCCGCCGAGACCGTCGAACGGCTGGCCGCGCACCTGGAGCGGCTGCTGAGGGAGATGGCCGCCCGGCCGGAGGCCCGGCTGAGCGAGCTGGAGATGCTGTCCCCGGAGGAGCGCGCGATGCTGCTGGGCTCCGGCGCTCCCGCGGCCGGGCCGACGCCGCGGCTGGAGGAGCTGATCGCCGAGCAGGCCCGCCGTACGCCGCACGCGCCCGCGGTGATCACGCCCGACGGCGTCCTCACCTACGCGGAGCTGGGCGTACGGGCCCGCGAGCTGGCGGGCGAGCTGCGCGCCCGGGGCGTACGGCCCGGCGCGCGGGTGGCCGTGTGCCTGAAGGCGAGCCCCGAGGCGATCGTCGCGCTGCTCGGCGTCCTCGAGGCGGGCGCAACCTACGTGCCCCTCGACCCCGATCAACCGGCCGAACGGCTGGCCGCGCTGACGGCCGACTGCGGCGCCCGCGTGGAGATCGGCTCGACGGTGCGCGACCTGCCCGCGCCGGAAGGCGAGCCGTCCTGCGGCGCCGCCTATGTGATCTACACCTCAGGCTCCACGGGCGCGCCGAAGGGCGTCGTCGTGGCGCACGACACAGTCGTACGGCTCGCGCGGGCCTTCATCGACCTGCACGGATTCGGCCCCGGTCAGCGGGTGCTCATGGTGCCGCCGCTCAGCTTCGACGCCTCGGCCGGCGACCTCTACCCGGCGTTGCTCAGCGGCGCCGCCCTCGTGCTGCACCCCTCGCCCTTCGCGCTGAGCGGCCCCGAGCTGCTGGACCTGTGCGCCCGGCACGGCATCACGATGGTGGACGCGCCCACCGCCCTGTGGCGGCAGTGGGTGGACGACCTCGCCGGGCTGGACACGGTCGATCCCGGCCCGCTGACCACGGTGATGGTCGGCGGCGAGAGCGTGCCCGTGGACCGGCTGCGCACCTGGGCCCGGCTCACCGGCGGGCGCCTGTCGTTCTTCAACCACTACGGGCCCACCGAGGCCACCGTCTGCGCGACCGTCTACCGGACCGTCGACGGCTCGGAGCTCTGCCCGCGGACCCATCTGCCGATCGGCACGCCGCTGCCGCACGTGCGGGCCCACGTCCTGGACCGGCACGGCGGCCTGGCGCCCATCGGGGTGCCCGGTGAGCTGTGTCTGGGCGGGCCGTGCCTGGCCGAGGGGTACCTGGGACGGCCCGAGCTGACCGCGGAGCGGTTCGTCACCATCCGCGGCGAAAGGGTCTACCGCACCGGGGACCGGGCCGTCCGCCGCGCCGACGGCAACCTGGAGTTCCTGGGCCGCGACGACCGGCAACTCAAGATCAACGGGGTGCGGGTCGAGCCGGGTGAGGTCGAGGCGGCCTGCCTGGCCTGCGAAGGCGTGCGGGAGGCCGTGGTCACCGCGGTGGGCGGGCGGCTGGTCGCCTACCTCACCGGTGACGGGCTCACCCGGGCCGAGCTGCGGACCTTCCTGGCGGGCAAGCTCCCGGCCGGCATGGTGCCGCACGACCTCGTCATGCTCGACGCGGTGCCCATGACGCCGCACGGGAAGATCGACTATCGGGCGCTGCCCCTGCCCGAGGTCGAGGCGGTGCCGTACGAGAGCCCGCGCACGCCCACCGAGCGGGCCATCGCCGCGGTGTGGGAGGAGACGCTCGGCGTGGCCGCCGGGCGCCGGGACAACTTCTTCGACCTGGGCGGCCACTCACTGCTCACGCCCAAGACCGTCGGCCGGATCGCCGCCAGGACCGGGCTGGCGGTCGGACTCGACGTCTTCTTCGCCGCCGCCGACCTGGCCGAGCTGGCCGCCCGGCTGGACGGGCACGCCGTGAGCGGGCCCGACGTGCGGGCGGACGCGGTGCTGCCGGGCGACCTGGTGTTCCCGGGTGCGCCGGCCCCCGCCTCGCCGCCCCGGCGGGTGCTGCTGACCGGCGGCACCGGGTTCCTGGGCGCCTACCTGCTGGCCGCGCTGGCCTCGGAGCCGGGAGTCAGCGTGCACTGCCTGGTCAGGGGGTCCGACCCCAAAGCCCGGCTTCAGGCCAACCTGGAGCGCTACGGCCTCTGGCGGCCCGAGCTGGCCGGCCGGATCGTGCCCGAGCAGGGCGACCTGGCGGCGGAAGGGCTCGCGGACCGGCTCGGCCACCTGGCCGTCGACGTCATCGTGCACAGCGGCGGCCTGGTGGACTTCGCCAAGCCGTACGCGGGGCTGCGACCGGCCAACGTCGGCGGCACGCTGGAGATCATCCGCCTGGCCGCCCGGAGCGCGACCCCCGTGCACCTGGTCTCGACGCTCGGCGTGCACCTGGCGCCGGGGGAGCGCGTCGTGCGCGAGGACGACCCGCTGCCCGACCCCGACCGGCTCCACCCCGGATACGACCAGAGCAAGTGGGCCGCCGACCGGCTCGCCTCGGCCGCCCGCGCCGCCGGGCTGCCGGTGAGCATCCACCGGCCCGCCAGGATCAGCGGCGACACCGCCACCGGCGCCTGCCCGCCCGGCGACTTCCTCGGCCGGTTCTTCGCCACCTGCATCACGCTGGGCGCCGTCCCCGACGGCGAGCGGCTGGACATGACGCCCGTGAACCACGTGGCCGCGGCGATCACCCACCTGGCCCGCACCGGCGCCACCGGCGACTTCCACTACTACAACCCGCGCACGCTCACCTCGGGCCACATCGTCGCCGGCCTTCAGGAGCGCGGCTTCCCGCTCCGGCTCATCCCGGGCGCGGACTGGCGGGCCGAGGTACGCAGACGGCTGGCGGCGGGCGAAGCCCTCCCCGTCGCCGCCTACCCCCGCTCCTTCACCGAGTACGGCCAGGCCAAGGGCCCCGACTTCGACTGCTCCCGCACCGAACGACGACTGGCCGAGGCCGGCCTGACCTGCCCGCCCGCCTCCGCCCTACTGGACGGCCTCCTCACGCACCTGATCGGCTCCGGGGAACTCCCGATACCCCCTGGCCTGGACCTCGAATAGCCGCGCGTACTCGCCCCCGGCGGCCATGAGCTCGTCGTGCGTGCCCCGCTCGGCGATCCGGCCGCCGTCCAGGACCACGATCACGTCGGCCGCGCGCACCGAGCCGAGGCGGTGGGAGACCAGCACGCTGGTGGCCCCGGACCGGTGCTCGACCAGGCGGCGATGGATCTCGTCCTCCGCCCGCGGGTCCAGGCCGGAGCTCGGCTCGTCCAGGATCAGCAGGTCACGCCGCTCCCTGACCAGCGCGCGGGCCAGCGCCAGGCGCTGCCACTGGCCGCCGGACAGGGTGACGCCCGGCTCGTCCTCGTCGAGGAAGATCCGGCTCAGCAGCGTGTCGTAGCCGTGGGGCAGGGCCTCGACGAAGGCGTCGGCGCCGGCCAGACGGGTTGCGGCACGGACACGGGCCCGGTCGTCCAGCGCGGACAGGTCGCCGACCGCGACGTTCTCGGCGGCGGTCAGGTCGTAGCTCATGTGGTCCTGGAACAGCACGCCCATCCTGGCGCGCAGGGCGGCGGGGTCGATGGCGCGCAGGTCCACGCCGTCCCACAGGATCGCGCCACGGGTCGGGTCGTAGAAGCGGCACAGCAGCTTGACCAGCGTGCTCTTCCCGGCTCCGTTGAGGCCGACGAGGGCGACGGCCGCGCCGTACGGGATCGTCAGGGTGAGCCCGCGCAGCACCCAGGGGAGGCTGTCGTCGTAGCGGAACCACACGTCGCGCAGCTCGATGCCGCGCCGCAGCGCGGGCGGCGCCGCCGAGGAAGCGGGCAGGTCGCCGGGGAGCGCGGTCACCTCCCGATGGAAGGCGAACACCGACAGGGCCCGGCGGGCGTTGGCCACGTTCTCGACCACCTCGGTGAGCGCGAGCTGCGTCCCGGCCACGGCTGCGGCGAAGGCGGTCACGCCGCCGAGGCTCAACCGGCCGTCCAGGGCGGCGTACGCGGCCCAGAGCAGGCCCGCGCCGCTCACCGCGGCCGACAGCGCGGCCAGCAGCGACTGGGTCACCGCCTCCCGCCGGTCCAGGCGCCGCTGACCGGCGTGCACACCGGACAACTCCCCGAGCATGCGGTCCTTGAGGAAGCGGCCCAGGCCGAACAGGCGCACCTCCTTGGCCGCCCGCACGTCCGTGAGCAGGGAGGAGTAGAAGATCTGCCGCCGCACCGCCGCCGACTGCCCGGTGACCAGCGCCAGCCGCCGCTTCTCCAGCGACATCCGGGCGATCAGCGCGGGCAGCGCGGCCAGTGCCACCACCCCGGCCATGACCGGGCTGAGCAGCGCCAGGGCGGCCAGGAGCCCGGTCAGCGTGATCACGTTGCGCACGATGTCGAACAGCCCCGAGGTGACCGGCGCCAGCATGCCGCCGGACGCCTGGGCGGCCATGCGCAGCTTGTCGAGAAAGGCCGGGTTCTCGAACCGGGCCAGCCCCTGGAACCCGTTCACCGCCGTGTACAGCCGATCCTGCAGCAGCCGGTCCATCCGCCGGTCCGACTCGGCCCGCAGGTAGCCGGTCACGTGGGGCAGCGCCCCCGCGGCCAGTCCGACGAAGATGAGGCCGCCGGCCGGAGGCAGGATCCGGTCCGGACGGCCGGCGGCCAGCTCATCGACGAGAACCTTGGTCAACCACACGGTTCCCGTCGGCAGCAGGCCGCTGACTATGGTGACGGCCAGGTAGATCCCTGCCAGGCCGGGGCCGGCGCGCCAGCACAGCGCCGCCGCCGCGCCGGTGCCGCGCAGCCCGTTCACCCCGCCGGCGCCGGCGCGGTGAGCTCCAGGTGCGCCGCGACGACGGTGCCGTCCGGGCCCACCCGCAGGAAGGTCGGGAACGCCTCGACCCCCACCGCCTTCTCCAGCGCCGCGGCGCGTTCGCCCGTGACGACGTACGGCAGGCCGTCACACGCCTCGGCCAGCCGGTCGCGCTTGGGCCCGTCCCCGCAGACGACCGCCATGGCGTCCAGGCCGCGGGCCGTGGCGGCGAAGGCGGGGGCGTGCACGTGGCAGGCGTCGCAGTCGGCGTGGAAGAAGGCCACCAGGCCGGGCCATTCCGTGCCGTCGGCGGGCAGGGCGCGCCCGACCAGGACGGCGGGGTCGTAGGGCGGCGGCGTCGCACCGGACAGCCGCGCCAGCTCGGCGGTGTGTTCCCGGAGGCGGCGCAGCACCGCGAAGGTGAGCACCAGATCGAACAGGAGGAGCACGCCGACCAGCACGACGGCGGCGATCAGGACAGACATCGGGACACCTTCATGGGGACACCTTCATCGGGACACTTCACTTGAACAGGCTCACCAGGTCATCGAGGCGCACCACGACCAGCACGCCCGCGGCGGCGGCCACCAGCGCGACGGCCACGCCCGCCGGGTCGGCGGCGGCGGACCCGGCGAACGCGCCGGAGGCGAGCCCGGCACCGGCGGCCCCCGCCAGGACGAGGTTGCGCACCACGTGGGTCACGCCGAGCGGCGCGGCGGTGGCGCCGAAGCACCGGCACGGCACCCGCCGCCCCCGGCGCAGCCCGAGCAGGATGCCGGTGGTCAGGACGGCCAGCAGCAGGAGCGCCGCGCCGAGGCCGGCGGGCGTGGCCAGGGAGACGGCCACGAGGATCTCGGCCCCCAGCAGCGCATAGGCGGCGGGCCGCACCCACGGGACGAACCCGAGGGCGGCGATCGAGGCGACGTACTCGCCGAAGGCCGCCCGCCCGCGCACCTTGCCGGCGACGGCGATCACGAAGACGCCGGCCAGCAGCGCCTGGCAGGCGATCGTCACGTAGAGCATGGTTTCCCCGATGCCGTGTGGATCGCCGACGCGACGGCGATCCACACGGCACGATCGGTGACCGGTCAGCAGCGTCCGCGCGGCTCGCAGCCGACCGTGCAGCCGTGCGTGCCGCCGACGATGTGGCAGAGCTTCATGTAGCGCGTCTGGCCGTAGCACCAGCAGTGCATCCAGTAGGAGCTGTCGGCCTGCGCGGTGGCCTTCGGCACGAACTTCTCGAGCAGGCGGTCGCCTAGCTGTCCCAGGAGGTTCATGAAGAGTCACTCCCTAATGAGTGTTTGGGGGGCAGCCGAAACGCTAGGACCGGGTCATACAGCGGCGCATACAGCCGGCCTACAACCGGGCCGTGAGCAGCGCCTCCAGCACCGGATCGGGCCGCAGCCCCGGCGCCGCGAACAACGCCGCCGCCCGGCGGGCCTCCTCTTCGCCGCCGAGCGCCCGGGCCAGCTGACGGGTGGCTGCGGCGGTGCCGTACTGCTCGCCGAGCCGCGCGGTCAGCTCCAGCGCCCGGCCGAGGTCGGCGGCCGCAGCGGCCCGCGCGCCGTTGCGCAGGTGGATCTCGGAGCGGCTGAGCAGCACCTCCCACTCGTCCTCCCGGTTGCCGGTGTCGCGGCAGCGGGCCAGCGCCGTCGCGAACGCCGCCAGCGCCTCCTCCCGGCGATCGAGCAAGGTGTAGGCGCGGCCGAGCGCGGCCAGCGTGATGCTCTCGCCGAACAGGTCGCCGTTGGCCCGGCGCAGCGTCAGGCAGCGCTCGAAACAGCCGGCCGCCTCCGCCCGGCGGCCGAGCCGCAGCAGGACCTCGCCGAGGTTATGCAGGACCATGCCGACCCGGCTCGAGCCGTGCTCCTCCAGCAGCTTCAGCCCGGCGGCGATGTGCTCGAACGCCTCGTCCAGGTCGCCGGTGCGCATGCCGAACCAGCCCAGGGTGTGCAGCGCCAGCCCTTCCGCCTCCCGGTCGCCGAGCTCGCGGCGCAGGCCGAGGGCGCGGTCGAAGCAGGCGCGGGCCGCGTCGATCCGGCCGGCCCGCCACTCCACGACCCCGAGCGTGGTCAGCGCGGCAGCCTCCCCGGCCCCGTCCCCCAGCCGCCCGGCCGCCTCGGCGGCCAGCCGGGCGATGCTCTCCAGCTCCCGCCACCGGCCGGTCTTCGTCGCCAGCGCCTTGACCAGCGGCAGCAGGTCGATCACGAAGCGGGGCTCACCTGCCGCCGCCTGCGCGGCAGCCGCGACCAGCGCGGGCGCCTCGGTCTCGAACCACTCGACCGCTTCCGCGGGATCGTCGAAGGCGCCTTCTCCCGCGTGAAGGTGCGGCTCCACGGTCAAGTGGACCTTGCGGCACATGCCGAGGTACCACGCCAACGCCCGCCGTACGGCCCGCTCCCGCTCGTCGGGGGGATCATCGCGTACGGCCAGCTCACCGGCGAACACCCTGAGCAGGTCGTGCATCCGGAACCTGCTGTCCCCGACGGGCTCCAGCAGGCGGGCCTCGGCCAGCTCGTCCAGCGCCGCCTCACCCGCCTCCGGCTCGGCCCCGAGCAGCGCGACGGCCGCCTCGACCCCGAGCTCGGCCACGTCCAGCACCCCGAACAGCCGGAACGCCCGCGCCGCGGCAGCGCTCAGCGCCTCGTAGCCGGTCGCGAAACAGGACCGGACGGCCAGATCGGCCACCTGCAGCTCGTCCAGGCGCCGGGCGCGCAGCCGCTGGGCGTAGCGCGGCAGCGACCAGGAGGCCCGCGCGGCCAGGCGGGCCCCGGCGATGCGCAGGGCCAGCGGGTGGTAGCCGCACAGCCGCGCGATCTCGGCGGAGGCGTCCGTCTCGGCCTCGATGCGCGCCTCACCGGCCAGCAGCGCCAGCATCCGCACCGACTCCGCCTCGTCCAGCACCCCCACGGCGACGTGCGCCGCGTCCAGCGTGGTCGGCGCCGCCCGGGCGGTGATCAGCGTCGCGCACCCGGCGCTCGCCGGGATCAGCGGCGCGACCTGGGCCGCGTCCACGGCGTTGTCGAGCACGACCAGCACCCGCCGCTCCGCCAGCGCCGACTGGTAGGCCGCGGCCGCCTCGGCCGGCGCCGCGGGCACCTCGCTCACCCCGAGCGCCCGCAGGAACCGCCCGAGCACCTCGGCGGGCCACAACGGCGCCAGCCCCGGGCTCGACCCCTGCAGATCGACATAGAGCTGACCGTCCGGGAACTGCCCGGCCACCGCGTGCGCCACCCGCAGCGCCAGCGTGGACTTGCCCACCCCGCCGGGCCCGTTCAGCGCCACCAGCGGAGGTACGGCGCAGCCGCGCAGCGCGCCGAGCATCGTGGCCAGTTCGCCCGACCGGCCGACGAAGACCGACGGCTCCCTGGGCAGCTGGCGCGGCCGGGTCCGCCCCTCGGGCGCCGCCGGCTCGATGTCGCGCTCCCGCGACAGGACGGCCTGGTGCAACCGGCGCAGCTCGGGCCCGGGATCCAGGCCGAGCTCCTCCGACAGCACCCGCCGGGCCGTACCGAACACCTCCAGCGCCCCCGCCACGTCGCCCGCGCGGTACAGGGCCACCATGAGCTGGCCGTACATGCGCTCCCTGAGGGGATGCGCGGCGAGCAGCTCGCGCAGGCGCCCGAGCACGGTCAGGTGCGCGCCCATCTTGAGCAGGATCTCGGTGTGCTCCTCGACCGTGCTGAGGTACTGGCCGGTGAGCCGGGCCACCACCTCGCGCAGCGTCGGTCCCAGCGGCACGTCCTCGGCCGCCGGGCCCCGCCACAACTCCAGCGCCCGGGCGTAGGAGTCCTGGGCGGCGGCCGGATCGTGCCGGGCCAGCGCCTGCCGCCCGCGCGCGGACAGCTCCTCGAACCGGGCCAGGTCGAACTCCTCCGGCGCCACCCGCAGCATGTATCCGGCCTCGGTGGTGACCAGCTCGGTCCGGGTGAGCTTACGCAGCTGCATCAGGTAGGTGCGCAGGTTCGCCACGGCGGAGTGGGGCGGCCGCTCGTCCCACACCTCGGCCACCAGCGCGCGGACCGGCACCACGTGCCCGGCCCGGGCCAGCAGCATCGCCAGCACGGTCCGCTGCTTCGGCGCCGTGATCGGCACCGGTACGTCGTCGACCTCGACCAGCAGCGGCCCGAGAAGCCGGAACCTCACCTATAACGCCTGGCCGCCCAGCCGGCGCAGCGCGACGCCGAGCAGCTGGTCCGCCGGGAAGAACCCGCGCTGGCGGGAGTCGGCGCTGCCGCCGGGGTTGTCGCCCAGGACGACCAGCGCCCCGTCCGGCACCGTGCCCGTCTCGCGCAGGCCGTCGGGCACCGGGTCGCCGGGCAGCGCGACCACCCGTTTGACGTTCCAGCGCCCCGGCTCCCGCGGTGGTTCCAGCACGACCACGTCGCCCCGGCTCACCTGCCCGGGCCGCCGCCTGCGCACCAGGACCCGGTCGCCGTCGGCCAGCGTCGGCGTCATGCTCTCGCCCTGGACCGTGACCACGACGTAGCTCCGGCGCGCCCATACGGCGCCCGCGGCCAGGAGGAGAACACCGAGAAGAAGCCCGCTGACAACCAACGCCGCCTCGCCTTCACGCAAGATCCGTCCGGGCCAAGGTGGCGGCTGCCGGCGCGGGCTGTCAACCCTCTTCCGCGTGAAGCCGTTACACGTGGTTGGCGGCGATGTGGCCGAACGTCATGGCCGGGCCCAGGGTGGATCCGGCGCCGGCGTAGCTGCGGCCCATGAGCGGGGAGGAGGCGTTGCCCGCGGCGTACAGACCGGGGATCACCGCGCCGCTCGTGCTCAGGACCCGCGCGTGGACGTCCGTGGCCAGGCCGCCCTTGGTCCCCAGGTCGCCGGGGACGATCTTCAACGCGTAGAACGGCGGCAGCAGCAGCGGCGCCAGGCAGGAGTTCGGCACCACGGCCGGATCGGTGAAGTAGTGGTCGTAGGCGCTGTCGCCGCGGCGGAAGTCGAGGTCACGGCCGTTGAAGGCGAAGGTGTTGAACCGCAGCAACGTCGAGCTGAACGCCGCGGCGGGCACGCCCATCTTGGCCGCCAGCCCGTTCCACGTCCACGACTTCACCACGGCGCCCGCCTGATACCAGGAGCCGGGGAAGTCCAGCGTGGGCGGGATGTCCTTGAACAGGTACCGGTTGCGGTAGTTCTGGTCGATCACCAGCCACGCCGGGATCGCGTCCTGCGCGTACATCACGTGCACCACGTCGCTGTACGGCGCCGCCTCGTTGACGAAGCGCCGCCCCGCCTGGTTGACGATCAGGCTGCCGGGCAGCGTGCGCTCGGCCAGGCAGAAGTACGGCTCGCCGGGCAGCGGGATGGCCGGGCCCCACCAGGCGTCGTCCATGAACTCGACCGCGGCCCCCACCTGGAGGCCGGCTCGGTGGCCGTCGCCGGTGTTGGAGTCGGCGCCCACGGTCCAGTCGGTGCCGATGGGCTGCTCCTGGTACTGGGTGCGCATGGCGCCGTTGTGCTCGAACCCGCCCGAGGCCAGGATGACGCCGCGCCTGGCTCTGAGCAGGGTCTGCGTGCCGTTCCTGGTGACCAGGGCGCCGGTGACGCGACCGGCCTCCACCCGCAGGTCGGTCAGCGGGGTGTTCAGCCAGACGGGCACCCCGGCCTGCGCCAGGCCCACTCTCAGGGCGCCGGCCAGCGCCTGGCCCATGGTGAGCGGCTCGATGCCGCGCGCCTTGGCCGCCACCCACCGGGCCGCGCCCTCCAGCGCCACGGCCGCGCCCTTGGCGTTGACCAGGGCCAGGTTGAGCCACTTGTAGTCGGCGCTGAAGATGACCTCACCGGCCGGGACCGGGATGTAGGCGGGGGTCAGGTTGGCCAGTTCCGGGCCCAGGAGGTTGCCGTCGAACAGGTCAGGCTCGATGGAGCGGCCGTTGGGCAGGCCGCCGGGGAGCTCGGGATAGTAGTCGGAGTACCCCTCCATCCAGCGGAAACGCAGGGGGCTGTGCCGTACGACGAAGGAGATCATCGCGGGACCGGCGGCGAGGAAGGCGGTTTGCTTGGCCGCGGGGACGCCGCTGGGGGAGACGACGGCGGACAGGTACGCGGCGGCCTTGGCCGGGGTGTCGGGGACGCCCGCGGCCAGGATCGTCTCGTTGCCGGGAACCCAGATCCCCGCCCCCGACCGGGCCGCCGAGCCGCCGAACGTGGCGGCCTTCTCCACGACCAGCGTGCTCAGGCCCCGCTTCGCGGCGGTCAGCGCGGCCACCATGCCGGCGGCGCCCGCGCCGATGACGATGACGTCGTATTCCTGGGTGACCGCCGCCCGGGCTTCGGCCGCTCCTTCGGTCGCGCCGAAGATCACCAGGCCGGTGGCGGCGGCGGTGCCGCGTAAGAGGGCGCGGCGGGTGGGGTGCTGGGACATGGGGATACAACCCTCCACGAGTTCAGGGGCCTCGCGCCAGGGCCGTCGTGAGAGCAAGCATGCGATTGGTTGGGAATCTTGTCAACGGGACCGGCGCACCGGTCCCGTTGGAGGGTTCTCAGCTAACCGGCAGCCCGCCGATCGGCAGCCCGCGGGTCAGGCTGGAGAGCAGGTCGCCGGGCATCGACTGGGTCTGGCGCTCGTCGGGCGGCGCCGGCGCGGCGTGGGCGGGGGTGATCATGAACAGCCCCGCCAGGGCGGCGGCGGGGATCAGGGCCAGGTAGCGCATCGTGCTCCTTCGCAAGGTCGTCATGGACCCCAGCATCCTGGGGCGCCGCCCGCCCGCCCGCCATGCGCCCCGCTGCGCCTTGACCAACATCAGACCCTCTTCCATTTAGTAATCGGTACGGTATCGTTTACTAAGTGACTGACACCGTCCTCATCGCGGGCGCCGGGCCCACCGGCCTCGCGCTGGCCATCCACCTGGCCCTGCACGACGTCCCCATCCGCGTCATCGACGCCGCCCCCGCCCCCGCCACCACCTCCCGCGCCCTCGGCCTGCAGCCGCGCGGCGTGGAAGTGCTGGAACGCATCGGCGCGCTCGGCGACCTCCCGGAGCGCTCCCAGACCTCGCTCAACATGTCCTACAACGAGGGCCCACGCACCGTCCTGCGCTTCCACGTTGGACAGGCTGTCGCCGACCAGCCCAAACAGACACTGCTCATCTCCCAGGCCGAGGTCGAGGGCGCCCTGCGGGTACGGCTGGCCGAGGTGGGCGGCACCATCGAGTGGGGCAAACGGCTGGAGGCCGTCCAGCAGGACGCCACCCGCGTCAAGGCCACCGTCCGGACCCCCGACGGCGCCGAGGAGCACATCGCGGCCCAGTGGCTGGTGGGCTGCGACGGCGCGCACAGCATGGCGCGCAAGCTCGCCGGAATCGGCTTCCCCGGCCGCAAACTCCTCGAACGCCTGCTGATGATCGACGTCCAGGCTTCGTGGCCGTTCGACAGGAACGGCAGCACCACCTGGATGGAGGCGGGGAACATGCTCTCGGTCACCGCGCTGCCGGACAACACATGGCGCGTCTTCACCGAGCCACCCGCCGGCCTGCCCGACCGGCTGTCCGACAGCGAGATCACCGAACGGGTCCTGGACGAGTTCTCCCGGCGCAGCGGCATCGGCCTCGACACCGTCGGCGACGTCCGGTGGGCCTCGGAGTTCCGGATCCACCGCCGGCTCGCCGACACCTACCGCCGCGGCCGGATCCTGCTGGCGGGCGACGCGGCGCACATCCAGAGCCCGACCGGCGGCCAGGGACAGAACACCGGACTCGGCGACGCCGAGAACCTCGCCTGGAAGCTCGTGCTGGTCGCCCACGGCCGCGCCGGGCAGGAACTGCTCGACACCTACGAAGGCGAACGACGCCCGCTGGCCCGCAACGTCCTGCGCGCCACCAGTACCGCCGTGGACATCATGCTGCCGCACACGCCCTGGAAACGACTCGTCCGCGACCTGGTCGTCCTGCCGGTCTTCCGGCTGCCCGCCGTACAGCGCCGGCTGTGGCTGGCCGCCTCCCAGCTCGGCATCACCTACCGAGGCGGCCCGCTGGCGCCGGGATCGCACCGATGGCTGCCCGGCCTGCGCCCCGGCGACCGGATGCCCGACCTGGCCTGCCGCCGTCCAGACGGCGGCCGCACCACGCTCCACGCCGCGATCCTCGGGCGCTGGGTGGTGCTCGCCGCCGATCCGGACACCGCCGTACGGCACGCCGACGCGGCCGCCGCGCAACTGGGCTCCGGACTGGTCATCGCCCTGACCTCGGCGGAACCCCCGGCCACCCGCGACGTGATCCTGATCCGCCCCGACGGGCACATCGGTTGGCGTGGCCGTCCGGCACCCGACAAACTGACGGCATGGCTGAACCAGGTGCTGTGGCCCGCGCAGAACGCCACGGCCGCCCACGCGACCCGGAGAACGACGCAGCGATCATGAATGCGGCGTTGGACCTGCTCATCGAGCGCGGCGCGGCGGGCACCAGCATCGAGGCGGTCGCCCAGCGCGCAGGCGTGGCGAAGCTGACCGTCTACCGTCGCTGGAAGGCCAAAGAGGACCTGCTGATGGCCGCGCTGGAACACGCCCGCAACCCCGACACGGACGCGGACCCGGCCGGCCACTCGATCGACGAACTGGTCGCCAACATCGCCGACCTCCTCAGCCGCCCCCGCTTCCGCGCCCTGATGGCCAGGGTCGTGGGCGCCTCGGTGGACTACCCGCACCTGGTGGCCGCCTACACCAAGCGTTACCTCCGCCCGCGCCTGGACGCCCTGACCGCCACCGCCCGGCAGGCCGTCGCCGCCGGCCACTTCCCCCCTGACACCGACCCCGGCGTCATCCAGGACATCCTGGCCAGCGCGATCGCCGCCGTCCTCCTGCAGCAGGAGGAGGTGACGGCCGCCCAGATCGAACACCGCCTGCGAACCCTCCTGCACCACATCGGCTACCAGCCCTGACCCGGTGGCTGGACTCTCCCACGGGGGGAGACCTCATGCTGTCGGGGACCGTTCGCCGCGTGAGCATGAGGAGAGCGACGCATGACCATCGTGAAGGACATCGAGGCCCGCGGCACGCAGCACTGCGAGACGACGGCGCTGGGGGTGCTGCTGCGGCACGAGGGACTTGACCTGTCCGAGCCGATGCTGTTCGGGCTGGGCGCGGGCCTGTCCTTCGTCTATTGGGACAGCAAGGGCATGCCCTTCCCGTTCCTCGGGGGCCGGGTCAAGCCGTTCGACCTCACCAGGAACCTGGCCGCCAGGCTGGGGCTGACGCTGGCGGCCGCCGAGACCACGTCGCAGCGCAAGGCGTGGCAGAACGCGGCCGCCGCCGTCGACGCCGGCCGCCCGGTCGGGCTTCAGCTCGACTGCTACCACCTGGAGTACTTCACCTCCAAGGTCCACTTCGGCGGTCATGTCGTCGCGATGTACGGCTACGACGACAACGACGCCTACCTGGTGGACACCGACCAGCAGGGAGGGGCGGTACGCACCAGCCGGGCCAGCCTCGCCCTGGCACGGGCCGAACGCGGCCCGATGACCGCCAGGAACCGGTCCTTCACCCTCGCCCTGCCGGCCCACCCGCTCACCTGGCAGGACCAGCTCATCCCCGCCATCAGGGAGTGCGCCGACGCCTTCCTCGCCGCCCCCATCGCGAACCTGGGCCACCGGGGCATCGAGAAGGCCGGCAACCAGGTGCCCGCCTGGCTGCGCCGTACCGCCGACCCGCGCGAGGACCTGCAGCAGGCCGCCCTCGTCATGGAGAGGGGCGGCACCGGCGGCGCGCTCTTCCGCACCCTGTATCGCGACTTTCTGGGCGAGTGCGCCGAGCTGATCGACGACGAGAACCTCCGCGCGGGTCACAGGATGTACGGCGAGGCCGCGGTCCTGTGGACGGACGTGTCCTCCTTGATCGCGAAGGCCGGGGAGACCGGGGAGGTGGACTACCTCGAGCAGGCCGGAGTCCTCCTCCACGCCCTGTCGCGCATCGAGGAGGCGGCCATGCGGCTGCTGCGGCAGCTGTAGGCCCTACCAGGGGACGGTCTCGCCGTGCAGGTCCAGGAACCGCAGCCCGGGGGCGCCGGCCTGCGCTTCGAGGACGTCCACGACGGCCGGGACACTCTCCTGGGGGCTGAGGGGCGCATCGGGCCCACCCAACTGGGTCCGGTTGTGGCCGGGGTCGATGAGCAGCTTGGTCTGCCCGTCGCCGGCATGACGGGTGGCGTAACTGCGCATGAGCTGGTTGAGCGCGGCCTTGCTGGCCTTGTAGAGCTCGTAGCCGGGCTCGGTGTTGCATGCCCACCGCGAACTCTCAGCCCCGCAGAGCGCGCTCCGGCAACCGCCGCGACGAGGCCGCCCGCCTGGCCGTCCTCCACGCCGCCGACGATCTGCTCGCCGAGCACGGCTTCGGCGCGCTGACCATCGAGGCGATCGCGCGCCGCGCAGGGGTGGCCAAGCAGACGATCTACCGCTGGTGGCCGTCGAAGGTCGAGATCCTCCTCGACACGCTCATCGCCGACAGCGCCAAGAGCCTTCCTGCCCCCGCGGAGCAGTCCGCGGCGGAGGACCTCCGCGGCTACCTACGCAGCTTCGCCCGCTTCCTCACCCAAGACCCCGCCGGCAAGGTCCTGCTCGCACTCCTCGCCCAGGCACAACACGATCCCGGCACGGCTGCCGCCCTTCACGAGCGCTACCTGGACCCCCGCCGTGACCGCGAACGCGACATGCTCACCCGCGCCGTCGACGCCGGCGAGATCTCACCCGTCCTCGACCCCGACGCCACCATGGACGCCCTCGTCGGCCCGCTCGTCTACCGCGCCTTGACCGGCGCGAGCATTCCCCGCGACCTGGTGGACACCCTTTTCGAGAACCTGCTCCGATCGCCGGATCCGGACTCAGCAGGTGACGCAGGGCGGTCCGATGAGTATCAGAGCGCGCCGGGCCGGTAGCGGGCTTTGATGCCTGCCGGCCGGAAATTCGGGTGCGGTGGGGCGGTGGGGCGGTGTGTGATCGGGGGATGGCGATCGAGATGGGCAGGCCCGGGGTCGACGGGCTCGGTGACGTGCTGCGGGTGTTGCGGGAGTGGCAGTACGGCGAAGCGCCCGTGCAACTGCACCCGGGGGACGTCGGGTGGTTCTGGCGGTTCGGGGCGGAGAAGACGGCGGAGGCCACGCGGACCTGGAGCCGGGCCGGGGAGGTTCTGGCGGTCGGGCTGCTGGATGGCGAGGACCTGCTGCGGCTGGCGGTCGCGCCGGAGGCGTTGCGGGACGAGGCGCTGGCGCAGCAGGTGGCCGAGGACGTGTCGGCGGACGAGCGTGGTGTGCTGCCCGGGGGCAAGGTGTATGTCGAGGCGCCGGTGGGCGCGCTGGTTCAGGACGTGCTGTTCAGGGGCGGCTGGGAGGTCGGCGAGCCGTGGACGGTCCTCCGGCGTGACCTCGGCGTGCCTGTGCCGGATCCCGGCGTTCGCGTCGAGGTGATCGGGCCGGAACGGGCGCACGAGTGGGCCTCGGTCCAGCGGGCGTCGTTCGATGGGTCGACGTTCAGCGAGGAGCGCTGGCACGCGATGGCCTCGGGCCCGGCGTTCGCCGACGCGCGGTGCCTGGCCGTCCGCGATGAGCGGGGCGAGGCGGTGGCGACCGTGGGGGTGTGGTCGGCGGGTGAAGGCAGGATGGGGCTGATCGAGCCGATGGGGGTGCACCCGGCCCATCGTGGTCACGGTTACGGGCGGGCGGTGACGGTCGCCGCGGCGCGCGTGCTCCAGGAGATGGGCTCGTCCAGCGTGGTCGTGTGCACCCCGAGCTTCAACGTCGGCGCCGTGGCCACCTACCAGTCGGCCGGTCTCGAGCGGCTGGGTGAGAGGCGGGACCTGTACCGCAGCGCCGGTTGATGCCGGGGTGAGGTCACATCGAGTAGGCGCCGGTGGCGAGGGCGATGACGCCGACCACGGTCATCAGCAGCGCCGAGCCGGGGTGCATGGCGATCGAGAGGCGGATGTCCTGCTTCTTCCAGGCGAGCCAGACGCCCGGGTAGAGGAAGACGAGCTTCGACAGGACCGTCCACGGAGCCCAGAAGTGGTACACGGAGAAGAAGAAGGTGTTGAAGAACGGGGCCCACTTGCCGAGCTGCGGAAGGCGGGGCAGCAGGAAGCCGCGGAAGTAGTACTCCTCGAGCAGGGGCAGGGTGAAGCCGGTGAACGGGGCGCAGATGAGCAGCGTGGTGAGCACGAGCTCGTGCGGGTAGCCCTGGAGGTAGGCGGTGCCTTCGGGGCCGGCGCCCTGGTAGTTCACCCAGGTGAAGAACCAGTCGTAGACGAGGTTGTCCAGCGGGGTCAGCGAGAGCGAGACCACGGTCATCCACACCAGGCACGCGGCCCCGAGCCAGAAGACCCTGCCGCGTGAGAGCGGCTTGGCGCGGTAGTGGACGACGCCCTTCATCGTGTACCGGCCGGTCTGCTTCTTGCCCAGCCACAGCAGGAAGAACTGGAGGGGGAAGAGCACGAGCGCGAGGGCGATGGCCCAGGCCAGGAAGCTCGGGTAGTTGATCGCCCGGGTGAAGGGGGCGGCGACGAACGCGTACACGGCGACGATGACCGCGCCGGGCACCAGGTGCAGGGCGAGGGAGAGCGGGACGGAGTGACGGTCGGCGAGGAGCTTCGCGACGAAGCCTCGGGTGCCGGCCGGGGGGTGTGCTGCTGTTTCCATGCCGAGAACTGTGGCCCCGCGGGCCTACACGAGCCTGACATGGCTCTGACATGGCTTCGAGTCGCGGTGAAAGGCGCACGTCACAACAGCGGAGCGGCGGCGGTCTCGGCCTGTCAGGCGCGGTCGTGGAGAGTGACGTGGTAGCCGTCGGGGTCGGCGAAGGCGAAGGTCCGGCCGAAGGGGCCGTCGATCGGTGCGGAGACGATGGTGTGACCGTCGGCGACCAGGGCGTCGTGGATGGCCTGGACGTCGGTGGCGTGGAGCCAGATCGCGACACCGAGGCCGGGCTGAGCGACGGATGCGAGGTCGGTGCCGGGAATGACGTCGCGGAGTGCGAACGCGATCGGCTTCGTCTCGAAGACGACGGCGTGCGGGGGGCCGGCCTGTGAGCGGACGAGGCCGAGGTACTGCTCGTAGAACGCCTGCGAAGCGGTGAGGTCGCGCACCTGGAGCGAGATGAAGTCGGGGCCGGTGGCGGGCATGGTGATGCTCCTTATCTTCGTGTCAGCTTTCTGACACAGGTCAATGTATGTCAGACTTCTGACATGAGTCAAAACGGCGTCGACCTGGACACGTCACTGGGCTACCTGCTGAAAGAGGCGTCGAGCGCCCTGCGCGTAGCCATGGAGGAGGTGCTGCGGCCACTCGGGATGAGCGTGACGCACTACTCCTGCCTCGAGCTGCTGGCTCAACGGCCGGGTCTGTCGAACTCCGAGCTCGCGCGCGGCGCGTTCGTGACCAGGCAGACGATGAACGTGCTGCTCCAGGCCCTGGAACGAGACGGCTACGTGACCAGGCCAGCGACGGCGCCCGTCGGGAAGGCGCTGCCCACGCGGCTCACGCCGCGCGGCCGGCGGAGCCTGGCGAAGGCGACCGTGGCGGTCCGGTCCGTCGAGGTCAGAATGCTGGCCGGCATGACGGAGACCGAGCAGTCGCAGGCGTTCCGGATCCTGCGGAGCATGATCCATTCCCTGCGCGACGGCGACGACGTTTGACCCTCACGTAACGGGAGGCCGCAAACTGCAGGCATGAGCTACTCGGTTGGTCAGGTGGCGAGGTTCGCCGGAGTCACGGTGCGGACGTTGCACCACTATGACGAGATCGGGCTGCTCTGCCCGGGTGAGCGGACGTCGGCCGGCTATCGGCGGTACACCGAGGCCGACATGGACCGGCTCCAGCAGGTCCTGTTCTACCGCGAGCTCGGCTTTCCCCTGGAGGAGATCGCGGTGATCCTCGATGAGCCGGGGGCGGACGCGATGACGCATCTGCGCCGTCAGCACCAGATGCTCATCCAGCGGATCGACCGGCTCAGGATGATGACGGTCGCGATCGAGAAGGAGATGGAGGCACGGACGATGGGCATCAATCTGACGCCCGAGGAGAGGTTCGAGGTGTTCGGGGATTTCCGGCCCGAGGACCACGCGGAGGAGGCGGAGGAGCGCTGGGGCGGCACCGAGGCGTTCAAGCAGGCCAACCAGCGTATGGCCGGGATGACGAAGGCCGACTGGGTGCGCTTCGCCGAAGAGGGCAAGGCGGTGGCGGAGGCGCTGGCGGCGGCGTTCCGCGAGGGCGCCCCCGCTGACGGCGTGCGTGCCATGGATCTGGCGGAGGAGCATCGGCAGCACATCACGCGGTGGTGTTATGACTGCAGCTTCGAGATTCACCGCGGGCTGGGTGACATGTACGTGGCCGACCCGCGGTTCTCGGCCAACTACGAGCCGCTGGCCGAGGGCCTGACGGCGTACATCCGGGACGCGATCCACGCCAACGCCGCCCGGCACTCATAAACCACCGGAGAAAAAAGCGTGAAGGCGATCCGGGGCAGCGGCGGATAAACAGGTGTAACCCACAGAAGGGACACCATGCGAATGGCCGCTCCCCCGGACGTGCCCGTGACCGTCGGCGACGCGACACTCGTCGAGCAGTCGCTGCGGCTCCCGGACGTGTTCGCGGTGCTCTACGACCGGTACTTCGACGAGATCCACCGCTATCTCGCCGGCCGCCTCGGCACCCAGGCCGCCGACGACCTCGCCGCCGAGACGTTCCTCGTCGCCTTCAGGAAGCGGCGCACGTTCGATCCCGGCCGCGGCGCCGTGCGTCCCTGGTTGTACGGCATCGCCACCAACCTGGTGGCGCAGCATCGCCGCAGCGAGACGCGCAGGTTAGCCGCCTTCCAGCGGACTCCCGTCGACGACCGGGCCGATCACGGCCACGAGGACAGGGTGACGGCGCGCGTGACCGCCGCGAGCGCACAGGGGCGGCTCGCGTCGGCTCTGGAGCGGCTGTCCGAGGGCGACCGCGACGTCCTGCTGCTGATCGCGCTGGCCGATCTCAGCTATGAGGAGGTCGCCCAGGTGCTCGACATCCCTTTCGGCACAGTCGGATCCCGCCTCAACCGGGCCCGCAAGAAGCTGCGCGCGGCGCTGGGCGGGAGCAATCCCATGATCGGAGGGTCCGATGGATGATGATCTGACCGCGGTGCGCGATCTGCTCTCCACGCCGGGCCCGAGCCGTGAGGTCACCGACGGGGGCCGGGCCCGCCTGCTGGCGGCCGCCTGGGGCAGGCCGCCTCGCAAGCACCGTCCGGGTGGCTGGACGGCGCCGTTCCGCTACGGGCTGGTGGCCGCCACGCTGGCCACGGCGCTCGGGGTCGCGGTTCTCACGCCCTCGGGCTCCCTGGTGCTCTCCCCGGATCCGGCCGCGACCGCCTCCAACGCGCCGACCGCCCGGCAGATCCTGCTGGCCGCCGCGACCGCGATGGCGCGCACGCCGTCGGCGGGTGACTACTGGCGCGCGCGTACGGTCACCGGCAAGTTGATCGTCAGCCCGGATCGCGGGTACGTGCTGCGCCGCGACTCGGCCAGCGAGACCTGGCTGAGCAGGTCGCCGGACAAGCGAGGCTGGTCGTTCAACCAGTATCTCGGCGCCCGTCCGGCGGCGGAGGCGGACAAGCTGGCCTGGCAGATGGCGGGTGAGCCGGTGAGCTGGCGCTACCCGGCCGACGTGACGGGCATGGGCTTCATCGGCGCGGGCGAGACCGTGCAGTCGGCGGCGGGCGCCAGGGTCGGCGGCCCGCCGAAGGGGCCGGTCAACTGGGAGGAGGTGGATCGCATCCCGGCGGGCGCGGCGGCGCTGCGTTCCTATCTGGAGCACAAGATCGGCGACGTGAGCGACAGGGAACGGGTCTCGCGGCTGCGCAAGGGCTGCATGGAGATCCTTTCCGGGCTGCCGGTCTCGGCGGAGGTGCGTGCCTCGGCCTATCAGGTGATGGCCTCGCTGCCGGGCATGACGGCGGAGGGCGAGGTGACCGATCCGCTGGGCCGTACCGGACAGGGGCTCAGTTACCAGGTCAACAAGCCGGAGGGCCAGGTGGGCAACGGCCGGTTCGTGATCGATCCGGACAGCGGCTTCCCGCTGGCGAACGAGACCAAGGGCGTCGGGCGGCTGGCCGACGGCCGGAGCGTGGAGGTGAGCACCTTCACCGCCTATCAGCAGATCGGCTGGACGGATGAGGAACCCGACCTGGAGGGGGCGCGGGCAGGCGATGGCATTCACGCTGGATGAGGTCAAGCGGCTCACGTACAAACCGCGTGACGCCTGGTGGACGGTGTTCCTGGTCGATCCGGTGGCCGGGCGGCTGGTGGTGGCGGCCGGCCGTACCTCGATCACGCCGAACCAGGTGACCTGGGCGGCGTTCGTGCTCGGGCTGGGGTCGGCCGCCTGTTTCCTGATGGGCGAGCTGGTGGCGGGGGCGGTGCTGTATCACCTGAGCTTCGTCCTGGACTGCGTGGACGGCAAGATCGCCCGGCTGAAGGGCACGGGAACGGTCTTCGGCGGCTGGCTGGACTACGTCTTCGACCGGATCCGGGTGCTGGCCTGCGCGGTCGCGCTCATGTGGGGGCAGTACCGGCTGACCGGTCACGACTTCTTCCTCATTCTCGGCATCGTCGTGGTTTTTCTGGACATGTTGCGATACGTCGATGCCTTCCAGGTGGCCAAAGTCCGCCGCCAGATGCGGCGGCAGATCGACGAGGCGGCCGGGGAGGAGCACGACCTGGAGCCGGAGGAACTGGTCGACCTGCAGCGCGGATTCCGGACCCACTTCTCCTGGTGGCCGTCCGCGACTGGCTGCGCGAGCACCGGGTGCGCACGCATCTGGTGAGCGGCATCGAGTTCCAGATGGCGGTGTTCATCGTGGGTCCGCTCCTGGGCCTGGTGGCGCCGGTCACGCTCGCGGCGGCGGGGATGCTGCTGGTGTTCGAGGTGGCGATCATGTACAAGCTCTGGCTGTCCGCGCGTGACCTGGCCAAGGCCCTGGACGGCATGCGGGCGGGCGGTTAATTGCGTTGAGCCCCCGGGCGGCCGTCTGCTCTACTCGTGGACGGCCGCCAACCAAAGGAGCCCCGAAATGCGCCGAGCGTTCATGTTTCCGCAAAAGGTAAAAATCACCTCTTCTAGGGACATGACGCTACGTGAGAATGCTGAACTTGGGGATCTTGGCGCATGTAGACGCCGGTAAGACCAGCCTCACCGAGCGGCTCCTCCACGCCGCCGGGGTCATCGACGAAATCGGCAGCGTCGACGACGGCAACACCCAGACCGACTCGCTCGAGCTCGAACGACGCCGCGGCATCACGATCAAGTCCGCCGTCGTCTCCTTCGCGATCGGCGACACCACCGTCAACCTGATCGACACCCCGGGCCACCCCGACTTCATCGCCGAGGTGGAACGCGTCCTCAGCGTGCTCGACGGCGCCGTCCTGGTCATCTCGGCCGTCGAGGGCGTGCAGGCCCAGACCCGCGTGCTCATGCGCACCCTCCAGCGCCTGCGCATCCCCACGCTCCTGTTCGTCAACAAGATCGACCGCCGCGGCGCCACCTACGACGGCGTCCTGGCCCAGATCGCCGCCCGCCTCACCCCCGCCGCGATCCCGCTGGCCACCGTCCGCGACCTCGGCACCCCGAGGGCGAGCGTCCAGCGTGTGTACGGCGGCGCCGACGTGCTGGCCGACAACGACGACGACCTGCTGGCCGCCTACGTGGCCGACCGGATCCCGGAGTCCCGGCTCCGCCGCGAGCTGGCCGGGCAGACCGGCCGGGCGCTCGTGCACCCGGTCTTCTTCGGCTCGGCCATTACCGGCGCCGGCGTCCCCGAGCTGGCCGACGGCATCCGCGAACTGCTCCCACCGGCTACAGGCGCGGCCGACGCCCCGGTCTCCGGCACCGTGTTCAAGGTCGAACGCGGGCCGGCCGGGGAGAAGATCGCCTATGCCCGCCTGTTCTCCGGGACCGTCCGCACCCGGGACAAGCTCGCCGAGCAGAAGGTCACCGCCGTGCGCGTGTTCGACAGCGGCGCCGCCGTACCGGCGAAGGAGGTGCGCGCCGGGCAGATCGGGAAGCTGTGGGGCCTGGACGGGTTCAAGATCGGCGACCGTATCGGCCCCGACGACCCCGGCGCGAACGGGCGCCACTTCGCCCCGCCCACGCTGGAGACGGTCGTGGTCCCGGCCCGCCCGTCCGCCAAGGGCGCGCTCCGCGCGGCGCTGGCGCAGCTCGCCGAGCAGGATCCGCTGATCAACCTGCGCCAGGACGACCTGCGCCAGGAGATCTACCTCTCGCTCTACGGCGAGGTGCAGAAGGAGGTCATTCAGGCCACCCTGGCCGGCGACTTCGGGCTGGAGGTCACCTTCGAGGAGACCACCACCATCCACGTGGAACGCCCGATCGGCACCGGGCGGGCGGTCGAGTTCAACGGCAAGGATCCCAACCCGTTCCTGGCCACGGTCGGGCTGCGGGTGGATCCGGCGCCCGAGGACAGCGGGGTGGAGTTCCGGCTCGGGGTCTCGCTGGGGGCCATGCCGTACGCGTTCTTCAAGGCGGTCGAGGACACCGTGCACGAGACGCTGCGGCAGGGGCTGCGCGGGTGGCAGGTCGTCGACTGCGTGGTCACGATGACGCATTCGGGATACTCGCCGCGGCAGAGCCACGCCCACGCGATCTTCGACAAGAGCATGTCGAGCACGGGCTACGACTTCCGCTACCTGACGCCGCTGGTGCTGATGAGCGCGCTGGCCCAGGCCGGGACCCGGGTGTGCGAGCCGTTGCACCGCTTCTGGCTGGAGATCCCGCCCGACGCGCTCGGGCCGGTCCTGCCCCTGCTGGCGCGGCTGCGAGCCGTACCCAGGACGCAGGCGGACGGCGTGATCGAGGGAGAGATCCCCGCGGCCGCGGTGCACGAGCTGCAGCAGCTCCTGCCGGCGCTGACCCGTGGCGAGGGCGTGCTGGAGAGCGCGTTCGCCCGCTATCAGCCGGTCACCGGCACGCCGCCCGAGCGGGCCAGGACCGACCACAATCCACTGCACAGGAAGGAGTACCTCCTGCACGTCGAGCGCCGGGTCTGACGGCCGGGAAATGTCAGTGGCACCAGGCATGATGACCCTATGAGCGACGCACCTCCCATGACCGTCCCGGCCGACCACGCCGCCTACGCGGAAGCCGTCCAGCTGGCGGTCGACGCCGCCGCCGCGTACTACGCCGACGGCACCTCCACGCTCGACGACGACGCCTACGACCGGCTCGTGCGCGGCATCGCCGCCTATGAGGACGACCACCCCGGGGAGGTGCTGCCCGACTCGCCCACGGGCAAGGTCGCTGGCGGCGCGGTGGTCGGCGACGTCCCGCACCTGGTGCCCATGCTCAGCCTCGACAACGTCTTCGGCCCCGAGCAACTGGCCGAGTGGGCCGCCTCGGTGGAGCGTCGCATCGGCCGCCCGGTGACGGAGTGGAGCGTGGAGCCCAAGCTCGACGGCCTGGCCATCGCCGCCCGCTACCGGCGTGGCCGCCTGGTGCAGTTGATCACCCGGGGTGACGGCACGGCCGGCGAAGACGTCAGCCACGCCATCGGCACCATCGTCGGCCTGCCCGCCAGGCTGACCGACCCGGTGACGGTCGAGCTGCGCGGCGAGGTCATGATGACCGCCGCCCAGTTCGAGCAGGCGTGCGCCAAGCGCCAGGCGCACGACGGCACCACCTTCGCCAACCCGCGCAGCGCCGCCGCGGGCACCCTGCGCGCCCAGGACCGCCCCTACGTCTGCGAGCTGACCTTCTTCGGCTACGCCGCGCTGCCCACCCCCGACGACACCACCGAGCTGGCCACGCGGCTGCGCGAGCTGCCCCACAGCCAGGTCATGGAATGGGTGGCCGGTCAG
This sequence comes from Nonomuraea typhae, assembly GCF_009760925.1. Classification (GTDB taxonomy): domain Bacteria; phylum Actinomycetota; class Actinomycetes; order Streptosporangiales; family Streptosporangiaceae; genus Nonomuraea; species Nonomuraea typhae. Next base: position 162,239 of record NZ_VRLV01000005.1, read on the forward strand.
GGCGTGCAGACCACGGCGGTCACCGCGGTCGCGGGCATCGTGGCCCACACCGTCGAGGAGGTCCAGGAGCGGGTCGGCCAGATCGCCGCGGCCCGGCCCGAGCTGCCGTTCGGCATCGACGGCATCGTGGTCAAGTGCGACCTGGCCGCCGACCAGGCCGACGCCGGGTTCAGCTCCCGCGCGCCCCGCTGGGCGACGGCCTACAAGCTGCCCGCCACCGAGAAGATCACCAAGCTGCTGGCCGTGGAGTGGAACACCGGCCGCACCGGCATCATCGCGCCCCGCGCCGTGCTGGAGCCGGTCGAGCTGGACGGCTCGATCGTCACCTACGCCACCCTCCACAACGCCGCCGACATCGCCCGGCGCGGCCTGATGCTCGGCGACTCGGTCGTCGTCTACAAGGCGGGCGACGTCATCCCGCGCGTGGAGGCCCCGGTGGTCCATCTGCGCACCGGCGACGAGACGCCCATCGCCATCCCCGACGTCTGCCCGTCCTGCGGCGACGCCATCGACGCCAGCCAGGAGCGCTGGCGCTGCGTCCGGGGCCGCGCCTGCCGCGCGATCGCCTCCATCCAGTACGCCGCCGGGCGCGACCAGCTCGACATCGAAACCCTGGCCGACACCCGCATCCAGCAGCTGCTCGACGCCGGGCTCATCACCGACTTCGCCGACCTGTTCTTCCTGACCCGCGAGCAGATCCTGGGCCTGGAGCGCATGGGCGAGGTCTCCACCGACAAGCTGCTGGCCGCTCTGGAGCAGGCCAAGACCCGGCCGCTGAGCCGCGTGTTCTGCGCGCTGGGCGTGCGCGGCACCGGCCGCTCGATGAGCCGCCGCATCGCCCGGCACTTCGCCTCCATGGACGCCATCCGTGCCGCCGACGCCGAGGCGATCCAGCAGGTGGACGGCATCGGCCCGGAGAAGTCGCCGGTCATCGTGGCCGAACTCGCCGAGCTGGCACCCCTGATCGACAAACTGGTCCAGGCCGGGGTGAACATGACCGAACCCGGGGTCACCGCTGCCACGGAGGAGGAGCCGTCGCAGGCGTTGCCGCTGTCGGGGATGAGCGTGGTGGTGACCGGCGCGATGTCGGGCAAGCTGGAGTCGCTGTCACGCAACGAGATGAACGAACTGATCGAACGGGCCGGGGGCAAGGCGTCCTCCAGCGTGTCGGCCAAGACCTCGCTGCTGGTGGCGGGGGAGAAGGCGGGGTCCAAGCGGGCCAAGGCGGAGTCGCTCGGGGTGCGGATCGTGTCACCGGAGGAGTTCGCGGAGCTGGTCGCGGGGGTCTGAGCCGGGGTCGCGGAGGCCGGAGCGGAAGCCGGAGTGGGGCCAGACCCAAGGGCTGGGTCGGCGGAAGGGACAGCGGCCGGTGGGGGCAGCGTCCGGTGGGGGCAGCGTCCGGTGGGGGCAGCGTCCGGTGGGGGGCAGCGTTCGGCGGAAAGGGTCAGCGTCCGGCGCGGAGCCGGTCCAGGGCGGCGGCGACCTCGCCGACCTGCGAGGGGTGGCGGGTGGTCCAGTTGGGGGAGACGTTGAACCAGCGGTTCCAGACGGAGCTGACCGCGGCGGCGGTGATTTCCTGTCCGGCGTGCACGAGGGCTGCGAGATCACCCACTTCGGACTCGTACTCGTCCTCGGGCGCCCCCATGCCGAGCAGACCTTCCGGGTCATATCCGTTGATCAGCGATCGGACCTCGGCGGTTACCTGATCATGTGGCATGCCTCCAAGCATGCCGCACGCCGCCGAGATCCCTCCAGGGCTGCCTCAGAGACCGGACGGATCGCGGCCCACGCTGATCTCCTCGGCGATGCGGCGGATCTCCGAGACCTCCATGCCCGGCGCCTTGGGCAGATGGCGCAGGAGCGCGTCCATCACCACCGGCACCGGCTGGCCGGCCAGGCTCCCCGCGATGCCGTGAACGGCCTGGAACAGCGCCTTGTCCGTGTCGTGCATGCGACCCCCGTCTCCTCGTCGATGATGCTCCCCGGGTCACGCTACGACGAGCCACCGACAGTTTGGCCCCGCACCGCCGTACTGATGTCGTCGAGGGCTTTGAGCTGTTCGGCGGTGAGGGCGTCGAAGAGGGCCTGGCGGACCTCTTCGACGTGGCCGTGGGCGGCGGCGGCCAGGGCGGCGAAGCCGTCGTCGGTCAGCACGGCGGTGTTGCCGCGGCGGTCGTCGGCGCAGCGGGTGCGGCGGACCCAGCCGCGTTCCTCCAGGCGGGCGACCGCGTGCGACAGGCGGCTCTGGGATGACTGGGCGCGACGGGCCAGGTCGGTCATGCGCATGGCGCGGTCGTCGGCCTCCGACAGCGCTACCAAGATCATGTAGTACGTGTGCGGCATGCCGGAGTCGCGTTGCAACTGGCGGTCCAGGCGTTCGTTGACCAGCTGGGTCATGGCCAGGAAGTTGCGCCAGATGCGTTGTTCGTCGTCGTCCAGCCATCGGGTCATAACGCTCAGTTTAGTTGAACTCTCATGCAAGCCGGAGTATGTTTCTTGAAAGTTCAAATTTCCTTGGAGGGATCAACATGCCGGTCCAGCGGCTCAACCACGCGGTCCTCTACGTTCGCGACGTGGCGCGCAGCGTCGACTTCTATCGCGAGGCGCTGGGATTCCGGGTGGTCATGGAGATGCCGGGAGCCGCCTTCCTCCAGGCCGCCGGGTCCAGCAACGACCACGACCTCGGACTCTTCCAGCTCGGCTCCCAGGCCGGTCCCACCACGGCCGGCCGTACCTCCGTGGGGCTGTACCACCTCGCCTGGGAGGTCGACACGCTCGACGAGCTCCAGCGCATCGCCACCAGGCTCGGCGAGCTCGGCGCGCTCGTCGGCGCCTCCGACCACTCCACCACCAAGGCGCTCTACGCCAAGGACCCCGACGGGCTGGAGTTCGAGGTCTCGTGGCTGCTGCCCGCAACCCTGATCGACGACGCCGTGCGGGCCGGCCGCTCCTCGATCCGCCCGCTCGACCTGGCCAAGGACATCGAGCGGTACGGCGGGCGGACGCGTGGCGGCGTCGGGGTCTCCGTCCCCGTGTAGCTAGAGCGACAGGACCGGGTGCAGCCGGGTGATGTTCCACATCCGGCCCAGCCGCGCCGCGACCGTGGACAACGCCAGGCCGCCGAGCAGGAAGACCACCAGCACCCCCGCCGCCTGGTACACCGGCACCGGGTAACCGCCGCTGATCAGGTGGCGCAACGCCGCCACCACCCAGGTCATCGGCAGGAAGGCGGAGATCGCCTGGAAGAACGGCGCCGAGGTCTCCACCGGGTAGGTGCCGCCGGCCGAGGTGAGCTGGAGCATCAGCGCGGCCAGCGCCACGACCTTGCCGACCGCGCCCAGCAGGGCGTTGAGCGCCTGGATGATCGCCATGAAGGCGGCCGAGGTCAGCACCAGGAACGCGGTCAGCGCCGGCCAATGCTGGGCCTGCATGCCGAGGCCCCACTTGAGCAGCGCGCAGAGCGCGGCCACCTGAAGGGCGCCGATGCCCGTGGCCGGCAGCCAGCCCGCCAGCGCCGCCCGCCAGCTCGGCGTCGCGCTGGCCAGGACCCGCGGGTTGAGGGGGCGCAGCAGCATGTAGGTGATCAGGGCGCCGACCCACAGGCCCAGCGGCAGGAAGTAGGGGGCGAAGCCGGTGCCGTAGTTCGGGACCGGGTCGTCGACGCGGGTGTTGATCCGGACCGGGTCGCTCATCATCGCGGTGCGCGCGTCCCGTTCCCCGGCGGAGTAGTCCGGGATCTGCTCGGCGCCGTCGCCGAGGCCGTCGGCCAGCGTGCCCGCGCCCCGGTCGAGCTCGTCCAGGCCGCCGGTCAACTCCCCGGCGCCGCCGTACAGTCTGGCCAGGCCCGTGTCGAGCTGCCCGGCGCCGGAGGACAGGCGGATCAGGCCCGTGTTCAGGGAGCCGGCGCCGCCGGCCAGTTTGGTCATCCCGGCGTTCAGTTTGGTCGCGCCGCCGGTCAGCGTGCCGATGCCGGTGTCGAGCCGGGTCGCGCCGGTGACGAGTTCGGCCATGCCCGCGTCCAGCTTCGCGGCGCCGGTGTCCAGTTCGGCGATGCCCCGGGTGAGTTTGCCGACGCCCGCCGCGGCCTCGCCGGTGCCCTTGTGCAGTTTGGCCGCGCCGCCGGCGAGTTTGCCGAGGCCGTCGTCGAGCTTGTTGAACTGGTTGCGGGCCCGGTCCAGCGTGTCGGCCAGTGAGGGCGCGGTGGCGGCCAGCGCGCGGGCCAGGGCGCCGGCCTGGCGGGCCCTGGCGGCGACGTCCTCCAGGCTGGCGAGGTGCTCGCGGAGGAGGGCGTCGGCCCCGTCGGCCAGCTCGGCCAGGCGCTGGGCGGCGTCCACGGCGGCCGCGAGCAAGGCCCTGAGCTCGGGGTCCAGGTCGGGATGGGTGTCCAGGTACTCCTGCAACGCGGCATAAGCCCGATCGGCTCTGACCTTGGCCGCGTGCACCGCCTCTGGCAGGCTCTCCAGGCAGTCGGTCAGGTAGGCGGCGGCCACGGTGACGGACTCGGCCAGACGCCCGATGTCGCCCGCGTGCCGGCGCAGGAAGGGCCCGGCCTGGTCGGCGGTCCGGTTCACCAGGGCGCGGTAGCGGTGCACCTGGCCGTACGCCTCGGCGTTGCCCTTGGCCAGCTCGGCGGCGCCGCGTTCCAGCTTGGCCGCCCCGGCGGCGAGCTTGGCGACGCCCTGACCGGCGTCGTGCAGGCCGCGGGCCAGCTTGTGAGTGCCCTGCTGGGCGGTGCCCAGGCCCTTCACCAGCTCGCCGGAGCCCGCCTTGAGCTTCAGGGCGCCGTCGACCAGGGTGCCGGTGCCGTCCTTGGCCGTGTCGAGGCCGCCGGCCAGCGTTCTGGCGCCTCGGCTGGCCGTACCCAGGCCCCGGGAGAGGGCGCCGGCGCCGTCGTGGGCCGAGCTGATGCCGTCGGTGAGCTCCCCGGCGCCCGAGCGGGCCCGGCCGGCGCCGTCGGCCAGCTCGTTCGCGCCGTCGGCCGCCTCCTGGGTCGAGTCGTGCAGCTTGCCGAACGACAGGAAGATCTTGTCGAGGTAGCGCTGGATCGTGGTGCGGTTCACCGACGCCTGCACCTCGTTGAAGACCGCCTTCGCGATGGTCTCGAACAGGTAGCTGCGCGCCTGGTCGAGGTGGACGTCCAGGTAGGCGGGCTCCGGCTCGCCCGTGCCCGAGGGCGAGGAGACGCGGCGGCTGAAGTCGGCGGGGATGGTGAGGGAGGCGTAGTAGGTGCCGTCCCTGACCCCGCGCTCGGCCTGTTCCGGGGTGGCCGCACGCCAGTCGAAGACGCGCCGGTCCGCCAGCTCGTCGGCGAGGTCCTGGCCGGCGCGGACCTCTTCGCCATCCGCCACGGCCCCCTCGTCGAGCATGACCATGGCGACGGGCAGGCGGTCGATGTTGTCCTGCGGGTTCCAGAAGGACCACAGGTACAGGCCCGAGTACAGCAGCGGCAGCAGCACGATCGTGACCACCGCCGCCCTGGTCAGCGGCGTGCGGGTGAACCGGCGCAGCTCGAAGCCGCCGAGGTCCAGCGCCGGGCTCACCCGCGCTCCAGCGGCAGGTCCACCACCCGGTGGGCGTGCGGCGGCGGGTCCACGCAGGCGGCGATGACGGTGTGGTCCAGCGCGCGCAGCGGTTCCCAGACCTCGGCCAGCCGGTCCGCGGTGATGCCCCGGCCGACGTCGTCCACCATGATCACGCGCGGCCGGTCGAGCAGCGCCAGCGCGACGCCGAACAACGTGAGCTGGACCGGGTGCAGGGCGTCCGTGGGGGTGCGCGGCTCGAGATCCAGCCCGACCGCCGCGAGCGCCTCCTCGATCCGCGCCCGTTTTGTCCGGGGATGCAGCCAGCCCTGGCCGGTCAGCCGCTCCCTGGCGTGCTCACTGATCGTCAGCCGCGGCTCGAGGTCGTTGACACCAGGCAGTACGGCGAGGGCCGCCAGGGTGTGCAGGCGGCGTGGCCGGGTTTCCCCGTCGATGCGGACGCTGCCTTCCCGTGGCCGCATCCGCCCGGCCAGGGTGAGCAGGAGGGAGGTGCGCCCGCTCCCGGAGGGCCCGGCAAGGCAGACAAGTTCCCCAGGATCGGCTTCAACCGAAATTTCCCGGAAAACCCACCCTTGAGGCCCCTTGAGGGACAGGTCCACCGCCTCGACCCGCGCGCCGTTCATCCCGCCCCACGCTGCCAGAGGACGGAAGCGTCACCCGGGTTCCGCCGCCATCACTTTCCGCGATCTTGCCAAATTCCGGGTTACCGTGGGCATATCCGACTGACTCGCTTTGGAGAAGGTCATGCCAAGCGATCCTGAACACATCGTCGACGCCATCGACGGGGTGATCGACGACTGGGAGGCGACGAGCGCCGACTCGATGCGCTGGGCGCCTCCGGAGACCAAAGAGCCCGGCCTGTTCGACGAGCTCGCCGAGATCGTGGCCCCGCTGGCCAGCGCGGTCGGCAGCGTGCTGCGGCCCGTGGGCGAGGCCATCGAGCGGGCCCTGGACAGCATCATCGAGGGCCCGGACGACCGGCGCTGAGGGGGCAACCGGGGCCGGGCCCTCGATCGGAGGGGGCTTCAGGAGGGGGCTTCAGGAGGGGCTTCAAGCCCGGTGAAGGGCTGCGGGGACGATGGGCGGGACGGGGGTGTCGGCGGCGCGGACCAGGCGTGGCCCGGCCGGGCCGAAGACCTCGCGCGGCTCGGGGAAGAGCGACAACAGCGCGAGGTAGAGCAGGGCCGCCAGGGCGAGCCCCAGGGGCAGGGAGATGTCCACCCCGCCGGCCATGCTGCCCAGCGGGCCCACGAACTGGCCGGGCAGGTTGACCGACAGCAGGGCCACCAGCGCCGAGACCAGCCAGGCGGTCATGGCCCGCCAGTTCCAGCCATGGGTGAACCAGTAGCGGCCGCCCCGCTGGCGGCGGTTGAAGACCTGGAGGGCCTCCGGGTCGTACCAGCCGCGCCGGGTGACGTACCCGATCGTCATGATCACCATCCAGGGCGCGGTGCACGTGATGATCAGCGTCGCGAAGGTCGAGATGCTGGCGGTCAGGTTGGCCGCGAACCGGCCGACGAAGATGAAGACGATCGACAGGATGCCGATGAACAGCGTCGCCTGGACCCGGGAGAACCGGGGGAAGACGCTGGAGAAGTCGAGGCCGGTGCCGTACAGGGCGGTGGTGCCGGTGGACATGCCGCCGATCAGCGCGATGAGGCAGACGGGGACGAAGAACCAGGCGGGCGAGATGGCCAGCAGGCCGCCGACGTAGTTCGGGGCGGCGGGGTCCACGTAGGGAGCCGCCTTCACGGCGATGATCGAGGCGGTGGCCAGGCCGAAGGTGAAGGGCAGGATGGTGGCGATCTGCGACAGGAAGGCGGCGGCCATCACCCGGCGCTTGGGCGCCGTGGCCGGGATGTAGCGTGACCAGTCGCCCAGGAAGGCACCGAACGACACGGGGTTCGACAGCACGATCAGGGCGGCGCCGATGAACGAGGGCCAGAACAGCGGATCCCCGGGAGCCAGGCTGCCCGCGTAGCCGGGGTCGAAGTCGCCCGCGAAGGCGATGGCGCCGACGACGAACAACAGGGACGCCGCGGCCACCGCGATCTTGTTGACGAACAACATGAAGCGGAAGCCGTACACGCAGACGATGAGGACCAGGGCGGCGAAGATCGCGTAGGCGAGGCCGTACATGAGGTCGCTCTCGGGCAGGCCGGCCAGGCGGTGCGCGCCCCCGACGAGCGCGTCGCCCGAGGACCAGACGGAGATCGAGAAGAAGGCGATCGCCGTGAGCAGCGACAGGAACGAGCCGACGATGCGGCCGTGCACGCCGAGGTGCGCGCTGGAGGAGACCGCGTTGTTGGTGCCGTTCAGCGGGCCGAACAACGACATCGGGGCGAGGATCAGGGCGCCCACGACCAGGCCGAGGACGGTCGCCGTCAGTCCCTGCCAGAACGACAGGCCGAACAGGATCGGGAAGGCGCCCAGCACACAGGTGGCGAAGGTGTTCGCGCCGCCGAAGGCCAGCCGGAACAGGTCGAACGGCGTGGCGGTGCGGTCGGCGTCGGGGATGCGTTCGACGCCGTAGGTCTCGATCTCGGTGATGGTGCTCAAGGCGACTCCAGGGCGAGCAGGCTGACCAGGTCGTAGGCCACGTGGGAGGCGGCGATGGAGGTGATCTCGGCGTGGTCGTAGGCGGGGGCCACCTCGACCACGTCGGCGCCGACGATCCGGCAGCCGGCCAGGCCGCGCAGGATCTCCAGCAGTTCCCGGCTGGTCAGGCCGCCCGCTTCCGGGGTGCCGGTGCCGGGGGCGTGGGCGGGGTCGAGCACGTCGATGTCGACCGAGATGTAGAGCGGGCGCTCGCCGATCCGCTGGCGGAGGGCGTCGACCACCTCGTCCACGCCCCTGCGCATGACGTCGCGGGAGGTGAGGATGCCGAAGCCGAGCCGCCGATCCTCCTCCAGGTCGCGCTTGCCGTACAGCGGGCCGCGGATGCCGACGTGGCTGAGGGCGGAGGTGTCGACGATGCCTTCCTCGACGGCCCGGCGGAACGGGGTGCCGTGGGTGTACTCGGCGCCGAAGTAGGTGTCCCAGGTGTCGAGGTGGGCGTCGAAGTGCAGCAGCGCGACGGGGCCGTGCTCGGCCGCGACCGCGCGCAGCAGGGGCAGGGCGATGGTGTGGTCGCCGCCGATGGTCACCAGGCGGGCGTCGATGGCGGCGGCGGAGGCGGCGATGGTCTCCACCGCCTCGTCGATGTTGAACGGGTTGCAGGCGATGTCCCCGGCGTCGGCCACCTGGACGGTCTCGAAGGGAGCGACGTCGAGGCCGGGGTGGTAGGGACGCAGCAGCCGGGACGCCTCGCGGACCGCGGCGGGGCCGAACCGGGCGCCGGGCCGGTAGGAGACCCCGCTGTCGAACGGCACGCCCACCACGGCGACGTCCGCGCGGCCGACCTCGTCGAGGCGGGGCAGGCGGGCGAAGGTGGCGGGTCCGGCGAAACGCGGGATCTTCGAGGAGTCGAGCGGCCCCCGGGGCATGGGCGGAGATCCTTTCCGTAGCAGGTCTTATTCGGAGAGTGTGCAAGCCGGTTCCCGCGAGAAGCAATTGTGGCTGCCATGGAAAGAGTGCTTATGCTTTGTGGGTGACCACAAAAGTCTCGGTCGAGGATCTGGTCCGCTCGCCCGCGTTGCAACTGCGGGTGCTGGCCGGGGAGACGGGGCTGTCGCGCTCGGTGTCGTGGGCGCACGTCAGCGAACTGGACGACCCGACCCCCTGGCTGCTCGGGGCGGAGGTCATCATGACCACCGGCCTCGGCGTGCCGCGTGGCGCCGCCGAGCAGCGGGCCTACCTGGAACGCCTGGACGACGCCGGCGTCTCCGCGCTGGCCCTGTCGGCGCAGTTGCACGTGCCGCCGCTGCACCCGGAGTTCACGGCGGCCGCGGCCGAACGCGGCATGCCGGTGCTGGAGGTGCCGCTGGCCGTGCCGTTCATCGCCATCGCGCAGGAGGTGGCGGCGGCCGTGCAGGAGGACGCGCGGCAGCGGCTCGGCGCCCAGTTGCAGGTGTTCGGGGCGCTGCGCTGGCTGGCGGCGGAGGACCTCGACACCGCCACCCTCTTCCGGCGGCTGGAGCGGCTGTCCGGCTACGACGTCTACGCCTGCACGCCCCAGGGGCGCCCGCTGCTGACGGGCGTGCCCGTGCCCGACCTGTCGGTCATCCCCGCCGAGCCCGACGCGCCGCCGACGATCGCGGGCGGGTTCGTGCTGCCCGTGCCCGCGCCGGGCGGTCCCGCGGGGTTCATCGTGGCCTTCGAACGCGACGGCGCCCGGCCGGCCGGGCTGGCGGTCGCCCAGCACATCGCCACGGTCGCCGCGCTCCAGGTGGCCATGGACCGCCACGACCGCGAGACGCTGCGCCGCGAAGGCGCGGAAACCCTCGCCGAACTGCTGCAGGACGTGCTCGACCCGGCCACCGCGCGGCGCCGCCTGGCCCGCCTGGGGCTGGCCGGCGAGGTCGTGCTGCTCGTGGTGCGCGGCGTGCCGGACGAGGCCCTGCACCGCGCCCTGGACGCGCTGCCCCACCTGCTGCTGCGCCGCGGCGACGACCACCACGTGCTCGGCGCCCCCGAGGTGTGTACGGCTGTCGCCGCGCTGCCGGGCGTCTCGGCGGGCGCCTCCCGGCCTTTCCCGCCGGGCGAGTCCACGCGGGTGGCCCAGCGCGAGGCGGGCTGGGCGGCGGCCCGCTCGGCCGAGTCGGGACGGCCGCTGGTGCACTATGGCGCCGACACCACGGGCCGCTGGCTGCCCGACGACCCCCGGACGCTGTCGGCGCTGGTCGAGCACGTGCTGGGGGAGGCGCTGGCCTACGACAAGGCGCACGGCTCGCGGCTGGTGGCCTCCGTGCGCACCTGGATGGAGCGTGACCGGCGCACCGAGGAGGCGGCCGAGGCGCTGCACGTCCATCCGAACACGCTGGCCTACCGGCTGCGCAGGTTCGCCGCGCTGACCGGGCGGGATCTGTCCTCCAGCGCCGCCTTCGCCGAGGTGTGGCTGGCCATCCGGGCCGCCTACGACCTGGGGCTGAACCCCTAGGTCCCCTGAACCGGGATCAGGGTCGCCTCAGGGATGTGGCCCGATGCCCGCCGATCACGCCGGGCGGCAGGCTGGGGCCATGGCCGCAGTCAAGAGGTTCTTCCCGCACATCGCCTTCCTGGCGATCGCGTTCTCCGTGGCAGCCGTGGTGGTGGGGCAACTGGTGCCCGACCCGTACCTGGACCCGGTGAACGTGACCGTCAGCGAGTACGCCGTGGCCGACCGCGGGGGCGTCACGGAAGCGGGGATGGCCGTCCTGGGACTGGGGTCGTTCGTGTTGCTGGTGGCGCTCCGGGCGGCGGGGGCGCCCATCCGGGGGCTGCCGCAGTGGTTGCTGGGCATCTGGTCGGGGGCGCTGGTCGTGGCGGCGGCCGTCCCGACCACGCCGATCGGGGTGGACCTCACGACGACCGGGCAGATTCATCGCCTGGTGTCGATCGCCGCGTTCGTGAGCCTGCCCGCGGCGGCGGCGTTGCTCGTGCCGAGGTTCGCGGCCGACGCGCGCTGGAAGCCGATCGCGCGGATCACCGAGTGGCTGGCGCTCGCCGGCGGCCTGGGGCTCCTGGCGATCACGTACGTGGCGCTGCCCGGCGACCGGGTGATGATCGGGCTCGTGGAGCGGGCGCTGCTGGGCGCGGAGGTGGCCGTACTCGCTGTTGTGGCCGCGTGGCTAGTCAGGCTGAGCTGGGGAAAGAATGTCCGCATCCTGACATATCACAAATTTCTCACGAATTGATCATAAATAGCTACTACATAGATGCTATCCTCTCCCGCGATCTTCTATCCGGGAGCAGGTGTCATGGCATCGGGCAGATCCATCCGATTCAAGATCTCGGCGCTGCTCGTGATCCCACTGGGCTCCCTCATCGCGCTCTGGGGCTTCGCCGCGGGCACGACCTCGGGTGACGCCCTCAACCTCTTCAGGATCGACAACCTGTGGCGGGGCGCCATCGACCACGCCGACGTCCTCGTCGGCGCCCTGCAGCAGGAACGGCTGGCCGCCGCCGAGAAGCTGGCCGGCGGCTCCGCCGACATCGCGGGCACGCGCAGCAAGACGGACAAGGCCCGCAAGACCTTTCTCGAGCAGACCGCCTCCGAGGACACCGCCGAGGCGTTGACCCCCGAGATGGCCGCGCAGCTCAAGGAGACCGTCTCCGTCGTCGAGAACCTCCGTGAGACCCGGCGCAGGGTGGACTCGGGCGGCCTGACCCCGGCCACGCTCATCACCTCGTACGGGGAAATCTCCGACTCGGTGCACCAGTTCTATGCGACCGTCGCGACCAGCACCGACCTCCAGCTCTACCGGCAGGCTCGCGGCCTGATCGCCGCCGACCAGCTCCGCGAGCTGCTCCACCGCGAGCACGCCCTCATCGTCGCGGCCGCCGGCCGCCCCGCGGAGGCCGACCGCCAGCTCCTGGCCCGCCTCGACGGCGCCAGGATCTACGAGTACCCACGGGCCATGGGCGACCTCGACGCCGAGCTGCGGGCGCCGTTCGAGAAGATCGACACCACGACCCTGGACCGCACGATCGCCGGCTACCTGAACGGCGGCACCACGGACGTCGAGCTCTGGCGCGGCATCGCCGAGCCCGTCCTCAAGGGCTACGACCAGGGCGTCTGGCAGAACGGCGACGCCCTGCTGGCCCGCATGGAGCCCGCGGGCATGGCCGTCGTGGTGCGCGCCGTCAGCGCGGGCGTGCTCGGCCTGATCGCCGTCCTCGTCTCGGTGGTCGTCTCGATCAGGGTCGGCCGCCGCATCGCCCGCGAACTTGCCACGCTCCGCCACGGCGCGCTGGAGCTGGCCGAGCTGCGGCTGCCCGAGCTGATCTCCCGCCTGCGCAGCTCCCGCCTGCGCAAGGGCGAGCACGTGGACATCCTGGCCGCGGTGCCGCCCATCGTGGTCCCGCCGGGCTCCAGCAGCGAGGTGACCGACCTCGCCGCCGCCTTCGACAGTGTGCAGAGCACCGCCGTGGACGCCGCCGTCGAGCAGGCCAGGCTGCGCCAGGGCATCGCCGAGGCGCTGCGCAACCTGGCCCGGCGCAGCCAGACGCTGGTCCAGCGCCAGCTCAAGCTGCTGGATGAGATGCAGAGCCAGACCGAGGACCCCGAGGCGCTGGAGCGCCTGTTCCGCCTCGACCACCTGACCACCCGCATGCGCCGCCACGCCGAGGGCCTCGTGCTCCTCTCCGGCGGTACGGCGGGCCGCAGATGGCGCTCGACGATCCCGATCGAGGACGTCCTCAGCGGAGCGGCGGCGCAGGTGGAGGAGTACACCAGGGTCCGGGTCTACCCGATGCCGGAGTGCGGGGTCTCCGGCGCCGCGGTGGCCGACCTCATGCACCTGTTCGCCGAGCTGATGGAGAACGGCGCCGCCTTCTCCTCGCCGGGCAACGAGGTGTCGGTCAGGGGCGAGCTGGTCGGCCGGGGCTTCGCCGTCGAGATCGAGGACCGGGGTCTCGGCATGACGGACGAGGCCAGGGCGGCGGTGAACGAGCGGCTGACCCGGCCCCAGGAGTTCGACCCGTCGCAGACGGAGCGGCTGGGCTTCGCGGTCGTGGGCATGCTGGCCGCGCGGCACGGCGTGGCGGTGACGCTCAAGCCCTCGCCTTACGGGGGCACGACGGTGATCGTGCTCCTGCCCACGGCGCTGATCGAGCCGCTGCCCATGGTGGTGGCCGACGCGCCGCCGGAGCTGGAGTCGGTCTCGGTCTCGGTGTCGGTGGTGAAGACGACCGATACCGGGCTGCCCCGCCGTACCAGGACGGTGAAGCGGGAGCCGGAGCCGGCGAAGCAACCGGAACTGCCCCGCCGGGTAAGGCAGGCAAACGTTCCACAACGGGTAAACCACGATCAACAGCCGGAGGAACGCTCACCCGAGGAGACGAGGGCGCTGCTCTCCTCACTGCAGTCGGGCTGGCAGCGCGGACGTGAAGACAGCGAGAAGGATGGGGGATCTGAATCGTGAGTCGCGAGCACGAGTGGGTGGACGAGGACGCGGGGCCGGTGGTGCGACCGTATGCGGTGGCGCGTGGCCGCACGCGCTCCTCTTCGGCGGCTCTCGACCTGCTGGCGACGGTGGCGGGGACCGGGCTGCCCGTGCCCGCGCAGGCGGAGCTGAGCGCGCAGCACCGCAGGATCCTCGGCCAGGTCGCGCGGGGGCGCGGCACGCCGGTGGCCGAGGTGGCGTCGGACCTCAACCTGCCGGTGGGCGTGGTCAGGGTGCTGCTGGGCGATCTTCTCGACTACGGCCTGATCCAGGTGCGCCAGCCGCCGAGCCGGGCGAACACGCCGACGGAGAACCTGCTCAGAGAGGTCATCAACGGGCTCAGAGCCTTGTAGAAAAACTGCCCTGAGCTGGGGTAACGGCGGTGGCGGCCGGGGGATGAGCCGACCATGTCACATCATCTGAGCGGCCCCAACCTGCGGCCGCCGGCCGAGGACGCCCGCCTGGACCTCACCGACCTGTTCGCCTTCCAGTCGCCGGATCGCCAGGGACACACCGTGTTGATCATGGATGTGAACTCCTACGGGTTCGATCCCTCGGCCGGGCCGCATCCGTATCCGGGGGCGGTCTACCGGCTCAGTGTCGACACCGACGGCGACGTCCGCGCGGACGTGGCCTTCAGCTTCGTCTTCTCCGAGCCCGACGCCGGGGGCGGGCAGACCGTCACCGTCTACCACGCCATCGGCGAGCGGGCCGACGAGCACCACGCCGGAGGCGAGGTGCTGCTCCGGGACGTGCCGGTGAGCTTCGGCGCCGAGCCCAACATCGTCCGGGAGGGCTGGCTCACGCTCGCGGTCGGCCTGCGCAGCGACCCGTTCTTCGCCGACCTCGAGGGCATCGGCAACAACTTCACCTGGACCGGCAACGACACGATGGCGCGGAACAACGTCATCAGCATCGCGCTGGAGATGCCCGACTGGATCCTCGGCGAATCGCCCCAGATCGGCCTGTGGGGCCGCGTGGTGGTCGAACGGGACGGTCAGTGGGTCTCGGTGGACCGGGGCGCCCATCCGTCGCTCACGGCCTATTTCAACCCCGAGGACGCCAAAGACGCGTACAACGCCGGGGAACCCATCGACGATGTCGTGAAATATCGGGACGCGTGGGTGAAGGTGCTGGAGCACACCGGCGGCTACACCCCGGAAGAGGCCGCCAAGGCCCTGGAGACCGTCCTACCCGACGTGCTGCGCTTCGACCGCTCCAAGCCCGCCGGGTACCCCAACGGCAGGCGGCTGGACGACGACATCACCGACCTCCGCCTGCAGTTCATCAGCAACGGCAAAATCCAGGGCGACGGGATCGGGCCGCACACCGACCTGCTGCCCGGCTTCCCGTACACCGGACCGCCGCACGCCTAACCCGCGGCGGTCAGCGTGCGCAGCGAGTGCTCCACCAGGGAGACCATGACCTCCTTGGCAGAGGCCCGACGCCGCACGTCGCAGAGCATCACCGGCACGTCCTCGTCCAGGTCCAGCGCGACGCGCACGTCCTCGACGCTGTGCCTGGAGGCGCCGTCGAAGCAGTTGACGGCGACGACGAAGGGCGTGCCGCGCTGCTCGAAGTAGTCCACCGAAGGGAAGCAGTCGGTCAGCCTGCGGGTGTCGGCGATCACCACCGCGCCCAGGGCCCCGTGGGACAGCTCATCCCACATGAACCAGAACCGCTCCTGTCCGGGCGTGCCGAACAGGTAGACGACCAGGCCCTCCCGGATCGTGATGCGGCCGAAGTCCATGGCCACGGTCGTGGTCGTCTTGCCCTCGACCCCGTCGAGGTCGTCCACGCCGATGCTGATGTCCGACAGCACCTCCTCGGTCCGCAGCGGCCTGATCTCGCTGATCGAACCGACCAGGGTGGTCTTGCCGACGCCGAAACCGCCCGCGATGAGAATCTTCAGCGCTACCGGGTCGTCAGAGAGCGCGGAGTCCATTGATCACTTCCTTGAGAAGTCGCTCGTTAGGCCGCGGTCCTGCCGCGTTGGGAGCGGTCACCGAGATGAGTCCGTGGTCGCGCAGGTCGCCCAGGAGCACGCGGACGACGCCGACCGGCAGGTCGAGCTCGACGGCCACGTCGGCGACCGAGATCGGCGTGCGCGCCGCCCGCAGGATCGCGAGCTGCTCCGGGCCGAGACCGCCCGGCGGGTCGCCGATCGCGGTCACGGAGGCGATGAGGTCGAGCGTCTCACCGGAGGCGGATCGTGTCCTGCCCCCGGTCAGCGCATAAGGACGGACCAGCGGCCCGGCCTCGTCGTCCATCCACATCGTCATGACAGGCCCGATCGGGGGTTGGTCGTGATGTGCTGCCCGACCCGCTTGACCAGCATCGCCATCTCGTAGGCGATGTGGCCGACGTCCACGTTCGCCTCGGCCATGACGGCCAGGCAGGTGCCCTGCCCGGCGGCGGTGACGAACAAGAACGCCGACTCCATCTCCACGATGGTCTGGCGCACGTCGCCACACTCGAAATGCCGGCCGGTGCCGCGCGCCAAGCTGTGGAAACCCGAGGCCACGGCGGCAAGATGCTCGGCGTCCTCGCGGGTCAACCCCTTGGAATGGCCGACCGCCAGGCCGTCGGTGGACAGGATCACGGCCTGCCGTACCGCGGCGACCCGGCTGGTCAGGTCGTCAAGGAGCCAGTTGAGTTCCCCGGTGTTCGTCATTGGCGTGCTCATGTGTCGTCCCCCTCGTGGTCGGCTTCTTCTCGGGCGCGCTGGGTTCCCCTTTGGAACGCGGAGAACAGGTCGCGTACCTCGTCGGGAGAGCGTTCGGGCTTAGGTGGTGGTTCGGGCGGCCGGCTGAGCTGGGCGGGCAGGTTGGCCTGCCGTACCCGCCGCGGCAGGCCGTTGTGGAGCTGCCCTACGACGGCGAGCGGCTTCTTCTTGCTGGTACGGCTGGGCAGCTCGGCGGGGAAACCCTCAGGGGCGGCGGGCAACGCCTCCTGCTCGGTGACGAGCCGCCGGGGGACGAGCACGATCGCGGTGGTGCCGCCGAACGGCGAGGCGCGCAAGGTGACCTGCAGCCCGTGGCGCTCGGCCAGCTTGGCCACGACGAACAGGCCGAGCCGGTCGCTGTCGGCCAGGTCGAACTCGGGCGGGTCGGCCAGGCGGGCGTTGATCGCCGCGTACTCCTCCGGCGTGAGGCCGAGCCCGCGGTCCTCGACCTCGATGACGTAGCCGTTGCTGACCAGGTCGCCGCGGACCTGCACGGCGGTCTCGGGCGAGGAGTAGATGGCGGCGTTCTCGATCAGCTCGGCGATCAGGTGGGTGAAGTCGGCGGCGGCGGCGCCGTCGAGCGCGGCGGGCGGCACGGCGTCGACGTTGATCCGGGAGTAGTCCTCGACCTCGGCGACGGCGGCGCGCACGATGTCGAGCACGGGCACGGGCTTGCGCCAGGCGCGGCCCGGCGCGGCGCCGGACAGGATGATCAGGCCCTCGGCGTGCCGGCGCATGCGGGTGGTCAGGTGGTCGAGGCGGAAGAGCTCGTCCAGCCGGTCGGGGTCGTGGGTGCGCCGCTGCATGGCGTCCAGCAGCGTGAGCTGGCGGTGGAGCAGGCCCTGCTTGCGCCGGGCGAGGTTGAGGAAGACCTGGCCGACGCCCTGGCGGAGGGACGCCTGGCCGACGGCGGCCTCGACGGCGGTGCGCTGGACGGAGCCGAACGCGCCGGCCACGTCGGTGATCTCGGCCGAGCCGGTGATCCTGAGCGGCTTGGCCTCCTTCCGCACGTCGACCTCGGCGCTCTCGCGCAACTGCCCGACCAGGCGCGGCAGCCGTACCTCTGCCAGGTCGAGCGCGGCGGTGCGCAGACCGGCGAGCTCGGCGGCGAGGCGGCGGCCGAAGCGCACGGAGATGAGGATGGAGGCGATGACCGCGATCAGGCCGACGCCGCCGGCCAGCGCGATGCGCACGATGATCGAGGTGGCCCCGGCGGCGGCGCGGTCGGCGATGACCCCGGTGGAGGTGACGCCGATCTTGTCCAGGCGGTCGGCGAGCGCGGTGACGGAGGCGTTCCAGGCGCCGGCGTCGGCGGGCGGCCTGCCGGTCTTGACGATGTTCAGCTCGGCCGCGCTGAAGCTGAGGAAGGGCTCGGTGCCGAAGACCTGCTCGTACGGCTGCCGCAGCTCGACGTCGAGCCCGGCCAGGCCGCGGGCGTGCAGGAACTTGCGGGAGGCGACGTACTCGGTCACGGCGGTGACCTCGGCCTCGCTGAGGCGCCCGTTGATCAGGGCGGCGCCGACGAGGGCCTGCTCCCTGGCGATGAGCTCGCGGGCGTTGCCCATGGCCTGCAGGGAGGAGGCTTCCTGGAAGAGCGCGAGGTCGGGGACGGTGACGAGGTGGTCGTAGAGGCGGAACAGCGCGTCGAGCACCCGGTTGTAGGCGTTCATGCCGGCCAGCCGGGAGCTGTTGCCGGTGTCGAGGTCGTTGCGGATGGACGACAGGCGGGCCAGTTCGGCGGTGAGCGTGTCGAGGGTGGGGCGCATGTCGTCGGTGATGGCGTCACCGGCGCTGGCGGCGGCCCTGCCGAACTCGCCGACGGCCTTGTCGGTCCTGGCGCGCTGCTCGCCCAGATCCTCGGTGAGCTTGCGCGTGGTGGCCGCGGCGACGGAGCGGGTGCGCTCGGCCTGAAGTTGGAGGCCCAGGTCCGTGGAGGTCACGCCGATGGTCTGGTACAGGGTGTTGGCCCGCAGGAGAGACTGGCCGTCGCCGACGGTGAGGTTGAGGACGAATCCCCACAGCGCGCTCAGGGACAGCAGGGGGAGCAGCAACAATAAGAAGATCTTGAACCGAATTGACCGGTGTCGCGAGCCCATGTTCCAACCTCAGGGTCGAGGTGCATATCCACAGTTTGTGTAAATACACCTCCGGAAGATCGCACAGGAGACTAGCACCTATTAAGGTTCCGGCGCAGTGGGAGGAACGTGATGATTACCGTGATAACTGGGGCGAGCGCCGGCATCGGCGCGGCCGCCGCTACGCAACTGTCCCGGCTCGGCCACACGCTCGTGCTGGTCGGACGGGACGCCGCCCGGCTCGAAGCCGTGGCGAAAGGGCTCAGCGGGCCCGAACCTGACGTTCTGACCTGCGATTTCGCCTCGCTCGACGCCGTCAGGGAGCTGGCGGCGACCTTACGCGAGCGTTACAACCGCATCGACGTGCTTGTCAACAACGCCGGCGTGATGAGCAGCCGCCGCCAGGTGACCGGAGACGGTCACGAGCTGATGTTTCAGGTCAACCATCTGTCACCGTTCTTGTTGACCCATTCCCTGACCGACCGGGTTGACAAGGTCGTCACCACCTCCTCGATGGCCGGCCGTACCGGGCGCCTGGATCCGGCCGACCTCAGTCGTGAGCGGCGCTCATGGAACGGCTGGTTGCAGTACGGCGACACCAAGCAGGCCAACATGCTCTTCACCGTCGCCCTGGCCGCCCGCGGCGTGCACGCCACCTGCTTCCATCCGGGCGTGATCAGGACCGGCTTCGCCGGTGACACCGGATTGATGCGCTTCTACCTGGCCATTCCGGGGCTGGCCAAGTCGCCCGAGACCGGCGCGCGCACGCTGGTGCGCCTGGCCACCACCCCGGCCGAGAGCGGGCGCTACTACGTCAAGGCCAGGCCGCGGCGGGCCAACGCCGACCCCGGGCTCGCCGAGCGGCTCTGGGAAGCCAGCCTCAGCGCGCTGAACGGCTGATCGCCCGCAGCCAGAGCAGCGCGGCGGCCGAGATGACGACGAGCCCGCCCCAGTTCAGGGCCGTGAACACGTGCACCTGCGTGTCGGTGACGTCGGGCACCTTGCCGATCCGGATGAGCTGGAACTGCCACGGCTGGCCCGTCAGCAGCAACGTGATCGCGATCGCCAGGCCGTTCATCGAGTCCCAGAGCGCGTGGAGCAGGGAGACGCCCAGGTACGTCAGGATGACCTTGCCGGTCAGGCGCCCGCCGGCCGCGAACAACACGCCGCCGGCGATCGCCGTCCACAGGCCGTGGCCGACCGGCGCCAGGATGCCGCGCAGGATCTCGGTCTCCACCATCTGCGCCAGCGACAGCCCCTCGCTGGTGAACATGGCGTTGAAGGCGTACCCCGCGCTCTCGAAGGCGGCGAAGCCGAAGCCGACCGTGGCGCCGAGCACGAGGCCGTCCCTGACGCTGCGGTGCTTCAGGCCGCGGGTCAGCAGCATCAGGGCGCCCAGCTTGACACCCTCCTCGATGAGGCCGACGCCGACGAACATGACCAGCGACGGCCTGAGGTAGCTCTCCAGGACGGAGGCGCCCAGCACGCCGAGGATGCCGCCGACGACGAACGCCTTGAACATCAGCTCGACGGTCACCTCCTCGCCGCGGGCGTGGCCGTACGCCCAGACCACGAACGTGACCGGCACCAGGAAGCTGCCGAGCAGCACCACGGTGGGGACCAGGTTGGAGTTGTCCGTCCACATCGTGACCAGGACGGTGGCCACCCACAGGGCGAGGCCGATGAGGAAGATCTTCAGCCAGGGTCTCACTTGGACAGCTCCGCGACGGCTCGGTAGGCGGCGGTGACGGCGGCGTCGGCGTAGGCGGCCGGGATGGAGTCGGAGTTGGCGATCGTGATCCGCCCGTGCCTGCGCCGGGCCGTCTCCGCCGGGAAGGGGCCTTCGGGGTAGAAGGCGTTCCACGGCCTGCAGTACTCGGGGGCGTAGCCGTGGCCCCAGCGGTTGACCGTGATCGCCTCGATGTCCTTGGCCGGGTCGAAGCCGCCCGGGCCGAGCAGCCGGGTGAGCTGGTCGCGGATGGAGTACTCCATGAAGGAGAAGTCCGTCTTGATCAGCTCGTGCCGCCCGGCGATCGCGCCGTCGGCCGGGCCCATGGCCGACCTGCACGGCGTGGCGATCATGTGCACGTTGATCGGCTGGCTCGGGTCCTTCGGGCACTCGTAGCCGGGCATGCTGACCGGGTAGTCGAGCTCGGAGACGCACCAGTAGGCGCCGGTCCAGCGGGTGTGGTGGATGCCGACCCGCTGCCACGCCTCCCAGTTGCGCAGCTGGACCATCGCGTACAGCAGCGGCATCTTGACCGCCTGGTGCAGGGCCGCCTTCTGCTCCGGCGGCAGGGAGGTGACCAGGTAGGGGATGACCATGTTCCAGCAGGCCATGACGACCGCGCCGGCGCGCACGGTCTTGATCTGGTGGCCGTCGAAGTAGCCGACCGTGGCGGTGGTGGCGGTCTCGGGGGCGCCGTCGTTGTGGGCCAGCACCACGGGGCTGGACAGCCGGAAGCGCACCCGGTTCGAGGGCTGGTCGAGCTTGCCGTAGTCGAAGGAGGCGGTGGTGATGCCGTCCATGTCGACGGCGCTGGCGAAGCCGGGGATCATCCGGCCGACCATCATGCGCACGAGCGCCTGGTTGCCTTCGGGGAAGTGGTAGATGTACGGGTCGTCGGCGTCCCATTCCTTGATCATGCTGGGGGAGTTGAAGCGGGAGGGCTTGCCGGCGTCGAGGCCGAGTCCCTGCAGGCCCGGGTACTCCCACTCCTCCGCGCTGCCCCAGGCGTCGATCGCGCCGAACGCCTCGGTGCTGTAGGCCCACTCGTCGCTCGACTGGGTGCGCAGGAACCGCTCCACGTCGGGGTGGACCTTGCACACCTCCAGCAGGAAACGCGAGTAGGTCAGGTCGGCCAGCTTGCGCTCCTTCTCGGCCTGCGACAGGCCGGGGAACCAGTCGGGCGGGTTCTTGTACAGCCGCAGGAGGTCCTTCCTGGCCTGCTCGGCGATCGGGAGCTGGGCGACCCACTCCTCCGCCTTGATGCCCGGGGTGTACTTGATCAGCCGCTCGGTGGCGAAGGTCTCCCGGTCGCACATGACGCTGTCGTACATCTTGAAGCGCTCGTAGAGCTTCTGGTCGAAGTACTTGTCGAACTTCTTGACCTCGACGCCGAGCTGCTGCAGCAGGGTCTTGCCCTCGGGCGTCCACACCGAGGGCGCCTCGATCGACTGCGAGCCGCCGTAGCCGATCAGCGGGCCCTGGCGGCCCTTCGGGGTGAACTCGTTGCGCCGGGCGTGGCCGCCGATCTCGTCGTGGTTGTCCAGGATGAGGATGCGCGCGCCGGGGTTGAGCCGCAGCCACTCGAAGGCCGCCGCGACGCCGCTGATGCCGCCGCCGACCACGACCAGGTCGTACATCTCGCCGGTGAACTCGGGTGTGCCCGCGTACTCCCAGAAGCGGTCGTCGCGCAGCGCGTGCGGCACGCTGAGCGCCTGGGGCGTGTTGCCCTGCAGACCGGTGAGCGTGGGCGGGAACTTCACATCGGCCGGCACCTCGAGGTCGGGGGTGCCGATCACGCCCGGCTCGCCCGAGCTGGGACCGCACCCGGCCACGGCTCCGAGCGCCGCCACCCCAGCGGCCATCGCGACGCCGTCGAAGAAGTCCCGGCGTGAAATGCTCCGGCCCATCCCGAGCTCGCGCGCCCTGCGTGGGTTGATGTCGCTCATGGTCGCGATCATGAGTTCGTGGGGTAATTCCCCCGCTACGGCACGCAGCCCCTGGAGGAACATTTTGCGCGGCCTATTACCGCGAATGCCTGTTTGGAGTAGCGTCCGGAATATCACCGACGGGGGGAGTCCGATGGTCGGCAAGCAGGGCAGGGTCACGGGGAGGATCGGCCCGGGTCTGGTCGGCGAGGTGATGGTCCCGGTGCGGGGCGGCGTCGAGGCTTTCTACGCCCACCCGAGCGTGGCCGACGAGGAGTTCCCGGTCGGGACGATCGTCGTGGTGGTGGAGTACTTCCCGCCGCGCACGGTCTACGTGGCCAACGCGCTGGTCTGAGGAGGCCGGATGTCCCCTGAGCTCATCATCGCCGGCGTCGGGGTGCTCGTCGCCGTGGTCGTGCTGATCCTGTTGTTCAAGGCGGTCTGGCGGGTGGCCGAGCCGAACGAGGCGCTGATCATCTCGGGCCTCGGCGCGCGTGGCCGGGGCGAGGGGATCGACAGCCTGGGATTCAAGATCATCACCGGTAAGGGCTCGGCGGTGCTGCCCGGGTTCCAGACCGCCAGGCGGCTCCGCCTCGACACCCGCTCGGCCAACCTCCAGGTCTCCTGCGTCACCCAGCAGGGCATCCCCGTCCACATCAGGGGCGTGGTCATCTACAAGGTCGGCGACGACCTCACCTCGATCGCCAACGCCGCCCGCCGCTTCCTGGACCAGCAGGACTTCATGACGGGCGCGATCCACGAGCTGTTCACCGGCCACCTGCGCTCGATCATCGGCGGCCTGACCGTCGAGGACCTCATCCTCAACCGCGAACGCCTGACCAGTGAGACCCGGGCCTCGGCCGCCGACGAGATGAGCAAGCTCGGCCTGATCGTCGACTCGCTGCAGATCCAGGAGATCGACGACGAGACCGGCTACATCGCCAACCTCGGCAAACCCCACGCCGCCAAGGTCGCCGCCACCGCCCGCATCGCCGAGGCCCAGCGCGACCAGGAGGCCACCGAGGCCGAGCAGGTCGCGGCGGCCAACAAGGCGGCGGCCTGGCGCGACGCCCAGATCAAGCAGGCGTCCTACCAGGCCGAGATCGACCGCGCCCAGGCCACCTCCCGCCAGGCCGGGCCGCTGTCGGAGGCCAGCGCCCGCCAGGAGGTCGTGGTCCAGGAGACCAGGGCCGCCGAGCTGGAGGCCCAGCTGGCCGAGCAGCGCCTGCAGTCGCAGGTGCGCAAACCGGCCGACGCCAAGGCGTACGAGACCGTCACCCTCTCCCAGGCCGAGCGCGACGCCCGCATCGCCCAGGCCGAGGCGGAGGCCAGGGAGACCGAGCTGCGCGCCGTCGCGCAGGCGTCCCAGGTCAAACAGGCCGCCGCCGCGGAGGCGGAAGCGGTACGGCTGCGCGGCGAGGCGGCCGGTGCGGCCACGCGGGTCGGCGGCGAAGCCGAGGCGGCGGCGGCGAAGGCCCGCGGCCTGGCCCAGGCGGAGGCGGCCAAGGCGCTGGGCCTGGCCCAGGCGGAGGCCGAGCAGGCCAAGGGCCTGGCGGAGGCGACCGCCATCCGGGCGCGGGCCGAGGCGCTGGCCGAGAACCAGGAGGCGGTCATCGCCCAGCAACTGGCCGAGCGCTGGCCGGAGGTGGTGAAGGCGGGCGCGCAGGCGTTCGGCAACGTGGACCACATGGTGGTGCTCAACGGGGCTCAGGGAGTCGAGGAACTGCTGGCCAAGGCGCTCACCCTGGGCGGCACCGGGCTGGGGCTGGCCAGGGCGCTGCTGACTGGGCAGGCGGCTTCCCCCGAAAAACCACAAACACCCGTGAAGCCGTAAAGTCAGGGCGTTTCTTCAAGTCCGGAAAACGGCCGGTCCGGTTCATCTAGCGTCTTGAGAAAGGGGCGCCGGAGCGAACTGGAGAATTCATGATTAAGGCCATTTCCGGACTTATTCTCGGCGTAGTAGTAATGTCCGGTTGCTCGGGCGGGCAGGCCGCCGCCCCCTCCGCCACCCCGGCGCCGCTCGACGCCGCCCGGCTCCGCGCCGCGCTGCTGCCCACCCCCCAGGGCATGACGGTCTCCTACGGCCCGGAAACCGGCGCGTACGGCTCCCTCAAGGCCACCAAGCAGGGCCTGGACGCGCTGCGCACGGCCAAGGTCGACAAGCCGGGCTGCGCGGGACTCGGCCAGCTCGACCCCGCCAAGCTCGGCACCGCCCCCGCCGCCGTGGTCGCCTACTCCTCCAAGCAGGGCTCCATCACCCAGGCGATCGTCGTCACCGGCGCCTTCCCCGGCCCCATCCCCGCGCGCTGCGCCTCCTACAAGGCCGACGTGGACGGGACCAAGGTCACCTACCGCACGGACGCCGTGGACATGCCCAAGCGCGGCGACCAGTCCCGCGCCTTCCTGACCACCGCGACCAGCCGCGGCAGCTCCGCCCAGATCGGGGCCGTGATGATCGCGAGGAAGGGCGTGGTCACGAGCCTGCTGGTGCTGGGCAAGGAGGTGAAGAAGGACGGGCTGGCCGAGCTGGGCCGCCTCGCCGACGAAAAACTCGCCCGCATCACGGCCTGAGCGCCCGCATCACGACCTGAGCGCCCCCATCACGACCCCGGCTCACCCTCCGGTGCGCAGGACGAGCTTCCCCACGGTACGGCGGGCCGCCAGGTCGGCCAGGGCCGTGGGTGCCTGCTCCAAGGAGTACTCGGCGCCGGTCAGCGGGCGCAGCCGCCCGGCGGCCGTCAGGGCGATCAGCTCGGCCAGCGGCGCGGCGGCCGAACCGCCGGGCAGGCGCAGGTGCGCCCCGAGCCAGTAGCCGCCCACGCCGATGTTGCGCTCGCTGAGCCGCCCGGGATCGACCGGCCGCGGATCCACCCCGCCCGAGACGCCGTAGGCGATCAGGCGGCCGAAGGGGGCCAGCGCCTCCGGGGCGGCGTCGAAGACCGCCCCGCCCACCGCGTCCAGGATGACGTCCACCGGTGCGCCGCCGTTGGCCGCGACGACCCGTTCGGCGTAGCCGTCCGCGTCGCCGTCGATCGCCGCGTCCGCGCCCAGGCTCAGGACCAGGTCGCGCTTGTCCGGCGTGGAGGCGGTGCCGATGACCCGGCCGGCGCCGAACTCCCTGGCCAGCTGGATCGCCAGATGGCCCACGCCGCCGGCCGCGGCGTTGACCACGACGGTGGCGCCGGGGGTGAGCGGCGCCGCCGTACGCAGGAGATGCCAGGCGGTCAGGCCCTGCACGAGCAACGCGAGCGCGGCGCCCGCGGGCAGGTCCTCGGGGATGTCCACCGGCGTCTGCGCCAGCGCCTTGGTGGCGTAGGCGCGCTCGGCGAAGGCGAGCACGCGGCGCCCGTCCGGGGCGCGGCCCACCACCTCGTGGCCGGGCACGAACGGCAGCTCGGGCGGCATGTAGGTGCCGCGCAGCCGCTCGATGTCGGCGAAGTTGAGCCCGGCGGCCTCCACCTCCACCAGCGTCTCGCCGGGGGCCGGCACGGGGTCGGGGAGGTCGGCGGGGGTCAAGACGTCGGGTCCGCCGAGTCGTTCGGCGATCATCGCTCTCATGTCCCCGACGTTAGGAGCGGGAGTCGGGGCCGGACAGGGGGCCGGATTTGCGGTTGGCCGGGAATGTATGAAGGTTTCTCATATGACAGATTTGAGCGCGGCCGAGCTGCGGGTGCTGGTCGCCGTGGACGGGGAGGGCAGCGTGTCCGCTGCCGGGGTGCGGCTGGGGCTGACCCAGTCCGCGGTCTCGCACGCCCTGCGGGCCGCGGAGAAGAAGATGGGGGCCGTGCTGTTCCATCGGGGCCGGGGCGGTGCCCGGCCGACCCCGGCGGGGGAGGCGGCGGTCGGGCACGCGCGGCGCATCCTGCGGCTCATGGAGGTCATGAAGACCGACACGCACACCGCCGCCCGCGGCGCGGCCAGGGGGACCATCCGGCTGGCCGCCTTCCGCAGCGCCGCCTTCCACCTGCTGCCCCGGGTGCTGGTGCGGTTCGGGCACCGGCATCCGCGGGTGACCGTGGACGTGCGCATCGTGGCCGACCTGGGCAGGGGGATCGCGGGGGAGGTGGCCGACGGGCGGGCCGACGTGGGGGTGGTCTCGCTGCCGGTGTACGTGGAGGGGCTGGTGACCAAGGAGCTGTACGCCGAGCCGTACGTGCTGGCCTATCCGAAGGGGCACCCGGATCCGCGCTCGCTGCCCATGATCGACTGGCACGAGAACTGCTCCGCCGAGACGCGGCGCTGGCTGGCCCGGCAGGAGTGGATCCCGCCCGGTGACATCACGGTCGAGGACGACGGGGTGGTCATGTCGATGGTGGGGCACGGGCTGGGGGCGGCGATCGTGCCCCAGCTGTCGGCCGTGGGGGCGCCGCCCAAGGTGGCCACGGCCGGGCTGGGCGAGGGTGCGCCGCTGCGCCGCGTGGGGTACGTGACCACGGCGGAGCTGGCCGGGTCGGCCGTCGTACGCGACCTGCTCGGCGAACTGCGGACGCTCCGGCCGGTCGCCGCCTGCTGAGCGCGTCAGGCGTGCCGCACCGGGGTGCGCAGGGCGGCGACGGTGTCGGCCAGGCCCTCGCCGGCGGCGCGGTCCAGGGCGGCCGAGAGGGTTTCCTCGTAGATCCGGGCGGCGCCGTCCCGGCGGGCGCGACCGGCGTCGGTGATCAGCGTGTAGACCCCGCGCCGGTCATCGGGGCAGAAGTCGCGGCGCGACAGGCCGCTGCTCTCCAGGCGGCCCACGAGGCGGGTCACCGAGCTCTGGTTGAGGCCGAGGAGGTCGGCAAGCTCCTGCATGCGCAGGTAGCCGCCGTCGGCGAGCGACAGGTGGCACAGCGCCCGGTACTCCGAGAGCCCTAGGCCGTGCTGCTGCAGCGCCTGGGCCAGTTCGTGCTCCACCCTGGCGTGCAGGCGGATCACCCCGACCCACATGTCGTCGTCGACTGTCGGCATCCCTGCCTCCTCCCGGTCACCTCCACTCTACATGCATGTACATCTAAATCTGCTTCGTCGGCACCACCACGATCTGGGGAAGGCTCACGTGGATCGGCCGGCCGGTCACGAACGCCACCACCTCGGCCAGATCGGCGGCCTCCAGCGGGTCGATGCGGGTCTTCATGTCCTCCAGCCACGCCACCCCCAGCTCGGAGCCGGACAGCAGCTCGGTGACGACCACCCCGGGCTCCAGGTTCGTGACGCGGATGTTGGCGGGGGCCAGCTCGTTGCGGAGGTTGCGCGACAGGTGGCTGACCGCCGCCTTGGTCGCCGCGTAGACCGCCGCGCCGGGCTCGATCCTGGTGGCCGCGATCGAGGAGACGTTCACCAGGTCGGCCCGCAGGCCGTCGGCCGCGGCCGCCCGGAGGTCCGGCAGGAAGGCGCGGAAGACGTGCAGCAGCCCGGAGACGTTGACGTCGAGCTGGCGGCGCCACTCCTCGGGCGCGTGCTCGCCGTCGAGCAGGCCGGGCACCAGGATGCCGGCGGCGTTGACCACGAGGTCGGCCCGGCCCAGCTCGGCGGCGATGCGCTCCCTGGCCGCCGCGACCTCGCCGGGGTCGCTCACGTCGGCGGTGACGGCGATGGCCCGCTCGCCGATCCGGGCGCGGAGCTCGTCGACGCGGTCCTTCCTGCGGGCGACGAGCGCGACCCGGGCGCCGTCGGCGGCGAGCTTGGTGGCGATGGCGGCGCCGATGCCGGAGGAGGCGCCGGTGATGACTGCGGTGCGATTGTTCATGGCATCGATGCTGATGGCGGGGCTTGCGGTCAGCCAGGACACCGTTGAGGGTGGTTCTGACAGGGTCAGGCAGAGACTTAGGGAAATGTCCGACAATATGAGCATGTCGAAGGACTTGGGGGAGTTCCTGCGGTCCCGCCGCGCCAGGGTGCGGCCCGAGGACGCCGGCCTGCCCACGTACGGCGAGCGGCGCCGCGTGGCCGGGCTGCGCAGGGAAGAGGTGGCGCTGCTGGCCGGGGTCAGCGTGCCGTACTACGTCCGGCTGGAGCAGGGGCGGGCCGGGAACGTCTCCGACGAGGTGCTGGCCGCCGTCGGCCGCGTCCTCGGCCTGGACGCCACCGAACACGCCCACCTGCGCAACCTCGCCCGCCCGCCCGGCAGGAGAGCGGCCGAAGGCGTGCGGGTCAGGCCGACTTTGCGGCGGGTCCTGGACGCCCTCGGCGACACGCCCGCCTTCGTCATGGGCCGCAGGACCGAGATGGTGGCCTGCAACCGCCTGGCCGCCCTGCTGTTCTGGAACCAGCCCACCCCGCCGCCCGGCCCGCACAACTGCGCCCGCCTGGTCTTCCTGGACGGCCACACCCGCACCCTGTTCCGCGACTGGGAGCACAAGGCCCGCGAGACCGTGTCGTTCCTGCGCCTGGACGCCGGCCGCCACCCGGACGACCGCGAGCTGGCGGCGCTGGTCGGCGAGCTGTCGGTCAAGAGCGCGGACTTCCGCCGCCTGTGGGCCGAGCACGAGGTGAGGGAGCGGGCGGCCGGCCGTAACGTGCTCGACCACCCGCTCGCGGGCGAGCTGGTCCTCGACTACGACAGCCTGCGCCCTGGCGACGACGACGATCAGGTGCTCATCACCTACCTGGCCGAGCCCGGCTCACGTACCGAGGAGGCCCTGCGGTTCCTGGCGAGTTGGCATGCCACCCGCGTCTAACCTGGTCGTTCCCGGGCATTGAGGAACCGTGGGTCACGCTGGGGGTGCGGTGATGGCCTGGCTGGCCCGGACCGGGCTGGTCTGCCGGGGGATGCTGTACGCCCTCATCGGCCTGCTCGCGATCCAGCTGGCCGCGGGACTGCCGGACCCCCGCCTCTTGTGGATCATCCTGGGCGGCGTCGTGGCGCTGGCACTCTGGCAGCTGTCCGAGGCGTGCTTCGGCGACGGCGGCGCCCTGGACCGCGTGCAGTCGGCCGGCCGCGTGGCGGTCTACGTGCTCATGGCGGCGACGCTCCGGAGCGTCCTGACGGCCCGGCGGACCCTGAGCGGCGACCTCCTGGACCTGCCCGGCGGCCCGGTCATCCTGGCCGGGATGGGGTTCGGCCTGATCGCGCTCGGCCTCTACTGGCTGCAGCGCGGCGCGGCCTCCCGGTTCCGCGCGGACCTGGCCGTCGCCCGGATGTCCCCGCGCGTCCGGGCCGCGATGGTACGGCTGGGCCTGGCCGGATACGTGGCCCGCGGCCTCATCGCCATCCTGGCCGGGTCCTTCGTCGTCGTGGTGGCGGTCACCGCCGACCCGCAGGGGACCAACAGCATCGGCGGCGCCCTCCGGGCCTTCGCCCGCACCCCCGCCGGAGTGGGGACGCTGTGGGTGGTGGCGCTCGGCCTGCTGGTGTTCGCCGCGTACTGCTTCGCCGAGGCCCGCTGGCGCCGGGTTTGAGCCCTGCGCGGCCCCAACCGGGTCTAAAGCGATCGTTCCTGGGCACTTGGGGGTCCTCGACAACCCTAGGGAGGAACGGTGAGCCAGGCGGAGAGCACGGTCAGGCGGGCGGCCGACAGCACGGTGATGGACCGGCTGGCCCGCGTCGGGCTGGCCTGCCGCGGCGTGCTCTACGGCCTCATCGGCGTCCTGGCGATCCAGATCGCGATGGGCCAGGGCGGCCGCGAAGCGGACAAGGCGGGCGCCATCTCGGTGGTGGCCCAGCTCCCCTTCGGCGCCGCGCTTCTGTGGGTCATGCTGGCCGGCTTCGCCGCGCTGGCGCTCTGGCAGGTGTCGGAGGTGTTCTTCGGCGGGCACCGGGTCCTGGACCGCGTGGAGTCGGCCGGCCGGGTGGTGATGTACGCGCTGGTGGTGGTGACGCTCTGGAGCGTCCTGATGGCCAAGGGCGCGGGCTCGGAGGACAAGAAGTCGCAGACCCTCACCGACACGCTGCTGGAGTTGCCCGGCGGGCCGGTCATCGTGATCGCGATCGGCCTGGTGCTGGTCGGGCTCGGGGCGTACTCGATCCACCGCGGCGTGACGAAGAAGTTCCAGGAGGAGCTGGCCGTCGGCCGGATGTCCCCGCGCGCCCGCACGGTGATGGTACGGCTGGGCCTGGCCGGATACGTGGTCCGCGGCCTCATCGCCGGACTGGCCGGGATCTTCGTCGTCCTGGCGGCGGTCAACGACGATCCGAAGCAGGCCGGCGGGATCGACCGCACGCTCCGGGCCTTCGCCGACACGCCCGCGGGCCCGTGGGCGCTCTGGGCGGTGGCGCTCGGGCTGCTGCTGTTCGCCGGATACTGCTTCGGCGAGGCTCGCTGGCGCCATACATGAGATTCGACGACTGGTTCCTCACCGACGAGGAACGGGGCAACTCCGCCACCCGGCTCGGCGCCTGGACGCGGGGGAACCTGGTGCGCCCGCTCATTCACGGCGGGCCGTACTTCGCCGAGCTGAGTGAGCGCGTCGCGGCGCAGGAGAAGGGCGACCTGCTGCTGTTCACCGACTGGCGCGGCGACCCCGACGAGCGGCTCGGCCCGGACGGGCCGGAGGTGGGCGCCGCACTGGCCGCCGCCGCCGAGAACGGGGTCCTGGTCAGAGGGCTGATCTGGCGGTCACACCTGGACTTCCTGCGCTTCAGCGCCGCGGAGAACCGCCACTTCGGGGAGGAGATCGAGCGCGCGGGCGGCCAGATCCTCCTCGACACCCGCGTACGGCACGGCGGCGCCCACCACCAGAAGTTCGTGGTCCTGCGCCACGACCGCGACCCGGAGCGGGACGTGGCCTTCGTCGGCGGCATCGACCTGTGCCACAGCCGCCGCGACGACGTCCGCCACCTGGGCGACCCGCAGGCGGCGCCGATGCCCGACGCCTACGGCAGCCGTCCGCCCTGGCACGACGCGCAGGCGGCGATCAGCGGCCCGGCGGTGGCGGAGGCGGAGCAGGTCTTCCGCGAGCGCTGGGGGGATCCGGCGCCCGAGACCCGTCAGCCGCTGCGACGGCTGCGCGACCGCCTGCACCGCATGCACGACGCCCCGCCGCTGCCCGAACCCGGGCCGCCCCCGGCTCCGGCGGGCACCCATGCCGTGCAGTTCCTGCGGACCTATCCGCACCTGCGGCACGCCTATCCGTTCGCCCCCGAGGGGGAGCGCAGCGTGGCCAGGGCGTACCACAAGGTCCTGCGCCGGGCGCGTTCGCTGATCTACCTGGAAGACCAGTACCTGTGGTCCACGGAGGTCATCGAACCGTTCGCCGAGGCGCTCGAGCGGGAGCCGGGACTGCATATGATCATTGTTGTGCCACGGCATCCCGACCAGGACGGCTGGCTGGCCGGGCCCGCCAGTCTCATCGGCCGCGCGGAGGCGCTGGCCAGGCTGCTCCGGGCCGGGCCGGGGCGCGTCGCCGTCTACGACCTGGAGAACCACGCGGGCATCCCGGTCTACGTCCACGCCAAGGTCTGCGTGGTGGACGACGTCTGGGCCACGATCGGCTCCGACAACGTCAACATGCGCTCGTGGACGTTCGACTCCGAGCTGAGCTGCGCCGTGCTCGACGAGACGCCCGATCCCAGGCCGCCGGCCGGGGCCCGCCGCTTCGCCCGGGACCTGCGCCTCCTGCTGGCCGCCGAGCACCTCGACCGCGGTCCGGGCGAGGTGGACGCGCTGTCCGACCCGAAGGCGGCCTTCGAGGCGTTCGCCGAGTGCGCGCGCCGCCTGGACACCTGGCATCAGCGCGGCTGCCGCGGCGCCCGGCCGCCCGGCCGCCTGCGCCGCCACCGCCGTCCCGAGCTGGGCAGGCTGCGCAAGGCGCTGGCCATGCCGCTGTACCGCCTCGTCGTCGACCCCGACGGCCGGCCGCCGCGGCTGCGCCGTACCGAGGAGTTCTGATGCTCGTGCTTGTCGCCGGCGTGCTCTTCGCGGTGGTCGCCGTGCTCGTGGAGACGTGCCTTCCGGTGCTCATGGCACTGGACTGGTCGGTCATGAGCGGCATGTACTCCTTCGGCGTGGCGCATCCGGAGGTGACCGCGTTCACCCAGGTGTGGACGGACGTGTTCGGTCCCTGGCCGTGGCGGCTGGCCGTGGGTGCGGTGGCC
The DNA here is from genome assembly GCF_009760925.1 of Nonomuraea typhae. GTDB lineage: Bacteria > Actinomycetota > Actinomycetes > Streptosporangiales > Streptosporangiaceae > Nonomuraea > Nonomuraea typhae. The sequence goes on from NZ_VRLV01000005.1 coordinate 194,266, forward strand.
GCCTACCTGGCGTGGCGCGGCGCCGTACGGCAGGCGGCCTGGGCGCTGACCGCGATCACCGCGGGCGGGGTCCTGGGCTGGCTGGTGAAGATCGTCACCGCCCGGCCCCGGCCGGAGCTGCCCGACCCGCTCTCGTCGGCGCTGCCGGACGCCGCCTTCCCCTCGGGGCACGCGGTGGCCGCCACCATCGGCGCCGGGATCTTCGTCCTGGTGCTCCGGTCTCGGCTGAGCCCCCACGCCAGGGCGCTGGCCTGGGGGATCGCCGCCCTTCTCGCGGTGTCCGTGGCCTACACCCGGGTGGCGCTGACCGTGCACTGGCTGAGCGACGCGGTGGGCGGCGTGCTGCTCGGCCTGCTCGTGCTGAGTGTCACGACGGCCGCCTTCGCGGCCGGGCGCGCCCCGGCGCCGGTCAGATGAGGACGTGGTCGCCCGGGTGGCCCACGAAGGAGAACTGCGCGTTGCGGGTCAGCTTGATGTGGTCGGCCTGCCAGGTGTGCATGCTGGCGTCGGCGCTGCGCCAGTAGACGAAGTTGAACCGGTCGGCCGAGTAGATCTTGACCCCGTCCTCCTTCAGGCGGCGGACCAGGTGGGTGTCCTCGCCGCGGGTGATGTCGGCGAAGGGGTAGGCGTGGAACATCTCGGCCTTGCCCAGGAAGGTGCCGCCCTGGACCAGGAAGGAGTAGCGGTGCTCCAGGCCGGGCAGGCGGAGCATCGTGGTGTTGGAGCCCTCGAAGTAGCTGTAGTGGGCGCCCTTGCCGACCAGTTGCGCGTCGGTGTAGTCGAAGGCCCGGACCAGGTCCGACAGGTAGTGCTCGCCGTACAGGTTGTCGTCGTCCATCTTGGCGATCAGCTCGCCGTCGGCGGCGGCGATGCCGAGGTTCATGCAGGCGCCGAGGGACAGCTCCGCCGAGGCGGGCAACACGGTCACGTCCGAGATGCCGGCCATGCGCGCCTTGTCGGCCACCACGACGGGGTCGATGTCGAGGCCGTGCAGGACCATCACGAGCTGGAGGGGGCGGTGGATCTGCCTGGCCACCGAGGAGATCGCGTGCTCGATCTGGGCGGCGCGGTTGGTGGGCAGCACGACGGAGATCGAGCGGCTGCGCGGGGTGACCGGCTGTCCCAGGACCTGGAGGATCTGGTCCACGCGGTGGGAGAACAGGTGCTTGTCGAAGACCTCGCGCATGGCCAGGTGGCCCATGCGGGCGCGCAGCTCGGGGCTGTTGATGAGGTGGAGGACCTGGTTGTAGGACTCGATCGGCTCGCGGGCGATCGGGATCAGCTCGCCGAAGGTCTCCTCGATCGCGCGGGACCAGCCGGTGACGACCGGGGTGGAGCAGGCCGACAGCTCGAAGACGCGCCGGGCGCACATGGTCGGGGAGTCGAGCACGGAGTTGACGTTGAGGAAGACCTTGTACATGCGGTACGCGGCCAGCATCTGGTCGTAGGGGAGCTCGCCGACGATGTGCGGGCGGTACTTCTCCGGCCAGGCGTACTTCTCGTCCACCTCGCCGTTGCGGGCGAAGATGTGCAGGCCCAGCTCGCGCACCGGGTCGAGGACGGTCTCCATCTGCTCGCGGCGCTCGGGGTGCTTGTCGCGGAAGTACATGCCGGCGAAGACCACGTCGTGCAGGCGGCCCTGCTTCTGCTGGATCGGGTTGTGCACGCGGGGCTGGGCGGCGAACTGCAGTACGTCCACCCGGTCGTGTCCCAGAGTTTCCCGATATTTCGGCAGCATGTCGCCGTCACACGTGAACACGTAGTCGAACAGCTTGGCCGTGTCGATGAAGAAGTCGAAGTTGGGCGGGTCCTCCTTGTTCCAGAAGACCGTCGGGATGCCCTCCTGCTTGCACCAGGCCACCAGCTCCCGCAGCGGCTCCTTGGGCGCGTTGGTCCCGGTCATCTGGTAGCGCCAGCGGCCCTGGTTCCCGTGCCAGGCGGATTCGCAGAACAGCAGGTCGGGCCGCTTGTCCGCGAAGATCTCCGGCCAGTCCTTGAGCCCGAACTCGATCTGGTCCCACTCGTAGCGGAAGGCCATCCGGGAGAAGTCGTCCAGGATCACGGCCACGCGCAGGTCGGGCCGGTTCACCGGCCCCAGCGGCCACTTGACCGCCGGGACCTCCACCGGCGGCGGCCGCTTGCCCGCCAGCTCGGTGATCTCGCTCACCGCCTGCTCGGGCGCCTTGGGCGCCTTGTCGTGCGAGCGCACCGCCTTGATGATCTGCCCCGGGCTCTTGGCGCCCAGGGCCTCGCCCAGCTTGAACGTCCGCTTGGCCTGTGTGGCCGCCAGCTTCCAGGTGGCGTAGGCGGCCTTGGCCTCGGCGATCTCCAGCCGCCTGCGCAGCTCCCTGATGTCGGCCTCGTAGCGCTCGACGAGCTTGCGCTCCTCCGGCAGCCAGTTGACGGGGCCGAGGCGCTGGTAGGTCGGCTCTTCTGGGGTTTCGGCCATGGTCGCTCGCCTATCGCTTCGTGGGGTTTTGTCATGGTACGGCGGAAGCCGTACCGAATCACTCGAAACGGGTGCCCTGCGAGGCCGGAGAAAGGTTGTCGCCCTTCAGCCAGGCGGCCACGACCCGGGCGATGCGCGGGCCCGCGGCGCCGTCCCACAGCGGCGGCAGCTCACCGGACGGCGTCGCCGCCCCGTCGGCCAGCGCCTTGTCCGCCGCGGCGGGCAGCGAGGCCGGAGTGACCAGGCGGTTCGTGCCGTGGGTGATGGTGACCGGGCGCTCGGTGTTGGGCCGCACGGTCAGGCAGGGGACGCCGAGCATGGTCGATTCCTCCTGCACCCCGCCCGAGTCGGTGACGACCAGCGTCGCGCCGCGCACCAGCGACAGGAAGTCCACGTACCCCAGCGGATCGACGACCTTCACGCCCGGCCCGTCCACGAGCCCCGCCTCCGCCAGCCGCGCACGGCCCCGCGGATGGATCGGCACGACCAGCGGGATGCGCTCGGCCACGGCCAGGACGCCGTCGACCAGTTCCCTGGCCGCCTCCGGCGTGTCCACGTTGGCCGGCCGGTGCAGGGTGGCCACGGCATAGCGAGACGGTACGCCCAGCCGCTTCTGCACCGGCGCCGGGTCCAGCTTGGGCAGCGCCGAGAACAAGCTGTCGATCATCGGGTTGCCGACGAAGTGCACCTTCTCCGGCGCCACGCCCTCGCGGGCCAGGAACTGCAGCGCGTCCGGCGAGGTGGTGAACAGCAGGTCGGACAGCGAGTCGGTGACGATCCTGTTGACCTCCTCCGGCATGCCCCGGTCGAAGGAGCGCAGGCCCGCCTCGACGTGCGCGGTCCTGATGCCGAGCTTCGCGGCGACCAGGATCGCGGCCAGCGTGGAGTTGACGTCGCCGTAGACCACGACCAGGTCGGGCTCGTGCCCGGTGAAGACCTCTTCGAGGCCGACGAGCAGGGCGGCCGTCTGCTTGGCGTGGGTGCCGGAGCCGACGGCCAGGTTGGCGATCGGGTCGGGCAGCGCGAGGTCACGGAAGAACACGTCCGACATCAGTTCGTCGTAGTGCTGACCTGTGTGGACGATGCCCTGACGCACACCGAGTTCGCCGAGAGCCCGGACGACCGGGGCGGCCTTCACGAAGTTGGGCCGGGCGCCCAGCACGTGGAGGACCAGGGGGTTCTCCCTCATTGACCTCGCCTTTCATTGCGAAAAGGGGAAAAACGTTGCCTATGGTACGGTCCTGGCGTGGTATCCGACGCCAGACGTAAGGTTTCCGCCAAGTCGGCCCGAGCGGGCGTCGGCGGGCTACTCAAAGGCTTCGTCCAGCACCCGATCATCGTCTCCCGCGTCGTCGTGACGAAGGTGAAGTCGGATCCGGTGCGGGTGGCCCAGGCGGCCGCGGACGCGCTTCCGCCGCGGCTGCGCCCCTTCGTGGGCAAGGTCGCCTGGCCCGCCGCGCGCAAACTGCGCTGGGCCATCCGCAAGGTCAGCATGCGAGCCGTCCAGCAGCCGTGGAACGAGGCCAAGGACCACTGGGACGCCGGGCGCATCACCGAGGCCGCACAGGTGCTCGAGCCGCACACCAAATACCCCTTCGTGCACCGGCGGGCCGCCTACTACCGGGGCGAACTGGCCGCGATCAGCCCGGACCCCATCCCGCCCAAGCCGCCCGTGGAGATCGGGGAGCGGGTCACCGGGCGCGTGCTGCACTGCGTCACCAACGCCCTGCCGTACACACAGGCCGGGTACACCGTGCGGACGCACCGCATCGTCACCGCGCAGAAGGCGGCCGGGCTCGACCCGCACGTGGTCACGAGCTGGGGCTGGCCGATGCTGCAGGGGCACGCCGACGCCACGCCGTACGAGGAGGTCGAAGGCATCCCGTACTACCGGCTGCTGCCGGACGGGCGCGGTGAGATGCCGTTCGAGACCACCGGGCGCATCATCCGCGGCGCCGACGAGGTGACCAAGCTCGTCGAAAAGCTGCGGCCCCAGGTTCTGCACGCCGCCACCGACCACCGCAACGGCTCGGTCGCGCAGGCCGTACGGCAGCGCACCGGGACCCCGTTCGTCTACGAGGTGCGCGGCTTCCTGGAGGAGACCTGGGTCTCGCGCGACCCCGAGGTGCGCACCGGCAGCCAGCGGGCGGTGCTGCAGCGCGAGCGCGAGGCGTTCCTCATGCGCGAGGCCGACGCGGTCGTCACGCTGGCCGAGACGATGGCGACGGAGATCGTCGAGCGCGGGGTGCCGCGCGAGAACATCTACCTGGCGCCGAACGCGGTGGACGACTCGCTGCTGAGCGTCGCCTACGACGGCGCCTCGTTCCGCCGGGAGATGGGCATCGCCGACGGCGAGATCGTCGTCGGATCGGTCTCCAGCATCGTCGGCTACGAGGGCTTCGCCACGCTGTTGCGCGCCGCCGCGCTCCTGCGCGACGAGGGCACGCCGGTGCGGGCGCTCATCGTCGGCGACGGCAGCGAGCGGGACAACCTCCTCGCCCTGGTCGAGGAACTGGGCCTGAACAGCGCGATCCTGCCCGGCCGAGTCGTTCCTGAAGAAGCGCTGAAGGCTCAGGCGGCCATCGACATCTTCGTCTGCCCGCGAGAGGACCTGCGGGTTTGCCGACTCGTTACGCCATTGAAACCCGTCGAGGCGATGGCACTCGGAAAGCCGGTCGTGCTCAGCGATCTGCCCGCGTTGTCCGAGCTCGTGGGCTCCGACGGCGCCGGCCTGCTGGTGCCGCCCGGGGACCCCGAGGCGTTGGCCAAGGCGCTGGCCGGGCTGCGTGAGGACCCGGCCAGGCGCGCTGAGATGGGTGAGGCGGGACGGGCGGAAGTGGCGGCCAAGCGGACCTGGAGCCGTGTCGCCGAGACTTATCGAACACTCTATCGAAACATTGCCGAAAAATGACTCGCGATTTGGCTTCCGTATGCGATGGGTTCTGTCGCATTAGGCGTGAGCTGAGTGGACTTGAGATAGCCTTTGCCACCATGAAGTGTTGTTTCCGGCTTGCCAAGGTACAGCTGTGACAGAAATCGACCTGGCTGTCATCGGTCTGGGATACGTCGGCATGCCGCTGGCCAAGGAGGCCGTGGCGGCTGGACTGCGGGTTGTCGGCGTCGACGTCGACCCCCGCAAGGTCGACGCGCTCAACGCCGGGCAGTCCTACATCGATGACCTGACGGACGCCGACCTCGAGCACATGCTGGCCAACGGCTTCAGCGCCACACTCGACGAGTCCGTGCTGGCCCAGAGCAACACGATCGTCATCTGCGTACCCACGCCGCTGGACGAGGACCACCGCCCGGACCTGTCCGCGGTCGAGGGCGCCACCGGCACGGTCGCGCGCAACCTCACCCCGGGCACGCTCGTCGTGCTCGAATCCACCACCTGGCCCGGCACCACCGACGAGGTGGCCCGCCCCCTGCTCGAGACCTCCGGTCTCCAGGCCGGCCAGGACTTCCACCTCGCCTTCTCGCCCGAGCGCATCGACCCGGGCAACCCGAAGTTCGGCCTGCGCAACACACCCAAGGTCGTCGGCGGCTACACCATCGCCTGCCGCGACCGCGCCGCCGCCTTCTACGCGCAGTTCATCGAGCAGGTCGTGCCCGTCAGCGGCACCCGCGAGGCCGAAATGGCCAAGCTTCTCGAGAACACCTACCGGCACGTCAACATCGCCCTCGTCAACGAGATGGCGATCTTCTGCGACGAGCTCGGCATCAACCTCTGGGAAGCCATCGAGGCGGCCGCCACCAAGCCGTTCGGCTTCCAGAAGTTCCTCCCCGGCCCCGGCGTCGGCGGGCACTGCATCCCCGTCGACCCGTCGTACCTGTCGTACACGGTCCGCAAGCTCGGCTACCCGTTCCGCTTCGTCGAGCTGGCCCAGGAGATCAACGAGCGCATGCCGTCCTATGTGGTGGCCCGCGTTCAGCGCCTGCTCAACCGCGACAAGAAAGCGGTCAACGGCGCCAAGGTGGTCATGCTCGGCGTGACCTACAAAGAGGACATCGCCGACGAGCGCGAGACGCCGGCCCTGCCGGTGGCCCGCGCCCTGCTCGAACTGGGCGCCGACCTCTCCTACGTCGATCCGCACGTCAAGGAATGGATCGTCGACGGCACTCCGGTGCCGCGCGAGGAGGAACTGGCCCAGGCGGTAGTGGAGGCGGACGTGACCCTGCTCCTGCAGAAGCACGCCGCCTTCGACCTCGGGATGATCGAGGAGAAGGCCCGGCTCGTGCTGGACACCCGCGGTGTGCTCACCGAGGGTGAACGGGTCGAGCGGCTGTAGCGACGGAGGCTGCGCGCAGTGCACGTGCTCGTCATGACGGTGGTGCATCACCCCGAGGACGCCAGGATCCTGCATCGGCAGATCCGTGCGCTCGTCGATGCCGGTCATGAAGTCACGTACGCCGCGCCGTACACCGCACGTGGGGTCGTCCCCCGCTCGTGGGTGAACGGCGTGGACCTTCCGCGTGCCGCCGAACGCCGCCGGTTCTCGGCGGTGATGGCCGCGCGCAAGGTCTTCAAGAAGATGCGGACCAAGGTCGACCTGGTCCTCATCCACGACCCGGAGCTGCTCTTCGCGATCTGGGGCGTGCGCAAGCGCCCGCCCGTGGTGTGGGACGTGCACGAGGACACGCCGGCCACGCTGTCGCTCAAGCCGTGGCTGCCGTCGTTCCTGCGCCCGCCGGTCCGCTTCCTCGCCCGGCTTCTCGAGGGTACGGCGGAGCGGCACCTTCACCTGCTGCTGGCCGAGACCGCCTACGCGGGCCGGTTCAAGCACGCGCACCTGATCGTGCCCAACGAGACCTGGGTGCCGGACACGGTCACCGCCCCGGGCGGCGACCGGGTGGTCTACCTGGGCTGGCTGTCGTGGGCCCGCGGCGTGCGGGAGGCGGTCGAGGTGGCCCGCATCCTGCAGCCGTACAAGGTGGCGGTCGAGCTGATCGGCTACGCCGACCCGCAGAGCCGGCCCATGCTCAACGAGGCCGTGGCGGAGGGCGTGCTGGAATGGCGCGACTTCATGCCGAACGACGAGGCCCTGAAGCGCCTGGACGGTGCCCTCGCGGGCCTGTCGCTGCTGCACGACGAGCCGAACTACCGCCACTCCATGCCCACGAAGATCGTGGAGTACATGGCGCACGGCATCCCCGTGATCACGACCCCGTCGCCGCGCGCGGTGGAGCTCGTCGAGCGCTACGAGAGCGGCGTCGTCGTCCCCTGGCAGGATCCCAAGGCGGTGGCCCAGGCCGTCCTGACGCTCCGCGACGACGTGCGCGAACGTCAGGGTCAGGGCGCCCGTGGCTACGCCGCCGCCCGCGCCAACCACCACTGGCCGAACTCGGCCAAGCGTTTCGTGTCTCAGCTCGAGGCATGGGCCGGGGTGGCGAAGTAGCTGTTTATTTCCGGCACATCACCCCGCGGGTAGGTTCCTGATCGTGCGCTGGCTCCTTGTTCTCCTGGGCGTGGCCATTCTGGCCGCAGTCGCGGCGGTGGTCCTCGTGCTGCCCTCCTCGTCGGAGAAGCCGAAGCCGGTCGCCAAACCCTCGGCCAGCCCCACCCCGAGCCTGCCGACGCCGAAGGTCAGCGAGTTCACCGACCCCTGCGGCACCTTCGACACCGACGAGAAGTACACCTACGCCGTCACCGGCTACTGGATCATGCCCAAGTCCAACCCGTGCACCTGGCGCCACCAGCTCCAGGAGATCCACCGGCTGGGCGGCGACACCGTCATCAGGATCGGGTACGGCATGCAGTACCGGCCGACCGACGACCAGGGCCGCATCCTGCGCCGCGACAACAACCAGGTCGACGACCTCTACGCCGGCTGCGTCGAGGACGGCAAGACCTGCCGCCAGGCGGCCGACGACGACCTGAAGCGCTTCAACCCCGCCAACCGCGTCTCCCGTACCTTCGTCTACCGCACCGACGAGGCGTTCAGCCCGAGCCTGTTCCGCTGCACCGACGTGGAGAAGACCATCAAGGCCGGCAAGCGGGTCTACTACCGGATCCTCGCCCCCGAGGACGGCTCGGACGACGCCAGTTGCAACCTCTCCGTGCCCCGCAAGTACGACATGATCCTCATCGCGGCCTCCGAGGTCGACAGCCTCACCCAGCTGCTGAACCTCGGCGACCAGTTCGGCGTCCGAGTCTTCCCCGCGCTGCCGCTGGCCCCCCGCGACTCGAAGACCCCCACCCGCGCCAACCCGCAGCACATCGGCGTCCTCACCACGCTCACCCGGCGCATCCTCCAGGACTACGGCGCCCGCTTCGAGGGCCGCGACTCCCTGGGCGGGGTCTACCAGCCCTTCGAGGTGCAGATGGGCGCCACCCTGGCCAGCAACCCCACGCTCCAGGTCTACGCCAACCAGCACAACATCGTCGAGCAGGAGCTGCCCGACAAGCCCATCCTGATCAGCCCTTACCTGGACGCCCGCAAGCGGGTGGGCTTCGGCCAGACCCCGGCCCAGGTGGCGGAGGCGTTCAAGGCGCTGGCCCGCACCGGGGTCGGCATCATCGCCCCCCAGGACAGCCGGGGCACGGGCAAGGTGGGCCTGTTCTGGCCGGACCAGCGCGACGACGAGGTGGACCCCCGCCTGCGCCCCGTGGTCGGCGAGACGACGTACGGCGACGCGTACCACGGCTCGACGCGCGACTACTACCGGGAGATGTCGATCGCCCGGGAGCAGGTGATGGCCGAGGGGTACCAGGTGGAGTTGTGGGCCAACGTGGAGGCGTTCGAGCCCTCCGGCGACCAGCCGTGCGCCCCGCAGGGCACGCGCGGGAAGACGGACAAGAAGCGCCTGGACGAGGCCGTCACGATGGCCGGCCGTTATGTACAGAAGGTCGTCTCCTATATGTGGAGCGATTTCATGACATGTGGGTCTCCGTCCCTCGAGAAGGAGATCATGAAGGACCACGAGCGGCCCATCGCCGTGGACGCCATCCGCCGAAACCGCGACATCCAGGACGGCATCGAGATCCGTGGCTACAACCTGACCGGGGGCACCGTCACCATCGAGTGGACCGGCGGCAGCAAGGAGCTCGACATCGCCGCCGTGGGCTGGCTCGACCAGAACCCGCAGGCCGGCCTGGCCGAGGGGCTCCAGACCGCCTGGGTTCCGCTGGACTGGTCGCTGGTGCCGCCGGGCGAGTGGATCCGGGTCGGGGTGAGGCTACCGTCCGGGCAGGAGACGACGGAGCCGCTCCGGGTCCGTATCAGCGTGTAACGTGCGGGGCATGGTCCCGAGCGTCCCGGTCAGCGTGGACCTTGTCGTGCTCACGGTGCGCTGCCAGGCGTTGTCGGCTCTGGTGTGGCGCCGCGACAACCCACCCTTTTTGAGGCGTTGGTCGGTTTCCGGCGGATTTATCCAGCTAGATGAGGATTTGCCGGACGCTGCCCGACGTATCCTCGCAGAACGCGCAGGACTCCCCGGGGCGCCCGTCCACCTCGAGCAGCTGCAAACCTACGGCTACCCGGACCGAGACCCCCGGCAGAGAGTCCTGAGCGTGGCCTACCTGGGCCTGGCCCCCGACCTCCCCGCCTCGGAAAAGGCGCACATGGCCTGGGTCCCGGTATCCGAACTGACCGTCATGGCCTTCGACCACCGCCGCATCATGCTGGACGGGATCGAACGCGCCCGGGCCAAACTGGAATACACCTCCTTGGGCGCGGCCTTCTGCCCGCCGGAGTTCACCGTTGCCGACCTGCGAAGGGTCTACGAAATCGTCTGGGGCCGCAGCCTGGACCCGAGAAACTTCCATCGCAAGGTCACCAAGGCAGAAGGCTTCCTGATGGAAACCGGCCAATCCACCACCCGCGACGGCGGCCGCCCCGCCAAACTCTACAAACGCGGCCCCGCCGAACTCCTCCACCCTCCCATGCTCCGCTCCTGACCCTCGGAAGCCGGGACGGGTCCCGCCCGGGCCGGGCTAGCGTGCGGTCGTGTCCGCAGCCGCATCCCGGAGGTGTCCATGGACCCCGCCAGCCACTCGGCCTTCCCCGCTGCCCCGATGCCCGGCGGCGCCCGGGTGACACTCGTCATCCACTGGTTACAGGCGCTCATCTTCGCCGCCGCCACCGTGAGCTCCGCCCTGAGGGTGCTGGACCACCTCGGCCGCAACCGGTCGGTGTACAGCCAGGTGGTGCTCTTCGACATGCTCACCGCCATATTCGGCGCCGGCGTCACCGTCGCCCTCGCCGTCGCCTTGGTGTGGCTCCACCGGCGCTGGGGGCGCACCGTCGCGGTGGTGGTGCAGTGGGTGTTGGCGGTCGTCTACGCACTCTCCTTCGTCCTGAGCCTGGTCGGCCTGTTCGTCGCCGGCGGCGCCTTCCTCGGCCTCGTGGTGACCACCCTCATGAGCGCGCTGCCGGTCACGGCACTCGTCCTGCTGTACAAGCCGGCCATCTCCGCCTGGTTCCGAGGCTGAGTTCTCGCATCCGGCCTTGATCGGTGCCATCGGGACGACTACCCTGAGCGCCGTTCAACTGAAAGGCGGGGGACCGACGATGAGCGCGGAAGAGGATTTTCAGCAGGTCGGCGCCGAGCTGGCCGACCTGGGGGTACGAATCTCCAGGATGATGGGCAGTCCCGCGCTCAAGGATCAGGCGGGGAAGGTCTTCGCAAGCCTGCAGCGCGACGGCGCGATGGTGTTCCGGCTGGTCAGAGACACCCCCGAGCACACGGCAGCGCTCAAGCTGCCCGGGGCTCGCCTGTTCGACCCCTCGGGGCAGGGCAGGGCCGTGAAGGACTGGGTCGTCGTCCCCCACTCCTCGGTCGCGACCTGGACGGACCTGGCCGAGGCCGCCCTCAGCCGCCCACGCTGACCGCCGGGGAAACGCGGTTTGCCGCCGCAGCGCCGGGCCGGATAGGAAGCCTGCATGCTCAAAGGGAACAAGGTGGGGCTCAGAGCCCGGCATGAGGAAGACATCCCGGTCTTGCGGGCCGAGCTCTTCGACGACGTGGTCAACTCCGCACGGGCCGACAGCCAGCCGTGGCGGCCCATCACGCCCGGCTCGAAGGACCCGCGGCTCGTGGTGGACGACACGCAGCAAGGGCTCGTCCCGTTCTCGGTGGTGGAGCTGGAGGGCGGCACGCTGATCGGCGCGGCGACGCTGTGGGGCATCGACACCCACCACCGGTCCGCGCACGTCGGGCTGGGCCTGCTGCCGGCCGCCCGCGGCAAGGGCTACGGCACCGACGTGGTCGCGGTGTTGTGCCACTACGGGTTCGTCGTGCGCAGCCTGCATCGGCTGCAGATCGAGACGCTGGCGGACAACCACGCGATGCTGCGCTCGGCCGAGCGCAACGGTTTCGTCCGCGAGGGCGTACTGCGCTCCTCGGCCTGGGTGATGGGCGAGTTCTTGGACGAGGTGTTGCTCGGGCTCCTCGTCCAGGACTGGAAGCCGGACTCGAAGGCCATCCTCTGATCCTCATGTTCGGGGCGCGTGCCCAACGCCGACCAGACGATCAGGGAGTACAAGGTCGACGGGGTGCTCCCGCCGTACGGCCCCGCTCCGGGTCAATCTAGTCCCATCACGCTTTCTCCGGGTGGTGTACGGCCGGCCAGGGCGGTGAGGCCGGCGGTCGTGGCGGTGGCCAGGTTGGTGATCGTCGTGTCGTCGACGTGCTGGTGGAAGAGGTACAGGGCGGCCACGTGGGAGCCGATCAGCAGCAGGTGGGCGATCGCGGGGTCGACGGGCCGGGCCAGTTCGCCGCGGGCCACGGCGCGCTGGATGATCTCGGCCAGGCCGGCGAGTTCGGGGGCCTGGAAGTGGTCCTGGAATCGGGTGACCAGCTCGGGATTAACGGCGAGTTCGCTCATCAGGGCCGGTGCCACATGGCGGGATGCCGGGGCGGCCAGGAGGGTGTGGTACGTGCGGGCCAGCTCCAGCAGGTCTCCGTGCAGCGAGCCGGTGTCGGGCAGCGGGGGCGGCCACTGGCCGTGGACCGTGGCGATGAACGCCATCTCGGCCTTGGAGGCGTAGCGCCGGTAGATCGCCGCCTTGCCCACCCCGGCGCGGGCCGCGACCTGGTCGATGGTCAGGGCCGGGTAACCGGCCTCGTCGATGAGCTCGCGGGCGGTCTCCAGGATTTTGTGATCCACGCGACTGTCTCGGGGCCGCCCACCCCGTTGATTTCTCGCTGCCATGCCTGCATGATACGGAACATGAGTACCGGAACTGTAGTTTCGTAATCGCGATGAGACTCCCCAAAAGCGCACACGCCGAACAGCCGTGGCGCATCCACGAGTTCACCCGAGATTTCCGGATCGAGGATGTCTGGTCCTTCCGCACCCCCGGCGCCGGGCCGGACGACTTCCCCGTGATGCTCGCCGCGTTGCGGGTGGCCTACGACACCGTCAAGGAGCCGGCCGTGGTCCGGTTCCTGTTCGCGGTGCGCTGGAAGCTCGGCGCCCTGCTGGGCTGGGACACGCCCAAGGCGGGCCTGGGCGGGCGGGTTTCCTCGCTCCGCGACCGCCTGCCGGACGACCTCGCCCGGACGGCGGACGGCGCCGCCCCCTGCTCCGACCCGTTCACCGAGGTGTACCTGCTCGACAGGGAGGCCGCCCGTGAGCTGGCGAACAGGACCGTCCACGACATCATGCACCTCGGCTGGGTGCCGGCCGGCGACGGCGGATACGAACTGCGAATGGCGGCCCTGGTCAAGCCCAACGGCCTGTTCGGGCGGCTCTACATGGCCCTGATAGCGCCCTTCCGCTACTGGATCGTCTATCCGGCCCTCACCCGCCAATGGGAACGCGCCTGGCGAGACCGCGCCCTGCTCCTCTGAAGCCGGATTATCCGCAACGGACCTAAGATGGCGGCATGACTGCCATGGCGCCAGCGCGTACCAGCACCGACCTGTCGTTCCTGCTCGACCACACCAGCCACGTCCTGCGCAGCCGGATGGCGGCGGCGCTGGCCGAGATCGGGCTGACGGCGCGGATGCACTGCGTGCTGGTCCACGCGCTGGAGGAGGAGCGCACCCAGATCCAGCTGGCCGAGATCGGGGACATGGACAAGACCACCATGGTCGTCACCGTCGACGCGCTGGAGAAGGAGGGGCTGGCGGAGCGGCGGCCGTCGAGCACGGACCGGCGGGCGCGGATCATCGCGGTCACCGACAAGGGCGCCGAGGTGGCCAAGCGCAGTCAGGTGATCGTGGATCGGGTGCATCGGGACGCCATCGACTCCCTGCCGGACGACGAGCGGGAGGTGCTGGTGCGGGCGCTCACGCGGCTGTCCAGGGAGCATCTCGGCACGCCGGTCGAGGCGCCTCAGGTGGTACGGCGGGCTCGCCAGAAATAGGTTCACAAAGGATCGTCTACAACAAAACTATCTGCTACGGTTCCTCTTGTTCCTATCGAACGGGAGAAACCGATATGTCTCGTTGGCTAGCACTCATCGTGCTTTCGTCCGCCGCGTTGATGACCATCCTCGACGGCAGCATCGTCACCGTGGCGATGCCCGCCATCCAGCGCGAACTCGGGTTCTCGCCCGCCGAGCTGAGCTGGACCGTGAACGCCTACCTGATCCCCTTCGGCGGCCTGCTCCTCCTCGCCGGACGGCTGGGCGACCTGATCGGGCGCAAGACGATGTTCCTGGCCGGCAACGCGGTCTTCACCGCCGCCTCCCTGCTGGCGGGCCTGGCCACCGGCCCCGGGATGCTGGTGGCCGCCCGGTTCCTGCAAGGGGTGGGCAGCGCCATGGCCTCCGCGGTCGTGCTCGGGATCCTGGTGACGCTCTTCTCCGAGCCGAAGGAACGGGCGAAGGCGATCGGGGTGTTCGCCTTCACCGGCGCCGCCGGAGCCTCGATCGGCCAGGTCGTGGGCGGGGTGCTCACCGACGCGCTGAGCTGGAACTGGATCTTCTTCATCAACCTGCCGATCGGGCTGGTGACCGTCCTGCTCGCCATCCCGGCCCTTCCCGGCGACCGCGGGCTCGGGCTGTCGGCCGGCGCGGACGTGATCGGCGCGCTGCTCGTCACGGCCGGCCTCATGCTCGGCATCTACACCGCCGTCAAGATCGAGGAGTACGGCTGGCTGTCCGGGCACACCCTGGGCCTGGGCGCGCTGACGGTGGTCCTGCTGGCCGGGTTCGTCGCCCGCCAGGCCACGGCCAGGGCGCCGCTGATGCCGCTGCGGATCTTCCGTTCGCGCAACGTCGTCGGCGGCAACCTCGCCCAGATCCTCAGCCTGTCCGCCATGTTCGCCTTCCAGGTGATCGTCGCCCTCTACATGCAGCGGGTCCTGAGCTACGGGGCGCTGCAGACCGGCCTGGCGATGCTGCCCGCGGCCGTGGCCATCGGCGGGATCTCGCTGTTCGTCTCCGCCCGGCTCAACACCCGCTTCGGCGAGCGCAACGTGCTGCTGGCCGGGCTGGTGCTGCTGGTGGCGGCGATGGCCTGGCTGACCAGGGTGCCCGTCGCCGCGAACTACACCACCGACCTGCTCCCGGTCATGCTGCTGATCGCGGGCGGCGGGCTGGTGCTCCCAGCCCTGACCACGCTCGGCATGTCGGGCGCGAACGCCGACGACGCCGGCCTGGCCTCGGGGGTCTTCAACACCACGCAGCAGATCGGCATGGCGCTCGGCGTCGCGCTGCTGTCCACGCTGGCCGCCGCCGAGACCAAGGGCGCCCTGGCGGGGGGTGCGACGGAGGCGGTGGCGCTGACCGGCGGGTACCGGCTGGCCTTCACCATCTCGGCCGGGCTGCTCGTGGCCGCGTTCGTCCTGTCGGTGGTGGTCCTGCGCCAGCCCAAGGAGTCGACGGTCAGGGCTTGATCAGGCCGAACAGCTTCTGGATCTTCTCCTGGTCGGCGATCAGCGGGAGCGAGTCGAAGGTCAGGGACCAGTCCGTCACCCTGCCGCCCTTCGTGCCGAACCGCTCGATGATGCCGAACCCGAGCGTCCTGCCCTGGGCGTCCACCTCGCCGTGCGTCTCCACGTAGGTGGCGCTGCGGGTGCGGATCACCTGGCCGGGCGCCAGCTTGGGGGCGGCGAACAGGCTGACGAGCTTCCTGACGTACTCCAGCTTGGCCGCCCCTGTGTACAGCTTGCGAGAGCCGAGGCCCGGACCCGACAGCGGCGCGTCGCCCGTCGCCGCGACCAGCGCCTCGGCGTCGCGCGCCGTCCACAAGGCGGCCCGCCCGAGCAGTCCCCGGGCCGGAGCCGCCGGAGCCGCCGATGCCGCCGAGGCGCCGGGACGGTCGTGGATGCCCCCGAACGGGTCGCCCAGCTCCATCTCCGGCGGCGCGATCGGGTTGAACCAGGCGAACCTGTCGTAGTACCGGCGCCCCTGGACGACGTCCCCCTTGTCATTGATCACCACGCGGTACATGGACGGGTACCTGATCGGCGTGCCGTTGATCTCGACGGAGTTGTCGGCCGAGTAGAAGACGGTGTTCTCGCCGGCCGCCACCCGGGACGGGACGAACCTGAAGGAGGGCACCAGGCCGAGCGTCCTCCTGATGGCCGGCTCGATGTTCGCCCAGCCGTGGATCACGGGGGAGCCCGCCTCCCACAGCGTGGCGTCGGGGGCGAACTCCGCGCGGTAGGCCGCGATCCGCTTCTCCATGCTCTTCGTGCCGTCGGGCAGGATCTCGTAGGTGGGGGTGGCGCCGAACGTCGTCTGCCGCTCGATGTGCGAGGCGGCGGCCGGGGTGAGCCGCCCCTCGACCGGGACGGACTCGGCGTGGACCGGCCCCGCCGCCAGGACGACCGCCAGCGCGGCCGTGCTCAGCACCCACGTCTTCTTCGTCATCGCGTTCATGGGGAAGACGCTAGGGATCGGGGCGGCGGGCCCGAATCCGTCACGGTGACGGTACGAGTGTCCAGTCGGCGGCCTGTTCGCGGTGGCGCCAGTAGCTCGCGAACCGGCCGTTCAGCGTGATCAGCTCGGCCAGCGACCCGCACTCGGCCACCTTCCCGCCCTCCAGGAAGACGATCTGGTCGGCGCGGGCGATCGTGCTGAGCCGGTGGGCGATGATCAGGGTGCCGCGGTCCCGGCCGCTGGACTCGAGGGCGGCGACGATGGCGCGTTCGTTGGTGGTGTCCAGGGCGGCGGTGGCCTCGTCCAGGAGCAGCAGGGGCGCGTCCTTGAGCAGGGCGCGGGCGATGCTGACCCGCTGGCGCTCGCCGCCGGACAGCGCGGCGCCCCGTTCGCCCACCCGGGTCTCGAACCCGTCGGGCAGGCGGCTGACGACCTCGTCGAGCTGGGCCGCCGAGGCCGCGGCGCGGACCTGTTCGTCGGAGGCGCCGGGATTACCCAGCCGGATGTTGTCGTACAACGTCGCGTCGAACAGGTACACGTCCTGGAAGACGATGCCCAACTGGCCCATCAGCACGGCCGGATCGTAGGAGCGCACGTCGTGCCCGGTCACCTCGACGGCGCCGGACGACACCTCGTGAAAGCGGGCGATCAGGGCGAGCAGGGTGCTCTTGCCCGCGCCGGAGGGGCCGACGACGGCCGTGGTGGTGCCCCGCTCGACGGTGAACGAGACCCCGTCCAGGGTGTCCTTGCCGGGTTCGTAGCCGAAGCGGACCTCGCGCAACACCAGCGCCGGGGCCTCGTGCCGGGGCAGGACCTCCTCGGCCGCGCCGTTCAGCACGGGGGCGTCGAGCATCGTGCGGACCCTGCCCAGGGTGCCGCGCATGTTCTCCAGGGCCGGGGACAGGTCGGCCAGCGTGGTGAACGGCTCGATGAACCGGACCACGACGATGATCACGGCCACCACCTCGGCGGCCGACAGCCTCCCGGCCAGGCCCTGCGTGACGGCCGTGGCGGCCAGGGCGAGCAGCGCCACCTGGGTCGCCAGGCCGAACACGAGCTGGCCGGGGATGCCGAAGCCGATCAGGCGCAGCGCCGCCGTGCGCTGCCGGGTCAGCGCGCGGCCGATCGCCGTCCCCTCCACGCCGGTACGGCCGGCCGTACGCAAGGCGGGCTGGGACTGGGCCAGCTCGATGATGCGGTTGGCGACCTCACCGGAGGCGTCGGCGTAGGAGGCGTCGGCGGCGCGCATCCAGCGCCCGCTCAGCCAGAGCGCGCCCAGCAGCAGCGGGACGGCGGCCAGCGCGACCAGGCCCAGCGGCGGGGCGACGGCCAGCAGGCCGAGGCCGATGAGGGCGGGCAGCGTGAGGGCGTTGACGGTCGGGGTGATCAGGTGGGTGATGCCCTGGCAGAGTTCGCGGCCGGAGGAGGTGAGGGCGCGCTGGGCCTCGGTGCGGCGATCGGTGGTGAACCAGCCGAGCGGGATGCGCCGCAGCCGGTCCACGATCTGCGTCTCGATCTTGTTGAGCAGTTCGAAGCCGATGGCGAACCCGGCACCGGCGACCGCGTAGTCGCAGGCCCAGCCCGCGGCCACCAGCGCGGCGAGCGCCAGGGCCCACGGGAGCGCGGCGCCCGGGGCGGGGGAGAAGAGGGCGGACAGCAGGGGCACCAGGCTGAGCACCGCCCCGGCGCGCAGCACGGTGCTCAGCCCGAGCAGGCAGGCGTACCGGACGGCCGCCTTGCGGTCACCGGCCAGGCGGAGGGTCTGGAGGATCATGCGCTCGCCTTCCGGGGAGTGAGCTGAGGGGAGGACGCCTGCCACAGGTCGCGGTACAGCCCGGGCACGGCCAGCAGGTCGGCGTGGGCGCCCTGCTGGACGATGCGCCCGCCGTCCAGCGCGACGATGGTGTCGGCGCCGGCCACGGTGTGCAGGCGGTGCGCGATCACCAGCACGGTCCGCCCGGCGACCAGGCGGGTGAGCGCCTCCTGGACCTGGTCCTCGGACTCCGGGTCGGCGTAGGCGGTGGCCTCGTCCAGGACGAGTACCGCGGGGTCGGCCAGGAGCGCGCGGGCGATGGTCAGGCGCTGGGCCTCGCCGCCGGACAGGCGGGCCGCGTCGCCGAGGACCGCGTCGTACCCGCCGGGCAGCCGGGTGATCCGGTCGTGGATGCGGGCGGCCTTCGCCGCCTCCTCGACCTGGTCGCGGGTGGCGCCGGGCCGGGCGAGGGCGATGTTGTCGTGCACGGTGCCGCGGATGAGGGCGACGTCCTGGAAGACGAAGCCGACATTGCCATACAGGTCGGTGAGCGGGAGGTCGCGCAGGTCCACGCCGTCCAGGGTGATCCGGCCGTCGGTGACGTCGTGGAAGCGGGCCAGCAGCGCGGCCAGCGTGGACTTCCCGGCGCCGCTCGGGCCGACGAGCGCCGTCACGGTACCCGGGCGCAGCTCCAGGTCGATGCCGGTCAGGACGTCGTGGCCCGCGGTGTAGGCGAACCGCACACCCTCGAAGCGCACCGACCGCCCCCGGGCGGAGGGCAGCGGCTCGGGCGTCCCGGGCTCGGGCAGTTCCGGCTCGTCCATGAGCAGGCCGATCCGCTGGGCGGCGTCCCGCGCCTCGCGGGCCGAGCTCAGGCCGAACCCGGCGGCCAGCAACTGCGCGCCGAACGTCACGCCCAGCAGCAGGAACGGCAGCAGGTCGGCGGCGGTGAGCACGCCACCGGCCATCATCAGGGACCCGGCCACGACGATCAGCAACAACGAGGTGAGCGGCCGGGTGGCCAGGTCGACCAGCGTCTTACGGCCACCCAGAGGGCGCTGCCACTGGTCGAGGAAACGGGCGCGCTCCTCCAGCGTCGCCCGGAAGCCGCCCGCGGGCCCGGCGTCGTAGGCGCGCACGACGGTCAGCCCGTCCACGTAGGCGACGGCCTCGGACCCGACCCGGGTCTCCCACGTGCTGAACTTCGGCAGCGCCGCGCTGGACGCCTGCAGCATGCGCGCCGTCAGAATCCCGTACACCAGCAGCGGCACCAGCAGGATCGCGGCCAGCCCGGCCGAGACGGAGAACAGATAGCCCAGTACGGCCAGCGGAGTCACCAGCGCCGCCACGATGTCCAGCACGGCATGCGTGACCAGGTAGTGCACGCTGGCCGCGTCATCCTGCACGGCCTGCTTGATCCGCCCCGAGGTGCGCTCGGTGAACCACCCCAGCGGCAGCCGCCCCAGCTTGCCGACCACGTCGGCCCGGACCCGGTGCCCGAACCGCGCGTCCAGCACGTGCATGGCCAGCACCAGCAGCCCGGCCAGCGTGGTGCCCGCGCCCAGCAGGATCACGGCCAGCAGCCCGAGCCCGGCGACCCCTTCGGCGCCGCCGGCCAGCAGCCTGCGGCACAACTCGACCAGGACCAGATACGGCGCGAGCTGCAGCAGGCTGACGACCGCCTGGAAGACGCCGGCGAGGATGAGCCGCGACCGCAGCGGCGCCAGCAGTCGCACCCCGGCCCGCGACCGCCACCTGCCCGGTTCCGGGGCAGGGGACGCCGCGGCGGGCTCGGGGGCCGGTTCCTGGGCGCTCCGGTCCACGCCCATCGCCTTGCCCTTGATCCAGTACGCCTGCGCCTTCACCTCCGACTTGGGGAACCCGAGCTCCTTGAGCCGCTCCCGCACCCGCCGGGTGGCGGCCGACTCCGCGGTCACCCAGGCGTACCAGTCGGACCAGTCCCGCCCCTCGACGGCCTGGGCCAGCAGCCCGGGATCCCCGGTGGTGTCCAGCCACGTCACCCGGGCCAGAGGATGCCCGGTCATCGGGATCAGCCGGTCGTCGGCGTGATGCGACTCCAGCAGCACCTCGACCGGCGACGTGTCCGGCACGGCGGCCAGAATCGCGTTGATCCCGGGCAACGAGGCCGCGTCCCCGACGAGCAGGTAGCCGCCGGGCTCCGGATCCGGCACCGTGAACTGCTTGGACCCCCACCGGCTCACCTCCACGCTGTCCCCGATCTGGACGTTCCTGGCCCAGATGGACGCGGGACCGGCCGGCTCGTGCAGCACGAACTCCATGCTGACCAGCAGGTTCTCCGGATCCGGTGCCACCAGCGTGTAGCCGCGCTGGTGCTCGCGGCCGGGCCGTACCGGATCGGGAGCCCACATCCGGACCCAGGCCGCCGCCTCGATCGGACCGGTGTCGAAGAGCGTCGGCGCGTGGAAGGTGATGCGCCGGTAGTGCGGGGTGATGTCGGTGAAGGACACGACGGTGATGGTGTGGTTGATCGCACCGAAGGTCTTCATCACCGCCCCGGCGTAGCCGCGAGCCATCAATGGTCCTCTCTTAGTACGGCGACGGCCGCCCCGGGCGGAAGCCTGCGCACCAGCCCGTCGGCCAGCGCGCTGACGACCACGTCGAAGTAGTCGTCGGCGGTATGGGCGGGAATGCCCCCGACGGCGGCGACCACCAGCGGCGAGGCGGCCATGGCCGCCCTCGCCTCCCGCGTGGCCTGCTCGGTGCCCGGCGGATCGAGCAGCGCGTGGGCCTCCTGAACCTCTTCGACCACGGTGAGCCCGAGGGTGACGGTGGCGACGGCGGAGCTGAGCACGGTGGCGGCGGCGGGGTCGTACCCGCGCCGCCCGAGCGCCCTGATCTGCGTCTCGAGCAGCCTGACTCCTGAGGGGCCGCGCGGGAAGATCCGCTGCAGGTACGGCCCGCTGCCGGGATGCCGCTTGGTGAAGCGCCGAAGCTGCCACGCGAACGCCACCAGGTGATCGGCGACCGGCTGAGCAGGGTCGTCCTCGAGCGTCAGACCGGCCAGAACGGCCTCCCCGACCAGGGTTTCGAGCGCGGCCCGGCTCGGCACGTGCCGGTACACGGCCGCGGTGGTGACGCCGAGCGCGTCCGCCACCGCCTGCACGGTCAGGTCGCGCAGGCCGAGCCGTACTCCCGCGGCGACGACGTCCTCGTGGGTGAAGGTGGCTGTCCGCCCGCCCGTCCTCACGACCCCTCCCGAAGGTAAGCCTAACCTTAGTTACGGGCCATAACTTAGACGCCGAATCGTCCGCGCACAAGGGCGGACTACAGTGTGGACATGCCTCGTTTCCGCGCCATCCTGGACACGATGCCCGCCTACAAGCCGGGCAAGGCCGTACTCACCGCCGACGGCCGGTCCTACAAGCTGTCCTCCAACGAGTCCCCCTATGACCCGCTGCCTTCGGTCGTCGAGGCGATCGCGGAGGGCGCACGGCAGATCAACCGCTACCCGGACCCTGGCTGCGCCCAGCTGACCGAGGCGATCGCCCAGCGCTACGACGTGCCGGTCGAGCACGTGGCCCTCGGCGCGGGATCGGTGACGGTGGCGCAGCAACTGTTCGAGACCGTAGGCGAACCGGGCGCCGAAGTGATCTACGCCTGGCGCTCGTTCGAGGCATACCCGCTGCTGGCCGACCTGGCCGGGGCGGTCTCGGTGCAGGTGCCTTTGGTGGACGAGGAACACGACCTGGACGCGATGGCCGCCGCCGTCACCGACCGGACCCGGATGATCTTCGTCTGCAACCCGAACAACCCGACCGGCGTCTCGATCCGCCGCGACCGGCTGACGGCGTTCCTCGACAAGATCCCCGACAACGTCCTCGTCGTCCTGGACGAGGCATACCGCGAATACGTCCGCGACGAGGACGTCCCCGACGGCCTGGACTTCTACCGCGAACGACGCAACGTCTGCGTCCTGCGCACCTTCTCCAAGGCGTACGGCCTGGCCGGCCTGCGAGTCGGCTACCTGATCGGCCACGAGCCGGTCGCCGGAGCCGTCCGCAAGGTCATGGTCCCCTTCGCCGTCAACCACCTGGCCCAGATCGCCGCCTGCGCCTCACTCCAGGCCGAGACCGAACTCCTGACCAGAGTGGAGAGCGTGGTGAAGGAACGCGCCCGGGTCCGCGAGGCACTGATCGCCCAGGGCTGGACGGTCCCGCCCACCGAGGCCAACTTCGTCTGGCTCCGGCTCGGCGAACACACCATGGACTTCGCCGCGGCATGCGCGGTGGAGGGCGTGGCCGTACGCCCGTTCGCGGGCGAGGGGGCCCGCGTGTCGATCGGCGACCCGGAGGCGAACGACGCCTTCCTCAAGGCGGCCGCGGCCTTCCTCTGAAAGGCAAGGTCTTACACCCACGGGCGCTTCGCGCACGGGGTTCCAGGCGTGTCTCCAGCCGAGCTGAAGCTCGACCCCTGGAGGTCCTCGCTCCGCTCGGGCAGCCTGTTTCTGCGTGCGCCTTCGGCGCCCGGCTTGCGCGATGTGATGATCGTCGCGGCAGGGTGCGGCAGGGACGTTCGGTCTACCGCAGGGGTTGACTCTGCTTACCCTCGCGTGACCCTTGGGGTCCGTGGCGTAGGCCAGGAGGGCGAAATCTCATGCAATCCAACAGCAACAGAGACGATCTCTCGCTTACCTTCTACTGCAAGGACCCCCTCTCCAAGACCAAGGCCGACCACCTCACCGGGCGGTACGAGGTCGACTTGGCCAAGAGACCTACTCACTTGTCATGGCCTGGGTACGCGGTGGGTGTCTGCGTACCGGCACGGCCCGTCTGGAAGACCCCCGTCACCCCGGCGACGACCAGGCGGCCGAGGCGCTGTTCGAGCGGGTTGCGGCCCGTATCGTGGCCACGCATGACCTCGCGCCCAGCCTGGCGCGGCAAGCGTTGGACCAGGCGCTGATCTTTCTGGTCGTGGCCGCCCAGGACGCCGCACGGGCTCTGTCACCCTCCCCACTGGTCGACGAGGCGTGGGACACCTTCATCCTGTACACGGTGGGCGAAACCGCCGGCCTGCTACGCGAACAAGGTTTCTACGTCCTGGACGCGCTCTGGCCACGCGACGCGGCGGCCACCAGCAAAGCCAACTGCACCTCGTGCTACTCGGGGGACCATGTGGGAGATGGTGACGACGGGTAGCGGCCGGCAACCTCCCGATCCTGGTGAGAGCGGGTGAGAAGAGAACGTCCAATGCCCCCTCCCTGTAGAAGGCTCTGGTGGGCCTTGGGCCTGGAGCCACGGGGTGAGCGGGGCCGCCCGCAACCTCGCGCGGAACCACGGTTGCGCCATCACGGTGCCCGGTCCGGATGTCGACGTGGTTCTCGAAGGCACCGCCCATCTCGTCCGGAACGCAGCCCGGCTGCAGCAGATCGCGGACCAGTTTCCGGCCAAGTATCCGTGGTGGCATCCAGTGGTCAACGATGGCGAGTTCTACGATCCGGCCGACTCCGCCTTCAGCGATCCCCGGCACGTCTACGCTCTTGAGCCGGCCCAGGTGTTCGCCTTCGGCAAGGAGAAGGGGTTCACTGCCACGCGCTGGCGTGGCCGTAGCGGCTGAGGAACGTCGTGACCGCCTCCTCGCGCTGCCGCGCCAGCTCGTCGTCCTCCGCCGGTGCGGATTGTGCGGCGAGTGTGCGGCGGTTGAGCGGGTCGCCGAGAACCAGCCAGGTGAACTGTTGCGCCGCCGCGAGCGTGTCCTCGGCCTTGATCAGGCCCCGCGCCGCCAGGGCGGCCAGTGCGTCGGCGAGCAACTGGGTGTTGCGGGTCCAGCTGCGCTCGACGTAGTCGGCGGCGACGTCCGGGAAGCGCGCGGACTCCGTGGCGACCAGCGATCGCATGCGCAGCACCGGCTCGCTCAGCACGCCCGAGTGCAGCACGTGCGCGAGCCGCAGCAGGCCGGCCCGGATGTCCGCGGACTCTGTCAGCGCTTCGGTGTGGGGCCGCATGGCGTCGTAGCCGCGGTCGACCCAGTCGCGGACCACCGCCGCGTACAGCCGTTCCTTCGAGGGGTACTCGCGATAGAGCGTCTGTTTCGAGATCCGGGCCTGGGCGGCCACCTGGTCCATCGTCGCGCCGGGATATCCCTGGGTGAGGAACACCTCGCGGGCGATCGCCAGTAGTTCCGCACCGCCACTGCCTCTCGGGCGCCCGCGTGGTCGCGACCCTGCCTCCGCTGCCATCCGACCTCCTTAGTACTTGACAGTACTATAAGTCGATAAATATAGTACTTCTCAGTACCAAAAAGGAGGTCTAGATGCTCGCCCTGGGAATCCCTCTCTCCGCGGTCTTGGCGTTCGTGGCCAGTTCCCTCTACTACGCCCTGGCCACGCCGTTCGAGCAGCGCCGGCTGGGCGCCGCCGCGCCCGACCGGGGACGGCCGGCAGCGTGGAAGGCGGCCGTGGAGTTGCTGCGGACCGCGCTCCTGGCCGGCGTGTTCGCCTGGATCGCGGCACAGGCGGACCTGTTGAGCTGGCCCTCGGCGATGCTGCTGGGCGTCGTCGCGTGGCTCGGCTTCCCGCTCATCCTGCTCACCGGCTCGGTGCTGTGGGAGCGCGTACCGGTGGTCACCGCCGTGCTGCACGCCGGAGACTGGCTCCTGAAACTGCTGCTCATCGGGGCCGTGCTCGGCCTCCTGCACTAGTACCCGGGCACGGGTGGCGCAGTCGCCGGTGAATCAGGCACATCGCGACCGTCAGCATGGCGAGGAACGGGCCGATGACGGCGACGCCGTACAGGCTGATGAGCGTCGCGGCGACGGCGCCGGGCAACACCGCGCCGGCCGCCGAGGAGGCGGCCATCTGGAGGCCGATCGTGCGGTCCGCGTGCGCCTCGCCGACACGTTCGGACGTCGTCAACGTCAGCAGCGGGAACATCGGCGCGGCCGCGAGGCCGATGACGACCACGCCGGCCGAGGCCATCCAGCCCGGTCCCGGAATCACCACGAACGCCGCGCCGATGAGCATTCCCCACACACCCAGGGTGAGGAAACGCCGGGTTCCGACCCGGTCTCCCCAGTGCCCGACCATGACGCGCCCGGCGAACATGGCCGCCCAGAAGGCCGAAACGGTCAGGGCGGCCGGGCCGTCGGCCAGGCCGCGGCCGGTCGTGAGGTAGACGTAGGCCCAGATTCCGGTCCCCGCCTCGATGCCCGACTGGAGGACGAACGCCGCCAGGCTCGGCCACAACAGGCGCGGGGACGGCCACGGGGGATGGCTTGGGCGCGTCGCGATGGCCGAGGGCCTGCCCCACCGCTTCGCCGTACGTGCGAACGTGACCGCCAGCAGCACCTGCGAGATCGCCAGCACGACGTACGGCAGGCGCCACGATCGACCGTCGGCCAGCAGTACGGTCGCCGCGGCCGGACCCGCCGCGGCGCCCAGGCAGTAGCAGGCGTGCATCCAGGTCAGGTGACGGGCGCCGAAGTGCCGTGCGGCGTAGGCGTTGAGCGCGGAGTCGATCGCGCCGGAGGCCAGGCCGCCGAGGAGTACGGCGAGCAGCACCACCCAGAACGCCCCCGCCAGCGCGTACACCGTCAGCGCGCCGGCCGACAGCGCGGTGCTCAGCGCCAGCACCCACCCGACCCCGGCGCGGGCGAGGAGGGACGCGGCCGAGGAACTGGAGACGACGTACCCGGCGACGCCGAACGGGACGACGACGCCCAGCGCCTCGATCGGCTGGCGCAGGTCCAGCCGGACGAACGGCCACGTGATGCCGCCCACGGTGTCGGGCAGGGCGATGGAGACATAGGCCAGGTAGACAAGGAGGAACAACGGCACGCGAAGGCCACCCTTCCGGGCTGCGCAGCACGCGCGGAGCGGGCGCAGCACGCGTCAGACGAGATCAGGGATCCGAGTCAGCGCGTGCCGTGGTGACCGGGTACAGCCGCACCGGCCGTTCCGGTGCCGGGTGATTCCTCCACGAGAGGTGACGGTAACCGATGATGTCGTGGGTGGGCGACTGCATATTCTGCGCGATCGTCACTTCAGCAGGCGGGAGAGCGTGATGAGGTGGCCGGAGTTGGCAGGGGTGAAGGTGGCGTACTTGGCTGCTACCAGGTCCTTGATCTGCGGGTCCCATTCGGCGAGTTCGAGCCACGAGTGCAGGTAGTAGTCGGCGCCGTTGGCCGTGCCGGTGCCGTTCACGTACTGGCTGAAGACCGGGGCGGTGGCCGAGCCGTTCCACATCTTGGTCTTGAGCGTGTTCTTGAAGGCGGTCATGTCGGCGGCGGTGAAGACCTGACCGCGGCGGTAGGACTCCAGGAACGCGGACAGGTCCACGTTGGCGTGGGAGAGGTCCTCCTTCGTGGTGGTGTAGGAGGCGTAGTTCCAGATGTACGCGCCTCCGGAGTTGACCAGGTTCCGCTTGGCCCACTGGGCTGTGGAGTTGGCCTTCTGCAGGTAGGCGGCGTCGCCGTTGACGCCGTGCAGCACGGTGAGGAGGTTGGCGAAGCCGAGGGCCTGGTTGAAGGGCAGGTCGGAGCTGACCCGGGTGTGGGAGAAGGTGTCGACGTCGGGTGGTTCCTGCCAGGTGGTGCCGTTCCAGGTGTTGCCGAGGTAGCCGCTCTGCTCCCAGCGGGGCACGATCTCGGTCTCCAGAAAACCCCGATATGTCGCCGCCTTCGCGCTATATCCGGACAAGGCGGGGGTCTGGGCCACCAGCCGCACGAACTCCGCCACCGGAATGCCGATCATGGCGTCGTGCACCATGTACGGGAACCGGCCGCTCAGCTTCACCTCGTCGAAGGATGCCGACCCGGCCACCGTGTACGAGGCGTGCTCCAGCCACACCCGCAACGGCGCCCCGCCCGCCGGCAGCTTGCACTCGACCTGCTTGAACTCCCACGCCGTCGAGGTGTAGTCCAGCGCGCAGACCGTCGCCGAGCCGTTGCGCAGCACGATCCGCCCGGTGACCGACCCGGACTTCTTCCCCCACCCGCGCAGCACGTAGGCGGAGCCGCCCTCGTAGGCGCTGTTGACGTTCTGGTAGAGCTTCTTCCACTTGGCCTGATCCGAGATCACCCGGACGGCCTGCGCGCCCTCCTTGCGGTCGGTCGTGCGGTGGACGTGGCTGCCGGTGTCCTGGAACCGGGTCCACGAGGCGGGCAGCGTCGCATCCCCCGAGGCCGCGCTCTCGAAGCCCGGGTTGGCCAGCTCGACCGGTGAGTACCGCGAGGTGCTCCAGCCGAGGAACCCGTCGCCGTCCACGTCGTCGGCGTTGGCGATCACCGTGTCGGCATGGGTGACGAGCTTGTCCAGCCAGGCGGTGTCGCCGGTGGCCTGGTAGACGTCGAGGTAGCTGCGCATGATGTAGCTCTCGCCCCAGGCCAGCGTGGCACTGTCGGGGTTGCGGTAGCTGGAGCCGCCGATCTGCGCCTCGAGCGCCTGGTACTTGGTGAGCCAGACGTCCTCCACCGTCTGGGCGCCGCCGGTCAACGCCAGTGTCCCGGCCGCGAACAGGTTGAGCAGCACCTATGCCCCCTTTCGGGCGAACCAGTTGAGGTAGGCGACGCAGAGCAGGGTGGATCCCGTCTGCGCCTCGACAGCATGATCGTCGAACACCTGGCGGGCATGGGCGAACACGGCGGGATCCCACTGGGCCACGGGCATGAACCGCGGCGCCTGCAGGTACTGCCCGGCCGGAGCCAGACCGCCGCCGCCGTCCACGTAGAGGAAGGTCGTGGCGCTCCCGTTGTCGGTGGTGGCGAGGTTCCGGGTGTAGGTGCGGGCCAGGCGGGCCAGGTCGCGGCCGGTGAAGCCGAGGTTCCAGCGGTGGGCGGCCCCGGCGAACTCCACGTCCACGCCCGCGTGGCTGAGGTCCTCCTTCTGCTGCGCGCCCACGGGCGGCCGGCCGTACGACGGAGTCCATTCCGAGACGTCGTCGGCCCGCGTGTACCCGCGGTACATCACCCCGGACGACGGCCAGTACGGCCAGACGGCGGCGTCGGCGGCGTTCGGCGTGAGGTCGCGGGCGAAGGCGCGGGCCAGGGCGGCGGTGCGGCGGCGGTAGAGCGGGTCGCCGGTGGCGGCGGCCAGTTCGGCGTAGGTCTGGCCGAGGCCGAGCGACTGGTTGTGGGGCTGTTCGACGCCGTCGTAGGGGACGGGGGTGGTCTTGGCGAAGACGAAGTGGCCCGCGTCGCGCCACTCGTGGTCGTGGATGGCGGCCGCGTCGCGGACGGCGGTCAGGTACTCCACCGCCTTACCTCGATATTTCGGGATCCGTCGGAGGCGGGGACTCCGCATGACCACCCGCACGAACGACGCCATCGGATAGGTGATCATGCCCGTGTGCACGGAGAAGTGCACCGGCGCCGCGGCCATCGGGAAGGCGCCCTGCGCCGGCAGCCCGTCGCCGAGCTTCTTGACCGTGACCATGTTCGGCGAGGGGTAGGCGGCCAGGATGCGCTCGACCGCGTCGCCGGCGGTCAGGTCGGTGAAGGTGGAGGTGCGCTTCTTCTTCGGGTTGTCCACCACGATCGTGAACCGCTCGGCGGAGCTGCCCGCCTTCACGGTGACCACGGCGTCGCTCACGTTGGTCAGCGCGCTGCGCACCTCGAGCACCGGCTGCCCGGAGGCGTCCAGCAGGCGCACGCCGCCCGCCGTATAGCTGGTGTTGCGCCAGCCGGGCAGCGACAGCCCGCGGTGGTCGGTGACGCCGCGCACCGAGTCCCGCCCGGCCAGAACCAGGTCGGCGTTGTGGATGAGCCGGTCGAGGTAGTGGGTGTCGCGATATGCCTCGTACATGCGGACGAAGGCGGCCAGCACGTAGGACTGCCCCCAGCCGAGCTGCCCCAGCTCGTTGGTGTGCGTCGGCTGCCCGGCCGCCCCGCCGGCGTGGAAGGTCCGGTCGAACAGGTCGAAGGTCTCGCGGGCGGTGTAGTCGTAGGCGGTGGTCCGTGCGGTGAGGGGGAGGGCCAGCGCGATCGCGCCCAGGCCGAACTGCCTGCGGGTCAACATCGTGGTCAGCCTTTCACTGCGCCTCGCATGCCTTCGAGGACGTGGCGTTGCATGAGCATGAAGACGACCACCACCGGGATGATCGAGATGATCGTGCCGGCGGCGAGCGTGCGGACGTCGGTGCCGGTGATGCCGGCGAGGTAGGCGATGCCGAGGGCGATCGGGTACTTGCCCGAGTCCTTCAGCACCACCAGCGGCCAGATGAAGCTGTTCCAGACGGAGATGAAGCCGAAGATGCCCAGAATGGCCAGCGTGGGCCGGGCCGCGGGCAGCATGACGTGCCAGAAGATGCGCAGCTCGTGACAGCCGTCGGTGCGGGCTGCGTCCACGATCTCCCGCGGCACCCCGGCGAACGTCTGCCGGAGCAGGAAGATCCCGAACGCCGACAGCAGCCCCGGCAGGATCACCCCCGCATACGTGTCGGCCATCCCGAGCTGCGAGACCACGAGGAAGCGTGGGATGAGCATGACCTCGCCCGGCAGGAACATCGTCGACAGGATCGCCAGGAAGATCAGGTTCCGCCCGCGGAAGCGCAGCCGGGCCAGCGGGTAGGCGGCCAGTGCCGAGACCAGCACGTACGCCGGGACCATCGCGGCCACGTAGAGCACCGAGTTGAGCAGGTAGCGCGGGAACGGGATCGCCGTCCACGCCTCCTTCACCCAGTCCAGGACCGGAGGGCGCGGGACGACGTCGGGCGGGAAGGAGAAGACCGCCTGCCCGGCGGGTTTGAGCCCGGCCGACAGCAGGATGAGGAACGGGCCCACGAAGACCAGGGCGATGGCCGTGAGCAGGACGTACATCCCCAAGCGCCTCATGACGTCCTCCTGGTGAGCCGGTGGTTGAGCATCGCCATCGCGATCATGACCACCCAGAGCACGAGCCCGACGGCGCTGGCGTAGCCCATCTCGTAGTGCTCGAACCCGGCCGACCAGATGTAGTAGCCGAGGGTCAGCGTCGCGTCCTGCGGCCCGCCCCGGGTCATCACGTACACCGAGGTGAATGCCTGCATCGCGTCGAGCATCTCCATCGTGAAGGCGACCGCGATGTAGGGGACCATGAGCGGCACCGTGATGCGCCGGAAGCGGTGCCAGGCCGAGGCGCCGTCCACGCGGGCCGCCTCGTACAGCGAGGTGTCGATGGTCTGCAGCCCCGCCAGGTAGATCATCATGTAGAAGCCCATGCTCTTCCAGCCCTCGACCAGGATGAGCGCGGGTAAGGCCCAGAAGGGGTCGAGCAGGTACTGGATCGGCTGGTCGAGCAGCCCGGCGCCGGTGAGGATCCAGTTGAGCACGCCCTGCTGGTTGAAGACGTACTCCCAGGCCACGGCCACGGCGACCATCGAGGTGACCACCGGCAGGTAGTAGAGCATCCGGAAGGTCCTGATCCCCGGCAGCTTCTGGTTGACGAGTACGGCCAGCAGCAGCGGTAACACGACCAGGAGCGGGAAGAGCCCGAGGAGGAACAGCACGGAGTTGACCGTGGCCGTCCAGAACTTCTCGTCCCCGGCGAGCCTGGCGAAGTTGTCCAGCCCGGTGAACTCCGGTGGCGAGACCACGTCGTACGTCATGAACGACAGCTGGATCGCGGTGACGGCGGGCCAGACGAAGAAGACCCCGAACAACGCCAGGGCTGGGAGGGCGAAGAGGTAGGGGGTGTACCACCGCTGTCCGGGCATTGGTAGTCCTAAAGATGGATAACGGCGGGCCAGAATTTTCTGCAGCGTACATAGGTCGGGGATTGACGGCAAGAGTCCGTCCTGTCATTGTGCCGAAAGTAGCGATTAAGGACGGCCACATGTTGAGCAGAAGCTTCTTAGCGGCAGCGTTCGTGTTCTCCCTCCTCGCCACCGGCTGCGTCGCCGGTACCTCGGGAGCCGCGGAAGGCGGCAGCGACCAGCCCTTCGAGGGTGAGGTCGAGTTCTGGACGAT
Organism: Nonomuraea typhae; assembly: GCF_009760925.1. Lineage (GTDB taxonomy): Bacteria > Actinomycetota > Actinomycetes > Streptosporangiales > Streptosporangiaceae > Nonomuraea > Nonomuraea typhae. Next base: position 225,161 of record NZ_VRLV01000005.1, read on the forward strand.
CAACCTGAAGAAGAACTACAGCGGCTACATCAACGGCCTGATCGCCGACTACCAGAGGCGGCATCCCAAGGTCACGATCACCTGGGTGGACGTGCCCGGCCAGGAGAGCGCCACCAAGCTGCTGGCCGCCGTGGCCAGCGGCGAGGTACCCGACGCCGTCAACGTCAGCTCGATCGAGCTGGGCCGCTTCGTACCGTCGCTGGAACCGCTGGACGCCTACTTCGACCAGAGTGCCCTGGCCGACTTCCAGGCGAACCTGGTCGAACCCCTGCGCACCGGCGGCAAGCTCTACGCCGTGCCCTGGTACAACGGCGGCGCTCCGGTCGCGATGTACCGCAAGTCGGTCATGGACCGGGTCGGCTTCGACCCCGCCAAGCCGCCCACCGGCTACGACGAGGCGCTCGCGCTGGCCGACAGGGTCTACGAGAAGACCAAGGTCAACGGCTTCAACGCGCTGCCCGACCACAACACGCTGCGCTACTACGGCATCGAGCTGCTCAGCCCCGACAAGAAGAGGGCCGCCTTCAACACGCCCGAGGCCGTCGCCGTCCTGGCGAAGTTCAAGAAGAGCTACGAGGCCAGGGGCATCGCGCCCGGCGCCGTCTCCAAGGACGTCCGCAACCTCCCGCAGACGCTGGAGAACGGCCAGGTCGCCTTCAAGGCCCACGCCAACGCCGCCGAACTGCTCAACGTGCAGAAGAACGCGCCGGACGTCTACAAGGACCTCGTGGTCACCCCGCCGGTCCAGATGAGCACCGGCGGCAACCTGCTCCTGGCCCAGCAGGCGTTCTCCATCCCGAAGGCGTCCAAGCACAAGAAGGCCGCCGCCGAGTTCATCAAGTTCTTCACCAACGGCGCCAACCAGCTCGCCTTCTGCAAGATCGTGCCGATCTACCCCTCGACGGTCTCCTCGACCAAGGACGCCTTCTTCACCGACGTCTCCGGCGCCGACCCCATGGCCGTGGCCAGAAGCGTGATCGTGAAGGGGCTGCCCGAGCTGAAGTACGTCCCGATCGGCACCGCCAAGGACGCCGAGCTGGGCGAGCTGATCTCCGAGGAGGTCAGGGCCTTCCTCACGGGTACCAAGAGCGCGAAGGAAGCGCTGGACACTGCAGAGAAGCGATGGAATGACGCACTTGCCTAAGCTCAGAGTAGGGATCATCGGCACCGGGATCATGGGCCGCGGGCACGCGGAGGTGCTCGCCGCCCACCCGGACGCCGAGCTCACCGCGGTCAGCCGGAACCCGCTGGGGGAGGCGGCCGTCTACTCCGGCTACCGGGAGCTGATCGCCTCCGGCGACGTGGACGCCGTCTCGATCACCACGCCCGACCACCTGCACGCCGACATGATGGTGGCCGCCGCGGAAGCCGGGCTGCACATCCTGGTCGAGAAGCCGTTCACCACCACGGTCGCCGACGCCGACCGCGCCGTCGCCGCCATCCGGCGGGCGGGCGTGGTCGCGATGTGCCTGTTCAACCACCGCTGGGTGCCCGCCTACGCGCAGGCCAAGGAGCAGATGCCGCTGGTCGGCGAGCCGGTCGTCGGCTACGCGCGCAAGAACGACACGATCTTCGTGCCCACGGAGATGATCCGGTGGGCCGACCAGACCTCGTGCGCGTGGTTCCTGTCCAGCCACGACATCGACCTGGTGAGCTGGTTGTTCGCCGACCGCGTCGCCGAGGTCTTCGCCACCGCCCGGTACGGCAAGCTGCGCGGCCTGGGCATCGAGACCCCCGACGCGATGCAGATCCAGGCGCGCTTCTCCCGGGGGGCCGTGGCCACCTTCGAGTCGGCCTGGATCTATCCCAACACCTTCCCGACCGTGGTCGACAGCTACGTCACGGTCGCCGGTGAGGACGGGGTCATCCAGCTCGACCGGCAGAAGGAGAACATCCAGCTCGCCACCGCCCGGGGATACACCTATCCCCGCAACATGCTCCAGCGCGTCGTGCACGGGGTTCCGGCCGGGGCCTACCGGGACGCCATCCATCACTTCGTCGACTGCGCCCGCACCGGGGCCGAGCCGTTGATCAGTGTCGAGAGTTCGCGTGATGTCACCGCCGTCCTGGCCGCCGCGCACGAGTCGGCGCGGACGGGGAGGCCGGGGACCGTGGCATGAGTGGATATGTCGAGAAACCGCCGCATGTGCACCCCACGCGGATGCGCCACATTCCCGACGAGGATCTGCCGCCGCTGGGCCGTACCTGGAGATGGGGAGAACCCGTCCCGGCCGGCATGCCCGCGGCCGGCGCCGACGACCTGATCGGGATCGAGGTCGACTTCCTGGACAAGGGGCATGGGCGCTCCCGGTTGTACGGGTTTCACTACCTGCGCTGGATGACGCCGCTGATCGCCGCCTACGCCGAGACCGGCGCGCAGCGCTACGCGGACGCCTGGGAGCGGCTGTTCCGGCAGTGGTACGCCGCGCGGGACCAGGTCAAGGGGGACTGGCCGGGGCTCGACGTGGTCTGGTACTCGCTCGGTGTCTGCGCTCGCGGGATGTACGTCACGTATGCGCTGCGCGTCTTCGGCGACGCGCTGGGGGAGGCGTGCCGCGGGGAGATGCTCAAGACGGTCATCGGGGGCGCCCGATGGTCGGCCGAGGAGCACGACGCGTTCCGGCATGGCAACTGGCAGTTCGCCACCGTCTGCGAATTGCTGCACCTCGCGCGGGTCTTCGCCGATCTGCCGGAGTCCGGCTCCTGGGCCGAGGTGGCGCTGGCGCGCATCCACGAGCATCTGGAGCGCGACGTCCGTGACGACGGGGGACACCACGAGCGCTCGCCCGGCTACCACCTCATGTGCCTGGACGCGCTCAAGCGGGCCGCCGCCGTCGAGCCTTCCCTGGCCGCCCATCCGCGATATCTGGCGATGTACGGCTGGCTGTCCGCGTTGACCACTTCCGGGGGATGGGTGCCGCATCTGCAGGACAGCGGCGTGGTGTGGCCGGAGGGCGTCGCCGCCGGTGAGGCGTCGGTCAACCTGGAGGCCAGCGGGTATGCGGTGATGCGGGGCTCCGGGTTTCACACGGTGGTGAACTATGGGCCTTATGTGGGGCATGAGCTGGAGCCGCACAGCCACCACGCGGTCCTGGACTTCGTGATCGAGGGGTGGGGGGTGCCGCTGGCCTGGGAGGGCGGCGGGCCGCCGTCCTACGACGATCCGGCGTACTACTCCTGGTACCAGGCGACCGGGGCGCACAACACGGTGGTGGTGCCCGGGCTCGCGTATGCGGAGGAGGGGCGGGCGGCCGGCTGCGACCTGTTCCGGACAAATGATGATCTGGTGGTCTTCGCGGGGCACCACCACGCTTACGGCCGGCGTCACGACCGGCGGATCGTCTTCGTGAAGGATCCCGGCTACTGGGTGATCTCCGATGGCATCGCCGCCGAGGCGATCTGGACCGTGCACGGCCTGTCGCCCTGGCGACCCTTCGGCGATGGATTCATCACCGAAAAGGGTCCCGGACTGCTGGCCGTACCCCTGGAACCGCCCGAGGAGGTCCTGCACGGCAGCGGCCCCGCGCGCATCCCCGACCCCTCGACCAGAACCGCCGAATACGGTCAGATCCACTCACTCGGCCTGCGCCGCGCCGACGGCCGGTTCACCGTCGGCCTGTTCCCCTTCCGCTTCCGCGACGAGCCCCCCACGATCCCCGACGGATGGACGGTCCATGCTGATCGACGCTGACGCGATGCTCGGCCGCCACCCCCGCAGGGACGTCGGCGCGGGCACGGTCACGCAGGCGCTGGCCGACATGGACCGATTCGGCATCGCCGAGGCCCTCGTGACCCACAGCTGGTCATGGCTGCACGACCCGCACCGGGGCAACCTGCGCGTCGCCGACCTGACAGCGGCCGAACCCCGGCTGCGCCCGTGCTGGGTACTCCTCCCCGACACCTGCGGCGAAACGGAGCACTTCATCACCAACGCCCTGGAACACGGCGTGGCCGCCGTCCGCGCCTACCCCGCCGACCACGGCTACGACCTGGCCGGCCCCGACGCCGCCCCCGTACTGGACGCCCTCGCGGAAGCCGGCCTCCCGCTGTTGCTCGACGCCCCCCAGATCACCTGGCCCGCCGTCGAGACCGTGGCCGCCGCCCGCCCGGCCCTGTCCGTCGTCGTCGGCGGCCTCGGCTACCGCCTGCTCAGGCAGGCCGCGGGCGTGCTCACCCGCACCACCAACGTCCACCTCGGGCTGGCCAACCTCTCCTCCCACTGCGGCCTCGAATGGCTCGTCGAGCGGTACGGCTCCCGCCGCCTCGTCTTCGGCACCGGCGCACCCGCCCGCGACCGGGCCGAGTCGATCACCCGGCTCCTGTGGTCGGAACTGGACGACGCCGACGTCGCACTCGTCGGCGCCGGAAACATACGGAACCTGCTGCGCCAGGAAGCGAGGGCCGCGTGAGCGTCATCGAGACCGCCGTGTGGAACCGCCGTCCCCAGACCGCCGTGCGCATCGTCGACGCCCACGCGCACGCCGGGCCGTACAGCCTGTTCTTCATCCCCGAAGCCGGGCCCGACGCGATGACGCGCGTCATGGACCGGTGCGGCGTCGCGCACGCCGTCGTCTCCAGCCACCTCGCCATCCAGCTCGACGCCGCCGAGGGCAACGAGCAGACCGCGGAGATCGTACGGCGGGCCCCCGGCCGCTTCACCGGCTACCTGACCGTCAACCCCTGGCAGGACCCGGCGGGCGAACTCGCCCGCTGGGGTGACGACCCGCGCTTCGGCGGCATCAAACTCCACCCCGACCTGCACGACTACCCGCTCACCGGCCGCCGCTACGCACCCGTGTGGGAGTTCGCCGGCCGTACCGGCTGCCCCGTGCTGACCCACAGCTACGACGCCTCGCCGTACAACTCCCTGTCGCACGTGGAGGAGGTCGCCGTGCGGCACCCCGCGGCGACCATCCTGGCCGGGCACGCCGGAGCCACCCCGCTCGGCTTCGACCTCGCGATCGAAGCCGCCCAGCGGCGTCCCGGACTGGTGCTGGAAATCTGCGGCTCCTTCAACAGCGGCGCCGACATCGCCAGAATGGTGCGTGAGGTGGGCACGGGCCGGGTGGTCTACGGATCCGACTTCCCGTTCATCGATCTTCGCATGTCGCTGGGCCGGGTAATCTTCAGTGGCCTTTCTGAGGAGGACCGGGCCGCGGTGCTCGGCGGGACGATGACGCACCTGCTGCAGTGGCGATCCAGACTGGGGAGATAACGATCATGGATCGGTTGCGATCCGAGGCACGCTCGCGAGTGGCCATCGGCGTCATCGGGCCACCCGACCTGGTCGAGCAGATCATGATGATCGGGGCCGACCTGCCCGCCGCGGCCGACTGGCGGCTGGTCGGGGCGCCTCTGGCCGGCGAGCACGAGACGTACGAGAAGTTCTCGAAGATCGCCGACACCATCGACGTGGTGCTCTTCACCGGGCCGCTCCAGTACGACCTGGCCCGGCAGGCCGGGGAACTGCCGGTGCCCGCGACATTCGTGCCCATGAGCGGGGCCAGCCTGTACGCCGCCCTGCTGCGGGGCGTGCTCAACGAAGGGATCGACCCCGCGCGCGTCTCCATCGACTCGCTGCCCGCGGCGGACGTCGAGGAGGCGTACAGCGAGATCGGGATCAGCACCGCCTCGGTCCAGGTGTCCTCCTACGATCAGCCGGAATCGGCCCGGGGGTTCGCCGGCTTCCACGAGCAACTGTTCCGCCGGGGAGCCACCACGGCCGCGCTGACCACCATAAGGAGCGTGGCCAAGGCGCTGACCGCCTCCGGGGTGCCCGTCCTGAGGGTGCTGCCCACCTCCCACACGCTCCGGCTGGCCCTCAACACCGCCGCCCTGCTCGGCACGGGGAGCCGGTTGGAGGAGGCCCAGATCGCGATCGCGGTGGTCGAACTGGCGGCGTCGGCCCGGCCCAGCTATTCGGGGCCGGGGAACTACTGGCAGCAGGAACTCAAGCTGTCCCTTCACCAGTCGCTGCTGGCCGACGCTCGGGTCATGGGAGCTACCGTCACACCTCGCGACGAGAACGCCTATGTCGTGACAGCCACCGTGGGGGCGCTTGCACAGGCCACCGACGGGTTCCGGGTAGCGCCGTTCATGGACCGGATCCGGTCAGAAGCCGGAGTACCGGTGGAGGTCGGCATCGGCCTCGGCACCACCGCCCGGGACGCCGACGCGAACGCGCTGGTGGCCGTGGAGAAGGCGCGCAACGCCGGCGCGGCGGCCGCCTACCTCGTAGGAGGCGACGGCACGGTCCTGTCCCTGCCCCTCCGCCAGCGCCGCCGGGCAGAAGCGGAACCGGTCATCGCCACCAAGGGGGCCAAGCTCTTGGAACGCCTGATCGGCGGCCTGGGCGACGGGCCGGAGGCGTTGGTGGTCGACGCGGAAATCGTGGCCGACGTCCTGGCCATAGCGCCCAGGTCGGCACGGAGAGTACTGCAAAGCCTGGCAGAAGAGGGCCTGGCCTGGCCGATGCCCCCGGTAAAGGGCTCCCAGGCAGGCCGACCCCGCCAGCCGTACCGGTTGGTCAGACCTTAAGGACCTCGCTCCGCCCGGGCGCCCTTGATCTGTGCGCGCCTTCGGCGCGCGGCTTGCGCGCTGGGTTGACGGGAGGACGAGGGCACCTGGCCGGGACGAGCGCAGCCCGGATGAGACGTCATTAGCAGATCGAGCGGACCCAGTCCTGAGTGGATATCCTGGTCCCCTGCGTGGCCCTCATCGTGATGCTGGAGTAAGCGCAATGAGATACTCCAGCGACCGTGTAGAAGTTATTGCTCACGATATCAATTGACTTGATCCAGTACCAGGTCGTGCTCGAATCCACGCGATACCAGAGATCCCAGCGCCCGGGCGTGAAGTTGTATCCGTAAATTTCTATTGGCCCGTAGAAAGCTTCTCTGACGGTGTCGATGCAGACCCGCCACCATATGCTGGCGCAATTAGGATTTCCTTTTGTCCAGTCCGCGTGTGCGCCTGGCGTCAGGGAAAAGAACGAAGCCACCAGCAGCACGGAGACCAGCGACAGCCTAGCTACCACCCGCCGAAAACTCGCCACAACTCTTCACCGCCTCCACAAGCGTGGACATGTCCCACTGACAGGCTCCTAGAGTCGCCCCCCACGGGTGTTACGGCAAGGAGTGCCCCGGCTTGCCCGGGAGCTACATTCATCTGGCACGTTTTGAAGGAAGAGCGAGAATGCCGCTTTGGATCTTTTCCGGCAAGCGTTCTCTGCCCGCCGCACGATCGCCGGACAGCTCTACAACGCCAAGGACCACTGTTTGAGCGGCGGGCCCCGCTGAGGCACCGCTACCCGAATCCCGAATGATCCGAACTTAGAACATGCCCTAGCCCGGAGCGTCATTCCAGGCCACCAGTCCTAGACGCGCTGGGAGCAGGCTCCCGGCCGGCAATCTCCCGCGCGGACGATGTTTGCCGACCCGCGCCCAGAGTGCTGCGCGGCAAACCAGTACCAGCTTATTGATCTTGTGACAGGATCGCGAGATGCTGCGACTCACCGACTTCATCATCGACTGCCCGGATGCGATGAAACTTGCGGGCTTCTACTCCAAGGTGACAGGTCGCCCGATCAAGGAGGGCAGCCACGAGAACTGGGTCGGCATTCAGTTCGGCGAGATCGAGCTGGCCTTCACCCCGGTGGAGGACTACCGAGCCCCGCGGTGGCCCGACAGCGAACACCCCAAGCAGTTCCATCTCGACTTCGAAGTCGACGACATCGAGGCCGAGCAGAACCGCGTCCTGGTTCTCGGCGCGTCCCTGCAGCACGACTCCATCGGCCCCGACGGCTACGGCTTCCGCGTCTACACCGACCCTGTCGGCCACCCCTTCTGCCTCTGCCGCAACAAGGGCGTCATCTGGACCGACCAGGGCCTCATCTGGCCCAAGCGCGCCTAGCCCACCCCCCGGACGCCGCTCATCTGGGCCGATCTACGGGACGGCAACGGCGGCGCAGGGCCGGGGCGAGCGCACGTAGCGCCCACGCTCCAGGTCGTGGAGGCGGCGCCCATGCAGCGGCCGGCGCGAGGTCGGCGAAGGTGGCGCCGAACATGACGGCGACGCCGAGGGGCCACACGAGGGTCGCCGCGGCGTAGCCGGCGCCGCTGTGCACGATGGAGCCGAGGCCGCCGCATTGATCCAGAACGGCAGGCCGTACCCCTGCTGGACCAGGATCCCGGCGCCACCGTAGAGACCGGCATCGGGACGGGTCCCGGAGCGGCAGCGGTCGAATGTGCTGACGTGTTCACCCGGTCGCGGAACGCGGAGAGTCGGATGAGAAATCCCGTACGTGGAGGCGCCCTAGCTCTGGCCGCTGTAGCGCTGGCGGCATCGTGTACGTCAGGCCCGGGCGGGGAACGCGGCAACCCGGCGGCCTCGGGCTCGCCGCCGGTGACAACCACGCCGACCCCGAGCGTGCTCGATCTCAGCGGCGATCCGCGGGCCCCGGCGCCCCTGAGGTTCGACGGCAACGCGGCGCACACTCTGCCGACCGGCCGCGGGGGCTTCCCCACCCTTGCTTTGTACGGCCGCGCCGCATGGTTGTCGCACGCGTCCGGCGTGACGGTGTACGACCTGGCCACGGGTAGAGACGTCGCCGATCTCGCAACCCAGCACCCACCTGTGTACGACCTGCCGAGGCCGGGAGACCTGAGCAAGAAGCAGCTCACGATGATACGAGGCCGCATAGCCTTCCCCGCGTTGGCGGAGATAGGCGGCGAGCCGGCGATGCTCACCGTCGTGCCGGTGAAGCTCGCCAGGCGGCAAGCCGGGTTCGAGATGATCGCGGCGCGAACGGACGACGGCAAGCTGCTCTGGCGGCTGCCCGTGGACATCTACGGTGAACCGGCCGGCAAACTCGGCTCCTTCCACCTGTCGGCCGCGGAAGGCGTGGCGAGCGTCACCTGGTCGGAGGACGGCAAGGTGACCGGCTCCTTCGCGGTTTCCCTGGAGGAGCCGCGCGTCCTGTGGCAGCGCAGGAACTTCTGGGCGATCGGCAGATCCGGTGACGCTCTGGCGGGCTTCCGCCATGAGACGGACCGGGACTACGCGTTGACCGGGATCGGCGCGCGAGACGGCCGTGACCTGTGGGTGAAGGCGATACCGGGCGGCGCCACCTGGGAGATCAGATCGAACGGCGGGCCGTTGGTCCAGCTCGTGGACGACAGCGCGCAGGCGCGGTTGGTCGATGTCGCGACCGGCGACGTCATGCTGCCCAAGGGGAACGGCCTGACCAAGCGCATGACCTGCGATCACGGCGATGGCGGCACCGTTCTGCTGTGTGCCTCCAGGCAGGACGGGGCGTTCGCGCTGGACTATGCCGGAAAGATCCTGTGGCGCCGGTCGGCGGGTGACGGCCCGGAAAACTGGCAGGCCACCGTGGTGGCCGAGTTCAAGGATCTGTTCTACGTCAAAGGCGACGACGGGCCGTTCGTCGTCGACGGGCGCACCGGGAGAACGGTCAGCGCCGGCGCCGGGGTGGTCCCCGACCGCGTCAACGCCTATGCCGCGCTGGTCTACACCGACCGCGGCGCGGAGATCCATCCTGCCACCTCCTAGACGCGGCTTTACCGCGCGATCAAGCTGGTCGCGAACACGGGCGCCAGATAACTGACGGAAATGGGAGCACCAGGTGAACCGCACCATCCGTACCATGGACGATGTCATGGGCCTGCTCGATCGGTTGTTCGCGGCCGAGGCGGACCGGTGGACGGAGAACGCGGCACCCTGGTGGGACCGGTTCTACGACGACCGCTCCAAGGCGGTCCCCTTCTTCGTGAGCAAGCCGGACGAGAGCCTCGTCTCCTACCTCGACCGAGGGCTGCTGGTGCCCGGACGTGCCCTGGATCTGGGCTGTGGACCGGGTCGCAACGCCATCCACCTGGCTCTGCTCGGCTTCGAGGTGGACGCCGTCGACCTGTCACCCACGGCCGTGGCCTGGGCCGAGGAGCGCGCCGGCCAGGCGGGGGCGAGGGTCCGGTTCCACTGTGGTGACGCCTTCACCGCCACGTTCCCGCCCGGCCGCTACGACCTGATCTACGACTCCGGCATGCTGCACCACCTGCCCCCGCACCGCCGCGTGAGCTACCTGAGCCTGCTGAACCGGCTGCTGGCCCCCGGAGGCCACTTCGCCGTGAACTGCTTCAGCGGCGAGGAGATGGGCTCACCAGCACCGGATGAGACGCTCTACCGTGAAGGCGCCCTGCATGGCGGCCTGGCCTACACCGCCGAGGAACTGCGCTGGATCTTCTCCGACTACGTTGAGGTCGAGCTGCGCCAGATGCGGGCGCAGCCGCCCGACGCCCCGGTCTTCGGCGTTCCGTCGCTGCTGGCCGCGCTGTTCCGCCGGCCATCGCCGTACCCGCCAAGCCTGGCTCAGCGGAAGGAGCGGCGGTAGGCGGCCGGGGTGGTGTTGAGGGCGGTGTGGAAGCGGCGGCGCAGGTTGACCGCGGAGGAGAGGCCGACGCGGGTGGCGATGGTCTCGACCGGCAGGTCGGTGTCCTCCAGCAGCGCGCGGGTGGCGGCCAGGCGGCGTTCCAGGAGCCAGCGGGCCGGTGGGACGCCGAGCTGGTCGGCGAACTGGCGGGTGAGGGTGCGGGGGGAGACGCCGGAGAAGGCGGCCATGTCCTCGACGGTGATGGGGTCGCCCAGGTGGGCGAGCAGCCATTCCAGCAGGCCCGCCAGGGAGTCGGGCATGGGGCCGGTCGTCGGGAGGGGAGGGTACTGGCGCTGGCAGCCCTCGCGGTGCGGGCCGGCGGCGAGCTGGCGGCCGATGCGCATGGCGTGGGACGCGCCGTGCTCCTGGAGTACCTGGTGGAGGCAGAGGTCGAGGGTGGCGGCCGAGGCTCCGGCGGTGGCGACGTCGCCGTGGTCGACGTAGATGGCGGTGTCGTCGGGGACGATGCGGGGGTGGCGCGCGGCCAGGTCGGCGGCGAGCTCCCAGTGGACCGAGGCGCGGCGGCCGTCGAGCAGGCCGAGGGCGGCGGGGATGTAGATCCCGGCGCAGACGGCGACGATCCGGCCGCCTCTGGCGTGGACCGCGGCGACGGCGTCGAGTACGGCGGGCGTGGGGGCGACCGTCCAGCTGGCGATGAGGACGGTGTCGGCGTCGTCGAGGGCGTCGAGGCCGTGTTCGACGTGGATGGGGGAGCCGAGGGTGGTGGTGAGCGGGCCGGGGCGTTCGGCGCACAGGCGGAAGCTGTAGTGCTGGGGGATCTCGCGGCCCTGGTAGCCGAAGACCGCCGACGCCGAGGTGACCGGGTAGAGCTCCTGGTTCTCGCCGACCAGGGCGACCACGCGGTGCGGGTTGGGCGGGGGCGGCGGTGGCGGGCACATCGGGAGCGTCACCGGGCGCTCGGTCAGGGGTCGCGCTAGGAGCATGGCGTAAATGTACCTAATGATGTCACCTGGGACACCAGTGCTCTGATCTGGAAATATCCAGACTTGGTGTCATGTGGACGAGGAACTTCACCCTCTACTTCGGTGCCCGGACGGTCTCGCTGCTCGGTGACGCCATGATGCCCGTCGCCGCCGCACTCGCGATCGGCCAGGTGTACGGCATCGCCGGAGTCGGCTCTGTGTTGGCCGTCTGGACGGCTTCCGCTGTCCTCGTCATGCTCTTCGGCGGCGTCTTCGCCGACCGGTTCGGCGCCAGGACCGTGATGATCACCGCGGACGTGCTGCGGATCTTCTCCCAGGGCACCGTGGCGTTCGCCTTCCTCGACGGCGCTCCGCCGTACGCCCTGTTGCTGGCGACGGCGTTCCTGTCCGGCATCGGGGCCGGGCTGTTCGAGCCCGGCGTGAACGGGATGGTGCCGCTCGTCGCCCGGGATCCGCAGCGGGCCAACGCCACCCTGAAGATCGCCGAGGCGATCACTCAGCTGGCCGGCCCGGCGCTGGCCGGGATCCTGGTGCTGGCGGCCGGTCCGGTCTTCGTCTACGCCTTGGACGCGGGAACGTTCCTGGTCAGCGCGGTGTGCCTGCTGCTGGTCCGCGTCGCCGTACCTGAGCGGGAGCCCGCGGACGTGCTGAGCGATCTGCGCCGGGGGTGGCACGAGTTCAAGGCCAGGACCTGGATGTGGTCGGTCATCCTGGTGTGGGTGTTCTGGGGGGTTCTGGTGATCGGGCCGTCCGTGCCGTTGTCGTCGCAGGTCATCGGGGCCGACTACGGCTGGGTGATGGCGGCGCTCGGCCTGGGCACGGTGGGCGGCGGGCTGGTCGCGATCCGGCTCCGGCCGCGCCGGCCGCTGGCGGCGGGGGCGGTGGCCCTGACCGGGTACGTGGCGGTGCCGCTGACGGTCGCCCTCGGCTCGCCGCTGCCGGTGCTGATGGCCGGGCACGTGCTCGGGGGGATCGCGCTGGCGTTCTGGTCGGTGATGTGGTCGACCAGCGTGCAGACGCAGGTCGCGCCGGACGTCCTCAACCGGGTCTCGGCCTACCAGATCGCCGGGTCGGTCGCGGGCATGGCCGTCGGTCAGGCGCTGGCCGGGCCGGCCGCCCTGCTGGTCGAGCCGCGGGCCTTCCTGATGGGCTCGGCGCTGGTGACCCTCGGCGTGGCCGCCGCGCTGCTGCTGATCAGGCCGGTACGGGAATTGGGCCGTCAGCCGATGGGAGAGCAGCCTGCCTCGGTCTCGGCCGGCGCGCTCACATAGGTGGTCATAAGTACGAGGCCGGCAGCCCATGCCGGCCTTTTTCGCATTCTCCCCGAACACGCGTTGATTTACTGACGACATGACACCGATGCCGTCAAATCATCATATGAGGGGTGGGGGTCGGTCCTTCATTCGACCCCCTATTACCCCCCTGCGGGGCATTTGGGTCCCCGGCGCCTGGAGATGCGGTCGGCACCCATAGATCCACGAATCCGGCCTCTACCATCACAGACTGCAGTCTCTTATCTGCGCCTTATCTGGAAAGTCACCTTCCCGATCCGGGAAGTCACGCAAAGTAGGCGCGCGAGACACAGGGCACTGTCACGCTAGTCAAGCGGCGAAGTTAAGCGGCGAGCCCGGCGATGTGACACTGATCACGTTGACTTAACAAAGACCGTCAACCCACGATCAAAAAGGATGGAAAAGAAGCCCGCCAGAGCTCTTACCACATGCGCAAATCAGGTCACTTCCGACTTACTCGGAGTATGGGCGGGATAACTGTCACAGCATTGGAGAAGGCTTCTATGACTACCCTTCCGACAATTCCCTTCAAACGCGACAGCCTCCTCGACGTGCCCACGGAGTATCGGGAGCTCCGGCAGAAGGAGGGCATCGCGCGGGTTCGCACCCAGATGGGCCATGAGGTCTGGCTGGCCACCGGGTACGAAGAGGTCCGCAAGCTGTCGGTCGACCCCAGGCTCGGACGCTCCCACCCGGAGCCGGAGAAGGCGGCGCGGGTGTCGAGCTCGGCCTTGACCGGCGGCCCGATGGGAGCCCTTGCCCAGAGTCGGAGCACCCGGACCGACATCGCCACGGAACGGGCCGAGCACGAGTACATGCGCAAGCTGATCATGAAGTCGTTCACCGCCCGGCGGATGAGGGCACTCAGCGACCACGTGGGCTCGCTGGTCGACGAGCGGCTCGATCGCTTCGCCACGCTGCCGCAGCCCGCGGACCTGCACGCCGAGCTGGCCCACCCGCTGCCGCTGCTGGTCATCTGCCAGCTGCTCGGCGTGCCGTTCGAGGACCGGGAGTTCTTCGGCGGCATGTCGGGCCGCATGGGCGACATGCTCGACCCGGGCAAGAGCCAGGCCGCCCGCAACGAGATGACCGAATACATGTCGGCGCTGATCGAGCGCAAGCGGCGGGAGCCGGCCGAGGACCTGCTCTCGGACCTGGCCAGCGAACTGGACGAGGTCGGCATGATCGCGGAACTGGCCGGCACGGTCCTGTGGGCCGGCCACGAGACCACGGTCAAGCGCATCGACTACGGCGTGCTGTTCCTGCTCACCAACCCCGACCAGCTCGACCTGCTCAAGGCCGACCCGGGGCTCGCCCCGGCCGCGGTCGAGGAGATCCTCCGCATGGCCTTCACCAGCGTGAGCGGCATGCCGCGATACGCCCACGAGGACGTCGAGATCGGCGACGTGACGATCCGCCGGGGCGAGGCCGTCGTGCTGCTGCTGGGCGTGGCCAACCGGGACGAGCGCATCTACGACGACCCGGACGCGTTCGACATCCGCCGCCCGCAGACCGACCCGAACCTCAGCTTCGGCCACGGCCCGCGCCTCTGCGTCGGCGCCAACCTGGCGAGGGTCGAGCTGACCGCCGTGTTCAGCAGGCTCTTCCAGCGCTTCCCCAACCTGCGGCTGGCCGTACCCATGGAGGAACTGCCCCGCATCAAGGGGATGATCGAGCACGGCTTCGCCGAACTCCCCGTCGTCTGGTGAGCAGTCAAGAGATGCCGGCAAGCCCGGCGACGCCCTCGGCCGGGTCGAAGTGCCGGCTGCCGAAGCACTCCTGCATCCGCGACACCAGAGTCCTGCCGTGCTCGCGTGCGGTCATCGGAGTGATCTCCTTGTAAGGAACTGCGCCGCCCCGGCCACACCACGCGGGGCGGCGCCGGCGGCTCTATGCCGAGGCGTCAGGCGCAGGTCTTCTGCGCCACCGCGCACACCTTGACCTCCGGGTACGTCGCCGGCGCCCGGTCGTCGAGCAGCGGTTGCGGCCGGCCGCGCAGGTGCAGGTCCAGGAAGGCCGCCACGTACGCGCGGGTGATCTCCGCCGACCGGGTGGCGGGCAGGGTGGCGCCGCTGTCCAGGCCCGCCTGCTCGCCGAGCAGCGCGGTGTCGGCGAACGAGGCGTGCTCGGCGCCGGCGACCACGAGCCAGCGCTTCCACCCGGTCAGGCGCTGCCAGGCCGTCTCCCACGAGGCGGCGTCCGGGGTGCCCGGGGTGCGCGTGGTCTGCGTGCCGAGGAAGAGGAAGGGCCTGCCCAGCCCGCCGGCCGGCACGGGTACGACGGCCAGGCCGTCGATGTTCATCCCCGCCTTGATCCTGCGGTCCTTGAGCAGGGCGGCCACCGCACTCGCCCCGCCGGCCGAGTGCCCGACCATGGCGATCCTGGCCGGGTCCACGAGCCGCTTCCACCGGGATCCCGTGAGCTGGTCGATCACGAAGGACACGTCGGCGGCCCGGGCGGCGCCGACCTTGCCCCAGAACGCCGGGTCGTGCGGCTCGATCCGGCAGGCCGTACACGTGACCACGCGCCCGTCGGGGAAGACGGTGGCGACGCTTTCGTGCGTGTGACTGATGGCGGCCACGACGTACCCCCTGCTCGCCAGGTCTTCGGCGAGGGCGGTGAGCGAGCTGCGCGACTTGCTGAAGCCGGGCGAAAGGACGACCAGAGGATGCGCGCGGCCCGCCGGTGGGGCGTCGGCGCCGGCGTAGGTGCGCGTCCGGGCGAGCAGGCCGGGCGAGGCACCGGTGACGCCCGCGTCCTTCAGCGTGAGCTCCGACTCTTTGACGCTCATGTACGGCGCCGGCCGCCCGCTCGGCTCCTTGGCCGGGTACCACAGCGAGACCATGAGCTGCCTGGTGGCGGCAGCCGGGTCCCACGGGTCGGGGCGCGAGGTGTCGGTGAGGTGGAGGGAGGCGGTGCCGACAGGCTGGGAGCCGGTCGGGGCCGGGAGTGAGAGCGTGATGTCGCGTGCGGCTTCGGGGGGTTCGGCGGGGGCGTTCGGCGAGGGGTTGCGTGACGGGCGATCCGTGGAGCCGGTCGCGGGAGCGGATGCCGGCGCGCAGGAGATCGTGCTGGTCGTGATCAGAAGTGCTGCCGCGATGGCCGTGCGACGCATGGGTCCGCCTTTCGGTGAGGTGCGCCTTTCGGTGAGGTGCGCCGACGACGCTAGGCGGGGGCGGTGCGGTGCCGCGTCGGCCGTCGTGCCGATATCCCCGGCGGGGTCGTCCTTGAGATGTAGTCACCCGGGCCGACGCCCTGCTTATGGGACATAAAGGACAATGCCCGGGTGGTAGCAATGTGGCTGGATCTCCTGGGCCCCGGCGAGCGGCGTCCCCGCCCGTCCAGGCGGGCGCTCGTGGCCGACCTGCTGGTCGCGCTCGTCCTGGCCGCGCTCGCGGTGACGGCGACCGTCTCCACCGAGAACAGCGGTCCCCATCCAGTCCCTCTGCGGCTGCAGCCCGTGACAGCGGCGCCTGCCGGGGACGCCCCGCAGGGCCCGCCCCCGCTGCTGGTGATCGCGACCGCCCTGCCGCTCGCGGCTCGGCGGACGTTCCCCCTCACCGCCTTCTGGACGGTGCTGCTCGCCGCGCTCGCCACCCATGACGACGCGACCTGGATCACCGTCCTGAGCTGCGCCGTCGCCGCCTACAGCGCCATGGCGTACGGCCGGCACCAGGCACTCGCGACGGCCGGGCTCGCCGTGGCCAGCGTGCTGGCAGGAGTGGCCTTCCACGACACCGTGGGCAGCCTGCCCGGCTGGCTGGGGCCGTTCACCGTGCTGCTGAGTGCCGGGGTCGTGGCCGGGTCGGTCCGGCTGTGGCGCCGCAGGGCGGAGGAGGCCCGCCGTGCCCAACAGGACGCCCGCCGTACCCAGCAGGAGGCCACGCGCCGGGCTGTCGAGCAGGAGCGCGCCCGGATCGCCCGCGAGCTCCACGACGTCGTCACCCACAATGTGAACGTGATGATCATCCAGGCCGGCGCCGCGCGCAAAGTCATGGACGCGGCGCCAGAACGCTCGAAGCAGGCCATGCTCGCCGTCGAGGCCGGCGGCCGGGCGGCCATGGCCGAACTGCGCCACGTCATGGGCCTGCTCGCCGGCCCGGGCGACGAGCAGGCGGCGGTCCCGGCCGACGGGCTGGCGCCACAGCCGGGCCTGGACCAGCTCGACTCGCTGATCGAGCGGGTGCGCGCCGCCGGGCTGCCGGTGCACGCGGACGTGGCGCAACCACCCGGCCCGCTGCCGCCGGGGGTCGAGCTGGCCGCGTACCGGGTGGTTCAGGAGGCGCTGACCAACACCATGAAGCACGCGAACGGCGCGGCGGCGTCGGTCGCGATCCGCTACCGCGGGGAGTGGATGGAGATCGAGATCGGCGACACCGGCGGAGCCCGCGCGGCGCGGGCCGGCGACGGGCAGGGCAGGGGGCTGGCCGGGCTGCGGGAACGCCTGACGATCTACGGCGGCACCCTGCGCACGGGCCCCTCGGGCGGCGACGGCTACACAGTGCTGGCCCGGCTGCCGTGGAGCACGGCGTGAGCGGCCCTCTGCGCGTGGTCGTCGCCGACGATCAGGCGCTGGTGCGCAGCGGGTTCGGGATGATCCTGGCCGCCGACGGCATCGAGGTGGTGGCCGAGGCCGCCAACGGCGTGCAGGCCGTGGCCGCCGTCCGGCGGACCGCCCCGGACGTGGTCCTCATGGACATCCGCATGCCCGAAATGGATGGAATCGAAGCCACCCGGCGAATCGCCGCGGCCAACCGCACCCGCGTCCTCATCCTGACCACCTACGACCTCGACCAGTACGTCTACGCCGCGCTGACCGCGGGAGCCAGCGGCTTCCTGCTGAAGGACGTCACCCCCGAGCACCTGGCCGCCGCGGTCCGGCTGGTGCGCGCGGGCGACGCGCTGCTCGCCCCGGCCATCACCCGCCGCCTGGTCGAGCGCTTCACCCGCCCCGGCGAGGCGATCCACCGCGACCTGTCCGACCTGACGCCCCGCGAACTGGAGGTGCTGCGCCTGATGGCCGCCGGACTGAGCAACGCCGAACTGGCCGACCGCCTGGTCCTCAGCCCGGCCACGGTGAAAACCCATGTCGCCCGCATCCTGTCCAAACTGGACCTCCGCGACCGGGTACAGGCAGTCGTCCTCGCCTACGACCTCGGCCTGGTCACCCCAGGCAGACCACCGGCCCAATAGTTCGCGGTGTCATGGATGCATGGAAGCTCAGCGGCCTCGCGACCACCGGCGATTCGTGCCGACAAAGAGGCGCTGGCCGCCTTCACCACCGCCCCGGCGATCGACTGGGACGAGGTACGGGCCGACCTGGACAGGTTGGTCGATGACGAGCTGCGCGACCCGATCGCCGGGACCGGTCTGTGATGGGCTGATCAGGAGCAGGTGTCAGGCGTCGCCGAGGCGGATGCAGGGGCCGTAGGTTTCCAGGAGGGCCGCGTTGTGGGTGTCGCCGCCCGGGGTGTTGGCCGAGCGGTAGACCGGGGGCGTGGCGCCGGCCTTCAGGTAGTGGCCGGTTACCTCGGCGACCAGGAGCTGGGCGGCCAGGATGCCAGTGAGGTTGGAGATCGGGCCGATGGCGTCCCCGCCGGGGAGGGGCAGGGCGGCGTCGCCGTACGGGGCGCCGTTGTCGATCACGACGTGGGCGAGGTCGGCGAGGCGCGGGGCGGGCACGCGGGTGGTGTGGGCGCGGGAGGTGATCGCGATGACGTGGTGGCCGCGGTCCACGGCCAGGCGGGCCATCTCCACGATGGCGGCGTTGCGGCCCGAGTTGGAGATGATGACGAAGACGTCCTCGGGGTGGATCGGGGCCAGGTCCCAGATGCGGGTGGCCAGGCCGGGGATGCGCTCGATCGTCGGGTCCAGGAGGTCGCTCACGGGGGTGTCGCCGTAGTAGGCGAGGTCGCGGATGCCCATCTGGTTGGCCGGGACCAGGCCGCCGGCCCTGCCGACGAGTTCCAGGGCGACCGAGCGGGAGTGGCCGGTGCCGTAAGCCTGGATCACGCCGCCCGCCCGCACCGCCTGGAAGATGAGGTGTCCGGCTTTTTCGATCGCTGTGCGTTCGTGGGTCAGGAGGCGGTCCACCGCGGCTCGGGCGATCTCGCCGTAGGCGTCCTGGTTCACGTTTCCTCCAGCAGTTCTCGTACGGCCTCGCCCAGCAGTTCGCCGCTTCCCGGGGCCACGGCGGCGACCAGGACCTCGTACTCGGCTCGTGCGTAGTCCTCGGCGGTCGGCAGGTAGCCGGGGTAGCCGTTCACGTAGCCGAGTACCGCGGTGGGGCGGGTCTGTCCGGACAGGATGCGGGCGGCGATCGCTTGGAACGGCTCGCCGGGGAGCCCGGCCAGGCCCAGGTCGCCGATGCGGGCCACCTGGACGGTTGCCTCGATGTCGCCGGTCGGCGCCCTGCGGGCCCTGGCGCCCTCCAGGCGGCTGCGGGCCAGGCGGTCGTCGGCGGGGGCGGCGTGGGTGACGTGGGGCCTTAGGGGGGTGGAGGGGGGCAGGGTTCGGCGGGCGGATGCGCAGGTGATGCGGCCGTTGGTCCATGCGGGGGTGCCCGGGGCGGCCAGGAGGTCCAGGCAGCGGTCGGCGACCAGGGCGCCGAGGCGGTCCAGTTCGGCGGGGTCCTGGGCGCGCCGGGTGTGGCGGGTGCTGATGTCCCCGGCGGCACCGGTGGCGACCGTGACCCAGGCGGAGCCGAGCCGGGCGCTCAGCGCTCGGCGTACGGCGCCGGGGAGGTCGGCGCTGACCCGCAGGTTGCCTGGAGGCAGGACGGTGGGGTGGACGGGCAGGACCACGACCACCCCGGCCAGGGCGCCGGCGTCGCGGATGGCGATCACGTCCAGGGGGACGGCCGGCGGGGCGTCCGGGCGGCTGCGGTCGGCGCCTACGTGGTGGAGGTCGCCGCGGTGGAGGGTGCCGCGGGCGGGGCGTTCGCCGTCCACAGCCCTGTGGACGGCGGTGCGGACGGCTTCGGCGATGCCCTTCAGCCAGGGTTCCGGGGTCCGGCCGCCGCCGGGGACGCAGCCGGTCTCCGGCCCGGCGTGGGTGTGGGTGGCGGCCAGCCACAGGTCGGCGTTCACCGCGCGCTGGGCGTGGGCGGCCAGGTCCTCGTTGACGCAGATCACGTCCGCGGTGGCGAGGGCGAAGCGGCGTTCGCCGTCGAACCAGGTCACGGCGCTGACCTGGAGAGGGTCGAGGACTCCCGCGGACGGTCCCGGGCGGTCGATGTAGCCGCCCATGGGGGTGCCGTCCGGGACGTGGAGGCCGGCGGTGCCGTACCCGACCTTCATGCCCGTGCCACCCGGGCCAGGGAGGCGTAGGGGCCGAGGTCCGGGGCGGCGGCTAGGCGGGCGGCGCCGGAGAGGCTGTCCCCGGGCGCCTGCTGGATGCGGGCCTGAGGGAGGCAGGACGCCACCGCCGCCTCGAAGGCGGTGCGCAGGCGGGAGTCGCGCAGCAGGCGGCCGGTCCAGGCCACGGGGACGTCGCCGGTGAAGTGGCGGGCGGCGGCGGTCACGGTGGCCGCCAGTTCCGTGGCCGCCGAGGTGACGATCTCGCGGGCGGCCGGGTCGTGGGCGGCCAGGTCCAGGACGCGGGGGGCGAAGCGGGCGATCCGGGCTACGGCGTCGGGGGCCAGGTAGAGGCGTTCCGGCAGGGTGGCGAGGTCGCCGAAGACCTCCCGGGCTCGCGTGGTGAGGGGGCCGGGTTCGGCACGGCCGTCGAAGCCCCGGTAGGCGGCGTCCAGGCCGTGCCGTCCGATCCAGTGGCCGCCTCCGGCGTCGCCGCAGAGATAGCCCCAGCCGTCAACCTGCACCGGCGGGCCGCCGGGCGGGATGCCGAGGGCGATGGCACCGGTTCCGGCGGCGAGCACGACTCCGGCACCCGATGGGCGGGTGCCGGACGGAGAGCTGTCTGAAGGGGAGGTGTCTGAAGGGGAGGTGTCTGAAGGGGAGGTGTGGTACGGGGAGGTGTCTGAAGGGGAGGTGCCGGACGGGAAGGCGCCCGCGTGGGAGGTGACGACGTCCGAGGTGAGGATCACGCGCCGGGCCGTCTTCAGCAGCCGTTCGATCAACGTGCCCGGGTCGTCCAGGACGGTGGTCAGGCCGAGGCAGATGGTGTCCACGCCCGAGGACGGGAGCTCCAGCCGGGACAGAACGGCGGAGACCGGCGAGCCCTCCGCGTACGACAGCCCGGCCGTCTCCCGAACCTCCAGCACCCGGCCCTCGGCGGCCAGTGCGAGCCGCAGGCCGGTCTGCCCGCCGTCGATCGCCACGTCCATACGACCTCACCTTAGTTACGGTCCAGTCCGAAATCTAGCCCTGCGGTACTCGGTGGGCGAGCAGCCCACATGCCTCCTGAACGCCCCGCGCAGCGCCTTGGCACTCGGATACCCGCTCCCCAGGGCGATCACGTCCACGGGCAGCGCCGAGGTCGTCAGCAGCCGCCGGGCGTGCGCCAGCCGCAACCCGGTCAGGTGACGCAGGAACGTCGTCCGCCGCTCCTCCGCGAACAGGTGCGCGATGTAGTACGGGCTCGCGCACACCGCCGCCGCCACGTCCGCCAGCCGCAGCCCGGGATTGGTGTAGTGCTCGGCCAGGTAGCGCTCGGCCAGCGTCAGGATGTCGCGGCGGGGCGCCGCCGGGATCAGCCTGCCCAGGATGTCCTTCAGCCAGATGTGCAGATAGGACCGCTCGTGGATGGCGCCCACGGTGACGAGGTCCGAGATCGGCAGCCGGGCGCCGGTCTCCACCCAGTCGGTCGAGCCGTCGGCCAGCCGTACCTGCCCCGCGACGTCCACCACGAACAGCAACTGCCCGATGAGCCAGTTGCGCAGGACCCCGGGGTCCGCGCCGGGTGCGCAGCGGTCCACCCAGCTCGCCAGCAGCCCGGCGGCCCCGTCGCGGTCGCCGGCCCGCACGCGGCGGGTGAGCTCCTGCTCGATGCGTACCGGCGGGGACGGCGGGTTGCCGGGCCGCGCGGGCAGGCGGATCACGCGGTCGCCGCCGAGGACGAGTTTGTAGTCGTTCGCCCGGCGGGCGGCCTGTTCCGCCTCGTGGGAACCGGTGCTGGGCGGGCCGATGCTGACGGTTGCGGTCCAGGCCGTTTCGCGGACGATCCGGGTCCGGACCTCCTCGGCGAGCGTCGTGGCGGCGGTCGTCAGCGTGTCGGGGTCGGCGCCGGTGAGCAGCACCAGCCACTCCTCCGGCGGCTCGGGGCGCCACGTGGCCCCCGCCCGCGTGGCCGCCGACGCCACCGCCCGCGTCGCCCGCCGCAGATGGCCCGCCGCCCAGGGCTGCCCCTGGGTCCGCGCGGTGGCGACGTAGTCATCGATGTCCACGAGAGCGGCCACGGCATAGGTCATGCCCCTACTTTAGGCGGACCGAAATTTGACCGTATTCACGAGCGTGCCCACGCCCTGGACGGTGGCCCGCATGGTGTCGCCGTCCGCGAGCGGGGCGATGCCGGCCACGGTCCCGGTCGCGATCAGGTCGCCGGGCATCAGCGTCATGCCGTCCGACAGGTCCGCGATGAGCCGCGGGATGCCGAAGACCATCTGCTTGGTGTTGGCCCGCTGCCGGACCTCGCCGTCCACCTCGAGCGTCAGATCCAGCGCCTGCGGCTCCGGCACCTCGTCCACTGTCGCCAGGTACGGCCCGGCCGGCGCGAACGTGTCGAAGCCCTTGGACTGGTCCCAGGGCACGTTCCTGGCGATGTTGGCCAGCTGGAGGTCGCGGGCGGTCATGTCGTTGATCACCGTGTACCCGGCGACCGCCTCCCGCCAGCGATCCTCGGGCAGGTCCCGGGTGCGCCGGCCGATGACGACGGCCAGCTCCACCTCGTGCTCCAGGTGCCGGGTGCGGGCGGGTGCGATCACCGGCCGGTTGTGCCCGGTCAGCGCGGAGGGCGGCTTCAGGAACAGCACCGGCTCCGGCGGCACCTCCATCCCGCTCTCCTCGGCGTGCGCGACGTAGTTGAGCGCGAGGCAGCAGATCTTCGTGCACGTGGCCACCGGAGGCTCGAACAGCACTTCGGCCTCCTCCAGAACGGGCCGGCGCCGGGCGACCTCCTCGGTGAGGCGGTCGAGGCCGTGGGAGTCCAGGAGCGCGACGGGGTCGTCGGTGCCGAGGTCGGCGAGGCTGACCAGGGCGCCGTCGCGCCGGGCCACGAGTTCGACGGGGGCGGAGGGGCCGCGCCGGATGCGTCCAAGGAACATGCCGCCCACCCCATCAAGGCCACCACGCGCCCACAAGCACCGAAATTTGCGGTGACGACCCACTTCTTGCCCTCTTGCTTGAGCTCGGCGGATCCGCCGCCCTTTGATGGTCGGCATGAGCCGCACCCTGGACGCCAGCCGCGACCTCTACGCCACCGCCCGGCGCTACATCGCCGGTGGAGTCTCCAGCGACGCCCGCCGTACCACCGGAGTGCCCCTCTACGTCGAGCGCGCCGCAGGCGCGCGTCTGTGGGACGTGGACGGCAACGAGTACGTCGACTACGTCCTCGGCCAGGGCCCCGCCGTGCTGGGCCACTGCCCGCCCGAGGTGGTCGAGGCGGTCAGCGCCCAGGTCGCCCGCGGCATCGTCTACTCCGCCCAGCACGCCGCCGAGGTACGCGTGGCCGAGCGGCTGTGCGCGATGGTCCCCTCGGCCGAACGCGTGCGCTTCAACACCGTCGGCTCCGAGGCCGCGCACGCCGCCTGGCGCCTGGCCCGCGGCCACACGGGCCGTCCCAAGATCCTCAAGTTCGAGGGGCACTACCACGGCTGGCTGGACCCCGTCCTCTACAGCGTCCACCCCGCGCTGGACCTCGCCGGACCACACGCCGCGCCCGTCCCCGTCCCCGGTACGGCGGGCCAGCCGCCGGCCGGCGACCTGGTCATCGCCCCCTGGAACGACCCCGGCGCCCTGGCCCGGATCATGGACGAGCACGCCGGCCAGATCGCCGCGGTCGTCTGCGAGCCGGTGCTCTGCAACACCGGGGCCATCGAGCCGGAACCCGGCTACCTGGCGGCCGTCCGTGACCTGTGCGACCGCCACGGCAGCCTGCTGATCTTCGACGAGATCATCACCGGCTTCCGCCTGGCTCCCGGCGGCGCCCAGGAGTACCTGGGTGTCACCCCCGACCTGTCGGTGTTCGGCAAGGCGATGGCAGGCGGCATGCAGGTCTCCGCCCTGGCCGGGCGCGCGGCGGTCATGGACACGATCTCCGCGGGCAGGGTGGCCCACGCCGGCACGTTCAACTCCCAGCCCGTCGGCATCGCCGCCGCGGAGGCCACGCTGCGCATCCTGGACGAGCGCCGCGAGGAGGTGTACGGCACCCTGTTCGCCCGGGGCCGGGCCCTGATGGCGGGCATCCGCGAGGAGGCGGCGAAGGCCGGAGTCCCGCTGCTGGTGGACGGCCCGGGCCCGGTCTTCCAGACCTACTTCACCGGCGCCACGGCGGTCAGGGACTACCGCGACTTCGCCCGCACCGACCGCGCCCGGATGGCCCTCCTACACGCGGCGCTCCTCGAGCGGGGCGTCAACATGGTCCCCAGGGGCCTGTGGTTCCTGTCCACCGCCCACACCGCGGCCGACCTCGGCCGCACCCTCACCGCCTTCGGCGACGCGCTGCGGTCGCTTCCGCTCGGTTGAGATGACCAGCGCCACGCCGACCAGGATGATCAGCCCGCCGATCATGATCTGCGACGTGATCGCCTCGCCCAGCACGAGCGCGCCCAGCGCCACCGCCACGGCGGGGTTGACGTAGGCGTAGGTGGCCACCAGCGAGATCGGCGCGTTGCCCAGCAGCCACGAGAACGCGGTGAACCCGACCAGCGAGCCGACCAGGATCAGGTAGGCCAGCGCCACCCACGAACGCGGCGTGACCGCGGCCAGGTCCAGCCGCTCGCCCAGCCCGGTGCCGAGCAGCGCCAGCCCGATCCCGCCCACGAGCATCTCCACGGCCGCGGTGGCGAGCGCGTTGGCCGGCATGGCGATCCGCCCGGCGAGGAACGACCCGATCGCCCAGGAGACCGAGGCCAGCAGCACGATCACGATGCCGGTCGCGGAGGCGCCCTGGGCACCGGTCAGCGAGAGCGCCGCCACGCCGCCGAGCCCGACGAGCACGCCGGCGAGGGTGAGCGCCTTGGGCCGGTCGCGCACCAGGAACCGGAAGACCACCAGCCACAGCGGCACGGAGGCGACCAGCAGCGCGGCCAGGCCGGTCGAGATGGTCTGCTCGGCCACGGCCAGCATGCCGTTGCCCAGGGTGAGCAGCAGCAGCCCGGCGACGGCGGCCCCGAGGAACTCGCGGCGGCTCATCCTGAACGCCCGCTTGCCGTGGCGCAGCAGCAGGAACCCGCCCAGCAGCACGGCCGCGACGGTGAACCGCATGGCCCCGCTCAGCATGGGCGGCAGCGACTCCACGGCGACGCCGATGCCCAGATAGGTGGAACCCCAGACGACGTAGACGATCGCGAGGGCGCCCCACACCAGCAGCGAAGCGCGGCGGTCAGTGGCGTTTGCTCCCATGGGTCATGACAATAGCGGCGGCGACCGACATTTTGTGCGTTGGCGGGATTTTAGCGATAGGAGGCTTTCGTGCCACTCGTTGGGGCGGCCATCCGGGCGACAGGATCGGGGCCAGAGCCGCCCTAGGAGGAGAAGCCCACATGTCCGCCGTCACCAGCATCGCCCCCGCCGGCAACGCCGCCGCCCTCGCCCACTTCGCCGCCCGCCTCGCCTTCGAGACCGACGTCTCCGATGTGGCCGCCGACCTCCAGGACGGCGTCCCCGGCCTGGTGGTGATCGACTCCCGCAGCAAGGAGAGCTGGGACCAGGGCCACGTCGACGGCGCCGTCCACCTGCCCACCGGCGAGATCGCCGCCCGGGCCGAGAGCCTCGTCCCCAAGGACACGGTGGTGGTGACCTACTGCTGGGGCCCCGGCTGCAACGGCGCCACCCGGGCCGCCCTGGAGTTCGCCAAGCTCGGCTACGCGGTCAAGGAGATGATCGGCGGCTTCGAGTACTGGGCCAGGGAGGGCTTCCCGGTGGCCACCTCGGCCGGAGTCACCCGCCACCCGATCGACAAGCTGACCGCGCCGGTCTCGGGGATCGCCTGCGCGTGTTAAGGACGAGCGGCGGGGGTTGGTGCCCCCGTCCGAATCCCGTCGATCGGGGGCGAGGGGAACATACCCCACCTCCCCGGTCGTCAATCCCGGTCCAGCCGCCCAACAAGCGCCGTAACGGCGGGGACCACGTCCGACGTGAGAAGCGATCCCCCCGATCGGCGCCCGCCGGCGTCGGCGGGTGGTGGGGGCGGTGGCCTGCCGTAATGGCGGAGTGACATTACGTGCAGGAACCACCGCACCCCCCGAAACAACACCCCCATCGAAGAGAAGAGTGGGGGTCCGCCGTCCGCATCATGGGGGAAGGGGGGACGGCGGACCGTTCAGCGGGGACCGAGCTTCTCCACGATCAGCCGATACAGCTGGCGGGGACGGCCAGGCTGTGGAGTGCGGTTGGGCGGAAGCGGCCACGCGAGCCCCTCGTCAACCAACGTGCGCAGCAACCGCCGGGCGGTACGCGGCGTGACTCCGAGCATGCGCCCGGCCCCCTCCGCGTCCACCACCGTGTCTCCGCCCTCCAGCTTGGCCGCCAGCCGCGCCAGAACCTCCACGCCCTTGGGTTTGAGCGTGGTGGATCCCTGCGGCGGCATCCTGGGCGCGGGGATGAGCGCGCGGCCCTCGCGGTCCACGGCGAATCCCTGTGCCTGCTTGCCCGCCTGCGTGCGCGCCAGGGCGGCCCTGGCGTGCGACTCGGCGTCGTGCGTGGTGCGCCCCATCCCGACGCCCACCTCTACCGCCAGCCCCAGCTCCTCGCGGATCCTGGAGGCGAACGGCAGCACCCTGAACCCGTCCGTCGCGGCCGTGATCGAGCCTCTGGTCGCGGTGACCAGGTAGGCGTGATCGTCGATCGGCCACACGGTGGCGTTGATCCGGTTGGCTTCCTGGACCAGCAGCCGGTGCAGAGACAGGCGTAGTTCGTCGCGCCAATAGCGGGGTGCCGCGCGCCGCACGGGTTCGCGCAGCGTAGGCACCTCCACCAGCACCACCGTTAGTTGTGACTCCTCCAGCCGGTGGTGCGCGCCGAGGAGTGCGGCCGTGTGCAGCGCGGTGCGCACGGCTCCTGAGGTCGGCCTGATCCTGATGACCGGGACGCCCGCTGTCTGCAGGCGTTCGGCCACCGAGGGCAGGCAGGTCAGGGCGCCTGTGCTGGCACCCTGGCGCAGTAGGCGCTCGTGGTAGGCCGCGATCGTCCCGGTGGCCCCGGGCTCGTCGCGGCTGTGCACATCCGTGGCCGGAATACCCAAATCGGTATAGGCCTCTTCAACCTCGGCCCGTGAGACCACGTCGATGCTGACCCGCTTGGGGTCGATCCGAGTGTCCAGCGCCGCCTTCGCCAGTGCCGCGACCAACGCGCTGCCGCCCAGTTGTACGTAGGTCGCCGGCATGGTCAGCACGCCTGATCGCCGGGCCAGGTCGTAAGGGACCGGGCTGGCGAACAGGCACGCGTCCACACCGGGACCCAGCCGTGTCACCTTGTCAGGCGCCTCCTGCTCATCTCTGTAGGCGGCGGCCACCAAGCGGCACGGCAAGGGCGCAGCTGCATGACCCATCAGCATGACCCGCTCGACCAGATCGTGCGGGCCGACCACGCCAATGGTCAGATCCGGTGTCATGGCGCCCGGGCGTGACACTCGGGGAGTTTCTTCGGCCCTCTCGACCAATGTTCGTCCCATCCTGCCGTCCGTTGCAGTGCTCTCTTTTGGAACGATCGCTCGCGGGGGCCGTAATGTCACGCCCGACTTTTCCGGAAAGCCGTTCTGGTTGACCGCCCGGGGCGCTGTTTCAGCAGCTCATAGCGTATTTCACAGGCTATTTCAGCGTCCTGAAATCTCTCGCGTAATGTCCGCTCCCAGGGCCCGCATTCGCTCGGCGAGATGGGCGTGACCCCGGTCGATGAGGTATCCGGACTCGATGACCGTCTCGCCCTTTGCGGCCAGGCCCGCAAGTACCAGAGCGATGCCGGAACGCAGGTCGTGCGCCGTCACGTGGGCCCCGCTGAGCGGGGTGGCGCCGCGCACGATGGCCCGGCTGCCCTCGACCTCGACGTCGGCCCCCATCTTGTTGAGCTCGCCGGCCAGCGCGAAGCGGCCGTCGAAGATGCGCTCGTGGATGTAGCTCACGCCGTCGGCCAGGCAGGCCACGGTCATCATCGGCGACTGCAGGTCGGTGGCGAAGCCCGGGTACGTGTCGGTGATGATGTTGATGGGCCGCAGCGGCTGCCGGTCGCAGCGCACGTGCAGCACGGCGCCCTGCTTGGCGAACTCGACGCCCATCTGCTCCAGCTTGTAGCGGACGACGCCCAGGTCGAGGCCGGTGCCGACGAGGCTGAGCTCACCGCCGGTGAGCGCGGCCGCCATGGCGAAGACGCCCGCGTCGAGCCGGTCGGGCATGACCGTGTGCTCGACGGCGTGCAGGTGCTCGACGCCCTCGACGGTGATGAAGCCGGTGCCGCCGCCGCGGATCTTCGCGCCCATCTTGGTGAGCATGTCGATGACGTCGAGCACCTCGGGCTCCAGCGCCGCGTTCTCGATCACGGTGACGCCCTTGGCCAGGGCGGCGGCCATGATGAGGTTCTCGGTGCCGGTGTGCGAGGGCGTGTCGAGGTACAGCGTGGCGCCGGCCAGGCCGGAGGCTTTGACGTGGATGACGGTCTCGCCCTCGTCCACGATGGCGCCCAGGCGCTTGTAGCCCAGGTAGTGGAAGTCGAGGTTGCGGCTGCCCAGGTTGCAGCCGCCGACGCCCTCGACGATGGCCTCGCCCAGCCGGTGGAGGAGGGCGGGGGTGAACAGCACCGAGCCGCGGAAGCGCCGGGCGATCTCGGCGGGCAGCACCGGGCTGGTGAGCCGGGAGGCGTCGATGACCAGGGTGCGCTCGGCCTCGTGCAGCTCGACGTAGGCGCCGATGGCCTGCGCGAGCTCGACGGCCCGCCGTACGTCCTCGATGATCGGGACGTTGCGCAGGACCGTGCGGCCCTTGGAGGCGAGAAGGGCCGCACCGATCATCGGCAGCACGGCGTTCTTCGCGCCCTGGATGAAGGCGGTTCCACGCAAAGCGTTGCCACCGCGCACGCGGTATCGGACCATCCGTGCGGCTCCTCGGAAGTTATCGGTCGGGCTCGAACGGGCCAACAGTAGCCGCTAACCACGCGTGCCCCGGCCGAATCACCCGCTAAAAGGCGTACCAGTGAGCCGCTCGTATGCCTCGAGATAACGCGCTCTGGTTCGATTGACGACTTCCTCCGGAAGTGGTGGGGGCGGGTTTCCTGAGGATTTGTCCCAACTCGAATCGGGTGACGTTAGCCAATCTCGGACATACTGCTTGTCAAAGGATGGTTGAGGTCTGCCTGGCTGCCATTCTGCGGCCGGCCAAAAACGGGAAGAGTCGGGAGTCAGGACTTCGTCGGCCAGCGTCAGTTCGCCGTCGGCGTCCCAGCCGAGTTCGATCTTGGTGTCGGCCAGGATGATGCCGCGCTCGCGGGCGATCTCCGCGCCTCGGGTGTAGACGGCCAGCGTGATCCGGCGGAGTTCCTCGGCGGTCTCCCGGCCGACCTCCTCGACGACCTGGTCGAAGGTGATCGGCTCGTCGTGCTCGCCGACCGGCGCCTTGGTCGTGGGCGTGAAGATCGGCTCGGGCAGCCGGTCGCCGTCCACCAGGCCGGGCGGCAGCCGTACGCCGGAGACCGCGCCCGTGCGCTGGTAGTCGAGCAGGCCCGCGCCGGTGAGGTAGCCGCGCGCCACGCACTCGACCGGCACCATCCGCAGCGACTTGCACACCACGCTGCGGGTGTTGGGGCCGTGGCTCACCACATGGTGCGGGACGACGTCCTTGAGCTGGTCGAACCACCACAGCGACAGCTGGGTCAGGATCGCGCCCTTGTCCGGGATCTCGGATTCGAGGATGTAGTCGAAGGCCGAGATGCGGTCGGAGGCGACCATCATCAGCATGCCCTCGTCGGTGAGGTAGAGGTCGCGTACCTTGCCGGAGTGAACGTGCTTCATCGGGCGATGTCCGTCCTGTAGTGGGAGCCGCGCAGCTTCACGCGGGCGACCAGGTCGTAGGCGTTGGCCCTGGCCGTGGCCTGGTCGGGGCCGGTGCCGACCACGCTGAGCACCCGGCCGCCGTCGGAGACCACCCGCCCGTCCACGAGCGTGGTCCCGGCGTGGATCACGTAGGCGTTCTCCGTCGGCTCCAGGCCGGTGATCACATCGCCCTTGACCGGCGTGTCCGGGTAGTTCTCCGCGGCGATCACCACGGTCACCGCCGCGCCCTCGCGCCATTCGAGCTCGCCGTGCAGCGTCCCGTTCGCGCAGCTCAGCAGCAGCCCCGCCAGCGGCGTGGCCAGCCGGTCGAGCAGCACCTGGGTCTCGGGGTCGCCGAAGCGCGCGTTGAACTCGATGACCTTCGGCCCCTTGCTCGTCAGCGCCAGCCCGACGTAGAGCACTCCCTGGTACGGCAGGCCGCGCCGGCCGAGTTCGGCGATCGTCGGCTGGACCACCTCGCGCATGACCTGGTCGGCCAGGTCGTCCGGCGCCCAGGGCAGCGGCGTGTAGGCGCCCATGCCGCCGGTGTTGGGGCCCTCGTCGCCGTCGTAGGCGCGCTTGAAGTCCTGGGCGGGCCGCAGCGCGACCGCGCTCGTCCCGTCGCACAGCGCGAACAGCGAGACCTCGGGCCCGTCGAGGTACTCCTCGATCACCACGCGCTCGCAGGAGGCCGCGTGCGCCAGCGCCGTCTCCAGCGAGCCGGTCACCACCACGCCCTTGCCCGCGGCCAGCCCGTCGTCCTTGACCACGTAGGGGGCGCCGAACTCGGCCAGCGCGGCCGCGGCCTCCTCGGGGGTGGCGCACGTGCGCGACCGGGCGGTGGGCACCCCGGCGGCGGCCATGATCTCCTTGGCGAAGGCTTTGGAGCCTTCGAGCATCGCGGCCTCGCCCGACGGGCCGAAGACCGGTATTCCGGCGGCCCTTATCGCGTCGGCCACGCCGGCCACCAGCGGCGCCTCGGGCCCGATCACGACCAGCTCGGCGCCCAGGGCGCGGGCCAGCTCGGTGACGGCGGCGGGATCGGTCGCGACGACGGGGTGGGTCGTGGCGATCTCCCGGATGCCCGCGTTGCCGGGGGCGCAGTGGAGTTCGCTGACCTGGGGATCAAGGCTGAGGGCGCGGCACAGGGCGTGCTCGCGCCCGCCGGAGCCGATGACTAGAACGCGCACCCCGCCATTGTCCCAGGCCCGCCGGGCCTTGACCGCGCTGGGCGGTTCCTGGGGGTGCGCATGGTGAACTTTTGTGGAGTTCTGCCGGTTCTCGTGGCTGGTTGGCGAGTATCGTCAGCTGGGTTGACCCCTGTGTGGTAAGTTAGGGCGGCTTTGCGGCGTCTCTTGTGATTGGAGGTGGTCCGGGATGAAACCTGGTGATCCCAGCAGTACGTGCTCACACACGTACGCCGTACATACCCTCGACCACTCCAATCCGGCAGCCTGATCGTGCCTCCACGCCTTCTTTGATTGAGGTGACACTTCACTGCGCGTGGACCGGCCCAGGTCGGGCGGAAAGGGACTGCCATGCGCTCGTCCACCCTTTTCCGTCGCATCAACCGCCACCCCGCCGTGCCCCCGCACTCCGCGCGCCAGCTTCCTAAGCCCGTGCGCCAGGACTGCGTGGCGCCGGTGGACTCCCTCGTCGAGTACGGCGCCTACATAGGGGGCAAGAAGGTCGCCGCCCCCGGCATCGTCGAATCCCTCGAGCTGGTTCGCGAGCACAACAAGACCGATGCCAACGCGTTCGTCTGGGTCGGCCTGCACGAGCCCGAGGCCCCCGAGGTCGAGTGGCTGGCCGAGGTCTTCGGCCTGCACCCGCTGGCCGTCGAGGACGCCGTCAAGGCGCACCAGCGGCCCAAGGTGGAGCGCTACGGCGACACGCTGTTCCTGGTGCTCAAGACCATCGCCTACCTGGACCACGACGAGCTGACCGCCACCAGCGAGATCATCGCCACCGGCGAGATCATGGTCTTCCTCGGCGCGGACTTCGTGGTGACCGTACGGCACGGCGAGCACTGCCCGCTGACCGAGGTGCGCGAGAAGCTGGAGGACCGCCCCGACCTCATGGAGCGGGGCCCGGCCGGAGTCGTGCACGCCATCTCCGACTACGTCGTGGACCGCTACCTTCAGGTCGCCGACCTCATGCACCTGGAGCTGGAAGAGGTCGAGGCCGCCGTCTTCGCCGACGTCAGCTCCCGCGACATCAACCGGATCTACCAGCTCAAGCGGGAGATGCTGGAGATGAAGCGGGCGGTCACCCCGCTGCAGGCGCCCATGGCGGCGCTGCCCCAGCGGCGGGTGATCCCCTCGGAGATGCGTGAGTACTTCCGCGACGTCAGCGACCACCTCGCCCGCGTGTGCGAGCAGGTGGAGTCCTCCAACGAACTGGCCAACTCCATCCTCCAGGCCGCCCTCGCGCGCTCCAACACCCTCGCCAACGAGGACATGCGCAAGATCTCCTCGTGGGTGGCCATCCTGACCGTCCCCACGATGATCGCGGGGATCTACGGCATGAACTTCGACTTCCTGCCGGGTTCCGACCAGGTCTGGGGCTACCCCGCCATCGTGACCCTCATGCTCGTGGCCTGCACGTTGCTCTGGCGCGGCTTCCGCCGCAACGGCTGGCTCTAGACTCCGGGCGCTCCAGCCGCCTTGAGCGGCTTCAGACGCTGACGGGCCTGAGCGGCCGCACCGGCTCAGGCAGGTCCAGGCCGCGCTCGGCCCACAACTCCCGCATCCTGTCGGGGTAGTCGGTGACCACGCCTGCCACCCCCAGGTCGAGCATGCGCGCGGCCAGGGCGGTGTCGTTGACCGTCCAGACCGCCACGTCCAGCCCCGCCTCCGCGCACTGCGCCATCAGCTTCTCGTCCACCATCACGTGCTCGGGGGAGAGCGTGGTGGCGCCGGCCGCCGCGGCGGTGGCCGGGACGCCGTCGCCCAGGCAGCCGTGCCAGTGGAGGGTGTCGAGCTCGATGAGCGCGAAGCGCCGCGTGCCTGGGGCCTTCTCGGCGGCGCGGGCGATGATGCGCCAGTCGAAGCTCAGGATCGCCGCGTTGTTCAGCCGGCCGTGCCGTTCGAGCTCGTCGAGCACCAGGTCGGTGAACATCTCCGGGTCGGGCGTGAGCTCGGGGCGGGTCGGGTTGGACTTCAGCTCCACGTGCAGCCGGACGCCGTCGGCGTCGTAGGCGTTGACCAGGCCGAGGACGGAGCCCAGCGTCGGCATCCTGGTGTCGGGGACGGCCTTCTGGGTCAGGGCGAACGGGTCGTCGGGGTGGCGCGGCAGCCGTACGCCCACGTCGAGCATGCGGAGCTGGGCCAGGGTCAGGGCGTTGATGGGCTTGCCCACGTACGGGAAGTCGATGTCGCCGTCGACGAGTGGCCGGGTGTCGGCGCTGGTCACGGCGGAGACGGTCAGATCGTGGGTGAGGACCAGGCGGCGGTCGGCGGTGAGGGCCACGTCGAACTCCAGGGCGTGAACCCCGAGTCGCATGGTGTTGCTGAGTCCCGGCAGCGTGTTCTCGGGCCAGAGGCCCCTCGCTCCCCGGTGTCCATGAATCTCGGCGCGCACACCGGGGACCATACCGTCCGGGTGCCGCTGGTCAGGGATGCCACGCCGCTCCGGTGAGATTGCTCGCACCCGAATAATTGGGAGGAGATAAGTGGATATATCGTCCTAAGCTGGTCTGTCATGAGCGTAGACATCGTACGCGCCTGGGTACGGGGCTGGGCCGTGTCACGCGATACACAACCGCCGGTCGAGGAGTTCTGGGGGCTCCGCGTCGACGTCGGTCTCCCCGGGCACCTGGTCCGCCACATCCTTCCCGACGCATCACCGGCCGTCCTGCGCCACCTCGCCGGGACCCTCGACACCCCGGGCACCTGGCTCAAGGTGTGCGCGCCGGCCGAGCAGGTGACGCCCTCGCTCACCCCTGCCTGGGCGGTCCAGCAGCCCGAGTTCATGATGACCGCGCCGCTGCGCCGTACCCGGGCGACGGCGCCCGACGGCTACACGCTCGCCGTCATCCAGCGCGGCCAGGTCGTCACCGCCCGCCTGCTGACCGCCGACGGCGAGATGGCCGCCCGCGGGCAGATCGCCCTCACCGGCGCCACCGGCGTGGTCGACAAGGTCGAGACCGCCGCCGCGCACCGCCGCCGCGGGCTCGGCAGCGTCGTGATGACGGCCCTGTCCACGGCGGCGGCCGAGCGGGGCGCCACGACCGGCGTCCTGCTGGCCACCGCCGACGGCAAGGCCCTCTACACCACGCTCGGCTGGCAGCAGCACACCGTCGTGACCCCCGCCGTCGTCGCCACCTGACCGCGGCACTACAGCTTGACCAGCATCTTGCCGACGTTTCCGCCGCTGAGGACGTCCAGGAACGCCTGGGGCGCCCGCTCCAGGCCCTCGGCCACCGTCGTCTCCGCCCGCAGCGAGCCGTCGGCCAGCCAGCCCGCCGCCTTGCCGATCCACTCCGGGAACAGGTGGAGGTAGTAGTTGATCAGCATGCCGCGCAGCGTGGCGTTCTTGGCCGCCAGCGTGAACAGGTTGGCCGGGCCGGGCACCGGCTCGGTCGCGTTGTAGGCGCTGATCGCGCCCACCATGGCGATCCGGCCGCCCACGTTGAGCGCGTCGATGGCCGCCACCAGGTGGTCGCCGCCCACGCTGTCCAGGTAGACGTCGATCCCGTCCGGCGCCGCCGCGCGCAACTGCTCGGCCACCGAGCCCGCCCGGTAGTCGATCGCCACGTCGTAGCCGAAGTCCGTCACCAGCTTCCCGCCCTTCACCGGGCCGCCCGCCGAGCCGATCACCCGGGCCGCGCCCAGCTTCCTGGCCAGTTGCCCGGCCACGCTGCCCACCGCCCCGGCTGCCGCCGAGACGAAGACCGTGTCGCCCTGCCGTACCGGAGCCACGTCGGTGAGCGAGGCGTAGGCCGTCAGCCCCGTGGTGCCCAGGACCCCGAGATAGACCTCCGCGGGGGCCAGGGACGGATCCACGACGGTAGCGTGCGGCGCGTCCACCGCCGCGTACTCCCGCCAGCCCGCGAAGTGCACGACCGTCGCGCCGACCGGGATCTCCCGGGCACGGGAGGCCACCACCTCGCCCACCGCGGAGCCGTCCAGCGGCCGGCCGATCTCGAAGGGCGGGATGTAGGACTCCTTGTCGTCCATCCGGCCCCGCATGTACGGGTCCACGGACATCCACGTGTTGCGCACCAGCACCTGGCCGTCCCCGAGCTGCGGGACGGGGGTGGCGGCCAGGTCGAAGTCGCTCAGGGCCGGCTCGCCGGAGGGGCGGGCGGCCAGGCGGATCTCGCGGTTCATGAGGTCTCCTTCAAAGAGTCGAGCAGTCGTTCCGCATCGAGGTCGGACGGGGTTTCGTGGTGGCGGAAGAGCACGGGCTCGCCGGCGTGCAGCGCGCCGAGGTAGGCGAAGACCGGGCGGAGCTGCTCCACCGCGTGCCGTCCGCCGGACTCCCCGCCGTAGGCGACGAAGGCGACGGGCTTGCCCCGCCACTCGTCGCGGTACCAGTCGATGGCGTTCTTGAGCGAGGCGGGGAAGCTCCGGTTGTACTCGGGCGTGACGATCACGAACGCCTCCGCCTGCGCGAGCCACGGCCGCAGATCCCGTACGGCCGGCGGCACGCACGCGTCGGTCAGCACGGCCGGCAGCCATGCCTCGGCCAGGTCGATGACGTCGACGTCCAGATCGCCGCGCCGTACGGCCCGCTCCTGGATCCAGCGGGCGGCCGTGGGGCCGAACCGCCCCTGCCGCACGCTGCCGATGATGATCGCCACTCGCATCCCGGCGCCTCCTCTCCTTGTCGCGGGACCCACTGTGCGCGGCGGCGCGCACGAACGGCTGGGGGTCCGCTGGGGGTAGCGTGACCTGGTGCGATTTGGTGTTCTTGGGGCGCTTTCGGTGTGGGCGGAGGACGGCTCGCCCGTCCGGGTGCCCGAGCTGAAGGTGCGGGCGCTGCTGGCCGATCTGCTCGTTCACGAGGGGCGGCCGGTCTCCGCCGACCGGCTGGCCGACGACCTGTGGGGCGAGGACCCGCCGGGGAACCCGGCCAACACCCTGCAGACCAAGATCTCGCAGCTCCGGCGGGTCGTCGGCCGGGACCTCGTCCGCTACGAACCGGCCGGCTACGTGTTGCACGCTCCCGATGTGGACTCCGTGCGGTTCGCCCGGCTGCTCGCCCGCGCCCACGAGGCGGACGACCTCGGCACGCGGGCCGGGCTGCTGTCCGACGCCCTGTCCCTCTGGCGCGGGCCCGCCTACGCCGACTTCGCCGACGCGGAGTTCATTCGGCCCGCCGCCGCCCGCCTGGACGAGCAGCGGCTGACCGCACTCGAAGAACACGCCGAGGTACGGCTGGCCCTGGGCGAGCACACCCGGCTGGCCGACGAGCTGTCGGAACCGGTGGACGAGCATCCGCTGAGGGAACGGCTGCGGGCGGTTCACCTGCGTGCGCTCTACCGGTCGGGGCGGCAGACGGAGGCGCTGGCCGGGTACGCCGCGTTGCGGGAACGGCTGGCCGAGGAGCTTGGGGTCGACCCCGGGCCCGAACTGGTCTCGCTGCACCGGGCGATCCTGCGCCAGGACCCCGCCCTGGCACCGGTACCCGCACCCGCCACCTCCTCTGCTCGGCCGCGCGGCAATCTGCCCGCGCCGCTCACCGGGCTGGTCGGGCGGGATGACGCCCTGGCCGAGGTGGGGGCGCTGCTCGCGGGCGGGCGGCTGGTCACGCTGACGGGGCCGGGCGGGGTCGGGAAGACGCGGCTGGCGCTCGCCGCGGCCGAGGGGCGGGACGACGCCTGGCTGGTGGAGCTGGCCGGGGTGGGTCTGGGCGGCTCGGCGGGTTCGACGGGTTCGACGGGTTCTGCGGGTTCGACGGGTTCGACGGGTTCTGCGGGTTCTGCGGGTTCGGCGGGTTCTGCGGGTTCGGCGGGTCGTGAGGTGCCTGGGGCCGGGCCGGTGGGCTTCGCGGGGCTGGTTGGGGTGGCCGAGGTGGTGGCCGAGGCGGTCGGGGTTCGGGACGAGGTGGCTGCCCGGGCCGGGATGCCCGGTGCCGGGTTGCCGCAGCGGCTGGCCGACGCCCTTCGCGGGCGTGAGCTCCTGCTGATCCTGGACAACTGTGAGCATCTCGTCGAGCCGGTCGCCGAGCTGGCCGGGCTGCTCCTGCGTGCCGCTCCGGGGCTCACGATCCTGGCCACCAGCCAGGAGCCGCTGGCCATCCCGGGCGAGTCGGTGTACACGGTGGCGCCGTTGGCCGCGCCGTACGCGCTGAGCCTGTTCGCCGCCAGGGCCGGGGTCGGGCTGGACGCCGCCGCCACCCCGTACGCCGAGGCGATCTGCCGGCGCCTGGACGGGCTGCCGCTGGCGTTGGAGCTGGCCGCGGCCCGGGTCCGGGCTCTTGGGGTGCGGGGGGTGGCCGAGCATCTGGACGATCGGTTCCGGCTGCTCGGGGGAACCATGCGCGGGCTGCCCGCCCGGCAGCGCACGCTTCGCGCGGTGATCGACTGGAGCTGGGAGCAGCTGACCCAGGCGCAGCAGCGGGCGCTCGGCGCCCTGGCCGTTCATCCCGGCGGGTGCACGCCGGAGGCCGCGGGCGTGCCCGTCGAGCTTGTGGACCAGCTCGTCAACCGGTCGATGGTGGTGGCCGAGCCGCCGCGCTACCGGCTGCTGGAGAGCATCGCCGCCTACTGCCTGGAACGGCTGACGCCGGACGATCCCCTGTTCGCCCGGCGCGACGCCTACTATGCCGACCTGGCGGAGCGGGCCCGGCCCCAGTTGTACGGCCATGCCCAGCGTGAATGGCTGGCCAGGCTCGATGACGAGATGCTGAACCTGCGGGCCGTGGACACCGGTGACCGGCTGGCCTGGTACCTGTACCTGCGGGGCCGTCACACCGAGGCGCATCGGCTGACGGCGGGGACGGGTTGGGAGCCCGGGTTCGCCATGCTGCTGGGCCTGCCGTACCAGGAAATTTCGGGAAATGACCGGCAGGTGTGGTTCACCGCGCACGCTTACCTGGGGCTGGGGGACGTGGGCAGGGCCGAGCCGCTGCTCACCGGCGTGCTGGCCGGGTTCCGGGCCTCGGGGGACCGGTGGGGGGAGGCGGCGGCGCTCATGGGGCGGGCCAAGCTGGCCATCTTCCAGGGGGACCTCGCCCTGGCCGAGCGCAGCGGGACCGAGAGCCTGGACATCTTCACCGACCTCGGTGACCAGTGGGGCCGGATGCAGGCCAACGACCAGCTCGGCTACCTGGCCGAGATCACCGGCGACTACGCGCGGGCCGGGGCCCTGCACCGCGAGGGGCTGCGGATCGCGGAGGACCTGCGGCTGTGGACGGACGCCTCCTACCGGCTGTCCAGCCTGGGGCGGATCGCGCTGCTCACCGGGGACCTGGGGCGCTCACGGGAGTTCCATGAGCGGGGCATGCGGCTGGCGGCCGAGCAGTCGAACCGGTTCGCCGAGGAGTTCGCCCGGGTCGGGCTTGGATTGGCCGCTCGCCGGGCCGGGGACCTGGATGAGGCCGAGCGGCTGTTCCTGGCCTCACTGGAGTGGAACCGGCGGCTGGCGGCCGACTACGGGGTGCCCTTCTACGGGGTGACGCTGATTCTGGCGGAGCTCGGGTTCGTGGCCGAGCTGCGTGGCCGGGCCGTACGTGCGAGGGAACTGCACGAGGAGGGGCTGAGGGCGGCGCGGGAGCTCGGGGATCCCCGGTCGGTGGCGCTCGCGCGGGAAGGGCTGGCGGGGGTGGCGGTGCTCGACGGGCTTCCCGAGGAGGCGCTGCGGCTCCTGGAGGAGGCGGCCGAGCTGCGGGAGTCGGTGGGCGCGCCCCTGCCTCCGGCCGAACGGGGGGACGTGGAGCGGATCCGGGCGGCCGCCGGGAAGGCGCTCGGCCGATCTTGAAGGGGCGGGCCGGGGATCTTCCCCGGCCCGCCACACGTTCAGACCAGGGAGCGCAGGGAGATGGTCTGGTCGCGGCCCGGGCCGACGCCGATGGCGGAGATGGGGGCCCCGCTCATCTCCTCCAGCGTCCGCACGTACGCCTGGGCGTTCGGCGGCAGGTCGTCGAACGACTTGGCCCCCGAGATGTCCTCCTGCCAGCCGGGGAACTCCTCGTAGATCGGCTTGGCGTGGTGGAAGTCGGTCTGGGTCATCGGGATCTCGTCGTGGCGGGTGCCGTCCACGTCGTAGGCCACGCAGACCGGGATGCGCTCCAGCCCGGACAGCACGTCGAGCTTGGTGAGGAAGAAGTCGGTGACGCCGTTGATCCGGGTGGCGTAGCGGGCGATGACGGCGTCGAACCAGCCGGTGCGGCGGTTGCGGCCGGTGGTGACGCCGTACTCGCCGCCGGTGGTGCGCAGCCACTCGCCCATCTCGTTGTCGAGCTCGGTCGGGAACGGTCCCGAGCCGACGCGGGTCGTGTACGCCTTGAGGATGCCGATGACCTTCGTCAGCCGGTGCGGCGGGATGCCGGCGCCCGCGCAGGCGCCGCCGCTGGTCGGGGAGGAGGAGGTCACGAAGGGGTAGGTGCCGTGGTCGATGTCCAGCAGCGTTCCCTGGCCGCCTTCCAGCAGCACGAACTTGCCGTCGTCCAGCGCGCGCGCGAGCACGAGCGAGGTGTCGGCGATGTGTGGCTTGAGGCGTTCCGCGTACCCGAGGTACTCCTCCAGGACCTGGGCGTGGTCGAGCCCGCGCCGGTTGTAGATCTTGGTGAGGATCTGGTTCTTCTCGTTGAGCGCGACCTCGATCTTCTGCGCCAGGATGCCGGGGTCGAGCAGGTCCTGGACCCGGATGCCGACCCGGTAGATCTTGTCGCCGTAGGCCGGGCCGATGCCCCGCCCGGTGGTGCCGATCTTGGCCTTGCCCAGGTAGCGCTCGCTCACTTTGTCCAGGGCCTTGTGGTGGGGCATGATCAGGTGCGCGTTCGCCGAGATCAGCAGCTTGTCCGCGGACACGCCCCGCTCGGCCAGGGCGTCGATCTCCTCCAGGAGCACGCCCGGGTCGATCACCACGCCGTTGCCGATGACGGGCACGACGTTGGGCGACAGGATGCCCGTGGGCACCAGGTGCAGCGCGTACTTCTGGTCGCCGATGACGATCGTGTGGCCCGCGTTGTTGCCGCCCTGGTAGCGGACGACATACTCAACGGCGTCGCCGAGCAGGTCAGTGGCCTTTCCCTTGCCTTCATCGCCCCACTGGGCACCCAAGACAACGACAGCCGGCATGGTTAACTCCAAAACAACAAAGGAAAAAACCCCTGGCGCAACAGCGACAGGGGCTCTTGCGTAGCGAGACTACCCGATTGGGTTATTCGTCCCCAAGGCTCACTTGGCCAGCGCGT
Organism: Nonomuraea typhae; assembly: GCF_009760925.1. Taxonomy (GTDB): domain Bacteria; phylum Actinomycetota; class Actinomycetes; order Streptosporangiales; family Streptosporangiaceae; genus Nonomuraea; species Nonomuraea typhae. Next base: position 265,342 of record NZ_VRLV01000005.1, read on the forward strand.
CGTAAGCCGCCGGGTCGCTGTCCTTGAGGAACTGGATGCAGCGCTCGGCCTCGTCCTTCTCGCCGATCGACTGCGCGGCCCTGGCCAGGGAGTACAGGCAGCGCAGGAAGCCGCGGTTCGCCTCGTGCTCCCACGGGATCGGCCCATGTCCCTTCCAGCCGTTGCGGCGCAGCTGGTCGAGGCCGCGGTGGTAGCCGGTGCGGGCGAAGGCGTAGCTGGTCACGGCGTGGCCCTGCGCGAAGTACTCCTCCGCGAGCGCCGCCCACGCTCCCGGGTAGGCGGGAAAGCGCGCGGCGACGTCGGACGGCTTGACGCCGGACTCGAGTGCCTCGCGGGCCTCGGGCAGATCCGGCAGAAGGGTCGGGGGCGGCCCGGCGAGAAGGTTTTCCATACAAACAGTCATACCCGCCGGGCCACCCGGATGACTAGGCGATCTTCGTGCCGGCCGACTTCAGGTCCTGGCACGCCTGGGTGATGCGGGCGGCCATGGAGGCTTCGGCGGTCTTGCCGTAGGAACGCGGGTCGTAGACCTTCTTGTTGCCGACGTCGCCGTCGACCTTGAGCACGCCGTCGTAGTTGGTGAACATGTGCGCGGCGATCGGGCGGGTGTAGGCGTACTGCGTGTCGGTGTCGATGTTCATCTTGATCACGCCGTAGGAGATCGCCTCGTGGATCTCCTCCAGCGCCGACCCGGAGCCGCCGTGGAAGACCAGGTCGAACGGCTTGTCCTTGCCGTACTTGGCGCCGACCGCGTCCTGGATCTCCTTGAGCACCGGCGGGCGCAGCTTGACGTGCCCCGGCTTGTAGACGCCGTGCACGTTGCCGAACGTCGCCGCCAGAAGGTAGCGGCCCTGCTCACCGATGCCGACCGCCTCGGCCGTGGCCAGCGCGTCCTCGGCCGTGGTGTAGAGCTTCTCGTTGATCTCGCCGACGACGCCGTCCTCCTCGCCGCCGACGACGCCGATCTCCATCTCCATGACGATGTTGGCGCGGCGGCACTTGTCGAGGAGTTCCTTGGCGATCTCGAGGTTCTCCTCCAGAGGTACGGCGGAGCCGTCCCACATGTGCGACTGGAACAGCGGGTCCTGGCCCTTGGAGACGCGCTCCAGGGAGATGTCGACCAGCGGGCGCATGAATCCGTCGAGCTTGTCCTTCGGGCAGTGGTCCGTGTGCAGGGCGATGGTCACCGGGTACTTGGCGGCCACGACCCGGGCGTACTCCGCGAGAGCGGTCGCACCGATCACCATGTCCTTGACGGACGCGCCGGATAGGAACTCCGCGCCGCCGGTGGACACCTGGACGATGCCGTCGCTCTCGGCCTCGGCGAAGCCGCGCAGGGCGGCGTTCAAGGTCTGAGACGAGGTCACGTTGATCGCCGGGTAGGCGAATCCGCCTGCTTTGGCCCGGTCGAGCATCTGTGCGTAGACCTCTGGGGTGGCGATAGGCATGATGCATCTCCTGTAACGTTCGGCGTCGCGTGCCCAGTATCCCGGCTCCTTCACCCGCGTGGTAGTGACACGGGCCGGTACCCTCGTTAGGTGGACTGGCTTCTCAACCTCCTGGACCCGACATGGTGGCTCACCATCCTCGGGGCCTTCGCCACGGTCGGCGTGCTGGCGATCATCTTTGCCGAGACCGGCCTGCTGCTTGGTTTCTTCCTGCCCGGCGACTCCTTGCTGGTGGCCGCGGGGATCTTCAGCTCGGCCTCGGTAGCCGTCGGCATGGGCATCGAGCCGATCTCCCTGCCGGTCCTGCTGATCGGGACGCCGCTGTGCGCGATCGCCGGGGCTCAGCTCGGCCATTTCCTCGGCGCGAAGTTCGGCCGCCGGATGTTCGACAAGCCAGATTCCAAGCTCTTCAAGAAGGAGCACGTGCTCCGGGCGGAGGAGTTCTTCGAGAAGTTCGGCCCGGCCAGGGCGGTGGTGCTGGCCAGGTTCGTGCCGATCGTGCGCACGTTCATGAACCCGGTCGCCGGGGTGCTGGAGATGAGCCCGCGGCGGTTCTTCCTGTGGAACGTCATCGGCGGCGTGGTCTGGACCGAGGGCCTGATCCTGCTCGGCTACTTCCTGGGCAGCCGCGTCGACCCCAAGCAGATCGACCGCTACATCCTGCCCGGCGTCTTCCTCATCGTCCTCATCTCCCTGATCCCGATCTTCGTCGAGGTGATCAAGAGCCGCCGTGCGGCCAAGGCGCTGCCGGAGCCGAACGGCAAGCACCACAGGGTCGACATGAAGCCGTAAAGGGAAACTGAGGTTACCAACGGGTACGCTCCGGTGTGTGGGACGTCACAGGACTGACCCGATGGGCCTCGCCAGGCTCGGGCTCGCCGCGCTCGCGGTCGCGCTCCTGGTCGTGCTGGTCGTGATCGGGGCGCGAGCCCTGCTCAGCTCGCTCGACACGCCGGAGCCCGTCGCCGAGCGCACCTCGGCCGTGCCGTCCGTCAGCGCCCAGGTGCCGACGGTGCGCATCGAGTGCGTGGCCGAGACGTGCCCGCTGGTCACGGTCCGGGTGCCGGGCGGCGACGTGCTGCAGTACCGCGACATGAGCAGGGGCGAAGAGGTGAGCTACTTCGAGCCGGAGCTGTCGGTGGTGCTCTCCGACGCGGGCACGGTGCGGGTGGCCGAGAACGGGAAGCCGCGCGCCCAGGGCAAGCCGGGCGCGCGCGAGGCGTTCACCGTGAAGAGCTTGGTGAAAAGCCCTGTGCCGAGCACCGCGAAAAGCGGCTGATCACAGGTCGAAGTCGCCCAGCGTGTAGGCGTAGCGGTACTCCAGGCCCTCATCGGCGAGCCGCGGCGCCGCGCCCCGCTCGACGATGGTGACGACGGCCACCACCTCGGCGCCCTCCTCGCGCAGGGCCTCGACGGCGGTCATGACCGATCCGCCGGTGGTCGAGGTGTCCTCCAGGGCCAGGACGCGGCGGCCCTTCACCTCCGGGCCCTCGATGCGGCGCTGCAGCCCGTGCACCTTCTGCGCCTTGCGCACCACGAACGCGTCGAGGGTGCGCCCCTGGGCGGCGGCGGCGTGCAGCATCGCGGCGGCGACCGGGTCGGCGCCCAGCGTCAGCCCGCCCACGGCGTCGTAGTCGAGGTCGCCGGTGAGTTCCAGCAGCACCCGGCCGACGAGCGGCGCCGCCGTACCGTCGAGGGTGATGCGGCGCAGGTCGAGGTAGCTGTCGGCCTCCTGCCCTGACGACAGGATGACCTTGCCGTGGACGACGGCCTTGTTCTTGATCTCGGCAAGCAGCTTCTCGCGATCTGTCATGTCTCCAAGCTTAGGGTTCGCAGCAGAGTGAGGGCCTGCTCGAACCTTTCCGGGAGCCGGTTGACCGAGACCCGGAACAACTCCAGCCGGGCCATCCGCCCGGTCAGCGCCGGCCCCGCCCTGGCCAGCGCGCCGACGCGGGCGGGCGCGAGTTGCGCGAGCGTCTCGTCGCCGGAGAACGCCTCGCGCGCCGCCGTGGCCAGGTCGAGCATCGCCGCCAGCCGTCCCGCGAGATCGGCCGGCCGCCGGTACGGCTCGGCGACCACGAGCCGGTGCCGGTCGGCCATGGATCCCCGGTAGACCTCGGCCAGCCGGGTGCGCAGGTAGGTCACGGTGGCCAGGCCGGTGAACGGGTCCTCGCAGCAGAGCCCGTTCACCGGGGCGAAACTCGCCTCGGTCCAGCCGACGGCGAACGATCGCGCGACGGAGTACGGCGGCTCACCGAGCCCGAGGGTGGTGAAGAGCGCGGCGAGGTCGGTCATGCCCTCGCCGATGCCGACCCCGGCTCTGGCTCGTGCGCCCCCGAGCGCGGCGCAGGCACGCATCAGGTCGTGGCCCCTGTTCACGGCCTTGATCGTGTGCTCCACCGCCGGTGTCCACCAGTCCTCGGGAACCGACCAGCCGGCGGCCAGGCTCCGCCTGCGCCAGCGCCAGCGCAGCGTTCCTGGATTGTCCTCGTCCATCTGTCCTCCGAAGGGTTTCAAAGGCAAAGACGAGCTTTCGGGTTAGTCATGACGCGGAATGCGGAATGATTCGGCGGGGCAACCCCGCGTAATCGTGAGGTCACTATGAGTGTCGAATCGCCGCAAAGCGATGCAGATCTACTCGAAGCGGTAAGAGGTGGCAATGCCGCCGCCTACGGCGAGCTCTACGAACGCCACGTCGTCGCCGCTCGAGCCCTCGCCCGGCAACTGGTGCGCGGCGAAACCGACGTCGAGGACGTCGTCGCCGAGTCCTTCACCAAGATCCTCGACTTGGTGGGCCGCGGCGGCGGCCCCGACGCCGGATTCCGTCCCTACCTGCTGACCGTCGTGCGCCGCACGGTCTACGACCGCAGCCGGGTCGAGAGCCGTCAGGTGAGCACCGGCGAGATCGAGCTGTTCGACCCCGGGGTGCCCTTCGTCGACCCCGCCCTCACCGGGCTGGAGAAGTCGCTCATCGCCCGCGCCTTCCTGTCGCTGCCCGACCGGTGGCGCGCGGTCCTCTGGCACACCGAGGTCGAGAGCGCCAAGCCCGCCGACGTCGCCCCGCTCCTGGGACTGAGCGCGAACGGCGTGGCCGCGCTGGCCTACCGCGCCCGCGAGGGCCTGCGCCAGGCGTACCTGCAGATGCACCTGGCCGCCTCGCCCCAGCAGTCCTGCCGGCCCGTGCTCGGCAAGATGGGCGCCTACGTCAGAGGCGGACTGGCCAGAAGAGACGCCAAGACCGTCGACGACCACGTCGGCGGCTGCGCCGAGTGCAACGCCGTGCTCATGGAACTCGTCGACGTCAACCGCGGCCTGCGCGTCATCGTCGGCCCGCTCATCGTCGGCCCGATCTTCGCCGGATACGTCGCCGCCCTGGCCAAGGCGGGTGCGGCGAGCGGCGCCGGGGCCGGGATCCTGCACGCGCTCGGCTGGATCCGCCGCGCGCCCAAGAGCCAGCAGGCCGCGGCGGCGGGCGGCGTGGCGGCCACGGTCGCCGTCGCCGCCTTCCTGCTGGTCTCGGGGGAGGAGCCGGTCAAAAAGCCGCCGGTGGCCGTGGCGCCCAGCCCCACCCGGCAGTCGCCGCCCGTGGTCGAGCCGCCGCCGCCTCCGCCCGAGGAGAAGCCGTCCAGGACACCGGACCCCACCCCGGCCACCTCCCCGCCGGGCAAGGCCAAGCTGTCGGCGACCATCGGCGCGCTGGGCTCGCTGGTCCGCGCGCAACCGGGCATCGTCGGCATCCGGCTGCGCAACGCCGGGCGCGGCGCCAGTGAGGAACTGGCCGCCACCGTCGCCCTGCCGGAAGGCGTCACGCTCATCGCCGGCAGCCGCAGGGGCGCCGCCGCGGCCGTGGTCGAACCGGTCGGCACCGTGGACGGCTGGTCGTGCAAGGTGGCCGAGCGCGGCGCCCAGTGCGTGCGCCGTCCGCTCAGAGGCGGCGCCGCGACCGCGGTCTTCCTGCGGGTGCGCGTGGCCTCGACGGCGCCCGAGGGCACCGGGCCCGCGGTCCGCATCAAGGCGGGCGGCGTCCAGGTGCGGGCGGTCGCGCCGGTCGGCGTCCGCGAGGACGGCGCGCCCGCCCGCTTCGCCACCGACGGCAAGGTCGTCGTCAGGTCCGTCGGCAACGCGCTGCTCACCTGCCCGCCTGCCCGCGAGGGGTGCGCCGAGGCGCTGCGCAGGCAGGGGAACCGGCGCGACAACGACCTGTGGCCGATGCAGGCGCTCGACCGCGACACCGTGCCCGGCACCAAGTCGTCCAGCGCCGCCCGCCTCGAACTACCCGCGGGCGGGCAGGTCGTCTGGGCGGGCCTCTACTGGTCGGCGAACACCTCGGCCGGTGGGCCGATCAAGTTCCGCCCCGCGGGGCGCAAGGGCTACGAGGTCGTCCGGCCGAACCAGGTGATGCGGCGAGAGCTGCCCGCCGGTCCGGCCTACCAGGCGTACGCCGACGTGACGGGACTGGTCAGCAGTGGCGCGAAGAAGGGACTGTGGTGGGCGGCCGACGCACCCATGAAACCGGGTATTTCCGCACATGCCGGGTGGAGCCTGGTGGTCATCGCCACCGATCCCGCTCAGCCGTACAGCCAGGCGGTCGTCCTCGACACGGCCATGCAGATCGGCGGGGAGGAGGGCACGGCGGGACGGCTGGACGTGCCGCTGGGCGGCCTGATCCCGGCGGCGGTGCCCGCGCGGGTCGATCTGGTGACCTGGGAGGGCGATGCCGACCTTTCCGGCGACAAGGTCTCGCTGGGCGGCGGGCCGCTGGTGCCGGAGTCGGGGGACCGGGCGGCGGGCAACGTCTTCGACGGCTCCGCCAACGGGGCCAAGGCGCTCACGTTCGGTGTCGACGTGGACACCTTCGGCGCCGAGTTGGGGGCGCGTCCCCGCCTGTCCATCACCACGAGACAGGATGCGGTGCTCTTTGGTGTCGCGGCGGTGAGTGTCCGCGCACGGTCGTGACCGTGAACGGGACAGACTGGTACGGTCTGCGTAAATCCTCTGGCGTAACGTCGGGCGAGGGCGGAATCGTCGGGATTAACCCTCGCACGATCATTGGCTTCATTACCCTGGTAAAGGGCCGCCGAGTCCGGCTCTGACGGTGCAGGGCCAGAAGGTCGGGCCACCTAGAAAGGGGCGGTGTCGCGTGGATCGCTGCGCGCTGTTCGTGGACGCTGGCTACTTGCTGGCAGACGGCGCGATGGCCGTTCATGGGACCCGCCATCGCGAAGCCGTCTCCTGGGACTACCCCGGTCTGCTCCAGCTCATGACCAACCTGTCCCGTGAGCGCACGGGCCTGCCGTTGCTGCGCTGCTACTGGTACGAGGCGACCGTCGAAGGCCGCCGCACCCCCGAGCACGACGCCCTGGCCGACATCCCCGGCCTCAAGCTCCGCCTGTCGCGCATCAGGCCCGGCCGCAGGGAAGGCGTGGACGCCCAGGTGCACCGCGACCTCATGACCCTGGCCCGCAACAGCGCCATCTGCGACGCCGTCGTGGTCAGCGGCGACGAGGACCTCGCCCAGGTGGTGTGCGACGCCCAGGACCTCGGCATCCGGGTGACGGTCGTGCACATTACCGCCGACGGCAGCTGGGCCGTCTCCCGCTCGCTGCGCCAGGAGAGCGACGACCTCATCGAGATCGGCGGCGGCCACCTGCGCCCCTACGTCAACCTGGTCACCGGCTCCACCGAAGCCACCAACGGCCACCAGCCCGTCAGCAACGGCCAGGCCGCGCACGCCTCACTCCAGCCCTCACCGCCCGCCTCCCTCCCCCCGGCCTCCACCACCCCCAACGGCCCGGCCCCCACGCCTCCTCCGGCCCCGCCGGCGCCGAGCCGCCCCTCCGCCCTGCCGTCGTACACCGGCTACCAGCCCGACCCCCTGTCCTCCCCGTCGCCGCCGCCCGCCGCCCCGCAGGCGGCCCCTTCCCCGGCCCCGGTGACCGGCCCCATCCAGGCCCAGCAGCCCTCCGCCGGCCAGTACTCCTCGCCCTCGGCCTACCAGCCCTCGCAACTCGGCCCCTACACCGGCCCGCAGCCCGCCCCCGTCACCCCGGCGCCGGCGGCCACGGGCGGCGCCACCACGCTGGCCGACGCGGTGAAGGCGGCCCATCGGGAAGGACACGACTTCGGCGAATCGGTCGCCCGCGACGCGCCCGCGCTGTGGCTGGAGGCGGTCCTGGCCAGGAAGCCCCGCATGCCGTCCGACCTGGAGGCGCGGCTGCTGCAGGGGTCGTCACTGCCGATCGACTTCCTCCTGCACGACGAGGTCCGCCACGCACTCCGCCGCGGCTTCTGGGACGCCCTCGAACGCGCCCGCCACTGATTTCCTCTTCTTCTCTTACGGCGTGGCCGCCGCGCCCGCCACCCGCCGTCGTGGGCGGGCGCAGGTCGGGGGGATCGCTTCTCACGTCGGACGGATGGCCCGCCGTCACGGCCCTTCGTTCACCCCGTCCCACGGGTCCCCGGGTTTCCCGCCGTGCCCGTTGCGCCGGACACCGCCGCATGTCTCCTCGCCGTACCGGCGCATGACCGGAGCGCCTGGGTGGTGGTCCGCTTCCCAGGGTGGCAAGGGTGCCTCCTGCCGCGGGAGCCGTACCTCTGGTTCAGGTACTTCAGGGGTTGTTCAAGTACGTCAGGACGGCCAGGACGCGGCGGTTGGTGTGGTTGTCGTCGGCGAGGTCGAGTTTGCCGAACATCGAGGTCGTGTACTTGCTGATCGCGCTCTCGCTCAGGAACAGGCGCCTGCCGATGGCCTGGTTGGACAGGCCCTCGGCCATGAGGGCGAGGACGGCGTGTTCGCGTTCGGTGAGGTGGTCGAGGCGGCGGTGGGAGGAGCCGCTGGCGAGGAGTTTGGCGATGACGGCGGGGTCCATGGCGGTGCCGCCGGTGGCTACGCGTTCTAGGGCGTCGATGAACTGGTCGGCGTCGAACACGCTGTCCTTGAGGAAGTAGCCGATGCCGCCGGCGCCGTCGGACAGGAGTTCGCGGGCATACAACTGCTCGACGTGCTGGGACAAGATGAGGATGGGCAGGCCGGGGAGTTCGCGGCGGGCGGCCAAGGCGGCGCGCAGGCCCTCGTCGGATTGGGCCGGCGGCATGCGGACGTCGACGACGGAGACGTCGGGGCGCCACTTCAGGAGCGCGGCCAGGGTTTCGGGGCCGGTGGTCGCGGTGGCCACCACCTCGTGGCCGTACGCCTGCAGGAGGCGGATCATGCCGTCGCGCAGCAGGTAGAGGTCTTCGGCTACGACGATGCGCACGGGAGCACCATTCTGGCGTGGGTCGGGCCGCCTTGCGGGCTGGTGAGTTCCAGGGCGCCGTCGAAGACCGCGAGGCGGCGGCGCAGGCCGGCGAGTCCGCCGCCGGGGCACACGTCGGCGCCGCCCTGACCGTTGTCCTCGACGTTCACGACGAGGCCGGTGCCGTCGTCGGTGATGGTGATCCGCGCCCGGGTCGCGTGGGCGTGCTTGGCGGCGTTGGTCAGGAGTTCGGCGATGCCGAAGTAGGCGGCGGACTCGAGCGGCGGGTCCAGGCGGCGCCGTACGTCTGCGGTGACCGTGGTCTCCAGCGGGCTGTCCAGGGCCAGGGCGCGGACGGCGTCGGCGAGGCCGCGTTCGTTCAGCACGGGCGGGCTGATGCCCTTGACCAGGTCGCGCAGTTCGGTCAGGGAGGTGGCGGCGCCGGCCCGTGCTTCCCGCATGAGCGCCCTGGCCTGGGCTGGGTCGGTTTCCATGAGTTTCTCGGCGGTGGCCAGGGACATGCCGAGGGCGACCAGGCGGGCTTGGGCGCCGTCGTGCAGGTCGCGTTCGATGCGGCGGATCTCGGCGGCCTGGGTGAGTGTCGTGTCCGCGCGCTGGGCGGTCAGCTCGTCGACCCGTTCGGCCAGCGTCATCGCCGGTGAAGGGCGCAGGAAGCGTACGGCGACGGGCTCGGCGGACCGCCAGCCGTACGGGGCGGTGGCGACGGCGGCGATCGCGGCGAGCACGCCGATGACGCGGGCGGCGGGCGATGGTTGCGAGAGCCCGAGTACGGCTGCCGCGGCGGCGACCGGGGGGACGGCGGCGGTCAGGCCGGCGGTGAACGGCGCGATCAGGGTGAAGCGCAGGTCACGCCACGTGGCGGGATCGCGCCACCTGATGCGCCACTTCTGGTCCATGAGGGCGTCGCGGCTGGTGCGTTCGTAGGTGAAGCCGTTCCACCAGAAGCCGGTGGACATCCGGGTCACCGGGCCGGGTTGCCGGTATCCGGCGGGGATGACGGTGCCGGTCCAGCGGGCGACGAGGAAGCGGAACATCCGGCACACCGGGCGGGACAGGGCGAGCGTGCCCCCGCACACCAGGATGATCGGGGCCAGCCATGACCACGGGTTGCCCGGCCCCCACCAGATGCCCAGCGCCACGGCGGCGGCCCATACGGCCGGGATCGGCATGGTGACGGCGAGTACGGCACAGGCCCGGACGAACCCGGTGCCGGCGCCGGCGAGCCACTGTCTCATGAGCTTCTCTTCCTTGCTGGATGACCTCCTGATGGCTCCACTGTGCACCTCATCGACTGCGAATCCCCCCAGCTCACCCCAGAAGTGGGTCTAGGCCCACCCTGCCGTACGTCCAGCCACATACCGCACAAACCATGCGTTTCCTAGCGTCTTCTCCGCAACAGTCAACAGGAGGGACGAACAACCATGAAAACCGTGAAGCTCTTCGTGGCGGTTTACGGCGCGCTGAGCGTGGTGGTCCTCGCCACGGTCGTCATCCTGGCGATCAGCGGACACCCGGTGACCTCGTTCATGTGGGGACGGTCGGGCGGAGTGCTCGCCAGTGCCGCGGTGACCTACTGGTTCACCGCCCTCGCCGAGCGGGGCGCGCGATGGGCCTACGTCCGCGTGCGCATCATGTCGGTCGTCGTGCCGATCGCGATCGTCGCCATCGACGCGATCCCGGGAGCCCTTCCGAGGTGGTTCGTCCTGATGCAGGTCGCCTGCGCCGTGGCGATCGGGGCAGCCGCCTTCCTCGTCAACGGGCCCCGGCTGCGGGCGGCCTTCCCCAAGTCACGCTGACCCCGGCTCCCGTGCGGCAAACTCGATGCATAGATCATTGAGAGAAGGGACCTTCGCTGTGTCATCCCCCGCCGCGCTGGAGTCCAAGGATCACCTCATCACCGTCTGGACGGCTCTGGTCCGCGACCGAGGCGGCCAGGTCGGCACCGACGACGGCGTTTGCCGCATGTGGGCCGACAGCACGTTCGGGTTCTGGAACACCGTGACGCTGACCGGCGCCGACATCCAGGCGGACGCCCTCAGCGACCAGCTCTCACGGGCGGCGTCGTTCATGAGGACCAGGTCCCAGGCCGGATATGTGTGGATCTTCGAGGACCTGCTGAGCCGCCAGGCGAAGGACGAGCTGTTCAGCCGGGCCGCCGAGCCCGGCCTGGAGCTGGCGTTCTCCGGCCGCGGCATGGCCGGGGACCTGACCCTTCCCGAGCCTCACCACCCCGAGCTGGAGTTCCGCCGTGTGGAGACCGACGAGCACCTCGCCGACTACGGCGAGATCAACGCCCTCGCGTACGGCATGCCGCCGGAGGTGGGCAGAGACGCGCTGGCCGGATCCGCACTCTGGCGCGGTGACGGGTCGAACGGCGTCTCGGGCCGGCGCGGCGGCGACGTCCACGCCTACCTCGGATACCGCGACGGCCGCCCGGTGACCTGCGCCGCCACCGTCGCCGGCCCGGACTCGATCTTCCTGGCCCTCGTCGCGACCCTCCCCGCCGAAATGCGCAAGGGGTACGGCGAAGCCGTCACCCGCAAGGCGATCCACGAGGGCCTCAAGCACACCGGGCACCGGCGCCTGGTCCTGCACGCCACGCAGGCCGGGCAGCCGGTCTACGAACGCATCGGCTGCCAGGCCAACACCCCGATCCACTTCCTCCAGCTCGCCAAGAGCTGACCGGGATGACCGGCGTCACCAGCGGAGCAGCGCCGCGACCCCGTCGTACGGCAGGAGCGGCGCGGCGGCGGTCATGGTCAGGGTCGTCAGGGTGACGCCGGTGTTCAGGGCGGTCTCGATCATGCGTTCCCCGAGATCGGGCACCTCGTCGGCCGGCACGCTGACGGGCCGCTGGTCATACAGGAAGCCGTCCAGCCCCTTGAACCCCGTCCAGGTGGCCGACTCGTCGAGGAGCAGGTGATCGACGCGGCCCTCGTTGAGCAGCGCGAGGGTCTGGTTGAGCCCCAGGGCGCCGCGGCCGCCGCACTTGGCGGCGTCCACGGCCTTGGTCACCAGGGCGGTGTCCCGGCGGATCCGGGTGGCGGCGAGTTCGGCGGACACCTTCCTGGCCGCTTCGCCGGGTGAGAGGGCGTCCACGATCTTGTCCACCTGGATCGTGTCGAGCGGGTGCAGGGCCGTGGCCAGGGTCTCGGTGAGTTCGACGTCGCCGATGAGCAGGACGTCGGCCCAGCCGTTCTCCTTGGCCCGCCTGGTGATCTCGGGGGCGCTGCGCTGGAGACTGCGCCGGAGGTGGTCCTCGATCCTCCGGTGGAATCGGTCGGTCTGGGTGGCTATGGGCTGGTTCGTCCCGCCGGGCCCAGGGCCGACCATGGGGCGCCAGTCCTCGGTGTCGATCTCGAAGGGCTCCTGCTCGACGTCCTCGGCCAGGCCGTACCGGACGTCGATCAGCCTGAGGCCGTCGCGCGAGACCAGCACCAGGCCGGCCGGGGCGCTGGTGGCCATGGCGGTGATGAGCGGACGGATGTAGGCGGTCGGCTCGAGCACCGCGCAGTCCGCGATGGGCACCTGCAGCGACACCTTCCGCACGTCCTTGTCGCCGACGGCGGCGAACAGGGCCCGTCCGATCCCCGATTCCGCGGCGTCCAGCAACTCCAGGATGTCGGGCTCCAGGTGTTCGAGCCTGGCCAGGACGGCCTCGCGGCGGTCGCGTTCCGGCCAGCCGCCGACCTGGTCCCGGATGATGGCCAGGTCGTTCCTGAGCCGGATGGCCCTGGCCGGTCGGGTGGACGCCTCCTCCCGTGGGTTCGCGGTAGCGTACAGGGACACCACGCCGATGTCATCCTTCATGGCGACGAGCTCGCGGAGGAAGGTCTGGTCGAACACGGCAGCAACTCCGTTCTCCCGGCATCGGATCACTACCGACCCTAGAAACCCCAAACCACCACAATCACCCACTCTGTTGGATATTTCCCCCGCCTTTACCGGCCTGTGGCTCCGGCAGCCGAGGACCCCAGGGCATCCCCGAGCTCCCGCCCGCAGCCCCGACCAGGACACAGCCCCGGCCCACCCCCGAACGCCCCCCGCCCACGCCCTTTGCCAACCCGGGACCCCGCCATAACACGGAACTGGCCAAGCCACCCGCGTCCGCCGCCGGAGAACGGGGAAGTCACGGCCCCCTGGGACCGGGCACGGCACCCCTGGGACCGGGCACGGCCTCCGGGACCAGGCACGGCATCCCGGGGGACCAGGCACGCGGCGGAAGTCCTGGGGGTTGGCTACACCGGGGCGCTCCTGTCAGGCGCCGGTGCGGTGAGGAGATGTGCGGCGGTGTCCGGCGCATCGGGTACGGCGGGAACCCCGGGGGCCCGTGGGACGGGGTGAACGAAGGGCCGTGACGGCGGGCCATCCGTCCGACGTGAGAAGCGATCCCCCCGACCTGCGCCCGCCCACGACGGCGGGTGGCGGGCGCGGCGGCCACGCCGTAAAACATCAACGTAAAACATCAACGCAACAAAACGTCCCCTACGAGAGTGCGTCGAAGCCTGCGCGCAGGTGGGCGACGCGTTCGGTGAGGTCGGATAGGGGTGCCGACAGCACCGGGTCCTGGTACTTGCGGGCCAGATCGCGCACCCGGGCCAGTTCGTCCTCCACCGCTCCCAACCGGCGGGAGAGTTCCGGCAGGACCGAGCCCTGTGGCGAGGCGCCGGGCGGGAGTTCGGAGGCCAGGCGTTCGCGGAGCAGGGACGCCTGCTCGGTCAGGCGCTTGTTCATGTTGTACAGCTCGGTGAACACCGACACCTTCGCCCGCAGCACCCACGGGTCGAACGGCTTGGTCAGATAGTCGACGGCGCCCGCCGCGTAGCCGCGGAAGGCGTAGTCGGGGGCGCTGTCGACCACGGTCAGGAAGATGATCGGGATGTTGCGGGTGCGTTCGCGCCGCTTGATGTGGGCGGCCGTTTCGAAGCCGTCCATGCCGGGCATCCGCACGTCCAGCAGGATCAGCGCGAACTCGGTGTTGAGCAGCGCCTTGAGGGCCTCCTCACCCGACCTGGCGCGCACCGGCACCAGGTCGAGGGAGCTGAGGATGGCCTCCAGGGCGATGAGGTTCTCCTCGCGGTCGTCCACGAGGAGGATCTTCGCTCGGTCCGGCACTCGATCACGATCCTTCGGGTGAGTCGTCGGGCTTGTTCACCCGCCCGCGGCTGAGCCAGCCGCGCAGTCGTTCGAGCAGGCGGTCCACGTCGACCGGCTTGGGCACGTAGTCGGAGGCGCCCGAGGCGATGCTCTTCTCACGATCGCCCCGCATGACCTTAGCGGTCAACGCGATGATCGGCAGATCGGCGAACTGCGGCATGCGGCGGATGGCGGACGTGGTGGCCCAGCCGTCCATCTCGGGCATCATGATGTCCATCAGGACGAGCGCCACGTCCTCGTTGCGTTCGAGTTGCTCGATGCCCTCGCGGCCGTTCTCGGCGTAGACGACGGTCGAGCCGTGGCGTTCGAGGACGCTGGTCAGGGCGAAGACGTTGCGGATGTCGTCGTCCACGATGAGGATCTTGGCCCCGGACAGCGGGTCGTCGCCCTGCCACTGGGTGGTTTCCGATGGTTCGGACAGCTCGGGGAGGTCGATGTCCATCGGGAGCGGCGGTTCGGGCATCGTGACCGTGGGCTCCTCCACCGGCATGGCCAGCACCTGGCGCCGGGCCACGCCGCCGTCGCCGGCCGGGAGCGGGCCGGTGTAGGAGGCGGGCAGGTAGAGGGTGAACGTGCTGCCCTTGCCGAGCTCGCTGTCCACGTGGATCTCGCCGCCGAGCAGGCGGGCGATCTCGCGGCAGATCGACAGGCCGAGGCCGGTGCCGCCGTACTTGCGGCTGGTGGTGCCGTCCGCCTGGCGGAACGCCTCGAAGATGACCTCGCGCTTGTCCATCGCGATGCCGATGCCGGTGTCCACGACCTCGAAGGCCAGCAGGTCGTCGGCCTGGCGCAGGAACGCGTCGTCGTAGTCGATGCCGGACGGCGCCCGGACGACCCGCATCTTGACCTCGCCCTTCGGGGTGAACTTGACCGCGTTCGACAGCAGGTTGCGCAGCACCTGCTGCAGCCGCTGCTCGTCGGTGTGGAGTTCCAGCGGGGTGTTGTCGTCCACCTCGACGCTGAAGGCCAGGCCCTTGTCCTGGGCGAGCGGGGCGAAGGCCGCATCGACGTAGTCGACCAGCTTGGGCAGCGACAGCGTGGCCGGGTGGATGTCCATCCGGCCGGCCTCGACCTTGGACAGGTCGAGCATGTCGTTGATGAGCTGGAGCAGCGCCGATCCGGCGCCGTGGATCGTGCGGGCGAACTCGACCTGCTGCGAGGTCAGGTTGCCCTCGGCGTTCTCGGTCAGCAGCTTGGCCAGCACGAGCAGGCTGTTGAGCGGCGTGCGCAGCTCGTGCGACATGTTGGCCAGGAACTCCGACCGGTAGCGGTTGGAGACCGCGAGCTGCTCGGCGCGCTCCTCCAGGGTCCGCCTGGCCTGCTCGATCTGGAAGTTCTGGATCTCGATGGCGCGGTTCTGCTTGGCCAGCAGGCCCGCCTTGTCCTCCAGCTCGGAGTTGGAGCGGCGCAGCTCCTCCTGCTGGCGCTGCAGCTCGTCGGAGCGTTCCTGCAGCTCGCGCGTGAGGCGCTGGGACTCGGTGAGGAGGTCCTCGGTGCGGGAGTTGGCGATGATGGTGTTCATCGTGACGCCGATGGTCTCGACGAGCTGCGTCAGGAAGTCCAGGTGCACCTCGCCGAACGGGGTGAAGGAGGCCAGCTCCAGCACACCCAGCACCCGGCTCTCGAACAGGATCGGCAGCACCACGATCTGCGCGGGCGTCGAGGAGCTCAGGCCGCTGTCGATGGTGATGAACCCGGCCGGCACGTTGTCGAGGATGATGTGCCTGCCCTCGGCCGCCGCCTGGCCGACCATGCCCTCGCCGATCGCGAACTTGTGCCGGGGACCGTGGTCGGGCCGCACGCCGTACCCGCCGATGAGCACGAGGTCGTGCTCGCCCTCGGGGTCGCGGCCGTAGAAGGCGCCGTAACGGGCGGAGACGAGCGGCGTCAGCTCGCTCATGATCAGCTTGGCCACCTCGAACAGGTCGCGGTGGCCCTGCATGAGCCGGGAGATGCGGGCCAGGTTGGACTTGAGCCAGTCCTGCTCCTGGTTGGCCTGGGTGGTCTCGCGGAGGTTGGCCACCATGTAGTTGACGTTGTCCTTGAGCTCGGCCAGCTCGCCCTGCGCCTCGACGGCGATGGAGCGGGTCAGGTCGCCCTGGGCCACGGCGCTGGTCACGGTGGCGATGGCGCGCACCTGCGTGGTGAGGTTGCCGGCCAGCTCGTTCACGGACTCGGTCAGGCGCTTCCAGGTGCCCTCGACGCCTTCCACCCGGGCCTGGCCGCCCAGCCTGCCTTCTGAACCCACCTCGCGGGCCACGCGCGTGACCTCGGAGGCGAAGCTCGACAGCTGGTCCACCATGCGGTTGATGGTGGTCTTGAGGGCCAGGATCTCGCCCTGGGCGTCCACGTCGATCTTGCGGGTCAGGTCGCCGTTGGCCACCGCGGTGGTGACCTCGGCGATGTTGCGCACCTGGTAGGTCAGGTTGTTGGCCATGAAGTTGACGTTGTCGGTGAGGTCCTTCCACACACCCGACACGCCCTGCACCCGCGCCTGGCCGCCGAGCTGGCCCTGCGTGCCGACCTCGCGGGCCACGCGGGTGACCTCGTCGGCGAAGGACGAGAGCTGGTCCACCATGGTGTTCAGGGTGTCCTTGAGCTGCAGGATCTCGCCCTGGGCGTCGACGGTGATCTTCTTGGACAGGTTGCCCTGCGCCACCGCCGAGGAGACCGCCGCGATCTGCCGCACCTGCGAGGTCAGGTTGTTGGCCATGAAGTTGACGTTCTCCGTCAGGTCCTTCCAGACCCCGGACACGCCCCGGACCTGCGCCTGGCCGCCGAGCTGGCCCTCCGTGCCCACCTCGCGGGCGACTCGGGTCACCTCCGAGGCGAAGCTCGACAGCTGGTCCACCATCGTGTTCATGGTCGACTTGAGCTCGAGGATCTCGCCCTGCGCGTCCACGTCGATCTTGCGGGTCAGGTCGCCGTTGGCGACGGCCGTGGTGACCTGGGCGATGTTGCGCACCTGGTAAGTCAGGTTGTTGGCCATCGAGTTGACGTTGTCGGTGAGGTCCTTCCAGACGCCCGACACGCCCTTCACCTCGGCGCGGCCGCCCAGCTTGCCCTCGGTGCCCACCTCGCGGGCCACGCGGGTCACCTCGTCGGCGAAGGACGAGAGCTGGTCGACCATCGTGTTCATGGTCTCCTTCAGCTCCAGGATCTCGCCCTCGGCATCGACGGTGATCTTCTTGGACAGGTTGCCCTGCGCCACCGCCGTCGCCACGATCGCGATGCTGCGCACCTGGGAGGTCAGGTTGTTGGCCATGAAGTTGACGTTGTCCGTGAGGTCCTTCCAGGTCCCCGAGACCCCGCTCACCTGCGCCTGGCCGCCCAGCTGACCCTCCGTGCCCACCTCGCGGGCCACGCGGGTCACCTCCTCGGCGAACGCCGACAGCTGATCCACCATCGTGTTCACGGTGTTCTTCAGCTCGAACATCTCGCCGACCGCGTCGACCGTCACCTTGCGGCTCAGGTCGCCCTTGGCCACCGCCGTGGTCACCACCGCGATGTCGCGCACCTGCGCCGCCACGCGCGAGGACATCGTGTTCACGGCCTCGGTGAGATCACGCCAGCTCCCCGACATGCCCCGCAGGTTCGCGCTGCCGCCCAGGCGCCCCTCGGTGCCCGCCTCCCGGGCCACCCTGGTCACCTCGGAGTTGAACAAGGCGAGCTGGTCGACCATGCCGTTGATCGCCTTGCCCAGCCGGCGCACCTCGCCCCTGGCCGAGCGGTCCAGATCGATGCGCCGGGACAGGTCGCCCTTCGCCACCGCGTCGATCACGTCCGCGGCCCCGCTCACCGGGCTCACGAGCGCGTCGATCAGCATGTTCACCGACTCGACGCTCTCCGCCCAGGCCCCGACACCCGGGCCCGGCGTCAGCCGTTCGCCGAACCGGCCTTCCTTGACCACTTCCTTGCGCACCCGGACCAGCTCGTTGGCAAGATGCTCACGCCGATCCGCCACCTCGTTGAGCAGAAGGCGAACCTCACTCAGGATCCCCGCGGGAGCATGCGGCACCCGGCGCCGGAAGTCCCCGTCGCGCCAGGAGAAGAGGGTCTCGAGTATCGGGACGAGATCCGACTCTGTGTACGTCCTCTCTTCTGGCGTAGGCGCGATCTTGGCCGTGGTCATGGGGCCTCCTTCACTCCCGGGGTGTCACCGCGAGTGATTCAAGTCTGTCACGATGAGTAGCTCGTAGTCCTGTCCTTGGATTTACCCCATGTCAGCGGTAAGTGTGGTAGGCACGTTGGGATGACTGCTTCTCCCCACGCCTTGCTCGCTGCCACGTTCGCGCCGGGCGAATCAGCCGTGCCCGCGGCTCGGCGGTTCACCCACGAGGTGATGACGGCCTGGGCGATCGTGCCGCTCATGGCCGACGCCGAGCAAGTCGCGGGCGAACTGGCAGAGCAGGTTGCGGACGAGCCGTTCGAGGTGATCTGGAAACATTTCGGCTACGCCGTACAGGTCGAACTGCGGCAGCGCCTCGCGCCCCAGGCCGACCCCAAGGGGCCTTCGGTCGAAGTGGAGGAGTGGGGGATCACCTTCACCGGCGATTCCCGCGTCCATTGGGCAAGGCTCACGGTACCCGGTTCCGTGGAGAACGTCGCCGCCGAATGGGTCGAGGAGAGCGCCCGGGGTCCCCACTGGCTCGGGTTCCTGGCCGACGCCAGCGACCTCCTCGCCGGCACCCTCGACCCCGACATGGTGCCCGCCATCATCGCCCAGATCGTGGTGCCCCGCCTGTCCAGCTGGTGCGCCGTCTACACCACCGACAGCGTCGTCGGACCCCTCCGCCTGGCCTACCTCTGGCACGCCGACGAGGCCCGCATCGACCGCCTGCGCGAGGACCTCACCGCCATCGGCATCCACGAGGCCGGCACCCGCACCGCCGCCCTGCACTTCGCCGACTCCCAGGTGCTCGCCGTCCCGCTGACCGCCCGGGGCCGGCAGCTCGGCATGATGTACCTGGGCCGCGCCGACCGCTTCGCCGACGAGGTCGTCCAGTTCGCCGAGGACATCGGCCGCCGGGCCGCCCTCGCCATGGACAACGCCCGCCTGTACGCCCAGCAGGCCGCCGCCAACCGGGCGCTCCAGCGCAGCCTCCTGCCGCCGAACGAGCCCGAGGTCCCCGGCCTCGACTACGGCGTCGTCTACGAACCGGCCGGCGAGGCCAACGAGGTCGGCGGCGACTTCTACGACCTGTTCGCCGCCGACGGCACCTGGCGCTTCGCCATCGGCGACGTCTGCGGCACCGGCCCGGAAGCCGCCGCGGTGACGGGCCTGGCCCGCCACACGCTGCGCCTGCTCGCCCGCGAGGGGTACGGCGTGGCCGCCGTCCTGGGCCGGCTGAACCAGGCCATCCTGGAGGAAGGGGAAAGGGCCCGCTTTCTCACCCTTTTGCATGGCGACATCACACCCGTGTCCGACGGGCTGGAGGTGCGCCTCGTGTCCGCGGGCCACCCCGAAGCCCTCCGCCTGAAGCCCAGCGGCGTCGTGGAGGCCGTCACGACCCCGCAATCCCTGCTGGGCGTCTTCCCCGAGGTGGTCTTCGAGGCCGACACCCTCCACCTGGACCACGGCGACGTCCTGCTGGCCGTCACCGACGGCGTCACCGAACGCCGCAGCGGCGGCCGCCTCCTCGACGACGGTGGCGGGCTGGCCAAGCTGCTCGCCGAATGCGTCGGGCTGTCGGCCCGCGCGGTCGCCGAACGCATCCGCCGGGCCGCCGAGGACTTCGCCCCGGAACCCAGCGCCGACGACCTCGCCATCCTGGTCCTCCGGGCTCGCTGACCTCTTGTACGGCGGCGCCTGGCATACACAGGCTGCCTGGGGTGGTGGGGCTGCCGGAGGGCGTGGTGCCTGGAGGCGCCTGGCGGGCACCGTAGGGCGGCGTCGGCTTCGCCGTACCCCTCGCCGGTGGGGTGGGGTGGTTTACCGCGTTGGTTCGGGGGTTGGGGTGGGGGTGTCGCGTTCGGTGGTGTCTTCCAGGACTATGCGGCCGATGATGGCGTATCTGGCGGGGTGGCGGGTGCGGAGGTACAGGGCGGCAGCCAGGCCGAGCAGGGCCAGGGTGACGACGATCCAGGGGATGGCGGTGAAGAGGGCGGTTTTGGAGGCGGCGCCGGCGGCGGCTTCCTGGTTCTGGAAGAGGAGGAGGATGACGTAGGCCATGGCCAGGCCGCCGATCAGCGGGGCGAGCAGGGTGCGCCAGAGGCTGGCGGTTTCGGGGTGTTTGCGGCGTAGGTGGAAGTAGCCGATGACCGAGAACGAGCACATGGTCTGGACGACCAGGATGGCCAGCGTGCCCAGGACGGCCAGGAGGGTGTACATGTGCACGTAGGGGTCCATGCCGGCGAAGAAGAACGCCAGGACCAAGATGACCGAGATGGCTGTTTGGACGAAGCCGGCTACGTGGGGCGAGCCGTGCACGGGGTGGGTGGCGCCCAGGGTGCGGGCGGTTCCGGGGATGAGGTTCTCGCGGCCCATGGCGTACAGGTAGCGGGCGGCGCAGTTGTGGAAGGCCATGGCGCAGGCGAAGGAGCCCGTGAGGATGAGGATTTTGAACAACGTCACCGCCCACGGGCCGATCAGCTGCTCGGTGGGGTCGAAGAAGATGCCGGCGAACTTCTCGGCGGCGATCTTGGGGGAGGCGGCGCCGTTGGCGGCGACGGTCATCCAGGAGACGAAGGTGTAGAAGAGGCCGATGCCCACGACGGAGACGAGCGTGGCGATCGGGATGATCTTCTTGGGGTTGCGGGACTCCTCGCCGTACATGGCGGTGGACTCGAAGCCGACCCAGGACCAGAAGCACATGAACAGGCCGAGCCCGACGGCGCCGACGTCCATGCCGGTGACGGTGAAGGCGCCGGCGGGGTTGAGGGTTTCGGCCATCAGGCCGTCGGGGCCGCCGCCGTGGAACAGGGTCACGGTGGCCGTCAGGCCGAGCATGAGGATTTCGGTGACGAGGAAGACGCCCAGGACCTTGGCGGTGAGGTTGATGTCGAAGTAGGCGAGGATCGTGTTCAGCGCCAGGCCGAGGAAGGCGAACCAGAGCCAGTGGATGTCCACGCCGGCCAGCGATGTGAAGGTGTCGTGGGCGGAGTAGGCGAAGAAGCCGATGATGGAGGCTTCGAAGACCACGTAGGCCATGGTCGCGAGCAGTCCGGCGATCATGCCGGCGACCTGGCCGAGGCCGTGGGAGATGTAGCCGTAGAAGGCGCCGGCGGCGGTGATGTGCTTGGCCATCGCCGTGTAACCGACCGAGAAGATCGTCAGTACGGCGGTGGCGAACAGATATCCGGCGGGCACGCCCAGGCCGTTGCCGGCGCTGATGACGATGGGCACGTTGCCGGTCATGGCGGTGATCGGGGCGGCAGTGGCGACGGCCATGAAGATGACGCCCACGAGGCCGACGGCGTCCTTTTTGAGCCGGTTGACAGGGGTGGCGGTGGTGGTGCTCACGTGCACGCCCTTCCGAGGACAGCTGAAGTGCCACGATGCTGTATTCGGTTGCGGGCGACATTCAAGTCAGATTTCGGCCCAACCTTTTACGATATGTCAGTTGTTAGTGTGTTTGCGGGCGAAATCTAGCTGAAGTGCCATTTGGGCAATACGCTCGGACGTCACCAGCGAGCCGCGCACCGCGTCATAGGTGTAGATCTCATGCTCGCGGCCGTGCTCGGCGAGTTTCGCTACGTACTTCTCGATCTGCCGCAAAGGGCAGCGGATATCGTTTTCACCAGCCAGGATCAGCACCGGGCTCTTGACCCGGTCCACGTAGGTGATCGGGGAACTGGCCACGTAGCGCTCCGGCTGCTCGTCCGGCGAACCGCCGAACAACGAGCGCTGGTAGGCGCGCAGGCTCTCCGCCTCGTCCTCGTAGCAGGTCGGGTGGCAGGCGATCGGGACCGCCGCGATGCCCGCCTTCCAGAACTCCGGCTGCGTGCCCAGCGCGAGCAACGCCAGATACCCGCCCCAGGCGGTGCCCGCGATCACCATGCGCTCCGGGTCGGTGACGCCGCGTCCCACCACCCACTCGCGCACCGCGGAGACGTCGGCCAGCTCGATGTGGCCCACATCGCCGTGCAGGGCGTCCCGCCAGGCCGTGCCGTACCCGGTGGAGCCGCGGTAGTTGACCCGGACGACGGCGAAACCCGCGTCCACCCAGGCGGCCACCTCGGGCGAGTAGGAGTCGCGGTCCTGCGCGGTGGGGCCGCCGTGGAGGAGGAAGACGGTCGGGAAGGGAGCGCTCCCGCCCTCGGGACGGGAGATCAGCGCGTGGATGCGGCCGCCGGGTCCTTCGACGTCGATGTCCTCGACCGGGACGCTGGGCGGGGCGGCGGGGCCGGACGGGTTCATCACGACCTGGCCGTTGCTGGAGCGCACCACGGGCGGGCGGGAGCCGCTGGACCAGGTGTATTCGACGTGGCCGCCGGGCCGTGGCGTCGCCTCGTCGATCACGCCGTGCGGGATCTCGATCGGGGTCAGGCCGCCGCCGGCCAGGTCGTAGCGGTGCAGGTGGCTGCGGGCGCGGTCCTCGCGGGTGATGAGCAGGGCGCGGCCGTCGGCGTACCACTCGGCGGTGAGGTCGCCGGGGTCCTTCAGCCAGATCTCGCGCTGCTCGCCGGAGACCGGGTCCCAGAGCAGCGGTTCGAGGCGGCGCCGGCGCTCGTGCAGCGTGAGCAGGCGGCGGTCGCCCATGATGGGGGCGAAGCGCAGGCCGATGACGCCTTTGTCCGGGCCGTCGTAGAGTTCGCCGACGGTGTCGCCGTTCTGGCGGACCACCCGGAGCGCGGGGCGGCGGAAGTCGCCGTATTCGCCGTGGTTGATGGCGATGAGGGTGCCGTCGAGGGAGATGTCGGCGACCCAGCCCGCCTCGGTGTGCTCGTGGATGAGCCTGGTGGGTTCGCCGTGCCGTACCAGATAGATGCGGAAGACGCCGTCACCGGCCAGGCTGATGGCCGCGGCGCCGGTGGCGGAGAGGACGATGCCGCCGGTCTGGGCCTGCGGGATGTCCGGATCGACGGGTACGTCGGGGCCGCCGGTGAACGGCTGGCGCATCCAGCCGCCGAGCTCGTTGCCCTCGGGGTCGGCGAACCAGTAGATCCACTGGCCGGTGGGGTCGATGGCGGCGTGGGCGGTGCCCTTGGGCTGGTCGGTGACCTGGCGGGTGACTCCGGCGGTGCGGTCCCAGGCGTAGACCTCCCAGGTACCGGTGACGTTGCTCCTGTAGATCGAGCGGTTCGGGGCCTGGCGCGCCCAGGCGGGCAACGTCATGCGCGGCGCCCGGAACCTGGCCTGCCAGCGTTCCTCCGCCTTCATGCGGCGCGTCCCCTCCCTCTGGAACCGCGCTTCCCGGGCGCGGGTTGGCGTCCAGTATCGCGCCTGTGTCGCGGAAATACTTGGGGAATGTGGGGGAATTTCGGACTAAATACCCCATCAGTAACACGGGTCCCTTATGTCCGTCAAGGAACGGACCTTGATCGCGTCACCACCCCGAAGATAGACAGTTGAAATGCGACGTGGGTTGACATCTTTCGCAGATTTTTCTCCCGCAACAGCCCCGAAATCCTGGCACGCAGCACATCCTCCTCCAAGTGCCACGCGCTCGGACCCATGCCGACCACCGCGGCGATCTCCTCCGCCCCGAGCTCCAGATCGTAGGCGAGCTCCCGCTGCTCGACCAGCGTGAACTCCGGCAGCCCGCGCGCCACCCGATCCTGTTTGTCCGCATCGACCGTCAGCAACCCCAGCCCGGACACCAGGGGTTCCAGATGCCGTACGGCCGGCGTCACGACGACCAGCCGCCCGCCCGCACGCAGAACCCGGGCGAACTCCGACCCGTTGCGCGGCGCGAACACGTCGAGCACCACGTCGGC
This sequence comes from Nonomuraea typhae, assembly GCF_009760925.1. Classification (GTDB taxonomy): domain Bacteria; phylum Actinomycetota; class Actinomycetes; order Streptosporangiales; family Streptosporangiaceae; genus Nonomuraea; species Nonomuraea typhae. Next base: position 289,082 of record NZ_VRLV01000005.1, read on the forward strand.
CACGCCGGAGGCGATCGGCAGGGGCTGCCACACGTCCCCGACGAAGGCCCCGATCCGCTCGTGCGCCCGCGCGGCCCGCTTCACCGCGTGCTTGGAGACGTCGAAGGCGATCCCCACTCCGCCGGGCCCGAGCGCACGGGCGAGGTAGTACCCGGTGCCGGCCCCCGCCTCCACGGTGACGGCGGCGCCGGAGCAGAGCTTCGCCAGTTCCGCGGCCAGCGGGGCGTAGTGGCCGGCGGCCAGGAAGGCGTCGCGGGCGGCGACCATCTGGGGGGTGTCGGCGGTGCCGGGCGATCTGGAGCCGGTCAGCAGGCTCACGTACCCCTGGCGGGCGACGTCGAAGGCGTGACCGGAGGCGCAGCGCACCGTGCCCGGCAGCAACTCCAGGGATCCCCGGCAGACGGGGCAGACCAGGTAGGGGACGACGTCGGCAAGCACCAGCCCATTAAAGCCAACCCGGCACGGTGGGGATGCCGCCTGAGGGAGTTAGGGCACCGGGTTGCGGCCCTCGGCGAGGGAAGGCCGTGATCGGTCAGGATGCCGCCTGGAGGAGGAAGGCGGCGTTCGACGGGGTTTCGCGGAGCTTGTCGATGAGCAGTTCGGTGCCCTTGCCGCGATCCAGCGAGGTGAGCATGCGGCGCAGTTTCCACACGATCTCCTGCTCGTCCGCGTGGAGCAGGATCTCCTCGCGCCGCGTCCCCGAGGCGTCGATGTCCACGGCCGGGAACAGCCGCTTCTCGGCCAGGTCCCTGGTCAGGTGGATCTCGCTGTTGCCGGTGCCCTTGAACTCCTCGTACAGGCTGTCGTCCAGCTTGGAGCCGGTGCCGACGAGCGCGGTGGCGAGGATGGTGAGCGATCCGCCGTCGAGGACGTTGCGCGCGGCCCCGAAGAACCGCTTGGGCGGGTAGAGCGCGGCGGCGGCGAGTCCGCCGGTGAGGACGCGCCCGGTCCCGGGCGACAGGTTGTTGTAGGCCCGGCCGAGCCGGGTGAGGGAGTCGAGCAGCACGACCACGTCCTTGCCCTGCTCGACGAGCCGTTTGGCGCGTTCGATGGCGAGTTCGGCGATCGCGGTGTGCTCGCGGTCGGGGTGGTCGAAGGTCGAGGAGTACACCTCGCCGGCGATGGTCGCCCTCATTTCGGTCACCTCTTCCGGCCGCTCCCCGACGAGCAGCACGATGAGGTGGATCTCGGGGTGGTTGGCGGTGATGGCGGCGGCCAGGGCCTGCAGCACCATGGTCTTGCCCGCTTTGGGCGGCGCCACGATGAGCCCGCGCTGGCCTTTGCCGATGGGCGCGAACAGGTCGATGACCCGCGTGGTCAGGGAGTCGGTCTCGATGGCGAGCCGCTCGGTGGGGTAGATGGGGGTGAGGTCGCCGAAGTGCGGCCGGTCGCGCCACGCGCTCTGACCGTTGACGGTCTCGACGGTGACGAGCTTGCCGCCGGACGCGGTGGCGGCAATCTGGTCGCCATGGCGCAGTCCGAGCTGGCCGGCCCGGTCGGCGGGGATACGGAGATCGCCGATATGGGCGGTCTTGCCGCGGATGTCCAGCAGGCCGTGGACCTGCCGGACAGGCGCTTCGGAGCGTTGCTTGGGAATGGTTTGGACAGACATGATGACCCTCCTCGAGGGCACGCCGACACACGTCGGCTATGGTGAGAATCACGGTGGGCCGGGCCCTCAACACGGGCGGGGCAACCGTAGGGGATGAACAGCGGAGCCAAGAGCTCAACGCTGCTGGCAACGTATCACACGTTCCGACCCGCACAACGCCTAGCCCTTCGGTGCTATTCCCGGGGGGTCTTCCCGAGTTCACCCCCCGGCCGAGGTGGGCGGCGGCATAGAACGTGGCAAGCGAGCTGCAGGACCCCTGCAATTCGCTGTGGGTTTCATAGGAGTTAAGAAGCCAATAGGGGGATCATCATGAGCAGCACCCAATGTCCTAGATGCCAGACCGAACTCGACGAAGGCCCGATCATGTACCGCTGCGCCACCTGCTGCCGCACGGTCTACGCCGCGGACCTGGAGAACGACTTCGTAGCCAGGCATTTCGTGGCGGCCTAGTCTGGGGCGGTGCCTCACCAATCGACGATCGTGGCGGGTGTCGACATCACCCCTCTGTGTGACGCCGTAGGCCCGATGGGCCCGGCTCTCCGCCTGCCATTCCTGGAGACCTTTCTCGGCGCCGAGACCGACGAGGGTCCGTGGGTTCTCCACTTCCACTGTTATCTGCTGCGCGGCCGCGACGGCCGGGTCACGCTGGTGGACACCGGCGTCGGCGCGACCGACTCGCCCGCCGCAGTCTGGGCGCCCGTGCCCGGCCGCCTGCTCGATGAGCTGGCCGCCGCGGGCGCCACCCCCGAGGACGTGGACACGGTCGTCATCACGCACCTGCACAGCGACCACTGCGGCGGCTCGGTGACCTCCGGCCGGCCGGTCTTCCCGAACGCCCGCCACGTCATTCAGCGCGCCGAGGTGGACAACGTCTCCGACACGATCAGGACCGCGATCCTCGATCCGCTCGGCGACACCCTGCACGTCGTCGACGGTGACGCGCAGATCCACCCCGGCATCTGGGTACGGCCGGCACCGGGCCACACCCCCGGTCACCAGATCGTCGAGACCGGCGGCTTCACCATGCTCGGCGACGTCCTTCACCACCCGGTGCAACTGGCCGATCCGACGATCCGCTACGTCTACGACGACGACTCCGACCTGGCCGCCAAGACCCGCATGGAGCAGGTGGCCCGGCTGCGCGCGGAAGGCCGGCTGCTGGCGACGGCGCACTTCCCCGACCCCTTCGTGCAGTTGTGACATCCAAGAGAACGACAACGCTGCGAACCGGGGATGGCCATGAAGGTGTCGGCCGGAGCGCCGCTCTGATCGTGCCGCAGGCCGCGCCCGCCCAGGAGAAGAAGGCGCGGACGGTCAGCGGCCCGCCAGTGCCGGCTGTTCCGACAGCAACGTGCCCGGCAGCCCCACCAGCGCCGTCAGCCCGCCGTACGGCGAGGGGCCGAGCCGTACCAGGATGCCGTGCCGGGCGGCCAGGCGGGCCACCACGAACAGCCCGAGCCGGTCGCTCTGCGCCAGGTCGAACTCGGGGGTGGCCTCCAGCCGCGCGTTGAGCTCGTCGATCTCGGTGCGGGTCAGCCCGAGCCCCCGGTCCTCGATCTCGATGCTGAGCCCGTGCGGGGTGATGGTGCTGCGCAGGTCCACCCGGGTCTGCGGCGGCGAGAACAGCGTGGCGTTCTCCACGAGCTCGGCCACGAGGTGGGCGACGTCGGTGACGGCGCTGCCGGCCAGGGCGATGGCGGGCGGCTGGAGCACCTCGACGCGCTGGTACTCCTCCACCTCGGCGACGGCGGCGCGCAGCACGTCGAGGATGGGCACCGGGTTGCGCCAGCCGCGTCCGGGCGCCTGCCCCGACAGGATGATCAGGCTTTCCGCGTGCCGTCGCATGCGGGTGGTCAGGTGGTCGAGCTTGAACAGGTCTTCCAGCTCTTCGGGGTCCTCGGTGCCGCGCTCCATGCCGTCGAGCTGGAGGAGCTGGCGGTGCAGCAGCGACTGGTTGCGCCGGGCGAGGTTGACGAAGACCTGGTTGACGCCGTGCCGGAGCCTGGCCTGGCCGACGGCGGCCTCGACGGCGGTGCTCTGCACGCTGTTGAACGCCTGGACGATGTCGTGGACCTCGGTGGTGTTGGCTGCCACGGTCAGGGGCTCGATCTGGATGGGCTCCGGCGCCTGGTTGCCGGCCCGCAGCCGCTGGACGAGGCCGCGCAGCCGTACCTCGGCCAGTTCCGCGGCGGCGGCGCGGAGGGCGGCCAGCTCGCGGACGAGGCGGCGGCGGAAGCGCAGCGAGAGGCCGATGGAGGCGATGACGGCGAGCAGGCCGACGCCGCCCGCGATGCCGATCTTGATGAGGATGGCGTTGGCGGTGGGGTTGACCCGGCTCACGATGCCGCGGGTGGCCTCGAGCTGGTTGCGTTCGACGGCGGTCCAGAGGTTGCTCGCGTCGGTGGGCCAGGTGGCCGCGCCGGCGGGCAGGCCGTTGAAGGTGGCCTGGCCGCCCAGGAGGTCCTCGAGTTCGAGGAACTCGCGGTAGGCGGGTCCGGCCACGAGCGCGTCGTACGGCGCGCGCAGCCCGTCGTCGAGCTGGGCCAGCGCCTGGGTGAACAGCAGCCGCCGGGTGGCGACCATGCCGGTGAACGCCTCGCGCTCGCCCTTGCCGACCTTGCCGACGTCGAGGACGACCGTGACCACGGCCCGTTCGCGGGCGAGGAGCTCCTTGGCCTCGCCGAGCATGGTGATGGCGCGGGCCTGCCGGTAGAGCGAGGTGTCGGGGACGAGGATCATCGCGTCGTACATGCGGTAGACCGCGTCGACGATCCGGTTGTAGCCGATGATCACGTCGAGGGGCCGGGGCGCGTAGCCGGAGGCGATGGTCCGGATGTCGGGCAGTTGTTCCAGCGCGGTGTTGAGGCCGCGCAGCTGGGCGTCCATCTCGGGGGAGATGTTCTGCTCGGCGGCGGCGAGCTGGTGCAGGCGCTTCAGGGCGTGGTCGGTCTGCCCGCGCTGTTTGGCCACCTCGTCGCCCTGGCGTTTGCCGGAGATGTGCTCGATGGACAGCTGGCGCTCGGTCTGGAGCTGGATGACGACCTGCTCGGCCGGGTCCACCAGGTTGTTGACCAGGTTGTTGATCTCCAGGAGGCGCATTCCCTCACCGCCGGTCAGCCCCGCGGCGAACGCCCATAGACCCACCAGCGAGACCAGCGGGACGAACAGCAGGACCAGGAGCTTGAGCGCAATGGGGCGGCCACGCTGGGGGGGCATGCGACCTCCGGGTGCACGATGCGAGCGCCTCGCACCTTACACCCGGAGACGCCGGATTTGGGCGCTATGCCGGATGATCCTCGGTCCGCCGGTGACTGCCGGCAACGAGCCGGTCATGGTTCTGCCGGGGAGCCTCGTGCTCCAGTCGGCGCTCGAGCGCCCGCTTCTCCTCTTCCAGCCGAGCGGCCTCGTGCCGGTTGTGGCGCGACTCCCGGCGGCGCACGGCCGCCCGCCGCGCCCCCGAGTTGACCATCGCGATGCCGATCAGCAGAACCGCGGCGACCGCGGCGCCCGCGACGAACATCTCCAGATGGTTCGGCGCGAAGGAGTAGTTGAGGATGGTGAAGGACGCGTCGGTGGCCGTCGCACTCGGCTCCATCGCCGCCACGACGATCGCACCGGTCGCGATCAGTACGAGAACAAGACCCAAAACGATCATCTGAATTCACCTCGGCGGTTGCTGCTGCCCCGCCGAGGGGGAAATATGCGTGCTTTCCCTGGAGCGCCAGGTCACGATTGGTCTCATGAGACCCGGACCAGGCCAGGTGCTGCACTTCTCCGAGGACCCGACCATCGACCAGTTCGAGCCCCACGTCGCCAGGACCTCGTCGCGGCGCGAGCCGTACGTCTGGGCCGTCGGTCCCGACCGCTGCCCCGACTACTGGTTCCCGCGCGACTGCCCGCGGGCGATGGCCTGGAAGGGGCCGCGCACCACCGAGCGGGACGCCGAGCGCATCATCGGTGCCGGCTCCGGCGACCGGGTGCACGCCATCGAGTACGGCTGGCTCAAGGCGATCATGGATGTCAGGTTGTACGCCTACCGGCTGCCGGCCGAGCCGTTCCGGCCCATCGGAGACCCGCCGCACGCGGTCGTCGCCGAGGTGCCGGTGGTGCCGCTGGGGCCGCCGGAGCCGGTGACCGACCTGATCGACCTGCACGAGGAGGCCGGGATCCAGCTTCGCGTGCTCGACAACCTCTGGCCGTTCTGGAACCAGGTCACCGCGAGCACACTGGAGTTCAGCGGGATACGGCTGCGCAACGCTCGTCGATGAGCGCCTGGAGCTTGGCCACCGGCATCGAGCCGGGAGGCAGCTTCTCGCGCGCCGCCCGGTTGGCCTCGCGCTGCAGCACCTCGTTGACCGGCGCCGGGAGGCCGAGCGTGCGGGCCAGCAACACGATCTCGCCGTTGAGGAAGTCGGCCTCGATGGTGCCGTTGCCCCTGGCCAGGCTCTGCCACGAAGAACCGCCGCCGCGGGCCACGCCGTCCACGGGAGCCAGGTCCACAAGGTGGCCGCGCAGCTCGCGCTCCTCCTCCTGGGTGCTGTAGGCGATCCCGGCCGCGTCCAGCACGCGCATCGCCTCGGCTCTGGCCTGGACGTGGATGTCGGCGAAGCCGGGCTCGCACAGCGCCTCGGCCGCGTTGCCGAGGTTGCCGAGCAGCTTGCCGTACTTCCAGCGCATCACATCCGGTACGGGCCGCGTCACGAACCCGGAGCCGGTCAGGTCGGCGGTCACCTGCGCGGCCAGGTCGTCCACACCCTGTGGATAACGGCCGACGTGCAGCATGCCCGGGTGCGGCGCGCCGTACGAGACGACGACGCCCGGCTCCAGGTGGAGGGCGGGCAGCCAGACGCACATGCCGTACACGCGTGCGAAACGCCGCAGGGCGACCGGCTCGTTGCCGACGCCGTTCTGGGCCAGGACGACCGGCAGCTCGCGGGACCAGCCGTCGAGGGCGGCGACGGTGTCCTGGGACTTGGTGGCCAGGACGAGCACGTCGTCCTCGCCGGTGGGGACGGGGCCGTCGGCCACCGGGACGGCGAGCGTCTCGGTGGTGCTGGGGGTGATCAGTCGCATGCCGCTCGCGCGGAGGGCTGCGTGGTGGGCGCCGCGGGCGATGAGCAACACCTCGTGGCCGCCCTGGAAGAGCTTGGCCCCGATGGTGCCGCCGACAGCGCCGGCACCGATCACGATATAGCGCATGATCCGAGGCTACTAGGCGCCGGTGCGGCGACCAGACGGCCTCGGCTGCGCTCGCGCAGGATCGTCTTCAGCACGCGCCAGCCGTCACGCACGGCGTGCAGGTTGCTCTCGCCGTGGATGCGGCAGTGCTCGTGGCTGGGCACCTCCTGGATGAGCAGGCCGGCCTGGGCGGCGCGCACGTTCATGAGGGTCTCGATCTCGAAGCCGTCGCAGTCGAGCGCCATCGCGTCGAGGTGACGGGCCCAGAAGGCGTTGTAGCCGTAGCACAGGTCGGTGTAGCGCGTTCCATACAGCAGGTTCGTCAGGCCGGTCAGCGTCCGGTTGCCCAGGGAGCGCAGCGGGCTGATGTCGCTGGAGCCGCCGCCGGGCACGTACCGCGAGCCCTTGGCGAAGTCCGCGCCCTCGACCAGCGCCTGGACGAAGGCGCCGATCTCGCGGCCGTCGGTCGAGCCGTCGGCGTCGATCATGACGATGATGTCGCCCTTGGCGGCGGCGAATCCGGCGATCAGGGCGTTGCCCTTGCCCCGCCCGGTCTGGGTGACGACGCGGAGGTCGGGACGCAGGCGGCGGGCGACGGCGACGGTGTCGTCGGTCGAGTTGCCGTCCACCAGGATGACCTCGTCGATCCAGGACGGCAGGGTGGCGAAGACGTGAGGCAGGTTCTCGGCTTCGTTCATGGCCGGGACCACAACGGTGACGCTGGCGGAGAGCTTCATGGCTACAAGGTGCGCCCGGATGCCTGCAGGCGGCTTGACATCGCCTTGCACAGTCAAAGGATCTATAACACCGGATTCTTCCCGCCAGCCAGGAAATCAGCGGGAAAGCTGTCCGGATGTGGCCACTTGACGGGAAAGCTGAAATGTGCCGGATTGGGGAAACGGTAGCCGCCCGCCGCCCGGAGGCTGCCAGAATGGGGCGATGATCGCAGACTGGGTCGCCAAGTTCGCAGACGAGGTCATCGCCGAGGCGGATCGTCGCGCGCCGGGCAAACCCGTCGTCTGCGCCTCCGGCCTCAGCCCGTCAGGACCGATCCACCTGGGAAATCTCCGCGAGGTCATGACCCCGCACCTCGTGGCCGACGAGATTCGCCGCCGCGGGCGGGCGTGCGTGCACCTGCTGTCCTGGGATGACTACGACCGTTTCCGCCGCGTGCCCGCCGGCATCGACCCCGCCTGGGAGGCGCACGTCGGCAAGCCGCTCACCGCGGTGCCCGCCCCGCCCGGCAGCGAGCACCCCAACTGGGCCGAGCACTTCAAGGCGCCGCTGACCGCCGCCCTGGCCGAACTCGGCATCGAGGTCACGGCCATCAGCCAGACCGAGCGCTACACCGCGGGCGCCTACCGCGAGCCGATCCTGCGCGCGATGGAGCACCGCGGCAAGATCGACGCCATTCTCGACCAGTACCGCACCAAGGCCGTGGAGCGCTACTTCCCCTACAAGCCGTACTGCGCGCTGTGCGAGCGCGACCTCACCACGGTCACGGCCTACGACGACGAGAGCACCGAACTGGCCTACACCTGCGCGTGCGGTTTCGGCGAGAGCGTACGGCTGGCCGAGCACGACCGGGGCAAGCTCGTCTGGAAGGTGGACTGGCCGATGCGCTGGGCGCACGAGGGCGTGGTCTTCGAGCCCTCCGGCGTCGACCACCACTCGCCCGGCTCGGCCTGGATCGTGGGCGGCCGGATCGTCGGCGAGGTCTTCGGCGGCGAACAACCCATCGGCCCCATGTACGCCTTCGTCGGCATCACCGGCATGGCCAAGATGAGCAGTTCCAAGGGCGGCGTCCCGACTCCGGCCGACGCCCTGGAGATCATGGAGGCGCCGGTGCTGCGCTGGCTGTACGCCCGCCGTAAGCCGGAGCAGTCCTTCAAGATCGCCTTCGACCAGGAGATCCAGCGCCTCTACGACGAGTGGGACGCGCTCGGCCGGAAGATCGGGTCCGGTGGCGGGTTGCCCGCCGAGAAGGCCGCCCACGCCCGCGCCACCTCGACCGCGGCGGGCACGCTGCCGGCCACGCCGCACCCGGTCACCTACCGGACGCTGGCCTCGATCGCCGACATCACCACCGGCGACCCGCGGCAGACCCTGCGCATCCTCGGCGACGTGGACGGCGTGGCGGCCCTGGACGAGGCACGTCCCCGGCTGGACAGGGCGCAGCGGTGGGTGGAGACGCAGGTGCCCGCCGAACTGCGCACCCACGTGCGCGACGAGCCCGACGCCGAGCTGCTGTCCGGCCTCGGCGAGGAGGCCGCCGCGTCGATCCGGCTGTTCCTGGAGGGGCTCGACGAGCACTGGTCGGTCGAGGGACTGTCCACGCTGGTGTACGGCGTGCCGAAGCTGGTGGCCGGGTTGCCGGTGGACGCCAAGCCGACTCCGGAGCTGAAGCAGGCGCAGCGGGGCTTCTTCGCGCTGCTCTACCGGCTGCTGATCGGGCGGGACACCGGGCCGCGGCTGCCCACGCTGCTGCTGGCCGTCGGCGCCGAGCGGGTGCGGAGGCTGGTGTCGGCATGAGCCGCGTCATTCTGATCACGGGGATCTCGGCGTCGGGCAAGTCCACGGTGGCGCAGGCGCTGGCCGAGCGGCTGCCGCGGTCGGCGCACGTCCGGGGGGACGCCTTCCGGCGGATGGTGGTGAACGGGCGCGCGGAGATGACGCCCGAACTCGCCGAGGAGGCTCTCGGCCAGCTCCGGCTGCGCTACGCCATCGCGGCCGGGGTGGCCGACCGGTATGCCGAGGCGGGGTTCACGGCCGTCGTGCAGGACGTGGTGCTGGGCAAGGAGCTGGAGTACTTCGTGTCTCTGGTGCGCAGCCCGTTGGAGGTCGTGGTGCTGGCGCCCTCGGCAGAGGTGGTGGAACTGCGGGAGCGCGAGCGGCCCAAGACCGGCTACGGCGAATGGACGGTCGCCCAGCTCGACCACTCGCTGCGGACCGAGACTCCGCGCATCGGCCACTGGATCGACTCCAGCTCGCTGACCGTCGAGCAGACCGTGGACCTGATCCTGGCGCGCATAGGGTGAAGCCCGGGCCGGAGGGAGTCCCTCCAACCCGGGCGATATGTCCACTCTCACTGGGATTTATGCGGCTACCACCTCCTCCCGCTCGGTGGCCGGCTCGGGCTCGGCGGCCTGGGTGTGCTGCGTGGCCGGGACCTTCCTGAGCGTCGTCAGCGCCAGGACGATCGCCCCGGCCACCAGGGCCGCGGCGATGCCGCCCGCCACGTTCAGGCCATCGGTGTAGGCGGCCCGCGCCGCCGCCGCCAGCGCCGCACCGGCCTGGCCGGGCAGGTCCTCGGCCGCCACCAGCGCGCCGGACAGGGTGTCGGGCGCCCCGGCGGGCATCGCCGCACGGTAGACGGCCGTGCCCACGGTGCCGAGGACCGCGACGCCCAGTGAGGTGCCCAGGTCGCTGGCGGTGGTGTTCACCGCGGAGGCGGCGCCGGCCTTCTCCGGCGGCGCCGCGCCGATCACCAGGGCCGTGTTCAGTGCCATCGCCGGGGCGATGCCCGGGTAGAGCACGTAGAAGCCGGTGATCAGCATCGGCAGGCCCGCCACGCTGCCCACCTGGGTCATCAGCAGGTAACCGAGCACCGACAGCAGCGCGCCGCCGCTGATCACGTACGCCGGCCGTACCCTGCGGGCGAGGACCGGCGACAACGTCGAGACCGCCACCAGCGCCAGGGCCGCGGGCAGGATCCACAGCCCGGCCTCGAGCGGCGACAGGCCGGCCACGAGCTGCAGGTACTGCGTGAACAGCAGGTACACACCGCCCAGCGCGATCGCGCTCAGCATGAACACGCCCAGCGCGCCGCTGAAGACCTTGTTGGCGAACAGCCGCATGTCCAGCAGCGGGTTCTCCAGGCGCAGCTGCCTGCGCACGAAGATCACCCCGAACAGCAGGCCGGCCGCGAGCGTCCCCAGGGAGACCACGCCGGCGCCGCTCTTGGCCAGCTCCTTCACGCCGTAGACGATCGGCAGCAGCGTCAGCATCGACAGCAGCACGCTCGTCAGGTCGAGACCGCCGCTCTTCGGCGCGCGGTATTCGGGGATCAGGAACGGCGCCCCGACCAGCACGACCAGCATGACCGGAACGCCCGCCAGCAGCGCCGCGCCCCACCAGAACGCCTCCAGCAGCAACCCGCCGACCAGCGGCCCGACCGCGACGCCGACGGAGATCGAGGCCGCCCACAGGCCGATGGCGGTGCCGCGCTGCCTGTCGTCCTTGAACATGTTGCTGATCAGCGAGAGCGTCGACGGCATCACCGCCGCCGCGCCCACGCCCATCACCGCCCGGGCCGCGATGAGCAGATCGGCGTTCGGCGCCAGCGAAGCCGCCAGCGAGGCCACGCCGAAGGCCGCCGCGCCGAACAACAGAATCTTCCTGCGTCCGATCCGGTCACCCACGGTCCCGAAGGCCACGAGCAGACCGGCCATCATGAAGCCGTAGATATCGTTGATCCACAACAGCTGCGATCCGCTCGGATCCAGGTCCGCCGCGATCTGCGGCGTGGCCAGGAACAACACGGTCATGGCCAGGAAGAGCAGCACGGTGGGCAGCAGGAGGATCGAGAGCCCGAACCACTGCCGGGGTCCAGCCTTGTTCATGAAAAATCCTGTCGTAGAAGATTGCCGAACATTCGATCGATGGTGGACGGGATCAGCAGCGCAGGATCGGTGACCAGCGCGACCGGCTTGGCCCGCCACGCCTCGGCGCACCAGAACACCGCCTTGCGCAGCGTCCACGACCGGACCGCCACCACCACGAACCCCTGAGCCGCGACCAGCCACGGCTTCAGATCCCGTACGGCCGGCGGCACCAGCGCCCGCGAAGGCGCCGGGTCCGGCAGGCGGGCGGACTCGAGATCGATCACGTCGACCTCCAGCCCGAAGGTCACACAAGCCCGCTCGGCGATCAGGGCGGCCGCCGAGTGATCCGAGCCGGTGACCACCGCCAGCCGCGGGTGTCCGTCGTTCATGCACCGAACTGTGCATCCGGGCACTTCAGGTTTTCTCCAGCTCCACTACGGTGAGGCTCATGCGATTCGGGGTGCTGGGGCCGCTCGCGGTGTGGGGGCCGGAGGGCGCGCAGGTCAGGGTGCCCGAGGTGAAGGTCCGCACCCTGCTGGCCCACCTGCTGCTCGCCCCCGGCAGAGTGGTTCCGGCCGACCGGCTCATCGACTCCCTCTGGAGCGGCGCCCTGCCCGCCAACCCCACGGGCGCCCTGCAGACCCGCGTCTCCCAGCTCCGCCGCATCGTCGGCAAGGAGAGCGTGGTCTCGGGGGCCTCCGGCTACCGGCTCGAAGTGGCTCCATCCGAGGTCGACACCGGTCGGTTCCAGACGCTGCTGACCGAGGCCAGGGCGCTGGACGGCGCCGCCAAAGCCGCGCTGCTGGCCGACGCGCTGGCGCTGTGGCGCGGGCCGGCGTTGATCGACTTCGCCGACGAGGAGTTCGCCAGGCCCGAGATCGCGCGGCTGGAGGAACTCCGGCTGACCGCCCTGGAGGAGCACGCAGAAGCCCGGCTGGACCTGGGCGAGCACGCCCTGCTCGCCGACGAACTGGGCGACCTCGTCGCTCGCCACCCCCTCCGGGAACGGCTGCGCGCCGCCCACCTGCGGGCCCTCTACCGGGCCGGGCGGCAGAAGGAGGCCCTGGACAGCTACGCGGACCTGCGGGTCCAGCTCGACGAAGAGCTGGGGCTGGTGCCGGGGCCCGATCTCGCCGGGCTCCACCAGGCCATCCTCCGGCAGGATCCCGCGCTGGACCCGCCCGTGGTCGCGGCCCGCCGTACCAACCTGCCCGTCCCCCTCACCGACCTCATCGGGCGTGACGCGGACGTCGCCGCCGTCACCGAGCTGCTGTACGGCTCGCGGCTCGTCACCCTGACCGGGCCAGGAGGCGTCGGCAAGACCCGGCTGGCCGTGGAGACCGCGCAGCGCGCGGCCCGCCCCGACGGCGTCTGGCTGGTCGAGCTGGCCGGGGCCACCGGCGGGGAGGTGGCCGAGGTCGTGGCGGCCACGCTCGGGGTGCGTGACGAAGGCCCCTCGCTGGCCGTACGGCTGGCCGAGGCGTTGCGGGGCAAGGACATGCTGCTCGTACTGGACAACTGCGAGCACGTGACCGAGCCTGTCGCGCGGCTGGCCGCCTTGCTGCTGGGGAGTGCGCCGTCGTTGCGGATCCTGGCGACCAGCCAGGAGCCGTTGGGGGTGGCGGGAGAGCAGCTGTGGAATGTGCCCGCCCTGCCCCAGGATGCGGCCGAGCGCCTGTTCGTGGCACGGGCTTCGGCCGCCGCACCCGGCGTGGAGCTGGACGCCGCGTCCGTGGCGACCATCTGCCGGCGACTCGACGGGATCCCGCTGGCGTTGGAGCTGGCGGCCACCCGGGTACGCGCGCTGGGAGTCCGGGAGCTGTCCGCCCGGCTGGACGATCGGTTCCGGGTGCTGGAGGGCGGGCGGAACGACGCGCCCGCCCGGCAGCGGACGCTCCGGGCCATGATCGACTGGAGCTGGGAGCTGCTGGGGCCCGACGAGCAGGTGGTCTTGCGGCGGCTGGCCGTCCATGCCGACGGGTGCACGCTGGAGGCGGCCGAGGCGGTGTGCGGCGAGGACGCCCTGCCCCTTCTGCCCAGGCTGGTGGACCGGTCACTCGTCGTGGTGACCGAGGGGCCGCGGTATCGGCTGCTGGAGTCGGTGGCCGCCTACTGCGTCGAGCGGCTGCGGGACGCCGGCGAGGCCGAGGAGATCCGGCGCCGGCATCGGGAGTACTACGTGGCGCTGGCCGAGCGGGCCGAGCCGTACCTGCGGGGGCCGGAACAGCGGCAGTGGCTGCTGCGGCTGGACGCGGAGGCGGCCAACTTCCGGGCCGCCGCGCCGTCGGAACGGCTGGTCAACGCGCTGGCCTGGTACTGGGTGCTGCGGGGCCGGCTGGGCGAGGGGCAGCGGTATCTGGCCCAGGTTCGCGAAGGCGGCGACATCACCCGGACGTGGCTGGCCGCCTTCACCCTGCGCACCGGCGAGGCCGTCACGTCCGTGCCGGCTCCCCGGGCGGTGGACGACCTCGGGTACATCGCCGGGCTCGCGCGGGCGCAGGCTTTTCTCGCCGCCGCGCAGCTCGGGATCGGCGATCTTAACGCCGGTGAAGAGCTGGCCGCCCGGGCCGCCCGCGGGTTCTCGGCCATTGGCGATCAGTGGGGTCTCGCCTTCGCGCGGTCCGTCCAGGCTCGGCAGGCGTTGCTGAGGAGTTCGCTGGATGCCGCTCACTCCTATGGGCGGGAGAGTCTGGAGCTGTTCGCCGAGCTGGGGGATCGGTGGGGGCAGTCGCACGCCGGGTTCGCCGTCGCCTGGCATGCCGAGGTCGTGGGGGACTACGCCGAGGCCGCGCGGGTCCATCGGGACGGGCTGCGGATGGCCGAGGAACTGGGGCTGTGGACCGAGGTCGCGGACAAGTTCTCCCTGCTCGGCCGGCTCGCCCTGCTGGAAGGGAGCTTCGAGCAGGCCGACTCGCTGCACCGGCGGGCCAAGGTGCTTGCCGGCGAGCAGGGATACACGGTGGGGGAGGAGTTCGCCGGGCTCGGGCTGGCGCTGTCCTACCGGAGGCAGGGGCGGCTCGACGAGGCCGAGGCGGAGCTTCTGGAGTGGATCGACTGGGATCATGCGCTGGACTCCGATGCCGCCCTGGCGCTGATCCAGGCTGAGCTCGGGTTCGTCGCGGAGATGCGAGGGGATCTCGACGGGGCCCGGGCCCGGCATCGGGAGAGCCTGGCCCGGGCCGAGGCCGTCGGGGATCCTCGGGCCGTGGCGCTCGCCTTTGAGGGGCTGGCCGGGGTTGCTGCTTCGGCTGCCGAGGGGGCCTATTTGCTGGGACGGGCTGCTGGGTTGCGGGCTTCCGTGGGTGCGCCGTTGCCCGAAGGGGAGCGGTTCGACGTGGATCGCATCACGGCCCGGTTGCAGGGGGATGGCTTTGAGGCGGAGTATGTCCGAGGCTTCGAGTCGATTTAGACGATTTAGTCGGTGCAGTCGGTGTAGTCGGTGTAGCCGATTTAACGGGATTTATCCGGCGGCGATCACCTCGAGTTCCACCAGCCAGGACTCCTGCAGAGTCTGGACCACGATGGCCGTGGTCGGAACCGGCCGCCCGCCCAGCGCGTCCGTCCTCGCCTTGGCGTTGGCCTCGGCGTAGTCCGGGCTTCTGAGGTAGCTGGTCAGCCGGACGATGTTGTCCACGGTCATGTCGGCGGCGGCCAGGATCGCCCGGATATTTGACCATATGAGCCCCAGCTGCTCCTCCAGCGTCCTCCCAGGATTCCCGCCCCCGTCCAGCCCCATGGTCCCGGCCACGAACAACATCCGCTCCGCCCCACGCACCTCGATCGCGTGGACATAGTCCTCGGTTGCCGCATAAACACCATCGCGCGGATTCCGCGTAAGAATCTCCATATCCGGCAATCTACCTGCGGAGACCTCTTCTCCACCCGTCCTGATTGGCCGCTTAATTGGCCCCGCGTCCCCTTCCCCGGGTAGAGAAATCCATAACCAGTTGCGACGAAACTTATACCGAGAGTAGTGTTTCTCCCGCGGAGAGGTGCCGGAAGTCGGGGGGACGGGCGCTAACATCCGCGGTTGCCGCAACCCGAAATACCTCGCCAGGCGTCCTACCGGACGCCTGGCGAGGCGAGCACCTAGGCGATCGGCAGACCCCCGGAGCCGGTGGTCACCACTCCCGAGGCGCGATCAGCTCCTCAACGTCCACCTCGGTGAACCCGTATGCGGTGGCGACGAACCAGAACTCCTCCGCGATCGCCTCCCTCGCCACCGTCTCGATCTCGCTGCCTGCCGCCGCGAACTCCGACTCCAGGTCGTTGACGTCCTCGGTCGCGGCATGCGTAAGCCCGTACAGGCCGGTCAGATCCGCCGGTCGTACCTCCTCGATGCGCTCGCACAGGTTGAGGAGGATCTGCCGGGCTTTGTCCACAACGTGGTCGGGGTAGTAGTCGTCCCGGTACATGCTCGCGAAGAACGCGTGGTCGACGACTCGCTGGTTGGTGAGCGGCACAGTGAACTCCATAGGGGGCGGGTCAGCCTTTTGCAGGTCAGATCATGCCATGGCGGGTAACTCGGCAACCTGTGGTGCTGCAGTGGCCTATGCTCCGACAAATCCGTAAACAGCCGGAATGCGTCATGAACCAACCCGACACCGAGACCATGGTGGACATCGCAAACGCCGCCCGCCTCCTGTACAACGCGGAGACGATCACCGACCTCGCCCTGATGGAACGGCTCGAACGCCTCGCCGACTCCTGGGTGTCGCCCAGTTCCTCCACGACCGCGAAGGCTCCTAGCGTGCGTTGGGCCTGGTGGCAGGAGGAAGGCCACTACCGCTCCTGCTGAGGGCATGGAATCCTCGAGTGCAGCTTGAGTTCCGCCGGAAGCCACGGTGATCCACTTGGCGCGGGCACGGTCATCTGAGTGGTGTTC
This sequence comes from Nonomuraea typhae, assembly GCF_009760925.1. Lineage (GTDB taxonomy): Bacteria > Actinomycetota > Actinomycetes > Streptosporangiales > Streptosporangiaceae > Nonomuraea > Nonomuraea typhae. Next base: position 305,361 of record NZ_VRLV01000005.1, read on the forward strand.
CGTCCTGGAGCGACCGACAATGCAGCTGTGGCTCGGCCACCGTGATACCGAGGCGCCGAGGCTGATCATCCGGGTGAGCAACGATTCGGGGCCACGTCCACGGGCGTGGTGTATGAATCAGCCTTCGCGTGATCCTGTTTCTGCTGGTTATGTGGTCAGGGTCTCCCACGCTTGTGCTTCACGGTGGAGACGCTCGACCTGCGCCTTCAGCTTGCGTTTGAGGTCGTGCCTGGTACTGCCTCGAGTTTTGATCGAATGGCAGTTGGGACACAACGCAATCATGTTCGCAGGGTGGTCGCGGCCCTGGGTGGCCCGTTCGTCGACGTGGTCGACTTCGAGGATGGCACCACCCTTGTCGGTGACATCAGCCGGTTGGCCGCCACAGTCGGGGTTCTCGCACGTGCCTTGGGCGCGCAGCATCACGGCAATACGGGCATCCGCAGAGCGGAAGTAGCGGTCAGAAGCGGTGTGGGTCGTCCTGGTGTGGTTGACCGCTTCTCTGCGTTCTACGGACTCACATAGCTTGCGGTACTGCCTGCCTGCATCCTGCTTGGTGACCGCAGTAGGAGCTTCTGTCCCGAGAGTCTCGTCGTGCGTCTGCCCGTCATCCTGGGCAAGCCGATCAATGACTGACTGCGGCCATTGGTTTCGGAAGGGGGACGGCACCGGGGCCAGTACCCAGGCGAACTCGCGCCTCCACTGTTTGTCCTCGCCCTTGCCCCACACCCTGCGCCGATCCACAATGACGGCCCACGTGTCAAAGCCCCATTCGCCATCGGCAGGCTGGTGCCAGTACCTGATAGGTTCCCGTTTCTCCTGGCAAACCAGCAGTTGAGCGTTGCCCCCACCTTGGAGGGTTTGGTCGCCACTCAGCCCTTGACCGCGGTACTCGATCAGATCCGTACCAGGGATGGCTTGGTCGTCATAGGGACCCTTAGCGTTGGAGAATACGCACATCAGGCCGTCGTCAAGGGTACTGATCCCACTGGTCCACTGACCCCCAAGGTCTGTGTGAATGGCCTTTCGTTTGGGGAACGCCACAGATCCGGGGATCGGCAGGACCAGGTCAACCTCTCGGCCGGCTGGCAGTAGACCGTCCAGACCAACGGCAGCGACCAGCCCCGCTGGTACGGGATTGAAGAAGCGGGCCAGTAGAATCGCAGCCGCGTTCGCCACCAGACCAGAGTCCGTGCTCAGCATCGCGTACACGTCCGGTGTGAAGCCGGCTTCGGGATTGACTTGGTCAAGCACGCTGATGGTGGGTCGGCGTCGTCCTGGTGAGGGCGTGATCTGGTCCGCGGCCTCGATCTCCCAGAGGGCATCCGTGGCATGCAAGACCCAGAACGGGTACTGGGCACTGTCGGACGTGGTGCCGTTGCCGTAGGTGGCTTCGAGCTTCTCGAACGCGGCGCGCGTTTCCTTCCAGGTGGTTAACCGAGATGCACCAACGGCAGTGCGACCGAGCAGCCACAGCAGCAGAAGTGGACGGTGCGTATGGGCGTTGCCTCGCACAACGCGAGGGGACAACTTGCCGATCTTCTTGATGAAGTCGCGTCGGAGGGCAGGGGAGGTGATCACATATAAAAGCTAGCCAACCCTGACAAATTCGCTCGCGTGTCCACCCCGGGAACCCCCTGTCTGTAGGTAGTTCACCACTCGCGGCAGGACCCCCAGTTCGCGGGTGGCGGTCTGTAGTGTGCGGCCTTTTGCCGCCGAGCCTGCGGGTCTTCTCATCTGCTGCGCAGCCGGGAAGTACGGCGACGCCACCCACACAACGGCCCTTCGCTCCGCGCATCGTCACCACCCGAGCTGAGCGTAAAGCTCCTGACCGGGGCTCCGGCGTTGAGCCGTCATGAAGTGATCACCCAGCAGGGCGATCTAGTGGCAATGGGCGTTGCCCAAAGCTCGATCATGTGACGCAGCTCCGTACCTGCGGCCCGTGTTCGAGTAGGCAACGCTTAGGTCCACAAGCAAGGTCGTTCACCTTGGCGCGCTTCGCGCGTATGGGTTCCAGGCGTTTCTCCAGTCAAGCCGAAGCTCGGCCCCTAAAGGTCATCCCTCCGGTCGGACGATTCCCGGGGCTAAGGGCATGGTGCTTCGCGCGTTCTTCCAGTCGGGGCACGGCCCCGACCCCTGGTCGTCCTCGCTGCGCTCGGGCGTTCTTCTTGAGCTCCCACCCGTTGTCCGACTGGGTGGTTGGGCAGTTGGAGCCCACCGCGGCCTATGGTCCTCGCTGCGCTCGGGCGATTCGATCGTGCGCGCCTGCGGCGCGCGGCTTGCGCGTGTTGTGAGGGAGGAAGACTGAGTCTTGGCTGGGACGGTTGGTCGCCGCGTCGTATCGGGCGCCGGTCGGCAGGTAAGCCCCGGATGGACCGACTGCCACGCTGGCGCTGGCGTGGAAGAACGTCGGCATGTCCATCCCCTGACTCGCTCCAGGCGTCTGGCGAGCCGGAGTTCCAGGAGCAGGAAACGCGCCAAACGCCCTACGTGGTCAAGGTGTGGCAGACGAAGGACTCCGTCAATCTCGAGGTCTAGCTGCTGGAGTTCTTTGCCGATAACTTCACATGGGTCTAGGGGTGGCCCCGTCGAATCCTGGGATGGCTGCCAGCGGGATGGAGCAACGAGTAGGTGTTGAAGTCCCCTGGGCATGAGCGCACGATCGGGACGTGCTAACTAACCTTCTACCAGGCATTCGGCAGCTTCGTGCACCTCTAGCCGCAGGTTACGTATGGCTGGCCGTCGTCTGGCTTGTCTGGGCAAGAGACCTGCCCCCGCAAGCTCAAGCCAGTGGAATCCTGGCAGACGTTTATGTGCTTGCGGGTGCCGTAGGACTTCCTGGGGTCAGCATCGCAGCGAGTTTTCTCAGCTACATCCTGGGCCTACTGTCTCTATCGCGGTCCATGTGGTTCGCCTATGTCGTGCCGCTGCCGCTCCACTATGCAAGGCCCCGCTCCACCAGCTCACTCCGCAATCTCCTCGTTGATCACGGGATAGTCCAAGTGGATCGGTATGAGTTCAACGGCCGAGGGGTGAGGGTGTGGTCCCGGCTCTCTACACTTCCCGGCGTTGGCCGTGACGCCCGATGGGCGACGGTCTTTGCCATGCTGGCCCGAGCCCTTTGGGGGCGCAGATGGCTCTATCTCACTCATCCGCGCGGTGGGAACCGTCAGGATGCTCTGCCGGTCGGAGAAGCGGCCCTGGGTGATTTGAATGCAATGGTGAGGATCATCCACCGCGAGATGTCGCTTATGCCTGCGAGATTGCTTGGCGAGGAGACAGAGGTTCACGATGCGGTGGATCGAGCTCGTGCAGAAGCCGAGTTCCGAATCGGTGTCGCTGCTCCGCTCGTAGGGTTGGCGGTCAGTGTCGCGATCATGCTCTCGGCGGTCGCTGGGGCCACAGTTCTTGTTGGCTCCGCACTGCTTTTCGCATCTGGCATGCGCCGACTCGACGAAGCTGATCACCTGGTTCTTGAGGCTCTGCGAGCGAAGGAAGGACGGTTGGGTGAGTACGTGGTGGGGATCTTGCACGAGTTCGCTGAAGCAGAAGGCGTGCGCTTCGTGCAATCCTCGCAGTCGTCGGAGATTGATGAGGGCTCTGATGAGGTGCTGGTGACCTCTGAATCAGCGGGACAGGGCGGGCTGGGACGCTAGGCCCAGGTCTTCCATAGCCTCCCCTCGTCTCGAAACGATCAGATGGGAGCTATGTCCTGACACTGTCAAAAGTGTCGAGCGTCAGGTCGCCGGCGTCGATGCGACGGATGTCCGGCCGGGTCCACATGTGGCGGGTGCCCTGGGCTAAGTACAACCGGCTTGTCCCGGCCCGGCGGGACGCGGGCCGTACCGTCGCTTGACGGGGAGGTCTTGGCAGCGCCGCAGCTCATGATGGCGGCCCCAACCGAAGGTGGCGTGCTCGACCTTCGGCAGGGAACAGATCCTCCCAGAATGGAGACCTGCCGAACCCGGTGTTAGGCCGGTCGTCCGGTACGAGATCCTCCTCTGCAAGCAATTGAAGCTCTCTGGCAACTGCCGCAGCTAAGATTGGATCATGTGGCGTAGCTCTGCCACCTGCGATGTGGTGTTCGAGTAGGCGGTAATGAGGTCCACCTCGGGCCGTTCTTAAGGCGGCTGGGCTGTAGTTGATGGGATCTTGTCGTTTCAGAGCTTCCGAACTTAGTCCTGTCGGGAGTTTAAGGAAATGGATCAGGCGTGGTGCAGGCTTGGGCGCTGTCTCGCAGGAAAGCGCCTGGGCGGCTACCGCGAAAAACCCAAACTCTGACCCCACAGACACTCTGGCGTGACGGCGTATGGCGAAGCTGGGTGGTCTCCTAGTCCAGGCTGTCTGTGAGTCGCCGGTGACCGAGAGTGTGGTGTTGACGATGATATCGAAGATGATCACGGTCGATATCGTGTTTTAGTGTGAGCTTACCAATAGGCTCGCCATCGGTCTGATCGATGACACGAAAATCATCTTCTATGGTAATCGCCCCATACTTGAACAGGTCTCGATGGTTAGGACAGAGGCATAGCATGTTGGCCTCATTGTCGGGTCCCAGGTGAGGCTGCTCTAGCCCGCGAATGTGTACGGTCGTGGAAAACCGAAGTCCACCTGGTACCTCAAGCACGACGCTGCACACTTGACAAGCGTAATCGTAAATCTGCTTGATCTTTGCGGCAAGCAATCTATCGGCGTAAATGCCGGGGGCAATCTCTTCCCGACGGCCCGGGGGAAGCTTGCGACTTAGGCGATGAGCGGTGGCCTTCTCGGGAGGGCTGCCCTCAATTTGTTCGAGTCGGAATTGGAGCACGTTAGGGCCATTGACGCTGCGCTTCGTCCAGTAATCGGCAACCGTGAAGAGACCGTCGTAGCTATAGCCGGCAGGCGGAGAGAACCGCTTGTTGCCGCCAGAGCCACGAATTACGCGAACAGGCAGTCCGGTCATCATGCTCATAATAAGGGCGGCATTGCCTGAATCTTCCGACGATTGATCCTTGATCTGGACTCCGGTGTTGGGGTCCCGTCCGCCGTGGCCCGTGTAAATAATCACGTCCCCGTGGTCTTCGTCATCCTTGTAGCCTCCCGAAACGACGATGGACTCTGCGCCGCCCCGTTCAGCAGTACCACAGATGCCGGCCTGAAGAGGGCGATGTACGCCCGCGTCGTGCAAGGCTCGACGATTGTTGAATATGGCACCTACTCGGATACCCTCAATTGGGCCATAGGACTCTTTGAGCGTGACCTGCTTCTGACTCTTGTGTGCACGGTTGCGCACTAGGGTAATGTGAGCTGCGAGGTTTGATTCACGCTTCTGCGGGATGGGAAGTCCTTTATCGCGTAGTGACGCGCGCGCGTGATGAAATATCGTATCCAGCTCTAGAAGCTCAGGCTGTTCTGGTATTCCCTCTTTAATGAGGTGGATGAGTTCACCGGTAAAAGCTGTGTATGTATCTAGGCCGCCGGTAGCCGTCTTGTTCTCGGCCGTCGCTGTCATAAGGTAGGTGCCATTGATGCGGGCGCCGTTTGCGACTCGCTCAGCCGCATCCTCCGGCCCTAGTAGGCCGAGTGCGAGTCCGCTGTAGCAGCAATCGAGGATCACAATTTTGCGCCGGGCAAAGCTTGCCCGGATCTCATTTCGCACAGTGTCGTATGCTACGGCGCTGTACATGCGATCCCTATAAGAGTCGACGAGCGTGAGATAGAGATCGCTTTCCACGGAATGCATCAACCCGTGACCCGCAAAGTACACGAGGAGCGTGTCCCTAGCCTCCTCGCGGGCCTGCCACAGCGGATCCATCATCGCATCTATCGAGGTTGGGTTATGTACCACTGTGCAATGCGCTGCCGGCAGGCCCCATAGGTCAGGTCGCTGAAGTAGGCTGGCCAGCATTTGAAGGTTATTCGCCACGGCGGGGAGAGGGCTCAGATGAGTGTACTCGCTGATGCCGATCAGAACAGCACGTGACGTTAATGGATCGGGTAGCGTCATCCGTGATCCTCCAACGCCTTAAGAATCTGAACTACGAATTCCGACTCTGCCTCAGACACCACGACAGTTGTCCCCCCATGCTCAATGGTGACCTGCGGGCGATGACGCCGCGTACCGCGCCACTGCGACAGAGACGCGACGAACGCCGGCCACTGCAAGGCGCTGGTCACCACCAGAGCAATGAGATCGAGGGTATCGCCCATCTCGCCAGGCTCGGGGTCTTTCGACCGCAAGCGTACTTCCATATAGTCAAGGGAATCGAGGTCCTTCATCAGCCAGTCATGGAGAGAGCGAAGCTCCTGCTCGGCAAAATCTCCACTCATGCGAAGGTTGACTGTTCTGACCATCGTTACTCCTGCCAATCTCAGATGTACCCGCCTTGCGGATGCTACCGCCGCACGTCACATCGCGTGCAAATACTGTCAAATCGGGCACCAAGTGCGCCCTTGTCCTGTGGCCTGATTTCTAGCAGAGGCTCTTACGTGTGCCTGGTCAAGGGATTCGAGACATCACGCCTTGTCTACCTTGAGGCCGGGTGCTTCGGCGGATGGCTTGATCGGCGCCCTGATGGGCACCCACGTGAAGATCATGGCAGAGGTAGTGCAACCGAACACCGGTCAAGCTCGTGTCCAAACGACCACATCAGATTCGGCGATGCCGCCATCTGCCTCGGCGACGACCTCAAGATCGCCAACGCCCTCACTGGCGCCGCCCCAGGGCCCTTCGTGTCCACTGAGATCACAGGATCGACATCGGCTGGGTCCGGTACCACCAATCGTGTTCGCGGAAAGAGCCTAGAGCGCCGACAGAATGATCTTTGTGGTGATTTCGATCTCAAACGTCGTGCAAGAGGTCAGTGGGAGAGTAGGTCGTCGGCGATGGTCAGCAGGCGGATCGCTGTCACCTCCGCCGGCCCGGGCCGGCCCGTCAGCTTTTCGCCGATTCGGCGGATCAGTGCGCCGCAGTCCGCCGGTTCCTGGTGGCTGTGCCGTACCTTGAGCAGGAGTTCCAGGGCGCAGGCGGCCTGGGTGGCGAAGAGGGCGAGGAGTTCCATGTCGTCCAGGTCGCTGCGGGATTCGGCCCGGTCCAATACTTCCAGCACGCCGACGCATTCCTCGAACCTGATGAGCGGCGCGGCCATGATGGTGCCCGGGACGTAGCCGGTGGATTCCGCGGCGTCGCGGGCGAACTGTGTCGCGCTGGTCAGGTCGTCGGCGACCATCGGCTGGCCGCTGACCGCCACCCAGCCCGCGATCCCGGTGCCGGCGGGGAAGCGGCTGCCGATCAGGTTCTCTTCGCCGGCGCCTGAGACGGCTTCGAAGGTCAGGTCGCCGGTGTCCGGGTCGACGAGGAAGATGGAGGAGGCCGCGGCGCCGAACATGTGGCGGGCCACCTCGACGATGGACTGCAGCAGCCGGCGTTCGGTGGTGGCGAGGTCGTCAGGAGACATGGGGCTCTTCTCCGGTGTTGTCGGCGGCCAGGTAGAGGACGGTTTTGAGCTGGAACGGCGTGAGCCACGGGTGTTTGCTCAGGATGAGTGCGCAGATGCCGGTGATGTGGGGGGCGGCGAAGCTGTTGCCGGTGCTGCGGATCTCCTTGCCGCCCGGCCAGGCGACGGGGACTTTGACGCCTCGTGCGTGGAATTCCGCCGGAGGCGCCGGGTTGTAGAAGTAGGTCATGGGGTCGGCCTGGTCGTGGCTGGCGACGGAGACGACGGAGGAGAACGTCCAGGGGAAGCTGAGGATGGGCATGTTGTGCGCGGCGGCGATCAGCAGGCAGCGGCGGAAGTAGGCGCGGTCGGCCAGTTCGTGCAGGGACTCCCGCAGGCTCGATCTCGTCGTCGACAGGCTCAGGTTGACCAGGTCGAAGCCCTCCTCGACGGCCCAGCGCAATCCGTGGATGAGCGCGTCGCCGGTGCCGGACTTTCCGTCGGTGAGCACGCGCAGCGAGGTCAGCGACACGCCGGGGGAGACCGACCGGATCACGCTGGCGCAGGCGGTGCCGTGGCCGGCGGGGTCGGTCGGGGGGCAGTCGGTCACGACGAGTTCGCCGTCGTCGCCGGCGACTACTTCCAGTGAGCGTTCGAGGCCGCCGATGCGCTCGTGGTCGCCGTCCACGCCGGTGTCCACGACGCAGACGCGCACGCCGGTGCCGTCCGCTCCGCCCCAGGCCCACTGTTTGGTCACCGGCTCCAGGGGGCTGACCTGGAAGCGTTCCGGTGCTTGGCGGGCGGTGGCCAGCCCCCAGGCGGGCACCCCGGGGAAGTGCGCGCCTCTGGGCCTGCGCCAGGGGGGTGTCATGGACATGTGTCTCCTATCCAGTCGCCTACCTTCCGCGCCGGCAGGCTCGCGCCCTTGCTCAGGTACGCCTCCTGTGCGCGCCGGGCCGACTCCGTGGGGTCGGCGCCGGCGGCTCGGCGGATCTGCGCGACCTCGAAGAGGATGTCCCCGCGCAGGCAGGGGTCGTCGGTCGAGTCGAGCAGCGTGATCGCCCGGGTGGCGGCGCGCAGCGCCTGCGCGTGTTCGCCGCCGCGCGAGGCGATCGCGGCGCCGGTCGTGATGGCGGCCAGTTCGCCTCTGAGCTGGAGCCGCGGCCGGGCCGTGGCGCGGGCCAGGTCGGTGGCGGCCTGCCGTACCTCTCCCTGGCGGAGAGCCTCGCGCGCGGCGTAGATCTCCAGCGTTACGGCGGGCGTGTCGTACCCGGCGCCGCGCAGGGCGGCCGCGGCGCGCGTGAACAGGCTTCTGGCCTGCTCGTGCCGGCCGGCCATGGCCTCGATCAGTCCTCTGACCTGGATGGCGGCGATCGCGGGCAGGTCCAGGTGGAGCTCACGGGCGTAGGCGTCGGCGGTGTCGAGGGCGGCGTGGGCGGCGGGGAGGTCGCCGGCCAGGCCGAGCAGGCGGGCTCTGGTGACGAGGACCGGCACCAGCAGCGCGCGGTCGCCGGCGAACCTGGCCAGCAGGTCGGCGCAGAGCGCGAGGCCCTCCTCGACCGGCGTCAACGACCACTGGACCAGCTCGCACAGGCCGCCGAGCAGGCGGTCCTCCTCGTAGCGGTCGTCCATGACCCTGGCTCGGGCCAGACCGGAGCGGAGCGCGCGGTCGGCGGGGGCGAAACGGCCGGCTTCGGTGTGGATCAGCGCCTCCAACTGGTGGAAGCGGCACCAGCTCAGGTCGTCGGCCACCTGTTCGCGGAAGGCCACCTGTTCGCGGAAGGCCACCTGTTCGCGGAAGGTCAGCCGTTTGCGGAAGGTCAGCCGTGCGCGGAAGGAGGCCAGTTCCTCCGGGGTTCCGGTCCGCGACAGGATCCTTCGCTGGATGGCGCAGGTGAGCTGGTTGCGGCGGTCGCCGGGCAGGAGTTCTTCCGCTCTGGCCAGCGCGGCCTGCGCCCTGGTGGCCTCGCCGCGGGCCAGTTCGGCGTCGCTGATGCGTACGGCCAGCGACCGGTGTTCGGCCCGGCCGGGCGGCAGCATCTCCCTGCCCTGCTCCAGCAGCGCGATCGCGGCGGGCAGGTCTTTGCGGTGCAACGCCTGGCTGCCGTCCCGGATCAGCGAGGCGGCGGCCCGGTCGGTCAGGGCGTGGAGGATCGGGTCGCCCGGGCGCACCTCCATGGTGAGCCGGCAGGCGGCCACCAGGTGCCTGCTGACGTCCCCCAGCGCGGAGCCCGCCGTGGAGGCGAGCCTGTGGTGCCAGTCGGCGCGCAGTTCCTTGCTGGTCAGGGCGTAGACGGTCTCCCGCGTGAGCGTCTGGGTGAACTCGTAGGCGTCCGGCCGGGCGCCGCGGCGGATCAGGCGGCCGTGCTGGAGTCGTTTGAGTGTCGTGGCGGTGGGCCGGGGTTCGGCGTCGTAGAGCGTGTCGACCTGGTCGGCGGTGAAGGTCTGGCCGATGGTCGCCGCCCGTTCGAGGGTGTCGCGCTCCGGCCCGGCGAGCCGGTCGAGCCGGGCCCCGAGCAGCGCCTGGATGGTGGGCGGCAGCGAGTCGGCGCCCTCGGCGAGGGTTTCCAGCATGAGTTCGGCGAACAGCGGGTTGCCGTCGGAGCCGTGGATGACTCGGCGGTGGAGGCTGTCGTCGTGGGCGACGACCTCGGCGCGGCCCGCGCACAGCTCGCCGACCAGCCGCGCCATGTCCGGCGGTCCGAGCGGGCCCAGTTCCACGATGGTCCCGCTCCAGGAGGGACGGCTGTCGCAGAGTTCGGGGCGGGCGAGGCAGAGGATCAGCACCGGCACGTCCGGCAGCCATTTCGCGCAGTCCTCGATGAGGTCGAGCAGGGTCGGCTCGGCCCACTGCAGGTCCTCGAAGATCACGACCAGCGGTCGCCGCCGGGCGAGCGTCTCGAACAGTGACCGGACGGCCAGCGCGATCTCCGAGACACCGGACGAGAGGTCGCGCAACGTCGGCCCGGCGACGTCGGCCCAGCCGTCAAGGGAGTCGAGGATCTCCGCGATGGGCCGGTAGGTCGCGCCGAGCCCGTAGGACGGGCACCGGCCGGTCAGCACCGTCACCTCGCCGGGCAGGCCGGCCAGGAACTCCCTGACCAGCCGGGATTTGCCGATGCCCGGCACGCCGAGCAGCGTCGCCATGCCGCAGCGCCGCTCGGCCACGACCTGTTGGTGCAGCCGGGTCAGCCGGCGCAACTCCTCGGCCCGGCCGACGAGAGGGATCGTGTCGGTCTCCGGCTCACCGTGCTCCATGCCGATCAGGCGCCAGGCCCGGACCGGGTCCCGCTTGCCCTTGAGCGTGAGCGGCGGGACCTCGCCCAGGACCGCCCGCCCGCGGATCAGCCGGGCGACGTCGTCGCCGAGCAGGATCTCGCCGGCTCCGGCGGCGGACTGCAGCCGGCTGGCGGTGTTGACCGCGTCGCCTATCACCCGCACGTCCTCGCCGGCCCTGTCGACGACCATCACCTGGCCGAAGGCGATGCCGCAGTGGGCGTCCAGGCGGACGCCGGCCTCGCTCAGCCGGTGGATGGCGGTCATCGCCGCGCAGGCGGCGCTCGCCGCCCGCAGCGCGTCGTCCTCTCTGCCGGCGGGGACGCCGAACACCGCCATGATGGCGTCCCCGATGTACTTCTCCACGACCCCGCCGCGGGCGAAGATCTCTGACCGGCACACGTCGTAGTAGCGCTCGAGGATCCGCAGCAGCAGCTCGGGGTCGAGCCGCTCGGCCAGTTCCGTCGACCCGACGATGTCGATGAAGAGGATCACGACATTGCGGCGGACGGGCCGGTTCATACGAGCTTGAGCTCCTGTGCCTCGACGTCGCCGGCGACGTCGTCCAGGCGCTTCTTGATGGAGTTCAGCAGCGCGACCTCGTCCTCCGTCAGTTCGGAGAACACCCGCCGGTGCCGTTCGTCGAGCAGGTCGATGGGATGCCCCGCCTCTCGCAGTACGGCCAGCGCGTCGAACACACCCGATCCGGTCCCGTTCATCAACCCCTCCTTTCGCTCATGCGAAATCCAGCCTGAATCGGCGCCTTACCGATCGCAAGGGAACCGGGCACCCACATTCGTGTGGTTGTGTCACCCGCTTATCAGCGACACATACTCGACCTGCAACGCAGCCCATCGGATAGAGAGGTGAAGGCATGTCCTTCGACCCGCGGCAAGCCCTGCGCGAAGCCGGAGTGCTGAAGAGCTCCATGTCCCCGGATGTGGAGGCGGCGTTCTCCACGTTGAACCAGGAGGAAGTGAATCTGCTCGTCTCGCTCAAGCACCGTATTCCGTCGCTGCCGGAGGTGCTGGCCCACTGCTCCGACAGCGAGTGGAGCCGGCCCGCGGTGGAGGCGCACGGCCTCGACGCTGACGCGAAGTGCATGTGCAGCATCTGGTCCGGGTCCGGACAGGCGGAATAGTCCCAACCGGCTGGTGGACGCGGGCCCAGGTCCGCGTTCACCGCTGAAAGCGTGGAGGTGAACGGTGCCCGGGAAACTGGCCGGAAACCGAGCGTTGTTCGAGGTGCCCGCGGACCTGACCTATTTCGTACACGGCACGAAATACTTGGTGGTCAATCCGCAAATAGGTGGCCGGTGTCTCCTGGATGCCCGCGAGTTCGGTGTTCTGGAGTCCCTGGCGCGATTCCGGGTGAATGGTGAGCCGACGCCGCCCGATGAATCCGCCGAGGCCGAGCGCACCCTCGCCAAACTCATCCTGAACTGGATCGTCTATTACAACGGCAACCGCCCGAGACGCGAATTCGCCGAGCCGTCGCTCAACCAGGTGTACTACGCCATCACCGACGGCTGCAATTTGCGCTGCCCCTACTGCTACGCCTCTTCCGAGAAATGCCTGCCCGGCGAGCTGAACACCGAGGAGTCGCTCCGCCTGGTCACGCAGGTCGCCGAGATGGGGGCCAACCTCCTGATCTTCACCGGCGGCGAGCCGATGCTCAGGAAGGACCTGTTCCAGATCGTGGAACACGCCAACCGGAGCGGCCTGAAGTCCAACATCATCACCAACGCCACGATGATCAGGTCCCGCGAGCAGGCCGACCGCTTCGCCGAGCTGTTCAACTCGGTCACGGTCAGCGTCGACGGAGGTACGGCGGAGGCCCACGATCGCACCAGGGGCGCGGGCTCGTTCGACAGGACCCACCACGCGCTGCGCCTGCTCAACGAGGCCGGCGTGGTGCCGAAGATCAACCACATCGTCACGTCGGACAACGTCGACGAACTGGTGTCCTTCGCGAACTTCGCCGACGGCCTGGACGTGCACAGCGTCCGGCTGATGTACCACAACAAGCTGGGCCGGGGCGTGGACGACGACTACGACTTCGGCTGGGAGGACCACCTCAAGATCCAGTACACCGCCTGGACCTCCCCGGCCACCGGCTGCCTGCGGCTGGACGGGCCCAAGCCGCTGACACCGTGCTCCATCCGGGCCAACTGCGGCATGGGCGGCAACGAGATCTACATCAACTCGCTGGGCGACGTCTACCCGTGCAAGCTCATCACGGGCCGCGAGCAGCTCGCGGGCAACGTGCGCCAGAAGCCGCTGGCGGAGATCTTCGGCAACCCGGTGCTGCGCGAGATGCGTACCAGCTCGGTGTACGGCGGCGACTACCACGCCGACTGCGCCAAGTGCTACATCAAGCCGTTCTGCGGCGGCGGCTGCCGGGCGACGCACATGTCGGAATCCGGGGACCCGCGGCGCAACAGCCGCCACCAGTGCAGGATCCTGCGGCACGGCATCGCCACGCAGCTCTGGCTGGAGAACGGGATCACCTCCGAGGAACTCGCCGCGGACCACACCGAGATGACGACGCCCCGCCTGGTCGCCGGCGGTGGCGTGCACCCGGTCTACGAGGACTGGAAGACCTACGTGCCACCCTCGCCGGACGCGATCAGCGTCCGCGAGCTGCTTCCCATCACGCCGGTATAGAGGAGGTGGAGCGTGCCGCTCACCATCAGCGACGCGGTCATCTGGCAGGAAACCGGAGAGGGCATATCGCTGTACCACACCGAGACCGGGGACTTCCACACCCTGAACGACACGGGCTCCAAGATCTGGATGCTCGTCGCCAGCGACGGCGAGCGGGATCCGATCGTCGCCAAGCTGTCGGACGAGTTCGCCGGGAACAGCGCCGCGATCGGCCGGCTCATCCAGTTGGACGTGACGGAGTTCCTCGGCTCCATGATCGAGCGCGGCCTGATCGAGGAGCACCTGCCATGAGGTGCGCGGCTCCATGACCAGGGCGGTCGTCCTGGGCGGCGGATTCGCCGGCGTGCTGGCCGCGCACGTGCTCGCCAAGCACGCCGACGAGGTCGTCGTCATCGAACGCGACCACTACCCGCCGGGTGCCGTCCCCCGGCGGGGTCTCCCGCAGTCGCACCACAATCACGTACTCGTGACCAGCGGCGCCAGGGCGTTGGACGCGTTGCTGCCCGGGGTCGTGGACGAGCTCCTGGCCCGCGGCGCCCACCGGCACGGGCTGCCCGGCGACGCGCTCATCCTCACCGCCGAGGGCTGGTTCCGCCGCCTGGACACCGACGCCTACCTGCTCTCCTGCAGCAGGGCTCTGCTGGATGAGATGGTACGGCGACGCGTCGCCGTACCGGTGCGGGAAGGCAGTCGGGCGCTGGGGCTCGTCGGAGACGCCGGCGCGGTGCGCGGGGTCGTGGTCCGGCGCGGCGACGGCGCGGTGGAGAGCGTCGAGGCCGAGGTCGTCCTCGACGCCTCCGGCCGGCGTTCGAAGGCGCCGCGGTGGCTGGCGGAGCTCGGCGCCGGCCCGATCGAGGAGGAGGTCGCCGCCTCCGGCCTGACCTACGCCACCCGGATCTACCGGCCGCCCGCTCACCTGGCCGCCGTCCCGGCGATCATGATCCATCCGAAGGGGCAGCCGGCCTGCGGGGGCACGCTGTTTCCCATCGAGGACGGCCGGTGGATCGTCACCCTGACCGGTACCCGCGGGGGCGAACCGCCCACGGACGAGCGGGGCTTCATGGACTTCGCCCGCTCGCTGCGCGATCCGCTCATCGCCGACCTCATGGCGGCGGCCACCCCGCTCGGCGGCATCCGGCCCTACCGCGACACCGCGAACAGGCGGCGCTTCTTCGAGCGCGCCCGCCTGCCCGCCGGGTTCGCCGTCATCGGCGACGCGGCCGTGGCGGTGAACCCCATGTACTCGCACGGCATGTCGGTCGCCGCGATGACCGTGCTCAAACTGGACCACGAGCTGACCAGCCGGGGCACCGCCACCGAAGGACTGCAGGCCGCGCTGGCCGCCGAAGCGGACGACTCCTGGCACATGGCGGTCGAACGCACCGATCAGCAGGTACGGCTGAGCCCGTTCGAGCGCGAGATCCGCACCCGCCTGGGCCGGGCGTTGCTGAGCAGCCGGGACCTCGCGGCCGAGTTCTTCGCCCGGCACACCCTGATCCCCGCCGGACCCCGGCGCGGGGCCGCGCTGAAACAGGAGGTCCCGCCGCTCACCACCGAGCAGGCGGTCGCCCAGTACCCCCATCTGTCCGCGTGGTGGTCGGCCCGGGATCGGCCAGGAGAACCCTGATGCCCGACCCGCCCAGCGGCGCCGTGACCCCGGTCAGCTCGAACCCGCCGGCGGCCAGCAGCTCCCGGTACTCCTCCCGGCTGCGCTCCCGGCCGCCGGTGTAGACGAGCATGGCGATGTCGCTCATGACGGCCGCGGCCTCCGGCAGGATCGGCTCCAGCACCAGGAGGCGCCCGCCGGGGGCGATGGACGCGCGGCAGTTGCGCAGCAGGGTGACGCATCGTTCGTCGTCCCAGTCGTGCAGGATGCCCTTCAGCAGCATGAGGTCGCCTTCGGGCACCGAGGCGAAGAAGTCGCCGGCCACCACCGAGCACCGGCCGTCCACTCCGGCCCGCCGCAACGCCTCCGGCGCGCCCGCGCCGCCTTCTGCCGTGTCGAACAGGATCCCGCGCGCCTGCGGCACGGCCGCCACCACGGCCGCCAGCAACGCGCCGGCGCCGCCGCCGATGTCGACGACCTGCCGTGCCCCGCTGAGGTCGCAGACCTTGGGCACCTCGGCGGCCAGCACCGAGGTTCCCTCCCGCATCGCGTCGTTGAAGATCGCCGACAGCTCGGGATGGCGGCCGAGGTAGTCGAACAGCGGCAGCCCGTGCACGTGGTCGAAGGCCGTCTCACCGGTGCGCACGCCGTACGTCAGCGCACCCCACGCCCGCCAGGTCGCCGGGTCCCCGAGCAGCAGCACGGCCGCTCGCATCGACCGGGGATGGCCGGCGCATAACGGCCGCCCCACCGGGGTCAGCGCCAGCCGTCCCGGCTCCGGCTCGTCCAGGACGCGCAGGGCCACCAGCGCCCGCAGCAGCCGTCCCAGCGTCTCCGGATCGGCCCCGGTGGCGTCGGCGAGCTCCGCGGCCGGCATCGGGCCCTCGGCCAGCAGGTCGGGCACCCCGAGACGGACCGCCGCGTACACGATCTGCGCGGTGGTGTGGCCGAAGGCCATGCGGGACAGCAACGCGTACGCGTCGGTCATGAACGTGTGCCTTTCAACGTGAGCGGCAGGCGGCGCACGCCGTGCAGGAACAGCTCCGGCGTCCATTCCAGGTCGGCGGGGTCGATGGCCAGCGACATCTCGGGGAAGCGGTGCACCAGGGTCCCGATGGCCGCCCTGGCCTGTGACCGGGCCAGCGCGGCGCCGAGGCAGAAGTGCAGGCCGTGCCCGAAGCCGAGGTGCCGGTTCGGGGTGCGGCCGATGTCGAAGTCGTCCGGGCGGGGGAAGGCGGCCGGGTCGCGGTTGGCCGCGAGCAGGACCGGGACGACGACGTCCCCTTGGGGAATGGTCGTCGCGCCGATGGTCACCTCGGACATGGCGTACACCATCCGGGAATGCCCGACGGGACCGTTGAAGCGCACCATCTCCTCGATCGCGGTGTCGATGAGCTGCGGCCGGGCACGCAGCCGCGCGAGCTGACCGGGATGGCGCAGGAGCTCCAGCACCCCGTTGCCGATCAGGTTGACCGTGGTCTCGTCGCCGGCCATCAGCAGCTGGAAGACGCTCGACACCAGCTCGTCGCGGTCGATCGCGCCGCTCGGCTCCGCCCGGACGAGACGGGACAGCAGGTCGTCGCCGGGGCTGGCGCGTCGCTCGGCGATCCGCTCCTCGACGTAGGCGGCGAACTCCATCCCGGCGGCGCGCACCAGGACCGGATCCCCGCTGCGCAGCATGACGTCGCTCCACCGCCGCAGCCGGGGGCGGTCCGCGGCGGGCAGTCCCAGCAGCTCGGCGACGACCAGGATCGGCAGCGGCAGCGCCAGCGCCTCGATCAGGTCGACGTCGCCGGTGAGCCCGTCGGCCAGTTCGCCGGCGACCTCGCGGATGCGCAGGTCCAGCGCGGCGACCGTACGCGCGCCGAAGGCCGGCGCCAGCAGCCGGCGCAGCCTGGTGTGGTCGGGCGGATCGAGGTTGAACACGTTGCGCCGGAGCATCGCCAGCGGATCGTGCTCCCCCCTCCGGTGCGCCGCGGCGAGCTCGGCGGGCAGCCGGTCGAGCTCCCGCCCGAGGCCGGGATCGAGCAGCACCCTCTGCACATCGTCATATGTCGTCAGGTACCAGTACGAGCGGCCGGTCGTCCGGCTCACGTGCCGATAGACGGGCGCCCGCTCACGCAGCCGACGGAGGCCCGGATAGGGATCCGCCGGGTCGACCAGACGCTCCAGCGTGGTCACCGGCGCCGCGCGTTCTCGACGTCCAGCGCGAAGAACCGCCGCACCGCACGTCCCAGCACGTCCAGCCCCGTGAACCCGCGCCGCGCCATCTCGATCTCCGCCGCCGTCCCCTGCTCGTGCCAGTGCCGCAGGAAGATCCGCCCGCACACCTCAGGAGCAGGTACGGCCAGCCGCCCCCGGGCCCGCTCCGTGGCCTCGTCCGCCCGAGCCACGACGTCGGCCCACTCCTGCCACCCGCCGGACTCCCTGATCTCCTCCAGCACGACCGGCCGCCAGTCGGCCGACTGCCAGACCGGCCACACGCGCACCATGACCAGCCGCACCTGCTCCCCGACCGGCAGCGCCGCCCGCTCCCGCTCCGTGAGCCACGCCGCGGGCCCATCCGGTACGGCGTCGCCCACGCCGAGCCTGGCGCGGGCATGCTCCTCCAGGGTCAGGCCCTGTTCCCCGGCGAAGCCGGTCAGCATCCCGGTCAGCACCCACTCGTGCAGCAGCGGGTAGCCGGGGTCGAACAGCCGTGCCGCGTTCAGCACGTCCAGATCGGACATCCACCGGCCCGGCGCGTACTCCCGCTGCGCCTTCAGCAGCTCGTGGTGGGTGATGCCGGTCAGCGCGGCGGCCCACGTCCGCCCCTGCCCGGCAGGCCGGTCGCCGACGGCCTCGAGCGCCGCGACCGCGTCCCGCCGCTTCAGGTCCCACTCGCCGGTCCCGATCATCCGCCGCAGCGTGCGCAGGCTCTCGTGGTCGGCCTCCGCCAGCGACGCCTCCAGGTCCGGCCAGGTCCGGGTGACGAACGGCCGGTCCTTGGCCGCGGCGACGATCCGGTCACCGCTGTCTGGGGGGATGAGGCCGGCGCGTGCTCCCTCGGCGCAGCCGTACCGGAGATTGACCATCGCGATCGTCCCGGACCGATAGCCCGACTCGGCGGGCCCGTGCAGCACCGCGACCTCGTCGTCGCCGTCGATCCGGCCCGTGGCGTACATGTCGTAGACCGAGCCGACGCCGCGCATGCCGTACGGGCTGAGCTCGGCGGCGCGCAGCGCGCCCATGCTGGCCGCGCCGATGACGGTCACACCTTCGTTGAGCAGCCAGAGGATCTCCTTGTGGCCGACGGACAGGCGTTCGCGGTAGTAGCCGTCGATGAGGACGGCGGTGTCGCCGCGCGTCCAGTCCTCGCGCATCAGGTCGCCGCGGGAGACGGGCGGGCGCACCTGCGCCTCGGGCAGGACGCCGAGGACGTCGCCGGGGGCGAGCGTCGGGCCCGTGTAGACGACGGTGGTGGCGCAGCTCACTAGAACACCTCCGGGCTGACCCGGCTGCCGGGCGCCAGGACGCGGACGACGGGGACGCCGAGGCCGGGGCGGGACAGGTCGGCGACGAGCGGCGGGTGCGCGAACGCGACCGTGGCGCGTTTGACCACGTCCTCCAGGTCCTCGGCCAGGCTTTCGTGGGCCCGCTGCGGCTGGATGGCCGCGCCGGGGGCCGCGGGACGGCGCTGTTGCGGGCGGCCGGCGTGGACGTCCTGGTGGAGGTCGTCGCGGGCGCCCGAGATGTAGGCCACGCGGGCCTGCGCGGCCTCCGTGATGGCGCGGGTCAGGGCGATCTCGGAGCTGAGGTGGCAGCCGTAGCCGGCGAACGGCGGCGGATAGTCGGCGCAGGTGATCGTGGCGATGAAGCACGGCAGCTCGGTGGCCGATGGCACGGACCTGACCTCCAGCGACACTCCGGCGCGGGCCAGCGTCTCGCACAGCTCGGCGACGGCGGCTGAGTCCGCGCTCGCGGGGTCGACCGGGGTGCCGCGGTCGCCACCGGTCACGGCCAGGGTGACGGCGTCCCGCTCGATCACCTCGTACAGCGCGTGCAGGATCGCCTCCGCCATGGTGTTCCCGCTGGCCAGGCCGTTCGTGGAGGCGAAGAACGCTGGCGCGTTCCAGCCGGACCTGCGCGCGAGCGAGAATCCGACCGCCTCCTGCGGGACCAGCGTGGGGGTGCCGTCGAGCAGCGACCGGGCGGGCTGCCAGTCCAGCGGGAGCCCGTCGTGCAGGACGGTGGGGGAGGAGAGCGGGAGCTCCCGGAGGTCGTAGACGAGCTGGTCGGCCACGTCCCGGGGGGCGGCGACGGTGACCGGCGTCATCGGCTGCTCGGCGTGCCACACCTCGATGGCCTCCATCATCGCCGACAACTTCGCCAGGTCGGGGGTCAGCCCCTTGCCCTGGGAGACGGCGACGGTCAGGGAGGCCGGGCGGATCGCCTGGTAGGTCGGAATGCCGATGGTGTCGAGCCAGGTGATGTCCGCCACCCTGGTGATCCCGGCCGTGGCCGCCGCCCGATTGGCCATCTCCAGGGTGGCGGCGGGGTCGTGGGCCCGGTCGGTGCCGGGCAGCCGCAGTTTGGTCCGGTCGGAGCCGGAGAGCATCCACGTCAGCATGGTTCCTGCCCCATCACATGTTGCGGGCGCGGTTGAGCAGCGCGCGGCCGCCCACGCCGTAGCTGATGATCGCCATGACGGCCAGCACGAGCATCTCCTGCCACGCGTCGGCGAAGCCGAACAGCGCCGCGTCGCGCATGCCGTTGATCGCGTACGTGAGCGGGTTGACCGCCGACACCCACTGCAGCACCAGCGGCATGCTGTCCACCGTGTACAGGGAGGGCGCGCTGAAGACGAGCACCGGAATGGACACGTTCGAGATGACCATGAACGCCTGGAAGTCGGTGATCGTCATCGCCACCGCCAGGTACAGCCCGTTGAACGCCAGCGCGGCCAGGGCCAGCGTCGTCAGCAGGCCGACCCAGCCCTCCGGGGTGAACGGGAAGTCGAAGATGAACGCGGCCACGCCCAGGCCCAGCAGGCTCTGGCCCAGGACCAGCGAGACCCCGGCGATCAGCTTGCCGAGCAGGAACCGGGACCTGCGCAGCGGATAGGACCACAGCTGCGTCGCCACCCCGCTCAACTCCTCCTGGAACACCGCGGTGCCGGAGGTGCCGGCGGCGCTGACGACCGACATCGCCAGCGTCATGGGCAGCAGGAACACCGAGAACCTGACGTCCAGCCCGCGGTAGTCGACGACCTGGACGAGGTTGCTCAGCGAGGTGTTGACCAGCAGGAGGTACACCAGCATCGGCGTCAGGCCGAGGATGAGGTAGGCCCGGTTGCGGGCGAGCAGCGCGTACTCCCTGTACAACACCGCCGGCAGGTCGGCTCCCCGCGCCCTGGCGGCCGGGGGCGTGCTGGCGAACGTCAGCTTGGCGGCCATGTCACCCTTCGTTCTCGGTCATCCGGAGAAACACCTGCTCCAGGGAGTCGGTGGCGGTCGAGAACCCGGAGACCGGCACCGCGTTCTCGTGGCAGTACCGGGTCAGCTCCGGCAGCACGTCCCGCACGCGTGTGCCGTCCAATCGCACCTCCGCCTCGCCGACGGTGGCCGTCAGCCCTGCCTTCTCCGCCCAGGCGGCCACGGCTCTGCCCGCGTCCTGGTCCTCGACGGTCATCAGCAGGTGGGTGGTCCCGAACTCTTCGACGAGCTCGCGCGGCTTGGCGAAGCGCACCACCTTGCCCTGGTTGACCACCAGGACGCGCTGGCTGTTGCGCTCGACCTCGTCGATGTGGTGGCTGGTCCACAACACGGTCACCCCGTGCTCCTCGCGCAGCCATGTGACGAACCGCTCCACCTGCCGCCGTCCGGGCACGTCCAGGCCGGCGGAGGGCTCGTCGAGGATCAGCAGCCGGGGAATGGTCAGCAGCGCGCGGATCAGCTGCAGGCGCTGCCGCTGCCCGCCCGAGAGCTGGAAGCACAGCGTGGGCAGCGACTCCGTCAGGCCGAAGTACTCCACCAGTTCGAAGGCCCACGGCCGGACCTCGCGCCACCGCAGGCCGCGGAACATGGCCGCGATCCGCAGGTTGTCGAGGGCCGGCAACATCATGTCGAACGGCCCGGACTGGTGCATCGCCCCGATGCCGCTCTTGGCGGCGACGGGCTCGCGGACCGGATCGGCGTCGAACACCCGGACGTGCCCGGACGTGGGCACGCTGACGCCGCAGATCATCTTGATCAACGTCGTCTTCCCCGCGCCGTTGGGGCCGAGGAGCCCGACGGTCTCCCCCTGGTCGATCTCGAACGAGACGTCGTCCACCGCCGGTCGTGGGCTCCGCCGGTAGCGTTTGGTCAGCCCCGCAGCCTTCACCACGTCGCTCGACACAGACTCACCCTTCTCTTGCCGTCGCGTCGAGACTGCTTGGCGATCACTGGGTGACACAACCCCACAAACGTGGGCATCCGGGGCGGTCCAGGGTGGGGATCACCTGATAAGGACCAGCAATGGACGACATACCATGCCTTACGGCGTCTTGAGCAAGCGTGCACCGATCACGAGGCGGGGACATCGAGTGAATCTCAAGCGAGGACCTGGAGCCGAGCCCTACACCTTGCGGATGCCCGCCGGCCGGCCCGGCGTGAGCTGGCAGCTCCCCGAAGAGACCGACCCCGAGGTGGCCCTGCCCTGCGTCGTCCTGCTGGATCGGACGGGACTGGCCGAGTTCGCCGTCCTCCAGCGCGGCCTGCGCACCCTCGGCGTGCCGAGCCTGCGCATCGACGCCGGCGCGATCGCCAGCCTCAAGATCATCAGCCAGCCCGACGACGGCTCGCTGACCGTGGACGGCCGCCGCATCATCCCCACCCTCACCTGGGTGCGGCACTTCTCCTCGCGGGCCATCCCCGGAGGGAACGGCTCGGCCCTGTCGCTGTTCCGGGCCGACTCGTGGTGCGCGCTCGTCGACCAGGTGTCCTCGCTGTCGGCCGTACGGTTGCCCGACGGCACCGACCCCGGCAGGCTCGTCCAGCTCTACAGCGCGGCCAGGGCCGGCATCCGCACCCCCAGAACGATCATCACCACCGACCCGGCGGCGGCCAGCGCCGAACTGGCCACCGACCGGGTCGTCGTCAAGGCGCTCGACCGCCACTTCGTGGAGACCGAGCCGGGCACCATGGAGGCGATGTTCCCCGAGATCTTGGACGGCGCCGGCGCCAGGAACCTCCCCGCCCAGGAGATGCCGATGATCGTCCAGGAGTACGTGGAGCACTGGGCGGAACTGCGCGTCTACCACCTGGACGGCGAGATCCTGGCCTTCCGCGTCCGCAAGCACTCACCCGAGGCGATCTGGCGCGACGCGGCCTCGGTCGCCGTCAGCCCCGTGATCGCCCCCGAGGCCGTCGCGGGAGCGGTCCAGCGGCTCGTCGGTCTCTGGGGCCTGCGCTACGGCGCCTTCGACTTCCTGCTGACCAAGGAAGGCCCGGTCTTCCTCGAGGTGAACTCGGAAGGCGACTGGCGCTGGTTCGAGTCCAAGGCCGGCGTGGACGACGTCTCGATCGCCGCCCTGTCGATGGTCCAGGACCTGCACCGGCAGGCGACCAGGGAAAGCCGCCCGACGATCGACCTCACCGGGTTCCTGATGCTCGGCACCGACAGAACCCGCCAGGCCAAGGACATGACGCCCGGCATGGACGTGCGCGTGCTCGGCGCACTCGAGGTCCGGGTGTACGGCACGCTCGTGCACATCAGCGCGCGCAAGGCCCGCGTGCTGACCGCGATCCTGCTCTCCAACGCCAACCAGGTCGTCCCGACCGAGCAGCTCATCGACTCCCTGTGGGGCGAACGGCCACCGGCCACCGCCCGCAAGAACCTCCAGGTCTACGTCTCCATGCTGCGCAGGAAGATCGGCGACCGGATCTCCTACGAAGGCTGGGGCTACCGGCTGGACGCCGGCTCCGACGAGTTCGACCTGCTCCGCTTCCGGCACCTGGCCACCGCGGGCCGCGACCTGCGCCGCCGTGGTGACGCCGACGCGGCCGCGGCCCTGCTCGACGAGGCCCTGAGCCTCTGGCGCGGGCAGCCGCTGGCGGAGTTCTCCGGCGTCCCGCTGATCGACGAGGCGGTCGGCAGGTTCACCGACCTGCACCTCGCCGTCAGCGAGGACTGGGCGGAGCTGGAGATCGAGCGCGGTGGCCACGTGGAAGCCCTGACCAGGCTCGACGATCTGGTCACCTACTTCCCGGGCCGTGAACGGCTGGTGGCCGCCCGCATGACGGCGCTCGCCGGCTGCGGAAGGGCACCCGAGGCGCTGTCCCAGTACGAGGCCGTGCGCCGGCACCTCGCTGTCGAACTCGGCATCGATCCGAGCCCAGTGCTTCGGAATCTGTATGAGGAAATCCTCCAGGGCAAGGGTTTCCGTCAGTCCTGGTGAATCCGGAAACGGCCCGGACCCATAACCGGCGGCATGGTATGGCCATACCGTTGCTTAAGCGGTCGCTTCTAACTTTGCAGCGGAGACGCTCCGCGGGGAGTTTCTCCTGTCAAGGCGATCCGACCCGGGACTTCACATGGACTTGGCTTCCGACGGCCTGATAGATGATCGCGACAGAGCGCTGATAGTCATGCTGGCCAGGGGGTACACGACAACACGCATCGCTCGTGAGATGCACCTCAGCCGCTACACGGTCGCGGAACGCATCAGCAAGCTCCTCGACCGCTTCGAGTGCAGCAACCGCAGCCAGCTCGTGGCCTACTCCTACGTACACGAGGTCCTGCACGTCGGCAGCTGGCCGCCCATGCCCGGCGGCGCTGACCCGTGATACTCCCTTTCGCTCCCCTCGATAGGGAACGATAGGGTGCAAGCATGAGCGCGATCTACAAGACCGAAGCCGGCGAGAACGAGATCCGGCACCGCTACCAGAAGGCCCTCGACGCCTGGCCGGTCCCCGCCGACCACCTCCGCCTGGCGACCCACCAGGGCGAGACCTTCGTCGTAGCCTCCGGCCCCGAACACGCCGCCCCGCTGGTCTTGCTGCACGGCTCCGGTACCAACGCCACCATGTGGCGCGGCGACGTCACCTCCTGGTCGCGCCATTTCCGCGTCTACGCCGTCGACCTCATCGGCGAGCCGGGGCTGAGCGCGCCCGCCCGCCCGCCGCTCGACTCCGACGCCTACGCGCGATGGCTCGACGAGGTGCTGGACGCCCTCGGCATCGCCGCCGCCCCCATCGTCGCCACCTCGCTCGGCGGCTGGATGGCCCTGGACTACGCCACCCGCCGCCCCGACCGGGTGACCCGCCTGGCCCTGATGTGCCCGGGCGGCGTGGGCAGGACCAGATCGGCATGGCTGTTCAAGGCCATCGCGCTCAGCTTCTTCGGCCGCCGGGGCATCCGCCGCTCCGCGCGCAGCGTCGCGGGCCTGGAGAACCTGCCCGACGAGTCCGTCCTCGACGACCTGGTGCTGACCTTCACCCAGTTCAAGCCACGCACGGCCCGCCTGCCCAGGTTCTCCGACGAGACGCTGGGCAGCCTGACCCAGCCGCTCATGGTGACGGTCGGCGAGCGCGACGCCCTGTTCGACTCCGCCGACACCGCCGACCGCATCCGCCGCCGCGTCCCCCACGCGGAGGTGCGGTCGCTGCCCGGGGTCGGACACTCGATCTTCGGTCAGACCGACGCCATCCTGGCCTTCCTGTCGGACTGACACCGGGGAGGGCTGGAAGATCGGCGTGCCGACGCCGCTCGGGCCCCCGTGACGGGTGTCCCCGTTTCGGGTGTCCCCGTTTAACGCCCCACAGCCGGGCAGCAGCCCAGGACACACGTTCTCAACTCACACCAGGAGGTTCTTGTGTCTGATATGTGGAGCTACGGTTCCGGCGTCTACGACGACGACACCCTGAACATCGTCGGCTTCGACGTCGAGGCCACCGACGGCTCGATCGGTTCCGTGGACGAGGCCCAGCACGAGGTCGGGTCACGCTACATCGTGGTCGACACCGGCCCGTGGATCTTCGGATCCAAGCACGTCCTGCCCGCCGGCACCGTTGTCCGGATCGACCCGCAGGAGCGCAAGGTCTACCTGGCACGGACCAAGCAGGAAATCAAGGACGCGCCGAAGTACGACAAGGACACCTACCGCGACAGCTCCTACCGCGAGGAACTCGGCACGTACTACGGCCGCTATCCCAGCATGTGATCACCGGCGGGTTCGCCGGGCCGCTCTCGGGGCAGCGTGGGACCCATGCCGCTTTATGGTTTGCACGCATCGCACGAACAGGTGCCTCCGAGCCGTCTGCTCGAGGCCGTAGCCGCGGCCGAGCAGGCGGGCTTCCAAGCCTTCATGTCTTCCGACCACTTTTCGCCCTGGAGCGTACGGCAGGGCCAGTCGGCCTTCGCCTGGTCCTGGCTGGGAGCGGCGATGGAGAGCACGTCGCTGCCCTGTGGCGTGGTCACCGCCCCCGGCCAGCGTTACCACCCGGCGATCGTCGCCCAGGCGATCGGCACGCTGGGCGCCATGTATCCCGGCCGGTTCTGGGCGGCGCTCGGCACCGGTGAGGCATCCAACGAGCACGTCACCGGTGACCGCTGGCCGCCGAAGGCGGTGCGGAAGGCCCGCCTGCTGGAGTGCGTGGAGGTGATCCGCGCGCTCCTGCGGGGCGAGGAGGTCACGCACGACGGCCTGGTCAGAGTCGACCGGGCCCGGGTGTGGACGCGTCCGGAGGAGCCGCCGGCCCTGGTGGGCGCGGCGGTGAGCGAGGAGACGGCCCGCTGGTGCGCCTCCTGGGCCGACGGGCTGATCACGGTCGGGGGCCCGAAGGCGAACGACGTCGCCCGGGCCTACCGGGAGGCCGGGGGACGCGGGCCGCTGCGGGTGCAGGTTCACCTGAGCTGGGCGCCCACCCGGGAGGAGGCCGAGCGGATCGCGCACGATCAATGGCGTTCCAACGTCTTCCCGCCGCCGGCCTGCTGGGACATCGACAGCGTCGAGGTCTTCGACGCGGTCTCGGAGCACGTCACACCGGAACAGGTCGCGCAAGTGGTCCAGATATCCCACGAAATTTCGCACCATATCGAGATGCTGTCCCACTACGAGCCCTTCACGGAGATCTATCTCCACCACGTCGGCAGGGAACAGCTCCCCTTCGTCGAAGCCTTCGCGAAGGCCCTGACATGAGGCTCACCTACACCTCCGACCTGTGGTGGAAGAACGCCGTCGCCTACTGTCTCGACGTCGAGACCTTCAAGGACGGCAACGCCGACGGCGTCGGCGACTTCCGCGGCCTGACCCAGCAGATCGACTACCTGGCGGGCCTGGGCGTCACCTGCCTGTGGCTGATGCCGTTCTTCCCCACGCCCAACCGCGACGACGGCTACGACATCACCGACTTCTACAGCGTGGACCCCCGCCTGGGCACGCTGGGGGACTTCGTGGAGTTCATGCGCACCGCCAAGGACCGCGGCCTGCGCGTGATCGCCGACCTGGTCGTCAACCACACCTCCGACCGGCACCCGTGGTTCAAGCAGGCGCGCTCCGCGAAGGACAACCCCTACCGCGACTGGTACGTCTGGTCCGACACCCCCGAGCCCGACGATCCGGAGCAGGTCGTCTTCCCCGACAAGGAGAACTCCTTCTGGGAGTTCGACAAGAAGAGCGGCCAGTACTACCTGCACAGCTTCTACAAGCACCAGCCCGACCTGAACGTCGCCAACCCCGAGGTGCGCGACGAGATCGCCAGGATCCTGGGCTTCTGGATGGAGCTGGGCCTGTCCGGCTTCCGCGTCGACGCCGTGCCGTTCCTGATCGAGAACGTCAACCCGAAGCTGCCCAGCCCCCACGACTTCCTGGCCGACCTGCGCGCCTTCATGGGCCGACGCGATGGCGGCTCCATCCTCCTCGGCGAGGTCAACCTCCCCTACAAGGACCTCATGGGCTACTTCGGCGGCGGCAACGGCACCGAGCTGACCATGTGCTTCGACTTCATCTCAATGCAGCGCGCCTGGCTCTCGCTGGCCCGCTGTGAGGCCGAGCCGCTGGCCTCCGCGCTGCGCGCGCGTCCCCGGCCGCCCAAGGACTGCCAATGGGGGATGTTCCTCCGCAACCACGACGAGCTCACTCTCGACAAGGTCACCGACGAGGAGCGCGAGGAGATCTTCGCCGCTTTCGGCCCCGAGAAGACCATGCAGATCTACGGCCGCGGCCTGCGGCGCCGGCTGCCGACCATGCTCGGCGGCGATCTGCGGCGCGTCAAAATGGCCTACAGCCTGCTCTTCTCCCTGCCCGGCACCCCGGTGATCTTCTACGGCGAGGAGATCGGGATGGGCGAGAACCTCGACGCCGCAGGCCGCATGGCCGTCCGCACGCCGATGCAGTGGTCACCGGAGGGCGGCTTCAGCCCCGCCGAGCCCGACAGGCCCATGCCCGGCGGGGCGTACGCCCCCGATCGGGTGAACGTCGCCGACCAGAAGCGCCGGCCCGATTCGCTCCTGCGCTGGTTCCAGCTCCTCATCGAACGCTACCGGGAGTGCCCAGAACTGGCCTGGGGCGAGACGACCGTGCTCGACTCCGGCCATCCGGGAGTCCTGGCGCACCGCTGCGACGCCGACGGCGCCTCCGTCGTGGTCGTGCACAACTTCACCGACACCGCCACCGACGTCGACCTGAGCCTGGACGATCTGGGCGAGCACGTACTGACCGACCTGCTCACCGACGCCACGTTCGAGGTCGCGCGGAAGGGAGGGGTACGGCTGCCGCTGGACCCGCACGGTTCCCGCTGGCTGCGCGCCGCCCCGCCGAAGGTCGCGCCAGACGACGCCTCCGTCACATCACAGTGACCCCAAACACGAAACCGCCCCTGCTCTGCTGAAGTCTCAGCAGTTCAGAGGCGGTCTAGCTGGGTCGGGGTGGCGGGATTTGAACCCACGGCCTCTTCGTCCCGAACGAAGCGCGCTGCCAAGCTGCGCTACACCCCGGTGCACGCCCGTCTTGCGCGTGCCTCCGAAAGTCTAGCGGACTTCCCGTGTGCTTGTGACCGCATATTTCTCAGCGCCGCGGCACCAGGGTGAGCAGGGTGGCCTCCGGGAAGCAGGCGAACCGGACGGGGGCGGTGGGGGAGGTGCCGAGGCCGGCGGAGACGTGGAGCCAGGCGGCGTCGTGGCGGCTCAGGCCCTTCACGCGGGCGCGGTCGATGCCGCAGTTGGTGACCAGGGCGCCGTAGAACGGGATGCAGACCTGGCCGCCGTGGGTGTGGCCGGCCAGGAGGAGCTGGTAGCCGTCGGCGGCGAAGCGGGTCATGTTGCGCGGCTCGGGGGAGTGCATGACGCCCAGGCGGAGGTCGGCGTCCTCGGGGGCGGGGCCGGCGACGAGGTCGTAGCGGTCGCGGGAGATGTGGGAGTCGTGGATGCCGGCCACGGCCACGTCCAGGTTGGCGACCTTGATGCGGGCGGTGGTGTTGTTCATGTCCAGCCAGCCCTCGGCGGCCATGCCCTCGCCCAGTTCGCGCCAGGGGAGGGAGGGCACGTGCTGGCGGCGTTCGTTGCGGGAGGTGCGCCAGAGGTAGCGCAGCGGGTTCTTGACCACCGGGGCGTACAGGTCGTTGGAGCCGTAGACGAACAGGCCCGGACGGCCGAGCAGGGGCTCCAGGGCGTACAGCAGCGACGGGACGGCCTCCGGGTGGGCGATCGAGTCGCCGGTGTTCACGACCAGGTCGGGCTCGAGGGAGCCCAGGGAGCGGACCCAGTTGATCAATCTGGTACGGCCCGGCGTCAGGTGCAGGTCCGACAGGTGGAGGATGCGGACCGGGCGTTGTCCACGGGCCAGAACCGGGACGTCGAACCGGCGCAGCCGGAACCAGTTGCGCTCGACGACCGAGGCGTAGCCGAGCCCGGCGGCGCCGAGACCCAGCAGGGACAGTGGTATGGCGACGGCTTTCCTCACCCATTCATGATGCCCGACATCCGGCACAAGGGGTGCCCGCCAAGCGGCAAGATGGAGCGCATGAGCGCATTGAAGGACAAGCTGAAGGCCGATCTGACGGCCTCCCTGAAGAGCCGGGACGACACGCGCCTGCGGACGATCCGGATGGCCCTGGCCGCCGTCAACGTCGAGGAGGTCTCCGGCAAGGAGGCCAGGGAGCTGTCGGACGACGAGATCGTCAAGGTGCTGACGAAGGAGGCCAAGAAGCGGCGGGAGGCGGCTGAGGCGTTCTCTAACGCTGGCCGTACCCAGCAGGCGCAGGCGGAGCTGGACGAGCAGGCGGTGCTGGAGGAGTACCTTCCGGCGCAGCTGTCGGACGAGGAGCTGAACGCGCTGGTGGAGGAGGCCATCGCGGAGAGCGGCGCCGAGGGGCCGAAGGCGATGGGCGCGGTGATGAAGGTCCTGAACCCGAAGGTGGCCGGCCGGGCCGAGGGCGGCCGGGTCGCAGCCGCCGTCCGCGCCCGCCTGTCCGCATAAATCCGTCTAAATCCGTCTAAATCCGCCACAAACACGGCTAAACACGGATAAATCCGCGCCCGCCTGCCCACTCGGCCACCCGACGCACCCCAGGTACGGCCGGGCCGTACCCCACGAACCACGAGAGGCCCCCAGCGACCGGGAGCCTCTCGAGTGGTCAGTTGGCCGGGGTGATGGGCCGGTTGCCCCCGTCCATCTCGAACATCTCGAACGGGTCGCCGCCACCGTCATCCGGCGGCCCGTCCCCGTCCCCCGGCTCCTCGTCCTTCTCGACCCGCTTGGGCGCGCAGATGTCGCCACAGCCGCCGAAGCGCTCCATGTTGACCGGATGGAACTCGGCCGGCTCGACCCCCTTCAGGGCGTCGATCATGGACTGCTTCCAGATGGGCCCGGAGATCGAGGCGCCGTACACGTACCCGTACGGCCGGCCGCCGATGGTGACCCCGATCAGGTCGTGGCTGAAGGCGCCGCGCGGGTCGCCGATGCTGACCGCGGAGGCCAGGTTGGGCGTGTAGCCGGCGAACCAGGCGGCGGTGTAGCCGTCGGTGGTGCCGGTCTTGCCCGCCGCGTCGCGGCCGATGCCGCCGACGCCGCTCATGGTGCCCTTGGTGAAGACGCCGGACAGGATGCCGTTGACGGCGTCGGCGACCTCCTCTTCCAGGACCCGCGAGCACTTCGGCTTGAACCGCTGGGCCTTGCCGAAGCGGTCGACGATCTCGGTGATGGCCAGGGGCTTGCAGTACATGCCGCGCGAGGCGAAGACGGCGTAGGTGCTGGAGACGGTGACCGGGTCGGTCTCGTTGATGCCGAGGGTGAAGGTCTCGAACTCCTTCAGCGGCTGGCCGTCGGCGCGCTTGAGGCCGAGCTTCTTGGCCATTTTGACCGTCTTGCACAGGCCGACGCGCTCTTCGAGCTTCATGAAGAAGGTGTTGACCGAGCCCCAGGTGCCGGACTGCAGCGTCTTGAAGCCGCCGCCGCCCTCGCTGGAGTTGCGTACCTGGTGGGAGGGCTCGCCGACGCGGTTGCCCTTGCAGTCGCGGAAGGCGCCGTAGCTGGGCGCGTTGTAGCCGGCGGGCGACGGGAAGCCGTCGTTGTACTTGTAGCCCTCTTCGAGCGCGGCGGCCAGCGTGTACGGCTTGGCGGTGGAGCCCTGCTGGAAGCCCCCGCCACCGCCGTGCTTGGCGTCGGCCACCACGTTGTAGCTCATTTCGTTCTTCTTCTTGTTGTTGCCGAACTTCCGGCTGGCGGCCATCGCCTTGATCTCACCGGTGCCGGGCACGACCATCGCCTGGGAAGCGACCGGCTTGTCCTTGGTGCTGACCCACTTCTTGATCGCCTTGTCGGCGGCCTTCTGCATCTGCGGGTCGATCGTGGTCTTGATCGTCAGGCCACCGCGCTGGAGGCGCTTCTTGCGCTCTTCCGGGGTCTTGCCGAACTCCTCGTTGTTGAGGATCTCGTGCTGCACGTAGAGGCAGAAGTACGGATAAGGGCTGGTCTCGCAGCCTCCGGGGAACTTCGTGTCCTTGTAGCCGAGCTTGGTGGTCTTGGCGGCGTCGGCCTCGGGCTTGGTGATCTTCCCGCGCAGGACCATGGTGTCCAGGACGAGGTTGCGCCGATCCAGGAGCGCGGCGCGCGAGTCCTTGCTGACGTTGGGGTCGGTCCTGTTGGGGTTCTGTACGGCTCCCGCCAGCGTGGCAGCCTCGACGAGGTTGAGCTCGCTGGCCGACTTGCCGAAGAAGCGCTTGGAGGCGGCCTGGATGCCGTAGGCGCCGGCCCCGAAGTAGGCGATGTTGAAGTACTTCTCCAGGATCTGGTCCTTGTTGTACTTCTTCTCGATCGCCAGGGCGTAGCGCAGCTCGTTCAGCTTGCGGGAGAAGGTGGGCGCGATGGCCGCGGCCCGCTCGGCGTCGGTCTCGGCGGCGTTGAACAGCACCTGCTTGACGTACTGCTGCGTGATGGAGGAGCCGCCCTGGGTCACGCCGCCGGAGGTCATGTTCTTGAGCAGCGCGCGGATGGTGCCCTCGATGTCGAT
Source organism: Nonomuraea typhae (assembly GCF_009760925.1). Classification (GTDB taxonomy): domain Bacteria; phylum Actinomycetota; class Actinomycetes; order Streptosporangiales; family Streptosporangiaceae; genus Nonomuraea; species Nonomuraea typhae. The sequence goes on from NZ_VRLV01000005.1 coordinate 336,793, forward strand.
GGGACCGTGCTCGTAGTAGCGGTAGTCCTCGATCGCGATCAGCGCGTCCTTCATGATCGGCGCGACCTTGTCGAGGGTGGTCGACTGGCGGTTCTCGAAGTAGAACTGGGCGATCTGCTTGCCCTTGGCATCCTTGAGGATGGTGCGTTCGGGCAGCGGAGGCTCGTCGAGGTTCTCCGGCTTGAGGTTGAGATCCTCCATGGCGGACTTGGCCGTCACACCGGCGCCGCCTACGGCGGGCAGCGCGATGGCGGCCGCCAGCACACCCGCGGCCGCCCCGGCCGCGATCAGCCGGATGACGTTCGTGAACGGTGATGAACGATCTTTGCCCTGAGCTTGCACAGCACCAAGAGTACGTCGAAAGAGTGACGTTATCGGTAACCGAACCCCATTTCGCCTTGACTGGTTGGGGTGACTAGTCATTCCCGGTCAACACTCGGGCGAGAAATTGGTCCTCTGGGGTCTGTCGGCCCGAACGTCTCGTTGCATACGTTCTCCTCTGCGGCAACTGAATACGGAGGCTCGGCGCCCGCGCCCGTCGGCCCCAAGTGACGACTGACCACCTAAGGGGAGTGGGGTCGAAATGTGGATCACGGATTGGACCTCCCGTGCCGCCTGTCGAGGTGCGGATCCGGACGCGCTGTTCGTCCAGGGAGCCGCGCAGAACAGGGCTAAGCTGATCTGCCGAGGATGCCCGGTCCGTACCGAATGCCTCGCCGATGCGCTCGACAACCGCATCGAGTTCGGGGTGTGGGGCGGTATGACGGAGCGGGAACGGCGGGCGCTGCTGCGGCGGCGGCCTGATGTGGACTCGTGGCGGGAGCTGCTCGAGTCCGCCAAGGAAGAGTACGAACGGACTAACGAGCTGATCGCAGGCTGATCCCTGCCCCGGAAGCACGGCCGGCGCACGCCGGCCGTGCTTTCATGCTCCGGTCGCCAGGAGTTCCCCGATCTCGTGCAGACCCGCGAGGTCGTGAACGTCCTGCGACATGGCCCGGACCTGGACGACAGGCACGGTGGGGTGGGCTGAGACGAAGTGCTCCCGCTCCCTGTGCTCGCGGGCCGCGAGCTGCATCCGCCCGGTGTGGAGCCGCAACACGGCGGCGGTCAGCTCGTGCTCGCCTCTGGCTTCCAGGTCCTCCGCCGCGGCGGCGCTGCGTGCCGCCGAGAGCCCGGCGGCGGGTGAGACGTGCACGCGGTTGACCACGAGCCCGGCCAGCGGCATGCGCTCCTCCGCGAGCCGTTCGACGAAGTAGGACGCTTCCCGCATCGCGTCCCGCTCGGGCGCGGCCACGACCACGAAGGCGGTGCCGGGCGCCTGGAGCAGCCGGTAGGTCATCTCGGCCCGCTGCCGGAACCCGCCGAAGACCGCGTCCAGCGCCGAGACGAACGTCTGCAGGTCCTTCAGCACCTGCGCGCCCAGCAGCTTGGTCATGGCCCCGGCCACGAGCCCGAATCCGGCGTTGAGCAACCGGAAGGCACTGCGTCCCCCGGCCTTCGCCGGAGCGGTGAGCAGCTTGATGAAGCGCCCGTCGAGGAAGCGGCCGAGCCGTTCCGGGGCGTCGAGGAAGTCCAGCGCGGAGCGCGACGGCGGCGTGTCCACGATGATCAGGTCCCACTCGTCGGAGCGGCGCAGCTGCCCGAGCTTCTCCATCGCCATGTACTCCTGCGTGCCGGAGAAGCTGGACGACAGCGACTGGTAGAAGGGGTTCGACAGGATCTGCCGGGCGCGCTCCGGGTCGGCGTGCGCCTCGATGATCTCGTCGAAGGTCCGCTTCATGTCGAGCATCATGGCGAAGAGCCGGCCGCCGCTCGCGTCGGCGGTGTGCACGAGCCTGGGGGTGTTGTCCAGCTCGGTCAGGCCCATGGACTGCGCCAGGCGGCGCGCGGGATCCACGGTCAGCACGACCGCGCACCGGCCGCGCTCGGCGGCGCGCAGCCCCAGGGCGGCGGCGGTGGTGGTCTTGCCGACGCCGCCGGCGCCGCAGCAGACGATGATGCGGGTGCCGCCGTCGTCGAGGATGGCGTCGATGTCGAGGGGGGTCGGCGTCTTCATGCGGCTCCCTGGGTGCGGATGCTCTCGGCCAGCTCGTACAGTCCGGCCAGGTCCACCCCGTCGGCCAGCAGCGGCAGCTCGTAGCGGGGCAGCTCGACCTGGGTGAGCGAGCGGCGTTCCGCCTGTTCGATCTCGGTACGGCGGGCGTGCTCGACGACCTCTGCCATCAGCGACTCGGCCACGGCCGTGGCGTCGGCTCCGTCGGCCAGCCCGGCGGCCTTGAGGCCGAGTGTGAGTTCGCCCACGTCGAATCGGCCCTTGACAGCCGAGTCAAGTGCGGTTTGCGGAAGGAGTGATTCACGCACCATATTGAGGAAAATTCCGCCTGCCGGAAGTCCGGCAGAACGCAATTCGGCGACGCCGTCCAGCGTCTCCTGAACGGGCATCTCCTCCAGAAGAGTGACGAAGTGCACAGCCGTCTCCGGCGACTTCACCACCCCGCTCACCAGGTCGGAGTGGTTCTTGATCGGCCCCATCTTGGCCAGCCCGGCGACTTCCTGGGTCACGTTGAGAAAGCGGGTGATCCGGCCGGTCGGCGGCGCGTCCAGGACGACCGCGTCGTACACCCGTTTGCCGTTCTTGGCCTTCCTGCGCACCGCCTCGGTGGTCTTGCCGGTGACCAGCACGTCGCGGAAGCCGGGGGCGACGGTGGTGGCGAAGTCCACGATGCCCATCCGGGTCAGCGCGCGTCCGGCGCGGCGCATGCCGTAGAACATCTCCATGTAGTCGAGCATGGCCTCTTCCGGGTCGACGGCCAGCGCGTACACGTCACCGCCGCCGGGGGCCACCGCGATCTTGCGCTCCTGGTAGGGAAGCGGCGGCAGGTCGAAGATCTGTGCTATGCCCTGTCTGCCCTCGACCTCGACGAGCAGGACCTTGCGCCCGCCCGCCGCCAGCGCGAGGGCCAGGGCCGCGGCCACGGTCGTCTTGCCCGTGCCGCCCTTGCCGGTGACCACGTGCAGTCGCACGCCGTCCCAATCGGTGTCCCGAGAGTCCACGACTCGAGGCTACCTGTCAGTCACTTCCTGCCGACTCCTGCGGAGGCTTTGAGCTAGCTCACACTCCCGACTCCGTCGTGAGCGTGAGCTGAAGCTACTGTGTTTGATGGTTCCCTCGCTGCGCTCGGTCACTACGCTGATCCGCATGAAGAAATGGGAGTACCTCACCGCGCCCCTCCTGATCCACAACACCAAGATGATCCTGGACAACTTCGGGTCCGACGGCTGGGAACTGGTGCAGATCGTGCCCGGTCCCAACGCCGAGAACCTGGTGGCCTACTTCAAGCGGGAGAAGGCGTGACCCCCGAGCAGAAGATCGCGGACCTCGGGCTGACCCTGCCCGAGGTGGTGCCGCCGCTGGCGGCCTACGTCCCGGCCGTGCGCTCGGGCGACTACGTCTACACCTCGGGCCAGGTGCCCATGGTGGACGGCAAGCTGGTCGGCTCCGGCAAGGTCGGCGCCGACGTCACCGCGGAGGAGGCGGCCGGGCACGCCCGCATCTGCGCTCTGAACGCGATCGCCGCGCTGAAGTCGCAGGTCGGCGACCTGAGCAAGGTGGTGCGGATCGTCAAGGTCGTGGTCTTCGTGGCCAGCGACCCCGAGTTCACCGCGCAGCCGAGCGTGGGCAACGGGGCCAGCGAGCTGCTGCGCGAGGTCTTCGGCGAGTCGGGGGTGCACGCCAGGAGCGCCGTGGGCGTGGCCGCCCTCCCGCTGGGGGCCTCGGTCGAGGTGGAGCTGATCGCCGAAGTTTCCTAAGGTGCCGGTGTGTCACCATGACCGAGTGATGTTCTAGTTGGAGGTCATCGTGGCTGGACTACCGCTGCCTGAAGAGCTCGCCCAGCGGGCTCGCGAGATCGACGCCGGACGCCTCGAGCCGGTTCCCGCCAAGGACTCCGCCACCGTGGTACTCCTGCGTGACGGGCTTGAGGTCTACCTCCTGCGCAGGAAGTCCACGATGGCGTTCGCCGCCGGGGCCTATGTCTTCCCCGGCGGCTCGGTGGATCCCCGCGACACCGACCACGCCGTCGCGTGGGCCGGGCCGTCCCCGAAGGAGTGGGGCGAGGTCTTCAACGCCGACGAACGCACCGCCCGCGGACTGGTCTGCGCGGCGGTGCGGGAGACGTTCGAGGAGTCCGGCGTCCTGCTGGCCGGGCCCGGCGCCGACTCGGTGGTCGAGGACACCACCGGCCCCGGCTGGGAGGCCGACCGGCTGGCCCTGATCGACCGGAGCGTGTCCTTCGCCGACTTCCTCGACAAGCGCGGGCTGGTGCTCCGCTCCGACCTGCTGAAACCGTGGTCGCACTGGATCACGCCGGTGATCGAACCGCGCCGCTTCGACACCCGCTTCTTCGTCGCCGTGCTGCCGCCCGGCCAGCGCACCCGCGACGTGGGCGGCGAGGCCGACAAGGTCGCGTGGAAGCGTCCCGCCGAGGGCCTCGACCTGGCGCACAGGGGCGAGATCTTCCTCATGCCGCCCACGTATGCCACGTTGCGGGAGTTGTCGGCCTGCGACTCGGTCGCGGAGGCCCTTGCCGTACAGCGGGAGATTGTCACTATTCTCCCGAGGGCGGTAGAGATCGAGGGCGAGTGGCGGTTGATGATGCAATGAGCGGACTTCACATCCCGATCGACACCCCCGACGGCTCCCGTACGGCACACGCCGAGAACGTGCTGGCTCCCAATCCCGGCATGATGACGCTGGACGGCACCAACACCTGGGTCATCGGCACCGACGAGGTCATGGTGGTCGATCCGGGGCCCGACGACGCGGCGCACCTCGATCGGGTCGTCCGGCATCTGGGGGAGCGGCGGGTGCGCCAGATCCTGCTGACCCACGGGCACTCTGACCACAGCGGCGGCGCGCGCCGGTTCGCGGAGCTGGTCGGGGCGCCGGTGCGGGCGCTGGATCCCCGTCATCGGCTGGGCTCCGAGGGGCTGGCCGACGGTGACGTGGTCGCCGTGGGCGGGGTCGAGCTGCATGTGTACGGCACCCCGGGGCACTCCTTCGACTCCCTGTGCTTCTGGCTGCCGGAGGACCGGGCCATGCTGACCGGCGACACCGTTCTCGGCCGGGGGACTACGGTCATCGCGCAGGACGGCGGCCTGGCCGACTACCTGCGCAGCCTGGACCGGCTCAGGCAGGCGGCCGAGGAGCTGGCTGCCGACGCCCTGCTGCCCGGGCACGGCCCGGTGCTCGCCCACCCGATCGGCGCTTTGGACGGATATATCCGGCATCGGCGGGAGAGGCTGGACCAGATCAGGTCCGCGCAGAAACAGGGAGCCAGAACCCCGCGGGAGATCGTGGAGATCGTCTACGCGGACGTGGACCGGCAGCTCTGGCCCATGGCCGAGATCTCGGTCCGGGCCCAACTCGACTACCTGGGCTCGCCCTGACGGAAGACGTACCGGCGCCGGTCGAAGTCCAGGGTCCACGCGTAGGACCTCAGGAAGCCGTTCGACAGCATGGCGTCGATGCGCACGCCGCCGAAGGACCGCCACGGCGTCCTCCTGGACCGCGTGGCCGCCACGAGCAGGTCCTGCCGCGCCAGCGGGCCCAGCGAGATCGGCGACGGGCTGTCGAAGTGCGGCAGCCCGGCCAGGCGGCGCGGCACGCCCCAGGAGCGGTAGCGGCGGGAGGTGGCCAGCAGGCTCGCCTGGCGCGGCCCCCGGGGGTCGTCGGCCACGTACACCAGGCCAGAGTCGACGAAAAAGGTGAGGCCGTGGGGGCCGAAGCCGCCGCGGGCGAACATGTAGTGGTCCGACCAGAGGTAGAACGCGACCTCCGTGCCGGCGGGGCAGGGGCTGCCTCTCGGGGAGAGGACGAGGCGGCCGCCCGGCTGGTCCAGCGTGGTCAGGAACTGCCGCAGGACGTTCGTGCCGATGATGACCAGGTCCTGGGCGCCGGTGAGGGTGGAAAGGACCGTCACCGGCACGTTCGTCAGCGTCGCGGCCCCCAGGCGCAGCTCGGCGACGGTGCCGTGGCGGCTGTCGGCGCTGCGCAGCCCCTGGTGGGATCGGCCGCCGGGGAAGGTCTGAACGCCCAGTTCGGCGGCGCGTCCCGGGCCCAGGACCACGAAGGGAGCGCCGGTGTCGAGGTGGGCCAGGACGTCGATGCCGTCGATGGTCGCCGGTACGGCGGGCAGATAGGGGGCCAGCTCGTGGTCGGCCAGGGGTAACACGGTGGACTCGCCGAGCCGGACGCCCAGCGGGTGGGTGAGCCGCCGCTCGAGGACGGGCGAGGGTTCCCGGCGGCGGCGCCGTACGTGCTCGACGGCCCGATCGGGGCGGCCCAGGTGCAGCCAGGCTTCGACGACCGGCTCGTCCAGGGACCGCGGCGCGCCGAGGGCCGCGTAGTGGGCCAGCGCCTGCTCGTAGGACTGGCACACGTATTCACACAGGAACAGCAGGTGGTCCCGGGTGCGGCCGGGCAGGGTCCGCGCCAGGAGCCGGCAGGACTCCACGTCGCCCTCGGACCAGTGACGCCACGCCTGTCTGCTCATGATCCCAGCTCCATGGCGATGGCGACGATCGTCATCAAGGGCACCACGGCATGGGGGGCGATCGCGTACTCCCCGCGCCGGGGCTGAACCAGCAGGCCAGCGCTCTGCAGGTCCTTGAGGTGGTGGTACAGGTGCCCGGTCGAGGTTTCGCCGAGGATTTCCTGGAGTTCCCTGCTGGTGCGCGGCTCGTGCAGGACGGCGGCGAGAAGGGCCAGGCGCGGGGCGCTGCCGAGGTGCTCGAGCAAGGTCGCCGCCGCGGGCCAGTGCGCGGCGGCGACCTCGGCGGCCGGGTGTTCCATCGCCCACAGGTAGTCGCGCTCGCCGAAGCCGGCGGCTCCGCCGTACAGGATCGTGCCGGGTCTGGACTGGATGAGGGCGAGCAGGTCGGCCGGCGCGGGGCCGGCGGGGGAGCGTCCGCCACCCTCCAGGAGGGCGATGCGGCGTTCGAGTTCCTCGACGCGTTTTTCCAGCGGGTTCATGGGCGCCTCGATGCTGTTGCTCCGTAATTCCGGAATAACAGAATAGCGGCTTCAGGGCCGGTTGAGGAGGGCCAGGCCGGCGCGGCTCTCCTCGTCCGCGGGAGGCAGGACGACCAGGCACTGGTCGGGGTCCTGGGCCACGGTGAGGATCTGCCAGTGCAGGTGGAGCGTGCCGGTCTTCGGATGATGGACGCTCTTGACGCCGAAGGTCTTGGCGGCCACCCGGTGGGTGGTCCACCAGTGATGGAACTCCGGCGCCTTGACGGCCAGCTCGGCGACCAGGGCGGCCAGGCGGGGGTCGCTGGGGTAGCGGGCGGCGTCCATGCGCAGGACGGAGACGCACTGCCGGGCCCCGGAGTCCCAGTCGGGCAGGCGCTCGCGCATCAGCGGATCGAGGAAGACCATGCGCAGATAGTTGCGCTCCGGCTCGGCCAGCGCGCCGAAGTCGGTGAACAGCTCGGTCGTCAGGTCGTTCCAGGCGAGGACGTCCAGGAACCGGCCGAGAACGAACGCCGGCGTGGCGGTCAGGTCGTTCAGGAACTCCAGCACCGGCTCCGGGACGCTCTGCTGGCGCGGCCGCTGGCGGCGGGCGGGCGCGCGATCGGCCAGCGACCGCAGATAGTCGCGCTGGTCGAGGTTGAGCAGGAGCGCGTGGGCCAGCGCGTCCAGGACGCCGCCGGACGGGGCGGGCAGGCGGCCCTGTTCGAGGCGGGTGTAGTAGTCGACGCTGATCCCCGCCCGGTGGGCCACCTCCTCCCGGCGCAGCCCGGTCACCTTCCGGCTGCCCGCGGGCAGGCCGACCTGCCTCGGGGTGATCTCGCCACGCCGCGGAGCGCGACCCCAGGCCCGGCAGCATGCGCGACGGCCACGAGCTGATCGGCTGGGGCATGGCCGGAGGCGTCTTCCCCACCTACAGCCACCCCTCCGCCGCCACCGTGCGGGTCCACGCCGACGCCGCCATCGAGGTCCTCAGCGCCGCCACCGACCTGGGCACGGGCACCTACACGCTGCTCGCCCAAGCGGCGGCCGACGTCTTCGACGTCCCCGCGGACACGGTGACGGTACGGCTCGGCGACAGCAGCTACCCGGACGCCGCGGTGAGCGGCGGTTCGACGCTGGCCGGATCCGTGACACCGGTCGCCCACCGGGCCGCGGCCGCCGTCCGCGACGAACTCATCCGGCTGGCCTCGGCCTTGATCGGACCGGACGCGGGTGAACTTCAGGTCAGCGCCGGCCGCGTGCACCCGACCGGCCGGCCCGAGCAGGGGCTGAGCTTCGCCGAACTGCTCGGCGCCGCCGGCCGCACGGTCGTCGAAGCCACGCACGACGACTTCGCCGGCATCCCCGCCCAGGAACGACACGACAAGTACGGCACCCTGGCACTCACCAAGCTGCCCGACGCCGGCACCCACTCAGTGCACTCCTGGAGCGCCGTCTTCGCCGAGGTCGCCGTCGACGAGGAGCTCGGCACCATCCGGCTCCGGCGGCTGCTCGGCGCCTTCGACTGCGGCCGCGTGCTCAACCCCACCACCGCCCGCAGCCAGATGATCGGCGGCATGATCATGGCCACCGGCGCCGCCCTGCTGGAGGCCGTCGTCGTGGACGCCCGCCTGGGCCGCCTGGCCAACCCCAACCTGGCCGAGTACATGCTCCCGGTCAACGCCGACATCCCCGACATCGAGGTCCTGTTCGTCAACGAACCCGACCCCTACTCCAACCCGCTCGGCTCCCGCGGCATCGGCGAGATGAGCATGACCGGCACCATCGCCGCCATCGCCAACGCCGTCTACCACGCCACCGGCAAGCGGGTGCGCGACCTGCCGATTCTCATGGAGAAGCTGCTTTCACCCCTGTGACAGCGCCGCCGTGGCCTCGCCGCCCGCCCCGGTGACCTGGCGCAGGAAGCCGGTCACCAGGTGCAATTCGGTCTCGGTGTAGCCGGCGCAGATCTCGTCCATCGCCCGGTTCATGCCGGAATAGAGCCCGAACAGCTCGCCGCTGCGATCGGGCAGCGCTTTGATGAGTACGGCCCGGCGGTCGGCGGTGTCGCGCTCCCTGGCTATCCACCCTGCCCGCTCCAGCCGGTCGAGGATGCCGGTCAGCGTGGCCGGGTGCAGCCCGGCCTGCCGTGCCAGGGCGCTGGGGCTGATCGGCCCGTGCCTGCCGATGACGTCGAGGCAGTCGAGATCCACGTCCTTCAGCTCCGCCCGCGCGCTCACCTGCCGATCGAGCAGGGACAGCTGGCCGCTCAGCGCGCGCAGCGCCTCCTTGAGCTGCGCGGTCGCCCGCCTGCGACGGCGTGCTTCCTCCACGGCGTCAGATGTGACGGAATCCATATCATATGACTTTCAAAATAGATGTTATGGTTTCCATATCATACGGCATGCGGAAGGAAGCATCATGATCCTCGTCACCGGAGCCACCGGCGTCATCGGCCGTCCCCTCGTCGAGTTGCTCGTCCAGGCGAAGGCCCGGGTCCGAGCCGTCACCCGGGCCGGCGCACCCACCCCAGACGCGCCCGCTGCCGGCGCGCCCGCTCCCGTCGAGGTGGTGACCGGCGACCCGTCCCGGCCCGAGACCCTCGCCCCACACCTGCACGGTGTCACCGCGCTCTTCCTTCACCCGAGGGCCGCGGGCGACGCGGCGGCCGACCTCGTCGCGCTGGCCGCCGAGCACGGGGTCCGCCGGGTGGTGGCGCTCGCGGCCGCCAACATCGACGAACCCCTCGATCACCAGCCGTCGCGCTTGCGCGGCGACCGGAACAAGGAGGCGGAGGAGGCCGCCGTCACCAGCGGGCTGGAGTGGGTGAGCCTGCGGCCGTCCAGCTTCGCGGTCAACGCCCTCACCGGGTGGGCGGCGCAGATCAGGGCGGGTGACGTGGTCCGCGGGCCGTACGCCGGCTTCCGGGAGACGCCGATCGACGAGCGCGACGTCGCGGCGGTGGCCGCCCACGCCCTGCTGGCCGACGACGTGCTGCGGCAGCGCATCCACCTGACCGGGCCGCAGGCCCTCACGCACGCGGAGATGGTGGAGACCATCGGCCGGGTCATCGGCAGGCCGCTGTCCTACGTGGAGGTTCCGCCCGAGGCCGCTGTTCAGGGCTGGGTCGCCCGTGGCATCCCCGAGCCCTTCGTCACGGCCCTCATGGCGCGATACGCCCGCGACCTCGGCCGTCCGCCGCGGGTGAGCGAGGAGGTGGCGCGGATCCTCGGCCGGCCCGCGTACGGCTTCGCCTCGTGGGCCGAGGAGCATGCGGCGGAGTTCACCCGGACGATGTGACGGTCGTGGCCGGTCTCCCGCGTGGGCCGACCGCCTCAGGGGTTCAGGATGATCTTTCCGGCGACCGTTCCGGACTCGGCCAGGCGCAGGGCGTCGGCCACGCGGGCCAGGGGGAACCGGGCGGCGATCTGGGCCGTCACGTCCCCGTGCTTCAGGGCGGCGAAGACCTGGGTGAGGTCGGCGCGCAGCCGGGCGCGGAACCGGTCCTTGGCCAGGGTACGGCCGGCCCAGACGTTGTAGAAGTAGGCCCGGCGGCCGTTGGGGAGCGTGTTCCAGAGCCAGACCCGGCCGAGCAGCTTGAGCACCGGCCACTGCTTGGAACCCTCCGCGTCCCTCGTGGAGGCGCTGCCGTACGAGACCAGCGTGCCGCCGGGGGCGAGCAGGCGCCAGGACGTGACGATGCCGCGGCCGCCGACGTGGTCGAAGACGGCGTCCACACCGGCGGGGGCGAGTTCGCGGACGCGGGCGGCGACGTCCTCGGCGCGGTAGTCGACGGGGATGACGCCCCGCTCGCGCAGGGCGGCGTGGTGGCGGGCGGAGGCGGTGCCGATCACGTTCACCCCGGCGGCGCGGGCGAGCTGGACCAGCACGGAGCCGACGCCGCCGTTGGCACCGTGCACCAGGATGGTCTGTCCCGCGCGGACCCTGGCCTTGCGGTGCAGCATCTGCCAGGCGGTGATGCCGTTGACCACGAGGGTCTCCGCCTCGGCCGGGCTGATGCCGCCGGGCACCGGGACCGTGTCCGCCGCGTCGACGAGCACGTGGCTGGCCCACCCGCCGACCTTGACCAGCGCGGCGACCCTGGCGCCCATCATGCCCGGCTCGACTCCCTCGCCGGTCGCCGTCACCGTGCCGACCAGGTCGTAGCCGGGGACGAAGGGGAAGGCGGGCTGGTCGTAGTACCGGCCGCGGCGCATCTGCTGCTCGGCGAAGGAGACGCCGGTGGCCTCCATCCGGATCAGGACCTGACCGGGGGCCGGGGCGGGGACGGCTCCGTGGCGGACGGTGAGCCCCTCGGGCTCTACCTTGCCGGGGAGAAGGATCTCGGTGAGCTGTTCGGCGGTCATGGCGTCCTCCCGTGAGCTACAGGCTGTCGTGTTCATTACAAGTTGTAACTCATCGCGAACGGGAGTGTCAATAACCTTCGTTATAGTCTCTAACTTTTGCGAGAGCGGTCGAGCAGGATGAGCGGGACCGTCACCACCGCCAGGGCGGCGCCGATCCAGGTGACCGAGGTGATCCCCGCGCCCGCGTTGAGCGCCGCCCCGGCGAGCGCCGGCACGAGGCTGATGCCGAGCTGGAAGGCGGAGACGGCGGTGGCGCCCGCCAGCGTCGGGGCCTCGGCGGCGACGGTGAACACCCGCCCGTAGATCGCGGGGTTCAGGATGAAACCGGCGATCCCGAGAAGCAGCACCAGAACCACGACCGCCACCGCGTTCCGGGCGAACAGCGCCAGCAGGACCGAGGCGACGGCGATGCCCGCCGCGCCGACCAGGAGCGCGTGCGTCGGCCTCCTGTCGGCGATCCGCCCTCCTGCGGACAGCCCGACGAAGGCGCCGACGCCGAACAACGTGAGGATCGCCGGGACCCACACGCCCGGAACCCTGGTGACCTCGGTCAGGAAGGCGGCGAGGTAGTAGAACGAGATCATGTACGCCGCCGTGCTCAGCAGCGTGACGGCGTAGATCACCCACAACTGGAGCCGTCGCATGGTGCGAAGCTCCGTTCGCACGCTGGGGACGCCGGTCGCGCTCGTCGCGGGCAGGGCTACCACCGTCAGCACCGCCGCCACGAGGGTGAGGGCGGCCACCGCCCAGAAACCGCCCCGCCAGCCGGTGAAGTAGCTGATCATCGCCCCGGCCGGCCCGCCGGCGATCATCGCGAGGCTCAGTCCGCTCACGACCACCCCCGAGGCGCGCGCGGTCCGGTCCGGCGGCACGAGGCCGATCGCCGTCACCGCCGCCACCGCCCAGAACCCCGCATAGGCCAGGCCGCACACGAACCGCGTCACCACCAGCAGCGCGTAGCTGTCGGTCACCAGGCCGGCCACGACGCAGGCGGCGAAGACGACCTGGGTGACGACCAACGTCGTCCGCCGCGGCCAGCGCAGCGTCACGACGGCCAGCGGCGGCCCGCCCAGCACGACGCCCACGGCGAACGCCGAGATCAACGCGCCCGCCGCCGGCAGGGAGACGCCGAGATCGCCGGCGATCGCCGGCAACACCCCCGCCAGGAGAAACTCCGCGCTGCCCATCGCGAACAGGCTCAGCGCCAGCAGGTACACCCCGAGCGGCAGCCGTCCCCCAACCTTGGTTGCCGTTTGCGTGGACATGCGCGAACCCCTCTCATGGCCGATGGATAGGGCCCCGATGGTGGGTTTCGCCCGGCGCTGCGGACAACTTTTGTTGCCGTTTCCGGGATTTCGATCATTAGTTTAGAGGGTATTGACATTGCTAGTCGTTTCAGTCAAAACTGAAATAACTGGCTTTCATGGAGGGTACTCATGCCTGAGCACGTGACGTTCAACAGCCTCGGCACCACCTGCGCCGCGGACCTCTACCTGCCCGCGCAGACCCCGGCGCCCGCCCTGGTCCTGGGCCACAGCGGCGTCATGGTCAAGGAAGCGCTCGCCTTCTTCGCGCCCTACTTCGTGCGCGCGGGCTTCGCCGTACTCGCGATCGACTACCGCACCGTCGGGTCCAGCGAGGGCGAGCCACGCGGCCTCGACCACCCGGAACGGCAGGTGGAGGACTTCCGCAGCGCGATCTCCTACCTCCAGGGCCGCCCCGAGGTGCTGGCCGAGCGCATCGGGCTGTGGGGCGTCAGCGCGGGCGGGTCGGTCGCCGTGCAGGCCGCCGCGCTCGACCGCCGGGCCAAGGCGGTGGTCGTGCAGAGCCCCAGCGTCTGGAACGGCTGGCGTTACCTGGAGCGCCTGCTCGGCCGGGAGGGACTGCGGGCGCTGCGCGACCGGCTCGACGCCGACTGGCAGCAACGTTACGAGACGGGGGAGAGCGCCCGGGTGCCGCACCTCACGCTCGGCCACGAGAATGTCAAGGACGCGCCGGCCCTGTCCGAGCAGGTCTTCCCGACCTATCGCAACGAAAAGACGCTCGACTCCACCGAGCACCTGCTGACCTGGGCGCCGGAGAACCTCATCGACCGGCTCGCCCCCACCCCGCTCCTCATGATCGCCAACGGCGGCTGGGACCCCTACCACGTGCTGGAGGAGGCGCAGAGCGCGTTCAACCGCGCCGGGGAGCCGAAGCGGCTGGAGATCCTGCCCTACGACGTGCTCGGCCTCTACACCGGGCCCGGCCTGGAGGAGGCGATGGCGCTGGCGGTGGGCTGGTTCGACACCTACCTGCGCAAGACCAGGCTGCCCGAGGCCACGCCGGTCCCCACGATCGAGACGGTCGAGGCGATGCGGCGATGACGCCGATCCAGGAGACGCTCCGCCTCACCCTGCACGCGCGAGCGCCGGACAGCCGCGCGCCGGGGTGACTTGATGGAGCTGCGAGCCCGGCGGTCGCCGCCCTGCCGGGGCAAGGCGGCCGGATCCTGCGCTATGCGTTCTGAGCAGGGCCCATCCGGTCGAGGACGGCCGACAGGGCGGCGATGGAGGCGCGTGCCGAGCGGATGCGCTCGGTTCCCGCCCTCTCGTTCAACCCGAGCTCGAGCCCTTCCTCGGCCAGTTGGTCGAAGGCGGCGAAGGCGGCCAGCTTCTGGCGGATGACCTTCGACCAGGCGTCGTCCTCGATGCGGTAGTAGACGATCCGCTCGCCCGGCTTGCGGAGGCGGCGCACCAGCCGGATGGAGGTGAGCAGTTGCATGTTCGTGGTCAGCGAGGCGCGGCTGGCCCCGATGGCCTCGGCGATCTCGCCGGCCGACTGCTCCGGCGGGTCGCAGGCCATCAGCCAGCCCATGATGCGGCCCGTGATCGGGGTCAGTCCCCATTCCTCGGAGACGAAGGCGGCCACCCGCTCGACCCAGTCGAGCACGTGCTCGCGGCTGGGGCCGTGCGGAGCGCTCATGGCCGTCACCCTAGCGCGTTTTAGTATTTTCAGACTCTCCTGAATTGAGCGGTCATACGGCATGCTCATCAGGGTGGAGTGGAACAAGGAACTTCTTGACCAGCTCGACCGACACTGGACCAACCAGCTTCGCCCCCGGCTCGACGGGTTGACCACCGAGGAGTACCTCTGGGAGCCCGTGCCGGGCTGCTGGTCCCTGCGGCCACGTGAGCTGGCCGAGCCGGGCGGGTTCGTCGGTGACGGCCCCCTGGTGATCGAGTTCGCCCAGCCGGAGCCCCGGCCGGTGCCCGTGACCACGATCGCCTGGCGAATGGCGCACATCATCGTCGGAGTCTTCGGCACCCGGGCCATGCGCCATTCGGCGGGCCGGCGCGAAGTTACGAGTCGCACCCCTACGCGGGGACCGCTGAGGAGGCGCTGGCGCAACTCGACGAGGCTTATGACCGGTGGATCACGGGCGTGCGGAGTCTGGGTGAAGACGGCCTCACCGAACCCTGCGGGGAGCGGGAACCATTCTTCGAGAACGCGCCGGAAGCCGCGCTGATCCTGCATATCAACCGTGAGGCCATTCACCACGGCGCCGAAATCGCGCTGCTGCGTGACCTTTATGCGCGCCATACGAAGCATCAATAGCATCGTTATTTCATTGCTCGTTGATCCGCAGGTTCCGGTCGAGCGCGCCGATGAGTGTGCCGGCCAGGCCGGGGGCGGTGTGGGCGGTCCAGGCGTGGACGAGGTCGAGGAATCCGCTGAGCTGCCGTTGCGCCGAGGTGAGCAGTGCGGGTATGTCGGTGCGGGTGATCTCGACCGCCGCCGGCGGATGATCGCGGTGCCGGTCCTGCCGGAGCCGGATGGCGTGGTCGTGATGTTCGGCCAGGAGTTCGGGGTCGTGGCCGAGCCAGGGGGCGTATCCGTGGGCGAGGTCCTGCCAGTCGCGCCAGTTCTCCAGCCCGAAGCAGCATCCGGTCGTGACGTGGACGTTCGTGGCGGTGTCACGGAACCGCAGCCCGCCCGGGGCGATCAGGCCCCCCGTCTCGGCCAGGTGGTCTTCCAGCTGGGGCGCGGTCAGGTCGTCGCCCACCGGGATGTCGTTGTAGGTGAAGACGACGGCCATGGCGGTCCCCACTTCGGGTGACGACAGCCGGCCGGAGAGGGTGAGAAGGCGATCGGCGCTCGGCTGGGCGATGGGCCAGGCGGTGAAGCCCACCGCGTCGTACGTTTCCAGCACCACATCGACAATCACCATGTCTCCAGTATGTGGCGGCCATCGGGACGGAGTTTCGAAAAGGCTGGAGCTCCATCTGACCGGCTCGCCTTTACAGAAATTGTTAAGGAGCTGTCAAATACTGGAAAAGATGGTTTCCGTTCCGTATTGGAGAAGCTTCTATGTCTGCTCTTCCGGCTATTCCGTTCGCCCGCGACAGCCTGCTCGACGTGCCCAGGGAGTATCGGGAGCTCCGGATCAAGGAGGGCATCGCCAGGGTCCGCACCCAGGCGGGCGATGAGGTCTGGCTGGCCACCGGGTACGAAGACGTCCGCAAGCTCTTGGTCGATCCCCGGCTCGGACGCTCCCATCCGGAGCCGGAGAAGGCGGCGCGGGTGTCCGGCTCGGCGGTGATCGGCGGCCCGAGCGGCGCGCTGGCCCGGAGCCTTGGCGCCCGGGGCGACCTGGCCACCGAGAAGGCCGAGCACGAGTACCTGCGCAAGCTGATCATGAAGTCGTTCACCGCCCGCCGGATGAAGGCGCTCAGCGATCACGTGGGCTCGCTGGTCGACGAGCGGCTCGACCACTTCGCCACGCTGCCGCAACCGGCGGACCTGCACGCCGAGCTGTCCCGGCCGGTGCCGCTGCTGGTCATCTGCCAGTTGCTCGGCGTGCCGTTCGAGGACAGGGCGCTCTTCGGCGGAATGTCCGCGCGTATGGGAGACATGCTCGACCGGGAGAAGAGCCAGGCCGCACGGGACGAGATGAGCGCGTACATGGCGGCGCTGATCGAGCGCAAGCGGCGGGAGCCGGCCGAGGACCTGCTGTCGGACCTGGCCGGCGAGCTGGACGAGGTCGGGACGGTCGCCGAGCTGGCCGGCACGGTGTTGTGGGCCGGTCATGAGACCACGGTCAAGCGCATCGACTACGGTGTGCTGTTCCTGCTCGCCAACCCCGGCCAGCTCGAGCTGCTCAAGGCCGACCCCGGGCTGGCTCCGGGCGCGGTCGAGGAGATCCTGCGCATGGCCGTGACGAGCGTGAGCGGCATGCCGCGATACGCCCACGAGGACGTCGAGATCGGGAACGTGACGATTCGCAAGGGCGAGGCCGTGGTGCTGTTCCTGGGGGTGGCCAATCGGGATGAGCGGGTCTATCCGGATCCGGATGTGTTCGACATCCGGCGTCCGCAGACGGACCCGCATCTGAGCTTCGGGTACGGCCCGCGGCTGTGCGTCGGCTCCCATCTGGCCAGGGTCGAGCTGACGGCCGTGTTCAGCAGGCTGTTCCAGCGCTTTCCCGACCTGCGGCCGGCCGTACCCGTGGAAAAGCTGCCGCGCACTAAGGGGATGATCGGGGACGGCTTCGCGGAACTGCCCGTCGTGTGGTGACTTGGGGCGGCCGTGCATCAGCCGGGTGTAGATTTGTCCGCTTATGGACCGTTCTCTGATCAGTAACATCGCCCATTCCGACCATCCGATCGCCGCTCCGGTGAGCGCCGCCAACCTGGACAAGCTGCTGGGGCGCACCAGGCTCCGCGAGGGCGCCCGCATCCTCGACCTCGGCTGTGGCGAGGCGATGTGGACATTGCGGGCGCTGGAGTTGTTCCCCGGCTCTACCGCCGATGGTGTGGATGTTTCCACCGGTGCCCTGGAGGCTGCGGCCAAGGATGCCGAGGCGCGTGGGCTGGGGGAGCGCATCCGGCTGCACGAGATGGGGGCGGCGGACTTCCGTGCGGCCGAGCCGTACGATCTCGTGCTCTGTGTCGGCTCCACGCACGCCTTCGACGGTCTCACGCCGAGCTTGCGGGCGATCGGGCGGCTGGTCCGGGCGGATGGGCTGGTGCTGGTGGGCGAGGGGTACTGGGAGACGCCGCCGTCGCCCGAACTGGAGGCTGAGATCGGCACATATCCCGACTTGGCCGGACTTGTCGCCCAGGCGGAGGGGGCCGGGTATCGCACGGTCTACGCGCACACCAGCTCGCTGGGTGAGTGGGACGAGTACGAGTGGTCGTGGACCGGGTCGCTGATCCGCTGGGCGATGGACAACCCGGGGCCCGACGGCGACACCGCGCTCGCGGCCGCGCTGGAGCACCGTGACATGTGGCTCAAGGGGTACCGCGGCAAGCTCGGCTTCGTCACCCTGCTGCTGCGTCGCGCGTCATAGCCAGGGACCTCATACTCTGCCTCTCACCACGGGCCCTGATCTGCGAAGACCCCGGGTGCTCTACGTGATCGGGTGCGCTGTGCGGCTTTAAGTTCGTGGCTGGATCAGCGGGTGGCGCTGAGCTGGTCGAGCAGCAGCGTCAGGCGGGCCTCGCGACCTGAGGCGGGGAGTCGGCCGCCGCGGGACAGGACGATCAGCCCGTGCAGGGCGCTCCAGGTGACCTCCGTCAGGATCGCCGGGTTGCGGCCGTCGGCGAACTGTGCGATCCCGGACAAAAGCGCCTGGAAGCCGTCCCGAAGCGGCTCCGGGGTGTCGTCCTGGCCGAACGGCAGGTCCACGGCCATCGTGAACATGGCGTCGTACAGCGCGGGGTTCTCCTCGGCGAACGTTATATAGGCCCTGGCCAGCCCCTCCAGCGCGGCCCGCGGCTCGCCCGTCCGGGTCGCGGCGCGCAGGCGCACGGCCAGTTCCGCGAAGCCCTCCAGCGCCACTGCCGCGACGATGGCGTCCTTGCCGGCGAAATGGCTGTACAGGACCGGCTGGCTGTACTCGATCTCGTCAGCCAGGCGGCGGGTGGTCACCGCGTCCCAGCCTTCGGACTCGGCCAGCTTGCGGGCGGTCTTGATGATCAGATCGTGGCGCTGGGCGCGTTCGCGTTCTCTGCGCTGCTGGGTGGACACCCTCCCGATGCTAGCACCGCTAGACAGATGAGCGCCGCTAGTCTAGCGTTGCTAACACTTCTAGCAACGATCGAAGGAGAAGGCGTGGTCACCATCGCCACCTGGATTGCCGGACTGGTCGCCGTCGGGATCATCCTCATCGGCATCCGCTTCCTGCTGCAGCCGGTCGCGTCGGCGGCGGGCTACGGGGTTCCCGTGTCCATGAACGCGTATCTGACCGTCAAGGGCGTGCGGGACATCACGGCCGGGCTCGTCATACTCCCGGCCCTGGTAACGGGAAACCAGCTCATGCTCGGCTGGCTGATTCTCGCCAGTGTGTTCGCCCCGCTGGGCGACATGGTGGTCGTGCTCAGGAACGAGGGTCCGCGGGCGGTGGGGTTCGGCGTCCACGGCCTCACCGCCGCGGTGATGGCGGTGGTCGCGGCCATTCTGATCCTGGCGTGAGCGAAAAGTGGGGCAACCTTTCTCGGCCGCGGGTACTCCAACAGAGAGTTGAGTGATCGCATCGGGAGGAACGCCACCATGAAGAAGACCTTTGCCGCCGTAATCGCCGCCGGAGCCGTGCTCGTCGCCGGCACCCCCGCGCTCGCGCAGGCGGCCAAGGCCCCCGCACTCGGCCCTTACGGCTACGGTGCGGTGAAGCTCGGGATGAGCGCCAAGCAGGCCAAGGCGACGGGCAAGGTCGTGCACAAGTCGGGCCTCGGCACGGACGCCTGCTCGATCTGGGACCTGAAGAGCCACCCCACCGGTAAGGACTCGGCCGGATTCTTCCTGTCCAAGCGCCTCGGCGTGGCGGTCATCTTCGCCGGCAAGGGCATGAAGACCCCCGAGGGCATCGGGCTGGGCGCGACGATGAAGCAGATCAAGAAGGCATACCCGAAGGTGAACACGCGCACCGAGGGCAACCCGAGCGTCAAGGTGCCGGGCAACTCCAAGGCGTACTACATGTTCGGCGTCAACCGGCAGGGACGCCTGGAGGAGCTGGCGCTCGCCCTCACCAACCAGGACTGTGTGAACTGATCCACCGAACCGGCCCTTGACCGGCTAGGCCAACGTGGCAGCGACCCAGCTCGACACCGTCCCAACGGTTCGCCAGCGGCGGGTCTCTTGGCAGCTGGAGCGCCAAGCGGAATGATCTCCAGGTCTGGCGGGCGCTCAGCTCCCGGTATGCCTCACGGAGCTCACCCGCTTCGGGAAGGCGGCGTTCTTCGACGGCCCTGATCACTTCTCTGGCTCGCCAGTAGCCCGACGGGACGAGTATCCGGCTGGTGATGGCTGCGAGGGTGATCCGTCCGGCCTCGTCGGGCTGATCGACGGCGAGCCGCGACAGGGCGAGGTCCAGACGAGCCGAGACGGCCCGGCGCGGGCGTGGCGGTCCGTCCTTGTCGCGTACTGATGCTCGTGGACGGCGAACCGATTCAACGGAGCGCCGGCTACTTTCCAGCCGCCGCCCTGTTCGCTGACACACCTGTGTACTGCACGCGCCCGCGATGGCTGGCCTCGACGTCGTGGAATCCGTGGCCACGCTGATGCCGCCGGGGACGGTCATAGTGACGGTGATTGTCGCGGAGTGCGGCCAGCGGACTGGTGCAGGCTGTCGCCAACGAGAGCGCGGGGACGAGCGGGGTCGTGAGCACACCTCGGACTGAGCGTGCCGCTTGAGTGCCGAACTTCGCGATTGATGCTCTAGTCCTCAATCGGGCGCAGCTCCACGGAGGGCTTCACTAGGTGGGGTTCGACCAATGTGATCAGGTCCAGTTGTAGCTGCAGTGCCTGTTTGGGCGGGGCCTGGAGCATGTCGCGGAGCCGGTCTGGAGCATCCGGAGGCACAGTAAGGCCGTCCAGGTGCCGCTGGAAGGTCCCGAGGTCGAGTGACGGGTTGGGCAAGTCGTTCGCAGCCCAGACGGTTCGGACTACCTCGTTGGTCATCGCGGCTGCCGCCCAGCCGATCTCGACGGGATCGCCGCGTTGGAGTACGGCCAGCATCTTGGGGCGCACATGCTTCCATAGCCAGTCATAGTGGGCCTTGATGTGCGCTGGTACCCGGTAGCACGCGTGGATCTCTGCGGCTTCGGCGAGGAGTTGGGCGAGGGCGCCTGCCGGGTCTTCCAGGATGATGCCGTCCATGAACGCATATCCCCACGACTCATCCCCGACACGATGTGGGCAAAAGCGTCCACGCCAGTCGTTGGCGGTGTAGGCCAGCAGGTCCACGGGCAGGAGGCGGCGCCGGCGGCGCCACGGGGCGTCATCGTCGTTCTCGGCGGTGACCACGAAGACATCCAGGTCGGAATCGGGGCGTGCGGTCCCACGCGCGAGTGATCCGCCCAGCATCACTCCTTGCACGTTGGGATCAGCACGCAGTTCGGCCAGCATTTCATCGAGCACCCGTTCGTGTAGGGGTGTGGGATACCGAACGCTCGTCATAAGGCCCCAAAAGTCGGGATTTGCTGTGCCGTGGTGGTTTCCATGGCGAAGCCTATGGTGATGCGGCCATATCGATCTGCGCGTTTGCCGGGTTCAGCGCGATGGTCACATCCCCCTGCACCTAGCGGATTGTGGCTGTTCCGGCATAGCCGGCGCCTCCTGCCGTATGGACTTGATCCGCGCCCCTTGAGTCCATCGCCGATACTGCGCGCGGCATGCACCGCAGCAGAACACCGCCTGCGGCCGCATCGAGCCAGCCAGAACGGCCCCCCGCACTCCTGGCAGGCACGAAGACTCAGCTCGCCGCCCACCTCTCAACGGAACTCCGACGACGACGACCCCAGATCGCTGTTCCTGGCGAGCCACAACGACCTATGCCGCGCAGCGGGTGACGTCGTCCGCGGTACTCGTTGTCCGGCCTAAGGATCGGGGTCCGGCTGTCTGGTGTAGGGGACCGCAACGGTGCCGCCCCCGATGACGTGGCGGTGATCTGGCCGGATCCGGTGGCGCAGACCGGGAATGGCCGGACCTCTGCCCGATTAGCGGAGAGCAGGCCACGAGACCAATATCTGTCGGATTTGGCCCCACATGGCCCCACTTCCGCGATCATTGTTGGTGCTATGCCGAGAACGGCGCTGAGAGGGTGATCACTGATGGCTATGAGTCGAGGCCGGATCATCTCGGTCATGGTGTTCGTGGTGTGTGCGGTGGTTTCGACGGCGGGCTGCGGGCTCTTTCAGGTGACGTTCAGGGCGGAGGCGGGAGCCGTCCGTGAAGTGTCCGGCATCGGCCGTGTGGTGGAGAAGACCTTCGTCGACCCCATCTATCGCAACACCATCCAGATTGACGACATCCTGGTCATGGATGTGGGCGCGAGCTCCCACGAGGAGGGCATGGCCGTAGCGCGCGATCGCCTTGCAAAGGCCGGCTGGGTCCCCGGGGTTGAGCGGGAACAAGGGATCTCCCTGGATTCCGCCCGGTGGAAGGACACGCCCCTCAGCGTCGCGCCGTATGAACCGGAGGCCGTCCGCAGCCTCGGGGCGACCACCACAACCCCATACGATCAGGGCAAATACCTGCTCGTGGTCATGACGAAGGTCGGCTAGGAGTCAGCCCGGCAACTGATCGCCTTGCCCGCGAGCATGGTCGCGGCGACGTCGGCCTCTTCTTCTCGAGGGTCGTGCGCCGACCTCAGCTGTACGCGAGCGGCCAACGGACGATCGTGATCACCTGCCGAGAATCGGAACGGGCACTGACCTTGTGATTAACCTTCCAACGGGTGTGAAGCCGCTTCGTGGGCGGCAAGCTCTGCTGGAGTGCCGACGAAGGCGGGCCCGCACCCAGGCGGAAGGTGTTCCACCACCATCGCGACGGCATGTGCGGCTGTCGCGGCGTACCCCACCCGCTGGCCGCGGTGGGGACCATCCACCTGATAGCCGCGCCCTGCAGCGGCTTTGATGTAGGGGATGTCCCAGGTCCAGCGGGGGTCCGTGCAGCGGCTGAAGTGCAGTTCCATCATCCCGGTCCAAGGGAAGAGCTGTCGCAGACGCGGCTCGGCATAGGCGGTCTCCACCAGGTCGGGAGGGAGGCGTCCATCCTCGCGCACCTCCTGCCAGCCGGCTTCGACCAGGTCGGCGCTTGGAGGGCGGGTCGTCATGACGGGCATCATGCATGATGGTGCCTATTCGAGGCGAGGGCAGGGCGGCTGCCGGGTGTCGACAGCTCGCCTTGGGCTTCGGGCTTAGCTTGTCGATAAGTCCTGATCTTCGCGTATGCCGCGTTCAGCGGCTCGGGTGCTGTGTCATCACACGGTGAAATGTGGCCGTTTCGGCATGGTGTATTGCGGTGTGGAGCTCCTTGCTGACGTGGGTGACGACCCTGAGCCCCAGGCAGGCGTCATGACCTGCCACATCTCGCCGTCAGTCTTCTCGTCCCTGCAAGCGCTGACACCTTGGCAGGGGTGGTTGTACCGCTTGATGGACGCCTCGGCGGGGTGAGTCAACAGGGCTCCTGTGACTGCTGCGGCTGCCAAGCCCAGGGCGAAGATCTTCTTCATGTGCACTTAGATGTTCGTTGCAACTTCAGGGTTCGTGGCTGTCTAGGTCCACTCGCCATCGCTCGGCGCTCAGTTGACTACGTCGACGGGCGAGCAGCCTGGTGAACCTTTCCGGTCACAGCACTCGCTGTGCTTGGAGGTACGGCGGGCGGTTGCGCGCCCTGGTCGAGCTGGATTCGGTCGGCGGCTGAGGCGTGCCTTGATTCCGCCGGAGCGACAACGGCTCGGGCCGACTCCTCGTAGGAAGGACTCGATCACACGATGATGCTGGGCTTCTCGTTGCCTGCCGGATCCTGCGGATCGGCGCCCTGCACCCGTGCCCGGTCAGCGCTCGGGGGTCCGGGGGCCGGGAGGTCCCCGGCAGGGGGTGTGGGGGGCTCGGCCCCCCACTGAGGGGAGCCCGAGCCCCATCGCGCGAAGCGCGCTTCCTGGGAAGGACCTTGCTTTTTGGCCTTTTGGCAAGGACCTTGCTTTTAGGGCCGTTTAGCGTGACCGGTTGTGGAGTCGGTCCATGTCCAGGATGACGACGGCCTTGGCCTCGATGCGCAGCCAGCCCCGCTGCGCGAAGTCGGCCAGCGCCTTGTTCACCGTCTCCCTTGAAGCGCCCACCAACTGGGCCAATTCTTCCTGGGTCAGGTCATGGTGGACGCGCAACCCGTCGTCCGTCTTGGTGCCGAAGCGTTCGGCCAGGTCCAACAGTTGTTTCGCCACTCGTCCGGGCACGTCCGTGAAGACCAGGTCCGCCAGGACGTCGTTGGTACGGCGGAGCCGCTGCGCCAGTGCGCGCAGCAGGTGCAACGCCACCTCGGGCCGCCCGGTCAGCCATGGTCGCAGGTCGTCATGCCCGAGCCCGGCCAGCCGTACGTCGGTCAGGGCCGTGGCGGTGGCGGTCCGTGGCCGGGGATCGAACAGCGACAGTTCCCCGAACATTTCGCTTGGTCCAAGCACGCTCAGCAGGTTCTCGCGGCCGTCGGGTGACTGGCGGGAGAGTTTGATCTTGCCTTCGAGCACGACGTAGAGACGGTCGCCCGTCTCGTTCTCGTGGAAGAGCGTCTGTCCCTTGGACAGCTGGACTTCGGTAATGCTTGTGCGCAGCGCCGCTGCGCTCTCTCGGTCGAGCGCGGCGAACAGGGGGGCCTTGCCCAGCACGTCTTCGGTGTTCACTCTGCCTCCTCTGCTGCCATTGTGACTCACCCCACTCCCCGCAGCACACTTAGGCTAGGGGGATGCCGACTGAGTCCAGACTCGCCCTGGTGCGACGTGCGCGCAGGATGAATCGCATACTGGCGGAAACTTACCCCGACGCCCACTGCGAGCTCGACTTTGGTTCCCCGCTCGAGCTGCTGGTCGCGACGATTCTCTCGGCGCAGTGTACGGACAAAAGGGTCAACATGGTTACTCCAACCCTTTTCGCGAAATATCCGACAGTGCAGGACTACGCCGCGGCCGACCGCGCCGAGATGGAAACGATCATCAAGTCCACCGGCTTCTTCCGGGCCAAGACCAATTCGATCATCGGCATGGCCCAGGCCGTCTGCGACCGCTACGGCGGCGAAGTCCCCGGCAAGCTCAAGGATCTCGTCACCCTGCCCGGCGTCGGCCGCAAGACCGCCAACGTCGTCCTCGGCAACGCCTTCGACGTCCCAGGGCTGACCGTCGACACCCACTTCCAGCGCCTCGTCCGCCGCTTCGGCTGGACCGAAGAGACCGACCCGGTCAAGATCGAGCACGTCGTGGGCGAGCTCATCCCCAAGCGCGAGTGGACCATCTTCTCCCATCGCGTCATCTGGCACGGCCGCCGCATCTGCCACGCCCGCAAGCCCGCCTGCGGCGTCTGCCCCCTGGCCGCGCTCTGCCCCGCGTACGGCACCGGCCCCACGGAGGAGAAGGCCGCCCAGAAGCTCGTCCGCTCCGGCCCCTTCTCATAACCGCCGGGAATCGTGACCCAGCGGGAAGCCCCAGAGGGGTCTGCGGCGTTGGAGGTGTTCGTGACGCAGGTGCCCGACTGGCTCGACCGACTGGCGGCGGAAGCCGTACAAGCTCAACCTCCCCTAGGCATGCACCCGCCCGCCAACGGAAGCGGCCGGCGGGCGGCGGTGCTGCTGCTGTTCGGCGAGGGCCCGATGGGGCCCGACGTGCTGCTGATCCAGCGCAGCTCCCGCGGGCGCAGGCACGCGGGCCAGCCCGCCTTCCCCGGCGGTGGCGTGGACCCCGAGGACGGCGGCCCGATCGGGGCGGCGCTGCGTGAGGCCGAGGAGGAGACGGGACTGCTGCCCCAGGGCGTGACCGTCGTCTGCACGATGCCGGAGCTGTACATCTGGCGCAGCGACAACCGGGTCACCCCGGTCCTGGGCTGGTGGCACGCGCCGTCGGCGGTGCACGCGGCCGCGCCCGACGAGGTGGAGTCGGTGGAGCGGGTGCCGATCGCGGAGCTGGTGGATCCGGCCAACCGGATGACGTTGCGGCACCCGGGCGGGTATTCAGGCCCGGCGTTCAGGGTGCGGGGGATGCTGGTGTGGGGGTTCACCGCCAGCCTGCTCGACGGGGTGCTGGGGATGAGCGGGCTGGCCGGGCCGTGGGACCCGTCAGTGACCGAGGACCTTCCGCCCGAGGCGGTCAAGCTGTCCCGCCGAGGCTAGGGCGGCGTAGCGGACGCCCGGGTCGTCGTCCCCGACCGCGAGGTAGCGCAGGATGGGCAGCGCCCGATCGCGGAAGGCGGCGAGCTCGACGATGATGTGCACCCCCAGCAGGCGCTCAGCGGCGCTCTCCGCCGCGCACAGCCGCCGGGCCAGGGTGAAGGACGCGAGGTCGCCCCGCTCGCGCAGCGCGCTGATCGCACGCCTTCTGGCGGGTCCGTCGGGATTCGGGTCGGCCAGAGCGGCCTCGAGAAGATCGCCCACGTGCTCACGGTAGCTCGGGGGGTAAGGGCGTCCTGCCCGAAGGCGTGCACACTTGACCCTGTTGCTGGTTACCTTTGAAGCGTGCGCGGTGATCTGCTTGACCTCATCTTGATCGGCCTCGTGATCGCCTTCGGCATCTCGGGTTACCGGCAGGGATTCATCATCGGCGTCATGAGCTTCGTGGGTTTCGTCGGCGGCGCCGTGCTCGGGGTGTTCATCGCGCCCCCGATCTCCAAGGCGGTGGTGGGCGGCCCGACCGAGCAGGCGCTGCTGGCCATCGTGATCGTCTTCCTGACCGCCACGATCGGGCAGTTCGCCTCCTCGACGCTGGGCGCGGTGGTGCGCTCGCACGTCACCTGGGAGCCGGCCAAGCTGGCCGACTCGGTCGGCGGCACCTTCGCCAGCGCGCTGTCGGTGCTGGTCATCGCGTGGCTGATCGGCTCGCTGATCGTCTCGACGTCGTTCACGCCGCTGGTCACCCAGGTCAAGGACTCGCTGCTGCTCACCACGGTCGACGAGGCCCTGCCGCAGGCGGCGCGCAACTGGCAGCAGCCGTTCAAGCAGTTCATCGACAACTCGGAGTTCCCGCCGGTCTTCGACGCGATCGGCGGCAACCAGCTCGTCAACGTCCCGCCGCCCGACGTCAGCGTGCTGCAGGGGCCGAAGCTGAAGAAGGCCCGCGAGTCGATCGTGAAGGTCCAGGGCAACGCGGAAAGCTGCAACAAGCACATCGAGGGCACCGGCTTCGTCTTCGCCCGCGACCGCATCATGACCAACGCGCACGTGGTCGCCGGCGTCACCCGTGACCTGGAGGTCATCGACAAGGAGGGCACCCGCCGCCCGGCCACCGTGGTCCGCTACAACCCGCTGCGCGACATCGCGGTGCTCCACGTGCCCGGCCTCAACCTGCCCCAGCTCGACTTCGACAGCCAGGCCGAGCGCGGCGACAGCGCGATCATCGCCGGCTTCCCCAAGGGCAAGGGCTTCACCGCCGAGCCCGCCCGCATCCGTGGCGCGATCCCGGCGGAGGGCCCCGACATCTACCGCAGCACCACCGTCACCCGCCAGGTGTACGAAGTCCGTGGCAAGGTGCTGCCGGGCAACTCCGGCGGCCCGCTGCTCACCGTCAACGGCGACGTCTACGGAGTGATCTTCGCCGCCGCCACCGGCAAGGCCGAGACCGGCTACGTGCTGACCGCCAACGAGGTGCGCCCGGACTACACGGCCGGCCGTACCGACGTCAGCCCGGCCAGCACCCAGCGCTGCGACTAACGGACCTCGAAGCCCAGCGCGCCGGCGACGACGGTCGCCTGAACGGTGTCGATGATCGCCTTCTTGATGCTCGTGACCTGCGGGTCGAGCGCGCTGAGGTCGCTGCCGCGCAGGTCGCAGGAGGTCAGGTCGGCGCTGTGGAGCCAGGCGCCCGACAGGTCGCAGCGCAGCAGCTCGGACTTCTCCAGCCTGGCCCCGGTCAGGTCGGCCTCCCGCAGCCGCACCTCGCTGAAGGAGCTGCCGCGCAGGTCGGCGCCGGGCAGGCCGGTGAACGACCAGTCGCCGCCCGCCACCTTCAGCAGCCCGAAGGTGCAGCCGTCGAACATGCTGCCGGTGAACTTGCACGCCCGGAACGTGGCGTCGAAGAGCGAGCAGCGCTTGAACGTGCAGTTGACGAAGCTGGCGTCGTCGTGCTCGGAGACGTTGAAGCGCACCTGCGAGAACGTGCACTCCTCGAAGGCCGAGCCGCGGTTGATCATCTCGGTCATGTCCACGTCGACGAAGAGCACCCGACGGAACGTCTCGTGGTCGAGGTCGCGCCCGTCCCACTCACCGGACCTGATCGCGGACTCCGTGGGCGGGGCGGGCAGTCCATGCTTGCGTTCGGCCATGCGAGCCAGGCTAGCCGCGGGCTACGACAGTTCGAGCTCGCGCAGGATCAGGGCGATGGACTCGTCCGGGTCGCTGTCCTCTCCCAGGCCGGTCGCCGCCCTCCCCACCTGGTCGTACGGCGGGCCGTACCCCTGGATGCGGGCGGCGCCGCGGCTGAAGAGGGTCACCGCGCCGCGCCCGTTGCCGCGCTGCAGGTGGGTCAGGCCGACGCAGATCTGCGCCAGGCCCTGCCAGAGCTCGCGCTCGTCCTCGGGGGCGCACTTCCAGCGGCCCTCGAACACCTCGTGGGCGTGGAAGGGCTTGCGCTCGGACAGGTACTGGCGGCCGTCCTGGAGCGCCTGCTCGGTGGTCGGGGCGTAGTCGTCGGGCACTCGGGGCACGCCGGCCGCGCCGTACGGCATGGGACGGCCGAACTCGTCGCGAGGGCGGGCGTTGCGCGGCCTGCCCTCGGTGTCGCGATCTCTCATCGATCCGGCTCCGGGTCGGATAGCCACCCGAGCAGTTCTGCGTTGAACACCTCGGGTGTCTCCTCATGGGGGAAGTGCCCCGCTCCGTCGATCAGCCTCCAGCGGTACGGCGCGGCGACGTGCCGGCCGGAGCCCTGCGCGGTGCGGGGGAGGACGCAGGTGTCGAGGGCGCCGTGGATCTGCAGGGTGGGCGCCTCGACCTCGGTGCGCATGGCCCTGGCGTACCGCAGCCCGTCGGGCCGAAGCTGGGAGCGGCCGAACCAGCGGTGGTACTCCAGGGCGAGGTGGGCCACCGCCGGAATGCGGAAGGCCTCGCGGTAGATGCGGGCGCTCTCCTCGTCCGGCCAGCCTGGCCGCGACCAGGACTCCAGCAGCCTGCCCACCAGGGCGGCGTCGTGGGCGACGAGCCTGCGCTCGGGCAGGATCGGCAGCTGGAAGCCGAACGCGTGGGCGCCGGCGCGGAGCTGGCCGGGGTTGCGCAGGGAGGCGCGCATCCGGAGCGGGTGCGGGGCGCCGACGGCGACCAGGCGGCGGACGCTCTTCGCGTCCATGACCGCCATGGTCCAGGCCAGCAGGCCGCCCCAGTCGTGGCCGACGACGATCGCGCCGGTCTCGCCGAGCGCCCTGATCAGGCCGGTGGCGTCGCCGGCGAGGGTGGGCAGGTCGTAGCCGCGGGGCGGTTTGTCGCTGCCGCCGTAGCCGCGCAGGTCGACGGCGACCGCTCGGTACCCGGCGGCGGCCAGGGAGACGAGCTGGCGCCGCCAGGTCCACCAGAACTGCGGGAAGCCGTGCAGCAGCAGCACCAGCGGCCCGTCACCGGCTTCGACGATGTGGAAGCGGGTGCCGCCGGCGTGTACGGCGCGGTGTGTCCAGGGCCCCTCGATCTGGACGACCGACTCGTCAGGTGCCATCCGGCTTCACCACCGGCTCGCGGTGTGACCCGGTGATGCCCGCGGTCGGCCCGGCGGCGGCCAGGGCCGGGCCGCCGTCGGCGTCGTCCGGGTCGGCGATCTCCTTCAGGCCCTTGAGGGAGCGGGCGGTGCGCTTCATCCCGGCCAGGCCCTTGAGCCTGCGTATCCCGATGAACACCATCAGCCCCGCGACCAGCAGGTAGAACACGGTCACGATCAGGAAGGCGGCCCACGTCGGCAACCACTGGTCGAGCACGTAGGCGATGGTGAACGAGAGCAGGATCAGGCACAGGTGCGCCATGAACGCCGCGGCGGCGAACAGGCCGGTGGCGGTGCCGACCCGCTTGGCGTCGAACCTGAGCTCGGCCTTGGCCAGCTCGATCTCCGAGCGGACCAGCGTCGAGATCTGCTGGCTCGCCTGGGCGACGAGAGAGCCCAGGGATTCCTCTTCCGGGGTCTGCGGCATGAACGTCTCCTATCGGGGCCTGGTGGCCGTGTCAAACATCATCCAGCGCAGTGCGGCGATTGCGTACCCGGATGTGGAGGAGCACCGCTGCCAGCACCGAGGCGACGAGGCTGGCGGCGAGGATCCCCGTGGTGACGGCGTCCGCGCGTTGTGGATCGTGCCCATAGGCGAGGTCGCCAATCAGCAACGACACCGTGAACCCGATTCCGGCCAGCAAGGACACCGCCGCCATGTCCCGCCAGTGCAGCTCTTCCGACAGTCTTGCCAGGCCGAGCCGTACCGACAGCCAGGCGCCGCCGAAAACCCCGAGGAACTTGCCGAGCACGAGACCCGCCACCACCCCCAGAACTACCCGATCCGAGAAGATACCGCTCAGGCTTGCGGCGTTGAGTTGCACCCCCGCCGACAAGAACGCGAAGACGGGTACGGCGAAGCCGGCCGACACGGGCCGGAGGTAGTGGTCGGCGGCCTCGGAGGGGGAGCGTTCCTCGTCGTCCCGGGCCCACACGCGGGTGAGCAGACCCAGCGCCACGCCGGCGACGGTGGCGTGGACGCCGCTCACTTCGACGAAGTACCAGGCCAGTACGGCCAGCGGCAGGTGGATCCAGAGGCTGGTGATCCGCTTGGCCTGCAGGTATCCGTAGAGCGCGATGAGCGCCGCGCCGATGGCCAGCATGATCAGGTTGAGGTGCTCGGTGTAGAAGATCGCGATGATGGAGATGGCGCCCAGGTCGTCGACGACGGCGCTGGTCAGCAGGAACGCCCGGAGCGCCGGGGGCATGGCGCTGGCGGTGACGGCCAGGACGGCGAGGGCGAAGGCGATGTCGGTGGCGGTGGGGATGGCCCACCCGCGGCCGGATTCGTGGGCGCCCCAGCTGACCAGGAGATACACGAGGGCCGGGACGACCATGCCGGAGAGGGCGGCGATGATCGGGAGCGCGGCCTTGCGGAGGTTGCTGAGTTCGCCGTGGACGAACTCCTCCTTGACCTCGAGTCCGGCCACGAAGAAGAAGATGGCCAGGAGGCCGTTCTGGGCCCATTTGACCAGTTCGAGACCGAGGATCTCGGTGTCGCGCAGGGCGGCGTAGCTGTCGTAGGCGACGTTGGCCCAGATCAGCGCGGCGACCGTGGCCACGAGCATGACGATGCCGCCGATCGTCTCCGCGCGCAGCGCTTCGGCGAGCGTGCGGGCGTAGCGGACGGTGGGCCGGAACGGCCAGATCTCGGCGGCGCGGCGCAACGTGAGTCCCCCTCGGGCATGGCGGGTTTCGGGGTCGGGTCCCCCTGTCGCCGACCAGACTTCCCGGCACACCTCCCGACAAATCTACATGGGAAAGCCCCCATATCCCCTGTTCGGGGTTATGGGGGCTTTTCCGGGGTGTGTCAGTCCTCGCTCTTCGCGCTCGGGAGCTTCTCCGCGATGAGGTTCATCACCGTGCTGTCGGCCAGCGTGGTGACGTCGCCGACGCTGCGGTTCTCCGCCACGTCACGCAGCAGACGCCGCATGATCTTGCCGGAGCGCGTCTTCGGCAGCTCGGGCACGACCAGGATCTGGCGCGGCTTGGCGATCGGGCCGAGCGTCTTGGCCACGTGGTTGCGCAGCTCGGTGGCGATGTCCGCGCCCTCCTCCGCGGTGCCGCGCAGGATGACGAAGGAGACGATCGCCTGGCCGGTCACCGGGTCGGTGGCGCCCACGACCGCCGCCTCGGCCACCTTCGGGTGGCTGACCAGCGCCGACTCCACCTCGGTGGTGGAGATGTTGTGCCCGGAGACGAGCATGACGTCGTCGACCCGGCCGAGCAGCCAGATGTCGCCGTCCTCGTCGCGCTTGGCGCCGTCGCCGGCGAAGTACATGCCCTCGAAGCGCGACCAGTAGGTGTCGATGTAGCGCTGGTCGTCGCCCCAGATCGTGCGCAGCATCGACGGCCACGGCTCGCGGATGGCCAGGTAGCCGCCGCCTCCGTTGGGGACGCTGTGGCCCTGGTCGTCGACCACGTCGGCGACGATGCCCGGCAGCGGGGTCATCGCGGCGCCCGGCTTGGCGCTGGTCACGCCCGGGAGCGGGCTAATCATGATCGCGCCGGTCTCCGTCTGCCACCACGTGTCCACGACCGGGGTACGGCTGGCGCCGATGTGCTCGCGGTACCAGACGTAGGCCTCGGGGTTGATGGGCTCGCCCACGGAGCCGAGGATGCGCAGGGATGACATGTCGAACTTCGCGGGGATGTCGTCGCCCCACTTCATGAACGTCCGGATCGCGGTCGGCGCGGTGTAGAGGATCGTGACCTTGTACTTCTGGACGATCTCCCAGAACCGGCCGCGGTGCGGGGTGTCGGGGGTGCCCTCGTAGATCACGCTGGTGGCGCCGTTGGCCAGCGGGCCGTACACGATGTAGGAGTGGCCGGTCACCCAGCCGATGTCGGCGGTGCACCAGTAGATGTCGGTCTCGGGCTTGAGGTCGAAGACCGCGTGGTGCGTCCAGGACGTCTGGGTGAGGTAGCCGCCGCTGGTGTGCAGGATGCCCTTCGGCTTTCCGGTGGTGCCGCTGGTGTACAGGATGAACAGCGGGTCCTCGGCCTCGTGGGGCTCGGCGGTGTGCTGGTCGCTCTGGCGCTCGACGATGTCGGCCCAGAAGACATCGCGGTCGTACGTGGAAATTTCCTGATTTGTCCGGCGGACGACGAGCACGTGCTCGATCTGCGGGCACTCGGCGACGGCCTCGTCCACGGTCGGCTTGAGCGCGGACGGCGCGCCCCTGCGGTAGCCGCCGTCGGCGGTGATGACCAGCTTGGCGTCGGCGTCGTCGATGCGGCTCTTGAGCGCGGTGGCCGAGAAGCCGCCGAACACCACCGAGTGGACCGCGCCGATGCGGGCGCAGGCCAGCATCGCGATCGGCAGCTCGGGGATCATCGGCATGTAGATCGCGACCCGGTCGCCCTTGCCCACCCCCAGCTCGGTGAGCGCGTTCGCGGTCTTGTTGACCTCGCGCTGGAGGTCGGCGTAGGTGAGGGTACGGCTGTCGCCCTCGGGCTCGCCCTCCCAGTGGTAGGCGACCTTGTCGCCCCGACCGGCCTCGACGTGCCGGTCGACGCAGTTGTAGGCGATGTTCAGCTGCCCGCCGGTGAACCACTTGGCGAAGGGCGGGTTCCACTCGAGCGTGGTGTCCCAGCGCTTGGCCCAGGTCAGCCGGTCTGCGGCACGCTCCCAGAACCCGAGACGGTCGGCGGCCGCCTCGTCATACGCGGCTGACGTGACGTTCGCGGACGAGGCCAGGTCGGCGGGTGGTGCGAACCGGCGGCTTTCCTGCAGCAGGTTCGACAGCGCCTGGGTCTCGGTGCCAGGGGTCTCCGGGGCCACCTCATGCTCCTTCTATGGCCAGGTTGGTTAGGTCGTGTCCCACTTCACCAGGTCGCCGGTGGCTCACACAAGAGGTCTAGACAGGTCCGTACCAGCGGCCCGGTTTATCAGACGTCATTACAGTCGCAATTGAAACGTTGTCATTTTGAAAGCATAGAATGCTGGAACGGGCCAATTCGTGGGGGTTTATGGGCCCCCTGGGCGCTCCCTCGAGTTACCCGCAGGTAAGGTCTGACGCGTGAGTGACCCACTGGCCGCAGTCGCCCAGCTTCCCGGTGTTGCCGAAGCCGTCGACGAGGCGCGTAAGTCCGTCGACCGGCTTTACCGGCACCGGGTCCTGCGCCGGGCCAGTCCGGCGGTCTCCACCGAGTCGTCGTTGCGCGGGGCGCGGGCCTCCTCCGCGCTGGCCGGTGCGGACGTGACGCTGGAGGCGCTGCGGGCCGACGAGGTCGGCGATCCGGTCGTGCAGGGGGCGCTGCGCGCCTCCGCCGAGCTGGGCCGGCTGGGCCCGACCTGGCGCAAGGCTCCCCGGCAGGTGCTGGCGCGGCTGCACGCGGTGGCGGCGGCCGGTCTGGTCCCCGCCGAGGACCTGGGGCGGCCCGCTGCGTCCGGGCCGCGCGTGGAGGCGCTGTTCGGGCTGCTGGAGACGCCCACGAAGGCGCCGGCGGTGGTCCTGGCCGCGATCGTGCACGCGGAGCTGGCCGTACTGAAGCCGTTCGGCAGCGCGGACGGGGTGGTCGCGCGGGCGGCCGAGCGGCTGACGCTGGTGGAGTACGGCCTGGATCCGAAGTCGCTGGTCGCGATCGAGGTGGGCCATCTGGAGCAGGACTACGAGGCCGGCCTGAAGGCGTACCTGACCGGGACGCCCGAGGGAGTCGCCGCGTGGGTATGCCAGTGTGCCTCGGCGGTGAGCCTCGGGGCGCGGGAGACCACGGCCGTCTGTGAGGCCATGCAGCGGGGGTAGTCGAGGGGGTGGCCCGTGGGCGGACATAGCTGACGGCGCCTCGATTGGGTGAGACGCCGTCTGCCGCGCATCACACCGGGTTACCAAGCGTGCACCTGTATTCGTCGGATCGGGTCAAGCCCGTCTCGACGCGCCTCCCGCGGCTGGTCGCGCGTGGGTACCCGGCTGACGCACCCGGACAAGTGGTCCGTGTCACCTTTGTACGTCGGATTCGCCCTGATGGGAAGCCCTACGACCAAGACCTTTACCGCGCCGTGGCGGAGCGGTCGGACCTCTGGGCCCGACGCGAGCGGGCCTCACGGTTACCTCGCCGTGATGATCACGCTGCGTGATCTCCTTTATGTGATCGTTAGCTTCGGGCGAAAAAACTTAGCGAAAATACGAGATTGCTCCTCGACGAAACTCGAGTCGATCGGGCAGCATACGGTGGTATCTCCCGAAACTGGAGCGACTGTGCATGGGTTAGCTTTGCAAGTCCCTTGCCATGCTCTGGTTAAGTGTTGAAAGCTTTCTTCTGAAACGGGACCGGCTCTACCCCCCCGGAGCCGGACCGGTACGGCGACCCCCGCTCTCCCCCCCGGCGGGGGTCGCCTCTTTTCCACAGCCGCCGGTCTGTCCACAGAACCCCGTTCGGCTGCGCGGGCGAGCCCGCCGGCATCGCATCGTTGTCCTCCCAACCCGCCCGGGAGGATCCGATGACCCGACCCCTCGTCATCACCGAGGACCCAGCGCTCCTCGACGACCTCGTCCGCGTGGCCGCGGCCGCCGGCGCCCAGCTCGACGTCGCCCACAGCCCCGCCCTCGCCCGCCCCCAGTGGGGCGTCGCCCCCGTGGTCGTCGTCGGTGACGACCTCGCCGAGGAACTCGCCGCCACCGGCCCGCCCGCCCGCGAACGCGTCTTCCTCGCCACCCGCGACCTGTCCGACCCCGGCGCCTGGCGGCGCTGCGTGGCGGTGGGCGCCCAGGCGGTCATCGACCTGCCCGACGACGAGCGCCGCCTGGTGGAGGAGTTCGCCGACGCGCTGGAGCCCGCCTCCCGCGCGGGGGTCATCGCCTGCGTGGCCGGCGGCCGCGGCGGCGCGGGAGCCAGCGTCCTGTCCGCCTGCCTGGCGCTGAAGGCGTCCGGCGACCGCCTGCGCACACTGCTCGTGGACGCCGACCGCCTGGGCGGCGGCATCGACGCCCTGCTCGGCCGTGAGGACGCGGCAGGAGCCCGCTGGGGCGACCTGATGGCCAGAGAGGGCCGCATCAACGCCGGCGCCCTACAGGCCGCCCTCCCGGCCTTCGGCGACCTGGCGCTGCTCAGCTTCGGCAGAGGCGAGGTCGCCCCCATCCCGCCCGCCGCCATGCGCTCGGTCCTGGAGGCCGGCCGCCGCGGCTTCGACCTGGTGGTCGCCGACCTTCCCCGCCACCTGGACCCCGCCGCCGCCGAGGCGCTGGCCAGAGCCGAGACCACCCTCCTCGTGGTCACCGCCGACGTACGCGGCGTCCTGGCCGCGGGCCAGGTCCTGCGCGAGCTCGCCAGGCACACGGCCGACGCCAGAGTCGTGACCAGGCCCGGCGTCCTGAGCGACCAGGCCGTCGCGGAAACCCTCGGCATCCCCTGCGCCGGACGCCTGCCCGACCACCCCCGCCTCCCGGCCGCCCTCAACCGCGGCGAACTCCCGCGCCTCGGCACCCGCACCGCCCTCGGCACCCTGTGCGGCAACCTCGTCCACACCCTCGTCGCGGGCAGCTGATGGACTCCGGCCTGGTCGAGGCCATCGACACCAGCCTTGTGGAAGCCGTCCGCGCCCGCCTGGCCCGCGCCGGCGTCGAGCCCAGCGCCGCCCAGGTCGCCCTCGCGCTGCGCGCCGAGAAGTCCGTGTACGGCGATGCCGAGATCCTGGCCGTGGCGAGGGCGCTGAGCGCCGACCTGATCGGCGCCGGCCCGCTGGAGCCGCTGCTGGCCGCCCCCGACGTCACCGACGTCCTGGTCAACGGACCCGGCGAGGTCTGGGTGGACGACGGCCGCGGGCTGCGCCGTACCCGAGTGACCTTCCCCGACGACGACGCCGTGCGCAGGCTGGCCCAGCGCCTGGCCGCCGCGGCGGGACGGCGGCTGGACGACGCCTGCCCCTACGTGGACGCCCGCCTGGCCGGGGGCGTCCGCCTCCACGCCGTGCTGCCGCCCGTGGCCGCCGAGGGCACGTGCGTGTCGCTGCGGCTGCCGCCGCGCCAGACGTTCACGCTGGACGCCCTGGTGACCGCCCGGACCCTCCGCCCGGAGGCGGTGCGCATCCTGCGCGCCGTGGTCGCCGCCCGGCTGGCCTTCCTGGTCACCGGCGGCACCGGCACCGGCAAGACGACCCTGCTGTCCGCCCTGTTGTCGCTGGCCGACCCCGGCGAACGCCTGCTGCTGGTGGAAGACTCGGCCGAGCTGCGCCCCGAACACCCCCACGTGGTCCGCCTGGAGTCCAGGCCCGCCAACCTGGAGGGCGCCGGCGGGGTCGGGCTCCGCGACCTGGTACGCCAGGCGCTGCGCATGCGCCCCGACCGGCTGGTGGTCGGGGAGGTCCGCGGAGCCGAGGTCGTCGACCTGCTGGCCGCCCTGAACACCGGCCACGAGGGCGGCTGCGGCACCCTGCACGCCAACAACGCCGCCGACGTGCCCGCCCGCCTGGAGGCGCTGGCCTGCGCGGCCGGACTCAGCCGGGAGGCCGTGCACAGCCAGCTCGCCGCGGCGCTGGACGTGGTCGTCCACCTGACCCGCGGCCGGGCCGACGGCCGTCGGCGGGTCGCGGAGATCTGCCTGCTGACCAGGACGCCCTCCTCCGGGCTCGTCGAAGCCCGGCAGGCGGTCGCGTTCACACCCGACCTGAGCTTCGGCCCCGCCTACCCAGCCTTGATGGCCCGCCTGGGGGAGCCGCGATGACCCCGATCCTGGCTGCCGTGCTCGCCGGCCTGGCGGCCTGGGTGTGGACCGGCCCATCGGCCGCCGCCGTACGGCTGGCCCGCCTGACCGCCCGCCGGCCCGCGGCTCGATGGACGCTCACCCGGCAGCGTCCGGCGCATCGGGCCGAGGCGTGGCGGCAGGCGACCATCGAACTGTGTCACGCGCTGTCCGCGGAACTCGCGGCCGGCCGGACGCCCGGCGAGGCCATGGTCCGGGCCATCGCCACGGTGGACCTGCCCGAGAACCTGCGGGAGGTCACCGCCGCGGCCCGCGACGGCGGTGACGTGGCCGCGGCCCTGGCCACCGCTGCCGCCGTACCCGGTGGGGAAGGGCTGGCCAGGCTGGCCGCCTGCTGGCGGGTGGGCGTGGGCGTCGGGGGCGGCATGGCCGCACTGGCCGAACGCGTGGCCGCCACGCTGCGCGCCGCCCGGGCACACCGCCAGGAGGTCGCCGCCCAGCTCGCGGGCCCCAGGGCCACGGCCCGGCTGCTGGCCGTCCTGCCGTTGCTGGGGCTGGTGATGGCGTCGGCGCTGGGGATGCGGCCGCTGGACTTCTTGTTCGGCGGGCTGGTCGGGGTGGGGTGCCTGGTGGGTGGGGTCTCGCTGGTCGCCTGCGGGATGTGGTGGACGGGGCGGATGGCCTTGGCGGCCCAGGATTCGTGAGGGGGTGGTTCGGTGCTGGCTGTGCTGTGCGCGGTGGCTGCCGGGCTGGCGGTGTGGGTGTGGGTTCCCTTTGACACACCCGCCCGCCGGTTGGCTCGGCTGTACCCGGATGGGGATACGACCGTGTGGCCTGAGGCAGTGGCACGGCCGGCCGCCGCGGCAGGGTCGCACGCCGCGGCAGGGCCGTCCGCCACGGTATGGCCGCCTGTCGCGGCAGGGCCGTCCGCCGCGCAATCGGGGTCACGCGCACGACCGGGCCCTGCGCCCCTGGGGACGCTCGCCCAACCGGGTTCCGTGCTCCACCTGGGGCCGGTGCGCCTGCCGGTGCCCGACCGCCGAGTTCTCCTGATCGCCGCATGCGTGGGTGTGGTCACCGGCCTCGTCTTCATGGGCGTGGCAGGGATGATCGCCGGGCTCCTGAGCGCCGTCGCCACGGCCTGGGTACTCGCCAGGCAGGAACCCCCGGCCGTCCTGCGCGAACGCCGCCAGATGGCCGCCGACCTCCCCTTCGCCGCCGACCTCATGGTCGCCTGCCTCCTGGCCGGCCGCCCTGTCGGCGCAGCCGTCGAAACCGCCGCGAACGCCCTACCCGGCCCCCTGGCAACCCGCCTGACCTGGGTCGCCACCCAACTCCGCCTCGGCGCCGACCCCGAACCCACCTGGGCTCACCTGGCCCGCGACCCCGCCACCGCAGCCCTGGCCCGAGCCATGACCAGAGCGGCCCTGAGCGGCGCACCCGTGGCCGACGTCCTCACCCGGCTGGCCGACGACGCCCGCGAGTCCGCCCAGGCCGCCTCCCTGACCGCGGCCCGCCGCGTGGCCGTCAAGGCCGTGGCCCCCCTTGGCCTGTGCTTCCTTCCCGCCTTCGTCCTCCTGGGCATCGTCCCGGTCATCGCCAGCCTGGCCTCGACCATCGTCCTGCCGTAGCCCCCCGGGACGGGTCCCGTCAGCCGCGATCGGCCGCCGCACCCCATCCACAGCCCCTTCCATCGCCTCCCGGCCAATCCACAACCCCACCACCTCCACTCCGCCCCATCCACAGAACGTCGTTCGCCCGATCGCCCCCCACCCCACCTCGGCCACCCTTGAACTCCCGCACCGGCCAAAGCCCCGGCGCCAAACCCCAGGAGGCACGATGAGCACCCTGACCATCCAGCACGACATCGCAGCCACCCCACCCAAACCCCGAACCGAACCCGACCCCTTCGACCCGCCAGCCGACCACCCCGCATCCCCGGAGGAGCCCGAGCCCACACCCCCCGACGAGCAGTCCCCCAAGGACGCCAACTGCCGCCGCTGGTGGCCGCCCACCCGCACGACCACCCGGCCCGACGCAGGCATGTCGACGGCCGAGTACGCCGTAGGCACCCTGGCCGCGGTAGCCTTCGCCCTCCTGCTCTTCAAGGTCATCAACAGCCCCGAGGTCCAGGCCACGCTGGCCGGCGTGATCGACCGAGCACTCAACTCGGCCGCGTGACCCGACTCGGCCGCGTGACCCGACTCGGCCGCGTGACCCGCGGCCGGTGGCGTCCAACGCATGCGCGGGCCGCCGCCCTCCGCACCGGCTCCTCCCGGGGCTTCGCCACCGCGGAGACCGCCGCAGCCCTTCCCGCCCTGATGATCGTCCTAGCCGTTTCCCTCTGGCTCATCCAGTCAGTGAGCGCCCATCTCGAATGCGTGGACGCCGCCAGAGCAGCCGCAAGAGCCGCAGCAAGAGGCGAACCCCTGGACCAAGTCCGCGAAGCCGCCAAGTCGGCCACCCGACCGGAAGCCGAGATCAGCATCACCCAGTCCCAGCAGCAGACCAAGGTCCAGATCACCCTCCGCGTGCGCCCACCCTGGTCCGACTCCTTCCCCCCGATGCGTGTGACCGCCTCCGCCACCGCAGGCACAGAACGATGACCGCGAAAGCCGCACCCAAGGCGGCAACACGTGCAACGAAGCACCCCAGGACGATGCCACGATGAACGCCGAGCAAGGCTCAGCCACGATCTGGTCCGCCGCGGTGATGACAGTCCTGATGTGCCTGGCCATCGCCCTGACCACCGCCGGCTCCGTAAGAGTGGCAAGACACCGTGTGAACAGCGCAGCCGACCTGAGCGCCCTGGAAGCCGCCCGCCTGGCCATAGCCGCCCCCGACCAAGCCTGTGCCCGAGCCGACGAGATAGCCCAGGCCAACACAGCCCGCCTGACCCACTGCACCATCACCGAAGAAACGGCCGAAGTCCGAACCGCCGTGGACATCACCATCCCCGGCCTGGGCAAACGCACCCTGACCGGCCAGGCAAAAGCAGGCCCCTCCTGGATCACCTCAACCGGCTGACCACGACAACCAATCCCACAGCCAAGCTGACCGCCCCGGTCCGGCACCGCCTTCCGGCCACCGGACCCCGGGGCATGGCAAGGGGGCACATCAACCGGCTACCCGCCGCGCCGATCCTGCCCCCGAGCCATGCACTCTGCCTAAGGCTTGGGCGAGCGGAGCATGTGAACCGGATGACCGTCACACTGGGCGGGTCAGGTGGGGGGCCACACCGAGGACGCGTCCAGGCGGTTCGCCAGCGAGACGTAGCGTTCCAGCCATCCGCTGCTTGCCGCGATCTCACACAACGCGCCTGTCGGAAGAAGGAGGAAGCGAAGATCGGACAAGCGGCTCACGTCCCCGCGCGCGAGCCGGCCGGCATGGTCACGTAGGTCGCGCACGAGATCCTGTTCGCTCTCGTAGCGCGACTGCCATGTCAAGTCTTGAGAAGAGCCCTGAACGATGGCCAGCAACTCATCCACAGCTCGCCGGGTTAGTTCCAGTGATGCCGCGTCCACATGGCCCCCTTGGTGTTTGCGCCAAGTCCCAACCATGGTCCTCCCGGGTGGACCTTTTCCCAACCACTCCGAACCGACTCCCTAGGATCCTCAAGCCGACTGAGACGGATATGCAAAAACTATTCCAGTGATCAAGTGTCAGCTCGATTGCGGAACATGAACAGGGGAGCGGTGCAGAGGGTTTGCTCGGCGCCGTACTCCTCGAATGTGCTGATGGGGCGGAAACCCAGGCGGGCGGCGAGTGCCAGAGATCGTGTGTTCGCGGTCTGGGTCACGAGCACGACCGGTTGGGCAGGGAGTTCGTCCGCCGCGGCCCGCAGCGCGGCCGTGGCGGCTTCGAAGGCGAAGCCTGCACCCCATGCACTGCGCCGCAGTACATAGCCCAGTTCCAGTTCCTCGCCATCCTGGGTGATGTGCCCGGGGTTATCGGCCGATCGGCGGGCGAGCATCAATGTTCCGATGAGTTGGTTCGTCGTGTTGTCCGCGATGACATAGTTGCCAGGACTCGATGTCGCGTTGGCGGTTATGAGGGCATCGAAGCGCTGCTCGACCTCACTCCGCGGCCGCGGGCCACCGATGTATTTCTGAACCTCGGGATCGGTCATGAGCTCGACGAATCCTTCGCGGTCGGCATCATGCAATGTTTTGCGGAGCAGGAGTCGTTCCGAAGAGATTTCCGTGGCAGACAGCATGCGCAATTGGCTCATGAGTCCATGATCATAGAATGCGGCCTCTTGGCGCACTCGCCCCTGATCGTGACCTTGTGATTGGCACACCATGATCCCCGGGGAAGATCGCGGCGCGTCGGTCGCATCCTCTCCGCAGCGATCAGTTCGTTCGTGGCGGTTGCCTGCCGGGCCGCGTCCACCGCGTGCTCGTCGGCGCTGCCCGGAGAGGGCTTCCGGGCGAAGGGCCGCTGGTTGAACAGTTCCGGCAGGTCGTGCTGTTCATGCGCCCATCGCTGGTGCTTGTAGGTCGTGAAACTCGTCGTGATTGAGGGGCTGGTGGGGTAGGTCGCGATCGAATTACG
Organism: Nonomuraea typhae; assembly: GCF_009760925.1. Lineage (GTDB taxonomy): Bacteria > Actinomycetota > Actinomycetes > Streptosporangiales > Streptosporangiaceae > Nonomuraea > Nonomuraea typhae. Next base: position 378,062 of record NZ_VRLV01000005.1, read on the forward strand.
ACTTCTTGGACGCGGTGTCCAAGAGTTGACTATGTCGCGTAAGGTCACGCTTACCCTCGGTCCATGCCGACTGAGAACTAGGTCTGGGAATGGTGTGACTCCAGTCGCTATGGTCGCCGGGGGACCGGCACTTCCCGGCCGTCCCAGAGGCGGCGCGAGGCTCTCGATGAAGGGATGCGTCGTGACGGTGGTTGGCAGGCTGATGACAGCCACGCTGGTCGTGATCGGTGCGCTGGCGCTCGGTGGTGGTACGGCCGGCGCGCAGGTCCGGTGGGGTGACGTGGGCGGGGCGCGGGATGGTCAGATCACCTCGCCTTCAGACGGCCAGGTGATCACCGGTGGGTCGGTTTCCATCTCCGCTCGTACCCGGTTGGCTCAGCTGAGCATGGGCCTGTATGTCGAGGGGCCCTCCACACCTCGGCAGAAGGTTGCCGGCGGGGGTGCCAGTCAGACCCTGTCGGGCACGTTCGATGCCGGGGACGCGCCTAATGGCACCTTCACCGTCACGCTCAAGGGCGAGATCACGGGCACCACCTATGAGACGCGCACCTTCAAGCTCCGGCGCCCGGCCGCGCCCCCCAGCGGTGTGGATGCGAACCTTCAGGGTGCCGGGAAGGTCGTGGTGACCTGGAGCAGAGGTAGTGAGCCTGATCTGCAGACCTACGAGGTCGCCACCACCCAGTCGGGGACCGTGGGGCGTATGTCGGTGGACGAAGCGTGTGGCGGAGGGACGTGCCGGGCGACGTTGTCGGTTCCGCCCAAGGCGGCGGGGCAGCGGGTCGGTTTCACGGTCAAGGCGGTTCGCGGCGACGGGGACGGTGGTTCGCTGGCGTCTCGGAGCTCGGGGCCTGCCTATGTGAACGTTCCTGCGCCGCCGGCCGCCAAGCCCACGACGAAGAAGGCGGGAGCCGCCCCCACGGCGAAGCCGCAGACCACCAAGAAGGGCATCGACAACCTTCCCACCCTCCCGAACGACACCAGCAAGAAGAAGACCGATCCCAAGGTCGCGACTCCCACGCGCAAGGTCACCACGCCTAAGACCGACACCAAGCTCCCGGCGATGCCGGAAACCGACAAGGACGGCAACCTTCCCGTCCCAACCGCTGACGACGACTCCCTCACCCCCAGCCGGGAAGAGTCGCAGACGTCTGCTCCCGCCGACAGCCAGGTGCAGGCCCAGTCCTCCGAATCGCCTCTGGGGGACGTCGGGCAGTACGGGCTGTATGTCGCGGGTGGGCTCGTCCTTCTGCTGCTCGCCGCCCACTTTGGTGCTTGGGCCCGCCGCCGCTCCCTCGCCACCGCCACTGGACCATCCAGGCCATCCCCAGGTTCCCCGGGTCCCTCAGGTTCGGTCTATCGCGCTGCCGCCCATGACGCCCCACAGGCCGGTGACAGCATTCCGCCGACGGCGACCGCGCCTCGCCGTCCTGCCGTGGTGCTGGCCGTAGCCAAGACCCGCACCAGGCCGGACCAGTCTCCACAGTCCATGCCCTCCTCCCACCCGCACATCCACGGTCAACCGCGCACCGGCGACCGAGCGGACGGTTCTGGCCAACGGAATGACGCGGGTCGGCGCGATGGCGCTGGTCAGCTGCATGGTGCTGGTCACCTGGACGGCCCTGGCCGGTTGGATGGCGCGGGTGGTCAGGTGCACGGCTCGGGTGGTCAGGTGCACGACTCGAGCGGTCACGTGCAAGGCTCGGGTCGGCTGGGCGGCTCTGGTCAGGTGCGTGGTCCTGGTCAGGCGCGTCGTGCTGGTCCGTCGGGTGGTGCGGGTCGGCGCGATGGCGCTGGTCAGGTGCATGGTGCTGGTCACCTGGACGGCCCTGGCCGGTTGGATGGCGCGGGGCGGTTGGAGGGGGCCGGTCACCCCTACGCCTCGGGACGGTCGCGTGCCCAAGGGCAGCTGCCTGGCTCTGGCCGGGGTCAGGAGTCTGATTCGGGGCGAGGACGTGTCCAGGGGGGATCGGGGAGTTCCGGTGAGGTGCAGGGCGGTTCGTCTCGGGTGCCGGATCAGCCGGATGCCGCCGGTCCGCGGGTTCCGGCTCAGGTTCCCGCTCCTGCCGCCTCGAGTGGTCCCGGCGATTTGAGTGCGCCCGACGCCTCGCGTGCCTCTGGTGACTCGAGTGCTCCGGGCGTCTCGCGTGCTTCTGGCGGATCGGGTCAGGGCGCGGCTGGGTCAGAGCGCGAGCACGGGCCGGATCGGCCTTCTGCGGTTCTCCCGTTGTATGTGAGTGCCGATGACATGCGCAGTGCCCAGAACCAGGCCGACGCCGCTCGCCAGGAACCGCTTCGCATCGCCCTCCCCAGTTCGGCGGTGACCGAGGTGGCCGAGCCTTCGAGGCCGGCGCCGGCCGTACGTCTTGAGGATCGTTGGGATGACTACCTTCCGCCCACGCCCAGGGCGATGGAGGACAGCGGGTTCTGGGAGCGTCCGCAGCCGGGCGACTTCTGGACCCCGGATGAGCGTGCCGAAAGTTAGCCGCGCATCCGGTCGTCCGGCGGGTGAGGTGTAGCGGGGGCTGGCGTCTTCGTGTGGGTGGGAGTGGCAGAGCTACCAATCCCTGAGCGTCAACTCCAGCCCCGGCCAGCAACTGGCCGTCTACCGGGCGGAGCCGGGCAGTTCTCGGCGGACGCGCTGGCCCTGCTGGGCAGCCGCCATCTTGGGATGACCGCGGAGGCCGAGAAGTAAAACGATCATGAGTGCTCGGGCTGTTGCCTGACGTGCTTGATCATCCTGCCTTGCCTGATGTTTGTACGGCGGGCGGACGAGCCCTGTGCCCCGTCCTTCGTGGGGAACCTTGCGAGGGGGCGGGCTGGTCGGTGGCTGGCGGAGATTGTCGGTGTTTCGAGGTGGGGTCAAGGGTTGAAGAGGGCGTCGGGGTGAGGCCACGGATTGAGGAGGGCGTCGGGGTGGGGGCAAGGGTTGGGGAGGGCGTCGGGGTCAAGGGTTGGGGCGGGTGTTGGGGTGGGGTCAAGGGTTGAGGAGGGTGTCCAGGAGGCGGAGGGCGCCGCGTTTGCTCAGGGGTTCGTTGCCGTTGCCGCATTTCGGGGACTGGATGCAGGACGGGCAGCCGCGTTCGCATTCGCAGGAGCGGATGGCCTCCCGGGTGGCGGTGAGCCAGTCGGCGGCGCGGGAGTAGCCGCGTTCCGCGAAGCCGGCGCCGCCCTCGTGGCCGTCGTAGACGAAGACGGTGAGGAGGCCGGTGTCGAAGTGGAGTTCGGTGGAGACGCCGCCGATGTCCCAGCGGTCGCAGGTGGCGAAGAGGGGGAGGAGGCCGATGGAGGCGTGTTCGGCCGCGTGGGCGGCGCCGCCCAGGTCGAAGCCCTCCTCCGCCAGGGTGGCGATGGTGTCGGCGGGGAGGGTCCACCAGACGGCTCTGGTGCGGAGGGTGCGCGGGGGCAGGTCGAGTGGCTCGTCTCCCAGCATTTCGCCGGTCTGGAGGCGGCGTTTCATGTAGGAGACGACCTGCCGGGTCACCTCCACCTCGCCGAAGGTCAGGGTGCCGCAGCCCAGAGGGGCGGTGCGGAGGGACTTCAGGACGCGGATCTCGGTGATGTCGCGGGCGAAGGTCGAGTAGTCGGGCTCGGCGGCGCCCACCAGGGCTACTCCGGCGTCCAGGTCCAGCTCCTCCACCAGGAAGGTCTCGCCCTGGTGGAGGTAGACGGCGCCGGTGTGGACGGTGGTGTGGGCAGACGGCTCGTCCACGGTGCCCAGGAGGCGGCCGGTCGTGGACTCCACGACCTGGACGGGGGCTCCGCCGCCGCCGCGGATGTCGGCCAGGTCGGTGGCGCGTTCGCGGCGGGTCCAGAACCAGCCGGCGGCGCGTCTGCGCAGGAGGCCGTCGGTGACCAAGTCGTCCAGGACGTCGGCGGTGGTGTCGCCGAATGTCGGGAGGTCGTCCTCGGTCAGCGGGATCTCCGCGGCGGCGGCGCAGAGGTGGGGGCCCAGGACATACGGGTTGTCCGGGTCCAGGACGATCGCCTCCACCGGGCGGCCGAACAGGGCCTCCGGGTGGTGGACGATGTAGGTGTCCAGAGGGTCGTCCCGGGCGATCAGCACGGCCAGCGACTCCTTGCCGTCACGGCCCGCCCGGCCCGCCTGCTGCCACAGGGACGCCCTGGTGCCCGGCCAGCCGGCGATCAGTACGGCGTCCAGGCCGGAGACGTCCACGCCCAGTTCCAGGGCGTTCGTGGTGGCCAGGCCCATCAGGGTGCCCGACCGGAGGGCCTTCTCCAGCAGGCGCCGGTCCTCCGAGAGGTAACCGGCCCGGTAGGCGGCCACCTTGTCCGGCAAGCCGGCCCAGTCGGGCTCCGCGTCGGAGGGCGGGCCGGTCGTCGTTTTGGTCACGTCGGTGGGATCGGTGGTGGGCTCGGCCTGAAGGTGGGTGGTGGGCTCGGCCTGAAGGTGGGCGGTTGCGTCCCCTGGCTCGGCGGGGGGCACGGCTGCGGGGTCGGCAGGTTCGGCCTTGAGGCCGTCAGCGTCAACCGCGAGGGCGTCAGCCTCAACCGCGAGGGCGTCAGCGTCAACCGCGAGGGCGCCCAGGTCTGCGGGGGTTGCGCCTGGCGGGTCGGCGGGGGCTGTACCGGTGTCCGGGGGGCCGGAATCCGGGGGAGGGTCGCCTGCCGTACCCGTGGAGGGGTGGGGGGCGGCGTCTCCCGGGAGGGCCGGGTGGGGGACGGGGGCGCCGGGGAGGGGGCCGAGGTGGGCGCCGTAGGGGAGGGCGGCGGCCACGTCGGCGAGTTTGGCGCGGGCCGAGAGCGCCACCGTCTCGGCACCTCTGCGGCTGCGGACGAAGGCGAGGGTGCGCACGTCCGCGAGGACCAGGTCGGCCAGGAGGTCGGCGGTCTCGGCGGTGGCCGTGCGGCGGATCGGCGCCCCTCCCTCGCCCCGCAGATCCGTCAGAGGCGGCTCCCAGAGGGCGAACGTGGTCGAACCCTTGGGCGAGGCGTCCAAGGTCACCTCGTCCATCTCAAGGCCCGTCAGGCGCATCCCGAACGCGGCGGGCTCGCTGGCGGTGGCGGAGGCCAGCATGTACACGGGGGCGGAGCCGTACCGGGAGCACACCCGGCGCAGGCGGCGCAGGATCTGGGCCACGTGGGAGCCGAAGACGCCGCGGTACCCGTGGCACTCGTCCACGACGATCATGCGCAGGCGGCGGAAGAAGGCCGACCATTGGGAGTGGCGGGGCAGGATGCCGCGGTGGAGCATGTCCGGGTTCGTGAGGACGTAGTTGGCGTGCTGGCGGACCCAGGTGCGTTCCTCGAAGGGGGTGTCGCCGTCGAAGGTGGCCGGCCGTACCGCGGAGATGCGCAGTTCGCGCAGCGAGCGGAGCTGGTCGGCGGCCAGCGCCTTGGTCGGCGTGAGGTACAGAACAGTGCCTCCGCCGAGACATGCCGTGATCGCCGGAGTGAGGTAAGCGAGCGACTTCCCCGACGCCGTCCCTGTGGAAATGATCACGTTTCGGCCACGGTACGCCAGGTCAGCGGCTTCGAGCTGGTGCGGCCACAGGCCGTTCACGCCGTGGTTCGCCAAGCGCGTAACCAGGAGTTCCGGAACCCATTTGGGCCATCCCACTTGACCCGCCTGACGTGCTGGAACATGCTCCACATGGGTGACGCGCTCATGACGTGCGGGAACGCCGAGCAGGTGGCCGAGGAGTGGACCTGGCCGGTGTGGGGAGGAAGCGGAGGAAGTCACTGTTTCCAGTCTGGCATCCGTGGGCAAAGTCGCCGGGAATCGTGATTTCGTATAGACACAAGCCAGACGCATGGTTGAATGCCGCGCGTCAGGGTCCGACGGTCGGGAGCCCCGCTCCAGACTGCCAGGCCCGCAAGGGTACTTTCGCAGGCGAGGCGCTGGAGGATCTGTGGATCTGAAGTTGGATCACCGCACCGAGGACCGACTCACCATCGTGGAGGTCGAAGGTGAGATCGATGTCTACACCGCGCCGAGATTGCGTGAGCTGCTGATCGACCTGGTCAACAAGGGCAACTTCCACCTTCTCGTGAACATGGAGAAGGTCGATTTCCTCGACTCGACCGGCCTTGGCGTCCTCGTCGGCGGGCTCAAGCGAGTTCGTGCGCACGATGGATCGCTCGAACTGGTCTGCACGCAGGAGCGCATCCTCAAGATCTTCCGGATCACCGGTCTGACCAAGGTCTTCGGGATCTACGCTTCGGTGGACGAGGCCAAGGAAGCTCACGGCAAAGACAAGTAGCCATGGCTACCGTCGAGCTGACGTTCAGCGCCCTGCCCGCGCACGTGCGGACGGCGAGGCTGGTCGCGACCGCGATCGCCCGGCGCACCGGTGTGGAGGAGTCGCTGCTTGACGAGGTCAGGCTGGCCGTCGGTGAAGCGTGCTCCCGGGCGGTGGAGGCGCATCGCGCCCACTGCCCGGGAGAGCCGATCCGCATCGAGTTGCGCGACGATTCCGGCCGCTTCGAGGTGACGGTCAGCGACCAGGCCCCGAGCGACGAGATCCAGCAGGAGCAGCCGGTCGACCTGGGCGCGCTCTCCGACTCGTTCATGTCCGGCTTCGGCATCGCGGTGATCGCGGGCCTGGCCGACGACGTGGAGGTCTTCCCCAGTCCGAAGGGCATGCGGATCCGCATGAGCTGGCCGGCCTCGCTCAACGGCCGTACCCCTTGAAGGCCCCTGAAGGCTCCCTGAAAGCCTCCTGACGGGACGACTTTCCTGACAGCCGCGCCGCTCACAGCGGCGCGGCTCCTGTCATGTGCGCGGGAAAGCTGGGCGCAGGAAAGCTGTGCGCGGGAAAGCTGTGCGCGGGAATGCTGGGCGCAGGAACATGTGCGCACGAACGGGGAACAGGTCGGGTACGGCGGAGCCGCGGAGCCCCACCCGCAGGTGTCGGGGCGCCGTCACGCGCAACCCAGTTTCGGACAACACTTTTCAAGAACTTGTCATGCCCGTAAACCGCAGGACATACCCACGGCCACCCACCAAATCGGGCCCCAGTCTGGGGCTTACTGGACGCGCGCTTAATTGCCCGCCCCGAGAGCCTTCATATCCGTGGAAGCGCTGCGTAGACTCCCGGCACCGGCCAAGGTGATCCGGCGACACTGCGGACTCAACCGGAAGCGGCACCCAGTACCCGGATGGTGCCGCACCAACCGAGAACCTTGCAGCACCGCCCGGGCAGGACGTACCGGTCTTGCCGAGGAGAACGGATGTTTGGGCACTACCTGGCCTTGGAGCCAGCGTCGAATCTGACCCTGAGCGGAACCAACCTGACCATTGTGGTCGTGGTCGCCGCCGTCGCACTCATCGCACTGGCCGTCGCCGGCGGCCTCGTCCGCGAGGTGCTGGCGGCCGACCAGGGCACGGAGCGCATGCAGAACATCGCGCGTGCCGTACAAGAAGGAGCGGCCGCCTATCTGAAGCGGCAGTTCAGAACTCTCGCGATTTTCGTCATTCTCATCCCCATCTTGCTGTGGTTCCTGCCCGGCGAGACGGACGTGAAGATCGGCAGGTCGATCTTCTTCGTGGTGGGTGCGGTGTTCTCCGCATTGACCGGATTCATGGGAATGTGGCTGGCCGTACGCGGAAACGTGCGGGTCGCCGCCGCCGCTCGCACCAGCGGCGAGAAGCGCGCCATGCGGATCGCCTTCCGCACCGGTGGTGTGGCCGGCATGTTCACGGTGGGCCTCGGCCTGCTGGGCGCGGCCGTCGTCGTCCTGCTCTACCAGGGTGACGCGCCTGGCGTGCTCGAGGGCTTCGGCTTCGGCGCCGCGCTGCTGGCGATGTTCATGCGCGTCGGCGGCGGCATCTTCACCAAGGCCGCGGACGTCGGCGCCGACCTGGTCGGCAAGGTCGAGCAGGGCATTCCCGAGGACGACCCGCGCAACGCCGCGACCATCGCCGACAACGTCGGTGACAACGTGGGCGACTGCGCGGGCATGGCGGCCGACCTGTTCGAGTCGTACGCGGTCATGCTCGTCGCGAGCCTCATCCTGGGCAAGGTGGCCTTCGGTGAGCAGGGACTGATCTTCCCGCTCATCGTGCCGATGATCGGTGTCGTCACCGCCATCATCGGCATCTTCGTCACCGGCCTGCGCGACAAGGACCGCAACGGCATGGCGGCCATCAACCGCAGCTTCTTCATCTCCGCCGCGATCTCCGCGGTGCTCGTGGCCGCGGCCGCCTTCTGGTACCTGCCCAGCAGCTTCAGCGGGCTGAGCGGCTCGGCCGTGCAGTCCGACGCCGACCCACGCATCATCGCGATCGGCGCGGTGCTCGTCGGCCTCGTGCTGGCCAGCGCGATCCAGCTGCTCACCGGCTACTTCACCGAGACGAACCGCCGTCCGGTCAAGGAGATCGGCGAGAGCTCGGTGACCGGTCCCGCGACCGTCATCCTGGCCGGCATCAGCGTCGGCCTGGAGTCCGCGGTGTACTCGGCGCTGATCATCGGCGGCGCCGTCTACGGCGCGTTCCTGCTGGGCTTCGGCAACGTGACCGTGGCGCTGTTCGCGGTCGCGCTGGCCGGCACCGGCCTGCTGACCACGGTCGGCGTCATCGTCTCCATGGACACCTTCGGCCCGGTCTCCGACAACGCGCAGGGCATCGCCGAGATGTCCGGCGACGTCGAGGGCGAGGGCGCCCGCGTCCTGACCAGCCTCGACGCGGTCGGCAACACCACCAAGGCGATCACCAAGGGCATCGCGATCGCGACGGCGGTGCTCGCGGCGACGGCGTTGTTCGGCGCGTTCAAGACGGCCGTGCAGGGCCAGCTCCCGAACCCGGCCAGCTTCGGCCTCGACATCGACCAGCCGAACGTGCTCGTCGGCCTGATCATCGGCGCCGCGGTCGTGTTCCTGTTCTCCGGCCTGGCGATCATGGCCGTGGGCCGGGCGGCGATGCGCGTGGTCTTCGAGGTCCGCGACCAGTTCCGCAACAACCCGGGCATCATGGACGGCACCGTCAAGCCCGAGTACGGCCGCGTCGTCGACATCTGCACCCGCGACTCGCTGCGCGAACTGGCCACGCCCGGCCTGCTCGCGGTCATGACCCCGATCGCGGTCGGCTTCGCGCTGGGGTACGCGCCGCTGGGCGCGTTCCTGGCCGGCGCCATCGCCTGCGGCACGCTGATGGCGGTCTTCCTGGCCAACTCCGGCGGCGCCTGGGACAACGCCAAGAAGCTCGTCGAGGACGGCCACCACGGCGGCAAGGGCTCCGAGGCCCACGCCGCCACGGTGATCGGCGACACGGTCGGCGACCCGTTCAAGGACACGGCCGGCCCGGCCATCAACCCGCTCATCAAGGTCATGAACCTGGTGGCGCTGCTGGTGGCCCCGGCGGTGGTCCTGTACGCGGACAATCTGCTGGTGCGCATCGGCGTGCCGGCGGTCGCGGTGCTGGTGATCGTGATCGCCATCATCATCAGCAAGCGCCGCTCGGTAACCGTCGAGCCCGCCAACGACCGCAACCCGGCTTCAGTGGGTTCGTAGTCACTTCTCGCAGTCGAAGGGCATCCGCTTCGGTGGGTGCCCTTCTTCCTTTACGGCGAAGCCGCCGCCCCCACCTCCCGCCGCCGTGGGCGGGCGCCGATCGCCGGGCGCTTCTCACGTCGGACGTGGTCCTCGCCGCCACAACGCACGTTGCCCAGCGGTCCCGGACGCTGGACAGGAGGGACAGGAGGGACAGGAGGGACAGGAGGGGCAGGCCCGGAGGGCCGGTCTGAGGGGGGCGGGCAGGCTCTGGTCCGGCGCGCCCGGACTCGGACCCGATGGTCTCGGGTGAAGGGGCGGGCGGGTCGGGTGGGAAACTGGGCCGGTGGAAGAGAACCGGCCCAACGGCGGCCGAACGCTGGTCTTGATCCTCTTGGCCATGGTGGTGATCCTGGGACTGTTGGTCGCCATGGCCGTGTGGGCGTCGAGGGGGTGAACCGGTGCGGACGCTGATCGTGTTGCGGCATGCGAAGGCCGCTCAGGTGCCGGGGCTGGCCGATCGGGAGCGGCCGTTGACGGAGCGGGGTGAGCGGGACGCCCAGCGGGTGGGCGATGAGCTCCGGGCGCTGGGGCACCGGCCGGACGTGGTGTTGTGTTCACCGGCGTTGCGGACGCGGCGCACCGCCGAGCTGGCCTTCCCCGATCAGGAGATCAGCTTCGAGCGGGACATCTACGAGGCGTATGCCGACGAGCTGCTGGCGTTGATCCGGTTGCAGGATCCGGAGGCGCGCACGATGGTCCTGTGCGGGCACAATCCGGGTGTGCACGAGCTGGCCCTGGGGTTGTCCGGCGGCGAGTTCGGGTTTCGGCCGGGTTCGTTCGCGGTGATCCGGACAGACTCCGAGTGGGTAGACCTCTGGCCAGGGGCGGGGAACCTGGTCACGCACTGGGACCCCAAACAGGCGTAGGGGCACGGGCGCCGCGCCGTCACCAGCACAGCATGCGGCGGGTCCGGGAGCGTGGGCCGCGCCGCCGGACCGGGGGCACGCATCCATGCGGGGGACGCTTCGTTCGCTGCGGCGCGGGTTCGAACTGCCCGCGCGGCCGCCTTGGGGCTATGGGCTGCTGTGCGGGGTGGCGATCGCGTTGCCGCTGGTCGTGGGCGCGGCCGTGGGGGCGTCGCATGCCGGCGGACTGGCCGCTCTGGGTGCGTATTTCACGGCATTTGGTGACACGTACGGCAAGCCGTACGGACAGCGTGCCAGGAACCTGGCGATCAAGGTGGGGCTCATCGCGGCCGGGTTCTGGGCCGGGACCCTCGTCGCACCCCATCCGTGGTGGGCCGTCGGCGTGGTCGGGCTCGTCGCGGCGGCCGGAGGGCAGTGGCAGACCGTGGGCCTGCCGCCGGTCCTGGCCACGGTCATCGGCTTCTACGTGCTGTCTCCGGCGGGGTTCGACGGTGCGCTCATGGTCGGGCTCGGCGGGCTGGGGTACTGCGTGCTGGCGCTGGCCGCGTGGCCGGTGCGCCGGCTCGACCCGCTGAAGGACGCGCTGGACGCCGCCGTGGACGCCATGGCGGGCATGCTCGACGGATTCGACCTGCCCGAGGAGGAGTGGGCCGAGCGGCGCGAGCACGGCTCACAGGCCCTGGACGCCGCCGCCACCGCCTCGGCCGCCTACCACAGCGACGAGGGCGGCGACCGCTCTCCCGACGCCTACGTGCTGACCCTCGTGCGGATCTTCCACGAGACCGTGGCGCTGCGCTCCCTCCGGGCCCAGGCGGGCGCCGAACGGCAGGAGATCGACAAGGTCGTCGAGGCGCTGTCGGCCGCGCTGCGGCAGGTGGCCGCGGGCAGCGTCGTGGGCGTGCCGGTCGCGCTGGCGGCGCTGGCCGGGTTCGCCGAGCACATCTCCCGCCTGCGCGCCCGCGACCTGTCCGACCCGGAATCGCTGCGCACGATCGCGCTGCTCGGCCAGGTACGGCGGTGCCTGGACCGGATCGCCGTCGCCGTCCGGACCGTCGGGCTGCTGGCCAGCGAAGGGGTGAAGGCGCCCGCGCGGCTGCCCCGCTTCACCTGGCAACTCACCGCAGGGAACGCGCCCGAGCACGCCGGCCGCCTCGGCATCGCCGCCGCCGTCGCGATGGCGTTGATGGTCGGGGTGCACGAGCACTACGGCAAGTGGTTCGTGTTCACCGTGCTGATCGGGCTGCGCCCGACCTATGGCGACACCGTGGACCGCGTCGTGCTCCGAGTGGCCGGGACCGTCCTGGGCGCCGGGGTGGCCGCGCTGGTGCTCGGGGCGGTGCCCAGCGAGTACACGATCGTGGCCACCGTGCTCGTCTTCGCCACCCTCGGCTTCGCGCTGCGGCAGGTCAGCTACGGGTACTGGTCGGTGTTCGCCACGCCGCTGGCGCTCCTGCTGACCGACTTCTCGACCCGCATCGACTGGCAGGCCGCCGGGACCCGCCTGCTGATGACCGCGGGCGGCGGCATCCTGGCCCTGGCAGCCGCCCGCGTCCTGTGGCCCCGAGGCGGCGCCGGCCACCTGAACCTCCTGGCCAGAGACCTCCTGCGCGGCCACGCCGCCATGATCCGCACCCTGGCCGAGCGCGACCTCGACGCCATGCCCGACCGCACCGAAGCCGCCGGCCAGTCCGCCGACCGCCTCCGCGACGCCCTCGACCGGCTGGACAAGGAGCCGAACGGCAAGGCCCCGCCGGAACTCCGGGAGGCCGTCACGCTGTCCAGGAAACTCCGGGACGACGCGCTGCTGCTGGCCGCCGTGCTGCGCGGCTCCGAGGCGGGCTCGGACGCCACCACCGCTGTCCTGGACACGGTGGCCGACCGCCTGTCCACGACCGCCCGCGCCGTCCGCGACAACACCCAGCCACCCCGGACAGACGGGGACGGCCTGGACGCCCTGCTGGAGGAAGCGGGGGAACGGGTCGACGAACTGATGGGCGAGGCCGCGGGCCAAGGAGCCCCACCGCGTGAGGGAGCCGGCCGGGTGGACGGCTCCGGGAGTGAGGGGGCCGGCCGGGCGGGTGACAAGGTCGGCCGGGTGGAACGGGGTGATGGTGAGGCGGCTGGGGATGGGCCTTCCGCGGTACGGCGGGCGTTGCGTCACGCCGTTGCCGCACACCCCGCGCTCCGCACCCTGACAGACGACGCCCTGTCCTTGACCAGAGCCCTCACCACCGCCCGCGACTGACCAACGGCCTACCCCGGCACCCAAGCCGGGAGCGACCGACCACGACCTACCCAGGTGCCCAAGCCGGGAGCGGCCGCCGCCATCCCACCACCCGCACACCCCTCCGGCCGCCAATCCGGACCGGCCGGGAAACGTGCGTCGTAGCGGTGAGGACCACGTCCGACGTGAGAAGCGCCCGACGATCGGCGGTAACTCACGGCGGCGGGAGGTGGGAGCGGCGGCCCCGCCGTAAATAAAAAGCAGTCAGCCCATAGGGGCAAGAAGGTCCTCGGCGTCGGCGGCCTCGACCTCGTCGCGGGAGATGCCCAGGAGGTACAGGATCGCGTCCAGGTACGGGCTGTTGACCGCGGTGTCGGCGGCTTGGCGGACCACGGGCTTGGCGTTGAAGGCGATGCCCAGCCCCGCGACGGCGATCATGTCGAGGTCGTTGGCCCCGTCGCCGATGGCCACCGTCTGGCTGATGGGCAGGCCCGCCTCCATGGCGAAGCGCTCCAGGGCCCTGGCCTTGCCGGGGCGGTCGACGATGTCGCCGGTGACGCGGCCGGTCAGGTGGCCGTCGACGACCTCGAGGACGTTCGCGGCGGAGTAGTCGATGCCGAGTTCGGCCACCAGCGAGTCGGTGATCTGGGTGAACCCGCCGCTGACGATCGCGAATCGGTAGTCCAGGCGCTTCAGGGTCCGGACCAGGGTCCGGGCGCCCGCGGTCAGGACGACCTCCTGGCGGACCTGGTCGAAGACGGACGCGGGCAGGCCCTCCAGCAGCGCGACGCGGCGGCGCAGGGATTCGGCGAAGTCCAGTTCGCCACGCATCGCCTCTTCGGTGACGCGGGCGACCTCGTCCAGGCAGCCCGCGTGGGCGGCCAGGAGTTCGATGACCTCGCCCTGGATGAGGGTGGAGTCCACGTCCATGACGATGAGGCGCTTGGCCCGCCGGGACAGGCCGGTGCGCTGGACGGCCACGTCCACCTGCTGGGCGGCCGCCTCGGCGGCCAGTTCGACGCGGAGCGCGTCGGGGTCGGCGCCGGAGACGGACAGCTCGATACAGGTGACCGGCCATTGGGCCAGGCGTTCGATGCGGTCGATGTTGGCTCCGGCGGCGGCGATCTTTCCGGCGATTCCGGCGATCGCGGCCGGGGGGAGCGAGGGGCCGAGCACGCTGACGGACAGGCGGCCGCGGCGGCGCTGCTCCTTGGTGAGGGAGCCGGTGGAGAGCTCGACCTCCAGCCCCAGGTCTTCCGCGACGCGTTCGACGGCCGTCCACATGGCGCCCAGGGTGCTGCCGGTCCCGGTGGAGGGGCCGCCCACGTAGGCGACGAGGACGCCCAGGGTGAGCCGGCCGCGGATGACGACCTGCTCGATATCGGAGACGGTGACCGGAAAGCCGGCCAGGACGGAGAACAGGCGACTCGTGACACCGGGCCGGTCCGGGCCGGTGAGCGTGATCAGGAGGGTGCGCTGGTCCACTTGAGCCACGCTACTGGGCGCGCGCGGCTGCTTGCTCACCAGGCCCATCATTCGGACAGTGAACCCCGGACACCGGGTCCGGGGTTCCGCGTCCGCGCCCGCGGGTCAGCCCGCGATCTTGGTCTTGACCTTCTTGCCGTAGAACCAGCGCTCGTAGCCGCCGATCCGGTCGATCTCTTCCTTGTCCAGGTTCTCCATGCCGATCGGCACGTCGTAGACCAGCGCGCCGAGTTCGGCGGTGGCGACGCCCTTGGTGGTCTTCTTCAGGGTGACCTCGATGCCGAGCCAGTCGACGTCGCCCTTGGCCAGCTCCCACGGGCCCCAGCACCAGAACTCGACCGTGTCGGTCTCGCACTTGGTGCCCTTGGGCCCGCCGTAGTAGATCTTGCCCGTGATGCCCTTGGGCAGCTTGCCGCCGAGCCAGTAGGCGTCGGCCTGGTGCGGCCCGGTGTTGAGAACCTTGATCCGGTAGGTGATCTTGCCGCCGCGCTTCACCGTCTTGGGCGCCGTGATGGTGGTCTTCATGACGGAGTACGGCTCGTCCGCGCTCGCCTTGACGGCCGCGGTGGCGGAGGCGGAGGCGGGGACGGCCGGCAGGATCAGGGCGCCCGCAATGAGAGTGAAGGCTGCGGCCTTCGTGATGGACTTCGGCATTCAGGTGCTCCGTGAGGATGAGGGACGCGATTAGGCCCCCGACAAATGTCGGCTTTTCCTATCACGTGAGCAAAATCTATGCAAAGTACTTTATTTCATTATCAGGTGGACATCGCCAAACTCGTGCCACAGATACCTCTCCTTCAGCGCCTGTGCGTAGGCGTCCGTGAGCGCCTCGTGGCCCGCGAACGCGGTCAGCATGAGCAGGTGGCTGGATCGCGGCTCGTGAAAACCAGTGATCAGCGCGGTGGCCGCCCGCGGCGGCGTGCGCGGGGTGACCAGGTGCGTCGTCCAGCCGGCCGCGGCGTGGACCAGGCCGCCCGGGCCCACCGCCGATTCCAGGGCCCTGACCACGGTGGTGCCCACTGCCACCACCCGGCCGCCGTCGCGCCGGGTCAGGTTGACCAGGCGGGCCGTGTGCTCGGGCACGTCGTACCGCTCGGCGTACGGCGGCTCGTCGTGCTCGGGCGAGGCGACCCCGGTGTGCAGGGTGATCGGCGCCACCCGGACGCCCCTGGACACCAGCGCGGTCACCAGCTCCGCCGTGAACGGCCGCCCGGCGCTCGGCATCTCCGCGCTGCCCGGGACGGTCCCGAACACCGTCTGGTAGTCGGCCAGCGGCCAGTCCCGCTCCACGTAGGAGTAGCGGATCGGGACGCCCTTCCTGGCCAGGTACTTCTCGACGTTCTGGTCCAGCCGGGCCCGCCACAGCCGCGGGGTCTCGCGCTCGATGAGCTGCAGCGTGGCGTTCCCCGGGAGCGGCAGCCACTCGCCGGGCGCGCCGCCACCGTAGGGCGCCGAGCCCTTCGCGGTACGGCGGCGCAGCTCCACCAGCCAGGTCCCGTCCTCCCGGGCGGTGGAGAAGTGCACGGCCAGCCGGTCCAGCCGCACGGCGGCAGGAAGCGTGCCCGAGTTGTTGACCACGATGAGGTCGCCGGGGTCCAGCTGAGCGGGCAGGTCGTGGAAGCGGTGATGGCTGTGCTCGCCACCCCTGCTGACCAGGAGGCGTACCCCGTCCCGCGGCACCCCCCGGGACTCCGGCGGCGCGTGAGCCTCCAACTCCTCGGGCACCGCGAAGTCGAGCACCGCGGATCCGGGCGCCGCGAGATCGGGCGCCGCGAGATCGGGCATCGTGGAGCCGGGCGCCGTGAAGCCGGATGCCCCCTCCGGCCCCACCCCGGGCTTCCCCGGCTCTGCAGACACGTGCGGCCCGGAGGCGTCACCATGCAGGGTCGCCGTCATTGCAGGCTCACCCGGCCACTGGCCGGACGACGCTCGATGAGTTCGTGCAGCGCCCGCGCCACGTCCTCCGGATCGGCCGCCCCCGCCGCCTCCTCGGCCCCCACGGCGTCGGCCAGCATCCGGGTGTTCATCTCGCCCGGGTCCGCCCACCAGACGGCCACGTCGGGCTCCTCGGCGGCCAGGACGTTCGACAGCTGCTCCAGCGCCGCCTTGGTGGCCCCGTAGCCGCCCCACCCCTCGTAGGCCCCGGTGGCGGCGTCGGAGGTGATGTTCACGATCGCTCCCCGCGCCGCCCGCACGGCCGGGATCGTCGCCTGGATGAGGGAGAGCGGGGCGATCACGTTGGTCTCCAGGAGCACGCGGAACGCCTCCAGCGGGTACCCGGCGATCTTGGGCAGCGGGGTCGCCCCGAGCCCGCTGGCGTTGTTGACCAGCAGGTCGAGCGTGGGCACGGCCGTGGCCAGCCGTTCGCGGTGCGCGGCGTCGGCCACGTCGCCGGGGATCGCGGTGGCGCCCAGCTCGGCCGCGACCTTCTCCAGGTCCTCGGCCCCGCGGGCGGTGAGGACGAGATTCCATCCCGCACCTGCCAGGGACCTCGCGAGGGCGAGGCCGAGACCGCGGGAAGCGCCGGTGATGAGTGCGGTGTTCGTCATGTCCACGACGGTAAAAAGGGGCGGCCCGCCGTACATCGGGCTGAAGTCCTGCCCGGGACTGGGCACATCGACCTAGGACCATAGAGTGGTCGGGTGACCCCCGATCGCGACGAGATCCTGCAGGCCGTGAGCACGGCCGTGCTGGCGGTGACCCGGCACCTGTCGGTTCGCGAGGTGCTGCAGGTGATCGTGCGCTCCGCGCAGCGGCTGCTCGACGCCCGTTACGCGGCGCTCGGCGTGCCCGACGAGGAGGGGTCGTTCGCCGAGTTCGTCGCCGAGGGGCTGACCGACCGGCAGTGGGAGGCGATCGGGCCGCTGCCCCGCCAGCACGGCATGCTCGGCGCGATGCTCCGCGAGGGGACCCCGGCCCGGCTGCCCGACCTGCGCACGGATCCGCGGTTCGAGTGGTGGCCGAAGGCGCATCCGGTCATGAAGGACTTCCTGGGCGTCCCCATCCGCGACGGCGAGCAGATCCTCGGCATCATCTTCCTGGCCAACAAGCGCACGCCCGGCGGCTTCACGCAGGAGGACCAGGACCTGCTGACGTTGTTCGCCGCGCACGCGGCCATCGCGCTCATCAACGCCCGGCTGTATGAGCAGGGCCGCGAGCTGGCGCTGGTCGAGGAGCGCAACCGCATGGCCCGCGAGCTGCACGACGCGGTCACCCAGAAGCTGTTCTCGCTGCGCCTGACCGCCCAGGCCGCCGCGACGATGCTGCACACCGCCCCCGACAAGGCCGCCGCCGAGCTCGACCGCGTCCAGATGCTGGCCGGCGAGGCGCTGGCCGAGCTGCGCGCGGTCATCATCGAGCTGCGGCCGGCCGACCTCGACCGGCACGGCCTGTCCGAGACGCTGCGCAAGCACGTGCGCATGCTCGACCGCCTCCAGGCCGCGCAGATCAGCTTCGACTGCGACGGACTGCCGCCGCTGGACCCGGCGGTCGAGGTCGTCGTGCTGCGGGTGGCGCAGGAGGCCCTGCACAACGCCCTGCGCCACGCCGGCGCCCGTCAGGTCTGGGTACGGCTGGCGTACTCGGACGGCAAGCTGTCGCTGTCGGTGGCCGACGACGGCAGCGGCTTCGACCAGGCCGGCTCCCGGGGGCTGGGGCTGGCGTCCATGAAGGATCGGGCCGAGTCGGTGGGCGGCTCCCTGACCGTCACCTCGGCCCGCGACCAGGGGACCACGGTCCTGGTGGAGGTGGAAATTTGATCAAGGTGCTGATCGCCGACGACCATCCGGTGGTGCGCCAGGGGCTGCGCACGTTCCTCGATCTGCAGGAGGACATCACGGTCGTGGGCGAGGCCGGCGACGGCCGCGAGGCTGTGGACCTGGTCGCGGAGCTCGAGCCGGACGTCCTTCTCCTGGACCTCAAGATGCCGGTGCTGGACGGCCTGGGCGCTCTGGAGCAGCTGAGCGGCGCACCGACCCGGGTGGTCGTGCTCACCTCGGTCAGCGACCGCTCCGACGTCGCCCCGGCGATGCGCGCCGGCGCCGCCGGGTTCCTCTACAAGGACGTGGACCCGTCGGCGCTCGTGCAGGCGGTGCGCGCGGTCCACGGCGGCCAGGTCCTACTGGCGCCGGAGGCGGCCGAGGCCATGATGACCGCCGCGGCCGGCGCCGCCCTCGCGCCCCAGGTTCCCGGCCCGGTCCAGTTGACCGAACGCGAGCGCGAGGTGCTGGCGCTGATCGCGGCCGGCCGTTCCAACCGGGAGATCGCCCGGTCGCTGGCGGTCGCGGAGAAGACGGTCAAGACCCACGTCTCCAACGTGCTGATGAAACTCGGCGTCCAGGACCGCACTCAGGCCGCCCTCTACGCCGTCCGCCACGGTCTCGCCTGAAGGGCAAAGGCGGCCGGGCGCCGGAGCAGGCGCCCGGCCGGCTCAGCGGATCAGGTGTCCTTCTTCTTGTTGGACTCTTCCTTCACGGCCGGCGGGTTGTACTCCTTGACGACCGGCGGCGGGGTCCATCCGCGGGTGGGGCGCTTGGGCGGCCAGACGACGCTGGTCTTGGCCGTCTTGAGCCACCTCCAGCCCTTGATCCCGATGCGCTCAAGCTCCTCCTCGTCCAGGCGCTCGGCGCCCAGCGGGACGTCGAAGGCCACCACGCCCAGCTTGGCCACGGCGACGCCCTTGGTGTTCCGCTTCATGGTCACCTGGAAGTTGAGCCACTCGGTGTCGCCGACCTCGAGCGCGTACTTGCCCCAGCACCAGAACCAGCGCCCCTCCCAGGTGCACTTGGTGCCCTTGGCTCCGCCCCAGCGCAGGGTCGGGACCACGCCCTTGGGAACCTGGCCGCCGATCCAGAAGTAGTCGGCGTAGTGGGGGCCGAGGTTCTTGGCGCGGATCTTGTAGAGGATCTTTCCGCCGCGCTTGGTGCGTTTGGTGTGGGAGACGCTGACCTTGAACTTGGAGTACGGCTCGCCCGCCTGCTGGACGACGGTCGTGGTGGTGACCGGAGCGGCGGCTTGGGCGGGCTGGGTGACGGCGGTCAGCGTTCCGGCGGTGGCCAGGCTGACGCCTAAGAGCGTGCTGAGAGTCTTGCGCATGGGCGGCTTCCCCCTACGGTGCTGGAAATCCCCGATTGTCGGGCTGATTATTGCCCAGGGGCAATATCCAGCAAAGAGTGATGATCTTTCGTGATCTGCTGGGGCTTGCGGGGGATTAGGGTGGCTGGTCACCCTGTGATGCACGAAGGGGGAGGACACGTGCCGGATACACACCCTTTACAGCCGGGTGATCCGGTTTCATTAGGGAACTATCGGCTTCTGGGACGGCTGGGCAAGGGCGCCCAGGGGGTGGTCTTCAAAGCCGAGGCGCCCGGCGGTCAGCTCGTGGCGATCAAATTGCTCAACACCCGGCTGGACCAACCGGGCATCGACGGCGAACGTTTCATGCGCGAAGTCGCCGCCGCCCGCCGGGTCGCCCAGTTCTGCACCGCGCAGGTCCTCGGCGCCAACATGGACGGCGACGCCCCGTACATCGTCAGCGAACTCGTCGATGGCGTCTCCCTCCAGCGGGTGGTGCAGTCAGAAGGGCCACGCGCCGGCGGCGCCCTGTACCGGCTGGCCGTCGGCACCGTCACCGCGCTGGCCGCCATCCACCGCGCGGGCATCGTGCACCGCGACTTCAAGCCCAGCAACGTGCTCATCGGCAGCGACGGCCCCCGGGTCATCGACTTCGGCATCGCCAGGGCACTCGACTCGGCCATCACGATCAGCAGCGGCGTCGTCGGCACCCCCGCGTACATGTCACCCGAGCAGGTCTCCGGCGCCCGCGTCGGCCCGCCCAGCGACATGTTCAGCTGGGCCCTGACCATGACCTTCGCCGCCACCGGCCGGCCCGCGTTCGGCCAGGACAGCCTCCCGGCCGTCATCTACCGGGTGATGAACGAGGAGCCCGACCTCTCCGCCCTGCCCGACAACCTCCGCCCCATCGTCGCCGCCTGCCTGCGCAAACGCGCGGAAGACCGGCCCACGGCCCCCGACACCCTCTTCGCCCTGCTGGAGAACCAGGGCCCGATCCACGACGCCGACGTGGCTCTCACCACCGGCTCCCAGGTGGCCGCCGACCCGCCCTCCATCCCGCCGCACCCCGCCACCCCGCCGACCGCCTGGGCCAACCCCTCAGGCGAGTACGGCCGGCCACTCCCACCACCCCACCCCGGCCACGCTCAGCCCCACGCCCACCCCGGCCCCAGCCACCCCGGCCCCGGCCACCCCCAGCCCGGCCACCCCCAGCCCGGCCACCCCCAGCCCGGCCACCCCCAGCCCGGCCACCCCCAGCAAGGCCCCGCTCAGCCTGGCTACGCTCCACCCGGCTACGGTCAGCCGCCCCCGGCCGCTCCGGCGGGGCCGCATCCCTACCGGCAGCCCGCCCGACCCCCGGGCTTCCAGCCGCGCCAGGGCGACAACGACGCCTTCTTCAGGGACGTCCCCCAGCCCGCCACCCCGGCCAAGCGCACCCGCACCGGCCTGGTGGCCGCCGCCCTGGTCGTGGCCCTGGCCATGAGCGCGACCCTCCTGGTCGTGGTCCCGAGGCTGTTCGCCTCCGAGAAACCCGACCGCCCGACCGCGGCCGACGTGACCACCTCCATCACCCCGAGCCCACCCCCGACCCCGACCCCGACCCCGACACCGACCCCCACCCCCGTCCCGACCCCAACCCCCACCCCGCCGGTAACCCAGCCCCTCACCCTGGGCAAGCAAGACGGCAAGCCCCTCAAGGGCCACACCAAAGCCGTGCAAACCGTCTCGGCCATCACCATCGGCGGCAAGCTGATGCTCGTGTCCGGCGGCCAGGACGGCCAGCTGCGCATCTGGAACGCCAAAGACCACAAGTACGTGGCCAAGCTCAAAGGCCACAGCCAGGAGGTCTACGCCGTCGCCTGTGTGACGATCGGCAAGACCCCGATGGCGCTGTCGGGCGGCTACGACGGCACGGTGCGCCTGTGGAACCTGAAAACCAGGAAGGGCAAGATCCTCGGCTACCACGACGACTCCGTCTACGCCGCCGCCATCGGCAAGGCGGGCGGCAAGTGGATCGCGGCGACCGGCGACGCCAGGGGCTACCTGAAGTTCTGGGACCTGGGCAAGAAACGCGCGACCGGCAAGACCGTCCGGGCCCACGGCAGGTCGGTGAACTGGCTGGGCGTGGGCCGGGTCGGTGCTCGGGTGGTCGCGGTCTCGGCCAGCGAGGACAAGACGCTGCGCCTGTGGGATCTGGCCAAGCGCAAGAAGTACGGCAAGCCGTACAAGGGACACACGAAGGGTGTCTACGCGATCGCCATGGGCGCGCTCGACGGGCGGCCGGTGGTGGCGTCGGGGGGCAAGGACAACAAGATCCGGCTGTGGGATCCGAAGAGCGGCAAGTCGATCGGCAAGCCGCTGACCGGCCACAAGAAGATCGTTTACTCGCTGTCGTTCGGCGTGGTGGGTGAGCGGGTGGTGCTGTTGTCGGGGAGCACCGACGGGACGATGCGGCTGTGGGACGCCAAGACCCGCAAACCTCTCGGCAAGCCGGTCAAGGCGCACAAGAAGGGCGTGCTGCTGGTGGCGGTGGTGACGATGTCGGGTCGGCCGGCCATCGTCACCGCGGGCAAGGACAAGCAGATCCGGCTGTGGCGGCTCACTGGCTCCTGAGGGGCTCGAAGATCGCGTGGTGGGCGGCCACGATGGCCCGCCGTATCGCGCGGTCGAGCTGACGCAGGGCTTCGGCGCGGGTGGCCATCTGGCCGGAGGTCAGGCCGACGTCCTCGTCGGCCAGCCGGACGATCAGGGACAGGCGCGCGGCCAGGACGGAGACGCGGTGGGCGCGGGCGGGGTAGCCGGGGGCGAGTTCGCCGCCGGCCTCGAGACGTCCCGGGTGGGCCTGGCCGGGGCCTTCGACGCCGCTGAGCGCCTCGGTGGCCGCGCGCATGGCGTCGGTCAGGTCGCGTTCCGCCTCGGACAACGAGGGCAGGTCGGCGCGGACGGCCCCGGCGGGATAGGTGGTGAACGCGGTGCCCTCGTAGGAGGAGCCGCGCAGGTCGGGCGCCGGCACGAGGCCCACGTTGCGGTCGGCGAGCACGCAGATGACGCCCTGCCCGGCGTCGAGCGCGGCGGCGTTGAACTCGGGCGGCCCCGACAGGCCCAGAGGGTCGCCGGGGGCGGGCAACGCCAGCCGTACCTCGCGAAGGCCCTGCGTCAGGCGCAGGTCGACGAGGCGCGCGGTGATGGGCGCGTCGTCGACCATGGTGGGTCCTGCGACGGACCTGACCTGGTCGATGACCTCGTCGAAGGTCACGTGGCCGAGGAGCCAGGCGTTGCCCCAGGCCACGAGTGTGGGGGAGACAAGGGATTCAGCGGGCACTGATCCACGATATGTGCTCGCCCGGCGATAGGTTTGTCCCGTGCGTTCCGGCAATCGGGACACGCGGCCTGAGGAGGTATCGGGGATGGGCGGTCAGGTGCTGCGGCTTCAGGACGTCGCCGTCAGACGGGACGGTGCGGCCCTCTTGCGTGGCATCGACTGGACGGTCAACGAGGACGAGCGGTGGGTCGTCATCGGGCCGAACGGCGCGGGGAAGACCACGCTGCTGCAGGTCGCGGCGACACTGCTGTATCCGAGTGAGGGCCTGGTCGAGGTGCTGGGCGAGCGGCTGGGGCAGACGGACGTGTTCGACCTGCGTCCGCGCATCGGCCTGGCCAGCGCGGCGCTGGCCGAGCGCATCCCGGCGGAGGAGAAGGTCATCGACCTGGTGCTGACCGCGTCGTATGCGATCCTCGGGCGCTGGACGGAGGAGTACGACTCCCACGACGTCACCCGCGCGGTCGAGCTGATCGACATGATGGGCGCCGCGCATCTGATCCGGCGCAGGTTCGGCACGCTGTCGGAGGGCGAGCGCAAGCGGGTGCAGATCGCGCGGGCGCTGATGCCGGACCCGGAGATGCTGCTGCTGGACGAGCCCGCGGCCGGGCTCGACCTGGGCGGCAGGGAGGATCTGGTGCGCCGGTTGGCCTTGCTGGCCGGTGACCATCGCGCGCCGACGCTGGTGCTGGTCACGCACCACGTGGAGGAGGTGCCGAGCGGGTTCACGCACGGGCTGCTGCTGCGGCACGGGTCGGTCGTGGCCCAGGGGCCGCTGGACGTGGTGATGACCGCCGACAACCTGTCCCGCACGTTCGGCGTTCCGCTGTCGCTGGAGCGCAGCGCCGAAGGCCGTTGGTACGCCAGGGCGCACTAGATCGTATTTGTGCGGTTACCGATCGCGGCCGGTTAAAACCACATAGGATCTCCGTGGTCGGGCCCCCACGACTTCCCCGGAGCTTTGCCATGACCACGCAGCTCGTCGTCATTCTCGCCGTGGTGCTTCTGGTGGGCGTGGCTCTGTGGCGGACGGTCCGGATCATCCCGCAGGCGACGGCGGCGATCGTCGAACGGCTGGGCCGCTACCACCGCACGCTCGATCCCGGCCTCAACCTCGTGGTGCCGTTCATCGACCGCATCAAGGAGGTCATCGACCTGCGTGAGCAGGTGGTCTCGTTCCCGCCGCAGCCGGTGATCACCTCCGACAACCTGGTGGTCTCGATCGACACCGTCATCTACTTCCAGGTGACCAACCCGAAGGCGGCCACCTACGAGATCGCCAACTTCATCGTCGGCGTCGAGCAGCTGACCGTCACCACGCTGCGCAACGTGGTCGGCGGCATGGATCTGGAACGTACCCTGACCTCCCGCGAGGAGATCAACACCGAGCTGCGCGGCGTGCTCGACGACGCCACCGGCAAGTGGGGCATCCGGGTCAACCGGGTCGAGCTCAAGGCCATCGACCCGCCCGCCTCCATCCAGGACTCGATGGAGAAGCAGATGCGCGCCGACCGGGACAAGCGGGCCGCCGTGCTGGCCGCGGAGGGTCAGCGGCAGGCGGCGATCCTGGCGGCCGAGGGCGAGAAGCAGGCCGCGGTGCTGCGGGCCAGGGGCGAGGCGGAGGCGGCGGTGCTGCGCGCCCAGGCCGACGCCGAGGCGCAGGCGATGCGGGCCAAGGGCCAGGCGGACGCGATCGGCATGGTCTTCAAGGCGATCCACGAGGGCAATCCGGACCAGCGGCTGCTGGCCTACCAGTACCTGCAGACGCTGCCCGAGATCGCCAAGGGCGATGCCAACAAGGTGTGGATCGTGCCGTCGGAGATGGGCAGGGCGCTGGAGAACCTCGGCGGCCTGTTCAACCCCCCGAAGAAGGACGAACAGGGGTAGGTCTCTAAGCTCGCTCGGGACACCAGTCCGGAGCGAGGAGGGTCATTGACGCCGTGGGAGGCGGTCGCGGTGTGCGCGGCCGGTATCGGAGCCGGGGCCATCAACGCGGTCGTCGGGTCGGGGTCGCTGATCACCTTCCCCGCCCTGGTGGCGGTGGGCGTGGACCCGGTCGTGGCCAACGTCTCCAACAGCATCGGCCTGGTGCCCGGCTCCTTCACGGGCGCGTACGGCTACCGCGCCGAGCTCCAGGGACAGCGGGCACGGCTGGTCAAGCTGGGCTCGGCCTCGCTCGTCGGCTCGCTGATCGGCGGCCTGCTGCTGCTGTGGCTGGACCCGGACGTCTTCGGGATCGTGGTGCCCATCCTCATCGGCATCGCCTGTGTGCTCGTGGTCATCCAGCCGAAGCTGAACGGCTGGCTGTCGGCCCGGCGCGAGCACGCGCACCCGGACGGCGGCGTGGCCCTCTGGCTGGGCGTCCTGGGCGCGGGCGTCTACGGCGGCTATTTCGGCGCCGCCCAGGGCGTGCTGCTGATCGGCCTGCTGGGCAGCTTCCTCGCCGACGGCCTGCAGCGGGTCAACGCGGCCAAGAACGTGCTCTCGCTGATCGTGAACGGCGCGGCCGCGGTGTTGTTCATCCTCGTGGCGGAGGTCGATTGGTGGGCCGTGGCCGGGATCGCCGCGGGGGCCACGATCGGCGGGTACATCGGGGCCAAGGTCGGCAGGAAGATCCCCGCCCCGGTGCTGCGCGGCGTCATCGTCTGCGTGGGAATTCTGGCGATTATCAAACTGGTGTACGGATAAATTTCAGCCTTTCTGGGGATAAATAAGGGCATGAAGGGTGATTGGGTAGAGATCGTGATCGATGCCGGGGGAACCACCCCGCGCACCTACGAGGTCAGGGCCACCCGCGCCGGTCGCCGCGTCGAAGTCGCCACCCGCCGCGGGCTCGTCGAGGTCAGCGAGGTGACCAGGAGCGGCAGCGCGGTGCGCACCGCCCGATTCATGTCCAGCCGCATCCTGGCCCTGGTCGAACACCCCGCCGACGGTCAGCGGAAGGCGTCCGCGTGATCCTGCGCCCACTGCCGGAACGTCCGCGGCGGCCGGCCGGTCAGCACCCGGACCGTGTTGGTCACCACCTCGGGTGATCCGGCGAAGGTGCCCCACTCCTCGAGCTTCGCGTCCACGACCGCCTCGTCCGCCCAGACCTTGAGCAACTCCGCCCGCGCCAGGCCGGGCGCTGGCTCCTCCCAGCGCACCTCCCGGCCCGTCACCTCACCGATGACGCGCACCTGCTCGACCTGAGTGAGCGTCTCCGGGCCGCTCAGCGCGTACCGCCTGCCGCCGTGTCCCGCCGAGGCCAGCACGTGCGTGGCGACCGCTGCCACGTCCTTCTCGTGGATCACCGCCCGCCCGGCCCCGCCGTACGGCCAGCGCACCACCCCCGCCCTGACCTGCGCGGCGAAGGCCAGAGCGTCGGCGGCGAAACTCCCGGGGCGCAGCATCGTCCAGGGGATCCCGGAGTGCTCGATGAGCTTCTCGACCTCGGAGTGAAAGGCCGAGGACACGTAGACCACCCGGCGGGCGTGCCGTGCGATCGTGTCGATCAGGGGCGCGGCCCGCTCGGCGGTGAGCGGCAGGTGGTCCAGGAAGACGGACTCCATGCGGGAAGGGTCCTGCTCGCCGCCGTCGTACCGGCGCACGGGTATCCCGGCCCTGCTCAGCCGGGCATGAACATGATCACCGACCAGCCCCGGAGTCACAAAGATCTCGCACATGCACCGACGGTAGGACCTCAAGCAAGATTGAGGTCAACTGCCCGGCCGCACCTGGAGGGTTCCGTCCCGGGTGACCCGGGTCTCGAACGTGGGCGCGGGCGCGGTGGCGGGGCCGTGCTTGACCGTGCCGTCGGCCAGCCGGAACGTGCTGCCGTGCCACGGGCACACCACGCAGGCTTCGCCGTTCTCCACGACGAGCCTGCCCTGGTGCAGCGGACCGGCCAGGTGCGGGCAGCGGTCGGCCAGCACGGTGACCGACTCGCCGGCCCGCAGGACGAAGAGCTGGATGTAGCCGAGCCGCCGGGCTACCGGGCGTCCCTGCGGCAGGTCCTTGAGCGGGCAGAGGTCGTGCCAGCCGAGCGGCACCAGATGGGCGACCTGCGGCGCGTGGTTGGCGCCCGCCGCCTGCCGGTAGGCCAGATGGCCGCCGAGGTAGCCGCCCACTCCGGCCGCGCCCAGCCCGAGCCACGACAGCACCCGGCCGCCGCGCTCGTAGCCGCTCAGCCGGGCCAGCAGGGAGGCGGAGAACAGGGTGAGTGCCCCGGCGTTGGCCAGCAGGTGGACGAACCCGACCCGCTGCTGCTCCCGGTGCAGCGAGGACCAGTCGGTCAGCCCGGCCGCCGCGGTCGGCAGGGCGCCCGCGACCCCGGCGCCGAGCAGCAGCCGGACCGCCCGCGGGTCGGCGCCGGCGGCGTCGAGCACGGTGGCCGACAACCAGCAGCCGAGTGTCACCGTGGCCAGCGGCGGATGCACCGGTTTGCCCGTGGGAACGCCGTGCAGCAGGTCGCGCACCCGCCCGGGGCCGACCTTCTCGCGCACGGTCCTGGCCAGCACCCGGATGGGGCCGTCCAGGGCCCGGGATTTCTCGAGCCGGTCGGCCAGGTCGACCGGCCCCACGAAACGCCGCAACTGCCGACGTCCCGCTCGAACAGTCTCCTTCACGACAAGTCACCTACCCCGGGCGCGGGACGGTCACTCGGACAGGTGACCCCGGGCCACCGAGAGTTCGACCAGCTCCAGCGCATAGGCGCCGAGCGAGGGCGAGCCTTCCTCGATGATCCGCACCTTCTCCCGCACCTGCGCGGCCTTCACCTTGAACAGCCCCCACGTGCCACCCTCGGTGTGGTGGTTGGCCAGGATCGGGGCGAACCGGTCGAGTGCCTTGGCGAACCTCGACTCCACCGTCTGCCTGGCCTCGAACTCCTCCCACAACGCCCGCATCTCCGCCCCCTGCTCGGCGGGCAGCAGGGCGAAGATCCGGTCGGCGGCGGCCCGCTCGGCGTCGGCCTGGGCCGCCACCGCCGCGGCGTCGTAGATGAAGGTGTCACCCGCGTCGATCTCGACCAGGTCGTGCACGAGCAGCATCGCGACCACGCGCTGGATGTCGGTGCCCGCCGGGGCGTGCTCACCCAAGATCATCGCAAGTAGCCCGACATACCAGGAGTGCTCAGCGTCGTTCTCCCGCCGCGAGCCATCCATCAGATGGTTGCGGCGGATCACCCGCTTCAATTTGTCGATCTCGATGGCGAAGGCGATCTGGGCGTTCAGGCGGTCCTCTTCTGGCGCGATAGTCACGCGCGACACCCTAATGTGCGGTGATCACACCGGTTGGCAAAATCATGACCGGAACCCCGTTGAACACTGCGTTTCCTGATGGCAAATCCACGGTGGACTCGTCCGTGAGCACGTTCGCGCTGACCCCCGCGTGCTCGGCCGCGACGCGCTGCACGCTGCCGGAATGCCCCCAGCCGTGGGGCAGGCTGACGACGCCGGGCATGATCGTGTCGGTCGGCTCCAGCGGCACCGTCAGCTCGCCGGTGGCCGATCTGACCCGGGCGTGGCCGTCCAGCCCGAGCCGGTCCACATCCGCCGGGTTGATCTGCAGCGTGCACTGGTTGCTCCCGCCCACCAGCGGGGCGACGTTGTGCATCCAGCTGTTGTTCGAGCGCAGCTGCCGTCGCCCGATCAGCACGAACGCCGGCTGCTCGGCGTCCAGCCCCTCGCGCAGCCGATGCACGTCCTCGATGAGCTGCGGCGGCGCCAGCTCCACCCTGCCCGAGGCGGTCGTCAGCAGCTCGGGCAGCCGCGGCCGCAGCGGCCCGAGGTCCAGGCCGTGCGGATGCTCCAGCAGCTTGCGCAGCGACAACTCGCCCCGCCCCGACCACTCGCCGTAGGGGCCGAGCCGCAACATCATGTCCAGCCGCCGCTCGGCGCCGCTCTCGCCGTCCAGCAGCGCCGCCAGCTCGTCGGCGTCCCGCCCCTCGACGCCGGAGCCCGGCGTCTGCACCGCGCCGGCCAGCGTCTGCCCGATGACGAACGCGTCCAGGTCGCCGTCCAGCCCCGAGGCGATCACCGCCAGCCGGGCCAGGATCATGCCCTCGGACGGCCGGTCGGCCAGCGGCAGCAACGGCCGCGAATACCGCGTGTAGTTCCGTACGGCCAGCCCCAGCAGCGCGAAGTCGTAGTGCCCGGTCTGCAGCACCCGAGGCGGCGGCAGGATCACCCGCGCGTGCTTCGTCGTCTCGTTGAGATACGGATCGACGCTGACCATGAACCCCAGATCGGGAAGGGCCCGATCCAGCCGCGCCCCGTTCGGCGACGACAGCACCGGGTTGCCGGCCACCGTCACCAGGCACCGGATCTGCCCCTGCCCCGGAACCTCGATCTCGTCGGCGAGCGTCGCCACGGGCAGCTCGCCGTTGGCCTCCGGCAGCCCTCTGACGCGGCTGTGCCACCTGCCCGTCCGGTACGGCTTGCGCCGCCGCCCGCCCTCGGTCGCGGGCATCGGGAACATGGCGCCGCCCGGCCGGTCCAGGTTGCCGGTCAGCACGTTGACGACGTCCACCAGCCACTGGGCCAGCGTGCCGAACTCGGCCGTGCAGGTGCCGATGCGCGCGTAGACCGCCGCCGTGGGGGCTCCGGCCAGCTCGCGGGCCAGCCGTACGATCACCTCGGCGGGCACGCCCGTGCGGCGGGCCACCACGTCGGGGGCGAAGTGCTTGGCCGCCTCGGTGAGCTCGGCCAGCCCGTTGACCTCCAGCCGCACGTCGGTGAGCTCTTCGGCCAGGAGCGTGTGCACGATCCCGAACAGCAGGTAGGCGTCGGTGCCGGGGCGGATGAAGACGTGCTCGTCGGCCAGGGCGGCGGTCCTGGTCCGGCGCGGGTCCACGACGACCAGGCGGCCGCCGCGCCCGCGCAGCGCCTTGAGGCGGCCGGGGAAGTCGGGGGCGGTGCAGAGCGAGCCGTTGGAGTCGAGGGGGTTGGCGCCCAGCATGAGCAGGTAGTCGGTGCGGTCGAGGTCGGGCACGGGGATGGTGAGCGGGTGGCCGAACATCAGGCCGCTGGAGACGTGCTTGGGCATCTGGTCGGCGGTGCTGGCGGAGAAGACGTTGCGGGTGCCGAGCGAGCGGATCAGCGGGCCGGCGTAGAGTGCGCCGGCCATCGTGTGGGCGTTGGGATTGCCCAGGTAGACGGCGAAGGACTCGCGGCCGTGCTCCTCGGTGACGCGCTCGAAGCCCGCTTTCACCGCGGCGAACGCCTCGTCCCAGCCGACCTCCCGCCACAGGTCGCCCTCGCGCACCAGGGGTCTGGTCAGGCGGTCGGGGTCCTCGTCCAGCTTGCCGAGGCTGGCGCCCTTCGGGCAGATGAAGCCTCTGCTGAACGGGTCGTCCTTGTCGCCGCGCACGCCGGTGACGTGACCGCCGTCGTCGAGGGTGAGGGTCAGGCCGCAGACGGCCTCGCAGAGCGGGCAGGTACGGTGCACGATCGCCATGGGAACTCCTGGGTTCGCTATCTAGACTCATCTTCCAGGGGTAGCCCGTTCACGTGAAGACCCAGTCCGGAATCCGTGCCCGGGAACGGGGAAGCCCCGGAGCCCCCGCGGTCTCCGGGGCTTGCTTCAAGGAGTCAGCCCAGTTGCGGGACGAGGATCTGCCGGGGAAGATCAGGCGGCTCCTCGGCATCGGGTCTGACGGTGATCCAGGCTCGGCGGCCGTAGAGGCGGTCGAGCCCCGGGGAGGCGGCGCCCGGCGCGGCGTCGCGGCGGACCGTCTCCACGATGAGCAGGCTGGCCCACTTGCGGTGCCGGTGGACCTTCACGCTCCTGGCCCAGCAGGCTGCGGCGATCTCTTCCGCGTATGCCTCGAACTCCTCCGCGCAGATGCCCGCCCTGGTCATGATGAGCGCCTTCTCGCCGGTGGTGGTCGGCGTGATCCACAGAACCAGGGGGATGCGGCCGGCCCTGGTGTGCATGGTGGTCTCCAGGCAGGTCCGCTGCAGGCGGTGCCGGGTGACCAGGCACCACATGTGGCCGACGAACCAGCCGCGCCCGTAGCGGGTGGCGGCCGGGACGGTCATCGCGGTGCTCAGCATGATGAACGGCAACCATGCGCCTTCCCGCACCGCGGCCAGCACCGCCAGGACGAACAGCGCGAAGACGGCGATCAGCAGGAGTTCGGTGCGCACCCGCCACAGGCCGGTGAGCACTCCCTGGCGTCCCGGGGCGGGGAGGTCCTCGTAGCCGGGGTAGATCTGGTTGCGCGGGTTCCTCGGCGACATCTAGGACACCTCCTCCGGGACGCGGGTGCCGATCTTGAGCTGGTCGAAGCGCGGGTCGCGGTAACGGCGTGCGCCGAAACCGGTTCTGGTCACGGTCCAGCCGCGCCGGTGGGCGAACTCGTCTGGCTCCATGCAGATTTCCCGGTCCGCTCGCACGATGAGTTCCTGGATCCAGGACTTGATTCGGCTTGGCCTCTTGGTACCTTGTGAGTACATAGAAGACCCCTTTCGCGGCATTACTCGAGGTGGCTTCTTGTGCCGGGCCGCTGGCTGGCGCAGGTCGTCGCAGGGTGGCAGCCCTGGATGCGGCGGCGTGGTGGTCAGCCACGGTCCGGCATTTCTGTGCTCGAACGAGCTTCTTCGCGGCGCTACTTGCGTAGGTAGTCCTTCCGGCAATCGGCCTCCCTGGGGTGGATCCACATATCCGGGACGGCGACGCTGCCGGTGAAGCGGCCGCGGCCGCACGGTTTCAGCGGGAGATGTGGGGCGTGAGGCCGTATGTCCATCTCGGCCCCCTCTGCACCTCGCTATCTCCTCCTGGCCCGATCGTCCTCCCGGGTTGTTCCTGCTGCAATACTCCGAGCAAGAGAAGATTTACATTTCTTCGCATCTTGCCGTCTTGCTTGCTGTGCAACTTGCATCAGAACTGTCAGGGGGTGCTATGTGGACTCCACCGTCTACGGGTGAAGACGTCTTGCCTCCACCGTCCACCCGTGGAACTCTTTAGGCAAGCCCAAGTGGCACTGCCCGTGCAAGTTGCAGTGTAAGATTGGGTGAACGGCCCAGAAACTCGGGCTCCAAACGGTCCTCGACCGCTACACCTTCATTCCCGATGAGGAGAGTGGACGGTGCCATCAGAGCAGGGCAGCCCGACTGTCCGCAGGCTCAGGCTAGGCCAGGAGCTGCGTCACCTTCGTGAGCGCCGGAAGCTGACGGGGGCGAAGACGGCCGAGAGCCTTGGCTGGTCGGCCTCAAAGGTGAGCAGGATCGAATCCTCCAAGACCATGCCGAGCGCCGACGACATCGAGGCGATGGCCCAGTTGTTCAAGGTCGACGCCGAGAAACGCGCAGAGCTTCTGGGGCTGTTGAGGGATGCCGATCAGCGTGGCTGGTGGGAGGATTACGAGGACGCACTGCCCTCGGAATACACGACATTCCTGGGGCTGGAAGCAGAGGCCACGGCTCATCGCGGCTGGGAACCCCAGCTGGTGCCGGGCCTGCTGCAGACCGAGGACTACGCCAGGGAGGTCATCCTGGCCACCCGCGGCATCGCGCGGATCACGCACAGCGGTGTCCGCAGCCGGGTCGAGGCCCGACTCGACCGGCAGCAGCGTGTCCTGCACCGGACCAACCCGGCGTTGCTCGCCGTGGTCCTGGACGAATCGGTGCTGACGCGGCGCTTCGGCGAGCCCTCGGTGATGCGTGAGCAGCTCGGACACCTCCTGGAGATGTCTTTGCTCCCGCACGTGAGCGTCCAGGTGTTGCCTTTGGATGGCGAGCATCCCGTCAACACCGGTGCCTTCGTCCATCTCAAGTTCGTGGATCTCGATGATGCTGTTTACTTGGAGTCGCTCTACGGGGCTCGCTTCGTAGAGGCACTGGATGTGGTGGCCGACTACGAACGGGCATTCGAGCATCTTCGTGCCACGGCACTGTCCGAGGACGAATCTCGGGTACTCATCCAACGCAAGATCATGCAGTGGCGCTGAGCCGCTGACGGCGCAATCAACACCAATGGGGCTGTTGATGCGCTATTTACGATAAGGATCAACCTAATGAACGTCACGCCCGCTTGGAGGAAGAGCCGTTTCTGCAACGGCAATTCCGCGTGTGTTGAATTTGCTCACCTCGCCGACGGCAACGTCGCCTTGAGGGACAGCAAGGAGCAGGACGGCCCGGTGCTCGTCTTCACTCCCGAGGAGTGGGACGCTTTCACCCAGGGCGTCCGCGCTGGTGAATTCGACCTCGCCGCGCTTTCCGTCGGCGCATAGATCAGAGCGGCCCGTGCATGTTGCTGACACAACCGCAGGACCGCTCCGACGAGAGGCTCTGACCGGCCTCTTGGCTGTCTCACACCAGCCCGGCGCGAAGACGAGGACCATCATGGCACAAGCAAGGTCATCTCTGGCATAGCTGATCACGCTCCCGCCATGGCCGAACCTGTTGACGATCTTCTGAACCCCGGAACGCCGCCACCATGCCCGCGCCCCTGGTGGCCGGCGAGGCCCCTCTGTGGTTCAGCCCCTAATCGTGGCGTTGCCACCCCACTACACGCGGTCGCGTGCCGCGTGACGATCGCGGGCCTTGAGATGACATCTGCGCACTGTTTGGCACCACCGGCCGACTCCACCGGCCCACCTCGCCGGGTGGCGACGGGCATCAGCCACGCCACCCGGTCGGCCGACCCGCATCGCCGGCCCCCGGCCGCCCCGCGCCGCCGCCCCGGCGGCGCCGACGCTCAGGAGACCAGCGCGTCCAGCTCGTCCTCGGGCAGGCCGAGGTCGACGCGGATGCGGTAACGCGTGCGCAGCAGGGCCACGTGCTCCGGGTCGTCCTCGTCGCACGCGAGCACCGCCTGGGTGGCCCACTCCAGGCCCGCCCGCAGATCCCCGTAGGCGACCAGGGTCTCGGCGATGTTGTGCGCGGTGGCCGGCTGGAGGCCGGGGTCGGCGCGCAGCGCCTCGATGACCTTGCGCGCCTCGTCGGGGCGATCCAGCTCGAACAGGGTGTCGGCGATGCCGGCACGGGGGTCGATGCTGGCCTCTCCGCCGTCCTCCAGCGCGCGCTGGAAACACTCCATGGCCCTCGCGGGCTGACCGGCGGCCCGCCACTCCTCGGCGGCCAGAACCAGGATGGACGCTCGGGAGACGTCGCCCGCCGAGTAGGCGAGGGCGAGGTCGTCGAGCTGCCTGGCCAGCGAGCTGTGGTCGTCTGCCAGGAGGGCCCGCTCAAGCAGGCGATCAAGGTGCTCACGGGTCACATACGCCACATGGCCGAGACTACCGAGCCACCAGGTGTCTTTGCTGGGCAATGCACAGGGCGAGACACGCACAGATTCGGTAACACCTTGTGCAAGTCTGCTTACATTCAGCGTGTTCTCCCAGGCGGTAGGGCATATACGCGTCGCGCGAACCGCGACGGAGGGGGCTGTGATGGGCGTGTCCAAGCAGGTGACCTTCTCACTGGCCTGTGCCGTGGCGCTGTCCGCGGTGATCCCCGGCATCGCCGGTTACCTGTCCGCGCGCATCGAGTCGATCGAGGCGGCCGAGCGCAAACTGCACGCCCAGGAGCTCCGGCTGAACGCCAGGCTCGCCCGCGAGACCAGACAGGTGGCCTACCCGGCGCCGTGCGAGGGCAAGACCGTCCGCCCCGCGCGCGAGCTGCCGCCCGCGGCGTTCGTGCCGGCGCCGGAGTACAAACCCGATAAGGGCGAGCGGCCGCCGGTGGTGCCGCCGCCCGCCTGGCTGCGGAGGTGAGTCAGGTCTCGCCCCTGGGTGACAGGTGCTTGAGCTCGCGGGACAGATAGCCGCGGACCATCTGCTTGGCCGCCTCGATGATCTCGGGCGCACCCGAGGGGTCGCGGCGGAAGGCCAGCTTCAGCACCGCGTCTCCGGCCTCGACCGCGACGAGCACGCCGACGTCGAGCTCGTCGCTGTCGGCCAGGCCGTACTCGCTGAGCAGCAGGCCGCGCAGCCGGCCGGCGATGACGGCGTTGTTGTCGATGTCGACGTCGAGCAGGTTGAGGTCGACCGCGTCGCCGAAGTGCAGGCTCTTGAAGCCTGGAACGGTCCTGTGCATGTCGACGTACTCGTCGATGATCGCGTCGACCGCCTCCCACCAGCCTCGGTAGTCCTCCTCCATGAACCTGCGGCCCACCCGGGAGACGAACTGCTCCACGTTGCGCCGGGTCAGCTCCTGGGTGATGGCCCGCTTGTCGGGGAAGAACTGGTAGACCGAGCCGATCGCGACCCCGGCCCGCTCGGCGATGCGGGTGGTGGACAGGGCCTCGTAGCCGATCTCGTCGAGCAGGGTCGCGCACGCGTCGAGCATGCGCTCCACCCGTCGTGCACTGCGTCGCTGGGTTGGCCGGCGGCGCAGTGGCTGAGGTTGCGCGCAGCCGTCGTCTTCAATTTCGGGGGTGGACACGAAATCCATCTTCCCCCGAAGTCGGCGATCGTTACCGTCCAATGACGGGATTTCTCACCACGCCGGATAACCGGGCGAAAGCTCGCATCGCCTTGGGCGAGATCCGCGACATCGCATATCCGATTTTCCCCTCCGCATTGACCGGGACAACCGCGTCATTCCGGTGTACGGCTCGCAAGATGTGGGCCGCCACCCGCTCCGGAGGATACCCGCGCCGCTGGAGTCCCAGCTCGGCCTCCGCCCGCAGGTCGGCGCCGACGAAGGTGGCGTTGCGCGCGATGGCGGTGGAGACGAAGCCCGGGCAGATCGTGCTCACCCCGATGCCGTGCCCGGCCAGTTCGGCCCGCAGGCAGTCGCCGAGCATCTTCACCGCCGCCTTGGAGACCGAGTACGCGGGCAGGGGCCGGGAGGGCGCGAAGGCGGCCAGCGAGGCGACGTTGACGATGTGGCCGCCCTCGCCGCGCGCGACCATCTGCCGGGCGAACAGGCGGCAGCCGTGAATGACGCCCCAGAGATTCACGTCCAGGGTCCGCCGCCAATCGTCGAGGGAATGGTCAAGGAACGGCCCGATCACCGAGATTCCCGCATTGTTGACCACCACATCCGGCACGCCATACCGTGCCACGATATTTCCGGCGAACGCTTCCATGTCGGTGGCCGACCCGACATCGACCTGTACGGCGTGAGCCGTACGCCCGAAGACCTTGCCGATGTCCTCAGCCACCCGCACGGCCGCCTCGCGGTCGAGGTCGGCGCAGATCACCTCGGCCCCGTGGGCGGCGAAGGCCCGCGCGGTGGCCCGCCCGATGCCGCTGCCGGCGCCGGTCACCACGACCAGGTGGTCCTGGAACGTGGGCCGGCCCTCGCGCACCCGGTCGCGGCGCAGCGAGCGGGAGACCTCGCCGCCGTCGACGTGGACGGCGAACTCGGTGATCATCCTGGCCACGGCCTCGGGGTGGCTGCGCTGCGCCCAGTGCCCGGCGGCGAGCCTGCGGTGCCAGAACTCCGGCGCCCACTGGCGCAGCGAGGCCAGCAGCTTGGGGGAGACGAAGACATCGCGGGTGGTCTCGATGAGCTGGACCGGCACCTCCACGCCCGGGTCGCCGGGGGCGCGCAGCCGGGTGAGGAAGTTCTGCCGGTACAGGCCCAGGCCGTTGCGGCCGTCGCGGCGCAGCGTCTCGTCCGGGTGGCCGGGGCGCGGCTCGATGCCCTCGGCCAGGCGCATCGTGCGGGCGAGCGCGCGGGGCAGCGGGCCGAGCCAGGCCAGCTCGGGCAGGAGGGGGAGCTGGAAGGCGCCGATGTACCAGGACCTGGCGAGCTGGCCGGCGACCTCGCGCCGCCTGCCGTACCTCAGGAAGTGGGCGGCCTGGTCGAGGCCGGGGCCGCCGAAGGAGGTGTAGGAGGCCACGCGCTCGCTGATGCCGGGGCGGCCGAGCGCCTCCCAGCTCTGCAGTGAGCCCCAGTCGTGGCCGACCAGGTGGACGCGGGGTTTGCCGATCTCGTCGAGCACCGCGCCGAGGTCGGCGGCCAGGTGGTCGAAGGTGTAGTGGCGGCGGTCGCGCGGCGCGCTGGAGCGGCCGGCGCCGCGCACGTCGTAGCGGACCACGTGGAAGCGGTCGCGCAGCAGCCCGGCGACCTCGTCCCAGACGCGGTGGGTGTCCGGGTAGCCGTGTACCAGCAGGATGGTCGGGTTGGCGCGCTCGCCTTCCTCGTAGAGCGCTAGCCGTACCTCGCCAGACGGTATTAGACGCACAGTCTAAAGACTAACGGGCGGACAGGCCCGTGCAAGAGCGGAGCGCCTTCCAGCTCGTGATCGCCTGGGTGCGGGCGGTGCCGGTCAGCGGGATCGGGGTGCCGCCCTGGATCGCGGCGGGTGTCCACTCGTCCTTGGTCACCTTGCGGCCGTTGATCGTCAGGGTGAGGACGCCGGTGGCGCTGTTGCCGTACCAGAGGAAGTTGCCCAGGCCGTAGTTGACGTAGGACTTGCCCAGGTAGCCGCTGCCCAGCAGCACGTGCGCGTGCCCGCCCACGACGACGTCCGCCCCCGCCTGGACCAGCCTCGGCGCCAGGGCGCGCTGCGCGGGGTTCGGGCAGGTCATGAGCTCGGTGCCCCAGTGGAGGTAGACGATGACGGTGTCGGAGTTCTTGCGGGCCTTCCTGACCTCCTGGATCAGCCGGGGCTCGTTCTTGGCCGAGGCCAGGCCGCCCTGGGCGTCGGTGGCGGTCCAGGCTTGGATGAACTCCGCGTCCATCACCTGGGTGGCGCCGATGATCGCGACCCGGTTGCCGTTGATCGTCTTGCGCCAGGGCTTGTAGGCGGCGTCCTCGTTCCTGCCGATGCCGACGACCGGGTACCTCGCCCGTTTGATCGCCGCCAGCGAGTCGGCCAGGCCGGTCTGCATGTAGTCCATGCCGTGGTTGTTGGCCATGGTGACCACGTCGACCCCGGCCGCCTTCAACGCGGCGAAGGCGCTCTCCGGCGCCCGGAAGGTGTACTCCTTGCCCGGCGCCTTCGTGCCGCCGGTCGTGATCGCCGTCTCCAGGTTGACCATCGCCAGGTCCGCCCGGCTCAGCACCGTGGCGATCGGGCCGAACGCGGTGCGGGGGTTGGCGTTCAGCCGGGTCCGCAGAATGCCCTCGAAGTGCACGTCCCCGCCGAAGGAGATCGTGTACGGCCGGCGCACGGGCGTCTTCTTGGTCGGGACGGTGGGGGAGGTCGGCATGGCCTTGCGGGCGGGGGACTTGCTGGGTTCGGAGGCGGCCGCGGCGCAGGCGCCGATGGCGATGGTCATGGTTAATGCCAGGAGGACACGGCTGATGGTCATCTATGGCCACTTTTCTCGATCCCACACTTCAGGGATTGAGCATGCCATGTCATACCGATTCGCGGGCGTGTGCCGTCAACCAGATGACCGCGGAGCGAGTGGCCTCGTCGGCCGGGCTGTACACGATCATGCGAGTTTCGGTGGCCGCGTCGCAGCTGAAGTTGGTGGTGGTGAAGCGGAGCTCGCCGACCGCGTCGTTGGTGAAGATCTTGGTCCGGCGTCCGGGGTCGGCCACGTCCTGCCGGGCCCACATGCGGGCGAACACCGGGCTGGCGGCGATGAGCTTCTCGGTGAACTCCCGCCAGCAGGGGTCGTGCGCGTGCCTGCTGTAGGCGCCGCGGAAGACCGCGACCGTCCTGGCCAGCTCTTCCTCGTCGTTGACCAGCCGGGTGGACAGGTCGCCGGGCCGGGTGAAGATCAGCCACAGCGTGTTGTGCTGCTGGCTTCCGGTGATCTCGGGAAACAGCGTGGCGTAGGCGGCGTTCCAGGCCAGGACGTCGTGGCGGCTGGTGGCGATGCAGGCGGGCATCGGGCTGAGCTGGTCGAGGATCTGCCGCATCTCCGCGGTGACCCGGCTGGAGTCGGCGGCGGGGATCGGGTCCTGGTGCCCGGCCAGGCGGAACAGGTGGAGGCGTTCGGCGGGGTCGAGCTGGAGCGTGCGGGCCACGGCGTCGAGCACGTGGATGCTGGCGTTGATGGGGCGGCCCTGCTCCAGCCACGTGTACCAGGTGACGCCCACTCCGGCGAGCTGGGCGACCTCCTCGCGGCGCAGGCCGGGGGTGCGCCGCCGGGTGCCCGGGGGCAGGCCGGCCATCCCGGGGGTGACGCGCTCCCGGCGGCTGCGAAGGAAGGCGGCCAGGTCTGTGCGCTTCATAACCAGGTATCCCCAATACCAGTATAAGCGGGCTCTCGTTACTGGTATCCAGTTTGTCGCATTCTGGTCGTCATGACTACTGGCACGCTTGCTCCCTCACCCGAAAGGACGAAGACCAGCGGAATCCTCCTGACGATCATCCTCGTCGGGCAGTTCCTGGCCATTCTGAACGTCAACATCGTCAACGTCGCCATCCCGACCATCGAGGGCGACATCCACTCCTCCGGCGCCGGCCTGCAGATGATCGTCGCCGGGTACACCATCGTCTACGCCGTCCTGCTGATCACCGGCGCGCGGGTCGGCGACCTGTTCGGCTACCGCAACGCCTTCCTCACCGGGCTGGCGTTGTTCACCGTGACCACGCTGGGCGCCGGGCTGGCGCCCTCGACCGGCTGGCTGGTGGTCTTCCGGCTGGCCCAGGGCGCCGGCGCCGCGCTGATGATGCCGCAGGTGCTCACGCTCATCCAGCGCAACTACCACGGCGCCGCCCGGGGCCGGGCCCTGGGGCTGTGGTCGGCCGTGGTCAGCGGCGGCATCGTGGTCGGGCAGGCGCTCGGCGGCATCCTGCTCGGCCTCGGCCTCGGCTGGCGGGTGCTGTTCCTGATCATGGTGCCGATCGCGGCGATCCTGCTGGTCGCCGGGCTGCGGGTGCTGCCGCCGGACGGCGGGGGCGGCCGGACCGGTCTCGACCCCGCCGGACTGATCACGTTGTCCGCCGCCGTGTTGTTGTTCGTGGTGCCGCTCGTGCTCGGCAGGCAACTGGGCTGGCCGCTGTGGGGCTGGATCTCGATGGGGCTCAGCGCGGTGGTCTTCCTGGCCTTCGTCCGCGTGGAGCGCTGGGTGTCCGGGCGAGGCGGGCGGCCGCTCGTGGACGCCTCCGTGCTACGGGCGCCGGGGATGAAGCCGGGGCTCGGGGTGCTGTTGTTCGGGCCGGCCACGTGGGGCGCCTTCCTGTTCACCTCGGCGCTGCACCTGCAAGGGGAGGTGCGCCTGTCGCCGCTGGAGTCGGGGCTCATGATGGTGCCGTGCGCGGTGGCCTTCGCCGGGGTCGGGTTGTTGTGGCCGAAGCTGCCGGCCAGGTTGCAGCGGACCCTCGTGCCGTTCGGGTACGTGGTGGCCGCGCCCGCCTACTTCGGGCTGGGGCTGGTCAGCGGGGGCGGCCTGCCATACGCGACCCTCAGCGCGCTCATCGGCGCCGGGCTGGGCGTGCAGATCGCGGTCACCAACCTCGCCACCCAGGCGGTCGCGGACGACTTCGCCGCCGACGCCAGCGGCGCGCTGCTGACGGTCATGCAGCTCGGGCAGGTGATCGGGGTCGCGACCGTGGGCACGTTGTTCATGGCTCAGGGTCAGGGCGCCACGGCGATCGCGCTGGCAGGGCTGGCCGCTTTGGCCGGTTTGTCATCTCTTTTCCTGGTTCGGCCGAAAGTTGGGTGACTCCTTTAGTTGAGTCATTCGGGTTTAGGGCATAGGTTGCCGTAGGGGGCGAAGACCTCCACCGACGACTTTTCGGGGGAAACGCGATGACCATCAGGCCCATCAGCACCGACGACGCCGGCATCCCGGCACCCAGTGACGAACACTCGCTGTCCGTCGGACCCAACGGCCCCCTGCTGCTCCAGGATCACTACCTGATCCAGAAGATGGCGCACTTCAACCGCGAGCGCGTGCCCGAGCGCGTGGTGCACGCCAAGGGCGGCGGCGCCCACGGCGTCCTGCGGATCACCCAGGACGTCAGCCAGTACACCAAGGCCAAGCTCTTCCAGCAGGGCACGGAAACCCCGCTGTTCCTGCGCTTCTCCACCGTGGCCGGGGAACTCGGCAGCGCCGACACCGCCCGCGACCCGCGCGGCTTCGCGATCAAGTTCTACACCGAGGACGGCAACTACGACATCGTCGGCAACAACACGCCGATCTTCTTCATTCGCGACCCGCAGAAGTTCTCCGACTTCATCCACAGCCAGAAGCGCCGCGCCGACAACCACCTGCACGACCACAACATGCAGTGGGACTTCTGGACGCTCTCGCCGGAGTCCGCGCACCAGGTCACCTTCCTGATGACCGACCGCGGCACTCCGGCGAGCTGGCGGCACATGCACGGCTTCGGCTCACACACCTTCCTCTGGTACAACGCCGCCGGCGAGAAGTACTGGGTCAAGTACCACTTCAAGACCGACCAGGGCAGCAGGAACCTCACCGCCGACCAGGCCGCCACGCTGGCCTCCAGCGATCCCGACCACCACATCCGCGACCTGCACGACGCCATCAAGGCGGGCGACCACCCGTCCTGGACGGTGAACGTGCAGATCATGCCGTTCGAGGCGGCGGCGGACTACCGGTTCAACCCGTTCGACCTGACCAAGGTGTGGCCGCACAGCGACTACCCCGAGATCACGATCGGCACGCTCACCCTGAACCGCAACCCGGACAACTACTTCGCCGAGGTCGAGCAGGCCGCGTTCGAGCCGTCCAACCTGGTGCCCGGCATCGACACCTCCCCGGACAAGATGCTCCAAGGGCGCCTGTTCTCCTACCCGGACACCCACCGCTACCGCATCGGCCCGAACTACAACCAGCTGCCGATCAACGCGCCCGCGTCACCGGTCAACAGCTACAACTTCGACGGCCCCATGACCGTCCGCAACCCCCGGGACCCGGTCTACGCGCCCAACAGCGTCAACGGCCCGGTCGCCGACCCCGCCCGGTACGCCGGCAGCGAGTACGAGGTGGCCGGTGAGATCATCCGCTCGGCCTACCGGCTGCACGCCGAGGACGACGACTACACCCAGCCGCGCGCCCTCTGGGAGAACGTGCTGTCCGACACCGACCGGGCCCACCTGGTCTCCAACATCGTCGGCCACGCCTCGGCGCCCGAGGTGAGCGCGGACATGAAGAAGCGCGTCGTCGAGTACTGGAGCAACGTCCACAAGGACCTCGGCCAGGGCGTCTCCCAGGGCCTCGGCCTGTCCTGACAACGGATCAGGGCCGCGACCCTCGTGAGGTCGCGGCCCTGATCATCGCCACGGGGTCAGGACAGCCTGAGTCCCCTGAGCAACTGGGTGACCCCGTCGGTCACCTCGTTGCCCTCGGGCAGCGGCACCGCCTTCAGCGCCTTGTCCGGCGACTTCGGCAGCGTGCGGCCGACCGTCGCGGTCGCCGACTCGCCCGGCTCCGGCAGCGCGATCGGCGGCTTCAGGCCCGGCACGCCGGACGCGTCCGGCAGATCGCTCAGCCGGCCCGACACCGGCGGCAGCTTCGCCGGGACGCCGGGAACGGCCGGGCTGCTGGGCAGGCCAGGCAGGTCGGGCGCGGCGGGCAGGCTCTGCATGCTCACCTTCCTGGGCATCCCGGAAGGCAGCGACGGCGTGCCCGCGGCCGCGGCAGCGCCGCCCATGTCCGCGAGACTGAACACCGCTGTCGCCTTCGACAGGCCGGGCAGGCCCGCCTTCCTGGCCAGAGTCTCGGCCGACACAGCCACGTCGCTGTCCCTCGGCGCGGTCATCCGCTCGCCGTACGTGCCGCTGAGCCGCGTGTGCGTCAGGTTGTCGCAGATCGAGGCCACCGTGGTCGGCGGCTTGAGCAGCGCCGCCTGGCTCGCGCAGTGGCCGGCCGCGCTCGCCGGTCCCGCCGCCAGCCAGCTCACTCCCGTGGTCAGAGTGGCTACCGCAAGGATGCTCCGGATGCTCCGAGATGACACTTCACGTCCCCCTGATCGTTCTTGGTGATCCGACGAACGCTGAAGCTAGTCACGCGGCCGAGACAGGGAGAGGCGCTTGTCCGAAGGGTGGGCCAGACCTTACCGAGCGCCCCCGGCCCGGGATCCAACCCACCCCTCGC
Organism: Nonomuraea typhae; assembly: GCF_009760925.1. Taxonomy (GTDB): domain Bacteria; phylum Actinomycetota; class Actinomycetes; order Streptosporangiales; family Streptosporangiaceae; genus Nonomuraea; species Nonomuraea typhae. Next base: position 420,440 of record NZ_VRLV01000005.1, read on the forward strand.
CGTTGACCGGCGCTTGGCTCAGGCGGCCCGGGCCACTGTGAGCTCGTCGTCGCCCAGATCCACCCGAACCGTGTCGCCGTCCACCACCTCGCCGGACAGCACCGCCCTGGCCAGCTTGTCGCCGATCGCCGACTGCACGAGGCGGCGCAGCGGCCGGGCGCCGTACATCGGGTCGTAGCCGGTGAGCGTGAGCCACTCGCGGGCGGCCGGGGTGACGTCCAAGGTGAGCCGCCGGTCGGCCAGGCGCGCGCCCAGCCGGTCGATCTGCAGATCGACGATCCGGCCCAGCTCCTCGGAGCCGAGCGCGTCGAACAGGATCACGTCGTCGAGCCGGTTGAGGAACTCCGGCTTGAACGCGGTCCGCACCGCCCCCATCACCGCCTCACGCTTGGCGCCGTTCTCCAGCTTCGGATCGACCAGGAACTGCGAGCCGATGTTGGAGGTCAGGATGAGGATCGCGTTGCGGAAGTCCACCGTGCGGCCCTGCCCGTCGGTCAGCCGCCCGTCGTCGAGCACCTGCAGCAGGATGTCGAAGACCTCCGGGTGCGCCTTCTCCACCTCGTCGAGCAACACCACGGTGTACGGCCGGCGTCGCACCGCCTCGGTGAGCTGGCCGCCCTCCTCGTACCCCACGTAACCGGGAGGCGCCCCGACCAGCCGGGCCACGCTGTGCTTCTCGGAGTACTCGCTCATGTCGATCCGGGTCATCGCCCGCTCGTCGTCGAACAGGAACTCCGCCAGCGCCTTGGCCAGCTCGGTCTTGCCGACGCCGGTCGGGCCCAGGAACATGAACGAGCCCGTGGGCCGATCCGGGTCGGAGATGCCCGCGCGGCTGCGCCGTACCGCGTCGGAGACGGCGCGCACGGCCTCGGCCTGGCCGATGAGGCGGCGGCCGAGCTCCTCCTCCATGCGCAGCAGCTTGGCGGTCTCGGCCTCCAGCAGGCGCCCGGCGGGGATGCCCGTCCAGGAGGAGATGACCTCGGCGATGTCGTCGGCGCCGACCTCCTCCTTGACCATCGGCTGGGACTCGGTCCCGTTTTCATTCCCCCCATGCGCCCCCTGGGCTGCCGCGCTGGCCGCCTCGACCTCCTTCTCCAGCTTCGGGATCGCGTCGTAGAGCAGCTTGGATGCCTCGGCGTAGTTGCCTTCGCGCTGGAAGCGCTCGGCGGTGCTGCGCGCCTCGTCCACCTGCTTCTTCAGGTCGCCGACCTTGTTGAGCCCGGCCTTCTCCCGCTCCCAGCGGCCGACCAGGCCGTTGAGCTCCTCCTGGCGGTCGGCCAGCTCCTTGCGCAGCCGCTCCAGGCGCTGCTGGCTGGCCTCGTCGGTCTCCTTGGAGAGCGCGAGCTCCTCCATCTTCATCCGGTCGACGTTGCGCTGGAGCTGGTCGATCTCGACCGGACGCGAGTCGATCTCCATGCGCAGCCGGGAGGCGGCCTCGTCGACCAGGTCGATGGCCTTGTCGGGCAGGAAGCGGTTGGTGATGTAGCGATCGGACAGCGCGGCGGCGGACACCAGCGCGCTGTCGGCGATGACGACCTGGTGGTGCGCCTCGTAACGCCCCTTCAGGCCGCGCAGGATCGCGATCGTGTCCTCGACCGTCGGCTCGCCCACGTACACCTGCTGGAAGCGGCGCTCCAGCGCCGGGTCCTTCTCGATGCGCTCGCGGTACTCGTCCAGCGTGGTCGCGCCGATCATGCGCAGCTCGCCGCGGGCCAGCATCGGCTTGAGCATGTTGCCCGCGTCCATGGCGCCCTCGGCCGCGCCCGCGCCGACGACCGTGTGGAGCTCGTCGATGAACGTGACGACCTGGCCGTCGCTCTCCTTGATCTCGGAGAGCACGGCCTTGAGCCGCTCCTCGAACTCGCCGCGGTACTTCGCCCCGGCGACCATCGCGCCGAGGTCCAGCGAGACGAGCCGCTTGTTGCGCAGCGACTCCGGCACGTCACCGGCGACGATGCGCTGCGCCAGGCCCTCCACGACGGCCGTCTTGCCGACGCCGGGCTCGCCGATCAGCACCGGGTTGTTCTTGGTGCGCCGGCTGAGCACCTGGACCACCCGGCGGATCTCGGAGTCGCGGCCGATGACCGGGTCGAGCTTGCCGGTGCGGGCCCGCTCGGTCAGGTCGACGCCGTACTTCTCCAGCGCCCGGTAGGTGTCCTCGGGCGTCTCGCTGGTGACCCGGGCGTGCCCGCGCACCTTCTCGAAGGCGTCCAGCAGCGCCTCGGGCGTCGCGCCCTGCGCCTTGAGCAGCTCGGCCGCCTGACCGCCGTCGGCGGCCAGCGCGACCAGCAGGTGCTCGGTGGAGACGTACTCGTCCTCCAGCCGCTTGGCCCGCTGCGCCGCCGTGTTGATCACGGTCAGCAGCTGCCGCGAGCTCGACGGCGCCGACACCGTGGCGCCCTGCGCCTTCGGCAGCGCCGCCAGCATCTCCTCGGTCTTCGCCCGCACCGCCTTCCAGTCGGCCCCGACGGCCTCGAGCAGAGGTACGGCGGTGCCGCCCGTCTGGGCCAGCAGCGTGGTCAGCAGGTGAGCAGGAGCGATCTCCGGGTTGCCCTCCGCGGCGGCACGCCGCATGGCCCCCGAAAGCGCCTCCTGGCTCTTCTGGGTGAGCTTGTAATCCATATGTCCTTACGCCCCCGGTGGCAGCTCGTAGCGGATCAGCGCTCGCACCATCTGCATCTCGGCCCTGAGCCGGAGAACCTCCTCGCGCAGCCGCAGGGCCTCGGTCTCGAGCTCGAGAATGCGCTTGATCCCGGCGAGGTTGATGCCCTCCTCCTGGGACAGGCGCTGGACCTCGCGGAGCATGATGATGTCGCGCGTGGAGTAGAGGCGGCCGCGGCCGGCCGTACGGCCGGGGCTCACCAGTCCGAGCCGGTCATACTGCCGCAGCGTCTGCGGGTGCAGGCCCGAGAGCTGCGCGGCCACCGAGATGACGTAGACGGGGGTGTCGTCGGACAGGTCGAAATAGTTGGCGTCCATCGGCTTACTCGCTTCTGGCTCGCTGGATGAGTTCGGCGCGCGGGTCCTCACCCGCGGTCGCCGTGCTGAACTCCGTCAGCAGGTCGCGCGACTTCTCGTCGAGCGCCTCCGGCACGAGCACCTCGACGCTGGCGAGCAGGTCGCCCTTGGTGCCGTCCTTGCGGGCGGCGCCGCGGCCCCGGATCCGGAAGGTGCGCCCGTTGGGCGTGCCCGCGGGAATGCGCAGCGTGACCGGCATGCCCTTGAGGATCGGGACCTTGATCTCCGCACCCAGCGCGGCCTCGGCGAACGTCACCGGGACGGTGATCGTCAGGTTGGCGTCCGTGCGGCCGAAGACGGCGTGCGGCTTGACGTGGGTGACGATGTAGAGGTCACCCGCCGGGCCGCCGTTCTCGCCCGGCGCGCCCTTGGCCTTGAGCTTGACCCGCTGCCCGTCGGCCACCCCGGCGGGGATGCGCGCCTGGATCGTGCGGGTGCTCTTGGCCCGGCCGCTGCCGTCGCAGTCGGGGCACGGGTCGTCGACGATCAAGCCGCGGCCCTTGCAGTCGCGGCACGGCTCGGAGAAGGCGAAGTTGCCGAGGTTCTGGCTGGCCGTACCGGTGCCCTCGCAGGTCGGGCAGACGCGCGGCGTGGTGCCGGCCCTGGCGCCCGTGCCGGTGCACGACTTGCAGGCGGCGGAGCTGGTCAGGCGCAGCGAGACCGTGCTGCCCTCCACCGCCTCGGTGAAGGTCAGCGTGACCTCGGACTCGATGTCCTGCCCCCGCCGCGGCCTGCTCGAGCTGGTCGTACGGCCGGCGGTGCCACCCCGGTTGAACAGGCCGCCGAACAGGTCGCCCAGCCGCTCGCCCGCGCCGCCTCCGCTCTGCTGCCCGGCGGTGCCGCCGAACAGGTCACCGAAGTCGAACGGGAAACCGCCACCGCCCGGGCGCTGGCCGCCGACGCCGGAGCCGAACAGCGTCCGGGCCTCGTCGTACTCCTTGCGCCGCTTGGCGTCCGACAGGATGTCGTTGGCTTCGGAGATCTCCTTGAACTTGGCCTCCTTGGCGGTGTCACCCTGGTTGGTGTCGGGGTGATACTGCCGGGCCAGCTTCCGGTATGCCTTCTTGATCTCGTCTGCGGTGGCGGTCTTGGGCACACCAAGGACGGCGTAGTAGTCCTTCTCCAAGTAGTCCTTGGTGCTCATCGATGGCCCTTCGTCCTAGTTGTCGTCGTCGTTGCCGTCGTTAACGGGTGCGTCCTCGGGCTCGGCCACGGCCACCCGCGCCGGGCGCAGCACCCGGTCACCCATGCGGTAACCAGCCTGCAGCACCTCGATCGCCGTGGGCTCCGTCACCTCCGACGAGTAGCTGTGCATCAGCGCCTCGTGGATCGTCGGGTCGAAGGGATCGCCCTTCTGGCCGAACGAGGCGAGCCCGAGCTTGGTGACCGCGGCCTCCAGCGACTCGGCCACCTTCGCGAAGCCGCCGGTGAGCTCACCGTGGTCGCGCGCGCGGCCGATGTCGTCCAGGACGGGAAGGAGCTCGGCCAGGGCCGAGGCCACCGCCATCTCCTTGACCGCGGCGCGGTCGCGCTCGACCCGGCGGCGGTAGTTGGTGTACTCCGCCTGGAGTCGCTGGAGATCGGCGGTGCGCTCGGCCAGCAGGCCGGCTTCGGCCCCGGTCAGCCCGTTGGCGTCGGAGCCCGCCGGGCCCGCGGCCGTCGCCGAGGCCCACGCGTCGGCCATGCCGTCGCCGGTTTCGCTGACCGTCTCGGACTCGGTGTCGTGGGCGTCGGCGGGGTGACGTGCCTTGCCCGTCTCCGGGTCGATCTTGCGGTTGTCGCGGATCACCGGCTCCTCATCCCCCGGCATCACTGGTCCTTCTTCGGCTGGTCGTCGTCGACGATCTCGGCCTCGACCACGTCGTCATCGGCCTTGCCCTGCTCGGAGCCGGGCGTGGCGTCCTGCGGAGCGCCCTCGCCGCCCTGCTGCCCCTGGTTCTGGGCGTAGATCGCCGAGCCCATCTTCTGGCTGACGGTGGCGAGCTTCTCGGCGCTGGTGCGGATGACGTCGGTGTCGGTGCCCTCGAGAGCCTTCTTCAGCTCGGCGAGCGCCTCGTTGACCTCGGTCTTGATCTCGCCGGGGACCTTGTCGTCGTTCTCGCGGAGGAACTTCTCCGTCTGGTAGGCCAGGCCGTCGGCGTTGTTGCGGACCTCGGCCTCCTCGCGGCGCTTCTTGTCCTCTTCGGCGTAGGACTCGGCCTCGCGCATCATGCGATCGATGTCGTCCTTCGGCAGCGCCGAGCCGCCGGTGATCGTCATTGTCTGCTCCTTGCCGGTGCCGAGGTCCTTGGCGGAGACGTTGACGATGCCGTTGGCGTCGATGTCGAAGGTGACCTCGATCTGCGGGATGCCGCGCGGCGCCGGGGCGATGCCGGTCAGGTCGAAGGTGGCCAGCTTCTTGTTGTAGGAAGCGATCTCACGCTCGCCCTGGTACACCTGGATCTGCACCGACGGCTGGTTGTCCTCGGCCGTGGTGAAGACCTCGGAGCGCTTGGTCGGGATCGTGGTGTTGCGCTCGATGATCTTGGTGAAGATGCCGCCCTTGGTCTCGATGCCCAGCGACAGCGGGGTCACGTCGAGCAGCAGGACGTCCTTGACCTCACCCTTGAGCACGCCGGCCTGCAGGGCGGCGCCGATGGCGACGACCTCGTCCGGGTTCACGCCCTTGTTGGGCTCCTTGCCGCCGGTCAGCTCCTTGACGAGCTCGGAGACGGCGGGCATGCGGGTCGAGCCGCCGACGAGCACCACGTGCGCAATGTCGGAGACCTTGATGCCGGCGTCCTTGATGACCTGGTGGAACGGGCCCTTGGTCCGCTCGAGCAGGTCGGCGGTGAGCCGCTGGAACTCGCTGCGGGTCAGCTTCTCGTCGAGGTGCAGCGGGCCCTCGGAGGAAGCGGTGATGTAGGGCAGGTTGATGTTGGTCTCGGACTGGCTGGACAGCTCGATCTTCGCCTTCTCCGCGGCCTCGCGAAGACGCTGGAGAGCCATCTTGTCCTTGGACAGGTCCACGCCGTGGGCGTTCTGGAAGCGCTTGACGAGCTCGTCGACGACGCGCTGGTCCCAGTCGTCGCCACCGAGGTGGTTGTCACCGGAGGTGGCCTTGACCTCGACGAAGCCGTGCCCGTCCTCCTGGCCGACGTCGAGCAGCGAGACGTCGAAGGTGCCGCCGCCGAGGTCGAAGACCAGGATCGTCTGGTCCTGGTCCTTGTCCAGGCCGTAGGCGAGGGCGGCCGCGGTCGGCTCGTTGATGATGCGGAGCACGTTGAGGCCCGCGATCGTGCCGGCTTCCTTGGTCGCCTGGCGCTGGGCGTCGTTGAAGTACGCGGGGACGGTGATCACGGCGTCGGTGATCTTCTCACCGAGGTACGCCTCGGCGTCCTGCTTGAGCTTCTGCAGCACGAACGCGCTGATCTGCTGAGGCGAGAACTTCTTGCCGTCGATCTCCTGGGACCAGGTGGTGCCCATCTCCCGCTTGACGGAGCGGATGGTCCGGTCCACGTTGGTGACGGCCTGCCGCTTGGCGACCTCGCCGACCAGGACTTCGCCGTTCTTCGCGAAGGCGACCACGGACGGCGTGGTCCGCGAGCCCTGCGCGTTGGCGATGACCGTGGGCTCACCGCCCTCGAGGATCGAGACGACAGAGTTGGTCGTCCCCAGGTCGATACCTACCGCACGTGCCATGAGTACGTCCTTGTAGTCAAAGTTGAGTCCGTTGCACTCAAGTTACGAATGAGAGTCGTCTTTGTCAAACGACTTGAGCGTACCCGGCTCAACCCACGGTGGGTGCGCCGGCATTCCCCCTATCCGGCACGACAGGGGTCATCGCTGACACCACCCGTAACGCCGCAGCTTGGCCCGGGGTTCCGGACGTCGCCGGCGACCCTGGTCCTGCTGCGGTCAAGGGGGCGGCTGGACCGACGAGCGGCCCAGCCTGCCCAAGGGGTGCGCGGTCAGGTGATGGGCGTGTTCATGTCGGTGGTGATCTGGGCTGGGGTGAGGGCTCGGTTGTAGATGCGGACTTCGTCGATGAGGCCGGTGAAGTATTCGCCCCAGACGGCGTTGCCGCCGATGCGGAGGGTGCCGTTGTCGGTCCGGATGTTTCCGGATGCGGTGACGGAGCTCACTTCTGTGCCGTTGACGAACAGTTTCAGGGTGGTGCCGTCGTAGGTGGCCGCGGCGTGTGTCCAGGTGTTCACCGGGAGGGGTGTGGTGCCGTAGAGGCCGCGTTCTGCGGTGGTGTGGATGGTGCTGTGGGCTCGGTCGTTGAGGTCGAGGGAGTAGGCCAGGTCGTTGGCGTACTGCTTCATCGCGATCGTGCGCCAGCCGGTCGTGGTCGTCGGCCGGATCCAGGCTTCCAGGGTCATGCCGCCGGTCAGGCGGAGACTGGGTGAGTCCGGGACCGTGACCCAGCTGGAGGTGCCGTTGAACGACAGGGCGGTGCCGTACCTGCCGGTGGTCGACCACGCGGCGGCGGTGGAGGTGCCGTTGTTGCCGATGCCGGAGGAGTCGGCGACCGTGACCCCGATGCCCTCGTTCATGCCGTAGGCGGCCACCAGGCCCTGGCCGGTCGGCGGCGCCGTCACCGTGGCGGTCGCTTCTCCGGATGAGGCGCTGGTGTTGGGAACGGAGTCGAAGGCGCGCACGCGGTAGTAGTACGTCCCGGCGGCCAGGCCGGAGTCGGTGAACGACGTCGACGGGGTGGAGCCGACCTGGTTGGCCCCGGACGGGGTGAAGTTCGGGGTGGCCGATCGGTGGACGGTGTAACCCTCGACGCCCACGTTGTCCGTGGAGGCGGTCCACGACAAGGTGGCGAAGCCGGCGCCGCCGGCGGCCGTCAGGGAGCCGGGGGCGGTGGGCGGCTGGGTGTCGGGCGGTTGCGGGGTGCCGATCGGGGTGTTCATGTCGGCGGTGATCTGGGCTGGGGTGAGGGCTCGGTTGTAGATGCGGACTTCGTCGATGAGGCCGGTGAAGTATTCGCCCCAGACGGCGTTGCCGCCGATGCGGAGGGTGCCGTTGTCGGTCCGGATGTTTCCGGATGCGGTGACGGAGCTCACTTCTGTGCCGTTGACGAACAGTTTCAGGGTGGCGCCGTCGTAGGTAGCGGCGACATGCGTCCAGGTGTTCACCGGCAGGGGTGTGGTGCCGTAGAGGCCGCGTTCTGCGGTGGTGTGGATGGTACTGTGGGCCCGGTCGTTGAGGTCCAGCGAGTAGGCCAGGTCGTTGGCGTACTGCTTCATCGCGATCGTGCGCCAGCCGGTCGTGGTCGTCGGCCGGATCCAGGCTTCCAGGGTCATGCCGCCGGTCAGGCGCAGGCTGGGTGAGTCCGCGACCGTGACCCAGCTGGACGTGCCGTTGAACGACAGCGCCTTGCCGTACTTGCCGGTCTGAGCCCACGTGGTCGCGGTGGCCGTGCCGTTGTTGCCCGACGGCGAGGCGTCGCCGACCGTCGTGCCGGCGCCCTCGTTCATCGAGTACGCGGCCACGAGACCGGGCGGGTGCTGCACGGTCTGGTACGTCGCCGTGTACGTGGCCGCCGTGGCCGGGGCGGTGATGTTGTGGGCCTGGGCGCCGCCGTCCGACCAGGAGACGAAGCCCTGGTCACCCTGGGGCGAGGGCGCCGAGACACTGACGCTCGAGCCGACGATGACCGTGCGGGTGAACGGGGCGACCGTCTGTTCGGCGTTGAAGCCGAGCAGCAGGCCCGGCGGGCTGGTCTGGAAGGTCAGGTTCACCGTCTTCGGCTGCAGCAGCACGCTCTTGGTGTCGGTCAGGCCGTGCGCGTCCGTCACCGTGAGCTTGAGCTCCAGGTGTGACGGGTACTCGTGGTCGGGCGCCTGGAACGAGCCGCCGGTCCCGGTGAACGTGGTGATCTCGTGCTCGTGGCAGCCGCCGGGGCAGTGGTGCAGGATCAGCGACCAGCGCATGCGCGAGCCGGGGATCGTGCCGTCCTGGGCGTCCGTGCCGGTGCCGGAGAAGGTGACCGTCTCGCCGACCGCCCAGGTCCTGGCGGACGTCGGGCTGGTGATCGCGGCCGTGGGCGGGGTGTTGCTCACGTTGATCGTGACCGTGGCGTCGCCCTGGCCGCCTCTGCCGTCGCTCACGCGTAGCCGGACCACGTACGACCCCGGTTGCGTGTAGGCGTGCGACGGGGTGGCCGAGGTGGAGTCGTCGAGCTCGCCGTCGCCGTCCAGGTCCCACGCGTAGGTGAGCGGGTCGCCGTCGGGGTCGCCGGAGCCGGTGCCGGAGAAGGTCACCGCGAGCGGGGCGTCGCCGGAGGTGGCACTGGCCGTGATCGCCGCCGTCGGCGGGGTGTTGTTGTACAGGTACCGCACGATCGTGCCGGCGTTGTAGTCCACCGCGAACAGGTCGCCGTTCGGGCCGGTCTCCAGGTCGACCACGACGACGCCGTTGTCGAACGTCTGGATCGTGGCCGGGTCCGGCAGGCCGTTCGCGCCCTTGGTCATGACCCAGATGCACGCGCGGGCGTAGTCGGAGACGAACAGCGCGCCGTCGTAGGCGGGCGGGTACGGCCCGGCCTCGTAGAAGGCCACGCCGGTGGACGCGGACAGGCCGGTCGGGCACGGGTCGTTGGGCGCCGGCCGGGTGCTGTGGTTCCAGGTGAAGTACGGCGCGGCGTGCGCGGACGGGCCTGCCGCGTAGAAGTTCTCGCACAGGGTGAGGTTGAGCGCGTCGTAGCCGCCCTGCCGGTTGGGCCCTTCGTAGCAGGGCCAGCCGAAGTTCGTCACCCCTGAGGTGGGCGCGGCGACGCGGTTGACCTCTTCCCAGGTGTTCCAGCCGACCTCGCCCGTCCACATCTCCGCGGTGCCGGGGCGGTTGGTCAGGCGGAGGGGGTTGCGCAGGCCGGTGGCGACGATCCTGGCGGCGTTCGGGTCGGGGCTGGCGGCGTTGGGGTTGCCGGGCGCCGCCGCCCCCGTGTCCGGGTTGATCCTGATCATCGTGCCGTCGAGGCCGGCCGGGTCGCCCGTGGTGCGGATGTCCTGGGAGCGCAGCGCGCCGCCCTCGGCGGCCGGCGGCGTCAGCGCGGTGCCCACCGGGGAGGGCGGGTCGCCGCACGGGTTGTCCGGCGTGATGTCGGAGGCGGGCAGGTTGTCCTGGCCGTAGTCGGCGAAGTTGAAGCTGGCGCCGTCGCCGGAGGTCGCGTACAGCATGCCGTCGGGGCCGAACTGCAGGTCGCCGATCGAGTGGCTGGGGTGCTGCTGGCACCAGTCGGTGATCAGGGGCGTTTCCGCGCCGGTCGGGGAGATGACCGACAGGCGGCCGGTGATCAGGCAGCCGTCGCCGGTGGGGCCGGGCGGGGTGGGGCACGGGTCGTCGGTGGCGCCGGCCGTACCCCATCGTGGAGCGGTCCCACCTGGGACGGCGTCGTAGGAGTACAGGACGTACAGCCGGGGGTCGGCGGGGAAGGACGGGTGGAGCGCCATGCCGAGCAGGCCGCGGTCCCAGAAGTTGTGCACCTGGGTGCGCAGGTCCGCGTAGACGGTCGCGGTGGTGTCGGCGAGGGAGTCGTAGACCTTGATGATGCCGCTCTTCTCGGCCACGAAGACGCGGCCGTCGGCGGCGAACTCGACGTTGGTGGGGCGGGTCAGGCCGCTGAAGACGACCTGTTTCTGGAACTGCGCCGGCAGGGCCTGTGCGGGTGTCGCGGTGAGCGCGGCCACGCCGGCGATGAGTAAGAGCAGGGACGTCAGGGTGCGTAAGAGCCGTTTCAAGAGAACCCCCCAGTGACCGGGTTTTGTCTTGATCTACGCAATGAATGAAGCGGAAGTCACTGGGGATGTCCTCTTCTGGACATTTTCCTGCTTGTTTAAGCTTTTACTGCCTATTTGAGCTTTGCGCCGTCGACGATCTTGCGCTTGCCCAGCGGGGTCTTGAGCTTGACGGTCGTCGTCTTCTGGATGGCGATCTCGATGCAGGCGACGTTCTGGGCCTTCTGGTCCGTGCCCTCGTAGAGGGTGATCGTGACCCTGCTGCCGGACTCCTTCACCTCCACCCGGTCGAGCACCGTGCAGGGAGCCACGCCCGACCACCAGGTGAGCCTGATCTTCCTGCCGCGGTCGTATGCCTTGGCCTTCAGGTAAGGAATCTTGCGGGTGTTGATCGTGTTGCCGATGGGTTTCACCGGCTCCGGGCCCTTGGTGGGGGTTTGCGTCACCGGCCCCGAGGTCAGAGTGGCGACCTTGGAGCTGGCCAGATTCTGGGGCGGCGTCGCCGTACCGCAACTCGTTGCCAGAACCAGGCATCCAGCCAGGAGGATTGTCCGCATAACCCTTCGACGGATGCGATCGTGCCCAGGTTCACGGGGGCGGAAGTTAGGGTGATGGGCGTGCTTCGTCGGGCTCTCATCGCCGCCTCCACAAGTGACCGCGCCGAGCGTGTGGTCTCCTCCTCCCGCCTGACCAGGGAACTGGTCCGGCGCTACGTCGCCGACGACATCGGCGCGGTCGTCACCGAGCTGACCGACCGGCGGCTGCTGGTCACGGTCGACCACCTGGGGGAGGAGGTGCGTGACCGGGCGCAGGCCGAGAACGCCGTCCACGCCTACCTCGCCCTGCTCGACCGGCTGCCGCCCGGCGCCGACGTCTCGGTCAAGCTGACCGCGCTCGGCCTGCGGCTGTCGGAGCAGCTCGCCCTGGACAACGCCGCCACGATCTGCGACGCCGTCACCGGCCGCGGCATCACGCTCACGCTCGACGCCGAGGAACACGACACGATCCCCGGGCTGCAGTCCGTCCACGCCACCCTGCGCAAGGAACACCCCGACGTCGGCATCGTCGTCCAGGCGTACCTGCGCGACGCCGCCGAGCGCTGCGCCCGCCTCGACGGCGCCCGCGTACGGCTGTGCAAAGGCGCCTACACCGCGCCCGGCGCCCACACCTCCGCCCGGGAGATCGACCGCTCGTTCGTGCGCTGCCTCAAGATCCTCATGTCCGGGACCGGCTACCCCATGGTCGCCACCCACGACCCGCGCCTCATCGAGATCGCCGCCGCGCTGGCCGTGCTCAACGGGCGCGACGCCACCGCCTTCGAGTACCAGATGCTGTACGGCGTGCGTCCCGCCGAGCAGGAGCGGCTGGCCGGGGTCGGCGCCCAGGTGCGCGTGTACGTGCCGTTCGGCGCCGACTGGTATCCCTACCTCATGCGCCGCCTGGCCGAGCGCCCGGCGAACCTCGCCTTCTTCGCCCGATCCCTGCTCTCGCGAAGCTAGATAGGCTGTCTGCCTACCCTCGGAGAGGCTGACATGATCGCGATTCTGGGCACGGGCAAGATGGGCGAGGCGCTGCTGTCGGGGCTGCTGCGGGCCGGGTTCAAGCCCGGTGACGTCGTGGCCACGACCCGCCGCCCGGAACGTTCCCAGGCGCTGCGCGACACCTACGGCGTGCAGACGGTCTCCAACGCCGAGGCCGCCAAGACGGCCGACACCCTCATCCTGGCCGTCAAGCCGCAGGACATGGCGACGCTCCTGGCGGAGATCGCCCCCTACGTTCCCGACGACCGGCTGGTCATCTCGGCCGCGGCCGGCATCACCACCGCCTTCGTCGAGCAGCGCCTGGGTGTGGACGTGCCGGTGGTCAGGGTCATGTCCAACACGCCGATCCGCTTCGACGAGGCCATGAGCGTCATCTCGGCCGGCGCGCACGCCGGCGAGGAGCACCTGCGGCGCACCGAGGACCTCCTGAAGCCGGTCGGCAAGGTCCTGCGCATCCCCGAGTCGCAGCAGGACGCCGCCACCGCGCTGTCCGGCAGCGGCCCCGCCTACTTCTTCTACCTGGTCGAGGCCATGGTGGACGCGGGCATCCTGCTCGGCATGCCGCGCGCGGCGGCCCTCGACATGGTCACCCAGTCGATCGTCGGCGCCGCCATCATGCTGCGCGACTCCGGCGAGCACCCGGTCATCCTGCGCGAGGCGGTCACCAGCCCGGGCGGCACGACGATCGCGGCCATCGCCGAACTGGAGCGCCACAGCGTGCGCGCCGCCTTCCTGGCCGCCATCGAGGCGGCCCGCGACCGGGGCAGGGAACTGGCCGCCGGGTGACCGGAAACGCTGCTTAGCCGGACGTCGCCTGCGACCCCGACGGGGGCGTGCCTACGATGGATGGGGTGACGATCCGTCGCGGAATCCCCCCGCTGCTCGTCCTTCTCGTCCTGACCGGCTGCGCGGCCGACGTGCCGCCCGCCGTACAGCTCGCGGAAGTCAGGCGCGCGCCCGTCACCGAGGTCGTCGAGGCCCCGGCCACGATCGGCGCCCGCGCCACCGCAGCCCTGCGCGCCCCCGCCCAGGGCACCATCGCCAAGCTGTACGTCGGCGACGGCGAACCCGTGAAGAAGGGCCAGATCCTCGCCAAGATCCGCTCTCCCCAGGCCGAGGACCAGCTCACCCAGGCCAAGAAGGCCGCCCGCCCCGCGCGCATGCCGTCCATCGGCGTGCCCCGCATTCAGTTGGCCGCCTTCGACACCTCCGCGCTCGACCGCAAGGTGCTCGCGCACTTCGCCCAGGCCCGGCGCGAGGCCAGGAAGATCCGCGAGCTCCGGCTGCGCAAGCAGGTGCTCGAGGCCGTCGACCTCGCCCGGACCCAGTACCGCGCCCAGACCAAGGCGCTGGCCGGGATCACCGCCCAGTTAGGACGGACCGTCTCCCAGGTGCTCTCCCAGACCACCAGCGGCCTCAGCGCGTCGATGTCCTCCCTTCAGGCCGCCTCGCTGACCCAGGCGAAGGCCGCGGTGAAGGTCGCCAAGGGCACCGTGGACGCGCTCACCATCAAGGCCCCGTTCTCCGGCGTGATCACCCTGGGCCGCGCCTCGGGCTCCGGCTCCGGCGGCTCCGCGGCGCTCGGCGGTCTCCTGAGCCAGATCCCCGGCGGAGGCGGTGCCGCCCTTCCCGCCACGCCCTCCACCGGCGGCACCACGGTCGCGGCCGGCGTACCCGTCTCCGCCGGGGACACCATCGTCACCGTCACCGACATCTCCGAGCTGACGCTCTCCGCCGACATCGACGAGACCGACATCCTGCTGGTGAAGCCCGGCGCCAAGGCCGAGGTCGAACTGGACGCCGTCCCCGGAGCCACCTACACCGCCAAGGTCGCCGGCATCGGGGTCACGCCCCTGCAGTCCAGCACCGGCGGCGTCAGCTACCCCGTCCGCCTGACCCTGGGGCCGGGAACCTTCGACGACTCGACCGCCGCCCCCGCCCCCAAACCCGGCATGAGCGCCGTCGCCCGCCTGATCGTCCGCGAATCGCCCGCCGCCGTGTCCGTCCCCGCCTCGGCCATCGTGACCAGCGGCCGCGAAAGCGTCGTCTGGGCCGCGACCGCGAACGGGGCCGCCCAGCGGCGCGTGGTCAAGCTGGGCGCCCAGGGCGAGGCGGTGGTGGAGGTCCTCAGCGGCCTCACGGTCGGCGAGCGTGTGGTCGTCAAGGGCGCGGACTCGGTACGGCAAGGCCAGCAGTTGTCATGACAGCGGAACCTGCGGCGGGCGCCGGGCCGGCGGCGTTGGAGGCGGTTGAGCTCACGCGGAGCTACCAGCTCGAAGGCGTGGCCGTCGAGGCGCTGCGCGGTGTCTCGCTCCGGATCGGCCAAGGGGAGTTCGCCGCCATCGTCGGCCCCTCCGGATCCGGCAAGTCGACGCTCATGCACCTGCTGGGCTGCCTGGACCGGCCGACCTCCGGGCAGTTGAGGGTCAACGGCGTGGAGATGTCCGGCCTGTCCGACACCGAGCTGGCCGAGCTCAGGAACCGGACCATCGGCTTCGTCTTCCAGTCCTTTCACCTGCTGGCCCGCACGTCGGCGCTGGACAACGTGGCGCTGCCCCTGGTGTACCGGGGCGTGGGCCGTACCGAACGCCGCGAGCGGGCGCGAGCCGCGCTGGAGGCCGTCGGCCTCGGCCACCGCCTGGACCACCGCCCCTCCCAGATGTCCGGCGGGGAGCAACAGCGCGTGGCCATCGCCCGGGCACTGGTCGGCGAGCCGAAGGTGCTGCTGGCCGACGAGCCCACCGGCAACCTCGACACCCGCAACGGCGCCGAGGTGATGGCCATGCTCGACCGCCTCAACGCCGGCAGCGGCGTCGCCATCGTCCTGGTCACCCACGAGCAGGACGTCGCCGCCCACGCCCGCCGGCAGATCCACGTCCGCGACGGCCGCATCGAAGCCGACACCGCCACTGCTCGTGAGGAGGACCGGTGAGAGGGCGCGAGGCGTTCGGCATGGCCTTGGAGGCATTACGGGTCAACCGGATGCGGAGCCTGCTCACCATGCTGGGCGTGATCATCGGCGTCCTGTCGGTCGTGATCCTGGTCTCGGTGGGCACCGGGGCGAAGGACACCGTCGAGCGGGAGATCTCCGGCCTGGGCAGCAACATCATCCTGATCGTCCCCGGCCGGCTGAACATGGGCGCCGCCCCCACGCAGAGCCGCCTCGACCTCACCGACGTCGCCTACGTGCGCCGGGTGGTCGGGGATCCGGGCAAGGTGACGGTGTCCCTGCAGTCGGGCGAAACCGTGCGGGTCGGCAGGGCCGAGACGTTCTCCACGATCATCGGCACCGACGAGAACCTCCCCAACATCTTCGCCCGCCCCCTGGCCAAGGGCCGCTATCTCAGCGAGACCGACGTGGACACCCGCCGCCGCGTCACCGTGCTGGGCTCGGAAGTCGCCGTGAAGCTCTTCGGCGACATCGACCCCCTGGGCCGCCAGGTGACGATCTCCGGCGCCCGCTTCCGCGTCGTCGGCGTGTACGGGCCGCTGGGCTCCGCCTTCGGCGTGGCCCGCGACCAGGAGATCCACATGCCGGTCACCACCGCCCAGCGCCTGCTCGGCATCCCGCGCATCAACGGCATGGCCGTCGGCGCCTCCGGCCCGGACGAGATCGAACCCCTCCAGCACAAGGTGGTGGACGCCCTCGTGGACCGCTACCCCGGCGAGCACTTCTCCGCCGTCACCCAGACGCAGCTCCTCGGCACCATCGGCACCGTCATCAACATGCTGACCGGCGTCCTGGCGGCCATCGCCGGCATCTCCCTGCTGGTCGGCGGGGTGGGTGTGTCCAACATCATGCTGGTCAGCGTCCGCGAGCGCACCCGGGAGATCGGCCTGCGCAAGGCCCTGGGCGCCCGGCAAGGCGACATCCTCCGCCAGTTCCTCATCGAGGCCGTCCTGCTGACGACCATCGGCGGCGCCATCGGCATCCTCCTCGGCGTGGGCGGCTCCCTGGCCATCGACACCTTCACCCCGGTCCCCGCCTCCGTCACCCTGTGGTCGCTGGCCCTGGCCTTCGGCGTATCAGCGGGCGTGGGCGTCTTCTTCGGCGTCGCCCCCGCCCGCCGGGCCGGAAAGCTCGACCCCGTCACCGCGCTCCGCGCCGAATAGCCTTGGTGGGGGCGTTGGTCGTGGGTCGTCGTTTCGGTCCGGCACAATTGCCTGCATGCGAGTCGGATTGCTCGGGCCGTTCGAGGTCCGGAACCTTGACGGGGATGTTGTGGAGGTTCCGGGGGGACGGCTGCGCGCGTTGCTGGCCGCGCTCGCCCTCGAACCCGGCCGGATCGTCTCGCGGGCGCGGCTCGTGGACTGGATCTGGGGGGAGCAGCCGCCCGCCGACGAGGTCAACGCCGTGCAGGCGCTGGTGTCCAGGCTGCGCAGGGTGCTGCCGGACGGTGTGATCGAGGCGGACTCCGGCGGGTACCGCCTGGCCGTGGACCGCGACGCCGTGGACGTGAGCCGGTTCGAGCACCTGGTCGGTCAGGCCCGTGCCGCCGAGCCCGCGGAGAAGGCGGAACTGCTGCGCTCGGCGCTGGCGTTGTGGCGCGGCAAGGCCATGGCCGACATCGCCCTGCACGACAGTGAGGTGTTCGACGCCGCGGTGGCGCGGCTGGACGAGCTGCACGTCGCCGTGCTCGGAGACCGGGTGGCCGCGGACATCCGCCTGGGCCGCGGCTCGGAGCTGGTGTCCGAGCTGACCGAGCTGGTGGCCGCCTATCCGCTGCGCGAGGGGTTCGTGGCGGCCCTGATGCGGGCCCTGGCCGAGGCAGGGCGTGAGGCCGAGGCGCTGACGTTGTTCCAGCGGACGCGGGAGCGGCTCGCCGACGAACTGGGCGCCGACCCGTCGGCTGAGCTGTCGGCGCTGCACACCGCGTTGCTGCGCGGCGAACTGGGCGAACGGGCGGAGAATCGCAGGACGAACCTGCGCGCCGAGCTGACGAGCTTCGTCGGCAAGGACACCGACGTCGCCGCGGTCGCCGTTCTGGCCATCGGGCACCGGCTGGTCACCCTGACGGGACCGGGCGGCACCGGCAAGACGAGACTGGCCACGGAGACCGCGCGGACGATGCTGGCCGAGCTGCCGGACGGCGCGTGGCTGGTCGAACTGGCCTCGGTGCCGGTCGGCGGCGACCTGGCGCAGGCCGCCCTGACCGCGATCGGCCTGCGTGAGCAGGCACTGCTCGGTGACGCGCGGGCCGGAGAGCCGATGGACCAGCTGATCGCCGTGCTCAGGGAGCGCGCGATGTTGCTGATCCTGGACAACTGCGAGCACGTGATCGAGGAGGCCGCGGCATTCGCGGATCGGCTGCTCGGGGAGTGCCGCAGGCTGCGGATCGTGGCCACGAGCAGGGAGCCGCTCGGCATCACCGGGGAGGTGCTGTGGCAGGTCGAGCCGCTCGCGCTGCCCGCGAACGCGGCGGACCCGGCCGAGATCGCTTCCTCGCCCGCGGTGCGGTTGCTGCGCGACCGCGCCGAGCTCGTGCGCAAGAACATCGGCTCCGATGCGCCCACGCTGGCGGCCATGGCGCGGATCTGCCGGGCGCTGGACGGGATGCCGCTGGCGATCGAGCTGGCCGCGGCACGGCTGCGCACGATGTCCGTCGATCAGCTGGCCCGCCGACTCGACGACCGGTTCCAGCTGCTGACCGGCGGCAGCCGTACGGCGCTCTCGCGCCACAAGACGCTGCGCGCGGTCGTGGACTGGAGCTGGGACCTGCTGTCCGAGGACGAGCGCAGGGTGCTGCGGCGGCTGTCGGTGTTCTCCGGCGGGGTGAGCCTGGAGGCGGCCGAGCGGGTGTGCGAGGACGCGGAGGCGGCGGGGGAGCCGGTGCTCGACCTGCTGACCGCGTTGATCGAGAAGTCGCTGCTGCTGGCCGACGGCGAGGGGCTGCCGCGGTACCGCATGCTCAACACCATCCGGGAGTACGCGGACGACCGGCTCGCCGAAGCCGGGGAGACCGAGTCGGCGCGCCGGGCCCACCTCGCCTACTTCACCGAGCTGGCCGAGACGGCTGATCCGTACCTGCGCACGGCCGAGCAGCTGACGTGGCTGGCCACGCTCGAGGCCGAGCACGACAACATCGGTACGGCCCTGCGCGGGGCGATCGCCGCGGGCTGGGCGGCGGAGGCGATGCGGCTGCTCGGGGCCGTGGGCTGGTACTACTTCCTCAGCGGGCGCCGGGGCGAGGGCACGGAGCTGAGCATCGCGGCCTCCTCGCTGCCGGGCGAGGTGCCCGATGACGTGCGGGCGCTGGCCTACACCCAGGCGGCGGTGTTCGTGAGCTCCGGCGTCGGCGGCGATCAGTACCAGGCGCGGGAGTGGATCGAGGGAGCACACCGGTTCGCCCAGCGCAGCGGGTCGCGCAATCCGTTGCTCGGGTTCGTCGCGCCGCTGGCGGCGATGCTGAAGGGGCCGGAGGAGTTCCTGCCCGCGTTCGACGCGCTCGTCGTCGCCGACGATCCGTGGGTCCGCGCGCAGGCCAGGCTGGCCCGTGGCCGGTTGCGGCTCACGCTCGGCGGCGACGAGACCGACGTGGACACCGACGCCGAGACCGCCCTGGCCGAGAGCCGCACGCTGGGTGACCGGTGGGGGATCTCGCTGGCGCTGGGCTTCCTGGCCGATCGGCTGGCCATGCGCGGGGAGTTCGCCCGTGCGGTTGAGTACTTCGATGAGGCGGTCGTCGCGCTGACCGAGCTGGGCTCGACCGAGGACGTGGCCATCACGCGGGCGCGGCAGGCTCAGCTGTACTGGCTGATGGGCGACCAGGCGGCCAGCGCGTCCGCCATGGCGGAGGCGGAGCGGTGGGCGGACGGGATCACCTGGCCGGACGCGCTGGCGGAGCTATCGCTGTCGAAGGCGAGGCTGGCGCGCTGGCGCGGCGAACCGGACCAGGCCCACCGGCACCTGGCCACCGTGCTGGCGATGCTGGACAACGGGGAACTGGGCGCGTTCGTCCACGCCGCCGCCAACGACATGTACGGCTACCTCGCCGAGGATCTCGAGAAGGCCCGCGCCTATCGGAGCGAGGCGTTCCGCGCGGCCACGGAGAGCACGCATCCGCCGCTGATCGCCCAGGTGCTGATCGGCATCGCGGATCTCGCGCTCCGTCAGGGGCAGTATGAGCAGGCCGCGCGGCTGCTCGGGGCGAGCGACACCGTGCGCGGCACGCCGGACCGTTCGCAGCTGGACGCCTCCAGGATCGCCGCGGACACGCGCGATCGCCTCGGTGAACCGGGGTTCACCGAGGCGATGCGGGAGGGCGGGCAGCGGGATTGGCGGGAACTGGCCGAGGCCACGCTCGGGTCGTAGATCGCGGTTGCCACGTGGCTCACCCTGAGCTTCGCTGATCACGCCCGCTTCGCGAACGACGTGCGCGCCCACAGGTAGCCGACCAGGGCCAGCCCGACGCACCAGGCGATCGCCGTGATGGCCGAGCTCCACGAGGGCGTGCCGCTCAGCAGCCCGCGCAGGGTCTCGATGATCGGGGTGAACGGCTGGTATTCGGCGAACTGCCGCGCACCCGCGCCCATCTTGTCGGCCGGCACGAACGCGCTGCTCAGGAACGGCAGCAGCATCAGCGGGACGGCGGCGAAACCCGCGCTCTCCGGCGTCTTGGCCGCCAGGCCGAACGCGACGGTGAGCCAGCCGATCGCCAGGACCGCCAGGACGATGATGCCGATCACGCCGAGCCACTGCGGAAGGTTCGCCGACGGCCGGAAGCCCATCAGGAACGAGACCCCGATGATGAACGCGATGGCCACCAGGCTGCGCAACATGGTGGCGATCACGTGCGCGTTCAGCACCGCGGCCCGGGAGACGTGCATGACGCGCAGCCGGTTGATGAACCCGGTCGTCATGTCGGAGTTCACCGCGGTCGCGGTGGGGCCGACCCCGTAGCAGATGGTCGTCAGGATCAGCCCCGGCGTCACGTAGTCGGCGTAGTTGACGCCGACGCTGAACGCGTCACCGAAGATGTAGATCATCAGGAACATCAGCACCAGCGGCATGATGATGCCGTTGAACAGGGCCAGCGGGTTGCGCATCGTGTGCCGGAAGTTGCGCCGCAGCATGGTCGCGGAGTCGGTCAGGGTGGCAGAGACGGCATTCATCGGGCGGTAACCTCCGTGCGTGCGTGACCGGTGAGGGCCAGGAAGACGTCATCCAGATCCGGTGTGTGCACCGACAGTTCCTCGGCTTCGATGAAGTGCGCGTCCAGCCGATCCAGCAGCGCGCGCAGCGACCGCACCCCGCCGTCGCCGGGAACCCGCAGGGTCAGCTCGTCGTCGTCCCTGGCGGACTCGGGCAGCACGCGGGCGGCGAGGTCGAGCGCGGGCCGATCGCTGAAGCGCAGCCGCACGTGGCTGCCGGGGACCCGGCGCTTGAGCTCGGCGGCGCTGCCCTCGGCCACCAGCCGGCCCTGGTCGAGCACCGCGATGCGGTCGGCGAGCTGGTCGGCCTCTTCGAGGTACTGGGTGGTCAGGAAGATGGTCATCCCGTCGGCGACCAGCTCCCGGATGATCTCCCACATCGTGCGGCGGCTGCGCGGATCGAGTCCGGTCGTGGGCTCGTCCAGGAAGATGATCTGCGGCTTGCCGACCATGGTCATGGCGAGATCCAGCTTGCGGCGCATGCCGCCGGAGTAGGAGGCGGCCGGCTTGCCCGCCGCCTCCACCAGCTCGAAGCGCTCGAGCAGCCGGCGGGCGATGGCCTTGCCCTGCGCCTTGGGCAGGTGCAGCAGATCGGCCATCAGCAGGAGGTTCTCCTCGCCGGTGAGCAGGTCGTCCACCGACGAGAACTGCCCGGTGACGCCGATCGCCGCGCGCACCGCCCTGGTCTGCGTGACCACGTCGTGCCCGGCCACGACCACCTTGCCCGCGTCGGGCGTCAGCAGCGTGGTCAGCACGTTCACCGTCGTCGTCTTGCCCGCGCCGTTGGGCCCGAGCAGCGCGAAGATCGTGCCGGTCCGGACGTTCAGGTCGACGCCGTCCAGCACGATCTTGTCTTTGTACGCCTTCCGCAGCCCCGTGGCCGCGATCGCTGAACCGTTCATGTCCGCTACCTTCGACGACCCCTCTGATACGGGGCCGTCGTGGTGCTGACACGGCGGCTGACACGCGAGCGCGGCACCGCCCGGTGGATCAGGCGTCGCGGCGGCGCAGGAGCACGGAGCCGGCCAGCAGCGTGACGACCACCCAGGCGAGGTACGCCCCGAACCCGGCCCAGGGCTCCAGCCACTCCGGCCGGGGGTTGACATAGGTGACCTGGAGGCCGGCGTTGGAGGTGAAGAACTTGGCCACCGTCTCCCCCCACGCGCCGGGCAGGATGGTCGTGAGCTGGGGCAGGACGAGCGTCAGCGAGATGGCGGTGACGATCGCGCCGGGCGTGTGCCGGATCACCGAGCCCAGGGCGAGGCCGAACATGCCGCTGGCCGCGAGGTACAGGCCGGTCCCGGTGACGGCCCGCAACACCCCCGGGTCGCCCAGCGAGGCGTCCAGGTCCTTCGTCGCCAGGATGATCTGGGCCACGAAGAAGGCCGTGTAGGCCGACAGCAGGCCGACCACCACCGCGGCCACGGTGAACACGGCGGCCTTGCCGTACAGGAGGGTCAGGCGCTGGGGTACGGCCTGCAGCGAGGTCCGGATCATGCCGGTGCGGTATTCGCCGGAGATGACCAGCACGCCCAGGGTCGCCATGGCGATGGCGGCGAAGGGGAGGGCGACGGTGGCCAGCTGCACGGCGCCGGCCGGGCCGGCCTGGGCGTCGGCGGAGGCGTTGGCGACCGTGACCGCGGTGACCAGGCCGCCGAGCCCGACCATCATGACGAAGGCGGAGGCGAGCGTCCACACCGTGGAGCGCAGGCTGCGGAGCTTGGTCCATTCGGACCGCATCACGTCGATCATGAGGTGTACTCCAGACTGTCCTTGGTCAGCTCCATGTAGGCGGCCTCCAGCGTGGGCTGGACATAGGTGAGCTCCTCCAGCGGCAGGCCGGCGCGGGCCGTGAGCGTGCCGATCTCCAGCGGCTCCAGGCCGGTCACGCGCAGGTGGTCGTGGTGGAGCTCGCCGGTCTTGAGCAGCTGGGCCACCTCCGCGAGCCGGGGCGAGCGCACCCGCACGAAGCCCTGGGAGCTGCGGCCGATGAACTCCGACATGCTGGTGTCGGCGATGAGCTCGCCCTTGCCGATGACGATGAGGTGGTCGGCCGTCTGGGCCATCTCGCTCATCAGGTGGCTGGAGACGAAGACGGTGCGCCCTTCGGCGGCGAGTTTGCGCATGAAGGTGCGGATCCACAGGATGCCGTCGGGGTCGAGGCCGTTGACCGGCTCGTCGAAGAGGAGGATCTCCGGGTCGCCGAGCAGCGCGGCGGCGATGCCGAGGCGCTGGGACATGCCGAGGGAGAAGCCGCCGATGCGGCGCCTGGCCACCTGGCTGAGGCCGACGGTCTCCAGGACCTGCTCGACCCGGGAGGCGGGCAGGCCGTTGCTCTGGGCGATGGCCAGCAAGTGGTTGCGCGCGCTGCGCCCGCCGTGCACGGCCTTGGCGTCGAGGAGCGCGCCGATCCTGCGCAGCGGGTGCTTGAGCTGGTGGTACGGCACGCCGTCCACGACCACGGAGCCTCCGCTGGGATGGTCAAGACCGAGGATCATGCGCATGGTGGTCGATTTTCCGGCGCCGTTGGGCCCGAGGAAGCCGGTCACCTGCCCGGGCTCCACGGTGAACGACAGACCGGCGACCGCGGTGGTCTGGCCGTAGCGTTTGGTGAGGTCCGTAGCCTTGATGGAGGTCATGGTTCAAGGGTGTCGGGCGGATCGCGGCAGGGCGTCCTGCCCGAGAACTGTTTCCCGGCCGCCCGTCTGGGATCGTGCTCCTACTCCCCGGGGCTGACCAGGCCCGCTTCGTAGGCGAGGATCACCGCCTGGGCCCGGTCGCGTACCCCTGTCTTGCCGAACACGCTCGTGACGTGGTTCTTCACGGTGGAGGGGGAGACGTCCAGCCGCTCGGCGATCTCCGGGTTGGAGCGGCCCTTGGCGATGTGGACCAGCACCTCGCGCTCCCGGTCGGTCAGCTCGGGCAGGACCGCCGGGGCGGGGCGGGTCCTGACGGCGCGCACGAACGTGCCGATGAGCCTGGTGAGCAGGCGCGGGGCGACGGCGGACTCGCCCCGGTGCACGACCCTGACGCCTTCGACGAGCTCCTCGGGGGAGATGTCCTTGGGCAGGAAGCCGCCGGCCCCGGCCCGGAGCGCGGCGAGGACGTTCTCGTCCAGGTCGAAGGTGCTGAGCGCGAGGACCCGGGTGCCGGGCAGTTCGGCGGTGATCAGCTCGGTGGCGGCGACGCCGTCCAGGACGGGCATGTGGAGGTCCATGAGCACGACGTCGGGGCGGAGCTCGCGGCTGCGCGCGACGGCCTCCTCGCCGTCGCCGGCCTCGCCCACGACCTCCATGTCCGGCTGGGCGTTGAGCATGAGCCGGAACCCGGTGCGCACCAGCGCCTGGTCGTCGACCAGTAACACCCTGATCATGCCCTCTCCAACGGAAGCAGCGCGTACACCCGGAACCCGCCACGGGGGCGCGGCCCGGTCTCCAGACGACCGCCACACAGTGCCACACGCTCGGCCATGCCGCCCAGTCCGAACCCGGAACCGGCGGCCGCGCTCTTGACCGGCGAGCCGTCGTCCACGACCTCGACCTCGACGGCCTGGGACAGGTAGGCCAGCCGTACCCCGGCGCGCGAGCCAGGCGCGTGTTTGCGGGTGTTCGTGAGCGCCTCCTGGACGACTCGGTAGACGGCGTGGTCGATGGCGGTGGGCAGGTGCACCGGCTCGCCGTGCACGCGCAGCGAGGCGTTGCCGGACTTCTCGATGAGCTCGGGCAGGCGGGAGGCGCCGACGCCGGTGGCCGCGTCGGGCCCGTCGGCGGTGTCGGCGCGCAGGACCTGGAGGAGCTGACGCATCTCCGACAGCGCCTGCCTGGCGCTCTGCTCGGCGGCCTCCAGCGCCTCGCGGGCCTCGGCGGGCTCGGGCGGCAGCACCGTGCGGGCGCCGCCGACCAGCGCGTTGATCACGCTGAGGTGGTGGGCGACGACGTCGTGCAGCTCGCGGGCGATGCGCCGGCGCTCGCCGCGGATGGCCTCCTCGCGCATCTCCGCCTGCCTGCGCTGTTTCAGCTCGCCGCGCAGCCGTACGAACTGCCCGATCCCGAGGCTGAAGAACGGCATCAGCACGCTGAAGACGATGGCCGTGATGACCATCAAGGGCCGTGCGGGGTCGTAGTCCCTGATGGTGACGAGGGTCGCGTAGGCGAGCCCGGCGGCCAGCCCGGTGAACAGCACGGCCCGGCCCGCGCGGTACCGGCCGACCGAATAGAGCGCGATCATCGCCTGAACGCCGAGGTAGATGCTGTCGGGCCCGGTGAGCAACGGACCGGTGACGTCGAGGGCGACGACGAGCGCGGCGACGGCGAGGGGATGACGCCGCCGCCACACCAGCGGCAGCGAGGTGATCAGCAGCAGCGCAGGGCTCAGCGGGCCCACGGGGCCCGGCCTGACGAGGGTGTAGGCCAGGGTGAAGCCACCGGCGATCATGAAGGGGGCGACCAGCGCGATGTCCTGGACCCACGGGTTGCCCAGGAAGCGGGTCAGCCGGGGGAAGCGCATGCCTCGACTTTATGCGCCGCCGGAGGCTCCACGGGATTCGGCGATCATGGCCGTGGGCCGGTGGC
This sequence comes from Nonomuraea typhae, assembly GCF_009760925.1. Lineage (GTDB taxonomy): Bacteria > Actinomycetota > Actinomycetes > Streptosporangiales > Streptosporangiaceae > Nonomuraea > Nonomuraea typhae. The sequence continues at coordinate 445,448 of NZ_VRLV01000005.1, forward strand.
GCCCGGCTGCGGTAACGTCGGCGCAAGGCGAAGAGGGAGACTCATGTCTGGTGCGGCGAGGGTGATCTGGGACGACGCCCTGACCTCCTACGACTTCGGACCCGGGCATCCGCTTGCCCCCGTCAGGGTCGAACTGACGATGGCGCTGGCCCGCGAGCTGGGCGTGCTGGAGGCGGTGGAGCTGACCGGCTGCGCCCCCGCCACGGACGACGAGCTGGCGATGGTCCACAAGCGCGGCTACATCGACAAGGTCAGGCAGGTCTCGGCCGCGGGCGCCGCGGACCTGTCGGCGGGGCTGGGCACGCCGGACAACCCGGCCTTCGCGGGCGTTCACGAGGCATCCGCGCTGATCGCCGGCGCGACGCTGGCCGCCGCCCGCGCGGTCTTCGAGGGTACGGCGGAGCACGCCGTGAACGTCGCCGGCGGCCTGCACCACGCGATGGCGGCCATGGCCAGCGGCTTCTGCGTCTACAACGACCCGGCGGTGGCGATCGCCTGGTTGCTGTCCCAGGGCGTCTCCCGCGTCGCCTACGTGGACGTGGACGTGCACCACGGCGACGGCGTGCAGGCGATCTTCTACGACGACCCGCGGGTGCTGACGATCAGCCTGCACGAGAGCCCGCGCACGCTCTTCCCCGGCACCGGCTGGCCGGAGGAGACGGGCGCCGAGGGCAGCGCGGTGAACGTGGCGCTGCCGGCCGGCTGCGGTGACGGCGGCTGGCTGCGCGCCTTCGACGCGGTGGTGCCGCCGCTGCTGCGCGAGTTCCGGCCGGAGATCCTGGTGACCCAGCACGGCTGCGACAGCCACGCGCTGGATCCGCTGGCCAACCTGATGCTCAGCCTGGACGGCCAGCGCACGGCCTACGCGATGCTGCACCGGCTGGCGCACGAGACGGCGGGCGGCAGGTGGCTGGCGACCGGTGGCGGCGGCTACGAGCTGGTCCAGGTCGTGCCGAGGGCGTGGACCCACCTGCTCGCGGAGGCGGCGGGCCGCCCGGTCGACCCGGCGACCCCGACGCCCGAGGCGTGGCAGCGCCTGGTCAGGGAACGAACAGGGGAGACACCCCCGCTGACCATGACAGACGGCCGAATCCCGGAATTTCGGGACTTGTCCGGTGGTTATGACCCAGCGGACCCCATTGACCGTGCGATCATGGCGACGCGAAACGCGGTGTTCCCTCTGCACGGCCTCGACCCGATGCCTTAGGAGAGCTGTGCCGACCCGCGACGAACTCCGCGAGCACCTGGTTCGCACGCGCATCTCCGGCGACGTCGCGACCCCCCGCGAGAACAACCTCGATCACTACAGCTCCCTGGCCAACCGCGACCCGCACTACATGCTGGGCCTGACCACCTCGCAGCCGTGGTCCTACCGGGACATCCTGGAGCTCATGGCCAAGTCGGCCGGCGTGGACGCGGACCCCGGCCACCGGGCCGGCCAGGACACCATCGACCCCGAGCGGACGATCGACGCCCTGGACGCCATGGCCGACCGGATCGCCGCCGCGCTGTCGTCGCCCTCTCCCCGCCTTCTGTTCGCCACCGGGCACCCCACGGGGCTGCTGGCCGTACATCTGCCGCTGGCGCGGTTCGCGGCCGAGCGGGGCGCGCGGCTGCTGACGCCCGCCGAGGGCTGGACCTACTGGGGGCACGGCTTCGGCCGCAAGCGCAAGATCCGCTACCTGCAGGACGTCGCGATGCTGGACGACAAGGGCGGCTTCGTGCACACCCACGACCCGGCGCCCATGGTCGCCATGATCGCGGACATGGGCGAGGAGCTTCCCGACCTCGTCATCGCCGACCACGGGTGGGCCGGCGCGGCGGGGGAGGCGGGCATCCCGACGGTCGGGTTCGCCGACAGCAACGATCCGGCCTTGTTCGTGGGCGAGGCGGAGGGCAAGATCGAGGTGGTGGTCCCGCTCGATGACAACGTGCTTCCCCGCCATTACGGACCGTTGACAGATCATCTGGTCACACGAGTCACACGAGCCCTTTGAGTCGAATTCGGTCATCCCCATACCGTCTTTTCGCGCCTGCATTCCAAGAGGCTCGTCGTCCCTTTGCCAACTTTTGAGGGAGCTGGGGCGACTCTTATGTGTACGAAGTTGGACAGTTCCAACGTCCAGGCGAGGTGCTCTGCCCGGCTGCTGGCCAGCGATTTTGCTGGTTTGGCTGACAGGTTGCTCCGCGAGCTGAGAAAATAGGGGGTTTGCGCTCTCGGAGTCGCGACTTACGCTGACGGCAGTACACGTGCGTGAGCAATGGCACCAGTGGGGATAACCCGGAAACACGTGCGGAAGAGGCGTCCGATGGGTGCAGGCGAAAGACCTCTCAGCGAGGTGAAGTTCCTGACAGTGGCGGAAGTGGCCACGGTCATGCGAGTGTCCAAGATGACGGTGTACCGGCTGGTGCACTCGGGCGAACTGCCGGCCATCCGGGTCGGCCGCTCGTTCAGGGTGCCTGAGCAGGCCGTACACGACTATCTACGAGAGGCCTACATCGAGGCCGGATGAGAATCGGAGTAGCGGCGCGGCCACACTCACGCCGTGAATACGTCGTGGGACAGGGGCCCGGACGCCAGGCCGGCGGCCGGGCTCTCACCCCCGAGGGGCGATCCACCACCGATCGCCGGTAGTCTGTGACCCGGCGTGCGCTCGCACGTCGATTCAGACTTGCTATCAGTACCTGGGGGTCCCGTGGGCTCTGTGATCAAGAAGCGCCGCAAGCGGATGGCCAAGAAGAAGCACCGCAAGCTGCTCAAGAAGACGCGCATCCAGCGGCGTAACAAGAAGTAGCACGTACGCAGCTGTGAGGCGCTGATGACCCACACCGTGCTCGTCACCGGGGTCTCGCGCCACATCGGCGCCCGGGTGGCGAGTGTTCTGGCGCAAGACCCGGACATCAGCCGCGTCATCGGAGTGGACACCGTCCCGCCCCCCTCGCTCGCGCGAGACGGCGGCGGTTCCCTCGGCCGGACGGAATTCGTCCGGGTGGATCTCCGCAGCCCCGACATCGCTCAGGTGATCGCGGCCGCGGACATCGACACGGTCGTCCACATGAGCCTGGTCAGCGCGCCCTCGCGGGGCACCGGCCGGGCGCTGATGAAAGAGCACAACGTCATCGGCACCATGCAACTGCTCGGCGCCTGTCAGCGGTCCTCGACCGTGCGCCGGGTGGTGGTGCGCTCCACCACCGCGGTCTACGGCTCCTCGCCCAAGGACCCGGCGGTGTTCGCCGAGGACGTGGAGCCGCACGACGGCCCCGGCCACGGCTACGCCAAGGACGCGGCCGAGGTCGAGGGCTACGTCCGCGGCTTCGCCAGGCGGCGTCCCGACGTGAGCGTCTCCATGCTGCGCTTCGCCAACTTCATGGGACCGGGCGTCGACTCACCGCTGACCCGGTATTTCGCCCAGCCGGTCGCGCCGACGGTGTTCGGCTTCGACCCTCGGCTGCAGTTCGTCCACGAGGACGACGCGGTCGAGGTGCTGCGGCGGATGGCCACAGAAGACCACCCCGGCACGTTCAACGTGGCCGGGGCGGGCGTGCTTCTGCTCTCGCAGTGCGTGCGCAGGGCGGGCCGGTTCTCGCTGCCGCTGCTCTCACCCGCCTTCCGGGTGCTCGGCGAGGCGGCCAGGCGGGCCGGGCTGGTCGACTTCTCGCCGGAACAGCTCAAGCTCATGTGCCACGGCCGCGCCGTCGACTCCGACCGGCTCGTCGCCGAGCTCGGCTGGAAGCCGAAGTTCACCACCGCCGCCGCCTTCGACGACTTCCTCCACTCACACGGGCTTGGAGCCGCGCGCACATGACCGAGCCCGATCGGCTGGCCGAGGGGCTGGCCTTCCTGCGCCGTCGCCTCACCGGCGAATACGAGGTCGACGAGTTCGGCTACGACGCCGAGCTGACCGACAAGGTGCTGCTCGAACTCGTCCGCCCGCTCTACCGCCACTGGTTCCGGGTGGAGACCTCCGGCGTCGGGAACGTGCCCGTGGACGGCGGCGCCCTCGTGGTCGCCAACCACTCCGGCACGCTGCCCGTCGACGCTCTCATGACCCAGGTCGCCCTGCACGACGAGGCCGGGCGGGCACTGCGGCTGCTCGGCGCGGACCTGGTCTACCAGCTTCCCGTGTTCGGCCACCTGTCCCGCAAGTCGGGCCACACCCTGGCCTGCCGCGAGGACGCCGACCGGCTGCTGCGCAAGGGCGAGCTCGTCGGGGTCTTCCCCGAGGGCTACAAGGGGCTCGGCAAGCCGTACTCCGAGCGCTACAAACTCCAGCGCTTCGGCAGGGGCGGCTTCGTCGCCTCCGCCATCCGCGCCGGGGTGCCGATCGTGCCCACCGCGATCGTGGGGGCCGAGGAGATCTATCCGAAGATCGGCGACATGAAGACGCTGGCCAGGCTCCTCGGCCTGCCGTACCTGCCGATCACGCCCCTCTTCCCCTGGCTGGGGCCGCTGGGGCTGGTGCCGCTGCCGTCCAAGTGGATGATCGAGTTCGGCGAGCCCATCCGGACCGACGAGCACGAGCCGGCCGCCGCCGACGACCCGATGGTCGTGTTCAACGTCACCGACCACGTGCGCGAGGTCATCCAGCAGATGCTCAACGCGCTCCGGCTGAAGCGCGGCCACGCGTTCGTCTGAAAGAAGCTGCAACCGGTACGGCGGGCCAGGTGTTCACGAGGCGTACCCCAAGAAAGGAACCCTTGTGGACCTGCAGCTTTCCGGCCGCGTGGCCGTCGTGACCGGCGCGTCGAAGGGCATCGGCCTGGCCGTCGCCCGCACCCTGGCCGCGGAGGGCGCGCATGTCGTGGCCGCCTCCCGCACCAGGACCGCCGACCTTCCCGCCGAGGTGGTGCACGTGCCTGTGGACCTCATGGACCCGCAGGCGCCCGCGCACGTCGTCGCCACCGCCGCCGAGCGCTTCGGCGGGCTGGACATCCTGGTCAACAACGCCGGTGGCCCGCCGCCCGGCGTCACCCTGCCGCGCTTCGGCTTCCTCACCCCCGGTGACGACGACTGGCGGGCGATGTTCGAGTTCAACCTCTACTCGGCGGTCCGGGCGATGCGCGCCGCCGTACCACTGATGCTGGAGCGCGGCGGCGGCTCGATCGTCAACGTCTCCTCCGGCGGCGCGCGGCAGCCCGCGCCGATGAACGTCGACTACAACGCGGCCAAGGCGGCGCTGAACTCCGTGGGCAAGGCCGTGTCCGAGGAGTACGGCCCGCGCGGCATCCGGGTCAACACGGTCTCGCCCGGCCCGACCCTGACCGCCTGGTGGACCAAGGAGGGGGGCGCCGCCGCGGTTCTGGCCGGGATGACCGGCGGGGACACCGCCACCGTCATCGAGCAGGCGGCGCCCGAGATGATGCGGCTGGCCACCGGGCGCCTGGTGGAGCCGCAGGAGATCGCCGACGCCGTCGCGCTGCTGGTCTCGCCCCGCTCCGGCAGCACGACCGGTGCCGACTTCGTGATCGACGGAGGCTTCCTGAAGGAGCTGTGAACCCATCTGGCGGGTTGCGGCAAGACATCGTTGACTGATTCCCCCACAGAAGGGCGGAGATGATCACGCAACCCGCCACCAGGACCGCTGACGCGGCACTCGTCAGCGCGTCCTGGTCCGATCCGGAGGCGTTCGCGGAGCTGTTCGACCGCTACTCCGGCATGCTCTACAGGTACGTCGTGAAGCGGCTGGGCCCCGAGCCCGCCGAGGACCTGGTGGGCGAGACGTTCCTGGTGGCCTTCTCGCGCCGCGGTAGCTACGACACGAGCTACGCCGACGCCCGGCCGTGGTTGTTCGGCATCCTCACCAAGCTCGTCTCCCGCCATCACCGCCGTGAGGCCGCCCGCTACCGCGCGATGCGGCGGGCGCCGCTCGACGGCGACGTGGAGTCCCCGGCCGACCGCGTGGCGGCCGGGGTCAGCGCGCAGGCGCGGCGGCCGGAGCTGGCCGCCGCGCTGGCGAAGCTGCCGGCCAAGGACCGGGACGTGCTGCTGCTCATCGCGTGGGGCGACCTGACCTATGACGAGGTGGCACGGGCGCTGGACATCCCGATCGGCACCGTGCGCTCCCGCCTCCACCGGGGCAGGCGGAAGGTGCGCGCCGCCCTCGGCGAGGCCAATCCCATGATCGAGGAGGAGTGACGATGGACGATCTGAAGTTGCTCCGCGACTTCGGCGGGGAGCTGGAGCAGGAGCCGCCTGCCACGCTGGTGCGCCAGCGCGCGCGCCTGATGGGCGGAGGGCCCGCGCCGCGGCGGCGATGGAATGGGATGGTGCTGGTCGCGGCGGCGGCGGCCACGGCGCTGGCGGTGGCGGTGCCGACGCTGCTGCTGGGCAACCGCGCCCGGGACGTGGCAGGAGGCAGCCCGAGCTCGCGCAGCATCCTGATGATCGGCTCCGACAACCGGCCGGGCAACGCGGGGATGCGGGCCGACACCATCGTGCTCGTGCACCTGCCCGCGGGCCGCGGCAATCCGAAGGTGGTGAACATTCCCCGGGACACCCTGGTCACGATCCCGAAGTGCGGCGGGCAGCCCTCCTGGAAGGCCGCGATCAACACCGCCTACGACAAGGGCGGCGCGGACTGCCTGATCAGGACGCTGCAGAAGGAGGCCGGCCTGCGCATCGACCACACCGTGGAGGTGGACTTCGACGGGTTTAAGAGGATCGTCGACGCCCTCGGCGGAGTCGAGGTACGGATATCGGAGCCGATCAACGACAGCAAGGCGAAGCTGACGCTCTCCGCGGGCCGCCACAAGCTGGACGGTGAGAAGGCGCTGGGCTTCTTCCGGCTGCGGAACATAGGCGAAGGATCCGACCTGGAGCGCATCAAGCGCCAGCAGAAGATGCTGTCGGAGCTGCTGGCGAAGGCCAGGGAGACGGTGGTGAAGGATCCGGTACGGCTGCGCGAGTTCGTCAGCGTGGCCAGGCAGGCTGTCCGGACGGACCTGGATCTGGAGACGCTCTATCAGACCGCGGTGAACCTGGCCGGAAGCCAGCCGTCCTTCGCCACGGTTCCCACCGCCGTCGCGTCTGGCGACCCCAATCGGCTGACCTGGTCGCAGCCCGGGGCGAAGGAGGTATTCGACTCCCTCCGATAGCGTTATTGGATGTTGCGTCTTATAGTCACGGGCATGCGGTACAAAGCGCTCGTGGCCGGGCTGTTGCTCGGCGCCGCCTTGGGCATCGCCGCCCGCAGAAGATCCGCCGAGCCGCTCGGCGGGCACCAGGGCCGGAGACTGCCGGTCGAGACCGACGACGGCGCCGTCATCGACGTCGACATCAAGGAGCCGGACGGCCCGCCCGCCTACGCCGTGGTCTTCGCCCACGGCTGGGTGCTCACCCGGCACAGCTGGCATTACCAACGGGAGGCGCTCCCCGCAGAGGCCATGCTGGTCAGCTACGACCAGCGCGGGCACGGCGCCTCCACGCCCGGCCCCGGCGGCCCGTGCTCGATCGAACGGCTGGCCGCCGACCTGGAGGCGGTCATCGAGGCGGCCGTCCCGCCCGGTCTGCCGATCGTGCTCGTCGGCCACTCGATGGGCGGCATGACCATCATGGGACTGGCCGCCCGCCGTCCCGGCCTGTTCGGCGGCCGGGTCGCCGGGGTCGGCCTGATCAGCACGTCCTCGGGACGGCTGGCCGAGAGCTTCGCCGGCAGGACCGCGCCGGTGCTCCTGAACCGGCTGAAGGCCAGGGCGGCGCTCATCGACGCCAGCCCGCGGTTCCTGCGCGCCGGGACCAACTGGCCGGTCACCCGGCTGACGGCGTTCGGGGCCAAGCCCCGGCGCCGGCACGTGCGCTTCGTCAACAGGATGGTCGCCGGGACGCCGACCGAGGTGATGGTCGGCTACTTCCACGCGATCATGGCGCATGACAAGGTCGCCGCGCTCGAGGCGTTGAGCCGGGTCGAGACGCTGGTGATGGTGGGGGAGCGCGACCGGCTCACCCCACCCGCGCACGCCCGCCGGATCGCCGCCGCGCTCCCCGGCAGCACGCTCGTGGTCGCGCCCGGCGCCGGTCACATGCTCGGCCTGGAGCGTCCGGAACTGGTCAACGCGGCGCTGAAGGGGCTGATCCGCAGGTCGCTCGCGCGCGGGGAATGCTGATCCGCAGGTCGCTCGAGCGTGGAGGAGGCTGATCCGCAGGTCGCTCTTGCGCTGAGGGGGCCTCTACTTGCCGCGGTAGTGGCGGCGCAGGGCGATCCCGGCCGCTATGCCGCCCGCGACCGCGCCGACCCCGGCCGCGATCGGCAAGGCGGCCAGCGTGGCCTTGCGGCCGGTGCGGAAGTCCTTGACCGGCCAGTCGTGCTTCCTGGCGTGCTCACGCAGTTCGGAGTCGGGATTGATGGCCACCGCCTGCCCGACCAGCGACAACAGCGGCAGGTCGTTGGCCGAGTCGCTGTAGGCGGTGCAGCGGGTGAGGTCCAGCCCCTCCCGCCTGGCCAGCGCGCGCACCGCCTCGGCCTTGGCCGGGCCGTGCAACAGGTCGCCCACCAGGCGGCCGGTGTACACGCCGTCGCTGGACTCGGCGACCGTGCCGAGCGCGCCGGTCAGCCCGAGGCGCTGGGCGATCACCCGGGCCAGCTCGACCGGCGTGGCCGTCACCAGCCACACCCGCTGGCCGGCGTCCAGGTGCGACTGTGCCAGCGCCCTGGTGCCCGCCCAGATGCGGTCGGCCATGACCTCGTCGTAGATCTCCTCGCCGAGCCGTACCACGTCGTCGACCTTGCTGCCGGCCACGAAGGCCAGCGCGGTCTCGCGGGCCACGGCGATGTGCTCGGGGTTCTCGTTGCCGCGCAGCCGGAAGGCGGCCTGCCCGAGGGCGAACCTCAGCAGGTCGGAGGTGGTGAACATGCCGCGCGTGGCCAGCCCTCTGGCGAAGTGGTAGATCGAGGCGCCGCGCATCATCGTGTTGTCCACGTCGAAGAACGCGGCCGCCTCGAGGTCGGGCGCGACGGGTTCGGCCGACACCGCGGCCGCGGCGGCGACCTCGCCGGCGACTTGGGCTTCCGTCTCGTGTCGTCGTCGCAGGAGCCGCCTCATGGACAGCTAGCTTACCCAGACGAGAAGGGCAAAGCCGGGCAGTCCATCGTTGCCCTCTGTCCGTTGGAGGAACGTTCATGCGACGCCCCGCCGCGCCGTCTCGCGCAGCCGTCCGGACTCCTTCTCGTCCCCGGTGCCGGCGGCCTCGCGCTCAGCGGGGCGTCACTGGGGTCCCGCCAGGCCCTCGATGTAGTGCAGGTACGTGCTCGCCTGGTCCATTTCGGGGCCCTTGAGCTGGTCCAGCATCGGCTCGATCCGGTCGCGCTGCTCCTCGGCGAAGCTGCCCAGGCGGGGCGAGCGCGGCTCCACTCGTTCCAGGCGGCTGATCGCCGAGCGCGTGGCCTCCGCCATGTCACTCAGCGTAGCCGCGACAAGGGGGCCGTCCTCGCCGGCGCCGCCGAGCAGGGCGGCCACCTCGGCGGCGCGTTCCCTGGCCGAGACCATCTCGCGCTCGGCCCGCTCCTTGTCGTCGGTGCTCAGCCTGACCAGGGTGTGCTCGGCCGCCCTTTTGAGCGGGTAGAGCGTGTCTCCCGGCACCGCCCGGTAGGTGGCGAACGCCGAGATCATCATGCCCACGGCCAGGCTGAGCGTGGCGAGCTGGGTGGGCCACGACAGCCGGACCCGCGCCCGCCTGACCGGCTTGGCGTGCCGGGCCGTACCGGTGCGCGGGCGCGCGGGCGGCTCCGCGGCCGTGTCGTCGGCGACGATGAGGAGGTCGGCCGAGGTCAGCTGAGCGCGCAGGCGCTCGCGGAACTCACCGTCGGGCCCGCCGCCGCGCGGAACCCGGCTCAGCTCGTCCAACTGGCCGAGAACCCGCTCCTGCGACCTGCGTGTGGCTCCGAACGGCCATCGGCGAGGTCGCGCCCTACCCATGACTGCTCCCTGAGGCCCCCGTGCGTGGTGACACCTGCCTAACGAGGCGCCGCGTGCGGAGGTTACGCCAGGTCGTGCTTGAGAGCCCTGGCCAGGGCCCGGATCGCACGGAACTGCAGCGCTTTGATCGCTCCACTCTTCTTCCCCATGATCAACGCGGTCTCCGCGAGAGACAGGCCGTGCAGGAAGCGAAGGACGACGCATTCCTGCTGCTCGGGATTGAGGTCTCGGACGGCGCGCAGCACGCGGTCGTTGATGATGGCCGTGACCACCGCGTTCTCCGGGATGTAGGAGCCGTCCATCGGGACGTCGAGCACCTCACCCGTGGTGATCTCCAGCCGGTAGCGCCCGGACTTGTAGTGGTCGGTGACGAGGTTGCGGGCGATCGTCACGAGCCAGGCGCCGAAGTCGCGGCCTTGCCAGGTGAAGTCGGCGACGCGGCGGAGGGCACGTAAGAATGTCTCGCTGGTGAGGTCCTCGGCGAGCGGATGAGAGCCCACCCGGAAGTAGATGTAGCGGTAGACAAGATCGACGTAGCGGTCGTAGAGCGTGCCAAAGGCGTCCGTGTCTCCGGTCTTGGCACGCAACACCAGCGTGCGCACGTCATCTGGAATCTCTTCGCGCACGGCAAGCTCGCTCGTCCGGGCGTTGCCAGCGACCGCTGGCGGCAGGAGCCCGGCGAACGGCCACGAGTCAGGCATCCGGTATCCCTGGGGGTAAGGGGTGCGGCGTGCTCGAACACTCTAGAAATCAACCGGAAATTCCACAATCCGCTTCGGGGTGGCGTGACTAGCCGTAATCGGCGGATACGGTGTGGACCGACCCGTTCCCTCTTCGGCTACCGGCTGGGAGGCATCGTCCGGCAGCATTGGAGTCACCATGGAGATCCTCGTTGCTGTCCTGGCCTTCGCCGGCGCACTACTCGCCGCGATCGCCACCGGTGCCTTGATCCGCAACCTCCGTGAGGAGCGCGAAGGGTGGCTCATCGCCTGGACCGTCGCCGCCGCGATGCTCTGCGTCGCCCTCGGCGCGGTCGGCACGGGTTATCTCGTCGGCTTCGGCGAGACCACCTTCCGGATCTATCAGCTGGCCGGATCCCTGATCGCGCCGCTCTGGATGGCCATCGGGCTCATCCAGCTACTGACCGAGAAGACGCCACCGAAGTTCCTCGCCTGGTTGTTCGGGATCGCGTTCACGATCGTGACCGCCGTGGTGATCGTATTCGATCCGGTGCTCAAGGGCAGCGAGATGGTCAAGGTGCTGCCGTCCGGCTCCGCCCATTGGGGGCTCATCGCCGGCTACACCCTGGTCGGCGCGCACGTGATCGACGGGCTCATCCTGCTGGGCTGCGTGGTGCTGGCCGCGCTGCGCTGGCGTGGCGGGGACGACTACGACACCGACAACCTGCACGCCACGCTGGTCATCGCGCCCTCGGCGCTCGCGCTGATCGGCGCGCTGCGCTTCTCGGTGCCGGGGATCTTCACCACCGCGCTGCTCGTCGTGGCCGCCGCCGCGATCTGGTACTCCGTGCTGCGCCCGCTCGCGCCATACGAGGATGAGGACGAGGAGGCCGACATCAAGAGCGACGCCTGGGACCGCCCCTCGACCGGCCGCAGGGCCATGGCCGAGCAGACGCCCGCCCGCATGGAGGCGCAGGCCCCGATCGAACCCGTGCGGCCCAGGAGCCCCGGTCTGGGCGACCTCGTGGCCGAATACCGCGCCGGAGACCCCGCCCCCGTCCCCGGGTACGCCGCGCCGATGGATGCGGGCCCTTCGACCGGCTACGTCATGAACGGCCAGGAGCAAGCCTTCGGCCAGGAACCGGCCTTCCCGCAGGAGCAGGCGTTCGGCCGCCACAGCGCGAGCCCCCAGCAGCCGCCCCAGGACGGCTACAACATGCCGAACACCGGCGTCGTCTACCCGGGCGCCGAACTGTTCACGCCGAGCGCTCCCCAGCCCGTTCAGGGCGGGCGTCCCTCGCCCAACATCTACGGCCTGCTGACCGTCTTCACGCTCATGGACGGCTCGGGCGAGATGTTCGACCGCCTGGCCGAGCAGACCGTCGAGGCGGTACGGCGCGGCGAGCCCGACACGCTCGTCTACGCCTGCCACGCGGTCAAGTCGGCCCCCCTGCAGCGCATCGTCTACGAGCTCTACCGCGACGAGGTCGCTTTCCAGGACCACCAGCGCCAGCCGCACGTCGAGCGCTTCGTGGCCGAACGGCAGGCGATGGTCCTGGCCACGAACATCATCGAGCTGACCGTCAACGCCGCGAAGGTCGTCCCCCTGCCCACGGCCCTGTTCTAGCCCGCTAGCCAAGGGCCGCCCGCAGCCGTTCCTCCGACACGCGCCAGAAGTCGTGCTGGACGCCGTCCACCAGCGTGACGGGAATCATGTCGTTGTACTTTTCCCGCAGCTCATCGGAGGTGTCGATGTCGATCTCGGTCCACGTGACGCCCAGCTCGGCGGCGACTTTGGCGATGACGGAGCGGGCCTCGTCACACAGGTGGCAGCCCTTCCGGCCGTACAGAGTGATCTCGTGCATGCCGTCCACGGTAGTGCTGACTTTGTGCGTCGGTTCACAAAGGGATTAACCTGAAAGACGGTTCGATTCCGATGACGCGGCCGAGAGGCCGCCCGTTCCCCTGGAGCTCCCGCACGTGAAGAGCCCGTCCCAGCCCCGTGACCGTGGCATCCCCGAAGCGACGGTCGCACGGCTCCCGCTGTACCTGCGGGCGCTGCACGGGATGGCCGAGCGTGGCATCGCCACCGTCTCGTCCGAGGATCTGGCGACCGCCGCGGGCGTGAACTCGGCCAAGCTCCGCAAGGACCTATCGCATTTGGGGTCGTATGGCACTCGGGGCGTGGGGTACGACGTTGAATACCTTGTGTACCAGATCTCCCGGGAGCTGGGCCTGACCCAGGACTGGGCCGTGGCCATCGTCGGCGTCGGCAACCTCGGCCGCGCCCTCGCCAACTACGGCGGCTTCGTCTCCCGCGGATTCCGGATCGCCGCCCTGCTCGACGCCGACCCCGAAATCGTGGGCGACGACATCGCAGGGTTGAATGTGGAGCACATCGACGAGCTGGAAGCCGTGATCGGGCGGCGGGGCGTCTCGATCGTGGTTCTGGCGACACCGGCGGCGGCGGCTCAGGAAGTGTGCGACCGTGTGGTTGCCGCGGGAGTGACGAGCATCCTGAACTTTGCTCCTGTCGTACTTTCCGTGCCTCAAACCGTCGATGTCCGTAAAGTTGACCTATCAATTGAATTGCAGATCCTTGCGTTCCATGAGCAACGCAAAGCTGGGGGGCCACTCATGGCCGTGGACAGTCAATGAGTGTTTTGACGATCGGACTCAGCCACCGGACAGCGCCGGTGGCCATGCTCGAGCGCGTGTCTGTGTCGGGGGACACTCTGGCCAAACTTCTCTTCGACGTCCAGAAGGACGTCTGCGTCGCCGAAGCGATGGTGGTCTCGACCTGTAACCGAGTCGAGGTCTACGCCGCCGTGGACCGTTTCCACGCGGCCGTGACGGCGATCACCAGGCTGCTGAGCGTCCATTCCGGCGTGCCGGTCGACGAGCTGACGCCGCATCTGTACGTGCATTACGAGGACCGCGCCGTCGAGCACCTCTTCTCGGTGGTGTGCGGCCTCGACTCGATGGTGGTCGGCGAGGGCCAGATCCTCGGCCAGGTCCGCCAGGCGCTCAAGCTCGGCCAGAAGGTCGGCACCGTCGGCGCCACGCTGAACGAACTCGTCCAGCAGGCGCTGCGGGTGGGCAAGCGGGCCCACACCGACACCGGCATCGACCAGGCCGGCGCCTCGCTCGTCACCGCCGGCCTCGCCTTCTTCGGCCCCCTGCAGGGCAAGCGGGCGCTCGTCGTCGGCGCCGGCTCGATGAGCGCGCTCGCCGCCGCCACCCTCGCCCGCGCGGGCGCCGGCGAGATCGTGGTGGCCAACCGCACCTTCGAACGCGGCGCACGGCTGGCCCAGGCGGTCGGCGGCCGGGCCGTCGGGCTGCGCGACGTTCCCCAGGAGCTCGCCACGGCCGACCTTGTGATCACGTGCACCGGCGGAGGGTCGCACGTCATCACCCCGGACATGGTCACCGGCGAGGTCTTCCTCCTCGACCTGGCGCTTCCCCACGACGTCGACCCGGCCGTGCGCGAGCTGCCCGGCGTCACGCTGGTCGACCTGGAGACGATCCAGGAGTCGGGCATCGGCTCGCGCGAGGGCGACGCCGTACAGACGGTGCGTGAGCTCGTGGCGCAGGAGCTGACGGCCTTCCTGGACGCCGAGCGCGCGGCCAAGGTCACCCCGACCGTGGTGGCGCTGCGCAGCAAGGCGGCCGACGTCGTCGAGGCCGAACTCGGCCGGCTGCTCATGCGCCTGCCGGAACTCGACGAGCGGGCCCGCGGCGAGGTCACGCAGACCGTGCAGCGCGTGGTCGACAAACTCCTTCACGAGCCCACTGTGCGTGTCAAACAGCTCGCCACCTCGCCCGGAGGCGATCATTATGCGGAAGCGCTGCGCGAGTTGTTCGACCTGGATCCGAAGATGCCCGAAGCCGTAAGGGAGGTGGAACTGTGACGTTGCGGCTCGGGACTCGGCGGAGCCTGATGGCGACCACGCAGTCACAGATGGTCGCCGACAGCTACACCCAGGCCACCGGCCGGGAGATCGAGCTGGTCGGCATCACGACCTTCGGCGACGTGACCAAGGCACACCTGGCGCAGCTCGGCGGCACCGGCGTCTTCGTCAGCGCGCTGCGCGACAAGCTGGTCGAGGGCGAGATCGACTTCGCCGTCCACTCGCTCAAGGACCTGCCGACCAAGTACGACGAGCGCTTCACGCTGGCCGCCATCCCCGCCCGGCACGACCACCGCGACGCCCTGGTCGGCCCGCGCAAGCTGGCCGACCTGCCCCCCGGGGCCAAGGTCGGCACGGGCTCGCCCCGCCGCATCGCGATGCTGCGGGCGCTGCGGCCCGACGTTGAGTACGTCCCGATCCGCGGCAACGCCGACACCCGGATCGGCAAGGTCGTCTCCGGCCAGCTCGACGCGGTCGTGCTCGCCTCCGCCGGCCTGACCAGGATCGGCCGCGACGCGGAGATCTCGCAGATCTTCGAGGTCGAGGAGATGCTGCCCGCGCCGGGACAGGGCGCGCTGGCGGTCGAGTGCCTGGCCGACCGGGCCGACCTGATCGAATTTCTCGGCGTGCTCGACGACCCGCGGACCCGCTCCGCGGTCGCGGCCGAGCGCGCCGTGCTGTCCGCTTTGGAGGCAGGCTGCTCCGCTCCGGTGGGTGCCTTCGCCGCCGATGACGGGCAGACTTTGAACCTGACCGCCGCCGTCGTCTCGCTCGACGGCCAGGCTGCGGTCCGCAAGTCCGCCGCCGGCCCCTCCTCGGAGGCCGATCGCCTGGGTCGCCTGCTGGCGGCCGAGATGCTCGCCGAGGGGGCCGACAGATTGATGGGGGAGCATTCCCATTGAGCGCCGATAGTCCTACCTCCGGTTTCGTGGCGTTCGTGGGCGCGGGTCCCGGTGACCCGAACCTGCTGACGCTGCGTGGCGCCGAACTGCTCGGCAAGGCCGACGCCGTGGTCCTTGACGAGGAACACTTCGGGGCGCTGCTCAAGCACTGCCGCGAGGATGTCGAAGTGGTTGAGGGCGACTACCTTCAGCGTGCCCAGCAGGGCAGGCTGGTGGTCCGCCTGTGCGAGGGCGACCCGATGCTGTTCTCCTCGATCACCGAGGAGGTCGCCGCCTGCACCGCCGCCGAGGTGGACTTCGAGATCGTGCCAGGGGTGCCGCCCGCGACCGCGGTGCTCACCTACGCGGGCATCCCGCCGGCGGACGACGTGCCGGAGTTCCGCATCGTCGACGCGGCGCAGGAGCAGGACTGGTCCGTCCACGCCGCCTGCCCGGGCACGCTGGTGATCTACAACGGCATCGGCGACGCGGTGGCGATCGGCAAGGCCCTCATCGCCGGCGGCAAGCCCGACACCACGCCGGTCGCGGTCAGCGGCAGCGGCACCACGACCGAGCAGTTCACCGTGGCCACCACGCTGGGCAGGCTGCAGCCCGACCTCAAGCACGCGGGCTTCACCGAGCCCGCCCTGATCGTGGTGGGCGAGGCCGTCGGGCTGCGCGAGAAGCTGTCGTGGTTCGAGACCAAGCCGCTGTTCGGCTGGCGGGTGCTGGTGCCGCGGACCAAGGAGCAGTCCAAGGCGCTGTCGGAGCAGCTCATCTCCTACGGCGCGGTGCCGGACGAGGTGCCGACCATCTCGGTCGAGCCGCCGCGCACGCCGCAGCAGATGGACCGCGCGATCAAGGGCCTGGTCACCGGCCGCTACGAATGGGTCGCCTTCACCAGCGCCAACGCCGTCAAGGCGGTGCGGGAGAAGTTCGAGGAGTACGGCCTGGACGCGCGGGCCTTCGCCGGGCTCAAGGTGGCCGCCGTGGGCGAGGCCACCGCGCGGGCCCTGGTGGAGTTCGGCGTCAAGCCCGACCTGCTGCCCTCCGGCGAGCAGTCGTCCGAGGGCCTGGTCGCCGAGTGGCCGCCCTACGACTCGATGCTCGACCCGATCAACCGGGTGCTGCTGCCGCGGGCCGACATCTCCACCGACACGCTCGTGGCCGGGCTGACCGAGCTGGGCTGGGAGTGCGACGACGTGACCGCCTACCGGACCGTGCGCGCGGCGCCCCCGCCGCAGCCGATCCGCGAGGCGATCAAGGGCGGCGGGTTCGACGCGGTGCTGTTCACCTCGTCCTCGACCGTGCGCAACCTCGTCGGCATCGCCGGCAAGCCGCACAACGTCACCGTCATCGCGGTCATCGGCCCGCAGACGGCCAAGACGGCCGAGGAGTTCGGCCTGCGCGTGGATGTCATGGCGGACAAGCCGTCGGCCTCCGCGCTGGCCGCCGCCCTGGCCGAGTACGGTGCTAAGCAGAGGCAGGCGGCGCTCGCCGCGGGGGACACCCCGCGCAAGCCCTCGCAGAACCGCCGCGGGGCTCGCCGCCGCAAATAGGAGATGTGCCTGTCATGAGTGCTGAATTCCCCGCGGCACGCCCGCGGCGGCTTCGCCGTACCCCTGTCCTGAGACGGATGGTCGCGGGCACGCGGCTGCACCCGTCCGAGCTGATCCTTCCGGCCTTCGTGAAGGAAGGGCTCGCCGAGCCGGTCCCGGTGGCCTCGATGCCCGGGGTGTACCAGCACACCCGCGAGTCGCTGCGTAAGGCCGCCCACGAGGCCGCCGAGGCGGGCGTGGGCGGGCTGATCCTGTTCGGCATCCCGGCGGTCAAGGACGCCATCGGTTCGGCCGCCGACGACCCCGACGGGATCCTGCAGCAGGCGCTGCGCGAGGTGAACGCCGAGGTCGGCGACGCCATCGTGGTGATGGCCGACACATGCCTGGACGAGTTCACCGACCACGGCCACTGCGGGCTGCTGACGGCCGACGGCGAGGTGGACAACGACGCCACGCTGGAGCGCTACGCCTCGATGGCGGTGGCGCAGGCCGAGGCGGGCTCCCAGATGGTCGCCCCGAGCGGGATGATGGACGGCCAGGTGGCCGCCATCCGGGCCGCGCTCGACGCCGCCGGGCACCAGAACGTCCCGATCATGGCCTACACGGCCAAGTACGCCTCGGCGTTCTACGGGCCCTTCCGCGACGCCGCCGAGTGCGCGCCGCAGTTCGGCGACCGCGCCTCCCACCAGCAGGACCCCGCGGGCTCGCTGGAGGAGGCCCTGCGCGAGGCACGGCTGGACCTCGCCGAGGGCGCCGACATCGTCATGGTGAAGCCGGCGATGTCCTACCTCGACGTCATCCGGCGCTTCCGCGACACCGTGGACGTGCCCGTGGCCGCCTACCAGGTCAGCGGCGAGTACGCGATGATCGAGGCGGCGGCGGCCAACGGCTGGATCGACCGCGAGCGGATGATCATGGAGTCCCTGATCGGCATCCGCCGCGCCGGGGCCGACCTGATCCTCACCTACTGGGCCACCGAGGTGGCGCGGCGTCTCTAGGCGGGGGTTTCCCGCTCGCCCCTGCGACCTGTGCGTTAGAGTGCGATAACAAGTGCTGGTGTGTCCCAGGTGGTGCGTTAGGGCCCCGGGGTCAGGGACCTCCTCAGGCGCGCGGGATTTCGAACGGGAGACACCATGGTCGGGGTACCACTCGCTCGGCGTACGCGGAAGCGGGCCGCCAAACTCGCGCGGCCGACCAGGATCGACGCGGTGCTGGGTTATGCCGCTCTCGGCTGGCCCAGCGTGCCGGGGGCCCACCCGCTGCGGCACGGGCCCCGCGCCTGTTCCTGTGACCGCATCGGCTGTCCCGACCCGGGCGCGCATCCGCTCTCCCCGGCCTGGCACCTGCAGGCCACGACGGACGCCACCCAGCTCACCCGCTGGTGGCAACGCGAGCCGGACGCGAATGTGATTCTGCCCACCGGTCGCGTGTTCGACGTCTTCGACGTACCCCTGGCCGCCGGCCTGTCCGCCCTCACGCGGATCGACGCCGCCGGCTCCCACTCAGGCCCGGTCGCCGCCAACGGCGACCGGGTTCTGTTTTATGTGGGCACGCGCGGCAACCCGGACGACGAGGACGAGTGGTGGTCCTGCCACCTGGACTGCGACCCGGCGACCATAGACGACACGCCCGGCCTGCGCTGGCACTGCCGCGACAGCTACGTCCTGGCCCCGCCCTCCACCCTGCCCACCGGCCAGCCGGTCTCCTGGCTCCGCCCGCCCGACGGCCGCCCCCTCCCCGACCCGCTCCGCCTCCTGGAGTGGCTGGCGGACTAGGCCCCGCATAGGCTTGCGGCGTGAGCCGTACTGACAACTCCGAGAGCCTGTTCGCCCGAGCCAAGACCATCGTGCCGGGGGGTGTGAACTCGCCCGTGCGGGCCTTCGGGGCCGTGGGGGGCACGCCGCGTTTCATGGCCGCGGGGCAGGGGCCGTACATCACCGACGTCGACGGCAACCGTTACGTCGACCTGGTCTGCTCGTGGGGCCCGATGATCCTGGGTCACCGTCATCCGGCCGTGGTCGAGGCCGTGTCCGGGGCGCTGGCGCACGGGCTGTCGTACGGCACGGCCACGCCGGGCGAGGTCGAGCTGGCCGAGGAACTGGTCTCCCGGGTGGCGCCGGTGGAGAAGGTCCGGCTGGTGAGCTCCGGCACCGAGGCCACAATGAGCGCGGTACGGCTGGCCCGTGGCTTCACCGGGCGCTCGAAGGTGGTCAAGTTCGCCGGGTGCTATCACGGGCACGTGGACGCGCTGCTGGCGGCGGCCGGTTCCGGGGTGGTGACGTTCGGGCTGCCGGACACGCCGGGTGTCACGGGGGCGTCGGCGGCGGACACGATCGTGCTGCCGTACAACTCGCGTGAGGCCGTGGAGCAGGCGTTCGCCGCCAACGAGATCGCGTGCGTGATCACCGAGGCGTGCCCGGCGAACATGGGCGTGGTGCCGCCCGCGCCGGGGTTCAATACGTTCCTGCGGGAGATCTGCAGCCGCAACGGCGCCCTGCTCATCGTGGACGAGGTGCTGACCGGCTTCCGGGTGTCGCGGGCCGGCTGGTACGGCCTGGATCCGGTGGACGCCGACCTGATGACGTTCGGCAAGGTCATGGGCGGCGGGTTGCCGGCGGCGGCGTTCGGCGGGCGGGCCGAGGTCATGGCGAACCTGGCGCCTGAGGGGCCGGTGTACCAAGCGGGCACGTTGTCGGGCAATCCGCTGGCCACGGCCGCGGGGCTGGCGACGCTCAGGGCGCTCGACGACGACGCCTACGCGAAGGTGGACGCCGCCGCCGGGGCGGTCGCTCAGGCGGCGACTCAGGCGCTGGCGGCGGCGGGTGTGCCGCATCGGCTGCAGACCGCGGGCAGCCTGTTCTCGATCTTCTTCACCGAGCGCGAGGTGACGAACTTCGACGAGGCCAAGGGCCAGAACACCGCGGCCTTCACCGCGTTCTTCCACGCCATGCTGGACCAGGGCGTCTACCTGCCGCCGTCGGCCTACGAGGCGTGGTTCCTCTCGGCCTCCCACGACGAGGAGGCGCTGAGCCGGGTCGCGGACGCGCTGCCGGTCGCCGCCAAGGCCGCGGCCGCCGTGGCGGCCTGACGGGGGCGCAGGCCCGCGTAGAGGACGCCGCAGACGATGAGCACGGCCGCGCCCGCCTTCACCCAGGTGATGGGCTCACCGACGAACAGCGCGGCCGTGGACATCCCGAAGACGGGGATGAGCAGGGTGTAGGGGGCCACGACGGAGGCGTCGTAGCGGCGCAGCAGCCAGCCCCACACGCCGAAGCCGCCGAGCGTGGAGATGAAGGCCACGTAGCCCAGCGAGATCCAGCCTTCCAGGGGCGCGGCCAGCGAGGGCGCGCCTTCGACGAGGAAGGACAGCAGGAAGAGGGGCGGCGCCGACAGGGCGCTCACCCACACCATGAAGCGCAGCGAGTCGGGCGGCGCGGCCTTGCGCTGCAGGATCGTGCCGACGCTCCATGAGGCGGCGGCCGCGACGCTCAGCGCGAAGGCGCCGAACGGGCCGGACATGCCGAAGTCGACGGCGACGAGGATGAGGCCGCCGAGCGCGACGGTGAGTCCCGTGATGCGGCGGCCGGTGAGCCGTTCGCCCAGCAGGGTCACTGCGAAGACGACGGTGAAGAGCGACTGGGCCTGCAGCACCAGTGAGGCGAGGCCGGGCGGCATCCCCGCCCGCATGCCGATGAGAAGGAAGCCGAACTGACCCACTCCAACCGCGGCGGCGACGCCTGCCACCCAGCGCCACGGTACGCCTGGCCGTCCCACGAGCAGAAGCGCGGGGAAGGCGGCCAGGGCGAACCGGAGCGCCGCGTACAGCAGGGGCGGGAAGTGGCGCAGGCCCACTTCCATGACCACGAAGTTGAAGCCCCACACGGCCGCGAGGCCGACGACGAGGGCCAGATGGCGCGGCCTCACTTGGAGGCGGACTGCCGAGCGCGGATGCGCTGCTCGCGAGCCTGCTCAGCCAGCTTCTTGAGGTAGGAGATCTCGGTCTTCGGAGCCTTGTTGTTTCTCATGCATATATTTTCTCTCGCTACACAATCAACCACAAGCGAGACTTTCTACGCTAAACCCTTTAGAGTGGCTTACGAGACTCCGGTCACAGTGCCAAGGAGGGCTACCGAGATGTTGGATCTTAACCGGCTCAAAGCGCTGCACGCCGTCCACGTGTACGGCTCGGTCGGCGCGGCCGCCGAAGCCCTCATGGTCACGCCTTCGGCCGTCTCGCAGCAGATCGCCAAGCTGGAGCGCGAGACCGGCTCCCGCCTCATGGAACGCAACGGGCGCGGCGTGCGCCTCACCGACGCCGCCGGGCTCCTGGCCGAGCACGCAGAGCGCATCCTGGCCCTCGTCGAGACCGCGGAGGCCGACTTCGAGGCGCTGCGCGGCGCCGTCGTCGGCCGCCTTCACGTCGGCTCCTTCCCGACAGCGGCCCGGGGCCTCATGCCGCCCGCGCTCAAGCGCCTGCGCGAGCATCATCCCGACCTGCAGATCCAGCTCATCGAGCGAGAGCCGGAGCGCGTCGTGCGCGAGGTGGCCAGAGGCGAGCTCGACCTCGGCGTGATCCAGGACTGGCTCAACCGCCCCATGGCCATCCCCGAGGGACTGTCGAAGGCGATCCTGCTCGACGACATCGCCGACGTGATCGTGCCCGCCGACCATCAGCTCGCCGACCGCAAGGAGATCGGGCTGGCCGAGCTGAGCGGCGAGCGCTGGATCAGCTCCTCGCCGGGCACCATCTGCCACGACTGGCTGGTCTACACGCTGCGCGCCGCCGAGCTCGAACCGGAGATCACCACGATGGCCGACGAGTACCCCACCCAGCTCGCGCTGGTCGCGGGCGGCGCCGGCTGCGCCATCGTGCCCAGGCTGGGCCGCGACTGCATGCCGGCAGGCGTGCGCGCGATCCCGATCCTGCCCCGCCAGACCCGGCGCATCTACGCCATCTGGCGCACCGACGCCGCCCGCCGTCCGGCCATCAGGGCGGCGGTCGAGGCGCTGAAGGACGCCGGCGCGGACATCAGCTCAATGCGATCGTGACCACGCCGCCGAGGATGACCGCGGCCGCCAGCAACCGGCGGCGCAGGTCGCCCTCGGCCAGCAGCTTGCCGCCGAGCAGCACCGCGATCAGCACGCTGACCTCCCGCGTCGGCGCCACCACGCTGACCGGCGCCATCGTGAACGCGAACAGCACCAGCAGGTACGACAGCGGAATGAGCACCGCGGCGCCCAGCACGTGCCATCGGTGCGCCCGCCAGATCTGCCCGACCAGGCGCCGCCGCCCGCCCGCCAGCACCACCGGCGCCAGCGCCAGCGCCCGCCCCGCCTCACCCAGGTAGTTCAGCACCAGCGGCGCCACCGCGAACGCGCTGACCAGTTGCGCGTCCCAGATTGTGTAGCCGGCGATGAACACCCCGGTGGCCAGGCCGTACCCCAGTCCGCGCAGATCGCGGGCGGCGCCCCCGCTCATCATGAACACCCCGACCCCGACCAGGGCGATCCCCGCCACGCCCGCGGGACCCGGGTGCTCGCCGAGGAACAACACCGCCACCAGGCTCGCCAGCATCGGCCCCGTGCCCCGCGCCACCGGATAGACCGCCGACAGATCGCCGTAGCGGTAGCCGCGCTGCAGAAGGACGAAGTACCCGAGGTGCAGCGCCGTGCTCACCGACACCAGCGCCACGTCCCGCCACCCCACGCCCGTGCCGGTGACCAGCAGGAAACCGGCGAACAAAGGGGTCCACACGGCGGTCGAGGCCAGCGCGACCAGCCAGAGAAAGGTCAGGGAGTCGGTCTTGGCGGCCTGCTTGCTCAGCAGGTTCCAGGCGGCGTGCGCGCAGGCGGCGACGAGGACGAGAACGAGGGCCAGGGGGTTCAACCGCCGAGCTCCTTCCGGGTGTGCGGATAGGAGCCTCCAGGCTTTTGTCCCGTCAGCTGTGCGGCCCAGGGCCGGTGGCGCCGCTCGGACCTGTCTCCCGGCCCTGATTGTGATTCGGCAGGACGGACCGGACATCGGAACCCTAGGCGCAGTCAAGCCGACCCTACCGCCGCCCGGTGTTTCGGACGAGGCCGGGTCGGCTATGCGGGTCATCGAAACGATTAGGCTGTGCCCCATCATGGCTGAGACCACCGTCGTTCATCTGCTGCGCCACGGTGAGGTGCACAATCCGGAAGGCATCCTGTACGGCAGGCTGCCCGGCTACCACTTGTCCGAGACGGGCCGTCAGATGGCCGACATGGTCGCCAAGACCGTGGCCGGCCGCGACGTCGTCGCCCTCTACTCCTCGCCCCTGGAACGTGCTCAGGAGACCGCGGCCCCGCTGGCCGCCGCGTTCGGGCTCGTCGTGGAGGCCGACGACCGGCTCGTGGAGGCGGGCAACCTCCTGGAGGGCTCGACGTCGGGCGAAGGGCTGGAGCTTCTGCGCCGGCCGCGGAACTACCGCTACTTCTACAACCCGTGGAAGCCGTCCTGGGGCGAGCCGTACCTGCTGATCAGGGAGCGGATGCGCTCGATCGTCGAGGACGCGCGCGCGGCGGCCCGCGGGCACGAGGCGGTGCTCGTCAGCCACCAGCTGCCCATCTGGACCATTCGCATGGCCGCGGAAGGGCGCAGGCTGTGGCACGACCCGCGGCGCCGCCAGTGCGCGCTGGCCAGCCTCACGAGCTTCACCTTCGACGGCGGCCGGCTCATCAGCATCGGCTACAGCGAACCCGCCGGTTCACTGGACAGAAGACGGCGGACACGGGGAGCCTGAGCCCTGGTGTTCGGGGCAGGCGGTACCGCCGGTAGAGTTTGAAGCTCTACCGGTTGTAGTACAAGGAGATCATCCTCCCGTGCGCGCGACGTCTGCCTCCCTCGCCCTGCTGGCCCTTCTGGTCGCGGGCTGCGCGGGCAACCAGAGCGGCCAGCCGGCGGCCGGTGACACCCGCTTCATCGCCGGCGACGGGAAGATGCAGATCTTCGCCGCCGCGGACCGCAAGCCCGCCCCCGCGGTCGAAGGCCCGACGCTCGAGGGCCCGCCCGTCTCGCTGGCCCAGCACAAGGGCAAGGTCGTGGTGCTCAACTTCTGGGCCTCCTGGTGCGGGCCGTGCCGGGCGGAGGCGCCGGTGCTCAAGGACGTCGCCGCCAAGACCAAGGCGAGCGGCGTGGAGTTCGTCGGCGTCGACTTCAAGGACCGCAAGGCCGACGCCATCGCCTTCGAACGCACCGAGCAGACCGGTTACCCGAGCATCTTCGACCAGCCGGGCAAGGTCGCGCTGGCCTTCCAGGGCACCGTGCCGCCCGCCGCCATCCCGTCCACGCTGATCATCGACAAGCAGGGCAGGGTCGCGGCCAGGGCGCTCGGCGCGGTCAAGTACAACGACCTGATGAGCGCCGTCACCAAGGTCCGCGATGAATGAGGTCGTCGCCTCCGGCTCGCTGCTGCTGGCCGTGCCCATCGCCGTGCTCGCCGGCGTCGTGTCGTTCCTGTCGCCGTGCGTGCTGCCGCTGGTGCCGGGCTACCTGTCGTACGTCACCGGGATGAGCGGGGGCGACCCCAAGCGCGGGCGGCTGGTGCTGGGCACCGTGTTGTTCGTGGCCGGGTTCGCGGTGGTCTTCGTGCTCAGCGGGGCGCTGTTCGGCGGGCTCGGCTCGCTGCTGCTCGGCAACGCCGAGGTCATCACGCGGGTGCTCGGCGTGCTGACGATCGTGCTCGGGCTGGTCTTCCTGGGCCTGGTGCCCGGGTTCATGCGCGACGTGCGCATCCACAGGACGCCGGCGGCGGGCCTGGCGGGGGCGCCGCTGCTCGGCGTGGTGTTCGGGCTCGGCTGGACGCCGTGCATCGGGCCGACGCTGGCCGTCGTGCTCGCGCTCGGGCTCAACGAGGGCAGCGCCTCGCGGGGCGCGCTGCTGGCCGTCTTCTACGCGTTGGGGCTCGGGCTGCCGTTCATCGGCGCCGCTCTTGCCTATAGCCGGGCGCTGCGGACCTTCACCGCGATCCGCAAGCATTCCCGCCTCATCACGCGGATCGGCGGCGGCATGATGGTCGCCGTCGGCATCCTTCTCGTCAGCGGGCTGTGGGGACAGATGATCGCGAGTTTGCAGGGCCTCATCGGCGGATTCCAGCCGGTGATCTGATGGCCGTCCAGGAGCTTGAGAAGCAGGCGCCCAAGCCGCCGGGATTCGGCCCGGTCGAGTGGCTGCGCTGGGGCTGGCGCACGCTCACCTCGATGAAGACCGCGCTGATCCTGCTGTTTCTGTTCGCGCTGGGCTCGATCCCCGGCTCGCTGATCCCGCAGCGCGGCGTCGAGCCGGACAAGGTCGCGCGGATCTACCTCAACGACCCGGTCAGGGCCGAGTGGTACGAACGCTTCCAGCTCTTCGACGTCTTCGGCTCGTACTGGTTCGCCGCGATCTACCTGCTGCTGTTCACCTCGCTGGTCGGCTGCATCATTCCGCGCACGATCACCTACTTCAAAGAGCTGCGCCGCAGGCCGCCGGCCGCGCCCCGCCACCTGTCCCGCCTGTCGCACCACGCCGAGCTCGACACCGACGAGCTCACGGTCGAGCTGGCCGCGGCCCGCCTGCGCAAGCTGCGCTTCCGCGTCGAGACCGGCGACGGCTGGGTCTCGGCGGAGAAGGGCTTCCTGCGCGAGACCGGCAACCTGCTCTTCCACATCTCCCTGCTCGGCGTCCTGGCCGCCGTCGGCGTCGGCGCGCTGTTCGGCTATCGGGGCAACGTCCTGGTCGCCGAGAACGAGGGCTTCGCCAACACCGTCGCCGCCTACGACCGCTTCATGCCCGGCACCCAGGTCTCGGCCGAGTCGCTGGAGCCCTTCGCCTTCACGCTCACCGACTTCCAGGCCGACTACCAGGTGGGCGGCGACCCGAAGAAGATCGGCCAGCCGCTCGACTTCACCGCCCGCCTCAAGGTCGTCGACGCGCCCGGGGCGCCGGAACGCGACTACGACCTCAAGGTCAACCTGCCGCTGGAGATCAACGGCACCCAGACCTTCCTCATCGGCAACGGCTACGCGCCGGTCTTCCGGGTCACCGACGGCAAGGGGCAGGTCGCCTTCGAGGGACCGGTGCCGTGCCTGATCGAGTTCCCGCTCACCCGGGTCTCCGGCTGTGTGCTCAAGGCGCCCGACGCCCAGCCGGGGCAGCTTGGCTTCCTCATGCGCTTCCTGCCGACCGTCGCGCCGGCCCAGAGCGGCGGCTTCACCTCCAGCTTCCCGGCCGCGCTCATGCCGCGGGTGCAGATCCTCGGCGCCTTCACGGGCGACTTCGGCACCCGCTCCGGCATGCCGCAGTCGGTGTACGAGCTGGCGCCGCCGGAGATCATGAAGAAGCTCAAGCCGCTGGCCATGGGCTCCACGGCGCCCAAGCCGCTGGCCCCCGGCCAGTCCTTCGACCTGCCCGACAAGCTGGGCAAGATCGAGTTCGTCGAGGTCAGGGAGTGGATGACGCTCCAGATCGCCTACGACCCCGGCCGCGTGCCCGCCCTGATCTCCGCGGCGCTGGCCACCGTCTCCATCGCGCTCTCGCTGATGATCCGCCGCCGCCGTGTGTTCGTCCGGGTCAAGGACGGCGCCGCCGAGGTGGGCGGCCTCACCCGCACCGAGGGCTCCGCCGCGGGCTTCGCCGAGGAGTTCGCCGACATCGTCAAGGTCCTATCCGCTTCCGCTGGAGTCAAGGATGTCCGCTGAAACACTCGCCGAGCTGAGCGACCAGCTCGTCCTCGGCTCCGTCCTGCTCTACCTCGCCGCCATGATCGGCTTCGCGCTGGAGCTGGCGTACGGCAGGGCCAGCGCCGACGCCCCGGCCAAGCGCAAGGTCAAGCAGCCGGTCGCCGCCGGC
This sequence comes from Nonomuraea typhae, assembly GCF_009760925.1. Lineage (GTDB taxonomy): Bacteria > Actinomycetota > Actinomycetes > Streptosporangiales > Streptosporangiaceae > Nonomuraea > Nonomuraea typhae. The sequence continues at coordinate 472,241 of NZ_VRLV01000005.1, forward strand.
GCCGTGGGCGGCGAGCCCCCGAGTGAGCCCGAGTCGCCTCCCACCGAGGTCCCGCCGGCGCGGTGGGCGCTGACGGCGGGCAAGGTCGCCCTGGCGCTGGCCTGGGTCGGCTGGGCGGCCAACCTGGGCGCCATCTTCACCCGCGGGCTGGCGGTCGGGCGCTGGCCGTGGGGCAACATGTACGAGTTCGTGGTGGCCATCTGCTTCGCCGCCGTGACCGCGTTCCTGGCCACGCAACTCCGGGCGAACGTCCGTTTCGTCGGCCCGTTCGTCATGCTCGTGGTGGTGCTGGGCCTCGGCGCCGCCGTGCGCTTCCTCTACACCTCGGCCGGGCCGGTGGTGCCCGCGCTGAACTCCTACTGGATCGCCATCCACGTCTCCGCCGCGATCCTGGCCAGTGGCCTGTTCATCCTGGCGGGCACCGCGGGCGTGCTCTACCTCATCCGCGGCGACGGCCTGTCCCGCCTGCCGGCGAAGGCCGATCTGGAGCGCGTCGCCCACCGGGCGATCGTGCTGGCCTTCCCGCTCTGGACCTTCGCCGTCATCGCCGGCGCGCTGTGGGCCGACAAGGCGTGGGGCCGCTACTGGGGCTGGGACCCCAAGGAGGTCTGGTCGTTCATCACGTGGGTGGCCTACGCCGCCTACCTGCACGCCCGGGTCACCGCCGGCTGGCGCGGCAAGGCCGCCACCATCGTGCAGCTCGTGGCCCTCGGCTGCCTGCTGTTCAACCTGGTCGGCGTCAACATCTTCCTCGGCGGCCTGCACAGCTACGCCGACGTCAGCAACTAGCCCTTTACTCCTCGTCGCGCATGCGCCGGTCGAGGTTGCGCAGGAACTCCGGATCGTCCTCCGGGCCCTTGGGCGGCGCCGGGCGCGGCTGAAACGGCCGCTGCGGGCCGCCCATGGGCTCGCCCGCGCCGCCGCGGGCCGGCCGCCCGAGCAGGAACCACAGGAGTCCGCCCACGACGGGGACGAGGATGATGACGAGGACCCAGAGCGTCTTTGGCACGTTCCGTACCTCGTCCTCCGGCGTTGTGATGACGTCGAAGAGGGAGTAGAGCCAGAAAGCCAGCACCGCCAGGGTGAACAGGACACCTGCCATGCCCGAACTGTAAGCCATCCGCAGCGTGATCGTGCTTTACCTGCGTCCCATTTCGGATGACTCGGGAAGATCGGCCGCGTACGGTGGTAGTCGGGTCAGGTGGCGGATGGTTCTTCCACCCTGGGTGCGGCTAGGGGAGAAATGGCCTTTTCCAGTGACAAGGGCCGGCACCGGCGTGGGCAATGGTGGCGGCGGGGGTCCTATCTCTCCTCACGCCAGACGGACGCGCCGGCGGAGGCCGATCGGTCGTTCTGGGCCAGGGACACGCCGAACGAGGACCTGGTGGGCGCCGAGCGCAGGAACGCTCCCGACCGGAACGTGGAGCAGCGCGGGTGGTGGGAACGCCTGCCCGCGGCGGTGATGGACCGCCCCCAGTACACCTGGCAGGACTTCGAACTCGCCGACGAGCGGCCGCGCGCCCAGCCCAACCGGCCCGACGCGCCCGACCAGGGTGACGGGTTACGGCACTGCGGAGAGCTGGAAGGCGTCCTGCACCGCCAATGGGACGCCCGCCTCGGCCCACCCTCGCCCGAGGTCGTGCGGGCCGTGGAGAGCCTCGCCAGGCTCCCCGAGCGGCTGCGCAGAAAGCTGGCCATCGGCCTCGACGGCATCTACGTCGGCGAGGGCGGCGTGCCGGACCTCGACGACATGGGCTACCTGCGCGGCGCGCCGCTTCCTTCGGGCCGGGCGACCTGGGACATCTGCGCCGGAGCCTACGGCGACCGCAAGATCGTGGTCGGTGACCGGCCCTCGCCCACCCCCGACGTGATGATGCACGAAGTCGGGCACGCGCTCGACGACATCGACTCCGCACCCGGCGATTGGGTCTCCGACTCGCCCGAGTTCGTGGCACTCTACGAGAAGGCCGCTCCCGTACTGGCCTCCGCTTTCCACCGGCAGGGCGGAGGGCTCGGCCGTAAGGAGTTCTTCGCCGACGCCTTCGCCGCGATCGCCTCGCGCCAGCGACCCGCGCTGGTGGACATGCTGGGTGGCGACACGCGGATGGCCCTCGACGTCATGTTGTTCTTCAACCGGCGCTTCGGAATCTAGGTGGTGAGCGATGTACGTCATCCGGCTCGCGGACGGGACGCTACGCGTGCCGCAGAGCCTGACCAGTGAAGACGGGCGTCTCATCGGCAACGCGTATGTGGAGCTGGAACCCGGGGATCCCGACTACGAGCGCTGGTTGCCGGAGTCGCTCACGGAAGAGGAACTGGCCGAGCGCAAGGAACGCTGGGCCGCGGAGAACGACGAGCTGGAACGCGAGTTCCTGGCTTTCAAGGCGCAACAAGAGGGCGCCTGACATCTGGGGACAACCCTTGACCTAGGGGGGTGGGGGTCACCACGCCGGCTGGGGGGTGGGAGCCGGGGTGGTTTCGGGTCGTCCGGTGATGTGGGTGATGGACTGAGCACGCGTGCCGGGACTTCGGCGCGGGGTAGGGCGCCGGCGGGGCTCCGCCGTACCGGCCAGAGCGCGTGCCCGGGGGCTCCCGGACGGTGATCCTGCGGCGCAGGATCACCGACCTGACGGAACGTCAGACGCGCGGGGACTCACCTGCCGGCCGTTCGGCCGTAAGAACATCCTCGCCTCTAAGAAGGGCGTGCACTTCCGACTCTCGGAAACGCCGGTGCCCTCCGGGGGTGCGGATACTGCTGATGCGGCCTGCCGCAGCCCAGCGCGTAACCGTCTTTGGGTCTACCCGGAAGAGGGCGGCAACCTCTCCTGGGGTCAGCAGACGCTCGCTGCTACTCTCCACCAATCTCTCCCCCTCGCATCCCGCTTCCTGCCAGCGGGCGGACAGGTAACCAGTGTGTCGAGCGAAGCCTGATTTATCCGTGGTTTTCTACAAAGATCACGGGTTGTTATCAGCTGACTGCCCGATTGTTATATGATAGAGCCTCTTTGGGGCTCTCGTGGGTGTTTCTTTACGAAACTCCCTGACTGGGAACAGTAGCAGTGCTCGCGCCCGGTGCGAAGAGCGGCCGGCGGTGCGGCCCGAGGGGGCACGACCTGGGGCGAGTACCCTCTGAGCTGTGCATCCCGTTCTCGTTTACACCGCGTCGCGGATCGGCCTGTTCGTCGTGACCCTCGGTGTCCTGTATCTGCTCGGACTGCAAAACCCGCTGCTGCTGTTCGTGGTGTCTTTCCTGATCAGCGGTGTGGCCAGCTACGTCCTGCTGTCCAAGCAGCGTGACGCCGTGAGCGCACGCATCAGCGACAAGGTCGACCGACCGAAGCCGCAGGACGACTAGGGCAGGGGGAACATGCCAATTCGGGCATGGTACTCCCGTCCGAGTCGTGTTGTGTCGCTACCAACGAGTAGCCCAGTCTGGTGTGCCAGGAATGCCTTCACGCCGATGCCGCGTTCGCGGCCCGGATTCCACGGCAGCACCTTTCCGGTGCGCGGGTTGAGCGCCGCGATGCCCTCCCGCGGCACCGCACCCGGCCCCACCGAGTCGCGCCCCCGCGGATTGTCCATCCAGCGCTGGTGCCCGCCGACGTACACGGCCGCGCCGGTCGCCGCGACCGAGTAGAGCGAATCGCCGCCGGTGTAGTTCACCCAGGTCGGCGTGACCCGCTGGCTGGTCTTGTACGTCTCGAACCTGGCCGCGCTGTCGCACAGCCGCAGCCGCGAGCTGACCGGCCCACCCGTGGTGACGACCACGAAATAGCTGCCGTCGGGGGAGAGGTCGAGCCCCCGCACGTACGACGGGAAGACGTCGGCCATGCACTCCGGCTCGTAGGCGCCGGTGCGCCAGTTGGCCACCGACGGCGTGGGCGTGCCGATGTCGATGACGCCGAGCTGGGGCCGCGGCTGGCCGTCGAGCGTGGTGAAGCTGCCGTCCACGACCAGCCGGTCGGCGCTCGCGGCCAGCGCGTACACCTTCGCCTTGGGCGTGCGGGGCAGGCCGGGCTCGATGGTGAAGCGCGGGTCGGCCGCCCCGGTGACCGCGTCGAGCCTGGCCAGTGCCGTACGCGGGCTGGTGAAGTCGCCCCCGGCGTACAGATGACGGCCGCGGCCGGCCAGCGTGCTCACCATGCCCCCGCCGACGCGCGGCGTGAAGCCGCGCACGAGCGAGCCGTCGGCCAGGTTCAGGCGGGCCAGCGCGCGCGCCCGCGACCGGTTGACGGCGGGAAAGTCGCCGCCCACGTAGACGGTGCTGCCCGCGCCCGCGGCCAGCGCGTGCACCGGCCCGTCGACGACCGGCGCGAACCCGGGCAGAACCCGCCCGGTGGCCAGTTCGAAGGCGAAGACGTTGGCGCGGGGATAGGTGGTGGTACGGCCGGCGTCGGCGACCTCGCTGAACGATCCGCCCACCACCACCGTGCCGCCCACCAGGGCGATGGCGTTGACGATGCCGTCGAGGACATGGGGCGTGGTGTCGGCGGGGTTGGCCGAGACCACGCGGGTGTGCGTGAAGGGGGTCATCGCGATGACCGCCGCAAGGGTGACACGCGTGAACATTCGCCAAGTTCTAGCAGACGACCTGTAAGGGTGCCGCTACTTTCCGTTGATTGTCGGGATAAGGCGCAGGCTGTGAGGGCCTTAAGGTCAGGGGCAATAGGCTTGCCGTATGACCCGCGCTCAGTTGGACAAGCAGCCGCACGAGGTCGCCGCGATGTTCGATCGCACGGCCCGGCGTTACGACCTCGTCAACGATGTGATCTCGTTCGGCCAGGTGCGCTACTGGCGCAGGGCGGTCGCCGCCGCGGTCGACGCGGGACCCGGCGAGGTGGTTCTCGACCTGGGCGCGGGCACGGGCACCTCGACCGACTCCTTCACCACCCTGGGCGCCCGTGCGATCGCCTCCGACTTCTCCCTGGGCATGCTCCAGACCGGTGTGCGCCGCCACGGCGGCAACGCGCTGTCGGGACCCGGCATCCCGTTCGTGGCCGGTGACGCGATGCGGCTGCCCTTCGCCGACGACAGCTTCGACGCGGTGACGATCTCGGTGGCGCTGCGCAATGTCCACGACACCGGCATGGCGCTGCGCGAGATGGCGCGCGTGACCAAGCCGGGCGGGCGGCTGGTCATCCTGGAGTTCTCCCACGTCACCTTCGCGCCGGCCGATCTGGTCTATCGCGAGTACCTCATGCGGCTGCTGCCCAAGGTGGCCAAGGTGTTCGGCTCCAACGACGACTCCTATGAGTACCTCGCCGAGTCGATCCGCGACTGGCCCGACCAGGCGTCCCTGGCCCGTACCATCCAGGAGGCCGGCTGGGAGCGCGTCGCCTGGCGCAACCTCACCTGGGGCGTCGTCGCGATGCACCGCGGATTCAAGCCGGCATGAGGGGCCCCGGCTGCCACTTTGCCCCGTAAAAGCGTTAGACTGCGGGCCGACAAGTTTGTGAAGGGGTTCACAAAGGAACGAAGGCCCCGCACCCCACGGCCTTCGAGCGTGTAGGACAGGACAGTCCAGTGACCGTGCCAACAGCCAATCGCCAAGCGCAGGAGCTCGCGACGAGAGAGCGAGGCACGATGCCAACGAGTGGTGAGCGGGCGCGACCATTGAACACAGTTGACGCCGACGTCATCGTCGTCGGCGCCGGTCCCGCAGGTTCCGCAACCGCCTTTTATCTCGCCCGCTCCGGGCTCGACGTGCTGCTCCTGGAGAAGACCCGATTCCCCCGGGAGAAGGTCTGCGGCGACGGGTTGACGCCGCGGGCCGTGAAGCAGTTGCAGAACATGGGCGTCGACATCGACGCCCCCGGCTGGATCAGGAACAAGGGCCTGCGGGTCGTCGGCGGCGGGCTCCGCTTCGAGCTCGACTGGCCGAAGCTCGAGCGCTTCCCCGACTTCAGCCTGGTCCGCACCCGCCAGGACTTCGACCAGATCATGGCCGCCCACGCCGTCAAGGCCGGGGTGCGCCTCCTGGAGGGCGTCAACGTCACCGGCCCGGTGCTCGACGACCGCAGCGGCCACGTGACCGGCGTGACGACCAAGGACGGCGTCACCTACCGCGCCCGCCTCGTGGTCGCGGCCGACGGCAACAGCACGCGCATGGCGCTGGGCATGGGGCTGCACAAGCGCGAGGACCGCCCGATGGGCGTCGCCGTACGCACCTATTTCACCAGCCCCCGCCACGACGACGACTACCTCGAGACGTGGCTGGAACTGTGGGACGACGAGACGCTGCTGCCCGGGTACGGGTGGATCTTCCCCGTCGGTGACGGCACCGCCAACGTCGGCCTTGGGCTGCTGAACACCAGCGACGCCTTCGGCAAGATCGACTATCGGGAGCTGCTCAAGCGCTGGTGCCGGAACATGCCGGCCGAGTGGGAGTTCACCGAGGCCAACATGACGGGGCCGATCCGCGGCGCCGCGCTGCCCATGGCCTTCAACCGGCAGCCCCACTACACGCGCGGGCTCGTGCTCGTCGGCGACTCCGGCGGCGCGATCAACCCGTTCAACGGCGAAGGCATCGCCTACGCGATGGAGAGCGGCGAGATCGCCGCCGAGGTGATCGCCAAGGCGCTGCGCGGCACCACGCCCGCCCAGCGTGAGCGCATCCTGCGCACCTATCCGCAGGTCCTTAAGGATGCTTATGGCGGATATTTCACCTTGGGCAGGTTGTTCGTCGAAGCGATCGGGAAGCCCGGTGTGATGAGCTTCGGTACGAGGCACGGCCTGCCTCACCCGAGGCTGATGCGCTTCGCGCTCAAACTCCTTGGTAATCTCACCGACCGGCGAGGCGATGCGTCGGACAAGATCATCAACGCACTGTCAAAGGTCGCCCCACCAGCATGAACCTCAGACCCAAACGGCAAACCCATAGGTCAGACTGCGCGCCCGCGCGCTTTGAGACAGAAGAGGAGGCGTAGCGATGGACCTCTATGTGCCCATCCTGGTGCTCGCCATTCTCGCGGGAGGCTTCGCGATCTTCTCGGTCTCCATCGCTCCCTTCACCGGTCCGAAGCGTTGGAACCGCGCCAAGCTCGACGCCTACGAATGCGGCATCCAGCCAACCCCCCAGCCGGTCGGCGGCGGCCGCTTCCCGCTGAAATACATGATCACCGCGATGCTCTTCATCGTGTTCGACATCGAGATCATCTTTCTCTACCCGTGGGCGGTCTCCTTCGCCCCGCTGAAGGGCCCCGACGGCCAGGTGATCGCCTCGGGTCTCGGGGTGTTCGCCCTGGTGGAGATGGTGCTGTTCATCGTCACCGTGCTTGTGGCCTACGCCTACGTGTGGCGCCGCAAGGGTCTGGACTGGGACTGATTATGGGACTTGAAGAGAAACTCCCCAGCGGATTCGTCCTCACCACGGTCGAGCAGGCCGCCGGTTGGGCGCGTAAGAACTCGGTGTGGCCGGCCACCTTCGGCCTCGCATGTTGCGCCATCGAGCTGATGGCCACCGGTGGCCCCCACTTCGACCTGGCGCGCTTCGGCATGGAGCGCGCTTCGGCGTCTCCCCGCCAGGCCGACCTGATGATCGTCGCCGGCCGCGTGTCGCAGAAGATGGCGCCCGTCCTGCGCCAGATCTACGACCAGATGGCCGAGCCCAAGTGGGTCATCTCCATGGGCGTGTGCGCCTCCAGCGGCGGCATGTTCAACAACTACGCCATCGTGCAGGGCGTGGACCACATCGTCCCGGTCGACGTCTACCTGCCCGGCTGCCCGCCGCGGCCCGAGATGCTGATCGACTCGATCGTCAAGCTGCACGACAAGATCCAGAACATGAAGTTCGGCGCCCACAGGAAGAAGCAGATCGACGAGCTCGAACTGCAGGCTCTGCGCGCCCTTCCGCTGATCGACCAGGGGGCGGGCCAGTGAGCGACAACCTTCCCGAGGAGCAGAAGGACAACCTGCCCGAGGTACCCGAGACCCCGGTCGCCCGGCACGGCATGTTCGGCGCCCACGGCACGGGTGACACCTCCGGCTACGGCGGTCTCGTCGTACGGCGGGCGCCCCAGCTGTCCACGCCCCGCCCCTACGGCGGCTACTTCGACGCCCTGGTCGACACCCTCGACCTGGACGACGCCATCGAGCGCGTGGTCGTGGACCGGGGCGAGCTGACCCTGCACGTCAAGCGCGAGCGCCTGGTCGAGGTGCTGCAGAAGCTGCGCGACGACCCCGCCCTGCGCTTCGAGCTCTCCCTCGGGGTGACCGGCGTGCACTACCCGCATCTGACGGGCGAAGAGCTCCACTCCGTCGTACACCTGTGCTCGATCACACACAACAAGCGCGTGCGCGTCGAGACCAGCGCTCCCGACGAGGACCCGCACATTCCCTCGACCGTCGGCGTCTACCCGACGCACGACTGGCACGAGCGCGAGTCCTACGACTTCTTCGGGATCGTCTACGACGGCCACCCCGCCCTGACCCGGATCATGATGCCGGACGACTGGGACGGCCACCCCCAGCGCAAGGACTACCCGCTGGGCGGCATCCCGGTCGAGTACCGCGGCGCCACCATCCCCGCGCCGGACGAGAGGAGGTCCTACTCGTGAGCACAGGCTACGAGGAGGCGACCGAGGGCAAGGTCTACTCGGTCAACGGCGGCGACTGGGACGAGGTCGTCACCAGCGCGCGCGACTCTGAGGAAGAGCGCCTGGTCGTCAACATGGGACCGCAGCACCCGTCCACCCACGGCGTGCTCCGGCTGGTGCTGACCCTCGACGGTGAGACGGTCACCGAGGCGCGCGGCGTCATCGGCTACCTGCACACCGGCATCGAGAAGAACATGGAGTACCGGACGTGGACCCAGGGGACCACGTTCGTGACGCGCATGGACTACCTGACGCCGATGTTCAACGAGACCGCCTACTGCATGGGCGTGGAGAAGCTGCTCGGCATCACCGACCAGATCCCCGAGCGGGCCCAGGCCATCCGCGTCATGATGATGGAGCTCAACCGGATCGCCTCGCACCTGGTCGCCATGGGCACCTTCGGCATGGAGCTGGGCGCGACCACGCCGTTCCTGTTCGGCTACCGTGACCGCGAGCTGGTCATGGACCTGTTCGAGTACATCACCGGCCTGCGGATGAACAACGCCTACATCCGCCCCGGCGGCGTCAGCGTGGACCTTCCGGCCGGCGCCGTGGACAAGGTCGGCGAGTTCCTCAAGGAGATGCCGAAGCGGATCAAGGACATCCGCAAGCTCCTCGACGAGAACCCGGTCTACGTCCGCCGCACCAAGGACGTCGGTTACCTGGACCTCACCGGCTGCATGGCGCTCGGCGTCACCGGCCCGATCCTGCGTGCCGCCGGCCTGCCCTGGGACCTGCGCAAGTCGCAGCCCTACTGCGGCTACGAGACCTACGACTTCCGGGTCCCGACCGAGCGCGGCTGCGACGTCTACTCGCGCTACCTGGTGCGCATGGCGGAGATGGAAGAGTCCCTCAAGATCATCGAGCAGGCTCTGGACCGCATCGCCGGCCCGCTCAAGGGCCAGCCGGTGATGATCGAGGACAAGAAGATCGGCTGGCCGGCGCAGCTCGCGCTCGGCCCCGACGGCTTCGGCAACTCGCCCGACCACATCGCGCACATCATGAGCAGCTCCATGGAAGCCCTCATCCACCACTTCAAGCTGGTGACCGAAGGCTTCCGGGTACCGGCCGGCCAGGCTTACGCCGCGATCGAGTCGGCCAAGGGTGAGCTGGGCGCCCACGTCGTCAGCGACGGCGGCACCCGGCCCTACCGCGTGCACTTCCGCGAGCCCTCCTTCACGAACCTGCAAGCCTTCCCCGCGATGACGGAGGGGGGCCAGGTCGCCGACGTGATCGCCGCGGTGGCATCTATCGACCCGGTTATGGGAGGTGTTGACCGGTGAGTTATTCACCGGAGATCCGCGAGCGTCTCGAGCGGGACGCGAAGGAGATCATCGGGCGGTACCCGAAGGCGCGATCGGCGCTGCTGCCGCTGCTGCACCTGGTGCAGTCCGAGGAGGGCTACGTCTCCGACGACGGTCACCAGTTCTGCGCGGAGATGCTGGGGCTGAGCAAGGCCGAGGTCGTGGGCGTCTCGACGTTCTACACGATGTACAAGCGCAAGCCGGCCGGCGACTTCCACGTCGGCGTCTGCATCAACTCGCTGTGCGCCGTCATGGGCGGCGACCAGATCTGGGACGAGCTGTCGGAGCACGTCGGCGTCGGTCACGACGAGACGACGGGCGACGGCAGGGTGTCGCTGGAGCGCATCGAGTGCAACGCGGCCTGCGACTTCGCCCCGGTCATGATGGTCAACTGGGAGTTCTTCGACAACCAGACCCCCGAGTCGGCCAAGCAGCTCGTCGACGACCTGCGTGACGGCAAGAGCGTCTCGCCGACCCGCGGTCCGAAGAAGCTGTGCACCTTCAAGGAAGCCTCGCGCGTCCTGGCCGGCCTGCCCGACGAGCTCGCGGGCGACGGCCCTTCGGCCGCCGGCGCCTCGCTGGAGGGCCTCAAGGTCGCCAAGGCCAACGGATGGAAGGCTCCCGAGGCATGAGCACTACGTTGACGCCGGTCCTGACCGCCAACTGGGATCAGCCGAACTCCTTCACCCTCGAGGGTTACGGGGAGTATTCCGCTGCTCGCACGGCACTGGCGATGGACCCCGACGCCGTCATCCAGGCGGTCAAGGACTCCGGCCTGCGCGGCCGAGGCGGAGCCGGGTTCCCCACCGGCATGAAGTGGGGCTTCATCCCGCAGGGCGACGGCAAGCCGCACTACCTCGTCGTCAACGCCGACGAGTCGGAGCCGGGCACCTGCAAGGACATCCCGCTGATGATGGCCAACCCGCACTCGCTGGTCGAGGGCATCATCATCACCTCCTACGCCATCCGCGCCAAGCACGCCTTCATCTACGTGCGCGGCGAGGTGCTGCACGTCATCCGCCGCCTGCACGCGGCCGTGCGCGAAGCCTACGAGAAGGGCTACCTCGGCACGGACATCTTCGGCAGCGGCTACGACCTCGAACTGGTCGTGCACGCCGGCGCCGGGGCGTACATCTGCGGTGAGGAGACGGCGCTGCTCGACTCGCTCGAAGGGCGTCGCGGTCAACCTCGGCTCAAGCCCCCGTTCCCGGCCGTGGCGGGCCTGTACGCCTCGCCTACTGTCGTGAACAACGTGGAGTCGATCGCCAGTGTTCCCTCGATCGTCACCAACGGCGCCGAGTGGTTCGCCGGGATGGGCACCGAGAAGTCCAAGGGCTTCGGCATCTTCTCGCTGAGCGGCCACGTCACCCGGCCCGGCCAGTACGAGGCCCCGCTGGGCATCACGCTGCGCGAGCTGCTCGACATGGCCGGCGGCATCCGCCAGGGTCACGAGCTCAAGTTCTGGACCCCGGGCGGCTCATCCACGCCGATCTTCACCGCCGAGCACCTGGACGTGCCGCTCGACTTCGAGCAGGTCGGCCTCAAGGGCTCCATGCTCGGCACCCGCGCGCTGCAGATCTTCGACGAGACCACCTGCGTGGTCCGCACCGTGCTGCGCTGGACCGAGTTCTACGCCCACGAGTCCTGTGGCAAGTGCACTCCCTGCCGCGAAGGCACCTACTGGCTCAAGCAGGTGCTCAAGCGCCTGGAGGCCGGACAGGGCACCGAGGAGGACCTGTCCACGATCACCGACATCGCGGACAACATCCTCGGCCGGTCCTTCTGCGCTCTGGGCGACGGCGCCGCCAGCCCGATCCACTCGTCGGTGAAGTACTTCCGCGACGAGTACCTCAAGCACTTCGAGGTCGGCGGCTGCCCGTTCGACGCGAAGAAGTCCACTGTCTGGGGTGACCAGTGACGAGCACCGCTGTAGAAACCTCCCTGGTGACCCTGAGCATCGACGGCTTCCAGGTCAGCGTCCCCAAGGGCACTCTGATCATCCGCGCCGCCGAGCTCCTGGGCATCCAGATCCCCCGGTTCTGCGACCACCCGCTGCTCGACCCGGCGGCCAACTGCCGCCAGTGCCTGGTCGAGATCCCCGACGCGGGCAACGGCCGCGGTTTCCCCAAGCCGCAGCCGTCGTGCGCGATCGAGGTCGCCGAGGGCATGGTCGTGCAGACCCAGCTCACCTCGCCGGTGGCCGAGAAGGCACAGCGGGCGGCGATGGAGTTCCTGCTCCTGAACCACCCGCTCGACTGCCCGGTCTGCGACAAGGGCGGCGAGTGCCCCCTGCAGAACCAGGCCATGTCCAACGGCCAGGGCGAGTCCCGCTTCCACGAGCACAAGCGCACCTTCCCCAAGCCGCTGGCGCTGTCGACGCAGGTCCTGCTCGACCGCGAGCGTTGCGTGCAGTGCGCGCGCTGCATCCGCTTCTCCGAGCAGATCGCCGGCGACCCGTTCATCGAGTTCTTCGAGCGCGGCTACAAGGAGCAGGTCCGGGTCGCCGACGGCGAGCCGTTCCAGTCCTACTTCTCCGGCAACACCGTGCAGATCTGCCCGGTGGGCGCGCTGACCGGCGCCGCCTACCGCTTCCGCGCCCGGCCGTTCGACCTCGTCTCGACGCCGAGCGTCTGCGAGCACTGCTCGGGTGGCTGCGCCCTGCGCACCGACCACCGCCGCGGCCGCGTCACCCGCCGCCTGGCCGGGGACGACCCGCTGGTGAACGAGGAGTGGAACTGCGACAAGGGCCGCTGGGCGTTCAGCTACGCCACGCAGCCCGACCGCCTGAAGACGCCGCTCGTCCGCAACGAGGACGGCGTGCTCGTGCCGGCCTCCTGGCCGGAGGCGCTGGCCGTCGCGGCAGAGGGCCTGGCCAACGCCCGAGGCAAGGCCGGCGTGCTGCTCGGCGGCCGGCTGACCCTCGAGGACGCCTACGCCTACTCCAAGTTCGCCCGCCTCGCGCTCGGCACCAACGACATCGACTTCCGCGCCAGGCCGCTGTCGGCCGAGGAGACCCAGTTCCTCGCCCACGCGGTCGCCGGCAAGGGTATCGACGTCTCCTACACCGACCTGGAGAAGGCCCCGGCCGTCGTCCTGGTCGGCCTCGAGCCCGAGGAGGAGGCGGCGATCGTCTTCCTGCGCCTGCGCAAGGCGTGGAAGAAGAACGGCCTCAAGGTCAGCTCGATCGCACCCTTCGCCTCCAGGGGCCTGGCCAAGATGGGCGGCACGCTCATCCGCACCGCCCCCGGCGCCGAGGCCGAGGCCATCGGCGACCTGGTCGGCAACCTCGCCGAGGGCACGATCGTGCTCGCCGGCGAGCGCCTGGCCACCGTCCCGGGCGCTCTCTCCGCTCTGGTACGGCTGGCCGCCGCCTCCGGCGTGAAGATCGCCTGGATCCCGCGCCGGGCAGGTGAGCGCGGCGCCCTCGAGGCCGGCGCGCTGCCGAACCTGCTGCCGATCGGCCGTCCCGTCGACGACGAGAGCGCCAGGGCCGAGGTCGCCCGCGCCTGGAACGTCGCCTCGCTGCCCGGCACCCCGGGCCGCGACACCGACGCCATCCTGGCCGCCGCCGCCAACGAGGAGCTCGACGCGCTGGTCGTCGCCGGCCTCGACCCCCACGACCTGGCCGACCCGGCCGCCGCGCTCGCGGCGCTGGAGAACACCCCGTTCATCGTCAGCCTGGAGATCCGCGCCAGCGCCGTCACCGACCGCGCCGACGTGGTGCTTCCCGTCGCGGCCGTGCAGGAGAAGTCCGGCACGTTCGTCAACTGGGAAGGCCGCGGACGCTCCTTCGAGGCGCCCATCAAGGTGCCCGGCCTGCAGAGCGACCTCCACGTGATCGGCAACCTCGCCGACCGCATGGACGTGCATCTGGGCCTGCCCGACGTCAAGGCCGCCCGCCGCGAGCTCGGCGCCATCGGCGCCTGGCGCGGCACCCACGTGGCCGCCCCCAACGTCAGCGGCGCCGCCGCGGGCGCGCCGGGGGCCGGCCAGGCGCTGCTGTCGACCTGGCACCTGCTGCTCGACAACGGCCGCCTGCAGGACGGCGAGCCCTACCTCGCGGGCACCGCCCGCGCGGCCGAGGCCCTGGTCTCCGAGGCCACCGCGGCCGAGATCGGCGTCGGCGACGGCGACACGCTCGTCATCGGCGACGCGATCACGCTGCCGGTGCGCATCGCCGAGCTGCCCGACCGCGTGGTCTGGGTGCCGGCGAACTCCGGCGGCAGCTCGGTCACCCGCGACCTGCGCGCGGTGTCCGGCGACATCGTCTCGATCGGGAGCGCCTCATGATCCTCGCTGTAGAACCGACCCTTGCCGACTTCGGCAAGGACCCGCTCTGGATCACCATCGTCAAGGCCCTGATGCTGTTCGTGTTCCTCCTGCTGGGGGTCATGTTCTTCGTCTGGTACGAGCGCAAGCTCATCTCCTGGATGCAGAACCGCATCGGTCCCGACCGGGCGGGCAAGTTCGGCCTCCTGCAGTCGATCGCCGACGCGATCAAGATGGGCCTGAAGGAGGACCTGTTCCCGAACACCGTGGACAAGGTGCTCTACCTGCTGGCCCCGGTGATCATGGTGGTTCCGGCTTTCCTGGCCTTCTCCATCACGCCGTTCGCGGGCATGGTCAACCTGTTCGGAGTCCAGACGCCGCTGCAGCTGGTGGACCTGCCGGTCGCGGTGCTGTTCATGCTGGCCATGGGCGCGATCTCCGTGTACGGCGTCGTGCTGGCCGGCTGGTCGAGCCGCTCGCCGTACGCGCTGCTGGGCGGTCTGAGGTCGGCGGCGCAGGTGGTCTCCTACGAGATCGCGATGGGACTGTCGTTCGTCGGCGTCTTCCTGTTCGCGGGGACGCTGTCCACGTCGGAGATCGTGAAGGCGCAGGCGGCCGGCGGCGAGTTCCTCGGGATTCCGATGCCGTCGTGGTACGTCGTGCTCCTGCTGCCGTCGTTCCTGATCTTCGTGATCTGCGGCTTCGGCGAGGCCGCCCGTATCCCGTTCGACCTGCCCGAGGGCGAGGGCGAGCTGGTCGGCGGTTTCCAGACCGAGTACTCGTCGTCGCTGAAGTTCGCTCTGATCATGATGGGCGAGTACCTGCACACGTTCACCGCTTCCGCGATGGCGGTCACGCTCTTCCTGGGCGGCTGGCGAGCTCCCTGGCCCATCTCCCTCTGGGACGGCGCCAACGAGGGCTGGTGGGGTCTGCTCTGGTTCTTCATCAAGTTCGTCCTGGTCTTCTCGTTCGTGGTCTGGGTGCGCGCCTCGCTGCCGCGGGTCCGCTACGACCAGCTGATGTCGCTGGGCTGGAAGGTCCTCATCCCGCTGAACCTGGCGTGGATCATGCTCGTGGCCACGGTCAGGGCGATCATGTACGTCCGCGACCCCAGCTCCGGCTTCGAGGGCAGCATGGCGGTCGTCCTGACGATCGCCGCCGTCGTGGTCGTCGGCGCGCTCGCCATCTGGGCCCGGTTCGACACGGTCAACCAGCGGCGGAAGGAGGCCGAGAGGGCCGAGGTCGCCGCTGAGTTCGAAGAGCTGGACCGCGAGCCGACCGCCGGTGGCTTCCCTGTGCCGCCGCTCGATCTGCCGCACTACCACGGGGTGCAGCACAAGGAGGTTCCCAGTGGGACTAACTGATTGGCTGAACCCCGTCAAGGGCTTCGGCGTCACCTTCCACACGATGTTCAAGAAGCCCGTCACCGTGCGGTACCCGGAGGAGAAGCGGCCGACGGCCCCTCGCTTCCACGGTCGCCACCAGCTCAACCGCTGGCCCGACGGGCTGGAGAAGTGCGTCGGCTGTGAGCTGTGCGCATGGGCGTGTCCGGCCGACGCGATCTACGTCGAGGGCGCGGACAACACCGAAGAGGGCCGCTTCTCGCCGGGCGAGCGCTACGGGCGCACCTACCAGATCAACTATCTGCGGTGCATCCTGTGCGGCCTCTGCATCGAGGCTTGCCCGACTCGCGCGCTGACCATGACCAACGAGTACGAGTTGGCCGACACCAACCGTGAGAGCCTCATCTACACCAAGGAGATGCTGCTCGCGCCGTTGACTCCGGGCATGGAGCAGCCGCCGCACCCGATGCGGCTCGGTGAGACCGAAGAGGACTACTACCGCCTGGGACGGACCAATGGGTGAGCAAGTCACTTTCTGGGTCCTGGCCGTTATCTCGGTGCTGGCCGCGCTCGGCGTGGTGTTCAGCCGCAGGGCCGTCTACTCGGCGCTGATGCTCGGCGGCGTCATGCTCTGCCTCGCGGTGCTGTACGCGGCGCAGGACGCGCCGTTCCTGGCCGCGGTGCAGATCATCGTCTACACCGGCGCGGTCATGATGCTCTTCCTGTTCGTGCTCATGCTCGTGGGCGTGGACTCCTCGGACTCCTTCGTGGAGACGCTGAAGGGCCAGCGCTTCTGGGCCGTGATCGCGGGCGTCGGCTTCGCGTCGCTGATCATCCTGGCCGTCGGCAACGCGGTGTTCTCCAACGCCAAGGGGCTGGCCGCGGCGACCGGGCAGGGCGGCTACATCCGCTCGCTGGCCGGGCAGATCTTCACCCGCCACGTGTTCGCCTTCGAGGTGACCTCGGCGCTGCTGATCACCGCCGCGCTCGGCGCGATGGTCCTGGCCCACCGCGAGCGGCTCACCGCCAAGCTCACGCAGAAGGATCTCTCACGCGCCCGCTTCCAGGGCGACCAGCCCTCGCCGCTCCCCGGCCCCGGCACCTACGCCCGGAGCAACGCGGTCGACATGCCGGCGCTGCTGCCCGACGGATCGGTCTCCGAGAAGTCGGTCAACCGCTACATCGCGCGCTATGACGTCGAACACGACCACCTGCCCGCCGATCCGAAGCTCGCCGAGGCGATCAGGCACTCGGTCGAGGTCGAGGTCGAGGTCGAGGAGGAGTCGAAGTGACGACGCAGTACCTCATCCTCTCCGGGCTGCTTTTCGCCATCGGCGCGCTCGGGGTGCTGATCCGGCGCAACGCGATCGTGGTGTTCATGTGCGTGGAGCTCATGCTCAACGCCGCGAACCTCGCGTTCGTCACCTTCGCCAGGCAGAACGGCAACCTCGAAGGCCAGATCATCGCGTTCTTCGTGATGGTGGTGGCCGCGGCCGAGGTCGTGGTCGGTCTGGCCATCATCGTGACGATCTTCCGAACCCGCAGGTCGGCGTCCGTGGACGACGCCAACCTGCTGAAGTACTGAGGGGTGACTGGTGGATCCCGTTAAGATCGCCGATTACGCCGGCAGCGGCGTGATCGGCGTGTCATGGCTGATGATCGCCCTGCCACTCCTCGGCGCCGCGATTCTGCTGGTCCTCGGCCGGATCACGAACAAGTGGGGACACCTGCTGGGCGTGGCCATGTCGCTGGCCTCGTTCGTGGTGGCGGTATTGGCCTTCTTCGAGATCCTCGGGCTGCCCGAGGACGCGCGACGCCAGGCCGTACAGCTCTATGAGTTCATCCCCGGCATGGTCAACATGGGGCTGCTCGTCGACCCGCTGTCGATCAGCTTCGCGCTGCTGATCACGGGTGTCGGATCGCTGATCCACATCTACTCGATCGGCTACATGTCGCACGACACCGACCGGCGGCGCTTCTTCGCCTACCTGAACCTGTTCGTCGCGGCGATGCTGCTGCTGGTGCTGTCCGACAACTACGTCGGGCTGTTCATCGGCTGGGAGGGCGTGGGTCTCGCGTCCTACCTGCTGATCGGGTTCTGGCAGTTCAAGCCGTCGGCGGCCGTCGCGGCCAAGAAGGCGTTCATCGTCAACCGCGTCGGCGACTTCGGCCTGCTGGTCGGCATGTTCGTCATCTGGACGACGTTCGGCACGCTGACGTTCTCCCAACTGGGCACGGCGCAGGTCGGGGAGGCGTCCAACGGGACGCTGACCGCGATCGGGCTCCTGCTGCTGCTGGGCGCGTGCGGCAAGTCGGCCCAGCTGCCGCTGCAGTCCTGGTTGCTCGACGCCATGGAGGGCCCGACCCCGGTCTCGGCCCTCATCCACGCCGCGACCATGGTCACCGCCGGCGTCTACCTGGTGGTCCGCTCCGGCGCGTTCTTCCAGGCGTCGGCCACGGCCTCGCTGGTCGTCGCGATCGTCGGCGTAGCCACACTGCTCGCCGGTGCGATCATCGGTTGCGCGAAGGACGACATCAAGAAGGGCCTGGCCGGCTCGACGATGTCGCAGATCGGCTACATGATGCTCGGCGCGGCCCTCGGGCCGGCGGGCTACGCCTTCGCCATCGCGCACCTCATCGCGCACGGCTTCTTCAAGGCCGACATGTTCCTCGGCGCCGGTTCGGTCATGCACGCCATGAACGACGAAGTGGACATGAGGAAGTACGGCGCGCTGCGCAAGGTCATGCCGATCACCTTCCTCACCTTCATGGTCGGGTACCTGGCGATCATCGGCTTCCCGTTCCTGTCCGGTTTCTACACCAAGGACGGGATCATGGAGACGGCCATGGAGCACGGGCAGTGGATGGGCTGGCTGGCCGTCCTCGGCGCGGGCATCACCGGCTTCTACATGTCGCGCATGGTCTTCATGACCTTCTTCGGCGAGAAGCGCTGGGACAAGGACGCGCACCCCCACGAGTCGCCCGCGGTGATGACCTGGCCGCTGATCCTGCTCTCGATCGGCTCGATCGGCCTGGGCTACTACCTGATCAGCGACAACCGGTTCATGAAGTTCCTGTCCCCGGCGGTCGGCCTCCCCGAGCACCTGCCGGAATTCCACCTGTTCAGCACCACCACGGTCGGCCTGAGCTCCCTCGCCCTCGTCGCCCTGGGCGCCGCGTTCGCGTGGTTCAAGTACGGCAGGTCCGAGGTCCCGGTCCTCCAGCCGCGTGGCAACCTCCTGGTGAACTTCGCCCGGCGTGACCTGTACGGCGACGCCCTCAACGAGTCGCTGTTCATGCGCCCCGGCCAGTGGCTGACCAGGATCGCCGTCTTCTTCGACAACCGCGGCGTCGACGGCCTGGTCAACGGGCTGGCGGCGGCGATCGGCGGAACCTCGGGCCGCGTCCGGCGGCTGCAGACGGGCTTCGCCAGAACGTACGCGCTGTCCATCCTGTTCGGTGCGGCCCTCCTGGCCGGCGCCCTGCTCCTCGTTGGGAACATGTGATGTCACCCTGGCTCCCGATCCTCATGGCGGTGCCCGTGCTGGGCGCCATCGTGGTGGCCCTGCTCCCCAAGGGCAGTGACAAGCTGGCCAAGCAGGTCACGCTGCTGGTCTCGCTGGCCGTGATGGTGCTGACGCTCGTCATGGCGGTGCAGTTCAAGCCGGGCGGCGACCGGTTCCAGTTCGTGGCCGAGTACAACTGGATCCCGAGCTTCGGGGTCAAGTTCGGCGTCGGCGTGGACGGCATCGCGCTGGTGCTGATCGCGCTGTCGGCGGTGCTGGTGCCGATCGTGGTGCTGGCCTCGTGGAACGACGCCGACGGTGTGAAGACGGCCGACGGCACGGTCATCGCGCCGAAGCGGTCGGTCAAGACCTACTTCTCGCTGCTCCTGGTGCTGGAGACGATGATGATCGGCGTCTTCGCGGCGACCGACATCTTCCTGTTCTACATCTTCTTCGAAGCCATGCTGATCCCGATGTACTTCATGATCGGGTCGTACGGCGGCGCCCAGCGGTCCTACGCGGCCGTCAAGTTCCTGCTGTACTCGCTGTTCGGCGGCCTGCTCATGCTGGTCGCGGTCATCGGGCTCTACTTCGCCGCCGGCAAGGGCACGTTCATGTTCCCCGAGCTGATCGGCGCCATCCAGGACCCGAACACGCAGAAGTGGCTGTTCGCCGGCTTCTTCATCGCCTTCGCGATCAAGGCGCCGCTGGTGCCGGTGCACACCTGGCTGCCCGACGCGGCGGCTCAGGCTCCGGCGGGCGCGGCCGTACTCCTGGTGGGTGTGCTCGACAAGGTGGGCACCTTCGGGATGCTCCGCTTCTGCCTGGAGTTGTTCCCCGAGGCGGCCAAGACGTTCACGATGCCGATCGTCGTGCTCGCGGTGATCAGCATCATCTACGGCGCGATCGTGGCCATCGGGCAGACGGACATGAAGCGCCTGATCGCCTACACCTCGATCTCGCACTTCGGCTTCATCGTCATGGGCGTGTTCGCCATGGACCAGATCGCCCAGTCCGGGGCGACGCTCTACATGGTCAACCACGGCTTCGCCACCGGCGCGCTGTTCCTGGTCGCCGGGTTCCTGATCGCGCGGCGCGGCTCGCCGTACATCTCCGACTACGGCGGCGTGCAGAAGGTGGCGCCGCTGCTGGCCGGGTTCTTCCTGGTCGCCGGTCTGGCCGGGTTGTCGCTGCCGGGGCTGTCGTCGTTCGTCAGCGAGTTCATGGTGATGATCGGCACGTACTCCAGCGTCGCGTTCGGCTCCGGCGCGCTGGCGGTGGCGGCGATCGTCTCCGCGGTCGCGGTCATCCTCGCGGCCGTCTACATCCTGTGGGTGGTCCAGCGGACCCTGAACGGCCCGACGGCCGAGTCCGTGAAGGGCTTCAAGGATCTGAACGTGCGTGAGGTCGTGGTGCTCGCGCCGCTCGTCGCGCTGATCATCGGATTCGGCTTCTACCCGAAGCCGCTGCTCGACGTGATCAACCCGTCGGTCAAGCAGACGATCCAGAACGTGAAAGTAGAAACCCCCGCCATCGCTGAGAAGGGAGCCGGGAATTGAACGGCTTCGAGGCGCCGACCATCGAGTACGGGCAGCTCGCGCCGCTGCTGCTCGTCTTCGGCGCGGCCTGCATCGGCGTCCTGGTGGAGGCGTTCGCGCCGCGCTACCTGCGCAAGTCCATCCACGTCCCGCTCACGCTGCTGAGCATGGTGGGCGCGTTCGCGCTGGTCATCGTGCAGGTGGCCAGGGGCGGCGTGCCGGCGACGGCCTCGGCCATGGGCGCGGTGGCGGTGGACGGCCCGGCGCTGTTCATCTGGGGCGTCATCCTGGTGCTCTCGCTGGGCGCCGTACTCATGATCAACGACGACGGCCACTTCGTCGCCTCGGCGGCAGCCGTACCCGGGAGTGCGGAAGAGGAGGAGGCGGAGTCGAGCGGCGGCGCGCACACCGAGGTCTACCCGCTGGTGCTCTTCGCGGTCGGCGGCATGCTGCTGTTCGCCGCCTCGCACGACCTGCTGATCATGTTCGTGGCCCTCGAGGTCATGTCGCTGCCGCTGTACCTGCTGTGCGGGCTGGCGCGCAGGCGTCGCCTGCTGTCGCAGGAAGCGTCGCTGAAGTACTTCCTGCTGGGCGCGTTCTCCTCGGCGTTCTTCCTGTACGGCATGGCGATGGTGTACGGCTACGCCGGCACGGTGAGCCTGCCCGGGATCAGCCAGGCGATGGCGACCGGCGCGCTGATGGACCCGCTGCTGCTGCTCGGCTTCGCCCTGCTGGGCGTGGGCCTGCTGTTCAAGATCGGTGCGGCGCCCTTCCACGCGTGGAAGCCGGACGTCTACCAGGGCGCGCCGACGCCGGTGACCGCGCTGATGGCCTCCGGCACGCTGGTGGCGGCCATGGGCGCGGTGCTGCGGGTGTTCTGGGTGGCGCTGGGCAACCTGGACTGGGACTGGCGCCCGGTCATGTGGGTGGTCGCGGCGCTGACGATGATCGTGGGCGCGATCCTGGCGATCACGCAGACGGACATCAAGCGCATGCTGGCGTACTCGTCGATCGCGCACGCGGGCTTCCTGCTCATCGGCGTGATGGCGACGTTCGAGGCGGCCGAGAAGAACGCGGGCTCGCTGTCGGCGATCCTGTTCTACCTGCTGGTCTACGGCTTCACCACCGTGGGCGCGTTCGCCGTGGTCACCATGGTGCGCGACCCCGGAGGCGAGGCGGGGCATCTGTCGCGCTGGGCGGGTCTGGGTAAGCGATCTCCGCTACTTGCCGGTGTGTTCGCTTTCTTCTTGCTGGCGTTCGCTGGTATCCCTCTGACCAGTGGTTTCTTCGGGAAGTACGCCGTGTTCGCGGCGGCCGTGGACAGCGGCGCACAGACCGGAGACTCGATGGGCGCGTGGATGACCGGCCTGGTCGTCGTGGGTGTCATCGCCTCGGCGATCGCGGCGTTCTTCTACGTCCGCGTCATCGTGCTGATGTTCTTCAGCGAGCCCGCCGCCGACGGCCCCACCGTGGTCGCTCCCAGCATGGGCACCGCGGTGGTCATCGGCGTCGCGCTGCTGGTTACGGTAGGAGTCGGGCTTTTCCCGCAGCCCGCGCTCGACATCGCAAACCAGGCTGCGTCCGGCCTGTTCATTAGATAAGGGGTCCACCTATGTCCGCGCCTCCGGTTGTTGATCTGCCCATTGAGGACGAGCGGTTGGCGCAGGACATAGCCAGCGGGCTGAGCGCAGTTGAGAAGCTCCTGCGCGCGTCGGTGGAGAGCGAGGACGCCTTCGTCACGGAGGCGTCCAAGCACCTCATCGAGGCTGGTGGCAAGCGGTTCCGCACGCTGATGGTGCTGCTGGCCGCCCAGTTCGGCGATCCGTCCGCGCCCGGTGTCGTCCCGGGCGCGGTGGTGATCGAGCTCACCCATCTTGGATCGCTCTATCACGACGACGTCATGGACGAGGCCCCGGTACGGCGGGGCTCCGCGTCGGCCAACGCCCGCTGGGACAACACCGTGGCGATCCTGACCGGCGACTACCTGTTCGCGCAGGCGTCCGACCTCCTGGCCGATCTGGGTCCCGAGCTGATCAGGATCCAGGCGCAGACGTTCTCCCGGCTCGTGCAGGGGCAGATCAGGGAGACGATCGGGCCGCGTGAGGGGGAGGACCCGGTGGCCCACTACATCAAGGTGCTGGCCGACAAGACCGGCTCGCTCATCGCCGCCTCGGGGCGGTTCGGGGCGCTGCTGTCCGGGGCGCCGGCGGACGTCGAGGAACGGCTGAGCCGCGCCTGCGAGGCGATCGGGGTGGCGTGGCAGCTCGGGGACGACCTTCTCGACGTGGCTTCCACCTCGACGGAGTCGGGCAAGACGCCGGGGACGGACCTGCGGGAGGGCATCAGGACGCTGCCGGTGCTCTACGTGCTGGGCTCGCCGGACGAGTCGCGGCTCAGGGCGCTGCTGGCGGCCGGGCCGGTGGCGGAGGAGGACGTCGAGGAGACGTTGTCGCTGCTGCGGGGGCATTCGGCGATGGTTCAGGCTCGGGCGGAGCTGGATGCGTGGGTGAACCGGGCGCGTGCCGACATCTCTGGCTTGCCGGACATTCCGGCTAAGCGTGCCTTTTTGGCCTTGTGTGACTATGTCGTGGAACGTTCAGGCTGATTTTTCGGGATATATCCGGACGAACCGTAGGTCGCTCTGGAGGCGGCCGCCGTCGCGGCGGTCGACCAGGAGATGGTCCCTGCGCTTGGTCACCTGGACGATGACGGGCTCGTCCCTCAGGTGGCCGCGGGTCTCGAAGGTGTAGACGCCGCCGGCCAGGGTGTAGCGGGCCGGGTGGACGCCTTGGGGCGGCGCCTCGCGGCGCAGCCATGTGGCGATCAGGGGCCCCTGCTCGGGGCCCGGCGCCGGCCGTACCAGGACGTCCAGTGCCAGGCCGTCCGGGTAGAAGCGGAAGACCTGGAGGTCGCAGGCGTAGATGCCGCTCAGCACGGTCACACCTTGACCAGTTCGGCGGCCTTCCGGCTGGCGCGCGCCGCGCGGATGCTGTCGTAGGTGAAGATCGACAGGGCCAGCCAGACGATCGAGAACCCGATCCAGCGGCTCGGCGGCATGGTCTCCTTGGCGATCAGCACGCCGCACAGGAACTGCAGGATCGGGGCGATGTACTGCAGGACGCCGATCGTGCTCAGCGGCACCCGGATGGCCGAGGCGGTGAAGAACAGCAGCGGCACTGCGGTGATCACCCCGGCGCCGGCCAGGAGGAGCGCGTGACCGGGGTTGGTGTGCCCGAACGTCGCCTGCCCTGACATTTCCAGATATACGAGGTATGCGAGCGCGGGCGTCAGCAGCACCAGCGTCTCCACGGTCAGGCTCTCGGCCGCGCCCACGTTGGCCTGCTTCTTGACCAGCCCGTACACCCCGAAGCTGACGGCCAGCGTGAGCGCGATCCACGGCAGCCGGCCGTAGTCGATGGTGAGCACGATCACCGCCAGCGCGCCGGCCCCAACCGCCGCCCACTGCAACGGCCGCAGCCGCTCCCGCAGCAACACGACCCCGAACACCACGCTCACCAGCGGATTGATGAAGTACCCGAGCGCACTCTCCACCACGTGCCCGGTGTTGACGGCGTAGATGTAGGTGCCCCAGTTGACCGTGATGACCACCGCGGCCAGGGCCAGCAGCGCGAGCTTCCTGGGCTGCTTGAGCAACTCCCGGAACCACGACCAGTGCCGCCGCACCGCCAGGATGGCCACCACGGCCACGAGAGACCACGCCATGCGGTGCGCGAGGATCTCAAGCGCCCCCGAGGGCTTGAGGAGCGGCCAGTAGAGTGGGAACAGTCCCCACATGGCGTAGGCCGCGACCCCGAACAACACACCACGCTTCTCGTCAGGCATGTAACCCATTTTCGGACATTACATGCTTAAACACAAACGCGTTCTACTATGTGGGACTATTTAGGCATCCTTAATGGTTTGCACCTCTGTATCGTGGAGACCAGGAGGTGCACCATGGGTTGGCTGTTCGGCAAGAAGACATCGATGGTCCATCCGGAGGACGCCCTGTCAGGGCGCTCGACCCGCATGAAGATCCCCGCCCGCCACGCGGTCCTGGACGCCCCGCTGGCCCCGCCGTACCCCTCGGGGCTGGAGATCGCTGACTTCGGCCTAGGCTGTTTCTGGGGCGCCGAGCGCAAGTTCTGGCAGACAGAAGGGGTGTACACCACCGCCGTCGGCTACCAGGGCGGCTACACCCCCAACCCGACCTACGAAGAGGTCTGCACCGGCGCCACCGGCCACACGGAGGCCGTCCGCGTCGTGTACGACCCGGCAAAGGTGTCCTACGAGGAACTCCTCAAGCTCTTCTGGGAGGCCCACGACCCCACGCAGGGCATGCGCCAGGGCAACGACGTCGGCACCCAGTACCGCTCCGCCATCTACTACCACACGCCGGAGCAGGAAAAGTCCGCCCTGGCCTCCCGCGACGCCTACCAGAAGGTCCTGAAGACCTCCGGCTACGGCGACATCACCACAGAGATCGCCCCGGCCCCGGAGTTCTTCTACGCCGAGGACTACCACCAGCAGTACCTTCACCGCAACAAAAACGGCTACTGCGGAATCGGCGGCACTGGAGTCGCCTGCCCGATCGGCCTGACCTCGGGCGAGGCGTAGACCTGCGTAGATAGCTAGATCCTGGCCCTGGATCGCCCGGCGCAACCCGGTGTCGATCATGGGCCAGAGCCGTTCTCGGCGACAAGTTTCTCTACAGGGTCAAGGGCTCGCTTCGCTCGCCGCGCCGCCGCCCGCTCCGGGCGGCCAGCGCGCCGGGCATGCGGCCTGGGGGCCGGTCCCGGCGCGCGCCGCCCACCGCTCCAAGGCGGCGCGACAACCCTTCAGCCATCTCCTGGAGCATCAAGGCCGTTCCGTCACCGGCCTCCACCGCTACGCGGCCCCTGCGGGGTGCTGCGCATGGACGCCGGCCACTGCACTCCCCGATCGATCACCCACGGGCCGAGGTCCGTACCCCCGCCCCCGATACCGCAGTGTTCGTGTCCCTCGGTCGGCGTCAACTCCGTCTGTGCGGCGAAAGGGGTGGGCCGCGTGGAACCTCACAGGGCTGAGGTCCGGGAAGACGGAGTTGACACCTCGGTCGGGCCACACAGTCCGGCAGCTATCGGGGGCGGGGGAATGTGGGCCGTGCCAAGCCCCTGAAGGGCTACCGGACATACCCGGCCAGCAGCGCGCCCCAGATCTCCCGTGTCTGCCTGAGCGATGCCCAGTCGGTCTCATGCGTCTTCGCCACCGGCTCACCCTGCACGGTGCGCCGGATAAAGGCGCGGCCACCCGCGAGGCACAACTCATACACCGTCGCCCGGCATGCACAGGTCCACTCGATCACGCGCACCGGCCTCCCGTACGGGTCCACCACGTTCCAACGAAGCCGTCCCGATCCTCGACGGACTGCCGTCACATGCGGACTCAGGCACTCATCGAGGTTGATCAGCGCGTCATTCATGCCGCGGCTCGGCAATGACCGTCCGCCGGAGCATGGACAGTCGATAGGCGACGGCGCGGGCAGCAGTTGGCGGGTTGGCCGTGCTGTACGTGGTGTAGATGCGCCGTCCGGTCGTTGAGGAGACCTGACCGTTCCACCACCGGTAGGTGATCCCGTCGCACCAGACGAGCAGTTCGATCCACACGCAGACCAGTGCCACTCCGTGACCCGTGTGGACCTCGGACGAAATCCCGAGATCACGGAGGGCCGACCATAGTGCGTTCGCTCTCCGGGCAGCAGGACACTCGAGGGCAACGTGATGATCGGTATGGGCCTGGACGGTTCGCATGGCGGGGCCTCGATTCCTGTTTGAGGACGCGACGCTTGGGCGGGTTCCCGCTGTTCACGGCGATGTCATCCATCACATCGGTCGGTGTCGCGCACGGGCAGGTGCGCCTGGGGGACACTGGGGGATAGTGGCGATGTCCCCTGCAGCCCGGCGAGAGGTGTTCGCATGGAGGCCAAACACGTCCCCCCATGGGCCGTCCGGCTCCGTGCCGAGCGGCGTGAGCATGGCTGGTCGCAGACCGAGATGGCCAAGCGGCTTGCCGAGGCCGCAGACGGCGCGACTCGTGCGCACTTGCCTTCACGGGAGTCGATCGTGCGGCGGATCAAGTCCTACGAGGCAGGCGAGCACCAGCCGAACGACCCGTACCGGGTGCTGTACAGCCGTGCGCTTGGGATCAGCGAGGACGAACTTTTCGGCACACCCGCCAACGCATGGTCCTACGGCGACGACGAGATGGAGGCGATGGAACTCGCCCGCAGGAGCGCCGCGAGCGACGTGGGTACGGAGACCCTGGAGCGGCTGGAACTGGCGGTTGACGATCTGGCGACCGCGTACCCCGGCACTCTGCCCGCCGAGCTACTCAACCGCGTCCGTTGGCATCTCGCCTACGTGGCTCGCTTGATGGATGCCAGGAAGACGCTCGCGGAGCATCGCCGCCTCCTGGTGGTCGGTGGATGGCTCTCGCTGCTCGCCGCCACTTGTCATATCGACCTTCACCAGTTCCGGGCCGGTACAGCGCGCCTGAAGACCGCTGCTGAGTTGGCCAAGCATTCCGAGCACGCCGAGATCGCAGCTTGGTGCCTGGAGACAGCGGCATGGCAGGTCCTCACCACCGGCGACTACCGCCGAGCAGTCACCCTCTCCCAGGGCGCGCAAGCCGTCGCGCCACGAGGAAGCTCGGCCTACATCCAGGCCACAGCGCAGGAAGGTCGTGCCTGGGCCAGACTCGGCGCGGGGCCCGAGACCCGCGATGCCCTGGACCGTGTGGCCCGCCTGGTCTCACCCCTGCCGATGCCGGACCGTCCTGAACACCACTACCGGTACGACCCCGCCAAGAGCGAGGCGTACATCGCGACCACGTTGTCATGGCTCGGCGACCCCGCCGCCGAGCGCTACGCCCGTCACGTGCTGGCTCGTCTGGAGTCAGCCAAGGACGGACCGCCACGGCCCCGCCGGGCAGTCTCGGCTCGTCTGGATCTCGCCCTGTCACTGCTCGCCGCCGATCAGCTCGACGAGGCCGGGCAGATCACACTCACGGCCATCACGAGCGGGATCCTTGTCCCGTCGAGCTACTGGCGAGCCAGAGAAGTGATCAGGGCCGTCGAAGAACGCCGCCTTCCCGAGGCGGGCGAGCTGCGCGAGGCATACCGCGAGCTGACCGCCTCGTAGCAGTTACGTCATTCCGGTGCGTTGCTCTCGCCGCCGGGCGGCTGTGATCCGTTGGTGAGCGAGGTTGGCCCAGAACCCCTCGCCACTGCGGTGCCCCTTTCCGGCGTACTGCCACTCCGCGATCGTGAGGGCGGTGTTGGGATCAGGGACCTGGACGCCGTAGAGGAGCCGCGCTTGCTCGGCGCGGAAGTCGGCACGTGCCTGCCGTAGGTCTCCGAGGGTGACCGAGTAGTGGCGGGACTTGGTGGAGAAGTGGCCCCGGTAGCCGAGCATGTGGGCCCATTGGCGCAGAGGCAGGCCCTTGTACTGGGGTAACTGCGCCAGGCTGAAACAGGCGTAGATCATGCGCCGGGCGTGCTCGGTCACGTTCAGGCCGGGGATCTCCCAAGCGTGGCGGATCGGACGGTTAACGGTTCCGGCCGACTCTGCCCCCTTGGTGGCGTACTTGGCCACGTATGCGGCGACTCGCTGATCGCTGACGCCGTCCAACTCGGCCGAGACGTACACCGGTCGCACGTCGAGCTGATCGCCCCA
Organism: Nonomuraea typhae; assembly: GCF_009760925.1. Taxonomy (GTDB): domain Bacteria; phylum Actinomycetota; class Actinomycetes; order Streptosporangiales; family Streptosporangiaceae; genus Nonomuraea; species Nonomuraea typhae. Next base: position 500,507 of record NZ_VRLV01000005.1, read on the forward strand.
GCGGACGGGCAGCGGTGGTTCGTCCGCCACGCGGACCGAGATCTGTCCGGCGGCCTGGCGTATCGCCCGGTCGAGTAGTTCGATCGAGATCTCGTCCGGCGGTCGGTCGGTTGGCCCGTCCGGTCCGTCGAGCCTGATCACGGCGTGGAAGTGGACCAGGCCACGCGCTTGGTACTCGGCTACCTTGGCGTACGAAAGCCGAAGTCTGTGCCGCAGTTCGGTCCGTGTGATGCCGAGTAGGCGAGCCAGGACGGACGGCATGGTGAGCTTGGTCCGGTTTGACGGACATCCGAGATCAGGGGTTCGCCCCCCGGAAGGATGTCCATGATGGAGAGCATGGGGAAGATGAAGCCGCGTCCTCGCCGCTCGTTCACGCCGGAGTTCAAGGCCGAGATCGTTGAGCTGTGCCAGCGCGGTGACCTCTCGGTCGGGCAGGTGGCCAAGGACTTCGACCTGACCGAGACCGCGGTGCGTCAGTGGATCCGCCAGGGCGAGGTCGATGCCGGCCAGCGGGACGGGTTGACCAGCATCGAGCGAGAAGAGCTGGTGGCGCTGAGGCGGGAGAACTAGCGGCTGCGCCAGGACGTCGACATCCTCAAGCGGGCGACGGCTTTCTTCGTGCGGGAGACCCGGTGAGCGTGCACTCGTTCATCAAGAGGCGGTCGACACGTGGGCTGAGTACCGGTCCAAGCCTCATTAGGTCGTGCATCTATGTGGGTCGAGCCTCGTTGGGCGGCGGCGAGGGGTGATCAGCTTGGTCTGGGCCATGCTGGGTTGGCGCAGAGGCGGACAAAAGGCGCGCTAGCCTCTTCGGGTGATTTCCTACCGTGCGATCGTCCCTGGGGAGCTCGACCGTGTGACCGCGTGGGTCGTGACCGAGCCCGTCGGCTGGATCTCTGCTGATCGCTATCTCGCAGAGCTGGCTGAGAATATGTATCGGCCTGAGTGGACGTGGATCGCCGAGGTCGGCGGCCGGGTCGTGGGACGGGCGCTGTGGTGGGGGCCGAGGGACAGTGCGTATCCGGTTGCGCTCGACTGTCTCGACGTGGATCCGGCGGTGGGTGAGCGTACTGCCGTCGCCGCCGAGTTGGTCGGGGCCGCGCTGGCGGTGTTTCCGCGGCCGGTGCAGTACGCGATCAAGGCGGCCGGCGGCTGGCGTGACGATCCGGCGATCTCGGCGGCCGTGGGATGGCGGCGGGCGGCGGCGCACGCGGCCGGGCTCAGCCGGGAGGTGGAGCGGCTGCAGTTCGAGTGGGCGCCGGCCGACGGGGTGCCCTCGGCGGCCGGGGTGCTGCGGTTCGGCGAGGCGGCCGATGAGGAGTTCCTGGCGGTGTTCGGGAGAATCGCCGAGGGCAGCCTGGACTTCCAGACCCGGATGAATGTGGCGGCCAAGGGTGTGGACGCTGCCGCGCGGGAAGAGATGGAGTTCTATCTCGGGGCGCCGGGCAAGCGGGAGTGGTGGCGGATCGCCTATACGGCCGAGGGTGACGTGGCGGGTATGGCGATTCCCTCGGCTACGCCGTACAGCGTGAACGTGGGGTATCTCGGGGTGGTTCCGGAGTTCCGGGGGCGCGGATACGTGGATGAGATACTCGCCGAGATCACCCGTATGCACGCGGCCAACGGAGAGCCGCGGGTCACCGCGACCACCGACGTGGGGAACGCGCCGATGGCGGCGGCGTTCTTGCGCGCTGGGTACCGCAACACGGAGATCCGGATCAATCTCTCCAACGACCTTTAGCCCTGGTTTCCGCCTGCGTCGATGCGGCTGTGGAGCCTGAACTCCGGGAGGAGGACGGATGGCGCGGGCAGCGTCGTTCGTCCGAGGGGCGCAGGGGAACGAGAGCCGGGGTCAGATGGTGATGACGACCTTGCCTGGGGCGTGGCCTTGTTCCTGGTAGGTCATTGCCGCCGGGATCTCGTCGAAGGGGTAGACGCGGTCGACCACCGGGGTGATGCGGCCGTCCTCCAGGTAGGGGGTCAGGGTGCGGAGGTTGGCGGCGGTGTTCGGGTCGTGGATGACGTCGGCGAGTACCACGCGCTGGGAGGCGAAGGGGGCCGTGGCGAGGGTGGCGAAGGCGTGGGCGGCGGGCTGGAACCAGCGGCCGGGTGGGCCGCCGACGATGACGAGGGTGCCTTTGCGGGTCAGGACGCGGCGGGCGGCTGAGCCTCGGTGGGTTCCGGCGATGTCCACCAGGAGGTCGTATCGGGTGGGCTCGCGGGTGAAGTTGGTCTTGGTGTAGTCGATGACGTGGGCGGCGCCCAGTGAGTGGACCAGGCTGACGTTGCGGGTGCTGCAGACGGCCGTGACCTTTGCGCCCAGTGCTTTGGCCAGTTGTACGGCGAAGGTGCCCACTCCGCCTGAGGCGCCGTTGATCAGGACGTTCTGGCCGGGTTCCAGCCGGCCCTGGTCGCGCAGGGCCAGCAGGGCGGTGCAGGCGGCCAGGGGGACTGCCGCGGCCTGTTCGTACGAGAGGGCGGCGGGTTTGGGGGCCAGGTCGTTCATGTGGACGATGGCGTATTGGGCGAAACCGCCCTGTTTGGGCATGGCGAAGACCTCGTCGCCCACGGTTATGCCGGTTACGCCTGGGCCCAGTGCCGAGACGGTGCCGGATATGTCGGCACCCAGGATGGGGATGCTGGGTTTGCGCAGGCCGGGGCCGCCGGGCATCAGGCGGGCGAGGTAGGGCTCGCCGCGCAGGAAGTGCCAGTCGTACGGCTGGACGGAGGCGGCGCGGACCCGGACCAGGACCTCGTCCTTGCCTGGCTGGGGGATGGGGAGGTCGGCGGGGGTCAAGTTGTCCGGCGGGCCGTACTTGTGGAGGACGAAAGCCTTCATGGGGGTCTCCTCTTCGTTCGGGGCGGGGTCAGCGTAGGAGGGGGTCCTCAACCGGCAAATCAGCCGAAAGTACGCCCGATTGGCGGACGATTGGCCAGGTCAGGTGGGGCCGTTCGTCCGATGAGGGGTGTGTGCCGGCCTTGTCACGATCGGGGGCATGAGAACTGGATGGCGGGTGCCCGCCGGGTTGATCGGGCTCAGCGCGCTGCCGCTGGTGGTCGGGGGCGTACGGCTGGGCGAACTGGCCGGGCAGCGCGACGCCGACACGCTGCCCCTGGTGCTGCACATCGTGGGGGCCATGGTGTTCTCCCTGCTGGGAGCCTTGCAGGTCGCCTCCGGGGTGCGGCGGCGGTGGCCGGGGTGGCATCGGGTGGCGGGGCGGGTGGCGGTGCCCGGAGGGCTGCTGGCCGGGGGGGCCGGGGTGTGGCTGGGGGTGGCTCATGCCCAGGGGGATGGGGATGGCGGGCTTCTGGGTGGGTTCCGGGTGGTTTTTGGGGGTGGGATGCTGGTGTTTCTGGTGCTGGGGTTCATCGCGATTCGGCGGCGGGACCTGCGGCGGCATCGCGCCTGGATGATGCGGGGGTACGCGGTCGGGGTGGGCGCGGGGACGCAGGCGCTGCTGCTGATCCCCTATGTGGCGATCGCCGGGAATCCTGTGGGTGTGCCCAGGGCGTTGGTGATGGGCGGCGCGTGGGTGCTCAACCTCGTGGTGGCCGAACTCGCCATCCGCGGTCAGAGGCGCTTGGTCTCGTAGGCCCACATGGCGATCTCGACGCGGTTGCGGGCCCCCAGCTTGGCCATCAGGCTGGCGATGTGGGTTTTGACCGTGCTGAGTGAGATGTGCAGCTCGTCGGCGATCTCGCTGTTGGTCCGGCCGCGCGCCACCGTGGCCAGGATCTGCTCCTCCCGCTCCGTGAGCGCCTCGATGGGGTTCGCGGGCGGTACGGCGGGGCCGGTGCGGGCGAACGCGGTCAGCAGGCGGGCGGTGACGCTCGGGGCGATGAGCGCGTCGCCCGAGGCGGCCGCATGGATGGCCTGCGAGAGCAACTGGGCGCCGGCGTTCTTCAGCAGGAACCCCTTGGCGCCCGCCCGCAGCGCGGCGTAGACGTAGTCGTCCAGGTCGAACGTGGTGATGACCACGACGGCCAGCGGATCGGGTACGGCGGGGCCGGCCAGTGCACGGGTTGCCTGGATGCCGTCCAGGCCCGGCATGCGGATGTCGAACAGGCACACGTCCGGGCGCAGGCGGCGGGCGAGCTCCACGGCCCGTCGGCCGTCGGCGGCCTCGGCGACGACCTCGATGTCCGGCTGGGCGTTGAGGATCATCGTGAGCCCGGTCCTGACGATCTCCTGGTCGTCGGCGACGATCACCTTGATGGTCATGGGGCCGATCCCGTTCTGGGCAGGACGGCGGTGACCGTCCAGCCCCGGTCGGGGCCCGGGCCGGCGACGCAGGTGCCGCCCAGCAGGCCGGCGCGTTCCCGCATGCCGACGAGGCCGAAGCCCGGGTACGTCTGGGCCACCGGGTCGCCGTCGTCCGCGACGCGCAGCCGTACCGACGTGTCGTCGGCTTCGACGCGCACCTCGATGCGGGTGGCGCGGCGGGCGTGGCGGCGGGCGTTGGTCACCGATTCCTGGGCCACGCGGTACACGGCGGCCTCCACCAGCGGCGGGAGGCCGTCCAGGTTGCCGGAGACCGTCACGTCCACGGCCGGGTCGCCGCCGGACAGCTGCTGGAGATCGGTGATGCGGCGCCCGGGGGCGAGGTCGGCCGGCTGGTCCTGGCGCAGGACGCGGACCATGAGCCGCATCTCGTCCAGGGCGAGGGCGGCCTCCGCTTCGATCACCCGCAGGGCGTCGGTCGCGGCCTCGGGGTGCGCGGCCGAGGCCGCCAGGCCCGCCTGCGCCCGGATCGCCATGGCCGAGACGTGGTGGGCGACGGTGTCGTGCAGGTCGCGGGCCAGGTGTTCGCGTTCGAGGAGCTTGACCTGGTCGAGTTCGCGCATGCGGGCCCCGGCCCGGAAACGGAAGGCCAGGCCCAGGGTGAGGGCCGAGACCAGGACGGCTACGGCTCCCAGTGTGTCGGCGGGCGGGATGCGGCGCAGAGCGAGCGACAGGGTGAGGCCGGCGAGCATGACGGCCATGCCGATCACGGCATCTCTTCCCGAACCCCAGCGGAACAACGCGTACACCACGAGCAGCACGTACACCATCGTGTACGACTCCGGGCGGGCGTCCGCGGCGAGCGGGAGCAGGGTCGAGACGGCGAAGGCCAGCGTGATCATCAGCAGGGGCCTGGTCCGGCGCCACAACAATGTGGGCAGCAGGGCGAGGGTGATCACCATCGAGAGCCACGGGAGGTCCGGCCGCAGCGCGCCCTCCAGCAACGCGGCCGGCGCCAGCACCCCCACGAGCGCCCAGTCACGCCACCCGCGCCGCGGCGGGTCGGAGGGACGCGGCTCGTGCCACACGGAGCGGAGGAGGCCGGGCACGCCGCCATCCTACGGCCGTCCTCCGAGCGGCTGCTTCTCAGCGGCCCCAGGAGTGGTTGAGGTGGGCGGACACCACGGCGCGGGCCAGCTCCAGAGAGCCGGAGGCGAGGGCGTCCAGGAGTTCGCGGTGTTCCCTGATCAGCACCTCCCGGTCCTTGTACACCTCGCGCAACCCCACGATCCCCAACTGCGTCTCGGCGGCCAGGCTCGCGTACAGGCGTTCCAGCCGGGGACTGCCCACGGCCTCGATCAGCGCCTGGTGCAGGGCCATGTGTTCGGCGACGATGTCGGCCCACGGGGCTTCGGGCGGGAGGGCGGCCATCCGGGACAGGGCCGCTTCGGCGGCCGCGACACGGCGGCCGATCACCGCCTTGGCCATCAGGTCTTCCAGGGGGCGCCGGACGTACATGAGATCGTCCAGGTCGGCGAGCGTCACGACGGGGACGTGGGCACTGCGGTTGCGTTCCCGGCGGAGCAGGCCCTCGTGAACCAGCTGGGCCAGGGCTTCGCGGACCGTGGGGCGGGCCACGCCGTAGGTTGCCGCGATCTCCTGCTCGGGCAGCGGGGTGCCGGGCTCGATCTCCCCGGACAGCACACGGCGGCGTAGTGCCCCGGCCAGCGCGTCGACGGTGGACACGGGTCTGAACGACACCATGGCACTCTAGCGCCCCGCCGGCAGAGGTTCTTTCGTCAGCTGGGGCAGGGCGACCACGACCAGGCTGGCGGCCAGGAGGACCAGACCCAGGATCGAGACCGTGGACAGGTGCTCGCCGAGCACGAGCACGCCGAGGACGGTGGCGACGGCCGGCTCGGTCAACGCCAGGGTGGCGGCCGTGGCCACCGGGGTGGTGCGCAGGCCCTTGCCGTACAGGAAGTAGGCCAGGGCGGTGGTGCACAGGCCGAGGTAGAGGACGGTGAGCAGGTTGGCGGGGGCGGCCAGCCAGGTGGTGCCCTGCCACAGAAGGACCGGGAGCATGAGTACGGCGGCGCCGCCGAACGTGACGCCCATCACGGCGTTGGACTCCAGGCCGCGGTCGATGGCGTCGGCGGCGCTGACGGCGTAGAAGGCGTAGAGCATGCCGCCGAGGAGGGCGAAGAGGACACCGGTGACGATCTGGCCGCCGGCCTGGGCGCCGCCGCCGATGATCAGCGCGGCACAGCCGGCGATGGCGGCGGAGGTGGCGGCGGCCCATCGGGGGGTGGGGCGCCGGCCGTGGCGGATCCAGGTCAGCAGGCCGGTGAACACGGGGCCGCTGCCGATGGCGACGACGCTGCCGATGGCCACGCCGGTACGGCTGACCGCGGCGAAGAAGGCGAGCTGGTAGGCGGCGACGGCGACGGCGCTGAGCAGGAGGCCGGGGCGCAGGGCGGTGCGCAGGTGGGCGGCGGACAACAGGGCGAGGGCGGCGCCGCCGACGACCAGCCTGGCGGCGGCCAGGGCCGCGGAGTCGGCGGAGATGAGCAGCCCCGCGGTGCCGGCGGTGCCCCAGAGTACGGCGGCGCCGACGATGGCGAGTGGACCGTTGCGCATAGGACAGGATTGTCTGACAAACAGACAAGGCTGTCCACCGGATTGACCCAGGGCGAGGAAACTCCGGGTCTGGGGCGGGCAGGTGGCAGGAGGGTCGTGGCTGATCTACCCTCTGGGGTGTGGACAGCGCGAGTCTGGCCGCGGCCGCCCTGCTCTCGGCGCTGAGCCGGGCCGCGGGAACCCTCGCCGAGCTGCACCATCCGTTCGTGCCGAGCCTGCCGTTCTCGTATCTGCATCCGCCCGCGGGCGCGGTCGCGGGGACCGTGTTCACGTTGCCCGACGGCAGGGAGGTGCGGTTCGCGGTGTCGATCGCGGTGGCCGACGGCGCCTACCGGGTCGGCGGTGAGGTGATCGCCGAGGACGAGGCCCTGCTCGACTTACCGCGCAAGAGCGTGCCGGAGCTTGACGACGCGCTGGAACTGCTGGATGAGTACACCGCCGAGGTGTCCGAGCCGGCGGGCCGGCTGCTCGACGAGCTGCTGGAGGAGCTGCGCTAGTCGGTGGCCAGGCGGGCGTGCCGTTCGACGTCGTAGCGGGTGCCGTCGTAGCCGAGTTTGGCGCGTTCGATGCCTTCCGGCAGGAATCCGGCCTTCACGGCGACGCGGCAGGAGGCGGCGTTGTTGACGCGGTGCCCGAGCTCCAGGCGGAACAGGCCGCGTTCGGAGAAGGCCCAGGCGGCGAGCAGTGAGGCGGCGGCCGGGGCCACGCCCTTGCCGCGGGCCTCGGGCAGGGTCCAGTACGAGACCCAGCCGTTGAGGTGGCGGTCGATGCCGGTGACCGCGACGTTGCCGACCACCTCGTCGTCCAGGGTGACGGCGAAGGCGTGTCCGGCGCCTTCCCAGGAGGCGATCCAGCCCTGGGCGTCCTTGAGGGTCACCATCGGCCACGGGGCCTGGCGGTGCATGTCCTCCGCCTGGAACGCGCGCAACACCACGGCCGCGTCGTCGTCGTGCCATGCGCGCAGCTCAATTCCCACCCGACAAAACCTCCCGTATACCGATATACCTCATATCGGTGACGGAAGGCCATAAATGGTCCATCGTGGGACCGGCCCGCACGTTGGGACGCCGCCGCGAGTCACGTGGTGCGGGCCGGTTGAAGGTGGTTCTGGTTCCAGAGTGCGTCGTGACGCCCCCTCCTGCCAGCCCCGGACCGAGTCCGGATCCGGACACCCCTTCCCCGCGACGGCGCGGCGATCCCGATAGCGTGAGGCCACGACGAGAGGGAGCCCGCCGCCGATGTCCGCCACCACCCGTGCCAAGCTGCTCGACGCGGCCCTGGAAACCCTGCGCGCCCAGGGCATCGCGGGGGTCTCCGCGCGGACGATCGCCGCGCGGGCCGGAGTCAACCAGGCCCTGGTCTTCTACCACTTCGGCAGCGTCGACCAGTTGCTGGCCGAGGCGTGCGAGCACGGCTCGACCGAACGGGTGGCACACTACCGGGCCCGCTTCGCCGCCGTCGGCGATCTGCGCGAGCTGGTCGGCCTGGCCCGTGCCATCCACGACGAGGAGCAGGAGTCCGGCAACATCACCGTGCTCGCCCAGCTCCTGGCCGGCGCCCAGAACGACCCCCAACTCGCCCCCGCCACCGCCGCCGGGCTCAACCTGTGGATCGCCGAGCTGGAGCAGACGCTGGCCCGCGTGCTGAGCCAGGGCCCGCTGGCCGACCTGGTCGACGTGCCCGGCCTCGCCCGCGCGGTGGCCGCCGCCTTCGTCGGGCTGGAGTTGTACGAGGGGGTGGACGCCGAGGGCGCGGCCCGCGCGCTGGACTCCCTCGACCAACTCGCCGTGCTGGTGGGCGTCCTGGACGAGATGAGCCCCCTGGTACGGCGGGCCGTGGCTGGCCGCCTCCGCAAGGCGACCACGGCCAGGGAGAACCCCTGACCGGCAAGCCCGTGGTCACAGGCGACGTGAGTGGTCGTTCGAGTCAGGACGCGTAGTTCTTCAGGGAGATGTCGGTAGCCGCCTGGTTGCCCATCTTCATCATGGCCTTCAGCAGGAAGCGGTACTTGAAGATCCAGTTTCGCATCCGGATGCCACGCGGCGTGGTCGGAGCCAGGTAGCGTCCCGCGTTGCCGTTTCGGGCGATCTTGGCGTAGTCGCGGAAGGCGTCCTCGTAGGCGAGGAAGGCCCGCTCGTGCTCGCCGCCCGACTCCGCCAGCTCACCGGCCAGCACGTACGCCGCCACGATCGCCAGCCCGGTGCCGAACCCGCCCAGCGTGTTGCCGTAGGCCGCGTCGCCGACCAGCACCACGCGCCCCCTGGTGTAGTGGTCGAGGCGGACCTGGCTGACCGAGTCGAGGTAGACGTTCTCCGCCGCGGCCGCGGCCTCCTCGCCCCGCCAGCCCATGCCGCGGTAGGCGCCCAGGAGCACCCGCTTCATGTCCGCCGACGAGTGGCGGTCGTAGGTCAGCTCATCGGCGGCGAAGACGAAGAGCGCCCCCGCTTTGGACCCGCCGGAGACGAGCATCCGGCCCGGTTCGTTGTACATCTGCTCGGGGCCCGCGAAACGATCCGGCAGATCGGCCAGCGCATAGTAATGGCCGAGATGGGTGACATATCGCGACTCGGGGCCGAAAGCCAGGCGGCGCACGTTGGAGTGGATGCCGTCTGCCCCCACCACCAGGTCGAAGGTACGCGGCGCCGCGCTTTCGAAGGTCACGTGCACGCCCCCGGCGGTCTCGGTCAGCGAGGTGATGGAGTCGCCGAAGACATAGTGCGCCCCGGCCGCCACGCTCCTGTCGTACAGGATCCGGGCCAGGTCGCCGCGCTGGATCTCGACGTCGCCGCCGGTGAACTCGGGGGGTATGACCGCCAGCTCCCGGCCGTGCGCGTCGATGATCTGCTGACCGGTGCGGTCGGTCTGGTGCCGCCGCACCTCCTGCAGGATGCCGGTGCGCTCCAGCACGGTCCGGTGCGTGTCGCCCCTGAAGTCGACCGCCTGCCCGCCGGAGCGCAGCGCGGGCGCCTTCTCGACGACGGTGACGGTGAAGCCGCGGTGAGCCAGCCAGTAGGCGAGGGCGGGCCCGGCGATGCTGGCGCCGGAGATCAGGATGTTCTTCATGGCCGTGAGCTTCGCCGGGTGCGCTGACACTCCGGCGACAGTGCGCTGACGGTCACGACAGCACTGTCAGCGCCTCGTCCCTGGACAGGGTCGCGCCCCGCGCGTAGCAGGCGGCGAAGGATTCGGCGCCGATCGCCGCCGTCGCGCCGGCCGCCACCCTGGCCACGGCCGGGTCGCCGGTCACGGCCGTGCCGCGCAGCGCCACCGCCGCGCCCAGCAGGTAGGCGGCTCGCTCCGCCGTACTCTCGAGGAGGGCCAGGCCCGCCTGGCCCTCGATCACGGTGGCGAGGTCGGCGGCGTGCACGCGGGCGGCGGCGGCCAGCGCTTCGGCGTACAGCTCGCGCGCCCGCCCGGGGTCGTCGGCCTCCGCGAGCCTGGCCAGGGCGGTCAGCGCGTAGGGGCGCATGCCCTCGGTGACGTAGACGCCCGGCCGGGCCGCGGCCAGGGCCGCCGTGTAGTGCTCGCGGGCCGCGACCGGCGAGCCGTGCCACTCGGCCAGTTCGCCGCGCGTGTGATCCACTAGCGCCTGCCGTCCGGTGCGCCGGGCCAGCTCGGCGGCCCTGGCCAGGTCCGCCGCCGCGGCAGACGGATCGCCCTCGCGCAGCAGGCCGTTCGCGCGACGGCAGAGAATGTCCGTGATCTCCTCGCGGGCGCCGAGCTGGTCCAGCAAATCCAGCGCCTGCTGCCAGAGGTCGCGGGCGCGCGCCCACTCACCGCGCCAGCTCGCCAGCGTGGCCAGCGAGTCCAGTGCCTGCGCGGTGCCCCAGCGCTCGCCGAGCGCGCGGAAGCCGGTCAGCGACGCCTCCAGCTCGCGTTCGGCCGCGTCGGGCCGCCCGTCGATCTGGTGCACCAGCGCACGGCCCAGCACGGCCACGGCCCGGCCCCACGGCCCAGCGCCCAGCAGCCGGCCGCGCCGCTCGTTGGCCGCCGGCTCGCCGGGCCCGGCGACCATGCCCCAGAGCACCAGGCCGAACGGGTGCCGCATCGGCCGCTCCAGCCCCTCCAGGAACGCCTCCGCCCGCGCCCACTGCTCGGGCGACACCTCGGGTACGGCCTGCAGCACACACAACACGTATTCCTCTGCGAACTCCGCGGGCGGTTCGGCCAGCCGGTCGAGCAGCTCCCTGGCCAGCTCGGCGCCCTGCCCGCGACGCCCCGCCAGCAGCCAGTACGTCGCCTGCGCGGCGATCAGCCGGAGCGCCGGCACGGGATCGGTGTGTACGGCGTGCCGCAACGCCGCCTGGAGGTTGGCCTGCTCGGCCGACAGCCGGGCCAGCCAGTCGAGTTGTTCGGCCCGCAGCAACCACGGATCGGCCTCCTGCGCGAGTTCCAGGAAATAGGCGGCATGCGTGTCACGGGCGGGATCGCCGGCCTCCTGCAGTTTCTCCGCGCAGAACAGGCGGACCGTCTCGAACATCCGGTAGCGCCCGTCCACCGCCTCCACCAGCGACTTGTCCACGAGGTCGGCGAGCACCTCGCCGTCGCCGCAGACCCGCTCGACCGCCTCCATGCTCGCCCCGCCGGCGAACACGCTCAGCCGCCTGGCCACCACCTGCTCCTCGGGGCTGAGCAGGCTCCAGCTCCACTCGACGACCGCCCGCAGGGTCCGGTGCCGGGCGGCGGCGGTGCGGTCGCCGCGCGAGAGCAGCTTGAACCGGCCGTGCGCCTCCAGCCGGGCGGCGATCTCCGCCGGGGTGAACGTGCGCAGCCGCGCCGCGGCCAGTTCGATGGCCAGCGGCGAGCCGTCCAGCCGCGCGCAGATCTCCACGACCTCGGGGCCGGGCTCGAAGCCGGGGCGCACGGCGGCGGCCCGCTCGGCGAACAGCCGCACCGCCGGGTACCGCGGCCAGTCGGCGGAGGCGGAGGAGGGCGGTGGCACGGCCAGCGGCCCCAGCGGGACCAGGACCTCGCCGGTCAGCCCGAGCGGCTCCCTGCTGGTGGCCAGGATCGACAGCGCCGGGCAGGCGTCCAGCAGCCGCCTGGCCAGCCGGGCGGCGGAGTCGACGACGTGTTCGCAGTTGTCCAGGATCAGCAGGAGTTCCCGGTCGGCCAGCGCGGTCACCACCCGGTCGGCCGGATCTTCCCGCGCCTGCGGCAGCGCCAGGCCCGCCTCGCGCACGCCCAGCGCGGCGAGCACGGCCTGGGGCACTTGACCGGGGTCGGCCAGCGGCGACAGGTCGGCGAAGCAGGCCGTCCCGTGCCGCCGGGCGGCCTCGACGGCCAGGCGGGTCTTGCCCGTGCCGCCGGGTCCCGTGATGGTGACCAGCCGGGCGCCGGTGAGCGTGCCGAGGCGGCGCAGCTCGTCCTCGCGGCCGACGAAGCTGGTCAGCGGCGTGGGCAGCCGGTGGCCCGGCCGGCGTTCCTCGCCGCGCAGCATCGCCAGGTGCAGGGCGGCCAGCTCGGGTGACGGGTCGGCGCCCAGTTCCTCGGCGAGGACGCGGCGGCCTTCCTCGTACACCTCCAGCGCCGCCGCCTGCTGGCCGTCGGCGCGCAGCGCCCGCATGAGCTGCCCGCGCAGCCTCTCGCGCAGGGGATGGGCCTCGACGAGCTGGCGGAGCCGGCCGGTGGAGGTGCCGCCGGGCAACGCCAGCTCCGCCTCGATCAGGTCTTCCGTGGCGGCCAGCCGTACCTCGTCGAGACGGGCGATCTGCGCCTCGGCGTGGGGGAGGTCGGGCAGGGCGGGGCCGCGCCACAGCGCGAGGGCGTGGGAGAGCACGTCGGCGGCGTGCTGCGGCCGGCCGGCGGCCAGGAGGGCGCGTCCCTCGGCGGCCAGGCGTTCGAAGCGGTGCACGTCCACGTCGTCCGGCGCGACCGCCAGGAGGTAGCCGGCGCCGTGGAACTCCACCAGCCCGGGCGGCAGGTTGCGGCGCAGCCGGGAGACGTGCGCCTGGATCGTGTTGACCGCGCCGGGCGGGGGCGCCGTGCCGTACTGGCCGTCGATGAGGCGCTCGGTGCTGACCAGGCGGCCCGCGTCGAGCAGCAGCATGGCCAGGAGCGCGCGCGGGCGGGGGCCGCCGACCGCGACCGGCTCCCCGTCGGCGTCCCGGACCTCCAGCGGTCCCAGGACCCCGAACCGGGGACGATCACCCGCTGACATGGCTCCCAGCCTACTGACCGGCCGATCCTCGGCGGCCGTGGGGCGATTGTCGGGCGGCTCTGCTACACCTGTGGGCATGAGTGTCACCGTCGACGAATTCCTGGAGATGCTGCGGCGCCTGCCGGAGCACAAGCTCAGTGACGGCGGTGAGTGGACCAGCGTGAAGGTGCGCGGCCGGGGGTTCGGCTACCTGTGGGAGCGCACCGAGACAGTCGGCCTCAAGGCCACGATCGAGGAGCAGCTGGCGCTGGTCGCCGAGCGGCCGGAGGTGTTCGAGGTGCAGTTCACCGCCGGGCGGTTCGGCTGGGTGGTGGTGCACCTGGGGAAGATCGAGGCCGATGAGCTGTGGGAGCTGGTCGCCGAGGCGTGGTGCCTGACCGCGCCGGCGGAGATGGTGGCGGCCTTCGAGGCCACCCTGGGACTACGGCCATAAGCACCCATAAGCGCAGACCCTTGCGGGACGAGGGCAGAACTCGCAAGAATCGCGCCCATGCACGGCAACCCGATGCCGGACTCCTACGTGTACGTGACCGAGGAGGGCGTCACCCGTCACTACGCCGACGGGAGCGTGGAAGCTCTCGCCTGGGAGGACGTGGTGGAGGTTCGGGTTGTCAGCGACGCCCCGGACGACGTCCTGTATGTCCTGCTCGACCGCGACGGCGAGGGGTGCGTGGTGCCGCGTTCGGCGACGGACGCCACCTTCCTGGCCAGGCTGCGCTACCTGCCTGATTTCGATCTTGACAGGCTGGCCGTGGCGGCCGACTCCGGCCACGACGGAGTTGTGGTCGTTTGGCGTAGCCCGGATCCGCCGTCCGCATTACCAGATCTGGAGTATGACTAGCTCCCAAATTTGGGAGTAATTGTTCGATATCTGGCAGCAAAGCAGACATTTCTCCTGGTCCTCGCTGCACCTCTGGACCGTTCCGTCAAGGTCTGAAATGCCCCCGCGTGCGTCCGATTGTGGACATTGGGTGTTATTCCCCCGCATGGAATGGATCTTTACTCTTTATGGGGGGCCGCCGCCCTTGAACTCATGTGGGATGTGGGTAAACCACTGCGCTTCAAGGAACGTCACGTTATTGCGGTGCACAGAGTTGCAGGTGGGGTGTTATGAGGGTGGGGATAGGGGAGTCCGATGTCGTGCTCCTCCGGGCGGTTCCACGCCACGCATCGAGCATCTGGACGCGGGCGTATCTACGGCTCCTGCTACTGGGCGACGTGGCCAGTGCGGTGGTCTGCTGCGCCTTCGTGTTCGGTGTACGGCTGGCCTTCGGGGCCTACATACCGATCGAGGAGATCGCCCTCGGGACCGGGCTGCTGGTCGCCTGGCCGGTGGCGCTCTCCCTGGGCGGCGCCTACCGGCAGCGCGCCCATGGCGAGGGCACCGACGAGTTCCGCGCGGTCTTCAACGGCGGGATAGGGCTCATGGCCACCGTGGCCATCAGCGCCTACGCCACGCAGACCGCGGTCGCCCGCAGCTTCGTCATGGCGACGCTGCCCCTGGCGATCATCGGGACGCTCTTCTTCCGCTACCGGATGCGCAAGCGGCTGCACAGCCGCCGGGCCGTCGGCGACTACATGCGGCACGTCATCGCCGTCGGTCACCGCGAGGCCGTGCTGGACCTGGTCGTGGAGTTCCGGCGCCAGCCCCATCACGGCATGGTCGTGGTGGGCGCCTGTCTGCCTCCGGACTCGCTCGGCACCGATCTCGAGGGGACGCCGGTGCTCGGCTCCTTCGCCGAGGTGGCCGAGGTCGTGGCCAAGGTCGGGGCGGACGCCGTCGCGGTGCTGGCCTGCCCGGAGCTCGACGGGACGACGCTGCGGCGCATGGCGTGGAGCCTGGAGACGGCCAAGACGGACCTGTTCGTCGCTCCGGCGCTCATGGACGTGGCCGGGCCGCGCATCAGCATCCGGCCCTTCGCCGGGATGCCGCTGCTGCACGTGCAGCATCCGGAGTTCGGCGGCGCGAAGCGGGTGGTGAAGAACGCCTTCGACCGGGTGGTCGCGGCGCTGGCAGTCCTGCTGCTGTCGCCCGGGCTGCTGGCGATCGCGGTGGCCATCCGCATGACCAGCCCGGGGCCCGCCCTGTTCCGGCAGACGCGCGTGGGCAGGGACGGCAGCACCTTCCAGGTCCTGAAGTTCCGGACGATGGTGGCCGACGCGGAACGGTTGAAACAAGAACTGTTCGCGGCGAACGAGTTCGACGGCGTGCTGTTCAAGATTAGGAACGATCCACGGATCACCGGCATCGGCGCCTTCCTCCGCAAATACTCCCTCGACGAGCTGCCGCAGCTGCTCAACGTGGTGCGCGGCGACATGTCGCTCGTGGGGCCGCGCCCGCCGCTGCCCGAGGAGGTCGCCAAGTACGGCATCGACGTACGCCGGCGCCTCGTGGTCAAGCCGGGTATGACCGGCTTATGGCAGGTAAGCGGTCGCTCCGACCTCACCTGGGAGGAGTCCGTGCGGCTCGACCTCAGGTACGTCGAGAACTGGTCGCTCATCCTCGACCTGCAGATCCTCTGGAAGACCTGGTCGGTCGTCACCCGTGGAGAAGGGGCCTACTAGCCGTGAAAGCGCTCGTCCTCGCCGGAGGGTCGGGGACCCGGCTCAGGCCGATCACCCACACCTCGGCCAAGCAACTCGTTCCGGTGGCCAACAAGCCGGTGCTCTTCTACGGGCTGGAGGCCATCGCCGCCGCCGGCATCCGCGAACTGGGCATCGTCGTGGGCGACACGCAGGCCGAGATCGAGGCCGCGGTCGGTGACGGCGCGAAGTTCGGGCTTCAGGTCACCTACCTGCGCCAGGAGGCGCCGCTCGGGCTGGCGCACGCGGTGCTGATCGCCCGCGAGTACCTGGGTGACGACGACTTCGTCATGTACCTGGGCGACAACTTCATCGTCGGCGGGATCAACGACATCGTCTCCGGCTTCCTGGCGAAGAAGCCGGACGCCCAGATCATGCTCACCCGCGTCGGCGATCCCCGCCAGTTCGGCGTGGCCGAACTCCATCCGGACGGCGGCGTCAAGAGCCTGGAGGAGAAGCCCCGCGCGCCCAAGAGCGACCTCGCCCTGGTCGGCGTCTACCTCTTCACCGCCGCCGTGCACGAGGCGGTCGCCGAGCTCAAGCCGTCCTGGCGGGGCGAGCTGGAGATCACCGACGCCATCCAGTGGCTGATCGACCGCGGCTACCACGTCGAGTCCACGACGATCACCGGCTACTGGAAGGACACCGGCAACGTCGCGGACATGCTGGAGGTCAACCGGCTGGTCCTGGAGTCGCTGACGCCCGCCGTACACGGAGAGAGCGTGGACAGCGAGCTCATCGGCCGGGTCAAGCTCGAGCCCGGAGCCCACGTCGTGCGCTCGCGCGTCGTGGGCCCGGCCGTCATCGGCCCCGGAGCCAGGATCGTCGACAGCTACGTGGGCCCGTTCACCTCCATCGGGGCCGGCTGCGTCATCGCCGACAGCGAGATCGAGTACTCCATCGTGCTGCCCCGCGCCTCCATCGAGGGCGTAGGCCGCATCGAGTCCTCGCTCATCGGCCACGACGTCGAGGTCACGCCCGCTCCCAACACGCCCAGAGCCCACCGCCTCGTGCTGGGCGATCACAGCAAGGTTCAGATCAGCTCATGAAGATATTGGTAACGGGCGGGGCGGGGTTCATCGGCTCGTACTACGCCCGCATGTGCGCCGACGACGGCCACGAGGTCACCGTCCTCGACAAGCTCACCTACGCCGGCGACCGCCGCAACCTCGACGGGGTACGGCACGCCTTCGTCCACGGTGACATCTGCGACACCCGGCTGATGGACGACGTGGTCCCCGGGCACGACCTGGTGGTCAACTTCGCCGCCGAGTCGCACGTGGACCGCTCGATCGACGGCGCCGCCGAGTTCGTGCGCACCAACGTCCTGGGCACGCAGACGCTGCTCGACGCGTGCCTGCGCGCGGCCACGCCCAAGGTGGTGCAGGTCTCCACCGACGAGGTCTACGGCACGATCGCGACCGGCTCCTGGACCGAGGACGCCCCCCTGCAGCCCCGCTCGCCGTACGCGGCGGCGAAGGCCGGCGGCGACCTGATGGCCCGCGCGTACGCGATCACCCACGGCCTGGACGTCTCGATCACCCGCTGCGGCAACAACTACGGCCCCCGGCAGTACCCGGAGAAGATCATCCCGCTCTTCGTCGGCAACCTGCTCCGGGGCAGGAAGGTGCCGTTGTACGGCGACGGCGGCAACGTCCGCGACTGGGTCCACGTCAGCGACCACTGCGCTGGCATCCGGCTCGTCGCCGAGAGGGGCGGCCCCGGCGAGGTCTACCACATCGCCGGTACGGCGGAGCTGACCAACAAGGAGCTGACCGGCCGCCTCCTGGAGGCGTGCGGCAAGGACTGGGACATGGTCGAGCACGTCGCCGACCGCAAGGGGCACGACCGGCGGTATTCACTCGACGACGCCAAGCTGCGTGCTCTCGGCTACCGGCCGGAGGTCTCCTTCGAGCAGGGCCTGAAGGGGACGGTCCGCTGGTACGCCGAGCACCGGGACTGGTGGGGTGAGTGATGCGCTGGCTGATCACCGGGGGCGGTGGCATGCTCGCCGCCGACGTGCTGGAGCGGATCGCGGTGACGGGCGAGCCGGTGCTCGCGCTCACCCGGGCCGACCTGGACGTGTGCGATCCCCGCGCGCTGCGTGACTTCGTGTGCGCCTACAGGCCGAGGGTGGTGGTCAACTGCGCCGCCTGGACGGCCGTGGACGACGCCGAGAAGCACGAGGACGAGGCGATGACGGTCAATGGCAGGGCGGTGGAGGTGCTGGCCGACGCCTGTGTGCGGGCGGGGGCGCGATTAATCCACCTCTCGACCGACTACGTCTTCGACGGCAACTCGGCGCTACCGTACCGGGAGGACGACGTGCCGAACCCGGTCAACGCCTACGGGCGCAGCAAGCTGGCCGGCGAGGTCGCCGCCGCCGGGCACTACGTGGTGCGCACGGCGTGGTTGTACGGCGCGGCCGGGCGCAACTTCGTCAGGACGATGATCCGCCTGGCCGGTGAGCGCGACACGGTCGGCGTGGTGGCCGACCAGCGCGGCCAGCCGACCTGGACCGTGGACCTGGCCGACTACATCGTCGGGCTGGCCCAGTCGGACCTGCCGCCCGGCATCTACCACGGCGCCAGCGCGGGCGAGACCACGTGGTACGGCTTCGCCAGGGAGATCTTCACGCTGCTCGGCGCCGATCCGGACCGGGTGCGCCCGATCACCACGGCCGACTACCCCATGCCGGCCCAGCGCCCGGCCAACAGCCTGCTGGCCTGCACCAGGAGCGAGCCGCTGCGCCCCTGGCGCGAGGCGCTGCACGCCGCCTGGCCGGTGCTGGTCACGAAAGCTGGACCTCAGTGCAGCCCCGCGTAGAACTCCTGGCACGCGGTGTAGGAGGGCAGCAGTCCGGCCTCCAGCGCCGCCTTCATCGTGGGGGCGGCGGCGTCCTTGTCGGACAGGATCGGCTCGTCGACGGGCCACCGGATGTCCAGGTCGGGGTCGAGCGGGTGGACGCCGTGCTCGTGGCCCGGGTTGTAGCCCTGCGAGCACAGGTAGACGACCGTGGCCTGCTCGCTCAGCGCGAGGAAGGCGTGGCCAAGCCCTTCGGCGATGAGCACGGCCCTGCGCTCGTCGGAGTCGAGTTGGACGGCCTCCCAGCGGCCGAAGCCGGGGGAGCCTTCGCGCAGGTCGACGACGACGTCGAGGATCGCGCCGGACACGCACATCACGTATTTCGCCTGGCCCGGCGGGACGTCGGCGAAGTGCACCCCGCGCAGCACTCCGGCCTGGGAGATCGAGCAGTTCACCTGCGCGAGCTCGAAGGGCCGGGGGAGATCGGCGGCGCGGTACGCCTCGAGGAAGGCGCCGCGGGAGTCTGCGTGCACGCGCGGGGTGAACTCCCACGCACCGTCGATGCTCATGGGCTTCATAGTGCGCAGCATCACACAAACGATCTGGAAAGGGCTAGGTCATTGACCATCGTCTCCTCTGCCGGCGGCTGTAACGCCTCGCCGTCCGTGCCCGACGAACTCGCGGGAGTGAGCTGACACATGATCGTTTGCCGCCTGTGCGGGTCGAGCGCGATGGCCGGCGTCGTGGACCTCGGGGCCACGCCGCCGTGTGAGTTGTTCCTGACCGCCGATCGGCTGGACCAGCCGGAGCAGACCTTCCCGCTGCATCTGCGGGTGTGCACGGACTGCTGGCTGGCGCAGCTGCCGCCGCTGATCACGCCCGAGGACACCTTCACCGAGTACGCCTACTTCTCCTCCTACTCGACCTCGTGGGTGGAGCACGCGCGCCGCTTCGTGGACGGGCTGACGTTGTTCCCGGACTCGTTCGTGGTGGAGGTGGCCAGCAACGACGGCTACCTGCTGCAGCACGTGGCCGAGCGCGGGGTGCGCTGCCTGGGCATCGAGCCGTCGGCCAACGTGGGCGCGGCGGCGGTGGAGAAGGGGGTGCCGACGCTCACCGAGTTCCTCTCGCCCGAGGTGGGCCGGCGGGTGCGCGAGGAGCACGGCCCGGCGGACGTGGTCGTGGCCAACAACGTCTACGCGCACATCCCGGACGTGGTGGGCTTCACGCAGGGGCTGCGGGCGCTGGTGGCCGACGACGGCGTGGTCTCGATCGAGGTGCAGCACCTGCTGACGCTGATGGAGCTGAATCAGTACGACACGATCTACCACGAGCACTTCCAGTACTACACCGTGGCCTCGGCGCAGCGGGCGCTGGCCAGTGGCGGGCTGACGCTGGTGGACGTGGAGCTGCTGCCGACGCACGGCGGCTCGATCCGGCTGTGGGCCAGGCCGGAGGGGGAGCCGTCGAGCCGGGTGGCCGACGTCCTGGAGCGGGAGAAGGCCGCCGGACTTCACGACATTTCGGGTTATGTGAACTTCGCCGCCCGTGTCGCCAAAGTCCGGCGCGACCTGCTGCGCTTCCTCATCGACGCGGCCGAGGCGGGCAAGACCGTGGTCGGGTACGGCGCCCCGGGCAAGGGCAACACCCTGCTCAACCACTGCGGCATCCGCCCCGACCTGCTCGCCTACACCGTCGATCGCAACCCGTACAAGCACGGCAGGTTCACCCCTGGCGGCAGGATCCCGATCCTGCCGCCGGAGTCGATCGAGGCGGACAAGCCCGACTACGTCCTCGTCCTGCCGTGGAACCTGCGCGACGAACTGGTCGAGCAGCTCTCCCATGTCCGCGACTGGGGCGGCCGCCTGGTCTTCCCCATCCCCAGGCTGGAGGTCGTCGAGTGAAGGTCGTCTTGTTCTGCGGCGGGCGCGGCACGCGCATGCGGCACGAGGGCGTCGGCGGCGACATCCCCAAGCCCATGCAACTGGTCGGTCCCCGGCCCCTGCTCTGGCATGTCATGCGCTACTACGCCCACTTCGGGCACAAGGAGTTCATCCTGTGCCTCGGGTACGGCGCGCAGCACATCAAGGACTTCTTCCTCACCTACCAGTTCGCCCTGCGCGACGGCCGGATCGAGATGCTGGAGACCGACATCTCCGACTGGCAGATCTCGCTGGTGGACACCGGCCCCGACTCGCCCATCGGCGAGCGGCTGCGCCGGGTGCGCGACCGGCTCGACGGCGACGAGATGTTCCTGGCCAACTACGCCGACGTGGTGACCGACGCCCCGCTGCCCGACATCATCGAGCGCTTCACCGGCTCCGACGCGGGCGCCTCCATGATGGTGGTCCCGCCCACCTCCAACACCTTCCACGTCGTCGAGATGGCCGAGAACGGCGTGGTCGGCGGCATCACCCCGGTCAGCGAGATGCCGCTGTGGATCAACGGCGGCTTCTTCGTGCTGCGCCAGGAGGTCTTCGACCACATCCCGGAGGGCGGCGACCTGGTCGCCGACGGCTGCATGGAACTCGCCAAGCGCGGCAGGCTCCTGGCCTACCGGCACCGCGGATACTGGCGGCCGAGCGACACCGTCAACCAGCGGCTGGAACTGGACGGCTCCTGGAGCCGCGGCGAACGCCCGTGGGCGTTGTGGGAACGATGAAGGCACTCACCCCCGCCCGTGCGGAGCGGATCGTGGCACTCGGCGCCCACTGCGACGACCTCGCGATCGGCGCCGGGGCCACCCTGCTCACGCTGGGCGCCCGCCGCGTGGACGCCCTCGTGCTCTCCGGCGGCGGCACCGCCAGGGAGGACGAGGAGCGGGCCGCGCTCAAGGCGTTCTGCCCCGAGGCAGACCTCCACGTGACCATCCTCGACATCCCGGACGGACGCCTGCCGTCCCACTGGGAGAAGGCCAAGAACGCGCTGGAGGAACTGCGCGCCGAAACCGACCCCGACCTGATCCTCGCGCCCTGGGCGGGCGACGCCCACCAGGACCACCGGGGCCTGGCCACGCTGATGCCGACGGCCTTCCGCGACCACCTCACGCTCGGCTACGAGATCGCCAAGTGGGACGGCGACATGGGCCGCCCCAACGCCTACCACCCGATCCCGGACGCACTGGCCGAACGCAAGATCGACCTGCTCCACCAGCACTACCCCTCACAGGTCCACCGCTCCTGGTTCGACCGTGAGGCGTTCCTCGGCCTCATGCGCATCCGCGGCATCGAGTGCAACAGCCGCTACGCCGAGGGCTTCCACGTGAACAAACTGACGATCGACTTGGCCGGAGGCTGACATGCGGGTACTTCTGACCGGACACCAGGGCTACCTGGGCACGGTGATGGCCCCCGTCCTCCGGGCGGCCGGGCACGAGCTGACCGGCCTGGACTCCGGCCTGTTCGCCGACTGCGTGCTGGGCCCCATGCCGGACGATCCGCCGGGACATACCGTCGACCTGCGCGACGTGGGCCCCGAGGTGTTCGCGGGCATCGACGCCGTGGTCCACCTGGCAGCCCTGTCGAACGACCCGCTGGGCTCGCTGGCGCCCCAGCTGACCTACGACATCAACCACCACGCCTCGGTACGGCTGGCCGAGCTGGCCAAGGCCGCCGGGGTGAGCCGCTTCCTGTACGCCTCGACCTGCTCGGTCTACGGCGCCTCCGGCGGCGACGGCCTGGTGAACGAGGAGGCGCCGCTGAAGCCGGTCACGCCGTACGCCGAGTCGAAGGTCCGGGTGGAGGAGGACCTGGCCAAGCTGGCCGACTCCGGCTTCTCCCCGGTGTACATGCGCAACGCCACCGCCTTCGGCTTCTCGCCCAGGCTGCGTGCCGACATCGTGCTGAACAACCTCGTGGGCCTGGCCTTCCTGACCGGCGAGGTACGCGTCCTGTCGGACGGCACACCGTGGCGGCCGCTGGCGCACGCGCTGGACATCGCCCAGGCTTTCGCCTGCGCGCTGGTCGCACCCCGCGACGCCGTACACGACCAGCCCTTCAACATCGGCACCGAGCAGAACAACGTCACCGTGGCCGAGATCGCCCAGGAGGTCGCCGACGCGGTCCCGGGCTCCCGCCTGGTGATCACCGGCGAGGCGGGCAACGACCCGCGCTCCTACCGGGTGGACTTCTCCCGGGTACGGCGGGCGCTGCCGGAGTTCGAGGCCCGGTGGAGCGTGAAGGCGGGCGCGGCCGAACTGGTCGAGGCATACCAGCGCCACGGCCTGGACAAGCACGCCTTCGAACGCCGCTTCACCCGCCTGGCCAGGCTGGCCGACCGGCAGGGCGCGGGCACGGTGGACGGAACGCTGCGCCCATGAAGGAGTTGGTTGACCGGCTCTACCCCTTCTGCCGGAGCATCACGGGCGACGGCGTGCGCCAGACGCTGGCCGTCATCGGCGAGCACCTCCCGCTGACGATCTCCGAGGTGCCGACCGGAACCCAGGTGCTGGACTGGAACATTCCCAAGGAGTGGAACATCCGCGATGCCTGGGTCAAGGACCGCTCCGGCCGCAAGGTGGTCGACTTCCAGGAGCTGAACCTGCACGTGGTCGGCTACAGCGTCCCCGTGCGCGGCACGTTCACGCTGGAGGAGCTGCGCCCGCACCTGCACACGCTGCCCGGCCTGGTGCCCTACCGCACCAGCTACTACAGCGAGACCTGGGGGTTCTGCCTCACGCAGGAGACGCTCGAGGCGATGGACGAGGGCCCCTACGAGGTGCTCATCGACTCCACGCTGGCCGACGGGAGCCTGACCTACGCCGAGCACGTCGTCCCCGGCGAGCTCGACGACGAGGTGCTGATCTCCTGCCACACCTGCCACCCGTCGCTGGCCAACGACAACCTGGCCGGGATCGCGGTGGCGGTGGAGCTGGCCAAGAGCCTGGTCCGGCCCCGCCACACCTACCGGTTCATCTTCGCGCCCGGCACCATCGGCGCGATCACCTGGCTGGCCCGCAACCGCGGGCAGACAGAGCGGATCAAGCACGGCCTCACCCTGGCCTGCGCCGGTGACCCCGGCCCGCTCACGTACAAACGCAGCAGGCGCGGCGCCGCCCCGATCGACCGGGCCGTCGCCCACGTGCTGCGCGAGCGACCGCACACTCTGCTCGACTTCTCGCCCTACGGCTACGACGAGCGCCAGTACTGCTCGCCCGGCTTCAACCTCCCCGTCGGCGGCCTCACGAGGACGCCGTACGCCGGATACCCCGAGTACCACACCTCGGGCGACAATCCGGGCTTCGTCACCGAGGAGGCCATGGCCGACACCCTCGACGTCCTCAAGCAGGTGGTCGAGGTGCTCGACGGCGACCGCGTCTACGTCAACCTCAGCCCGTACGGCGAGCCGCAACTCGGCCGGAGAGGTCTCTACGCCTCCCTGGGCGGCCGCAGCGACACGAAGGCCGCCCAGATGGCGATGCTATGGGTGCTGAACCTCTCCGACGGCGATCACTCTCTGCTCGACATCGCCGAGCGCGCGAACCTGGCGTTCCCGGTGGTGGCCCACGCCGCTGAAGCGCTGCATGGCGCGAGCCTGCTGAAGGAGAAGACGTGATGGAGCTCCGGGTCGGGGACCTGGTGGAAGTTCGGAGCGAAGAAGAGATTCTGGCCACGTTGGATGAGAGGGGCGAGTTAGACAACCTCCCGTTCATGCCGGAGATGCTCCAGTACTGCGGGCGGCGCATGATGGTCCACAAAGTCGCGCACAAGCTCTGCGACACCATCGAAAAGGGCCGCATGCGCAGGATGGAGCATGCCGTACACCTGACCGGGGCGCGCTGCGACGGCGCCGCACACGGCGGCTGCGGGACGGCCTGCTCCCTGTACTGGAAGCACGCCTGGCTGAAGAAAGTCGCGCCGGGCGAGCCCCGGGGCGAGGCCAGGCCGGCGCCCAAGCTGCTGCCGCTGCTGGACGCCAACACGCTGAAGGCGCCGGAGCGGTTCGCCTGCCAGGCCACCGAGCTGCTGCGCGCGGCGCCCACCTGCGTGCGCTTCAGCGACGTCGGCCAGTACGTCACCGACGTCAAGAGCGGCAACGCCGGGATCGCCGCCACCGCGCGCTCGATCTTCGTCGGGCTGTTCAACCACTGGCAGCGCTTCTCCAGGAAACTGCCCGGCTTCCTGCGCATCAAGGGCGGCATCAACTGGGGATTCGTCCCGGCGGGCACGCTCAAGCGGACGCCCAAGGGCGAGCTCGACCTCAAGCCGGGCGAGCTCGTGCGGATCCGCCCCAAGGCCGAGATCCTCGCAACCTTGGACGCCAACCGTAACAACCGGGGCCTGGGTTTCGAAGAGGAGATGGCCAGGCACTGCGGCAAGGTGACCCGGGTCCGCTCCCGGGTCGACGTCTGCGTGGACGAGCGGACCGGGGAGCTGCTGACGATGAAGAGCCCGTGCATCACGCTCGAGGACATCGTCTGCGCCGGCGCCTACATGGTCAACTGCCCGCGGGAGTTCGTTCCGTTCTGGCGGGAGATCTGGCTGGAACGTGTGAATGAGAGCGAGAACCATCAGTGACATCCATCGGTCAGCAGGCCGGCCGCGGCTTGCGCTGGGGCCTGATCGGCAATTTGATCACCCGGGCGGGCTCGTTCACGATGGGCCTGATCCTGGCCCGGCTGCTGACCCCCGAGGACTTCGGCCTGTTCGCGGTGGCCATGGCGGCGACCGCGTTCACCATGACGGTCAAGGACCTCGGCATCATGGCCGCGGTCGTGCAGTGGCGGGGCAAGCTGGAAGACGTCACGCCGACCGCGACGCTGCTCTCGTTCGTCTCGGCGATCATCCTGTACGGGGTCTTCTGGGTGGGCGCCCCCTACTACGCGGCCGCGTCCGGAGCGCCCGAGGCCACCGGCGTGGTGCGACTGCTGACCGCGGTCATCCTGGTGGAGGCGTTCACCGCCGTGCGCAGCGCGGCCATGCTGCGCCGCTTCGAGATGGACAAGCTGACCACCGCCATCGCGATCGGCTTCGTGGCCAACGCGGCGACGGCCATCTCGCTGGCCAAGGCCGGGGCCGGGCCGTACAGCTTCGCCTGGGGGCAGGTGGTGGCCGCCGTGATCACCGGCGTCATCGTCTTCTTCTGGGCCAAGCTGCCGGGCAGGGTCGCCTTCGACAAGCCGATCGCGGTCAAGCTGATGAAGTTCGGGCTGCCGTCGGCCGCCGGGGTGGGGCTGGAGAGCGTGCTGCTCAACGCCGGCTACATCGTGGTCGGCGCGGTCATGGGGCCCGACTGGCTGGGGTACTTCCTGCTCGCCTTCAACGTCTCCAGCTGGGTGCCCGGCCTGATCGGCAACGCGATCAGGAACGTGACCATCCCCGGCTTCTCCCGCCTGGCCGAGGACGGCGGTGAACGGCTGTCCAACGGGGTCCGGCGGGTGGTGCCGCTGTTGTACACCGCGATCCTGTCCTTCGCCGTGATCATGGCGACGCTGGCGCACCCGCTGATCGACTTCCTCTACGGCGAGAAGTGGGGGCAGGCGGCCGGGGTGCTGCGCTGGCTGGCGGTGGTCATGGTCGTGCGCATGCTGGTCGCGCTGGCCTACGACATCCTCACCGCGCAGGGCGACACCAAGGCGACGGTGTGGATGAACCTCGGTCACGCGGTCGTGCTGATCCCGGCGCTGATCATCGGGGCGCACCTCGACGGCATCCGCGGCGCGGCCATCGGCCAGGCGATCGCCTCGGTGGCCGCGGCGCTCCCGCTCGCGGTGTACTTCCTGCGCCGCGCCGGCGTGGACCTGCACGGCATCCTGCCGCTCCTCGTGCGCCCGACGATCGCCACCCTGCTGGCCACGGCCGTCGCCTTCGCCCTCGAACGCGTGGTCACCGCGCCCGCGCCGGTCGAGCTCATCACCGCGGGCGGCGCGGCCATGCTCGTCTACGCGCTCGTCGTCCTACCCTCTCTCAAGCTGAAGGACATCCCGACATGACCGTCTCCATCGGCCTGCCCGTCTACAACGGTGCCGCGCATCTGGCCGAGACCGTCAGATCGATCCTGGCCCAGGACCACGCCGACATTCAGCTCGTCATCTGCGACAACGCCTCCACGGACGGCACCGAGGAGATCTGCCGTGAGGCGGCGGCGGGCGACAGCCGTGTGCTCTACCACCGCCAGCCGCGCAACCTGGGGACGATCCCGAACTTCATGAAGGCGCTAGAGCTGTCGACCGGGACGTACTTCCGCTGGATCGGCGACGACGACCGGATCGAGCCGCACTACGTCTCGCGCGTGCTGCAGGAGTTCGAGCGTGACCCGCGGCTGATCATGGTCACCCACCAGACGTCCTACACCACCGACGGCGTCACCACGACCGACCGCTACGAGGGCACCGAGCTGGGCTCGGACGACCCGGTCGTCCGCTTCACCGAACTGCTGCGGCTGCTGACCCAGAGCTACACGATCATCGACCCGCTCTACGGGCTGATGCGCCGCGACGTGGCGGTGACGATTCCGCGGCCGATCCTGGTGCGCGAGGACGAGCTGGCGGCGGCCCGCTACGCGCTGGCCGGGCCGTGGGCGCACGTCAACGAGGTGCTGGCGGCCCGGTTCTGGATCCCGGCGCGCATGATGGCCATGTCGAGGCGGCACTCGCTGCCTAAATGGCGTGGCGCCTTCGCCAACGTGATCTTCACCAGGGAGCTGCTGCGTGCGGCCGACGAGGCCGGGCTCAGCCCCGATCAGCGCAAACGCGCGCACGCCGCGGTCTACCGGCACTACGCGGCCCGGCAGCGGATGTTGCTGCGCCGCCGTACCCGTCGCCTCCTCCACCTCATTCCGGGCATGTAACGAAATTGCCGATTCGGGCGAGGTATTAATCACTTACTGGGGCGGGGAAGCACGAGAAAGAACAACCCATGACGTCAGTCTTCTCCAACAGCACCCTCGAGGACGACGCTCGCCGCGCTCGCCTCTTCAAGGGGGAGATCTTCACCTTTTCCGCCACGACCGCCACGACCGAGTTGATCACCTTCGCCCAGGAGCTGATCGAGGAGGCGTTCGGCGGCCGTGACCCGGAGACCGCGCAGCACGAGATGCCCGTGGAAGAGTTCGCCGGCCTGCTGGCCGAGCTCAAACCACGGTTCATTCACCATGAACGGTGCAAGGAGATCCTGCCCAAGATCTTCGAGGAGGTGGGCATGTCACCACAGCAGACCTACTTCGACGTGCCGCGGTTACGCACCTCGACCGCCGACCACTACCTCGACTCCGGCATCTCCTACGCCTACCACGCCCATCGCGACTGCTGGTACTCCGCGCCGTTCTGCCAGGTGAACTGGTGGATCCCGGTCTACGCGGTGGTCCCGGAGAACGTGATGGCCTTCCACCCGCGCTACTTCGACCGGCCGGTGGCCAACGGCAGCGCCCGCTACGACTACGGCGAATGGAACCGCGTCGGCCGCCCCACCGCGGCCCGGCACGTGCATTCCGACACCCGCGAGCAGCCCAAGCCGGAAGAGTCGCTGGACCTGTTACCCGAGATCAGGATCGTGCCCGAGCCCGGTGGGATCATCATGTTCTCCGGAGCCCAGCTCCACTCCACCGTGCCGAACACCTCCGGTCGCACCAGATACAGCATCGACTTCAGGACCGTCCACATAGACGATGTACGCACGGGCAGAGGAGCGCCGAACGTGGACGCCGACTGCACCGGCACCACCCTGGGCGACTTCATGCGGGCGACCGACCTCGAGCGGATCCCGGAAGAAGCGCGTGTTCTGTAACGACACGCCCCATTGGAACGATGAAATCCTGTTGAGGGCCTGCGTCCCGGGCACTGAGGGGGAGACCGGCACGTGAATTTCTGGAAGGCGCTCTTAAGCCTCCTTCTGCGCAGGCGCATTGGCATCCCGGTGGTCCTTCTGGCACTGGGCGTCGCCGCGGCGACCTTCGCCGTCATCCCCGTCCGCTATACAGCGAGCACCATCATGATGGTCTCGCCGCCGGTCAACGGCGGTGTCGTCAACCGCAACGCCACCAACCCCGGCGGCGGCGGCAACCCACTGCTCATCCAGACCGAGGGCCTCAGCACGGCCGTCGCCACGCTGGTGCTCGCGCTGAGCGTCGAGGAGACCCGCGCCGAACTGGGCGCGCCCAAGGACGGGCCCACCGAGCTGATCGTCAACGACGGCACCGGCAGCCCGCAGCTCATCGGCATGGACGGCCCGTTCGTCCTCGTCCAGGCCACCAGCACCTCGGCCAAGGTCGCCTCGGAGGTGGTGGCCAGGGCCCGCGAGCGCCTCATCCGCGAGCTCGACGGGCGCCAGCGTGAGCTCGGTGCCCCGACCGCCACCTACGTGGTGCTCATGGACATCGTGCCGCCCACGGAACCAGAGTCGGCCGTCACCGACAAGCTCATGGGCGCGGCGATGGGCTTCGTGATCGCCGTCTTCCTCGGGCTCAGCATCGCCTACGGGCTCGAGCGCCGGCGTTCACGCCGCCGCATGGCCACGGCGGCGCCGGCCGTACCGGAGAGGGAACTCGTCGTGCACGCGCGCATCCCCGACCGGGCGCCCGTGCCGGCCGAGCCCGACGAGGACGACATGCCCACCGACTCCTTCCCCGCAGTGCGGGCCGAGGACGCCGCCGCGAGCAGGAACGGCAAGCTCAAGGTCGAGGAAGACGACGACAACGAGTCCGAAGAAGCCGTCGCCACCGAGCGCGGCGGCTGACGGGGGCGCGCTATGGACTTCTGGAGCACGGTCGGCGTGCTGTTCCGGCGGTGGTACGTGGTGCTGCCCGCGTTCGCGCTGGCGATCTTCATCTCGCTCGCGGTCTACCGCACGGTGCCGGCGCAGTACGCCTCCAACGCCGTCATCGCGCTGACGCTGCCGCTCAGGGGCGGCTCGCTGCCCTACAACCCCAAGGTGCCCAACCCGGAGGTCAACCCGCTCATCGTCACCGAGCGCGGGCTGACCTCCACGGCCTCCATCCTCATCGCCGCGCTGAACGCGCCCGACGTCGCCACCGAGCTGGGCGCCCCGCCCGGCGGCGACGTCGAGCTCAGCGTCAACAACGGCAGCAGCAACCTGGAGACCAGCGCGAACGGGCCCCTGGTGTACGTGTCGGTGGAGAGCCCGTCGCCCGAGCTCTCCCTCGACCTGGTGAAGAAGGTCTCCGCCCGCGCCCGCACCGAGCTGCGCGAGCGTGAGCTGCAGGTCGGCGCGCCGGCCGAGACCTACATCGTGGTCACCGACATCGTGCCCCCCACCGAGCCGGAGGCGCGCCTGGCCCGCCGCTCGCGGGCCATGGTCGTGGCGCTCGCGCTCGGCGGCATGGCCGCGCTCACCTCCGCCTACGCGGCCGAGAGCATCCTGGTGGCCCGGCGCAGGAAGCGGGCCGAGCAAGGGCCGGGCATCGCCACGAAGCCGCTGCCCGAGCGGGTGCCCTGACGATGGCCATCGGCTTCCGCCCTACTGGGCTGCCCAGCCTCAACGGGCACCGTCCGACCCGGGTGGCGGACCTGGACGGCCTGTTCGCCGGCCCGCGGGCCGACGGCGCCACGGTGGCCATCCTCTACGTCCTGATCCTGCTGACCACGCCGGCGGCGCTGATCGTGCGCGGGCTGCCGCTGTCGGTCACGCCGGCGGCCATCATCGGCATGATCGGGCTGGTGCTGTGGCTGCTCACGCAGATGACCAGCACGCTCGGCGCGGCCAAGGGCAGGAACGTCGCCAGGACCGGCCTGTTCCTGTTCTTCACCGCGAACCTCGTCAGCTACGGCTACGGCACCGCCCACTACCTGCCGTCGGACGAGATGAACCTCGCCGACCAGAACCTCTTCCTGCTGCTGGCCAACCTCGGCATCGGCCTGCTGGTCTGCGACGGCGTGCGCACCATGGACCGGCTCAACCTGCTGCTGAAGGCCGCGGTCGTCGGCGGGGCGGTCATCGGCGTGATCGGCGCCATCCAGTTCACCGCCAACTTCGACATCACGCGCTACATGGTCCTGCCCGGCCTGCGGCTGAGCTGGGAGG
This sequence comes from Nonomuraea typhae, assembly GCF_009760925.1. Taxonomy (GTDB): domain Bacteria; phylum Actinomycetota; class Actinomycetes; order Streptosporangiales; family Streptosporangiaceae; genus Nonomuraea; species Nonomuraea typhae. The sequence goes on from NZ_VRLV01000005.1 coordinate 530,892, forward strand.
ACCTCTACGTCTTCGAGCGGGGCTCGGTCCGCCGCGTGGCGTCCACCACCGCGCACCCGATCGAGTTCGGGGTGATCAGCGCGATGCTGCTGCCGATCGCCGCCCACTACGCGATGCGGGCCCGCACCGTCGGCGAGCCGTTCCTGCGCTGGTGGGCCTGCACGGCGCTGATCGGCATGGGGATGATGTTCTCGGTGTCGCGCTCGGCGGTGCTGAGCCTGATCGCGATCGCGGCCATGCTGGTGACCGGCTGGACGTGGAAGCGGCGGCTGCGGGCGCTGGCCCTGCTGGTGGGCTTCCTCGCCGTGATGCGGGTCGCGGTGCCGGGGCTGCTCGGCACGTTCGTCGACCTGTTCGCCAACTTCTTCACCGACAGCAGCATTCAGTACCGCACCCACGACTACGACATCGCCTTCGCCGAGATCCAGCGTCACCTGCTGCTGGGACGCGGCACCGGCACCTGGTACTTCCCGAAGTACCAGGTGTTCGACAACCAGTACATGCAGACGGCCATCGACCTCGGATTGATCGGCGTCGTCATCTTCCTGCTCATGATGGCGTCGGGGATCGTCGCCGGGATCTGGGCCAGGAAGCTGAGCGCCGACCCGCACATACGCGACCTCGGGCTCACGCTCGCGGCCGTCATGCTGGCGCCGATCGTCTCCGCGGCCACGTTCGACATGCTCGCCTTCGCCACCGTGACCGGGCTGATGTTCGTGCTGATCGGGGCCTGCGGCGCGCTGCTGCGCGTGGCCAGGCAGGAGAAGGCCGGTCGGGAGAAGGCTCAGTCACCCGCACATTCCAGCGGTCCGGTCACGGACGTCACCCGGTAGGAGTCGTCGATGGTGACGAGTTTGTTGTCCTTCCAGTCGATGGCCTTGCACTGGGCCTCGACCGGTTGGTAGTCCCAGGTGCCGTCGAGGAGCATGTTGTTGCGGAAGATCGCGTATCCGCCCGCGACCCAGAGCTGGATGCTGAACGTGCCGCCCATCACCAGGTTGCCGGTCATCACCACGTTCTTCGCCTCGGGGTTCTGCGAGCGCGGGATGAAGATCGGCGCGGTGCGGTCGGCGACGCCGCGCTGGTCCACGGTGTTGTGGTCGAAGACCAGGTTGCTCTTGCCGTAGTAACCCTGGATGCCGTCGGAGTGGTCCTTCGGGTTGGAGCACAGGTCGATGAACGAGTCCTGGACGACGATGTTGGCGCCGGAGAAGCGGATCCCGTCGCCGTGGTTGCGGATGTGCACGCGGACCGCGGTGAACTCGCCGTCGCCGATCGCGGGCAGGCTGTCGCAGCCCTGCGCGGGGCCGACCGTGCTGTCGCTGATCGTGAAGCGCTTGAGCCGCCGGTCCTTCTCGTTGAGGATGCGGCCGTCGATGACGCTGTTGGTGATCACCACGTCGTCGGCCAGCACGACCAGGTCGCCCTTGATGTGCACGCGGTCCAGCCGCCGCCCGGCCACGTCGATGCGGTGCGCCGAGCCGCTGTCGTTGAGCGGCGCCTCGGTGAGGGCGAGGCCGGGCGGGGCGCCCGTGCAGGCCGGCGTCGGATGGTCGGGGCAGGTGCGCCCGTCGGGCGCCACGACCGGCCGCGGGCCGGAGGAGGCGGGTTTGCTCGTGGCGTCGGGCGTCGGCGCCGTCGTGACCGGCCCCGACGGGGTGGCGGCGCTCGGCGACGGGGTCGCGGTGACCGTGACGGTGACGGTGGCCGCCTTCGGGGACGGCGCGGCGCCGCCCGCGGCGGAGCACGCCGCCACCGTCACCAGGGCCGCCAGCACGGGCAGGCCCTTGAACAACCGTCGCATCCCGGCCACTCCTTCAGGTCAGGCGATCCAGCAACTGCGCCCACGATCCCGCACCGAGGTCGCGCGCGCTCACCGCCGTGGCCGGCAGCGGCCAGTCGATCTTGAGTTCGGGGTCGTCATAGCGCACAGACAGATCCTCGGAGGGGTCGTGCTCGCGGTCAATGCGGTAACAGATGTCGGTCTGCTCGGTCAGCGCCTGGAACCCGTGGAGGAACCCGGCCGGCACGTAGAGGGTCGTGAACGTCTCGTCGTCGAGCACCACCGCCTGGCTCTGCCCGAACGTCGGCGAACCCGGCCGGATGTCGACGAGCACGTCATGGACGGCTCCCCGCGCGCACCTCACCAGTTTGGCCTCCCCGCGCCCGGCACGCCCGTGCATTCCGCGAATCGTGCCCTGCCGCGAGCGCGACTGGCTGTCCTGGATGAAGGCGGCCGGATCCAGCCCGTACCCGGCGGCCAGCGCCGCGTCGAAGGTCCGGGTGAACAGGCCGCGGTCGTCGTGGTGCGGCGTCGGTATGAACAGCAGAACCCCGTCGAGGTTCGTGCGCTCTACTCTCATGGTCGGCCTTTCGAAGGGAACGACAGGTGAATCCCATCGCCAGCATCGTCATCCCCGCGCACAACGAGGAAGCGGTCATCGGGTCCGGGCTCGACCGGCTGCTCGGCGGGGCGGACCCGGGCGAGTTCGACGTGATCGTGGTCGCCAACGCCTGCGCCGACGCCACGGCCGCGCGGGCCGCCCGGCCGGGGGTGCGGGTGCTGGTGACGCCGGTGGGCGGCAAGGCGCACGCGCTGCGCCTGGGCGATGCGGCCTGCCGTACCTTTCCCCGGGTGTACGCCGACGCGGACGTGGGCCTCGACCCGGCCAGCGTGCGCGCGCTCGTGGCCGCGCTGGCGCGGCCGGGGGCGCTGGCGTGCGCGCCGCGGCCGGTGTGGGACCTGTCCGGCGCCACGTGGGTGGCGCGGCGGGTGCACCGGGTGCACGACGCGCTCGTGTCGCCGCAGCGCGCGCTGGCCGGCGTGGGCGTCTACGTGCTGGGCGAGGACGGGCACAAGCGAGTCTTCCCGCTGCCCGACGTGCTCTCCGACGACGGCTGGGTGCAGGCGAGCTTCGCGCCGGACGAGCGGGTGGTCGTGGCCGAGGCCACGTCGGTGGTACGGCCGGCGCGCACGGTCCGGGCGCACCTGCGCCGCCGGGTGCGGGTACGGCTGGGCAACCGGCAACTGGCCGAGCTGGGCCGCCCGGTCAACGCGGTGCCGCTGCGGCTGGGCGACCTGGCCGCGCTGGTGCGCGCCCGCGCGGTGAGCGTGCTCGACGCCGCCTGCTACCTCGCCGTCTTCCTGGCCGACCGCGTCCTCACCCGCGTACGGCGGGGCCGCCCGGCCGACTGGGGAACCGACGCCAGCAGCCGATGACGTCAAGGGGAGGCCGACGTCAGGTGCACGTGACGTCATGACCGGGCGGCGGCCGCCTCGTAGGCGGCCACCAGCGCGGTGCGCGAGTTCGCCCAGGACAGCGGACCGGACACCCTGGCCTGCCCGATCTCGCCCATTCTGCGCCGCTCATCCGGGTCGTCCAGCAGCAGCCCGATGAGCTTGGCGAACTCCGACTCGTCGTTGGGCGGCGCGTACACGGCCGCCTCGCCCGCCGACACCCGAGCCTCGCGCAGGTCGAAGGAGACGATCGGCCGGGACATCGCCATGTACTCCATGATCTTGTTCATCGTGGAGACGTCGTTGAGCGGGTTGAGCGGGTCGGGCGCCAGGCAGACGTCCGCCGTGGACAGATAGCGCAGCAGGTCGGCGTCGGGGATGCGGCCGGTGAACTCCACCATCCCGTCCAGCCTGAGCTTCCCGGACAGCTCGACCATGGCCTCGAAGGTGTCGCCGCCGCCGACGAAGACCGCGTGCCAGTCGCCGCGCTGCTGCTCGTCGCGGAGCTTGGCCAGGGCGCGCAGCGCGTAGTCGACGCCGTCCTGGGGTCCCATGACGCCGAGGTAGCACAGCAGGTGCGGCTTGCCCTTCTTGAGCGCGGGCTCGGCGGGCACCTGGTGGAAGCGCTCGACGACGGGTGCGCTGCGCACTACGAAGACGTCCTCGGGGCGCTTGCGGCCGCGGGTGAGCGCGACCTGCCGGTAGGACTCGTTGGTGGCGATGACCACGTCGGCGACCCGGTAGGTGGCCTTCTCCAGCAGGCACACGACCTTGTAGAGCAGGTCGCGGCCGCGGCTGAAGCGGGATTCGTACAGCTCGGGGATGAGGTCGTGCTGGTCGAAGACGTAGCGGCTGCGCCAGCGTAGCTTGGCCAGGAGGGCGACGAGAAAGAAGAAGTCGGGCGGGTTGCAGCCGTGCACCACGTGGACCGGGCCGACCCGTCTGGCCAGGCGGAAGGTGTGCCAGAGGGCGGTGCCGTACTCCTTGAGGTAGCCCTGAGGGCCGCCGGTGGCCGCGGTCAGGGGGTAGCGGTGGATGGTGATGCCGTCGATCACCGTGTACGGCTCGGTGTCCTGCTTGGTGCCCTGCGGGCAGATGACGTGCACCTCCCAGCCCGCGTCGCGCAGCGTCGTGCTCTCCTGCCAGACGCGCCGGTCCATCGGCACGGACAGGTTCTCGACCAGAATCAGCGCTCTTCTACCAGGCAAGGCCCACGTATCCAGGGTGAGCCCGGCGCCGCTCGGCGTCGGGGAGGCGGACGAGGTCGATGACCGGGCGGTCGCCGGCGCGCTCGAGCACGTCCAGCACCGCTGGGTCCTTGCAGCCGGCCACGCACACCTCGGCGTGGTCGAGGACGGCTTGCGCGTCGTCGGTGAGCAGGTCGGCCAGGTGCGGCAGGCGCTGTTCGACGTAGGCGCGGTTGGCGCCCATGAGGCGGGACAGGGTGACGTTGGCGTCGTAGATGCGCAGGTCGTAGCCCTTGCCGAGGAGGCGTTCTGCCAGTTCGACCAGGGGGCTCTCGCGCAGGTCGTCGGTGCCGGGCTTGAACGACAGGCCGAACATGCCGACGCGCCGCTTGTCGGCGCTCATGACCAGGTCGAGGGCGCGGTGCAGGTGGGCCTCGTTGGCGGGCAGCACGTGCGAGAGCAGCGGCACCGAGACGTCCGCGCGGCGCGCGGCGTACACCAGGCCGCGCAGGTCCTTGGGCAGGCAGGAGCCACCGAAGGCGAAGCCGGGGCGCAGGTAGGCGGGGGAGACGTTGAGTTTGCGGTCGGCCAGGAAGACGTCCATGACCTGATGGGAGTCGATGCCCAGGGCCCGGGAGACGGCGCCGATCTCATTGGCGAAGCCAATTTTCACCGCGTGGAAAGCATTGTCGGCATATTTCGTCATCTCGGCGACAGGAATCGGCACCCTGAACACCTCGCCCGGCAACTCCCGGTATAACGCCGCGACCAGCTCGCCCGTCTCGTGATCGGATTCCCCGATCACCGTTTTCGGCGGGTCGAAGAAGTCCCGCACGCTGGACCCCTCGCGCAGGAACTCGGGGTTCACCGCGACCCCGAAATGCACGCCCGCCTTCAGCCCGGAAGCCCGCTCCAGGATCGGGATCAGCAGGTCGGCGCAGGTGCCGGGCAGCATCGTGCTGCGGAAGACCACCGTGTGCCGGCGCTCGCCGTCGATCGCCCGGCCGATCTGCTCGGCCACCCGCTCCAGGAAGACCGTGGACAGGCTGCCGTTGGCCGCCGACGGCGTGCCCACGCAGACCAGCGAGACGTCGCTGGCCGCCACGGCCGCCGCCGCGTCGGTGGTGGCCCGCAGCCTGCCGTCCTGGACGACCTCCCTGGTCAGCTCGCCGATGCGCTCCTCGACGACGGGCGCGTGCCCGCCCGCGACGAGCGCCACCTTGTCCGGGTTCACGTCCACGCCGATGACCTCATGGCCCATCGAGGCCAGGCACGCGGCGGACACACAGCCGACGTATCCAAGGCCGAAGACGCTGATTCTCATCTGCCCTCCAGATAAGCAGGGCAGCGCAACCCCCCGCCCACGTCTCGATATCGACGGCATCACTTGGAACGTTACGAGAGATCGTGATAATTACGGGTGGTGAGCGAGCTCGTGGAAACTCGCAAGAGGCTGGATTCGCTGACCGGGTTACGGTGGATAGCCGCCTTCGCGGTCTTCGGTTTCCATATTCATGCCGCCGGGCTGACCACTGACCCGGCCCTCAAGGCGGTGCTGTCCGCCCTCTTCTCGGCGGGCGCCGCCGGGGTCCCCTTCTTCTTCGTCCTGTCCGGGATGGTGCTGACCTGGTCGGCCCGGCCCGGCACCACCGCGGGCGTCTTCTGGCGGCGGCGTGCCGCCCGCGTCCTGCCCAACCACGTCCTCACCTGGCTGGCCGTCCTGGCGTTGCTGGCCGTCTCGGGGGCGGCCGTCTCCATCGGGCCCTCGCTGAGCGGGCTGGTGCTGCTGCAGAGCTGGGTGCCGGCACCGGAGTATTACTTCGCCGGCAACACCCCGGCCTGGTCGCTTTCGGGGGAACTCGCCTTCTACGCCGCCTTCCCGCTGCTGCTGCCCCTGCTGCGGCGCATCCCCGGGCATCGGCTCGGCTGGGCGGCGCTGGGGCTGCTGGCGGGGATCTGGGCGGTGCCGCTGGTGTCGATGCTGCTGCCGGACGACCTGGCCTACTGGTTTGTCTGGATATTTCCGGTCACGCGGGCGCTGGAGTTCGCGCTGGGCATCGTCGTGGCCCTGCTGGTCGCCGCCGGGCGCTGGCGTGGGCCCGGGCTCACCACGGCGGCGGTGATCGCGCTGGCCGCCTACGCGACCGTGCCGTTCGTCTGGGAGCGCTGGGGATGGGTGGCCTGGACGGCCGGGCCGTTCGCGCTGCTGATCGGCGCCGCGGCGGCCAGCGACGCCTTCGGCACGCGGGCCTCCTTCCTGGCCTCGCGGCCCATGGTGTGGCTCGGGGAGATCTCCTTCGCCTTCTACCTGGTCCATCAGCCGGTCATCCGGGTGCTGCAACGGCTGGTCGGCACGGATCGGCCGGTGCCGGTCGTGCTGGTCGCCGTCGCGGTCATGCTGGCGGTCGCGATGCTCGCCGCGTGGCTGCTCTACCGCTTCGTCGAACGGCCCCTGGAACGCAAGCTACGTTAGGCGCCGCTTCACCCTGCTCAGCGTGGGCCTGGCCCGCTCCAGCGCGGCGCGGGCGGCCCGCCGTACCGGATTGCGGGTCACCAGGCCCTGGCCGACCGTGGTCTCGCCGGTCTTGGCCCGGCGTTTGTACTCGTCGTCGCCCCGGCCCAGGTCGATGCGCTCGATGCCCAGGGACGGCGCGGCCAGCACCAGCTCGCGCAGCAGGATCCAGCCCGGCGCCAGCTTGGCGTGCGCCGGGTCGTAGACCGGGAACCACCAGTGCAGCACCCCGCCCGCGCGCATCCCGAAGTGCGCGGCCAGCAGGTGCGGCCCCGCGTGCAGCGTCGACAGGATGCCCGCGAAGTCCGGCTCGCGGGTGTGCAGCAGCAGCTTGAGCAGGTCGGTGCGGTCGGGCTCGGCGAAGTAGTCCCGCGCGCCCGTCGCCGCGTACTGGGCCCGCTTGAGCTCGATCACCCGCGCCAGCGCGCCCTCGTCGAGCGAGTCGGCGGCGAAGCGCACCTCGCCCAGCTCCCGCCCGGCCTTGCCGGCCCGCCTGCGCGCCTGGCCCATGTTCTCCTTGCCCGCCTTCGAGGCGCGCGCGAGGTAGCCGTCCATCCCGCCGCGCACGTCGAGGTACGGCGAGGCCCGCCGGGTGACCGTCCACCGGTCGAACCCGGGCATCCCGTCCACCAGGTGATCGAAGGCGAACCCGGTGACCCCCTTGCCCAGCAGCCTGACCGGGTCGAACGCGGCCCCGGGCGCCAGCAGCGGCCCCTGGAAGTCCGCGCCCGGCCAGCCCACGGGTCGCAGCGTCGAGCCGATCAGATGACCGGCCATGAGCACGTCGTCGGCCACCGCCACCCGCACGGGATGGCCGCTGGCGTGCACGGCCGCGGCGAAGCCCGGATGGAAGTAGGGGCTGTCCAGCGCGGGATTGCCCGCCCGCAGCTCGCGCCAGCGCTCGAGCTCGGCCGCCGGCAGCTCGTGAAACGGCAGCACGTGCAGCGGCGGAACCCTCATCGCGGCAGGCTCTTCCACCGCAGCGAGGGCCGCAGCAGCCAGGCCACGCACTTGCGCGAGGTCTTGCGCCCGGTCGCCGCCCGCGCCAGCTCACCCAGCAGCACGACCAGGAAGTACAGCCCCCCGGCCAGCGCCCCGCGCCGGCGCCGGAACAGCCGCACCTTGTTGATCATCAGCAGCGCCGCCAGCGACGGGTTGACCGCGGAGTCGCCGCCGATGTGCTCGATCACCGACGCCGGCTCGTACCAGGTGGCCCAGCCGTGGTCGCGGGCCCGCAGGCAGTACTCGGTCTCCTCGCTGTAGAGCAGGAACGACTCCTCCCACGGCCCGAGCTCGGCCAGCATCCGGGCCGACATGCACATCGCCGCGCCCGTCGCCCAGGCGACCTCACGCGCCTGCACGTACTCGCTCGGGTGCGTCACCAGCTCGCCGAGCTTGCCGATCCGCCCCGCCCTGAGCCCGCCGATGGCCGCCTCCACCACCGCCCGGCCCAGCGACGGCATCCGCCGCAACGACGGCTGCAGCGAGCCGTCCGGGTTCACCATGTACGGCACGGCGATCCCCCGCCAGGCGGCCTCGGCCAGCGGCAGGATCGAGCCGGGCCGCAGCCGGCAGTCGGGGTTGATGACGTAGACGCAGTCCAGTTCGTCCAGGTCGAGCGCGGCCACGGCGGCGTTGATCCCCGCCGCGTACCCGGCGTTCGAGCCGACCTCCACGACCCGGGCGCCGCCGTCCCTGGCGATGGCCACGCTGTCGTCCTTGGAGGCGTTGTCGGCCACCACGACGTCGATGAGCTTGACGCCCTCCGAGCCCGCCACGATCGAGGCCAGGCAGCCGCCGACGACGTCCGCGCTGTTGTAGGTGACGATCACCACCGCGACCCGCTTCATCAGCGCATCCTCTTGTAGAGCCGGGCGCCCAGATCCCGCACGGACACGTGCCCGAGCAGCGTCCGCTCGATCCAGGCGGCGTCCAGGTCGTGCTTGAGGCTGGTGCGCGCCTGCAGCCAGTCGCCCGGCCGGGCCCGGCCGCCGTCGCTGGTGTAGGCGCGGGTGACGCCGGCGGTCCTGAGCCGGGCCAGCACCCGCCGGTCGTAGGAGCCGAACGGGATCGCCACCCTGGTGACCCGGCGTCCCGACACCTTGGTCAGGACCTGGTGCGCCTCGGTCAGCTCCTGCTCGGCCTCGCGGGGGGAGATGCCCCGCCAGTCGCGGTGCGCCCAGCCGTGCGAGCCGACCCGCATGCCGGAGGCGACGAGCGTGCGCACGCCGTCCTCGTCCAGCCTGCCCGGCTTGCCGAGTTCCCCGGCCAGCACGAAGAACTCCGCGTCCAGCCCGCGCTCCAGCAGCCGGGGCAGCGCGATCTCCACGTCGGAGGCGTTGCCGTCGTCGAAGGTGATCCGCACCTCGGGCCGGTTCACCACCGCGTCCATCACCTGCTCGAAACGTTCCACGCTCACCCAGGTCAGGTCCTCGCCCGGGTCGAGCGTCCGGCAGGTCGGGCCGATGCCGTGCACGGTTAAGTTGATGACCGAATCCCCCACAAACCCTCCCTGGTCAGCTTTAGGTAATCGGCCGGTCCGTGCTCCCGTTACACGGTCTTGACCGCGGCCAGGAGCCGTTGGAGGTGCAGGCCGCGGTGCACGTCGATGGCGTGGGGCCGCCACTCCCGCACGGCCTCGGCGAACTCCGCGCGCAGCGTGGCCCTGGTCGGCTCGTGGTCCCCGGCCAGGTCGGCCAGGTCCAGCCGGAGCTCGCCGTGCGGGCCGTACAGCTCGTAGATCGTGCGCTTGCCCGTCCCGGGTATCCGCCCGGACAGCGTGAGCTGGCTGATCGCGCCGCCCTCGTGCAGGCAGGTCACCGCCAGCAGCCCGTCGCCGGCCGACCTGACCTCCTTGATCGTGCCGAGGGCGGCGTCGAGGAGGTCGAGCCCATGGGGCCCGGTGTTGTAGAGGACCCCTGCCCGTTCCCGCCAGGGGCTGTGGGCGAACGTGCCGTCGCGGAACTCGTTGGTCAGCTGGCACGCCCGCCCGCCGTACAGGCTGGTCCTTCCGCACTCGCGGAGGAACGCCCGCACGCCGGGCCGGAAGCGGCTGGTCAGCGTGAGCATGCTCGGCACGCCCGCGCGCTCGATCTCCGCGGCCAGGTTCTCCGCCGACGACACGTCCAGCGCGAGCGGTTTCTCCAGCAGTACGGCCCGGCCCGCCCGCGCCGCCTCGACGGCCAGCACAGCCTGAACGTCCGGCGGCACGGCGAAGACCACCGCGTCGCAACGTTCCAAAAGCCGCTCGAACGAGGCGAACACCGGCGCGCCCACGCGCGCGGCGTGCCCCGGGTCGGGCGACCAGACGCCCGCCAGCCGCGTCTCCGGGCCGGCCGCGAAGACCGGCGCGTGGAATGCCCGCGCCCACGGGCCGGAACCGACCAGGCCGACCGATACCGTCACGCCCTGATCGCGATCAGCGACTTGGTCAGGCCCGCGACCCGCTCCGCCCGCATCCGTGCGCCCGGGAACAGCAACGCCATTTCCGCCCGCCCGATCAGCTCGATCTCCAGCGCGTCCTGCAGCGCGGTCGGCCGGTCGCGGGCCTTGGTGTGCACCAGCGGCCAGAACCGGTTGATCCGCGCCCGCGTGGTCACGGGGAGGAACTGGTAGAAGGGGAAGAGCACATGCGGCTCGACCGGGAAGTACCTGTAGGGCGTCTGCACCCAGAACCTCCCGGCCAGCGAGTGCACGGAGTCCGCGAACGCCTGCCGCCGGGCGTACCCGCCCACGTGCTCGATGACCGCGTTGGAGAAGACCAGGTCGTACCCGCTGCCCAGGATGCGTTTGGGCAGGTCACAGGCGTCGCCCACCTCGGTCCTGAGCCAGTCGGGCAGTTCCTGGTCGTCGTGGGCCAGGTTGATGACGTGCACGCTGGCCGGCTTGATCGGGGCACGCATCCACGCTGTGGCGGTGCCGCCGAGGTCGATGACGTTCATCTGGCTGAGGTGGGGAAAGCTCTCCGCCACCCAACGCCAGCGGCGCGCTCGCGCCTTCGCCGCGACGGAATTGGGTCCGTCGACGAATAAATTCCGCAAGGGGGATCCCACCGCGTCATCTTCGCCCAAGGACCGTTCCCGCGCCAGCCTTGTTACCCAGGTAGACCGGCTCTGGACACCTTCGCCCGCCCATTCCCCGACAAATGGGGCCTTCGGGGGGAGCGCGATCTTACCGGTGGACCCCCTTCAGCACCCGTGGCCGCCGAGGACGTCCTGGCTCATGGCGCGCATGGTCATGGCAGCTCCACCGTGATGTGGGGCGAAAGCGCCTTCAGGAAGTCCGGCGCGTCGAAGATCTCGCCCGCCGAGGCGACGCCGGTGGTCTTCGTCCTGCCGGTGCGGATCCGGTGGACGGCCTCCACCGCGAGCGGGGCGCTGACGGCGTAGATGTCCTGGCCGTAGGCCACGGCCCGGCGCTGCGCGGAGCCGTTGCGCACGACGACGTCCACGACGAACGACTGCCCGGAGCGCCCGCTTTCGTCAACCGCGACCGGCGGCGGCGTGTCCGGGGAGGACACGTCCCTGGCCGCCTCGACCGTCATGTACGTGCGGACCTCCGGGATGCGCAGGTGGCTGGGGATCGCCACGACGTCGGCCATGCTGAACTCCCCGATGACCGCACGCGTGCCCATCGGCTCGGGGAACGGCCAGGTCAGGGCCGGCGGCTCGTCGTCGCGGTACTCCAGGCGGCCGCCGGTGTAGCGGACGCGCCGGCCGCCGCGCCGCCGGCGGGAGACCGCGCCGGCCGCCCTCGTGCCGGTCGTGGGGTGCCAGCTGGCCAGGCCGTACGCGATGTGCGCCTCGTCCGCTTCGGTCCACTCGCCCATCGCGGCGGTGGCCAGCAGGTCGCCCAGCCCGCCGTAGAAGGCCATCGCGGGCACGACCACGGCGCCCTCGTCGCGGGCGCGGGCGCCGAAGAGCTCGAAGGTGTCGAGGTTGGCCTCGATCTCGGCCGCGACGTCCACGTAGGGGATCTCGGCGCGCAACGCCGCCTCGATCACGGGGCCGGCCGTGTCGGCGAAGGGACCGGCGCAGTTGATCACCGCGTCCGCCCCTTTCAGCGCCTGGTCGAGGGAGCCGGGGTCGTCCGCCGACGCCCGCCGTACGTCGAGGCCGGGGTTGCCGGCCGCCAGGTCGCGGAGTTTGCCGCCGTCCCGACCGGCCGCGATAGGGGCGAATCCGCGCTTCTGCAGTTCTGCCACGACGAATCGGCCCGTGTGCCCGTAGGCGCCGAAGACGGCTGTTCTTTCCATGGGGCTATCGTCGCGGCGGTCCCCTTAGCCGGACGAGTGTCCGGAACGACATGATGCGTACAATTTCGGACGTGAACACAGTCGCGCTGGCCGTCGCCGACGGGATCCTGCACTTCGAACTGGCCCTGGCCTACGAGCTCTTCAGCTCCGCCCCGCCGGCTCCGGTCGCGAGCTGGTACGACCTCGTCGTCTGCGGATCCGGCGTGGTACGGCCCGGCGCCCGCTTCACCCTCGAACCCGACTGCGGGCTCGACCGGCTCGCGGAGGCCGACACGGTGATCGTCCCCGGCTGGGGCGACGTGGACCTGGAGCCGCCGGCCGACCTGGTCGCCGCCGTGCGCGCGGCACACGAGGCCGGCGCGCGCGTGGCCTCGCTCTGCACGGGCGCGTTCATCCTGGCCGCCGCCGGCCTGCTGGACGGCCGCCGCGCCACCACCCACTGGGCGCACGCCGAGGACCTGGCCGCCCGCTACCCCCGGGTCGAGGTCGACCCGGACGTGCTCTACGTCGACAACGGCAGCGTCCTCACCTCCGCGGGGAAGGCGGCCGCGATGGACCTGTGCCTGCACCTGGTCCGCCTCGACCACGGCTCGGCCGTCGCCAACGCGGTGGCCCGGCGGCTGGTCGTGCCCCCGCATCGGCCCGGCGGGCAGGCTCAGTTCGTCGCGACACCGGTGCCGGAACAGGCCGACCATCCCCTCAGCGCCCTGCTCGCCTGGGCGTCTCGGCGGCTGGATCAGCCCTTGACCGTGGAGGATCTGGCCCGGCAGGCGAACATGAGCTCACGTCACCTGGGGCGGCACTTCAGGGCGATGACGGGCACCACGCCGCTGCAATGGTTGCTGACCCAGCGGATCCGGCGGGCCCAGGAACTCCTGGAGACCACCGACGACGGCGTGGACGCCATCGCCGCGGCCACGGGGATGGGGACGGCGGCAACGCTCCGCCGCCATTTCAACCGGGCTGTCGGCGTGCCCCCGGACGGCTACCGCCGTACCTTCCGCTCCCGCTAGGCGTGTCCGGAACTGTTCCGAACACCGTGTGACCTGGCCCGGACAACGGCGCGGACATATGTATGGATCGTCTCGTTCACGGGGGCCGGCACTGACCCCTGCTCGCCCCCTCGTGCCGGAAGGTGAATGTGAACCTCCTTCGATTACTCTGCGTTATTGTCGTGTTATCGGCAGTAACCGCGCCACTCTCCGCGACCCCCTCAGCCGCCGCGGCCGCCGCCCCCGACCCTTCCACGGCGATCACCAAAGCCCAGTCGGAGGCGAAGAGCGCCGGCCGGCAGACCGAAATCCCGAGCCTGCACACGGAAAGCTCGACGACCTACGCCAACAGCGACGGCACCACGCTGACCACGGAGTTCACCGCGGATCCCGTGCGCGTCAAACAAGCGGGCCAGTGGCGGCCCGTGGACACCACGCTGATCTCCGGTGAGAACGGCATCAGCCCCCGCGCCACCAAAGCGGGCCTCGCCCTGTCCGCCGGCGGCGGCCCCGAACTGCTCACCATGTCGAGCGGAAACCTCAAGCTCTTCGGCCCGAAGGACCTGCCCGCTCCGAAGCTGACGGGCAACCGGGCCGAGTACGCCAACGCCTACGCGCCCGGCATCGACCTGGTCGTCACCGCGACACCCAGCGGCTTCCGGCAGCAGATCGTCATACGGCAGCGCCCCGCCGGCCCGCTGAAGCTCCGGGTCCCGGTCCGGCTTCCGTCCACTCTGTCCTTCGGCAAGGCCGCCTCGGGCAAGCTCGCCCTTCACGACAGCGCCGCCAAGGACGACAGAGAGCTCCCGGCCCCGCTCGTGGTCGACGCCGGCGCGGATCTGAGCGCCGGCGAGGAGGGGCGCGTCGGCAAAGCCGCCGCCACGGTGGAGAACACCGGCACCGGCCAGGTCCTGACGTTCGTTCCCGACCCGCGGTTCCTGCGCGATCCGGGCGTGACCTACCCCGTCACACTGTCCGCGGTGGCCTCCGACTGGACGCAACTGCCCGTGGGCAACGACACGTTCGTCAACAACTCCGCCTACCAGGACGGCTATGCCAACAGCGGCGCCTACCACCTGCAAGCGGGGAAGACCAACAGCGGATCCGTGCGCTGGCGCACCTACATCCGCTTCGAGGAGATCCCGGAGGACTCCCCGCTGCGCGGCGGCCGGGTGACGAACGCCGACCTCATCCTGTGGAACATCGCCTCCAACGACTGCGGGGAAAGGGTCGGCTCGGGAATCACCGCGCGCAGGGTCACGCAACGCTGGGACGTCTCCACGCTCACCTGGAACAACCAGCCGGCCGTCACCGGCGAGGCCGCCAACACGGAGTACGGCGCCTATCTGCCGGGCTGTTCCCGCGGATACATGGACTACGAATGGGACCTCTACCACTACGTCAACGGCATCGCGCAGGCGTGGGCGGACGGCCAGCCCAACTACGGATTCCAGTTGACCGCGGGCAACGAATCCGACCTGACGAACTGGCGGGCCTACCGCTCGAAGGAATGGACCCCCAGCGGCGGCTCCCACGGGCCCAAGCTCGTCATCGGCTACGAGCCCGCGATCATGGAACGGGTGAGCTACTTCCAGTCGCGCAAGCCGTCCGAGGTGCTCACCGATTCGGAGATCGCCGCGCTGAAGGCCCGGGAAACCGACACGATCCCGCAGTTCCCCGCCGTCGACGACGAGCAGTCGCGTGAGGGCGCGGAGCGCTCCGAGTCGCAGGTGGTCGTGGACGCCGCCACCCTGCAGCCGCCCTCGGACATGACCCCGGAACAACTGGAGTGGATGAGCGATCCGAACAGCGGTCCCGGCTACTACGACGGAAGCCAGGACCCGGAGGTGCCGCCCGGCCCCGACACCCCTCCGTCGGTCGCCGGCCTCAACCCGATCCCCGACGCCACCGACGTGCCCGTCGAGACGGACGTGCGCGTCGCCTTCAGCGAGCCCGTCGACGGCGTCCAGCTCACGGTCAAGGACGCAGCGGGTACGGCGGTGCCGGGCCGGTTGACCGCCAACGAGGACAAGAGCGCGGTCACCTTCGATCCCGTTCAGCCGTTCACCTTCTCCACCCGGTACACCGCCGAGGTGAGCCAGGCGAGAGACGTGACCGGCAACGTGATGACGCCGTACTCCTGGTCGTTCACCACGAAAGCGGGCACCCGGCCCTCCGGGGAACGCGCTCGCTGGCGGCTGGACGAAGGCTCGGGCACCCTTGCCGCCGACTCCACGGGGAACGGCCACGACGCCACCCTGACCGGCACCGCCCGATGGACCACCGGCAGGTCGGGGAAGGCATTGACGAACGCCACCCCGGCAGGACCGCAGGTCACGGCGAGGAGCGCGGCCGTTCCGGCCGTCGGCGACTTCATCGTGGACCCGTCCCAGAGCGCCGGCGGCAGCATCGTGACCAGGTCGCTGACACCGGCCCTGCGCGCCACCGTGACCGAACCGTCCGGGGGCGCCTCGACCGTGGAGTTCCGGGTGCTGAAGTACTCCGACGACAGCTTCGTGTGGTCGGGTTCGGCGGCGAACGTCGCCTCCGGCGCGAAGGCGTCGGTGACCGTCCCGTCAGGCAAACTGCTGGACGGCACGCGGTACGAGTGGCAGGTGCGCGCCTCGGACGCCGGCGGCGCGGCTTCCGGATGGTCGGCCTACCAGTACTTCACCGCGGACGTGCCCGAGGCGGTGGTGGATGAGTTCCAGGTGACGCCGTCGCAGGTGGTCAATGGTGAGATCGTGTCGTCGTCGTTGACGCCGGCGCTGCGGGCGCGGGTGACCGACCCCCTGGGCGGCCCGGCGACGGTCGCGGTCGAGGTGGCTCGCTACAGCGACGACGTCGTGGTGTGGTCGGGCGCGGTGGCGAACGTCGCCTCCGGCACACAGGCGACGGTGACCGTACCGGCGGGAAGGCTGCTGGACGGGACGCGGTATGAGTGGCGGGTCAAGGCCAGCACGCCGGGGAGCACCCCCGCCTGGTCGGGCTGGCGCTACTTCACCGCGGACGTGCCCGAGGCGGTGACCGACCAGTTCCAGGTCACGCCGAGCGAGACCGTCGGCACCGCCACGGTGACCACCTCGTTGACGCCGGCGTTGCGGGCGCGGGTGACCGACCCCCTGGGCGGCCCGGCGACGGTCGCGGTCGAGGTGGCTCGCTACAGCGACGACGTCGTGGTGTGGTCCGGCTCGGTGGCGAACGTCGCCTCCGGCACCCAGGCGACGGTGACCATACCGGCGGGAAGGCTCTTGGACCAGACCGCCTACGAATTCCGGGTGAAGGCGACCACGCCCGGCTCGACCCCGTCCTGGTCGGGCTGGCAGCGGTTCAACACCGACGTCTTCGACCCGGCCAGGGACCCCGCGGTCAGCCAGCCGCAGGTCGTCCCCTCGACCGGTGACAACGGCGGCACGGTGACTTCGACGGTCACCCCGGAACTCCGGGTGTCGATCGCCCACCCGCAGGCCGCCCCGTCGCGGGTGGAGTTCGAGCTGGAGCACGATCCCGGCGCGCCCCAGGGACAGGGCAGCGGCCAGATCTGGGCCACCGCGCTGGACAACGTGGCCTCGGGGACCGTCGCCGCGGTGAACGTGCCGGCCGGCAAGCTGGCCGACGGCTGGCAGGTGCGCTGGCGCGCACGCTCCCTGGCGGGGACGGCGTCATCGACCTGGTCCGCGTGGCAGCAGGTGAAGGTCGTCGTCCCCAGGCCGGGCGTGGGCCAGTTCCAGGTCACGCCGGCGCAGGTGGTGGACGGCCGGACGGTGACCACGGTTGCGACCCCGGCCCTGTACGCGCAGGTCACCTACGCCCCGGGCGGGACCCTCGGGGCCGAGTTCGAGATCGAGCACGACCCTTCCGCCTCCGAGGGGCAGGGCGCCGGGCAGATCTGGGCCGGCGCCGCGGAGAACGTCCCCGCGGGGACGCAGGCGACGGTGACGGTCCCCGCCGGCAAGCTCACCGACGGCTGGCAGGTGCGCTGGCGCGTGCGCGCGACCACGGCCACGAGCGCGTCGCCGTGGTCGGACTGGCAGCACCTGACCGTGGACCAGCCCGATTCCGCCCCCTCGGTGGAAGAGCTGCAGGTCGTCCCATCGGCGCAGGCCGACGGCGTGAGCGTCACCCCGACGCTGACGCCCGAACTGCGCACCACGGTGCTCGACCCCCGCGGCGAGCCCGTCCAGGCCGAGTTCGAGATCGAGCACGACCCTTCCGCCCCCGAGGGGCAGGGCGCCGGGCAGATCTGGGCCGCCGGCCTGGACAGGGTCGAGATCGGCTCGACGGCGGCGGTCACCGTACCCCCGGCGAAGCTGAGCGACGGCTGGGCCGTACGCTGGCGCGCCCGCGCCGTCTCGGCGAGCGCGGCCTCGCCGTGGTCCGACTGGCAGCGGTTGTCCGTGCGGATCCCCAAGCCCGGCGTGGAGAACCTGCAGGTCTCTCCCTCCAGCCAGGTCGACGGCCGTACGGTGACCCCGGTGCTGACGCCTTCGCTCAGGGCCACGGCCTCCTACGCGCCCGGCGGCGCGTTGCGGGCCGAGTTCGAGATCGAGCACGACCCCTCGGCGCCCGGTGACCAGGGGACAGGGCAGATCTGGGCCGGGGCCGTGGACGGCGTGCCCGCGGGAACGCAGGCGTCGGTCACCGTGCCCGCCGGTAAGCTGACGGACGGCTGGCTGACGCGCTGGCGGGTGAGATCCGTCGCCGGCGAACTCACCTCGGCCTGGTCCGCCTGGACGCCTCTCGCGGTCAAGCGGCCGGCGTCGGCGCCGACGCTGGGCGACCTGCGCGTCTCCCCGGCCCACCAGAGCGGCGGCAAGACGGTGACGCCCTCGACGACGCCGACCCTGTGGGCCACGCCCGACGACCCCCGAGGTGACGCGCTCACCACCGAGTTCGAGGTGCACCACGACCCCGAAGCGCCCGAAGGCCAGGGCTCAGGGGCGATCTGGACCGGTGACGTGCCTGCGGTGCCGGCCGGTTCCTCGACGTCCGTCACCCTCCCGGACGGCGAACTGGCCGACGGCTGGCTGGTGCGATGGCGCGCTCGCGCCGTCTCCGCCACGGCCGCGTCGGACTGGTCGCCCTGGCAGCAGCTCAAGGTCGACCTGATCCACGCGGGCGAGGAGCCGCTTGCCCGCACCGGCGGTCCCGTGGTGCGCACCGACCAGGACTACACGGTCGCCGCCTGGGTCCGCTGGCCGGACAAGGACGGCGCCTACACCGTCGTCCAGCAGGGCGGGCAGCACAACGCGCCGTTCTACTTGGGCAACGACCCCGCTCACGGCCTGGTCTTCACCCTGGCGGAAGGCGATACGGCCGGCGCCGCGCGCCAGGGCGTGCTCTCCGGCGTCGAGGCGCCGCAGAACCAGTGGTTCCACCTCGCCGGCGTCTACCGCGCCGCGGACAACACCGCGTCGCTGTACCTCGACGGCAAGCTGGTCAAGAGCGAGGAGATCGGCTTCCCCGCGTGGACGGCCGACGCGCCCATGACACTGGGCACCCAGCTGATCGGCGATCTGGACGAGGTCAGGGTCTTCGGCAGGAGCCTGAGCAACGACGAGATCGTGGCCGTGCGCGACGGCGTCGAAACCCCGGCCCCGGCCGCGACGGCCCCGGCCAAGCAGGCCGCGAAACCGCGGTCGGCCACTCCGGCCGTCACCGCCGGCAACCCGCACTACGAGCACTGCTGGAGAAACGAGGCGGAAGCCCGGAAACCCTCGGAACCGGTCTACTCCACCCTCCGCACCCCGGGCGGCTTCCACGCCGGCCGGAACACCTGGTGCGCCATCCAGAAGATCGGCTCCTTCGGCGCCCACCTCCGGCCGGGTCCCCGCGTCGCCGCCGAGGGGTTCGACTCCGACGCCACCATCATCGGGTTCACGTGGAACACCAAGCCCAGCGATCCCACCGTGCCCATGCGCATCCGCAACTTCGCCTTCGACATCTCGCTCGACAACTTCACGTTCATCGAAAGGGGGAACACCGCCTACCGGCGATGGGCGGAGATCGAGATCGGCATGAAGGAAGCCACGGAGACCGGCACCAGATGCCAGCTGATCTCCCAGCAGTCGCACAAGGCCAAATGGCAGGAATGGGATGCGGGAAAGGAGGTCACGTTCGTCTTCGCCTCGTACGAGGAGGACGGCGCGGGCACGGACAAGATCTCGTGGTGCCACCCGCGCTTCTACGCGAAAATCACCAGGGCCGACACGCCGCTGGTGAAGTTCACCCACACCTCCGACGCCTATCCGCAGCTGCGGTGCGACTCCGCGGAGTATTTCAAGAAAACGGTGGGCAGCGGCTGCGTGTTCGACCACGCGAAACTCGTCTACGTGACGCACGAGGTCCTTCCCGGCGACCCGATGAAATCCTCGAACCTGCCCGACATCAAGCAGGAAGTCAAAACCGCCTACCGGAACGTCCCGTCGCACATCTGGACGGCGCTGCATCGGCCGCAACAGACGCAGCCGTGGGCAGAGAACAAGAGCGTCCCCGGGTACTGGGGCCTCGGCCTGGTCAGATCCGTCAACGAGACCTGGAACGCCAAGAACAACAACAAGGTCCGCAAGCAGTGCAAGGACCTGTACCCCGAATACACGACGACGAATGCCGAGATCGGGAAACCGGGCACGACCGGCAATCCGCCGGTACCCATTCCGGCCAAGGACCGGCGCGTCTACGAATGCGACGAGTTCCCGTTCGAGTCCACCATCCAAGGAGCCTGGACCTCGGCGGAAGGCAAGGACCAGCCGCAGAACAGAAACTATTCCATCCGTCCCGTCTACTGGCGCAACAACGGCGACGACGGCCGGCTCCTGCGCTTGTTCTACGAACTCAACAGGGTTCTTGCGGTCGATGGAAACACCCGCAAGACTGAATACGACAAATTCAAGGTGGACCCGAGGGTGCCGCAAGCGCCGCCCATTCAATAAGCCCACCGCCCGGGGCGCCTCGCGGAAGTCCGCCGGGCGCCCCGGCTCCACCGCCGGGAGCGGTCATGACGGCCGAGTTGATCGACCTCTACACGCGGATCGTCAGGCAGAGCCTGCCCGAGGACGTCTGCTGGATCGTGGTCAAACCCCGGACCGGCACCCTCACCGTGAACGACGCCGTGATCAGGCTGGGCCGTACCCCGGAAGAGCTCGAGCACATGCACACCCTCGACGCCGCCGAACTCGCCCACATGGGGGAGACCGCCCTGTCCCTGGACGAGGCGGGCGACGGCGTGGCGCTGTTCCAGATCGGCGGATACGCGGGTCTCCTGCCCGAGGTGATGGAACCGCTGAGCCGGGATGCCCGTGCGTGGACGGTCACCTGGGACGTCAACGCCGACTTCACCATGCTGATCTGGGACGACGGCGCCGTCACCGGCGGCTGGAACCCCTATGAACCCCGCGAAACCTGGGCGACGGGACTCGGCCCGATGGCCGGGCACGCCCCTCTCTTCGCCCGTTACGACCTGGACGACGCCACGCAGGATCCCTACTACCGGCACGCGGTGTCCCTGGCCGTGATCGAGCGGGAATCAGGAGTGCGGCTGGACGGAGCCTGGATCCACCGGGAGCATCCGACACTCCTTGACGTGTGACTCAGCTTCCCTGCTTGCGGCCCCTGACGTGGCTGGTGATGAGGCCGGCGATGCAGGCGAGGGCGATGCCCCCGGCGATGTAGCCGATCCAGGTGGTCCCGCTGAGGATGTTGTTGGCGATCACGTTGACCGCCGCGCAGGCGGTCAGGACGATCCAGAGGAAGGCGCGGAAGGTGGTGTCGCTTGTCATGGGTCCGACCCTAGGAACCCGCCTGATCTGCGGAAATCCCGGAGGCTACCCAGATGGAGTAGTGCCTGCTGGAGGGAGTTATGTCCGGTTCGACGGTACCTTGGCTACATGCTGGTCACCTTCAAACGGCTGGCGGGAGGGCTCGGCACCGCGTCCTTGGCCGTGCTGACGATGCTCTGCTGGGCGCTCGTCGGCGCCGCCTGCCTGCTGGGCGTGGGGCTGCTGCTCGTCCTGCCGATGGTCGCGGTGACCAGGGCGCTGGCCGAGCGGGAGCGCGAACGGCTGCGCCGCCGCGGCGTCGAGATCGTCTCCCCCTACACGCAGGACAGAATGCCCGGGGCCGGGTGGGCCGCCAGGATGCGCGCGGTGCGCGCCGACCGTGCCACGCTGCGCGACCTCGGCTGGCTCGGCTCGCACGCCACGCTGGGGCTGCTGTGCGGGGTGCTGGGCGTGCTCATGCCCATCGCCGCGGTGCGTGAGATCAGCTACCCGCTGTGGTGGCAGCTGCTGCCGCCGCAGGAGCAGACGACGAACTTCGACGTGCCGGTGCAGACTTGGCCGGCCGCGATCTTCACCTCGTTCATGGGCGCGGTCGTCCTCGTGGGACTGATCCGCCTGTCCCCTGCGCTGACCCGCCTGCAGGAGCATCCGGCGACCCGGCTGCTCGTCCCGCACCCCTCCGTGGACCTGTCCAAGCGCATCGTGCAGCTCACCGCGACGCGGGCGGGCGCACTGCGCGCCCACGCCACCGAACTGCGCAGGATCGAACGCGCCCTGCACGACGGCACCCAGAACCGGCTCAACGCGGTCGTCGTCACCGTCGCGGCGGCCAAGCGGGCCGTCGCCCGCGACCCCGAACGCGCCCTGCACGCGCTCGACCGTGCGCAGAACGCCGCCGAGCAGGCCGCGGCCGAACTGCGCGCCGTGGTACGCGCCCTGCTGCCGCCCATCCTCGAGGACAGAGGGCTGTCCGGCGCGCTCAGCGCCCTGGCCTCCGGCTGCGCCGTCCCCTGCCGGCTGACCGTCGGCGAGACGGGGCCGGTGCCGCTGTCGGTGGAGACCGCCGCCTACTTCACCGTGGCCGAAGCGCTCACCAACGTCAGCAAGCACAGCGGCGCCCGGCAGGCCGAGGTCCTGGTCGAACGGAACGGGCCCGCCCTGCGCATCATGGTGCGCGACGACGGCAAGGGCGGTGCCCGCGACGACACCGGGACCGGCCTGGCCGGGATCCGGCGCCGCGTCGAAGCACACGACGGAATGATGACCCTGACGAGCCCCTGCGGGGGGCCGACCGTGATCGAGGTGGAACTGCCGTGCGAGTCGTGATCGCCGAGGATGACGCGCTGCTCCGTGAAGGCATGGTCCTGTTGCTCAGCGGCGAAGGCGTCGAGGTGGCCGCCGCCACCGGCGAACCCGGAGGCTTTCTGGCCGCCGTCGAAGAGCACCTGCCCGACGTGGCCGTCGTGGACGTCCGCATGCCGCCCACGCACACCGACGAGGGCATCAAGGCCGCCGTCGAGGCCAAGCGGCTGCATCCGGAGCTGGGCGTGCTCGTGCTGTCGGCCTACGTGGAGCAGGCGTTCGCCACCGACCTGCTGGCCGGCGGCACCAAAGGCATCGGCTACCTGCTCAAGGAACGGGTCGGCAAGGTCGAGGAGTTCATGGAGGCGCTCAACCGGGTCGCCGACGGCGGCACGGCGATCGACCCCGACGTGGTGGCGCAGCTCTTCACCCGCCGCCGCGACCCTCTCGACCAGCTCACCGCCAGGGAACGCGAAGTGCTCTCCCTGATGGCCGAGGGGCTGGGCAACATGGCGATCGCCGACAAACTGGTGATCTCGGAGGGGGCGGTGCACAAACACATCCGCAACATCTTCGCCAAGCTCGACCTGACGCAGACCGACCGGGTGGACAGGAGGGTGGCGGCGGTGCTGCGCTACCTCGGCAACTGAATTCCCCGCGGAATATAGGCTCAACTCACCACACGGTGGTCAGCAATTACGAATGGACCAGACGGGTGTCCAGTTCTGGTCGTGCACCTCGTCGTCCGGTCTGGTGGTTCACGAAATAGCCCGCATCGGTTACAGCGGAAGAGGTCGAAGTTCTTCCATCTGACTACGGTGGGGCCACCCGGACTGGCAGTTCCAGACATCGCTGTGATGGGTACGTCCCGCCGCCGGGGACATCCCCGGCCAGGTGCCTGGACTGCGCGTCCGCAGGCACTGTCGGATAGGTCACGACGGACCGGTCCGGGTCGCGACGAACAGCACTAAGACCTTGTTCTTGATGGCATGTTTGTTTCCCCTGATGCTGCGAACGAGGCCCGGTTGTCGATGACCGGGCCGCGTGTTACCGCCTCACCTCTCCCCGTTGATAGACGAGCCGAATCCCGTATTCCGGCCGGTTGACTTGGTGAACCCGAAAAGAATTCCCGTAAGTTTTCCCCGAATTCACCATACAACTGGCGGGGTGACCTTCGGCAAGGCCGCAGCGAAAATTCGAAATAGTCAGACTTTTGACCGCACCGGGGCGGTGATGATTCCCCGTGAAGTGGCTTGTCCAGGAAACTCGAGGGCAGCGAGAGCGCGGCCGTCCGGCTCGGCCAGACGATCGCCGGCGGAACGACTGGGAAGGCGAGGTGCAGGGCCCACACGACCCGATAGTTGCGGATCGGTTCACCTGCCGCGTCTGCCTGGACACCAACTGGAGAAAGCGCGGGGCGGACCGGGGTGGCCGGTCCGCCCCGCGCCTCTGTCTCAGGTCTTTCTGCCCTGGTCGGCGTACCACGCGATGGTGTTCTTCAACCCGTCGACCAGCGAGGTCCTGGGTTGCCAGCCGAGTGCGGCCCCGGTCGGGGCCAGGTCGGCGATGTGGGCGCGGTCGAGCTGCCGGTCGGGCAGCGCGCCGTACTCGGGCGGGGTCGGGCTGGCGGCCAGGCGGTGGAGCAGTTCGACGGTGTCGCGGATGGACACGCCGATCCCGCTGCCCACGTCGTACATGCCGCCCGCGGCCTTCGGGCTTTCTGCGGCGGCGATGAATGCCTCGATCACGTCGTCTATGTAGATCCAGTCCACCAGCCGGGTACCGCTGCCCAACTGGGCGGTTTGCCCGTTGAGCAGCGAGGTGGTGACGTAGGGCACCAGTTTGGTGGTGTCCTGCTGGCCGGGGCCGTACACCATGGCGATGCGCAGGACGGACACGTCCACCGCGAACAGGTGGTGGAAGAGCCGTGCGTAGATCGCTGCCGAGGTCTTGGCGGCGGAGTACGGCGAGTGCGGCACGCCCTGGTCGGAGCGCAGTTCTTCGATCGATCCGGCGAAGACCAGCCGCATGGGCCGGTTGACTGCGGCGGTGAGCAGGTTGACGGCGGCGATCAGGTTGCCGTGGAGGATGGCTCTGACCATGCCGACGTCTCTGGTGCCGGTGACCTCGCTGGCGAGGTGGAAGAGCAGGTCGGGGCGGACTGTGCCCAGGAGTTCGGCGGTGGGCTCGGCGTCCCGTAGGTCGCATTGGTGCCAGATCTCGCGACCGGTGCGTGATTGCGGCCGGCGGCTTACCGCGTGTACTTCGGCGCCGAGTTGTTCGAGTCGGCGCGTGAGATGTGCTCCTATGAACCCTGAGGCGCCTGTGACGAGTGCGCGGGTTCTCTGCCATTGCGGCATTGTTCTTCTCCCTCCCTCATGACATGCCGGAACGTGCCTGAAGGAAGGGGCGGCGGCCCCCTCGGGCTCGGCGGGGGATGACCGGGACTATGAGGATCAGGGTCGGGCCCGGCCCTGGTGAGAGCGCGGCGGCGGGGTTCCTTGCGTGGACGGCGTCGTGGCACGTTCCGGCGGATCTCGTGCCGTCGTCGTTGCGGTCTCGAGATGGGGGCGGCGTACGGCCGGGCACGCTTGGCCGGGCAGTGGGCCAGGCCGACGTGTCGCGGGGCGCGGGTGAGGCGGCATGAGTGGCCGCCGCAGTCGGGTTCGACCGGTGGCTCGGATTCGGCCACGGTGATGTGCGGGACTGGCGGCGGTAGGAGTGTTACCGCCGGTAGCCCGAGAAAGGTGGCTGCCAAGAGCAAAATGGCAGATACCACGCTCTTGGCAGCCAATGAGGTCTCCGAGACAGAGGGTCTGCTACGGAGCCATTGTTAACTCGGCTCAGCTAATGCGCCAGGTGTCTCCGCCCAGCAACAGTTCGCTGAGATCGCCGGGACCCTGCTTGGCCGCCGCCTGCTCGAGCTGTTCGGCCATGAGCACGTCGTACGCAGGCCGGTCGACCTGCCGGAAGATGCCGATCGGCACGTGTTCGAAGGCCGGCTCGTCCAGGCGGCTCAGCGCGAAGGCCACCGAAGGGTCGGGATTGTGGGCGTCATGGATAAGGATTTCGTCCTCGTCCACTGTGGCCCGGTCGGCCACCCGGATGCCGCCGCCGGCCGCGCGCACGACGGCCTTGGTGGTGCTCACGATCGGCTGGTCGTGCTCCAGGCGCAGCGTGATGTCGTCGCGGACCTCGGGGTCCTTGAGCGGCTCGAAGGCGTTGTCGTTGAAGATGTTGCAGTTCTGGTAGATCTCGACCAGCGACGTGCCGCGGTGGGCGGTCGCCTCGCGCAGCACCGACTGCAGGTGCTTGCGGTCGGAGTCGATGGTCCTGGCCACGAACGAGGCTTCGGCCCCGATGGCCAGCGAGATCGGGTTGAACGGCTTGTCCAGCGAGCCCATGGGCGTCGACTTGGTGATCTTCCCGACCTCGGAGGTGGGGGAGTACTGGCCCTTGGTCAGCCCGTAGATCCGGTTGTTGAACAGCAGGACGTTGAGGTTGACGTTGCGCCGGAGGGCGTGGATGAGGTGGTTGCCGCCGATCGACAGGGCGTCGCCGTCCCCCGTGATCACCCACACCGACAGGTCGGGACGGCTGGCCGCGAGGCCGGTCGCGATCGCCGGCGCGCGGCCGTGGATCGAGTGGAAGCCGTAGGTGTTGAGGTAGTACGGGAAACGCGAGGAGCAGCCGATGCCGGAGACGAAGACGATGTTCTCGCGGCGCAGCCCCAGCTCGGGCAGGAAGCTCTGCACCGCGGCCAGGATCGCGTAGTCACCGCAACCCGGGCACCAGCGCACCTCCTGGTCGGACTTGAAGTCCTTGAGCGTCTGCTTCGCGTCGGTCTTGGGGATGAGGTCCAGCCCCTTGCCGTTGACCAGCTCAGTCACTGTCGATCACGTCCTGGATGACTCCGGCCAATTCCTCGGCCTTGAACGGGAGCCCGCGCACACGGTTGTAGCTGATGATGTCCACCAGGAACTTGGCGCGCAGGATCAGGGCCAGCTGGCCGAGGTTGATCTCGGGCAGCAGCACCTTGTCGTAGCTCTTGAGGACCTCGCCGGTGTTGGCGGGCAGCGGGTTGAGGTGGCGCAGATGTGCCTGCGCGACCTTGCCGCCGGCCTTCCTGATGCGGCGTACGGCTGCCGCGATCGGCCCGTAGGTCGAGCCCCAGCCCAGCACGAGCACCCGGGTGCCGTCGTGGGGGTCGTCGACCTCCAGGTCGGGGACGTCGATCCCGTCGATCTTGGCCTGCCGGAGCCGGACCATGCGGTCGTGGTTGTTGGGGTCGTAGGAGATGTTGCCGGTGCCGTCGGCCTTCTCGATGCCGCCGATGCGGTGCTCCAGGCCGGGTGTGCCGGGGATGGCCCAGGGGCGGGCCAGCGTCTCGGGGTTCCGCGTGTACGGCTTGAACTCGTCGTCGGTCACCACGGCGAATTCAGTGGAGATATCCGGCAAGTCGGAAACCTCGGGCAGGCGCCACGGCTCGGAACCGTTGGCCAGGTAACCGTCGGACAGCAGGTACACCGGCGTCCGGTACTTCACCGCGATCCTGGCCGCCTCGATCGCCGCGTCGAAGCAGTCGCTCGGCGAGCTGGGCGCCACGATCGGCACCGGAGACTCGCCGTTGCGGCCGAACATGGCCATCAGCAGGTCGGTCTGCTCGGTCTTGGTCGGCATGCCCGTCGAGGGCCCGGCCCGCTGCACGTCCACGAGGATCAGCGGCAGCTCGGTCATGACCGCGAGGCCCACGGTCTCGCCCTTGAGCACGACGCCCGGACCGCTGGTCGTGGTCACGCCCAGCGCGCCGCCGAAGGCCGCGCCCAGGGCGGCGCCGACGCCGGCGATCTCGTCCTCCGCCTGGAAGGTGCGCACCCCGAACTGCTTGTGCTTCGACAGCTCGTGGAGGATGTCGCTGGCCGGGGTGATCGGGTAGGAGCCCAGGAACAACGGCAGTTTGGACTGCACGCTGGCCGCGATGAGGCCGTAGGCCAGCGCCTGGTTGCCCGAGATGTTGCGGTAGACGCCCGGCTCCAGCTTGGCCGGCTTGATCTCGTAGGAGACCGAGAACGACTCGGTGGTCTCGCCGTAGTTCCAGCCCGCCTGGAAGGCCGCGATGTTCGCCTTGGCGATCTCGGGCTTCTTGGCGAACTTCTGCTCCAGGAACGAGATCGTGTGCTCGGTGGGCCGGTGGTAGAGCCACGAGAGCAGGCCCAGCGCGAACATGTTCTTGGAGCGCTCGGCGTCCTTCTTGGAGATGTCGAAGCCCTCGAGGGCCTTGACCGTGAGTGAGGTCAGCGGCACCGCGTGCACGCGCCACTCTGCCAGCGAGTCGTCCTCGAGCGGGTTGCCGTCGTAGCCGACCTTCTGGAGGTTGCGCTTGGTGAACTCGTCGGTGTTGGCGATGATGTCCGCGCCCCGGGGAAGATCGCCGAGGTTGGCCTTGAGCGCGGCAGGGTTCATCGCGACCAGGACATTAGGGGCATCACCCGGTGTGAGGATGTCGTGGTCGGCGAAGTGGAGCTGGAAGCTGGAAACCCCCGGCAGGGTGCCCGCAGGGGCGCGGATCTCGGCGGGGAAGTTGGGCAACGTGGACAGGTCGTTGCCGAACTCCGCCGTGCCGGCGGTAAAGCGGTCACCGGTGAGCTGCATGCCGTCGCCGGAGTCGCCGGCGAACCTGATGATCACGCGGTCGAGTTGCTGAACCTGCTTCGTCACAACGCCTCCTTGTCCGGGGCGGTGCGTCTTTGTGTGCCCTCGCTACGCTCGGTCACGAGTCCTCCTCGGCGCGCCGTTGCGCGGGAGTGGGCGCGGTCTCTGTTTCCATGCTAGATCCTCGGAAGGGTCAAGACGTTTCCTCGCCGCACAATGCGGGTAAACGCGATGAAAGTTAGGGGATGCGGGGGAGAACGACTACGGGTGACACAGCCCGGACGCGAGCCTGCAGAGATCGACGTGCAGGCGGGAGAAGAGGGCCGTTCGGGTCACGAGCGCCAACTATACGTCCCCCTCAACCGCCGGATACGTCAGGGGTTGGCTTCCGATTGCGCCGCCCCCGATAGGTACAAGCGTCCGGCCTGCATGCTTGCAGTACCGTACAACTCTGGAACGGTGACGAAGGTGTAACCCTTCCCGCGGAGTTTTTTGAGGATGTCCGGAACGGCGTCAACGGTTGTCCGGTGAATGTCGTGCATCAGGACGATGGCCCCGGGATGCGCCCCCTTGACGGCCCGCTTGGCCACGACGCCGGGCTTCCTGTCCTTCCAGTCGCGGGTGTCGACGTCCCAGTTCACCAGCGCCACCCCGAGCTCCTTGGCGACCGTTCTGACGTCTTTGCTCACCGCTCCGTACGGCGGGCGGACCAGCGTCGGGCGTTCACCGAGCGTAGCGGTCAACGCGTCCTGGGTCCGTCCGAGCGAATCCGTGATCTTGCTGCTGGACAACTTCGACAGATCCCGGTGCGCCCAGCTGTGGTTGCCGACCAGATGCCCCTCGTCGCTCATCCGGCGCAGGAGGTCGGGCCGGGCCGCGGCGTTGATGCCGACCGTGAAGAACGTTGCCCGCGCCCCCGCGTCGCGCAACATGTCCAGGAGCCGGCCCGTGTGCGGGCCCGGCCCGTCGTCGAAGGTGAGCGCCACGCACTTGACCGTCGCGCAGTCCACCGTGCCCGCCAGGCTGCTGGTCGCCTCCGGGCTGTGCGTGGGCGTCATCTCCGGTGTGCTCCGCGGCGGCTCGGGGGCGGCCTCCCGCGCCGCCTCCCGTGCCCGCCGCCCGGCCTCCGACAGCAGCGGCTCCGCCTCGGCAGCCGGTACGGCTTCCGCCACCCTGCCCAGCGAGCAGGCGCCGACCTGGCAGTCGTCGAACTCGACCACCAGATCGCCGTCGCGGTTGAAGGCCATGGAGTCGAACAGCTCGGGATCCGCGCCCACCTCGTAGCCGTCCTCTCCCAGCCCTCGGGCCGACAGGCGCTGCTTCACCTTCTCGGCCAGGATGCGCAGCGCCTCGCCGCCGCTCAGCAGTCCTGAGGAGGGAAACGCCTGCTTGGTCGGGCCGTCGTACCAGAAGGTGCGATTGGCGTTGCCCCAGTTGGCCCCGAAGAATTCCCCGGTGCGCAGCCGTACCGCGATGGTTGCGTCGGAGGCGACGGGCAGTTGCCAGTCCACGTTGAGCTCGGGGCGGGGGGCCGGCCCGTGCTTGGCGGTGGACTCGCGGAAGGCGCGCATCTGGCGCCGGGCCTCCTCGCGCACCTTTTCGTTGAGGGGGTCGGCGCCGTCGATCTGGGGATAGGTGATGTGCACATATCTGCGGCCCGCGTCACCCTCGCTCAGCGTTTTGGTGACCAGCCCGTCGACGCGGGAGGGGTCCACGAAATCGATCTTCGTCGGCTCGGCGGGGACCGTGCGGTCGCCCTCGGGGGAGGCGGTGGCCATGCCGCAACCTGCGACGGATGCGGCAATTAGCGCGATTCCTCCGAAGAATCGCATTTTGGGCATGCGAGCCAGGCTATGGGGGCCCTTTTCGCGTTTTACCTTCCCTTGGGAATCTTGGAGTCGAGCCTTTAGCGGGGTATGTACGTAATGGAGTTGCGTGCCTACGATGTGGTGGGTGTGGGATCAAGAACCGGTGACGGGGTTCCTTCAATCGACTCTTCTTCAGCGCAAGCTCCATGACCTGGTGCCCGGCGGCGCCCATACCTACGCCCGCGGCGCCGACCAGTACCCCGAAGGCATGGCGCCGGTGCTCGTCCGCGGCAAGGGCGCCCGGGTCTGGGACGCCGACGGCAACCGCTTCGTCGAGTACGGCATGGGCCTGCGGTCGGTCACGCTCGGCCACGCCTACCAGCCGGTCCTCGACGCGGTCAGAGCCGTGCTCGACGACGGCCTCAGCTTCACCCGGCCCACCGAGCTGGAACTGCACGCGGCCGAGGACTTCCTCGCCCCGCTGCCCGGCGCCGACATGGTCAAGTTCGCCAAGAACGGCTCCGACGTCACCACCGCCGCCCTCCGGCTGGCCCGTGCCCACACCGGGCGCGACCTCGTGGCGATCTGCGAGCAGCCGTTCTTCTCCACCGACGACTGGTTCGTCGGCGCCCTCGACATGAACGCCGGCATCCCCGAGGCCACCAAACGGCAGACGCTGCGCTTCCCCTACAACGACCTCGGCGCGCTGGGCAGGCTCTTCGCCGAGCACCCCGGCCAGATCGCCTGCGTCATCATGGAAGCCGGCACCGCCATGGCCGAGCCCGAGCCCGGCTACCTCGAAGGCGTGCGCGCCCTGTGCACCGACCACGGCGCCGTCCTCGTCTTCGACGAGATGATCACCGGATTCCGCTGGTCCTACCCCGGCGCCCAGGAGCTGTACGGCGTCCGCCCCGACCTGTCCTGCTGGGGCAAGGGCATCGGCAACGGCTTCCCCGTCTCCGCCCTGACCGGCCGCCGCGAGCTCATGGAACTCGGCGGCCTGCGCACCGACCGCCCCCGCGTCTTCCTGCTGTCGTCCACGCACGGCGCGGAAAGCGTCTCGCTGGCCGCCCTGCGCGCGGTGATCCGCGCCTACGCGGAAAACGACCCCGTGGCCGTCATGGAGGAACGCGGCCGAGCCCTGGCCGACGGCGTCAACGAGGCCGCCCGCGACCTCGGCGTCGCCCCCCACGTCGAAGTGGTCGGCCGCCCCTCCTGCCTGATCTTCACCACCAGGGACCCCGACGGCCGGCCGTCCCAGGCGTTCCGCACGCTCTTCCTGCAGGAGCTCCTGCGCCGCGGCGTGCTGTGCCAGTCGTTCGTGGTCTCCGCCGCGCACACCCCCGAGGACATCGAGCTGACCGTCGAGGCCGCGCGCGCCGCCCTGATCGTGTACGGCAAGGCGCTGGAGGACGGCGTCGACCGCTTCCTGACCGGCGCTCCGGTGGCTCCCGCCCTGCGCAGTCACGCGGCTCCTCGCCGCCTGGGGTAGCGGAGGTTACGATCAGCCCATGGACGGCTACTACGGCAACTACGCTCTGGTCGCCGCGCTGCTGCTCATCGGCGTGATCATCGTGGCCGGCGCGCTGACGGCCAACCGCCTGCTGCGCCCCAGCCGGCCGACGCCCGAGAAACTGACCACCTACGAGTGCGGCGTCGACCCGGTCGGTGACGGCTGGGCGCAGTCGCAGATCCGCTATTACGTGTTCACGTACCTGTACGTGGTCTTCGCCGTGGACGCCGTCTTCCTGTTCCCGTGGGCGACGGTCTTCGCCGCCCCCGGCTACGGCATGACGACGCTGGTGGAGATGTTCGTCTTCCTCGGCTTCATCGCCCTCGGCATCCTGTACGCCTGGCGCAAAAAGGTCCTCACCTGGACCTAGTCCACGCCCCGAGCAAGAATGGTCCGCATGGCCGATCTTCCGATGCCCACCGTGGGTCCGATCTCCAGGTTGGCGCCCAAGCCCATGCGGTTCGTGCTCAACTGGGGGCGGCGGTATTCGCTGTGGGTCTTCAACTTCGGGCTGGCCTGCTGCGCGATCGAGTTCATCGCCACCTCGACGTCCCGGCACGACTTCATCAGGTTCGGCGTCATCCCGTTCGCCAACGGGCCGCGGCAGGCCGACCTGATGATCGTCTCCGGGACCGTCACGGACAAGATGGCGCCCGCCGTAAAACGGCTTTATGAGCAGATGCCGGATCCCAAGTACGTGATCTCCTTCGGCGCCTGCTCCAACTCCGGCGGGCCGTACTGGGACTCCTACTGCGTGACCAACGGCGTCGACCAGATCATCCCCGTCGACGTCTACGTGCCCGGCTGCCCGCCGCGGCCGGAGGCGCTGCTCTACGGGATCATGAAGCTTCAGGAGAAGATCTCCGGGGAGAAACTCAGCGAACGCTACATCTGGTCGCGCGCCCACGGGGAGGACACGTGAGCTTCGAGTCCTGGGGCGAGCGCGCCCGGGTCAGCGAGACGTTCGGCGAGCGCACGGCCGACGTGGCCGCCGGCGACTGGATCGAGGCGCTCACCCACGCCCGCGACGAACTCGGCTACGAGTTCTTCGACTGGCTGACCGGCGTCGACGACCCGCCCGAGGGCTTCCACGTCGTCGCCCACCTCTACAACCCCGCCGAGCGCGCCCGTCTGCTCGTGCGCACCTGGGTGCCCCGCGCCGAACCCCGGCTCGCCTCGGCCGTCGGCGTCTACCGCGGCGCCAACTGGCACGAGCGCGAGACGTACGAGATGTTCGGCGTCGTCTTCGACGGTCACCCCAACCTGGTGCCGCTGCTTCTGCCCGACGGCTTCGAAGGGCACCCGCTGCGCAAGGACTTCGTCCTGGCCGCCCGCGTCGCCAAGGTCTGGCCAGGCGCCAAGGAACCCGGCGAGTCCGGGCACGGCTCGCCCAGCCGCCGCAAGACCCTGCCGCCCGGAGTACCCGCCGACTGGGGCACGTCCGACTGATCCCTTGGAGATGGCCCGATGCTCGACGTGATCCTGCGCTTCGCCGTCATCCTCGCCGTGTTCCTGCTCCTGCCGCTGATCATCGGGCAGACCGAGCACAAGGTCATGGCCCACATGCAGTCGCGGCTCGGGCCCATGTACGCCGGCGGCTTCCACGGCTGGGCGCAGCTCATCGCCGACGGGGTCAAGTTCGCCCAGAAAGAGGACGTCATCCCGGCCGCGGCCGACCGCCGCATCTTCATGATCGCACCCGGCGTGGCGCTCGTGCCGTACCTCGTCGTCCTGATCGTCATCCCGGTCGACCGCAACGGCTTCGGCGTCAACCTCGATCTCGGCCTGTTCTTCGTGCTCGCCGTCATGGGAATCGGGGTCCTCGGCTCGATCATGGCCGGGTGGGCCTCGGCCAACAAGTACTCCGTGCTCGGCGGCATGCGCTCGGCCGCCCAGCTCATGTCGTACGAGCTGCCGCTCGTCCTGGCCGCCTCCTCCGTGGCGATGGCCGCCGGGACGCTGTCGCTGCCCGGGATCCTGGAGCAGTGGCAGTGGTGGTGGCTGCCCTGGCAGGCCGTCGGCGGCTTCGTCTTCTTCGTGGCCGGGCTCGCCGAGCTGCGGCGTCCGCCGTTCGACATGCCGATCGCCGAGTCCGAGATCATCATGGGGCCGATGACCGAGTACACCGGGATGCGGTTCGCCCTGTTCATGCTCTCCGAGTACGTCGGGATCGTGGTGCTGTCGTTCCTCACCACCGTGTTGTTCCTGGGCGGGTGGCACGGGCCGTTCCTCCCTGGGTGGATGTGGACGCTGCTCAAGGTGTTCCTGCTGGCCTTTGTCGTGATCTGGTTGCGGGTGAGCTTTCCCCGGCTGCGTGAGGACCAGTTGCAGAAGCTTGCGTGGGTGGGGCTGGTGCCCCTGGCCCTGGGGCAACTGGCGTTGACGGGGGTCGTCAAGGTATTGCTCTGACATGTCCCCACATGAACTCCGCGCCCGCCCGCCGGCTGAGACCATCCTGACCTGGGACTCCGGCGTGCTTGTCGTTTCCGCGCCCTCGGGGTCCCGGTCTCTGCGGGGGGTTGGCGGGTTGCTGCACTACCGCTACGAGCAGAGCGTCCTGGACGTCCGGAGCAGGGCTCCGGTCTTCGACCATCACGTCGACGGGCTGGCCGTGCTGGATGCGGCCGGGCTGGTGCTGGTCGAACTGCCGGGGGAGTGGGCGGCGGAGGAGGTCGCCGCCTTCTGCGAGACGACCGGGCTGGCGCATCACCCGGCGCTGGACGCCTTCTCGCCGCGGGTCCGCGCCGCGCTGTCCGTCCGGGCGCCTGGGTGGTGCCGGATGACCGGGGTACGGCCCGGCCCGCCTGCCCGGTGGCGGAAGCCGGTGGCCGTCGGGCTGGGGGTGGTGGCGCTGGCTGCCATGGCTTACCTGGCTTCGACGGGGTCGTGGGTTGTGTGGCGGGGGTTTGCCACCTTGGGGCGGCTTTTGGTGGAGTTTGTGGAGGTTAAGTGGCTGGTGTTCTTGTTCAGCCCGTTGCTGCTCCTGCTCGCGCCGGTCCGGGAGCGGCTGACCCGGCGTAGCCTGCGCAAGGGGGTGGTCGTGGGGTCTGCGGGCGGGCGTCATCTTCGGGTGTCGTCGGGGGTTTTGTATATCCATCGGGGGGCGCAGCGGCTGGCGTCCCTTCTCATCGCGCCGGAGGCGTTTCCTGCGGGTGAGCTGTCCGGTGGATCCGGTGCTTCTGGAGGGTCCGGTGCCTCCGAGGGGTCCGGTGCTTCAGGGGGGTCCGGTGCTTCTGGAGGGTCCGGTGCTTCAGGGGGGTCCGGTGCTTCAGGTGGTTCGGGGACCCAGGGGCACGACGCCGTGGCGGCCCCGCGGGCGGTCGGCTTGCCCTTGACCAAACCCCGCAGCGGGTATGCCGGTCGTGCCGCGCGTCTCCTTCTCTACCGGCATGAGGACCTGGCCGGTCTCGTCGTGCTGTCCGTCAGCGGCCGCCCCATCCACCACATTCCCGGGCCGTGGTCGCCCGAGCACGTCAACCGGTTCGCCGACCTGCACGGATTCCCGCTGGAGGTCCGTAACCTGGCGCGCGAGGAGTACTTTTCCCTGACCACGCAGTCCATCGACGCCACACCCTGAGCCGCCTGCCATCCACGCCCGGCCGCCGGGTCCACGGAGGCGTCGGCCGTACCTCCGGACCCACACCCGTTGAGGCGCCGGCCGTTCCCCTGGGCGCCTCCCCCTGAGACGCCGCCGTACCCCAGGCGCCTCCCGCTGAGGCGCCGCCGTACCCCGGACCTCCCCCTGAGGCGCATACCACTACGGCCCGCCCCGAGAGGCGATCGGTTTCCCGAGAGGCGTCAGTGGACGATGGCCAGCATGACGTCCGAGGCTGAGGGGCGTTCTTCGGGGCGTTTGTTCAGGCAGGAGCCGATGACCCCGCGCAACGCC
Source organism: Nonomuraea typhae (assembly GCF_009760925.1). Taxonomy (GTDB): domain Bacteria; phylum Actinomycetota; class Actinomycetes; order Streptosporangiales; family Streptosporangiaceae; genus Nonomuraea; species Nonomuraea typhae. Next base: position 566,017 of record NZ_VRLV01000005.1, read on the forward strand.
GGCGGCAGGGGCGTCAGGTCGGGGTGGACCGTGAGCACGCGGTTGAAGACCGCGGGGACCGTGTCCTCGCCGAACGCCGGGCGGCCCGTGGCGGCGAACAGCATGGTCACCGCCCAGCTGAAGATGTCGGACGCCGGGCCGACCAGTTCGCCGGTCAGTTGTTCGGGTGACATGTAGGGCGGGGTTCCGATCATTTTGCCCTGGGTGACCGTTACCTGGTCGAGCGCTCTGGCGATGCCGAAGTCGATCACCCGCGGCCCGTCGGGGCCGATCAGGACGTTGCTGGGTTTGAAGTCCCTGTGGACGACTCCTGCCTTGTGGATGGCGGCCAGCGCACCGGCTGTGGATAACGCCAGGCGGGTCAGGCTGTCCTGGTCTCTGGGGCCGTGTTGCCTGACCAGTTGTTCCAGGGAAGGGCCTTCTACGTATTCGCTGACGATGTAGGCGTGCCGGCCGGTGATGTTGACGTCGAGGAGTCTGGCCGTGGAGAACGTCGCGACCCGGCGGGCGGCGTCGACCTCGCGGACGAACCTGGCGCGGGCCGTCTCGTCCACCAGGTCGTGCAGGACCTTGACGGCCACGTTCCTGGTGTCGGGTGCCGCCGCGAGGTAGACCGCGCCCTGGCCGCCGCGGCCCAGCTGGCGCAGGACGCGGTAGGGGCCGATCCAGTCGGCCTGGCTGGGCGGGGTGATGTGGACGGGTCGCGGCTGGTAGGTGGGGGAGGTCACGCGCTGGTGGAGGTCGGGCTGGGGGGACAGCCGGGCCTTGGCCATGAACGGGACCAGGATGCCGCTGTGGATGACGCCGCCCAGCCAGCTGACGCCGAAGCCGAGGCTGATCAGGGTCTTCATCGGCTCGGGGATGTCCTCGAACTCGCCGTAGGCGGCGGCGGTGATCAGGAACGCGCCCACGCACACCGTGTAGAAGACGGCGGCGATGGCGTGGAACGTGCTGCGCAGCCAGTAGGCGGCGAAGCCGATCGTGAGGGGGGTGGCGAGACCGCAGGTGAAGAGGGGGATGATCGCCCAGCCCACGAAGGCAACCCAGGCCCCGGCGCTGGGCCGGGCGGGGAGGGGGTGGGGGTGTGGCATGGCGGGAAGACTATCGGGCGCGGGTGACAGGTCGAGGCGGGGCGGGACCTCCTGTGGATAACTCCGGGTGAGGCTGTGGATGACTGTGGAAAACCTGGGGACAACACGTCTGCCTCATTCACCTCTGACGCATAGTGCGTCATGATGTTGAACCATGGCGCGGATACCGGGAGTAGGCCTGGCAAAAGGGTTGTCCGTCACCCTTCGCCACATGCTGCGCAGATCGGTTACGCAGCAGTATCCCGAGGTCAAGCCCGCCCTTCCGCCTCGTAGTCGTGGCGTTATCGCGCTGGTTGAGGAGAATTGCACCTCTTGCATGCTGTGTGCGAGGGAGTGTCCGGACTGGTGCATCTACATCGACTCCCATAAGGAGACCCTCCCCGCCCCCGAAGGCGGACGGCCGCGCCAGCGCAACGTTCTCGACCGGTTCGCCATCGACTTCGCCCTTTGCATGTACTGCGGCATCTGCATTGAGGTGTGCCCGTTCGACGCGCTGTTCTGGTCTCCCGAGTTCGAGTACGCCGAGGGGGACATCCGTAACCTGCTCCACGAGAAGGAGCAGCTCCAGGCGTGGGTACAGACGGTCCCGCCGCCACCCGGCCATGACCCCGGCGCCGAACCGCCCAAGGAGACCACGGCCGGGCCCCGCCGTCCCGCCCGAGCATCTGGTACGGCGGAGCCGTCCGACGCCCCGGCCGCCCGGCCGCCCAGGGCGCCTGGGGCGCAGAGGAGGGGGGCGGGGGCCGGTTCCGCTGCGGCTCAGACGGGTGCTTCGGATGGGGAGGGCGCGGGTGCGGGTGAGGGCGGGCCCTCCGCGGCCGCCCCTGCTGACAAGTCGCCCCAGACACCCTCGCCCCAGACGCCCGAGGGACAGACGCCCGAGGGACAGACGCCTCCGGCTCAGACACCTTCGGCTCAGACGCCCGAGGGGCAAGCGCCCCCAGCTCAGACACCTTCGGCTCAGACGCTCCCGGCTCAGACGCCCACGGGTGAGACGCCCACGGCTGAGACGCCCACGGCCCAGGATCCCGCCGGCGAGTCAGCGGATGCGCCATCAGGGCCAGATGCTCCGCGGCGTCCGCGCCGGGCGGTGACGAACGTCCGGGGCATCCGGCCGCCCGGTTCGCTCCCCGACGCCGGCCGTACCCCTGAGCCGCCGGCGGCCGAGGGTGAGCCCCCTGCTCCCGAGGAGTTGTCCACAGGCGAGTCGGGTCCCGGTCAGTTGTCCACAGGTTCCGGCGAGCCGTCAAAACTTCCCGAAACCGAGGAGCACAATTCATCCGCGAGCCCGCGCAGGCGGCGGATGGCCGATCCTCGGTCCATACGTCCACCCGGGCGGCTCCCGTCCGACGAGACACAGGAGTCCGAGGAGGATTCGTGACCGAGGCGGCGCCCTCCTTCCTGCCACCCACCACGCAAGAGGTCGTGTTCTTGCTCCTGGGCGCGGTGGCCGTCGGTTCGGCGCTGCTCGTCGTCACCACCAGGCAGCTCGTCCACGCCGCCCTCTGGCTCGTCGTCTGCTTCGGCGCGCTGGCGGGGGTCTACCTGGTGCTGACGGCGGAGTTCGTCGCCTGGGTGCAGGTGCTGATCTACGTGGGCGCCGTGGTGGTGCTGCTGTTGTTCGGCATCATGCTGACCCGCGCGCCCATCGGCCGCTCGGCCGACCTCGACAGCGGCAACCGCGTCGTGGCCGCCGTCGTGGCGCTGGCGACGGCGGCGATCCTGGTCACGGTCGTGGTGGACGGCTTCCGCACGGCCTACACGCCGCTGAAACCGGGCGAGGGCGCGGCGGGCGAGCTGGGCGCCAGCGTGTTCAGGACGTGGGTCCTGCCGTTCGAGGCACTCTCGGTGCTCCTGCTCGCGGCGCTGATCGGCGCCATCGTGCTGTCCCGCACCGACATCCGCGGCGCGCCCCCACCCGTGGGCGAGTCCGGCGGGTCGGCTCCGGCTGAAGGTCCCGGGGGGCCATAGTGCACATCGTGTACCCCGCGGTCGTCTCCGCGCTCCTCTTCTCCATCGGCGTCTACGGCGTGCTCGCCCGGCGCAACACGATCCTGGTGCTGATGTCGGTCGAGCTCATGCTCAACGCCGTCAACATCAACCTGGTCGCGTTCGACGTGTGGCTGGCCGACGCGCTGCACAGCGGTCAGGTGCTGACGTTGTTCATCATCGTGATCGCGGCCGCCGAGGTCGGACTCGGCCTGGCGATCGTGCTCGCGCTCTTCCGCAACCGCCAGAGCGTGGACCTCGACCGCCTGCGCAGCCTCGCCGAGCCCTCCGACCACGACGGATCCGCCGCCCAGGCGTCCCAGCCGGGAGGCGACAACGGCGCCCGAGCCCCCGCCGCCCTCGACACCGTCACCTCTCCCCAGCTCACCACCCGCGGCAACGGCGCCTCCGACCAGGACGGCGGCACCGCCCAGCCCGGCCACCCCGCCACGCGAGGAGGCAGCGCATGAACACGTTCCCGCTGCTCATCGTGCTCCTGCCGTTCGCGGGCGCCTTCGCGGGACTGCTCCTGTCCCGCTGGCCCCATCACGTACGGCTGGCCGTACCCGCACCAGAGCCGGTAGCCGGGCCGGGGCCGGGAGCCGGGCCGGGGGCTGCAGCGGATCTGGAGCATGCCGGGCGCGGCGGCAATCGGCGGGCGGCGTGGATCGCCGTCCTGCCCACCGCGGGCTCGGCCGCCCTCGCGGTGTGGCTGGCCGCCGCCCAGGGGTTCGCGTTCTTCGGCGACCGAGACGTCCTCCCGGCGGGCGCCGCCTACGGCACGATCGAGACCGGCACGGTGTCCATCGCGCTCACCCTCCAGGCCGACGCCCTGTCCGGCGTCCTCGGCGTCCTGGTGACCGTGGTGGCGCTGGCCGTACAGCTCTATTCCGTCGGCTACCTCCACGACGACCCCCGCTACCCGTCCTACAGCGCCTTCGTCAGCCTCTTCACCAGTGCCATGCTGCTGGTCGTCTACGCGGGCGACCTGCTGGTCCTGTACGTGGGCTGGGAAATCATGGGCCTGTGCTCCTACCTGCTGATCGGCCACTGGTGGGAGGACCGGGCCAACTCGCGGGCGGCGGTGAAGGCGTTCCTGGTCACCCGCCTGGGCGATGTCGGCTTCCTGTTCGGCATCTTCGTGCTCGGCATCGGGGCGGGCAGTTTCCGGATCGCCGACGTGCTGTCCAAGGTGCCCGAGATGTCGCCGGGCACGCTGATCACCGCGACCATGCTCCTGCTGGCCGGCGTGGCGGGCAAGAGCGCCCAGGTGCCCCTGCACACGTGGCTGCCCGACGCCATGGCGGGCCCCACGCCGATCAGCGCCCTGATCCACGCCGCCACCATGGTCGCGGCGGGCATCTTCATCGTGGCTCGCCTGTTCCCGGCGTTCACGGCCGCGGGGCCCACCCTCGACGTGCTGGCCGTGCTGGCCGCCCTCGGCATGCTGGGCGCCGCCCTCGCCGCGCTGGCCCAGGACGATCTCAAACGCGTGCTGGCCTACTCCACGATCAGCCAGCTCGCCTACATGGCCGGCGGCCTGGCCGCGGGCTCCGACTCGGCCGCGATCTTCCACCTGCTGACGCATGGCGCGTTCAAGGCGCTGCTGTTCCTGTGCGCGGGCGCGGTCATCCACCACGTCGGCTCGAACCTGATGAGCCAGATGGGCGGCCTGCGCCGCGAGATGCCGGTGACGTTCGCCGCGACCACGATCGGCTTCGCCGCCCTCATGGGCCTGCCGCCGGCCAGCGGCTTCTTCAGCAAGGACAGCCTCCTGGCAGCCATGGACACCGCCGCGAGCAGCGGCCCGCTGACGGACGCCGCCGCGCTTCTCCTGTACGGCAGCGCGCTGGCCACCGTCGTCGCCACGGGCGCCTACTCGGCCCGAGCCTGGCTGCGTACCTTCTTCGGCCCCGTCCGCACCCTCGCCCTGCCCGAGCCCAAGCCGGGCACCGCCCACGTGGTCGACACCCGCGAGGCCCCGCTGACCATGCTGCTGCCGATCGCCGTGCTGGCCGTGCCCGCGCTGCTGCTGGGCTTCGCCGGCGGTCTCCACCTCGACGTCGGCGTGGCCGTGACGAGCGTCGTCCTGGCCCTGCTCGGCGCGGGCGTCGTCTACGCCGCCTGGCGCGGCGACCCGGTGGCCGACCCGGCACGGCTGCTCGGCCCGTTCCGCGCCCCATGCGAGCGCGCCTTCTACGTCGACACCCTGTACACGGTGTTGTTCGTCCGCCCGATCCTCATGCTGGCCCGCCTGGTGGTCAGCACCGACGACCGGGTCGTCGACGGCGCGGTCCGCGGCTCCGGCCGCACGGCCACGGGCCTGTCCGGGGTGCTGCGCCTGGCCCAGAACGGCAACGTGCAGCTCTACGTCAGCGGCGTCCTCGCCGGTGTGCTCCTGATCGTCGTCGGGGCGGTGGTGTTCGCATGAGCGGGGTCCTCTGGTTTCCTGTCCCGCCGGTGGTGGGCGTATGAGCTGGCTGCCTGTGGCGCTGCTTGCCGTACCTCTGCTGGGCGCGCTCGTCCTGCTCGCGCCCCCGCGCGCGCTGCGGGCGGCGCTGCGCGGCTACGGGCTGGCGGTCTCCGGCGCGGTGCTGGTGCTGGCCGCGGTCATGGTGGCCACCTTCGAGTACGGGCAGGCCGCGCGCATGCAGTTCACCCTCGACGCCCCGTGGATCCCCGGCCTGGGAATCAGGTTCCATCTCGGCGTCGACGGGATCTCGCTGCCGCTGGTCGCGCTGACCGCGCTGCTGACATTCCTGTGCTTCGTCTACCTGGGCCTCGGCGACGGCCGCGGCCCGGGCCGGCTGCTGCACTCCCGGCCGAGGGCGCTGGTGTTCACGCTGCTGGTGCTCGAAGTCGGCATGATCGGCACGTTCCTGGCCCTCGACCTGCTGCTGTTCTTCGTCTTCTTCGAGATCGTCCTGATCCCGATGTACTTCCTGATCGCCATCTGGGGCGGCAAGGCGCGGCGGGCGGCGGCGGTCAAGTTCATCCTGTACACGCTGCTCGGCTCCGTCGTGATGCTGCTGGGCCTGCTGTTCATCTGGGCGCAGACGGGCTCGCTCGACATGGTGGCCCTGGCCGAGCGGCACGGCAGCGGCCTGCCCAGAGCGGTCCAGGTGATCGCGTTCCTGGCGGTGGGCGTCGGCCTGGCGGTGAAGACGCCGATGTGGCCGCTGCACACCTGGCTGCCCGACGCCCACACCGAGGCGCCGACGGTCGGCTCGGTGCTGCTGGCCGGGGTCCTGCTGAAGATGGGCACGTACGGCTTCGCCAGGATCGCCATCCCCATCCTGCCCGAGGGCGCGGCCGCGGTGGCCCCGTGGCTGGGCGCCTTCGCGGTCGTCGGCATCGTCTACGGCGCCCTGGCCTGCCTGGCCCAGCGCGACCTGAAACGGATGATCGCCTACTCGTCCGTGGGCCACATGGGCTTCGTCCTGCTCGGCTTCGCGACGCTGACCACGCCCGGCATCAACGGCGCCCTGTTCGCGAACGTCGCCCACGGCCTCATCACCGGCCTGCTCTTCTTCCTGGCCGGAGCGATCAAGGAACGCTACGCGAGCGCCGACATGCCCTCCATCCGCGGCATGCTGGCGACCCTCCCGCACCTGGGCTCGGTGCTGACCTTCGCCGCCGTGGCCTCGCTGGGCCTGCCGGGCCTGGCCGGGTTCTGGGGCGAGATGCTGGCCCTGCTGGGCGCCTTCGATCCGGCCGCCGGCCTGCCCAGGTCGCTGTTCCTGACGTTCATGGTCATCGGCGGGCTGGGCGCGGTGCTGACCGCCGCCTACTTCCTGGTCATGTTGTCCCGGGTGACCCACGGCCTTCCCGCGAACGCCGCAGCCCCGCGATCGGAGCAACAGGGCGAGCATGCCGACACCCGCCTGGAGGAGGCCGGGGCCCAGCTCGCCCTGAAGTCCCGCATGCCCGACATCAGGGGCTACGAGCTGGCCGCCTGGGTACCTCTGATCGTGCTCACGCTGCTGTTCGGCCTCTGGCCGGGCCTCCTGCTCTCGCTCACCACACCCGCCGTCGAGGCGCTGCTGGGGGTCGTGTCGTGATCCAGTCCATCGACTATTTCGTCATCGCCGCCCCCTTGGTTCTGGCCCTGGCGGCGGGACTCGTCCTGCTGCTGGACGCCTTCCTCCCCGCGACCGGCGCCGTCCGCACCTCCCTGGGCCTGGTCAGCCTGGCCGGAGTACTCGCCGCCCTGGCCTTCGTGGTGGCGCAGGGCATGTCCGGCCCACGCTCGACCTTCTGCGTCCCGGACAGTCTGGCCACGCCCGGCCCGCCGATGTGCTCGTTCGTGGCCGACCACTTCACCGTGGTCTTCGCCGCCCTGACGCTGGCGGCCGGGGCGGTGGTGATCCTGCTGTCGATGACCGAGCTGGCGGGCGGCGGCATCCCGGTCGGCGAGTGGTACTTCCTCCTGCTGTGCACCCTGGTCGGCGCCGTCGCCCTGCCCGCCTCCCGCGACCTGATCATGCTCGTGGTGGCCCTGGAACTCGTCTCGCTGCCGGTCTTCGCCCTGACCGCCCTGCGCCGCTACGACGGCCGCTCCTCGGAGGCCGCGGTCAAGCTGTTCCTGGTCTCGGTGGTCTCGACCGCCGTGATGCTCTTCGGCGTCTCTCTGCTGTACGGCGTCGCCGGCACCGTCTACCTCAACCGGCTGGCCGCGGTCCTGAGTGGCCAGGCGCCCGCGCCCGGCGCGCCCGGCGCCCTGCCCATGGTGGTCACGGTGGGCGTGGTGCTGGTGATCGCCGGCTTCGCCTTCAAGGTGGCGGCGGTGCCGTTCCACTCCTGGGCGGCCGATGTCTACCAGGGTGCGCCGATCCCGGTGGCTGCCCTTTTGTCGGTCATCTCCAAGGCGGCGGGGTTCGCCGGGCTGATCCTGGTCCTGGTGGCCGCCCTGCGCTCCCAGGCCGAGACCTGGGGGCCGTTGATCGCCATCCTCTCGGCGTTGACCATGACCGCAGGCAACCTGCTCGCCATGCGGCAACGCTCCGCCGTACGCCTGCTCGCGTGGTCGTCCGTGGCCCAGTCGGGGTACATCCTGGCCCCGCTGGCCATGGGGAGTGCCGCCGGCCTCGGTGGTGGATCGGCGACGCCGGTCAGCGCCTCGATGGCGTACCTCGTCATCTACGCCGCCATGAACCTCGGTGCGTTCGCCGTGGTCATGCTGGTCTCGCGGGCCGGTTCGAGGAACGAACTGGACGACTACCGGGGCCTGGCCTTCCGCACGCCCGCGGCCGGGCTGGCGCTGGCGTTCTGCCTGATCTGCCTGGCCGGCCTCCCGCCCGGTCTGGCGGGCCTGTTCGCCAAGGTCGTGGTTTTCCGGGAGATCGTGGACGGGGGGCTGGGCTGGCTGGCCGTGGTCATGGCGGTCAACACGGTGATCGGGCTGTACTACTACGTGGCCTGGACCGCCCGCCTGTTCACCCCTGCTCCGGCGGCCGCCGTGCACCGGGCGGGGCGTGCGTACCCGGCCACCTGGGCCGCCGTGGGTGCCGCCGTGGTGGTCGCGGTCGTGTTCTCCGCCGCGCCGCAGGTGGTGCTGTCGCTGACCACACTCCCCGGGTGACGGGGTCGCGCCCGGCTTTGCCGGGGTGGACCGGGGAAGGTCTCCTTGGTCTGCCGGCTTTGCCGGACGGGCAGGGGAGGGGCGGCCTTGCTTAGGCGTGCTATTGGCACGGGTTGGTTGAGGCGTCCACCGACTGTTCTTTCAGCGAGTCCGGAATCACCGAGAGGACCCGCACGCCCGGCCAGTCGGCCCCGATGACGAGTTGGACGATCGGCCCTCCGCCCGATCCTGAGGCGCCGCTCGCCCCTGAGGCGCGGCCCGATCCTGAGGCGCGGCCCGATCCTGAGGCGCCGCCTGCCGGGGGGTCACCTGCGGGGGTGTCGCCTGCTGGGGTGCCGCCCGGCGGAGTGTCGCCTGCTGGGGTGTCGCCTGGCGGAGTGGTACCCCGTGCGGGGGTGGAGGCGTTGGGCGACGGGGTGGCGGTGGGCGGGGGCGTGGCAGCGGTCCGGGCGGTGAAGGGTTCGGTGCTGAGGGGTTTGATCTTGCCCGCGACCGGTGCGCGTTTGTCCTTGCTGAGCCGCCCCGCCACCACGTCGCCGTAGGCCGCGCCGTCGGCCTGCCGTTTGGCGTAGCGGATCTGGGTGACGGCGGTGGTGGGTGCGTTGCCGGTCTCGGTGACGACGAACTTCTGGGCCGCCAGTTCCTTGGCCACCTGCTTGGCCAGCCCGGCCCTGCCCGACCCGTTGAGCACCTGTACCCGGACCTTGTCGTTGGTGATCTTCTCCGGCGCCCCGGCGGCAGGCGGAGGTGTGCTGGACTTGGTCACCTCGACGTCGTCGCGCAGCCGGGTGAAGAACTCGTCGGCGGCCGGTTGGGCAAGTTCGACCCGGTTGGGGTCGGGTTTGTACGCCTGAACGGGCACCGTGATGCCCTTGAGCTGGCCGGCCGTCATCCCCTGCAAGCTGCGCGCGATCTCCAGCATGCGATCCAGCGACAACTGGTCATCGACGGTGACGGCGGCGACCGCGGCGCGGAGGAACGCGTCCAGCCGGCTCGGATCGGTGAGCAGCCCGCCGTCGGTGACCTTCTTCATCACCTGCGTCAGGAAGATCTGCTGCCGCTTGATGCGTGACAGGTCGCTGCCGTTGCCCATCGACGAGCGGGCCCGCACGTACCCGAGCGCCTGCTCACCCTTCACCACGTGCTTCCCGGCGGCCAGCACCAGCTTCGCCTTGGGGTCGTTGACCGGCTTGGGCAGGCAGATGGAGATGCCGCCGAGCGCGTCCACGACGCCTTTGAACCCGGTGAAGTCCACTTTGACGAAGTGGTTCAGCCGGAGCTTGGTCAGCGATTCGACGGTCCGCATCACGCACGCCTCGCCGCCGTCGCTGAACGCCGAGTTGATCTGCCGCAGTCCCCCGGGGATGACGCCGCCGTTGCGGCCTTCGCATGGGGGGAGGGTCACCATCAGGTCGCGCGGAAAGCTGACCAGCGTGACCTTGTCCCGATCCGGTGACACGTGCAGGAGCATGAGCGTGTCGCTACGCTCGCCGAGCCCGTGGGAGGTGGCGCCGTACTTCTGGTTGTCGCCCTCGCGGGAATCCGATCCGATCATCAGCAGGTTGAGCGCCCCGGTTTCGGGTGGCCGCTGCGTGCCGAGCTTGTCCGAGACCGGCTTCCGTATCAGGCCGGCTTCCAAGCTGCGGTAGTAGGCATAGCCTCCCACGATGGCCACGACGAGGATCGTCGTCACGATGCCTCCGGCCCAGTAGCCCCAGTGCGGACGAGGTCCTCGTGCGCTTCTCCTGCCCATGCCACCCCGTTCGTACGAGATCGTGATCACGGTAGCAAAAGGGACAACCTGGGGCATGGCAAACGCCGCCAGACGCTCCGCCGTATGCCGTGAATGCACGGCCGGCGAATGCGCAATCGGCAATGACGTTCCTTACTTATCTCACATGGTGAAACAACCTAGGCCCTTGGAGGATGACCCGTTGAATATCCGAGATCATTAATGTGAGCCTCGAATGGTTTAACGAAAGTTTCAATTTGAATGTGATCGTGCCGGCATGCCCGTTCGGCGCGAAATTCAAGTCTTTCCCTGCGCATGCTTGCCTGTTAACTTCGCTGTGGAATCATCACACCCCCGGAGGAGAGGCAATGCTCCACATCGAACTCGACGTCTTCTCAGGACGTCCGAATCCGTACTGGAAGCTCACCGCTCGAGAGGAACGCGAACTCATCGACCGGCTCAAGGCGAGCCCCGCAGCACTGCGACCGGTCGGTGACGTCGAGTCCAGACTGGGTTATCGAGGAATGGTCGTGCACGCCGACCGCGCCGGACAGGAAAGACTCACCCGCGCCGGACTGCCGCCGGCCTTCCGGCTCAGGGAATCCACGGGCCTGAACGTCTCGGACGTCGCCGAGCGCTGGCTGTTACACACCCCCGGCGCACAGCAGATTCTCACGCCGGAAGTCAGCACCGAATCCGCCAGGACCATCGGCTCGCCCTCGGCCCTCCAGGACTCGGGATCCAGCGGCCTGGACGCCGCGCTCGCCGCCTGCGCGACCTGGTCGTCGACCTGGGCCGACCTCAACACCTTCTGGAACGGCGCCCGCCGTCCCTCCAACAACTGCTACAACTTCGCCTCCAGCCTGGCGACGAACACGTTCGCGCAGCCCGGTCGCGGCACCGGTCAGATCTTCACCTCGCTGACCATCGGCGCGGTCAAGGACGCGACCTTCCGCGACGGCTACACTGCTGGATGCAACGACGACAGGTTCGTCGACTACGTATGCATCTGGCCGGGTACGGACTATCACTTCTACCACCGGATCGCCGATTTCTGGGGCAGCCTCCGGCGGTGGGCGCACAAACCAGGAAGCACCCCGGCGACGAACGTCGACAATTCCGGGCAGCCCATTACCGACCCCATCACCTGTAACCGTGGCCCGTACACGTGGGACGGGGCGCCGTACATCTACGCCCGGGTGAACCCGCGGGCCACAATCAACTAGTCAGGGAGTTTCCAGTGCCCATCCGGCTTGCACTAGCGGTGGTCGGACTTTCGCTGTCCATGCTCGCGTGCGGCAATTCCCAGGCCCAGGGTGAATCGCCAAGCGTCGCGACGGTCGAGATATATTCAGGTCGGCCGAATCCGAGCTGGACCCTCGACGGTCCCGCCCGATCCGCAGTTGTTCAGGTGCTGGACGGCCTGCGGGTCAACGAGTCCCTGAAGGCGCCGGACGCGAGCAGGCTCGGCTTCCGCTGGATCGAGGTGACCAACCTGGACACCTCGCACGGCCGTGTGGCACTGGCCAAGGTGGCCCCGCGTGTGGTCGCGCTGGAACTGTCAGCCGACCGGCGCATCATCCTCCTGGAGGACAGCGATTCGCAAACCCTCAAGGAACTGCTGCGCCACGCCACGAACCACCTGGACGCCAAGGAAATCGATCTCATACGCCAGCAGATCCGTTAGCAAGCGGAGGACAACCATGTCCGAATCAGTCTCACGTCGTAAGGTCCTCGCCGGGATCATCGCCGGCGGCCTGGGCGCCGCCGCGTTGACCACCCTGTCATCGGAGGCGGCCGCCGCCCCCTCCGGCGGCGCGGTCGAGTCCTGGCTGCTGACCACCGCCAAGTTCTGACCCACCGCGAAACCACGGTCCACTCGGCCTGTGCACGTGGCCGCGCCGTACGCGGTGAGAGTCCGCCGTAGCTCCCGCCGGTCCGTGCGTGGTGAGAGCCCGCCGTAGCTCCCGCCGGTTCGAGGGCCGATGAGAAGGCCGCCCACAGCGCGCCTGCCGTACGGCCACGCGCCTGGAAGAGGGAATCCCGCCTTCCAGGCGCAAGGACGCCCGGAGGGGGTTGTCAGCAAATATCGGCGATGAGTTTGGGACGTCCGTCCGGTCTGTCTGTGTAGGCACGACGAGCGAAGGAGCGCCAGCCGTTCGACCTCGAACCGCAGCAGGCCGCCGGCAAGGTCCTCTTCCACTTCAGCATGTCGCTGGACGGTTTCGACCCCTGTCGCGCCAGATCCAATCGGACAAGCGAAAGGGCCTCCAGCCGCGCATTTCCGCGGGCTGGAGGCCCTTTCTCCAGGGTGTGGCAGGTCCAGGGTTCGAACCTGGGTAGGCTAAGCCGACGGATTTACAGTCCGCTCCCATTGGCCACTCGGGCAACCTGCCATGTCAGACCCGCTTGCGCGGCGACAGGTAGAAGAATAGCGGACTTTCGAGGTGCACGTGACATCGGAATGTCCTGCTTGAGGTTGGGGCTCAGCGGGCCTTGGCGACGGTGAGGAGGACGGCTGAGTCCTCGATGGCTTCGACCGCGTGTACGGCCTGCGGAATGATCAGCAGGTCGCCGGTCATGCCGTCCCACGTGACGCCGTCCGCCGAGAGCCGGACGCGGCCGGAGACCACGTAGAGGGTCGCTTCGCCGGGGTTGTTGTGGTCGCTCATGCGGGAACCGGCGGCCAGGGCGATCATGGTCTGCCGGAGCATCTGTTCGTGCCCGCCGTACAGAGTGGTGGCCGAGCGGCCGCTGGTGGCGACACGCGCGGTTTGGAGCTGGTTGCGGGCAACCGCGGTCAATGACTGCTTGTTCAAGATTCCACCTCTCACCATCCTGGTCGTGGGTATTCCCGCAGCTCACCCCCATCTCCCCGGCCAAGGCTCGGGTAAACGACATTTGACCGGCAGAGCGGCGCGCGCGGATGCTGGCTAGGCTTGGCAGGCTTATCTAGGACTATCGGGCCGCAGCGCCCGTGCGGGCCATCGAGAGTGAAGAAGGCTGAGTCCGCCGCGACTTGGCACGTCAGAGAGGTTTCGGGCTTTGGCAGACTCGTCGTTCGACATCGTCAGCAAGATCGACCATCAGGAGGTCGACAACGCGCTGAACCAGACGGTGAAGGAGATCGGGCACCGTTTCGACTTCAAGAACACCGGTGCCGCGATCAGCTGGTCCGGCCAGCAGAACATTGAGATCAGGGCGAACAGCGAGGAGCGCGCCAACGCCGCTCTCGACGTGTTCAAGGAGAAGATCATCAAGCGGGGGCTCTCGCTCAAGATCCTGGACGCCGGTGAGCCGAAGCTGTCCGGCAAGGAGTACCGCATGATGGTCGCCCTCAAGGAGGGCATCGACCAGGAGCACGCGAAGAAGATCTCCAAGCTGATCCGCGACGAGGGCCCCAAGGGTGTGAAGGCGCAGATCCAGGGTGAGGAGCTGCGCGTGAGCTCCAAGAAGAAGGACGACCTGCAGGACGTCATCTCCCTGCTGAAGGGCAAGGACCTCGACATCGCCGTGCAGTTCGTGAATTACCGCTAGGGCGCCCTGGGGCACACGGCCGAGAGCTTGCGCGTTCTCTTCCTGTGCCCCGCCCGCAGCGTGATCGTCTCCGGGATCCGGAGATTTCCACGTCCCCGTGCGGGATCGTGGAATGGGAACGCTGAGGTGGGGGACGGACGTTGGAGCTGGTGAAACCCAGTCCGCGGAAGGGGGAACCTTGCGTCGCAACGGTCTGCGTACCGCCGTGCTGCTCGGCGGTCTGTCGGCGCTGCTCCTCGTGGGGGGCGCGTGGCTGGGCGGCGGTGTCGGACTGCAGATCGCGTTCCTGCTGGCGCTCGGGAGCTCCGGGGTCGCCTACTTCTTCTCCGATCGGATCGCGTTGTCGGCCATGCGGGCGCGGCCGGTGAGCGAGGTGGAGCAGCCCACGCTGTACCGGATCGTGCGGGAGCTGTCCACCGAGGCCCGGCAGCCCATGCCGCGGCTCTACATTTCGCCTACGGCGCAGCCCAACGCGTTCGCGACCGGACGCAGTCCGCGGCGGGCGGCGATCTGCGTGACCTGGGGGCTGACCCGGCTGCTGGACGACCGGGAGCTGCGGGGGGTCATCGGGCACGAGCTGTCGCACGTCTACAACCGGGACATCCTGCTGTCGTCCGTGGCCGCGGCGCTGGCCACGATGATCACCTGGCTGAGCTATGTGGCGGTGTTCTTCGGGGGATCCGACGACGACGAAGGGCCGGGTTTTCTCGGCGCGCTGCTCATGATGGTGCTGGGGCCGGTGGCGGCCGGGATGGTGCAGATGGCGATCTCGCGTTCCCGGGAGTTCGCCGCTGACGAGTCGGCCGCCCGGCTCACCGGGGATCCGCTGGCGCTCGCGTCCGCGCTGCGGAAGATCGAGATGGGCGCCCGGCGCCTGCCGCTGCCGGAGAACAGCCGGTTGACCTCGGCCGCGCACATGATGATCGCCAACCCGTTCAGCGGGTCCGGGCTGGGCCGGATGTTCGCCAGCCACCCGCCCACCTCGCAGCGGGTGGCCCGGCTGGAGCGCATGGCGGGCTACAAGCGCTAGAGGGCAGAATCGGATCATGGCGTTACGCATGCGGCTCAGCCCCGCGGAGCAGCGGGTCTGGGAGGCTTTCGAGACCGGCGAGTGGGTGGCGTTCGCGAAGCCGGTGACGTTTTCCGGCGAGCGGTGCGCCGCGGGGGAGAACGCACCGGTCGACGGTGACTCGTGGGGGCGCGAGCGGACCGTGCGCGGCGAGGTGATCACGGCGCTGCTGCTGGGGGCGCGCGAGCCGGCCGCGGGCACGGTTCCCGCGGTACGGCTGCGCGGCGCGCGCATCTCCGGCCAGGTCGTCCTCAGAGCCGGCAGCACCGAGCATGAGCTGACTTTGAGCGGCTGCCACCTCGACAACCCCGTGGACTGCACCGGCGCCACGACCAGGACGCTGCGGCTCACCGACTGCCACCTGCCCGGGCTCAACGGCGGCGGCATGCGGGTGGCCGGGCATCTGAGCCTGTCGGGCTCGATCGTGACCGGCCCGGTACGGCTGGCCCGGGCGGTCTTCGAGAGCGGCCTCTGGATGGGCGGCACGAAGATCGTCGCCGGCTCCGAGTGGGCGCTGTACACCGGCGCGATGGTGGTCGACTCGGGCCTCTACCTCAACAACGCCGACCTGACCGGCGGCATGCGCCTGGTCGGGGCCCGGCTCAACGGCGGCCTGTTCATGAACAACACCGTCGTCCGCAACCCCGGCAAGGACGCGCTGGCCGGCGACAACATGGTGGTCGAGGACACCATGGAAGGCGCCTTCACCGCCGAGGGAGTGGTGCGGCTGCGCGGCGCCCGGTTCAACGGCACTCTGTCGATCACCGGTGTCATCCGCAGCCCCGGCACCGAGTACGCGTTGCACGCCAGCCACATGGAGGTGCGCGAACTCGTCCTGCGGCCCGCCGAGCCCATCGACGGCGTGGTCAGCCTCGCCCACTCTCGCGTCGGCACACTCCGCGACGACCCGGAGACCTGGCCGGCGAAGCTGCGCCTGAACGGCCTGGTCTACGAGGGGCTGCGCGGCAGCATGAACGCCGAGCGCATCAGCTGGGCCGGGCGCGACCCGTCGGGATTCCGGCCGCAGCCGTACGAGCAGCTCGCCGCGTGGTACGTGCGCGACGGCAACGAACATCTGGCCCGCCGTACCCAGCTCGCCAAGCTCCGCGCCCGCCGTAGCACCTTCCGCGCGCCCGGCCGCATCTGGGGCTACCTCCTCGACGGCACGGTCGGGTACGGCTACCGCCCCTGGCTGGCCGCGCTCTGGTTCGTGTTCCTGCTGCTCGTGGGCACGGTGGCCTTCGGGATGAACCCACCCAGAGCACTCAAGCCCGCCGAGACACCGGAGTTCGACGCCTTCGCCTATACCTTCGACCTGCTGCTGCCGATCGGGGCGTTCGGGCAGCGCGGACTGTTCGACCCGGAGGGGTGGACGCAGGGGCTCGCCTACGGGCTGATCACGGCCGGTTGGATCCTGGCCACCGCGTTGATCTCCGGTGCTACCCGGACACTCCGTCCCACGTGATCATGCGGAGGATGGCGGGGAGGTCGCGCGGGAAGTACGCCTCGTCGGTCGCCTCCAGTTCCTCGGCGCTCCACCAGCGATGGCCCAGGGTGGTCTGCTGCTCGATCTCCTCCATGTGGTCGAAGGAGACCTCCGTGCCGTTCACCCTGACGGCGAAGAATGTCTGGTCCTGGGTGATGGCGTAGTCGGCCCAGAAGAACTCGATCGTGCCGGTCGTGAGCGGGCCGGTGAAGGCCGCGGGCTCGGCCTGGATCCCGGCCTCCTCGTACAGTTCCCTGATCGCCGCGTCCAGCAGCGTCTCGTCGTCCTCCGCCGCGCCGCCGATCGTGAACCAGAACGGATGCTCAGGGTTGGCGGGGTCGAAACCGTGCAGCAGCAGGACCCGGCCTGCGTCGTTGATGGGGAGGGCGCGTGCCGTGAACCGGCGAAGGGGGATCTTCGTCACGCCCGTCAGCCTAAGCGGTGCGGGTGGTTTGGCTACATTGGCCGGGTGAAGGTGCTGTATGTGATCGTGTGCGCGGCGGCGCCCGCTTCGGACGTCGGCCGCCTGGTCTCGCTCGCCCAGGATGCCGGGTGGGAGGTCCAGATCGTCGCCACGCCGCAGGCGCTGGACTTCATCGACGTGCCCGCGCTGGAGGCGCGCACCGGCCGGCAGGTGCGCAGCAGGTACCGCAAGCCCGGCGAGCCCAAGCCGCCCCGTCCCGACGCGATCATCGTGGCCCCGGCGACGTTCAACACCGTGAACAAGTTCGCCCAGGGGATCACCGACACCTACGCGCTGGGGTTGATGGCGGAGGCGCCCGGGCTGGGGATTCCGGTGGTGGTGCTGACCTTCGTGAACGCCGCGCTGTCGGGCCGGGCGCCGTTCCGGCGCAGTGTGGAGAGCTTGCGGGAGGAGGGGGTCGTGGTGGTGGAGGGCTCGGACGGGGAGCAGGACGAGCAGCCGTGGGAACTTGCCCTCGAAGCGCTGGTACGGCCGGCGTGATGGAGGGACCAGCGGTTGGAAACGCGACAAACCGGCGCCTCGGTGGTGAGGTGCCGGTTCGTGCGGTATGCGTGGCAGGAGTGTTGCCCTGCGGAGAACCCGGCCGCGTGTGGAATCGCGGCGGCGGTGCGGCGGACCGTGATCGGGAGGTGGTCCGGCCGCGGCCCGAGGAACTAGCGGGTCTCGCGGTGCGCGCGGTGCGTGCGGCAGTTGGGGCAGTACTTCTTCAGCTCAAGCCGATCCGGGTCGTTGCGCCGGTTCTTCCGCGTGATGTAGTTGCGGTGCTTGCACTCCTGGCAGGCCAGCGTGATCTTCGGCCTAACGTCGGTGGCAGCCACGTGGGAGTGCCTTTCTACGTTCGGGACATGGACACGCCCGTACCCAGGCCAGGTGACCTGGGGAGGGGCCGTAGCGGAGGCCGGACTTGAACCGGCGACACAACGATTATGAGCCGTTTGCTCTGCCTGACTGAGCTACTCCGCCTTGAGCCGGGCGAAAACAACCCGGACCCGTTGAGGATACCCGACCCAGGGAGCACATACGTACACCGCCTGGTCAGGAGGGTTGACCTCAATTATGCCTCACCATGGCTTTCATAACAAAAGCCTCAACCGAAGACTTCCGGTGAGGCTGGTGAAGCTGGAGCCCCCAAACGGAATCGAACCGTTGACCTTCTCCTTACCATGGAGACGCTCTGCCGACTGAGCTATAGGGGCCTTGTCCGCTGGGCTGTCTGCGTTGCGGACAGGTGTAACCATACACGGCACTCAACGATGATGCGAACTCGATTCCCGCAATCTCAGCGTCACGACAGCGCCGTCGCCCGACTCGCCGAACTCCAGCTCAGCACCCAGCATCCGGGCCTGTCCCGCGGCGATCGTCAGGCCCAGCCCGACACCCGTGCCGCGGGCCGCCGCGCCGCTGGCGAAGCGCTGCGGGCCGTACTCCCTGAGCCGGGCGAGCATGTCGGACGGGAAGCCGGGACCGTGGTCGGCCACCCGCACCTCCGCGCCGTCCACCGTCACGGTCACCGGCGGCCGGCCGTGGCGCAGGGCGTTGGCGACCAGGTTGGCCAGGATGCGTTCCACCCGCCTGGGGTCGGTCTCCACCTCGGCGTCCCGGAGCACTACCAGCTCGGCCTCCTCGGCGCCGGCCGCGGCGAGGGCCCGGCGGGCCAGCGCGCTGAGCAGCCGGCGCTCCAGGACCGGCTGGTCGGCGTGCGCGTCGAGGCGGGCGACCTCCAGCACGTCCTCGACCAGCTTTCCGAGTACGGCGGCGCGGTCGCGCACCAGCTCGGTGGGACGACCGGGCGGCAGGAGCCCGGCCGCGGTGGTCAGCCCGGCCACCGGGGTCCGCAGTTCGTGGGCGATGTCGGCGGTCACCCGGCGTTCGGCCGCCAGCCTGGCCTGGAGGGTGTCGGCCATATGGTCCAGCGCCCGGCCCACCGCCACGACCTCGTCACCGCGCCGCTCGGGGCGGCTGAGGAAGGCGCCGGCCGGGAAGACGCGGGCGGTCAGGTCGCCGGAGGCGATCTGGGTGGCGGTGCGGGCGACGTGGCGGACGCGGCGGCTCAGTCCCGCGGCCACCGCGATGCCCGCCAGGGAGGCGACCAGCGTGGCCAGGGCGCCGGAGAGCAGGAGGGTGCCGTCGAGGGCGGACAAGGAGGCCCGTTCCCTGGTGTAGGGGGCGGTGAGGGAGACGACGGTGCCGTCCAGTGCGGTGGCGGCCCACAACGTGTCGCCCGTCAGGTAGGTGGCGCGGACGCGCTCCTTGGTGACCTGCTCCAGCAGGGGCCGGGGGACGCGGGCCGGGCCGACGGTCAGGCCGGCGTCCTGGCCTTCCGCCTGGCGTTCCAGGAGGGACTGGAAGCGGTCGTCGAGGGTACGGCGGGCGGCGTCCAGCTGGCTCTCGGCGGTACGGGCGTGGACCAGGACGCCGATCACCGTGGAGACGGCCAGCGCCGTCGCGGCCAGCGCCAGGGCGATCTTGACGCGCAGGCTCATGTGCGCCTCAGCTTGTAGCCGAAACCGCGGACGGTCTCGATCCGGTCGTTGCCGATCTTGGCGCGGAGCCGCTGCACGTGGACGTCGACGACCCGGGTGTCGCCGTCCCAGGCGTAGTCCCAGACGTTCTGCAGCAGGGTGTCGCGGGACAGGACGATCCCGGCGTTGGCCGCGAACTCCAGCATGAGCTTCAGTTCGGTGGGGGTCAGCGGGACGAGGGCGCCGCCGCGCCGTACCTCCATGGACTGGGTGTCGACGCTCACGTCGGCGAACGTCAGGAGGGCGGGGGCGGCCGCGGCGGCGCGGCGCAGGACGGCGCGGATGCGGGCGTGCAGGACGCCGAGCTCGAAGGGTTTGGTGACGTAGTCGTCGGCGCCGGCTTCGAGGGCGTTGATGACGTCGATGGCGTCCGTGCGGGCGGAGATCATGATGATCGGGATGCCGGCCGACTCCCTGATGCGCCTGGTCAGGCTGACGCCGTCGAGGTGGGGGAGCATGACGTCGAGGACGGCCACGTCGGGGAGCCGCGTCTCGACGGCGGCCAGGCCGGACAGGCCGTCGGCGGCGGTGCGTACGGCCAGGCCGTGGCGTTCCAGGGCCAGCTGGGTGGCCTCCCGGATCACGGCGTCGTCCTCGACGAGCAGCACGTCGGTCATCGCGGCGGCACCTCCAGCTTCTGGTCGACGAGGTCGGCCTCGGTGATCTCGCGGTCGGCGGTGACGGTGAAGCGGCTGTAGTAGCCGGTGCGCTCCATCCATTGGAGGCGGGTGAGGGTGATGGTCGCGGGGATGTCGCACGTGGGGATGCACCAGGTGCCGGACAGCTTTCCCGCGCCCACGGCGCTGGCCTGGCCCCAGGACGTCCAGCGGACGCCGGTCATGCTGCTGAACTCGGTGAGCGCGAAGTCGCGCGGGCGCTGCAGGGCGTCGCCCATGTAGGCGATGACGTAGACGGGCCGGGCGCGCTGCGCGGTGGGGGCCGGGCCCTCGACCCGGACGCCGCCGCCGGCGCCGCAGCCCGCGGCCAGGGTGAGCGCGAGCAGCGCCGATGCCCTCTTCATGCGCCCACGTTATGCTCTTTCCGCATGTCAGCGACCATATGGGCGGCGTGTATCGGCTATCCGGCGGCCTTGTAACGGCGGTCCATCGGCAGCGCGATCACTTCACACAGGTCGGCCAGGTCGACGTGTCTGGCGACCTCGGCGACGGACACGCAATCGGCGATGAGCCAGCCGTGCTTGCGGATCCGGAGCACCTGGCGGCCGGCGCGCACCGCGGGGACGATCTCGTAGCCATAGGGCCCCACCCATCGCCTGTCCATAGCGAGTCACAGTAGACCCCAGCACTCTCAATTTTCCCGGCTGACCCCACGCGCTCCTCGCGTCAGTCGCGTCAGTAGCGGTAGTAGCCCGCGAAGCCCTTCTTACTGCTGATCTCGTCGATGCGGACCACGGAGCCGGTCTCGGGGGCGTTCATCATCTTCCCGCCGCCGAGAAAGATCCCGACGTGGTGCGTCTTGATACGCTTTTTCGTGATTTTTCCGAAATAGACGAGGTCGCCGGGCCGCGGATCCGACACCCGGTACATCCGCCGCACATGGTCGTTGGTGTTCCCCGGCCCCAGCACGTCGGCCCCGTGCGCCAGCGCGTAGACCCATCGGGTGAACCCGGAACAGTCCAGCCCCTCCGTGTCCGCGGCCGGGCAGGGTTTGATCTTGCCCTTGTAGCCCAGGCAGGTCCCCTTGGAGGGGCCCGGATCGGCGGCGTGCCCGCCGCCCCACGAGTAGACGATGTCCCGCCCCTCGATCTCATAGGCGAGCCGGACGATCTCCGGCGCCACGTACTGCCGGATGGGTGCCGAGGCGGTGGCCAGCAGAAGCAACAGCCCGAGCGCAGGCAGCACCCGCCGCGCCCACCCCGGCATCTCCCACACCCCCGATTTACCCAAAACCATCCTAAATCGGGGTCAATTCTCGCCTACTACACGAAAGATCGCGCAGAAGGTCACCGGGCCTTCAGGTCCAGCTCCACCGTCCCCACCGTGAACCGCATCCCCACGACGCCCTTGGCCCGCGGCTTGGTGGTGAACGTCAGCCGCACCTTCTGCCCCCGGTTCAGCTTGGCCACCCGGCACGTGACCGCCGTCCCGCTGAACTTGCACCCCGGTGCCTTGACGACCCTCTGCCCGCCGTACGCCCGACCGGAGATCTTGACGTTCGTCACGGGGTAGGGCCCGGTGTTGGCCACCGTGACCGTGTACGTGCGGCGGTTGCGGACCTGGCCCGAGACCGTCACCTCGGCCGCGGAGGTGGCCAGCTCGCGCAGCTCGGCCTCGCTGCCGTTGAAGGTGTTCTGCCCGCCGGCCAGCGTGCCCTTCTCCGCCGACTGCCAGAACGTGTGCTTCTCCCAGCCCTTCGGCAGTTCGCCGGGATCGGCGCCCCAGCGGGCCAGCCAGAGCGGGTTGGCCTTGAACTTGGCGGAGTCGCCCGTGCAGGTGCGCCACCAGCTCGTGGTGGTGTAGATGATCGCCTGGCGGCCGGTGCGCTGGTGGTAGCGCTTCGTGAAGCCCTTGATCCAGGTGACCATGTCCGCGGGGGACAGGTCGTAGCAGTTGTTCTTGCCGTTGCGCGCGGTGTACGGGTTGTCCTCGAGGTCCAGCACGCCCGGCAGGGTCACGCCGTCGCCGGTCCACCGGCCGCCGTTGGCCAGGAAGTACTCGGCCTGGGCGGCGCCGTCCGACTCGTGCGGCTGGGCGAAGTGGTAGGCGCCGCGCACCAGCCCGGCGTCGGCCGCGCCGGCGAACTGGGCGGCGAACGTGGGGCTGATGAAGTCGCCACCCTCCGTGGCCATGACGAACGCGAACTTCCCGCCGCCGGAGGCGACGCTCGCCCAGTCGATCTCGCCGGTCCAGTTGCTGACGTCGACGCCGATGACGCCGTTGGCGGCCTGGGCGGTCCCCATGCCGACACCGGCGAGGGCGAGCGCCGCCATCGCTAAGACACGCTTCATGAGGGTCCCCCTTCAGCTTGGATCGCGGCTGAGATCTTCCCGGAAGCCAGCATGGCTCGGCAAGTCAGGAAATTTCCGAGAAAGCCGGAGAAAGCCCAGCTCAGGGGCAATCTGCGAACGTATCTTCACGAAGTGTTTTCGCAGGTCAGAGGCACAATGTGAACATCACATTCGCGTTTGCTTTCGAAAGCCAACCCTGCACAAACTTAGGGAAATCCACCCGCCTCCCAAGCAAGGGGCTGTTTCGCCATGCCCATGATCAGTGCCCGGGGCCTGACCCGGAGCTTCAAACTCAAACGGAAAGAGACCGTCGAGGCGGTACGCGGCATCGACCTCGACATCGAAGACGGCCGGCTCGTCGCCTTCCTGGGTCCGAACGGCGCCGGAAAATCGACCACGCTGCGCATGCTGACCACGCTGCTGCCGCCGACCAGTGGCAGCGCGATGGTCGCCGGGCGGGACATCGCCACCGATCCGGGCGGGGTGCGCGCCCGCATCGGCTACGTCGGCCAGAAGAACAGCGCGGGCGAGCGCTACCGCGTCCGCGACGAGCTGGTCTCGCAGGGCCGCAGCTACGGCCTGACGATCGGCGAGGCCGGCCGCCGCGCCGACGAGGTGCTGGAGATGCTGGAGCTCACCTCGATGGCCGGCCGCAAGCCGGGCACGCTCTCCGGCGGCCAGCGCCGGCGGCTGGACCTGGCGATCGGGCTGGTGCACCGGCCGAAGCTGCTCTTCCTCGACGAGCCCTCGACCGGCCTGGACCCCACCGGCCGGGCCGAGGTCTGGTCGCACATCCTGCGCATGCGCGCGGCCACCGGCATGACCATCTTCATGACCACCCACTACCTCGAAGAGGCCGACGCCATGGCCGAGCGGGTGATCATCATCGACAACGGCCGGATCATCGCCGACGGCACCGCCGGGCAGCTCAAGAACGACCTGGCCGGTGACCACATCATCCTGACCACCCCGGACGCCGCCCGCGCCGCCGAACTGACCGGCGGCGAGCGCGACGGCGAGACGGTACGGCTGCGCGTGGCCAACGCCCCGGCCGCCCTGCCGGAGACCCTCCGGACCCTCGACGCGCACGAGATCAAGGTCACGGCGGCCGAGACGCGGCGCCCGACCCTCGACGACGTCTTCCTCGCCCTGACCGGAAGGAGCCTGGCCGATGACGACGTTCCTGCGTGACACCGCGATCGTCTTCACCCGCGAGTTCACCCCGTCCCGGCGCGAGCCGCTGGGGCTGATCTTCGAGATGTTGCAGCCGCTGCTGTTCCTGTTCCTGTTCGGCTCGCTGCTGCAGGGGGCGGTCGCGGGCGGCTCGTGGCAGTGGTTCGTGCCGGGCATCCTCGTGATGATGTGCCTGACGGGGCCGATGGGCTCGGGCTTCAACCTGCTGACCGAGGCGCTGGGCGGCTCGCTGGAGCGGCTCATGGTCTCGCCGCTGAACCGCGCGGCGATGCTGGTCGGCCGGACGCTCAAGGAGATGGCCGTCCTGGTGGCCCAGGCCGTCCTGATCATCCTTCTGGCGCTGCCGCTGGGCTTCGAGCTGCACGCGGTCGGCGTGCTCGCCGGATTGGCGCTGCTGGTGGTGCTGGGCGTCGGGCTGGGATCGTTGTCGTTCGTGCTGGCGCTGAAGTCGGCGCCGGACGGCACGATGTTCTACTTGGTGACGCAATGGGCGTTGTTCCCCATGCTGCTGTTGTCGGGGGTGCTGCTGCCGCTGGATTCCGGGCCCGCGTGGCTGCGGGTCATCGGCCTGGTGAACCCGGTCAGATACCTGGTGGACGCGGAACGTGCGCTCTTCGCCGGGCGGCTGAGTGATATCTCTGTCTTGTACGGCGCAGCCGCCGCCGGCCTGGTGGCCCTGATCGGTCTCTACGCCGGGACCCGGGCGATGCGCAAGGGCATCTAGTTCCCAGAGGGGTGACGCCATGTCGAGCGAGCGCGACGACCTCGTCCAGACGCTGGACAAGCACCGCGGGTTCCTCAAGCACACCGTGCAGGGACTCACCGACGAGCAGGCGGCGCTGACGCCGACGGCCAGCCAGCTGTGCCTGGGCGGCCTGATCAAGCACGTCGCGACCGTGGAGGAGCGCTGGCAGCGCTTCGCCGCCGGTGGCGCCGAGGCGATGAACAGCGCGCCGATCGACTGGGAGGGCCAGTTCCGGATGGAGGGGGAGGACACCCTGGAGGCGCTGCTGAAGCGCTACGACGAGGTGGCCGCCGCGACGACCGAGCTGGTGCGCACGCTCGACCTGGACGCCTCCCACGAGCTGCCGAAGGCGCCGTGGTTCGAGCCGGGTGCGCGCTGGTCGGTGCGCCGTGTGATGCTGCACGTCATTGCGGAGACCAGCCAGCACGCCGGGCACGCCGACATCGTGCGCGAGACCATCGACGGCCAGAAGTCGATGGGCTGACGCGGTTACGGGCTGACCGCGAGGAACAGGAAGGCGGCGAACAACACCAGGTGCACGCCGCTCTGCAGCAGAGTGGCGCGCCCTGGGACCACGGTCAGGGTGGAGACGCCGACGGTCAGCGCCAGCAGGACCATGTGGGTGCCGCCGAGGCCGAGCACCAGCGGCCCGTCCAGCCAGATCGAGGCGATCGCGATCGCCGGGATGGTCAGGCCGATGCTGGCCATGGCCGAGCCGAGCGAGAGGTTGAGGCTGATCTGGAAGTGGTCGCGCCTGGCCGCGCGCACGGCGGCGATCGTCTCCGGCAGCAGCACCAGCAGGGCGATGACCACGCCGACGACGGCGTGCGGCAGCCCGGCGCCGGAGACGGCGGCCTCGATGACCGGCGACTCCACCTTGGCCAGGCCGACCACCGCGACCAGGGCGACGAGGAGCAGGCCGAGGCTGGTCAGCGTGGTGCGGCCGGAGGGCCGGGGCGCGTGCTCGTCGGGGGCGATGGCGTGGCCGTCGTGGCTGACCGGGAGGAAGTAGTCGCGGTGCCGTACGGTCTGGGTCAGCACGAACAGGCCGTACAGCGCGAGCGAGGCGACGGCGGCGAAGGCGAGCTGCGCGGGGGAGAACGCCGGCCCCTGGGCGCTGGTGGTGAAGGTGGGCAGCACCAGGCTGAGGGTGGCGAGCGTGGCGACGGTCGCGAGCGCGCCGCCGGTGCCCTCTGCGTTGAAGGCGGCGATGCGGCGCCGCAGCGTGGCGGTGAGCATCGACAGGCCGACGATGCCGTTGCAGGTGATCATCACGGCGGCGAAGACGGTGTCGCGGGCGAGCGTGGCGGTCTTCTCGCCGCCGGAGATCATCAGGCTGACGATGAGCGCGACCTCGATGACCGTGACCGCGACCGCGAGCACCAGGGAGCCGAACGGTTCGCCGACCCGGTGGGCGATCACCTCGGCGTGGTGGACGGCGGCCAGCACGGCGCCGGCGAGCAGCACCGCGACCAGGATCACCACGGGGAGCGGCGGCTCCCGTCCCCACGTCAGGGCCAGCGCCAGGAGTGCGAGCACGGGAACGGCGATGGTCCAGTCGAGGAAACGGCGCATGTAATAGATCATGCCTTAGACGGCTTCTCTGTCCGAT
Source organism: Nonomuraea typhae (assembly GCF_009760925.1). GTDB lineage: Bacteria > Actinomycetota > Actinomycetes > Streptosporangiales > Streptosporangiaceae > Nonomuraea > Nonomuraea typhae. Next base: position 592,027 of record NZ_VRLV01000005.1, read on the forward strand.
ATGGCGGGATCGTGTTGTGGGATTGCTCACAGCGCGCCAGCGACAGCCGAACCTTGTTCTGTTACGGTCGGACGCATGGCCTTGAACCGTGATTTCGTCGGGCGGACCTATGCCTCCGCCGCGCCGTACGAGGTGAGCCGGGTGAAGATCCGCGAGTTCGCGGCGGCGATCGGCGACCACAACCCGATCTACCGAGATCGCGAGGCGGCCCAGGCGGCCGGGCACCCCGACGTCGTGGCCCCGCCGACGTTCCCCATCGTCTTCAGCCTGCAGAGCGGCGGCGAGGCGCTGGCCGACCCGGAGCTGGGGCTGAACTTCGCCATGGTGGTCCACGGGGAGCAGCGGTTCGAGTACACCCGGCCGATCCACCCGGGCGACGAGCTGGTCACCCGCTCGACGATCACCGACATCCGCAGCGCGGGCCGCAACGAGCTGCTCACCATCAAGAGCGAGGTCAGCACCGTCGCCGGCGAGCCCGTGTGCGTCACCTACAACACCATCGTCGAGCGTGGAGGGGCGGCCTGAGATGACGGCGACGGTCAAGTACGACGAGGTCGAGGTCGGCCAGCGGCTGCCCGCGGTCGAGTACCCGGTGCGGCGGCTGAACCTGGTCATGTACGCCGGCGCCTCCGGCGACTTCAACCAGATCCACTGGAACGAGCGCTTCGCCAAGACCGTCGGGCTGCCGGACGTGATCGCGCACGGCATGTACACCATGGCCCAGGGCGGGCGGTTCGTCACCGACTGGGCCGGCGACCCGGCCGCGGTCGTCGACTACGGCGTGCGGTTCTCCTCCATGGTGGTCGTGCCCGGCGACGACGCGGGCGCGACGATCACCGTCAGCGGCGTCGTCGAGGAGAAGCTGGAGGACAAGCGGGTGGTCGTGGGGCTGGAGGCCACGTCCGGCGACGCCCACGTGCTGTCCAAGGCGCGCGCGGTGGTGCAACTGGCCTGAGGCCGCACGGCCGGACGTGCCGCGCATCCCGGACGCCTCATAAGCTTGGGCCCCATGGAGATGCTGGCGCCGTATACGACGCTGGGCCTGGGCGGACCGGCCCGCGACTTCGCCGTGGCCGAGACCGCCGAGCAGATCGTCTCCCTCGTGGCCGAGGCGGACCGCGACGGGGTGCCCACGCTGGTGCTGGGCGGCGGGAGCAACCTGGTGCTGTCCGACGAGGGCTTCGACGGGCTGGTCGTGCGCGTGGCCTCGGCCGGGGTCCGGGCCGAGCGCGACGGCGACCAGATGGTGCTCACGGTCGAGGCGGGCGAGGACTGGGACGCGCTGGTCTCCCGGGCCGTCGGGGAGGGCTGGTCGGGCGTGGAGTGCCTGTCCGGTGTGCCCGGCCTGGTGGGCTCGACGCCGATCCAGAACGTCGGCGCCTACGGCCAGGACGTCTCCCAGACGATCCGCTGCGTGCGCGCCTACGACCGCAGGACCCGCCAGGTGGTGGACATCGAGGCCAGGCGCTGCGGCTTCTCCTACCGCGACAGCGCGTTCAAGCGGGATCCGTCCCGGCACGTGGTGCTCGGGGTGACCTACGCCCTGGAGCTGTCCGGCCTGTCCGGCCCGGTGGCCTACAAGGAGCTGGCCGCGCGCCTGGACGTGCCGATGGGCGAGCGGGTGGGCCTGGCCGACGTCCGCGCCGCCGTCCTGGCGCTGCGCAAGGGCAAGGGCATGGTCCTGGACCCGGCCGACCCCGACACCCGCAGCGCGGGCTCCTTCTTCACCAATCCGATCCTCACCCCCGATCAGGCCGCCGACCTGGAGCTGCGCGCCCCGGGGCACCCCCGCTGGGAGATGCCGGGCGGCCTGACCAAGGTGCCCGCCGCCTGGCTGATCGAGCAGGCCGGGTTCGCCAAGGGCTACCGCCGCGGTCCCGCCCGCATCTCCACCAAGCACACGCTGGCCCTGACCAACCCGGACGGCCGGGCGGGCGCCGGTGACCTGCTGGCGCTGGCCCGCGAGGTGCGCGACGGCGTGCGCGAGAAGTTCGGGGTCACGCTCGTCAACGAGCCGGTGATGGTCGGCTGCGCGTTGTGACCTGGGAACAATCTCCGGGCGAAGGCTGTTAAAGTAGCCGAGATATTCCGAAGGGGAGTAGTCCCAAATCGCGTGATCGACACACTGGCGCCCCGCGCGCCCGGTCACGCGGGCCTTCACGGGCGGACGAGACCTTCGGCCTGGCAGTCATGCCGGGCCGAAGAGTCGTGCGCCGACAGACGCTCCGGTCCGGTTCCAGAGGGAATGAGGACCGTTGGACGCGTTCTGGATCAGTCTTGTGGCCATTTTCGTCGCCGAGTTGGGTGACAAGAGCCAGTTGATGGCGATGACGTTCGCCACCCGTTTCAAGGCGTGGCCGGTGCTGGCCGGCATCACCATCGCCACCACCGTCGTCCACTTGTTCAGCGTCGCCATCGGCGGCCTGATCGGCGACGCCCTGCCCACCACGGCGATCTCCATCGTCGCGGGCATCGCCTTCCTCGGCTTCGCCGTATGGACCCTCAGGGGCGACGAGCTGAGCGAGGAGGAGTCGAAGAAGGCCCAGCGCACCACCAGGAACGCGATCATCGCGGTGACGGTCGCGTTCTTCCTGAGCGAGCTGGGCGACAAGACGATGCTGGCCACGATCGTCCTGGCCACGCAGCACGGCTGGGTCGGCACCTGGATCGGCTCCACGGTCGGCATGGTCGCCGCCGACGCCCTGGCCATCGTGGTCGGGCGGATGCTGGGCAAGCACCTGCCCGAGAAGGTCATCCGGTACGGCGCGGCCGCCGCGTTCGCCGTCTTCGGCGTCGTCCTCCTGGTCGACGCGATCTGGTGATCACAAAGACAGCAGGGACAGCCGATGTGCCGCCGCGGCGGCCTCGCCCCGGCTGGAGACCCCCAGCTTGGCCAGGATGTTGGAGACGTGCACGCTGACCGTCTTGGCGGAGATGAACAGCTCGGCGGCGATGTCCCGGTTGGTGCGGCCCTGGGTGACCAGGCGGAGCACCTCCAGTTCGCGGGGCGTGAGCAGCTCGGTGGAGCTCGCGGGGGCGGGAGCGGCGCCGACCCGGCGGGCCAGCATCTCGATCTCCTCGACCAGCGGGCTGGCGCGCAGGGCGACGGCCAGCGGCTGGGCCACCTTCAGGCGGGCGGCGGCGCCCTCCCTGTCGCCGGTCTGGGCGGCGATGGTGGCGGCGTGCAGCAGCGCCTTGGCCTGCGGGTGCGGGCGGCGCAGCCGTTCCCACGCGGTGGCGGCGGCGTCGAAGTCGCCGGAGAACGTCAGCCGGTACGCCTCCGCGGGCGGGCCGCTGAGCCGCAGCGCGGCGGCCACCTCGGTGGCGTGCGCGCGCACGTGCCCCGCCAGGGCGGGGTCCACGGACTCGGCCTGGTCGCACACGTGGCTGATCAGGGCGAGCAGCCGCCAGCCGAGCGCGGACTTGCTGGACTGCGTGGGCCGGGACAGGACCCGGTGGGCCACGGCCAGCGCGGCGTCCGGCTCGCCCTTCAGCAGGTGCCAGCCCATGTGCAGGCGGGTGCTCTGGGTGATGTCCTGGACGAAGTCCTCGGGGCGTTCCTTCAGCACGCCGAGCTCCGACAGCGTGCCCTCCAGCGTGCACAGGTCGCCGCGGGACAGCGCGATGTCGGCCTGCACGCGGATGATGTGGTGGCGGGTGCGCAGGCTGGGCCCGAAGCGCAGCGCCTGCTCGGTGGTCTCCAGCGCCTCGTCCCAGCGGCCCAGGAGTTCCAGCGCCTCGGCCCGGTTGTTCAGGATGAAGGCGCCGTTGGTGCGGATCGCGCCGTACTTCTTGGCCAGGCGCTCGCCTTCGTAGGACAGCTCCAGCGCTTCGTCGGAGCGGCCGAGGTCGTTGAGGGCGTCGATGTTGTTGGCGATGGCGCGCAGGATGAGGCGGGGTGAGCCGATCCGCTCGCCGATGCGCTGAGCGTTGACGTTGGTCTCGTACTGGTCGGCGCTGCCGCCGACGATGGCCTGGCCGAGGGCGAGGTTCATGAGCAGGTCGCCTTCGAGGTACTCGTCGCCGAGGTCCCTGGCGATGCGCAGGCCCTCCTCGGCCCGGGCTCTGCCCTCGTCCACCTCGCCCTGCAGCATGAGGTGCTGGCTGAGCTTCGTCAGCACCTCGGCCCGGGTCAGGCTGAGGTCGGGGACGAGCTCCAGGGCCTTGTGGAAGTCCTCGACCACGCCGAGCTTGGCCTTGGAGATCTTGAAGCCGCCCCACTTGATCATGAGCATGGCCACCCGGTCGGGCTGCGTGGCCTCGTCGAGCTCGGCCAGGGCGGCGCGCACGAACTTGACGCCGCGCTCCACCTCGGCGCTGTTGGCCGCGGCCATGGCGGCCTTCTCCAGCACGTAGGTGTGGTCGGCGTTGATCCGCGTGGCCGCGTCGGGCACCTTGTCCCAGAGCATGAGCACGCGTTCGAGCAGCGGGATCGCCTCGGCGTAGGCCCACGCCTTCATCGACTTGCGCGCCGCCTCCCAGGCGGAGATGAGCGCCCATTCGTCGTTGCGCGCGCCGTACCAGTGGTGGGCCAGCTCGACGGCGGCCCGGCCGGGCGGGACGAGCTGCCGGTTGCGGGAGATCTCCTCGGCGTAGCGGGCGTGCAGCCGCTGGTGCTCGCCCGGCAGAAGCTCCTCGTGTACGGCTTCGCGGATGAGGGCGTGGCGGAAGACGTAGGCCCGGTTGTCGGCGATCTGCAGCACGTTGCCGGCGATGGCCGGGCGCAGGGCGCTCTCCAGTTCGATGTCGGTCAGGCCGCTGACGGCGGCGAGCAGGGAGTGCCCGATCCGGGTGCCGCCCGCGGCCGCCATGCGCAGGACCCGCTGAGTCTCCTCCGGCAGGCGTTCGACGGCGCTGAGGATGAGGTCCTGCATGGAGTCGGGGAAGGCGCAGTCGCCGTCGGGGTCGTCGAGCAGCGCCTCGACGAACAGGGGGATGCCCTCGCTGCGCTCGTAGACCTTCTCGACCTTGGCGTATTCGGGGACGCGGCCCAGGATGCCGGTCATCTGCTCGGCGACCTCGTCCTGGGACAGGCGGGGCAGGTCGAGCCTGAGCACGCCGCTGACCCGGCTCAGCTCGGCCAGGACGGGGCGGAGCGGATGCTGGCGGTGCAGGTCGTCGGATCGGTAGGTGAGCACGATCAGGACCTGGGCGGCGGCGAGGTTGCGGCTGAGGAAGGCGATGAGGTCGCGGCTGGAGCGGTCGGCCCAGTGGATGTCCTCGATGACGAGGATCGTGGGGCGGCTTTCCGCCAGGCGCTCCAGAAGGGTGAGGAACTGCTCGAACAGGCGGGCGCGACCGGTGTCGGTGTCGCCGTCCACGGTGGGCTCGCCGAACTCCGGCAGCAGCCTGGCCAGGTCGCGTTCGGCGCCTTCCGGCAGGAGCGCGGCGACCTTGCGGGTGCCCTGTTCCCTGACGAGCTGCCTGAGGGCGGCGGTGAAGGGCGCGTAGGCGAGGCCGTCGGTGGACAACTCGACGCAGGCCCCGAACAGGACGTGCGCGCCGTCCTTGGCGGCCTTCTCGGCGAACCGCTGCACCAGCCGTGTCTTGCCCACTCCGGCTTCGCCGCCGAGGAGGACGGCGGTGGCCGTCCCGTGCCTGGCCGCTTCTATGGCGTCGGCCAGATGGGCGAGTTCCGCTTCCCGCCCGACGAAGACGGGACTCACCATACGTCCCAGCATGTCATCCAGCATGTCATGCCTTATCTGATGTTTTCGCCGTAATTAATGGCCGCACCAGCAGGGGTCAAGGAGGGTGTGAGGCCCGGCCGCGAGGGAGGATGCGGCCGGGCACTCGTGACGGGTTCATGGCGTACGGCGCTTGCCGAAGACCGAGCGGCGCTCGGCCTTGTTCCGGCGCTCCGCCTCGCGTACGCGGCGGTGCTCGGCGGCGAGTCGGCGAAGCTCGCTCTGGTGGGTCTTCATGAGCTGGTAGTCCAGTTCGGGATTCATGTCTCTCCTTCGTTGTCTGCACCCCTAACACTCCTCCTAAGGCCGGTCCCGCCACATCGGGCGGATGCCCTATCTCTTGCCGAACCATCGGCTCACCCCTACCTAGGGCACCCCTCCGGCATCCCTAAGGCAGGCGACCATGTGCGTCGTGAAACACATCGTGCTGCTGGGGGCGGCACTGTCGACGCTGGTCACAGGTGTTCAGGACGCGGGATGGCGGGTCGCCAGGACGGCGGACTCCACGAGCGGCGGCTACGCGGACGTCGGCGCCACCGGACCGGAGGACGCCTGGGTGGTGCGCACCGGGCTGCCGCTGCTGCGCTGGAACGGGAAGACCTGGCGGGAGTCGGGCGGTACGGCGGTGCCGTACCTGGTGACCGCGACGGGGCCGGGTGAGGCGTGGCAGTTCGTGGAGAGCCCGGCCCGGTTGGACGCGCGCCACCGGCACGGCGGGAAGTGGCACGAGCACCCGATCGCCGTGCAGGGCACGCACGCGGTCGCGGCGCTGGCCACGGGGCCGTCCGACTGCTGGGTGTCCGGGCTGCGGCTCGGCGCGCGCGGCATGGAGGACGCGGTGTGGCACTGGAGCGGCAAGGGCTGGACCGAGGTGCACACGCCGCTGCCGATCACGGACTTCGCCGCCTCCTCGCCGGCGGACGTGTGGGCGCTGAGCAGCCTGGGCGCCCAGTCCGCCGGGCACGCGGCGGCGATCCTGCGGCTGACGAAGGCGGGGTGGCGGCAGGCGCCGGTGCCGTCGATCTCGCTGCCGGGACGCTCGCGCGCCGGGGACGCCTACGCGGAACTGCACGACATCGTCGCGCTCGGCCCCCGCGAGGCGTACGCCGTGGGCGGAATCTCCTTCATCCTCGGCGAGGAGCGCATCGTGCGCGAGGCCCTGGTGCTGCGCTGGAACGGCAAGGCGTGGCTGCGCCTGCCCCACCGCCCGGCCGAGACCGCCTACACCGCGGCCGTGCCCGACGGCGCCGGCGGGTTGTGGCTGGCCACGCGCCGCCAGGACCGCCCGGACGTGCTCACCCGCTACACCTCCGGCCGCTGGACCCAGACCGCGATCGGGAAGAACGTCACCGTCACCGGCCTGGCCAACGTGCCCGGGACCAGGAAGATGTGGGCGACGGCCGAGACGGACGAGGCGGGAGTGGCGCGTCAGCTGATCCTCACCTATCCGTGACTGTTCCGGTTTGGAGCTTGCGTGCCCGGTCGGCGATGCTGTGGGGGTGTCAACACTGACTACCTCGCTCGCGGACGTGGCGGCATCCGATGCCACCCTGCGTGCCTTTCTGCACGGCCTGCCCGGCGTCGACCGGGTCGGCGCGGACCAGCGAGCGGCGATGCTCGGCACCCGTTCCATCAAGACGACCGCGAAGGCGCAGGCGATCGACCTGGCCATCTCGATGGTCGACCTCACCACGCTGGAAGGCGCGGACACGCATGGCAAGGTGCGGGCGATGTGCACCAAGGCCATCCATCCCGGCGGCGGAGCCCCGCGCGTGGCGGCGGTCTGCGTCTACCCCGACCTGGTGTCCGTGGCGGCCGAGGCGGTCAAGGGCTCGGGGGTGAAGGTGGCCTCGGTGGCCACCGCGTTCCCCAGCGGCCGATCCTCCCTCGAGGTCAAGGTGAGCGACACCGCGCTGGCCGTGGCGGCGGGCGCGGACGAGATCGACATGGTGATCGACCGCGGCGCCTTCCTGGAAGGCGACTACGTCAAGGTCTTCGAGGAGATCGTCGCGGTGAAGGCCGCCTGCGGCGCGGCCCACCTCAAGGTGATCCTCGAGACGGGCGAGCTGGCGACCTACGACAACGTACGGCGGGCGTCATGGCTGGCCATGATCGCCGGCGCCGACTTCATCAAGACCTCCACCGGCAAGGTGGCCCCGGCGGCCACGCTCCCGGTCACGCTGATCATGCTGGAGGCGGTGCGCGCCTTCCGCGACGTCACCGGCCGGCAGGTGGGCGTGAAGCCCGCCGGAGGCATCCGCACGACGAAGGACGCCATCAAGAACCTCGTCCTGGTCAACGAGACCGCCGGCGAGGACTGGCTGACCCCCGACTGGTTCCGCCTCGGGGCCTCCTCGCTCCTCAACGACCTGCTCATGCAGCGCGAGAAGCTGGCCACCGGCCGCTACGCGGGTCCCGACTACTTCACCTTGGACTGACGATGGTCTTCGAATACGCGCCCGCGCCCGAGTCGCGCGATGTCGTCGACATCAAGCCGTCCTACGGGCTGTTCATCAACGGCGAGTTCGCCGAGGGATCCGGCACCCCTTTCAAGACGGTCAATCCGGCCAGCGAGGAGAAGCTCGCCGAGATCGCCACCGCCACCTCCGACGACGTCGATCGGGCCGTCCAGGCTGCCCGCAAGGCTTTCGGCGTCTGGAGCGCGCTGCCCGGCGCCGAACGCGCCAAGTACCTCTTCCGCATCGCCCGCCTCATCCAGGAGCGGGCCCGTGAGCTGGCCGTGCTGGAGTCGCTGGACAACGGCAAGCCGATCCGCGAGTCGCGCGACGTGGACGTGCCGCTGGTCGCCGCCCACTTCTTCTACTACGCGGGGTGGGCCGACAAGCTGGAGTACGCCGGGTTCGGCACCAAGCCCCTCGGCGTGGCCGGGCAGGTCATCCCCTGGAACTTCCCGCTGCTCATGCTGGCCTGGAAGATCGCGCCGGCGCTGGCCTGCGGCAACACGGTCGTGCTCAAGCCCGCCGAGACCACGCCGCTGACCGCGCTGCTGTTCGCGGAGATCTGCCAGCAGGCCGACCTGCCGCCTGGCGTGGTCAACATCGTCACCGGGGCGGGCCAGACCGGCGCCGCCGTCGTCGCCCACCCCGACGTCAACAAGGTGGCCTTCACCGGCTCCACCGAGGTGGGCCGCATCATCGCCCGCACGGTCGCCGGCACCGACAAGAAGCTCACGCTGGAGCTCGGCGGCAAGGCGGCCAACATCGTCTTCGCGGACGCCGCCATCGACCAGGCCGTCGAGGGCATCGTCAACGGCATCTTCTTCAACCAGGGGCACGTGTGCTGCGCGGGCTCCCGGCTGCTGGTGCAGGAGTCCGTCCAGGACGAGCTGCTGACCGCGCTCAAGCGCCGCCTGGCCACGCTGCGCCTCGGCGACCCGCTCGACAAGAACACCGACATCGGCGCCATCAACTCGGCCGAGCAGCTGGCAAAGATTCGTGAAATGTCGGATATCGGGGTGGATGAGGGTGCCGAGCGCTGGTCGCCGCCCTGCGAGATCCCGGCCAAGGGCTTCTGGTTCCCGCCGACCGTCTTCACCGGCGTCGCCCAGTCCCACCGGATCGCCCGCGAGGAGATCTTCGGCCCGGTGCTGTCCGTGCTCACCTTCCGCACCCCGGCCGAGGCCGTGGAGAAGGCCAACAACACCCCGTACGGGCTGTCGGCCGGCGTCTGGACCGAGAAGGGCTCGCGCATCCTCTGGATGGCCGACAAGCTCCGGGCCGGCGTGGTGTGGGCCAACACCTTCAACAAGTTCGACCCCACCTCGCCGTTCGGCGGCTACAAGGAGTCGGGCTACGGACGGGAAGGCGGCCTGGCCGGGCTGGAGGCATACCTCGATGTGTGAGCACCGGCGCACCAAACGCAGAGCCCGCCGCGCGCAGGCCACCCGGGGCCACGGCTTCGCCAGGGCCGGGCGTCCCGCGCGCACCGGCTGGTTCGCACACCGCTGCGGCGTCAGCCGATGCGGTCAGATCTTCGCTCCTGTGCAGCTGACCCAGGAGATCACGTGGAGGGGGCGCGGCGATGAGTAGGCTGGCCGTCCGCAAGACCTACAAGCTGTTCATCGGCGGGGCGTTCCCGCGATCCGAGAGTGGAAGGTCCTACGTCGTGACCACGGCCAAGGGCGAGTTCGTGGCCAACGCGGCCAGGGCATCGCGCAAGGACGCCCGTGACGCCGTGGTCGCCGCCCGCAAGGCGTTCCCCGGGTGGTCGGCGGCCACGCCGTACAACAGGGGGCAGATCCTCTACCGCGTCGCCGAGATGCTGGAGGGGCGCCGGGCGCAGTTCGCCGAGGAACTGGGCGGGCCCAAGAAGGCCGCGGCCGAGAGGGTGGACGCGGCCGTGGACCGGCTGGTGTGGTACGCCGGGTGGTCGGACAAGATCGCGGCCGTCCGCGGGGCGGCCAATCCGGTGGCCGGGCCGTACTTCAACCTCTCGACGCCGGAGCCGACCGGGGTGGTCGCGGTCGTCGCGCCCGCCGACCCGCTGCTCGGGCTGGTGTCGGTGATCGCGCCGGTGATCGTCACCGGGAACACCTGCGTCGTGGTGGCCTCGGAGAGCGCGCCGCTGCCCGCGATCACGCTGGCCGAGGTGCTGGCCACGTCCGACCTGCCGGGCGGAGTGGTCAACCTCCTCACCGGGCATCAGCGCGAGCTGGCCCCGTGGCTGGCGGCGCACATGGACGTCAACGGGCTGGACCTCGGCGGGGTCGAGGATGCCGACCTGGCGCTCACGTGCGAGCAGGAGGCGGCGGAGAACCTCAAGCGGGTGCGGCGCGCGTCCGACGAGGACCACTCGGCGGATCCTGGTATTTCCCGCATGACCCACTTCCTGGAAACCAAGACCGTCTGGCACCCCATCGGAGTCTGATTCTTTACGGCGTAGCCGCCGCCCCCGCCACCCGCCGACGTGGGTTTACGCCGATCGTGGGGGTCGCTTCTCACGTCGGACGTGGTTGCGCGCCGTTACGGCCCTTCGATCACGTGGGTGTGGCGGAACAGGTCGGCCGGATCGTAGGTGGCCTTCAGGGCCCGGAGGCGTTGGTACGTCTCCGGGTCGAAGGCCGTCCTGACCGCTTCGGGGGTGGCGTGGGCCGCGTACAGGAAGTTCAGCGCGTGGCCGCCCGTCGACCATTCCTCCAGGGCTTCTGCCGTCTTCTCGTGGACCGGCGGAACCTCTGGGCCCCTTGTCACGATGCCGTACAGGAAATGGGCGTCCCGGTTGCCGATCGCGTTGGGCCTGACCGGGCGGGACAGGGCTCCGCCCAGGTGGCGGATCTCCACCACGTTCGTCGTCTGGTTCCTGGCCACCTCTACCGCTTCGGCGGGCAGTTCGCGTAGCAGGGTGTGGGAGGACTGGTAGGCGGCGGGCTCGGTCGGGTCGTTGTGGATCGTCGCCGTCGCCGTGTACGGGATGTCCTTCACCGTGTCCGTCAGCGGCTGGTGCCGCCGGAGCGGGGCGATCAGGCTGTCGCCGTCTTCACCCAGGTAGGCGATGCGGACCTGCGTGCGGCGGCGGCCGTCCGGGAAGGGGATCACCGCCACCGAGCTGGTCATCTCCTCCGGGACGTGCGCCAGCCACTCCCGCCAGGCGTGGACGGCGTCGAAGGTGTCGAAGAGCAACGCTCCGCCGTACAGCGTCGTGACCGGCACCAGGTCGATCTCCAGGGAGGTCGCGATGCCGATGGCGCCGCGGCCGCCGAGCATCGCCCAGTACAGGTCGGCGTCGTGGTCCGGGGTGGCCACGTGGGATTCGCCGTCGGCGGTGACGACGTCGACGGCGCGGACGTGGTCGGCGGCGTAGCCGTACGTGCGGGCCATGAGGCCGATGCCGCCGCCGAGCGTGTAGGAGGCGGCGCCCACGGCGGGCGCGCTGCCGGACAGCGGCGCCAGGCCGTGTACGGCGGCGGCCTCGATCACCGTGGACCACGGGGCGCCGGCTTCGATGTGGGCGGTGCGGGTCTGCGGGTTCACGTGGACGGCGTTCAGGCGGCCGGTGGTGATCAGGACGCCGCCCTCGGCCGCCCGGGCCAGGCCGTGGCCGGTGGCCTGGACGGCGACGGGCAGGTCGTGCGCGGCGGCGTGGGCCACCGCCTCACGCACGTCGGCGGCGGTCTCCGCGGGGAAGATCAGGTCGGGCTTGTGGCTGGAGGAGCGCTGGTAGCCGAGGCGCTCGCTGTCGTAAATATCGGATTCTGGAGTGATTCTTCTGGCCATGACGTCAGCGTGCCCCGGACAGGATCCATAAGTCCAAGAGCAGGTTCTTCTCACAGCTATAATCGACAGTTATGGAGCTTCGGCAGCTCGAATATTTCGTGGCCGTGGTCGACGAGGGCGGTTTCACCAAGGCAGCGGCCAGACTGCACGTGGCGCAGCCCGGGATCAGCGCGCAGATCAAACGGCTGGAGCGGGAGCTCGGGCAGCCGCTGTTCGACCGGAGCGGGCGCAACGTGGCGCTGACCGAGGTGGGCACGGCGGTGCTGCCGTACGCGCGGGCGGCGTTGTGGGCGGCCTCTGGGGCGCGGGACGTCGTAGCCGAGTTCACCGGGCTGCTGCGCGGGCGGGTGGTCATGGCCGTGGTCACCGCGCCCTGGGCGCTCGACCTGGCGGGGCTGCTGGCCGGCTTCCATCACGCCCATCCGGCGGTGGAGATCACGCTCAACGAGATGGACCCCGTCAGCCTCACGGAGTCGCTGGCCGCCGGGCAGGTGGACCTGGCGCTGCTCGGGCTCGGGGCGCCGCTGCCGCCGGGGGTGGAGACCCAGGTGGTCATCGACCAGGCGGTGGTGGCCGCGGTACGGCGGGGCGGCGAGCTCGACGGGCGTGACCGGCTCACGGTGGCCGAACTGCGCGACCGGACCCTGATCACGCTGCCGCCGGGCACCGGGCTGCGGTCGGTGGTCGAGGCGGCCTGCCTGAGCGCCGGGTTCCGCCCGCAGGTGGCGTTCGAGGCCAGTGAGCCGTACTTCCTGGCCAAGCTGGCCGCGCACGGCCTCGGGGTGGCGATCCTGCCGCGCTCGGCGGTCTCCCGGCACGACGACCTGCACGTGCTGGAGATCGAGGAGCCCGCCATGCGCGGTCAGATGGGGCTGGCCTGGCGGACCGACCAGCCCGTGAGCCCGGCCGCCCGCGCGCTGGTCGAGCATGCCAGGAAGGTCTTCACCGCGCAGTGGCCACCTGAGCGGGAGCGCGGCGATAGGTGACCGCGGTGAAGAGCAGCGAGATGGCACCGAAGGCGGTGGCGAGCACGATGACGCCCGCTCTGCCGTACCACTCGAGGGCGAGGCCGCCGGTGACGCCGGCCACGAACACCCCCACGTACTGCGCCGATGACAGCAGGCCCAGGCCGACCGGCACGCTGTCGGGGACGGCGGCGACGGTCCGGTACTGCTGCGCGGGCGCGATCAGCCAGCCCACGGCGCCCCAGAGGAAGGCCCAGACCAGGGCGACCGGCAACGCCAGGTTCGCGACCGGGGTCAGGGCGAGGAAGACGGTGGCGGCGCCGAGACTCAGGAACACCATGCGGCGCGGCCCGTACGCGTCGGTGAAGCGCCCGCCGAGCTGGTTGCCGACGATCCCGCCGAGGCCCCACGCCCACAGGACGGCGGGCAGCGACAGGTCGAGCAGCGAGCCGATGTAGGTGTAGGCGGTGAATCCCGCCGAGAACATCAGCAACTGGGTGATCAGCACGGCGGACACCCGCCGGTCGGCCAGCGGGGCGAAGCGGGCGCGCAGCCGGCCGGAGGAGGGGATCACCACCTCGGGCACCACCGCGGCCACCCCGATCAACCCGAGCACGCCCAGCCCCACCACCAGCCAGATCGTCGCCCGCCAGCCGGCGGACGCGCCGAGCCAGGTGCCGAGCGGCACGCCCAGCGCCGAGGAGACCGTCAATCCGCCCATCACCAGCGCCAGCGCTCTGCCCCGGCGTTCGGGCGAGGTCAGCGCATTGGCCACCCCCGAGGCCGTCGGCGTGAACATGGCCGCTCCCGCCGCCGCGATGACCCGGGTCGCCATGATCAACGGGTAGGTCGGGGCGATGGCGGTCAGCAGGTTGCCCAGGATGAACACGCTGAGCGCGATCACGAGCAGCCGCTTGCGCGGCAGGCGGGCGGTGAGCGCCGCCAGCACCGGTGACAGGATGGCGTAGGCCAGGGCGAACACGGTCGCGATCTGCCCGGCGGCGGCGACGGAGATGTGCAGGTTCTGGGAGATCGGGGGCAGGAGTCCGGCGGTGACGAACATGCCCGTGCCAATGGCGAAATTACCCACAGCAAGGGGATAAAGCCTGGAATTCACTCCGCCTACGCTGGCATCAATGTTGGATGGTTGTCAAACAATCAAACTGAAGTAGAGTGGGCGATATGCGCCAGCCACCCCACCCCGCCACCGCGGACATCCAGCTCACGGACGTGCTCCGGGTGCTGGGCGATCCGGTGCGACTGGAGCTGGTCAGGAAGCTCGCCGACGGCTCGGAGCTGTCGTGCTCGACCGCCGGCGACGACCTGGACATCCACAAGTCCACGCTGTCGCACCACTACCGCGCCCTGCGCGAGGCCGGGGTCACCCGGACCCGGGTGAACGGCCGCGAACGCCTGCTCAGCCTGCGCCGCGCCGACCTCGACGCCCGGTTCCCCGGGCTCATCGACTCGATCGTCGCCGCCTCGGAGCTCGCCGTGCCCGCCCATGGCTGAATCCGCGCTGCCCGATCTGCCGATCACCGAGGCGCTGCCCGAGCTCTCGGCCGCCCTCGAGCGGTACGGCAGCGCCGTCCTCACCGCCCCGCCCGGCACCGGCAAGACCACCGTGGTCCCGCTGGCGCTGGCCGGGCAGGGGGCGCGGGTGCTGGTCGCCGAGCCGCGACGGCTGGCCGTACGCGCTGCCGCCCGCCGGATGGGGGCGAGCTACACGATCAGAGGCGAGCGCCGGACCGGCCGCAACCCCATGGTCGAGGTCGTCACCACCGGAGTCCTCCTGCAGCGCCTCCAGCGCGACCAGGAACTGCCCGGCGTGGACGTGGTCATCCTCGACGAATGCCACGAACGCCACCTGGACGCCGACACCGCCCTCGCCTTCCTGCTCGACGTGCGCGACACCCTCCGCCCGGACCTGCGCCTGCTGGCCACCTCCGCCACCGCGGACGCCGCCCCGCTGGCCCGGCTCCTGGGCGACGCGCCCGTCGTGACCGCCTCCGGCGCCATGCACCCCGTCCAGACGATGTGGGCGCCGCCGCCCCGCCCCGTCGCCCCGCCGCACGGGTTGCGCGTCGACCCCGCGCTGCTGGCCCACGTCGCGGCGACGGTACGGCGGGCGCTGGCCGAGCAGCAGGGGGACGTGCTGTGCTTCCTGCCCGGCGTCGGCGAGATCGCCAAAGTGGCCGGGATGCTCGCCGGGGATCTGCCCGCCGAGGTGCTCCAGGTGCACGGGCAGGCGCCGGCGCGGGTCCAGGACGCGGTCCTCTCGCCCGGTACGGCCCGGCGGGTGGTGCTGGCCACGTCGGTGGCCGAGTCCAGCCTGACCGTGCCCGGGGTCCGGGTCGTGGTCGACTCCGGGCTGGCTCGGGAGCCGCGCACTGACCACGCCCGCGGGCTGGGCTCCCTGACGACGATCCGGGCCGCGAAGGCCGCCGCCGTCCAGCGCGCCGGCCGGGCCGGCCGCGAAGCGCCCGGCGTCGTCTACCGATGCTGGAGCGAAGCCGAGCACGAACGCCTGCCCGACCAGCCACGGCCCGAGATCGCCCTGGCCGACCTGACCGGGTTCGCCCTGCAGGCCGCGTGCTGGGGCAGCCCGGACGCCTCCGGCCTGCGTCTGCTCGACCCGCCGCCGCCCGCCGCGATGTCGGCCGCCGCCCGCGTCCTTGCGACCCTCGGGGCGCTGGCCGGCCGGACCGTGACCGAACGTGGCCTGCGGATGGCCCGGGCAGGGGTGCATCCGCGCCTGGCCAGGGCCCTTCTCGACGCCGGTCCCGATGCCGCCGAGGTGGTGGCGCTGCTGTCGGACCAGCTTCCCAGGGACGCCTCCGACGACCTGGCCGAGGTCTGGCGCTCGGCCCGCCGCGGCGCCCTGCCGCGCTGGCGGCAGGAGGTGAACCGCCTGGCGCCGGCCGTACGCGAACCGGGACGGGTGCGGGACGCCGTGGCCGGGCTGACCGTGGCGCTGGCCTTTCCCGAGCGGGTGGCGCGGCGGCAGGGTCAGGCGTATCTGATGGCCTCGGGGACCCAGGCGGAGCTTCTCGGCGGGTCGCGGCTCGAGGGGGTCGAGTGGCTGGCGGTCGCGGTGACGGATCGGCCGCTCGGCTCGCCCAGAACGCGCATCAGGCAGGCGGCGGTGATCGACGAGGAGATCGCGCGGGCGGCCTTCGGCGTCACCGTCGAGGACGAGGTGGCCTGGCGGGTGCCGCCGGGGGAGCGGTACGGAGACGTGGTGGCCCGGCGGGTCGAACGGATCGGGGCGATCGAGGTGGCGTCGTCGCCGCTGAAGGACGCCGATGTCAGGCAGGCGCTGCTGGACGGCCTGCGGACCGAGGGCGTGCTCAGCTGGACCCCCGAGGCCACCGCCCTGCGCCGGCGGATGGAGTTCTGCCACCGGGCGATCGGGGCGCCCTGGCCGGCCGTGGACGACCAGGCGCTGCTCGACCTGGCCGATCAGTGGCTGGAGCCGGAGCTGTCGAGGGCGCGCAGGCGGGCCGACCTGACGCGGATCGACGTGGCCGGCGCCCTCAGGCGGCTGATCCCGTGGAGCGAGCGGCTGGAGGGGGTGGCGCCGGAGCGGATCGAGGTGCCCAGCGGGTCCAGGATCCGGGTCGACTACTCGGGTGAGCAGCCGGTGCTGGCGGTCAAGCTGCAGGAGTTGTTCGGCTGGCAGGAGGCGCCGAAGGTCGCGGGGGTGCCCCTGGTCATCCACCTGCTCTCGCCGGCGGGGCGTCCGGCGGCGGTGACGGCGGATCTCGCGTCGTTCTGGCGGGAGGGCTACAAGGCGGTCCGGGCGGAGCTCCGGGGGCGGTATCCGAAGCATCCGTGGCCCGAGGACCCCCTCACCGCGGCCCCCACACGTCACACGAAAGCCCGGATAATGGGCACATGACGGACCCCCGGGCACTGGCGGCGGCACGCAACAACGCCGAGTGGTGCGACCTGATGTCCCGTGCCCACGGTGTCACGGGGGAGTTCGGCGCCAGGGTGTGGCGTAGCGCGCGGCGCACGCCGCCCTACTACCCGGACGCGGTCACCCTCGACCCGGCCGCCACGGCCGCGGACGTGCTCGATGGCATCGACGCGGGCCCCTGGGCCTCGGTGAAGGACAGCTTCGCCGCCCTGGAACCGTTCGGCGGGTTCGAGGTGCTTTTCGCGGCGCAGTGGATCCACCGGGACGCGCCCGTGGACGCTGACCTGCCCGGCGAGGTGAACTGGAGCCGGGTCGAGGACGCGGCCGATCTGCGCGCCTGGGAGCGCGCCTGGAACGGCGGGCGGGACAACGACCTGTTCCGGCCCGCGATCCTGGCCGAGGCGGCGGTGCTCGCGGGCCGGGTGGACGGCGAGATCGTCTGCGGGGCCGTGCTCAACGCCGGTGACGGGGTGGCCGGGGTCTCGAACGTCTTCGCCGCCGGTCGCGACGTGGACGACGCGTGGGCGGGCGCGCTCGCCATGGCCGCCCGGTTGTTCCCCGGGCGGCCGCTGGTCGGCTACGAAAGCGACGTGGAGCCCGCCGAACGCCACGGGTTCACGCCGGTCGGGGCGCTGCGGGTCTGGCTCAAGGAGAGTGGATAGCGTCCCGCCAGGTGGGGTTCTCCAGCACCTCGGTCCGGTGCTCGCCCACCCCCAGATCCTTGAACCCGCTGGAGGTGGCCACGCACACCACCGGCCCGTCGAACGCCCGCCCCAGCGAGCGGAAGGCGGCCAGCCCGGCGGCGCCCGACAGCTCCTGCCAGACTCCCCGCAGGGCCAGCTCCCGCTGGGCGGCGCGCATGGCGTCGTCGCTCACCAGCAGCGCCTGCCCGCCGCTGTCGCGGACGGCGCGGACGCCGCGATGGCCGCCGACGTCGCACAGGATGGCGTACGCGGCCGAGCGCCCGGCGGGAACGATCACGGCGGGCTCCCCGGTCGCCAGCGCCCGCGCGGTCGGCCCACCGGCGGCGGGCTCACAGGTGAAGATGGCCGGCGTGCCGGCGGCCACCCCTAGCCGGAGCAGCTCGGCGAACCCCTTCCACACCCCGTAGACCAGCTCTCCGTAACCGGTCGGGGTGAACACGGCCGCCGGAACCCGCCCAAGCTGCGCGAACAACTCATAGGCAATGGTCTTATACCCCTCCGGCCCATACGGGTGCCCGGTGTGGGTGACGCTCTGGTTGCTGACCGGGTGATAGCCCAGCTCGTCCACGATCTCCCGCAGCAACGGCCACCGCTTGTCGGCCGGCACGGTCAGCACCTTCGCCCCATAGGACCGCACGAAGGTCTGCACGACGGGCGGCGACTCGGCCGAGGCGAGAACGACGGCGGGCAGCCCGGCCCGCGCGGCGTAGGCGGCGGCCGAGGCGCCGTGGTTGCCGGAGGAGGCGACCACCACCCCGGGCGCCCCGGTGGTGACGGCGGCGCTGACGGTGACGCGGTTGAGCCGGTCCTTGTGCGACCAGGTGGGGTTGCGGGACTCGTCCTTGACGTAGACCCCGTCGAACTCCAGGAGCGGCGTGCCGCCCTCGCCCAGCGTGGGCGCGGCCAGGGGCGGCAGCAGGGGTGACCATCGCGCGATGTCCGGCAGGGGCGCCTGGGCGAACAGATCCCCGGGCACCCGGGCGTAGTCGTAGTCCACCTCCAGCGGATAGGCCACGGAAGGGGTGCTGGTCTCGGGGCAGCCACGGGTGAGGGGCGGCAGGAGCGGATAGCTGAGGGACGGATCGCCCAAGGAGCGCTGGGCGACGGCGAGCGAGGGTCGTGCGTTCACGCGGGTGAGCCTACGCAACGCCGCCGACAGGACTCGTGGGCTATCATGGTGATATCACTTCGATAGCAAGGAGTCGCGATGGAACGACGTGCCTTCCGCCTTAACGGCTTCCTGGCCCTGATCCTGGCGATCGCCCTGGCCGCGGTCGCGGGGTTCTCGGCGCTGTCCGGCACGGCCGCGGGCCTGGTCCTGGCCGTGGTGCTCGGGGCGCTGACGCTGCTGGTCCTCACCGGGTTCGCGGTGATCAACCCGAACGAGGCCAACGTGGTGCAGTTCCTGGGCCGTTACGTCGGCACGGTCACCGACAACGGCCTGCAGTGGGTGCTGCCGCTGACCACCAAGCGCCGGGTCACGCTCCGGGTCAGGAACTTCGAGACCGCGAAGCTCAAGGTCAACGACGCCGACGGCAACCCGGTCGAGATCGCCGCCGTCGTGGTCTACAAGGTCACCGACACCGCCCGTGCGGTCTTCGCGGTCGACGACTACGAGGAGTACGTCGCCATCCAGTCGGAGGCCGCGGTGCGCCACCTGGCCACCACCCACCCGTACGACTCCCACGACGACTCCCGCACCAGCCTGCGCGACGGCACCAGCGTGGCCGAGGAGCTGACCGGCGAGCTGCGCGAGCGCACCGAGCTGGCCGGGGTCGAGGTGCTGGAGGCGCGCATCACCCACCTCGCCTACGCCCCGGAGATCGCCCAGGCGATGCTGGTGCGCCAGCAGGCCGCCCAGGTGGTCGCCGCCCGCACCAAGATCGTCGAGGGCGCCGTCGGCATGGTCCAGCTCGCCCTCGACCGCCTGGCCGCTGAGGGCGTGGTGGACCTCGACGAGGAGCGCAAGGCGCAGATGGTCTCCAACCTTCTGGTCGTCCTGTGCGGCGACCGGGCGACACAGCCGGTGGTGAACGCCGGCAGCCTGTATGCCTGAGAAGAAGAAGCTCCTGCTCCGCCTGGATCCGGCCGTGTACGACGCGATCGCCAAGTGGGCCGCCGACGATCTGCGCAGCGTCAACGCGCAGATCGAGTACGCCCTACGGCTGGCCTTGAAAGAAGCCAAGCGGGAGCCTCGCGCCGAACGTTAGAAACCTGCACACTCTTATGCATGATTTGGGCAGGCAAGTCCGCTGTCGAGATCGCGCAAGCCGTACGGCACGGCGAGGCCGCACCGGAGACCGTGGTCGAGGAACATCTGTGCGCCATCGCCGAACGCGACCCGAAGATCAAGGCGTTCCGCCTGGTCAGGGCGCGTGCCGTCGAGGAGGCCAGGGCCGTGCGCAAACGCCGCGACCTGGCCGACCTGCCGCTGGCGGGCGTGCCGGTGGCGGTCAAGGACAACCTGGCCGTCGCCGGTGAGACCTGCCGCCTCGGCTCCGGCGCCACCTCCGACGCCCCGGCGGCCGAGGACCATCCGGCCGTCGCCCGCCTGCGCGCGGCGGGCGCGGTGATCGTCGGCCTGACCAACATGCCCGAGCTGGGCCTGGTCGGCTTCGGCGACAGCGCGTACGGAACCGTCAGGAACCCCTGGGACCTCTCCCGTACGGCCGGCGGCTCCTCCTCCGGCAGCGCCGCGGCCGTGGCGGCCGGGATGGTCCCGATCGCCCTGGGCAACGACGGCATGGGCTCCCTGCGCATTCCGGGCGCCTGCTGCGGCGTGCTGGCGCTGAAACCGGGGCCCGGCGTGGTGCCGCCGCCGGTCGACGACTGGGACGGGCTGACCGAGAACGGGCCCGTGGCCTGGAGCGTGGCCGACCTGTCGCTGGCGTTGTCGGTGCTGGCGGCCGACCCGGGGCTGGCCGAGTCCTGGCGCACCGGCACGCGTACCGAGCCGGTGCGCCCGATGCTCCGCTCGATCTGGGCCGAGGACGACGACGAGGGCTGGGCGGCGCCGCGGACGATCCGGGCGGCCGAGGACGGGTTGTTCGAGCTGCGGGTGGCCTACGCGCCGCAGCCGCTGCCGGTGGGGATGGCGGTGGACGCGGAGTTCCGCGCGGCGGTGGAGGCGGCGGCCGAGACGCTGCGCGTGGCCGGGCACACGATCGTGGAGCACCCGCGGCGCCTGCCCGGCTGGCTGGGCCCCGCCACGGTCGCGGCCTGGCTGGCCCGCTCCGGCGCGGCGGTCCAGGGCCTGGACCGAGCCCGGCTGGAACGGCGCAGCCGCGCCCTGGGCCGGGCCGGGCGGCTGCTGGCCAGGCTCACGCTCGACGGGTCGAAGGGGCGCGAGCGCTGGCGGGGGTACGGCGCCGACCAGTGGTTCGGGGACGCCGACGTGCTCATCACCCCGACGCTGGCCGCGGTGCCGCCGCGCGCCGACCGCTGGGGCGAGCGCGGCCTGCTGCGCAACGTGCTGGTCAACGCCAGGTACGCGCCGGTGACCGGGCCGTGGAACATGTGCGGCTGGCCCGCGGCGACCGTGCCGATCGCCACCCACTCGGCGGGCGTGCCGATCGGGGTGCAGCTCATCGCGCCGCCGGGCGGCGAGACCCACCTGCTCGGGCTGGCCGCGCAACTGGCCGCCCGGCATCCGGCGGTGCGCCCGCCGGGCTACGGGAGCTAGTGCGGAAGCGGCTCGATCACGCCGGTCGTGACCAGGAAGATGATGAGCAGGCCCAGCAGGATCCGGTAGATGACGAAGCCGGTGAAGCGGTGGGTGCTGATGTACTTCAGGAACCAGGCCACCGCGGCGTACCCGACGACGAACGAGATGACCGTGGCCAGGATCGTCGGCCCCCAGGCGGGCGCCTGGCCCTCGCCGATCTCGAACACCTCCAGCAGGCCCGACGAGAGCACGGCCGGGATGGCCAGCAGGAAGGAGTACTTCGCCGCGTCCTCACGCCGGTAGTCGAGCAGGAGGCCGGCGGTGATGGTGCCGCCGGAGCGGGAGACGCCGGGGATCAGGGCCAGCGACTGGGCGAAGCCGTACACGATGGCGTGGGTGAAGCTGAGGTGGCGCTCCAGCGTGAGCTTGTTGCGGGCGGTGCGGTCGGCGAACCACAGGATGATCGCGAAGACGATGAGCGTGGTGCCGATGATGCGCAGGTCGCGGAAGACGGTCTCGATCTGGTCCTTGAACAGCAGGCCGAGCACGCCGATGGGCAGGGATCCGGCGATGATGAACCAGCCCATCCTGGCGTGGAAGGCGCCGCGCAGCGCGGGCGTCCACAGGGAGCGCGTCCAGGTGGAGATGATCTGCCAGATCTCCTTGCGGAAGTAGATCAGCACGGCCGTCTCGGTGCCGAGCTGGATCACGGCGGTGAAGGCGGCGCCGGGGTCCTGCCAGCCGAAGAGCTCTCCGGCCACGCGGATGTGCGCGCTGGAGGAGATCGGAAGGAACTCCGTCAGGCCCTGGATGAGGCCGAGGACCACAGCTTCGAACCAGCCGATCACGCGCGCACACCTTTCTGAGCCCGTCCCTTTAACGACTGGAGGCTATCGGTCGCCGGGACGAGGTGGTGACAGGAGTTGCTCGCGCAGGGCGGTGAGCTGGTGAGAGTGCTCGACAGATCGATTCTCGTCGAGGGAGTCGATGGCGAGCAGGAGCGCGTCGGCGACGATCATGCCCGTCAGGGGTTCCGCGGTGATGCCGGTGGGCGTGTGGGGCGCGTTCAGCACGGCGTCCACCCGGTCGGCGAAGGCGCCGCCCAGCTCATCGGAGATGAGGATGACTCCGGCGCCGACCTGGCGGGCCCGGTCGATCACCACGGTGATCTCCTTGAGCCGCCGCCCCGGCTGGAAGATCACCACGGCCTCGCCGTGGCCGAGGGCGAGCAGGTCGTCGGCCAGCGTGAAGCCGGTGGCCGAGCTCGTCCGGGCGCGGTGGCCGCGGCGGCCCAGCTTGAGCGCGAGATGCCGGGCCGCGGGCTCCGAGGCGCCCACGCCGTACACGAGGGTCGAGGAGGCGTTGACCAGGAGTTCCAGGGCGCGTTTGAAGGAGTCGGCGTCCCAGAGCGCGCGGCACTGGTCGATGCGCTCGCGGGCCTCGTCGAAGACGCGTGACCAGATGGCCGACAGGTCGTGGCCGACGTGGCTGATGCGCTGCTGCAGGCGTACGTCGGGGGCGACCGCGGAGGTGAATTCGCCGGCCAGGGCCCGCTTCAGGGCGGGCAGGCCGTCGAAGCCGAGCCGCTGCACCGTGCGCACGACGGTGGCGTTGCTGGTGCCGGTGGCCCGGCCCAGCTCGTTGGCGCTGGCGAACAGGATCTGCTCGGGCGAATTGGAGACGACATACTGGCACACGGCCCGCTCGGCCGGCGACAGCTCGTCCCACAGCTGTCTCACCATGGCCCTGAGCTGCTCGATCGGGCTGTGTGTATTTTCCATTACGGCTCTTGACTCCTTCGTAGCGGTCGTTACTCTGTCCTGAAACGCGCGCTACAGACTCGCGGTCTGCTGAAACGAACGTTACACGGCTCCGGCCGGTCCAAGGAGCACCATTGAGCCTCACCTCCCTGCCCCTCGTCGAGATCTCCGGCCCGCCGCGGGACCGGGGCCGCCAGTACGGCGAGCAGGCCCGGGCGCAGATCGGCCGCGCCATGGCCTACTACGCCGAGGCGTTCGGCCACTCCAGCGGCCTGACCTGGCGCCAGGTGACCGAGCGCGCGGCCCGCTGGGTCGAGCCGAGCGCCGCCTTCGCCCCCGAGCTGGTCGAGGAGATGACCGGCATCGCCGAGGGCGCCGGCGTCGGCTTCCTCGACATCCTGGCGCTCAACGCCCGCGGCGAGATCATCTACGACAGCACGTTCGCCACCATGGAGCCGCCGGACGGCTGCACCTCCTTCGCTCTGCTGGAGGAGGCCAGCGGCGACGGCCACGTCTACGCCGGGCAGAACTGGGACTGGCGGCACGCCGTGGCCGACACGGTCATGGTGCTCAGGGTGGTCCAGCCCGGCCGCCCGACGGTCATCATGCACGTCGAGGCGGGCCAGGTCGGCCGGCAGGGCGCCAGCTCCGCCGGCATCGCGCTCAACGCCAACGGGCTCGGCGGGCGCTTCGACGCGGCCGTGGGCGTCCCGCAGACGCTCATCCGGCGCCGGGTGCTCGACAGCCCCAACCTCAACGCCGCCCTGGAGGCGCTGACCAAGTCGAAGGCGCACATCGCCAGCAACGCGCTGATCACCCACCGCGACGGCTTCGCCATCGACCTGGAGACCACGCCGGGCGCGGTCGGCTGGATGTATCCCGAGGGCGGCCTGCTCGTCCACGGCAACCACTACCAGGCGTTCGTCCCGCCCCAGCTCGCCGCCACCTACCGCCCCGGCTCGGCCGACTCGCTGTTCCGCGTGCCGAGGGCCGAGACGGGGCTGCGGGCCGTACACGCGTCCTCCGGAACCGCTGAGGCGCGCAAGCGCATCAGATCGGCCATGTCCGACCACCTCGGCTACCCCGAGTCCCTGTGTACCCACCCCGACGAGGCCCAGCCCGCCGTCAAGAGGTGGGCCACGCTGCTGTCGAGCTGCGTCGACCTCACCACGGGCGACTACATGATCGCTGCCGGCACCCCCTGCGACCACGACTACGAGGTCGTGCCCTGGAACCTCTACGACGCACCGGAGTCCCTGTGAAGAAGACACTCGCGCTGGCCGGGCTCGCCTGCCTGGCCGCGGCCTGCGGCGGCCAGGCCGCCACCTCGGGCCAGACCGCGGACGTATCCCGGCTGACCCTGGTCAACCAGACGCCCAAGGCCACCGGCCCCCTGGAGCAGGCCGTCTGGCTGCTCGGCGAGGAGCCGGGCACGCTCGACCTGGACGTCGACGGCGGCACCGCCAACCGCACGATCATGACCAACGTCTGCGAGCGGCTCATGCAGACGCAGCCCGACATGACGATCAAGCCGTGGCTGGCCGAGAAGCTCGACGAGTCCGACCCCGGCAAGCTCGTCTTCACCGTCAAGAAGGGCCTCACCTTCCACGACGGCAGCCCGCTGACCGCCGACGACGTGGTGTGGAGCCTCAAGCGGCACGCGGGCAAGGGCATGAGCGAGTCCGACGAGTTCGAGGACGTCGCCGCCGTCGCCAAGACCGGCGACGACCAGGTCACGGTGACGTTCGAGAAGCCCAACGCGCTGTTCACCCAGGCGATGGCCGGCGACGCGGGCGTCGTGCTCAACCGGAAGGTCGTGGAGAAGCTCGGCAAGGAGTACGGCACGCCCGGCCACCCCGACGCCTGCTCCGGCCCCTACAAGCTGGGCGCGTGGAAGTCCGGCGCCGAGGTCGTCATCGAACGGTACGACGCCTACTGGAACACCGCGGTCAAGCCGCTGACCAAGCAGGTCGTCTTCAAGTGGGGTGACGACGGCGCGCTGGTCAACAGCCTGGTCACCGGAGCCGCCCAGGGCGCGTACCTCAGCGAGACCGGTCCCGCCGCGGCGCTGGCCAAGTCGGGCGCCACCGTGGCCCACGGCCCCACCACGCGGGTCTTCGTGCTGCTGCCCACGGACAAGGGCGTGATGAAGGACCCGAAGATCCGCCGGGCGCTCTCGCTGGCGATCGACCGGGCCGGCATCGCCAAATCCGGATTTGCCGGACTCGCCCGGCCGTGGAAGACGCCGGTCGGGGCCGGCGCCTGGTCCTACGAGCGGCAGGCGTTCCAGAAGGCATACGACGAGCTCCAGGGCGCGCCCGACAGCCCCGACCTGGAGGCCGCCAAGAAACTCGTGCAGGAAGCCGGTTCCCCGCAGACCCCGTTCGTCGTGGCCGGCGACGGCGACCAGGCCCGCAACGTCATCGCCAACGCCGTCCTCGACGCGGCCAAGAAGATCGGGCTCAAGGCGGAGATCAAGACCGTGCCCGGCGCGGAGTTCGGCTCGTTCTACACCGACCCCGCCAAGCGGGCCCAGGTCGACCTGGTGCCCGACGACTGGTACATCACCAAGAGCGACCCGATCGGCTTCTACGACAACGCGCTCACCGGCTCCTCCAACAACTGGGCCGGCTTCAGCTCGCCCGAGTACGACACGCTCGTCGGCAAGGCCCTGCAGACCACCGACCCGGTCGCACGCGCCGGGCAGGTGATCGAGCTGCAGCGGCGCTTCACCGCCGACATGGTGTGGATCTCCCTGGTCGAGGTGCCCTCCACCGTCGTGCTGGGCGGCAAGGTGACCGGCCCGCCGGCGTCCATGACGTACTTCGGCTACCCGTGGGCGGCCGACCTCGGGACCAAGGGCTGAGCCCGTGCTCAGGAAGCTGGCCGGGCTGGTCGCCACGCTGTCGGCCACCTCGTTCGTCATCTTCGGCGCCGCCTACGCCGCGCCGGGCGACCCGGTGACGTTCCTGGCCGGGGGCAAGGAGAACCTGACGCCCGAATACCTTGCGCAGATCCGGGCGCAGTACCACCTGGACGACCCGTTCCTCGTGCAGTACCTGCGCTGGCTCGGCGACGCCGCCACCGGCGACCTGGGCCGCTCGCTGCAGTACAACGACCAGGTGGCCGACCTGCTGGCCGCCCGCCTGCCCACGACGCTCGGCCTGGTCGCCTACGCGGCGGTGTTGTTCACCGTCTTCGGGGTGGCGCTCGGGGTGCTGGCCGCGGTCCGCGGCGGGCGCACCGACTCGGCCGTGGTCGCCGGCACCACCTTCGCCACCTCCGTGCCGCCGTTCGTGGTGGCCACCGCGCTCATCTCACTGTTCGGGGTGCAGCTCGGCTGGTTCCCGGTCGCGGGCGGCGGCTCGCTGTGGCACCTGACGCTGCCCGCGGTGACGCTGGCACTCGGCGCGCTGGCCATCATCAGCCGGGTCACCCGGCAGGCCATGGTGGAACAACGCGGCCTCGACCACGTCACCGTGGCCAGAGCCTCCGGGCTGGCCGAGCGGAGCATCGTGCTGCGGCACGTCTTCCGCGGCGCGCTCGGTCCCATCGTCACCATGTGCGGGCTGGTCACCGCCGGGATGCTGGCCGGCACCGTCACCATCGAGACCGCCTTCGGCCTCAGCGGCGTCGGCTCGCTGCTGGTCGGGGCCATCAACACCCACGACTTCCCGGTCACCCAGGCCGTGCTGCTGCTCATGGTCGCCGCCTACATCGCGGTGACCACGGTGGTGGAGCTGGTCCAGCCGGTGATCGACCCCAGAGCGCGGAGGCGGGCATGACAGCCACGACCGGCCCCGGCGAGTGGAGGCGGGC
The DNA here is from genome assembly GCF_009760925.1 of Nonomuraea typhae. Classification (GTDB taxonomy): domain Bacteria; phylum Actinomycetota; class Actinomycetes; order Streptosporangiales; family Streptosporangiaceae; genus Nonomuraea; species Nonomuraea typhae. Next base: position 618,781 of record NZ_VRLV01000005.1, read on the forward strand.
ATGACCACCACCTCGATCGGCCTCGGCAAGCCGTTGCGGGCGGGCACCCCTCTCGGTTACCGGCTGGCCGCCGCCTTCCTGATCCTGGTCGTGGCCGCGGCGGTCCTCGCGCCGCTGCTCGCGCCCTACGAGCCGGACGCCGTGGACTTCGCCGCCTCGCTGGCGCCGCTCACGCCCGAGCACCCGCTGGGCGCCGACCAGTCCGGCCGCGACCTGCTCTCCCGCGTCCTGTACGGCGCGCGGACCTCCTTGCTGGGGCCGCTGGGCCTGCTGGCCATCGCCTCGCTGCTCGGCGTCGCCCTCGGCACCCTCGCCGCCTGGCACCGGGGCTGGGTCGACGCGGTCGTCTCCCGGCTCACCGACGTCATGTACGCCTTCCCGGGACTGCTGTTCGTCGTGCTGGTCGTGGCCGTCTTCGGCAACGGCCTGACCACCGCGGTCATCGCCCTCGGCCTGGCCTACGCGCCCACGATCGCCAAATACACCAGGAGCGTCGCCCTGGCCGAGTGCGCCAAGCCGTACATCGCGGCATATCGGGTGCAGGGCATGGGCGGGTTCACGATCTGCGCGCGCTACCTGGTGCCGAACCTGGCCCGCTCGATCGTCGGCTACCTGGTCGTGCTGTTCGGCGAGGGGCTGATGAGCCTGGCCACGCTGAGCTTCCTGGGCTTCGGCGCGCAGGCGCCCGCCTCCGACTGGGGGCTCATGGTCAAGGAAGGGCAGCCGGCGATCGTGCAGGGCGCGTTCCTGCCGGTCCTGGTGCCGGGGGCGGCGATCGCGCTGGTCGTGGTCTGCTTCAACGTGATCGGGGTACGGCTGGCCGATCGCCTGGGCGTGAGGGGTTCCTGATGGTGTTGTCGGTGGAAGGGCTCACGATCGAGGCGGGCGGCCGGCGGCCGATCCTGCGCGACGTCGCGTTGCACGTGGCGCGGGGCGAGGTGGTCGGGCTGGTCGGCGAGTCCGGCTCGGGCAAGTCCACGATCGCCCGCGCGGTGCTGCGCCTGCTGCCGGACGGCGCGCGGGTCTCCGGGCGGGTGCGGGTCGAGGGCGAGGACGTGCTGGAGATGTCCGGTACGGCGTTGCGCGAGCTGCGGGCGACCCAGGTGGCGATGATCTACCAGGATCCGCGTTCGTCGCTCAACCCGGTGCGCCGGGTCGGCGACTTCCTGACCGAGCGGATGGTGCTGACGCTGGGCCGTACGAAACGCTCGGCGCGGGAGCGGGCGCTGGAGCTCCTCGCGGCCGTGGGCCTGCGCGAGCCCGAGCTGCGCATGCGACAGTACCCTCACGAGCTGTCCGGCGGCATGCTGCAGCGGGTGGTGATCGCCGCCGCGCTGGCCGCGGATCCGGTGCTGCTGCTGGCCGACGAGGCGACCAGCGCGCTGGACGTCACCACCCAGGCCGAGACGCTGAAGCTGCTGCGCCGGGTGCAGGCGGAGCGCTCGCTCGGCATGCTCTTCATCACCCACGACCTCCAGTTGGCCGCGGCCTACTGCGACCGGGTGTACGTGCTCTACGCCGGGACCGTGGTGGAGAGCCGGCCGGCGAAGGAGCTGTTCGCCGATCCGCGGCACCCCTACACCGCCGGGCTGCTGGCCTGCACGCCCGACCTGGGCGATCCGCGGCCCCTGCGGCCCATTCCCGGGCGGCCGCCGTCGCTCGACGACGCCTTGGCCGGGTGCCCGTTCGCGCCCCGCTGTCCACAGGTTGTGGACGCGTGCGCGTCCGTGGCGCCGGAGCCGGTCGCGGTGAGCGGCGGCGTGGCCGCCTGCCACCTGGTGAGCGAGAGGAGCGCGTTGTGATGCTGGTCGTGGACGGGTTGCGCAAGACCTTCCCCGGCGGCACGCTCGCCGCCGACGACGTCTCCTTCACCCTGGCGGCCGGTGGCGCGCTGGGGCTGGTGGGGGAGTCCGGCTCGGGGAAGACGACGATCGCCCGCATGCTGGTCGGCCTGGCCAGGCCCGACGCGGGCACGATCAGCGTGGCCGGCCGGGTGCAGCCGCCCCGGGAACGAGGCAGGGAGGCCCGGCTGCGGCGGGCCAGGGAGATCCAGATGGTCTTCCAGGACCCCTACGTCTCGCTGGATCCCCGGCTGACGTCCGCGCAGTGCCTGCGGGCCGTGGTGCGGCTGCACGGCGGGCCCGGTGACCGGGTGGAGGAGCTGCTGGAGCAGGTGGGGCTCGGCAGCCGCGAGGCCGGGGCGCGGCCCCACGAGCTGAGCGGCGGCCAACGCCAGCGGCTGGCCATCGCCAGGGCGCTCGCGGTCGAGCCCGCGGTGCTGGTGCTGGACGAGGCGGTGGCCGCCCTGGACGTCTCCATCCAGGCGCAGATCCTCGAACTCCTGGCCCGGATCCGGGCCGAGCGGGGGGTGGCGTTGTTGTTCGTCAGCCACGACCTCGCGGTGGTGCGCCACCTGTGCGAGGAGACGCTGGTGCTGCACCGGGGGGTCGTGGTGGAGCGGGGGCCGGTCGCCACGGTGCTGGCCGAGCCGGCGCACGACTACACGCGCCGGCTCCTGGCCTCCGTTCCGCGTCCCGGGTGGGTCCTCACGTGAGGGTCGGCGCGGTCGCGCCCCCGCGCCGCCGTCCGCGCCGACCCGCTCGAAGGGGCGGCTAGACCTTCCACGCCGGAGCCGCCTGCCGGGCGTACTCGGCGAAGTCGCGGGCGGGACGGCCGAGCGCCTGCCGTACACCGTCGGCGAGCGACTCGTTGCGGCCGTCGAGCACCTCGGCGAAGAGCGCGTTCAGGCCGTGCGCCTCCTCCTCGGGCAGGCCGGCCTCGATCGCCCCGGCGGCGAACTCCTCGGGGGTGACCGGGACATAGGTGATCTCGCGGCCGGTGACCCGGGAGATCGCGGCGGCGGCTTCGGCGAAGCTGAGCAGGCGCGGGCCGGTCAGCTCGTAGACCTTGCCGGCGTGGCCGTCCTGGGTGAGCGCGGCGGCGGCGACGTCGGCGATGTCCTCCACGTCCACGAAGGGCTCGGTCACGTCGCCGGCGGGCAGCGCGATGGTGCCGCTCATGACCGGGTCCAGCAGCCAGCCCTCGTCGAAGTTCTGCATGAACCACGAGCAGCGGACGACCGTCGCGTCCACGCCGGCGTTCAGGACGACCTGCTCGGCCTCCTGGGCCAGCTCCTCGTTGCGGCCCGACAGCAGGACCAGCCGGCGCACGCCCGCCTTGACCGCGAGGTCGGTGAAGACGCGGATGCGCTCGAGCGCGCCGGGGAAGGCGAGGTCGGGGTAGTAGGTGATGTACACCGCGTGCACACCCTGCACGATCGCCGGCCAGGTGGTGTCGTCCTCCCAGTCGAAGGCGGGGCGCGAGCCCTTGCGCACGTCGTGGCCGAGCGCCTCGAGCCGCTGGACCACGCGGCGGCCGGTCTTGCCGTTGGAACCGAGAACCAGAGTCGTGTTGTTCGTCATGGGTCATATTCAAGTCCGTAGCGATGAGACTGAACATGGTTGAAGCGCGCGTTTCCATATGCAATCGTCTCAATCATGGATCAGCTTGCCGCACTACTCGACGGGCCGCGGGCCCGAGGCGCGTTCCTGCTCCGCGCGATCCTCGATCCACCCTGGTCGATGCGGGTGGAGGACCGGGCGCCCCTCACTTTGGTGGCCGTGGTCAGGGGGGAAGCGTGGATCGTGCCGAGCGGTGGCGAGCCCGTGCCGCTCATGCCCGGCCAGGTGGCGCTCGTCCGCGGGCCGGACGACTACGTCGTCGCCGACGAGCCCGGCACGCCCCCGCAGATCATCATCGGCCCCGACCAGCACTGCACCACCCTCGACGGCGAGTCCCTCTACCAGTCCATGGACCTCGGCGTACGGACCTGGGGCAACAGCCCCGACGGCGAGACCATCATGATCGTCGGCACGTACAGCATGGAGACCGAGGTCAGCAAACGCCTGCTGGACGCGCTCCCCAACCTCCTCGTGCTGCCCGGCGGCCCGCTCATCGGCCTGCTCGGCGCCGAGATGGTCCGCGACGAGCCCGGCCAGGAAGCCGTCCTCGACCGCCTGCTCGACCTGCTGCTCATCTCCACGCTGCGCTCCTGGTTCGCCGACCACGAGGCGCCCGCGTGGTACCGCGCCCAGAGCGACCCGGTCGTGGGCAAGGCCATGCGCATGCTGCACAACAACCCGGCCCACCCCTGGACCGTCGCCTCCCTGGCCGCCGAGGTCGGCGTCTCACGCGCCTCGCTGGCCAGGCGCTTCACCGAACTCGTGGGCGAGCCGCCCATGGCCTTCCTCACCGACTGGCGCCTGGCCCTGGCCGCCGACATGCTGCGCGAACCCGGCGCCACCGTGGGCGCGGTCGCCAGAAAGGTCGGCTACGGCAGCCCGTTCGCCCTCAGCACCGCCTTCAAACGGGTCCGCGGGGTCAGCCCTCAGGAGTTCAAAGTCGGATGAAACCCCTGGTGCTCGTCGACATCGACGGCGTGCTCAACCCGTTCGGCCGGCCGTCCGCGGACTTCCGGCGCTACCGGTGCGTGCTCGACGGTGAGATCTACATGGTCCACCTCAACCCGCGCCACGGCACCTGGCTGCTCGAACTGGCCGTGCGGGCGGGTGCCGAACTGGTGTGGGCGACCACCTGGGAGCACCACGCCAACGACTGGATCTCGCCCCGCCTCGGGCTGCCGAGGCTGCCGGTCATCCGCGTCCCCCACCAAGAGGCCGGTGCGGCCGGGGAGATGTTCAAGACGCCGCACGTGGCCGCCTACGTCAAGGGGCGGCCGTTCGTGTGGTTCGACGACCTGCTGTTCGCCGGCGACGAGCGCTTCCTCAGGGACCACCCGGAGGTCGGCGACTTCCTGCTCGTCCAGGTGGCCCCGGATCGGGGCCTGACCAGGCGACATGTCGACCTGGCCGCCGAGTGGCTGACCCTGTCAGGGTTTTCTCAGGGTCCTTAGTGGAACGTGAATCACCTGGTTGTCCGTTTTCTCGGGTGAGTTCGCAACCATACGGAGGAGCGAGATGTACCGCTCGAAGGAGCACCGAATTCTGGCCGGCGTCTGCGGCGGCATCGCGGACAAGCTCGGCTGGTCGCCCACTGTCGTCCGCGCGCTGTGGCTGCTGCTGTCGCTGCTGCCCGGGCCGATGTGGGTGCTCTACGTCATCCTGTGGATCGTCCTGCCCAACGGCCCGCGGAGTTACGCTCATTGATATGAAGTCGCGCCCGCTCACGCTCATCCAGGACGATCTCGTCGACTACGACCAGGCGATGGACCGCATGACCGACCTGGTCGGGCAGCGGCAACGCGATGAGCGGGGCGACACGCTCTGGCTGCTCAGCCACCCGATGGTCTTCACCGTCGGGCGGCGCACGCCGCTGGAGCACCTGCCCGACCCCGCTCGCGGCGTGCCCGTCGTGGAGACGGGCCGGGGCGGGCAGCTCACCTACCACGGCCCCGGCCAGCTCGTCGGCTATCTCATCGTCAAGCTCGGTGAGGAGGAGGGCATCGTCGACTACGTCCGCGAGGTGGAGCTCCGCCTCGTGGAGGCGCTGGCCAAGCTCGACGTCCCGGCCGAGCGCCGTGACACGCCGCCCGGCCACGAGCTGCTGACCGGCGTGTGGACCACCGCGACCAGCCGCAAGATCGTCTCGATCGGCATGCGGCAGAGCCGCGGCGTCACCAGCCACGGCTTCGCCCTCAACGTCGACGGCGACCTCGAGCCCTGGCACTGGGCGGTAGCCTGCGGCATGCCCGAGGTCGACATGACCTCGGTCCAGCGCGAGCTGGGCGCCACGTCCATGACCGAGGTCCGCGAGGTCGTCGCCGCCGCCTTCGAAGCCTCCTAGGTCGTCGGAACCTCGTCGATGGTACGGCGCGGCCCGGTGAACCAGTGCCGGGCCGACAGGGTCCACCACAGGGCGATGCCGAGCAGGACCACGCCCACCGCGATCGGCGCGTAGTTGACCGCGGTCCAGGTGAACTCGGGGTTGCCCGGCACGCCCTTGGGCGAGACCGGCAGGATGAAGTAGATCGAGATGACGATGATCTCGATGATGGCGATCCAGTTCAGCACCTTGTACTTCGACCCGAGCGTCCACGGCCCGGGGACGAACGCGTCGCCCTGCTTGAGCCGCAGCCAGATCGGGATCAGGAAGGCCAGGTAGAGCCCGATGACCGCGATCGAGACGACCGCCAGGAACGCGGTCGGCGCCGCCGTACCAGGAGGGGCCCACAGCGCGGGCAGGGTGATCAGCAGCGCGACGCCGCACCCGGCGAGGATGGCGTTGACCGGGGTGCGGTTGGCGTCCACGCGCGACCACATCTTCCAACCGGGCACGGCGCCGTCGCGCGAGAACGCGTAGGTCATCCGCGACATCGAGGTCACGCAGCTCATGCCGCAGAAGAACTGGCCCAGCGTCGAGATCGCGAGAATGAGCGTGGCGGGGGCCCATTCGAGCGCGGTGGTGAAGATCGTGGAGACGGCGCCGCCGCTGTCGTTGATCGACTGGACGTCGGTCGCGGCGAACAGGAACGCCAGCAGCAGGATCCAGCCGCCGATCGCCGAGTAGAAGATCGACTTCCACAGCCCCTTGGCCGCCGACATGGCCGCGCCCTGTGTTTCCTCCGAGACGTGCGCGCACGCGTCGAAGCCGGTGATCGTGTACTGCGTGAGCAGGAATCCCAGCGGCAGCACGTAGAACCAGAACGGCAGGCCGCCCGTCCCGTCGCCGAAGCCGGAGTTGTTGATCGTCTCGGTGAACACGAACGACAGCGACTGGTGCTGCTGCGGCAGGAACACCAGCAGGCCCACGACCACCGCGGCCCCGATCACGTGCCACCAGACGCTCACGTTCTGCAGCAGCGAGATGAGCCGGTGGCTGTAGATGTTGATCAGCGCGTGCAGGATGAGGATGACCGCGAAGAACCCGAAGACCCTGGCCAGGCTCGGCTCCCAGTCCGGGAAGAACTGGGTCAGCGTGAGGTCGAGGAAGGTCGCGCAGCCGTAGTCCACGGAGGCGGTGACCGCGACGAGCCCGATGAGGTTGAGCCACCCGGTGAACCATCCGTGGACCGGCTTGCCCAGCCGCGTCGCCCACCAGTAGATGCCGCCCGCCGTCGGGTAGGCGGAGACCAGCTCGGACATGCAGAAGCCGATGATCAGAATGAAGATGGAGATCAGCGGCCAGCCCCAGGAGATGGCGACGGGGCCGCCGTTGTTCCAGGCTTGGTAGAAGGTCGTGAAGCAGCCGGCGAGAATCGAGATGATCGAGAAGGAGATGGCGAAATTGGAGAAGCCACTCCAGGTGCGGGCAAGTTCCTGCTTGTAGCCCAGTTCGGCTAGTCGTCGGGAATCCTCGTCAGTGGTCATGAGGTCTCCTCGAGGGGTGTTTGGTCTACTTCTAGACCAATCCGACCCTTCGATCAAGCCGTTACATCAGAGTTTCCACCTGGTTGACGTGGTCGTTGAGGTTTCGCGATATTTACCCCTTTTTTTGGGGTACGGCGGGCGGTCAGGCAAAAGCGTCCGCCATGGCCTGGCAGAAGGCCTTGAGGTCGTCCGGTTTCCGGCTGGTGACCAGAAGGGCGGGACCGCTGGTGTCGGTGACGACCTCCTGGTCCACCCAGGTGGCGCCGGCGTTGCGGAGGTCGGTCTGGAGACTGGGCCAGGAGGTGAGCGTGCGGCCCTGGACGACGTCGGCCTCGATGAGCGTCCACGGCGCGTGGCAGATCGCCGCGACCGGCTTGCCGCTGTCGAAGAAGTCGCGCACGAAGCGTACGGCCTGCGGAACGGTGCGCAGGAGGTCCGGGTTGGCCACGCCGCCGGGGAGCACGAGCCCGTCGAAGTCGGCGGCGCTCACCTCGTCCACCGTGGCGTCGACGGCGAAGACGTCGCCCTTGTCCAGGTGGTTGAAGCCCTGGATGGATCCGGACCGGGTGGAGATCAGGCGAGGGGTCCCGCCGGCCTGCTTGACGGCCTTCCACGGTTCGAGGAGCTCGACCTGCTCAGTGCCCTCGGGGGCGGCCAGGAATGCGATCTTTCGTCCCTGCATGGTGATTCCTCCCTTTCCTGGCCCCCTTTCCGGATATAGCCGGTGTATGCGTGGACTCTCATGTGGGCCGACGGGCCAGGAAATGGAGCGCGCCGGCCAGCGCCGCCCCCACGGCGTACCAGAACAGGTCGGGCGGGTTGAACGTGCTGCCCAGCACGGGACGCAGGACGGCCGGGATGCCGGCGAGCTGGGTGAACTCGATGGCCCAGCTCAGCCCGGCGGACACCAGGGCGGCCACCCACGGGCGCACGCGCGGGACGATGAAGACGATCAGCAGGTAGAGCAGCACGGTGTAGAGCGCGTCGCCGGCGTACTTGGCGACGGGGCCGTCCCACAGCGCGCGCACGCCGAGACCGGCGGCCACGGTGAGAAGGGCGGCGGGGGCGGTGATCCAGCGCGGCATCTCCCGAACACTACGGGCCATCGGACGCCGATCGTCAACGTTCCTGCCGTTAAATCGTTTCGACCAGGTCACGCACCGCTGGATAGCATCAGTACACGTGAGCGCGACGATGGTGGTGAAGGGCCTGGCTGCCGGGCACGGCGAGCGGGTGTTGTTCTCGGGTCTCGATCTGGTGGTGGCTCCGGGCGATGTGATCGGCCTGGTGGGGGTCAACGGCGCGGGGAAGTCCACGCTCCTGCGGCTGCTGGCCGGGATCGACACGCCCGAGGAGGGCGAGATCCGCCTGAGCCCGGCGAGCGCGGTCGTCGGTCACCTCCCCCAGGAGCCGGAGCGCCGCCGCGGCGAGACCGTCAGAGGCTTCCTGGGCAGGCGCACGGGCGTGACGCGGGCCCAGGCCGAGCTGGACGCCTCCACCCAGGCGATCGTGGACCAGGTGGAGGGCGCCGACGACGCCTACAGCGTCGCCTTGGAGCGCTGGCTGTCGCTGGGCGGCGCGGATCTGGCGGAACGTTCCGAAGAGGTCGCCGTCGAGCTGGGCCTGAAGGTGGACCTGGACCAGCCGATGACCACGCTCTCCGGCGGCCAGGCGGCCCGGGCGGGGCTGGCGTCGCTGCTGTTGAGCCGATATGACGTGTTCCTCCTGGACGAGCCGACCAACGACCTGGACCTCGACGGCCTGGCCAGGCTGGAGGCGTTCGTGCAGGGGCTGCGGGCGGGCACGGTGCTGGTCTCGCACGACCGTGAGTTCCTTGCCAGAACCGTGACGAAGGTGCTCGAACTCGACCTGGCCCAGCAGCGGGTCAACCTGTTCGGCGGCGGCTACCAGGCGTACCTGGACGAACGCGAGGTGGCCCGCAGGCACGCCCGCGAGCAGTACGAGGAGTACGCCGAGACCCGTGCCGAGCTGGAGTCGCGTGCCCGGACCCAGCGGGCCTGGATGGAGAAGGGCGTCAAGAACGCCCGCCGTAAGATGCCCGACAACGACAAGATCGGGCGCAACGCGCGCATCGAGACGACGGAGAAGCAGGCGGCGAAGGCCAAGCAGACGGAGAAGATGATCGAGCGCCTGGAGGTGGTCGAGGAGCCGCGCAAGGAGTGGGAGCTGCGGATGGAGATCGCCGTGGCGCCGCGCGCGGGCGCCGTCGTGGCCACGGTACGGCAGGGCGTGGTGCGCCGGGGCGGCTTCACGCTGGGCCCGGTGGATCTGGAGGTCGGCTGGGCGGAGCGGGTGGCGATCACCGGCGCCAACGGCTCGGGCAAGACCACGCTGCTCGGCGCCTTGCTGGGCCGGATCCCGCTGGAGGAGGGGCATGCTTCGCTGGGCCCGGGTGTCGTGGTGGGCGAGGTGGATCAGGCGCGCGGGCTGTTCGTGGGCGAGGAGCCGCTGATCGACGCGTTCGCCCGCGAGGCGCGGCTGGTGCCGGGTGAGGCGCGGACGCTGCTGGCGAAGTTCGGGCTGCGGGCGGCGCACGTGCTGCGCCCGGCCGCTACGCTCTCCCCGGGGGAGCGCACCCGGGCGGCGCTGGCGCTGCTGCAGGCCAGAGGCGTCAATCTGCTGGTGCTGGACGAGCCGACGAACCACCTGGACCTGCCCGCGATCGAGCAGCTCGAGTCGGCGCTGGCCGGTTATCCGGGCACCCTCCTGCTGGTGACCCACGACCGGCGCATGCTCGAGGCTGTGCAGGTAGATCGCCATCTCCGGGTCGATCACGGCCAGGTCTTTGAAAATTAACACCGCTCCAGGAAACGAGAATGAAACAATTTTCCGCCGGTCGTTGACACGCGACCGCGAGATGGTGTGCCTTTCTCTACACAGGAACCCCCCGCCTGAAGGTGAGGCACACATGAGGAAATGGCTCGCGCGCCTGGTGACGTTGGGCGTGGCGCTCGTCATCGCAGGCCAGGGACAAGCCGCCCTGGCTCAAGACCCCGGGGCGGGGAAGAAGATCGTCCGGATGGGCGCGACCCAGTCGGTCGACTCGATGAACCCGTTTCTCGCGGTCCGGCTGATCTCCACCGCGGTGCACCGCTGGACCTACGGCTTCCTCACGGTGCCCGACTCCAAGACGTTGCAGCCCAGTCCCGACCTGGCCGAATCGTGGACCACCTCGCCGGACGGCCTCACCTGGACCTTCAAGATCCGGCAGGCGAAGTGGTCGGACGGCAAGCCGGTCACGGCCGACGACGCCGCCTGGACCTTCAACAAGATCATGACGGACGAGGCGGCCAAGACCGCCAACGGTCCCGCGGTCGAGAACTTCGAGAGCGTGAGCGCCTCCGGCCAGGACCTCACCATCAAGCTCAAGGCGCCGCAGGCGTCCATGCTGGACAACCCCATCCCGATCCTGCCGAAGCACGTGTGGGAGAAGGTCACCGACATCGCCAACGCCACCGGTGACACCTACCCGTCCGTCAGCAGCGGGCCGTACATCGCGACCGAGCACAAGAAGGACCAGTTCATCAAGCTGACCGCCAACCCCAACTACTGGCGGGGCCGGCCGAAGCTGGACGAGCTGCAGGTCATCTTCTACGACAACCCGGCCGCCGCGATCGTGGGCCTGGAGAAGGGCGACATCGACCTCATCGGCCGCCTCTTCCCCCCGGACTTCCAGGCGCTCACCGGCAAGCCGAACATCGAGCAGTGGAACAAGCAGGGCCGCCGCGCCGCCTACCTGCAGATCAACCACGGCGCCACCACCACCGACGACAAGCCGGTCGGCGACGGCCACCCGGCGCTGAAGGACCCGAAGGTCCGCACCGCCCTGCACTACGCCATCGACAAGCAGAAGCTCGTCGCCGACGTCCAGGGCGGCCTGGCCAAGCCGGCCGACGGCTCGATCGTGCCGCCGATGTACACGGACTTCTTCTGGGAGGCCACCGGCGCCGACAAGATCACCTTCGACCCGGCCAAGGCCAACCAGATCCTCGACGAGGCCGGCTACAAGAAGGGCGCCGACGGCGTCCGCACGATGCCCGACGGCAAGCGCAAGCTGGAGTTCCGCTTCAGCATCCACACCGACACCCCCGTCGAGGACAAGCTGGCCGAGTACCTCACCGGCTTCCTCAAGGAGATCGGCATCACGCTGACCACGAACCGGCTGGACTCCAGCAAGTTCACCGAGGAGACCGGCGTCACCGGCCTGTTCGACATCGCCATCAGCGGCTGGTCGGTCAACCCCGACCCCGAAGAGGTCATGGCCACGCACCTGTGCAGCCGGCGGCCGGACGCCAACGGCGAGGGCGGCGGCACCGAGTCCTTCTACTGCAACCCGGAGTTCGAGAAGCTCTACCAGGAGCAGCTCAAGGAGCTCGACCGGCCCAAGCGCGCCGAGATCCTCAAGCAGATGCAGAAGAAGCTCTACACCGACGCCCCGGTCATCGCCATCTACTACCCGAACGACCTCGAGGCGTACCGCAAGGACCGCATCACCAGCATCACCTCGATCCCCGAGGGCAACGGGCTCATCTACGGCGGCAGCGGCTACTGGCCGTTCTTCACCATGGACGCCAAGGCGACCGCGGCCTCCGGCGGCAGCACCGGCGGCGGCTCCAACACCGGCCTGATCGTCGGCATCGCCGCCGCGGTCGTCGTGGTCGGCGGCGCCGCCATCTTCCTGGCCAGGCGGCGCAAGGGCGCCGCGGACGAACGCGAATGACGACTCCGCTCGAAGCTGCCGAGCCCGCCGCCGCGCAGGCGGCGGGCCCCGGTGACGAGCGCCCCGCCTACCGAGGTACGCTGCGGTACGCGGCGACCAAGGCCGGCGGGGCCCTGCTCAGCATCGGCATGGTGATCATCGGCACGTTCTTCCTGTTCCGCACGCTGCCCGGCGACCCGGTCCGGGCACTCGCGCAGGGCAGGAACATGACGCCGGAGGCGCTCGACCTGGAGCGCCACCGGCTCGGCCTGGACAAACCGCGGTTCGAGCAGTTCATCGACTTCGTGACCGGAACGTTCCGGCTGGACTTCGGCACCTCCTACGAGTACAAGCGCCCGGTCCTCGACCTGATCTGGGACCGCCTGCCGGCCACCGTCCTGCTCGCCGGCACCGCGCTGGTGATCGCGGTCGGCCTGGGCGTCTGGCAGGGCACCAAGGCGGGCTGGCGGCCCGGCAGCCGCTTCGACCGCTTCTCCACCGGCACGTCGCTGATCTTCTGGTCGGTGCCGACGTTCTGGCTCGGCCTGCTCCTGCTCATGGCGTTCGGCAACGGCATCGGCCCGATCCCCGGCCTCTTCCCCACGCGCGGCATCGAGAGCGTGGACGCCCCCGACGGCTTCGCCTACGTCCTGGACGTCGGCATGCACATGGTGCTGCCCGTGCTCACGCTGGTCGGCGTCGTCTACGCGCAGTACCTCCTGGTCATGCGCTCGTCCCTGCTGGACGAGGTCGGCCAGGACTACATCACCACCGCCCGGGCCAAGGGCCTGCGCGACGATCAGGTACGGCGCCGCCACGCCGTACCCAACGCGCTGCTGCCGACCGTGACCCTGGTCTTCATGCGCATCGGCTTCATCATGGGCGGCGCGGTCACCGTGGAGGCCATCTTCACCTGGCCCGGTCTCGGGCAGTTGTTCTACGAGGCCGTCAGGGTGCCGGACTTCACGCTGATGCAGGGCACGTTCATGGTGTTGTGCGTCTCGGTCATCCTCATGAACACGCTGGCCGACGTGGTCTACCACGTCCTCGACCCGAGGGTGAGGTCGGCATGACCACGCTGGCGTGGACGCGCAGAAGGATGGCATTCGGCCGGTTCTGGAGCGTCTTCCGCACCCGGCGGGCCGGTGTCGTCGGCCTGGCCGTCCTGGTGATCGCGGTGGTGATGGCGCTGATCGCGCCGTTGTTCATCGACGAGAGCGTGACCAGCGTGCTGCAGAACACCGGCGGCAAGTTCACCGCGCCGGGCGCCGACTCCGTGCTCGGCCGCGACGAGTCGGGGCGCTCGATCCTGGAGCTCATCTGGTGGGGGTCGCGCACCTCGCTGCTCATCGGGTTCCTGGCGGCGGTGCTGGCCATGGTCATCGGCACCGTGATCGGCATCGCCGCGGGGCACTTCCGCGGGTGGTTCGGCGCGTTGCTGATGCGGGTGACCGACTGGTTCCTGGTGCTGCCCTCGCTGGTGACGGCGCTGGTGCTCGCGGCCATCCTGGGCGGCAGCATGGTGACGATCATCGTGGCGATCGGGGTCACCGCCTGGCCCTCCACCGCCCGCCTGATCAGGGCGCAGACGCTGGCCGTGGAGGCCAGGCCGTACATCGAGCGCTCGAAGGCGCTCGGCGCGGGACACTGGCACATCATGACCCGGCACGTGCTGCCGAACGTGGCGCCGCTGCTGCTGGCCAGCATCACGCTGGAGGTGGCCAGTGCGATCGTCACCGAGTCCACGCTGGCCTTCCTCGGCGTGAGCTCGAACAAGACGTCGTGGGGCACGATGCTGCGCGGCTCCTACGACTGGAACGCCGCCGCCAACGGCGCCTGGTGGTACATCGTCATCCCCGGCCTGTGCATCGTCGCCGTCGTGATGGCGTTCACGCTGGTCGGCCGGGCCCTGGAAGCCGTGCTGAACCCGAGGTTGCGATGAGCCTGCTCGAACTGGACGACGTCAGCGTCACCTACCGGATCGCCTCGGGCGAGGTTCCGGCGGTGCGCGGCGTCTCGCTGACGCTGGCGGCCGGGGCGGCGCTGGGCATCGCGGGCGAGTCGGGGTCCGGCAAGTCCACGCTGGCCATGTCGCTGCTGCGGCTGCTGCCCGGCGACGCCCGCGTCACCGGGAAGATCATGCTGGCCGGCGAGGACCTGCTGACCATGAAGTGGGGCCGCCTGCGGGCGGTGCGCTGGGCGGAGGCGTCGATCGTCTTCCAGGGCGCGCAGCACGGGCTGAACCCGGTCCGCCGCATCGGCGAGCAGATCGCCGAGCCGCTGCTCGTGCACGGCCTGGCCAAGCCGGAGGGGGCGCGTAAGCGGGTCGCCGAGCTGCTCGACCAGGTGGGGCTGCCCTCGTGGCGGGCGCGCAGCTATCCGCACGAGCTGTCCGGCGGGCAGCGGCAGCGGGTGATGATCGCGATGGCGCTGGCCTGCGAGCCGCGGCTGATCATCGCCGACGAGCCGACGACCGCGCTGGACGTGATGGTTCAGGCTCAGGTGCTGACGCTGATCAAGGATCTGGTGGCCTCGCAGGACATCTCCCTGATCATGATTTCTCACGATTTGTCGGTTCTGGCGGATGTGTGTGGGCAGCTGGCGGTCATGTACGCCGGTCGCATCGTCGAGTACGGCCCCTCCCACGAGGTCTTCCACGACGCCAAGCATCCCTACAGCAAGGCCCTGGCCGCCGCCTTCCCCACGGTGGGCGACCCGGTCTCCCGCATGGCTCCCAAGGGTCTCGGCGGCGACCCGCCCGACCCGATGCAGTTGCCCGGCGGCTGCGCGTTCCACCCCCGCTGCCCGGTGGCCGTCGACGCCTGCCCGTCCCTGGCCGTCGACCTGTGGCCCGCCGGCGCCGGCCGTACCGCCGCCTGCGTCCACGTGAAGGAGGCGTCATGACCGAGACCCAGGCGCCCGTCGAGCAGGAGCAGGCCACCCGCACCACATTGCTGGAGGCGCGCGACCTGCACGTCTCGTTCGCCTCCCGCGGCCGCCGCGCCCGCGCCGTGGACGGCGTCAACCTCGCCGTCGGCACGGGGGAGATCGTCGCGCTCGTCGGCGAGTCCGGCTGCGGCAAGACCACGCTCGCCCGCACGCTCCTCGGCCTCGAGCGCCCGAGCTCCGGTTCCGTCCTGTACGGCGGCGCCCCGCTGGCCTACGGCTCCAGGGCGCTCAAGGCATACCGGCGCGAGGTCCAGCTCGTCCTGCAGGATCCGACCGGTTC
Source organism: Nonomuraea typhae (assembly GCF_009760925.1). Classification (GTDB taxonomy): domain Bacteria; phylum Actinomycetota; class Actinomycetes; order Streptosporangiales; family Streptosporangiaceae; genus Nonomuraea; species Nonomuraea typhae. The sequence continues at coordinate 634,055 of NZ_VRLV01000005.1, forward strand.
GCTCAATCCCCGGCACACCGTCTACGAGGCGGTCGCCGAGGGGCCGCGCATCCACGGCCTGCCCGACGAGGAGAAGGTCGTCGCCGAGTCCCTGTCCAGGGCCGGGCTGCGCCCGCCGGAGCGCTTCTTCCACCGCTATCCGCACGAGCTGTCGGGCGGCCAGCGCCAGCGCGTGGTCATCGCCGGGGCGCTCGCGCTCAGCCCGCGCGTGCTGATCGCCGACGAGCCGGTGGCCTCGCTCGACGCCTCCGTGCGCGGCGAGATCCTGGCGCTCCTGCTCAGGCTCCGCGCCGACCTCGGGCTGTCCGCGCTGGTCGTCACCCACGACCTCGGGCTGGCCTGGAACATCGCCGACCGGGTCGCGGTCATGTATCTCGGCCGGATCGTCGAGTCCGGCCCGGTGGAGCAGGTGCTCACGGCGCCCCGGCACCCGTACACGCAGGCGCTGCTGTCGGTGCTGCCCGAGTCGCCGGAACGCGTCGTCCTGACCGGCGAGCCACCGGACCCCACCCGGATCCCGGGCGGCTGCCGGTTCCACGCGCGTTGTCAGGTGCTGGCCTCGGGGCTGGCCGAGGAGGCGGGGGTGGCCGCGAAGTGCCGTTCTGAGCTGCTGGAGATCCTGCCCGCCGTACCGGCCGCTCAGGCGGCCTGTCATTACGCTGCGCGCGGTTGAGCGGGGACGGTTGAGGCGGGGGCGGTTGAGCGGGGGCCCTCCGGGGAGAGCCCCCGGAGGGCTCAGGCGGCGCGGAAGGCGGCGGCGTTCTCCTCCGCCCACTGCGCGAAGGGGCGCGCCGGCCGGCCGGTGACGCGCTCGACGTTGTCCACCACCATGTAGCCGACCTCGGGGGTGTTGCCGAGGGCGTTGACCAGGAACTCGATGATCTCCTGGCCCATGCCCTGGGCGGCCCACATGTCGCGGGCCTGGGCCTCGGTCAGTTCTTCGAAGGTGATCTCCCGGTCGATGGCCTCGCCGAGGATGCGGGCCTTCTCCGTGGTGGGGATCGCCTCGGGGCCGGTCAGGACGAGGGTCTGGCCGTGGTAACCACCATCGATCAGGATTTTTGCTGAAACGGCGGCGATGTCGCGCTCGTGGACCAGCGCGCTGAGCCGGCCGCCGAACGGCTCCTTGATGACCTCGCCGGCCCGCACGGTCTGGGCCCACCACTGCAGCGTGTTGGACATGAACTCGACCGGGTTGAGCAGCGTCCACTCCAGCTCGCTTCCGGTCAGCGCCTGCTCCAGGGAGCCTTCTGCGCGACCGCCGAGGACGACGGCCCGCCGTACCCCGTGCTTCTCGGCGAGCTTGACGATGAGGTCGCCGCGCTCCAGCGGTTCGAAGTCGTCGCCCGCGAAGTTGATCAGGTGGACCGCGGTGACGCCCTCGAAGGCGGCCTCCAGGGTCTCCGGGCGGGCCATGTCGCCGGCGACGACCTCGACGCCCTCGGGGAGGCCGGCCTTGGCGGGGTTCCGGGTCAGGGCGCGGACCCGGTGGCCGGCCGCGAGCAGTTCGGCGACGACGTTGCGGCCGACGGTTCCGGTGGCGCCGGTGACGAGGAAGGTCATGGGAAACTCCTTCTGAAGAGTGTGGAACGGAATGTTCTGATCTCACTCTAACAGAACGGAACGATTTATTCCACAAACTTCTTGAGCGAGATCGCGTTGGCGGCCCGGCGGATGCCGCCCGCGATCCGGTCGATGACCGCGTTCTTCCAGGGCAGGCGGGGCAGAAGCTTGATCATCCGGAGCTGGAACCAGATCATCCCCTTGGAGTTCAGGACGATGCCCTTGATGTTGACCGGGCCGAGCTTCTGGTTCTCCGCCACGAAGTGGCGCATCTCGCGCTCGTAGCCCTCCAGGGAGCCGGCGGCCAGCTCGCCGGCCAGCACGTACGCGCCGACCAGCGCCAGGCTCGTGCCCTGGCCCGAGGCGGGCGAGGCGCAGTACCCCGCGTCGCCGACCAGCACCACGCGCCCCTTCGACCAGCGGTCCATGTGGATCTGCGTGAGCGTGTCCCGGTAGAGGTCGGGCGCCTGCCGTACCGCGTCGAGCAGCTTGGGGGTCTCCCAGCCCACGCCCGCGAACGCCGTGAACAGGTCCTCCTCGCCCGACCACATGAACAGCGCCTTGGCGTTGGTGTCCTGCTTGGTGCTGTAGACGTTGACGGTACGGCCCGGCGCCAGGTGTACCGCCTCCTCGCGGTCCAGGCCCAGATGGTTGGGCACGGTCGCGATGGCGATCTGGTAGCCGAGGTCGCGGGCGAAGGTCTTCTCCTCGCCGAAGGCCAGCCTGCGGACGTTGGAGTGCACGCCGTCGGCGCCGACGACGTAGTCGAAGCGGCGCGGGGCCGAGCGCTCGAAGGTGACCGTGCCGTCCTCGCCGATCGAGGTGATCGAGTCGCCGAAGACGTACTCGACGTCGTTACGGGTGGCCTCGTAGAGCAACTGGGTCAGGTCGCCCCGCATGAGCTCGTCGTCGCCGTCCATCCGGCCGCCGAACAGGTCGGCGTCCATCGTGGCCACCTTGCGGCCCTTGGCGTCGTAGTTCGTCGCGACCGTCATCTCGGTGCTGCGTGCGCGCACCGCCTCCAGCAGGCCCATGCGGTCGAGCACGTCGAGTGCGGCGCCCCGGACGTCGACCTTGTAGCCGCCCATGCGGATGGCGGGCGCCCGCTCGACGACGGTGACGGTGAAGCCGTGGCGGCGCAGCCAGTAGGCGGTCGCGGTGCCGGCGACGCTCGCGCCGGAGATCAGGATGTTCGTCATGCCGTGAACGGTACAGCAGTCTTAGACAGATGTGCAAGACGTATGTCCAAGACGTTTGTGCTAATCTCTGGGCATGGGAAATCGCGAGGATCTGCTGGCCGGCGCCAAGAGCTGTCTGATGGAGAAGGGCTATTCGCGCACGACCGCGCGCGACATCGCCAACGCCTCAGGCGTGAGCCTGGCCGCGATCGGCTACCACTTCGGCTCGAAGGACGCCCTCATGAACGAGGCGTTGTTCGACGTCATGCGCGAATGGGGTGACGAACTGGGCACCACGCTCACCGCCGACCTCAAGCCCGAGGCCACCCCGATGGAACGCTTCGAGCAGGCATGGGACCGGGTCGTGGAGTCGTTCGAGCGCATGCGGCCGCTCTGGGTCACGCAGTTCGACCTGCTCGGGCAGCTCGACCACCTGCCCGAGGTGCGCGCGCAGCTGATCGGCGTGATGGGCGAGGCGCGCACCGGACTGGCGGAGTTGTTCCTCGGCGTCGACCCCGACGCCGAGCCGGAGCGCGCCCGCCTGACCGGCACCTTCTATCAGGCGATGCTGACCGGCCTGCTCGGCCAGTGGCTGCTGGACCCGGACAGCGCGATGAAGGGCCGCGACGTCGTCACGGCCCTTCGCGCGATCACGTCCTAGAGCACCCAGACGGCGGAGGTGTCAGAAGGCGCTTGTGGCGGCGGAGGTCAGAACGCGCTCATGGTGGCCGAGGTTGGAACGCGCTCATGGTGGCGGAGGTTAGAACGCGCTTATGGTGGCGGGTGCCCGCTCGGCCCTGCTCAGCGTGCGGATGACCGCCGTCGCGCCATGCCGGTGTACGGCCAGCCGCGCCAGCAGATCCACGACCGGATCGATCACCGGCTCCGGCAGCTCCGGCGTCTCGATGCCGACGCTGGAGGCCAGGTCGTCGGAGTGCACGACGATCTCCATGAGCCGGGTGAGCAGGAAGTCGTCCAGCCGCAGCGACCAGCCGTTCCAGCCCAGGTGCACCACCCGGTCGCCCGGCTCGTCCTTCAGCGCCGCGGTGATCCGGTCGAGCACCCCGCGCATCCGCTCGGCCAGCACCGCGGCCCCGCAGGCGGCGATGGCCTCGCCGCCCTGCCGGATGGCCAGGTTGCTCTCGTGGTCGAGCCCGGCCTCCACCCAGGGCGAGCTGGTGTAGTGCTGGATGAGCGGGATCGGGGCGAGCGTATCCGGATCGTGCGGCAGCACCTCGTCCACCCGGACGAGCTGGTGCCCCAGGTGTCCGGCCAGCCCGCCGACGCTGAACTCGGTCAGCGCGCTCGGCTTGGCCCACGCGGCGGCGACCGCGGGGTGACCGAGCAGCGCGACCGCCGAACCGGCGGCGACCAGGTAGGACTCCCGAATCTCGCCCATGCGCATGCCTTTCCGAGGGGTCAGGTCGTTACTCGCGCCAACACTATCCCGCCGACAATCAGCGCCAGCGCGGCCATCCTGCCCACGGACACCGGATCGTCGTTGAGCACGATGCCGAGGGCGATCGCCCCCACTGCGCCGATCCCGGTGAAGACGGCGTAGGCCGTGCCGACCGGCAGGGTGTTCATCGCCACCGACAGAAGGAAGACCGCGGCCGCCATGAGCAGCAGGCTGATGATCGTGGGAATGGGCCGGGTGAAGTTCTGGGTGGGCTTGATGCTCTGCGACCAGGCCACTTCGACCAGGCCGGCGAGGGCGAGAATCAGCCAGTTCACTGTGCTGCCTCCTTAAGAGCGGCGCGGCGCGACTCCTCGTGCTGCTCGCGCAGGTGTGCCAGGCGCGGGTCGATGAGCGCGTTGGCGAGTTCGGTGGAGATGAAGGTGACGTCCTCGACGTTGAAGTGGCCCTGGAAGAAGTCGCGCAGGTAGCGCTCCTGGTGATCCATGGGCTCGCGGACGGTCCCGGGCCCGTAGGCGCCGCCGCGGGCCGAGGTGACCACGAACCGGCGCCCGCGCAGCGACATCTTCGGGAAGGTGATCTGGTCGAGCCACGCCTTGAGCGACGACGGGATCGAGTAGTTGTACATCGGGGTCCCGATCAGCACGACCTCGGCCGCGACCACCTCGTCGAGCAGCGGCCGCAGGGTGTCCCAGGCCGCGCGCTGCTCCGGGGTCCTGACCGCCTCGTGGTAGCGGGAGATGTCGGTGATCTCGTGGGCGAGCACGTAGTCGCACAACTCGGTCCACGCCTGGCCGATGTGCGGCACCGGGTCGGCGGCCAGGTCCCGGTAGACGTAGGGGGAGTCCGGGTGGGCGGCGCGCCAGGCGTCGGCGTAGGTCTTGGACAGCTCCCGGGAGAAGGAGGTACGGCGGGCGCTGGCGTCCAGGTGAAGCAGCATCGTGGGTCTCCTAAGTGGACAGTGTGTCCGGTTAAACGGACGCACTGTCCGGATATATTCCTGGGTATGGAAAGAGCCGATGCCGCCCGCAACCGAGCCAGGATTCTGCAGGTGGCGGCGGAGTTGTTCGCCACCCGGCCGCCGCAGGACGTCACCATGGACGAGATCGCCAAGGCGGCGGGCGTCGGGCGGGGGACCCTGTATCGCCGCTATCCCGACCGGGCCTCGATCGCCGTCGCGCTGCTGGACTCACACGAGCGGGCGCTCCAGGAACGCCTCATCGGCGGGCCGCCGCCGCTGGGGCCCGGGGCACCGCCTGCCGAGCGGCTGGGCGCCTTCTACGCGGCGATGGCCGACCTCCTGGAGGACCATGCCCATCTGGTGCTCGGGACCGAGGTGGGGGGAAAACGATTCGAGACCGGGGCGTACGGGTTCTGGCGGGTGCACGTGCTGTCGTTGCTGGTGGCGGCCGGGACGCCTGATGCGGACGCGCTGGTGGACGTTCTGCTGGCGCCGCTGGCTCCGGACGTTTACACGTTTCAACGCAGGGAGCGGGGGCTGTCCAAGGAGCAGGTCGTCGAGGCGTTGATTCGCTTGACCCGCACCGTCTAGGGCCACCACCGGAACACGTCGTCCACCGCCTTCACCACATCTTCGACGGCACCCCGCTCGGCCAGCCAGCCGGCGGCCTCGGTCAGGATGCCCAGGGCCTGGGGGCGCGCGATGCCGGTCGGCCAATGGTTCAGGGCGTCGTTCCCGGCTCCGATGCTGAAGAGCGTGGCCAGTCCCAGAACCCTGACATCAGGCGACAGGCGGGCCAACTGCTGCAGATCGCGGACCAGGCGGGACCTGACCAGCGTGACGACCGGGTGTTGGTGGAAGCCCGCCGCCGGAATCCTCTCCGCCTCGCGCAACACCCTCCGGACGATCGTGTCCCGCACTACCTTCGGACAGTATGGGGCGATCAACGCCAGCCCCAGAGCGCCTGCCCCCGGGTCGGCCTTCTCTAGCCAGACCATCACATCCCTGAGCTGATGGGGCGTGCAGTACGGTGCCACCCGGCTGAGCACGATATGCAGGGTTGCCGTCCTTGCCAGTCGGAGAGTCTTGTCGACCGCGTGGGCACGAAGGGGCTCGTGCAGGGCCGGGACCAACTCGGCCAGGAGCACGGCGCTGTCCAGCCAGTCCACCAGCTCGGCCGCGTGCTCTGCCGGGAGGTAAGGGGCCAGTTCGACGAGCGCCTCGGCCTGGTCGCTCGCGGAGCCGAGACCGCGCGCCATGCTGACGGCCTTCACCAAGGTCGCACCGCGCAAATCGCCGTCGAGCCGCGGCAGGAGCGCGCACAGGGAGAGCACGCGCTGGCGAGGGTCGGAGATCGACTCCGCCATCGCAAGCGCGGTGCCCAGGGACTGTGCCGCCAAGGAATCCGCCACGCAGGTCAGGAGCGCATGCAGGTCCCCGTTCCCATGCGACGCGTGCTCGAGTATCTCGGCGGATCGCTCTGGGGCCAGAGCGGCCATCATCGAGAAAGGGAAGGGGTAGTGGGGCACGGCGAAAGCTGCTCGGAGCGCTCTGTCCAGGGCATGCTCCCGCACCTGGACAGGCATGAGCGGGGCGGTGGCAGCCAGGAATTCAGCCCACTCGAGGTCCGCTGTCTCCGCGGGCAACGCTCCCAGAGCCTCCAGGAGGAGATCCCGATCCCCTGGCCGGGCGAAGGCCGCCAGCACATCCGGCCCCGCGCTCCTGGCACGCTCAAGAGCGTACTCACGCTCTGGGCCCTCCGCATAAGGCGCCAGCTCGACGAGGTGGATCCCCAGGAGCCACGGTTCTTTGTCGAGCTGGTTGAGCACCTGTCTGACGATGCGTGGCCTGTCCCGCCGCGAAACCTTGCGCACCAGCGCGACCATCACGATGAGATCGCGTTCGGCCATCGCCTCGTCGATCAAGCGGTGGCGTTCACCGGCCGAGAGGAACTCGAATGCCTCCACGCGAAGCCACTGCGACCCCCGGTCGGTCACCTCGGCGATGAGATCCGCTCGCCGCGACCGGGAGAGGAGATCCGCGACACGGACCATGGCCGCCTGATTGGCGAGCCCTGCAGATTCCGCACAGATCCATTCGAGTGCGGATTGCCGCTCCCCGTCCGGTAGAAAGGGGGCGACCGCGGCCAGGTGGCACATGTGGAAGTCATCGTCGGCCTCGGCAAGGATGGAGTCGAACGCATCACGGGCGTCTTCCGGCGCGAGGAGCGGCCCCATGAGTTCCACCATCCGGACGACGTAGCGAGGGCGGCACATGGCGAGGATGTCGTGTACAAGCTCCGTCCTGTGCTCTGCGCTCATATTCGGCAGCAGCTCGACCAGAGGACCCCGCCTCTCCCGAGGAACGCGGGCGAACAGTGCCTCGACGGCCTGGTCCCGCCGTGCTGCGGGCATCAGTGGAAGCAACTGCTCCCAGACCCGGACCTGACACGCCGGATCGGGGTGACGCATGACGTGATCCAGGCCACGCTCCCAGGCCCAGACCCCCTCGCGCACCAGTCCAGCGAGCAACTCGACGGGCATCCTGCGCACCGTGGACAGGAGACTGGCCTCGATCATCCGGTAGCGGATCTCCAGCGCCGGTGAATCGCTGGCCTTCCTGGCCAGCTCCACGTCCTGAAGGAACCCGAACACGTCCCCGGCCGTCTCGTGGAGCTCATGCCAAAGGTTGCGCCCCTCCGAGTTCTCCCTGGCCAGCAGGGCGTGAACATCGGAGACCCGTCCGGCTGCCAGCAGATGCGTGACCAGGTGGCGGCGCCCGTACCCATCGATGTCGCACGACAGGTAGTGGGAGCCGATGCGGTCATGGGCGTCGCGGCCCGCGCGGGCACGGCGCCGGCGCGCGGATTCCTGGGCGTCGAGGGCGGGCCCGGCGGCGGCGCCGGTGAAGAAGTCACGCAGGCTGGCATGGTAAAAGGCGAACGTGTCCTCCTCCACCCGGCAGAACGGCCGGAGCGGCCCGGTCAGCAGATCGGTCACGCTGTCCACGTCGCCGACGCCGCTCAGCCGTACCAGGGAAGGGGCGTCGAGGGGTTCTTCCGCGACGGCGAGGGTGGCCAGGAGGGGCAGCCACGCGCGGAGCCCGTCGAGGTTGGCCGCGTAGTAGTCCTCCAGGCCGCGGGGCAGCGACTGGTCCAGGCGGCCCGACGCGGCGACGTAGTGCAGATAGACCCAGACGCCGCCGCACCGGTCCATGAGCAGGTCGACGGCCTCGTCCTCCGGCAGGTCCGTGGGCATGGCCTGGACCAGCGCGCCGATGTGCCGCCTCAGGTCGGCGAGGTCGTCGTCGCGGTGGTCGCCGAACTTGCACACCTCGTACGGCTCCCGCAGCCCGGGCAGGGCGGTTCCGGGGCGGAGCGTCGCGATGACGTGGACGCCGTCGGGCAGTTCGGCGGGCAGGCCGAGGGGCAGCGCGCCGGGGTCGGCGTCGGCCGCCTCGTCGAGGCCGTCCACGACCAGGACGACCGGGCCCTGCGCCACCGCGGCGCTGAGCACGCGGCTCAGCCAGGCGGGTCCTGCGGCCTCGGCGGGCAGCAGGCCGCCGGGTGCCAGGTCGTGCAGGTCGCGGGCGATGATGAGCTGGGCGCCGAGGTTGCGGACCGCGGTGGAGGCCAGGCGCACGTCGCCGCCCTCGCGGGTGAAGTGGCCGGGGTAGCCGCGGGTGGTGGCCAGCCAGGCGGCGTAGACGCTCTTGCCCATGCCGGCGTCGGCCTCGATGAGGAAGTAGCCGCGCGGCTCGCGGGCCAGGAAGGCGTCCACGCGCGAGGTGAGCCACTGCCGCCCGACCAGCGCGGCGCACTCGTCGAACAGCCGCCCGGCCCCGCGTAAGGCCGCCTGGACCGGGAGGCCGGGCGCGTTGGTGATGACCGTGCCCGACACGTCGCCGGCCACGGCCACGGAACCTGTGCCGCCCGCCCAGGTGGTCATGAGTCAACCCTGGCACAGGGGGCGGATCAGGACGTGCTGAACAAGGCGCTGACCGACTCGCCCTCGTGGATGCGGCGCATGGCCTCGGCCAGGGCGGGGGCGATGGAGAGGACCGTCAGCTTGCCGTCCGCCTTGTGGCCGGGGACGGTGTTGGTGCAGATGATCTCCTCGACCTCGGGCCGGGCGCTGAGGCGCTCGATCGCGCCGCCGGAGAACAACCCGTGCGTGCAGGCCAGGCGCACCGAGTTGACCCCGCGTTCCGCGAGCCGGTCGAGCAGTTCGATCATCGTGGTGCCCTTGGCGATCTCGTCGTCGAGCACGATCACGTCCTTGCCGGCCACGTCGCCGATGACCGAGCTGATGACGACCCGGTCGTCGCTGAAGCGCTGCTTGGCGCCCATGGCCACGCCGGTGCCGAGCATGCGGGCGAAGTTGGCCGCCTCCTTGGCGTTGCCCAGGTCGGGGGAGACCACGACTGCGTTGGACAGGTCGTAGCGGCGCACGTGCGCGGCCAGTTCCCGCAGCGCGTGCAGGTGGTCGACGGGCACGCTGAAGAAGCCGTGCACCTGCGGGGAGTGCAGCGTCATCGTCAGCACGCGGCTCGCGCCCGCGGTCACCATGAGGTCGGCCACGAGCCGGGCGCCGATGGAGATGCGTGGAGCGTCCTTCTTGTCCGAGCGGGCGTAGGCGTAGTGGGGCAGGACGACGGTGATGCGGGCGGCCGAGGCGCCCCGGGCGGCGTCGAGCATGAGCAGCAACTCCACCAGGTGCTCCTGCACCGGCGGCACCAGGGGCTGGATCAGGTACACGTCGCGTTCGCGGCAGTTGGCCTGCAGCTGAACTTCCAGCACGTCGTTGGCGAACCGTTTCACGCTGACCGGGTGCAGGGGGGTGCCCAGGTGGGCGCAGATCTCCTCGGCCAGTTCGGGGTGGGCACTTCCGCTGAAGACAGTGATGTCGCGCACGGCACGCAGGATAGTTGGTCGGCGCGTTGACCACGCTTCGGGCTCGATTCCTGACTTACCGTTGCGAACATGATGTCTCGGGGACTACGTGTGCTCATCGGGACCGCCGCCGCCGTGGTCGCGCTGGCCGGCATCCGGGAGGTCAGCGAGATCGCCGGCCCGGCCTTTCTCGCGCTGACGCTGACGATCGCGGTCAGCCCGCTGCGCTCGTGGCTGGTACGGCGGGGCGCGCCCGGCTGGGTCACCGTGTTCGTGCCGCTGGCCACGGTCGTCGTGGTGCTCGGTGCGCTCGCGTTGGCGCTGGTAGTGGCGGTCGCCCAGCTCGCGGAGCTGGTCCCTGCCTATGCCGGTAGGTTCCAGGAGCTGCTGGCCTCGGTGACGGCCGCGCTGGAACGGATCGGGATCACCGCCGGCCAGGCCAAGCAGATCTTCTCCACCCTCGACCCCGGCAAGCTGGTCAAGGCCGCCGGGGACATCCTGTCGAGCCTGCTGGGCGTGGTCTCGGCGGCGGTGCTGATCGTGCTGCTGTTGTTCGGCATGAGCCTGGACGCCGGTTTCCTCCAGGAGGCGATCCGCCGGCTCACACCCGCGCCGGTGGCCTCCGCGCTGGCCGGGTTCGCCAAGGACACCTGCAACTATCTGGTCGTCTCCACGGTCTTCGGCCTGATCGTGGCGGTGCTGGACGCGGCGGCGCTGGCGATTCTGGGGGTGCCGCTGCCGTTGTTGTGGGGGCTGCTGGCGTTCATCACGAACTACATACCCAACGTCGGCTTCGTCATCGGCCTGGTGCCGCCCGCGCTGCTGGCCCTGCTGGCCTCCGGGCCCGCGACGATGGTCTGGGTCGTGGTGGTCTACTGCGTGCTCAACTTCGTGATCCAGTCGGTCATCCAGCCCAAGTACACCGGCGCCTCGGCCGGGCTCTCGACGACGCTCACCATGCTGTCGCTGCTGGTGTGGGCGTACGTGCTGGGGGCGCTCGGGGCGATTCTGGCGGTGCCGCTCAGCGCGTTCGTGCGGGCGGTGCTGGTGGACGCCGATCCGGCGACGCGGTGGGCCTCCCCGCTGGTCGCCGGCAGGGAGGTCACTCCTCGTCCATGAGGCCCAGCTGTTCCAGCAGGTCGGCGGGGTCCCAGTACTGACGGAAGCCGGCCACCTTGCCGTTCTCGAGCCGGGCGAAGGTGGCTCCGCGCAGTTCCAGGCGGCGCCCGGTGGCGGCGATCGCCAGGCCGTCGTCGAGCTTCAGCGGGCCGGTGTGGCGCGCGGTCATGGTCCACTCCGCCACGACCGGGCCGCCCGGCAGCTCGACCGGCGCGGCCTCCACCCGGACCTCCGACAGTGCGCCGCTCCTGCTCGTGGCCTCGGCCAGGAGGTCCTCGACGGAGGCGATGTCCTCGCCCGCGCTCCAGCCGACGACGTCGGGCGCGTAGTACTGGCGGATCGCCTTCGCGTCGCCGGTGGCCGATGCGTTGAGAGCGCTCAGCAGGATGTCCGTTGCCTGTGCCATAGCTGGGTTCTTATCCGGAAATGTGGCAAGGGCCGCTCAAATGCGGGTCAGGGCATGACGTAGTGGTACATCACGGCTGGAGTGCCCGCGTTGTTCAGCCAGGTCGCCTGCGTCGTGGCCACCCTCCGCCAGCCCGTGCGCTCATACAGTGCGATGGCGGCCGTGCCCTCGTCGGAGACCTCCAGCGCCAGCGGCCCCTCGGTCTCCCGCCGCACCGTCGCCAAGAGCCGCTCGGCCAGGCCGCGTCCGCGTCCGCCCGGGGTCACGAAGAGCCTGGCCACCGTGGGCGCACGCGTACGGCCGGCCGCCTCGGCCACCTCGGGTTCCAGATCGGCCACGACCAGCCCCACGTGCCCGAGCACCGCTCCGGCCGCCACGGCGATCCAGGCCCGGTGCATGTCCGGTGGCGCCAGCCAGCCGTGCGGATCCCGGGGCCACGACACCGGGTAGCCGTCGGCCTTCTGGACCTCGGCCAGCGCCGCCACGCAGGCGTCCAGGTCCGCCGCCTGCCTGGTCCTGATCACGGGGTCAGCGCGTCCAGGCCGGGCAGTACCTTCCAGGCCAGCGCCAGCGCGTCCGGGGCGGGCGGGTAGACCGGGTGCGGGATCGCGATGATCCGCATGCCGGCGGCGTGCGCCGAGCGCAGCCCGTTGCTGGAGTCCTCCACCGCCACACACCGCTCCGGCGCGACTCCCAGGGCCCGCGCCGCCGCCAGGTAACCGTCGGGGGCGGGCTTGCCCCGCTCCACCTCCTCGGTGGAGACCGTCGCCAGGAAGTGGGTCCCGAGCCCGGTCTCGGCCAGCACCGTGTCGATCAGCGCCCGCGGCGAGGAACTGGCCAGCCCCAGCGGCACCGCCGCCGCCATGCGCGCCACGGCCGCCGCGGCGCCGGGCATCAGCGGCACGCCCTTGTCGTGGTAGCGGGCCTTCATCTGCTGGATCACCCCGGCGGCGATCTCGGCGGGCGGCAGCCGTACCCCCAGCTCGTGGAGGTAGGCGGCCCACTCGCCGGTGCTCATCCCCATGAGCCGGGACTGGGTGTCGGGCTGCCACGTGCCGCCGTGCTCGGCGACGAAGGCCCGCCGTACCTCCTCCCAGACCGGCTCGGAGTCGACCAGCACACCGTCGAGGTCAAACACGCACGCTTCCACCCGACCACGCTAAACCACCTCAGGGCAGCAGCAGCCCCCAGTACACCGCCCACGGGATGAACACGACGCCGGCCACGCCCGCCAGCCGTACGCGGAAGGACGCGGCGCGCCACTGCGTCAGGCAGGCCAGCGCGGCGACCGCCGTGACCGCGGCCAGGAGCTGGGCGGCCAGCCACAGCAGCGGCCGGCCCAGGAGCAGCGGGCCCGCGGCCACCCCGCGCGAGCTCGACGAGGCGAGCAGCGCGAACAGCGTGCCGGCGAAGGCGAGGATCGACGCCGAGCCGGCGATGGCGACCACGCGGGCGGGCCAGCGCCCGGCGCCGAGGGGCCGGATCGTGTACGCCAGGAAGGCCAGCAGGAGCAGCACCATGGTGCCGGCGTGCAGCTGCCACGACTCCCACCAGGCCGAGGGCGGGGTGGCCACGCTGCGCGTCTGGGCGGGCGACGGCTGCGCGCTCGACTTCGGCACGTCGCCCGCGGCCACTGCGCGCACCCACGCGCCCACGGCGTCGGCGTAGCCGGCGGTCAGGGCGTCTCCGTCGTGCAGGGAGTGGTTGGCGCCGGCGAAGAACCCGACCGTCAGGCTTCCCCGGACGTTCTTCGTGAACTGCTCGGCCGACTCGGCGGGCGGCACCTGGTTGTCGGCGGCGCCCCACAGCGCGAGCACGGGCTGCTTGATCCTGCGCAGCTCCGGCGCCGGGTCGTGCTGCGCCGAGGCGAACAGCCCCGCGTCGGCCGCCAGGCGGTGGAAGTCATGCGCATAGGTACGGCGCAGCGACCCCTTGACCCCGGCCCGGTCGAGTTTGCCGGCCGCGTTCCACGCCTGGGTACGCAACGGGCTCAGCCCAGGCCCGCCGACGGTGACCAGGAACGCGACGTCCGCGCCCCGGTTGGCGGCGATCGGCCCGACCCAGCCGCCTTCGCTGATGCCCCAGATCCCGGCCTTGCCGACGCCGGGCCGATCCTTCAGCAGGGCGAAGGCGGCCAGGGCGTCGTCAGCCAGCTGGTGGTAGTCGCGGCGGGCGGAGCTGTAGCCGGCCGAGCGCTTGTCCGGCGCCAGCACCACGATGCCCTGCTTCGCGAACGCCTCCGCCTCGGGCCGGAGCTCCTCCCAGCTGTTGCCGGCGCCGGAGCCGTGCACCAGCACCATGCCGGGCAGCGTGCCGGTGGCCTTGGCGGGCTGGAAGATCCGGCCGCCGAGCTTCTGCCCGTCCTGGGTGGTGAAGGTGACGGGGACGCTGGTCACCTCCGTACTCGTGACCGGGGCGGGAGCGTGCAGGGACAGGGCCAGCAGCAGGGCCGTGAGCTTCATGGGTCTCCTTGGTTTTTGGAACGCCATAAGTCTCGAAATTTCGGCCTTTAGGGGCATCGCCGGTGCGGGTGATCTGCGGGGTCGCTCGCGCGGGGGATACTGGGGCCTTGTGTCCGAAATGTTCGTTAGCAGGCCGGCCGGCGGCTGGGAGTCCCGCATCGCCGCCCGGCTGCGTGCGCTGCCGCCCCTCGTGGTCGACTTCGCCATCGCCCTGCTGGTCCTGATCGGGCAGTCCGTGCCCTTCTTCTTCGCCCAGCGGCAGAGCGGCCCCGAGCCGTGGACCATGGCCGAATACCTGCCGGTGCTCCTGGGAGTCGTCCCGCTGCTGGTGCGCCGCCGCTACCCGCTGACCGTGCTGATCCTGACCGTCGCCTCCGCGGCCATCTACTCGCTGCGCGACCCCGACATCCCGCCCCAGCCCATCTGGTACGGCTGGCTGATCGCGCTCTACACCGTCGCGTCACTGTCCCCGCGCTGGACCCGCATGCTCGCCATCCTGCTGAGCACGGCGCCCGCCCTCAGCGTCTCACCGGGGACCTTCATCCGCGGCGCCCTCACCGCTCTGGGGGCCTACGCGCTGGGCCGCTCCGCCGTGCACTATCGGGAACGCGCCGCCCTGATGGAAGAGCGTGCCGCCGAACGCGAACGGGCCAGGATCGCCCGTGACATGCACGACATCCTGGCCCACGGCATCAGCATCATGATCGTCCAGGCCGAGGCCGGGCCGCTGGCCGTACGCACCGCGCCGGAACGCGCGGAGAAGGCGTTCGAGGCGATCGGCGCGGCGGGCCGCGACGCGCAGGCCCAGCTCCGCCGCATGCTCAACCTCCTGAAGGACGAGGCCGAGGGCCCACGCGCCCCCCAGCCCACCCTCGCCGGCCTCGCCGGCCTGGTCGAGCGCGTCTCCGCCGCAGGCCCTCAGGTACGGCTGGCCGTCGCGGGCACCCCGTCGCACCTCCCGGCCGACGCCGAAGTGGCGGTGTACCGGATCGTGCAGGAGGCGCTGACCAACATGGTCAAGCACGCGCAGGCCGCCCACGGCCTGGTCAGCCTGGACTGGAAGGACGACGAGCTGGTGATCACCGTCTCCGACGACGGGCGCGGGGCTCCCGCCGGGCTCGAGGGCGGGCACGGGCTGGTGGGGATGCGGGAGCGGGCCGCGGCGTACGGCGGGACGGTGGCGACCACGCCGGATGCCGCGGGGTTCGAGGTTGTGGTGCGGTTGCCGATCGGAGAAATGTCATGACCATCACCGTTGTCGTCGCGGATGACCAGGAGCTGGTGCGGTCCGGGTTCGCGCTCATCGTGGACTCCCAGCCGGACATGTCGGTCGTGGCCGAGGCGGGCGACGGGCGGGCGGCGGTGGCGGCGGTGCGTGCGGTCAAGCCGGACGTGGCCCTGCTCGACATCCGCATGCCGGAGCTCGACGGGATCGAGGCCGCCCGGCTCATCTGCGCCGAGACCGGTACCAAGGTCATCATGCTGACCACCTTCGACCAGGACGACTACGTCTACGACGCGCTCCGGGCGGGCGCCAGCGGGTTCCTGCTCAAGGACGTGCGCCGGGACGACCTGGTGCACGCGGTGCGGGTGGCGGCCGGGGGAGAGGCCCTGCTCGCGCCCGCGGTCACCCGTCGGCTCATCGACGACGTGGTCCGCCGCAACGTCCGCCCCGGCCCGCCGCCCGCCGCGCTCGGCCAGCTGACCGAACGCGAACGCGAGACGCTCACCCTGCTCGGCCGGGGGCTGTCCAACGCCGAGATCGCCGCGACGCTGGTGGTCAGCGAGCACACGGTGAAGACACACGTCAGCAACGTGCTGACCAAGCTCGGGCTCCGCGACCGCGTCCAGGCGGTGATCGCCGCCTATGAGAGCGGCCTGCTGCGCCCTGGGACCCCGTAGAGACGAGGCGCACCTGACCAGGTGGTTCACTCGCGTCTACGGTCTCACTCCCGGCGCATACCGGCTGTCAAGTCCTTCGGTATAACGTGAAGCTGGGACGAGATGTTATGGCCGGACCGCGGTTGTTCACCCGATCTTCAACATCCCCTCTCACCTGCTGAAACGTTCTCCTCTTAAAAGTGCCATAACGCGCAGTGACTAACAGGTTGATATGCCCGGAAAGCGGTCCTTTCCATTTACGTTGACGGCGCGCCCCCCAATTCGAGGAGAACCCCCCATGCTCCGCAAGCACGTCGTGGGGATGAGTGTTGCGCTCAGCCTCACCCTCGCTACCATCCCGGTGGTCGCCTACGCCGCCAGCAACGGCGCGAACCAGGCCCCCAACCCCTACGCGCAGGCCAAGGAATTAGCCGCGGCCGTCGCCAACCCCGACCCCAAGGTCATCGCCGGCCTCGAGCGGGACCTCGGCCTCACCACCGACCAGGCCATCGCCCGGTTGGTCAACGAGGCCGCCGCCGCCCAGGTCGAAGCCGACTACTCCGCCCGCCTGGGCAGTGCCTTCGGCGGCCTGTGGGTGACCGGCCCAACCGCCGAACTGGTCCTGGCCACCACGCAGGTCAGCGGCTTCGCGAAGATCAGTGAGCTGGGCGCCAAACCGGTGCTGGTGAACCACTCGCTGAACGACCTGAACGCCGTGACCGCCCAATTCGACCGGCAGGCCCGCCGTATGCCCGCCGGCGTGCACGCCTGGTTCGCCGACATCCGCGCCAACAAGGTCGTGCTCCAGGCCAAGAACGTCGTCGCCACCCAGAAGTTCGTGGACGCCAGCGGCGTGAACACCGCGCTCGTCGAGGTGCAGAAGTCCGTGGAGCAGCCCCGGCCGTTCCACGACGTGCGCGGCGGCGACGCCTACTACATCGGCAGCGGCAGCCGCTGCTCCGTCGGCTTCTCGGTCAACCGCTCCGGCAGCCAGGGCGGCTTCGTCACCGCCGGCCACTGCGGCACCACCGGCGCCACCACCTCGGGCTTCAACCGCGTCGCCCAGGGCACCTTCCGCGGCTCCTCCTTCCCGGGCAACGACTACGCCTGGGTCGAGGTGAACACCCAGTGGACGCCCGTCGGCGTGGTCAACGCCTACAACCAGGGCATCATCAACGTCACCGGCTCGCAGCAGGGCGCGGTCGGCGCGTCCATCTGCCGCTCCGGCTCCACCACGCAGTATCGCTGCGGCACCATCTCCCAGCACAACACCAGCGTCACCTACCCCCAGGGCACCGTCAGCGGCGTCACCCGCACGACCGTGTGCGCCGAGCCCGGTGACTCCGGCGGCTCGTACATCTCCGGCAACCAGGCGCAGGGCGTCACCTCCGGTGGCTCCGGCAACTGCTCCAGCGGCGGAACCACCTTCCACCAGCCGGTGAACGAGATCCTCCAGACGTACCAGCTCACGCTCGCGGGCGGCGGCGGACCCACCTCCAGCCCGACCTCGACCCCGACCGGGACGCCTCCCGGCGGGACCTGGGCTCCCGGCGTCGCGTACGCGGTGGGCGCCACCGTCACCTACGACGGCGCCTCCTACCGGTGCCTCCAGGCCCACACCTCCCAGCCAGGTTGGACACCGCCGGCCGTACCCGCACTCTGGCAGCGGATCTAAGGCCGGTTGGCGAGCGCCCCCGGAGCGGCGGCTTCCGGGGGCGCTCCACCGTGTCTGGAAAGGGATACTTCTGCCATCTCGCCACTGCCAGCGCTGGCAACTTCCTCCCCTAGGCGAGATCCACACCCCGAATTAGGCTCCGCATTTGGCATGTCACCCGCGGGGGAGGGTCGTCGAGGTACCTCCGGCCATCCGGCGGGTGGGTGACAGACCTCCCGCGGGACTCAAGTCAGCCCCTTCATGGAGGTTTCTCAGTGTCGAGCAATCCTCGCTTATCCGTAACCCGGCGCTTAGCCGTCGGCACCGCGGCCCTCGCGCTGGTGCTCACGGCCACGCCCCCGGCCTTCGCGGACCCGCCCGCGGACAAGGCCAAGTGGAAGGTCACCCCGCTCACCGGCGCCGAACTGGTGGACGGCGACAAGTCCGCATCCGGCAAGCTCGCCGAGAACGACGCCGCCCTGATCAACGCCACGGCGGCCGGCGAAGTGAGCGTGATGGTCAAGCTGGACTACGACGCGCTCGCGTCGTACCGCGGCGGGCTCAAGGGCCTGCCCGGCACCAGCCCCTCCGTCACCGGCAAGGCGCTCGACGTGCGCAGCGCCGACGCCAAGAAGTACGGCACGCACATCGAGAAGATGGAGAACGACTTCCTCGCGGCCCTCGCCAGGAACGTTCCCAGCGCGAAGGCCGGCCAGAAGCTGAGGGTCGTCTACGGCGGCATCGCCCTGCGCCTGCCCGCCAACCAGGCCAAGAACCTGCTGAAGCTGCCCGGCGTCGCCGCGGTCCAGTCGGACGCGCCCGAGAAGATGCTGACCGACTCCAGCCCGGCCTTCATCGGCGCCCCGGCGATCTACAAGCAGCTCGGCGGCGCGCCCAGCTCGGGCAAGGGCGTCAACGTCGGCATCCTCGACTCCGGCGCCTGGCCCGAGCACCCGTCCTTCGCCGACCCGGGCAACCTGCCCGCGCCCGGCCCCACCAAGGACGGCACGCCGCGCATCTGCGACTTCGGCGACAACCCGCTGACCCCCGCGACCGACGTGTTCGCCTGCAACAACAAGCTGATCGGCGGCGGGCCGTTCCTCGACACCTACAACGTCGTCATCGGCGGCGAGGTCTACCCCGACTCCGCGCGTGACTCCAACGGCCACGGCACCCACACGGCCACCACCTCGGCCGGCGGCCCCGTCGCGAACGCCACGCCGCTGGGCATCAGCCGCGGCCCGATCCACGGCATCGCGCCCGCCGCGCAGGTCTCGGTCTACAAGGTCTGCGGCGCCGAGGGCTGCTTCCCCTCCGACTCCGCGCAGGCCGTCGGCCGGGCCATCCTGGACGGCGTCCGGGTGATCAACTTCTCGATCTCCGGTGGCACCGACCCCTACAGCGACCCGGTCGAGCTGGCCTTCCTCGACGCGTACGCCGCCGGCGTGCTGGTCGCGGCCTCGGCGGGCAACGACGGCCCCGGCGCCGCCACCGTCAACCACGTCAGCCCGTGGGTGACCACGGTCGCCGCCTCGACGCAGACGCGGACCTTCCGCTCCACCGTCACGCTCAAGGGCGCCGGTACGGCTACCGCCACGGTGTCCGGTTCCACGGTCACCGCGGGTGTGCCGACGCCGGCGCCGGTGGTGCTCGCCTCGGCGCCGCCGTACTCGAACGCGTTGTGCACGACGCCGGCTCCGCCGGGGTTGTTCGCGGGCAAGGTCGTCGCGTGTGAGCGCGGCCCGAACCGCGTGCTGAAGGGCTTCAACGTGAAGCAGGGCGGCGCGGTCGGCATGCTGCTGTACAACTCCTCGCCGCTCGACATCATGACCGACAACCACTGGCTGCCGACCGTCCACCTGGACAAGCCGGACGGCGACGCGCTGCTGGCCTTCCTGGCGGCCAACCCCGGCACCACCGCCACGTGGGCGCAGGGCGCCAAGACGACGTGGCAGGGCGACGCCATCACCACGTTCTCCTCGCGCGGTCCCGGCGGCGACTTCCTCAAGCCCGACGTCACCGCGCCCGGCCTGCACATCCTGGCCGGTCACACGCCGACGCCGGAGAGCCCGCTGGAGGGCCCGCCGGGCAACCTGTACCAGGTGATCGCCGGCACCTCGATGTCCTCGCCGCACGTGGCCGGCGCCGCCGCGCTCGTCTTCGCGCTCAACCCGTCCTTCACTCCTGGACAGGTCAAGTCGGCGCTGGAGACGACCGCGACCACGAAGGTCACCAAGCAGGACCGGACCACCCCGGCCGACCCGTTCGACTTCGGCGGCGGGCGCATCGACCTGGCCAAGGCCGGCGACCCGGGCATCACGCTGGACGAGACCGCCGCGAACTTCGTGGCCGCCGAGACCGACGTGCTCAACCGCATCGACCTCAACCTGCCGTCGGTGAACGCGCCCACGATGCCCGGCGTCATCACCGCCAAGCGCAAGCTCACCAACGTCACCAACAGGACGCTGACGTTCACGGCCACCGGCAAGACGGTGAACGGCGCCACCATCGCCGTCGTGCCGCCGCTCGTGGTCGTGCCGCGTGGCGGCAGCACCACGGTGAACATCGTGATCGCCGCGCCCGAACTGGCCGAGGGCCAGTACTTCGGCCAGGTCAACTTCAAGCAGGTGGGCGGCAGCCGCGAGCTGCACCTGCCGGTGGCGTTCGTGCGCAAGGAGGGCAACGTCCCGGTCGAGCAGACCTGCGCGCCGGCCGCCATCCCGCGCAACACCGGTGAGTCGGTGTGCACGGTCAACGTCCAGAACAACACCCTCGAGGACGCCGAGGTCACCGCGCTCACCACGGTCGACCGGTCCAAGCTGCGGGTCAACGGCGTCACCGGCGCCACGCAGGTCGGCGACCACAGCGCCACGACCAAGCAGACGCTGGCCGCCCGCCAGCCCGACCGGCCCGGCATCGCCCCCGGCGCCAGCCCCGCCGGTTATCTGCCGCTCGACCTGTTCGGCGTCACCCCGGTGCCGATCGGTGACGAGCAGGCGCTCAACTTCACCGTCCCGCCGTACGTCTTCGCCGGCAAGAGCTACAACCGCATCGGCGTGACCTCCAACGGTTACGCCGTCGTCGGCGGCACCACCGGCAGCGAGGACATCACCTTCCAGCCGCAGAACCTGCCGGATCCGGCCCGCCCGAACAACGTCCTGGCCTCCTACTGGACGGACCTGGACGGCACCGGCGCGCCCGGCATCTACGCGGCCACGCTCACCGACGGCGTGCTGACCTGGCTGGTGCTGGAATGGCGGGTCAACCTGTTCGGCACGACCAGCCAGAAGGTCTTCCAGCAGTGGATCGGCGTCAACGGCTCCGAGGACATCTCCTTCACCTACGACCCGGCCAACCTGCCCGGCAACCCGCCGGCCGGCTTCGGCCTGACCGTGGGCGCGGAGAACGACGAGGGTACGGCCGGCGGCCAGATCACCGGTCCGCCGACGACCGACCTCCGGGTCACCAGCACCCCGGGCGCCCCCGGCGGCAGCCTGACCTATTCGCTGCGGGTGCGCGGCGTCGCCAACGGCGTCGGCTCGGTCACGACCGCCACGTCGACTCCGCAGGTGCGGGGCATCACCGTCGAGGTCGACAAGATAACCGTCCAGTAACCGCCCTATGAGGGGCCCGGCCGCGTGCCGGGCCCCTCATCCATGTGCTCGGGCTTGTCGCGGCGCACCCAGAGCACGCCGGGGAGCCCGGCCACGTCGAGGCCCGGGTCGTCGGCGACCACGACCACTTGGCCGGGCCGCAGTTCCCTGAGCACCCGCAGCCCTTCTCCGAGCGCCGCCCGGAACTCCTTCACGGGCACGGCGATCCCGACGATGTAGGCAACTCTGCGCGCCACTTGCGGAGCGTATCACTCCGGTCTAAAGTCCTAACCGGAGCGCGACGCTCCGATTAAGGAGATGATGAGTCATGAGCGCAGAAGCCGCCATCCGCCAGTTGGTCGAGGACGCCTCGCGTCACCAGAACGACCCCGAGCCCTTCCTGGCCCTGCACGCCGGCGACGCCAGCATCGTGAACTTCGGCGGACGCCGGGTGCTGGGCAGGGACGCCATCGGGCAGGCCATGCGGGCGGCGCTGGCCACGCCGCTGGCCCAGGTGCGCACCACGGTCGAGGTGACCGACATCCGGTTCGTCCGTCCGGACGTGGCGGTCGTGGGCGTGAAGAAGTTCGTGCACGACGAGAGAGAGTCGGACGACTCCTTCCACGCCACCGAGGGCTGGCTGACCTACGTGGTGGCCGAGGACGGCGAGGGGTGGCGGATCGTCTCGGCGCAGACCACGCCCGTCCTCACGTGAAACCCCTGCGCGGGGCGCGGACGGTGTCACGGGTCCAGGAGCCCAGGACCATGAGGGTCTTGGTGCCCGTGACGTTGCCCGTCCTGCGCAGCCCGTCGATGATCTGCTGCAGGTGGTCGAGGTCGCGCACCCGGATGTGGATGAGCGCGTCGGGGTCGCCGGCGATGGTGAAGACCGCCTGGATCTCCGGGACGGCGGTGGTCGAGCGGAGGATCTCGCTGACCGGGGTGGCGCCCGAATACCTGACCTCGGTGAACGCCTCGATGGCCCAGCCGAGCTTGGCGTAGTCCACCTGCACGGTGAACCCGGTGATCACGCCGCTCTCGCGCAGCCGGTCCACCCGGCGCTTCACGGCGGCCACGGAAAGGCCCACGTCGCCGGCCATCTCGGAGAACGTCCGTCGGCCGTCCTCGCGCAGCAGGCGCAGCAGCCGGTGGTCTATTTCGTCGATCTCGGTCACGGGTGCTCCTCACGCAAACCAGCCTTCACGAGAAGCCCGGCGTCGCAAACAATTTGCGTCTTTATCGCATTATGTCGCCCAATGCTTGTGCAAGTGGCATGTGAATTGCTGCACTCTTCCCATGGTGACGCTGGACGACAAGTACACGGCTCGCGACGGGCGCGTGCTCCTCTCGGGCATCCAGGCACTGGTCCGGCTCACGCTGGAACAGCGCCGCAGTGACGAGGAGCGCGGCCTCGACACCCGCGTCTTCGTCTCCGGCTACCAGGGCTCGCCCCTGGGCGGAGTCGACCTCGAGATGGCCCGCGCCGCCCGGCACCTCGACCCCGTCGGCGTCGTCTTCCAGCCCGGGCTCAACGAGGAGCTCGCCGCCACCGCCGTCGCCGGCACCCAGCTGCTCCACGCCGCGCCCGGCCGCCGCCACGACGGCGTCACCGGCTTCTGGTACGGCAAGAACCCCGGCCTCGACCGCGCCGCCGACGCCATCCGGCACGCCAACGTCGCCGGCACCGCGGCCAAGGGCGGCGCCGTCGCCTGGATCGGCGACGACCCGGGCAGCAAGTCGTCCACCGTGCCCAGCTCGTGCGAGCCGATGTGCCAGAGCCTGTGCATGCCGCTGCTGGCGCCCGGCAGCGTCGCCGAGATCGTCGAGTTCGGCCTGCACGCCGTGGCCATGTCCCGCGCCAGCGGCCTCTGGGTCGGGCTGAAGATCGTCGCCGACGTGGCCGACGCCTCCGCCACCGTGGACCTGGGCACGCTGCGCCCGGCGGTGCCCGCCGCCGAGCGCGCCGACACCCCGCCGCCCACGCTGGTCGGCCCCGCCTCGCTCGACGCCGAATACGACCTGCTCACCCGCCGCCTCGACCTGGCCCGCGCCTACGCCCGCGCCGCCGGGCTCAACCGCGTCGTCTTCGACGCCTCCTCGGCCCGCCTCGGCATCGTCGCCTCGGGTACGGCTCTCGCCGCCGTCCAGCGCGCCCTGGCCGACTGCTCCGCGGACCCCGAAGACCTGGGCATCCGGCTCATCCGCATCGGCATGCCGTACCCCTTGGACCGCGACGAGCTCCTGGGCATGCTCGACGGCCTGGAGGAGGTGCTGGTCGTCGAGGACAAGGTGCCGTTCCTGGAGAACCACCTGAAGGCCGTGCTGTACGGCAGCGGGCAGGCGCCCAAGGTGCGCGGCCTGCTGCCGCTGCGGGGGACGGTCGGCGCCGCCGACGTGGCCAAGGCGCTCGGGATCGGCGCCGGGGCCGCGTCCGCGCGCAAGCCGCGCATGCTGCCGCTGGTCGCCGCCCGCACGCCGTACTTCTGCTCGGGCTGCCCGCACAACATCTCCACCCGCACCGACGACAGCACGCTGGTCGGCGTCGGCATCGGCTGTCACGCCATGATCGCGCTGGACGGCGACGGCCGCGGCACCCAGCTCGGCCTCACCCAGATGGGCGGCGAAGGCGCCCAGTGGATCGGGCTGGCGCCCTTCACCGACGACCGCCACTTCGTGCAGAACCTCGGCGACGGCACCTTCCACCACTCCGGCTCCCTGGCGATCCGGGCCGCGGTGGCCGCCGGGGTGTCCATGACGTACAAGCTGCTCTACAACGACGCCGTCGCCATGACCGGCGGCCAGCGCGCCGAGGGCCGCCTGGGCATCCCCGAGCTCACCCGCTGGCTGGCCATCGAGGGCGTGCGCCGCGTGGTGATCACCACCGCCGACCCCGCCGCCTACCGGGGGGTGCGCCTCGATCCGATCGCGTCGGTACGGCACCGCGACGCCTTCGCCGACACCGAGCGCGAACTGGCCGCTCTCGACGGGGTGACCGTGCTGATCCACGACGACCGGTGCGCCGCCGAGGAACGCAGGCTCCGCAAGCGCGGCAAACTGCCCACCCCGGCGGAGCTGGTCGTCATCAACGAACGGGTCTGCGAAGGATGCGGCGACTGCGGGGACAAGTCCACGTGCCTGTCCGTCCAGCCGGTGGAGACCGAGTTCGGGCGCAAGACCCGTATCCACCAGCCGTCGTGCAACTCCGACCTGAGCTGCCTCAAGGGTGACTGCCCCTCGTTCCTGCTGGTCGAGCCCGGCCCGCGCAAGCGCAAGCCGCTGCCCGCGCCGCCCGCCGGCCTGCCCGAGCCCGTACGCCGCTTCACCGGCGCCGTCACGCTGCGCATGCCCGGCATCGGCGGCACCGGCGTCGTCACCGTCTCCCAGATCATCCAGATGGCCGCCCACCTCGACGGCCGGCACGCCGCCGGGCTCGAGCAGACCGGCCTCGCCCAGAAGGGCGGACCGGTCATCAGCGACGTGCGCATCTCGCCCGAGCCCATCACCGGCGCGGTCAAGGCCACCAAGGCCGACGTCCTGATCGGCTTCGACCTGCTCGGCGCCGCCGCGGACGGCAACCTCGGGGTGCTGGCCGCCGACCGGACCGTCGCGGTCGTCAACACCGCGCTCGTCCCCACCGCCGAGATGGTCACCGGCCGGGCCGCGCTCCCGGGCGCGCAGGCCGCGCTGGAGCGCATCGAGTCCGTCACGCACGACAACCTGTACCTCGACGCCCAGACGCTGTCGGAAGAGCTCTTCGGCGACCACATGCCCGCCAACATGCTGCTCATCGGCGCCGCCTACCAGCACGGCTGCATCCCGATCGGCGCCGAGGCCATCGAGGAGGCGATCCGCCTCAACGGCGCGGCCGTCGAGAAGAACCTCGCCGCCTTCGCCCACGGCCGCGCCGCCGCGCTGCACCGGCCCGCCGAGGAGAAGCCCAAGACGTTCGCCGAGATCGTCGACCTGCGCACCGGCGACCTGGCCGCCTACCAGAACGCCGACTACGCGCGCACCTACGCCGACGACGTGCGGCAGGTGGCCGAGCTGGCCGCCGACGAGAGCGTCGCCGTCGCCTACGCCAAGGGCCTGTACAAGCTCATGGCCTACAAGGACGAGTACGAGGTGGCCCGTCTCCACCTGGAGCAGGAGTTCGACCCGGCGGACAAGGTCGCGGTCCTGCTGCACCCGCCGGTCCTGCGCGCCCTGGGCATGAAGCGGAAGATCAAGCTCCGCCGTACCGCCAAGCCGGTCTTCCGCACGCTGCGTGCCGCCCGGTTCCTGCGGGGGACCGCCCTGGACCCCTTCGGTTACGCTCATGTCCGCCGGGTCGAGCGGGAGCTCATCCACGAATACCGCACCCTGGTGCGCCAGGCCCTCGCCGCGGGCACGTCATCCGAAGCGGTCGCCGACATCGCCGCGCTGCCTGACATGATCCGCGGGTACGAGGACATCAAGCTCGCCCGGGTCGCGGAATTCCGTGAGCGCGCCCGCAAGGTCCTGGCCGGACTCTGAGATCGGAGACACACGTGGCCGTATCCCGCCTCCTGCCCACGCAGGACGCGTACGACCTGCTCGACCTGACCCGCTCGCTGGCCGACAAAGAGTTGCTGAGCCGCGTGGAGGAGCACGAGCGGGCGGAGACCTACCCAACCGGACTTTTCGCGAAATTGGGTGAGGTGGGGCTTCTGGGGTTGCCCTATGCCGAGGAACTGGGCGGGGGCGGCCAGCCGTACGAGGTCTATCTGCAGGTCCTGGAGGAGCTCGCCGCACGCTGGGCCGCCGTCGCGGTCGCCGTGAGCGTCCACACGCTCGCCTGCTTCCCGCTCAAGGAGTACGGCACGCGCGAGCAGATCGACCGGTGGCTGCCCGACATGCTGGCCGGACACCAGATCGGCGGCTACAGCCTCTCCGAGCCCCAGGCCGGATCCGACGCCGGAGCCCTGACCTGCAAGGCCGAGAAGGTGGAGAACGGCTACCGCATCACCGGCACCAAGGCGTGGATCACGCACGGCGGCATCGCCGACTTCTATGCGCTGTTCGCCCGCACCGGCGAAGGCAGCCGGGGCATCTCCTGCTTCCTCGCCCCCGGCACCGCCGACGGCCTCACCTTCGGCCGCCCGGAGGAGAAGATGGGCCTGCACGCCATCCCCACCACCACCGCCCACTGGGACGGCGCCATCCTGCCCGAAGACCGCCTGCTGGGCTCCGAAGGCCAGGGCCTCCAGATCGCCTTCAGCGCCCTGGACTCCGGCCGCCTGGGCATCGCCGCCTGCGCCACCGGCCTCGCCCAGGCCGCCCTGGACGCCGCCGTGGCCTACGCCAAGGAACGCACCACCTTCGGCCGCAAGATCATCGATCACCAGGGCCTCGCCTTCGTCCTGGCCGACATGGCCGCCGCCGTGGACTCCGCCCGCGCCACCTACCTGGACGCCGCCCGCCGCAAGGACGCCGGCGTGCCGTACGGCCGGCAGGCGTCGGTGGCCAAACTGGTGGCGACGGACGCGGCCATGAAGGTGACCACGGACGCGGTGCAGGTGTTCGGTGGGTACGGGTACACGCGGGACTTCCCGGTCGAGCGCTACATGCGCGAAGCCAAGATCATGCAGATCTTCGAAGGCACCAACCAGATCCAGCGCCTGGTCATCAGCCGCAACCTCTAGCCTCCGTCGCTCTATGTCGCGCATTGACTACACTATGTAGTCATGCGTCCGATCAGATACTCGCCCGACGTCGAGCCTCCTGAGCCTGGTTTCGAGGAAAGCCAGCAGGAGGTCATCGACATCATCATGGAGTTCGAGCGGAACTCGGTGCGTGCCGAAGGCGAGGACCGCGCGGTCCGCTTCGCGCATGCCAAGGCTTATGGCCTGGTCCGCGGCACCTTCGAGATCCTCGACGGCGTCCCGGAGGAGTACGCCCAGGGCGTCTACGCGCGGCCGGGGATCCACGACCTCGTGGTGCGCTACTCCAACGGCCTGTCGCACCTGGGCGCCGACCGTTCCCTGGGGCACGTGGTCGGCATGGCGATCAAGGTGTTCGGCGTCGAGGGGGAGACCACGCTGCCCGACGAGCGGCAGAGCCGGACCATGGACTTCAACCTGATCAACGGCCCGGTCTTCTTCTGCAACACCGCTCGCCACTACCGGTTCCTGGCCAAGGCTTTCATCGATCTGCCCAAGTACCGTTCCGGCGGGAAAAGGGGAGCCCGTCAGCTGTACTACGACTGGGTCACCGGCTACGGCGCGCTGGAGCCGGAGGACTGGGCGTGGGAGGAGCTCGGCGCCCTGCTCCGGATCAGCGCGCAGGCGCGCTGGCAGAACCTGCTGCTGTCGACGTTCTGGTCGATGGCCGCGGTACGGCACGGCGACTACATCGCCAAGCTCCGGGTCCGGCCGACGGAGGCGTCGGCGGAGGCGGTCGAGGTCCGCGATCTGGATCCGGCGGCTCAGGAGGAGGTGTTCCGGCCCGCGCTCGTGGCCGAGCTGGCCGGGCACGGGGCGGAGTTCGACTTCCAGGTGCAGCTCTGCACCTCGCTGGAGGAGATGCCGATCGACGATCTCACGGTCGAGTGGCCGGAGGCCCTTTCGCCGTTCGTCACCGTGGCCAGGATCCGGTTCCCGCGCCAGGACATCGGCGGCGAGGGCAATCTGGCGGCGGCCGACCGCGTCTCGTTCACGCCCTGGCGTTGCCCTGCCGAGCATGTCCCGGTCGGATCCCTGCAACGCATCCGCAAAGAGGTCTACCGGCGCTCGTCCGTCGAACGCCACGGCCTCAACGGTCAGGTACGGCAGGAGCCGCAGGCCGTCTCCGAGCTATTTCCCAGCAGCGAGAAAGAAGGATGATCTTATGTCCGACTATGTGCCGATCTCGGCGGAGGTTAGTGCCGAGGACATCGCCAAGTGGACCCAGCCGTGCCGCCGCCAGACCGACGGCGTGGGCCTGCGGGTCGGCAACAAGGCCGAGTTCACCCTGGTCGCGCCGCTCAAGCCGGGCGGCGCCGCCATCTTCCGCGAACGGGCCAAGAAGGCCCAGGTCGAGGCCGCCTACTGGGAGGGTCGCCTGGGCACGGTGCACGACCTGCGCGTCGCCCTGATCAACGACGACACGCAGATCCTGTTCGCCGCCTCCTACAGCGACGAGTTCAAGCCGTACGTCGTGGACGTCATCAAGTTCGCCACCCCGTGGATCGACTACATGTTCACCGACGTGGCCGAGGGCTACCCCGGTCTGCAGGCGCCGGGCGCACTCGACTACATCGCCAAATACCAGGTGGAGGCCAGCGTCTGGTACGGCTCCAACGAGCAGGCCACCGTACGTGACATCGCCCGCGGGCAGAAGGCGCTGACCTCCCTCAACGACCTCCTCGACACCATCCAGTGATGAGCGCCCGCCCGGAGCCGCGGCTCGACCTCGGCGACATCCAAGGCACGGTGCTGCGCCCCAGGCCGGGCGTGTGCGAGGGCGTGTACCTGCTGTACCGGATCGACGACGCGGCCGCGGCCAGGCGGGCGCTGCGCGAGGTGCTGCCCGCCGTCACCTCGGCCACGCACATGGACGAGCCGCGCCCCTTCACCTTCAACATCGTCTTCACCTACACCGGGCTGGCCGCGCTCGGCGTGCCCGAGGAGTCCCTGGCGAGCTTCCCGCAGGAGTTCCGGTACGGCATGGCCGCCCGCAAGGACGTGCTGGGCGACATCGGCGCCAGCGACCCGGCCCGCTGGGTCGCCCCGATGGGCACCGGCCAGGTCCACATCGGGGTGGTGATCATCTCGAGGGAGGCAGCGGGGCTGGCCGAGCCGCTGGCCATCGCGGCGGGGCTCAAGGGCCTGTCCCAGCTCTACCGGTGTGACGTCTACATCCCGCCCGACGGCCGTGAGCACTTCGGGTTCCTGGAGGGGATCGGCGGCCCGTACGTCATGGGCAGCGGCATCGAGGCGTTGCCCGGCCAGGATCCGGTCATGCCGGGCGAGTTCATCCTCGGCTATGAGGACGAGTCGGGCCAGGTGCCGGCCATGCCGTACCCGGAGATCCTTGGCCGCAACGGCACGTTCCTCGCTTTCCGCCAGGTCGCCACGGATGTCGCCGGGTTCCGGCGTTACCTGAAGGAGCAGGCCCGCGGCCCGGAGGACGAGGAGCTGCTCGCCGCGAAGATCGTCGGCCGGTGGCGCAGCGGGGCGCCGCTCGCGCTGGCGCCGGAGCGGGACGATCCGGAGCTCGGCGCGGATCCGCACCGCAACAACGACTTCGCCTATCTCGGCGACGACCCGGACGGCCTTCGGGTGCCGCGCGGTGCTCATATCCGCCGGGTCAATCCTCGTGATTCGCTCAGCGGCAGCAGCATCGTCGACGCCAGGATTCACCGGATGGTACGCCGTGGCGCCATCTACGGCCCCCTTCTGCCGGAGGGGCAGATCGAGGACGACGGGGCCGAGCGCGGGCTGATCTTCATCTTCATGGGGGCCAGTCTGGTGCGCCAGTTCGAGTTCATCCATCAGGCGTGGATCAACAACGGCGACTTCGTCGAGCTGGGCGATGAGACCGATCCGCTGGTCAGCCTGCACGACGGGCCCGCGACGTTCACCATCCCCGGCAAGCCGCTGCGCAGGCGCCTGGCCGGGCTGCCGGACTTCATCACCATCCGCGGCGGCGAGTACTGCTTCATGCCCGGCCTCGAAGCGCTCGCCTGGCTGGCCGCCGACCGGCCGTGAAACGCGGGTGAGACGGCGCTGCAAGCCCGGAACGACAGCCTTGGCGCACAAGGCAGTCCATTCCGGAGGAACGGCGACATGTCCAGATTCACCGTCACCGAGTACTCAGCCATGACCGTGGTCGCCCTCTGCTGGGCGCCGGCCCTGGGCCCCGTGGGCGTCGTCGCCGGGCTGTTCCTGGTCGGCGTGCCGTTCGCGGAAGTGAAGCGGCGCAGGCGCCTCGCCGTACCTCAAGAAAGAGGGAGATTCTCATGAAAAGACGGATGCCCGGATTAGTGAAAGCGGTCGTCGCACTGCACTGGTTCCAGGTCCTCTCCTTCACGCTCTTCGCGCTCGGGACCCTGATGGTGGGGGAGCTGGCGAAGGAGGATGTGCTCGTGAACCGGGCGGTGATGGTCGGCCAGGCGTTGCAGGCCGTGTGGGTGCTCGTGGTGGTCATCCTTCTCCACCGCGGCAAAGGCCGGAGGGCCTCGCACGTGCTCCAGGGGGTCATGGGGGCGCTCACCCTGGGCACGGCGCTGCTCATGGTCACGGAGGGGATCTCCACGGCGGACGACGTGGTGGCCCTGGTCGTTCAGCTGTTCTTCGTGGCGGTGGCGGTCCTCAACGCCGTCCTGCTCTACAAGCAACTCGACCGCGAGCCGGCCCATCCCTGGTTCACCCGCGATCAGCTCCGCATCGTCCACGCCTCGACCGCACCCTCGGCATAGCCGGTTCAGAGATCGATCTCGAACTCCACCTGGGCCAGCGGGTTCCCGTCGCCGAAGTCGTGGTCGCGCACGGCGTCGCTCTCGGTGAACCCGCACTTGGCGTAGAAGCGGCGCGACTGCGGGGTGTCCCGGAGCGTCCACAGGTGCGCCCGCGTGTATCCGGCTTCCTTGAGCCGGGCCAGCGTGGCGTCCATGAGCGTCTGGGAGATGCCGCTGCCCCAGCCGTCGGGGTGGGCGTAGAACCCGTGGATCTCGGCCAGGCCGGGCCGGGTCTGGGAGGGCCCGAAGTACGACAGGGCCAGCGGGCGGCCGTCGGCCAGCCCGAGGAGGATCGAGTCGTCGCCCGCGCCGATGCGCGCGTGCCAGCGGGTGCGGCGGTCGGCCACGTTCTCCTCGGCGAAGGCCGGGTCGAAGAAGGGGGCGTAGGCCACC
This sequence comes from Nonomuraea typhae, assembly GCF_009760925.1. Lineage (GTDB taxonomy): Bacteria > Actinomycetota > Actinomycetes > Streptosporangiales > Streptosporangiaceae > Nonomuraea > Nonomuraea typhae. The sequence goes on from NZ_VRLV01000005.1 coordinate 665,027, forward strand.
TTCCAGGACTCGGCGTGGATCTCGCCCAGGACATCTCCGTCTTCGGGCGTGGCAGGGGCGACGGTGAGCAGCATTGGGCAACTCTAGCTTTCACTCCCAAAGGGGCAGCGAGGTCCCTGCCGACGCGGCGACCGCCGCCCGGTACAACGCCTCGGCGGCGGCCACGTCCTGGACGGCGGTTCCGGTGGAGTCGAACACGATGATCTCCTCCGCCGTCAGGCGGCCCGGCTTGGCCTTGGTGATCACCTCGCCCAGTTCGGCGCGGACGGGCGTGTGCGGCCGGTGGTGCAGCTCGCCCACGTCGGCGCACTGGTGGGTGACGTCGGTGACGAGGACCGCTCCGGCCAGCAGGTCGTCGTGGAGCTCGCGCTTGTGCGGGGCGTCGGAGCCGATCGCGGCCACGAGGCTGCCGGGCCGTACGTCGGAAAGGGCGAGGAAGGGCGCGGTGGCCGGCGTCAGAGTGACGATCACGTCGGCCGCGGCGGCGGCCGCGGCGGGGGAGGGCGCGGGCTCGGCTCCGTGAAGAGCGGCGAAGCGGGCGGTCTTCTCCGGGTCCCGCCCCCACACCACGATTCGTGAAATATCGCGAACCGCCTGGATCGCGGTGATGTGGCTGGCCGCCTGTGCCCCCAGGCCCAGCACGGCCAGCGTCGCGGCGTCGGGACGAGCGAGATGACGTACGGCGACGGCCGTGGCGGCCGCGGTCCGCAGGCGGGTGACGGTGGCCGACTCCAGGAAGAGCACCGGCTGGCCGGTGGCGGAGTCGAAGAGCGCGATCACCCCGACGATGCTCGGCAGCCCCAGCGTGGCGGGCCGGTCGTAGAAGCAGGCCCCGATCTTGACCGCGACGACGCCCCCGTGGCCGCTGGCCTTGATGTGGAACTCGCCCGGCGGGCTGTCCAGGTGCGCCAGCCGGCTGGGCAGCGTCTGCCCGCGGGCGTAGGCGGCGAAGGCGTCCTGGACGAGGTCGATGTAGTCGGCGGGGGCGAGTAACCGCTCGACCTCCGACTGGGTCAGCATCAGCATGGCCTCACGCTCCCACGGTGCCGTCGATCGCCTCACGCAGGAAGTCGGCGTGCCCGTTGTGCCGGGCGTACTCGTGGATCAGGTGCAACATCACCATCCGCAGCGAGACGTCCGCCTCCCATCGGGCGTTGTAGGCGGTCACGTCCAGCGAGGCAGCCTCCCGTTCGATCCGCCGGGCGTGCCCGACCTCCGCCTCCCACGCCGCGAAGGCTTCGGCACGCGTGGAGGCTCCGGCGTCGTAGGCGGACTGGAAGTCGAACATCTCCGCCGACCACACCATCGGCACCTGCTCGCCCCCGGTCACCCGCCGGAACCAGTGCCGCTCCACCTCGGCCATGTGCCGCACGAGCGCCAGCAACGACAAGGTGGACGGCGGCATGGAGCGCCGCCGCAACTGCTCGTCGGTCAGGCCGTCGCACTTCATGGCCAGGGTGGCGCGATGGAAATCCAGGTGCGCGCGCAACATCTCGCGCTCGTCCGCGACGAGCGGCGGACCGACTCTTTCCGTGGTCATGCCTGCACACGGTAGCCGAAGGGGTCTTGACGCTGCGTGCTCGGCCAGGGAGACTGCACAGAACATCGCTATAGTATTTCATCGCCATTACGGCTGTACTATCCTCCGGCACAGTGAGGAGCACCCCCAACCGTGAACGCCATCTTCGCGCTGGCCGCGTTCATCGCCGTGATCGTCATCTGGAACGTCGTCTTCAAGCGCAACATCGCCGAGTCCATGTTCGTCGGCTTCCTGGCCTGCGCCGCCTTCGCCGGGCTGAACGCGCCCGCGGTGGCCTGGAACAGCCTCGTCGAAGGCATGAAATCCGAGGTCACCTACGCCGCCCTGGCCTTCGTCTTCGTCAGCGAGCTGCTGACCAGGATCGGCCTGATCGGCAGGCTGATCGACATCCTCAGCTCGATGCTGGGCCGCCGCCGCGGTGGCGCGCTCTACGCCGCGACGGTCGGCTCGGGCGCGTTCGGGGCCGTGGCGCACAACGGCGCCGCCATCGCCGCCACCATCGGCTCCATCGCCATCCCGTGGATGAAACGTTCCAAGACCAGCGGCGACACCGCCGCCCTGGTCATCTCGGGCAACGCGGGCGTCGGCGCCGTCTTCCCGTTCAGCGGCGCGTTCTTCCTGCTGCTGGCCGCCCCGACGGTCGCGCCGGTGCTGAACGCCGACCAGATGATCGTGCCGATGTTCGTCGTCGCCACCTGGACCGTGATCATGCGGCTGATCATCGCCTACGTGATCGTACGGCGGCGCGGGGTCGACCGCATGGACCCGGACGACGTCCACCCGCTCCGCGCGACCCTGCGGGCGGGCTGGCCCTCGCTGCTGGTGCTGGCCGCGGTCGCGATCCCGATCCTGGCCACGGCCGGCGCGACCGCCCAGTGGGTCGTGGACCGGATCGGCGAGGACGCCGCCGACACCATTCCCGTGCTGTTCTGGCTGCCCATCTTCATGCTGGTCGTCGGCGTGATCGTCGGCTGGAAGAGGCTGCCGCGCCGGCCCGCCGCGTGGTGGGACATGCTCGGCGAGATCAGCCCCAAGTTCGCCGTGGTCGGCCTGACCATGGTCTCGGCGTTCGCCGCCTCGGAGGCGCTGTCCACGCTGGGCCTGGGTGAGCAACTGGCCCCGTTCATCGCGCGCATGCAGGGCGTGCCCACGCTGGTCATGGTGATGGTCGTGGGCCTGATCGTCCTGCTGGTCTCGGGGCCGCTGAGCACCACGGCCACCATCGCGGCGGTCGGCTCGGTCGGGTTCCTGGCGCTGACCAGCGCCGGCATCCCGCCGCACCTGGCCTACGCCGCCCTCATCGTCTGGGCCAGCGCGGAGGGGTGCTCGCCGCCCGGCGCCGCCCCCCTCTACGTCGCCGCGGGGATCTCCGGCAGCGATCCGGTCAAGATCTTCAAACCGGTGATCGGGTACTACCTGGTGCCCTCGTTCCTCGCCGGGATCGTCGTGGCCCTGAGCCTGGTCTGGGTTCCCTTCTAAAGGAGGCAGGGATGTACAAGCTGTTGCTCACCGTCTTCCGGCTGCTGCTGATCACCTTCGTGCTCGGCGGCGTGGCCGTGACGTTCTTCCAGGTCGTCGGCATCCTGGCGGCCAGCCCGGGGCTCACGTCGTTCTTCGGCGGCCCGTTCGCCGAGTGGATGTGCATCGTGGCGGCGCTGGCGGGGATCGTCTCCTTCCTCCAGCTCTACACGAAGGAGGGGCGGGAGGAGGTGGTCGAGGAGGCCGTCTAGCGGGCCGCCGCGACCGGCTGCTGTTTCCTGCGCTTGTTGGCGTTCTCGAGATGCTCGCGCATCCGGATGGAGGCGATCTCCGGGTTGCCCTCGGCCAGCGCGTCGTAGATCGCGCGGTGCTCCCTGGCGGCGAACGCGGCGCCGGTGTTGCCCATGCGGGAGAACAGCCGGAAGCGCTGGACCTGCCCGTTGAGCGAGCGGTAGGCGGTCTCCAGGAAGGGGTTGTCGCACTGCTGGGCGATCAGGCCGTGGAAGCGGTCGTCGGCCGCCCAGTAGGAGCGGAAGGAAACCGTGTCGGTGTCGGCCAGCCCGACCGAGCGCTCCAGTTCCTCGACCGACCCCAGCAGCTCCTCCAGGAACTCGGGGGTGGTGCGCCGGCAGGTCTCGTAGGCCAGCGCCGGCTCCAGGACCATCCGGGCGTCCATCAGCTTGCCGATCTCCCGGTCGGTGAACACCGGCGCGACGCGGTAGCCCTTGAGCGCCTCGCGCACCACCAGCCCGGTGTGCTCGAGCCGGGCCAGGGCCTCGCGCAGCGGGGTCTGGCTGACGTCGAGCTCGCGTGAGAGGGCGCCGATGTTGAGTGGCGATCCGGGGGCCCGCCGGCCGGTCATGAACTGGTCGAGCAGCACCTCGTACATCTGGTCGGCAAGGGGCTGCTTCTTCTTGCGGGCCTCGGACATCACGCTTCCTCTCGTCGCAGCCGATTATCTCAAGAGTTTGACTATAGAATTGATAGATATAATATATTCTAAGAGAAGGGATCTTCGATGCGCGTCCTCGTGACCACGGCCTGGCTGCGCCCCGGCGACCACGTCGACCGCCTGCTCAGGGAGGAAGGCTTCGAGGTGGTCCACTCCTCGTTCGCCGACCGCCACGAGCCGCTCACCGACCTGGTGCGCGAGGCCGACGGAATCGTCGCGGGCACCGACGCCTTCACCGCCGAGGTGCTGGCCGCGGCGCCCCGCCTCAAGGTCCTCGGCCGCACCGGCGTCGGCTACGACAACATCGACGTGCCCGCCGCCACCGCCCGCGGCATCGCCGTCTGCCCCACGCCCGGCGTCAACCGGCGCGCGGTCGCCGAGCACACGCTCGCCCTCATGCTCAACTGCGCCCGCCTGCTGCCCCAGAACATCCAGAGCGTGAAGAGCGGCGGCTGGGAACAGCCCAGCGGCAGGGAACTGGCCGGCGCCACGCTCGGCATCGTCGGCCTGGGCGCCATCGGCAAGGCGGTGGCCGAGCTGGGCGCCGTGCTCGGCATGGAGGTGCTCGCCCACGACCCCAACCTCGACCACGACTACGCCCGCGAAGCCGGCATCCAGGCCGTCCCCCTGGAGGAACTGCTGCGCCGCGCCGACTTCATCAGCCTGCACATCTTCCTCGACGCCTCCACCCACCACCTCATCGACGCCGCCGCCCTCGCCCTGATGAAGCCCACGGCGTACCTCATCAACACCTCCCGAGGCGGGGTCGTCGACGAGGGCGCGCTGGCGAGCGCGCTGAGCCGCGGCGAGCTGGCCGGCGCCGCGCTCGACGTCGTCGAGGTCGAGCCGCTGCCCGCCGGCAGCCGCCTGCGCGAGCTGGACAACGTGATCGTCACCGCGCACATCGGCGCCGCCACCACCGAGTCCCGCGCCCGGTCCGGGCAGATGGCCGCCCAAGCGGTCATCGACGTCCTGAACGGCCGCGCCCCCGCCTTCACGGTCAACCCCGAACACGCCGGATAGAGGTCCCGCCCATGCGCTTCGCCGCGAACCTGAAGTGGTTGTTCACCGAGCTGCCGTTCGAGGCCCGCTTCGACGCCGCCGCGGCCGCCGGGTTCGAGGGCGTCGAGTACGCCTCGCCCTACGACCACGACCCCGTCAAGCTCGACGGCCTCCTGCGCGCGGCCGGGCTGAAACAGGTGCTCATCAACACCCCGGCCGACGCCGACGCCTGCCGCGCCGACGGCTTCCGCGACGGCTTCGAGCGGGCGATGGAGTACGCGCTCGTGCTCGACGCCGGCCTCGTCCACGTCCGGGCCGGCGCCCGCCCCGAGGGCGTCAGCCAGGAACGCGCCTACGCCCGCCTGATCACCAACCTCGCCTGGGCCGCCGATCAGTCGTCCGGCAGCGGCGTCAGCCTCGTGCTGGAAGCCCAGAACCGGCGTGACAACCCCGGCCGGGTCCTGCGGACGCAGGCCGAGGCCGCCGCCATCGCCGAGGCGCTCGACGCCGGGCACGTCGGCGTCCTGCTCGACCTGTACCACGCGCAGATCGACGAGGGCGACCTGATCACCAAGGTGCGTGAGCTGCAGCCGTACACCCTCCACTACCAGGTCGCCGACCCGCCCGGCCGGCACGAGCCCGGCACCGGCGAGATCGGCTGGCCCGCGGTCTTCGCCGCCATCCGCGCCGGCGGCTACGAAGGCTGGATCGGCTGCGAGTACGAACCCCGCGACCGCACCCTCGACGGGCTCGGCTGGATCGAGGAGCTGGCCGGATGACCCGCGTCGCGCTCATCAGCGCCACCCCCGCCGCGATCGCCCCCGCCGTCACCGGCCTGGCCGACGTCTTCCCCGAAGCCGAGCCGTGGAACCTCCTCGACGACAAGCTGCTGGCCGACGCCCGCACCGGCGGCCCGAGCCCGCGCATGTCCGCCCTCATTCGCTACGCCGTCTCCTCGGGGGCCGACGGCGTGCTCCTCACCTGCTCCCTGTACGGCGAAGCCGCCCGCTCGGCCGGCGAAGGGGTGCCCGTGCTGGCCCCCGACGACGCCGCGTTCGCCGAGGTCACCACCAGGGGCTACCGGCACGTGCTGGTCGTGGCCAGCTTCGACGAGGCGCTGGCCGACTCCATGGCCCGCCTGAAGCAGGCCGCGGACGGCGTGTACGTGTCGGGCGCCGTCAGCCCCGACGCCTTCCAGGTCACCGACCCCGAGGTGCTCGTCCGCGCCCTGCGCGAGACCTGTGCCCGCCACGCCCCGCACGTGGACGCCGTGCTGCTGGCCCAGTACTCCCTGGCCCCCGCGGCCCGCGAGCTCGCCGCCGGCCTCGGCCGCCCGGTGATCTCCGGCCCGCACACCGCGGCCGCCCACCTGAAGGCCCTCCTCCAGGGCGGGCGCCCGTGATCGGCGCCATCGCGGACGACTTCACCGGCGCCACCGACGTCGCCGTCGCCCTGCACCGCCACGGCCTGCGCACCCTGCTCTACTTCGGCACCCCGCCCGCCGACCTCGCCCTCCCGGCCCACGACGCCCTCGTCATCGCCCTCAAAACCCGGACCGTCCCGAAGGACGAGGCCGTCGCCCAGTCGCTGGCCGCCCTCGACTGGGTGCGCTCGCGCGGCGCCTGCCAGATCTACTTCAAGTACTGCTCCACCTTCGACTCCACCGCCGAGGGCAACATCGGCCCGGTGCTCGACGCGCTGGCCGACGCCGTGGACGCGCCCATGGTGGCCATGACGCCCAGCTCACCCGAGCACGGCCGCACGCAGTACCTCGGCTACCTGTTCGCCGGCGACGTGCTGCTGGCCGAGTCGCCCATGCGCGAGCACCCGCTCACCCCGATGACCGACTCGTACCTGCCCCGCGTCCTGGACGCGCAGAGCGCGCACCGCTCCGGGGTGGTGCCGCTGCCCGTGGTACGGCGGGGCCCCGCGGCCATCGCGGACCGGCTGGACGCCCTCCGCGCCGAGGGCGTCCGCTACGCGCTGGTGGACGCGGTCGTGGACGACGACCTGGCCGCCGCAGGGCAGGCGCTGAACCGCATGCGCCTGGTCGCCGGGGCCGCCGGGCTGGCCGCGGGGCTGGCCCGGGCCCACGAGGCAGCCAAGATCCACGCGGCCGTCGAGGACGAACAGGCCCGCAACGGTGACCCCGTCCCCGCGACCGCCGGGCACACGCCGCCGCCCCTGCCCACGGGACGCGCCGCCGTACTGGCCGGAAGTTGTTCCGCGCGCACGCTGGAACAGGTGGCCGCCATGATCGAGGCCGGGCGGCCGGCGTACCGGCTGGACGCGCTGGCCGTTCAGGACGCCGAGGTGCTCGCCCGTGAGGCGCTGGCCTGGTACGACGCGCAGTGGCCCGAGTACGGCGCCCCGCTCGTCTACTCGTCGCTGCCGCCGGACGAGCTGCGCGACGTTCAGCGCCGCCTGGGCCGGGAGCGGTCGGCGGAGCTGCTGGAGTCCGCGCTCGGCCGCGTCGCGAAGGGGCTGGCCGAGCGGGACGTCACCCGGTTGATCGCGGCCGGCGGCGAGACGTCCGGCGCGATCGTGCGGGCGCTGGGCCTGCCGGGCGGCCTGATCGGGCCCGAGGCCGCGCGTGGCGTCCCCTGGATCCTCACCCCGTCCCTGTCCCTCTTGCTCAAGTCGGGCAACTTCGGCGAGCCCGACCTGCTTCTTGTGGAGAGTCAATGAAATTGTTCAGCACCCTGGCCGTCAAGAAGGCGTTCGACGACGGGCTCCTGGCGGAGTTCACCCGGCGCACCGGGATCGTGGTCGAGGGCGTCTACGATCCGACCACGCAGTTGGAGGCGCGCATCGCCGCGGGCGAGCGGCCGGACGTGATGATCGCGATCACCCCCGCCTTCGCCGGATTGGACGTGCTCGACCTGTCCACGCAGGTGCCGATCGCGAAGACCGGCGTGGGGCTGGCCGTCCCGCCGGACGCCGCGCTGCCGGACATCTCCACCGTGGACGCCCTCGTCAAGGTGCTGCTCGCGGCCAGGAGCGTCGCGTACTCGCGCACCGGCGCGAGCGGCATCTACTTCGCCCGGCTGATCAAGGAGCTGGGCATCGCCGAAGAGGTCGACGCCCGCGCCACCGTGATCGAGAAGGGCTTCATCGCCCACGCCGTCGTGGACGGGCGCGCGGACGTGGCGATCCAGCAGCTCAGCGAGCTGCGGTTCGTCCCGGAAGCCAGGATCGCCGGGCCGCTGCCCGCCGAGGTCCAGCACTACAGCGAGTTCTCCGCCGTCGCCGCGCGGGCCGGCGACGAGGAGGCCGCGGCGTTCATCCGTTTCCTCACCTCCGACGCCGCCCGGGACGCCTACGCTCGGACGGGCCTGGAGCTGCCCTGACACCAGCTGATGCGGCGGTCATCGGGGCGGGGCCGGGCTGGCGGTCATAGCCAGCCGCGCTCCTTGGCCCGGGTGCCGATCTGGAAGCGGCTGGCCGCGCACAGCCGTCCCATCAGGTCGGCCACGTAGCCGCGGAAGGTCCGCACCGACACGCCCATGGCCCGCGCGGCCACCTCGTCCTTGCCGACCCGGTCGAGCAGTTCCAGGACCCGTCGCTCCAGCGGGGTGGGGTCGGCGTCGTCGGGCTCGAGGTCGGTGGCGCGGCGCCAGGTCTGCTCGAACAGGTCGATGAGCGTGACCACGATGCCGGGCTGGCGGATCATCAGCGCGCCGTAGGTGGGATTGTCCGGCCTGATGGGCACGAAGGCGGTCTCGCGGTCCATGATGACCAGGCGCTGGATCGGCTCGTCGACGACCCGGTGCCGGTCGCCGGCGCGGTGGATCTCGAGGAAGTAGGCGGCCACGTCGGGGTCGTCCAGCGTGCTGCGGTGGACGATCGTGCGGTGGCGGATGCCCTTGCGCAGGTCGGTCAGGGTGCGCTCGCGGATCGCCGGCACGACGTTCTGCCTGACCGGGTGCATGGCCAGGATCTCCTCGGCCCCCTCGGACATCTTCCAGATCCGCTCCTGGGTCTGCTCCATGCCCTCGATGCGCTCGACGTGCTCGATGGGGCCGCCGGCGGCGTGTTCGGCCAGGAGGGCGGGCATGGCCGCGGTGACCCGGCGCAGCTCGCCGCCGACCTCGCCGAGCCGCCGCTCGATCAGCCGCTCCATGGCGGTGTGCGGCGCGGTGGCGGTGAGGGTGCCGTCGGGGTTGAGCTCCAGCAGGCGCAGGTCGAGCAGGCGCTGGATGACGGCCGGCGCGAAGCCCCCCGCCGAGCTGCCCGGGTTCCTGAGGAAGAACCGGTAGACCAGCTCGTCGGATTCCGAAACCCCGAGGTCAGCCAAACTCATGGCGCTAAATGTAGGGGGTGCGGGAAGGCCGGCCCGCACCCCCTCCCGGACGTCAGCCGACGTTGATGGTGAAGGTGGAGGTGGTGTTCCGGATATCGGTGTGGTTGCCGCTCAGCCGCAGCCCGTTGAACCTCACCGAGCCGACCGCCGGTCCCTGGTCCGGCTCCGGCAGTTCGTTGGCCCAGAGGCCGAAGCCCGACTTGGCGTCGAACGCGTCGCCGCTCTTACGCGCCCCGGTGATCGAGACGTCGGTGAACACCGTGTCCGTGATCGGGTTGACCGGCCGCCCGCCGAGGTACTGCGTCTGGAACATGATCCCCGAATAGGTCGGATCCACGATGTCCACGTCGCTGACCCTGATGCCCTGGAACACCTTCGACGCGGAGAACACCCAGATCCCGGGGAACGTCTGGTTGCCCCAGAAATGCCCGCCCGCGCGGACGATCGAGATGTTCTCGAACCTGGTCGGCGTCGTGCCGAAGCCGCGCATCGGGATGCCGAAGTCCAGCGAGCTGATCGTGATGCCCGAATAGACCAGGGTGTCGGCGATGTAGATGTTCCTGAACACGTTGTCCTGCCCGCCGTACACGGCCACGCCGGCCGCCCGCCAGGTCAGCGTCGAGGTCAGGTTCTCGTAGACGTTGCCCGTCTGGTCGGCGTTGTTGATGTCGACCGCGGCGAACAACGCGAAGCTGTCGTCACCGGTCGAGCGGGCCTCGACGTTCCTGACCGTGTTGTCCGTGCTGCCGTTGGTCAGGTTGATCGCGTCGGCGAACGTGTCGCGCACCCGCGAGTTCGTCACCAGCATGTCGTGCACGTTCGTGCCCCACAGCATGCACATCTGGTGCTCGACCCAGACGTTGTCGATGGTGACGTTCGAGACCCCGTTGAGGTCCCACACCTTGCCCGGCCCGTCGTTGCGGATCACGTAGTTGCCGAACGAGGCGAAGCCGCTGAAGGACGAGCCGTTGGCCGAGCTCTCCACGCGGAAGCCCACGTCGGTGTTCTCCTGCCCGGAGGGCGACAGGAACCTGGTGAACCACGGCCCGGCGCCGGTCACCTTGACGGCCTTGCCGTACACCTGGAACTTCTGCGCGGTCGGATAGTCGCCCGCGGGCAGGTAGACGCCCGTGAGCGCGGGGTCCTGGCGGGCGCGGTCGAGCGCGTTCTGCACGTCCTGGTGGGTGAACCCCTGGGGTACGGCGTAGCGCGCGGGATCCGGGTTGGCCTGCGGCGTGGCCTGCTCGAGGTTGATGAAGTCGATCGCGAACGTGCCGGAGTTGGCCGCGTCCTTCTGCAGTTTGATCTTGCTGCCCGCCGGGACGGTGGTGCCGAGCAGCATGTTCGCCTCGTCGTAGACGTGCCGCGGCGGGCCGGAGCCGGGGGAGTTGCTCGGGCTGGCCTCCGCTCCGTAGAGCCAGGCGTACTTCGAGGTCAGGCTGATCGACTTGAGGAAGGCGCCGCCGACGTAGACGTTGAGCGTCGAGGTGGTGCCGTCGGGGATGGAGAAGCGGGTGACCAGGGTGTTGGCCGGGGCCTTGGTGGTGAACTCGACGAAGGCGCCGGTGGTGTTGAGCAGCACCGCCCGCCGTCCCGACGCCTCGCCGGCGAGGTCGCCGATCGTCCGGTTCGGGCCGGTGACCTGGGCGCCGCCGCCGGAGAGGCCGTCCTCCGCCTCGTACATGTCGTAGGGCAGGTTGGCGCCCCGGCCCACGAACAGCGGCTGCGCGGAGGTGTTGTTGGCCCGCTTGACCGGCAGTTCGTTGGCGTCGGGGGCCAGGACGGTCTTGACCGTGTACTTGCCGTTGGCCGCGGCCCAGGTGCCGAGCGTGATCGTCGGGGCGGTGGCGCCCGGGGCGATGACGCCGGAGGAGGAGCCGGTCAGCGTGCGCACGACGGTCCCGGACTCGTCGGCCACGGTCAGCGTGACGTCGTGCGCGCCGCCGGCGGAGGCCACGTTGCCCTGGTTCCTGATCGCGACGGTGAACGTGACCGTGTCGCCCGCCGAGGGGTTGCCCGGCGTCCAGCCGACCGGCGCGGCGACCAGGTCGGAGCTGTCCACGGGCCGCACGGTCAGCGGGTTCGGGTGGTTGTAGGTGTTGTTGCCCTCGTTCTGCTCGATGACCGTGTTGTTCTCGTCCACTTTGGCCGACAGCGGGTACGTGCCCGCGGGCTTCGTGCCGAGGTTCGCGCTCACGGTCTGCGTCGCGCCCGCGGCCAGCCCGGGTGCGGTCGCCGTTCCCGCCTTGTCGGTGCCCAGGTAGAAGCCGACCACGGTGGCGGCCGCGGCTTCGGTGCCGGCGTTCTTGACCGTGGCCGACAGGGTGATGGCGTCGCCTTCCACCGGGCTGCCCGGCTGGACGGACATCCCGGTGATCGTCAGGTCCGGGTTCGGCGCCGGGGTGCCGATCACCTGGAACTCGGCGACCTGGCCGTTGGGCGCCCCGGTGTTGGCGGTGAACTCCAGTCTGACCGCGGCCATCCTGGTGCTGACCGGGATGGTGACGGTGTTGCCGCTGTTCGGGTTGAAGGAGTAGGCGGCGGTGGCCTTCCTGACCGTGAAGGTCGTGGCGCTCTGCTCCCTGCCCAGCACCTGGAGGGTCTGGGTGCGCGGGCCCCAGACCTGGTCCGGGGAGAGCTTGAGGACGATCGCGGTCACGTCGGCGTTGGCGCCCAGGTCGACGGTGAGGGTGTTGGGGTATCCGCCGCCGCCTTCCCAGTAGGTGGCGAGGTTGCCGTCGTTGGCGTTGGCCGGGGTGTAGATCCAGGTGTGGCCGCTGGCCGAGATGGGCTTGCCTTGGGCCAGGTTGGTCCCGCCGCCCTCGCCCTGGCGGGTGACGGTGTTGCTGCTGGGGGAGCGGTTGTTGGCCGCGTCCTTGGCGAGGACGTGGTAGGTGAGGGTGGCGGTGGGGGGCTGGCTATCCGTATACGCCCCGATATTTCCGCCTACTGTGGCCCTTAGGGCGTTGTTGGCGTAGATCTCGTAGCCTGTCACGCCGATGTTGTCGCTCGACGGCTGCCAGGTGAGCCTGATCTGGCCCGGCGCCGGTTCGGTGAACGCCAGATTGCCGGGGGCCGTGGGCGGCTGCGTGTCCGCGCCGGCCGGGCCGTACACCTCGAGCTCCGCGAGCTGCCCCGCCGGCCAGCCGGTGTTCGCCGTGATGGTCAGGCGCAGGTAGCGGGTGCTCGTGGTGGCGAAGGTGACGGTGGCCGCGGGCTGGAAGGTGTAGGTGGCCTGGGCGACGACGGTGCTGAAGCTCGTGCCGTCCGCGCTGCCCTGCACGCTCAGGGTCTGGGTACGGCTGGGCCAGCCGTTCGGCAGCTTCAGGGTCAGGCTGTCGACCTGGACCGCCGAGCCCAGGTCGACCTGGATCCATTGGGGGAAGGCGTTGTTGGCGCTCTCCCAGTAGGTGGCCTGGTCGCCGTCGTTGGCCTTGGCCGCGGCGTAGACGTCGGTGTGGCTGCTCTCCGACATCTGCTTGCCCAGGGCGAGGTTGGGGCCTTCCGCCTGGGCTGGGGTGGTGGTGAGACCGGCCAAGCCTAAGGCGGTGGCGGCGAGGAACGCTAAGAGGCGTCTCATGGGCGGGCCCTTCGTGAGGGGGGTGGCCAAACCATAAGATGACGAACAAATCTCCGCAATATTTCGACTTCATTGCGCAAATTTCCGACAGGGCGTTTGGAGCGTTCCCGTGAGCCTTGGGGCTTGTGAGAGGGGTTGGGGCGTACGACAAATTACGAAATGTGCGCGTAAATGGTTGCGTCGCGGGGGTGCAAGTGGGCGCAAGACTCTGACGGGCGCTTGCATGACGGGGTGCCGCTTGAGACCGGCGAACTCGCCTTGGGCGACGGAAACCTCGGCCACCGGACAGCGCGAAGCGCCCCAGCGAAGCCATGAAAGGTAAGCCGGGGCGCTCCCATGGGCTTCCCGGAGGCGCGCAAGCGCCCCCTAGGAAGCCCATGCCTTCAAGCCTGGTCAGTTCACCGCCGTGATCCGTCCCAGGGCCGGCGGGGTCGTGGGCTGGTTGGCGGTCAAGTATGCGACGAAGGCGTCGATGTCCAGCGGCCCGCTCCACACGTCCGTGCCGTCCTTGAAGGCGGCGAAGGCGTCGCCGCCGCCGACCAGGAAGTTGTTGGCCGCGACCCTGATCTGCTGGGTGTCCGACACCGCCACGCCGTCGATCTTCATGTCGCTCACCTTGGAGCCCCACGCCGCCCCGCGGCTGTAGGTGTAGGTGAAGTTGGCCGACGGCTGCAGGATCTTCTGGAACGGCTGGCCGTTGGGCCCGCCGACGAACTGCTGCTCCAGGACCGTCTTCAGCTGGGCCCCGGTCAGCGTCACGACCTGCATCAGGTTGTTGAACGGCTGGACCGTGAACGCTTCGCCGTACGTCACGACGCCGTCACCCTCGCCGGCCGGGGAGCCCGCGAAGGTCAGGGGGGCGCGGATGCCGCCGGGGTTCATGAGGGCGATCTGGGCGTTTCCGCCGGTCTTGGTGGCGGCCAGCTGGCCGTCGGCGATGAGGTTGCCGAGCGGGGTTTCGCCGGTGGGCGTGCTCGCGTTGCTGATGTCGGCGGTGATGCGGCCGATCGGCTTGTTGGCGACCGGGGCGACGCGGTCCTTCCAGGTCTGGACGAACTGGGAGATCTCCGGGTCGGCGGCGATCGTCCGGGTGACGACGTGGTTGTCGGCCTGGACGGAGCTGCGGACGATGTCGCGGCTGGCCCTGTCCACCTGGAAGTCGACCTGCGTGATCACGCGGCCGAACGAGCCGCCCTGGGTGTACAGGCGGTCCCTGCCGGCGGGGTCCTTGACCACGCACTTGTACGCCTGGTGGGAGTGGCCGCTGAGGATCATGTCGACTGCGGGGTCCACCTGGGTGGCGATGCGGTTGCCGGCGCCGGGGATGGCGCTGCAGGCGTCGGGCGACTGCCCGGTGTTGACCTGGTCGCCTTCGTGGACGAGCACGACCTGTGCCTTGACGCCGAGGATCGTCAGCAGGCGGGAGGCGAGGTTGGCGGCCTTGACCTCGTCCTCGAACTTGAGGTCCTTGATGCCTTCCGCGGTGACGATGCCGGGGGTGGTCTGGGTGACGAGGCCGATGAAGCCGATCGGGACCGCGTTCTTCCACTTGATGCTGATGGGCGGCAACGCGGGCACGCCCCATCCGCTCAGGAGTTTGCGCGCCTCGGGGGTGGAGGTGAGGCCGTCGAGTGCGGTGGACCGCTCGTTCCTGTTCTTGAACAGGACGTTCGCGCCGACGTAGTCGAACTGGGCGCCCTTCCACCGGCCGGCCGGGGAGCAGCCGTCCACCGGGTGGCAGCCGCCGTACATGATGCGGCGCAGCTCCGCGTACCCCTCGTCGAACTCGTGGTTGCCGACGGCCGAGACCTTCACCCCGATCTTGCCGAGGAACTCGACGGAGGGTTCGTCGTGGTAGGCGGCGGAGATCAGCGGTGTGGCGCCGATGAGGTCGCCCTGGGCGACGCCGATGGTGTTGTCGTCGGCGAGGCGCTTCATGTGCGCGGCCACGTAGGCGGCGCCGCCCGCCTCGACGGTCTGCCCGTTCTCGTCGACCATGCGGCCGGAGGAGCCGGTGGGCGGCTCGAGGTGGCCGTGGAAGTCGTTGAGGGAGAGCAGTCGGATGGGGACCTGCCTGGCGGCGGCTTTACCGGCGTCCGCGGGGGTGGTGGCCAGGGCGAATCCGCCCACGGCCACGGCTCCGGCCAACGCGAGCCGGAGGAGGGATCGAGACGTCATGGCCTAAGACGTTACGGCGGCAAGCCATGCAGCCAATGTCGCAAAGGTAACGATTCATGGGCGGGCCCCCTGGCGTTGTTTGCCATACGGACGCCTAGAGTTCGAGCCATGAGCGTGCACGTGAAAGTCGGGGAACGACTGGATGACCAGGAAATCGCCGAGGTCCTCGGTGTCGTGGAAGCGGCCACCGAGGCGGACGGGGTCCGCCCGCTGAACGAGCACGTCATGCTGCATCTGCGCTACGGCGGCGACGCCCGCGCCCGCTCACTGCTCCTGTACGACGGCGTCACGCTGGCCGGCTACGCGCACGTCGACCCGACCGACGAGGTGGAGGGCCCGAGCGGGGAGCTCGTCATCCACCCGTCCTTCCGCGGACAGGGGTACGGCAAGCGCCTGCTCGGCGAGGTCCTCGAGCTGTCCGGCGGCCGCCTGCGCCTGTGGGCGCACGGGGATCATCCCGGGGCGGGCGCTCTGGCGGCTTCGCTGGGGTTCGAGAGGGTTCGCTCCCTGTGGCAGATGCGCCGGTCGCTGTTCGCGCCCCTGCCGGCCTTTGAGCTGCCTCCAGGCGTACGGCTGCGCACCTTCGTCCCCGGTCAGGACGAGGAGGCGTGGCTCAAGGTGAACGCGGCGGCCTTCGCCCACCACCCCGAGCAGGGAGCGTGGACCATCGCCGACGTGCGGCGGCGCGAGGCGGAGTCGTGGTTCGACCCGGAGGGCTTCTTCCTGGCCTTCCGCGACGACCGGCTCGTCGGCTTCCACTGGACGAAGGTCCACGGCTCGGACGAGCACGGCCACGAGCCGCTCGGCGAGGTGTACGTGGTCGGGATCGACCCGTCGCAGCAGGGCACCGGCCTGGGCAAGGCGCTGACCCTCGCCGGTCTGCGCCACCTGCGTTCGCGTGGCCTCGCCCAGGTGATGCTGTACGTGGACGAGGCCAACGCGGCCGCGATCAGGCTGTACTCGGGTCTCGGGTTCAGCAGGTGGGACGTCGACGTGATGTACGCCGCCGCCGCTACTCCACCAGCCAGTGGAGCAGGTAGTACGACAGCGCGGCGACCAGTGCCGCCGCCGGAATCGTGAGGACCCAGGCCGTCACGATGTTGCCGGCCACCCCCCAGCGCACCGCCGACAGGCGCTTGGTCGCGCCGACGCCCATGATGGCCGAGGTGATGGTGTGGGTGGTGGAGATGGGTGCGCCGAAGCCGATGGCCGCGCCGTACAGCACGGTTGCCGCGGCGGATTCCGCCGCGAAGCCCTGTGGCGGGTCGAGCGCGATGATGCGGCGGCCGAGCGTGCGCATGATGCGCCAGCCGCCCGCGTAGGTGCCGAGCGAGATCGCCCCGGCGGCGGCCAGGATGACCCACTGCGGGATCGGGTCCGACGGCGCGGCGTAACCGCCGACCGTGAGGGCCAGGAAGATCACACCCATGGTCTTCTGCGCGTCCTGCAGGCCGTGCCCGAGTGCCATGGCGGCGGCGGAGACGGTCTGCGCGTACCGGAAGCCGCGGTTGGCCTTGCCCGGTTGCGCGTTGCGGAAGATCCAATAGATTGCGATCATGATCGCGGCGGCGAGCGTGAAGCCGACCATCGGCGAGAGGATCATCGGGATGACGACCTTCTCGACGACGCCGTCCCAGTGGACGAGGCTGGCCGAGGCCAGCGCCGAGCCGATGAGACCGCCGATGAGCGCGTGGCTGGAGGAGGAGGGGAGGCCGAAGTACCAGGTGACCAGGTTCCAGGTGATCGCGCCGATGAGGCCGGCGCAGACGACCACCAGGCCGTGCGTGCCCTGCGGGGCGTCGATGATGCCTTTTCCGACGGTCTGCGCGACCTGGGTGCCCAGATGGGCGCCGATGAAGTTCATCGCCGCCGCCATGAACAGGGCCGCTCGGGGAGTGAGGGCTCTGGTGGAGACCGAGGTCGCGATGGCGTTCGCCGCGTCGTGGAAGCCGTTGGTGTAGTCGAAGATCAACGCAACGACGACCACGCCGATGACGAGGGCGAGCGTGAGGTCCACTTAGCTTTCCTTGACGGCGATCGACTCGATCGTGTTGGCCACGTGCTCGAAGGCGTCCGCGGCTTCCTCGAGCCGGTCGATGACCTCCTTCATCTTCATGACCGTCAGCGCGTCGTACTCACCGCTGAACAACTTGGCCAGCAGCCGCCGGTACACCTGGTCGCCCTGGTTCTCGAGGCGGTTGACCTCGATCCAGTACTCGTTCAGGTTCTTCATCGAGCGCAGCTTCGGCATCGCCTCCGCGGTCAGCTCGGCCGCCCGCTCCAGGACCTCGACCTGTCGGATGACGTCCTTGGGCAGGTGGTCGATCTGGTACAGGACGATGAGGTCGGAGGCTTCCTCCATGAAGTCCATCACGTCGTCGAGGTTGGAGGCGAGGCGGTAGATGTCCTCACGGTCGAACGGGGTGATGAAGCTCTCATTGAGCCGGTTCATGATCGCATGAGTGCGCTCGTCACCGGCGTGTTCGCAGGCGCGCATCTTCTCGGCCAGGGCTTCCCTGTCCGAGCCGTCGCTGATGATCTCCACCAGCAGCCGGGATGCCGTGACCAGGTTGTTCGCGGAGTCGGCGAACAGGTCGTAGTAGCTGTCCTCACGAGGCGTGAGACGCAGGCGCACGTCGTTCTCCAGATGTGCGGGGATGGTCCGTGGAAGAGGGTACGGGTTACCAGGCAAAATGCGAACTTCATGTCCCCTTCATCATGTGGCTACCCTCCGTCCCTTGATCGACACCAACGCATCCGATACCTTGATCGCCATTTTGCCGACGCCCGCTTTGCTGGTTTTTACGAGGTTTATGGCTCATCCTGGTGACATATGCGGGCAGCCGCCGGAGTGTTGGGAGATCGCGCCTTCCGTCTGCTTTGGTGCAGCCTCACCGCATCTGTGGCGGCTGACTACATCTTTCCCATAGCGGTGGTGATCTCACTCGTCAGGGGTGGGTACGGCGCAGCCGCCATCGGGCTTGTGCTGGCCGGACGCCTCATCGCCCTCGTGGGATTCGCCCTCTTCGGCGGCGTATGGGCAGACCGGCTCCCCAGACGCCTCGTCATGGCCTGCTCCCAGCTCGGCCTCGTCGCCATCACCCTCGTCGTCGCCATCTGGCCGCTCGCCCCCTTCCTGGGCGCCGCCGTCTTCCTGGGCGGCCTCTGCGAGGCGTTCTTCCGACCCGCACTCCAGGGAGTGCTGTCCACGGTGCTGCCCGAACGGCACCGCCGTACCGGAATCGCGATGACCAGCGTTTCGTTACGCGCAGGATCGCTCCTGGGGGCGTTCGCCGGTTCCGCCATCGTCGTCGCATTCGGCCCCTGGGCGGCCTTCCTCGCCGCCGCGCTCGGCTTCGGCATCAGCGCCGGGCTCATCTGGCTCATGCGCGAGCCGATGCTGCCCACCGTCCCCCGCCGCCCCCTGATGGCCGAAATCCGGCAAGGCGTGCGCGAGGTGCTCTCCCGGCCGTGGATGGCCGCGGTCATCGCCGTCCTCGCCCTCCACCAGACGCTCATCGTCGCCCCGGCCCAGGTACTGCTGCCCGCCACCGCGCTCAAGCTCCAGTGGAACTTCCTGCCCCTGCACGAAGGCGACGCCATCTACGGGCTCTCGCTCGCCGCCCTGTCCCTGGGCGGCCTGATCGGCGCCGGCCTCGCCATGCTCCGCCCAGGCCCCCGCCCCGGTCTCACGGCCATGCTGGGGCTTCTGCCGTACGGACTGGTGCCTTTGTCCCTCATGACCTCCACGACGCCGTGGCCCGTGTTCACGTGCTTCCTGCTGGCCGGGATCGGGCTGGAGGTGGCCGCCATCGAATGGGTCATCGGCATGCTGCGCGAGGTCCCACCCGGGAGGCAGTCCCGCGTGGCCTCACTGGAATGGGTGGCCGTGCTCGGGCTGACACCGTTCGGCCTGGTCACCACCGGTGTACTCGTCGACACCGTCGGGGCCAGGCCGGTGCTGCTGGTCAGCGCGCTGGCCGCGGTACTGCCGCTGGTGGCGCTGGTCGTCCCGGGGCTGGTGGAACTCCGGTCTAGATCTTGGTCCGATGAAAGCTCCTGAACGACCTGGACGGCGTCGGGCCACGCTGACCCTGGTACCGCGAGCCGTACTTCTCCGCGCCGTAAGGATGCTCGGCCGGAGAGCTCAGCCTGAACACGCACAACTGACCGATCTTCATCCCCGGCCAGAGCTTGATCGGCAGAGTGGCCACATTCGACAGCTCCAGCGTGACGTGGCCGCTGAAGCCCGGGTCGATGAACCCCGCCGTGGAGTGGGTGAGCAGGCCCAGACGGCCCAGCGAACTCTTGCCCTCGAGGCGGCTGGCCAGGTCGTCGGGGAGGCTGATCACCTCGTACGTCGAAGCCAGGACGAACTCGCCCGGGTGCAGAATGAAGGGCTCGTCGCCGTCGGGTTCTACGAGGCGGGTGAGGTCGGGCTGCTCGATCGCGGGATCGATGTGCGGATATTTATGGTTTTCGAAGACGCGGAAGAAGCGGTCCAGGCGCACATCGATGCTGGACGGCTGGATCATGTCAGCATCAAACGGCTCCAGGCTCAACCGGCCCTTGTCGATCTCGGCGAGGATGTCGCGGTCAGAAAGCAGCACGTAGAGCAACCTACCGTGGGGGGTGCCCTGGGGCGGGGGGATGGTTGGGGTTGCTCGGGGGGGTTGGATTTCCGCTACAGTGGGGGGCGCGGCTTCGGCTGCAGGCGGGTGTAGTTCAATGGCAGAACATCAGCTTCCCAAGCTGACAGCGCGGGTTCGATTCCCGTCACCCGCTCCAAACGCGAGAGCCCAGGTCATCCGATGGATTCGGAGCCTGGGCTTTGATCTTGTATGGACTTGTTGATCTCCGCGTGCCATTAGCGTGCCATTAGCCCTGGTGATCACCCCACGGGAGCGAGCACCTCAGGAGGCTCGTCTTCGTCGTCATCGCGTGCCCGTTCGTGCCCGATCAGGTGCTTGTCGATCGCTTCCGTGATGACCTTGTCGGCGCCTCTGACCGCGTGCTGGTAGATCATCGCGGCCCGAACACTGTCGTGACCCATGCGGGCCATCAGATCCTTGAGCCCGGCATTGCTGTTGGCCGCGATCATGTTCCCGGTGTGACGAAGGTCATGGAGGTGGAGGTTCGGGATGCCGAGAGGTCGCACGGCTTCCACCCAGCCGGCGAGCTTGTTGAAGGCGCTCCTTCGCATCGGGCCGCCCTTCACGCCCGTGAAGATCAGTGATCCAGCCTCCGGCTTGACGTAGATCTTGAGGTGTTCCCGTAGTGCGGGAATGATCGCCTGCGGAATGCCGACCACGCGCTTGCCCGCCTTGGACTTGGGCGGACCGAGGATCAGTTCCCCCGTCGAGCGCTCCACGTAGGCCAGGCGCACACGCACCGTTCCGGCGTCGAGGTCGAGATCTGCTCGGGTCAGGGCGGTGATCTCGCCCCAACGCAGGCTGGCGAAGGTGGCGAGAAGTACGAACGCTCGGTAGCGGCGATCATGGGTGCAGTCGGCCTGCCCCGTGTCGATCATTCGCCACAGCGCCTGCTCGGCTTCCGCTCGTGTGGGGAAGATCTCTGGACGCGTGCGCATCACACCGTGGCGCTGGAAGCGAACTCGATACCCCTGTTTGAGTCCTCGTACGCTCCCCACCGGTCGGCGACCGACTCTGTCGGCCAACTCGAAGACCTGTCCCACCGAGAGGACGGGACGCTCATCCGCGTGCTCGTCGCCGGCCCCACGGATTCGGCAGGGGTTACGCGAGATGATCCGGTCGCCTTCGCTGGCCGTCGTGAGTACCGCGCGCAGCAGACGGTACGCCTTGGCCGCCATGCTCACCGAGACGCCCTTGGCCAGGAGGTCGGCTCGCCACTGCCGGATCGTCGCGGTTGAGAGCTTTCCGAGGGCGATGCCGCCGATGTAGGGCGTGATGTGCTTCTTGAGCAGCCACCGATAGAGGTCGACGGTGCGAGGGCGCAAGCCGGGGCGCTGGTCGATCCAGGTTGCCGAATAGTCGGCGAGCTTGATCTTCGCCCGCTCGGGGTCGGTCCACTCTCCGGCGAGGATCTGCCCCTCGACAAGAGTCAGCGCTCTGTCCGCGTCTCCCTTGCGCTCATACGTTTCCTCGCCCGTTCTCACGCGACCGTCCGGGCCGGGGTAGCGGATCTGGAACCGGCCCGAGGGGAGTTTGCGGATATTGCCGAATCGGCGGTGGTTTTCCTTGTTGGCCATCACGCGGCCCTCCCCGTCACGTTGTGGCGCGTCAGGGGCGCGACCGTGCCCGCGACGACGAAGTTGATCAGTGCTGACTCGCTGATGCGGACGTGGCGTCCGACCTTCACGAATTCGATGCGCCGCTCGGCGATCAGGCGGCGGACGAAGCGTTCTGAGGTGTGCAGGAGTTCGGCCGCTTCTGGGACGGTGTGGAGTCGGTCCATCTAGGCCGCCTCTCCGGTTGCCGAAAGATTCCTGGCTTCCAGGTCGCGGAGGTGGGCCCGCCACTGGAGGCGCTTGGCCACGGAGCGGAGGAGGCGGACGCGGATCGGGTCGAGGTCGGGGTCACCGGTCTTGATGGGGCGCCAGATGTAGCGGCCGGGGTCGGTCGGCTCGTCTGGCTGGCCGAGGGCTTGCAGGACCCAGGTGCGGCGGTCCTGCTTGTGTTCGGTGAGGGTCTTGTTGCTCCACTTGCGGCTGACCAGGACGCGGCGGCCGGCGTAGCCGAGGTGTTCGGGCTTGTGGGCTTTGGAGCGGCAGCGGCCGGGAGACATCCCCTGCTTGGCGTTCTTGGGCTGGACGCCGTACCTCAGCCAGTTGGGGCACGTCGGGGAGCAGGGTTCGTAGCGCAGGGCTTCGACGAACCGGTCCGAGTGATCTTGCCGTCCCGCGAGATCTTCACCGAGAGATTTCGTGAGGTACTTCGACAGGTATCGGATGCACTGGTCGGCGTCGTGGGTGCCGGACAGGACGCCTTTGATGTCGACCTGGTCGCCGAAGCGGATGACGTGTTGCGGCTCGTCGATCTGGTCGAGGGCTTCGTCCCAGGTGGGCAGGACTTCGCCGGTTGCCGGGTTGAGGTAGCCCGCTGTCTCGTCCCAGACGGGTGTGTGGTCGAGGGGTTCGTCTGTGGGCGGCCACCAGACTTGGTGGTAGGTGGCGGCGGCTATCTGCTTGATCTCGGCGCGGGGAAGCGTTCCGCGGATTGCCATGTGGAGATGCGGGGCGAGGCGCTTTTGGGGTTCGACGGTGGCGAAGTACTGGATGTCGTAGCCAGCCACGCGGCGGAGGTTCTGGACGAAGCGGTCCACCAGCTTGGAGAAGTGCAGCGCGTCACGGGCCGCGCGGCGGTAGTCGTAGGCATCTGGGTCGATAGGGGAGCCGTCCCGCACCTTGCCGTAACTCGGGAGGGTGAGGGTGACGAACAGGGAGGGGCGGAAGGTCTTGCCGTCCGGGGCGTCGAAGGTGCGGCCGAGGGTGGTGTTGGCCATCTTGCGCTTTGGCAGGTCGGGCGCGTCCTGGCGCCGTTTGGTGGAGCGGTTGCGCTTGGAGGTTGCGCGGCCGAGGACGCTCCCGCGCATGCCCGCCTGGTTGATCTCGGCGTCCAGGCCGTCGAGTACGGCGTCGAGGTCGGCGGTGTCCTGATCTTCTGCGGCTGCCCCGTCTCGCCGGGCTTGCATGTCGGCGCGGAACTCGACCAGCCAGCGCTGTTCCTCAGTCGGCTCGTCGGGGGTGATGACAGGTTCCTGGTCCAGGTGCCAGCCTTCACGGCACTGGGCCATGCGGAGTTGCCGGTTGCGCTTGGCGCACGGTGGGCACTTGGCTTCCATCGTGGTTCCGCACGGGACGTCCACGATCTTGGACTTGCCGGTGTGGGTGTCAATCTGCCGGAAGGCGAAGGGGCGGATGCAGACGCCGTGGAGCTTGGCGACCTCTTCGGCTACATCGCGGGCGAGGGGCTGAGCCATGCGGACGGCTCGCGGGGTTGTGCGGTCGCTCAATGGGGCTCCTCTCCGAACTCGGTGACCATGGCGCGGATGTTCTCGTCGGAGACGAAGGTGGCGCGGACTCTGACCGGGTCCGGGTTGGCCTCCAGCCGGACATAGCCGACTCCGGCCCCCACCTCCGGGTTCGGGGAGATCTGGTCGGCTAGAGCGCCACGGTCGCGAGCGCCGTCGCCTAGAACCATGTCGACCTGTTCGGACTCGTCGAGGCGCAGGGCGATCTTGTCGGGGAACAGGTTGCGTATGTTCATGACCTCTTTGCGTGGGTCCTGGAGGGCCGCCAGGACGCCCACGCCTACGGCTCGTCCCTGAGTGGTGAGGGTTGCCAGGGCGGCCGAGATGCGGCGTCTCAGGTCCTTGTCAGCCTGGTAGGCGGTCAGGAACGCCACCTCGTCGACGACGACCAGGACGAACGGGTCCTCGATGGTCGGAGTGTGCGAGCGCTGGATGCCGGCGAACTTGGCGGCGCGCTTCTGCATGACCGACACCGCCTCTTCCAGGAGGTCGGCGCACGTGGCCGGGTCCGCCGCGTAGCGAGGGCCGAAGAGCGGCCTGCCGTACGACAGCTCCATGAGCTTGGGGTCGAGCGCCCAGACTTCGGCGAGACCGTCGTGCATCGCGGGGAGGAGGCCACGGATGGCGGACCAGATGATGGAGCCCTTGCCCGCGCCGGTGGCGCCGGAGACCAGGGTGTGAGTGCCATGGAGCTTGAGCAGCCAGGGGGAGCCGTCTTCCTGTCGGCCGATCTCGACCGGCCGGACGTCTCCCTGGGGCGGGATCGGTACCGCTGGGAGTGGGGTCGCGAGGGGATCGTGGCGGGGAAAGGTGAGGACGATGCGGCCGGCCTTGGCGATGGTGATACGGCAGGACGGGGCGCCGAAGCCGTGGGCGAGGTGGTCGAAGCGGTCCGCCCAGTCCTTGAACGACTGGCCGTTGAGCATCCGGACGGTGACGCGGTCGGCCCAGTTCGTGCAGGTGACCTTGCCCAGTCTGGGGATGTAGTCGCGGCCACGGACGTGCTTGCCCAGGCCGGAGACGATCATCACCGGTTGCCAGTGGCGGCGGTAGATCCAGATGTGCCGCCACCAGGCCAGCAGTCGCAGGCCGAGGACCTTGGCGAAGGTGGTCGGGTCGAGGAGTCGCCAGACGATCAGGCCGACGAGGGGCGGGGTGACGAGGAGGAGGGCGACGCGCCAGCCGTACAGGTATCCGAGCACGGCGGGGAGGCCGGCCACGGCTATGGCGGCCGGGTGGCGCCAGATCGTGCGGGCCAGGCTTGCGATGAGCCGGGCGGTGAAGAGGATCAGAGTGATGATCGCGGGAGTCTGGACTACAGCGGGCTTGAACACGACTGCCGTGTCCGGGGTGGTTGAGACGATGCGGTGCGGCTCTTCGCCGGGCATCTTGCGGAACATTAGGATTGGTTTCCTTCCAAACATTTGCGTGTGTGGGAGATCCAGGGGCCGCCGGAATGCCAGTTCCAGCGGCCCCGCTTGCGTGTCAGGCCGCCTCGTCCTTGGCGTGCAGGTGTTCGCAGAGGGCGAGGTAGCGGGCGGCGGCGTTGAAGAGGTCGGTGGCCAGTTCGAGGTCCTGGTCCGTGACGGGGCCCGCGCCGGTGGTGGAGATGGTCACGGTCGCCTCGTCGCTGCTCAGGTCCAGGAACGGCTTGCCGCTGTCGCCGGCCCAGGAGCGTGCGCGGATGTGCGGGGTGTGGAACGAAACGCTCACGCGGGACGGGGCGTCCGGGTGCATGGAGACGGTGACGTAGGTGTACGGGGCTGACGTGGTCATGCGGCTCCCTTGGTGGCGGTGCGGGGGCTGTGCATCTCCCTGGCCTTGATCGAGTAGGCGAGGCGGCCGGAGCCGTTGACGTAGGGGGTTACGGTCAGGCCGTCGAACTCGACCGGGGTGAACGGCAGGCCGTTCACAGGCTGTGGAGGAGTCGGCTGTACCGGGGAGAGGATCTTGACGGCTACGGTCTTCTGCGCGGCCTTGAGTGCCGGGTCGGCGTCCATGACGGGGATCTGCCAGACGAGTTCGCCTGACTGCTTGTCCCTGGCCTGGACGAACCGGTCGCCGGAGGAGGCGTCGAAGTCCTTGACCGGCTCGACGTCGCCGACGGTGTAGCAGCCGTGCGGGAAGACCTGGTGGAAGTGGACGGGGATCGGTCCTTGGAGTGCCATGTCGCATCCTTTAGCTTGTCGTCTTGTCGTTAACTCGACTTGTCGAGTTGATTCAAAGGTAACTCTGGCTCGACAGCTTGACAAGTCGAGTCTGCAAGATCTTTTGTGTGTTGCGAACTTGCCCTGGTCAGAGGGAGTAGGAGTCTTCCAACTCGTGGAGGTCGCCGGGCAAGGTGATGTCGACGACGAGCACGGGCCTGCCGCCCCCATTGAACACGCTCGCGATCACGCCGAGGACCGGCGCCGACTTACGGACTTCGAGGAGCCTGGCCTCTTCGGCAGAGGGGAGACGAGCGCTCAACCGCTCCGCGACGTGCTGAAGCTTCAGGCCCTTCACGGCCTGAAGGTGTTGGCGGATGCTCACACTCAGGAGGCGGGGGCCGCCGAGGTCCGTACCTTCGGCCAGATCGACGGGGCACCAGATGGTGATGAGTTCGGTCGGCCTGTCCGGGTCGCTGAACAGCAGGCTTCGCCGTACGACAGGTGTCCGCTCGGGGAGGCCGAGGAGCTTCGCCACGGCGCCCGGGACGGGGGTCGGACCGGCATCGACCACGGTCCCGCCTTCTTCCACTTCCGAGCGATCGAGTACGGCTCGCCCGGGGCGCGTGCTCTCCTCCTCCGAGACCGGAGGGGCCGACTTCACGAACGAGCCCTTGCCGTGTTCGCGGACGATGGTTCCCCGGAGTTGGAGGACCTGGAGGGCACGGACCACGGTCGGCCGGCTCACGCCGAACTCACGGACGAGCTGCGTTTCGGACGGAAGCAGAGAGCCCGGGGGATAGGTGCCGTCTGCGATCTTCTGCCTGATCGCCTGAACGATCTGGGCATACTTCGGCGGTGCGAACTCTTCAGGTGACATGACGACCGTCCAACAACTCGACTTGTCGTGAAGTCTAGCTGCGGTCTTTCCGTCTGTCTCCCCCTGTCATGGAACGGTGGGGATCACTGACTGCGCAACAGTGATCCCCACCGGGACAGAGACGCGACGGCATCAGTCACCCGGATGGACCATGCCGCCGCGTCCGCTCACCGGACCAGGCCGACCAGCAGCCCGGCCCACCAGTCATCGGTCTTGCTGAAGGTCCATCGGTGTGTTTCGTGGACGATCACGGCGTCATCCTCGCGGGTCATGCGGCGGAGGTAGCCTTGGCCGCCGGCGTGACAGAGCTCGTAGACCGTGTCCTGGCAGTCGCAGGTCCAGGCGACCACGCGCGAACGGTCCTCCGCGTGGGTCGGCCGGTACCAGGTGAGATGGAAGTAGGAGTGCAGACGCGCGTCCACATGAGGGCTCAGGCAATCGGGCTGCGTGGTCATGACGGGTCGCCTGCCATCCCGTCGCCCGAGCAGTGCAGGCACTCGGCGCGTTGCCGTACGCCACGGATGACTTCATCCGCGCTCCGCATCGTCACCAGGGCGCGGCGAAGGCTGACGTACTTCCACCCTCTTCCCGAACACGATCCGCACGGCGCAGTCATGGAACGAGCGTGTCGTGATCACCCGTCACGTCTCGACCGCGCTCAAACCTCGTCTCCGCACGCCACGTCTCTGTTTGTCTCGTCTTTGTCTCCTCCTCGCGCCCCTTCCTGACTAGCCTGAATCTAGAAGGCACCCCCAGCCCGAGGCGCTGATCATGACGGACCGGCAGATCCTGTTGAAGACGCTCCTTAAGCAACGGCACTGGCAGACGTACAGCACGTTCTGCAAGGAGTACGACAAGGCCGCCAAGCAGGTGGACACGTCGCTGCGAGGTGGCTACCCCAGCCGTGCGCAGCTCCACCGCTGGCTGACCGGTGAGCTGAAGGGCCTGCCATACTCCGATCACTGCCGCGTCCTGGAGGCCATGTTTCCCGGCCGGACCGCACGCGAGTTGTTCTCAGTGAATGGGGCCGACGTACCCGCACCCAGAACCGATCCCGCCGCCGGCCCCGAACCTGACAGCTCTTCACCTCCAAACCTGGCTGATGTCACCGCCGTATTCAGCAGCCGATCAGCCTTCTCGTCCGCATACCCGGCATCGGAGCTGTTCGACAACGCCAAAGAGATCAGCGCCGCCGGACTCTCGCTCAACGTGCTCTGCCAGAGCTACCCGGATCATCAGCTCAAGCGTCTGCTGGAGAGCGGCACGCGGATTCGCTGCCTCTTCTTGGACCCCAAGGGCACGGCGATCCGCGCCCGTGAGGACGAGGAGCGCTACACCGATGGCACGCTGACCACGTTGACCGCGCTCAACATCACCATGTTGACCAGGCTCCGCGACAAGCTGACTCCCGAGGCCGCCGAACGGCTCGAACTGCACGTCTACGACGAGACGATCCGGTTCAACATCCTGATCATCGACCGGGGGACATGCGTGGTTCAGCCGTATCTGCCGCAGGCCCGCGGAGTCGACTCCCCAACGTTCGTCATCACCGACAACACCGCGGCCGAGGGGCTCTTCCCCGTGTTCGACCAGGTGTTCACCGACATGTGGGAGCGGAGCAGACCCGTATGACCATCGACACCCGGACCCTTCTCCCGATCGCCGAACGGGCCGTCACTCTTGCCAGCGAGATCATCAAGACGCGATTGCCCGGCATGGTCACGTCCAAGGGCGATCGTGACATGGCCACGGAGGTGGATTACGCCGTTGAAGAGGCGGTGCGAGAGTTCCTCGGCCGGGAGACTCCCGAGATCAGTTTTCTCGGCGAAGAGGAAGGCATCAGCGGCATTGGTACCGGCCTGATGTGGGCACTCGACCCCGTAGACGGCACCGCGAACTTCCTCCACGGCATCCCGTTGTGCGGGGTCTCGCTGGGCCTGGTGGACAAGGACGCGCCAACGTTGGGCGTGATCGAGCTCCCGTTCCTGGCCACCCGCTACACCGCCGCCATCGATGGTGGAGCCCGCGCCAACGGAACCCCTATCCGCGTCAGCCACACCAGCGATCTAGACGCCGCGATCGTCGCTATCGGTGACTACGCGGTTGGCACCAACGCCGAATCACGGAACCGGCCCCGGTTGGCATTGACCGAGGAACTTGCCGCCCGCGTCCAACGGGTGCGCATGTTCGGGTCGGCTGCCGTCGATCTGGCATGGGTGGCCGAGGGCAAGGTCGACGCCAACATCATGCTCAGCAACAACCCCTGGGATACCGCTGCCGGCGTCCTCATCGCCCGCGAAGCAGGCGCCACCGTCATCGACATGGACGGCAGCCCCCACACCATGACCTCACGAGCCACCATCGCCGCCAGCCCCAAACTCGTCGCCGACCTCGTCGAGCTGATCGCTGAAGCGCAGAAGGCGGCAAAGGCATAGCGGGTGCATTGCTGAATTGTTCTTATTGAGATCAAGGCGGCGGCTGCGCCGCCGCAGCGCGCGGCCCTCCCCGCGCGGGCATGCGGCCTGGGGGCCGGTCCCGCGCGGGGAACCGCGCGCCGGGAGCACAAGGTCGCCAAGCCTTAAAGTATCGACATGTCCGAGAGCACACCGTCTGACGGACGGTACGCCGAACTCCGCAGACTGGGCGAGGAAGAGCGTTACAGGACGGCCGAGCTCCAGCAGACCCGCGTCCAGATCGCCAGCCTCATCCAGCAGTTCCTTCCGCCACATGCCCGCGCTGAGAAGATCGACGAGATTGTACAGGCCAGTGGCTACAGCCGGACTCTGATTGACGCCCTCCGGTACAAGGATCACCCCTGGCACCAGGGCAGCAGGCCCAAGAGGGAATAAGCCTCCAGCGGGGAACTCCGGCTCCGGGATGATCGCCGCGCCGGGCCTTGGGTCCGTAGATGGTTGAGGTGGAAGCCTGATCATCCCGCCCGCCATCGCCCCGGGCAAAGCCGAGCAGACCGGGGCCACGGGCACCAGATCGTTCGTCCAGTGGGGCGCTCCATCTGGTGCCCGTGGCCCCAGCCCGCTTCCCCTTCGGGCGGGACGACGGCAGACGGGATGAGCAGGTGGGCGGGGTGCGCGCGTCACGCGAAAGCACCAGGTCGCAGGCTGATCGTTGTGCCATTAGCGTGCCATTAAGGGGGGTGACGAGGGGTCAATCACGGTCGCTCGCGACCGGCTCCATTCGCAGGTCAACGTGTCTACAAGCCGAGGTCCCTGCAATTCCCAAGCTGACAGCGCGGGTTCGATTCCCGTCACCCGCTCCAATCGAGAGAAGCCAGGTCAGGGATAGATTCCCGGCCTGGCTTTTGATCTTTCTCGGCTCGTGTTGGATCTCGCGTGCCCGATCGGGCGGCGAGATCGTTACCGGTGTGACGAAGATCATGGAAGTGGAAGCCGATTCCATGGCCGCTGACACATCCCGTAGATGCTCGGTTTCGAATAGAGCTGGCCGGGGTTCTCCGGTGTCCCGACCAACGCAGGAGCGGACATGCAAGCTGACATCTCCCGCCCCACTCGCCGCTGGGTCCGGCTGCTGGCATCGCTGGCCATCGCGACCGCCGGCCTCACCGTCACCGGTGTCATCGGCCCGGCGACACCCGCGAGCGCCTGCTGCTTCGAGGGCCGACACCCCGACGAAGAAGCCTTCGTGGTCGTCGAACGGCCCGGTGTCGGCAACTACGACTACGTCTATGACAGCGGGCGGGTTCGGGAGTATCGCAACTTCACGTTCTTCCGCGAGTACCGCCGTTGACGACCAGCCTCACCGTGTACTTCTACGCGGAAGGGCGCCATCACCGGCATGGACCTTCCTTTGCCGGTGACATGACGTAGATGATCGCATGCAAATGGCTGAGGCGTTCAAGCCGCGAACGTGCCTCGGCTTCAGGATGGTGCTGCGTCTGCTGTCCGTGGACGTGCCGTCTGAAGTGGGTGCCGTTGGGGTCATGGACGGCTTCGCAATGCAGAACCTCGGGACCAGCCTTGGCTCAGGCTGGTCCCGGGAGGTTGCCGTGGAATCTCTCAGGGGGCTGGCGGAATGATGTCGACGAAGCGTGCATAGTGGCCCTGGAACATGACCCGCGATATTCCTATCGGGCCTCTCTTGTTCTTGTGGACGATGATGTGGGCTTCGCTGGTGTGTGAGGGCGGGTAGTCTCGCGCGTCCTTGCGGTGCACGACCATGCCGATGTCTGCCCAGCGTTCGACCTCTGGCTGTTCAGGGAAGCCGATCGGGTTTCGGCGTGAGCGGAAGCGCGGAGTGGTGCCGTGCATGGTGGCGATGACGGTGATGTTCAGCCTTGTTGCGAGGTCCTTTAGGAACTCGAGAGTCACTGTGGTGGGCTGCCCGCTTTGCCGGTCTGCATCGGCCTGGGAGGCGACGCCGTCCAGGGCGAGCAGCCGGAGGCCGAATTTCTCGTGAGCTTGGGTGGCATTCCGTAGGATGTCGTCGGCTTCCAGTGTCGGCGTCGTGTGCATCCAGACGGGTGCGTCGGTGAGTTCTGCGCGCCGGCGGCTGAGACGAATCTGGTCTTCTTCGTTCAGGTCGCCGCTGCGTGCCGCTTGGAGGTTGATGCCGGCGTCGGCCGTGATCATCCTGAGTTGCAATTCATGCATACTCGCGCCCGACGTCACTATGAGCGTTGGAGTGTTGTGTTTGATCGCCGCGTTGCGGCAGAAATTAAGCAGCAGAGTAGATTTGCCGGAACCCGGGTAGCCGTTTATCGTGACCAGCTCGCCACGCGACCAGCTACCGATCATTGTTTCCAGCTCTTTGAGTCCGATCGGGATGTCCAGCGGTTCTATCTCTTTCTCTGCGTCGACGGTTGTGGCACCACCCTTGGGCAACACCGGGTAGGTGGGTGCTTCTGTGAGTAGGAGAACCTCGGCGTGCTCGTCCGGTGCCCGAACGCTGCTTGCACTAGGTGTGTGGATGTCGTCGGCCCACAACTCCGCGAAGCATTCGACCACTGGTCGCGTAGCGAGGTCGGCGCGGGTGGCGAGGACGGTGACTACCTGCTCCAGGATGTACCAGCTCGGTGCTTGGTGGTTGAGGACGGAGCATACTTCTGCGTGGCTCAGTGAGTGGTGCAGGTCTTGCACGATCGCCCATACTTTTGGCTCCCCAGCCAGAATATGAAGCGCTCTGAGTGCGGAGGGGAGATCTATCTCTCGGCCGTGATATAGATCGTCGGAGTTGGGTGGCATCATTGCCTCTGTTCCGGCTGGTCGTGCTGATGAAGCCTGCTGGTGGCGCTTCATCGGGGATGCTTGTCGCTGGTGGCATGGAGCATTCCGAAAGGGGAGGGGGTCCATCAGTGCAACCTCAGGACTGGAAGGTGTTTCTGCGGGTGCCGGTTAAACAACTCGTGGTGACTGGGGGGATGATCACTAGGCGTATGTTGCTGTGTGTAGGGAGGGGCGAACTGAGTGTACTCCTAGAGGGCTGGTTCAAGGGTGTATATGGCTCTAAGTAGTCTGTTCGGCTTCACGTGATGCAGGGCGCTCATGTTGATATAGGTAGTTTTGTCTACGCATATGTCGCTGCGCCGGCCGTACTTGGGGGAGATCTTGGCGGTTTACGGGCTCGGATAAATGATCTCGCGGAGCCTGTGGGGTGGGTGGATTTGACTGCATTGCCACAATTGCGGGCTTTATGAGGCAAGGGAAAGGCGATGCGGTATCGCTGCTTCAGGTGGGAGGTGTGCCTCGGTGTCGGGCCGGGCTCGCCATGCTGGCTGGACGCGGTCATCGGCGTCCGCGGCGGCGCATCCATGTCGGCCGACTCGCCGGTGCGACTGTGGCGGCGGAGCAGCAATCGGTGCCGCCCCGGGTGGGCAGGCGATGGTGATCACCCAGTCGGAGAAGCGGTGGCGCTTAGGGCCTGTCCCGTGATCATGTGACGGGACGGTCGGTCTCAGGTGCGGGGGTCGGCACGGGCTCGGAGGAGCTGCGGACGTGCGCGGGTGTTAGCTTCCCTTCCCATGATGGAGCACCAGGACCAGACCGGGGCGGCCTACGAAGGGGTCGTCGAGCTGTATGCGTCGATGTTCGCTAATCGGTTGGAGACGCAGCCGTTCTCGCGGAACATGATCGGTACCTTCGCCGAGCTGGTACGCGAGACGGGG
>NZ_VRLV01000050.1 GCF_009760925.1 Nonomuraea typhae
GAACTGCGCGAGAAGCTGGTGTTCTTGAAAAAAGCAGCCGCCTTCTTCGCGGCCGAGACTCGATGACGCTCGCCAAGTTCGAGCTGATCGAGGCGGAGAAGGCCAACCATCGCATCACGGCGATGTGTCGATGGCTGCAGGTCTCGCGCTCGGGCTACTACGAGTGGCGCGATCGGCCGGCCTCGGCCACCGCCCAGCGGCGCGACCACTTGGCCGCCCTGATCAAGCTGATCTTCACCGGCAGCCACGAAACCTACGGCCACCGGCGCATCCACGCCGCCCTGGCCCGCCAAGGCGAGGAGTGCTCGGCCGAACTGGTCCGCGCGCTCATGCGCCAGCAGGGCCTCACCCCGGTGCAGGCACGAGTCTTCCGCCCGGCCACGACCGAGCAGGGCACCTTCCGCGGCATCCCTGACCTGGTCCGGCGCGACTTCACCGCCGAGCGGCCCGGCATCAAGCTGGTGGGCGATGTCACCTACATCCGCACCTGGGAGGGCTTTCTCTACCTGGCCACCGTCATCGACTGCCACAGCAAGGCGGTACTGGGCTGGGCAATGGCCGACCGCAACCGCACCGAACTGATCACCGACGCGCTACGCATGGCCGTCAGCACCGGCCGGATCGCCGCCGGCGCCATCTTTCACGCCGACCGTGGCTCGAACTACACCAGCCACGCCTTCGGTCGCCTGTGCACCACCCTGCAGATCCGTCGCTCGGTCGGCCGCACCGGCGTCTGCTACGACAACGCGATGGCCGAGTCGTTCTTCTCCGCACTCAAGACCGAATGGCTCAACCACTACGTATTCAGCTCCCGGGCCAAGGCCAAACAGCAGGTCATCCGCTACATCGAAGGCTTCTACAACCGCCGCCGACTGCACTCCGCATTGGGCTACCGGCCGCCCCAGGAAGTCCTCAACGAACACGATTCATCCCAGATGGCCGCGTAGGCTACGCCCGCAAGCTGGCTGTCCGGAAAACGCTAGGCCCCTCA
>NZ_VRLV01000051.1 GCF_009760925.1 Nonomuraea typhae
CCCGGCTCGCCACGCGGCACCGTCAGCCCGCTGTCCGGGTGCACCACCTTGACCTCCACGTGCGGCATCACCCGCCCGACCGTCTCCGTGCGGCGCTCCAGGCCGTCGCCGGGCCTGGTCATGGTGGAGACCGGGGAGGTCTCGGTCATGCCGTAGCAGATCGCCACCTCGGCCATGTTCATCTCACCGGCGACGCGCTTCATCACCTCCACCGGGCAGGGAGAGCCGGCCATGATGCCGGTGCGCAGGCTGGACAGGTCGAAGCGGGCGGCGATGGCCAGTTCGGCGATGAACATGGTCGGCACGCCGTACAGCGCGGTGCACCTCTCCTGCTGCACGGCCTGCAGCGTCGCCTCCGGCGCGAACCCGGCGGCGGGGATCACCACGCACGCCCCGTGCGAGGCGGCGCCCAGATTGCCCATCACCATGCCGAAGCAGTGGTAGAAGGGCACCGGCAGGCAGACCCGGTCGGCCTCGGTGTAGCCCAGCAGCTCACCGACGAAGAAGCCGTTGTTGAGGATGTTGTGATGCGACAGCGTCGCCCCCTTGGGGAAACCGGTCGTGCCCGAGGTGTACTGGATGTTGATCGGATCGTCGGCGCTCAGCGACGCCATCCGGGCCCGGACCGCGGCCGGGTCCGCGGGCAGGGCCAGCAGGTCCTCCCAGCTCGGGTCGCCGAGGTAGATCACGTCGGCGAACCCGATCTCCTCGGCCATGGCCCGGTAGTCGCTGCCCTTGTGCGCCAGCGCGCTGATGAGCAGCCGCAGGCCCGACTGCCTGACCACGTAGGCGAGCTCGTGGGCGCGGTAGGCGGGGTTGACGTTGACCAGGATCGCGCCGATCTTCGCGGTGGCGTACTGGACGATCACCCATTCCGCGCAGTTGGGCGCCCAGATGCCCACCCGGTCACCCTTGGCCACACCCCGGGCGATCAGAGCGGCGGCCAGCCGGTTCACCTCGGCGTCGAGCTCGGCGTAGGTCCACCTGCG
>NZ_VRLV01000052.1 GCF_009760925.1 Nonomuraea typhae
CGAAGCGCACCCGGCTGGGGTCGGTGAAGCCGTTTCCGATGCTGGTGTCGCTGGTCCACGGCGTGTTGGTGAAACCGCGCCCGTTGTACCACGCCTTCAGATTGCCACTCGATTCGACGAGGACGACTTCGGCCCGGCCATCACCCGACACCGACCCTGGCCCCGACCCCGTCCACAAGGCGTCGGTGATGATGACGGCGTCGTTGGCCTCCACGCCGTACCGGTAACGGTATTGCGCCGCTGGTCGCTGAACGTCGGCGGCCACGTCGCCGATGGGCGCGGTGTTCCATGAACCGTTGGGATAGAACTGTTGCATTTTGTCGAGGAAACTGTTGGTCGCCCACACTGGGTCGGTTCGCTCACTGACCGAGCCGCCCCAGATGGCGCGTTGCTGATAGAGGCCCACGGAGTCCAGGTCGCCGTGGTCGAGGTTGGCGATGCTGCTCTCTACGATCACCGTGGCGATGGCGATGGCGGCCGCCCGCTCGTTGAGGCCCCGGTTCTTGACGGTCGACACGATGACCCGGGCGCATGAGGTGTTGTAGCCGTTCATGTGCCCGCGCATCTTGTTCTGCAGAAGCGGATTGAGTGCGGCGGCTTTGGCTTCGTCAGCGGCCGTGGGCCCATCTGGCACGCACGGCAGCGCTGCTGCGTTCACGCTCACGTCGTTCGGCCAGATCTCCGCGGGGTCACGCGGTGGATCGGCCGCTGCTGGCGAGATCGGGAGGAGACAGAGTGCCACGGCGGCGCCCAGCAGGACCTTTAACCACGCTCGGCTTCCATTGCTCAACGATGTCATCGGAAACGTTCCTGTCCTGTTCATCCGAAGTGCACGCGGGTGGGGTCGGTGAAGCCGTTTCCGATGCTGGTGTCGCTGGTCCAGGGGGTGTTGGTGAAGCCGCGGCCGTTGTACCAGGCTTTCAGGTTGCCGCTCGGCTCGACGAGG
>NZ_VRLV01000053.1 GCF_009760925.1 Nonomuraea typhae
GAGAAGGCCGGTGTGGTGGAGGAGGTCTCCGCCGACTACGTCACGGTGATGAACGACGACGGCACCCGCACCACCTACCGGGTGGCGAAGTTCAAGCGCTCCAACCAGGGCACGAGCTTCAACCAGAAGCCGATCGTGGCCGAGGGCGACCGGGTGGAGGTCAACCAGGTCATCGCCGACGGCCCGTGCACCGATCAGGGTGAGATGGCGCTGGGCAAGAACCTCCTGGTGGCGTTCATGCCGTGGGAGGGTCACAACTACGAAGACGCGATCATCTTGTCCCAGCGCCTGGTGCAGGATGACGTGCTGTCCTCGATCCACATCGAGGAGCACGAGGTCGACGCCCGTGACACCAAGCTGGGCCCCGAGGAGATCACCCGGGACATCCCGAACGTCTCCGAGGAGGTGCTGGCCGACCTGGACGAGCGCGGCATCATCCGCATCGGCGCCGAGGTGGTGCCCGGTGACATCCTGGTGGGCAAGGTCACGCCCAAGGGCGAGACCGAGCTGACGCCGGAGGAGCGGCTGCTGCGCGCGATCTTCGGGGAGAAGGCGCGTGAGGTGCGCGACACCTCGCTGAAGGTGCCGCACGGCGAGCAGGGCAAGGTCATCGGGGTGCGGGTGTTCTCCCGTGAGGAGGGCGACGAGCTGCCTCCGGGGGTCAACGAGCTGGTGCGCGTGTACGTGGCGCAGAAGCGCAAGATCACCGACGGTGACAAGCTGGCCGGCCGCCACGGCAACAAGGGCGTCATCTCCAAGATCCTGCCGGTGGAGGACATGCCGTTCCTGGAGGACGGCACCCCCGTCGACATCATCCTCAACCCGCTGGGCGTCCCCGGCCGCATGAAC
>NZ_VRLV01000054.1 GCF_009760925.1 Nonomuraea typhae
GGTCGTCGCCGGTGAAGGAGACGAACAGCAGCGCGCCCGGATCGCCCTGCAGGAGGTCCCCCAGCCCGGCATACTCGATCTTGCCGCGGGACAACTCCAGAATGGTTTTGTCCATCAGCTCCACCTGCGCCGGCTCACACGCCAGCGCGTCGGTGGTGGCCGCGATCGCAGCCGGGGTATCGGCGAAATGCCCGACCGCGTACACGGTGTGGCGGGGCTTGGGCACCAGATCGACCAGCGCCCGGGTGACCACCACCAGCGTGCCCTCCGCGCCGACCACGAACCTGGCCAGATCGAAATCACGCCCGGCCGCGGCCTCGCCGGCCAGCCGGTCCAGCCGGTAGCCGCACGCCCGCCGCCAAAACGGCGGAAACCCGGTCGCGATCGCCTCCGCGTTCTCGGCCACCAGCCCGGGCAGCTCCCGATACAGGGCGCCTTCCAGCGTGGGCAGGGCCGCCCGCCGGGCCCGTTCGGCCTCGCTGACGGGCTCCAGCCGGGCCGTACTGCCATCGGCCAGCACCACATCCAAGGCGCGCACGTGATCGATCGTCATGCCGTAGGTCAGCGACCCGCTGCCGGCGGAGTTGTTGCCGATCATCCCGCCGATGGTGGCCCGGTTGCTGGTAGAGGTGTCCGGCCCGAACATCAGCCCGTGCCCGGCCGCGGCCCGGTTCAGCTGATCCTGCACCACCCCCGCCTCCACCAGCGCCGTGCGCGCGTGCGGGTCGAGCTCCAGGATGCGGTTCAT
>NZ_VRLV01000055.1 GCF_009760925.1 Nonomuraea typhae
CGTACTCGGCGACCAGGTCCTTGATCTCCACCGCCACCGCCCGCATCGTGGCCACCTGGGCGGGGTCGGCCAGATCGACGAACGGGCGGATGTGCAGGCAGCCCACCGAGCAATGCCCGTAAAACCCCGCCGACAGCCCGTGCTTGTCCAGCACGTGCTTGAAACGGGTGGTGTACTCGGCCAAATACTGCGGGTCGACGGCGGTGTCCTCGACGAAGGCCAGCGGCCGCCGCGTGCCCTGCCCGGCGGCCATCAGCAACCCCAGACTCGACTTGCGCACCTTCAGCAGCGCGCCCTGCTCGGCGGCCGTGACGGCCAGCAGCGTGTGATACCCGTGCCCGTTGCGCCGCCACAGACGCGAGACCTCCTCCAGTTTGGCGGCCAGCAGCGCCGGGTCGTCGCCGGTGAAGGAGACGAACAGCAGCGCGCCCGGATCGCCCTGCAGGAGGTCCCCCAGCCCGGCATACTCGATCTTGCCGCGGGACAACTCCAGAATGGTTTTGTCCATCAGCTCCACCTG
>NZ_VRLV01000006.1:0-434253 GCF_009760925.1 Nonomuraea typhae
GCTACGTTCGGAAGGGATAACCGCTGAAAGCATCTAAGCGGGAAGCTCGCCTTGAGATGAGGTCTCCCACCCCTGTGAGGGGGGTAAGGCTCCCGGTAGACGACCGGGTTGATAGGCCGAAGGTGGAAGCGCGGTAACGTGTGGAGCTGACCGGTACTAATAGGCCGAGGACTTGACCACAAAGCATTCGCGTCCTGAACTGTAGGTTCTCTGCAGCGCTCTGTTACTCTTCGCCGGGTCCGGAGCAGCGCGAGGTCGATGGTTCAGGATGTTCTTGCTCGCGTCCACTACGCAATTCTGAGACAACAAACGGTCTCAAGAGGTTGCGGTGGTTATGGCGGGAAGGAAACACCCGGTTACATTCCGAACCCGGAAGTTAAGCTTCTCTGCGCCGATGGTACTGCACTCGGGAGGGTGTGGGAGAGTAGGTCGCCGCCGCACAAATATTGATCAGAAAGGGCCATCCCGGCATGGGGTGGCCCTTTCTGCGTTGTGCGGCTAGTCGATGACGGTGTCGACGCGGCCGAGCCAAAGCTCCACGGGCACCCGCTCCTCCTCGTACGAGGTGATCATGTCAGCGGGTATGCCGCGATGCTTGCGGATGGCACGGAGCAGGTTGGCGCTCGGGCGGCTCAGGTCGAGAGTCATCGTGACGTACCGCACGCCTAGCACCTGTAGCTCGCCGCACAGCCGTCGCGCGACGGCGGTGGCGACGCCGCGCCTGTGCCGGCCTGGATGGATGAGGAACCGCTCGAGGTCGCATCGTTCCGGGGCCTCTGGCGGGAAGCCGGCTTCGACTACGCCGATGACTTCGGTCTTCTTCAGGATGAGCAGCCGTCTGTCCCATGTGGGTTCTGAAGGAGCCGCGTCGCAAGCGGAGAGAAGGGAGTCGAGGTCGGATTCGTCACCGGGTTCGTAGTCGCGGACGATGACTGGGCCGTACCCTTCGCCAGTCCCCAGGAGGTTCACCCACTGCTCATACGACCATGATTGTGGGTGTTCGCTAGGAATGTCCTCGGCGACCTCCCAGGCCGCGTCCAGCTCGTCCGAGTCGAACGTGGGTTCCGGGATGGGGAGGGAGACCTGGATCTCAAGCTGGTGACGGTTGCCGCACTGCAGCCAGGCTCCGTGCGGCCTGTCGCATCGCGGATCCCAGTGAAAAGCTGCGTGGACCATGGACGCGGCCAGATCGGGGTGACTGCCGGCCCATATGTCGTCGAAGAAGAACCATTGGCGATGCTCTGGCTCGTGCCCGAAGGGCAGGCACACGTACGCCAGGTGGTCCTCGACGGTGACAAGGCCGTCGGCGGGGCCTGGCTGGGAAGCCGCGATTGTGCGCAGGGCGAGCTGGTGGGCCGTCGGGTGGTCGGTGGAGAGCTCGTCGATGGTGTCGCAGTGGTCGCGGTAGAAGCCGGGCCAGCGGAAGCAGCGGTGCAGCGCCGGGGAGAGCGTGTCCTCGTCTTCGGCCACCAGGGCGCGGAGGATGAGGAGATGGGAGGAGTCGCCCAACCTCTCGGGGTCGGTGGCGCGGAGTGCGGCCGCGAGTTGCGGTAGGCGGATCCCGGGAAAGGCCAGGGGCGGGTTCCAGCCGAACTCCTCGTGTCGTCCGCCAGTGTCGAAGATGACGGCGTACGTGGTGCCCTCGGCGCCGGGCGCGTGGTCGATGAGCTCGTGTGGAGCCACCGGCGAGGTGAAGGGTCTCGGCGGGAGGCGTCGGCGAGGTGGGGGTCGGGCTGGAGGAGATAGGACCAGCGTTCCGGCTCGCTCAGGACCGTCTCGTCGTCCACGAGGTAGTGGGCGACCTCTTGGAAGCCCGTGTCGCTGAGGATGCGGACGCTGTGCTCGTCCACCCTGGCATAGCTCTCGTAGAAGCGGTACGTGCGCATCAGGCGGCGTAAGTCGAGCATGCTCTCCGGCGGGCGCGGGAGCTTCTCGAAGAAGAAGGCCAGTCCAGAGCAGTGGGCGCCCAGGTGCTGCTCGGACCAGGCGGCGAGATCGGCTACGGCTTTGGTCCGGTGCCAGGTCTCGCGGAACCAGTCCAGGACGGTGGTGCCCGGATGGTGACGCACTCGTTTGCCCAGAGGTCCTGCGGTGGCGTCGCGGTGGATGAAGTACATCAGGCGTGGAGTTCCCCGGAGGTGATGGTGACGGCGTGGCCGGCGAGGTCTACTCGGTCGCCACGGTGAG
Organism: Nonomuraea typhae; assembly: GCF_009760925.1. Taxonomy (GTDB): domain Bacteria; phylum Actinomycetota; class Actinomycetes; order Streptosporangiales; family Streptosporangiaceae; genus Nonomuraea; species Nonomuraea typhae. The sequence goes on from NZ_VRLV01000006.1 coordinate 2,188, forward strand.
TCACCTGGATCATGCCACCGCGGGCCGACAATTGGGCGCCGATCATGCGCGTACGGCCCAGCCGCGCGGACCAGTACGGAGCCAGGGCGCAGTGGGCGGAGCCGGTGACCGGGTCCTCGGGGACGCCGACCTTGGGGGCGAAGAAGCGGGAGACGAAGTCCGTGGAAAGGCCTTGAGCGGTGACGATTACCGCGCGCTGTGGCAGGCGGGACAAGGCGCTGATGTCCGGGGATAGGGTGCGTACTTCTTCTTCTGCTCCCAGCTCCACCAGCAAGTCGTCTTTAGCCTGGCTGACCTGCACCGGGATCGCTCCCAGGGCATTCTCCAAGCCGTCCGGAGCGGTGATCGGGGTCACTTCCTTGGCGGGAAAGTCCATTGTGATCATGCTATCTGTGGTGCGATTCACAGACAGGATTCCGCTGGCGGTCGAGAATTCAAGGGGGCCGTCGGCGCCGGTCGAATAGAGGACGTGGGCGGTGGCTAGCGTCGCGTGCCCGCACAGGGAGACCTCGACAGCGGGGGTGAACCAGCGTAGTGAATTGCCCAGCAGGAATGCTGTCTCCGACAGGCCGATCTCGGCCGCGACCGCTTGCATCCAGGCGGTGGGCACGGGGGTGTCCATGAGGCAGACGGCTGCTGGATTGCCTTTGAACGCCACATCGGTGAAGGCGTCCACGGTGTAGACCCGCATGGATTGCAAGGCTATAGGTCGCTTGTAATCCAGCTGCAACCAGGGTGCTAGCCGTACAAAATGGAATAAGTGCTGGGCGTGTCGCATGGCGAACGCGGAATCGTCGGTTACCGTCCAATGTGTGGGGACGTGCCGATTACGGTGAGTTCCTGAGGAAAGGACATACCGATGGGGGCAGTGCGCAAGGTGGTGAGCTACCTTGGCCTGGGCGGCGTCGATCCTTACGACGAGGCCTACGAAGACGAGCAGTACGAAGACGAGTACATCCCGGCGTCCGAGCGGGCGGCGAAGCGGTGGAGGTCCACTGTGGAGTCGTCACGCATTGTGATGGTGCAGCCGTTGAAGTACAACGATGCTCCGATGATCGGCCAGCACTTCCGTGAGGGTCAGACCGTGATCATGGACGTTACCGGGATGCCGATGCCCGAGGCCACGCGGATGGTGGACTTCGCCGCGGGGCTGGCTTACGGGTGCGAGGGCCGGATCGAGCGGATCGCCGATCGGGTCTTCCTGCTCGCGCCGGCGCACGTGGAGATCGAGACCAGCTAGGCGGCGCGCGGGCCGCGGCGGATCAGCCGGTTGAGGTCGGTTGAGTCCTCCGCTGCCTGTTTGGCGCGGGCTTCGGCCTCGCGGGCGTAGGCGTGGAGTGCCCACACCGCGCCGTCGGCGAGTTCGCGAAGTTCGTTCAGTTGAGCGGTGACGTAACGGTTGTCCGCTTCCTTGGCCTGGTGGCGCTGCCACAGCAGCCAGCCGCCCAGGCCGAGCATGGCCACGCCCAGCACGGCAAGCAGGCCATGGATCACGAAGGCAGCGACTGCGGCCACTCCCAGCACGATCAGTGCGTAGGCCGCGATCGGGGGGCGGCGCTTCGGGGCGCCCTTGGCTGCGATTTCCTGTTCGGCGCGTGAGAACGACTCCGGGTCGGGCCCTTCAGGGCACAGCACGATGCGGTGGCCCAAGAGCGCCACGGTGACCGTCGAGGGCGGGATCAGCTGGGTGTCGGCTTCCATCTCGTCGGCGTAGGCGCGCAGGATCGGCGCGGCCACGTGCAGGGCGATCGCCGCGAGGTGCGGGTCGGCGCCGGGACGCAGGTCGTCGAGCAGATGCGCGGTGAGCGAGCCCATGGGGCCCTCCGGGCCGCTGAGGCCGGCGAGGGTGCGCAGGACGGCGAGGGGTTCGTCTTCCGCCCACGCGGAGGCGGGGCTGCCGCTGCTGTTGGTCAGCGGAGCGGAGGAGTCCTGCTCGGCCTGCTTGGCCGAGGTGATCTCGGCGCAGCGGGCGCGCAGCCGGGCCAGCCGGGCGGCGGCCTGGGCGGGGCGGGCGAGTTCGGGGATCTCCGCCATCTCCGGGAAGTCGACCAGCGAGTTGGGCACGACCACGGAGGGCTCGCCGGGCGCGAGCGCCTGCACCCATGCGCGGGGTTCAGCCGCATCGGGTACGGCCAGCGCGTCGAGTTTCCTGAGCACGAAGATCTTGCCGGCCGGGCCGTACGCGCCTCGGGCGGCGGCCAGCCACAACGAGCGCTGGCCATGGGTGACGGGCCGGTCGAGGGAGAGTTCGCCGAAGGCGGTGCCGAGCCAGGAGGCGTGGATGCGCCCGCCGTGGCCGGCGACGGCCAGCGCGAGGCAGAGGAAGAGCGCGGTTTTCTGCTGGTCGCGGCCGGCGGCTCTGGTCAGCGGCTCGATCGGGTCGTCGCCGGCCAGGATGGCGATGAGCGCTTCGACGGCCGGTGGCAGCCAGTAGTCGGCGACGTCGTGGAAGTCGGGCGCCTGGGGTGGCGCTGACCCGTCGGCGGCCAGGTGTGTGAGTAGGGCCTCGGTGTAGCGGTGCAGCTCCGTCGCGGTAGGGGGGCTTGCGGTCAGGTCCGTGCTCAAGGCAGAAACTCCCCCAATATCGGCCTCTTCTTCATGACCGCGTAAAGCCTAACCGGGGGGCGCGCCAACCCGTAGGAGGCGCGCCCAGTGGGGGAAATGCCTTACATGCGGTCGGGTACCGGAACACCGAGGAGGTCGAGCCCGGTCTCCATCACGCGGAGCGTGAGCGCGCAGAGCGCCAGCCGGGAGGCCCGCGTCTCGGGGTCCACGCCGTCCTTCAGCACCGGGCACTGCTCGAAGAAGGTGGTGAAGGCGGTGGCGGTCGCGTAGAGGTAGGCGGCCAGCCGGTGCGGCTCGACCAGGTCGGCCACCTGGTCCACCACGGCGCCGAAGCCGAGCAACTGGAGCGCGAGCGCGCGCTCGGCGTCCTCGCCGATGCGGATCGGCCCCTGCACCGCGGCCGGGTCCACCTCGGCCTTGCGGAAGATCGAGCGGATGCGGGCCTGCGCGTACTGCAGGTACGGCGCGGTGTTGCCGCTGAAGCTGAGCATCCGGTCGAAGTCGAAGACGTACTCGCTGTCGTGGCTGATGGACAGGTCGGCGTACTTCACCGCGCCCATCCCGACCGCGTGCGCGATCTCGGCCTTCGTCACCTCGTCGTAGCCCCGGTCGTCGATGGCCGCAGTGGCCCGGTCCACGGCTTCCTGGAGCAGGTCCGTGAGCTTGACCGACTCGCCGGAGCGGGTCTTGAACCGCTTGCCGTCCTTGCCGAGCATCATCCCGATCTGGATGTGTTCGGCGGAGACGGTGTCGGGCAGCCAGCCGGCCTGCTCGGCGGCGGCGAAGATCATCCGGAAGTGCAGCGCCTGGTCGGCGCCGACGACGTAGAGGATGCGGTCCACCTTGAGGTCGTCCACCCGGTAGCGGATGGCGGCCATGTCGGTGGAGGCGTAGCCGTACCCGCCGTCGCTCTTCCTGATGATGAGCGGCAGCGGCTTGTCGTCGGAGCCGGTGAAGCCGGGCGGGAACAGGCAGAGCGCGCCTTCGCTCATGACCGCGACGCCCATGGCCTGCAGGTCGTCGCAGGTCTTCTCGAGCATCGGGTTGTACATGCTCTCGCCGGCGATGTCGGCGTCGGTGAGGGTGACGCCGAGCATCGTGTAGACCTTGTTGAAGTAGCGGATGGTGGCGTCCATGAAGACGTGCCAGAGCCGCATGGTCTCGGGGTCGCCGGACTGGAGCGTGGTGACCCGGGTGCGGGCGCGTTCCTTGAACGTCTGGTCGCTCTCGAACTTGGCCCGGGCGGCCTGGTAGTACTCGGTGCCCGCGCCGGCTTCGAGCTGGGCGACGGCGGCGTCCTCGCCGATGTCGAGCAGGTGCTCGATGAGCATGCCGAACGGCGTGCCCCAGTCGCCCAGGTGGTTCTGCCGGATGACGGTGTGGCCGAGGTGCTCCATGATCCTGGCCATGGCGTCGCCCACGATGGTGGTGCGCAGGTGGCCGACGTGCATCTCCTTGGCCGCGTTGGGCGCGGAGTAGTCGATCACGATGCGCTGCGGCGTGGCCTGGCTGACTCCGGCGCGCGGGTCGGCCAGCATCTGGGAGGCCTGATCGGCGATCCAGGAGGTGTCGAGCGTGATGTTCAGGAAGCCCGGCCCGGACACCTCCACCGTGCCGGGGAAGCCGGACATCTGGGCTCTGATGGCCTCGGCGACCTCCCGCGGCGACCGTCGCAGCCGATTGCCCACGCTCATCGCCACGTTCGCCTGGAAGTCGGCGAACTGGGAGGGCCGGATCATCGGGTCTGCGTCGGCGTACTCGGCTCCGATCGCGTCGGCCAGCGCCTGCTGGACGCGCTCGGCGAGCACTATCTGCGGGTCGGTCATGTCCTAAGGGTACCGGTGACCTTGACCGCGAGACTGATGAGTGCGGCGGCCACCACGGACACTCCGAACGCCACCAGGTCGTTGCTCACATCCGACGGCGCCAGCCCGAAGAACGACCTGGTCAGCGGGATGGTGAAGGAGATCGCGAAGAGCGCGGCCATGGCCGCGATGAGGATGGTCTTCCACCACTTGAGCGGCCGGGCGATGAGGATCAGGACCCACCAGGTCGTCAGGAAGAGCGTGATGACGGCGGTGGTGCGATCCTGGAGGAGTGTGGACGAACCGGAGTGCGCGGCCCAGAACGAGAAGAACACCGCCCCCGCGCAGATCACCCCGGCGGGTACGGCGAAGCGCAGCACCCGGGGCACGAACCCGGGCCTGGAGCGTTCGTCGCTCGGCGCCAGCGCGAGGAAGAACGCCGGGATGCCGATGGTCAGGGCGTTGACCAGCGTCGAGTGCCGCGGCTCGAACGGGAACATCAGCCCGAACACGCCGGTGAGCAGCGACAGCACGATCGCGTAGAAGGTCTTGGTGAGGAACAGGTTGGAGACCCGCTCGATGTTGGCCAGCACCCGCCGCCCTTCGCCCACGACGTGCGGCAGTGTCGCGAACCGGTTGTCCAGGAGCACGACCTGCGCCACCGCCTTGGTCGCGGGGCTGCCGGCGCCCATGGCGATGCCGAGGTCGGCGTCCTTGAGCGCGAGCACGTCGTTGACGCCGTCGCCGGTCATGGCGACCGTGTGCCCGCGTGACTGCAGCGCACCGACGAACTGGCGTTTCTGCACGGGGGTGACCCGGCCGAAGACGGTGTTCTTCTCCAGCGTGTCGGCGAGCTTGCCGGGGTCGTTCTCGGGCAGCGTGCGGGCGTCGACGGCGTTCTCGCCGCCGGGGATGCCGAGGCCGACGGCGATGGCGGAGACCGCGTCGGGGTTGTCGCCGGAGATGATCTTGAGGGTGACGTTCTGGCGGGCGAAGTAGGCCAGCGTCTCCTTGGCGTCGGGGCGGATGCGCTGTTTGAGCGTGATGAGCGCGACGGGCTCGATGTCCGCGTCGTCCTCCAGGGAGGTGGTACGGCAGAGCGCGAGCACCCGGGCACCGCTCAGCGCCAGCTCGGCGGCTCCCTCGTACCCGTCGCTGCCCGGTTCGAGCAGGATGTCCGGCGCCCCGAGCACCCACGCGCCATGCTCGCCGAAGGCGGCCCCGCTCCACTTCCTGGCCGAGGAGAACGGCACGGAGCCGGTGACCGTCCAGCCCTCGGGCATCGCCGGGTGGCGGGCCTGGATGGCCTGCGCGGTCGGGTTGGGCCGGGGGTCGACGTTGGCCAGGGCGGCCAGGGCGTCGTCCACCGGTTCGCCGGCGCGCAGGGGCAGCACCTCGTCGAGGTCCATGCCGCCGGCGGTGAGGGTGCCGGTCTTGTCCAGGCAGAGCACGTCCACCCGGGCCAGGCCCTCGATCGCGGGCAGTTCCTGGACCAGGACCTTGCGCTGGCCCAGCCGTACCACGCCGACGGCGAAGGCGATCGAGGTCATCAGCACCAGGCCCTCGGGGATCATGGTGACGATGCCGGCGACCGCTCCGGTGATGGCGGTGCCGAAGTCGGCTTCGTTGCGTACCTGGCTCCAGATCAGCAGGGCGCCGATCGGGATGACCAGGTAGGTGACGTAGCGGATGAACTTGGTGATGCCGTCGCGCAGTTCGGAGTGGGCCAGGCCGAACTTGCTGGCCTCCTCGGTGAGTTTGGCGGCGTAGGCGTCGGCGCCGACCTTGGTGGCGACGAACGAGCCGGTGCCGGCGACGGCGAAGCTGCCGGACAGCACCTGGTCGCCGGGTCGCTTGTGGACGGGGTCGGCCTCTCCGGTCAGCAGCGACTCGTCGATCTCCAGCCCTTCGGCGGCCACGACCTCGCCATCGACCAGCAGGCGGTCGCCGGGGCCGAGCAGGATGAGGTCGCCGAGCACGACCGCCCTGGGCTCGATCTCCTGGTCCCTGCCGTCGCGGCGGACCCTGACCGGCGCCTCGTTGACCACGGCGAGCTTGTCCAGCGTGGCTTTGGCGCGCAGCTCCTGGACGATGCCGATGAGCGCGTTGGCCACGATGACCAGGCCGAACAGGCCGTTCTGCCACTGGCCGAAGATCATGATGAGCACCCACAGGATCGCGATCACCAGGTTGAACAGGGTGAACACGTTGGCCCTGACGATGGCCCACAACGAGCGGCTGGACCGGCGCGGCATGTCGTTACGTGGCGCAGCGGCCACCTGAGCGGAAGTCAGCCCGTCCACACAACCCCCCGATGTTGTGGATCTCGGACAAACAGTACCTGGGCTACCACAACCGGTGGGTGCGGTGGGTGGCGGCGATGCGTTCGCCGATGCGCGCGACGATGCCGCCCTTGGCGAGATCGGCCGCCAGCTGGCAGGCCGCGCTGACGCTCTGGGCCCTGGCGGCGCCGTGGGCGATGACGACCGTGCCGTTCAGGCCCAGCAGTACGGCCCCGCCGTACGCCTCGGCGTCGAGCCGGTGGGCCAGGCCGCGCAGGGCGGAACGTTGCAGGACGGCGCCCAGCTTGGACAGGCGGCTGCTCTCGACGGCCTGGCGCAGCTCGTCGAAGGCGTAGCGGACGGCGCCCTCCATCGTCTTGAGCGCCACGTTGCCGGTGAAGCCGTCGGTGACGATGACGTCTGCGGCGCCGGTGAGCAGGTCGTGGCCTTCGACGTTGCCGACGAAGTGCAGGGCGGGGGAGGACTGGAGGAGTTCGTGGGCCCGGCGGACGAGCTTGTTGCCCTTTTCCGCCTCGCTGCCGATGGTGAGCAGGGCGACGCGGGGCTTGCCGATGCCGTAGGCGGTCTCGGCGTAGGCGGCGCCGAGGTGGGCGAACTGGAGCAGCATCTCGGGCTTGACCTCGGCGTTGGCCCCGGCGTCCAGCAGGAGCGAGGGCTTGGGCCGGGTCGGGAGGGCCACGGCGATGGCCGGGCGGAGCACGCCCTGCTGGCCTTTCAGGCGCAGGCGGCCGGTGGCCACGACGCCGGCCGTGGAACCGGCCGACACGACGGCGCCGGCGTTGCCCTGCCGTACCAGGTGACAGGCGATCGCGATGCTGGAGCGGGGGCGGCGCAGGCTCGCCAGCGCGCCCTCGTCCATCGCGAGGGCCTCCTCGGCCCGCACGATCGGGATCTCCTTGGTGGCGTTGTGGTCGGCCAGCGCCTCGTAGAGCACGCGGGGCGGGCCGACGAGCACCACCGGGAGGCCGCGCTCGCGCACAGCGTGGACCGCGCCGCCGACGATCTCGTGCGGCGCGTGGTCGCCGCCCATGGCGTCCAGTGCGATCGGCTTACCCTCGGACAACTCTCACCCCACGAGCATCGTAGGCAGGTGGGGGTGGCGTTACTTACGCGAGGTTCCAGTCCGTGACCCCGCGGGTCACGATGACCTTGGAGAACATGCTGCGGCCGGTGACGCGGATGAGGGGGCCGTCGCCGCCTGTGCCGCCCGAGACGTTGCGCTTGCCGAACATGGAGCCGCCCTCGTCGACGACCTGGGCGTTGTCGGGCACGCGGACGATGAGCTTGCTGAAGCGGGCGTCGAGCTCGAGGGTGATCTCGCGGCCGGGCAGCACGGCGTCGGACAGGTCCACGATCAGGGCGCCGAAGTTGGCGGTCAGCGTGGTGTGCCGGGAGGCGACCCAGCGTCCGCGCCTGATGATTTTGCTGAACGTTGAGTTTACGGTCTGGCGCTCGATCATGCCCGGCGCGGAGTTCGCGGCGCTGACCTCGGGGAGGTCTCGGGTGAGCGGGACGAGCTCGCCGACCGTGGTGGCGGAGTACGCGACGTCGAGGCGGTCGGCGTGCTCGGCTGTGGTGAGTCGTCCGGTGGCAAGGGCCTCGCTCAGTACCGCGGCGACTCGATCGCGGTCGGCATCTGAGGCCCGCATGACAGGATCGTCGGTCACAATGGCAGTGTATGTCCCTTCGCGATATGTCGCGAGAGGCTGACGACAGGAGAAACTTGGGTCCCAGCGGAACCAGAAGTGGCTTGGTGCGCGTCCGGGTATAAGAACCCTAGACGCACGACAGGGTCGAGAGGTTTACATCCGATCGAACAAAAAAGATGGGAAAGGCCTAGTGATCTTGAACCAGGCAGGAACGCGACGCTTCCGGGCGTATACGTCCAAGCACCTCGACGAGTTGCTGCTGCGTGCGGGACTCAGCGAGGAGGAGCGTCTGAAGGTACGCGCCGTCGCGACGGTGCTGCCCTTTCGGACCAACGCCTACGTCGTGGATGAACTCATAGATTGGTCGGCGGCGCCCGAGGATCCCATATACCGCCTCGTCTTCCCGCAGGCGGACATGCTGCCCGCGGCCGACGTGTCCAGGCTGGCCGACCTGCTCAAGGCGGAGGCGCCGGCCGCCGAGCTGAACGCCGAGGCCAACAAGGTCCGGGCCCAGCTCAACCCGCATCCCGCCGGGCAGATGGAGCTCAACGTGCCGCGGATCGGCCGGGAGCCGGTGCCGGGCATGCAGCACAAATATCCGGAGACCGTGCTGTTCTTCCCCAAACAGGGGCAGACCTGTCACGCCTACTGCACGTACTGCTTCCGCTGGGCGCAGTTCGTCGGTGACGCGGACCTCAAGTTCGCCTCCGACGACATCGACCAGCTCGTCGCCTACCTGCGCCAGCATCCCGAGGTCACCAGCGTGCTGCTGACCGGCGGCGATCCCATGATCATGGGTGAGCCGGTGCTCAAGCGCTACGTCGAACCGCTGCTGGAGGTCGAGCAGCTCGAATCCATCAGAATCGGTACCAAGTCGCTGGCCTACTGGCCGCAGCGCTTCACCACCGACCCCGACGCCGACGACACACTCCGCCTGTTCGAGCAGGTCGTCGCGGCGGGCAAGAACCTCGCCTTCATGGCCCACTTCTCGCACCCGCGGGAACTGGAGCCGCCGTTGGTGGAGTCGGCGGTAGAGCGGATCCTCGCCACAGGGGCGACGATCAGGACCCAGGCACCGCTCATCCGCTCCATCAACGACCGGCCGGAGGTCTGGTCGACCATGTGGCGCACCCAGCTCCGCATGGGGATGATCCCGTACTACATGTTCGTCGAGCGTGACACCGGGCCGCAGGACTACTTCGCGGTACCGCTGGCCGACGCCTACGAGGTCTTCCGCGACGCCTACGCCTCCATCTCCGGGCTCTGCCGCACGGTGCGCGGGCCTTCCATGTCCGCGACGCCGGGCAAGGTCTGCGTGGACGGCGTCACCGAGATCGCCGGGCAGAAGGTCTTCGTGCTCCACCTCATCCAGGCCCGCGACCCGTCCCTGGTCGGCCGGCCGTTCTTCGCCCAGTACGACCCGAAGGCCGTCTGGCTGACGGATCTGCGCCCCGCCTTCGCCGACACGTTCCCGTTCGAGACCGTGATGGCGGACGCCAGGCTGTCGGCCTGAGCGGATGTCTCCCGACCCTTACGACCCGGCGGCGACGCCCTTGGGATGTCGCCGGCGGGTTCGTCGCTTTCAGGGGCGATCGCGTTGACGTAGGCGCCGAGCTCCTCGTCCCACGGGGTCCGGGATCAAGACCTCCCTAACCTCGACCTGTAGACCTCCCGGGCCTGCTGGTAGAGCTCCAGGTGCGGGCGCAGCTCCGAGGGATCCTCGAAGCGGCCGAACTCGCCGATCAGCCGCTCCAGCCTGTTCAGCCAGTCCAGGCACCACTTCACATCGGCCTTCCTGGCGACCGGCCGCCCGTCCGCCTCCAGGAGCACCGGGCTGGTGTGCGCGAACACGCCGCCCTGGTGCAGCGACCGCGGATGACGCGGCCCGGTGACCACCGCCACCACGTACGTGGACTCGGTCACCTCCACCTCGGCCACCAGCTCACCCGGCGGCCCCTGCGCCACCACGCCGTCGGCCGTCCGGATCTCCAGCAGCTCCGCCTCGGGCCCGACCGTCCTGACCGCGACCCGGACCCGCTGGCCGGGCCGTACATCCACCCGCTCGCCGGGGCCGCGTCCGTCCACGTCCAGCTCCACCCAGGGGCCGGTGGTGGCAAAGGTACGGCAGCGCCGTACCGCCTCGATGTAGGCCGGAACCGACAGCGGCCCGTCCACGCGCGCGTAGGTGCGACCCCAGCCGAGCGGGCTGGAGGCCGTGCCCCGGCGCGAGATCGACAGCACCGCATCCGTGCCCGCGACCGCGGCCAGCAGGTTGCCCGCCCCGAGCAGCCGCCGGTACACCAGCGAGGTCGCCGCGTTGGAGCTGTTGGTCACCACGTCGAGGGAGTCGATCAGCCCGAGCGCGGCGTCGGCCACGATCTCCCTGGCGGCGCAGTTGCGGCCCGCGTCCAGCACCCCGTCGGGCGGATCCTCCTCACCGATCAGCGTATGGAACGGATGCCCGTATCCGGTGAGCGCGCCCAGCTGGTGAAACTCGCGCAGCATGACCGCGTTGGTGGGAAAGTCGGCGTCCACGAAGCCCGCGTGATACCGGTGCGGCACGCCCTCCAGCCCGAAGCCGGTCACGTGCCCGAGCAGGTCGTTGCGGAACTCGACGCCGAAGCGCGCGATGTGGGTCTCGTCCGACCAGGGCAGGTTCTTGCCCACCCAGTGCTCGAACGCCTCCCTGTCGTAGACCCGCGCCCCCGCCACGTTGCCCGCCACCAGGCTGAGCACGTGCAGGTCCTCGCCGTGCTGGTGCGCCGCGGCCAGGTCGGGCAGCGCGGGCGCGTCGCCCATCCAGTTCAGGTGGACGTGCAGGTCGCCGCCGTACCAGCCGCGGGCCGCGGCGTCGTACAACCGCTCCGGCCGCAGCTTCACCTCGCGTCGCTCGCCCGGCTCGAGGTGGACGGTGACCTCGGCGGTGCCGTACTCCATGCCGCGCGTCACCGCCACGCTCACCTCGCCCGCCGGCACCTCCAGCGTGACCTCGTCCCCGTGGAAGTACGGCCGGCGGTGGAAGTCCACCTTGCGCGGCACGCCCTCGGGCCACCAGCCCTGCCCGTCGCCGCCGGTCACGCTCCACCGGGCCGGGAACCCCGCCCGCACGGTCAGCCAGGCGCGCTCGCCGTGCCGTACCAGCGGGGCGAGGTCGATCGCCCGGCCGCCGGCGCGCACCCGCGCGTCCGAGCTCAGCGGCACCAGCAGCGCGCCGCACGGCTCGATCGTGTACGGCGTGCGGCCGACGATCACCTCGACCGGATCGCCCAGGGAGGAGTCGATGAGCAGCGTCGTCTCGAGCACGCCGCCGGGCAGGACGGTCCGGGGCACGGCGTCCAGCCAGGCGCCCTCGCCGGTGATGCGCAGCGCCGCGAGGTTCTCGAGGACGTCGCCGTCGAGCGCCTCCCTGAGCGCCCTGGCCGGATCGACCGTGGTCCACAACCGGCCCAGCTCGGCCTCGGTGGCGTCCGGGTTCTTCTCTCTCAACTGGCGATAGGCGGGGGTGAGGAAGTCGTGGCCGTTCATGGTGTACGCGCTGACGCCCACGCCCACCGTGTAGGAGATGGGGCCTTCGCCCCATGTCACGCCGTACTGTGCAGCCAGTGCTCTGATCTCGTCGGTGGCATGCGCGACCGACCGCGGCAAGTCCATGGGCGCATCGTGTCACGTGTGCGTGACTCTCCGGAGGGAGCGGTGGTGCAGGTTTCCACCGCGGGGTGACAGTTGTCATCCGTAGACGGTGATCGGTGGGACTGGGGCGGCATCCTTGCACTCTGCGAGGGTTGAGCCATGAACACGAACACCAAGCTGAACCCCACGATCCTCTTCCCCGTCTTCCTGACCGTCGGCATCGCGCTCGGCCTGGTGATCGACCACCTCTCCGTCGGCATCGGCATCGGCATGCTGCTGTACGCGCCGATCGGCGGCGCCGCCCTCGCGGCCGCCAGGAAGCGCTCCGCGGTAGAGCCTGCCGCACCGGAAAGAGGCTAGTCAGCGGCATGGGAGCCAGGTCAGCGCGACCCTATCGTCGTTCGTGGAATCAGTTGCCCACGTGATGAGGTAGGCCGTCCAGAACGCCCGATCCATCGCCCAGACGGCCGCGTTCCTCACCTTCGACCTCGGCGACAAGAAGTGGGGACCCGCCGCCCAGCTCTTCCGCGACCAGGTGATGGCCAGAACACCGCCTGAAGGGAGACCTCCTTCATGACGGGCCGGTGCGCAGTGCGGTACGCGGTTGCCTCAGCAGCGGGGCGAAGGCTCGTTCGGCCGCGCCCACGAGGGTGGCATGGTGAAGGTCGCCGGTGACGACGTCGATCTGGCCGGCGCGAGCGACGGAGGAGGAGGCCGTCAGCCCATCGCGCACGAAGTCCTCGGCGGCCCGATACAGGTGGGCCAGAAAGCCCATGAGCACCACGCGCTCCGGGGCGAGCGTGTTGACGAGGCTGGTCAATCCGGTCACCAGATGGCCGGCGGTGCGGCGGATCGCGTTCTGTGCGGCGCGGTCGCCGGCCGCGGCGTCATCGAAGATCTCGGTGACGGTGTCTTCACGGCCGGGGTGAGGGCGTCGGCCGGCGGCACGGAGCAGCGCACGCGAGTCGGCGTACATTTCCAGGCAGCCGCGCGCACCGCACGGGCATGGCAGTCCTCCCGGCTCGACGATGATGTGGCCGGCTTCCAAGGCGTGGCCGCCGCCGGTGAGCGGGATGCCCGCGTCGATGAAGCCGCCGCCGACGCCGACGCGCTCGCTGGTCAGGGCCAGCATGCTCGCGGTGCCGCGTCCGGCCCCGTAGCGGAACTCGGCCAGGGCGGCCAGCGTGGCGGCACGCCCGACGGCGACGGGGAGGCCGTGGGGTGACATGCCGGCCAGTCGCTGGGCGAGGGGCACGTCATTCCAGCCCAGATGCAGTGCGGATCTCACGAAGCCATCGGATTCTCTGATGAAGCCGGGCGTGGCCACGCATACCCCGACGCATCGCCGCTCGGTCTGCAGGACCGCATCGGCGATCGCGTCCGCCAGGGCCGGTATGAGGGTGGCGGGGTCCGTCGCGGAGCCGTCCAGAACGTGCTGGCGAACGTGGATGATCCTGCGATCCAGGCCCGCGAGGCTGACCGTTACGCGGTCCGCGCTCAATTGGACGGCGACGGCCACGGGCCCGTCGGGATGCACCTCGACGACGGGGGACGGCCTGCCGCGTCCGGCCGGGGCGCCGTGCGGGTCGCCGATGCGGACCAGATCCAGCGCTGTCAGGTCCGCCAAGGCGGTGCCGACCGCGCTCGCGGCCAGGCCGAGTTCGGCCGTGACCGCCGCGCGGGTCAGCGGGCCGCGCCGATGCAGCAGCGTGAGGACGCGTCCCGCCGCCGTCCTGCCGTCGTCACCGGCATCCGGCACACCGATCGCAACCAAGGGTCCTCGTCTCCGTGCTAGATTATTTTCTCATTGAGAAAATAATACATGCTGATCACTTGGGCGACGCACCCGCCCAGAAGGGGAGCCTGATGGTCATGATCCTCGCCAACGCCCGAGTAGTGACCCCCGAGCGGCTGCTGGATCCCGGCTGGGTCGCTCTGGACGGTCACCGGATCCTGGCTGCGGGAGAAGGGGAGCCGCCCCGGTCGGCCGACGCCGAGGTTCATGACCTCGGATCGGACTACGTGCTGCCCGGGTTCGTGGATCTGCACATGCACGGCGGCGACGGCGCTCAGGTCACCACGCAGGATCCACAGGAGATCCTGCGCGCGATCGCCTTTCACCGCCGTCACGGAACCACCCGGACACTGGCCAGCCTCGTCACCTCACCGGTCGAGGAGATGGCGGCCGCGGCCCGCACGGTGGCCGCCCTCATGCGCTCACCCGACCCGCTGCACCGCTCGATCGCCGGAATTCACCTCGAAGGGCCGTTCCTCAACCCGAACCACCGGGGCGCCCATCACAACGACTACGTCCTCGCTCCGGACGTCAACGCGTTGCGGCACCTGCTCGCCAGCGGCGACGGCGCGGTCCGCACCGTCACCCTCGCCCCCGAACTGGACGGCGGGATGGACCTCGTGCGCGAGGTCGTCGCCTCCGGCGCGGTCGTGGCGGTAGGGCACACCGACGCCAGCTACGACGAAGCACACCAGGCGTTCGAGGCCGGCGCCAGCATGGCCACCCACCTGTTCAACGCCATGCGACCGTTCCACCATCGGGAACCGGGCCCGGCCGGCGCCGCCCTCACCCACGACAACGTCACCTGCGAACTCATCAACGACGGTGTCCACCTGCACACCGCAACCACACGCCTCGCGTTCGCCGCCGCCGGCGCCGAACGCATCGCGCTGGTCACCGACGCCACCCCGGCGGCAGGGGTGAACGACGGGCGGTTCAACCTGGGCCCGTTGCCCGTACTCGCCCGCGACGGCAAAGTCACGCTGCTCGACGGGATCACCAACGCGGGCAGCACCCTCACCATGGACCGCGCGCTCCGGCACGCCGTGCACTGCGTCGGAATCCCCATCACCCAAGCCGCCATCGCCGCCGCCACCACGCCGGCGCGCATGCTCGGGCTGGGGGAACAGACCGGGAGCATCAAGCCCGGCAAGGACGCCGACCTCGTCGTCCTGACCGGCGACCTGAGGGTTCGCACGGTCATCGCCTACGGCGCGGTCGTCCACGGAACACTGACGCCGAGCGCAGACCTCGCCCCGGGCGGAGCGGCGTAGCGCCCGGCGGGCGGCGTATCCCCCCTCCGCCGCGCTCCCGATATCCGGATCTGACTGGTCACATCACAACCGCGCGCGCGAGCGTCCGCCGACCCGGGGGATCCCCGGGGCTCTACGGGCCGGTAGTGACGATCCCTAGGGTCCGGGAGCAGGGGGCCGAGATGGCCGCTTCGTGGCCGGACAGGATGCCCTGCCGGGTCCCGGGGGGCGACACCACTTCACGACAGCCTCGCCACGACGGCCTCGGCCAGGGCGCGCTGTCCGGCGGGCGAGAGGTGCAGCCCGTCCTCCTCGTGGACGGGTGTTTCCAGGGCGGCCACCGGCTCGGGCAGCGCGGCCAGCACGCGGCCGATCGCGCTCAGGTCGTCGTTGCTCCAGGCCAGCCTGGCCCGCTGGAAGGGCTGGTAGGCGGCGACCCTGGGTTCGTCGGCCTGCGTGGGGGCCACCCAGAGCCACGCGGCGTCCGGGACCGCCTGGCGCAGCAGGCGCAGGTTGCGTTCGGTCTCGGCCAGGCTGACGCGGGTGGCGCCGGTGCCGCCGACGCGGACGGCGTCGTTGCCGCCCAGCATGCACAGCACCCAGTCGGGCCGCTGGAAGGCGAGGGCGGGCAGCGCGGCCAGCGCCTCGCTGGTGCTCTGCCCGGAGACGGCCAGGTTGACCAGCGTGATGGCGTCACCGGGCCGGCGCAGGTCCAGGAGGTGACGCAGGATCTCGAACCAGGACACCAGGTCGGCCGTGGTGCTCTCCCCGACGGCGACGACCCGCTGCCCGGGCTGGAAGGGCAGCCGGTCCACGGCCGCCGCGAAGGCGGGGCCGGTGAGCAGGTCCTCGGCGATGGAACGCGCGTGCTCGGCGAACTGGCGGCGCATGCCGGCGAATGTCTCGGCGGGCACGCCGAACAGGGGGCCGAGGCGGTGCTCGTCGAGGGGGCCGAGGTAGCCGAGCACCTTCTCGGGGTGCTGGAAACGGATGAGCCTTTCGGTGTGCATGACGCGAACCCTTCTCTATGGTGAATCGTTTATAGCACAGAACTATTCACCTCTCGCGCTATGGTGTCGGTCATGCCGTCCATCCAGCCACGCCCGGCATTCCTGCTGGCCCAGATCGGGGCGCACGCCGCCCGCCGGTTCGCCGAACGCGTGGCCGTGCTGGGGGTGGCCCCTTCGGACATCGGGGTCCTGCGCATGATCCTCACCAACCCCGGCCGCAGCCAGCAGTCCCTCGCGGAGGAACTGGGCGTCGTACCCAGCCGGGTCGTCGCCCTCCTGGACGCCCTGGAGGGCAAAGGACTCGTCGAACGCCGGCGCAACCCTGCTGACCGGCGCAATTACGCGTTGCACCTGACCGAGGAGGGGGCGCGGGTCATGGCCGCCGTCTGGGAGCTTGGCGCGGCTCATGAGGACGAGCTCCTGGCCGCCCTTGACTCCGAGCAGCGGGCGCAGCTCACCACGCTGCTGGAGGCGGTTGCCGTGCACCAGGGGCTAACGGCGGGGGTGCACCCGGGGTATCAGGGGCCGCCGCGAGGCGGGGGGTGACAGGGGCTCTGCGTGTGCTGCTGCCGGGCCGGGCCGGCGTCATCGGGACGGCCGGCCCGGGCGGTTCAGCCGCCTCCTGCCGGGTGGCCACCGCTCCGGTGGGAGCTCAAAGGCTGCCCGAGCGGGGTACTGGAGACACGCGCTTCAGGGAAGGCGGACGGCGGTACGGCGGGCTATCTGGGCCTGGAGGCGGGCCATTTGCCAGTGGAGTTCGATGAGTTGCTCGGCCAGCTGGGCTCTGGGGATCTCGGCAGGGTCCTCGATGGCCAGGTGGTCAATCGCGGTCGACAGCTCTCGCATCGCGCGCCCCCATTCCATCACGTGTCCTCAAGGGATCGAATTAACGTTCGAATCCTATCGGAACCCGTGAGGCCGCGTCAGCGATTTGGGGCCGGTGACACTCAGGTTTCGTACACAGGTGCGATGTAGCCGCGGGCCAGTGTGTTGGCCGTGATGGTGAAGCCCACCACCGCCGCCGGGGAGTCCGGGTCCAGGCCCAGGGAGTCGACGCTCAGGGCGTGCACGGCGAAGAGGTAGCGGTGCGGGTAGCCGGGGGGCGGGGCGGCGCCGCCGTACTCCTTGGTGGCGAAGTCGTTGCGGGCGTGGACGCCGGCCTTCGTGTCGGCGGTTCCGGCGCCCGTGGGGAGTTCGGTGACGTCGGCCGGGATGTCGAACAGCAGCCAGTGCCAGAATCCGCTCCCGGTGGGGGCGTCGGGGTCATAGCAGGTGACGGCGTAGCTACGGGTGCCCTCGGGGGCCCCTGACCAGCGCAGGTGGGGGGAGAGGTTGCCACCGGTCATGCCCCAGTCGTTGAACACCTGGGCCTCGGGCAGGCGCTCACCGTCGCGGACGTCGTTGCTCTCGACGGTGAGGGCGGGGACCTGCGGCAGGAAGTCGTAGGGGATGGGCGGCCGGGCGGACATGGGTTACCTCCGGGTGGACGGGGTCGGTCGATCCCATCTTTATCGGAGATCAGCCCTTGTTGTAGGCCGTCATCACTTCCTTGGGGTCGCCGTCCATCTTGATTTTGCCCTTGTGCAGCCAGATGACCCGGTTGCAGGTTTCCTCGATGACCTTGTGGTCGTGGGAGACGAGGAAGACGGTTCCGGCGGATTCGCGGATCTGCTTGATGCGTTCCTGGCTTTTCTTGCGGAATTCGCGGTCGCCGGTGGCCAGGGCCTCGTCGATGAGGAGCACGTCGTGGGTCTTGGCGCTGGAGATGGCGAAGCGCAGGCGGGCGCCCATGCCCGAGGAATAGGTGGACATCGGCAGCTGGACGAACTCATCGATGCCGGAGAAGTCGACGATTTCTTGGTACTTCTCCTTGACCTCGGCGGGCGTCATGCCCATGGCGTAGCAGCCGAGGACGATGTTGCGTTCGCCGGTCAGCTCGCGCATCAGGGCCGCGTTCACGCCCAGCAGGGACGGCTGGCCGTCGGTGAACACCGCGCCGGAGTGCGGCGGCAGGAGGCCGGCGATGGCGCGCAGCAGCGTCGACTTGCCGGAGCCGTTGCGGCCGACGATGCCGATGGCGTCGCCGTGGTAGGCCACGAAGGAGACGCCCTTGACGGCGTGGACCTCCTTCATCTGGGGACGGCCCTGCCGCTTGAGCATGCGGACCAGCGCCGTGACCGCGTTGCCCTTCTCGTGGTCGGAGGTGGCGCTGAAGACGCGGTAGACGATGTGGAGGTCGTCCACGACCACGGTCGGCGTGCCCGTCGGGGCGTCCACGGGCTTGTGGCCGGTGGGCTCCGGGGTGGGGTGCACCCTGACGTCCTTGCTCGTGGCGACGCCGGGCTCCTCGCCCTTCACCTGTGACAACTCCTCCATCAGCTCAGCCACGCCCGTACCTCTCCTCGGCTCGCCAGAAGTACCAGAAGCCGAAACCGAGTGCGAACACCGCCCAGAATACGCAGCCTGCCATAGCGAACGGAGGCGGGTTGTGGTCTCCGGGCATCAGGATGTCTCGCATGACCTCGATGTAGGAGGCGGCGGGGTTGAGGTACATGACGTTGGCGACCCATTGGGGAAGCTCGGCACCGCCCACGACCTTGTCCTGGATGGAGAAGAAGACGCCCGAGGCGTAGAGCCAGGTGCGCATGATGAACGGCAGGAGCTGGTTCATGTCGCGCATGTTCGAGCCGACCCTGGCCATCACGAGGCTCGCGCCCACGTTGAAGAGCGACTGCAGGGCCAGCACGACGGGGATGAGCAGCCACAGCAGGGTGGGCGGCTCGCTCCAGACCACGATGAGCAGGAGCACGCCCATGGAGATGGCCAGCTGCTGCAGCTCCTGGATCGTGTACGCCAGGGGCAAGGCGGCACGCGGGAAGTGGAGTGCCCGGATGAGCGAGAGGTTGCCCGAGATGGACTTGGCTCCCGCGGTCACCGATCGCTGCGTGTAGGTGAAGACGAACATCCCGGTGAGAAGGAAGACCGGGTAGTTCTTGATCCCGTGGGCGCCGCCGAGGATGAGGCCGAAC
The DNA here is from genome assembly GCF_009760925.1 of Nonomuraea typhae. Taxonomy (GTDB): domain Bacteria; phylum Actinomycetota; class Actinomycetes; order Streptosporangiales; family Streptosporangiaceae; genus Nonomuraea; species Nonomuraea typhae. Next base: position 21,227 of record NZ_VRLV01000006.1, read on the forward strand.
ATGACGAAGTAGATCGCGGCGTTGAGCAGCGGCGTCAGGACCTGCCACAGCTGGCCGAGGGCCGAGCTGGAGTACTTCGAGACGTTGCGCGAGGTCGCGTACGTCATCATGAAGTGCCGCCGCTCCCAGAGCTGGCGCAGGTAGACGTGGAACCTCGGCCGTGCGATGGCACGGCGAAGCCCGTATCTCTTGGCGAGCGCGGCCAGCGGCTCCTGTGTGCCTAGGCCGCCCGCCTGGGCGTCCGCGACCGCGGATTCCGGCTGGCTCATGGCATGGACTCTATTGGATTCACGTCGATGGGGTGCCTGTCACGGCAGTTCGCCGCGGTCAGTTGGACGGGATTCACCGCCCGTTGGGTTCCCAAATCAGCTCAGGACAGGACCAACGCGAAGGCCGCCGGGAGATCTCCCCAAGTAGACGGCTTCCCCACACCAGTTGTAGGGGTATTTTTACTCAACTGTTCACGTCCCACCGTGTCGTATTGTGCGCGCTTTGTAATCACTTGCGAGTCTTGAGAGAAATGTCTGTGACGTTGGATAGGCGCACGTGTGACCGAACTGCAACGCGCCAGAGACTCCCTGGTGGCAAGTAGTGAGGGATAGTCGCGATCGACTGGCAGGGCGGAGGCTGGTTTGACCATGTCAGCCAAACCCGGGGGATTACCAGCAACCCCCGTCAGGCTGCTCTGGATCATCGCAGCTCAGCGCTAACGCCCACCTGAGAGGGAGGAAAGTTCTCATAATGCGTGTTACTAAGGGCGCACAGATCGTCGCCGGTACCGCGCTGCTCGCCCTCGCGGTTGCCGCGTGTGGCGGCGGTGCCACTACAGGTGGCAACACTGCAACAGGCGGCGGCAGCGACACGCCGGTCCGTATGGAACTCGGTGAGCCTCAGGAGCTCCTGGTTCCGACGAACACGACCGAGTCCGAGGGCTCCGAGACCCTCGCGGCGCTGTTCGAGCCTCTCGTCAACTACGACGAGAACAAGAAGGCCGTCGAGGCCGCCGCCGCGTCGATCGAGTCGACCGACCAGAAGGTCTGGACGATCAAGCTCAAGCCGGGCTACACCTGGCACAACGGCGAGCCGCTGATCGCGCAGAACTACGTGGACGCCTGGAACTACGCCGCCAACCAGGAGAACGCCCAGTCCGCCGGTTACTTCTTCGCCCGCGTGGACGGCTTCGCCGACCTCAACCCCGGTGAGGGCAAGCCGGTCTCCGCCAAGGGCATGAAGGGCCTGGAGGCCGTCGACGACACGACGCTGAAGGTCACGCTCTCGGCGTCGTTCTCGCAGTTCAAGACCCTGCTCGGGTACACCGCGTTCTACCCGCTGCCCAAGGCCGCCTTCGGCCCCGACGGCAAGGTGACCCAGGAGTACGGCGAGAAGCCGATCGGCCAGGGCCTGTTCAAGATGGACAAGCCCTACAAGAAGGGCACCGACCAGACCATCGAGATGTCGGTGTACGACAAGTACCCCGGCACCAAGCCGAAGGGCTGGACGAAGCTCCAGTTCAAGCTGTACACCAGCGCGGAGACCTCGTTCAACGACCTGCAGGCCGAGAACCTGGACATCCACGACTCCCTGCCGCCGTCGGCGATCGCCACCGCCAAGACCGCCCTGGGCGAGCGCTACCAGGACCAGCCTGACGCGGGTATCGGCTACATCGGCGTCCCGCTGAAGTACAACCCCGAGTACAAGAACCCGGACGTGCGCAAGGCCATCTCGATGGCCATCGACCGGAAGACGATCGCCGAGACGGTCTTCTCCGGCACCCGCGCCCCTGCTGACGACTTCATCAACCCGGCCATCGACGGTTACCGCCAGGGCGCCTGCGCGGCCTGCGCCTACAACCCGGCCGAGGCCAAGAAGCTCTACGAGTCCGCCGGCGGGCCGAAGAAGATCGAGCTCGGTTACAACGCCGACGGTGGCCACAAGGAGTGGATCGAGGCCGTCGCCAACAACCTCCGCGCCAACCTCGGCGTCGAGGTGACGCCGCGGCCCTTCGAGAAGTTCCAGGCCATCCTGGACGAGCTGGACGCGAAGAAGTACACGGGTCTGTTCCGCATGGGCTGGGCGATCGACTACCCGTCCGCGGAGAACTACCTGACCCCGATCTTCAGCACCGGCGCCGCCGTGACCGGCTCGAACTACGGCGGCTACGCCAGCAAGGAGTTCGACGACCTGCTCGCCAAGGGTGACCAGGCGCCGACCGTCGAAGAGGGCCTGAAGTTCTACCAGCAGGCCGACGACATCCTGAACAAGGAACTGCCGTACATCCCGGTGTACTTCTACCGGAACAACTCCGGCTACTCCACCAAGGTCAAGAACATCAAGATCAACCTGCTCAACCAGGTCGAGTGGTCCGAGGTCGAGAAGGCCTGACGAAGTTCCCAGGGCGGACGCTCGGCCGTCCGCCCTTATGAGGGCCAGCCACGGAGGCAGTCACTTGGGCCGGTGAACCCAACCCCCAGGTGATTGCCTTCTTGGCATGTACGGGAGGCTTAAATGGGCCGTTACATCATCAGGCGCCTTATACAGGCGATACCTGTCCTCTTGGGGGCCACCCTTCTCATCTTCGCCATCGTCTTCGCGTTGCCCGGCGACCCCATCGCAGCACTGGCCGGTGAGAAGAAGCAGGACCCCGACGTCGTCGCGATCCTTCGCGAGCGATACCACCTGAATGACCCGCTGCTGCTCCAATACTGGTACTACATCAGCGGCGTCCTGTTCCGCGGTGACTTCGGTGTCACGTTCGCCGATGTTCCCGTGTCCCAGCTCATGGCGGGCAAGTTCCAGGTGACGCTGAACCTGGCGCTGACCGCGCTGATCTTCGAGGCCGTCATCGGCGTCGGGCTCGGCCTGTGGGCGGCGCTGCGCCGCGGCAGGGCGGCCGACACCATGATCCTGGCCTCGACCCTGCTCCTGATCTCGGTTCCGACTCTGGTCACCGGTTTCGTGCTGCAACTGGTGCTCGGTGTGAGACTGAAGCAGTGGACCGGCGTCGACATCTTCCCCATCGCGGGCATCACCAGCGGCTTCCGCAGTTATCTGCTGCCGGGCTTCGTGCTGGCGGGCACCTCGATCGCCTACCTCACCCGCCTGACGCGGACGAGCCTGGTGGAGACGCTGCGCGCCGACTACATCCGAACAGCCACCGCCAAGGGCCTGTCCCGAAGACGGGTGGTCGGACGGCACGGCCTCCGCAACGCGCTGATCCCGCTCGTCACCTATCTGGGCGCCGACCTCGGCAACCTGATGGGCGGCGCGGTGATCACCGAGACGATCTTCAACCTCCCGGGTATCGGCAACCAGCTCTTCCAATCCGTTTACCTGCGAGAACAGCCGGTCGTCGTAGGCATCGTCACCATCCTGGTGCTGATCTACATCGTCGCCAACCTGGTCGTTGACCTGATGTACGCAGTGCTCGACCCGAGGATCCGCTATGAGTGACATCCAGCAGCCGGCGCCGCCCCTCCCGCCCAACACGGTCGGGACCCCGCCGCCCGGGACGCCGGCGAAGAAAGAGGGCAAGCCGGCCAGCCTGTGGACCGACGCCTGGCACGACCTGCGCCGTCGTCCGATCTTCATCATCTCGCTGATCCTCATCGCGGTCCTGGTCGTCATGGCGCTGTGGCCCTCGCTCTTCTCGGCCATCGACCCGAACGACCCGCGGACGTGTGAGCTGGCGACGGCCCGTCAGGGACCCACCCCCGGCCACATCTTCGGCCGCGACAACCTGGGCTGCGACACCTACGCGCGCTCGATCTACGGCGCCAAGAACTCACTGCTCATCGGGATCTCGACCACGGTGATCACGATGCTCATCGGCGGGATCTTCGGCATGATCGCCGGCTACTTCGGCGGCGCCACCGACACGATCTCCTCGCGCATCACCGAGATCTTCTTCGCCATCCCCAGCATCCTGGGCGCCCTGCTGATCGCGGCCACCTTCCGCGGCGGCCCGTTGAGCAGCATCACCCTGGTCATCATCGCGCTGACCGTCCTGGGCTGGCCGATGACCTTCCGGATCATGAGAGCCGCGGTCATCACGGCCAAGAACCAGGACTTCGTGATCGCGGCCAAGGCACTGGGCGCCGGGCACATCAGGATCATGTCCCGCCACCTGCTGCCGAACGCGCTCGCGCCGGTCATCGTCATCGCGACGATCAACCTCGGCGGGTTCATCGCGGCCGAGGCGGCGCTGTCGTTCCTCGGTGTCGGCGTGACCTCGCCGGACATCTCGTGGGGTCTGATGATCTCCGATGCGCGCAACAGGTTCCTGGACGCACCGCTGCCGCTGATCTTCCCGGCCGTGTTCCTGAGCATCACGGTGCTCGCGTTCATCATGCTGGGCGACGCCGTACGCGACGCGCTCGACCCGAAGCTCAGGTAAGGGGGACCTGTGAAGAAGACATCCTCAGGGGTGTTGCCGGCCGAGGGAGGGCTGGGCAACGAACCTCTGCTCGCTGTCGACAACCTGCACGTGGAGTTCCGGACGCGCGCGGGCATCGTGCGCGCCGTCAACGGCGTGACCTACTCGCTCGGCGCCGGCGAGACCCTCGCCGTCCTGGGCGAGTCGGGTTCCGGCAAGTCCGTGACCGCCCAGGCGATCATGGGCATCCTGGACATGCCGCCGGCGGTCATCCCGGCGGGCGAGATCCGCTTCCGCGGCACCGACCTGCTCAAGCTCTCCGACGAGGCCCGGTCCCAGGTCCGCGGCCAGCGCATCGCCATGGTCTTCCAGGACGCGCTGTCCGCGCTGAACCCGGTCTTCACCGTGGGCTGGCAGATCAGTGAGATGTTCCGGGTCCACCGGGGCATGAGCAAGCGCGACGCCATGGCCAAGGCCGTGGAGCTCATGGACCGGGTCCGCATCCCGGCCGCCAGGCAGCGCGTCAACGACTACCCGCACCAGTTCTCGGGCGGTATGCGCCAGCGCATCATGATCGCCATGTCGATCGCGCTGGACCCCGAGGTGCTGATCGCGGACGAGCCGACGACCGCGCTGGACGTGACCGTCCAGGCCCAGATCATGGAGCTGCTCGCCGAGCTCCAGCGTGAGAGCAACATGGGCCTGATCCTGATCACCCACGACCTCGGCGTGGTCGCCGACGTCGCGGACAAGATCGCGGTCATGTACGGCGGGCGGATCGTGGAGAACGCCCTGGTCCACGACATCTACGGTTCGCCGGCCCACCCGTACACGAAGGGCCTGCTGGAGTCGATCCCCAGGGTCGACCTCAAGGGCCAGGAGCTGTACGCCATCAAGGGCATGCCGCCGAACCTGCTGGACATGCCGTCAGGCTGCGCGTTCAACCCCCGCTGCCCGTACCGCCAGGACATCTGCGTCTCCGACGTCCCGCCGCTGTACGAGATCAGCCACACGCGCAGCAGCGCCTGCCACTACTGGAGGGAGGTCCTCGATGGAACCCACGAGTGAGCCGATCCTGCAGGTCCGGGACCTGGTCAAGCACTTCCCGCTGACTCAGGGCATCGTCGTCAAGCGGCAGATCGGCGCGATCAAGGCCGTGGACGGCGTCTCCTTCGATCTGCGCAAGGGCGAGACCCTGGGCATCGTGGGCGAGTCGGGCTGTGGCAAGTCGACGCTGGCCAAGGTGCTCATGGCGCTGGAGCGGCCGACGTCGGGCTCGGTGAAGATCAACGGCCGGGAGATCGCCCAGGCCCGCGGTGCCGAGCTGAAGCGCATGCGGCGCAACATCCAGATGGTGATGCAGGATCCCTACACCTCGCTGAACCCCCGGATGACCGTCGGCGACATCATCAACGAGCCGTACGACATCCACGCGGACGTCGTGCCGCGCGGTGACCGGCGCAAGAAGGTGCAGGAGCTGCTGGAGGTGGTCGGCCTCAACCCCGACCACATCAACCGCTACCCGCACCAGTTCTCGGGCGGCCAGCGCCAGCGCATCGGCATCGCGCGGGGCCTGGCGCTGCAGCCGGAGATCATCGTCTGCGACGAGCCGGTCTCGGCGCTGGACGTGTCGATCCAGGCGCAGGTCATCAACCTGCTGGAGCGGCTGCAGAACGAGTTCAACCTGGCCTACATCTTCATCGCCCACGACCTGTCGGTGGTGCGCCACATCTCCGACCGGGTGGGCGTGATGTATCTGGGCAAGCTGGTGGAGCTCGGCAAGGACACCGAGATCTACGACAAGCCCGCGCATCCGTACACGCAGGCCCTGCTGTCGGCGGTTCCGGTGCCGGACCCCGAGGGACGCGAGCTGCGTGAGCGGATCATCCTGCAGGGTGACCCGCCCTCGCCGGCCAACCCGCCGTCGGGCTGCCGCTTCCGCACCCGGTGCTGGAAGGCCCAGGAGATCTGCGCGGAGGAGGAGCCGCTGCTGCAGATCAGACCGGGCACCGCGCACGAGAGCGCGTGCCACTTCGCGGAGAGCCACGACGTGGTGCACATCTCCTAGCGCCCGGGCGAAGCCCCTCGCGGCCGGCCGCGAGGGGCTTCGTCATGTCGTGGCGACGACCGCGGAGCCGTGGCCGAACAGGCCCTGGTTGACGGCCAGCCCGGCGCGGGCGCCCGGGACCTGACGCGCGCCCGCGACGCCTCTGAGCTGCCAGGTCAGCTCGCACACCTGCGCGATGGCCTGGGCGGGGATGGCCTCGCCGAAGGATGCGAGTCCGCCGGAGGGGTTCACCCGGACCCGCCCGCCTCCGGCGCGCAGCAGCTTCTCCGCCTCGCCGGGCGGGCACAGGCCGATGTCCTCCATCCAGTCCAGTTCCAGCGCCGTGGACAGGTCGTAGACCTCGGCCAGCGACAGGTCCTCTGGGCCGAGCCCGGCTTCCTCATAGGCCGCGTGGGCGATCGCCGCGCGGAACGGGCGCTCCGGCGGCGGGACGGCGAGAGAGGAGTCGGTCGCGAAACCGGGCAGTTCCAGCGTGGTGTTGGGGAAGACCGGCGTGACGGTCGAGACGGCGGCCAGCCGTACCGGAGCGTCGATCCCGCGGCGGCGGGCGACGTCGGCCGAGGCCAGGACCACCGCGGCGCCGCCGTCGGAGGTGGCGCAGATGTCCATGAGGCGCAGCGGGTCGGCCACCATGGGCGAGGCCAGCACCTCCTCGGCGGTGACGGGCTTGCGGTAGCGGGCGTTGGGGTTGAGGGCGCCGGAGGCGGCGTTCTTCACCTTGACCGCGGCGAAGTCGGCAGGGGTCGAGCCGTACAAGGCCATCCGGCGGCGGGCGTACAACGCGAAGTAGGCGGGGTTGGTGGCGCCGAGCAGCCGGAAGCGCAGCCAGTCGGGGTCGTCGGGGCGGTCGCCGCCGACCGGTGCGAAGAAGCCCTTGGGCGCCGCGTCGGCCCCGACGACCAGCGCCAGGTCGCTGAGTCCGGCCAGGATCCTGGTCCGTGCCAGGTCGAGGGCCTGCGCCCCGGAGGCGCACGCGGCGTAGCAGGAGGCGATCCTGGCGCCGGTCCAGCCGAGCGCCTGGGCAAAGGTGGAGCCGGCGATGAAGCCCGGGTAGCCGTTCCTGATCGTGTTGGCGCCGACGACGTAGTCGATCTCGCTCCAGGCGACTCCGGCGTCGGCCAGGGCGGCGCGCGCGGCGGCCACGCCGTACTCGGTGAAGGGGCGGCCCCATTTGCCCCACGGGTGCATGCCCGCGCCGATGATCACGGCGGTCATCGCGCCGCGCCCCACATCCACACCAGCGGCCCGTCGGCGAGCGGGCCGCAGGTGAGCTCCAGCTCCATGCCGACGGCCAGGTCGTCCACGGTGAGGTCCTTGACCTGGCCGAGCACGATGATCCCGGCCTCGGCCAGCTCGACGGCGGCGAGGGTCACGGGCGTGTACGGCTCGGCCGCGGCGAAGGGCGGCGGCGGGGCGTAGCAGGCGTTGGTGTAGGACCAGACGGTGCCGCGGCGGGGCAGGTCGGTCTCCTCCTGCGTCTCGGACGAGCAGTGCGGATTGCGGCAGAAGCCCCGCTGGGGCGGGAAGCTGACCGTGCCGCATCCGGCGCAGCGGGTGCCGATGAGGCGGGCGCCGTCGTCGCGGACGGCGAACCAGCCGTCGATCGCAAGGGTCATACCGGCGAGTATCACACAAGCGCTTGCTAGGGAGAATGCCTCCGCTCCCTGAAGTGCAGCACGATCACCCGCGCCGACATCGCCAGCGTCAGCACGATCATCGCCAGTACCACCGCCACCCGCGAACCCGGCGCGTCCGGCAGCGGCCCGCCGCCGAAGTAGCCGTCCACCCGCTCGGCCCGCGAGGCCGGCGGCCTGGCCAGCCGCGCCGCCTCACGCAGGGCCAGCAGCGCGTCGGCCACCCCGTGCCCGTAGGCGCGGCTGTGCCCGTCGGCCGGGCGCCGCTTGGTGCCGCGCTCGATCGCCGTGCGCACGTGGTAGGGCGACAGGTCCGGGTACTCGGCCCTGATCAGCGCCGCGATCCCGGCCACCATGGCCGCCGCGGAGCTGGTCCCGTCACCGACGACGTACCCGCCGGGACCGTCGGCGCTCACGATCTGCGTGCCCGGCGCGACCACCGACAGGTAGTCCTGGCGGTTGGAGAACTCCGGCACCTTCAGCCGCCGGTCCACCGCGCCCACGGCGATCACGCCGGGATAGGCGGCGGGGAAGTTCTTGCGGTTGGTGCTGTCGCCGTCGTTGCCCGAGGAGGCCACCAGCACCGTGCCCCGCGAGATCGCGTACTGCACCGCCTCCTCCTCGGCCGCCGAACCCTCCCAGGCGCCGCTGCCGCCGCCGAGCGACATGCTGACGACCTGCGCGCCCCGGTCGACCGCGTACCTGATGCCCCTGGCCAGCGCGTCGCGGCCGGTCGCGGTGGCCTGCTGCCTGGCGCGCATCGGGTCGTCGTTCTCCAGCGTCACCCGCACCGACAGCACCCGCGCGTCAGGGGCCACGCCGACCACCCCGTGCCCGCCGTCGTGCCCGCGGCCGGCGATGAGGCTGGCCATGGCGGTCCCGTGGTGGCCGCTCCTGGCCTTGGCGCGGGCCTGGCCGGTCAGGTCCGGCCCCTCGACGACGGCGCCGGCCAGGTCCGGGTGCCGCGGGTCCACGCCGGTGTCGAGCACCGCGACCAGCACCCCGCGGCCCGTGCTCACCTTCCACGCCTCGGGCAGCCGCAGCGCCTCCGCCTGCCACACCCGCGCCGCCCGCGAGCGCGCCTCCGCCGGGCCCTCGCTGCGCGCGGACACGCTCTCGAACCCGCCCGGCGGCGTCCCGGCCAGCAGCAGCGCCGCGACGCCCACCGGCAGCAGCCCGGCCACGGCCCGGATCACCGGGTGAGCCCCCTGTTCAGGGCCGTCGCGAGTTGCCGGGCGGTCGCGCGCAGGCGCGGCTCCGTCCTTCTCTCACGCTGGTACGGCCGGCCGTCCGCGTACCCGGCGGCGGCGAGGACCACGTACCGCCCGCCGGAGGCGGCCAGCGCCCCGGTGACGTATTGGGCCGCGCCGAACCGCTCGGCCGCGCCGTCCGGAAAGGCCACGGGCCGCACGCTGGCCGGTCGCGTCCCGGTCAGCGCGGCGGGCAGCGGACCCGGCGCCCCGGACAGGACGGCCACGCCCACGGTGGCCACATACGTCTGCGTGCTGTCGGCGTAGGTCGCGCGCAGCGTGGTCAGGCAGCCGGGCAGCGCCGCGGCGGCGCTCGGCTGAAGCGCGACCCGGCACGGAGCCTCGGGCGCGACCCCGGCCAGCAGGTAGGTCACCCGGGCGCCGGACGGGCTGTCGCCGGGCAGCGCGCCGGGGAAGACCCGGTGCACCGGCCAGGTGCGCCAGCGCTCGTCCACCGGCGGCTCGGCCGAGCCCCAGGGGAAGGAGATCATGGACATCAGTGCGACGGACAGAAGGAACACGTCGGCCTCGGGGAAGGGGGAGGGGACGCTCGAACTGCCCGTGCATTCTGGCATGCGCCAGCTGATTCATTCCGACGCTTCGGTAAACAGACCGATACGCGGGGTAATGTCCAAAAATCAGGGTGCGGGCGCGAGCCGTACGTGCGCGCCGGGCGGCAGGCCCAGGCGCTGGGCCGCGTCGCCCGAGTTCACCGCGATGGCGATCAGCCCCGCCGAATCGGCGAACGCCACCAGCTCACCCGGCGGGACCGACGTGTAGGTCTCCCGGTACGGCATGGCCAGCTGCCGCCGCCCCATCCACACGCCCAGCCGGTCGCCCACCCGCACGCCCAGCGCCGCCAGGTCACCCGCGGCGATCGAGAGCTGGGTGTTGCCGTAGCGGTCCACCGAGACCACCTCGCCCTCGACCGCGCCCTCGCGCAGCACCGACGTCGGCGCCGGCAGCGAGACCAGGCGGTTCAGCGGGACCGCGGGCCCGAGGTCGGCCGGATCGCCGCCCACGCACAGCCGCCCGGCCACCGGCGCGTACACGTCCCGGCCGTGGAAGGTCGGCGAGACCGGGTGGAGGAAGAGCTCCTCGTTGGTGATCTCGTAGGCCGACTCGGCGCCGCCGCTGGCGTGCACCGCCCATGACAGCAGCCCGTTGTCCGGGCCGATGAACACCCTGCCGCCGGCCCTCACCGCCACCGCGCGTCTGGCCCCGCCGGCGCCCGGGTCCACGGCGCCGATGTGCACCCCCTGGGGGAGGTACGGAATCGTCTGCGCGAGGATGGCCGCGCCCCGCCGTACGTCGCCGGACGGGATGAGATGGCACACGTCGATGATGCGCGTCTGCGGCGCGATGCCGGCGATCACGCCGTGACATGCGGCCACATAGCCATCCTCGAGTCCGTAATCGGTCAGGAGCGTGATGACTGGGGTCACACTTGGCGACTGTACGTCTCCCGATCGGCGGTGAACACCCGGCTTCGGCACATTACGATGGCGACGGGCCGCGTGTGTGCGGCGTGAGCGCCGCACGCCCATCCGAGGAGGACGACCATGGACACTGCACCGGTAAGCGGTGACAGTGCTGCCCAGGAACCCGCCCGACAGCCCCTCAACGACCGAGACCTCCAGCTCCTCGCCTTCGAGCGCCAGTGGTGGCGCCACGCCGGTGCCAAGGAGCACGCCATCAAGGAGACCTTCGGGTTCTCGGCGACGCGCTACTACCAACTGCTCGGCGATCTCATCGACCGTCCCGAGGCGCTCGAGCAGGACCCGATGCTGGTCAAACGACTGCGCAGGCTGCGGGCCACGCGGCAGCGCGAGCGCGCGGCCAGGCGCCTCGGCATGCGTCCCTAGATGGTGGGGTAGTCCAGCCGCGTGAGGAACATCCCTGGAATCCAAGCGATCGTGAACGACCCCGCCGGGGCCGTGATCGGGCTCGACTTCGACGGCACCCTGTCGCCCATCGTGCCCGATCCGGCCGCCGCCAGGATCCATCCGGCAGCCCCCGAGATCCTCGCCCGGCTGAGTGAGCGCGTGTTGTCCGTCGTCATCCTGACCGGGCGGCCCCCGGAGACCGTCCTGAGCCTCGGGCCCGGCCTGGCCGAGGTGCCCGGCCTGGTGATCCTCGGCCACTACGGCTTTGAACGCTGGGAGAGCGGGCGGCTCAGCGCCCCGCCGCCGCCCGCGGGAGTGCCGCGGGCCGAGGCCGAGCTGCCGCTGCTGCTGCGTGACCTCGGGCTGTCCGGTGTCGTGGTCGAGGACAAGGGCCGGGCCGTGGCCGTCCACACCCGGCGCAGCCCCGACCCGGCGAAGGCGCTGGAGACGCTGCATGCGCCGCTGCGGGCGCTGGCCGAGCGCAACGGCCTGGTGGTCGAGCCCGGCAGGTACGTGCTGGAGCTGCGCCCGCCGGGCATGGACAAGGGCCACGCGCTGTCGTTGTTCCTGGCCGAGCGCGCGGCCAGGTCGGCGATGTTCGTCGGCGACGACCTGGGCGACCTCGCCGCCTTCGAGGCCGTGCGGGTCTCCGGGCTGCCCGGCGTCACCGTGTGCAGCGGTTCGAGCGAGGTCAGCGCGCTGGCCGAGCGGGCCGACCTCGTGGTGGACGGGCCCGACGGCGTGATCACCCTGCTGAAGGAGCTGGTGTCCGCGGTCCGCCGCTGAGGACCAGTCCGGTCACCGCCAGGGCGATCAGGACCGGCACGATGAGGAAGGCCGTCCTGGTGCCGAATCCGTCGGCCAGCGCCCCCAGCGCGAACGGTCCCGCGGCCATGGCCAGTCCCGCGCAGACCGGCGAGGCGGCGGTGGCCCGGACCGGGTCGACGGCCAGCACCCCGGCCAGCGCCAGCGGGAAGTGCAGCGAGACCCCGAGCCCGCTCACGGCCAGGCCCGCGTAGGCGAGCGCCGGCTGCTCGCTCGACCAGAACAGCAGCCAGCCCGCCGCGGTGAGCAGCAGCGCGCCGGTCAGCAACGCCGGTGCGCGCAGCCGCAGCGCCAGCGGCGTCCCGGCGAAGCGGCCGACGGCCAGGCCCACGGTGAACGCGGTCAGCCCCGTCGTGGCCGCCGCCACGCTCAGCCCGGTGTTGGCCGACATGAGCTGGACCGCCCACAGGTTGAAGCAGAACTCCAGCGCCACCACCAGGAACAGCACGCCGCCCGCCACGTAGAAGCGCCAGCCCGGCCGCCCGCCGGACGCGGGCCGGGTGCCCGTGACCGGCCTGCCCGGGACGCGGACCCGGCCGAGCGTCAGCGCGATGACGCCCGTGACGGCCGGGGTGACCAGCAGCGCCGCCCGCCAGCCCGGCCCCGTCTGGGCGGCGGCGCCCACCGCGTAGGTCATGGCGATGCCGAACAGGATGGCCACCGCGTTGGCCTCGCTGATCGCCGCCGGTCCCGCCGGGCCGTGGTGGTCGCTGAGCGCCGCCATCATCGCGTAGAGGGCCATCGAGCCGAACAGGCCGGCCACGCCGTACCCCGCCAGCGTGGCGGGCAGGGCGCCGGTCAGCATGATCGGCACCATGGCCGCGTTCATGCCGATCAGGCTGACCCAGATGGTGGCCCGCCTGCCGTACCTGCGCTCCAGAAGCGGGAGTACGGCTCCCGCCAGCAGCGTGCCCGCGGCCATCGCGGTGCCGTGCAGGGCGGCGACCGCGTTGGAGACCTGCTGCTCCTGGCGCAGCAGCGGCAGGACCGCGCTCAGCCCGTACAGGTACGTCGCGAAGGCGCCGAGTTGGAGGTAGACGAGCCAGGTCGGCAGGTCCCGTGCCAGGCGGATCCGGACGGTGGTCACTTATGGCATTAAGTCAGGGCATCCAGCTGGGCCGCAAGCCACTTCTGCGGTGGCAGAGCGGTCGCCGCCGCGGCCAGGTTGCCGGCTCTGCGCGCCCGCTCGTCCTCCGGCATGACCAGGGCCGCGTGCAGCGCCTGCGCGGTCTCCAGCACGTCGTAGGGGTTGACCAGCAGCGCGTCGGCGCCCAATTCCGCCGCGGCGCCCGCCTCGCGGGACAGGACCAGCGCGCAGCGGGGCGACAGGATCGGGCCCTCCTTGGCCACCAGGTTCATGCCGTCGCGGATCGGGTTGACCAGCAGCACGTCGGCCATCCGGTAGGCGGCCAGGCTGCGGGCGTAGTTGTCGTCCACGTTGAGGATCAGCGGGTCCCAGTCCTCGGTGGCGTACTCGTCCTCGATCTCCTGGGCGCAGCGCTGGACGGCCGCGGTGTACTCGCGGTACTCGGGCAGGTCGTGCCGGCTCGGGTAGGCGAAGGCCAGGTGGACCACCCGGCCGTGCCACTCCGGGTGGGCGGCCAGGAACTCGCGGTAGGCCGCCAGGCCGCGCACGATGTTCTTGGACAGCTCGGTCCGGTCGATGCGGACGATCAGCTTGCGGTCGCCGACCTGCTCACGCAGGGCCTGCACGTTCGACTCCACGTCCGGCTCGCCCGCGCGCCGCCCCAGCTCCTCGCCGTCCACGCCCAGGGCGTGCACGCCGATCCTCGTCGTGCGGCCGTGGTGGGTGACGCCGCGCGCGTCCACCTCGGCGCCCAGCAGGGCCGCGCAGCAGTCGGTGAAGGCCCGTGCCCATCTCCCCGTGAGGAACCCGGCGTGATCGGCCCCCAGAATGCCCTCCAGGACCTCCCTGGCCACTTCGTCCGGCAGCAGCGAGAAGTACTCCGGCGGCGCCCACGGAGTGTGGCTGAAGTGCGCGATCCGCAGGTCCGGGCGTTCGGCGCGGAGCATGGCGGGCGCCAGCGTCAGGTGATAGTCCTGGACCATCACGCGCGCCTCGTGCCCGGCCTCCTCGGCCAGGGCGAGGGCGAAGGCGCCGTTGTAGTCGCGGTAGGACTCCCACTCCCGCTGGAACCTGCTGCCGAAGTGCGGGGCGTTGGGGGTGTCGTAGAGCAGATGGTTGACGAACCACAGGGTGGAGTTGGCCACGGCGTTGTAGGCGCGGTGGAAGGTCGCCGGGGCGATGTCCAGCATGCGCAGCGCGCCGGTGTCGTATCCGGCCTGGTCGAGCCGGCCGCCCGGGGCCTGCCGTACGGCGCCGCGGTCGCCGTCGGAAAGCGCGGCGCACACCCACAGCACACCGTCGTCCTTCGCCACGCCCGACAGGCCCGAGACCAGGCCGCCGCCACCGCGCTTCATGGTGAGGACGCCTTCGCCGGAGACGGTGAAGGAAACAGGACCGCGGTTAGAGGCGACCAGGACGCTGTTCATTAAACTTCCCTCCGCTCATAGGATCCCGCTATGGCGCTTGATGAGCTAACCGAGGAACTGGCCCGCTCCGCAGCCGCTGGAGATCATCGCGCACTCGGCGAGCTCCTGCGGCGGATCGAGCCGGACGTATTGCGGCACTGCGCCCGCATCCTGCCCTATCACCAGGATGCGGAGGAGGCGTGCCAGGACACGTTGCTGGCGGTCGCGCGCAACATCGGGCGCTTCGAAGGCCGGGCGCGGTTCAGCACGTGGCTGCACATCGTGACGGCCAACTGCGCCCGCACGACCTACCGCTCGCTGAAGCGCCGCGCGGCCGAGCAGAGCTCCGACGAGCTGCCCACGCAGCGGCCGGACGTGGCCCGGGTGAGCGTGATCGCGGGCTCGCGGCTGGACCTGCTCGACGCGATGGAGTCGCTGGAGGCGTCCAAGCCCGATCTGGCCCAGGCGCTCGTGCTGCGTGACATCGTGCAGCTCGACTACAACGAAGTGGCCGAACAGCTAGGTATCCCGCTCGGGACTGCGAAATCCCGTATCCACCAGGCCCGCAAGTACGTCCAGGGCGTCCTCGGCGAGGATTATCGGTGAGACGGTTTGTCTCATTTCCTGAGACGGGTGGTCAGTCGGCGACCTTGACCAGGTAGAGTCCATTCCGACAACTACATATTGCTCATCCAGAGGGGTGGAGGGACCGGCCCTGCGAAGCCCCGGCAACCCTCCCGGATTTCGAACTCGCACCCGCGAGGCCGACCGGGACAAGGTGCCAATTCCGGTCTGCGGTCAAGGTGGCCGCGGGCGAAGATGAGGGAAGGCCTCGCTTCATGTCGCTTGACTTCGGTCCTGCTGTAGCCCTGTCCTGCCGCGAGTGCGGCGCCCGCTACGATCTCGGCCCCAGTTTCGCGTGTCTGGAGTGTTTCGGGCCGCTCGAAGCGGCCTACGACTTCGGTACGGTCACCCGCGCGCAGATCGAGGCCGGGCCCGCCAGCATCTGGCGTTACCGCTCGCTCCTCCCGGTCCCGGTGGACGTGGCGACCAAGCCCAACATGAACCCCGGCTGGACCCAGCTGGTGAAGGCCGGCAACCTCGGCCGGGCGCTCGGCATCCGCTCGCTGCACGTCAAGGACGACTCCGGCAACCCCACCCACTCCTTCAAGGACCGGGTGGTGGCCATCGCCGTCGAGGCGGCGCGCAACTTCGGCTTCCACACCCTGTCCTGCTCCTCCACGGGCAACCTGGCCGGCGCCGTCACCGCGGCCGCCGCCCGCGCCGGGCTCGACGCCTGCGTGTTCATCCCCGCCGACCTGGAGCAGGCCAAGATCGCCATGGCCCGCGTGTTCGGGGGCAGGCTCATCGGCATCGACGGCACCTACGACGAGGTCAACCGGTTCTGCTCCGAGCTCATCGGCGACCCGCTGGGCGACAAGTGGGGCTTCGTCAACGTCAACCTGCGGCCCTACTACGCCGAGGGGTCCAAGACGCTGGCCTACGAGATCGCCGAGCAGCTCGGCTGGAAGCTGCCCGAGCAGATCGTCATCCCGATCGCCTCCGGGTCGCAGCTAACCAAGATCGACAAGGGCTTCAAGGAGCTCATCGCGCTGGGACTGGTCGAGGACGCGCCGTACAAGATCTTCGGGGCACAGGCACAGGGGTGCTCGCCGGTGTCGGCCGCCTACAAGGCCGGGCACGACGTGGTCCAGCCGGTCAAGCCCGACACCATCGCCAAGTCGCTGGCGATCGGGAACCCCGCGGACGGGCCGTACGTGCTCGACATCGCCCGCCGTACAGGAGGGGCGGTGGAGGACGTCACCGACGCCGAGATCGTCGAGGCGATCACGTTGCTGGCCGCCACCGAGGGCATCTTCGCCGAGACCGCGGGCGGCGTGACCGTGGGCGTGCTCAAGAAGCTCGTGGAAAACGGCACGCTGGATCCGGAGGCGGAAACGGTCGTCCTGAACACCGGAGATGGGCTCAAGACCCTTGACGCGGTCTCGTCGATCGCCGAACCCACGGCTGTCATCCGGCCCTCTCTCGACGCGTTTCGCGCCATCTGAAAGGAAGATTTAGGCATGAGCGTTTCTGTGCGGATCCCCACCATTCTGCGCACTTACACCGGCGGTAACGCCGAGGTCAGGGGCGAAGGCGCGACGCTGCGCGAGGTTCTCCAGAAGCTGGACAGCGACTACCCCGGGATCGGTGCCCGAATTCTTGATGAATCGGGCAAGATTCGGCGTTTTGTCAACGTTTACGTTGGGCAAGAGGACGTCCGATTCGCCGACGGGCTCGACACCGCCGCGCCCGAGGGCGCCGAGATCTCCATCATCCCGGCGGTAGCCGGAGGCTGACTCTTCGCACATGTTTTGGTCTGGGCACCTCTTCGGGGGTGCCCTTCCCATTTCTGGAAAATTCAACTCTTCGAAGGATGAAATAGGCAGTTTTCAGATTGACTCTGTTGCTAAACGGCATGCCACAGGTATGGTCGAGGGCGATCGTCCGCCCGATTTTGGCAAAAGCGGCGATCGCGGATCTCGCGGAGGAATGGGCGGGGTCCGTGAGCCCAGTAAGAGGAGTCGGAAGTGGCGCAGGGCACCGTCAAGTGGTTCAACGCGGACAAGGGCTACGGCTTCATCGCGGTAGACGGTGGTAAGGATGTATTCGTCCATTACTCCGCGATACTGATGGACGGGTATCGATCCCTCGAACAGGGCCAGCGGGTCGAGTTCGAGATCACGCAGGGCCAGAAGGGGCCGCAGGCGGAATCAGTCCGCACTGTCTGAACCACGCACTCAGGCAGCCCGCACGGCAGCGCAGTCCGTGCGGTTCTGCCGACACCTTTCGTCTCACCAGGTCAGGCCCGATCCGCGAGGGGATCGGGCCTGACCTGCGACGAGGTGGCTCTCGCTTGCACTCGACCGGGTAGAGTGCTAAACAGTTCGTTGGCACTCTCTGTACGTGAGTGCCAAACCTGGATCGAGACGATCGGGGCCTGCCGAACGGAGATGCGGGCCCAGGTGTGCGGCTTCACGGCCGGGCACGTTAGCCGTCGCGGGCATCGGCTCGGTCCTTGAGAAGCCACCCTGCATCTGGGAGGTCTAGCCTTATGGCAGCCAAGATGATCGCGTTTGACGAGGACGCCCGGCGCGGTCTCGAGCGCGGCATGAACCAGCTCGCCGACGCCGTCAAGGTGACCCTTGGTCCCAAGGGGCGCAACGTCGTGCTGGAGAAGAAGTGGGGCGCTCCCACGATCACCAACGACGGTGTCTCCATCGCCAAGGAGATCGAGCTCGAGGACCCGTGGGAGAAGATCGGCGCCGAGCTGGTCAAGGAAGTCGCCAAGAAGACGGACGACGTCGCGGGTGACGGCACCACCACCGCCACCGTGCTCGCCCAGGCGCTGGTTCGCGAGGGTCTGCGCAACGTCGCCGCCGGCGCCAACCCGATGGCCCTGAAGAAGGGCATCGAGGCCGCCGTCGAGCGCGTCAGCGAGGAGCTCTCCAAGCTGGCCAAGGACGTGGAGACCAAGGAGCAGATCGCCTCCACCGCCTCCATCTCCGCCGCCGACACCGAGATCGGCGCGCTCATCGCCGAGGCGATGGACAAGGTCGGCAAGGAAGGCGTCATCACCGTCGAGGAGAGCAACACCTTCGGCCTCGAGCTCGAGCTCACCGAGGGCATGCGCTTCGACAAGGGCATGACCTCGATGTACTTCGTGACGGACCCCGACCGCATGGAGGCCGTCCTCGAGGACCCCTACATCCTCATCGTCAACAGCAAGGTCTCCGCCAACAAGGACCTGCTGCCCCTGCTCGACAAGGTCGTCCAGGCCGGCAAGCCGCTGCTGATCATCGCCGAGGACATCGAGGGCGAGGCCCTGGCCACGCTCGTCGTCAACAAGATCCGCGGCCTGTTCAAGTCCGTAGCCGTCAAGGCCCCGGGCTTCGGTGACCGCCGCAAGGCCATGCTCGGCGACATCGCCACCCTCACCGGTGGTCAGGTCATCGCCGAGGAGGTCGGCCTCAAGCTCGAGTCCGCCACCCTCGACCTGCTGGGCCGCGCCCGCAAGGTCGTCGTGACCAAGGACGAGACCACCATCGTCGACGGCGCCGGTGACGCCGACCAGATCTCCGGCCGGGTCAACGAGATCCGCGCCGAGATCGAGCGCACCGACTCCGACTACGACCGCGAGAAGCTCCAGGAGCGCCTGGCCAAGCTCGCCGGTGGTGTCGCCGTCATCAAGGCCGGCGCCGCGACCGAGGTCGAGCTCAAGGAGCGCAAGCACCGCATCGAGGACGCCGTCCGCAACGCCAAGGCGGCCGTCGAGGAGGGCATCGTCCCCGGCGGTGGCGTGGCCCTGCTGCAGGCCGGCGCCAAGGCGTTCGACAAGCTCGAGCTCGCGGGCGACGAGGCCACCGGTGCCGCGATCGTGCGCAAGGCCCTCGAGGAGCCCCTCAAGCAGATCGCCGTCAACGCCGGCCTCGAAGGCGGCGTCGTGGTGGAGAAGGTCCGCAACCTGACCCCGGGTGAGGGCCTCAACGCCGCTTCGGGCGAGTACGTCAACATGTTCGAGGCGGGCATTCTCGACCCCGCCAAGGTGACGCGCTCCGCCCTGCAGAACGCCGCCTCCATCGCGGCGCTCTTCCTCACCACCGAGGCTGTCATCGCCGAGAAGCCGGAGAAGACCCCGGCTGCTCCGGCCGGTGGCATGCCCGGCGGCGACATGGACTTCTAAGTCCGGCTGCGTCATAAAGGGCGTCCCCCTTCATTGGGGGGCGCCCTTTGTGCATGTTCGGCGCCCCGCGGGGTGGCGGATGAGCGTGCGACGGTCAGATAAACGGGCTTTCGGGTGCAGGTGGAGCGGGCCGGCGCGGTCCACTGGAGATCACATCGGTTTAGGGACGTCAATAACGAGCGCGCCTCACATGTGACTCCACAAGCTCCGGAAAGCCCATGGGTGACAACTTGGGCTCGGTGGAAAGGCCGGGTGCGGTGAGAGGAGGCGCTGAAGCCGAGTGGGAAGTCGAACAACTCCGCGCCTGGGTTGAGCGAGCCGGCGCGGGATGGACAGGGGTGTTTACCCCAGGTCAGATCCAGCGGAGGGCCCCGGCCAGGTGAATCACCGCTCCCACTCCTGGACCAGGCGCAGTTCGCCCATGTTTGCTGGAGAGGGTTACCGGCTCAATAAGCTCGGTCAGCCCTGGATTCCTTCCCGGAGTTGAGGTTTCGCCATCGCTCGCCGGGCCGACGTGGTAGCCGGCACCTACGACGGCCGGCACACCGTCGCCCTCCACACCAACGCCGAATGGAAGACTGGATCTCGTGGCCGAGTTCGGCGTCTGAGCGCGTGACGTACCCGCAACCCGTTTGCGGGCGTTTGCCGGGGCTGCTTCACTCGGCCCATGGCCGCTGCCGATGATCTGATCCGCCCTGACCGTTACCCGCGTTCGTCCGGATACGACCCGCGCTGGCTGCTCGATCTGGACATGGGGCCGAATCCGCTGTGGCTGCTGGAGGATCTGGCCGCCGACCTGGATCTGCGGCCCGGTATGCGGGTGCTCGACCTGGGTTCCGGGAAGGGGGCTACCTCGGTGTTCCTGGCCCGGGAGTTCGGGGTTCAGGTGGTGGCGGCCGACTGGTGGGTCTCCGCCCGGGAGGCTGCGGCGGTGTTCGCCGAGGCGGGGGTCGCCGGTCAGGTGGAGGCGGTCCGGGCCGAGGCGCATGCGCTGCCGTTCGAGGACGGCGATTTCGAGGCCATCGTGAGCATCGACGCCTTCGAGTATTTCGGCACCGGCGACCATTACCTGCCCTATCTGGTGCGGTTCCTGCGGCCGGGGGGTCAACTCGGCATCGCGACGCCGGGCATGACGCGCGAGGTGCGCGATCTCGGTGAGATCCCCGCGCACGTCAAGAAGGTCGTCGGGTGGGAGGCCATCGCCTGGCACACCGCCGACTGGTGGCGCTTCCAGTGGGAGGTCACCGAGCAGGTCACGGTCACCTCCGCGCGGCTGCAGGAGGACGGCTGGCGCGACTGGCTGGTCTGGACGCGCGCCGTCGCCGAGCATCGGCCCGAGGACGCGGCGGCGCAGCAGCCCGTGCTGGACATGCTCACCGCCGACCAAGGGGATTTCCTGTCGTTCGCCCTGGTCACCGCGCGCAAGAACGGCCCGCCCACGGGCGCCGTCAAGGCAGGGGCTTGACCCAGCGGCCCCATTCGGCCTGGCGGGTGTAGCCGGCGGCGGCCCAGGCGTGGTGGGCCAGGGTGTTGTCGTGCAGGACCATCGCGTCGGCACGGAAGGCGCCGAAGGCGGCGAAGCGGGTTTCGGCGGCGGCGAGCAGGGTGGTGGCGACGCCCTTCCTGCGGTGTGCCGGGTGTACGGCGAGGCGGTACAAGTGGGCCCGCCAGCCGTCCCAGCCCGCGATCAGGGTGCCGACCAGGACGCCGTCGAGCTCGGCCAGCAGGAGGGCTTCGGGGTCGCGGGTGACCAGGGCCGTCACCTTGTCGGCGGAGTCGTGGCGGTCGGTGCCTTCCGCGGCTTCCCGCCAGAAGTCCAGGACAGCGGGCACGTCGTCAAGCGCGCCGGTTCTCACCTTCACCCCGGAAACCTCGGAAAACCTCGAAACCCCGGAAACCGCGGATGCCCCGTCTTCGGCCATGCCCATGGACGGTATCAGGCGCCCAGACCGGACAGCAGAGCGGCGGCGATGACGTCGGCCTCCTCGCGGGCCGTGGCCGGGTCGTCGGCTTCGGCGATGGCCAGCGCCAGTTCGGTGATCGTGGCGAACAGGGTGCGGCTCAGCAGGTCCACCGGGTGGCGGGCCAGGAAGCCCTCCTCCATCAGCGTGCGCAGGGCCTCGCGGAGCAGGCCGCCGAAGTGGCGTTCGTCGAGTTCGCGCCAGCGCTCGCGGCCCAGGGCGGCGGGCGCCTGCTTGAGGACGATCTCGCGGTACTCCGGCGAGGCACAGGCGTCCCAATAGGCGCCGAGGCCGGCCTTCACCCGGATCTCCGGGGCGCCGGCGGCGGTCATCGCGGCGGTGACCGCGGTGACGGCGCTCTCCTCCAGCTCTTCGAAGACCGCCTCGAACAGGCCCTGCTTGCCGTCGAAGTGGTGGTACAGGGCGCCGCGGGTCAGGCCGGCGTGCCGTACCAGCTCTTCGGCGGAGACGGCGGCATACCCGCGCTCGGCGAACAGGCGGCGGCCGGTGTCGATGAGCGCCTGGCGGGTGCTCTCGGCGTAGAGCTCGCGGCGGGTCTTGACGGCGGTCATGCAACATGGATATCACATACATTATGAATGTCAGATACAACGTGAACGTGGCTGTGGTCGGCGCCGGGCTGGCGGGGCTCGTCGCGGCGCGTGATCTGGCCGGGGCCGGCCATGACGTGGTCGTGCTCGAGGCCCGGGAGCGGGTGGGCGGACGGACGCTCAACGGCGAGCTGCCCGGCGGCGCGCCGATCGAGCTCGGCGGTCAGTGGGTGGGCCCGGGGCAGGACCGGGTGCTGGCGCTCATGGACGAGCTCGGGATCGGGACGTTCCCGACCTACCACGAGGGCAAGCGGGTGGCGGAGCTGCGGGGGCGGTGGGTGGAGTACACCGGGCGCATCCCCAAGATCGGCCCGCTGGCCCTGGCCGACCTCGGGCGCGCGCAGGCGTCGCTGGACCGGGCGGCGCGGGCGCTGCCCCTGGAGGCGCCCTGGACGGCCGCCAACGCCCGCGAGCTGGACTCCCAGACGTTCGCCGCCTGGATGCGCACCCGGACGCGCACCGCCGACGGACGCGCGATGGTGCGCCTGGTCACCGAGGCGGTCTTCTCGGCCGAGCCCGAGGAGATGTCGGCGTTGTGGGCGTTGTTCTACTTCGGCGCGGGCGGCGGCTTCGACGCGCTCACCGAGGTGCGCGGAGGGGCGCAGCAGGACCGCGTGGCCGGCGGCTCCCAGGCCATCGCCCTGGCCGTCGCCGCCGAACTGGGCGATCGGGTACGGCTCGGCGAACCGGTCACCGAGATCACCTGGTCGGACGACGGGGTCGTGATCCGTACCCCGAACACCGAGACCCGAGCCCGGCGCGCGATCGTGGCCGTGCCACCGCCTCTGGCCGCCCGCATCCGCTACATCCCCGCCCTGCCCGGCGACCGCGACCAGCTCACCCAGCGCCTGCCGATGGGCCGGGTGATCAAGGTCCATGCGGTGTACGGTGACCCGTTCTGGCGCTCCGCGGGGTACTCGGGCGAGGCCAACAGTGACACCCGCGCCCTGGGCACCGTCCTGGACAACACTCCCCAGAGCGGCTCCCCGGGAGTGCTCACCGGCTTCTTCGAAGGCGCCCACGCCGACGCCGCGGCCGCCCTCCCGCCCGCCGAACGCCGCGCCCGTGCCATCGACGACCTGACCGCCTACTTCGGCCCGGTGGCCCGGTACGCCATCGACTACCTGGAACTCGACTGGGCCGCCGAGGAGTGGACCCGCGGCTGCTACGGCGCCTTCGCCACCCCGGGCACCCTCACCCGCTTCGGCCCCGCCCTCCGCCGTCCCGTCGGCCCCCTGCACTGGGCGGGCACCGAGACGGCCGTCCGGTGGGCGGGGTACATGGACGGGGCGGTGGAGTCGGGGCATCGCGCGGCGGCGGAGGTGGGCAAAGCCCTTGGATGACGTTTCGTGGTCAGGCATGCTGGACGGGTGACCGACACGATCCGCATCTTGATCCGCCTGCCCGCAGATTTGGTCGGGTCAGGTCAGGGCGGCGGGGAGGGGATCGTCGTGCAGGACGGTCAGGGAGGTGACCGCGCGGGTGAGGACCACGTACAGGCGGGCCAGGCCCCGGGGTTCCGCGGCCACGATGGCGGCCGGCTCCACGACGATGACGTGGTCGTATTCCAGGCCCTTGGCCAGCGTGGCGGGGACGATGAGGAGGCGGTGGTCCTCCTCGGTGCTGTCCGGATCCAGGACGGCGTGGGGGATGCCGGTGAGCCGGCCGGAGACCTCGGCCGCCAGCGCGTCGGGGACGATCAGGCCGATCGAGCCTTCCCTGGCCAGCGCCTCGTGAACGGCGTCGGTGACGGCGGCGCCGGGCCGTACTGACAGGGAGCCCAGTCCGGGGCGCAGGGACTGCGGCGGGGCCAGGCCGGGGGCGACGTCGGGCAGGAGGCGGGCGGCGTAGTCCAGGACCTCGCGGGGGACGCGGAAGCCGAGGGTGAGTTCGGTGACCTCGCCTTCGTCCTGGCCCAGGTGGCGCAGGACGGCCTTCCACGAGGTGGTGGACCACGGGGTGGTGCCCTGGGCGAGGTCGCCGAGGACGGTGGCCGAGCCGTTGCGGCAGCGGCGGCCGAGGGCGCGCAGTTGCATCTCGGACAGGTCCTGGGCCTCGTCGACGACGAGGTGGCCGAGCGAGGGGGTGCGTTCGATGAGGTCGGCGAGCTCGTCCAGGAGCGCGGCGTCGGCGGCGGACCACTTCGCGGACTTCCAGCCACGGTACGGCTTCCGCCACAACAGCATTTCCTGCTCGTCAGGCGAAATTTCGGACTTGTGGCATGCCTTGGCGAGAAACTCCGCATCCGACAACAGGCGGAACAACACCTGCGCCGGCGTCACCTTCGGCCAGACCGCGTCCACCAGCTGCTTCACCGGCTTCGACCGGGCCACCGCGTCCTGCACCCGGTCGTCGGGGGAGTCGCCACGCTGTTCCATGCGGACCAGCACCTGGTGGGCCAGCCGCTGCGCCAGCGCCGCCCGGCCGGGGGCGTAGCGAGTGGTCCCCCGCAGGGAGGCGACGATCTCCCGCACCTCGTAGTCGGCGACCCGGAACCGGTGGACGCCCCGGGTGTAGACGAGCCCCTCTTCGGGTTTGCTGATGTGCAGCCAGAGCGCTCGCTCGAGCACGGCGGCCATCCGCGCGTCGCCCTTGAGCGCGGCCACGGCGGGCTCCTCGGGCGCGTCGGAGGCGCCGAGCAGGTCGGCGACGGTGGTCTGGTCGACCTTGACCTCGCCGAGCGCGGGCAGGACGGAGGAGATGTAGGACAGGAACGCGCGGTTCGGCCCGACGATCATGACTCCGGAGCGGGCCAGCCGCTCCCGGTGCGTGAACAGCAGGTACGCGGCCCGGTGCAGGCCGACGGCGGTCTTCCCGGTGCCCGGCGCCCCCTGGACGCAGACGGTCTGGCCCAGCTCGGCGCGGACGATCGCGTCCTGGTCGGGCTGGATGGTGGCGACGATGTCGCGCATGGGGCCGGTGCGGGGGCGTTCGATCTCCTCGGTCAGGATCTTCGAGGGGCCGATCTCGCCGCCCTGGTCGAGGGGCTCGTCTTCGTAGGCGGTCAGCGCGCCGCCGTGGTAGCCGAAGCGGCGCCGCCGTACCACGCCCATGGGGTCGGCGGGGCTGGCCTGGTAGAACGGGCGGGAGACCGGGGCGCGCCAGTCGATCACGAGGGGACGGCTGCCGCCGTCGTGGACGTGGCGGCGGCCGACGTAGATGGTGCCGGGCAGATCGTCCTTGGTGCCGCGGTCGAGGCGGCCGAAGAACAGCGGGGTGTCCGGATGGTCGGCGAGGGCGGCGACGCGCTTGTCGAGCAGCGACTGGAGGACCTGCTGGGAGACCCAGTCGCCCGCGGCGTCGGCGGACAGGGACTGCGCGTGCTCGCGCATCGCCTGCAGCGCCTTGCGGGAGTCGGCCAGGTGCGCCTGCTCGGCGGCGAGGACGTCGGCTGGGTCGTTGGATATGTCGGGTGCCAGCTGGTGTGCGGGCATGCGAAATGCCTCCCCGTCGGAGTGGTAACCGGTAGCGAATCGGCCAGTCTAATCGGGGGGACCGGAGGCATCCAAAGCATTTACCCGGGGTAGAGGGAGACCGTGGCACGTGTGCGGTTCGGCATCTCCCCGATCGTCCCCACCATCGCGAGCTTCCTGCTCGCGGCCCTGTGGGGACTGTCCGTCTTCGCGGGCTGGGGGACCGCCGCCTTCTGCGGGAACGGCAGCGCCGAGTGCGGGCAGCGCCTGGCGGCCGTCGCGGGCCTGTCCGGGCTGTTCGCGATGCTGGCCGCGGTGTGTACGGCGGCGGCCTGGGTGATCCCGGCTGCCCGGCGGGACCAGCGGACGTTCAACGTGTACATGGGCTCGGCGGTGGCGGCGTGGATCGTGGCCGAAGGGGTGTTGTTCCTGGGCGGCCTGCTCGCCACCTAGCCAAATCACATAAAATCTGGCGATATTTCGGGGCATTTCGGGTGCGTTTGAGGGATCATCGGGTATGTCGCAGCTGGCGTGAAGTATGCGACTGCGCGCAGGTGAGGGGGGTGGTTCGATTGTCGACGGCCCGCGGAGTTTCGTGGACCTGAGAGTTTGAGGGAGACCCGGCCGCCGGAGCGGCCGGGTCTCAGACCTCCAGGACGTCGTCGGCGTCGATGATCTGGTAGGCGTACCCCTGCTCGGCCAGGAACCGCTGCCGGTGCGCGGCGAACTCCTGGTCGACGGTGTCCCGGCTGACCACGGTGTAGAAACGGGCGCCACCCCCGTCGGACTTCGGCCGCAGGACCCGGCCGAGCCGCTGCGCCTCCTCCTGGCGGGAGCCGAACGTGCCCGAGACCTGGATGGCCACCGCCGCCTCCGGCAGGTCGATGGAGAAGTTCGCCACCTTGGACACGACCAGGACCTGGATCTCCTTGTCGCGGAATGCCTGGTAGAGTCGCTCGCGCTCCTTCACCCGGGTCTCGCCCTTGATGACCGGCGCGTTGAGGTGCTCGCCGAGCTCGTCGAGCTGGTCGATGTACTGGCCGATGACCAGCACCTGCTCGCCCAGATGCCTTCTGACCAGCGCCTCGGTCACCGTCGTCTTGGACGGCGTGGTGGCGCAGAAGCGGTACTTCTCATCCGACTCGGCCATCGCGTAGGCCAGCCGTTCCTCGTCGGAGAGCGTGACGCGGACCTCGACGCAGTCGGCCGGCGCGATCCAGCCCTGGTTCTCCATCTCCTTCCAGGGCGCGTCGTAGCGCTTGGGGCCGATGAGGGAGAACACGTCACCCTCGCGGCCGTCCTCGCGCACCAGCGTCGCGGTCAGCCCCACCCGGCGGCGGGCCTGAAGGTCGGCGGTCATCCGGAAGATGGGCGCGGGCAGCAGGTGCACCTCGTCGTAGACGACCAGGCCCCAGTCGCGGGCGTCGAACAGCTCCAGGTGCGCGTAGACGCCCTTCCGCTTGGTCGT
Source organism: Nonomuraea typhae (assembly GCF_009760925.1). Lineage (GTDB taxonomy): Bacteria > Actinomycetota > Actinomycetes > Streptosporangiales > Streptosporangiaceae > Nonomuraea > Nonomuraea typhae. The sequence goes on from NZ_VRLV01000006.1 coordinate 47,952, forward strand.
CATCACCTGGTAGGTGGCGATGGTGACCGGGCGGATCTCCTTCTTGGTGCCGGAGTACTCGCCGATCTCGTTCTCGGTCAGCGAGGTGCGCTTGAGCAACTCGGTCTTCCACTGATGGGCGCTGACGGTGTTGGTCACCAGGATCAGCGTGGTGGCCTGGGCGTGGGCCATCGCGGCCGCGCCGACGATCGTCTTGCCGGCGCCGCAGGGCAGCACGACCACCCCGGAGCCACCGTGCCAGAAGGCGTCGGCCGCGTCCTTCTGGTAGGGACGCAGCGCCCAGCCGTCCTCGCGCAGCGCGATCGGGTGCGCCTCGCCGTCCACGTAGCCCGCGAGGTCCTCGGCCGGCCAGCCCAGCTTGAGCAGCGCCTGCTTGACGTTGCCGCGGTCGCTCGGGTGCACGACGACCGAGTCGGCGGCCAGGCGCTCGCCCAGCATCGGCTGGATCTTCTTCGAGCGCAGCACCTCTTCGAGCACGGCCTGGTCGGTGGAGGTCAGGACGAGGCCGTTGACCGGGTCCTTCTCCAGCCGCAGCCGGCCGTACCTGGCCATGGTCTCGGCGATGTCGACCAGCAGCGCGTGGGGCACCGGGTAGCGGCTGTGGCCGATGAGCGCGTCGATGACCTGCTCGGCGTCGTGACCGGCGGCCCGCGCGTTCCACAGCGCCAGCGGAGTGACGCGGTAGGTGTGGACGTGCTCGGGCGCGCGCTCCAGCTCCGCGAACGGCGCGATGGCCTTGCGACAGGCGTCGGCGTTCGCGTGGTCGACCTCGAGCAGCAGTGTTTTGTCGGATTGGACGATGAGTGGGCCGTCGTTCACCGCTCCCCCTTCGATGGCTACCGCCTATCCAACACACATCGGCGGCGGAACAGTCCCTGAACTGGGAATCAGTCGTCGAAGGCGCCGTTCACGCCGAGGACGATGAACAACGCGATCGTCAGCACGAATCCGGAGCCGAACAGGATCCAGGACCAGAGCAGCCGGCTCCTGGCGTTCTCCGGCTCGGAGTCGACCTTGCCGAGCGCCAGGCCCGCCATGATGGCGCCGGGGATGGCCAGGAAGTTGCAGCAGGAAACGGTGGCGACGAGGTTGAGAACGAGGGCGATGATGCTGGTGGTGCGCAAGCCGTCGTTGCGTGGCCCGGGCGGCGGATACCCGTAGCCGGGAGGAGGGCGGTCGCCGTAGGGCGCGCCGTACGGCTGGTTCGGATAACTCATAACACCACCAGATTTATCACGACGTCGCCATAGATCTGCGGTCTTGGCGGCATCTATGGGGGTGAGACACCAGAAGGAGGCCAGGTGCACCCCGACGATCGCCGAGGTTTCACCGAGTTCGTCGCCGCGCGTTCCAGCAGCCTGATCCGGCTGGCCTACGTCCTGACCGGCGATCAGCACACCGCCGAGGACCTGCTGCAGACCGCGCTGGTCAAGACGGCCGGCCGCTGGCGCGCGATCACGGGCGACCCCGAGGCGTACGTCCGCAGGGTGATGTACCGCGAGCAGGCCGGTCTGTGGCGCAGCCCGCGCTGGGGCCGCGAGCGCGTCGTCGAGACGCCGCCGGAACGCCTGAGCGCAGACGCCACCGCCGAGGTGGACGAGCGCCTGGCGCTGGAGCGCGCCCTGCGGCAACTGCCGCCGCGCAAGCGCGCGGTGCTGGTGTTGCGCTACTTCGAGGACCTGCCCGAGTCGGAGGTCGCCAGGATCATGGGCTGCTCGATCGGAACCGTCCGCAGCCAGGCCCATCAAGCCGTCAAGCGCCTGCGCGCGCTCGTCGGCGACCGCGTCAGCCAGGAGGCATGAACGATGGCAGTCGACGAACGCACGATCGCCGAGGGCCTGCGCCGCATGGCCGCCCGGGCCGAGACGCCCGACGCCGCCGATCTGGCCGCCTCCGTGCTCCGGTCCACGGTACGGCGGCGCCGTACCGGATGGGCGGTGACCGCGGCCACGGTGGCGGCTGCGGTGGCCGTCGGCGCGGTGGCGGTGACGAACCTGCCGGATCCGGCGGACCGGACGAGCGCGGCGGTCGAGCCCACGTTCACCGGGCTGACCGTCGCCCCCAGCCCGGCGCTGCCCGCGGCGCCGCCCATCGAGGGGCTGCCGGCCAACACGCCCGAGCAGTACAAGCAGGTGCGCGACTGCATGCCGGAGGGCGGCCCGGTGCACAACATGGATCCCGAGCTGCGCATCTCCCGGCACGGCGTCGCGGAGGACTTCCGGCTGCTGGCCGAGTTCCGTGACGACCTGGGCGCGACGCGGCTCATGGGCAGCAGGAAGGGGTTCGTGCTGTGCACGCCGGGCGTCCTGGACGTCAGCTACCCGGAACGGCCGGTGTTCACGTACTGGGCGCAGGAGATGCCGGGCAGCCTGGCGTTCCCGGGGGCGCTGATGGTGGACGTGGCCGACACGCAGATGCAGTCGGAGGTCAACCCGGGCACGGACGGCGATCCGGTGTTCATGGTCGTGGCCGGGCGGGTCAGGCAGGACGTGGCCAGGGTGGCGCTCGCCTGGGCCAATGGGCAGAAGACGGACGCCACCGTCACCGGCGGCTTCTTCATCGGGCGGGCCCGGATGAGGACGGACCGGCTGCCCAAGGTGAGCGTGACCGCCTACGGCCGTGACGGGCAGGTCCTGGACGCGCAGAAGGGGCTCGAGGGGCTGGTTCTCGGCGCCCGGGACGCCGACGACTAGAGCCGGGTCCGGAGCTGCTTGCGGTCGATCTTGAGCACGCTGGTGACCGGGAAAGTGTCGACGAAGTGCACCTCGCGGGGGTACTTCACCCGGCCGACCCGGTCGCGCGCCCAGGTGATGAGGGTGTCGGCGGAGACCTCGGCGCCGGGGCGGACCTGGACGAAGGCGACGACCTCCTCGCCGTGCCGCGGGTCGGGGCGGCCCACCACGCCCGACAGGACGACGTCGGGATGCTGGTTGAGCGCGTCCTCCACGTCGCGGGGGAAGACGTTGAAGCCGCCCCGGATGATCAGGTCCTTCTTGCGGTCCACGACGTACAGGTAGCCGTCGTCGTCCAGGCAGCCGATGTCGCCGGTGCGCAGTTCGCCGTCGACGATGGGGGAGTCGAGGCCGCCCCAGTAGCCGAGCATGAGCGACTCGCCGCGGATGCAGATCTCGCCGACGTCGCCGGTCTCGACGGCCTCGCCGGAGTCGTCGCGGACGGTGATCGTGTAGCCGGGCAGGGGCAGGCCGACGCTGCCGACCCGGCGCCGTCCCGGCGGGTTGAACGTGGTGACGGCGCTGGTCTCGGTCATGCCGTAGCCCTCGAGGATCTGGGTGCCCGGCACGCGGCGCTCGAACTCGGCCAGCGTCTCGCGCCCGAGCGGGGCGGCGCCGCAGGTGAGGAAGGCCAGGTCGGGCAGCGGGTGCTCTTCGAGGGGCTCGGCCAGGAGCATCTGCAGCATCGACGGGACGACGGTGCCGAACTGGGCGCGCTGCTCGGCGGCGAGGGCCAGGAACGCCTTGGGCTCGAACCAGCGCATGAGCACCGCCTGCTGGCGTTCGGTGGCGTGCATCTCGGCCACGCTGATGATCAGGCCGTAGGCGTGGGAGAGGGGGACGGGCACGATCGCCCGGTTGAGCCCCTCCTGGTGGGACATCGTGTAGGCGTCCTTGGCGGTCTGCCAGAGGCCGCGGTGGCTGAGCTGGACGCCTTTGGCGCGGCCGGTGGTGCCGCCGGTGTACATGAGCGCGGCCAGGTCGCCGGGGTCGACGGTGACGGGCCCGTGCTCGGGCTCCCGCTCAAGCTCCTCCGCATCCAGAAAAATCCGGACATTCTCTGGTGCGGCGTGGCGGACGGTCTCCACCAGCTCCGGCGAGGTCACGATGGCCACGGCCCCGCTGTCGGTCAGGATGTGCCGGAGCTCGTCCACGCCGACCAGGAAGACGATCGGCGTCACGACGGCGCCGGCCGCCCACAACGCCTGGTAGACGATGGACACCTCGGGACTGGTCGCCATCATCACCGCCACGCGGTCGCCGGGCCGCACCCCGGCCGCGACGAAGCCGCCGCAGATGCGCCTGGCCCGCTCGGCCAGAGTCAGCCTGCGGTGCCAGACGCCCTCGTAGTACACCGCGTCGTAGTCGCCGAACCGCTCCCACGACGTCTCGGCCAGCCTGCCCAGCGTTTGCTCGGTCACAGGATCAAACCTGATCCGCGCCGTGGCCGGCCGTCAAGTCTCAGACGAGCAGGATCGCCGCCGACCAGGCGGTGATGCTGAGGATCATGACACAGCTCCAGCGCACCGCCCGGGTGACGTGGAGGTGCTTGACGCGGGCGATGGCGGCCAGGGTGGTGACCATCGCCCACGCCTCCTCGTACTGCGTGGCCAGGTCGGTGTGGTCGGGGGCGGTTTCTGGCACGCCGGAGATGCCGAACCGGCTGCGGATGAAACTCCGCGACGGGCTGACCGCCCTGGCCAGGTGGTACCCGGCGCCCAGGAAACCGGCGGCGAAGACGACCAGGATGGGCCAGCCGACGGCGGGGCTGCCGGCCAGCATCCGGGGGGCGACACCCGACTGGGCGGCGAGCAGGGCCGCGCCCGCCGCGTGGACCACCACGACGATGCCCGCCTTGGCGTCGGCGTGCTGCACGTAGTTCTGGAACACGGAGACGGTGGCCAGCGCGGTGACCACGTCCTCTCTGGAGACTTCTTTGCGCTTACGCCCGATCAAGAAGAGATCCACACTCCCATTGGAGCGGACGACCGATGCCGCCAACAGGGAAAAAGGCTCACTGCAGCCCGGCGACCCCGGTGATCCGATGCAGGGCGAAGCGGTGGACGGCGGCCCGCGTCTCGTCGTAGGCCGTGAGGTAGCCGCCCTCCATCCGGGCCGGCTCCAGAATCCTGGACGTGGCGTTGCCCTGGGAGTCGAGGTAGCCGATCCACACCCGCACACCCTGGCGGATGGCATCCTGCAGGGCGGCGATCGTGGCCGTGGCGGGGCTGCGCGGCACCTGCCCGCCCGGCGCCGCCACCGGCTCCCTGCGCGCCAGGTGCGCGGTGTCACCGGCCCGCAGCGCGCGCACGGCGGCGGCCGCCACGTCGGGCGCGAGACCGGTCGCCGGGGCCGCCGCGCGCACCGGCGCCACGCCCTCCGTGCGGCGGCTGTCGAGCTGGGTGATGATCACGTCGCCGTCCAGCGACTCGGCCACCGGCGCGTACCCCATCGCGCGCAGCGCGTCGACCAGCACGGCCCTGGAGGAGCGGGAGGCGATCACCGTCGGCGCCAGGCGGCGCAGCCTGAGCTGGGCGGCCCGCCGGTCGGCGACGATCTGGTCGAGCAGCGCCGGATCGTCGCAGCGCACATAGGCACTGGCCGTGCCCACCCGGATCCGGCCGTGCCGCCGGGCCACGTCGGCCACCAGGTACGACAGCGCCTGCGGCACCGGCGTGGCCGAGTGGCGTTCCAGCATGGCCAGCATCTCCTCGGCGCCCTGGCCGGCGTCGAGCGCGCGGCGGATCGAGGACTCGCCGAAGCGGTAGACCGTCGCCCCGCCCTTGGACTCGATGTCGGCGGCCAGCGTCATCCAGCGGTTCAGGTCGCTGGTCAGCGGCCCGGGCGCGACGGCGGTCAGGTCGGCCTGCAGCAGCACGTGGCCGACCGGCTCGGGCAGCAACGGCTCGAGTACGGCGGCGCCGTCCTCGCCGGCCAGCACCGCGCGGGCGTGCCCGGACAGCACGCCGAGCCCGGTGACGCCGATCTGCTCGGCCTCGCGCAGCGTGAACTCCAGGAGCTGCTCGCGCAGCGGCCCACGCCGCCGGGGTTGCTCCCAGGCCAGCCGCCCGGCGATCGCCTCGCGGGTCGGCGCCAGGCCGGGCGCGGCAGCCAGCACGGACAGCGTCGCCGTACGCACCCCGGAGGCGGCGCCGCGGCGCAGGTCGGTGTGGAGCGCGTTGAGCGGCCTGTCCCTCTCGTCCCGCTCGCCGACGAGGCCGGGCACCCGGTCCATGTGCAGCCACGTCGAGGCCAGGATGACCCAGCGGTCGGCGGTCGGCTTGACCCGCCACAGGTCGTAGCCGGTGGTCGGCACCCACTCGGTGTCCAGGTCGCCGCCCACGGCGACGAGCCCGGTCGCGTGGGCCACCTCGATCACCAGCGCCGCCGCCCACTCGGGCAGGTCGAGGTCGGTGGCGGCGCGCTTGAGGTCGCGCACGCCGAGCCCGCCGGTGCGCAGCACGCCGGGCGGCTCCAGGCTCCAGCGCTCGCACAGCTCCTCCACCGACCGCACGAACGCGAACGCCTGCCCGGCGGCGGTCCGGTCGGCCAGCTTCTGGTCGCGCTCGGCGCCTTCCAGCGGGATCGGGACGGCCCGCAGGTCGCGGTGGATCCGCCCGTCGCGCAGATACAGCCCCACCTCGCGGGGCAGGGTCACCGTCTCCTCGCCGATGGCCGCCAGCAGCGCTCGGGCCAGCAGCTCCTCGATCGGCGAGCGCGCCGACTCCAGCCGCACCTCCCGCCGCGCGTTGGGCACCCGCCCGGTCGGCGGCCCCCAGGCCAGTTGCTCCAGGGCCGCCCGCGCCTCCGGGGAGACGTCCTCGATCAGCTTGCCCGGCTCGGCCAGCGCCGCCGCGAGGCGCTGCTTGCCGCCGCCCTCGGTGCCCGGCGCGATCTCGTCGGCCATCTCGGCCAGTTGCTCGGGCGGATGGTGGCGGAACGCCTCGGCCGCCGGAGGACCCAGCCCGGCCGGGTCGTCGAGCACCTTGCGCACCCCGGGCGCCAGGTCGAGGGCGCTGTCGGGCCCGTAGACGACGGCCAGCTCGCGCAGCCGCTCCAGCGCCGCCGTCAGCTCCGGCTCCGGCTTGCCCTCGCTCAGCCCGCGCCCGAGGACCGTGCGCAGCCGCGCCTTGGAGATCGGCTTGTCGTGTACGGCCAGCGTCTCGACGACCGCCAGCGTGAAGCGGTCGAGCCGGTCGAGCACGCGGCCGATCGCCGACGGGCTACCGGCCCGCGAGGCGAGCCCCTCGAGATGGGCCGGCACCGGAGTGATCAGCTCGGGACGCGCCGACACGAGCGCCCTCAACTGGTCGTCGGTGCGCCTCCTGATCCACTCCGTGAACTCCATCGTTGCCATGGTATGTCGCACGTGATTGGGGCAGCATGGCTGTCGTGATAGAGCGGGCAGATCAGCTGATTCTCAACTACGTCTCGAAGGCCGCGGACGCGGCTCACGGCGTGTTGTCGGCGGATCAGCGGCTCGACTTCGCCAAGCGGCTGCGCGCCCGCATCGAGCATGAGCGCCGGGGCAGCCAGAACGCCCGCGAGGTGGTGAGGGTCCTGGAGCGCTTCGGCGACCCGGCGGCGCTGGTGGCCCGCGAGGCGCACCGGCTGGCGGAGCGCGATCGCGCCCCCGACGGCACCGCCGTACTGCCCAGGGTGGACGGGACGCCGGGCGCCGCGCACTTCCCGACGATCCGCGACGACGCCGAGCTGCCGCGCAGCGCCGCCCAGCACGTGCGGCTGGCCCGCGACCGGCTGAGCAGGAGGCCGGGGCGCGGCATGCCGCTGGCCGGGCTGCGGCGGGCGGTGATGTCCAGCGCCAACCCGATGACCACCGAGGGCCGCGACGCCGTCACCATCGCCAGGGAGCATCCCCGCGAGACCGTGGCGATGGCTCTACTGCTCGTGGCGGCGCTGATGGTGCCCTTCAACCTCCCGGCGGTGGCCATCTTCCGGGTGCCGGTGATCATCTGGGCGATCGGCGCCGTCATCGTGCTGGTCAGCGACAGCTGGACACTGCGCGACCGGCTGATGGGGATCGGCGCGCCCATCGTCGGCTACGGCCTCGGCGGCGTGGTCGTCGGCGGCCTGCGCGTCGGCTCGGAGGCCGGGTTCGACCGGTTCTTCACCGAGTTCTTCAACGTCAGCGGGATCATGTTCATGATCGGCGCGGGGATCGGCGTGGTGCTGCTGGCCTACCGGCTCTTCAACGTCAGCTGACCGGCAGCAGGCCCACGGCCAGGCGTACCCAGGCGGCCACGAACTGCTCCTTGTCCACGTGCCCGGGGGACTCGCCCACGGTCTCCTGGAAGAGCCGGAAGTGCACCACCGAGCCGCCCAGCACGGCGGCGATGGCGGGCCAGTCGACCTTGGCGTTCTGGTACTCGGGCTGGCCGGTGAACCAGGTCGTGATCGCGTCGAACATCGGCTGCAGCAGGCCCTCGCGGACCACCGCGACCAGCTCGGGGAACTGGCTCAGGTCGCGGAAGAAGACCCGGGTCAGCTCGCTCTCCTCACGCACCTTGGCCAGGCCCGCCCGGCACACGTGCGACAGCCGTACCTCCAGGTCGGCCGACTCCATGTCGTCCAGCTCCGCCAGGCTCTCGGCCACCTGGGCCTTGGTGCGGTTGGCGTGCTCGTTGATCGCCGCGGCCAGCACCTCGTATTTCGACTTGAAGTGCCGGTACAGGCCGCCGGCGCCGGGGGAGAGCCCGGAGGCGGCCTCGATCTCGGCCACGGACGTGGCTGAGTAGCCCCGCTCGGCGAACAGCCGAAGGGACTCGTCGATGATCCGCTCACGCGTGCTGCTCGGCGATCTTGTCATGTCTTACCCGATACCTCCGCAAGGAGCGTAGCCGTCACGGCGCCAGCCGGCGGACGAGGCTCGCGGCCACCGAACCGAGGATGAGCCACACGGCGGCGGCCAGCCCGTAGTTGACCAGTGTCTCCCAGCGATGGTCGGCCAGTTGGAACAGGGTCGCCAGGCCCAGCGACAGCCAGGTGGCCAGCGACTCGACGAGTTGGTACCAGGTGTTGGCCGGGTTCGCCCGGAACACCGTGAACACGGCGTAGAGGACGACGGTGAGCGCGGCCAGCCGGGTGGCCGCCTTGACGACCCAGACGGCGAAGGTCACGATCCGGCGCCACAGGCCGAGCGGGCGGGAGGCGGAGGGTCTGGCGGGGCGATGGGGGCGGGTGTGCTCCAGCGGGGCCGCGACCAGCTTGTCACCGGGCTCCGGGGGCTTGGGGGTCTCCGACATGGGCGCTCCCTTGATAAGTAATTCCTTTCTGCCCACTCCAACGGTCCCACAATTACCCTCGTTACGCTTCCTTTGGCATCCTGCTGACGTGACCACTTCTGTAGGCTTCGACCTGGATATGACACTTGCCGATACCCGGTCGGGCATTGCCGCTGTCTATGACGAGCTCTCCCGCCTCCTTGGCGTCGAGATCGACAGCCGGGCCGTCGTCTCCAGGCTCGGGCCTCCGCTGGAGCTCGAACTCGCCAACTGGCTGCCGGAAGCGGAGATCCCGGCGGCGGTGACGTTGTTCAGGAAGATCTACCCCGAGCTGGCCGTACCCGCGACCACCGCCATGGACGGCGCCCACGACGCGATCGCGGCGGTGCGCCGGGGCGGCGGCCGGGTCATCGTGGTCACCGGCAAGAACGTCCACGACGCCCGGCGGACCGTGAGCTGGCTCGGCCTGGAGGTCGACGAGGTCGTCGGATCGGTGTTCGGAGCGGCCAAGGGAACGGCTCTCGCGTCGTTCGGCGCGGCCGCCTATGTTGGAGATCATGTGGCCGACATCGAGGCCGCCCGAGCGGGAGGGGCCTTCAGCGTGACGGTCGCGACCGGTCCCTACACCGTCGGCGAGCTGCGCGATCATGGAGCCGATGTGGCGCTGGGCGATCTGACGGAATTCGCGACATGGTTTGGCGATTGGCGTCAGGCGTAATTTACGCCAAATACCCGGTCGCTCACGGGCTCTGCGGGGCATAACCTACATCCATCCTTTTCTCCAACGTTTCGAACGAGGTCCCTCCTGTGCCGAGTGGCAAGGTCAAGTGGTACGACGCCGACAAGGGTTTCGGCTTCCTCACCCGCGACGACGGCGGTGAGGTGTTCGTGCATTCCTCCGCGCTCCCCACTGGTGCGGCACCCCTGAAGCCCGGCCAGAAGGTCGAGTTCGGAGTGGCCGAGGGCCGGCGGGGCCAGCAGGCCCTGTCAGTGCGGATCCTCGACCAGCCGCCGACCCTGGCCAAGGTCAAACCCAAGGGAAAGCGGAAGAAGCCCGACGAGATGGTCGTCATCGTCGAAGACCTCATCAAGCTGCTCGACGATGTCTCCACGTCCTTCCAGCGCGGCAAGCACCCCGACGCCGCGCACGCCAAGAAGATCGCCCAGGTGCTGCGGGCGGTAGCCGACGACCTCGACGCCTAGCCGTACGGGTTGGTGAGGGGTTTGGTCCTGTCCACCTGATCGGGCGCGGGCAGCTCTTCCTGTGCCCACGCCTGCTCGGGCCCGGGTTCCGGCGTGGGCTTGTCCTGTTGTTCCCGCACCTGGGCGTTGACCGCCTTGATGCGCTTCCTGCGCCGGATCAGCAGCCAGATCAGCCAGGCGAACAACACCACCGACAGCGTGATGAAGCCGGGCGGGCCGTTCCCGGTCAGCGAGAGCACCAGGCCGACCAGCCCGCCGAACACCCACGCCAGCTGCAGCAGCGCCTCGACCACGCCGAACGTGGACGAGCGCACCTCCTCGCCGATCTCGCGCTGCACGATCGCGTCGAGCGCCAGCTTGCCGAGCTCCTGGGAGAAGGCGGTGACGAGCGCGACCGCCACCACCGTCCACAGATTGAAGAAGATCGCGGTGGCCACCGCCGTCGCGGTGGTCAGGCCCAGTGTGAGCAGCACGATCAGCTGCGGCGAGTGGTTGCGCGCCCAGTTGGCCACGGCGGCGCCGATCAGGCCGCCCAGACCGGCGGCCAGCGCCAGCACCCCGATCGTCCTCGGCACGTCGAAGAAGGTGTTCTTGTCGGCCAGCCAGGGCGCCCCCAGGTCCTGGACCAGGAAGAGCATGAAGAACAGCAGGAAGCCGGAGAACAGCCGCCCGCCCACGTTGGCCAGCATCGCCTCGGTCACCGCCGGGCCCACGTTGAGCAGGCTCCGCCAGCGCTCGGCCCGGCCTCCCGAGGGCGGCTCCTCCTCCAGCTCCGGCGAGTCGACGTGCCGCGGCAGCCGTACCGCGAAGACGCCGATCAGCAGGAAGGCCACCATCGCGATGCGCAGCATCGCCGCGCTGCCCAGCCACGCCGTCAGCCCCGCCGCGACGGGTACGGCCACGCCCGCCGTCACCAGCGAGAACAACGCCACCCTGGCATTGGCGGAGACCAGCGTGATGTCGGCGGGCAGCACGCTCGGCATGATCGCCGCGCGGGAGACGTTGAACGCCTTCGACAACACCAGCACGCCCAGCGCGCCCGCGAACAACGTCGGCAGGTCGCCCGGCCCCACCGCGGCGGCCATCGCGAAGCAGAGCAGCCCCCGGCCGAACAACGTCCCGGCCATGACGTAACGCCGCCCCGAGCGGAACTTGTCCAGGATCGGGCCCACGAACGGCGCCACGAGCGCGAACGGGATCATCGTGATCACGAGGTAGAGCGCCACCGAGCCGCGCGCCTCGCCGACCGGGACGCCGAAGAAGACCGTGCTCGCCAGCGCCACCGTCACCATCGCGTCGGCCGCGCTGTTGCCGATGGCCAGCTCGATCAGGCGGCCCAGGCCGGTACGGCCGGCGCCGTTGGCGTGCGTGAGGCGCCGCGTGGCCTGGCCGACCTTGTGCGCGCCCCTGGCCGTGGCGAGGCCGGCCCGCTTGGTGCCGGACGCCGTCGCGCGACCGGCCCGCCAGGTGCCCGTGGCCGTGGCGCGGCCGGCGCGCCAGGATGCGCGGCCCGCCTGGGCCGCCCCTCTCCCGACACGCCGCGCGATGTCGCGCGCCTTATCCCAGCCTTCCGCCACAGCTACCAGTCTTACCCGATTTGTGGTCACTCTCGGACCCGGATTCTCCGGGAGGGCATTGTCAGGTCCGGCCATGGGTGAGAATGAAGTGTGAGCGAACAGCACCTTTCGGCGGAGGCGGTCCGATGACGCGCACCAGGACTCGCGTGGCCCCGCCCGACCAGGCCTGTGTCGCCGCGGTCGACCTGGCGCGCACCGCCGCGCTCGAGCTCGCCCGGCCCGGCGAGCCCGGCGACCACCTCGGCTACGAAAGCGAGGGCGACCGGGTCGTCACCCACTACTTCGCCTGCCAGGACCGCGCCTACCGCGGCTGGCGCTGGGCCGTCACCGTCGCCCGCGCCTCCCGGGCCAAGGCCGTCACGGTCAGCGAGGCCGTGCTGCTGCCCGGCTCCGGCGCCCTGATGGCCCCCGCGTGGCTGCCGTGGAGCGAACGGCTGCGCCCCGGCGACCTCGGCGTGGGCGACCTGCTGCCCACGGCCGACGACGACGACCGCCTCGAACCCGGCTTCACCGACTCCGGCGACGACAGCGACCGCCAGATGCTCTTCGAGTACGGCCTCGGCCGCGCCCGCGTCCTCTCGGCCATCGGCAGAGACCGCGCCGCCAGGCGCTGGCACTCCGGCGAACGCGGGCCGCACACCCCGATCGCCCACGCCGCGCCCGCCCAGTGCTCCACGTGCGGCTTCTATCTGCCGCTTTCCGGGGTGATGCGGCAGGAGTTCGGCGTGTGCGCCAACGAGTACGCGCCCGACGACGGCAAGGTGGTCTCCGCCGACCACGGCTGCGGCGCCCACTCCGAGGCCGCCGTCATGCCGCCGACCGTCGAACCCTCCTCGCCCATCCTCGACGACATGGGTTTCGACCTGATCGACGACGAGGCCGGATCGGTGGACGAATCAGCCTCCGAGGAGCTCGGCCACTCCTGACTCCAGGTGTCGGTGCGGGCCGCTAGATTGCTGTGTCTATGGTCGCGCCCGCTTCGCCACTCGTCGGCGTCGCTGCGCCCGCTCTCCTGGCGAGCTCCTGCGCTCGGAACCCCCTACCCGCACCGCATTGGAGGATCGTGGACAGCTTCGGCACCGACCGGATGCGCGCCGCAGTCCTCACGGCCTGGACGGCCTCGCCCGCCCGCTTCCGTGAGGACGCCAACGCCGAAGAGGACTTCGCCCTCGGCGGCTATCGCGACCGGCTCATCGTGGAGCTCGCGCAGAACGCCGCCGACGCGGCCATGCGCGGCGGCGTCCCCGGGGTGCTGCGGCTACGGCTCGACGGCGACGTCCTCACCGCGGCCAACACCGGCGCCCCGCTCGACGCCACCGGCGTCGAAGGGCTGTCCACACTGCGCGTCTCCGGCAAACGTGACGAGGCGGGCGCCGCCGGCCGCTTCGGCGTCGGCTTCGCCGCCGTGGTCTCCGTCACCGACGAGCCCGCGATCGGCTCCCGAGGGTCCGCCGCGGTGCGCTGGTCCCGCGAGGAGACCGCCGCGCTGGTCGCCTCCGTCCCCGGCCTGGCCCCCGAGCTGGCCGGGCGCTCCGGCCACGTCCCGCTGCTGCGCCTGCCGTTCGAGACCGAGCCGCTGTCCGTGCCCGACGGGTTCGACACCGTGGTACGGCTGCCGCTGCGCGACAAGACGGCGGTCGAGGCGGTCCGGCGCATGCTGGCCGAGACCAGCCCGGCGCTCCCGCTCGGCCTGCCCGCCCTGACCGCCATCGAGATCGAGACCGACGGCGAGCTGCGCCGGGTGACCGGCGACGGCTGGCGACTGGTGGCCGACTCGGGCGAGTTCACCGCCGAGCAGGTCGCCGAGTTGTTCGCCGACCGGCCCACCGAGGAGCGCGCCCGGCCCTACTGGTCGGTGCGCTGGGCCGTGCACATGACCTCCGGCGAGGCCGGCCCGCTGCCGGCGAGCGTGCCCGCGGTGGTGCACGCGCCCACGCCCAGCGACGAGGCGCTCGACCTGCCCGCGCTGCTCATCGCCTCCTTCCCGATGGCCACCGACCGGCGGCACGTCGCCAAGGGCCCGCTGACCGACTTCCTGGTCGACAAGGCCGCCGAGGCTTACCTGCGCCTGCTGAAGGATCTGCCGCGCACGCCCCGGCTGCTCGACCTGGTGCCCGCGCTCATGGGCAAAGGCGAGCTCGACGCCCGCATCCGCCGGGCGATCCTGCGACGCCTGCCGGGCACGCCGCTGCTGCCCGCCCTGTCCGCGCCCGCGCCCGCCGTGGAGACCGCCTCCTTCAGCGAGGCCGCCGTCTACGAGCCCGACGCCCAATGGCACGTGGAGCACCCCGCCTCCGAAAAGGGGCCCGACGGCTGGGTGATCGCCGGCCGCGAGGCGGCGGTGGTCGCGGGCGCCGGTGAGCTGCTGGAGGCGATCGCCGCCTTCGTCCCCGGCCTGCTGCCAGCCGGGTGGCCGGCCCGCCACCCCGCCCTGGCCTCGCTGGGGGTGCGCAGGGTCGAGCTGGCCGACGTGGTCGACCTGCTGTCCGGAGAAGGCGTCGAGGGGCGGGATCCGGCCTGGTGGCGTTCGGTGTACGACGTGCTGCCCTACGACGACCCCGAGTCGCTGGGGGCGCTGCCGGTGCCGCTGGCCGACGGACGGCTGGTCCGCGGCCCGCGCGGGACCCTCGTGCTGACCGGGGCCGCGCTCGACCTCGAAGCCCTGGGCCTGCGCATCGTCCACCCCGACGCCGCCCACCCCCTGCTGCTGCGCCTAGGCGCCGCCGAGGCCACCCCGCGCACCGTCCTCGAAGACACCCTGACCCGCACCGCCATCTCGGAGTCGCTCGACAGCCCCGACCCCGAGCCGGTGGCCCGCGCCGTCCTGTCACTGGTGGACGCCGCCGGCCTCGCCCCCGGCGAGCTCCCGTGGCTGGCCGAGCTGGCGCTGCGCGGGGCCGACGGCGAGCTGTACGCCGCCGGTGAGCTGCTGCTGCCCGGAGGCGTGCTGGCCGGGCTGCTGGAGGAGGGGCCGCTGGTCGCCGACGCGCTCGTCACCGAGTACGGCTCACGCGTGCTGGCGGCCGCCGGCGTGCTGGACGGGTTCGCCGTGGTCAACGACTCCGACGTGCTCCTGGACCACGACGAGTGCGATCACGACCTCGACGGCGAAGAGGACTGGCTCGACCACGTCCACGACCTCCTGCCCGACCTCGAGGTGCCGCCCGTGGTGGCCGAGTTCACCGCCATCCGCGACCTGGAGCTCGTGGCCGACTGGCCCGCGGCGCTGCCCCTGCTGACCCGGCCGCCGCTCCGGGCCGCCCTCCACCCGCTGCGGGTGGACGGCGTGGAGGTCCCCTCATACACCGCGTGGTGGCTGGCCGGTCACCCCGTGCTGGACGGCCGCCGCCCGCGCGAACTCCGCCTGCCCGGGGCCGACCCGCTGCTGCAGGGCCTCTACGCCGACGCGCCGCCCGGCCTGGACGAAAGCGCGCTGTCCATGCTCGGGGTCCGCACGACGCTGGCCGACCTCCTCGCCTCCCACGGCGGCCCGGAAGAACTCCTCGACCTCATGGCCGACGCCGCCATCGACGTCGATCGGGCTCAGCTGCGGGCCCTGTGGATCGCGCTGGCCGGCATCGAGCCGTCGCGGGTGGCGCCGCCGTCCCGGGTACGCGCCGTCCTGGGCGGCGACATCGTGGTCGCCCCGGCCGACGACGTCGTCGTGGTGGAGGCGCCCGACCTGCTGCAGCTGGTGACGTCCCGCCCTCTGGTGCTGGCCTCCTACGACCTGGCCGAGTCGCTGTCGGAACTGCTCGACCTGCCGCTGGCCGGCGAACTGGTCACCGGCGAGGTCACCTCCCAGGGGGAGACGAGGACCGTGCCCGCCGAAGTACGCTCCCTGCTGCCGACCGCGCCCGGGACGTACGTGGAGCACGACGAGCTCCTGGTGGACGGGGTCCCGTGCGCGTGGCGTTACTTCGACGGCGCCATCCACTGCACCGGCGTGGACGGCCTGGCCAGGGGCCTGGCCTGGGCCGTCGGCCAGTGGTCCGACCGCCTGGCGGTGGCCGCCCTGCTCCGCGACCCGGCGGCCGTCCCCCTCCTGCTGGCCGAGGCCGACCTGTCCTGAAAGGCGCCGGGCCTAGCGGTGCCCCAGCACGTTGACGACCCGGCCGTTCGGGTCCCGGACGAAGAATCGGCGTACTCCCCACTCCTCGTCCTGCAGGGGGTGCACGATCTCCGCTCCGCTCTGCCGTACCGCCGCGTAGGCCGCGTCCACGTCGTCGACCTCGATACTCAGATCGGGTGCGACCGGCGCGGTCTTGTCGCGGGTCATGAAGCTGATCTGCGCTTCCGGCGCCGATCGGGATGCCAGCGTCATGATCCAGCCGTGGTTCATCACCTCCTCGAACCCCAGGAGCCCGTAGAACTCCCGGTTCTCTTCAGCGGCCTGCGACTGGAGGTTGGGTACGACACGGCGAACATCCACCGACAACTCCTGCACGTGAACGGAACAAGATCTGCCGTCGATTGTCTCAAGGACCGCTGAAACACGTCCTACTTGCTCGCCAACGTGCCCAGCGGTTCGGGGTCTTCCGCCAGCGCGGCGGCCGCCTCCTTCCAGCTCGTGTCGTCGGGATGGACGGCGCTGCGCAGGAAGGCGGAGGTGAGGCGCTGGATCAGCGCGACGCGGGCGGGATTCTCGTCGGTCGTCTCGGCGACCTCGTAGCCGGCAATCCCGCCGAGCGAGTGTTCCGCCCCGGACAGCGTGAGCAGGCTCTTGTCCGCCGGGCTGTACGTGAAGGGGTCGGTGAACCAGTCCGGTCCGCGGGTGGACAGGTGCGACCGGTCGTTGTCCCCGGCGACGATGAGGGCCGGGGTGGTCATGGTGGCGAAGGACGGCTTCATGAACGGGAAGTGTTCGGCGGCGAACGGGGTCAGGTCGTCGCCCAGGCCGGTCAGCGCGAGCAGTACCCCCGCCTTGACGCGGGGGTCGGACATGTCCTCGCCGGGAAGGCCGTCGGCGTCCAGGACGCGTGCGCCCAGCAGCGTGCTGGCCGTCTGGGCTCCCCAGGAGTGGCCGGCCACCGTGATGCGGTCGCGGTCCAGGCGCCCGGCCAGACCGGGCACGGCGGCTTCCAGGGTGTCGAGTTCGTCCAGGACGCGGGTGAGGTCGTCGATGCGGATGCGCCAGATCCGCGGGGTGCGGGGGTCGTCGGCGGGCAGGGCGAGCGTGCGGGAGTCGAGGTGGGTGGGTTGCAGGACGGCGAAGCCGTGGGCGGCCCAGTAGTCGGCCAGCGGGGCGTAGCCGTTCATCGACCAGCCGAAGCCGTGCGAGAACACGATGACGGGCAGGTCGCCGCCGGTCGCCGGTGCGGCGACGCGGACCTGCAGATCCTGCCCTCTGCCTGCTGCGGGCAGGACGACTGGTTGCGCGGACACCACCATCGGGCTCTTCTGCGTGGCGGCGAGGTTTGAGTCGGACATGGATGCACCTTTGTTCGGATCCGCCGGTGGAGCGGGCGAGGGCATGGCGGTACGGCGCGGCCTGGTGGTCGGCCGGGTGATCTGGCACCATGGACAAGCGGGACGCTGTCCCGTTTGACGATATGGGACGTTGTCCCGTTTAGCAACATCGGAGGGGACGTCGCGGTGAACGACAGCGATCCGGGTGCGGAACCCGCGGGCCGGCCCAAGCGCGCCGACGCCCGCCGTAACCAGGAGACCCTGCTCGACGCGGCCGCCGCGGTCTTCGTCGTCTCGGGCGTGGAAGCGCCGATCCGCGACATCGCGGCCCAGGCCGGCGTGGGGACCGCCACGATCTACCGCCACTTCCCGACGCGGGCGGATCTCATCATCGCCGTGTACCGGCACCAGGTCGAAGCCTGCGCCGAGGCCGGTCCGGCTCTGCTGGCGACCACCGCGACGCCGTACGCGGCACTGGAGCAGTGGATCGGCCTCTTCGTGGATTTCCTGGTCACCAAGCACGGGCTCGCCGCCGCGCTGAGGTCGGACAACGCCCAGTTCGACGCCCTGCACGCCTACTTCGTGGACCGCCTCGTGCCCGTGTGCGCCCACCTGCTCCAGGCCGCGGCGGCCGCCGGCGAGATCCACGCCGGCCTGGAGGCGTACGAGCTCATGCGCGGCATCGGGAATCTCTGCATCGGCGCGGACAGCGACCCCGGCTACGACCCGCGCAAGCTGATCGCACTCCTGGTCGCGGGACTACGCCAGCCGGGCGCTTGAGGTGCGGAGCCTTCTATCCTGTGGCCATGAAACTGGAGTTCAGCGGCGAGATGTGGTTCTGGCGGGGCCCGGCGCCGTGGCACTTCGTCACGGTTCCCGAGGAGGAGTGCCGTGACCTGGAGGCGGTCGCCGGCGGGGTGAGCTATGGCTGGGGGATGATTCCGGTCACCGCGTGGATCCGGGAGACCCGGTGGAGGACGTCGATGTTCCCCAAGGACGGGCGCTACATCGTGCCGGTCAAGGCGGCGGTGCGGAAGGCCGAGGCGCTCGACGTGGGGGATGTGGTGACGGTGCGCTTGGAGGTGTCGGGTCTCCTGTAGAC
Source organism: Nonomuraea typhae (assembly GCF_009760925.1). GTDB lineage: Bacteria > Actinomycetota > Actinomycetes > Streptosporangiales > Streptosporangiaceae > Nonomuraea > Nonomuraea typhae. The sequence continues at coordinate 66,217 of NZ_VRLV01000006.1, forward strand.
GCAGGCGGACTCGCCTACCGGTGGGGCGGCAGGGGAGTCCTGGCGGAGGTGCGGTCCGCGGGTGACGGTCAGACGGCGGGGCAGGTGCTGCCGGTCTTGGGAAGGGTGCCGTCGAGCAGGTAGGTGTCGAGGGCCTTGGCGACGCAGGGGCTGCCGCTGAGGTAGGCGCCGTGGCCTTCGCCCTCGTAGGTGAACAGCACGCCGGTCTTGAGCTGCTCGGTGAGCTTCTCCGCCCACTCGTACGGCGTGGCCGGGTCGCCCTTGGTGCCCACGACGACGATCGGGGCCGAGCCGGTGGCGTCGACGCGCTTGGCGTCGTCGGTGCCCTGGGCCGGCCAGTGGCGGCACAGCATGCCGAGGCCGCCGGACTTCATCATCGGGTTGATCGCCCCGGTGGCCTTCTCGACCTCGGCGAGTTCGGCGTCTGTGGGGCGTTCCGCGCTGTCCACGCAGGCGATCGCCTGGACGCTGGTCATGATGGTGGAGTAGCTGCCGTCGGGCTTGCGGCCGGTGTAGGAGTCGGCCATGGACAGCAGCGCCTCGCCGTTGCCCTTCTTGGCGGCGGCGACGCTCTTCTCCAGCACCGGCCAGGCGAGCTTGGAGTAGAGGGAGGCCATGACGCCGGTCTTGGCCAGCCCGGCGGTGAGTTCGCGGTCGCCGACCTTGACCGGCTTGTCCTTGAGGGTGTCGAAGAGGCCGTTGACCGTGGCGGACACCGCTTCCGGGGTGTCGCCGAGCTCGCAGCCCTGGGCGATGCAGTCCTTGGCGAAGTTGCGGAAGGCCAGCATGAAGCCCTTGGCCTGGATGACGGCCCGCTCCTTGAACGTGACGGTCGGGTCGTAGCCGGCGTCGAGGACGAAGCGGCCGACGTTCTTGGGGTACTTGGTGGCGTAGACGCCGCCCAGGTGCGTGCCGTACGACATGCCGAGGTAGTTGAGCTTGTCGTCGCCGACGGCCTGGCGGATGCGCTCCATGTCCTCGGCGGCGTTCATGGTGCCGACGTGGGGCAGGATCTTGGCGTTGCTCTTGCCGCAGGCGGCGGCGAACTCCTTGATGAGGCTCTCGTTGTCCCTGTCGGCCAGGTCGGCGGACAGGAGCTTGTCCATGTCCTCCCCGCAGGTGACGCCGGCGCTGCGGTCGACGCCGCGCGGGTCGAAGCTGACCAGGTCGTAGCGCTCGTTGACGCCGGCGAAGCCCTTGGTGACCAGGGGGAGGGTGCTGACGCCCGAGCCGCCGGGGCCGCCGAAGTTGAAGACGAGCGAGCCGAGGCGCTCCTTGCCGGTGGCCTTGACCCGGATGAGGGCCAGGTCGAGCTTCTCGCCGTCCGGCTTGCCGTAGTCGAGGGGCACGGGGAGCTTGCCGCACTCCAGGGTGGGGTCGTTCAGGGGATTGCCGTCGGGGCCGGTCAGGCCGGTGCAAGGGGCCCAGGCCACGGTGCCGGTCGCGGCGGTCTTCTGCGCGGCGGGGGTGGGCTTGGGCTGGGCGGCGGTGCTACACGCGGTCAGGGCCGTCGTGAGCAGAAGGGCCGTGGTCACGGTCTTTTTCATGGTTCCCAGCATGGCCAAGACCGGGTTTGCCCATGTAGTGGGATATGTCGGGAGTTGGAGATGAGTAATGTCACCGGCGGCGTCTGACAAACCAGATGCCGAACAGCCCGAAGCCGACGCCGGTCACGCAGGTCCAGATCCACCAGGTGTTCTCGGGGGCGGGCCTGAAGATCAGGAGAACAACGAGCGCGAGCGCCCACAGCGCGGTGCCCACGGCGATGGCGGCCGGATCGTTGGTCTTGATCGGTTCCGGGTCAGGGTGCCATTCGCGTTTCACAAGGTCCAGGGTAGCTTCCAATACCGTCTCGATACGATCACCTACGCTTCTCATGCGCTGCGACGGCTGTCACCCTTCGCGCGTGAACAGCACTCTTGACCGTTTCTTCAGCATCACCGCACGTGGTTCAACGATCTCCCGTGAGGTCCGCGGCGGCCTCGCCACCTTCTTCACGATGGCCTACATCGTGGTACTCAACCCGTTCATCATCGGCAACAAACCGGACGTCGAGGGCCAGTTCATCGGCGACGGCGCCGCCCCGAACATCGCGCTGGTGGCGGCCGGCACCGCGCTGGTCGCCGGAATCCTCACCATCCTCATGGGCGTCGTCGCCAAGGTGCCGTTCGCCATGGCCGCAGGGCTCGGCCTCAACGCCTTCGTCACCTTCGGCATCGCCACCCAGATGAGCTGGGAGGAGGCGATGGGCCTGGTCTTCGTCGAGGGCGTGATCATCGGCATCCTGGTGCTGACCGGGTTCAGGGTGGCGGTGTTCAACGCCATCCCGACCCAGTTGAAGACCGCGATCAGCGTCGGCATCGGCCTGTTCATCGCGCTCATCGGCTTCGTGGACTCCGGGTTCGTGCGCGGGAACGCGGTGCCGCCGCTGACCCTGGGCATCGCCGGGGAGCTGACCTCCTGGCCGGTCCTCGTGTTCATCGTCGGCCTGCTGACGACCGCGGTGCTCGTGGCGCGCAAGGTCAAGGGCGCGATCCTCATCGGCATCGTCAGCACGACCGTCCTGGCGATGGTCATCGAGCAGCTCTTCCACCCGGGCGGCTTCTCCAAGGACAACCCCGGCGGCTGGCAGCTGAACGTCCCGCACATCACCGCCGACATGTTCGGGATCACGAACCCGCTGGTGCTGTTCACGGAGTTCGACCCGATCGGCGGCTTCACCCGGGTCTCGATCCTGCTGGCCGTCCTGCTCGTCTTCACCCTGCTGGTGACCGACTTCTTCGACACGATGGGCACGATCGTCGGCGTCGGCCGTCAGGCGGACCTGCTCGACTCCGACGGGCAACTGCCCGGGACCAGGCGCATCCTGCTGGTCGACTCGATCGGCGCGGCGGCCGGCGGCGCCGGATCCGTCTCCTCCAACACCACCTACGTCGAGTCGGCCTCGGGCGTGGCCGAGGGCGCCCGCACCGGCCTGGCCAGCGTGGTCACCGGCGCGCTCTTCCTGGTCGCGATCTTCCTTGCGCCGCTGGTCAAGGTGGTGCCGTACGAGGCGGCGGCGCCGGCGCTGGTGATCGTGGGCTTCCTCATGATGGGCGCGATCAAGGACATCGACTTCGGCGACTACGAGCTCGCGATCCCCGCCTTCCTCACGATCGTCCTCATGCCGTTCACCTACTCGGTCTCCAACGGCATCGGCGCCGGGTTCGTCAGCTACGTGCTGATCAAGGCGGTCAAGGGCAAGGGCCGCGAGGTGCACCCGCTCATGTGGGGCGTCGCCGTCCTGTTCGTCGTCTACTTCGCGCTCGGCCCGATCAGGGACCTGATCGGGTTGTGACGCCGGCGACCAGCTCGGCCACCTTCGACCGGGAGGTCAGGCCGAGCTTGGCCAGGATGTGCTCCAGGTGCGTGTCGGCGGTCCGTTTGGAGATGTGCAGCCGCTCGGCGATCTCCCGGTTGGACAGCCCGTCACGCACCAGCCCGGCCACCTCGCGTTCCCTGCGGGTGAGCATCTCCAGGGCGCCGGGCAGCTTGTCGGCGTCGTCGAGCGTGGCGGCGACGACCGTCTCCAGCGGCGTGCGGGCGCCGTGCTCGGCCAGTTCGGCGAACAGGCGCTCGCCGATCTCGGCCAGCGCGGCGGTCCTGGCCTTCTGGTGGAACTCCTCCATCACCACGGTCCCGCTCAGCCGCAGCCCGGTCACCCGCCACAGCCGGTCGGCGGCGCCGAGCAGCCACGCCGCGCGCTCGGCCCGGCCGCGGGCCGCGGCCAGCCAGCCGTGCGTCTCCAGGCAGTAGGCCGTGCCGATCATGTCGCCCAGCTCCGTCTTGATGCCGATGGCGGTACGGCCGGCCGCCTCGCACCCCTTGTGGTCGCCCTTGCCGAACAGGGCGGCGCTGGTGATGTAGTACAGGTATCCGCGCAGCCACTGCTCGCCGGTGCCGGGGCCGAGCCGGCCCAGCCCGTGCTCACAGAGCCGCCTGGCGTCCTCGGGCTCACCGGCCAGGTGGTGGCGGTAGCCGTCCTGGGCGTCGAGCGCGACCAGCCCGATCCGGTCGCCGACCTCCTCCATGATCGCCAGCGCGTCCTCGGCGGTGGCCGCGGCCTCGCCCAGCCGTCCGGCGAAGCAGAGCGCCAGGTGCCGGTAGAGCAGGATGCGCCCGGCCAGCAGGCGCTCGCCCAGCGCCTCCGCCATGGGCAGCGCCTCGGCGCAGTCGGCCAGGGCGGTGTCCAGGTCGCCCTGGAAGGCGATGAGGTAGGCGCGGATGCCGAGCGCCCTGGCCCGCTGCCGCGAGGGCGCGGCGCAGCGGCGCAGCACCTGGCCCAGCCAGTAGCGGCTCTCGGTGTAGAGGCAGGAGATCTGCCAGTAGCCCCACAACGCGTTGATCAGGTCGGCGGCCACGGTCGGGTCGGGCAGGAGCATGGCGTGCTCCATGGCCGCGCGCAGGTTGGCGTGCTCGCGCCGCAGCGCCCGGTAGCGCTCGAGCTGGTCGTCGTCGATGAAGTGCTCGTCGAAGTAGGTGGCCAGGCGCTGGAAGCGGGCGATCTGCCGGCCGCGCACGGCCTCCTGCTCGCCGCTGCGGGCGAGCTGGTCGGCGCCGTACTCGCGGATGGTGTCGAGCTGCCGGTAGCGGGCGCCGGGCTCGTCGGCGCGCAGCACGAGCGACTTGTCGACCAGGCCGATCAGCGTCTCCATGACGGTCTCGGCGGGCAGCTCGCCGTCGGCGCACACCTCTTCTGCGGCGTCGAGGTCGAAGGATCCGGCGAACACCGACAGCCTCGCCCAGAGCAGGCGTTCCTCGGGGGTGCACAGCTCGTGGCTCCAGTCGATGGTGGTGCGCAGCGTCTGGTGCCGTGGCAGCGCCGTACGCCGGCCGCCCGTCAGCAGCCGGAAGCGGTCCTCCAGGCGTTCGATGAGCTGCTCCAGGGGTACGGCACGCAGCCGCACGGTGGCCAGCTCGATCGCCAGCGGCATGCCGTCGAGGCGGCGGCAGAGCGCGACGACCTGGCCGGCATTGGCCTCGGTGAGCCGGAAGCCCGGCACGACGGTGGCGGCGCGCAGCGCGAACAGCTCGATCGCGTCGCCGCTGTCGGTGACGTCGGCCACGGAGTCCGGGACGGGGAGGGGCGCGATCATATACGTATGCTCACCGGGCACGTCGAGCGGTTGGCGGCTGGTGGCCAGGACGCGGACCCGGGGCGTCTCGCGCATGAGGATGTCGGCCAGCCCGGCGCAGGCGTCGATCAGGTGCTCGCAGGTGTCCAGGATGAGCAGGATGTCGCGTTCCTGGAGGTGGTCCAGGAGCGTGTCGAGCTGGGTCTGGCCGGCCTTCTCCGGCAGGCCGAGCGCGGTGCACGCGGTGTGGGGCAGGAGTTCCGGGTCGCGGAGCGCGGACAGTTCGATGAGGCAGATGCCGTCGCCGAAGTGCGCCTTGATGCCGTCGGCCACGCGCAGCGACAGGCGCGTCTTGCCGACGCCGCCCGGTCCGGTCACCGTGACCAGGCGCTCGCCGGTGAGCAGGGCGGCGAGCTCGGCCTGCTCCCTGTGCCGGCCGATGAAGGTGGTCACGTCTCGGGGGAGCTCGCCGGGCCGCCTGCGGAACGTGCCTAGTGTCATGTTCGGATCGTATTCACAAGGTAACGGTTGGTTATGCTGTTCGGCGCAATACGTATGCCGGGCCGGGGTTCGGGGTGGAAATCCGTAGGGGCTACCGATAGCCGGGACGCCGGCCGTACCGGCACGCTTTGGGCGTGACCTCCGCTCCGCGCAGGGGCGTTGATGTGTCATCGGCGGCGATCCGGCGTGGCCTCTGGAGGGGTGAGCCACCCCGGATCGCCGCCCTTTCGCGTCCTGGGCTTCCTGGCTGTATCAATGGGTGAGACATTTCAGCCGGAAGGGAATGCCATGGGTAGCCAGATAGTTAGCAAAGGTAATGACCCATGCTAACGAACACCCAAAAGAAGGACCTGCGCAGCGACGCGGGCCTGGCATCGGCCCTGCGCGTGTCGCTGGCGCGGCTGACCAGGCGGCTACGACGACAGGCGGCGGCGCACTCGCTGACACCCACGCAGTTCGCGACGCTCGCCGCGGTGGAACGGCATTCCGGGATAACCCCCGGCGAATTGGCCGAGCTCGAGAAGGTGCAACCACCCTCGATGACCCGCGTGATCGCCGCGCTCGAGGAGCGAGGGTTGGTCGCGCGTACGCCGCACCCGACAGACCGGCGGCAAGTGACCGTGAGCGTGACCGAGCCGGCGCTGAAACTCCTCAAGGAGGAGCGCAAGCGCAAAGAGGCATGGCTGACGCAGCGGTTGAAGGAACTGACACCCGAGGAGCGGGCGGTCCTCCGGCAGGCGGCCCCGATTCTGGAGAAGCTCAGCAAGATCTAGAGGACCAACGTAAGACCGGAATGTTCCGGTCGCTCAAGAACCACAACTACCGCCTGTTCGCCTCGGGCAGCGCCGTCTCCAACGTCGGCGGCTGGATGCAGCGCACCGCCCAGGACTGGCTGATCCTCGACCTGACCCACGGCAGCGCGACGGCCCTCGGCACGGCCACCGCGCTGCAGTTTCTCCCGATGCTGCTGTTCGGCCTCTTCGGCGGCGTGCTCGCCGACCGCTACCCGAAGCGGCCCATCCTGATCGTCGCGCAGTCGATGATGGCGGTGCTGGCGCTGGCGCTCGGCCTGCTGACCATCACCGGAACGGCCCAGGAATGGCACGTCTACGTGATGGCCCTCACCCTCGGCCTGATCTCCTGCGTCGAGATCCCGACCCGGCAGACGTTCGTGGTGGAGATGGTCGGCCGCAAGGACCTGGCCAACGCCATCGCGCTCAACGCCTCCATCTTCAACCTGGCCCGCGTGGTCGGCCCGGCCGTCGCCGGTGTGCTGATCTTCGTGCTGGGCGGCACCGGACCGATCTTCCTGCTGAACGCGCTGACGTTCGCCGCGGTGATCTCCAGCCTGGTCTTCATGCGCAAGCACGAGCTGAACCTGGCCGAGCCGGTCCCGAGGGCGAAGGGCCAGCTGCGCGAGGGCCTGCGCTACGTGCTGAGCAAGCAGGAACTGCTCATGCCGATCCTGCTGATCGGCTTCGTCTCGATGTTCGCGCAGGCGTTCTCGATGTCGATCGCGCTGATGGCCCGCGAGGTGTTCAGCGCGGGCGCGTCCTCGTTCGGGCTGGCCTCGAGCATGTTCGCGCTCGGCGCGCTCGGCGGCGGGCTGATGGCCGCCCGGCGCACCACGCCCTCCAAGAAGGTGCTGCTCACCGGCGCGCTCGGCTTCGGGTCGTTCCTGGTCGCCGTCGGCCTGGCGCCCGTCTACCCGGTGTACCTGGCGCTGCTGGTCCCGGCCGGCATCGCGCTGATCACGGTCAACACCGCGGCCAACGCCAGCGTCCAGCTCGCCACCTCGCCCGAGATGCGCGGCCGGGTCATGGGCATCTACCTGCTCGTGTTCACCGGCGGGGCGCCGCTGGGGGCGCCGCTGGTCGGACTGCTGTCGGAGCTCGGCGGCCCGAGGGTCGGAGTCATGCTCTCGGGTGTGCTGGTCCTGGCTGGCACCGGCCTGGCCCTTCTGATGACGCGGATGATCGGCGCACGCCGCAGGGTGGCCCTGGCCACGGCATGATGCCCGCATGAGGTTGTTCGCGGCCCTGGTGCCGCCCGACGAGATCCTCGACGAGATCGAGGCGGCGATCGCCCCCCACGTCGGGCAGGTGCCGGGCCTGCGCTGGCCCGACCGCGCCACCTGGCACATCACGCTTGCCTTCTTCGGCGAGGTGCCCGAGCGCGTCCTGCCCGAGCTGGAGGTACGGCTGGCCCGCACCGCCGCCCGGCACCCCGCTCCCGCCCTGGCCTTCGACCACTTCGGCGCCTTCTCCTCGGTACGGCGGGCCAGGGTGTTCTGGGCGGGCCTGACGGGCGACCCGATGACCCGGCTGGCCGAGTCGGTCCGGGCCGGCGCCCGCCGGGCGGGAGCCACCGAGACCGACGAGAAACGCTTCCACCCGCACCTCACGCTCGCCCGCGCCAAGCACGACCAGGACCTGACCTCGCTGGTGGAGTCGCTGGCCGGCTTCACCGGGGCGCCGTGGCGGGCAGAGCGCGTCCGGCTGGTCAGCTCGACGCCGGGCGCCCGGGTGAGGTACGCGTCACTGGGAGAGTGGGCGCTGGCACCGCCGCCGCGGGGTTAGGCTGCACAATCGTGGACCGTCCCCGTTTCTGGCTGCTTCCCGTCGTGCTCGCCCTCCTGCTGGTGATCGTCGTCGTGGGCGCCTTCCTCACCTGAGCTACCAGGCGTAGTCCTCAGGCGCCGTGCGGTGCCCGGGGAAGATCTCGTCCAGCCTGGCCAGCGCCGGCTCGTCCAGCGTGATCTCGAGCGCGGGCAGGCTGCCCGTGAACTGCTCCATCGTGCGCGGCCCGATGATCGGCGCGACGACCGCGCGCTGCTCGAGCAGCCAGGCCAGCGCCACGTGGGCCGGGTCGAGGCCGAGCTCGTCGCAGAACTTCTCGTACGCCTCGATCTTGTCGCGGTGCTTGGCCAGCTCGTTGAGCATCATCTCCGAGGCCGAGCGGCCCTTGTCCAGCTTGCGCAGCACGCCGCCGAGCAGGCCGCCGGCCAGAGGGCTCCACGGGATGACGCCGATGCCGTAGTCCTCGGCCGCCGGAAGCACCTCCAGCTCGACCGCGCGCGTGAGCAGGTTGTAGTGGCTCTGCTCGCTGACGACGCCCAGCGAGCCGCGCCGCCTGGCCTCCTCCTGCGCCTTGGCCAGGTGCCAGCCGGCGAAGTTGGACGTGCCGACGTAGACGATCTTGCCTTGCTGGCGCAGGGCGTCCATCGCCTCCCAGAACTCCTCGTACGGGGTGTTCCGGTCCACGTGGTGGGCCTGGTAGAGGTCGATGTAGTCGGTCTGCAGGCGCTTCAGCGAGGCGTCGCAGGCCCTTCTGATGTTCAGCGCCGACAGCTTGCCGTCGTTGGGCCAGTCGGTCATGTCGCCGTAGAGCTTGGTCGCCAGGACCGTCTTCTCCCTGCGCCCGCCGCCCTGGGCGAACCACTTCCCGACGATGGTCTCGGTCGCGCCCCGGCCGAGGTGCCGGCCGTACACGTTGGCGGAGTCGAAGAAGTTGACGCCCACGTCCAGGGCCCTGTCCATGATCGCGAAGGAGTCCTCTTCGCTGGTGAACGGGCCGAAGTTCATGGTGCCGAGGCAGAGTGGACTGACCTTGAGGCCGCTGCGTCCCAGGTTCACATACTGCATGTGGCCAGCCTAGGTACCTGGAGTGCACTCCAGGCTAGGGTCTTCCGTTGTGCTGGCCTTGCTGAGGGTTGCTCTGCCTTTGTTCCTTTCCATGGTGTCCGGCATGGCCGGGTCGCTGGTGGTCGCCGGCGTGCTGGGCCGGCACGCGGCCGTGACGCTGGCCGCCTTCGCGGTGGTGACGGCGGTGATGAACCCGGCCAGTGCGGCGGTCGCGGGGGCGTTGCGCGGGCTGATGCCGTTCGTGGCGCCGCACAAGGACGCGCCGGCGCGGGCCGTGCCCGTCCTGCGGGATGCGCGGTGGCTCAGCCTCGTGGTGGGCGCGCTGGGCGCGCTGGCCGTGCTCGGGGTTCCGTTGCTGGCCTCCGTCACCGGGGTGGCCGCGGAGGTCGTGGCCGAGCTGGGGCTGCTGCCGTACCTGCTGGCCCTCGACGTGCTCGTGCTGGCCGCGAACGGCGGGGCCGGCACGGTGCTGGTCGCGCTCGGGCGGTCCCGGCAGGTGCTGTGGTCCAGCTTGGCGCACACCGGGGTGCTGATCGGGCTCACGCTGGTGCTGGTGCCGCTGTGGGGGCTCGACGGCATGGGGGTGGCCTGGCTCGGCGCCGGGGTGGCGGGGGTCGTGGTGTCCCACGTGTGCCTGCGCCGGGCGCTCGGGCGGGCTGTGGGGCGGGGGCGGCCGCGGTGGCGCGAGATCTTCCGGCTGGGCCGGGTCAGCCTGCCGCTGGCCGGGACGGTGCTGCTGAAGTTCGGCGGGCTGGGCGTGGTGACGTTCGCCGCGACGCTGACGACGGTGACCGACGCGGCGGCGCACTCTCTTCTCGGGACGCTCACCGGGTTCACCTTCATCGCCTCCCTGGCCGTGGCGCAGGCATCGGTGCCGGAGATCGCGCGGGCCGGCACGGCCGCCGCGGCGCGGCGCGTCAACCGGGACGCGGCCGTGCTGGCCGTGGGCGTGTCCAGCGTGGGCGGGGTGGTGCTGCTGGTGTTCGGGGACGCGCTGGTCTCCCTCTTCAGCGCCGACGCCGCGGTGCGTGCGCGGGTCCTGGCGCTGGTGCCGCTCATGCTGCTCGCCTCGATGGCCGATGCCGGGCAGGCCGTTCAGGGGTTCGGGCTGTCGGCGCTCAAGCGCTCCGGGGCCACGTTGGGGTACTTCGCGGGTGGGTACGGCTTGCTTGTGGTCGCCGCGGTGCCGGTGGCGCGGGCGTGGGGGGTCACCGGGTTGTGGGTGGCCCTGGTGGCGGTGAACCTGCTGCTCTGCGTGCTGCAGGGCTGGGGGTTCCGCCGGCACAGCGCCCGGGTGCCGTCGGCGGCGGAGGTGGGTGAGGTCGCGGAACGGGCATGATGGCAGGGTGGGGGATGTCCTGAAAAAGACGATTACTGCGGTGGGGCTGGCCTTGGGGCTGGCTCTTTTGCTGCCCGTGGGGGCGGCTCAGGCCGACGACGAGACCCGGGTGTTCAGCTTCCGGGATCCGCGGATCACCGAGTCGAGTGGGCTGGCGGTCTCGCCCGCGCATCCGGGGATCTATTACACGCACAACGACAGCTCCGCGGCGCCGGAGTTCTTCGCCGTGGACGCGCAGGGCCGTACCAAGGCGACGTTCCGGGTGTCGGGGGCGCAGGCGCGGGACTGGGAGGCCATGGCGGCGAGCAAGGATCCCGCCACCGGGCGCGGGGTGTTGTGGTTCGCCGACATCGGGGACAACCTGGACGGGGCCTGGCCGGATATTTCCGTGTACAAGGTGATGGAGCCCTCGTCGTTGAGGGATGCCACGGTGCCTGCGGTCCGGTACCGGTTCCGGTACGCGGACGGGGGGCGGAACGCCGAGGGCATCATGGTGCATCCCCGGACCGGGCGGTTGTACGTGGTGTCCAAGGAGTTCTCCGGATCCGTGTACGCGGCTCCCGAGAAGCTGCGCACCGGGCGGATCAACATCCTGCGCAAGGTCGCCGCCGCGCCGCTCATGGCCACGGACGCGGCTTATGCGCCAGACGGGTCGTCGTACGTCGTGCGGACCTACTTCTCGGCCACGCTCTACCGGCCTTCCGGGGAGATGCTCGCCAAGGTCACGATGCCGCAGCTCGAGCAGGCCGAGTCCATCGCCTACACCGCGGACGGCAAGGCGCTGCTGACCGGCTCGGAAGGGGCGCGGAGCCCGGTGTACCGGGTGCCGTTGCCGTCCCGGGCGCTGGCGGCCGCGTCCCCGTCCGTCTCCGCCAAGCCGACGCCCGCGGCTTCGGCCGTCGCCGACACGGCCAGTCCGTCGCGGGGGCTGACCGGGACGGACATCATGATCTGGCTGGCCGCCGCGGCGGGGGCCACCGGGGTGATCGCGGTGATCGCGCGCCGCAGCCGGTGAACTGAGCAGGACCGCCCAGGTAGGTCTGAGTACTTCTGCCCACGTGCCGGAGGGTGCTTGGGCTGCATGATGCTGTGCATGCATCCTGAAAGTAGGAAATATCCCGGCATGGGGATGGTGTGCCCGGATTGTGGTGCGCCTCTTCCCGGGCCGGTGCCGGGTTGTCCTCGGTGCGCGCTGCCTCTCGGGGGGCCGGCGGCGGCCGAGCTCTGGCGGGTGGACTCGGAACTGGCCGGGCTCCGGGCGCGGGAGGCCGAGCTCACGGACCGGCGGGGGCACCTGCTCGGGGTGCTGCGAGGGGAACGCGACCGGGTACGGCAGGCCGCCGCGGCAGGGGTGCCCGCGGGCGTGCCTGGGGGCGTGCCGGGTGGAGTAGCCGGGCCGGGCGGTGCCGGGCGGCCCAGGCCGGGTGGTCCCGGTGGTTCCGGTGGTTCCGGTGGTCCGCAGGGTGTTCCGGCTGAGGTGTCGCGGCGGACGGCGCAGAACCTGCTGCTGATCCTCGGCGGGCTTCTGCTGACCGTCGCGGCGGCCGTGTTCACGCTGGTCAGCTGGGGACACCTGGGCATCGCCGGGCGGGGCGCGATCCTGGCGGTGGTGACCGGGGTGGCGCTGGCCGTACCGGCGCTGCTGCTGCGCCGCGGGCTGAACGCCACCGCGGAGACCGTCTCGGTGCTGGCGCTGGCGCTGATGGTGCTGGACGGGTACGCCGCGTTCCGGGTCGGGCTGCTGCCCGCGGTGTCGGGGGTGGACTACGCGGCCGGGGTGGTCGCGCTGGTGGCGGCGGGCGCCGCCGGGTATGGCAGGCTGCTGCCGCTCCGGGTGGCGCCGATCGTCTCCGTGGTGCTCGCCCAGGCACCGCTGGTGATGTGGTTCCCGGACAGCGCCGCCGAGATCGGGGCCGCCTTCACCGTCACGGCGCTGCTCGACGTGGCCATCTGGCTGCGGTCGCGGCGCATGGGCATCCGGGTGACGGCCGCCCTGTGCCTCGGGGTGTCCGCGTTCGCCGCGCTGCTCATCGCGGCCACGGACTCCGTGGTCGGCGAGATGCTGTGGGCGCCGGTCGGCCTTCTGGTGGTGCTGACCGCCGCCGGACTGTACCTGGGCACCCGGGTCGCACCCGCGGTGCACGGGATCCCGGTGGCGTACGCGGCGATCGCCCTGACCTTCGCCCTGGGCTCGCCGGTCCGGATGCTGCTGGACAACCCGTGGCAGGCGCTGCCGTACCCGCTGGCGGCCGTGGCCGTCATGGCCGTGGCGCTGCGGCTGCCGGCCGGGCTCAGGAAGGCCGGGGTGATCGCGGGCGCGGCGCTGGCGGTTCTGGTGGCGCTGCCGTTCGTCCCCATCGTGGCGAGCGGCCTGTTCTGGCCGTTCCGCAACGTCATGCAGGTGTGGTCGGGGGACCCGGCCGATCCGGCCGTGCACGGGCCGGTGCGCCCGGCGGTGGTGCTGTTCGCGGTGCTGGCCCTGGTCTGCTGGGCGGCGGGCCGCTGGTGGACGTCGTTGGCGACGCGCATCCCCGCCCCCGCCACGTGGCGGGGCGCCTGGGGGCCGGGTGGGCTCGTGCTCGCGCTGGTGGCCCTGCTGGCGGCGCCCGCGGCGTTCGGGCTGCCGTATCCGGTGCTCGTCGGGGTCCCGCTCGTGCCGGCGGTCGCGCTCAGCGTGCTCGCGCTCCGGCGCCCGCTCGCCGGGTGGGCCGCGGGGACGGCCGCGGTCGAGGCGCTGGCCTGGGGGCTCGGCGCGCAGGCCGCCACCTACGTGGTGCTGGGTGTGCTGTTCGTGACCTGGGCCGTCTGGTTCCGCCGCCCGGCCGCCCTGGCCGGGGCCGCGTTGAGCGGTGGCGGGCTGGTCTGGTCGGGGTTCGGCGGGCTCGGGTTCACGATGGCCGACGCGAGCGCGCTGGGGTGCGCCGCGGCCGCGGTTCTCGCCCTGCTCGGCGCGCAGGCCCACCCGGCCCAGGGGGACGGGCGGCGGTTCGGGCGGGTCGCGGCCATCGTGCTGGCCGGGCTGGCCGTGCTGCCGGTGGCGGACCTGGTGGTGCGCGGGCTCCTGAACGTCTCGCCGATCCTCGACCCCTGGGCGGGCGCGCCGGCGCCGGTCGCGTCGCGGTGGTGGGCGCTGCTGGCGCTGGTCGTCGCGGGTGGCGTGCTGGTGGCCGCCACGCGGCCGGTGGCGCTGGTCGTCGTGGCGGGGGTGCTGGCGGCGGTCGTGCCGGTGGCGGTCCGCATGCCGTACGAGATCGGTGTGGGGGTTTTGGTCCTCGCCACTGTGGTGGCCGCGGTCGCGGGTGCGCGGGCTCGGGCGGGGCGCTGGGCGGTGGCGGCGGATGTGGCCGTGGGCGTGGCGGTGTGGCTGGGGGTGCTGGCGCTCGCGGTCGCCGCGGCCACGCAGACGGCGACGCTGGTGACGGTGCCGGTCCTGGCGGCGGTCGCCGCGGCGGCCAGTCTGTGGGGGCGTGCCGGGGTCACCGGGGTCGTGCTGGCCACGGTGCTGGGGGCCGCGGAGGTCGCCGCGGTGGGTGCGGCTCATGGACTGCGTACGGCGAGCCTGGTGGCGGCCGGTGCGGGGGTCGTGGCCGTGGCGGCGGCGGCCTGGAAGCGCAACCCCGGGGCCGGGTACGTCGGGACCGGGTTCCTGCTGGTGGCCTCCTGGCTGCGGTTGTGGGCCGAGGAGGTCACGGTCGTCGAGGCATACACGCTGCCGTTCTCGCTGGTGCTGCTCGGGATCGGCTGGATGCGGGGGCGGCAGGTGTCCTCGTGGAAGGCGTACGGGGCGGGGCTGGTGTTCACGTTCGGGCCGAGCCTGCTGGCCGAGCCGACGGCCCTGCGCTCGCTGCTGCTGGGCGGGGCGGCGCTCCTGGCGACGGTGGCCGGGGCGCGGTTCAGGCTGCAGGCGCCGGCGGTGCTGGGCGCGCTGACGCTGGGCGTGGTGGCCGTCCGCGAGCTGGCGCCCTGGGTGGCCGAGCTGGTCTCCGGGCTGCCGCGGTGGGCGCCGATCGCGGTCGGCGGTCTGTTGCTGCTGGTCATCGGGGCCACCTACGAGGCTCGCAAGCGGGATCTCGTCCGGCTCAAGAACGCCGTGGCCAAGCTCAGGTAGGCGGCCCCGGGCACCGTTCAGGTGGTCGGTGCCGGCGCGGTGGCCTCGCGGACCGCCGGGGCGATCTCGGTGGCCCAGGTGGCGAGGGCGCTTTCGACCGGGGTGCCGTCGGCGACGGGGAAGTAGGTGAACCCGGCCGCGCCGTACTCGACGACGGCGGAGGTGAGCTCCTCCACCCACTGCGCGACCGAGCCGCCCCGCCATCGGCCCGCGCTGTCGCGGGTGGCGGGCAGCGGGCGGGCGGAGATGCGGCCGGGAAGGTTGTAGATCGTGGCGATCTCCCGGGGGTCGCGGCCTGCGGAGAGGGCGGCGGCGTCGATGACGGGGCGCGATCTGGCCACCCGGGCGCTGCGCCAGTCGGCGGCGTGGCCCGGGATCCAGCCGTCCGCCGCCCGGCCGGTGGCGGCCAGGGACTTCTCGCCCACGGAGCCCGTCCAGATGCGCGGCGGCGGGACGGGGGCGGGGAGCACACCCCGCACCTGGGAGAACTCGCCGTCGAAGGTCAGCGGGCCACCGCCGCCGGACATGGCGCGGATCAGCGTGATCGCTTCCTCCATGGCCCGTACGGCTGCCGCCGGGGAGAGCGGCGCGACCCCGAGCTTGACGATCTCCTCCCACGCGCCTCCGGCGCCGATGCCCAGCACGACACGGCCACCCGAGAGGGCGGAGAGGCTGGTGACGGTCCTGGCCAGCATGGGGGCGGGGCGGGTGGGCAGGTTGCTGACGTTCACGAAGGGCGTCAGGCGGGTCGTCCGGCCGAGGATCATGCCGACGGCGGCGTAGGCGTCGAGGCGGTCGCCGACGTACGGGTGGTCGGAGAGGCTGACCAGGTCGAGTCCTTGCCGGTCGGCCTGGGCCGCGTGCTCCAGCATGGTCGCGGCGCCGGCGAGGCTGCTGTCGAGGCCGAAGCCGAACAGGGGCGCGGTCATCGGGCCGCCCCCGCTCCGAGCAGGTCGGCGTGCTGCTGCGCCAGGCGGGCGCCGGAGGCCGGTTCGACGGTCGAGCCGGACAGCCCGGCCGCCCGGTCCCGGCCGTGCGTCAGCAGGTTCTCGTAGGGGATGAACAGGCGCTCGGCCCAGGCCGGATCGACGACTGCGCGCAAGGTGGCCACGTTGTGGACGAAGGTGTCGCGGGGTTCGACGAGGGTGACCTCGGCGACGCCGTCCAGGGCTTTCGCGGCGGTGACGCCGCCGTAGCCGCCGACGGATGCCATCATGGCAGACCTCCAAGTAGTTCAGATAATGAACAGTTTCTATCATGAACCTTGGAGGGGTGCGCAAGTGGGCTAGCCTGAGGGCCGGAGGCGAGATGACGGAAATCGAGGCGGTCAGGGGCGAGGAGCTGTCCCAGGCCCTGGTGGGCTTGGCGCACCACGTGCTGCACCTGTTCAACGACATCGGACGGGGTTACGACCTCACCGCGCAGCAGACCGAGCTGGTGTGCGCGGTGATCGTCCGGGGGCGGGTGCGGATGGGCGACCTCGGCAAGATCATGCACTTGGAGAAGTCCAACCTGAGCGGCCTGGTGGACCGGGCGGAGAAGCGGGGCCTGATCGTCCGCGCCCGTGACCCCAAGGACCGGCGGGTGACCTGGGTCGAGCTGACCGAGGAGGGCCACTCGGTGGCGATGCGGACCCACGGCGACGTGACCGAGCGCCTCAGGAGCCTGGTCGGCGAGCTGCCCGTGGAGGACCGGCGGAGCCTGACGACGGTCGTCGAGCGGCTCACCACGGCGTGAGATATAACAGCACTGTTGTATCTTGGTCTGATGTTTCCTGATATCGAGCCCTATGACCATGGATATCTGGACACCGGGGACGGCAACCTCATCTACTGGGAAGCCTGCGGGAACCCCGAAGGCAAGCCGGCCCTGGTCGTCCACGGCGGCCCCGGCGCAGGGTGTACGGCGGGGCAGCGCCGTACCTTCGACCCGGAGCGCCACCGCATCATCCTGTTCGACCAGCGCAACTGCGGCAGGAGCCGGCCCCACGCCGCCGACCCGGCCACCGACCTGACCGCCAACACCACCCAGCACCTGATCGCCGACATGGAACGGCTGCGCGAGCACCTCGGCGTGGACAAGTGGCTGCTGTACGGCGGCTCGTGGGGCTCCACACTCATGCTGGCCTACGCCCAGGAACACCCGGAACGCGTGTCCGAGATGGTCATCGTGAGCGTCACCATGACCCGCAGGTACGAGACCGACTGGCTCTACAACGGCGTCGGCCGCTTCTTCCCCGAGCAGCGGCAGCGCTTCCGCGAGGGCGTGCCGGAGGCCGGGCGCGGCGACGTGCTGGCGGCGTACGCGCGGCTCATGGCCGACCCCGATCCCGAGGTGCGGAACAAGGCGGCCATCGACTGGATGACCTGGGAGGACGCCGTCATCTCCCTGGAGGTCAACGGCAAGCCGGGCAACTACTCCAACCGGCCGCCCGACGCGCTGCTGGCCATGGCCCGCATCTGCGCGCACTACTTCTCCAACGACGCCTGGCTGGAGGAGGGCGTGCTGCTGGCGCGGGCCCACCGGCTGGCCGGGATCCCGGGCGTGCTCATCCACGGCCGCTTCGACCTCGGCTCGCCGCTGGAGAACGCCTGGGAGCTGGCGCAGGCGTGGCCGGACGCGCGGCTCGTCATCGTGGAGGACTCCGGGCACACCGGCAGCACGACCATGCGGGACGAGATCTTCGCCGCGCTGGCTGAGTTCGCCGGCTAGCTCCTGCGCAGGGTGGCGGTGAAGGTCTCGCCGCGCAGCGCCCGCTCGACCGTCTCGATCGCCCTGGCCAGCCGTACCAGCCGCGGGCCCTCCTCGCGGTAGACGTCGAGGACCGCCTCGACGGTGTGCGGCGGCAGGTGGCCCTTGAGATCGACGGCGGCCGTGCGGTAGCCGGCCCTGGCCGCCTCGATGGCCGCGTTGACGTGATGGCCGGCCATCCTGGCCAGGGCGATGGGATGGCGGCGCAACACCTCGTGGGCCCGGTAGTCGGGTGGCACGGCATCGAGCAGCCAGGTGACCGCCGAGGTCTCCCAATCGGGAACGCTGGGCGGGCGGACCTCCACCGGCCATTCTGGCGGGACGTACATGCTCCCATCGTACTCACGTTCGATTGCGGCTTTCATGGCGACGTCACCGGGAGAGGGGGCATGGATGGCTCACGCGATGGCCTTGGTCATGTTGTCGAAGGTCTCGGCGATCCGGGAGGCGGGTTTGGCCGGCCCCTGGTGCGGAGCGTCCCGGCATCGGAGTTCTGCCCCCGCCGTTGCGGCGCCCGACGGGACCACCCCACGGCCGGCCCTGGCACGGGGTGTGTTC
This sequence comes from Nonomuraea typhae, assembly GCF_009760925.1. GTDB lineage: Bacteria > Actinomycetota > Actinomycetes > Streptosporangiales > Streptosporangiaceae > Nonomuraea > Nonomuraea typhae. Next base: position 84,232 of record NZ_VRLV01000006.1, read on the forward strand.
CTGTCGCGGACCGCCTCATGCTCGCGCTGGCCCGGCACCGAGCCCCGCAGGACGTGACCTGAACTGGTCGGCAGCCACCAGCCCGTTTTCCTCAAGAAGCGTCAGGTATGCCTGAACCCCGACCCTCCAGAGCACGCGTGGACGACCCCGGCCGCTCTGGCTGAGGTCAGGCCGAAGGCGCATTTAAGGCGCCCGAGCGGAGCGGAGCACCTTGCCCTTGCGGAAGACACCGTTTCGGACACATTGCGCTGGCTGTCAGCCGAAGGCCACCTCGACGTCCGAAGAATCGGCAAACTAGCTCCGTGACGGAGAAGATTGGGATCGTCGGCGCCGGCATCGTCGGCCTGGCTGTGGCCCGTGAGCTCGCCAGGACCAGAGGCGCCGAGGTGACCGTGCTCGACAAGGAGCACCAGGTGGGCGTCCACCAGACGGGTCACAACAGCGGCGTCGTCCACGCGGGCCTCTACTACCCGCCTGGCTCGCTCAAGGCGAAGCTCTGCCGCGAGGGCGTGGCCATGCTGCGCGCCTACTGTGCCGAGCACGGCCTGCCGTACCGAGAGGTCGGCAAGCTGGTCATCGCCTCGGGCCGGCACGAGCGGCCGCGGCTGGCCGCGCTGGCCGAGCGTGCGCGGGAGAACGGCGTGCCCGGGGTCGCCGAGCTCGACGCGCTCGCGTTGCGCGAGATCGAGCCGCACGCGGTCGGTGTGGCCGCGGTCCACTCGCCGCACACCGCGATCGCCGACTTCCCCGCCGTCGCCCGCCGCCTCGCGCTCGACGTGGCCGAGCTCGGCGGTTCGGTACGGCTGGCGCACCCGGTCAGGGCGATCAGGGAACGCGGCGGCAAGGTCGAGGTGCTGGCCGCCAAGCGCGTCCTGGCCTTCGACCGGCTGGTGGTGTGCGCCGGTCTGGGCACCGACGCGGTGGCCGCCATGGCCGGCGACCCGGGCGAGGTGCGTATCGTGCCCTTCCGCGGCGAGTACTACGCGCTGGCCGGATCGGCCAAGGATCTGGTCAGGGGCCTGATCTATCCGGTGCCCGACCCGCGCTACCCGTTCCTCGGGGTGCACCTGACCCGGCACATCGACGGCGAGGTCCTGGTCGGCCCGAACGCGGTGCTGGCCCTGGCCTACGAGGGCTACACCTGGGGCCGGATCGGGAACGCCCGCCAGATCCTCACCTGGCCGGGCACGTTGCGCATGGCCAGGAAGCACTGGCGCACCGGCGTCAAGGAGGTCTACGGCTCGCTGGTCAAGCGTGAGTTCCTGGCCGCGGCCCGCCGCTACGTCCCGGCGCTGACCGCCGCCGACCTGGAGCGCACGACTGGTGGGGTCCGTGCTCAGGCGGTCGCCCGCGACGGCTCCCTGGTCGATGATTTCGTGATCGATGTCCGGGGAAGGCTGGTTCTGGTGCGTAATGCCCCATCTCCAGGGGCGACGTCGAGTCTGGCCATTGCACGGCATATCGCGGGAGTTGTTCCAGCACCCACCCGCTGAGGGCATCCTTAGGAGTGATGGAATCACGCCTGCTGATCGTCGAGGACGACCCCAACATCCTCGACCTCCTCGCCGCGAGCCTGAAGTTCGCCGGCTTCGACGTCCGCACCGCCCGGAGCGGGCACGAGGCGGTGGCCGCCGTGCAACGGCACCGCCCCGACCTCGTCGTGCTCGACGTCATGCTGCCCGACATGGATGGCTTCGACGTGGTCAAACGGCTGCGCAGCGGCGGCTCGGCCATCCCGGTCGTCTTCCTGACCGCGCGTGACGGCACCGAGGACAAGATCCACGGGCTGACCGTCGGCGGCGACGACTACGTGACCAAGCCGTTCAGCCTCGAAGAGGTGATCGCGCGCATTCACGCCGTGCTGCGCCGTACCGCCACGCAGGCGCCGCCGCCGCGGCTGACCTTCGCCGACGTCGAACTCGACGAGGAGAGCCACGAGGTCTGGCGCGGCGGGAAGCTGGTGCCGCTGTCGCCCACCGAGTTCAAGCTGCTGCACTACTTCATGACCAACGCCGGGCGCGTGCTGTCCAAGCCGCAGATCCTCGACCACGTCTGGGACTACGACTTCAGGGGCGAGGTCGGGATCGTGGAGTCGTACGTCTCCGTGCTCCGCCGCAAGATCGACCACGGCAATCCGCGTCTCATCCACACCCTGCGCGGTGTCGGATACGTGCTCCGCCTGCCACCGGGGCCCTGATGCGCGGGCTGCCCCTGAGGATCAAGCTGATCGCCGCCGTGCTCGCCCTGCTCGGGCTCGGGCTCACCTTCATCGGCGTCATCAGCGTCTCGGTGCTGAACCGCTACCTCATCGACCGGGTGGACGGCCAGATCGAGCTGATCACCCAGCGGGTCAGGGGAAAGCTCAGGCACGACATGGGCAACTCCGTCCCGCGTAAGCAGCTGCTCATCGAATCCGACTCGATCGTCATCATCATGCGCCCCGACGGGAGGCCGGCGCCGCCGTACACCAACCTGCGCGAAGTGGACCTCAAGCCCAAACCCGTGCGGACGGAGGTCGTGGACGCGCCCGTCACCGTCCACGCGGTCAGCGGCGACGGCGAATGGCGGGTCAGGCGCACCGACACCCAGTGGGGCGAGGTGACGGTCGCCGTCGACCTGTCCGAGGTCGGCGACATCACCCGCCGCCTCATCCTCATCGAACTGCTCGGCGGTGGCGGCATCCTGCTCATCCTCGCCGTCGTCGGCGTCGCGCTCGTGCGCCGCAGCCTGCGCTCACTCGGCGAGATCGAGCGTACGGCCGGCGCCATCGCCGGCGGTGAGCTGGGCCGAAGGGTGCCCGACGGCGACCCGCGCACCGAGGTCGGCCGCCTGGCCACCGCGATCAACGGCATGCTCGCCCAGATCGAGTCCGCGTTCGCCGCCCGCTCCGCCTCCGAGGCCGCGGCCCGCCGCTCCGAGGACCGCATGCGGCAGTTCGTCGGCGACGCCTCCCACGAACTGCGCACCCCGCTGACCTCGATCCTCGGCTACGCCGAGTACTCCCGGCAGAATCCCGGCGCCGACCCGTCCGAGATGCTGCGCCGCGTCGAGAAGGCCGCCGGGCGGATGAGCCTGCTCGTGGACGACCTGCTGCTGCTGGCCCGCGTCGACCAGCAGCGCCCCCTGCAGATGCGGCCCGTGGACATGCTCGCCCTGGCCGCCGACGCCGTCCACGACGCCCGCATCCTCGCTCCCGACCGCAACGTGAAACTCGAGGTCGTCGGCGACGCCGCCCTCATCGTCTCCGGCGACGAGGTACGGCTGCGCCAGGTCGTGGCCAACCTCATGTCCAACGCCCTCCATCACACCGACCCCGGCACCCCGGTCACCGTACGCGTCGGCGCGGGGGCCCGCACCGCCTTCCTCGAAGTCGCCGACCAGGGCCCAGGGCTCACGCCCGAGCAGCTGGAACGCGTCTTCGAGCGCTTCTACCGAGCTGACTCCGCCCGCTCCCGGCGCACCGGCGAGGACCGTGGCAGCGGCCTCGGCCTGGCCATCGTCCGGGCGCTCGTGGAAGCCCACGGCGGCGCCGTACGCGTCCACAGCAGACCGGGCGCCGGGGCCACCTTCCGGGTGGAACTCCCACTCGACTTGGAGTGACCCTTCAGCTTTCCCCAAGGTTCCTCGTGCACCCTGTGCTGTGTGAGCAGCACACCAGAAGCGCTGATCATGGTGGTGGACGACGAGCCCAGCATCAGGGATCTGCTCTCCGAGAGCCTGCGCTACGCCGGGTTCGAGGTGATGACCGCCGCCGACGGGAGGGAAGCCGTCGAGATGGCCGGGCGGTCCTCGCCCGACCTCGTCGTGCTCGACGTCATGCTGCCCGACCTCGACGGGTTCGAGGTGGCCAGGCGGATCTCGTCGCCCGTGCTCTTCCTGACCGCCCGGGACGCCACCGACGACAAGATCGCCGGGCTGTCCGTGGGCGACGACTACGTGACCAAGCCGTTCTCGCTGGAAGAGGTCCAGGCCCGGATCCGCGCGGTGCTTCGCCGTACCCGGGGAGAGATCACGCCGCCCAAGCGGCTGCAGGTCGGCGACCTCGAGCTGGACGAGGAGACGCGCGAGGTGTGGCGCGGCGGGCAGAGCGTGCACCTGTCGCCCACCGAGTTCAAGCTGCTGCACTACTTCATGTCCAACGCCGGGCGGGTGGTCTCCAAGGCGCAGATTCTGGAGCACGTCTGGAGCTACGACTTCGGCGGCGAGACCGGGGTCGTCGAGTCCTATGTGTCCTACCTTCGCCGCAAAATGGATGACACCGAGCCCCGGCTCATCCACACGCTGCGCAGCGTCGGTTACGTGCTGAGGGAGCCGTCGGCCGGTTAGCGTGTCCCTATGGAACTGGTGAGCGCATTAGAGTCACTGCGCGCCCGGCTCGACGGCGAGCTCTTTCCGCTCGCGATCGGCGAGGCCGCCGCCGACCGGCTCGCGCTCAAGGAGCTGACCGGGCAGCTCGACGACTACGTGCTGCCCCGGTTGCGCTCGATCGACGCGCCCCTGCTGACCGTGGTCGGGGGCTCCACCGGCGCGGGCAAGTCCACGCTGGTCAACTCGCTGGCCGGCGCCGACGTGGCCGAGCCGGGGGTGCTGCGGCCGACCACGCTCGTGCCCACGCTCGCGGTCAGCCCGGCCGACCAGGCGTGGTTCATGGGCCCACACGTGCTGCCCGGCCTCTCACGGGTGTCCGGGTCCGAGTCGGGGCCCGGCGCGCTGCGGGTGGTGACCGTCCCGTCGCTGACCCCAGGGCTGGCGTTGCTCGACGCGCCCGACATCGACTCCGTCGTCGCGGAGAACCGGCAGCTCGCCGCGCAACTGCTCGCCGCCGCCGACCTCTGGCTGTTCGTCACCACCGCCGCCCGTTACGCCGACGAGGTGCCGTGGAGTTTCCTGCGCGCCGCCCGTGACCGGAGTACGGCTCTCGCCGTCGTGCTGGACCGGGTGCCACCCGAGGCGATGGTCGCGGTCTCCGCCGACCTGACCCGGTTGCTGGAGGCCAACGGGCTGGGCGGGACCAAGCTCTTCACCGTGCCCGAGGCGTTTCTGCCCGGGGAGAAGGCGAGCCTGCCCGCCGCCTCCGTACGGCCCATCGTCACCTGGCTGGCCTCGCTGGCCGCCGACGCCGCCGAGCGGGCCCGCGTGGTCCGGCAGACGCTCTCCGGCGCGCTCGACAACCTCGCCGCCCGCGTGCCCGCCATCGCCGACGCCGTCGAACGTCAGCAGGACGGGTTCGCCTCCCTGCGCTCGATCGTCACCGCCGCGTACGGCACCGCCATGAGCGACTTCGACGCCGGCATGAGCGACGGGAGCCTGCTGAGGGGCGAGGTCCTGGCCCGGTGGCAGGACTTCATCGGGACCGGGGACCTCATGCGGTCCCTGGAGAGCCGGGTCGGATGGGTGCGCGATCGGATCGTCGGGTTCTTCACCGGCAAGGGGCAGGGGGCTCAGCTCCGGGTCGCGCTGGAGAGCGGGGTCGAGGCGCTGATCCGGTCCGCGGCCGACGGGGCGGCCGAGCGGGCGCTCGAGGGCTGGTCGGCCGCGCCTGGCGGGGCCGGGGTTCTGGAGCGGCTGGGGGCCGTCGAGGCGGCTCGGCTCGGGCGGGCGTCCGGGTCGTTGTCCGCGCAGGCCGAGAGCGCGGTGCGAGGGTGGCAGGATCATGTGCTCGAGCTGGTGCGGCAGGAGGGGGCGGGGAAGCGGACCACGGCCCGGGCGGCGTCCTTCGGGGTCAACGGGGCCGGGCTGCTGGTGATGCTGGCCGTGTTCGCGTCCACCGGCGGGCTGACCGGGATCGAGGTCGGGATCGCCGGGGGGACCAGTCTGCTGTCGCAGAAGCTGCTGGAGGCCATCTTCGGTGACCAGGCCGTGCGGACGTTGACCAATCGGGCTCGGGAGGACTTGCGGGAGCGGGTGCAGGAGCTTCTGGAGCTGGAGGCGGGGCGGTTCACCGGGGTGCTGGAGGAGATCGAGCCGCCGGGTGGGACGGGAGAGGCGTTGCGGGAGGCCGCTTCGGAGATTGCGGCTCGCCGGGTGCCTGGTGGGGTTCTGGGCGATTCGGGCGGCGCGGATCAGGCGGATGAGCGGGCCGAGCCGCCAAGGCCGCCCGAGCCGCCAAGGCCGCCCGAGCCGCCAGGGTCGCCCGAGCCGTCAGGGTCGCCCGAGCCGTCAGGGCCGGATATTTCGGATATTTCGGGTGAGGAGCGGTGAGGGTGCTGCGTCGGGGCCCAGGTCTGGACGAACGTCTCGAAGCGCTGCGGGAAGCCGCCGACCTCGCAGAGGGGCGGCTGCCCGCCGACGTCGCCGCCGCCGCCCGCGCGGTCGCCGAACGAGCCGGGGTACGGCGGAGCCTGTCCGTGACCCACACCGTGGCCGCCCTCGCCGGCGCCACGGGCAGCGGAAAATCGACCCTGTTCAACGAGCTGACCGGGACGGATCTGGCCACCGTCGGCGTCACGCGGCCCACCACCTCCACCGCCCAGGCCGCGCTCTGGGACGGCGGCGGGGCCGGGCCCCTGCTCGACTGGCTGGAGATCCCCCGCCGGCACGCCCTGCCCGACCCCGACCCCGGCCTGACCGGCTTGGTCCTGCTCGACCTCCCGGACCACGACTCCATCGAACTCGCCCACCGGCTGGAAGTGGACCGGCTGGTCGAGGTGGTCGATCTGCTCGTGTGGGTGCTGGACCCGCAGAAGTACGCCGACGCGGCGGTCCACGACCGATACCTGCGGCCCCTGGCCCGGCATCGGGACGTCACGGTCGTCGTCCTCAACCAGATCGACCGCCTGCCGCCCGCCGCCGTCGAACGCTGCCTGGCCGACCTGCGGCGGCTCCTGGACGACGACGGGCTGAGCGGCGTGCCGGTCGTGGGCGTCTCCGCGCGCACCGGTGCCGGGCTGCCCGGCCTGCGCACGCTGCTCGCCGACCGGGTGGGCGCCCGCCGCTCCTGGGCGGAGCGGCTGTCGGCCGACGTCGCCACCGCCGCCGACGCGCTGGAGGCGGCAAGCGGGCCGCCGGGCACGTCGTCCCAGGTCTCCGGGCTGGAGAAGCGCCTGACCGCGGCGCTGGCCGAGGCGTCCGGGGTGCCTCTGGTCGTGGACGCGGTGGGCAAGGGGCATCGGCACCGGGCCGTCGTGGCCACCGGGTGGCCCGTCACCCGGTGGATCCGCCGGTTCCGGCCGGATCCGTTGCGGCGCCTGCGCATCGGATCGCCGGGTTCCGCCACGGGCGCGGAGATCGTGGGCAGGACGTCGTTGCCGGCGGCCTCCGCCGTACAGAAAGCACAGATGGACACGGCCATCAGGGACGTCGGCGAGGCCGCGGCGGACGGGCTGCCCCCTTCCTGGGCGCCGGCCGTCCGGCGGGCGGCCCGCTCGCGCGCCGACGACCTGGCCGACGCCCTGGACAAGGCGATCTCCACCACCTCGCTCACCGCCACCCGCCGCCCCCGGTGGTGGCGGGCGGCCGGGGGGCTGCAGTGGCTGGTCTTCGCCACGGCGGCGGCGGGGGCGCTCTGGCTGACGGCGTTGTTCGCCCTGGGCTACCTGCGGCTGCCCGAACCACCGACCCCCACGGTCCTGGAGGTCCCGTGGCCCACGGTTCTGCTGCTCGGCGGCGCCCTGGCCGGGGTGCTGATCGCCCTGCTGTCCCGCCTGGCCGCGTGGCTGGGCGGCCGGCGCCGCGCCCGCATCGCGGCCAAAGCCCTGCGTGCCGCGATCGCCGAGGTGGCCAAGGCCGACGTCCTGGACCCGGTCGCCGCCGAACTCGCCCGCTACGCCGCCTTCAGCGCCGCCCTCACCCGCGCCCGCGATCTAGCGTGAGCCGAACGCCAGCGGCATGTGCTTGATGCCGTTGATGAAGTCCGACCGCATCCGCTTGACCGGCCCGGTGTGCTCGGCGGTGGGGAAGCGGCGGACGAGTTCCCGGATCATGCACGTGATCTGCACCCTCGCCAGCCCGGCGCCGAGGCAGAAGTGCGGGCCTCCGCCGCCGAAGGTCACGTGGTCGTTGGGGTCGCGGCGCAGGTCGAAGCGGTGTGGATCGGTGAAGACCGCCTCGTCGCGGTTGGCCGAGGCGTAGAACGTCACCACCTTCTCGCCCTCGCCGATCTTCTGCCCGGAGATCTCGGTGTCGGTGGTCGCGGTCCGGCGGAAGTTGTGAATGGAGGAGCCCCACCGCAGGAACTCCTCCGTGGCGCTGCGCCACAACTCCTCGTCGTCCAGGCCGTCGGCCAGTTCCCGATAGGCGCCCGGGTGTTCGATCAGCGCCATCATCGAGTGCGCGATGAGATTGCGGGTGGTCTCGTTCCCGGCCACGCAGAGGATGACGAAGAAGGAGTCGATCTCCTCCCGGGACAGCCGGTCGCCGTCCACCTCCGCCTGGACCAGCGCGGTGAGGATGTCCTCCCGGGGACGGACCCGCCGCTCGTCCACCAGGCCGTCGCAGTAGGCGAAGATCTCCGCCGCCGCGATCTCCCCGTCCTCCGGCGTCGTCCGGAAGTCCGGATCCTGGAACCCGACCATCCGGTTCGACCAGTCGAAGATCAGGTGGTGGTCGCTCTCGGGGACGCCGATCAGATCGCAGATCATCTGCAGCGGCAGGTACTCCGCGACGTCCGTGACGAACTCCACCTCGCCGCCCCGCTCCACCACCCCGTCGGCGATCTTCTCCGCCCGCGCCTGCACGGTCGCGGCCAGCTTGCCGATCATCTTCGGCGTGAACCCCGCGCTCACCAGCCGCCGGTACCTGGTCTGCTTGGGCGGGTCCATGTTGAGCAGGGTCAGCTTGGCGATGTCGATGAACTCCGGCGTCTGGGTACGGATGAACGTCGTCCCCAGCTCCGTGGACCACGTCCTGGCATCGCGGCTGACAGCCTTGACGTCGTGGTACTTGGTAACCGCCCAGAAGCCGGTGTCGTCCGGCACCTCGTGCCAGTAGACCGGGGCGTTGCGGCGAAGGTAGGCGAACTGGTCGTGGGGGACGTGGCGTTCCCAGGTGTTCTCGAGCAGGTCGATGTGCATGGGGGCTCCCTTGGGCGCGAGGTCGGGGCCTGCTGGTGGTGTCGTTCCTTCGGTCAGGGGCCGGGGAGGCCGAGCAGGTCACGCAGGGCGGCCACCACGGCCTGCCGTTCGACGGCAGGCGGATCGAGCCGGTGTTGCACCGCGCAGCCGATCAGCAGCCCGAGCACGGCCACGGCCGTCTGCTCCGGTGATCGCCTGAGCGGTACGCCTGCGATCGCCGCCCAGTCGGACAGCCCCTCGGCCAGGCGGGCACGGATGCCGGCGTAGCGCCGGGCAAGCGGTTCGCCGATGCCGGGATCACGCGCGCCGTGCAGCCACAACTCCAGCTCGAGCAGGAGCCAGGCCGCACCGCGATCCCGGTCGTCGCGGGTGAGTACGTCGAAGAGGGCAGCCAGCCGGTCGTCGAGTTCGGTGATCTCCTCGAACCCGGCCAGCAGGTCGGCCGCGGTCTGGTCCTTCCACACCTCCAGCAGGGCGAGCAGCAGACCTTCCTTGCCGCCGAAGTGGTTGTAGAGGGCGCCGGTGGTCCGGTCGGCGGCCTCGGCGACGCTTTCGGCGGACACGGCGTGGAACCCCTTGCGGGCGAACAGGTCGGCGGCCGCCTCGATCAGCCGGGCACGGGTCTCCGCCCGCCGCCGATCCTGCGTCGCCATCCCTGCGCCTCCGATATATCTGGGTCCCTATATATATCTTTATCCCTATATTTCATGCGATCCGGCTTTGGTCAAGGCTTCTCCGGCTTGCCAGCGGATCCCGACAACCAGGCCCAGCGCTCGTGCTCGTCGAGCACCTCTACGGGCGGTGGCGGGTGCGGGTCAGGTGGAGGAGAGTGGCGAGAAAGGCGGCGAGGAGGGCGGCGGCGGAGGCCGCCGCGAAGGTCGCGGCAGGGCCGAAGCGGTCGCCGATCAATCCGGCCAGGCCGGAGCCCGAGGCGGTGCCGAGGCCGATGGCGGTGGACAGCCAGCCGAACGCCTCGCTCCTGGCCCCGGGCGCCAGCTCGTCCACCAGCAGCGAGACCGTCGTCAAGGAAGGGTTGAACGTCAGCCCGGCCAGGAACATCGCGACCCCGAACCCGGCCAACGGCAGCACCGGCGCCGACCGGTCCAGGGCCGAGGCCGTCAGCCAGGCGAGGGGGGCCAGGCACAGACCCAGCGGCGCCAGTAGGGCGATCAGGCGGATGCCGGGGCCGGCGTGCCAAGGACGCATGCCGTACACGATGGCGCCGGTGATGCCGCCGAGGGAGAGGCCGGCGATGAGGAGGCCGGTCAGGGCGGGGGTGCCGCGGGCGGCGGCCAGGGCGGGCGCACCGACCTCGAGGACGCCGAGGCAGCATCCGGCCAGGACCGCCACGACCAGGAGCAGCGGGACGCCCGGCCGGGTGAACAGGCCGCCGCCCGCCGACGCCGGCGGCGGGCTGCCCGCGTGGAGGGCGCGGGCGAACAGCACGGTGCTGAGACCGGCGGCGAGGGCGACGCCGGCGAGGGCAAGGGAAGGACTGGCAAGAAGGGCGATCACCAGCGTGAACAGGAGCGGCCCGGTCAGAAGGGCCAGTTCCTGGACGAGATAGACGAGGCTGTAGGCGGCGGTACGGCTGGCGGCGGGGATGCGCTGACCCCATTCGACGCGCATGCTGACGGAGACCGGCGGCAGGCCGGCGCCCGCAAGGGCGGCCAGGGCGACGAGGCTCCAGCCGGGGAAGCCGGCGGCCGCCCCGGCCACGAGGCCGAGCAGGGCGCAGACGTGAATGGCGGCGGTGGCGTCGAGGATGGGACGGGATCCGTGGCGGTCCATGAGGCGGCCCTGGAGGGGGCGGGCGAGGCCGGCGCCGAGGGAGAAGGCGGCGGCCGCCAGACCGGCCAGCGCGAGTGAGCCGGTGGCGGCCTGGACCACGAGCACGGTTCCTATGGGCGCCACCAGTTGGGTGAGCTGGGCGAGGAACCCGAGCACCGCTTGCAGCGGCACTCGGGGCAGACGAAATAAAGAGCCGTACATCACCTCATTCTCCAGCGCGAACTGCCGATCAGCAGTTCTGCCTCTCCCAGAGCCTGTCCACCCGCTCCTGAAGGATCGGTAAATGTCCGGCTTTGGGAGGTGTTTCAGGAGGGGATGAGGTCGGCTGCGATCGCGTCCAGGGTGAGCAGGATCGGGCGGAGCAGCGGATGGTGTTCCGCCCCCCTCCGCACCGCGGCGAACACGCGGCGCTCCGGGCCCGCGGCCCGCCGTACCTCCACGCCCGTCAGGTCGAGGTCCCGGAGCGCCAGTCGCGGCACCAGCGCCACGCCCGCCCCGGCCCCGACCAGCGCCACCACCGCGCGGAAGTCGTCGGAGGAGTGGACGAAGTCGGGCGTGAACCCGGCCCGTTCGCACGCCACCACGATGACGTCGTGCACCGGATTCCCCGGATGGGGGCCAATCCACACTTCTCCGGACAAATCGGCAAGTGAACCGGAATGTGGGTGGCCGGCGGGCAGCACGAGGTCGAAGGGCTCGGCGTACAAGGACACCCGGGTCAGGCGCTGATCGTCGGGAGCGCCCCGGTATTCCACGGCGATCGCCAGGTCGGCCGCGCCGTCCAGCAGCATGGTCAGGCTCTGGTCGCCCTCCGCGTCCCGGACCCGCACCTGCAGCCCGGGCGAGGTCTCGCGCAGGGTCCGTACGGCTAGCGCCAGCACGGCCGCGATGGCCGTGGCGAACGAGGCCACCACCACCTCGCCCGCGGCGCCCGTCGCGTAGGCGGCCACCTCGGCCTCGGCGCGTTCGAGCTGGGCCAGGATCTCGTCCGCGTGCGCCACCATGATCCGCCCGACGGCGGTGAGCCGCACCCCGCGGCCGTCCCGGACGAACAGCCGGTGCCCTACCTCGTGCTCCAACGCCCCGAGCTGCTGTGACACCGCGGACGGGGTGAGGTGGAGCGCCGCCGCGGCGGCGGTGACCGTACCGTGGTCGGCCACCGCGCGAAGCGTCCGCAGGCGCCGGGTCTCTATCACCCGGCCGAGCATAGAAGGTCAGGAGCGCCGGGCGGCGATGAAGGCGTCGACGGCGCGGTCCACGTCCGCGGTGGAGTGGGCGGCCGACAGCTGGACCCGGATGCGCGCCTGCCCGTGCGGGACCACCGGGTAGGAGAAGCCGATCACGTAGATGCCCAGTTCCAGGAGGCGCTCGGCCATGGCCCCGGCCTCGGCGGCGTCACCGATCATGACGGGGACGATCGGGTGGTCGCCGGGCAGGATGTCGAACCCGGCCTCGCTCATCCGGCTGCGGAAGCGCGCGGTGTTGTCGCGCAGCTGGTCGCGGGCGGAGTTGGAGGTTTCGAGCAGGTCCAGGATGCGCAGGGACGCGGCCGCGATGACGGGGGCGAGCGAGTTGGAGAACAGGTACGGGCGGGAGCGCTGGCGCAGCAGGTCGCAGATCTCCTTGCGGGCGGCGACGTAGCCGCCGCTGGCGCCGCCGAGGGCCTTGCCGAGCGTGCCGGTGATGATGTCGACCCGGTCGGTGACGCCGTGGAGCTCGGGGGTGCCGCGGCCGGTGGGGCCGACGAAGCCGACGGCGTGGGAGTCGTCGACCATGACCATGGCGTCGTAGCGGTCGGCCAGGTCGCAGATCTCCCGCAGCGGCGCGACATATCCGTCCATGGAGAACACGCCGTCGGTCACGATCAGCCTGCGCCGCGCGTCACCGGCCTCCTTGAGCCGGGCCTCGAGCTCGGCCATGTCCCGGTTGGCGTAGCGCAGGCGCTTGGCCTTGGACAGCCGGATGCCGTCGATGATGCTGGCGTGGTTGAGCGCGTCGGAGATGACGGCGTCCTGGGCGTCGAGCAGCGTCTCGAACACGCCGCCGTTGGCGTCGAAACACGAGCTGTAGAGGACGGTGTCCTCCATGCCCAGAAAGTCGGACAGCCGTGATTCGAGCTCCTTGTGCACCTCCTGGGTGCCGCAGATGAACCGCACGGACGCCATCCCGAAGCCCCACCGCTCCAGCGCCTGCTGCGCCGCGGCGACGACCTCGGGGTTGTCGGCCAGGCCGAGGTAGTTGTTGGCGCAGAAGTTCAGCACGTCGGCCGCGCCCACACGCACGTGGGCGTTCTGCGGGGTGCTGATGATCCGCTCGGGCTTGTGCAGCCCGGCCTCGGTGATCTCGTCGAGCGTCTCGCGCAGTTGCCCGCGGACGGTGGTGAACATCAATCCTCCCAGTCGAGAATGACCTTGCCGGTGCGTCCACTGGCGGCGGTGTCGAAGGCGGCGTCGAAGTCGCGGTAGCCGTACCGGTCGGTGATCACGGGAGAGAGGTCGAGGCCCTTCTCCAGCAGGACCGACATGTTGTACCAGGTCTCGAACATCTCACGGCCGTAGATGCCCTTGATGGTGATCATCGAGGTGACCACCGTGGACCAGTCGATCGCGAACTCCTCCGCGGGCAGGCCGAGCATGGCGATCTTCCCGCCGTGGGTCATGGTGGCGATCATGTCGCGCATGGCCCGGGGGTTGCCGGACATCTCGAGGCCGACGTCGAAGCCCTCCCGCATGCCGAGCTGCTTCATGCCGTCGGCGATCGGGGTCTGGGCGACGTTCAGGGCGAGGGAGACGCCGAGCTTGCCGGCGAGGTCGAGGCGGTCGGGGCTGACGTCGGTGATCACGACGTTGCGGGCGCCGACGTGGGTGGCGACGGCGGCGGCCATCAGGCCGATGGGGCCGGCGCCGGTGATCAGCACGTCCTCGCCGACGAGGGGGAAGGACAGGGCCGTGTGTACGGCGTTGCCGAACGGGTCGAAGATGGCGGCGATGTCGGGGTCGACGGGTACCCGGTGCACCCAGACGTTGCCGGCCGGGAGCGTGAGGTACTCGGCGAAGGCGCCGTCGCGGTTGACCCCGAGGCCGATGGTGTTGCGGCACAGGTGGCGCCGGCCGGCCATGCAGTTGCGGCACTTGCCGCAGACGATGTGGCCTTCGCCGCTGACCAGGTCGCCGGCCTTGATGTCCTCGACGCCGGGGGCGACCTCGACGACGCGCCCGCTGAACTCGTGGCCGACGATGAGCGGCAGGTCCAGCGTGTGGCGGGCCCAGTCGTCATATTTCCTGATGTGCAGGTCGGTGCCGCAGATGCCGGTGCGCAGCACCTTGATCAGCACCTCGCCCGGGCCGAGCTCCGGCTCCGGCACGTCCTTCAGCCAGAGTCCTTCCTGCGGCCGATCCTTGACCAGCGCCTTCATGGCGGCAACCCCCCTCGTCTGAACCTTACGCACTGTGCCCGCCGGGCTTTGGGCGTGTCCATCGAGGTTTGCTTAACTCCCCCCACAGAGAACCTTCACACCCCTGGAAGCCGGGGTTCCCTAGGGGTGATTACGTAACAACTTTGACTAAGTAGAATATCCGTTCAACTGTATGGAGGTCAGGTGCGACAGCAGAGCGGTGACGCCTCACTTCTGCGCAGGCTCAACTCGGCGGCGATCCTCCGGATCCTGCGGGCGGCCGCCGAGGTGACGCTCACCGAACTGGCCAGGGCGGCCAAGGTGTCGCGCCCGACGGCGGAGGCGATCGTCGAGGAGCTCCTGGCCGAGGGCTGGGCCGAGGAGTGCGAGGAGGAGTTGGGCGACCGGCAGCGCGGCAGGCCCGCCCGCAGGTACCGGTTCCGGGCGGATGCCGGGCACGTGGTGGGCGTCGGCATCGGCGGCTCCACGATCCGGGCGATGATCTCCGATCTCAGCGGCAACGTGGTGGGTTCCCGGTCGGCCGGGGTGCCGTACGAGGTGGACGCGCAGGAGCGGATGGCCGCGGTGGTCCGGCTCGTGGAGGAGTGCGCGGGCGGGCTCGGGCTGACCTCCGCGGACCTGGCCGCGGTCGGCGTCGGCACGACGGGCGTGGTGGACGGCGAGGGCCGCGTGGTCAAGAGCGTACGGCTGCGCGACTGGACCGGGCTGGACCTGCGGGCGGAGCTGGGCAAGGCGATCCCGGCGCCGCTGCTGGTGGAGAACGACATGCGGCTGGCCGTACTCGCCGAGCACTGGCGGGGCGTGGCGCAGGAGTGCCGCGACGTGGTCTACCTGTTCACCGGCAACCGGCTGGCGCTGGGCCTGCTCATCGACGGCGTGCCGTACCGGGGCGCCCATGCGGCCTCCGGCGAGCTGGGCGAGCAGCCCAACGGCAACTGGTCGGTGTTCGGCAGCGTGATCTCCTATGCGATGGCGGCCGAGCCGGGCGAGCTGCGGGCGCCGAGCGACATGGCCGAGTTCGCCTTCGAGCGGGCCAGGGCGGGGGAGCGGGACGCGGCCGCCGCGGTGGAGCAGTTCGCGCTGCGCCTGGGCGAGAGCCTGGTGACGGTGGTCAACCCGCTCGATCCGGAGATGGTGGTGGTGGGGGGCGCGCTGGCGCGCGGGCGGGAGCTGCTCGTGGACCCGATTCAGGCGTATCTCAACCGGGTGTGCCTGTATCCGCCCAAGGTGGTCGCCTCGGAGCTGGGCCGCGAGTCGATCGTGGTGGGGGCGGTACGGCTGGCCCTCAACCACGCGGACCGCACGCTCTTCTTCGTCGAGGCTTAACGCTGCCGGGTTTCTTATCTCTCCGGGCGATCCGGGGCTTGGTGTGGGCTTGTGCCGGATTTTCGGGCTTATTTTCTATAGATTCTTTCATAAATGACCGCTACCCTTCAGGACTGATCGGGGCACCTGGAGGGACGGCACGTGGAAGATCTACGCATCGGGGTCATCGGCCTCGGGCTGCGGCTCAGCCTCGCGCTGGCCGCGCACCGGCCGGGGCGCGGCTCGGTGGTCACCGCGCTGTGCGACGCCGATCCGGCCGCGCTGAAGCGGGCCGCGGAGCGCTTCGGCCGGCCGTACCTGACCGAGGACCACCGCGAGCTGCTCGCACGCGACGACCTCGACGCCGTGCTGGTCGTCACCCCGGACGACACCCACGAGCGGCTGGCGATCGACTGCCTGGAGGCGGGCAAGGCGGTCTACCTCGAGAAGCCGATGCACATCACGGTCGAGGGCTGCGACAACATCCTGCGCGCGGCGCAACGTTCGGGCACCCGGTTGTACGTGGGCCACAACATGCGGCACATGGGCGTGGTCCGGTTGATGCGCGACATCATCCGGAAGGGCGAGATCGGCACCCCCAAGGCGGTGTGGGTGCGCCACTTCGTCTCCTACGGCGGCGACTACTACTTCAAGGACTGGCACGCCGAGCGCGCCCGGACCACCGGCCTGCTGCTGCAGAAGGCGGCCCACGACCTGGACGTGATCCACTGGCTGGCCGGCGGCTACACGACCCGGGTCAACGCCTTCGGCGACCTGGTGGTCTACGGCGACCTGCCCAGGCGGGCGCCCGGGGCGCCGAAACCGGACGGGTGGCTGAAGGAGTTCGACTGGCCGCCGGCCGCGCGGCGCGACCTCAATCCGGTCGTGGACGTCGAGGACGTCTCGGTCATGAACATGCGGCTGGACAACGGCGTCATCGCCGCCTACCAGCAGTGCCACTTCACCCCTGACTACAACCGCAGCTACACCGTCATCGGTGACGCGGGCCGCCTGGAGAACGACGGGGACCGGGTGAAGGTGTGGAACCACGGCCCCACCGGGTATCGGGCGGATGGTGACATCTCCTACAAGGTCCCTGAGGCCAAGGGCTCCCACGGCGGCTCCGACGAGCGGATCGTGATGGAGTTCTGCAGGTTCATCCGGGAGGGCGGGGTGACGGACACCTCGCCGGTGGCCGCCCGGATGAGTGTGGCCGCCGGGTACATGGCCACGATGTCGCTGCGCGACGGCGGCCGGCCGTACGACATTCCGGGGCTCGACCCGGAGCTGATCGCCTACTTCGACCGCGGGCAGGTGGCCGCGGCCACCCTCGCCCGCCCCAAGCCGTAATCCGCAAGAAGGGAACCCAGTGGAAGACCTGCGCATCGGAGCCGTCGGCCTCGGGCTCCGGACGAACCTGCACCTTGCCGCGCACCGTCCGGGCAAGGGGTCGGTGGTGAGCGCGCTGTGCGACATCGACCCGGCCGTCCTCAAGCGCCAGGCGCGGCGGTTCGAGGCGGACGTCCTCACCGAGGACTACCGCGAGCTGCTGGAGCGCGACGACGTCGACGCGATCATCCTGGCGACGCCGGACGACACCCACGAGCGGCTGGCGATCGACTGCCTGGAGGCGGGCAAGGCGGTCTACCTCGAGAAGCCGATGCACATCACGGTCGAGGGCTGCGACAACATCCTGCGCGCGGCCCGCCGTACGGGCACCCGGTTGTACGTCGGGCACAACATGCGGCACATGGGTGTGGTCCGGCTGATGCGCGACATCATCCAGAAGGGGGTCATCGGCGAGCCGAAGGCGGTGTGGGTGCGCCACTTCGTCTCCTACGGCGGCGACTACTACTTCAAGGACTGGCACGCCGACCGCCGCAACACCACCGGCCTGCTGCTGCAGAAGGCCGCCCACGACCTGGACGTGATCCACTGGCTGGCCGGCGGCTACAGCACGCGGGTCAACGCCTTCGGCGACCTCATGGTTTACGGCGACCTGCCCCGGCGCGAGGCGGACACGCCGCGGCCGGAGGGGTGGCTGAAGGAGTTCGACTGGCCGCCTGCCGCGCGCAAGGACCTCAACCACGTGGTCGACGTGGAGGACCTGTCGGTCATGAACATGCGGCTGGACAACGGCGTCATCGCCGCCTACCAGCAGTGCCACTTCGCGCCCGACTACTTCCGCAGCTACACCGTCATCGGCACCGAGGGCAGGCTGGAGAACTTCGGCGACGGCCCCGGCGACACGGTGAAGGTGTGGAACACCGGGCCCAGCGACTACCGCGCCGACGCCGACATCGCCTACAAGGTGCCCAGCGCCGAGGGCACGCACGGCGGCGCCGACCCGGGCATCATCGCCGAGTTCTGCCGCTTCGTGCGCGAGGGCGGGGTGACGGACACCTCGCCGGTGGCCGCCCGGATGAGTGTGGCCGCCGGGTACATGGCCACGATGTCGCTGCGCGACGGCGGCACGCCGTACGACATCCCGGCGCTCGACCCGGAGCTGATCGCCTACTTCGACCGCGGCCAGTCGTGACCTACCACCTCCGCTACCAGGTCCTGCCCGGTCGCGATCCGGCCGAGCTGGCGCGCTACTGCGCCGAGCACGGGGTCGAGGAGGTCGTGCTCATCTACGGCTCCGAGGAACTGCACGCCGGCCACCCGGTCGGCGTCGGCGAGGACCTGTGGTTCGCGCACGTGGCCGCGGTCAAGGATGTGCTGGACGCCCACGGCGTCGGCGCCTCGCTCAACCCGTGGGTCACGACCGGCCACGCCGACCGCGGCCGCACCCAGGACCTCGGCTTCGCCCCCATGGTCTCGCCCACGGGCGAGACGACCACGGCGACGGCCTCCTTCGCCTGCCCGGTCTGGCGCGACTGGCTGGCCGGGCACTACGGACGGTTCGCCGGGCTCGGCTTCCGGGTGCTCTGGCTGGAGGACGACTTCCGCTTCCACAACCACGCCCCGCTGACCTGGGGCGGCGGCTTCGAGCCCGAGATGCTGGAGCGCTTCGCCCAGCTCGCCGGGGAGAAGCCGGCCCGCGAGGAACTGGTCGCCGCGATCACCGCCCCCGGCCCGCCGCACCCCTGGCGGGCGCTCCTGCAGCGAACCTGGCGTACGGCCCAGCTCGAGGTCCTCGACCTGGTACGGCAGGCCGTGGACGGCCGGGCCAAGCTCGGGCTGATGAGCTCCGGCCTGGGCGTGGCCTCGGTGGAGGGCCGCGACTGGACGGAGGTCTTCGACCGGGTCGAGGTGCATCGGCCCCACTTCGCGCCCTATGGGGACGCGCCGGGGCGGCGGCTGTCGTACTCGATCGCGATGCTGGAGTTGCAGCGCGGACTGCGGCCCGCCGGCGTCGAGGTGGCACCGGAGATCGAGAACTGGCCGCACACCGAGTGGACCAAATCCGACACCCAGACCTGGTCGGAGATGGTCACGGCCCGGTTGTCCGGGGCCGGCGGGCTGTTGCTGGACGTGCATCCGTTCGTCACCGGCGACCCACAGCGGTATCCCCGGATCGGCCGGATGCTGACACGGTCGCGCCCGGCGGTGGACCGCGCCTACGAACCGGAGATTTCGGTGTACGGGGTAGGTGTGCCGTGGTGGCCCGACACCTCGGCCCACGTCTGGGGCGACGGCGGCCTCGACGGCCTGCAAGCGGATCCGCTGCGGGCCGCCGAATACCTGCTGCCCTACGGGGTGCCCGTCCAGGCCGG
Organism: Nonomuraea typhae; assembly: GCF_009760925.1. GTDB lineage: Bacteria > Actinomycetota > Actinomycetes > Streptosporangiales > Streptosporangiaceae > Nonomuraea > Nonomuraea typhae. The sequence continues at coordinate 103,473 of NZ_VRLV01000006.1, forward strand.
GATCGCGCCGGTCAACGCCGTGTTCGGCAAGGTCGCCTGGGGCCTGCCCGACGCCGAGGCCGAACGCCTGCTCTCCGGCGGCCTCCTGCTCGACGGGCACGCCGCGCTCGTGCTGACCGAACGCGGATTCGGCGACCTGCTGGGCGTCCGGGTGGAGGAGGTGGCCGAACGGCACACGCCGTCCCACCGGCCGTACAGCATGGAACGCGTGCTGGACGGCGGCGGGCTGCTCAGCGTGAACGTGCAGCCCGCCGTCGCGCGCCTGACCGCGCTGCCCGGAGCCGAGGCGTGGACCGAGATCCTCACCCCGCGCGGCGAGCACTGGGGCGACGGCCGCGTCGCCTTCACCAACGCGCTCGGCGGACGGGTGGTCACCATCGCCGCCTGCACGCCGGAGGCGCTGGGCCGCGACGACGACGGCCGCGACCTGGCCCACCGCGCGATCCGCCACCTGGGCGCCGACCTGCCGCTGGTGACCGGGGGAGCGCATCTGCTGCCGCACTTCGCGCGGACCCGCTCCGGCTACCGGCTGGCGATCGCCAACGGCAGCGCCGACCCGGCCCGCCCCGTCGCCCACCTGGACGCGGACGTGACCGCGACCCTGCTGGTGCCGCTGGAGGAGCCGAGACCGGTCCCCGTCCGGCGCGCCGGCGGCCGGATCCACGTGGCGGCCGACGTGCCGCACCGCGGGTACGTGCTCCTGGACTGGCCGTGCGCGTCCTGACCTGGAACATCTGGAACGGCGGCCGCGACGACCTGCCCCTGATCGTGGAGCAGGTCGCGGCCGTCGCCCCCGACGTCTTCGTCTGCGTCGAGACGTACGGCGCGGCCCCCGCGATCCTGGCCGGGCTCCCCGGGTACACCGGGACCCGGATCACCGCCCGGGACCGCGACAACCTCTGGATCTTCACCCGCCTGCCGGTGACCCACGTCTTCCCCCCGTCCTTCGACGACTTCCGCTTCGGCGGAATCCGGGTGTCGCCCGGCGTGAACGTCTTCGCCACCTGGCTCAACTTCTCCGAACCCTGGCTGGGAGACGTGCTCGCCGCCGGTGGGGACGGGCGCGCGGACGAGCGGGTGCAGTACGCCGAGCTGAGCCGGATCGTGCACGAGGAGCTGCCGCGCCTCCTGGACGGGCACTCCGGCCCGGTCGTCGTGGCCGGCGACCTCAACGTGCTCCCGGCCGCCGACCGGCCACAGCTGCGTACCACCAGAATCCTCGAGGACGCCGGCTACACCGACACCTTCCGCGCCCTGTCCGCGGATCCGGGGCACACGTGGAGCGCCCGCCCCGACCTCCCTCTCGCCGAGCGCATCGACTACATCTTCGCCAAGGACCTGAAGCCCCTCCGCTCCTGGACGCTCACCCGGCGACTGTCCGACCACGCCGCGCTCGTCACCGACTTCTGAATATCGTGGGAACCCCGCGGCCCCCGCGGACAGTACTGAGCGTGGATGTGACGACACGTGCCCGGATCCGGGCCGGTGACCAACATGCCTTCGCCGGGCTCTTCGACGAGTTCGCCAAGGCCGTCTACAACCATGCCTACCGGCTGACCGGCGACTGGTCGGCGGCCGAGGACGTGGTGTCGCTGACCTTTCTGGAGGCGTGGCGGCTCAGGGAGCGGATCGACCCGGACGGCGGCTCGCTGCGCCCCTGGCTGCTCGGCGTGGCCACCAACGTGACCCGCAACCAGCGCCGCGCCGCCCGCCGCCACCAGGAGGCCATGGCCAGGATGCCGCGCGCCGACCCCGTCCCCGACTTCGCCGACGAACTGATCGGGCGGGTGGCCGACGCCCAGCGCCTCACGGACGTGCGGGCGGCGTTCGCCAAGCTGCGCAGGCACGAGCAGGACGTCCTCTCGCTGTGCGTGGGCGCCGGGCTCGACTACGCCGAAGCCGCCGAGGCGCTGGGGATCCCGGTGGGGACCGTGCGCTCCCGGCTGTCGAGGGCGCGCAAGAAGCTGGAACTCGCGGCGGGGCCGCGACAGGTAAGAGATGACCGCGGCACCGCGGTCCGGTCCGTCAAGGAGAGCACCCCATGACCGTTTTCCCGGAGGAACGGGACCTTCCTGAGGGCCGTCACCACCTGCTTAAGGAGTTCGTGATGACCGAGATCCAGTCCGCGCCCCGCCGGAGGCTGTTCCGCCCGATGGTCCTCGCCCCCGTGCTGGGCCTGGCCGCGGCGGCTGCCGTGGCGGTGCCGGTGCTGTTCGGCGGCGGCGCCCCCGCCTACGCCGTGGAGAAGAACCCCGACGGCACCCTCACCGTCACCGTCAACGAGGCCAAGGACCCCAAGGCGCTCGAGGCCAACCTCAAGGGCATGGGGTACGACGTGGTGGTCGACTTCGTGCCCGACGGCAAGCAGTGCAGCCCGCGCAAGCGCAGCGAGAGCTGGGTGCCGAAGGCGGAGAAGCCGCTGTCCGTCTTCCCGCCCACGGTGGAGCTCGACGCCGGCGAGCCGAGCTTCCAGATCGACCCCGCCAAGATCGGTCCCGGTCAGACGGGCGTCCTCATGTTCGCGGTGACCGAGAAGACCGACGGCCCGACCGTCGCCGGCATCTGGGCCCGCGTCTCCAATGGGCCGGTGGCGGCCTGCGAACTGGTCGACAGCGACGGCGCCCCGCTGGACGTCGAGTAACACCCTCGGCGGGGCCCACTCCACGGTCTCCGTGACGTCAACGCCGGGGGACGTGAGCCCCGCCGACCCAGCGGTGATATGCCGCCATGTCGACGTTGCTGCCGCACACGATGGTGACCACGTGCCGGCCGGCGAAGCGGTCGCGGTCTTCGAGGATCGCCGCGATGCCGAGCGCGGCGGACGGTTCGGCGATGAGGCCGGCGTGGTGCAGGAGCATCCGCATGCCGGCGATGATCGAGGTCTCCTGGACCAGGACGGCGTCGTCGGCGACCTGGAGGAGGTCGTTCAGGACGGCCGGGATGGGGTGCCGGCCGGCGACGCCGTCGGCGATGGTGTCGGTGGAGGCGGTGGTGACGACGCGTCGCTGTTGCCAGGAGCGGGTCATCGCCGGCGCGCCCAGCGGCTGGACGCAGATCACCTCGACGTGAGGGGCGAGGGCTTTCAGCACGTGGCCCACGCCGGTGGCCAGGGCCCCGCCGCCGAGAGCGATCAGCACGGCGTCGAAGGAGGGTGCGGTGTCCGCCAGTTCCAGGCCGATGGTCGCCGCGCCTTCGCAGGTCTCGAGGTCCAGGCTGTCTTCGACCAGCCGGATGCCGTCGTGCCGGGCGAGGGCCGCCGCCCGCTGGCGGGCCAGGTCGAAGTCGCCGTCCACCAGCTCCAGCCTGGCGCCCAGCGCGCGGATGCGATCAAGTTTGGCTGCGGGCGCGAAGCGGGAGGCCACGACGGTGACCTCCAGCCCCCGCGCCCGGCCGGACCAGGCGAGGGCTTGGCCGAGGTTGCCCGCGCTGGCGCACACCACGGCCGTCGAGCCCGTGCCGGCGAGCCCGGTCGTGACCAGTTCGGTGCCGCGAGCTTTGAAGCTGCGGACCGGGTTCGCCGTCTCGAGCTTGATGCTCACCGTGCACCCGAGGCCGGGCGTCAGCGCCTGGCAGCGGTAGAGCGGGGTGTTGAGAAGGATCGGGTTGATGGCCCGCCGGGCCGCCCGGATCCGGGCGGTGTCCAGGCGCGAAGCGCCGCCGTGGCCGCCCATGTCACTGCGTCCAGAAGAACACGGCGCATCGCTCGGCCGCCGCCTGGCTCATCAGGGCGACCTTCGTGGCGAACCACGCGCGCAGTTGCTCGCCGTGGCGCTGCCGGAGGTCTGGGCTGTGGGCGAGCAGGTCCAGTTCGTTGGCCACGGTGATGTCCATGAAGGCGCGCAGCGCCCGGCGCGATGGGGTGACCACCTGTCCGGTGAACCGGTCGCGAAAGCGCGGCAGCCGCCGGTAGGTGTAGGCGCGGTCGCAGGAGGCGTAGAGGTAGACCAGCGCCTCGGCCTCCTGGCCGATCGCGGTGCTGAGCCGGTGGCGTTCGTGCAGGCCGAGCAGCGCGGCGGGGAAGCCGTCGGTGCCGTAGGCCGCGTGGGTCAGGCCGGCCTGCCGTACCGGCTCATCGGCTCCCCAGTCGGCCAGCGTCGCGGCGGTCCTGCGCAGGTGGGCCAGGAGGGTGCCGCCGGGATGCTCGATCGTCTCGGCGCCGAGTTCGGTCAGCAGGTCCAGGGCGTGGGGCATGAGCGTCCTTCCGGCAGGCGGGGTCGGCACCCGCGCGGCCGCCGCGGGTTGCCGCCGCCTTCATCCTTGATCTCACCCTTACCCAAGTCAATCCTCGGGTTTTCTTATACATTCCCAAGGGTGACCTTGGATGACCTTCGGGTGTTCGTGGCCGTCTGCGAGGCGGGGAGCCTCAGTGCCGTCGCCCGGGCGATGTCGTGCAGCCAATCGGCGGTCAGCCAGCACATCAAGCGCCTGGAGCGCGAGGTGGGGCTGGCGCTGTTCGAGCGCCGGCCGCGCGGGGTCGTGCTCACCGCGGCCGGCCAGGTGCTCCGGCAGGCGGCCACCGAAGGGCTCGGCGGGCTCGACGCGGCCGTGCGGCGGCTGGCGGAGATGGGACGCGGCGAAGGCGGCACGGTCCGCATCACCACGGGCGCCACCTCGGTGCGGCACTTCATGTCCCGCTCGATCGTGGACTTCCGGCGCCGCCACCCCGACGTCGTGCTGGAGTTCCAGACCGGCCAGTCGAGCCGGCAATGCATGGAGACCGTCCGCGACCACGGGGCCGACCTTGCGTGGGTCACCATAGGGCCGCCCATACCCGGCGTCGAGCAGCGACCGGTGCTCGAACTGCCCTGGGTGCTCGCCGTGCACGTCGACGACCCCCTCGCCGCCAGGACGCTCATCCGGCCCGCCGACCTCGCCGCGATCCGGCACATCGCGCTGCCCGAGCACTCGATCTCGCGCGTGTCGCTGGAGACGCAGCTGGCCCGCTGGGGCGTACGGCCGACCGCCTCGGCGGGCGTGGCGGACTGGGACACCGCCTTCCTACTCGCCGAGCTCGGGATCTGCCAGGCGATCGTGCCCGCCCTGCCCGGCACGCCCGAGCAGGTGCGCCTGGTGCCGATAGCCGGACTGCCGCCGCTGACAGCCGGCTGGGCGGTACGCCAGTGGGCCGCGCTCAGCCCCCTGGCCGTGGAGTTCGCCAAGACGATGACCGAGTGAAGCGTGAACGACAAGCTAAGGTGTGGGCGTGACAGTCGGGCGTGGCCGCGGCCGGTGGTGAGCTGCGCCGACGCCACGCACATCGTGATCACCTTCGGCCAGGAGCGAGTCGGGCCGACGCCGGGAGATGCGGGGATGGCCGGTGCGAACGGCGCTTGAGGCGATCTCGCTGCGGCCCCTGGCCTTCGCACGATCGGCCTGGCCATGGCGAGCGCTGGGATATTTGGGGCTGAGTGCCCCGCTCTGCGGTGTGGTGGCGCTGGTCGTGGCGGGAATCGGCGCGCTGGGCCACGCGGTGGCACAGGCGGCCGCGGGAGCGGCGGCCCTGGCGGTGGCGGTGCCGGTGGTGTCACGGTTCGAGCAGTGGCGGTTGCGGCTGGTGGACCCGACCGAGGTCACGCGAGCGGGCGGGCGATGGCGTCGCGCCGGGCTGGGGCTGGCTTCGCTGATCGCGCTGAGCTGGATCGACGTGGTGATGCTCGGCCTGACCGTCGCCGGGCCGATCCTGCTGTTCCTCACGCCCGTCGTACAGCCGGAAGAGGCCATCGGCGTCGGTCAGGGCCTGCTCGTCTCGGTGGCGAGCGTGTTGCTGGTGCCGCCCGCGGTCTACACCTTCACCGCATGGGCGGGGGCGCGCGGCGCGATGGTGCGCGGGCTGCTGACCGACGGGGACACGGAGTTGAAGCAGGTGACGGCTTCCCGCGCCCGGCTGGTCGACGCCTTCGAGACCGAGCGGCGCAGGATCGAGCGGGATCTGCACGACGGCGCCCAGCAGCGGCTGGTCGCGCTCTCGATGCGGCTCGGGCTGGCCAAGCTCGACATCCCACCGGACTCGCCGGCGGCGGAGCAGGTGGCATTGGCGCACGAGGAGGCCAAGCAGGCGCTGCGCGAGTTGCGGGAGCTGATTCGCGGGGTGCACACCCAGGTGCTGACCGACCGCGGTCTCGCGGCCGCCGTCAGGGAGGCGGCGGACCGATCACCCATCCCGGTGGAGGTGGAGGCAGGGTTGGAGGGACGGTTTCCAGCCGCGGTGGAGGTGGCCGCCTACTACGCCGTCTCCGAGGCGCTGGCGAACGTCGCCAAGCACAGCCGGGCCGATCGCGCCTGGGTGCGCGGCCGCCTCAGCGACGGCGTGCTGCGGGTGGAGGTCCGCGACGACGGCCGCGGCGGCGCCGATCCGGCCGGCGGGACGGGGCTGGTCGGGCTCTCCGACCGGCTCGCGGTGGTGGGCGGGAGAATGTCGGTGTCCAGCCCGGTCGGCGGGCCGACCCTGATCCGAGTGGAGATCCCGTGCGCGTAGTGATCGCCGAGGATGACGTGCTGCTTCGCGAGGGGCTCGCCGGGTTGATCGAGCGCTTCGGTCACACGGTGGTGGCCTCGGTGGGGGACGCCGCCGCTTTGGCGGAAGCCGTACGCGAGCATGCGCCCGACACGGTCGTGACCGATGTGCGGATGCCGCCCGGGTTCACCGACGAGGGGCTGCGCGCCGCGATCACGTTGCGCAAGGAGCACGACGGCCTCGCCGTCCTGGTGCTCAGCCAGTACGTCGAGCAGACCTATGCCGCGGAGCTGCTGGAATCCGGTGACGGCGCGGGCGTCGGGTACCTGCTGAAGGACAGGATCGGGGACGTGGCCGAGTTCGTCGACGCGCTCGCCCGGGTGGCCGGTGGCGGCACGGTCGTCGACCCCGAGGTGGTGCGTCAACTGCTGCGCCGCAGGCGTGACCCGCTGGCCCGGCTCACTCCGCGGGAGCACGAGGTGCTCGCGCTGATCGCCGAAGGCCGGTCCAACGCGTCGATCGCTCGTGAGCTCGTCGTCACCGAGGCGGCGGTCGCCAAGCACATCGCGAGCATCTTCACCAAGCTCGACCTGCCGCCCACAGCCGACAGCCACCGGCGAGTCCTGGCCGTCCTCGCCTACCTGGGCTCCTGACCCTCGAAGACCCGACCGGCTGTGCGGCGCGGCCGGGGTAGTGCCAGCTCTACCCCCACTTCTCGTCCCTGCGCCAATGCCCGGCCCGAGCTGCGCCGATTGACTTGCCGGCATGACGAACGAGAGCTTTCCAGGTCGGTGGATCGAGGGTGCGGGGCTGGTCGGCGGGCCGTCGCTGCTCCTGGCGGGTGGCCTGCTGCGAAGTGAGTCCGACGGGTTCTTCCCCAGCCAGCTCGCCGCATTCGCCCAGAATCCGACGTTGATGACCGCCTCCTACAGCGTCTTCGCCGCCGGGCTGGTGCTACTCGTCCCGGCGACGCTGGCGCTGACCAGGCGCATCGGAGCCACGCACGCACGGCTGGCCCGCTGGGGCGGGGCCCTGGTGCTCGCCGGGCTGCTGGCACGGATCTTCCATCATGGGGTGAACCACCTGGCGATGCAGCTGGTCAACGTGCAGGGGCAGGCGGCGGCGCTGCGGGCCGTGAGCGAGCAGTACTCGTCCTTTCACCTCTTTCAGCTGTTCAACGTCGCGACCTTCCTCGGCTGGATCGTGCTGGCGGTGGCCGCGTGGCGTTCCCAGGTGCTCGGGGTGGTGGGGTCGGTCGGGCTCGCATTGATGACGTCCCTGCCGCTCGGGGTGCTCAAGGGCACGGGACCGATGTCCATCGTCGCCGCCGCGGGGTTGTGCGCCGCGCTCCTGCCGCTGGGCGTCAAGGTACTCCGGCAGGGGCCGGCACCCAGGTGGTGGGCGTACCCCGTGGTGGCGGCGGCGGGGGCGGCACTGGGCTACCTCGGCCTGATGGGCTAGATGTACATGGCCGAGATCTTGGTGCCACGTGATCGTTGATGGTTGATCACGAAGATGACCTCCGGGACCGTGTTCAGCGCTCAGCCCGGCGCGGGTCCTTCTCCAGGTCCGGGAAAGGCGACGGCTCCGGTACGGCGGCGCCCAGCTGGCGTGGTGCCCCCGGCTTCTCCGCCTCCTGCGCGTCGGCCACGGCTTCGGCGGCTGCTTCGGAGGCCCGGGCCACCTCTTCGTCGGCGGCCGATGGGGCGGTCGCTTCTTCGCGGGTGGCGGCTGAGCGGGGCAGGGCCTCGGTGAATGCCTTGGACACGCCCTGCAGCGCGGAGGTGACCTCGCTGGGGATGACCCAGAACGTGTTGCCTTCTCCCTGCGCGAGCTGGGGCAGCACCTGAAGGTACTGGTAGGCCAGCAGCTTGGGGTCGGGGTCGTTGCGGTGGACCGCCTGGAACACCTGGTCGATGGCCCGGGACTGGCCCTCGGCCTCGAGGATGGCGGCCGTGCGCTGGCCTTCGGCGCGCAGGATGCGGCCCTGCTTGTCGCCTTCGGCGGTCAGGATCTGGGACTGGCGCTGTCCTTCGGCGGTGAGGATGGCGGCCCGCTTGTCCCGCTCGGCGCGCATCTGCTTCTCCATGGCGTCCTTTATGGTCTTGGGCGGGTCGATGGCCTTGATTTCGACGCGGTTGACCCGCAGACCCCACTTGCCGGTGGCTTCGTCGAGGACGCCGCGCAGTTGGCTGTTGATGGTGTCGCGGGAGGTGAGGGTCTTTTCCAGGTCCATGCTGCCGACCACGTTGCGCAGGGTTGTGACGGTCAGTTGCTCGACGGCCTGGATGTAGTTGGCGATCTCGTAGGCGGCGGCGCGTGGGTCGGTGACCTGGAAGTAGAGGACGGTGTCGATTTCGACGACGAGGTTGTCCTCGGTGATGACGGGCTGCGGGCGGAAGGAGACGACCTGTTCGCGCAGGTCGATCATCGGGTAGACGCGGTCGATGTAGGGGATGACGAAGTTGAGTCCGGGCTTCAGAGTGCGGTGGTATCGGCCGAGTCGTTCGACGTTGCGGGCCCTGGCCTGCGGGACGATGCGGACCGCTTTGAGTACCGTGATGATCGCGAACAGGGCGACGACGAGGCCGACGATCAGCAGCTCCATATGATCACTCCCGGGGATAGACGAGGGCGGTGGCGCCCTCGATCTCGATGACGTCCACGGTCGCCCCGGTCGGGATGACCAGCGTTTCGTCATAGGCGCGTGCGGACCACTCCTCGCCCCCGATGCGCACCCTGCCGTCGCGTCCGGTGACCTCGGAGATCACGTAGGCGGATTTGCCGACCAGCGCCTCCACGCCGAAGCGCTGGAGCTGGGGCTGGCGGATGTGGCGCATGGCGACGGGCCGGATCACGAGGAGGCCGGCCGCCGACGACAGGGTGAAGACGAGCAGTTGGAGAGGAATGGGCAGGCCCAGGGCCGCGGTGGCGGCGGTCAAGAGAGCGGCCGCGCCGAGGAGTCCCAGCGAGGCGGTGAGGGTGAAGATCTCGGCCACGCCGAGCACGACGGCGAGGATGATCCAGATGACCCATTCTTCCATATCCGGCCCTCCTGACGGCTAAACGGGCCTGGGACTGCAACTGGTTCCCCTTCCTACGGTAAACCTGGAGGGGGCGCTTGTTGCACCCATCCGCCCGCCGGCGCGGGATCGTGGAGCGCGCTGCCGAGCTGCCATTTCTCCCACGTCAGTTGCCAATACCCCCAGCCGTTGTTCCATTCAAGAGGCCGGTCGGTGCCGGTGATGCTGACGGGGTCGCCGCGCAGGGAGGTGGCGAAGAACCAGGCGGCCTGGTCGGGGCGGGCGTTGATGCAGCCGTGGCTGACGTTGACCCGGCCCTGCGCCCAGACGTTGTTCTTGGCGTGCACGTATTCGCCGGAATTGGAGATGCGCACGGCGTGGTCGATCATCACGTCGTAGAAGCCGGGATCGCCTTTCTTGCGGCCCGGGGACACCATGCGCACCGGGTTTCCCTTTTCCATCGTGAGATGGAGGCCGCTGGTCGTGGTGTATTCGCGGGTGGTGGCCATGCCGGCGCTGATGGCCATGTTCTGCGCGACCTTGCCGTCGCGCCGGACGACCATCCGGTGGGTCCGGGTGTCGACGGTGCTGGTCTGCTTGCGGCCGACGGCGAAGGTGAGGGTGTGGTCGGCGGTGCCGTACACGCCGGGGGAGGGACGCACGCCGGACAGGTGCGCGGTGAAGGTGATCTTCTGGCGGGGTGACCAGTAGCGGGCGGTGCGGTAGACGGCCTGGGTGTCACTGGTCCAGCGCCAGGCGCCTTCGACCGGTTTGGTGGCGGCGACGATCAGGGCGCGCTCGACGGCGGCCTTGTCGCGGACGGGGCCGTCGAAGGTGACGATGATGGGCATGCCGACGCCGACCGTTTCGCCGGGCAGCGGGCTGACCGAGGCGATCGAGAAGGGGCGGGTGCCCTGGCGGGTGCGGAAGCGGCCCATGGTCACGGTCGTCGGCCCGCTCGGGGCGGCGGCGGTCGCGGTCACGGTGTACTCGGTGCCGGGGGTCAGCGGCCAGGCCGAACGCCAGGCGGTGCCCCCGGGCTCGAGGGCGCCGGCCACCGGCCGGCCCTTGGCGTAGACCAGGACCTTGCTGAGCGTGCCTCCGGCGGCCTTGACCACGAGCCCGCGGTCGGGTCTGGCCCGGTCGGCGTCGAAGGCCGGGAAGGTCGTGATGACCGGTGGCGCGGGCGCGGGGGACTCGGCCGTGACCGAGGAGCATCCCGTGACCATGAGCAGGGCAACGAGGCAGAACGCCGCGGCACGCCGCATCTCACTCCTGCTCTCCGGGGACGGGGTCTCCAAGAGTAGCGGGGAGTCACGGTTCGGTCACGCCAAGTTAGCTATCGGATAGTTCCGGATACCTCCCCCAAGCTGAGGCCGCCCGCCGTGGCCGCGATCGTGACGGTGTCGCCTTCCTCCAGGAACGTCCGTGTAGACCCGTCGGACAGCTTGATCGGCTCGGTGCCGTTCCAGCTCAGTTCCATGAGCGAGCCGCGCTGCCCGGGTTCGGGGCCGGAGATCGTCCCGCTGCCGTAGAGGTCGCCGGTCCGCAGGGAGGCGCCGTTCACGGTCATGTGCGCGAGCATCTGGTCCGGCGTCCAGTACATGCTCCGGTACGGCGGGCGCGACACCACGGACCCGTTGAGCCGGATCTCCAGCTCGAGGTCGAGCCCCCAGTCGCCCTGCCGGCGCAGGTACTCCAGCGGCGCCGGATCCTGCTCCCGCCCGGGCACCCGGGGCAGCGCCTCGAGCGGCGTGACCCACGGCGAGATCGACGTGGCGAACGACTTGCCCAGGAAGGGGCCCAGCGGCTGCGCCTCCCACCCCTGGATGTCGCGGGCGCTCCAATCGTTGAGCAGCGTCACCCCGAACACGTGCTCCTCGAACGCCCCGGCCGCCGAGCCCATCGGCGACGGCACGCCCACGACGAAGCCCAGTTCGGCCTCGATGTCGAGCTTGGCGCACGGCCCGAACTCCCCGGCCCGCAGTTGCCCGCTCGGCCGGGTGATCGGCGTCCCGGACACCACGACGGTCCCGGAGCGCCCGTGGTAGCCGACCGGCAGGTGGCGCCAGTTGGGCAGCAGCGCCTCGGCGTTGGGCCGGAACATGCGCCCCATGTTGGTGGCGTGGTCGAGCGAGGCGTAGAAGTCGACGTAGTCGGCGACCTCGATGGGCAGGTGCAGCGTGACCTGGTCGAGCGGGATGAGGTACGGCTCGGCCAGCGAGTCGGCCAGCTTCTCCCGGATGACCGCGCGGGTGTCGCGCCAGGCGCGGTGGCCCCGGGCCATGAAGGCGTTGAGGCTGCCGGTGGCGAACACCTCGTCGTGCAGGGCGGCGGCGAGGTCGAGCACGCGGTCCTCGTACCGCACCCCCACCCGCGGGGATTCGCCGCCACGGGAGAAAACCCCATAAGGCAGGTTGTCGATCCCCCAGCTCATATCACTCCTAGGGTGGTCAGGTCGTCGATGGGCGCGCTCGTGCTGCACGAGCCGTAGCTGACCAGCAGTTCGCGGGCGCGCTTGGCGGTCTGCTCCGGTACGGCCAGCGCCAGCCGTACGAGCTGTCCCACGTCGGTGGAGCGCAGGACGGGCACCGGATCGCGGCGCTCCACGGCCTCGCAGACGGCGAGGACGAGGTTGAGGAAGCCGTGCCGGTCCACGCCGAGGGCGGGGTCGAAGTGGCGTACGGCGTGGTGGAGCCCGGCGGTGGCCTTGAACGGGATGGCGTTCTCCACGCAGAACTGGATGAAGCCTCCCAGGTGGTGAACCGTCGGGAAGGCGTCCGCGCTCAGCCCGCCGCAGCGTACCTTGAGCCCGGCGCCCTCGGGCGGGAGGGCCGGCGACGTGCCGGCGGGCACTTCGACGAAGACGCGCACGCCGGGCGGGGCCTCGACGGGCCGCCGGCGTACCTCGACGAAGTCGACGGGCAGGTCGTCGAAGGCGGGCAGCGTGTCGGTGTCGAGGATGAGGCCCATCCGGTTGGGGCGGGGCTTGGCGCGGCGCAGCGTGTCCAGGCGGGAGGCCGGGCACAGGAAGCGGTGGGTGAGCACCGGGTTGCCCTCGTCGAGGTCGCGCTGGTGGCGGGCCAGTGCCTCGTCCATGTGCAGGGAGGTCGGGGGGAACAGTCCCGCGTCGTCGACGAGGGCGCCGAACAGCGTGCTCATCTGACCCAGGTCCAGGCGTAGCCGGGGTCTTCGCAGGACAGGGCGCCCTGGCCGAGGTCGAGCGGGCGGAAGGTGTCGACCATGACGGCCATCTCGCTGGTGTGCGTGGCGCCCGCGGCGATGACGGCTTCGACGGCGCCGGGCTGCGGGCCGTGGGTGAAGCCGGCCGGGTGCAGGGAGATCGAGCCGACGTCGATGCCGGAGCCGGCGCGGGCGGAGTAGTCGCCGCCCACGTAGAACATGAACTCGTCGGAGTCCACGTTGTGGTGGTTGTAGGGGATCGGCACGGCTTCGGGGTGGAAGTCCAGCGGCCTGGGCATGAACGAGCAGACCACGAAGCCGGGGCCCTCGAAGGTCTGGTGCACGGGCGGCGGCGCGTGCGTCTTCTTCACGATCGGCTCGAAGTCGTTGATGTTGAAGGCGTACGGGTAGAGGTAGCCGTCCCAGCCGACCACGTCGAAGGGGTGGTTGCGGTAGACGAGCCGGGTCAGGCCGCCGCGGGTGCGGACGAGGACCGGCACCTCCTCGCCCTCGACGGTGAAGGGCTCCTGCGGGGTGCGCAGGTCGCGCTCGCAGTAGGGGGCGTGCTCCAGGAACTGGCCGTACTGCGACAGGTAGCGCTTGGGCGGCCTGATGTGCCCGGCGGCCTCGATGGCCAGGATGTTGACCTGCCCGGACGGCACCCAGCGGTGGATGGTGCCGGTCGGGATGACGATGTAGTCGCCTTCTCCGGCCTCGATGACGCCGTAGGTGGACTCGAAGCGCACGCTGCCGCTCTGGATGTAGACGCATTCGTCGCCCATGGAGTTGCGGTAGAGCTCGCTGGGCCGGTCGGCGGTGGCGTACGACAATCGGACGTCGCCGTTCCCGGCCAGGAGCAGGCGGCCGGTGACCAGGTCGCCGGCGCTCGTGAGGTCCTGGGTGCGGAAGTGGCGCGGGGAGAGCGGCAGGTTCGGGCTGAGGGCGGCGGCCTGGAAGGGCTCGACGGCCTCGGCCTTGACGATCGCGGTGGGGAGATAGCGGTGGTAGAGCAGCGAGGAGTCGGATGAGAAGCCCTCCTCGCCCATGAGCTCCTCGGCGTACAGGCCGCCGTCGGGCCGCCGGAACTGCACGTGGCGCTTCCTGGGCACCTCGCCCACGAGCCGGTAGTAAGGCATCTCAACTCCGTCCGCTTATCGGACACTTACGTCCTCTATGTGTAACTACCGTCCTTCATCTGCGTGTGTGCTGTCAACCGGGCTCACGCCAGCGCCGTGGCGAGTTCGCTCGCCGCCGCCACCACCCGGGGCCCGGTGCCCTCGGCCAGGCCGCCGAACGTCACCACGCCGACCGACGCCTCCAGCCAGGGCAGCCCGGTCACCGGCGCGGCCACGCCCTTGGCGCCCTCCTGGAGCTGGCCCTCGCTCACCTGGTAGCCGGTGTGGCCGCCGCGCATGGCCAGGATCGCCTTCCCCGCGGCGCCCTTGGCCAGCGGGTGGCGGGAGCCCTCGCGGTAGGCCACGTGCAGGTCGGTCCAGGACGGTTCGACCACCGCCACGGCCAGCCCGTCGTCGCCCTCGGCCACGGTCAGGTGCGCGGTGGCGCCCACCTCCTCGGCCAGCCGCCGCAGCGTGGGCAGCGCCGCCGCACGCAGCAGCGGTTGTACGGCTTGCGCCAGCACCAGCACCCCGAACCCGAGGTGCACCCGGCCGTCGGCGTCCCGGCGCGCGAAGCCCTCGTTCATGAGCGTCGTGACCAGCCGGTACACCACGGGCCTGCTCAGCCCCAGCGAGGTCGCGAGCTCGGTGGGCGTGCGGCCCCCGTGGCCGTCGGCGAGCAGCCGGAGCAGGCGGAGCCCCCGCTCCAAGGTCTGGGCAGATTCAGCGGCCATGCAGTTGATTATGCGTGGTGCTGGTGTGACGCTCCGCACAGAACGGGTAGGTACCCGGTTAGGCGGACCGGGGGGTAAATATGCGGCAAAGGTGGCTTGTCCTGATTGGCGGTTTGGCTATCTGCGCATTGATCCCCGCCCTCCCTTCGGTAGGGGACCAGGCCGGCAATCTCGTCCGCGACAGCACGATCACCCCGCCCATGCCGACTCGGCCGGCCCAGCTCGTCGAGAGCACCTTCTACGCCACCGAAGGCATCGAGGTGGACGAGCGGATCATGCCGTTCGAGCCGGACACCGACATCCGCCCCGTCGAACTCGCGCCCGGCGTCAGCCTCGGCGTCACCGGACGCCTGTCCGGCAAGCCCCAGCGGCCCGGCACCTTCGCCCACGCCGTCAAGCTGTGCCGGGGGACGGACTGCGTCGAGCAGGTGGTCACGCTCGTGGTGTTCCGGAACGTTCCATGGGAGCCGGTCAACCTGGCCTTCCCCGGCAAGGTCGGCACCCCGCTGAGCGGGGACATCGCGGTGAACGGCGGGCCGACCGGCGTCCTGCCCACGTTCAGCGTGACCGACTACGACAAGCTGCCCAAGGGCGTGAGCATCGGCCCGGACGGCCACGTCGGCGGCGTCCCGGCCGCCGCGGGGCTGTACGAGATCCCGGTGCGCATCTGCGTGGCGGGCAACTGCGCGGGCGTCGTGGTGAAGCTGATCGTGGTCTGAGGTCTTGCGGCGGGCGGGGATCACCGGCCACGGTGGATGCCATGAAATCGGTCATTGTGGTTGGAGCCGGTATTTGGGGAGCGTCGCTCGCGTTGCGGCTGGCCGAAACAGGCTGGCAGGTGACGCTGGTCGAGCAGCACAAACCCGGGCACCTGCGGCAGTCCAGCGCCGGTGAGACCCGGCTCCTGCGCACCGCCCACGGCGGCGACGCCTGGTACACCCAGCTCGCCTGGCAGGCCCGCGACGGGTGGCGGCGGCTGGAGGAGAAGGCCGGGGAGGAGCTCTACCTCGAGGCCGGGATGATGTGGTTCGCTCAGACCCCGGACGGCTGGGAGCACGCCAGCGCCCAGACCATGAAGGACCTCGGCATCCCCTGCGAGATCCTCGAGCCGGACGAAGGCGGCAGGTTCTTCCCCGACTTCCGCGGCGACGGGCTCAGCTTCCTGCTGTGGGAGCCGAACGCCGGGGTGATCAGGGCGCGCCGGGCCACGCAGGTGACGGCGCGGCTGGCCGTACAGGCGGGGGCGGAGCTGGTGCGCGGGCGGGCGGTGCCGGCGGCGGGCGGGGTCGCGATCGACGGCGTCGTGCGGACGGCCGACCGCGTCGTCTGGGCGGCCGGGGCGTGGCTGCCCGAGGTGTTCGACGTGCCCGTGACCGTCACCAAGCAGGACACCCTGAACTTCGCGGTGCCGCCGGAGTGGACCGTGCCCGGTACCCCGGCCTGGGTGGACTACGAGGCATCGGCCTACGGGCACGGCGACGTGGACGGGGTCGGGATGAAGGCCACCTCCGACGCCGACGGCGAGCCGTACGAGCCGGAGAACGGCTCCCGCGTGGTGGAGCGGCGCAGCGAGGAGCGCTCCAGGGAGTACCTCGCCCGGCGGTTTCCGTCGCTGGCCCAAGCGCCGGTGTTGTTCAGCCAGGTCTGCCCGTACGCGCTCACGCCCGACGGCGAGTGGATCATCGCCGAGACCGAGCCGGGCGTCTGGCTCATGGGCGGGGACTCCGGCCACGGGTTCAAGCACGCGCCGGTGCTGGCCGAGTACGTGGCCGGGGTGCTGGCGGGCGAGCACGCGCCGGAGGCCAGGTTCGGCCTGCACGAGCGGGTCCCGGTCCGCGGGCTGCGGACCAGCGGAGTGCACAAGTAGGGCCTGCCCTACTGCCGCTCCGGGGGCGGGCGGGGCGGCGTCGGAGCAGGTCAGAGACTCAGAATGAGTGGTATGAACGCACACGCTCCCCGCTCCGTCGGCGCCGCGGCCGGACTGTGGCTGCTGGCCGTCGGCATGGGCGCCCTCGAAACCGCGCTGGCCGTCGGCGGCATGCTCGTCAACGGCACCGCGACCCCGGGTGACCTCGCCTTCGGTCTCGGCCTGCGGCTGGTCGTCTTCGCCGCCGCCGTCGCCATGGTCGCCAACCTGCGCCAGGGCCGCAACTGGGCCAGGCTCGGCCTGACCGTGCTGCTCGGCGTGTTCGGCACGCTCTCCCTGGTCATCGGCCCGGTCCAGTTCCTCCTGGACGGCGGCGACGTCGGCCGGGCGCTCGCCGAGGCCGACATGGCGAGCTGGGCCTTCGGCCTGAGCCGGGTGGTCCACCTGGCCGCGGTGCTCGGCGCGATGATCCTGATGTACCAGAAGGCGTCGAACGACTACTTCGCCGGGAACGTCGGGGCGCGCAGGTTGCGCACGCCGGGCGACAGCAGCGCCGCCGCCGTCGAGACCAGGACCACGGCCGCACAGACCACCATCGCCGACCTGGCGTCCACCAGGACCGCCAGCCGCCCGGCCAGCAAGAGCCCGAGCGGCCCGAACATCAACGACCCGAGCGCGTCGTAGGAGCTCACCCGCGACAGCGCCTCCGGCGGCACCTCCCGCTGCAGCGTGGTCTGCCACAACACCCCGAACACGTCGAAGCAGACCCCGAGCACGAAGGCCCCCGCGATGACCATCCACAGCGGTGCGCTCACCCCCAGCAGCAGGTACGGCAGCGCCGAGGGGAAACACAGCAAGGTCGCGGCCAGGATCGGGCGCCTGGGCCGGAAGCGCAGTGCCACGAACACCCCGACCAGCGTGCCGACCGCCTCCCCGGCCAGTACCATCGACCAGGCGCCGGGGCCGCCGAGATGCTCCTTGGCCACCAGCGGGCCGAGCACCCCGTGGGCCGCCTGCAGCGCCATGATCATGACGGAGAACTGGGCCACCACCACCCAGAGCCATTGGCGGGAGCTGAACTCCTTCCAGCCCTCCTTCAGATCGCGCAGGACGGAGTGCCGCTCACCGGACTCCTGCTGATGCGGCGGCAGGCGCAACATCGCGATCAGCGCTCCGGCGAGGCCGAACATCAGCCCGCTCACCGCCAGCGCCCAGGCGCCGCCGACCAGCGTCACGACGATGCCGCTGAGCACCGCTCCGGCCACGCGGGAGGTGTTGGCGCCGAGGCCGAGCAGGGCGTTGCCGGTCTGCAGCCGGTCGGCGGGCACGACCTCCGGGATGATCCCGGTCAGGGCGGGGAAGAGCACGGCCATCGCGATGCCGCTGAGCGCCGCGGCCGTGGCCATGGCCCACAGCGGCGTCCATCCGGTGAACATCATGGCGGCCAGCGCGAAGAAGGCGACGGAGTTGACCAGTTCGCCGGCCATCATCACCCGCTGCCGCGGGAACCGGTCGGCGACCACGCCGCCGACCAGCATGAACAACACCATGGGCAGCGACTCGGCGGTCAGCACCACCGACAGCGTGGAGGCGGTGGCGCCGGGCAGCCCGAGGACGCCGAACGCCAGTGCCACGGGGGCGAACGCGCTGCCGAGGACGGAGATGGTTCTGGCCGTGAGGAGGAGGGTGAATCGGGTGTCCCGGAGGAGGCCGAGATCCCGGATATAGCTTTGCACCTGGCCCATTGTCCCGCCCTGCTCTGGCATTTCTGTCAGCGGGTAACAAGTCCGGCCCTGGAATGTTGCTGATGACAGGCAAGAAACGCGGTGGTCTCTGCCGTAATTTGCTGGATCGTGAGCGTGCTGATACAGCGAGTCGCCCAATGGGCCGGGGAGATCCCGGACTCGCCCGCCTACACCTTCGTGGACTACCTGGGCGGCGGCGTACGGCACACGCTCACCTGGAAACAGGCCGACAGAAGAGCCAGAGCGTTGGCCGTACGGCTGCGTGAGCTGACCGCACCGGGCGACCGGGTCGCCATCCTCGCGCCCCAGGGCCTCGACTACGTGGTCGCCGTGATCGGCGCGCTCTACGCGCGGACCGTCGCCGTCCCGCTGTTCGCGCCCGGCCTGCCCGGTCACGCCGAGCGCCTGGCCGGCGCGCACGCCGACGCCGGGCCCGCCCTGGCCCTCACCACCACGGCCGCGCTGCCCGGCGTGCACGAGTTCGCCGCGGACCTGCCCGCCCTCGCCGTGGACGCCGTCTCCAGCCTGCTCGCCGACGAGTGGGAGGAGGAGCCGATCGCCCCCGGCGACCTGGCCTACCTGCAGTACACCTCCGGCTCCACCCGCCGGCCCACCGGCGTCGAGATCACCCACGGCAACATCGAGGCCAACGCCCTGCAGCTCTGGGAGGCGTTCGCCGCCACCCCGCGCACCTCCGTCGCCGCGCTCTGGCTGCCGCTCTTCCACGACATGGGCCTGATCGCCACCATCGCGCTGCCCATGGTCGGCGGCAACCAGGTGGCCTTCATGGACCCGGTCGCCTTCGTCATGCGGCCCGTGCGCTGGCTGCGGCTGCTCAGCGAGTTCCCCGACGTCTACACCGGCGGGCCCAACTTCGCCTACGACTACACCGCCGCCCGGGTCAGCGAGGCCGACAAGGAGGGGCTCGACCTGTCCGGCGTGCGGGTCATGCTCAACGGCGCCGAACCCGTCCGGCCCGCCACGATCGCCGCCTTCCAGGCCGCCTTCGCCTCGTGCGGGCTGCGGCCGGAGGCCCACACCCCCGCGTACGGCCTGGCCGAGGCGACCGTCTTCGTCGCGGCCGCCGGGCGTGACCAGCGTCCCCAAGTCACCGACTTCGACCGGGACGAACTCGGGCGAGGGCGGGCGGTGCCGTACGGCTCGGGGAACAAGACCACGCTGGTCTCGTGCGGGCGGCCGACCGGGCAGCGGGTGCGGGTGGACGCGCCAGACGGGCACGTGGGCGAGATCCTCGTGCAGGGGCCGAACGTCGCCCGCGCCTACTGGCGCGACCCCGAGCGCAGCGCCGAGGTGTTCGGGTCCGGCTGGTTGCGCACCGGCGACCTCGGGGTGATCCACGACGGCGAGCTCTACGTGACCGGGCGGATCAAGGACCTGATCATCGTGGACGGGCGCAACCACTACCCCCAGGACATCGAGGTCACCGTCCAGGAGGCGTGCGAGGCGGTGCGGCGCGATCACGTGGCCGCCTTCGCCGTGCCCAGCGGTGAGGGCGAACGGCTGGTCGTGGTCGCCGAGCGCTCGCGGCGCGGGCAGGACGCCGACCCGGTGGAGGTGGCCAGGCTGGTGCGCGCCGCCGTGGCCGGGAAACACGACCTGACCGTCCACGACGTCGTGCTGGCCGAGGCGGGAGCCGTACCCAGGACCTCCAGCGGGAAGATCGCGCGGCGGGCCTGCCTGGCGGCCTATCTGGAGGACGCCTTTGTTTGAGTCGGCCGGGCGGATCGTCTACCGCGGCAGATGGACGCTGCTGGTGCTGAGCCTCGCCCTGGCCGTGCTGGCGGCGCCGTTCGGGCTGGAGGTGTTCGGGCGGATGAGCGACGGCGGCTTCGCCGACCCGAAGGCCGACTCGACCACGGCCGCGCGCTGGAACGACGAGTGGTACGGCGGCAACGCCCCCGACGTCGTCGTGCTCTACCGGCACCCCCGGGTGAAGGTCGCCGACCCGCGCTTCAAGAAGGCCGTGCACGACTCGCTGCGCCGCCTGCCCGCCTCCCACGTGCGCAGGCTGGCCACCTACTGGACGACGGCGGCGCCCACGATGGTCTCCGCCGACAAGCACGCCACCTACGCGCTGATCACCCTGCGCGGCGGCCCCCAGACCAAACAGCGGCACTACGCCGGGATCGAGGACCGGCTGGCCGTCGAGAACCTCCAGGTGCGCGTGGGCGGCGCGGTGCCGCTGCTCGCGCAGCTCAACGACCAGACCGCCCGCGACCTGGCCCGCGCCGAGGCCATCTCGCTCCCGGTGCTGCTCGTGCTGCTGGTGATCGTCTTCGGCAGCCTCGTGGCGGCCGGGCTGCCGCTGGTCGTCGGGCTGCTGTCGGTGCTCGGCGCGCTCGTCCTGCTGCGCCTGCTGACCGAGGTCACCGAGGTGTCCGTCTTCTCGCTCAACGTCGTCACCATGCTCGGGCTGGGGCTGGCGATCGACTACTCGCTCTTCGTGCTCGGCGCCTTCCGCGAGGAGGTACGGCGGGGCGCCACCAACGAGGAGGCGGTCGTGCGCACGATGGCCACCGCCGGGCGGACCGTGGCGTTCTCCGGGCTCACCGTGGCCACGGCGCTGCTGGGGCTGCTGTTGTTCCCGCAGATGTTCCTGCGCTCGATCGGGCTCGGGGCGGCGGCGGTCGTGCTGGTGGCCATGCTGGCGGCGCTGGTGGTCCTGCCTGCCCTGCTGGGCGTGCTGGGGCGGCGGGTGGACGCCGTCCGGCTCGTCCCCGACCTGGGCGGGGGCGGCGGGTTCTGGCACCGGGTCGCGATCAGCGTCATGCGGCGGCCCGTCCTCTATCTCCTCGGCGTGACGGCCGTGCTGGTCGCGCTGGCACTGCCGTTCGCCCACGTGCGGTTCGGCAACGTCGACCACCGGGTGCTGCCCGCCGGTACCGAGAGCCGCCTGGTGGCCGAGGCCGTCGACCGGGACTTCGCCCGCAACTCCATGGCCGCCGTCGACGTGCACGTCCTCATCGAGCGTGACCTCGCCGGCGAACCCGGCCCGCCCGCGGGGCATCGCCCCGTCTCGGCCGTCACGCCGGTCAGCCCGCTCGACGCCCGGCCCTTCGCCGACCGCATCGACGCGCTGCCCGGCGTCACCGGAGTGGAGGTGACCGGGGTCTCCCGGGCCAACGGGGCGATCCGGCTGTCGGTGCGCTACGACGCCGACCCCATGTCCGCTGCCGCCCAGCAGATCGTGACCCGGATCCGGGCCATGCCCCTCGAACCCAACATGCGCGCGGCCGTGGTCGGCGGGTCCACGGCCGCGCAGATGGACCTCATGGCCAGCCTCGCTGCCGTGCTGCCGTGGATGACGCTCGTGGTGGGCGGGGTGACGTTCGTGCTGCTGTTCGCCGCGTTCGGCTCGCTCGTGCTGCCGGTCAAGGCGCTGCTGATGAACGTGCTGTCGATCGGCGCCTCGTTCGGGGTGATCGTCTGGGCGTTCCAGGACGGGCACCTGGCCGGGTTCCTCGGGTTCACGCCGACCGGGACCGTCGAGGCGACCGTGACCGTGCTCATCCTCGCCGTGGTGTTCGGGCTGTCCATGGACTACGAGCTGTTCCTGCTGTCGCGGGTGCGGGCCGAATGGCTCAGGACCGGGGACAACACCGCCGCCGTCGCCGCCGGGCTGGAACGGACCGGAGGCGTCATCACCAGCGCGGCACTGCTGCTGCTCGTGGTCATCGGGGCGTTCTCCACCGCCGGCATCACGATCGTGAAGCTGCTCGGGGCAGGCATGTTCGCCGCCATCGTGGTCGACGCCACGCTGGTGCGGGCGCTGCTGGTGCCGGCGACGATGCGGCTGCTGGGCGGGGCCAACTGGTGGCTGCCCGGGTGGCTGCGGGGAGTCCACCGCCGCCTGCCCGCCCACGCCCCCGTCTCCCGGCCGCCCGCGCCTCCCCGGCCGCCGGTCAGGAAGCCGGCCAGGGCCCGGAGCACCGGATGGGTGAAGGTCACCGCCAGCCGTACCAGAGTGGTGAAGGCCGCCCCGGACGGCGGGTGGGCCTGGGCGGAGGAGGACCCGTGAGCGCGCGGGGGCTGTTCGCGATCGTCGGGCTGGCCGGGTTCGTGACGACGCTGGACAACACCGTCGTCACGGTCGCGCTGCCGACGATCCGGCGTGAGCTCGGGGTACGGCTGGCGGCGCTGGAATGGGTGGCGACGGGGTATGTCATCACGTTCGCCGGGTTGATGCTGGCCGGTGGGCGGCTGGCCGATGTGTGGGGGCACCGGCGGGTGCTGGCGGGCGGGATGGCGGTGTTCGGCGCGGCCTCGCTGGTGGCGGGGCTGGCGACGAGTGTGCAGGTGCTCGTGGCCGCCCGGGTCGTGCAGGGGGCGGGGGCGGCGCTGGTGCTGCCCGCCACGCTGGCGGTGCTGGCCGGGGCGGGAGAGCGGCGGCCGGCCGGGGTGGCGGTGTGGATGGCCTCCGGGGCCGCGGCGCTGGCGCTCGGGCCGGTGGTGGGCGGGTGGCTGAGCCAGCACGCGCATTGGGGGTGGGTGTTCCTCCTCAACGTGCCGCTCGCGGCGCTGGTGATCGGGCTGGCCCTGGTGACGCTGCCGCCGGTCGCGCGGGCGCGGGCGCGGCTGGACGTGCCGGGGATCGTGACGTCCGTGGTCTTCCTGGCCTCGGGGACGTTCGTGCTGATCCACGGGGCCGAGCACGGCTGGGCCCGGCCCGAGGTGCTGCTGGGTGCGGTCGTGAGCCTGGTGGCGCTGCTCGGCTTCCTGTCGGTGGAACGGCGTGGCGCCGAGCCCATGGCGGACCTGACGTTGTTCCGGGCCCGGAGCTTCACCGGCGGGGTGCTGGCCCAGGTGACGTGGGGGCTCGGGGCCAACGGGGTGTTCTTCTACACCGCGATCTTCCTTCAGGACGTGCTCGGGTTCACGCCCGCGGCCTCGGGGGCGGCGTTCGTGCCGCTGGCGGTGCTGGTCGTGGCGGTGACCCCGGCCGTGCCGTACCTGGAGCGCAGGTACGGCGCCGGGCGGACCGTCGCCGCCGGGCTGGTGCTGGTCGCGGGCGGGATGGTCGTGGCGGCCCTGCTCCGGCCCGGGGACGGCTGGGCCGAGCTCCTGCCGGCCGTCTGCGCGATCGGCGTGGGGTCGGCGCTGACCACGCCGCTCGGCTCGGCGGTGCTCGGCGCGGTTCCGGAGTCCAGAGCCGGGGTAGCGGGCGGGGTGTTCAGCGTGAGCAGGGAGGTATCCGGATTGTTTGGCATTGCGGGGATCGGTGGGATCGTGCACGCGGCCGGGACGTTCGCCGCCGGGTACACCGCGGGGCTGCTCGCCGCCGCCGTGCTCGTCCTGTCCGGGGCGCTGGTCAGCGTGGTGAGCGTGTCATGAAGGTGGCGGTTCTGGCGCTCGGATCCCGCGGGGACACGCAGCCGTGCGTGGCGCTGGCCCAGGGGCTGGCAGCACGCGGGCACGAGGTGCTGGTCGTCGCCGCCCGCCGCTACGCGCACCTGGTCGGCGCCGGAGTCCTGCACGTGCCGCTCAGCGTGGACCCGGCGGCCGTGGCCGACAGCCCGGCGGGGCGGGCGTGGCTGGCCAGCGGGCCGCTCGGGTTCGTGCGCGGGTTCCGCGCCGTGGTGGAGCCGCTGGCCGAGCGGCTCGTGGCCGAGGTGGACGCGGCCTGCGCCAAGGCCGACCTGGTGCTCGCCCCCGCGCTCGGCGCGCTCGGCCGGCACCTGCACGAGCGGTACGGCATGCCGTACCGGATCCTGCACTTCCAGCCGAGCCACCCCACGGGGGTCTTCCCGAATCCGCTGGTCCCGGCGGCCACCCTCGGGCGTCTCGGGAACGTGGCCAGCTACGCGGCGGTCGAGCGGCTGAGCTGGCTGGTGCTCGGGCGCATGGTGAACCGGTTGCGGGCCCGGGTGCTCGGACTGGGCAGGATGCGGGGGAGCCCGTTCGCGGCCGACCGGCGGGCGCGGGTGCCGGTGTTGTGCGGGGTCAGCCCGCACGTCGTGCCCCGGCCGGAGGACTGGCCTGAGCACGTGCGGCTGACCGGGTACTGGACGCTGCCCGGGCAGGGGCTGGACGAGGAACTGGCGGCGTTCGTGGAGGACGGCCCACCGCCGGTGTACGTCGGGTTCGGCAGCATGATCGCGGCCGATCCGCTGCTGGTGGCCGAGCGGGTCGAGGAGGCGGTACGGCTGGCCGGGGTACGCGCGGTGGTGCAGGGGCTGCCGGTCAACGGGTCGGCCCGCGTGTTCCCGGTCTTCGAGAGCGAGCACGCGGCGTTGTTCCCCAGGATGGCGGCGGTGGTGCACCACGGCGGGGCGGGGACGACGGCGGCGGCGCTTCGGGCTGGGGTGCCCGGCGTGGTGTGCCCGTTCTTCGCCGACCAGCCGTTCTGGGGGCGGAGGGTGGCGGCGCTGGGGGCCGGGCCGCCGCCGTTGCCGATCAAGCGGCTGACCGCTGGGGAACTGGCGGCGCGGCTGCGAGCCGTACCGATTTATCAGGAAAAATCCCAGTACATCGGCCGGTTACTGCGAGCCGAAAACGGGGTGAAGAACGCTGTCGATCTCATTGAAGAGAGCTGATCGTCCCAGTAGTGTGCAACATGCCCCCTTGATCCTCCCAGAGTAGGTGCCATGCGACTTCGCCCGCTCATCGTCATCGGACTCGCGTTGTCGATGCTGGGTATCGGCATCCCCGCCTGGTCGGCGGACGATCCGAGGACCTGTAACGAGCTGCTGTCGAGCGACTCTCCCGCCTACGTCATGTGCACATGGCTCGCCACCCCGGAGGAAGCGGCCGACATCGCCGCGTTCTGGCTGGCCAACGACGGCGAGAACATGAAGAACGCCGGGCCCAACAGCGCGGTCGAGATCGACTGCAGTGAGGCCGAGAACGCCTGCGACCCGAGCCTCGAGGGCGACGGCCAGATGCACGACGTCGGCGACCCCGACGTCGACGGCGCCGAGGACGGCGGCACCCCGGACAACTGCCCCGACGGCACCAAGTGCCACGTCGACCCCGACGAGGTCTCCCAGGCCGAGGCCGCCGCCGCGGAGAAGACCACGTCCGGCCAGAGCGCCAAGACCGCCCGCGAGGACGGCATGCGGGTGTGGATCGACGCCGAGCTGGCCGACGACTGGAAGGCCGGCAAGCTGGCCGAGGCCGCCAAGAAGGTCGCCGCCCTGGCCGCCGCCCCGGGCGTCGTGGGCGTGCGCTTCAGCTCGCAGGTCGGCTACAACAACGTGCTGCAGAGCGCCGAGGAGATCGACAAGTTCGTCACCGAGGCATCCCACGCGCTGCGCCAGGCCGTGCCCGGCAGGAAGCTCGCCCTCCACACCGTCGTCCCGGTGCTCGGCTGCGGCGCCAACGAGGAGTGCAAGGCCGCGGTCGGCAAGAAGTACCCGCTGCTCGACCCCGACAAGATCGGCGCCTGGCTGGAGAAGGGCCTGGTCGACCAGCTCGGCCTGGACAACGGCCACTTGTCCACCGAGTACGCCACCTGGAAGATCGGCGCCGCCGACGCCCAGCGCAACCAGTGGATCCAGGTCCGCGCCCGCGCCTGGGACGCCTGGGCGCACGTGGCCGCCGAGGACGCCGGCTTCACCGGCCCCGGCTCCTCCCCGCTGACCGCCGAGCAGGCCACCAAGGCCATCACCGAGCGCATCGCCCAGCCGCTGCAGGCCGACGCCGCCGAGAGCGTCATCCTCTGGACCCGCTGGCAGGACGGCAAGGGCGCGGTCAACCGCGTGCTCGGCGACAAACTGGCCGACAGCCCCGCCTGGGAGCAGCTCAAGAAGCTCAGTGCCATCAAGGCCCGCCTGGCCACGATCTACGACCCGGCCACGCCGGAGGTGGACGCCGCCAGCGACCTGAAGAAGCTGTCCGAGGTCTTCTCGACCGTGTACGTACGCGCTTCCTGATCTTCGTGAAAGGCGCCCGGCCGGCCCGGGCGCCTTTTCTTTTCTCGGGTGATAATTCCGGCGCCTGACAAAAAGCGGACACCGGCCTTGCTCGGGTGCCAGTGCTGACAGAAAGTCAAAATGTCAGAACGGCACGCGAACGAGGAGGTACCCCCAATGCTCCGCCGCTGGTTATCCGTCGCATTCGCCATGTGCGCGACGGCCTTTCTCGTTGTGCCACCCGCCACCGCCCTGGCCCTGCCCACGCCCAGGGCGTTCGTCTCGAACCTCGATCTCGACTGCTTCAAAACGAACCCATATCAGCCGCCCGCGACCCAGCTAACCCTCAGGCACCTGAATCCGGTCCTCGGCAACCTGCCCACGGAACAGGTCACCCTCGGCGTCCGCGAGCAATTGTGCGTCCCGGTCGCCAAGAACAATGTATTGCCGCCGCCCGAGGTCCTGAATTTCATCCGGTACGTCGACCTGTCCTGTTACCGGATCACCGGCATCACGGTGAACCAGCCGCTGGTCATCCACCACCTGAATCCGGTCCTCCAGGACCTGGGCCGCAAGCAGATCACGCTCAACCAGCCCCAGCAGTTGTGCGTGCCCGTGGCCAAGAACGGCGTGATCCCACCGGCCGAGGTGCTGTCCCTGGTCCGCCACATCGACCTCAAGTGCTACGGCTTCACGCCCAACCCGCCCATGAACCGGGTCCTGAACCTCAGGCAGCTCAACCCGGTGCTGGGCAACATCCCGCCGGTCAACGTCCAGGTGCTCTACGCACGCCAGCTCTGCGTGCCGGTGTTCAAGGCCGGTGACAACCCGCCGGCGGCCGTGATCAACATCGTGCGCTGGCTCGACCTGGAGAAGTACGACGTCACCGGCCCCGCGATGTCGCCGATCACGCTGAACCTGCGCCACCTCAACCCGGTCCTCGGCCACCTGCCCGGCGAGACCGCGACGCTGACCGGCCGCAGCCAGCTCGCGGCGCCGGTGGCGAAGAACGGCAACATCCCGCCCGGGTGACGCCTGGAGGGAGATGACGCCGAGCGGCGACGGCCCGGGCTGACCCGGCGTCCGGCGGGGTCATGGACGGTTACTGGTCCAGTTTCCAGTCGTCCGTGGCCCCGCCCTTCTCCTTTTCCGGCAGTACGGCGGGGCCGCCCCCAGGCAGGCCGAGCGCCGCCAGAATCATCGGGAACGACGCCTTGAACTCCCGCGTCCAGTACGGCCAGGTGTGCGAGCCGTTGGCGTACAGGTGCAGCGTGTGCCGGATGCCCAGGCCGTTGAGCCGGCCGGACAGCGCCTTGGCGGTGTACGCCGAGATCGGCTCGCCCAGGTGGGCCGGGTGCCAGGGGGAGCCGGGCGGGTCCAGCGGGCCGAGGAAGCTGGTCGTGCCGCTGGACAGGTACAGGCTGGTGCCCCTGAGGTTGCCGGCCAGCGCGAGCGGGTCGTTCTTCGCCCAGATCCGCTTGTCCCTGACGGGGTCGCCCCAGAGTGCCTTCGGGTTCTGCTTCTCGCTGGCCTGGGCGTTCATGATGATCTCGGGGATGCCGGGGAGCTGGGTGGCCATGATGCCGCTGTAGGCGCCGGCGAACCTAAACATGCCCGGATTTATGGCTGCATACTTCACCGCGCCGTAGGCGCCCATGGACAGACCGGCCACCGCCCTTCTGGTGCCCGCGCGGTAGCCGATCTCCAGCAGGCGGCGTACCTCGTCGGTGTGGAACCCGGCCCACTTGGGGGTGCCGCCCCGGCCGCCGTTGTACCAGTCGGAGTAGTTGCCCGCCCGGCCCGCCTCGGGCATGACCACGATCGCCTGGACGTTCTCGGTGAACGCCGCGATGTCGGTCATCCGGGTCCACGAGGTGTAGTTGTCGGCGCCGCCGTGCAGCAGGTACAGCACGGGCCAGGTCCGGCCGGCCCGCTTGGACCAGCCTTTGGGGAGCAGGAGGCGGACCGGCGTCATGCGGCCGATCGAGGGCGAGGAGATGAGGATGTCGAGGGTGCGGGGGCCGAGCCGGCGTTCGCGCACGACCCGGGCGCTGCCGGGCAACGCCTTCTGCCCGGGCGCATAGGCCGTGTTCCCGGGGTCCTTTTTGGTGGCGGAGGGCTCCGCCCGCGGCGGCTGCCGGCCCTCGGGGACGATCGCCCAGTCCGGGTCGGCCAGCGCGGGGGTGGCGCCGGCGACGAGGACGAGCGTGATGGCCAGGGCCGGCAGACCGCGGGAGCGCATGGTGGAGTCCTCCGCCGTGAGGGTGGAGCGAGGGTAGGCCGCCCGCCCGCCGGGCGGCTATGCGCCCGGGCAACGAAACGGCGGGGGCGGATGCGCTCCGCCGGACAAAATCCAGAGTTGTCACCCGGGTGATAAATCCCTCCGGAGGAATGTTCGGTGCGAGCCTGCCCCCGGGCCGCGCTCCTGGGTAGGTTGGCCGACCACCCGGCTACAGGGAGCACACGTGGATGTACCCGGCGAAGCGGAGATCCGTGGTTTCCTCATCGAGCGGATCGGCGCACGGCTCCCCGGCACGGACGTCGATCCGGACCGGCCGCTGGAGGAGTACGGGCTGTCGTCCAGGGACGCCGTGGGCATCGCCGGCGAACTGGGCGAGCTGCTGGGCAGGGACCTGAGCCCCACCCTGGTGTGGGCGCACCCGACGGTCAACCGGCTGGCGGGTGCGCTGGCCGGGCGTGATCGGCCGGCGGACGGCTCGGATGCTTCGGGCGTATCGGAGGACGTGCCGATCGCGGTGGTCGGTGTCGGGTGCCGGGTTCCGGGGGCGCACGGGCCGGAGGAGTTCTGGCGGCTGCTCATGGCCGGGCACGACGCCGTGGGGACGGTGCCGGAGGGCCGGTGGGAGGCGTTCGACGACGGCTCGGCCACGACCGCGCACGTGCTGGCCGGCACCACCCGCCACGGCGGCTTCCTGGCCGACGTCGCCGGGTTCGACGCCGAGTTCTTCGGCATCGCCCCGGGCGAGGCGGCCGCCATGGATCCCCAGCACCGGCTGTTGCTGGAGACCGCCTGGGAGGCGCTGGAGCATGCCGGGATCGCGCCGGGGAGCCTGCGCGGCAGCCGTACCGGAGTCTTCACCGGCATCTCCGGCAACGAGTACGCCTACCTGACCACCGCGGACCCGGCGCGCATCGACGCGTGGACCGCCACCGGGGCGGCGCTCAGCATCGCCGCCAACCGCCTGTCGTACCTGCTCGACCTGCGCGGGCCCGCGCTCGCGGTGGACACCGCCTGCTCGTCGTCGCTCGTGGCCACGCATCTGGCGGTGCGCAGCCTGCGGGCGGGCGAGAGCGACCTGGCGCTGGCGGCCGGGGTCAACCTGCTGCTGTCACCGGCCGTGACCATCGCCTTCGACCAGGGCGGCGGCACCTCGCCGACCGGCCGGTGCCGGGCGTTCGACGCCGCCGCGGACGGAATGGTCCGCGCGGAAGGCTGCGGGGTGGTGGTCCTGAAGCGCCTGCCTGACGCGCTGCGCGACGGCGACCGGATCCTGGCCGTCGTCACCGCCACCGGGGTGAACCAGGACGGCCGCTCCAACGGCCTGGTCGCCCCCAGCCCCGAGGCGCAGGAGGCGCTGCTCCGGCAGGTGCACGCGGAACCGCCCGCCTACATCGAGGCCCACGGCACCGGCACCTATCTGGGCGACCCCATCGAGGCCGGCGCCATCGCCGCCGCCTTCCCCGACGCGCGCGTGCTCATCGGATCGGCCAAGTCGAACGTCGGCCACCTCGAGGCGGCGGCCGGGGTGACCGGGCTGATCAAGACCGTGCTGGCCCTGCATCACGGGGTCATCCCGCCCAGCATCCACTTCACCCACCCGAACCCCCATATTTCCTGGCATCGCCTATCCGTCCCCACGTCGCCGGTCCCATGGCCCTTCCCCCGCGCGGGGGTGTCGTCGTTCGGCTTCGGCGGCACCAACGCCCACGTCGCCCTCACCGCCGCCCCGCCCCCTGCGGCTCCCGAGGGCGCCGGCCGCGTCTTCGTGATCGACGACATCTCGGCCGACCGGGTGGAAGCGCAGGCGGTCCGGCTGGCCGCGTGGGTCTCCTCCGCCGGCGTCCCGCTCGGGGACGTGGCCCACACGCTGGCCCGCCGTACCGGTCGCGGGCCGTTCGCCGGAGCCGTGGTGGCAGGCAGCGCCGCCGAACTGGCCGAGGGCCTGCTCACGCTGCGCCCGGTGCGGGTCCCGCGTCCGGCCCGAGGTCCCGTGTGGGTCTTCAGCGGGTACGGCGGGCAGTGGCCCGGCATGGGCCGCGACCTCTACGAGAGCGAGCCCGCCTACCGGCAGGCCCTGGACGAGCTCGCCCCGCTGCTGCGCGCCGAGGCCGGCATCGGCCTCTGGGATCCGCCCGACGGCGTGGCCAGGGCACAGCCGCTGATCTTCGCCACCCAGCTCGCCCTCGCCCGACTCTGGCAGGCGCACGGCCTGCGACCGGCGGCGGTGATCGGGCACTCGATGGGCGAGGTGGCCGCCGCCGTCGTCGCCGGCGCGCTGAGGCCGGACGACGCGGTCCGGGTGATCTGCCGCCGGGCCAGACTGCTCGGCACGCTCGGCGGCGGAGGCGCGATGGCCGTGGTCGGGGTGCCGGCCGAGGAGGTGCCCGCCGGCCTGCACGTGGCCGTCCACTCCTCGCCGCGTCAGTGCGTGGTGACCGGCGAGCCGTCCCGGGTGGCCGCCTACGCCGACCGGCTCGCCGCCGCCGGGCTGCCGGCCAGGACGCTGACCGCCGAAGGCGCCGGGCACTCGCCGCAGGTCACGCCGCTGCTGCCGCTGATCAGGGAGGAACTGGCCGGGATCTCACCCGGCAAGCCTGCCATTCCCCACTATTCAACGGTTCTGGATGATCCGCGGGAGACACCGGTCTTCGACGCGGCGTACTGGGCCGCGGGGGCGCGCCGTCCGGTACGGCTGGCGCAAGCCGTACACGCGGCCGCCGAGGACGGCCACACCGTGTTCCTCGAAATCGGACCGCACCCCCTGCTGACCTCCGCCCTCCACGAGACGCTGCCCGCCACCTGCCTGATCACCCACTCGATGCGACGCGCCGCCTCCGGGGAGTTCGCCACGCGCCTGGCCGCGGTCGCCGCCGCCGTCCCGCCCGAGACCGCGGGCCGGATCGCCGACGTCCCCCCGCCTCCCTGGCGGCACCGGCGGCACTGGGTGGCCACGCGCCGCCGTACCCACGGACACCACCTGCTCGGCCCGCACGTCGAGACACCGTCCGGGCACGCGTGGAGCACCACCCTCGACGACCTGTCCGGCCTCCCGTGGCGGCTGGAGCCCTCCGCCTGGCACCGGCACGGGCGGCCGGTGCTCCCGGTCACGGTGCTCGCCCGGCTGGCCCAGGCCGCGGTGCGCGAGGTGTACGGCCCGTCCGAACTGTTCTCGGTCACGCTGCTCGCCTGGCTGCCCCTGCCCGCCGGAGTCACGGTCACCCTGGTCGGCGGGGTCGTGCGCGTCAGCGCCAAGGACGCGGCCGGCGTCTGGAAGCTGTACGGCACCGCCGGTCTGCGGCCTGCCGGGGATGAGGCCGGGCTGGAGCGGATCCAGCGGGTGGCGGTGGACGGGACCTTCGAGGGCGTCACGGCCGGGGAGGTGACCGCTGGGGAGGTGCCGGCCCGCCTGGAGGACAAGCTGGTGGAGCGGGTGTGGGTGCCTGCCTCCGGGAGCGGGACCGGGGCGGGTGCCCGGGATGTGGTCGTGGTGCCCCCGGGCCTGGATCCGGAGGGCACTCAGGAGATCATCCTGCGCCTCGCCCGGCAGGCGGCCGAGGGCAGACGGCTGACGATCGTGACCGAGCGGGCCCAGGCCGTCCTGGAGGGCGAGGTGCCGGATCCGGGCCCGGCCTCGCTGCGCGGGCTGGTCAGGGTGCTGGCCTTCGAGCACCCCGAGGCCCGCGTCACGCTGGCGGACGTGGACGACCTGGCCGTCCTGGAGCGGGAACTGGCCTGCGACGACGCCGAGGACGAGGTGGCCTGGCGGGACGGCAGGCGGTATGCGGCACGCCTGCGCCGCATGGCACTACCTGATGGGGGCCACCCCCATGAGCTCGGGCCCGGCGCCTATGTGGTGACCGGTGGTTGCGGGCGCCTCGGGAGGATCGTGGTGCGCTGGCTGGTGGCGCGCGGGGCCACGCGGGTGGTGGTCAACGGGCGGACCGCCCCGCCGGAGGGCGCCTTCGCCGGGTTGCCGGTCGAGGTGGTCGCCGGTGATCTGGCCGCGGACGGCACGGCGGAACGGCTGGTGCGGGTGGCGACCGCGGGCGGGTTGGAGTTGCGCGGGGTGGTGCACGCGGCCGGGGTCCTGGACGACCGCCTGGCCCGGGACCTGGACGCCGGCAGTCTCCGCCGGGTGTGGGCCGGCAAAGTGCTCGGCGCGAGCAAACTGGACGAGGCCACCCGGGAGGCCGGGTGGTGGGTGGGCTTCTCCTCCGCCGCCGCGCTGCTCGGCTCTCCCGGTCAGGCCGCCTACGCCGCGGCCAACGCCTGGCTGGACGCGCTCTGCCAGAAGCGCGGCGCGGCGATCTCCGTGAACTGGGGACCGTGGGCGGGCGCTCCCGGCCTGCCCGCGGCCGACCCGCTGACTCCGGAGGAAGGGGTCGAGGCGCTGGAAGCCCTGCTGCGGCACGGCAGGACGGGAGGCGTGGTCAAGCTGGATCCCGGGCGGGCGTCGGCGCTGTTTCCGGGGATCGCGCGGGTGCCGTACTTCTCGGAGGTCGCCGGGGAGGCGGGCGGGCGCGGGCCGGCGGAGGACGATGTGCCGGGGCGGGTCAGGGAGCGGGTGGCGGCCGTCCTGGGGGCGGACCCCGGGCGGCTGGACGACGCCGACGTGCTGACCGAGCTGGGGTTCGACTCGCTGGCGGCGACGCGGTTGCGGGGGATGCTCGACTACGACCTCGGCGTGACGGTCCAGGTCGCGCCGCTGCTGACCGGGGGGACGCTGGGCGAACTGGTCGAAACCGTGGAGGCGGCGCTCAGGCTGTCGCCGCCCGAGCCGATGGTCGGCCCCAGGGACGCGGCGGAGCGGCAAGTGGTCAGGGTGCTGGCCGGGCTGCGCGGGCAGGCCCCCTCGGTCACCGATCCGGTGCCGCCGGACGTGCTGCCCGTCGTGCTCGACCTGCTGGAACGGGAGGTGGGCAGCCGGATGGGACCTGTCCGTGACCCCGTGGTGAGGGTCGGCGACCTGGCCGACCTGATCCGCGCGGCGGACGAGGCCGAGGTGCGGCGCGGCCTGCTGCGCCCCCTCAACACCTCCCGCCGGTACGGCAGGCCGCTCTTCCTGGTGCATCCGGCCGGCGGCACCACCGGCGTGTACACCCTGCTGGCCGCCCGGCTCACCACGCCGGTCATCGGCCTGGAGCGGATCGACGACCCGGATCCGGGCATCCCGGAACGGGCGCGGCGGTACGCGGACGAGATTCGTGCGACCGGCCCCGGGCCGTACCGGGTGGGCGGGTGGTCGTTCGGCGGCATCGTGGCGTTCGAGATCGCCCGGCTGCTCGGAGACGCCTGCGAGCTGGCGGTCATGATCGACTCCGGGCTTCCGGAGGCTGTGTCGGAGGAGGCCCGCCGGGAGATCCATGCCCGGAGATATGCGGACTTCGCCGGGTATCTCGGGGAAACCTATGGAGTCCGGGTACGGCTCGGCCTCGACGACCTGCTCAACCTCGACGAACCCCGCCAGCTCGCCCTGACCGAGGCCCGGATCGCCGAATCCGGGGTGCTGGGCATGCTGAGCCCGGCGGTCCTGCGTCACCAGATCACCTCCCACGAGGACACCCGGGCCATCGAGCGCTACCAGCCGGGACCGCATCCGGGGCGGGTCGTCCTCTACCGGAGCACCGAGCCGACCCCGTGGGCCGTCGAGGACGCCCGGTACCTGCACGGCGACGACCCGGCCCGCGGCTTCGCCCCCTTCAGCCCGGCCTTGGAAGTCGTCGAGGTGCCGGGTTCGCACCATCTCAACCTGCTCGACCCCCCGCACGTGGAGACAGTCGCCGCCCACCTGAAGGAGCTGCTGTGACGCTTGCACAGGCCGTGGTCGCGGGCGCCGGGCCCGAGGAGCTGGCCCGGCTGGAGGTCCCCGCGGCCTACCGTGGCGCCCACCTCCGCAAGGACGAGGTCGGCATGTTCGACGGCGCCGCCGACAAGGACGTACGGCTGTCGCTGCACGTGGGCCAGGTCCCGATGCCGGAGCTGGCCCCGGACGAGGTGCTGGTCGCGGTCATGGCCAGCGCGATCAACTTCAACACCGTGTGGTCGGCCATGTTCGAGCCGATCCCGACCTTCGCCTTTCTGGAACGGCTGGGCCGTACCGACCCGCGCCACGATCGGGCGGCGCACGTGCTCGGGTCGGACGCGGCCGGGGTGGTGGTGCGGACGGGCGCCGCCGTACGGAGGTGGAAGGTCGGCGACAGGGTGGTGACCAGCCCCGCCTACATCGACGGCGAGGATCCGATCGCCCAGCACGACGGGATGCTCGCGGCCGACCTGCGGGCGTGGGGGTTCGAGACGAACTTCGGCGGGCTGGCCGACTTCGCCGTGGTCAAGGCGACTCAGCTGCTGGCCAAGCCGCGGCATCTGAGCTGGGAGGAGGCGGCCTGCAACATGTTGTGCGCGGCCACCGCCTACCGGATGCTCGTGGGGGAGCGCGGTGCCCGCATGCGGCAGGGGGACGTGGTGCTGCTGTGGGGGGCGACGGGCGGGCTCGGTGCGTACGGCGTGCAGCTGGTGAAGAACGGCGGCGGGATACCGGTCGGGGTGGTGAGCACGGCGGAGAAGGGGGAGCTGCTGCGGCGGATGGGGTGCGAGCACGTGATCGACCGGTCCGGGTTCGACGATCTGGGCGATGAGAAGGCGTGGCGGCGGCTGGGCGCGGAGGTGCGCAGGCTGGTGGGCGAGGATCCGCGGATCGTCTTCGAGCACACGGGGCGCGAGACGTTCGGGGCCTCGGTGTACGTGGCGGCGCGGGGCGGGGCGGTGGTGACGTGCGGGTCGTCGAGCGGGTACGCGCACGAGTACGACAACCGGCACCTGTGGATGAAGCTCAAGCGCGTCATCGGCTCGCATGGGGCCAACTACCAGGAGTGTCACGAGGTCAACCGGCTGATCTCGCTGGGGATGGTGCATCCGGCGCTGTCGCGGGTCTACCCGTTGGAGCGCACGGCCGACGCGGCGCGGGCCGTACAGACCAACCGGCACGTCGGCAAGGTCGGGGTGCTCGCGCTCGCCCCGGCCGAGGATCTCGGCGTGGAAGACTACGCGCTGCGCGAGCGGATCGGCGAGGAGCGGCTCAGGATGTTCCGCGGGTTCACGTCCGGAGCGCCTGCCGGGCTCTGAGGACGATCTCCAGCTCGAAGCGGATGTCGGGGTCGGCCAGCTGGTCGCCGTACAGCTCCTCGAGCTGCCGCAGGCGGTAGCGGACCGTCTGCGGGTGCACGTGGAGCCGGGCGGCCACCTCGCCGGCGCCTCTGCCGTACCGCAGCCAGGCCAGCAGCGTCTCGGCCAGCCGGTCCTGCTGCGTGGGCCGCAGGTGCGCCAGCGGCGCCAGCCGGGTCGCCGCCAGCGCGCTGACCAGCTCCTCGTCCTTGAACACCAGCAGCGTGGACATGTGGTCGGCGCACCTGACCACCCCCCGCGGCAGCACCCCGCGCGCGGACAGCTCCAGCGCCTCCTCCGCCCACCGCAGCGACGTCGCCGCTCCGGCCAGAGGTACGGCGGGGCCGAACGCCGCCTTGGCGCCCCGCAGCGCGATCTCCAGCGTCTGACCCTGGCCGCGGGGGTCGGGGACGAGCAGGCACGGGCGGGCCCGGTCGAGCCCGGCGAGGACGTCGGGCGGGAGCGCGGGGCGGCGGCAGGCGCCGTGCGGGTCGTCCAGGGCGACGCAGGCGACCGTCTTGGGCAGGCGCCAGGCGGCGGCCTTGGCGAGGTCGGCGATGGCCTCGTGCGCGGGAGGCGGCTGGGTGAGCAGCAGGTCGAGCAGGCGGGCCCGGCGGCGTTCCATTTCCCCGGCGGCGCGGGCCCTGGCCTCGTCGAAGCCCTCCGCGGCGGCGTCGGCGAGCTGGTCGAGGTAGACGAAGATGGCCTCGCCCAGGTCGTACAGCGAGTGCGGGGAAAGGCCCAGGGGTTCGGCGATCTCGGTGAGGCGCCGCCAGCCCACCCTGGCGCCGAGGCGCAGGGCGGTCTGCAGGGGTTCGAGGTTGCGGCCCTCCGCGGCCTCACCCCGGCCGATCATGCGGAACGGCTCGGGGTCCCAGGGGGCGTCGGGGCTTTCGATCCGGTCGAGGAAGCCGTAGATGGCTTGTTCCACGGCCATCCGGATGACCTTGATGTAGAGCTCGTCCTCGGGTCGGTCGTACTCCGGGATGCGGGTCTGGATCTCCTCGATGACCTCGGTGGAGACCCGGCCGATGCCTTGCCGGAGTGTGGTCACGATGTCCGCGGGCGTGCTGGTGTCGCTCCTGATGGCCATGGTCCCTCCTGCCGTCATTGTGACTTATGCGACAGAAGCGTGGGAGCAAGTGCTTGGTTTTATCACCAATCGAGAAAGTTGCCGAGCTCCTGCACGTTGATCAGCCCGTCACCGTCCAGGTCGAGCTGCTTGACCGCCTCCGCCGCGCGCTCGACCGTGATGGGCTGGCCGAGGATCTCCATCAGCCGGACCAGCTCCTCGGGGGAGATGAGCCCGTCCTTGTCGGCGTCGATCAGCTCGAAGGTGGCTGCGTAGTCGTTCATGGTGTTCCTCCTGTGTCGGGTCAGACCTTAGTGCCGAATCACCGCAGCGAGCCGACGAATGCCGTGACTTGCGGGCGTTTGTCGCCGGCACGCCACGCGATCGCCAGCTCACTGGGCGGCAAGCCCGTCACCGGGCGGTACACCGCGCCCGGCCGTTTGTAGAGCATCGCGTTTCCCTCCGACACCAGCACCACGCCTACCCCGGAGATCACCCCCTCGAACGCCTCCTCGGCGGTGCTTGCCGTCAGGCTCACGACCGGGGCGCCGGGGCGCACGTCCATGCCGAGCCAGAAGTCGCGGCGGGCTCCTGCCGAGGCCGGGAGGGCGATGAACGGCTCGCCGTACAGGCTCGGGAAGGGGATCTCCGCCAGCGCCGCCAGCGGGTGGCCCTCCGGGAGCATCACGCCCCTCGGCTCGGTGGCCAGCACCAGCGTGCTCAGGCTCTCGGGGGCCGGGAGCCAGAGGAAGGCCACGTCGGAGCTGCCGTCCTCGAGCCCGGCGCTGGCGTCCTCCCAGGCGACCAGGCGCAGCGAGATCTCCCATCCCGGCATCCGCTCGCGGAACGCGCGCATGGCCCGCTGCTGCAGGCCCCGGCCGACGGCCGTCTGGAGGCCGATGACGAGCGTGCCCGTGGGCGCCGCCGCCCGGACCGTCTCCAGGCCCGCGCTCCAGCGCTCCACCAGGTCGCGGGCGACCGGCAGCAGCGCCTCGCCCTGCCGGGTGAGCGCCACGCCGCCGTGCACCCGGTCGAACAACGTGCAGCCGAGCTGCCGCTCCAGCGCCCTGAGCTGTTTCGACAGGGCGGGCTGGGAGACGTAGAGGCGTTCGGCGGCGCGCGAGACGTTCAGTTCCTCGGCGGTGGTCAGGAAGTAGCGAAGATCGCGCAGGTGAACGTCCATAACCGATGGTTATAGCAGCGGGTCTTGGACGGGGGCCACGGCGGTTCGGCAGGGTGGTCGCTATGAAGACCCGTGAACTCGGACCACTGCAGGTGCCCGCGACGCCTACGGCGCGGACGGGCACAACGAGCGGCTGATCGGCCGGGTGATCAAGGATCGGCGGGACGAGGTGGTCGTGGCCACCAGGTTCGGGCCGGCGATCCCGGACGGGGAGGCACGGCGGCCCTTCCCGGTCGGGTTCAAGTTCGGGGAGTTGCAGGTCAACGCCGAGCCCCGGATGGTGCGCCGCTACGCCGAGCGCAGCCTGCGCAACCTGGGCACCGACGTGATCGACCTGTACTACCTGCACTACCCCGACCCCGGGGTGCCGATCGAGGAGACCGCCGGGGCGATGGCCGGCCTGGTGAAGGACGGGCTGATCCGGCACGTCGAGGGCCGCCCGCTGCGCTGACCGGGAGAACACTGGGGGAATCTTCCGCATAAAACCGGAAATTTCCCGATATCGTCTGGCCGCATGGGGGAATCACTCGACATTCGATCCGTGCCCAACCTGCGGGACATCGGCGGCCTGGCCACCGCCGACGGCCGTAAGGTCCGCACCGCTCTCGCCTTCCGCTCCGGAGCCCTCGACCGCCTGGACGAGCACGAGAGCCGCAGACTGTACGAGGCCGGGATCCGCACGGTCTGCGACATGCGCACCGCCACGGAACGCGCCGAACAGCCCGACCGCCTGGCCGACGACACCACCTACCTGGTCCTGGACGTCCAGCGCAGCGGCGGTCACGGCGCCGACATCGCCGCCCTGTTCACCTCTCCGGCCGCCGCGGAGGCCCTGCGCTCGCCGGCGGCCGCGGAAACCTTCCTGGTGAAGGTCTACCGCGCCTTCATCACCACCCAGGACGCCCACGAGGCGTACGGCGACCTGATGCGCGCCCTGGCCAGGCCCGGCACCCTGTTCCACTGCACCGCGGGCAAGGACCGCACCGGCTGGGGCGCCGCCCTCCTGCTCACCCTGCTGGGCGTGGACCGGG
This sequence comes from Nonomuraea typhae, assembly GCF_009760925.1. Classification (GTDB taxonomy): domain Bacteria; phylum Actinomycetota; class Actinomycetes; order Streptosporangiales; family Streptosporangiaceae; genus Nonomuraea; species Nonomuraea typhae. Next base: position 142,154 of record NZ_VRLV01000006.1, read on the forward strand.
AGAACGTCATGGCCGACTACCTGGCCAGCAACGACCACCTGGCGGCGATGGCCGACGTGGTCTACGACCTGGCCGCCCAGCACGGCATCGACCGCGAACTGGTCCGCCCGCTCATGGAGGTCCGCGAGGTCTACCTCAACGCCGCCTTCGACCAGGTCAACACCACATTCGGCGATTTTTCCACCTATGTGCGGCAGGCCCTCCAGCTCACGGAACCCGACGTCCAGGCTCTCCGCGACCTTTACCTGCACTGACCGGTACCTGCACTGACCGGGGCCGAGCCGGGGATGCGCTCATCGCACGATCTCCACCGGCACCGGCGCGTCCACCTCGATCTCCGCCCCTTCCACCCGCACCTCGACCAGCCCGTACGGCGTGGGCACCGCACCGCGCGCCCACGCCAGATCCCCCAGCCGAGGCGCCACCCGCACCTTCGCGTACCCGGGCTCCCCCGGCGTGATCCCCAAGGTGTGGACAAGCAGGTCACGCGCCGGCGTGGCCGACCACCCGTGACAGTACGACCCCCCTTCCCAGCACTCACGGAAGGTCCCGGCGCTCATCAACCCAGTCCACTCCCTGCACAACCCGGCAATCGCCCCAGAGGCTCCCAACAGGGCCAGAGCATCGTGAACCACATACCGGAAGAACGGCTGCGCCCCCACCACCTGTGACGAGACATCCCAGTCCGGCAACGCCCGCGCGCTGACCGGATCGGTGGAGATGGGCCCGTCCCGATCCGCCCCCCGGGCCCCCATCGGACTCCGGGTGAACATCGCGGCCCGATCCAGCAGAAACGAGCGAAGAACCGGATACCGCGCCAAGGGCACCAGCCCGGCGCACACCGCCGCGGCGGCCGTGTGTTCGCTGACCGCCCCGGTCAGCAGGTGGTCACGGTAGGCGCCACGCCGTACGTCCCAGAAGACCTCGAACCCGCGCGCCAGAGCGGCGTGCAGGTCGCGCGCCCACAACGCCCGCCCGAGGTCGCCGAGCCACTCCGCCATCTCCGCGAAGTCGGCCAGAGCCCGCCCCCACAGCGCATTCAAGGCGGCACTGGTCCCGCGCACCTGCACCGGCGACCAGTCGATCAGCACCCATCCGGTCACCTCGTGCACCAGCCCGTCGGCGCCGCGGAAGGGCAGGAACCACCGCAGCACCCCTTCCGCCACCCCCATGAGCGAGCCGACCAGCGAACGATCGCCGGTGTACCGATAGAGGTTGTGCACGGACCTGATCCAGTGCAGCGACCAGTCGGGGATCGTGGGCAGGCCGGGGTCGGCGAAGTCCCCGGCGGCCACCATGGGCAGCATGCCGTCCGGTCTGGGCTGCGCGGCGAGGACCGGGTGGTGGCGGGCCAGGCTCCAGTCGGGGTTGGTGACCAGGTCGACGGATTGGTGGACGACGGAGTCGCCGGTCCAGGCGCGCTGCTCGCGGGTGGGGCAGTCGATGTAGGCGTCGTGCGCGGTCAGGTCCACGGTGCGCAGGCCCGCCTGGAAGACGGCGTCGAGCGTGGGGTCGGAGCAGGTGAAGTACGGCCCGGCCGGGCGGGGCCGGAGCCGTTCGACGACCGAGACGGAGGTCACCGAGGCGCCGCCGGACACCTCCAGCACGGCGTAGCGGCCGCCCGCCGGGTCGCCCATCTCGAAGACGTCGTCCGTGCCGCGCAGCGTGTAGCTGAACCGGGTGGCGATCTCCAGCCCGGCAGGGGTGACGACCTCCGCGAGAGCGCCGCTGACGGTCGAACCCTCCGGCCCCTGTACGGCCAGCCGCAGCGTCCCGCTCACCACCCGCCCGAAGTCGGCCACCAGGCCGGCCCCCACGACGGCCTGCCGTACCTCGGCCGTCGGCGGGGGCAGCGGCCGGGCCAGGAGCGGGCCGAACGGGTCGGAGGGCGGGCGGGAGTCGGGTTCGCCGCCGACCACGGCCCGTGCCTCGAGGACGCGGGCGGGCTGCCAGGCGCTGTCGTCGTGGCCGGGCAGCGTCCACGACGGATCGAACGCGCGGGCGTCGAAGATCTCCGGAAGCTGGGAGAGCAGGTGGTGCCGGGGCGCGGCCGGGGTCCAGGCGGGGGAGTCGTGGCAGAGCCAGGTGGCGTCGGTGGCCAGCCATTCTGGGCCCAGCAGCAGTTCGGCGACCAGGCAGCCGCCGCCGAGGGTGAACGTCGGCGGCGACGGTTCCCACCACGGGGTGGCGTGGCCGTAGAAGCGGGCCAGGACGGCCACGGTGTTGCGGCCAGGGCGCAGGGCGGGGGCGGCGTCGCCGTGGTCGTAGTACAGGGTGCGCGGGCCGTGCCGCACGGGGCCGCGGGCCAGCTCGGCGCCGTTGACGTAGAGGACGTAGCGGGAGTCGGCCGTCACCCGGAACGGCGCGCTCTCCGGGACGGCCGGGAGGGTGAAGCTGCGCCGGAACATCACCCGCCGGTCGTACGCCTCCGGCAGCAGCGCGCCGCGCGCGGCCGGGTGGATCGCCGGGCGGGGTGACCAGATCCACCGGCCACGCCACCTACCGGGCGGAAAGGGCATCGGACTCCCTCCTGAGTGCCAGCTCGCCGGCCACCCGCGTGGCCAATTGCCGGGAGATGGGGTACAGGGCGAAGACCAGCGCGGCCAGCAGCGCCAGCGCGCCGGGCAGCAGCGACTGGGCCAGCACGATGCCGTGCAGGCCGCCGGCGGTCTGCTCCTGGCCGGCCAGGTAGCCGGTGAGCGCGAGCGTGTAGCCGGTCAGCGCCGCGCCGATCCCGCCGCCGGCCTTGGCGGCGAACGAGCCGAGCGAGGCCATCGCGCCTTCGACGCGGTAGCCGTGCCGCCATTCGACGTAGTCCACGAGCTCGGCCACGACCACGTAGATCATGGTGAGCGCGCCGCCGCCGCCGAACGCGGTCAGGCCGAGCGCCGCCAGGGCCATCGGCCAGCCGGTGGCGGGGATGACCAGGATCGTGCCGATGGCCGCCGCCTCCAGCACGAGGGCGCCGATGAACGTGGCCTTGTAGCCGAAGAAGCGCGCCAGCCAGGGGAAGACGATCGTGCCGAGGGCGGTCGGGATCACCGTGGCCAGCGCGGCCACGCCGATCAGGCTCCGGTCGCCGACGAAGTAGGTGAAGTAGTAGGCCATGCCCGCGCTGCGCGCCCCTCCGGCCGCGGTCAGCGCCACGACGGTGCCGAGCAGGACGAGCACCGCCCGGTTGGCCCCGAGCATCCTGGCCAGGTCCCGCCAGCCGTACCGCTCCTCGCGCAGCGGCGTGACCCGCTCGCGCACCTTGGCCGCGGCGAGCGCGGTGAACAGCAGGGAGACGGCGGCGACGCCGATCACGAACGCCGGCCAGCCGAGGCGGTCGGCCAGCGGCAGGGCCACCGCGGTGAGGACGGCGCCGCCGAACAGGTAGGCGAACGCCTTGATGCCCGACAGCAGGCGGCGGTCGGCAGGGTCGGTGGCCATGGCCGGGATGAGCGAGTTGAGCGGGATGTCCATGAGGTCGAAGGCGAAGCCCCACAGCAGGTACGCGATCCAGATCGCGGCCAGCGGCGCGGGCGACCACGCCGGGGCCAGGAAGAGCGCGACGAAGCTGACCGCCCCGATGCCACCGCCGACCAGCAGATAGGTGCGGAAGCGGCCCCACCGGGTGACCGGAAGATGGTCGACCACGTAGCCCATCACGGGGTCGCTGACGCCGTCGACGATGCGCGCGACGAGGAAGAGCGTGCCCACCGCGGCGGCGGCCAGGCCGATCTCGTCCGTCAGATAGATCAGCAGGAACGCGTTGATCGTCGTGCTGAACACGATGTTGCCCACATTGCCGGCGAAGAAGCTCGCCTTCTCCACCAGCCCTACCCTGGCCGTTGTCATGCGTTACATAGTTGAATGGCCGGACCGTGGAATCCATTGGAGCGATACGCAGAGTTCATTGTGACCGGTGACAACGAGCTGACGATCGGCGGCGAGCCGGTGCACCGCCGGCTGGCGCGCGAGCGGGCCCGGCTGGCCGGGGTGCTCGTGGCCCGGCTGACGGCCGAGGTCGAGCAGTACCGCGAGCTGCCGGCCGGGGAACTGGCCCACGACCTCGTCATGGTCGTCGAGGAGAACCTTCTGGCACTGGCACGGGCCCTGCGCGACCGCGCGGTCCCCGCCGACCCCGGCGGGCGGGTGACCGAGACCGCGATCAGAGGCGCCCAGCAGGGCATGCCGCCCGGCGCCCTCGTCGCCGCCTACCACCTGGCCTTCGCCGAGACCTGGCGGGCGCTGACCGCCCACGCCCGGCCCGAGGACCTGCCCGACGTGCTGGCCTGCACCGAGCTGATCCTCGCCTACACGCGCCGGGTCACCGAGGTGGTGACCGCCGCCTACTTCGACGAACGCGGCAGGGTGTCGGCCGAGGAGCGCGACGAGCGGCACCGGCTGCTGTCCGCGCTGCTCAACGGCCAGCATGTGGAGGGCCTGGCCCCCGCCTACACGGTCGTCTGCCTGACGGCGGGCGACGGCGGCGCCCTGGCCACGCGGCGCAAGCTGCACCGCATCGAACGCGAACTCGAGGCGTTCGCGCCGGGCACGCTCTTCGACCGCCCGGCGGGCGCCGCGCTCCTGCCGTGGTCCGGCCCGTGGGAGCGCCTGGAACACCTCGTCGTACGGCTGGCGGAGGCGGCCAGGAGCCCGGTGACGGCCGCCGCCGCGCTCGCCGTGCCCGCGGAGGTGCCGGAGCGGCTGCGCCAGACCCGCGAGGTGCTGGAGGTGGCCGGCTGGTTCGGCCGCGGCCCGGGCCTGTACCGGTTGTCGGACGTGCTGCTGGAGTACCAGCTCACCCGCCCGACCGCCGCCTCCCGCGAGCTGGCCGCCCTCCTGGACCCGCTGGACGCCCACCCGGAGCTGCTGGCCACGCTGGCGGCCCACCTGCGCTGCGGCCGCTCCCGCCGGGCCACCGCGCGGGCGCTGCACCTGCACCCGAACACCGTGGATTACCGCCTCAGGAGGGTCGCCGCCCTGACCGGCCTGGACCCCGCCGACGACGCCCACGTCCAGCGCGTCGGCGCGGCCCTGGCCGCCAGGATGAGCCGCTAAACCACGGCCCCCGACCCCTCCCTGGTACGGCGGGCACGCGGCTTGGGCGGCTCCGGCGGCGCCTTCTTGCTGCGCCGCTCCAGCTCGATAGCCGCGGGCCCGGCGACGAACGACGACGACAGCGTGCCCACGACGATGCCGATGAGCAGCGCGATCGCGAAGTCCCGCAGCGAGTCGCCGCCGAAGAACGCCAGCGCGGCCAGGATGAACAGCGCGCCGAGCCCGGTGTTGACGGTCCGCGGCACGGTCTGCAGGATCGCCCCGTTCACCACCTGCGCGAACGGCGCCGCGCGCTGGGCCGTCCACATCTCCCGCACCCGGTCGAACACCACCACCTTGTCGTTCATCGAGTACCCCACGATCGTGAGCATGGCCGCCAGGAACACCCCGTCGATCGGCTTGCCCATCCAGGCGAAGGCACCCAGTACCACGGCGGCGTCCACGAACAGGGCGGCCACCGCCGCCACGCCGAACGTCCACCGGAAGCGCACGGCCAGGTAGCCGAGCTGCATGGCCAGCGCCACCGCGAGCGCGATCAGGGCGTTGCGCCGCAGTTCCTCGCCGAGGGACGGGCCGATCAGCTCCTCGCGCTGCTTGGTGACCCCGTCGCCCAGCGCCTGCTGGATCCTCGCCACGTCGTCGCCGCTGATCTGCCCGGTCCGCACCGAGATGGCGTTGCCGGCCGACTGCACGACCGCGTTGGGGAAGCCCGCCTCGGCGACGAGCTTCCTGGCCGCGTCGGCCGTGACCGGCCTGCTGGTGGCGAACTCCACGATGCGCCCGCCGGTGAACTCGACGCCGAAGTTCAGCCCCTTGACGGCCAGCCCGGCGAAGGCCACGGCCAGCAGGCCCACGGCCACCGCCGACCAGAGGCGGCGCCGGCCCATCAGGTCCGGGTTGCGCGCGGTGAGCCAGATCCGGATCCGGCCCACCGAGCCGAGGCCGGAGACCTTCGGCGGCACCCGGTCGATGATCCATTGCGCCAGCACGCGGGTGATCAGCAGGGCGGAGACCAGCGAGGCCAGCACGCCGATCGAGAGCGTCACGCCGAAGCCCTTGACCGGCCCGGACGCCAGCCAGAACAGCAGCCCGGCGGCGATCAGAGTGGTGACGTTGGAGTCGGCGATGGCGCTCCAGGCGTGCTTGAAGCCCCGGTTGAGGGCCTGGCCGAGCCCGGCCGCCTTGGGACCCTTGGCGCGGATCGCGCCGGCGGCGCCGTACTCCTCCCGGGCTCGCTCGAAGACCAGCACGTTGGCGTCCACGGCCATGCCGATGGCCAGCACGAAACCGGCCAGGCCGGGCAGCGTGAGCGTGGCGCCCAGCGCCACGAGCGCGGCGTACGAGATGAGCGCGTAAACGGCCAGCGCGACGGCGGCGAGCAGGCCGACCAGCCGGTAGATCACGATGATGAACACTGCGGTGAGCGCCACGCCGACGACGGCGGCCTTGGCGCTGGCGGTGATGGCGTCGGCGCCCAGCGTGGGGCCGACCGTGCGCTGCTCGACGACGGTCAGCGGCACCGGCAGCGACCCGCCCTTGATCAGCACGGACAGGTCGGTGGCCTCCTGCGCGGTGAAGTCGCCGGTGATCGTGGTACGGCCGCCGCTCTGGCCGGCCCGGCACGGCGTCTCCTGGACCACCCCGGGCGAGGAGATGATCTTGTTGTCGAGCACGATCGCCACGCGCCGCTTGGGATCGCCCATCGGCTGGCAGGCGGCCTCGCCGGTCAGTTTCTGCCAGGCGGCGGGTTCGCGGAAGTCGACCGTGACGAACCATCCGGGGCCCTGCTGCGGGTCGGTGCGGGCCCCGGCGTCGGTGACGCCGTCGCCGCTGATGACGGCGGGCCCGAGCGCGAGCCGCTGCCCCTGCTCGTCCGGCAGGCCCTTGCCGGTGGTGTCCACGCCCTCGACGGCGTGGAACGACAGCTGCGCGGTCCGCCCGATCACGTCGACGGCCTTGCGCGAGTCGAGCACGCCGGGCAGCTCGACGATGATCCGCTTCTCGCCGGAGCGGACCAGGGTGGGATCGACGACGCCGAGCGCGTCGGCGCGGCGCTGCAGCACCTGCACCGCCCGGTCGGTGGCGGCGGCGTCCGCCTTGACGGTGGGCGTGTCGCCCGCCTCGAACACGAGCTGGGTGCCGCCGCGCAGGTCCAGCCCCAGCCGCGGCGACATGGTGAAAGCCAGGAACAACGAGGTCGCGATGACGGCCAGCGCCGCCACCGCACGCCACAAGGGCGCACGTTTCATGGGAGCCTCCACAGGCTTGACACCGAGGCGCCTCATGGGCGCCTCGGTCGGGAAAAAGGGACGTCAAACCCTGTGGAGGGGTGGCGCGCGGGCCGGGTGCGCCGTGCGCGGCCCGGTCTTCGGCGCGCGGTGCTCGCGGAGGGTCCGCGCCGTGCCGCGGGCCAGGCGTACCTCGTGCGCGCGTGCGGGAGGTACGGCGAGGCCGCCGAAGCCGTGGTGTGTGCCGGTGTCGGCCGCGGCCTTCGGCTTGACCGGCTGGGGCGCGGCCTGCCGGTGCCCGCCGGGCTCGGCCGGTGCGATGGCCACCTGGGCGGAGATCGCCAGGACGTGCTGCGCGGGCAGCCCGCCGGCCAGGAAGATCGAGGACAGCACGAGGAGGAACGCGGTGGACAGCCGGCTCCTCATGCCGTTCACCGTACCGTGGTCACCTCGGGTGCGGGCCAGGCCGTCATCGCCAGTTCGGCGACCTTGACCAGGTGTTCCCTGGTAGCGCCGTCGCGGGACTGGGTGGACATGCCCTGGATCACCGCGGCGTAGAAGGTGGCCAGCGCGGCGGTGTCGGTGTCCGCGGGAAGGATCCCGGCGTTCACGTCGTCGCGGATGCGGGCTTCGAACGCCGCCTTGGCCGCCGTGCGGAAGCCGCGAAGGAGCTCTTCGACCTCGGCCGATTCCGGTCCGCAGTTGGTCGCGGCGGTGATGATCAGGCAGCCGGGCGGGTGCGCGGGGTCGGTGTAGGCCACGGCGGTCTCCCGCAGGACGCGTTCGATGGCCTGCCTGCCGGTGGGCTCCTCGGTCAGGGCGCGGCCGGTGAAGGCGCCGTAGACGTCACGGAAGCGGTGGACCACCTCCTCGAACAGCCGCCGCTTGTCGCCGAAGGCCGCGTACAGGCTCGGGGGGCGGATGCCCATGACCTGGGTCAGTTCGGCCACGGAGGTGGCCTCGTAGCCGTGGCGCCAGAAGGCGCGCAGGGCGCTGTCGAGGGCCGCGTCCCGGTCGAAGGCTCGTTGTCTCGCCATGGCCGACATTCTATAGCGATCGCTATGTTATGGTTTTTGTATCGATCGCTAAAGAAAGGTTGGACGCCATGAAGACTGCCCTCGTCACCGGGGCGAGCAGGGGAATCGGCCGCGCGAGCGCGCTGCGGCTGGCCAAGGAGGGCTATCGCGTGGCCGTGCACTACAGCCAGGACGCCGACGCCGCCCGCGAGGTCGTCGAGCAGGCCGGCAACGGCGCCTTCGCCGTCCAGGCCACCCTCGGCACACCCGGCGCGGTCGAGTTCCTCGCCGAGCAGGTACGGCAGGCCACACCCACCCTCGACGTCCTGGTCAACAACGCCGGCATCGGCACCGGCAAGTCCCTCGCCGAAGAGTCACTCGACGGCTTCGACCGGGTCTTCGCGGTCAACGTGCGCGACCTGTTCTTCCTGACCCAGCGCCTCCTGCCGCTCATCCCGGACGGCGGGCGGATCGTCAACATCACCTCCGGCGTCACCCGGATCGCCTTCCCGGAGAGCATCGCCTACTCGATGACCAAGGGCGCGGTCCAGGTGTTCACCCTCGCCCTGGCCAAGGAGCTCGGCCCGCGCGGCATCACGGTCAACAACGTCGCCCCGGGGATCATCGACACCGACATGAACGCCGGCTGGCTGCGCGGCAACCCGGACATGGAGGCGTATGCGGCCGGCCGCCACGCCGTCGGCAGGATCGGCCAGGTGGACGACATCGCCGGCGTGGTCGCCTTCGCCGCCTCGCCCGACGCCGCCTTCATCACCGGCACCACGCTCGACGCGACCGGCGGAGGGAACCTCTGACGGCCTTCACCCGGAACGGCGCCGAGTACGAGCGTGCGGGCAGGCCCCCGCCGAGCACGCGCCGCCAGATCGCCCTGGACCTGCGCACCGACATCCGCGACCCGCTCCCGCTCATCCGCGACTTCCTGGCGGACTGAGTAGGGGCTACTCATGCGCGGGCGCGGTCACGGGCGCAGGCTCCAGGCATGGAGAAGAAGATGACGACCGTGAGCAAAGAGTTCCTGCGCCTGCTGCGCCGCCGCGGCCAGGCGGCGCCGGCCCGCAAGATGATCGCGGAGGCGTTCGGCCCCGAGCCCAGCCCCAACCTCGCCGCGCTGGTCACCGAGGCCAACGCCGCCTACCTCCTCAACCGGATCCGCTTCGCGGAGGACCCCAAGGAAGCCGAGGCCGAGGTCGCCGCGTACGTGCGCGAGATCGCCGACGACTGGTGCGGCACGCCGCCGCGGATCAAGTTCCCGCCGATCCCGTGGCCGGTGCTCGGCCTGCCGACCGTCGGGCCGCTGCCGATCGAGATGAAGAAGATGGTCCTCGTCCCGGCCGACTACGCCGATGCCGCGATCACCTACCAGTGGGTCAGTGACGAGCTGGCCGCGGACGCCCCCGAGCTCGCCGAGCGGGTCACTGCCATGGCCCAGGAGCTGGTGGCGTTCGCCACGACCGACATCGACATCTGCGTGCATGTCCACCTGCCGGTCTGACGAGGATGGGCCGGGCGGTTGGAGGGGGCCGCCCGGCCCCGGGGGTGGTCAGCCCAGTTCCTCGAACAAGGTCAGCTGGAGTCCCGCCGGGCCTTCCAGGCGGGAGTTCAGGGAGTTCCACGGGGTCCGGACGGGCTCGGCGATCAGGGTGGCGCCCGCATCGGTCAGCTCCCTGGTGACGGCGGCCGAGTCGCCGACCTCGAAGGCCACTCTGATGTGACCGGCCACCCGCCGGCCCACCTCCACCTCGTCGATGAAGTCGGCCTGGTTCGGATCGGCGATCTCCAGCGTGGCCCGGCCCGCCTCCAAGATGGTCACCCTCCCGTCGGGGGAGTTGTATGCCTCGCGCTCGGGCAGGCCGAGCGAGTCACGATAGAAGCGGACGGCCGCCTCGTAGTCCTCAGCGGTGACGACAAGTCGCAGTTCTCTTACCTTCATGGGTTAAAGGTAGGACGGACCGGTCACCCGGTGGCGGAAGACCCACCAGACCCACGCCTGTGACGCCACCAGGAACGGGATGATGATCAGGATCACCGGCACCAGCCAGGCGTTGACCGGTTCCAGCGGCAGCCGGAAGCCCGCCAGGATGCCGACCGCCGTCAGCACCCCCGCGGTCAGCAGGTACGTGTGCCACTCCGCGCCCGGCGACAGCACCCTGGCCCTGGCCCGCAGCTCACCCGTCAGCCGCAGCGAGGCGAAGGCCAGCCCGTGCATGGCGAACAGCGCCGCCACCGCCGCCGCCGGCAGGATCGCGAGCGGCCAGGAGGCCCCGATCAGGATGGAGCTGAGCAGCGTGCCCCACGCCAGCGCCAGCCCCCAGCTTCCCGCGACGATCGCGCCGTCCCAGAACGCCTGCCAGCGGGCCCCGGGCAGCCGCCCGCGCAGCCACAGCCCCATGTCCCGCACGATCCAGGCGGTCACCAGACCCACCACCGCCAGGAAGTTGGGCCCGCCCATCAGCGTGCCCTCCACGTGCGGGAACAGCCCGGCCAGCACGCCGGCCGTCGAGACCAGCCACACCTCGTTGCCCAGGAAGAAGGGGGCGATCGCGGCGATCACCTCGCGGCGCTCCGCCGGGGTCCGCCCGAGGTAGGGCAGCAGCATCCCGATCCCGATGTCGGCTCCGGCCAGGATCAGGTAGCCGACGGCGAAGAAGCCCAGAATGACGAATTCCATGATCGGCTCTCCTCTCAGAGGCTCAGGGCAGGCTGCTGGGGCACGGAGGGTTGTTCGGCGGCGCCGAGCGCGGCCTCGTCCGGGCCGCGGCGGGCCTGGCGGGCCATGAGCCAGTAGTTGACCACGATCAGCGCGCTGAAGACGGCGGTGAAGATGATCAACGACAGGCGCATCTGCCCCTCGCTGACGGGCGAGATCGCGTCGGAGGTCTTCAGCAGCCCGTAGACGACCCACGGCTGCCGGCCCACCTCCCGGAAGATCCACCCCGCGATCATCGTGACGAACGGCACCGGAATCATGAGCATCAGCAGCCAGTGCCAGAGCCGGAACCCGGTCACCACCGGCCGGAACCACATGATCAGGAAGCTCACCGCCGAGAAGAACAACATCACCGCGAGCAGCGCCAGCATCAGGACGCCCGAGACCTGCACCCACCCGGCGGGCGGCAGATAGTCACCCGGGCCGAACCGCGCCACCATCTCGGCCTGCACCTGCGCCATCTTCTCCGCCGAGTTCAGCCAGACGGCGTCCTTGGCGGGCTGCAGCATGTCGATGCTCATCGAGCCGTACGCCGCGGTGATCATCGTCGCCGGCAGCGCCAGCGTGATCCCGATCCGCAGCGACTTGCGGAAGACGTCCTGGTCGACGGTGCGCCTGCGCAGGTGGTAGGCGCTCACCCCGGCCATGAAGAGGCCGCCCACGATCATCGCCGCGCTCATCACGTGCCCGAAGGCGACCTGCGCGAACGGGTTGGCCACCATCGCGCCGAAGTCGATCAGCTCGAGCTTGCCGTTCGTCATCTTGTGGCCGACCGGGTTCTGCAGGAAACCGTTGGAGATCAGGATCCAGAACGCCGAGGCGTACGCGGTCAGCGCGACGATCCAGATCGCCGCCAGGTGCGCCCAGCGGTTCAGTCGGTTCCAGCCGAAGATCCACAAGCCGAGGAACGTCGACTCGATGAAGAAGGCGACCAGCGTCTCGATCGCCAGCGAGGCGCCGAAGGCGTTGCCCGCGAAGTCCGTCAGCCCGCTCCACGACAAGCCGAACTGGAACTCCATCACGATGCCGGTGACGATGCCCATCGCGTAGTTGATGATGTAGAGCTGCCCCCAGAAGCGCGTCATCCGCATGTGCACCGGGCTGCGCCGTACCGTCGCCCAGGTCTGGATGATCGCCACCAGCGTGACCAGGCCCAGTGTCAGGGAGACGAACAGAAAATGCGCTCCCGCGGTGAACGCGAACTGCAACCGGGCGAGCTCTACCGTTTCCATACCGTAGAGAGTCCCGGTACACCTGGGTCCGGGGCGTCAGTCCGCGGCGGGCACCGGTCGTACAACTTTGGCGGTCGGCCCGCCGCCTGCCGTACATCTCAGGGAGTAAGCCACCCCGGGGTGATCATGCCCGCCTCATACGCGAGCACGACGAGCTGGGCCCGGTCGCGCATGCGCAGCTTGGTCATGATGCGGCTGACGTGCGTCTTCACCGTGGCGGGGCTGAGCACCAGGCGTTCGGCGATCTCGTCGTTGGACAGGCCCGCGGCCACCAGCACCATCACCTCGCGCTCGCGTTCGGTCAGCGCGTTGAGCTCGGGGCCCGGCTCGGGGCGTTTGACCCGGCCGGCGAACTCGGCGATCAGCCGGCGGGTGACCGACGGCGCGATCAGCGCGTCGCCCCTGGCCACGACGCGCACGGCGTGGATCAGCTCGGCCGGTTCCGTGTCCTTGACCAGGAAGCCGCTGGCGCCCGCCTTGAGCGCGCCGTACACGTAGTCGTCCAGGTCGAACGTGGTCAGGATGATCACCCGGACGCCGTCCATCCGGGCGTCGGTGACGATCTGGTTGGTGGCCTCCAGCCCGTCGAGCTCGGGCATGCGGATGTCCATGAGCACGACGTCGGGGCGCAGCTCGCGGGCCTGCGCGACGGCCTGCACGCCGTTGGCGGCCTCGCCGACCACCTCGATGTCGTCCTCGTCGGTGAGAATCGACCGGAATCCGGCCCTGACCAGGGTCTGGTCGTCGGCGAGCAGTGCGCGAATCATCGCTTTCCATCCTGTGGTTCGGGTACGGCCCGGCCGGACCCGTGCTCGGGGTGTGCTTGCGGTACGGCCAGCGGCAGGTTGGCCTCGACGGAGAACCCGCCTTGCGGACGGGGGCCGGCTTCCAGCGTGCCGCCGAGGGCGGTGGCTCGTTCGCGCATGCCCTGGACGCCGAAGCCGCTGCCCTCGGAGTAGGCGGCGCCCGGGCCGTCATCCTCCACCCTGATCACGATATTTCCGGACTCGTGGGTGACGGCGACTGTTGCCTGGTCGGTCCCTGAGTGCCGGGAGACGTTCGTCAGCGACTCCTGGATGATCCGGGCGGCGGCCAGGTCCACCTGCGCGGGCAGCTCGGCGGGCGTGCCCTCCACCAGCAGGTTCACCCGCAGCCCCGACCGTTGCACCAGCTCGTCGAGGCGGCTCAGGCTGTCGGCGGGGGCGGTCGGCGCCGCCTCGTCCACCTGCCGCAGCACTCCGAGCGTGGTCCTGAGCTGCCGCAGCGTCTCCTTGCTCGTCTCCTTGATCGCGCGCAGCGCCGCCTCGGCGTCCTCCGGCCGCTTCTTCAGCCCGTGCAGCGCCGCCCCGGCCTGCACGTTGATCATGGAGATGTTGTGACCCAGGACGTCGTGGAGCTCACGGGCGATGCGCAGCCGCTCCTCGGTCTCGCGCCGCCTGGCCTCCTCCTCCTTGGTGTGCTCGGCGTCGAGGGCGCGCTGCTCGGCCTCGCGCTGGTAGGCGCGCCGGTTCATGGTCACGCCGCCGAAGGCGACGGCGGCCACGACCCAGCCGCCGATCATCGCGAACTGGGTGTCGTCCACGTGCCGCACCTCGCCCGTCTCGCCGAGGCCCATCGCGAGCAGCAGGGCGGCGCCGGTCGCGACCGCCGGGATCACGTGGCCCTGGTCGCCGGCGCTGTACAAGGCCACGAGGAAGACGACCAGCATGGGCCCGTCCAGCGTGGCGTAGGGGTAGTAGATGGCCGTGCAGACCGCGATGACCAGCAGCGCGGCCACGGGGAAGCGCCGGCGGAGCACCAGCGCGACGCTGGAGAGCGCGGGAAGCAGGATGTCGAGGCCGTTCGGCTGGAGCTCAGGCTTGAACAGGGCGGTGAGCAGCGTCCCTGTCACCAGGACCACGATCACGGCGATCGACACCCATGTACTCGACTGGAGCCTGCGCATGCGCCCATTGTGTACGGCCGCGCTGCTGGATGGGTAAGTCAGGTTCATGACCATCAAGGAGGAGCTCCGGCACGTCGAGGACGATCTGGCCAGGTTGCGCCAGTCGACGAGGGAACTGCGGGAGCAGATCGGGGACATGGGAGCGACCGACCTGGTCGAGCGCTCCCAAATGCTGGAACTGGCCGACGACCAGGATCAGATCATCGCCGAGCTGGAGGCGCGGCGCGACGGATTGCTGCGCCGGCTTCAAGAGGAAGAGGGACGCGGCTAGGGGAGGGACGCGCGCTCCGCCGGGGGACGGCGGAGCGCGGCGCCGACCTCGTGCAGGTGGCGCAGGGCCTGGCCGTAGGAGTCGACGAGGCCGGTGGCCAGGTAGTCCACGCGGAGTTCGGCGCAGTACTGCTCCACGATCGGCTGGGCGCGGCGCAGGTTGGGCGCGGGCATGTGGGGGAAGAGGTGGTGCTCGATCTGGTAGTTGAGCTGGCCCAGCGCGATGTCGGTGAACCAGCCGCCGTGGACGTTGCGCGAGGTCAGCACCTGCTTGCGCAGGAAGTCGAGCTTGTCGTCGCCGCTCAGGATGGGCATGCCCTTGTGGTTGGGGGCGAACGTGCAGCCCAGGTAGACGCCGAAGACGCCCTGGTGGATGACCAGGAAGAGCAGGGCCTTGCCGAAGGGCAGCACGGTGAAGACCAGGCCGAAGTACCAGGCGCAGTGGGCGAGGAGCAGGGTCGCCTCCAGGCCCCGGTTGCGCATGCTGGGTTTCAGCAGCGATTTGAAGCTGGCGACGTGAAGGTGCCAGGCTTCGAGGGTGAGCAGCGGAAAGAACCAGAACGCCTGATATTTCGCGATGAAGCGCGGCAGGCCGCGACTCCGCTCGACCTGCTCCGTCGACCAGACGATGACCGCCGGGGAGACGTCCGGGTCGTGATCCTCGTGGTTGGGGTTGGCGTGGTGGCGGTTGTGCTTGTCGGTCCACCAGCCCCAGCCGAGCCCGACGCCGAGGTTGCCCACCAGCCGTCCGGCGATCTCGCTCGGCCGCCGGGTGCGGAAGACCTGCCGGTGTCCCAGGTCGTGGGCGAGGAAGCCGAACTGGGTGAAGACGACCGCGAGCAGGACGGCGACCGCCATCTGCCACCACGAGTCGCCCACCCACAGGAACAGCGCCCAGCCGCCGAGGAACGCGATGGTCGCCAGGCTCAGCCGTACGGCGTAATACACGGGACGCCGGTCCAGCAGGCCGGCGTCCGTGATTCTGCGAGCTAGGCGCGCGAAGTCGCTGCCTCTGGTCTCAGTCGTCACGCCCCAACACTGGCGTATCGCGGACGCTTACGGAAGATCAGCGCTTGGCCGGTCGCTTTTCCGCAGCTAGCGCCGTTACGCGAGCGAGCTGCCGGTCGTACATCTCCCGGGCGCGCCGGGTGAAGCCGAGCAGCAGCGCGACCTGCTCGTCGGTGTACCCGGCCAGGAACCGGGCGCCCTCCTCGGCGACCGGGCCGTAGACGACCTGTGACTTCTCCGCCGCCATCGGGGTGGCCCGCACGATCACCTTCCGCCGGTCGCCCGGGTCGGGGGAGCGGGTCAGGTAGCCGAGCTTCTCCAGCCGGTCGAGCATCGCGGTGACGCTGCCCGTGGTCAGCCCCAGGGCGGTGCCGAGCCGGGTCGGCGTCATCGCGTCCGTCCTGCCCAGCAGGTCGAGGCAGCGCAGGTCGGTGCGGTTGACGCCCATGTAGGCGGCGGCCGCCTCGTCGAAGGCGTCCACCGCCGTCTGGTTCGCCTGGACTTCCTCGCTCAGCTCCCGCCGCAGGTCCACGCCGGCCTCCCTCTCTCGACTCCCAAGATACGCGGTAGTCGAGAGATCTTTACAGCTCGGCGGCCCGCTCCAGGAGCGCGCGGCGCTCGGCCTCGCCGTCCGTGCGCGCCGCGGCCTCACGGAAGAGTACGGCGGCGCGCTCCCGGTCACCCGCGCAGGCGGTCAGGTCGGCCTCGGCCGCCACCAGCAGCGGGTAGTCCTTCAACGCCCCGCCCGCGCGCAACCCGGCCAGCAGCGCCAGCCCGGCCCGCGGCCCGAACGCGTACCCGTGCGCCACCGCCCGGTTCAGCTCGACCACCGGACTCGGCAGGACGCGCAGAAGCTCGTCGTAACACCCCGCGATCCGCCGCCAGTCGGTCCCCTCGACCGAAGGCGCCGTGGCATGACAGGCGGCGATCCGGGCCTGCAGCGCGTACGGGCCGGCAACCTGGCCAGCCGGATCGCCTCCTTGGCGAAGGCCGGCTCCCCGTCGGGGTTGTACCCCTGGGTGAACAGCAGGTAGAGCACGGCCAGCACACCGGGCAGCCGCTCGTCCAGCGCCGCCCCCGCGGGCACCCGGTAGGGGATCCCGGCCTCGGCACCGCGCCCAGCGCCGGCACCGCCAGCTCCCGCAACTTCCGCCGCTCGATCGTGGCCCGCCGCAGCACGTCCAGCGCGCGGTTGCGGGCCACGGTCATCAGCCGGCCGCCGGGATTGCCCGGCACGCCCTCGCCGGGCCAGCGTGCCGGCGCCGTCGCCAGCGCCTCCTGCGCGCAGTCCTCGGCGAGGCTCCAGTCGCCGGTGACGCGGATCAGCGCCTCGTCCAGATCGGTGCACTCCAGCAGGTCGAAGCCGGAGATTTATCCGGCGGCCGGCAGCCTCCGGTAGGAGCGGGTGTCCCACACGGCCACCATGACCAGGATCGCCAGCGCGATCGAGCTCAGCGCCACCGGCGGGATCGCGGGCACCAGGATGGCCACGATCCCGGCCGCGCAGAGCAGGCCGATGGCCGTCAGGCGGCTGGGCGAGAGCCTGCCGAAGACCAGGCGCTTGAACAGCGTGTGCCCGGCCAGGTACAACGCCGGCCCGCCCAGCGCCATCAGCACGGTCCACGGTGTGGAGTGGCCGCCCGGGTGGGCGATGACCAGCTCGTCGCCGACGGCCGAGACGATGATGCCGAGCACCATCGGGATGTGCGCGTAGGTGTAGGCGTCACGGCCCAGCCGCCCGGGGTCGTCGGAGTTCTCGATGTGCTCGGCGGCCAGGTCGGCCGTCACGTCGAAGTACACCCACCACATGGCGACGCTGCCCATCAGGCAGATGGTGAACGCGGCCAGCGTGCCCGCGCTCGGTTGGCCCCCGGCCAGCGTGGCGCCGGTCATCAGGATCGACTCGCCGAGGGCGATGATGATGAACAGCTGGCAGCGCTCGGCCATGTGGGCGCCGTTGATCTGCCAGTCGGTGGTCGACGAGCGGCCCAGCACCGGCGTGGGGAAGCCGATCATCGGGGCGCCGTAGTCGAGCAGGAGCGCGACGATCCACAACACCGCCCGCAGGGTGACGTCGTCCACGAGGGCGCCGGCGATCCAGAAGACCGCCGAGAGGACGAACCAGAAGCCCACCCGGATGAACACGCGCTGCACCGCGTGCCCGGCGGTGGCCCAGGTGACCACCGCCGTCCTGATGCACTGGATCGCCACGTAGGCCAGCGCGAACCACAGGGCGCGCTCCCCGAACGCCTCCGGGATCGCCGCCGCCATCACCAGGCTGCACGCCATCAGGAAGCCGAGCAGGATCCGGATGACCGGGTGGTCGGGGCTGCACCAGTTGGTGGTCCAGGAGGTGTACATCCAGGCCCACCACACGGCCAGCGTGAGGAACAGCGCCTGCGCGGCGCCGCTCAGGGACGGGTGGGAGAGCAGCAGATGGGAGAGCTGGGTGACGGCGAAGACGTAGACGAGGTCGAAGAAGAGCTCGAAGGGGGCGACCGTCGGCCCCTTGACACCATGGACGCGGATGACCGTCAACGGACGGCCTCCGCGGCGGCGAACTGCGGCAACATGCGGAACACCCTAGTGACAGCAGATAACAGAGATTTGGCAGAAGGCCACGTCAGGGTGTCAGCCATGAAAAACGTGCTGATCGCGGGCGCCGGCCCGACCGGACTCACCCTCGCCGTCGACCTGGCCAGGCGCGGCGTCCCCTTCCGCGTCATCGACCGCTCGCCCGCCCACCCGACCGGCGTGCGCGGCAAGGGCCTGCAGCCGCGCACCCTGGAGGTCTTCGACGACCTCGGCGTCATCGACGAGATCCTGGCCACCGGCTCCACCTATCCGCCCATCCGCAGCTGGGCCGAGGGGGAGGTGGTCTGGGAGGGGCGGATGAGCGAGATCAAGGAGCCCTCGGCGGCGGTGCCGTACCCGAACCTGATCATGCAGCCGCAGTGGCGCACCGAGCGGATCCTGCGCGACCGGCTGGCCGCCCTGGGGCATGAGGTGGAGCTCGGCGTCGAGCTGACCGGCTTCGAGCAGGACGCCGACGGCGTCACCGCCGTGTTCGGGGACGGCGGGCGGGAGCGGTTCGCCTACCTGGTCGGGGCCGACGGCGGCCGGAGTCTCGTGCGCAGGCGCCTGGGCGTCGGCTTCGCGGGGGAGACGTTCGACAGCGAGCGCATGCTGGTGGCCGACGTGCGGGCTTCCGGGCTCGACCGGTCCTACTGGCACGTCTGGGGGGACATGGCGACCAGAACCCTGCGCCACAGCCTGTGCCCGATCCCCGGGACCGACGTCTTCCAGTTCACCGCGCCGGACGCGGAGGGCTTTCCCGAGATCGTCGAGGAGGTGGTGTGGCGCTCCGAGTACCGGGTCAACATCAGGATGGCCGAGCGGTTCCGAGCCGGCCGGGTCTTCCTGGCCGGGGACGCCGCGCACGTGCACGCGCCCGCGGGCGGGCAGGGACTCAACACCGGCGTCCAGGACGCCTACAACCTCGGCTGGAAGCTGGCCGCCGACACCGAGGAACTGCTGGCCACCTACGAGAGCGAGCGCATGGCCGTGGCCGAGCACGTCCTCGGGCTCAGCACCCGGCTCCTGCGCGAAGGCGACCTCAAGCGGGACGAGGAAACCCAGCAGCTCAACCTCGCCTACCTCGACTCGCCGCTGTCGGCCGGGCCGCGGGGCGGCGAACGGTTCGGGGCGCTGTTCGAGGCGCAGCGCGGGCCGCACTTCCTGCTGCTCGCCGACACGTCCCAGAGGTACGGCGAAGCCGTCCGCGTGCATCCGCCGCTGCCCGGGCAGGAAGGGGTGATCCTGGTGCGGCCCGATGGATATGTCGGGTATCAGGGGGAGGAGAGCGGGCTGATGGCGTATCTCTCCGGGTTCGGCATCGCCGCCCCCGCCGCCAGTTCCCCGTGAAACCGCTCCGCCACCTCGCCTGACGCGGGGACCCCGCGGAGCCTGGCCGCCGCGCCCAGCAGGCGGGCCGCTGCCTCGGGCGCCGCCATCACGTGGGCGGCGGCTTCCAGGACCGTGGCCCGCACGGTTCTGTCCTCGCCGCCCTCCATGAGTTCCAGCGCGCGGCGAAGCGGCGGGCCGGGGTCGGCCACCTTGGCCAGCTCCACGTTGATCAGCGCCTCCAGCTGCGCCGGGACCACGGCCGTGGCGGCGACCGCCAGGGCCTCGCGCAGCAGGGCCGCGGCGGTCGCCGGGTCGCCGGACAACCTGGTCAGCTCGCCCTTGGCGTGCAGGACCCTGACCGTGCCGAGCGGGTCGTCGGCCTTCAGCGCCGCCTGCCAGGCCCGGTCCACGACCGCGGCGGCCCCGGTCAGGTCGCCGGAGCGGGCTCGGAGCTGGGCCAGCCGTACCAGGAACATGAGCGGGCCCGGCAGCGCCTCCAGACCGCCGATCTCGGCGGCGGGCCGCTCGGAGCGCTCGGCGTAGGCCAGCGCGGCCGCGAAGTCGCCCCGGTTCTCGGCCGCCAGCGACAGCCAGTACAGAACGAACGCCAGCCCCCACCGGTCGCCCACGGCGCGGAACCCGTCCAGGGCGGGCAGCAGCAGTTCTTCCGCCCGTCCCGGCTCGCCGTACTCGAACCGGGCGATGCCCGCCATCAGCCGCACCGCCGCCCGCATCCACGCGTCCGGATGCTCGCCGAACCGCGCCACGCCCTCCTCGGCCAGCTCGATCACCCCGCCCGGCGGCCCGAGCCGGTCGGCCAGCGCCCAGGCCGCCAGCGCCGCCGGATGCCCGGACTCCCGGACCACCTCGTCCGGAGCCGCTCCGCCGATCACCCGGGCCAGCCCGTAGGCCAGCTCCCCGTCCTGGGGCGTGCTCCGCCGCAGCACCGCCGCCGCCCACGCCCGCGCCGCCCGCCGCCGCCCGCGCATCACCCACGGCCAGACCCTGGCCAGGAACAGCCGCAGCGGCTCGTCCGTGTGCTCCAGGGCGGCGTCGAGGTTGGCCTGCTCGGCGTCCAGCACGGCCAGCGCGTCGAGCTGGCCGCCGGTCCTGAGGTACGGCTCCGCCTTCTCCGCCAGTTCGGTGTAGTAGCGGGCGTGGGCCGCGTACGGGAGTTCGCCGGTCTCCCGGGCGTACTGCCTGATCGTCTCCAGCACCACGTACCTGTCGCCGGAGATCTGGGCCAGGGACTTGTCCACCAGCGACGACAGCGTCTCCAGGTCCGCCCCGCACACCGTCGTGACCGCCTCCGCCGTCGCGCCGCCGGCGAACACCGACAGCCCGCGCAGCAGGGTCCGCTCCCGGTCGCCGAGCAGGTTCCAGCTCCAGTCGAGCACCGCTCTCAGCGTCCGGTGCCGTGGCTCTGCCGTACGGCTGCCGCGGAAGCTCAGGCGGTCGCCCAGCTGGTCCATCAGGACGGGCAGCGGCATGGTCCGCAGCCGCGCGGCGGTCAGCTCGATGGCCAGCGGGATGCCGTCGAGCTCGGCGCAGACCCTGGCCGCGGCCGTCTGGTCGGCGCCCGGCCGGGCGGCGTCGGCGCGGTCGGTGAACAGGGCGACGGCCGACGCCTCGTCCAGGGGGCGGAGCGGGTGGAGGCGCTCGCCGGGGATGTCCAGGGGCTCCCGGCTGGTGGCGAGGATGCGCAGGTCGGGAACCTCGGCGAGCAGCCAGTGGGCGACCCGGGCGGCGTCCTCGACCACGTGCTCGCAGTTGTCCAGCACCAGGAGGGCGCCGGAGCCCCGGAGCGCGGACACCGGATCGCCGGTCCGCAACACCGCCCCCACAGCCGCCCGCACCCCGCCGCCCTGCCCGTCCTCCTGCCGCCCGGGTATGCCGGCCAGCTCCACCAGCCAGACCCGCTCGAACCCGGACGCCGCCTCGACCGCCAGCCTGGTCTTGCCGACGCCGCCGGGACCGGTCAGCGTCACCAGCCTGTCCGCGCCGCCGAGCAGGGCCCGCAGGCGGCTCAGGTCGGCGGCGCGGCCGACGAAGCTGGTCAGGCGGGCGGGCAGGCCGGGAGGAACCGCCGGAGAGGTGTCGGTGCGCAGGGCGGCGGCGTGGGCGGCGCGCAGTTCCTGGCCGGGGGCGGCACCGAGCTGGTCGTCCAGTTCGGCGCGGATCCGCTCGTAGGCGGCCAGCGCCTCGGCGGGGCGGCCGTTCGCGGCCAGCGCCCGGACCAGCAGCGCGTGGAAGGGCTCCCGCAGGGGGTGGGCCGCGATGAGACCCTCCAGCTCGGCCAGCACGTCGGCGCCGGTGGCCAGGTCGGCGGCGATGCGGGTGGCCAGGGCCTGCAGGCGGAGCTCTTCGAGCCGGGCGGCGGGCGCCACGGTGAACGGCAGGCCGTCCGCCCCGGCCAGCGCCGGACCCCGCCAGAGGGCGAGGGCCGCGTGCGCGTCGCCGGCGCGGACCAGGCGTTCGAACGCCCAGGTGTCCACGTCGGCGGCGGGCACGTCGAGCCGGTACCCGGAGGGGTGGGAGGCGATCAGCCCCGGGGCTTCGCGGCGAGCCCGGGAGACGAGGGACTGCAGCGCGGCCTGCGGGTGCGCGGGCGCCGCGTCGGGCCAGAGATCGCCGGCGAGCCGGTCGGCGGGCACGACCCGGCCGGGGTCGAGCGCCAGCCTGACGATCAGCGACCGCACCCGGGCCCCGCCGATCTCGGCTCCCGACACGAGCAGCGGCCCGAGGAGGGCGATCCGCACGCCGCTCACTCTAGCGATCGGAGGGGTTCACACCTTCTGCCCCATCCGGTACACGGCCAGCGGCCTGAGCAGGGAGGTCACGTCGGCCAGCGGATCACCCGCCACCGCCAGCAGGTCGGCGTCGAAACCCGGCGCGATGCGCCCTTTCCTGGCACCCACCCGGCAGGCCCCGGCCGCCACCGAGGTGCTCGCGCGCAGCACGTCCAGCGGCTGGAACCCCAGGTCCACCAGGTGCCGGACGGCGTGGGGCATCAGCCCGTGCGGCTTGATGGGGGCGATGCCCGCGTCGCTCCCGATCACGAACGTCACCCCGGCCGCGTACAACTCCCGCAGCACCCCCGCGGTCTTCGGCCAGCGCGCCCGGATCTCCGCCGGAACCTCCAGGCCGGGCACGGGCACGATGCCCGCGGTCATCGAGACGACGACCGGGGAGTCGGCCAGGGCGGCGATGGTGCGCGGGTCGGGCTCGACGGAGTTCTCGGTCCAGAAGGCGCAGTGCTCGATCGTGTCGAAGCCGGCCCGGAGGGCGTGGGCGATGCCCTGGGGGCTGTGGGCGTGGGCGGCGGCGGGCAGGCCGGCGGCGTGCGCCTCGGCCACGGCTGCGGTCAATTCGGCGGGGCCGTACTGCAGCCGGTGGGGGTGCGAGCCTTCGGTCATCTGGCCGCCGGTGACCATCACCTTGATGACGTGCACGCCCTTCCCGGCCCGTTCGCGTACGGCGGCGCGGACGGCGGACTCCCCGTCGGCCTGGCCGCCGAGCCACCAGCAGTGCCCGCCGGAGGTGGTGATGGGCGGGCCCGCGGCGAGGATCTCGGGTCCTTCGGCGGGGCCGAGTCCCAGGCCGAGCGCCATGTAGTCGCGGTCGCCGAGGTCGCGGACGGTGGTGACGCCGGCCAGGAGGTGCTGCTTGGCGGCCTGGCGCATGCGGGTGGCCAGGCCGGGCCGGTCGAGCTGGGCGACCGGGTCGGGGCCGGCGTCGAAGGCCAGGTGGACGTGGCAGTCGATGAGGCCGGGCAGGAGCGTGGCCGCGCCCAGGTCCAGGTCCGCGCGGCCGGGGCCGGAGACCGCGGCGATCCGGTCGCCGTCGATGGTCACCACCCGGTCCTCGTAGAGTTCGTGGCCGTCGAACAGGCGGCGTGCCCGCAGGGTGAACATGGCTCCACCATCGCAGGGGCGGCGCCGGATGGCCTGAGTAGACCCGTGCTCAGGAGAAGACCTTGGCCTTGAGCGAGGGGAAGCGCTGGACGGTCCGCAGGAAGGTCTTGAAGCCCATCCTGGCCAGCCGGTTGTCGCCGACGAACTGGTGGGCCGAGCGCAACGAGTCACGCACGGCGGCGAAGCCGTACTCGCGCATCTGCTCCTCGTAGCGGGCGATGGCCGCGAGTTCGTCGCCGCCGCCGGTCAGGGCGAGGGTGAGCAGGCGGGCGTCGCGCAGCGCGGTGTTGGCGCCGATGCCGCGCATGGGGGTCATGCTGTGGATGGCGTCGCCGAGCAGGGTGACGGTGGTCGGCTCCCAGGCGGCGATCGGGATGGACGTGCGGATCGGCAGCAGGGTGACGGTGTCGGGGTGGGAGCGCTCGATCAGCGTGCGCAGGTCGGGGTGCCAGGTGCTGATCAGGCCGGCGACGGCGGCCTGGAGCTGGGGGCCGGTCAGCTCGGCCAGGTCGGCGGGGAAGCGGCCTTCGGCGGCGCCGACCGCCCACAGTATGTAGCTGGAGGTGTTGTCCAGGAGGGCGCCCTCGTGCTCGGTGGCGCCGATGCCCGTGCGCGGGGCGGCCTCGCCGAGGTCGTGCGGGGCGCAGAACAGGCCGACGCCCTTGGGCGCGATGACGTTGTTCGGGCCGTCGGTGAGGCGGCGGGCCAGCAGGCGCCGGGTCTCGGCGGTCAGCGGGAACTTGCCCGCGGCCGTGGTGATGCCGGTGTCGACGCGTTCGGCGTGCGGGAGGTACTGCCTGCGCACGCGTGAGGTGCCGCCGTCGGCGCCGACCAGGATGTCGGCCACCGCGCTGGAGCCGTCGGCGAAGTGCAGGCGGATCCGGCCGTCGGCCTGGCGTTCGTAGCGCTCGTAGGTCTTGCCGAACCGGACCACGTCCTCCAGGCCGGACAGCAGGACCTGCCGGAGCGTGATGCGGCTGACCGAGTGGTGGTCGTCGGCCGGGTCGGCGGCCTTGGGGGTCTCGATCATCGCCAGCAGCTCCAGTTGCTCGGTGAGGAAGCCGAAGTCCTGGCCGCCGGTGCCGGTGGTGTCGAGGAAGGACTGCCAGAGGTGCGGGGGCAGGCAGTCGCGCAGGGCGCGGGCGCCGTTGGGGTCGATGTGGACCCGGTAGCCCTGCAGCCGGGCGGAGGGCGTGCGGTCGCGTTCGTAGACGGTGACTTTGACGCCGGCCTTGTGGAGGCCCTGGGCCAGGCAGAGCCCGCCGATGCCGCCGCCGATGATCGCCACGTGCTTGTTCGTCGTCATGCGGTCAACTATCAACCATATGGATGATTCTGTCAACCATCCGGATGGATGATAAAGTGGGACGCATGAGACGAGCGCCAGAAGAGAAGCAGCGCGACCCGGAGCGCACCAAAGCGCGCATTCTCGAGGCGGCCGTGGCCGAATTCGGCGCGAAGGGCTTCGCGGGGGCGAGAGTGAGCGAGATCGCCGCCCGGGCAGGGGTCAACAAGCAGCTGATCTCGTACTACTTCGGCGGCAAGGAAGGGCTCTACCGCGAGCTCACGGTGCGCTGGCAGAGCGAGGAGAACGCCTTCGCCGACCGGTCGGCGAGGCTGGGCGAGCTGGTGGCCGGATACGTGCGGGCCACCTCCGCCAACCGCGACTTCGGGCGGCTCATGGTCTGGGAGGGGCTCACCGAGGACGGCCCCGCCGACCCCGCCTTCGTCGCCGGCATCCGCGACAACGTGGCCGCGCTGCGCAGGCGGCAGCAGGAAGGGGAGTTCCCCGACGACCTGGATCCGGGATCGGTCATGGTGGCGATGTTCGCGATGGCGGCTGCCGGGGTGTCCTTCCCCCAGCTCGTCCGGGCCGCCACCGGACTGGACCCCGCCTCACCCGAGTTCGGGGACCACTACGCCGACCAGGTCAGCCGCCTGATCGGCCACCTGGCTACTTAGTCAGGTCGTCGAAGAGGTCGAGGGCGGCCCGCCGTACCTCGTCGGGGGAGAGGCCGTCGAGCGTGGTCCGCGCGTGGTCGGCGTCGCGGGTGGTGGCCAGCGTGATGGCCACGGACGACGCCGCCGCCCGGCGCACCGACCCGGCGGGGGCGCCGTCGGCGAGCTCCTGGGCACTGGCGGCGAGGTCGAGGTTGTCTTTCAACGGATCTCCTCGGCGTGGTGGCGGCAGAGGGGCCCATTGCATCATCTGAGGTGGAGGTGAATCCACCCTTCGGGGAATTCCCGGCATCAGGTGGCGTAAGCGGGCACGCGATCCTCCCTCGACAGGCTCGCGAAGGACACCAGCAGGCAGAGCGCGGCCAGCGGGATGAGGTCCTTGTTGACCAGGGGCAGCACGAAGTCGAGCGTGACCAGGATCGGCGTCCAGAACTTCGCCTTGCGGGCGACGGCGAGCTGGGTGACGAGGGCGACCTGGGCGAGGTAGAACAGGGCGGGCCCGGCCTGGTAGACGAGGAGCTCCACGCCGGGCACCGCCTGGACCGCGTCGAACACCTGGCTCATGCCCGCTTTGTCGGCGGCCACGAACCCGGCAACGATGTCGATGACAAACTGGGCGCCGAGACAGGCGAGGCCGGCGAACCCGACGACCGCGCTGGCCGTGGCCAGGACGCCGCCGCCAAGCCTCCGCCTCATGTCCGCAAATATCGGGACAAAGAGGGTGAGGGCGACCAGGAAGGCGAGATGCCCCGTCGTCCAGGCCACCCCCGGCCCACGTGAGCCGTCCAGCCCGTCGAGGATGCGGATCACCCCGTAGGCGAAGACGAAGACCGGGGCGGCGAGATAAACAGTGCGCAGATTCATGACCCCAATCCTGCGAATCCACGCCCGGAAAAGGATCGCCGGTGCGAGCGATCTCCGCATTCCCTCGCTCGGGGGATGCCGAAGACCGGCGGGCGGAACCGACCGGTCTCGAGCTGGGAGAGTGGAAGGCGCGGGTCAGTCCACGTCCACGTCGTCGAGGTGGCGGAGCAGGCGGGTGAGGACGCGGACGCAGGCGACCAGGTCGGCCTCGGTCAGGTCGCCGCCCGGCTCGCGCAACATGGCGCGTTCGAGTTCGACCACCTGGTTGACCGCGGCCTGGCCCGCGTCGGTCAGCCGGATGAGGGAGGACCTCTTGTGCGCCGGGTTCGGGATGGGCTCGACCAGGCCGCGGGCGGCCGCGTCGTTGGTCATCCGCTGCACGAACTGGCGGCTCAGCGCCTGGGCGCGGCCCATCTGGGGCACGGTCATGGGCCCGTGGCGCAGCATGGTGAGGATCGCCCGGATGCCGACTTCGAGGGGGATGTCCCGCTCGACCTTGCGCTGGGCGCGCCGGTAGAGCGGGCCCACGAGGTCGAAGACCTCGATGAGCCGGTCTTCGTTCTGTCTCATCGTCCAATCATGACACCTAGGTTGTCATTCTGATGCACTAATGACAACCTAGGTGTCATGAGAGATATCTTCCTGTTGGACACCGGCACCGGCCGGCCCGTCGTTCTCCTGCACGGCGGCTTCGTGGACCACGAGATGTGGCTCGACCAGATTCCCGTGCTCGCCTCCGGTTACCGGGTCATCGCCCCCGATGCCCGCGGCCATGGGCGATCGGGCATCTCCGCCGTGCCGTACCGGCTGGCCGACGACGTCGCGGCGCTGCTGCGTGAGCTGGAGACCGGGCCGGCGGTGCTGGTCGGAGTGTCCATGGGGGCGGCCACCGCCGTCGAGACCGCGCTGGAGCACCCCGAACTGGTCAGCGGCCTGGTCATCAGCGGGGCCGGGGGCACCCCGCCCATCTACCACGATTCCTGGACCCTTCAGGCGATGGCCACCTGGAACGCCGCGATGGCCGCGGGCGACCTGGAAGGGTCCATCGAGGGGTTCATGGCCTTCGTCGCCGGGCCGTACCGGAGCCTGGACGACGTCGATCCCGGTGTCGTGCGCAGGGTGCGGGAGATGGGCAGGAGGACGATGTCCAGGCACAGCGCGGGCGAGCCCAGCCTGCTGAGGCCGGTCGAGGACGTCTGGGCGCGGGCGGCCGGGATCGAGGTGCCGGTGCTCGCCGTCCACGGCGGCATCGACTCGCCGGACTGCATCGAGATGGCCGAGCGGATCGTGCGCTCCGTGCGGTACGGCAAGGCCGTCACGATCGACGGAACCGCCCACTACCCGAACATGGAACGCCCGGAGGTCTTCAACACGATCGTTGAAGAGTTCCTCCGGGCGTTGTAGGTCACTCGGCGGTGGTCGCAGCGACCTTGGCGGCGGCCGCAACGTTGTGCCGCGGGATGTCCCGCAGGTTGAACGCGTAGCGGATGGTGGAGTCGGCGATGGCGTCGGAGTTGACGTCCAGTGCCGTCAGGTTGATGTTGTTGATGGTGTCGCAGGCCTGGTGGTAGCAGATGTCGTAGGCGACACCCGCCTGCCCGCCGAACAACGCCTGCTCGGCCGGGGTCTTGATGCCCTCGGCGCCGGTGAAGATGCCGCCCGAGGGGATGCCGACCGCGATGAACGGCCCGTAGTCGGAGCGGCCGTCGAAGTCGGTGCCGACGGTGGCCAGGTTGCGCGACTGGAAGAACTTGTTGAGCTGCTTCTCGATCTGGTCGCTTCCGGGGGGACCGGCGGGCGAGCCGGCCTGGTCGGAGTCGTCGCCGTCGTAGAGCTTGTAGGCGAAGTTGGGCGAGGCGACCATGTCGAAGTTCAGGTAGAGCCGGATGCGCTTGCGCTCCTGCTCGGTCAGCTTGGCCACGTACTGGTCGGAGCCGAGCAGCCCGATCTCCTCGCTGGTCCAGAACGCGAAGCGGACCTTGTTCTTGACCGGGAAGTGCGCCATCTGCAGCGCGGTCTCGAGGATGGCGGCGCTGCCGGAGCCGTTGTCGTTGATGCCGGGGCCGGCGGGGACGCCGTCCAGGTGGGCGCCGACCATGACGACGTTGCGGGGGTCGCCGCCCTTGGTCTCGGCGATGACGTTGTCGCTCTTGCCGAGGGTCAGCGTGGCGTCCACCTTCAGGCGGACGGTCGCGCCGGAGGTCGCGGCCAGCTCGTTGCCCACGGCGAAGTCGGCGAAGACCATCGGCACGCCGCCGCGCCACTCGCCGATGTCCAGCGCGAAGGCGTCGGTGCGGCCCGGCTGGCCCTCGTTGAAGACGATGATGCCGGCGGCCCCTGCCGCGCCGGCGTTGCGGATCTTCTGGGCGAAGGCGCAGGTGCCGCGCTGGATGAGCGCGATGCGGCCGGGCACGAAGCCGGTGAAGTCGGACGCCTCGCAGCCGCTGGTGGAGGTGGGCGTGGGCGTGGGCGGAAGGACCAGGTCGACGCCCTGGACCTGCGCGGTCACGTCACCGGGAGGCGACGGGCGGAACGTGAAGAAGTCATCGTTGGGCACGTATGTCTTCTGGTTCGGCGCAGTCAGGTTGAGCGTCGGAGGATTGTTCTCGACCCAGTTCTGTACGTAATCGGTCGGCTGAAGGGTGACCTTGTAGCCGGCCTTGCGCAGTTTGTTCGCCACGTAGTCACGCGAGGCCGGGTAGCCGGGCGTGCCGGTGGCACGGGTTCCGCCATTGGCGTCCGCGATCGCCTGGAGGGCGTCGAGGTGCTTCTTGACGTTGGTGCCCTTGACCTGCTTCACCAGGATCTTGGCGAAGACGTCGTCGAGCCCTCCACCCGTCGCCTGGGCGGGCGAGGAAAGAGCCACGGGAAGGGCGATCACCGCGACCAGCGCGGTGATCCCTCTCCGCAGGGAGGTACGCATACGGGACTCCTTGGTTGACGGAAGATTTCCCCGATGGTGCGCGTCGCCTCTGGAACGTAACAGGTCTTGATCGTCGCGCCTAGGCATGCTTTGTGACACCTTGGGCGTCGGATGGCGGTGTGGTGTGACGCGCTATATCCATGACGAACTTGGACTTTGCGGTCAAATCACATGGGAGACCGAGACTTTCTGGGCTTTGTCCAAAATCGGCACTTTTCTCTGGGGTCAACCTCCGGTCAGGAAACGTTCGGTCACCTCAGGCGAACCGTGCGCTCATGCCCCCGTCCACCGCCCACTCCGCCCCGGTCACGAACGCGGCGGCGCCGGAGGCCAGAAAGCACACGACCTCGGCGACCTCGTCCGGCGTGCCGATCCTGCCCATAGGGTGTAGGCCCTCGATCCTGGCCCGCTCGCCCGGATCCGGATGCCCGGCCAGGTACTCCTCCACCAGCCGCGTGGCCGTCCAGCCCGGGCTGACAGCGTTGACCCGGACCCCGAACGGGCCCGTCTCCAGCGCCAGGCTCCGGGTCAGCCCGACCAGCCCCGACTTGGCCGCCGCATACGGGAACATGCCCCGGCTGGTCATCCTGGCGTGCAACGAGGCGATGTTCACGATCGAACCCCGGCCGGCCGCCTTCATCCCCGGCAGCACGGCCCGCGCCATCAGCCACGCGGCCTTCAGATCGATCGCGAACACCGCGTCCCACTCGGCCTCGGACATCCCGACCGGGTCGAAGGAGGCGTTCCGCCCCGCGTTGTTCACCAGCACCGTGACCGGGCCCAGCTCCGCCACGACCGCGCTCACGGCCGCCTCCACCTGCCCGGCCTCGGTGATGTCGGCCTGTACGGCGAAGCCGCGCCCACCGGGCGACACGTCGATCACGGCAACCCGGGCGCCCTCGCGCTCGGCCACCCCGGCCACGGCCGCGCCGATACCCCGCGCGCCACCGGTGACCACCACCACCTCACCCGCCAGCCGCCCGCTCGTCCTCCCACCCTCGCCCGCCGGCCGCCCGCTCATTCCCCCGCCCTCGCCTGGACCGCGTCGAGAAGGGCCTTCACCGTGCCCGCGTCCCCCGAGGTGATCGCGCCCCCGACGCCGCAGGCCACCGCGCCGGCGGCGATCCACTCGGGCGCGGACTCGGCCGTGATGCCGCCGGTCGGCACCAGCGGGGCCTGGGGGAGGGCCTGCAGCAGGCTGCGTACCACGCCGGGAGCGGACGCCACCGCGGGGAAGAGCTTCACCGCGTCCGCCCCCGCCTCCAGCGCGGCCACGATCTCGGTCGCCGTGGCCGCGCCGGGCAGGGCGGCCAGGCCGTACCGGTGGGCGGTGGAGATCACGCCGGCGTTCAGGGACGGCGCGACGAGGAAGCGGGCGCCGGCGAGCGCGGCCAGGCGGGCGCTGGTCTCGTCCAGGACGGTGCCGGCGCCGACGACCGCATGGGGCCGGGCGCGCACGATCTCGGCCACGGCCTCCAGGGCGCCCGGGGTGGTGAGCGAGACCTCGACGACGTCCAGCCCGGCGTCGACGGTGGCCAGCGCCGCACGCACGGCCGCGGCGGCGTCCTCCGCGCGCACGATGCCGATGATCCGGCGTCCGGCGATTCTGTTCATGATCTGCCAGCGGTACATATCTCTTCCCTACATCCCGTCGCCGTCCCAGCGGCCGCGGGAGCGTGAGCGCACGGGCAGGCTGGAGATGATCGGGGCCGGGATCGGGTCGCCGGGCTTCCAGGCGCGGCCCGCGCCCCGGTTGTGGGCGGCGGCGCCGGTCCGCTCGTCCGGGTGCTCCAGCGTGGCCGGGTCAGCGCCCCAATCGGCGGCCGGGTGGGTGTGGCCGGTCTGCAGGAGGGCGGTGTCCAGGGCTTTGGCGATGGCCGACAGGCTCGGGTCGGGCCCGAGCCCGTGCGGGACGTGGTCGCCCTGCTGCCGGGTGTGCTCCAGCGACCGGCGTAACATGGCCAGCTCCCTCTCGGGGCGCTCGCCACTGCCCAGGTCGTGGCTCGACTGCGACCAGCGGCCCTGGGGACCGTAGTTCAGGGCCTCGCCGCCCCAGCGCACCCACTCGTCGCGCGTGTGCCAGTTGAACAACTCCCCGTCCGAGCGCAGCAGCCAGGTGGCGCCGCCCTCCATCGAGGTGAAGTGACCGTGTTTGACCCGCGCCGGGCGGAAGAAGTACGTGCCGGCGTCGAGGGTGCCGAAGTTGTACTCCATGTGCCCCTGGAGGGTGTACGCCTCCTCGTAGCAGGGGTGGTGTTCGAGCCGGTGGTCGGCCCAGCCTTCCTCCGCGTGCACGAGCCTGGTGTAGAAGCCGGTCATGGGATCCACGTGCAGATATTTGATGAAAAGTCCGGGCATGGGGCCTGGCTTGGGTACCGCGTCCCACGCCATCGTGCCGGAGTCGATCACGGTGACGTTCTCCCGGGCGTCGGCCCACCGCCGGGCGCCGGGGTCGAACCCGGCGTCGCCGTACTCGCGGTAGTGCAGGATTCTGGCGCCCGCGGAGAAGGCGACTGCCTCGGCCGGCACCCCTTTGGGCGCGTGCACGTAACCGCCCGGGCCGAGGCGCCGCCCGCCGTACGTCATCGAGCCGTCGAGCACGTAGTACTCGGTGTCGGCGTGATGGACGCCGGGCGCGCGGCCCCAGGCGGTGCGGAAGTCGACGCGCAGCGACGACGAGCCGTCCTCCTCGTCCACCGACAACCGCCGCTCGACGGCCCGTCCCTCGCCTTCGGGCAGTTCGGCCGCGTGCCAGATGTAGTCGTCCTCGTGGATCACTTCGACATGGGGGCGCATAGCGATGATCCTGCGGCCCGGCGGCGTCCGTGACAATGGACAGATGCTGACCATGCGCCCTTATGCGGACAGCGACCTGCCGTGGCTCCAGGAGACGTTCGCGGAGTGGATCGCCGAGGCGGGCAGGTGCGGCTACGACCACATCGGCGAACTGCCCCATCGCATCTACGAGAACCTCAGGGGTCACCGGCCCGTCGGCGAGGTCGTCCACGTGTGGGAGGACGACGGCCGCCTGGCCGGTCTGGCGATCAACACCCGCTTCGAGAACGCCTTCGACGTCTTCACCGCCCCCTGGCTGCGCGGCTCCCCGGCCGAGGCCGGCATGATCGAGGCCGCCGCCGAGACCACCGGCGCGGACCAGGACGAGATCCTGACCGACGTCTTCGACTGCGACGCCGCCAGGATCCAGATCCTGGAACGCCTGGGCTTCACCCGCTTCCGGACCTGGGACGACGTCAACGAGGCGCCTCTGGCCCACCTTCCCGCGCCGGAGGTCCCGGACGGATTCACCCTCCGCCCCGCCCGGATCGAGGACGCCGCCGGGCTCGCCGACGCCCGCAACAGCGCCTTCGACGCCGACTGGACCGGCGAGCAGTACCGCGACCAGGTCATGCGCAAGCCCGGCTACGACCTCGGCCGCGAGATCGTCGCCGAGTCCCCCGACGGCCGGATCGCCTCCTTCCTGGTGTACTGGGTGGACCGGCGCAACGCCGTCGGCCACTTCGAGCCGGTCGGCACCCACGCCGGCTTTCACCGCAAGGGTCTGGCCAGAGCCACCATGCTGCACGCCATGCACGAGATGCGCGCCCTCGGCCTGACCACCGTCACGGTCAACCACAACGCCGAGAACATCCCGGCCAGAACGCTGTACGCCGGCCTCGGCTTCGTCAGAACCCACGAGACCTACGGCTACAGCCGGGTTCACCCGAGCCGGAGGTCGGCGAACACGGCCCGATGATCGGTGCCCCGGACGTCGCTCACCTCGACCCGGCGCACCCCGATCGAACGATCGACCAGAATGTGGTCGATCGTGATGATCGGCGGGATCGCCCGCCCGCTGGGCCAGGTCGGCGTCAGCCCCTGGCCCGCCTGGGCGGCGGCGTCGCGGTACCCCTTGCCCAGAAGGTCACGGAAGGCCCGATGGTCGAGGCCGGCGTTGAAGTCACCGGCCAGAATCCGCCGCACGCCCGGCCGCGCCGCGGGCAGCGCCGCCAGTGACGCGTTCCATTCCTCGTACAGCCGGGGCAGCGGCGGATTCGGATGAATCGCCACCACCTCGACCGCCCCGGACGGCGCCGCCACCCGCGCCGCCGGCATGTTGTGCCCGATCACCGTGAACAACCCGTCGATCCTGGTCAGCGGAAACCGCGCGTAGACGCCACTGCCGACCGGCCCCTCCGACGCCTCCAGCACCTGGTACGGCAGGCGTCGCTCCAGCCCGGCCGCCTTCAACGCGCTCACCTGGCCGGGCGTGAGCTCCAGGGCGGTGAACACGTCCGCGTCGTACCGGTCGACCAGCCGGACGACCTCGGCGGGGTCGGCCCGCCCGAAGAGATTGAGCGTGAGCACGCGCAACGACGCACCGCCCTCCGGCGCCGACCCGGCGAACACCCGCGGCAGAACCGTCGCCAGCATCGCCACGGCCGCACCCAGCGCGACCAGCGCGGCGGGCCGGTTGCGGAAGGCCAGGAGCACGGCGGCCGACAGCGCCAGCACCGCCCCGTAAGGGGTCAGCGTCATGAGCTGGGTGAGAAACCAGCCCAGTTCGAACCCGGTCAGCCGGACGACCGCCCAGACGGCGAGCAGCACGGCCACACTCCACGACGCCCAGCGCCGTCTGTCCGGCATGGGGTGAACCTTAAGCGGTCCAACCCGGACATGCGCACAATCCGGTCACATTGACCTTGGTGACCGAGCTCATCGGATCTAGCCTCGAAAGAGGAAGGGACACCGCCATGGAAACCACCATCGTCCTTTTGGGCATCATCGCCTTCCTCGTTCTCATGGTCCTGGTCACCGGCGTCCGGGTCGTCAACCAGGTGGAACGAGGCGTCGTCTTCCGCCTCGGACGGGCACAGCCCCAGGTCCGCCAGCCGGGCCTCAGGCTGCTCATCCCATTCGTGGACCAGATGACCAAGGTCAACGTGCAGATCGTCACCATGCCCATCCCCACCCAGGAGGGCATCACCCGCGACAACGTCTCCGTCCGCGTGGACGCCGTCGTCTACTTCCGCGTCCAGGACCCGCTCCGGGCCTCGATCGAGGTGCAGAACTACCTGTTCGCCATCGAGCAGGTGGCCCAGACCTCGCTGCGCAACATCATCGGCAAGAGCGAACTGGACGACCTGCTGTCCAACCGGGAAGAGCTCCACAAGGGCCTGGCCCTGATGATCGACAGCCCGGCGCTCGGCTGGGGCATCCACATCGACCGCGTGGAGATCAAGGACGTCCAGCTGCCGGAGTCGATGAAACGCTCGATGTCGCGCCAGGCGGAAGCCGAACGCGAACGCCGCGCCCGGGTCATCGTCGCCGACGGCGAACTCCAGGCATCCCAGAAACTGGCCGACGCCTCGGCCGTCATGTCCCAGACCCCGGGCGCCCTGCAGCTGCGCCTCCTGCAGACCGTGGTGGAGGTGGCGGCGGAGAAGAACTCCACCCTGATCATGCCGCTGCCGGTCGAACTCCTGCGCTTCTTCGAGAAGGCCAGCCAGACCGCCGAACAGACCCGGGTGGACGTGGACGAAAAGCCTGAGGAGAAACCGGGGGAGCTCGGGGATTCCGGCGCCCCCCGGGCGGTCGGCCCGCCGCGGTCCGCGGAGGCCGGTCAAGGGGACCTCGTCACGGAGAGAACCACGTCCGACGTGAGAAGCGCCTGACGATCGGCGGCGACCCACGTCGGCGGGGGGCGGGGGCGGCGGCCTGCCGTAAAGGCTGGGGACAGAGGCGGCCCGCCGTGAAGGGAACGGTCGCGAAGTCAGGAGAGGTAGCGCTGGTCCTGGCGGTCGAGGTGGAGCTGGAGGCGGCGGCGCGTCTCCTCGCTGATCTTCCCCGACGTGTGCAGCCGGGCGACCTCCGCCGTCTGTACGGCCAGCACGTCGCGGCGCAGGTGCCCGTAGGCTTCGGCGAGTTCGTCCGGCGCCTGCTCCAGCTCGTTCTGGGCCTCCAGCGACCGGCGCACGTGCTGCAGCACCACCGGCGAGGCCGCCTCCAGGTCGGCCAGTTCGTCCACGTAGGTCAGCGCGATCTCCGACAGGTGTGCCCTGGCCAGTGTGTACTCGGCCCGCGCGTTGTCCGGCGCCACCGCCAGCCCCGAGAGCCTGACCAGCGGCGCGAGCGTGAACCCCTGCACGACCAGGGAGATCACGATCACGCTCGTGGTCAGCACCATCAGCAGCGGCCGGTGCGGCAGCGTGGCCGGGATGGACAGGGCGGCGGCCAGCGGCACCACGCCCCGCGCACCGGCCCACGACACCACGGCGGGCACCTGCCAGGCGGGCCGGATGCGGCCGCCGCCGCGCCACTGCTGGACGGCCGAGAGCGGGACCATCCACGCCACTCTGACCGCGACGAGCACGACCGCGATCACCAGCGCGGCGGGGATCCAGGGTTGCCCGGCCAGTTCCTCGATCTGCCCGGGCAACTGGATGCCGATGAGGCTGAAGACCACGCTCTCCAGGATGAAGATGAGCGTCCCGTAGACGGCGGTGAGCTGGAGGCGGATGCCGGAGTTGGTGAGCCGGTGCGCCCTGACGCCCAGGATCACGCCGGTGACGATCACGGCGGTGACGCCGGAGGCGTGGACGTTCTCGGCCAGGACGAAGGTGACGTACGGGGTCAGGAGTGCGATCACGCTCTCGAGGACGGGGTCCTCGGTGCGCCGCCGTACGAAGGAGATGACCGCGGCCATCAGCGTGCCGACCAGCGCGCCCCCGCCGGCCAGCAGCAGGAAGTCGGCGGCGACCCCGCTCCAGCCCGCCACGCCGCCCGCGACGGCGGCGGCCACGGCGATCCGGAAGAGGATCAGGCTGGTGGCGTCGTTGAACAGGCTCTCGGCCTGGACCAGCGTCTGCAGGCGGGGCGGTAGCGACAACCTGCGCCCGAGGGCGGTGACGGCCACCGGGTCGGTGCTGGCCAGGACGGCGCCGAGGACGAAGCCGACGGGCAGCGGCATCGGGGTGAGCAGCGTGCTCACGTACCCCACGGCGGCGGCGGAGACCAGCACGAGCCCGACGGCCAGCAGCGCGACCGGGCGCCACAGGTTCTTGAGCTCCTGCCAGGACAGTTCCTCGCCGGCGGCGTAGAGCAGGGGCGGCAGCACGACGAGGCTGACGATCTCCGGGGTGACCTGGATGTGCCCGGCGACGGGCAGCAGGCCGACCAGGATGCCGGCGACCACGAGCAACGACGGCGCGGGCACGCTGACGCGATCGGCGAAGGTGGCCACGACCGTCGCCACGGCCACGAGGGACAACACGATCTGCACGCTCTGCACCGGGACTCCTTGACCAGAGGAAGTGCCGACCAGGCTTCCCGGCGCGCCTGGGCATAAAGGGTATCGGTCTCAGAGGCGGCGTGCGATCCCCAGAACATGCGATATGCGGTCGAAGTCCAGGCGTTTCACCTGGTCGATCACGAATCCGGCCTCGCGGATGGCGCGTACGGTGTCACGGGCCGGATGGCAGCCTCCGGCCGCCTGCGCCCAGATGGGGCCGATGATCCGCTCGGTGAAGGCGACGAACGGGTTGGCGGAGCGGACGTGCTCGTAGAAGCGCAGCTCACCGCCGGGGCGCAGGACCCGCATGACCTCGCCGAGCGTGACGGAAAGGCGCGGGGCGCAGCACAGGACCAGGGAGCAGACGACCGCGTCGGCGCTGCCGCCGGGAAGGGGAAGGCGGTCGAGGCCGCCGGTCTGGATCCTGACCGGTACGGCGGAGCCGGCGCAGCCCTCGCGGGCGGTCTGGCACAGCAGGGCGTCGGGCTCGACCACGGTGATCTCGGTGACCGTCGCGGGGTAGTGGCGGAACTTGCCGCCGTCGCCCGCGCCGATCTCGACGACGGCGCCGGTCAGTCCGGCGAGCAGCGCTTCACGTGCGGGCGTCCGGGCGGAGCGGGGATGGTGAAATTGCTCGATATCAGGGGGCACTCGTCGAGTGTTGTCGATGGCTGACCTGCGGCGTCCGGCGTTGACGACATCCCTATGTAGGGATCGTGTCAAAAGCTGGCTCGACGCCGTATGGAACCCGTCAAGAACGGCAAAAACCGTCAAATCACCCGCTTTCCTTGGCCATGAAAGCAACTTCCGGAACTGAGGAGTGGGGATGGCTGACGTCATCTTCGTCGTCCTGACGATCGCGTTGTTCGTGATCTTCGGGCTAGTCGTTAAGGCGGTCGAGCGCCTGTGAGTGCCATCAACGCCACTGGCTTGATCGTGGCCGTCGGCCTGGTGATCTTCATGGTCGCGGCCCTGCTTTTCCCGGAGCGGTTCTAAATGGGCTGGATCTTCATCGCGTCCCTCATCCTCGCGCTGATCATCACGCACAAGCCACTCGGCGACTACATGTACCGGGTGTACACCAGCGCGAAGCACAACGTCGTCGAGCGGGGCATCTACAAGCTCCTCGGCGTCCAGGCCGACTCCGAGCAGCGCTGGGGCGTCTACGCGCGCAGCCTGCTCGCGTTCTCGGTCATCTCCCTCCTGTTCCTGTACGGCCTGCAGCGCCTGCAGAACCACCTGTTCCTGAGCCTGGGCTTCGACCCGGTCACGGACCACGTGGCCTGGAACACCGCGGTCAGCTTCGTCACCAACACGAACTGGCAGGCGTACTCCGGTGAGTCCACGATGGGCCACCTGGTCCAGATGGCCGGCCTCGCCGTACAGAACTTCGTCTCCGCCGCGGTCGGCATGGCCGTCGCGGTCGCGCTGGTGCGCGGCTTCGCCCGCAGGGGCGTCGACACGCTCGGCAACTTCTGGGTGGACCTCGTGCGCGGCACGCTGCGCATCCTGCTGCCGATCGCCTTCGTCGGCGCGCTGATCCTCGTGGCCGGCGGCCTGGTGCAGAACTTCGCCGGACCGCACGAGATCGCCGGCCTGACCGGCCCGCAGAACATGACCGGCGGCCCCGTGGCCAGCCAGGAGGTCATCAAGGAGCTCGGCACCAACGGCGGCGGCTTCTACAACACGAACTCCGCCCACCCCTTCGAGAACGCCACGAGCTGGACCAACTGGTTCGAGATCTTCCTGATCCTGCTCATCCCGTTCGCGCTGCCCCGCACCTTCGGCAAGATGGTCGGGCAGGTGCGCCAGGGCTACGCGATCCTCGCCGTCATGGGCGTCATCGCGCTGGCCAGCGTCGTCCTGACGAACGTCTTCGAGCTGGCCGGCAACGCCACCGTCCCGCAGGCGATCGGCGCGGCGATGGAGGGCAAGGACGTCAGGTTCGGCGTCGCCAACTCCGCCACGTTCGGCGCGGCGACCACGCTGACGAGCACCGGCGCCGTGGACTCCTTCCACGACTCCTACACGCCGTTCGGCGGCATGATGACGATGTTCAACATGATGCTCGGCGAGGTCGCGCCCGGCGGCGTCGGCGCGGGCCTCTACGGCATGCTCGTGCTGGCCGTGATCACCGTCTTCGTGGCGGGCCTCATGGTCGGCCGCACGCCGGAGTATCTGGGCAAGAAGATCGGCGCCCGCGAGATCAAGCTGGCCTCGATGTACTTCCTGGTCACCCCGATCCTGGTCCTCGTCGGCACCGCGGTGGCGATGGGCAACGAGGCGGGCCTGGCGGCCATGCTCAACAGCGGGCCGCACGGCTTCTCCGAGATCCTCTACGCCTTCACCAGCGCCTCGAACAACAACGGCTCGGCCTTCGGCGGTGTCACGGTGAACACGCCGTTCTACGACATCGCGCTCGGCCTGTGCATGCTGTTCGGCCGGTTCCTGCCCATCATCTTCGTGCTCGCGCTGGCGGGCTCGCTGGCGCAGCAGAAACCGGTTCCGGAGAGCGTCGGCACGCTGCCCACGCACCGGCCGCAGTTCGTCGGCATGGTCGTCGGCGTGACGATCATCCTCGTCGCCCTGACCTTCCTCCCGGCGCTCGCGCTGGGGCCGCTCGCAGAAGGACTCCTGTCATGACCACCCAGAAGGTCGGGGGCGGCCTGCTCGACCCGAAGCAGCTCGTCAAGTCCCTGCCCGACGCGTTCAAGAAGCTCAACCCGGCCACGCTGTGGCGCAACCCGGTCATGCTGATCGTGGAGATCGGCGCGGTCTTCACCACGGTCCTGGCGATCGTGGACCCGTCGTTCTTCGCCTGGGCGATCGTGGTGTGGCTGTGGCTGACCGTGGTCTTCGCCAACCTGGCCGAGGCGGTCGCCGAAGGCCGCGGCAAGGCCCAGGCGGCCACGCTGCGCAAGGCCAAGACCGACACGATCGCCCGCAAGCAGTCCGGCGAGACGGTCCCCGCCACCCAGCTTCAGCAGGGTGACGTCGTGATCGTCGAGGCCGGCGAGATCATCCCCGGCGACGGCGACGTGATCGAGGGCATCGCCAGCGTGGACGAGTCGGCCATCACCGGCGAATCGGCTCCGGTCATCCGCGAGTCGGGCGGCGACCGCTCGGCGGTCACCGGCGGCACCAAGGTGCTGTCGGACCGGATCGTCGTCCGGATCACCCAGAAGCCCGGCGAGAGCTTCATCGACCGGATGATCGCCCTGGTCGAGGGCGCCAACCGGCAGAAGACGCCCAACGAGATCGCGCTGAACATCCTGCTGGCCGCGCTCACGATCATCTTCCTGGCCGCGACCGTCACCATGCAGCCGATGGCGATCTGGGCCAAGAGCCAGAACCCCGGCATCCCCGACTCCCTGGCCCTGACCGGCGACGGCGTCAGCGGCATCGTGCTGGCCTCGCTCCTCGTCTGCCTGATCCCGACCACGATCGGCGCGCTGCTGTCGGCCATCGGCATCGCCGGCATGGACCGCCTGGTCCAGCGCAACGTGCTGGCGATGTCCGGCCGCGCGGTCGAGGCCGCGGGCGACGTCTCCACGCTGCTGCTGGACAAGACCGGCACCATCACGCTGGGCAACCGGCAGGCGTCGGAGTTCGTCCCGGTCGCCGGCGTCACCGAGCAGGAGCTCGCCGAGGCGGCGCAGCTGTCCAGCCTCGCCGACGAGACTCCCGAGGGCCGCTCCATCGTGGTCTTCGCCAAGGAGCGGTACGGCTTGCGCGAGCGCGACGTGCACAACGCCGAATGGGTGCCCTTCACCGCCCAGACCCGCATGTCGGGTGTCGATCTGGACGGCCGCGAGGTGCGCAAGGGCGCGGCGAGCGCCGTCATGAGGTGGGCGGGCGACCACGACGAAGGGCTCGGCGCCATCGTGGACGGCATCTCGGCCAGTGGCGGCACCCCTCTGGTCGTGGCCGAGAAGGGCCGTGTCCTGGGCGTCATCCATCTCAAGGACGTCGTCAAGGAGGGCATGCGCGAGCGTTTCGACGAGATGCGCCGCATGGGCATCCGCACCGTCATGATCACCGGCGACAACCCGCTGACCGCCAAGGCGATCGCGGACGAGGCTGGCGTGGACGACTTCCTCGCGGAGGCCACTCCCGAGGACAAGCTCGCCCTGATCAAGAAGGAGCAGGAGGGCGGCCGGCTGGTCGCGATGACCGGTGACGGCACCAACGACGCCCCCGCGCTCGCGCAGTCGGACGTCGGCGTGGCCATGAACACCGGCACGTCGGCCGCCAAGGAGGCCGGCAACATGGTCGACCTCGACTCCAACCCGACCAAGCTCATCGAGATCGTCGAGATCGGCAAGCAGCTGCTCATCACCCGCGGCGCGCTGACCACGTTCTCGATCGCCAACGACATCGCCAAGTACTTCGCGATCATTCCCGCGATGTTCGCCGCGGTGTACCCGGGCCTGGACGCGCTGAACGTCATGCGCCTGGCCAGCCCGCAGTCGGCGATCCTGTCGGCGGTCGTCTTCAACGCGATCATCATCGTGGCGCTGATCCCGCTGGCCCTGCGCGGCGTGCGGTACCGGCCCTCCAGCGCCTCCAAGCTGCTCAGCCGCAACCTCTACGTCTACGGCCTGGGCGGCATCATCGCCCCCTTCATCGGGATCAAGCTCATTGATCTCCTCATCCAGTTCCTTCCGGGGATGTCTTAAATGGAACGTCTGCCCAGCTGGATCCGCCAGCACGTCGCGGCCATCCGCGCGGTCATCGTCATGACCCTGGTCCTCGGTGCGGTCTATCCGCTCGTGGTGACCGGGGTGGCGCAGGCCGTGTTCACCAACAAGGCCAACGGCTCGCTCGTCGAGAAGGACGGCAAGGTCGTGGGCAGCTCGATCATCGGCCAGAACTTCTTCGACAAGGACGGCAACCCGGACAAGACGCTCTTCCAGAGCCGCCCGTCGGCGGCCGGTGACGGCTACGACATGCTGTCCACCGCCGCCAGCAACCTCGGCCCGGAAGACGTCCTGGACGTCCTGCCCGACCCCGACGGCGCCGACGACGCCGCCAAGGAGGGCAAGCAGTCGCTGCTCACCCAGGTCTGCGCCCGGTCCAAGGCGATCGGCGAGCTGGAGGGCGTCAGCGGCGCCCGGCCCTTCTGCGCCCCCGACGGCGTCGGCGCCGTGCTGAAGGTCTTCCCGGCCCTCGGTACGGTGACCCGCGCGGTCAGCGTCAACCAGGCGTGCCCCGCCCAGCCCTTCGTCGCCGAATACCAGGGCGTCAAGGTCGAGTGCGGCAAGCCCGGCGAGGACTACGCGGCCGGCCGTACCGTGCCGATCCGCGGGAACGTCACCGACGTGAAGGTGCCCGCGGACGCGGTCACCGCCAGCGGCTCCGGCCTGGACCCGCACATCTCGGTGGCCTACGCCGAGCTGCAGGCCCCGCGTGTGGCCAAGGCGCGCAACGTCTCCCTCGACGAGGTCAAGAAGCTGATCACGGCCAACACGACCGGGCGCGCGCTCGGCTTCATGGGCGAGCCGGCGGTCAACGTGCTTGAGCTCAACCTGGCACTCGGCAAGGAGTAGCAGATGCCACGCGGCCGGCTGAGGGTCTATCTGGGCGCCGCCCCAGGAGTGGGAAAGACCTTCGCGATGCTGGGTGAAGGCCGCCGGGCACTGGAGCGGGGCAGGGACGTGGTCGTGGGTCTCGTCGAGACCCACGACCGCCCCTGCACCGCGGAGCTCCTCGAGGGCATGGAGGTGATCCCCCGCAAGACGATGGTCCACCGGGGGGCCACCTTCACCGAACTCGACGTGGACGCCGTCCTCGAGCGCGCACCCAAGATCGCCCTCATCGACGAGCTGGCGCACACGAACGTCCCCGGGTCCCGCAACGCCAAGCGCTGGCAGGACATCGAGGAGATCCTCGACGCCGGCATCAACGTCATCTCGACCGTCAACGTCCAGCACCTGGAGTCGCTCAACGACGTCGTCCAGCAGATCACCGGCATCCCCCAGCGCGAGACCGTCCCCGATGAGGTCGTGCGCCGCGCCACGCAGATCGAGCTGGTCGACATGTCGCCGGAGGCGCTGCGCCGCCGCATGGCCCACGGCAACATCTACGCCCCGGAGAAGGTCGATGCCGCCTTGTCCAACTACTTCCGCGAAGGCAACCTCACCGCGCTGCGCGAGCTGGCCCTGCTGTGGGTCGCGGGAAAAGTCGATGAGCAACTGGACCGCTACAGAAGCGACCACGGCATCAAAGGCACGTGGGAGGCGCGCGAGCGCGTGGTCGTCTGCCTGACCGGCGGTCCAGAAGGCGACACTCTGGTACGGCGGGCCGCCCGGATCGCCGCCCGCACCAAGGGCGCCGACCTGCTCGCGGTCCACGTGACCAGGGCCGACGGCCTGTCCAGCGCCGACCCCGCCAACCTGGCCCGCCAGCGTTCCCTGGCCGAGAGCATGGGCGGCACCTACCACCAGGTGGTCGGCGACGACATCCCGCGGGCGCTGCTCGACTTCGCTCGCGGCGTCAACGCCACCCAGCTCGTCCTCGGCGCCTCCCGCCGGGGCCGCTTCGCGCAGATCTTCTCCCGTGGCGTCGGCGTGGACACCACGGCCCTGTCCGGTTCCATCGACGTGCACATGATCACCCACGAGGAGGTGAAGAAGGGCCGCCGCCGCCCCGAACGCACCGGGGCCGCGCTCACCAAGACCCGTCGGATGATCGGCTGGATCAGCGCGGTGGCCGGCATGCCGCTGCTCACGGCGGCGCTCATCCCGTTCCGGGATGACCTGTCGCTGCCCAGCGAGATCCTCTTGTTCCTGGTCATGACCGTGGGCGTGGCGCTCATCGGCGGCATGTGGCCGGCCATCACGGCGGCCGTCGGCGGGTCGCTGCTGCTCAACTACTACTTCACGCCGCCTGTGGGCGAGTTCACGATCAACGATCCGGAGAACCTCTTCGCGCTCGTCGTCTTCGTCCTGGTGGCGGCGGCCGTGTCCACGATCGTGGACCTGGCGGCCCGCCGTACCAGGGAAGCGGCGCGCGCCAGCGCGGACGCGGAGGTGCTCTCGACGCTGGCCGGGCACGTGCTGCGCGGTGAGGCGGCCGTGTCGGAGCTGCTGGTGCGGGTGCGGGAGACGTTCGGGCTGACCTCGGTCACGCTGCTCGAACGGCTGCCCGACACCGGCAAGGCGCCCGACGACCACACCGACCCGGCCGCCTGGAAGATCGTCGCCACGACCGGCGGCGCACCCTGCACCACGCCACGCGGCGGCGACACCGACGTCGTCATCGACGAGGACCTCGTGCTCGCCGCGCGCGGCGGCCTGCTGGACGCCTCCGACCGGCGGGTGCTGGAGGCGTTCGCCGCGGAGATCGCCGTCGCGCTGCGCCAGCAGCGGCTGGAGGAAGAAGCCGGCCAGGCCAAACCCCTGGCCGAGGCGGACAAGATGCGCACCGCGCTGCTGGCCGCCGTCAGCCACGACCTGCGCACCCCGCTCGCCTCGGCGAAGGCGGCGGTCGATTCGCTGCGCAGCGACGAGATCGACTGGAGCCCCGAGGACCGCGAGGAACTGCTGGCCACCGCCGACGAGTCGCTGGCCCGCCTGGACCGGCTGGTCGCGAACCTGCTCGACATG
This sequence comes from Nonomuraea typhae, assembly GCF_009760925.1. Taxonomy (GTDB): domain Bacteria; phylum Actinomycetota; class Actinomycetes; order Streptosporangiales; family Streptosporangiaceae; genus Nonomuraea; species Nonomuraea typhae. Next base: position 186,088 of record NZ_VRLV01000006.1, read on the forward strand.
AGCCGCCTGCAGGCCGGTGTGCTCGGCGTCTCCCTGGAGCCGGTGGCGCTCGAAGAGGTTGTCCCCAGGGCGGTCGACGACCTCGGCCCGATGCGCGACCGCGTCGAAGGCGACATCTCCATCGAACTCCCGGAGATCATCGCCGACCCGGCCCTGCTGGAACGCGTGCTCGTCAACCTGATGTCCAACGCGGTCCGCTACAGCCCGCCCACGGAGAAGATCCACCTCACCGCGAGCCGGCACGGCGACCGCGTCGAGATCCGCGTGATCGACCGCGGCCCCGGCATCCCGCCCGATGCCCACGACCGCGTTTTCCTGCCCTTCCAACGCCTGGGTGACCGCGACAACCACACCGGTGTCGGCCTCGGCCTGGCCCTCTCCCGAGGGCTGGCGGAGGCCATGGGCGGCACTCTGGTACCCGATGAGACACCAGGGGGAGGTCTCACCATGATCCTCACGATGCCCATCAGGGAGCTGGCATGACCAGGATCCTCGTCGTGGACGACGAGCCCCAGATCCTGCGCGCGCTACGCATCAACCTGGTCGCCCGCCACTACGAGGTGGCCGTGGCCCAGGACGGCGGCACCGCCCTGCGCGAAGCCGCCGACTGGCACCCCGACCTGGTCATCCTCGACCTCGGCCTGCCCGACCTGGACGGCGTGGACGTCATCCACGGGCTGCGCGGCTGGACCACCATCCCGATCATCGTCCTGTCCGGCCGCGCCGGAAACCAGGACAAGGTAGACGCCCTGGACGCCGGGGCCGACGACTACGTCACCAAGCCGTTCGGCATAGACGAGCTCCTGGCCCGCATCCGCGCCGTCACCCGCCGCACCACCTTGCACGAGTCGGAGCTGGCCCGCGTGAAGGTCGGCGACCATCTGGTGGACCTGACCAGCAAAACGGTCTCGGGCGACGTACGGCTGACGCCGACGGAATGGCACATCCTCGAACTGCTCCTCCGCAACCCCGGCAAACTGGTCAGCCAGCGGCAGATCCTGACTGAGGTGTGGGGCGTGAAGTACGTGAAGGAAACCCACTACCTACGCCAGTACATGGCCCAGCTCCGCCGCAAACTGGAACCCGACGCCGCCCACCCGGCCCACCTCATCACCGAACCCGGCATGGGCTACCGCTTCCAACCCTGACCCCAGGGACCCCGGTCCGGGGTGGGCCGGTCTGGTGAGTCGGCCGGTTGGGTGGGTTGGCCTGGGGTTGGCCGGTTGGGTGGGTTGGCCGGGTCGTGGGCCCTTAAGGCCACCACCCTTCCGGCCGCCCATACCCCCCTCTACCTGGCCCTTCTCCTGGCCAACCGGGTAGTTGTGGTGGTCCTTAAAGGTTGGCCCGATCCCCGGGTCACACAGACGAAAGCCGCGCCCAGGTAGTCCGGGGCGCGGCTGATGTGTGGTTAAGGAAGGATCTCGAACACCAGGGTGATCGCGGCGACGATGGCGATCAGGGCGAGGAGTCCAAGTGCTTCGGGCCGCGGTTTACGGGTCCGCATCATGCTCCTTCCAACTCGGGTGGGTAGATAGTCCGGTATGCCCGTCACAGCCCCACCTCACGCACGAGAAGGTCGTCGGGTTCCTCCCGCCGGACCACCAGCCGGGCGCGGCGGCCGGACACCGCGATGACGGGCAGCCGCCCGGTGGCGTTGTAGGTGGAGGCCATGGAGTGGTGGTACGCCCCGGTGGCCGCGACGACCAGCAGGTCGCCGGGCCGTACGTCCGCGGGGAGCAAGACGTCCTCGGCCAGCACGTCGCCGCTCTCGCAGTGGTGTCCCACCACGGTGACCGGCCGGGGAGCCTCGTGGGAGCGCCGGCCGATCATCCGCATCGTGTACCGCGCGCCGTACAGGGAGGGCCGGGGGTTGTCGCTCATCCCGCCGTCGACCGCGACGAACACGCGCCCGCCGCCGCGCTTGACGGCGATGACCCGGTAGAGGGTCATGCCGCCGGGGCCGCTGATCGAGCGCCCGGGCTCCACGGTCAGCCGGGGCGCCGGCAGGCCGAGCCCGGCGCAGCGCTCGGTGAGCGCGGTGGTGACCGCCGCGGCGAAGGCGCGGGGGGACAGGCCGTGCTCGCCTTCGAGGTAGGCGATGCCCTGGCCGCCGCCGAGGTCCAGCTCGGGCAGGGCGACGCCGTGGGCGTCGCGGATGAGCGCGAGCTGTTCGACCAGGATTTTCACCGCCTGCTCGTACGGCTCGGCGCTGCCGATCTGCGAGCCGAGGTGGCAGTGCAGTCCCACGAGCTCCAGGTTGCACTGTTCGAGCACGCGGGAGACGGCCACGCCCGCTTCGCCGGTGGCGATGGACAGGCCGAACTTCTGCCCTTCGCCGCCGGTGCGGATCTTGGGGTGGGCGCCCGCCTCGATGTCGGGGATGACGCGTACGAGGATCTTCTGCCGGCGGCCGTTGGGCACCAGGGCGGCGATGCGGTGGATCTCGGCGAGGTTGTCCACGACGATCCGACCGACGCCCATCTCCACGGCCTCACGCAGTTCCCTGGGGGTTTTGGCGTTGCCGTGGAAGATGATGCGCTCGGGCGGGAAGCCGACGGACCTCGCGATGGCCAGTTCGCCGCCGGAGCAGACGTCGAGGCCGAGCCCTTCCTCGCGGACCCAGCTGGCCATGGCCCGGCACAGGAACGCCTTGGCCGCGTAGGCGACGGTCGCGTCCGGCAGGGCGTCGAGGTAGTCGCGGCAGCGTTGCCGCACGTCCGCCTCGTCCACGACGTAGGCGGGGGTGCCGTAGAGGCGGGCGATCTCCATGAGGGAGACGCCGGCGCCGGTGGCGTCGCCGTCCTCCCGGAAGAGGGCCGAGGCGGGCCAGGGGTCGGCGTCGGTTTCCGGCTGGGCCAGGTCTTGGCCGAGGACGCACATCAGGCCGCTCCGGAGTTCGTGCGGGCCATGGTTCCCGCGGGGTCGACCACGATGCCGACGACGTCGAGGTCGCGGATCATGCCACGCAGGGCGGGCTCGCTGAGCCGTACCCAGTGCTGCTCGCTGCCGAGCACGCGCGCCAGGCGCAGCGGGGAGGTGAAGGCCACCGCCGTTCGCTTGCCCGCGGCCGTGCGGAACAGGCGCAGTGAGGAGCTGTACCGGCCCTCATGGACCGGGACGAAGAGCGGCACGTCTGACATTCGAGGGTCCTCCTGGGAGAAGTCATGCAAACGTGACGCTAAGCCCGATATGTCGCCCGAATACCGTTCGCTACGCGATCCAGACGCGATCCGCCACAACGATGACGCGTGGTTGACGCCCACCCCTCTGACCAGGCCCGTACCTTTTGCATAGCTATCCAGAGAAGAAGCATCAAGAAGGCGCATATATCCGCCGATGCATGTCGGGTTTAGCCCGACTATGGGGCTGTAATCCCCTTCTCTGGAGGACTTCGATGTCCGCAGTACAGGCCCCCGGCGACCGGCACCGGCTGACCGTCACCGGCGGGCTGGCCGCCCTGTCGCTCGACGCGATGGCGTCGGTCGCCTATGGTCCCGAGGCGATCGTCCTCGTTCTCGCCCTCGCCGGCGGCGCCGGCCTCGGATTCACCATCCCGGTCACGCTCACCATCGCGGCGCTGCTGGCCGTACTGACCTTCTCCTACCGCCAGGTGATCGCCGCCTTCCCCGAGGGCGGCGGCGCGTACGGCGCGGCCAAGACCTACCTGGGCCGCCACGCCAGCCTGGTCGCCGGGGCCTCGCTCATCATCGACTACGTGCTCAACGTCGCCGTCTCCGTGGCGGCCGGCGTCGCCGCCCTGACCTCGGCGCTGCCCGCGCTCCTGCCGTACACGGTGTGGTTGTGCCTCGGCGTGCTGGCGCTCATCACCGCGATCAACCTCAAGGGCATCGCCCACAGCGCCCGCGCCTTCGTCGTCCCCACGGTGATCTACGTCGGCTCGATCGTCCTGGTGATCGTCGCCGGCCTGATCCGCGGCGAGCCCGCCGTCGCCGGCCCCGAGCACACCGCCACGAGCCTGCAGACCGTCGGCGTCCTGCTGCTGCTGAAGGCGTTCGCCAACGGCTGCGCCTCCCTCACCGGCGTCGAGGCCATCGCCAACGCGGTGCCCTCCTTCAAACAGCCCCGGATCAAACGCGCACAGAACGCCGAGGTCGCGCTGGGCGTCCTGCTGGCTGTCATGCTCATCGGCATCGCGGCGCTGATCGAGAAGTTCGCCATCGCCCCGGTCGAAGGGGTGACCGTGCTCGCCCAGGTCACGCAGGCCGCGCTCGGCGACGGCTGGCTGTTCTACCTCGTGCAGTTCGCCACGGTCGTCCTGCTCGCGCTGGCCGCCAACACCTCCTTCGGCGGCCTGCCCGTGCTCGCCCAGTTGCTCGCCGCCGACAACAACCTGCCGCACCTGTTCGCGCTGCGCGCCGACCGTCAGGTCCACCGGTACGGCATCGCCTTCCTCACCCTCACCAGCGCGATCCTCCTGATCATCGCGCAGGGCGACATGAACCTTCTGGTGCCGTTGTTCGCCATCGGCGTCTTCGTCGGCTTCACCCTGTCCCAGGCCGGCATGGTCAGGCACTGGCTGGCCGACCGGCCCTCGGGCTGGCGCTGGCGCGTGGCCCTGAACGGCTTCGGCGCCCTGCTGACGTTCGTGGCCGCGATCGTGGTGACCGTCTCCAAGTTCACCGAGGGCGGCTGGCTCATCGTCGTCGCCCTGCCGCTCATGGTGGTGGCCATGACCTGGGTCAACCGCTCCTACGCGCGCATCGGCGAACGCCTCGAACTCGGCCGCACGCCGGCCCCGCCGCGCCCGCGGCGCTCGCTGGTCGTGGTCCCGGTCCACGCGGTCAACCGCCTCAGCCGCGACGCGCTGGCCGCCGCCCTCTCCCTCGGAGACCGCGTCGTCGCCATCAACATCACCCACCCGGAGGACGAGGGCGCCGCCCGCCGCTTCGTCGAGGACTGGGAGCGCTGGCACCCCGACGTCGAACTGGTGCAGCTGTTCGACCCCCGCCGCCGCCTGGACGATCCGCTGGTCACCTACCTGAAGCAGGTCCCCGAGAGCCACGTGTTCGTGCTGATCGCCGAGGTCGAGCCGGAGCACTTCTGGCAGCGGCTGCTGCAGAACCAGCGCGGCGCCGTCCTGGCCAGGGCGCTGCGCATGCGCACCGACGCGGTGGTGTGCCGGATGCGCTTCCGCATGACCGCCCTGGAGAGGACGGAGCTCGTCGCCTAGCTGAGGCCGGTGAAGAAGGCGCGCACGTCGGCGATGAGCAGGTCCGGCTGCTCCAGCGCCAGATAGGCGCCGCCCCGGTCGAACTCGGTCCAGCGCACCACGTTCGTCTCCTGCTCGGCCAGGCTGCGCACGGTCACGTCCGCGGAGGCCACCGCGAACCCGGTCGGCACCGTGACCGGCGGCTTCGGCGCCCACGCGGTCGGATCCTGGGAGACGTCGCGGTAGCTCTGCGCGATCGAGCCCTGGGTCCCGGTGAACCACTGGGTGCTCACCTCGGTCAGGATGCGGTCCAGGGAGAACGCGTCCTCAGGCAGCTCGGCGCTGCCGTCGGTCCACTCCTTGAACTTCTCCACGATCCAGGCGGCCTGGCCGACAGGGGAGTCGTGCAGGCCGTGGGCGATGGTCTGCGGCCGGGTGGTCATGATGATGTTGAAGCCCATGCCGTCCTGCATGAAGTGCTGGATGAGGCCCAGGCGGCGCTGCTCGTCCTCGTTGAGCTCTGGCAGGTCGCCCATCGGGATCGTGACGTAGGCGTTGAGATGGATGCCGGCGAGCCGGTCCGGCACGTGGCGGGCCAGCGCCATGGACAGGTTGGCGCCGCCGCCACCGCCGTGCGCGCCGTACCGCTCATAGCCGAGCCGGGACATCAGCTCGGCGAAGACCGCGGCGGTCCGCGGGACGGTCCACCCGGCGCTCGAGACCGGCGTGGAGAAACCGAACCCCGGGTTGGTGGGGGCGACGATGTGGAAGTCGCGCGACAGCGGGGTCAGCACGTCGAGCAGGCCGACGATGCCACCCGGGTTGTCATGCATGAGCAGCAGCGGCAACGCGTCCTCACGCTCGGCCCGGATGTGCCGGAAGTGCACCGTCTGACCGTCGATCTCGGTCGTGAACTGCGGCCACTGGTTGAGTTCGGCCTCGGCCTTGCGCCAGTCGAAGCCGTTGGCCCAGTAGTCGGCCAGGCCCTTGAGGTAGTCGACCGGGACACCGCGGTCCCATCCGGCGCCGGGCAACTCGGGCGACCAGCGGGTGCGGAGAATGCGTTCACGCAGGTCATCGAGGTCGGCCTGGGGAATGTCGATGGTGAAAGGCGTCATGACTCGGACATTAGAGAGCCGCCGAATCCCTCGAATGAGTCATCTCATAAGTAATCTCGGCCAGATCACGAACCCTCCCGCACCCGTAGCATGCATCAGATGTCCGGAAAGAGATCATTGTGGAGAGACAGGGATTTCGTGCTCCTGTGGAGCGCCCAGAACGCCAGCATGCTGGGCAGCGAGGTCACCCTGCTCGCGCTGCCGCTGGTCGCCGGTGTGGTGCTGGGCGCTTCGCCGTTCGAGATGGGTGTGGTCGCCGCGGCGCGCAAACTCCCGGTCCTGTTCGCCTCGCTGCCGGCCGGCGTGCTGGCCGACAGGTGGCGCAAGCGGCCGATCATGATCTCGACCCACCTGGTCGCCGGACTGGCGATGCTCTCGATCCCGGTGGCGGCCGTGTTCGGGGCGCTGACCTTGGCGCAGCTCTACGTGGTGGCCGCGGTCGCGGGACTGTGCGAGACCGTGTTCAACCCCGTCTACCAGAGCTACCCCCTCGTGCTGCTCGGCCGGGAGCGGCTGGTCGAGGGCAATGCCAAGCTCAGCCTGGCCATGACGGCGGCGTCCACGCTGGGCGCCTCCGCCGGCGGCTTCATCGTGGGACTGGCCGGGGCCGTGAAGGCGATGCTCGCCGACGCGTTGTCCTTCTTCGCGGCCGCCCTGGCCATCTGGGCGATTCGCGCACCGGAGCCGCCGCCTTCACCGCCCCAGGGCACCCGCATGCGCAGCGAGGTCGCCGAAGGGCTCCGCTACGTCTTCCGGCATCCGCTGATCCGCCCGATCGCGCTGTCCCTGCCGGTCTTCTCCTTCGCCCTGGCCGGCACCCACGCGCTCTGGATCGTCTACGTGGTCAAGGAGCTGCACTGGCAACCCCAGGTCATCGGCCTGGCGCTCGGGGTGAGCGGCCTCGGCGGCGTCGCGGGCGGAATGATCGCCCACCGGCTGACCAGCAGGTTCGGCCTCGCGCGGACCATCGTGTGGAGCGCGACGGTGTACGCGGTGGGTGATCTGCCCCTCGTCCTGGCCTCGCCGGGCCTGGCCGGTCAGATCGTCGTCACCCTCTCCTGGACGATCCTCTTCGCCGGCGCCGTGATCGTCCAGGTGAGCCAGCGCAGCTTCCGCCAGCTGATCACCCCGCTCGAGCTTCAGGGTCGCCTCGCGGCGACCACCAGATGGCTGGCCTGGGGCGCCGCCCCGCTCGGCGCCCTGCTGGCGGGCGCGCTGGCGGAGGTCGTCGGACTCCGGCTGACCCTGCTGGCGGCGGCGTTGACGGTCGGCCTCGGGCCGCTGGTGCTCTGGCTCTCCCCGCTGCGGAGCCTGAAGGACGACCCCGTTCCCACCGCGTAGGCGGGCTCAGACGAAGCACCAAGGCACGCCCGGCTGGCCTCTGGCGAGGACACGCTCCCCGCAACGTCCGTGGCCGGGGCAGCACACCTTTCCCCCGCAGCACTGATCGCAGCAGTCTTCACCGCACGGCTGCTTGGCTCCGCAGCAGCGTGACCGTGAAGGCGTGGCCTTGTCCTGCGGGCAGCATCCGCCCTGCTGTGTGCAGACCTCTCCCGGTTTGCAGCGGCGGCCCGATCCCGGGCAGATTTCACTGCGAGGGACGCAGCCTTCCTCGGTGCAGGACTCATGCGGCTTGCAGCGGCGTCCTGATCCCGGGCAGAGCTGGCTACGGTGCACGCAACCCTCGTCGGTGCATGCTTCGTCGGGCTTGCAACACCCGAAGGGCCAGCAGGTCTGCCCTGGCCAGCAGTTCTGGATGACGCCGTTGATGCAGACGGACATGTCCGACCAGTAGGAGATCCCGTTGCAGCAGCTCATTCCGCGCTGGAGACAGCTGACGTTCCGCCCTCCGTCCGGCCGCACCTCGCCGATGCACGGGTCGGTGCCCCTGAAGCAGCAGTACTCCTTGCCGTCGACCCAGAACGAGTCGCAGGGTGGTAGCGGCGGCGAGGTGCACGTTTGGTGGCACATCGGTTTGCACTCGTAGGACTCCCCGCCGGCGGCCATGCATTCGCTCATGCAGTCGTCCATGCAATCCGCGAGTCGCACGCCGCCCTTGGCGAAGGTCCGGCCGGAAGCCGCGCGGTACTGCTTCCTGGTCCGATACAGCGAGGTGTGCGCCGTTACGCCTGGCACGAACATCGTGCCTCACTCTCCCGGCCGTGCTATCGGTCGTAGTAGGGAGACAGTTTGGATGTGAGGTGCGGAAACTCCTCTTCGACGTCGACCCGGACGAAGAACTTCTCCGTGACGTCGGTCTTCCGGTTCGTGAACGAGAAGATGACATCCGTGATTCTCCGCACGCCGCTCAGGCGGGACGGGCGGGTTTCGATCGCGGTCAGCGCCGCGCCGGAGGCGTGGGCTTCCGCGCACTTCGCGTAGATGGCGGGATAGCGCACCGCCAGATAGTTCACGGCGCGGTGCTCGTCGGCGGCGCCCGCGTTGTCGGCCATCTGGATCACTCTTTCGAACAGTTCCTCGGCCGTCGCGCGGAACTTCTCCTCGTCGAGGTCGTCGGGTTTCGGCAGGGACTGAACGAGTGACCGGGCATTGAAGGCGTAGATCTGATCGAAGTCCACGACCGGCAACATGAGCCCATTGCACTGATCGGGGGGAGCCAACGGCCCCCGCAGGCCGATCACGATGTGCAGATCCGTCAACCTCGGCGCGTCGTGAAGGGCTTCGACAAGGAAGGCGAAGTCTCCGGGGTCGCGCGGGCGCAGCAGGTAGGTGTCGAGCCCCTGAATGGTGAGCACGTAACACAGCTGGCGGGCGAGGTAACGATTCTGCGGTTCGGTCAGGACGGCATGCAGCGCCTGACGGTCGGTCACGTCGGTGGTCTCGGCGCGTCCGGTCGCCTGGGCGAACTCCTTCTCCACTCCCAGGCTGGGCATCCGTGGCTCGATCCGGCCCAGCGCGTACACGTAGGGCGGAACCATCTCGCCGGCGCCTTGGCCGCATGTCGAACAGGAGTGGACTTCCCTCGCCGGCGACAGGGAGCCGGCGGCCACGTCGTGAGCGGGCGGCGCGGTCGCGTTCTGCGGGGCCGGTTCGTGGTCTTCCATGAGGCTGCTCCTTCCTGGTGGGCGGTCGAGTCACGCGCTCGGCTGTCACCTCCCCCCTCGGTGCGGTCTGCGGGTTCTGCCGGAGAACCTGAGCCAGCGGTTGAGCGTCGCGGCACGCTCTTCGCAGCCCCGGCACGGCCGGAAGCCGGCCGCCCGGGTGACGCGCTTGACGACGTCGCCCAAGCCGATGTCCTCGTCGTTGACGAATCCTGGAAGACGCACCCGGGACGACGGCCCGGACGTCTCCGCGATCTCGTCGGCCATCTCATGGCCTCCTATGCGTGCAGTGTTTCGTAGGCCGCCCAGGCGTTCACCAGCGGTGGAACCACAGAGGTGCGCGTGGGCGTGGAGCGGGTGACCGCACGCATGACCTCGGCCGGCGCCGCGTCGGGGAACTCCGACCACAACAGGGCGATGGTTCCGGTGATCAAGGCAGCCGCCGCGCTCGTCCCTCCGAACGGGCGAAGGCCGCCGTCGGCCGCCAGGCTGACGATCCCCGTTCCGGGCGCGCCCACGCCGCGCAGGCCGATCGTCAGTCCGAGATTCGACGCGGGCGCGGGCCGTCCCTGAAGGTCGTAGGCGACGACGGGGATGACGCAACGGTGGCGCGTGATGACCGAGGCGCCGATCGCCGCATGATCGCCCGCGGCCGCCACAACGATCCTGCCGTGCCGGGCGGCATAGTCCAGCGCCCCTTGCAGCGCGTGATCGTGCGGACTTTGCGGCGTCAGCGCCAAGCTCAGATTGAGCACCCTTGCCCCGGCGTCGACGAGGTCGGCGATCGCCGACGCGAGGGCGCCCGGCGCGGCCGTACCGGTGCCGGCGCACTGCGCGGACGCGCACGGGAAGATCGGCCGGAGTACCAGGGTGACGCTGGGACAGATGGCGGGAGGGCCGGACCCGCGCCGGGCGACGAGAATGCCGGCCACGGATGTCGCATGGTGGGAGGCGGCGTCGCCCGGTGCGGAATCAGCCGGGACGAGATGGTCGAGGTGGGCATCGGCGAGCGCGGGGTGATCGGCCGGCACCGGGCCGTCGATGAGCCCGACCTTGGTGGCGCGCCTGCCCGCGGTCCGGTCCATGAGACGGGGCAGGGCGATCAGCCCGAGCGCGGTCGTGCCGGTCATATGATCACCACCCACCTCGGGCCGGGCGGGCCGGCGGCCCGCATGCCCCGGCACCGCCCCGCTCATGCCTCGCGGATCACGGGTTGAAGTCGCCGACGTTCGTCTTGGCCAGTCCGCTGTCGGACCCTTCAGGTGCGCTGCTGCTCAAATTCATGGCGGACCGCAGCCAGATTTCCCCGTAGATTTCCTCGTGGCCATGAGGAAATCCCTCTGTGTCCGCCACCTCACGCGGCAGGTCGAATCTGACTTCCCGGTCGACGACGGTCATGCCCTGCGCTCCTGGCCGGTTGTCCGGCCGGCCGGGTAGCTGGCTGGGCGTGAAGTTGTTCCCGCCCGGGTTGGATGCGGTGATGAAGTCGTCGCCGAAGGTCGTCCCGCCGTCCTCCTCCCGGAGCCGCGCGAACTCCCGGAAGCTCACACCCATCTCTCCGGGGTCGAACGAGGCCGAGTACTTGATCGAGAAGTGGTAATCGGGATCGTCTTCGTGCGCCCCTCCCTCTATCCGAGGACTGGGGTTGGACCTGAGGATTTCTACCATGTGGATCGGCTCCTCTCCACCTAGTGCGCATGACTGCACAGACACAGAGGCCATCACGACTTCCCGTCTGCCGTCAGCGGCCCACGGGGACAACAGCGATTGCCGGAAAGCATTCTCTCGAGGTCGTGTGAACACCACACCGTAATTACCTGGAGGCGGCCCTTGAATTCCGGCACGCTTTCCTAATACCAAGCGGACCACAAGTGACGTGCTGGTCACAAGTAAGTGCGCGCCAGGGGACTTCAATATTTCGCCTAAGCGCACCGGATCCCCCGTCCCCCGGCACGAGTAATAGGGTGGCGCTGTGCTGTGGGGGCGCGAGAGCGAGCAGGCTGCCGTGGACCGGCTGCTGGGGAAGGCCCGGGCGGGCTCCAGCGGCGTCATGGTCCTGCGCGGTGACCCGGGAATCGGCAAGACGTCCCTGCTCGGCTACGCCGGCTCCGCCGCCACGGGGCTGCGCGTGCTGCGCGGCGCGGGCATCGAGGCCGAGGCCGACCTGCCCTTCGCCGGCCTGCACCTGCTGCTGCACCCGTTCCTCGACCGGCTCGCCCGGTTACCCCAGCCGCAGGCCGACGCCCTGCGCGGCGCGTTCGGCCTGGGGCCGGCCGCCGCGGACCGGTTCCTGATCGGCCTCGGCGTGCTGTCGCTGCTGTCGGAGCTGGCCGAGGAAGGCGGGCTGCTCTGCCTGGTCGACGACGCTCACTGGCTCGATCACGCCTCCGCGGACGCGCTCGTCATCGCCGCCCGCCGCCTGGACGCCGACGGCGTGGCGCTCGTCTTCGCCGCCCGCGACCCCGGCTTCCCCGCCCCGGGCCTGCCCGAGGTCCGCCTCGGCGCGCTGCCGCCCGACGACGCCGCCCAACTGCTGGACGCCACCGCGGGCGACCTGCCCATCGGGCTGCGCCACCGCGTGCTGGCCGAGGCCGACGGCAACCCGCTCGCCCTCGTCGAGCTGCCCAAGTCCCTCGGGCAGCACCCCTTGTCCGGGCGCCTGCAGGAAGCCTTCGAACACCGCGCCAACGCGCTGCCCGCCACCGCCAGGACCCTGCTGACCGTCGCCGCGCTCGACGGCACCGGCGACCTGGAGACGATCCTGGCCGCCGGCGCCGAACTCGGCACGAACCCCGCCGGCCTGGAGACCATCCGGGCCAGCGGGCTGGTCGCCGTCGAGGGGCGCCGCCTGCAGTTCCGGCACCCGCTCGTGCGGGCCGCCGTTCAGAACGCCGCCGGTGAGGAGGTACGGCTGGCCGTACACGCCGCGTTGGCCGGCGCGCTGCGCGACCCGCGGGACGCCGACCGGCGGGCCTGGCATCGTGCGGCGGCGGCGACCGCGCCCGACGAGGAGCTGGCCGAGGAGCTGGAGGGCACGGCCAGGCGCGCGGCCGAGCGGGGAGGGGGCGCGTCCGCGTCGGCCGCCTACCAGCGGGCCGCGGAGCTCAGCGTGGAGGAGGAGGATCGGGCCAGGCGGCTCACGCTGGCCGCGGAGGCGGCCGAGTACGGCGGGCGCTTCGACCAGGCGCGGGCCATCGCCGAGCACGCGTGCGGGCCGTCCGTCGAGCCGGATCTGCACTCCCGGCTCATGCGCGTGCGGGCGTGTTCGTATTACGGCATGGGGCTGCTGCCGAGTGCCCATGCGCTGCTGTCGGCGGGTGTGGACCATGTCGCCGAGTCCGATCCGCAGGCCGCGGCCTGGCTGCTGCTCGACGCCTCCTCGCTCGTCTGGCTGGACGGCGACCGGGACATGGCCGTCACGACCGCGCGCCAGTTGGCCGGGCTGCGCGTGCCGGAGGACGATCCGGCCAGGCCGGTGTACCAGCTGTGCCGGTGGTTCGCGGCGCTCGCGCTGGGGCGGCCGGTCGAGGGGCTGCCGCCGTTGCCCGAGGTGATCGCCGCCGCGCAGGAGATGGCCTCGCTGGACCGGCGCGGCCTGCTGCTGGTGGCGGGGCTGGGCCTGGCCGAGCCCGGCCGGCAGGTCCATGACCTGGTCACCCGGTTCACCTCCGCGATCAGGGAGGAAAGCCGGGTGGGCCTGCTGCCGCAGGCGCTGTCGTATCTGGCCGGGACCCAGTTCGCGCTCGGCTGGCACGCGGACGCCCGCGCGCACGCCGGCGAGGCGGTCCGCATCGCGGTGGACACCGCCCAGCCGCAGTGGGCGGAGCGGGCCCGCTGGCTGCTGGCGCGGCTGGGGGCGATCGAGGGCGACGAGGCCGCCTGTGAAGGCTTCGGGGACGCGCAGGCCCTGCTCGAGCTGGGGCTGGGCCGTACCGAGGCGGCGCTGCTGGCTTTCGAGGACCTCGTGTACGGCAGGGCACGCGACCAGATGTCCGCCATGCGGGTGGTCCCCGACCTGGTGGAGGCGGCGGTGCGGTGCGGCAGGGCCGCGCGGGCGGTGGAGCCGCTGGCCAGGTTCACCGAGTGGGCGGCGATCCTGGATCAGTCGTGGGCGCACGCGCTCGCGCACCGCTGCCGGGCGCTGATCGAGCCGGCCGAGGAGCACTTCACCACCGCGCTGGCGCTGCACACGCAGCCGTTCGAGAAGGCCCGCACCCAGGTGCTGTACGGCGAGTGGCTGCGCCGGGCCCGCCGCCGCGTGGACGCCAGGAAGCCGCTCAGCTCCGCGCTGCAGACGTTCGAGCGGCTCGGCGCGCATCCGTGGTCGGCCCGGGCGCGGGCGGAGCTGGACGCGGCGGGCTGGGCCACGCCGCGCTCCGGCGCCTGCGATCCGCTGGCCGCGCTGACCCCGCAGGAACGCCAGATCGTGCAGCTGGCCGGGCGGGGCCTGGCCAACAGGGAGATCGCGGCGCGCCTGTTCCTGAGCCCGCGGACCGTGGCCCAGCACCTGTACAAGGCATTCCCCAAGCTCGGCGTCAGCTCGCGCACCGAGCTCGCGGCATTGTCCGACCTTTAAAGGCCACCTTGACCCGGACGCTTACCACCATTTATAGTCAAGATGACCTAAACAGGGGGTCTCATGCGAGCCCACACGAGCCTGCTGCTCCTGGAGTACGAGCACCTCAAAGAGGAGCAGCGGCTGCGCATCTCCACTCGTGACAACCTCGTCTACACCTCACTCGCCGCGTTCGCCCTGGTGATCGCGGGAGCCATCGAGACGGGCGCGCCGGCCATGCTCACCCTGCTGCCGCCGGTCTGCATGATCCTCGGCTGGACCTACCTCGTGAACGACGACCGCATCACCGCGATCGGCCTGCACATCAAGGACGCGATCACGCCAGAGCTGGTACGGCAGGGCCACCCGGCCGGCGGGGTGTTCACCTGGGAGCACCGTCATCGCGCCGACCCGCGGCGGGCCCGGCGCAAGTCCGTCCAGCTCGTCGTGGACCTCGGCCTGTTCTGCGCCCCGCCGCTGATCGCCGTGGCGGTGGCCTGGAGCGCGACGCCCCATTCGCTGGCCATGATGGCCGTCATCGCGGCCGAGACCGCCGGGACGCTGGTCCTGGCCTCGCACTTCTTGCGGAACGCCGTCAGCGGGCAGGCGTGACGGCCCTCCCATGAGCGGCAGTCGCCCGCCCCGGGGGGCCGGGGGCGGGCGGCTGCCCCACTTCGCGCCTGTCAGGCCCGCACCATCGGCGGGAAGAGCACCTCGGCCCGGCCGCGCCGATACAGTTCGGCGGGCCGCCCCACCTCCGGGGCGCGGTACTCGCCCGTGGGGATGACGAAGTCGTCGGCCTTCAGCACCTTGCGCCGGAAGTTGCTCGGGTCGAGGTCGAGGTCCCACACCACCTCGTACACGTGGCGCAGGTCGGCCAGCGTGAAGGGCTCCTGGCAGAAGGCGGCGGCCACGGTGGTGTACTCCAGCTTGGCCCGGGCCCGGTGCAGCCCCTCCCCGAGGATGGCGGCGTGGTCGAAGGCCAGCCCGCAGGTCAGGGCGTCCTGCACCGGCATCCAGCGGGCATGGGCGGCGTCGGTGCCGGCGACGGGGCTGGGCAGGTCGGGGCCGAGGGCCAGGTAGGCGACGGTGAACGTGCGGACCCGGGGATCGCGGCCGGGGGTGCCGAAGGTGCGCAGCTGCTCCAGGTGGAGCCGGGTGCCGTCGACGCCGGTCTCCTCGCCCAGCTCGCGGAGTGCGGCCTGGCGCAGGTCCTCGTCGTCGCGGACGAAGCCGCCGGGGAGGGCGAGTTCGCCCAGGAAGGGGCCCTTGCCCCGCTCGATGAGCAGGACGTGCAGGGCGGAATGGCGCAGGGTGAAGATCACCAGATCGACCGTCACCGCGACCGGTGCCGTCCCGTCGTACTTGGACACCCATACAGACTACCTAAGGTCAGGTTGACCAAAAGAGCTCGCCGTTGCTATGGTCACAGTGACTAGAACTGCCGATATTTCAGGGAAGGGTATGACCATTACCATCCGTCAGGCGGAAAAGGACATGCGCGGCGTCGGCTGGGGCTGACACCCTGGCCCCATGTGGGAACCGGCACCGCTGGAACACGTCCTCGGCCTCTTCCGGAACCTGGCGGCACCGTGGTGGCTCAGCGGCGGACACGCGCTCGAGCTGGCCGTGGGACAGGCGTACCGAGAGCACGGCGACGTCGACATCTCCGTGCTGCGCCGGGACCAGCTCGCCGCCCGCCGGCTGCTGGCCGGATGGGACCCGCACGTCGCGGACCCACCCGGTTCACTGCGGCCGTGGCCGCCGGACGAGGTGCTCCCCGAACGCGCCCACGACATCTGGGTGCGCGAGCACCCCGGCGGCCCATGGCGCTTCCAGCTCATGCTCGACGAGGCCGAGGGGGAGGAGTGGGTCTACCGCCGCGACCCCCGCATCCGCCGCCCCCTCTCCACGGTCGCCCCCGGCCACCGCATCGCCCCCGAGATCCAGCTCCTCTACAAATCCCGCGATCCCCGCCCCAAGGACGAAACCGACTTCACGCAGGTTCTGCCGATCCTGGACGCGACGCAGCGCGCCTGGCTGGCCGAAGCCCTGCGCACCGCGCACGACTCCCACCCCTGGCGGCCGCGACTACTGGCCTGACCAGGCATGACCCGGCCAAAGGCGGGAAGGGTCCGCACATCGCCACATCACCCGGAGGTGTGACCGACCATGACCAACGCCTGGGACTACACCCGCCTCGCCGCCCCCACGACCCGCCCGCCGTACGCACCCGCCGCCATGGACCGCCTGCTGACCGCCGTCGGCCCGTGCCGGGCCGCCGTCATCGGCGCCGGCACCGGCCACCTGGCCCTCGAACTCCTCGCGCGCGGCTGCGAGGTGGACGCCGTCGAACAGGACTCGGCCCTGCGCGACATCGGCCGCGAACGCACCGTCGACTCGCCGCGCGCCCACTGGCACTCCGGTACGGCCGGCCTGCCGGGAGCCCGCTTCGGGCTGGTGACGTTCGGCTGCTCCGCCGGCCTCCGGGCCTTCTACGAGGCGTGCCGGTTGCTCGGCGGGCACGGGCGGGTGGCCTGCGTACGCAACCGGCGGCGCCTGGACGATCCGCTGCAGGCCGAGATCGAAGCCCTCATCCGCAGCCGGGTCCCCGGCTACATCGGCGCCCGCCCCACCTGCCAGGCCGCGGCCATCGACGCCTCCGGGCTGTTCGGCAAGGCCGTCCGCTTCGAGGAGCCGATCGTGCACCGGGTGCCGGTGCTCGACTGGCTGGCCTCCTGGCGTTCCCACGCCGGCCTTCAGCGGCAGGCGGGAGCGCGGTTCTACGAGGTGGTCTTCGAGATCGAGGACCTCGTCCTGCGGCACGGCGTCGGCACGATCGAGGTGCCGTACACGACGCTCGGCTGGACGGCCGAAGCGCCCTCATGAGGAGGTCCGCCTGCGGAACAGCAGGGCCGCGACCGGAATGCTCACCAGCAGCGCGCCCCCGAGCCAGAGCGCTGCCAGGACACCGGACGCGCCCATCGGCTGATCGAGCAGCAACGACCGCAGCGTCGCCACGACCGGGGTGACGGGCTGATGCTCGGCGAACCCCCGCAGAATCGCCGGCATCGTCTCCGCCGGGACGACGCCGTCCGACAGATACGGCAGGAACAGCACCACGAAGCTGAACGCCCCCGCCGCCTGCGTGGACTTCACCAGCAGCCCCCACAACACCGCGAGTGACGACATCGCCAGGATGTATCCGGCTATCAAGGCCAGCACCAGCAACCACTCGACCGGCGAGGCGGTCGGCCGGAAACCCATCACCAGCGCGGCGGCCAGCGCGATCGCGCAGGCCGCCACGTTCCGCACCATCGAGGCCACCACGTGCCCGGCCGGAACCACCCAGCCGCTGATCGGCAGCGTGCGGAAGCGGTCGATCATGCCGCCGGTCATGTCGTCGGCGATGTTCACGGCCGTGAGGGCCGCGCCGTACCCGCCCGACATCAGCAGGACAGCGGGAACGACGAAGTCGATGTACGGCAGGCCGCTGGAGCCGGTGCTGATCGCGCCGCCGAACACGTACACGAACAACACCATGATGATCACGGGTAGTGCGGTGTTCACGATCAGGCTGTCGGGGATGCGCAGCTCGCGGCGCAGGTCACGGACGGCCAGGCGGCGCAGGTCGGCTACGGCGTTCATGCGGCGCGGGCCGGCTACGGCGTTCACGCGGGGCGGGTTGGTCACGGCGTTCACGCGGCGGCCGCCGTGAGCGTGAAGAAGACGTCGTCGAGGGTGGGGGCGCGCAGCTCCACGCGTTCGACCTCGACCCCGGCCCGGTGCAGCCGTTCCAGCGCGTGCCTGAGGTGGTCCGGGTCCTGGACGGCGATGGTGATCTCCTGCCGGGCCGTTTCGACCGCGTCGCCGATGGCGGAGAGCGCTCGCGGGGTGTCCCCGGCATGGACGAGACGCAGCACGAGACGCTCCGAGCCGACCTGGCGCTTCAGCGCGGCGGGGGAGTCGTCGGCCACGACCCGGCCGCCGTTGATCACCGCGACGCGGTCGGCGAGCTGGTCGGCCTCCTCCAGGTACTGCGTGGTCAGGAGGATCGTCGTGCCCGTGCCGAGCAGCTCCCGGATCACCGCCCACAACTCGGCCCGGCTGCGCGGGTCGAGCCCGGTGGTGGGCTCGTCGAGGAACAGGATGCGCGGCTCCGACACCATGCTGGCCGCGAGGTCGAGCCTTCTGCGCATGCCACCCGAGTACGTCCCGACCTGGCGGCCGGCGGCCTTCGCCAGGTCGAAGCGCTCCAGCAGCTCCTGTGCCCGCTTCCTGGCCCTTCTGCGGCCCAGGTGGTAGAGCCCGGCGAACAGTTCGAGGTTCTCGCGCCCGGTCAGCAGGTCGTCCACGGTGGCCTGCTGCGCGGTCAGCCCGATGGCCCGCCGTACCGCGACGCCCTCGCGCACGACGTCGTGGCCGCCCACGGAGGCGCTGCCGCTGTCCGGAGCCAGAAGCGTGGTCAGGATGCGCACCGTCGTCGTCTTCCCCGAGCCGTTGGGGCCCAGCAGCGCCAGCAGCGAGCCGGTGGGGACGCTCAGGTCGATCCCGTTCAGCACCCGCGTGTCACCGAACGACTTGGCCAGCCCCCGTGCCACGATGGCATCTGTGAATGACGTACTGTGTATGACGTTCATAGTTTTAAGGTAATGCAGAATCCTAGGAGCGAGTCAAGGAGGAACTTCAGATGGCGCTGCCGCCAGTGATCATCCGCATGTGGGGACGCGAACCCATGCCCCGCCGCGGCCCGCGCCCCCGCCTCGACCTGGCGGCGATCACCACGGCCGCCATCGAGATCGCCGACGCCGAGGGCCTGACCGGCGTCTCCATGGCCGGCGTCGCCGCGCGCGTGGGAGTGGCCACCACCGCGCTCTACAGGTACATCGACAGCAAGGAAGACCTGCTCATAGCCATGGCCGACGCCGCGGCCCCCGACCCGCCACCGCCCGCCGGCCACTGGCGCGACTACCTGTCCGAATGGACCCGCACCCAGCGCGACTTCCTGCTCCAGCACAGCTGGCTGCTGTCGATCACCCAGCTCGTCCCGCCGCTGGGCCCGCGACGGCTGCTGTGGCTCGACCGCGCCCTGGCCGCCCTGGACGGCACCGGCCTGGAGGACGGCGAAAAAATCAACGTCGCGAGCGCGCTGACCGGCTACGCCCTGACGGACGCCGCCCTGACCCACGGCGCCGGCAGCCCCGAATACGACAAGGCCGGCATCACCGGCGCCCAGGACTACGGCGAAGCCCTAGCCGAAGTCCTGGACCCCGCCACCTACCCGGCACTGTCCTCGGCCATCGGAAACGGCGCCCTGACCGGGGCCATAGGCTGGGTGGACGACGCCGACTTCCGCTTCGGCCTCAACCTGCTCCTGGACGGCATCGAACAACTGATCGCCAGACGAGCCGGCTAATTCTGCGCCCGGAGAATGTTAATTCTGCGCCCGGAGAATGTGCACCAGCCCGATCTCCGCGACATTCTTCGTCAGCTCGACATTGAGCCAGCCCGCGACCTCACCCAGCGTCTGCCCCTCACCCCAGGGCAACCCGGCCGTACGCGCGGTGGAATCCAGCTCCTCATCGGTCAACGCGAGCAACTCGGCCCGCCATTCATCTTTGAGCTGCCGAAGCCACGCACCCGCCGCCTCGATCCCACCCGGCCACCCGATCTCCTCCCTGGCCGGCGCCCCACCCCCGAAACAGTGCCGGAGCGTGGTCGTCCACCAGAACCCGATGTGCCAGGTAAGCCACCCGATCGACATCGCCGGCACGGGATCCGGCTCGGCGTCGGCCCAATCGGCCACCCAGGTTCCGTTGACCGGGCGGACGGTCCAGGTGTGTTCGGCCGGCTGCCACAGGGTGAGGTCGTCGTCCAGATCCTTCAGGTGGTATTCGAACAACGCCCAGGTGATGTCAAGCTGATGAACCAGGAGTTGCGCTCGTTTCGTCGTCATGATCAGGGATCCTACGGATCATCGCTCACCGAGAAGAACCGCCCGGACGAGAGGGACATCGACGATCAGTCACCGGCCGCCCCCTCCAGGGCGCAGGAACGGCGGCCGATATCCAAGCGGATCCTGAAGCTCAGGAGGCTGCGCGGGCGTGGACTCGATGAGGGCGAGCGCACGCTGGAAGACGCTCTTGTAGGCCGCCTCCCACGCCTGGCAGTCCCTGACGAGCCTTTCCGCGGCCGCGCCCTTCATCGCGCCGCTTTCGAGCAGGTCAATGAGCTTGCGCACGTCGCCGGCATGCTGGTCGCGCAACTGCTCAACCGTGCGCCGAGCGGCCTCGATCTGTTCCTGTGTCGCCATCAGCCGGCACCCTTGATTACTCCAGGTAGAGACGGTCACGAAAGGCGCCGCGCTCTGCACGTTTGGCAGCCGCCGCTTTCTCCACCGTCGTCCAATCATGCCCCTCGGCCTCGGCCAGCGCACGAAGAACCTCGTAGACGTCGGCGATCTCCTCAATCACCTTCGCCGGTACGGCTTCGCGAACTTCGGCCGCCTCTTCGAACAACTTGTCCACCAGCGCCCCACGGTATTCACCGGCACCGAGAACTCGGACAACCGGCTCGTGGCCACTTCGGCGGATGACGGCCGGAATCCGGTCTCGTACAAGTTTGCCCATGTCTTCGCGGCCTCCATCACCTGATCGCTGGCAAGCCTTCGAACTACCCTGAATCGTTCACGTCCCAATAAGGCTGGGCATAGGTGGATGATTGGAGGCTTCTACTCCTGCCGGCCGCCACCGAGGGCCGCACCGGCGTGCCTCCTGCGACCCTGACCGCGAGATCGTCCTTGTCGGCATCAGGAGCCGTGGTCGTCACAGGGCAGATCCCAGCCTCTTTTGTCGATCGCGTTACTCCCGCGATCAGCAAGATGTGGACTGATATATCAAATCGGCACAGGTATCCCTCGCTGCTCGTACGCCTCCAGGGCACCGCAGGGTCAAGGCTCCAGGTAGACGAGCCAGAAGCGAGGATCATCAGCCGTTCACCAACGGCGTGAATCTACTGCCGGGCACATCGCAGTCAATCGGATTGATGCGTCGCGTTGGCTGTGGCTCTACGATCAACGCAATGAGTCTTGTCGGGATGAAGCCAGATCAAGCTCGTAACCTCGCGGCAGCTGCTGAGGTGGCGGGCGGATCGCTCGCCGTGCAAGGATCGCGGATCCGGCAGCTGCTGGATCGCTGGAACGGAGACTCAAGCCGTCTCGCTTCCTTTCCGGCGCGCGCCTCGTGGGCGGGGGATCAAGCCAAAGACATCCGGCGTCGTGCGGAGATCTTGGAGAAGGACCCAGAAGGTGTCGTGTTGTTCGCCAGCATGACAGGCGTCCTGGATCTCTGGGAGAAGCACAAAGAGAACGTCAGATCTGCGACCACTCCACTCAAGGTGTTCTCGATCATGAGTGGTGTGGAGGCCGCGATCCAACTGCAGAAACGGTGGGCACAGGGCAGGAACGTCGCGGCGGCTCGCGCTGTCTACGACATCCGGCGCTATATGGGGGCTCTTCCCGGCGGTCGCAAACTCAATGATTTGATCGCCGAGATGCTCAAGGCACGAAAGATCCAAGACCTTTACAAACAGCCGTGGAAATGGCAGCAATCGGTCTCCGCTGCCATGCAGCGGTTGCGTATCCCCGGTGCGCACCTCCTGGTCAAGAATCCTCCTGGCGCCGGGTTATTCGCTCGTGTCACTCTGCCGTTGGCCGTCGTCGGCGGTGTCAAAGAGACTGTTGTGCCTACCCACGATGGTGCTCAGGGTTGGGTGGACCGGGGCATGGGTGCGGTTCAAGCAGGCGGCGCTGTCGCGGTTTTAGGTGGCGCGGGGATAGCCACCGCCCTCGGCGCCTCAGCCGCCGTGGCAGCGGCGGTCCCCGTGGTCGGATGGGCCGCGCTTGCTGTGACCGGTGCCTATTTTGTGGGGAGCTGGGCGTGGGACACCTGGGGCAACGACATCAAGGCAGGAGCGGGCAATGCCTGGGAAGGCGCGAAAGGCGTTGTTGAGAAGCTCAAGTTCTGGTGAGCCACCCGGTCATTGAGGTGCGGAGGCATCATGGCGTCCACGAAGGTTCCGCCCCTGGCGAGTAGTAACCGGCGCATCGTGCCCATCTGGACAGATGGCCTGCTTGCCATCGGCGCCGGTATCGTAGGCGGCGAATTGTTCGGCCGGACCATCAACTATTGGGCAGCCGTTGTTGGCGCGCTGCTGGTCGCGTCCTTGTGTAATCACGTTATCCTGTCGGTCTTGGCTGGCGGAAGCATCGGCAAGCTCATTAGCGGACTCCGGATCATCCGCACGGCCGACCTTGGCAAGCCCGGCTTCGGGCAGGCGATCCGCCGTTGGCTCTGGGGCTTCTTCTACATCGTGATCTCCCCGGTGCTGTTTCTATCGGGCAGTGATGTGGATCACCTTGACATAGCAGGGTTGCGGATAGTCCGAAAGATAGACCTTCACTGACGGGAGCTGATCGGTTGTGGAAACGCGCCTGGACGTGGAACTAGCTGAATTTCGTTCCCTGATAAGTAAGGCATTGGCGAAGGGCAGGACATCGACGCTGATCCGATTAACTGATGAGGAGTTGGCCGTCCTCGATCCGGAGGAGACGTTTATCCCCAAGCCTCATCTAGCCTCTATGGACTCTCCGCAACGCGAATGGGTATTGGCCGCCGCGCTCCGCTCACTGGTCTCTCGCGAGGCCGTGGAGATCCGTAATATTGAGGAACTGGACGCTATTCTGCACGGCGGACCTAAGGCTCAGATCGACATGCATATTCGGATGGAGATCGATCTCGCCCTTACTCTCCGCCGTACCGCGGATCGTGCGCTTGCGGTCAAGCAGGAGAGCGCCGCCGGCTCAGCCTTCGGTTACGTGCACATACACGCCGCCAGCCTGTTGCTGGTAGAACGCATCACAGCCGGTGGGATGCATCTGTTCACGCTGGCCGGCAGCGTGCAGGACGCGGTGGATCTCATCCAGCCGCTTCTTGACCCCTATGGGGTGGCCGACAGGGATGGCGAAAGCATTTCCTTGGATCCCTCAGTTCTGGACCAAGAGCACGTGGGCCCGCTCGCAGCAGTGATCGACAATGCTCACGTCGTTGGTGAACTGGTTCTTCTGAGCGATCCACCGGGGCCCATGATGACGACGTATGCCACGGACAGCGCGATCTGGGCAGTGATCGTGAACATGCCGCACGCGCCGAGCGGAATAGCAGCCAGGCAGGTGAGCGCCGTGACGTTAGCACGTCACATCACTGGGATGCTGACCGCCGGAAGCCCGAGGGCGGGCCATGCCTGACCGATTGAACGAGTGGCTAGCGGACATGCGCGTCATCGCCCAAGCCGCCGACGACATCGAGCGGACTCTGGAAGCGGTGGACGCCACGTGCGAAAGCAGTATTTGGGCGGGACCTGCCGGTGATCGCTTCCGAGGCGAGTGGGCGATGCACCGCGCGGCCATCCGAACCGCTCTCGATGATGTCAGAGCTCAGAATGAGACCATTACCGCCAGGGTGAAGCGCGAAGCGCAGCAACAATAGGCCAGGTAGTTGCCTTGGGCGCTACACTCAGGGCAGGCCACGAGCTATCACGTTGCGAACGGGCGGCCGGGACGATATAGCTCCTGCATCGACGATATGATACGGATGTGGCGAATGAGGTGGGTCGTATCCCCGTTGCGGCGCGATCGGACGCCGGCCAGTGGTCCACGTTCGGCATCCAGCGGCGCATACTCATTGTCGTCCACACCGTCACGGCGCTGACGCGAATTCTGGACCTGCTGCCCGTCCTCGCCGGCGACCGGCGTGTTCAGATTCTTTTCACCACCCCTGCCACATCCACTTTCCATGCCGGGGTAGCCGACGCCCTGCGTGCCCGTGAAATGCCTTTCATCTCCTGGGATGACGCACTTTCGATTGAATTCGACCTGGCCATCACGGCGAGTTTCGGCGGCGATCTGCACAGAATTAATGCGCCACTTATTGCACTCCCGCATGGTGCCGGATATACTAAATTCACAAAGTACAAAGTACAAAGTACAAAGTCCGTGTTCGGGTTGGGGCGGGAGCAGCTCACTCACCAGGGCCGCGTCTATCTCGCTACGGTCGCCCTGTCACATGAAGAGCAGCGTGAACAGCTGGCGCACAGCTGCCCCGAGGCGCTGGCGGTAGCCGAGGTCGTCGGTGACCCGTGTTATGACCGCCTGCTCGTCAGCGCCCGGCGCCGGGAATTCTTCCGTCAGGAGTTCGGGGTCCAGCCCGGCCAACGTCTGCTGGTGCTGACCTCGACCTGGGGCCCCGGTTCGCTGCTGGGCCGGCGTCCGGATATCGCGGAGCAGCTCTTAGCCGAACTCCCGATGGATGACTACCGACTCGCCGCCGTCCTCCACCCCAACGTCTGGCACGGCCATGGCCCCTGGCAAGTCCGTTCGTGGCTGGCGAAGGCAGAGCGTGCGGGGCTGATGCTTGTTCCGCCCGAAGAAGGGTGGCGGGCGGCGCTGATTGCCGGCGATCTCATCATCGGGGATCACGGCTCGGTGACCGTCTATGGCGCCGCCCTCGGCCGGCCCGTGGCTCTCGGCGCGTTCGCTCACGAGGATCTTGACCCAAGCTGCCCGACTGCTGAGCTGGGCAGAATTCTGCCCGGCCTGATCCCTGAGCGGCCCGTGAAACCCCAGCTCGAGGCGATCCTCGCCGCACATGATGCGCGGCGAATCACCGCGATCACCGACCGGGTGCTCGGCCATCCGATGGAGAGCTACAACAGGCTGACGAGCCTGTTCTATCGCCTTATGGCTCTGCCGCCGCCGTCAGCCACCGCATCGCCGAGCGCCGTACCGGGTCCCGTCGTCAACACGCGTGGCACTTCGTCAGCCGTCGTCTTCGCCGAAGCGGATTCCGGGCAGGCGACGGTCGAGCTGGTGCGGTTTCCGGCGCGGCTTTCGGTGGCCGATGTCGCGATGGAGGGGGCGGCGCATATCGCTGCCACGACGGCCGAGCCCGATCTGCATGTCCTGGAGTCCGCCGCGGTCATGGTGCGCCCCGGCGAGGAAGGCGTCGCAGACGCCGCCATATGGGCTGAGCGCACTTTGCAGGATTATCCCGCCGCGCGTCTGGCGATCAGTCCAGTCGGTCCCGGGCGGTGCCTGGTTATGGGCTCGCGTCTCTCGGCCGTCTGTGACTATGAGCCGATGTCGGCGGATCTCATGATGGTGGGATCGGCCGTCTACGCCTGGCTGGATGCGGGTGGCGCCATCGAGGGCCTCAAGGATGGGGTGAACGTCCACGCCGGCTCGATATCGCTACGGGTTTTCGGGGCCAGGCCGTAGATCGTCCAGTCTCTTCTGGATGCGCTCAAGCTCCGGACCCGCGGTCACGCGGGCCGCCTCCAGCGCCATCTGCAGGTGATGTTCGCAGGCAGCGGGGTCGCCCGCCGCCATGGCCAGGTCCGCAAGGGACATTCTGATCGTGGCGATCTGCGCGTGCGCTTTCGATTCCTCCATCTCGTGCAGCGCACGCTGAAGTTGGCTTTCCGCCTCGGTATTGTGCCCCAGGCGGTGATATGCCTTACCCAAGCTCATCCGCACGCGAGCTTGGTTGTATTCATCTGCCGCCTGGATCATTCCGTCCAGGGCAGCGTCCAGTTCGCGCAGGGCGGCGTCCAGGTGGCCGGCGCCGATCAGCGCCTGTCCCAGGTGATGGCGTTGCAGGGCGCTGCCCCGGACGTCGGGCTTGCCCTCGGCATCGCGTAGCGCGTGATGTAGCTCCCACGAGCGCGTGAAGGTGACGACCGCGCGCTCGTAATCGGCCTGCTCCAGATACAACCGCCCCGTGAATTCAACCGCCGAGGCGATCAGACGATCCCAATCCGACCGCTGCGCGGCCCGTTCCGCCTGCGCGTATTGCTCCGCGGCCAGAGCGTATTCGCCACGCTCCAGGTGGGCCCGCCCCAACTGGCAGCGCAGACGTCCCTCCGCGCGCGGGTCCGCGAGCCGGACCGCGGCGGCAACGCCTTCGTCGTGCGATTCGATCCAGGCCGCGTAATGCTTACGGTGCAAGAACAACGCCCACAGGGCATCACACAACATCACGGTGTCGTGATCCCGCCCGTGTTTGGCCGCCAGCCGTACGGCCAGCATCAGGTTGGGAAGTTCACGCTCCAGCCAATCCAGCGCCTGGGTTTTGGTCGTGAAGGGCTGCGCCGTACCGCTCAGCAGTTCTGTGTGGTCGGCCAGGCGCAGGCGGTCGGGCCGGACCGCGTGGTCGGCCAGGCCGGCGCCGGAGCGATACCAGGAGATGAACGCGCTGATCGCGTGGGCGCGCTCGCGCGGGGTGTCCACGCGTTCGGCCTGTTCGCGGGCATACAGGTGGATCAGGTCGTGCACACGCGCGCGGCCGTCGTCGGCGATGTCCACCAGGGCGTGATCGGCGAGGGACTCCAGGGCATCCTCGGTCTCGTGATCGGCCAGGCCCGCCATGGCGCCCACCGCCCCGGGCTCGAACTCCGTCCCCTCCACCAGCCCCATACAGCGGAGGACCCGCGCCGCGACCTCGGAAAGATCTGCGTAGCTGGCATCCAGCACCTCGGACATGGCGCGTCCCTCGTGCTCGTCGGAGAGCAAGGCCAGCCGCCGCTCACTGGCGCTGAGGCGCGCGGCGGCCGTCGCCACGCTCGTCGAGCGTCGAAGGCGCACCCGGTTGGCCGAGACCCGCAAGGCGAGCGGGACTCCCGCGCACAGCCTCGTCAGCTCCAGCGCGGCCTGTCCCTGACCCTCCAGCCGGGCGCTGCCGAGAACCTCGCGCAGCAGGTCCACTCCCGCGGCGTCGTCGAACGGCTCCAGCTTGACCTCGACCGCACCGGCGTTCACCACGCGCGCGAGGCGCTGACGGCTGATCACGGCCACGAGGCTGTCACGGGAAGCGGGCAGAAGGAGTTCGGGGTCGAGCACCCGCGGATAGTTGTCGAACATGAGCAGCAGCCGTCGCCTGGAAGTCCTGCTGCGGTAGAGCGCCAGCCGGTCTCCGAAGGTGGCGGGAACCGCCTCGGGAGCCACGCCGAGCCCGCGCAGCAGACGGCCGAGGACACCGGCGACCGTGACCGCTTCGCCCTGGGCCTCCTGGGAGAAGTCGACATACAGGCAGCCGTCCACGAACTGCGTCGCGGCAAGATGCGCCCAATGAACGCCCAGCGCGGTCTTGCCCATGCCGCCGACGCCCCAGATCAGTACCAGCCGTGGACGCGGTTGTGTGTGCGGCCGGGAAAGAACCTCGTCCAGGAGACCTATTTCGGTCTGCCGATTAATGAATGAGGAACTTGCGGCAGGCAGTTGCTGAGTCGCTCGTTCCCCGTCGGCGCGGGGAAGGTGTACGTGAAATTGCTGCGCCGAGCCAACTTGTATCAGTGACTCCCCGACGTACCCAGACATGTCGTTTCTTGTCTGGTGTCCGCTCTCGCCGTTCGCCTGACCCGTCACGAGACAGCTCCCTCGACGCCCATCCACCGAAAGATCATTATGGTCCATCGAGCAAAAGGTCGCACACCCGCCGGGCGAACGATTCATAATCGGAATCACCCTACCGCTGGAGGAAAAGGCGTGGACGCGGTTTTGGTCACCGAAGTTGTCGCCGCACTTCTCGCCGGTGCCGCCGGCGAGGCGGGCAAGAGCGCGTGGGCGTCGTTGACCGCACTCGCGAAGCGACGCTTCGGGGGTGACGAGGACGCGGTCGCCGCACTGGAGAGTGCTGAGGCCGCCGATACTCAGCACGTCGTCACCGTCCTTCAGCAAAAGGCCGCAGAAGACGCCGAGTTCGCCGGCGAGCTGTCGTCATGGGCGACCCAGACGCGGCAGACGCTTCACCTCACCTCGACGACCAACATCATCGGCGGCAACGCCACCATTCACGGAAACGCCATCCAAGCAGGCCACATCGGTTCCAT
The DNA here is from genome assembly GCF_009760925.1 of Nonomuraea typhae. GTDB lineage: Bacteria > Actinomycetota > Actinomycetes > Streptosporangiales > Streptosporangiaceae > Nonomuraea > Nonomuraea typhae. Next base: position 213,934 of record NZ_VRLV01000006.1, read on the forward strand.
TACGCTCAACTAATACGATTGAGAGCGCTGGTAGTGCGCCGCATTCTGGGTCAAGATGAGGACTCCTGAGTGCCCGCATCAACGTCTTCGATGGTCAATCCGGCACAGTGAAGCTTTTTCATCCCGTGGTGGCGAGGTGCTGGTCACAGCATGATCGCGAGCTTGATGTTCGCCTGACGACGTAAGAAACCCCTGGTAGATGGATTGATCACCACAACCAGATCCGTCACAACCAGGGGCTTCGGATGCTGTTCTATCGTGCTGCCGTTGATTTGTCGCGTTCAACACTGAACTATGTTGCCGAGGTGATCCGCCGGCACCGCAAGGCGATCGGGTCGGCCTGGCGGCTGCTCAACGCGGGGCAGCAGGCATTGCCGGTGCTGGTATACCTGCGCAAGGGCGAGACGTTCACCGAGCTCGGCGCCGGGTTCAGGGTGTCGACGGCGACCGCGTGGCGATATGTGGAAGAGACGGTCGCGCTGCTGTCAGCCCGCTCGCCCAAGCTCGGCCAGGCGCTGCGCAAGGCGAAGCGGGACGGGCTGTACTACCTGGTGCTGGACGGCACGCTGATCCACACCGATCGAGTTAAGGCCGACCGGCCGTACTTCTCCGGCAAGCACCGCGTGCGCGGGATGAACGTGCAGGTCATCGCCTCACCGGACGGGACGATCCTGTGGACCTCCGGAGCGCTGCCCGGCAAGGCCCACGATCTGAGTGCCGCCCGGATCTGGGGCATCCTGCGCGCGCTGGAGACAGCAGGGATCATTGCCCTGGCCGACAAGGCGTCTCAGGGAGCCGAGGGCCCGGTCCGCACCCCGTACAAGGGCAAGAACAAGCCCGAGTCCCAGAAGCAGGCCAACCGCTCCCACGCCAAGCTCCGCGGACCCGGCGAACGAGCGAATGCCCAGCTGAAGAGCTGGAAGATCCTTCGAAAGCTACGCTGCAGCCCATCCAAGGCCGGCCACCTGTGCAAGGCCATCGCCGTCCTTCAGAACCACCGCGTTGCCCAGGCCGCCTGAGGATGAAAAGGGTCGATCTACGTTGCCGGGGTCATCACAACCACGCGTGATTGATGGGTTGCCATGTAGTCCCCGTCATGATTCCGACCTCGTCGCCACCCGGTGGACCGAATGCCGTCTACCGGGGTCGTCATCGCGGTCTCTGTACCGCCGCCAGGACAGCCAGGCACAGACCCATCGCAGCGGCGAATGCGCCGCTGCTTACTAGGGCTGATTCTGCGAGTCCGGATCCAGTCTGGCTCTTCAATATGCCCGCGATTAGGGCGATTACCAGAGAGAACAGCACGGCGACCGCCAGCCACAAGGGCCGGGCGGTGTCTGGGCCAGCAGGGGGTTGCGTATCCATGGTTCCTTCCTAAGCGCGCCGATTGCAAAAGGCACCTGTGACCAGTACCGATGTACACGATCGCCATCGCATCTGTCGATGACGCTGTCTCGTCGAGGGAATTACCTCAGATCGCTACGAAGATCCTTTAGGGAGCGATTGTCGCTTTCGCGATGCCACGCCGACCAGCCGTCGGTCTCTTGGCCGATGAGGCTCTTGCAGGCCGGAGAGGGCTTCGTGAACACCTCGCCCGTACTAATGCGGATGCAGCCGCCCGCAAGCACGATCGCGTAGTGAGTCTCGCCGATCCGCGGGCGGTTCCATACGAGCCTGTCCCCGGCCGCGAGAAGGTCTTGATCAATAAGGCGTCGCAGCACTCCGGGACGGTTCTCATCAGGGTCCATGTCGATCTTGTCGACGTTCTTGCTGCGGACGCCCAGCAGGATGCGCCGAAGCACGTCGTTGGGAGTTGTCTCCACGAAGGGCTCGGCTTCGTCCTGGAGGGCCTTGTAGACCTCGTTGTCGATGTCGATCTTCGGCAATGCCGCCTCCTGTTTCAGCTGGCAAACTTGGAGACTTGAAATGTATCAGTTTTACAGTTTTGGAGGCAATGGGCTGCAATGCAATGTTGGAACGGAGGTGCTGGGCTGAATACTGTGAGTAGCTGATGCCTCGTAAGTGTTCTCAGAGGGTCGCGGCACACACATCGACGATTGATGCGGGCGGCGCAGCAAGATGACCGGCCTGGTGGGGTAGGCCCGGTGGCCCGATTGGTTCGCCAACGGGGTTCATGAGCAAATCGGTGTGATCTGGCTAGCGGCGGCATCTCCGCATGTGCGCTGAAGGCCCATAAGGGTGTCGACATGGGAAAACGCGGTCAAGATCATCCCGATGATATCCCGTGATCAAGGTCCTATGGCTGCACATGGGTGCGCTTGGCGACCTATCTGGTGTCTGGAAAGCAAAAGACCTGCGGCAGGAAAACCGCAGGTCAGAGGCCGAAATGCCTGATCGGAAGAGTGCCCCCGGCAGGATTCGAACCTGCGGCACCCGCTTTAGGAGAGCGGTGCTCTATCCCCTGAGCTACGGAGGCGGACGCGACAAGCCTAGCGAAGTCTGGGACCGCATGGGCCACAGCCCCGCGGGTGAGTTGCCCGGCCGGTGGGTCAGGGGTGGGACGGGGTGGAGTAAAGGGATCGCAAGCGATCGCCTGGTCGATCATGGTGCGTGGATAGCGTCTCCCGCGTGACGAACAGGGGACGTAAACAAAGGCCCACCGTTCTGGTGGTGGCGATGCTGGCGCCGGCGATCCTGGCCGGGGGGCTGCTGGTGGGGGAGCGGACGGGGTACGAGGCTGCGGAGGTGGTGCCGGGGGGTGCTTCTGTGGAGGCGGAGGCGGCGGGGCTGGCGTTTGAGCCGGTTTATGTGCCGGCGCCGGCTCGGGCTGACCTTACCTATGAGGGGAACGTGCCTGCGCGGCGGGTCAGGGCGCCGGAGGTCGTTGCCAAGGCGGCCAAACCGGTGGTGCGGGAGCCTGAGGTGGTGGTTCGGCGGGAGGCGCGGCCGCCGGTGCGGCGGGTGGCGGAGGCGGCGTGTCCGGGGGAGTGGGAGGAGACCTGGCTGTGGGAGTTGTGCCGGGAGCACGAGCGGGGGCCTGCCTGAGCGGAGGAAAGGGATAACTGCACACCAGGTACGGCGGGCGGCGCGTCCAACTTTGGGTCAAAGCGGTTGAGGGCGTGGTGGACGCCTAGTGAACTGTGGGGAGCGTGGCGGGGATGTGGGTTAAAACCCGCAAACGGGATATAGCCGCTCTCCGGAGTTGGGTCCGGGCACTCAGGGGGCTGTAGTAACGTGCGTGCCTGACCTAGGTAACGAGTGTGCAAACGGAGGGGTCGAACGTGCCATCTCCTCGATCAGCGGGTCTGATCGCGGTCGTCGTGGCGATGACTTCACTGTTCGCACCCCCGGTACGGGCGGAGGTCGCGGCTCCTCCTGTCGTTGTGGGGCAGGTTAAGGATCCGACCAATCTCACCGAGCTTCGGCAGGAGGCTGAGAAGTCGGCCAAGGAGCTTGAGGACGCCACCAAGGTGCTGGAGCAGCGGCGGACGGGCTTCGTCAAGGCGGAGAAGGAGCTCAAGGCGAAGCTGCGGGCGCTTGAGGCGGCGGAGCGGCAGCTTGGTGAGATGCGGGAGCCGGTCTCGCGGCTGGCCGAGCTCTTTTATCAGCAGCCCATCGGCGGGGACGGGATCGTGCCGTTCTTGTCGGGGGAGGCCGGGGTCGGGACGCTTCGGGCGATGAGTGATGCCAGCCAGATCGTCGCGGTTCGGCAGATGGCCGTGGAGCAGACCAGCCGGCTCTATCAGGAGACCGAGCGGCTGGCGGCCGACGCCCAGGAGCTCAGGGCGGGGAACCTGCTGGCCGAGGCGCAGATGGCGGCCGAGATCGAGACGTTGCGGGCGCGGTCGGACAAGATCGTGAAGTCGCTGACCACGGCGCTCGTGAAGATGGGCATCAAGATTGACAAGGTCGGGCGGGCTGCGCTGGCGTGCAACCCGCTGCGGATCACCACGGCCACCGACTATCCCAATGGGCTCATTCCGCGGACGTTCCTCTGCCCGCTGCAGCAGAAGGGGCATCTGCTGCGGGCCGATGCGGCCATCGCGTTCGTCAGCCTCAACGAGGCGTTCCGCAAGCAGTTCGGGCGGCAGATGTGCGTGACCGACGCTTATCGGAGCCTGGCCGAGCAGCAGTCCGTTTACTACCGGCGGCCGGGGTTCGCGGCGGTGCCGGGGCGGAGCAATCATGGGTTCGGGCTGGCCGTGGACTTGTGTGGAGGGGTGGAGAGGTTCCGCTCGGCCGAGTTCAACTGGCTTGAGAAAAACGGCAAGCGGTATGGGTGGTTTCACCCGGACTGGGCGTACAGCAGCCCGTTTGAACCCTGGCATTGGGAGTACGACCCGAAGATCGACCCGCTGATCTAGACGGAGGTCAGCTCCGAGGTGCAGGCGGGGCAGCGCTTCGCGGCCTTCGGGATCTCCGTGAGGCATTCGGGGCAGGCTCGGTGGGTCGCCTCCTCGGCCGCGGCCCTGCGGTCCTTGTAGGACGTGTAGGGCCGGACGATCAGGAAGTACACCACCCCGGCGACCATCAGGAACGAGACCAGCGCGTTGACGAAGTTGCCGTAGTTGAAGCTGGAGCGGCCGATGGTGAACTTCAGCGAGGAGAAGTCGGGCAGGCCGCCGAAGGCGGAGATCAGCGGCGTCAGCAGGTCGGCCACGAACGAGTTGACGATGGCGGTGAAGGCGGCGCCGATGACCACCGCGATGGCCAGGTCGATCACGTTCCCTTGCAGCAGGAACTTCTTGAATCCACTCATGCCGAGAGATCGTAATCGAAAGATCACGCAGAGTCAGGTTTCAGGATGATGCTGAGCCGCCCGCCTGTCTGGGCGGCGGCCAGCTGGCCGGCCTGCGTGGGGGTCGTGGCCAGGACGACGAGGGCGCCGTGGTCGGTTGTGGCTCTGGGGATGGACAGCACCTTCACGTCGTCGGCCACCAACTGGGCCGACTGGCCCTCCCAGGCCGCCAGGACGCCGATCGAGGAGCCGGGTGCGATCAGCGCGGCGGCATCGGGGTCGGCGATGCGCACCGGCGTGGCGACCAGGCCGGGCGGTAGCCGTACCGGATGGAGGAGGCGTACGTCGGTCAGGGGCTCGCCGCGGCGCATCGGGACGGCCAGGACGGCGCCCGCGGGGTGGGCGCGCAGGGCGCCGTCGGGTGGTGCGTTGACCCGGGCCGGACGCAGGTCGCCGGGGCGCAGCGTGCCGGGGGACAGGTCTCGCGCGGCGACCAGGATCTCGGTGCCTGCCGGCGGGCGCAGTGCGAGCAGGGCGGTCAAGGTGGCGACCGCGGCCAGGACCGCGGCCAGCAGGCGGCGCTTCACGGCAGGTCGAAGGGGAGCTTGATGCCGTCGAGGACGGAGCCGCAGGCGCAGGTGCGCTCCTCGGGCAGGGCCTGCACGGTGTCGGCGACCAGGGTGCGCATGCGGACGACGTTTTGCGCGAAGAAGGCCATGACCTCGTCGTGGGTGACGCCCTCGCCGGCCTCCACGCCCGCGTCGAGGTCGGTGACCAGGGACAGGGTCGTGTAGCAGAGGGCGAGTTCGCGGGCGAGGATGGATTCGGGGAAGCCGGTCATGCCGACGATCGTCCAGCCGTTGCCGGCGAACCACCGCGACTCGGCCCGGGAGGAGAAGCGCGGGCCTTCGATGACGACGAGGGTGCCGCCGTCCACGACGTTCCACTCGGTGGCGCGGGCGGCGGTCACGGCGACCGCGCGGCCGGACGGGCAGTAGGGGTCGGCGAAGGACACGTGGACGGCGCCGCCCGCGTCGTAGTACGTCTGCACGCGGCCGGAGGTGCGGTCGACGATCTGGTCGGGGATCACGATCGTGCCGGGGCCGTGCTCGGTGCGCAGGGAGCCCACGGCGCTGGGGGCCAGGACCTGGCGGACGCCCAGCGAGCGCAGCGCCCACAGGTTGGCGCGGTAGGGGATGCGGTGGGGCGGGAAGCGATGGTCGCGTCCATGTCTCGGGATGAACGCCACGGAACGCTCGCCGATGCGGCCGACCGTGACGACGTCGCTGGGTGGGCCGTAGGGCGTGGTGAGGGAGACCTCCTCCGCATCGTCGAGCAGGGAGTAGAAGCCTGAACCGCCGATGACGCCGATGTCTGCACGCATGCCGCAGACATTAGCGGGAGAGATCGGGGTGCGGATGAGGCAGAGCGCGGTTCTGTGGACAACGGTGCGGCTGTGGATAGCGCCACTCCGGAAGGTGGTCAAACGACTACGCACAGTACGATCTCGGGTATGCGGCACAAGGGCCTGGGATTCATCATCGTCGCGCTCATGCTCGGCATGCTGCTGGCGGCGCTCGACCAGACGATCGTCTCCACGGCCCTGCCGACGATCGTGAGCGACCTCGGCGGCCTGGAGCAGCTGTCGTGGGTGGTCACGGGTTACATGCTGGCCAGCACGGTTTCCACGCCTCTGTGGGGCAAGCTGGGTGATCAGTACGGCCGCAAGGGGCTGTTCCTCGGCGCGATCATCATCTTTCTCATCGGATCCGCGCTGTGCGGGCTCAGTCAGAACATGATGCAGCTCATCCTGTTCCGTTCCCTGCAGGGGCTGGGCGGCGGCGGGCTGATGGTGCTGGCCCAGGCGATCGTGGGCGACGTGGTGCCGGCCCGGGAGCGCGGCAGGTACCAGGGGTTCTTCGGCGCGGTCTTCGCCGTCTCCAGCATCGTCGGGCCCCTGCTCGGCGGCCTGTTCGTCGACCACCTGTCCTGGCACTGGGTCTTCTATATCAACTTGCCGATCGGCGCCGTGGCGTTGTTCGTGATCGCCGCCGTGCTGCCCGGCCATGCCACCAAGACCAAGCACAAGATCGATTACGCGGGTGTGGTGCTGATCGGCGGCGCCACGAGCTGCCTGGTCCTCATCGCGACCTGGGGCGGAACCACCTACGAGTGGCTGAGTCCCGAAATTTCGGGACTAGCCGCCGCAGCCCTCGCCCTCCTCATCGCCGCATATTTCGCGGAAAAGCGGGCGGCCGAGCCCATCATGCCCCTCAAGCTCTTCAAGCTCCGCGCCTACACGATGTCGTCCCTCGTCGGCTTCGTGGTGGGTTTCGGCATGTTCGGCGCCCTGACATACCTGCCCCTCTACCTCCAGACGGTTCACGGCGTAAGCGCGACGCTGTCCGGAGTGCACCTGCTCCCGATGATGCTCGGCATGCTGACAATGTCCATCATCAGCGGACAAATCATCTCCCGCACCGGCAAGTACCGATATTTCCCGATCGCTGGCACCTTCATCGCCACCATCGGCATGCTCATGCTCTCCGGCCTGACCGAAACCAGCAGCACCCTGGCCATGAGCGTCGACCTGCTCGTCCTGGGCATCGGCCTGGGCCTGACCATGCAGGTCCTGGTCATCGTGGTGCAGAACGCCGTCGACTTCGACGACCTGGGCGTGGCCACCTCCGGCGCCACGTTCTTCCGCTCGATCGGCGGCTCATTCGGCGTCGCCGTACTCGGCTCGGTCTTCACCACCAGCCTCAATGCTGATATATCCGCACTAATCGCCACGACCAAGCTCCCACCCGGCGTCAACCCGGCAGACGTCCAGAAGGATCCCACCCTGATCCAGAAGCTCCCCGCCCCCCTGGCCCAGGAGTTCCTGCACGTCTACGCCGACGCCATCGCCCACGTCTTCCTGGTCGGCACGCCCATCCTGTTCGTGGCGTTCCTGCTGTCCTGGTTCATCCCGGAACACCGCCTGCGCGAGACCACCAAGGCCGTGGACCTGGGCGAGGGCATGGGCGCGACCTCCGCCGAGCGCTCCTCGCTCGCGGAGGTGGAAAGGGGCCTGGTCCGGCTGGCCGACGCCGACCTGCGCAAGGACTACTACGTACGGCTGGCCTGGCTGACCGGCCTGGACGGCCTCCCTCCCCAGAGCGTCTGGGTCATCGCCAGGCTGGGCGGCGAGGGCTGGGTCAAGGCGGCAGACCTGGCAGAACGGGCGAACGTCACCAGGCGGGAAGGCCGGCCGTACGTGGACAGGCTGACCGAGCGCGGTCTGGTCACGCGCTCGCCCGACGGCGACTCCCTGCGGCTGACCGAGACGGGCGATCAAGCCGCGGAGCGCCTGCTGGAGCAGGCCAGGGCCGGTTTGGAGAGCTTGGTCGCCGACTGGGGGCCGAGTCCGCAGTTGCGGCAGCTGTGTGAGCGGATCGCGCCCGAGCTGCTCGGCGCGGACGCCGACCGGCCGGCGTGATTCAGCTGGAAGCTGCCGCGGGAGCGGCGGCGCTCTTCTCGGAAGAGGTGGAAGACGACTTCTCGGAAGAGGTGGAGCTCTTCTCGGTGGAGGAGGTCGTGGTGGCGGACGTGGACGACGACCGGTTGTCCGTCTTGTAGAAGCCCGACCCCTTGAACACGATGGCAGCGGCCGAGAAGATCTTCCGCAGGCTGCCCTCGCAGGTGGGGCAGACGGTCAGAGCGTCATCGGAGAACTTCTGAACGACTTCGAGAGGCTGCCCGCAGTCGTTGCAGACGTACTGGTAGGTGGGCACGCGTTCCTCCTCTTGCGATTGGCACTCGACCGTGGCGACTGCTAATGGTAACCGATGGGGGCAAACTTTCATTCCAGACCCCGCTCGCCGTACCAACCGGCCAGCTTGCCCCGGCGGCTGACCGCGCGCAGGCGGCGCTCGACCTCCTCGCGGCAGCTCGCGGTGGTCACGACCAGCAGCTGGTCCTCGGCCCGGACCCTCGTGGTGCCGGCGGGCACGAACGAGCGGCCCTCACGCACGACGAGCGTGATCGCCGCCCCGGCCGGCAACCGCAGCTCGAAGATCTCCACACCGTGCAACTGGGAGCCGGGAGGCACCTTGACCTGCAGAAGGTCGGCGTTGAGCTCCTCCAAAGGCGCCGACTCCACCTGAAGGTCGTGCACCTCGCCCGGCGCCCCGACGCCCAGCACCCGCGCCACGAACGGCAGCGTCGGCCCCTGGACCACGGTGAACACGATCACCACGACGAAGACCATGTTGAAGATGCCCTTGGAGTCCGGCGAGGCCGCCCAGGGGATCGTGGCCAGCACGATCGGCACCGCGCCGCGCAACCCCGCCCACGACAGGAACGCCTGCTCCCGCCATCCTGTACGGCCCAGCCGCGCCGCCCAGGCCAGCGCCGCCGAGACCATGACCGAGACGGGCCTGGCCAGGAGCACCAGGACGGTGCCCGCGATGAGGCCGGGCACGATCGCCGCCGGCAGCTCGTTGGGGCTGGCCAGCATCCCGAGCATGACGAACAGCAGGATCTGCGCCAGCCAGGCGGCCCCTTCGGCGAACCCCCTGGTCGCCGCCCGGTGCGGCAGTTGCGCGTTGCCCAGGATCAACGCCGTCATGTAGACGGCCAGGAAGCCGGAACCATGCAGTTGTACGGCCCCGCCGTACGCCAGGAAGGCCAGCGACAGCACCGCGAGCGGATAGAGACCGGAGGCGGCCAGGGCCACGTGGCGCAGCGCGAACGCCCCGATGGGGCCGACGGCCAGGGCGACGGCGGCGCCGATGAGCAGTTCGATGCCGGTCTGCAGGATGAACTCCCCGATACCGGGCACCGGCTTGCTGAACTGGCTGAGCAGCACCACCGCGATGACCGTGGGCGCGTCGTTGAACCCGGACTCGGCCTCCAGGATGCCCCCGAGGCGCGACGGCAGCGGCAATCGGCGCAGAACGGAGAAGACGGCAGCCGCGTCGGTCGAGGCCAGCACCGCGCCCACGATGAGCGCGGTGCGCCAGTCGATGCCGAGCAGCCCGGTGACGGCCAGCGCGACCACGATGATGCTGACGGCCACGCCGACCGTGGCCAGGATGAGCGCGAGGGGTACGGCCCGGCGAACGTGGTTCCAGTTCGTGGTCAGGCCGCCTTCGGCCAGGATGACGGCCAGCGCGGTGAGCCCGATGTGCTTGGCCAGCATCGGGTCCTCGAACTGGATGCCGATGCCGCCCTCGCCCAGCACCAGGCCGAGGCCGAGGAAGAGCAGAAGGCTCGGCAGGCCGCTGCGGTGGGCGATGCGGACGGAGGCGATGGCGGCGATGAAGACGGCGCCACCGAGAAGGAGCCAGAACTCAACGGTCATCTGGCCCCCTCCCTGTTTGTAGTCACATAAGCCTAGTGAGTCCCGCAGGAGTCACTGCATAACGGACGCGCTGGTCGTGGGCTTCGGCGGGTACGCCGTCGATCAGCTCGCCGTCGTGCAGCAGGGCCACGATGGGGACGTTCGGTCCCACCCTGGCCAGGGCGCGGTCGTAGGAACCGCCGCCGCGGCCCAGCCGTACGCCGGTCCTGGCGTCCACGGCGAGCGCGGGAACGATCACCAGCGCGGCGGTGCGGATCGCGTCCACGCCGCGTTTGGTGTCTATGGGCTCCATGATCCCAGAACGTCCGGGTGTGAGGGTATCCGGTCCGTCGTAAACCGCCCAGTCCAGGTCGTCGTCGGCTTTGTGCACAGGCAAGATCACTGTGGCGCCGTGTTTCCACAGAGCGAAGACAAGGCCATGCGTCTCGGGCTCGGAACCGGTAGACCAGTAGCACGCCACCAGCCCGGCCATCTGCACCCACGGCTGATCAAGGAGGGTTTCCCGAATGCTTGTCGCGTTTGCCCGGCGTTGCTCGGGAGAAAGGGACGTGCGCGCCCGGATCAGAGTGCGGCGCAGCTTCATCTTGTCCACAGGTACCTCCACTAGGGTCTACTCATGGCTGACTTCGACCCTGTGACGAAAGCCGTCGTGCCCGCCGCGGGTCTGGGCACCCGGTTCCTCCCGGCGACCAAGGCGACACCCAAGGAGATGTTGCCCATCGTCGACAAGCCCGCGATCCAGTATGTCGTCGAGGAGGCCGCCTCCGCCGGGCTGCTCGACGTCCTCATGGTCACGGGCAAGAACAAACGGTCGATCGAGGACCACTTCGACCGCGCGTTCGAGCTGGAGGAGGTGCTCGAAGCCAAGGGCGACGAGCATCGGTTGTCCCAGGTCCGCGAGCCGGCCTCGCTGGCGACCCTGCACTACGTACGGCAGGGCGAGCCGAAGGGCCTCGGCCACGCGGTGCTCTGCGCCAAGCAGCACGTCGGCGACCACCCGTTCGCCTGCCTGCTCGGCGACGACCTCATCGACTACCGCGACGAGCTGCTCAAGCGCATGATCGAGGTCCGCGGCGCCTACGGCGGCAGCGTGATCGCGCTCATGGAGGTCCCCGAGGAGCAGGTCTCCCTGTACGGCGTGGCCACCATCCAGGCCACCGACGAGGACGACGTGGTCCGGGTGACCGACCTGGTGGAGAAGCCGCCGGTCGCCGAGGCGCCCTCCAACTGGGCCATCATCGGGCGATACGTCATCGACCCGGCCGTCTTCGAGGTGCTGGAGAACACCCCGCCCGGCCGCGGCGGCGAGATCCAGCTGACCGACGCGCTCCGCACGCTGGCCGGCCGCTCCACGGCGGAGGGCGGGCCGGTGCACGGGGTGCTGTTCCGCGGGCGCCGCTACGACACCGGTGACAAACTCGACTATCTGCGCACGGTGGTCAAGTTCGCCGCGGACCGCCCCGATCTTGCCCCAGAGTTCGTTCCGTGGTTGCGGGAGTTCCTCCGTGAAATCGGTTGACGCGCACCTGGCCGAGATCCTGGCCACGGTACGCACCCTGGCGCCGCTCGAGCTCGAGCTCGAGCGGTCGCTGGGCACCACGCTGGCCGAGGAGGTCAGCGCGCCGGTGCCGCTGCCGCCGTTCGACAACTCGGCCATGGACGGCTATGCCGTACGTGCCGCCGATGTCGAGGCGGTTCCGGTCACGCTGCCGGTGATCGACGACGTGGCCGCCGGATCCGACGAACTGCGTGCCGTCGGGCCCGGCCACGCCGTACGCATCATGACCGGCGCGCCCGTGCCGGCCGGCGCGGACGCCGTCGTGCCGGTCGAATGGACCGACGGCGGCACCGTCTCGGTCACGATCGGCCAGAGCGCGCCGGCCGGCAACGCCATCCGCCGCGCGGGCGAGGACGTGCAGGCCGGCGAGGTCGTGCTCCGGCCGGGCACGGTGATCGGCCCCGCGCAGCTCGGCATCGTCGCGGGCGTGGGCCGCCGCCGCGTGTGGGTACGCCCGCGCCCGCGCGTCGTCGTGCTCTCGACCGGCGCCGAACTGGTCGAACCCGGACTCCCGCTGCGCACCGGCCAGATCTGGGACTCCAACAGCTTCACGCTCACCGCCGCCGTCCGCGAGAGCGGCGGCGACGGCTACCGCGCCACGACCGTGGGCGACGATCCGGCCCGTTTCCTGGAGCAGCTCGACGCCCAGCTCGTCCGCGCCGACGCCATCATCACCAGCGGCGGCGTCTCCATGGGCGCCTATGAGCCGGTCAAGGAGGCGCTGTCGCCGCTGGGCACGGTCCGTTTCGAGAAGGTCGCCATGCAGCCGGGCATGCCCCAGGGCTTCGGCGTCGTGGGCGACGACCAGGTGCCGATCTTCGCGCTGCCCGGCAATCCGGTCTCGTCCTTCGTCTCGTTCATGCTGTTCGTACGGCCGGCGTTGCGGAAGATGCGCGGCCTGCCGGCCGGGGCGCCCGAGTCGGTCTCCGCCCAGGTCACGGGCCCCTTGCGGTCGCCGGCCGGGCGGCGTTCCTATCTGCGTGGCGTGCTGGCGGCCGACGGCACGGTGACGCCGGCCCGCGGGCAGGGTTCCCATCAGCTGGCGGCGCTGGCCTCGGCCAACGCCCTCATCGTGGTCCCCGAGGACGTAACCGAGGTGCCCGCAGGGGCTTCTGTGCAGGTGATCAGGCTGTGAGTTTCACCCATCTGGACGAATCAGGCGCTGCCCGCATGGTCGACGTCTCGGCCAAGGACGTCGGCGCCCGCACGGCGACCGCGACCGGCCGCGTGCTGTTGTCGGAAGAGGCGGTGGCGCTGCTGCGCTCCGGCGAGGTGCCCAAGGGCGACGCGCTGGGCGTGGCCAGGATCGCCGGCATCATGGGCGCCAAGCGCACGCCCGACCTCATTCCGCTGTGTCATCCCATCGCGCTGCACGGGGTGAAGGTCACGCTCGAGGTCGTGGACGCGGGCGTGGACATCACCTGCGTGGTGAAGACCGCCGATCGCACGGGCGTGGAGATGGAGGCGCTGACCGCGGTCTCGGTGGCGGCGCTGGCGCTGATCGACATGGTCAAGGCGGTGGACCCGGCGGCGGTGATCACCGACGTGCGGGTCGAGGAGAAGACGGGCGGCAAGACCGGCCACTGGACGCGGCCATGATCCGGGCGTTGGTGATCACGGTCTCGAACCGCGCCTCCGCCGGGGTGTATGCCGATAAATCGGGACCTCTCCTGGTTTCGCTGCTGGGGGAGGCGGGCTGCGACGTGTCCGGCCCCGTCGTGGTGCCCGACGGCGACCCCGTGGAGGTTGCGCTGCGTGACGGAGTCGCGGGCGGATATGACGTGATCGTCACCACCGGCGGCACCGGGCTGACGCCGATGGACTTGACGCCGGAAATAACCGCCCGGGTAATTTCCCGTGAAATTCCGGGCATCGCCGAGGCCATCAGACAGGCGAATCGCGAAAAAGTGCCAACCTCGATTCTTTCCCGTGGCATGGCGGGACAAGCGGGAAACACGCTCATCGTCAACCTGCCCGGCTCCAGCGGCGGAGTGCGGGACGGCGTCGCCGTACTCGCGCCCATCCTTCAGCACGCGGTGGAGCAGATCCGCGGCGGTGACCACCCGCGCTGATCCGTGGCGACATCGTGCCCAATAGGGGGATGATGAGGGTGTGGATCGACTTCGTGGCTGGCCGGCGACTCTGAGCGAAGGCCCGGTGGGTCTTCGGCCGCTGCGGCTGGGAGATGTCCGGGTCTGGCGCGACACCCGCCTGCGCAACGCCGACTGGCTGCGGCCGTGGGAACCGAGCAATCCCGAAACACCCCTGTTCAAAACCGGTCTCGGACCCTACGTGTCCATGGTCGGCACCCTGCGGCGAGAGGCCAGGCAAGGGATGGCGCTGCCCTGGGTGGTCACCTACCAGGGCCGCTTCGCCGGTCAGCTGACCGTCGGCGCCATCGTCTGGGGCTCCGCGCGCTCCGCCCAGGTCGGCTACTGGATCGACGGCGCCCTCGCCGGCCGCGGCATCACCCCCACCGCCCTCGCCATGGCCGTCGACCACTGCTTCTTCACCACCGGCCTGCACCGCCTGGAAGCCAACATCCGGCCCGAAAACCAGGCCAGCAGAAGGGTGGTTGAGAAGCTGGGATTCAGGGAAGAAGGCATTCGGCGTCGCCAACTCCACATCGACGGAGCCTGGCGCGACCACATCTGCTATGCGCTGACCGTCGAAGATGTTCCCGGCGGGCTGCTCGTACAGTGGCGTCGCGCCCGTGAGTCAGCCGCTCACGGAGGGTCTCCGGTAGAAGAGGTTTGACGATCTCGCGACACACCGCATCGAATGCTAGTCAATTAGTGACACGCGGTCTTACGGTGCGTGACGTGAGCACATCGAAGACGCCAAGAAGTCCCAGGCGTTTTCCTGCTGCCCGCATTCTGGTCCGGAGGTGGTCGTGAGCAGCGCCCTCCTCTATCTCGCCATCGTCGTCATGTGGCTGTGCGTCCTCGTACCCATGTGGCTGCGCCGCGACAAGACGAACCTCGCCGAGCTGGCCGAGCTCGAAGAGGAGTACTACACCGGCGAACACCAGCTCCCCGACCTCGAGCAGGTCCAAGGCGCCTCGCTCATGGACCAGGCGGACACCGGCGAATACACCCTGGACGACATCCCGGCACCCGCCGTCGACCCACGCTCGTTCCGGGCCAAGCGCCGGGCCATCATCGTCGCCCGGCGCCGCAGGCTGCTGTTCTTCACCGCGCTGCTCGTGATCGCCTCGCTGGTGACGGCCGCCGTGCGGATGATGCCCTGGTGGGGGGTGGTGCCCTCCCTCGTGGTGACGGCCGCCTACCTGGTGTTCCTGCGCATCGCCGTACAAGTGGATCAGGAACGCCGCCAGCGGGCCAACCAGGCGCGCGCCGAGCGGCGCCGGAGGGTACGCGAGCAGCGGCGGCTGGAGGCGGAGCGGGCCGAGGCCGAGATCATCGAGTTCACGGCTCGGCAACCGGACGTGCTCTTCGATCAGTACGCCGAACCGCCTCGGCGGGCGGTGGGGGACTGAAATGAGTGGCGCGAGGACCCCTGGGAGTTTGCTAACCTGGTCGAGTCCTTGGGGATGTAGCGCAGTCCGGTAGCGCACTTCGTTCGCATCGAAGGGGTCAGGGGTTCGAATCCCCTCATCTCCACCGAGGTCAGAGGCCACTTCTGGATGATCAGAAGTGGCCTTTTTCGTGCCCGAGTGACAACGCGTTTTGAGGATCTGGTCCATCGCTGCGGCCCCTTTCAGCAGGACCGGACGGAGTTGAACGCCTTGATGATCACCTCGATGGTGGTCGGCCCGAGGGCGTCCTCGGGGACGCGTTCAAGGTCGGGCTGGTGCATGGCCCGCCAGCCGTCGGGGAAGTGGTCGTTGGCGACTGTGACCATCAGGGCGGTCAGGATGGGCTGGGCGACGCGGCCGTGGGCGAGCCGGTTTTTCGGATTGCCAGGTCGTGATCGAAGCGTTGGATGCGCCCGTTCAAGCTCTCCGTCTGCGCTCGGATAGGCCCATAAGTGGCTCTTGAGGTAGGGCAGGTCCTGGCGGAATTTGTCCAGGTGGCCGAGATCTCCAGGCCGGATGGTGACCGTCTGCTGGCAGCAGATGGTGGGCCACTGGCAGGTCCGGGGCCGGAGGCAGGACGCGGGGTTTGGCCGCCCGATGGGCGGCTCGCTGCCGGGCATTGGCCAGATCGATCGGGTTCGGTCCACGGGCGAGTTGCTGGTGAAGGCGCTCCAGGCGCGGGCAGCTCAGGGTGGAAGAGAGGTCCCTGCTCCGGGGCACTGTTTGCGGACCGCGGCCGCCGTCTATGAGCAGGGCGCCATGAACGGATCCTGGAAGGCCGCGCTGGTTGGGTTTGTAGTCCAGGACTGGTTGATAGCCGAGCTCGCGGATCGGGCGGGCGAAGTGTTCGATCTTTTGATCGGTGTAGGCGCGGTGCTGGCCGCCCGCGGGGACCGGCGGCTCTTCGCCAAGGGGTACGGCCTCGCCGATCGCGAGCACGCCGTGCCCAACACGTCGCGAACGGCGTTCAGGATCGGTTCCCAGACCAAGACCTTCACCGCGATCGCGCTCCTGCGGCTGCAGGAGCAGGGCAGCCTCCGCGTCGCCGATCCGATCGGCCGCCACCTGCCTGGCTACCCGGACGGCGACGCGATCACGCTGCACCACCTGCTGACCAACACCTCCGGCATCCCCGATTACGTCACGACTGAGGGCTTCACTCACATCATGGGAACGCCGCGCATGAGAGCGTCGCTCATCGCCGACTTCAAGGATCGGCCCCTGCTGTTCGAGCCGGGTGCCCTGCACTCGACGGTCGAGGACCTGCATCGATGGAACCGCGGCCTACCTCGCCTGCTGCGCCCTGCATCGCTCGCGGAGCTGGTCAAGCCACACGCGGTAGCCGACGGGATCGGCTACGGGTACGGCTGTGCGGTACGCGGGGACCGCGTCGAGAGCTCGGGCGGCACCATCGGCTTCGTCAGCGTCTCGGCGCACTACCGTCGCGACGACCTCTTCGTCACCGTGCTGTCCAACATCGAGAACGCCGCGTTCACCGAGATCGAGGCCGCCCTGGCGGCGATCGCTTGCGGCGAGCCCTACGAGTTGCCCAGCCGGCGGGTCTTCGTCACCGTCGACCCTGCCGTCCTCGACCGGTACGCCGGCCGTTACACAATGCGGTACATGGGACGCACCTCCACAATGGACGTCACGCGCGACGGCGACCGGCTGATGGTGGAGGTGCATGGGCTGGCCAGGACGTCATCGCCCGCCCCGCCGCCTGATCTCCTCCCTCAGGCGGACGACGGCCACAACGGTCACCGCGTACCGTCAGGTTGTGATCGTGCCATGCTTCGCCGGCCTTGAGCTTCCGGGCAGTTTGACGTGCGTGGTGCTTGCACAGCGCCAGGATGGCCAGTTCCAGGGTGCGCGATCGAGGAGGTGCCCGCGCGGGTCGCAGCTGTGCGACGAGGTGCGGGTTCGTGGTCGTCGGTTCAGCCGAGCATGATGGCGCCGCCGTCGGCGCTGATGGTCTGCCCGGTCACGTAGCGGGCATCTTCCGACAGGAAGAACAGCACCGGTCCCGCGATGTCGGCGGCCTCGCCGATGCGCCCGAGCGCGACGCCGGACAGGAACTCCTCGCGTTGGTCCCGCGGCAGCCGTTCCCAGTCCGCGCGGGTCGGGTCGGCGAGGATCAGGCCGGGGGCCACGCAGTTCACCCGGATGCCGGCGGGGCCGAGCTCGCGGGCGAGCTGCCGGGTGAAGCCGATCACGCCTGCCTTGGCGGCGGCGTATGCCTGCACGCCGGTGCGCGAGGTGGTACGGCCGGCCCCTGAGGAGATGTTGACGATCGCTCCTCTCCCGGCCCGCTTCATCGCACCGGCGGCGGCACGCGAGCAGTAGAAGACGCCGTCCAGGTTGAGGGCGACCACCGCGCGCCATGCCTCGTCGGAGACCTGGTCGACGGGGGCGCGCGGACCACCGGGGCCGCCCGCGCAGTTGACCAGGAAGTCGATGCGTTCTTCGACGGCCTCGATCTCTTCGAACACCTGCGACACGCCGCGTGAGTCGGTGACGTCGAGGTGCCGCCGCACGGCGCCGTCCAGAGGGACCTCGCGCAGGTCCAGGGCCCAGACCCGCGCTCCCCGGCTCAGCAGGGCGCCGCAGATGGCCTGCCCGATCTCCCCGGCGGCTCCGGTGACGACCGCTACGCCGTTCATCGGTCCTCCCCGGACAGGCGGCGGAAGCGGCTGCCGTGG
Source organism: Nonomuraea typhae (assembly GCF_009760925.1). GTDB lineage: Bacteria > Actinomycetota > Actinomycetes > Streptosporangiales > Streptosporangiaceae > Nonomuraea > Nonomuraea typhae. The sequence continues at coordinate 231,775 of NZ_VRLV01000006.1, forward strand.
AAGACGAGTGGCGCGGTCTCGGGAAAGCAGCGCAGCGCCAGCACGCGCAGCAGGGCGATGTGGTGGTCGCCGGCGGGCAGTTCCTCCTGCAGCACGCACTCGAGCCAGGCGGAGGCCCCGCCGATGAGGACCGCTCCGCGAGGGGTGCGCGTCCAGCTCACCCCTGCGAACCGGTCGCCGTCCTTGGCCGACAGCGTCCTGCAGACGCCTTCGTGCCCTTCGGCGAACACGCTCAGCCCGAGCCGGGGCAGCACCCGCAGCCGGGGCCAGGTCGCCGACTCGTTGGCCACGCACACCGACACCAGCGGTGGGGCCAAGGACACCGAGGTGAAGGAGCTGGCCGCCATGCCCGCGGGTTCGGCGTCATCCACCCCGCACAACGCGACGACCCCGCTGGGGAAGCAGCCGTAGGCCCGGCGCAGCGTGGCGGGGTCCGCCTCACTCGTCAGGCCGATCTGGTCAGCTGCGGCAACGCGGATGCCAGCCATCGGTCGAACACCTCCTCCTTGTCGTAGTCCGACTCCAGGACGTACAGGGCCCGGGTGGGGCAGGTGGCGCCCAGCTCCACCAGGACCGGTTTGAGCAGCAGTTCGGGAGCCAGGGCATGGGCCGGGCCGGCGCCGACCATCAGCGGCACGGCGACCACGCCGGCCAGCGCGTCGGCGGGCAGCAGGTCGAGGAAGACCTTGAGCAGTCCCGTGTAGGTGGCTTTGAAGGTCGGGCTGGCCACGATCACGACCTCGGCCGCGCGCACGGCCGCCAGGGCGGCCTCGACGCGGGGATCGCCCGCCGCCAGGAGCGCCGGGCCCAGCTCGGCCAGCTCCACCACCGGCCCGGGCGGTTGCGCCAGCTTCGCCGCCAGTGTGCGGGCGGCGGCAGCCGTACGGGAGGCCGGGCGGGGGTTTCCCACGACGGTGACCAGCGCGGTCATCGGACCCAGCTCTCGCGCAGGACGCGCAGCACGTTTCCGCCGGTGACCTTGGCGATGTCCGCGTCGGGCCAGCCGTGCCCGACCAGCCACGCGACGGCGTTGCGCAGGCTCTCGCCCGGGTTCTCCATGCCCGCGCAGTACTCCACCCGCTCCGGCACCGGGTTCCGCACGCCGACCTTGGTCAGCGGGTCGGGCTCACCCTGCGGCCCGGGCAGGTCGCCGGTGCCGAACAGCGAGGCGAAGACCCGGTGGACGCCGACGTGGTCGCCGAAGAGGGTGTCGGGTCCGAACGTCACATGGTCGAGGCCCATCAGCTCGACGCAGTACAGGAAGTGGTCCATCACGGAGTCGATCGAGTGCCGGGGATGAGCCTCGGAGACGGTCGAGTGCGGCGCGGCCTCCACGCCCAGCAGACCGCCCGCGCCGGCCAGGGCGCGCAGCACCACGTCCGGCTTCATGCGTTCGGTCGGCCAAACCGTCCGGGCCCCCGCGTGCGTGATCATCACAGGTGCGGCCGAGGCTTCGATGGCGTCCAGGCTCGTACGGTCCCCCGCATGGGAGAGGTCGATCGACATGCCCAGGCGGTTCATCCTGTCCACGACCTGGCGTCCGAACCTGGTCAGGCCGCCGTCGCGGTCCTCGGCCAGCCCGCTGCCGATCTGGTTGGCGCCGTTGTAGACCAGGCCGAGCTGGCGCACGCCGAATCCGTAGAGCAGGTCGAGCCGGTCGAGTTCGTTCTCGATGGGCGTCGCCGCCTCGATGGCCAGCACGAGCGCGATCTGCCCGCTCTCCCGGCAGTCGAGGATCTCGCGCACGCTCCGCGCGATCCGCACCCGGTCCTGGTGGGCCACGTCCGCCAGCCGCATGCCGACGTCGTGCACCACGTCTTCCCACTTCCAGCCGTGGTGGCTGGTGATGCATCCGGTCGGGCCCATCATGTTGTCGAAGACCACGTCCACCCCGGAGGCGGCGAGCGCCCGGTAGGCCAGGTGCTCGCGGCCCGAGCGCGCGTAGGCGGGGGCCTGGTCGATGTCGCGCGGGTAGATCTGGGGGTGCTCGTGCAGGTTGATGATGAGGTGCTCGCGCATGAACCGTTCGGCCCGCTCGGCCTGTTCGGGGCTCAGTCCCGGCTCGTACGGCTGCACGCGGTCGAACTCCGTGTCCAGGTCGAAGGGTGTGTAGCGCTCGCCCAGGTAGGCGAACGAGGTGTAGTCAGCAGGCATCGAGCCTCCTTCGGGTGATCTGGGCGAGGACGGCGACCGCGTCCTCGATGAGGCCGTCGTCGAAGCGGGCCCGGGGGCTGTGGTTGCCCGGCGCCGCGTCGCCGTCCGCGCCGAAGAGGGCGAACGCGCCGGGGACGGCGGCGAGCACGTGGGCGTAGTCGTCGCCCGCGGGCAGCGGGTGGGGCAGCGTGGCATACCGCCCCGGGCCGAGGGTTTCGCGCACCACCTGCTCCAGCAGGGCGACCTCCTGCGCGTCGTTGACGACCGGCGGGTACCCCTGTTTCCACACCACTTCGGCCCGCAGGCCGTGCGCCTCGGCCACGCCGGTGGCGATGCGGTGCACGCCGTCGGCGACGAGCCGTTCGGCCGCGGGGGAGAAGGTGCGGGCGGTGCCGGTCAGCAGGATCTCGTCGGGGATCACGTTGTGCGCCTGGCCGCCGTGCACGCTGCCGAAGCTGACCACGGCCGGATCGGCCGGGCCGAAGCGGCGGGCGGCGAACACCTCGACGGCGGTGATGATCTCCGCGGCCACCGGTATCGGGTCCCGCGTCTGATGCGGGAAGCCGCCGTGGCCTCCTGCGCCTTGGACGTGCACCGTGAACTCGGCGGCCGCCGCGTGCGAGGCGCCCGCGCGGCCGCCGAACACGCCGTGCAACAGCGTCCCGGACAGGGCGTGCACGCCGTAGGAGGCGACCGGGATCTCGCCGGCGGCCTCCAGCAGGCCCTCGGCCAGCATCAGCGCCATGCCGTCGTGGCCCTCCTCGCCCGGCTGCCAGGCCAGGACGACCGAACCCGGCAGGCTGTCGCGGGTCGCGGCGAGTTCACGGGCGACGCCGACGAGGATCGCGGTGTGCAGGTCGTGACCGCAGGCGTGCATCGCCCCGGGAACCTCGGAGGCGAACGGCTCGCCGGACTCCTCCGTCAGCGCGAGCGCGTCCATGTCGGCGCGCAGCAGCACGACCGGTCCCGGGCGCCCGCCGCGCAGCACCGCGACCACTGAGCTGAGCGCTCGGCCGTGCCGGATCTCCAGTGGCAGGCCGGCCAGCGCGGCGGTGACGCGGCGCTGGGTCTTCGGCAGCGCGAGCCCGATCTCGGGCTCGCGGTGGATCGCCCTGCGCAGCTGTCTCAGCGCGTGCATGTCAGCAGCCGCCGGCCGTTGTCGACCAGGATCGCGCGCCGCTGCTCCGGCGTGAGCAGGGGCGTGCCGCGCAGCTCGGCCACCAGCTCGGTGCCGAGGCCGGTGTGTGTGAACGGCCAGTCGCTGCCGAAGACCAGCCGCTCGGGCCCGACGAGCCGCAGGATCGCCGGAAGCTGGTCGGGTGTGACGCTGCCCGCCAGGTCGTAGTGGAACCTGCGCAGCGACTGCAGGAAGTCCGGGATGTCGTGGCCGTCGGCGTTGGCCCGCCAGACGTTGCGCGCGACCCGCTGGGCCAGCATGGGCAGCGCCGCGCCCGCGTGCGGGACGATCAGTTCGATGCCGTCGTTGCGGGCCATCGTGCCGGAGAAGATCAGGTTGATCACGGTCCGGGTGGTCTCGAAGAAGTACTCGTACATGGTGCGCGACCACCCCTGCATCACCCCCGGCACGAGCACGCTCGGGCTCATGGGGTGCAGCCGGACCAGCGCGCGCCGGCGCGACAACTCGGCGAAGACCGGTTCCAGCCGCGCGTCGCCCAGATAGACGCCGCGGTTGTTGGTCATGAGGTTGATTCCGTCCGCGCGGAGCGTGTCCAGCGCGTACTCCAGCTCCGCCAGTGACCCGTCCACGTCCGGCAGCGGCAGCGTGGCGAAGAACCCGAAGCGCCCCGGGTGCTCCTGTGCGGCCCGCGCACCGCCCTCGTTGGCCAGGCGCGCGGTGACCCGGCCCTCGGCGAAGTCGTCGGAGAGTTGCACGCCGGGCGTGGAGATCGACAGAACGGCGGTCTCGATGCCCCACTGGTCCAGCACCTCCAGATGCCGCGCGGAGCTCCACTCGGGCAGGCCGCCCACGTGACCGTCCGGCTTGTCGTAGCCCGCGGCCAGCACGCGCTCGCGGTAGCCGTCCGGGATGAAGTGCACGTGCAGGTCTACCGCGCGCAGCGCCGCGCGCCCGGAGACGGGATCGGCGTAGGCCGCGGCCAGTTCCCGTTCGGACCAGGTGCCCATCGGGTCGGCGCTCGCCGTCACCACGACCACCCCCGCCGCGCCGGCGGCGTCCACACGCCGGCCTTCTCCAGATGGGGGAAGACCGCGCCGAGCCGGGCGACCTCCTCCGGCGCCCACATCAGGTTGAGGATCATGAAGCCGCGCAGTCCGGTCTCGCGGTGGATGTGGATGAACTGCTCGGCCACCTCCTCGGCGGTGCCGACCAGCACGCTGCTGCCCGCCGCCATACCGATCTTGCGGGCAGCCTCGTCGAAGTCGCCGCCGCCGTAGGTGTCCTGGTAGGTCTGGCTGCCGCCGAGGAAGCCCTTGGCCCAGCCTCTGGCCGCCTCCATGTCGATGGAGTCGCGGATCCAGGCGTACTTCTCCTGCGCCTGGTGATGGGTGTCGCCGATGACCACGCCGATCGATCCGGCCATGTTCACCTCCAGGGGCGAGCGGCCCTTCGCCTCGGTGAGCGCGGACAGGTTCTCCACCGGCTCGCGCACCTTGGCCAGGTCGTCCACCACGGCGAAGAACGCGTAGTCGCAGCTTTGCGAAATGAACTCCTGGCCCGCCGGCGACACTCCGGCGTTGAACAGCAGGGGCCAGGGCTCCTGCAGCGGGTACGGCCCGCGCGGCGTGCCGCGGAAGCGGTAGTACTCGCCCTCGAACTCCACGCGTTCCCCGCGCGCCGCCCACAGCGCCTTGACCGCCTCGACCGACTCGGCGGCCATGGCGTAGCGGGCGTCGTGCTCCACCACGTCGATGCCGAGGAGGTCGGCCTCCGATCCCTTGGAGCCGGGGACGACGTTCCAGCCCCAGCGGCCGCCGCTCAGCACGTCGAGGTTGGCCCCGAGACGCGCGATCACGGCGGGCGGCAGGTAGCGGGTGTGCATGGTGGTGACCACCCCGATGTGCCGGGTGGCGGCCATCACGATGGGGGCGTAGATCGGCGCCGAGACACAGGGCTCCCCGTGGCCGACGCGAGCGTTGCCCGGTCCGTGGTGGGTGTAGCCGTCGGCGAAGAAGACGAAGTCGACACCGGTGTTCTCGGCGACGCGGGCCAACTCCGTGTGCGTGTCCACGGACAGCACGTCGGGGTTGCGGTCCGCCATCTCCTTGGAGGTGATGTTGGGCGTCGGCGAGTTCATCCACATCATGCCGAAGCGCAACTGCCCGTCGGGGCGGCGTGGCTTGGAGGTCACAGGTCCTGTTTCCCTTCTATGTCGTTCAGGAAGGCGCGCACCGTGGTCAGCCACGACTCGCGTTCCTCGATCTGTGGTGAGTGTCCGGACCGCTCGAAGATCACGAGCTTGCTGTCGGGGATGCCTGCCGCCAGTTCTTCGCCGGCCTCCACCGGGGCTGGATGTTGAGCCAGAGCCGCCGCAGATCCTCGTCATCGGTCACCCGGTCGGTGAACATGCGCTCCAGCTCGGTCAGGTCGACCCCTCGGCCCATGTGCTCGGCGCGGCGGCGGGCCCGAGTCCGGAAGTCGTCGGTCGCGGCTGTGTCGCGCAGCAGCAGCGCCCGCACCCGGGCGGGATGGCGCAGCGCGTACTCCAGGCAGATGAAGCCTCCGTAGGAGCCGCCCGCCAGCACGATCCGTTCCGCGCCCGTCCACTCCCGCAGCGCGTCCACGTCGGCCACCCACTGCTCGCGTGTGTACGGCGGCGCCGCCCCGCTCTGGCCGCTTCCTCTGGCGTCGAACACGATCACGCGGTAGCGGTCGGCCAGCGCGCCCCAACTGGCCTTCGGCTCGGCCCTGGTGCTGAGTCCCGGCGCGCCGTGGTGGGCGATGATCACTGGAGCGTTCCTGTCGCCGAGGTCCTCGACCTCCAGCGCGTTGCTGTTGATCACGACGCGCATGGCTCCTCCTTCTTGAGCAGGGCGACGAGCAGGGCGCAGGCCACCATCAGGGCGGCGCCGATCAGCCAGACGGTGACGAACGCCGACTCGGCGGGCACTGTCCCCCCGGCCATCACCACGGTGCTGAGGATGACGCCGAAGACCGTCGCGCCGACCGAGGCGGCGGCGCTGCGCAGCAGGTTGTACAGGCCGGAGGTCACCCCTGCTTCGGTGGCGGGGCTTCGCTTCAGCAGCATGGACGGGATGATCGCGAAGACGATGCCGCTGCCCAGCCACTCCAGGCAGGTTCCGATGAGGAAGGCGGGGACGGAGCCGTGCAGGAGCGCGAGCTGCAGGTAGCCGATCGCGATGATCAGTGCGCCGATGGCCAGGGCCGACCGGTCGCCCACGCGCGCGGCCAGCCTCGCCGTGACGGCCGAGCCGAGGGAGGCGGCGCACGAGGAGGGGAACAGCAGCAGCCCGATCTGCGCGGCGCTCAGGCCGAGGCCGTACCCGTGATCGTCGGGAAGTCCGGCGTAGATCGACCGCAGGGCGTTCTGCCCGAGCAGGACGAATCCCATGAGCGCCGTGACGGCCAGCAGCGGCGCGGTGTGGCGGCGGGCGAGTCGGCGCAGGTCCACCAGCGGCTCGGGGGTGCGCAGCGCGTACCACGCCCACGCCAGCATGACCACCAGACCGGCCAGTGCCAGGCCCCAGTCCTTCTTGGAGACGCCCAGCAGGAACGCTCCCATGCCCGCGCCGATGAGCAGGACGCCGAGCCAGTCGACGCGGCCCAGCGCCCTGGTGGTGGTCTCCGGCACCAGAGCGAACGGGATGACCAGGCACAAGGCCATGAGCAGCGCGGGCACCCACAGCGTGATGGTCAGATCGCCGGTCCAGGCCAGTGTCGCGCCGCCGAGCAGCCCGCCGACGGCCGAGCCGAGCGTCAGGCTGGCCACGATGACCCCGATGCCCGCGCCGCTGGTGCCGCCGGAGCTGTCGCGGATCATCGCGAAGTTCAGCGGGAGGAACGTGGTCATGGCGCCGACCAGGACGCGCCCGGCCAGGAAGACGCCGTAGTCCGGCGCCACGGCGACGACGACCAGGCCGATGGTGGCCATCGCCACCGCGATCCGCAGCATGCGCCGGTGGCCGTAGCGGTCGCCGAGTTTCGTGAGGATCGGCACGTAGAGCGCCGATGCCAGCAGGTTGGCGGAAATCGCCCAGCTCAGCCCTCCGGCGTCGACGCCGTAACGTTCCCCGATGGCCGGGAGGGCGGGAAGGAGCCAGGATTGGTCGAGGCCGTTCGCGAATTCCAGAACGGCGAGATAGCGGACGGTGCGGCGCGCTTGACCTGCGGAAACAAGTTCAGCGCGCTCATCTGGGATGGATGCCACGGCGTCTCCTCGAGTGCTCGCCGCCATGTTTTGCGAGGATCGGTGCTTTTGTCACCTATTTGACCTGTTCTGCGGCTAACATCGGCAGCATTCGTCACCAGGAGCACAGTCATGCCGGATTCCGTCATCCTCCCCGAGGAAGATCTGAAGCTGATCCACGCTCTCCAGGTCAACGCGCGCGCCAGCTGGACCACGATCGCGCAGGCCCTCGACGTGGACCCGGCCACCGCCGCCCGCCGCTGGGCCAGGCTGGAATCCTCCGGCGACGCCTGGGTCGCCGCCTACCCGCTGCGCGAACCGGCCCACGCGGGCGCGATCGTCGAGGTCTGCTGTACGGCGGGCCGCGCGCTGGCCGTCGCGGAGAAGCTCGCCGAGGACCCCCACTGCATGAACGTCGACATCACGACCGGAGCGCGCGACGTCATGCTGACGGTCACCACCCGCTCGACGGCGCAGCTGTCGGAATACCTCCTGCACCGCTTCGACGGCATGGCAGGGGTCAGGACGGTCACCGCGCACCTGGCCTTCCGGGTCCACACCAGCGGGGCGCACTGGCGTATGGGCGTGCTGACGCCACGGCAGGAGCGCGCGCTGACGAAGAGCTACCCGGTCGTGGAGCCTCCTGTGGCCGGCCCGCCGGAGTGGGCGATGGCGGTCGCCCTCGGACAGAACGGGCGGCTCGCCGTCACCGACCTGGCCGCCTCCTGCGGCGTGAGCGAGGCCACCGTACGCCGCAGGCTCCCGGCCCTGCTGGGCAGCGGCCAGCTCATCCTGCGCTGTGAGGTCGCGAGGGAACGCTCGGGCTACCCGGTGGGGGTCTGGTACTTCCTGCGGGTGGCGGCGGCCAAGGCCAACGAGATCGGCATCGCCATCGGCCGGCTGCCCCAGGTCAGGATGAGTGCCACGGTGGACGGCCCGGCGAACCTGATCGTGCAGGCATGGGTGCCGGCCCGCGACCAGATCACCGAGTTCGAATCCCGGCTCTGCCGCGCGCTGCCGGGCGTCGAGGTCGTGGACCGTTCGGTGATGCTCCGTACGGCCAAGCGGGTCGGTCGCCGCATCGGGGAGAACGGCCGCGCCACCGCCGTCACCTCGACGGACATCCGCCTCCCGATTCCCCGCGAGCAGCGGCCGGCCCGGTAGGGACGTCCGGCCCGGCCAAGACCGCCTCGACCGGGCCGGGGCGGCGCGTCCCGGCCGGGCCCCTTCCACGGGCGCGCGGGCCAGGCCCGGTGCCGTCAGCCGGGCAGCAGCCCGGCGATCGTGCGCGCGCACGCGCGAAGCCTTCCGGCCGCGAGCATGATGTCCTCGCCCGCCGACACCTCGGGGAAGCCGAACAACGACAGGTACATGACGACCTGGCCGTCGGGCCCGAAGACCGGCGCGGAGACGTTGCGCACGCGATAGCTCCCCTCTGCGGCCAGCGACTCCTGGTCGTAGGCTCCCGGCCCGCCCAGCGCCGTCTCGAGCTCGCGTATCCGGGCGTCCCTGTGCGGCCCGGCGGGGTGGTGGACCAGCACCTCGTCCAGTGCGCGGTAGGCGTCGGTGGCCAGGCTGATGACCCAGCCGCGCGCACGCACCCGGTCCAGCGCGCGCAGATGCGCCCGGACGGTCGCCGGGTCGCCGCCGCCGGCCCCGCGCGCCGCCCACGCCTCCTGCGTCTCGCGGTCGCGCCAGGCCACCATGAGCGCACCGAGGGGCGCCCAGAACGGCATGCGCTGGCCGACCTGGATGGGGGCCGCGCCGACAGGCGGCGCGCCGACCGCGGCCACGCGCACCACCTGGTCGCCGATCGTCATCATGATCGCGCACTCCATTCCCAGTTCGCGCGTCAGCGACTCCACGGCCGGCCGGGCCAGGTCGGCCACCACCACGTGTGCCATGACGTCGGGTCTGGCCGGGATCACCCGGGATCGGGGGATGAAGCTCCCGTAGCCGCCGTTGTGGAAGATCAGCGGCAGGCCGGGACCGGCGGCCTCCAGGTCCACGACCCGCCCGAGGACGATGTAGTGGTCGCCCGCCTCGATCTCGTCGACGACCACGCAGTCGATCCAGGCGACGACGCCGTCGATGACCGGCGAGCCGAGCGGCGACGGCCGCCAGCCGATACCGGCGAACTTGTCGGCGCTGTTCTTGACCGCGAGCGCCCTGCACACGTCCTCCTGACGGTCGCCGAGCACGTTGACGCAGAACCGGTCTCGGGTGCGCTGCCGGGCGTAGGAGGACGAGGTCCTGGCCGCCATGAACGACACCAGACGGGGCTCGAGCGACACGGACGAGAAACTGCCGACGATCATGCCGAGCGGGTCCCCGTCGTCGCCGACGGAGGTCACGGCCACCACACCGGTCGGGTAGCGGCCGAGGACCTGGCGGAAGAAGTGCTCGTCGCGGACACGCTGGCGACCGGTCAGCTCCATGGCAGGTTGTACCTTCCGGCGCCGCTGGCGCCGTCCACCATGAGCACGTCTCCGCTGACGAAGGCGGCCTGGTCGGAGCACAGATACGCGACGGCGTCGGCCACGTGGGCCGCGGTTCCCACGCGGTCGAGCGGGGTGTTGGCGCGCATCCGCTCGACGTACTCCCGGGGGACGAACTCACCGAGCCCTTCGCGGTGACCATGGTCGATGAGCCCCGGCGCCACCGCGTTCACCCTGATGCCCTCGCGGCCGACCTCCAGCGCCAGGCACTTGGCCAGCATCACCACACCGGCCTTGGACGTGCAGTAGTGTCCGGCGCCCAGGCGGGCGGAGAAGGCCGCGCCGCTGGCGACGCAGCAGATCGTCCCGGCCACGCCGTACTCGACCATGTTCCGTGCCACGGCCGTGGCGACGTGGAAGGTGCCGTCCAGGTTGACGCCGAGCACCCGCCGCCAGTCGGCCGGCGCCATGTCGAGCAGATTCTGATGGGGCGCGATGCCGGCGTTGCTCACCGCGACCTCCAGCGGGCCCCAGGTCTCGGTGACGGCCCGGACCGTGGCCTCGACCTGGGCCGGGTCGGCGACGTCGGCCGTCCGAGCCAGCACCTGCCCGCCCTGGGCGGCGAACTCCGACCTGGTGCGTTCCAGCCGTTCGGCGTTGACGTCCAGCAGCGCCACCCTGTCACCCAGGTCGAGCAGCTTGGCCGCGATGGCCTTGCCGAGCCCGTCGGCTGCCCCGGTGACCAGTGCCGTCCTCATCGGACCTCCTGGGAGCGCTCCGAGCGGGCGAGGAACGGCAGCAGCAGGCGCAGCACCTCACGGGGCCGTTCCCTGAACACGAAGTGCCCCGCCCGGTTGACCACGTGCAGCGACAGCGGCGCCGTGGTGGTGGCGAGCAGATCCAGCAGCGCCACCCCGCGCTCGACCTCACTGAGCGGGTCGTGGGAGCCCCACACCAGCATGATGGGCACCCGGTAGCCGTGGTCGCGGGCGTAGGCGTACAGGGCGTCCTTGGCCGCCAGCAGGTCGGCAGGCGGCTGCGCCGGCGGATCCGTGGCCGCCCTCGCGGCATGCGCGTCCAGCAGGGCGTCGTCGACGTGGTGCGGCGTGTACGACAGGCGCTCCAGGTGCCACGCCTGGGCCCGCCGTGGGTCGGCGGGCGGGTGGGCCAGCCGGAGGTTGACGGGGGAGTCGCCCGTCGGCGCCGCCTCGTGGCCCGCGATCACGCTGCACGACAGAACGCGGCCGGGCACGGATCGGGCGAGCTGCAGCGCGAGCAGCCCTGCTTCGCCGTGGCCGACGACGTGGAAGGCGGAGACTCCCAGCCCGTCGAGCGTCGCCAGCACCGCCGGCTCCGCGTCACGCCCGCCACCGGCTCCGTCCCATGCGATCACCTGGTGCCCCGCCGCGGCGATGGCCCCGGAGACCGGGTCCCACACCTCCGGACCGCCCGTGTAGCCGGAGGTGCCGGGCGCGCCGCCGTACAGCAGGAGCACCGCGGTGCGCGGTCCGGTGTCGCTGACGCGCGTCCCGACCTCAGCCGACATGGGTGTCCACCTCCTCGAGAAAGGACCCGACGACATCTACGAACCATCCCGGATGCTCCCGGAATGGGAAATGTCCGCACTTGTCGATTACCGACAGGGTCGTCCGGCGTTCCCAGCGCGACAGCCCGGCGAAGAGCGCGAGCCCGCGGCTCAGCAGCGCCGTCCGGTCGTCGCGGCCCCACACCACCTGCGTCGGCCGCTGCAACCTGCCCTGCGCCAGCCAGGTCAGCGTCTCCAGCTTGTCCTCGGCCAGCCGCGGCAGGAACAGCCCTGCCATCAGGTCACCCGCACGGACCTCGGCCAGCGCTTCCTGATAGGTCTCGCTCTGGACGACGCTCCACGCCTGCTCGACGAACAGGTCGGTGACCGTGGCCGGGTCGTGCATGTAGTGCTCGTAGACCCAGCGCACGCTCTGCCGGGAAGGCGCCATCGGCGGGGCGCCGAGCACCACCTCGTTGGTGCCGACGCCGGGGCTGAGCGTGCCGCTGTTGACGATGGTCAGCGAGGCGACCAGGTCGGGCCGCAGCAGCGCGGCCCGGGTGGCGGCGAAGCCGCCGCGCGAGTGACCGACCAGGTGGACCGGGCCCAGGTCGAGAGCCTGCAGGAACGCGGTCAGGTGGTCGACCACCGCCCGCATCGTGTAGCCGGCCCGGGTCGGCGGCTTGCCGCTGAAGCCCTGGCCCGGCTTGTCATAGGCGATGACCCGGTGGCCGGCCGACAATCCGTGAAAGGCCGGCGCCCAGGCGTAGGCTCCGCTGGCCGAGCCGGCGGTGCCGAAGCTGCCGCCGTACACGAAGACCACGGGCGTGCCGCTGCCCTGGACGGTGTGCCACGTCCTGACGCCGGCGACGTCCAGCCACGACCCCGCGGGCAGCTCGGCGTAGCCGGGGACGGCGCTCATCGGGCGAAACCGTTCTCGAGTGTCCACGCGGCCAGCGCGTTCTTGGTCGTCCACCAGACCCGCTCGCGCCGCCGGGCCGCCTCCAGGCAGCGGCGCAGCGTCGGGACGAACGCCGGCCGCCCCGCCATGTGGCAGTGCAGCACCATGTCCGCCCACTGAGGCCGCCCTGCTGCACCCTCGGCCCAGCAGACCTCCAGACTGTCGGCGAACCCCTCGGCGAACACCTGCGGGCTGTTGGTCGGCAGGATCCAGTGGATCAGGTCGTTGGCCGACATGTTCGTCTTCGGCAGGACGGCCAGCCGTTTTCCGTCGATCTGCTCCACGTACGGCAGGTCGTCGCTGGCGTCGTCGCCCGACCAGGTGATGCCGCAGTCCACCATGATCCGCTTGGTGCGCTCGGAGCTGGAGTTGGCAGGACTGGCCCATCCCGAGGGACGCACGCCCGCGGCCTTCTCGATCGCGTCGAGGGTGCGGACGATGATGTCGCGCTCGGCGCCCGAGTCGGCCTCGTTGAGGAACTGGTCGTTCACCCAGCCGTGCCCGACGAGGTCGTGCCCGGCGCCGGCGACCGCGGCCACCACGTCCGGCCAGTCGCGGGCCAGCTTGCCCGACACCGAGAACGACGCCTTCACCTCCAGGTCGTCGAAGAGCTCGAGCAGCCGCCAGACTCCGGCCCTGACCCCGTACTCGCCGTAGGACAGGGAGAAGGAGTCGCGCTGCCCCGGCCTGCCCGCCAGGCGGAGCTGGGACTGGTTCTCGAACGCCTCCAGCGCGACCCCGATGGTGGCCGCGGCGTACTGCCCCTGCGGCCAGTGCACGGTGCGCCGACTGCGCGACAGCGTCTCACGCCAGGTCACTGTGTCTCCTTTCATCAGCTGAGCTCGGCGAGTTTGCCGCTCATGTCGATCAGGTCGTCCTTGCCCGCGGGCCGCCACCTGCCGGCCGCGGAGTCGTAGACGGTGATCCGGACGCTCTCGACCGGCGCCGTGTCGGTGGCGGAGGTGTTGAGCAGGAGGCCGTCGGCCGCCATGGGCACTTTGACGTCCTTCAGCGCGAGGGCCGTGTTGATGACGTCGAGCCGGGTCAGGGAGGCGGACCTGGCGAGGATCTCGGCGATGACCTGCCCTTGGGCCCATCCGATGGCGACGTTCTCCGAGCCGGCGTTCACCTGGGGAGCGTGCTTCTTCAGCGCCGCGAAGTAGGTGTCGGACTCGGCGTCGCCGGGCACGCGCTGCCTGACCCAGGCGTCGCTGACGACGCCGTCGACGCTGCCCGGCTTGGCCAGGTTCATGAGCGTGGTGTTGCTGCACGTGAACGTGGTGGCGATGGCCGGCTTCCAGCCGGACCCGGCCACGGTGTCGAAAATCTGCGGGCACTTGGTGCCGGCGGCCACCACGATGAGCGCGTCGGCGCCGCTGGCCTTCAGCGTGGTCACCTGGGAACGCACGGCGGGATCGGTGACCTGGAAGGTCTGGGTGGCCACCAGGGCGGCGCCGTACTCCTTGAGGCTCTTCTCGATCCCGGATCTGGCCGACTTGCCGAAGGAGCCGTCCTGGGCGATGAGCGCGACCTTTTTGCGGGCCAGGTTCTTGGCGACGTAGGTGCCCAGGGCGTATCCCTCCAGGGCGTAGGGCACCAGCCCGTCGATGGCGTTGAGGTGCGCGGCCCGCGCCTGCGGCGAGGCGGAGGAGATCGTCGACTCCAGGATCGGCACGCACTGGCGGGCGAGGGAGTCCCACACCGACATGGCGCCGGTGGTGCTCTGGACGCCGACGATGGCGAAGACGCGGTCGCGTTGCAGCAACTCGGTGATGTTGGCGGCGGCCTTGGTCGGGTCGTACTGGTCGTCCTTGCCGATCAGCTCGATCGTGCGGCCGTTGATGCCGCCCTTGTCGTTGAGGTGCGCGAAGTAGGCGTTCATGCCCACGTTGGTCTCGCCGATCGAGGCCAGCGGGCCGCTGTTGGGATAGCTGGAGCCCAGCTTGATCGTGGTCTTGGTGACGCCGGGAGACGCCTCGTAATCCTGGCAGGACTCCTGCCGGACCACGGCCTCGACCTTCGTGCCCGAGGCGTTGGCGGTGTCGGCGGACTGTTCGGCCGGGCCGCGGCCGCCGCAGGCGGTCAGTCCCAGCAGGAGGGCCATCGTGGCCGCGCACGTTTTCATCGGCGTTCCTCTTTGTGCTCTCTGTTCGCTTTCTGGCGGATGAGCTGGTCGAAGACGCGGCCGGCGAACCCGGCGAGCCCGTCGCGCATCACGAGGACGACCACGACCAGCAGCCCGCCGTAGACGGCCGGGGCGAGCACGGGATCGACGTCGGACAGCAGGTCGGGCAGGCGCTCGGTGACGGCCGCGCCGATCACCGGTCCCAGCGTCGTGGTGGCGCCGCCGATGACGATGGCGGACAGGAACTGGATGGATCCGGTGAGAGTCACGTACGCGGTCTCGGAGGAGATGATCCCGTGGGTGGCCGCGAACAGGGATCCGGCCAGGCCCGCCAGCGCGGCGCTGATCCCGAAGAGCGCGACCTTGGTGCGGGCCACGTCCACTCCCATGAGCGCCGCCGCGGTCTCGTCGTCGCGCATCGCCACCAGCGCGCGTCCGGCCTGCCGGCGGGTGAGGTTGCGGGTGAGCACCAGGGCGACGACGAGCGCGGCCAGGCAGACGAGGTAGCGGAACTGGTCGGCGGCCAACGGCAGCCAGGCCGGCGCGGCCATGGCGGCGAGCGGCTTGCCCTGGTTGCCGCCGGTGAACTCGCCGAAGCGCATCACCACGGCGGGGAACAGCGCCCCGAGCACCAGCGTGATGACCGCCAGGTACACCCCGCGGATGCGCAGCGCGGGCACGCCCACCAGCATGCCGGTGGCGAATGCCAGCACCAGCGCCGGCGGGATCGTCGCCCACCAGTACCAGCCGTGGTCGGCGATCAGGATCGCCGTGGTGTAGGCGCCGATGCCGAAGAAGGCTCCCTGCCCGAGGGAGATGAGCCCGCCGTACCCGGTGAGCAGGCTCAGCCCGATCGCCGGCAGCGCCACCACGCAGATGCGGGTGTAGTCCTGCACGACGTACGGCGGGTTGACGAACGGGATCAGGATCGCCGCCACCAGCAGCAGGACGCACAGCAGACCGGAGGCGCGCCGCCGCGCCGTGTTCACGGCGGGCCCGAGCTCGCGCGGCCGCCCGAGGGTGAGAGT
The DNA here is from genome assembly GCF_009760925.1 of Nonomuraea typhae. Taxonomy (GTDB): domain Bacteria; phylum Actinomycetota; class Actinomycetes; order Streptosporangiales; family Streptosporangiaceae; genus Nonomuraea; species Nonomuraea typhae. The sequence continues at coordinate 247,351 of NZ_VRLV01000006.1, forward strand.
CATGCGCGCCGCACCGAGACCTTTCCGAACAGGCCCGCGGGCCGCAGCACCATGCCGGCGAGCATCACCGCGAAGGGGACCGCGAGCGTCATCTCGGTCCCGATGAAGCGCAGGTAGCCGACGGTGACCGACTCGCAGACGCCCAGCAGCAGCCCGCACACGACCGCGCCGACCGGGCTGTCGAACCCGCCGAGAGTGGCCGAGGCCATGGCGTACACCAGCACCGGCAGCATGAGGCCCGGTTCGAGATACAGGCCCAGCGAGGTCACCAGCACGCCCGACAGCGCGCCGAGCCCGCCCGCCAGCCCCCAGCCGGTGGCCAGCAGGCGCCCGATCGGCAGCCCGGCCAGCGCGCTCGAGGTGCGGTTCTGCGCGACGGCGCGCAGCCCGAGCCCCAGCTTGGTGAAGCGGAACAGCAGCGCCAGCGCCACGCCGGCCACCGCGAGCGCCGCCAGGGCGCCGATGGTCGCGTACGGCAGGCGTACGGCAGAGAGCTGGAGCGCTCCTTCCGGGAAGAGGGAGGGCAACGGCCGGCCGTCCGAGCCGAACAGCAGCAGCGCCAGCGCGCCGAACAGGGTGTAGAGCCCGGTCATGACCAGCACCATGGACAGGTGGTCGCCGATGTCGAGCCGCCTGATCAGCACACGCTCGAGTGCGGCGGCCAGCACGAAGGCGGCGACGACGGCCACGAGCAGGGCCGTCCAGATGCCCAGATTCCACGTGAGCAGAAACCACACCAGATAGGTGGAAAGAGTTGCCATCTCTCCCTGGGCGAAGTTGACCACGCCGCTGGTGCGGAAGACCAGCACGATGGCCAGGGCGAGTGCGGCGTACACGCAGCCGTTGCCGACGCCGTCGGCGACACGCTGGAGGAGAAGGTCCATCACACGGCTCCCAGGTACAGGCGGCGCAGAGCCTCGCGGTCGGCCAGGTCCGCCACGCCGACGGGTTCCGACAGCACGCCCGCGGTGAGGGTGTAGGCCCGTGCGGCGATGCCCAGCGCCAGGTGGGCGGCCTGCTCGACGACCAGCATCGCCAGCGCGTCCGCGGCGTTGAGCTCGGCCAGTTTGGCGAACAGGTCCCTGGCGGCCATCGGCGCCAGCCCGAGCGAGGGCTCGTCGAGCAGGAGCAGCTTCGGCCTGGACATCAGGGCGCGGGCGACGGCCAGCATCTGCTGCTCGCCGCCGCTCATGCTGCCCGCCGGCTGGTTCCGCCGCTCGCCGAGCCGGGGAAAGAAGTCAAGCCATCTGTCGAGGTCCGCCCGCATCTCGGCTTGCGGACGGGTGTAGCCGCCGACGCGGAGGTTCTCCTCCACGGTCATCTCGACGATCGTGCCCCGGCCCTGGGGAACGTGTGCCACGCCCAGCCGGGCGACCGTGTCGGCGCGCAGGCCGCCGACGGGCCTGCCGTACAGGAGGATCTCGCCGCGCGAGGGGATCATTCCCGACAGGGCGCGCATGAGCGTGGTCTTTCCGGCGCCGTTGGCGCCGAGCAGCACGACCACCTCGCCGGGGCCGATGGTGAGGTCGGCGTCGCGCAGCACCTCGCCCCGGCCGTAGCCGGCGCTCAGCTTCCTGGTCTCCAGCAACGTCATAGCGCCTCTCCCAGGTAGGCGTCGACCACCGCGGGGTTCGTGGTCACCTCGTCGGGGGCGCCTTCGGCGATCTTGCGGCCGAGGTCGAGCACCACCACGTGGTCCGACAGGCCCACCACCATGCCGATGTGGTGCTCGACCAGGAGGATGGTGAGGTCCAGCTCGGCCGCGATCGAGCGCAGCATCCGCGACAGCGCCCGCACCTCGTCCCCGTCGAGCCCGTTGGCCGGCTCGTCCAGCAGCAGCAGACGGGGGTTCGCCATGATCGCGCGCGCCAGCTCGACACGCTTCTGCACGCCGAACGGCAGCAGCCCGGCCGGTGCGTCGGCGAGAGCCGTCAGGTCGGTGAGCGCCAGCGCGCGCTCGCACTCCTGCTCGAGCCGCCTCTCCTCCCGCCTGCACGCCGGCGTCCTGATCATCGCCGCGAACATGCCCGCTTTGGTACGGCCCTGCGCTCCGCACAGCACGTTCTCCCGGACCGAGAGCGTGGGGAAGAGCGCCAGATTCTGGAACGTTCTCGCCACCCCGTATCGGACGGCCTCGTGCGGCCTGATGGAGGTGATCTCCCGGCCGTCCACGAAGATCCGGCCGGCTGCCGGTCGGTACAGCCGGCTCACGCAGTTGAACAGCGAGGTCTTGCCCGCGCCATTGGGGCCGATCAGGGCGCAGACGCTGCCCGGACGCACCGAGAAGCTCAACCCGTCCAGCACCTGGAGCCCGCCGAAGCGCAGGGACAGATCCTCCACCTGGAGCATGGCGGTCACCACGACCAACCCCGATCCGAGGGCGGCAGCCACACACCGGCCTTGCGCAGATGACCGAAGATCTCGCCGTACGCCTCGATCTCCGGCGGCGCCCACAGGAACGGCAGCAGCAGGAAGTGGCGCATGCCCGTCGCCCGGGACAACTCGATGAACTGCTCGGCGACCTGCTCGGCCGTGCCGCCGAGCACGGTGTTGCCCACGCCGAAGCCGATCTTGCGGGCCACGGTCTCGGTGTCCTGCCCCTTGAACAACTCCTGGTAGGTCTGACTGCTGCGCATGAAGAACTCCGCGAAGCCGGCGGCGGCGGGCAGGTCGACGTTGGCCTCGAACCACGCCCGCTTGTCCTCGGCCTCGGCCGCGCTGCTGCCCAGGACCACACCGATCGAGCCGACCAGCGCCACCTCGCCGTCGGGCCGGCCGGCGGTGGCGGCCCGCTCGGCCAGGCGGCCGACGGCGGAGCGCACCTCCGCCTGGTCGTCCACCACGGCGGAGAAGCCGTAGTCGCACTCCGTGGCGATCAGGTCCAGGCCCGCGGGCGACACGCCAGGGTTGAAAATCACCGGGTGGGGCCGCTGCACCGGCGCGGGACCGGCCATCGAGGCGGCGCCCGCGGACCACAGCGCCTTGACCGCGCCGAGTGTCTGCCCGGCCTGGTCGTAGCGGCGCTCGTGCGCCAGTTCGCCCTCCAGGCCGAACAACGCCACCTCGGCGGGCTTGACCCCGGGCACCATGTTCCAGCCCCAGCGGCCCTTGCTCATGGCGTCGAGGTTGGCGCCCAGGCGGGCGATCACCGGTGCGGGCAGGTACCGGGTGTGCAGGGTGGTCACGACCCCGAGGCGCCGGGTCGCCGCGATCACCGCGACCGCCCAGATCGGCGCGTACAGGCGCGGCTCGCCGTGCCCGGCCGCGACGCCGGCCGGGCCGTTGACGGTGTAGCTGTCGGCGAAGAAGGCGAAGTCGAGCCCGATGCGCTCGCAGGTCCTCGCCAGCTCCATGTGCACGTCGAGGTCCAGGACGTCGGGGTTGCGATCGGCCACGACGCGGGACATCACGTTCTGGGACGGGGTATTCGGCCACATGATGCCGAAGCGCATCAGGCCGTCGTTCAGTCGCGGCTTTCCGGTTGCCACTTATCCTCCCGGGGTGAGAGTCCAAGAATGCATCCGATTTCTGCACAGCGACTATCACATTCTGCTATCCAGAAATCGCGCTTAAGTCATCGTCCTGAGGGCCTGCGGATCACGGCGCGGTGTGAATCCACAGTCCGGGCTGTGCCGGTAGCCGTGGTCAGTGGTGTAAGGCGTACGAACGCGCACGTCGAACAGGCTGACAACACCGATCTTCTTGCGGACGCCCGGGCGATCCCGCGACCTTGAAGGCGCCACCCCACCCCCGCCTCAGGGAGCTCGCCATGAACCTGTCCGTACTCGCCGCTGCCCTCATGACGGCGGCCGCGGTCGCCTCGCCGGCGGAGGCGGGCACGACGGCGCCGCCGGTGAGCATGGAACTCGCGGTCAAGGCGGCGCAGATCGATCCGAGGCGCTCGGACACCACCCTGACGCCAGGCGCCAAGGCCGGCGTGTTGCTCGTCGAGCGGGCGTTGCGCGACGAGGGGCTGCTGGACGGCAGGTGGGTGGACGGGTACTTCGGCACCACGACGGTGGCGGCCTACACGAGGTTCCAGCGGTCGCTGGGATTCACGGGGGCGGCAGCCAACGGCCTGCCCGGTAAGGCGTCGCTGCGGCGGCTGGGCGCGGGGCGGTTCAGCGTGACCGGCCTCGTCGAGGCGGGCGCGCGGACGTCGTACGCGGGCGGGGTGGTCAACCGCCGGACCAGAGACATGCTGGCCGAGGCACGGCGGTCGCTGGGGCGTGAGCTCGTGCTGGAGCAGGGGTCGTACAACCCGGGGGGCGATCCCACGTCGGCGGGCACACACGACGGCGGCGGCGTGGTCGATGTGTCGGTGAAGGGGATGGATGCCGCCACCCGTACCGAGCTGGTCCGGGTGTTGCGCCACGTGGGGTTCGCCGCGTGGCTGCGTGGTCCCCGGCAGGGCGACTGGCCGTGGCACGTCCACGCCGTCGCCATCAGCGATCCGGATCTGTCCGTGCCGGCCCAGAACCAGGTCGGTGACTACTACCTGGGCCGGGACGGGCTCTCGGGGCGCGGGCCCGACGACGGTCCGAAGGTGACCGTCCGCACCTGGGAGGAGTACCAGCGCCGCTGACTCCTCCGAACACACCAAAGGAGACGAACATGAGCATGTCCAGAAGGATCTTGGCCGGGGCGAGCGTGGTGCTGGCGCTGGGCGCGATGGTGGTGGCGGCTTCGCCGGCGGTCGCGGGTGGCCGGGACGGTGTCTGTGACGACGGTGAGTTCTGTTACTACTTCAACAGCGGCAATCAGGGGTCGGTGTCGGACTTCGCGGGGTCGGTCAGCAACTACGCGAGCACGCAGCCGTCGTGTTACGACTTCAAGGGTCCGGGCGCGGGTCAGGGCACGTGCGTCAAGAACGCGGCGGCGTCGGTGTGGAACCGGAGCCGGCAGGTGGTCCGGGTGTTCTACAACAGCGGTCATGCCGGTACGCACCAGGACTTCGGCCCCGGGGTCAAGGGCAACCTGATACCCGCGCTCAAGAACCAGAACGCCTCACACGAGTTCAACCCGGGGGCCACGCCCGCCCGCGGCCGGATGTCGTACGCGTTGTACGCCGCTCACGGCTCGATCAGCTGCCCGTTCGACGGCTACACCACCAGGCCGGGCAGCAGGCACGAGGGCATCGACCTGGTTCGCCGGCTGGGCGCCGAGGTGCGCTCGCTGGTGGACGGGGAGATCGTCAACGTCCAGCGTGGCCGTACCGGATCGGGCGGGTTGTCCACGATCGCCATCTACGTCGCCGCGGCGAACAAGACGGTGATCTACCTGCACTCGAGTCCGTCGCCGTCGCTGCGGGCGGGCCAGCGGGTGAGCCGCGGTCAGATCATCGCGACCGAGTCCTGGCGCGGGGTGGGCGAGTCCTCGTCGGCGCACACCCACGTCGAGATGCGGCCCGGACGGCATCTGCGCGCGGCCAAGAGCATCGGTGACCGGAACCTTGAGAACCCGGACCCCACCTCGTTCTGGAACTCCCAGGGCTACCAGGTCCGCTGAAGCCCGGAAGAACGGAGACGAACATGGGCAAGTCCAGAAGGATCCTGGCCGGGGCGAGCGTGGTGCTGGCGCTGGGCGCGATGGTGGTGGCGGCTTCGCCGGCGGTCGCGGGTGGCCGGGACGGTGTCTGTGACGACGGTGAGTTCTGTTACTACTTCAACAGCGGCAATCAGGGGTCGGTGTCGGACTTCGCGGGGTCGGTCAGCAACTACGCGAGCACGCAGCCGTCGTGTTACGACTTCAAGGGTCCGGGCGCGGGTCAGGGCACGTGCGTCAAGAACGCGGCGGCGTCGGTGTGGAACCGGAGCCGGCAGGTGGTCCGGGTGTTCTACAACAGCGGTCATGCCGGTACGCACCAGGACTTCGGCCCCGGGGTCAAGGGCAACCTGATACCCGCGCTCAAGAACCAGAACGCCTCACACCGGTTCCAGGGCACGGGAACGCCGACGGGCTGCAAGACCGACGGCACCGACACCCGGATGCCCACGACGATCCTGGTGTACCTGCGCGCCAGGAACGAGGTGGTGCGGGTGGGATTCAAGGACTACGTCAAGAACGTCCTGCCCAACGAGTGGATGGCGCACTGGCCGGAGGAGTCGCTCAGGGCGGGGGCGGTGGCCGCCAAGAACTTCGGCTGGTACTGGGCGCTGCACTCCAACAAGAAGAAGAACGGCATGTGCTACGACGTTGAGGACAACACCAACAGCCAGGTCTACAGGCCGGGCTCGGCCAGGGCGAGCACGAACGCCGCGGTCGACGCGACGTGGGGCGATCGCCTCACGCGCGGCGGAAGGATCTTCAACGCCCAGTACTGCCGGACGCACACGGAATGCGGTCACTGGCGGGACGGCGCCTGGATGTCGCAGATGGGCTCACGCGACATGGCCAACCAGGGGCGTACCTACCGGGAGATCCTCGCGCGCTATTACAAGGGCGTCGTTCTCCAGTAGAAGGGGATGGCCCGCCGTGCCACGCACGGCGGGCGTCACCATGCGTTGACGATGATCTGGAAGTTGATGGGTCGGCTCCCGGGGAACAGGACCGCTCCGGAGGCGTCCACCATCTTGAAGCGCACGTAGCACAGGCCGGGCTTGCCGGGCGTGGTGACGTCGGTGCGGATGTCGACCAGTTCGCCGGGCCCGGTGTCGGCGATGGGCACGTCCTCGGCGGTCCGGCACTGGTCGGGGTGTTGCGGGAGGTCGAGGCGGCGCAGTTTGTACCCCTTCCAGGGCAGCGCACCGGCGTTCTTGATCCGCCAGACCTTGGTCATGGTCTGGCCGGGGCCGACGTGGGTGCAGTCGCTCAGGGTGACGTCCTCGACGAACTCGGTGGCGTCACCCTTGCGTAAGGGCGGCGCCGAGGGCGGGTTGCTGGGCCGTACCGGACAGACGACGGGGGTGGGCGCGGCGGCGCCGGGCGAGAGGCCGGACGACGTCTGGGCGGGGCCGGTGCCGCGGTCGGTGAGGACCGCGACGAGGACGGCGGCGCCCGCGACCAGGGCCAGTGCCGCCGCGACGAGGACCGGCCGCCTGCCGCGGGCGGCCGGGGCGGCGTCCTCGACCGGGGCAGGCTCCTCGACCGGGGGAGGCTCCTCGACAGGGCGGTCCGCCGAACGGACCGCCCGGCTGGCACTCTCCCAGCGTTCGCGGTACGCGGCCGGGTCACCCCCGCACGCCTTGACGAACTCGACGGTGGTTTCCCAACTCGGCAGCCGGTTGCCCTTCGCCGCCTCGTGCAACGTCGTGTGCGAGATCGCCTTCGACCGGCCCGACATTTCGCGGAAGGACGGGTTTCCGGCTTCACCGCGTAGTTGACGCAGGGCAGCGGCGAAGTCCTCGATGGCCGCGATACGTGCACGATTGTCGTCCACCGTGTGAAGCTAACAGCACCATGGTCCGCGCTCAACCGGAACCCGTGCCTCGTCATCGAGGGCAGCCGAGCCGCGCGATCTAGCGGCAGCCGGCCTTGCCTCAGGGTTCGATCTGCTCGGCTACCCCTGGAAGGCGTGCCTTCCTGCTCGCGTCGCGTCCGGCTCCGGGAGGCCGGACGCGAGGCCGGGGAGACGTCAGGAGACGGTGAGCGTGCCGTCCGCGTTACGGGCGCACGTGACGCTCGCGCGGGGCGCCGCGGTGGAGGCGCCGGTCAGGCACTGGCCGAGGACCGCGTGGCCGGCGGCGTTGGGGTGCCACGACTCCTGGCAGGTCTGGAAGTAGGTGACGCATGTGTTCGCCGCGCGCTGGATATCGATCTTGTCCCAGCCGGACAGACTGGTGATGAACGTGCCGGACGGGCCGTCCTGTACGCGGACCGGTGTCGCGAGCGCGTTCGCCGGGCTGTCGGGGGTCTCGCAGAGCCTGGCCCCGTCGAAAGCCCGCTGGACGTCCAGTACGCGCAGGTCGGCCGCCGGGCGTTCGGCCGCCAGCGTGCTGTGCGCGTTCTTGACCAGGGAGCCGAGGTTCTGGGAGAACACGTGCCCGGGTCCGAGGCTCGCGCGATGGATCGGGCATCCGGCGGCGTAGCGCTCGGCGCCGAGGGCGCGGAACTTGTCGCGGGTGTCGGTGCGGTTGTCCTCGTCGTGGTAGCGCGAGGCGACGTCGGGGGGCAGCGGGTTGGTGTAGGTCTGCAGAATCACCTGGTGAGTGCCGTCGGCGTCGACCTGGGCGAGGGTGTCGAGGATCTGGCGCAGAGCTGCGGTGGTCTCGGCAGTGGCAGCGGCCACCTCGGCGTCGGTGGCCAGGTCCGAGGCGGAGCAGGGCCTCTGCGGCACCGGGCCCTTCAGATAGGCCCAGAACTCCCACCAGCCTGTCCAGGCGTCGGCGATGAAGCGGTTGGCGCACAGCGTGGCCACGTCGCCGAAGGTGAACTGGGTGTTGTTGGAGCCGAGGCCGACGAGGACGACGTCGATATCGTGCGTCTGGGCGACGGCGCGCAGCTGATCGAGTTGCGAGGCGACGGAGCGGCCCTCGGGCCGGGCGCTTGAGGGGGTGGCGATGTCGCCCGGCTGGCCGCCGGAGCACGCGAGGTTGAAGCGCTGCTGGATACCCGGGAGCGCCGCCGTGAACACCGAGGCGTTCGCCGACCGGTGGCAGAAGTAGGCGTTGCTGTTGGCCGCCGCCCAGCCGGGGAAGCCCTGCGCCGTACCGGAGGCGTCGACGACGGGCTGGTAGTTCCCCGCGCCCTCTCCGCTGACGAAGCTGTCGCCGAGGGCGACGGCGGCGGTGGGCAGAGCTGCCTGCGCTGGTCCGCCCATCAGGACGTGGATCCCCGCCGCGCTCACCAGAAGCACGACAACCGCGGCGGCGCGCGGTAATAACCTCATAACCGCCTCATTTCCTACTAAATCAGTACGAAATAGCGCATGTGTGGATCACAACATGCCGCATCTACGGCGTCAACATCTTCGAGGGGCACGGGGCGAGAGTGGTGGTGCGGGAAACCGTCAGGCAGTTCCGGTCTGCCGACCCCGCCAAACCTCACGAGGCCGCGCATCGGTTCATCCCACTGCGAGGGCGTGGTCGGTGCCCGAGATGCTGAGCGGTGCGGAAGAGGCCGGCACGGTGCCGGCGGCGTCCATGGCACGCTCGCCGGGGATGGCCGCCGCGCGGAACCGGGGGGCCGCCCCGGCCGAGGTTCTCGTGGGTAGACGGGATCGCGGGTCTGCGATTCGCAGACGAGGAACTGGCCGGGTCAGCCTCCGGCCAGGGGGACGAGCCTGACGAAGGACACCACCGGGTCGGCGGTCAGGTCGATCTCGGTGTCCAGGTCCTCGATCTGGCGGTCGCCGACCAGGAGCAGGAAGCCGTTGCGGGTGAAGGCGGCTTCGGCGGCGTCGGCGTGCTTTTCCCAGTTCAGCTTGCGGGCGGTGCGCATGCGGTAGCCGTTCAGTTCGGCCTCGGCGTCGGTGGGTCTGATCAGGCCGCGGAAGTGGAGGGACGGGGCGGCGTTGTGGCGGGCCACCTCTTCGCGGACGCGCAGCCGTACCAGGTCCCGGGCCGAGATCCGCTCCGGGAGGCCGGGCAGGGAGAACTCGGTCAGCGCCCGGCCGGTGGCCGTTTCATCGCGGAACACTACAGATGCCATCGAGCGCCCTGTTCTCGTGAAATTTCGGGTGATGGCGTTATCTGTAGCAGCGGGGGGTGACAAAACCGTTCATGGTGTCTAAGGTAAGTGCCTGTGTCCGGCGGACACAGAGTATCCACCGGATGTCCTACTGATACAGGAGACACTCATGTCGCTCTTCGTCAACCTGCACGTCAAGAACCTCCCGGCCAGCCTCGGCTTCTTCGAGAAGCTCGGCTACACCGTCGACGAGCAGCTCACCAGCGACGAGGCCGGATGCCTGCACCTCGGCCCCGGCGCCTCGCTGCTGCTGGTCACCGAGCCGTTCTTCACCTCCATCACCGGCACCCGGATCCCGGACACCGCGGCGGTCAACGAAGTCGCCCTCGCGCTGCAGGTGGAGGGCGGGCGCACCCGGGTAGACGAGCTGATCGGCATCGTCGTGGCCAACGGCGGCACCCTGCAGGGCGAGCCGGAGGACAACGAGTTCATGTACAGCCGCAGCTTCCGGGACTTGGACGGGCACCTCTGGAGCGTCCTTCACATGGGCTGAGGTGTCTGTGGTAAGCAGGAGTATCCTCGAGACACAGCATCCCGACTTGAGGAGGAGCGCATGGCGGCCGGAAGCAAGATCGAGAATCTGCTCTGGGAGCAGCCACCGCCCACCCGGCCGTCGCTCAGCCTGCCCACGATCGCCACGGCGGCCATCGCCATCGCCGACGCCGACGGCATCGACGCGGTCTCCATGCAACGGGTGGCCGGCGATCTGGGCTTCACCAAGATGTCGCTCTACCGGTACGTCTCCAGCAAATCCGACCTGGTCGCCGTCATGATCGAGCGAGCGGTGGGCGACCCGCCCGATCTGTCGGCCGTCCAGGGCTGGCGGCCCAAGCTGGAGGAGCTCGCCCGGCTCGTGGCCGAGGTGTGGGCCCGGCACCCGTGGCTGCCCTGGGTGACGATGGGCGACCGGATGATGGGGCCACGCGAGATCGGCTGGTCCGAGGCGGCCGTGGGGGCGCTGGCGGGCACCGGACTCACCGGAGGCGAACGCCTGGACGCGGCGCTGCTGCTCTTCGGCCACCTGCGCAACACCCAGTCGCTGGCGACCGCAGGCACCCAGCCGTGGGCCGAGGACCGCGGGGCCAGCCCGGCCCTCGCCCAATTGCTGGACCGCCACGCCAGCCGCTTCCCCTCCCTGGTCGACGCGCTGGCCGACGCCAAGGACGCGCCTGCCGACAGCGGGCGCGCGTTCGGACTGGCCTGCGTGCTGGACGGCCTGGCCGCCCGCATCAACGCGCGCGCCTCCTGAACCCGGTCTTCACCTGCGCCGACCGTCCCGTGTCAGCGGCCGTGTCAGTACGGCAACGGCACGGTGTCAGGATGGTCGGCGACCGTGGTCGCCATGAACGCATCACCGAACACGATCACGCTCAAGGGCAGGCGAGTCTTCCGGCGATTGGGAGGTACGGCAGCCCTGCTGGCCGGGACGGCCACAGCGGGGGCGGCCGCCGCGGACAGCAGGCCGGCCTCCGCCGGGCAGGATCGCCCGGAGCTGCAGAAGGCCATCCAGGCGTTCGTCGATTCCGGCCTGGCCGCCGGGATGCAGATTCGCGTGACCGACGAGCGGGGCGAGTGGGCGGGCAGCGCCGGGGTGCGCAAGCTGGGCGCGAGCGCCAAGCCGCCGACGAACGGCCGGTTCCGGATCGGCAGCACCACCAAGAACTTCGTCGCGACCCTGGTGCTCCAGCTGGTGGACGCCAGCGTGCTCGAACTGGACGCCCCGGTGGCCGGCTACCTTCCCCAGTTCAAGCTGGACCCGGAGATCACCGTCCGGATGCTGCTGCAGCACACCAGCGGACTGATCGACTACACCTACGACGTCGACGCCGAGGGCAAGCCCGTCCAAGGGATCCCCTGGCAGGGCAAGGAGTGGGTGGCCAAGCGCTTCCACACCTACACCGACGAAGAGCTGGTACGGCTGTCGCTGGCCAAGGGGCCGAAGTTCGGGCCGGGGAAGCGCTGGAGCTACTCCAACACGAACTACGTGGTGGCCAAGCTGCTGATCAAGAAGGTCACCGGCTCCTACGAAAGGGCGATGAAGCAGCGGATCCTGCGGCCGCTCAAGCTGACGGGCACCGAGCTGCCGGGCGCCCGGACCGACATCCGCGGGCCGTACGCCCACGCCTACTACCGGTATGAGGACGCGCCCGGCCAGTGGAAGGTGATCGACGTCACCCGCCAGAACCCCACCTGGATCTCCGCCGCCGGCGACATGATCTCGACCACCGAGGATCTGCAGACGTTCTTCTCCGCGCTCAACGGCGGCAAGCTCGTCTCGGCCGACCTGCTGGCCGAGATGCGCGAACCCCATCCCGAGAGCGCCGCCCTCTACGGCCGCTACGGCCTCGGGACCTGGATCCAGAACCTGAACGAGCGGCTGGGCTGCGGCGGCACCGTCTACAACCACAACGGCAGCAACAACGGCTACGCGGCGCTGATGTACAGCACCCCCGACGGCAAGAAGACCCTGACCGCCTCCATCACCAGCGGGGACGCCGAAGCCGACGTGGCCAAGGAGTTCCCGAAGGCGCTGGACAACCTCCTCAAGACGGAATTCTGCCGCTGAATGAAGCGGCTGGGCGTCAGGCGTCGCCGAGGCCGGTGCAATGGACGATCGTGGCATCGTCGGCCGCCACCGCGTGCCGCGCTTCCGCCCGCCGTACGCGATGGATGACGTCGGCGGGTCCGTGCGACGACAGGATGGCCAGGACACCCGGCCAGCCGGTGAGCTGGAAGCGGTCCACGATGCGGCTGGCGCCGTTGCTGAGCAGGGCGGCGCCGGTCAGGTCGGCGACGGGACAGGTTCCGGTGATCGCCTCCTCCGCCGCTCGCGGGTCGTCCTTGGCCACCCAGAAGCCGCCGGGCCGGTTGCGGTTGGCGCGCAGGTCGCCGAGGATGCGCCGGTACGCATCGGCGTCACCGGCGGCGGCCTCGAGCGCCGGCAGGTACGAACGGCTGATGACCACCTCCCGCGGGTCGGTGACGGCCAGCGGCGGGCCGGCCGTCCTGTCCAGCAGGACGGTCGCGTCGCCGAGCACCAGGTGGTCGGCCCGGCCACCGGACAGGCGCAGGAGGGCCACGGCCGCCGACGGGCTGAGGGGAGAGGCGACGTCGCAGGTGTCCCGGTGATCGTCCGTCACCAGTTCGACGGCCCGGGCGAGAAGTGCGGGGAGGCTGTGGTCGCGTTCGCGTGACAGCAGGCTCAGCAGTCCGCCGCCCAGGCGGTTGGCGTACCAGGCCACGCCGTGCCTGCACGTCGCCTCGCCGCCGGGGATGCCGGCACCGTCGATCAGGACCGCCGCTGTGGGTACGGCGCCGCCGAAATCCTCATTCGCGCGGCCGGGTCGTCCCGCTGCCACGCTGGACATCGCCACCCGCATGCCTGTCCCATCACTCAGTCGGCGTGCACGGTTCGAGGAGGCGTCTGGTCTCGGTGTTCGGAAGGCTGTGGAAGCGGCCCCGGCGCTATCCCGTGCCACGTCACCGGGTCAGGGTAGTCGCTGGCATTATGCGCTCATGGGCGATGTGGGGAAGGTTCCGGTGCTTTCGGCCGGAGACGGGGTACGGCTGCGGCCGTGGCGGCTGGATGACATCCGGGTGGTGGAGGAGGCGGCTGGGGATGCCTACATTCCGCTGATCACCAGCGTGCCGACGACGTACTCGGATGCCGAGGGTGTCGCGTTCATCCGGCAGCAGTGGCAGCGGAATGCCGACGGGCTCGGCTATTCGTTCGCGATCGCGGACGCCGGTGACGATCGGGCCTTGGGGCAGATCGGGCTGTGGCCCAAGGAGTACGGGCGGGCGAGCGTCGGGTACTGGGTCGCGGGGCCGGTCAGGGGGCGGGGTGTCGCGGGTACGGCGTTGCGGGCGGTTTCCCGCTGGGGGCTTGGCGAGCTGGCGATTCCTCGGCTGGAGCTGCACGTGGAACCGTGGAACACGGCTTCGTGGAAGGCGGCGGAGCGGGCGGGGTTCGTCCGTGAGGGGCTGCTGCGGAGCTGGCAGGAGATCGGTGGGGAGCGGCGGGACATGTACGTCTATTCCAAGCTCTTGGCGGACCTTGACTAGCCCCAACCGGTGGCGAAATTACTCAGATGCGTAGCGGTGATGTGAAGCCAGGGTGAATGCTGTGTTTCTACCTGGTAAGTGCACAAACCACTCATCGATCATCATGGTAAGAACTCCGCATGTCGCCCGAATCCGCATCCCGTTCGGCCATGCTCAGCCCTTGCCCGCACACGCCTCCGTGCCCGCCGCCCTCGTGTCTTCCGCCTTCTGTGCTTGCCGCGTCTTCCGCGCAGCCGGTTGCCTATCAGGCGTCGCCGGCGCGGATGCCTGATCCTCCTGGTGGGCCCGGTTATGACGCCCATACCGTATATATCAGGGAATTTGCTGGCACTATGGATGGCTCGGCCCGTGGTGTGAACACGCTCAAGGAGCACACCCCGGTGTTCGAAGGCTGGAACCTCGTGCCGCTGGCCGGGGTCCCCATCATCGGGCTGGCCTTCGTCGGCAGGTTCAACAACATTTCCAGCATCTGGAAGGACAGCGCCGGCATCCTGGGCAGGACGCTCACCGAGGACAGCGGCAAGATGCACCGGGCCGCCGACATCTACGCCGCCGCCGACCAGGCCTCGACCGTCAAGTCGGCGAAGTGACGCGGCGATGACCACTCCCAGCCAGCCCGGCTCCGGCAAGTTCTTCCTGGCCGACTCCCACGGCAGGGTCACCGGTAGCGTCAACGTGCCCGCCAAGCCCGCCGTACCGCCCAAGCCCGCCACGCCGCCGCCGACGCCCGCCGTACGGACCGACCCGGGGTGGTTCAAACGGCTCATCACCAACCTCAACCCCCTGCGGCAGAACAACAGAACCGCCATGGCCATGTCCGGCCTCGGGGTGGCCGCGCTCGCGCTCGACGTGGCGGCGACCCTCAACCTCGGCAACCCCTTCCTCTTCTACGACCGCCGCGAGCAGTGGAAGGACATGGGCAGCCTGCTCTCGGGCAACAGAGCCGACCTGTGGCGCTCCTACTTCGACGTCATCTCGCCCAACTGGAAGGGGCAGGCCGTCGAGACCCTTCAGCAGTACGTCCGCTTCAACATCAACGGCCTCTACAGCGAACTCGGCAAGATGACCGGCGAGATGAGCGGCACCATGCACCGGCAGTTCAAGGAGGTGGGGGAGTACGACCTGTCGGTTTTCGGGCTGTACGCGACCTCGGCTCCGATCCTGCGCACGCTGGCCTCGGCGAGCTTTCACCCCGTTGGCAGGGTCGCCCTCATGACCCAGGCCGGCATCTTCATGAGCGCCCTGGGCAACCTCGTCAAGCAGTTCGCCGACGTCTACTACACCTACGAAGGCGACCTCAACACCATCGAACTCAAGCTGAACGAGCTCAGAGGCGCCTTCTACAAATCGGGCAACCCCGACCTGGGTCCCCGAAGCCTCAACCTCACGCCGTCCATCGAAGACCCCGCCCTCGTCTCCCAGAACTGGATCCCCTTCACCAAGGAGACCTCATGAAGGAGGCCGAAGCCTTCGGCCAGGGCCGGATCGGCGACCTCGACGGCCTGATCCGCGAGCTGGACGGCTGGACCGGCACCCTCAACCAGGCCCTGGCGGAACTGGCCGACTCCAGTCTCGAGGGCACCGACCCCGGCGAGATCGTCCGCGCCCGGGTCTCCGGCGCCGGCCGGTTGCAGTCCTTGACCATCGATACCCGGAAATATCGGGACCTCGATCACCTTGCCCTGTCGCAGGCCGTCCAGGAGGCGATCACCGCCGCCAAGCTGGCCATCGGCGACCGGCTCACCGAACTCACCGCCGGCCTGGCCCTCGCCACGGACGATCCGGGCGCCGACCCCCTCGCGCCGTATGTCGACAACGTCCTGAGAGGGGAGTGACGAACGTGGACGACATGCAGCTCATGCAGGCCCGCCTGGACGAACTCATCGCCGCGGGGGAACGTGCCGAGGCGCTGGTGGAGGAGTGGAACACCCGCCGGCACACCGCCACCGCCGACCACGGCCGCATCGTCGCCGCCACCGACGCCCTCGGCACCCTGGTCAGCCTGGACATCAGCCCGCTGAGCAGGCGGAACCTGGACGCCGTCCAGATGGCCGACGCGCTGATGACGGCCATCTCGGGCGCGGAGGAGGCCGCCGCGGCCGCCCACGCCGACCTCATGGACGACCTGCGCCCCTGAGGCTCTCCAGGGCCTTGAACCCGGGCGACGGCCCGAGCCCGAGATACTCGCCCACGCGCGCCGGCCCGGCACCACCCGTTCCGCGAGGTAATCCCGGACGGCATTACCCCCGGCGAAAAGATGGGCCTCGGAACCTTCTGGATTTGCGGGTTGTATCAAGGCGGAAGGTCCACGATCACCCAGGAGGGTTCGGTAATGGTCCGAATTCGGTGTTGGATCGGCGTGACTTGGCTGGTGGCGCTTCTTGCCACGCTGATGGTCGCGCCGGCCCCGGCGGCGAGCGCTCAGGCGGCGCCGCGAAACGTCTCGCAGGCGGCTCAGGCCGACGACGTTTACCTGCTGTACCTCATCCGGCTCAACTGCGATGACGAGGCGGAGCAGTTCTCCGACGAAGTCGAGCTCATCGTCGACGGCGTTTACCGCGGCGGCCGGAACAACATGGACGGCGGCGACTGGTGGGACATCAACCAGTCGTATCCGTTCCAGGGCTCCATTCACGTCAAGATCAGGGAGAACGACGGCTGGGCCATCGGTGAGGTCACGATCGGCCCTGGGGACGCCGGTCGGGGGCTGATAGTGGTGCCCATGAACGGGTTCCACGGCACGCAATACAGGTATCGGCTGACGTATAGCGTCGAAGGCCCGATCTAGGAACAGAGAGGTGCGCGGGCGATGCCATGGGTGATCGCCCGCGCATTATCGTCGGGGGATGGATGAGACGACGCCTCCCGTGGCGGGGATGGTCATCAGCGTCCGGACGCGGCGGGACGTGGTGATCATGGATCCGGAGAAGTTCCTGGCGGCGGCCAGGGCGGCCTACAAGGAACTCCACGGTGGTGAGGAAGCGGACATTGCCGACGTCGTCGAGGCGGTGCACGTGCTGCTGGACCGGTTCGGGCGGCTGGCCGGCGACGCTGGGGAGATGCCCCTCGGACGCGGTGGACCGCGGCCCGGGGAGCGTGTGCAGGGGCGGGCCGACGGGGTTTCGCCGGCGGGGCAGGTTTCGCAGATCGTGCTCGGCGATCCGCAGCCGCTTCAGGATTACGGGTGCTTCGTTCCGGAGGATCCGTTCAAGCTGCCCTCCGTGGGCTGACGCCTATTGACGGAGGGGATCCGCGCATTCACGATACGGCGAGCGAGAGGAGACTCCGTGACCGAAAGCGCGGATCGTTCCCAGCGGACGATAACCCAGGCCATCGACACGTTCACCACTTTTGACTTCGGCTCGTGGGTCTTCGAGTCGCTGCGGATCGCCGCGGGGAAGACGCGGACCGACGGCGGCAGTGGGGTGCAGTCGTTCCTGGAGGGGCTCGAGTTCAGAATCGGCGACAAATGGTACGGCGGGCACGTCACGCTCAGCCCGGTGAAGTCGGAGAGCGACAGCTTCTATTTCGACAGCGCGCACCTCACCATTACGGGTGGGCCGTACAAGGGAAACTGGTTCTTCCAGATCAACGAAACCCAGGCCGTGCCGTCGGCGCCGCCCAAGAACTACACGGGGCAGTATTCGAGGAACGGCAACAACCTGCCGTCGCCGCTCAAGGAAGAGATCGTCAAGCTGCTGGAGATCATCGGCATATTCGACAGCGACTGAAACCCGGCGACGAAACCAGCGGCGAAAACCGGTGGCGTGCCAAGATCGGGCCATGCCACGCTCCACGGGTGAAGATGCACGCCGATGAACTGACCGTGACCGTGGACACCGCGCGTGCTTTGGTGGCCGAGCAGTTTCCCGAAGGGCGGGGCCGGCCCGTCGAGCGGGTCGCCGGGCAGGGCACCGTGAATGCCATCTTCCGCATCGGCGACCGGTTCGCCGCGCGGTTCCCGCTTGAGCCGCGGGAGGCGGCGGCGACGCGGCGGTGGCTGGAGGCCGAGGCCGAGGCGGCGCGGGAGATCGCGGCCGCCACCCGGTTCCCGACGCCGGAACCGGTCATGATCGGCGAGCCCGGGGACGGGTACCCGCTGCCGTGGTCGGTGCAGACGTGGGTGCCCGGGGCCGTGGCCGCCGACGAGGACCCGGGGGAGTCGGTGGCGTTCGCCCGGGATCTGGCCGAGCTCATCGGTGATCTCCGGGCCGCCGGCACGCGGGGCCGTACCTTTGCCGGCAAGGGGCGCGGCGGGGACCTTCGGACCCACGACGGGTGGATGGAGAGGTGTTTCCGGGAGAGCGAGCGGCTTCTGGATGTTCCCCGGCTTCGCCGGATGTGGGCGGTCATGCGGGAGTTGCCGCGTGGCGGGGCTGATGTGATGAACCACGGTGATCTCATCCCGGGCAACGTGCTCGTGTCCGGGGGACGGCTGGCCGGGGTGCTGGACGTGGGCGGGTTCGGGCCCGCCGATCCGGCGCTGGATCTGGTGAGCGCCTGGCATCTGCTGGAGGCCGGGCCACGGCGGGTGCTGCGGGACGGCCTCGGGTGTGACGACGTGGAGTGGGCGCGGGGCAGGGCGTGGGCGTTCGCGCAGGCGCTCGGGCTGGTCTGGTACTACCTCGACAGCAACCCGGGCATGGCGCGGATGGGCCGGCGCACCGTGGACCGCATTCTGGACGACGAACGTCGCACTCCCCACTAATCAGGCAGAATCTGGGGAAACTGCCGAAGGGGAGAAGCGTGTCGCTCTGGAAGAAGATCGGGTTAGGGCTGCTGGCCGCTTTCGTGATGGTGATCGTCGGCCTGCTGGCGTTGATCTTCATTCCGGGGGCGTGGAAGGTCTTGCTGATCTTCGTCGCCGTCGTGGGGGTGATCGTCTTCGGCTTCTTCGTCTGGCTGGAGAACAGTCATCCCCGAGACGAGGCCAAGCGGAGGGCCGACGAGGACGCCCGCTGGCGCAGGCCGGGGGACGACTACTAGTCAGCCGGCGGACACGGCGGCGACGCCGAACCAGGCCGCCGCGGGGTCTTCCTCCTCGCGGCGCCTGCGGTGCAGGGCGAGCTGGTAGGCGGCCTCGGCGTGACCGTGCGCCGCGGCCAGGCGGAAGAAGAACATCGCCACGCTGACCCGCCCGGCGGGCGGCACCAGGTACTCGCGGCCGTAGCGGTAGGCGAGCTCGGCCGCCACCAACTGCGGCGCCGCCGCGTCGGACAGCCGCACCGCCTCGGCCTGCCCGGTGCCGGCCAGCGGGCGCAGCCAGGCGCGGGCTTCGTCCTCGTGGCCGCGCAGCAGCGCGATGACCGCCATGCGCAGCAGGTCGTGCGCGTCGTTCGGGTCCAGCTGGCTCAGCAGCCGCGCCCCGGTCCGGCCGTAGATCTCCGCCTGCCGTTCCCACTGCCGTTGCTCGTCACCGGCGACCTCCAGCGGCTGGTCGTCCAGAGACGGGTAGTCCAGGGACGGGTGGTCCAGGGACGGGTGGTCCAGGGACGGGTGGTCCAGGGACAGCGAGGCCCACTCCAAGGACGCCCGCTCCCTGGGCGCCGGCTCCCAAGGAGCCGGCTCGTGGTGGAGGGGTTCGCGGGCGCGGGGGTGCGGCTGCGTGGTCTCCGGGTACGGCGGAGCCGGCAGGCAGGCACGGGCGGCACGCCACCGGGCGTTCCAGTCGTCCAGGTTGCCCAGCGGCTCCTGCTGCAGGTGATGGTGCTCGGCGGCAAGGTGGCAGGCGCCGACGAACAGGGACACCCACCACCACTCGGGCAGACGCTTGCGTTTGTGCGTGAGGATGTCGTGGGTGGTGCTCTTGGCCAGTTCACGGTACTGGCCGTCGCGGCCGCCGATGCGCTGGGAGAGCCGCTGCAGCTCGTGGAGCGTGGGATTGCCCGACCGCAAGCGTAGTTCGTTGAGCTGCTCGATGAAGTCGCTGCGTGTTGCCGCGCTGAGGTCCTGGATCATGTCCGTCTTTGCTGGTGTCGTCCCTATGTCGAGGTGATCAGCACTGCTCTACCAGGAGTAACGGGAGTCATTTTGACACCACAGATGGTCAACTCGGGGCGAGATCTCCATATCTCACATTTCCGGATGTGTACGGATTAGAACCCCGCTCAACTCCGGACGAGCCCGGAAATATCCGGAAAACGTAGTCACCCCTCGGGAATGCACCGGAAAAACCAGGAAAACGGGCAGTCGATCCGAGGTTTTCCGGAGCCGTACGACCCGGTGGCCGACCCGCCGGCCGGCCTCGCATGGTTGATCCCACACCCCGGCACCTCTTGGAGACGAGACCTCATGCCCGCCTTCCACCCGATCGTCCGTGACCCTCCGTGGTCGTGGATGAACGACGACGACCAGCTCCTGCTCATGCTGGTGACGACCTGGGCCCTGTGCAGCGGCCGCATCCCCCTGCGCCTGCCGATGGACGCGCACACCGAGGCCGAGCTCATCGCGTTCTGGGCCGACGACCTCACCGCCAACCCGCCCTGCGCCCCGCCGCCCCCCAAGCCGCCGGCGCCCAAGCCCCCGCCCCCCAGCCCGGCGCCGCCCAAACCCCACAGAAGCCGCCGTAGGGATGTCGTAGGAACTCCTTAAGCCCGCCCGGCCAAGCTGGGACCAACAAAGCGACGGCAGCACGAAGAGGAGCGAGAAGATGGCGAGCAAACTGGTGGTCGGGACCTTCCTGTCGCTCGACGGCGTCATGCAGGGCCCCGGCGGCCCCGGTGAGGACGACTCGAACGGCTTCACGCACGGCGGCTGGCTGCCGCCCCACGTGGACGAGGACTTCAACCAGATCATGGCAGACGTGCTCGAGCGGGCCGACGGCATGCTCCTGGGCCGCACGTCCTACGACATCCTGTCCTCGTACTGGCCCGGCGTGCCCGACGAGGAGGGCGGGGCCAAGATCAACAGCATGCCGAAGTACGTCACGACGCGCTCTCCCAAGGAGGCCACGTGGCGCAACAGCGAGGTGCTGGTCGGCGAGGCCGCCGAGACGGTCGCCGAGCTGAAGCGGCGCACCGACGGCGTCATCCTGGTCCAGGGCAGCAGCGACCTGGTGCGCACGCTCCAGGCCGCCGGGCTGGTCGACGAGTACCACCTGCTGGTCTTCCCGGTCGTCATCGGCGAAGGCAAGCGGCTGTTCGCCGAGGGTACGGCCGCCGCCGGGCTCAAGCTCACCGGCTCCCGGACCACGAGCACCGGCGTGCTGCACCTCACCTACGACGTGACCGGCAAGCCGTCGTACGGAATCGTCGAGTAGCCGGGAATGCATCAGGGGGCGGGCTCGTTACACAAGCCGTAGCCGGTGTGTCCAGTGTCCCCGGGCCTCACCTACCGCCTTCGCGGACTACCGTTCGGCTGGAGCCGCGTTGTGCCTTTCGCCGAGAGGCGACCTGCACACCGTCTACACCTACGTGGAAAGGGCTCGCACCTGTTGGTGCGGGCCCTTTTCACATGAGGACGTCCAGGATCTCCGGCCAGGCCGTGGCCCCCAGTTCGGCGTCGGCCTCCGGCGCCCCGCCGTACAGATAGGAAGGCGACGGCGCGGCCGGCGTCTCGCCGGGCAGGACCGGGCGGTGGCCCGCCGACGGATGGGTGATCAGCCGCACCGGCCGCCGCGCGGCCAGGGCGCGGGCGAAGGCGGCGGACGGCCACATCTGATCGTCCTCCCCGGCCACGAGCAGCACGTCGGCGCGGGAGCGTTCCAGGGGGATGGCCGCGGCGGCGGGCGCCGCCGCGAGGCCGCGGGCGTAGAAGTCGCGGAAGGCCGTGGGCGGGCCGTGGTCCGGCCAGTCGGCGGGATAGGGCGCGAAGGGGAGCGGACGGCCGCGCCAGGTCCACGACGAGCGGTAGGGCTCGGTGACGCCGTCGCGCCCTGGGCCGACGTTGGGCCAGACGACCGAGGACGGCGACAGGGCGACGACGGCGCGGACGCGGGGCTCGACGCAGGCCAGCGCGAGCGCGGCCTCGGCGCCCTTGGACAGCCCGAGGACGGTCAGCCGCTTCGCCCCCGCGGCGGTGAGCCGGTCCAGGCAGGTGACGAAGGTCTCCAGCGGGATCTCGCAGATGCCGGGCGATTGGCCGGGGCCGCCGAACCATCGGGGCGACAGCGCCGTCAGACCGTGTGCGGCCAGCAGGTCACAGCGGGCGGCGTCGATCCGGCCGCTGGAACCGGCGAGCACGAGGACACCGGTCTCGCCGCCGACTGCCAGGTGGCTTTCCATGGTTGTGGATCTTATGGGGTGGATAGTGTCGGTTCGGGAAGAAAGGATGCGCGCGTTGTGATCAACGTCGGACGAGAGCAGGTCATCGCCTTCCGGCTGCGCCGGCACCGGCTCGACGAGCGGGGCACGCTGGCCGAGGCCGCCGCGACGGCGCCGCAGGACACCCCGCCGGGCTCGGCAGAGCTGGCGCTCCGGGCCAGGGCGGAGGCGGACGCCGAGGAGGTGGCCGCGGCGCTCGCCACGCGGCGCACGCTGGTGCGGGTGTGGAGCCTGCGCGGCGCGCCCTGCCTGGTCAACGCCGCCGACCTGCCGCTCTTCACGCGCGGGCTGCTGCCGGACGACGAGGAGTCGTGGCGGGCGCGGATGGCCGGGTTCCTGCCGATGCTGGATCGGATGGGCAGGAGCGCCAGCGCCACGATGGAGCTGGTCATCGAGGCCACCAGGGACGCGCTCAACGGGCGGACCCTGACCACGCGCGAGCTGGGCAGCGCGCTGGCGCCCCGCTTACCCGCCGAGTTCGCGCCGTGGATGGGGCCGGACACGTTCTCGTCCTTCAGCGAGATCCTCATCCGGGCCGCCTCGCTGACCGGGGAGTTCGCGATCGCGCCCGGCGCCGGGACGGCGTTCCAGCGGGTGGATCAGTGGCTGCCCGCGATGCCGACGGACAAGAAGGCCCGGCAGGGGCTGGTGCGGCGGTATCTGAGCCTGTACGGGCCGAGCACGGTCGAGGAGTTCGCCGCCTGGGCGGGGGTGAGCCCGCACTACGCGGCACGCTCGTGGGCCCGGGCCGAGGCGGAGCTGGTCCCGGTGGGAGCCGGATTCGTGCTGGCCGAGGACGTGGACGAGCTGAAGCGGGCCGCGCTGCCCAAAGGGGTGCGCCTGCTGCCGCCGGACGAGCCGTATCTGCAGGGGCGCGACCGGGCCACGCTGGCGCCGGACGCGAGCCTGCACCCGCGCATCTGGGCGCGCAGCGGCCGGCCGGGCGTCATCCTCGGCGACGGCGAACTGGCCGGGCTGTGGCGGCATCAGCAGAAGGACACGACCCTCCTGCTCACCGTGGAGGGCACGGCGGACCGGGACGCGGTCCTGGCCGAGGCCGAGCCGTACGCCGAGTTCCTGGGCTGTCAGGCCGTGCGGTTCAACCATTGACCGTTGTTTGCCCTGGCCAGGGCGAGCTTCGGGCACATAGCGGACGTGCGCCTGCTCTTCACAACATTCTTCGCCTCCGGTGCGGTGTTCCTGAGCGCGCCCACCGGAGACATCACCGTCGCGCCGGAGCGGGTCGAGCCGGGTGGCCTCGTCACCGTCAAGCTCGCCTGCGACGTCTTCAGCGAGGCGTCGGCCGACTCCGACGCGTTCGGCAAACTGGCCGTCCCCGGCAAACGCGGCGCCTCCATCCAGGTCACCACCGAGCCCGGCAAGTACCGCGTCGAGGGCCGGTGCGCGCCCGACGCCAACCCGCTCAACGACGGCTGGCTGGTCGTCGAGGCCGCCTACCCCAGCGGCGGCGCCGGCACCGGTGACGGCTCCACCCATCTGCGCGCGGTCGGCCCGGCGTTCAGCCTGGGCGTCGGCGTGCTCGCCGCCGCCGTGCTGCTGCTCCTGGTGAGGCGTGCCCGCCGGTAGGGCCGCCAGGGTCCTGGCCGCGATCGCGGTCGGCGCCGCCGTCGCGATCGCCGTCGACGGCCTCGCCAACCGCGGCTTCGCGCCACCGCCGCGCCCCGGCGCGCAGGGCACCCTCTCCAGGTACGGCCCGGCCGCCCCGATGCCGCCCAGCGAGCCGGTCACGCTCGGTATCGCGGCCATCGGCGTCCACGCCGAGGTCGTCGGCGTCGGCAAGGCCCCCGACGGCACCGCTGAGGTTCCGCCGGTCGACCGGCCGGAGCTGATCGGCTGGTACGCGCCCGGCCCCACCCCGGGCGAGCGCGGGGCGGCCGTCGTCTTCGGGCACGTGGACTCCAGGACCAGCGGCCCGGCCGTCTTCTACCGCCTGGGCGCGCTCCAGGCGGGCGACGAGATCGTCGTCGGGCGCCGGGACGGCAGCGCCGCCGTCTTCGCCGTCGAGTCGGTCGAGGAGTTCGCCAAGGACGCCTTCCCCACCCAGGCCGTCTACGGGCCGACGGGTGAACCCGAGCTCCGGCTCGTCACCTGCGGCGGCAGGTACGATCCGGCGCTCGGCTACCTGGACAACGTGATCGCTTTCGCCCGGCTCATCCCGGGCTGACGTACTGCCGGGGCCGCAGGGCGTGGGCGCGCAGCGCGGCCAGGGCCGCCAGATGGCCCGCGGGCGTCAGCCGTACCACGAGGTCGTCGCCGAAGGCCAGGTCGAGCGCGGTGAGCTGGCCCACCAGGCCGGTCAGCGGGCGGGCGACGTTCTCGCGGCCGGTCGCCGGCTGCCAGCCCTCGCCGCCGACGATCTCCGCCACCCGGGTGTGCAGCTCCCGCGGCGACATCACGCTGCCGTCGGCCAGCAGTATGAGTGCGGCCTCGCGCACCGAGACGTCGAACTCGTGCTCGGGGCGGGCCAGCAGCAGCCCGGTGGCCGCCGCCCACAGTTCCTCGGGGGAGTCCAGCAGGCGGCGTCCCTCGTCGGTGATGGTCAGCCTGGCGCCGTCGCGCAGCAGCGCGCCGAGGTCGAGCTCGGCCAGCTCGCGCAGGTGCAGCGCCTCTGGCGAGGGCGCCAGGCGCAGCGGCAGGCTCTCGGAGGCGGCCAGGCTGAGGAGCCGGTGCAGCGCGGGCAGCGGCTGGGGGGCGATCGGCGCGTGCAGGCGCACCTCGAACGGCTGGGCCAGCTCGCGCCGGGCCGGGCCGCGGCCGAGCACCCAGCGGTTGAGCCGTTCGCCGTGCACGCGGTTGAGCCAGCTGTCGCCGCCCAGCTCGGTGCGTGGCTCGGTGAGCCAGCGGCGGGTCAGGGCGACACGGTCGATGTCCTCGCCGGACAGGATCGCCAGTTCGAGCGCGGCCGAGCAGGCCACGTGCGCGCCCAGCTCCTCCGGCCCCATGATCATGCTCCAGCGCAGGTCCGCGACGTCCGGCGGGAGCACGCCGGTGGCCTCCAGCGCCTCCTGGTAGGCGG
The DNA here is from genome assembly GCF_009760925.1 of Nonomuraea typhae. Taxonomy (GTDB): domain Bacteria; phylum Actinomycetota; class Actinomycetes; order Streptosporangiales; family Streptosporangiaceae; genus Nonomuraea; species Nonomuraea typhae. The sequence goes on from NZ_VRLV01000006.1 coordinate 272,341, forward strand.
CGGTGCCGGCGTCCTCGCCGTCGCGGGCGTAGGCCCGGAGGATCTGGAGCGTGGTGGCCGACTCGCAGAGCGCGGCGTAGCGGTCGAGGCCGCCCAGCGTCAGGAGCTTGCCAAGGGCGCGGGCCAGGCGCTCGTGGTCGCCGCCGACCTTCAGCGGCAGCGTGTACCAGAGGAACTCGCACACGTCGAGTTGTGTCACCGTTTCCAGCGGTTCGCCGCCGGTCAGCCACTCGACCGCGGTCCTGGCATCGTCGGCCAGGTCCGGCTCGGAGCGCTCCAACTCGGTGAGCAGCGCTGTCACATCCGGTGCACTCATGCCTCGAAGTTTGCCGTATGGACCCCAGGCCTGACGATGACCGAATCCTGTGCGTATTGGGTCGTGCACTGCGACTACCCTACGAAATCATCCTATAGCGGTTAGTGGTCAAGGTCAGATCCAACGCTTGTCGAAAAGCATGCGTGCTTTCCACTCCGCATAGGTAATCAGTTCGCCGGTCAAAATGGGATACAACCACCAGAAATTCACCAAAGCCAGCAAAGCGAAGGCGCCGACCACGGCGGCTCCGACCGTCCGCCGCATCGGCGGCGCAGCCCCTTCCCGTACGGCGGGGCCGATCAGCCACCCGGCGCACAACGTGATGGCCAGCACCATGAACGGCACCATCGGGATCGCGTAGAACAGGAACATCGTCCGGTTGTCGGCGATCGCGTAGTAGAACCACGGCAGCCAGCCCACGGCGTACGCCAGCAGCACCGCGCCCGCCCGCCAGTCACGCGCGGCGACGTACCAGGCGATCAGCGCGACCAGGGCGGCCAGCGCCCCGAACCAGATCACCGGCGTGCCCACCCCGAGCACCGCCTCCGAGCAGTCCTTGGCCGCGCAGCCGCTCTGCTTGCCCTCGTAGTAGAAGGCCACCGGGCGCAGCAGCAGCGGCCACTGCCACGGCTCGGACTGGTAGGGGTGCGTGGACTCCAGCCCGGTGTGGAAGCCGAGCACCTGCACCTGGTAGCCGAGCCACGACTTGAAGGAGTCGACGACGAAGAACAACGGCCCGGAGGAGGTCGCCTGCGCCCAGTTGCGGCCGTAGCCGCCGGCGTTGGCGAACCAGCCGGCCCAGGAGGCGATGTAGGTCAGTGCGGGCGCCAGCGTGACCGCCCCCAGCCACGTCGGCAGGTCCTTGCCGAACGTGCCCGAGTACGGCTTGCGCAGCCCGATCGCCTTGCGTGCGCCCATGTCCCAGATCAGCGACATGATCCCGAACGCGATCAGGAAGAAGACGCCCGACCACTTGACCGCGCAGGCCGCGCCCAGGCAGACGCCGGCCGCCAGCCGCCACGGCCGCCAGCCCAGCCAGGGGCCCTCCGGCGTCAGCGGCGAGGTCTCGTACCAGTCGACCAGCCGGCCGCGCATTCTGTCCCGGTCGACGACCAGGCAGGCGAACCCGGCCAGCACCCAGAACATGAGGAAGATGTCCAGCAGCGCGGTGCGCGAGAGCACGAAGTGCAGGCCGTCGAGGGCCAGCAGCAGCCCGGCGAAGCAGCCGAGCAGCGTCGAGCGAGTCATCCTGCGCGCCAGGCGGGCGATGATCAGGATCGACAGCGTGCCGAAGACGGCGGCCGCCACGCGCCAGCCGTACGGCGTCACCCCCGCCACCCACTCGCCGAGGCCGATCATCCACTTGCCGAGCGGCGGGTGCACCACGTAGGAGGCGCACTTGTCGAGCGCGTCCTGGGCGCACTTCTGCCAGATGTCGGTGTTGCCGGCGATCAGCGCCTTGTCGGCGTCCTTGATCGCGACCTTCTCGACACCCCAGGTGATCAGCGAGTAGGCGTCCTTGGCGTAATAGGTCTCGTCGAAGACGACGGCCTTCGGATGGCCGAGGTTGACGAAGCGCAGCACGCCGCCGAACAAGGCGATCAGCAGCGGGCCCGCCCAGCCCCAGAGCAGGCTGCCGCGCATCGGCGGGACCAGGCGGTCGCGCACCGATCGCGGTCCGGGCTGCTTGTGATCGTCCACGGCCTGGTACTGAAAATCGGTCACGGCCATTCGGACATCGTACGGGCCCCAAGGCGTTGAATAGATAAGAAACACGGTGCAATTGGGGTGCCCTGCCACAATGGCTGGGTGACTCAAGACGGCAAGTTGGTGCTGGCAGGAGCACCTATCGGGCAAGTGGGAGATGTTTCCCCGCGGCTGCGGCAGGTTCTGGAGAGCGCCGACGTGATCGCGGCGGAGGACACCAGGCGGCTGCGCCGGCTCGCCACCGAGCTCGGCGCGGAGATCACCGGCCGGGTCGTGTCCTACTACGACAACAACGAGGCGGGCCGCGCCCAGGAACTCGTCGAGACCCTCAAAGACGGGCGCACCGTCGTGATCATCACCGACGCGGGCATGCCCGGCGTCTCCGATCCCGGCTACCGCCTCACCCATCTGGCCGTCGAGGCGGGCATCACCGTCACCGCGCTGCCCGGCCCGTCCGCGGTCACCACCGCGCTGGCCATCTCGGGCCTGCCCAGCGACCGCTTCTGCTTCGAGGGCTTCCCGCCCCGCAAGCCCGGCGAGCGCGCCCGCCGCCTGGGCGCGCTGGCCGCCGAGGAGCGCACCATGGTCTTCTTCGAGGCGCCGCACCGCCTGGCCAGTTCCCTGGCCGCCATGGCCGAGGCGTTCGGCGCCACCCGCCCGGCCGCGGTCTGCCGCGAACTCACCAAAACCTACGAGGAGGTACGGCGGGGCGGCCTGGCCGAACTGGCCGCGTGGGCGGAGGCGGGCGTCAAGGGCGAGATCACGGTCGTGGTGGCCGGGCACACCGCCGCGGCCGGCGAGCCCGACATCGAGGACCTGGTGGCCGAGGTCGACCGGCGGACCGAGGCGGGCACCCAACGTAAGCAGGCTGTCGCGGACGTCGCCAAGGAGGCCGGGATCCCCAAACGCGAGCTGTACGACGCGGTTCACAGGAGATCTCTCACGCCATAGGGTGCGCATCGTGAAGAACTGGGGGGTTTCCGCACAGCGGCTGGTTCCGCCGATGCAGGAAGGAGCGCTCTGGGGCTGGCTGGGGCCGCTCCTGGTCGCCGTCTTCGGGGGAATCCTGCGCTTCACCCGGCTGGGTCAGCCGCACAGCGTCGTCTTCGACGAGACGTACTACGCCAAGGACGCCTACTCGCTGCTCAAGTACGGCGTCGAGCGGACCTTCCTCGGCGACTCCAAAAACCCCATCGCCGACCAGCGGCTCATCACCGGCAACCTCGACATCTTCAAGAAGTGCACAGAATCCTCGGAATGCGCCAGCTACGTCGCCCACCCGCCGCTCGGCAAGTGGATGATCGGCCTCGGCGAATGGATGTTCGGCATGAACCCGTTCGGCTGGCGCTTCATGGCCGCCGTCGTGGGCACGCTGTCCATCCTCATCCTGGCCAGGGTCGTGCGCAGGATGACCCGCTCGACACTGCTCGGCGGGCTGGCCGGACTGCTGCTGGCCCTCGACGGCCTGCACTTCGTGCTCTCGCGCACCGCGCTGCTCGACATCTTCGTCGGATTCTGGGTGCTGGCCGGGTTCGCCTGCCTCGTCGCCGACCGCGACCACGCCCGGCAGCGGCTGGCCGACTGGTACGAACGCTCGCCCCTGTCCGGCGAAGGGCCGCGCCTCGGGTGGCGGCCCTGGCGCATCGCCGCCGGCGCCTGCCTCGGCGCGGCCTGCGCGGTCAAATGGTCGGGATTGCCGTTCCTGGTGGCCTTCGCCCTGCTGACGCTGGCCTGGGACCTCGGCGCCCGGCGGGCCGTCGGGCTGCGCCGGCCGTACAAGGGGGTCTTCACCCTCGACCTGACCCCGGCGCTCGGCGCGCTGGCCGCGGTCCCGGCGGCGGTCTTCACGCTCTCCTGGAGCGGCTGGTTCGCCTCCGCCCACGGATGGGGGCGCAACTGGGAACAGGCCACCTCGTCCGGGCCGCTCTTCTTCGTGCTCGACTCCGTGCGCTCCTGGGTCAAGTACAACCTCGAGGTGCTCGGCTACCACACCGGGCTCAGCGACGGGCACACCTACCAGTCCAAGCCCTGGGAGTGGCTGGTGCTCAGCCGGCCCGTCTCCTTCCACTACGAGGGCGACCTGCCGCCGTCGGCGTGCGGGGCCGACAAGTGCTCCCAGGCCGTGCTCGGAGTCGGCACGCCCGCCCTGTGGTACGCCGCGCTGTTCGCGCTGCTCGCCCTCGTCGTCTGGTACGTCGCCACCCGCGACTGGCGGGCCGGGGCCGTGCTGCTCACCTACGCCGCCGGGTGGCTGCCCTGGCTGTACTACTGGCTGGCCGACAAGCGCACCATGTACCTGTTCTACATGGTGCCGCTGGTGCCGTTCATGGCCATGGCGCTCGCCCTCGCCGCCGGGCTCGTCCTGGGCAAACAGGACGCCACGCCCACGCGCCGGGCCGGTGGCGGCGCCGCCGTCGGAGCCTTCGCGCTGATCGTGCTGATCAACTTCTGGTGGTTGTACCCGATCCTGTCCTCGGAGACGATCACGCACGCGCAGTGGTGGGCTCGGATGCTGATGCGCTCGTGGGTGTGACCTTCTTGCGCCTGACGCCGTGGCGCAGCGTGATCGCCGCCGCGACACAGGCCAGAGGTACGGCCGGCAGCACGTACCGGTAGTCGAACTCCGCCGTCGCCGCCGGAGCCAGGAGCAGCCCGAACGAGGCCAGCCAGGGCAGCGCCACCGGGCCGCCCCACCTACGCCAGCGCACGGCCACGCCGTACAGGCCGATCAGCAGAATGCCGCCGAGCATGATGCCGCGCAGATAGAACACCTTCTGATAGCCGCTCATGATCTCCGCCCACGGGCTGACGATCTTGGTCTCCGGCGGGCCCTGCTCGTAGGCGTAGGCGTCGGTGTCGGTGCGGCCCTGGTACGACGGCCAGGTGGGCAGGCGTTTCGGCGCCCCGTCGACGAGCTGGTAGTACGGGCGGAACTCGTACATGTTGAACGTGGCGGGATCGGGGAAGGTCGGCCGGCCCCAGTGGAAGGAACGCATGAAGTCGCGGGCCACGATCTGGAAGTAGTCGCCGGGCTGCGACAGGATCGCGCGCTGGGCGAACTTGCTGGCCGCGTCGTTCTTGACCGACTCGAACGTCTTGCCGCCCAGGCGGTGGAGCGGCTGGCCGTACTCCGACCGCCACAGATACCACTGGGCGTACTCGGGGCGCTGGTCCACCGGCTCCTCGATGCACAGGAGGGCGAGCTCGAGTTCCTTGCGCGGGTCGATCTTCATCTTGGCGCAGTCGGCGAAGATGGCGGTGCGCATGTAGAGGATGAGCCCGTCGCTGTTGGTCATCGCGAATTTACCGAAGTTTGTGGAGAACCAGGCCATATAGCCGAGCACCGGAATCGCGCACGCCGTGATCATCGCCACGATCGGCCGCCACCCCACCCGCTTCACCAGCATGTAGGCCACGACCAGCGCCAGGATCGGCAACCCGATCGACCGCGTCAGCCACGTGAGCGCCAGCAGCAGCCCCACCACCGCGCCGACCTTCCACGACATCCGCCGGTGCCACAACACCAGCGTGATCACGCCCACGACCAGCAGCGTGAACATCGCATCCGACATGATCAGCTGCTCGAGCTGGATCTGGTAGGCGTCGAACAACATCGGCGCCGCCGCCAGCGTCGCCCCCCACGTCGGCAGGCCGAACTTTCTCCGCAGAAGCGCGTAGATCAGTACCGCCGCGGCCAAACCCATGAGATGCTGCGTGAACGTCACGAGCGCGAAACTGTGGAACGGCTTCAACGCCAGCAGCCAGAAGCCGTAGCCATCCGGCCGGATCGGGTGCGGCCGCGGGTGCAGCGCCACCGAGACGTATTCGTAGGAGTCGTTGAACCACATCGCCGGGCCGTACCCGAGCATGGTGATCAGCCGCAGCAACCCGCCCACGGCGAACGCTGCGGCGAACACCCGATGACGGCGCAAAAACGAGCGAAGACGCGCGGTCCGGCCTGGGGCGGAGTGGTCCACAGGGGTTATCTCCGCGACGCTCACCATGGCATCAAGGATGCCAGGCGTTTTTCGGACTTGACCCGAGCATGGGTGGGCAGACGGCATGATGGTGTGCTGGACGTGCCATGACTGGAAGGGTTGTGACGTGGAACTGACGGTGGTCATGCCCTGCCTCAATGAGGCGGAGACCGTGGAAGTCTGTGTCCGCAAGGCGCTTGCGTGCATGGAGGAGCACGGAATCGAGGGCGAGGTGCTCATCGCCGACAACGGCAGCACCGACGGTTCCCAGCAGCTCGCCCGCGACGCCGGCGCCCGCGTGGTCCACGTTGACGCGAAGGGATACGGCAACGCCCTGATAGGCGGCATCCGGGCGGCCCGTGGCAAGTACGTCATCATGGGCGACGCCGACGACTCCTATGACTTCACCGGCCTGCTGCCCTTCGTCGAGCAACTGCGTGACGGCGCCGACCTCGTGATGGGCAACCGCTTCAAGGGCGGCATCGCCCCCGGCGCCATGCCGCCGCTGCACCGCTACCTCGGCAACCCCGTCCTGTCCTTCGTCGGGCGCCTGTTCTTCCCCAGCGCCATCGGCGACTTCCACTGCGGCCTGCGCGGGTTCCGCCGTGACTCCATCCTGCGGCTCGGGCTGCAGACCGGCGGCATGGAGTTCGCCAGCGAGATGGTCGTCAAATCCACCCTGCAGGGGCTGGACGTGCGCGAGGTGCCCACCACCCTCTCGCCCGACGGCCGCTCCCGCCCGCCGCACCTGCGCTCCTGGCGCGACGGCTGGCGCCACCTGCGGTTCCTGCTGCTGTACAGCCCCAAGTGGCTGTTCTTCATCCCCGGCCTCGCGCTCATGCTGGTCGGCCTGATCGCCGGCACCGCCCTGACCTTCGGCCCCGTCCGCATCGGGCAGCTCGCCTTCGACGTCGACACCCTCGTAGGGGCGTCGGCCATGGTGGTCATCGGATTCCAGGCGGCGCTGTTCGCGCTGTTCACCAAGGTGTACGCGGCAGAGGAAGGCTTCCTGCCCGAGTCGCCCCGGGTGCGGAAACTCATCAGCATCGTGACCCTGGAAAAGGGGCTCGTCGTCGGCGGCCTGCTGGCCCTGGCGGGCCTCATCGGCCTGGTCATGTCGCTGGTGCACTGGCAGGTACGCAGCTTCGGCGAACTGGACCCGCGCGAATCCCTGCGCCTCGTGGTGCCGGCGGCGACGGCGTTCGTCATGAGCTTCCAGACCATCTTCGCCTCGCTGTTCATCAGCATCCTGGGGATCCGGCGCACCCGCGAGAACCCGATCGACCACGCGGCCATCGTGGCCGAGGAAGCGGCCGAGGCGGTTTCCCGCGAGGACTCCAAGACGCACTAAGGGCCAGCCGCTCCGCTCCGCGCGCGCCTGCGGCTAGGACGTGTCTCAAAGACGATCAACGGCGTGTCGTAGCCGGGTAAGCAGAGAGGTCTCCGATGGGCGCGGCCGGAGCCGCTGCTGCCCACGCCCAAGGGCCCGGGCCGGCCCTCGCGGTGGAGCAAGCGCCGGCTGATCGACGGGATCCGCTAGGCGGGACGTGCCCGAGTGCTACGACACCTGGCAGGCGGTCTACAGCCTGTTTCGCCGCTGGCAGCGCGCGGGGAGTCGAGCCTGCCGACCATGCACTGGGTCGTTCACGGGGCGGCTGGCCGACCAAGCTGCACCTGGCGTGTGAGCAGCATCAGCGGATACTGGCGCTGGTGCTGACGGCCGGTCGGCGCGGGGACGCGCCGTAGTTCCTGGCGGTGATGGCCGCCATCCGGGTGCCACGGCCAGGTCGGGGCCGGCACACGGACCTATGCTCTTCCCCATGCCGATCACTGCCATCCCCGCGTCCCTGCCCTATGCCGATGCCGATGCCCGCCTGGGTGGCGCGTTGTCCGCGGTGTTCGAGGGTGCGGGAGCGTCGCCTGGCTACGCCGAGGTGCTGTTCTTCGACGGCGACCTCACCCTCGATGGGGATTTCCTGGACGCCGTCAACGAACTGCGCGGCGGCGACGTCGAGTTGATCGTGGTCACCGGCGATCTGACGGTCAACGGCCCGATCGCGCTCTATGCGGACCGGCCCGGCCTGTACGTCGGCGGTTACACCAAGGCCGAGACCCTGGAGGGCGGCGAAGCGGAGATCTACATCCACGACGGCGCCTTCACCCACCTGGTCTACGGCTGGTACAACCACGGCTCTTTGCGGACCGGGATCGTCGATACCCCTTGGGTGATCGACTACGACCACGCCATGGACGTGTACGCCCCCGGCGGGCGCTGGGTGAACAATTACGACGATGACGACGACGCCGACTTCGCCGTCGGGGACAGCATCGCCGAGGCGTTCGTGCCCGAGGTCGTCGACGCGGAGGACCGCTGCCTGAACGTCGACGAGTTCCTGGACCGGTTGCGGGCCGGGCTGCCGGTCCTGCGGTCCGGAGCCCTGGACGGTGGCCGAGTCGGCGAGTGATCACGTGTCCCGGGCTCTGGCCGACCGGGCAGCGCACTTCGACCTGACCGGGCGCAAACTCCAGGCGTTCCCCGCCGAGGTGCTCCGGATGCCGTGGCTGCGCACCCTGATCCCGGACGGCAACCTGATCGACGAGCTGGAACTGCGAGACGCGCGCTACCGCGAGCACGAGCTGACCGTCCAGCACGACCTCGGCCGCATCGCCTGGGAAGTCACGATCTGGCTGGCTGCCTGCTACGGCGCCAGCCCTCGCGCGACTTCTGAACACCCTTTAGGCGTATGGACCTGAGAGGTGGGATACGACGCGGCTGGCGGATGGGTGGCCTGCGTGTGCCGTGGGTGCCCGATGGCGATGGCAGGTGTGGAGCCAGAGGCTGAATGCGCAGCGATCGACAACTGGCTCACCCGACCACGAGACGCGCCCCCAGGCAGGCCCGTCGGGTCAAGACAGGTGGGTGAGCAGCAGCCCGGCGAGGTGGTCCGGGGTGCGTAGCGGAAGGTAGTGGTCGGCGTCCGGAACGGCTTGGCCGTGGGCGTCGGGGATGCCGGTGACGAGGCGTTCGGCGATCACCGTGATCTCCGGGTGGTCGCGGTCGCCGTGGACGACCAGGGTGGGCGCGGTGATGTGGCCGAGCCGGGATGCGGCCTCGCGCTCCGGGAAGTACGCGAGGTGGCGTTCGCTGGTGATGCGCCGGGTCGCGTTGTGTTCGACCATCGTCTCGATGAGCGCTCCGCCCGGGGCCGAACGTCCCATGGGTGCCCAGATCGACAGTTCCAGTTCGGCCAGCGCCGTGGCGTTCTCCTGCCGGCGGGCGGCGGCATAGGCGGTGGTCTGGGCGTCGGCCGGCCAGGTGTGGCCGCTGACGGAGGTGCCGATCAGGGCCAGCGCGGTGACGCGTCCGGGGTGGGTGAGGGTGAAGTCCAGTGCGGTCTCGCCGCCCATGCTGAGGCCCACCAGCGCGGCCTGGGGCAGGCCAAAGTGGTCCAGGACGGTGCGCAGGTCGTCGAGGTCGTCGAACGGCTTGTCGGGTGGGGTGGATTGTCCCAGGCCGCGGGCGTCGTAGCGGATGACGTCGTGGTGGCGGCTCAGTTCGGGGACGATGGCATCCCACAGGCGGGAGTCCATGCCGGCACCGTGGAGCAGCACCACCGGACTGCCGGCGCCCCTGCGCTCCGCCCACAGCAGGCCACCGCCGGGCGCGGGGATGTGGACGGTGGAGTGGGTGCCGGTGTTCACTTTCATGCCGTCATCGTTTCAGGGCGGGCGATGGGCAGAATGCGCGGGTCAGGTCGTGTACGGCAGGGCCGGCGTCACCGTTCAGCGCCGGAGGCCACGGTTTTGGCCGCGGCGCCGGCCCGGGGAATCCCTCTGATCCCCGTCGTGCATGCTGGAGACATCGATCATGAGGAGATCAACCATGACCCACGAACCGGCCTTCCGCCGTACCCCTCTCACTGCGGACGAACAGGTGCGCGGCCAGGCGAGCATGGCTCCCCACATCGCCCAGCAGCTCCTCGCCACCGGACGATGGAGGGTGAGCGCCGACACCCCGGACGTGGTCGAGCTCTTCCAGGGCGCGGCCCGTCTCGCCGGCGAGATGCTCCAGCGGCCCGTGGTCAGCTACGCCAACGGCAGGGACATCGTGATCACCTTTGGCGATGAGGGGCCGGCCGACTGAGGCGCCGGCCCGGGTGCTTGACGGGGCGGCGCCGGAGTTGTTCGGTGGAGGCGTCAAATTTGCCCCCTTTGATAGGCGGTGGCGGTTATGCGATCGCAACGGGCGGCGGCTTTATCGGCGAGCGTTCTGCTGACCGTGGCACTGGCCGGCGCGACACCGGCCCACCAGCAGCGGCTCGACCTGGAGACGCCCACCATCCCCGAGCTCCAGCGCGAGATGAACGCCGGCAGGCTCACCTCCGTCGAACTGACCGGCGCGTACCTGGACAGGATCGAGCGCCTCGACGGCAAGCTGCACGCTGTCATCACGGTCAACCCCGACGCGCTGGCGCAGGCGCGGCAGAGTGACCAGCGCCGGCGCGAGCGGCGGCTCCTGGGTCCGATGGACGGGATCCCGATGCTGCTGAAGGACAACGTCGGCACCGGCGACCGGCAGCCGACCACCGCGGGTTCGCTGGCGCTGCGCGCGGCCAAGCCCAGGGACGCCTTCATCGTCGGCCGCCTGCGGGCGGGTGGCGCGGTTCTCCTGGGCAAGGCGAACCTGTCGGAGTGGGCGAACTTCCGCTCCACGCAGTCGGCGAGCGGCTGGAGCGCCGTGGGCGGCCAGACCGCCAACCCGTACGTGCTCGACCGCAATCCCTGCGGATCGAGCTCGGGATCCGGTACGGCGGTGGCCGCACAGCTGGCCGCGGTCGCCATCGGAACCGAGACCGACGGTTCCATCGTCTGCCCCAGCGGGGCCAACGCCCTGGTCGGGCTCAAACCCACGATCGGACGCGTGAGCCGTACCGGAATCGTGCCGATCTCCGCGGCGCAGGACACCGCGGGCCCGATGACCCGCAACGTGACCGACACCGCGGTCCTGCTGGCCGCGATCCAGGGCGCCGACCCCGCGGACCCGCCGACGCAGCAGGCGCAGAACCCCGCCGACTACACGCGCTTCCTGGACCGGGGCGCGCTGCGCGGAGCACGCGTCGGGGTGTGGCGTGAGGGCAACGTCGGGGTGAGCAACGAGACCGACGCCGTCTTCGACCGCGCCGTCGCCAAGCTGCGCGAGCTCGGGGCCACCGTCGTGGATCCCGCGGACCTGCCGGGGATCGGCGGGGTGTCCGGACCGGAGTTCACGGCGCTGCTGTGCGAGTTCAAGCGCGACATCAACGCCTATCTCGCCGCCACCCCCGGCGAGCACCCGAGAACGCTGGCCGGACTCATCGCCTTCAACCGCGCCAACGCCGGGCGCGAAATGCCGTTCTTCGGACAAGAGTTGTTCGAGACGGCCGAGGCGACCAGCGACGACGCCGCGTGCGCGCAGGCTCGCACGACCGCCACCACGCTCGCGCGCAAGGCCATCGACGACACGCTGCGGGCGCATCGCCTGGACGCGATCATCGCGCCCACCGGCAGCCCCGCCTGGCCGACCGACGTGATCAACGGCGACCACTTCGTCCTCGGCACCTCCACGCCCGCCGCCGTCTCGGGCTACCCGAGCATCACGGTTCCCGCGGGGTTCGCCTTCGAGCTGCCCATCGGGGTGTCGTTCATCGGGGCGCGCTGGTCGGAGCCGAGACTCATCGGCCTCGCCTACGCCTACGAGCAGGCGACCCGGGTCCGCAAACCGCCACGCTTCCTTCCCGTCGCACCGCTGCACTCGGGGGTCACCACGACAACCGCCCAGCAGGGTACGGCCGGCGGAGAGCCGAACGGAGCCGCCCGCTAGACAGGTCGCTCGAGGGTCACATCGAGGTGGCGAGCCGTCGCTCTGGCTGACCGGTCACCTGGGCGATCAGTGAATAGTCCTTGTCCACGTGCAGGACGGTCGCCCCGGCACGCTCGGCGCAGGCGGCGATCATCAGGTCCGTCACGGGCCTGCGCCATTCTCCGGTTTCGGTCAGGAGCCGCTGCACTTCCATGGCCCGATCCATCACCCATGCCATGTCTGCTTCATAGGTGCCGGCGGATGGGTCTGGCAGTTGGGCGAGCGATGCCCAGCGGAATCGCAGTCGTTCATACTCCTCGGGGCTGCGGGCCGAATAGAGGACCTCCATCGTGGCCACATGACAGGTGGCGGTGATTCCCTCGCCGACGATGTGGGTGAAGTCGGCGCGTGCGACCGGGTCTCGCCGAGCCCACTCCCATGCGGATTTGTCGACGAGATAGACGGTGCTCACGCCTCGTCTCCGGGATGGGTCTTGTGCCGAATCTGCCAGGCGTCCTCGGACAGGTCGATCGCGAGTTCATCCAGCAGCGCGAGCGCGTTCTTGGCGGCACGCCGGTTGGCGATCGCTCGCAGTGCGGCGTTCACGGTGTCGCGCTTGGTAGATGTGCCGAGCTCTTCGGCGGCGAGTGCGAGGGCGTCGTCGTCCAAATCGATCACGGTCTTGGCCAAGGGCCACCTCCCTTGCTTGAGTATATATCCTATCGCGTTGACGACTAGATCAATATAGCCCTCTGGTATATCCCCTTCCTGGCCGCGCTGATATACGAAACAGCCTAACGCGTGGTTGCGACCGGCACCCGGGCCGAAGCGGACGTCGTGGCGGAGGTACGGCGGTGCAGTGCGTGGGCCAGGGCTCCCAAGGCCAGGGCGCCCAGGGCCATGGCGGCGCCCACCCAGCCCACGGACGGGTACCCGAATCCGGCGCTGATCGCCAGCCCGGCCAGCCAGGGTGCGAGGGTGTTGCCGATGTTGAACGCAGAGACGGTGACGGACCCGGCGAGGGTGGCCGCGGATCCGGCCAGCGCGTACACGCGGACGTTGACGGCCGGGTTCGTGGCCATTCCGGCCACGCCCATCAACAGGACGAGCACGATCACGGCCACGGGGGAGGAGGCGGTGAGCGCGAGGGCGGCGGAGGTGAGGACGACTCCGGTCATGCCGACGTAGAAGGTGGTGAACGGCCTGGCGTCCGCCGTACGACCGCCGAGGGTGATGCCGATCAGGCTGCCCAGCCCGAACAGGGCGAGCACGGCGGAGACCCAGCCGCCGGACAGGCCGGTGGTGTCCTCGAGCAGGGCGCCGAGGTAGCTGAAGCTGGCCATCATGGAGCTGAAGCTCAGCGAGACGGCGCCGTAGGTGATCCAGAGCCGCACGTTGGCCATGGCCCGCAGTTCGTCGCGCAGGCGCGGCGGCCGCTGGGGGTCGGTGCGGACGGCGGGGACGCGGGCCAGGATCCCGGCGAAGGCGACGGCGGTGAGGGCGGCGACGGTCCAGAAGGCGGCGCGCCAGTCGGCGTACTGGCTGATGAGGGTGCCGGCGGGGACGCCGAGGACGGTGGAGAGCGTGATGCCGCCGACCACGATCGCCAGGGCCCTGGCGCGGACGTCGGGGGAGACCATGCTGGTGGCGGTCGCGGCGGCGACGCCGAAGAAGCCCGCGTAGACGAAGGCGCCGACGACCCGGGTGGCGAACAGCACCTCGTATCCGGGTGCGAGGGCGCCGACGACGTGGGTCGCGATGAAGATCGCGAGAAAGGCCAAGAGGGTACGGCGGCGCGGCCAGCGCAGGGTGAGGGCGGCGAGCAAGGGGGCGCCGACGACCATGCCGACGGCGAAGGCCGAGATCAGCAGGCCCGCGTCGGGGACGGTCACGCCGAGGTCGTGGGCCATGGCCGGGAGGAGCCCGGCGAGCATGAACTCCGAGGTTCCCATGGCGAAGATCGCCAATCCGAGCACGTAGACGGCGAAAGGCATGGGGGCCGTCCTCCTTGTTTTAGATAGTTCAGTTCAAAATGTGGGCAGGGAAAAGCTCAGAGGGCCTGCAGGACCGTCTGCGCGATCGAGCGGACCGTGTCCGGCGTGGCGCCGCCGCGCAGCGCGACCTGCATGCCGCCGATCGAGGAGATGACGAAGTGGGCGAGCGCGCCCGGGTCCTTGTCCGGTGAGATCTCGCCCGCGGCCTGAGCGGCGGCGAGGGCGGTCCTGATGGCGGCGAAGCGGCGGTCGTAGTCGCGCTTGAGGAGCTTGGCCACCTCGGCGTCGTGCGGCGCCAGTTCGATCATGGAGTTCACGACCAGGCAGCCCGGCGGGAGGCCGTCCTTCGGCTCGAGGAGCATGCGGAACAACGTGTCGATGCGCTCGTGGACGGGCACCTCGCTCTCCAGGGTCGCGATGATGGTCGCGGTCCTGACGTCCATGTAGTAGCGCAGCGCCTTGGTGAACAGCTCGTGCTTGCTGGTGAAGGTGTTGTAGATGCTGCTGCGGCCGAGCCCGGTGGCCTCGCAGAGGTCCTGGGTGGAGGTGGCCTCGTAGCCGGAGCGGATGAACGCCCGCATGGCCGCGTCCACCGCCCGCTCCTCGTCGAACTGCCTCGGTCGTGCCATGCGATCACGGTAGCACGTTTTTGGACTGTACTGTCTATAACTCCGGGTGGCGGAAAGCCGTAGGCTTAGGGTCATGTCCCAGCACATCTTGACCGCCGTCGCGTGGCCGTACGCCAACGGCCCCCGCCACATCGGGCACGTCTCCGGGTTCGGCGTGCCGTCCGACGTCTTCAGTCGCTACCAGCGCATGGCGGGCAACAAGGTGCTGATGGTCTCCGGCACCGACGAGCACGGCACCCCGATCCAGGTCCAGGCGGACAAGGAAGGGGTCACCGCCCGGGAGCTGGCCGACCGCTACAACCGGGTCATCGCCGAGGACCTCACCGGCCTCGGCCTCTCCTACGACCTGTTCACCCGGACCACGACCCAGAACCACTACGCCGTCACGCAGGAGATCTTCAAGGGTCTCTTCGACAACGGCTACATCTTCCCGAAGACCACGATGGGCGCCATCTCCCCATCGACCGGGCGCACCCTTCCCGACCGCTACATCGAGGGCACCTGCCCCATCTGCGGCTACGACGGGGCCCGTGGCGACCAGTGCGACAACTGCGGCAACCAGCTCGACCCGATCCAGCTGATCAACCCCAAGAGCCGCATCAACGGCGAGACCCCGGTCTTCGTCGAGACCGAGCACTTCATGCTCGACCTGCCCGCCTTCGCCGAGGTGCTCGGCACCTACCTGCAGGCCAAGCAGGGCGACTGGCGGCCCAACGTGCTCAAGTTCGCCCTCAACCTGCTCGGCGACCTGCAGCCCCGGGCCATCAGCCGTGACCTCGACTGGGGCGTGCCGATCCCGCTCGACGGCTGGAGCGAGCAGGCCAACAAGCGGCTCTACGTCTGGTTCGACGCGGTCATCGGCTACCTCAGCGCCAGCGTCGAGTGGGCCAGGCGCAGCGGCGACCCCGAAGCCTGGCGCCAGTGGTGGCAGAACCCCGACGCCAAGAGCTACTACTTCATGGGCAAGGACAACATCGTCTTCCACGCCGAGATCTGGCCGGCGATGTTGTTCGGCTACAGCGGCATCGGCGCCAGGGGCGGCCAGGCCGGCTCGCTGGGCGCGCTCAACGTGCCCTCCGAGGTGGTCTCGAGCGAGTTCCTGACGATGGAGGGCAAGAAGTTCTCCTCCTCGCGCCAGGTCGTCATCTACGTGCGCGACTTCCTGGCCCGCTACGACGCCGACGCCCTGCGCTACTACATCGCCGTGGCCGGGCCGGAGAACCAGGACACCGACTTCACCTGGCAGGAGTTCGTCAACCGCAACAACGGCGAGCTGGTCGCCGCCTGGGGCAACCTGGTCAACCGGTCGATCTCGATGGCGGCCAAGAACTTCGGCGCCATCCCCGAGGCTGGCGACCTGACCGACGCCGACCGGGCGCTGCTGGAGCGCTCGCGCAGGGCCTTCGCCCCGGTGGGCGCGGAGCTGGGCCGCTCGCGATTCAAGAACGCCATCACCGAGGCGTTCGACGTGGTCCGTGAGGCCAACAAGTACCTCGCCGAGCAGGAGCCCTGGAAGCTCAAGGACGACCCCGAGCGGCAGAAGTCGATCCTGTTCACCGCTCTGCAGGTGGTCGACGACGCCAAGACGATGCTCACGCCGTTCCTGCCCGCCTCCTCCAACAAGGTCCACGCCATGCTCGGCGGCGAGGGCGTCTGGTCGGGCATGCCGGAGATCCGGGAGGTGGACGAGGACGGCGGCCGGCCGTACCCCGTCATCACCGGCGACTACGACGACGGCGCGCGCTGGGAGCACCGGCCGATCAAGCCGGGCACCCCGCTCGCGCCGCCGGTGCCGCTGTTCAAGAAGCTCGATCCGAAGGTCGTCGACGAGGAACTGGCGCGGCTGGATAATCCGGAAGGCTGACCGCCTCGGCGGTCCTCCTGATGGACCTGGCCATGGCGCCCTTCCACGGCAGGTAGGGCAGGAGCCGGTAGCTCAGGTTCATGAGGTGGGTCATCACCCGCGTCTTCGGGACCATGAATCCGGCCACGCCTTCGGCGGATTTCTGCGCCCCTGCCACGTAGGGGCGCATGATCTGCTCGTAGCGGGCGAACGCCTCGGGGAAGCCCGCGGTGGCGAGTTCGCCGGCCAGCACGTACGCGCCCACCGCCGCCAGGCCGGTGCCCATGCCCGACAGCGGCGAGGCGCACCAGGCGGCATCGCCGAGCAGCACCACCCGGCCGCGTGACCAGTGGTCGAGGCGGATCTGGCTGATCGAGTCGAAGTACAGGTCGTCGGCCTCGCGCAGGTCGGCGAGGAGCCGGGGCACGATCCAGCCGGCGTCGGAGAAGACGTCGGTGAGGATGCGCCGCTGCTGCTCGACGTCGTGCCGGTCGTAGGTGAGCGGCTCGCTGCCGAAGGAGAACACCGCCTTGGCCTCCCGGTTGCCGCGAGCGCTGTAGGTGGCGGCCATCCGGCCTCTGGGCAGGCTCAGGCTCAGGCCCGTGTGGTCGAGGTTCAGGTGGTTGGGCGTGGTGAACACCGCGTTGTACAGGCCCAGGTAGGAGGCGTAACGCTCCTCCGGGCCGAAGGCCAGCCTGCGCACCGCGGAGTGCAGGCCGTCGGCGCCGACGACCAGGTCGAAGCGGCGTGTCGGGCCGCGCTCGAAGGTGACGGCCACGCCGTGGGCGTCCTCGTCCAGGGAGGCGATGGAGTCGCCGAAGACGTACTCGGTCTCCCCGCGCGTCGCCTCGTACAGGATGCGGGCCAGGTCGCCGCGCAGGATCTCCACGTCGCCGGCGAAGATGTCGTCCGGCATCTTGACCAGCTTCTTGCCGGACTCGTTCACGTTCCACATCGCGCCCATGTTCGTCTGCTCGCGCTCGATGGCGGCCAGCACGCCCATCTCACGCAGCACCCGCAGGTGCGCCCGGCCGCGGAAGTCGACCGCGTAGCCGCCGTCACGCGGTCCGGGCGCCCGCTCCACGATCGTGACCCGGAAGCCGTACCGGGTCAGCATGAGGGCCAGGGCGGGGCCGGCGACGCTCGCGCCGGAGATCAGGATGTCCATGGCGGCCACGCTCGCGGGCAGCGCTCACCGATGGCTCACCGGCCGCTCACCAGGAGCGGTGAGGCGCTGACGACCTCCTCCGGGACACCTGCGAGCGCCAGCGCCTGCGCCCTGGTCAGCCGCGCGCCCGCCGCGTGCGCCGCCGCGAACGTCTCCTCTCCCAGCGCCGCGCGGAGCCGTGCCGTGGTCGCGGCCCGCTCCCCACGATCGGGTACGGCGCAGCCGCGCAGGGCCGTCGCGGCGCCGAGGAGACGGGCGGCCTCCTCGGGCGGGGCCAGGTCGGCCAGGGCCTCGACGGCACGGGCGCACTCCGGGACGGCGCCGGTCACCACCGCCTGCGTGATCGCCCGGTGGTAGGCGGAGGCGGCCGCCGCGGGGTCGCCCTCCGCCGCGGCCAGCCGTCCCAGGCCGGTGAGCAGGCGGGCGTGGTTGCCCGCGCTCTTGATCCAGACGGCGTCGGTCCCGGCCAGCGCCTTTTCGTAGAGTTCCCGGGCCTCCGGGAGGTTTCCCGCCAGCCTGGCCAGGTCGCCGAGACCCCGCTGGGCGGCGGCCAGGTAGGTCGGGATGCCGGAGCGCCTGGCCACCTCCAGCGCCCGCTCGTAGTCGGCGCGGGCGGCGGCCGGGTCGTCGAGCTGGTGGAGGTCACCCCGGTTGCACAGCAGGTCGGCGTGGTCCTCGTCGGCGCCGAGGTGCTCGGCCAGCGTCAGCGCCTCGCTGGTGCAGGCCAGCGCCGTCGTGCGGTCGCCGGTGGTGGCGGCCAGCCAGCCGAGCGCGTCGAGGGCCAGCGCGGCGCCCCAGCGGTCGCCCAGGGCGCGGAAGTCGTTCAGGGCGCCGGTGAGCGCTTCCCGGGCCTGGCCGAACCGGGCGTCGGCCATCTGAGGGTAGGCCAGGATGAGCCGGGCCATCGCGCGCTGCCATGGGTCGGTGCCGCTCTCGGCCCTCGCGAGCAGAGTGAGAACGCTGCCGGGGCCCAGGAGGTTGGCGGCCATCAGCGGCCACAGGAAGGCGAGGAGGGGGTGGCGGTGTCCCCTCTCGACGAGGGCCGCGGCGCGGCGCAGGTGGTCGGGGTCGCCGGCGATCAGGGCGCACAGGACGTAGTCGTCGCCTTCCTCCTCCGCGTGCTCCAGCAGGGCGCGGGCCTCCGGGGCGGCGGCACTGCGCAGGCCGCGCATCCACAGGTACTGCGCCTGGGCTCCCAGCAGGCGCATGCCCAGGTCGTGGGCGCCTGACTCGACCGTCCAGCGCAGGGCCCGGCGCAGGTCGGCGTGCTCTTCTGCCAGGGCGTTCAGCCAGGTGAGCTGGTCGCCGGTGCGCAGGTGGGGGTCGGCCGTCGTGGCCACGTCCAGGTAATGGCTCGCGTGGGCCAGCCGTACCGTGGCGGGGTCGTCGAGGTGGTCGGCGCAGAAGTCGCGGATGGTGGCGAGCATGCGGTAGCGGCCGTTCGCGACGTCGGCGAACGACTTGTCGGCCAGGCTGTCGAGCAGCGACTCGGCGTCCGGCAGGCCGCTGACCCGCCGCGCGGCCGCGGCGGTGGCGCCGCCCGCGAAGACGGTCAGCCTGGCGGCCATCGTCTGTTCGTCGGGGGTGAGCAGGTCCCAGCTCCAGGCCACGACGGCGTGCAGCGTGCGGTGGCGCTCGGCGGCGGTACGGCTGCCGCGTGACAGCAGCCCGAACCGCTCGGACTCCAGGCGGGCGGCCAGTTCCTCCGGCTCGTGCGTGCGCACGCGGGCGGCGGCCAGTTCGATGGCCAGGGGGAGGCCGTCGAGGTTCGCGCAGATCGCCGCGATCGCCGGGGTGGCGGCCAGGCCGGGGCGGACGGCCTTGGCGCGGTCGGTGAACAGGGCGACCGCCTGGTCGAGGGGGAGCGGGCGGACGGGCCAGAGGTGTTCGGGGGTGATGGCCAGGGGCTCGCGGCTGGTGGCCAGGATGCGGACGCCCGGGCAGTCCCGCAGGAGGCGTTCGGAGAGGGCGGCCGCCTCTTCGACGATCTGCTCGCAGTTGTCGAGGACGAGGAGGAGGTCGCGGCCTTTCAGGGCGGTGACGAGCCGGGCGGCGGGCTGCTCGGCGTGGGCGGTCGTGCCCATGAGGTCGCCGTCGCGGATGCCCAGGGCGCTGGTGATCGTCTGGGGGAGGTCGGAGCCGTCGCGGAGGTGGGCGAGTTCGATGAGCCGCGTGTCCGGAAATTTCTGGATTGTTTCGGTGGCCAGGCGGGTTTTGCCGACACCGCCCGGGCCGACCAGCGTCACGAGCCTGGCCCGGGACAGCAGCTCCGCCACCCGGGCGGCGTCCTCGTCGCGGCCGACGAAGCTGGTGAGGGGCTGATGGGCGGGCGGGCGCGTGATCGTGGGCTCGCCGCGCAGGAGCTCCTGGTGGAGCGCGGCCAGCCCGGGCGAGGGGTCGGCGCCCAGTTCCTCGGCCAGCAGCCGCCGGGTGCGTTCGTAGACCAGCAGGGCCTCGACGGGTCGGCCGGCCGCCCTGAGGGCGCGCATCTGCTGCTCGCGCGGGCGTTCGCGGAGCGGATGGCGTTCGACCAGCTCGCCGAGCGTGGCCAGGGCGGCGTCGTGGGCGCCGCGCCGCAGGTCGGCCTCGGCCAGGTCCTCGAGCGCGGCGAGGTGCCGCTCCTCCAGATGTACGGTGGGCGCGGGCGCGGCCCACCAGCCGAGCGCCTCGCGCAGCAGCTCAGCCGCCCGGACCGGGTCGTCGCGGGACAGCGCCTCCCCGCCCTCGGCGGCCAGGCGCAGGAACCGGTGCACGTCCACGTCGTCGGGGTCCACCCGGAGCAGGTATCCGGCGCCCGCCCGCTCGATCGCGATCCCGTCGCGGCGCAACCTGGACACCTGGGACTGAATCGCGTGGTGCGCGTCCTTCGGGGGACGCTCGCCGTACACCTCGTCGATGAGGCGCTCGGCGGGGACCGGGCGGCCGGGACGCAGCAGGAGCGCGGCCAGCAGGGCGCGCCGGGCGGGACCGCCGAGCGGCACCTCGCCGCCGTCCGCACGCCAGGCGCGGACCGCCCCGAGCACGCCGAACCGCATGGCAGCCACTATAGGGTTGGGTCGCGTGAGCAAGAGTCCCGCCGTTCCCGAACCCCTGGCCGCCGAGGTCTTCGACAGCCACTGCCACCTCGACATCATGGTCGGCGACCGGCAGGCGTCCTCGGGCGACCCGGTGGCGCAGGCCGCGCAGGCGGCGTCCGCCTCGGTGGAGAGCATCCTGGCCGACGCGCGTTCTGTGGGGGTGACCCGGCTGGTGACGATCGGGTATGACCTGCCCTCCTCGCAGTGGAACGCGGAGGTGGCCGCCGCGCACGAGGGGGTCTACGCGGGGGTGGCGATCCACCCGAACGAGGCGCACGCGGCTACGCCCGAGGTGCTGGCCGAGATCGAGCGGCTGGCCCGGCGTGCCGAGGTGCGGGCCGTGGGGGAGACCGGGCTCGACTACTACCGCGACTGGGCGTCCAAGGACGACCAGCACGCCAGTTTCGCGGCGCACATCGAGATCGCCAAGCGCACCGGCAAGGCGCTGGTGATCCACGACCGTGACGCGCACGACGACGTGCTGAAGGTGCTGGCCGCCGAGGGGGCGCCGGAGGTGGTGGTCTTCCACAGCTTCTCCGGGGACGCGGAGATGGCCGAGAAGTGCGCGAGCGCCGGATATTTCATGTCTTTCTCGGGTCCGGTCACCTACAAGAACGCCGGATACCTGCGCGCGGCCGCGGCCGTCGCGCCCGCGGAGCTGATGCTGGTCGAGACCGACGCGCCCTACCTGCCGCCGGTGCCCCACCGCGGCAAGCCCAACGCCCCCTACCTCATCCCGCTCACGCTGCGCTGCCTGGCGGAGGTCAAGGGCGTCCAGCCGGAGGCGTTGTGCGAGGCGATCAGCGCCAACGGCGTCACCGCGTTCGGCCGGTGGTAACCATCTTTCCGTGAACCGGTGGAGGCGGGCCCGCCCCCACCGCTAGCGTCGGGCGCCCGAACCCATCCGGAGGTCCGCCCGTGCGAGGCAGAAGGCGTGCGCCGCGTCCGCAGGTTCCCTGGCGTTCGCCGTGGGCGCTGGTCGTCGGCCTGAGCGCGGTGGCGGTCGCGGGCGCGCTGGTCGCCGTCACGAGCATGGCCAAGGACATCCGGCTCGTCGTGGACGGCGAGGCCATCGTGGTGCGCAGCTTCGCCGGGTCGGTGTACGAGCTGCTGTCGGAGGCCGACGTCTCCGTGGGCCTGGGCGACTACGTCTCGCTCGGCGGACACGACGAGCCCGCCGACGGCGGCACGATCGTGGTACGGCACGCCCGCCCGCTCCGGCTGACCATCGACGGGCGCACCACCAACCGGATGGTGACCGCGGCCAACGTGGCCGACGCCCTGGCCGAGCTGGAGATCGACCACGCCGGAGGGCGGCTGTCGGAGCCTCCTCACGAGGTGGTGCCCCTGTCGGGGATGTCGCTGACCATGTTCACCCAGCGGCGGGTCCAGGTGATCGCCGGGGACATCCGCAGATGGACGCGGACCACCGCTGGAACGGTCCGGGAGGTGCTGCGGCAGGAGCGGATCCGGACGCCGAACGGGCACAAGGTCACGCCGCCGCTCGACAGCTTCCCGCGGGACGGGACGGTGATCCGGGTGGTGCCGCCCGGGCCCGTGCTGCCGCCGCGGACCGTTCCGGTGCAGCCGGCCGTGGCCGGGCTGAACTGGGCCGGGCTGGCCGCCTGCGAGTCGCACGGGAACCCCAAGGCGCTCAACCCGGCCGGGCCCTACTACGGCATGTACCAGTTCAGCCTGGCCAGCTGGCAGGCCGTCGGCGGGACGGGGACACCGGTCATGTGGCCGGCCGAGGAGCAGACGTACCGGGCCCAGCTGCTCTACCAGCGCGTCCAGGGACGGTGGCAGGGGCAGTGGCCGCATTGCGGGGCCCGGTTGTTCACCCGGTGAGACTCGACCCGAAGTCGGCTCCGGCCGGTGGTTCCAGGAGCTGGGGCGCGCCGGCGTTGCGGCCCAGGATCGCCACCTGGCCGCCGCGTCCGGCGTCGGGCTGACCGGCCAGCAGGCGGTTGCCGCTGAACGCCACCGACCAGCCGTCCAGGCTCAGCCGCTGGTCCCGGGCATCGGCGCCGAAGCCGGTCAGCAGGACGCCGCCGCCGTACGGGGTGCCCACGGCCAGGCGGCCGTCCTGGGCGGCGGCCAGGGAGAAGCCGAAGCCCTCGGTGCCCTGGCGGATCGTCCTGGCGGGGCGCAGGGCAGGGGTGTACACCTGCACGTATCCGGGGCCGGGCGCGCTCACCGCCAGGCCGGCGCCGTCGGCGTAGGCGACCTGGAAGCCGAAGCGGTCTCCGGCCTTCTGGGTGGGGGAGTCCCACTTCTGGCCGGTCAGCTCGGGGGCGGTGGCGTCGGTGATGATGGTGACCTGGCCTGCGTGCACCTTGCCGGCGCCGACCTGACGGCCCGCTCCGTCGTCGTTCTCGTACGGCACGCCGACGAACAGCTTGCGGTCGCGGGACAACGCCACCGAGTAGCCGAACTGGTCGCCGACTTCGCTGTTGCCGGGGACTTCGGACGATTCCTGATTTATCCGTCTTAGCTGGGTGCTGGTGGACTTTATGTAGACAGTTCCGGTGTCGGCGATTTGTGCCTCGTCTTCGTGGGGGGCGCCTATGGCCAGGAGGCCGCCGTTCGCCGCCAGGGACCAGCCGAAGTGGGCGCCCTGCTGGGGCTGGGGTGCCGTCAGGACGCGGGCGGGTTCGGCGGCTCCGCCGTACAGGATGTGGACGGCGCCCGCGTCGCGCACCCCCTGCACATCCGCGTACGGCGCGCCCACCACCAGGTCGGCACAGCCGTCGCCGTTCACGTTGGCCAGTTTCACCGACCAGCCGAACGCGTCGCCCTCGGCCAGGGGCGGCGAGGGGAGGGGGGTCACCTTGGTGCCGGTGATCAGGTGGACCGCGCCCTTGCCGCCGCCGGCGAACGGGTCGCCCACCGCCGCGTCGTCCTGGCCGTCGCCGTCGAAGTCGGCGGGTGCGGCCTGGGCCGTGCATGCCTTCTGCGCTGGGTGAAGGGCCGGGGTGGTGGTGAGGGCGGCGGTGGTCAACGTCGCGAGCAGGATCTTGGTGATCATGACAGGCGCGCCTCGATCTGCTTGCCGCCGGGGAACATCGTGCCGGACAGGCGGGCGGGCTTCCTGATCGGCGGCAGGTCGAAGACAAACACGCCGTCGAAGCGCCCGCCGGCGGTCAGGGCGGCCGGCAGCTGGGAGGAGGTCGAGAGCGGGTCGTGGCGGCCGTTGCGGTCGTCGATCAGGGTGAGCGTGGGGGAGCCGACGGTGCTCAGTTCACCGCCCGGGTTGAGCAGGGTCCAGCGCAGCAGGCAGAGCTGGCCGTTGGCCGCACTGGCGCCCTGGTATTCGGGGACGCCGCATTCCGGGGCGGACGCGATGATCAACTGGGGGCCGTCGAAGGCGCGGGTGAGCTGGAACCTCTTTCCTATGTCCGTGACCGCCGGCTGGTCGGCCGATTGGGGGGTGGTGGCGGAGGTGGTCCGGGGGTCGCGGCTCTGCAGGACCAGGACGGCCGTGGTCAGGGCCAGCGCCAGGATCGCGGCCGCGGCGGCGATCAGCCAGCGGGTGCCGCGGGTTCTGGGGCGCGGCTCCTCCTGGGCGTACTCGACCGGGGGCAGGTCCTGGCCTATCCGGGTGTCTTGGGATGCGGGCGGGCGGGTGGTCTCGGCAGAGGAGGGCAGGCTCGACGGCAGGCTGCCCTGGGGGTTTCCTCCGGGAGGCAGGCTTACGTGAGGGTTTGCTCCCGCAGGCGGGCTGCCCTGAGGGCTCTGGCCCTGGAGCTGAGGATTTCCGGTCTGGGGCAGGTTTGGCCCAGGGCTTTCCTCTCGCGGCGCGCCTCCCTGAGGGCCTTCTCTCCGGGGTGGGCTTCCTTGGGGGCTTTCGCCCCGGGTGAGCCCTTCCTGCATCGTGGCCTCCGCCCCCGAGGCGGCTTCCTGGTGTCCGCCCAGGGGGAGGACCGGGGGTGGGGTGGGGGTGATGGAGAAGATGGCGGTGATGTCGGGTTCGTCCACGACGTTGCGCGGGGGCTCCCAGTCGCGCAGCAGCTCGGTCCCGGCGGTCAGGGTGGGCGGGTCCTGAGGGGCGCCGCTGCTGACCAGGGCGAGGAGGAGGTCCTGGGCGCTGGGCCGCTGGGCGGGGTCCATCGCGGTGGCCCGCCGTACCAACTGGTCGAGCGGCGCGGGCAGGCGGCCGATGTCCGGCGGCGAGTTGAGGACCCGGGTGGCCAGCGTGATCACGTCGCCGCGCCCGAACGGGTGGCGGCCGGTGCCCGCGTAGGCGACCAGGCAGCCCCACGCGAAGATGTCGGCGGCGGGGGTGACCTGCTCGCCGCGTACCTGCTCGGGTGCCCACCAGCCGGGGCTGCCGAGGAGTTCGCCGGAGAGCGTGAAGCCGGTGTCGCGGTCGAGGGCGCGGGCGATGCCGAAGTCGATCACGCGGGGGCCGGAGAGGCTGAGGATGACGTTGGCCGGTTTGAGGTCACGATGGACGAGTTCGGCCACGTGGATCGCCGCCAGCGCGGCGGCCACGCCGAGGGCGACGCCGTGCAGGGGGCCGGACTCCAAGGCGCCAAATTTTGCGATTTGTTCAGACAAAGGGGTGCCTGCGATGAATTCCGTCACCATGAAGGGGCGGCCGTCATCGCTGTTGCCGTTGTCCAGAACCTGGGCAGTGCAGAAGGAGGCCACCCGCCGGGCGTTGTCCACCTCGGCGTGGAAGCGGGCCGCGAAGCCCTCCTGGTTCGCGAACTCCGACTTCACTACCTTGAGCGCGACAAATCGCCCAGCTGGTGCCCGTGCCAGGAAAACCGTGCCCATGCCGCCCTCGCCGAGACGGCCGAGCAGCCGATAGGGGCCGATATCCCGGGGATCCGCTGGGCGGAGTGGCGCGGCGCCCGTTGGCTCCATCAGGGATGTCCCTTCGTTCTTCACTCCATCCTCCCGTGTGGTGCCCCCCGTCCGCTATCCCAGGTACTTCGGTGCGGGAGACTAGTTGGATGATGGACCTGCTAGGCCCGGTAGAAATACGTAATTTGGCGGACAAGCTCGACCTTCGTCCGACCAAGAGACTCGGGCAGAACTTCGTGATCGACGGGGGGACCGTCCGGCGCATCGTGCGTGTGGCCGAGGTCGCGCCGGACGACGTCGTGATCGAGGTCGGGCCGGGGCTCGGGTCCCTCACACTGGCCCTGCTGTCCACGGCGGCGCACGTGGTCGCCGTGGAGATCGACCCCGTCCTTGCCCGCCAGCTCCCCGAGACGGTGGCCGCGCGCGGCCTGGCCGCCAAGCTGACGGTGGTGGGGGCTGACGCGTTGCGCATCGGTGCCGATGACTTGTCCGGATATTTGCCGACAGCCCTTGTGGCCAACCTGCCTTACAACGTGGCTGTCCCCGTGGTACTCCACCTGCTGGAGGCCCTGCCGTCCCTGCGCAAGGCCCTGGTGATGGTCCAGTCCGAGGTGGCCGACCGTCTCGCGGCCGCGCCGGGCTCCAAGGTGTACGGCGTGCCCTCCGTGAAGGCCGCCTGGTACGCGGATGTCCGAAGGGCCGGGCCGGTGGGCCGTACCGTCTTCTGGCCCGTGCCGAACGTCGACTCCGGCCTCGTCTCCCTGACCCGCCGCGAGCCCCCGAAGACCACGGCGACGCGCGAGCAGGTGTTCGCCGTCATCGACGCCGCCTTCGCCCAGCGCCGCAAGACCCTGCGCGCCGCCCTGGCAACGTGGGCCGGCAGCCCCGCCCAGGCCGAAGCCGCCCTCCGCGCCGCGGACGTGGACCCGTCAGCCAGGGGAGAACAACTGGACATCACCGCGTTCACCCGTATCGCCGAGCACAAGCCATAGGCTTTTCCACAGCCCCCGCCCCCGCCTGGACCCTTCGTCCCCAGAACCGCGTTCGGCCCCAAAACCGGACGCCCATCCGCACGATCCTGGGCCTGCCATCCAACTCACCGGCCCAGGAGACACCCATGATGTGGCTCACGCTCGGCGGCGGCTTCCTCGCCACCCTGACCACCGTCCCCACCCCCGCCCCGGGATGCGAGGTGGTAGTCACGCTCCCAGCCACCCACGCACCGGCTCTCGCCCCGGGCAAACCCCCACAAGCCAACGCCGGAGAGGCCAGCCTGGTCATCAGACTCCCCAAGGCAGCCTGCTGGACCAGCCCCATCCCCCACCCCCGACATCCCACCCCCATAACCATCAAACCCACCCCCATACCTGAAGCGCCCCCGTCACCCACCCCCAAACCTGAAACGCCTCCGTCACCCGCTCCGAAACCGAAACCCGCGCCCACCCGCACCAAGGGAGAAATCGCCGCCGCAGCCGCCCTGGCCAAGCTCGGCACCCCGTTCTCCTGGGGCGGAGGCGCCCCGTCCGGCCCGACCCGAGGCGTGGGCCGGGGCGCGAACACCACCGGCTTCGACTGCAGCGGCCTGGCCCTCTACGCCTGGTCGAGAGCCGGAGTGAAGCTGACCCACTACACCGGCGCCCAATTCCGCCAAGGCCGCCGCATACCCCTGTCCGGCCTGCGCAAAGGCGACCTGGTCTTCTTCGGCGGCGGCACCGGCGACCCCACCCACGTGGGCCTCTACCTGGGCAGCGGCATCATGATCCATGCCCCGAAGACCGGGGATGTGGTGAGGAAGAGCCAGTTCCTCAACTCGTCGTATTACCGCTCCGTCTACCGAGGCGCAGTCCGCCCCGGCTAGCACGTCGCCAGCCAGGTGGGGACGTTATGGCCGTACCCCGCCCGCAGAAACCATGGCGCCCTTGACTTGTACCCGCACGGGTCGAGGGCGCCCTGCGCAAGGTACGGCGAGGCCAGGCCGTTGACAGGGGTGCGCACGGAGTGCGGCGGGATCAGAGGGTTGAGGCCGGTGCGCAAGCCTGCACGAGGGCGGCGACCAGTGGCGCCAGAAGCCCACGATCCTCAACCCGGTGCGGCTCGTACTCCATGATCCCCAGTCCGGCAATCTCATACCGGCCGGCCACAGCCTCCACCAGCCCCAGCAACTGCCCAGCCCGTACGCCACCCGCAGCAGGCGTCCCCACAGACGCGAACTCAGCAGGATCCAGCACATCCAGATCGATATGCACGTACACGGCAACCGCCCCATCCCCACCCCCCGCCTGGGAAACGGCCGCCAGCAGCGCCTCCGAATCAGCCAGCTCCCCGACACTCACATGCCGAACCCCGGCCCGCTCGATGAACTCAACCTCGGCCACATCCAAATCCCGCGCCCCCGCAAGGACGATCCGCCGCGGATCCACCGGCACCGTCGGCACCAGCTCACGATGTCCCTCGCCGGTGAGCGCCCGAAGCACCATCCCGTGAAAAGCCCCGGAAGGAGAGGACTCAGGGGTGTTCAGATCCCCGTGGGCATCGAACCACACCACCACCAGCCGATCCCCGTACTCACGCACCGCCGCGGCGATCGGCTCAAGGTCTACCGCGCAGTCGCCGCCCACGGTGACCGGAAACCCGTCCACACCTTCCCACGCAGACCGAACCCGAGCCGCGGTGACCGCAAGCTCACCTGGATTGCTCCCATCGGCCACGTCCACCCGCAGCCGCTCGTCAACCTGTATCCGCTCGCCGCCTGCCACCATCCCGGCCAGCAGATCGGCCCCTTCTACGAGCCGCTCCGCCGTACGAGAACCCGACGACCGCCATTGCGGCACTTCAATGACCGTTACTGAGGACATGTGACCACAATGCCTCATCCCCCACCACGCATCTCCCCAGGATCGGGGAGCAGCGGGCCGCGAGAAGGCAATTTCGGCCAGCCCCCTTGAACCGACCCACCAAACCCCCAGCCCTACGGACTCCCGCCCCTTCCACACGGACCACCTCCGAGGCATCTCGTGCCCACACCCCCTCCCACCCGCCTCGCGCGTCGGCCACCTCGTGTGTCGGCCACCTTTCCTCTGTGGACCGCCTCCGAGGTGTCCTTGACCACGCCCTGCTACCCACCTCTCTGGGCGTCCACCTCCCCGGGTGCCCGCTGCTGCCTTGGGCCGTACTGGGGTTGCCCGTGCCCGGGGCTGTCCGGGATTGCCCGCGCCCGGGGCTGCCCGGGGTTGCCCGCGCCCGGGGCTGCCCGGGGTTGCCCGCGCCCGGGGCTGCCCGGGGTTGCCCGCGCCCGGGGTTGCCCGGGGTTGCCCGCGCCCGGGGTTGCCCGTGCCCAGGGTTGCCGAGGCGGCCTGCGCCCCGGACGGTCCGTCTGCCGCGTCCCGGGTCGGCCACCTTCAGCGCCGTCATCTCCGGGTCGCCCCGCCTCCAGCGCCGCCACCTTCCGGTGCATCCGCCTCCCACGGGCTTTCTCATGCCGTGTCTTGTCGTCCACCCTCGCGACCCTGCGCTGGCCTTGCGACCCTGCGCTGGCCTCGCGGCCCTGGGCCACCCTCGCGACCCTGCGCCGGCCTCGGTGTTGCTCTGCGTTGCCTCGTGTTGGCCTCCGGTGCTGGTCACGTCTGGTGTTGGCCGCCTCCGACGTGGCTCGTGGCCCCGTGTCCTGCCAACCCCTGCCCGGGCTGCCTTCCAGGGGCACGATGCGGTCCCGGATGTGGCGTCCAGATCACGGCTGGGAAGGGTGCCGAACATCACACAAGGTGCGAGCTGACAGTTTGTTGGGCGGGGATGACGGGGTTGTGCGGTATGGGGGTGCGGTGGCGGTTGGGCCGCTACGATCGAGGGTCCTGACTCCGAGGCGATGAGAGTGGCGGCAGAGCGATGAATGCGTCGGTGACCGTGCGGGTGCCTGCCAAGGTCAACGTCCAGCTTTCCGTTGGTCCCCTGCGTGACGACGGCTACCACGATCTTGTGAACGTCTTCCACGCGGTCTCCATTTTCGACGAGGTGGAGGCGAAGGAATCCGAGTCGGTCAAGGTGAGCGTGGAGGGGGAGTGGGCCGATCAGGTTCCGCTTGATGAGGGGAACCTGGCTGTTCAGGCCGCCCGGGCGCTGGCCAAGCACGCTGGGCGGAGCTATGGGGTGGAGCTGGTCATCCGCAAGACGATTCCGGTGGCGGGCGGGATGGCCGGGGGGAGCGCGGACGCCGCCGGGGCGTTGCTCGCCTGTAATGAGCTTTGGGGGCTTGGGCTGCCCCTCGAGGATCTGATGGAGATCGCCGGGGACCTGGGGAGTGACGTGCCCTTTTCCCTTCTCGGGGGTACGGCCGTCGGGACCGGTCGTGGGGAACGGCTGAGCCAGGTGGAGACGGGCGGGACGTTCCACTGGGTGTTCGCGGTGGCGGATGGGGGGTTGTCGACGGCCAAGGTGTACGCGGAGTGCGATCGGCTGCGTGAGGTTGGCGCGGAGCACGTTCCTGAGCTGCAGGCCAACCAGTCGCTTCTGGACGCCCTGCGCACCGGTGATGCCGTTGCCCTGGGCGCCGAGCTCACGAACGATCTTCAGGCGGCGGCGTTGTCGCTTCGTCCCAGCCTGGCGCAGACGCTGGCCGTCGGCACCGAGTTGGGCGCTCTGGGGGCGATCGTCTCCGGTTCCGGTCCTACCTGCGCTTTCCTGGCCACCGATGCGGAGCATGCGCGTGCTCTCGCCGATGCGCTTGCTGCCGCCGATGTGTGCCGCACCGCCGTACCCACTTCCGGTCCTGCGCTCGGCGCTCATCTCATCTGACCGCGAGCGGCGCCTCCCGGGGTTCTGCGGCCTGCCGTACCGAAGCCCCCCGGAAAACGGGGGCGGGGAGCCAGTACCCTGGGACGGCCATGAATCTGGTCAATCTTGAGTCTGTTTCCCATGCCTACGGCCCGAAGCCGTTGCTCAGTGACGTCTCCCTCGGAGTGGAGGCCGGTGAGCGGATCGGGGTGGTCGGGCGTAACGGCGGTGGCAAGACGACGCTGCTGTCGGTGATCTCGGGGGAGGTGCGGCCGGACAGCGGCCGGGTGACGCACACCCGGGGCCTGCGCATCGGCTACCTGTCGCAGCAGGACACCCTCGACCCCGGCCTGACCGTGCGCGAGACGGTGCTGGGCGGTCGGGCCGAGCATGAGTGGGCCGGGGATCAGGCGGTTCGGGAGATCCTGGGCAATCTGATCGGCGATCTCGACCTTGAGGCCAAGGCGTCGGAGTTGTCGGGTGGGGAGCGGCGGCGCACGGCGCTGGCCAAGCTGCTCATCGTCGAGCACGAGTTGATCATGCTCGACGAGCCGACGAACCATCTCGACATCGAGGCGATCGCCTGGCTGGCGGCGCATCTGGCGGTCCGGAAGAGCGCGCTGGTGGTGGTCACGCACGATCGGTGGTTCCTGGATGCGGTCTCCACGCGTACGTGGGAGGTCGTGGACGGGCGGGTCGAGCGCTATGAGGGGGGTTATGCGGCTTATGTGCTGGCCAAGGCGGAGCGGGCGCGCATCGCCCAGGCTGCCGAGGAGCGGCGGCAGAACCTCATGCGCAAGGAGATCGCCTGGCTGCGGCGCGGGCCGCCGGCGCGGACGTCGAAGCCGAAGTTCCGGATCGACGCCGCCCAGGCGCTGATCGCGAACGAGCCGCCGCCGCGCGAGAGCGTGGAGCTGGTGAAGTTCGCCACGGCCCGGCTCGGGAAGACTGTTTACGATCTTGAGGATGTCACCCTCCACGCCGGCGGCCCCGGGACCGGGCCGCTGGTGCTCGATCGGTGCACGTGGCAGTTCGGGCCGGGTGACCGGATCGGGCTGATCGGCGTGAACGGGTCGGGCAAGTCGTCGGTGCTGCGGCTGCTGGCCGAGACCGTCCGGCCGGACACCGGGCGGCTGGTGCGCGGGAAGACGGTACGGCTGGCACACCTGTCCCAGGAGCTGGCCGAGCTGGATCCCACGCGGCGCGTGCTGGAGACGGTCGAGGAGATCCGCAAGTACATCCAGGTCGGCAAGCGCGAGTGGACCGCCTCCCAGCTGCTCGAACGCCTGGGGTTCAAGGGCGAGGCGCAGTGGAAGGTGGTCGGCGACCTGTCGGGCGGCGAGCGGCGGCGGCTGCAGTTGCTGCGCCTGCTCATGGACGACCCGAACGTGCTGCTGCTCGACGAGCCCACCAACGACCTGGACATCGAGACCCTCAACGAGCTCGAGGACCTGCTCGACGGCTGGCCGGGCACGCTGATCCTGGTCAGCCACGACCGCTACTTCCTGGAGCGCGTGGCCGACCGGTGCGTGGCGCTGCTGGGGGACGGCCGGTTGTCGATGTTGCCGGGCGGGGTGGACGAGTACCTCGAACGGCGGGCCTCCGGCACGGCCCTGACCGCGCGCCTGTCCTCGGCGCCTCAGCCATCCGGTACGGCTCCCGCCGCGGCCCCGGCAGCCGAGGGGCTGTCGGCCAAGGAGGAGCGCGAACTCCGCAAGGAGCTCAATCGCCTGGAGCGCCAGCTCGACAAGCTGACCGGTCAGGAGGCCAGGCTGCACGAGCAGATGGCCGAGGCAGCCAGCGACTACGCCAAGCTGGGGTCGCTGGATGCCCGATTGAAGGAGATCCAGGCCCAGAAGGAGAGCGTCGAGGCGGAGTGGCTGGAGGCGGCCGACCGGCTGGGCGAGTAGCCCGCCTCACCTGGCGGCCCCGGGCATGAAGGCATGGGGCCGCCTGCCGTACGCCAAAGCCCTCAGGACGGTGTGTCGAAGGGCATGAGGAGGGTGCGGAGGAGGGAGGCGAGGGCGCGTTGGTCGGTGTCGCCGAGGCCGGCCAGGAGGTCGTGTTCGCGGCGCAGCAGGTCGGCGAAGGCGGCGTCCACGCGTTCGAGCCCGGTGTCGGTGAGGGAGACCAGGACGCCGCGCCGGTCCTCGGGGTCGGGGCGGCGGCGGACGAGGCCGGCCTGGGTGAGGCGGTCGATGCGGTTCGTCATCGTGCCGGAGGTGACGAGCGTGGCGCGCAGGAGTGCGCCGGGGGAGAGTTCGTAGGGTTTGCCCGCCCGCCGCAGCGCGGTGAGGACGTCGAACTCCCAGGTTTCGAGGTCGTGTTCGGCGAAGGCGGCGCGGCGGGCCCGGTCGAGGTGCTTGGCCAGGCGGGAGACGCGCGAGAGCACCTGGAGTGGTTCGACGTCGAGGTCAGGCCGCTCGATGCGCCAGGCGGCGACGAGCCGGTCGACCTCGTCGAGATTGTCCTGGGGGTCCTGCGCATCCGTCATGGATGCAGTGTACTGTCTTGACATCGAGATACATCTCTCGATATCAAATATCTCTATGTCGAGAGATATCTGGGACCCGTCCACGTACGCGCGGTACGCAGACGAACGGTCACGGCCGTTCGTCGAGCTGACCGCCAGAATCCATGCCGACAATCCCGATTATGTCGTCGATGCCGGCTGTGGCACCGGCGAACTCACCATGACCCTCGCCGACCGCTGGCCCGAGGCCACGGTCGAGGGCTTCGACTCCTCGCCCGCGATGATCGCCAAGGCGCGCGAGACCGGCGGCCGGTTCGCCGTCGCCGACCTCACCCTGTGGCGTCCCGACCGGCCGGTCGACGTCCTGGTCTCCAACGCCGTGCTGCAATGGGTGCCCGCCCATCGCGACCTGCTCGGACACTGGGTGAATGCGCTGGTGAAGCCCGACGGCTGGCTGGCCGTCCAGATGCCGGGCAACTTCGCGGCCCCGAGCCACGTGCTGATCCGCGAGCTGTGCCGCAGCGCGACCTGGCGGGACCGGCTGGGCGAGTTCGACCGCGGCTCCCCGGTCGGCGACCCCATGGAGTACATGGAACTGCTGACCGCCATGGGCACCCGGGTGGACGCCTGGGAGACCACCTACGTGCAGGTTCTCCAGGGTGAGGACGCGGTGCTCACCTGGGTCTCCGGCACCGCGCTGCGCCCCATCCTCGACCGGCTCGACGAAGGCGAGCGATCCGCCTTCAAGCGCGACCTCAAGAAGCTCCTGGACGAGGCGTATCCTCCCAAGGAGTACGGCACGGCCTTCCCCTTCCGGCGCGTCTTCGTGGTGGCACACACATGAGAATCACCGGCATGCACCATGTCCAGCTGGCCGCCCCCGCGGGCAGTGAACCGCAACTCCGGGAGTTCTACGCGGGCTTCCTCGGTCTCACGGAGGTGCCGAAGCCGCCGGAGCTGGCCGCGCGCGGCGGCGCCTGGTTCCGCGGAGAAGGGGTGGAGGTGCACCTGGGCATCGAGGAGGACTTCCGCCCGGCCCGCAAGGCCCATCCTGCCTTCCTGGTCGACGAACTGCCCGAGGGCGAGGTGGACCTGCTCTTCCCCGGATACCGCCGCGTCTACGTCACCGATCCGGCCGGGAACAGAATCGAGCTTCTGCAGGTCGTGTGAAGTTCATCTTGCAGTGGCATGATGTTCCGAAATCGGACACTTGTGAGGTGCTGTGGGCATCGAGATCGAGGACAAGTTCGACGTATCTGACGACTACACCGTGCCGGATTTGAGCAAGATCGGGGAGGTCGAGGGCCCGAGGAGCTACCAGCTCGTCGCGCTGTACTACGACACCCCCGATCTGCGCCTGGCCGCACGCGGCGTCACTCTCCGGCGAAGGCGAGGTGGTTCCGATCCCGGCTGGCACCTGAAGCTCCCCAAGGCCAAAGGAGTGCGCCAGGAGATCACCCATCCGCTGACCAGGAGCACGAAGGTCGTCCCCGCCGAACTGGAGCAGCTCGTGCGCGCCTACACCCGAGGCGCCGAGCTGACCCCCGTGGCCGAGCTCGACACGCGCAGGAGCGTCATCGTCGTCAGCGCCGGTGAGACGCGCCTGGTGGAGATCTCCGACGACCGGGTCAAGGGCACGGTCTTCGGCGAGGACTCCCGCGTGGAACGCTGGCGGGAGGTCGAGGCCGAGTTGCTGGACGGCGAGGCCGCCCACCTGGCCAAGGTCGGCAAGCGGCTGAAAAAGGCGGGCGCCAGCCCGGCCGCGTCGGCCAGCAAACTGGCCAGGCTGCTGGCCCGGCCGCCGCGCCCCGGCGCCCCCACCCAGGAGGGCTCCGCGGGTGAGGTGGTCATGGACTACCTCGCCGGCCAGGTCGCCGCGCTGCTGTCCCAAGATCCCCGGGTACGGCGGGCCGAGGACGACGCCGTGCATCAGATGCGCGTGGCGGCCCGGCGCATGCGCAGCGCGCTGAAGGCGTTCAAGAGCATCGTCGCCGGCACCGGTCAGGTCCAGGAGGAGCTGCGCTGGATCGGCGCCGTGCTCGGCGTGGTCCGCGATCTGGAGGTGACCAGGGCCAGGTTCGCCCGCCTGCTGAAGTCGCTGGCGCCCGAGCTGGTCCACGGCCCGATCGCCGCCCGCCTCGGCGACGACCTGCTGAAGCGCGAGCACGAGGGGTACAACCGGATCCGGGAGGCGCTCAGCAGTGATCGCTACTACGCGCTGCTGAACGACCTGGACGCGCTGGTCACCGATCCGGAGCTGACGTCGGCCGCGGGGAAGGCGGCCGAGGCGACGCTGAAGGGCGTGGCGGCCAAGAACTGGAAGCGGGTCACCGACGCCTACGACCACGCCCAGGCCATCGAGGACGAGGAGCGCCGCGAGATCGCCATGCACGACGTGCGCAAGGCGGCCAAGCGGGCACGGTACACCGCCGAGGCGCTCGGCATGGGCAAACTGGCCAAGCACGCGGAAGCCGTACAAGAGGTGCTGGGCTCGTACCAGGACGGCGTGGTGGCGCAGGAGACGCTGGCCAAGGAGGCCGAGGTCGCGCGGCAGGCGGGCGAGGACACCTTCACGTACGGCCTGCTGATCGGCATCGAGAAAACCACCGCAGAACGGGCACACGCCGAATTTCCGACAGTCTGGGATAACACTGTGGAGGCTGTTAGAAAGATCCTATGAGTGAGCTCCCCGTAATCCCGTTCGAGCGCACGACTCCCTTGGACGTCCCGGTCGCCTATCGCGAGCTGCGCGTCCGGGAGGGCATCGCCAGGGTCCGCACCCGGACCGGCGACGAGATCTGGCTGGTCAGCGGCTATGAGGACGCGCGCAAACTGTTCGCGGAGCCGCTGCTCGGCCGATCGCACCCCGAGCCGGAGAAGGCGCCACGCGTCTCCGGCTCGGTGCTGCTCGGCGGCCCGAGCGGCGACTTCGACACCGAGAAGGCCGACCACGAACGCATGCGGCGGTTGTTCCAGCCGTCGTTCTCGGCACGCCGGATGAAGGCGCTGACCGAGCACGTCGGAGGGCTGGTCGAGGACCGGCTGGACCACATGGCCGGGCTGACCCCGCCGATCGACCTGCACGCCGAACTCTCCTTCCCGCTGCCCGTGCTGGTCATCTGCCAGCTGCTCGGCGTGCCGTTCGAGGACAGGGACTACTTCGGCGAGATCTCCAACCGCATGGGAGACCTGTACGACCCGGACAAGGGCGAGGCGGCCCGCCAGGAGATGGCCGGCTACATGGCCCGCCTGATCGACCGCAAACGCCACGAACCCGGCGAGGACGTGCTGACCGACCTGGCCAAGGTCATCGACGACGACGGCACGGTCGCCCGGCTGGCCGGCGGCCTGCTGTTCGCCGGCCACGAGACGACCGTCGGCCGCATCGACTACGGCGTGCTGCTCCTGCTGCAGCATCCCGACCAGCGCGCCGCGCTGGAGGCCGACCCCTCGCTGGCCGCCGCGGCCGTCGAGGAGATCCTGCGCATGGCGGTGCCCAGCCTGCACGGCATCCCGCGCTGGGCGCGCGAGGACTTCGAGTACGGCGGGCTGACCATCCGCAAGGGCGAGGCGGTGCTGATCTCCACCGACGCCGCCAACCGGGACGAGCGCGTCTTCCCCGACCCCGACGTCTTCGACCTGCGCCGCAAGCCCGGCGACCCGCACATCGGCTTCGGGTACGGCCCGCGCTTCTGCCTGGGCGCCAGCCTGGCCAGGGTCGAGCTGGAGGCGGTCTTCAGCCGGCTCTTCCAGCGCTTCGCCGGGCTACGGCTGGCGGTGCCGCTGGAGGAACTGCCGATCAACACCCACCGGCTGACCCAGGGTTTCGCGAAGCTGCCGGTCACGTGGGATAGCGTTCGACGCTGACCGTTCTGGTACCGATCCGGTGCAGCAGGGCGAAGGCTCCCTTGCGCAGGTGGACGTCGGCGCCGCTGAGCGTGGAGATCACGTGCGGCAGCACCTTGCCGTGGCTGGAGACGACCGCGGGCACGGCGAGGGCGTTCACCAGCGCGGGGGTCTTGTCCTGATCCTGTGACTCCTCGCTGAGCAGCGCGTCGGTGGCGATGTCGGCCGAGTACGCCTCCAGGGTCTGCACGCAGCGCCGGCTCGGCGAGCTGAGCAGCACCTCGGGGCGGTAGGCGGGCAGCACCTGGGCGAGCGTGGCCGCCTGCGCCAGGCCCTCGGCGTCGAGCGGGCGCTGGTCGTCGGGGCCCTGCCAGGTCTGCCGGGATCCGGCGGCGCCATGCCGTACCAGGACTATCGGGACCGTGCGGAGGGGAAGCGCGGTCAGGGCGCGCAGAAGGCCGGCGTCCCAGGGGTAGGTGAGGCGGGCGCGGGCCTCGCCGATGGGCAGCCAGGCCATCTCGTCGACCTCGGCGTCGGGGACGAACGGCTCCTCCTCGGCGACCTGGGCCACCCAGTAGTCGACCCGCTTGAGCCGGCCGTTGACCAGGTAGTGGGTCGGGGGGAGGGCGCGGCCCAGGCGGACGGTGATGCCCGTCTCCTCGCGCACCTCCCGGACCGCGGCGGCGATCATGTGCTCGCCGGTTTTCAGCTTGCCCTTGGGGAAGGTCCAGTCGTCGTAGCGGTCCCGGCGGATCAAGGCGACTTCGGGGTCGGTGTCGTCACCTCGCCAGACCACCGCGCCGGCGGCCCGCACGATATCAGTCATCAACAGTTCTCCAGCGACGGGTGCTGATGAGGTGGTTTTGCAGGTCTTCACCCTGGTGCCTGGACCAGGTGCCGTCGGCCTTCAGCCACCATGAGTTGGTGGTGTCGGCCATGGCCCGGTCCATGAGATCGATGAGGTACGCCTTGTGCTGCTGCCCGGTGACCTTGACCAGCGCCTCGACGCGGCGGTCCAGGTTGCGGCGCATGAGGTCGGCGCTGCCGATCCAGATCTCGGGCCGGCGGCCGAGCCCGAACTCGTAGACGCGGGAGTGCTCCAGGAAGCGCCCCAGGATCGAGCGCACCCGGATGTTCTCCGACAGGTCGGGAATGCCGGGGCGCAGCGTGCAGATGCCGCGCACCCACAGGTCCACCGGGACGCCCGCCCGCGAGGCGCGGTAGAGCGCGTCGATGGTCGGCTCGTCGACCAGCGAGTTCGTCTTGATGCGGATGCGGGCCGGGCGCCCGGCCTGCTGGTGGGCGATCTCCCGCTCGATCCTGGCCAGCAGGCCGCCGCGCAACGAGTGCGGGGCGACCAGGAGCCTGCGGTAGGCGGAGTGGTTGGAGTAGCCGGTCAGGTGGATGAACAGGTCGGTGACGTCCTCGCCGACCAGCGGGTCGGCCGTCAGCAGCCCAAAGTCCTCGTACTGCCGCGCGGTCTTGGGGTTGTAGTTGCCGGTGCCGATGTGGCAGTAGCGCCGCAGCTCCCCGGAAGGCTCCTGCCGTACCACGAGGGCGAGCTTGCAGTGGGTCTTCAGCCCCACGACGCCGTAGACGACGTGGCAGCCGGCACGCTCCAGCTTGCGTGCCCACGAGATGTTGGCGTGCTCGTCGAAGCGCGCCTTGATCTCCACCACGACCACGACCTGCTTGCCGGCCTCGGCCGCGTCGATGAGCGCGTCCACGATGGGGGAGTCGCCGCTGGTGCGGTACAGGGTCTGCTTGATGGCCAGCACCCTGGGGTCGGCCGCGGCGTCCTCGATGAAGCGCTGGACGCTGGTGCCGAAGGAGTCGTACGGGTGGTGCAGCAGCACGTCGCGCTCGCGCAGCACCGAGAAGATGTCGTCGTCGGCGTGCACGGCCTCCGCCGGCACGAACGGCCGGTAGCTGAGCTCACCCCGGTCCAGATCGGCGATGGCGTGCAGGCCGGTCAGGTCGAGCGGCCCGGCGATGCGGTAGATCTCGTGCGGCCCGACGCTGAGCTCCTCGACGATCAGGTCGAGGACCTCCGGCGTGATCGTCTCTTCGACCTCCAGCCGTACGGCGGGGCCGAACCTGCGCTGGCGCAGCTCGCGCTCCAGTGCCTTCATGAGGTTCTCGGTGATGTCCTCGTCCACGTCGAGGTCCTCGTTGCGGGTGACGCGGAAGACATGGTGCTGGACGATCTCCATGCCCTTGAAGAGCTGCCCGAGATGGGCGGCGATGACATCCTCGAGCGGGACGAAGCGATCCTTGGAGGCGGTGACGAACCGGGGCAGCTGGGACGGCACCTTGACCCGGGCGAAGACCGTGTGCCCGTTGGCCGGGTTCCGCACCACGACCGCCAGATTCAGGCTCAACCCCGAAATATACGGAAAAGGGTGGGCGGGATCCACGGCCAGCGGCGTGAGCACCGGACGGATACGCTCCCTGAACAACTTGCGCAGCTCGGTGCGTTCCTCGCGGCCCAGGTCGTCCCAGCGGACGATCTCGATGCCCTCGCCGGCGAGCTGGGGCAGGATCCGCTCGTGGAAGATCCCGGCATGCCGTTTGGCCAGGTCGCCGGCGATGGCGGCGATTCTGGCCAGCTCCTCGCGGGGCTTCAGCCCGCTCTTGGTGCGAAGCAGCAGGCCGGTGGCCATCCGGCGTTTGAGCCCCGCCACCCGGACCCTGAAGAACTCGTCGAGGTTACTCGCGAAGATCGCCAGGAAGCGCACCCGCTCCAGAAGGGGAAGCGAGGGGTCCTCAGCAAGTTCCAGCACCCGCTCGTTGAACTGAAGCCAGCTCTCTTCACGGTTGAGGAACCGCTCCTGGGGCAGGGGCAGGTCGTTTCCAGGTTGCAGCAGTTCCGCGGACATATGAGCAATATGCCCTCTTTGATTGAACAGAACGTTAACGAGACTTCAACGGCTTACTCTGGCTGGTCGGACTGCTCGAGTTTCGCGGCCCGCTCGGCCAGGCGAGCCTCGCGCTGACGGATCCGCTCCTCCCGCTCGTGCACCTTCTCCGCCTCTTTGAGCAGCTTCTCGCGCTCCTTCAGCTCGCGCAGCCTGGCCTTCTCGGCCTCTTTCAGCTCGCGCTGGCGCACCTTCTCGGCCTCCTTGGCCTCGCGCTCCCGCACCTTCTCCAGCTCGCGCAGCTCCTTGTCGCTCGGCCGGGCGAGCGCCGCCACGGGCACGTCGGCGCCCTCACGGGTGGCGGCGGTGATGCGCGGTTGCGGATTGAGCCCGGTCAGGCCGTTCCAGGCGAGGTTGACCAGGTGCGCGGCCACCTCCTCGCGCCCGGGCCTGCGCACGTCCAGCCACCACTGGCCGGTCAGCGCGACCATGCCCACGAGCATCTGGGCGTACATGGGCGCGAGCTTCGGGTCGTAGCCCCGGGCCGCGAACTCGTCGGCCAGCACGTCCTCGACCTGGCTGGCGATCTCACTGATCAGGCTGGCGAAGGTGCCGGTGCCCGAGGCGGCGTGGGAGTCGCGCACCAGGATGCGGAATCCCTCGCTGCTCTCCTCGATGTACTGCAGCAGCGCCAGCGCGGCCCGCTCCAGCTTGATCAGCGAGTGGGAGGCGGAGAGCGCCGAGGTGATCAGGCTGAGCAGCTTCTGCATCTCGCGGTCCACGACCACGGCGTAGACGCCTTCCTTGCCGCCGAAATGTTCGTAGACGACCGGCTTGGAGACCTGCGCGGTGGCCGCTATCTCCTCGATAGAGGTCCCGTCGAACCCCTTCTCGGCGAACAACGTGCGGCTGATGCGGATCAGCTGCTCCCGTCGTTCTCTTCCGGACATACGCCTGCGAGATCGGGGTTCGGTGGTCACACTCTCCATAATTGCAGTGCCCGACGACAGACCGCTCGAGTCAGGCAATGCGCTTCGCCGCCAGACGCTCCGGCGTCGGCCAGCGTACGTCGTAGACCCAGCCGAGCTTCTCGAAGATCCGGATGAGGCCGGCGCTGAGGTCGATCTGCCCCTTGAGGGCGCCGTGCCGGGCGCAGGTGGGGTCGGAATGGTGCAGGTTGTGCCAGGACTCGCCGAAGGACGGGATGGCCAGCCACCACACGTTGCGGGACTTGTCGCGCACCTGGAACTCCTCCTCGCCGAACACGTGGCAGATGGAGTTGATCGACCAGGTCACGTGGTGCAGCAGCCCGATGCGGACCAGTGAGCCCCAGAACAGCGCGGTCAGCGCGCCCTGCCAGGACCACGTGAGCAGCCCGCCGAGAATCCCGGGCAGCAGGATCGAGGTGATGGCGAGCGGGCCGAACCACTTGTGCAGCTTCACCACGTCCGGGTCCTTGACCAGATCGGGGGCGTACTTCTCGCGGTTGGTGCGCTCGGCGTCGAACATCCAGCCCATGTGGGCGTAGAGCAGGCCCTTGGACAGGGACTTGAAGCCCGGCCCGAAGCGCCACGGCGAATGCGGGTCGCCCTCCTTGTCGGAGAACTTGTGGTGCTTGCGGTGCGTCGCCACCCAGTCGAGCACCGACATCTCCAGCGACAGGCTGCCCGCGATGCCCAGGGCGATCTTCAGCGGGCGCTTGGCCTTGAACGAGCCGTGCGTGAAGTAGCGGTGCAGGCCGACGGTGACGCCGAGCCCGGAGACGATGTAGAAGACGAACCCGATCGCGATGTCCGTCCAGCCGAGCCCCCAGCCCCAGGCGAACGGCACGGCGGCGGCGATGGCGACGAGCGGCAGGCCCACCACGAGCCCGAAGGTGATGAGCTCCGCCTTGGTCCGCGGCTCCGGATCGGCATCCGGCTTGGGGCCGGGTGCGGAACGCTCGGCAAGAACGGTCATGGGCTACCTCTCACGACATGTATGGGGAAGTATGTCCGGGCTACGCAACCGTAACCTACGCTTACGTAAGTAAGGAAGCCCTAAGCCTTTTCTTTAATCTG
Source organism: Nonomuraea typhae (assembly GCF_009760925.1). Taxonomy (GTDB): domain Bacteria; phylum Actinomycetota; class Actinomycetes; order Streptosporangiales; family Streptosporangiaceae; genus Nonomuraea; species Nonomuraea typhae. The sequence continues at coordinate 313,707 of NZ_VRLV01000006.1, forward strand.
TGAGGATGCTGTGAGCCTCCGGTGGCCGGATATCGGGGCGCGCGGTGCTCCCGGGGCTCGGTATCGTTAGTCGTGGAGATCAGGCCCCGCCCAGGTGTCTGGTTTGATCCCGGATCGTCTAATCGGCAGGACAAGTGGTTTTGGTCCACTTTGTAGGGGTTCGAGTCCTCTTCCGGGAGCCATGAAGGTTCGCCCCCTGGGAAGACAGCTGAGACCGGGCAGGTATCCTCAGCGTGTCGGGAGGGTAGCGGTGCGGTAGCCGTACCTGCAGACCCTGAACCGTCCAGCCACAGGGAGCCTCAGTCCGTGAGTGTGCCGCGCCCGGCAGCCGTCATCGTCCTCGCCGCAGGCGAGGGCACCCGGATGAAGAGCCAGACCCCGAAAGTCCTCCACGAGATGTGCGGCCGCGCATTGGTCGACCACATGCTCGCCGCCGCCCGTGACCTCGGACCCGAGCGGCTCATCGTCGTCATCGGGCACGCCCGCGAGCGCGTCGGCGCCCACCTCGCCGAGACCAGCCCGGACGCGCGGGCGATCGTGCAAAGGGAACAACGCGGCACCGGCCATGCCGTCCGCACCGTTCTCGAAGAGATCGGCACGATCGGCGGCACCGTCCTCGTCACCTACGGCGACGTGCCGCTGCTGCGCACCGAAACCCTCGCCGAGCTGCTCAAGCAGCACGCCGAGGACGGCAACGCCGTCACCGTGCTGACCGCGCGGGTGCCCGATCCGACCGGCTACGGCCGGATCATCCGCGACGACGGCGGCGCCGTCCTGGAGATCGTCGAGCACAAGGACGCCACCGACGAGCAGCGCGCCGTCAACGAGATGAACTCCGGCATCTACGCCTTCGACGGCCTGCTGCTGGCCGACGCCGTCAAGCGCGTCTCGAGCGACAACGCCCAGGGCGAGGAGTACCTCACCGACGTCCTGTCCATCCTGCGCCAGGACGGCCACCGCGTCGGCGCGCACGTGGCCGTCGACCACGTCGAGGTCGAGGGCGTCAACGACCGGGTCCAGCTCGCCGTCGCCCGCAAGGTCCTCAACCAGCGCCTGCTGGAGGCCCACATGCGAGCCGGCGTCACCGTCGTCGACCCGGCGTCCACCTGGGTGGACGTCCAGGTCAGGCTGGCGCCCGACGTCGTGATCCACCCGGGCACCCAGCTCCACGGCGAGACCGTCGTGGGAGAGGGCGCCGAGATCGGCCCGGCCACCACGCTCACCGGCACCTCCGTCGGCCCCGGCGCCGTGGTGCGCAACGCGGTCTGCGACCACGCCGAGATCGGCCCCGACGCCAGCGTCGGCCCCTACGCCTACCTGCGGCCCGGCACCGTTCTCGGCCGCAAGTCCAAGGCCGGCACCTTCGTCGAGATGAAGAACACCCAGGTCGGCGAGCGCTCCAAGGTGCCCCACCTGTCCTACGCGGGCGACGCGACGATCGGCGACGACGTCAACATCGGCGCCGCGGTGATCTTCGTCAACTACGACGGGGTGAACAAACACCGCACCACCGTGCGCGACGGCGCGTTCGTGGGGTGCGACAGCATGCTCGTCGCCCCGGTGACGGTCGGAGACGGCGCCTACACGGCGGCCGGATCCGTCATCGACGGCGATGTGCCCCCCGGCGCGATCGGGGTGGCGAGAGCGCGGCAGCGCAACATCGAGAAATGGGTCTTGCGCAGGCGCGCGGGCACGAAGTCGGCCGCGGCCGCCGAGCGGGCGCTGGCCGAGCAAGAGCAGCAGGAGAGTGGCACGTGAGTGGGATCAAGCAGCCAGGTGAGAAAGAGCTGATGCTCTTTTCCGGCCGGGCACACACCGAGCTGGCGGAAGAGGTGGCCGCGCACGTCGGCGTCGCCCTCACCCCGACCAAGCTCCACGACTTCGCCAACGGCGAGATCTACGCCCGCTACCTGGAGTCGGTGCGCGGCTGCGACGCCTTCGTCATCCAGAGCCACACCGCCCCCATCAACAAATGGATCATGGAACAGCTCATCATGGTCGACGCGCTGAAGCGGGCCTCCGCCAAGCGCATCACCGTGGTCATGCCGTTCTTCGGCTACGCCCGCCAGGACAAGAAGGGCCGCGGCCGCGAGCCGATCACCGCCCGCCTGATGGCCGACATGTTCAAGACCGCGGGCGCCGACCGGCTCATGTCCATCGACCTGCACACCTCGCAGATCCAGGGCTTCTTCGACGGCCCGGTGGACCACCTGTTCGCCATGCCCGTCCTGGAGCGCTACCTCAAGGACAAGCTCGACCTCGAGCACACCACGATCGTCTCGCCCGACACCGGCCGCGTGCGGCTGTCGGAGCGCTGGGCCGACACGCTCGGCACCCCCATGGCCTTCATCCACAAGCGCCGCGACCTCGACGTCGCCAACCAGGTGAAGGTCAACGAGGTGGTCGGCAAGGTGCGCGGCCGTACCTGCGTCCTGATCGACGACATGATCGACACCGCGGGCACGATCTGCAAGGCCGCCGACGCCCTCTACGAGCAGGGCGCCACCGACGTGATCGTCGCCGCCACGCACGCCGTCTTCTCCGACCCGGCCGTGGACCGCCTCAAGAACTCCCGCATCTCCGAGGTGATCGTCACCAACACGCTGCCCCTGCGCGAGGAGCAGCGCTTCGACAAGCTCACGGTGCTGTCGATCGCCCCGCTCATCGGCCGGGCCATCACCGAGGTCTTCTCCGACGGCTCCGTCACCTCCCTGTTCGAGGGCGACTCCTGATCGCCGTCAGCTAGCCCCTGATCGCCGTCAGCTAGAAGCCCGCTTTTGTGGCTTTACGGCTTGTACGGCGGAGCCGCCCCCAACGCCACCCGCCGCACGTGGCCGGCGACCTTCCAGGGAAACGGCCGTCCACCGTGCGGGGCGGGCCGCCGTGACGAGCGTGCCCTTGCCCGGCCGGCCGGGAAACCACCGGCCGGGCAGGTTGCTTCGCCGGGAAAACCAGCGAACCGCGTCCGGTAGGCTGTGAGGGTTGCGCTCGTAACGCCTACCGCTAGGGCGGACCAGGGGGAGCGCCGGAATCCGTCGATCATCGCATCCCTAGGAGATGTCGTGTCTGAAGTACGCATTGCCGCCGAGGCCCGCACCGAGTTCGGCAAGGGCGCCGCCCGCAAGATCCGGCGCGCCGACAAGGTCCCCGCCGTCCTCTACGGCCACGGCATCGACCCCAAGCACCTCACCCTGCCCGGCCACGAGGTCCTGCTCGCCCTGCGCACGCCCAACGTCCTGATCCACCTCAAGGGCGAGGGCGTCGACGAGCTGGCTCTGCCGAAGGGCGTCCAGCGCGACCCGATCAAGGGCTTCGTCGAGCACGTCGACCTGCTCCTGGTCAAGCGCGGCGAGAAGGTCACCGTCGAGATCCCGGTCACCACCACCGGTGACGTCAACTCCGAGGGCATTCTCGACCAGCAGTCGGTCACCGTCGCCGTCGAGGCCGAGGCCACCCACATCCCGACCGGCGTCGAGGTCGACGTCGAGGGCCTGGAGGTCGGCACCGTGGTCACCGCCGGCGAGCTGAAGCTGCCGCAGGGCGCCACGCTGGCCGCCGACGCCGAGACGGTCATCCTGCAGGTCATCGCCAAGCCGACCGAGGCTCCCGCCGAGGGCGAGGCCGCCGAGGGCGAGGCCGAGGCCCCCGCCGAGGGTGGCGAGTCCGCCGAGGCCGCCGCCGAGTAACCACGCTCGCCGACCACGGGGCAGCGGGGGACTTCCCGGCTGCCCCGCAGTCGTCTCAGGGAAGGGCAGCACAGCATGGATCGCTGGCTGATCGTCGGGCTGGGCAACCCCGGCGACCAATACGCGGGCAACCGCCACAACGCCGGTTTCATGGTGGCCGACGAGCTGGCCGCGCGGGCGGGCGGGAAGTTCAAGGCCAAGGGCGGCGCCGCCGTCCTGGAGACGAGGGCGGCGATCCTGGTCAAGCCGCTGTCGTACATGAACCTGTCCGGTGGTCCCGCCAAGCAGCTCGCCGACTTCTACAAGATCCCGCCGGAGCGCGTGATCGTGGTCCACGACGAGCTGGACGTGCCCTACGGCGCGCTGCGCGCCAAGCTGGGCGGCGGCGACAACGGCCACAACGGGCTCAAGTCGATCACCAAGGTGTTCGGCACCCGCGACTACCTGCGGGTCAGGTTCGGGATCGGGCGGCCGCCCGGGCGCATGGATCCGGCCGCGTTCGTGCTCAAGGACTTCGCCACCGCCGAGCGCAAGGACCTCGCCTTCCTGGTGGACCGCGGCGCTGACGTCGTGGAGTCGCTCATGGAGCGTGGCCTGGAAGCCACCCAGAACGAATATCACCGGGCAGACCTCAACATTTCCGGCCCTCCTCGCTGATCACCGCATAGACCCGTTCGCGATCCGGCGGGCGTGGCCCGCCGCTACGATCTGGTGACCATCGCTTGACTGTCGGTCACCGGGGAGGCGCGAACGTGAGCAAGGGCGAGGTGCTGGCTGCCGTCGTCCGAGTCGACCCTCGCCCTGTCTGGCGGGCCGCCTCCGGCGAGCCCGCATGGGTCCGCTCCTACCGGCTGGGCGCCCTGGCCGCCGACTTCGGCTGCGCGGGCGCGGGCGCCACCGCCGCCTTCTTCGTCCGGTTCGGCGACGTCACCCCGTACGCCGCGCCGTACCTCGTGCTGAGCGCCGCGCTGCCGCTGCTGTGGGTCAGCGTGATCGCGCTCAACCGCGCCTACGAGCCGCGCATGTTCGGCGTCGGGCCCGAGGAGTTCCAGCGCGTGGTGCGCTGCGGCCTCGCGCTCACCGCCGCCCTGGCCATCGGCGCCTACCTCACCAAGACCGACGTCGCCCGCGGCTACGTCGTCGTGGCGCTGCCGCTGACCACGCTGCTCACCCTCGTCCTCCGGTACGGCTTGCGCCGCTCCCTGCACCGGCGCCGGGCCCGTGGCGCCTGCCTGCGCCGCGTGGTGGCGGTCGGGCACCGGGCCTCGGTCGCCGAGCTGGTCGAGCGCTTCCGCCGCGAGCGCTACCACGGCATGGAGGTCGTGGCCGTCTGCCTGCCCGCCGGCCGGGTGGGCGGCAACGTCGTCGGCGTGCCGGTGGCGGGCGGGTTCAGCGACGTGCCGCTGGTCGTCGAGCGGACCGCGGCCGACTCGGTCGCCGTGCTGGCCTGCCCCGAGATGGACGGCGTGGCGCTGCGGCGGCTGGCCTGGCGGCTGGAGCGCACCCACACCGAGCTGGTCGTCGCGCCCGCCCTCATGGAGGTGGCCGGGCCGCGCACCACGATCCGCCCGGCGGCCGGGCTGCCGCTGCTGCACGTGGAGCATCCGGAGCTGGCCGGAGCCAGGCAACTGGTGAAGAACGTCTTCGACCGGCTCGTGGCCGTCGCGCTGCTGGTGGCGCTGACGCCGCTGCTGGCCGGGCTCGCGGTGGCCGTGCGGGCCAGCAGCTCGGGGCCCGCGTTGTTCCGGCAGACGCGGGTCGGCCGCGACGGCGCGCTGTTCACGATCGTGAAGTTCCGCACCATGCGCCAGGGCGCGGAGCACCAGAAGCTCTCCCTCGTCAGCGACGGTGACGGGGTGCTGTTCAAGGTCCGCAACGATCCGCGGGTGACGCCGCTGGGGGCGTTGATGCGGCGGCACTCGCTGGACGAGCTGCCGCAGCTGTTCAACGTGGTGTGCGGGCAGATGTCACTCGTCGGCCCGCGGCCGCCGCTGCCGGAGGAGGTCGAGCGCTACGGCGACGACGTCCGGCGGCGCCTGCTGGTGCGCCCGGGACTGACGGGGCTGTGGCAGGTCAGTGGCAGGTCGGATCTGTCGTGGGAGGAATCTGTGCGCCTCGACCTGCGTTACGTTGAAAACTGGTCCCTCATGCTGGACCTCCAGATCCTGTGGAAGACTTGGTCGGCCGTCGCCCGCGGGCAAGGAGCTTATTGATGACGATTCGCGACGACCATGCCCTGGCCTCCGACCTCGCCGTGGAGGCGGGCCGGCGGCTGCTGGACATCCGCGAGAGCGAGGGCTTCGGTGAACCGCCCGCGCTGCGCAACGCGGGCGACCGGGGCTCCCATGTCTATCTGATGGAGGCGCTGGCCAGGCTGCGGCCCAGCGACTGCGTCCTGTCGGAGGAGTCCTCGCGCGAGGACCGGGAGGATCCGCGCAGGCAGCGCGCCGACCGGGTCTGGATCGTCGACCCGCTCGACGGCACCCGCGAGTTCTCCGAGGAGGGCCGGGCCGACTGGGCGGTGCACGTGGCGCTCTGGGAGCGCGGCGCCCTCACCGCGGGCGCCGTGGCGCTGCCCGCCCAGGGGCGCACGCTCACCACCGGAGAGCCGCCCAAGCTGCCCGCCTATCAAAAGGGCAGGTTCAGGATCGCCGTGAGCCGCACCAGGCCGCCGGAGTTCGTGCAAAAACTCGCCTATCTCGTCGGGGCGGACCTCGTGCCGATCGGGTCGGCCGGAGCGAAGATCTCCGCGGTGCTCACCGGTGACGTCGAAGCCTACGTTCACGCAGGCGGACAGTATGAATGGGACTCCGCGGCGCCGGTGGCGGTCGCGCAGGCGGCGGGTGCGCACGCCAGCCGCATCGACGGCTCCGAGCTGACCTACAACCAACCCGACCCGTCGCTACCGGATATCCTGGTTTCCCTACCTGAACTGGCGCCTACGCTGCTCGCCGGAATTCGGGACCTGCACCGCTAACACGCCGGAGGAAGCCCCTATGCTCCAGCGCGACTATACGACGTCGCAGCTAGACGTTCTCGAGGCCGAGGCCATTCACATCATGCGTGAAGTCGCGGCCGAATTCGAGCGTCCCTGTCTGCTCTTCTCCGGCGGCAAAGACTCCATCGTGATGCTGCGCATCGCCGAGAAGGCGTTCTGGCCGGCGCCGTTGCCGTTCCCGCTGATGCACGTCGACACCGGGCACAACTTCGGCGAGGTCATCGACTTCCGCGACCGCAGGGCAGACGAGCTCGGCGCCCGCCTGGTCGTGGCCAGCGTGCAGGACTCCATCGACGCCGGCCGGGTCACCGAGGAGACCGGGCGCCGCGCCTCCCGCAACCGGCTGCAGACCACCACGCTGCTGGACGCGATCGAGGAGCACGAGTTCGACGCCGTCTTCGGCGGCGCCCGCCGCGACGAGGAGAAGGCCAGGGCCAAGGAGCGAGTGTTCTCCTTCCGCGACGACTTCGGCCAGTGGGACCCGAAGAACCAGCGCCCCGAGCTGTGGAACCTCTACAACTCGCGCATCCGCAAGGGCGAGCACATCCGGGTCTTCCCGCTGTCCAACTGGACCGAGCTCGACATCTGGGACTACATCCGCCGCGAGGGCATCGAGATCCCCTCCATCTACTTCGCCCACACCCGCAAGGTCTTCGAGCGCGACGGCATGCTGCTGCCCGACGCCCCGGTGGTCCAGCGCGGTGAGGACGAGCCGCTGTTCGAGACGGTGGTCCGCTACCGCACGGTCGGTGACATGACCTGCACCGGCGCGGTCCAGTCCACGGCCGCCACGGTCGAGGAGATCATCGAGGAGATCGCGGCCACCCGCATCACCGAGCGCGGCGCCACCCGGGCCGACGACCGCGCCTCCGAAGCAGCCATGGAAGACCGCAAGCGCGAGGGTTACTTCTAAAGATGGACATTCTTCGTTTCGCCACCGCCGGCTCCGTCGACGACGGCAAGTCCACCCTCATCGGCCGCCTGCTCTACGACTCCAAGGCGATCTTCGAGGACCAGCTGGAGGCGGTCGAGCGCACCTCGCGCGACCGCGGCACCGAGTACACCGACCTGTCGTTGCTCACCGACGGCCTGCGCGCCGAGCGGGAGCAGGGCATCACCATCGACGTGGCCTACCGCTACTTCGCCACGCCGCGGCGCAAGTTCATCATCGCCGACACTCCGGGCCACATTCAGTACACCCGCAACATGGTCACCGGCGCCTCCACCGCCGACCTGGCCATCATCCTCATCGACGCGCGCAAGGGCGTGCTGGAGCAGTCGCGCCGGCACGCGTTCCTGACCACGCTGCTGCGGGTGCCGCACCTGGTGCTGGCCGTCAACAAGATGGACCTGGTCGACTACTCCGAGGAGCGCTTCGAGGAGATCCGGGAGGAGTTCACCCAGTTCGCCTCCAAGCTCAACGTGGCCGACCTGACCTTCATCCCCATCTCCGCCCTCCACGGCGACAACGTCGTCTCCCGGTCGGAGAACATGCCCTGGTACCACGGCAGCTCCCTGCTGCACCACCTGGAGAACGTGCACATCGCCTCCGACCGCAACCTGGTCGACGTGCGCTTCCCGGTGCAGTACGTCATCCGGCCGCACAAGACCGAGTACCACGACTACCGCGGCTACGCCGGTCAGGTGGCCGGTGGCGTGCTCAAGCCGGGCGACGAGGTGATGCACCTGCCCTCCGGGCTGACCAGCCGCATCGCCTCCATCGACACCTTCGACGGCCCCGTCGAGGAGGCGTTCCCGCCCATGTCGGTCACCCTCCGGCTGGAGGACGAGATCGACATCTCCCGCGGGGACATGATCTGCCGGCCCAACAACCAGCCCAGCGCGGCCCAGGAGCTGGAGGCGATGATCTGCTGGATGACCGACGCCACCAAGCTCGCGCCGCGCTCCAAGCTGGTCATCAAGCACACCACGCGTACGGCTCGCGCGATGGTCCGTGACCTGCACTACCGGCTGGACGTCAACACCCTGCACCGCGACGAGGCGGCTCCCTCGCTCGGGCTGAACGAGATCGGGCGGGTGTCATTGCGGGTCACCCAGCCGCTGTTCGTGGACGACTACGCGCGCAACCGGTCCACCGGCGGATTCATCCTGGTGGACGAGTCCACCAACAGCACGGTGGGCGCCGGGATGGTCATCGAGGCACGCTGACGACCGGGCCGTCCCCGGGTCACGGTGGTGGCTGGGGGCGGCCGCGGCGGCGTCTCAGGAGGCGGTAGGCCGTGCGCAGGGCGGCGATGGCGGCCGTGCCCACCGCGCCCACCAGCGGCTCGCGTTCCTCCAGCGCGCTCGGGCCCACGTCGGGCAGGGCGGGATCGGGCTCCTCCGCCCGGGCCGCCTCGAGCTGGGCGGCGAAGGCCAGGCCCAGGAACAACGCGATCGAGCTGAGGAACGCCCACAACATCAGGGCCATCACGGTGGTCAGCGGGCCGTAGGTGCTGCCGAACGTGCTGCTCCTGTCGGTGTAGAGGGCGAGGGCCAGGGTGAAGGCGGTCCACAGCACCAGGGTGACCAGCGCGCCGAAGGCCAGCCACGTGTGCCCGGGCTGCCTGCGGCGCGGGGCGGCGCGGAACAACACCGACGTGGACACCAGGGCGAGCAGGAAGCCCACCGGCCAGCGGATCACGTCGAACGCCACATGCTGGGCGGGCGTCCAGGACCAGACCTGGGCCAGCGCGCCCCCGATGGCCGCGCCGCCGACCATGGCGACGAAGCCGGTGACCATCAGGGCTCCGGCGGTCAGGGCGAGGATGACGGCTCTGCCGTACTTGCGGTGGAAGGGGCGGTCGCGCTCCATGCCGTAGATGCGGTTCGCGCCGCGTTCCACCTGGGCCATCGTGGAGGTCAGCGAGATCAGCGAGGTGCCCAGGCCCAGCCACAGGGCGACCGCGTCGCGGCGGGTGCCGGTGCCCAGGACGTCGATGACCGAGGCGCCGCCCTCGCCCGGCGCCAGGCGGCTGAGCGAGAGCTGGAGGATCGTGGCCAGTTGTTCCTGGTGGGTGACGGAGCTGAGGCCGACCAGGGCGATGGCGCCGGGGATGATCGACAGGCACATCTGGAAGGCCAGGGCGCGGGAGTGGCTCATGCCGTCGCCGTAGCGGAAGCGGACGAACGAGTCATGGGCCAGGCGGCGCAAGCCGTACGCACGCAGGGTGGACCACGCATGATCGGCGGAAAGCTCCATCGTGCGGGTTTGAGGTACTAATGTCGCGGATCCCACGCCGCACAGCTAACCACTGCGCGGAAGTGCACGGCGACTTCGAACGTCAGGTAGATCCTTTAGCTGTTCGGTGACCCGGTGATTACTCTCCGCGCTAATGTCTCGACGTTCCGTATCCGCGACGTGAGGTCCCGTCCGTGTCTGACCGTTCGCCCGCCCCCGGCGTGATCTTCCTGGGGGGCCTCGGCCGCAGTGGCACCACGCTGCTGGAGCGGCTGCTTGGCGAGTCGCCGGGGGTGACGCCGCTGGGCGAGGTGGTGCACCTGTGGGCCAGGGGTGTGCTGTCGGGCGAGCCGTGCGGGTGCGGCGCCGTGTTCACGGAGTGTGCGTTCTGGCGGGCGGTCGGGGCGCGGGCCTTCGGCGGCTGGACGGCGGAGCTGGCCGAGCGGGTGCTGTGCCTGCGGCAGCGGGTGGACCGTACCCGGCGCATCCCCAGCCTCGGGCACACTGACCTGCCCGAATACGTGGCGGCCTATCGGCGGGTCTACGCGGCCGCCGCCGCGGTGGGCGGGGCGCGGCTGGTGATCGACTCGAGCAAGCACGCCTCGCTGGCCGGTTGCCTGGCCGCCGGGGGCGTGGCGGTCCGCGTCGTGCACGTGGTCCGCGACCCGCGGGCCGTGGCCCACTCCTGGCGGCGCAACGTCGAGCGGCCCGAGGACGGCCGGCCGATGACGCGCTGGGGGCCGGTGCGCACGTCACTGCACTGGACCGCGCAGAACCTCGCCCTCGGCCTGCTGGGGCGGCGCGGTGTCCCGGTCGTCCGGGTGCGCTACGAAGACCTGCTGGCCGATCCCCGTGCCACGCTGGGCGCGCTGGCGGCCGAGCTCGGCCTCGACCCGGCCTTCTCCCACGTCCGCGGCACCACCGCCGAGCTGGGCCGCGCCCACACCGTCTCGGGCAACCCGATGCGCTTCACCGTCGGCCGCGTCGAACTCTCCCGCGACGACACCTGGCACACCGCTCTGCCGCGCAGCCACCGGCGCCTGGTCACCACGCTGACCCTGCCGCTGATGTCCCGCTACGGCTACCCGATGGCTCCAACCGAGGAGGCTGCATGAGCGCGTCCGTGGGCGTGGTGATTCCCACGCGCGGCGACCGGCCCGAGCAGTTGCGCGCCGCCACGAAGGCGGCGCTGGCCCAGGCTTACCCCGGCAGCGTCGACGTGGTCATCGTCGTGGACGGCGCCTCACCCGAGGCCGTCGCCGAGCAGGTGGCCGACGTGATCGCGCCCAAAGACTCCACCGCCGGGCACCACCGGGTGCGCGTGCTGCCCAACCGGCTCAGCCCCGGCCTGCCTGGGGCGCGCAACACCGGCATCGACGCCTGCGACACCGACCTGATCGCCTTCTGCGACGACGACGACGTGTGGCTGCCGGGCAAGCTCGACGCCCAGGTGCGGCGGCTGGCCGACGGCGCCGAGTTCGCCTCGTGCGCGATCGAGGTGGCGTACGGCTCCCGCCGCGTGGCCAGGCTGGCCGGGACCGATCAGGTCACCGTGGCCGATCTGGTCAGATCGCGGATGGTCATGGTGCACAGCTCGACGTTCGTGTTCCGGCGCGGGGCCCTCTGGGCCGACGAAAGCGCCCCCGGAGGCCAGAACGAAGACTGGGACCTCGCCCTGCGCGCCGCCAAGCGGCGGCCCATCGTGCACGTGGACCGGCCCCTGGTGCGGGTCGGGTGGGGCGCCTCTCACTACGTGGCCCGCTGGGCCGACCGTATCGCCGGGCTGGAGTGGATGCTCGCCCGGCACCCCGAACTGGCCGTAGATGCGCGCGGCGCGGCGCGCGTCTACGGTCAACTCGCCTTCCACCACGCCGCCATGGGGCGGCGCCGGGAGGCGGGACGCTGGGCGTTGCGCACGTTCGCCGCCCGTCTCGGCGAGCCGCGCGCGCCCATCGCGCTCGCCGTGGCCGCCGGGCTGATCCCGGCCTCGGCGGTTCTCTCCCTGCTGCACTACCGGGGGCACGGCATTTGACCACCCGAGACCTGACCCACCCCGGCTCTCCAGAGCCCCACGACCACACCACCCTGGCCCATCCTCTGGACCCCGGGCGCCACGGACCTCCACCGGCAGACGGCGTGGCCGCCTCTCCGGGTCCCGCCTCTGCGGGGCCCGGCTCCCCAGAGCTCGCCTCCCCGGAGCTCGCCTCTCCAGGGCCCGGCTCCCCAGGGCCCGGGCTCCCAGGGCCCGGCTCCCCAGGGCCCGGGCTCCCAGGGCCCGGGCTCCCAGGGCCCGAGTTCCCAGAGCGCAGGTTCCCCGGGCCCGGCTCCTCGGGTGCCCCGGAGCCGGGGCATCCGGGGCACGTGCCGCCGGGTGCGCCCGCAGAGCCTGCGGCCGCTGGGGTTCACCCCCCGCTGCCACGCCAGCGCACCCCCGAACCGGCCGACACCTCTGTCACCCAACCGGGTTCCACAACCGCCCCGCATGGCAGCCCAACCGAGTGGGCACCTCCTGTGACCGCTCTGCCGAGCGGCCCAACCGAGCAGTCACCTTCTGTGACCGCCCCGCCGTGCGGCCGGACCGCCCAGCCCGGGAGCACGGCCGGATCTGGCGCCGTGACCGGGCCTGGCACCATGCCTGGCCCTGGGAGCACGGCCGGGTCTGGGAGCATGGCCGGGTCTGGGAGCGTGGCCGGGTCTGGGAGCGTGGCCGGGTGGGCGGGTTCCGCGGTTGACCTGCCGGCTGGGCAGGCCGAGTCCCTGGCTGGGGAGTCGGGTTTTCTGGGCCGGCAGGTGGGGGCGGCGTCCGCGCATGCGGGGCCCGCGCGGGCCGGGCGGGCGATGCCCGGGACCGCGCTGGAGGCCTTCCGGCAGGCCCAAGGCGGGCCGGTCACCCCGTACACAGGGGAGCAGCACGCCTGCGGTCCCGGTGTCCAGGACCGGCCGGGGCGGGTGGTGATCGGTGGCGTGGCCGTGGACCCGATGACCGAGCGGCAGGTCGTGGAGCGGGTGGCGACCGAGCTGGCCGAGGGGCGGGGCGGGCACATCATCACCCCCAACGTGGACATCTGCCGCAGCGTTGCCAAGGATGAGACGTTGCGCCGCCTGGTGCGGAACGCCGAGGTGGTGGTGGCCGACGGGATGCCGCTGGTGTGGGCGTCCAGGTTGTGCGGTACGGCCCTGCCCGAGCGGGTCACCGGGGCCGACCTGATCTGGTCGCTGAGCAAGATGGCGGCCAGGAAGGGCTTCTCCATCTACCTGCTGGGCGGCCCGCCGGGAGTGGCCAGGCAGGCGGGTGAACAACTGAACAGCTGCCATCCCCAGTTGCACGTCTGCGGCCACGACGCTCCGCCGTACGGATTCGAGGAGACGGCGCTGGGGCGTGCCCAGGTGCGCGATCGGGTGGTGGCGGCGCGGCCGAAGCTGGTGTTCGTGGGGCTGGGCTTTCCCAAGCAGGACCTGCTGATCGCGGAGCTGCGGCCGGAGTTGCCGGGTGCGTGGTTCGTGGGGTGCGGGTCGGCGATCGCGTTCGCCTCGGGAACGGTCCATCGGGCGCCGGAGTGGATGCAGCAGACGGGCATGGAGTGGCTGTATCGGCTGCTGAGCGAGCCGGGGCGGCTGGCCAGACGGTATCTGGTGGACGACCTGCCGTTCGCCGCCCGGCTGCTGGGTGGCTGCCTGGTGCGGTATGTCAGGGATCGGGGGAAGTGAGCTCCCGCACCCGCGCGGCCTCGCCGGTTGTGAGCCCGCGGGCGGCGTCGGCCAGGGCGCGGCGGGAGTCCATGGGGCGGAAGGCGGTTCTGGACAGTCCGGTCCAGGCGAAGCCGTGCCCGGGTGAGCCGCCGGTCAGGCAGGCGCGGGTGATGCGGCGTTCGGCGGCGGGTGTCCAGGTCAGGCCGGTGTGGTGGTACAAATCCCGGAAGCCTTTCAGCGGGTCGGCGGCCAGGGTCTCGTAGGAGACGACGCGGACTCCGGGGGCGGGTTTGGCGAGGATCGTCCGGGTGACCCGCCACAGGGCGGCGGCCTTGGCCAGGCGGTCCTGGGAGCCGACCAGGGCGCGCAGTTCCTCGATCTCGGGGTGGTCGCGCACGAGCAGGGGTTGTTCGAGCAGCTCGTGGAAGTACACGGTCCAGCCGAGGCGTTTCCAGCTCGCCGCGAACGCCACCGGGTCGCGGATCAGGGCGATGACCCGGCAGCCGAGGCGCGTGGCGAACCAGGCGGCCGACAGCACGGCGAACGGGTCGTCGAGCAGCGCCCGCCGCCCGGCCAGGCGTCCGTGGGTGAAGGCGGCGCCGTACCTGATCATGCGGGCGAGGTCGTACGGCGAGCGGTTCGCGCGCAGCTCGGCCAGGAAGCGGTAGCGCAGGCGGATGGTGTCGCGGAAGGCGGGCAGCCAGGTGGCGGCGTTGTCGTCGCAGATGTACTGGAAGCGGTGGGTCACGTGGGCGCGCAGCACGCCGGGGCAGCGGCCGGGCGGGTGTTGCGGGTTGAGCGGCTCGTTGACGTAGACGACGTCGCCGCCGGCGGCCAGCATCTTGCCGACCCAGCTCGTGCCGCTGCGCGGCAGCCCGGTGACGAGGATCGGGCTCACGCGGCGGCCCAGGTGCCGGGGCGCAGCGCGCTCAGGCTGTGGCGGCCGAAGGGGCGCAGGCCGTAGCGGCGGTGGATCTGCCACAGCGGCAGCACGTTCTTGACGATGACGCCGCCGGACCAGCCGAGGACCGCGCCGAGCGCGCCGTGCGCCGGGATCAGGGCGAGGTCGAGCAGGACGGTGACGGTGATCGCGACGACCAGGTTGACCAGGCTTGCGGTGGTGTGTCCGGCGGCGGTGAGCACGACGTCGACCATGCCGCACGCGGTGGCCAGCATCATCGTGCCCGACAGGATCAGGGCCACGGGCAGGGCGGCGCCGTACTCGGAGCCGAAGACGCGCAGCAGCCATGGCGCCACGGCCGCGTAGCCGAGCCAGACGGGCCAGGTCAGCAGGACCAGCCACATGGTGGTGGCCTGGTAGAGCTCGCGGGCACGCGGCAGGTCGCCGTGGTCCAGCGCCTGGATCAGGCGGGGTTGCGCGGCCTGGGCGAGTCCTTGGTTGGCGAGCTGGCCGATGACCTTGAACCTGGTGGCGGCGGTGTAGACGGCGGCGGGCGCGGGGCCGGCGAGCATGGCGACGATGACGATGTCGAGCCGCTGGAAGACCGCCTGGATCGCACCGGCCGCGGACCTGGGCGCGGTGTAACGCCACAGGTCGTGCGCGGTTCCGCACAGGTAGGGGGTGCGCGGCAGCCGCCCGCGCAGGCTGAGCGCGGCGAGGAGCAGGACGAACGGGTACGGCGCGGCCCATGCGGCCAGCAGCCAGCTCTGCGGCGACGGGCCGGTGAGCAGGCCGTGGTTCCAGGCCAGCGCGGTGGCGGTGACGAGGGCGAGCTGGGCGGCGGGCAGCAGGATGCCGTCGTACAGGACGGTGGGGCGCATGGCGCCGAAGCCGCGCGTGGCCGCGAGGATGATGTCGGCGGCGACCATGGCGGGCAGGATGAGCGCGGCCGTCCCCAGCTGTGGATGAAGCAGGATGCCGGCGGCCGAGGCGACGAGCACGCCCGGCACCAGCGCTGCCCTGACATAACCGGAAATACCGCGATAGTCGTAGGTCTTGGCCCGGGCGATGAAGAAGATCAGACCGTTGCCCGCATCCAGCTTGGCCACCCCGGCCACCATCAGCGCCAGCGCGATCGCGGTGAAGAACGACCCGGCCGCCGTGATGTCGAAGGCCCTGGTCACCACCACCACGAGGACGAACTGGGCCACCGCGCCCGCCACCGCACCGGTGAGCCCGGCCGCGCCGCTCCTGGCCACCCTGCCCAGGGCGGCTCGCCGTACCTCTGTCACCGGCGCCACGACGGATCACCGCCCAGCCACCGCACGAGCTGCTGGTCGTAGACCTCGAAGTGGTCGCGCAACGTCTGGCGCAGCGACTCCGCGACCGGCTTGGGCAGCGGCCGCCCGTTGTGCCGCTCGAAGATCGGGTAGCCGAGCCGGGGGACCTCCAGGAACTCCAGCACCCGGTCGTAGACCCGCTCGGGCGTGGTGAAGAGCTGATGGCTGTCGAGCACCAGGATGCGCTCACGCCCGAACAGCGGTTCCAGCCGTTCGAGCTGCTCGGCGTAGCGGCCGCGGGCCAGGTAGGCGTGGTGGCGATGGGAGTGGTGGATGGCCTCCGGGTGCTCGCGCAGCCAGTCCTCTGCGCCGGCCAGGCGCTTGTCCTCCAGCTCGACCGCGTACTCGAAGTGCGACTCGGTCTCGAAGCCGCGGGCCAGCTCGTGCGCGTGCGCCGAGCAGGCGCGCTCCACCGGATCGCGGACCAGCACGATCAGCTTCACCTGCGGCAGGTCGCGGGCGATGCGCTCGGCGGCCAGCGGGTGGAACAGGTAGTACGGCGACGACTCGAAGGCCAGCGGCCGGTGCCCGTGTCTGCGCGCCAGCAGCGCTGCGCCCACTTTGAGGGGGAAATGTCCTTGGTACCACGACATTCCGCGCCCGTAGTCGACGTCGAAGTAGTGCACGCCCTTGTGCAGCACCGGCTTCAGCAGCAGCGGATGTTGCGCCAGCGCCCGGTACAGCGAGGTCGTGCCACACCGCTGCGCGCCCGCGATCAGGAACGACGGCAGAACCCGCCCGCCGGAGGTGAACCTCCCGGTGGTACGCGAGACGGCCAGCACCGATTGCTTCATCGCGTTCATGTGAGCAGCTCCTGCGAGTCGACGAGCGGGTTGAGCCAGGTGCTCGGCGGGCCGAGCGGTTCGAAGCCGTCGGCGGCGTGCCGGTCGGCCAGCGCGATCAGGTAGCGCAGCGCGGTCTGCCGGGCGCAGGCGGCGCTCAGGCCGAGCGGCGCCAGCACGCCGACCGCCTGGGCCAGGCAGGCGCGGGCCGCGGTCGGCGGATCCATGCGCCGAAGCGCCCGCTGGAACAGGTGGTGCACGGCGTCGAAGCCGTACGGCACGCCGGTTTCGTACCGCTCCCAGTCCCAGACCAGCAGGCGGCCGTCGGGCGACGGGCAGAGGTTCCACGGCGACAGGTCACCGTGCCAGGCGTGCTCCGGCCCGCCGGTCTCGGCGATCTCCTGCACCGCCCTGGTCAGCAGCGTGGCCGGGGTCCTGGCCCGCGTGGAGACCGGCAGCGGGGACAACGCCAGCACCGACAGGCCGCGCCAGTGGCCGTGGTGCAGCACCGCCGGCGGCACCACCGTCTTCAGCGGGAGTTCGGCCAGCCGCTTCAGCGCCGCCGCCTCGTTGGTGATCAGTTCCCTGGCGCGCGGCGTGTCGCCGATCTTCACGAAGGCGATCAGGCCGGCGTCGGTGTGGGCCTCGAGAATCGGCTTGCGGTTGGCCCGTCCGGCCGGCCGTACATGGAGGACGATCTCGACCGGGGTGGCGAAGACCTCGCTCAGGTAGGCCGAGATCGACCCCTCGACCGGCACCATCACGCGCGCCCCGAGCAGGCGGTGCCACCAGCGGCGCGGGGCCAGCCGGCGCGGCAGCAGCGCGTGCGGGAGAAGAGTGTACGGCTGGGGCGTGCCCGGACCGGGAAACAGCAGTCTGACCGTCTGGCCGAGATAGCACAGCCGGAGCTTCGCGTCGTTCATGTCGGGTTTCTCCACAGGAGGGCGAAGGAGATGAGGTAGAGGCTGAGCGGCGTGACCAGGCCGTCGTAGACGAACATGTAGAGCAGCACGAGTGCCATCACCAGGACCCCGGCCAGCCCGACCGGGCTGCGGTCGCGCCAGTGGCGGCGGATCGCGCCGGCGAAGAAGGCCACGTACAGCGCCGCGCCGGTGACGCCCTGGGTGATGAGCAGCAGCCAGAGTTGCCCGTCGCTGCCGAGCGGGGGGTGGCCGCATTCGGCGCACCAGTCGGTCTTGCCGGTGGTGATCGTGCGGTGGTTGCCGGTGGCGTTGCGGGTGTTGCCGAAGCCGATCACGGGGGAGCGGGCGGCGGCCTGGATCGTGGCCGAGACGGTGAACGCCCGGATGTCGTTGGAGTGCGGGTTGTCCAGCCGCTGGCTGACCAGAGGGGCCAGAGGGCTGAGGACGAAGGCCGCGGCCGCCGTCGCGGCCAGGGCGCAGACGGTCAGCCTGGTCCTTCCGCCTACGCGGATCACCAGGTAGAGGGCGGCCAGGCCCAGGCCGATCCACAGGCCCCGGTTGAGGGAGTACACGACGGGGATGGCGGCCAGGGCTATGAGGATCGCCGCCACAGCCTTCCTGCGCCGCCCGCCGTACACCCACCAGCCCACCACGAACCAGACCAGCAGCACGGACAGGTTGCTGCCCCAGGCGTTGGCCCATTCGTAGGGGGCTTCCGGCCGGGGCAGGCTGTAGCCGAGGACGCGTTGGGTCTGGGCGGCGGTGGGGTGGATCAGGTTCTGGACGAACGAGTTGTCGGCTATCCAGCCGGGGAGCAGCATCTCGACTGGCGACGTGTACGCAAATTTCGGGAAAAGCACGCCTAGGAGGCCGCCGGCTACCGTCCAGATGAACAGGACGCCCAGCATGCGGATCAGGCGGAGCTGGGGGAGTTCTTCCTTGGTGAGGTTGCCCAGGTAGAGGACGACGACGAACAGGGCGACATACAGGATGAACCGCATGCCGTACCCGATCAGGCGGCCCGTTCCGAGGCCGCCGTACGTGCCCGGCGGGGACTCGGCCAGCGCCAGGCTGCTGATCAGGTATCCGGCCAGCAGGAGTGTCCACAGGCCCGCGCCGTACGGCAGGCGGATCGGGCGGCGGCGCCACAGGATCACCGCCATCGGAACCGCCAGCACCACCACGGACAAACCACCGAAACCCAGGGCCCACCAGACCGGGTAGCCGACGAGGAGCGCGGCGATCGGCCATGCCGGATCCTTCACGCTGGGTCTTTCGCGTCTTTTGTGGCTTTTATGGCGGGCATGGGTGTGGTCTCGACGGCCGCGTCGCCGGCGGGGACGACGAGCTTGTCGAGGGTCCTGGACTGCCTGGGCAGCGCCCTCGACTTCTCCTCCGGGAGCGGGGGCAGCTCGCCGGTGATGGTGACCACGCCGATGACGGGGACGTTGTGCCTGGTCAGATGACGTACGGCTGCCGCCGCGTCCGCGGCCCTGGCCTTGCGGAGGGTGATCACGAGGAGGGCGGCGTCCGCGCCGGCCAAGTCGCCGACGTCGCAGCCGGAGAGCACCGACAGCGGCGCCCTGGCGGCCAGGGAGGCGGTCATGGGGTGCGCGCCTGGCTGGGGTGGGACCGCTCTGATCAGGAGGCGCCTGCCGGGGCGGCCGGCCAGGGCGGCTACGACGGAGGAGGCCAGGTCGTGCAGGGCCACCTCCTCGGTGCCTTTGCGGCCGGTTTGGGCCCCCTTCTTGCCGGCCTTCTCGCCGAGGTCCGTACCGAAGTCCTCGCCGAGGTCTTTCCCGAGGTCTTTCCTGAGGCTTTTTCCGAGGCTTTTGCCGAGGTGGGCGAGGACGCTGAGGCCGGTCAGGCGTTCGACGTCGGCGGGTGTGCGCAGGCGGGTGTCGAGGCGGTCGCGGGTGTAGGCGGTGGTGGAGCCGAGCAGCAGGCCGAGCATGAGACCGGCGCCCAGGTGCAGCGGGAGGCTCGGGGCGCTGGGGGCGGCCGGCGGGGTGGCCGCGCTGATCACCGTGCCGGGGGTGAGGGCGACCGTCTTCAGGCCGTCGTACTTCATGGTCAGGCTGTATGCCTGCCGGTTGAGGACGTTCTGCCGGTGGGTGGCCATCGCGTGCTCGGCGGTGCCTTTGCGGAGTTTGGTCAGCGCCTCGGCGGTGTCGCTCAGGGTGCCGTTGACCTGCTTGAGCTTCGTGAGCAGGACCTTTTGCTGGGCGGCCAGGGCTGTTTGGGCGGATTCGGTGCGGTTGGCGAGATATGCCTGGGCGTACGCTTCCGACTGCCGGGCGGCGGTGGCCGGGTCGGCGGCGGTGACCGCGATCGTCAGCACCGAGGAGTTGGGCGGCACGCTCACCTCGGCCGGCTCCAGATCCTGCACCTTAAGGGATTCGGCGGCCCGTGCCGCGACCACCGAGGACTGGGCGATCTGGGCTTCGGTGTCGAGGTTGAGGGATTCGCGCTGCCGGTTGGTGATCTGGTTGTTCTGCTCCTGGACGCCCACGGGGGCCACCAGCACCTCGGTGGTGGCCGTGTAGGCGGGCGGGGTGAGCTTCCAGAGCGTGAGCGCGGCGGCCGCGCAGGTGAGCAGGCAGCCGGCGAACAGCAGCCTTCGCCTGCGGAGCAACGACAGGTGCTCCGCGAGGTCCGTGCCGGGCTGGCTCATGGAAGTGTGTACCCCGCGCTTCCGGTTGGCGACTCTGCGTCACTATAGGCCGGGCGGTCATGGCACCGGTTGAATACGGAAGATTTTCTCCGCTCTGCGCGGGGGTTTTGCGCTGGTCGAGATGTACGGCTGGCTCGGGCTTTAAGCCGAAATTTCGGTGCTTATTCGGGCATTTTATTGAGCAGGCTTCCCAAGGAACGGGGTGGGCGAGGTATTCCGCCGGAGCACCGGCTGAAACTGTCGGCCCGGCGTGGCAAAGTTTGCAGGGTTGTTTATCCGGGGTGGGGTCCCGGGAGGAAGGACATAGGCCGTCGTGATTTCACGGGGATTTCTGGCCGAGTGCCGAAATATCGGCATGCGGCTGCTGTTGGCCGGCACACTGCTGGCGCTCACCGCCTGCACCGGCGCGCAAGGGATAGGCGGCACCCGCGCCGACGACACCACCCGCGTCAACGGCCGGTTGGGCATCGCCCAGTCGCCGGCGTGCACGGTCACCGCCAAACTCATCCCGTCCTGCGGCGCCTGGTGGGGCCTGGCGCCGGAGATCTTCACCGGGCTGCCCCCGGCCCGCGCGGTCCGCAGGGCGGAGGAGCGCATGGGGGCCAGCGCCGACATCTTCCACGCCTACCACCGGGGCAAAGAGCTCTTCCCGACGCCCAAGGAGCTGGAGCTGGCGCGCGACCCGCTCCGCCCAAGGCTCCTGCTGATCAACTGGAAGCCGACCTTCGACCACACCTGGGCCGAGATCGCGGACGGCGCCCTCGACGACCGCATCGACCGCCTGGCCACCCACATCCGCCGAACATTCCCAGAACGCTTCTTCCTCACCATTCACCACGAACCAGAAAACGACGTCAAACCAGCCAAGGGCTCCGGCATGCAGGCGGCCGACTACGCCGCGATGTTCCGCCACGTGGTGCTGAGATTGCGCGACAAGGGTGTCAAGAACGCCATCACGGTTATGACGTATATGGGCGCCCCGAACTGGGCGGCCAAGTCCTGGTTCCCCAACCTGTATCCGGGCGACGACGTGGTGGACTGGGTGGCTTTGGACCCTTATGCAGATGAAAAGGTCCACGACTTCGCTACGCTGGTCAACAAGACCCGCAAGGAATACGCCAACTGGCCGGGCTTCTACCGCTGGATGCAATGGCGTTTCCCCGGCAAACCCATCATGGTCGCCGAATGGGGCGTCTTCGAACGCTGGGACGACCGTACCTTCAAGAAGTCGTTCTACGACTCGGTCCGCGCCCAGATCCGCCACTACCCGCAGGTGAAGGCCCTGGTCTACTTCGACTCCCCGAACGCGCCCAGGGGCGACACCCGCTTCGACACCAGCCCGGAATCCCGCCGCGCCTTCACCGCTTTGGCCCGCGACCCGTACTTCCGCTCCACCCAGGTCCCCCGCCCCTGACCTCCCGGGGGCAGGACTCCGGCCTCCGGAGGTGGCCGGACGTGGGTGGGGATGGCGGACCCGGGTGGTCGCTTAGCCGGTGACCGGCTGGGCAGGTAACCGCCCGACCGGAGGCAACCCGTGTGGGGAACCGCCCCGGGTGTGGGGAACCGCCCCGGGTGTGGGGACCCGCCCCGGGTGTGCGGAACCGCCTGGTGTGCGTCGGCGTCCGTCCGTACGGACGACCGGTCTGTCCGGGCAAACCGCCCGGACAGGCCAGCCACCTATCCAGAGGCGGCCACCTCTCCAGGGTGGCGACCCAGGGGGGCGCCCATCCAGGGCATTCGCTCCAGGTAGTCGCCCATCCAGGGTGCCGTGGTGCCAAGCCAGTCACCCTGGGCGGCGACCAGCCAGGCCACTCACCTCGGGGTGGCCATCCAGCTAGGCCAACCGCCCATCCGGAAGCCCGGAGGCCGAACGTCCCGAGCCGGAAGCCCGGAGGCCGAACGTCCCGAGCCGGAAGCCCGGAGGCCGAATGTCCCGAGCCGGAAGCCCGGAGGCCGAATGTCCCGAGCCGGAAGCCCGGAGGCCGAATGTCCCGAGATGGAGACGGTTGGGCTAGCGGATCCAGCGGCCGGCGCGGAGAGTGTCCAGGACGCGGGAGACCGCGGCGTCGACCGAGATGTGGGTGGTGTCGAGGGTCAGGTCGGCGTCCTCCGGCTCCTCGTACGGGTCCGAGATGCCGGTGAACGACGGGATGACCCCGGCCCGGGCCTTGGCGTAGAGGCCCTTGCGGTCGCGGCGTTCGCATTCCTCTAGCGGGGTGGCCACGTGGATGAGCAGGAAGTCAGCGCCTACCGATTCCACCATCGACCGCACTTCTTCACGAGTCTGGGCATACGGGGCGATGGGCGCGCAGATGGACAGGCCGCCGTGGCGGGCGGTTTCGGCGGCGACGAAGCCGATGCGGCGGATGTTGAGGTCGCGGTCTTCCTTGGAGAACGTGAGGCCCTTGGACAGGAGGTGACGGACCACGTCGCCGTCCAGGTACGTGATCGTGCGCCCGCCTTCCTCCAGCAGGGCGTCACGCAGGCCGCGGGCGATCGTGGACTTTCCGGAACCCGACAGGCCGGTGAAGAACACCACCAGGCCGCGGCGGTGGGGTGGGCCGGGGAGGGTGACGGGGTCGGGGCCGGCCAGGTGTTCGGTGGCGCCGTAGGCGGTGGCGATGTGTTCGCGGAGTTCGTGGTCGAGCTCCGGTTCGTCGCGCGGGGCGAGGGGGACCGGGACGACGAGGGTGTTGTCGGGCAGCTGGTCCTTGGCCTTCAGGGCGGCGCGGACCACGGCCGGGCCGGCTTCGCCGTACGACAGGGGGAGGAGCAGGATGCGGGCGGCGAGTTCCTTGGCGGTGGCGACGACCTCGCCGAGGTCGTCGAGGGGGCCGCGCATGGTGACGGCGAGGGTGTCCTGGCCGGCCAGTTCGGCGCGGACCTGGGCGGGAGTACGGCGTAGCCGGGCGAATGGGCCGTGTTCCGGCGGGTTCAGGCTTCTCAGCGGGCCGGTGGCGCCCTGGTCGGTGACCGTGACGACGGCCAGCGGGACGCCTTCCGGGTCCAGGAGGGTGACCTCGTCGCCCGGGCGGGCGTCGCCGGGCAGGTGGAGGGTGACCGGCGCGGGCCAGGGGGTGCCGTCGGCCAGGGTGCCCTGCTCGTGCACGGCGTGCAGGTCGTCGTGGCCGAGGAAGTGCGTGAGAGGCTCGAACGCCCCGGACAGCAGTAGTTCGAGATCAGCGAGTTCGCGCTCGTCTGGGGTGAACTCCACGTATTCCATCCCAAGTGAAGTGGCAGGACTGAACTTTAGCGCGAGCGCAGGCATAGCGAGGGGCCGCATGCGGCGTCTTAGGGCTGACATTGGAGGTGAACGTGGACGAACCAGCCTTCCGTGAGTTTGTCGCGGCACGCTCTCCTGCCCTGATGCGCCTGGCGTTCCTGCTGACCGGCGGCGATCAGCATGAGGCGGAGGACCTGGTGCAGGCGGCGCTGGCCAAGCTCGCGGGGAAGTGGCGCCGGGTGCAGGCGCCGGAGGCTTATGTGCGGCAGGTCATGTATCGGCAGCAGGTGAGCCGGTGGCGCGCGGCCGGGCGGCGGCCTGAGGTGGTGCGGGCGGCGGTGCCGGAGCGGGCGGACGTGGACGCCACGCATCGCAGTGAGCTGCGCATGGTGTTACGCGGGGCGCTGGCCAGGCTGACTCCGCGGCAGCGGACGGTGCTGGTGTTGCGCTACTTCGAGGACTTGCCCGATCACGAGGTCGCCAAGGTGCTCGGGTGTTCGGTCGGAACCGTGCGGAGCACCGCCCATCGGTCGCTCGCCAAGTTGCGGGAGATCTTCCCGGAGCTGGAGGTAGTGGGATGACCAAGCAGTTGCGCGAGGTGCTGGACGAGTGGGCCGGCGAGGTCCGGGTGCCGCACGACCTGGCGGATCGGGTGCTACGGAGGCGCGCCCGGCGGCCGTGGGTGTATGGGGCGGTGGCGGCGGGGGTCGCCGTCGTGCTGGCCGTGGTGGCGGGGGTTGTCCTGCCGCGGCAGGACGACATGACGGTGCGGCCCGCGGTCGAGGTGACGCTGCCCGAGCGGCCGTCGCCGGCGCCGACGGATGTCCGGACGGATGTGGACAACATGCCGCCCAAGAAGATGATCGCGGCGGGAAACTACGCCGTTTCCGCATATTTCACGACCTCGACGGAGAAGCTGGAAGGCCGATGGGAGCGCGCCCGCCGTACCTGGTGGCTGCTCGACCCGCAGACCGGCACCTACGAGAAGACGCCCTACGCGTGGGTGGACGTGGCGCCCGGGCTGCAGGTGGCCGCGGTGCTGGAGGGTGAGGTGATGGGGCGCCGGGTCGGCATCCTCGACCTGACCACGCGGCAGTTCCTGACCTGGATTGACCTGGGCCGGGACGTCATGGGCCTGAAGTGGTCACCCGACGGCACGAAGCTGCTGGCCACCGCCTACACGGACTACCCTGGGCGCTGGGAACGGGTGGACGCCAACT
Organism: Nonomuraea typhae; assembly: GCF_009760925.1. GTDB lineage: Bacteria > Actinomycetota > Actinomycetes > Streptosporangiales > Streptosporangiaceae > Nonomuraea > Nonomuraea typhae. The sequence goes on from NZ_VRLV01000006.1 coordinate 338,325, forward strand.
CCCGGATGGCCGTCGACTCGGACCGCACCGGCTTCGTCGTCGTGGACGTGCCGGCGAAGAAGGTGGACTTCCGGCCGCTGCCTCTGAACGAGGACCTCGTACGGGGCAACGACTTCTCGTGGAGCCTCGACGGCACGCTGGTCTGGGAACTCGTCGGCGGACCCCGGTTCCTCTACTACTCCCTGGACGGACGGCCGCACGAGGCGCTCCAGGAGCACTTCTCCGACGCCAACGTCGCCGCGCTCTCGCCCAACGGCAAGCTGCTCCTCGGCGAGGCGGGCCTGCCCACCCGGATCACCGACGTGGCGACGGGCCGGGTGGCCGGCCGGCAGCAGGCGCTCCAGCTGCACGCCTGGGCCGACGACGAGAGCGTCATCGCCGTGAGGTGCAAGGACGACTGCCCCAGCGAGTTCGTCGGCGCGCTCGTGCTGATCGGTGTGGACGGCACCGAGAAGACCCAGCTCACCGGCTACCAGAACAGCCAGGAGGACGGCGCGTGGCAGTGGGTGCTCACGCCTAGATGAGCCTGGCGAAATGGTTCTGAGGTTTACGGATGACCATGGTCACCTCGTCATGAGAGGACGGGAGCCGGCCGCGGGTGAGCTTGTCCACCAGCGCGACGGCCGCGCTCCCGATCCGTCCCATCGCCGGCCCGGTGGTCGCCGTCTCGTCGTCGGTGATCATCAGCCCGCGGGTGAGGCAGAACGCGTGCATCCCGTCACGCGAGGTGACCGCCTCGTAGACGGCGGGCAGCGGCCCCGGCGTGCCCTCCGCGACGACCCGCTTCCACACGAGCCTGCGCAGCCACCCCGGCGTGACCCGGTCGCACCACCCGTAGGCGGAGTCGCGGTCGCGCATCCGCAGCAGGATCAGCCCGCCCGGCCGCAGCGCCTGCAGCATCCGGTCGAGCACCAGCTCGGCGTGCTCGATCCGCTCCAGCAGGAACGTCAGCCGGATCACGTCGAACGACCGCGGCGGCATCGGCACCGACCGCATGTCGCCCAGCGCCCACGCGGCCAGATCGTGCCGGCTCTCCATGATCGTCCGAATCGCCGGCAGCTCCACGTCGACGCCGGTCACCCGGGTCTCGATGCGCTCCAGCACGAGTTGCTCGTCATGCCCGCACCCGGCGAGCAGGATGTCGAGCCGCCGCCCCAGCTGCTCGGTCCATTGCTCGCGAATCCGCTGCCCAAACAGGTCGCCGCGCGGAGCGACGATACGCACCTCTGACATGTCACTAACAGTAATCAACTGCTTGCGCTTAGTGGCGTATTTCTCACCCCTTCGCCGTACCTTCTCTCCACATCTCTCAAGCGCCCTCTCCGCGCGCTGTGGGTGTCCCTGCGTTCTGCTTGCGGGCGCGGTCTCTGCGGCAAGGAAGATCTTTTACGGCGAAGCCAAGCAGGCACCACCCGCCCACGTGCGCGGGCGCCGATCGTGGGGATCGCTTCTCACGTCGGACACACGCACCCCCGCAACGGCGCCCGTTTCCGGCCTGGGTGGTTAAACCCCGCCAGGTGGGCAGGTCTCTCGCATGGATGGTCACGCGGCCGGTGGATTGTCGTCCTCCCGGCTCGGGCTTGTCCTGCCCCAGCCTGGGCTGGTCACGTCCTTTCCGTGGCCGCGTGCCTGGGTGGTCAAGTCAAACCAGCGGGAGGAATCGGGACCGAGTCGTAACCGGGGAGCAAGGGAGAATTCTGGTGAAATGTCGGAGTGGAGACGCTGAAGGACCTGCTTGACGGTGTGGCGGCGGGAAACCTGCCTGCCCCGGACGGTTCCGTGGACCTCTTCCCGCAACCCTCCTCCCGGGACCTCGGCGTCCTCGGCTTCACCGCCCACGCCGTCGTCTTCGCCGATCTGCACCCGGTGTGGTTGCGTGCCCGCCTGTCAGAAGGCGACCTGTCCGCCCCGCTGAACCCGCCTTTCCTGCGCGCCCTGGAGCGCAAGACCGGCCGCCGCGTGGACAACGTCGACGTCCTCTTCCTCGCCCACCCGCTGCCGGGCGAGCCGGACGTGCCGCTGACCGAGGTCACCAGGCGCGCCCACCCGAGAGTCGCGCGGGCCCACCGGCACAGGGACGACGTGCGCGCCTGGGGATGCGAGGGCGGACTGCTCGTGCTGGGCCGGGGCTTGGCCGGGCGCTGGGAGGTGGCGGTGGAGGTGGCCCCCGAACACCGGGGCCGCGGCCTGGGCCGGATCCTCGCCCGAGCCGCCCGGCACCTGGCCCCCGAACCCCTCTGGGCTCAGATCGCCCCGGCCAACGCGGCCAGCGTCCGCGCCTTCACCGCCGCCGGCTTCGCCACGGTGGGCGCGGAAGCCCTCCTGCCCCCAGCCGACTAACCTCGCAGCCACCTCCGGCTAACCAACCCTCGGCCCGCCCTTGGGCTGACTTGCCTCCTGGCCACCCTCCGGGCGACCGGCCCCACGGCCACCCTCCGGGCGACCGGCCCCACGGCCACCCTCCGGGCGACCGGCCCCACGGCCACCCTCCGGCCGACCGGCCTCTCAACCACCCAGGCCGGAAACGGGCGCCGTTGCGGGGGTGCGTGTGTCCGACGTGAGAAGCGATCCCCACGATCGGCGCTCGCGCACGTCGGCGGGTGGTGTCTGGTCGGCTCCGCCGTAAAGAATCAGCTCCCCCCAGCCCCGCGCGGAGGAGCCAGTAGGCTGGGGGAGGACCCCCGCGACCGACATGAGGCCGGGGGTAGTCGTGTTGCCCTTGGCGGTTGGTCGGGGGCGATCATTTGCGTGGGGCTGTGGATGAGTCTTTCCGGACTGCTTGACCTTGTTGCCGCCGATCCCAAGTTGACCGCCGCTCTCGAGGAGGGCGGGGATGTCGCGCTGGTCGCGCCCGCGGCCATGCGGCCGTTCGGCGTGGCCGCGCTGGCCGGGCACGAACGGCGTACGGTGCTGGCCGTCACCGCCACCGGGCGGGAGGCCGAGGATCTGGCCTCGGCGCTGACCAGCCTCATCGAGCCGAGCACGGTGGCGGTGTTCCCCGCCTGGGAGACGCTGCCGCACGAGCGGCTGTCTCCGCGCAGCGACACGGTGGGCCAGCGGCTGGCGGTGTTGCGGCGGCTGGCGCACCCGGTCGAGGGTGACCAGGCGGCGGGGCCGTTGAGTGTGATCGTGGCGCCGGTGCGGGCGTTGTTGCAGCCCGTCGTGCAGGGGCTGGGGGATCTGGAGCCGATCCGGCTGCGGGCGGGTGACGACGCCGACCTGGACGAGGTGGTGGAGCGGCTGGTCACCAACGGCTACCACCGGGTGGACATGGTGGAGCGGCGTGGCGAGGTCGCGGTCAGGGGCGGGCTGCTGGACGTGTTTCCGCCGACCGAGGAGCATCCGCTGCGGCTGGAGTTCTGGGGTGACACGGTCGAGGAGATCCGCTGGTTCAAGGTGGCCGACCAGCGGTCCCTGGAGGCGGCCGAGGACGGGTTGTTCGCGCCGCCGTGCCGTGAGCTGCTGCTGACGCCGGAGGTGCGGGAGCGGGCCAGGGCGCTGGCCGAGGAGCATCCTTCGCTGGCCGAGGTGCTCGATCAGCTTGCCGAGGGCTCGCCGGTCGAGGGCATGGAGGCGTTCGCGCCGGTGCTGGCCGGGGAGATGGATCTGCTGGTCGATCACCTGCCGAAGGGGTCGGCGGTGTTCGTGTGTGATCCGGAGCGGATCCGGGGGCGGGCCGAGGAGCTGGTGCGCACGTCGCAGGAGTTCCTGGAGGCGTCCTGGATCAACGCGGCGGCCGGCGGCGAGGCGCCGATCGATCTGGGGGCGGCGGCCTTCCGCACGCTGGAGGAGGTGCGGGAGCACGCCGACGCCCTGGGGCAGCCGTGGTGGACGCTGGCGCCGTTCGGCTCGGGGGTGGAGCTGGACGCGCAGGACTCCGAGGCGTACCGGGGCGACACGGCGCGGGCGCTGGCCGACATCAAGGGGTGGCTGGCCGAGGAGAAGGCCGTGGTGCTGCTCAGCGAGGGCATGGGCTCGGCCGAGCGCATGGTGGAGCTGCTCAAGGGCGTGGACGTTCCCGCCCGTCTGCAGAAATTCCTGGACAAGGCGCCGGAGCCCAAGGTCGTCCACGTCACCACCGGGCTGATCGAGCACGGGTTCATCACCGGCAACCTGGCCGTGCTGACCCACCTCGACCTGGTCGGCCAGAAGGCGTCCACCAAGGACATGCGCCGCCTGCCCAGCAGAAGGCGCAACATGGTCGACCCGCTCCAGCTCAAGGTCGGCGACCACGTCGTCCACGAGCAGCACGGCGTCGGCCGCTACATCGAGATGGTGCAGCGCACCGTCCAGGGCGCCACCCGCGAGTACCTGGTCATCGAGTACGCCAAGGGCGATCGCCTCTACGTGCCCACCGACCAGCTCGACGAGGTCACCCGCTACGTCGGCGGCGAGGCGCCCACGCTCAACCGGATGGGCGGCGCCGACTGGGCCAAGGCCAAGTCGAAGGCGAAGAAGGCGGTCAAGGAGATCGCCGGAGAGCTGATCCGCCTCTACAGCGCGCGGATGGCCAGCCCGGGGTATGCCTTCGCGGCCGACTCGCCGTGGCAGCGGGAGATGGAGGACGCCTTCCCCTATGCCGAGACCGGCGACCAGCTCGAGGCGATCGACGAGGTCAAGCGGGACATGGAGCGCGGCGTGCCCATGGACCGTCTCATCTGCGGCGACGTCGGCTACGGCAAGACCGAGATCGCGGTGCGGGCGGCGTTCAAGGCGGTGCAGGACGGCAAGCAGGTCGCGGTGCTGGTGCCGACGACGTTGCTGGTGCAGCAGCACATGTCCACGTTCACCGAGCGCTTCTCCAGCTTCCCCGTCACCCTGAAGCCGGTCTCCCGCTTCCAGAGCGACGGCGAGGTCAAGGGCACGCTGGAGGGGCTGCGTTCGGGCGCGGTGGACCTGGTCATCGGCACCCATCGCCTGCTCAGCCCGGAGGTGCGCTTCAAGGACCTCGGCCTGATCATCATCGACGAGGAGCAGCGCTTCGGCGTCGAGCACAAGGAGGCCATGAAGCACCTGCGCACGCAGGTGGACGTGCTGGCGATGTCGGCCACGCCGATCCCGCGCACGCTGGAGATGGGACTCACCGGCATCCGCGAGATGTCCACGATCCTCACGCCTCCGGAGGAGCGGCACCCGATCCTCACCTTCGTCGGCCCCTACGACGAGAAGCAGATCGCCGCCGCCGTCCGCCGCGAGCTCATGCGCGACGGCCAGATCTTCTTCGTGCACAACCGGGTGGCCTCGATCAACCGGGTCGCCGCCCGGCTGAAGGAGCTGGTGCCGGAGGCGCGCGTCGCGGTGGCCCACGGCCAGATGAACGAGCACCAGCTCGAGAAGATCATGGTGGGATTCTGGGAGCGCGAGTACGACGTGCTGGTCTCCACGACCATCGTCGAGTCCGGCCTGGACGTGCCCAACGCCAACACGCTGATCGTCGACCGGGCGGACAACTACGGCCTGTCCCAGCTCCACCAGTTGCGCGGGCGGGTCGGCCGGGGGCGCGAGCGCGGGTACGCCTACTTCCTCTACCCGCCGGAGAAGCCGCTCACCGAGACCGCGCACGAGCGCCTGGCCACGATCGCCCAGCACACCGAGATGGGCGCGGGCATGTATGTGGCGATGAAGGACCTGGAGATCCGCGGCGCCGGCAACGTGCTGGGCGCCGAGCAGTCCGGGTTCATCGCCGGCGTGGGCTTCGATCTGTATGTCCGGCTGATGGCGGAAGCCGTACAAGAGCAGAAGGCGAAGCTGTCGGGGCAGGAGGCCGTGCCCGAGCAGCAGGACGTCAAGGTCGAGCTGCCGATCAACGCGCACATCCCGCACGACTACGTCACCTCCGAGCGGCTGCGCCTGGAGGCGTACAAGCGGATCGCGGCTATCGCCGCCGACGTCACCATCGACGAGGTGCGCGACGAGCTGACCGACCGGTACGGCAAGCCGCCCATGGAGGTGGAGAACCTGCTGGAGGTGGCCAGGTTCCGGCTCAGGGCGCGGCAGGCGGGGCTGACCGACGTCACCCTGCAGGGGCAGAACATCAAGTTCGGCCCGGTCGTGCTGAAGGAGTCGCAGCAGGTCCGGCTCGATCGGCTGTACAAGAGCGCGATCTACAAGCAGGCGGCGGAGACGTTGCTGGTGCCGATGCCCAAGACCAAGCCGGTCGGCGGGCAGCCGCTTCGCGACCTCAACCTGCTCAAATGGTGCGAGGACCTGGTCGAGGCGATGTTCCTCGAGCCCGCACGGGTAAGCTAGCCGCGGTTTTTGTCGGAAGGGATGCACGTGAAGTCGATTCGAGTGGCCTTGGCCGCCGCCGCGGCAGGCGTCGCGCTGACCGCCTGCGCCAACCCGATCGAGGCGGGCGCCGCCGCGATCGTGGGGAATGAGCGCATTGCCGCGAAGGACCTCAACGCCGAGGTCAAGCAGTATGAGCAGGCGCTGACCGCGGCGCGTCTCGACGCCAGTGCGCTTCGGGTGCCGCTCAGCCAGTTCGTCCTGTATCGCATGACGAACGAGTCCGTCTACCGGCAGCTCGCGGCCAAGCACGGCGTGCAGGTGAACGAGTCGGAGATCGACGCCGCGCTGAAGGACCCGGGCCAGCAGCAGTCGCCCGAGATCAACCTGCTGGCCAAGGGCGTGCCGCCCGGCGACGCCCGTGACTACCTGCGGGGCGAGCTGTCCGTCAGGAAGATCGTCGACAAGCTCGGCGGCCCGCAGAACCAGCAGGCCCTGGACGCGCTCCGCAAGGACTTCGAGGCCGTCAAGGTCACCTACAGCCCCCGCTACGGCAAGGTCAACACCCAGCCGACGCAGGAGAACCCGTCGATGTTCCTCGACACGGGCCGCTTCGGCAAGCTCACCCCGACCCAGCAGCCGCAAGCGCAGCAGCCGCAGGGCTGAGCGATGCCGCTCATCGTCGTCACCACCTCGCCCAGGGTCGCGCCGGGCCTGCTCAGCCACCAGGCGTGGCAGGCGCTGCGCGCGGGCGAGGTGCTGACCGCCGCGGCCGATCACCCGCAACTGCCCTACCTGACGGAGGCGGGCGTCGTGGTGACCGTCGGCCCGCAGGACCCCGCTGTCCTGGTACGGCGGGCGGTCGAGGGCACGCTCGTCTGGCTGGCCGGTGACGACGAGAACTTCCTGCGCGCGGCCGGGCACGCGGCGCTGGCGCTGGAGGAGCCGCCGGTGATCGAGGTGGTGCCCGGCTCCTACGACCTGCCGGGCGCCCGGATGCTCGACCTGGTCGGCGTGATGGAGCGGCTGCGCGCCGAGTGCCCGTGGGATCGCAAGCAGACCCACGAGACGCTGGTGCCGTATCTGCTCGAAGAGGCGTACGAAGTCCTGGAGACGATCGAGGACGGCGACTATCCGGCGCTGCGCGAGGAACTCGGGGACCTGCTGCTGCAGGTGGTCTTCCACGCGAAGGTGGCCGAGTCGTTCGACATCGACGACGTGGCGGAGGGCATCGTCGAGAAGCTGGTCAGGCGCCATCCGCACGTGTTCGGCAGCGTGCGCGCCGAGACGGCCGACGAGGTGAACGACAACTGGGAGGCCATCAAGGCCGCCGAGCGGGCCGAGAAGGGCACCGGGTCGGTCCTGGACGGCGTGCCGATGGGCCAGCCGTCGTTGTCGCTGGCGGCGCAGCTGGTGCGCCGGGCGGAGCGGTCGGGGGCGCCGGAGGCTCTGTCGTACGCCGTGGGCCAGGGGGTGGCACGTGAGCTGTTCGACCTGGTCAAGAGGGCGCAGGAGGCGGGCCTGGACCCGGAGGCCGAGCTGCGCGCCGCGGCCCGCGACTACCGCGACCGCGTGCACGCCTGGGAGACGCGCGGCGCTTAAGCACGCTTGAGAGACGGACGGCGCTTAAGCACGCTTGAGAGACGGACGGCGCTTAAGCACGCTTGAGAGACGGACTGTGCTTAAGCACGCTTGGGAGACGCGCGGCGCCTAGCTGACGGGGCGCTGTCCGGATACGAACTGGATGAGCCCGGTGGTCCTGCGGGTCACGCCGGTCAGCCCGAGCCGGCCGAACGCCGACTCCACCTCGGCGTCACCGAACATCCGCACCCCGCTGACCTGCCCGAACACCTCGTTCAGCGGCCCGAGCAGCGGCGCGCGGCGGGTGGTCATGATGGCCAGGCGGCCGCCGGGCCGCAGCGTTCCCGCCATGGCGGCGAGCGCGTCGAAGGGCCGGTCGAACAGGTAGAGGGCGGCGAAGCAGGACACGGCGTCGAAGGATGCGGGGCGGAAGGGCAGCTCGACCGCGTCGGCCCGGACGAACCGCAGCCGGTCGCGGTAGACGTACCGGGCGGACTCGCTCGACGCCTTGGCCAGCATCGTGGGCGAGGCGTCCAGGCCGACGACCCGGCCGGTGTCGCCGACGTGGGCGGCCAGCGCCCTGGCCACGTTGCCGGGGCCGCAGGCGACGTCGAGCACCCGGGCGCCGGGGGCGAGGGCCAGCATGCCGCGCAGGAGCGTCATCTCCTGCGCCATGGTGGGGCCGAGCGGCCCTTTGGCCAGGCCGAGGAGCGCGGGCCGCCAGAGGCGTTCGTAGATCGCGGGCAGCGCGGCGGAGTGCATCAGGCGCTGGGCGAGAGTGCGGTCCATGGGACCCATTAGAGCAACTCGAGTGGCGGGATATATCGGGAGATGTAAGTATCGTTCGGGTTATACGGGGGGAGTTGCGCATGGTAGAGGTGCGCCGTCTGAGATCGGGGGAACCTCGCGAGGTCGCCGGATACCGGCTGCTCGGGGTCCTCGGCGACGGTGGCCAGGGCTCGGTGTACCTGGGGGAGGACGCCGACGGGGGCCAGGTCGCGGTCAAGGTGCTGCACGCCCGCCTGGTCACCGACCGCCGCGCCGTACGCAGGTTCCTGGCCGAGGCGCAGACCGCCGAGAAGGTCGCGGGACACGGTACGGCCCGCGTCATGGAAGCCGGGGTGCTGGACGACCGGCCCTACCTGGTCAGCGAGTTCGTGGACGGTCCCTCGCTGCAGCAGTACGTGGCCGACAACGGCCCGTTGCGCGGCGGGGACCTGCTCGCCCTGGCCGTGGCCACCGCCACGTCGCTGGCCGCCATCCACGAGGCCGAGATCGTGCACCGCGACTTCAAGCCGAACAACGTGCTCATGGGCCCCGACGGCCCGCGGGTCATCGACTTCGGCGTGGCGCGCACCCCCGATTCCGCCACGACCGCCACCAGTTCGGTCGTGGGCACGCCCGGCTATATGGCCCCTGAGCAGATCTCCGGCGAGAGCGTCACCCCGGCCTCGGACATGTTCGCCTGGGCCTCGACCATGGCCTACGCGGCCACGGGCGTCTCGTTGTTCGGCGGCGACTCCATCCCGGCCGTCATGCACCGCATCCTCAACGCCAACCCGGACCTGACCGGCGTCGAGGAGCCGCTGCGCTCGGTGCTGACCGCCTGCCTGGCCAAGGTCCCCGCCCACCGGCCGGGCGCGGCCGAGGTGCTCAAGTCGCTGGCCAAGCGGACCCAGGAGACCAGGCCCGCGGCGCGCCGGGTCAAGCGGCGCAGGCGGCGGCTGGCCGTCGCGGGCGTGGCCGTACTCATCCTCGGCGGCGGCGCGATCGGGCTGCTCACGCGCGGGAACGCCGGCCAGGGCGGGAACATGGCCGGGCCCGCCGAGATGAACGCCGGCAACGGCCCGGTGACCTTCGGCAACGACAGCGACACGATCTCCAAGCTCGCGATCGGCTCCACCGGCGAGGTGGGCGGCGTCGTCGCCGTGGCCAACGAGACCAAGGGCCGCATCCAGCTCTGGCTCCCGGACATGGCGGATCTCCTGGACCAGGTGCCCATCGGCACCAAGAAGGTCACGTCGCTGGCGTTCACCAAGGTCGGCAACCAGGCGGTGATCGTGTGGGCCGGGGCCGACGGCGTGGTGCGCACGTGGATGCCGGCCAAAGGCAAGCAGGTGGTGGCCACCACGGGCTGCAAGGGACACGCCACGGTGTCCGTGGTGCCGGTCAAGCAGCGGCCCGCCGCCTACGTCATGTGCGCGGAAGGATCCATGCGGGTCTGGGACCTGGCCACCAAGGAGAACTACGGCGGCGTGCGCCGCATGCCCGAGGTCACGGACGTGACGTGGGCGGGCGCCGGCACGGACGTGTTCGCGGTCCTGAGCAAGGGCGTCGTGCAGCAGATCGACCCCTGGGACGGCGGCGCGAAGCCGGCGACGACGGTGCCGGCCACCCAGGCTTCCGGCGTCGAGGCGGCGGACGGGCTGGTCGCCGTGCGCGTCAACGGAGTCGGCGTGCGGATGTACGAACAGAAGACGAACCGCCTGCGCTGCACCGTGAAGGTCCCTTCCAAGTCCGCCCTCGCCGACGACTTCGCCCTGACCAAGAACGCCCTGGTCACCGGCATGAACGGGGTGACGGTGTGGAACCCCCGCACCTGCAAGCGCCTCTACGCCATGGAAGACATCACCGACGGGCCGGTCACGGCGCTGGCCGTCGGGCAGATGAACGGCGTGCGATCGCTCGTGGTCGCCAAACCAAAGGAAGAACTCGCGGTCTGGGAGCTGCGGGGGCCGTAGCCGTACTGACTGGTAGACCTCGATAGGCTCGGGGAGCAAACTGCCCTTCGACACTCAAGGAGCTTTGACGTGGCTACCATCGAGGTCGTCTACGCCCGCGAGATCCTCGACTCTCGTGGTAACCCGACCGTTGAGGTCGAGGTGGTGCTCGACGACGGCAGCACCGGTCGCGCGGCCGTGCCCAGCGGCGCCTCCACCGGCCAGTTCGAGGCCGTCGAGCTGCGTGACGGCGACAAGCGGCGCTACCTCGGCAAGGGTGTCGAGAAGGCGGTGCTCGCGGTCACCGACGAGATCTTCGACGAGCTTCACGGGGTCGAGGCCGAGGACCAGCGCATCATCGACCAGATCATGATCGACCTGGACGGCACCCCCAACAAGGCCAAGCTCGGCGCCAACGCCATCCTGGGCGTCTCGCTGGCCGTGGCCAAGGCCGCCGCAGACAGCGCCGACCTGCCGCTGTTCCGCTACGTGGGCGGCCCCAACGCGCACGTGCTGCCGGTGCCGATGATGAACATCCTCAACGGCGGCGCCCACGCCGACACCAACGTGGACATCCAGGAGTTCATGATCGCGCCGATCGGCGCCGAGAGCTTCAAGGAAGCCGTCCGCATGGGCACCGAGGTCTACCACGCGCTCAAGAGCGTGCTGAAGGAGAAGGGCTACGCCACCGGCCTCGGCGACGAGGGCGGTTTCGCCCCCAACCTGCCCTCCAACCGCGACGCGCTCGACCTGATCCTCGTCGCCATCGAGAAGGCCGGCTACATCCCCGGCCAGGACATCGCGCTCGCCCTCGACGTGGCCGCCTCCGAATTCCACAAGGACGGCGTCTACACCATCGACGGCAAGGGCCTGTCGGCCGCCGAGCTGATCGCCTTCTACGAGGACCTGGTCGCCAACTACCCGCTGGTCTCCATCGAGGACCCGCTGGACGAAGAGGACTGGGCGGGCTGGAAGGCCATCACCGCCGCCCTCGGCGACAAGGTGCAGCTCGTCGGCGACGACCTGTTCGTGACCAACCCCGAGCGCCTGGAGCGCGGCATCGCCGACGGCGCCGCCAACGCGCTGCTGGTCAAGGTCAACCAGATCGGCACCCTGTCGGAGACCCTCGACGCCGTCGACCTGGCCCACCGCAACGGCTACAAGTGCATGATGAGCCACCGCTCCGGCGAGACCGAGGACACCACCATCGCCGACCTGGCGGTGGCGGCCAACTGCGGCCAGATCAAGACCGGCGCCCCGGCCCGCTCCGACCGCGTGGCCAAGTACAACCAGCTGCTGCGCATCGAGGAGATCCTCGACGACGCCGCCCGCTACGCGGGTCGCGCGGCATTCCCGCGCTTCCGGCGCTAGTTTCGGTACGGCCGGCGTCCACGCGGGCGCCGGCCGTACGAACGCCTGACCCCCGAGCGCAGGCGAGAACCAGCACGGAAGGGGAAGCTTTGGCCAAGAGACCGCAGTTGACCGGACGGGCCGCCATCCTCGCGGTGGTGGTGTGCGCGATCGCGATGAGCCTGGCCTACCCGGTGCGCGAGTACATCTCCAACCGGCGGCACATCGCCGAGCTGGAGGCGCAGAAGTCCAGGGTCGAGGCCGAGCGGCAGGCGCTGGCCGAGGAGGCCAGGCGCATCAGCGACCCCAACTGGACCAAGCGCACGGTCAAGGAGCGCCTGCACTACTGCGGCCAGGGCGAGAAGTGCTACGTGATCGCCAGGCCGCCCGGGCAGAGCACGCAGAAGGTGGCGGCGCAGCAACAGGCCGATCCGGCACCCTGGTATCAGAAGTTGTGGGAGACCATCGAGGCCGCCGACAACGGCACCGGCCAGAAGGCTCCCACGGGGGAGAAGAGTGGAAAATAGCGACATCGAGGCGATCGCCCGGCAACTGGGCCGCCCGCCGCGGGGGCTGCGCGCGGTGGCGCACCGCTGTCCGTGCGGCAATCCCGACGTGGTGGAGACCGCCCCCAGGCTGCCCGACGGCACGCCGTTCCCCACGCTGTACTACCTGACCTGCCCGAAGGCGACCTCCGCCATCGGCACGCTCGAAGGCTCCGGCCTGATGCGTGAGATGCAGGCCAGGCTCGCCGAGGACCCCGAGCTGGCCGCCGGATACCAGGCCGCCCACGACGACTACGTCGCCCGCCGCGACAAGGCGGCCGAGGAGCAGGGCCTGGAGCCGCTGCCGCGCGACATGCAGAGCACCGGCGGCATGCCGTTGCGGGTCAAGTGCCTGCACGCGCTGGTCGCGCACGAGCTGGCGGTGCCGGGAGGCAACCCGTTCGGGCGCGAGGCGCTCGACGAGCTGGGCGAGTGGTGGAAGGACGGCCCCTGCGTATGAGCACGCGCGTGGCCGCGATCGACTGCGGCACCAACTCGGTCCGCCTGCTGATCGCCGACCTCGCCGGTGACACGCTCACCGACGTCGAGCGCCTGATGGAGATCGTACGGCTGGGCCAGGACGTCGACCGGACGGGCAGGCTGGCGCCCGAGGCGCTGGAGCGGACGTTCGCCGCCATGCGCCGCTACCAGGAGCTGATCGAGCGGCACGGAGCCGGCGCGACCCGCGTGGTGGCCACCAGCGCGACGAGGGACGCGGCCAACCGGCAGGACTTCGTCGACGGGGTGCGCGAGATCTTCGGCGTGGTGCCGGAGGTGGTCTCCGGCGCGGAGGAGGCCGAGCTCTCCTTCACCGGCGCGACCGGTGACCTGGCCCGGCTCTCCCTGGACGCGCCGTATCTGGTGCTGGATCCCGGCGGCGGCTCGACGGAGTTCGTGGTGGGCGACGAGCACGTCGAGGGGGCGATCTCGGTCGACATCGGCTCGGTGCGGTTGTTCGAGCGGCATCTGAAGCACGCGGGCGACCCGCCGCCGGCCGCCGCGGTCGAATCCGTGGTCGCCGATATCGAGGCGGCGCTCGACCTGGTGGCCCAATCCGTGCCGGTCCAGAAAGCGAACACTTTGGTCGGGCTGGCCGGTTCGGTGACGACCGTCGCGAGCATCGCGCTCGACCTGCCGTTTTATGATTCCCTTATCATTCATCATTCCCGGATTTCCGCCGCTGACGTTCACGAAGTGACGCGGAAGCTGCTTTCGATGACGCACAGTGATCGTCTTGCGATTCCCTCGATGCACCCCGGCAGGGCCGACGTCATCGGGGCCGGCGCGCTGATACTGGACCGTGTCCTGCGCCGCTTCGCCTTTTCCCAGGTCATCGTGAGTGAGCGCGACATCCTCGACGGAATTGCGTGGTCGCTGGCCCGATAAGGTGCCGGAATCGATACAGTGTCGGGCTTGATTCGTATTGTGAGTGCAATCTGTTCTGTGCTTAAGTGAGGAAGCTTTACGGGGGCTTTGCCATATTGTCGTGCACAGATGGTGGCGGCGTGGCGACCGTTCCCGAGCGCATCTAGTTCCTCACGGAATGGAGCACTCTCACATGAAGTCAACTGTGTTGGCGCGGAGGGTGGCGGCGTTCGGCGCCTCCACCGCCGTGCTGGCCGCCATGGTGTCGGGTCTCATGGCCACCCCGGCATCGGCGGCCACGGCCTCGGCGGGTAAGGCCACGACGGCCGCCGCCAAGGTCACGTTCTCCAAGAAGCCCAAGGTGTCGGTCTCGACGCCGCAGGCCAACCCCCGGTACTACAACGGGGCGTGTCCGGTCCAGGTCGACGTCACCTCCAGGATCAAGGTCAACTCGCCGAAGGCGACGAAGGTCTCCTACCGGTGGCTGCACGGCGACGGTTCCAAGAGCGGGATCAAGTCCGTCACCGTCGGCAAGGGCACGAAGTACGTCAACGTCAAGACCTCCATTGACTTCGACGGGGATGTCCAGGGCTGGGAGCGTGTCCAGGTCCTGAGCCCGCGGAAGGTGACCTCGAGCAAGGGTTACTTCGAGGTCAACTGCCACAAGGGCCCTGTCCGCACCGACAAGGACCCGAAGGTCTGGGCGCGCGCTTGGGCGAGCCCCGACTCCTACGTCGGGCCCTGCACGCCGGGCGACAAGATCGACTTCGTCGGCCTGATCAAGGTCAGCGACCCGGCCTGGGTGCGTTACCGCTGGGTCGTCAACGGTGAGGTCGTCGACTACGGCAGCGTCAAGGTCTGGGACTCCCGCCGGGTGTACTACGGCATCTCGCCGCGTTCCAGCCACCGTGGCTCGGCCGTGCTCGAGATTCTCGGCCCGGACAGCACGAGCTCCAACCGCGCCTACTACAAGGTGTGGTGCAAGGACGAGGCCCCCTCCTCGAGGGTCTCGGTCGCCGGCGTGGAGCCGCCCGTGACCAACCAGGCATCCTGTGAGGTCAGCGCGAGCGGCGTCATCAGGTCCACCGGGCGTGCCAGGGTCGAGTACTCCTGGCAGCTCAACGGAACGACGGTGGCCGGCGGCACCGCCTACTTCGGTTACCACGGCGGTTCCGAGTCCGTCTCGATGCCGAGCAAGGCGCTGGTGGGCGAGGCCCGCAAGGGTGGTCACGTGACGCTGTCGGTCTCCGGGCCGAACAACAGCGACTCCTTGACCCGGTCGTACGCCGGCTGCGAGAAGCCGGCTCCGGCTCCCGACAAGGACGACGAGCCCAGCACTCCGATCGTGCGTTAGCCGGACCTGGTAGCTGAGACCGGGCGGTGCCCTCACCGGCGCCGCCCGGTTTTCTTGTTGCCGCTATTACGCAATGCGCAGTAGTGTGCTTCGCGTGGATAGTAGCCAGCTCCTCAAGGGCGTGCTCGACCTCGCCGTCCTCGCCGTCCTCCACCAGCGCGACGGGTACGGCTACGACGTCGTGCGCCGGCTGCGCGAGGCCGGGCTCGACGACGTGGGCGACGCCTCCGTGTACGGCACGCTGCGCCGCCTGTTCAAGGCCGGCGCCCTCAACTCCTACGTGGTGGCCTCGGACGAGGGCCCGCATCGCAAGTACTACGGGCTGAACGACATCGGCCGCGTCATGTACGCCCAGCAGGCCAGAACCTGGACCACCTTCTCCACCACGATGGCGAACCTGATCAAGGAGGGGACCGCTCGATGACCCCGGACCAGTACGCGCAGGCCGTACGTGAGGCACTGGCCGACCACCCCGACCGCGAGGAGCTCCTGGAGGACCTGGACGACCACCTCGCGGAGATCGCGGCCGAGTCGGACCGGCCGCTGGAGGAGCGGCTGGGGCCGCCCGCCGGCTACGCCGAGGAGATCGCGGCCGCCTACGGGGGCCGGCCGCAGAGCTCCCGCCCGCGCCGCCGGCGGCTCGCCGTCGCGCTCACCTGGCTGCGCGCCCAGGCCCCCTACCGCGCGGTGGCCGACTTCCTGCCGGAGCTGCGGCCCGGGTGGTGGGTGCTGCGCGGCTACGTGGCGGCCATGCTCGTGTCCTCGTTCCTCGGCTACAGCCGGGTGGTGCCCGCGAACCCCGTCGACGTCCTGCTGGTCATCGGGGCGATCCTGGGCTCGGTCTGGTACGGCAGGCGCGCCGCCGGCCAGGCCCTGCGCTGGGTGACCGGCGCGGCCAACGCCCTGATCGTCGTGGCCATCCTCAGCGCCATGACGGGCGCGGCGGGAGGGAGCGGCTATGCCGACGAGCCCATGGCCTACGCTCCGGCGCCGGTGACCATGGCCTCCGTCGGCTCGCTGGGCGAGAGGGTCTACAACATCAAGCCCTACGCCAAGGACGGCACCCCGCTGACCGACGTGCTCCTCTACGACCAGGACGGCAAGCCCATCGTCACCGAGCCGGAGCGGTGGGGCTACGAGGTGGACCGCGGCTGCGGGGAGCCGGTGCTCAACCGATACCCGCTGCCTCTGGTGGACACGGACTCGAGGAGGAGGCCGGACGAGAACGGCAACCCGATCGCCCCGGCGCCGACCGCGGCCCCCTGCCCGTCCCCGGTCACGGCCATGCCCACGCCTTCGGAAAGCAAGTCCGCTCCTTCGGAAAGCAGGCCCGCGGACCCCACCCCGAAGCCGACCAAGAGCCGCTGACTCGGGCACCATCGAGGTCATGAGCTTCGTCCTGCCCGGCACCGGCTGGCCCGGCGACCCCGCCGCCCCTGACACGCCGGTCGCCCACGATCCCGCGGACGTGCGCCGTCTCGCGGCCACCAGCAGCACCCTCACGGAGCTCGCCGCCAGGCAGTCGGTCTGCCGCGCGTGCCCCCGCCTGGTGGCCTGGCGAGAAGAGATCGCCGACGTGCGGCGGCGCGCGTTCGCGACCGAGACCTACTGGGGACGGCCGATCGCCGGGTGGGGATCGGCCGAGCCGCGCGTCCTGCTGGTCGGGCTGGCCCCGGCGGCGCACGGCGGCAACCGCACGGGCCGCATCTTCACCGGGGACCGCAGCGGTGACTGGCTGTTCGCCTCCCTGTATCGGGTGGGCCTCGCCGTACAGGAGACCAGCACGCACGCGGGCGACGGCCAGGAGCTCGTCGGGGCGCGGATGATGGCGGCGGTGCGCTGTGCCCCGCCGGAGAACAAGCCGGCGACGGAGGAGCGGGACGCCTGCTTCCCGTGGCTGGCCGCGGAGATGGGGATGTGCGCGCCGAGCGTGCGGGTGGTGGTGGCGCTCGGCGGGTTCGCCTGGCAGGCCATGTGGCCGGCGTTGAAGGCGGCCGGGTACGCGCTGCCGTCGCGCAGGCCGGCGTTCGGGCATGGCGTGGAGGTGAAAGTCTCATATCGCGAGACGCCGGTGACCCTGCTCGGCACTTATCACCCCAGCCAGCAGAACACTTTCACCGGCCGGGTCACCGCGGAAATGCTGGACGACGTGTTCGCCAGGGCCGTCGAACTGTCAGTGTGACGTGTGCCATGGCCAGGGGATTGGCTTTTTCAGGAGGCACCGGCGTAAGCTTGTGAATGCTTTCACAAGCATTCCACGAGGGATGGTGCCTCAAGATGAACAAGCACATCTTGATTGTCGGCGGCGGCTACGTCGGTCTTTACACAGCGCTTCGGCTGCAGCGCAAGCTCCGCAGGGAGCTGCGCGATGGCGGCGTGCGCATCACCATCGTCGACCCCAACTCCTACATGACCTACCAGCCGTTCCTTCCGGAGGCCGCCGCGGGCAACCTCTCGCCCCGGCACATGGTCGCACCGCTGCGCCGGGTGCTGCCCAAGGTCCGCATCCTCAACGGCATGGTGACCGAGGTCAACCACAACGAGCGCACCGTCACCTTCGACCCGCTGGAGGGCCCGGCGCGCGAGATCGCCTACGACATCCTCGTCATGGCGGCCGGTTCGATCTCCCGCACGCTGCCGATCCCCGGCCTGACCGACATCGGCATCGGCTTCAAGACCGTGGGCGAGGCCATCGCCCTGCGCAACCGCGTCCTGCACCTGCTGGACGTCGCCGAGTCGACCGAGGACCCCGAGGTACGGCGCCGCGCGCTGACCTTCGTCGTGGTCGGCGCCGGGTTCGCCGGCGTCGAGGCGCTGGCCGAGCTGGAGGACATGGCCAAGCACTCGACCCGCTACTACCGCAACATCAAGCCCGCGGACCTCCGCTGGGTGCTCGTCGAGGCCAGCGACCGGATCCTGCCCGAGGTCGGCCCCGAGATGGGCAAATGGACGCTGGAGCAGCTGCGCGAGCGCGGCATCGACGTGAAGCTGGAGACCCGCCTGGAGTCCTGCGTGGGCGGCCACGTGGTGCTGTCGGACGGCACCACGTTCGAGGCGGAGACCCTCGTCTGGACGGCCGGCGTCAAGCCCAGCCCGGTCGCCGCGGGGGGCGGCCTCCCGCTCGACGAGCGCGGCCGGATCAAGACCACCACGCTGCTCACGGTCGACGGCGTCAAGGACGCCTTCGCCGCGGGCGACGCGGCGGGCGTGCCCGACGTGACCAGCCCCGGCGAATACTGCGCGCCCAACGCCCAGCACGCCGTACGGCAGGCCAAGGTGCTGGCCGACAACATCATGCGCAGCATGCGCGGGCAGAAGCTCGTCGAATACCGGCACAAGTATGTCGGATCGGTCGCCGGGCTCGGCCTGCACCGGGGCGTGGCCAACGTCTACGGGGTCAAGCTTCGCGGATTCCCTGCATGGTTCATGCACCGCACCTACCATCTGTCCAGGGTGCCCACGCTGAACCGCAAGGTCCGCGTCGTCGTCGACTGGACTCTGGCGCTCTTCTTCAGGCGAGAGACGATCTCCCTGGGCGAGATGGAGCACCCGCGGGACGGGTTCAGGGCCGCCGTGGCGACCATGCGCCGCGTGGCGTGATCGAGAAGGGAATCCTGGGTTGGGGCTCTCCGCGGTGACGGTGCTCGGAGTCGACCGGCCAGGCGTGATCGCCGCGGTGACGGGATCGCTCGCCGAGTGCGGCGCCAACATCCAGGATTCCACGATGACGCTCCTCGGCGGGCACGTGGCGATGATGCTGCTGGTCTCCGGCGACCTCGACGCCGAGGAGCTGCGTCGGCACCTGTCGGCGCCCGAGCTGGTGGTGACGGTCTCGGCGGTCGAGGCCAGGCGCGACTTCGGCTGCCCGGGCACCGGCCTGGGCTACGTCCTGACCGTTCACGGCCCCGACCGTCCCGGCATCATCTCGGCCATCAGCGCCGTGCTGGCCTCGGTGGGCGGCAACATCACCGGCATGAGCACCCGCCTCACCGGCCGCCTCTACGTGCTCATCGCCGACGTCGACCTGCCCGCCGAGGTGGACGTGGCGGGCCTGATGCGCCGCCTGGCCGCCGTGGGCGCGGGACTCGACTCCGAGATCACCTTCCGCCCGATGGAACCGGACCTCCTGTGACTACCGACCACACCGAGCCCCTGTCGCTCCCGGAGTGCACCTTTTCGGGTGGTACGGCGCGGCCGATCCGGCGGGCCCCCGACCCCGTGCTGTCCCGGCAGGCGGAGCGGGTCGAGGCGGACACCCCCGAGGCGGTCTCGGCCGCCGCCGACCTCGTGGCCACCCTGCGCGAGCGGGAGACGGGCGCGGGCCTGGCCGCCCCGCAGATCGGCCTGCCGTACCGGATGATCGCCTTCGACGCCCGCAGCCACCCGCGCATCCGCTCGGCCGCGGGCGAGGTCGTGCTGGTCAACCCGCGGCTCGTGGAGGCTTCCCGCTGGGAGCACGGCCGCGAGGGCTGTGCCTCGATCGCCGGTCTGACCGCGGACATCCCGCGCGCGACCCGCATCGTCGTCGAGGGCGCGCTGCCCGGTTCGGGGGAGTCTGTCACCATCGAGGCCGACGCCTTCGAAGCCCGCTGTATTCAGCACCAACTGGACCATCTGGACGGTCTGCTCTTCCTAGACAGAGTGCCAGGAGTCCTATCACTTCACCGCAGACATCACAGTTGTGACGCCTGATACAAAGTTGTGCTCCTCGGAGGCATGGTCCCTTTCGTATGATTGCGGCGCCCCCGTAGCCCAATGGCAGAGGCAAACCCCTTAAAAGGGTTGTAGTGCGGGTTCGAATCCCGCCGGGGGCACCGTCCATTTCCAGCCTCTGACCTGCAAAGACACGTAGGGTGAATTCTCTGTGTAATTACAACTCCCATTTACGTAAGCACCGCCCCGCCCGAGCCGGGCGGACCGGGTCCGGCGCGGGTCCCGCGCGGGCCGCCGGGCGCGTCGCTCTGGCCCCGGGAACTCTGGACCGGCTTCACTCGTTAGTGGAGTCTCGAATGCACATAGATCCGAGCGGGAGTTGACCTCTACGACGCTCGGTCCCCTAGGCTGGCCGCACTGGTCGCAGCGTGGAGGCAGCGATGGAAAGCAAGAACCCCGTCTTCAGCAGGTCCCGCAATACCCAAGGGCAGGGCTGGGCAGGGCCGGCACCCACGCCGGATCACCTGCAGAACATGTACGACGCGCCGTCGTACGCTCCGCCGGCCAGGCCCGCCACGCGGACGATGACCCTTGACGACGTCGTCATCCGAGGTTTCATCACCCTGGGTGTGCTCGTCGCGGCGGCAGGCGCCGCCTGGGTCCTCAAGGTGCCGCTCGGCGTGGCGGTCGGCTCGGCGATCGTGGCGCTGGTCCTCGGACTGATCGCCTCGTTCAAGCAGAGCACGAACCCGGCGCTCATCCTCGGCTACGCGATCTTCGAGGGCGTCTTCCTCGGCGCGCTCAGTAGCTTCTTCGAGGCGCGCTACCCGGGCATCGTGCTCAACGCGGTGGTCGGCACCATGATGGCCTTCCTCGGCGTCCTGGCCGTCTACACACTGCGGATCGTCCGCGTCACGCCGAAGCTGGTCAAGTTCGTCATCGCCGCGGCGATCGGCGCGCTCGGCCTGATGCTGGTCAACTGGATCGCCTCCTTCTTCGTGGGCGGCGGCCTCGGCCTGCGCACCGACAGCCCGATCGGCATCATCTTCAGCGCCGCGATGATCCTGCTCGGCTGCTTCTTCCTGCTGCTCGACTTCGACTCCATCGAGCAGGGCGTCAAGCAGGGCGCTCCGGAGAAGTTCGCCTGGCAGTGCGTCTTCGGCCTCACGCTGAGCCTCGTGTGGATCTACCTCGAGGTGCTCCGCTTCGTCAGCTACTTCTCCGGAGACGACTGATCGTTTAAGGGAAGGTGAACGGAAGGAGGCCCCGCCGACCGGCGGGGCCTTCTCTGTGTGCGACCACAAAGTCACAAAACGCTTCCGATTTGGGGGTTGCACTTCCCGACCTGGTGTTGCAGTGTCATTCAAAGGACCCGAATCCGTGGAGGTGCCCATGTCCTTGAACCACTCACCGGAGACGCAGACAAAGCTCATCGCCAGGGTCCCGACGATCACGGGACGCGAACTCCCAGAGTGGTTCCAAGCCATTGACAACGGCCCGGCTTTCCTCAGGTGCGACGAGCGGGCCAACTGGCTTGCCGACGAGCACGGGCTGACCCACGGCTACGCCGCCGCAATCGTGTTCGAGCACGAGCGGCACCGCCGTAACCGCATGGGCTTCATCTAGAAAGCCCGAACCCCAACCTTCGCGCCCGTGCCACCTCGGTACGGGCGCGCGATCATGTCTGTATGGACACAGCCAAGGCACTCGACTTCCTCCGTGAGCACCACCACGCCGTCCTGCTGACCCGCCACCGTGACGGCCGGCCGCAGATGTCCCCGGTGACGGTCGGCGTGGACACGGACGGCCACGCGGTCATCAGCACCCGCGAGACCGCTGCCAAGACCCGCAACATGCGCCGCGACCCCAGCGTCGCGCTCTGCGTGTTCACCGACGGCTTCTACGGCGACTGGATCCAGATCGAAGGTCAGGCCGAGATCATCTCCCTGCCCGACGCGATGGAGCACCTGGTCACGTACTACCGCGACATCTCCGGCGAACACCCCGACTGGGACGACTACCGCGCCGCCATGATCCGCGACCAGCGCGTCATCGTCCGCGTAGCCCTCACCCGCGCGGGCCCCGACCTCCACGGCTAGCCCCCGACGGCGCGCCCGGCGGGGCTTGTGCGGCGTCCGGAGGGCAGGCGAGGGTCCGGGGATGGCGTACGGCGGGCCGCAATCGGCCCTTCTGGGGATTGCCGGCCCGTTCCCGGACCTGGACCAGCCATCGGCCAGAGGCGCCCGCACAGCGCCTTCCGGGACCCTGGATACGCGGGCCGGCCGGCCCGCGTATCCCTGTCAGCAGTGCTGAGAGGTGGTCAGGACAGGCGCTCCAGGAGCATGGCCATGCCCTGGCCGCCGCCCACGCACATGGTTTCGAGGCCGATGGACCTGTCGTGGTGCTGCAGGCTGTTGATCAGGGTGGAGGTGATGCGGGCGCCGGTCATGCCGAACGGGTGGCCGACCGCGATCGCGCCGCCGTTGACGTTGAGGCGGTCGAGGTCGATGCCCAGGTCCTGGTACGACGGGATGACCTGGGCGGCGAACGCCTCGTTGATCTCGACCAGGTCCACGTCCTCGATGGCCATCCCGGCGCGCGACAACGCCATCTTCGAGGCATCGACCGGGCCGAGGCCCATGATCTCGGGGGACAGGCCGGTGACGCCGGTGGAGACGATGCGGGCCAGAGGGGTGATGCCGAGTTCGGCGGCCTTGGTGTCGCTCATGACGATCACGGCGGCGGCGCCGTCGTTCAGCGGGCAGCAGTTGCCGGCCGTGACTGTGCCGTCGGGGCGGAAGACGGGCTTCAGCCCTGCGACCGCCTCGTAGGTGGTGCCGGCTCGGGGGCCGTCGTCCTTGCTGACCACGGTGCCGTCGGGGAGGGTGACGGGGGTGATGTCCTTCTGCCAGAAGCCGTCGGCCAGCGCCTTCTCGGCGAGGTTCTGGGAGCGGACGCCGAACTCGTCCTGCTCGCGGCGGCTGATGCCCTTGAGCTGGGCCAGGTTCTCGGCGGTCTGGCCCATGGCGATGTAGATGTCGGGGATGGCGCCGTTCTCGCGGGGGTCGGCCCAGGTCTGGCCGCCGGCGGCGAACGCGCCCGTCCTGGCGCGGGCGTCGTCGAAGATCGGGTTCTCGAGCTCGGGCTTCTTCTCGGCGCTGTCCTGCGGCCACGGCGTGGCGTCGGAGTTGCCCTTGACGAAGCGCGAGACGGTCTCCACGCCGGCCGAGACGAACACGTCGCCCTCCCCGGCCTTGATCGCGTGGAAGGCCATGCGGGTGGTCTGGAGCGAGGAGGAGCAGTAGCGGGTGATGGTGGTGCCGGGCACGGTGTCGAGGCCGAGCATGACCGAGACCACGCGGGCCATGTTGAAGCCCTGTTCGCCGCCGGGCAGGCCGCAGCCCAGCATGATGTCGTCGATCGTGGCCGGGTCGAGCTGCGGCACCTTGGCCAGAGCCGCCTTGATCATCTGCACGGTCAGGTCGTCGGGACGGATGTCCTTGAGCGACCCCTTGAAGGCACGGCCGATCGGCGAGCGTGCGGTCGCGACGATGACAGCCTCAGGCATGGGTGCCCCTCCTCGGTTGGGATTCCCTAGAACTATATTTCAGTGGCTCCGCCGGCGAACGCGAGGGATGCCCGGACCACCTCCCAGACCGAGATGCCGCCGGCGCCGGTCAGCAGAAGATCGTCGCGGCGATGCCGAACAGGTCCTCCGTCGTGCCCTGACGGGTGCCCGGGTTCACCGACAGGGTCATCCTGGTGCCGTCCTCCGTGGCGAAGGTGAAGGTCAGGTAGCCGATGAGCTCGCCGCTGTGCCCCCAGACGGACTTGCCGCAGGGCAGCGGGTACTGCTGCAGGCCCAGGCCGTACCGGAAGCCCGCCTGGGTCTCCTGCGTGGTCCGCATCGCGGCCAGCGAGCGGGCGCTGGTCAGTTTGCCGCCCAGCAGGGCGCCGGCGAAGCGGTTGAGGTCGCTCCCTGTCGAGATCATCTCGCCCGCGGCGCCGTCCAGTGACGGGTTCATCCGCGTCGCGTCCACCAGCTTGCCGCCGACCGGCTCGTAGCCGCGCGCGTGCGGGTACGGCAGGCCGGGCCGGTCACCGGGCACGCTGGTCCCGGTCAGCTTCAGCGGGCGCAGGAGGCGCCGCTCCACTTCCTTCCCGTACGGCCGGCCCGTCACCTTCTCGATCAGCCGCCCGGCTACGACGTAGTTGGTGTTCGAGTACGCCCACGCCTTGCCGGGTTCGGTGGATTTGGCCGGGTCGGCGAAGGCCACCTTGAGGAGTTCGGCCGGGTCGTAGTGGCGGAAGCGGTCCTTGCCGCGCCAGCGGTTGGTGGAGTACCCGGGCTCGTGCATGTAGTCGTAGAGCCCGCTGGTGTGGTCGAGGATCCGGCGGACCGTGATCTTCGCTCCGCCGGGCACCTCGCCGGGCAGGTATCGGGCGATCGGCTCGTCGAGCTTGACCTTGCCCTCGTCCACGAGCTGCATGACCACGGTGGCGGCGAAGGTCTTGGTGATGCTGCCGATCCGGAAGTGGCCGGCCGGGTCCGCCGGCTTCTTGGTGCGCAGATCCGCCACCCCGGCCGCGGCCGACCAGCCTCCGGCCCGGGAGTCCACCCGGATCAGCGCGGCCGTGGCCTTGTCGTCGCGGACCAGGGTGTCGAGCATCGCCTGGACCTTCGACTCGGCCGCCGGAGTGGCGGGAGTGGGTGTCATCACAAGGGCCGCGATCAAGAGGTTCGTCATCATGGGTGAAGACGCTAGGGGCCGGGGCGCGGCCGTCCCATGAGGGCGGCCACCCGATCATCCTGTGGTTTTCCGCAGGTCCTCCACCGCCTCCTGGTAGGCCGCACCGGCCCGCCGGAAGTAGTCGAAGAGCACGCCGCGCTGCTCCGGGGTGTAGCCGGACAGGATCTCGCCGATCTTCTCCCTGGCGGGTGCGAGGACCTCGTCGAGCTGGGCCGGTCTGCCGATCGGTTCGACGAGGACCTTGCGCCGGTCGTCGGGCGCCGGCGCCCTGCGGACGTAGCCGGCGTGCTCCAGGCGGTCGATGAGGCGGGTGGTGGGCCCGGTGGTCAGGCCGGTGCGGGCGCCCAGTTCGCCGGGGGTCATCGGGCCGGTCAGCTCCAGCAGGTTCAGCGCGTAGAGGTCGCTTGCGCCCAGGCCGCAGGCCCGTGCGCCGGCGTGCCCGTGGGCCATGACCGCGCTGAGGTAGCGACGGTAGGCGCGGCCGGCGTCGGCAGGTGTTGACACGGATTCCTCCACTCTCTAATCTCTTCCTTAGAGAAGAAAAATCTTCAAAGAAGAAACTTCTTAAAGGAAGATGATACAGAGAGGAAGACGCTCATGACCACCGACCTCACCGCCATCCAGGACGTCATCGCCCGCAGCCAGGAGGCGTGGAACCGCGGCGACGGCGCAGCCTACGGCGCCTGCTTCACCGCCGACGCCACCGACGTCACCTTCGTCGGCACCCTCTACCAGGGCGGCGGCGAAGTGGGCCGGGCCCACCAGGCTCTGTTCGACAGCTTCCTCAAGGGCACCAAACTGACCGTGGAGATCGTCGGGATCCGCCGCTACGGCGCCGACGCCGCCGTGGTCGTCACCCGCGGCGATGTCGCCAAGGGCACGCCCAAGAAGCTCAGCAAGCTGGCCACCTACACCGTCGTGCGCGAGGCCGACGGCCAGTGGCGCATCGCCGCCGTCCAGAAGACGCAGCGCAAGCCGCTGATGGAGGCCGTCTCCTTCCTGTTCAAGCCCGCCAGCAAGCCGGCGAAGTGAGCGCCAGACCCTACGCTCAGCCGTACATGCCCGGCGCGCTGGGGGTGCCGTCGTTGATCGCATGCACGGCGCCCTTCTCGTCGCGCCACAGCCGCCAGCCGTCCTGGCTGCCGGTGAACCACGGGGGCGGCGCCGCCCCCGGCCGGGCGGTGCGTTTGCCGGTCGCCAGGTCGTATTCGCACACGGCGGCCACCGAGTAGAAGCCCTGGGCCTGGCCCCGCAGCGCGAGGGGCTTGGGGTCGGTCACGCAGAAGCTCCAGCCGGTTTCGTCCTCGACCGGCAGGGATTCGCCGGAGGCGAGGTCGTAGGCCGTGCCCTTGGTGTTGTGCTTGAGGAAGCCGAGTTTGTCCATGCGGTCGGGGAAGGCCAGCCACCAGCCGGAGCCGGGCACCTGGGCGGTGGTGATCTGGCCGACGACCCGGCCACTGCCGGCGTCGAGGCGGGCGAAGCCGCCGTAGGCGCCCTGCAGGTCGACGGGCCGCACGACCGGGGCGTAACCGGGGTTGCCGCTCGGATACACGCGCACCACGGAAGGACGCATCCAGTTGATGCCGCCGTCGCTGATGCGCATGGAGAACAGGCCGAAGGTGGAGACCTGCTTCGTGCGCGGGTCGGTGTAGGGGGCGACGTAGCCGGTGAGGTTGTCGCCGGTGGCGCCGAAGGCCCAGCCGCCCGACAGGTCGATGCCGGGGCCGAGCGCCTGCTCCAGCGGCTGCTGCCACAACAACTTGCCGGTCTTGAGCTCGTAGGACTCGATCATGGGGTTGGCGGCCAGGCGCAGCAGCAGGACGCGGGTGGGGTCGGACCACTCGACCTCGGCGATGCCCGGCAGCTTCCACAGGGTCTTGCCGGAGGCCGGGTCGAGGACGACGACCCGGGCCCCGCTCAGGGCGGTGTGCTCGGACAGGCAGACGTACGGCCCGCAGCGCTGGGGGCCGAAGGTCGAGTGGACGGGCCTGATCCACTTCTGCTGGCCGGTGCGGCCGTCGCGGGCGACCAGGGTGGCGTTCCAGCGGTCCTTCTTCTGCGAGTCGAGGGCGACGACGACGGGGTTGCCGCCGGCTCCCTGGACGATGGCGGGGGCGGAGACGCCCATGCCGGGCAGGCGGCCGGCCATCGTGGCCGGGTACTGCCACAACTTCTTGCCGGTCTTCTGGTCGAGGGCGACGGTCTCGAGGCTGCCGTCGGTCTTCATGGAGGTGGTCGTGACGACGCCTCCGGCGGAGGCCATGCGGCTGACCGCGTTGACCTCGGTGTTCTGCCACGTGGGGAATTCGGCGGTGGCCGCGTCGCTGCCGGAGCAGCCGGCGACGGCGAGCACCGCGAGGGCGAGGGCCGGTATCGCGAGAGGTCGGAGCACGGGCTATCCACTCCAGTGGGGACGGGGAGTGACGGCATCGGCTCGGAGGGTGATCGGGGTCAGGCGTCGTCGAGCAGCGCGCCCAGCCGCCGGCGGAACAACGTCACCCACTTTCCGTAGGGGCCGGTCGCCCGCCCGGCGACCCGGGTCGCGGTGACCTCGGTCCCGGGTTCCTCCGCGGCCGTGGCCGCCGCTAGGTAAATCGGTTGCAGCCCATCGCCACGAGCGGGTCGAGGCTCGGGCCACAGCGCCAACGCAGCGCATACAGAAGGTAGCACCGCGTAAGCGGCCTGGGCGTAACCTCGGTCAGATGGATGGAAACGATCCGGTCCGAACATTTCGTCAGGGTTTGTAGAGAATTCCGGTCCCAGGATGTCGGCGAACGCCACCGTCCTGCCGCCCGCCTCCACCACCGCCACGGTCTGCGCCGCGGCGAGCTGGCGGCTCCAGCGCCGCATCACCCAGCGCAGCGGCTGCGCGAGCGGCTGGACCGTGCCAAGATCCGGGCAGGTCCCGACCACCACCTCCGCCCCCGCCTCACGCAACCGCCGCACCGCCTTCTGCAGATGCCGTACGGCTACCGCCGGCGGCGTCTGCGTGGTCACGTCGTTGGCCCCGATGAAGATGACGGCTATCTCGGGCCGCACCCGCAGCGCCCGGTCCACCTGTTCACCCAGATGGGCCGACGGGGCGCCGGACCGGCCGAAGACGTCCAGCCGCACCGGCCGCTCGGCCACCTCGGCCAGCCCGCCGGCCAGCAGGACGCCCGGCGTCTTGGCCGGGTCGCGCACGCCGAGCCCCACCGAGGTGGAGTCGCCGAGCATGACCATCCTGATCGGCTCGCCGGAAAAGTCGCCATAGGTCCCGTCCGCAGATGGGCCGTCCATGCCGTGCGGGCGCCCGATCACCTTGCGCGCCACCAGACTCTCGGCTATCAAAAGGCCGTAGGCCGTTGCTCCCAGGGCCGTCAGGCCCCCGCCTCCGAGCGCTGCGGCGGTCGCGATCCTGCGAGCCGCCCGCGCCACCCCCGGTGTCCAGATCACGTGGTGTGCCCCCCTCAACCACACTCGGCGGTAGCGTTTGTCTGAAACTAGCCGAGCGCCCGCCACCCTCTGGGGATCTCGGCTGCTGGCAAGCTGACCAAGCTTCGGTAAAGAAGGTGAACACCGCGGTGCGCGTTTACGATTCCCTGGTCGAGCTGATGGGGAACACTCCGCTCGTCCGGCTGCACAAAGTCTCCGCCGGCCTGCCCGCCCAGGTGCTCGCCAAGGTCGAGTACTTCAATCCGGGCGGTTCGGTCAAGGACCGCATCGCCGTACGCATGATCGAGGCCGCCGAGCAGTCGGGCGCGCTGCGCCCGGGCGGCACGATCGTCGAGCCGACCTCCGGCAACACCGGCGTGGGCCTGGCCATCGTGGCGCAGACCAAGGGCTACCGGTGCGTCTTCGTGGTCCCGGACAAGGTCGCCCAGGACAAGATCGCGGTCCTGCGCGCCTATGGGGCCGAGGTCGTGGTCTGCCCGACGGCCGTCTCGCCGGACCACCCCGAGTCCTACTACTCGGTCTCCGACCGCCTGGCCCGGGAGATCCCGAACGCCTGGAAGCCCGACCAGTACACCAACCAGAACAACCCCGACTCCCACTACTACTCGACGGGGCCGGAGCTGTGGGAGCAGACCGAGGGCCGCATCACCCACTTCGTGGCGGGCGTGGGCACGGGCGGCACGATCAGCGGCACCGGCCGCTACCTCAAGGAGATCTCCGGCGGCCAGGTGAAGATCATCGGCGCTGACCCCGAGGGCTCGGTGTACTCGGGCGGGTCAGGCCGGCCGTACCTGGTTGAAGGGGTCGGCGAGGACATCTGGCCGGCCACCTACGACACCACGATCTGCGACGAGATCATCGCGGTCTCCGACAAGGACTCCTTCAACATGACCCGCCGCCTGGCCCGCGAGGAGGGCCTGCTGGTGGGCGGCTCGTGCGGCATGGCGGTCGTGGCGGCGCTGCAGGTGGCGGCCCGTGCGCAGAAGGACGACGTGGTCGTGGTGCTGCTGCCCGACGGCGGGCGCGGCTACCTGTCGAAGATCTTCAACGACGACTGGATGGCCGACTACGGCTTCCTGACCACCTCGTCCGAGGAGGGCCTGGTCGTCGACGTGCTGGCCCGCAAGGGGGCGTCGCTGCCGGAGTTCGTGCACGTGCACCCGCACGAGTCCGTGGGCGAGGCCATCGCGATCATGCGGGAGTACTCAGTCTCCCAGCTCCCGGTCATGAAGGAGGAGCCGCCGGTCATGGCGGCCGAGGTGGTCGGCTCGATCCTGGAGCGCGACCTGCTGGAGGCCCTGTACCACGGCCGCCTGCGCGCCGAGGACCCGATCGCCGAGCACATGTCCCAGCCGCTGCCCACGATCGGCGGCGGCGAGCCGGTGGCGCGGGCGGTCGAGGCGCTGGAGAAGGCCGACGCCGCGGTCGTGCTGGAGGACGGCAAGCCCGCCGGGCTGATCACCCGGCAGGACCTGCTCGCCTTCCTCGCCAACCACTAGGGCCGCCGACCACTAGGGCTTCTTGATCATCTCGATCACGGCGCTGAGCCCGTCGGCGCCGTGCCCTTCCTTGTCGGTCCGCTCGAACAACGCCTTCAGCGCCTCGGGCATGGTCGTCTCCAGCCCGGCGTCGCGGAAGGCGTCGAGCGCGTGCTCGGCGCCGACCGCCATCATGTGCATGCTGTTCAGCTCGCCCGGGTACTCACCGGCCTCGATCTCGTCGGACAGCTGCTGGAGGAAGCCCATCGGCCCGTCCGAGGCCAGCAGGCCGACGGTCTCCTTGAAGTACGGCAGGCCCTGGGCGGGCTTGACCCCGGCGGTACCCAGCAGCGCGGTGGCGTGCATGAAGCTCGTCAGCGTCGACCAGAACACGTACAGCTGGGCCTGGTAGAAGAGCATGGCCAGGCCCGGGTCCGTGCCGACGTCGACCACGTCGCCCAGCGTCCGCAGCGTCTGGGTGTGCCGCTCGATCACCTCGCCCGGCCCGCTGTAGAAGGCGTACGATCCCGGCTGCCCGATGCCGGGCGGGGGCACCATGATCCCCGCGGTCACCAGCACGCCACCCTGCCCGGCCACCCACGACGCCGCCTCGCGCAGCACCTTCGGGCTGTCGGAGCTGAGGTTGACCAGCACCTTGCCCTTGAGGTCCACCCCGGCGAGGCTGTCGTACATCGCGCGATAGTTCAGCTGGCTGATCACCATGAGGTCGCCCGCCGGCCGTTCGGCCAGCGTGGCGCCGCGGGCCACCAGCGGCGCCGCCTTGCTCGCCGTCCTGTTCCAGACCGTCACGTCGTATCCCGCGTCGAGGAACCGCTCGGCCATCGTCGCGCCCATCGGCCCGAGGCCGACCACTGTCACCTGGTTTGTCATGGCTTCACCGTGCCGCCGCCCGCCACGGAATCCCCACGGGCCCGCTACGGGTTTAATCCGTATGTGGTGAGTTTCGGGGTACTGGGTCCGCTCGTGGCATGGGACGACTCGGGGGAACCGTTGCACGTGGCCGAGCCCAAGGTGCGCGCGCTGCTGGCCGACCTGCTGGTCCACGAGGGCCGTTCCGTCTCGGCCGACCGGCTGATCGAGGACCTGTGGGGTGCGCGTCCCTCCCGCAACCCGGTCGGCACCCTGCAGGCGCGCATCTCGCAGCTCCGGCGGGCGCTCGGCGATCCCGGCGCGATCGTGCGCGGGCCCGGCGGCTACCGGGTCGTGGCCCGGCGGGTGGACGCCTCCGGGTTCGAGGAACTGCTGGCCCGCCGTACCTCCGCGCCGCGCGAACGGGTCGCCGAGCTGGAGGAGGCGCTGGCGTTGTGGCGCGGGCCCGCCTATGCCGACGTGGCCGACCTCGACTTCGCCCGGCCCGCGATCACGCGCCTGGAAGAGCTGCGGCTGGCCGCCGTCGAAGAGCTGTCCGAGGTACGGCTGGCGTTGGGGGAGCCGGTCGAGGTGGGGGATCTGGTGGCCGGGCACCCGCTGCGCGAGCGGTTGCGGGCGGTGCACATGCACGCCCTCTACCGGGCCGGACGGCAGAGCGAGGCGCTGGCCACCTACACCGACCTGCGTGAACGGCTGGCCGGGGAACTGGGGCTCGACCCGTCGCCGGAGGTGGTCGACCTGCACGCGCGCATCCTGCGCCAGGACCCCGCCCTGGCCGCCGCCCCCGGCCCGGCCGGAGCGGCCGCGGCGCGCGGGCTGCCCGCGGCGCTGGTTGCGCTGGTCGGCAGGGACGGCGAGCTGGAGGAGGTGGCGGGGCTGCTGGCCCGCGAGCGGCTGGTCACGCTGACCGGTCCCGGCGGCGTCGGCAAGACCAGCCTGGCCCTGGAGGCGGCCCGCCGCGATGCCCAGCACCCGGATGGCGTTCACCTGGCCGAGCTGGCGGGGACCGCGCATCCGGCCGACGTCCTGGCCGCCGCGATCGGGGTGCGGGACGACTCCTCGACGCCCCTGGAGACCAGGATCGCGCAGGCGCTGCGCGGGCGGCGGGTGCTGCTCGTGCTGGACAACTGTGAGCATCTGGTCGAACCGGTCGCCCAGCTCGTCGCCGCCCTGCTCAAGGCGGCGCCGGAGCTGCGCGTGCTAGCCACCAGCCAGGAGCCGCTGGGCGTGACCGGCGAGCGGGTCCACGTGGTGCCGCCGCTGGCCGAGGACGACGCGGTGCGGCTGTTCGCCACGCGGGCGGGCATCGAGCCCGGTCCCGCCGTACGCACGATCTGCCGCAGGCTGGACGGCATCCCGCTGGCGCTCGAGCTGGCCGCGACCCGGGTGCGGGCGCTCGGCGCCGACGAGCTGGCCAGGCGGCTGGACGACCGGTTCCGGCTGCTCAGTTCGGGGATGCGCGACGCTCCCGCCCGGCAGCGGACGCTCCGGGCGATGATCGACTGGAGCTGGGAGCTGCTGAGCGAGCCGGAGCGCCTCGTCCTCAGGCGGCTGGCCGTACACGCCGACGGATGCACGCTGGAGGCGGCCGAGCAGGTGTGCGCCGAGCCGGGACACGACGTGCTCGACCTGGTCGCGCGGCTCGTGGACCGCTCGCTGGTCACGCCGGGGCCGAGG
The DNA here is from genome assembly GCF_009760925.1 of Nonomuraea typhae. Lineage (GTDB taxonomy): Bacteria > Actinomycetota > Actinomycetes > Streptosporangiales > Streptosporangiaceae > Nonomuraea > Nonomuraea typhae. The sequence continues at coordinate 370,353 of NZ_VRLV01000006.1, forward strand.
TACCGGCTGCTGGAGTCGGTCGCCGCCTACGGGGTCGAGCGGCTGCGCGAGGCGGGCGAGTACGACCTGGTCAGAGAGCGGCACACGCGCTACTACACGACGCTGGCCGAAAGCGCCGAGCTGCGCGGGCACCGGCAGCGGGAGTGGCTCGACCGGCTGGACCAGGAGAGCGGCAACCTGCGGCTGGCGCTGGAGGGACCGGAGCCGCTGCGGCTGGCCAACGCCATGGCCTGGTACTGGTTCCTGCGCGGCCGGCTCGGCGAGGCCCGCAGGTCGCTGGCCTACGCCCTGACCAGAGGCGGACCGGCCGGCCAGAGCGCCATGGCGGCCATGTGGCTGGCCGGGTTCACCCGCGTGATCGGCGAGCCCGCGCAGGCCGTGCCGTACCACGACCTGGACCCCTGCGGGCGGGCCGTGCACGACTGGTTCCTGAGCCACGTGTCCTGGGCCTATGGCGACTTCGCCGTCCACGACGACCAGGTGGAGAAGGCGCTGGCCGCGTTCACGGCGCTGGGGGAGCGCTGGGGCGTCGCGGCGGCGCTGACGCTGCGGGCCAAGCTGGCCGTCAGCCGCGGCGACCTGGCCACCATGGACCGCGACGGCGCCCGCGGCCTGGCCGTCTTCAGCGAGCTGGGCGACCGCTGGGGGCAGGCCGAGGCCATGGAGGTGCTGGACATGGTGGCCGAGATCCGCGGCGACTACGCGGAGGCGGCCAGGCTGCGCGAGGAGGAGCTGCGCCTGGCCGGGGAGCTGGGCATCGTCTCGCCGTTCAAGGTGTCCGGGCTGGGCCGGCTGGCGCTGCTGGAGGGCGACTACGCGCGGGCCGACGACTACCACGAGCGGGCGCGGGCGCTGGCGGTCGAGCAGTCCTTCAAGTCGGCCGAGGAGCACGCGGTGATCGGGCTGGCGATCAGCGCGCGGCGGCAGGGCAGGTACGGCGCGGCCGAGGACTACCTGCTGCCGTGGTTCGCCTGGCTGCGGCAGGTGGGCGGCACGGCGGGCATCGCGTTCGCGCTGGCCGAGCTGGGTTTCGCCGCCGAGCAGCGGGGCGATGCGGAGACCGCGCTGGCCAGGCAGCAGGAGGGCTACGCGAACGCCCGCGCCACCGGCGACCCGCGGGCGATCGCGCTGGCGCTCGAAGGGCTGGCGGGCGCGCTCTCGCTGGCCGGCCGCGCCGAGGAGGCCGCCCGCAACCTGGGTACGGCTGCCGCCCTCCGCGCGTCGGTGGGGGCGCCGCTGCCCGCGGGGGAACGGCTGGACGTCGAGCGGGCCACGGACCGGATCCGGGCGGTCCTGGACGAGGAGGAGTTCGCCGCGGCCTTCCGGTCAGGGGAGTCGGATCTGGAGGAGCGGCTTCACGCCAGCGGGAACTCCGCGATCACCTCCCAATAGCCCTCCGGCGTGGGCCCGGCGAACAGCCTGCCGCCCAGCGCCTCCACCCGCTCGGCCATGCCCACCAGCCCGAACCCGCCGCCCAGCCGGGCCACCCTGGGGTCTGCGGCCGAGCCGAAGTTGCGCACGCGCAGCCGCACCACGCCGGGGAACACCCGCAGGTCGGCCTCCACCCAGGCGGTGCCGGGGGCGTGCTTGCGCACGTTCGTCAGCGCCTCCTGCAGCACCCGGTGGAGCGTGGTGACGACCTCGGGCGGCAGGGTCGAATCGTCGATGCCCTGGCCGATCTCGAAGGCCACCTTGGGCCCGCCGGCCGAGAAACGGTCGGTCAGTATCCGCAGGTCGGCCAGCCGGGTGCCCGGTCTGCGCTCGGCTTCGTCCTCCGCGCGCAGCACGCTGACCAGGCGGCGCATCGAGGTCAGCGCCTCGGCCCCGGCGCCGGCGATCGCGTCGAGGGCGGGCACGACCGCCTCCGGCTTCATCTCGGCCACGGTCTTGGCCGCCTGCGCCTGCACCACGATGCCGGTGATGTGGTGGGCCACCAGGTCGTGCAGCTCGCGGGCCAGCTCCAGGCGTTCGGCCCGCCGTACCGAGAAGACGGCCTCCGTGCGGCGCTCCTGCTGGAAACGCAGGTAGCCGCCGATGCCGGCGGCCAGCGACCACCCGCCGAACAGCAGGAACGAGAAGGCCAGCCCGCCGTTGTTGTAGTCGCGGCCGGAGCCCTCGGCCATGAGCACGACCAGCGCCACCACGGACAGGACCGCGGCCCTGCGCACCGGCTCGACGTTGCGCAGCACCCCGATGGTGAGGATGAGCAGGGAGCCGCTCTCGGCCATGCCGGGCAGGCCGTTGTAGTTGGTGCCGCCGATGACCACCGAGGTGACGAACGACAGGGCCAGCAGCAGCGTGAAGCCCTCGACCCGGCGCTTGCGCCTGGCCAGCACGGCCACGATGCCGACGCCGCCGCAGACGGGGACCATCCACTGGGGGCCGCCGACGGAGTAGGCCGCGATCATGTCGATCATGAGCAACAGGCCCAGCCAGCCGACCATGGCCAGCTCGCTGAGCCGGCGAATCCAGTAGACGAAGCGCTTGGTGTCCCCCACGGACCCGAGCCTAAGCCGGAAGTCGGAGGCCACGTATCAACCGTTCGGCCGAGTCACGTCGCCGCAGACCAGACCTTCAGCGGAGGTGGAACAAGGGGTCGGTCGCCGATGCTTGATGGTGTCGGAAGGGAGACGGGGAAATGGTTGTCATCGGATTCGTGCTACTGGGTGTCGGTCTCGTGGTGGGCGTGCTGCTCGCGCTGGCCGACCCGGTCATGCTCTCCCGGATCAACGGGGAGCCCGCCGAGGGGGCCAGCGGCCGTCACATCAACGTGCCGCCGCGCGGCGCCGACGCTGAGGTGGTTTACGTAGTTGAGGAGCTTGCTCCGATACGGCTGCCGCGGCGCGGCGCCGCTGAGCAGAGCGCGCCCAAGGCGGCCTGAAGAGCGAGGCTCGCCGCGGGCATGGCGCGCGAGCCTTGGGGGAGGGATCGGCCCGCGAGACCGTTGGGGGACGGAATCGCGGGCCGATTCCGTTACCGTGGCGGGTATGAGCAACGGTTTCGAGACTTTGGCCATCCACGCAGGTCAGGAGGCAGACCCGCTGACCGGCGCGGTGGTGCCGCCGATCTACGCCACGTCCACCTACAAGCAGGACGGCGTGGGCGGGCTGCGCAACGGCTATGAATACAGCCGCTCGGCCAACCCGACCAGGACCGCGCTGGAAGAGGCGCTGGCCGCGGTCGAGGGCGGGGCGCGCGGGCTGGCGTTCGCCTCCGGCCTGGCCGCCGAGGACACCGTGCTGCGCACCGTGTGCAGGCCGAACGACCACGTCATCATCCCCAACGACGCCTACGGCGGCACCTACCGGCTCTTCGCCAAGGTCAACGAGCGCTGGGGGCTGCGCTACGACCCGGTGCCGCTGGGCAGCCTGGACGCCGTGGCCGCGGCGATGACGCAGAAGACGAAGATCGTCTGGGTGGAGACGCCCACGAACCCGCTGCTGGGCATCGCCGACATCGCGGGGCTGGCCGAACTGGCCCACGACAACGACGCGCTGCTGGTCGTGGACAACACGTTCGCTTCGCCGTACCTGCAGCGACCGCTGGAGCTGGGGGCCGACATCGTCGTGCACTCGACGACCAAGTACGTCGGCGGGCACTCCGACGTGGTCGGCGGGGCGCTGATCGCGCGCTCGAAGGAGCTCGGCGACGAGCTGGCCTACCACCAGAACGCGATGGGCGCGGTGGCCGGGCCGTTCGACGCGTGGCTGACGTTGCGCGGGCTCAAGACGCTGGGCGTGCGCATGGACCGCCACTGCGACAACGCCGAGCGGGTGGTCGACCTGCTGCTGTCGCACCCGAAGGTGACCCAGGTGCTCTATCCGGGTCTGGCCGAGCACCCGGGCCACGAAGTGGCGGCCAAGCAGATGAAGCGGTTCGGCGGCATGGTCTCCTTCCGCGTGGCCGGGGGCGAGGAGGCCGCGGTGGAGGTCTGCAACCGCGCCGAGCTGTTCACGCTGGGGGAGTCGCTGGGCGGGGTGGAGTCGCTCATCGAGCACCCGGGCCGGATGACCCACGCCTCGGCGGCCGGTTCGCCGCTGGAGGTGCCGGCCGACCTGGTGCGGCTGTCGGTGGGCATCGAGACCGTCGACGACCTGCTCGCCGACCTCACCAAGGCGCTGGGCTAGTCCGGCACGACCATCAGGAAGAGGATCGCCAGCCAGATCAGCGAGACCACACCGGCGATGGCGGCGATCCTGCCGGTCTGGACCTTGGCGTCGTCGTCCGGGCTCTCGCTGGTGAGAACCCGGACGGCGATCTTCAGATCGCGCTCGACGATGATGATGAGCACGGCTGCGACGATGAACAACGTCATCGACGCGGTCATGTTCCACTTGCCCAGCAGACCTCCGCCCGCCATCACGCCCGCGGCGACGCCGAAGATCAGCACGCCGAGGGCGAGCAGGGCGTAGAGGCGGGTCGAGCGGTGGATGAACGTCAGCAGGCCGGTGTTCTTGTTCCTGATGGCGCGGGGGGCCGCGTGGGTGAGCGCGGTGAGGGGCCCGATCGCGAAGATCGCGAAGGCGATGTGCAGCCAGATGAGCACAGACATGCCGCAGAGACTAGTCCCCGGCGATCTCGGGCTGGGGCCCGACACTCTCTTCCTTCTTGCGGGAGCACTGCATGCACAGCTCGAAGGACGCCACTGTGACGATCATCAGGACGACGATGAAGATCATGGCGAACATGGCACTCCCTCCTTCCCCGAATATCCTCCGTAATGACTAGACGCCATGGCAACGGAATAAGTTCAGCGCGGGTATCGTTGCCTATCCGCCGTTTTTCCTTACCGTTTGGGCACAAGGGGGTGCCGTCGTGGCCGTCAGGCACGTCGAGCCGTACACCGACGAGTGGCAGGAGCAGCCGCAGGGCTATGTGAGGCAGGTCGTCGACGAGCTCGGCGCCGAGGTCGCCGAATGGTGGGAGGGGCCGTGCGAGCCGCGTGAGGTGACGGTCCTGCTGGGCGACGGCTCCGCGCTGGTGTGGGACGAAGAGTGCGGCTGGCGGCGTGGCCGCTTCCTCTCCGGGGGCCGTGCCGAGCACACCGAGCTGGACGAGGTGCGCTATCTGGGTGGTGGGCTGTTGCCCCGGCCCGAGCGGGTTCCCGCGGCCCTGTCGGACGCGCGGCTCGGGATCGGTGCCAGCAGCGCCTGGCGGCCCTGCTATCGATCGCACCGCAACTGCCGGGACGGCTTCGATGTGGCGCTGGACTTCTATTCCGGTTTGGTGGTCAAGTAGTCGTCGCACTCCCCGCAGTCGTGGCTGTTGAGCCGGTGGAGGCCGAGAATCCCACGGGTGCAGCGGGAGAACGGCCCTGGTGCGCGGCCACCAGGTGAGCCGCGCCAGTCCTCTCTGAGGACACTCAGCACGATCATGAAGAACGTGCCGGTCGCACCCCCGATCAAGGCGATCGGGATCATGAGATACACATCCATGGGTAATTATTGATCCCGCCCCCTGCCCTACAGCAATAGGTGGTCATAGAAGCAGAACCACCAGGTCATCTGGGTTGGCGGAATACAATTGACTACACTTATTGGAATAAGTGGCCCTGGCCCGAGTAGTCGATTTCGTAGGCCAGGTGAGTGAGATCTCCCGCGTAGACGGAAATGGTCAGCCTGAGCGGCCGCTCGGCCGAGTAGGCGGTCCTGATCACCTCCAGCACCGGCACCCCGGGCCGGCGGCCGAAGAACGCGGCCTCCGTGGGCGTCGGCATCCTCGTCATCACCTCGTCGCGGTGCCGTACCTGCACGTGGCCGTGGTCGGCCAGCTCGCGGATCGTGCCGTGCTCCAGGTCCATGGGTAACATCAGCCCGGTTCCCTGGGCCACGTCCATGGGGTAGAAGGAGTCCTGCAACGACCAGCTCTGGCCGTCGATCAGCCGGTGCGAGCGGCGCACGACGACCACGGAGTCCTCGGGAATCTGCAGGTAGCCGGCGATGAGCGGGCCCGCCTTGCGCAGCTCCATGCTGAAGCCCTCCTGCGCCGGCGTCCGGCCCTGCTCCTCCACCGAGGAGGTGAAGGCGTCCTTGCCGCTGTCGCTGCGCAACCCCTCCACGTTCGACATCACCATGGTGAAGGTGAGCCGCGTGTTCACGTACGTGCCGAGCCCCTGGCGGGTCTCGACCAGGCCCTGGTTGGCCAGGAGCGCGATCGCCAGCCGGATCGTGTTGGTGGAGACGCCGAAGAGCTGCTCGAGCTCCGACTGCGACGGCAGGCGCTGGCCGGGCTGGAGCGACCCGGAGACTATCTTTTTCCGCAGGTCATCGGCGACCTGGCGGTAGAGGGGCTCGGACATGGCATCATTGTCCGCTTATTGGTATGAGCGGTCTAGGTCCTGCCTTTACAGCGCGCCGATCCGGCGGGAGTATTTCTTGCCCCTTCTCTTCCCCTTGCGGAAAGGCTAAACGGATGCCGGTTCCCTACAGTCAGGAATGGCTTGCACTCCCCTTGGGATATGTCGCGGCCGTCGCGGCCGCGGTGGACCACGTGGCGTGGTGGGACGACCCCTTCGATCCCCGGGACGCGACGATCCTGCTGGCCGACGGCGACGCCCTGGTGTGGGACGAGGAGAGCGGGTGGCGGCGCGGCAGGTTCGTCTCGGGGCGGAAGGGCGTGCGGACCGTCTTGGCCGGTGAACGTTACCTGGGCGGCGGGGTGCTGCCGGAGCCCGCCGCGTTGCTGAGGCGGGGCGGCAGCCGTACCAAGATCGTGCACCGCTCCTTCCGCGACCTGCACGACGGCTTCGACGTACGGCTGGCGGCCTTCAGCGCGCGCGGCGCAGGCGCAGGAAGTCGCTGACCACGTACTCGCCCAGCCGTTCCGCGCTGGGCGAGAACACCCGTCCGCCGTTGCGGCGGGCCACCTCGTCCACGAACTCGCGCAGCCGGTCGTCGGCGGCCAGCATGAAGACGTTGATCGTGGCGCGGCGCCTGGTCATCTTGTCCACCTCGGCCAGCGTCAGCTCCAGCGTCTCGTGCGAGGGCGGCCACTCGAAGGCCGAGCGGCCGTTGCGCATCAGGTGGGCGGTGGGCTCGCCGTCGGTGACCACGAGCACGACGGGCTCGAAGTCGGGGTGGCGGTCCAGGTGGCGGCCGGCGATCAGCAGCGCGTGGTGGAGGTTCGTGCCCTGGACCATGTCCCAGTCGAGCCCGGCCAGCTCGTCGGGCTGCAGCACTCGCGCGTAGTTGGAGAAGCCGATGATCTGCACGGCGTCCTGCGGGAACTTCGAGGCCACCAGCGCCTGCAGGGCGAGCGCCGTCTGCTTGGCCGCCGCCCAGGTGCCGCGCAGCGCCATCGAGTAGGACAGGTCCACCAGCAGGCAGACCGCCGCCGCGGTGCGCCGCTCGGTCTCGGCGACCTCGAAGTCGTCCACGGACAGCTTCAGCGCCCCGCCGGTCCTGCCGCCGTTGCGGATGCCGTTGACCAGCGTGCGCACCACGTCGATGGGCTGCTCGTCGCCGAAGCGCCACGGCCGTGAAGCGCCGGTCAGCTCCCCGGCGGAGCCGGCGTCGTGCTGGTCGTGGTCGCCGCGGCGGCCGGCGTCGAGGGAGGCGAAGACCCGGCGCAGCGCGGTCTCGCCGAGCCTGCGCACGGCCTTCGGGGTCAGCTCCAGCTTGCCGCGCCGGCGCAGCAGATAGCCCTGCTCCTCCAGCTCGCGCTCGATGCGGCGCAGCGCGTCCAGATCGTCCACGGCCGAGCGGCCCAGGGCGCGGCGGACCGCGGCCTCGTCGATGTCGTCCAGGCGGGCGCCGGGGTAGTCCTGGCGCAGCGCCGCCTCCAGCTGGGTGAGGTCGGCCAGCTCCTCCAGGGCCGTGACGGCGTCGCCCATGCCGAGCGGCTCGTCGCCGGTGAGGCGTTCCGGGGTGTTCCAGGCCAGGTCGGGGCGCCGGGAGGTGAGGGCGTCGCCGAGGCGGCGCATCTGCTCGCCGAGGCCGGCCTGCTCCAGCGTCTGGTTGATGAGGTTGCTCAGCTCCTCGCGCTGGCGCGGGGTCATCGAGGCCAGCATGCGCTGGGTGGCGGCGGCCCGGCGGGCCAGGATGTCGACGAGCTCCTCGAGCGTGCGCGGCTTCTCCGGGAACATGTCCCCGTACGCGGCCATGAACTGCTCGAAGTCCTGCTGCGTGTGCTCGCCGCGGGCGTCCCGCTCCAGCATGTCGTTGAGCGCGGCGACCATCTGGCGCACCCGCTCCATGGCCGCCGGGTCGGGGTTGGCCAGCGCGTCGCGCAGGCCGCGGAACTGGGTGTCCAGCACCTCGCGGCGCAGCAGGTCACGCAGTTCCTCGAAGGTCTGCCTGGCCGCCGCCGAACGCCACTCGTAGCCGGTCAGCTCCTGGATCGCGCTGGCGGTGTCGTCGGGCAGGGCGTCCAGCTCGGCCTCACGCATCCTGGCCGCGTCGGACGGGTCGGGGAACAGCTCGGCGCGCTCCTGGCCGATGGCCTTGTCCAGCAGCGCGCGGGCCTTCTCCAGGGTGCCGTCCAGGCGGCCGCTCTCCCGTAGTTCCCGGCGGCGGCGCCGTACCTCGCGGAGCATCTCGTCGAGGCCGCGGCGCTCGCGGGCGCCCGGGAGGCCCCGTTTGAGGAGATCGCGCAGGGCGTGCACGGGCGTGGAGCCGGACAGGATCGCATCGCCCATCTCATCCAGTGCCGCCCGCACGTCGTACGGCGGCGCTAGGGGGTCCGGGCCTTCCTGATACTCGCCATAGCGGTATGCCACCGTCCCACGCTAACCCGAGTTGCCCTGCTATGCGTCCCCGAAGACCTCCCATACGCTGAGCAGCTCGTTGCTGAAGGGGTTGTAGTGGACGGTGGCCAGTTTGGCGCCCTTGAAGACCTTGCCGAAGTCCTTGTTCGTGCAGCCCTTGGTCCCGAGGCCGCCCTGGTCGGCGTTGACCGGTTCGCCGGTCAGCCAGCCGTCGGCGCACTTCGCAGTGACCCGGTTGAACGTCAGGCGCCAGGTGTAGGTCAGGTGGCGGGCGCCGAGGCTGACGGTGTCGGCGTCCACCCGCTTGATCAGGCCCTTGGCGGACTTGGTGTACCACTGGGCGGGCTGGAACTCGCTGACCTTGATCGCCTTGCCGCCCGAGTAGGTGATCTTGACGGGGTTCGGGCCGAGCTGCAGGGTGAAGGCGAGGTCCTTCGGGGTGCAGCGGGTCGTGCCGAGACCGGCGGCGTCCTGGGCGGTGCGGCCCTCGGTCTCCTTCAGGCCGCAGGCGACGGTCAGGCGGCGGAAGGCGGCGCCGCCGTACCCGAGCCTGAGCTCCTTGGCGCCGGTCTTCGTGGCGAGCCTGTACCTCTTGCCGTCGCGGGTGGCCGTGATCGGCGTGATCCGCAGGGTGTTCGTGCCGTCGGCCCAAGCGTAGCCGTACACGGTCTGGCTGGTAGCCGCCTGTGCGGGCGTGGCCAGGGCGGCGACGGCGAGTGAGGCGATGAGAAGTGAGCGCATTGGGCGGTCCCCCGGTGTCGTGAACTACCTCCTTCGACGCGGGGAACCGCCCGGTTGTTCACGTGCGGTAGACGTTGACCCCGTCGACGTCGTCCTTGGACAACCGGCGCATCAGGTACAGCCCCTCCAGGGCGAACTCCAGGGCGGCGGCGGCGTGGCCCGGCGACTCGTCCCCGGCGCCCATGCCCACCTTGGTCATGATCTTGGCCAGGCCCGAGACGGGGCCGATGCGGCGCAGCAGCTCGGCGGCCGGGACCAGCTCGCCCGACTCGACCTGGCTGCCCTCGGCGAACTTGTCGGTCAGCGGCGCCAGGTCGGTGCCGCCCAGCCGGTTCCTGAACGTCTCCGCGGTCGCCCGGCGCAGCAGGTGCGCGAGGATCTCGGTCTCCCTGCCCTCCTCGCTGACCTCGAACTCCACCTTGCCGCGCAGCGTCGGGACCATGCCGGGCAGGTCGCAGACGCGGGCCACCGCGTGTTCCTCGCCGGTCAGGGCGGCCCGCCGTACGGCGGAGGCCGCGGTGGTCTCGGCGGCGGCGATGGCGAAGCGGGCCGAGACGCCGGAGCGGGCGTCGACCGCCGTGGACTCGCGCACCAGGCGGGTGAACCGGGCGATCACCTCGATCAGGTGCTCGGGGATGTCGGCCCCGATGTCCGGCGTGGACTCCTGGCGGATGAGCGTGAGCTCGTCCTCGATCGTGCGCGGGTAGTGGGTGCGGATCTCGGCGCCGAAGCGGTCCTTCAGGGGCGTGATGATGCGGCCGCGGTTGGTGTAGTCCTCGGGGTTGGCGCTGGCGATGAGCAGGATGTCGAGCGGCAGGCGCAGGTTGTAGCCGCGGACCTGGATGTCACGCTCCTCCAGCACGTTGAGCAGCGAGACCTGGATGCGCTCGGCCAGGTCGGGCAGCTCGTTGACGGAGAAGATGCCGCGGTTGGTGCGCGGGACCAGGCCGTAGTGGACGGTCTCCGGGTCGCCCAGCGTGCGGCCTTCGGCGATCTTGATCGGGTCGACGTCGCCGATCAGGTCGCCGACCGAGGTGTCGGGCGTGGCCAGCTTCTCGCCGTAGCGCTCGTCGCGGTGCTTCCAGGAGATGGGCAATTCGTCACCCATTTCCTGAAATTTCCGGATACAGGTGGTGCAGGCGGGCGCATACGGGTGATCGTTGATCTCGCAGCCCTCGACCACCGGCGTCCACTCGTCGAGCAGGCCGGAGACCGTGCGGATGAGCCGGGTCTTGCCCTGGCCGCGCTCACCCAGCAGGACCAGGTCATGCCCGGCCAGCAACGCGCGTTCGAGATGCGGCAGGACCGTGTCGTCGAACCCCACGATGCCGGGAAACCGGGGCTCGCCTGCCCGCAGCCTGGTCAGCAGGTTATGGCGGACCTCTGCTTTGACACTGCGGTGAACGTGATCGCTCGCGCGCAGTTCGCGGAGAATTCGAGGCTGATGCACGGGATCGAGACTACGTCGCCCGGCAGCCGTTCGCATCGTACTGAGATTTCGGATCTTGACTATTGAGTGATGGTTGGTACGAGTGCTTGTGTCTCCAGTGGGGAGAATCGGGCCTAGGGAATTAGTCATAGCAAGGGAGGCGAGACGCGTGGCCCTCATGACAAGTCGCTTCGCTGATGGCCTCGCCGTGGGATCCGACCTGGGCGCGACCGCCGAGCGCGCCGTGGGGCAGGCCCTGTCGAGGCTTGCCGACAAGGCCGACCTGGTCTGCTTCTTCATCTGCGGCGACGACCCCGACGACGTGGCCGAGGCCGGGCGGCGCGCCATGGCCCTCGCCCCCGGCGCGCACGTGATCGGCTGCAGCGCCACCGGCGTCATCGGCGACGGCCAGGGCATCGAGCTCGCGCCGTCCGTCAGCGCCTGGGCCGCCACTCTCGACGGCGCCCGCCTCACCACCTTCGCGCTGGAAACGCTGACCGCCGAAGACCGCTTCGTCGTCGTCGGCCTGCCGGAACGCAGCGCGGACGACCACGTCGCCGTCCTGCTGGCCGACCCGTACAGCTTCCCCACGGACGCCTTCGTCGAACGCTCCGTGGACGTGCTCGGCGACCTGCCGCTCATCGGCGGCCTGGCCAACGGGATGAGCGGGCGCGGATCGGTGCGCCTGTTCGCCGACGGCCAGGTCTACACCGAAGGCGCCATCGGCGTGCTCCTGAGCGGCGACGTGAACGTCAGCACCGTGGTCAGCCAAGGCTGCCGCCCGATCGGCCCCACCATGGCCGTCACCCGCGCCGAGGAGAACCTGCTGCTGGAACTCGCCGGCCAGCCCGCCCTGGCCCGCCTGGAGGACATCGTCAGCGAACTCGACGAGGACGACCGCGAACTCGTCGCCTCCGGGCTGCAGATCGGGCTGGCCATGAACGAGTACGCCGAACGCCACGAACGCGGCGACTTCCTCATCCGGGGCGTGCTCGGCATCGACCCCGACCGCGAAGCCGTGGCCATAGGGGACGTGGTCGAGGTCGGCCGGACCGTGCGTTTCCAGGTCCGCGACGCCGCCACCGCCGACGAGGACCTCTACGACCTGCTCGACGCCCACCGCGAGGAGATCGGCAAGGTCGACGGGGCACTGCTGTTCGCCTGCAACGGCCGCGGCTCGGCCATGTTCGGCACCGCCGACCACGACGCCGTCGCCCTGCGCGACACCCTCGGCCACATCGGCATGGCCGGCTTCTTCGCCGCCGGCGAGGTCGGCCCCGTCGCCGGGCACAACCACGTCCACGGGTTCAGCGCCGCCGTCCTGGTCTTCTCCTCGGGCAGCCGGTAGTCCACGGTGGTTCACATCGCGAACTCGGCGAAGAGCCGGTTGTTGACCTCGGTGTTCATGGGCTCGTAGAGGGCGTAGAAGTCCGCGCCGCACTCCAGGTCGTCGAGTGCCGCCTTGATCTCCTTCTCGAGGTACGGCCTGGCCTCGGCGGGGGAGAGCTCGGGCATGACGATCTCGCGGGAACCGGGCACGGGCGTCGTGAGGTTCTGCTGCTCGCCGAGCCTGCTCAGCTGGTCGTTGAACGGCTGCTGCGTGCTGAGTGAGATCTCGCGGGGACTGATCTTGGGGACGAGGTACCCCAGGTCGCGCAGGCAGGTGGCCATGTCCTCGGCGAGGTCGACGGCCCAGGGGTTGTCGTTGATCTCGTTGGCGACGATGTCCCGCTTCGCCGCGCCGAACTGCTCGTAGAACTCCCTGCGGCTCTTGACGGTCTTGCCCAGCACCTTCTTGGCGGCCTGGACGAAGCACGTGACCTCGGCCTTCGCGTAGGAGTCGCGTTGCGCGGCGGAGAGCTTGCCGGAGATGTCCTCGTTGGGGTTGCGCTCGGTCTGGGAGCCGATCTGGGCCTTCTCTCTCGGGTAGACGTACGGCGCGAAGATCCCAAACCCGTATTTTTCGCGATATTTCCGCATCGCATGGTAGTCGCCGTTGAGCCGCTCGAGCTCGTCCCCGGACTTCCCCTTCTCCGGAGGCACGAACGCGATGTACTTGAAGCCGTGCTGCCTCATGCAGGCGGCCCGGATGGCCTCCATCCGGTGCTTCTTGTCCGCCGTCGCCGCCGGCTCGGGCAAGGCGCCGCCGGTGCCCGCGCAACCGGCCAGGGCGGTCAGCGCGATCGCGGCCAGGAACACCCTTCTGAGCATGGCCATCCACGATAGCTAATCGAGCACGTGTTTCCGCTGCCGGAACGGGATGAACGCCGCCGCCGCGGTCAGCAACGCCAGCAGGGCCCAGTAGGCGAGGTGCTGCGAGGTCAGGCTCAGCCCGTCCTCCGGCAGCGTCAGCACCCCGAACGTCACGGAGACGACCCCCAGGTACAACGCGCAGCCCAGCGCCCACCGCAGATCCCGGGTCAGGTAGCCGGCCACCACCGCCCCGGCGAACAGGCCGAACTCCAGGACCATCCGGCTGAAGCTGATCACCGGCTGGCTGTCGTCCGGCATCCACGCCGGCCCGGCCCACGCGGCCACCGGCAGCGCCGCCCACCACCACCACGACCGCCGGCGCAGCGTAGCGCGGCCGGTCCCCAGCACGAGCAGCCCGACGATCATCAGCCCGTAGGCGGCGGCCACGGCCACGGGACTGCTGTCGGCGAACAACGCCCGGTCGGTGAGCACGCCCGGGGTCAGCGGCAGCAACGTCGGCTCGGCGAACTGCCATCCGCCCGCGATGGCCACCGTCTTCATGCTCACGGCCGCCGTCAGCGGGATCGCCGGCCACACCCACGCCCGCAGGATCGCCAGCACGGACAGGGCCGACAACGTTATCCAGAACGGAATCTCGGCGGCGAACGGCAGGATCGTCGCCAGGTTGCCCACGGCCACCGCGGCGAGGCCCAGGTGGAGCCCGTCCCGTGCCACGTTGCCGTGCGTCAGCGCGATCACGCGGGCCCTGGCGCCGCCGATCAGCAGCCCGGCCGCCTCGCGCGCCGACGGCACCGCGCGGTCGGCCTCGGTGGTGGCCAGCAGCACGTCAAGCAGTTCGTCACCGTGTGCCCGCCGGTAGGAGGGCGGGTAGGCGCGCAGCAGCATGCGGTAATAGCGCTCCAGGCTGCGTGCCGGGCCGGACACGGTAGCCGTCACGCAGGCTCCCATGTGAGCCGCCAGCTGTTGGCCTTGTGCGGCGACAGCCGCCAGACCAGCTCCGCCGCCTCCTGCATCCGCCTGGCCTCGGCCTCCACGAGGTTCTGCCCCTGCTCGGTGATCCGGAAATAGCGGCGATTGCGCCCGTTGACCGTCTCCTCCCGGTCCACGGTGATCACACTGCGCTCGTGCAAACGTTCGAGGATGCCGTAGAGGGTGCCGACCGAGGGCCGGACCCGGCCGTGGGACAGCTCCTGGATCGCCTTGCTGATCGCATGCCCGTGGAGAGGGCCGTTGAGCAGTGCGGTGAGCACGAAGAACATGGGCTCGCTGACTTCGGAGGTTCCCCTGGGCATAAAGCTAACGTTAATTCGTTCAACGAAGTGTCCGCAACGTTCGTAACGCTCTGTCGGCGACCGTCCAAGCAAGGGTGTTGACCGACGAGAGGAGTACGGCCGGTGATCGCAACCGATCCCGAGGCCTTCGAGGCCTTCTACCGCCGGCACGTCGAGGCGATCACGCGATTCCTGGCTCGCCGGGTGGACGACCCGCACACGGTCGCCGACCTGGTGGCGGAGGTGTTCGTCGCGGTGCTCGACTCGGCGCACACCTACCGGCCGGGCCTGGGCAGCGAGATCGCGTGGTTGTACGGCGTGGCGCGCAACACGCTGTCGGCCGAACGGCGCCGGGCCGTCAAGGAGTCCAGGCTCGCCGTCCGCCTGCAGGGGCGGCGGCTGCTGGAACCCGACGACGTCGCCCGGATGGAGGAGCGCATCGACGCGGAGAGCACGGCGCGGCGGGCGTTCACCGCCATGGCCGGGCTGCCCGAGGGCGAACGAGCGGTGCTGGAACTGGTCGCGATCGACCAGCTCACGGTCACCGAGGCGGCCGCCGCCCTCGGCATCCGGCAGGTGACCGCCAGAGTCCGGCTCCACCGCGCCCGCGCGGCGCTCAAGGACGTGCCTCTCGTCATGGAAGGAACCATCGGATGAGTTTCGAGGAGCGTCTGCTCATGGAGCTGAAGAACGAGATCGCCGCCCGGCGGCGCAAGAAGATCGTCCGTCGCGTGCTCGCCGGAGCGGCGGCGGCCGGAGTGGCCGCGGCGGTCGTGATCGGCGGGCCGCAGGTGTTCGGCGGCGGGTCGCCCGCCTACGCGCTGACCAAGGCGGCCGACGGCATCTACGTCCAGGTGCACGAACTCCGCGACGCCGGCAATCTGGAGGCCGACCTCGCCGCCCTGGGCGTCACGGCTGACGTCTCCTACCTCGGCAAGGGCAAGCGTTGCGCCCCCGGCCGGGGCGCGAACGTCGGCGTGGCGGGCTCGGCCGAGGCGGTGACCCCCACGCGGAAGGGCATCAGGATCGTCCCGGCCAAGGTCGGCAAGGGGCAGACCGTGGTCCTGGAGTTCGCCGAGGACACCGGGCCGGACACGGCCCGGCCGAAGGTGGCGTGGACCTTTACCGGACGGCTCATGGACGGCCCGATCAAGCCCTGCCAGGAGGTCGACGACCCGAGCTGGAACGACATCGGCGGCCCCGAGGGCCAGCCGCCGGCCCATCTGCGCGGAGACGAGAAGCAGCCGCCCGCGGGGAACTAGGCCCCCGCGGCTCACGGGGCCTGGTGAAACGGTCCAACCGGTATCGGGGTGGCGGGGCCGTACCTATGTGGTCGTCCGTGGGTCTGAGCAGCCCAAAGGGCAACGCCGTACCCTTTGGGCGCATTGGGTCTTGTGTCGGGGTTTCTGGTGATTAGTTTCAGTCTCACCATGACCAACCACATACCGGTCACCGCGCGCGGGCTGGTGCTGCGCCTGCTCCGTGACACAGGACCGCTGCCGAGGGCAGAGCTCGCCCGCAGGAGCGGACTGTCGGCCACCACGATGACCAAGGTCGTCGCCCAGCTCATCGACGAGGGGTGCGTGGTGGAGAGCGCCGCGACGGCGCTCCGGGTCGGCCGGCCCGCTACGGACGTGGCCCTGGTGCCGGGTTCGTACTGGGTGATCGGGGTCGGGCTGGGCCGGATCGGGCTCGGCGACCTGCTTGGCCGCCTGCACGCCACGCGGCCCCTGACCGGGGAACTCCCCGAGGAGATCGGGAATCTGCTCACCGACCAGGGCGTCGACCGGGCCCGGGTGCTCGGCGTCGGCGTGGCCGTACCGGAACCGCCCGATCCGCGCCTGGCCGAGCGGCTGGCGTGCGGCAGCGGGCTGGCCGCCGTCGCCGATCACGACGCCCGCGCGATGGCCCTGGCCGAGGCGAGGTACGGCTGCCGCGCCCGCGACGTCCTCTACGTGCACGTGGACGAGGAGGTGCGGGCCGGGGCGGTGCTCGACGGGCGGCCCTTCGGCGGCGGCGTCATCGACCTCGGCCACCTGCGGGTCACCGAGCAGGGCCCGGCCTGCGCCTGCGGCGGCACCGGCTGCCTGGCCGCCCTGATCGGCGGCCACCTGCCCGGCGAGCTCACGGGGGAGCTGGCCGGGCACCTGGCCGGCACGCTGGCCGCCGCCGTCAGCGTGCTGGGCCTCGGGCACATCCGGCTCGGCGGCCGCCTGGGCGAGGCCGGAGACGTCTCGCTCGACCGGCTGCGCGCCGCCGTGCTGGCCAGGGTCGCGCCCGCGCTGCGGGCCGGCGTGTGCGTCGACCGCTGCGGGCTCGGGCCCGAGGCCGGCGTCCTCGGCGGCGCGGCGCTGGCCCTGGAGCGGTTCTTCTACGGCTGAGCCCTTCCTCTATGAGGAGAGGGACGGGCGCCTGGGCTGGAAGAGCCAGGCGTCGAAGAGCTTGTCGAGCTGCTTGCCCGACACCTTCTCGGCCAGCGCGATGAACTGGGCGGTGCTCACGTGCTCGTAGCGGTGCTGGGCGTTCCACTCCTTGAGCAGGCGGAAGAACGCGGGGTCGCCGATCGCGACGCGCAGCGCGTGCAGCGTCATCGCCCCACGCGTGTAGATCGACTCGTTGAACAGGTCGGTCGGCCTGGCCCGGCCGGGCGGGTAGCTCCAGATGGGGTCGTCGGCGCCGCGGGCGTAGGTGGTGTCGAAGGTCTCCTGCGCGCGGCCCTTGCCGGTGTGCTCGGACCACAGCCACTCGGCGTAGGTGGCGAAGCCCTCGTTGAGCCACAGGTCGCGCCAGCGCTTGATGCTCAGGCTGTTGCCGAACCACTGGTGGGCCAGCTCGTGGGCGATGATGCTCTCGCCGGGGTCGAAACCGCCGTACATCGGCTTGGTCTGGTTCTCCAGCGCGTAGCCGGTGGGGAAGTTGTCCACGACGCCGCCGGTGGAGGAGAACGGGTAGGCGCCGAAGACCGTGCTCCAGTAGTCGGTGATCGCACCGGTGGTGGTGTAGACGCGGTCGAGGGAGGAGCGGAACTCGGGGTCCACGGCCACGAGGTTCCGCAGGCCGCCCGCCGTCTTGCCCTGGCGCAGCTCGAAGCGGCCCAGCGTGGCGGTGGCCAGGTAGGTCACCATGGGGTGGCGCTCGCGCCAGGTGAAGGTGGTCTTGCCGCCCGAGGTCTCCGGTTTGCCGGTGAGCTCGCCGTTGGCCAGCGCGGTCAGCCCCCGGGGGACGGTGATCTCGAAGTCGAAGCGGGCCTTGTCGGCCGGGTGGTCGTTGGCCGGGAACCAGGTCCTGGCGCCGTTGGGCTCGCAGGCGACGAAGGCGCCGTCGCTGGTCGGGATCCAGCCGTAGGTGCCGAGGTTGGTGGCGTTCTTGACGGGCTGCGGCGTGCCGGAATAGGTGATCTTGACGGTGAACCGGTCGCCCTCGGCCAGCGGGGCCGCCGGGATCACGGTCAGCTCGTCGCCGCTGCGGGAGTAGGTCGCCTCGCGGTCGTCGACCGAGACGCCGCCGATGTCGAAGCCGGACAGGTCGAGGTTGAACTGGCTGAGCCGCTGCGTGGCCCGGGCCTGGATGGCCGCCGCGCCGTTCAGATGGCGCTTGCGCGGGTCGTAGTCGAGGCGCAGGCCGTAGTGGGCGACGTCGTAGCCGCCGTTGCCGTCGAGCGGGAAGTCGGCGTCGCCGATGCCCGGCGCGCCCGCGTCACCGGCCGCCGGCCGGGCCGAGGTCGGGGCGGCCGAGCCGTTGGACGGCGAGCAGGCGAGCACGGCGAGAAGCACGGTGAGTGATACCGCCGTGCGCCGGATGGACCCCATGACCACGTCTCCCTTCGAAGCGTGATCAGAAGCCTACGGTAGGTGGCCGACAGTTCAGGCATCAACGACCAGCGTCTTGCCCGCCTTGTCGTGCAGCGCCTGCTTGCGCTGGTCGAAGAGGATCCAGCCGAGATCCAGCAGCGCGCCGACGCAGCACAGCCAGCTGAGCACCGTGCGCACGGCCTCGCGGATGGCGACCTGGCCGACCGTGGCCTTCCCGCCGCTCTCCTGGACCACCCGCATGCCGAAGACCTTCTTGCCGACGGTCTGGCCGTTCCAGTAGGAGTGCAGCAGCCAGAAGTAGAAGAAGGCGATGGCCGACTGCAGGAAGACGTGCGTCGTCGGCACGCGCTCCCAGATGCCGCGGCTGGAGTCCCAGATATAGGTCCAACTGTTCCAGGTGAACGGAACCGAGACGATCGCGATGATGATCTCGTCCAGGATGCCCGAGAACAGTCGCCGCCAGCGCCCCGCCAGTGGTGGTGTCATGCAGGCAAGATCACCACCACCGGGTCAGGACAAACTAAAGGTTGCCCCTGCGTTCCTGCTCGCGCTCGATGGCCTCGAACAGCGCCTTGAAGTTGCCCTTGCCGAAGCCGAGCGAGCCGTGGCGCTCGATGAGCTCGAAGAAGACCGTCGGGCGGTCCTGCACCGGCTTGGTGAAGATCTGCAGCAGGTAGCCGTCCTCGTCGCGGTCCACGAGGATCTTGCGCCTCTGCAGCTCGTCGATCGGCGCCCGGACCTCGCCGATGCGGGCGCGCAGCTCGGGGTCCTCGTAGTAGGAGTCGGGGGTGTCGAGGAACTGCACGCCGGCCGCGCGCATGTTGTCCACCGTGGTGAGGATGTCGTTGGTGGCCAGCGCGATGTGCTGCACCCCGGGGCCGCCGTAGAACTCGAGGTACTCGTCGATCTGCGACTTCTTGCGGCTGACCGCCGGCTCGTTCAGCGGGAACTTGACCTTGCGGGTGCCGTCGGCCACGACCTTCGACATCAGCGCGGAGTACTCGGTGGCGATGTCGTCGCCCACGAACTCCGCCATGTTCGTGAAGCCCATCACCTTGCGGTAGAACTCCACCCACTCATCCATCTTGCCGAGCTCGACGTTGCCCACGCAGTGGTCGATGGCCTGGAAGAACCGCTTGTCCGGCGGCGCCACCAGCGGCTCGACCGACACGTAGCCGGGCAGATAGGGGCCTGCGTAATTGGCCCGGTCGACCAGGGTGTGGCGGGTCTCGCCGTAGGTGGCGATCGCCGCGACGACCACCTTCCCCTGCTCGTCCTCCATCGTGTACGGCTCGGCCAGCCCGCGGGCGCCCTGGGAGACGGCGTAGGCGTATCCCGCCTCGGCGTCCGGCACCTCGATGGCCAGGTCGATCACGCCGTCACCGTGTTCGGCCACGTGGCGGGCCAGCTCGTGGCCGGGCCGTACCGCGGACCTGAACTCGAAGACGGCGCCTCCGGACTTGAGCACGTAGCCCACCTCGTCCCTGCTGCCGGTCTCCGGGCCCTTGTAGGCCACCAGCCGCATGCCGAAGGCGGTCGAATAGTAGTGGGCGGTCTGCTTGGCGTTGCCGACAGCGAAGACCACGGCGTGCATGCCGTTCACCGGAAATACGTCGCTCATATGGGTAACTGTTGGTTTTGGTGGGCTGGTTGCGCAACAGTTACTTGTTTGGGTGGACAATCTGTCTATGTCGATTGATGAACTGGACGCCAAACTGCTCAGTCTGCTAACCGAGGAGCCGCGGCTGGGCGTTCTGGAGTGTTCGCGGCGGCTGGGCGTGGCCCGGGGGACCGTTCAGGCGCGGCTCGACCGGATGATCGCGCGTGGGGTGGTCACCGGCTTCGGCCCCGACGTGTCGCCGGCGGCGCTCGGTTACGACGTGACGGCGTTCGTCACGATGGAGATCCGGCAGGTGGCCGGGCACGATCCGGTGGCCGACCGGCTGGCGCACATCCCGGAGGTGCTGGAGGTGCACACGATCACCGGCGGCAGTGATCTTCTGTGCCGGGTGGTGGCGCGGACCAACGCCGACCTTCAGCGGGTCATCGACCAGATCGTGGAGGTTCAGGGGGTGCTCAGGACCTCGTCCATCATCGCGCTCGACACCCCGGTTCCCTACCGCGTCATGCCCTTGGTGGCGGATGTCCCGCGTCGTGGGGCGAGGTAGACGTACCATCGGGTTCAGGGCCGAGGCACCGTTATCGATCGTTTACCCTTGACATTCGCCCAGCTCGGGCGGGCGAAGCTGGGGGCGATCGGGGGGTTGCGGGTGCGGAGTGATGGGAAGCAGGGCATGCGAAAGCGGCGGATACTCCGCTATTTCCTGATCGCCAGTGGTGTTGGAATCGTCGTCTTGATCGGACTTTTCGGGATCGCGTGGGCGATGACTCCGATTCCCGACAGCACCCAGAAGCAGGCCACCGCCCAGGGTTCCGTCATCTACTACCGCGACGGCAAGAGCGTGATCGCCCGCCAGGGCATCGACCGCAGGAACGTCCCCCTGGCCCAGGTGCCCAAGCACGTGCGCGACGCGGTCATCGCCGTCGAGAACCGCTCCTTCTACACCGACAGCGGCGTGTCGGTGAAGGGCACCATCCGCTCGGTCTGGTCCACCGTCACCGGCCAGCAGTTGCAGGGCGGCTCCACCATCACCCAGCAGCTCGTGCGCAACTACTACAGCGGCCTCAGCCAGGAGCGCTCGGTCACCCGCAAGTTCAAAGAGATCCTGATCGCGATGAAGGTCGATCAGTCCAAGTCGAAGGAATGGGTGCTCGAGCAGTACCTCAACACCATCTACTTCGGCCGCGGCGCCAACGGCATCCAGGCCGCCGCCCAGGCGTACTTCGGCAAGGACGTCGCCAAGCTCACCGTCTCCGAGGGCGCCTACCTCGCCTCGGTCATCCAGCAGCCCAGCCGCTTCGCCGACCCGAAGGGCGCCGACCTCGACGCCGTCAGGTCCCGCTGGAGCGCGGTGATCAACGGCATGCGCGAGATCGGCGCGCTCACCCCCGAGCAGGCCGCCGCGGAGAAGTTCCCCGCGCTCAAGGCGCCCAAGAAGCCCTTCGAGTTCAAGGGCCAGAGCCAGTACATGGTCGACCAGGTGCGCGCCGAGCTCAACCGGCGCGGCTACACCGACGAGGACATCACCGGTGGCGGCCTCAAGATCGTCACCACCTTCGACAAGAAGCTCATGGACGCCGCCGCCCGCGCGGTCAAGCAGGTCATCCCGGCCGCCACCCCGAAGAAGGTCCGCGTGGGCCTGGCCGCGGTGGAACCTTCCACCGGTGAGGTCGTCGCCTTCTACGGCGGCAAGGCCAGCCAGTACAAGTACGACAACGCCTTCTCCTCCCAGGTCCAGGCGGGCTCCACGTTCAAGCCGTACACACTGGCCGCCGCCCTCAACAACGGCATGGACCTGTCCACCCGCGTCGACGGCAACTCGCCCATGCGCGTGGCCAGCGACCCCTCGCACCCGATCCCCAACGACAGCGGCCGCTCCTACGGGCACATCAACCTGGTGCGCGCCACCCAGAGCTCGGTCAACACCGCCTTCGTGGACCTCGGCCAGAAGGTCGGCCTGGACAAGGTCGCCTCCACCGCCGAGGCGATGGGCATCCCGGCCGGCCAGCTCAAGCAGCACCAGGGCGCCGCCTCCTTCCCGCTCGGCGTGGCCTCGGTCAGCGCGGTCCAGAACGCCTCCGGCTTCTCCACCTTCGCCAACGGCGGCGTCCACGTCGAGGCGCACGTCGTCAGGTCGGTGACCGACGCCAAGGGCGAGAAAAAGGTGATCAAGCCGGTCGAGGCGCAGGCCATCAGCAAGGGGGCCGCCGGCGACGCCACCTACGCGATGCAGCAGGTGGTCAAGTACGGCACCGGCACCGCCGCCCGCCTCTACGACCGCCCGGTGGCCGGCAAGACCGGCACCACGGACAAGTCCGGCGCCGTCTGGTTCAACGGCTTCACCGCCCAGCTGGCCACCGCCGTCAACATGTTCCGCGACGACAACAAGACCGTGGAGATCCCCGGGTACGGCGTGCAGTTCGGCGGCCAGCTGCCCGCCCAGGTGTGGCGGGCCTTCATGACCGAGGCGATGGCCGGCAAGCCCGTCGTCCAGTTCCCCGAGCCCACCGACTACGGCTACGGCTCCTACGACTCCGGCCCCGAGGACACCGTCCCGCAGGACCGCAACAGCCCGCCGCCGGACTGGTTCGACGACGAGACCCAGTCGCCGGACCCGACGCGCGAGCCCGACCCCACGATCAGCGACTTCCCGACCGGCGAGCCGACCACTCCGGAGGAGACCGACGGCCCGCCCCCGGACGACGACGGCCCCGGCTTCCCCACCGGGGGACCGGGCGACGGCCGCGACAACGGCGGCCGCCCCAACGGCGGACAGGGGTCGCCGGCGCGGTGACGACGGGGTCGTTCAGCCGGCCCGGCTCAGCTCCGCGCTCAGGTCCTCGGGAGTGGTGACGGGCAGGCGGCAGGCGAAGTTCCGGCAGACGTAGGCCGCCGGTCGCCCGTCCACCGGCCCGCGCCCGGCCAGCAACGGCACCGTCTCGTCCGTGCCGTCGCCCAGCGCCAGCACCAGCCCGGGGGAAACGGCCAGCATCGCCTCCCGGTGCAACGCCCGCGTGCGGGGATCGCCGGGATCCCCCACGACCGCCACCTCGACCGGCCCGGCCAGCGCCGCCGCGGCCACCGCCAGCCCCCACCCGGCGAAGCGCGCATGCCCCGTCGCCAGCACGGAAACGGTGCCCAGCGCCTCGAAGGCCGCCTCCCGGTGCCGCGCGGACCCGGTCAGCGCCGCATACGACAACAACGCCCCCGCCGCCGCGAACTGCCCGGAAGGCACCGCGTTGTCCGTGGGATCCTGCGGCCGCTGGAACAACCGCTCGGCATCGTCGGCCGTGTCGTAGAACCCGCCCGTCCCGTCCGCGAACCGCGTGAGCACCGTCTCCAGCAGCTCCCCGGCCAGCGAGAACCACCGCGCCTCCCCGGTGGCCGCATACAACGCCAGCAGCCCCTCGGCCACGTCCGCGTAGTCTTCCAGCACCCCGGCGTTCGCCCCGGCCCGCCCGTCGCGCGAGGTCCGGGCCAGCCGCCCGTCGCGCGCGTGCACGTCCTCCAGCAGTACGGCTGCCGCCCGCGCCGCCTCCAGCAGATCGGGCCGCTCGAAGACCACCGCCGTCTCGGCCAGCGCCGCGATGGCCAGGCCGTTCCAGGCGGCCACCACCTTGTCGTCGCGGCCGGGCCGTACGCGCTGGTCCCGTGCGGCCATCAGCCGCTCGCGGACCTGCTCGTAGCGCGGGAGGTCGGCCGGATCCCGCAGCAGCTGCAGCACCGAGGTCCCGTGCTCGAACGTCCCGGTCACCTTGAACAGCTCGGCAGCCCAGGACCCGTCCTCCTGCCCGAGCACCTCGGCCAGCTCGGCGGGCGTCCAGACGTAGAACTTGCCCTCCTCGCCCTCGCTGTCGGCGTCGAGCGCGGAGGCGAACCCGCCTTCTGGCGTCCGCATCTCCCGCACCAGCCAGTCGGCCGTCTCCAGCGCGACCTTGCGCGCCAGCGGCGTGCGCTCGCCGCGCCACCAGTGCGTGTAGACCCGCAGCAGCAGCGCGTTGTCGTAGAGCATCTTCTCGAAGTGCGGCACCACCCACTCCGCGTCCACGCTGTAGCGCGCGAACCCGCCGCCGAGCTGGTCGTAGATCCCGCCCCTGGCCATCGCCTCCAGCGTGGCCGCCGACATCTCCCGCTCACCGGCCCGCAGCAGGAACTCCAGCGCCATCGACGGCGGAAACTTCGGCGCACCCCCGAACCCGCCGCGCACCGGGTCGAAACTCTCCCGGAGGCTGCGCACCGCCAGCTCCAGCGTGGCCGGCTCGGGCAGCGGCCCGTTGGGCAGCGTGGTGTGCGAGTTGAGCGCCTCCACCACCTTCGCCCCCTGGGCGAGGACCATCTCCCGATCCCCGCTCCACGCCTGATGCACCCCGGCCAGCAGCCGCTGGAAGTTCTCCCGGGGAAAGTAGGTCCCGCAGTAGAAGGGATGCCCCTCGGGCGTGGCGAACACCGTCATCGGCCAGCCGCCCTGATGGGTCATGGCCTGGGTGGCGCTCATGTAGACGGCGTCCACGTCCGGCCGCTCCTCACGATCGACCTTGACGTTGACGAAGTGCTCGTTCATGAGCCGGGCGGTCGCCTCGTCCTCGAAACTCTCGTGCGCCATGACATGACACCAGTGGCAGGATGAGTACCCCACACTGATCAACAGGGGTACGTCCCGCCTACTCGCTTCTTGCATCGCCTCCTCTCCCCACGGCCACCAATCGACTGGATTGCCGGCGTGCTGGAGGAGGTAGGGAGAGGTCTCACTACCCAGCCTGTTCATGGGATCAGGCTCTCACACCGCCGCTCAGGACAGGACTATGCGAGTGAGCAGCACCCGCTGACTCTTCCTGTCGATCCGGTATTCGGCGATGCCGAGCCCCTTGGGAATGAGGACCTCCCGCCAGTCCGGATCGCCGCCCACCTGGTCGCTACCTGTGAGCCACGGGTCCTCGCAGATGGCGACTGTGAGCGCTGCGACCGTCGAGAACACCTCCGCCGAAATGGACGGGTCAGCGAGTGTGTCGGCCACGATCTCCGAGGGAACCACGGGCCATAGGTCGTCCTCGCTCACTGAACGCCTAGCTCCCGCCGTCGACGCAGGACCTCATCCATGGTCGTCGTCGCCAGAGTGCCGGCTTCGGCCGCCGCTCGGATGCGGTCACGATCGGGGTCGGTGTCGAGCATTGCGCGGCCCCACCAGGCGTTGAGCACGCCGTCCAACTCCGGGCCCTGCTGGGCTTCGAGTAGCTCGGCGAAGAACTGCGCCCGTCGGCTGCCTCGCAGCGCATGGGAAATACCGCCGATAGTCCGCGGCACCCTGGGGCGGTCCGCTGTGCCACCGTGGACAGGCTGAGCGCTCATGACACCACCTTTCACGCTGTTCAGCGTACGTGGTGCCGTCGGCTACTCGCAGGAATCCCGTGACACCAGTGGCAGGATGAGTACCCCACACTGATCAACAGGGGTACGTCCCGCCTACTCGCTTCTTGCATCGCCTCCTCTCCCCACGGCCACCAATCGACTGGATTGCCGGCGTGCTGGAGGAGGTAGGGAGAGGTCTCACTACCCAGCCTGTTCATGGGATCAGGCTCTCACACCGCCGCTCAGGACAGGACTATGCGAGTGAGCGGCACCCGTTGATGCTTCCTGTCGATCCGGTGTTCGGCGATGCCGAGCCCCTTGGGAATGAGGATCTCCCGCCTGTCCGGATCGCCGCCCACCTGACCGCTCACCGAACGCCCGGCTCCCGCCGTCGGGCGAAGAACCGCGCCCGGCTCGCGGGAATCCCCTCACACCTCTCACGTCGTGGTCGGTACAGGGTCCGTGGGCGTAGGTTACGGATCGTGGATCTGGATTTCGTCTGCAGGCACGCCGGCCGGCGCGCCACCGCCCTCACGCGCAGGGATGTGGCTCTCGCGCTGCTGGCCGTACCGTCGGGGGTGGCGCTCGTGGCCATGCCCGATCTGCGTCGCGCGCTGATGGGCGCGGGCAACCCGCTCTCCCTGCCCTTCTGGGAGTCGGCCAAGGCCACGCTGAGCTCGATCGAGTCGGGCGCGGCCACCGTGGGCGAGGTGCAGCGGTGGCTGGAGTCCACCGGGAGCGAGCCGATCCTGCTGACGCCCGGCTACTTCGTGTGGCCGGAGGAGGACGAGCGGGGGCCGGTGGCGGGGGAGATGTTCGACCTGCTGGTGCGGTTTCTGGAGGACGAGATCGACGCGGGGCGGATCGATCCGGACGCGCTGGCCCGTGACGAGCCGGGGGCGCGGCGGGCCTTCGAGGAGCTTCAGGAGCGCTGGCTCAACTCCCCTCTGCCCGACGGGCGGGTGCCGGGGCACGCGGTCAGCGACGAGCAGGACGAGGAGTTGTTCGCCGCCTGGGACGAGGAGGAGGCGTTCGCCCTGGCGGAGCTGCGGCGGATCGTGAGCGAGCTGCCCAAGCAGCCGGAGCTGCCCGAGGACGAGCTGGAGCGGGCCGTGGCCAGGCTGCGGGACATCCTGGATCTGCCGGGGTATCCGGGCAACGTGTTGCGGGCCTGCGCGGGGTTCGGCGAGCGGGCGGTGCCCGAGGACGACCGGGAGTTGTGGATCGCGGTGCTGGCGGGGATCGCGGGGCCGGTCTCGGATCTGGCGGACCCCGACGAGGACGAGTTCGGCGACCTGGACGCGGGGCCCGGCCAGGACGACGCCGCGCTGGCCGGCTTGTGCGAGATCCAGCACGCCGACTGGCTGGCGGCGGTGGCGGCGCTGGCCAGGATGGGGCCCGGGGTGCTGGCCTCGCCGGAGCGCATCGCGCGGCTGATCGCCGAGTCGGAGGACATCGACATCGAGGCGGAGGAGGACGAGGACGACCTGGCCACGACCGAGCGGTTGTTCCTGCCCGTGGTGTACCTGTGGGGGTATCTGGGCGTGGTCGACGACGGCGACGTGCTCACGCGGCTCGGCTGGTGGGGCCTGCCGAAGGCGCTGGAACGCGCCTGGTCACCCGCCGAGTAGGGGTTGGTACTCCGGGTGCCGGTCGATGTAGCGCTTGACGTACGGGCACAGCGGGCTGACCTGCAGCCCGGCATCGCGGCTGGCGTCGAGCGCGTGCCGGACGAGCTGCCCGGCCAGGCCCTGGCCCTCGAAGTCGGGCAGCACCTCGGTGTGGGTGAAGACGATCTTCGTGGGCAGCAGCTTGTAGTCGGCGAACCCGGCGACCCGGCCGTCCACGAGGATCTCGAAGCGGCTCTCCGTCGAGTTGTCGACGATCTCGACCGGCATCTACTCGGCTTTCTTCTCGTGGGGCACGTCACCGTCGCGCGGGATCGAGATCTTCCCCATCTGCTTGTTCATGGATTTGATCAAGAAGAACAGGGCCGCGCCGATGGCCGCCACGACGAGGAAGCCGAGCAGGCCGGGGCTGACTTCGCCAGCTGCCAGTACAGTCACCCTTCCAGTCTAATGACAGGCAGGGGTGGGGTCGTCGGCGTGTATGCCCGCGAACAGGTCGTCCTCGGGCAGGTCGGTGTCGACCAGCGATCGGGCCAGGTGGTAGTCCTCGGTCGGCCAGATCTTCTGCTGCAGCTCGCGCGGGCAGGTGAAGAACCAGCCGTCGGGGTCGATCTGGGTGGCGTGGGCCAGCAGCGCCTGGTCGCGGATCTCGAAGTACTCCGCGCACGGCACCCGGGTGGTCACCGGCCACTTGGCGGGGCGGTCCTCCCAGCGGGCGATCCAGTCGCCGTACGGCGAGCCCATCCCGCGCTCGGTCATGGCCTCGTGCAGCGCCTCGAAGCGTTCCTTGGTGAAGCCCATCTGGTAGTAAAGCTTCAGGGGCTGCCACGGGTCTCCGGTGCCCGGGTAGCGGTCGGGGTCGCCGGCCGCCTCGAACGCCTCGATGGAGACGCGGTTGGTCATGATGTGGTCGGGGTGCGGGTAGCCGCCGTCGTCGTCATAGGTGATGATCACGTGGGGGCGGAACTCACGGACCGCGGAGACCAGCGGCCCGGCGGCCTTCTCCAGCGGCTGCAGCGCGAAGCAGCCGTCGGGCAGTTCCTCCTCCTCGCTCTCGGGCAGCCCCGAGTCGATGAAGCCGAGAAAACGCTGCTGGACGCCCAGGATCTCGCGGGCCCGATCCATCTCGCCCCGGCGGATCTCGGCGATGTTGGCGACGACCTCCGGGCGGTCCATCTTCGGGTTGAGCACGGAACCGCGCTCGCCGCCCGTGAGGGTACAGACCAGAACCTCGACGCCTTCGCGCACGTAGCGCGCCATCGTGGCGGCGCCCTTGCTCGACTCGTCGTCGGGGTGGGCGTGGACGGCCATCAGCCTCAGCGGTGCACTCACGGGCTCGATGTCTCCTCAGTTGGACCGATCAGTTGCCCAGAGAGGTTAGTTTCTGCTGGGCGGTCGCGAGGGCGGGGCCCCCGCGGGCGACAATTGTCTCGGATAACGCCGAGGGAGTGCAGGGAGATTCCGCCATGGCCACCAGAGATGTCGAGAACGGTCCCGTTCTCGGCACCCCCGACGACTTCCCCGATCGGCAGACGCGAGGGGGGCGCCTCGTCGTGCACGTCGTCATCGGCGTGCTGGTCGCCATCGTCGCAGGTGGCTGGGGTTATGTGATGTGGTCGATGACCGGCAGCGCCACAGGGGCCAAGCCGCAGGTCATCACCTTCTCCGTGGAGCGGCCGGACGAGGCCGAGATCACGTTCACCGTGAGCAAGCCGGCCGACCGGATGGCCGTCTGCCGCATCCGCGCGACCGACACCAACCACGGAGAAGTAGGCAGCAAGGAAGTAAGAATTCCCCCAGGTGGGGGTATCAAGCAGCTCAAGGAGCGGCTGGACACCACCGCCCAGGCCACTTCCGTCCACATCCAGTACTGCAATCTCGTATAGTGAGACATTTGGGGAAGCGTTCGAGCAGCTAAGTTGTTAGCCTTTCGCAATTCGCAACCTCAAGTGAACTCAGGGCCCCCTAAGTAAGCAAGGAGATCCCGTGGCCGACTCTCGCGATGAGAACGTCACCTGGCTGACGCAGGAGGCGTACGACCGCCTGAAGGGGGAATACGACTACCTCTCGGGCCCGGGTCGCGTCGACATCGCCAAGAAGATCGAGGCCGCTCGCGAAGAGGGCGACCTGCGGGAGAACGGCGGCTACCACGCCGCGAAGGACGAGCAGGGCAAGATGGAGGCCAGGATCTTCCAGCTGCGCCAGCTGCTCGACAGCGCCAGGGTGGGTGAGCCGCCCAAGACCGAGGGCGTGGTCGGTCCCGGCATGACGGTGACGATCCGGTTCGAGCGCGACGACGAAGAGGTGACCTTCCTGCTCGCCTCCCGGGAGGAGACCGGCGCCCCCATCGACGTGTACTCGCCGAAGTCGCCGCTGGGCGCCGCCATCAACGGCAAGAAGATCGGGGAGCGGGCCACGTACTCGATGCCCAACGGCCGCCAGAACACGGTCGAGATCCTCGAGGCCGTGCCGTACGTCGGCAATTGATTCCTCAGGACGACAAGGTCCGCCGGGCTCTGGGCCCGGCGGATCATTACCGTGTGTCCGGAATCCAGCAGGATCTGGCTTTTCTCCTGCGCCCCAGGAAGCGGCGTGACTTAAGCAGGTTAATCCCGTTCATCGTGGTGACTCTGGTCGCGGTGCTGACCGCCGACGTGCTGTTGCTGGGCGAGTTCCAGAGCGCGCCGCCGTCGCCGGTCAAGGCCGGCCCCCAGCCGGTACGGCGGCCGCCGTCCGCGCCCAAGGAGAACAAGGAGAACCTGGTGGCGCAGAGCCGCCCCCAGGATCCCGGGGTGAAGCCGCTCGGTCAGCTGCGCAAGCCGCATCTGTTCGTGGTGACCAGGAAGCCGTTCACGACGGAGTTGCTGGGCAAGGTGGCGAAGGTCCGCGGTGTGCGGGCGCTCGAGCTGGCCGACGCCGCCTCGGTGATGATCGACGGCAAGCGGGTGCAGACGCTGGGCGTGGACCCCTCGACGTTCCGCGCCTACACGCCGAAGGTGACGGCCGCCTCCGACGGCCTGTGGACCAATGTGGCCAAGGGTGACGTCGCCGTCTCGTTCGTGCTCGGCAACGACGGCGGACTGACCCTGCACCGGCAGGTGAGTGGCCCCGGCGGCCCGCTGCGGGTGGGCGCGTACGCCACGACCGGGTTCGGCGCCGTGGACGCCGTGGTCTCCAAGCAGACCGCGAGGACGCTCGGCCTGCCCCACGACAACGCGCTGATCGTCAGCGCCCCCAAGGCCGATTCGGCGAAGCTGCGCAAGAAGCTGCTGGGCGTGCTGCCCAAGGGCACGCAGATCGCCGAGGTCGACCCGCGCACCCCGCCGCCGGTACAGAACGTGACCTACCAGGGCAACTCCTTCATGAGCGGCGAGCAGATCACGGTGGCGCTGCAGGCCGCCATGTCCAAGCTGGGCCGGCCGTACGTCTGGGGTGCCGAGGGGCCGGACACCTTCGACTGCTCGGGGCTGGTCCAGTGGGCCTACGCCCAGGCGGGCATCAGGGTCCCGCGGGTCACCCATCAGCAGTGGGTGGCGGGTCCGCAGATTCCGTACTCGCAGGCTCAGCCCGGCGACCTGATCTTCTGGCGGCACGACCCGACCAACCCGGGCTACATCTCCCACGTGGCCATCTACCTGGGCAACGGCAAGATGCTCCAGGCGCCGCGCACCGGTGACGTGGTCAAGGTCTCGCCTGTGGGCATGCGCAACTTCGCGGGCGTGGTCCGCATCGCGCCCTCGGTCGCCGCCCGCGTGCGGTAGTTCCGCTTTTTCGCTCTGCACGAACCTGTGGTTGAACCCTTGGCTATCGCCTGCAAGTGTGTAATGTTGATTACATGGAAAGCGAGATTCGCGGCTGGTTCACCGGCCGCCTGCCCGAGGGGTGGTTCTCCGGTCCTCCGGAGATCGTGCTGGACCGCGAGGAGATCGCCGTCGTCGGCACGCTGCCCGACCCGCCGGCCGAGACCCCCGAGAGCGAGCGTGCGGCGCTGATCGACGGTCTGGCCAGGCGCTTCCGGGAGGAGACGCGCGAGCGCCGGATCGAGATCGCGCGCGAGGCGGAGCGCAAGTTCCGGCAGAAGGTGTCATGGGGTGTCACCTGCGGGGGCGAGACCGTGATGTTCACCACACTGTCGGTGCCCGTCATGACGCGGCTGCGGCAGTCGGAGCGTCAGGTGCTCGACACGCTCGTGGCGGCCGGGGTGGCCCGCAGCCGCAGTGACGCGCTCGCCTGGTGCGTGCGGCTGGTCGGCAAGCACACCGACACGTGGCTCGCCGATTTGCGCGACGCGCTGCAGCACGTCGACCGCGTTCGCTCCGAGGGGCCCGACCTCAATTCCCAGTAGCAGGCAGCAGAAACACCTCAACGAAAGGACTAAACCATTGTGCATATTGGTTTAGACCATTGACATTGGCCTAAACCACTCAATGGATAGTTTTCTTTAAATCCTGCCGCGATGGGTAGGCTTCCCCAATCGTCAGGGCCGCTGCCTGCGACAACAGGTCTATGCCAATTGGCAAAAACCGGTGGTCGTCGTTAATGATGTTTTGGCCCTGAGAAGTGGAGGAGTCGCTGCCGTGTCCGTTTCTGTCGTAGTCCCCGCCCCGACGAGCAACCCCGAATTGGTCGCCTGGGTGAACGAGATCGCCGCCCTGACCCAGCCCGAGCGGATCGAGTGGTGCGACGGTTCCGAGGAGGAGTGGACGCGTCTGACCAACCTTCTCGTCGATCAGGGCACGTTCACGCGTCTGGCCAAGCGCCCCAACAGCTTCTACGCCACCTCCGACCCCAGCGACGTGGCCCGCGTCGAGGACCGCACCTTCATCTGCTCCGAGCGGGAGGAGGACGCCGGGCCGACCAACAACTGGATCGCGCCCGCCGAGATGCGCGCCACCTTCGGGGAACTCTTCAAGGGCTGCATGCGCGGCCGCACCATGTACGTGGTGCCGTTCTGCATGGGCCCGCTGGGCGGTGAGATCTCCCAGCTCGGCGTCGAGATCACCGACTCGCCCTACGTCGTGGTCTCCATGAAGATCATGACCCGGATGGGCGACCGGGCGCTGCGCCTCATCGAGGAGCGCGGCGAGGCGGGGGCGGGAGCGAAGCGGGGGTCGGATAGACACTGGGTGCGCGCGGTCCATTCGGTCGGCGCGCCGCTGGAGCCCGGCCAGGAGGACGTCCCCTGGCCGTGCAGCTCCACCAAGTACATCAGCCACTTCCCCGAGACCCGCGAGATCTGGTCCTACGGTTCCGGCTACGGCGGCAACGCCCTGCTCGGCAAGAAGTGCTACGCCCTGCGCATCGCCAGCGCCATGGCCCGCGACGAGGGCTGGCTGGCCGAGCACATGCTCATCCTCAAGCTGACCCCGCCCAGCGGCGAGACCCGCTACATCGCCGCCGCCTTCCCGAGCGCCTGCGGCAAGACCAACCTCGCCATGCTCCAGCCGACGATCCCCGGCTGGAAGGTCGAGACGATCGGCGATGACATCGCCTGGATGCGCTTCGGCTCCGACGGGCAGCTGTACGCGATCAACCCCGAGGCCGGGTTCTTCGGCGTGGCCCCCGGCACCGGCGAGGTCACCAACGCCAACGCGATCAAAACCTTCTGGGGCAACAGCATCTTCACCAACGTCGCCCTGACCGACGACGGCGACGTGTGGTGGGAGGGCCTGACCGACATTCCGCCCGCGCACCTGACCGACTGGAAGGGCCGCGACTGGACGCCGGACAGCGACGAGCCGGCGGCCCACCCCAACGCCCGGTTCACCACCCCTGCCGCGCAGGCGCCCACGATCGCGCCCGAATGGCAGGACCCCAAGGGCGTGCCGATCTCGGCGATTCTGTTCGGCGGACGCCGCGCCACCGCGGTGCCGCTGGTCACCGAATCTCTGAGCTGGCAGCACGGCGTTTTTCTCGGAGCCAACGTCGCCTCCGAGAAGACCGCCGCGGCCGAGGGCAAGGTCGGCGAGCTGCGCCACGACCCCTTCGCCATGCTGCCCTTCTGCGGCTACAACATGGGCGACTACTTCGGCCACTGGCTGAAGATCGGCCGCACGGAAGGCGCCCGCCTGCCGCGCATCTACTACGTGAACTGGTTCCGCAAGAACGCCGCCGGGAAATTCATCTGGCCCGGCTTCGGCGAGAACAGCCGCGTGCTGAAGTGGATCGTCGACCGGCTCAACGGCGAGGCGCAAGCCGTACCCTCGCCCATCGGGCTGCTGCCGAAGGAGCTCGACACCGAGGGCCTGGCGATCGCGGAGGAGGACCTTCAGACGCTGCTGAGCGTCGACAAGGACGTGTGGCGCGAGGAGGCGGCGCAGATCCCGCCGCACTTCGAGAAGTTCGGCACGCACCTTCCGAAGGAGCTGTGGGAGGAGTACAACGCCCTGCTCGACCGCCTGCAGTGAGGCTTGTGGGGTACGGCGCGGCCCTCTACCTTGACCAGGGATGGACATCTTCCTGGCCGTGGTCGCGCTGGCCCTGGTCATCCTGGTCAGCAGGCTGACCAACGGCGTCCGCGCCCACCGGCTCAAGGCGGCCGGCGCGACGCTCTCGCAGGCCGGGCACCGGCTGACCCCGTACGAGCTGGCCTACCTGGCGGGCGGGCCCCGGCGGGCGATCAACACGGCGCTGGCCGTCCTGGCGACGGCCGGCGCCGTGCGCGTCTCCCGGCTGGCCCAGGTCAGCCCGGTGCAGGGTGCGCGGTACGCGCAGGAGCCGCTGGAGCAGGCCGTGCTGGACGCGGTGGCCATGCGGCCGGGCGCCCGCGCCGCTGAGTTGCGCGCGATGCTGGAGCGCGGCCCCGCCCTGCTCGCCCTCGAGGAGCGCCTGCGCGCGGCCGGGCTGCTGCTCGCGGAGGACGCGCAGGCCCCGGCGCTGCTGCGGCTGGAGCGGGTACGGCCGGCCGCCTGGGTCGCGGCCGGCTTCGTGGTCAGCGTGCTGCTGCTGGCCGTGGCCGGGGTGGTGGGCCTGGAGTACGGATTCTTCGGCGCGCTCTTCCTCGGCGGGTACGCCGCCTTCATGGGCTTCTCGGAGTACCGCAAGGAGCAGCGCATGCTGCGCAACCTCGTCAGCGCCGAGGGCAGGAGGGTCCTGGCCGCGGCCCGGCGGCACCACCCGCCGGGCAGCGGCGACACCTCGTCGGTGGCCCTGTACGGCATGGACGAACTGGGCGACCGCGACCTCTGCCACGGGCTGTCGGCGGGTGATCCCGGCTCCGACTGCCGGGGCTCCTGCGGTACCCACAGCGACTCGGGCTCATCGTCCTTCGGCGGATCGGACTCCTCCTCTTCCTTCTCCTCCGACAGCGGCGGGGGCGGGTCCAGTTGCTCCAGTTCCAGCTCCAGTTGTGGCGGAGGATCGAGTTCCTGATTTCCGGAAACTTTTCGGGGGGTCAGGCGCGTCTATCCGGTACGACCCAGAGGAGGCCTGGATGGACCTGGTTCTGCTGATCGTTTCCGTCTTCCTCGCGGTGGCCTCCGGCGCCACCGTCTCGGCGCTCAAGCGCGAACATTCCCGCATCCGCTCCACCGCGGTGAACGGCAACCTCCGGGACCTGGGTCATTACGAACTGGCCTACCTGGCCGGCGGCCCGCGCCGGGTCGTCAACACGGCGATCGGCCTGCTGGCCAAGTCCGGCGAACTGCGCGTCTCGCGCGGCGGCGCCCTCTACGCGGTCTCCACCGTCGGCGGCGACCCGATCGAGGACGCGGTCCTGGCCGCCGTCGCGGCCCGGCCCAACGGCGTCTCGGCCGCGGCCGTCAGGAACGAGGTGGGCAACGGTCCCGCCGTGGACTCCCTCCGGCACGAGCTGGCCGCCCTCGGGCTGGTCCTGCGCGACGGCGAACTGGCCGGGGTGCGCTCCTACCTGGCCAGGCTCCTGGCCCTGGCGGTGGGGGCCCTCGTGGCCTCGATCGGCCTGGCCATCTACGTGGTCTTCGCCGGGGGCGGCCCGCTGGCCGTCTTCGCAATGGCGGTGACCGCCGGCACGTGGATCGGGAGCCTCGCCGTACGGCACCGCCAGGGCAAGACGCTGACCAGCGACATCACCCTCGCGGGGCGTGAGCAGGTGATGGAGGCCGGGCGCTTGCACACGACGGGCGGCCCGCTGGCCACCGCGACCGCCGCGGCGGTGGCCGTGCCCGTGGCGCTCTACGGCCTCGGCTCGCTGGGCGACCCGCAGCTCGAGGCCGAGTTGCAGGCGCACCGCAACCAGCACGGCCAGGGCGCCAGCGCGTGTGCCGCGGGCTCGTGCGGCGGCGGGAGCGACTCCAGCGCGAGCTTCTCCTTCGGCGGTGGCGGCGACTTCGGCGGCTCCTCTGCTGATGGCGGTGGCGGCTCCAGCTGTGGCGGAGGCGGCTGCGGCGGTGGTTGCGGTGGCGGCGGAGGCTGACCCACGCGCGGGTCGGGTCCGGCGGCATCGGTGGCGTTAGGGGGACTGTGATGGCGGAGTTCCAGCTGGGCGTGGGAATCGGCTGGCGGTCGGAGATCGACCTCACCGTGGAGCGCATGAAGGGCGTCGACTTCGTCGAGGTCATCGCCGAGAACGTCCGGCCCGCTGCGTTGCCCGAGTCGCTGCGGGTGCTGCGCGGGCGCGGCCTGCCGGTGGTGCCGCACGGCGTCGGCCTGGGCATCGGCGGCGCGCAGGCGCCCGATCCCGGCACGCTCAAGCACTTGGCCGCCTGTGCGGAAGCGCTGGAGTCGCCGCTGGTCAGCGAGCATCTGGCGTTCGTGCGGGCGGGCGGGGTGGAGGCGGGGCACCTGCTGCCGGTGCCGCGTACCCGGGAGGCGCTGGACGTCATCACCGACAACGTCCGGCAGGCCCAGGACGCGCTGCCGGTGCCGCTCGCGCTGGAGAACGTGGCGGCCATCTTCGGCTGGCCGGAGGACGAGCTGACCGACGGCGAGTTCCTGGCCGAGCTGGTCGAGCGGACCGGAGTGCACCTGCTCATCGACGTGGCCAACCTCTACACCAACCAGGTGAACCTGGGCCTGTCCGCCGTGGCCGCCCTGGACGCGCTGCCGTTGTCGCAGCTCGCCTACGTGCACGTCGCCGGTGGGCACGAGCACGGCGGCATCTGGCACGACACCCACACCGCGACCGTCCCGCAGGAGGTCCTGGACATCCTGAGCGAGTTGTGCGCCCGCGTCAGCCCGCCCGGGGTGCTGCTGGAGTGGGACGACGACTACCCCAGCGACGCCGCCCTGGCGGGGGAGCTGGAGCGCATCAGGGCCGCGATGGGCCGGGGAGCCTCCCGTGCCCGCTGAGAGGCCCGGCGAGGGCGCGGGGCTGGAGACGGCGCGGGCCAGGCTGGCCGACGCCCAGGAACGGGTGGTGGCGGCGCTGGTGACCGGGGCGGCGCCGCCCGAGGGCTTCGACCGGGAGCGGCTGAAGGTGCAGGCGGCGAGCCTGGTCTCCAAGCGGCGCAGCGTGGTGGCCAAGCTGCGCCCGGACGCCGCGATGGCGGCCGGCGCCGACCTGCGGGCGGAGTTCGCCGCCTACGCCGCGGCCCGGACCACCCCGCCGCCCAGCTATCGCAGCGACGCCGACGACTTCGCCGGCTGGCTGAAGGAGCGGGGCCGGATGCCGGAGCCGGAGCCGCGGGGCGGCTGGCGGGACCTCTTGCCGCGGCGGCGCAAAAGATCCTAGGTTTGCGGGGTGATAGTCGACGCGCACCAGCACTTCTGGAACCTCGAGACCGGCGACTACCCGTGGCTGACGCCCGACCTGGGCGTGTTGTATCGCACCTACGGCCCCGAGCACCTGGCACCCGAGCTCGCGGCTACGGGTGTGCAGGCAACGGTCCTGGTCCAGGCGGCCGACTCCGGCGCCGAGACCGACGCTCTGCTGGCCCTGGCCGACGCCTGCGCGTTCGTCGCCGGGGTGGTCGGCTGGGTCCCGCTGACGGATCCCGCCGAGGCGGCGAAGGCGCTCGAACGGTACGCCAGTCATCCGAAGTTTGTGGGTGTCCGGCATCTGATCCATGACGAGCCGGATCCCGACTGGCTGGTCCGCGACGGGGTGCTGGAGTCGCTGGGGCTGCTGGCGGCCCAGGGGCTCGCCTTCGACGTGGTCTCGCTGCTGCCGCGGCATCTGGAGCACGTGGTGACGCTGGCCAGGCGGCACCCCGAGCTGAAGATCGTCGTCGACCATCTCTCCAAGCCGCGGATCAAGGCCGGGGAGTGGCAGCCCTGGGCGGGCCGGCTGGCCGCGGCGGCGGCCTTCCCCAACGTCTTCGCGAAGGTCTCCGGCCTGGTCACCGAGGCCGACCACGCCGCCTGGACGGTGGCGGACCTGCGGCCGTACGTGGCGCACGCGGTGGAGGTCTTCGGGCCCGAGAGGCTGATGTTCGGCAGCGACTGGCCGGTGGCGCTGCTGGCGGCCGACTACCGGACGGTGTTCGAGACGGCTCGGGCACTGGTCGGGGAGCAGGGGAGTGATCTGGTGTTCGGCGGCACTGCTGCACGTTTCTACGGGTTTAGCGGATTTTCGGGGGGTAATGCTCCCTGATGTGGGGGGACTCCGTTGTGTTGATGGGTCATATCTGACCGTGACGCCGGTTCCGTGCCGGGACAGCGTCGGCATGCCGTACGAGATCACCCTTGAGCTGCTCCGGGACGGCACGCCGTACGGGATGGTGGGGGAGCGGTGCGGCTGGCTGCTCGCGCGGCTGCAGCGCGGGGTGGAGCAGGCGCGCCAGGGGCGCGGCGAGGCCGGGCGCTGGCCGGATCCCGACGACCGCTTCCCGGAGGAGGAGCCGGGGTGCGAGTTGTTCTCCTTCCGGTATCGCACCAGGTCGGGGCAGGTGGGCGGCGGGGAGTTGCGCTGCCAGCTGCGGACGCTGCCGGTCTGGGTGCCGCGGGGCGAGCACCGGGGCGAGTGGCGGGTGACCCGCAGGGCCTTCGTCGAGGCGTGGGGGGCGGGCGGCGTGGGCATGCGCGCGGTGCTCACTTCGGCCGAGCTTGCGACATTCGTGGGGGTGTTGGTCGAGGAGGCGGAGGGGTGCCTCGGAGGCCGGGATCTCGCCAGGAATCCCGTTGAGGGAGCGGGCAGCGCTGAATCGC
Source organism: Nonomuraea typhae (assembly GCF_009760925.1). Lineage (GTDB taxonomy): Bacteria > Actinomycetota > Actinomycetes > Streptosporangiales > Streptosporangiaceae > Nonomuraea > Nonomuraea typhae. Next base: position 408,183 of record NZ_VRLV01000006.1, read on the forward strand.
GGTGATAATTGCCTCGAACAGGCACAGCACCGCTGGGAGGGCTCCGTGGGCCTGCGCGACCTGGTCTACCGGTTGTACGAACACCGACTGGAGGCCAAGCTCAAGAAGTCGAAGGGCGATCACCCTCGGCACGTCGGCGTGATCATCGACGGCAATCGCCGCTGGGCGCGCTCGATGGGGCTCGAGGACGTCAGCAGGGGCCATCGCAAGGGCGCGGACAAGATTTCCGAGCTGCTCACTTGGTGTCGTGAGGCCGGCGTGGAGGTTGTGACCGTCTGGATGCTCTCCAGCGACAACATCAATCGGCCCAAGGACGAGTTGGAGCTGCTGCTGCGCATCATCGAGGACGTGGTGCAGGAGCTTGTGGCGGAGGGGTGGCGGATCAGCCCGGTGGGAGCGCTGGACCTGCTGCCAGCCAAAACGGCAAATGTCCTGAAAAATGCAAAAGAAGCTACATCCCACCGTCCAGGGTTGATTGTGAACGTTGCGGTTGGGTATGGAGGAAGGCGTGAGATTGCCGATGCGGTGCGCTCACTCCTCCAGGAGCAAGCAAGCAAGGGAGCCAGCATCGAGGACCTCGTCGAGGTTCTCGATGTCGAGCACATCGCGGAGCATCTCTACACTCGCGGCCAGCCCGACCCGGACCTTCTCATCCGGACCTCGGGAGAGCAGCGGCTTTCCGGGTTCATGCTCTGGCAGAGTGCTCACTCCGAGTTCTACTTCTGCGAGGCATACTGGCCCGACTTCCGCAGGGTCGACTTCCTGCGGGCGCTGCGCGACTACGCCGCGAGACACCGGCGTTACGGTTCTTGACCCCCTATGTGGGTATCAGGTACGTAACGTTGGAAGTGAACGGCCAAAGGCCGAGCACTTCGGAGGGGGCCCGCCTTTGCTGCGCAAAGACCTGCTGAGGGGGGCCGGTACCCGGCGCCTTCCAGGGGGCGCGGGTCCGGTCCGATTCCCATCTCGTCTGCAGGGCGCCCGGCCCCATGGGCGCCCGGGGGAGAACGTGTGGCAGTGTCCTCGAGCAACCCTTCGACCAACCCCACCAAGCGCACCTACGTGTTGGACACGTCGGTCCTTCTAGCCGACCCGGCGGCGATGACCCGCTTCGCCGAGCACGAGGTCGTCCTCCCGATCGTTGTGATCACGGAGCTGGAGGGAAAGCGTCACCATCCCGAACTCGGCTACTTCGCCCGTAAGGCCTTGCGGTACCTCGACGACCTACGGGTGCAGTACGGCAGGCTCGACGAGCCCATGCCCACCGGGGAAGGCACGATCAGGGTTGAACTCAACCACAGCGACCCGTCCATCCTGCCCGTCGGCTTCCGCCTCGGCGACAACGACACCCGGATCCTGACGGTCGCCCGCTCGCTGGCGGCCGAGGGCAAGGACGTCGTCCTGGTCTCCAAGGACCTGCCGTTGCGGGTGAAGGCCGCATCCATCGGACTGTCGGCCGAGGAGTACCGCGCCGAGCTGGTCGTGGAGTCGGGCTGGACCGGGATGGCCGAGGTCCAGGTGACCACCGAGGACGTCGAAACGCTCTTCGAGACCGGCAGCGCCGACATGCAGGAGGCCAGGGACCTGCCGGCGCACACCGGGCTGCGGCTGCTGTCGGCCAAGGGCTCGGCGCTGGGCCGCGTGCTGCCGGACAAGTCGGTCAAGCTGGTCCGCGGCGACCGCGAGGTGTTCGGCCTGCACGGCCGCTCCGCCGAGCAGCGCATCGCGCTGGACCTGCTCATGGACCCCGAGATCGGCATCGTCTCCCTCGGCGGCCGGGCGGGCACCGGCAAGTCCGCGCTGGCGCTCTGCGCGGGCCTGGAGGCCGTCCTGGAGCGCCGCCAGCACCGCAAGGTCGTGGTCTTCCGCCCCCTGTACGCCGTGGGCGGCCAGGAGCTCGGCTACCTGCCCGGCACCGAGGGAGAGAAGATGGGCCCGTGGGCCCAGGCCGTCTACGACACCCTGGGCGCGGTGACCAGCCCCGAGGTGATCGAGGAGGTCCTCGACCGCGGCATGCTTGAGGTGCTGCCGCTCACCCACATCCGCGGCCGCTCGCTGCACGACGCGTTCGTGATCGTGGACGAGGCGCAGTCGCTGGAGCGCGGGGTGCTGCTGACGGTGCTGAGCCGCATCGGCGCCAACTCCCGCGTGGTGCTCACCCACGACATCGCCCAGCGCGACAACCTGCGGGTGGGACGCCACGACGGCGTCGTGGCCGTGGTGGAGAAGCTCAAGGGCCACCCGCTGTTCGCCCACGTGACGCTCACCAGGTCCGAGCGCTCGCCGATCGCGGCACTGGTGACGGAGATGCTGGAGGACATCACGATGTAGGCAGCTTCAGGTCCCCGCAGGTGTACTCCCCCTCCTCCCGAGGGGGACTGCTGGGGAACTGACGGATGATCTTCACCTGCTCGAAGCTCGCGTCCTGCTGGGCGGTGCAGACGATCTGCGCCTTGCCCAGCTTGGACAGCGTCCCCTTGCCCTTGATGTACACGGTCAGCTTGGACGTCCTGGGCAGGCGGGTCTCGTCCCGGGTGACCGGGTTGAGCGAGTCCTGGGTGCCCTCGTAGGTGAAGCCGCGCAGGGCGGTGTGCAGGCCGCCCAGTTGCCGGTCGTTGGCCTGGAACAACGCGGTCAGCAGGCTGTCCACGGTGTCGTTCTCGACGTCGGCCGGCTCCTTGGTCAGCAGGAACCGCTCGCTGCGGCTGTCCTGGCGCGGCTCGGGCTTCAGCAGGTAGATCGTCTTCGACGGCGGCGGGATCCTGACCGTGGGGGGGCCGGTCACGTCCACGACGTTCGTGGGCGTGATCCCGCAGCCCGCCGCCAGGAGCAGGCCGGCGACCGCCGGCGCGCGCCCCCTCACCGGCCCGGCAGCCAGACCGTGAACAGCGTGCCCGGCCGCTGCCTGCGCACCGAGATGGTGCCGCCGTGCAGGTGCACGTTGGCCCGCGTGATGGCCAGCCCGAGCCCGCTGCCGTGGCTGCGCGAGCGCCCCGCCCCGACCTTGAAGAACCGGTCGAAGACGTACGGCACAGCCTCCTCGGGGATGCCGGGACCGTGGTCGCGCACCTTCACCTCCAGCCCGTTCTCGGTGCCGCGGACCGACACCTGGACCGGGAGCCCGCCGTGTTTGAGCGCGTTGCCCACGAGGTTGGCGACGATCACGTCGAACCGGCGCGGATCCACGGTGGCGGCCAGGCCCTTCACCACGTTCACCTCCACGGTATCGGTCCAGCCACGCGTCTCCAGGCTGTCCTGGACGGCGTCGTAGACGTTGACGGACTCCACGTTGAGCGTGGCCGTACCGGCGTCGAAGCGGCTGACCTCGATGAGGTGCTCGACGAGGTGGCGCAGCCGGTCGATCTCCGACAGCACCAGCCGGACCGCCTCGGCGGGCGCGTCGGGCAGCCGCTCGGCCTCCTCCATGAGCATGTCCGCCACGGCGGTCATCGCGGTCAGCGGGGTGCGCAGCTCGTGGGAGACGTCGGCGACGAAGCGCCGGGACATCGCCTCCAGCGCGCGCAGCTCGGCGACGCTGAGTTCGAGCGCGGCCGCGGCGTCGTTGAAGTGCGCGGTCAGCGCGGCCAGCTCGTCCTGGCCGTGCACGGGCAGCCGCGTGTCGAGCCGGCCCTCGCCGAGCGCCTGGGCGGCGGCGCTGAGCCGTCTGACGGGCAGCAGCACGCTCCTGGCCGACACCAGCGCGACGCCGAGCGCGATGAGCACGATGACGGCGCCGCCCTGCATGAGCGAGCCCTTGAGCGTGGTGAGCTGCTTCTCCTCGGCGCGCAGGGGGAAGAAGACGAACGCGCGCAGCCCGCTGGCCTCGGGGATGGGGCCGTCCTTGCGGTAGACCTCGGAACCGACGATGAGGTAGAGCTGGTCGCGGATGACCCGGCGCTGCTTGACCACGCCGCCGCGGGCGCGGCCGTGCAGCTCCGAGGGCACCTCGTCCAGCGTCAGCGGCCCATCGGAGTAGCTGAGGTGGCCGTACTCCAGGACGACGCTGCGGCCGGGGCCGTTGAGCGCGGCGGCCAGCGCCTGCAGGTCCCTGGTCTCGGGCGGCGCCTCGCCCTGGCGCAGCGTGCCGACGGGGAAGGTGACCTGGCGCAGTTCCCGGGTGACCAGGTCGATCGCGCTGTCCTCGGCCCGGTCGACCAGGGCGGCCTTGGCCAGCTCGTAGCCGATGGTGGCGACCATGACCGAGGCGGCCGCCGCCACCAGGGTGAAGGTGATGACCAGGCGTGCGCGCAGCCCGGTGGGCAGCCGCATCACGGAGGGCTGAACCGGTAGCCGAAGCCGCGGACGGTGTGGATGAACACCGGTTCGGCCGGTCGCGGCTCGATCTTGGCCCGGACCCGCTGCACGCAGGCGTCGACGAGGCGGGAGTCGGCGACGTGGGTGTGGTCCCAGACGACGCGCAGCAGGTAGCGCCGGTTGAGGACCTGGCCGGGGTGGCGCACGAGCTCCAGCAGCAGCCGCAGCTCGGTGGGCGTCAGGTGGATCTCCTTGTTGGCCAGCGTGACCTTGAGCGCGCCGCGGTCGATCATGAGGTCGCCGAAGGAGATGCGGTCGGAGGCGGCGGACTCGGCCCGGCGCAGAATGGCCCGGATGCGCGCGTCCAGGACCCTGGGCTCGACCGGCTTGACCACGTAGTCGTCGGCGCCGGCCTCCAGCCCGACGACGACGTCCAGGTCGTCGCCGCGGGCGGTCAGGAGGATGACGGGCAGCTGGTCCAGGCGGCGGATGCGGCGGCAGACCTCGACCCCGTCGATCCCGGGCAGCATCACGTCGAGGATGGCGATTTCGGGGCGGCGTGATCGGATGTGATCGAGGGCCTCTTCGCCGGTGGCGTAGGACGTGACGGAGTGTCCCTGCCGGGTCAGCGCCAGCTCAAGGGCGGTGCGCACGGAGGGATCGTCTTCGACGAGGAGGATGCCAGCCACGCGCACATTATTCTTCCACCCCGCTAATATCCGCGTTCTGTCATGAAAATGTGACATCAACGCGAACGGCCGACGAAAGTCTGTTACCGGGCTCTCCCTTCGGTGAGCGGGGCGCGAAGGGCGAGCCTTACGAATGTGACCAAAGTCACAGGTGTGCTCAAACGGCCTCGTCACCTGCCGGTTGGTCAACGAAACACCAACCAGGTGCCGCGTTCTGGTTGCGGACTACCCCCCGGTACACGGCATCCTCATAGCTCGTGAGCCCAGGTCCGGAGTTGAAGGAACGCGTAGCCCCGGTCAGGCGCCGGAAGAAGGCGATGACCCCCAAACGCGTGGTGATCCTCGGGGTGACGGCCGTGATCGTCCTCGGCGGCGGCGGCTTCACCGTCTACACCGCCATCCAGAACTCCAAGACCCACTACGAAGGCACCTCGCCCGAGGAGTGGGCCAGGATCGCGGCGGGCGACTTCTACTCGCCCGACCCCAAGTCCGACGCCTACAAGGCCTCCGCCGTCACCGCCTACAACAAGGACCGGCTCAAGAAGGAGCGCGCCGGCGTCGACAAACTCGACCCGATCGTCATCGAGACCCGCGCGCCCGGCGGCGACGGCTTCCCGCCCGCCAACTTCCCGCCCGGCAGCAACCCGTCACCCGGCAGCAACAAGGCCACCGCCAGGGACATGCTGAGCGGCTTCGGCTTCGGCCTCGACCAGTGGGGCTGCCTGGAGAAGCTCTGGCACAAGGAGAGCGGCTGGAACGAGCGGGCCATGAACCGCTACTCCGGCGCCTACGGCATCCCCCAGTCGCTGCCCGGCAGCAAGATGGCCAGCGCCGGCTCCGACTGGCAGACCAACGCCGCCACCCAGATCAAGTGGGGACTCGGCTACATCAAGGGCCGCTATGGCACGCCATGCGGCGCCTGGGGCCATTCTCAGGCCAAGGGCTGGTACTAACCCGCTATTCGATCGGCAAGCCGTCACGCCTGATCGGGTATCTCGGCGCACCCTGGCGACATGGCTGTGAAGGTCAGCGTGATCGTCAGTATCCACAACCCGGGTGACACGGCCGACCCGTGCATCCGCTCCGTGCTGGAGCAGACGCTGCCGGCCGACGCCTACGAAGTGATCTTCGTGGACGACGGTTCCACCGACGGCATCGCCGAACGACTCGACACCGTGGCCGCGGTTCGCAGGAACGTCCGGGTCCTGCACCTGCCGCACACCGGCTCCCCCATGCAGGGGCGCAACATCGGCCTGGCCGCCGCCAGGGGCGCCTACGTCTACCTCCTCGACCAGGGTGACCGGCTGGAGCGCGCCGCGCTGGAGAAGATGTACGAGCGTGCCCTCGAAACCGACGCCGACGTGCTCATCGGCCGCCTCGTGCGCGACTTCGGCCCGCCCATGGCCGCCTTCGAGGCCAGCGTCGCCAGAGCCGACATCCTGCGCGACCGGCTGCTCAGCCTCCTGACGCCGCACAAGCTCTACCGCCGGACCTTCCTGGAGGTGCACGGGCTCGGCTTCGCCGTACCCGGTGGCCGGATCGCCGAGCAGACGTTCGCGGTGCGCGCCTACCTCGCGGCCAAGGTCGTCGCGGTGATGGCCGACCACATCTGCTGCCACCTCGGCGAGCGCGAGGAGCAGGACGAGGACCTGCGCACGGTCACCGCCGAACTGCTGACGCTCCTGACGGTCATCGACGAGAACACCGAGGAGGGCCGCCAGCGCGACCGCATGTACGCCTACTGGCTGCGGTCCATGCTGCGCCCGTTCCTCAGCGCGCGCTTCGCCGCCTCCTCCGTGGACCGGGGCAGGATGTTCACCGTCACCCGCGGGCTCGTCATGGAGCGTTTCCCCGAGCGCATCGACCGCCACCTGCCCGTCCACCTGCGCGCGGTCGCCGCCCTGGTGCGGGCCGGCCGCCTCGACCAGGTCATCACCTACGCCAACGTCACCCGCCGCGCGGGCCTGCGCGCCGACCTGCTCGACGTGCGCTGGGAAGGCCCCGTGCTCGTGCTCGGCCTGGCCGTGGAGGTGCTGGCCGGCGACGGCGAGTTCGCGCGCTACCGCGCCGACGGCGAGCGCCTGCTGTGGCTGCCGCCGCGCTCCCTCGACCCCAAGCTCCTGCCCGAGGGCCTCAACGACGTCACCTCCGCCGTGGCCCGCGCCCGCATCGAGGTCTACGTACGGCACGCCGAGACGGGCATCGTCTACTTCCTGCCCGTCGACTACCACGTGGAACGGGTCCCCGACGAGGACGCCGTCCGCCTGCGCATCCTCGGCGAGGCCCGGCTCGACGTGGCCGTCGCCGCCCTCGGCGCGCCGCTGGACTCGGGCCAATGGGAGGTGCACGTGCGCATGTACGGCGGCGCCCACCAGGCCAGGACCCGCGTACGCCGCCCCGACGGCCCGCTCAACTGCATGGGCGTCCTGGCCCAGCGCCCGCGCCGCCGCCTGGTGGTGCCCTGCTGGAGCGACGCAGGGGAACTGGGCCTGGCCATCGAGCCGCGCTCGTTCTCCGAGTCGATCGCGCTGGTCTCGCCGGGGGCCAGCATCCGCCGCCAGGAGAACCACGTCTACGTCGTCGTCCCGGTCCCCTACGTCCCGCCGAGCGGCGGCCCGCCGCTGGAACTGGTGCTGCGCAACACCACCGGCAGGCAACGCGAGATCACCGCACCCGCGCTGGTCGAACCGGGCGTCCCCGGCCGCATCGCCGGGCAACTCGTGGCGAAGGTGCCGGTCAAACGGCTGCTACCAGGCCGCGACCGCCTCGGCCCCGGCGCCTGGCGCTCGTCGCTGCGCACGGAGAACGGCGAGGTGGGGCTGCGCTTCGGCCTGGAGATGCGGGGGGCGAGGGTGGACGTACGCCCTTGGTCCGAACCGGACCAGCCTCGCCGCCGCACCCCGATGGGCCGCGACACCCTCCTGCGCCGCCTCAGCCGCCACGTCCCAGGCGCCCGCCAACTCCTCCGCCTCGCCCGCACCACCAAGCACCGGTATTTGCGCGACTGAGTCGTCCCCGCCGCATGTTGGTGTGGCGCGGTCTCTGTGTCGCGCAGTTTCCGTTCGGCGCAGTTTCCGTGTGGCGCAGTCACTGCGTGGCGCAGTTTCCGTGTGGTGCGATGTCCGTGTGGTGCGGTGTCTGTGTGGCGCAGTTTCCGTGTGGCGCAGTCTCTGTGTCACGCAGTCTCTGCTCGGCACAGATTATGTGTGATGCAGGTTCTGTGCGCACGGGCTTGCAGCAACGCCACCACGCGTGCGCTCACATCCTCTACGGCGAAGCCACTCCCACACCACCCGCCGACGCGGGCGGGCGCCGATCGTGGGGGTCGCTTCTCACGTCGGACACATGCCCCGCCGTTACGGCGATCCCTTGACCGGCCGATCCGAGCCTCCGTGTGCCGGGCTAGGCGGCCTTCGTGTGTCTGGCTGGGTTGGTGGTCACCGTGGGTTTGGTTGGGTGGTCTTCGTGTGTCCGGTTGGGTCGGTCGCCTCCGCGTGCCCAGCTAGGCAGCCTCCATGCTCTGGCCGGGTCGGTCGTCGCCGTGTGTTCGTTACGGCGCCGCGCTGGGTCCCGTCGGCGGGCCGGTCTGCGTTGAGCGCACCCAGGTCTCCAGTTCCCCGAAGGCCCTTCTGAACTCCGGCAGGATCGGCCGGAGGCGGTCCGGGTAGGCGTCGGTCAGGGCGTCCAGGTGGGTGCCGGCGTCCACCCGGTAGTAGCGGAACGGGCGGTGCTGGCCGACCATCTGGGCGTAGACGTCCGAGGATCGGGCTATGGGGAGCAGCGCGTCCAGGGTGCCGTGGAGGGTGATGAGGGGCTTGGTGATCCGGCCCGTCAGCGCGATCTTGGCCACGGCCGCGTAGGGGCGGCGGTCGGTGTAGACGTAGTCCGCAGGGGCGCCTTCGTAGGACGGGTCCAGTTCCTTCTGGTAGAGCTGCTGGGTCAGTTCCCAGTAGTACTGCCGGTGGAACGGCCACAGGAACTCCGACTCCCGCGGGAATCCGGCGGCCGCCGGGCCGTGCTTGAGGGCCGTGGGGAGGAAGTCCAGCAGGTTGTCGCCCTTGACGCGCCAGAGGGTGCCTTCCCAGTCGAGGCCGCCGTCGTAGAGCCAGGCGCGGTTCTCGAGTTGCCACCTGACCAGGTAGCCGCCGTTGGAGATGCCGGCCATGAGGGTGGTCGCGGGCGGCCTGCCGTACCGCTGCCTGACGACGGACTTGGCGGCCAGGGCGAGCTGGGTGACGCGGTGGTTCCATTCGGCGATGGCGTCGCCGGGGCGGCGGCCGTCGGTGTGGAAGGTGAGGCCGACGTTGCCCTTGTCGGTGGCGGCGAAGGCGTAGCCCTTGGCCAGGACCCAGTCGGAGATGGTGAAGTCGTTGGCGTACTGTTCGCGGTTGCCGGGGGTGCCGGAGACGACCAGGCCGCCGTTCCAGTTCTGCGGCAGGCGGATGACGAACTGGGAGTCGTGGTTCCAGCCTCGGGTGGCGTTGCCCGTCGAGGTGTCGGGGAAGTAGCCGTCGATCTGGATGCCGGGGACGCCGGTGGGGTTGACGGTGCCGGCCCGGTGGAGGCCGGACCAGTCGGCGGGGTCGGTGTGGCCGGTCGCGATCGTGCCTGCCGTCGTCAGGTCGGGCAGGGTTGCGGTGATCGTGTGTTCGGCGCCGGGGACGGTCACCACCGTCGGGGTCGGGGTGGTGGTCAGGAGGCCGGCCAGCAGGGTGAGGGCGGTTAAGGCGGGCATCAGGCGCGTCCGAGGTGGTCGAGGAGGAGGCGGCGGAATTCGGCCGGGTGTTCCAGGTGGGGGCTGTGGCCGCAGTTCTGGATGACGTGCTCCTGGTAGGGGCCGTAGCGGTCCAGGACGGCTCTCGTCTGGGTGATCATCGGCTGGGCGGGGGTGCCGGGGGAGCCGGGGATCACGCCGAGGGCGCCGAGGTGGGCCAGGTCGAAGGGGGAGGTGTCGGAGACGATCACGTCGTCGGCGCCCCGGATCCACAGGATCGGGGGTTTGCCGGCCAGCTCGTGCAGGTCGTCCAGGCGGAAGTGGGTGGGGGCCAGGGCGTTGAGGATGCCGCTCTTGCCGGGGGCGACGCCGGGCCAGCGGTCGGAGGTGACGGCGTCGCCCGGGTAGTTGTGGTCGCCGACCTTGGTGGTGAGCATGGCGGCCACGTAGAAGTCCTCGTCGGGGACCGGGGCGGCGACGTAGGAGGTGCGGAAGACGGTTCTCGGGGATGTGGGGGATTCGTCGGACATGTCGCCGGCGGCGAGGCGGGTCACGAAATCGGGGTTCGCGGCGCCCGCCCCGGCGCCGGTGCCGTCCGCGTGGGTCAGCGTGCCGCCGGGGCCCTCCGTGCCGCTGTAGCCGTACGGGCTGACGGGGTTGACCAGGGTGACGCTTCTGACCAGGTCGGGGTGGTCGCGCAGGAGTTGCAGGACGACGCCGCCGCCCATGCTCCAGCCGACCAGGTGGACTCGGCCCAGGTTCAGGGCCTCGATCAGCTCGGTCAGGTCGTCGGAGAAGTCACGCAGGCCGCGGGTGGCGTCCACGGGAGCCGGGTCCGTTTCGCCGAAGCCGCGCAGGTCGGGCGCCAGGGCTCGGTACGGGAGGGCGATGAGGGTGTCGCGCCAGAAGGCGGACGAGCTCACGTTGCCGTGCACGAACAGCACCGGCTCGCCCTCCTCGCGGGCGGTGAGCACGTGCTGGGTCAGGCGCGGGGTGGTGACTTTCACGCGTGGATCCTCTCAGCCAGGTCGCGGCCCTGGGTCTCCCTGGCCTTGTAGACGGCGAACAGGGTCAGCAGGGCGGCGATGCCCAGGTAGATGGAGATCGGCAGGGCGCTGCCGTACGTCTTGAGGAGGGCGACGGCGATCACCGGGGCCAGCGCGCCGGCGACGATCGCCGACAGCTGCGCGCCGATCGAGACGCCGGTGTAGCGGGAGCGGGTGGCGAACAGCTCGGCGAAGAAGGCGGCCTGCGGGCCGTACATCATGCCGTGGAAGAGCAGGCCGACCGTCACGGCGAGAGTGATCGCCAGGAAGCTGCCCGTCCGGACCAGCGGGAAGAACGCGAAGATCCACAGTCCGATGCCGGCGGCGCCGGCCAGGTAGATCGGGCGGCGGCCGAGGCGGTCCGACAGCGCGCCCCACACCGGGATCGTCGCGAAGTGGATGGCCGAGGCGATCAGCACGGCGTTCAGGACGGTCGAGTTGTCGATCTTCTCGGTCTTGGCGTAGGTGATGACGAAGACCGTCAGCAGGTAGAAGCTGATGTTCTCGGCCAGGCGGGCGCCGATCGCGATCAGCACGTCCTTGCGGTGGTGGCGCAGCACGCTGACGATCGGTGGCGCGGCCTCCTTGGGCGCCTCCTGGAAGACCGGCGACTCGCTGATCGACAACCGGATCCACAGGCCGATCAGCACCAGCACGCCCGACAACAGGAACGGCACCCGCCAGCCCCACGACAGGAACGCCTCCTCCGACTGGACCGCGGCCAGCACCGCCAGGACACCGGTCGCCAGCAGGTTGCCGCCCGGGGCGCCCGCCTGCGGCCACGACGCCCAGAAACCGCGCCGGCCCGAGTCGCCGTGCTCGGAGACGATCAGCACCGCCCCGCCCCACTCGCCGCCCAGCGCGAACCCCTGCACCAGGCGCAGCGCGGTCAGCAGCAGCGGGGCCGCCGAGCCGATCGCCGCGTGCGTGGGCAGGAGGCCGATCAGGAACGTCGCCGCGCCCATCAGCAGCAGGCTGACGACCAGCAGCGTCTTGCGTCCCACCCGGTCGCCGAAGTGGCCGAAGACCAGGCCGCCCAACGGCCTGGCGACGAACCCGACGGCATAGGTGAGGAAGGCGAGCAGCGTGCCGGTCATGGGGTCGCTCTCGGGGAAGAAGAGCTTGTTGAACACCAGCGCGGCTGCGGAGCCGTACAGGAAGAAGTCGTACCACTCGATGGTGGTGCCGATCAGGCTCGCGCCGACGATCTTCTTGATGGAAGTGGCCATGCCGGTCACGGTAAAGAGTGACCGGCGTCACTCATATGGGGCCGTTCCCCACACTCTGGGGAGAGGTTGTGTGGCCGAGCCGGTGCAGGCGCAGGGCAAGCTGGAGCTCCAGTGCCCGCTCGGGCTCCTGCCAGCCGTCGCCCAGGAGCTTGGCGATGCGGTCGAGGCGCTGGGTGACCGTGTTGACGTGGATGTGCATGGTCTCGGCGGTACGTGACGGCGAGCCGCCGGAGGCGAAATAGGCGGACAACGTCCCCACCAGGGCGGTGCCGCGGCGGGCGTCGTAGTCCACGACCGGGCCCAGCACCGAGGCCACGAAGCCGGGCACGTCCTGGCCGTCGCCGATGAGCAGGCCGACGAACCCCAGCTCGGCCGCGCCCGCCCCGTCACCGGCCCGGCCCAGCGCGACCAGCGCCTGCGCGCACCGCTGCGCCTCCCGATAGGCCGCGCCGACCTCGCCATACGCCCCTGCGCCCACGCCGGGCGCACCCGTGTCAGCGCCCTTTCCGGGTACGGCGGCGCCCGCGGTGGCCGGGCTGCCCAGGGAGGCGGTCAGTTCGGCGGCGATGCGGCGGGCGAGCCCGCCCGGGTCGTCGCCGGGGAGCAGCAGCACCACCTCCTCACCCCGCGCCGCCGCCAGGCCGTGCCGGATCGCCGCCTGTGAGGAGGCCCAGAAGGCGGCGCGTTCGCGCTGGCCCTCGTGCCGGGCGACCACGAGCACGTGCGGGCGGTCCAGGTCCACGCCCAGCCTGCGGGCGCGGTCGGCCAGGCCGGGGGAGCCGGGGCGGGAGATCAGGTCGTCCAGCAGCTCGCCCCGGACCCGGCCCTCGGCCTCGGCCACGCTGCGCCGGAACAGCAGCAGCAGCGCGCACACCTGGGCGCCGCGCTCCAGGATGCGCTCGTCGGCGTCGTCGCTACGCAGCACCAATGTGCACAGGGGCTCGCCGCCCACGTCCACGCTGGCGATGAGCAGTTCGCCCCGTCGTACGGTCCGCCCGAGGGCGCGTGATGCCTGGGCCGCTTCGAGCAGCCCGGGGTCCGGTTCGATGCCCTCGCTCTCGCCGGGGGAGGTGGAGGTCGTGTCGCCCGCCAGTGGCCGGCCGCGGTCGTCGAGGACGGCCAGCCGTCCGCCGAGCACCTCGGTGATCACCGCGGCCACGTTCTCGATGCCCCCGCCCCGGAGCACCACCGAGGTCATCCGGTCGTGGGCCCGCGCCGCCCGCTCGACCGCCTCGGCGTGTTCGCGGGCGGTCCGGTGCGCCTGGGAGAGCTCCTCGAGCGCGTTGCGCGTCTCCTGCAGCAGCCGCGCGTTGTCGATGGCGACGGCCGCGTGGGCGGCCAGGGAGGCCAGCAACGCCTCCTCTTCCTGCAGGAACGGCCGGGCGCTCCGGTTGGCCGCGAACAACACCCCGATCACGCGGCGTCCCAGCCGTAGCGGCACGCCGAGGATGGCCACCAGGCCCTCCTCCTTGACCGCCGCGTCGATCGTGCCGGTGTGGTGGAAGCGTGAGTCGGCGGGGTAGTCCGCGGTCGAGTACGGCCGGGCCGTCTGGGCCACGAGCCCGCCGAGGCCGTCGCCCATGCCCAGGCGCAGCGCCTGGAAGGCGGCGGAGGTGGAGCCGTCGGTGACCCGCATGTAGGTGTCGCCGCGGTCGGGGTCGTGCAGGGTGAGGTAGGCGGTGTCGGTGCCGAGCAGCTGCCTGGCCCGGTGCACGATCGCCTCGAGCACCGCGTCGAGGTCGCGCAGCGCGGCCAGGTCGCCCGCGGTGTCGTAGAGCGCGGACAGCTCGGCCTCGCGCCTGGCCCGGCGGCGCAGCAGGGCCCGGACCCGCAGCGCCTCGACCTTGGCCTGCTCCAGCCGTTCGATCTCGGCCGGGTCGGCGCCCGCGGCGCGCGCCTCGATGATCGGCCCCTCGAACTCGACCGCCGAGGCTTCGCGGGCCAGAAGCTCCAGGAACCGCCGGACCACTAGCGTGCCGTCCAGCCGCCGTCGACGGTGAGCGAGACGCCGGTGATGAACGACCCGCTCGGCCCGCACAGGTAGGCGACCAGGTCGGCCACCTCCTCGGGCTCGATGAGCCGTTTGATCGCCTCGGGGCCGAGCATGACGTCGGCCAGCACCTGGCTCTCGGGGATGCCGTGGGCCCTGGCCTGGTCGGCGATCTGCCGCTCGACCAGCTCGGTGCGGACGTACCCGGGCGAGACGCAGGTGGAGGTGACCCCGTGCGGCGCCCCTTCGAGCGCGATCACCTTCGACAGCCCCTCCAGCCCGTGCTTGGCCGCGGTATAGGCCGCCTTGTACGGCGAGGCCCGCAACCCGTGCACCGAGGTGATGTTGACGAACCGCCCCCAGCCTCGGGCATACATCCCGGGCAGCACGTGCCGGGCGATCAGGAACGGCGCCTCCAGCATCACCTTGACCATGGCCGAGAAGACCTCCGGCGGAAACTCCTCGATCGGCGCCACATGCTGGAACCCCGCGTTGTTCACCACAACATCCACCTGATCCGGAAATTTCGTGAGAAAGCCGGTCGCGGTGAGGTCGGCCACCACGGCCTGCCCCTGCGTCTCCGCCGCCACCTTCTCCGCCGACTCCCGGTCACGATCCACGACCAGCACCCTGGCCCCCAGAGAGGCCAGCTTGAGCGCGCACGCGCGCCCGATCCCCGCGCCCGCCCCCGTCACCAGGGCCGTCCGCCCGGTCAGCTCGTTGCCCATGTCTCCGACCATAGGCGCTCGCCGATTCCGGACGCATGGGTGCCACCGACATACCTGCATGATGATCTATGTGGATTCGCCGGAACTGCTATCGTTGGAGCCATGAACGCGTTCTCGTACTCCTGGTGGCCCGCTTCCTAGGCGGACCCCCTAGCGTTCATGACCACGGCCGCCTCGACGAGGCGGCCTCTTCGTATCTCCCTCCGCCTTGCCGAGCAGACTCGACACCCGGAGGAGTTCACGTGACCACCACCTGGCCCGCACTGCTCACCACGTTGCTCGGCGGCGCATCGCTGGCCGCCCGCGAGAGCGCCTGGGCGATGGCCCAGATCATGTCCGGCGCCGCGACCGACGCCCAGATCGCCGGTTTCGCCGTCGCCCTGCGCGCCAAGGGCGAGAGCGTGGAGGAGGTGGCCGGCCTCGCCGAGGGCATGCTGGCCCACTCGAACGCGATCCGCATCCCCGGCGACCCCGTGGACCTGGTCGGCACCGGCGGAGACCGGGCCAACACCGTGAACGTCTCCACGATGGCCGCGATCGTGGCCGCGGCCGCCGGGGCGAAGGTGGTCAAACACGGCTCCAGGGCGGCGAGCTCCACCTCGGGCTCCGCCGACGTCCTGGAGGCCCTGGGCGTGGTCGTGGACCTGGACCCGGCCGCGGTCGCCGACGTGGCCGAGAAGGTGGGCATCACGTTCCTGTTCGCCCCGCGCTTCCACCCGTTCCTCCGCCACGCCTCCGCCGCCCGGGGGCAACTCGGCGTGCCGACCGTCTTCAACTTCCTCGGCCCGCTCACCAACCCCGCCATGCCGGCCGCCCAGGCCGTCGGCGTCTTCCACCCGCGCATGGCCGAGGTGATCGCCGGGGTGCTGGCCGAGCGCGGCGGCTCGTCACTGGTCTTCCGCGGCGACGACGGCCTGGACGAGCTGACGACCACCGGCCCGTCCACGGTTCACGTGGTCCGCCGCGGCACGGTCACCACGACCCGCTTCGACCCGGCCGACCTGGACCTCCCGCCCGCCACCGTGGCCGACCTGCGCGGCGGCGACGCGGCCCGCAACGCCGACGTGGCCAGACGCCTGCTCGCCGGCGAACGCGGCCCGGTCCGCGACATCGTCCTGCTCAACGCCGCCGCCGCCCTGGTCGCCGCCGACGGCGCGCCCCCTGCCGCCGATTTGACCGCCTACCTGGCCAAGGGAGTGGAACGCGCGGCTGCGGCGGTTGATTCGGGCGCCGCAGCCGACCTGCTCGCCAGATGGGTGGTGGCAACCTCCCGCAGGCACGTCCACCTGTGAGCGCGTGACTTGGTGATCGGGAGAGGTGGGCCGTAGCGGCGGCGCGTTCGTCCGACGTGAGAAGCGACCCCCACGATCGGCGCCCGCGCACGGCGGCGGGTGGCGTGGGGGCGGCTTCGCCGTAAATCATCCAGGAGCAAGAGGGCCCAGGAGGGCTTTCATGTCGGCGTAGAAGGCGGGCGTCGGTGCGACGGGGTAGTCCGGCAGGTCCATGAGCACGTCCTTGCCCGCCTCCCGGCGCACCCGCAGGTGGACCCGCGTTTCCCCCGGATACGACGTGAGGATGTGCTTCAGGTCTCGCACCAGGCGCCTGGTCACCCGGTTCTCGTCCAAGGGGAGCACCAGCGGCGGGTCCGGTT
Source organism: Nonomuraea typhae (assembly GCF_009760925.1). GTDB lineage: Bacteria > Actinomycetota > Actinomycetes > Streptosporangiales > Streptosporangiaceae > Nonomuraea > Nonomuraea typhae. The sequence continues at coordinate 424,484 of NZ_VRLV01000006.1, forward strand.
TGGTGAGGAAGGTGACCTCCTCCCCGTAAACGCTCACCGTCTCGTCCCGGATGTTCACCCTGCCCCGGATCGCCACCACTCCGTCCTCCACGAGCTGCTCGCCGTACAGCACATAGACCTTGGGAAAGATCAGGCACTCGACGGCCGCGTCGTGATCCTCCAGGGTGACCACCGCCCACGGATGGCCCTGCTTGGTGACCTTGCGCTGCAGCCCGGAGACGATCCCGCTGACCTTCACGGCCCCGTCCTGGCGGCTGGAGGCGAGCAGGGCCGCGATGGTGGTGTCCCGGTGGGCGTGGAGCAGGCGTTCCGCCCCGTCGAGCGGATGGCCGGAGACGTAGAGGCCCAGCATTTCCCGCTCGTGCGCCAGCAGCGTCGGCTGGTCCCATTCGTCGTCGGTGAGGGGTGTGGCCAGGGCGGCGCTTGCGCCGAACAAGGAGTCCTGGCCGTGTCCCTGGTGGCGTTTGACGTCGATGATGGCGTCCACCGCCTGCTCGTGCGCGGCGACCAGGGCCTTGCGGCGGTGTCCCAGGCTGTCGAAGGCGCCCGCCCTGGCCAGCGACTCGATCACCCGCTTGTTGCAGACGGCGGCGGGGACCTTTTCCAGGAAGTCGTCGAATCCGGTGTAGGGACCCTTCTCGGCGCGGGCGGCGACGATGGCGTCCACGACGTTGGCCCCGATGTTGCGGACCGCGCCCAGGCCGAAGCGGATGTCGGCGCCCACGGCGGCGAAGTGCAGGCCGCTGGCGTTGACGTCGGGCGGCAGCACCTTGATGCCCAGGCGCCGGGAGTCGGACAGGTACCCGGCGATGCGCGGCTTGTCGTCGCCCACGGAGGTGAGCAGCGCCGCGAAGTACTCCTGCGGGTGGTTGGCCTTGAGGTAGGCGGTCCAGTAGGAGACCAGGCCGTAGCCGGCGGTGTGTGACTTGTTGAAGCCGTAGCCGCTGAAGGGCACCAGGACGTCCCAGACCGCCTTGGTGGCCTCGGCCGAGAAGCCCGTGCCGCGCATCCCGGCGGAGAAACGGTCCCACTCGGCGTCCAGGACCTCTTTCTTCTTCTTGCCCATGGCCCGCCTGAGCAGGTCCGCGGCGCCCAGGGAGTAGCCGGCGAGCTGCTGGGCGATGGCCATGACCTGCTCCTGGAAGACGACCAGATGGTAGGTGTCGCCCAGGATCGGCTCCAGCGCCGCCTCCAGCTCGGGGTGGATCGGCTCGACCTTCTGCTTGCCGGTCTTGCGCAGCGCGTAGTTGGTGTGGGCGTTCATCTCCATCGGGCCGGGCCGGTACAACGCGTTCACCGCGGCGATGTCGGTGAACGTCGTGGGCTGCATCAGCCGCAGCAACACCCGCATGCCGCCGCTGTCGAGCTGGAAGACGCCGAGGGTGTCGCCGCGGGCCAGCAGCTCGTAGGTGGCCGGGTCGTCGAGCGGGACCTCCAGGATGTCGATCTCGACGCCCTTGTTCGCCGCGACGTTGGCGATGGCGTCCTGGATGACGGTGAGGTTGCGCAGGCCGAGGAAGTCCATCTTCAGCAGGCCCATGTCCTCGGCCTGGGTGAACGGGAAGCCGGTCACGACCGGGCCGTCGGCCTTGGGCCTGGCCAGGGGGAGCACGTCCACGAGGGGCTCGCTGGACAGGATGACGCCGGCGGCGTGGATGCCGGTGCCGCGCACCAGGCCCTCCACACCGGTCGCGGTGTCGATCACCTGGCGCACCTCGGCGTCGGCCGCGTACATCTGCCGGAGTTCCGCGGCCTCGCCGTACCGCGGATGTGTGTCGTCGTGGATGGCGGCCAGGGGGATCTCCTTGCCGCCGACGGCCGCGGGGAATGCCTTGCTGATGCGGTCGCCGAGCGCGTAGGGGTGGCCGAGGACGCGGCAGGCGTCCTTGACGGCGGCCTTGGCCTTGATCGTGTTGAAGGTGACGATCTGGCAGACGCGGTCGTCGCCGTACTTGCGGGTGACGTAGTCGATCATCTCGTCCCTGCGGCGGTCGTCGAAGTCGAGGTCCACGTCGGGCATGGTGACGCGCTCGGGGTTGAGGAAGCGCTCGAAGATCAGTTTGTGCTCGATGGGGTCGAGCTCGGTGATGCCGGTGCAGTAGGCGACCATGGAGCCCGTGGCAGAGCCGCGGCCCGGGCCGAGCCCGATGCCGTTCTCGCGGGCGTGCCGGCAGATGTCGGAGACGACCAGGAAGTAGCCGGGGAAGCCCATGGCGTCGATGACGCCCAGCTCGTAGTCGATGCGGTCCAGGACCTCCTGCGGAGGCTCGCCCCGGTAGCGGCGGCGGGCGCCGCGCAGCGACTCCTTGCGCAGCCAGCTCGACTCGGTCTCGCCCTCGGGCACGGGGAAGCGCGGCGTCAGGTCCCGGTGGCCGAAGACCTCGGCGTAGTCACCCACCCGCTCGGCCAGCTCCAGCGTGTTGTCGCAGGCGCCGGGCACCTCGTCGTCCCAGAGTGCGCGCATCTCCGCGGCGCTCTTGAGGTAGTAGCCGCTGCCGGAGAAACGGAAGCGGTCGGCGTCGGCCAGCCGCTTGCCGGTGCCGATGCACAGCAGCGCGTCATGGGCGGCGGACTGCTGCTCGGTGACGTAGTGGGAGTCGTTGGTGGCCAGGGGCGGCAGGCCGAGGTGCTTGCCGATGCGCAGCAGGTCCTCGCGGACGCGGCGCTCGATGGCCAGGCCGTGGTCCATCAGCTCCAGGTAGTAGTTCTCCGGGCCGAAGACGTCACGGTAGCGGGCGGCGGCGGTCAGCGCCCGGTCGTACTGACCGAGCCTGAGCCGGGTCTGCACCTCGCCGGAGGGGCAGCCGGTGGTGGCGAGGACGTCGTGGCCGTGCTCGGCCAGCAGTTCATCATCCATGCGCGGATATTTCTGGACATGCCCCTCCAGCCACGCCCGGGACTGCAGCCGGAACAGGTTCCGCAACCCCTCCGCGCTCGCCGCCCACATCGTCATGTGCGTATACAAACCACGCCCCGAGACGTCCCCGCCGGCGCCCGTCGCGTCGTCCGAGCGCCGCAGCGACAGGTCGTCACTCCAGAACACCGGCCGCCGATCCCGCCGCGACCCAGGAGCCACATACGCCTCGATCCCGATGACCGGCCGGACCCCCGCCTTCTCCGCCGCCCGGTGGAACTCGTAGGCGCCGTGCACGTTGCCGTGATCGCTCATCGCCACCGCCGGCATCTCCAGCCGCACCGCCTCCTCCATCAGCGGAGCCACCTTGGCGGCGCCGTCGAGCATGCTGTACTCCGTGTGCACGTGCAGATGGACGAAGGACCGCATCGCACTCCCCATGGTTGTACGCTCATCCCGGAACCCGAGCATTCGACCCGAGCCGGAAGCGGGTTGTCCAACAACGAACACCCTCGATGAGCACAACCAACGGTTGTGAAAGGAGGCCGAGTGGACCTGGACCTGGGAGCCGTCCGCGCCTTCGTCGCGATCGCCGAGGAACACTCCTTCAGCGAGGCCGCCGCCCGCCTCGGCATCAGCCAGCAGGCGGTCTCCAAACGCATCGCGAAGCTGGAGTCCGACCTGGGGCTGACCCTGTTCGACCGCGCCCGCGGCACCACCCTCACCCCCGACGGCGCCGCCCTCCTGCCGCCCGCCCGCTCCCTGCTCGCCCTCGCCGACCAAACCCTCGAGCAGGTACGGCGGCGCCGCCGCGCCCTGCGCGTGGACGTCCTCGACACCCGGCTCGCCTCGATCGACCTCATCCGGGGCTTCCACGAGAGCACCGCCGGCGTGGACCTGGAGATCGTCACCTCGAACGGCCTGCGCAGCGCCCGCGAGAACCTGGCCAGGGGCGGCGTCGACGCCGTCCTCGCCCGCGCGCTCGGCACCCTCCCGGACACCGCCGAAGCCCTGCCTGCCTATCTGGAACCCCTGCACGTCCTGGCCGCCAAGAACCACCCCCTCGCCCACGGCCGCCACGTGGAGACCGCCGCCCTGGCCGGACTCGTGGCGTGGATGCCCGGCAACGAGGACGGCAGCGAATGGGCCGACTTCTACGTCGAGATGTCAGCCGCCTTCGGCTTCGCGATCGACACCTCCGGGCCGGACTTCGGCTGGGAGCACTTCGTCCAGACCGTGGCCACGGAGAACCGCTTCAGCTTCGTCGGCGAAGGCACCAGGCTCCCGCCGCACCCGGACGTGGTCCGGCTGCCGGTGGTCAACCCGATCCCCGCCTACCCGTGGTCGCTGCTGGCCCCCCGGCACCACCGCAGGCCGGTCCTGGAGGCCCTGGCCGCGTACGTCAGGGACGCCTTCCAGCCGCTCGACCCCTCGCGGCAGTGGGTTCCCGACCTGGACCGGGTGGTCTTCGCCTCCCCGTGACGGCGGCGCGTTCGTCCGACGTGAGAAGCGACCCCCACGACCTGCGCCCGCGCACGGCGGCGGGTGGCGTGGGGGCGGCTTCGCCGTACTGGATCGAGGGCGGGCTGCGGGGAGGACGTCGAGCGGAGAGGGCGGCGGGCTGCAGAGCGGACGTCGAGCGGAGAGGGCGGCGGGACGAGCGGGCGGCGGATCAGGGGCGGGTCATGGAGAGGACGTCGAGAAGCGCGTCGAGCTGCGCCTCGGTCAGTGCGCCGCTCGCCACGTGGCCGCGCTCGATGACCACCTGCCGGATGGTCTTGCGCTCGGCCAGCGCCTGCTTCGCGATCTTGGCCGCCTCCTCATACCCCACATACCGGTTCAGCGGCGTGACGATCGACGGGGACGACTCGGCGTACTCGCGCAGGCGCTCCACGTTGGCCGTGATGCCGGAGACCGTGCGGTCGGCCAGCAGCCGGGAGATGTTGGCCAGCAGCCGGATCGACTCCAGGATGTTGCGGGCGATCACCGGAAGCTGCACGTTCAGCTCGAACGTGCCCGACGCGCCCGCGAACGTGATGGCCGCGTCGTTGCCGATGACCTGGGCGGCGACCATCGCGGTGGCCTCGGGGATGACCGGGTTCACCTTCCCCGGCATGATCGAGGAGCCCGGCTGGAGATCGGGCAGGTTGATCTCGCCCAGCCCGGTGCGCGGCCCCGACCCCATCCACCGGAGATCGTTGGCGATCTTGTTGAGTGAGACCGCCACCACCTTGAGCTGGCCGGACAACTCCACGATGGAGTCCTGCGCGCTCTGCGCCTCGAAGTGGTCGTCGGCCTCGGTGAAACGGATGCCGGTCGCCTCGCGCAGCTTCGCGATCGCCTTCTCCGCGAAGCCCGGCGGCGTATTGATGCCCGTGCCGACCGCCGTGCCGCCCAGCGGCAGCTCGAGCAGGCGGATCATGACGGAATCCACCCGGGCCGCGCCGTTCTCGACCTGCGTGGCATAGCCGCCGAACTCCTGCCCCAGCGTGACCGGGGTCGCGTCCATCAAGTGGGTACGGCCGGCCTTCACGTGAGCGGCGAACTCCTCCGCCTTGGCCCTCAGCGCGGTCGCCAGGTGTTCGAGGGAGGGGATCAAGTGGAAGGCGACCTCCGTGGCGGCGGCCACGTGGATCGAGGTCGGGAAGACGTCGTTGGACGACTGCGAGGCGTTCACATGGTCGTTCGGATGCACCGCACGCCCCAGCCGCTCTTCGGCCAGGCTGGCGATCACCTCGTTGGCGTTCATGTTGGACGAGGTGCCGGAGCCGGTCTGGAAGACGTCGATCGGGAAGTGCTCGTCGTGCTCGTTGTCGGCCACGTCCGCGGCGGCCTGCGCGATCGCCTCGGCCATGTCCTTGTCGAGCACGCCCAGCTCGCCGTTGACCTCCGCGGCCACCGCCTTGATCAGGCCGAGCGCGGCGATGTGGGCGGGCTCGAGGGTCCGGCCGGAAACGGGGAAGTTCTCCACCGCGCGCTGCGTCTGCGCCCGCCAGCGGGCGCCCGCCGGGACCCTGACCTCGCCCATGGAGTCGTGCTCAATCCGGAATTCACTCATGCGATCCAGTCTGGCTCATGGGGGTGCTCAGCTGACGAACGCCACGATGAGGATGGCGATGATCACCGCCGCCGCGGCGGCGACGGCCATGAGCATGAGCATGCCCTTCTTGTTGCCGACCTGGGGCGGCTCCTCGGCGGTGCCGGCAATGGCGAACAGGTCGGTGCCCAGGCCCTTCTCCTCGTAGACCTGGGGTGTTCCGGGTTGCTGCTGCGGAGGGTTCGGGGGCATGGGGGGTTGTTGTGGGCGCGGGTGCGGCGGGTAGACCCGCTGGCCCGGGGGGACCGCGACCCTCATGGTGTGGACGTCGCCCTCGTCCACGGGCGGCCGGTTGCCACCTGGAGCGGGCGGGAACCCGCCGGGCTGCCCGGGGGGGTCCGCGAAGGCGCCCGTGTTGCGCCTGTCGCCGTCGGTGCTGGGCGGAGCGGCGGCGAAGGCCCCGATACCCGGCGAACCCGGAGTCCCCTGGCCGGGGGCCGCCGCGCCCGGCATCGTGGTCGGGCCTGGAGCACCGTGGGCCTGCCCGGAAGCACCCACCGGCTGCCCGGGAGCACCCACCGGCTGCCCGGGAGCTTCCACTGGCCGTCCGGGAGCACCCACCGGGTGGCCCGGAGCACCCCCTGGCTGGCCGGGAGCTCCCACCGGCTGGCCCGGAGCACCCCCTGGCTGCCCGGGGGCGCCGAGGGCCTGGCCGGGCGCGCCGGCGCCGGCCGCCGGTCCGTTGGCGCCGATCGGCTGCCCAGGGACGCCGACCGGGCCGCCGGCTTGCGGGGACGCGTGAGGCGGTTTCGGAAGGCGGACGGCGATGGTCCGGTCAGGGTCGTAGCCCTCCTGAGGCCGCGGCGGCCGAGGCGCCTGCCCAGGTCCGGGCTGCCCACCGCGCTGCCCAGGACCAAGCCGCCCATCCGGCTGCCCGCCGGGGTGCGGCCCCGGCCGTCCGGCCTGGTTCGGCTGCCGGGTGTCGTCCTTGACGATCGGAATCTCGCTGGTCGGCGTGTCTGCGACCATCCGCAGCATGGTCTCGGCCTGGGCCGCGCTCAGCCGCTGCTTGTAGTCCTTGTTCAGCAGCCCGGTGAGCACCGGCCGCAGCGGCCCGGCCTGCGTGGGCGGGTCGGCGTTCTCGCTGAGCAACGCGGCCAGCGTCTCGGCGATCGACGCGCGCTCGTAGGCGGGCCGTCCCTCCACCGCGAAGTACAGGGTCGCCCCGAGTGACCAGATGTCGGACTCGGGCCCGGTGTACTCACCCCTGGCGCGTTCCGGCGCGGTGTAGCCCGGCGACCCGATCACCATGCCGGTCTTGGTGAGGCGGCTGTCGCCCTCCTGCTTGGCGATGCCGAAGTCGGTCAGCACCACCCGTCCGCCGGAGCTGACGAGCACGTTGCCGGGCTTGACGTCCCGGTGGGTGATCCCCTGGGCGTGCGCGGCGCGCAGCGCGCCGAGCAGGTCGACGCCGATCTCGGCCACGAGCCTGGGCGGAAGCGGGCCTTCCTCGTCGATGACCTGCTCCAGTGAGCGGGCGGCGATGAGTTCCATGATGATCCACGGGCTGTCGCCGTCGATGATCACGTCGTGGATGGCGGCGACGGAGGGGTGGTTGATCCTGGAGGCGGTGCGGCCTTCCCTGACCATGCGCTCCCGCAGCTCGGCACGCTGCTCTTCGGTGAGCCCGGGGTCCTGGCGGATCTCCTTGACCGCCACCTCACGGCCGAGGGCGCGATCGTGGGCGCGCCACACGGTGCCCATGGTGCCCCGGCCCAGCGGTGCGATCAGCTCATATCGCTCCGCGAGCAGGCGTGTGTGCTGTTCCGGCATGGATAGAAGATATCGATTCTCGCTTGGGAAGTGGTTTACCCTCGCTTGCGAAGTTCACGCGGCCAGAACCGCCGAGGAAGCAGCAACTTTATCAGCGCCGCTTTAAAACGGCCATAAGCCGACAAAGTGGGACGTGACTCGACCCGCTTACGGTGAACTCCTTCACCCGGCCTGCGCTCCATCCGAGGTCCGGGTACGGCCAGCGCCGCGGCCGTGGCCTCGGCCCGATGCAGCCCGCGGTGCGCGGGCCGGCGCGCGAAAGACGGGGTGTTGATCACCGGCGTCGGCCGCACGCCCTTCCTCGCCGGGAGCGGCTCCTCGGCCGAGCCGCCGGCCGCCACCCGGGCCAGCATCAGCGAGGCGCGCACGGAGTCGAGACGGGTTTCCGGATCGATGCGCAGGAGGGCGTCGAGCACCGGGCCGAGCGGCCCGGCCTTGGTCATCGGGATCGGTTCGCCGCTGGTCAGGGCGGCCAGGGCGGCGGCAGCCGTACGCCTGCCGTGCAGGCCCCTGCCCTCGACGGCGGTGTAGAGGGTCGCGCCGAGCGACCACAGATCGGCGGCGGGGCTGGCTTTCGCGCCGAGCACGCGTTCGGGGGCGATGTAGCCGGCCGAGCCGAGCACGATGCCCGCCTGGGTGATCGAGACGTCGCCTTCCAATGCGGCCAGACCGAAATCGGTGAGCACCGCGCGATCCTCGGTCACGAGCACGTTGCTGGGCTTCACGTCGCGGTGAAGGATGCCCTTGGCGTGGACGGCCCGCAGCGCCCCCAGGATCTGCCGGCCGATCTCGGCGGCATGGCGCGGGGGCAGCGGCCCCTCCTCGAGGATGAGCTGCTCCAGGGACTTGGCCTGGAGCAGCTCCATCACGATCCACGGCCGGTCGTCCTCGGTGACCACGTCGAACACGGTGATGACCGACGGATGCGCGACCATCGCGGTGGCCCGGCCCTCGCGCTCGGTGCGGGCGCAGAGCTCCGCGCGCAGGTCCTCGTCGAGTACGGCGGGCAGCCGCACCTCCTTGACCGCCACGTGCCGGTCAAGCAGCTCGTCATGCGCTCGCCAAACGGTGCCCATGCCGCCGCGGCCAACCGGCTCCAGCAACCGGTAGCGCGCTGCAAGGAGGTAACCGGCGGGCGCACGCATGGCAGGCAGCTTACCTATTTGTGTAAACCGACCAGTAGAGGCCGGGCCGATAAAATGTTGCGAACTTCGGTCAACCCGCTTGACTTTGAACGTCAGCGAACCTAGCGGCCACATCGTCCCAGTTGATGAGCCCCCACAGCTTCTCCACATAGTCCGGGCGGACGTTGCGGTACTGCAGGTAGTAGGCGTGCTCCCAGGCGTCGAATACCAGCAGCGGCGTGGAGTTCATGCCGACGTTGCCGTGGTGGTCGTAGACCTGCTCGACGATCAGGCGCTTGCCGAGGGGCTCCCACGCCAGGATGCCCCAGCCGGAACCCTGCACTCCGGCGGTAGCGGTCGTCAACTGCTTCTGGAATGCCTCGAACGTGCCGAAGTGCTCGTCGATGGCGTCCCGCAGCGCGCCGTCGGGGCGGTCGCCGCCGTCGGGCGAGAGGTTCTCCCAGAAGATCGAGTGCAGCACGTGCCCGGAGAGGTTGAACGCGAACGTCTTCTCCAGGCCGACCAGTCCGCCGAACTCGCCCTTGTCGCGTGCCTCGGCCAGGCGCTCGAGGGTGTCGTTGGCACCCTTGACGTACGCGGCGTGGTGCTTGGCGTGGTGCAGCTCCAGGATCTCGCCGGTGATGGCCGGCTCCAGGGCCGCGTAGTCGTATGGCATGTCAGGAAGGTTGTACTTCCCCATGTGTCCTCCAATCGATCACTGAGCTCCGACACTATTGCAAGTCTGTCGCAGTTGCATCAGACCAGCGACCTAGGACTCGAGCTAATTGCGACAAACTTGCAAGTACGTCATGATGGCATTAGTCAGTTAGGTCCTGGTCGTGGGGGGGGGGGGGTGGCGCGCACCCCCACATGCGGCTCCCCGCCCCACCCGCCCCCCCCCGAGCAACCAAAACACCGGGTA
>NZ_VRLV01000006.1:434263-659179 GCF_009760925.1 Nonomuraea typhae
TGTGGGATTTTTTCCGTTCGTGCGTGGTGGTGGGGGTTTGCGGTGGCCCCCCCCCCGCACTTCCGTCTCACGGCCCCTCCGGCGCCCCCCTGAGAACACAACTCCCGTTGTAGGGGAACCCCTGTTCGTGCTTACCAAACCCTTGTCGTGCCGTGTCAGCGGGTTGTAGGCGAGCGGTAAGCGGTACGGCGCAGAGTGAAGACGTAGCAGGCGGACAGCCCTCGGAAACTGTCGGTCCCGATCGTCAGAATGAGGGCATGCGCCCAGCTGAAGGGACGTGAAGACCATGCGCCAGACCCAGATCAGGCCCCGGCCGAAGAAGCCCGCCGGCGGGACCGCCCTGGACCTCCGCACCCCGTCAGGGCGCAAGCTGCCCTTCTGAAGAACACCGGCTAGTTCCAGGAGTCACCTGAGAGGTGCACGATGTGCAGTCACCAGCCCACCTGCCCCAGTGCCTATTCCGCCGACCGTGAGGCGTCGCACGTCGTCTCCGCCCATCCCGACCAGGGGTGGAGCCTGCTCTGCAACGGCGTGGTGATGTTCGAGGACACCGGGTTGCTGCTGCCGGACGGCACGATCGTCGCCCCCCACCGCGAGCCGATCGCCGCCTGAGGCCCCACGGCAAGGTCTTTCCTCTTGGTCACCTGCTGCTGAACGGGCGACGGTCAGCGGGCCGGGGCGGCGGGGGAGTGGCCGTGTGCCCGCGCCGACAGGTCCTGCCAGTCGGACCAGGTCTTGAGCCGGTCGGCGTAGACCTGCGAGACGATCTGGTTGCCGTGGATGCCGAAGAACACGCGCAGGGGCGGGTTGTCCGCGTCGGCGATCTCGAGGATGGCCCGGCCCGCCGCGGCGGGGTCGCCGAGGTCGAGTGACGTGGCGAACTCGGCGAAGCTCGCACGCAGACCGTCATACAGCGGGCTGGGGTCGGCCGTTACGCCGCCGGCGCGTTCGGTGGCGTAGCCCGCGGTGGCATAGGAGCCGGGCTCGACCAGGGTCACCTTGACGCCGAACGCGGCCACCTCCTGGGCGAGGGTTTCGCTCAGCCCTTCCAGAGCCCACTTGGAGGCGACGTATCCGCCGCCGAGCGGGAACACGGTCAGGCCGCCCACCGAGGAGATCTGAATGATGTGCCCGCCGCCCTGCTCTCGCAGATGCGGCAGGGCAGCCTGGACGACCCAGATCGGGCCGATCAGGTTGGTCTCCATCTGGTCGCGCAGTTGCTGCTCGGTCAGTTCCTCCACCGCGCCGAACAGGCCGTAGGCGGCGTTGTTCACGATGACGTCGAGACGGCCGAAGTATTCGACGGCCCGCCGCACGCCGCCGAAGACGGCGGCCTTGTCGGTCACATCCAGCGCGAGCGGAAGCACGTTGTCGCCGTAGACCGCGACGAGGTCATCGAGGTGCTTGGGGTTGCGGGCGGTGGCGGCCACCTTGTCGCCGCGTGACAGGGCGGCCTCGACGAAGTTGCGGCCCAAGCCGCGGGACGAGCCGGTGACGAACCAGACCTTGCTCATGATGTCATTCCATTCTCGATAGTGGCAGTTCTCGGTGCCGCCTGCGCGTTCCAGGGGTTACCGCGGGCGGATGTTGTGGTTTTGGGAGAACAGGTTGCCGGGGTCGTAGTGGCGCTTGATCTCCGCGAGCCGCTGGTAGGTGTGCGGCGGATAGATCGCGGCGACGTCCTCCTCGGTGGCGGAGGCGAGGAAGTTGGCGTAGGCGCCGCTGATGTGCGGAGTGAGCCTGGCCCAGATCGCTTCCAGCGCGGGGCGGGCGGCCTCGATGACCGGCGGCGGCCCCACGGTGGTGGTCACGAGCATCAGCTCCGCCTGGCGGTGGGCGTAGGCGGTGGCGTCGCCGGGAAGCCGGGACACCGCACCGCCGACGCTACGGACGGAGATCTTCGGCGCGGACGCCGAGGCCGCGGCCTCGGAGAGGATCTGCAGAACCGCCGGCACCGATGCGGGGTCGGCGAACGCGCTCCGGGTGACCAGGTGGATGCCGAGCGGCGGGGCCGCGAAGTCCACGAGCACGTCCGCGTACGGCTTGAGCGCGACATCGTCGCCGATCACCGTACCGAGCCGGCGGATCGGATCGAGGGCGCGGGCGGCGAGCCCGGGGTCGTCGCCGTCGAAGGCGACCTGGATCTCGACCGGCGCGTCGGGCCCGCCGGCGAAGGGGTTGGCGAGGTCCGCGATGGAGGTGAGCTCTTCGGGCGCGGTGCGCAGGTGATCCGCCCAGCCCCGGAGCACCGTGGCCGCCTGCGCGGCCGGGAAGGTGATCGTGCCGAAGAAGACGTCCGTCGTCGGGTGTGCGACGAAGTCGAAGGCGGTGACGACGCCGAAGTTCCCGCCCCCGCCGCGAAGCGCCCAGAACAGCTCCGGGTTCTCCGTCGCGCTCGCCCGCCGCAGCTCGCCGTCGGCGGTGACCACCTCTGCGGCGACCACGTTGTCCAAGGCCAGGCCGTACCTTCTGACCTTCCATCCGATGCCGCCGGTCAACGTCAGCCCACCGACGCCGACGCTCCCGGTGTCGCCCGCGGAGATCGCCAGGCCATGCGGGGCCAGCGCGGCCGCAACCTGACCCCAGGTGGCGCCGCCGCCGATCCGCACGAGGTGGCGTTCCTTGTCGATGATCTCCACGCTGGCGAGCTTGCCGAGGTCGAGCACGACGCCGCCGTCGTTGGTGCCGAAGCCCGCGAAGCCATGGCCGCCGCCTCGTACGGACAGCACCAGCCCCGTGCCGACGGCGAATCCGACCCCGGCCTGCACGTCCGCGACGCTGTCCGGCCGCAGGACGAAGGCCGGGCTACCCGCAACCAGCATCGAGCGGCTGGCCGATTCGTAGGCGGCCGCACCGGGTTCGATGATGTCCCCGCCGAAGTCACGGCGAGGGGTTTCAAACGCTGAACTCATGGTGTTCCTTTCACAGGGGAGAATCAGCCGGAAGGCTCCTTGCGACGGGCCTCGGGGACGTTCCCATCCGGTGGCCCTCTCCAGGCCGGACATGGCGGCCAGAGGTGTCAGGGCTCGAGGTCGGTCATGCCTCTGCCGCTCTGGACGTCGAGCGGCACCGACACCTGGTCGTGCGTGATCCACCAGGCGCCGTCGATCTTCCGGAAGCCGTAGGTGACCCTCACCCACATGCCGTTCGTCGCCGGCCCGCTCGCCAACGTGCCGCTGAGCCGGCCGAAGGCGTGCCCGAAGGCCACCTCGTCGCCGACGGTGAGCGTCAGATCGGAGATCTCGTAGTTCACGCTCTGGAAGAGGGTGAACACCTTGTCCCAGTTCTTGAGCTTCGCCGCGATCCCCACGTCCTGGAGCGGCGACTCGACGTCGAAGGACACGACGTCCGTGGAGTAAGCCTGCTTCAGTCCCTCGAGATCCTTGGCCCGGATCCCATCGACGATCTTGTAGACCAGTCCGCGGATCTGGGCCTCGTCCATCTCGCGCTGCGTTGGCATCGCCACCCCTCCTCGGGGTCGAAGTTCGTCGCTTACATCCAGGCGACGAACGAGGACCCGCCAGGGGGACAACCCGGTTCAGATATTTTCGAGCCGCCGGGTGAGGAATCGGCGCTCGGGCGTCGAGGTCGCCAGTCGCAGTGCCCTGCCGTACGCCGCCCTGGCCTCTTCCTTGCGGCCGAGACGCCGCAGCAGCTCGGCCCGGGTGGAGTGGAAGTAGAGGTAGTCGTGCAGGTCGAGGCCGTCGACGGCGCGCAGCGCGGCGACGGGGTCGCCGGCCTGGGCGAGCGCTGCCGCGCGGTTGAGTTCGACCACGGGCGAACCGGTGAGTTCCACCAGCCGCCGGTACAGCTCGGAGACCTGGTGCCAATTGATCGGCTCGTGGGTCTGCAGGGACGCGATCACGGCCTGGACGACGTAGGCGCCGCGTCCGCCGAGAAGGAGCGCCTGGTCGAGTACCGCCCGTCCCGCGTCGATCTGGCGCATGTCCCAGAGGGAGCGGTCCTGATCGTCGAGCAGGACAAGGTCTTCGCCGGAGAAGCGGGCCTGCCGCCTGGCGTGGTGGATCATCATCAGGGCGAGCAGCCCGTGCGCCTCGGCTTCCTCTGGCAGGAGCCCGGTGAGCAATCGGCCCAGGCGGATGGCTTCGGCGCCGAGGTCGACGCGGCCGCCGTAACCCTCGTTGTAGATCAGGTAGATGACGGTCAGCACCGCGTCGAGGCGCTGCGGCAGCCGGTGGGCTTCGGGCACCTCGAACGGCATCCCGGCTGCCTTGATCTTGCTTTTGGCCCGGGACAGGCGGCGCTTCATGGTCTCCTCGGAGACCAGGAACGCCCTGGCGACCTCGTCGGTTCGCAGCCCTCCGAGGGCGCGCAGGGTGAGCGCCACCTGACCTTCCAGCGGCAGCGCGGGATGGCAGCAGGTGAAGATCAGCTCGAGTCGCTCGTCCTTGATCACGCTTTCGTCGAGCTCGTCAACGGCGGCCTCCGGCACCGGCAGCAGGGGGATCTTCTCCGCCAGGGTCCGCTCGCGGCGGATCACGTCGATCGCCCGGTTGCGGGCCGTGGTCACCAGCCACGCCCCCGGGTTGGGCGGCATGCCCGATACGGGCCAGCGCTCCGCCGCGATCGCGAACGCCTCCTGCGCGGCTTCCTCGGCCTTGTCGAAATCCCCGAGATAGCCGACCAGCGAGGCCAGCACCCTGCCCCATTCCTCCCGGAATACCGCCTCGAGCGGCATCAGCGCCGCACCAGCGGCCTCACCTCGACGACGGCGCCGAGCCGGACGGCCGGGAGCCGCGCCGCCAGCTCGAGCGCCTCCTCCAGATCGGCCGCCTCGACCAGGCAGATGCCGCCGAGGACCTCCTTGGTGTCGGCGAAGGGACCGTCGGTCGTCAGCCTCCGGCCGTCGATCACCCGCACGGTGGTCGCCGTCTCGGCGGGCTGGAGCTGCGCGCCGACGCCGTACCGGGCATCGTCGGCCAGCGCGAAATGCTCCGCGTATGCCTTCTCACGCTCCGCATCGGACAACGCCTCCTGAAAGCCCGGCTCGGCGTAGATCAAGAGGGCGTACTGCATCGCGACCTCCGGGGGTCAGGGACGGCCGTCCGCCTAGGTGACACGGCCCGATTTTAGGACACCCGCAACCCCGGGCTATCGACCACGCGGCGGCCGGGTGATGGACAGGACGGGGCCGGTGCGGTCGGTGAAGAAGTCGTCGCCCTTGTCGTCCACCACGATGAACGCCGGGAAGTCCACCACCTCGATCTTCCACACGGCCTCCATCCCCAGCTCCGGATACTCCAGGACCTCGACCTTCTTGATGCAGTCCAGGGCCAGCCGCGCGGCGGGCCCGCCGATGGAGCCCAGGTAGAACCCGCCGTACTTCTGGCACGCCTCGGTCACCTGCTTCGAGCGGTTGCCCTTGGCCAGCATGACCATCGAACCGCCCGCCGCCTGGAACCGCTCCACATAGGAGTCCATGCGCCCGGCGGTCGTCGGCCCGAACGAGCCCGAGGCGTACCCTTCGGGCGTCTTGGCCGGACCGGCGTAGTACACCGCGTGGTCCTTCAGGTACTGCGGCATCTCGCCGCCCTCGTCCAGCAGCTCGGCGATCTTCGCATGCGCGATGTCGCGGGCGACCACCAGCGGCCCGGTCAACGACAGCCGCGTCTTGACGGGGTACTTGGTCAGCTCGGCGAGGATCTCGCTCATCGGCCGGTTGAGGTCGACGGTCACCACGTCGTCCGACAGGTGCTCGTCGGTGGTCTCCGGCAGGAAACGGGCCGGGTCGGTCTCCAGCTTCTCCAGGAAGACGCCCTCGGGCGTGATCTTCGCCAGCGCCTGCCGGTCGGCCGAGCAGGAGACCGCGATCGCCACCGGGCAGGAGGCCCCGTGCCGCGGCAGCCGGATCACCCGCACGTCGTGACAGAAGTACTTGCCGCCGAACTGCGCCCCGATGCCGAGCTTCTGGGTCAGCTCGAAGACCTTCTGCTCCATCTCGGTGTCGCGGAAGCCGTGCCCGGCGGCCGAGCCCTCGGTGGGCAGGCCGTCGAGGTAGCGGGCGCTGGCGTACTTGGCCGTCTTCAGCGCGTATTCGGCGCTGGTGCCGCCCACCACGACCGCCAGGTGGTACGGCGGGCAGGCCGCGGTGCCCAGCGAGCGGATCTTCTCCTCCAGGAAGGCCAGCATGCGCTTCTCGTTGAGCACCGCCTTGGTCTCCTGGTACAGGAACGACTTGTTGGCCGAGCCGCCGCCCTTGGCCATGAACAGCAGCTTGTAGGTGTCGTCGCCCTCGGCGTACAGCTCGATCTGCGCGGGCAGGTTGCTGCCGGTGTTCTTCTCCTCCCACATCGTCAGCGGCGCCATCTGCGAGTAGCGCAGGTTGAGCTTGGTGTAGGCGTCGTACACGCCGCGTGAGATGTGCTCGGCGTCGCGCCCGTCGGTGAGCACGTGGCGGCCGCGCTTGCCCATGACGATCGCGGTGCCGGTGTCCTGGCACATGGGCAGCACGCCGCCGGCCGAGATGGAGGCGTTCTTGAGCAGGTCGAGCGCGACGAAGCGGTCGTTGCCGCTGGACTCGGGGTCGTCGACGATCTTCCGGAGCTGGTTGAGGTGGCTGGCCCGCAGGTAGTGGGAGATGTCGTGAATCGCGGTCTCGGTGAGCAGCCGCAGGACCTCGGGATCGACCTCGAGGAACGTCCGCCCGGCCGCCTCGACCTTCCGCACCCCCTCCGTGGTGATCAGCCGATACTCGGTCGCGTCGGCGCCAAGCGGAAGAAGGTCGGTGTAGTCGAACTCGGGCATTCTCTCGGTCCTTTCGGGTCTCCTAGAGGGTACGCCCACTGACAGTCCCCGATAACGCAGGAGGAACCATGATCCGACAGGACTTCCTGGCCTCGGCCCGCGCCGCCGCGGACCTGCTGCGCGCCCCCGAGGTGGCCGCGGCGTGGACGGCGCCGAGCGCGCTGCCCGAGTTCACCGTCCGCGGCCTGTCCGGCCACCTCGCCTTCCAGGTCCTCGCGGTACGGCAGGCGCTGGCCGACCCGGTCCCCGAGGAGGAGACGGTCGACCTGTGCAGCCACTACGACCGGGCCGGCTGGATCGACGCCTCCCTCGACGACCCGGTCAACGTGCGGATCAGGGACGGCGGCGAGCAGGTGGCGGCCGACGGCGCCGGCGCACTGCTGGAGACGCTGGACGCGGCGATCGAGGACCTGGCCGAGACGCTGCCCGAGGCGCCGAACCGGCCCGTGCGCCTGCGGTTCTGGGGCCCCTGGTCGGTGGCGCTGGACGACCTGCTGCTCACGCGCATGATGGAGGTGGCCGTGCACAACGACCACCTCGCGGTCAGCGTCGGGGTGCCGGCGCCGCCGCTTCCCGGCAGCGCGATGGAGGCGGTGCTCGGCCTGCTGACGCGGCTGGCCGTACGCCGTCATGGGGCGACGGAGGTGATGCGGGCGCTGACGCGGGCGGAGCGGGCGCCGGCGAGCATCACGGCGTTCTGAGGGAGACCACCTCGGCCACCTCGACGGGCCGCCCTTCACGCCGGGACAGCTCGGCGGCCTCGGCCACGTAGAGGGCGGCCAGCGCGTCCTCGATCGTGCAGAGGCTGTGGGTGCTGCGCAGGAACGCGTCGATCTCGCGGGCGTAGGCTTCCGCGAAGCGGGTGACGAAGTCCGGCCAGGGCGGGCCGGCGAACCCGCTGATCGGGGCGCGCGGGCCGAGCCCGACCGCGTGCGTGGCCTTGCTCCCGGCCAGCTCCACCCGCACGTCGTAGCCGGCGCCGTTGTATCGCGAGCCCTGCACGGTGGCCAGCGTGCCGTCGTCGAGGGTGAGCAGCGCGGCGCTGGTGTCGACGTCCCCGGCCGCGGCGAAGAAGTCCGCGCCCCGGTTGGCGCCGGTGGCGAAGACCGCGACGACCTCCCGGCCGGTGATCCAGCGCAGCAGGTCGAAGTCGTGGATGTGGCAGTCGCGGAAGATCCCGCCCGAGGTGGCGATGTAGGCGGCGGGCGGTGGCGCCGGGTCGGCGGTGATGAGGTGCGCCCGGTGCAGTTCGCCGAGTTCGCCCGCGTCCAGCGCCTGCTTGGCGGCGGCGAAGCCGGGGTCGAAGCGGCGCTGGAACCCGATCTGCACGTGCGCCTCCGCCGCGAGCTTGCGCACGGCCAGCGTCTCCTCGACCGTCGCGGCCACCGGCTTCTCGCAGAAGACCGGGATGCCGAGCCCGGCGGCCCTGGTCAGCAGCTCGGCGTGGGTACCCGTCGGGGTGGCGATGACCAGGGCGTCCGCGGTGAAGGGGTCGCCCGCCCTCCCGTGCCCGGACGTGCGCACCGGGTCGGCCCAGATCAGCTCGTCGACCAGCGGATGGGCGGCCAGAGTGGCCGCGTGGAAGGCACCGATCCGGCCCAGGCCGAGCAGTCCAACGCGCATGGCTCTCTTTGTAGGCTTCAGCCTCTCATTTGTCCAGACATTCTGACTTTTAGCTGCCGTACGGCTTCCGCCGCCCGATGGACCGGCACGCGGGCGAACCCGGCCACCAGCGCCGGCGGCCCCGGGCTGAACCGCATCGGCCCCACGGGCTCGGCGGCCAGCCCCAGGCTCTGCGCGGCCTGAACCACGGCCAGCTCGTCCCAGTCCTCGGGCAGCTCCAGATACACGTGCAGGCCCGCCTCGATGCCCCCGACCCGGACGTCGGGCAGCTGCTCGCGCAGCGCGGTGACCAGGGCGTCCCTGCGCCTGCGGTACTCCCGGCGGGTGCGCCGCAGGTGCCGGTCGTAGGCGCCGGTGCGCAGGAAGTGGGCCAGGGTGTACTGCTCGATCACCGGTGAGCCGAGGTCGAGTTCGCCGCGCGCCTGCCGTACCGCCGCGGCGAGCCCTTCCGGGCCGGCCACCCAGCCCAGGCGCAGGCCGGGGGCCAGCGACTTGCTCACGCTGCCCGCCAGGATCACCCGGTCGGGCGCCAGCCCCTGCAGGCAGCCGACCGGGTCGCGGTCGAAGCGGAACTCGGCGTCGTAGTCGTCCTCCAGGACGGTCCCGCCCCACTCGATGATCTCGGCGCGGCGGCCGGGGGAGAGCACGACGCCGGTCGGGAAGTGGTGTGCCGGGGTGAGCAGCACGGTCCCGGCGCCGGTCGCGGCCAGTGCCTTCACGTTGATCCCGGCCTCGTCGCTGGGCACGGGTACCGGCTCCACTCCGGCCCGGCGCAGCAGCGGCACCTGCCGGGGGCTGCTCGGGTCCTCGATGGCCAGGCGGTCGGGGCCGAGCACGAGCAGGCTCAGGCTGAGTCCCTGGGCGACGCCGCCGACGATGACGAGGTTCTCGGGGCGCACGTCGGCGGCCCTGACCCGCCTGAGGTAGCCGGCCAGTTCCTCCCTGAGCTCGGGGACGCCGCCTGGGTCGCCGTAGTCGAGCGCGCCGGAGGGCAGCGTGGCCAGCACGTGCCGGACCGAGGCCAGCCAGCGCTCGCGCGGGAACCCGCTGAGGTCGGGGGAGGTGGGCCGGTGCCCGTAGAAGGGCGCGCAGACGCCGTCCTGCCAGGGTTTGACCGGTTCGCGCGGGGCGGTGACGCCGGCGGCCACGTGGGTGCCCTTGCCCACCCGCGAGATCAGGAAGCCCTCGGCGACCAGTTGCTCGTATGCTTCGACCACCACGCCGCGGGAGACGGCCAGGTCGGCGGCGAGGTCGCGGCTGGCGGGCAGGCGGGTGCCGGGCGCGAGGCGGCCGTCGCGGATGGAGCTGCGCAGCTCGGCGGCGATCTGGGCGGCGAGCCCGCCTTTGTGCCGATCGAGGCGAACATGAAGGTCCGTCACAATGGTCCCCATTTATCGTGGGAAATTGGACTCTTTCGGCGAGCCATTGCCTTTCTAGCATGCTGGCATGAGAAACGGAGCTTTGGGGGCGGCCACCGCCATGTTCATGGTGGGGACGCTCGCCGCCGTCTCCGGCCTGATCAAGGACTATCCCGTGTACGGCGGGCAGGTCGTGCGCTACCTGCTGGCCGCGGCGGTTCTGCTGGTCGTGACCCGGGTCCTCGGCCTGCGCTTCGTCCGGCTGACCGGGCGGGAGTTCCTGTGCCTGGCCGGGCTGGCCGTCCTCGGGCTGGTGTTCTTCAACGTCGCCGTCATCGAGTCCACCCGCGACTCCGGCCCGGCGCTGGTCGGGACCGTGCTGGGCACCGTACCGCTCGCGCTCGCCCTGGTCAGCGGACGGCCCGCGCCCCGGCTGCTGGCGGGGGCCGTCGTCGTGGTCGCGGGGGCCACGCTGGCCACCGGGCTCGGCACCGGGAGCGTCACCGGGCTCCTGTGGGCGCTGGGCGCGCTGGTGGGCGAGGTCAGCTTCTCGCTGCTGGCCATTCCGCTGCTGCCCAGGCTGGGGGCGATCCGGGTGTCGGCCTACTCGACGGCGCTGGCGGTGCCCATGCTGGCCGTGGCGGGGGTGGTGGTGGAGGGGCGGTCGATGTTCCGGGTGCCCACGCCGCCGGAGGTGTTCGGGCTGCTCTACCTGGCCATCGTGGTGACCGTGGGGGCGTTCTTCCTCTGGTACACGGCGCTGCCCCGGCTCGGGCCGGGGCGCGCGGGACTGTTCGCCGGGCTGATCCCGGTCGGGGCGATCGTGACCGGGATGGTGCTGGGTGTCGCCACACCATCCGGTTACGACCTGCTGGGCGCGGGGCTGGTGATCGCCGGCATCGTGGCCGGGCTCACCGCGCGGCGCCCGCCTGAGGTGTCCTCTCCGGCTAGCGTTTCAGCGTCGGCCACTGGCCGCTCTTGATGCCGCTGAGCACGATGAAGACGGTGGCGACTCCGATCCCGCCCACGACCAGCACACCGAGGGCCAGCATGATGATGAAGAATCCAGGCTCCACAGCGGCCTCCCTCCCTCTCACCTGCTGAAACGCCAGAGGAAGCCAGACCGTAGCCCGAAATTTCACGATTTGCCGGGATTTACTGAGACTTTGCCCCATGCTTGATCAGGGCCCAGATGAAGCAGCCGAACGACCCGGTCGCGGCCACCGCGCGCACGACGTTCCAGGCCACCCACTTGTCCTCGAACGCCGCGCGGACCGCGCCGAGGTCGGCGATCTCGCCCGGTGCGCCCGCCTTGGCGAGCTGGTCGTTCAGCGGGACGTTCACCCCGGCGGTGACGAAGAACATCACCAGATACAGCAGGAACCCGGCGATCACCCACGGCAGCACCGGCCGCAGGTCGGCCCGCCAGTGCAGGATCACCGCCGCCAGCATGAACAGAAGGCCGCCCATGAAGGCGCTCATGAAGACCGGGTTGAGGATGGCGACGTTGATCCGCTGCATGGCTTCGACGAGGGTGCGGCTGCTGCTCTGCTTGAGTCCGGGCATCACCGCGTAGGCGAAGGCCGCGAACAGCCCGGCCATGAGCCCGGCGCTGAGCGTGGACAGGATGAGGGAGAGCGTGCTGAGTGCTTTCAACGTTCTGGTTTCTCCGTGGTGCGGTACGGCGGGCGAACGTACCTTGACGCACCACCGGGCCCGGGCGCCAGACCGCTGCGCTTCAGCTTGTTGCACTCCTGACCTGCAGCAAGGTGCAGCCTCAGCGCAGTACGGCCGGCTTTGGCGCGAACCCGGGCGCCAGCGCGACGATCGCCGCCGCCAGCACCAGCGGGGCGGCGAAGGCCACCTGCATGTTCACCGCCTCGGCCAGGCCGCCGACCAGCGCGGCGCCCACGATGAAGCCCACGTAGTTGAAGAGGTTCACCCGGGCGATGGCCACGCCGGTGCCCGCCGGGTCCAGGCGCCCGGCGGCCGAGAACGACTGCGGCGCCACCACCGACAGCCCCACCCCGGTCAGGCCGAAGGCGATCACCGCGACCGGCTGGCTCGGGGCCAGGACGACGCCGGCGAAGCCCAGGGCGGCGATCGCGCCCCCGATCCGGACGATGGCGGCCGGGCCGTACCTTCTGACGGCGACGTCGCCGGCGAGGCGGACCAGCAGGGTCGTGGCCTGATAGGCGGCGTAGGCGAGGGGGACGACCGAGGCGGAGGCGGCCAGGACGTCCTGCATGTAGACGGTGGAGAAGTTCGAGACCGCGGCGTCGCCGACGTACAGGAAGGCCATGGCCAGGCAGAGCGGGATGATCGGCTTCCAGGGGAAGCGGCCGGTGGCCTTCGTGGCGGGCTCGGAGGTCTTCTCCTCCTCGGGCGTGCAGAGGAGCGGGCCGGCGATCAGCGAGCCGGCGACGGCCAGGATCATGGGCAGGGCCATCGTGAGCGAGAGGTTCAGGGTGGTGGCCAGCGCGGCGGCCCACAACGCCCCGGCCAGGCCGGCCACGCTCCACACGCAGTGGAAGCCGTTGAGCACCGGCCGGCCGTACCGTCGCTCGACCGCGACGCCCTGCATGTTCATGCCCGCGTCGACCGCGCCGACGCCCAGCCCGAACACCAGCAGGGCGACCAGCAGCACAGGGACGTTCGGCGCGAACCCGGCGAGCACGACGGCGGCGGCGACCACCGGCTGGGCCAGGCGCAGCAGCCGTTTGCTGCCCATGCGGGCGGCCAGCACGCCCGCGCCGACACTGCCCAGACCGGCCAGCACGGGCACGATCAGCAGCAGAAGGGTCAGCTCGCCCTCGTCGAGTCCGTGTTTCCCCTTGATCGCGGCGACCTGGGTGAGCAGAGTGGCGAAGCAGAGTCCTTGCACGGCGAACGCGAGGAACGTGCCGGTGCGGGCCATGCGGTTTCGGGGGGTGGTCACCGCTGCCTCCTGGATCAGACGCTCAGACATGAGGTCGCGTCATGTTATTCTTCGTCCCGAGCGCTTGGTAGATTTGTTGCAATTATGTGACCTGGTAGGGTGCCCGGGTGAAACGCCGGGGATACGCCACGGGTGAGGCACGACGCGAGCGCATCCTCGCCACCGCTCTGCTCGAGTTCGCCGAAAACGGGTATCGGGGAGCGTCGCTCGCCCGCATCGCCGAACGCGTCGAACTCACCCAGGCCGGGCTGCTGCACCACTTCACCAGCAAGGAACGCCTGCTGCTGGCCGTCCTCGACTACCGCGACGAGATCGACATGCGCCGCTACAACTTCGAGGAGTGCGACGGCCCCCAGATGTTCCGGGTCATGGTGGACGTCGTCGAGTACAACTCCCGCGTCCCCGGCCTCGTCCAGCTGTTCTCCGTCATCAACGGCGAAGCCGTTACCGCCGGGCACCCCGGCAACGAATGGGCGAAAGACCGCTACCGGCGCCTGCGCACCGACATCAGCACCGTCCTCCGCCGCAGCGCCGAAACCGGCCAATTCCGCCCCGACCTCGACGCCGAGGCCCACGCCGACCGGCTCATCGCCATGATGGACGGCCTGCAGACCCAATGGCTGCTCGACCCCGAGAACGTGAACATGTCCGCCGTCTTCCGCGGCTACGTCGACGATCTCCTGTCGTCGATCTCATGCACTTAGGCCGGAACCGGCTCGTGGCCGGCCGCCACCGCCTCGTCGAGCCCCTCGGCCAGGCCGGAAGGGGTGCCGTGTGGCGCGCACGACCAGGTCCTCGATCGCGCAGACCATGCTCACCCGGTCCGGCAACCTGGTCGGATCGCCTTCTTCATGCTGACGACACCGTCCCCGGCCCCGGGAACAATCCGGCGAACCGTCGAGTTGGCCGGTGCTTGAGAGTTCAAGAACGTAAGGGGACGTGTGATGATGCAGGTCAACAGGATCGGATACGGAGCCATGCGGCTGGCCGACGCCGACATCTGGCAGGGCCCGGCCGACCCCGGGGCGGCCAAGGCGGTGCTCCGGCGGGCGGTCGAGCTCGGCGTCCAACTGATCGACACCGCAGACGCCTACTCCCTTGGCGCCAACGAGGAGCTGATCGCCGACGCGCTGCACCCGTATGCCGGCGACCTCGTGATCGCCACCAAGGCCGGCGTGACCCGGCCGAGCCCCGCGGAGTGGGTCCCGCTCGGCCGCCCTGAATACCTGCGCCAGCAGGCCGAAGGCAGCCTGCGCCGGCTCCGCCTCGAGCGCATCGAGCTGTTCTTCCTGCACCGCGTGGACCCGGCCGTGCCCATCGCCGACCAGGTGGGCGCCCTCAAGCAGCTCCAGGAAGAAGGCAAGATCGCCCGGATCGGCCTGTCGGAGGTGACCCTCGACCAGCTCAGGGAGGCGGAGAAGACGGCCCCGATCGCGGCCGTCCAGAACATGTACAACCTGGCCACCCGCCAATACGAGGACGTCGTCGACCACACCGCCGAGTACGGCATCGCCTTCCTCCCGTTCTTCCCGATCGCGGTGGGGGAGCACGCGGGCCCGGAAAGCCCGCTCGCCGAGATCGCCAAGGAGCTCGACGCCACGCCCGCCCAGGTCGCCCTCGCCTGGCTCCTGCGCCGCTCGCCGACGATGATCCCGATCCCGGGCACCTCCTCACCCCTCCACCTGGAGGAGAACCTGGCCGCCCTGCGCCTGAGCCTCACCGACGAGCAGTTCGCCCGCATCTCGGCACTGGGGGGTTAACCCGAGAGCCATGGCCGGGTTACGTTCGGTAGATGGACAAGGGGATGCTTGCCGAATGCCGCCGGGTGCTCGACCACGGCATGCCGCAAGAGGCCCGGACCACGTTCGAGGCGGGCCGGGGCTATTTACCGCTGGCCATGGACCGCTCGGGCGAGGGCGGCGCGGTCGCCGTGCTCTCCGACCACCACGGCGACCCGATGATCATGGTGCACTTGTTCAAGAAGCGCGGCGGCGACTGGGAGCACCGGGGCGGCGGCGGCGCGGGAACCATCGACTATCCCCTGATCCAGCGGGCCCCGGCCAAAGGCCAGGAGGACTACCTGCGCTGCCCGGGTAACGGCGGCGTGCTGATGAACCCGGAGCACCGCCTGCCCTGGACCGGCTGGTATCTGCGCCACGCCGACCTGACCGCCTCGGCCGAGGTCAGCCGGGTCAGGGTGCGGGGACGGCTCATCGAGGTGCCCTTCCACGGGTTTCTGATCGTGGTCTGGTCGGGGCGGCGGGCGCCGCTGGTGGAGGCGCTCGCCGAGGACGGCGAGCCGCTCGCCACCCTGGACGTCAGCGGCCCGACCTTCCACTGAGCCGAAACCATAGGCATTGGCACCGACGGTTTCGTCCGCGCGCCGGATATCGTCGAAGTGTGAATGAACGTCCCGGATCCTGGCTGCCGAAACTGGCCGAAGTTGGCGAACGGCTCGCCGAGGAGTGGCAGTCGGCGCGCGCCCAGCAGCGCCCCGGCGACCTGCCGCAGCCCCACGAACTGCGGGCGTCGGACGACGACAGGGAGCGCATCGCCCAGGTGCTCCAGGACGCGCACGCCGACGGCCGCATCACCCTGGACGAGCTCGAAGAACGCCTCGGCGTCCTCTACTCCTCCCGCACCCTCGGCGACCTGGCCGGCCTCACCCGCGACCTGCTCCCGCCCGAGGACCAGCCGCTGCTCCTGGACGGCCGCCCGGTCGCGGCGATCTTCAAGAAGGAGGAACGCGGCGGACGCTGGGTCGTCCCGGCCGAGCTCGGCGTGACCGCGATGTTCGGCACCACCAAGCTCGACCTGCGCGACGCCATCCTGCAGAACCGGCGCATCATCATCAACGCCACGCTCGTCCTCGGCGGCCTGGAGATCCACGTGCCCGAGGGCCTCGAGGTGATCCGCGTGGTCAAGGACAAGATCGTCCGCCTCACCAAGCAGCCCACCGAGCCCGACGCGCCGGTGGTCGAGGTCCGCACTACGAACTTCCTGGGCGAGGTCAAGGTCAAGGAACCACCCCGCCGCAAGCGCCGCCGCTAGGGCGTGTCTTAGAACCCTGTCGCGTTGATCGCGCCACGCCGGGATGATCTCGGTGTGGCGCGATGGAGCTTGAGTGATGCGCAGTGGGCGGTGCTGGAGCCGTTGTTGCCGGTGGCGGCAACGGGCCGGCCGACCACGGCCTGGGCCGCTCCCGCGGCGGCCTGACCAGCAAGATTCATCTGGCCTGCGAACACGGACAGCGCCTGTTGTCCCTGGTCGTCACCGCTGGGCAGCGCGGCGACAGTCCACAGTTCGTGCCCGTGTTGGAGGCGATTCGGGTGCCCCGCCCGGGTGCCGGCCGTCCCGCTGCCGCCCGGATCGGGTGCGGGCCGACAAGGCGTACTGCTCGAAGCCAACCGCGTCTACCTGCGACGTCGGGGCATCCGGGCCACGATCCCGGAGCGCCGCGACCAGATTGTCGGGCGGAAACATCGCGGCAGCGCCCGGCGGTCGACCGCCGGTATTGGACCGGGAGGACTACAAGCTGCGGCACGCCGTGGAGTGCGGGATCAACCGGCTCAAGCGGCACCGGGCCGTGGCCGGCGGCCGGCTCCGCTGTCATGCCGGCCACGCCGACCTCGAACGCCTACTCGAAGTCGATCTGGGCGGTCGGGTGTGCGGCGGTGATCCGGTCGCGGACCGCCCCTGGGAACAGGTTGCCGTACAAGTTGGCCACCGCCAGATCGGGGAGCGTGTCGAAATCCGCCGGCAGGTCGTTGAGCTGATTGAACCTCAGGTCGACGATCCGCAGCCGACGAAACGTCCCGATCCCGGCGAAGTGCTCGGGCTTGAGCTTGAGGCGCTTGGTGTTGCGCTGCCACCGGCTGATCCGGAGCTCCTCCAGCCCGGGCAGCTCCATGGCGAACAGCTCCCGCAGGAAATCGTGCGACGGCAGGGGCGTGCTAGCGCGGCGGCTGTGTCCGCCGAAGCCGAGGACCCGCAGCGCTGGCAGGCGGCCGAGGTCGGGCAGCGGGTCGCGCAGCAGACCGAGGCTGTCGCCGAGGTCGAGCTCTTCGAGGCGGGTCAACCGCAGCAGGCTGTCGGGGACGGTGTCGAAGTAGTTGCCGCTCAGGTCGAGCCGGCGCAGGTTCGGGAAGGTGGTGACGGCCTCGGGGAAGGTCCGCAGGAAGTAGTGGCTCCCGCCGGTTATGGACACCTCCTCGACGGCGGCCAGCCCGTGCGCGGAGTCGGGGAACACGACGTCGGTCCCGTCGGCGACCAGCTTGCGCAGCGCGACCAGGTCGCCGAAGGCGTCCGGCAGGACGAACCGCGTCACCTCCGGCAGGTTCCACTCCGACCCCGACCCCGACCCCGTGTCGACGGAGACGGACAGGTAGGAGATGTCGAGTTCCTCGAGGGCGGTGAGCCGGCCGATGGCGGCCGGCAGGGTGAACTCGACCGTGTCCAGGTCCGTGTCCCGGTTGCCGGCGACGCACAGCACCCGGAGCGCGGCCAGGTCGCCGATCGATTCCGGCAGGGCGGTCAGCTCGCAGTTGCGCACCGACAGGTGCTCCAGCCGGGTGAGCGTCCCGAGCGCCTCGGGCAGCTCGCCGATCGGGTTGCCGTCCAGGATCAGGGTGCGCAGCCACGGCATCTGGAGCACCTCGGCGGGAAACTCCTTGAGCTTGCGCCCGGTCAGGTCGAGGTGCTCCACCCGGTCGGCCTGGGACCGGGACACCTCGGCTTCGGCCGACTCGGCCGCCGTCCGGGCTCCGGGCCGCAGGACCGGCAGCCCGGCCCGCAGCCGGCCCAGGAACGCATCGACGTCCAGACAGCGCTCCTCCGCGTCGACGACCTCGGGCACGAACGCCTCGACGATGCCCGGCTTGGTGTAGTCGGCGTCCTTGGCGTCGCCGACGTTGTCCACCCAGCGCCCGCCGACGGCATGCACGTCCATGGCGTGGTCGAAGTCGATCACCCAAGGGGTCTCGACGGTCCCGGTCCGTAGCCGGCCGTGGTTGTAATAGCCGTAGACGAGGTGTGTGAAGGCGCCGTCGTGGATGTAGATCTCGCAGTCGCCGGCCTCCAGGGTCTCGGCCTCGGTGCGACCGCCGACGTAGAGTCCGGGCTGGTCCTCATAGAGCGCGATCGGGCCGTTGACCGTCAGATTGCCGGTGATCACGATCAGCTCGACGTCGTCCTCGTCGTCCCCGCTTCGCAGGGCATTGACGGCGTCCAGGAAGTCCCCGTCGACCGCGAGATCGCCGTCGAAGAACAGCACGCTGTCATAGTCGGACGACTCTCCTTCACTCTCGAACGCGGCGGACAACGCGCCGCTCAGACGGGCGTCGGCGTCGGCATAGGACAGGGATGCGGGGGTGGCGGATATCGGCATGGCGACGAGCATAGGTCCGCGCTGAGACAGCCCTACGGGAAAGTCCAGCGCCGTCGTGAGGCTGCTGGCCGCCCCGCCGTCGATACCGGGGCCGTGGAAGTCGGTTGTGATCGCCGCGCCCGCCGCGCGGGCCTGTTCGGCGAAGTCCTTCGACTGGGGCAGCAGCAAGTCTTCGTAGTCGGTTTGGTGCCGGGTGGGTCCAGAGGGCCGGCTGCGCCGCCCAGCTGCGGCAGCTGAGCACGCGGCTCGGCGGGGCCGACCTGGTCGAGGCGAGCGCCGGCAGCCGGCCGTCGCGGCCGCCCGCCTGGGCGAGGGCGAGCGCGCCTGGATGCACAGGGTCAGGAGTGAAGCAGCGGACGATCGGGGTAGTGGGCGTGGATGTTCGATGACTTCGCGGTTGATGTGGTTGATGTGGGGGAGACGGAGCTGTTCGTCCGGTACGGGGGCTCGGGTTCTCCGGTTTTGCTGCTCCACGGCCATCCGCGTACGCACGCGACCTGGCACCGTGTCGCGCCGATCCTCGCCTCGCGTCACAGCGTGATCTGCCCGGACCTGCGTGGTTACGGCCGTTCCGGAAAGCCGCCCACGACCGCAGATCACGCTCCCTACTCCAAGCGCGCCATGGCGGCCGACATGGTCGCCCTCATGCGGGCGCTGGGTCACGAGCGGTTCGCGGTGGCCGGGCATGACCGTGGTTCCTATGTGGCTCATCGGCTCGCCGCTGACCATGCCGACGTCGCCACGCGGCTGGTGGTGATGGACGGCATCCCCATCGGCGAGGCCCTGGCCCGTGCTGACGCCAAGTTCGCCGCGGCCTGGTGGCACTGGTTCTTCCTCGGCCAGACCGACAAACCCGCCGAGCGCGTCATCAACGCCGATCCGGACGCGTGGTACACGGCCTCGGCCGAGCAGATGGGCCAGGAGGCGTACGAGGACTACCACCGGGCGATTCACGATCCGGACACCGTCCACGCGATGTGTGAGGACTATCGCGCTGGGCTGACGGTGGATCGCGCGAACGACGACGCCGACCGGCTGGCGGGCCGCCGCATCAGGTGCCCGACACTGTTCCTGTGGTCCGCCGAAGACGACATGCAGGAGCTGTACGGCGACCCGCTGCAGATCTGGCGCCAGTGGGCCGACGACGTCACCGGCCGGGCGATCGACAGCGGGCATCACATGGCCGAGGAGGCTCCGGACGAGCTCGCGGCGGCCCTGCTGGAGTTCCTGCTCTCCGCGTCCGCGTAGCGGAGGCCACCCGCCCGCCGATCAGGTCCGTGTCAAAGCAGATCGGCCGCCGGCCGGCAGGGGTCTCGGGTTGGGGCTGGGTCCGGTACGGCCCCGCCGTACCGGACCCAGAAGCCGCTCAGCCCGCGGTGTCGAAGTTGATGGCCGAGTAGGCACGCAGCTTCCACAACTGGTGCTCGCTCTCGACCTTCCTGATCGTCCCGGAACGTCCGCGCATGACCAGCGAGTGGGTGACCGCCACCCCGCCGCGGAAGCGCACGCCCTGCATGAGCTCGCCCTGCGTGATGCCGGTCGCGGCGAAGAAGACGTCGTCCGACTTGACCAGGTCGTTCGTGGTCAGGACCTGGCCGAGGTCGTGTCCGGCGTCCAGGGCCCGGCGGCGCTCGTCCTCGTCGCGCGGCCAGAGCTTGCCCTGGATCACGCCGCCCAGGCACTTGAGGGCGCAGGCGGCCACGATGCCCTCCGGCGTGCCGCCGATGCCCAGCATCAGGTCGATGCCGGTGCCGGCGCGCGCCGCCATGATGGCGCCGGCCACGTCGCCGTCGGGGATGAACTTGATCCGCGCCCCGGTCTCCCTGATCTCCTTCACGATCTGCTCGTGGCGCGGGCGGTCGAGGATGACGACCGTGACGTCGGCGGGCGAGGACCCCTTGGCCCGCGCCACCGCCTGGATGTTGGCCGCCACGGGCGCTTCGATGTCCACGACGCCCGCGGCCTCCGGGCCGGTGACCAGCTTCTCCATGTAGAACACGGCCGACGGGTCATACATCGAGCCGCGCTCGCTCACCGCGATCACCGAGACCGCGTCCGGCATGCCGAGCGCCGTCAGCCGGGTGCCGTCGATCGGGTCGACGGCCACGTCGCACTCGGGGCCGCTGCCGTCGCCGACCCGCTCGCCGTTGAACAACATCGGCGCATGGTCCTTCTCGCCTTCGCCGATCACCACGACGCCGTTCATGGAGACGGTGTTGATGAGCTGGCGCATCGCGTTCACCGCGGCGCCGTCGGCGCCGTTCTTGTCGCCCCGTCCCACCCAGCGGGCCGCGGCCATGGCGGCCGCCTCCGTGACGCGGACGAGCTCCAGAGCCAGGTTGCGATCAGGGGCGTGCTCGCCTGTGGCCAGCGCTGCGGGTACAGACGTCTGATCGGACATGATGGTTACGGCCTCCTCGTCGACAACTGTCTCGATCGTAGTTGCCCCTCTTTCCCCGGTCAGCGGAGGATAATGTGCCTCTCATGAGCAGCGATGTGGAACGTGCGGTGACGGGCCGTGGCGCGGCGACACGCGTCGGGCTCCTCACGGCGGCCAAGGAGGTCTTCGTCTCGAAGGGCTTCGCGGAGGCCGGCGTCACCGATGTGGTGGCCCGCGCCAACGCCAGCGTCGGCAGCCTCTACCACCATTTCTCCGGAAAAGCCGACCTCTATCTCACGCTGTTCGAGGAATTCCAGGCGAGACAGACCCAGCGCACCAAACGCGCCGCCCGGGAAGCCCGCGATGCGGGCGAACACGACCCCATGCGGGTATTCCTGCGCGCCGCCCGCGCCTATCTGGACGGCTGCCTGGAGGAGCGGGACCTCGCCGTGCTCTTCCTGCGCGGCGACGGACCGCCCGGCTTCGAAGTGGTCATGCGCGACCGCCTGCGCACCTGGGCCTCCCGCAACGCCGCCCTCTTCGAAGGCCAGCCCGCGCTGGTCGTCGCGATCACGGGCGCCCTGGCCGCTGCGGTGAACGAGGTCACGCTGACGGGCGACCGCAAGCTGGCCGACGACGTCCTGACCATCATCGGCCGTCTCCGACCCGTCGCCCCGGCAGGGTAGCCTCAACAGTTGTGCGGTTGACCCAGACTTTCTACGGCTACGTCGTAGCCATGCTCGTCTGCCTGGCCGGCGTGGGCGTGTTCCTGCTCATGACGCCGCAGAGCCGGACCGAGCACATCCCCAAGCGCGAGTACACGATCACGGTGGCCAACTTCAACCGGGCCGTGCCGTACAGGGTGTGGCGTCCGTCGCAGGACCCTGCGGGCTGGATCGCCAACAGCAACCGCATCGCGGACGGCTCCGCGGGCGCCAAGGTCCTCTACCTCGGCTTCGCCACGGCCAAGCGCGAGCACGCCATGTTCGCCCAGTCCGGCGAGCAGCCGGCCGCGGGCTTCGGCAACCGCATGGCCAACAGCGACAGGTCCATCGGCACCGAGCAGATCAACGGCCAGCCGTGGGACAAGCGCTTCCGCGAGGACAAGAAGCAGCGCACCCTGATCCGCACGCTGCCCGGCGTCACCCTCGTGGTCACCGGCACCGCCGACTGGCCCGAGCTCACCCAGCTCGCCGCCTCCCTCCAGGAACTCCCCAAGCCCTCCTGAGCCGTCTAACGTCGAGGCATGACCGGACTCGGACAGGTTGCCCAGCACGCCGATGACCTGGACAGGGCCACCGCCTTCTACCGGGACGTCCTCGGCCTGCGTCACATCGCCACGTTCGACCCTCCGGGCCTGGTCTTCTTCGACCTGGGCGGGGTCCGGCTGCTGATCGAGAAGGCCGCCCCGCCTGCCCGTCTCTACCTGGCCGTTGACGATGTCCGGGCGGACGTCGAGCGCCTGCGGGAGCGGGGTGTGCCGATCGTCGAGGAACCGCACGTCATCTTCACCGACGACGGCACCTTCGGCCGGGCGGGCGCGGAGATCTGGCTGGCGGCGTTCGAGGACTCGGAAGGCAACGTGGTCGGCTACATCACCTAGGCCGAAGGCCCCGGAACACGGTCCGGGCCAGGTCGTCCAGCCCGTCCTTGATCTGGTCCACCGTGAGCCCGCGCTCGGTGCGCTGGAAGTGGATCAGCCCGGCGCCGGCCGGGGCAAGCAGGGCATCGGCCAGGAAACGGGCCTGCGCGGCCGGCCGTATGCGGGTGAGCAGGGCGCTCAGGTGGGTGTGATAGACCGCGTACGGCCCGGTGAAGCGGGCCTTCGGCGAGCTCTTCTCCAGCAGGAGGAAGAGTTCCTCCTGCCCGAAGACATGATCCACCAGCCCTCGGAGGAACGCGGCGATCCGCTCCTCGGGGGCCGCGCCGGGCCCAAGGGGCGGCGGCCCGGTCAGGAACGCGGCCTGGAAGTGCCGCTCGCGCTCGTCGATGAGCGCGTAGATCAGCCCCGCCCGGTCGCCGAACCGCCGGTAGACCGTGCCGACGCCGACACAGGCCGCGCGGGCCACCTCGTCGAGGGAGAGCTGCTCGGCGCCCTGTTCGGCGACCATCCGGGCGGCGCAGTCGACGATCTTCTGCCGGTTGCGGGCGGCGTCGGCGCGTTCTGGCTGGGGCTGTCCGAGCACGGGGAGTTGCTGGCGTTCGCGCACAGCTTGAGCATAGCCATGACAACCGGAGAGCTCTCCGGTTAAGCTATGCGGAGAGGTCTCCGGTTCTTTGTCTCTTGGGAGGTTGTCATGGCTAACGACTTCAACCAGCAGGTGATCGACGAGTTCCGCGCGAACGGCGGCAAGGTCGGGGGCTACTTCGAGGGCAGCGACCTCGTCCTCCTCACGACCACGGGCGCCAAGAGCGGCAAGCAGGTCACCTCACCCGTCATGTACATGAAGGACGGCGACCGTTACGTGATCA
The DNA here is from genome assembly GCF_009760925.1 of Nonomuraea typhae. Classification (GTDB taxonomy): domain Bacteria; phylum Actinomycetota; class Actinomycetes; order Streptosporangiales; family Streptosporangiaceae; genus Nonomuraea; species Nonomuraea typhae. The sequence continues at coordinate 457,186 of NZ_VRLV01000006.1, forward strand.
TCGCCTCCAACGCCGGCGCCGACCACCACCCCGCTTGGTACCACAACCTGGTCGCCAACCCCGACCTCACCGCCGAGATCGGCACCGAAACCTTCCCCGCCAAGGCCGAGCAGGTGCCCGACGAGGAGCGCGACGCGCTGTACGCCCGCATGGTCGCCATCGCCCCGGGCTTCGCCGAATACGAGGCCAAGACCACCCGCCGCATCCCCGTCCTCGCCTTCCACCGCACCGCCTGACGCGTCCTCTGCGGGACCTCCTCCGGTCCTTTTTACGGCGAAGCCAAGGGCACGCCAACCGCCGCACGTGGCTGAGGACATTCCAGGGAAACAGTCGTCCACCGTGCATGGCGGGCCGCCGACACGAGCGCCCCGCCGGCCACCCGCGTGGTCACCCGCGTGGTCACCAGCCAACCACGCGGCGCGGGCACACGACAGGCGGCCAGTCAGCAGGCAGGCGACGGGCGGCAGCAGGTCAGCGGGCACACGACGGGCGGCAGCAGGTCAGGGGCCAGCCTGATACGGAGTTCCCTTGACAGTCCGGGATGCACCGGGTGGACGCCTCGGGGGCCTGCCCGGTGCGGCAACGGGCTGACGACGGGCCGTCGCGGCGGGGTATGTGTCCGACGTGAGAAGCGACCCCCACGATCGGCGCCCGCCCACGTCGGCGGGTGGCGTGGGGGCGGCTCCGCCGTAAAGGAGGGGCGCGCAGGACGCCGGGACGATCGCGGAAGGCACGCAGGACGCCGGGACGGGCGCAGGAGGCGTCCAGGACGCCGGGACGGGCGCAGGCGGCGCGCAGTACACGGGGACGGGCGCAGGAATCAGGAGCTCGGAAGCGCGGTCAGAAGGGCGCGTCGTCGGTCGGGTCGGGGCGGCGGGCCATGGCGGCGGCTAGTTTGACGCGGGCCCCCTGGAGCCATTCCTCGCACACCGCCGCCAGCTTCTCCCCGCGTTCCCACAGCTCGATCGACTGCTCCAAGGTGAGCCCGCCCGTCTCCAGGCGGCGGACCACCTCGGTCAGCTCCTCTCGGGCCTGCTCGTAGGACGGCGTAGGGCCGGGTGCGTTCTCGTCTGCCACGCGACCCACCCTAGAGTCAGACACCGACAACCGCGCCCTGGCCCGCCGAAGAGGGCGCTGATGTGACCGTTCGCGAGGGAGCTGATGTGACTGTCCGTGCCGCCACCCGTGCTGACATTCCGGAACTCGTCCGCCTGCGTGAAGTCCTGGCCGACCGCATGGCCGAGGACGCCGGCCACCCCGCCGACGACAACTGGCAGGAACCCTACGCCACGAGCCTGAACGAGCGCCTGGGCGACCCGGACGTGGCCGTGCTGGTCATCGACGGCGACACCGACGGCACCTTGGCCGCATGCGGGATCGGGTTCGTCTTTCAGCGCTTCCCCGGCCCCGGACGGTGGGACGGGCGGTTCGGCTACATCCTGGGCATGGCCACCGACCCCGGCCACCGGCGCCGGGGCCACGGCCGCGCCATCATGAACGCCCTCATGGCGTGGTACCGCGACAACGACGTGACCCGCGTCGACCTCCACGCCACCGCCGACGGCGAACCGCTCTATCGTTCGCTGGGCTTCACCCAGCCCTATCCGGCGATGACCTGGTTCGCCTAGGAGTCTCTAGGAATCGGGCTCGTCGAGCAGGCTCTCCCCGGCGGGCTCGGGCTTCTTGCGCGCTTTGCGGGGGCGGGCGGGCTCCCCCTCCGCGCGCACGGTCAGCCGGTCGTCGGTCAGCCGGATCGTCAGCGTGTCGCCCGCCGCCACGTCCTTGGCCCGCCGCACCACTTCGCCGCCGGGACGCTGCACGATCGCATACCCGCGCTCCAGCGTCGCCGCCGGCGACAACGCGACCAGCTGGGCGCGCAGGTGCGACAGCGAGTCGGCGGCCCGGTCGAGCGAGCCGGTCAGGCTGCGCCGGGTCCGCTCGCGCAGCGCGTCCACCTGCTCGGCCCTGCGTTCGAGCTCACGCACCGGATCGGCCAGCGACGGCCGCGAGCGCACCGACGTCAGCCAGGACATCTCGCGATCCAGCCAGCCGCCCATCATCCGGCGCCCCCGGTCACGCAGCTGCCGCACCAGCGTCAGCTGCTCGCCCACGTCGGGCACGACCTTCTTGGCCGCGTCCGTGGGCGTCGAGGCGCGTACGTCGGCGACCAGGTCGAGCAGCGGGCTGTCCTGCTCATGGCCGATCGCGCTCACCACCGGCGTACGGCAGGCGGCCACGGCCCTGACCAGGCTCTCGTCCGAGAACGGCAGCAGGTCCTCCAGCGAGCCGCCGCCCCGGGCGACGACGATCACCTCGACCTCGCGGTCGGCGTCCAGTTTGGTCAGCGCCTCGGTGACCTCGCCCACGGCGTAAGGGCCCTGGACGGCCACCTCCTCCACCTTGAACCGCACGGCCGGCCAGCGGCGCCGGGCGTTCTCCAGCACGTCACGCTCGGCCGCCGAATCGCGGCCGCAGATCAGCCCGATCGTGCCCGGCAGGAACGGCAGCCTGCGCTTGCGGTCGGCGTTGAACAACCCCTCGGCCGCCAGCAACTGCCGCAGCCGCTCCAGCCTGGCCAGCAACTCGCCCACGCCGACCGGCCGGATCTCCAGCGCGGTGAACGCGAACGAGCCACGGTTGACCCAGAAGTCCGGCTTCACGTGGACCACGACCCTGGCGCCGTCCGCCGGCCTCGGCACGGCCGCCTCGTAGACGCCACGCGGCGCCGTGACCCGCGCCGAGACGTTCGCCACCGGGTCCCGCAGGGTCAGGAACACCGTCCCGCCCCGCGCGCTCAGATCGGTGATCTGGCCCTCGACCCAGACCGTGCCCAGCTTGCCGATCCAGCCGCCGACCATCTGCAGGACCGTGCGGATCGGCAAGGGTGACTCGGGGGAGGTCTTCGAGCTCATGGCGGCCAGACTACGGGGCGGGGCCGACTATTCTCCGGCTTCGAGCTTGGCCAGGCGGTTCTCGTACATCTTCACGACCGCCGGACGCGCCTGCGTGGCCTGCTCGTAGGCGAGGAACTCCCGGATCTGCCCGGCGCTCTTACCCCGCATCCTGGCCCGCAGCGACGCCACGGTCAGCCCGTCATACCCCTCCAACGGCTCCCTGCCCTGGGCCTTGCTGGCACCCTTGGCCGCCCGGGACTTGGAGGGCTCCGGCTGCGCCGTCGCGGCGGCCTCGACCTCGGAGGAGGGCGGCGTAACGGCCGCGTCGGCCGCCGGCTTGGGCTTGGCTGCCGTCCGCCGGGTGGCCCGGGGCTTGGCCGGCTTGGCGGGCCTCGCCTCGGTGGAGGGCTCCGGCTGCGCCGTCGCGGCGGCCTCGGTCTCAGGAGAGGGCGGCGCAACGGCCGCGTCGGCCGCCGGCTTCGCCTCGGCACTCGCGGCCACATCCGCGGCGGCCTCAGGCTTTCCAGCACCGGTGGCGGGCTTTGCCACATCTGCCTCGGGCTCCGCGGCCTCGGTCTTGGGCTCCACCTCGGCAACCGAGGCAGCGCCGGCCTCCGGCTTCGTCGTAGCAGCCGCGGGCTTCGCAGCACTCGCCTCAGCAGCCTCGGGCTTCGCTGCTTCAGCCGCGGACCCACCCGAAGGCCTCGCCGTGGCGGTGGAGGCGGTGGTTTCGGGCTTTGCCTCGGCAGCCGGGGCCTCGGCCGGCTTGGCCGGGGTGAAGATGACCGGTTCCACCTTGGTCTTCGGGGCGGTCCCGTTGGGCTCCGCCGTACCGGTGGAGGAGGGGCGAGGCGCGAAGATGACCGGCTCCCTGCGCGGCTTCGGCTCGTCGGCGTCGGTGAGCTGGTCGGCGGCGGGGCGGGTGGCGGACTCCTCCTCCGTCTCCTGCTTGGCCAGCCCCTTGATGGTGTTCTTCACCCGGTCCACGAACAGCAGTGCCTGCCCGGCCGCGCTGAGCGTGGATTGGATGACGACGAGGGGAAGCTCCTTGGCCTTCTCCTTGTCGGTGACGGTTTTGGCGATGTTCCGTATCACGTCGCTGAGGGACATGAGCACTCCCTGGGGTTACACGGGGCGGGGGCCCGGTTGGGACGGCAGTCTGGCAAACGTGCGAGGTACCCCGCACGCTCCGGCCGGTTCGCCGCTCCACGTAGCATAGGGAGCATGGAGCCGAAGACCCCCACCAGCCGACGCGTCCTCGTAGCCAAGCCGCGTGGCTACTGCGCCGGAGTCGATCGAGCCGTGGTCGCGGTCGAGAAAGCTCTCGAGCAGTACGGCGCGCCCATCTACGTGCGCAAGCAGATCGTCCACAACGTCCACGTGGTCAAGACGCTCGAGGCCAAGGGCGCGATTTTCGTGGAGGAGACCGACGAGGTGCCCGAGGGCGAGATCGTGGTGTTCTCCGCCCACGGCGTGAGCCCGGCGGTCCACAAGGAGGCCAGGCAGCGGCAGCTGCGCACGATCGACGCCACCTGCCCGCTGGTGACGAAGGTGCACAACGAGGCCAAGCGGTTCGCCGGCCAGGACTACGACATCCTGCTCATCGGCCACGAGGGCCACGAGGAGGTCGAGGGCACCGCGGGTGAGGCTCCTGACCACGTTCGGCTGGTCGACGGCGTCGAGTCGGTGGAGCACGTCCAGGTCAAGGACCCGAGCCGACTGGTCTGGCTGTCCCAGACGACCCTGTCGGTGGACGAGACGAACGAGACCGTCGCCCGGCTCAAGGAGCGGTTCCCGACGCTGATGGACCCGCCGAGCGACGACATCTGCTACGCCACCCAGAACCGCCAGGTCGCGGTGAAGGAGATCGCGGCCGAGTCGCAGCTGGTCATCGTGGTCGGCTCGGAGAACTCCTCCAACTCCAAGCGCCTGGTCGAGGTGGCCAAGGACTACGGCGCCGACGCCTCCTACCTGGTCGACTACGCCAGCGACATCCGTGACGAGTGGCTGGAGGGCGTCACCACGGTCGGCGTGACCAGCGGCGCGTCCGTGCCGGAGGAACTGGTCGAGGAGGTGCTGGCGCACCTGGCCGGGTTCGGCTTCGACGACGTGCGCGAGGTGCAGCCGGTGGACGAGCGCATGCGCTTCGCCCTGCCGCACGAGCTGCGCAAGGACCTGCGCGCCTCCTGACGCCTGACCTGTCTGAGAAGCTTCCCTGACGCCTATTCTTCGCGGCGGGCCGTGCCGTACACGCGCGGCTCGAAGTAGCCCTCGGGCTCGGGCGCGAACGTCTGCTCCCTGCGCGGCCGTGGCACCTCGGCTCCGGCCCGCAGCTCTTCGCGCAGGTCGCGGACGTTGTCCCGCAGCCCGCGCCGCCAGGCGACGGCCAGGACGACGGCCGATCCGGCGAACAGCCACGGCGCCCCCGCCGACAGCGAGGTGTAGAGGCCGAGCGCGAGCGAGCCCACGATCGAGGCGGAGCTGAAGGCGCGCAGAAGTTCGACGACGAAGGTGGCGCAGAAGAACACCAGCGGCGGCGTCACCACGAGTGACAGCAGCTCGCGCCGGTTCGCCAGGATGACGCCGAGCAGGCTGCCGGCGACGAAGAACAGCCCGATCAGGAACCCCAGCCCGAGCCACGATGTCAGGACATATCCTGCAATGGTGGCCGCGAAGGCGAGCGCGATCGCGCCTCGGGCGGTCAGCTTCACAGCCGAACGCCTGCCTTTCCCACTCACCGGTCTCGCCCCCCTTACTGCGACCCGTTGGCCAACTTACCGTTCGCCTGCGAAATCAGAGACGACGTTTCCAGGAGTTCGGGCGAGGCGAGGGGCCTGGGCAGCCCTTCGAGCATCTCCGGAGCGTCCAGCTCGCCGTCGACAACTCCTAGGTCGTGAAGCTTGCGCGCGGTGACCAGAACACGGCTTTCGAGCGATCCAACCGTCTTGTTGTAGGTCTCCACGGCCCGGGTCAGCGACTTGCCGAGCGAGTCCACGTTACGCCCGAGGGACGACAGCCGCTCGTACAACTCCTTGCCCAGCTCGAAGACCGCCCGCGCGTTCTCGCTGAGCGCCGCCTGCTGCCAGGCGTAGTGCGCGGTGCGCAACATCGTGATCAGCGTGGTCGGGGTGGCGATGTGCACGCGCCGGGTCATCGCGTACTCCAGCAGCCCCGGGTCGCGCTCCAGCGCCGGCGCCAGGAACGCCTCGCCCGGGATGAACAGCACCACGAACTCGGGCGTCGGGTTGAACGCCTGCCAGTACGCCTTCCCGGCCAGCTGGTCGATGTGCTGGCGCACGTGCTTGGCGTGGGCGTCCAGCCGGACCGAGGCCAGCGACTCGTCGGACGCCTCCGCCGCCTCCAGATAGGCCGCCAGCGAGACCTTGGAGTCGACCACGATGTTCTTGCCGCCGGCCAGCCGTACGACCATGTCGGGCCGCTGGGCGCCCTCGGTGACCTGCTCGTCGAAGTCGCAGTGGCGCTGCATGCCGGCGATCTCGGCCACCCGCCGCAGCTGCAGCTCGCCCCAGCGCCCGCGCGCCTCCGGCCGCTGCAGGGCGCGCACGAGCGCCGTCGTCTGGGAACGCAGCTGCTCGTTGCTCTGCCGTACGAACTCCATCTGCTTGGCCAGCTCCGCGCGGGCGGCGCGTGAGCCCGACTCGGTGTCGCGCAGCTGCGCCTCGACCCTGGCCAGGAGGTCCTTCAGCGGCTCGACCAGGTGCTCGACGGCCTGCTTGCGCTGCTCCAGCTCGCCGCTGGCCTCGGCGCGGGTGGCCGCCAGGCGGGTCTCGGCCAGCTCGAGGAAGCGGAGGTTGTTGACGTCCAGGGCGCGCGTGGACAGCGCCTGGAAACGCTCGGCCAGCTGCTCCTCGACGTACTCGAGCTTGTCGCCGGCCGCCTTCGCGCGGGCGTCGGCCTCCGCGACCCTGACGGCCATCCTGGTGCGCGCCAGCAGGAACCCGATGGCGAGGCCGGCGGCCAGTCCGATGAGAAGGGAGACGACGTCCACTCCAGGCATCGTCCCACGACACGCGGCGCGGATCTTCCCGACACGCTTGCGCATTCCGCTTGTGCGGCACATCTCGCGTCACTCAGAGTACCCATATGGCTACCGGTTCGCGCATGATGGTCTCGCTCGCCGCCACCATCGCGGTGGCCGCCGTCGTGGTCGCCGCCGCGGGCACCGTCATCGCGGGCCGTGCCCGGCCGTCGCCGTCGGCCATGCCCCGCCAGACGCTGATGTGGTCGCCGGGCTCCTGCGCCGCCCGCGACGGGGCCCGCTTCTCGCTGACGCCCTGCGCGCGCGGCCAGGCCGAGGTCCTCACGCTCGCCGCCGACCCTCCGGGCCGCGGCGACTGCCCCGACGACACCGACGAGGTCGTACGGCTCGGCGGGGGCCGCACCGCCTGCGTCCGCAACTTCCAGGAGCCCCACCCCGGACGTCCCGGGCAGGGCGGCGGCGTGCTGCGCGCGGGCGACTGCGTGGCACTCGACGGCCGCGAGCGCCCGTGCTCGTCCGCGTCGTGGTACGGCAGAGCCGTGGCGGTCACCGGCGACGCCACCAGCTGCCCGCCGGGAACCCTCGACACCCTGGACGCCCCCGACGCCGTGGTCTGCCTGGGCAAGGGTGGCGGCGTCCTGGCGGCGGGCATGTGCGTGGCCGCGCCGCGCAAGGGCGTGGTCAGGCGCTCGGCCATCTCCGGCGTCCCCTGCGCCTCGTCCCGCGCCTGGGCCCGGGTCACCGGCATCGAGAAGTCGGCACGCGGCTGCCCGAAGGGTTCCGACCGGTTCTTCCGCGCCCGAGGCGCCTATCGGCCGGTGACCTGCTTGCACCTTGTGAGCAAGTAAACTCGGCCATCGTGAGTGAGCGCAGCGAGCGAACCATTAGACACAGCAGTCAAAGGCTCGCGCGAACGACGGAGTCGGTCGCGTGAGTCTCTCCATCGGCATCGTCGGCCTGCCCAACGTCGGCAAGTCCACGCTTTTCAACGCGCTGACCAAGACCGGCAACGCGCTGGCGGCCAACTACCCGTTCGCCACCATCGAGCCCAACGTGGGCATCGTGGGCGTGCCCGACGACCGGCTGCCCAAGCTGGCCGAGATCTTCGGCTCGGCCAAGATCCTGCCGGCGAAGGTGGAGTTCGTCGACATCGCGGGGCTGGTGCGCGGCGCTTCGGAGGGGCAGGGGCGGGGAAACCAGTTCCTGGCCAACATCCGCGACACCGACGCGATCTGCCAGGTCATCCGGGTCTTCGCCGACCCCGACGTGACGCACGTCGACGGTGAGATCTCCCCCAAGCGGGACATCGAGACGATCAACACCGAGCTCATCTACGCCGATCTTCAGACGGTGGAGAAGGCGATCCCGCGCCTGCAGAAGGAGGCGCGCAACAACAAGGACAAGAAGAGCGCGCTGGAGGCGGCCGAGGCCGCGGCCAAGGTGCTGGAGACCGGTAAGACGATCTTCGAGAGCGGCCTCGACCTGGACGGCTTGCGCGAGCTGCACCTGCTGACGGCCAAGCCGTTCCTCTACGTGTTCAACCTCGACGCCGACGAGCTGGTCGACTCCGCGCTGCGCGAGCAGCTGTCGGCCCTGGTGGCGCCGGCCGAGGCGGTCTTCCTGGACGCCAAGATCGAGTCCGAGCTGGTGGAGCTCGACGACGAGGAGGCCCTGGAGCTGCTGCAGTCCGTCGGGCAGGAGGAGTCGGGGCTGTCGCAGCTGGCCCGGGTCGGCTTCGAGACGCTGGGTCTTCAGACGTACCTGACGGCCGGCCCCAAGGAGACGCGGGCCTGGACGATCAAGAAGGGCGCGACCGCGCCCGAGGCGGCCGGCGTCATTCACACCGACTTTCAGCGCGGCTTCATCAAGGCCGAGATCGTCTCCTTCGACGATCTCGTCGAGGCGGGCTCGATCGCCAGCGCACGCTCGGTGGGCAAGGCGCGCATCGAGGGTAAGGACTACGTCATGCGCGATGGCGACGTGGTTGAATTCCGCTTCAACGTTTGACCATCTACGTCAACCCCTCCCGGCGCTCATGCGTCGAATCGTCACGGCGTTCACGCTGACTCGGGAGGGCCTGATGATCCGTCGCATACTTCGCAAACGACGCCCGGCGCCGTCGCTGGCCGGCATCAGCATGGAGGAGGAGCTCGCCTTGCTCAGGGTCGAGCTCATGTACGGCCTGCGGGTGAACCGTGAGGCATACCTTCGCAGGAAGGTCGACGAGCGGGCCGAGGCGGCCGCGCGGTTGAGCGGCGCCAACGCCGCGGACATGCTGGCCGGGCTGCGCGACTCGCTGGAGCGCGCGGTGCCCCGGCACAAGGTCGTGGACCTGGGCTCCCGGCGCAACGTTATCGATCTTCGTGGCCGCAACGTCGTCGAGTTGCACGGACGCCGTTCCTCGGAGGATCCGGAACCCGCCTGACCAGGCGTGGTTCGGCCGGCCGCACTCCCGTCCCGGGGGTGCGGTTTGTCGTGTTTTATGGCAAATGCGCAGCTCGGGACAGTCGCTGAGCCATTTGGACAGCAATCTCTGTCCGGAAGGTAATGGGCGATGTGCGTCTAGCCTGGTCGAATGCCAATTCCACAGGAATGGGACAGGAGCCGGCACTCCGTCCTGTCATACGGACTCGGTTTGCCCCCGAGCGGCGATGCCTGCAGCATGGGCGTGGCTTTCCTGGAACAATTGGCAGGACCGGATAGGGTGACACCTTCACCACGGATGATGGGGATCGGCAACGGACGACACCGCGCCAGCCGGGGGGACGGGCGCGAGCGGAGGCGTGATGGCTCGTAGGTCAACCGTCCAGCAAGGTCCTCGGACCACTGGCGATCCTGACCTGTCCGCGCGCCCTGACGCGCCCGACTACGCCGCGCCGGCCACCCGGCCGCGCCGCGGACGCTGGTCAGGCGGCGGCGGACGCTGGCTGGTATGGACCGGCCGCGCCATTCTGTGGGCACTTATTATCGTTATCGTGGTTAATGGGGTTCGTGCCCTATTTGAGCGGGCGACGGCGGCCAATACCCCGGCGGCGAATGGAACCTCCCAGGTCGGGCCGGGATTCCCCAGCGACCGCGCGTCCGCGTTCGCCGCGCAGTTCGCCGGCGTTTACCTGAATTTCACGGCGGCGGACGCCGCGAGCCGGGCGGGCAAACTCGGCCCGTTCCTGCCCGACGGCGCCGACCAGCAGTTCGGCTGGGACGGCTACGGCCGCCTGGGCGCGGTCGGCATCCAGCCGTACGACATCGAGGTCATCGACGCCCAGAACGCGGTGGTCTCGGTGGTCTTCCAGACGGGCAGCCGCCGGTTGGTGCTGTCCGTGCCGGTCTACTACTCGGGCGAGGAGGCCGGGCGCAAGTTCGTCGTGTCCGGCCGGCCCGCTCTGCTGCCCGCGCCCGCCGCCGCCGACCTGCCCCAGCTCGCCGGCCCGGAAAGCGACGCGGCGGCGGAGGCAGAGCTCAAGCCGCAGCTCGAAGCCTTCTTCAAGGCGTACGCGCAGGGTGACACCCAGTCGCTCAAGCGCTACTTCGTCGCCGGGAAGACCCTGCCCGACCTGGGCGGGGCGCTGACCTTCGGCGAGCTCAAGGGCGTCGTGGTGCCTGTGGGGGGTGCCACCAGAGAGATCCAGGCAGAGGTGGTCGTGGTGTGGATCGTGCCGACCGGCGCGACACCCTCGGCCGACCCGACCGCCGACCCCAGCGCGGTCGGCGGCCGACTGGAGCAGGCATATCGCCTCACTGTCGAGAAGCAAGGCGACAAGTGGTACGTCAAAGACATCCGCGGCGCCGGTCGAGCCGTTGGATAGACGCACACCAGCGTTGCTGATCGGCACCCCCCCGGGAGGACAAGAAGTGATCTTGAAGACCGTAGTGCTCACCCTCATCGACCAGGTGGCGGCCCTGACGCCGTCGCCCGCGCCGACGGGCCCCGACACCTCGGGGCTCGCCAACTTCCTGCGCGGCTTCTTCGCCCCGCTCTTCCTCGTCGTCGTCTCCGTGGTCGCGCTCTTCTTCCTCTTCACCCGCGAGATCACCAGATTCGTGCAATTCCTGATTCTGGCCGTGGCGATCGGCGTGATCTTCTACGTTCCCAACATCATCGAAGTCACGGCCAAGGCGATCGCAGGCGCTCTGGGTATCAGGTAGAGGGTTGAAGCCGCGCCCCGGCGGTCATTGAACGAGCGAGCGGGTGGAGAGGAGGGCCGCGTGGACCTGCCCACGTATACCAATATCTGGCGAATTGAGAAGCGGCTCTACAAGCTGTACGACCTACGGCTGCCGACGCCGCTCCCCATCGTCTGGATCGGTGTCTTCGCCGGTGTGCTCGCGCCCTGGGCCTTCCTCCTCTGGCTGGTCGGCCTCCCTTTCGCGACCCCCTGGCACGTGGTCTACCTGGTCCCGCCCGGCATCGTCACCTGGCTGTCCACCCGCCCCGTCATCGAGAACAAGCGGCTGACCGAGCTCATGCAGTCCCAGCTGCGCTACATGGGTGAACCACGCGCCTGGACCCGCATGGCCCCCGCCACCGAACCCGAGGCCGTCACCTTCTCCGGCCGCGTCTGGCGTGTCCTCCCGGCACGCGCGAAGGCCGCGAAGGCCCAGAAGAAGGCTCGCCACACGCAGCGCAAGCACGCAGCCGTCCCCGCCACGGCGTCGGCCCGCGCCGTCCGCCCAGCGGTGGCCGCGGCCGCGGCGGCCGCCACCTCCGCCCCGGTCGCCCCGCCCACCCGCTGGGGCGCCGCCACCCCGCCCCGCCGCGGCGCCGCCCCCGCCCTCCCGGCCGACGGCCAGCTCCGCACCGTCGACACTCCGGCGGAGGAACACCGCCCGGCCGCCCTGCCACCCACCGGGACTCCGCCGGCCACGGCCACCCCGAGTGCCCGCCCCAGAACGGAACGACGCGCCACCCCAGACGAGGCGGCCGCCCTCGGCCACGACCTTCCCGCGGTCTCCTGGGGTTCCAGGAGCGCACCAGAAGGTGAGAAGTCCGTGGCCTCGGCCAAGCCGATCGACGCCGAGGCCCTCCGCAGGCTGCGCCGCCTGGCCGCCACGGCGGACACGACTCCGGCCGCGGCCACGCCGCCGCACACCACACTGCCGCCGGGCCGCACGGCCTCGGACACGTCAGTGCCGTCGAGCCGCACGGCCTCGGACACGACGCTGCCGCCGGGCCGCACGGCCTCGGACACGACGCTGCCGTCCCTGCCCGAGGGATCGGGTACGGCGGTGCCGTCCGCGTCCGAGACCGCGGCGTCGGGGTTGGACGCGCGCTCTCGGTCTGAGGCAGCGGGTACGGCGACGCCGTCTGGTTCTGCGGGGTTGGACGCGCAGCCCGGGGCTGAGGCGCCGGGCATGGGCCTGCCACCCGGTCCTGCGGGGTCGGATGCGGGCCCCAGGACTGAAGCGCCGGATACGGCGGTGCCGTCCGCTGCCGCAGGGTCGGATGGGCAGTCCGGGTCTGCGGCGGAGGCTTTGGCGGGGCCGTCCGAGGGGCAGGGCCTGACCGTGCTGCCGGGGTCTCAGGCGCTGGACGGGGCGCTGTCGTCGGGGGCCGGGACGCCGGGCGTGGAGTCGCCGCGCCGGCCCGAGGCGCCCGCACGGGCGGACGGCTCCCAGGCGCAGGACGATGCCCGGTCGCAGCACCGCAAGGGACAGCCGCCCCGGCAGGGGGCTCCGTTGTCGTTGCCCGGTGGGCAGCGCACGTGGCCTCCGGCCGGCACAGACGCCAAGAACCTGCCGCCGGTTCGCCCGTCGGCTTCGGCGGGACTCGAGTTCCCGGGGATCTCGGCCTCCAAGGCCGACGACTTCTTCCCGGTGGCGCCGGTACCGGGAGCGAAGCCCGCGAGCCCCACACCGGAGGAGCCGACAGTCTCGGAGCCGGCCGTCTCGGGACCGGCCGTCTCGGGACCGGCCGTCTCGGGACCGGCCGCTTCGGAGCCGACCGTCTTGGGACCGGCCGTCTCGGAGCCGGTCGTCTCGGAGCCGGCCGTCTTGGAGGTTGTCGCGCCACCTGGTGACGCCGCCTCCCCGGAAACCTCCGCGCCCATGGCCGAAGCGCCCTCCGTGGAAGCCGCGCCCGACGTGGAAGGCAGCTCCAACGCCGACTTGTCTGCGCCAGAAGGCGGAGCGCCCGAGGCTGTGGTGTCTTCGCTGGAGGCCGCCGGGCCTAAGGCTGTGGCGCCGCTGCCGGAGCTTGTCGGGTCCGGGCAGGTCGAGGTGCCCAAGCCGTTCCGCCCTGCCGCCGGGCAGCCCAAGCCTGCCTTCCGCCCCGTCGCCCCCGAGGCGGGCAAACCGGCCATCCCCGCGGCGCACCTGCCCGCGGATGTCGAGCCCCAGGCCGGCCCCCCTGCGGACGTCAGGCCGCCGGTCACCCAGAAGCCGGCCGCCTTGGCCCCCGACCTCCCCATCGGCCAGGCGGGAGGGCGGCCTGCCGTACCGGACGAGCGGGTGCCGGGGCCGCGGAGTGGTGAAGGGCGGGTGCGGCGGATCGAGTCGGTCGTGGGGCGGGACTCCGGTGGCTGGCGGCGGATCGCGCAGGTCGTGGTAGGTGGCGGCGGGCCCAGGACGGATGGGTCGGAGATCGACGAGGCCCGGGCCAGGGCGGTGTTCGGGGGCAGCCGGAGGGTCGTGGTGCTCGGGTGTACCGGGGGCGCCGGGCAGAGTACGACGGCGCTCATGCTCGGGCACACGCTGGCCAAGGTGCGCGATGACCGGATTGTCGCGGTGGATGCCAACACGGGCGCCAACACGCTGACGAGCCGGATCCAGCCGGAGTCCCCGGAGACGCTCACCAGCCTGCTCTCGGGGCTGGATCGGGTCAGCGGGTATCTGGGCATGCGCGGGTACACCAGCCGGACGCCCTCCGGGCTGGAAGTCGTCGGGGCGGACACCGACGCGGGGGCGGAGCAGCGGCTGGCGGATCGGACGCTCTTCTCCGACCAGCGGCTCGGCCAGGCGGTGCAGCTGCTCGACCGGCACTACAAGCTTGCGGTGATCGACCCGGCGGCGGCGCTGGCCGCCCGCGTCCTGCCGTACTCGGACCAGCTGGTGCTCGTCGTCCCGGCCAGTGAGGAGGCGGCCGAGGCGGTGGCGATGACGTTCGAGTGGCTCGACGGGCACGGTTGCGCGGACCTGCGCCGGCGGGCCGTGATCGTGGTGAACGGCGTGAGCAGGCGCTCGATGGCCGATGTCGAGCAGGCGGAGGCGGTGGCCCGTGGCAGGTGCCGGGCGATCGTGAGGGTCCCCTGGGAGGACGAGCTGGCGCCGGGCGGCGTCGACGCGGTCGATCCGGGGCAGTTGCGCGCGGCCGGGCGGCGAGCGTATCTGGCTCTCGCCGGGGTCGTGGTCGCGGGCTTCGCGGCACAGATGGTCCGAGCGAGCGAGGAGGAGTTGGCCAGTGACCCCCCGGGCACGAGAATCGGTGAGCGTTAGGTGAACATGCGTGCAGGTCAGGCCCGTTCATGCGTCGAGGGGGCGGCATGAGCAGGGCGTCGCGAGCGCATCAGCGTCTTGCGGTCCGCTATTTCGACGACCGCATCCTGCTCACCGATACCTGCGCATGGGCATATTTCCGGCTTCCAACGGTCAGCTATGAGTTCGTCACCCCCGAAGAGCGCGAGGCTCTGGCGACCAACATCACGATCGCGCTCGCGGCGATCCGCATGCCCGACGCCGAGGTGCACCTGAGGGTGGCGCACCGGACCTATCCGGCGGCGGAGTGGGCGATGGCGCTGAACGGCACCTCCGACGAGGGTCCCGGCTGGCGGGACTACCTGGAGGAGATGTACCGGCACGTCTGGGCCAAGGACTTCTGGTCCAAAGAGGTCTATCTCGGTGTACGGCTGGGCTCGCGCGGCCGGCAGATCGGGCAGGGAGTCCTGGCCCAGTTGTTCGGCTTCTACCAGCGCACCGAGAAGGTGCTGGGCCTCGACGACGATCATGTGCCGGACAGTGAGATCAGCAGATGGACCGAGCAGGCGGAAAGACTGGGCAGAGCACTCGCGTCAAGCGCTCTCTACGCCCGGCACGCCACCTCGACCGAGGTGGCGTGGCTGTTCCAGCACGCCGCCTCCGGTTCGGTCGGGGACCCGCAGCCGTCGGCCAGCCCGCGCCGCCGCTGGGGCAGGGGTGAGATCGAGTCGCTGGTCGAGGGCGAGATCCACAACGGCAGGTCGCTGCTGCGCCTGGTGCAGCCGCAGGGTGACTCCTATGTGGCCTACCTGTCGTTCGCCCGCTTCCCCGACCTGATGCCGTTCCCGGACGGCGAGCCGTGGATGCACTTCTCCGACCAACTCCCGTTCCCGGTGGAGATCTCCAGCCGGATGCGGCTGATCCCGCCGGTCAAGGCGTCGAAGGACGTGGCGCGCAAGCTCGCGCACGCCCGTGACATGGACATCCACATCCGGGAGGCCGGCGCGGAGGCCCCGATCGCGCTGGCCGAGCAGATCGACGCGGCCAGGATGCTGGAGCACGGCATCACGAAGGAGCGCCTGCCGTTCGTGTACGGCTGGCACCGCCTGATCGTGAGCGCCCCGACCGAGGAGATCTGCGTGCAGCGGGTCGAGGCGGTCGTGGAGCACTACCGGGACATGGGCATCGACGTGGTGAACTCGACCGGCGACCAGTTCTCGCTGTTCTGCGAGACGCTGCCGGGGGAGAAGGTCCGGGTCAACGCCTACGCCCAGCGGCAGCCGCTGCGCACGATCGCGGGCGGCATGGCCACGGCCACGGTGGATCTGGGCGACCGGATGGAGGATCCGGCCAGCGGCTGGCTGGGGCCGTACATCGGGGAGACCGTCGGCAGGGCGCGCAGCATCGTGCACTTCGACCCGCTCGTCGCGGCGATGCGCAACAGGCCCACGGCCATCGCGATCACCGGGGAGCCGGGCGGCGGCAAGACCACGCTGGCGCTGCTGATGATCTACCAGATGGCGTTGCGGGGCGTGACGGTGGCGGTGATCGACCCGAAGGGCGACGCCGAGTCGCTGGTGCGGCTGCTGCAGAAGCGCGACCGCAAGGCGCGGGTGATCCCGCTGGGCTCGGCGGCGCCGGGGCTGCTGGACCCGTTCTCCTTCGGCGACGACATCGCGGCCAAGAAGACGATGGCGACCGAGACGCTGCGGTTGCTGCTGCCGCGCATGTCCGAGGAACGCGAGTCGGCGATGATCCAGGCGGTCGCCGCGGTCTCGAACGCGCCGGACCCGTCGCTGGGCAAGGTCGTGGACCACCTGGAGGAGTCCGAGGACGCCGCCTCCAAGAACCTGGGCGCGGTGCTGCGCTCCATGTCGGAGATGCACCTGGCCCGGCTCTGCTTCGACCCCTCGGGCGGTGAGCAGATCGACACCGAGGGCTGGACGACGGTGTTCACGCTGGGCGGGCTGACCCTGCCGGACGTGACGACCGGGCGCGACGACTACTCCTACGAGCAGCGGCTGTCGGTGGCCCTGCTCTACCTCGTCTCGCAGTTCGCCCGCAGGCTCATGAACGGCCTGGACCGGCGCTCGCCCAAGGCGATCTTCCTGGACGAGGCGTGGGCCATCACCTCCACGCCCGAGGGCGCCAAGCTGGTGCCCGAGGTCAGCCGCATGGGCCGCTCCCGCAACACCGCGCTGGTCCTCGTCTCCCAGAACGCCGGCGACCTGCTGAACGAGCAGGTGACCAACTGCCTGTCGTCCGTCTTCGCCTTCCGCTCGACCGAACGGGTGGAGGTCGATCACGTCATGTCGCTGCTCGGCGTGGACGGGTCCGAGGAGCACAAGGCCGTGCTGCGCTCGCTGGGCAACGGCGAATGCGTATTCCGTGATCTGGATGGCAGGGCCGGACGCATTGCAGTAGACCTGATCTCTGAAGAGCTGCTGCGCTGGCTCGACACGAATCCGACGCATGACAAACCCGGCGACAGCGGGAATGATCTTCAAGGGGGCGTGGGCAGGGCGCAGGAGGTGCGGTCATGAAAGTACGGCTAGCCAGGCGGCTGGCTGTCGCGTTGGCACTGCTCGCGGGCATCATCGTGTTGCCCGCGGTCATGGGTGCCATGTCGCCGGCGGCGGCCGCTCCGTGCGAGTTGTCCGGGACGCTCGCTCCGGAGATCGTGGGCGGTGGCATGGATGGACTCCTCATGCCGCCGCAGCCTGCCCAGGGCGCCGGCGCGCCGGCGGCCCAGGGCGCCACCGCGCCGCCGCCGGCCACCAACTACCAGCAGTTCGGCACCGCCGGCCAGTTCTGGCACACCTACGACATCGGCTGCGACTTCGGCGCCTGGGCCGGCAACGCCTGGGCCAACCAGGTCTTCCTGTGGGCCAAGGCGATCGACCGGCTGACGATCACCACCTACCAGGCGGCGGCCACCGAGGGCCCGCTGGCGGCGATCAAGGACGTGGTCGACGACATCGTCACGAACCTGTCCGAGGCGATGTACTGGCCTTACCTGCGGCCGGTCGTGATCCTCGGCGCGATCTGGCTGGCGTGGTACGGCCTGATCCGCAAACGGGCCACCACGACCACCGAGGGCATCATCTGGATGGTCCTCGCGGTCACCGTGGCCACCTGGTTCTTCAGCCGCCCCCAGGACTTCACCGGGCTCGGCAAGGTCGTCACGGACAAGACCGGCGAGGTCGTCAACTCGGCCTTCTCCGGCCTGCCCGGCGCCGGCGGGACCTCCTGCCTGCCCGGGCCCGGGCAGACCAGCCCCGAGGTCAAGACCGGCGGCTACGCGCACACGGGCACGCCCACGGTGGACCAGAACGCCGACGCCCTGTGGTCCACGCTGGTCTGCAAGCCGTGGCTGATGGGCATGTTCGGCACCGCCGACCCCAACCAGCCGATCGTGCGCGACTACGGCCGGGCGATGCTGGAGATCCAGACGCTCGACGCCGCCGAGCTGGCCAGCGGCAGCCGGGACAACGGCGCCCACCAGGCCAAGTACGCCGAGTACGCCGACAAGCTCAAGGGCGACCCGCGCTACTTCGTCTTCCAGGGCAAGGAGTGGACCAGCCGCGTGGGCGTGGCCATCGGCGCCCTCATCGCCGCCCTGGTCGCCGGGTTGCTGATCTTCCTGGTGGCGGTCTCGCTGCTGGTGCTCAAGGTCGGCTTCCTGCTGCTGCTCATCATGGGACCGGTCTTCCTGCTGCTCGGCGTGCACCCGGGCAGCGGGCGCATCATCGCCATGCGCTGGGTGGAGATGCTGGTCGGCACCCTGCTCAGGCAGGCGGTGCTGGCCCTCGTGCTCGGCGTCCTGGTGTACGGCTACGCGCTGATCATGTCCACGGCGTTGCCCTGGGGCATGCAGATCCTGTTCATGGCCCTGCTGACGATCGCGGTGTTCTTCTACCGCCGGCCGTTCCAGCACTTGTTCGCCTCGATGAACGGGCACACGCTGACCACCCGCATGCTCGGCGACGCGACCACGGCGCCGGTGCTGAACCGGGCCTCGAACGTGCTGCCTCCGGTGGCCGCCCAGAAGATCAAGAACTGGGGCGTGCGCAAGGCCGAGCCGGCCCTGCAGGCGGCGGCCATGGCCGGAGCGACGGGCGCGGTGGCGGGAACGGCGGCCAGAGCCGCGGCCGGCGCCGAAGGCGGCGCACCCGGCTCACCGTCGGGCAACCGGATGCCCTCCACCCCGGCTCCGCTCAATCCAGACGAGAAGGGCGCCAAGGGAGGAGCCCGTACGGCTCCCGCCGCGCGCACCGGCTCCGCCCCGCCGCTCAACCTGGGCGGCGGCGCACCCACCCGCACCGGCCGCCCCGGCGGCCGGGGGCCGGGCTCCGGCGGGCCGGGCGGCGCAGGCGGCACTCCGGCGGCCGGAGGCTCCGGTGGTTCTGGGGCCGGGTCCGGTGGGTCGGGCGGCGGCTGGTTCGGCGGGCGCTCCGGCGGCGGCTGGGCGTCACGCGGTGGTTCGGGCTCCAGGTCGGGCGCGTCCCGGGCGAGCTCGGGCGGTTCGCGACGCGGCTCCGGCGGCGGCATCTTCGGTGGCGGTTCCGGGCGCGGCGGCGGTTCCGGCCGGTCGGCCTCGGGCTCCGGGCGTTCTGGCGGCTCACGGTCGTCCGGCGGCGGGATCTTCGGCGGGTCCGGCGGCTCCTCGGGCGGCGGCATCTTCGGCGGCTCCGGAGACGTGCCCAGGGCGCGCTCCTCGGAGGCGCCCCCGCTCTGGCTGCCGAGCCGGCGCGGCGGTGGCGGGGGCGGTGACGAGCCGCCGGTGCCGTTCTGGTTGAAGCCCAACTCCGACAAGGATTGAGATGGCCCAGTCAGGTGACAAGCGCGGGGTGGTCTTCGCCGCCATCGTGGTGGTCGTCGCCGCGGTCGGCCTCTATGTGACGATGTGGCCGGGCGCCCGGGGCAGCGAGCCCACGCCCGGCCCGGCCACCTCCGCGGCGCCGCTTCCCCCCGCGACCAGCGCCCCCCTGGCCACGGCCAGCAACGCGCCGTTCGACATCTACGCCTACCTGCCGATGTCGCGGCAGCAGCTGGCCGCCGCGGCCGAGCTGGCCGAGCGCTTCACCGCCAGCTACGGCACGTTCCGCTACGACGAGGAGCCGGCCGTGTACGCGAACCGGGTCAAGGCGTTCACCACGGGCGAGCTGGCCACGTACCTCACCAAGGCGCTGACCTCCCCGGGCAGCATCGAGCAGAACAAGAACGAGCAGACCGTGGCCACGGCGACGGCGAGGATGAAGGAGATCAGGCAGGTCGGCAAGACCTCGATCGTCTTCATCATCACCAGCACGCAGAAGCTCGCCGGCAAGTCCGGCGTCAGCGAGCGGGCCGAGGACCTCGCGGTCACGCTGACCCCGGTGGGCAACGACTGGCGGGTCTTCGACGTTCAGCCGGCCGGTGAGGGTCAGGACGGCGACCCCCAAAGCGGAGATCCTGAAGGGTGAACGCCTCCTCTCGTACCCGGATCGGCATCGCCGTCGGTGTGGCGGGCCTGCTGCTCCTCGGGCTGATCATCGTCTCGCCGATGCTGATGATGCCCGGCATCCCCTCCTTCATCGGCACCAACCCGGCCACCGACTGCGAGGACGACGTCCAGACCGAGGAGGTCTCCGACTCGGCCGCCTCCGACATCCCGCCGGACCTGCTGGAGCTGTACAAGAAGCACGGCAAGAAGATCGGCGTGCAGTGGAACGTCCTGGCGGCCGTGGGCAAGCGGGAGACCGACCACTTCCGCTCGAACCTGCCCGGCGTCAAGAGCGGCACCAACTACGCCGGCGCGGCCGGGCCGATGCAGTTCCTGATCAGCACGTGGGGCGGCAAGGCCAGGATCCCGATCCCGTCGCAGTTCAACGGCTACGCCTCCGACGGCGACGGTGACGGCATCGCCGACGTCTACAACCCCGCCGACGCCATCCTGGGCGCCGCGCGCATGCTGAAGCGCAACGGGGCTCCCGAGAACGTACGGCGGGCGTTGTTCGTCTACAACCGGGCCTGGTGGTACGTCGACCAGGTCGAGGCCATCGCCAAGAAGTACGCCAAGTCCGGGGACGTGAAGCTGCCGCCGCAGGCCGACCCGAACTGCGACGAGCCGCTGGTGCAGGCGGCGCCGAGCGACGTGGTGGCCAAGATCCTCGCCTATGCGCTGGCCCAGCGCGGCAAGCCGTACCTCTGGGGCGGGACGGGACCTGACGCCTTCGACTGCTCCGGCATCATCTACATGGCCTACCGCAACGTCGGGCTGGACATCCCGCGCACCACGTTCGGCCAGTGGCCCTTCGGCGTGAAGATCGAGGCGGGCACCGAGCAGCCGGGGGACCTGGTCTTCTTCAACGCCGGTCCCGGCACCGGCCCGAACAACCCCGGGCACGTCGGCATGGTCGTCTCCAAGGGGAAGATGATCGAGGCGCGCTGCCGGTTGTGCGGGCCGATCAAGGTGACCAGCTACCGGCGCGACAGCCTCATGGGCTTCACCCGGCCGTTGCAGAACCCCGCCGTCCTCGAACAGGTGAAGAAGCTGGAGAATGCGGCCCTATGAGCATTGTCGTGGTAGCCGCGGTCATCGTCTCGGACGGTCGGGTGCTGGCCGCGCAGCGTGCGGAGCCGCCTGAGCTGGCCGGCGGGTGGGAGTTTCCCGGCGGGAAGGTGGACCCGGGGGAGAGCGAGGAGGAGGCGCTGGTCCGCGAGTGCCGGGAGGAGCTCGGGGTCGAGATCGCGGTCGGCGCGCGGGTGGGCGGCGACTGGCCGCTGTCGCCCGGCTACGTGATGCGGGCGTGGCTGGCCACGGTGGAGGCGGGCGAGCCGGCGGCCAAGGAGCACCTGGCGCTGCGCTGGCTGGCGCCGCAGGAGTACTTCGCCGTGGACTGGCTCGGGGCGGACCTGCCGGTCATGCAGGCGGTGGCGGATCTGCTGGCACAGGGTTAAGCCACTGCGTTGCGTGACATAACCACTACGAGTTGTGTCCGCATTCGGGGGAAGTGGCATGTTCGGACGGAGGCGGCCCCGCGGGGTCGCGGCGGCAGTCGGGGCCGGTGCGCTGATGCTGGCGACCCTGTCCACGGTGACGGCGGCGATGGCCGGCGACGTGTCGCTGGTCTTCGACCGGCTCGACGACCCGGACCGCGAGCTCGGCAAGTGGGTGCGCACCGGGGACGTGCTGCGTTTCCGGGTACGGCTGGCGGGCAAGGCCCGGGACGCCCGGCTGGCCGTGGCGGCGAGCCCGGGGGAGGCGCTGTCCACGGTGGCGTGTTTCCCCGCTCCTTCCCCTGCTCCTTTCCCCGCTCCTTTCCCCGCGCCGCCTGCTCCGGCGTCGGCCGGTGCGGTGCCGTCGCCCTCGCCTTCGCCGTTTGGGTCGATGCTGGCCGGGAGCACGCCGCCGCAGGTCGTGGTGACGCGTGGGGCGGAGGTGTGCCGGCTGGGGAAGGTGGCCGGAGAGCGGGCCGTGGACGTGCTGCTGACCGTGCCTCAGGGGGTGACGGAGGTCGTCCTGGCGGCGGTGGCGCAGGTGCGGGGGAGTTCGGGGCTGGCGACGCTGAGCGGAAGCGCCCGGACCGCGGTGGGCGCCCGCCTGATGGACCCCGCGCCGAGCACGGCCCCCGCGCCACCCACCGACTCCGCCGGCGTTGCGGCGCCGCCTGCCAAGGACGCTGTCGGCGTTGTGGCGCCGCCTGCTAAGGACGTTGCCGGCGTTGTGGCGCCGCGTGCCAAGGACGCTGCCGGCGTTGTGGCGCCGCCTGCTAAGGACACGGCTGGTACGGCGGTGCCGCCTGCCCCGGTGACGCCGCCTTCTGCGCCCGCTGTCCCGGTACGGCCTGGAAAATCTGGTGAGAAGGCCACGCGGCAGCAGAACCGGGGCCTCGCGACCGGGAAACAAGGCGGCGGCAGCGCGTACCAGACGGGCGGGATGCCGAGCGGTGGGTATGCGGAGAGTGGAACGAGTCCCTATATTTCCGGGTCTGTTCCACCGCCGGTCGTCGCGCAACCCCAGCAACCCGCCACCCAGCCCCAGCAACCCGCACCGCCGCAGGGCCCGGGGGGTGACCCGAACCTCCGCCTGCCCCAAGCCGCACCCGCGCCACCCGCGGCCGGAGCCCCGCTTCCTCGCCAGATCGCGGTGGCCCACAGAAGGCTGGACCCGGGCAAGCCGCTGGATCTCCTCACCGGCCCGCGTGGCGTGCCCGTGACCGCGGGCGGCATCGGGGTCCTGCTGACCGCGCTCTGGCTCGCCGCGCGTACGCAGCGTCGCCGGATCGCGCGTTCGGGCGGTTGACACGTTCCACACCGGGTAACAGCGTGACAACATCGGGGAACGGGGCTTTACTGGTGCTTTGACCTGACTAGTATTCCGTTGACCATGGTTCCGGATTTTCGGCGGAGGACTCCGGTGGCACGCACACGAGCGACGGCCGTGTCCGCGTTGATCCTGGCCATCGCACTCACCGGTATCGCGGTCTCACCCTTCGTGCTCCAGGCGGCCAGCGCCTCGGCCGTGGTGATGGACCCGCCGCCGCCCGTGGAAGGGTGCGACGCGGGCGAGGTCTGTGACCCGGAGGTCACGATCACCCAGACGATCACCCAGACACCGGAACCGACCCAGCCCGAGACCACGATCACCAAGACGGTCACGAAGTCGCCGACGTCCAAGCCCACGACGCCGAAGAAGACGCCGACGACCAAGGCGGTGCCGACGCCCAAGACCTCGGCCCCCGCGACCACCTTCCAGCCGATCGTGCCCCCGCCGAGCGAGAACCTCCCGCTGTCGACCCCCACGCCGGAGTCGACGCCGGAGGAGTCGGTGCAACTGCCGACCGTCGCGAGCTCGCAGCCCCCGGCCACGCCGTTCTCGCCCTCGCCGTCGGAGTCGCCCAGCGAGGAGACGCAGGAGCTGCAGCTGAAGAACGCGGCTCCCGAGTTCGACCAGCGGGGGCTGACCCAGCGGCTCAGCATCCCCGCGCTCGTCCTGGTGCTGCTGGTGTTGTTCGCCGTGCTGATCTACGAGGGCAGGCTGCGCCGCCTGGCGCACGCGGCCGCGGTCCGCAAGGCCGGCCCCGTCACCCCCGAGCCCCACGGCTATCCGGCGGGGCCCGGCTACACGTCCTACCCGCCGACTGGCTACACGCAGCAGCCCCATTACCCGGGCGGCACGGCGTACGCGCCGATCATCAGCTTCGTCCCGGTCCAGACGTATCCGGCCCAGCAGCCGGCCTACCCGGGGCCGCAGCCGTACCAGCAGCCTTACCAGCCGGAGCCCATGCCCGAGCCGGTGGTGCTGCACCCGGACGAGTTCGTCTCCTACGGCCATGAGCAGCCGGCGGAGGAGGAGAAGGTCCGCGGCGCGTTCGAGCCGCTGGTCCCGCCGGAGCCCGAGCCGCCCGGCGACATCCCCTCGGGCGGATCGGGCCCCTACGACGCGACCCGCGAGATGCCGCTGTCCCCGGGTTCCGCCGCCGAACCGGGCGACGACGACCTCTTCCGCAACCGCTAGGCCGGCGGGCAAAAAGGAACCGCCCACGAACCACGTGGGCGGTTACGTCGTGCCGTGACGGCGGGGACCACGTCCGACGTGAGAAGCGATCCCCCCGATCGGCGGAAACCGGCGACGGCGGGTGGCGTTACGCCGGCCCGCCGTAAGGAATCGCTACGACGACGTCCGGCGGCGGAAGATCTTGTTGCCGAGCCACACGAGCGGGTCGTACCTCCGGTCCACCACGCGTTCCTTCATCGGGATGAGCGCGTTGTCCGTGATCTTGATGTGTTCAGGGCAGACCTCCGTGCAGCATTTGGTGATGTTGCAGTAGCCCAGCCCGTGCTGCTCCTGCGCCGAGTCCTTCCGCTCGGCCACGTCATACGGGTGCATGTCCAGCTCCGCGATGCGCATGAGGAAACGCGGCCCCGAGAAGGCCGGCTTGTTCTCCTCGTGGTCGCGGATCACGTGGCAGACGTTGTTGCACATGAAGCACTCGATGCACTTGCGGAACTCCTGCGAGCGCTCCACGTCCACCTGCTGCATGCGGTACTCGCCCGGCCGCACGTCGGCGGGCGGAGTGAAGGACGGGACCTCCCTGGCCTTCTGGTAGTTGAACGACACGTCCGTCACGAGGTCCTTGATGACGGGGAAGGTCCGCATCGGGGTGACCGTGATGGTCTCGTCCTGCTCGAAGGTGGACATGCGGGTCATGCAGCCCAGCCGCGGCTTGCCGTTGATCTCCATCGAGCAGGAGCCGCACTTGCCGGCCTTGCAGTTCCAGCGCACGGCCAGGTCGGGCGCCTGCGTGGCCTGGAGGCGGTGGATGATGTCGAGGACGACCTCGCCCTCGTTCACCTCCACGGTGAAGTCCTCGAGCTTGCCCTCGCCGCCCTCACCGCGCCAGACCTTGAACTTCGCCTTGTAACTCATTTCGCGTTCCCCAGCTCTTCATCGGTGAGGTACTTCTTCAGCTCGTCCCGGTCGAACAGGTCGAACAGGTCCTTGCGCATCGACGGCTGGACCTTCTCCTCCACGGTGACCGAAGAGCCGTCCGCGGTCGAGCAGACGAGGAGCTTGCGGCGCCACTCGGGGTTCATGCCCGGGAAGTCGTCGCGGGTGTGCCCGCCGCGGCTCTCCTCGCGCAGCAGCGCGGCGCGGGCCACGCACTCCGAGACCAGCAGCATGTTGCGCAGGTCGAGGGCGAGGTGCCAGCCGGGGTTGTAGATGCGCGATCCGGCGGCGCCGACGAGCTGCACGCGCTCCTTGAGCTTCTCGACGACCTCCATGGCCTCGGCGACCTCCTCGGCCTTGCGGATGATGCCGACGAGGTCGTTCATCGTCCGCTGGAGCTCGTGGTGGACCTCGTACGGGTTCTCGCCGGTGCGCTCGAGCGGGGCGACGGCCTCGGCGTGCGCGGCCTCGACCGACTCCTCGTGTACGGCGGGCCGCGCGCCGAGCGCGTTGACGTACTCCGCGGCGCCGAGACCGGCCCGGCGGCCGAAGACCAGCAGGTCGGACAGCGAGTTGCCGCCCAGGCGGTTGGAGCCGTGCATGCCGCCCGAGACCTCGCCCGCGGCGAACAGGCCGGGCACGGCCGCGGCCCCGGTGTCGGCGTCCACCTCGACGCCCCCCATGATGTAGTGGCAGGTGGGGCCGACCTGCATGGGCTCGGCGGTGATGTCGACGTCGGCCAGCTCCTTGAACTGGTGGTGCATCGACGGCAGCCGCCGCTTGATCTCCTCGGCCGGCAGGCGGGTGGAGACGTCGAGGAAGACGCCGCCCTGGGGTGAGCCGCGGCCCGCCTTCACCTCGGAGTTGATGGCCCTGGCCACCTCGTCACGCGGCAGCAGCTCCGGCGGGCGCCGGTTGTTGGCCTGGTCGGTGTACCAGCGGTCGCCCTCCTCCTCGGTGGTGGCGTACTTGTCCTTGAATACGTCCGGGATGTAGTCGAACATGAAGCGCTTGCCGTCGGAGTTGCGCAGCACGCCGCCGTCGCCGCGGACCGACTCGGTCACCAGGATGCCCCGGACCGAGGGCGGCCAGACCATGCCCGTGGGGTGGAACTGGATGAACTCCATGTTGATGAGGTTCGCCCCGGCCAGCAGGGCCAGCGCGTGGCCGTCGCCGGTGTACTCCCAGGAGTTGGAGGTGACGACGTAGGACTTGCCGATGCCGCCGGTGGCCAGCACGACCGCGGGCGCGTCGAAGACGAGGAAGTTGCCGTTCTCGCGCCAGTAGCCGAAGGCGCCGGAGATCCGGTCGCCGTCCTTGAGCAGGCGGGTGACCGTACATTCGGCGAAGACCTTGATGTATGCCTCGTAGTCGCCGTGGTTCTCGTGGTCCTCCTGCTGGAGCGCGACGACGCGCTGCTGCAGCGTGCGGATCAGCTCCAGGCCGGTACGGTCGCCCACGTGGGCCAGGCGCGGGTATTCGTGGCCGCCGAAGTTGCGCTGGCTGATCTTGCCGTCTTTGGTCCGGTCGAACAGGGCGCCCCAGGCTTCCAGCTCCCAGACGCGGTCCGGGGACTCCTTGGCGTGCAGTTCGGCCATGCGCCAGTTGTTGAGGAACTTGCCGCCGCGCATGGTGTCGCGGAAGTGGACCTGCCAGTTGTCGTCGGAGTTGACGTTGCCCATGGCCGCGGCCGCGCCGCCCTCGGCCATGACCGTGTGTGCCTTGCCGAACAGCGACTTGCAGACGATCGCCGTGCGCTTGCCCTGCTGCCTGGCCTCGATCGCGGCCCGCAGCCCGGCGCCGCCCGCACCGATGACGACGACGTCGTATTCGTGACGCTCGATTTCCACAGGTATTCCTTATGCGAACGGGAAGTTGACGATGCCTTTGGCCACGAGCCGGACGTAGAAGTCGGCGCCCATCACCGAGAACATCGAGGCCCACGCGAGGGGCTGGTGCTTGGCGTTGAGCTTGGAGACGAAGGTCCAGGCCCTGTAGCGCACCGGGTGACGGGAGAAGTGGTTGAGGCGGCCGGCGGTGATGTGCCGGCAGGAGTGGCAGGACAGGGTGTACAGGTTGATCAGCACCGCGTTGAGGATGAGGATCCAGGTGCCGAGCCCCGTCGGCGTGTGGATGAGCGCGAGCACCGCGTCGTAGGCCAGGATGAGGCCGATGAGGATCGCCGCGTAGAAGAAGTAGCGGTGGATGTTCTGGACGATCAGCGGGAAGCGGGTCTCACCGGTGTACTTGCCGTGCGGCTCCTGCACCGAGCACGCGGGCGGCGACAGCCAGAACGAGCGGTAGTAGGACTTGCGGTAGTAGTAGCAGGTGAGCCGGAAACCGCCGGGCAGACCGAGGATCAGCAGGCCGGGCGGTAGGGCGTACCAGTCGCCGAAGGGCGCCAGCCCGAGGAATCGGGCGCCCTCGGGACATGACGTCGCCAGGCACGGCGACGAGAACGGGGCTATGTACTCGCTCGGGGCGTAGTAGTAGCTGCCATCGAAGATCGCCCATACGCCGTAGACAAGAAATGAGCTGAGCCCGAGAAACGTCAAGAGCGGGGCCAGCCACCAGTTGTCGGTGCGAAGCGTGCGCACTTTGAGCTGCGCGCGCTGCCTCCTTACCGGGCTTTCAGGCGTCGTCTGGGTCATCGCGGACCTCTCCACCTCCCGCGGACCCTGCTCGCCTGGGGTCCGGGTTCGTATCTGGGCGCGCGGGCGTCTCACGCTCAGCCGCGCATTGGTGGGGGATACGTTACGACGACGGCATCACGTTTTGTGACAAGGGTCACTCACTTTTTCGATGCCCCCGTGTGATTCCTGTCACGTTCGCACGTCAGGACCGGTGTCTTGGCGACATATCCGCGCCCCGGCTCACTCCGCGATGAGCTCGACCCCCTGGGGGAGGGTGCCGTCCTGAGCCGTTTCGAGAAGGAAGGTGCGCAGGGTGGCGCGGAACGCCTGGGCGGCCCGGGTCGGCTCGACGTCCTTGCGGGCGGCCAGCGCGATGGTCCGGCTGAGCCCCGGCGGCGCCAGCGGCGTGCCGCTCAGGCCGGGCCGCCCGTCGAGGACCATCGACGGCACCACCGCCACGCCCAGCCCGGCCTCCACGAACCGCAGCACGGCGTCCATCTCGCCGCCCTCGACCGCGAAGCGCGGCTCGAAGCCCGCCTGCCGGCAGGCGGTCAGCGTGGTCTCGCGCAGGTCGTAGCCGCGCCGGAACATCACCATCGGCCGGCCGCGCAGGTCCTCGATCCTGGCGTACGGCTTGCGCGTGCGCTCGTGGCTGGGGGCGACGACGACGAGGTTCTCCCGCAGGATCTCCTCGGTGACCAGCGCCGGGTCGTCGTGCTGGAGCGGGGTGATGATCAGCGACAGGTCGATCTGGCCGCGGGCCAGCGCCCTGACGAGGTCGCGCGAGCCGCCTTCCTCGACGTGCAGCTGGATGCCGGGGTAGTCGCGGTGGAAGCGGGCCAGCACGTCGGCCAGCAGCCCGGCGCAGAGCGAGGGGGTGGCGCCCAGGCGGACCCGCCCTCGGCGCAGCCCGGCCAGCTCGGCCACCTCCTGCCGGGCGGTGTCGGCGTCGGCGAGCATGCGCCTGGCCAGCGGCAGCAGCGCCTCGCCCGCGGGGGTGAGCGTGACGTTGCCGCGGGCCCGGGAGAACAGCGGCGCGCCCAGTTCGGCCTCCAGCGCCTTGATCTGCTTGCTCAGCGACGGCTGGGCCACGCGCATCCGCTCGGCGGCCTGGGTGAAGTGCCTGGTCTCCGCCACCGCGACGAAGTAGGCGAGCTGCTGCAACTGCATGATTTCCATAGCCTACGGCTATCGCCGTTCTGTGATTTTCCTCGCATGGGTGCTGGGCCGTTGGTGTCGCCAGCCGTACGAAACCAAGGGTCATAGCCGGAGGCTATGGAAACCAGACCTGTGATGACTTGGACGGATCATCCCTGGATACCTAGCGTTTCCTGATGTGACCGCCACGATAGAGCGCGGGGCCGCGACGGCGCCCGTGAGCACCCCCAAGACCGGGACCGGCAAGGCTCCGGCTCCTCCAACGCCCAAGAAGTCCCGCGGGTTCCTGAGCTCGTCGAACGGCAGGAAAGTCGTCATGGCCGTCACGGGTGCCGTGATGGTGAGCTTCGTCGTCCTGCACATGCTGGGCAACCTGAAGATCTTCTTCGGCCGTGACTCGTTCAATGAGTACGCGCACTGGCTGCGGACGCTGCTGGAGCCGTTCGTGCCGTACCGGACGGTGCTGACCCTGCTGGAGGTCGGCCTGGTCCTGGCCGTGGTCCTGCACATGTGGGCGGCCATCACGCTGACCCGGCGCGCGCGCAAGGCCAGGCCGGTGAAGTACGTGGCCAAGAAGTCGCAGGCCACCGGGTACGCCACCCACATCATGCGGTGGGGTGGCGTCACCATCGCGCTCTACATCGTCTGGCACCTGCTCGACCTGACGTTCGGCGTGGTCAACCCGGCCGGGTTCCACTCCACGCCGGCCGACCGCATGATCGAGGGCTTCCAGCCGGGGCGCTGGTGGGTCACGGCCATCTACGTGATCGCCGTCCTGCTGGTCGGCCTGCATCTGCGGCACGGCATCTGGTCGTCCTTCCAGACGCTCGGCTGGCTCAAGGGGGAGCGCCGCCGGGTGGTACGGCTCGGCGCGCTGCTGGTCTCGGCCGTGGTGGTGCTCGGATTCCTGGCGCCGCCGCTGGCCATCATGTTCGGAGTGGTGAAGTGATCGAGTACACCGAGGGCGAGCCGATCCTGGACGCCAAGGCGCCCACCGGCCCCATCGAGGAACGCTGGGCCAAGCGGAAGTTCGCCGCCAAGCTCGTCAACCCGGCCAACAAGCGCAAGCTCCACGTCATCGTGGTCGGCACCGGCCTGGCCGGCGGCTCGGCCGCGGCGACCCTGGGCGAGCTGGGCTACAACGTCAAGTCGTTCTGCTACCAGGACTCGCCCCGGCGGGCGCACTCGATCGCCGCGCAGGGCGGCATCAACGCCGCGAAGAACTACCGCGGCGACGGCGACTCGATCTACCGGCTGTTCTACGACACCGTGAAGGGCGGCGACTTCCGCGCCCGCGAGTCGAACGTCTACCGCCTGGCCGAGGTCTCGGTGAACATCATCGACCAGGCCGTGGCCCAGGGCGTGCCGTTCGCCCGCGAGTACGGCGGGCTGCTCGACACCCGCTCCTTCGGCGGCGCCCAGGTCTCGCGGACCTTCTACGCCCGCGGCCAGACGGGCCAGCAGCTCCTGCTCGGGGCCTACCAGGCGCTGGAGCGGCAGATCAAGGCCGGCACGGTCGAGATGTTCACCCGGCACGAGATGCTGGAGCTGATCGTCTCCGACGGCCGGGCCCGCGGCATCATCGTGCGCGACATGGTCACCGGCGAGATCGAGCGGCACACCGCCGACGCGGTCGTGCTGGCCACCGGCGGCTACGGCAACGTCTTCTACCTGTCCACGAACGCCAAGGGGTGCAACACCACGGCGATCTGGCGGGCCCACGAGCAGGGCGCTTACTTCGCCAACCCCTGTTACACGCAGATCCACCCGACGTGTATCCCGGTCTCCGGCGAGTACCAGTCGAAGCTGACGCTGATGTCGGAGTCGCTGCGCAACGACGGCCGCGTGTGGGTGCCGGTGAACGCGGGCGACCACCGCGCGCCGGGCGACATCCCGGACGAGGAGCGCGACTACTACCTGGAGCGCATCTACCCGGCCTTCGGCAACCTGGTCCCGCGTGACATCGCCTCCCGCGCGGCCAAGAACGTCTGCGACGAGGGCCGCGGCGTCGGTCCCGGCGGCCTGGGCGTCTACCTGGACTTCCGCGACGCGATCGGCCGCCTCGGGCGCGACGCCGTGGAGAA
Organism: Nonomuraea typhae; assembly: GCF_009760925.1. Taxonomy (GTDB): domain Bacteria; phylum Actinomycetota; class Actinomycetes; order Streptosporangiales; family Streptosporangiaceae; genus Nonomuraea; species Nonomuraea typhae. The sequence goes on from NZ_VRLV01000006.1 coordinate 487,800, forward strand.
GAAGTACGGCAACCTCTTCGAGATGTACGAGCGCATCACGGGCGAGGACCCCTACACCCAGCCGATGCGCATCTACCCGGCCGTCCACTACACGATGGGCGGCCTGTGGGTGGACTACGACCTGCAGTCCACGATCCCCGGCCTGTTCGTGATCGGCGAGGCCAACTTCTCCGACCACGGCGCCAACCGCCTGGGCGCCTCGGCGCTGATGCAGGGCCTGGCCGACGGCTACTTCGTGCTGCCGACCACGCTCGGCGACTACCTGGCGAACGGGCCGTTCGCCGAGGTGGACGAGGAGGCCGTGGCCGAGGCCGAGATCAAGGTCCGGGCCAAGATCGACCGGCTGATGAAGGTCAACGGCAATCGCACGCCGGACTCCTTCCACCGCGAGCTCGGCCGGATCATGTGGGACTACTGCGGCATGGAGCGCACCGAGGAGTCGCTGCGCAAGGCCCTGGAGCTCATCCCCGCCCTGCGCGAGGAGTTCTGGCGCAACGTCAAGGTGTCCGGCACCGCCGAGGAGCTCAACCAGGTGCTGGAGAAGGCCGGCCGGGTCGCCGACTTCTTCGACCTGGCCGAGCTGATGTGCCTGGACGCGCTGGTGCGCACGGAGTCGTGCGGCGGTCACTTCCGCGCCGAGTCGCAGGACGCCGACGGCGAGGCGCTGCGTGACGACGAGCACTTCGCGCACGTGTCGGCATGGGAGCGCGCGGCGGACGGGCCGGTGCTGCACAAGGAAGCGCTCGAGTACGAGTACGTCAAGATGAGCCAGCGGAGCTACAAGTAATGGATCTCACTCTCAAGGTCTGGCGGCAGAGCGGTCCCGACGACGCCGGGCGCATGGTCACCTACCTGGCCAAGGACGTCTCGCCGGACATGTCGTTCCTCGAGATGCTCGACGTGGTCAACGAGCGCCTCATCATGGAGGGCGACGACCCGATCGCCTTCGACCACGACTGCCGCGAGGGCATCTGCGGCATGTGCGGCATGGTCATCAACGGTGTGGCCCACGGCGAGCAGCGGGCCACCACGACGTGTCAGCTGCACATGCGCCACTTCGAGGACGGCGCCGAGATCACCATCGAGCCGTGGCGGGCCGCGCCGTTCCCGGTCATCAAGGACCTGGTCGTGGACCGCAGCGCGTTCGACCGCATCATCCAGGCGGGCGGCTTCGTCTCGGTCCCGGCGGGCTCGGCGCCGGACGCCCACTCGATCCCGGTACGCAAGGAGGACGCCGACGACGCCTTCGACGCGGCGACCTGCATCGGCTGCGGCGCCTGCGTGGCGGCCTGCCCGAACGGCTCGGCCTCGCTGTTCACCGCGGCGAAGATCACTCACCTGTCGCTGCTGCCGCAGGGCCAGCCGGAACGGCTGAGCCGCGCCAAGGCCATGGTGGACCAGATGGACGCCGAGGGCTTCGGCGGTTGCACGAACACCGGTGAGTGCACGGCGGTCTGCCCGAAGGGCATCCCGCTGGACACCATCGCGCGTATGAACGCCGACTACCTGAAGGCGTAGCGGAGCAGAAGAAAGGGCCGCATCCCGGGGACGGGGTGCGGCCCTTTTGCGTGCGCCGCAGGGCACAGTGTAGGCGACTTGCGTACACCTATCCTCACGCGTACAGTGTTCACAGGCGTGCACGACGTGCACAGACTGGAGGACACGCTATGACCGAGTCGCTCGCGGCGCTTCCCCTGACCCGGCCCAAGAGCCGCCCCTGGGACCCGCCCGCCGAGTACGCGACGCTGCGCGAGCAGAAGCCGCTGTGGCCGTTCACCTTCCCCGACGGCCACGAAGGCTGGCTGGCGGTCGGCCACGAGGTGGTCCGGGAGATCGTCGCGGACCCGCGCTTCAGCGCCCGCCAGGAGCTGCGGCACTACCACGCGGCCGCCATCGAGATGCCGCCGGCCGAGCCCGGTGAGCTGCTCAACATGGACGCGCCGGAGCACACCCGCCTGCGCAAGCTGCTGGCCGGCAAGTTCACCGTGCGCCGCATGGCCCAGCTCACCGAGCGGATCGAGCAGATCGTCACCGAGCACCTGGACGCCATGGAGGCCAACGGGCCCGGCGCCGACCTGGTGGAGGCATTCGCCAAGCCGGTGCCGGCCATGGTGATCTGCGAACTGCTGGGCGTGCCGTACGCCGACCGGGCGGAGTTCCAGGCGTGGACCGCCACGCTCAGCGGTGTCGAAGCCCCTCCGGAGGAGCAGTACGCCGCCTACGGCTCCCTCGTCGAGTACATCGGCAAGCTGGTCCAGTCCAAGCGGGCCAACCCGGCCGAGGACGTGTTCAGCGACCTGACCACCAGCGACCTGAGCGACGCGGAACTGGTCGGACTCGGCATCTTCCTGCTCAGCGCCGGGCTGGACACCACCGCCAACATGATCGGGCTGGGCACCTTCGCCCTGCTGGAGCACCCCGACCAGCTCGAGATCCTGCGCCGGGAGCCGGAGCTGATCGGCAACGCCGTCGAGGAGCTGATGCGCTACCTCACCATCGTCAACGTCGTCGCCCGCGCCGCCGCGGAGGACGTCGTGATCGGCGGCGAGCAGATCAAGGCGGGGCAGACCGTCGCCCTGGCCGTCCAGGCGGCCAACCGCGACGCGGCCCGCTTCCCGAACGCCGACACCCTGGACCTGCGCCGGGAGACCACCGGCCACCTCGCCTTCGGCCACGGGGCACACCAGTGCCTCGGCCAGCAACTGGCCAGGGTCGAGATGCGCGCCGCCTTCCCGGCCCTGCTCAGCCGCTTCCCGGGGCTGCGGCTGGCCGTACCGGTGGAGGAAGTCCCCATGCGGGACGGTCAGGACATCTTCGGGGTGCACCGCCTCCCGGTGACCTGGTGACCGCGGCCCTCAGCTGGGAGGCCATCGTACGGACGCACTCCGCCCGCGTGTACGGACTCGCCTTCCGGCTGACGGGCGACCCGCACGATGCGGAAGACCTGACCCAGGAGGTCTTCTACAAGGTCTTCAAGTCCCTGGCGACCTACAAACCGGGCAGCTTCGAGGGCTGGCTGCACCGGATCACCACGAACCTGTTCCTCGACGGGGTACGGCGGCGCGCCCGCGTCAACGTCAACCTGCTCGGCGACGAGTCGGCCGAACGGCTGCCCGCCCGCGGGCCCACACCCGAGCAGGTCTGGGACGAGCTGCACTTCGAGCCCGACATCCAGGACGCGCTCCAGGCGCTCACTCCCGCCCATCGGGCCGCGGTCGTGCTGTGCGACGTGGAGGGCCTGCCGTACGACGCGGTCGCGGCGGCGCTCGGCGTCAAGACCGGCACGATCCGCAGCCGCATCCACCGCGGCCGCGCCCAGCTCAGGGCCAGCCTTCACCACCGCTCCCCATCACCGCGCTGAAAGGACATGACATGCCCACCTTCGACACGCCCGGACCCATCCAGGCCACCATCGAGTTCGGCTCCGGCGAGGTTCGCGTCAACGCCGGCGACCGGCAGGAGACACTGGTCGAGGTGCGTCCCGCCGAGCCCGACCGGGCCGCCGACCAGCAACTGGCCCAGCAGACCGAGATCTCCTACGCCGACGGCAAGCTGCTGGTGCGGGCGCCGCGCGAGACCTCGCGCCGCTGGTCGCCGAAGAAGCCGCCGTCGGTCGTGCTGACCGTCCAGCTTCCCGCCGAGTCCGAGCTGACCGCCGACGCCTACTACGGCGCCATCCGCGTCGCCGGCAGCCTCGGCGACACCCGGGTGCACACCTCGCACGGCGACATCTCGCTGGACGAGACCGCCACCGTGCGGGCCAGCTCCGAGCACGGCGACATCATCGTCAACAAGCCGATCGGGCCCGTGGACATCGCCACCAACGGCACCGTCCGCATCGGCGACGCCGGCTCCACGATCACGATCACCGCCGGCAACGGCGACATCGTCATCGACCGCGCCCGCGCCGACGTCAAGGCCACCGCCTCGCACGGCAGCATCCGCATCGGGCGGCTGGCCGCCGGCAACGCCGTCCTGGAGGCCGGCTACGGCAGCGTCTCCGTCGGCATCCCCCGCACCACCACCGCCGACGTGGACGTGAACTCCGCGCACGGCCAGGTGCGCGACACGCTCGACACCGGCCGCGCGCCCGTCCACACCGACGCCAAGGCCGACATCTACGCCCGCACGACTTACGGAGACATCGATGTCCACTGGGCCTGACATGATCACGGTCTCCGGCCTGCAGAAGTCGTACGGCTCGCACCGCGTCCTCGACGGGGTGGACCTGCGGATCCCGGAAGGTTCGATCTTCTCCCTGCTCGGCCCGAACGGCGCGGGCAAGACCACGACGGTGCAGATCCTGTCCACGCTGATCAAGGCCAGTGCGGGCCAGGTCACCGTGGCCGGGCACGACCTGGCCACGAAGCCGGACTCGGTGCGCGCCGCCATCGGCGTCACCGGCCAGTTCTCCGCGGTGGACGGCCTGCTCACCGGCGAGGAGAACCTGCGCCTGATGGCCGACCTCCACCGCCTGGGCCGGTCCAGGGGCCGCAAGAAGGCCCGCGAGCTGCTGGAGCGCTTCGACCTCACCGCCGCTGCCCGCAAGCGGGCCTCCACCTACTCCGGCGGCATGCGGCGCCGCCTCGACCTGGCCATGACCATGGTCGGCAACCCGCGGCTCATCTTCCTCGACGAGCCCACCACCGGCCTCGACCCGCGCAGCCGCCGTTCGATGTGGGGGATCGTGCGCGAGCTGGTCTCCGAGGACAAGGTCACCATCTTCCTCACCACGCAGTACCTGGAGGAGGCCGACCAGCTCGCCGACCGCATCGCCATGCTCAACGGCGGCCGGATCGTCGCCGAGGGCACCGCGCAGGAGCTCAAGCGGCTGGTCCCCGGCGGCCACATCAGCCTGAAGTTCGCCGACTCCGCCGGCTACCAGCTCGCGCTGCGCGGCGTCGGCCCGATCTCCCGCAACGACGAGGCGCTGACCCTTCTCGTCCCCAACAGCGGCGGCACCACGACCCTGCGCGGCCTGACCGAATGGCTCGACAACAACGCGATCAAGGTCGAGGAGCTGTCGGTGCACACCCCCGACCTCGACGACGTCTTCCTCGCCCTCACGGAGTCCCGATGATTCGCGCGCTGACCGACTCGGCGACCATGCTGCGCCGCCAGCTGCGGCACATCTGGCGCTACCCGGCCCTGACCCTGACCGCGGCCGGCGTCCCGGTCATCTTCCTGCTGCTGTTCGTCTACGTCTTCGGCGGCACGATGGGCATCGGCATCGAGAACGGCGCCGGCGACCCGCGCACCGCCTACGCCAACTACCTCGCGCCCGGCATCATCCTGATGACCATCGTCGCGCAGGCCCAGGGCACCGCCATCTCGGTGGCCACCGACATGACCGACGGCATCGTGGCCCGGTTCAAGACCATGGCCATCGCCCGGGTCTCCGTGCTGACCGGGCACGTGATCGGCAGCCTCATCCAGACCATGATCGCGATCGTCGCGGTCATCGCGGCCGCCCTGCTCGTCGGCTTCCGGCCGAACGCGGGCGTCGTCGAGTGGGTGGGCGTCTTCGGCGTGCTGGCGATGGTCGGCTTCGCGTTCACCTGGTTCGCCACGGCGCTCGGCATGGTCACCGACGACGTGACCGCCGCCAGCAACCTGCCCATGCCGCTGCTCCTCCTGCCCTTCCTCGGCAGCGGTTTCGTCCCCACCGAGTCGATGCCCTCGGCCGTGCGCTGGTTCGCCGAGAACCAGCCCCTCACCCCCGTCACCGAGACCCTGCGCGCCCTGCTGAACGGCACGCCGGTCGGCGACAGCCTCCTGCACTCGGCCATCTGGAGCGCCGTCATCGCCCTGCTCGGCTACCTGTGGGCCAAGAGGCTCTACAACCGCGACCCCGGAAAGTGAAGACCATGAAGATCACTCTCAACGAGGACAAGTGCATCGGCGGCGGTCAGTGCGTCCTGGTCGCGCCGGAGATCTTCGACCAGCGTGAAGAGGACGGCATCGGCATCGTCCTCGACGCCGAGCCCCCGGCCGATCAGCACCGCGCGGTGCGCGACGCGGCGCTCGTCTGCCCGGCCGCGGCCATCCAGATCCAGGACGCGGGCTGATGAACGTGCTGGTCATCGGCGCCTCGGTCGGCGGCCTGACCGTCGTGGAGGCGCTGCGTGCCAAGGGCTTCGACGGCATGATCCGGCTGGTCGGCGAGGAGCGCCACCGTCCCTACGACCGGCCGCCGCTGTCCAAGGAGGTCCTCACGGAGTCCTGGCCGATGGAGCGCACCCTGCTGCGCGGCGACGACCCGCCGGACTGCGACCTGGTGCTGGGACGCCGGGCCGTACATCTGGATCTGGGCGTGCGCGAGGTGGCTCTGGACGACGGGCGGCGCCTGCCGTACGACCGGCTGGTCATCGCGACCGGGCTGACCCCGCGGCGGCTGCCCGGCCAGCGGCTGCTGGCCGGCGTCCACACGCTGCGCACCATCGACGAGGCGATCGCGCTGCGGGCGGCCCTTCACGCCGCGACGCGGGTGGCGGTGGCCGGCGCGGGCGTGCTCGGCTGCGAGATCGCCGCCGCCGCCCGCACGCTCGGCCTGCCGGTGACGCTCGTCGATCCGGCGCAGGTGCCGATGGCCCGCCAGCTCCGCACCACGCTCGGCCGCATGGTCGGCGCGATGCACGAGAAGCAGGGCGTGGAGTTGCGCCTCGGCACGGGCGTCGCCTCCTTCCTCGGTACGGCCCGCGTCGAGGGCCTGGAGCTGACCGGCGGCGGGACCGTCCCGGCGGACCTGGTCGTGGTGACCGCCGGATCGGTCCCGGCGACCGGCTGGCTGAACGGCACCGGCCTGGGCCTGAACGACGGCGTCGAGTGCGACGCGTACGGCAGGGCCGCCCCGGACGTCTACGCGGTCGGCGACGTGGCCCGCTACCCGCACGGACGTGTGGAGAGCCGGACCAACGCCACCGAGCAGGCGCTCACCGTGGCCGCGAACATCATGGGCGAGGAGCGCCCGTTCTCCACGATCCCGTACTTCTGGAGCGACCAGTACGGCGTCAAGATCCAGGTCCACGGCACGATCGGCCCGCACGACCGGATCCGCTGGACCGACGGCGACCCAGAGCAGCCGCGCTGGGTCGCCCTGGCCGAGAACGGCGAGGCGGTCACCGCGGCCGTCGGCTGGAACCACCCCCGCGGCGCCCGCCTGGCCCGCCGGCAGGTCGGTTGAGCCTCACGCGCTCCATGCGGCCGTCGTGGCCAGGCGCTCCTCCCAGAGCTCCACGGCCTCGCGGCCCCAGTCGGCGGCGAACTCCAGCAGCTCCCGGCAGCGGGCCAGCATGGCCTCGTGCCGCCGCGGCCATTCGGGCACCTCTCCGCCGTAGGACTCGAAGAAGTACGGCAGCGCCTCCACGTGCTCCGGGTGATGCATCCGGATGATCCACTCACACCACGCCAGATCCTCCACCGGCTCGCCCCGGTGCGCCCACTCCCAGTCGAGGACGGCGGCGGTCTCGTGGGTCATCGGGTCGATGATGAGGTTGTTCGGGCCGTAGTCGCCGTGGACCAGGACACGGCCCCGGGCGGCGGGCATGGCGTGGATGGCGGCCAGCGTCCGGCCGCAGGCGGTCATGACCTCCTTGGCCATCCCCTCGTCGAGCAGGTCCTGGCCGTGGATGCCGGGGACGAACCTGGTGGTCAGGCTGGTGTCGGTGACCGACTGCACCGCGGGGACGGGCACCCGGCCGCGCAGGCGGCGCAACATCTTCCGCTCGGTGTCCAGCCGATGGGCGGCGCCCGGACCCAGATAGCACTTCACGACGAGAGCGCCGTCGCCGAACGTGCTGTTGGTGTAGCCATGCCTCACAGCAGTCGATTCTGTCGCACACGGCACACGACGCGCGCCCTAAACCCGGCTCCGGTAGACGAGGTAGGGCCGGAACAGGTAGCCGACCGGGGCCGACAGCGCGTGGACCAGCCGGGTGAACGGGAACAGCGCCACCATCACCATCCCGGCCGCCACGTGGATTTTGAACAGCAGCGGCGCGTCGGCCATGACCTCGGCGTCCGGCCGGAGCACGAAGATGCTGCGGAACCACGGCGAGACGCTGTCGCGGTACTCCGCCCCCGACAGCGTGGCGGCCAGCCCGGCCAGGATCGCCACGACCAGCGCCGCGTACATGACCTTGTCGTTGCCGGTCGTGGCGCGGAAGACCGGCCCGGTGCGCCGCCTGCGGTAGATCAGCAGGATCAGCCCGGTCAGGACGCAGAGCCCGGCCGCGCCGCCGAAGATCCGGGCCAGCAGGTGGTAGGCGTGGTCGGACAGGCCGATCGCCTCGGTCCACGAGGCCGGGATGAACAACCCGATCACGTGCCCGGCGATGACGAACAGCAGCCCGTAGTGGAACAGCGGCGAGGCGACGCGCAGCAGCCGCGACTCGTAGAGCTGCGACGAGCGGGTGGTCCAGCCGAACTTGTCGTAGCGGTAGCGCCAGACGAGCCCTCCGGCCAGCGTCAGCAGCACGAGGTAGGGCACGATCACCCAGAAGAGCGGCTCGGTGTACTTCACGCGTCCTCTTCCCCCCTCTTCGGCGGGAACAGCCCGGCGGGTTTGCCTCTGCCGTCCCAGTTGAGGAGGTTGACCCGCTCGTGCGTGCTCTCCTCGGCGGTCTGGCGTTGCTTGAGCCCGTGGAAGCTCTCGATGGACACCGGCACCGGGCGGCCCGACCCCTCGCCGAACGGCCCGCCCGCCCCCGGGCCGCCGTCGTAGTCGAGGCTGCAGCCGATCTCCTCCACCGCGCCGGGCGTGCCGCCGTAGGCGGACGGGATCACGTAGCGCTCGTCGTAGTGGGCCAGCGCCAGCAGCCGGTACATGTCGTGGACGTCGTCCGGGCGCATCCCGGTCTCCGGCGGCTGCTCGCCCAGGTTGACCGCGCGCATGTGGGAGCGCATCCCCGCCAGCCGCCGCAGCGCCGCGGAGACCGGCGCCGGGTCGCCCGCGGTGAACAACTCCGCCAGGTACGCGACCGGGATGCGCAGCGCCTCGATCGCGGCGAACAGGTTGCCGGCGTCCTCGCCGTCGTGCCCGGTGCCGGCCAGCGCGTCCACGACCGGTGACAACGGCGGCACGTACCAGACCATCGGCAGCGTGCGGTACTCCGGGTGCAGCGGCAGCGCGACCCGGTGGCGCACGATCAGCTCGCGCACCGGCGACCGGCGGGCCGCCTCGATCCAGTCGGCGGGCAGCCCGGAGGCGGCCACGGCCGGGTCGTCCGGATCGACGAACACCGACAACTGCGCCTCGTACAGGTCCTTGTCGTCGGCCGTCGCGGCCACCTCGCCCACCCGGTCGGCGTCGTACAGCATGACCCCGAGGTAGCGCAGCCGGCCCACGCACGTCTCCGAGCAGACGGTCGGCAGCCCCACCTCGACCCGCGGGTAGCAGAACGTGCACTTCTCGGCCTTGCCGGTGCGGTGGTTGAAGTACACCTTCTTGTACGGGCAGCCGGTCACGCACATCCGCCAGCCGCGGCAGCGATCCTGGTCCACCAGCACGATCCCGTCCTCCTCCCGCTTATACAGGGCGCCGGACGGGCAGGAGGCCACGCAGGCCGGGTTGAGGCAGTGCTCGCAGATGCGCGGCAGGTAGAACATGAACGCCTGCTCGAACGCCAGCTTCACCTGGTCGCCGACCTTCTGCAGCACCGGGTCGGGCGACGGGTCGCCGCCGAGGTCGTCGTCCCAGTTGGCGCTCCAGCGGATGGCCGTCGGCTCGCCGCTGATCAGCGAGCGCGGCCGGGCGACCGGCACGTCGTCGGAGAGCGGGGCGCGGGTGAGGTTCTCGTAGTCGTAGGTCCAGGGCTCGTAGTAGTCCTGGATGGTGGGCATGAGCGGGTTGGCGAAGATGCCGAGAAGCTTGCGCAGCCTGCCGCCCGCCCTGAGGCGCAGCCTGCCCTTGGCGTCCACCTGCCAGCCGCCGCGCCAGCGGTCCTGGTCCTCGTAGCGGCGCGGGTATCCCTGGCCGGGGCGGGTCTCGACGTTGTTGAACCACGCGTACTCGACGCCGGGCCGGTTGGTCCACGTCTGCTTGCAGGTCACCGAGCAGGTGTGGCAGCCGATGCACTTGTCCAGGTTCATCACCATGGCGAGCTGGGCCATCACGCGCATCAGTACGTCACCTCCTGCGTGCGCCGCCGGATCACGGTGATCTCGTCGCGCTGGTTGCCCGTGGGGCCGAGGTAGTTGAAGGAGTACGACAGCTGGGCGTAGCCGCCGATCATGTGGGTGGGCTTGATCAGCACCCGGGTGAGCGCGTTGTGGATGCCGCCCCGCCGGCCGTTCGCCTCGGATTTGGGCACGTCGATCACCCGGTCCTGGGCGTGGTACATGTACACGGTCCCGTCGGGCATCCGGTGGGAGACCACCGCCCTGGCCACCACGATCCCGTTGCGGTTGACGGCCTCGACCCAGTCGTTGTCGGCCACGCCGATCCTGGCCGCGTCCGCCACCGACATCCAGATCGTCGGGCCGCCGCGCGACAGCGAGAGCATGAGCAGGTTGTCCTGGTACTCGGAGTGGATGGACCACTTCGAGTGGGGCGTCAGATAGCGCACCACCAGCATGTCCTTCTCCTGCCCCTCGCCGAACAGGGCCGCCATGTCCAGCGGCGGCCGGTAGATCGGCAGCGCCTCGCCGTACTCGTGCATCCAGTCGTGATCGAGGAAGAAGTGCATGCGCCCGGTGAGCGTGTGCCACGGCTTGTGGTGCTCGACGTTGATGGTGAAGGGCGAGTAGCGCCGGTCGTGCGCCTCCTTGCCCGACCACTCCGGGCTGGAGGCGACGTGGACCGGCCGGAACTGGGTGTCGGCGAAGACGATGCGGTGGTCGGTGTGGATCAGCTCGCCGAAGTCGGTGCCGGTCCGCTCGGCCAGTTGCGCGAAGCCCTGCGCGGCCAGCCGGCCGTTGCTGACGCCCGACAGCGCCAGGATCGTCTCGCACGCCTTCGCCTCGGTGTCGAGCATCGGCCGCCCCTTGGCCACCCCGCGCGGCACCAGCCCGCAGCGCTCGCCGAGCCAGCGCACCTCCTCGTCGGGCGTGAACACCACGCCTTTGACGGCCAGCCCCTTGCGCTCGGCCAGCGGGCCCAGCGCGCCCATCTTCTCGGCGATCGCGCCGTAGTCGCGCTCGACCACGGCGAGCTGGGGCACGGGCCGATCGGGCGCGCGGCCGCCGGGGCAGGCCAGTTCGCCGGGCGTGTCGTGCTGGTACGGCAGCGCCACGACGTCCTTCCTGACCCCGAGATGCTCCTTGGCCAGCGTGCTGAAGGCGCGGGCGACGGCGTGGAAGGCGTGGAAGTCGCTCTTGGTCTCCCAGGGCGGCGCGATGGCCGGGTTGAACGCGTGCACGAACGGGTGCATGTCCGTCGAGGACAGGTCGTGCTTCTCGTACCAGGTCGCGGCGGGCAGCACGATGTCGGAGAAGAGCGTGGAGGAGGTCATCCGGAAGTCCAGCGTCAGCAGCAGGTCGAGCTTGCCGCGTGGCGCCCGCTCGTCCGGCGCCGGCAGGTTGGACCCGGCGCCGAGCAGGTGGTGCAGGAAGTACTCGTTGCCCTTGGCGCTGGAGCCGAGCAGGTTGGAGCGCCACAACGTGAGCACGCGCGGCCAGTTGCGCGGGTCGTCCGGGTCTTGCGCCGCGTGCCTGAGGGTGCCGTTCTCCAGCGCCTCCCGGGTGGCCTCGACCGGATCCTCCGCCTCACCCAGCTCCAGCGGGTTGCGGTCGAACGCGGGCGCCATCGGCATCCAGCCGTTCCGGACCGCCTCGGCCACCAGGTCGGCGGTGTGCCTGCCGCGGAAGACGCCGGGGCCGAGCGGGGAGCTCAGCTCGCCGGCGTCGAAGCGGTCGTAGCGCCACTGATCGGTGTGCAGGTAGAAGAACGGCGTGCCCGGCGTCTGCCGGGGCGGGCGGCTCCAGTCCAGGCCGAAGGCGAGCTGGGCCCAGCCGGTCTGCGGGCGGCACTTCTCCTGGCCCACGTAGTGCGCCCAGCCGCCGCCGTTGCGGCCCTGGCAGCCGGTCAGCATGAGCAGCGCCAGGAAGGCCCGGTAGATCGTGTCTCCGTGGAACCACTGGGTGGTGCCCGCCCCCAGGATGATCATGCACCGGCCCTGGGTCTGCTCCGCCGTACGGGCGAACTCCCTGACGATCCTGACGGCGCGCTCGGCGGGGACGCCCGTGATCGGCTCCTGCCAGGCCGGCGTGTACGGCTGCGCCGCGTCGTCGTAGCTCGCGCCCACGCCGTACTGGGCGAGCATGAGGTGGAAGACGGTGGTGACCAGATGGCCGCCGATCCGCTTGGCCGGGACGGCGCGGGTGAGCACCCCGTCGGCGTCGAAGCGGGGCAGCCGGATCTCCACCGGCTCCGCGTCCTCCAGGGTGAGCCGGGGGACGGTGTCCAGTTCGAGGTTCCATCTGCCCGTGCCGGATTCCGTCCAGCGGAAGCCCGCCGAGCCGTTCGGCACCACGGGCTCGCCGTCCGCGCCGAGGACGACCGTCTTCCACTCGGCCGCCTCCCCGGTGTCGCCGAGATCGGCGGCGGTCAGGAACTTGTCGGGCAGGTAGGCGCCGTCGTGTTCGCGGAGCCGTACCAGGAACGGGAGGTCCGTATATTTCCTGACATAGTCCTGGAAGTAGGGCACCTGGCGGTCGACGAAGCACTCCTTCAGCAGCACGTGGCCCATCGCCATGGCCAGGGCGCCGTCGGTGCCCGGGTTGATCGCGAGGAACTCGTCGGCGAACTTGGCGGCGTCGTTGTAGTCCGGGGCGATGACCACGACCTTCTGGCCCCGGTAGCGGGCCTCGGCCATCCAGTGGGCATCGGGGGTGCGGGTGACCGGGACGTTGGCGCCCCAGAGCATCAGGTAGGCGGCGTCCCACCAGTCGGCCGACTCCGGGACGTCGGTCTGGTCGCCGAACACCTGGGGGGATGCGACGGGCAGGTCGGCGTACCAGTCGTAGAAGCTGAGCATGGTGCCGCCGATCAGCGAGATGAACCGGGAGCCGATCGCGTGGGAGACCATGGACATGGCGGGGATGGGTGAGAAGCCGGCGACGCGGTCGGGGCCGTAGGTTTTGATGGTGTGGACGTGGGCGGCGGCGATCATCTCGGTGGCCAGGTCCCAGGTGATGCGGACGAGGCCGCCGTGGCCGCGGGCGCTTTGGTAGATCTCCCGTTTTTCCGGATTTGTCGTGACTTCGGCCCAGGCTTCTACTGGATTTTTGCCGGTTTTTCGGGCTTCGCCGTACATCTCGACCAGGACACCGCGGGCGTACGGGTAGCGGATGCGGGTCGGTGAGTAGGTGTACCAGGAGAAGGCCGCGCCGCGCGGGCAGCCGCGCGGCTCGTACTCGGGGCGGTCGGGGCCGACGCCGGGGTAGTCGGTCTGCTGCGTCTCCCACGTGATGATGCCGTCCTTGACGTAGACCTTCCACGAGCACGAGCCGGTGCAGTTCACGCCGTGGGTGGAGCGGACGACCTTGTCGTGGCTCCAGCGGTCCCGGTAGTAGGCGTCGCCCTCCCGCCCGCCGGACAGATAGACCGTCCGCAGGTCCGGGCCCGTGTCCGCCCTGCGGAAGAAACGGCCGGTCTTCAGGAGGAAGTCATCCGCCTCGCTCATACCCCCACTTCATCACACTGTGTGGCGATCTGTTACACAGGGTGTCATGCGTGTGCGGAACCTGGTGCTCGCGACCGCCGCCTTCGCCGTCACCTTCTGGGCGTGGAACCTCATCGGCCCGCTGTCCGGCAGCTACAGCAAGGCGTTGCACCTGTCGCCGACCCAGACGTCGATGCTGGTCGCCATCCCGGTGCTGGTCGGCTCGCTGGGGCGGATCCCGGCGGGGGTGCTGGCCGACCGGTTCGGCGGGCGGCTGATGCTGGCGATCGTCTGCTTCGTCTCGATCGTGCCGGTGTTGTGCGTCGGCTGGGCGGGCTCCTACGGGTGGCTGTTGTTCTGGGGGTTCCTGCTGGGCATTCCGGGCACGTCGTTTGCGATCGGGATCCCGTTCGTCAACGCCTGGTACGAGCCGGCGCGGCGGGGGTTCGCGACCGGGGTGTTCGGGGCGGGGATGGGCGGCACCGCCTTGTCCGCATTTTTCACGCCACGGCTGGTCGAATCATTCGGGCGGCCCACCACGCACGTCATCATGGCGGCGGCGCTTACGGTCACGGGCGTCATCGTGCTGGCCCTCGGCCGGAACGCGCCCGGCTGGACGCCGTCCGCCGAGCCCGCGCTGCCCAGGATGAAGGACGCGCTCAAGATCAAGGCCACCTGGCAGTGCGCCTTCCTGTACGCGGTGGCCTTCGGCGGGTTCGTCGCCTTCTCCACCTACCTGCCCACGCTGCTGCAGAACGTCTACGCCTTCGCCCAGACCGAGGCCGGCCTGCGTACCGCCGGGTTCTCCATCGCCGCCGTGATCGCCCGCCCGCTCGGCGGCATCTTCTCCGACCGGATCGGGCCGATCCGCGTGCTGACGATCTCCTTCGCCGGAGCGCTCGTCATGGCCCTCGTCCTCGCGCTGAAGCCGCCGCTGGAGATCCCCGCCGGGGCGAGCTTCGTGCTCATGGCCTTCTTCCTCGGCCTCGGCACCGGCGGCGTCTTCGCGCTCGTCGCCCGGCTCGTCGAGGCCCCGCGCGTCGGCACCGTCACCGGGCTCGTCGGCGCCGCAGGCGGCCTCGGCGGGTACTTCCCGCCGCTGGTCATGGGCGCCGTCTACACCGCGACCGGGGCCTACACGATCGGCTACCTGCTGCTCGCGCTGACCGCCCTGGTCGCCGTGACGTACACGGTCCGCGCCTTCGGAAAATGATTTGCCTGGTCAAGATGACTTTTGACAGCCTTGACGGGCTATGCGTTCCCTGCCTGAAGCCGATCCCGGCACCCCTGACATACGCACGCCCTTCCGTTACCTGCTGTGGAACGCGCGGCGGCAGAAGTCCGCGCTCGCCGCGGGCATCGGCTTCGCCACCCTCTGGTGGCTCGGCCAGGCCCTCGTCCCCGCCGTCCTGGGAAAGGGCATCGACGCCCTCACCGCCAAGAACACCCGCGACCTGCTCATCTGGTCGGCGATCCTGCTCGGCCTCGGCCTCCTCCAGGCATTCGCCGGCATCATGCGCCACCGCTTCGCCGTCACCAACTGGCTGGCCGCCGCCTACCGGACCGTCCAGGTCACCGCCCGCCACGCCGCCCGCCTCGGCGCCACGCTGCCCAAGCGGCTGTCCACCGGCGAGGTGGTCAGCGTCGGCAACTCCGACATCGCGCACATCGGCGGCTCGATGGACATCCTGTTGCGCGGCACCGGCTCCATCGTGGCGATCATCACCGTCACCGTCTACCTGATCTCCGCCTCGCTGCCGCTCGGCCTGCTCGTGCTCTTCGGCGTCCCGCTCATGGCCGTCGCCGTCGGCCCGCTGCTCAAGCCCCTGCACAAGCGCCAGAAGACCCACCGCAACCTGCTCGGCGAGCTGTCCACCCGCTCCGCCGACATCGTCTCCGGCCTGCGCGTACTGCGCGGCATCGGCGGCGAGCAGGTCTTCGCCGAGCGCTACCGGGAGGAGTCACAGCGCGTGCGCCACGCCGGCGTGCGCGTGGCCGGCATCGAGTCGCTGCTCGAAGGCGCCCAGATCTTCCTGCCCGGCCTGCTCATCGCCGTCGTCACCGGCATCGGCGCCTCCTTCGCGCTGGGCGGCCAGATCAGCCCCGGCCAGCTCGTCGCCTTCTACGGCTACGCCGTCTTCCTCATCGGCCCCATGCGCACCCTCACCGAGGCCGCCGACAAGCTGACCAAGGGCCACGTGGCCGCCCGCCGCGTCATCCGCATCCTGGGCATGGAACCCGAGGTGAGCGGCGGCGCCGGCACCACCGACGGTGGCGTCCTGCGCGACTCCTACAGCGGCGTCACGCTTCAGCCCGGCGCCGTGACCGCGCTGGCCGCCGCCACTCCGGAGGAGGCCATCGACATCGCCGACCGCCTCGGCCGCTACGTGCCGGGCGACGTCACCTTCGGCGGCGTCGACCTGGCCGACCTGCCCATCCCCGAGGTGCGCGAGCGCATCCTGGTCGCCGACAACGGCGCCCGGCTGTTCTCCGGCCGCCTGCGCGACGAACTCGACGTGCGCGGCAACGCCAGCCACGACGAGGTACGGCAGGCACTGCGCACCGCCTGCGCGGAGGACATCGTGGACGCCCTGCCCGACGGCCTCGACACCGTGGTCGCCGAGAGCGGCCGTGAGTTCTCCGGCGGCCAGCAGCAGCGGCTGCGCCTGGCCCGCGCCCTGCTGGCCGACCCCGAGGTGCTCATCCTCGTCGAGCCCACCAGTGCCGTGGACGCCCACAGCGAGGCCCGCATCGCCGACCGGCTGGCCAAGGCCCGCGCCGGCCGTACCACGCTGATCTGCACGAGCAGCCCGCTCGTGCTCGACCGGACCGACCACGTCGTCTACGTCGAGGGCGGCCGCGTCCTCGCCGAAGGCCCGCACCGCGAGCTGCTGGCCACCTCCGCCGCCTACGCCGGAACCGTCACGAGAGGGGAGGACTAGAGATGGCCCGCGAGATCCTTCCGGTCGCGGACGAGAAACAGGTTCGCGCCTATGCCCGCCGGCTCACGCTCAAGTACCCGCGCGAGCTGACGGTCGCCCTGGGACTGCACGGCCTGGCCGCCGTCGCCGGCCTCGCCGTACCGTGGCAGCTCGGCCGGCTCGTGCAGAACGTGCAGGACGGCGTCGACGTCAACGTCTGGCTGGTCGGTGCGGCCATCGGCGGCTTCCTGCTGATGCAGGCGCTGCTGGTGCGCTTCGCCGTCCTCGCCTCCTCCCGGCTGGGCGAGCGGGTGCTGGCCGAGCTGCGCGAGGAGTTCGTCGACCGGGTGCTCGGCCTGCCGCTGTCCACCGTGGAACGCGCCGGATCCGGTGACCTCATCACCCGGACCTCACGGGACGTCGACTCGCTGTCCAGGACCGTGCGGCACGCCGTACCCGAGACCCTGATCGCGGCCGTCACCTTCGTGATCACACTCGGCGCGCTGATCCTGGTCGGGCCGCTGCTCATGCTGCCGATGCTGATCGCCGTCCCCATCCTGTGGATCGCCACGCGCTGGTACCTCAGGCGGGCCCGCGACGGCTACCTGCGGGAGAACGCCGCATACGCCGACATGACCGAAGGGCTGACCGAAACCGTCGAAGGCGCCCGGGCCGTCGAGGCCCTCGGCCTGCAGGCCCGCCGGGCCGAGCGTACCGACCGCGACATCTCCGCCTCGTACGCCGCGGAACGGTACACCCTCGGCCTGCGCACCGTCTGGTTCCCCTCCGTGGAACTCGGCTACGTGCTGCCGGTCGTGGCCAGCCTCCTGTTCGGCGGCCTGTTCTACGTCAACGGCTGGGTCGAGCTGTTCCAGGTCACCGCCGGCATGCTCTACGCCCAGCAGCTCATCGACCCGCTGGACCGCTTCCTCATGTGGATCGACGAGCTGCAGGTCGGCGGGGCAGCCATGTCCCGCCTGCTGGGAGTGGCCAACGTCCCCGACGACCGCGCCGCCACCGGCGCCCGGCCCGCCGGGGAACGGCTGGAGGCGGCCGACGTCCGGTACGCCTACCGGGCCGGCCGCGACGTCCTGCACGGCGTCACCCTGACCGTGGCGCCCGGCGAGCGCCTGGCCATGGTCGGGCCGTCCGGCGCGGGCAAGTCCACGCTCGGCCGCCTCCTGGCCGGCATCCACGGCCCGCGCACCGGCTCGGTCACCGTGGGCGACGTCCCCCTGGTGGACCTGCCCCTGGACGACCTACGCGGGCACGTCGCCCTGGTCACCCAGGAACACCACGTCTTCAAGGGGACCCTCCGCGACAACCTGCTCATCGCCCGCCCCGACGCCACCGACGATCAGGTACGGCAGGCGCTGACGGCCGTGGACGCGCTCGACTGGGTGTCGGCCCTGGACGACGGGCTGGAGACCCAGGTGGGATCCGGCGGGCTCAGCGTGTCACCGGCGCAGGCCCAGCAGCTCGCGCTGGCCCGGCTGGTGCTCGCCGACCCGCACACGCTGGTGCTCGACGAGGCCACGTCCCTGATCGACCCGCGGGCGGCCAGGCATCTGGAGCGGTCGCTGGCCGCCGTGCTGGAAGGGCGCACCGTGATCGCCATCGCCCACCGGCTCTACACGGCCCACGACGCCGACCGGGTGGCGGTGGTGGAGGACGGTGTCATCAGCGAGCTGGGCAGCCATGACGAGCTGGTCGCCCAGGGCGGCTCCTACGCGGCCCTGTGGTCGAGCTGGCACGGAAGCCCGGCGCCACGCTGACCCTGTTCGACGTGGAGAACCCCGCTCCGGTGTGCGGAGCGGGGCTCTTTCCCACGTGGCCTCAGGCGTCCCCGCGCAGGCGGTAGGCGACCACGGAGAGCCAGACCAGGGCGGAGGTGACGCCGGCCGCCAGGGTCACGGAACCCATCCGGCCGCCGCTCATGGCCCAGCCGTCGCCCAGGATCACCGCCACACCCGCCAGCCGGGAGACGACCGCGGCCGTGCGGTCACCGGCGCGGCTGAAGTAGCGCCCCAGGACGAACCCGGCGGCCGCCAGCGCGATGAACGCGACCGACCCGCTCGCCATGTGGGCGATCGCGTGCCAGCTCATGCCCGCCGGAGGGCCGGCCGGGGTGCCGGCGGGGAAGCCGTCACCCGGGTCCATCGTGAACACCCCGGCCGCGATCATCCCGGCGCCCACGATCCCGGCCAGGCGCGGGGTCCAGGTGCCGCCGGGCCTGCCGTACATGGCACCGCGCAGACCGAACGCGCCCACGATGAACAACACGCCCACGGTCGCGAAGTTGGCGATCTGGATCCAGCCGAGGCCGCCGGTGGCGAGCTGGCTGAGGGGGTGGCGGGTGAGGTCGAAGCCCTCGCGGGTGAGGACCTGGGCCAGGCAGACGACCACCCACACGGGCGCGGCGAGGGCCGCGGCGGTCAGGAGGGGGCGGGTGGAGGCGGTGGTGGTGGTGTTCATGGTCCGGGTTCCTTTCGGTGGCTTCTGTCTACGCGTCGTTCCGGCGATGTGACAGGGAACGCTAAGGTCGGGCCCATGAGGTTTCTGATGACGAGCGTGGGCACGGCGAACTCCGACGAGACGCTCCAGATCGAGATGGGCAAGTTCGTCGAGGAACTGACCCGGGCGGGCATGCTCATCGCCACCGGCGGCATGGAGCTGGGCGGCAGCGTGATCACGTCCGTGGGCGGCGAGATCACGGTCACGGACGGGCCGTTCGCCGAGGCCAAGGAGATGGCGGGCGGGTTCGCCCTGATCGAGGTCGGTTCCAAGGAGGAGGCGTTGGAGCTCTCCAAGCGCTTCTTCGCGATCATCGGTGACGGCGAGGGTCGCATCCAGCAGATCTACGGATGACGGGCGACGTCCACGCGGCGATCAACACGGTCTGGAGGTCCGAGTCCGCCCGGATCATCGCGGGCCTGACCCGGATGGTCCACGACGTGGGCCTGGCCGAGGAACTCGCCCAGGACGCCCTGGTCGCCGCCCTCGAACAATGGCCGGATCGCGGCGTGCCCGGCAACCCCGGCGCCTGGCTGATGACCACCGCCAAGCGCCGGGCCGTCGACCACCTCCGGCGTACCGCACGCCAGGACCGCAAACACGCCGAACTCGCCCGCACCTTGGAACAGGACGCCCGCGACGAGGTGACCCCGGCGCAGGGCGGCGAAGACGAGACGGTTCCGGGGCGGGACGGCTGGGACGGGGTGGTGCTGGATGACGACATCCTGCGGCTGATGTTCGTCTCCAGCCACCCGGTCCTGCCCACCGAGGAGCGGACCGCCCTCACGCTGCGCCTGCTGGGCGGCCTGACCGCACAGGAGATCGCCCGCGCGTTCCTGGTCCCCGAGCAGACGGTCGCCCAGCGCATCGCCAAGGCCAAACGCACCCTGGCCGAAGAACAGATCCCCTTCGAACTCCCACCCGCCGCCGAACTCGCCGCCCGCCTGGCCTCCGTCCTTGAGGTCATCTACCTGATCTTCAACGAGGGCTACTCCGCCACCGCGGGCGACGACCTCATGCGCCCCGCGATCGCCCTGGAAGCCCTCCGCCTGGGCCGCCTGCTGGCCGGGCTGGCCCCGTCCGAGGCCGAAGTCCACGGCCTGGTGGCCCTCATGGAGATCCAGCAGTCCCGCGCCGCCGCCCGCACCGGACCCTCCGGCGAACCCGTGCAACTCCACGAGCAGGACCGCTCCCAGTGGGACCGCGACCTCATCGCCCAGGGCTTCGCCTCCATGCTGCGCGCCCGCGAGTCCGGGGGCGCCCTGGGCCCGTACGTCCTCCAGGCCGCCATCGCCGTCTCCCACGCCCAGGCGGGCAGCGCGGAGGAGACGAACTGGCCCCAGATCGCCGCCCTGTACGGCGCGTTGGTCCGGCTGGTCCCCTCCCCAGTGGTCCAGCTCAACCGAGCCGTAGCCGTAGGCATGGCAGAAGGCCCGGAAGCCGGCCTGGACCTGCTGACCGACCTGACCACCGACCCGGCCCTGAAGGACTACCACCCGCTCTCGGTGGTCCACGGCGACCTCCTGGCCCGCCTCGGCCGCCACGCCGAGGCCGGCACCGCCTTCGAACGCGCCGCCGCCCTGACCCGCAACACCGCAGAACGCGCCTTCCTCCTCAAACGCGCCACCACCCCCCTGCCCCCGCACCCCGATCCCCCCAGCACCACACCCACCCCAGGCCAGGAGTCCGGTGGCATCCCCGCCCCGGGCACCGAGGCAACCGGTTCCACCGTGGGCGACGCCGCCAGCCTGGCCGCAGGCGGCACTCTCACCTCGGGCGAAGTGGACAGCCGGACCGCAGGCGGCGCTCTCACCTCGGGCGAAGTGGACAGCCTGGCCGCAGGCGGCGCATTCGTCCCGGGCCAGGAGTCCGGTCTGGTCCCAGACGCTGCGCCTGCCCCTGCGCCTGCGTCGGGGGAGGCGGCCGGTCGTGGCGCCGGTGCTGCGATCGGCCTGGGTGAAGCGGCGGAGCGGTTCCTGGCTCGGGACGACCTGGACGCACAGACCATCCGTTCCTACGGCCAGACGATGCGCCGCCTGCGCATGGACATCGGCCCGCGTACGCCGCTCTCCGAGGTGACCCCGGCGAAGGTAGCCCAGGTCTTCGCCCTCGCATGGGGTACGGCGGCGCCCAAGACCTGGAATCGGCACCGCGCCGCCGTACGCTCCTTCTCGGCCTGGGCAGCGGCCTCAGCGGCCTCGGCAGCCTCAGCGGCTTCGGCGGACGCGGCGGCTTCGGCGGCTTCGGCCGACGCAGCGGCCTCGGCGGACGCGGCAGCCTCAGCGGTTTCGGTGGCCTGGGGGGACGCGCAGGCATGGGGGGACATCTCGGACCTCGCGGCCGCTCTGGAACGCAGGCCGGAGACCCGCGAACGCCGCCCGCCCGTGGACGCCGGCCGATTGGCGGACCTGTGGCAGCACCCGTCGCTGCGAGAAAGGACGCTGTGGCGCCTGATCTACGAATCGGGCGGCGGGGCCGGTGCGGTCCTCGCGCTCAACGTGGAGGACCTGGACCTGGCTGCCCGCCGCGCCCCTGGTGCTGGAAAGGGCTGGCTGACCTGGGGTGACGAGACGGCTGCCCTGTTGCCTTCCCTGCTGTCCGGGCGCAGCAGGGGCCCGCTGTTCCTGGCGGACCGGCGGCCGGTGCCCGCCCGCATGCCCAGGCCCGAGGATCTGTGCCCGGACACGGGCCGTGGCCGCCTGTCGTACGAGCGCGCCGAGTACCTCTTCAAGAAGGCATCATGTGGCTTCACTCTTCTCCAGCTCAGCTATTGGAATAGAGCATTCCGTTCTGATATAGTAGAGCCATCGAACGGCACCGAAAGGGAACCCTGATGACTGAGTGGACCATCCTCGACCAGGCTCACACCGCGCTCCGCCAGGCCGTCGCCGGCATCCCGCAGGACGGCTGGCAGCTCACCACCCCCTGCTCCGAGTGGACCGTCACCCAGGTGTTCCAGCACGCCGTGGGCGACCAGCTCGGCTACGCCAGCTTCCTGAGCGACACCCCGCGCCCCGAAGAGGACCCGTTCGCCCCCTCCGGCACTCTGTCCGCCCCCGCCGGCGACCTCCTGGACAACGCCCTGCAGGCCGCCAGCTCCGCATGGGCAGCCGTAGACCGCGACGCCCAAGACGTCCCCGTCCCCGTGCCGCCCTTCAACCTCCCGGCCCCCGTGGGCGCAGGCGCCTGCGCCCTGGACGCGGCCGTCCACGCCTGGGACATCGCCGTCGCCACCGGCCGCCCCTCCCCGCTCACCGCCGACCTGGCCCGCGACCTGCTCCCGATCGCCCAGCAGATCGTCGAAGGCCCCCGCGCCTACGGCTACTTCGCCGCCGCCCTCGAGCCCGAGACCGGCGACGACGCCGTCGCCACCCTCCTCCGCTACCTCGGCCGCACCCCCACCTGGACCCGCTAACCCCTCCCACCCCCACAAGCCACCCCAGCCCCCTCAGACCACCCCATCTCCACCCCAACCACCTCCACCCCGACGAGCGCCAGCCCCTGGACTCACCGCCTCCGAAGGCCGGGACCCACCCCTGGGTCCCGGCCGTTCCTGTGTGCTGGCCGGATCGGGCTGCGGCTGGCCGAGAGCGGTTAGCTGTGGGTGGTGGGGTCAGTTCGGGGTGGGGTCAGGTTCGGGGGCGCGGGGCTAGGCGATGGGAGGTCGACTGCGTGGGTGGAGGGGGCAGGTTGGAGGCGCCGCGGGGCCGAGCAGGGCGGGAGGCGCCGTGGTGCCGGGCAGGGCGGGAGGCGCCGTGGGGTCGGCCAGGGCGGGAGGCGCCACGGTGCCGGGCAGGGCAGGAGACAGACGCCACGAGTTGGGCGAGGCAAGTCGGGGCCCGAAGGCAGTTGGGAGATGGATAGCACGAGGTGGGTGGGGCAAGTCAGGGGCCCGGGGCAGGCGGGACAGGGATTGCGTGAGGTGGGCGGGGCAAACCTGGGCGGCGCGGAGTCAGGCGGGAGGGCGCGGACAGTGTGCGGGCGCCAGCGGGGTGTGACGGGCGCCAGCGGGGTGTGACGGGGGTGGGCAAAGTCGGGGGGCGTGGCGAGGGGGCGGGGTGGGCGGAGCTGGCCGGGAAGGGTGAGGGCGGAGCGGGACGAGCAAGGTGGGGCAGAGCTGGACGGCAACAACGGCATGTGGGCGAGGTGGGCATACCGGGTCAGGTGGATGAGCGGCGAGGCCAGGTAGACCAAGGCAGGCGGGTGGTGGTCTCGGAGAGGGTTCGTGATCCAGGACCCGAAAGGGCACGGCAGGTCCCGATAGGCGCGCGACAGGTCCCAACCAGGGCGCGACAGGTCCCAACCAGGGCACGGCAGGTCCCCACAAGGGCACGGCAGGTCCCAATAGGCGCGCGGCAGGTCCCCACAAGGGCACGGCCGGTCCCAAACCAGGGCGCGGCAGGATCCACAAGGGCGCGAGCGAGTGGGGATGTGGGGTCAAGGAGGCGGGGTTCACCAGCTCAGGAGGGTGGGGCGGGTTTTGGGGAGGGGTGGTGGGCCGGAGCGGTGGAGGTGGAGGGCGATGGGGGCGAGGATGGCGGTGAGCAGGATCGTCACGATGGGGTCGGAGAGGGTGGCGGCCTTCAGGACGCCCATCCAGGTGAGGTGGGGTAGGACGATCAGCAGGGCGCGCGCGGTGCCGAACAGGCCGGTGCGCCAGGCGGCTGCGGCCAGGAGGATGCCGCCTAGGAAGGGGCCTGCTGAGCACCAGACGGGGACGCGCCAAGGGCCGTAGGAGATGTCGACGTATTGGGACATGACGGTGGTGGTGGCCTCTGCTACGCCCAGGACCTCCGTTAGCTGGAAGGCGGTCTGGTCGGCGCCGGCGAAGTACAGGCGGGCGAACAGGCCGGCGATCACCAGCGTGGCGCCCCAGTAGGCCAGGCGGGTGCCGATGAGCTGGGCGAGGGTCAGGTAAGTCGGGAACAGGAGGACTACGCCCAGGACGAAGACGGCGTAGGCGAGGGTGACCAGGTCGGGGTTGAGGGAGTAGGCCAGGAGCTGGCCTGGGCCGGCGAAGTCCTGGGCTGCGGCCCACTGGCGTTGGCCGGGAGTGAGGATGACCTCGGTGAGCAGGTAGCGGAGGAGGAGGCCGGCGCACCAGGTCAGCGGGCCCACGATCAGGGTCAGTGCGGCGATGCGGTTTCCCGGGAGGAGCATGGGGGCGACTCTGCCCAGGGGGCGGAGGCCGGGGCATCCCTCTATCGGCAGGTGGGTTGCTCTACTTTCGTCAGCATTTCGTGTCGGGGGCCGGGGGGAGTCTCGTGTCTGTCAGGTAGCGGTCTATGTGGGTGCGGGCGCAGGGGTTGAACGCGTACAGCGTGTGACCGGGGCCTTCGTGGCGGACCACCGCGCTGCCCGGGACCTGGTTCACCACGCGCTGCACCGCGTCCGACTCCCCCCAGGCTCCGGTGCCCAGGAGCGGGGGCAGTCCCTTGGGCAGTGGCGTGGGCGGGTTGGTCACCCCTGCCGGCCAGCCTATGCAGGCCAGGGTGCCGGCGGCCAAGGTGCCGGCTTCGCCGGTGCTGGGGGCCAGTTTCCTCAGGCGATTCACCTCGGTTGTCAGGGAGGCGCGGGTGGTGGCCCTTGGCCAGTCGGTGCACTCCGTGACGCCGGTGAGCTGGTCGGGGTAGCGGCCGCCCTGCTCGGGGACGAAGCCGGAGGCATCCCCGCGGCGGGCGTCGTCGATCGCCTTGGCCAGCTTGCCCCAGGCCGCGGGGCCGCCACGGGTCAGGCCCAGGAACAGGTTCTGGAGGTCTCGGCCGTTGTAGGCGACTCCGGGGGAGCTCTTGGCGGGGATCGGGGTGCGGTTGGCGGCGGCCACCAGCGACTGCCACCGGCGGGCCGAGCCGCTGCCCTTCCAGGTGAAGTAGCGGGCGGCGAACTGCTCGTTGGTCCTGGCCATGGCGTCCTGCTCGGTGCTCCAGTCGGCGGCGCTGTGGTTCCAGGTGCCGTCCAGGGCCATCGTGCGCACGTTGCCGGGGAACAGGCGGGCGTATGCCTGGCCGTAGAAGCCTGCATACGAAGCGCCGTAGTAGTTGAGCTTGGCGCCGCCGGTCGCCCTTCTGATCGCCTCCATGTCGCGGGCGTGGTCGGCGGAGCTCATGTTGGCGAAGAGCTCGGGGTCCTTGTTGCGGCAGGTCTCGGCGTAGCTGCGGTTGGTGGCGGCCAGGCGGCCGAACTCGGCGTCGTCGCGGGGGACGGGGGAGAGCGGGATCCTGGTCCAGACGCAGGACAGGCCGGTGCTGAGGCCCTGGAACTGCTCGCCGTAGCCGCGGGTGTCCCAGGTGAGGAGGTCCATGCGGCGGCGCAGGCCGGCCCAGCTCTCGGCCGTGCGCTGGGTCAGGGCGATGCCGGGGCCGCCGGGCCCGCCGTACGCGATCAGGACGGATCCCTCGGACCTGCCGGTCGCCTTCAGGCGGCCCACCTTCAGGGTGATCGTGCGGCCGTCGGGTTTGTGCCAGTCGGCGGGGACCGTCAGGTCGGCGCACTCCATGCCGATCTTGTCGCCCGGGCATGGGGTCCACTGCAGGGCAGACGGCGTGGGGGCGGGGGTCAGGGCCAGGAGCACGGTGGCCAGGGTTCGAAGCATGCCGTCAAGGATCCGGGTAAGCGGCCTGGGAGGGCGTCGGACCACGGTCTGAAGAAAACAGGCCGTGGTCCGACTGGGGTATGTCAGCCCACGGTACGGCGGAGCGCCTCGCCGGTCAGGGAGCCGGGGAAGGCCAGCAGGTCGGCCGGGGTCCCCTCGAAGACGATCTCACCGCCGTCCTTGCCGCCGTCGGGACCCAGATCGACGATCCAGTCGGCGTGCATGATCACGTCGAGGTTGTGCTCGATGACCACGACCGTGTTGCCCTGGTCGACCAGGCGGTTCATCAGCGCCAACAGGGTGCCGACGTCGGACATGTGCAGGCCGGTGGTCGGCTCGTCGAGGACGTAGACGCCGCCGGTGCGCTGGAGCTGGGTGGCCAGCTTGATGCGCTGGCGTTCGCCGCCGGACAGGCTGCTCAGCGACTGGCCGAGGCTGAGGTACTCCAGCCCGACGTCGATCAGCCCCTGCAGCTTGGGCCGCACGGCCTTCTCGGTGAAGAAGTCCACCGCCTCCTCGGCGGGCATCTCCAGCACGTCGGCGATCGACTTGCCGCGCAGCCGGTGCGCCAGCACAGCCTCCTTGAAGCGGCGGCCGTCGCAGGTGTCGCAGTGGGTGGTGACCGGGTCCATGTAGGCGACCTCGGTGATGATGACACCTCTGCCCTGGCATTCCTCGCAGGCGCCGTCGGAGTTGAAGCTGAACAGCCCGGGCGGCACGCCGTTGGCCTTGGCGAACAAGGAGCGGACGGTGTCCATCACGCCGATGTAGGTGGCGGGCGTGGAGCGGGTGGAGGCGCCGATGGCCGACTGGTCGACGAAGATCGACTCGGGGTAGGTGGTCATGAAGACGTCGGCGATCAGGCTGGACTTGCCGGAGCCCGCCACGCCGGTGACCGCGGTCAGGACGCCGGTCGGGATGCTGACCGAGACGTTCTTCAGGTTGTGCAGGCTCGCGCCTTCGATGGGGAGCTTGCCGTCGGGGGTGCGGACCCGCTCCTTCAGGGTGCCCGTGGCGCGCAGGCCGGCGCCGGTGCGGGTGTCGGCCGCGCGCAGTTCCTCGACCGTGCCCTGGAAGACGATCGTGCCGCCGTGGGCGCCCGCGCCGGGGCCGACGTCGACCACGTGGTCGGCCACCGCGATGACGTCGGGGTCGTGCTCGACGACCAGCACGGTGTTGCCCTGGTCGCGCAGCGCGGCCAGCAGCGTGTTGAGGCGGCCCACGTCGCGCGGGTGCAGGCCGGTGCTGGGCTCGTCGAAGATGTAGGTGACGCCGATCAGCGTGCTGCCGAGGTGTTTGACCAGCTTCAGCCGCTGGCCCTCGCCGCCGGAGAGCGTGGCGGTGGCGCGGTCGAGGCTGAGGTAGCCGAGCCCGATGCCGGCCACCCGCTCCAGCGCGACCCGGGCGCCGTCGGCCAGTGGGTTGCCCAGCCCGCCCAGGTGCTCGATCAGGTCGGTGATCTGCATGGCGGCGTACTCGGCGATGTTCTTGCCGTTGACGCGCGGGGCCAGCGCCTCGGGGCTGAGCCGGGCGCCGCGGCACAGCGTGCAGACGCCCTCGGTGATGAACGGCCTGATCTGCTCGCGGGTCTTCTCGCTGGTCTCGCGCTTGAGCTTGGTGCGCACGAAGTTGTCCAGCAGGCCCTCGTAGGTCATGTTGAACATGCCGCCGACCGAGACCTTGCCGGTGCCGTGCAGGAACTCGTGCTCCTCCTTCGGCGAGTAGTCCTTGACCGGCTTGTCGGGGTCGAGCCGCTCGTGCTTGCCGTACACCTGCCAGGCGGCGCCGCCCACCTTGTAACCCGGCAGCAGGATCGCACCCTCGTTGAGCGATTTGTCCCGGTCGACCATCAGCTCCAGGATCGGCTGGACCGATCGCCCGATGCCATCGCACTCCGGGCACATGCCCTTGGGGTCGTTGAAGGAGAAGAGGTTGACCGGCAGCCCGCTCTCCCGCGAGAACAGGCCGCGGATCATCGGCATGATGTCGGTCATGGTGCCGACGGTGGAGCGGGCGTTGCCGCTGACCGGTTTCTGGTCGACGATGACCGGCGTGGTCAGCCCGCTGATGGAGTCGGCGTGGGGGCGCTCGTACTTGGGCAGCTGGTTACGGATGAACCAGCTGAAAGTCCCGTAAAGCTGGCGCTGAGCCTCGACCGCGATGGTGTCGAAGACGATCGAGGACTTGCCGGAGCCGGAGACGCCGGTGAACACGGTGATCTGGTTCTTGGGGATCTCCAGGGAGACATCCTTGAGGTTGTGCTCCCTGGCCCCGACAATCGTGATGGTTTCGCGCACCGGCGCAGACTAGCCGCCGGTACCGACAAATCCCTACACGCCCAGTGACCGCTTCAGGAACTCCACCTGGAGCAGCATCAGATTCTCCGCCACGACCTCCTGCGGCGTCATGTGGGTGACTCCCGACAGCGGCAGCACGCTGTGCTGACGGCCGGCGGCCAGCAGCGCCGAGGAGAGCCGGAGCGTGTGCGCGGCCACCACGTTGTCGTCGGCGAGACCGTGGATCAGCAGCAGCGGGCGCTCCAGCTTGGCCGCGTCGGCGAACAACGACGACTGGTCGTAGACCTCCGGCTGCTCGTCCGGGTGACCGAGGTAGCGCTCGGTGTAAGCCGTGTCGTACAGCCGCCAGTCGGTCACCGGGGCGCCGGCCACGGCCGCGTGGAAGACGTCCGGCCGGCGCAGCACCGCCAGCGCGGCCAGGTAGCCGCCGAACGACCAGCCCCTGATCGCCACCTTGGTCAGGTCGAGGTCGCCCGCGTACTGCTCGGCCACGCCGTGCAGGGCGTCGATCTGGTCCTCCAGCACCGGCCCGGCCAGGTCGTTGAGCACCGCGCGCTCCCAGGCGGGGCCGCGGCCCGGCGTGCCCCGGCCGTCGGCCACGATCACCGCGAAGCCCTGCTCGGCGAACCACTGGCTGGCCAGGTAGGCGCCGTGGGCCGACAGCACCCGCTGCGCGTGCGGCCCGCCGTACGGGTCCATGAGGACGGGCAGCTTGCCGGAGCCGGACTCGTACCACGAGGGCAGCACCACCGCGGTGGACAGCTCCCTGCGGCCGGAGCGGCCGAGCGAGACGCGCAGGTCGAGGCCGGGGCGCTCGGCCAGCGACGGGATCGGGACCGCCATCCCGTCACGGCGGACCACGGTCGTCGAGACGCCCTCGTTGTCCAGGGTCTGCTCGCTCAGCACGCCCACGCCGCCGGCCATGCGGCCGGTGAAGACGCCCGAGCGCGTGGAGACCGGCAGGAGGGAGGCGCCGTCCCAGGTCCAGAGCTGGATCTCGCTGGGGTCGCCGCCGCTGGCGCGGAAGAGCACGCTGTCGTGGTCGACGGCGAGCACCTCGCGCACCTGCAGCGTGGGCGGGGTGACGGCGCGCTCGCCCACGAACAGGCGGTTGCCGCCGTCCAGCGCCCCGATCCAGACCAGCGAACCGTCGTCGAGGTGCGCCGGCACGCCGCCGAACGCCTCCACCCAGGCGGCGTCGCGCTCCTCGCGCACGATCGCCGAGGCGCCGGTCAGCGGGTCGACGGTCAGCAGGCGCAGCGACTTCTGGTCTCTGGCCATGGTCACGATCGACAGCGCGTGGGAGTCCCAGGCGGCCGCGGCGAGATACTCGTCGTCGTACGGCACCGCCACCCGCGAGCCGTCCAGGCCGAGGACGAACAGTTCGACGCGCGCGTTCCGGGTGCCCGCCGCGGGATAGCGCTGAGGTACGGCGGGGCGGTCGGGATTGGCCGGGTCGGCGATGTACCACTCCGGGACCGGCGCCTCGTCGGCCCGCTCGACCAGCACCTTGTCCCCGTCGGGCGACCACCAGTAGCCGCGCATGCGCTCGAGTTCCTCGGCGGCGATGAACTCGGCCAGGCCGTACGTCACCGTCGGGGACTCGGGGGCGGCCAGTGCGCGGTCGCGGCCGGAGGCCAGGTCGTGCACGTGGAAGGCGCCGCCGGAGACGTAGGCGAGGCTCTGGCCGTCGGGGGACAGGCGGGGGTCGACGACCGCGCCCGCCGTCTCGATCTTCCTGGTGCGGCCTGAGGCCAGCTCGGTGAGGTAGAGCCCGCCGGCCAGCGCGAACGCGGCCAGCGTGACGTCGGCGTCGGTGGAGTAGGCGACCACGCCGCCGGCCTGCTCACGGCTGCGCTCGCGGCGGGCGCGCTCCTCGGGCGGGAGGTTCTCCTCGTCGGCGCCGGAGAGCTTGCGCGGGTCGACGACCAGGCGCTCGACGTGTGTGGCGGTGTCGAGTTCCCACAGGCAGGTCACCGGGTCCACACCCGACTGGGTGCGCAGGAAGACCACCCGCCCGCCGTCGGGAGAGATCGTGAAGCCCCTCGGCACTCCGAGGGTGAAGCGGCGGGTCCTGGCCGACAGGCGCGGGAAACTCTCACTCATGGTCCTCATCCTGCCAGCAAGGGGGGATTGGTTAGTCTCTGGCATATGACTGATCGGCGGCTGCTTCTCGTGCATGCGCACCCGGACGACGAGACGATCGGCACAGGGGCGACGATGGCGCGGTACGTGGCGGAGGGCGCCCACGTCACGCTGGTGACCTGCACACTCGGCGAGGAGGGCGAGGTGATCCCGCCGCGGCTGGCCCATCTGGAGGGCTCCGCCGACCTGGGCGGGTACCGCGCGAGGGAACTGGCCGAGGCGCTGAAGGCGCTCGGCGTCGAGGACCACCGCCTGCTCGGCTACCGCGACTCCGGCATGATGGGCGCGGCCGCCAACGACCTCGAGGCCGCCTTCTGGCGCGCGGACGTGGACGAGGCGGCCGGACGCGTGGCCGAGGTGATCCGCGAGGTGCGCCCGCAGGTCCTGATCACCTACGACGACAACGGCTACTACGGTCATCCCGACCACATCCAGGCCAACCGGGTGGCCGTGCGCGCGTTCGAGCTGGCCGCCGACCCCGCCCACGGCTCCGGGCAGCCGTGGCAGGTCGCCAAGCTCTACTACACGGCCACCGCCAAGTCGGTCATGCGCCGCGACGCCGAGGCGCTGCGCGAGGCGGGCACCGGCTTCCTCGTCGAGGACCCCGACGACCAGCCGTTCGGCTGCGCCGACGAGGACATCACCACCGAGATCGACGCACGTCCCTGGCTGGGCGCCAAGCTGGACGCCATGCGCGCGCACGCCACCCAGATCATCGTGAAGGAGCCGTTCTTCGCGCTGTCCAACACCATCGGCCAGCGCGCGGCGGGCGTGGAACACTTCATCCTGCACCGGGGCGAGAAGGGCAGGGCCCTGCCCGGCGCCCCGGTCGAGGCCGGCGGCCTGGGCGAGCCGTACACCCGCGAGAGCGACCTGTTCTCCGGCATCCACTAACCTCGTTCGCCATGGAGCAGTCGGCGTTGGGTGGCGCGGCCTACGGCATGTTGTTCGTGCTGGGCCTCGCGATGGGCCTGGTCGGCGGGTTCACCCACGCGTGGTACCTCGGGCCGGTCCCGGCCGCGGCGATCGTCTGGGTGCTGTTGCTGCTGGGGGCGTGCCTGGGGGCGGGCAGGATGATGCGCGCCAAGCTGGCCGCCGCCGCGATCGCCGTGGGCTGGCTGCTGGTCTCGATGCTGTTCTCGATCAAGCGCGCCGCGGGCGATCTGGTGATCGCCGCCGACGTCGCGGGCTACGTCTATCTGTACGGCGGCGCCGTCGCGCTGGTCGTGGCCTTTCTGCTGGCGCCGTCCTCACCGGCCTCCGGGTCGTGGCTGCTGCGCGGCCACGAGCCGGGCAACCCGCAATAGGACGAGGGGGCAGCCGGTCTGCGGGCGGCTGCCCCCTCGTGGTCTGGCGGAACCTACTGAACCGAAGGCGTGGGTTCCGGCGTCGGCTCGGTGGGCTCCGGCGTCGGCTCGGTCGGCGGCACGCTGGCCGTCGGGTCCGGGCACGTCGGGACGTCGGTGGCGGTCGGGGTCCCCGGGTCCGTCGGGGTGCCCGGATCCGTCGGAGTGCCCGGGTCGCTCGGCGTCGGAGTGCCGGTCGGGGTCGGAGTCGGGGTCGGAGTCGGGGTTGGCGTGGGGGTCGGGGTCGGGGTGCTCGCGTCGGGCACGCCGGGCTGTGCGGGTACGGCGGGCGTCCCCGGTGTGCCGGGGCCGGGGGTAGCGGTGCCGGTGGGCACGGGCGGAGCCGGCTGGCAGGTGAACGTCGCGGTCACCGTCACCGTCTCGGGCGGCGGCGCCGGGGCCTGCTCGGTGACCGTGACGGTCTGGGTGACGGTGCTGGTGACGGGCGGCGCGGTGACCGTGGCCGTGACGGTGGCGCCGGGCGGAGCCGGGGCCGTCGCGGTGACGGTCTTGGTGGGCCACGGCAGCTTCTTCATGCTGACAGCGGGTTTGCCCTTTTTCTTGAACGAACCCTTGCCGAGTTTCTTGCTGGCCTGCCCCGCCCCGGTCGTCACGGGGAGCTCCGCGGTCGCGGTCCGGCATGACTTGGCCTTGCACACCCGCTGCTTGACCGTGAAGCGGGCGGCTCCGCCGTACCGGATGGCGACGTCCAGATAGGAGACGCCCTTCTTCTTGACGACCTTCGTCTTGGCGGTGTACGTCCCAGTCGAGGGGGTCGCGCTCGGTGTGGCCGCTAAGGCGACCTGCGCGCCGATGGGGTGGCCGGCGTCTCGTAGGGGGTCCGATGCTGACGTCTGGGTGACCGCGACGCCGCCGACGGTGGCGAGAGCCACCGTTCCGGCTACCGCGGTCCAGGTGGTGAATCGCATGATCCTGCTCTTTGGGGAGATTTCAGGACGTGGATCATTATTCCGACTTGTCAAGATTGGTCAAGGGGTGAGTAGTCTCAACATCACCTACCGGATTCGCCGGGCGGTAAACCTCGTGACCCTCGCGACGCCCCTCGGCCTGCTCATCGCCAAGGCCGGCGGCGCCGTCAGGCAGCCTGGTCCCGACGGGCTGATCCTCGCCTTCGGCTACCGCTACCGCTTCCCGATCGCGGGCGCCTTCACCGTGGGCAACGTCGTCCTCACCAGGCACCACAGCCTGGACGAACGCCTCATCCGGCACGAAGGCCGCCACGCCACCCAGTGGGCGTGCTGCGCCGGGCTGCCCATGCTCCCGCTCTATCTGCTCGCCATGTTCACCTCCCTGCTCATCTGTGGACACCAGGCCTCCTACAACGTGTTCGAACGCCTCGCCAACCTTGAGGACGGCGGATACCCCAGGAAGGCCCCCTGGTGGAGAAGACGCCCAAATGGGGATCAACAAGTGTGATCGCTCGGTGACAGTTCGGTGACAGGGAGCAGGGGGCAGCTCATGACGCAGACCGTTCACAGGCCGCAGTGGCCGGAGGACTTCCGCGACCGGCTCACCGGCCCCCTGCCCGAGTTCCGCGAACTGCTGAGCGCGGCCTGGCACGGCGGTTTCCGTCCCGACACCGGCGACGCCGACCAGATCCCCGTGCTGCGCAACGGCGGCCTGCCCCGCGCCGGGACCGGCCAGACGACGGTCACGTGGGTCGGCCACTCCACCTTCGTCCTGCAGGTCGGCGGGCTCACGATCCTGACCGACCCCGTGTGGTCGCGCCGCATCCCCGGTACCCGGCAGCGCCTGACGCCGCCCGGCGTCGCCTGGAGCGACCTGCCCAAGGTCGACGCCGTGGTGATCAGCCACAATCACTTCGACCACCTCGACGCGCCCACGATCCGCAGGCTGCCGAGGGACACCGCGATCTTCGCGCCCGCCCGGCTCGGCCCCTGGTTCACCAGGCGCGGGTTCCGCCGCGTGCACGAGCTGGACTGGTGGGAGTCGGCCTACCTCGGCGAGGTGCGCTTCGACTTCGTGCCCGCCCACCATTGGAGCCGGCGCACGATCTGGGACACCTGCAAGACCCTGTGGGGCGGCTGGGTGATCGGCGGCTCGGTGTACTTCGCCGGTGACACCGCCTACGGCGATCGGCTGAAGCAGATCGGCGAGCGGTACGCCGGGGACCTCGAGGTGGCGCTGATGCCGGTCGGCGCCTACGAGCCCAACTGGTTCATGAAGACCTCCCACGTCAACCCGGCCGAGGCCGTCCAGGGCTTCCTGGACGTGGGCGCGCGGCGGATGGCCACCATGCACTGGGGCACGTTCCTGCTGTCGGGGGAGCCGCTGCTGGCCCCGGTCCAGGCCGCGCGGGCGGCCTGGACGGAGCAGGGACTCCCCCGGGAGGCCCTGTGGGACCTGGCGGTGGGGGAGACGCGGGGGTTCACGGGCGGAGCGTGAGCGTGTGCGCCGCCGGCGCGCGCATCGGGATGAGCCGGCCCTGGGCCCACACCTCCGACTGGTCCCCGTAGTTGTCGTGGAAGGCGTGGCCGGAGGCGCCGGTCAGGTTGATCCACTGCGACTTCCCCAGGTCGCTGAGGTCGGCGACCATGCGCATCGAGGGCACCGCGTTGACCTCGTAGCCCCGCTGGGCGTTCCAGCCGGTGGCGTTGACCGCGTCCTTGCCGCCGGGCAGGCTCAGCGGGCCGCGGTTGAACAACATCTCGATCGGAGCGATGCCCGAGGCGCCGAAGGAGGCGTTGGTCAGCGTCAGGGTGTGCAGCTCGCCCCAGCGCCACTGCCTGACGTCCGCGCCGAGGCGGTCGGCGAGCTCCTGGTAGGCGTCGGCCATGGCCTGGCGCAGGACGCCGTCGCGGGTCTCGGTGAGTTCCTTGGTGGTCGTGTCGTCCCAGAACGGGTCGTCGGAGCGCTCCAGCAGGTCGCCCACGACCTCGTACCACCGGTCGCCGCCGGCCGGCCGCGCGGCCTCGGGCAGGTCGTCGTCGAACAGGCCCTTGAGCAGGTGCCGCCAGACGGCGTTGAAGTAGGCGGCCGGGGCCGAGTCGAGGGTCTGGGAGCCGTCCCAGTCCTTCAGCATCCGGCGGGCCTCGACGGCGGGGCCGGCCAGGTTCACGTTCATGAGCGCGGGCACCAGCGTCTCGGCGAAGCCGTTGCGGGTGTCCTGCTGGATGCGGGACATGGCGGCGGCGTCCAGTTTGCCCTTCTTGATCTCGGCTTCCAGCAGGCCGGCGATGCGCTGGGAGCGGTAGCCGTACGCCCAGTCCTTGGTGAGCAGCGGTTTGTAGCGCCCGGGGTCGATGACGGCGTTGTTGGCCGTGACGATGTAGCCCTCGGAGGGGTCGGAGACCGTCGGGAGCTGGTCATAGGGGATGGGCGCGGTCTTCCACTCGTACTCGCCGGTCCAGCCGGGCACCGGCCAGGTGCCGTCGCCCTTCTCCCGGACGGGGATGCGGCCGGGCGCCTGGTAGCCGATCCTGCCCTCCGTGTCGGCATAAATCAGGTTCTGGGAGGGGACTTCGAACAACGCCGCCGCCGCCCGGAACTCGTGCCAGTCGGTCGCCTGGTTGAGGTCGAAGATCGCATCGACGGTACGGCCCGGCATCAGGGCCGTCCACTGCAGAGCCACGGCGGTGGCCTCTCCGGTGGGTTTGACGCTCTCCATGACCTCGTTGACCAGCGGCCCGTGCCGGGTCGAGCGGACCGTGATCGTCACCGGCGCCCCGCCGGCCACCTTGATCTGCTCCTTCCTGGTCTCGAGCTTGGCCCACTCGCCCTTGTAGAGGTAGGTGTCGTCCTTGACCTGCTCCAGGTACAGGTCGGCGACGTCGGGCCCGAGGTTGGTGAAGCCCCAGGCGAACCTGTCGGTCTGGCCGATGATGACGCCGGGCACGCCGGAGAAGGTGAAGCCGGTGACGTCGTACATGCACGCCTCCGACTTCTTCCTGCAGTGCAGCCCGGCTTGGTACCACACCGAGGGCATCGCGGGCGACAGGTGCGGGTCGTTGGCCAGCAGCGGCTTGCCGCTCACCGTGTGCTCGCCGGAGACCACCCACGAGTTGGAGCCGATGCCCTCGCGCTCGGGCGTGCCCATCGTGCTGCGCACGGCGTCGAACGCCTCGGCCGCCCCGGTCAGCGCGGACACGCCCTTGACGCGCGGCTCGGCCTTCTCGTCGAAGCGGTCCTGCGCGATCGCGCCCTGGGTGACGATCGGCTGGTGCTTGGCGAACGGGTAGCCGGGATAGAGCTGATCGACCCGCTCCCTGGGCAGCTTGGCGGCGGCCAGCGCCCGGTCGATCTCGTCCTCCATGTTGGAACGCAGGTCCCAGGCCATCGCCTTGAGCCAGGCCACCGAGTCCAGCTTCGACC
The DNA here is from genome assembly GCF_009760925.1 of Nonomuraea typhae. Taxonomy (GTDB): domain Bacteria; phylum Actinomycetota; class Actinomycetes; order Streptosporangiales; family Streptosporangiaceae; genus Nonomuraea; species Nonomuraea typhae. The sequence goes on from NZ_VRLV01000006.1 coordinate 523,569, forward strand.
AGGGCTCGGGCCGGTAGGCGGAGTTCTGGAGCTTGAGCACGGAATACTCGAGACTGCGGTCGGAGGCGTTGGGGTTGGCCGCCAGCCAGGCGTTGACGCCCTTGGCGTAGGAGTCGAGGTAGCGCCGGGTCCGCTCGCTGAGCATGGACAGCTCCTGCTCGGCGATCCGGCGCCAGCCCATGGTCCTGATGGCCTTGTCGTTGCCGAGCGTGGCCGCGCCGAACATCTCCGACAGCCGGCCGGCGGTCACGTGGCGGCGGAAATCCATCTCCCAGAAGCGGTCCTGGGCGTGGACGAAGCCCTGGGCGAGAAAGAGGTCCTCGGCGGTGTCGGCGTAGAGGTGCGGGACGCCGGAGCGGTCACGCTTGACCTCCACGCTCCCGGTCAGCCCCGCGATCTTGAGCTCCCCCTCCACCTGGGGGAACGACTGCCGGACGATGACCACGACGACTCCCGCGAGCACCAGGCCCAGTGCCAGGACCACCGTCAGCAGCCGCGCCAGCCACCGCAGCGGCCATGGCAACCCCGCATAGGGCCTAACCCTCACGAATACCTCCATCTCGCCAGCTCGCACCAGTGTGGCACCAGCGAGTGAGTGCGAAGGCCGATGCGGAGAGGATCTCTGCCATCCGGAAATATGGGGAAACCAGCCGCGCGGCCCGGGGCAATAACGCGTGTCATGACGGACACCCGAAAGGCACGATCGTGGAGGAGACCGGTCAGAAGCCCTGATCCGGGTTCGGGCGGACGGCATGGCAGGGACCGTCCGCCCGAGGGCGCACGCCTCCTTCTTTGCGGGGGCGCGGAGGACAGTGCGCCATTGGGCAACGTAAGCAGGGCGACGTTGCATGCAGGTTGCCGAGATCACCGCTTTCCTGGGGAAATGCCGGAGGGTGCCCATACCGGCATGGCCATATCAGGGAGGAACGGCCGTCACGTTTCTCCCACGCGCTCCGTCAACGTGACAGAAGCACACAGCGCGACCTTGGAGACAGTCATGACCATCCTGATCACCGGTGGCACCGGCGCCCTCGGCCGGCTCGTCCTGCCGCTCCTGCGCGAAGCCGGTCAGGAACTCCGCGTCCTGACGCGTGGCGAGCGCCCGGCCGAGCCCGGCGTGACCTACGTCCGCGGCGACCTGCTCAAGGACGAAGGGGTGGACGCCGCGGTCGAGGGCGTCCACACCATCCTCCACCTGGCCGGCGGCGCCAAGGGCGACGACGTGGCCGCCCGCAACCTCGTGCGGGCGGCGAAGCGGGCCGGAGTGCGCCACCTGGTCCACATCTCGGTCATCGGCGCCGACCGGGTGCCGCTCGCCTGGTTCCGCGGCAAGCTCGCCGCCGAGCGGGAGATCATGGGCTCGGGCCTGCCCTGGACCGTCCTGCGCGCCGCCCAGTTCCACTACCTGGCCCTCAACGTGGTGAAGGCGATGGCCAAGCTCCCCGTCGTCCCGATCCCGGGCGGGCTGCGCTTCGAGCCGGTCGACGCCCGCGACGTCGCCGCCCGCCTGGCCGAGCTCACCCTGGGCAGCCCGGCCGGCCTCGTGCCCGATCTCGCAGGACCCACGGTGTACGGCCTGGCCGACCTGCTGACCGGCTACCTGGCCGCCACCGGCCGGCGACGGCTCACCCTGCCGATTCGCATGCCGGGCAAGGCGGGCAGGGCCTACCGGGCCGGGGACAACCTCACGGCGGACGGCGAGCGCGGCGCCCGCACGTGGGAGGCGTTTCTGGCCGAGCAGCCGAAGGCGCCGGTCATCGTTCGATAGCCCAGGTCTGCCCGCCGGGCGTGTCGGCGACCTTCACCCCCATCTCCGACAGCTCGTCCCTGAGCCGGTCGGCGGCCGCCCAGTCACGCGCCTCCCGGGCGCGGGCCCGCCGGTCGAGCAGTTCGGCGGCGCCCGGCGGCAGCGCGGGCGCCTTGCCGATCTCGCTGGACAGGTCGAGCCCGAGCAGGTGGTCGAGATGCAGGAAGGTCTCGAACTTGGCGCCCGGCGGCACCGCGGGATCCCGCTCCAGCTCGCGCAGGACCCGCAGCCCGGCCGGGGTGTCGAGGTCGTCCTCGAAGGAGTCCAGTACCCGCGTGGCGTGCCCGGCCGACAGGGGGGCGCTGGGCGACTCGGCCCACTCGGCGACCCGGGACCGCCAGCGCCGCAGGGTGCGGTCGGCGGCCCGCAGGATGTCCCAGCTCAGGTTGACCTGCTGGCGGTAGCGCTGCTCCAGGAACGCCAGCCGCAGCGCCAGGGGATCCAGACCGGCGTCGGTCACGTCCTGCAGCAGCACCACGTTGCCGGTGGACTTGGCCATCTTCCTGCCGTCGAACAGCAGGTGCTCGCCGTGCACCCAGCGCCGCACGACCTCGTGGCCGGCGGCGGCGTCGGACTGGGCCCGCTCGTCCTCGTGGTGGGGGAAGCGCAGGTCGATGCCGCCGGTGTGGATGTCGATGTGCTCGCCCAGGAAGCGCATGGACATGGCCGAGCACTCGATGTGCCAGCCGGGGAAGCCGGTGCCGCCCCACGGGGTCTGCCAGGTGAAGTCCCGGTCGGACTGCTTCCAGAGCGCCCAGTCGGCGTGGAAGCGTTTGCGCGGGTCGACGCCTTCGCGGTGGCCGGGCTTGAGGGCGTCAAGCCGGTTTCCGGAAATTTCGCCATAGGTGGGGAAGGTTTCGGCGGCGAAGAACACCGAGCCGTCGGGCACCGCGTAGGCATGGCCCTTCTCCATCAGCTTGACGATCAGCTCGATCATCAGGTCGATGGTCTCGGTGGCCCGGGGCGTGACGTCGGCCGGCCGTACGTTGAGGGCCGCGCAGTCGCGCCGGAAGGCGTCCTCGTAGAAGCGCGCGACGTCCAGCGTGGACCTCCCCTCGGCCCGCGCCTGCATGAGGATCTTGTCCTCGCCCGTCTCCGCGTCGTCCACGAGATGGCCCACGTCGGTGATGTTCTGGCAGGTGCGCACGCGCATGCGGCGTGCCTCGAGCACCCGGCGGATCAGATCCGACAGCAGGTAGGTGCGCAGGTTGCCCACATGCGCGAACCGATACACGGTCGGACCACAGGAGTACATCCGGACAACGCCGGACGTGGGAGAAATCGTCTCCGCCTTCCTGGTCCTCGTGTCATAGATCCGCAACATGACCCGAGCTTAGAACTCACACCCCCAGAAAACCCAGGATGTCCCGATCTCCCCGCTCGCGCAGCCGGCCGATGACCTCGTCCCGCGTCGAGGACTCCGGCAGCCCGATCCGCGCCCCGATGAGCTGCAGCCCCTCCAGCTCCGAGTTCACCGGCGCGGTGTACCCGATCAGGTGCAACGCCCGGCCGAGCGGCGTCAGCGCCAGGTTGGCCGCGGGCAGGAACCGCGTGAGCAACTCGCCGCCGTCGGAGACGGTGAGGAACACGTGGTCACCCTCGCCCGCCTTGAAGTCGGCCAGCACGTTGCGGATCGAGCCCATGGTCGGCTGGTTGTGCCAGCTGATCACCACGTCGCCGGAGGGCGTCGAGGCGGTCAGCTGCCCGCCCGGCGCCATCCCCAGATAGGCCGCGAACCCCGTCGGCAGCGGCGAACCCGAGCCGCGCAGGTGCTCGGCGTTGACGTCCACCCGATGCCACCAGCGCCCGTCGCGGCTGCGGAAGCTGCGCCGGGTCTCCGAGACGTCCTTGCGCGGCTGGTACGGCTCGGCCGCGGCCTCACCCGGCGGCGCCGTACCCGCGACCCTGATCCACCCGCGCTGGGTGCGCTCGAACCCGGGGCCGCCCGAATAGGCGCGCACCGAGCTCTCGCTGACGTCGTACTTGGAGGTGAGGTTGGTGACGATCGTGCTGACCGACGCCTCGCCGCCGGCCCGCTCGATCTCCCGGGCGATCATCTCCCGGATGCCCAGGTACTCGTCGCCGCCCCAGCGCGTCAGCCCGTACTTGTTCCGGTCCACGCGCAGGAAGCGTTCGTCGGCGGTGAGCTGGTTGCGGATGCCGACGAGGCTGTAGTCCTCGCCGATGCGCTCCTGGATCTCCTCCGGCGACAGCGGCCGCCCGGCGACGGCCAGGACGGCCTCGGCCTTCTCGTTGATGCTGCGCGGCCACGGCACCACGTGCCCGTCGAGCACCCGGAGCTGCGGCACGGCCAGGATCCACCGCTCGGCCACGTCCTCGCGCACGCCGAGCTGGGTGACCATGGAGACGGCCTCGCCCATCGGCCGGGGCCCGTCGGCGAACAACTGCCGGGTCTTCTCCCGCAGCTCGTCGCCGCCGCCCGCGACCAGCCAGTCGTCGGCCTGCTCGTAGCCGGTCAGCAGGGTGCGCACGAAGCGCCAGGTGGGGATGTTCAGCGTCGTGAGCTCGCCGCGGTGCCACGGCACCGCCGCCGCCAGGTCGTCCGCGGGTACGGCGGAGCCCAGCCGCCCGCGCAGCCACGTCACGTGCGCCACCAGCGGCGCCGCCTCCGGGCTGCCCAGCCAGTTCTCCACGTGGTCGCGCAGGTCGCGCTCGATCTGCCGGATGCGCTCGCGGGTCACGGAGAAGCGCTGGGCCAGTTCGTCGAGGGTGGCGCGGTGGGCGGCGTAGAGACGGTCGCGGGCGATGGCACGCTGCCGCTCGTCGAGCGCGGCGAACACCGCGTCGATCAGCTCGGGCACCGGCCGGTCGGCCCGGGGGGCCTGCTGCGGCTCGGGCACGGGCTCCATCAGCCGTTCGAAGACGCGCACGAACAACTTGAGCACGGCGTCGCGGCCCAGCGACTCCGGGGTGCGCTCGGCTTCCACGGGGTCGGAGAAACGCAGCAACGGCAGGATGTCTCCCAGGGGGAGGTGCCCCCAGAAGGCCACGGCGAGGTCGGCGAGGTTGCCCGCGACGGTCGGGGTGCCGGCCAGCAGGCAGGCACGGTCGATCGGGATCGCGTGCCACCATGCCTCGGGCAGCTGTGGCTCTTCCGCGATCGGCGCGATCTGGCTGGGGGATGTCCAGCGCAGCGGAGGCGCGAGGTCGCTCAAGCTGAGATTCATTGGGGTCCAACCGGCAAAGGGAAGTATCCGCAGTTCAGACTATGTGATCAGAGGGAGAGAAATGGGCTTCCTCTTCCCGAATGGGATATATAGAGCATGGAGCGGGCCCGGGTACAGGCCACGTAAAGCACGCTTCGCTCGCGCTGCAGCGCCCGGGCACGGGCGGCCGGGTCCTCCGGCGGGGTTTCCGGTACGACACCCTCCGTCACCCCGATGAGCGCGACACGCTCGAATTCCAGCCCCTTGAGGTGATGGAACGGCGCGACCGCCACGTTGAGCCCGCCCAGCGCCTTCTTGGCCGCCCTGACCAGCTTCATCGTCCGCGCCGCCACGGCGATCTGGCCCGCCGCGACACCCTCCTCCAGCCAGGAGCGCACCGTGGCCACCAGCCCGGCCAGCTCCGCCTCGAACGTGTCGTAGGCCAGCACCCGCGGGCGCTGCGCGTGCCCGTTCCCCCGCAGCCCGAACATCGCCGCCAGCCCCTTGACCAGCCCATCCGTGGGCCCGCCACCGCGCAGCCTGACGCCGAACGCGAGGATCTCCTCCGGCAGCCGATAGGACACGTGCAGCGCGTGCTGCACCGCCGGGATCCCCACCGAGCTCAGCGAGACCCGCGTGTCCGTCACTCTCTGATGCGGATCGCCGACGACGAACAGGTCGTCGGGCGCGTGCGGCACCGCCGCCCGCAGCAGCCGCCACTGCGCAGGAGAGACATCTTGCGCTTCGTCCACAACCATGTGACGGTACGGCTTGCGCCCGGGATCCACATCGTCGAGCAGATCTCCCGTGGCGATCGACAGCAGCCGGAGCGCCTCGTCCGTGAGCTGCGCCAGCGAGCGCGCCTTCGGCCCCACCAGAGCCGGTCGCCGCCCCTCCGCGTCGGCCACGATCCGCACCGCCAGCCGCTCGGCGTTGTCCACCTCGACCCGCTTGCGGATCATCTCGTCCTGGATCATCTGGTCCAGCCGGGCCGACAGGTCCTCGCACAGGCTCTGCGAGAACGTCACCAGCAGCACCGGCCCGCCGCCGTGCTCGGCCAGATGGGCGGCGCGATGCAGGGCCAGCAGCGTCTTGCCGGTGCCCGCGCCGCCGACCACCAGCACCGGGTGGTCGTAGCGGGCCGCCTTGGCCAGCCGGTGCTGCGGCGGATGCAGGAACGTGCACCAGTCGGGGGCCGTCAGCACCCGGTCGAGCTCGTCGGTGTCGGCCGCGAACACCGCCCGGTCCGGGCTGCGCACCAGCGCCGCGTGCAGGTCGTCCTGGTCGACGCGGCTGATGTCATCGTCCACGGCGCGGCAGCCGTCCAGCTCCCGCCACGCCTCCGACATCGAACCCCCGCGGCCCAGCACCGCCAGCGGCAGGTGCTGCGTGGGCGGCAGCAGCGGCTCCAGCGCCGCCACGTCCGCCTCGGTCGTGATCAGCCGCACCAGCGGCAACACCCGCGGATCCAGCCCGAGCGCCAGCAGGTCGCCGTCGCAGATCGGGTCGAACAACCGCGAGGCGCCCGCCGACCGCCGCAAGGCAGGCTCCACCCGCTCCAGCGCCGCCGCGTCCCACTCCTCCAGCACCCCGATCACCGGATTGACGCCATACCGGTGGCTCTGGGCGAACGACCACGCCTCCGGGTCCGGCAGCAGGGCACGCAGCCAGTACACCTCGCGCTGCCGTACCAGCACGCCACGCCGACCCTGGGCCAGCCGCAGCGTGGCCACCCTGGCGTCCCGCGCGCCCCGCACCCGCTCCGGATGCGGCGCGCCGTTCTCGGTCAGCAGGAACCGCCGCAAGGCGTTCACGGCGATCGCGCGCTCCGGCAGTGCCAGTGCGCTGAGTCCGCGCGGGAAGTCGGGGCCTATCGCGAGGCGCGGCATGGGCTCAGTCCAAGAGCGCGAGCAGGTCGCGGTCCCCGCGTTCGCGGAGCCTGGCCAGCACATCCTTCAGAGCCACCGGCCCCGTCATGCCGATCCTGGTCGCTATCACCCTCGCCGCCACCTCCAGCCCCGCGTCCGGCGCCGTGTAGCAGACCAGCCGCAGCGCCTTGGTGATCTTGTCGGCGCTCGGGGCCGCCACCGGCAGGTGCCGCGCCCGCAGCACGCCCTCGTCCGACAGCGTCAGGAACACGTGCCCGCCCTCCTTCGCCCCCACGTCCAGCAGCAACCGCGCGACGGACTCCAGCACCGGGCGGCCGTGCCAGCTCATCGTCAACTCGCCCGCCGCACTTCTGACCGTACGGCTCTCGCCCGGCGAAAGACCCAGATATGCGGCGAACCCGGTCGGCAGCAGGCACTCGCCGCCGTTCAGGTGCTCGCCTGTCACGTCCACCCGCAGATACCAGCGGCCGTCGGGCTGCCGGAAGCAGCGGCGCGTCTGGGAGACGTCCTTGAGCGGCTGGTACGACTGATGGGCCGGCTCGCCGTTCTGCTCCACCTGCTCCTGCGGGTCGAACGCGCCGAACCTGACCTGCTCCTGGGGCGCCTGCGCGGCCTCAGGGGGCGCAGGCTCGGAATGGCCGGGGGTGACCGGCTCCGAGTGGCTTGGCTCCGGTGCCTGCGTGGGCGCCTGAACGTCCGCGGCCGCCGCGCCGGACGTGCTCGCGAGCGTGGCCATCACGAACTGCCACGCCGGGACCTCCAGCGCCCTGATCTCCACCGCGTGCCACTCCGCGGCGCCCACCAGCTGCTCCCGGGCCGGTGACTCGCCGACCGTGCCGCGCAGCGCGTCCAGATGCTCCCGGTACGGCGCCGCCTCGTCGCTGGCCAGCCACCGGTCGACACGTGAACGAAAGGCGATCTCGGTGGCGTTGATCTCGGCGGGGGTCACGGCGAAGAGCTTGGCCAGCTGTTCCACGGCCGACGGCTGGTGGGTGAAGACCCGGTTCTGGGCGACGGCCCAGCTCTTGTCGTCCAGGTCGGCGAAGGCGGCCTCGATCAGCGCGGGCAGCGAGGGACCCGGCGCGACCTCGGCCTCCGGCCCAGGCCCGGCCTCGGGTTCAGCCTGGAGGCCGGCCTCGGCCTCGGCCTCGGACTCGACCTCGGCCTCGGGTCCGGCCTCCGGGCCAGGCTCGGCCTCCGGCTCGGATTCGGGTTCCGGCTCAGGGCCGGGCTCAGGCTGGGTTTCGGGCTCCGGCGCGTCGGCGGCTCCGGCCTCGTCAGCAGGCACCGCCCCCTCGGGAGACGCGGCCTCCTCGGCAGGCCCGGTCTCCTCGCCGGGGTCGGCTACCTGGTCAGCGTCGGCGACCTCGGCAGGGGCGGCGATCTGGTCAGGGCCGGCGACCTGGTCAGGGCCGGCGACCTGGGCAGAACCGGCGACCTGGGCAGGCTCGGCGTCCGCAGCCGCGTCGGCCTCCTCCTCGGCCGGAGCCTCCTGGCCGAGCTCGGCGGCCGGGGTTTCCCGCGCCGACCCGGCGCTCTCGCGCTCCTCCGCCTCGTCCGGGACCGTGGGCTCGGGCTCCTCCTGCCCGGCGACGACCGGGGCCTTCTCCGGCACCGGCTGCGGGGCCCGGGTGAGCGCGCGCTCCACCCGGCCGGACGGCGCCAGCCGTACCAGGACTGCCGAGAACAGCGTGGCGAGCACCGGACGCGCCTGGATGAACGGCTGGTCCATGAGCTCCCGGCTGGTCAGCGCCAGGAGCCCGGGCCAGGAGCCCGCGCGGTCGAGGGCGATCGCGACCTGGGGTTCGTCGGCGTCGTCCGGGTCGAGCACGTGGAGGGCGGGCAGCACGTCGCCGACGGCGGCCGCCGGCCAGTGCTCCAGCGCGATCTCCGTGAGCAGCTCGCCCAGGGACTCGGGCCCGATCGCGGCCAGGACGCGCGGCATCGGCAGGCTACGCCACCAGGCCTCGGGCAGGTCCGGCTGCCCGTGGAGAAGTGTGATCGCCGACGCGTCGCTCCACCTCAGCGGTGGTACGAGGTCGCTCAGGCAGAAATTCATCCTGTTGTGTTCACCCGTCCCTCACGACGGCGTAGGAGTACCGCCATACATTCGCAGCCCACGCAACAGACCATAGTCTGGCAAAACGCCCCTACGCATCATGGACTACGCATCAGCGCTTAACGGCAGCGAAGCGTAGACGCACGTAGTCGGCCATCCACCCGGTCTCTCTGCGCAGGGCGGGGGCGGCCAGCTCGTTGACCCGGTGCAACAGCGGGTCGACCAGGTCGAGGGGGACGCCGTCGAGCACGGAGCCGGCGAACATCCGCACCCAGTCCGCGGCTCCGCCGGGGCACTCGTCGATGGGGGTGGGGCAGTCGAAGTACTCCAGCAGGCGGACGACGAAGCCTTCCTGCTCCAGGCGGGCCGCGTACTCGGCGGGCGTGGGGAAGTACCACGGCAGGTCGGGCTCGCGCAGACCGTACTCACGCCAGGCGGTGAGCATGGCGGCGGTCAGTTCCGCGCAGTTGCCGGCGCCGCCCATCTCGGCGACGAAGCGCCCGCCGGGCAGGAGCGCCTCGCGGACGCTGGAGATCACCGCGGTGGGGTCGCGGCTCATCCAGTGGAGCGCGGCGTTGGAGAAGACGGCGTCGTACGCCTGGGCGACGGTGAAGTCGTGCCCGTCGCCGACGATGAAGTCGATGCCGGGGTATTGGGCGAGCGCCTTCTCGATCATGGCGGGGGAGCCGTCGATGCCCAGCACCGCGGCCCCCCGCAGGGCGATCTCGGCGGTCAGGACGCCGGTCCCGCAGCCCAGGTCGAGCACACGCTCGCCGGGTCGCGGGTCCAGCAGGTCGACCAGGGGCGCGCCCCTGGCGGAGACGTAGCCGAAGCTGTTGTCCAATGTGCGACTGGTCCACCGCTCCAAGCTCGGTGCGTCGTATCGCAAGACGATCAGCTCACAATCTCAGACATCGGGCCCCCGTGGCCGTGCTGTCGCTCACTGTAGATGCTGAACGTCTCTCACGACATATCCCGTCACATGGGTCTCATCCCACGTTGTGAGTCCATTCACGCTTCAGATAGGACTTTGCGGCATCTGCCTGCGGAATCGTGAGAAGCAGCGGCGGACCCGGCGCAACCGGGAGTTTGGCCGCCTGCTCGGTGTCGAGGGTGCCGCGCATCAGCATCGCCTCGCCGCGGGCCGGGCGGGCGAAGCCCTTCTGCAGCAGGTTCTGGCCCTCGTCGGAGAAGATGAACTCCTGCCAGAGCCGGGCGGCCGCCGGGTGCGGCGCCTCCTTGCTGATCGCCTGCACGTAGTAGCCGCCGAGCGCGGCGTCGCGCGGGATCGTGACCTTCCACGCCTCCGGGTTCTCGGCGGCGCGGGCGGCGTTGAGGTGATCCCAGTCCACGACGACGTTGGCCGTGGCCGGCTCGGTCAGCCTGCCGCTCTGCTTGAGCTTGGCGAACAGGTCCACGCCGCGCTCCGGCATCGGCGGCCCGGACCGCATCGAGGCGGCCATCACGCCGTTGAACGCCGAGGCCGCCTTGAGCGGGTCACCGGCCAGGGCGACGGTGTAGCCGGGGCGGGCCAGGTCGGCGAACGAGGCCGGCGCGCTCACCTTGCGGGGGTCGTAGCCGATCGACATGTACCCGCCGTAGGCCCCGTACCAGGCGCCCTTCGGGTCCTTGACGTGGTCCGGCAGATCCTGCCAGTCCTGGACCTTGTAGGGCGCGAACCCGGCCGCGCCGGCCACGGCCACGTCCAGGGTCAGGTCGAACACGTCCGGTTTCAGCTGCGCCGCCGCCTGGATCTCGCGGGCACTGCTGGCCTTGGGCTCGAGTTCGTTGACCTTGATGCCGTACTTGTCGGCGAAGGTGTCGATGATCTCGCCGTAGTTGACCCAGTCGCGGGAGAGCCCGATGACGTTGAGCGCGCCCTCCTTCTGGGCGGACTGGACGAGCCGCTCCATGTTCGTGAACCCGTCCTTCATCGAGGCGGCCTTCACGTTCACCGGCGGCAGCGGTTTCTCCTGGGTCGTCGACGCGCCGCACCCGGCGCTGACGAGAAGGGCGGTTACGGCGGCGCAGGTACGTACTGTCACACAACGAATACTTGCCGCTACATCCGCCCAGGTCGAGGAGGCGCGGCCGGGACCACCCTGGCCGCGACCAGGGAATCCTCGGGAATCTCCACAAGCGTGCCGTCCCGTTTACGAACCTTGAGCACACCGTCGTCCCACGATTCGAGAATTCCTACCGCATCGCGGAACCCGCCCGGAACCCGCCTCCGTGTGGTGATCCGTCCCCCAACATCCGCAGGTGTCACCCTGATTGTGAAGCGAGCGGCCATGAGTTTGGCACCCTCCGTTCCGGCCACCGGGCTGGCCCGGCAATACTAGGGCTAGCAAACCGCGGTCGAAGTCATGCCATGGTGCGGAGAAGAAGGAGCTCGAGGTGACCTACGTCATCGCGCAGCCTTGCGTGGACGTCCTTGACAAGGCGTGCATCGAGGAATGCCCCGTCGATTGCATCTACGAGGGCGAGCGCATGCTTTACATCCACCCCGACGAGTGCGTGGACTGCGGCGCTTGTGAGCCTGTGTGCCCCGTCGAGGCGATCTTCTATGAGGACGACCTTCCTGACCAATGGAAGGACTACTACAAGGCCAACGTCGACTTTTTCGAGGAACTGGGTTCGCCCGGGGGCGCGTCCAAGGTCGGCAAGATCGAAAGCGACCATCCTCTGATCGCGGCCCTGCCACCCCAGGCCACCGACGAGCACTAGCCGTTCCGGCGCCCCGCCGTCGTGACAGCGCCGCCGATCGTGGCGCTATCCGGTACGGCGAAGCCGCCCCCACGCCACCCGCCGCCGTGAGCGGGCCCAGGTCGTGGGGGTCGCTTCTCACGTCGGACGTGGCTGAGCGCCGCAACGGCTCACGTTGACCACCTGGGTGGGCAACGACTTCACCGGCTTCGACCGGCAAGGACGGGGTTCCCGTCGCCATGGCTCAGGTGCGCCGTGGCGGCGGGGACCCCGTCCGACGTGAGAAGCGACCCTACGATCGGCGCCCGCCCGCTGCGGCGGGTGGCGTGGGGGCGGCTTCGCCGTAAAGGAGGAGCCGGCAGGCGGCGTGAGGGCTTCGCCGTAAGGAAAGAACGAGCCCGGCGCTGCCACTAGGGTGAGGGGCGTGAACAGCCTGCCTGACTTCCCGTGGGACCGGTTGGAGCCGCACAAGGCGCGGGCCGCCGCGCACCCCGACGGGATCGTGGACCTCTCCGTGGGCACCCCGGTCGACCCGGTGCCGCGGATCGTGCAGGACGCCCTCGTCGAGGCGGCCGACAGCCCCGGTTATCCGCTCACCCATGGCACCAAGGAGCTGCGGGAGGCGGCGGCCGGGTGGCTGGCGCGCCGGCACGGGGTGAGCGTCGCGCAGAACGACGTGCTGCCGCTGATCGGGTCCAAGGAGTTCGTGGCCTGGCTGCCGACCTATCTCGGGGCGCGGCGGGTGGTCTTTCCCGAGCTGGCCTACCCGACCTACGACGTCGGCGCGCGGCTGGCCGGGGCCGAGGGCACCGCGGCCGACGGGCTGCTCGCGCTCGGGCCGGAGCCGGTCGACCTGGTCTGGGTGAACTCGCCCGGCAATCCCACGGGCCGGGTGCTGCCCGCCGAGCATCTGCGCAAGGTCGTGGCCTGGGCGCGTGAGCGTGGCGCCGTGGTCGCCTCCGACGAGTGCTATCTCGAGCTCGGCTGGGAGGAGCGGCCGATCTCCATCCTTCACCCGGACGTCTGCGACGGCTCCCACGAGGGGCTGCTGGCGGTGCACTCGCTGTCGAAGCGCTCCAATCTGGCCGGATACCGGGCCGGGTTCGTGACCGGTGATCCCGCGCTGGTCAAGCGGCTGCTGGAGGTGCGCAAGCACGCGGGCATGCTGATGCCGCGGCCGGTCCAGGCGGCGATGACCGCCGCGTTCGGCGACGACGCCCACGCCGACGAGCAGCGGAAGCGGTACGCCGCGCGGCGTGCGCTGCTGCGTCCGGCGCTGGAGAAGGCGGGCTGGCAGATCGAGCATTCGACCGCCGGGCTGTACCTGTGGGCCACGAACGGCGAGCCCGCGTGGGACCAGGTGGGACGGCTATCCGAAATAGGGATTTTGGTCGCGCCGGGGGATTTCTATGGAACCGCAGGTGAACGGCATGTTCGCATCGCGGTAACGGCCACCGACGAGCGCATCGGTGCGGCGGTGCGCCGCCTCCAGTAGGATCGCGCGTCGTACGTAGACATAAGTAGATACAGGGCGTTTGCCGAGGCAGACCGCGAGCGGAGCGAGCTGGACGATGAGCGTGACCTCCTGGGTCGTACTCGGGCTGAGCATCGCCACCGTCCTGTTGTTGCTGGGTGCCTTCGTCGCCACCATGCGGCAGGACAGGAGGGGCCGCTCGGCCACGCCTCCGTCCATCGAGTCCGTGGTGGTGCCGAGCCCCATGCCCGCTCCGGTGAGCGCGTCCGCGCAGACGGGCGCCGACTACGACGATCCGCGGGAGATCCGGGTCGGCGACCGCGTCGAGGTGCACGGCGTCCGGTCGCGGGTGCGCGGCGCCCTGCACGTCTCCCTCCAGGGCCAGCAGTGGACCGAGTTCCTGCTGGACGACGGCAGCCGGGTCGCCCGCTGGCTCACCGTGGAGGTCCGCCAGGGCCTGGTCTCCGGCGACCCGCCCCACCTGGAGGTCCTGGTCTGGACCGAGGTGCCCACGCAGGGCATGATCCCGGCCAAGAGTATGATCATCATGGAGGGTGTGGAGTTCTTCCCGGTGGATCGGGGGACCGCCGCCTTCCGCTCGGAGGGCGACACCGGCCACCCCGACCGCGGCCTGCTGGACTTCGCCGACTACCGCGCCGCCGACGGCCGCCTGCTCTCCTTCGAGCGGGTCCAGGGCGCCCCCTGGACCGCCGCCTACGCGCAGCCGCTCACCCCGGGCTCGATCGCCATCGTCAGCACCGGTCCCTAGCGCAATCCTTGCGCGATTGCCGGCAAATGCCGCGCATTGCCCGGCCTTGCGGGCAACCTCGCAGCCCGTGCCCGGAGGCGGGGGATTCAGGACAGGACGACTTCGGTGGTGGAGGACTTCCCACCGGGCTTCCAGCCGTCGCTGACCTCCTCGACCCGCCAGGACACGCCGCGGTAATCGACCCTCCGCAAGCCGTACTTCTGGGCGTGCGCGACCGACCAGGCGGCCACCAGCCAGCCCCGCTTCTCCGTGGTGACGGCCGTGCTGCCCAGCGCGCGGGCGAGCTGGCGGCGGGCCTCGTCGGTGCGGGGCCGGGCCGCGGGGCTCGGGGTGGCGGCCGGCTCCGGGTAGGTGCAGTGCAGCGCCCTCGGGACCCGTCCGGTGAAGGCGGCGGCCAGGATCTTGGCGTCGGGCTCGTGCGGGGCGTAGGCGTAGCCTCCCGCCGAGCGCTGAACCTCCTGGGCCGCCTCGGCCAGCGGGAGCTTGCGGTAGTTCTTCACCTTCACCAGCGCGGCGAAGAACTTGTTCGTCGCATACACCGGGTCCATCAGCTGTTTGGGCTTGCCCCAGCCCTGGGAGGGGCGCTGCTGGAAGACGCCGAGCGAGTCGCGGTCGCCGTGGTCGAGGTTGAACAACTTCGACTCCTGCAGCGCCGTCGCGTAGGCGATCACCACCGCCCGCTCGGGCAGCTTACGGCGGGCCGCCACGGCGGCGATGGTGGCGGAGACCTGGGCCTGCTCGACGTCGAGGTCGAGTTCGCCCTCGGGAGTGCGGACGGTGCAGCCGGCCACGACCTCGCGCAGAGGCGTCACCGTCCTGAGCAAGTTGATCAAGCCCACGGTGATGGCCACCGCCAGCACGACGACGATCGCGGCGATGGTCAGGACTCCACGGGAGTAGCGCAGGCGCACCCTGAAAAACCTACCCGGCCAGATAGGCTCCGGGGCCATGAGTCACCAGAGCATGTCCTCTCCGCTGCCTTCCGCGGTCGATGAGCTGTGGGAGCGTCGCGCGGAGCTGTCGCCGGGCGACCTCACGGCGCGCAACGTGATCGTCTCCGCCATCGACCTGCTGGACACCGGCAAGGCGAGGGTGGCCCGGGTGGAGGACGGCGAGGTTCTGGTGGACGAGCGGGCCAAACGGGCGATCCTGCTCAGCTTCAAGGTGCTCCAGATGGCCAGGTCGCAGGTCGGCGACTTCCAGCATCACGACAGGCAGCCGTTGAAGACGACGTTCGACGGGGTGCGGGTGGTGCCGGGCGCGATCGCGCGCTGGGGCGCCTACCTGGCGCCCGGCGTGGTGCTCATGCCCTCTTTCACCAACATCGGCGCCTACGTCGACGAGGGCACGATGGTGGACACGTGGGCCACGGTCGGCTCGTGCGCGCAGATCGGTAAGAACGTGCACCTGTCGGGCGGGGCCGGGATCGGCGGCGTGCTGGAGCCGCCGAACGCGGTGCCGGTGGTGGTTGAGGACGACGCGCTGATCGGCAGCCGGGCGATGATCGTCGAGGGCGCCCGGGTGGGCCGCGGGGCCGTGGTCGGCGCGGGCACGATCCTGTCGGCCTCCATCCCGGTCATCGACGTGCGGACCGGCGAGGAACTGGGCCGCGGGCGCATCCCCGACTGGTGCGTGGCCGTCGGTGGAACGCGCCAGAAGGAGTTCCCCGGCGGCACCTTCGGCTTGCCCTGCGTGCTGGTGCTGAAGAAGCTGGAGCCCGGGGAGCGGCACGACAAGGCCGCGCTCAACGACGTGCTGCGTGAGCACGGCGTCAACGCCTGAGAAGAGGGGACTCATGCTCAACCTGAGCCTGGACGCGGGCGCGCTGACCGCCGCGATCGTCGACGTGGAGTCGGTCAGCGGGCACGAGAAGGCCCTGGCCGACCTGGTCGAGCAGGCCCTGCGCGCCCTGCCGTACCTGAGCGTGGAGCGGCTGGGGGAGACGGTCGTGGCGCGCACGGCGCTCGGGCGGGCGGAGCGGGTGCTGATCGCCGGGCACCTCGACACCGTCCCGGTCGCCGGCAACCTGCCCAGCCGGGTCGAGGGCGACCGCCTCTACGGCTGCGGGACCTCCGACATGAAGGCGGGCGTGGCCGTCGCGCTGCGGCTGGCCGCCCTGCTGCCCGCGCCGAACCGCGACGTCACCTACGTCTTCTACGACTGCGAGGAGGTCGAGGCCGAGCGCAACGGGCTCAACCGGGTCGCCGCCGAGCGCCCGGACCTGCTGGCCGCCGACTTCGCCGTGCTCATGGAGCCGACCGACGGCGTCATCGAGGGCGGCTGCCAGGGCACGCTGCGGGCCGAGGTCCACGTGCCGGGCAAGCGCGCCCACAGCGCCCGGTCGTGGTTCGGGGTCAACGCCATCCACGGCATCGAGCCGGTGCTGGCCAGGCTCAACGCCTACCAGGCCAGGCTGCCGGTGGTGGACGGGCTGGAGTACCACGAAGGGCTGAACGCGGTCGCCGTGCGCGGCGGCGTGGCGGGCAACGTGATCCCGGACGCGTGCGTGGTGACGGTGAACTACCGCTTCGCCCCCGATCTCACGGTCGAGCAGGCGCAGCGGCACGTGCTGGAGGTCTTCGACGGCTTCGAGGTGAGCTTCACCGACGCCGCCCCCGGCGCCCGTCCCGGGCTGACCGATCCGGTCGCGGCGGCCTTCACGGCCGCGGTGGGCGGCGAGCCGCGGGCCAAGCTGGGCTGGACCGACGTGGCTCGCTTCTCCGCGCTGGGCATCCCCGCCGTGAACTACGGTCCCGGGGATCCGAACCTCGCCCATCAGCAAGGGGAGTACGTGTCGCTGGCCCAGATCGCCGACGGAGAGCGTGCGATGCTGGACTGGCTGGCGTAGGATCCGGGCCTAAACGTGAAAGTGGCTCTCCTCGCCGGCCATTTGGCGGGGAGAGCCACTTTCAGTCCCGAGCAGCACCCTCGCCGATTAGACGCAGGGTCCGCGAATTTCGGTTCCTCCTTCCTCAAAGATTTTTCTGATCGGTTTCACCTGGGCGCTGACCTGCGGCTTCGCCCTCTTCGTGCGGCCGTAAGCCGGGATTCGCCCGGATGCGCGGCCCGGAGGGATAGCGTGACCCGCATGAAGCAGTCACGTCCCGAGCGCCGCCAGGGTCAGGCGGTAGTACGCGGAAAGCTCGTCCCCGAATCCACCCACGACCAGCGCCTGCTCGACCGGCAGGGCAGCACCGACTGGGTGCACATGGATCCGTGGCGGGTGCTCCGCATCCAGGCCGAGTTCGTGGAGGGCTTCGGGCAGCTGGCCGAGCTGCCGCCGGCGGTCACCGTCTTCGGCTCGGCCCGCACGCCGGAGAACGCCGAGGACTACCAGCTCGGCGTGGACCTCGGCCGCGCGCTGGCCGAGGCCGGCTATGCGGTCATCACCGGCGGCGGTCCCGGCGTGATGGAGGCGGCCAACCGGGGTGCCACCGAGGTGGACGGCGCGGTCTCGGTGGGGCTGGGGATCGAGCTGCCGTTCGAGCAGAAGATGAACGACTACGTGGACCTCGGGATCGAGTTCCGCTACTTCTTCGTGCGCAAGACGATGTTCGTGAAGTACTCGTGCGGCTTCATCGCGCTGCCTGGCGGCTTCGGCACGCTGGACGAGCTGTTCGAGGCGCTGACGCTGGTCCAGACGCACAAGGTGACCTCGTTCCCGGTGGTGCTCATGGGCACGTCCTTCTGGAGCGGCATGGTCGACTGGATCAAGACCACCCTGCTGGGCACCGGCAAGATCGCCGCTCAGGACCTCGAGCTGATGCACCTGACCGACGACGTGGACGAGGCCGTCCGCATCATCGCCGACGCCGATGCCGCCCGCCGCGAGGAACTGCGCGCCGTGGCCGCCCAGCCCGCCGAGCCGCAGTAGCCGGTCAACAAGGCCGCATAAGCTGACATGTCGTGAATGTCTGCGTTTTTTGTGCTTCCAGCCAGAAAATTGACCAAAAGTACATCGACCTCGCCACCGACGTGGGCACCGAGCTGGCCGGCCGCGGGCACACGCTCGTCAGCGGCGGCGCCACCGTCTCCTGCATGGGAGCCGTCGGCGCCGCGACCCGGGCCGCCGGCGGGCGCACCGTGGGCGTCATCCCGCAGGTGCTGGTCGACATCGAAGTGGCCGACAACGACTCCGACGAGCTGATCGTCACCACCGGCATGCGCGAGCGCAAGGCCGCCATGGACGCCCGCTCGGACGCCTTCCTCGTGCTGCCCGGCGGCATCGGGACGCTGGAGGAGCTGTTCGAGATCTGGACGGCCCGCGTGCTCGGCATCCACGACCGCCCGCTCGTCATCCTGGACCCCTGGGGCCTCTACGACCCGCTCCGCCGGCTGATCGAGAACATGCACGAGGCCGGGTTCACGCGCGCCGACGTCTTCGACGCCATCGCCTGGACCACGACCGTCGACGAGGCGTTCGCCCACCTCGAGGGCAGCGCCAAGCCGGTACGGCCCAGCGTCGCCGAGCTCGAGGAGCCCTAGGCCAGGCCCCGCCGGGTGAGCGCGGGCGGGCGGCGGCCGGCCAGGGAGTCGGTCATGTCCAGCGCCTGCCGTACCTCGTCCTGATGGGCCGTGACGAAGACCTGCGCGCCGTACCAGCGGAAGACGGAGGCCACGGCCAGGGCCGCGTTGAGGCCGGACGGCAGCTCCACCACCACGGTCACCCCGGCCGAGACCAGGTGGGCGGCTTCGGCGGGGGAGCTGACCGGCGTCCAGGAGGGGTCGACTCGCGTGCCCGGCGCGAGAACTGTGGGCTGCATGTCTCGATCGTATGAGTACGATGCCAATGTGCTGGTCGTACTCGCCATCGCCGCGCTCGCCATCCTCGCCTGTGTGGTGTTGGTCTCCCTAGGCAAGGGCGGTGAGCTGACCGAGTTCCCGCCGGATGTCCCGCCGCTCGATCTGCCCGAGCCCGGGCAGTTGACGGCGGTCGACTTCATGGCGCTTCAGCTGCCGGTCAACCTGGTCGGATACCACACGCAGAGCGTCGATGAGACCCTGCGGCGGGCGGCCAGCGCCATCAGCGAGCGCGACACCAGGATCGCCGTGCTGGAGCAGCGCGTCTCCGAACTGCTGGCCGGGCGGTTGCAGGCGCGGCAGGAGGTGTACGCGGCGCCGGGGGCCGGGATCCGCACCGAGCACGAGCCGCCCGCGGTGGACCGGACGCTGACCGAGCAGGGCGAGCCCGCAGCGCCCGCGGACACGCAGCCTGCCGAGCAGGTGGAGGCGCCGCCGGTCGGGGAAGGCGCGGACCTTCAGCCTGGCGACGCCCCGCCCCAGGACGGTCTTACAGGCACTACAGCACCTGAGGACGGCACCGCGCCCCATGCCGACGCCTCCGGCCAAGCGCCCGTGGACGAGCCCTCCGACCGAACGCAGCCGCGGCCCGGGGACGTGCTGGTGCACAAGGGCGAGCCCAAGGCGGAGGACGAGCGTCCGTGACCGAGGTGATCCGCTGCTGGTGGACCGGCATGGCGGACCCGATGTACACCGCCTACCACGACGAGGAGTGGGGCCGCCCCGTCCACGGCGACGACCTCGTGTTCGAGCGGGTCTCGCTGGAGGCGTTCCAGTCGGGGCTGTCGTGGCTGACGATCCTGCGCAAGCGGGAGAACTTCCGCAACGCCTTCGACGGGTTCGTGATCGAGAAGGTGGCCGCCTACACCGAGCGGGACGTGGAGCGGCTGCTCGCCGACGCGGGCATCGTGCGCAACCGGGCCAAGGTCGAGGCGGTCATCGCCAACGCGCAGGCGGCGCTGGACCTGCCCGGCGGGCTGTCGGAGCTGGTGTGGCGCCACGCCGACCCGGACGCCCCGGTGCCGGCGTCGATGGCCGACGTCCCCGCCATCACGCCGGGCTCGAAGGCGCTGGCCAAGGAACTGAAGAAGAACGGCTTCCGCTTCGTCGGCCCGACCACCGCCTACGCGCTGATGCAGGCGATCGGGCTGGTCAACGACCACATCGCCGGCTGCGTGGTCAGGACGGGCCGCTAGGCAGCCGGCGCCAGTACTGCTTCTTGCCCTCCTCGCGCACCACCACGCCGAGCCGGGCCAGCTCGCCCCGCAGTTCGCCGGCGTCGTCCTTCTGGTCCTTCTCCAGGGCCCTGGCCCGCAGCCGCATGTAGGAGTGGGCGGCGGCGTCCAGGTCGGGATGGCCGTCGGCCCACAGCCGGAACTCGGCCGCCAGAGGGTCCCCGCTCACCCACGGGTAGCCGTGGGCCAGGAAGGCACGCTCGAGGTCGGCCGCTTCGGGCAGTTCGCCGCGCGTCCTGACCAGTTCCTCCGTCTGGTGTCCCTGGACCACGAGGTGCTTGCCGTCGAGGAAGACGGCCGCCGCTTCGGCCCGCCGTACCTCCTGGCGGTCGTCGCCGTGGGTGAACACGGCCCGGTCGTCATCGACCACGACGCCCACGTAGTCGGCGATGAACAGGAACGCCAGCACCAGCCCGGCCACGAGGCCCAGCGCGAGCGCGCCGATCGTGAGGTGCGGCTCGCTCAGCCCGGCCACGAGCTTGATCGGCTTCTCGAACGGGACCCACGGCCACGTCGCCGCCCACTCGATCGCCAGCTTCAGCAGCCAGCCGAGGACGGCGCCCACCAGCGGGGCGCCGAGCCAGATCAGGACGCGGTGCAGGACCGGCAGCGTCACGACGGTCGGGTCGGAGGAGGAAGGCATCGTGCTTTCTTTCGTGCGAGAAGAATTCGGGCGAGGACCATCAGGATGACCAGCCCGAGGGCGAAGGCGATATTGTGCCCCAGCTTGGCCGCGGTGGAGACGTCACCCAGCGGCTCGGTGACGAACGCGCCCACGGCCGAGATCGGCAGCGCCGCGCCCGCGGTGGCCAGCCGATGGACCGGGGACCAGTCTGCCCAGCACCACCGCGCCCGCGCCGGCCAGCTGACCGGTGGACGGGACGAAGTCCTCGGTCTCCAGATGCCGCTGGACCACGAACGGGGCGGCCCCGATGAAGGCCACCGCCGTGACGAGCGTGCCGAACCAGCCGAGCCACGGCGTGGTCCTGCGCTCCGGCCGCACGAACGACTCCACGATCGGGATCGGCGCGCAGATGCTGAAGATCACGTGCCCGGCGATCCAGTGCAGCGACAGGTAGGCGCTCAGGCCGCCAGCCCCGGCCCGCCCGGCGAGCCGCCTCGCGGATCGGCAGGGCGGCCGCGTCGTAGCCGCTGAGGTACTCGGCACAGAGCGGAGCCAGGACCAGCAGTCCCAGCGCCGGTGGCAGGCCCTTGAGTGACATGCCTCCGACCCTAGGCAGTACGGCGGGCGGTCCGGATCGGCCGTCGGGCTAGCGGGGACCGACCAAAGTCGGTGTCTAGCGTCCCTCGAAGGCGGGTTTCTGCTTGTTGAGGAAGGCGCGGGTGGCGTTGAGGTGGTCTTCCGTGGCCGCGCACTCGTCCTGGAGCACCGCCTCCAGCTCCAGCGCCTCGGGCAGCGTGTGGGTGGCGGCGTAGGCGAGCGAACGCTTGGTGGCCGCATACGCCTTGGTGGGGCCCTGCGCCAGCCGTACGGCGAGCTCGTGGGCGGTCTTCAGCACGTCTTCCGCGGGCACCACGCGCGTCACCACACCCAGCTCCAGCGCCCGCCCGGCCTCCAGCGGCTCGCCCAGCAGCAGGAGCTCGGCCGCGCGGCCCGGGCCGACCAGGCGCTGCAGCGTCCAGGAGGCGCCCGAGTCCGGGACCAGGCCGATCCCGGAGAACGCCATCGCGAACTTCGCCTTCTCCGCGGCCACCCGCAGGTCGCAGGCGAAGGCCAGCGAGGCGCCCGCCCCGGCGGCCACGCCGTTCACCGCCGCCACGACCGGCTTCGGCATCGTGGTGATCAGCTCCACGATCGGGTTGTAGTGCTCGCGCACGGTCCCGGCCAGGCCGCGGCCCGCCTCCAGGTTGCCGGCGTGCTCACGCAGATCCTGGCCCGCGCAGAAGGCCCGGCCGGAGCCGGTCAGCAGCACCGCCCGCACCGCCGGATCCTCCGCCGCCCGGCGCAGCGCGTCGAGCAGTGCCGTCTTCAGCTCGGCCGTCAGCGAGTTCATCGCGTCGGGGCGGTCGAGCGTGACGGTGGCCACCCCGTCGGTGAGGTCGTATCGGATCACAGCATCTCCAGGTTGTGGTCGACGAATGCGGCGGCTCTGGGCAGCAGGCGAGCGGCCTCCTGCTCGAAATATGCCCGCGCCTTCTCGCCCGGCCACCCCGACGGCAGCAGCTCGGCGGGCAGGCCCGGGTCGCGGAACAGGAAGTTGCGCCAGCCGTGCACCAGAAGGCTTCTCGTGGCGAAGACGCGATCGTCCGGCGCGTCGTCCGGCAGCGCGCCCACCAGGGTCTCCGCCTCGGCCAGCCAGCGCTCGTAGGCGGCGGCGATCGCGTCCAGATCCCAGGCGCGGGCCACGAGTTCGCGCGGGTCGCCCTCCAGCGCGGCGTCGAAGCGGTCGGCCACCACTCCCTCGCCCTCGAGCAGGATGTCCAGCTCGACCGAGGAGCGTGGACCGATCCACGTGGTCTCCGACAACGCCGCGTACCCGAGGAAGGTCAAGTCCGCGCGCAGCCGCTCCCGCCGCGGACGGTCCCTGACCGGCCCGAAGACGATCACGTGCCAGCGGCCCCGCCACCCGAGCGTCCCAGCTCGGTAAATTCTCAGTGCTGCCTCATCAAGACGCCTGACGCACTTCGGAGTGAGTCCGTAGCCGGGTCCGTTCGGCAGCCTGAGCGGCGTCAGCCAGCCCTGCCTGACCATGCGCGAAACGGCCGTGCGCACGGCCGGAGCGGCGATTTCCAGGGGCTTCATGAGCCGTACGAGGGCGGCGACGGACACCTGTCCACCGCGTGATCGCAGGTGGTCTCCGTACAGGTCGAACAGAGCGGCGCGAGCGTGCACGAAGTCCAGTTTGGCCGTCTTCGCACCCCTGGACAACGCATTCTGGGAGGAGATCGTTACCCATGAGGGCTCTCGATGCGGGAGAATAGGACATCACAGAAGACGTGAATGCGCCGACCGCCCTCCTGGGGGGCCGGCGGTCGCGGGCCGCGGGAGCCCAAGGCAGGAAGGGATACACGCATGGCGGCGATGAAGCCGCGGACCGGCGATGGTCCGCTCGAGGTCACCAAGGAAGGACGCGGCATTGTCATGCGGGTCCCCTTGGAGGGTGGCGGCCGGCTCGTCGTGGAGATTTCCGCCGACGAGGCACAGGCGCTCGGCGAGGCGTTGAAGAACGTCGTCGGCTGAGACTGCCCGAGAAAGCTTCGATCGAGGGCCCTGGCGTGCCTCCGCGCCAGGGCCATTGATGTGTTTGGAGAGATGAACCCGTGCCCATCGAGACCACCGCGTCCGTGGTCGCAGCCGCCCCCGCCGAGGCCGAACTGCTGGCCGTGCCGTACACCTCCGACCTGAGCCCGGCGGCGGCCCCCGACCTTCCCCTGCCGGCGGCGGCGCTGCTGGCGCACTACGAGGCCAAGGGCGAGGCGGGCGAGATCGTCGACGTGCCCGTGGCGCGCGGCACGGGCGTCGGGCGGGTGCTGCTCTACGGCGTCGGCGACGGCTCGCCGAAGGCTCTGCGCAAGGCCGCCGCGGCCCTGACGCGCCGGGCCAAGGGCCGCGCCGAGCTCACCGTCGTGGTTCCCGACGGCGACGCCGCCGCGTTCGCCGAGGCCGCGCTGCTCGCCGCCTACACCTTCAAGGTCACCTCGGCGCCCGGCAAGAAGCCGGTCGGCGCGCTGGTGTTCGCCGGCGCCGCGGAGGAGCCGGTACGGCGGGGCGAGATCGTCGCCCAGGCCGTCGCGCTCGCCCGCGACCTGGCCAACACGCCCGCGTCGGTCAAGAACCCGGCCTGGATGGCCGAGCGCGCCGCCGAGCAGGGCCTGCCGGTGCGGGTGTGGGACGAGGCCGACCTGCGCGCCGGCGGCTTCGGCGGCATCCTCGGCGTGGGCGGGGGCTCGGCGCACCCGCCGCGGCTCATCCAGCTCTCCTACGACCCGCCGGGCGCCACCAGGCACGTGGTGCTCGTGGGCAAGGGCATCACGTTCGACTCGGGCGGGCTCTCGCTCAAGCCGTCGGACAACATGAAGGTGCAGAAGACCGACATGGCCGGCGGCGCGGTCGTCATCGCCGTCGTCTCCGCCCTGGCCAAGCTGGGGGCCGGCGTCCGGGTCACCGGGCTGGTCGCCGCCGCCGAGAACATGCCCTCCGGCAGCGCGCAGCGGCCCAGCGACGTGATCACCCATTACGGCGGGCGGACGGTCGAGGTGCTCAACACCGACGCCGAAGGCCGCCTGGTCCTGGCCGACGCCCTCGCCTACGCCGACGACCGGCTCGCTCCCGACGCCATCGTGGACATCGCCACGCTCACCGGCGCGATCAGCGTGGCCCTGGGCCGCAACGTGGGCGCCGTCTACGCCTCCACGGACGACCTGGCCCGCGAGCTGCTCGCCGCCGGTCAGGCCAGCGACGACCGGCTGTGGCGCATGCCGCTGATCGAGGACTACCGGCCGGCGCTGGAGTCGTCCGTGGCCGACCTGGCCAACATCGAGAGCGGCAACCGCTTCGGCGCCGGGTCGATCACGGCCGCGCTGTTCCTGCGGGAGTTCGCCGGCAAGCGGCCGTGGGCGCATCTGGACATCGCCGGGGTCGGGCGCAGCACGGTGGACGAGGGCGTGCTGACCAAGGGCGCCACCGGCTTCGGTGTCCGCCTCCTCGTGGAGTGGCTCAGTCGCTGAGCTTCGGCGGGTGAGCTCCACCCGCCGGCGTTTCAGTCGCCGAGCTTCACCCGCTGGTGTTTCAGTCGGCGAGCTTCACCCGCTGGTGTTTCAGTCGGCGAGCTTCACCCGCTGGTGTTTCAGTCGGCGAGCTTCACCGCGGCCAGCAGGCCGTCGCCCAGCGGCATCATCACCGGCCGGAGCCGGTCGTCTCCCTGCACGAGCTTGCCCAGCTCGCGCAGGGCGACCGTGTCCGGGTCGCGCTGTGTGGGATCGGCCACACGGTTGTGCCACAGGGCGTTGTCGAAGGCCACGATGCCGCCCACTCGCAACAACCGCACCGCTTCGGCCAGGTAGTCGGAGTACTCCTGCTTCTTCCCGTCGGCGAAGACCATGTCGTACCCGCCGTCCGACAGCCGGGGCAGCACGTCGAGGGCGCGTCCGGTGATCAGCCGCACGCGCCCGCCGGAGAACCCGGCGTCGGCGAACGCCTGGCGGGCCAGCCGCTGATGCTCGGGTTCGACGTCCACACTGGTCAACGTGCCGTCGGAACGCATGCCACGGAGCAGCCACAACCCCGACACGCCGCATCCGGTGCCGATCTCGACGACGGACTTGGCGTTGAGCGCCGTGGCGAGAAAGCAGAGCGCCGCACCGCCTCCGGGAAGGATGGGCACCGCACCCATCTCCTGGCCGCGCTGCCGCGCCGCGTGAAGCACCTCATCTTCCTGATGGAACTGCTCCGCATAGGCCAGAGTGGCCTCTACCGGGCTGGTCATCGGCCCCCTCCCCCCACTTTCATGCGATTGGTCACCGATCGCAGCCTAGGGGAGACACGCCCGGACGGGAACTCAAGTCGCTCCTAAGGCGTTGCAGGTTTAAACGGGCTTTGCCGGTCCGGAAGGCAGGCAGTGCGCACGAAGGGACGAAACCAGGCACTATGGCGGTAGCGGTGGTCCCAAAGAGAGGAGCCTTGGTGGACGGAAGCGACCACCAGGTGTCTGAGTGGACTCCTCCCACCTGGGAGGAGGTCGTGCGGACACATTCCGCGCGCGTTTATCGGCTGGCGTACCGGCTGACCGGCAATGTCCACGACGCCGAAGACCTCACACAGGAGGTCTTCGTCCGGGTATTCAGGTCATTGTCCAGCTACACCCCCGGAACGTTCGAGGGATGGCTGCACCGGATCACGACGAACCTGTTCCTCGACATGGCGCGGCGCAAGCAGCGCATCCGGTTCGAGGGACTCGCGGACGACGCGGCCGAACGGCTACGAGGTCGCGAACCGTCACCGGCGCAGGCATGGGACGACGCGCACTTCGAGGCCGACGTCCAGGCGGCGCTCGACGCGCTCGCGCCCGAGTTCCGGGCCGCCGTGGTGCTCTGTGACATCGAAGGCCTGTCGTACGAGGAGATCGCGGCCACGCTCGGCGTCAAGCTGGGTACGGTCCGAAGCCGTATTCATCGTGGCCGGGCTCAGCTGCGGGAGGCGCTCGAACATCGGGCTCCCCGCGGCGCTGAACTCCCCCCGACCGTGATCCGTGGGGAGGAAGGCTAGATATGTCTCATCTTGGAGAGCGTGTATCCGCGCTGGTCGATGGAGAACTCGGCCATGTCGACCGAGAACGGGCGCTTGCCCACTTGACCTTCTGCGCTGACTGCAGAAGGGAGGTCGAGTCGATGCGGGCGCTCAAGTCGCGCCTGCGCTCACTCGACGGCCCGGCGATGCCCGCCGACCTGACCATGTCCCTGCTGCGGATGTCCGAGCCAGGAGGGCCGCTTCCGCCGCGAGAGCGCCCTTTCCCGCAGACCTTTGGAGGAGTGCCGCTCCCGGGACCGCACAGCATCTCCCCTTTGGACAACCGGCCGCGAAGGGACGCTTTCGGTGGTTCTTCCGGCCCTGGTCGGGGGAGTAGGCGCCGCGGCGCATACGTGGCCGTGGGCGTCGTGTCCGCCGCGGTCGCGCTCGGCACCTTCCTCGCGGTCAACAACACCACCGAAGCCGGCACCCCGCCGCCCGTCGAACTCTTCCAAGTGCAGCAGGCGCCCGGCAACACCCCGTGAGACCCGGATCCGGGCCGGACTGGGATACTCGAAGGATGGCGTAGTCAACGGCAGGACGGGCATACGATCTGGGTTCGGCCTTACACGGGCTTTACACCCCACGTATGGCGGTCACGCCATGATTGCGGTGCCCTAGCGAGGAGTGGTGAGAACTAGATGACCGACGAGACGCGCCCCACCGAAGGACGCACGCCGTCGGACTACCCCGAGCCGCAGGAGCGGCCGGAGTTCCTGCCCGCCGGTGAGCAGGGCGCCGACTCCTGGGGAGACCCGTCCGGTCGGCCGAGGGACACCATCTCCTTCGGCGAACCGGCGCCACCCAGCTTCGGAAACCCCTCCTCCGGCGGGGAGGGCCCCGGGGCGTCGCCGTACGGCGGGACGTCCTCCTACGGCGGGCCGTCACCGTACGGCGGGCCGTCGTCCTACGGCGGCTCGGCCGGATCCTTCGGCAGCCCTTCGGGAGAGATCCCCGCAGGAGGCCCTTCGGGCGCCTCCGGCCCGCCGGCTGGGAACCCGTCGTTCGGCAGCCCTTCAGGAGGTTCCGGGCCGTCGTTCGGGAGCCCTTCGGGGGAGGCCGGCTCGGCGTTCGGCAGGCCCTCGGGGGAGGTTGGCCCGGCGTTCGGCAGCCCTTCGGGGGAAACGGCGCCTTCGTTCGCCAGCCCGCAGAACGGCGAATCCGAGCCGAGGTTCGGCAGCCCGTCCGGGCAGCCGTCGTTCGGCCCCCCGCCGTACTCAGGCTCCTACGCGGGCGCCTCCTACACCTCTCCGCCCCAGCAGGGCGACACCGCCGTCTACAGCACCCCGTCGCCCTTCGGCGGCGACGCCCCGCCCCCACCCCAGCACGCCCTGGGCATGGGCACAGGCTGGGCACCGCCGCCCCCGGGGCCCGGCGGCGGCGCCGGCGGCATGGGCGGCCAGCCGCGCAAGATGGGCCTGGGCACCGGCGGCATGATCGCGGTGGCACTGGCGATCGCGCTGATCGCCTCCGGTCTGGGGAGCTTCGGCACCTACCTGCTCACCCGCCCCAGCGGCGGCACCGACCCGTCATACTCCCTCGGCCCCGTCCCCTCGGGCGCCACCAACCGCGCCCCCGACTCGGTGGCCGGCGTGGCCTCCAGGGTGCTGCCCAGCGTCGTCTCCCTCGAAGTGGGCAACGGCGTGACCACCGACGGCGCGAGCGGCTCCGGGTTCCTGATCAAGGACGGCTACGTGGTCACCAACAACCACGTGGTCGCGATGGCCGCCAAGGGCGGCGAGATCCGGATCATGTTCGGCAACCGCAAGACCACCAGCGGCCGCATCGTGGGCCGCGACCCGGGCTCCGACCTGGCGGTGGTGAAGCCGGAGGAGACGTTCGGCACCCCGGAGATCACGCTGGGCAACTCCGACCAGATGGTCGTGGGCGACCCGGTCATCGCGATCGGCTCCCCGCTGGGCCTGACCGGCACGGTCACGACCGGCATCGTCAGCTCCCTCAACCGCCCCGTGATCGCCGGCGACGACAGCGGCCAGACGGGCGAGGAGCCCGCCTACATCTCCGCCATCCAGACGGACGCCGCCATCAACCCGGGCAACTCCGGCGGCCCCCTGGTGAACGTCAAGGGCGAGGTCATCGGCGTCAACTCCGCGATCGCCACGCTGAGCCGCTCGGCGTCCAACCAGAGCGGCAGCATCGGCCTGGGCTTCGCCATCCCGGTCAACCAGACGCGCCGCGTGGTCCAGGAACTCATCACGACCGGCAAGGCCAAGCGCCCCAAGATCGGCATCGTGCTGGACAACAGCTACCGCGGCCAGGGCGTCCGCATCGCCTCGGAGCCCCAGGGCGGCCGCCAGCCGGTGGACGCGAGCGGCCCCGCGGGCCAGGCGGGCCTGAAGGCCGGCGACGTCATCCTGGAGATCGACGGCCTCCGCCTGCAGGACGGCAACGAACTCATCGCCCTGATCCGCGCCAAGGCCCCGGGCTCCAAGATCACGGTCAAGTACGAACGCGGCGGCCAGGAACGCACCGCCACCCTCACCGTCGTCGCCGAAGACACCCCGACGCCCAGTCCCTCTTGATGCTCCCCTCGTAGGGGATCGGTTACCGCAGGCCCGTTTCTGTCGCGTCCCGTTCTCGGGGGTTGGTTACGGCGGGCCCGTTTCTGTCGCGTCCCGCTCTTGGGGCCTCGTTACGGTAGGCCCGTTTCTGTCGCGTCCCGTTCTCGGGGGCTTGTTACGGCAGGCCACCCCCACGCCACCCGCCGTCGTGGGCGGGCGCCGGTCGTGGGGGTCGCTTCTCACGTCGGACGGGGTCCCCGCCGTCACGGCGAGCCGTTGACCTCCTGGGTGGCTGCTCAGGACCGGGGATCGGGGGTGCTCCGGGAGCCTGGAGGCCCCGTACGAACCAGGTGGATTCGGGCAGCCTGGAGGCAGGTGGGCGTTCTAAGTGAGCTTGTTAGCCCTTAGTCTGGGAGTGGTCGGGGTTGTCCCCGGATCCAGTTGGACTGCGGTAGGAGTTCCAGGTGTTCGGACTCGGGTGGGCGGAGATCGGGGCGCTCATTGTCATCGGGCTGCTGGTCTTCGGCCCGGACAAGCTGCCTCAGGTTGCGGCGCAGGCCGGTCAGACGTTGCGCAACCTCCGCCGGCTGGCGACCACCGCCCGCGACGACCTGCGCACCGGACTGGGCCCGGAGTTCTCCAACTTCGACCCGGCTGATCTCAACCCGAAGAACTTCGTCCGCAAGCACCTGCTGGACGACGTCGAGGACGCCTGGAACGACCGGCCCAGCCAGGCCGAACTGGACGCGGTCAACGACGGCGCCTATGTCCCGGAGCCTCTGGAAGAACTCGGCTACGGCGAACTCCCCCCGTACGACCCCGAAGCCACTTAACCCCCAAGGCCCCAAGGCCCCTGGGCTCCAGGGCCTCCGAGCTCCCTGGGTTCAAGGCCGCCTGGCCGAAGGGGCTTTCCAGGCACCTCGCAAGACGCCACGGGTCCCGGGTTTCCACCCAGGTGGTCACCATCTGGCCGTATCGGCGGGGACCACGTCCGACGTGAGAAGCGACCCCCACGATCGGCGCCCGCCCACGACGGCGGATGGCGTGGGGGTGGCCTGCCGTAACAAACCCCGAAAAATGGGAGGGCGCCCGCGATGGCGCGGGCGCCCCGAAAAGCCGGCTCTCGAGAACTACGCGCGTTGCGGTGAGAGGCCGAGCTGGAGGCCCTTGATGCTCGTGGAGCGCTTGCTGAGAGCGCCCGCGATCGAGCGGAGTTCGGCCGCGGCGGGGGAGTCGGGGTCGGTCAGGACCAGGGGCTTGCCCTCGTCGCCGCCCTCGCGCAGCCGCATGTCCAGCGGCACCTGGCCCAGCAGCGGCACGCGGGCGCCCAGCGTGCGGGTGAGGGCGTCGGCCACGTTCTGGCCGCCGCCTTCGCCGAACACCGGGATGCGCTCGTCGCAGTGCGGGCAGGGGAGCCAGGACATGTTCTCGATGACGCCGGCGATCTGCTGGTGGGTCGAAGCGGCGATGGAGCCGGCGCGTTCGGCCACCTCGGAGGCGGCCATCTGCGGGGTGGTGACGACGAGGATCTCGGCCCCGGGCAGGCGCTGGGCGACGGAGATGGCGATGTCGCCGGTGCCGGGGGGCAGGTCGAGCAGCAGGACGTCCAGGTCGCCCCAGTAGACGTCGGCGAGGAACTGGTGCAGGGCGCGGTCGAGCATCGGGCCCCGCCAGACGACGGGGGTGTTGCCCTCCGGCTTGAACATGCCCACCGAGATGACCTTGATGTCATGCGCCATCGGCGGCATGATCATGTCCTCGACCTTGGTGGGGCGTTCTGCCGCGCCGAGCATGCGCGGGATGCTGTGGCCGTAGATGTCGGCGTCGACGATGCCGACCTTGAGGCCGCCGGCCGCCATGGCGGCGGCGAGGTTGACGGTGACCGAGGATTTGCCGACCCCGCCCTTGCCGGAGGCGACCGCGAAGACGCGGGTCAGCGAGCCGGGCTGGTTGAAGGGGATCTCCTTCTCGGGGCCGCGGTCGCCGCGCAGCTTGGTCTGGAGCTCCTTGCGCTGCTCCTGGCTCATGACGTCGAGCTCGAGCTCCACGGCGGTGACGCCGTCGACCTTGGAGACGGCGTTGGCCACGTCGCGGCGGATGGTGTCTTTCATGGGACATCCGGCCACGGTCAGGTAGACGCCGACGCGGACCGCGCCGTCTGCGGCGATGTCTACGCTCTTGACCATGCCCAAATCGGTGATCGGGCGGCGGATCTCCGGGTCGATGACGGTGGCGAGGGCGGCCGTCACCAGTTCCTGCGTCGGTGCCATGGAAATCTCGGCACTCCTTCGTGGTTTATGGATGACGGGTTCCATCGTATGAACCCGAGGCAAGTCGCTGCTCTGTTTAGATGTGCGTGCAACGTTCTAAGGTTACTCCGTGACTGTTCTGCACGACGAGGGCCTCAACGCCCAGGAGCTGGCGGTCTGGCGGGCGTTGCAGCGGGCGCAGGTGCGGGTGGCCCGGCACCTCGAGGCGGAGCTGCTCGTCGCCCACGATCTGCCGCTGGCCTCCTATGACGTGCTGACGCACCTGGCGGAGGCGCCGGAGCGGCGCCTGCGCATGAATGACCTGGCCGATCGGGTGTTGTTGTCGCGCAGCGGGCTGACGCGGCTCATCGACAGGTTGCAGCGCGACGGGCTGGTGGTGCGGGAGGCGTGCCCGAGCGACGCGCGCGGGCTGTTCGCCGTGCTGACGCCTCAAGGTGAGGGAAGGCTGGCGGCGGCGATACCTACGTATCTGCGCGGGATCCGCACCCAGTTCCTCGATCTGCTCACGCCCGACGATCTCGCCCGGTGCCGGGCGATGCTCGACAAGCTGGGGCTCACTGAGGGGCCTTGACCTGCTGGAACTCCGATCGGATGAAGTCGCGGGTGGCGACCTCGCCGACGGCGAGGCGCAGGCCGGCGATCTCCCGGGTGATGAACTCCAGCTCGGCCTGGCTGGCTTCCTGGGCCTGGCGGTCCTGTTCGCTCTGGATACGGTCGCGGTCGGCCTGCCGGTTCTGGGCCAGCAGGATGAGGGGCGCCGCATAGGACGCCTGCAGGGACAGCATCAGCGTCAGGAAGATGAACGGGTACGGGTCGAAGCGCAGGCCGTCGGGCGCCAGGATGTTCCAGAGCACCCAGCACAGCACGAACACCGTCATGTAGACGATGAAGCGGGCGGTGCCGAGGAAGCGGGCGATGCGTTCCGAGAGCCGGCCGAAGTCCTCGGGGTCGTAGTGCGGCCGGAGCGAGCGCTTCAGCTCGCGCGGCTGGTCGAGTCGCTCACGTGGCATGTCGTTCCCGCCAGTCCTCGGGCAGCAGATGGTCGAGCACGTCGTCGACGGTCACCGCGCCGACCAGCCTGCCCGCTTCGTCCACGACGGGCACCGCCACCAGGTTGTAGGTGGCGAGGTAGGAGGTGACCTCGGGCAGGGCGAGCTCGGGCTTGATCGGGTCGATGGTGTGGTCGAGGGTGGCGCCGAGCAGCATCGAGGGGCGTTCGCGCAGCAGCCGCTGAAAGTGGGCGACGCCGAGGTAGGCGCCGGTGGGCGTCTCGGTGGGCGGCCGGGTGACATACACCTGGGCGGCCACGGCGGGGGTGTGGTCGCTCTGGCGGATGTGGGCGAGGGCGTCGGCGACGGTGGCGCTGGGCGGCAGGATGACGGGTTCGCTGGTCATGATGCCGCCGGCGGTGTCCTCGGCGTAGTCGAGCAGGCGCCGCACGGGCGCGGCCTCGCCGGGCTCCATCAGCGACAGCAGTTGCGCGGCCTGGTTGACGGGCAGGTCCTGGAGGATGTCGGCGGCGTCGTCGGGACCCATCTCGGCCAGGACGTCGGCGGCGCGGGAGGGCGCCAGCGCGCCGAGGATGCCGATCTGGTCGGCGACCGGCAGCTCTTCCAGGACGTCGGCCAGGCGTTCGTCGCCGAGCTCGGCGGCGACCTCGATGCGGCGTTTAAGCGGCAGTTCGTGCAGGGCGCTGGCCAGGTCGGCGGCGCGCTGCGTCTCGAAGGCGGCGATGAGGCTGGCGGCGCCCTGGTCGAGCTGCATGGCGTCGAAGCCGCGCACCTCGCCCCAGTCCACGATGCGGGTTTCGCGCCGGTTGCCCCTTCTGTGGACGGCGACCTTGGTGAGGGCCCACTCGTTCCTGCCCTGCTCCATCGCGAGGTCGTAGACGACGTACGGCAGGCCGTCCAGGGTGACGGTCTGGTCGAGCAGCTGGCCGATCACGAGCGTCTCGGTGACCCGTTGCTCGAAGCGGCGCATGTTGAGCTGGCCGGAGAAGACGATCGCCCCGGCTTCGACGGAGCGCAGCCGGGTGATGGGGAGGAAGACGCGGCGGCGCGGCTGTACTTCGACGACCAGGCCGTGCACACGCGGCGGCAGGGTGCCGTCCGCGGTGGGGCGCAGGGCCACGACGACGTCGCGGGCGCGGCCGATCTGGTCGCCGGCGGGGTCGAAGACCGGCGTCCCGGCCAGCCGGGCGACGAAGATCCTCATCTGAGCAGGCTAAACGAGAGGACGCCGGGAACCGTTGCGCCTCGCCCAAGGGGCATGTAAGTATCTACCGAATAGAACACTCATTACCTATGGGACGTGCTCCATGACGAGGTATGCGGGACTGGCGATCGCCTTTGTCTCCTCGTGCTGTTTCGCCTTCTCCGGCCCGATGGCCAAGTACCTCATCGCCGCCGGCCTCGCACCGATCGAGGCGGTCTGGGCGCGCATGGCCGGCGCGGGACTGCTCCTGCTGGCGGCACTGGTCGTCGTACGGCCGGCCGCGCTGCGCATCCCGCGGGCCAAGCTGGGCTTCTTCGCCGCCTATGCGGTGATGGCGGTGGCCGGGGTGCAGGCGCTGTTCTTCGTGGCCATCACCCGGCTGCCGGTGGGGGTGGCGCTGCTGCTGGAGTTCATGGCGCCGGTCATGGTCGTGGTGTGGGTGCGTTTCGTGCGCAAGGTACGGCTGCCGCGGGCGGCGTTCGTCGGGGCGGTGGTGGCCGTCGTCGGCCTGGGCGTCGTGGTGGAGGCATGGCAGGGGATGCGCCTGGATGCGCTGGGGCTGGCGCTGGCCTTGCTGGCTGGAGCGTGCTGCGCCGGATATTTCCTGATGAACGATAGCTTCGGGGATGAGATCGACCCGCTTGGCCTGATCGCCTGGGGCATGCTCGGCGCCGCCGTCGTCCTCGCGCCCTTCGCGCAGCCCTGGAACATCCCCTGGAGCGCCTTCACCGGGACGACCGCCCCGAACGGCGGTCTGGCCCTGCCCGTGCTGGGCGCCTACCTGTGGATGGTCGTCGTGGCCACCGTGATCGCCTACATCCTCGGGGTGAACGCGGTGCGCCGGCTGTCGGCCGCCGTGGGGGCGACCGTGGCGTCCCTGGAGGTCATCGGCGGCGCTCTGGTGGCCTGGGGGCTGCTCGGGGAGTCGCTGGGGGTGTTCCAGATCATCGGCGGCCTGACCGTGCTGGCCGGCGCCCTGCTGGCCCAGACGGCCGCCGCCCGCCCGGGTCAGGTGGAGAAGCGGCAGCCGGTCGAGGACGCCTTCACAGGCGAGCGGCAGGTGGCCGCCGAGGCGTAGGAGTTGCTGAACCGGCAACGGGATTTGCCTTCTCAGCCTCCGGCGACGCAGAGTGCGCCTGTGAAAGAACACGAGGAGCACTGGGACAACCGCTACCGCGAGAGCGACCGGATCTGGAGCGGCGAGCCCAACGCGTTGCTGGTGCGCGAGGTCACGGGCATGAAACCGGGCCGCGCGCTGGACCTGGGCTGCGGCGAGGGGGCCGACGTCGTCTGGCTGGCCAGGCAGGGCTGGCGCGTGACCGGCGTGGACGTCTCCCGCGTGGCCCTGGAGCGAGCGGCGCAGCACGTGGCCGAGGCTGGCGTGGAGGCCGAGCTCGAATGGCGCGACCTGGCGGAGACCTTCCCCGCGGGAGAGTACGACCTGGTCTCGGCGGCATTCCTGCACAGCTTCCTGGAGATGCCCAGGGAGAACATCCTGCGGCGCGCGGCCGCGGCGGTGGCGCCCGGCGGCGTCCTGCTGGTGCTGGGGCACGCGGCCCCGCCGTCCTGGCAGCCGGACATGCCGGCGCACGTGAGCTTCCCGACCACGCGGGAGGTGCTGGCCGCGCTCGACCTGCCCCAGGCTCAGTGGGAGGTGGAGCGCAGCGAGGAGCACGTGCGCGAGATGACCGCGCCCGACGGCCGGCCCGCCACCCGCACCGACAACGTGCTGCTCCTGCGCCGCAAAGCCACCTGAGAGATCAGACGGCGGGCAGGGTCAGACGACGGCACGGTCAGGTGGTGGGCAGGGTCAGGCGGATCACGGTCGAGTCGCGGGCCCAGCGTTCGGTGAGGTGCTCGGTGTCGGGGGCGTTCAGGCGCTCCTTGGCCAGCGTGGCCACGGCCTCCGGCTCGGCGGCCACGTCGACCACGCTCACCGGCGCGTCGAACTCTGCCAGCAGGGCGCCGTTGTCCTTGCTGCGCAGCGTCACGTGGACCTCGGCCAGACCGGCCAGGCCAGGCAGTTCCTGCTCGCCGCCGCCGGTCACGAGGTAGACGGCGCCCTCGTGGAAGGCGTGCCAGGCCAGGCGCGGGCGGTCGAGGGTGAGCCAGAGGACGCTCGACTTCTTGGCGCCTTCTTCGATGACGGTCACGTTCCGACTGTAGCCGCCGGAGAGACGGTGCCGCCGGAGAGACGGTAGCCGCCGGAGAAGGGACCCTGCCTGCCCGGCGCGGGCCTCGCCTATTACGGTGTGCGCATGCGCTCACGACGTTCGGTTCTCGCGGTTCCCGGCAGCAACCCGCGCTTCCTGGAGAAGGCCCAGACGCTCCCCGCCGACGAGGTCTTCCTCGACCTGGAGGACTCCGTCGCGCCACTGGCCAAGGCGGAGGCGCGCAAGAACGTCGTGGCCGCTCTGCGGGAGGGCGACTGGGGCGGCAAGGTGCGCGCGGTCCGGGTCAACGACCTGACCACCCAGTGGACCTACCGGGACGTGATCGAGGTCGTCGAGGGCGCCGGCCAGTTCCTGGACGGCATCATCCTGCCCAAGGTGCAGGACCCCACCGAGGTCGTCTGGCTGGACACCCTGCTCACCCAGATCGAGAAGACGATGGGCTTCGAGGTGGGCGGGATCGGCATCGAGGCCCAGATCGAGAACGCCCGCGGCCTGGTCAACGTCGATGCCATCGCGGGCTCGTCCAAGCGGCTGGAGACGCTGGTGTTCGGGCCGGCCGACTTCATGGCCTCGATCAACATGCGCACGCTGGTCGTGGGGGAGCAGCCGCCCGGCTACGTCGAGGGCGACGCCTACCACTACATCCTCATGCGGCTGCTCATGGCGGCCAGGACGCACGATCTCCAGGTCATCGACGGGCCGTATCTGCAGATCAAGGATGTCGAGGGGTACAAGCGCGTCGCCCGCCGGGCCGCCGCGCTCGGCTACGACGGCAAATGGGTGCTGCACCCGCTGCAGGTCGAGGCGGCCAACGAGGTGTTCTCCCCGGCCCAGGAGGATTACGACCACGCCGAGCTGATCCTGGAGGCGTACGAGTACTACACCACCGTGGAGAAGCGCGGCGCGGTCATGCTGGGCGACGAGATGATCGACGAAGCCTCGCGCAAGATGGCCCTGGTCGTGGCGGCCAAGGGCCGGGCCGCGGGGCTGCGCCGTACCCGGAGTTTCACACCTTGACGCCGATCGTGGTGAAGAACCAGAACGACGAGGTGAGCCAGAGCCCGACCAGCGCGGTGAAGGCGAGGCCGCCGAGGACGGGGAGGGACCAGCCGGGGAGGCCGCGTTTGGGCAGGACGAGCATCTTCGCGGTGAAGACGCCGTAGAAGAAGCAGCCGAGCAGCGAGTGGATCATCACGCGGGGCACGTCGTACTGCAGGCCGAGCGCGTAGAGGCAGTGGAAGGCGACCGGGATCGTCAGGACGAAGGCGATCCGGCCCGACCAGCGGTGCACGGACGCGGGAATCCTGACCCCGATCTTGCCCCACATGGACAGGGCGCTGATCACCTGCACGAACGCCAGCACGAACGCGCCGGTGGTCAGCCAGGACTTCATGGCCAGCGCGCCGGAGAAGCCCGCGGGGCCGATCGCGAAGCCGGTCGGCGTGTGGGCCCTGCCGTACACGCCCAGGGCGACCATGACCAGGCCGCCGATCAGCAGGGGCAGCAGCAGCGGCGCGAAGCTTCCGCTGCGGTGCTCGACGGCGGTCATGAGATCTCCTCGATGTCTTCGGGGTAGAGCGTGGCCTCGCCCAGGCGGACCGGGGCGTTGGGGGTGCCGGGGTCGAGGGTGGGCGCGGGCGTGCGCGTCTCCCCTTGTACGGCCAGGCCGACCTGGTAGAAGCCGTTGCCGTCGGGCCGCTTCAGGACGATCCAGCCGGCCTTGACCTGCGCGCCCCTGACGACGGCGGTCGCGCGGTAGAGGCCGGAGGGCTTCTTGACCAGCGGGGCGGAGAAGTCCACGGTGCTGCCGGCGAGGGCCAGTTCGCCCTTGGCCTTGCCGCCGCCGAGTTCGGCGGAGACGGTGGCCTCGCCGAAGCCCTTCAGCTCGACGGCGCCGTCGGCGGCCGGGCCCTTGAACCAGGCTTCGGTCTTGCCGTCGCAGAAGTAGGCGATGGCCTTGCCGTTCCTGACGGAGATCGCGAGCAGGCCGCCCTTGATCCGGGTGGCGTAGTCGGCGCGGGCCGGAGTCGGCCGCTCCGCCTGCGGCTGGGCCTGTGTGTTCGTCTGCGTCTGCGTTGGGGTGGGCTCGGCGGTCGCCGCGTTCGACGGCGGCGGGGCGGCGGTGTTCTCGTTGGCCGCCGGGGCCGCGGTGACGCTGGCGACACCGAGCCCGGCGGCGAGGACAGCCCCCGCCGCCAAGGTGATGACAGGTCCCAGCCTTGACATGAGATGGCTCCCAGGGTCGAAACGTTCTACGTCCCCAAGAATCCGCCCGTTCGGGCGGGCCGTCTGTGAACTAATGCTCACCCGCCGGACAGAATGATGGGATGCAGGAGAACCAGATTCCGTACGGCCAGCCCTTTCCGCAGCAGGGTCCTTACCCGCCGCCTCCTCAGCGCATGCCCTGGTTTCTCCCAACACCGCATGGCGCCCGCTACGACCATCTGGCCCGCAACGGCGCCCGTGAGATCTGGCGGCCGATCGTCGGCACCATCACGGTCGCCCTCGCGTTCGTGCTGGTCGGCGTGGTCGTGGTGGTGGCCGGGGTGGTCATCTCGGCCGCCCTGGGCATGCCGGCGCCGCCGGACCGGCCGGAGCAGCTGTCCGGCGATCCGCTGCTCGGCCTGGTGTTCCTGCTGCTGTCGATCGCGCTCGTGCTGCCGCTGGTCTTCGGTACGGCGGCGCTCATCCAGCGCCGCAGGCCGGGGACGCTCTCCTCGGTCGCCGGGCGGTTGCGGTGGCCGTGGTTGCTCCAGTGCGTCGGGGTGGCGGTCGTGGCCGTGGTTCTGGGGCAGCTTGTCCAGGTTCTGACCTTCACGCTGACGGGCAGGGGGGACGAGGCGGGGTTCTCGTGGGCCGGGTGGAGCGGGTTCCTGCCCGCGCTGGTGATCATCGTGTTGCTGGTGCCGTTCCAGGCGGCCACGGAGGAGTACCTGTTCCGCGGGTGGCTGGTGCAGGCCGTGGGGTCGCGGCTGAACAGCCCCTGGTGGGCGATCGTGATCGGGTCGCTGATCTTCGTCTCGCTGCACGGTTACACCGGGGCCGGGATGCTCGACGTGTTCAGCTTCGGGGTGGTGACCGGGTTCCTCGCGGTGCGGACCGGCGGGCTGGAGGCGCCGATCGCGCTGCACGTGGTCAACAACATGACGGCGTTCGGGCTGAGCGCGGCGGCGGGGGAACTGGAGAAGGCGATGGAGCAGGGGGAGGTGCCCTGGCAGTCGCTGTCGGGGACGGTGGTGCAGCTGAGTGTGTTCGCGCTGGGGGTGCTCTTTCTATCGCGGAAGCGGTCAATCGGCACTTTTTCTGGATAAATCACCGTGTGGTGCTACGAATCTCGCTAGAGAGGTCTCGTCTTTCCGGGTTTGACGTGTTGCTCTGGAATCTGTGGGTGTCGCGGGATTCCGGAGGTGATCGTCTCTGCGGGATGGGGTAGAGGTATCTGCGTGCTCTGCCCTGGTGGCTTTATCTCCATATAGGTGTCCAAAGAGGACGGACGAACTGGAACGGTCCGGAAACCCCTTGCGAGGAGGTGCGACGCGTGGCCTCCGGCCCCAGCGAACCGCCCCGGCACCCGCCGGATGACGATGACCCGCGTCCCCCGGAGGAGCCGAGGATCCGGCACACCCCGCCGGGCCCCACCGACGATCGGGCCCGCGGCGTGCCGCTCGCCTCTCCCTGGGGGCTGCCCCCGTTCTCCTCGCCGCCGCCGGAGGAGGAGGACCCTCCCGAGCCGCCCAAGGGCCGCCGGCCCTACACCTCGCCGACCGCCGAACCCGAGGCCGAGCCGCGTCGCCGCCCCCGCCTGGTCAGCCGCCCGGACAAGCTCGTCGCCTCCGGGCCGCCGCGCCCCCTGCCGCCGCCCGCCGAGGAGCCGCGTCCCCTGCCGTCGGCCGCCGAGGAGCCGCGTCCCCTGCCGCCGGCCGCTGAGGAGCCGGGTGAGCAGACGCAGCCGCAGGAGCGGGTTCAGCAGGAACGGCGGGCTCAGCCGTACCAGAACCTGAAGCCGCCGGCCGAGGCGCCGCCGCCCCAGAACCTGAAGCCGCCGGCCGAGGCGCCGGCCGAGGAGGGCAGCCTGGTGCCGCCCGCCTGGCGGGCCGGTCCCGATGACGCCGGGGACGAGGTCGCCCGCTGGGACCGGGACGCCGAACGGGAGTACGAGGAGTTCTGGGGCGAGGAGCGGGACGTTCACGTGGCCCGCTTCCAGCGCCCATCCCCGGACACCCCGATGGCGGAGGACGAGGCCGGGCAGGAATGGGGCTTCCAGGGCGACCGCGCGGACAGCGGGGAGGCGCAGGACGAGCGGGCCGAGCGCTGGGTGGCCGGGCAGGGGGCTGACGAGCCGCGGGACGAGCCTGTGCGGCGGGTGGGGCGGCCGCCGGGCGGGCGGCCGACCAGGCCCGATCTGCTCGTGGCCACCGGGCCCGACCGGCAGGGCCGGCATCACCGGGGCCAGGCGCCCTCCGCCTACCGGCGCTCCAGCCCGCTCCGGCGCCGCAGCGTGCTCAGGCCGGTGGCGTTCGTGGTGGCGCTGGCCGTCGTCGTGACCGGGGGCATCCTGGGCTGGCGCTGGTGGAACTCGGGCCCGGGCAGCCAGGGCGGCCTGCGGCTGGAGGCGGCGGCCGGGCGGTCGGGCGACGAGGTGTTCCGGGTGGCCGGGGCCGCGGACGCCTCCAACCAGAAGCTCAACGCCATGGGCGCCGTCGGCAGGACCCTCGTCGCCGTGGGCAGCGACACCACGAGCCCGACGCCGCGCCCGCTGTTCCTGTACTCGGCCGACAGCGGCCGGCAGTGGCGGCTCGGCACGGTCACGGAGTCCACCACGGCCACGGCCACCCGGGTGACGGGCGGCGCGGGCCGCTGGCTGGCCGCGGGCGGCGACGAGACCGGCGCCGAGCACGGCCTGTGGACCAGCGCCGACGGCGCCTCCTGGACCGCCGTCGAACCCGCCGCCGTCGCCGCCGCCTTCCGCCGGGGCGACTACATCCACGACATCGCCAGGACCGCCTCCGGGTTCGTGGCCGCCGGCCGTACCACGCGGCAGGACGGCACCACCGGGCCCGCGGCCTGGCAGTCGCCGGACGGCAGGAGCTGGCAGCGCGTGGACCTGCGCGGGCTGGAGGCCGGTGAGCTGCGCGCGGTGGTGGCGCGCGGGGACATCGTGGTGGCGCTCGCGCAACCCGCGCAGGGCGAGGGCTCACGCGTCGTGCGCTCCGCGGACGGCGGGCTGACCTGGCAGACGACCGCGTTCCAGCTGCCCGAGGCGCTGCCGCGGGCGGGGTCGCTGGCGGTGCTGCCCAAGCAGTTCGTGCTGGTGCCGATCCGGCAGCGCGCGATCAGCGGCGAGGTGCGCGTCTACTGCTCGCCCACGGGCGCGGACTGGGGCCAGTGCGGCACGATCGCCGGTCTCAGCGGGCAGAGCCCGGGCGTGGAGACGGCGATCTCGTACGGCGCCGGCGTCGCGGTGGTCAGCCAGGCCGGGATGAGCAAGTACCAGGTGCTGACCAGCGCGAACGCCAAGACCTGGACCAAACGCGCCGACCTCGGCAACCTGTCAGGCGCCTCGCTGCGCGGCTTCGCCGTCGCCGACTCGGGGACCCTGTTCGCCGGCGGCGACCAGGCCGCCGCGGACGTGGGCAACCAGCTCGTGCTGATGTCCGCCCCGGCCAAGGGGGCCGCCTCCAGGGTCGCGCTGGCCGGCATCGAGGGCCTGTCGCGGGTGGCCCGCGAGACCACGCGGCTGGCCGCCGCGAAGGGCCAGTACGTCGCGGTGGGCGCCGCCTCCGGCGACGCCGGTGTCTGGACCAGCGCGGACTGGCAGAACTGGACCGCCACCAGCCTCGGCGGCCCGCGCCGCCAACTGCTCAACGACCTCGTGTACGGCCGGCGCGGCTGGCTGGCGGCGGGATCGACGGAATCGGGCACCTCGGCCACCGACCCGCTGATCGTGACCAGCGCCGACGGCCGCACCTGGAAACGGGCGGAGGCGCCGGCCCGCCCCAACGGTCACGCCTACCTGGACGTGCAGGCGGTGGCCGCGGACGACAAGGGCTACATCCTGTCCGGCGAGGACCGGGGGCCGGACACGGCGCGGGCGGCCATCTGGTTCACGCCCGACCTGCGCAGGTTCACCAGGAGCGAGCGGCTGCCGCAGGACGGCGCTGGGGTGCGGATCCACGACCTGGCCGCGACTCCGGACGGTTACGTGGCGGTGGGCAGTTCCGGCTGGGGCGAGGCGGAGAGCGCGGTGGTGTGGACGTCGAAGGACGGGCTCAACTGGACGCCGCGCAAGCGGCCGGCGCCGCCCGACGCCTCTTCCGCGGGGCTGCGGCAGGTGGTGGCGTTCGGGCAGATGGTGGTGGCGACCGGCACGGCGCAGGTGAACGGGATGGCCAGGGCCTTCGCCGCGTCCTCGGAGGACGGCGGGTCCACGTGGCGGTACGCGTGGCTGCCGGCCGAGCGGGCGGCAGCCGTACACGATCTGGCGGCCAGTGAGAACGGGCTGGTGGCGGTGGGCTGGCACGGGCCCCCGGGCGGGGCGGACAGCGCCGCCTGGATCTCGGCGGACGGGCAGAGCTGGGTGCGCGAGGACCTCAAGGACCCGAGGCTGCGCGGTGCGGGCATGCAGTGGCTGGCCGCGGTGACGACCAGCGGCGCCCAGGTGGTGGCGCTGGGCCGGTCCACGACGTACGACGCCGACCATCTGACGCTGTGGACGTTCCGGCTGGCCGGTTAGCGGGGCAGGGCGTTCCAGGACCGCAGGGCGGCCAGGAGGCCGTCGGTGAGCGGGAGGCGGGTCAGGTCGGCGGCGGTGCACCAGCGGGCGTCCTTGGCGTCGTCGCCGGGGGTGAGGCCGCCTCCGGCGACGGTGGCGAGGTAGTCGCGGATCTCGAAGACGGCGCCGCCGGGTGCGGGGCGTTCGACGATGCCGGCCAGGGGGCCCGGGGTGATGAGCAGCCCGGTTTCCTCCGAAATTTCGCGCTTCAGCGCGTCGTGGTCGGATTCATCGGGATTTATCCGTCCGCCGGGCAGGGACCACAGGCCCTCGCCCGGTGGATGCCCGCGCTGGATGAGCAACAGGCGGCCGACGTCATCGAAAATTATGGCTCCCACGCAATTGACGCGCATCTGGCCAAGATAGCGGCAAAGATTACGACCGGATAACGGGCTACGGGGTTGACGGCAGCGTGGTCGACGACGCACCGTGGGTAGCTGTGAGAGCGGCTCCAACCTGTCCACGATGCTTCGGCTCGCTTCATGCGCCCAGCGTGTGGTCAAGCGCTTGGCGTTGCGACGCCCACGGCGACGTGCTGCCCTATCAGCCGCCGTGGCAACCGTCCGTTGCCGCGGTGGAGGCGATGCGCAAGTCGTCCGCGGTGCCGGTGTGGCTGCCGTGGCCGCTGCCGCCCGGGTGGCTGGTGAGCGGCTTCGCCGAGGCCGGCGACGAGCGTACCGGCGGGCGGGCCAGCGTCGTCGCGCTGAGCGGCCCCTCCGTCACGATGGGACCGGCCGACCTGCTGATCATCGCCGAGGAGCCCGGCGTGGGGCTGGGCGCGGCCTTCGCCGGACTCGACGGTCCCGACCCCGGCGCGGGGTTCGACGCCGGGCCGCCGAACGCCAAGGTCGACGTGCTGGGCCACCCGGCCCCCCTGTGGTGCGTGGTCGGCGCCGCCGACCGGGCCGCCTACGCGGGCGAGGCCATGGGCAACTGGCTCTGGACCATCGCCTGGCCGGCCGAGGCGGGCTGCCTGATCGCGCTGCTGCAGCTCAGCCTGCGCGACCTGCGCGAGCACGACCAGGACCTCGACCTGCCCTTCGGTGCTTTCTCTCCGAGGCTGGAAGACTAAGATCGGCAGAAGGCTCCCCCACGCGGCAAGAGG
Organism: Nonomuraea typhae; assembly: GCF_009760925.1. GTDB lineage: Bacteria > Actinomycetota > Actinomycetes > Streptosporangiales > Streptosporangiaceae > Nonomuraea > Nonomuraea typhae. The sequence continues at coordinate 566,779 of NZ_VRLV01000006.1, forward strand.
GGGAGCGGTGTCGGCCACCAGGTTCTTCGTCGAGGCGTTCGTGACGATGTTCGTCATCATGGACCCGCCCGGCGTCATCCCCCTCTTCCTCGCCTACACCGGCGGCCGCTCCCGCCAGGAACGCAAGAGCATCGCCTGGCAGGCCGCGGTGACCGCCTTCTGCCTGATCGTGGTCTTCGCCGTCTTCGGCCAGGCGATCCTCGGTTACCTTCACGTCGAGGTGCCCGCCATGCAGATCGCCGGCGGCCTGCTGCTCCTGCTGGTGGCCCTGGAACTGCTGCGCGGCGCCGCCCAGCCGTCCGCCGAGGCCATGCGCAGCAACGTCAACGTGGCGCTCGTGCCCCTGGGCACACCCCTGCTGGCCGGGCCGGGCGCGATCGTGGCCACCATCGTCTTCTCCCAGCAGGCCGCGAGCCGCCCCGGCGGATACCTCGCGCTCGGGCTGGCCATCGCCGCCGTGCACCTGGTGTTGTGGGTGTTCATGCGGTTCTCGGTGAGCATCATCCGCGTCATCAAGGAGAACGGCGTGGAGCTGGTGACCAGGATCGCCGGTCTGCTGCTGTCCGCGCTCGCGGTCCAGTTGATCATCAACGCGATCCGGGCGTTGCTGCGCTGAGGCGAAAGCCGTAACTTCGCCTGACGCCGTACATCAAGAAAACTCAGTATTGTTCGTGGCGTGACAGCGCGTATCGAGCGAGTGGTGACCGAGGGCGTCGTCGACATCGACGGCGCCGAATTCAAGGTCGAGAACAACACGTGGATCATCGGCGACGACGACGAGGTGATCGTCATCGACCCCGCCAGGGCCGCGGAGAAGATTCTCGAGCAGGTGGGCGAGCGGGAGGTGCTGGCCGTCATCTGCACGCACGGCCTGCCCGACCACGTCGGCGCGGCGATCGAGGTGGCGGCCCGTGACGAGGCCGTCGTCGCGTTGCACCCCAAGGACAAGCCCCTGTGGCGGGAGACCTGGTCGGAGACCTGGCCGGACATCGACATGGAGGACGACGGCATCTTCGGCGTGGCCGACGTCCAGCTCGACGTCATGGAGACCCCGGGCGTCAGCCCCGGCGGCGTCTCGCTGTACTGCGAGGGGCTCAACGCGGTCTTCACCGGCAAGTCGCTGCAGGCCGACGGGCCCGGCAAGCTGGGCGGGGAGTACCCCGCGCTGGCCGACCAGCTGACCTCGATCGGCGGGCGGCTGTTCACGCTGCCGCACGCCACCCGCATCCTGGCCAACCACGGCGACGAGGTCACCGTCGGCGACCTCGAGCCGCACTTCGACGACTGGGTTTCCGGCTCGCTGACCCGCGTCGAAACCGACGAGGTCCGCGAAGGCCCGCTGACCGACGCCTCCAAGATCTCCGGGATCAAGCTCAACCCGGACGACTGAGCGTGTACGACCAGCTACCGCTGGAAGGGATGCCGCGGCGGCTCTACTCCTGCACGCCGTCGCGGTTGAACGCCTGGCTCGACTGCCGGCGCCGCTACCGGTTCACCTACCTCGACCGGCCGCAGCCGCAGAAGGGGCCGGCGTGGGCGCACAACTCGGTGGGCGCGAGCGTGCACAACGCGCTGGCCGCGTGGTGGCGGGAGCCGTACGAGAAGAGGACGCCGCTGACCGCGGCCATCCTGCTCACCAACGGGTGGATCACCGAGGGATTCCGCGACGCCGAGCAGTCCGCGCAGTGGCTGGCCCGCGCCCGCGACCTCGTGTCCGGCTACGCCGCCACGCTGGACCCCGCCGACGACCCGGTCGGCGTCGAGCGCACCGTCGCCACGCGCACCAAGGTCATCGCCCTCTCCGGCCGCATCGACCGGCTCGACCGGCGCGGTGACGAGCTCGTCGTGGTCGACTACAAGACCGGCCGCCGGCCCCTCACCCAGGACGACGCCCGATCGTCGCTGGCGCTGGCCGTCTACGCGATCGCGGCCTCCCGGATGATGCGCACGCCGTGCTACTCCGTCGAGCTGCACCACCTGCCGACCGGCGAGATCATCGAGTGGCGGCACACGGAGGAGTCGCTGGGCCGCCATCTGGAGCGGGCCGAGGACGTGGCCATGGAGGCCGCCGACGCCGACGAGCGCTACCGCGCCGCCGCCCGTGCCGGCGTCCCCGCGCCCCGCCCCCCGGAGTCCGGTACGGCCGGCGGATCCGTCCCCGGCGAGCCCGCGCAGACCGGATCAGGGCCGGGCGGGTCTGGGCCGGGTGGTTCCGGGTCGTGGGAGGCGGCGTCCGAGGCGGTGGCGGCCAGGGCGGCGGTGTCCGGTGCGCGGGCGGTGACCGCCGAGCTGGACGAGGTGTTCGCCCCGAACCCCGGCCCGATCTGCGGCTGGTGCGACTTCCGCCGCCACTGCCCGGAGGGCCAGGCCGCGGCGGCCGAACGCCGTCCCTGGGACGGCCTGGCCGAGTCCTAGGCCGAAGGTCCTAGGGCCCGCGCCCGATGGCCGGGAGGTGATTCGCCCCTAGCGTCGGGGAGCATGACGTTTCTTGTGACCGGAGCGACCGGCAAGGCGGGCCGGCACGTGGTCGACGGTCTGCTGCGGCAGGGCCAGAAGGTGCGGGCGCTGACCAGGAACCCGGGCCGGGTGCGCCTGCCCGACGCGGTCGAGGTGGTCAAGGGGGACCTGGCCGACCCGGCGACGCTGGAGGGGCTGTTCGACGGGGTGACGGGCGTCCATCTGCTGACCGCGGCCGGCGACGACTACGCCACCCTGCAGACGGGACGCGAGCTGGTCGAGCTGGCCCGGAAGGCGGGGGTGCGCCGGGCGACGCTGCTCTGGAACGGGCACGTCGGCCCGGTGGAGACGGCGTTCGAGGACAGCGACCTGGAGTGGACCCGCCTGGAGGCGGTCGACTTCATGGGCAACACCCTGGGCTGGGCCGGGGCGGTCAAGGCGGAGGGCCGGGTTTCCGCGGCGTTCGTGGACGTGCCGGGGGCGGTCGTGCACGAGGCGGACGTCGGAGCTGTGTCGGCCCGGATTCTGGTCGAGGGCGGGCACGCGGGCAAGGCGTACTCGCTGACCGGCCCGGAGGCGCTCACCGCCCGCGAGCGGCTGGCCGTACTCGCCGAGGGGCTGGGCAGGAGCCTGGAGCTCACGGAGCTGACCGAGGCGCAGGCGCGTGAGGGCTGGCGGCAGGCCGGGTACGACGAGGAGATGATCGACATCCTGGCCGGCTGGCAGAGCGATCCGCCGGCCGCGGCGCGTACGGTGGTGGCGACGGTCGAGGAGATCACCGGGCGCCCGCCGCTGACGTTCACGCAGTGGGTGAGTGAGCACGTGGAAAACTTCCAGCCAGACATCCGATGAAGGGCCTAGCGCGGCTCACCTTTTGAGGTGATCGCACGGAATTGTCGGCAATAGATCCGATCTCAGGGATTGACGGAATGCGTCTGTCGAAGTCAGATCGTGGGTAACCCCCCGATAGTACGGAAGGCAGGTGCACATGGCTCAGCCCAAGGAGCCCGGCAAGAAGCAGCCCCCGAGGATCCATTCCAAGAAGGTTCGCACCCGCGGCGAGGAGACCACCTGGCACAAGCCCGACTACCAGGTCGTCGAGGCGTCGATGGAGATGTCCGCTTACTTCCTCGCCACCAGGTAACCGGACGCGATGCGCCTGCAGGTGCTAGGCACCGCTGCGGGCGGCGGCGTCCCTCAGTGGAACTGCGCGTGCCCCGGTTGCTCCGGGGCGCGCGCACACCCCTCGTGGCGCCGCCGTCACGCCGGCCTCGCCGTCCAGATCGCCGCTCGCGTGGTCGTCGTCAACGCCACTCCGGACATCGCCGCCCAGCTCGAGGACTGTCCCTGGCTGGAGCCCGACCGGGCCGGCGCGCCGCCGGTGGTGCTCACCGACGCCGAACTCGACCACACGCTCGGCCTGCTGCGCATGCGCGAGGCCGCCGAGCTGGAGGTCGCGGCCACCCCTGCCGTACGGCATGCGCTGGGTCCCCTCGAGGAGATCCTGCGCCCCTACGCCCCGATCCGCTGGCACGACCTGGCCGGCTTCGCCGAACCCATCCCCGTCTCCGGCAAACGCCCTCGCTACGCCGCCGAGGGCGGCCCCGAGGACGCCGGCTGGGTGTCGGCGCTGCGGTTCACCGACGGGACGGCCGGCCTTGTGTACGCTCCGGCCATGGGCGTCTGGAGCCCGGAGCTGGACGCCGCCTTCGCCGCGGCCGACTGTGTGATCGTCGACGGCACGTTCTGGGATGACGAGGAGCCCCGCCGTACCGGAATCTCGAGCAAGACGGCGACCGGCATGGGCCATCTCCCGATCGAGGCCACCATGGAACGCCTGGCGGCGCTGCCCGGACGCCGCCTCTACACCCACCTCAACAACACCAACCCCCTCGTGGACCCCGGCGCCGAGCACCACAAGGTCTTGGCCGAGCTGGGCATCGAGGTGGCCGCCGACGGGATGGTGATCGAGCTGTGAACCCTTTCGAGGTCGAGCTGCGGGCGGTGCCCGAGCAGCGTTACCACCATTTGCACCCGTTCAACCTGCGGATGCACGCCGGTGAGCTGTCGCGGGAGGAGCTGCGCGGCTGGATACTCAACCGCTTCCACTACCAGCGCCACATCCCGGTGAAGGACGCTCACATCCTGGCCAAGTTCGACACCCCGGCCCTGCGGCGCATGTGGCTGCGCCGTATCCAGGACCACGACGGCGCCGCGCCCGGCGAGGGCGGCATCGAGCGGTGGCTGCGCCTGGGCGAGGCCGCGGGGCTCGACCGCGAGGAGCTGCTGTCGGGCGAGGGCGTCCTTCCCGGGGTACGGCTGGCGGTCGACGGATACGTGAACCTGTGCCGCCACGGCACCCTGCTGGAGGCGGTGGCCGCCTCGCTGACCGAGTTGTTCGCCCCCGACATCATGCGCACCAGGATCGCCGCCTTCGAGAAGCACTACCCGTGGATCGACGCGGAAGGGCTGCGGTACTTCCAGATCCGGGTTCATCAGGGCAGGCAGGACAGCGGGGAGGCGCTGGCCCTCGTTCTCGACTGGGCGCGCGGCCGTGGCGACCAGGAGAGGGCGGTCGCGGCGCTGCGCTTCAAGTGCGAGGTGCTGTGGGCGCTGCTCGACGCGGTGGACGGAGCATACCGATGAGCGAGTGGCGTCCGGCGCTGTCCCGCTCGGCGATGTTGCGCCACTGCGACGTACGGCAGGCCGAGCTGCTCATCGTCCCGGAGCGGATCGTGGTCCTGAACGACGAGGCGGCCGAGATCGTCGGCCTGTGCGACGGCCGCCGGACCGTGGCCGAGATCGTCGCGGAGTTTCCCGAGGAAGCCGGGCCGGACGTGAGCGAGTTCCTGGAGCGCGTGCGGGCCGAGGGGTGGTTGCGGTGAACCCGCCCTGGGCGATGCTGGCCGAGCTGACCCACGGGTGCCCGCTGCGCTGCCCGTACTGCTCGAACCCCACCGAACTGGTCGCCAGAGACTCCGAGCTGGAGACGGGCGAATGGGCGCGGGTCTTCCGCGAGGCGGCGGCGCTCGGCGTGGTGCACGCCCATCTGTCCGGCGGCGAGCCGCTGCTGCGCCGGGACCTGGTCGAGATCGTCGCCGCGGCGCGTGCGGCCGGGATCTTCACCCAGCTCGTGACCAGCGGCGTCGGCCTGGCCGGGCGGCGCGTGGCCGAGCTGGTCGAGGCGGGGCTGCACAGCGTGCAGCTGTCGGTCCAGGCCGCCTCGGGCGCGGACTCCGACCGGATCGCGGGGCGCAGGAGCTTCATGGCCAAGGAGCTCGCGGCGGCGGCGGTCGTGGAGGCGGGGCTGCCGCTGGGCCTCAACGTGGTGTTGCACCGGCACAACCTCGACCAGATCGAGGAGATCATCGAGCTGGGGCTGGCCTGGGGCGCCGAGCGGATCGAGCTGGCCAACACCCAGTTCTACGGCTGGGGCCTGCTGAACAGGGAGGCGTTGCTGCCGACGCGTGAGCAGCTGGCCAGGGCTTCCACCATAGTCACGAAATATCGTGCCAAAACGGAGGTTGAGCTGATCTGGGTGATCCCGGATTACTTCGACGGCATCCCCAAACCGTGCATGGGCGGCTGGGGCGCCATCTCGATCACCGTCGCCCCGGACGGCCGGGTCCTGCCCTGTCCCGCCGCCTACGACCTGCCGCTGGAGGCGCCCAACGTGCGCGAGCACCCGCTGAGCTGGATCTGGCGGGACTCGCCTGCCTTCAACGCCTATCGCGGCACGGAGTGGATGTCCGAGCCGTGCCGGAGCTGCCCGCGCAAGGAACTGGACTTCGGCGGCTGCCGCTGCCAGACGTACGCGCTGACCGGCGACGCCGCCAGGACCGACCCCGCCTGCCGCCTCTCACCCGACCACCACCTGGTCACCGAGCTGACGGGCGGCTCCCAGCCGTTCGTCTACCGGGAACTGGCGGTACGGCCCAGCGCCGCGGGTCGGTCAGCCCCTTGAGGCCCTTGCGCACGTCGTAGCCGGAGGCGCCCAGCCGTTCGCGGGAGGACTGGAGCATCCGCTGGGTGGCGGGCATGAACGCGCGGTCGTGCAACGGCTCCGGCAGCGCGTTCATGGCCAGGCTGAAGGCCCGCAGCCCGGCGGTCACCGCCGCCTGCGGCACCTCGGGCAGCGCCCGGTACATCCGCCGGGCCCACGCCGGCAGCGTGTAGTAGCACAACGCCCCGAACGGGAACCAGAGCGGCTTGCCCGGCGCCAGCAGGCGCATCTCCTTGGGCAGCCGCGGCCACATGAGGAAGCGCACGGTGGCGGCCGACTCGTCGATGACGCGCAGCTTGGGGCGCATCTCCTTGAAGTAGGCGGCCATCTCGGCCCGGGAGCCGGGCACGTCCTCGGGGTGCAGGCCGACGTAGCCGGCGCTTCTGCGCTGCTCGGCGAGGTAGCGGTCGGCCTGGCGGCCGGTGAGGGCCAGGCCGCCCCGCCGTACCACCTCCAGGTAGGAGGAGACCTCGGCGCAGTGCACCCACAGCAGCAGCTCGGGGTCGTCCACCCGGTGGGTGCGGCCGTCGCTGGAGATGCGCAGCGAGCGGTGGATGCCGCGCACGCGGCGGCCGATCTCCTCGGCCTCGGCGGGGGTGCCGAACGTGGTGCGGCCGACGAAGTCCGCGGTGCGGCGCAGGCGGCCGAAGGGGTCTTCCTGGAAGGTGGAGTTCTGCCAGACGCCGCGCATCGCCAGGGGGTGGAGCGCCTGGAGCATCAGCCCGCGCACGCCGCCGACCCACATGCAGCGGTCGAGGTGGACCCGCCAGGTGGCGGTCTGCGGCGGCTGGACGACGATCTCTTCGATGCTCGCCATAGTAAGTAGATAATTACATTACATTCGACCTTATGTCCAAGAAGTGAGCTTCGGCGGCATTCCAGAAGCGCACCAGCGCCTGCGCGGTCGTCTCCGGGGCCTCCACGGCCGGAGAGTGGACCGCTCCCGGCACCACCATGCACTCCGCGCCGAGCCTGGCCGCCATGTGCCGCTGGATGTCGGTGGGCCAGCCGTCGTCGTGCTCGCCGAACAGCACCAGCGTCGGGATCTCGACCTGCCGCAGCTCCTCGGTGCGGTCGTGCATGCTCAGCACCTCCTCGGCCATCCGGGTCAGGCCCGTGGGTGAATTGGCCAGCAGCCGCTTGCGCAGGAACGCCACGATCTCGTCGGGCACGCCGTTGGCCAGCGCCTCGGCTTCGAACCTGGTGTGCCAGAGGTGCTCGAGACCGTGCTCGGGCAGCTCCTTCATGATCTTGCGGCCGTTGTGCGCCCGCTGCCCGGTGATCGCCGACGGCCCGGAGCTCATCAGCGTGAACGAGGCGAACTTCGTGCGCCCGTCGATCACCGCCTCGCGCGCCACCAGCCCGCCGAAGGAGTGGCCGACCAGGTGGATCGGCTCGCCGCCGCCGAGGTCGTGCGCGATCGTGTCCACGTCGGCGCCCAGGGCCGCGCAGGTGTAGGCGTCGGGGTCGTCGGGGCCCGGCGTCTCGTACTGCCCGCGCAGGTCGATCGCGAGCACGCGGCGGCCCGACTGGGCCAGCGTCTGCATGACCGCGATGAAGTCTTCCTTGCTGCCGGTCAGGCCCGGCACCAGCAGCGCGGGCCAGCGTTCCACGACGCCGCTCACCGGCAGCGCCTCGAGGGCCGCGAAAACGCCCAGCGACGTCTCGATGCGCTGGGGGACGACGCCAGGTGGCAGGTTCAGGAATCGCGGCGTACTCACGTGGGGCAACAATACCCAGAGCTCATGGCAACGACACCAGCAAACCGGGTACGCTGGTGCGAGTTCTGGGGAGTTGTGAGGTATGAGTACGGTTGAGATACACCCGGCGACCTCATGGGACGACGTCGTACAGGTCTTCGGGCCCAACGGGGCGCAGGGCGGATGCTGGTGCATGTGGTTCCGGGCCACAAACAACGAGTTCCGGTCCTGGCCGAAAGAGGAGCGCCGTGACCGGCTGCGCGACCTGATCGAATCCGGCGACCCCGCGCCCGGCCTCGTGGGCTACCTGGACGACACCCCCGCCGGATGGGTGGCCGTGGCGCCCCGCGAGGACTACCCGCGCCTGGCCCGCTCCGCGGTCACGAAACCGCTCGACCTGAGCGAGCCCGGCGTCTGGTCCGTCACCTGCTTCTACGTCACCCGCGCCGGCCGCGGCCACGGCCTGCCCGCCGCCCTGCTGGCCGCCGCCGTCGACTACGCCCGTACGGCCGGCGCCCGAGCCCTGGAGGGCTACCCTGCGGACGCCGCCCGCAAGCTCCAGGCGGGGGAGCTCTACCACGGCTGGCCGTCGTTGTTCACCGGCGCGGGCTTCACCGAGGTGGCCAGGCCGAGCCCGGCCCGGCCGGTCATGCGCCGCACCCTGTGAGGTTCACCTCACGCAGTCCGTGCTCTCGTCGAGGACCTTCGGGCAGGACCCGGGCAGCTTCGGCGCCTCGTCCCGCCACCGGAGGTCGTCGAACTCCACGCTGTGGATCACCCGCCCGGACGCGTCGAGGGTCTGCCGGGCGTTGAGCTGCCCGCTGTCCTCCCATACGAGCAGGCGCGCGTTCGCACGCCGGACCTCCACGACGACCCGCCCGCTGAGATCCCGCGGCCTGGCGAACCCCTGCACACCCGGCATCCTCTGCAGCACGCACGAGCGCCGGAACGCTCCCCTGCATGGCGGATTCCAGACGCCGCCTGGCCCGGTGCAGGCGCACGAAGAACGCGGGAACCGAACACCCCACCACCTTCGCCGCCCGCGCCGACGACAGCCCGTGCCAGGAGACGAGCGTGAGCACTTCCTTGTCCTCATCGCTCAAGGTCGCCAGCGCGGCCAACACCGCCGCCCGCCGCGCCACCTCCTCGGCCACGTCGGCCTCGGCCTCGCCCGCCCAGGTCCGCAGGGCCGTCTCCAGCGCCGCCTGCCGTACCTCGTCCCGGTAGAGCTCACGGACGACGTTGCGCGCCACCCCCAGCAGCCACGGCAGGACCGCCCGGCGCGGCAGGTCGGCCCGGCGCCGCCAGGCCACCGCGAACGTCTCGCTCACCACCTCCTCGGCCAGCCGCCGCCCGCACCGGCTCACCGCGTAGGCGAACACGTGGGGATGCAGTCGGTCGTAGAGATCGGCGAACTCCTTCTCACCCAGCACCCTGAGCCCCTTCGACGTCGTTCACGGGGTAATGACGGGCGGCGGGCCGTTCTTACACCAGGGCATGAAAAAAGGGCGCATGCCCACAGGTGGACACGCGCCCTTCTCAGGCGGGAACTCAGCCCTGGCGGCGGCGGTTGCCACCACCAGTGCGCGGGCGGCCGTTACGCCGCTGCGCCTGGCGCTCCGAGGCCGCGGACGGGGCGATGTCGTCGTCGTCCGTGGCCAGGTCGGGTGACTGGAAGATCACCGTGAACGGGTTCGGCGGGACGATCCGCTCCGGCTCCCGGCGCACCGGCGCGGGCGGCGCCGCCAGGAAGCTCGGCTCGGGCTCGTCGTAGCCGAACGGACGGGCGTCGGTGAGCGCGCTGTCGATCGCCTCGGTGGCCGCCCCGCTGCGCGCACGGGTACGGCGAGCGGGCTTCACCTCCTCGACCGGCTCGGCCTCCTGCACATCGGCGAACCGAGTACGGCGGGCGGGCCCGGCCTCCTCCACGTCGGCGAGCACGTCGCCGGCTGCGGCGGCGAGCTCGTCGTGGGAGATGATGGCCGGAGTCTCCTCGGCCCTGCGCGGCCGGCGGCGCCTGTCCATGCTCTCGCCCTCCACGGTCTCTGCGATCTCGGCCTGCTCGACGGTCTCGGCACCCTCCACGCCCTCGGCCACCCGGCCACCGCGGGTGCGGCGGCGCTGGCGCGGCGCGCGGGGCGGGCGCTCCTCGCGCTCGTCCCGGCGGCGGCCCCTGACGCGGGACTTGCCGGTCTCGCCCAGATCCTCGAGCTGCTCGGCCGCCAGGCCGGCCCGGGAGCGGCTGGCATGCGGCAGCACGCCCTTGGTGCCCTCGGGAATGTCCAGCTCGGAGAAGACATGCGGCGAGGTGGAGTAGGTCTCCACAGGCTCGGCGAACTCACCGCCGAGCATGTTGTTGATCATCTTCCAGCGGGTCAGCTCCTCCCACTCCACGAACGTGACCGCGATGCCCGTGCGACCCGCGCGGCCGGTACGGCCGATGCGGTGCACGTAGGTCTTGTCGTCGGTGGGACAGTCGTAGTTGACCACGTGGGTGACGTCGTCGATGTCGATGCCGCGGGCGGCCACGTCGGTGGCGACCAGCACGTCGATCTTGCCGTTGCGGAAGGCGCGCAGCGCCTGCTCGCGCTGGCCCTGGCCGAGGTCGCCGTGGACCGCCGCGACGGCGAAGCCGCGGGTGTCGAGCTGCTCGGCGACCATGTCGCAGGCGCGCTTGGTCTCGCAGAACACCATGGTCAGACCGCGCTCGCGGGCCTGCAACAGGCGGCCCACGATCTCGATCTTGTCCATGCGGTGCACGCGCCAGACGATCTGGCGCACCTGCGGCGTGGCCTCGCCCTCGCCGGCGTCGTGCTCGGCGCGGACGTGGGTGGGCCGGTTGAGGTACTTGCGCGACAGCGCGACGATCTCGCCCGGCATCGTGGCCGAGAAGAGCATCGTCTGCCGCTCGGCGGGGATCAGGTTGAAGATCCGCTCGATGTCGGGCAGGAAGCCCAGGTCGAGCATGCGGTCGGCCTCGTCGAGCACCAGCGAGGTGATCTGGCCGAGGTCCAGGTGCTTCTGCTTGACCAGGTCGAGGAGCCGGCCCGGGGTGCCGACGATGACGTCGACCCCGGCCTTCAGCGCCTCGATCTGCGGCTCGTAGGCGCGCCCGCCGTACACGGTGAGGACGCGGGAGCCGAGCTTTCCAGCGGCGGTCACGAGGTCCTCGCTGACCTGAATGGCCAGCTCGCGGGTGGGCACGACGACGAGGCCGCGCGGCTTCTTGCGGTTCTTGCGCGGCTTGCCGATGCTCTGCAGCATCGCGATGCCGAACGCGTAGGTCTTGCCAGTGCCCGTGCGGGCCTGGCCGATGACGTCCTGGCCGCTCAGTGCGAGCGGGAGCGCCATCTCCTGAATCGGGAACGGTGCGGTGATGCCCTCGGTTTCGAGGGCATCCGCGATCTCTGGTGTGACTCCGAGGTCTCGGAAAGTCGTCAGCGTGGCCTGCCTCAGTCTCAAATGAAGGCGGGCCTGCCGGGACCAGCGGGTCGTAACCTGGGTCCTCGCGGTAGAGCCAGCCCTCTCGCGTCATCAGCGACCGCAGGCCCGGGGAGCGGGGAGCATCGGGAGAGAACCCCCCGAATTCACACAGTGCGGTCGCACTTTCACAGAGCAGTGTACTCGATACCACAACGCTGCCTGTGTTCCTAAAGATTCCCCGAGATTCGCCGAAGTACGCTGCCTTCCATGAATGAGTCCCCTGGTGTCGTGGATCTGCTTGGTGTGCTGGCCTATGCGGAGTTGAGCGCGTTCATGCGGCTCACGGAGGACGCCGGCCAGTTCGCGCCCACCCTCAGCGACCGGGCCGCGCTGGGCGAACTGGCCGTGGCCGAGTTCGGACACTTCCGGCTCGTGCGCGCGAAACTCACCGAGCTCGGCGCCGATCCCGACGCGGCCATGGCCCCCTTCGTCGAGGCCCTGGACGGCTGGCACACCCAGACCCGGCCGGGCGACTGGCTGGAGGCGCTGGTCAAGGCGTACGTCGGCACGGGGATCGCGCTCGACTTCTACCGCGAGGCCGCCCGGCACCTGGACGCCTCCATCGCCGCACTGGTCGACGAGGTGGTCGCCGACCAGGAGCGGTCGGAGTTCGCCATCGAGCGGGTGCGTGACGCGCTGGCGGCCGACCCCGCGGCCGCGGGCCGGCTCGCCCTGTGGGCCAGGAGGCTGGTCGGCGAGGCGCTCAGCCAGGGGCAGCGGGTCGCGGCCGCCCGTCCCGAGCTGGCTCAGCTGCTCGTGGAGGCCGTGGCCGACGACCAGGCCGAGATCTCGCGGCTGTTCGCCCGGCTGACCGAGCAGCACGGCAAGCGGATGGCGGCGCTGGGCATCTGATCCTGGCCTTCGGGCGGCACGGGGACACGAAAGGGTTGTACCGTGCGGTCATGAGGGCCACGCGCCGCTACGGCAGCTGCTCCACCAGATGTGCGCAGAATCACTGGATCGCCCGACCTATCATGAGCCGGCAGAGTTCGCCCTGCCCTGCGGTGGATCGCCGGCACGCGCCGGTGACCGTACGCCGGGGACGCTGGTGCCGGATCTCCCGTTGACCTGCTGAACTTCCGGTCCGGGAACGTTGTCCGCGCACGAGGGCGGCCCATACGCGGCGCCGCCCTCGTGAAGGAACTTCGGCTACAGGGTGCCGCCGAAACCGACGGGACGCTGCTCGTCCTCACCGATCTCGACGAAGCCCAGCGCCGCTACGGGAACCACCACGCGGCGGCCCTTGGCGTCGGTGATGGCGAAGACGCCGCGCTCGGCGGCCAGTGCCTGCCTGATCTCGGACTCCACCTGCTCGGAGGTGAGGTCGGTTTCGATAACGAGCTCACGGTGTACCGAACGTACGCCGATCTTGACTTCCATCGTGGTGCTCCCTTTCGACGGGCCTGCACCCATCGTCGCCGCTCCCCAGCCCGGAAACGCCGCTGATCGCGCCCAGCGAACGGGTTTACGCCGTACGCGGAAAACCGCTGATGCCCCGCCAGGCCAGCCTGGCCATCAGCTGCTCGGCGGCGTCCTTCGGGATGGAGCCGTGGGTGGTCACCCAGTAGCGCGCGCTCACCTCGGCCATGCCGACCAGGCCCACGCCCAGCAGGTGCGCCTCCTCGCTGGAGCAGCCGGTGTCCTCCTGGATGACGGCGCTGACCATCTCCGCGCACTCGCGCAGCGAGCGTTCGACCCGCTGGCGCACGGGCGCCACGTTGCGCAGGTCGGACTCGAAGACCAGCCGGAATGCCTCGCCCTGGCTGGAGACGAAGTCGAAGAAGGCGCTGAAGGTCGCCTGCACACGCAGTTTGTTCTCGTTCGTGGAGGCCAGCGCCTCGCGGCAGCGGCCCACCATGTCGTCCACGTGGAGGTCGAGCAGCGCAAGGTACAGCTCGAGCTTGCCCGGGAAGTGCTGGTAGAGAACGGGCTTGCTGACCCCCGCCCGGTCGGCGATCTCGTCCATGGCGGCGGCGTGGTAGCCGTTCTCGACGAACACTTCCTGCGCGGCAGTGAGCAGCTGCCTGCGGCGGGCGAGTCGGGGCAGCCGGGTGCCCCGGGGCTTGGCGTCCGGGGTAGCGGTCACGCGCGTCTCCATAGGTCTTCTCTAGCGGGTTGGGACATCCTACGTGCGGGTAACCATCCCGCGCTCGATGGCTTCAGCGATAGTCGTCATCGTCGTAGTCCACCACGCGATCCTGCTCGGCCGCGTCGGCCGGATCGACCTCCAGGGGATACTCCCGGCGCGGGTCCTCCTGGTCGCGTAGCTGGCGATGTTGCTCCGCCGCGTCGGCCTCGGGCGTCTCCGGCGACAACTCGTCATCGTCGAAGGGGAGGTCGTCCCCGCGTACGTCCATCTCCGACATCTCAGATCCCCTTTTCCGGTGCGGACGGATCCAGCCTACGCCCGGGCGAAAAGGTCGCCGTGCTCCTCCACGCGGGCCAGCACGTCGGCGGCGGTGAAGACGAGGTCGCCGGGATGTCCGCACTCCTCCACCTCTTCCCACGTCAGGGGGGTGGAGACGGTCGGGTACGGCCTGGCGCGCAGGGAGTAAGGCGCGATGGTGGTCTTGGCGGGGTTGTTCTGACTCCAGTCGATGAAGACCTTGCCGGGCCTGGCCTTCTTCGCCATCACGCTGACCACCAGGGCGGGGTCGGCCTTCTCCAGGCGCTGGGCCAGCTCCTTGGCGTAGGCCGAGGGCTCCTGCCTGCCGTCCCAGGGGGCGTAGAGCTGCATGCCCTTGCTGCCGCTGGTCTTGGGCCGGGCGTTCAGGCCGTCGGCCGCCAGCACCTCGCGCAGCGCCAGCGCCACCCGGCAGCACTCCACGATCGTGGCGGGGGCGCCCGGGTCGAGGTCGAAGACCAGGGTGTCGGGCGGCCGCGCCGTACCGTCGGGGGACACGCGCCATTGCGGGACGTGCAGTTCGAGGGCGGCGAGGTTGGCGTAGTACACGAGGCTCGGCAGGTCGCCCACGATGGCGAAGTCGATGGTGTCACGGTCCATGGTGCTGCCCGGCACGGGCAGGGTGGCGCGGCGGAGCCACTCGGGAACGTGGCTCGGGGCGTTCTTCTCGAAGAAGAAGGCGCCGTCCACGCCGTTCGGGTAGCGCTTGGCCGTCAGAGGGCGGCCGGCGAGGTGGGGGAGCAGGACGGGGGCGATGCGTGAGTAGTAGTCGATGACCTCGGCCTTGGTGAAGCCGGCCTCGGGGTAGAGCACTTTGCCGAGGTTGGTCAGGACGAGGTCGCGCCCGTCCACGCGCACGGGCGTCTTGGAGCTCACAGCAGTACCTCCGCGGGAATCTTGTCCGGCCGCAGTCCGCGCCAGACCGGGTGACGAAGCCGCAGGTCATCGGTCACCATCGTGTAAGCGACCTCCCCTACCAGATCGGGTCTAACCCAGTGGTTTCGCCAAGGGACCGCATTGCGGAACGGATTGTGCGCGATCTCCAGCGGCCGCAGGGCCGCGAGGAGCCCGGTCAGCGCGGCCTCGGTGAACCCGGTGCCCACGTGTCCCACGTACGTCAGGCCGTGGCCGGTGAAGACGCCCATCAGCAGTGATCCGATACCGCCCTGCCGGCGGCCTTTGCCGGGTTTCCAGCCGCCGATGACCACCTCGCGGGTGCTCAGGTTCTTCACCTTGACCCACCACGGCGAGCGCACGCCCGGCCGGTAGGGCGAGTCGAGGCGCTTGGCGACGACCCCCTCCAGCCCCTGCTCGTGCGTCGCGCCGAGCAGGTCGGATTCTCCGGGGAAGTACGGCGGCGCCCCGATGTCCAGCTCGTCCAGGAGCGCCCGGCGATCCCGGTAGGGCAGGTCGAACAGTGTGGTGCCGTTGAGATAGAGCAGGTCGAAGGGGAGGTAGGTGACCGGGTAGCGCGCGAGCATCAAGGGCTCGGGGTCGGTCAGGTGCATGCGCCGCTGGAGGCGGACGAAGCTGGGGCGCCCGCGGGGGTCGAGCGCGACGACCTCGCCGTCGATGATGGCGTCGCGCAGGCCGAAGGCGGTGATCTCGGGGTAGCGGCGGGTGTACTCGGCGCCGTGCCGGCCGGTGAGGCGGTGCTCGCCGTTGACGTGGATGAGCGTGCGGATGCCATCCCACTTGACCTCGAGGCCGTACCGCTCGCGGTCGGAAGGGAGATCTCCGGCCACGGCGAGCATAGGTTCGACCGGGTATGGCATTGGTTGAGCCATGACGGGTATGTGCCCATTGGTACGCCTTTTTGTAGCCGGTGAGGAGGGTCGATGCGCGCCATCTGGAAAGGTGCGATCTCCTTCGGGCTGGTCACGATCCCGGTGAAGCTGTTCTCGGCGACCGAGCAGAAGGACGTCACCTTCCACCAGGTGCACCGCGAGGACGGCGGCAGGATCCGCTACAAGCGCGTGTGCACGATCGACGGTGAGGAAGTGGCGTACGCCGACATCGCCAAGGGCTACGAGCTGGCCACCGGCGAGATCGTCGTGCTCACCGACGAGGACTTCGAGGATCTGCCGCTGACCACCTCCCGCCGGATCGACGTGCTGCAGTTCGCGCCGGCCGACCAGATCGACCCGATCTACTTCGCCAAGTCCTACTACCTGGAACCCGATGGGCAGGGCGCCAAGCCGTACGTGCTGCTGCGCACCGCGCTGGAGAGTTCCGGGCAGGTGGCGGTGGTGAAGGTGGCGCTGCGTCAGCGGGAGTCGCTGGCCACGCTGCGGGTGCGCGACGGGGTGTTCGTCCTGGAGACGATGCTCTGGCCGGACGAGATCCGCACGCCCGACTTCGGTTTCCTGGAGGAGGACGTCGAGGTCAGGCCGCAGGAGCTGAAGATGGCCGAGTCGCTCATCACCACGATGGAGGCGGACTTCGACCCGACCGAGTACCACGACGCCTACCGCGAAGCGTTGCAGCAGGTGATCGAGGCGAAGGTGGCGGGCAAGGAGGTCATCGCGCCTCCTGCCGGCGAGGAGGAGGCCGGGCCGGCCGTGGACCTCATGGCCGCGCTCCGGGCCAGCGTCGAGGCGGCCAAGCGGGAGCGGTCCGGTGAGAGCGGCACTCCGCGCAAGAAGACCGCGGCGGCCAAAGACGACGACGAAAAAGCAGCCAAAGACGACGAAAAAGCAGCGCGCAAGCGGAAATCCAGGAAGTCCGCCTGAGCGCTGCCCTTTTCTTCCATTCCGTCGTCAGGATGGAAACATGGGTGTGAACACACGTTGGGAGGGGGCCCCATTTGCTGGGGCCCCCTTCTTTCTACGGCTGGAGCTTTTTACTACCAGACGAAGTGACGCGTCCGGACGCAGCCACGCTCGCGGTGGACCTTCCAGCCGCGCCAGTGCTTGAAGCTCAGGTGTGCCTTGTTGATGTAGTGGCCCCTGCGAATGGCGCCGGCAGGGCCGGCGAAGAGGCAGGGACCGCGCCACTCGGAGAAGCCGACGCTGGAGGCGCTGGCGTTCGCCGCGGTTGCGGTCATGGTCGTTCCGAGGCCGACGACGCCGCCCGCAAGGGCGGTGCTGAGAGCCGCGGCCGTGAGCATCCTCTTGACTGTGGACATGATGTGCTTCCCCTTGACGGTCTCTTGCATTTTCAGGCACTCGGCCGGTTTTGCCTGGCTAATGCCTGGGATGGTTCGTACTTCTAGAGCCATCCTGGTTGTCAGAATTTCCGACCATTCATGATCATAAACGGTGGACGGAATGGTTTTGCCACCCATAAACCCTGAGATTGCATTTATTGATAGTTCTTCTCACGCTTTGTCCCGATTTGTGCAGGTCGAGCCTGGCATGGCTCGCACGGATATGTCGGTATTCGTCGGCAGGAGACGGACGGGGAAACACGGGCATGGCGAGGCCGCGGAACCTCGGAGTTCCGCGGCCTCGCCCGTTGAGCCGTCGCCTACATCAGGCGGGGCGGCTCGGTGCTATTGCAGCCACATGTTCTTGTGGTAGCGGTGCTTGGGCCCGGCCTTCGGCCCCTTGCTGCACGGCCCGAAGCCGGACTTCTTCCATTTGCCGCCGGGGCAGTACTTCTTGTTCACCCGCCAGTGGCCGGCGAAGAAGCGGGACCTGGGCCTGTTGGTCTCGAGCTTGTACGTGCACTTCTTGCCGCGGTACCAGCAGCTGCCGCGGCCGGTGAGCACGGGCGATGCGGCCGTGACGCTGGTGGCCGCGCTGGCGGCGCCGGCCGTGGCCGCGCCGAGCACGATGGTGCCGCCGGCGAGGGCGGTTGTGAGAGCCGCTGCCATGAGCGTGGATTTGAACCTGGACATCGTGCTTCCCCCTATCGGTCTGCACTCTCGTGCCTGGTCGCGTTGAGATGACACGCAACCGTGACGACATCCTGCAGGCGAGATTTCCAGCCATTCGTCCCGAGAAACAGCACTTTATGTCTTTTATTCCTAACTTATGAGTTAATAAGAGTGTTTAGCCCTATATGTCCTGGTTTGTGCGCCCCATCCGGAAGGACGGGCTACCGTGAGAAGGGCCGACGAGAAGGGAGAAGGCGTGACGCAGCAGCCGATTCCGCATTGGCCGGGACGCATGCTCGGCCCGGTCTTCGTCCGATCCACCCCCGAGGGGGCGCCAGAACGTGCCGTCTACGTCCACGGCCTGGCCGGATCGGCGACCAACTGGACCGACCTGATGGACGAGCTCAAGGACGTCGCCACCGGCTACGCCCTCGACCTGCCCGGCGCCGGGTTCTCACCGGCCCCGGCGGACGGCGACTACACCGTGGACGGCCACGCCCGCGCCGTCATCGGCCTGCTGGCGGACGTCGGCCCCGCCCACCTGTTCGGCAACTCCCTCGGCGGCGCAGTCGCCGTGCGCGTCGCCGCCCTCCGCCCCGACCTCGTCCGCTCGCTCACGCTCATCTCGCCCGCGCTGCCCGACCTCCTGCCGAGGTACGGCCCGGCCCGCATCGCCGCCGCGGCGGCCACCCCGCGCCTGGGGGAGTGGGTGGCCGACCGGCTCAGGTTCGTCCCCGCCGCGCAGCGGGTCAACGCGACGTTCAACATGGTCTGGGCGGACGCCGGAAGGATCCACCCCGACCGCCTCAGCCAGGCAGTCGAGGAACTGCGCCGCCGCGACGACCTCCCGTACGCCGGCCGGGCCATGATCGCCTCCGCCCGCGGCATCGTCGCCGAGTACTTCCGCCGCGGCGCCGGCAGCCTCTGGAGCCAGGCCGCCCGGATCACCGCGCCGACGCTCATCGTGTACGGCAGGCACGACCGCCTCGTCCGCCCCGCGATGGCCGCGAAGGCCGGCCGTACCTTCCGGCAGGTCAGGCTGATCCTGCTGGCGCACGCCGGGCACGTCGCGCAGATGGAGCACCCCGCGCTCGTGGCCGCCGAGGCCCGTCGTCTGATCGGTGAGACGCGATTGGGGAATGCCCCACTCGCCAGCTAGGTTTCTAGGTGAGATAGGGACCCCGAAATCGGGAGCGTAGAACGTGTCGTTGCCACCGCTGGTCGAGCCGGCCGCCGAGCTGACCGTAGATGAAGTGCGCCGCTACTCGCGCCATCTGATCATCCCCGACGTGGGCATGGCTGGGCAGAAGCGGCTGAAGAACGCCAAGGTGCTGTGTGTGGGCGCGGGCGGCCTGGGCTCGCCCGCGCTGATGTACCTCGCGGCGGCGGGCGTCGGCACGTTGGGCATCATCGACTTCGACGTCGTCGACGAGTCCAACCTGCAGCGCCAGATCATCCACGGCCAGTCCGACGTGGGCCGGCTGAAGGCCGAAAGCGCCGCCGCCACGGTCCGGGAGATCAATCCCCTGGTCGACGTGGTCATTCACAACGTCGCGCTGTCCACGGACAACGTGATGGAGATCTTCTCCGGGTACGACCTGATCGTCGACGGAACCGACAACTTCGCGACGCGTTACATGGTCAACGACGCCGCGGTGCTGCTCGGCAAGCCGTACGTCTGGGGGTCGATCTACCGCTTCGACGGGCAGGCGAGCGTCTTCTGGGCCGAGCACGGGCCCTGCTACCGCTGCCTCTACCCGGAGCCCCCGCCGCCCGGCATGGTGCCGAGCTGCGCCGAGGGCGGCGTGCTCGGCGTGCTGTGCGCCTCCATCGGCTCCATCCAGGTCAACGAGGCCATCAAGCTGCTCACCGGCATCGGCGAGCCGCTGGTCGGCCGGCTGATGATCTACGACGCCCTGGAGATGAAGTACCGCGACGTCAAGGTCCGCAAGGACCCCGAGTGCGTCCTGTGCGGCAAGAACCCGACGGTCACCGAGCTGCTCGAGGACTACGAGGCGTTCTGCGGCACCATCTCCGACGAGGCCGCCCAGGCCGCGTCCGGCTCCACCATCACCGCGCTGGAGCTGAAGGAGATGCAGGACAAGGGCGAGGACATCTTCCTCATCGACGTCCGCGAGCAGGGCGAGTACGAGATCGTCTCCATCCCCGGCGCCACGCTGATCCCCAAGGGCGAGTTCCTCAACGGCTCGGCCCTGGAGAAGCTGCCGCAGGACAAGCGGATCGTGCTCCACTGCAAGTCCGGCGCCCGCAGCGCCGAGGCCCTGGCGATCGTCAAGAACGCCGGGTTCGCCGACGCGGTCCACGTGGGTGGAGGGGTCCTGAGCTGGGTAAAGACCGTAGACCCCAGCTTGCCGACATACTGAGTTCGGCATCTGGGGCTGGCATTCGGTTCCCAGCATTAAGGTCGGTGCCGTGAGCAACGTCCGCCCCTGGCCCGCACTCGTGGTGGCCTCCGCGCTGACTTTGGTCTGCGCGGTGGCCGCCGGAGTCGCGGTCAGCGCGGCGGGCTCCGAGCTGTCACGCGGGCCGACCTCCGCCGAGCTGGCCGCCGCCGCCAAACGCGAGGTGGCCGAACGCTGGCGCAACTGGCAGGCCGGGAAGATCTTCCCCGCCACCCTGCCGTACTCCGCCGAGCAGGGCGGCCAGGAACGTGCCACCCGCATCGGCATCACCCCGCAGACCGGCTGCCAGCAGGCCGTCGACAAGAAGGCCGCCAAGGCCCTGCGCGTCCACGGCTGCCGCGCGGTGCTGCGCGCCACCTACCTGGACGCTCTCCAGGGCGTCGTGGTGACCGTCGGCGTGGTGGCCATGCCCGACGAACTGCGCGCCGCCCGGGCCAAGGCCGCCTTCCCGCAAGGGGGCAAGCCGGAGCCCGGCCTGCGTCCCGTCGCCTTCCAGGGAACGGTGACCGACCGCTTCACCGCCGCGGTCCGCCAGGCGGGCTCGGTACGGCAGGCCGGGCCGTACCTGGTGCTGACCACCTCCGGCCAGGTGGACGGACGCCCCGCGCAGGCGGTCGGCGAGCAGCGTCCCACGATCTTCGCCTTCGCCGCGGAGCTGTCCGAGCGGATCCTGGCCGATCTGAGCGAGCCGCGGATGCCCGAGTGCGGCGCCAGGGAGTGGCGATGCTGAGCGGGCTGCGGAGGGGCGGGGTCGTCGCCGTGGCCGGGCTTCTGGTCCTGCCTGGGGTGCCCGCGCGGGCCGACGAGATCCGCGGCAGCCAGCAGCAGGTGATCAAGACGCTGGAGCTGCAGCGGGCCTGGCGGGTCAGCAAGGGCACCGGGGTGACCGTGGCCGTGCTGGACTCCGGGGTCGATCCCGGGCATCGGGATCTGGCCGGGTCGGTGGTGACCGGGAAGGACTTCACGGCGGGGGCCAATCCGGCGGGCGTGCCGCCGCGCAAGCTGCACGGCACCTACATGGCCTCGCTCATCGCCGGGCACGGCCACGGTCCCGGCGGCAGGCGCGGGGTGATCGGGGTGGCGCCGGAGGCCAAGCTGCTGTCGGTGCGGGTGATCCTGGAGGACGAGGAGCCGGGGTTTCGCGACTTCAACAGCTCCGAGCGGTATGAGGACGTGGTGGCCAAGGGCATCCGCTACGCGGTGGACCAGGGCGCCGACGTGATCAACATGTCGATCTCCAAGGAGCTGGCGACCAAGGAGGAGCGCGCGGCCGTCCGGTACGCGATCTCCAAGAGGGTCGTGCTGGTCGCGGCGGCGGGCAACGACGGCCAGCGCAAGCCGGACGCCAACGGGTTCGCGCCCTATTCCTATCCGGCCGCCTTCCCCGGCGTGGTCTCGGTGGGGGCCACCGATCGGGGGCTGCGGCGGGCGTCGTTCTCCAACTGGAACCCGTCGGTGCTGGTGGCCGCGCCTGGCGTGGACATTCTGGGCGCGGGGCCCGGCGACGAGTACTGGGTGGGCAAGGGCACGTCGCAGGCCACCGCGCTGGTCTCGGGCGTCGCCGCCCTCATTAAGTCCAAATATCCGGATATGTCGCCTGCGCTGATCGCCCAGGCGCTGACCGCCGGCGCCACCCGGCGGCCCCCGGGCGGCTACGACACCGGCACCGGCTTCGGCGTCGTCAACGCCGCCGGCTCGCTCGCTGAGGCGGCCAGGCTCGCCGGGCACACGCAGACCGCCAAGGGCCGCCAGGCCCAGGACCCCGCCAAGCCGCTCGCCGGCGGCCCCGGTGAGCCGATCCAGATCGTCCAGCGCGACCGGCGCGCGGTCACCGTCTACGCCGTCATCTCCGCCGCGGGCGCCGTGGCCGCGCTCCTCTCGCTGGCCGTCCTGATAGCCCTGGTAAGAAGGGGACGGCGCATCGTCATCCGCCGGGACATGTGATTCTGGTGGGGTACTCCCCATCGCGGGGACGCATGATCTCCCCCGCTTTGGGGACGAAATAGGCACAAAAGCGAATCGGTTCGGAAACGAGGCGGTGGTGAGGGCACGTAGGTCAAGCTCGGGCCTGCCGCGCGCCGGGGGAGGCGACGGGCCGCGACGGGACAACCCCCTCGGCGCCGCCGCAAGCCGCCGTTCCCGGGTGCGCGCCTGGCCGCCCGCGACCGGCCCCAAGGCGGCCGCGCTCAGGGAGCGTGCCGAGGCCGCGACCCTCCGCCAGGGCGTCCGCTACCGGAGGATCTTCCGTGCCCTGCTCGCCGGCATCATCGTCCTGGCGGCCGGCATCGTGCTCATCGGCACCGCCGGCCTGTTCGCCGAGACCAGGTCCCGCCCGCTGACCGTGGCCGAGCAGAACCGCTACAAACAGGAGGAGATCGCCCGCCGCTGGCAGGCGTGGCCGACGACCGGCGTCTTCCCCGAAGAGGTGAAGTACCTCGGCCTGCAGCGGGCCACCCAGTACGCCAGGCGGGTCGGCATCGCCCCCGAGACCGAGTGCGGCAAGGCCGCCGACCAGGCCGTGGCCGGCGTGCTCAACGAGTACGGCTGCGTCACCATGCTCCGCGCCACCTACGTCGACCAGACCGCCTCGTTCGTCTTCACCGTCGGCGTCGCGGTCTTCGGGGACGAGGCGGCCCGCGCCTCGGTCACCGAGGAACTCGCCCTGGACGACCGCGTGGGCGTGCTGCCCGTCGCCTTCCCCGGCACCCTGACCGAGCGCTTCGGCCTCGAACAGCGCCAGCGCAACGGCTGGGTGGGGGCCGGGCCGTACCTCGTCTTCTCGACCGGCGGCTACGTGGACGGCCGCACGCGCGCCGCCGTGCCTCCGGAGGAGATCCTGCACAGCGAGCTCTGGCCGGCCGCCAAGTCGATCGGCAACCAGATCGCCTACTTCCTGGCCGACCCGCCCACCGTCCCGCCCTGCACCCAGGGGAACGTGTGCTGACCGCCGTGCGCCTGCTGGCCGCCGCCGGGCTCGCACTCGCGGGTACGGCGGCGCCGCCCGTGCGCGCGCAGCAGGAGTGGGTCCTGGACGCGCTCAACGTCGAGCAGGCGTGGGCCGTCACCAAGGGCGAGAACATCACCGTCGCGGTCGTGGACAGCGCCGTGGACCCGGGGATCAAGGAGCTGAAGGACAGGGTCACCGTCGGCCCCGACATGACCGAGCCGGCCCTGGAGCGCAAGCTCCCGGCGGGCAGGCACGGCACCGCGATGGCGGCGCTGATCGCCGGCTCCGGCGCGGACGGCGGGCTGGTGGGCGTCGCCCCGGCGGCCAGAATCCTGTCGCTGCCGTTGCCCGAGGAGGAGGACCGCCCGTCCTTCCTGCCGCCCGCGCAGGAACAGATGCCGGCCAGGGAGAGCCCGCTGGCGCGGGCCATCCGCTACGCCGCCAACCACGGGGCCAAGGTGGTGAGCCTGTCGCTGGGCACCTACGGGGCGCAGAAGCCGGAGCGGGAGGCGGTCTCCTACGCGCTGGGCAAGGGCGTGGTGGTGGTCGCGGCGGTGGGCAACGACGGGCAGGGCGCGTACGCCAAGGACAACCAGACCTCCTACTGGAGTTTCCCGGCCGGCTATCCCGGCGTGATCGGCGTGGGCGCCGTGGACAAGCAGGGCAGGCGGGCGCCGTTCAGCAGCGACAACCTCTCGGTGCTGGTGGCCGCGCCGGGGGTGGAGGTGCCGGTGGTGAAGGACAGGAAGTCCTACACCCTGTCGTCGGGCACCAGCTCGGCCACGGCGCTGGTAGCCGGGGTGGCCGCCCTCATCAAGTCCAGATATCCAGAAATGTCGCCCGCGCAGGTGGCGCAGGCCATCGCGCTCAGCGCCCGCGGCCGGCCCGCGGCGGGATACGACGACAAAGTGGGATTCGGCACTGCGGACGCCTTCGCCGCGCTCAACGCCGCCGAACGGCTGGCCGGCCAGCAGCGGGAGGTCGCCGTCCCCTCCGGCCGGCACTTCGGCGAAGGGTCCGAATCACCGCAGCCCTCCCCGCCCGGACCGGATCCGTGGCGGCTCTGGTTGTACGGCGCGGGCGTCCTTCTGGGCCTGGTCGCGTTCTGCGGCGCGATCGTCGTGCTCAATCAGCGCAAGCCGTAAAAAGATCCGCTATGGTCGCGCGTCATGGGATACGAGCTACGCGTGGTTCGTGAATCGCCCCTGGCGTTCGCGGAGCTCGCGAGGGCGATCGCGCCGGCCGGATTCGAGCTGAGCGCAGCGGAGGAGATCGTCGTCAAGCACGGCGACGACACCCACGTCGTGGGCCGGTGGCGCGACCAGATCGTCGGCCAGCCCGGCTCCGACTGGCACGTGGCACAACTCGTGCGGCTCTCGTCGCTGCTCGGCGGCCGGCTCGTCGGCGAGGACGGCGAGGTCTACGCGCTCACCGACGGCGTCGTCGAGCTGATCAGCGGCGGCACGGTCGCGGAGATCGGCAAGTTCGACGAGATCGTCGCCGCGGGGCCCGCGTCATGGTGAACCCGTATGCCGAGCGGGTCCTCGACCTGGTCGAGCGCATCCCGCCCGGCATGGTGATGTCCTACGGCGACATCGCCGAGTACCTCGGCGAAGGCGGCCCCCGGCAGGTCGGCCGCGTCATGTCCGTCTGGGGCGGCGGCGTGCCGTGGTGGCGGGTGGTCCACGCCAACGGCACCGCCGCCGACTCCGAGCACGAGCAACGCTGCCTGCGGCACTGGCGGGACGAGGGCACCCCGCTGCGCGGCGACCGGGTCGACATGCGCAAGGCCCGCTGGCACGGAGATTCAGCGGATTCTCAGGAAACCCCCTGAGCTGCCGAACCCCTCCGGCGGCGGATCCCGGGCATGTGATTCCCATTACGATGGCCTGAACAGTGACTGCGGGTCCGAAAGGCGGTGCCTCCCTGATGGCCACCGGCGTCACAGCCCAGGAGCGGCTGCGGGCTGTCCAGGACCTCTGCGACCGCGGAGAGCCGCTCGAGGCGATCATGGAGGCGGTCCGGGACGCGGGTCCCGACCTGGCCGCCGAGATCCTCAGCGGCCCGCTGGGCGCCCGGATGGACCAAGCGGTCAAACGCGGCCCCGCCCGCAGGCGCGAGCTCGTCACGCTCCTGCGCCCCTACCTGGCCGGCGTCGATCCCAAGATCAAGCGTGACCTTCCGGTCGCCCGCAGGCTCCTGTGCCACCTGATCGAGCACCGCGACCTCGCCGAGCTGGTCGACGGCGAGGCGCTGACCACCGTCGTGGCCGCCGCGGCCGAGCCGTCCAAGCGCATCCGCAAGGGCCTGCGCTGGTACGCCGATCTGCCCTATCGCGACGAGCTGCCGCCCGCCCTCTACCGGCTGCGCCGGGCCGACCTCGTGCCCGTGACGCAGATCGACGACATCGTCTGGCGTGACGGCAAGCTGCAGGTGCGCGGGCACGCCTACCTGGCCGGCCTGTCGGTGCGCAGCCGCCGCTTCAACCGCGCCACCGTGGTCCTGCGCGGGCCGCGCTGGCTGCCGCCGGTGCGCATGCGCACCCGCCGCGTGTACGCGCCCGAGGCCACCCACGGCGCGCGCGAGCCGGGCTGCAACTACGACTGGTCCGGGTTCACCGCCGAGCTCGGCTCCTGGCCGCTGCGCTGGCGTGGCGGGCTGCGGGGGCTGGTCTCCGCGGTACGCCGCCGGATGCGGCACCGGCCGGCCGTACGCGATGCCACGACGTGGCGGGCCGAGATCGTCTTCTGGAGCCGCGGCGCCCGGGCGACCGGACTCCTGCGCGGCGCCGCCGCCGGCCGTACCGAACGCCCCGCCGGGCTGCGGGTCAAGCAGGGCCTGTGGGTGCGCCCGGTCTGGACCTCCGACCGCGCGCTCCAGGTCGTCCTGCAGCCCAACCGCGCCGAGCTCACCGGCGTCAGCGTCGACGGCGACCGGCTGGAGCTGAAGATCTCGCTGCCCGGCCGCAGCGTCACCAAGGGCCACGCCCGGCTCGGCGGGCACCGCATGGCCGCCGACTTCACGCCGGAGGCCACCGGCACGCTGGTGACGATCGGCCTCGCCGTACCCACGCTGCTGCAGGAGAAGGACGGGCGCAGGCTGTGGGTCGAGCCCAAGGGCGACCCCGCGGCCTCGGTCATGCTGGGCGACGCCGCCGAGGTGCGCGCGAGCGTGGGCGACCGCGAGATCACCGTGCTCGCCGACCGCCGCGACCGCGTGGTCGTCAGCGCCCACCGCATCCGCCCGGTGATCACCTCCGCGGTGTGGGAGGGTGAGTCGCTGGTCCTGCGCGGCTCCTACCCGGACGCGGCGGGCGCGCGCACGCTCACGCTGCGCCACCGTTCCGGCCTGACCTATACCGCGCCGATGGAGCGCTCCGAAGACACCTTCACGGTACGGCTGACGCCCGCCGCGATGGACCGCTTCGGCGAGCAGGTGCCGCTGTCCTCCGGCATGTGGAACCTCTCGATGCGGCACCCCGCGGGCGAGATCGTCCCGGCCCGCATGGACCACGCCGCCCTGGCCGCCCTCGACGAGGACCCGCGCACGATCGGCGGCCACGCCTACCGCATGGTCTCCACCCGCTTCGACGTGCCCGTGGTGCTCGTCGAGGAGGTACGGCCGGCCGACGAGAAGGGCGTGGCGGGCACCCACGTGCTCCGCCGGGTCTTCTACCCCGCGCAGCGCACGGAACCGCTGACCGACGCCACGGTCTACGTGGTCAACGACGGCCGCCTGTACGCCGACAGCGTCCGTGCCGTCTACGAGGAGCGGCTGCGCCGCGGCGACGACCGCGAGCACATCTGGATCGTCAAGGACGGCGCCTTCGTCCCGCCCGGCCCGGCGACCGTGGTCCGGGCCGGCAGCCGGGAACACCACGCGGCCCTGGCCCGCTCCCGGCACATCGTCACCAACGCCTTCCTGCCCGTGTGGTTCCGCTCCCGCGAGGACCAGATGGTGCTGCAGACCTGGCACGGCACGCCCGCCAAGCACATCGGCAACGACCTGCCGCACATGACCCGTGACCCGCGCCCGCCGGTGTGGCACCGGCAGGCGGCCGAGGTGCGCGGCTGGGACCTGCTGCTGTCGCAGTCCCCGTGGGCGACGCCGGTGCTGCGGGAGGCGTTCGGCTACAAGGGCGAGGTCCTGGAGAGCGGCCTGCCCCGCAACGACGCCCTGGCCTCGCCGGACCGCGACCGCATGGCCGCCGAGATCCGCGCCCGCCTGGGGCTGGCCGAGGGCAAGCGCGTGGTGTTGTACGCTCCGACGTGGCGTGACTACGATCGCAAGAACGCGATGGTGAAGCTGGACCTGGCCAAGGCCAGGCAGGCGCTGGGGGCCGACCACGAGCTGCTGGTCCGGGCCCACCCGATGCAGGCGATGCCCGCCGTACCGGATATCGCCCATGACGTCACCACTTATCCCGATATGACGGACTTGCTGCTGGTGGCGGACGTGCTCGTGACCGACTACTCGTCCTCGATGTTCGACTTCTCGGCCACAGGCAAGCCGATCGTCCTGTACGCCTACGACCAGGCGAAGTACGCGTCGAAGCGGGGCCTGTACATCGACCTGGACTCCCAGGCGCCGGGGCCGGTGCTGTCGACGTCGGCCGAGGTGGTGGAGGCACTGCGGGAGATCGACACGGTATCGGCGTCGTACGCGGACCGCTACTCGGCCTTCCGCGCCACGTTCGCCCCGAAGGACGACGGCAAGGCCACGGTGCGCGTCGTGGACCGCCTCTTCTCCTGACAGGCAAGGTTGGTACGCGTCGTGCCACCGCGGATGCGTGCGCCTCACGCCCTTGCCCTCCCCGCCGGGCCGAACTAGGATCCGACCTCGGTTCCAAGATCCTTGGAGAAACGTATGAGTGATGCAGGAACCATCACTGGCAAGGTCGTCGTGAACCGGGTGATGTCGCTGGACGGCTTCATCGCCGGTCCTGACCACGCGATGGACTGGATCTTCGAGCACATGACGGCGGACACCGTCCCGGAGGTCATGGCGGCCACGGGTGCCATGCTCATCGGCCGGGGTACGTACGAGGTCGGCAAGCGTATGGCCGACCAGGACACCAGCTACGACGGGGGAGCACGGTTCGTCCTCACCCACAATCCTCCCGCCGAGCCGGACCCCGCCGTCACATTCCTCACCTGTGAACTCGAGGAAGCCGTCGCCACGGCACGCAGCGCCGCGGGCGGCAAGAACCTGGAGATCCTCGGCGCCGATGTGGCCGCCCAGTGCCTGCGGCTCGGCCTCGTCGACGAGATCCTGGTGTACGTCCTACCGCTGCTGCTCGGCGACGGTGTCCGTTTCTCGCCTCCAGGCAGCTTCGGCAGGATCGACCTGGAACCTTTCAGCACTACCCGGTTGGGCGCCGTCACCATGCTCCGCTTCCGCGTGCGAAAGTAGGCGCATGGTGAAGGCTGGACCTAGGGCAGGGCTGGCCGGCTTAACGCGGTGGGATGGCCGAGAAGTCGTGGACGAAGCGGGTCAAGAGGCCGGCGAGGACGGCTCGGTCTCCGGTGGTCCAGCCGGCGGTGGCTTCAGCGATGATCTCGCGGCGGAATGTTCGAATCCGTGAGAGTACGTCCCGCCCTTCGGGAGTGAGGGCCAGCAACGACCGGCGGCCGTCGAACTGGTCGGCCTCACGTCGCAGGAGCCCGGCTTGGAGGGTGGAGAAGCAGCTCGACGCGGCCCTGGCCGATTTCGGTCTCGGACGCCGGCACTGGCAGATCCTCAACACTCTGGCCCGCGGCGACGCCACGCCCGACCAGCTCACAGCCGCCCGGTAACGCTGTGACCGGTGCTGATCGGAAAGCCGGCTGCCCATGCTGCAATGGGCGCGTGCCATGCCGCTGGACGGCGAACCGGCCGGCGGTGCCGCCGCGAAAGGCGGCACCGCCGTACCGGCGTCAGATGAGCGGGCGGTGCTCCAGGCCGTAGTTCATGCGGTCGATCCACGGCGGGCCGCAGAGCGCGTCGCTCCACCACCCGCTGTCGGACCGTGTCCAGGCGCCGTACCTACGGACGCCGGTGATGCAGTCGACCCAGGTGCGGTACTCGTAGGCGGGACTGGTCGCCCAGCAGAGGGCGGAGAACGAGTTCTGCCCGAATCTGAACTGACAGTCAGTAGGCGGTGCCGCTGAGGCCGAGCGCGGTAGGCCCGACCCGACGGCTAAGCCTCCCGCCGCGAGCAAGGTCGCGGCGAGGACGCGCAGGGTTCTGCTCATACTCTCTCCTGGTACTGGTGGCGGATGTCCGGTGCACGTTCCGTACGCCCCAGGTCACGCCCTCATTCCGGGGATGCGGCGTGGCCAGGAATTCTTAGGAAACTTTCCTAAGCGAAAGATACGCGTCCGCCGAAGCACGTCAAGGTCACCAGCCCCCGTGCCATCCACTCAGCAGGCCGGAAGGCAACGGGGTGGTGTCCGCGTCCGTTTCCGGCGCGTGGAAGGCGAAATCGCACCCCTGATCGGCCTGCAGCACGTACCTGCCGTAAAGGCGGGCCCAGCCGGACGCGCCCGTGCGAGCCCGCGGCGGAGACTCGCGGAGCCTGCGGCTGATCTCAGCGTCGTCCACATCCAGACGCAGACGCCGCCCGGGGACGTCCAGGTCGATGAGGTCGCCGTCGCGGACGGCCGCCAGCGGGCCACCCACGGCGGACTCGGGGGCGACATGGAGGACGACGGTCCCATAAGCGGTCCCGCTCATCCGGGCGTCGGAGACGCGCACCATGTCGGTGACGCCCTCGCGCAGCAGCTTCGCGGGAATCGGAAGCTGCCCCCATTCCGGCATGCCAGGGCCCCCGACGGGACCCGCGCTGCGCAGGACGAGGACCGAATCGGCGGTCACCGGCAGCGCCGGGTCGTCGATGCGTGCGGCCAGGTCGGCGACTCCGTCGAACACGATGGCGGGCCCGCGGTGGCGGAGCAGCCGGCCGGAGGCGGCCGACGCCTTGATGACCGCGCCGTCAGGCGCCAGGTTGCCGCGCAGCACCGCCAGGCCGCCGGGGCCGCCGAACGGTTCGCCGAGCGTGCCGATCACGCGGCGGTCGGGTGAGACGGGTCCGTGAAGCCGCTCCTTCAGGGGGCGGCCCGTCACGGTGAGAGTGTCGGTGTTCAGCAGCGGCTCCAGCTCGCGGAGCAGGGCCGGGACGCCACCGGCATGGAAGAAGTCCTCGAACAGGTGCTCGCCCGCCGGCCGTACGTTGACCAGCCTTGGCGTGCGCGCCGCGGCGGCGTCGAGGTCGTCGAGAGAGAACGGCGCCCCGCTGCGCCTGGCCAGCGCGAGCAGGTGCACGATCGCGTTGGTCGAGCCGCCGATCGCGGCCAGCACGGTGGCCGCGTTGAGCAGGGCGGCGCGCGTGATGATCTGGCGGGGGCGCGGTCCGGAGCGTGCCAGGGACACCGCCTGGGCGCCCGCGCTCTCCGCCGCGGCGTAGCGCCGCGCGTCCCCGGCGGGGATGGCCGCCGAGCCGGGCAGCGCGAGGCCGAGGGCCTCCGCGAGCGTGGCCATGGTGGACGCGGTACCCATCTCGGTGCAGTGCCCGGCTCCGGGCATGGCCGCTTGCTCCAGCTCGGCGAACTCCGCCTCGCTCATCTGCCCGGCGCGCAGCCGGTCGGTGTAGCGCCAGAGGTCGGTGCCGACGCCGAGCCGCCGTCCCTGGAAGATCGCGGGTACGGCGGGGCCGCCGGGCACCATCACGGCGGGTACGTTGGCCGAGGCCGCGCCCATGAGCTGCGCCGGGATGGTCTTGTCACAGCCGCCCAGGAGCACGACCGCGTCGAAGGGATAGGAGCGCAGGCTTTCCTCGACGTCGATGGCCATCAGGTTGCGGTACAGCATGGCGGTGGGTTTCATGAGGTTCTCGCCCAGGGAGATCGTCGGGAACTCCAGCGGCAGGCCGCCTGCTTGGAGCACGCCACGCCGTACAGCGTCGGCGAGCCCGCGGAAGTGGGCGTTGCAGCTGACCAGCTCCGACCAGGAGTTGGCGATGCCGACGATCGGCCGCCCGGACAGCGCGGCCTGGGACAGCCCCGTGGCGCGCAGGGAAGCTCGGTGCAGAAACCCTGGCAGGTCCTCGCCGGCGAACCATGCGGCGCTTCGCAGCGACACGGTGTCAGCTCCTTTCGGGAGTCAGTAGATCCGGGCCAGCAGGCCGCCGTCGACGACGAGATCGGTGCCGGTGATGTAGGCGGCGTCGTCGGAGGCGAGGAAGAGCGCCGCGGCGGCCACGTCCTCGGGCGCGGCGAAGCGGCGGAGCGGGTAGCGCTCGGTCAGCCGTGCGCGGGCGGCGCCGGGGTCGGGCTGGAAGGCGAAGAAGTCGTCGAGCAGCTCCGTCTCCACGTCGCCGGGGCAGATGGTGTTGACGCGGATGCCCTCAGGCCCGTGGGCGGTGGCCAGCGCCCGGGTCATGGACCGCAGCCCGCCTTTCATCGCGCCGTAGGCGGGCAGGTCCGGGTCGCCGACGATGCCGAGCAGGGACGCGGTGATGACGATCGAGCCGCCGCCCCTTTCCCGCAGCGCCGGCAGCGCGGCCTGTACGCCGAGGTAGACGCCGCGGAGGTTGACCGCGTGCAACTGGTCCCACTGCTCGGGGCCGGTGTCCTCGATCCGGCCCATGATCTGCACCGCCGCGTTGGCGTGCAGGATGTCGAGCCCGCCGAACCTGCGGACGGTCTGTTCGACCATGCGCGCGTTGCCGTCGGGCGAGGCCACGTCCGCGGCGATGCCGAACGCGTTGGCGCCGATCCGCCGCGCGAGTTCCGCCACCGCCTCGGCCCGCCGGTCCACGCAGGCCACCGAGGCGCCTTCAGCGGCGAACCTGGCCGCGGTCGCGGCTCCGATGCCGCCCGCCGCGCCGGTGACGATCGCTACTTTCCCTGCCAGCCGCAAGGGTCCTCCTCATGGGTTGGTCGTGATCCACGCCGACAGCCGCGCGCAGGCTTCGTGTACGGCTTCGCCCACCTGCCGCCACTGCGTCCTGGGCAGGCGGGCCGCCACCGCCGATACCGAGATCGCGCCGATGGGCCGACCGGCGCGGCCGAGGACGGCGGCGGCCAGGCAGATGCCCCCGATCTCGGACTCCTCTTCGTCCAGGGCGTAACCACAGGCGCGGGCCTCGTCCAGAGCCGGGCGCAGCGCCGCCAGCGTGGTGCAGCTGGACGGGGTCAGCCGCGGGTACGGCTCGCGCCCCAGCAGCGCGCCCCACTCGGC
Source organism: Nonomuraea typhae (assembly GCF_009760925.1). Classification (GTDB taxonomy): domain Bacteria; phylum Actinomycetota; class Actinomycetes; order Streptosporangiales; family Streptosporangiaceae; genus Nonomuraea; species Nonomuraea typhae. Next base: position 599,235 of record NZ_VRLV01000006.1, read on the forward strand.
TTCGGGCAACGCGGCCAGGACGGCCTTGCCGATCGCGGTGGCGTGCGGGGGCACCCGCTCGCCCAGCGTCGTGGTCAGCCGGATGGCGTGCACGGCGTCCACGGTGTCCGCCCACACGATGCGCCCGCGCCGCAGCACCGCGAGGTTGATCGTCTCACCGGTGAGGCCGGACAACTCGGCCAGCACGGGCGCGGCCAGGGAAACCAGCGAGCCGGAGTCCGAGCGCGCCGTCAGATCGTTCAGTGCCGGGCCGAGCCGGTACTCATGCGTCTCCGGCACGTGCCGGACGTAACCGCGCGCCTGCAGCACCGCGAGCAGCCGGTGCACGGTGGCGCGAGAGGCGCCGAGCCGCTTGGCCAGCCCGGCCAGCGTCGTCTCCTGGCCCTCGGCCAGAAGCTCCAAGGCGTCCAGGGCGCGCTCCAGCGAGCTGGACATCTCACCTCTGTCTCATATAGTGCAACAACCTTGTTTGCATATATGAGATTAAAGCAGGCACACTCCCGGCATGTCACAGCCTTCACTCCACGAGCTGTTCCCGGTCGTCTCCAGCGCCCTCGCGGCCGACGCGCTCGACCACCTGAACCTGCCCAACCAGTGCCTGGCCCCGGACGTCGTACCCCTCTCACCCGCGCACACGCTGCTCGGCCGGGCCTTCTGCCTGCGTGCCGAGCCTGCCCGCGAGAAGCGGCCGGCCGTGCCGTACCACGGACTGCTGCGCGCGATGGAGCACGTGCAAGCCGGTGAGATCGTCGTGTTCGGCACCGGAAGGTCCGACGCGGCGGGCGTGTGGGGAGAGCTGATCACCACCGCCTGCCGTACGCGCCGGGTCGCCGGAGCCCTGACCGACGGCCTGGTCCGGGACGCGGCGAAGCTGGCCGGCGGGCCCTTCCCGATCTTCAGCCGGGGGACGGTGCCCTACGACAGCAAGGGCAGACTCGACGTGATCGCGTACGGCGAGGCCGTCACGCTGGACGGCGTGCGGATCCGGCCGGGCGACGTGCTGGTCGGCGACCTGGACGGGGTCACGGTCATCCCGGCCGAGGTCACCGGCCGCGTCGCCGAACTGGTCGCGGGCAAGTGCGCGGCCGAGGACGCCTTCCGCGCCGCGGTCGCCGAGAGCGGCTCGCTCGCCGACGCCTTCCAGCGGCACGGCGTCCTGTGACCTGGTGGAAGCACGGCGCGATCTACCACATCTACCCCCGATCCTTCGCCGACAGCGACGGCGACGGCGTGGGCGACCTGCCGGGCATCACCGCGCGCCTGGACTACCTGTCCTGGCTCGGGGTCGAGGCGATCTGGCTCTCGCCCTTCTACCGCTCACCCCAGCGCGACTTCGGCTACGACATCACCGACCACACCGAGGTGGACCCGCTGTTCGGCACCCTCGCCGACGTCGACCGCCTGCTGGCCGAAGCACACCGCCGCGGGCTGCGCGTGATCCTCGACTTCGTGCCCAACCACACCTCCATCGACCATCGGTGGTTCGCCGCGTCCCGCGCATCCGCGGACGACCCCAAGCGAGACTGGTACATCTGGCGCGATCCCACAGACAACGGGCCGCCCAACAACTGGCGCGCGGTCACCGGCGGGCCGGCCTGGACCCTCGACCCGCGGACCGGCCAGTATTACCTCCACTCGTTCCTGCCCGAGCAGCCCGACCTCAACTGGCGCCACCCGGGGGTACGGCAGGCCATGCACCGGGTGATGCGGTTCTGGCTGGATCGAGGCGTCGACGGCTTCCGCATCGACATGGTCGACTACCTGCTGAAAGACGAACACTTCCGGGACGAGCCCCTCGACCGGCACGGCCGCTACGAGCCCGCGCTGGCCCGCCACCAGCTCAACCAGCCCGGCACCCTGGACCTGCTCAGGGAACTGCGCGCCGTCACCGACGCCTATCCAGGGCGCGTCCTGATCGGCGAGGTGGAATACCGCCTCCCGCTTCCCCGCCTGAGCGGCTACTACGGCCAGGACGACATGCTGCACCTGCCCATCAACTTCTGGCTGCTGTTCACCCCCTGGCAGGCGCACGACCTCCAGACCCTCGTCACCGCCTACGACCGCGCACTGCCCGGGCACGCCTGGCCCAACTGGGTGCTGGGCAGCCACGACATCTCCCGCATGGCTACCCGGCTCGGCCCCGGCCAGGTGCGCGTGGCGCTGATGCTGCTGTTCACCCTGCGCGGCACACCGGTGCTCTACTACGGCGACGAACTCGGCATGACCGACGTGCCGATCCCCCCGCACCAGGCCCGCGACCCCTGGGAGGGACGCGACCCGGCCCGCACTCCGATGCCCTGGACCTCGGCGCCCAACGCCGGATTCAGCCCGCCCGGGGCCCGGCCGTGGCTGCCGCTGGGCGACCCCTCCGTCAACGTCGCCGCCCAGGCATCCGACCCCGGCTCGCCCCTCCGCCTCACCCGCGCCCTGCTCGCGCTGCGCCGCGGACACGCCGCACTGAGAGACGGGTCGTACGAGCCCGCGCCCGCCCCCGACGGCGTGCTCGCCTACCGGCGCAGCCATGCCGGCGAAGACGTGCTGATCACGCTCAACCTCACCGACGCCGCCCTGGACCTCCCGATCCCCGGCACACCACTGCTGTCCACCCATGGGGGAACAAGCCCCGTGCTACGCCCTCACGAGGGACGCGTCACCCTGCTCAGCGGACCAGCCGGCAGCGTCCACAACGAGGCCATGGGGAGGGCACGGAGCTTCTCGCCGAAAGCCAGTGCCTGCTCGCCGGTGTAGAGGACGAAGCCGGCACGGAAGCGGGCACCGAGCCGGTCAGCCAAATGGCGCAGGCCGCGGAAGTCGTCGCTTCGCACGGTTTCCGCGGCCTTGATCTCGATGCCGATCACCTCCCCGGAGGCATGCTCCAGGACGACGTCCACCTCGACCTTGTCGCGATCTCGGTAGTGGAAGAGCTGGACCGGCTCGTTGGCCCAGGTGAGCTGACGTGCCACCTCGCCGATCGCGAAATTCTCGAGCAACGGGCCGACGGGGGCGGTGACGTCTCTGGCGCGTTCGGGTGACATCCCGATGAGCCGGCCGGCGAGCCCGCTGTCCGTGACCAGCAGTTTCGGCGTGGAGATCGCGCGGCGGGTGAGGTTCGACGACCAGGCCGGTATGCGCTTGATGACGAAGACCAGTTCCAGGAGGTCCAGATAGCGGGAGAGCGTCATCCTGAGAAGGCCCACGTCGCCCGCGATCGACTGGACGACGGCGAGCCCGCCCATCCGGGCGGCGATGACGCTGAGGAGCCTGCGCATCTCCGCCGGCCGTTCGATGTCGGAGATCTGGCGCACGTCCCTGCTTATCAGGTCGGTGATGTAGGAGTCGAAGAACCTGCTCCGGCGGCGTCCGGGGTCTCGCCGGACCGCTTCTGGATAGCCGCCCCGCAGGGCTTTGTCCACGTAGTCGTGCTTGCGTAGCGGGCAGGGAGGCATGGTGACGTCGACGCCGCGGGAGAAGACATAGTCCACGAACCCGTCTGGACTGCCGTCGATCTCCCCTTGAGACAGTGGCCACAACTCGATCGTCTCCGTCCGTCCGGGCAGGGCGTCGGGGAGATCGCGCAGGCCGAGGAGGCGGGCGGAGCCGGTGAGGAGGTAGCGACCCGCGCGTGGGTCCCGGTCGACCTCGTGCTTGATCGGCAGGAGTAGCCGAGGAGCGCGCTGGATCTCATCGATCAGGAGAAGCCCGTCGTGGTGGACGAAGGCCACGGGATCTTCTTCGGCTGCGGACAGAACGGCGGGATCGTCCAGATAGAGTCGCCGGGCGTTGTCCGTTTCGTCGGCGATCAAGCTCGCCAGCGTGCTCTTTCCAACCTGCCGAGCGCCGTTCACCACGACGACCCGCGTGTCCGAGAGCGCGTCGAGCACCATCGTCTGGGCGCGGCGAGGGAACAAGGATGGACCTGTCACAGTGACGAAACTTACCGCAGGTCAGGCCAGATGTGTGAGCGTTCTGCCGGATAGTGTGTGAGCGTTCTGCCGGATAGTGTGTGAGCGTTCTGCCGGGACAGTTGCCCCGGATGGCGGGGTGTGGGCCGGGCCAGGCAGTACAAGAGCTCGGCCGCCCTCCTCGATCGTGCGCTGTGCTCCGCCGGCTAGGTGCCCACCTCGAAGACGACGTCGTAGAAGTCGCCCCGGTATGTCGAGCGGCCCCACTCGACCACGCCGCCGGAACGGTCCCACGCCTGGCGATCCACCAGGAAGGACGGCAGGCCGGGCACCGCATCCAGCAGGGCGGCCTCGTCCTCGCCGAGGGCGATGGCGGAGACCCGGTGGACGGCGCGCTCGACGCGCACATTCCAGCGTTCCCTCAGCGTGGCGTACAGGGACATGTCATCGCGGAGGACCCGGGCGAGGGAGGGGAAGCGGCGCGCGGACAGGTACGTGTGCTCGATCGCGATCGGGGTTCCGTCGGCGCAGCGGAGGCGGCGGAGTTCCAGGACGCGCTCGCCCGGCTGCAGGCCGAGGCGGTCGGCCAGGGCGGCACCGGCTTTGCGGGTGCGGGCGGAGAGGATGCGGGCCGACGGGGTCAGGCCCCGGGCCCGCATCTCCTCGCTGAAGGAGGCCATGGTGGTGCCCTGTTGCAGCTTCGGCTCGGCGACGTACGTGCCGGCGCCGCTCGAGCGGCGGATCAGGCCGAGCATGACCAGCTCGTCGATCTTCTGCCGGGCCGTACCCCTGGCCACCCCGTAACGCTCGGCCAGCGAGCGCTCCGAGGGGAGCAGGGTGCCGGGCGGCAGGGCGCGCACCATGAGCTCCAGGATCTCCCTGATCTGCTCGCCCTTGTTGCGGTCCGGTTCGAGCGACGCGGGCAGCGCGAGATCGTGGAAGCTGTCGTGAGGGGTGCGCGCCATGGCCCCAATCTATGGTCAGCGGACGTCGCTGATGCGGAACACCGCGATCATGTCAGCGCCCCTGGCGCCGGTCGAGAAGGAGGCTTCCGCGCCGACCCAGCCGCGGAAGGCGCCGCTGTCATCGATGATCTGCATGAGCGGTTTGACGTGGGAGTTGCCGGTGTAGCAGAACTGCTTGCGCTCCATCGCCAGGCAGGTGCACCAGTGCCACAACGTGTCGCGGCGGTCGGAGCTGGAGATCTTGGTGAGGTAGTACTGGATGGAGCTGACGTTCGCCTTCGTGCCGCCGCCGTAGTTGGGGCAGCCGCCGGACTTCTGGCAGGCGCCCTTGGCCGACGGCTGCAGATAGGTCAGGCACCAGGTGGTCGTCGTGCAGGTGCGGAAGGCGGAGTGGCCGAACCGCTGGCCGGCGGAGTTGACGATCCTGCCGCCCGCCCAGCTCGTCAGGTCCTGCCGGAGCGTGCCGGGGAACGCCCGCACCGAGCTCATCGCCCGGCGGGTGGCGAAGGAGGCGTTGCTGCCGTAGCCGTACCCGTGGGTGGCCAGCGTGCTCTGCTTGAAGTCCAGGCGGGCCAGCTTCCCGTCGGACGAGGGGCGGACGGACCACTGTTCGGTCCACGTCTGGGCGATCTTCCAGCGGATGCTCACGACATTTCCCGACACGGTGTAGGTGCCGGTGCGGTTCTCGTCGGGCGCCCCGGTGAAGCCGCCGGCGGTGAGGACCCGGCAGGTGCGCGCCCGGGACGCCGAGCCGCCCGCCTTGGTGGAGCAGCCCGCGTCGGGCGTGGTGCCGGTGGGCTGGCGGGCCTCGGGGTTGCGCTGCCACCACAGGTACATGGCCGAGGTCACCGTGCCGTCGGGGGAGAAGCGGTAGCTGCCGAGCCGTACCCAGTTCTCCCGGGACTCGGCCTTCAGGTGGCCTTGCGAGACGACGTAGGTGGCCTTGCCGCCCGGCAGGGCCGCGCTGGTGGCGGCGGCTGCCGGGCCGGATGGGGTGACGCCGCTGGTGAGGACGAAGGTCAGGACCGCCGCCACGAGGGAAGAAACCGTGCGCATCAAGCCTCCCGAGCATTTACGGACCTCGCCGATTCTGCCGGAGGGAGGCTATCTGGTCTATACCGGAATCAGATCGCCCACACTCGGGACGACAGGGCCGAAGAGGTCGCCGATCGTGGTCAGCGCCGCCGTCTGCAGGACCGCAGAGGGTACGGCGGAGCCGTCCGGGGCGGCCAGAGACCGGGTGGCCGTGGCCTCGGCGACCACCGTGGGCCGGTAGCCGAGGTTGAAGGCCCCTTGCGCGGTGAAGGTGACGCACATGTGGGTCATGAACCCGGCCAGCACCAGCTCCCTGCCCGCGCCCAGGTCCCGCAGCGTCTTCTCCAGGCCGGTCTCGTGGAAGGCGTTCGGGAACCGCTTGACCACGACCGGCTCGCCGCCGGCTGGGGCGACCTCCGCGCTGATGGCCCCGATCTCGGCGCGGATGTCGTACGGGGTGCCCTCGCCGCCGTCGTTGACGACGTGCACGACCCGGCTGCCCGCGGCCCGGGCGGCGGCCAGCAGGCGAGCACCGGCCACCAGGGCCGGTTCTGCACCGTCCAGGGCCATGACGCCGCGCCGGTAGGTGTTCTGGAAGTCGATCATGATGAGCGTGGCATCGGCCAGCCGGGGCAGCTCGTTGCCGAGGCCGGACAGCTCACGCAGGCTCGTGGACACGGTCATGGAAGGGCTCCAATCAGAAGGGCCTTTGAACGCTTCAAAGGCCGAGCGAAACGTTTTAATAGCCGGGCGAACGCCTCGAAGGCCAACTGGACGCTGTTGGCCCGGGCGGCGCTGCAAGGCCACGCGGATGCCTTGAGGCCGGGTGAAGGTTTCACGTGGCAGTTGAAACGTTTTAACCACCGGGTGAAACGTTTTGGCAGGTCAAACAGCGGGTGCGGCGGTGCCGTACCCCTCGGAATGGGTTGTCAGGTGGTGCGGAAGCGGCGGCGGTAGGCCGCGGGGGTGGTGCCGATCTGCTTGCGGAGCGCCCGGTGGAGGGTTTCCACCGAGCCGAGCCCGCAGGCGGCGGCGACCTGGTCAAGGGGCTGGTCGGTGCTCTCCAGCAGGCGGCGGGCCGTTTCGACGCGGGCGGCTTCGACGTAGGCGGCAGGCGTGGTGCCGGTCTCCTGGCGGAAGACCCGGGCGAAGTGGCGTTCGCTCAGGCACATGCGCGTCGCGAGCGCACGCGCGGACAGGTCGCCGTCCAGGTGGTCGGCGATGTACATGCGCAGGTCGTCGATGTCCCGCCGGGCGGCGGGCGGCCGGCTGAGGGGGACGGAGAATTGGCTCTGCCCGCCCTGGCGCTTCAGGTACATCACCAACTGCCGGGCCACCGCCAGGGCGACCTCCTCTCCGAGGTCCTCGGCCACCAGCGCGAGCGCGAGATCCATGCAGGCGCTGATGCCCGCCCCTGTCCAGACGTTCCCGCACCGGACGAAGATCGGGTCGGGATCGACGGTGACCGCCGGGTGCTCGGCCGCCAGTTGCGCGGCGGTGGACCAGTGGGTGGTGGCCGTCTTGCCGTCCAGCAGCCCGGCCGCGGCCAGCAGGTGCGCGCCCACGCACACCGACGCCACCCGCCGGGCGAGGGGCGCGGCGTCCTTCAGCCAGGTCACCACGTCCTGGTCGATCCGGGCGAGCGGCCCCGCCGGGCCCAGGTCCACGGCGCCGGGGATCAGCAGCGTGTCCAGCACGCCGCTGACCTCGGCGAAGGTGAGGTCCGCGACCAGCCGTACGCCCGCCGACGTGGTGACCGTCCCGGGCGTACGGCCGGCGAGCTGCACCTGGTAGCCCGCCTCACCGCCGGTCTCCCGGTTGGCCAGCGCGAAGACCTCGGCCGGGCCGGTGACGTCGAGGAGGTCGACATCGGGGAAGACCGCGATGACGATGCGGCGGTTTGTGGACATGTGCCTATCGTGGCTGGTCAGGGGCTATGACGGCAATGACGGGGTTCTGTCATATCCGGACGCATGTAGAGTGTCCTGCGTGACTGCCGGGTCGGCCATGGGCCATGAGCGAGTGGGGTACCCGGCCAAGGCGTGAGCGGTCGGCGGGCGCGTGGCCCGCCGCGTTCCAGCTGTTTCAGCTCGCCTTTGCCGATGAAAGCTCATGAAATCCATGGAGAAGAATGTCGTTCGACTTCAACACGAAGATCATTGAAGAGTTCCGAGCCAACAGGGGACAGGTAGGCGCCCCCTTCGAAGGCGCCCGGCTGCTGCTTCTCACCACGACGGGGGCGCGGTCGGGAGACCGGCACACCGTCCCGCTCGGGTACCTGCCCGACGGGGGAGCGCAGGTGCTGGTGATCGCCTCGGCCAACGGGGCGCCCCGCCATCCGGCGTGGTACCACAACCTGCTGGCCAACCCCGTCGTCACAGTCGAGGACGGGATCTTCACCTACGAGGCGCAGGCCACCGCCCTGGAGGGCGAGGAACGCGCCGCGGCCTGGGCGCGGGCGGTCGAGGCCGACCCGGGCTGGGCTGACTACCAGGCCAGGACGTCACGGGTGATCCCTGTGATCTCGCTCAAGGGCATCGACGGCGGGCCGCCGCCGGGCAGGTCCTTCGGCGAGGCGCTCAGGATGATCCACGACGCCTTCCGCCGGGAGCTCACCCTGATCCGCAAGGAGGTCGCGGCCTCCGGGCCGGGGCTGGGGGCGCAGTTGCGGGTCAACTGCCTCACCCTGTGCCAGGGACTGCACGTGCATCACACGCACGAGGACGCGGGGCTGTTTCCCGCGGTCTCGGCGCAGCATCCCGAACTGGCCGAGGTGATGGACCGGCTGCGTGCCGAGCACGAGCGGGTGGCCGTGCTGCTGGAACGGCTGCAGGAGGTCGTCTCGGCCCCCTCCGCCGACCCGGCGGAGGCACTGGCCGAGGTGGAACGCCTGGCCGAGGAGGTGGAGCGGCACCTCGACTACGAGGAGGAGCAGCTCATCCCCCTCCTCGACCCTGCGTAGCAAGGGGCCCGCCTAGCAAGGGACCGGTGTGGCGAAGGACCGGCGTAGCAAGGGGCCCGCGTGACAAGGGGCCGGTGTGGCGAAGGACCGGCGTAGCGAGGGGCCCGCGTAGCGAGGGACCCGCGTAGCAAGGGGCCGGCGTGACGAGGGACCGGTGTGGCGAACGTGGGTCTCGGGAGTGTGGCTCCCGAGACCCGGTTCACGCGGGTGATCCGGCCCAGAGCGGGCACCGGCAGCGGGGTGTTCGCCCGGATGTGGGATTCGAAGACCTCGATGTCGCGGCCCTTCTCCACCCGATCGGTGCCCGTTGAAACCCGTCACCACCGGTGGCGATGAAGGAGTCGGCCGTCACCCGGTACCTCCCGGCCGGGGGCGGATCCGGCGGCGTACGCCGGGTTCACGCGGTGGTCCCGGCGTCCACGGTGAGGGCGGCGCCGGTGATGTTGCGTCCGCCCGGCCCGGCCAGGTGCAGGACGGTGGCGGCGATGTCGTCCGGGTGCGCGTAGCGGCCCAGCGCGGTGTAGGAGCGCTCGGAGTCGGCGTCGGGCCCGTCGGCGGGGTTCATCTCGGTGTCCGTGGAGCCGGGATGGACGAGGTTGGCGGTGATGTCCAGCGGCCCCAGGTCGCGGGCGAGCCCTTTGGTGAGCCCGATCAGCGCCGACTTGCTCATCGCGTACAACGTCCATCCCGCGTACGGGACCCGCTCGGCGAGGCTGCTGCCGATCGTGACGATCCGCCCGCCCTCCTTCATGTACGGCACCGCCGCCTGGGCCAGCAGGAACGCGGCGCGGGCGTGCACCGCCAGCGTCCGGTCCACTTCCTCCAGCGTGATCTCCTCCAGTGGGCCGTAGGGGGCGATGCCGGCGTTGTTCACCAGGATGTCCAGGCGGCCCAGTGTCCGTACGGTGTGGTCCACGGCGGCGCGCAGCGCGTGCTCGTCGGCGGCCTCGGCCTGGATGGCGGTGCCGCGCGGGCCGGCGGTCTCGATCGCGGCCACCACCTCGCGGGCCCGGGTTTCGGCGCTGGCGTAGGTGATCGCCACGTCGGCGCCCGCTCCGGCCAGCGCGCGGGCGATGGCGGCGCCGATGCCCCTGCTGCCGCCGGTGACGAGGGCGGCCTTGCCGTACAGCATGATGATCCTCCCATAAGCGGAATCAATTCCGTTTGAGAGTAAGCGGAATTGGTTCCGGTTAGCAAGGGGTCGATAGTGTTGGCCCGTGACGCGCGAACGGGCCGACGCCGCCAGGAACCGGGCGAAGATCCTCGCCGTGGCGGCCGGCATCGTCGCCACCCGGGGCATCGACGGCCTGGCCATGGCCGACGTCGCGGCCGCCTCCGGGGTCGGGGTCGGCACGCTGTACCGGCGCTTCGGCGACCGGTCCGGGCTGGCCTACGCGCTCATCGACGCCAAGGAACGCGAGTTCCAGGAGGCATTTCTGGCCGGGCCGCCGCCGCTCGGGCCCGGCGCGCCGCCCGGCGAGCGGGTGCGCGCCTTTCTGCACGCGCTGACCGACCGCACGTTCGCCCAGCTCGACCTGCTGCTCATGGCCGAGACCGCCGGGCCGTACGCGCGCTTCGGCGGCGCCTATGAGGCATACCACCGGCACCTGGCCCTGCTGATCGGCCAGGCGCGCCCCGAGGCCGACGCCGCCTTCACCGCCGACGCCCTGCTCGCTCCGCTGACCGCGAACCTGGTCAGCCACCGCGGGCGCACTCCCGCCGAGCTCAAGGCCGGTTTCGACGGGCTGCTCACGGGGTTGTTCCCCGGTTAGCGGCGCGTTGGCGGGATATTCGCGACATGCACCGGTAGCGTGGCCTGACTCCGCCGGACGGGCCGGGAGAGCGGGGAGAACGGTCAAGGCGGCACGATCTACCCCTGTGGTCTGGTGGAATCTAGTGCTGTGAGTGGTAAGACCTGGCGGTTGGTGCGACGTGGGGGCGGAGGGCCGGTTGCGGCTCCTGTGCTCGACGCGTACCAGCGTGCCGTGGTCGACCACCCCGGGGGCCCGCTCCTCGTGCTGGCCGGCCCCGGCACCGGCAAGACCACGACCGTCGTCGAGACCGTCGTCGACCGGATCGAACGCCGCGGCCTCGACCCCGAGCGCGTCCTGGTCCTCACGTTCAGCCGGAAGGCCGCCGGCGAGCTGCGCGAGCGCATCACCGGCCGGTTGCGGCGCACCACCCGCACCCCGCTGGCCCTCACCTTCCACAGCTACGCCTACGCGCTGCTGCGCCGCGAGGCCGTCCAGTCGGCGAAGGAACCACCCCGCCTGCTCAGCGGCCCCGAGCAACTGCTGGAGATCCGCCGCCTGCTCCACGGCGAGCTCGAGGACGGCGCCCGCGACTGGCCGCAGTCCCTGCGCGAGCCGCTGAAGACCCGCGGCTTCGCCGAGGAACTGCGCGACTTCCTGTCCCGCGCGGGCGAACGCGGCCTCGACGCCGCCCGCCTCGTCGACCTCGGCTACCAGCACGGCCGCGCCGACTGGGTGGCCGCGGGCAGGTTCTCGCTGCGCTACCAAGAGCGGTTCGACCTCGACCCCGAGCCCGTCCTGGACTACGCCGAGCTCATCAAGGCCGCCGCCGCGCTCCTGTCCGACCCCGAGGTACGGCGGCGCGAACGGGCCGCCTACGACGTCGTCTTCGTCGACGAGTACCAGGACACCGACCCCGCCCAGGAGCACCTGCTTCAGCACCTGGCCGGCGACGGCCGCGACCTCGTCGCCGTCGGCGACCCCGACCAGTCCATCTACGGCTTCCGCGGCGCCGACGTCCAGGGCATCATGCGCTTCCCGCAGCGCTTCCGCACCCTCGACGGCCGCGACGCCCCGGTGATCGCGCTGCGCGTGTGCCGCCGCAGCGGCGCCGACCTGCTCACCGCCTCCCGCAGGGTCGCCGCCCGCCTGCCCGCCGCCCCCACCCCGCACCTCACCGCCCTCTTCGAGGCGCCACCGGAGCCGGAGCGTGAGCCGGATCTGGACTTCGAAACGCTGCTGGCCGGCGGGCCCGCCGACGACCTGGTCAACGAGAGCGACCTCCCTGCGCCGGAGGCTCCTCGCGACGGCGCCCGGCCGGCCGCTCCCCGGGAGCCCAAGGCGTGGGGACACCGTGACCTGGTGCCGCTCGACGACGCGGAACCCGGTGAGGCGCGGGTGCTGCTGGCCGACTCCACCAGCCAGGAGGCGGCCGTCGTGGCCGACACCCTGCGCCGGGCCCACCTGATCGACGGCGTGCCCTGGCACCGGATGGCCGTGCTCGTCCGCTCGGCCACCCGGCAGGTGCCGCTGCTGCGGCGGGCCCTGGTGAGCGCGGGCGTGCCCACGATGGTGGCGGGGGACGAGGTCCCGATCGCCCAGGAACCCGGCGTCCGGCCCCTGCTCACGATGCTCCGCGTGGCGCTGTACCCGGGTGAGCTGGACGAGTCCGTGGCCGAGGAACTGCTCACCGGGCCGCTGGGCGGCACCGACATGATCGGCGTGCGCCGCCTGCGCCGGGCGCTCAAGATCGCCGAGAACGAGGCCGCATCCGCGGACCCTCCGGAGGACGAAGCCCACCCGGGCACCGGCACCGGCGACGCCGGGCCGTACACCAGACCTGAGACCACCGTCCGCTCCTCGGGGGAGCTGCTCGTCGCGGCGATCAAGGACGTGCGGGAGCTGACCCGGGTCGAGCCCCACGTCGCCCTGCCCGCCGAGCGGGTGGCCAAGCTGCTGCAGGCGGCCAAGGAGGCGGTCGCCGGTCAGGGCACCGCCGAGGAGGTGCTGTGGGCCATCTGGCACAGCAGCGGCCTGGCCGAGCGCTGGACCGAGCAGAGCCTGTCCGGCGGCGCCCGTGGCGCGCAGGCCGATCGTGACCTGGATGCCGTGGTGGCGTTGTTCGACCACGCGGCCCGGTTCGTGGATCGGATGCCGAGGGCCGGGGCCGAGGTGTTCCTGGACGACATCGCCTCCCAGGAGATCCCGGGGGACACGCTGGCCGAGCGGGCTCCGGACGGCGATGCCGTACGCATTCTGACGGCCCACCGCTCCAAGGGGCTGGAGTGGGACGTCGTGGTGGTGGCCGGCGTCCAGGAGGGCGTCTGGCCGGATCTGCGGCTGCGCGGTTCGATGCTGGGCGTGGAGGACCTGGTGGAGCTGGCCCAGGGCGGGCAGCCGAACACGGCTTCGCTGGTGTCGAAGCTGGTGGCCGAGGAGCGGCGGCTGTTCTACGTGGCCGCCACTCGGGCGCGGAAAAAGCTGGTGGTGACGGCGGTCGGCGGCGAGGACACCGACGAGCGGCCCTCGCGGTTCCTGGCCGAGCTGATGCCGGGCGCGGTGGAGACGGCGACGGTGGACGACCGGGCGCGGTGGCTGAGCATGTCCGCGCTGGTGGCCGACCTGCGCAGCGCGGTGACCGACGCGACCCGGCCGCAGAAGGTACGGCAGAAGGCCGCCCGGCACCTGGCGCGGCTGGCGGCGGCGGGTGTGCAGGGCGCCCATCCCAACGACTGGTACGCCCTGACCCCGATCTCCGACGACCGGCCGCTCGGCTGGCCGGACGACGTCGTGCGCATCTCGCCGTCGGCGGTGGAGAGCTTCACCAAGTGCGGCCTGCGCTGGCTGCTGGAGACGGCCGTCGGCGCCGCGGGGACGAGCACCGCCCAGGGCCTGGGCAACGTCATCCACGCGCTGGCGGTCCTGGCCGCGACGGACCTGCCCAGCGAGGATCTCCTGGGCCGCCGCCTGGACGAGATCTGGGGCGAGCTGGACTTCGGCGGCGTCTGGTTCAACCGCAAGCAGCGCCAGGTGGCCGAGCAGATGATCGCCAAGTTCCTGCGCTGGCACAAGGAAAACCCGAGGGAGCTGGTTGCGCTGGAGGAGTCGTTCACCGCGATCGTGGCCGAGGGCGTGCAGATCAAGGGCCGGGTGGACCGGGTCGAGCGGGACGCGGACGGCCGGGCGGTCATCATCGACCTCAAGACCGGCTCCAGCAAGCCCAAGGCGGGCGAGCTCGACCGCCACCCGCAGCTCGGCGTCTACCAGCTCGCCGCCCTGCTGGGCGCCTTCGCGCGGCACGGCATGACCGAGCCGGGCGGCGCCGCGCTCCTGCAAGTGGGCAAGGCGGGCGGCAAGAACGACGCCCTGGAGCAGGGGCAGCCCGCCCTGGCCGACGACCGGGACCCCGGCTGGGCCAAGGATCTGGTGGACACGGTGGCGACCGGCATGTCCGGCCCGTTCTTCCAGGCGAAGGTGAACGACGGCTGCCGCACGTGCGCGGCGAAGGCGAGTTGCCCGGTCAACGACAACGGGGGCCAGGTGTGCTGAGTCCGGTAGAGCTGGCCGACAAACTGGGCGTCCTGCCGCCGACGCCTGAGCAGGCGGTGGTGATCGAGGCCCCGCTGGAGCCGATGGTCGTCATGGCGGGCGCCGGTTCCGGCAAGAGCGAGACCATGGCCGGGCGGGTGGTCTGGCTGGTGGCCAACGGCCTGGTCCGGCCGGAGAACGTGCTCGGTCTCACCTTCACCCGCAAGGCCGCCGCCGAGCTGGCCAATCGCGTGCGCGAGCGCCTCAACGGCCTGGCCGAGGCGGGCCTGGTGGCGCCGTCGCTGCTGGACGACGAGCCGACCGTCTCCACCTACCACGCCTACGCCGCGCGCCTGGTGACCGACCACGCGCTGCGCGAGGCGCTGGAGCCGACGATGCGCCTGGTCACGCCGGCGGTCTCATGGCAGCTCGCCTCGCGGGTGGTGGCGATGTACGACGGGCCGATGGACAAGATCGAGCTGGGCCCGCCGTCGGTCACGGCGGCGGTGCTGGAGCTCGCGGGCGAGCTGTCGGAGCACCTGCGCGCGGGCGGCGACGTGCGCCGCGTGGGGGAGTGGCTGGACGAGCGGTACGGCAGGCTCCCGGCCAAGACGACGCTGGCCCAGCGCAAGCCGGTCTCCGTGCAGCGGGCGAGGGAGCAGCTGCTTCCCCTGGTGGAGGCGTACGAGCGGCTGAAGCGCGCCCGGGAGGTCATCGACTACGGCGACCAGATGTCGCTGGCCGCCCGGATCGCCGAGCGGCACCCCGAGGTGGGCGAGATCGAGCGCGGCCGCTTCTCGGTGGTCCTGCTGGATGAGTACCAGGACACCAGTCACGCCCAGCTCGTCCTGCTCAGAAGCCTGTACGGCGGCGGCCATCCGGTCACGGCGGTGGGCGACCCCTGCCAGTCCATCTACGGCTGGCGCGGCGCCTCGGCAGGCAACCTCCGCCGCTTTTCCCAAGATTTCCGGACAAGTTCCGGCGACCACGCCCCAGTCCGCCAGCTCAGCGTCAGCTTCCGCAACGGCGACCGCGTCCTCGACGTGGCCGCCCGCGTCCAGATCCCGCTGCGCATGGAAGCCAGAGAGGTCCCCGTCCTCGTCCCCGGCGCCAACCGCAAGGACCGCGGCCGGGTCACCTGCGCCTTCCACGAGACCGCCGAGGACGAGGCGGAGTGGATCGCCGAGGGCATCAAGAAGATCCTGGGCCAGGAGATCGCCCCCGACGGCCTGCCCTGGGGCGAGAAGGAACGCAAGAAGACCCTGGAACTCCAGCCCCAGGACGTGGCAATCCTGGCCCGCAAGCGCTCGCAGTTCCCCGCGCTGCGCCGCGCCCTGGAGGCCAGGGACATCCCGGTCGAGGTCGTCGGCCTGGGCGGCCTCCTGACGGTCCCCGAGGTCAACGACATCGTGGCCACCCTGCGCGCCCTCTACGACCCCACCGCGGGCGACGCCCTGGCCCGGCTCATGGCGGGCCCGCGCTGGCGGATCGGCCCCGCGGACCTGCGCCAGCTGGGCGAGCACGCCCGCGAGCTGACCCGCGAGGCCAGGGAAGGCGTGCAGCTCGACAAGGACCCGCTCAACCAGGTCGTCGCCGACCTGGCCGAGGAACGCGGCAGCCTCATCGACGCGCTGGACGAGCTGCCCGACCGCGAGGCGTGGCTGGCGTCGTTCTCCCCGCTGGCCAGGACCCGCCTGGTGGCCCTCGCCCACGAGCTGCGCCAGTTGCGCGCCCACACCGCCCAGCCGCTGCCCGACCTGATCACCGAGGTCGAACGGCGGCTCGGCCTCGACATCGAGGTGGCGGCCAGAGGCGGCACCGTGAGCGCCTTCGCCGCCCGCGCCGACCTGGACGCCTTCCTCGACGCCGCCTCCCGCTTCGCCGGGGACGCCGAGGACCCGACGCTGGGCGCCTTCCTGGCCTATCTGGAGGCGGCGGAGAGCGAGGAGTTCGGCCTGGAGGCGGGCCGGGTGGGCGAGAGCAACAGCGTCAAGCTGATGACCGTGCACGCCTCCAAGGGCCTGGAGTGGCCGGTCGTGGTGGTGCCCGGCCTGTCGCAGCTGATCAGCTCGAAGGGCACGATCGCCACCGGCAGCATGTTCCCCGCCACCCCGGTCACCAACAGCCGGTGGACGGACAACCCGCGCAAGCTCCCGTACCCCTTGCGCGGTGACGCGGCGGACCTGCCCGGGCTGGGCGGCCTGTCGAAGGAGGAACTGGCCGCCTTCGACGAGCGCTGCCGCGACCGCGACCTGATGGAGGAACGCCGCCTGGCCTACGTGGCGGTCACCCGCGCCCACTACCACCTGATCGCCTCCGGCTACCGCTGGGGCAGCGCCACCAAGCCGCTGGAGCCGTCGGACTTCCTCCTGGAGATCCGCGACACCAGCGACCGCGTCGCCTACTGGGCCGGCGACCTGGCGGAGGGGGCCACCAACCCGCTGCTGGACGAACCGGCCGAGGCGGTCTGGCCGGTGACGCCGGAAGGCGACCGGTACGAAGCGGTGCTGGACGGCGCCCGCCTGGTGGAGGACGCGCTGGCCGGAACCCTGGAGGAGGAGGGGGACGACCACCTGCGCTCGTTCGAGGAGGAACGCGTGCGCGCCTGGGACCGCGACACCGACCTGCTGCTGCGCGAGCGCGAGACCTACCGCAAGAACGCCGGAACCACGGTCGACCTCCCGGCCAGGCTGACCGTCTCCTCCCTGGTCACGCTGGCCACCGACGCCAAGGAACTGGCCCGCAGGATCCGCCGCCCGGTCCCCGTCAAACCCGCCCCGCTGGCCAGGCGGGGAACCTCCTTCCACCGCTGGCTGGAGACCCGCTGGGACCAGCAGCGCCTGATCGACGACTTCGAGCTGCCGGGCCTGGACATCGTGGAGGAGGAGGCGGACGTGCGCCTGGCCGAGCTCCAGGAACGCTTCGAGGAGAGCGAGTGGGCCGGCCGCAAGCCCCTGGACCTGGAGGTCCCCTTCGAAACCCTGATTGCCGACCGCGTGGTGCGCGGCCGCATGGACGCCGTCTTCGAGCTCCCGGACGGCAGGTACGAGGTCGTCGACTGGAAAACCGGCACCCGCCCCAAGGGCAAGGCCGCCAAGGCCGCCGCGGTCCAGCTGGCCGCCTACCGCCTGGCCTGGTCACACCTGGCCAGGGTGCCGGTCGAGCAGGTGGGCGCCGCCTTCCACTACGTCCGCTCCAACGAGACCGTCCGCCCGGTGAACCTCCTGGACGAAACGGGTCTGATCGCCTTGATCGAGGCCGTGCCTAGGCGTTCGTGAGGTAGCGGAAGGCCGGCGGGGGATGCATGAGGAAGTCGTGGTGGGAGATGTTCCAGGCGTAGGCGCCGGCCATGGCGAAGATCACGGTGTCGCCGGCGCGCAGTGACGTCGTGACGTTTCGGGCGAAGACATCCTTGGGGGTGCAGAGCTGGCCTACCAAGGTGACCGGCTCGTCGTGGAGGGCCTGGCCGGTGCCGGTGGGGAGCACCGTAAAGGGCTGGTCGTGGCCTTTCGTCACAGGGGTGCGCAGGTGGTGGGTGCCACCTAGCAGGATGGCGTAGGCCGCGCCGCGCACCCGCTTCACATCCACGACCTGGGTGACGTAGTAGCCGCAGTAGGCCGTCAGCGCGCGGCCCGGTTCGATGCGGACCACCTGCCCGGTACGGCGCAGCCGCGCCAGCCCGGCGCCGTACGCGGCCCAGTCGAAGCGGGCCCCCGGATCCCGGTAGTCCACCGCCATGCCGCCGCCCAGGTTCACCTCGTGGGGGTCGGTGGCCAGGAGGGATTCCGCCAGGCCCAGGAGCTGGTCCGCGTCCAGGCCGCTGGCCAGGTGGTAGTGACGGCCGCGCAGCCGTACCCGGTCGTCGAAGAGCGGCAGGCAGGCGCGCACGTCGTCGTCGTCCATCCCGAAGGGGCCGCTCATCGTCAGGGCGGCGCCCGAGACGGGGAGGTCGGGGTTGACCCGCAGCAGCACGTCGGCGCGGCGGCCCGTGGACAGGAGGCGGCGCAGTTCGCCGGGCGACTCCACGTGCAGGCGGTACGCGGGCAGGAGCAGCTCGGCGTCGGTCTTGCCCGGGCCGCCCAGGGCCAGCGGCTTGCCCGGGAACAGGGCGGCGACGTGGGCGTGTTCGCCTCCGGAGGAGACCTCGAAGCCGTCCACATGGGGTTCCAGGACGCGCAGCAGTTCGGGGTCGGGGTTGGCCTTGACCGCGTAGTACAGCTCGACGCCCGGCAACGCCTGCCGTACGGCGGCGGCGTGCGCGTCCAGGCCGGGCAGGTCGTACACGTAGGCGGGCCGCCCGGCGGCCGCCACGGCCAGGCGCTCAGGATCACCGCCCATGCGCCGGGCGTCCGCGTCACCGCCCATGCGCCGGGCGTCCGCGTCACCGCCCATGCGCCGGGCGTCCGCGTCACCGCCCGTACGGCCGACGTCCGCGTCGCCGCCCCTCCGGAGGGCCGTCATGCGAGCGGGTTCGCGATCGGGACGTACCCGGCGGAGCGGTCGGCGGCTCTGGCCCAGCGGACCGACAGGTTGGCCTTGGCGGGCAGCGGCGCCCCGGCCAGCAGGTCCGACAGGGGGAGCGGGTTGCCCAGGTCGGCGGCCGCCCCGGCGATGACCGCGGCGGCCGCGCGCCACAGGCGGGCCAGGGTGGCCTCGTCGGGGGCCACGCTGGCGGCGACCTCGGTGAGGTGGTTGACCAGCAGGCAGTACGCGACCCGCGCCCACCCGCGTTCGGCGTCGTAGGACAGGGCGTCGGCGACCCGGGCGGGCACCCCGGTCAGGTCGTGCCGTCCGGTGACCAGTTTGGTGCCCTCCAGGTCACGGAAGATCACCTCGGCGGGCATCCCGGCGGCGTCCAGCCCGATGAGCACGTTCTGCAGGTGCGGCTCCAGGACGACCCCGTGCCGGAAGTACGCCTCCAGCACCGGCGGCACCACGGTCGCGACGTAGGACTCCCACCAGGCGAGGGGGTCGGCGGCCTGGACGCCCTCGGCGGAGAGGGCGCCGGCCAGCACCGGCGTGATCCCGGGCGAGGTGACCGACCACGGGCTGGAGCGCACGATGACGCCGAGCCCCTCGAGGAGGCGGGTGCCGAGGCCGGCCGAGCGGTAGCCGGGCTCGGGCAGCCAGCGCGTCGCCGGATATTTCCGGGCAATATCCTGGAAAATCGGTTCGAGGCGCTGGTTCAACTCCACCGCCCCCGACAGCTCATACCAGGCGTTCTTCCGTACACAATTCGTGATCCGGACATCCAACGAGAACTTCAGGCACACCCCCAGATCCGGCGAATACACCGTCCGCACCGACGAGGTGGGCACCACCACCGGCCCCGGCCCCAGATCCACCAGCCGGTCATCGTAAACCGGCTTCAGCAGGGACAACTGCCACGGATGCGCCGGCAGGACCGCGAACCCCGCAGGCGCCTCGCCCAGCGCGTCCAGCACCCCGGCCGCCCCTTCCTCGGCCAGCACGTCCTTCCGCACCCCCAGCAGCCGGACCGGGAAGCGCGCATGCGCCTCGGGCGCGTAGGCCAGCCAGTCCCGCCCCCCGCGCGCCTTCGGGCTCGGATGGAACGGATGCCCGTACACCAGCGCCTGCTCGGAAGCCAGCCACGGGTCCGCGGGCGGCGTCGCGCCGGCCCGCGCCCGCAGGATCGCCTCCAGGGCCTCCCTGCTGGCCGCCACCTGCCCGGCGAACTCGCCGTTCACGCCGCCCGGGCTGAGGTCGGCCGCCGCCAGCCGTACCAGCTCCGCGGAGGTCAGCGGCACCCAGACGCCGCGCTCGAGCCGCTCGGGCGGCGAGGTGAAGCGCAGCGCGGCGCCACCGCGCGTGCGGGCCCGCAGCAACGTCCCGCCCACCCGCAGCAGCAGGTACGGCGGCGCCGGCCACACCAGCCCGCGCGGCCCCGCCACCTCGCGCACGCAGCAGCGCAGCAGCGCCGCCAGGGTCGCATCCTCGGCCGGCGGCACCGCCGCGGTGACGGAGTCGAGGACCAGGCTTTCCACGTCACGCTCTCCTCAGGTAGTTGGGGCCGCTGGCGCCGTAGTACTTGTTGACGTCGCGGGCGCCGCTGCGCTCCTTGGCCACGAGCGTGCCCGCGATGATCATCGATTTCCCGGTGAGCCGGGCCGCGTCGAGCGTCCTGGCGCGCAGCAGCCGGGCCATGGGGTCGTCGCCGTGCTCGTCCAGAGCGTCGGCGAGGGTGTCGCGCAGCAGCCGGGCGGCGCGTTCGTGCGGCAGCGCCCCGAACGCGACCGCGGCGGCGGCCAGGTGCAGCGTGATCGTCACGAACACGTCGGCCAGCGCGTGGGGGTCGTCGGTGAGCATGCGCTCGTCGGTGAAGTCCGGCACCTCGAGCCCGGCGGCGCGCAGCCTGGACGGCGAGGCCAGCAGCCCGTCGTTGTCCTTGACCAGAAGCTTCATGCCGGACGCGGTGAACACGAGGGCCAGGTTCTGCTGGTGCGCCTCCAGCGCCACGCCGTGCCGGACGAACAGCCGCACGTTCCAGCGCAGCAGGATCCGCAGGTATGCGGGGATGACGTCGCCGAGCCGGCCGAGCACGGTCGGCGCGGTGAGGGCGGCGACCGGCACGATCGTGCCCTCGGGCAGCCTGCGGATCATCCAGGCGAGGTACTCGTGGCCGGCGTGCGCCCAGCTCTGCTCGTCGGCGACCAGGACGTCCGGGTCGGCCAGTTCGCGCACCAGCAGCTCGGCCAGGGCGCCGTCGCGCAGCGTGCCCGGCTTGATCGAGCGCCGGTTGCGCACGCCCAGCGTGCTGATGGGCAGCGGCAGCTTGAGGTGGGTGCGGGCGTCGAGTTCGACCGTGCGCATCGACAGCGTCGGCCGCACGATCGTCTCCGGCCCCTCGACCTCGCGCACCCCGTCCGCCTTCAGCGCCTCGGCCAGGGTGAGCGGGTGCACGGGAAACGGCTCGTCGTATCCGGGCACCGCGACCCAGCGCAGCGCGAACGCGGGCCCGAACTCGGGCGCGTAGGCGAGCAGGTCCGCGGCGCCCATGCCGACCCGCGCCCGGGACGTCGGGTAGACCGGATGGTCCACGAACGCCGCGAGCGTCTCGTAGGACGGGCCGGCGGCCAGCACCCGCTCGGCGTGCGCCGCGTGCAGTTCCCCGGCCGCCAGCGCTGCGGCGCACTCGCCGGCGAAGGCGGCCACCCCCTCGGCGTCGGCCGGATCGGCGATCTCGGCCAGCGTGCCGAGCACCTGCGCCAGCCGCAGCCGCTCCTCGGGCGCCACCACGAAGTCCTGGTAGAGCACGCCGGGCACCAGCCGCACGACCATGCCGCCGGCCAGCGTCAGCCGCACGCCCTCGCGCGTCCTGCTCACCCGCCGCGACAGGCCGCCGTAGTCCTCGCGCAGCAGCGCGTCCAGCACCCTGGCGGCCAGCCTGGCCTCGGTGGCGCCCGGAGTCACGCCGAGATCACCCACGGCCGCTCCGCTCGGTAGGCCGCGACCGCCGCCTCCACCCGGGCCCGGTCCGGCCCCACGGCCCGGATCACGCCGAGATAGTCGCGGTTGGTGTGGGTCTGCACCACGTGGTCCCCGGCGGCGCGCAGCGGCCGGTGCCAGAGCCGGACGTCGCCTTCGGCGCGTTCCTCGGCTCCGGGCGCCGACGTGATCGTCCCCGACCGGTCGGCGACGAGGCTGACCGCCGTGCCGTACCCCGTCCCCAGCGGCCCGGCGGGCACGGGCTCGCCGAGGTGCACCCGCAGAATCCACTCGAAGACCGGCACGTCCACGATGTCGGCCAGCAGGAAGTCGCAGTGGTCGCCGATCACCCGGTAGTTCACCTCGACGATGCGCGGCCCGCGCGCCGTCTCCACGTACTCGGTGTGACAGGCGCCGAACCCGGCCCCCAGCGCCCGCAGGGCCGCCAGGACGTGCTCGTGCGGCCCGCCCGGCGCCCAGTCCAGCCGCTCCTCGACGAAGTGCGGCAACGGGCCCAGCGTCGTGGCGAACCCGCCGAGCACGCGCAGCTCGTTCCCGTCGCCCAGCGTCTCCAGCGTGCGCAGGGGGCCGTCGAGATACTCCTCCACGACCACCGCCTCGCCCGGCCGCGCCCGCCGTACCCGCTCGACCGCGGCGCCGAGGTCCTTCTCCACCAGCATCACGTCCTCGCTGGCCACCCCTTCGCGGGGCTTGACCACCAAGGGGTACGGCAGGCCGTCGGGAACCGGGTCGCCGGGGGCCAGCCGTACCGAGAACACCTCCTCCACGCCCGCCTCGGCCAGCCGGCGGCGGGTGAGGTACTTGTTCTTGGCCGCCAGGCACGCCCGCCAGTCCTTGCCGGGCAGGCCGAAGTAGTCGGCGGCCAGGGCGGTCTCGGCCTGGAGGTGGTCGGAGTTGGTGAAGATCGCGTCCGGGCGGCCGAGATGGGCGATGGCGTCGATGAGCGCGCGCGGGTCGCGCACGTCGCAGCCGACCGCGTCCGGGTGCCGGTCGGGCCGGTCGGTGAGGATCGTGACCGCGCAGCCGAGCGCCCGGGCCGCGGGCAGGAAGCCGTCGGTCACCGAGTCCGTCGGCTTGAGCGCGGTCAGATAGAGCCGCAAAGCAGGGCACCCCCGGGCATCAGGTAAGGCTAACCTAACTCGGCGATGATAGTGCCGGGACGATCACCTCGCTGCACGGACAGGGTAATCGGTCGGTAAATGAGAGTCTTCTCATCGTCGTCTCACCGACCTCTCCTCGGCCGAGCCTACGGTCCTGTCATGACCCGCAAGACCACACTCGTGGGCGCCGCGGTCGGCGCGGTGCTCGCCGCGCTGGCCATGACCATGGTGGTCAGGGCGGGCGCGGCCGAACCCGAGCTGGGCGGCGAGATCATCGTCACCCCCTCGGCGGTGGTCACGCCGTCGGAGCGGCGCGCGACCCCGGCGCCGTCGCCGGCGAAGGAGCGCGCGACGCCGACACCCACCCCGACCAGGAAGAAGACCAAGGCCGACCCGGTGCCACCCCCTTCGCCGACCAGGGGCGGCGGCGGGGATGATGATGACGATGACGACGACTGAGCAGGCAAGGTGAGCGCGAGAGCCCGGATCGTAGGCTGGATGCTCGCGGTCGTCAGCTTGGCGCTCGGCCTGTCCATCTTCGCCGCGTGGGAGGTCCTGCAGGCGCGGGTGGAGGAGCGGATCGCCACCGAGTTCGAGCACGAGGCCGGCGAACTGCGCACCTATGCCGCCAAACGCCCGGCCACCGACCTCGACCAGCTGTTCATCGGCTACCTCCAGGTCAACGTGGCCGACCGCTGGGAGTGGTTCTTCACGGTCGTGGACGGCCAGCCGCACCGCAAGGGCATCGGCCACTCGCCCGTCACCCTCGACGAGGACGCCGCGCTGGTCGCCCGGGTGGCCGAGGCCGAGCAACCCGAGGACGGCGCCTGGCCCACCCGCCAGGGCGAGGTCCGCTGGGCCTCCATCCCGGTCAAGGTCAAGGGCGACCCGCGCCAGGGCCACTTCGTCATGGCCATCCAGTACTCCCAGCACCGCCAGGAGGTCGTGGACGCCGTGCGCGTGCTCGCCCTGACCTCGCTGGCCGCCCTGGCGCTGGCCGGCGCGGCGGGCTGGTTCGTGGCCGGCCGCGTGCTCGCGCCGGTCCGGATGGTACGGCAGGCCGCCGAGCGCATCGGCGACTCCAGCGACCTGACCAGGCGCCTGGAGGTGGTCGGCAACGACGACGTGGCCGCGCTGGCCCGCACCTTCAACCACATGCTCGACCGGCTGCAGCGCGCCTTCGAGGTGCAGCGGGAGTTCGTGGACGACGCCGGGCACGAGCTGCGCACCCCGATCACCGTCATCCGCGGCCACCTGGAGCTCATGGGCGACGACCCGGCCGAGCGCGAGGAGACGCTCGCGCTGGTCACCGACGAGCTCAACCGCATGAACCGGATCGTCGACGACCTGCTCACGCTGGCCAAGTCGGAGCAGCCCGGCTTCCTGTCGCTGGAGGAGGTGGAGCTGGCCGACCTGACCGTCAGCGTCATCGCCAAGGCCAGGGCGCTGGGCGAGCGCGACTGGCGGGTGGACGAGGTGGCCGAGGCCAGGATCGTGGCCGACCGGCAGCGGCTCACCCAGGCGCTCATGCAGCTCGCCGCCAACGCTGTACGGCACACGCCCGAGGGCGCGCTCGTGGCCGCGGGCTCGGCGGTGGACGGCGACAAGGTCCGGCTCTGGGTGCGCGACGGCGGCCCCGGCGTGCGGCCGGAGGACCGCGAGCGCATCTTCCAGCGGTTCGTCCGCGCGGGCAGCCGTTCCCACCAGGGCGCCGGGCTGGGCCTGGCCATCGTCAGCTCCATCGCCGAGGCCCACGGCGGCCGGGTCTGGGTGGAGGACGGCGCCCGATTCATCATCGAACTGGAGGTCACGGGTTGAACCGGATACTCATCGCCGAAGACGAGGCCAGGATCGCCGCGTTCCTCGAAAAGGGGCTGCGCGGCAACGGCTTCGTCACCACGGTCGTGGAGGACGGCGAGGCCGCCTTCGAATACGCCCGCGGCGGCGAGTTCGACCTCATGGTGCTCGACATCGGGCTGCCGCTGAGCGACGGCTTCACCGTGCTGCGCAGGCTGCGGCAGGCCAGGGTGACGCTGCCCGTCATCATCCTGACCGCCCGCGACAGCGTGGCCGAC
Source organism: Nonomuraea typhae (assembly GCF_009760925.1). Lineage (GTDB taxonomy): Bacteria > Actinomycetota > Actinomycetes > Streptosporangiales > Streptosporangiaceae > Nonomuraea > Nonomuraea typhae. Next base: position 624,020 of record NZ_VRLV01000006.1, read on the forward strand.
ACCGTCGCCGGGCTCGAGGGCGGCGCCGACGACTACATCCCCAAGCCCTTCGCCTTCGAGGAACTCCTGGCCCGCGTGCGCCTGCGGCTGCGCGCCGAGCGCACGCCCGAGGTGACCGTGCTGCGCGTGGGCGACCTCTCCCTCGACCTGCGCAGCCGCCGGGCCCACGTCGGCGGGCTGGTCGTGGAGTTGTCGGCGCGCGAGTTCGCGCTGGCCGAGGTGTTCTGCCGCCACCCCGACCAGGTGCTCACCCGCGAGCAGCTGCTCAGCCACGTGTGGGGCTTCGACTTCGACCCCGGCTCCAACGTGGTCGACGTCTACGTGCGCTACCTGCGCAAGAAGATCGGCGCCGAGCGGATCGAGACGCTGCGCGGCACGGGGTACCGGATGAAAGCCCTCTAACGGCGGCCTCACGGACGTCCCACGTCCAGGCCGACGACGACGATGACGACGGCTGGCCGAGGGGGGGTGGACACGGGCGCTGGAGGCACGTGGACCGGCGCCCAGGCCGCCGATCCGGTACGGACTCCAAGACCGGCCCCGCGGTCTTCTTCAAGGTCAAGGGCCTGGACCGCGGCGCCTGATCACCTGCGGCGGCGTCTTCGACCGCGAGAAGGGCAGCTACCGCGACAACATCGTGGCCTTCGCCCGCTGACCACGGCAGGTCCTGAGCCCGGCGCCGTACCCCGCGCCGGGCTCAGCCGCCCATCCAGTACAAGCGCCAGAACGTGTCCTTGTCCCCCTGCAGGGAGGCGAACCGCCGCACCCGCTTGCCCGAAAGATCCACGATGTCCACCCGCCACGGGCTCGCGCTGTAGTTGTAGATCAGTAGATGATCCCGGTTGTACCAGCCCCAGAACGCATGCTTGGCCGCCAGCGGGAACTCGCCGACCTTCCGGTCCTTCTCGTAGTCGATCACGCAGACGGCCGACGCCGGGCCCGCGCACCCGCCGGCCATCAGCGACCCGTTGACCGCCGCCGGCTGGTCCGCGCCCGACCGTATCCCGGCGACCGTGCGCTGGAGCCGCCCGTCGGGGGAGTAGAACCGCACCGGCCCGCCCAGCAGCAGATAGACCGAGCCGTCCGGCGCCCAGCCGAAGACCGACTCCTTGGTCAGCCCGCTCACCTCGACGTAGCGGGAGGTGCGCGTGGCCAGGTCCACCACGGCGAAGCCGGTGCCCTTGCCGTCGGTGTCGGTGACGGTCACCAGCACCTTCGACGACTCCCGGTTCCAGATCGGCCGCTTGACCACCAGCGGCGGCTCCACGGTCGGCACCGTGAAGACGGTCGCCAGTGACCGGTCGGTGAACTCCACGGTGTTGTTCTCGTCCGGCGCGTACTTCGGAGACTGGTAGACCGAGGCCACCAGCTTGCCGTCCGGCGCGATGATCGGCTCGCGGTACACCGGCAGGCGCAGGAACTCCGTCGTCTCGGGCTTCCTGACATACGACGGCTGGCGCAGGTCCTCCTCCTTGACCGTGAAGGACGACAGCCGGACCGGGTCCCGCGGGCTCTCGTAGAAGGTGGCCTTCAGCTCCGGCACGGCCATCTCGATGACGTCCGCCGCCGGGGGCCCGCTGAGCACGGGCGCCGGCCGCACGACCGGCCCGGCAGGAGCCGGAGTGGTGGGCGCGGCCGCCTTCTCCGGCTGCTGCCGGGTCAGCAGGACGCCGCCGGTGATCGCCACGGCCAGGGCCAGTGCCGTACCCACGACGAGGGCGGCGCGCCCGCGGCGGGGCCGGCGCGACTCCTCCAGGCCCTGGCGCAGCACCCCCTCGGAAACCGAGTCGGTGCGCCGCCTCGTGGGCACCGTCGGCCCGCCCCGCACCGGCCGGGAGGGCGGGTCCGGCACGGGCGGGTGCCCGAGCAGCCGCAGCAGCACCTGGCTGGCCCGCGGCCGCGCGCCCGGATCCTTGGCCAGGCAGCCCGCCACGATCTCCCGCAGGTCGCCTTCCAGGCCGCCGAGGTCGGGCTCCTCCGTCGTCAGCCGCCGCAGGATGGCCGGCACCGAGTCCTGGCCGAACGGCGCCCGCCCGGTCGCCGCGAAGACGATCGTCGCCGCCCACGCGAACAGGTCGGCCGAGGTGTCCGCCGACTCGTTCTCGAACTGCTCCGGCGCCATGTACGCGGGCGTGCCCACCGCGCCGCCGATCGTCGTCTCGCCCGCCGCCGCGCGGGCGATGCCGAAGTCGATGACCCGCGGCCCCTCCCGGCTCAGCAGCACGTTGGCCGGCTTGAAGTCCCGGTGCACGACCCCCGCGCGGTGGATGGCCGCCAGCGCGGTGATGGTCCCGACCGCGAGCCTGCGCAGCTCCCGCCCGGCGATCGGGCCCCGCTCCCGCACGCCCGCCTGCAGCGTCGGCCCGTCGATGTACTCGCTCACGATGTACGGCACGCCGTCCTCGCTGCCGGTGCCCAGCACCTGGGCGGTGCAGAACGAGGCCACCTCCGGCAGCACCCGCGCCTCGCGCAGGAACCGCGCGGCGGCCTCCGGGCCGGAGACCCGGTGCAGCACCTTGATGGCGACCTTCTCGCCATCCGGCGACTCGCCGAGGTGCACCACGCCCTGGCCGCCCGACCCCAGCGTGCCGAGGATCCGGAAGCCGCCGATGCGGTCAGGGGTGATCACGTCAGCTCCTGTTGAACCGGACGTCCGCGCGCCCGTCCTTCTTGGTCTCGAGCTCCGCCAGCTTCCGCAGCACCTTGCCCGTGAGGTCGGCCACCTCGATGGTCACCGTCGTCCCCGCCACCCGGCCGACGACCAGGTGGCTCTCGTCGTACCAGCTGTAGAAGTAGCCGGGGACGGCCTGCACGGTGGCGAAGCGCTTGCCCGTCTCGGTGTCCCAGACGCAGGTCGCGACCACCTTGCGCGAGCAACTGCTGGTGACGAAGTACTTGCCGGAGGGCGAGAAGAACGACTGGCCGATCGGCTGGCCGACCCAGTGCAGCGTGCGCACGACCTTGCCGGCCTGGTCGAAGAAGCGGATGCCCTGGAAGTCCCACCCCTTGTACCCGGAGGCGATCTGGCCGCCCGGCGCCCAGCGGTAGAAGTACGCCCGGCGCTCGTCCGGCTTCTGCTTGCGGAAGACGGCGACGTCCTCGGCGTTGAAGGTCTCCACGACGCGGGCGCTGCGCCGTTCGACGTCGATGAGGATGAAGCCGCGCACGAACGCGTCCTCCACCTGGGCGTCACGCTCCATCATCGTCAGCAGCAGCGTCTTGCTGTCGGCCGACCACAGGGGCGAGACGCCCCAGCGCGGGTTGGTGACGGTCGGGACGGTGAACTTCTCCCCGGTGGCCCGGTCGGTGAACTGCACGTCCAGCCGCTCCTCGGACAGGATGTGCAGCTCGTTGACCGTGGCCATCCACCGGTTGTCGGGGGAGATGGGCGTGAAGATGTTGTCGCCGCCGGTCCGCACGAAGGCCGAGCCGTCGGGGGTGCGCGCGTACGACGTCGAATCGCCGTTCTTGTCCTGGACCGAGTAGGCGGTGACGCGGACCTGGTCGCCCGGTTGCTCGAAGAGCGTGCCGGCGCCGTTGGGCAGGGTCACCTTGCCCGTCGGGGCGGCCAGCGGCGGCGGCGTGGCCGCGGCGGCCTTGGGCGGGCCGGAGGAGACGGGGGTGGTGCCCGCCGCCGCGCTGATGGTCCTGGGCGTCAGCAGGTAGCCGAGCGCGCCGAAGGCCAGCACGATGACCAGGCCGCCGGCCGTCAGCAGCAGGCCGGCCGGCCGCCGCCGGACCGGCTGGGGCGTGTCGGGCAGCACGGTCTCCAGCGCGCCGGAGTGGCCGAGCAGCCGTAACAGCGCCTCCTCCGCCCTGGGACGATGCACCGGCTCCTCCGCCAGGCAGTCGGCCACCAGCTCACGCAGTTCCCCTTGCAGGGCGCCCAGGTCGGCCGCGCCGTACCTGCGGCGTTTGTCCACCGCGCCGAAGGGGTCCTGGCCGGTCGCGGCGAAGGCGATCAGTGCGGCCCAGGCGAACATGTCGTCGGCCTGGCCGCCCTCCCCGCCGGGCAGGCCGCGCAGCACGTGCGGGCCGTCCTCGCCGAGCACGACCGTGTGCGGGCCCAGGTCGCCGTGGCGGCCTCCGGTGCGGTGGACGGAGGCGAGCGCGGTCAGCACGGCGAGCGCGAGGCGGTAGGTGGCGTTGGGCGCCAGCGCGCCGCCCGACCGCACCGCCTCGGCCAGAGTCGGCCCCTCCGCCCGGTCGGTGACCAGGATGCCGGAGTCCATGCCGGTTTACCTCCGTGTGTAGGTGTAGATCAGGTCGTCGCGGTCGTCCTTGCCGACCAGCTCGCCCATCACCCGCTGCGTACGGCCACGCAGGTCGATGGCGATGATCTGGTGGACCGCCTTGTCCTTGTCGCGCGGCTCGGTGATGATCAGGTGGCTGTCGTCGTACCAGCTCAGTAGCGTGCCGCCCTTGCTGCCGTACACCGCCACGGTCGCCTGGCGGCCCCAGGACTGAGGGTCCCAGAGGCAGAAGCTGCCGCCGCTCGGGCACAGGGTCAGGAACGAGGTGTTCGACGGGTTGAAGCTGCGCCGTCCCCAGAGCTGGCCGACCCAGTGCCTGGTCCACAACTCCCGGCCGCCCAGGTCGCGGGCCCTGAGCCCCCAGCCGGTCTCGGTCTTGTAGTCGATGAGCACGCCGGAGGAGTCGGGCAGCCAGGCGTAGATGCGCTCGCCCTTGTCCTGGGTGTTCACCGTGGCGGTGGTCCTGGTGACCGGGTCCACGAGGGCGAAGCCCATGGCCAGTTCGGGGTCGCCGCCGTCGGTGATGTTGAGCAGCAGGCGCTTGGAGTCCGGCGACCAGGTCGGCAGCGTGAGCGTCCCGCTGACCTGCGGCGTGAGGGCGAACTGCTCCTTCGTCTGCAGGTTGATGATCGTCAGGGTGGGTTCCGCGTACAGCGCCAGCCACTTGCCGTCGGGCGAGAAGCCGGGCTCCGCGTTGGAGATCTTCGACTTGACGAAGGTGTCGCCCTCGCGGATGTAGGTGTCCTTGCCCACCCGGTAGGCGCGGAGGATGACCGGGTCGGAAGGGTTCTCGTGCAGGGTCAGCCCGATCCCGGCCGCCTTGACCGACGCGGTGGGCTTGGGCGGCGGCGTGGGGTCCGGCTGCGCGGGGCGCACGCTCATGCTGGGCGCGGCGGAGGCGCCGGGCGGGGTGGAGGGCGCGGCCGCGATCCCCTGCGGCGCGTTCGGCCGCGTGACCCGCGCGAGGGCGTGCCCGCCGCCGGCCGACAGCACCGCCAGCACCACCGCGGCGGCCACCAGCGCGGGCGCCCTGGACCGGCGTCTGGGCGGCGCCTCCTCGATGATCGGCGGCAGGTCGGTGAGCATCGAGTGGCCCACCAGCCGCATCAGCGCCTCACTGGCCGACGGCCGCAGGCCCGGATCCTTGGCCAGGCACGCGGCCACGATCTGGCGCGGCGGATCGGCCACGCCGGACAGGTCCGGCTCCTCCCGCAGGATGCGGTTCATCGCGGCCGACAGCGAGTTGGAGTGGAAGGGCGACTGCCCGGTGGCCGCGAAGGCCACGGTCGCGCCCCAGGAGAACAGGTCGGCCGAGGGCGGGAAGAGCGCGCCGGCGAACTGCTCGGGCGCCAGGAAGGCGGGGGATGCGACCTGCTGGGTGGCGATCGCCGCGCCCGACTCGACCGCGGCGGCGACCCCGGTGTTGATCACCCGGGGGCCGTCCGGCCCGAGCAGGACGTTGTCCGGCCGCAGCGCGCCGTGCACCGCCCCGGCCTGGTGGATGGCGGCCAGCGCGGTCATGGTGGCGATGGCCAGCCGGTGGAGCGCCGCCCCGCCCAGCGGCCCGTGCTCGATGACCGCCTGCCGCAGGCTCACCCCGTCCACGAACTCGGACACGACGTACGGCCGCGCCCCCTCGATCCCGGCGTCCAGGATCATCGCGCTGTGGAACGCCTCCACGCGCTTGAGCCGCTCAGCACGCTGCAGGAAGTTCTGCGGACTCTCGAGTTCGGTGCTGAAGAGCTTGATCGCCACCCGTTCCCCGCCGGGACCACGGCCTGCGTAGACCTCGCCGGCCGGGCCCTCGGAAAGCGCGTGCTCCAGCGTGTAGTCCCCGAGTTGCCGCGGGTCTCGTAAAGGCATCGACCAAGGGCCTCCGATCATCTCGACGCTGCGAGCCAATTATGTGGTTATGTGGGTTTCGGCCGGAAGTATGGCGGCAGAGCCTTCCCGGAACCGGCGTCATAGGGTGTCCGCGTGGAAACAAGGGCAGAAGAGCAACTGATCGGGCCACTGCTACTCGCACGCGGCACCATCGACCGATCCGCGCTGCTGCGCGGAGACACCGCCTGGCTGGAACGTGCCTGGGCAGCCCCGTCCACCCGCGTTCTGATCATCAACGACGGCCACACACTCGTCCGCCGCACCGGCGAGGACGTCGAGGCCGTCCTCTACCCGGTCACCGAAGCACCGGAAGGCGAGCGCTACCTGCTCGGCGTCGAGGACGGCACCGCCTACTTCGCGGTCGCCGCGCCGCTGCCCGGCGTCGACGCCGAGCTCAACGGCCGCGTGACCGTCCCCATGAACCTGCGCGACACCCCCGAAGGCGAACCGGTCGTGGCCGGGCTGCGCCAGGTGGGCGGGCTGCTCGGTGACCGCGACGCCGGACTCCTGGTCTACGCCGTGGCCCTGGAGGCATGGCACACCACCCACGAATTCTGCCCGCGCTGCGGCAGCCGTACCCGAGTCGAGTCCGGAGGGCACGTCAGGGTCTGCCCCGTGGACGGCTCGCAGCACTTCCCCCGCGTCGACCCCGCGGTGATCATGCTGGTGCGCGACCAGGACGACCGCTGCCTGCTGGCCCGCGGCCCCCAGTGGCCCGAGGGGCGGCTGTCGATCCTGGCCGGGTTCGTCGAACCGGGGGAGTCGCTGGAGCACGCGGTCATCCGCGAGGTGGCCGAAGAGGTCGGCATCACCGTGACCAACCCCCGCTACCTGGGCAGCCAGCCGTGGCCCTTCCCCCGCAGCCTCATGCTCGGCTTCTTCGCCGAGGCCCTGTCCACCACGCTCACCCCCGACACCGAGGAGATCGCCGAAGCCCGGTGGTACTCACGCGAGCAGCTCGCCGAGGCGCTGGCCACGGGCGAGCTGCGACTGCCGCCGCCGGTCTCGATCGCCCGGCGGCTGATCGAGACCTGGTACGGCGACCACCTGGCCGGCGACTGGTAGGGCTCAGGCGGCCTTGAGCAGCGCCTTGACCTCGCGCGCCGACGGGTTGGTCCGCACGACCCTGCCCCCGGAGGTCTCGATGACCACCGTCGGCACGACCTGGTTGCCGTTGTTCACGCTCTCCACGAACGCGGCGGCTTCGGGGTTGGCCTCGATGTCGACCTCGCTGAAGGTGATGTCTTCACGGGTCAGCTGCGACTTGAGCCGCTTGCAGGGGCCGCACCAGGTGGTGGTGTAGACCGTCAGCGCCATGAGGGGATTCCTTTCACGAATACGGGCCGCCCGGTGCAACAACGCCGGGCCCCCGCGTAATCCCCCGGGTCAGCCGATCCGCTCGGAGATCCACTGCTGGACGCGCTCGGCCACGCCCGGCTCGCGATACAGCGGCGCGCTGTGCTGGTCGCCCGGCTGCGTGACGACCGTCACGTCCACGCCCACCTGGCCGAGCATGTCCTTCAGCAACTGGCTCTGCACCGGCGGCACGAACTCCTTCTCCGCGTGCAGCATCAGCATCGGCGCGTCCTTGGCGCTGGCGTGCCAGGGCACCTCCATGCTGGCCCACACGCGCGAGCACTTGCCCTTGGGCTCGCACCCGCCGGCCAGCCGGATCGCGGCCAGGCGCAGGCGGCGCTTGTTCACGTCGGGGGACTTGTGACCGTCGGCGTAGGCGCGCAGCGGCGAGATCACCGGCGACAGCCCGACGACGCCCTTGAGGCCGGCGACGCCGTTGCCGTACGTGCCGACCGCCGCGGCGATGTGGCCGCCCGCGGAGAAGCCGACGACCACGAAGTTGCTCGCGTCGAACGCCCAGCGGTCGGCGTGCTTGCGGGCCACCGCGATCGCGGAGAAGGCGTCGCTGCGCTGCGCCGGCCACGACTCCTGCGTGGACAGGCGGTAGTTGAGGTTGAAGACCACGTACCCCTGGTCGGCATAGGAGCGGGCGATCTCCGTCATGTACTTCTTGTCGCCGCCGGACCACCAGCCGCCGTGAATGAGGAAGACGCCGGGACGCTTGTTGCCGTCGGCCGCCCACCACACGTCCATGTCCTGGTTGCGCTGCTGGCCGTAGTTGACGCTCTCGGCCGACAGGCCGCCCAGCCCGTTGGGATCGACGGGGAAAGGGTCCTTGGCTGCCGCGGCGGACGCCGCCGGCGTGAGCGCGATCGCAGCGGCGAGCGCGCTCGCGAAAACCGCAGTTCGCACGGCCTTCCCTTTCCCCCATGCAGTTTGTCGGGCCCCATTGTGGGGGAAATGACCGGCTCTTCGCATCTCGGCGTGGTGAACCGGTGACGGGCGGCATGTTGCCAGAATGGAGCCCTTCACCGCCACCGGCTGGGAGGATGAACGGGTGAACAGCGACGACGTACTCGCCGGGCTCGACCCCGAGCAGCGGGCGGTGGCCGAGGCCGTGCGCGGCCCGGTGTGCGTGCTGGCCGGCGCGGGCACCGGCAAGACCAGGGCCATCACCCACCGCATCGCCCACGCCGTGCGCAGCGGGTACGTCGACTCCCCGAGCGTGCTGGCCGTGACCTTCACCACACGCGCCGCCGGCGAACTCCGCCAGCGCCTGCGCGCCCTCGGGGCGCCCGGCGTCCAGGCCCGCACCTTCCACGCCGCCGCGCTGCGCCAGCTCACCTACTTCTGGCCCCGGGTCATCGGCGGCGCGGCGCCGTCGGTCATCGAGTCCAAGCTGCCCGTGCTGCGCGAGGCCATCAAGACGACCCGCACCAGCCCCGACACCCTGCGCGACCTGGCCAGTGAGGTCGAATGGGCCAAGGTCGTGCAGATCAGCCCCGAGGACTACGCCTCGGCCGCCAAGAAGCTCCAGCGCACGCCGCCGGTGGACGCCGAGGAGATGGCGCGCGTCTACGAGGAGTACGAGCGGATCCGGCGCGAGCGGCACCTGGTCGACTTCGAGACCATCCTGGAGCTGACCGCCGCGGTGATGAACGAGCACCAGGAGGTGGCGGCGCAGGTCCGCCAGCAGTACCGCTACTTCGTCGTCGACGAGTACCAAGACGTCAACCCGCTGCAGAAGCTCCTGCTCGACACCTGGCTCGGCGGTCGCGACGACCTCTGCGTGGTCGGCGACCCCAACCAGACCATCTACTCCTTCACCGGCGCCAGCCCCCGCTACCTCACCGGCTTCGCCGTCGAGCGCCCCGACGCCACCGTCATCAAGCTCGTGCGCGACTACCGCTCCACCCCCCAGGTCGTCGACCTGGCCAACCTCGTCATCGCCAAGGGCCGCTCCCCCCACCGCCTCGAACTCCTCGCCCAGCGCAAGGACGGCCCCAAGCCCGTCTTCACGGAGAACGACGACGAGCCGGCCGAGGCCGCCGGGGTCGCCCGCGCCATCCGCAAGCTCCTCGACAAGGGCGTGCCCGCCCGCGAGATCGCCGTCCTCTACCGCATCAACTCCCAGTCGGAGTCCTACGAGGAAGCCCTGTCCAAGGCCGAGATCCCCTACGTCCTGCGCGGGGCCGAGCGCTTCTTCGAGCGCCCAGAGGTACGGCAGGCCGTCGTCCTGCTGCGCGGCGCGGCCCGATCGGCCGCCGGCGAACCGCTGGCCGGTGAGGTTCACCACATCCTGACCGGCGTCGGCCTCACCCCCGCCGCGCCCTCCGGAGGCAAGGCCCGCGAGAAGTGGGAGTCGCTGCGCGCGCTGGCCGACCTGGCCGAGGACATGGCGGCCGAAGGCGCCGACCTGCCCGCGTTCGTGGCCGAGCTCGAACGCCGGGCCGCCGAGCAGCACGCGCCGCCCGTCGAGGGCGTCACGCTCGCCTCCTTCCACGCGGCCAAGGGCCTGGAATGGGACGCGGTCTTCCTCGTCGGGCTCACCGACGGGATGATGCCGATCATCCACGCCAAGACGGCCGAGCAGATCGAGGAGGAGCGGCGGCTGCTCTACGTCGGCATCACCCGGGCCCGCGAGCACCTGAACCTGTCCTGGGCGCTCTCCCGGGCGCCGGGCGGGTACAAATCGCGGCACCCGTCCCGCTTCCTCGACGGCCTGACCGGACGTCCGGCCACCACCCGCTCCGCCCCCGCCGCGTCCTCGCCCTCGCCCTCGGGCACACGCCAGCGCAGGCAGGTGGCCGTGCCGGTGTCCTGCCGGATCTGCGCCAGAAACCTCGCCACCGCAGCCGAGCAGAAGCTGGGCCGGTGCGCGAACTGCCCGGCGGACTACGACGAGGCGCTCCTGGAGAGCCTCAAGGCGTGGCGGACCGCCACGGCCAAGGAGGCGAAGATCCCGCCCTACGTCGTCTTCACCGACGTCACCCTGCAGGCGATCGCCGAGCGAGTGCCGCGCAACGAGCAGGAACTGCTGTCGATCGCCGGGATCGGGAAGGTCAAGCTGGACAAGTACGGCGACGCCGTCCTCGGTCTGTGCCGGGGCGCGTAGGGGACACTGCGGGGGACAGGTCAGACTTAGGGGGATATGGCACATCCGCAAGGGGGCGTTGGTGAACGAGGCGCTTAAGGAGCTGCTCGACCTGCTCGATCTGGAGCAGATCGAACTCGACATCTTCCGCGGCAGCAGCCCGGAGGAGCGCATCCAGCGGGTCTTCGGCGGCCAGGTCGCGGCGCAGGCGCTGGTCGCGGCCGGCCGTACCGTGCCCGGCGACCGGCACGTGCACTCGCTGCACGCCTACTTCATCCGGCCCGGCGACCCCGCCATCCCGATCGTCTACAACGTCGAGCGGGTGCGCGACGGGCGCTCCTTCACCACGCGCCGGGTGGTCGCCGTCCAGCACGGCAAGGCGATCTTCACGATGTCCGCCTCGTTCCACACGCCCGAGGAGGGCTGGGCACACCAGGCCGCGGTGATGCCGGCCGTACCCGACCCGGCGACGTTGCCGACGTTCCAGGACAAGCTGTATGAGCTCGTGGGCGACGAGCCCGGCTGGAAGGACTGGCTGTCCAAGCCGCGTCCCGTCGACGCCCGCTACGCCTCGCCGCTGACCTTCGAGGCGTCGCGCAACCCCGAGCTGATCAGCGCCGAGACGAACGTGTGGTTCCGCTACGACGCCGCGCTGCCCGACGACCCGCTGCTGCACGTCGTGCTGGCCGCCTACGCCTCCGACTTCACGCTCGTCGACACGATACTGCTGGCGCACGGCCTGTCCTGGGGCACCTCGAACGTCATGGGCGCCTCCCTGGACCACGCCATGTGGTTCCACCGCCCGTTCAGAGCCGACGACTGGTTGCTCTATGCTCAGGAGTCCCCTTGGTCAGGGGGCGCCCGTGGCTTGGCCCGCGGACAGATGTTCACCGCATCCGGAGATCTCGTGGTTTCCGTGGTGCAGGAGGCGATGATCCGCGAGATTAAGTCACAAAATCCCAGGTAGAAAATATGTTGCCCCTTCCCGGCTTCCCGGTTTAGGGTCATGGTCAAGCAAGTCGGACGCTCCTGTCCGGCTCTCTCAATGAACGGAGGTGAGTCCCGGTGATCTACATCAAGGAAATGTCGGCCATGCAGTGGCTCGCTTCCGCGCACCGCGACTCCGTCAACAGGCTCGCCGATGGGCCGGCCAGGTTCCGACGGGTGGAGTCTGCCCTCTTCGGCCAAGAGTCCGTCTTCGGCGCTCGCAAGGGCGCCATCGTCGCGCCGGTCTACGGAGTGGCAAGCGGCGTTGAGCCGACGAACGCACCTGTCATCGCAGGTGCCCTGAGCAACCCTGTGCCGACCCAGCAGATCACCAAGGGTGGACTGTGTGGTCCGCAACCCTGGAGGGATGCGCCGGTCATAAGTTGACCGGCACATAGCAGCCCCCAGGCCGCGGATCCACACACCGGATCCGCGGCCTCTTTGTTTGTCCGTGATCCCCGACCGCCTACGAGGTGCCCGACCAAGATCACTGAGATCCAAAAGAAGAAGGAGACGCAGATGGGGGCGAAGACGATCATGGACCTGATCGACGAAGCCAAGATCCCCTGCCGTACCGACCCCGACCTGTGGTTCGCCGAGTCGCCTGAGGACGTCGAGTTCGCCAAGGCGCTCTGCAGTGGCTGCCCGATCCAGAAGGCCTGCCTCGACCGCGCGCTCGAGCGCGAGGAGCCGTGGGGCGTCTGGGGTGGCGAGCTGATCCTCCGGGGGACCGTCGTTCCCCGCAAGCGGCCGCGCGGCCGTCCGCGCAAGCACCCGGTCGCCGCTTAGTCCCGCACCCGCACGCACGTCAAGAAAGGAACCCGCCGACATGAGCACGCTTCCCACCAGGAGCTTTGAGATTCCGTATCTGTATCAAGATCTGGTCAACGACCGAATACAAACCCTCCACCGAGAGGCGGAGGAGCAGCGCTTGATCAACCGTCTCCGCCGAGTACAACGTGCTCGCCGGAAGGTGCAGCGGGCCAATGAGCGCCTGCGTCACGCGCTGACCCGAGGACTCTGAGCCCGGAGGTCCTGCCGCCGGCGCAGGACCTCCGGTGAGGTCTCCTTCTGACAGAGGGCCCGGACGCCACCCGCGTCCGGGCCCTTTGCCGTACTCAACCCCATTCACCCGCTACAACCGGCGGCCCGGCCACACCCTTCCCGGCCCGGGGCGCTCACGCTCACGCTCACGATCACGCTCACGCTCACGATCACGCTCACGATCACGCTCACGATCACGCTCACGGCGAAACTGTGAACTCAGACAGCCTCAGTCGCCACCACCCGGGCCCGCGAGGCGGACGCGACCGCCACGGTCACGAGCGCCAGCACGCCCAGCGCCGCCCCGATCCACGCGACCGCCGCGTACCCGTACCCGGCCCCGATCGCCAGCCCGCCCAGCCAGGGGCCGGCCGTGATCCCGACGTTGAAGGCGGAGAAGTTCGTGCTGGCCGCCAGCGTGGGAGCCCCTTCCGCCAGCGAGAACACCCGCGTGTTCAGCGCCGGATTGGTGGCGAACCCGAACCCGCCCAGCAACACGGCGAGGATCACCGTGGGGACGGCCGACCCGGCGGCGAACGCCAGCGCCACCGAGGTGACGATCAGCCCGGCGACACCCACGTACAACGTCCCGAATGGATGCGCATCCGCCGTCTGCCCGCCGATGGTGATCCCGGCGAACGCCCCCACCCCATACAGCGCCAGTACGGCCGGCACCCATGCGGCAGGCAGCCCGGTGGTGTCGGTGAGCAGCGGCGCAAGGTAGCTGAACGTCACCAGCAGCCCGCCCGTGGACAACGCCGTCGTGCCATACGACAGCCAGAGCCGGGGATTGGCCATGGTCCGCAGCTCCCGCCGCAACCGGGGCGCCGCCTCGTCGGCCGGCCGCCCGCCGGGCACCGTGGCCAGGACCCCCACCATGGCCAGCAGCGACAACGCCGCCACCACCCAGAACGCGGCCCGCCACCCGAAATGCTGCCCCACGACGGTCCCGGCGGGCAGCCCGAAGATCGTGGCCAGGGTGAGCCCGCCCGCCACGACCCCCATGGCCTTGCCCCTGGCCGTGGCGGGCGCCAGGCTGAGCGCGGTCACGGTTCCCACAGCCCAGAACCCCGCGTACACGAAGGCCCCGACGGCCCGGGTGACGAACAACATCCAGTAACCCGGCGCGAGCGCCCCGGCCACGTGGGTCACCGCGAAGATCCCCAAAAACACCAGCAACGCGGTACGGCGCGGCCACCGCAAAGTCACCACCGCCAGAATCGGCGCCCCGACCAGCATGCCCATCGCGAACGCCGAAATCAGCAGCCCCGCCTCCGGCACACTCACCCGGAGGTCGGCGGCGATCTCAGTGAGGAGCCCGGCGAGCATGAGCTCCGAGGTTCCCTGGGCGAAGATCGCCAAGCCGAGGATGTAGACGGCTAGTGGCATCGGTACTCCCCAATATTAGACCGATCGGTTCATAATCAACGAGGAGCACCGTAACATGTTTTAGATCGATCAGTCCAAATACCGCAGGGCCACCACCGCGAGTAGCGCGACCAGCCCGCCGCAGATCATCACGGCGCTGACCGAGACCCCATCGACAACCCGCCCGCCAAGGAACGCGCCAAGCGCGAACGTAGCCTGGAAGGAAGAGGTGAAAAGAACCGTTGCAGCCTCGGGCGCATGAGGCGCAGCCGCCAGGAAGGACGCCTGCGAACAGACAGGCACGCCCCCATAGGCCAGCCCCCAGACCACCAGCAACCCCACGGCCCCCACGCCCGACCCGCCCACGACGGGCAGGAGCAACGTCGCACCCGCGATCAGAAGGACGCAGCTCACATATGTGACCCGAAGCCGCGTGCCCGCACCCCTGCCCGCCAGGAAGTTCCCGCCTATCCCGGCGACGCCGTACGCCAGCAGAACAGCACTGACCGCCGCCGGCGCCAGCCCCGTGACGTCCTGCAGAAACGGCGTGACATAGGTATAAGTCCCGAAATGCGCCACCACCACGAGCGACGTAGAGGCCAGCGCAACCCCCGCCCCCCGACTACGCAACACCTCAACCAGAACGCGCACGCTGGTCACCCGAGTGGCGGGAAGCGGCGGAAGCACCAGAACCAGCCCCACCAGCACCGCAACCGCCAGCCCCGCCAGGACCAGAAAAGCAGCCCGCCACCCCGCAAGCTCACCGATGAGCGTCCCGGCGGGCACCCCGAGAACGGACCCCAGGGGAACAGCCGAAAAGATCACCGCCGTAGCCGCCCCAACCGCCCGAGGCGGGACCAGCCGCCCCGCCAGCCCGGCCCCGATGGACCAGAAGCCCCCGATCGTCAGCCCGACCAGCACCCTGGACACCAGCATGACCCCATAGGAGTTCGCGACGGCGGCCAGCACATCGGCCACGGCGAGCACCGCCATGAGCACGCACAACATCACCCGCCGATCTAGCCGCGCGGTGGTCAACGTCACAACAGGCGCCGAGATCGCGGCCACCACCCCGGGCAACGTCATGGTCAGCCCGGTGACACCATCCGAAACCCCGAAATCACCACCAATAGCGGTCAGCAGTCCGATGGGCAGGATCTCGCTGGTGACAATGGTGAAAATCCCCAACATGACCGCCGCGACCGCCAGCCAGCTGACAAGCGGCGAACGCGGCCGGGCAAGAGTGATGGTTGACATGGTTCCCGTCCCGAGCAGATGAACCTTCCGGGCAACCAGCCAAGCAGCGAACAACCCGCACACACTGGCACGTTTCAGACGTCACCACTACCATCCCAGGTGCCGGGGTGCCGGGGTGCCGGGGTGCCGGGGTGCCGGGGTGCCGGGGTGCCGGGGTGCCGGGGTGCCGGGGTGCCGGGGTGCCGGGGTGCCGGGGTGCCGGGGTGCCGGGGTGCCGGGGTGCCGGGGTGCCGGGGTGCCGGGGTGCCGGGGTGCCGGGGTGCCGGGGTGCCGGGGTGCCGGGGTGCCGGGGTGCCGGGGTGCCGGGGTGCCGGGGTGCCGGGGTGCCGGGGTGCCGGGGTGCCCACAACCCTGTCCTAGTTGCTCCCGTCCGGCGATATGCCGCCACTTCCGGTCGGCCCCACATCCGCAGCGGCCTCGGTTACCCGCCCATCGCATGCCACGCGGCACAAAGCCGGAGCACCGCGAGGCCGGGGACGTGCCTAGGCAGGCGCGTCAAGCCGGAGCGGGCAACGGCGGAGCTGCGGCCGGTTGAAGGGGCCTGCGCAGTTAGGGGATGGGGAGGGTGTCGGGGGCTTGGTCGGGGTCGTCGGCGAAGCCTGGGACCCACTGGAGCACCTCGTCCCGGAAGCGGGCCGTGGCGCCGAGCTGGCACAGGACGCCGATGCCAGCCGCATGAACGCGGTGGATGAGGACGTACGACACGGGCAGGTTCAGCTGGCGGACCACGTTCGTGGGGCGGAGGTCGGTGGCGCTGGCGGCCTGGGCCTGGAGCCATTCGCGGCTGAAGGTGAACTCCTCGACGGCCGTGGGTTCGACGTAGGGGGCCAGGAAGGAGCGGAGGGCGTCGGGGTCGATCTCGATGTGGGGGCGGATGAAGCCTTCCGCGCGCAGGCCCGAGATCACGGTGTCCATGTCGCCGTGGTTGAAGATGCGGGTGAGCTGGCCGAACGCCTTGGGGTAGCCGTCGGGCAGGCGGTTGACGGCGCCGAAGTCGAGGATGCCCAGGCGGCCGTCGTCCAGCATGCGGAAGTTGCCCGGGTGGGGGTCGGCGTGGAGCATGCCCACGCGGGCCGGGGAGCAGAAGAGGAAGCGGACGAGCAGGAGGCCGGCGCGGTCGCGCTGTGTCTTGGTGCCGTCGGTGATGATGCGGGACAGCGGGGTGCCGTCCATCCATTCGGTCACCAGGACCATCTCGTTGGCCGCGATGACGTCGGGGACGAGGAAGTCGGGGTCGCCGTGGAACTCCTGGGCGAAGGCGTGCTGGGCTTCCGCTTCGCGGAAGTAGTCGAGTTCCTCGGCCACGCGTTCGCGCAGCTCGGCCAGGACGGCCTTGATCTCCAGCCCGGGGAGGAGGGCGCCGAAGAGCTTGCCGAGCCGGGCCAGCTGGGCGAAGTCGCCCAGCAACGCCTTGCCGGCGCCCGGGTATTGGATCTTCACCGCGACCTGGCGGCCGTCGTGCCAGACGGCGCGATGGACCTGGCCGATCGAGGCGGCGGCGGTCGGCCGGTCGTCGAAGGAGACGAAGTTCTCGCGCCAGTCGTCGCCCAGCTGCTCGGCCAGGACCCTGTGGACGGTCGCGGTGGGCAGGGGCGGGGCGGCGTCCTGGAGTTTGGTCAGGGTCGCCCGGTAGGGGCCGGCGATCTCCGGTGGCAGGGCGGCCTCGAAGATGGACAGCGCCTGGCCCAGCTTCATCGCGCCGCCCTTGAGCTCGCCGAGGACCTTGAAGATCTGTTCGGCGGTGCGCTGCTGAATCTCCTGTGCGACGATTTCGGCGGACTTGCCGCCCAGGCGCTTCCCGATGCCCAATGCGGTACGGCCGGCGAAACTGATCGGAAGCGTGGCCAGCTTGGCGGAGCGCGTCACAGCGCGGCGCGGAAGATCGCTCACCCTAGTTCGCGACGTCCGGGTAGACGCCACTTCCCCCTTCCGTGGTCGACCCTGGTGCGCGGGGTCGCTGACTCGGCCTGGTGGCTTCCAGGCCAGCTGTCTCCCCAGGTGCCCGCCGGGTGCGGGCGGTGTTGTGCGGTGCCCCCATGTGGTGCCGCCCTCGCTGGGTGCGAGGTGTTGCTCCTGTGACCTTACGGCTCGGCCGTCGTGGCTCGGTGGGCGGACCCCGGCGCCGGGCGGTAGGAAGTGGGCGGGTTCAGCCGCGGGTGGTCGCTCTGACCATTCTTAGCGAATCAGGATTGTTGCGTATACACCTACATTGTGGGTGGATTGCCCAGGTACGCCGTTTTCTTTGCCAATCAGGCCAAATGTCGATTGTGCCGTTGGTCACAATCGACGGCCGGCCGTCCAGGTAGGCGAGCGCGTGCCGGGTCGCCTCGGCCGCCGTCAGCGTCGCCAAGGTGGTGTCGCAGGCGATCTCGCCCGCCGGATACCCGCCCAGATGGGCGGTCACCATGGGCCAGCCGCGGTCGCGGTCGCGCCGGGTCAGGTCGAGGCAGTGCAGGCACGCGCTCTGGCTCGGATGCACCAGCGGGCCCACCGTGCCGTACCCCTCGAACGCCGACACCAGCAGATGCGGGATGTTCAGCGCGGTCAGCTCGGTGACCAGGATGCCGTCCAGCGGCCCGACCGGAGCGAGGATGACCAGGTCGGGCAGGTCGGAACGGTCGTTGAGGTACGGCCCGCCCGCGATCAGCCGGACATAGGGCTCGGACGGCTCGTCCGGCGCCGGATTGTGAGAGGACGGGGCCGAGATCACCCGATCCGCGGCGGCCACGGCCGCCTCCTCGCGCGGCAGGTCGAGCTCCGCCCAGGTCAGGCCGCCGGGGACCAGGTCCTCCGGACGGGTCAAAGCCGGATCGATGACCCGGATGGTGCCCACGCCGCTGGCCGCCAGGAGATTGACGATCGAGGCGCCCACCCGGCCTGCGCCGTACACCCTGACTCTGCGCTCACGGCGGTGGCCCAGGATGGCCAGGCCGCCGGCCGGGGTGTCGCGGGACAGGTCCAGGGCGTCGAGGTCGGGGCGGAGGCGGTCGCGTTCGAGGAGGGGCAGGTCCTGAAGGGGAGTAGGCGGTACCGAGGCGTCGTCGAGAACCCCCTGGGCGGTCAGCTCGGCGATCAGGGTGCGGGCGTCGGGCTCGGGCATGCCGGCCTTGGCCGCCGCCTTCAGCGCCTGGGACAGGTCCTGGGTGCCGTCGAGGGACTCGATCCAGACGCGGAGCGGCTCGGTGAGGTCGGTGACCATGACCGCGTGCTGGGGGTGCACGCCGAACTGGAGGGTGCGCTCGTCGCGGAGGACGCGGCGCAGGGCGGGTTTCACGCGGGGCCTCATGGCGGTCAGGGTTCCACGGCCGGGATGGGTTGTGGGCGGGGTTCTCCTGGGCTGTGGATAACTTTCGCCGCAGGTCACGGAGCTGTGGACAACCGGCCGGTGACATCTCCCCACAACCCAGGCGATCCGGCACCCCGCCCGGGCGGAGGGGCACGGGTGAGCGGGGAAGGGGCGGGGTTACGATCCTCGGCATGAGCGAGCTCTTGGTCGATCATTCGGACAACGGTGTCGTGTGGGTGACCTTCAACCAGCCCGACCGCCGCAACGCCATGACCGACGCGATGACCCGCCGCTGGTCCGAGACCATGGCCGAGCTGGCCGGCGACAAGACGGTCCGGTGCGTGGTGGTCACCGGGGCGGGCAGCGCGTTCTCGGCGGGCGGTGACCTGTCGTGGATCGCGGGCGGGGCCGATGCGTCGGTCCCCGACCTGCGGGATCGGATGCTCACCTTCTACCGGACGTGGCTGTCGGTCACGAACCTGGAGGTCCCGACGATCGCGGCCGTGAACGGCGCCGCGGTGGGGGCGGGCCTGTGCGTGGCCCTGGCGTGCGATCTGGTGTACGCCGCCGACGACGCCAAGCTGCTGGCTCCGTTCACCTCGCTGGGCCTGCACCCGGGCATGGCCGCGACGTACCTGCTCCCCAGGGCGGGAGGCGCCCGCCTGGCCCGCGAGATGCTCCTCACCGGACGTGTCCTGACAGGTACTGAAGCAGCATCAGAAGGCTTGATAAATCGGTCATTTGCTGGAAATGAGCTAAGAGCTGCAGTTCACGAGATCGCCACCAAGGTCGCCACAACAGCCCCGATCGCCGCCAAACTCACCAAAGTCGCGCTAAATCGGGACCATCACGATCTCGAAGCCGCGCTCCGCTGGGAGGCTCTCGCCCAGCCCGTGACCATGGCCTCCGCCGACATGCTGGAGGGCCTGAGTGCCCATCGGGAAAGGCGAGTGCCCAAATTCACCGGCTCTTAATCATCTGACCAGCGAAAACGGGCCTCACCCCCTGTGGAATTCGCGCCGTGTCGGCTAACGTGCATATGTGCCCCCCGAGACAGTCGAGGTCCGTCGAAGTTCTCGTCGCCGGCGTACGGTCTCCGCATACCGAGACGGCGACAAGACGATCGTGCTCCTGCCCGCATGGCTGAGTGGCGAAGACGCTGATGAATGGGTGAGCCGGATGCTCGATCGCCTGGCGGCCAAGGAACGGCGTCGCAGACCCACCGACGAGGGCCTCCTGGCAAGGGCCAACGAGTTGTCGGCGAGGTACCTCGACGGCAAGCCCAAGCCCGCCAGCGTCCGCTGGGTCGACAACCAGCAGCACCGATGGGGCTCGTGCACCCCCGAGAACGCCACGATCAGGATCTCGACCCGCCTCAAGGGCCTGCCCGAATGGGTCATCGACTACGTCATCATCCACGAGCTCGTGCACCTGCTGGTGCCGAGCCACGGCCCCCGTTTCTGGGCTCTGGTCGAACAGTATCCCAAGGCCGAGCGGGCGCGTGGCTTCCTTGAGGGATTCTCCACCGCCGCGAACACCGCGCCGGAGGAATGTTGATCCGCACGGTAGCGGTTCTCGCACGTCAGGGCATGGGGCGAGCGGCTCCGGACGGCGTGGACCCGGAGGAGTTCCGCGCCGCCATGGCCGAGGACACCTACGAGATGGTCGCCGCCCTCGACCTGGTCACCCCGGTCCTGGTGACGAGCGTCCCCGGCCTGGAGGACATCGTCTGGCCCGGCACCGACATCATCCCCATAAATGACGACGAACCCCTGAAAAGCATCATCAACCGCCTCCCCGGCGACCAGGCAGCCGTCATCGCCGCCGACGCCCCCGACCTCCCCCCGCTCCTGGTCGGCAAGCTCTTCCGCGAACTCGGCCGGGCCCAGATCGCCCTCAGCCCCTGCGAGTACGGCGGAGCCGCCGCGCTGGCCTGCCACCTCCCCCTCCCGGGCTGGGCCGCCCCCGACCTCGACGCCGACGACCCGGTGGCCGACCTGCGCGCCCAGGCCCCCGGCCGCCGCATGGTGGCCGCCTCGCCCGGCTGGCACCGCCTGCGCACCCGCGACGACACCCTGCGCCTGGACCCCGGCCTGGAAGGCTGGGACAACACCCGCGCCCTACTCGGGAAGTACTAACCGGGCCACCACCGCCCGATGATCGGTCCCGGGCACGGTGTGGACCCCGAACTCCCTGACCCCGATCGGCGCGGACACCAGCACGTGATCGATCGCGATGATCGGCGGCACCCGCTGGTTCGCCGGCCAGGTGGGCACCAGCCCGGCCCCCACGGAATCGGCCGCGTCCTTGTACCCACGGGCCAGCACGCCGCGCAACGCCGCATGGTCCAGCGTGGCGTTGAAGTCCCCGGCCAGGATCCGCAGCCCCTCGGCAGGGGGAAACGCCGCCATGGCCGCCCGCCACTGCACGACCTCGGCTCCCGCGGGCGGGAAGGGATGCGTCGCGACGATCTCCACCGGCCGCCCGCCGGGCACCTGCACCACCGCCCCGGGCATCTGGTGCCCCACCCCGGCCGGCATGACGTCCCATTCGCGCACCGGATGCCGCGAGAACAGCCCGGTGCCCCCGGAGCCCTCCTCCGCCCGCAGCACCCGGTGCGGCATCGTCTCCGCGAGCCCGGCGGCGTCCAGTTCCTTGACCGCGCCGGGAGTGAGTTCCTGGAGGCTCAGCACGTCCGGCCGCGCCCGCCGTACCAGATCCATGAGGGCGAGCGGATCGGCCCGCCCGAGGAACAGGTTGGCGCTCAGCACCGTGAACGGCCGCCCCGAGGCCGTGGAAGCGGCACCGAGGGCGCGGGGCAGCACGCACAACCCGAGCGTGGCCGTGGTCGCCAGCGCGACGGCGCTCGCCGCGCGCCGCCGGCCGAGTGCCGCGATCAGCAGGGGCGCGACAGACCCCAGGGCCGCGTACGGCGTGACCGTCATGAGCTGGGTCAGCGGCCCGCCACGCTCCAGCCCGGCCACCCGGGCCACCGCCCAGGCGGTGAAGGGGGCCAGGGCGACCCACGCGAGCCGCCCGCGGGCGGGCCGGCGCGGCGGGGTGACGATCGTGCCCCCGATCGGGCTCTCGGCGGGGATTTTCACGGCAAGAGCCCCCTAGATGAGGTCAGGCGAGACCGAGCAGCATCTCACGTCCGCGTCTGGCCAGCCGCCTGGTGGCCTCGTCGGACAGGTCGGGGATCCCGTCCACCGGGAACCACCGCAGGTCCAGCGACTCGTCGCTGATCACCGCCTCGGCCCCTTCGGGCGCCACGGCGGCGTACTCCACGTCCAGGTGCCAGGACCGGGGCGGGTGACACCACACCTCGTGCCGGTCCAGCGCCAGAGGCCCGACCAGCAGCCGAAGTCCTGAAATACCGGACTCCTCCGTGGCTTCCCGCAGGGCCACCCCGGCCAGCGTCGCGTCGGCGCGCTCGCAGTGACCGCCCATCGGCAGCCACATCCCCGCCTTCGGGTGCAGCGTCAGCAACACCCGCGACCCGTCGTGCGACAACACCGCGGTCGTCGCCGTCAGATGCCCGGGCACGCATGCGCGGTCCATCGCGTCATCGTGCGCCGCCAGGTGCTCCAGGAACTCCTTGCGGAGCACCTCTTCCTCGTCGGTCGGCGCGACCCAGCCGGTCAGCACCTCGACCGCGTCGGAACGCAGAGTCACCCGGACTCTCCCGACGGCGGCTCGTCCAGCTTGGAGATGTCCCAGGCGGACTCGCCCTTGACGAACGCGTCCGGGTCGTCGAGGTCCTCGGCCCGCGGCATCAGGTCGGGGTGGCCCCACACCGAGTCGCGGCCGTCGAGCCCGCGATCGGCCTCCAGCGCCTGCCACAGCGCCGCCGCCTCGCGCAGCCTGCGCGGACGCAGCTCCAGGCCGACCAGGGTGCCGAAGGTCAGCTCGGCGGGACCGCCGGTGGCGCGGCGCCGCCGTACCGTCTCCGCGAGGGCGTCCGCGGAGGGCAGCTTGCCCTCGGCGGCGGTGTCCACGACGGTGGCGACCCAGCCCTCGACCAGCGCCAGCATCGTCTCCAGCCGGGCCAGCGCGGCCTTCTGCCGGTCGGTCTCCTCGGGCTTGAGCAGCGCGCCGCCGCTCAGGGCCTCCTGGAGCGCCTCGGGGTTGCTGATGTCGAGGCCGCGGATCTGCTCCTCGAGTGCCGAGGTGTCGACCGTGATGCCCCTGGCGTACTCCTCGACGGCGCCGAGCAGATGCGAGCGCAGCCACGGCACGTGCTGGAACAGCCGGTGGTGAGCCGCCTCGCGCAGCGCCAGGTACAGCCGGATCTCGTCGGCGGGCAGCTCCAGGCCGTTGCTGAAGGAGGCGACACCGCCCGGCAGCAGCGCCGCCGTGTCCGACAGCGGCAGGCCGATGTCGGAGGTGCCGATCACCTCGCGCGCCAGCGAGCCGAGCGCCTGCCCGATCTGCTGGCCGACCATCATGCCGCCCATCTGCTTCAGCATGCCCATCAGCGGCCCGGCCATCTGCTGGGCCTCGGCGGGCAGGCCGGCGCCGCCGAGCGCGCCGCCCATGGTCTCGACCATGCGTTCGGCGATCGGCTCGCACAACTTCCGCCACACCGGGATGGTGTTCTCGATCCACTCAGACCGGCTCCACGCCTGCGGGTTCGACACCCCGCTCGGCAGCGCCGTGGCCTCGTTGAGCCACAGGTCGGCGAGGCTGAGCGCGTCGACGATCTGGCGGCGTTCGCCCTCCATCACCGATGGATCGCCCTCGGCGACCACCGCGTGACGGGCGATGTTCTTGGCCATGTCCCAGTTGACGGGGCCGGAGCCCTGAGGCGCCGACAACATGTCGGCGAACTGGCGCATCGCCTGAGCCATCTGCTCAGGGTTGCCGAACATGGCGAACGGGTTCTCGTTGGGGTCGTTTTCGCGACCTGGCAGGTCAGTCACCGCTCTACCTCGTGCAGGATGGAGGAGTCCACATCCGCCACGTTAGCCGTCCTACGGCGGATCAGTGCAAAGTGAGGACCTGGTGCCTACCTCGAAACGCCCGCGCCAACCGGTCGTCGCCGTCACCGGCGCGGCCTCCGGCCTCGGCCGCGAGTTGCTCGCAAAGCTCGCGCACTCCGCGGATTTCCGCAGGGTGGTGGCCATCGACGAACAGCGCGGCGACGTCCAAGACGTCACGTGGAGAGTGATCGACGTCCGGGATCCGCTCTTGGCGAACCGCATCTCCGACATCGACGTCCTGGTCCATCTGGCCGGCGACTACGCCGTCGACTCCGACCCGGCGGAACGCCGCGCCTACAACCTGCGCGCCGCCCAGACCGTGCTCACGGCCAGCGCCGCCGCGCGCGTGCGGCGCGTGGTGCTCGTCACCAGCGCGATGGTGTACGGCGCGGCCCCCGACAACCCGGTCCCGCTGCCGGAGGACTCGGCGGTCGCCGCGGAGCCCGACACCGGCGTCGTCGGCGACTACCTGGAGATCGAGGCGCTGGTCCGCCGCGCCCTCAGGAGCAACACCGGCCTGGAGGTGACCGTGCTGCGCCCGGCCGCGGTCGTGGGCCCGGGCGTGGACACCGTCATCACCCGTCACTTCGAGTCGCCCAGGCTGCTGGCGGTCAAGGGCTGCAACCCGCGCTGGCAGTTCTGCCACGTCGAGGACCTCGTCTCAGCCCTGGAACTGGCCGCCCGCGGCCTGGTGACCGGCGTCGTGGCCGTCGGCTCCGACGGCTGGCTGGAGCAGGAGCAGGTGGAGGAGCTGTCCGGCATCCGCCGCCTCGATCTGCCCGCCGGGCTGACGTTCGGCACCGCCCAGCGCCTGCACCGGCTCGGCATCACCCCGGCCCCCGCCACCGACCTGCACTACGTCGTCTACCCGTGGGTCGTCGACTGCGTGGCGCTGCGCGAGGCGGGCTGGAAGCCGGCCTGGACGAACGAGGCGGCCCTGGAGCAACTGCTGGAACTGCGCGAGAACCGCACCACCGTGGTCGGCAGGAGGCTGCCGGTCAAGGAGGCGACGCTCACCGCGGCGGGCGCCACCGTGGCGGTCATCGGCACCGCCGCCATCGTCCGGCAGGTCCGCAAGAAGCGCCGCCTGTAGGCTGCTTGCGTGGACGTCATCCGGTTGCTAGGGATTCGTGACACCCCGTTGTCCGTGGACGAGGTGATGGCCGCCGTGGGTGACCACGCGGCGGGCGGCACGACGCTGTTCGTCGGCACCGTGCGCGAGCAGGACCACGGCAAGCCCGTGACCCGGCTGTCGTACTCCGCGCACCCGTCGGCCGAGGAGGAGCTGCGCAGGGTGGCCGAGAAGGTCGCCGCCGACTTCCCGGTGACGGCCCTGGCGGCCGTGCACCGCACCGGCGACCTCGAGCTCGGCGACATCGCCGTGATCGTCGCCGCGGCCTGCCCGCACCGGGGCGAGGCGTTCGCCGCCTCGCGCCGCCTGATCGACGACCTCAAGGCCGAGGTGCCCATCTGGAAACATCAGGTGTTCGCGGACGGGTCGGCCGAGTGGGTCGGCGCCTGCGAATAAGCTCTCCTCCATGTCACGACGTGCCCTGACCCTGCTGGTGGCGGGCTTCATGGTGCTTGCCCTCGGTGTCGTCGGCGCCCTCATGAAGGTGCCGTACGTCGTGCTGAGCCCGGGCCCCACCGAGAACACCATCGGCGAGGTCGACAAGAAGCCGGTGATCTCGATCACCGACCGCCAGACCTACCCGACCGACGGCGCGCTCAGCCTGGTCACCGTCGCCTACCAGGGCGGACCCGGCAGCCGCATCGACCTGATGACCGCGCTGCGCGGCTGGCTCGACCCGAACGTGGCGGTGGTCCCGGAGGAGACGATCTTCCCGGAGAGCCGCACCGCCAAGCAGGTCGAAGAGGAGAACACCGTCGAGATGGCCAACTCGCAGGACAGCGCCACGGCCGCCGCCCTCACCGAACTCGGCATCAAGTACGGCACCGCCGTCACGGTGGTCACCACCGAGAAGGGCCAGCCGGCCGACGGCAAGCTGCTCAAGGGCGACGAGATCAACGCCATCGACGGCAAGAAGGTGACCGACACCGAGATGGTCCAGGGGACCGTCCGCGCGCTGAAGGCGGGCACCGACGTGGTCTTCAACGTCACCCGGGGCAAGGAGACGCTCGACGTCACGGTCAAGACCACCCAGGGCGACCAGGGGCGCAGCAAGGTCGGCCTGAGCATGCAGGCCAAGTACAAGTTCCCGTTCAAGGTCAGCATCAGCGTGGGCGACGTCGGCGGCCCGAGCGCCGGCCTGATGTTCGCCCTGGGCATCATGGACAAGCTCACCCCCGGCTCGATGACCGGCGGCAAGTCCATCGCCGGCACCGGCACCATCACCCCCCAGGGCGAGGTCGGCCCGATCGGCGGCATCGCCCAGAAGATGGTCGGCGCGAAGAAGGCGGGCGCCACGGTCTTCTTCGCCCCCGCCGACAACTGCGCCGAGGCGCTGAAGTCGGTGCCCGACGGGCTGCGGCTGGTGAAGGCCGAGACCCTGCACCAGGCGGCGCAGGCGCTGGAGTCGATCCGGGCCGGAAAAACTGATCTTCCCGCATGTTCGTCCAGGTGAAACTTCTGACGCCCGTCGTGCGTTAGCCGTACGGCTGGCACACCGGTGTAGGTTGCCAGAGCGAGACGATTGTTCACCACGACGAGGGGTTGGCCTTGAGCTTCCGGACCCCAGGAGCCGGCCGGGCGATGCGCTTGCCCCGCCGCCCGCGCCTGCTGCTTCCTGTCGCGATCGCCCTCGTGGCGCTCGTGGCGTTCTTCTTCCTGTTCGCCGGCATTTACACCGACTATCTCTGGTACGACTCGGTCCAGTTCACCGCGGTCTTCACCGGGGTGCTGCTGACACAGATCGTGTTGTTCCTGGTCGGCGCGTTGCTGATGGTCGGCATCGCCGGCGGCAACATGCTGCTGGCGTTCCGGATGCGGCCGATGTTCGGCCCCGCCATGTTCGGCGGAGGCAGCGGCGCCGACCGGTATCGGATGGCGCTCGACCCCCACCGCAAGTTGATCTTCATTGTCGGCATGGCGGTGCTCGCGCTGTTCGCGGGCTCGTCGATCGCGGGCCAGTGGAAGACCTGGCTGGAGTTCGCCAACGGGGTGAAGTCCGGCAAGAAAGACCCGATGTTCGGGCTGGACGTGTCGTTCTTCATGTTCGACTACCCGTTCATCCGGATGGCGCTGAATTTCCTGTTCACCGCGATCATCATCTCGATCGTGCTGGCCGCGATCACCCACTACCTCTACGGCGGCTTCCGCCTGCAGTCGCCCGGCGTGCACGCCTCGCGCGCGGCCCGCACCCACCTGTCGGTGCTGCTGGGCGTGTTCGTGCTGCTCAAGGCCGTGGCCTACTGGGTCGATCGCTACGGCCTGGTCTTCTCCGACCGCGGCAAGGTCTTCGGCGCCTCCTTCACCGACGTCAACGCGGTGCTCCCGGCCAAGACGATCCTCGCGATCATCGCGCTGATCTGCGCCGTGATGCTCTTCGCGGGCGTCGTACGGCCCGGCGGCATGCTGCCCGGCGTCTCCTTCGGCCTCCTCGTGCTGTCGGCGGTGCTGATCGGCAGCGTCTACCCGGCGCTGGTCGAGCAGTTCCAGGTCAAGCCGAACCAGCAGGCCAAGGAGCGCGACTACATCGAGCGCAACATCGCCGCGACCAGAGACGCCTACAAGGTCGACGCCAAGAACGTGAAGGTCACCGGCTACCAGGCGACCACCTCGGCGACGGAGGAGGTGCTGCAGAAGGAGGCCAGCTCGATCCCCGGCCTGCGCCTGCTGGACCCGACCATCCTGTCGCCGACGTACCAGCAGCTGCAGCAGATCAAGGGCTACTACCAGTTCCCCGAGCAGCTCGACATCGACCGGTACAAGATGCCCGACGGCAAGATCCGCGACACCGTGGTCTCGGTCCGCGACATCGGCCTGCCGCCGGAGCAGGAACGCAACTGGATCAACAGCCGGCTCGTCTACACCCACGGCTTCGGCTTCGTCGCCGCCCCCGGCAACCAGGTCGACAGCGTGGGCCGGCCGATCTTCGACGCCAAGGACATCCCGCCGGTGGGCGAGCTGGTCCCCCAGGGCTTCGAGCCGCGGGTGTACTTCGGTGAGAACTCGCCCGAGTACTCCATCGTCGGCGGCCCCAAGCCGGGCCCCGGCCAGGGCCGCGAGCTCGACTACCCAGACGACCAGCAGGGCGGCAGCGGGCAGAAGAACAACACCTACGCCGGCAGGGGCGGCGTGCCCATCGGCAACTTCTTCACCAAGCTGCTGTACGCCGCCAAGTACGGCGAGACGAACCTGCTGCTGTCCTCCGACGTCAACGAGTACTCGCGGATCCTCTACGACCGCAAGCCGCTCGACCGGATCGGCAAGGTGGCGCCCTTCCTGACGCTGGACAAGGACCCGTACCCGGCCATCGTCAACAACCGCATCGTGTGGATCGTCGACGGCTACACCACCAGCGACTCCTACCCGTACTCCCAGCGCAAGAGCCTCGGCGAGCTGACCACCGACGTGCAGACCAGCAGGCTGATCGCCGGTCAGCCGCAGGCCGTGCCCACGGACGTCATCAACTACATGCGCAACTCGGTCAAGGCCACCGTCGACGCCTACGACGGCACGGTGACCCTGTACGCGTGGGACGAGGACCCGGTCCTCAAGACCTGGCAGGGCGCCTTCGGCACGATCATCAAGCCGAGGAGCGCGATCCCGGCCGACCTGCGTGAGCACCTGCGCTACCCGGCCGACCTGTTCAAGGCCCAGCGCGAGATCCTCACGCAGTACCACGTGACCAACCCCGACGCCTTCTTCGGCGGCCAGGACTTCTGGAAGGTCCCCGAGGACCCGGCCACGAAGAAGAGCAAGCAGCCGCCGTACTACGTGACGATGAAGATGCCCAACAGCGCGGAGCGGTTCTCGCTGACGACCACCTTCGTCCCGAACGGCCGGCAGAACATGGCGGCGTTCATGGCGGTGGACGCGGGGGCGGATCCGGACAAGGCCACGCTGGAGATCCTGCAACTGCCGAGCAACACGGCGATCCAGGGACCCCCACAGGCCCAGAACACGTTCCTGTCCAATCCGACGGTCTCCGAACGCCTGAACCTCCTGCGCGGCACCGGCGGCGCGACCGAGGTCATCTACGGCAACCTGCTCACGCTCCCGTTCGGCGGCGGCCTGCTCTACGTCGAGCCGGTCTACGTGCAGCCGAAGGAGGAGAGCGCGGGCCGCTTCCCGAGCCTGCGCAAGGTGCTGGTGCTCTTCGGCGACAAGGTCGGCTTCGGTGACACGCTGGACGCGGCGTTGAAGGAGGTCTTCGGCGTGGCGCCGCCGACCTCCACGGAGAACAAGCCGCCCACGCAGAACCAGCCGCCACAGCAGCAGACCCAGCTCACCCAGGCCATCGCCGAGGTGAACCGGGCCTACGAGGAGGGCCAGGCGGCCCTGAAGGCGTCCCCGCCGGACTGGGTGAAGTACGGCGAGGCGCAGAAGAAGCTGGAGGCGGCGCTGAAGCAGCTGGAGGCGCTGGGCGCCGCGGTGCCGGCGACGTCCACGCCGTCGCCGACACCGGCCGCTTCGACCCCGCCATCCACACCGCCGCCATCACCAACGGCCACACCGACCTCGACCAGCGGTTGAGCACCCGAGGACCCCGCCGATGCGCGGGGTCCTCGCCGTTTCCGGCCAATCGGTTTGCACGCGCCCTTGACCGCCGATAGGCTCCTAGAGCAAGACGACGCGGGGTGGAGCAGTTCGGTAGCTCGCTGGGCTCATAACCCAGAGGTCGCAGGTTCAAATCCTGCCCCCGCTACCAAAGAAGGGGCCTCGATCGGAAGATCGGGGCCTTGTTCGTTGTAGCGGTGATCTTCGTTTTGCGTCTGTGCCGGGTCGCCGGTATGGTTAAGACACACACCGACGCGGGGTGGAGCAGTTCGGTAGCTCGCTGGGCTCATAACCCAGAGGTCGCAGGTTCAAATCCTGTCCCCGCTACCAAAGAAGGCCCTGACCAGATTCTGGTCAGGGCCTTCGTGTTGTGCTCAACGGCAGCGCAGGTCGAGCCCGGCGTCGTGAAGTTCCAGAAACTCCACGATCACCGGCCGCGGTCCCTTGCCCTGCGCGAAGTAGACCTCGCCGCTCAGCGGTGCGCCGTTGACGCCGCGGATCGTCGTGGTCTCGTAGTACTTGATCAGCGCCGCCGCCGGCAGCGTCGTGCGCAGCGACAACCGGACCACATAGTCACAGTGGTTGCTGTCGCCCACTTGGAGCCCGACCTTCCCCTGGATCGCGATGTTCGGCTCGGTGCCGGGCGGCAGGGGATAGGAACGCACCCTGTCGACCAGGCCGTCGAGCCGCATGTCGTTGATCCACATGGGGCTCAGCGCTATCAGCGTCAGCGCCACGAGCGTCGCCGCCACCCACCACACGGGCCGGATGCGGCGACGCAGTGGTACGGCCGGCCGGGCGGGCGCCGGTGTTTCGGAGAGCGCGCTGTCCATCTCACCCGTCCCTTCTGTAGCACGCATTGCATCTTGGGGTGCCGCGGAGACGGGGGACAAGGCCCTATTTGCGAGTTCCA
This sequence comes from Nonomuraea typhae, assembly GCF_009760925.1. Classification (GTDB taxonomy): domain Bacteria; phylum Actinomycetota; class Actinomycetes; order Streptosporangiales; family Streptosporangiaceae; genus Nonomuraea; species Nonomuraea typhae. Next base: position 654,127 of record NZ_VRLV01000006.1, read on the forward strand.
TGACAGGCGAGCCACATTCATGATTACATGATTACGTGGCTAGCAATGAAGAAGTACCGACCCTGTACGACTGGGCGGGCGGCGTCGAGGCGTTCGAGCGGCTCACCGAGGTGTTCTACGCGAAGGTCAAGAAGGACGACCTCATCGGTCCGCTGTTCGAGCACATGGACCCGGGTCACCCGAAATATGTGGCGATGTGGCTGAGTGAGGTTTTCGGCGGACCTAAACGCTACACCGAGGAGCGCGGCGGGTACCCGCACATGCTCTCGCAGCACCTGGGCAAGGGCATCTCCGAGCCCCAGCGCCGGCGCTGGGTCAACCTGCTCATGGACGCCGCCGACGAGGTTGACCTGCCCGGCGACCCCGAGTTCCGCGCGGCCTTCGCCGGTTACATCGAGTGGGGCACCCGCCTGGCGGTGCACAACTCGCAGCCCGGGGCCACGCCGCCCACGAAGGCGCCCGTGCCGCGGTGGGGCTGGGGGGTGGCGCCGCCGTACCAGCCGTAACCTGGGACGTATGAGGGGCAAGCTGCGCATATACCTGGGTGCGGCCCCCGGCGTGGGCAAGACCCACGCCATGCTCGACGAAGGGCGGCGTGCCCTCCGACGGGGAAGAGACGTGGTCGTGGGTCTCGTCGAGACCCCCGACCGGCCCCCCACCCCCGCGCGCCCCGACGGTATGGAGATCGTGCCGCGCAGGATCCTGCACCACCGCGGGGTCGAGCTCACCGAACTCGACCCGGGCGCCGTCATCGCCAGAAGACCCGCCGTGGCGCTCGTCGACGAGCTCGCCCACACCAACGCGCCCGGCTCGCGCAACGCCAAACGCTGGCAGGACATCGAGGAGATCCTCGAGGCCGGCATCGACGTGGTCTCCACGGTCAACGTCCAGCACCTGGAATCGCTCAGCGACGTCGTCGAGCAGATCACCGGGGTGCCCCAGCGCGAGCGCGTCCCCGACGAGGTCGTCAGACGCGCCGATCAGATCCAGCTCGTGGACATGGCGCCCGAGGCGTTGCGCCGCCGCATGGCCCACGGCAACGTCTACGGCCCCGCGATGGTCGACGCCGCCCTGTCCAACTACTTCCGGGTCGGCAACCTCACCGCGCTGCGCGAACTGGCCCTGCTCTGGGTGGCCGGCAAAGTGGACGAACAACTCGACCGCTACCGCGCCGACCACGGCATCGAGACGACCTGGGAGGCGCGCGAGCGCGTCGTGGTCGCCCTCAGCGGCGGCCCCGAAGGCGACACTCTGGTACGGCGGGCCGCCCGCATAGCCGACCGCTCCAAAGGCGCCGACCTCCTGGCCGTCCACGTGACCAGCTCCGACGGCCTCACCTCCGGCGGCGATCCGGCCAGCCTCGCCCGCCAGCGCACCCTCGTCGAAAGCCTCGGCGGCACCTACCACCAGGTCCTCGGCGACGACATCCCGCGTGCCCTGATGGACTTCGCCCAGGGGGTCAACGCCACCCAGCTCGTGCTCGGCGCCTCTCGGCGGGGCCGGCTCGCGCAGATCCTGGCCCGCGGTGTCGGAGTGGAGACCACCGCCCTGTCCGGCAGCATCGACGTCCACATGGTCACCCACGAGGGCACCCGGCACGGCCGGCGCCACGCGGACCGCTCCGCCCTCACCCCCGGACGCCGCACCGCCGGATGGGCCATGGCGCTGGCCGGGACGCCGCTGCTCACCGCCGCGCTGCTGCCGCTGCGGCCCCACCTGGCGCTGTCCAGCGAGATCCTGCTCTTCCTGCTGCTGGTCGTCGGCGTCGCCCTGGCCGGTGGCACATGGCCCGCCCTGACCGCGGCCGTCGTCGGGTTCGGCCTGCTCAACTGGTTCTTCACCCCGCCGCTCCACACGCTGTCCGTGGCCGAGCCGGAGAACCTGCTCGCGCTGACCATCTTCGTGCTGGTGGCGGTCATGGTCAGCACGGTCGTGAGCCTGGCGGCCCGGCGCTCCAGGGAGGCCGCCCGGGCGCGGGCCGACTCCGAGGTGCTGTCCACGCTGGCCGGACACGTGCTGCGCGGGGACGCGGCGCTGCCGTCGCTGCTGGCCAGGCTGCTCGAGGTGTACGGGCTGAGCTCGGCCAGCATGCTGGAGAAGGACGGCGACGGGTGGCGCATCGTGGCCATCGCGGGCGGCCCGCCCTCCGCCGTGCCGGACGTGGTCGTCGACGACGACCTGGGGCTGGCCGTACAAGGGAAGATCCTCGACGCGGCCGATCGGCGGGTGCTGGAGGCGTTCGCCGCGGAGTCCGCGGTGGCGCTGCGCCAGCAACGGCTGCAGGAGGCGGCCTCCTCGTCCGCGGCGCTGGCCGAAGCCGACAAGATGCGCACGGCGCTGCTGGCCGCCGTCAGCCACGACCTGCGCACCCCGCTGGCCTCGGCGAACGCGGCCGTGGACTCGTTGCGCGGCACCGAGGTCGACTGGTCGCCCGAGGACCGCGCCGAACTGCTCGACACCGCCCACGAGTCGCTGGTCAAACTCGACCGGCTGGTGTCGAACCTGCTCGACATGAGCCGGCTGCAGGCCGGAGTCCTCGGCGTGGCGCTGGAACCGGTCGACGCGGAGGAGATCGTCCACCGTGCCCTGACCGACCTGGGCGTCTTCCATCTCGTCGGCGTCGAGATCCCCGCCGGGCTGCCCGATCTGACCGCCGACCCGGTGCTGCTCGAACGGGTCCTGGTGAACCTCATCGGGAACGCGGTGCGCTACGGCGACGTTGTCGTCACGGCGAGCTGGCACGGAGACGACGTCGAGATCCGCATCGTCGACCACGGACCGGGCATTCCGGCCGAGGCGCACGATCGGGTCTTCCAGCCGTTCCAGCGCCTGGGCGACCGCAGCACGCACAAAGGCGTGGGGCTGGGCCTGGCGCTGTCGCACGGGCTCACCGAAGCCATGGGCGGCACGCTCACGCCGGAGGAAACACCAGGAGGAGGGCTCACCATGACCGTCTCGCTGCGGAGGGCCGCATGACGCGCGTGCTCGTCGTGGACGACGAACCCCAGATCCTGCGCGCCATGCGGATCAACCTCGCCGCCCGCGGCTACGACGTGGCGCTCGCCCCCGACGGCGCCACCGCCCTGCGCCAGGCCGCCGACTGGCACCCCGACCTGGTCATCCTCGACCTCGGCCTGCCCGACATCGAAGGCGTGGACGTCATCCACGGCCTGCGCGGCTGGACCCAGGTCCCGATCATCGTGCTGAGCGGCCGCGGCGACGGCCGGCAGAAGGTGGACGCGCTCGACGCCGGCGCCGACGACTACGTCACCAAGCCGTTCGGCATCGACGAGCTCCTGGCCCGCGTCCGCGCCGTCACCCGCCGCAGCGCCGTCAGCGCCGTGGAGTCCGCCGAGGTGCGGGTGGGCGAGCACGTGATCGACCTCGTGGGCAAGACGATCTCGGGCGGGGTACGGCTGACGCCCACGGAGTGGCACTTCCTCGAGCTCCTGCTGCGCAACCCGGGCAAACTGGTCAGCCAGCGGCACCTGCTGACCGAGGTCTGGGGCGCCTCCTACCTGAAGGAGACGCACTACCTGCGGCAGTACATGGCGCAGCTACGCCGCAAACTGGAGCGCGACCCGGCCCATCCCGTCCACCTGCTGACCGAGCCCGGGATGGGCTACCGCTTTCAGCCCTGATCCTCTTCCTCTTCCTCGTCTTCCTGTTCCTGTTCCTGGAAGTAGGAGCGAGGCTCTTCGAGCAGGTCGGGATGGGCGTCGGTATCGCGCTTGTCCTCTTCGCGCATCCAGGTGACGATGCTCCGGTCGGCCTCGTCGTCGATCTCGGCGATCTTGTGCCGCTCTGGGAGCTTGTCCTGGTACATGGCGATCAGGGATTCCTGAGGGTCGTCTCCCAGGTCCTGGCTGATCTCATACGGCACGTCGGTCATGGCTACGCCCGGATCATCACGGTGGCTTTCTGTACGGCCCAGCCCGCCAGCAGGACACCGAAGACGGCCTGGGCCACCCGCGCCCATGGAGCCGAGGCGTCGGCCGCGTAGATCACGACGCCCAGCCACATCAGACCGAAACCGCCTACTAGGACGATTGCGGCCCAGTTGAACCCCCGTTGCCACATACGCGCAGTCTCGCAGTCGTTCGTCCAAGACTGGGTATGGACACGGTCTGCCTTTCGACGGGTGTCGCTATCGGGGTAGCCTCCGGCCGGTTCCCACACAGCGGCGCAGGCGCATGCCGCTCCGCCGTACCGGCTGGGGGTTCTGCTCCAGGCAGGCCAGCAACGCGGCGGCCGCCCGCGCATCCGACAGGATGCGCTGCACGTCCTCGCCGTCCACCGGAAGCTGGCCACGCTCGCCCAGCTCGTGCCGCAGGAAGGCGAGGGGGTCGGGCGCGTCCACCGCGTCCGCCGCCACCGTGGCCCGCGCCGCTGTGAGCAGGCGCAGGTAGTAGGTGCGCAGCACGGCCTCGCGCATTCGCGAATGCTCCAGGTCGTCGACCAGGGTTCGCGCGATCCTGAGCAGGTCACCGGGGGTGGTCTTCTCGTCGGCCAGGAAGGCGCGGATGTCATCGAACTCCGAGCGTGTCATGCCAACACCTCCGGGGGCGCAGTCTGCTCGTGTGTACTTCGTACCTGGAGGCGATTGCGGATGACTTGCCGTCCACTTGCCGGGGTGGCCGGGCTGTTCCGGCCTGCGAGGTTTAGGCGCTGGGTGGCCAGGGAAGGACAAGATGATTACCCGAGTGGGCGTGAGCGGGGTCTGAGGGCTGCTAGAGTTGCTTCCGCAGGGCGGCCGATCTACAGGATCCGCCCGGCGCCACCCCAACTCTCACGCTGGTTCATCCTGCCCGGATGGTCTGGTACGTTTGCTGGGGCCCCAGGAAATGTCAAATAACTGAGTTTGACAGAGAATGGGAACGCTGAAAGACTAAGGGCACAACGAAAAACGAACGAACGCCGGAAAACGCGTCCGTTTCTTGAGAACTCAACAGTGTGTTAAAAGCCAGTGCATGAAGTATCTCATGCAACACCTCGTCAAACAGTGGTTTGATGATGAGTTTTGCTAGTGTCAAACATCTTATGGAGAGTTTGA
>NZ_VRLV01000007.1 GCF_009760925.1 Nonomuraea typhae
GCTGGTCATCGCCCAGGCTGTAGCAGCCGTGGAAGTAGCGCACGCCCTGGTCGCGCCGGTAGGTGGCCGGCCGGCGTTCGGGTCTTCCTTCGCGCGCCCAGCCCGAGCCGCCGTGTGGTCGGATCGACAGTGGCCCGAACTGGTCGAAGGCAAAACAACGGTTCGGAAAGCGGGTGGTGACCTCTTCGATCCGGTCCAGCTTGGCCTCCCGACGGGGGTCGGTGGACTCCTTCCAGGTCCGGGTGCGCTGGAAGGAGATCTTGTGCTCGCGTAAGTACTGACGCAGCCGCTCCCGGCCGATCACCACGACGCGGGTCGGGTTGTCGGCCAGGTAGGCGGCCAGTTTGCGGATGCTCCACCGGGTGAAGGGCCGGCCCAGCTTCTCGGGCCGGGTGGCGGCCGTCGCGACGATGAAGTCCTCATCGCCCGAGGTGATGCGGCGGGGACGGCCTCCCGCCCAGTTAGGGTCCAGCGCGGCCAGGCCTCGCTCGTTGAAGGCGTGGATGACATCACGCACGGTGTCTTCATCGGCCGCGACCAACTGGGCGATCGCCCTCACCGGTGTCCCACTGGCCGATGCCATGACCATCAACGCGCGGCGCACGCGGACCGAGTCGTGCCTTCCCCGCCGCACCAGCCGCACCAGCGTCTGTCCTTCATGGTCGGACAACCGCCGCGCCCGCACAGGCTCGGCCATGGTGCTCCTCCTCCATCGATCGCTTCAGTGCCGATACGACAGTGGAGGGCACCCAGGACGGCCAGCGCAAGCAGTACAGCACCGTTCCTCAACCCGGTGAACCTATGCGGTCACCGCACTAGCCATGCGCCTGCTCAAGCTGGTCAAGGAAGCGGGTGATAGGGCTGGCACCCACCCCGGCATGCGGGCAGAAACGCGCAAAAGAACACCCACGACCTCAGCGATGTGTCCGACGAACTGTGCGATGTCGTCATCACCGCTCGGATCGCTCTGGCCGCTGTCACTGGTGGAGCAGCCTCCGCATGCGCCGCCCTTGCTGACCCCTTCGGCGCCGCCGACCGCGCCTGATCGCGTCTCCGAGCGAGGATCAATCAGCTGCCTTCTCGAACTTGCAAATGGATCATGATATGGCCGGGCCGGAGCACTGTGCTCGGTTATTTCGAAAGCCAAAGCGCATGCATCCGTATTATTCTACACGCAGGCCGGGTTCACCAAGACAATGCGGCAAGTCGCGCTCCGCGACCGCTTATTCGCCGCCGCCAAGAATTTGCCATTGACGGCATTCGCGAGATTGTGTTTCATAACGTCTGGCGCGCATTAATTCTGGGGCGTAGGGCCATTGGTCCACCCAATGCGCGCCATCGCCAGTGTCCTCTACGCGAAAAGGGGAAAGATGTCCGTCCTCAAAACACTCATTCTAGGCTGCGTGACCACCATGGTCGCGCTGCTGCTGGGGCTGGTGTTACCCGGTGCCGCCATGGCCGACAACCCGAGCCTGAAGGTGACGCCCGGCAACGCCGAGACGACTGTAACAATCCACGAAAGCGAGCCGGGCATCCTCAGCGCGACCGGATGCACCCGCGATGCCATCGGCCGGGCGGTCGTGTGCATCTACGTCAACGGCGAACGCCTGGTCGTCCGCTACGCCACCGTAAGCAACCACAGGGCTCCAGCGGGTAGGGGCTATATTTCGGAGACCTTCACTGGATCAACCTATGTCGGCCCTCGCCTGCCGCAAGGGTCTTCCTGGCGCAAGGAAATCAACCTGTCCATGTACGACGGCGACAAGGTGTGTGGCTCCGTTGAGGGGCTCTGGGTAGCCTGCGTTAATATCTCTTCGTAGCACATCAACGTCGGCAATCCGATAGAGAAAACGACTGGCTGGATGTCGCTCACACACCCAGCCAGTCAGCTCTTGGGATGATCGGCTACGGGCGATTCCTCAGTACACCCATCGCATCGAGACGCTCGATGATTTCGTCTCTGATCATCGCAGGTGTGAGTCCGAGTCGACTCAGCACACCGTAGGCATGTCCTCCTTCACGCGAGGCGAGCGCCAGCAGGATGTGCTCTGATCCAATGTGCACGTGGCCGATCTTCCTGGCCTGACGGGGGGTCTCTCGGAGAACCTCCGCAACCGAGATGCTGAACGGGGAGTTCTCTCCGGCAGACGGCTCTTCGACATCAATAGATGCGAGCTCGGATTCGACGTCTCTGATCGATGTGTGGCCGTCAAGAATTCGTTCGGCGTGGCCGCCCATCTGTTCGTCAAAAAGGGCACGTAGCAGGTCGCCCGTTTGCATGATCCGACCAGACAGTTGCGCGGCCTCTCGTGCTGCCGAGACGACGTGACGAGCCTGATTGCTGAATCCGTCAAGGCTTGGCTGCTGCCAGCGCTGCTGTACGGCTTGCTTTGTTCTGTTCATGGCGTCTCCGATCTGGCTCCATGAGCACCCTTCGGCACGTGCCTCCCCCACGAAAAGGCCGACAACCTGATCTCCCGTGACCTCCAGCTGGCGAGCAAACTGCTGGGCGGCGGCGACCCGGCCTAGTGGATCGGTGTCTTTGGTGATTTCCCGAAGGTAGGCAACGAGCTCGTTGACGTTCGGTGGCCGCGTGTCCACGTGTGGATAGTCGCTCCAAACCGGAGTTGCGTCAAGTTGGAATTGACGATCCGGGTGAATCCTGCACTGGCCGCGTTGGCGACGAGGCCGTCAAACCGCCCTGGAGCACCTTGGCCGCGAGGCTCCAGGCCCATTCACCTGCATGCCGCAACCCGTCGTGCGCTTGTCCTGACCCATTCCGCTCCGCCCCGGCGCCTGCTCATCCTCCGGTGCCGGGGCGCTCGCATGCTCAGGGAGACCATGGCATGACTCACCACCTATTGACCGGCCAGCTGGAATTGGCCCTGCGCCTGGCCGTCCACGGCTGGCACGTCCTGCCTCTGTCACTAACCAGCAAACGCCCCCTTGCCAACTGTCGGCGATGCCGAACGCCTGGTCGACCCCACGCGATCAACGTCTGCCCATGCCTGCCCGCAGGGCGCTGGTGTCACGGCGTACGCGCCGCCACCACCCAGCCGCAGCTGCTGACCACCTGGTGGCGCGACAACCCCCACGCCATACCCGGCGTCGCCGCCGGCCCCTCCGGCCTGATCCTCATCGACCTCGGCACCCACAGCCCGACCCCACCGGCCGACCTGGCCACCGGCCTGCTGCCCGGCATCGACCTGACACAAGAGCCCCTCCCACCAGGTACGGCCTGGCGCGACCCCGGCCAGTGGCGCATCGGCATGGACACCCTCACCCTGCTCGCCACCCTCCGCGGCGGACCTGCACCCTGGCCCACCGACCCGGCCACCAGCCCATCGTCGTCGCCACCCGGAGCGGCGGCCGGCACCTGTGGTACCAGGCGCCGCCCGGCAGCCACCACCGTCAGGCCATCGGTGAACTCGGCTGGCATATCGACATCAAGCCGGCTGGAACTACGGCATCGCCCCCGGCGCCAACACACCCGCCGGCCCCTACGTGCCGTGCTCCGGCGACATCACCCGGCCCGGCCGCATGCCGACTGGCTCGCCCAAGAAGTCACCCGCGTCGCCCCCCACGCCCCGCCCAGCGCCGCCACCCCTACCAGCCCGCCCAGGGACACCGGCCGGGCCGAGGGCCCGCCAACTACCTCACCACCGTCATCAACCGCGGCGCCGCCGGATCCGGCCTGCCCGAACACCAGATCACCGGCTGGCTCGTCGCCGCGGGAGAAGCCAGCGGCCTACCCGCCCGCCTGGCTACCCGCATCGTCACTCGCGCTCTCGCCCGAGGGACGCGATCACCTCTGTCACCGCCCACGGCCCCCGCAGCCTGAAGGAGTACCCACCATGTCCGGAACGCGATCAGCGAAGTACGAGTGGCTCACGGTCGAGGAGGTGTGCAAGGAGCTGCGAGTCTCACGTCGATCGTGGGATCGCTGGCGTGAGCGGCGCACCGGTCCCAAGGCCGTCCGGCTCGCGCGAAACGGGCCGATCCGCGTCCGCCGGGACTGGCTCGACGCCTGGCTTGAAGCCCAGGCGGCTGCGTGAAGAGTTACCAGGTCAACATCTGGAACATTCAGGTCAGGAAGGGCCGTCGCCGTCCCCACATCGTGCGCTGGGTGGTGGAAGGCTTCGAGTTCAATAAGGCCTTCACCACCTCTGGCCTGGCCGACTCCTACCGCACCAAGCTCGTCACCGCCGCCCGCGCCCGGAGAAGCGTTCGACACCGAAAGCGGCTTACCCGACTCGATGCACCGCGAAAAGCAGGCCGTCACGTGGCTGACGCATGCGGTCGACTACGTCGAGACGAAATGGCCCAAGGCATCACCCAACTCCCGGCGCTCCATCGTCGAACCATGCAGACCGTCACGCCCGCGCTCGTTCGAGACAAGCGCGGCGCGCCCACCCTCAGGTTCTCCGAGCCGCCCTCAAATGGGCTCTCGTCCCCGCCCGAGACGAGAAGCAAGCGCCAGAGGAACTGCAGACGGCCCGGCTGTGGCTGCGCCGGAACTCGGTGGCGATCACCGAGCTGAACAGCCGCCGCACCCTGGACAACGCGTTGACCGCCTGCAGCACCAAGCTCGACGGCAGCCAGGCGGCGCTCGAGTACCACCGCAGGCTGCGCCGCGTGTTCTACAACAGCCTGCGCTTCGCGGTCAGCCGGGAGCGGCTGCGGGACAACCCGCTCGACTCTGCGACGATCAAACAGGAATGGGGCCAACCCAACCTGGACGTCGCCGTTGATCCACGCGTCGTCGGCAATCCGCGCCAGGTTGGCCAGGCACTCATCGCCTGCAGTTACGTCGGCCGGCGTCAGGGCGGCCGGTTCGTCACCTTCTTCGGCTGTATGCACTACGCGATGATGCGGCTGGCCGAGGTGAGCAGGCTGCGTGACGTGAACTGCACTCTCCCGAAGAGCGGCTGGGGGAAGGTCATGCTTGAGGCCACCACACCCGAGGTGGGCAAGGACTTCACCGACACCAGCCGGCTGCACGATGACCGCGGGCCCAAGAACCGGCCCAGGAAAACCGTCCGGGCCATTCCGATCCCGTCCGAGCTGGTTGCCCTGCTGCGCCGGCACATCGAACGCTACGGCGTCGCCCCCGACGGCCGCCTGTTCCGCTCCGAGAGCGGCAAGCCCATCCCCAAGTCCACCTACTCCAGGCTGTGGGCGAAGGCGCGGCTACTCGCGCTCACGCCCAGACAGGTCACCTCCCCGCTCATGGCCCGCCCGTACGACCTCCGGCACGCCGGCATTACGTGGCGGCTGTCGGCCGGCGTCCCCGCCTCTCAGGTCGCGGAGCGGGCCGGCAACAGCGTGGAGATCCTGCAGCGGATCTATCACCTGTGCATGGCGGGCTACGACGACGTCTGGATCGACCGCATGAACCAGGCCCGTGACGACCGGGCTTGATCTCTGCCCGTGGCGGCCGTCATTTAGCGTCTGCGGCTGTCACGGGGTGGCATGACCGATATCCCGGCCGATCAAGCAAAAAGCCAGGTCAGACGGTGTCTGGCCTGGCTGCTGAAGTGTGCCCCCTGTAGGATTCGAACCTACGCACCCGGCTCCGGAGAGGATTGCAGGTTCCCGTAGCTGCTAGGCCCTGACCAGGCATAACAAGCCTGAACGGCTCGACATCGACTCCTATGGCCCACAGCCAGCCCACAAGATTTGCGATGGTTCCAACTCCGGCACGCCTTCCTTCTGCTTCCGGGCATGTGGGTAACGGGACCTGCCAAGGGGTCCTTACCGGATGCGCTGAGCTGCCCAAGAAGCGTCGTCGTCGGTTGTCATCTGTCAGTAGAGGCCAACCTCGGACGGCCCACAGACGGCCCGATAGCGGATCGGACGCAAACGCCCTCCGGCAGGATTCGAGCCGGCGAGCGCCGGATTAGAAGTCCGAACCACATAGCCGCCGCTCAGTGGCGCCAACCTGCGTACACATACCTTCATGTGGAGGCATGAGCCAGTCTAGATACTCCCGAAGCCATCGCCGGCCCTTCGCTTCAGTTCCGGCAAAAATTTCGCGAGCATGGATTCTATGCCTGAGCCTCTCGTCATGGTACAGAACCTTGTAGCGATCCGACCTTGGTAGCAGGTGCTCGGAAAACAGCGGGCAAGACACTGTAGAGCAGAGAACTGCAAGTGGTCAGCGCGAAGCCGCACTGCCAACCTTAGATCCGCGGCCGTGAAGCGTGAGCTTGAGTGGCGCATTTCGGTTTGGACTCAGCTGCAAACCTTGTCGCATCTACTTAGGCATATTCGAAAGTATCTCGTTCTGCAGATCGAACCATGCCAAGACATGACTCTGCTTGCGAAATTTTACGATCGTATCCGCAATCTTGGCGCGAGCGGAAAAAATCGCGGCAGACCCCGCACCAATTATCGGCTTCCAATGTGGCGGCGCATACTCCGATAGCGCCCCAGCAATTCCAATGCCACTCACAATAAGGAACTTCTGCTCTAGGCTTTCTCTGCGCTGCCTCATTCTAGTCACTTCTCTTCTGGTGGACGCTACCAGTTCATGCAAACGCGCTGTCCATTCATGAATAGCTCCCGGCGCCGATGCTGCTAAGGCGGAATCAAGTTCTCGTAGCGTCCGCAACCAGTCGTCTGCTGAAACGCAGCCAGCTTGGCTCAGGTCAGTCCGGGGATCTATCGGGAGGTTGCACAGAAGAGCCCTCCCGACTTCATAGGGCAAATAGGAACTCTTATCTGGTCTAAGCTCGACGGGAAGCAGGTCGACCTCTTTGGCAGGCAGAACATTAATGCCGTCAAGCGAATTCATGTAAGGGTAAATGCGGAAGCGTGAATAGATGTGAAGCCAGTCGTATGACACTGCTGGATCGCCAGTTAAACTGAGCGTCCGTTCGACTATTCTCTCCGCTTGTCCTACGCCGCAGTATGTAGCCACTAGTGCAAATTTGTCCGAGACAACATCTGCGAACTGTGGAGGCGTGAGCCAGTCTAGATACTCCCGAAGCCATCGCCGGCCCTTCGCTTCAGTTCCGGCAAAAATTTCGCGAGCATGGATTCTATGCATAAGCATCTTGTCATGGTACAGAACCTTGTAGCGATCCGACCTTGGTAGCAGGTGCTCGGAAAACAGCGGGGCAAGATACTCTAGAGCAGAGAACTGCAAGTGGTCAGCGCGAAGCCGCACTGCCAACCTTCCTTGCTCTATGAGGTCGATAAATTGGCGGACAGTAAGGCCATACCTGGATTCAAAGTGCTCCGATGTCGGCAGGGGGCGCAAGTCGGTAATTACTGTATTGAAGAACGGCAATAGATCTACCGGTCTTATCGACCCTACGCAGTAGGTGTAGGGGGACGTGAGGGCTAGCTCGGGATATAGGTCTCGCGATGAAGCAATATCCCTCTGAGCGGAGAGCCTGGTCGCAATTTGGTGCGCCTTCTCGATCTCCGCTTCACGCATCTCAGTGAGGCTCGCCCTGTCCATTTTACCAATGTCCGAATTATTCCTCTTGATAAGCTGCTTCAGCTAGAATGGGATCCTCCAAGGAGACGGCCGGAGTCCACGCTAGTTCCTTCCGAGCCAAACCCCAGTCAACGCACCCATTAGAGCGCCCCTGCGCGGAAACGTGTGATAGCTCCTTTCCGCAAGCGTGAGCGATGGACGTAGCCAGCTTAGGAAGGATGGTAAGCCTGCCTGAACCAAAGCAGAATATCTCATTCTTTCCCGTGTAGCCCAGAGCGCGGATTACGCCGTCTACGACGTCGTCTACGTGAATGAAATCCCGGCACTCGTCGCGGACCATGATCCTGGAGCCAGATTCCAAGGATTCATAGAGTCTAGCGATGAAGCCATTTCGGTCGCCAGGCCCATAGATAAAGGAAGGGCGCAAGATTGCATATGGAATACCACTGGTGACGATAACCTGCTCACCGAGATACTTCGTGAGCGCATACGTCGAGCTTGGCCCAATAGCGCTCGATTCGGCTATCAGCGGGGCTGGCGCGTATACCCCAACCGTTGATACGTAGATAATTCTCTCAATTTGATGCTTGCTCGCCCAATCGGCCACCACCATGGTGGCATGAACATTGTCTGTCACGTACTCATGCCGAGTTTGTGCGTTTATTCTTCCCGCGAGATGGACGATTTGACTGATGGGCACGTCTATTTTGTCCAAGATCTCGCTAGACGTAATATCGCCGCAGACATATGGCAGGCCAGGTGACCTGGAATCATGTCCACGACGCCCCACTCCTATCGTCTCAATGCGAAGGGCGTCAAGCGCGGCCGTAAGACGTCTTCCTATAAATCCAGCAGCTCCCGTTACGAGAACGCTTCTACCCTCAAGGCTGGTGAAGTCTGGTATAGTTTGGATCAACGAAACGCTCCAGAAGTTCGGTATAAGCCGCGAAGCAATAGCCGCCGGTGACGGAATGCCCGGCGTGCACTACCTATCGACACGCCATCACATCGCAGCGTCTCGTGCAATGGTCTCAGTCGTTCTCATACCAAGAAGTTCCTGACCTGTGCATTGCTCGGTTGACCAGCCTTCGGAATGCGCCCTACTTCTCCGCGAGCACCGGCTCGGGTGCGAGCACAGGCGCCGTCGGGTGGACACCCTCGGTGATCTCTTGCCGGACCCCGCTGTGACCTATCCTGCAGGCAGATGTTTGGCACCTTGTTGGCGGTCTGGATGGGTTCGCGACCCGTAGTCACTCAGCGGATCACGTGCCTTCATGTGCTGACCACCCGGCTGGGTGGACATGCGGGCATTACCTGCCGGACGCAAGAACCCAAGGAAGCGCTCCTAGGGTCTGTCTTCAAATGATCACAGCCAGAGCAGGAGTGAGGCGATCGTGACGGTGGCGGTGTAGGAGGTTGCGGTCTTGTCGTAGCGGGTGGCAAGGCCGCGGAACTGCTTGAGGCGGTTGAAGCAGCGCTCGACGACGTTGCGTCGCTTGTAGCGATCACGGTTGAACCCGGGTGGTCGACCGCCGCGGCTGCCTCGCCGCCGGCGGCCGGCTTTCTGATCGGCCCGCTCGCGGATGGTGTGGGCAATGCCGCGTCGGCGTAGGTAGGAGCGGATCTCGCGGGAGCTGTAGCCCTTGTCGGCCACCACGTGGTCGGGGCGGGTGCGGGCCCGTCCCGGCCCGAGGCGTGGCACGTTGATGGCCTGGAGTAGCCGAGGCAGGCGGGTGCAGTCGTTGACGTTGCCGCCGGTGACCACGAAGGCGAGAGGGCGGCCGCTCCCGTCGCAGGCCAAGTGGATCTTGGTGGTCAGCCCGCCCCGGGATCGTCCGAGGGCGTGATCGGTCTCCTGCCGGTGGCGCCCCCTTTTCGGGCTCCGGCCGCGTGCTGGTGGGCGCGCACGATGGTGGAGTCCACCGCGACCAGCCAGTCGATGTCACCGGCGGCATCGGCCCGCGCCTGAACCGCGCCGAGCATCGCGGTGAAGGTGCCGTCCAGAGCCCAGCGCCGAAACCAGGTGTAGAGCGACTGCCAGGGGCCGTACCGCTCGGGCACATCCCGCCAGGCCGAACCCGTGCGGATCTTCCACACGATGCCGTTCAACAGCCGCCGGTCATCCTCGCGAGGACGACCACGCCGGCCCGCGGGCAGTAACTCCTTGAGCGCGTCCCACTCCTGATCAGTCAACTCATGACGGCGAATCACCAGAGCATGATCCCGCACAATCTAGATCATTTTGAAGACAGACCCTAGAGTGGCCGCCGGCTTCGCCTTCGCCTACGTGGTCTGAGCGAGCGGGGCCTACAGCCTCGTTGCTGTCCCCAGAATGGCTCGAATGCGCCCTGACGCCGACCACGTCAACACTTCCATGGCCGCCATCATGTACCAGAGCGCCCCGGGTCGATGCCCTGCGTTGGGGTCGCATCGCAGGCGCCCAGCCCCTGCCGCGCGACCACCCGTTCCACACCCGTCCAAGGTCTTGGTCGCGCCGCGCCTGACATCGGAGATGCTGGGAAGCATGGCATAGGCTGACTCAATGCGAGAGACTCTCTTCCATGGCTGGCGAACTGGCGATGACCGCCAAGCGATGGGATGAACTCACTGCGCTGTTGCAGGATGAACAGCTGCTTCAGGCCGAGTATCCCAAGGTGGCCGAATACCTGAGCAGATGCGGCGCGCCTTCCTGGTCAACGAGTGACCGCCGCCCGCCGGCGAATCCGGTGGAGCGTTGAGGCTGCGCTGGTCATGCGGGCATTGCCCGCCAGGTTGCAAGACCAGGTGCCTGACCTTGTGACCGAGCTGGCCACAGGCCAGATCCCGTCGAATGCCATCCCCGACCTCGACGTCCCCGATTGCTATCAGGTCGTGGCCAGCGAATTTACGATGGTTTGCGGTGTCTACCCAGATGAGGCGTGGACCTGGCTGTTACGGCCCAACACCTGACCACGCGGCCCGCCTGGCTGCTTGCTGGACCACATCCCGATCCTTTCGCGGGATGCCCTGAACACCCTAGCCTAGAGAGCACTGTGCCGCCGCTAAGGGAGCACAATGAGTCAGGTGAAGGACACGCCCGCCTACGTTCGCATTGCCGAAGACATTCGCGCCCGTATCCGTCGAGGAGACCCACCTCCAGGAGGCATGCTCCCTTCTGAAGCCGACCTCATCCGTCGGTACAGCGTGGCACGAGGTACGGTACGGCAAGCTCTGGCTGAGCTGGAGCGTGAGGGCCTGGTGGTTAGCCAAACGGGCAGAGGCCGCAAGGTATGTGGGGAGTCGTTGAAGGAAGCCCCACCGAGCACTCGCTATGAAGATGTGGCCCATCAACTGCGCAAAGACATCAACGGGGGCGAATTTGCGCCAGGCGTACGTCTTCCCGGGGAACCAGCCCTGGCGCAGAGATTCCAAGCAGCCCGCGTCACCGTACGAAAGGCTCTCGAAATTCTCCAGCATGAGGGCCTAATTATCGCTATCCCGAGCAAGGGACGCTTCGTCGCCGACCAGAGCCCTCGACAGAGTGGCGAGGACTAATCATATGACAACTTCCGCTGGTGGTTTCACGCCCCACGACGCCCATCGTGCCCTGATCGCCGCTTGCACGGATGTTGACCTGGAACACAGAGACGCCGAGCCTATTAGGTTTGGGGAGAATGCGCTGTATCGCCTTAAGTCGGCCCCCATTGTTGTGCGCATAGCGCGGAATGCCGACAAACTTCGCGATGTCGAAAAAGAAGTAGCGGTAGCGCGATGGCTCGAATCTGCCGACTTTCCCAGTGTGCGCCTTCTTCTGGATTATCCTCAGGCTGCGGTCTATGACGGCAGGGTGGTGACTTTCTGGAAATATATAGAAAGCAAAGCCCCCAATCCCGACTCCGTTGACCTTGCGGATATCCTCCGCCGTTTGCATGCGCTTGCCAAGCCCGCAAATTTGACTCTGCCGCCGCTTGATCCGCTAGCTCGTGTATCCGCAAGACTGGATAAGGCTGTCAATGTTGGAGATGTAGATCTTCAATTTCTTCGTAACCACACGAAGGACCTCTATGCGGAGTATGGCACCCTTAGCTTCGTATTGCCGGAAGGTCACATTCATGGCGATGCCCACAAGGGAAATCTCCTTCGTTTCAAGGATGGACGAACAATCATATTTGATTTTGAAATGTTCGCGTTCGGGCCTAGGGAGTGGGACCTAGTGACGGGCGTAGGTATGCCGTATGAAGGATTTCGATGGATTGATAGAGAGACTTACGTCCAAGCGTCTCGCGCTTATGGTTTCGATGTCATTGAGTGGCCAGGCTTTCATACTCTTAGGAGAATTCGTGAAATTACCATGACAACATGGCTCATGCAGAATGTAGGCCATTCATGCGAAATTCAAGCTGAGTTTGAGCGTCGTATGATCTCACTGCGGAACAACGACCTACCACGCCGGTGGCGAGCTTTCTAGCACCCTACCGAGCGTCCCAGCGTCCTTGGGCAAGCCGGGCCTCTGCAAAGCTTCTAAACTCACGCACGACCGGATCGTTGCGGTAGCGTGCAAGCTCCTTCATGAAATCTCGCACGTATCGGCGAGTCCGAGCCGAACGGAGATCCGCCACCGTTGTCACGACTTCGCAGGCTACTGCAATACCTCGCTCAAGGTCTCCTTCAATGACATGACTGGAAGCCAGGATCGTGCGGACGAAAGAGAGGCTCCGTACATAGAGACTTTCCGAGAGCTCCATACTTTCAAGAACTTTGTCACGTGCCCGATTAGCGTGCCCGAGGTCCCGAAAGCAATGCGCGAATTCCGCCGCAAGTTCGGCTTCGTCGAAGTACTTCAACCAGGTGGGATCTTCATCAGGGTTGCGACTCTCGAACCACCGTTCCGCATTCGAGAGCGCTCGGCTACACCCGGCCTCATCGCCTTGCGACGCCAACGCACGGGCTTCCATCGCATGGAACAACGCCATAGCCGTAGGGGTGGCGGCGCCATTGGCCCCCTGTTGTGCCGCCCGTGCGAGGTTCGCCGCCGCCGCGTACTGGCCAAGGTAGTTGGCTTGGTGACTCATTCCAGCAAGTATGCGGCCTCCAAGCATTCGATTATCTGCCTCACAAGCCAAGGACAGTGCCTTGGTCATGTATCGCTGCGCCAATCCGTGCCGGCCGGTGTCGTAGGCCATCCATGCGGCAAGCCGCAGCATGGCTGCCGTCTCCGAGAGGAATGCTTTTCCAATTGGGGTCTCTGATGAGACGGACTTCAATAGTGGCTCGATCTCCATGGCTATGTACTGGACTACAGTTGACCGTGCGTGCCCACCGCCGAATCGATAGTCAAGCTGCGCGAACATCGCAGTTGTCTCTCGGATGGCCTCCACGCTTGTCGCTGTGATCAGCCCGTCATTGGAGGATTTCCGAGGGGCTGGCATAGGGCTCACCAACCACGTGACCATGGAGTTGTTCCAGGCATCTGGCGATACGTCACAGTCAATGACCTGGGGATTGGCAGACAAATCCCCTGCGACCAGAACGGTGACATCACCATCGAAGTGGTCGGATTGGGCGTGCTGCTGCGATAAGGGTTTAAGCGGCGCGGCTTCAGCATAGATCATCCCGATATCGCGGACGCTAACCCGCTCTCCGAGCTTGCGACTCAAGGCTTCAGCGATGAAGTGGGGAGTCACTCCACGGGGGTGCATTCCATCCAGCCAGCGCTTAACGGACACGTGATCGCATCGGATGTCTGCTCCGTGACTCGTGGCCACATCTTGCACCCGCCTGGCGAGCCCCTTGTTTGACACGCTGGCGCGTGTCATCACTGCAGCGAGCTGGTGGTTCGCCTCTCGAACCTTCATCGCCTCCCCTACTGCGCAGAGGGAGATCGGCCTTGCTTGTTAGGCCATCACAGTCAGCAATCGCCAGTGTGCACCCCTCGACCCTTTTGTGCACCCCTCAATGCCGAATTGCACCGGCTTTTGAACGCTGCCGCACCCCCTGACCCGCGCGGTTTTCTTGTGACCAGCAAGACAGCGAGCTCCTCGCTGGCAACCGTTGACGGAAGTCCTAACCTGTTCTATACCTGTACAGGAGCGGCGGACGGTGGTTGGCCGGCACCGCTCGCGCCACACCCCGCACGGCTCTACGCCCTTAGGGAGGGCGACGCGATCCAGCGTCCCAATGGGCTGTCGCACCTGGCACGACTTGAGAACTCAACAGTGGGATCGAGGGTTACCGCCTCCCGGAAAAGGCGGTCGGCGCAGCAAAGGCCCTGCGCCACGGTTGCCCATCTCCCTGCACGCCCTTGTGCACGGGAGCGCTCGGCACTCGGAAGCATCCACCCTCATCGCTGCCCTCGGCTCGTGAGAGCGCCACACGCGCTACCCCTGCTGGCAGGGCAGATCATGGCTCGATTCCCCGAGGAGAAACGCCGTGTACTCCGACCGCCGGCCGTTGCGCCGGTTCCTGCTGTATCTGCTCATCGCCTTCGTGATCATCTACGTGATCCGGCAGCCGGACAGCGCCGCCACGGCTGCGACGCAGCTCTTCGCCTGGCTGGTGACCGTGATCGACGCATTCGCGAACTTCTTCACCGGCCTCGGCTGAACCCCCGCACGTGCGAGCTGGCCGCGGTCATCGCTGCGGCCGGCCGACCCCTGATCCCCTGCCCGCGGATGCCAACCTGTTGGAGGTTTGGCTATGAAGCGTCGTAAGGCCGTCGAGTTCTACAGCCCGGATGGTGCCGAAAGGCACGTCGGTGACTGCCCGAACTGGATCGCCGCCATGCGCCGGTGCCGGGGCGATTTGCGCGAACGCACGGTCATTGTCTACGGCCTCGGCCCGTGGCCCTGCTGGGACTGCTGACCCCGCCTCTCTTCCTCTTCCTGCCAATCCACCCCCATTGGGAGTACTGATGCTGTCCATTCGTCTGATCGGCGCGCCCGCCGAGGTCGCCGACGCCGTAATGACCTTGCACGAGACGTTCTCCATCACCGACGTCAAGGGGCTGTTCTCTGCGGCCCCCGCCCAGTCCAGCGTCCGGGTCTACGTCGAGGTGAACCCCGCCGCTTGACCCGCCCCCCTTCGATGCCCGGCTGGGCAGGCACCCGATGTGCGCGGCCTGGGCGGAGACGACCGGGGCCGCCCTTCAGGGCGCATCCCCGATCAAAGGAAACAGAACCACGTTTCGTTCCATGCCGTTCGCCGGTGCCGGCGCGCCCGACCCGACCAAGAGCAGAGCGCGCCGCCGGCTCCAATGAGCAGGAGACCTCCAGCATGGCACAAACCCCGCATGACCAGGCATACGACAGAGCACAGGCGCGGCTGACCAGGGACGCCGCGCGCCGCTACCAGCAACCGGACTGGGGCGCGGAGGACCCGCGCGCCCGTGACGCCTACGACCGCGAGCTGGCCAGGACGATGCCCGTCCGCGGCCAGGAGCGCCGGTGATGGCGCTGCCACGGGTTTCCGCAGAGCAGCGTAGGCAGCATCAGGCGCGTGTGGATGCCCTCGCCGGTCTGCGTGATCAGCTCATCGCCCTGGGCCACCCGGCCGACGTCCGTATCGGGCTGTCCGGCGAGTGCTTGGAGGTCATCGCGTCGATGGCCTACGGCGAGACGGCCCGGCTGATCGTCTGGTTCGGCCACAGTGTCGCGCTGTACATCGACAGCCTTGAAACGCCCGGCCGCTACATGATCGACCAGCGGTACGAAACCGAGCGCGGTTTCGCCACCCTCACCAGCGCCGGCAAAGGTGCCGGCGATGTGGATGACGCCGGCGCGCTGCGCATCTATCGGCGGTTCCTAGCCCGCTACGGCCTGCCCGAGCGCGACTGCCCCGGCTGAGGTTCCGCTGCGACCTGTTCACCCATCCCCGACTGGGGGCGGCCGTTGATCGGCCAAGACTGCAGGCCGCCCCCTCCACTCCCGTAGAAGGAGTAGCCCCCATCATGACCGACGACCTGTCCGTACCTGCCCGGCGGGCGCGGACGCCGGCGCGTGAGCGCGCCCTCCTGTCCCTGCTGGCCGCACTGACCGAGGGCCTGCCGCGGCATCTGGCCGATGAGGCGGCCTGCAGGTTCGACCCCGAACTGCACACCGGCCCCGACGCCTTCACCGAGGAACCGGCCGAAGAGCGCGCGGCGCGGGAGCAGGTGGCCCGCGAGGTGTGCGCCGACTGCCCGGTACGCGTCTCGTGCTTGTTCTACGCCCTGGACGCCCGCCCCGCCGAGGGCGTGCTGGCGGGATTGACCCCCGCGGACATCGCCGCCCTCACCGCCCCCGAAAGCGCCGCCAGCACATCACCCCTGGAGGTGGCCTGATGCCCAGCACACCGACCCACACCACCGAGCCGCGGCGCCACAGTCGAGTCAACGCCGTCGTCAGCATCCACCACCCGCGCGCCGACGAGATGAGCCTGCAGACCAGCAGTAGCGACCCGAACGCGCTGTATCTGACCCTGTCGCAGGCCCCCGCGTGGTTCTGCCTCGGCCTGGCCAGCGCTGACCTGGAAGCCGAGATCGCCGCCATGCAGCGGTTGTCCGCCCTGGCCGCCGAGGCTGCCGACAAGCTCCGCGCCCAGCACGCGGCTGCACGCCAGAAGGCGGCGTGATGTCGAGCCCCCGCCCTGCCCGCCCGGCCTGTCGGATCACGTTCGTGCCGGCCGATGGCCACCCGGAGATGGACTGTGTCCGGACCGGCTTCCACGGCCCGTTTCATGCCAGCGCCACCCACACCTTCACCTGTGTGCCCGGCGGCGCGCTGGTCAAGCCTAAGCACCCGGCCGCCCGGAAGGGCAGGTGAACCGAAATGCCGTCGCACACCTCCACACGCTGCCGAGAACCGGCGTCCGACTGCGACCGGCGCCCGCTGCGGCTGCCCGACGCCGGCGCGTATCCCACGCTGGCCAAGGTCGCCGAGGGCCGCCCGTATGAGCAGGTGGCGGTGGAGTTCATCGCGTCCCGACCGACCACCCGCCGCGGCCTGTCCCGCGTGGTGTTGAACCCTGGCGTGATCAACGACGACGCTGAGGAGTTCTTCGCCTGGGGGTATTGCTGGCTGCTGGCCGCGGCCCTGCACGAGGCCAGCGGCTGGCCGTACGGGCTGGTGGAACGGCAGCGGGAGAGCAGCTGGGAGTGGACGCACGCCGGGGTGATCACCCCCGGCGACCGGTTCCTGGACATCCGCGGCTGCCACGATCGGGGCGGTCTGAGCGCGCTGTTGACCGTCGCCTACGGCGTGCCGGCGCGCGTTCGAGCCGGCAGCTTCGCCGATCTGTGCCAGGCCATGGGCCTGGCCGCCGGCACCGCGCCCGACTGGTGGCTGGGCCTGCTGGCCGACCCGATTCTCACCGACACCGTCCGCTACTTCGCTGCGCGCCTGCTGCAGGCGTGCCTGCCAACGCCGCCGGCCGCGCCTGACCGCACTGTTCACGTGACGTCGGCGGCTACGCGCTGCCGCGCCGCGTGGGCGCCTGCCTTGACTGCGTTGAAGGGAGCGCCGCATGAACACGACTGAACGCATCGGCAAGGCCATCGAGATAGCCGTCGAGTGCGGCCGGTTCGACGGAAGCCATCACAAGATGTGGGTCATCGATCAGATGCTCCGCATCCTCACCGATTGCCCAATCATCACCCGGTCCGCCACCGACGCGGCCGGCCGCCCCTACACCTATGAGGCGTATGGGGAGAACGACGCCTACCGGCAGGCTGTCAACACCGGCGACCAGCACTGGTTTGCCTGGGATGTGGGGGTGGCACCCTGATGACCACCTCCTCCTATTGGGACGCCAAAGCCGCTCGTACGGTGGCAGCGGCCGACGCGGAAACCCGGCTGGCTGAAGCCGAGGCAACGCGCGCCGAGACGATGCTGCGCGTCCAGACGCAGCGCCTGGCGTTGCAGGCGCAGCAGGATGAGCACGCCGACCAGGCCCGCACGCGCCGCCTGGAGACGCAAGCCAGGGCGCGGCGGGAACGTCGCGCCGAGCGTGAGCGGCGCCGCAGGGAAGGCCGCCAGCGGCGCCGGCACACCATCGAGGCCGTCGCCGGCGCCGTGGGCGAGTGGGCGCCGTTGCTGGTCGGTGGGGTCGCGATGGGCGCTCCGATCGCCATTGCCTGGGATGGCCAACTGCAGTTCGGTCAGGCCGTCATGCGTTTGGGGGCGCTGGCTGCGGCGGTGCCGGTCGCGCTGGAGGGCAGCGCCTGGTATCTGGCCTGGCTGACCCACAAGGCGGTGCAGGCTGACCGGCCGACCGGCCGACTCCGTCTGTGGACGTGGCTGCTGGCGCTGATGGCCGCGTCCATGAACCTGTGGCACGGCATCACCGGTGCGGAGTTCGGTGCGGACGGGTTGCAGGTCGGCATCGTGCGCGGTCTGGCCTCGCTGCTGGGGGTCGGGCTGTGGGAGTTGACCGTGATGGCCCGCCGCCAGCGCAACGCCGGCCGGTCGCTGGCCGAACTGCGCACGGTGTTGTGGCGGCGGCTGCGCTACCCGCGCCTGTCCTGGCAGGCCGCCGGCATCCTGGCCGCCCGCGGCCCGGCCTGCCGCGCGGACGAGGCGTGGCTGGCGGCCTGGATCGACCGCTACGGCCTCGGCCCCGACGCATCCCGACCCGAACGCCGCCTCGCCCGCCGCATCATCCGCCGTCAAGCCCGCAAGGATCGCCAAGCGGTCAAGGCGGGACGGCTGTCCATGGTGGGCGGGTTGGTGCTCGGACGAGCGATCCCGATCATCATCCCCGACCGCCCCGGCACGCCCACCCCGGCGACAGCATCCCCGGTGGTGCCCGCCGT
Organism: Nonomuraea typhae; assembly: GCF_009760925.1. GTDB lineage: Bacteria > Actinomycetota > Actinomycetes > Streptosporangiales > Streptosporangiaceae > Nonomuraea > Nonomuraea typhae. Next base: position 18,213 of record NZ_VRLV01000007.1, read on the forward strand.
GTCGATCGACGTGGTTCGCATCGATCCTGGCGCCCGTCGATCGCCCAAGCGGCGGCCCGCGTCGATCGATCGACCCGTACGGGCATCGATCGAGCCCGTGGGAGGTGATAGCGATCGGGCTCCCCGTCGATCGATCGCCGAGCATCGCACGATCCTGCAGCGGTTGATCGGGCGCGGAGTGCTCACCGCGCAATCCACCGCCGAAGACATCCGCAAGACGCTGCGGTGCGCCCCCAGGACCGCCGCGGCGCTCAAGAAGGAACTCACCCAGGAGGTGAGCAGATGAGCCGTCGCCAAGCCTCCAAGCCTGATGTTTGGACGCTTTTCCCGGTAGCGGCACTGATCAGCTTCGCCGGATGGGTCGTCCACATGGCCGCGAACGACGACCCGATGGCCGTCATGCTGTGTGTCACGCTGTTCCTGGCCGCGGTGTGGAAGCTGTGCCGCAGGTATCACGAGATCCGCCGCAACATCGACAACGCCAGTGCCGGGCGTCGGCTGCGGGAGGACCTGTCCGAGCGGGGGCCGCGATGAGCCGGCGCCGCACCCTCACCGAAGCGCTGGTAGGCGCACTGTTCACGGTGGCCGCGCTGTCGGTCGCAACCGGCCTGTTGGTGGCCACCATGACGCCGTGGCCGCGTGAGCTTGCGCTATGGCTGTCAGGCGCGGTCGCCGGTCTGGTGGCCGGTCCGCCGGTGCGCGGGTGGCTGGCCCTGGTCGCTGCCCGGTTGGCCGGCAAGCCCGCCATGACGCGGCGCCGTACCGGCCGCACGACTGTACGGCGGGGGCGGTGACGGGTGATGACCGACACCGAACCTCCCGTCTACGTGATCACCGACGCCCCACCGCCCCGCGCCCTCGCCGCCTCTACCTCGATGTTCGCCCGTGGGGTGCGGCTGGCCGGCCGTGCGCTGGTGGCGGTGTTCGCGCTGGTGGTGGCGCGCTGGCTACTGACGGCTGAGGCGTTCGACGGCTGGCGCTGGCTCATCGGCGCCGCCCTGCTGGCCTGGCTGTGCCGGCCGTGGCTGGCCGGCGCCTGGCGGGTTGCCGGGTTGGTGTTCGGCGCTGCGGATGCGCTGATCTCGGCCTGGCTGGGCACCCGCCGCCTCGGCTACGTGGCCGCGCTGCTGCGCGCGGCCACCCGCACACCCCCCACCCCCAAGCCCAACCCCGACCTTGCTCCTGATTCGCCTGCCGAGAGGCGCCGGACGGAAGGAACGTCATGAGCGATCAGCCCGCCAAGCCCGGCCGCAGCCGGATTCCCGAGCTGTCGGCCATCCCCTGGCAAGGCCCTTCGGCGATCACCCGCTACGCCCAGGTGGGCCGTCAGCTCGCCCGCGATCTGGCCGAGGAGTTCGCCGTGGGCAGCGATGAGCTGTATGCGGTGCTCGTCCGCAGTTTCAAGGGGCACCCGGTGCTGGCCGTGTTCGGCGCCCCGGACGTCAAGCTGCGCGCCCGGCGCGTGGTCAAGCGCCTGCAGCGCGCCGCCGAACTGCAAAAGGGCGCCGGGGTGGAGCTGGTGAAGTTCCACGCCCAGTTCCGCAAGGAGTTCGTGGACATGCTGCCGCAGGCCAAACCGGACAAGCGGCGCTCGGAGTTCAACTGGAATGAGGACACCTGATGCCCCGCCCCGCATCCACCACATCGCAGCCGCCCGCGGTGCTGCCCGCCACCCCAGACTCCTCCTCGTGGGAGCAGGTGGCCACCCGCGAGGTTTCCAAGGCGCTGCTGTACTTCCCGCCCTGGCTGGTCGGCTTGCTGCTGTTCGGTCTCGGCTTCGTCTTCCACGTCACCCTGGCCAGCGATGACCCGCAGGTCAGCGCCTGGACCACCGCTGCGATCATCACGTGCGTGCTGGTGCTGACCGCGTACACGTGGAAGCAGTCGCACGCCCGCAGCCTCACCGGCCGTGCCCACACCACGCTGACCACGCTGGCCGCCGGGTTGTGGGTGTGCGCGGCCACCATCGACGGCCCCACCTCGACCGTGACCGGCCGCGCCATCTTGATCGGTGGGGTGGCGTTCGCGCTGTCGTTCAACATCCGCACCGTCATCCGCGTCAAGAACATCGACGTCAACGCGGCCGTCGCCGACCCGCTGGCGTTCTTGTTCAACCGCGGCGCCGAAAAGGCCGGCATGCCCGCCGTACAGGCGCGCACCATCCAGGCCACCGCGCACAAGGTGACCGGCGAAGTACAGATGGCGGAAGGCCGGCAGATCGCCGACGACTTGCAAAAGAAGGTGCCCTACATCGAGTCTGGCATCGGCCTGCCGCCCGGATCGATCACCACCGCGATCGATCCAGACGACGCCAGCAAGGCCAAGGTGATCATCTCCGATGCGCGGGTGATGAAGCATCCGATCGCCTGGCCCGGCCCCTCCCGCGTCGGCGTCAGCATCGCCGAACCGCTGCGCCCCGGCCTGTGGCAAGACCTCGACGACGTCGAATACATCATCATCGGTCACCACCTGCAGTTCATGGGTAAGACCGGCTCGGGCAAGTCCATCGGCGGCGCCTGGAACTTCCTGGCCGAGATCGTCACCCGCCGCGACGTGGCGGTGTTCGCCGTCGACATCACCAAGGGAGAACAGACCCTCGGCCCGCTCAAGGCCGCCCTGCACCGGTTGGAGACCAGTAAAGACGGCGCCCGCGCCCTCATCTCGCAGATGTTCGAGAAGATCAAGCCGCGCACCGATCTGCTGGCCGGCAAGGGCCTGCAGAAGTGGGTCGAGGGCTGCGGTCTCACGTATTGGGTGCTATGGCTGGAGGAGTTCCCCGACATCTACGACGCCCTCACCGACAAGCAGCAAGACCAATTCCTTTCGCTGATCAAGGCCATCCGCTCCGCCGGCGGCACCGTCGTGCTGTCGCTGCAGCGCTCGGACTGGACCCAGATGCCCACCATCGCCCGCGGCCAGCTCGCCAAGATGTGCTTCGGTGTGGACTCGCCCGGCGATGCCAGCTTCGGCCTGACCGAGGCCCAGCAAGACGCCGGCTGCCGGCCCGAACTGTGGGACAACAAGCAGCCCGGCATGGCCTACCTGGACGCCCCGTCCATCCCCGAGGAGCGCATCGCCATGCCCCTGCGCACCTACGCCTGGGGACTCACCCCCACCGGCCAGTTCGACGACGAGATGGCCAACGCACAGATGCGCGCGCACGCCGCGGCCTTCCCCGCCATCCACAAGAAGGTGGATGCGATGACCGCGGCCCTGTCGCGCCTGGCCGCCGAAGCGCTGGCCAGCCCCACGCCGCTGCCCGCCATCAACAGCCCGACCGCCGACACCAACACCGACACCGACACCGACACCGATGACGACGATGAGGAGGTGCGCAACGTCGCCGCGGAGTATCTGACCAGTGACGACCCCGACCCGCAGGTATCGGCCGGCCTCGACGATGAGATCACCGACTTCCCCGAGGGCGAGCCGCCGCTGACCTTCGCCCCGCCCGCCCAGACCATGACCCCCGAGCAGCGCGGCGCCGTACTGATGCAACGCCTGCACGAGCTGTGGGACGGCGGCGCCCGTGATGTCGGCACCGGCGACTTCAAAACCATCTGGGACACCACCGATATCTCCCGCGCCTGGTTCCAGAAGCAGCTCAAGCGCCTGTCCGCAGCCGACGTCATCGGCCCCTACGACGACGACCGCAACCGCTACACCATGCCTGCCCGTCCCGAACTGCCCTAGCAGAGCAGGAGAGCGCATGCCCCAAGTCCGTGTCATGGGTGACGACCTCCACCATGTCGAACAGGTCGTCACCCTGCTGTTGCACCTCATCAACTCCGCACCTGCCCTGACCGCCGGCGACCCCACCCGGCTACACCATCGCGGCGGCGGTGGGCGCATCGTCTTCGACGTCAACGCCACCACCCGCCCCGCGAGCGCCGAGCGGCCCGAACAGGTCCGCGCCGAACGCATCGACAACCAAGGCGCCCGGCCACCACGCCGTACGCCGCGCCGGCGCGCGCTCCCACCCGCCTAACGCCGGCACCCCCTTTCATGATCTCGTGGCCCCCTCGTTGGGGCCACGGGCGGGGGCTGGGGGAGGGATATACAGGTCAAAGCCAGGGCCACGCCCCGTGGCCCCCACCGTGGCCCCCGCGTGGCCCCCCGTCGTGGCCCTCCCTCGGCCCCCTCGCTCGACGGCCGTGGCCCCTGTCGTGGCCCCACCTGCAAGATCGAAAACTTTCGCGGCCCGCATCCCACGCGCAGCCGCGCGTAAGCCTGCCCGCAACCCCCGTCCAGCAGTCCGGAAGGACCCTGACCATGAACCCACTCACACTCAACCCCGCCCAATGGCGCGTGCTGACCTACCTGGCCGCCCACGGCACCAGCCGGGCCGGCATCCGGGCCGACGTGCTTCACGACATGTGCCAGGCCATCCCCGCGGACCTGATCGTGCTGGCCGACGCCGGCCACATCGCCGGCCACATGCACGGCGACAACGCCCGCCCGGTGCCGAGCGTCGTCATCACCGCCCGCAACCCCCGCAAACTGCGCATCCACCTCACCCGCCCCGGCCAAAGGGCCGCCACCACGCTGGACGCCTGCTACCGCGCCCTGCGCCACCTGTACGCCTACGGCCTCGCACCCGATCGCGCGCTGCCCCTGGCCAGCCTGTACGGCGAGGCCGGCACACATCCCGACACCCTCACCCACCTCCAGCGGCACGGCCACCTCGACATCACCCCCGGCCCCTACCTGGCCTGGAACACCGGCGGCTACCCCCACCTGTACGGGCCGCCACGCACCGCCGGCCGCTACGGCTGCGACCCCTGCCTGAGTTGCGGCAACCCCCCGCCGCAGGGCGCAACCATCTGGGTCAACAGCTACGGCGACCTGCACTGTGACCCCTGCGCTCGCCGCAACGCCGGCCAGGCGCCCACCGCCCTGGCCGCGCTCACCAGCCTCGGCTACCGCTACGCCCTGCCCAGCCACCTGCAGGTGCAGTCATGACCGGCGCATCATCCGTCTTCGACCTCCTCGCCCTCATCGCCACCACCGCCACCATCGTCGGCCTCGTGGTCGCCGGGCTGGTACTCGGCTACCGCTACAGCCTCAAACGCCACCCCTACGTCTACTGCCGCCGCTGCAACGGCACCGGCGCGCGCCGCAGCCGCATCTACGCCCACTCCTTCGGCATCTGCCCGAACTGCGACGGCAGCGGCCACCGGCTGCGGCTGGGCGCCCGGCTGCTCAACGTTCGCTAACCACCGGCATGGCAGACCCTCGCGACCTACGAAAGCAAGGCCCCTGACCGGCCCACCTTCTGAAAGGACGCCGCCCCATGTCCGGCGCCACCGTGATGACCATCATCGGCAACCTGACCGACGACCCCCAGATGCACTACACCCAGACCGGCGCGGCGGTGGCGAGCTTCACCATCGCCTCCAGCGAACGCCGCTACAACAAACAGGTAGAGCAGTGGGAAGAGGGCGATGCCCTGTTCATGCCCTGCAGCGCCTGGCGCGACCTCGGCGAACACGCCGCCGAATCCCTCACCAAGGGCACACGCGTCATCGCCTCGGGACGCGTGCGCACCCGCACCTACGAAACCGGCGAGGGCGAGCGCCGCACCGTCACCGAGATGACCGTCGAGGACATCGGCCCCTCCCTGAAGTTCGCCACCGCCCAACCCCACAAGGCAGCCCGCACCGGCAACAACAACCACGCCCGCGGGTTTGATGTCGGACCCGGCGACCCGTGGGCCAACGACGAGCCGCCGTTCTGACCCCACACCGACTCGGCCTCGGCGACAAGCCGGCCAAGCACCCCTGCCGAGGCCGCGACCCCTCCCGCTCCTCCCGCCCCGCCCTCTCCCATCCCTCGACCCTTTTAGGAACGGACCTGCCATGACAGCCACTCGTCACCTCGGCGACGATCACCCGCTGGCCGCGGCACTGGACGCCTACCGCCGCCGCCAGCAGCACCACCATGACCAGGACATGGCCATCCTCGCCCGCCTCGGCGGTGAGCTGCGCGAGGTCCTGACCCGCATCGACCTCACCCCCGTGGGCGGCATCTGCGCTGACGCCGCCGAGTCCGTCTCAGCGCTCATCGCCGACCTCGTCTCGGACAGCGACGACGACGGCAGAGAACTCACCCGCCGCGTCTGGGTGCAAAACCAGCGCGGCCACCTGCGCATCCTGACCGGCACCGCCGCCACCCCGATCTGGCGCGCCCGCCTCAGCACCGACTTCGGCCCCGAATGGCGCGAGCTGACCACCGATGACGACCTCCTGGCCGCCATCGGCAAAGCCCTCATGCACGACCCCTGGAACGACGACGAGCAGCCGGACCCGCCGCCCACCCACTACGAACTCGCAACCGCGGTCCTGAGCCCCACCCGATTGTCGAACGAACCGGCCCTTTCCTTGGACGTCGCTGAGATCTGCGACACGCTGACCGCGCTCACGCACGCCGTACTGGCCGTGGTCGAACAGATCGCCGCCGGCCGAAGCGCATGAACAGGCGCCGGATGCGGCCTCGGCGACAAGCCACCAAGCACCCCGCCGAGGCCGCGCCCTTCCGATCACAGCGAAAGGCGACCCCAGCATGACAGCCACCCACCCCGGCAACCAGACCCGCCACCACCACACCCCGCTACCGCCCCAACCCCCCGCCACCGCCCCGCTCGCACTGCGCACTGCGGCGCGTGCGACCGATCTGCGGCCTGGGCACGCCGTCCGTATCGCCGGCTACGGAACCCTGCCCGTGGCAGCAGCCGCGGCCCCGGTCGCGGCGCCGTTGATCGCGGTTCGGCTCGGCTGGGCCGGCCTGTCCCTGATCGTGCACCCGACTACCCCGTTGGACGCCCTCACCCACCACGGCGCCGCGCTCTACCGCATCTGGCAGTGCCACCACTGCCACGGCACCGGACAGTGGCAACCCGAGCGAAGGACGACGTCCCATGGGGGGCATTGACCTGACCAGCCAAAGCACGCCGCGCGCCCGCTTCTACCTCGGCACCCATCAACCCCACTGGCTAGAACGGGTCGATATCCCGCTGTTCGTCAGCCACCGCCAACTCGCCCGCCGGCCGCGCCGCCGTCAGCTCGCGGCGCGCTGCCGCTGGGCGCTGGACTCCGGCGGCTTCACTGAGCTGGCCCTGCACGGACGATGGATCACCCCGCCAACTGTCTACGCCGAGGCCGTCGCCACCTACGCCGAAACCATCGGCGGCCTGGACTTCGCCGCGCCCCAAGATTGGATGTGCGAGCCGGTCATGCTGGAACGCACCGGCCTGAGCGTGGCCGAGCATCAAGAACGCACCGTCGCCAACTACTTGCTGTTACGCCAGATCGCACCCGGCCTGCCGTTCATCCCGATTCTGCAAGGCTGGCATCTGACCGACTACCTGTCCTGCATCGATCTGTACGCCTCAGCCGGCGTCCGGCTGGCCGACCTACCCCGCGTGGGCCTGGGCTCGATCTGCCGTCGCCAGTCAACGGCCGAAATCGCGTTCATCGTCGCCATCCTGGCTGGCCGCGGTCTGCGCCTGCACGGTTTCGGCGTCAAAACCGGCGGCCTCAACCAGTACGGCAAGCACCTGGCCTCAGCCGACTCACTCGCCTGGAGCTACGCCGCCCGCCGCCAACCACCGCTGACCGGCCACCCCCACAAGAACTGCGCCAACTGCCTGCCGTATGCCCTGGCTTGGCGCGAGCGCGTCCTGGCCCACCTGGACGCAGCCACCCACCAGCAAGACCTCTTCGACCTCCTCGCCGAAGGACAGGCCGCATGACCACCGACCTTCGCGAAAGCGTTCCTACCGCCGCTCACCTCACCGGTGATGCGTCGCATTCCGCCGGCGCAACGCGACGCATCACCGACCACAACGCGTCGTGTTCCACCGCGGCGCGAGCCGACGCATCCCGTCAGAATGCGCGACAGTGCGCGTGGTGTGAGCAACCGATCCCCGGCACCGCCCGGCGTGATGCGGTGTGCTGTTCGGTGCGCTGCCGGCAAGCACGCCACCGCTTCCTACGCACGGTCGGCACCACGCCAGCCGTCGCGCCCGGCCGCACGCTACGGCTGGCCTACGCCGATCCGCCCTATCCGGGCAACGCCCGCTTGTATCGCGGGCATCGCGACTACGCCGGCGAAGTAGACCACCCTGCCCTGATCGCCCACCTGGCCACCTATGACGGGTGGGCGCTGTCCACCTCGGCCGCCGCCCTTCCCACGGTGCTGGCGCTGTGCCCGCCCGGCGTACGCGTGGCCGCCTGGCATCGCGGTGAACGCCCCACCGCCAGTCGCTGGCCGCTCAACGCCTGGGAACCAGTCATCTACACCCAGGGCCGGCCGAACGATCCGTCGCGCAGGACCTGCGCTACGCGGCGGGTCGATTCCCTGGTACACGGCATCTCCGCAATGACCACACTGCCCGAACGCGTGATCGGCGCCAAACCGGCCGCGTTCTGCCGCTGGGTCTTCGACCTCCTCGGCGCACAAGCCGGCGACAGCCTCGACGACCTGTTTCCCGGCTCCGGCGCCGTCAGCCGAGCATGGGCAGCCTTCACCACCACCCCGAACCCGTCGCACCTGGCCGCGGCCGACGCGTCGCACCCAGCTGGACGCGACGCATCAGCCGAAGTCCAGCCGTCGCACCCGCCGGCGCACACGACGCCTCCCCTCCACAACGCTGACACCGAGCTGACCAGGAAGGAAGCATGACCGTCTCGACCACGCAAGCGGCTGTAGCCTCGGCCCTGGACCACATCGCGGCGGGTCGCGCTGTCTTCCCCTGCGTTCCGGGCGGCAAGCGGCCCGTTGGTCACCTCGTTCCCAACGGCTTCCACGACGCCAGCACCGACATTGAGTTGGTGCGGGCTTGGTGGCGGCGATGCCCCCACGCCAACCTCGCCATCTCCACCGGAACCGGCTCCTTCGACGTCCTGGACGTCGATGTCAAGCCCGCCGGCACCGGCTACCCGGCGCTGCGCCGCCTGCACGCCGCAGGACTGCTGCCCCCACCCCTACTGGTCGTAGACACTCCCTCCGGCGGCCTGCACTGCTACTACCGCGGAACCAGCCAGCCCTGCGGCGCGCTGCGTGATCACTTCCTGGACTTCAAAGCCACCGGCGGCTACGTGCTCACCCCACCCAGCACCGTGGCCGGCCGACCCTACCGACACCGGTCGCGCCCGACCTCAATAGGACACCAACTCAATTGGAGCGCCATCCGTAGCTTCCTGCTTCCACCCAAGCCCGCCACCCACAGCCCCCGCCCCCCAGAAACGACCGCAACGGCCGCAGTGACGGCACCCGACGCCGGCGTCGCCGGCTTGGCCCGCTGGCTGGCCACCCAACCCAAAGGCAACCGCAACCGCGGCCTGTTCTGGGCCTGCTGCCGCGCCGCGGAAAACGGCGCCACCCTGCCCGACCTCGCCCCCCTCATCGAAGCGATCACCGCTCAAGGACTGGACCCCCACGAAGCCCACCGCACCGCCGCCGACGCCCTACGCACCAGCCAAGGGGCCACATGAAGCGCACACCAGGGGAGAGCCGCATGAACCACCCGCCAGACGGCGCCGCCCTCCTCGACCAACTCCGCGAGGCCCTGACCCGCTACGTGATCCTGCCCTCGCCCGAGGTCGCCGACGCCGTCACCTTGTGGATCGCCGCCAGCCACGCCCAAACCGCCATGGCCCACGCACCCCGCCTGGTCATCCGCGGCCCCGAGAAACGCTGCGGCAAAAGCAGGCTCCTCGACATCGTCGAGGCCACCTGTCACGACCCGTTCATCACCGTCAACTCCACACCACCGGCCGTCTACCGCTCCATCGGCGCCGACCCGCCCACCATCTTGGTCGATGAGGCCGACACCATCTTCGGCCCCAAAGCAGACGGCAACGAAGACCTACGCGGCCTGCTGAACGCCGGCCACCAGCGCAACCGGCCCGCCAAACGCTACAACGCCAACGCCAACCGGGTGGAGTCCATCCCCACCTTCGCCATGGCCGCCCTCGCCGGCATCGGCGCCATGCCCGACACCATCGAAGACCGCGCCGTCATCGTGCGCATGCGCCGCCGCGCCCCCGGCGAGAAGACCGCCCCCTACCGCTTCCGCCGCGACCGGCCACCCCTGCGCGAGCTGGCCACCGCCCTCAACCAATGGCTGCGCGCCGACCTCAAACGACTGGAGGAAGCCGAACCCGCCATGCCCGTCGAAGACCGCGCCGCCGACACCTGGGAACCCCTGGTCATCATCGCCGACCACGCCGGCGGCACCTGGCCCGACCGCGCCCGCGCCGCCGCCCTCGCCCTCACCGCCGAAGCCGACGACAACGGCACCCCCTCCACCGGCTTGCGCCTGCTCACCGACTGCCGACAAGCGTTCGGCCCCGACACCGCCCTGCCCACCGCCACCCTGCTAGACCGGCTCAAAGCCAACCCCGAATCAGGGTGGGCCGACTACGGACCCACCGGGCTGACCGCCATGAAACTCGGCGCCCTGCTCCGCGAATACGACATCCGATCCTGCAACATCCGCTTCCCAGATGCGCCACAGGGCAAGGGCTACCAGCGCGCCGATTTCCTCGACGCCTGGGCCCGCTACTGCCCCGCCGTCGAAGCCGTCCCAACCGCCGATGTGCTCCCCTTCGAGGGGGGTACCCGTCCCAGCCGTCCCAGCCTCATTTCCCCAGCTCAACGCGGGACGGCTTGAAACCTGGGACGGCTCAAGCCGTCCCACCCAAAAAGCCGTCCCAGGGCTGACCAGCCAAAACGAGGCTGGGACGGCTGGGACGGCTACCCCCCTCACAACCCGCCAACAGGCCCCGGCGACAAGCCGCCAAGCACCCCGCCGAGGCCCCCGCTCCGCATCGATCACACCGCATGGAAGGTCCATCACAACCATGACGACGCGTGCGAAAAGCCTGCTCACTATTGCCGAGGTTCTCGACGAAATCGACGTACCTAAGTCCACCTTCTACCGCTGGCTTCACACCGGACGTGGCCCCCGGTCCCTCAAACTCCCCAACGGCAAGCGTAAGATCCGCCGCGCCGACCTAGAGACCTGGCTCCGCGGCTGCGAACAATCCGCAGCCTAGGAGGACCAGCATGGAGTCTCTGGACGTCATCATCTGGAACATCCGTCAACGCAGCGGACGAGCAAAGCCGTACGAGCTCCGTTGGAAGGTCGGCACCGAGCCGAAGTCCAAATCCTTCATGACTCACGCTCTGGCTGATCACTTCCGCGCCAACCTACTCAAGGCCGCCAAGAAAGGCGAAGCCTTCGACACGATTACCGGGCTCCCCGCGTCCACGCTAAAGCCCGAAAAGCTCAACCTGAGCTGGTACGACTTCGCGCGAAAATACGTCGCCATGCGATGGAAGGCGGCCGCCGCAAAAACCAGGGAGAGCATCGTTGACAGCCTCATCGTCGCCACCTTCGGACTGCTGACCGGCGAAGCTGCCGGCCTACCAAAGAAGAACCTCAGAGCTGCCCTGCAATGGGCCCTCATCCCACGAGAAGACACCGAGGCTCCGCCGCCGCCACTAGAAAACGCCGTCCGACTTCTACGGAAAGGCACACTGGCCGTACATGAGCTGAGCGACCCCATCGTCGCACGCCGCGTATGCGATGAACTCACGCTCACCCGCGAGGGCGGACCTGCCGCGGCTGATACCGCAGCCCGGCGCCGCCGAGGTCTGAACACCGCTCTCGCCTACGCCATCGATCTGGGCGAACTGTCCGAGAACCCGCTCGAGCAAGTCAAGCAAAAGAAGATCGCGCGAGACAACAGTGTTGACCGTCGCTGCGTGATCAACCCCCGACAAGCGGACGAGCTTCTTATCTGCCTCTCCTACGTCGGAAGCTGGCACCGAGGCCGAGGTCGCCGCCTGGTCGCCTTCTTCGCCACGCTCTACTACGCAGGTGTACGGCCCGCAGAGGCTGTTGGACTCCGAAAGTCCGACTGTCATCTACCAGAGAAGGGATGGGGGCTGCTCACACTCGAAATCACCCGCCCAAGCAGCGGCAAACAGTGGACCGATAACGGCACCGTTCACGACCAGCGCGGACTCAAACAGCGCGAAGAACGCGCCGTTCGACTCGTCCCGATTCCCCCGGAACTGGTGGCCATCCTGCGCGCCCACCTGGAAGAGTTCGGCACCGCCCAAGACGGCAGGCTCTTCCGCAACGAGCGCGGCGGCGTACTCGGCGCCTCCACCTACTCGCGCGCCTGGGAAGAAGCGCGACGCCTCGCCCTGACGCCGCAGCAGGTAGCCTCACCGCTCGCCGGCCGGCCGTACGACCTGCGGCACGCGGCTTTGTCCACATGGCTCAACGCCGGCGTTGAGCCCACCGTGGTAGCAGAGCGCGCAGGCAACAGCGTCGGAGTACTGCTCAAGCGCTACGCCAAATGCCTGGACGGCCGAGACGAGCAAAACAACCAGCGCATCGCCGCTGCACTCCAAGCGTGACCTAGCCCGGCCCGTCGCTGGCCCACGGCTGGCCCACAACCAGCGAGCGCCAATGAGAACGGGCGGGACTCCATGAGACTGGAGACCCGCCCGATTCCGATATGTTCACCCTGGTCAGCGCCTGAAATAGCTGATCAAGATTGGTGTGCCCCCTGTAGGATTCGAACCTACGCACCCGGCTCCGGAGGCCGGTGCTCTATCCCCTGAGCTAAGGGGGCTCCAACGGGTCACAAGGCTATCAGCATCCCGCCACCACTCGGCACACGATAAAGCTCCGGGCACACATCCATCGAAAACCGCACGTGACCACCCCACTAGGAGTTAGCTTCGTGGCCGTGGGTGAGGTTCTGGGTAGGGTGCTGGTGGTTGATGATGACGAGGTCATCAGGCAGCTCATCGCGGTCAATCTGACCCTGGAGGGGTTCGAGGTGGAGACCGCCACCGATGGGGAGGACTGCCTGGAGCGGGTTCGGGATGTCATGCCCGATGTGGTCACCCTGGATGTGATGATGCCGTGTCTGGATGGGTGGGTTACGGCGCATCGGTTGCGGTCTGAGGAGGAAACCAGCCACATCAAGGTGGTGCTGATCACGGCCCGGGCCCAGGAGGATGATCGTCGGCGGGGCTTGGGGATCGGGGTCGATGCCTATTTGACCAAGCCGTTCGATCCGGCGGAGTTGATTCAGGTGGTGCGGGATCTGGCTGCTCGGGCGCGTACGCCCGGGGGCTAGGCGCCGGGGATCAGGTGGCGGGCGCGGGCGGTGGCGGCGGCCTGGGTGCGGGTGGAGGCGTCGAGTTTGGCCAGGATGTTGGAGACGTGCACGCTGACCGTCTTCTGGGCGATGAACAGGCGTTCTGCGATCTCCCGGTTCGTCAGTCCTTCGGCTACCAGGCTGAGGACTTCCAGTTCGCGGGCGGTCAGTGAGCCTGCTGTGGTGGGTGTGGTGAAGCGGGCTCGGCGCCCGAATTCGTCCAGGGCCGACAGGAGCGGGGTGGCCTTCAGGGCCGTCGCGGCGTCGCGGGCGAGGGTCCAGGTGGTTTGGGCGGAGTCGCGGTCGCCGGTGGCGAGTTGGGCTTCGGCCAGGCGCCAGCGGGAGCGGGCGGTTTCGTAGACGAAGCCGTAGTCGAATGCCTCCACTACCGATTGCCAGAGGGGCACGTCGTGGTGGCCGTTCACGCGGGACCACTCCGCTTCCACGCGCAGGGCCCAGGCGCGGCCTTCCAGGCCCATGGGGCCGCGGCCGCCGTCGGGGCCGGCCACGGCGGTGCGGGCGCGCCTGCGGAGGTCGTCGGCTTCGTCGGTACGGCCCAGCTCGGCCAACGCCCAGAGGCCGGTGGCGCAGATGCGCAGGTTGCCGGGATCGGCGGGGATGAGTTTGGCCAGGCACGCCTGTACGTGTTCCCAGGCGGTGGCGGGATCGCCCTTCCAGAGGGCGTCTTCCGCGGCCATGCCGCGGGACATGTAGGTGGCCAGTTCGCTGGTCCAGAAGGGGCGGAGCCAGTCGAGGCGGGATTCGGCGGCGGGCAGGCCGCGGGCCACCTCGATGAACAGGGCGAAGGACGACAGGATCGCCTCGGGCAGGGTGCCGACCCGGGCGCCGAAGGTCGCGGCGAGGTGTTCGGCGGCGTCCCATTCGCCGGCCACGTAGTGGATGAGGAAGCGCAGGAACCGCAGGTCGGTGCCGTACGTGCTCCACTTCAGCCCGGCTTCCTCCGCCATCCTGATGCCGGATTCCGTGACGGTGGCGGCACGGGTGAGCTCTCCCTGTTCATACAGGAGGCGGGCGCGGGCGAACTGGGCGCGCAGGTCCATGGCGAGGTCGCCGGAGCTGTGGGAGGCGGCCTGTTCGTAGCTGGCGGACGCGGCGGTGAAGTCGCCTTCCAGTTCGGACAGCATGGCGAGGACGATCAGGGCGCTGATCTCGGCGTCGGCCACGCCGGCGGATCGGGCGACGTCCAGGGCGCGGCGGGCCAGGGGGGCGACTTCGGTGTGCCGTTCGGTCCAGGCGAGGGAGCGGGCCGTGGTGGCCAGCGCGCGGGCCAGTTGGGCGGGGGTGGTGGCGGTTTCGATCGCGGCGTCGCCGGCTTGGACGGCGGCCTCGTCCTGGCCCAGTTCGGCCAGGTAGTAGGACAGGCGTTCATAGACCGGGGACATGGGCGGCAGGACGCGGAGCTGGGCCACGGCGCGGTGGTTGTCGCCGCTGTCGGCGGCCATGATCGCGCTGCGGAAGGCGAGGTCGCCGCGGCTTTCGCGGGCCAGTTCGGCGGCGTCGGGAACGCGTTCCCACAGGCTGAGCGCCTGGTCGTAGTGGCGGTGGGCCTCGGCGGGGGCGCCCAGGCGTTCGGCCTCCCTGCCGGCCTCGGCGGAGGCGCGCAGCGCGCCGGCCAGGTCGTGCCCGGCCAGGTGGTGGTGGGCCAGCTCGGCGGGTGAGGTCAGGAGGGCGGCGAAGGCGGCGTGGAGCCGGGTACGTTCGCCGGGCAGCAGGTCTGTATAGACGGTCTCCTGCAGCAGGGCGTGCCGGAACGCATAGCCGTACCCGTCGACGCGCATGAGCCCGCGCGAGACGATCTCGCGGACGGCCTCCTCGAAGTCGGCGAGAGGGAGGCCGGAGACCTCGCGCAGCAGCACGTCCTCGACGCGCCGGCCGGCGACGGCGGCGGCGCGCAGCACGCGCTGGCCGGGCTCGGACAGCAGCTCGACCCGGGACATCAGCAGGCTGGCCAGCCCGTCGGGGAACGTCTCGCCCTCCGACAGGGCGGCGTACAGCTCCTCGGCGTAGAAGGGGTTGCCGTCGGCGCGGTGGACGATCTCCCAGAGCTCCCGCCCGTCCATCTCACCCAGAGTCGCGACATAGTCGGAGATCTCGTCGGTCGCCATCGGCCCCACCTCGACCGACGTGACCGAAGGCAGCCGCTTGAGCTCGGCCAGCACGGACCGCAGCGGATGCCGCCGATGCAGGTCATCCGTCCGGTATGTCCCGACCAGGCACACCCGCTCCGTCTGCAGCATGCGGCTGAGGAAGACCAGCAGGTCCCGGGTGGAGCGATCTGCCCAATGCAGATCCTCGATGACGAACAGGACAGGCTGCACCGCCCCCAGCAGCCCCAGCAGCGACCCGAACAGCCGCTGCTGCGTCAGGCCGGTCGAGGGCGCGATCTCCCCACCGGGCAGGAGCTGCTCGAGCACGGGCCGCTCGGCGATGGCCGCCCGCAGCGCGGGGTCGGCGCCGCGCAGTGCGTCGGCGAGGGGGAGGTACGGCAGGGCGTCGCCAAGCTCGGCGCACTGCCCGATGAGCACGTTGAAGCCCCGCTCCCGCGCTTGCGCGACCAGCTCGGAGGCCAGGCGCGTCTTGCCGATGCCGGCATCGCCACCGAGGAGCGCCACCCCGGCGGTGCCGTCGCCGGCGATCTCGAGCACACGAAGGAGTTTCCGCAGCTCAGCCGAGCGCCCGATGAGAAGGCCGTTCACCTCAGCAACTCTATATGTCGAGGAATGGCGATTTATCGCACCGATCTCTAGCCATCACCGAGCTCTAGCCATCGCCGAGCTGTGGCTGTCGTGGGTGAAGGGCCCGCGGTCAACTCCGCGGTGCGTGGCGTGGTGGGTTCCGCGGCGGTGCGTGGCGTGGTGGGTTGTGCGGGTGGGTTGTGCGGGGGTGGGTTCCGCGGGTGGG
Organism: Nonomuraea typhae; assembly: GCF_009760925.1. Lineage (GTDB taxonomy): Bacteria > Actinomycetota > Actinomycetes > Streptosporangiales > Streptosporangiaceae > Nonomuraea > Nonomuraea typhae. Next base: position 34,322 of record NZ_VRLV01000007.1, read on the forward strand.
TTGTGCTTGGGTGGGTTGTGCGGGGTGGTGTCTGCTTGGGGTGGCGTCAACCCCCCATCCAGTACGGCAGGCCGCCCCCAAGCCACCCGCCGACGCGGGCGGGCGCAGGTCGGGGGGATCGCTTCTCACGTCGGACGCACGCGCCGCCGCAACGGCCCACATATACCCCCGAAGTGGTCCACGCTTTGCCATGGCCAAACCGGACAAAGGAAACACTGCTGGAGGAAGGGCCAGTGAGATAGCAGAGGGAGCACCGATGGATGGTGCACTGGAGAGAACCGGGCGCGGTCCTGAGCCCGCGAAGCTGACGCTGACGATCAACGGCGTGACCACCGCGATCGAGATCGAGCCGCGCGTGAGCCTGCTGGACACGCTGCGCGAGTATCTCGATCTGACCGGTACGAAGAAGGGCTGTAACCAGGGCGCGTGCGGCGCGTGCACGGTCTGGGTGGATGGTCGGCGGGTGGTGTCGTGTCTGACGCTGGCGGTGAGCTGCGAGGGCAGGGAGATCACCACGATCGAGGGTGTGCGCGATCATCCGATGCAGGAGGCGTTCCTGGCCTGTGACGCGCTGCAGTGCGGGTACTGCACGCCTGGCCAGATCATGTCGGCGATCAAGCTGCTGGAGGAGGGGCACGCGGGTGACGACGCGGAGATCGCCGAGTGGATGAGCGGGAACATCTGCCGCTGCGCCGCGTACCCGCACATCCGGCAGGCGATCAAGGAGGTGCGCGACGGTGCACGGCATTAGTTACGCGCGGGTCGCGGATCTGCGGGAGGCGCTGGCCGAGGGGGCCGATCCGGACAGCCGGTTCCTGGCCGGCGGGACGACCGAGGTGGACATGCTGCGCATCGGCGTGGCCCAGGAGAAGCGGCTGGTCGACATCAACGACCTGCCGCTGAACCAGATCGAGGAGCTGCCGGGCGGCGGCCTGCGGCTGGGTGCGCTGGCGCGGATGAGTGACGTGGCGGCGGCGCCGGTGGTGCGGGAGCGGTTCCCGATGGTGGCGCAGGCTCTGGAGCTGGGTGCTTCGGCGCAGCTGCGGAACATGGCGTCCATGGGCGGCAACATGATGCAGCGGGTGCGCTGCGCCTACTTCCGCGAGACGGCGATGCCGTGCAACAAGCGGGAGCCGGGCTCCGGCTGTGCCGCCGAGGGCGGGTTCCATCGGGGGCACGCGGTTCTCGGGACGAGCGAGTCCTGCTTCGCCACGCATCCGTCGGACGTCGCGGTGCCGCTGGTGGCGCTGGACGCGGTCATTCACCTGTCCAGCGCGAACCGCACTGCCGACGGCAGCGCGAACCGCACCGCCGACGGCAGCGCGAACCGCACTGCCGACGGCAGCGCGAACCGCACCGCCGACGGCAGCGCCAACGGCAGTGCGAACCGCAACGCCAACGGCAGTGCGAACCGCAACGCCAACGGCATCGCGAACGGCGCTGCGCACGGGACACGGTCGATGCCGCTGGAGGACTTCTTCCTGCTGCCGGGTGACACGCCGGAGCGGGAGCACCCGATCGAGCACGGCGAGCTGATCACCGCGATCGAGGTTCCGGCGGCGCCGGTGGCTCGCCGGTCGCTGTATCTGAAGGTGCGCGATCGTGAGTCGTACGAGTTCGCGCTGGTCTCGGCGGCCGTCGCGGCCGCCGTCGAGAACGGGATGATCACCGACATCAGGCTGGCCCTGGGCGGCGTGGCCACCAAGCCGTGGCGGGCCAGGACGGCGGAGCGGCACCTGATGGGCGGGCCCGCCACCAGGGAGGCGTTCGAGGCCGCCGCCGCGGCCGAGATGGCGCAGGCGGTGGGCCGGCCGCAGAACGCGTTCAAGATCGAGCTGGCCAAGCGCACGATCGTCCGTGTCCTGGAAAGGGTGTGCGTGAGGGGGAGCGGGTCATGACCGCGCTGATCGGCGAGCCCGTCACCCGGGTGGACGGCCGGGCCAAGGTCACCGGGGCGGCCAAGTACACGGCGGAGATCCTGCTGCCCGGCATGCGGCACGCGGTCATCGTCGGGTCGGAGATCCCAGCGGGCCGGGTGACCGGGATAGATCCCACGCAAGCGCTGGCCGAGCCGGGAGTCCAGGCCGTACTCACCCACGAGGACCTGCCGAAGATCGCCAACCAGCCGGTGCTGACGCTGTCGCTGGCGGGGACGATCGCCGACGGGCAGAGCTTCTTCCCGATGCAGGATCCGGTCATCCACTACGCCGGGCAGCCGGTGGCGATCGTGGTGGGCGAGACGCTGGACGCCGCCACCCGCGGCGCCGAGCTTGTCCGCATAAATTACGAAAAATCCGAAAAAACCATCACCGTCATCGACCAAGGCCGCGACCAGGCGTACATCCCGGAGCGCATCCTGGCCGGTCTCGCCCCGGGGCAGATGAGCCGCGGCGACGTCGCCCAGGGCCTGGCCCAGGCCGAGCTCACCGTGGAGGGCACGTTCACCTTCGCCGCCAACCACCACAATCCCATAGAGATGTCGGCCTCCGTGGCCTCGTGGGACGGCGACCAGCTCACGCTCTGGGACGCCACCCACGGGCCGACCGCCACCCAGATGACGGTCGCGCACCTGCTCGGCGTCCCGGTCTCGCGGATCCGGGTGATCACCCACTTCGTCGGCGGCAGCTTCGGCGCCAAGGCGATGATCTGGGCACACCCGACACTCGCCGCCATGGTGGCAAAAATCGTGAACAGGCCGGTGAAGCTGGCCCTCACCCGCGAGCAGATGTTCACCTCCTGCGGCCTGCGCGAGGACAACGAGCAGACCATCACGCTCGGCGCCACCGCGGAGGGCAGGCTGACCGCGATCCGCCACCACAAGCTGTCGATCACCTCGGCCTACGACGACTGGGCCGAGCCCGCCCTCAGCGGCTCCGGCGAGTTGTATGCCTGCGACAACTTCGACGCCGCCTACCACCTGATCAAGGGCAACACCATGACGCCCACGTTCATGCGGGGGCCGGGGGAGGCGGCGGGCCTGGCCGTACTGGAATGCGCGATGGACGAGCTGGCGGAGAAGGCCGGGCTCGACCCGATCGAGCTGCGGCTGCGCAACCACACCGACGTGGATCCGAACAGCGGCAAGCCGTACTCCAGCAAGGGCCTGAAGGAGTGCTACGAGCGCGGCGCCGAGCTGTTCGGCTGGGCGCGGCGCGACCCGCGCCCGCGCTCGCAGAGGGACGGCGACTGGCTGATCGGGACCGGCATGGCCACCGCGCTGTATCCGGTATATCCGCTCATGAACCCGCAGCGGGCCCGCGCCCGCCTGTACGCCGACGGCACGGCGGTCATCCAGATCGCCGCCGCCGACATCGGCACCGGGTCGGCCACGATCCTGACCCAGATCGGCGCCGAAGGGCTCGGCCTGCCGCTCGACCTGGTCAGGGTGGAGTACGGCGACACCGACCTGCCGTTCATGGCCGCCTCGGTGGGTTCCGCGGGCTCGACCGCGGGCGGCAACGCCGTCCACGTGGCCGCCACGGGGCTGCGCGATCAGCTCATCGCCCAGGCCGTCGCCGACGAGGGTTCGCCCCTGCACGGCGCCGACCCGGCCACGGTGACGGTCAGCGGCGGCGTCATGTCCGCGCGCGACGGCGCCAGTGAGAGCTACGGCCAGATGCTGAGCCGCGCCTTCGTCCCGGAGACCGAGTACCTGGGCAGCTACCAGCACAAGGTGCCGGAGGACTACGCGCTGCTGAACTTCGGCGCGCAGTTCGCCGAGGTGGCCGTGGACGCCGAGCTGGGCATCGTGCGGGTGCGCCGCCTGGCCGGGGTCTTCGCGCCCGGCCGGGTGCTCAACCGCAAGACCGCGCGCAGCCAGCTCATGGGCGGCATGTTCTGGGGGATGTCGCAGGCGCTGCTCGAGGCCACGCACATGGACCCGCGCTACGGCCGCTGGGCCAACCCGAGCCTCGGCGACTACCTGGTCCCGGTCAACGCCGACGCGCCCGAGGTCATGGTCGAGACCGTCGAGGTGGAGGACCGGGTCGTCAATCCGCTCGGGATCAAGGGCATCGGGGAGATCGGCATGGTGGGCATGGCCGCGGCCATCGCCAACGCCGTCCACCACGCGACCGGCAAACGCGTGAGATCCTTCCCGATCACCATCGAATCCCTGCTGTGAAGCCGGGGTGACCGGCGGGTGTAGCAGGATCTGAGGCCATGACCGACACCTCAGGACCCCGCCGCCCGCTGGTCATCGCCCATCGCGGCGCGAGTGCCCTGCGTCCCGAGCACACCCTGGCCTCGTACGAGACCGCCATCGCGCTGGGCGCGGACTACATCGAACCCGACCTGGTCGCCACGAAGGACCATGTCCTGGTCGCCCGGCACGAGAACGACATCACCGACACCACCGACGTCGCAGCCCGCCCCGAGTTCGCCGACCGGCACGCCACCAAGATCATCGACGGCCGTGCGCACACCGGCTGGTTCACCGAGGACTTCACGCTGGCCGAGCTCAGGACGCTGCGCGCGATCGAGCGCCTGCCCGACCTGCGCCCCGCCAACACCGCCTTCGACGGCCTGGCCCAGATCCCCACCTTCGAGGAGGTCGTACGGCTGGCGTGCGAGCACGGCGTCGGCGTCTACCCGGAGACCAAGCACCCCACCTATTTCACCGAGCTGGGCCTGCCGCTGGAGGAGCCGATGCTGGACACCCTCAGCCGGTACGGCCGGCGGCACGAGAGCGACCCGGTCTTCCTGCAGTCGTTCGAGGTGGGCAACCTGCGCGAGCTGCGCAAGCGCACCCGGCTGCCGATCATCCAGCTCATGTACCGGGGCGGCCGCCCCTACGACGGGGAACCCGGCTACGACGCGATGATGACCCCCGAAGGGCTGGCCGAGGTGGCCGGGTACGCCGACGGCATCGGCGTGGAGGCCGGGTGCGTGCTCCCGATCGGCCGGGACCAGCGCGTGGGCGAGCCGTCGGGCCTGGTCGAACGGGCACACGCGGCGGGCCTTCAGGTGCACATCTGGACGTTGCGCAACGAGAACGCCTTCCTGCCCGCCGACCATCGGCGCGGCGATCCCGGCCACCCGGCCTTCGCCCGCGCCCACGGCGACCCGGCCGGATGGCTGCGCCGCTTCGTGGACCTGGGAGTGGACGGGGTGTTCGCCGACGATCCCGGGCTGGCCCGCGCGGTGATCGGCTAGAGAGTCCCGGGGTGCGTTCCCTGTCACATCGCCCGGACGACGCGTAGGCGAAGGACAGCGAACACACCCCGGGAGAACCACCCCATGCGAAAGATCATCAGCGGCCTGTTCGTCTCGCTCGACGGCGTCGTCGAGGCGCCGGACCAGTGGCACTTCCCCTACCTGAACGACGAGATGATCGCCGCGGTCGGCGCCCTTCAGGCCGACGCCGACACGCTGCTGCTGGGCCGTACCACCTATGAGTCGTTTGCCGCGGTCTGGCCGCACCAGAGCGGCCCGATGGCCGACCGGCTCAACGCCGTCCGCAAGCTCGTGGTCTCCGGCACGCTGGAGCGCGCCGACTGGAACAACTCCAGCCTGATCGGCGGCGACGTGCTCGGCCGGATCGCCGAGCTGAAAGGCGAGCCCGGCGGGAACATCAGCCTGACCGGCAGCGTCACCCTCACCCGCGCCCTGCTCAAGGCCGGCCTGGTGGACGATCTGCACCTGCTGGTCCACCCGATCGCGCTGGGCACCGGCATGCGGCTGTTCGACGAGAGCACCGGGCGGGTGCCGCTCCGCCTCGTCGGCTCGGCCACCTTCAGCACCGGCGTCGTCAACCTCCACTACCAGCCCGCCTGAGATCCCGAAAAGCACAAAAGACCCAAAGGAGCATCATCATGACCGTCAACGACTACACCGCCAAGCTCGACCAGCCGCTGCGCGAGATCGCCGAGAAGCTCGGGGACCTGATCGGGGCCGCCATGCCCCAACCGGGCGCCCTCTACCACGGCCACCCGGTCTGGAGCCTCGGCCCCGCGCCGGGCAAGACGCCGGTGGCCTTTTTCAAAGCGTACTCGAAGTACGTGACCTTCGGCCTGTGGCGCGGGTAGGAGCTCGCCGACCCGTCCGGCCGGCTGGAGTCGGCCAACCGGCAGATGGCCGTGGTCAAGCTGCGCGGCGCCGACGAGATCGACGCCGAGCTGTTCACCGCCTGGCTGAAAGCCGCCATCGAGCTCGAGGGATAACGCGGGGGTTATAGCAGCCCTGAGAATAGGCGGGCCGCTCCGCCGGCCGTACCGTCGGGGCATGGTCTTACGGAGTATCGTCGCGAGCCTCGTGCTGGGCGCCGGGCTCGTCACCGCGCCCGCCGCCGCCTACCCCGTCCGGGGCGGGGACGCCTTCTCCGTGGGCGCGAGCGCCCGCTGCACGATCGGGGCGTCCGTGGCGGGCGGGTACGTCATCGCCGGTGACTGCGCCACCGTGGGCAGCACCGTGAAGGGCTTCAACGGGGTGACGCAGGGGACCGTCGCGGGGGCGAGCTTCCCGGGCCGCAGCATGGGCTGGGTCCGGGTCAACTCGTCCTGGACCCCGCGCGGCGTGGTCAGCACCGGGACGGGCGAGGTCCGGGTGACGGGCACCCAGCTTGCCCCGATCGGGGCGTCGGTGTGCCGGTCGGGCAGCGCGACCGGCTGGCGGTGCGGGACGCTGACCCGGCGCAACATCACGGTCACCTTCCCGCAGGGCTCTCTCCACGGGCTGATCGAGACCAACATCTGCGCCGAGCCGGGCGACAAGGGCGCTCCGCTGATGTACGGCGGGCATCTGCAGGGCATCCTGGTCGGCGCCTCGGGCAACTGCAGCACCGGCGGGCGCAGCTACTACCAGCCGATCATCCCGATCCTTCAAGCGTACGGGCTGACGCTGCTGTCCGGCTGACCTCGCGGGTCACGAGCACGTCCAGCTTGGCCGTGAGGGCGGCGAGTTCCTCGCGCACCGCGGCCAGCTCCGCCCGCGTCTGGGCCTCGGCGGGGGAGTCCTCGACCTCGTTCATGGCGTTCACCACGACCGCGATGAACAGGTTCAGCGCCACGAACGTGGACATGAGGATGTAGGCGATGAAGAAGATCCACGCCCAGGGCTTGTGCTGCATGACCTCCTGGGCGACGTTGCCCCAGTCGTCGCCGGTCATGATCTGGAAGAGCGTGAACAACGACCGGGGCAGCTCGTCGAAGCGCCCGGGCATGATCTCGCCGAACAGTTTCGTGGCGACGACCGCCGCGATGTAGATCAGCAGGACCAGCAGGCCCATGATCGAGGCCATGCCGGGCACCGCGGCCAGCAGCGCGTGGACCACGCGGCGCATGCTCGGCACCGCCGAGATGAGCCGCAGCGCCCGCAGGATGCGCAAGGCCCGCAGGATGGACGTCGGGCCGCTGGCCGGGATCAGCGAGACGAGCACGATGACCGCGTCGAACCAGTTCCACGGGTCCTTGAAGAACTCGCGCCCGTAGGCGTAGAGCCGCAGGGCGAGCTCCACCGTGAAGATGGCGAGGGCGACGTGGTCGATGGTGACCAGCAGCCCGCCGGCGCTCTTCATGAGCGTGGCGCTGGTCTCGGCGCCGATCGTGACCGCGTTGACGACGATGACCGTGATGATCGCCCGTTGGACGGCCCGTCGTTCGAGGAAGGCGCGCACCTGCGCTCGCCTTGACACCTGCATCGCTCCAGGAGATGGGGGAGTACTGACGAGAAGATCATCCCAGGGGCGTCCGCATATATCAGGAAATCAGCGGACCACCTCCGGCCGCACGCCCATGCCGACGAAGCGTCCCATCAGATGCCGCAGCGGCGGCAGCGCGCGGAAGGCCGTGAAGATCGCGGGCACGTGCGTCGTCGTGTCGTCCGACAGCCGCCGCGGATAGAGGTCGCGCAGGATCATGGTCTGGAACGCCTGCGTCACCCTGGCCGGGAACTCCCGCCGCGCCCACACCTTGGCCAGCTCCCGCTCGGCGGGCGGCCCGGTACGGCGCAGCGCGGGCCCCAGCAGGTTGGCCGTGGCCACCGCGTCCTGGATCGCCAGGTTGACCCCGACGCCCCCGGCCGGCGACATGGCGTGCGCGGCGTCGCCGATGCAGAGCAGCCCCGGCCGGTGCCAGCGCCGCAGCCGATCGACGCGGACGGCCAGATGCCGCAGGTCGGACCAGCCCAGCTCGCCGACCCGATCGCGCAGGCCGGGGACGAAGGCGCCCAGCCGGTCGTGGAGGACCGGCAGGCCGCGGGCCTTGAGCTCGTCATAGGCGCCGGCCGGGATCGTGTAGGCGAGCTGGAAGAAGTCCCCCCGGTCGATGGTGACCAGCGAGCCCAGCCCGCCCTGGAAGAACGGCACCCGCTCGCCCTCGTGGCGCGGCAGGCGGAACCACAGCACGTCCATGGGCGGCGAACCGGCCACGGGCAGCAGTCCGGCCTGCGCGCGCAGCCGGGAGTGGCGGCCGTCGGCGGCGATCACCAGGTCGGCCCGGATCTCGAGGTCGCCTGCCCGCGCACCCGCGACCCGGCCGTCCTCGATGACGAGCCCGGTGACCTCGGTGGAGCGCATCAGCCGGAAGCCGGGATAGGCGGCGGCCTTGCCGTACAGGAAGTCGAGCAGGTCCCACTGGGGCATGAAGGCGATGTACGGGCAGCGCACCCGGAGCCGGGTGAAGTCGGCGAAGGTGACGCGGCGGCCGCCCATGGTCACCGACACCTCGCGCATCTCGCTGTGCGGCAGCTTCAGGAAGTCGTCGAGCCAGCCCAGCCTGGCGATGACCTCCAGCGTCGAGGGGTGCACGGTGTCGCCGCGGAAGTCGCGCAGGAAGTCGGCGTGTTTCTCCAGGACGGTCACCTCGACGCCCTGGCGGGCCAGGAGCAGGCCGGTCATCATGCCGGCGGGACCGCCGCCGGCCACGAGCACGCGGGTTCGCACGGCCGTCACCTCTCGCCGGGGTAGAGCAGGCCGATCAGGGCCGGGACGTCGATCGGGGCGCGCATGGCGCGGTTGACCGCCACCGTGGCGAACAGCGTCCGCGCGGCGGTGCGGGTGTCGTGGGGACGCAGCTCGCCGGCGGCGACGGCGGACTCCAGGAAGGCGCCGATGAGGTGTTGTCCCTCGCCGGTCAGCTCGGCCAGCGCCGCGCGGGCGCGGGTGGCGCCGAAGAAGAGCGCGACCAGGTCGGCGTTGTCGGCCAGCAGGGTGTCGAAGTCCGTCAGCAGGTCGATCAGGACCTCGCGCGCGGGGCGGCCGGTGTGGCCCGCGGTGAGCAGCTCGCGCAGGCGGGGCAGGAAGCCGCGTTCCCTGAGCAGGGTCTCGACCAGGGCTTCCTTGCTGTCGAAGTAGCGGTAGAGCAGTCCGGGGGTGACGCCGGCGGCCGTGGCGAGGTCCTTGACCGAGGCGCCGTCCACACCCTTGGCCGCGAAGACGGTCAGCGCCGCGTCGAGGAGCTGTTCCCGCCGGCGCTCTGCCTGTTCCTTCCGAGTGGTCATGGGAATCCTTGTTGAGTAAACGTTTATTCAACGAAGATACAGGGTTCCGGATACCGGAACAACGCATTTCGCTTTCGGTAGCGGGGCGATAACTTCGCGTGCGTGTCAGGAGCAGGTGGCGATCCTTCCCGGAAAGGCGTGCCTATGTCCGTGGTCATCAGCAGCCCGTACCAGAACTCCGTGGCTGACTACTGGAACAGGGAGAAGAACCCGGTCAACCTCCGCCTCGGCGAGGTTTCGGGCACCTATCACCATCACTACGGCATCGGGGACGTCGACTGGTCGGTCCTGGAGGGGCCCGAGGAGGGCCGCGACGAGCGGATGATCGCCGAGATGCACCGGCTGGAGACGGCCCAGGCCGTGCTCCTGCTCGACCACCTCGGCCCGATCCAGCCCGGCGACCGGCTGCTGGACGCCGGCTCCGGGCGCGGCGGCAGCAGCTTCATGGCCCACGAGCGCTTCGGCTGCCACGTCGACGGCGTCTCGATCTCGCAGAAGCAGGTCGACTTCGCCAACGAGCACGCGCGCCTGCGCGGAGTGGACGACAGAGTCCGCTTCCACCTGTGCAACATGCTCAAGACCGGCTTCGAACCCGAGAGCTTCGCCGGCATCTGGAACAACGAGAGCACGATGTACGTCAACCTCGCCAAGTTGTTCGCCGCCCACGCCCAGCTCCTGCGGCCCGGCGGCCGGTACGTCACCATCACCGGCTGCTACAACGACGTCTACGGCCTGCCCTCCAAGGCGGTCAGCGAGATCAACGCCCACTACATCTGCGACATCCACCCGCGCAGCGCCTACTTCCGCGCCATGGCCGACAACGGCCTGGTGCCGATCAGCGTGGTGGACCTGACCGAGCTCACCATCCCCTACTGGGAACTGCGCGCGCAGTCCTCCGTGATCACCGGCATCGAGCAGGCGTTCCTGACGGCCTACCGCGACGGCAGCTTCCAATACCTGCTGATCGCCGCCGACCGCGTCTGACCCGAGCACCCTCGCCCAGCGAAAGGAACGTCATGCCCGACCCCTCCGCGTTCCTGTCCGGACCAACCGGGCTCGGCACCTCCGCCGTCCGCCTGTTCGCAGATCCGGCGGACGGCGGCCCCGTGCCAGACCCGTTCTGGTGCTCCGCCGGACCACGGGTCACGCGGCAGCCGCCGCTCACCTACGCCCTGCGGCCGTGGGCCGACGGGAGCATGCCGCCGCTGTACTGCCCGCTGACCGTCCGGGTGAACGACGCGCTCGCGACCCTGGTCAACGAGCGGCTGGTGGCGTGGGCCGAAGGGATCGGACTGCACGAGGGACGCATCGAGCAGTTCCGGCAGACCGGGTTCGGGCGGCTGATCACGCTGGCGCACCCCGACATCGACGACCCCGACCGGCTGCTGCTGGCCGCCCAGATGAACGCCGCCTGGTGGGCCTGCGACGACTATTACGCCGACGAGACCGAGCTGGGCGCCGACCCGGAACTCCTGGCCGGACGGCTGGCCCTGGCCGTGTCGGCCATGGACGCGCCGCCGCCCGCCGACGAGTTCACCGAGCAGCTCGACGAGCAGCTGGGCGCCGATCCGGTCCTGGTCTCGCTGACCTCCGCCCGCGATCACGTGGCGAGGCACGCCACGCCCTCCCAGATCGCCCGGGTCAACCTCACCTCGTGCCAGATGTGGGTGAGCTGGAACGCCTACGGCGCCTGGCGGCAGAGCGGGCAGCAGGTGGAGGCATGGCGATACCTGGCCACACGCCAGCACGACAGCTTCTACACCTCGATGACGCTCATCGACATCGCGGGCGGCTACGAGCTGCCCGCCAACCTCTTCTACCGGCCGCGGGTGCACCGCGCGGCCATGCGGGCCGGCACCGCGGCGGTGATCGTCAACGACCTGCACTCGGCCCTCAAGGAGGCCGCCGACGAGCGGCCCGACTGCAACCTCGTGCTGCTGATCGCCGAGGAACGCGGCTGCAGCCTGCGCGAGGCCGCCGAGCGCGCCGTCGCGCTGCACAACGACATCGTCGCGGCGTTCGAGGCCGACTGCCGCGAGCTGGCCAAGACGCCCTCGCTCGAGCTGCGGCAGTTCCTGTGGGCCCTCGGCGCCTGGCTGGGCGGCAGTTTCGAGTGGCACAGCACCACCAACAGGTACTCCACGACAGAGACGTAACTGTGCGGCGCCACCACGCGGGCACCGGTTAACACCGCCGGAAGTTGTGGCAACCCTCCATATCTGGATCATCGGGTTGTGGTGTGAGATCGGTGCCATGAAAAATGCTGGAGACCTGGCGAGGGTCAGCGTGTTCGCGGCGCTCATCGCCGTGCTCGGACTACCGGGGTCGCTGAACGTTTTCGGCAACGCCGTACCGATCACCTTGCAGACCTTCGGCGTGATGCTCGCCGGGGTGATCCTGGGCACGTGGCGGGCGGCACTGGCCGTCGTCGTGCTGCTCGTGCTGGTGGCGGTCGGGCTGCCGCTGCTGGCCGGAGGCCGGGGCGGGCTCGGCGTGTTCGCGATGCCGTCGGCCGGATACCTGCTCGGCTGGATCCCGGGCGCGGCGCTCACGGGGTGGATCGCGGAGCGGGGCGGGGCCAAGCCCGGCTTCGTCCGGCTGCTGATCGCCTGCGTGGTCGGCGGGATCGGGGTCATCTACCTGATCGGGGTGCCGGTGCAGGCGGCGATCACCGGGCTGCCCCTGTGGGCGGCGCTGGCGGGCAGCGCGATCTTCCTGCCCGGCGACCTGATCAAGGCGGTGCTCGCCGCCCTGGTCGCGCGGGGTGTGCAGCGTGCCTATCCCGACGCCGCGCCGGGGCGCCGGCGGGAGCACCACACGTGACGGTCGCCGACCTCGTCCTGGAGCACGCCGCACGTGCTCCGGAACGGCTCGCCCTGGTCGGGCCGGACGAGGAGGTCACCTACGGGGAACTCGCCCGCCGGGTGAAATCCCTGCCCGCCCGGTCCGTCATCACCGCGCGGGATCCGGTGCGCGCCCTGACGACGGCGCTCGCCGCCGACCTGGCCGGGATCGTCCCGCTGATCTGCGATCCGGCGGCGGCGCGCCTGGTCACGCCGGAATGGACGCTGTCCGGGCCGGGATGGGCGAGCTTCACCTCCGGCAGCACCGGCCGCCCGCGTGCCGTGCTGCGCTCGCGGGAGTCGTGGCGGGACTCCTTCCCGCACCTCAACGCGCTGGCCGGGGTGAGCGAGGACGACGTCGTGCTCGTGCCGGGCCCGCTGGTCTCCTCCTTGTACGGCTTCGCCGCCGCGCACGCGCTGGGCGTCGGCGCGACGGCCATCGTCCCGGGCCGGTGGTCGCTGGAGCACCTCGGCCGGGCCAGCGTCGTCCACCTGGTGCCGCACCAGCTGCCGCAGGTGCTGCCCAAGCCGCCGTCGCTGCGGGTGGCCGTCGTGGGCGGCGCGGCACTGGACCCCGCCGTGCGGGCCCAGGCCGAGGGGCTGCGCGTGGTGGCGTACTACGGGGCCACCGAGCTGTCCTTCGTCGCCGCCGACCCCGACGGGAATGGGCTGCGCGCCTTCCCCGAGACCGAGATCGAGGTGCGCGAGGGCGTCGTGTGGGTGCGTTCGCCCTGGGTGGCCAAGGGGTACCTGGGCCCGGCCGCCGGGCCGCTGCGCCGGGACGCCGCCGGGTGGGCCAGCGTCGGCGACCTGGCCGGGCCGTACACGCCGGGCGGGGTGCTGCGGGTGCGCGGCCGGGGCGACGGCGCGATCCAGACCGGCGGCGCCACCGTCGTGCCCGAGGACGTGGAGGCGGTGCTGCGCCGGGTGCCCGGCGTGCTGGACGCGGTCGTGGTCGGCTCGCCCCACCCCGAGCTGGGCGCGGTCGTGACCGCGGTGGTCGAGGGCGACGGTGTACGGCGGGCGGCGCTGGAGGCGGCGGCCCGCGACGGGCTCGACCCGGTGCAGCGCCCGCGCCGCTGGTACGCGGCAGGCAGCCTGCCGCGCAACGCCACGGGCAAGCCGGCCCGCGCGCTGGTCGCCGAGGGGCTGACCGGGTTCAGGCGGCTGGTCTGACATGGGCCGGCCGATGATCGTCGCGGCCCGCCGTACCCCGATCGGGACGGCCGGGCACGCCTTCAAGGACCGCACCGCCGAGGACCTGGCCGCGCCGGTGATCGCGGCCGTGGCCGGGGACGCCCGGGTGGACGACGTGGTGCTGGGCAACTGCATGGGACCGGGCGGGAACCTGGCGCGGGTGTCGGCGCTGGCCGCCGGGCTCGGTCACGAGGTGCCGGGGCTGACCGTGGACCGGCAGTGCGGCAGCGGGCTGGCCGCGATCCTGGTGGCCGGGCAGGCGGTGGCCGCGGGGGAGATGGACGTGGTGATCGCGGGCGGGGTGGAGAGCGCCTCGACGGCGCCGCTGCGCACGCATCCCGGGGCGGCCGGGCCGTACGCGAGAGCGCCCTTCACCCCGCGCGGCCGGCCCGACCCCGACATGGGCCCGGCCGCCGAGGCGCTGGCCGTCAAGTACGGCATCAGCAGGGAGCGCCAGGACGCCTACGCGATCGAGAGCCATGCCAAGGCGCTGGCGGCCGACTTCGGCCGGGAGATCGTCCCGATCGGCGGGCGGGAGCGTGACGAACGGCCCCGCGTGCTGCGCGCGGCGTCGCTGGCCAGGCTGCCCGCGGCGTTCGTGCCCGGCGGGACGGTGACGGCGGGCAACTCCTCGCCCATCAGCGACGGCGCGGCGGCGGTCATGCTCGTGCGCGAGCAGCCGGGCGTGCCGGGATTGCGGCTGGTCGCGGGCACCGTCGCGGGCTGCGACCCGGAGCTGCCGGGCTGGGGCCCGGTCCCGGCCGTGGAGCGGGTGCTGACGCGGGCCGGAGTCGGGATCGAGCAGGTCGCCGCCGTGGAGATCGTGGAGGCGTTCGCCGCCCAGGTGCTCGCGGTGACCGACGCGCTCGGCCTGGACCCGCTGGGCGCCGACCGAAACCGCGTCTGCGCCGGCGGCGGCGCGCTGGCACTCGGGCACCCATGGGGAGCCAGCGGGGCCGTCGTCGTCACCCGGTTGTTCACCCGTTTGACCGGGCACGGCGTCGCACGTGGCACCCTGGGTCTGGCCGCGGCCGCGGTCGGGGGCGGCCTGGGAGTCGCCGCGTTGTTCGAGGTGGTGTGAGTGATCGAGCTGAAAGACGTGCGCGTACGGCTGGCCGAGCGCGACGTCCTGGACGGGCTGACGCTCACCCTGCCCGAGCGGCGCATCGGCGTGGTGGGCGCCAACGGCTCGGGCAAGAGCACCTTCGCCCGCCTGCTCAACGGCCTGGCCCTGCCTGCCTCGGGCAGCGTGCGCGTCCTGGGGATGGACACCCGGCGGGAGGCGGCCACGATCAGGCGGCGGGTGGGGTTCGTGTTCACCGACCCCGACGCGCAGATCGTCATGCCGACCGTCGCCGAGGACGTGGCCTTCTCCCTGCGGCGCAGGGGCCTGTCCAAGGCCGAGGTGAACGAGCTGGTCACCGACGTGCTCTCCCGGTACGGCCTGGCCGGGCACGCCGACCACCCGGCCCATCAGCTGTCCGGCGGGCAGAAGCAGCTGCTGGCCCTGTGCTCGGTGCTCGTGCTCGAACCCGACATCCTGGTCATGGACGAGCCCACGACCCTGCTCGACCTGCGCAACTCCCGCCAGGTGGCGCAGGTCATCGCCGAACTGCCGCAGCAGGTGGTGGTCGTCAGCCACGACCTGGAGCTGCTGACCGGCTTCGACCGGGTGCTCGTCCTGGACCAGGGCAAGCTCGTGGCCGACGGCCCGCCCGCGAGCGCGCTCGCCCGCTATCGCGAGCTGATGGCGTGACCGGGCTCAAGCTGCTCGGGCTGGCCGCGGGCTGCACGGTGCTGGTCCTGCTCCGGTCGCCGTGGGCGCTGGCGGGGGCGGCGCTCGTCGTGATCGGGCTGTACGGCGTGGCCCGCGTCCGTCCCGCGGCGGCCTGGGCGCAGGTGCGGCCGGTGCGCTGGTTCGCCGCCGTGCTCTTCGCCACCCAGCTCCTGCTCGCCGGCCTGCCGGAGGCGGTCTCGACCACGACGCGGGTGGTGCTGATGGTGGCCCTGGCCGGGCTGGTCACGCTGACCACGCCCGCCTCCGTGATGATGGCCACGCTGGAACGCGGGCTGACGCCGCTGCGGCTGTTCAAGATCGACCCGTTCCGCGTCTCGCTCATGCTCACCCTGACCCTGCGCAGCGTGCCGCTGCTGGCCGACCTGGCGCGGCGGGTCAGGGAGGCGCAGCTGGCGCGCGGGGTGAGCTGGAGCCTTCGGGCCTTCGCCGTACCTCTGGTGGTGGGGGCGTTGCGGCACGCGGACGCGCTCGGCGAGGCACTCAGCGCCCGCGGCCTCGACGACTGACGCGCGGTGCTCAGCGCCCGCGGCCCTCCTTGAGCCGGGTGAACCGCTCGAAGACCCGCTCGCGGTCCTCGGGGGCGATGCCGTTGCCGTCGTCGGTGACGGTCAGCACCACCTCCTCGCCCTCCACCGCGACCCGCAACCTCGACGTGGGAGCGGGCGTGGCGCTCGGCGTTGTCCAGCAGGTTCGTCAGCAGCCGGTCGAGCTGGATGGGCGAGCCCTCCACGTACGCCTCCGACGCCAGGTCGGCGGTGACGGCCGGGCGGCGCGCGGCCTGCCGCCGCGCCAGCTCCGCGACGTCCACGGGCCCTTCGTCCGGTACGGCTCCCGCGTCCAGCCTGGCCATCAGCAGGAGTTCGTCGATGATCCCCGCCAGCCGGTCGGCCGCCTCGAGGGAGCGGGCGCTCACCTCGGGCCAGTCGGTGTCCTCCGGGTAGGTGACGGCCAGGTCGAGCTGGGTGCGCAGGGCGGTGATGGGGCTGCGCAGCTCGTGGGAGGCGTCGCTGACGAAGTTGCGCTGGGTCTCGGTGGAGCGTTCCAATCGGGCCAGGGTGTCGTTGGTGGTGGCGGCCAGGGCGGCGATCTCGTCGCCGGTGCCGGGCTGGTGGACGCGCCGCCCGAGGTCCCCGGCGGTGATGGCGGCCAGCTGGGTGCGGATGCGCTCCACCGGGCGCAGCGCCTGGCCGACGGCGGTCCAGGCGGCGACGGCCACCATGACGAGCAGGGTCGGAACGGAGACGGCGAGCGTGAGGTAGAACAGGCCGACGGCCTGCCGGGTGCCGGCCACGTCCTCGGCGGCGTAGACGGTGACCTGGCCTCGGGGCGAGGTGGTGGACATGGCGGCGATGTAGTAGTCGCCGGCCTGGCCGGGGAGCGACGGCGGGCCGTACGCGGAGTAGATGCGCTCGGCCTGCGGGGTGGGCAGGGTGCTGAAGCGGCCGGGACCGGTGGCCTGCGGCGAGCTGGAGAGCACCCGGCCGTCGGCGGCGACGACCTGGAGGAGGTCGATGCCGGGCGGGGTGGACAGCTCGGCGGGCAGGGGGAGATCGTTGCCGAAACCGGCTCGCAGCAAAGCGTCGCCCTGGTAAAGGACCGCTATGGGCAGGTGGGTTCGGCCGGCTGGGCGGGCAGGCCGATGGCGTTCCAGGACTGTCTGACCACGTCGAACTCGGCGCAGCTCGGGGCATGCAACGTCTTGGCCGCGGTGAGGGTGGCGATGCGGGCCTTCTTGTGGTTCCAGGGGTTGCTCTTGAGTGTCAGCGAGGCCATGAAGATCTGCAGGGCCTTGCGCACCCCGATCCCGGTGATCGGCGGGCCGCCGTCGCAGCGCTGGGGGCTGGCCCTGGTGCCGTCGGCCAGCAGGACGAACCAGCGGCTGTGCGGGGCGGAGGTGGCGTGTACCTCGCCGATGGGGCCGTGGCAGGCGGGGAAGCCGACCGCGGCGGGGTTGGCCAGGTTGCGCAGCGGCCCGGTGCCCAGTCCCGGGAGCTCGCCGATCAGCCAGTCGGGCGGGTTGTTCGGGTTGTTCGCGTAGTGTTCGACGCCGGCGCCGAGGATGTCGGCGGCCGACTCGTTCAGCGCGCCCATCTCGTTGCCGGACCCGGCGCCGCCGGGGGTGTACTGGTAGACGGCGTGGCCGTACTCGTGGCCGACGAGGTCCAGGGTGGTGGTCCGGGGCCTGAGCGCGGCGATGCCGAAGCCGGCCCTCGCGCCGTTCCAGTAGTTGTTGACGGTGCTGGCGTCGACGACGGCGGGGAAGGCCCGGCCGTTGCCGTCGAAGCCGTTGCGGCCCGCCCAGTCGCGCAGCATGTTCCACAACTGCTGTGCGCCGTACATCACGTCGACGCAGGCCCTGACGGCAGGCGAGCCGTCGACCGGCTCCGTGACGACGAAGGGGACGCCGCTGGTGCCGCCGCAGCGGAGTCCCGGCCGGGTGGAGTCCACCATCCGGCCGGGGTCGAGGTCAATCGTGACCCTTCCGTTGTGAAGCCCGAAGCCGACGGTGGGTTGCAGAGTTCCGCCGGCCAGAGTAACGACTGCGGCGAGGGCGACGGAGCTCAACCGGGGCATCAGTTTCACCCCTTCAGGGCACACCACTCGATCGGTCGGGAAAAGCCCACGTGTCGCCATAACGGCGCCTTATACCTCGCGCAGGACCTCGCGCAGGCGGGGTTCGAACGTCCCCGGGTCCTCGGCGAAGCCGATGTGGCCGCCGGGGAACATCGTGGGCTGGGTGCCGAGCGAGGCGGCAAGTGCCCTGGAGGTCCGGTCGCAGAGCTCGCCGGCCGATTCCTCGCCGAGGCCGATGAGGATCTTCGCCGGGTTGTCGCGCAGGTTGGGCAGATCGGGCACCCACTGGACGGTGCCGCGCAGCATCTGGAGGTAGGAGTAGCGGTCGTCGGCGGCCGCCTGCGTGCCCGGCTCGGGGACGAAGTGGTCCAGCATGCCTTCGGGCAGGTGGATGTTGGCGTTCTCCATGAACATCGCCCAGGCGCCCTTGATGTCGCCGGCGGCGTAGGCGGCGATCATGTCCTCGACCCTGGCCGTCAGCTTCTCGCGGTCGTCGAGCTGGTGGTAGTGCGGGGGCTCGTGGGCGATGACCGCGCGCAGGAGGTCGGGGCGGGACTGCGCGAGGGCGAGCACGGTGACAGCGCCGCCGCTGGAGCCGAACGCGACGGCGGGGCCGGCGTCGAGGTGGTCCAGGAGCCGGGCCAGGTCGGCGGCGCGCAGGGCGGGCGTGGACTCCTGCTCGGGGTCGGTCAGCACGCTGCGGCCGATGCCGCGCGGGTCGGCGGTCACCACGGTGTGGTCGGTGGCGAGCAGGTCGGCGAGGGGGGCGAAGGCGCCGGCGTCCATGGGAGCGCCGAACAACAGGACCAGGGGGCCGGTGCCGCGGACCTCGTAGTACAGCCGGCCATCAGAAATGTCGAGATACATGGTGTTTCCTCTCTCCGCATTCGGAACTAGACCGTACAGTACTGCCGTGAGTACTGGACCGTCTAGTATGATTTTGAGCATGGAGCAGACACAGTCGGACGGGCGCACGGCCAGGAAACGCCGCGCCATCCTCGACGCGGCCCGCACCCTCTTCCTGCGCAACGGCTTCGCGGGCACCAGCATGGACGACGTCGCCGCCATGGCCGAGGTCTCCAAGCAGACCGTCTACAAGCACTTCGCGGACAAGCAGAGCCTGTTCGGCGAGCTGATCACGCTCGACATCTCCCAGATGGAGGTGGACCCGCACCCGCTCGAACTGGCCATGCCCGGCACCGACGACCTGGAGCGCGACCTGCGAGAATACGCCCGCATGCACCTGAGCGTGGTCATGCAGCCGCCCCTGCTGCGCATGCGCCGCGTGCTCATCGGCGAAGCCGACCGCTTCCCGCACCTGGCCCGTGCCTGGTACGAGAACGGGCCGGAGCGCTCGTGCGCCATCTTCGCCGGATGGTTCGAGGCGCTCGACCGGCGCGGGCTGCTCCACGCGCCCGACCCCATGCTGGCCGCCCAGCACTTCAACTGGCTCGTGCTGTCGATCCCGCTGAACAAGGCGATGTCCATGCCGGTCGAGGGCGCCATGTTCAGCGACGCGGAACTGCGCCACTACGCCGACGCGGGCGTGCGCGTCTTCCTGGCCGCCTACGCCAGCGGCACCGCCGCCTCTGCCGTGAACGGCAGGAACGTGAACGACTCCTGAAGGTAGAGCCTGACCGTGGCATCCGTGTGCGACAGGTAGCCGATCGACAGGTCCTGCCCCAGGTGCAGGTCATAGTCGCCACCCCGCGTGGTCAGGACCAGCGCGCCGGTCAGCGCCGGCGCCCAGATGATCTCGCCGTCCACCATGCGCTCGATGTGCGCGCGCACCGGGTAGCCGTGGTCGCTGGTCTCCGTCACGCCCGTGTACGCCTCCGCGCCCAGCAACACCGTGTACGGCCCGTCCACACCGGCCATGCGCAGCCCGCTCAGCGCCTGGGCGATCGCCTCCGGGTAGCCGGTGACCTCGGCGGGCAGCGGGATCGGGGTGTGCGAGCTGGCCGGGACGATGCCCGAGATGGCGGCCGCGCCGTACCCATGGAAGATCGCGCGGTCCTCGGCGATGGCCAGGGCGGTCGCGGCGTCCTTGGCCGGCTGCCAGTCGGAGTCGCCCGAGCCGCGCTCCACGTCGTCGATCGCCTCGCGGCTCAGCTCGAACGGCCGGCGCAGCTCCACCAGCGCGGCCACCTCGCGGCGGCGGGCCTCGACGCCGTCGCCCGGCGGCTCGATCCTGGTGTAGTGGCCGGTGCCGACGGCCGACAGGCCGGCGCCCGAGGGGCCGTGGGTGTCGACCACCCGGCGGCCGGCGAGGTTGCGCTTGAAGGTCCTGGCCACCTCCTCCTCGATCTGCGCCCAGGCGGCGGCGGAGATCGGCGCGAGGTCGCGGTGCAGGTTGTTCATGTCTGCGGGACTCCTTTGAGGCTGCCGATCTCGAGCGCGCCGGGCTCCTCGGTCTCCTCGGCGGCCTCGGCGAGGCGGTCGAGCAGGGCGGGTGCCGGGACGAAGTAGCTCGAGCCGGTCAGGGCGGTGGAGAAGTCCAGGATCCGGTCGTAGTTGCCGGGCGGATCGCCGGCGAACATGTTCGTCATCATCCGGTCGATGGTGTCCGGGGTCCTGGAGTAGCCGATGAAGTAGGTGCCGAACTCGCCCGCGGCGGCGTTGCCGAACGGCATGTTGTCGCGCAGGATCTTCAGCTCTCTGCCGCCCTCCTCGATGACGGTCAGGGCGTTGTGCGCCCACGGGGGCTTCGTCTGGTCGTCGAGCTCGACGTTGCCGAGCTTGGTGCGGCCGATGACACGCTCCTGGTCCTCGACCGGCAGCGCGTTCCAGGCGGTCAGGTCGTGCACGTACTTCTGCACGGTGACGTAGGAGCCGCCGGCGAACACCGGGTCCTCCTCGCCGACCAGCACCGACGCGGCGGCCAGGTCCTCGTCGTCCGGGTTCTCGGTGCCGTCCACGAAGCCGAGCAGGTCGCGGGCGTCGAAGTAGCGGAAGCCGTGCACCTCGTCCACGGCGGCCAGCGCGCCGGACAGCCGTTCCATGACGAGCGCGGCCAGCTCGAAGCAGAGGTCCATCCGCTCGGCGCGCAGGTGCAGCAGCAGGTCGCCCGGCGTCGAGGGTGCGTAGTGGACGCCGCGCACCTCCGGCATCGGGCGCAACATCGCCGGGCGCGGCAGGTCGAACAGCCGGTCCCACGCGTCCGCGCCGAACCCGAGCGCGCAGGAGAGCCGGCCGTCCATGCTGCGGAACCCGACCGTGCGCAGCAGCGCGGGCAGGTCGCCGCAGAGCGCGCGCACCGCGTCCCGGGCGGCGGCCCCCGGCCGGACGGTGGCGACGGTGAAGACGGCCGCCCGGCTCAACGGCCCGAGCACCGCCTGAAGTCCATGCTGTCGTGGGCTCACCTGGTCGAACGTTGCCGCCCGCCGGTAAGGCCAACCTCACAGGACAACCAACGGTCTGAATGGGTGGTTTCCGGCGGCCGCTCGCGGACACAGGCGAGGAGTGAGACGACTGCCCGCCCTCGGGGTATGCCTGACAGCCGCCTTCATGTCCGGCCTCGACGTGAGCATCGTCAACGTCGCGCTCCCCTCCATCGAGCAGAGCCTCCACGCCACCGAGGACGGCCTGCAGTGGGTGCTGTCCGGATACGCGCTCACCTTCGGCCTGCTGCTCGTGCCCGCGGGCCGGCTCGGCGACGCCCGCAGCCGCCGGACGATGTTCATGATCGGCGTGACGCTGTTCACGCTGGCCAGTACCGCCTGCGGGTTCGCGCCCACCACCCACCTGCTCATCGCCGCCCGGCTGGTCCAGGGCATCGGCGCCGGACTGCTCAACCCCCAGGTGTCCGGGCTGATCCAGCAGATGTTCCAGGGTCAGGAACGCGGCCGGGCCTTCGGCGCGTTCGGGGCCACCATGGGCGTCGCGACCGCCGCCGGTCCCGCGATCGGCGGCGCGCTCGTCACGCTCTTCGGCGCCGAGTACGGCTGGCGGTGGGTCTTCCTCGTCAACCTGCCGATCGGCGTGATCCTGCTGCCGCTGGCCTGGAAACTGCTGCCCGCGCCCGGCCCCGCCCTGCGCCGCCGGCAGCAGAGCATGGACCCCGTCGGCGTGTTCCTCCTGGGCCTCGGCGTGTTCGGGCTGCTGCTGCCGTTCATCCAGCAACACCAGTGGGACAGCCAGGCCAAGTGGCTGCTCGTCCCCGCCGCCCTGCTCACGCTGACCGCGTTCGTCACCTGGGAGCGCCACTACGGGCGTGAGCCGCTCGTCCAGCTCGACCTGTTCTCCCGGCGCTCCTACAGGTTGGGCGCCGCCATCGGCATGCTCTACTTCGCCGGGTTCACCGGCATCCCCTTCACCTACACCCTCTTCCTGCAGAGCGGCCTGGGGTACACCCCGCTGGAGGCGGGCCTGGCCATCACCCCGTTCGCCCTCGGCTCCGCGCTGGCGGCGCTGGCGGGCGGGCGCCTGGTCGCGCGGGCCGGGCGGCGCGTGGTCGCGGCCGGCCTGACGATCGTCCTCGCCGGCCTGGCCGCCACCATCGCCGTCACCTTCCTGGCGCCCGCCGCCGGGCTCGGCTGGTACACCGCGCCCACCCTGCTGGTGACCGGGCTCGGCAGCGGCCTGGTCATCTCGCCCAATCAGGCCATCACGCTGTCGGAGGTGCCGCCCGAGCACGGCGGCAGCGCCGCCGGAGTCCTGCAGACCGGCCAGCGCCTCGGCACGTCGTTCGGCATCGCCGCCACCGGTTCGATCTTCTTCGGCGCGGTCGGCGAAGGCTGGCCCGCAGCCTTCCGCAACGGCCTCGTGATGGTGCTCGTCTTCGTCGCCGCCGCCCTCGCCGCAGCCCTCCACGATCTGTCCCGCAGCCGCGGCAAAGGGCCGGTACATCGGCCCTGACCTGCGACTATCGTCGCGGATAGCGCACGATAGCGAAACGGTAGTGGGACGATGCCCGTCCCCTTGAGCCTGAGGCCAGTTGATCCACAGGACCGGCCCCCACCCGGGGCGAGGCGAAGGAGACGCAGGCCATGTTCACCGCCAAACTGACTCGTACGTTCATGCTTCTCATGTCGCGCCGCACCGCCAACAACCCCTGGGAATAACGGGTGCCGATCGGACCCAACCCTGGGGCCGGATGCCCTTCACACCGCTCACCCGGCAAGGAGGCCGACGTGAGTTCCCCCGAGCGCCGGGTCGAGCTGCGCAGCGACACCTTCACCCTCCCGTCGCGGGAGATGCTGGAGGCGATGGTCGTAGCCGAACTCGGCGACGACGGCTATGGCGAAGACCCGACGGTCAACGAGCTCGAGGCCATGGCCGCGCACGTGATCGGCAAAGACGCCGCCTGCTTCATGCCCAGCGGGACCATGGGCAACCTGTCCGCCATCATGACCCACTGCCCCCGCGGGGCCAAGGTCATCGTGGGTGCGGAATCTGATATCTACCTGTACGAGGCAGGCGGTGCCTCAGTGTGCGGAGGAGTGGTCTACCACCCGGTGCCGAATCGCGCCGACGGCACCATGGACCTCGCTCTCATCGCCGCCGCCTTCCCGGCCAGCCCCGGTGATCCGCAGTACGCCCTGCCCGCGCTGCTCTGCCTGGAGAACCCGCAGAACCACCGCGGAGGCAAGGTGCTGCCCGCCTCCTACCTGCGCGAGGTCACCACCTTCGCCCGGGAGAACGGCCTGACCGTCCACCTGGACGGCTCACGGATCTTCAACGCCGCGCTGAGCGCCCGCGTACCCGCGGCCCAGCTCGCCGGCTATGCCGACTCGGTGATGTTCTGCCTGTCCAAAGGGCTGGGCGCGCCGGTCGGCTCGATCGTCGCCGGGACCGCCGCCTTCGTCCGCGACGTGCGCCGCCTGCGCAAGATGCTCGGCGGCGGCATGCGTCAGGCTGGAGTGCTGGCCGCCGCCGGCATCGTGGCCCTGGCCAATCGCGACCGCCTGGCCGACGACCACGTGAGCGCCCGCCGGCTCGCCGACGGCCTGGCCGCCATGTCCGAGCTCGCCGTCGAACGCGTGGACCCCGGCATCAACATGGTCTTCTTCCGGGTGGCCACGTCCGAGCTGGACACTCACGCCTTCATCGCCGCCGCGCAGGCGCGAGGGGTACGGCTGGCGGAACTCGGCCACAACCGGATCAGAGCGGTCACCCACAACGGAGTGTCCGCCGACGACATCGGCTACGCCCTCGACGTGATCGGATCGATCCTCGCCGACGCCAGGAGGAGGGGACGGACCGATCGCCGACGCGTGCTCGCCGGCTGACGCCCTGGCCCGGCGGCGCTGTCCGACGCCGAGCACGCCACCAGAACACCTCCTGTCCCATTCGACGCCGGGGGCACACCCCGCCGGGAGAAACGCATGTTGTTCAGCCATGATCTGATCCGCTCGCTGGGCACGGCGGTCGACCTGGTCAACACGCCGCTCACCACCGTCGCCGACCTGGCGGCGCTCGTCGAACGCCGCAAGGTCGCCAGTCCGGACGAGGTCACCGGAGCCGACCTCGACGCCGTGCGCGGCTCGCGGGACGAGCTCCACCGCGTCTTCACCACGCCAGACCAGGCCGTGGAGCGTCTCAACAAGCTGCTCGGCGCGACCAAGGTCACGCTGCGGCTGTCCGAGCACGACGGCCTGCCCCTGCATCTGCACCACTCGGCCGAGCAGGCGCCGGTGGCCGAGCAGCTGACCGCCGACTGCGGTCTGGCCCTGGCCCAGCTGTTCGTGCACGGGGAGCAGACGCGTCTGCGCACCTGTGCCGCGGAAGGGTGCAGCCGGGTCTTCGTGGACGCCTCACGCAACCGCTGCCGGGTGTACTGCGACAGCCGTACCTGCGGAAACCGCATGCACGCGGCGGCGCATCGGGCGCGGCGCCGTAGATAGATCACAGACGTCGGGCCGGGCCGCCGGATCCACCTGGGGTTCGGTGTATCCGGCGGCCCGCGCCCGGCCCCTCGGCCGCAGCCCTCGACCGTGCGGTGGTGGAGGGCTGCGGCCAGGACCGGCTCGTCACCGTGTTGCGGGCGGTCCGGCGAGCCGGTCTTGCCGCCTGCCCCGGCGGCGTACCCGCGATGGCCGGGCGATAGTGCCGCGATAGCGGTCGCTGGCGTAGTGGGCGGCATCACGGGAGGGAGGGGTCGTGCACGTCGAGCTCCCGATGCGCGTGAAAGTGGACCGGGCCCACCTCGTGATGCTGGCCGAACGCCGGCTGGTGGCGCGCGAGCGGGTCGTCGCCGTGCTGCGCTTCCTGGAGACTCTCGCCTGCGGCGACCTGGACGCCGCGGACTACGAGGCGTACCTGGCCGAGCGGCTCGGCCCGGACGCGGGCGGCCTCCTGGAGACCGGCCGCGCGCGGGACGATCTCGACGCCACCCTCACCTCCCTCCGGAGCCGCGCCTGGCTGCTGGGCTTCGCCGAGAAGGCGATCCGCCTGGAGGCGATCCTGCTGGCGCGGGCCCGCGCCTACGAACCGGTGATCCTGCCGGGGCACACGCGCTTCCGGGCGGCCGCGCCGATCACCTACGGCTACTACCTCCTGGGAGTGGCGCGGGCGGTGGGCAGGGAGATCGACGCGCTGGTGGCCGCGGCAGGCGGGCTGCACACCTGCCCTCTCGGGGCCTGCGCCGGCGCCGGCACTGACCTGCCCATCGACCCGTCGCGCACCGCCGGCCTGCTCGGCTACCTCGACGCGGGCCGGCACGCGCTGGACGCGGTGGCCAGCCGTGACGCCGTGCTGCGCATGCTGGGCGCCGCCGCTGGGCTCACCGTCGTGCTCAGCAGGTTCGCCGCAGACCTCCAGGCGTGGAGCGCGGCCGAGTCATCTTTCATCTCCTTCCCTGACCGGCCGCGCTCCACTTTTCCGCTCGAACACCTCAAGGCCAGGCCCGCCAGGCTCGCCGGCGCCTGGGCAGGGGCGGTGTCGGCCATGGCGGCGGCGCCGTTCGCCGGCACGGCCGAGGTCGGCGCCGAGGCGATGGAGAACGTCTGGCCGGGGCTGTCGGCGGCCGAGCAGGCGGTGGCGATGGCCCAGACGGTGGCCGGGGGAGCACGGCCGGACGCGCCCGCGCCCGCGCCCGCGGAGGTGCCCGAGCAGGTGCGCGAGCACTCCTACGGCGGCGGGCCCGGCGCCTTCGCCGAGCCGTACCAGCGCGCCTACGCCTCCTGGGTACGGCACCGCCGCTGGTGCGTGGACTGGCGGGAGGCGCAGGCCGAGGCCGACGCCGCGCTGGAGGCGGCCGTGAAGAGCGTCCTGGAGCAGCCATGAGCTGGTTCGTGCTGGTCGAGGGCGGCGCCGAGGGCCGGATGTTCTGCACGCGAGCCCGTGAGCTGGGGCTGACGCCGATCGTGCTCACCCGCGAGCCCGGCCACGCGGCCGACGGCGTCGAGGCCCTGCGGGCGGACACCGGCGATCCGGCGGTCGTGCTGGCCGCCTGCCGGAGGCTCGGCGGCCGGGTCGCGGCGATCACCAGCGGCTCCGAGCGGCACCTGGCCACCGCCGCGGAGGTGGCCGGTCGCCTGGGCCTGCCCCATCCGGACCCGGCGGCGATCCGCGCCTGCCGCGACAAGGCGGTCCAGCGGGCGTTGCTGCGCGAGGCCGGCGTGCCCGGCGCGGCCTTCGCCACCGCCCGGACGCCCGGTATCGCGGTCGCCGCCGCTCAGGCCATCGGCTTCCCGGTGGTCGTCAAGCCGGTCGCCGGCTCGGCCTCGGTCGCCTCCCGGTTGTGCCGGGACGCCGCCGAGGCGGAGGCGGCCGCCCACGACGCGCTGCGCGCCGGCAGCACGGTCATGGTGGAGGAGTACCTGCGTGGCGCCGAGTACTCGGTGGAGACCTTCGGCGACCAGGTCGTCGGCGTCACCCGCAAACACCTCGGCGCGGAGCCGTACTTCGTCGAGATCGGGCACGACTTCCCCGCGCCCCTCGACCTCGCGGCCCGCGCCGAGGCCGGCGAGCTCGCGCACGCCGCGCTGAAGTCCCTGGAGTTGTGCTGGGGCCCGGCGCGCATCGAGATCAGGTACGGCGCGGCCGGCCCGCGCGTCGTCGAGGTCAGCCCGCGACCGGCCGGCGGCGTGGTCGCGCGGATGGTCGAGGCGGCCACCGGCATCGACCTCGTCCGGCACACGGTCGCCAAGGCCGCGGGCCTGGAGCTCCCGCTGCGCGCCACGGTAAGGCGGGCGGCGTCCGTCCGCTTCCTGGTGGCCGCGCGCGAGGGCCGCCTGGCCGGGATCGACGGGCTGGAGGCGGCCAGGGCCGTGCCCGGCGTGGTCGAGGCCGGGCTGACCCGCGAACCCGGCCAGGAGGTGCGGCCGCGCGGCTCGCCCCGGGACCGGATCGGCTACGTGATCGCGGTGGCCGGCACCGGCGTGGCCGCGGCCCGCGCCGCCACCGCGGGGCTGGCCACGCTGACCGCGCGCATCACGCGATAGCGCGGCGATAGGCAGACGAAAGGCGCCGGGACGAGCGTGACCACAGCGAGCGGAGGTGCGGTGAAGACGGTAACGGCGCTGGTCGAAGCCCGCGTGGCGGCCTCGCCGGAGGCGATTGCGATCGTGGACGACACGGGCGCGACCACATACGGCGAGCTGAACCGCCGGGCGGAGGAGATAGCGGCCTGCCTTGTGGCGAGGGACGTGGGCCGCGGGTCGCTGGTCGCGGTACGCACCGGCCGGTCGGCGGCGATGGTCGCCACCTGGCTGGGCGTGCTGAAGACCGCGGCCGCCTACCTTCCGCTCGACGGCTCGTACCCGGAGGCACGGCAGCGGTTCATGCTCGCCGACTCCGGGGCCGAGCCGGTTCTCGACGGCGCCGAGCCGCAGATCGGGCTCGACGCGACCGCAGCGCGCGTCGAGCCCGATGACCTCGCCTGCGTGATCTACACCTCCGGCTCCACCGGCCTGCCGAAAGGTGTCATGATCGAGCACCGGAGCCTCGCCGGGACGCTCGAGTGGTACGCGGACGCGACCTGCCTGTCGCCCGGCGACCGGGTGGGCCAGACCGCGGCGAGCGGCTTCGACGTGGCCGGCTGCGAGATCTGGAGCGCGCTGGCCGCCGGCGCCGAACTGCACATCGCCCCGGAGTCGGTCAGAAAGGCGCCGGAGGAGCTCTGCCACTGGGCGGCCGAGCGCCGCCTGGACGTGCTGTACATGGTGACGCCGCTCGCGCAGCTGGCCGTGGAGAACGGCTGGCTGGATCGCGCCCCGCCGAGGGTCCTGACCACCGGAGGGGAGCGGCTGACGGTGACGCCGCCGCCGGGCGCGCGCTATCGCCTCCTCAACATGTACGGCCCGGCCGAGACGGCCGTGGTGGCCACGTGCGCGGAGGTGCCCCCGGGCAGCGAGGCGCCGCCGCCCATCGGCCACCCGATAGCGGGCGCTACCGCGCTCGTGCTGGACGCCGCCGGGCTGCCGGTGCCCCCGGGCGTGCCCGGCGAGTTGTACATCGGCGGCGCCGGGGTCGGCCGCGGCTATCTGGGCCGCCCGACGCTGACCGCCAAACGTTTCCTGACCCGGGCGGGCGAGCGCGTCTACCGCACCGGTGACCTGGTGCGGCGGCGCGTCGACGGGCAGTTGGAGTATGTCGGCCGGGCCGACGACCAGGTGAAGATCCGCGGTTTCCGCATCGAGCTGGGCGAGGTGGAGGCGCATCTGCGCGCCCACCCGGAGGTGACCGACGCCGCGGCGGCCGTGTGGACGCCGGCCCGCGGTCACCCGCGCCTGGCCGGGTACGCGGTCGGGCTGTTCGACCCGATCGAGGTGCGCCGCTGGCTGGCCCGGCGGCTGCCGGCGCACATGGTGCCCGCGGTGATCGTGCCGATGGCGAGCCTGCCGCTGACCCCCAACCAGAAGCTCGACCGCGCCGCCCTGCCCGATCCCGCCCGGCTGCCCGACACCGCGGTGCTGACCGACCCGGGTGAGCGCGCGCTGGCCGCGGACTGGCGGGAGGCGTGCGGCGTGGTCGTCCGCGGCCCCGGCGACAACCTGGCCGAGCTGGGGGCGGACTCCCTCGACCTGATCCTGGTGCGCGCCCGCGTGGCGGCCAGGGCGGGGGCGCCGATCCCGGCCGACCTGCTCACGCTGGTGCAGCCGCTGAGCGAGCAGGCCGCCCTCCTCGCGGCGCTGCCCTCGCTCGAGGCCGCGGCGGCCTGTGGCAGGCGGGCGCCATGATCTACGACAACGTGATCGACTGGGCCCGTAAGTTCCCTGGGCGGCCGTGCGTGATCGAGGCGGGGCGCGTCTTCACCTGGGCACACCTGCTGGAGGTGTTCGAGGACGGCCGCCGCGAGCTGAAGCGGGCCGGGATCGGCCCCGGCGACCTGGTCGCCGTCGGCGGCGTGCGCCGGGGCGCGGCGATCGCGGGCATGCTGGCCGCCTGGTCGGTGGGCGCCGCCTACCTGCCTCTGGCGTACGGGACGCCGCTGGCCCGCGCCGAGCTGATCCTGGACATCGCCCGCCCAGCCGCCATCCTGGACGACCCGCTCGTGGCCGACGGCGACTGGGGCGGCTTCCACCTGCTGGACGACCCGGCCAAGCTCAATCCGGCGACGGCCTACGTGATCTTCACCTCGGGATCCTCCGGCGTGCCCAAGGGCGTGATGGTCGGGCACGCGGGGCTTGGCCCGCTGACCGAGTGGTACCGGGAGATCACCATGCTGGCCCCGGGTGACGTGGCCGGCCAGGTGGCCTCGCTCACCTTCGACGCCAGCGTCCTGGAGATCTGGGGCGC
Source organism: Nonomuraea typhae (assembly GCF_009760925.1). GTDB lineage: Bacteria > Actinomycetota > Actinomycetes > Streptosporangiales > Streptosporangiaceae > Nonomuraea > Nonomuraea typhae. The sequence goes on from NZ_VRLV01000007.1 coordinate 63,851, forward strand.
GCTGGCCAACGGCGCCACGCTCGCGGTCCCGCCGCTCGACGCCGTGCTCGACCCGGAGGTCTACCAGGACTTCCTGCGCGAGCACGAGGTCAGGGCCGCGTTCGTGCCGACCGGCATGGTGGCGCCGCTGTTCGACCTGGACTGGCCGGAGGACGTCCCCACCCGCATGCTGTTCACCGGCGGCGAGCGGCTGACCCGCTGGCCGGAGCCGCGCCACCCGTTCGCCTTCTACAACTGCTACGGCCCGGCGGAAAGCACCGTCGCCGCGACCTGCCACCTGCTCGACCCGCGCGCCGCCCGCCGCGAGCCGCCCCCGATCGGCCGCCCCCTGTCGTACGTGCACACGCGCGTGGCCGAGGACGGCGAACTGTGGCTCGGCGGCCCCGCGATCGCCCTCGGTTACCTGGGCGCCGCCGACGACTCCTTCGTCGAGCACAACGGCGAGCGCTGGTACCGCACGGGCGACCTGGTCACCCAGGACGCCGATGGCGTCCTCCACTACGTCTCGCGCACCGACGACCAGATCCAGCTGGACGGCCGCAGGACGGAACCGGCCGAGATCGTCCACACCATTCTCATGCTCGCCGACGTCGCCGACGCGTTCGTCTTCACGCGCGAGACCCCTTCAGGGGAGGTACGGCTGAGCGCCGCCGTCACCCCGGCCACCGTCGCCATGCAGGAACTCCGGCACCACCTCGAACGGCTGCTGCCCGCCTACATGATCCCGTCCGAGATCATGCCGATGGACGCGTTCCCTCTCACCGCCCACGGCAAGGTCGACGTCGACGCCCTCAGGGAGCGACGATGAATCTCGACAGTCTCTTCTCACCGGTGCGGCACGCTCTGGCCGCCCTGGTGACGCGGCAGGAGGCCGACACCCGCCCTGCCGTCCACGTCTTCCTGCTGACCTGCCACGCGATCGTCCTGCGCTACTGCCTCGGGATGTTCACCGAGGCCACGGCCAGACGGCTGCTCGGCCATCTGGTGAACGTCGCGCTAGGGGGCACCAGGACGCACCTGCTCACCCGGACCTGGGCCGGGTCCGCCAGAGGGGAACCACCTACCGGGACGGTGGTGAGTCTCGTCCGGGCACAGGCGGCGGCCTCGCCCGGGGCGAGTGCCCAGGCCCGCGGTGAGCAGGTGCCCAATCTTCGCCGGGTGAAGGGCGAGGTGCCGCTCACGCCGGTGCAGCGGCGCTTCACCACGATCGGCGGGCTCGACTCCCAGTCGGTACGGCTGCGCTGGGGCGAACCTCCCGACCCCGATCGCCTGCGGGCGGCCCTGGGCCGGCTGATCGCCCACCACGACGCCCTGCGGCTGCGCCTGCGCAGGACGCCGGGCGGCTGGCGGCAGCACGTCGCCGAGAGGGAGAGCGCCGACCCGCTCCTCGACGGCCCCCGGCCGCCCGGCGGCCGGTGCGTCGATCCGGCGCGCGGGCCGATGCTGCGCGCCAGCCTGGACGGACGGGACCTGACGATCACTGTTCACCGCCTGGCCGTCGACGCGGCCTCCTGGGACATCCTGCTCGACGACCTGGCCACGGCCTACCAGGGCGGCCCGCTTCCGGCCCGGACCACCCCCTTCCGCCGCTGGGCCGAGCGCCTGGCCGGGCATGCGGCCGCGCCGGAGTTCGCCGCCGAGGCCGCCTACTGGCGCACGCCACGACCGGAGCCGGCGTCCTTCCCCGTGGACCACCCGGGCGTGACGCACGCGGACGCGGCCACGCTGGTGCGCACCCTCGACCCCGCTTACACGCGGGCCCTGCTGGCCAAGGAGGTCCACGACCTTCTGGTCACCGCCCTGGCCCAGACGGTCGCCGATCACACCGGGCGTCCCGACGTCCACCTGGATCTGGAGCGCGACGGCCGCGTGCCGCCCTTCGCCGGCGTGGACCTGTCCAGGACGGTCGGCCCGTTCACCGTCGTCCACCCCTTCCACGTGCACCTGCGTGACGCCCTGGACACCGACCGCTGCGTCAAGGCGGTGCGTGAGGTCCTGCGCACCACGCCCTGCCAGGGCGTCGGCCACGGCCTGGCGGGCGGGCGCGCGGCGGCCCCGATCAGCTTCGCCTACGAGGGCGTGGTCCCGCGGGGATCGGGTGTGTTCACCCGGCTCACGCCCGAGTCCTGCCCGGGGCGCTCGCACCTCATCGAGGTCCGCGCGGCCGTGGTGGACGAGGTTCTGCAGGTCACCTGGGCCTACTCGCCCGCCCAGTACCGAGAGGAGACCGTGAGCGCGCTGGCCGAGCGCTTCCTGGACCGGGTCGTGGCGCTGCTCATCCCGTCCGGGCGGCACACGCCACGCGGGCGGGCGTTTCTCGACCGGTTCTTCCCCGGAATTCCGGCCACGTTGCTGCGCATGCACCGGCACCGCGTGCCCGGCGCGGCTGTCGCGCTGGTGGCCGATGGCGTGGTGGCCGAGGCGTGGGGCGAGGGGCTTGCCTCGGCCACCACCGGGCTCCCGGTGCGCCGGGACACGGTCTTCTGCGCGGGTACGGCAGGCGAGCACGTCACCGCGCTGGCCGTCCTCCGGCTGGCCCGCGAGGGGGTCGCCGATCTGGACGAGGACGTCAACCACTACCTCAGTGCCCCGGGGGTGCGCCCCGGTCTGACCCTGCGCGTCCTGCTCACGCGCACGCCCGAGGGCGGCAAGGTGGTCGAGCGGGTGCTCTGCGCGCTGACGGGCAGGGATCTGCCCGGGCTCATGCGGGAGCTGGTCTTCGACCCCCTGGGCATGCGGCACAGCGGCTACGACGCGCGCCTGCCGAAGGCGGCCACGGGCCACGACCGGCGGGGCAGGCCGCTGTCCGGCTGCCCGGCCGGACTGTGGACCAGCGCGGAGGACCTGGCCAGGGTGGCCACGGAGATCCAGCGGGCGTACGCGGGCACCGGCGTGCTGCTCGACCGCTGGGCGGCCACCCAGCTGCTGACCCCCGTCCCGGGCACCGTCCACGGGCTGGGCACCGTGGTCCGGGAGGCGGACGGTGTGCGCTGGTTCGGGCACACCGGGACGGCGCCCGGATATCACTGCTATTCGGGGGTGGGTCTCGAAACGGGCGCCGGAGTGGTCCTGATGTCGAACGCAGAGTCGGGAATGGAGTTCGCCTTCGACCTTCTGGTGGAGCTCGGGGCCGGATTCCACACCTGGACGGAGCGCTAGTCGTAACCTGACGGGTGCCATCTGCTGGTTTCGGCGGGTGGCACCCGTTGAGTTTGCGAGATTAACTCGTATGTTGGCATTGGTGCGCGCCTAGGCCCCCGTGCGCCAAGCTGGCGCTCCACATTGCCATAATTCGCGCATATAGTGACCTCTGCAGATCAACGGTAACTCTTTGTCAAGTGAGAAGGTGGGCGTTGATCCTCGAGTTTCGGGTGCTTGGGCCGCTCGAAGTATTCGCCGGAACCAAGGTGGATATCGAGGGCCGCCGACGCCAGATCGTGCTGGTGATGTTGTTACTCGAGCCTGGCCGGGTGGTCACCACCGGCCGGCTGATCGAGGCGCTGTACGGCGACGAGCCGCCGAAGACGGCCGACGCCCAGGTGCAAATCTGCATCTCCCAGTTGCGCAGCTGGTTCGCCAAATACACCGACAGTGAGGTCATCGTCACCCATTCCGCCGGATACCTCATCCGGATTCCGGAGGACTGCCTCGATCTGACCCGCTTCCGCCGGCACATCACCCGGGGCCGCGAGGCCGCCCGTGCCCAGGATCTCGAAGGCGCGGTCAACGAGTTCCGCGCGGGCCTGGCCCTGTGGCGGGGCGAGGCGCTGGAAGGCATCAACAGCCGGCGCGTGCAGGCCGCCGCGACCCGGCACAACGAGGAACGCTTCGTCGCGCTGCAGGAGTGCATCGACCTGGAGCTGCGCCTGCAGCGCCACCACGAGCTGCTGGGCGAGCTCAAGGAACTGGTCGCCGTGCACCCGCTGCGCGAGGAACTCCACATGCAGCTCGCCCTGGCGCTCTACCGCGCCGACCGGCAGGTCGAGGCGCTGGAGGTGCTGCGGAACGTGCAGTACACACTGGTCGAGGAGCACGGGCTGAGCCCGGGCGAGGAGCTGCGCCAGCTCGAGCAGGCCATCCTGTCGCAGGATCCCTCCCTGGCCGCCCCCGCCTCGGAGCCGACGAAGATCGTGCCGCACCAGCTGCCCGCCGCGCCGTCCAACTTCGTCGGCCGCGACGAGGTCATCAGGGAGGTCCGTGACCGCCTGGTCAACCCTGGGCAGGTCCACCGGGCCGCGGTGGTCATGGTCACCGGACCCGGCGGGGTGGGCAAGACGGCCCTCGCCGTACACGCCGCGCACAAGGCGCGCGAGGAGTTCCCCGACGGCCAGCTCTACGTGCACCTGCGCGACGCCGACGGCCACCCGGTCCCGGCCGAGCAGGTGCTGGAGCGGCTGCTGCGCTCGCTCGGCGTCGCGCCGTCGGTGCTGCCGAGCGGCATCGTCGAGCTCGGCACCATGTACCGCAGCGTCATGGCCAACCGCCGGGTGCTCGTCGTGCTCGACGACGCCGCCAGCGCGCGGCAGATCCTGCCGCTGGTGCCCGCCGAGCCGCGCTGCGCGCTCCTGGTCACCAGCCGCCGCTCGGTCATCGGCCTGCACGGCGCCCACCACGTGGACCTGGACGTCTTCGACGAGAACACCAGCCTCGAACTGCTCTCGCAGGTGATCGGCGAGGCCCGGGTCATGACCCAGGAGGCGGCCGCCAGGCGGCTGGCGGAAGCCTGCGGCCACCTGCCGCTCGGCCTCGGCATCGTGGCGGCCAAGCTCTCCATGCGCCAGCACTGGCCGATCGACCAGATGGTGCGCAGGCTCGCCGACGAGCGGCGCCGCCTGGACGAGCTGATCCTCGGCGACGCCAGCGTCCGCGCCACGATCTCGATCTCCTGCCAGGAGCTCGACCCGCCCGCCGCCCGGCTCGTGCTGCTGCTCGGCGCCCTCGACGAGGTGGACTTCGCCGGCTGGATCGCCGGCCCGCTGCTTGACATGGACCCGTACGTGGCCACCGACATCCTGGAGACGCTGGTCGAGGAGCGGCTGGTCGACATCGTCGTGCGCGACGACCAGCAGGTGCGCTACCGCCTGCACGACCTGACCAGGACCTACGTGCGCGAGCTGCTGGCCCGCGAGATCCCGCTGGAGGAGCAGGAGGAGGCGCTGCACCGGCTGCTGCGCTGCTGGCTGCACCTCGCGGGCCGGGCCCACCGCCAGGCATACGGCGGCGACTACACGATCCTGCACTCCGCCGTCGAGCCGTGGACCCTGCCGGAGGAGCTGGTCGAGAGCCTGATCGCCGACCCGATCGAATGGTTTCAAACAGAGCTGACGAACCTGGTCTCCGGCGTGCACCAGGCCGCCAGGCTCGGCCTGCACGAGTTGTGCTGGGACCTGGCCGTCACCTCCGTGACCTTGTTCGAGACCCGCTCCTACCGGCAGGCGTGGCGCGAGACCCACGAGATAGCGTGGGGCGCGGTACGGCGGGCCGGCGACAAACGCGGCGAGGCCGTCGTGCGCTACTCCCTCAGCGGCCTGGAGCTCGTCGAGCAGCGGCTGGCCGAGGCGCAGCAGAACCTGGAGGCGGCCCGCGCCTGGTTCGAGGCCAGCGGCGACATCCACGGCCGCGGCCTGGTCCTGCGCCACCTGGCCTTCATCGAGCGCACCAAGGGCCAGTACTCGGTGGCCCAGGACTGGTACGAGCAGGCGCTGAAGGACCTGCGCGGCGCGGGCGACCTCGTGGGGGAGGCGCACGTGCTGCGCAACATCGCCCAGATCCACCTGGAGTCCGGACGGCCGGAGGAGGCCGAGCCGTACCTGCGTGAGTCCTTGGCGATCTGCGTGCGCACCGGGTCGAGCCGGATCGAGGCGCAGGTGCGCTACCGGCTGGGCGAGGCGATGCTCACGCGCGGGCGGCTGACGGAGGCCGAGGAGTCGTTCGACGCCGCCCTGTTCACCGCGACCAGCATGAACGACTCGATCGGCGAGGCGTTCGCGCTGCTCGGCATCGGCCGGGTACGGCTGGCCCAGGGCGACTTCGTGGGCGCGCAGCCCCTGCTCGGCGACGCCCTGATGTCCGCCTGCCTGGGCGGCAGCCAGTTGTGCGAGGGTCAGTCGCTGCTGGCGCTGGCCGAGCTGGCGCTGGCCGGGAACGATCCGGACGCGGCAGGGGTACGGCTGGACCGTGCCGAAGCCATCTTCACCGACATCGAGGCCAAGGCGTGGCGGGCCAGGGTGGACGAGCTGCGGGCCAAGTTCTGACCGGTCAGGCGGGGAAGAGGGCGTCCACGTAGGCGTTGCGGAACTTGCCCGGGGGGTCGAGCCGGCGCCTGAGCCGGGCGAAGTCGGCGGCCCGCTCGTAGAGGGCGCCGATCTGCCGGGGCCGGGCGGTGGTCAGCTTGCCCCAGTGCGGCCGGGCGCCCAGCGGCAGGAGCCGTTCCTCGACCGCGCGCAGCGCCGGCATGACCGCGGCGGTGTCCCTGATCCACGTGAAGTGGATCGTGAGGGAGTCGCGGTCGTAGGCGGGGCTGAGCCACAGATCGTCGCCGCGGACCGTGCGCACCTCGGAGATGTGCAGCACGGGCGCCACGAGCGGGCCGATCTCCGCGATGGCCGCGAACGCCTTGCCCGCCGCCTGCCTGGGCAGGTAGTACTCCGACTGCAACTCCTGCCCGGCGCTGGGCGCGTGGGCGGGGCGGAAGTGCGGCAGCCGTTCGTGCCAGGGGCCGGGCACGCCCTGTTGCTTGGTGCAGGCCCGCGCCGGCATCCCGGGCACCGGATGCATCGGGCGCTCCGCGGCCCGCCCGCCGGCCCAGCCGCTCTCCGGCCGGGGCCCGGGGGCGTCGAGGCGGTGTTTGAGCCAGACCGCGGCCCGGCCGCTGCGCCAGTCGGTGAACGTGCTGACGCTGTAGGCGGCGCCGAACACCTCGTCGAAACAGTCGGCCACCTCGGTGAGCGGCACGTCGAGGCGGACCCGCTGGGCCACCTCGTAGGCGGGCTCGATCTCCAGCGTCAGCCGGGTGACGATGCCGAGCGCGCCGAGGGCGACGACGGCGCCGGGGAAGACGCCGGGGTCGTGGTCGCGGCTGAGGGTGACGAGGTCGCCTTCCGGGCCGACCATCTCGACGGCGACGACCGCGGCGGCCAGGCAGCGGGAGCCGTCGCCGGAGCCGTGGGTGGCGGTGGCGCAGGATCCGGCGACGGAGATGTGCGGCAGCGAGGCCAGGGTGGCCAGCGCGTATCCGGCGTGGTGCAGGTGTTCGGCGACGTCGGCGTAGCGCAGGCCGGCCGAGACGGCGGCGGTCGACGTCGCGGTGTCGATCTCGACGGACCCGGGCAGAGCGTCCAGGCGGACCAGGTCGTGGACGGTATCGGCGACGAGGCTGAAGGAGTGGCCGCTGCCGAGCGCGCGCACGCGGCGGCTGGTGGCGACCAGGTGGCGCAGGTCGCCGAGGGTGGCGGGCCGGTGCACGCGGGCGGCGCCGAAGGTGACGTTGCCCGCCCAGTTGGTGATCGGCATGTCGGCTCCCGGTCGGCGTCAGAGCATGCGCAGGGCGTCGGTCACGGCGGGGGAGATCTCCACACTGCCGCCCAGGTCGGGGATCGGCAGCCAGGCCACCGCGTCCGTGGTGCCGTCCACCTCGATCACCTCGGGCGAGCCCGACGCCACCTCGGCGGTGTGGAACAGGCCGATCAGGTGCCAGTACACGCCCAGCCGCCGCACCGCGTAGCTGCGCGCGCCCACCAGCCGGGCGCCGGTCAGCTCGAGCCCGGTCTCCTCGCGCACCTCCCTGGCCAGGGCCTCCTCCGGCTGCTCGCCGGGGTCGATGCCGCCGCCGGGCAGGTGCCACTCGCCTGGTTCGAAGATCGGGGAGCTCTCCGACAGGCGGGTCAGTAACAGCCGGTCGCCGGCGGTGATCATCGCGTAGGCGGAGACCCGGATGCGCGGTTGTTCCATTCAGATCCTCCCGGTGGCCAGGGCGACCGTGCTGTCGAGGAAGTGTTCCAGGATCGCCGCTGCGGGTCCCGGATCCTCCTCTTCGAGGAAGCGCAGCACGATGCCGTCGAACCCGCTGATGAAGTACCGCGCGACCACCTCGGCGGGCAGGGCGAGGGGCTGGCCCGCGCGTTCGGCCGCCTCCGTCAGCAGCCGCGCGGCGATGGCGTCGAGGCTCAGCGTGTAGCAGGAGGCGGCCTTGCGCAGCACCGGGTCCCGCAGGGAGAGCAGGGTCAGCTCCAGGAACAGGATGTACTTCTCCCGTTCCTCGGTGACCGTGCGCCACAACTCCCGCACCAGCGCCGCGATCGTCTCCCGGAAGTCCGTGCCGTCCTCCGGCATGGCCGCCTCGACCCGGCTGACGAGCGTCCTGATGAGCTCTTCCAGCACGCCGCGGTAGAGCTCCTGCTTGGAGCCGAACATGTAGTGCACCATCGCCTGCGCCACCCCCGCCTCGGCGGCGATGGCCCGGGTGCTCCCCGCGGCGACGCCTTCCCGGGCCATGAGCCCGATCGCGGCCTCAACGAGCTGAGGGCGCCGCTCGGCGGCGGGGACGTGAGCCATGCCCGCACCCTATCGGCTCTCCTTCGCGGGCAGCCGCGATGTCACAACGGGACCCCGTCCGCTCGTCGTCGGGGGTGACCGCGTGCTGAGGAAGGGAAACTGACATGAAGGTGCTCGTCGCCGGAGCCACGGGAGCCATCGGCAAGCCGCTCGTCGCGGCGCTGCGGGAGGCGGGTCACGAGGTGCTGGCCCTGACCCGGTCGCCCGGGGCCGTCGTGCCCGGCGCCCGGACGGTCGTCGCCGACGTGCTCGACCGCGAGGGACTGCTGCGGGCCGTGGACGGCCTCGCCGCCGACGCCGTCGTCCACGAGCTCACCGCGCTGAGCAAGGCCCCGGCCAGGTACCGGGACCTGGAGACGACCAACCTCCTGCGCACGACCGGGACCGCCCACCTGCTCGACGTGGCCGCGGCGATCGGGGCCCGGCGGTTCGTGACGCAGTCGATGGTCCCCGGCTACGGCTACTACGACCACGGCGACCGGGTGCTCACCGAGGAGGACCCGTTCGGCGTCGAGCGCGGCGCCAAGGGGGACGCCGTGGTGGCGGCGATGCGGGTCAACGAGGAGCGGGTCTTCGCCTTCGGCGGCGTCTCGCTGCGGTACGGCGCCTTCTACGGGCTGGAGGGCTCGCGCGTCTTCGCGGCCATGCTGCGCGCGGGCAAGCTGCCCGCACCCAGGGGCGGGGGCGGCATGGTGCCGTGGATCCACCTGGCCGACGCCGCCGCCGCGACGGTCGCGGCTCTGGAGCGGGGTACGGCGGGCGCGGCCTACAACATCGTGGACGACACCCCGGTGACCTGGGGTGAGATGCTCGGCGCTCATGCCAGGGCCGTCGGCGCCCGGCCACCGCGGGCGCTGCCGCGCTGGCTGATGCGGATGGCCGCGCCGTACTTCGCCACGCTGATGTTCGACACCCGGATGCGGGTCTCGAACGACAAGGCCAAGCGGGAGCTGGGCTGGAAGCCCGTCTATCCGGGTTACGAGGAGGGCGTGGCGGCCCAGGAGCTGTGATTGTTCAATCGACTTAGTCGGATGACAAAGTCGCGTGCTAGCCTGGCGGTGACACCGGAAGAAGGGACGTTCACGTGACCGCTGCCGTCATCCCGTCGCCGCCCGCCCTGCCGTTCGCCGGCCACGCGCTCAGCGTGCCGGCCGACCGCCAGGTCGCCCACCTGTGCGAGCTGGCCCGCACCTGGGGCCCGATCTTCACGATGAGCGCCTTCGGCGAGGAGGTCGTGCTCGTCACCGGGCTCGACCTGGTCACCGAGCTGTGCGACGAGCGCCGCTTCCGCAAGAACGTCCACTCCGACCTGGTCAACCTGCGCCCGCTCGCCGGAGACGGCCTGTTCACCGCCTACTCCGGCGAGCCGAACTGGCGCAAGGCCCACGACATCCTGCTGCCCGCCTTCTCCGTCACCGCGATGCGCGGCTACCACGCGACCATGCTCGGCGTCGCCGGGAACCTGGTGACCGCCTGGGCGCGGGCGGGCCGGCGGCCCGTGGAGGTCAGCGCCGACATGACCCGGCTGACACTCGACACCATCGGGCTGTGCGGATTCGGCCACGACTTCGAGTCCTTCACCCGTGCCGAACCCCACCCGTTCATCGGCGCGCTGGTCGGCGCGCTGTCGTACGGCCAGGCCAAGGGCAGCTTCATCCCCGGCCTCGACTTCCTCTACGGCAGGCGCACCCGGCGCTTCCACGAGGACCTGCGCGTCATGGAGGACCTGGTCGACGAGGTCATCAGGCAGCGCAGGCAGTCCGGCGACCGGAGCACCGGCGACCTGCTCGGCCGCATGCTGCACAGCACCGACCCGGTCACCGGCGAACCCCTCGACGACCTCAACATCCGCTACCAGGTGATCACCTTCCTGATCGCCGGGCACGAGACCACCTCGGGCGCCCTGTCGTTCGCGCTGTACTACCTGGCCAAGAACCCGGCGGTGCTGGCCAAGGTGCAGGAGGAGGCCGACACGCTCTGGGGCGCCGACGAGCCGGACCCCACCTGGGCCGACGTGGGCCGCCTGACCTACACCCGGCAGGTGCTGCTGGAGAGCCTGCGCCTGTGGCCGACCGCCCCGGCGTTCGCCGTCGAGCCACTGGAGGACACGGTCATCGGCGGGCGGTACCCGGTCAAGGCGGGCGCTTCGCTCATCGTGCTGACGCCCGCGCTGCACCGCGACCCGGTCTGGGGCCGCAACGTGGAGCTGTTCGACCCCGATCGCTTCGCCCCCGACCGGCAGGACGCCCGGCCGCCGCACGCGTTCAAGGCGTTCGGCAGCGGGGAGCGGGCCTGCATCGGGCGGCAGTTCGCGCTGCACGAGGCGACCCTGGTGCTGGGGCTGCTGGCACACCGCTTCCATCTGATCGACCACGCCGGCTACGAGCTGAAGGTCAAGGAGACGCTGACGCTCAAGCCCGACGGCTTCACCCTGCTCGTCGAGCCGCGCACGGCCGCCGACCGGCGCGTGCGGGCCGCTCCGGCCACGTCCGCCGCCCTCACGTCCGCCGCCGTCACGTCCGCCGCCGTCACGTCCGCTGCCGTCACGGGGGTTCGCGCGGCCCCCGGCGCCGCGATCACCTTCCTCCACGGCTCGAACATGGGCACCTGCTCGGCCATCGCCCGCGACCTGGCCGCCGAGGCGGAGGAACGCGGCTTCACCACCACCGTCGCCCCGCTGGACGAGGCCGTGGACGCCCTGGGCGAGACCCCGGTCGTCATCGTGGCCGCCTCCTACAACGGGCGGCCGACCGACGACGCCGCCCGGTTCGTGGAGTGGGTGTCGGTCAAGGACGGGCTGCCGGGCACGCCGTACGCGGTGCTGGGGGTGGGCGACCGCAACTGGGCGGCTACCTTCCAGCGCGTGCCCCGGCTGATCGACGAGCGGCTGGCCGAGGCGGGCGCCGTCCGCCTGGCCGAGCGCGGGGTGGTGGACGCCTCGGGCGACCTCTCTGGCGCCGTGGACGCCTGGTCTGCCGCGCTCTGGCCGGCGCTGCCGGGCGCCGTCCAAGATCCGGCCGTCCAAGAGCCGGCCGGACAGGGGGCGGCTGGCCGGGAGGCGGCCGCGGAGAAGGCCGCTGAGCACGAACCGGTTTTCACCCTCGAGACCGTGACCAAGTCCCCGGCCGAGGAGAGGGCCGCGCACTACGGGGTGCTCCCGATGAAGGTCCTGCTGGCCGAGCCGCTCACCCACCCGGACGCCCGCCAGAAGCAGCACGTGCGCCTCCAGCTCCCCGAGGGTGTCACCTATCGCACCGGCGACCACCTGGCCGTCCTGCCGGAGAACCCGCCCGAGCTGGCCGAGCGGGCCGCCGCCCGCTTCGGTCTCGACCTCGCCCAGCGGGTACGGCTGCGCGCCGCCCGCCGTACCCGGACCCTGCTGCCGCTCGACACCCCGGTCACGGTGCGCGAGCTGCTGACCGGGTTCCTGGAGCTGCAGCGTCCGGCGACCCGGCACCAGTTGGACGTCCTGATCGCCCACACCCAATGCCCGCACACCCGGGCGAGGCTGGCCGCCGTCGATCCGGCCGCCGCCACGGTCCTGGATCTGCTGGCCGGGCATCCGGCCTGCGAGCTGCCGTTCGAGGTGTTCCTGGAGCTCATGCCGGCGTTGCGGCCGCGCAACTACTCCATCTCCACCTCCCCGCTGGTCCAGCCGGACGCCGTGGACCTGATGGTCTCCCGGGTGGCCGGGCCGAGCCGTACCGGGGCGGGGTGGTTCCACGGCGTGGCCTCGCATCACCTGGCCGAGGCGGCGCCGGGGGAGCGGGTGCTCGCGCGGGTCGTGCCGGGGCCGGAGGGCTTCCGGGAGCTGGCGGACGCGGCGAGCCCGGCGATCCTGGTCAGCGCGGGCACCGGGCTGGCGCCGTTCCGCGGGGTGATCCAGGACCGGTTGCGCCGCGGGGCGCGGGGCGGGCTGCTGTGCTACTTCGGGTGTGACGCACCGGAGCTCGACTATCTGCACCGAGCCGAGCTGGAGGAGGCCGAGGCCGCGGGGGTGGTGAGCCTGCGCCCGGTCTTCAGCGAGGTCCCCGGCGGGCGGTTCGTGCAGGATCGGCTGCTCGAGGAGGCGGACGAGGTCGCGGAGGTGCTCGACGCGGGCGGCCGCGTGTACGTCTGCGGGGACGGGCGCCGCATGGCTCCCGGGGTGCGGGCGGCGCTGGCCCGCATCCATGCCGAGCGCACCGGCGGGGCCGCGAGCGAGGAGTGGCTGGAGGAGCTGCGGGCGAGCGGCCGGTACGTTGAGGACGTCTGGGAAGGCTGAAGATTGCCTTAAGGGCGTTTTGTCCGGAAGGGTGGACCCGGATAATGACCGAATGACCAGTTCGGCGCGGGTGATGGTGGTCGAGGACGCGGAGGCCATCCGGCTGGCCGTGCTGTCCGGGCTGGGCTCGGCCGGGTACGTGGCCCGCGGGCTGCCCGACGGCACCGGCTTCGAGCAGGAGCTCAACGTCTTCCAGCCCGACCTGGTCGTGATCGACCTCATGCTGCCCGGCCGCGACGGCTTCGCCCTGCTGGACGTGGTGCGCGGGCGCAGCGACGCCGGCGTCATCGTGCTCACCGCCCGGGACGGCGTCGCCGACCGGCTGCGCGGGCTGCAGGCCGGGGCGGACGACTACGTGGTCAAACCGTTCGAGCTGGCCGAGCTGACCGCCCGGGTCGGCGCCGTGCTGCGGCGGCTGCGCCGTACCCCCTCGACGTTGCAGATCGGCAACCTGATCATCGACGTGGACAAGGGCATCGTGCTGCGCGACGGCCGTCCGGTCGAGCTGACCAGGACCGAGCTGCGCCTGCTCGGCCACCTCGCGCTCCACCGGGGCCAGGTGCTCAGCAAGACGCAGTTGCTCACCAGCGTCTGGGGATACGACGCCTACGATCCCAACCTCGTCGAAGTGCACGTCAGCGCGTTACGCAGGAAACTTGAGAGCACGGGCGAGCGCGTGCTGCACACCGTGCGCGGCCTCGGCTACGTCCTGGACGGACCTCGATGAGAGGGTACGGCTGGCGCAGCGGCTCGCTGCGCGGCAGGGTCACCAGCTCCACGCTCCTCGTCGTCGCCGCCACGCTCGTCGTGCTGCTGGTGGCCGTGGACGCGCTGTTCGGCTTCCTGGCCACCACCCAGACCGAGGACCGGCTGGCCGATCGGGTGCAGTTCGCCGTCCAGCTCGACCGGCGCAACGTCCGCGCCGACCGGCTGGTGCGGCGGCTCAGCGGCGCCGGGATCGAGGTGATGCTGGTCGACCTGGCCGGCCGGCAGCACACGCTCGGCGGCTTCCAGCCCAACCTCGGCACCCCCACCCTGACCAGGCGGCTGCCGAGCGGTGCGCTGCTCACCCTCTACGCCGACACCGAGGCCATCGACGCCACCCGGAACACGCTGCGCATGCTCATGCTGATAGCCGGGATCGCCGCGCTCGCGGCGCTGGGCTTCGTGCTGCCGGTGACGATACGGCACGCCACCCGGCCGATGGACGACATGGCGGACCTGGCCCGGCAGATCGCGCTGGGGGAGCGCGGCAAGCGCCTCACCCCCGAGCGCAGGGACACCGAGCTGGGACGCACCGCCGCCGCCTTCGACTCCATGCTCGACGCGCTGGAGGGCGCCGAACGACAGGCCCGCGAGTCGGAGAACCGCTCCCGCCAGTTCCTCGCCGACGTCGCCCACGAGCTGCGCACCCCGCTGGCCGGCATCCAGGCCACGGCGGAGGCGGTGCTGCAGGCGCCGCAGGCGATGCCGGCCGAGGAGCGCGAGCGCATGCAGCTCCTGCTGGTGCGCGAGACCCGCCGGGCCGGGCGCCTGGTGGACGACCTCCTTGCGCTGGCCAGGATCGACGCCGGTCTCGGCCTGCACCGCGAGCCCGTCCAGCTGCGTGCCCTGTGCGAAGCCGAAGCCGAGCACGTACGGCTGCGCGATCCCGACCTCATGGTGAGCGTGGCCGGGCAGGAGGCGATGGTGATCGGCGACGCCCAGCGGCTCGGCCAGGTGCTGGCCAACCTCCTCGACAACGCCCGCCGCCACACCCCGCCCGGCGGCGCCATCACGATGACGGTCGCCCGCCGCGACGTGCACGCGGTGGTCGACGTGACCGACACCGGGCCCGGGGTCCCGCCCTCGGCCCGCGAGCTGATCTTCCACCGCTTCGTCCGCCACGACACCGCCTCCGGCGGCGCCGGTCTCGGCCTGCCCATCGCCCGCGGCCTGGCGCTGGCCCACGGCGGCACCCTGACCTGCGAAGAGTCGGCGTCGGGCGCGCTGTTCCGGCTCAGACTGCCACTATGGGCCGATGGCTCAGCTTCATGACCTCGTCATCGACTGCCGTCATCCCGCTTCCCAGGCCAGGTTCTGGGCCGCCCTGCTCGACGGGTACGCGGTGGCGCCGTACGACGAGGAGGAACTGCGCCGCCTGAGCGCCATGGGCCTGTCCGGCCCGGAGGACGACCCGACCGTGCTGGTCGAAGGGCCGGACGGGGCGCCGCGGATCTTCTTCGTGAAGGTCCCCGAGCCCAAGCTGGTCAAGAACCGGGTGCACCTCGACGTCAGGGCGGCCGACCTCGAGGCCGAGCGGGAGCGCCTGCTCGGCCTCGGCGCGCGGGAGACGGGCCGGCACGAGAACTGGATCGTCATGGCCGACCCGGAGGGCAACGAGTTCTGCCTACAACCTGCGGGCGGCGGTCAGCCGGGCGGCCAGGTCGGCGGGGGGCCGGTCGCCGGGGCGTAGGAGGTTCTCCAGTTGATGGGGATCCTTGCCCAGGTCGTAGTACTCGCGGAAGATCACCTCGCCGGCTCCGTCGTAGTACTCGGTGTAGATGCGGGTGCCGGTGTAGACCGCCGCCCATAGGCCGGGCCCGGTGCCGTCGGGGCGGCCGTGGTACTCCAGGAACGCGAGGTCGCGGCGGCGGCCGGTCAGGAGCGAGAAGCCGTCCATGCGGCCGCGCGGCGCGATCCCGGCGGCGTCCAGGATCGTCGGCGCGATGTCGATGTTGGCGGCCAGCCGGTCGTCCGCCCTGCCCTGGCCGAAGCCCCCGGCGGGCCACGACAGGTAGAACGGCACCCGGAAGGCCGGCCGGTAGGGCACGCTCTTGCCGACGTGGCCGTGCTCGGCCCAGCTGAAGCCGTTGTCGCCGATGAAGATGATCAGTGTGTCGTCCAGCTTGCCCTGCGCCACCAGCTCGGCTCTGATCGCCTTGAACATGTCGTCCACCGAGCGGAGCGTGCGCAACTGGGCCTGGCGGACCTCGCGCCCGCGGGCCAGGTCGGCCGAGGCTCGCTGGATGTAGGGGGGCTTGTCGCTCTTGTCGGTCTCGGCCACGGCCGGGTTGCCGTCCCAGGGCGGCACCTCGAGGTCGGCGTACTTGTCCTCCGGGGTGTTCGGCCCGTGGGAGGCGTACGGCGACAGGTACAGGAACCACGGGTCGTCCTTGTTGGCCCGCATGAACGCCAGCGCGTGCTGCCTGATCAGCGTGGTGGTGTAGCCGGGGCGGCGGCCGACGGTGCCGTTGACGTTCCACTGGGCCCGCCGGTAGGCCGGGCGCATGATGGCGAAGTCGTCGAAGTGCGGCGGGGCCTGGCTGATGTCCCAGGCGTTGAGGTACTTGCCGTACAGCCCGGTGCGGTAGCCGCCCGCCCGGAGGTGGCTCTGGACGGTGGTGTCCTGGTCGAGCCGCTCCGGCGCGCTGTTGTCGACGACCCCGTGATGGCGGGCCAGGCGCCCGGTCATGATCGAGGAGCGGGACGGCGAGCACAGCGGCGTGGTCACGCAGCCGTGGGAGAAATCAACCCCCTGGCCGCCGATGAGGCTGACGATCGAGGGGATCGCCCACTCGGTCTCCTTCCGGTGATCGTCGGTGACGATGAGCAGGATGTTGGGGCGTTTGGGGCGCGTGGCCGCGGACGCCGGGCCGCTGGTGACCGCGGCGGCGGCAGCCGTACCGGCGATGAAGGCGCGTCTGCTGAGTTGACTCACGTCCTGACCTCCCGAAAACGGTAGTCAGTAATTGTTCACCACTCATCACCATATGTCGGGTTTTGGGGGAGATCTTCAGGGGTTCTTCAGAAGGAGGGTTGACACCACTTCGTGTGTAGTACTACGTTGACAGCACTTCAAACGTAGTGCTTCAGAGCGAAGGAATCACCAGATGCGAATCAAGCTCCCCGCTTCGATCACCGGCGCCACCGCCGAGCAGGCCAAGGGCAAGCACGGCAAGCGTGAGCACGCCGTGCGCGAGATCCAGCCCACCGGCCGCGCCAACTTGTCCCGCCGTCCGACCGCCGCACCCCGAAGGAGCTCCTACTGAGAATCCGCCGCCGAGTCCCCGGCCAGCCGCAGGGCCTCCTCGATCAGGGTCTCCACGATCCGCGACTCCGAGACGGTCTTGACCACCTCGCCCTTCACGAAGATCTGCCCCTTGCCGTTGCCCGACGCCACGCCCAGGTCCGCCTCGCGGGCCTCGCCCGGGCCGTTGACCACGCAGCCCATGACCGCGACCCGTAGCGGGAACGGGAAGTCCTCCAGACCGGCCGTGACCTCCTCGGCCAGGCGATAGACGTCCACCTGTGCCCGTCCGCAGGACGGGCACGAGACGATCTCCAGTTTTCGCTGCCGCAACCCCAGCGATTCGAGGATGCCGATGCCGACCTTGACCTCCTCCACCGGCGGCGCCGACAGCGAGACCCGGATCGTGTCGCCCACGCCCTCGGCCAGCAGCACGCCGAAGGCCACCGCCGACTTGACCGTCCCCTGCATGAGCGGCCCCGCCTCGGTCACGCCCAGGTGCAGCGGGTAGTCGCAGCGCGCCGCGAGCTGCCGGTAGGCGGCGACCATCACCACCGGGTCGTGGTGCTTGACCGAGATCTTCACGTCCAGGAAGCCGTGCTCCTCGAACAGCGAGCACTCCCACAACGCCGACTCCACCAGCGCCTCCGGCGTGGCCCTGCCGTACTTGGCCAGCAGCCGGGGGTCCAGGGAGCCGGCGTTGACCCCGATCCTGATCGGCACCCCCGCCGCCGACGCCGCCCGCGCGATCTCGGCCACCCGATCGTCGAACTTCTTGATGTTGCCCGGATTGACGCGCACCGCCGCGCACCCGGCGTCGATCGCGGCGAAGACGTAGCGCGGCTGGAAGTGGATGTCGGCCACCACCGGGATCTGCGACTTGCGGGCGATCTCCGGCAGCGCCTCCGCGTCGTCGTGTGTGGGCACCGCCACCCGTACGATCTGGCAGCCGGCCGCCGTCAGCTCGGCGATTTGCTGCAGCGTGGCGTTGACGTCGTGCGTGGGCGTGGTGGTCATCGACTGCACGCTCACCGGCGCTCCGCCGCCGACGGGCACGCCGCCCACCATCACCTGTCGCGAGACCCGCCGCCTCTTCGACGGCATCCCGAGGTCGATCATCATCGGGCCAGCTCCTTCCGTACGGCATGCGCGATCCCGGGACCGGTCAGCCCCGCCTCCGTCAGCAACTGGTCCCGTGACCCGTGCTGGATGAAGGCCGGGGGCAGCCCGAGATGCCGCATCCGCTGACCGGTGCCGCACTCCTGCCCGATGACCGCCCCCGCGCCGCCGGTCACGACCCCGTCCTCCACCGTGACGACCAGTTGGTGCGCTCCCACCGCCTGCCGCAGGCCGGGCGTGACGGGCAGCACCCAGCGCGGGTCGAGCACGCTCACCCCCACCCCTTCCGCGCTCAGCATGGCCGCCGCCTCGAGGCAGGGCTCCGCCATCGCCCCGATCGCGATCAGCAGCACGTCGTGCCCGCTGCTCCAGAGCACGTCCATGCCTTCGGAACGTTCCACCGCGGCCAGCTCGATGCCCGCGCTCGCCTTGGGGAAGCGCAGCGCCGCCGGGCCCGCGCAGTCCACGGCCTCCTCCAGCAGCTCGCGCAGGCGGCGGCCGTCGCGCGGCGCGGCCACCCGCAGGCCCGGCACCGCCGACAGGATCGCCAGATCCCACATGCCGTGGTGGCTGGGGCCGTCGGGCCCGGTGATCCCGGCCCGGTCCAGCACGATCGTGACCGGCAGGCCCTGCATCGCCACGTCCAGGAGCACCTGGTCGAAGGCGCGGTTGAGGAAGGTCGCGTAGACGGCCACCACCGGGTGGAAGCCCTCCATCGCCAGCCCGGCCGCCGAGACCATCGCGTGCTGCTCGGCGATGCCCACGTCGAACATCCGGCCGGGGAACCGCTTGCCGAAGGCGTCCAGCCCGGTCGGGCCGGGCATGGCCGCGGTGATGGCGACCAGGCCGGGCCGGGTCTCGCCGAGCGCGCACAGGTGCTCGGCGAAGACCTGGGTCCAGGTGCGGCTGCTGCCGGACAGCGGCTTGCCGGTCTGCGGGTCGCTGACCGGGATGGCGTGCATGTGCTCGCCGAGATCCAGCTCCGCGGGGCGGTAGCCGTACCCCTTGCGGGTTTTGCAGTGGACCACGCTGGGGCTCGGCAGCGTGCGGGCGGTGCGCAGCGCGCGCTCGACCGCGGCGATGTCGTGGCCGTCCACCGGGCCGAGGTAGACGAAGCCGAGGCTCTCCAGCAGCGGGCCGAAGACGCGCGCGCACCCGCCGTGGGTGGGCGCGTAGGAGCGGCCGTTGTCGTTGAGCACGACGATGACCGGGCGGCCCTCGCCGTCGCTCAGGTTGTTGAGCGACTCCCACGCCAGCCCGCCGGTCAGCGCGCCGTCGCCGACGACGGCGACCACCGATCGGCCCTCCTCGCCCTTGAGCCGGCGGGCCTTGGCGATGCCGTCGGCGTAGCCGAGCGCGGTGGAGGCGTGGGAGTTGCCGATGTGGTCGTGGGGCGACTCCTCGGGCGAGGGGTAGCCGCTGAGCCCGCCGAGCGCGCGCAGGGTGTCGAAGCCCGCCTGCCGGCCGGTGAGCAGTTTGTGGACGTATGCCTGATGTCCGGTGTCGAACAGAAGTGTGTCCTCCGGGGAATGGAAGACGCGGTGCAGAGCGATCGTGATCTCGACCATGCCGAGGTTCGAGCCGAGGTGCCCGCCGCTCGCCATGACCTTGCCGATGAGGAACTCGCGAATCTCCCGGGCCAGCGCCTGCAGGTGCGCAGAGGGAAGGAGGCGCAGGTCGCGGGGGCTTGAGATGGTCTGGAGCAGAGGATCTTCCAGGCCAGAGGAGGCCGCCATGGTTGCTCCAAGAGGGGTCGACTGCGGTCGTGGTCGAATCCTGTCTCCGTGCCGCCTGTCCGTGAACAGGGTGTTCCAGTGGATGGAACAAGCGATTTCACTCTCGGTGTTCGTGACCTAGCTTCTCGTGTGTGCCCGACGATCTCGCACGAGGGGAACGGATCATGGCGGCGGAGCTCGCGGATCCACCGGAGGAGTCCGTCACGGCGGCCATCGACCGGGTCAGGTCGAGCGTTGACGCGCTTCTCGCGGCCTTCATCGACGCCCATCCCGCCCCCGTCGCCGATCCCGAGCTCGCCGAAGGCCACCGCCTTCTGAAGGAGTTCGTGGTCAAGGGCGGCAAGCGCATCCGGCCCCTGCTCTGCTACTGGGGAGCGCGCGGCGCCGGCGGCACGGACGATGCGGCCACCGTCGCCGCGGGCGCCGCCCTCGAGCTCTACCACGCCGGTCTCCTCATCCACGACGACATCATGGACGGCAGCGAACTGCGCCGTGGGCGGCCCACCCTGCACCGGAGCCTGGCCCGGCCGACCAAGCACCCCGTCGCGGAACCCTTCGGCCACTGCGCCGCCGTCCTGCTCGGCGTGCTCACGCAGGCGTGGGCCGACGAGCTCTTAGGCGCGGCCAACCCGGCCGTCAGGGCGTTGTTCAACCAGATGCGCGGCGAGGTCATCGCCGGCCAGTACCTCGACGTCCAGACGCACCTCGGCCCGAGCGTCGATCGCGCGCTCACCGTCATCCGCTTCAAGACCGCCAAGTACACCGTCGAGCGCCCCCTCCAGATCGGCGGCGCGCTCGCCGGCGCCCCCCGCGCCCTCCTCGAGTCCTACTCCCGCTTCGGCCTGCCCATGGGCGAGGCGTTCCAACTGCGCGACGACATCCTCGGCGTCTTCGGCGACCCCGGGATCACCGGCAAGCCGGTCACCGACGACCTGCGTGAGGGCAAGGCCACCGTGCTCATCGCGCTCGCCTTCGCCGAGGCCACCGGATCCGCCCTCCACCTGCTGCGGACCTGGCACGGCAATCCCGACCTCGACGATGCCCGCGCCGCCGACCTGCGGCAGGTCATCGTCGACTCCCGTGCACTCACCCGCGTCGAGTCGATGATCGACGGCCGGGTCAGAACCGGACTGGAGGAACTGCGGACATGCGCGATCGACGAGGACGCCAGGGAGGCGCTCACCTTGATGGCCGGACAGCTGACACACCGGCTGGCGTGAAGCGGGTGCTGCTGGCCGCCCCGCGCGGATACTGCGCCGGGGTGGAGCGGGCCATCCGCGCCGTGGAGGAGGCCCTGACACGGTACGGCCCGCCCATCTACGTGCGTAAACAGATCGTGCACAACACCTTCGTGGTGGCCGACCTCACGCGGCGCGGCGCGATCTTCGTTGACGAACTGGACGAGGTCCCCGACTCCGCCCTGGTCGTCTTCTCCGCCCACGGCGTCGCGCCCGCGGTCAAGCGGGAGGCCGGTGGCCGCGGCCTGCGGACCATCGACGCCACCTGCCCGCTGGTGACCAAGGTGCACAAGGAGGCCGTGCGATTCGCCGAGGCGGGCTACGACATCGTGCTCATCGGCCACGCCGAGCACGAAGAGGTCGAGGGCACGCTCGGCGAGGCACCCGGGCGCATCCACGTCGTCGACCCGGCCCGCGTGGACGAGGCGGTGCTGCCCGCCGGCCGGCCGATCAGCTGGCTGTCGCAGACCACGCTCTCGGTGGAGGAGACCATGGGCGCGGTCGAGAAGCTGCGCGAACGCCGCCCCGGGCTGATCGACCCGCCCAGCGACGACATCTGCTACGCCAGCCAGAACCGCCAGGAGGCGATCACCGCGATCGCGCCCGAGTGCGACCTGGTGATCGTGGTCGGCTCGGCCAACTCCTCCAACTCCCGGCGCCTGGTCGAGGTCGCGCTCGCCGCCGGGGCGCGGGCCGGATACCTGGTGGACGGCGTCGCCCAGGCCGAGGAGCGCTGGCTGCAGGGCGTGGCCACCGTCGGCGTCAGCTCCGGGGCCTCCGTCCCCGACCATCTCGTCGCCGAGGTCCTCGACTGGCTGGGTGAGCGCGGCTTCGCCGACGTCGAGACCGTGACGCTCACCGAGGAACGCCTGACCTTCTCCCTCCCGCACGAACTCCGATCCCCGATAGGTGGTGTGCAGTGACCGAATCCGTCCTGAACAACGAGAGCCCCCTCAGCCTCGGTACCAAAGCCGCGCGCAATCTGGCGACCACGACCAAGACCCAGCCGCAGATGCAGGAGATCACCTCCCGGCACCTGCTCAAGGTGCTGCCCTGGGTCGAAGTGATCGGCGGCGCGTACCGGGTCAACCGCCGCCTCACCTACACGGTCGGGGACGGCCGGATCACGTTCACCAACACCGGCGCGTCCGTGCGGGTGATCCCGGCGGAGCTGTGCGAGCTGCCCGCGCTGCGCGGCTACGACGACGTCGACGTGCTCACCGCCCTGGCCGACCGCTTCGTCCAGCGTGAATACGAGCCCGGCCAGGTGATCGTGGAGGCCGGCAGTCCGGCGGAAGAGGTCATCCTCATCGCCCACGGCAAGGTCAGCGTGCTCGCCGAGGGGGCCTACGGCAAGCAGACCGTGCGCGGCGTGCTGGCCGACGGCGATCACGTCGGCGACCGGTCGCTGGCCGGGGAGACCGGCACGTGGGAGAACACGGTGCAGGCGGTCACCGCGTGCACGATCCTCGCCCTGCCCAGGCCGGCCTTCGACGAGGTGGCGGAACAGGCGGAGGGGCTGCGCGAGCACGTGGACGCGTGGGCGGCCGATCCCGACCAGGCGCTCAACGCCCACGGCGAGGCCGAGATCGCGCTGGCCTCGGGCCACATCGGCGAGCCGACGCTGCCCGGCACGTTCGTGGACTACGACCTGGCGCCGCGCGAGTACGAGCTGAGCGTCGCGCAGACGATCCTGCGGGTGCACACGCGGGTGGCCGATCTGTACAACGAGCCGATGAACCAGACGCAGCAGCAGTTGCGGCTGACGGTGGAGGCGCTGCGCGAGCGCCAGGAGCACGAGCTGGTCAACAACCGCGAGTTCGGCCTGCTGCACAACGCCGACCTCAAGCAGCGCATCCACACCCTGACCGGCCCGCCCACCCCGGACGACCTGGATGAGCTGCTGGCCCTGGTCTGGAAGAACCCGGCGGTCTTCCTCGCCCACCCGCGGGCCATCGCCGCCTTCGCCCGCCAGTGCACCGAGCGCGGCGTCTATCCCACGGCCGTCGAGGTCAACGGGCAGAAGGCGCCGTCGTGGCGTGGGGTGCCGATCCTGCCGTGCAACAAGATCCCGGTCAGTGAGTCCGGACTCAGCTCGATCATGGTGATGCGGGTGGGCGAGGCGGCCCAGGGGGTCATCGGCCTGACGCGCACCGGCCTGCCCGACGAGTACGAGCCCGGTCTGTCGGTGCGCTTCATGGGCATCAACGACAAGGCGATCATTTCCTACCTTGTCACGACGTACTACTCCGCCTCGGTGCTCGTGCCGGACGCTCTCGGCATCCTGGAGAGCGTTGAGGTGGGCTGATGCCGTATGAGATGCCGGACTTCTACCTCCCCTATCCCCCCAGGCTGAACCCGCACCTGGACGCCGCCCGCGCGCACAGCCGCGCGTGGGCGGCGCGGATGGGGTTCTTCGACAACCCCGACGTGTGGACGCCGGCCGACCTGGAGGCGCACGACTACGGCCTCATGTGCGCCTACGCCCACCCCGACTGTTCGTCGCGGGAGCTCGACCTCGTCACCGACTGGTACGTCTGGGTGTTCTACTTCGACGACCACTTCCTGCACGCCTTCAAACGCACCCAGGACCACAGGGGCGCCCAGGCATACCTCGACCGCCTCGACCTGTCCATGGCCGACGATCCGCCGGAGCCGGACAACCCCGTCGAACTGGCTCTCCAGGACCTGTGGGCCAGAACCGTCCCGGCCATGGGCGCCGACTGGCGGGCCCGGTTCGTCGCGGTCACCCGCGACCTCACCCAGGAGTCGATGTGGGAGTTGTTCCACATCCGCTCCGGCCAGGTCGCCAACCCCATCGAGTACATCGAGGAACGCAGGAAGGTCGGCGGCGCCGGGTGGTCGGCCTGCCTGGTCGAGCACGCCGCCGACGCGGAACTGCCGGCCAGGATCGCGCGCACCCGGCCGATCCGGGTGCTCACCGAGACGTTCTGCGACGCCGTACACCTGCGCAACGACCTGTTCTCCTACCACCGCGAGGTGATCGCCGAAGGCGAGCTGTCGAACTCGGTGCTGGTGTGCGAGCGGTTCTTCCACTGCGACACCCAGCGCGGCGCCGACATCACCAACGACATGATCACCTCCCGCCTGCACCAGTTCGAGCACACGACGCTCACCGAACTGCCGCCGCTGTTCGCCGAGCACGCGATCACCCCGCCCGAGCAGGAACGGGTGCTGCGCTACGTCAAGGGCCTGCAGGACTGGCAGGCCGGCGGCCACGCCTGGCACCTGTCCTCCAGCCGCTACACCAGGTCACGGCGCGAGGACGGGCCGGTGCACGTCTCCCCGGCCCACGTGGCGAGCGCCGTGCGCAGCTTCTCCCACCGCCCCTACACCGAGATCGCGGTACGGCTGCCGCCGCTCGCCCTGCCGTACACCGTCCGCGACAACCCGCACCTGGAACGCGCGCGCGCCCACAACGTGCGCTGGTGTCACGCGATGGGGTTCGGGGCCGGGCTGCCCGGCCTGCCGGCCGCGGCGATCTGGAGCGAGCGGCAGATGCACGGCTTCGACTTCGCGCTGTGCGCCTCCGGCGCGGCCCCGGACGCCGATCCCGACGCCCTCGAGCGGGCGGCCGACTGGCTGGCCTGGGGCACCTACGCCGACGACTACTACCCCCGGGTCTTCGGCAAGGCGCACGACCTGACCGGCGCGAAGCTGTCCAACCGGCGGCTGCGCGCGTTCATGCCGCTCGACCTGCTCCCGCTCACGGCGCCGGTGAACGCCGTGGAACGCGGACTGGCCGACCTGTGGCCGCGGACCGCCGGCCTCCTGCCTCCCGAGGAGCGCCGGAGGCTGCGCCGGGACGTCGAGAGCATGATCGACAGCTGGGAGTGGGAACTTGCCAACCTGGTGCAGAACCGGATCCCCGATCCGGTCGACTACCTCGAGATGCGCCGGCTGACCTTCGGCGCCGACCTCACCGTCCGGCTGTCGTGCCCTGAGCCCCTGCCGGAGGAGATCCGGCGCAGCCGCGAACTCCTGGCCCTGGCGGGGGCGGCCGCCGACTACGCGTGCCTGCTCAACGACCTGTTCTCCTGTCAGAAGGAGATCCAGTTCGAAGGCGACCTGCACAACGCCGTGCTGGTCATGCGCACCTTCTTCGACTGCGGCGTGGACGAGGCCGTCGCCATCGTCACCGACCTGCTGAACGCCCGGCTGGCCCAGTTCGAGCAGGTCGCCGCGGACGACCTGCCGGCCATGCTCGCCGAGCGGGGCGCCGACGACGGGCTGCGCGCCGCGGTCGCCCGTCACGTGACCGGCCTCCAGGACTGGATGGCCGGCATTCTGCGCTGGCACGAACTCACCATCCGCTATCCGGAACACGAACTCCGCCACACCCATGCCGTGCGCTGGACCCAGGGCCCCACCGGCCTCGGCACCGCGGCGGCCCGCATCCAGTCCCTGCTACCGATCGGCGCGCCATGACCGACAACCTGCTCAGCCTGTCCACCGCCGCGGCGCGCAAGCTCGCCACCACCAGCAAATCCGTCCCGCAGATGCGGGAGATCACGCCCCGCCACCTGCTGCACGTGCTGCCGTTCGAGGAGGCCGTCGGCGGCGTGTACCGGGTGAACCGGCGCCTCACCTACACCATCGGCGACGGCCGGGTCAGCTTCACCTCGGTCGGCGCCGCCGTACAGGTGATCCCTGCGGAGCTGTGCGAGCTGCCGTCGCTGCACGACTTCGACGACGAGGAGGCGCTGGGGGAGCTCGCCGCCCGCTTCGTCCAGCACGACCTGGACGAGGGCGCGGACGTGCCCGACGGGCAGATCGTCCTGGTCGCGCACGGCAAGATCGCCAAAACCGGGGTCAGCGGGTACGGCAGGGCCGCCGTGCTCGGCATGCTGGCCGACGGCGACCACCTGGGCGACCTGACCGGCGAGGGCGCGCAACCGGCCAGGGCGGTCACCGCCTGCACGGTGCTGGTGCTCTCCCGGGAGGACGCCGACCGGCTCCGCGAACGCTCGGAGAGCCTGCGCGCCCATCTGGAGCGCCCGCTCCGGACCGGGCCGAGCAACAAGCACGGCGAGGCCGAGATCGCGATGGCCGCCGGGCACTCCGGGGAGCCGAACCTGCCCGGCACGTTCGTGGACTACGACCGGGGGCCGCGCGAGTACGAGCTGAGCGTGGCGCAGACGGTGCTGCGCGTGCACACGCGGGTGGCCGATCTGTACAACGGGCCGATGGACCAGACGCAGCAGCAGCTCCGGCTGACCATCGAGGCGCTGCGCGAGCGGGAGGAGGACGAGCTGTTCAACAACCGCGAGTTCGGCCTGCTGCACAACGCCGACCTCAAGCAGCGCTTCCAGACGCGCAGCGGGCCGCCCACGCCCGACGACATGGACGAGCTGCTGTCGCGGCGGCGCAGCTCGCACTACTTCTTCGCCCACCCCCGGGCCATCGCCGCGCTGGGCAGGCAGTGCACGGCGCGGCGCATCGTGCCGGACGTGAGCGAGGTCAACGGGGCCAGGGTCATGCTCTGGCGCGGGGTGCCGATCCTGCCCACGGACAAGATCCCGGTCACCGAGTCCGGGCTCAGCTCGATTGTGGTCATGCGCACCGGGACGGAGAAGCAAGGGGTGATCGGGCTGACCCGCACGGGGCTGCCGGACGAGTGCGAGCCGGGGGTGTCGGTGCGCAAGCTGGGCATCGACGACAAGGCGATCACCCGGTATCTCGTCACCACGTACTACTCGGCGGCCGTGCTGGTGCCCGACGCGCTCGGCGTGCTGGAGAACGTCGAGGTGTGATCTTCGCGCGTCAGCCTGGGGGATGACGTCGGGGGTCGGTCATCCGGCCGACCCCTGACCTGCGACGTTGAGCACTTCGGCCGATTCGCGGGCGCGCGGTGGTGCAGCAGGATGCTCGTGAACACGAGCGAAAGGTCTTCCGTGCACATCCGTACCACCCTCGCCCTGCTGACCCCGCTGGTAGTCGTGGCCGCCTGCGGCACCACGGCCGCCCCCGCCGGGCAGCCGGCCAAGCCGAAGCCGAGCCCGCCCGCCGCGGCCTGGCGGCCCTGCGCCGGCGGCGAGGGCGCCGAGTGCGCGCGCGTCAAGGTGCCCCTGGACTGGGAGCGGCCCGCGGGCGCGCAGATCGAGATCGCCATCGCCCGCCGGAAGGCGCCCAAGTCCGAGGGCACGATCGTGTACCTGCCCGGCGGCCCCGGGCAGTCGGGCGTCGAGACGCTCAAGGCGAGCAAGGAGTTCGGCGGGCTGGAGAAGCGCTACGACATCGTCAGCCTCGACCCGCGCGGCGTCGGCGAAAGCAGCCCGCTGACCTGCCCGTCCGACCAGGTCATGGCCGTGGACCCGCAGCGCGTCCCCACCTCGGACGCCCGGCTCGCCGCGTTGAAGGAGTCGTCGGCCAGGCTGGCCGAGGCGTGCAGGAAGCTCACCGGCCCGGTCTTCGACCACCTGGACAGCGCCGGCGCCGCCAAGGACTTCGACCTGGTCAGGCAGGCCATCGGCGCGGACAAGGTGACCGTCTACAGCCACTCCTACGGGACCCTGCTGGCCCAGGAGTACGCCGCCAGGTTCGGCTCGCGGCTGCGCGGGGCCGTACTCGACGGGGTGATGGACCACAGCATCGACCGGCGCACGTTCACCGTCTCGGCGGCCAAGGCGCTGGAGGAGTCCTTCGGCCAGTTCGCGCAGTGGTGCGCAAAGGACAAGGAGTGCGCCGTCGCGGACCCGGCCGCCGCCTACCGGCGGGTGCTGGCCAAGGCCGAGCGCGGCAAGCTGGGCGAGGACGAGGCCGGGCGGCCCTGGACGCCGTACACGGTGACGGCGACGATCGACGCGATGTTGTTCACGCCGTCCTGGCCGGCGGCGGGCATGTTCCTGAACGCGCTCGACAAGGGCAAGCCCTGGAAGACCGACGCCGACGACACCATGCCCAAGCGGCTGAACTACGCCGATCCCATCCTCTGCCAGGACTACGCCATGGCCTACCGGGACGCCGCCGCGGTCAAGGCCGACCTGGCCGCCGCGGCCGCCGTCGCGCCGACCATGCGGTATTCGCCCAACGCGCTGAAGGCCGTGCTGGCCTGCCAGGGCTGGCCGGCGCCGGTCAAGAACCCGCAGCGCCCGGCCGTCAGCAAGGCGGTGACGCCGCTGCTGCTCCTGCAGAGCCGCTACGACAACGCCACCCCGCCGGCCTGGGCCGAGAACGTCGCCCGTCAGCTCGGCGACCGCGCCCGGCTGACCGTGCTGCCCGACTGGACGCATGCCATGAAGCTGTACAACCGAGGCTGCCAGGCGGATTACGCGGCCGGCTACCTGACCTCCTTGACGCTCCCGCCCGCCACCCCGCGCTGCACGAGCACGCCTCCTGGAGTCACCACCACGCCCTGACCCTCTAGGATCGGGGCCCATGCACGAGATCGCCGCGTTCGGAACCCAGCTCATCGAGGCCCACCAATGGCTGCGTGAGGAGCTGGCGCGGCTGCGCGAGGACCTGGGCGCGGGCGGCCGCCCGGCCGACCTGCGCGCCCACTGCCTGGCCTTCTGCTCCGCCCTGACCCGCCACCACACGGGTGAGGACGCCGTCGCCTTCCCGGCCCTGGCCGAGCGCCATCCCGAGCTGCGCCCCGTCCTGGCCCAGCTGGAGGAGGACCACCAGCTGGTGGCCGACATCCTGCGCCGCATCTCCGCCCTGGACGGCAGCGACCCGAAGGCCGCTCTGGCGGAGCTGGACGGCCTGACGGCCATCATGGAGTCCCACTTCGCCTTCGAGGAGCGGAAGATCGTCGCCGCCCTCGACGCCCTGGACCTGCCCGAGTGGCGCCCCTATCTGGAGCCCACGCCATGAGCACCGAACTCGGCGACCTGGCCGCCCGCCTGCGCGCCTTCGCCGAGGCCCGCGACTGGGGCCAGTTCCACACCCCCAAGAACCTCGCCATGGCCCTGGCCGGAGAGGTGGGGGAACTGGTGGCCGAGTTCCAGTGGCTGCGCCCCGACGAGGACCTCGACCCCGAGGCGCGGGCGCGCGTCGTGGCCGAGCTGGGCGACGTCACCGGCTATCTGGTACGGCTGGCCGACGTGCTGGGCGTCGACCTGCTGGCGGCCGCGCATGCCAAGCTCGACCAGAGCGAGGCCCGCTACGACGTGAGCACCTACCGCGGCTCGGCACGCAAGGCCCCGCCCCTGCCGCCCGGCTGATCAGCCGCCAACGAGGCGTAAACGCGCTGTCCATCGGCCGTCTATCGGCCTGCGCGAAGCTCCCTCCGTATCTCAGAGGACTTACGGAGGGACCACATATGCGTCACCAGCTTCTGCTCGCGACCGTGTCCGCGGCCATCGCCCTGACCGGATGCGGCGCCACGGCCAAGCCCGCAGCGGCCCCGTCCGCGGCCCCGTCCACGTCCGCCCCGTCCACGGCGGACACCTCCGCGCCCGCTTCCGCCGACCCGGTCTGCGAGGAGCTGAAGAAGGTCAAGGCGGAGATGGAACAGGGCGGCGAACCCGACGTCGCCGGGCTGATCGCCGCGGCCGGAGAGTCCAGCGCCAAGCTCGTCGAGCAGGCCAAGGACCCCGACCTGGTCAAGGCGCTGCAGCTCAACATCGAGATCGCCGACGCGGTCAAGAAGGCGACCGACGGCGGTGGCGACGTGCAGGAGGCGGTCTCCGGCGTCCAGGCTCAGATCGACGAGTCGGAGGCGCTGACCGACAAGGTGTGCGGGAAGTTCTAGGCGAAGCGCCAGCGGGTCGCGCCATGCGGCTCGGCCGTGGCGACGCCGAACGCCACCCGCATCGAGAAGCGGTAGACGTACCAGGGCGCCGGTCCCGCGCTGGGCGCGCTGTAGGGGGCGGTGATGGCGTCGCCCTCGGCGCTCGCGGGCCAGCCCAGCTCGGCGTACCTGGCGGCCACGCCCGCGACCTCGGCGGCGTCGGTGACCCGGTGCGCGGTGCCCTCGAGGTTCAGGTCTATCCCCTCGAGCCGGACGGAGAAGGTGCAGTTCGGGTTGGCCTCCAGGTTGTGGGTCTTGCGGGCGTGCGGGCCGCTGGTGAAGTGGACGGCGCCGCCGTACCAGATGGCTCCGACCCCGGTGGCGTGCGGCCGGCCGTCGGGGCGCACGGTGCCGAGGAACCAGCTGATCTCGGGTCCCGTGGAAGCGGTGAGCTGGGCGAGCGCGCGCTCCCACGGCAGCGGGGCGTGGCCGTAGCGGTCGAGGTTGGTGACGTCGGCGGGTGTCTGGTCGCTCATCGGATCCTCCTAGCGCGTGGCGGACACAGGGATAGACCCGCCGGCGGAGCGGAACTCATCGCGGTCCCGTCCGCCGGCGGGTGAGGGTGGTCAGCCGGTCTTCCGCTGTTTCGCCAGCAGGGTGCAGCAGGCGGTGGCGGCGATGAGGATGGCGGCGGCGGCCAGGAAGGTGGCGTGCATGGCGGTGGTGAAGCTCGCGGTGAACGCCTCGTGGCCCAGGCGCTGGAACAGGGCGGCATCGCCGGTGCCGAGGCCGGTGGGCGGGCTGGGCGGGCGGAAGCGCCCGGCGCCGCCGGCCGTGGCGGTCAGGAACGCGTCGCGCAGGTGTGCGGGCAGCTGAGCGGCCTGTCGTCCGGCGTTCTCCGCGAGGGCGGCGTTGAGCCGGGCGGAGAGCAGGGCGCCCAGGACGGCCATGCCGAGGACGGTGCCGATCTGGCGGATGGTGTTGGCGGTGCCGGAGGCGGCGCCGGCCAGGTGGGGCGGCACGCCGTGCATGGTGACCTGCTGCAGCGGGGTGTAGGTGGCGCCGTTGCCGAGGCCGATGATGATCAGGCCTGGGAGCAGGCCCCAGGCGCCGGTGTCCGGGCCGGTCGTGAAGGTCAGGACGAGCAGTCCGGCGGCCAGCAGCCCCAGCCCTGACATCAGGATGTGCCTGGCCTCGATCCTCTCGGTCAGCCGGCCGGTCCAGGCGGAGCCGATCGCGGTCACGATCGCGCTGGGCAGCAGGACCAGCCCGGTTTCCAGCGGGCTGTAGCCGCGGGCCGACTGCAGGTAGAGGACCAGCGCGAACGGGATCGCCATCATGCCGGCGTAGAAGACGAACCCGACCCCGTTGCCGATCGTGAAGTTCCTGGTGGCGAACAGGGCGAGCGGCATGAGGGGCTCGTTCTTCTCGCGCCGCTGCCAGAGCACGAACAGCACGAGCAGCACGACGCCGGTGACGATGACGGAGCCGATCGTGATCGGGCCGGCGATGGTCCCCCAGTCGTAGCGCCCACCCTCGATCAGGCCGAAGACGACGCCGGTCAGCCCGGCGGTGGCCAGAGCGACGCCCGTCAGGTCGAGGCGGCGGGTACGGCCGGAGCGCATGGCCGGGGCGTGGAGCAGGGTCAGCACGATCGTGATCACGCCGATCGGGATGTTGATGAAGAAGATCCAGCGCCAGCCGGCCTGGGCCAGGAGGAAGCCGCCGACGATCGGCCCGCAGACCGGGGCCAGGCCCGCGATCGCCCCGAACAGGCCGAACGCGCGGCCGCGCAGGTGCGGCGGGAAGATCGTCAGGATCGACGAGATGACCTGCGGGAACAGCAGCGCCGTGCCCACTCCCTGCAGCACGCGCGCGGCCAGCAACTGGCTTCCCGAGGTGGCCAGGCCGCACAGGGCCGAGGCCACGGTGAAGACCGTGACGCCGATCAGGAACAGGCGGCGGTAGCCGAAGATGTCCCCGAGGCGCCCGGTGGTGACCAGCAGCACCGAGAAGATCAGCAGGTAGGCGTCGAGCACCCACAGCACCTGGCTGTAGGAGGCGTCGATGCTGTGGATCAGGGTCGGGACAGCGATGTTGACGATGGTTCCGTCGAGCAACGCCATGAAGAATCCGGCGCAGAGGACGGCGAGGACCAGCCACGGCCGCTGCGTGACCGGCTTGGCTTCTGTCACGTGGGTGACCTCCATGAACACGGTCACCTGGGCAAGGTGGTGAGAGCCCGGGGCATACGGACGGGGTCGGAGAACCGGCCCGCTCGCCATGCTGCGCACGCCCTTGTCCCAGGTGCGGTGCGACTTCCACCTTTTCCGCGGCCATCGGGACCCGGAGAAGCTGGTTGGCGAGGCGAAGTGCCCAACGGTGAGAAGCCAAGAGGGAATCTAGCAACTCACCCAGCGCCCTACAACAGGCCCCCGATCACAGGCCCGCGGCTTCGAGGCGGGCGGTCAGGCTGGTGTTGCGGCGCCGGTCCAGGCGGTGGACGGCGAGCTCGAGGGCGGCGCGCTGGCCGACCAGGACGACCCAGGAGCGGGCCCGGGTGACCAGGGTGTACAGCAGGCGGCGGCGGAGCATGATGCCGCCCGACTCGGCCACCAAGGGGGCCACGACGAAGGGATACTCGCTGCCCTGGGCCCGGTGCACGCTGATGGCGTAGGCGTGGGTGAGGTCGTCCAGTTCGTCGAAGGTGTAGGTGACCGCTTCGCCGTCGTCGATGAGCACGTCCACCTGGCGCTCCTCCGGCACCAGCCGGGTGATCGTGCCGGTCTCGCCGTTGAAGACGCCCTTGTCGTAGTTGTTGCGGATGGGCATCACCCGGTCTCCGACCCGGAAGCAGGTGGAGCCGGACCAGTGCTCGGGCTTGCCGTCGGCGGCGGGGTTCAGGACGTCCTGGAGGCGGCGGCCGAGCTCGGCGGTGCCGGCGGTGCCTTTGCGCATGGGGGCCAGCACCTGCACCTGGCCGGGGGCGACGCCCTGTTTGCGGGGGATGGCGACGGTGGCCAGGTGGACCACGCGGTCGGCGATGGCCGTGGGGTCGTCCAGCTCCTCGAACCAGAAGCCGCCGCCACCCGGCAGCGCGGGCAGTTCGCCGGCGCGGATGCGGTGGGCGGCGCGGATGATGGCGCTGCCCTCGGCCTGGCGGAAGACCTGGGTGAGCCGGACCCGGGGGATGCTCTCGACGCGGAGCACGTCGGTCAGCACGCTGCCCGGGCCCACGCTGGGCAACTGGTCGCCGTCGCCCACCAGCAGCAGATGGCCGCCGGACGGCAGGGCGGCGGCGAGCCGGGTGGCCAGCCCGAGGTCGAGCATGGAGGCTTCGTCCACCACGACGAGGTCGGCGCGCACGGGGCGTTCGTCGAACAGCGCCTCGGGGTCGGGTTCGTAGGCCAGCATGCGGTGGACGGTCATCGCGGGCAGGCCGGTCAGCTCCGACAGCCGCTTGGCCGCCTTGCCCGTGGGGGCGCACAGCGTGACCGTGCCGCCCATCGCCCGGACCGTGGCCGCGATCGCCTTGACGGTGTGGCTCTTGCCGCAGCCGGGGCCGCCGGTGAGGATCGACAGCGTGCTGGTCAGCGCCATGGTGACGGCGGCGCGCTGGTCGTCGTTGAGGGTGTCGTCCTCCTGGTAGGCGCGCAGCCGCAACGTCGAGCGGGCGCCGGCCAGGCGGGTCAGCTCGGTGGTCAGCCGCAGCTCCCGGGCGTGGAGCTCCTTGGGGTAGACGGCGTCGGCCTCGCGGGCCACCCGGCGGGCGGCGGTGAGCGCGTCGAGCCCCTGGCGGATCAGCTCCTCGTCCTGCTCGATGAGGTCGATGGTCTGGGTGACCAGCGCCGTCGGGGACAGGAAGCAGTGACCGCCGCCGCTGGCGGCCGCGTCGAGGCGGTCGAGCAGGGCCGCCTGGATGCGCTGGGGGCTGCTCTCCGGCACCCCGGAGCGCAGCGCGATGCGGTCGGCGGTGGCGAAGGCGATGCCCCTGACCCGGCCGATGAGCTGGTAGGGGTCCTTGGCCAGCACCTCGGCCGAGTCGGCGCCGAACACCTGGTAGATCTTGGCGGCCAGCAGCGGGCTGACGCCATAGCCCTGGAGCAGGACCATCAGGTGGGCGATCGCCTTCTGGTCGGCCCACGCCTCGACGATCTGGCCCTGCCGGATGGGGCCGATGCCGATGACCTCGCGCAGGCGCGCGGGCTCGGTGTCGATGACGGCCAGGCTGCGCTCGCCGAAGTGGCCCACGATGGCCTGGGCGAGCCGGGGGCCGATGCCTCTGATCAGGCCGGAACCGAGGTAGAGCTGGATCGCGCGGATCGTGGAGGGGGTGACGCGCTCGCAGGCGGTGACCGCGAGGCGGCGGCCGTGGCGGGGGTGCTCTTCCCAGTCGCCGGTCAGGTGGAGCGTCTCGCCGGGCTGCACGCCGCCCAGCGCCCGGCCGGCGGCCACGAATCCGGGCCGGCCGTCGGCGCTCATCCTGGCCACGGTGTAGGCGTCGTCGCGCACGAACACGAGCTGTTCGACGGAGACCTCCACGCGATGAACCCTAGGCCATGGCACCGACAGGGAAACGCACGCCTACCATGACGGAGTGGAGACGCTGGACGAGCAGGAGTGGCGCCGCCGTGCCGAGGCGCACGAGCGGCGGGTGCGGGCGTGGATCGACCCGCACCTGGGCAGGCGGCAGGCTCGCCGGGCGCATCCGGTGGAGGACTTCCTGTTCACCTACTACAGCTTCCGCCCGGCGAAGTTGCGGCGCTGGCATCCCGGCGCCGGGGTGGTGCTGGCCGGTGCGAGCGGCTTCGGCCCCGAGTACGCCGACGTCCCCGGCGGGCAGCGTCTCGACCACGCGGCGCTGCTGGAGCGGCGGATGGCCATGGTCGAGTGGACGGCCCGGCTGCTGAAGGCGACCGCGGGGCGCGGTGGTCAATTCGGCTGTTTCGGGATGCACGAGTGGGCGATGGTCTACAGGACCGATGCCGTACGGCACGGCGGACAGCCTCTGCGGATGGCGCCGGCGGAGATCGCCCGGGTGGTGGAGGCGCGCGGGGTGCGCTGCAGCCACTTCGACGCCTTCCGGTTCTTCACCGAGGCGGCCCGGCCGCTCAACCAGCTGGAGCCCACCCGGGAGCGGCAGGCCGAGATGGAGCAGCCGGGGTGCCTGCACGCCAACATGGACCTCTACAAGTGGGCCTACAAGCTCTCGCCGCTGGTGCCGAGTGAGCTGATCGCCGACTGTTTCGAGCTGGCCAGGGAGATCCGCGAGGTGGACATGCGCGCCAGCCCGTACGACCTGCGTGAGCTGGGGTATCGGCCGATCGCGATCGAGACGGCGGCGGGGCGGACGGAGTATGCGGGGCTGCAGAAGCGCTTCGCGGAGCGGGCGGCGCCGCTGCGCGCCCGGTTGCTGGAGGTCTGTGAGGTTTTGATGGAGATTGACGCCCGGGTCTGAGGAGAACTACCTTCTGGATACCGGCTGGTCGGTACAGAAGCGAGGGCGTATGCGGATCAAGGGCAAGGTCGCCGTGGTCACCGGCGCGGCGAGCGGCATCGGGCGGGCGATGGCCCTGCGCTTCGCCGCCGAGGGCGCCGCGGGCGTCGTGGTGGCCGACCTCGACGGTGACGGCGCAGCCGCCGTCGCCGCGCGGATCGGGGAGCGGGCGGTGGGCGTCCGCGCCGACGTGTCCGTCGAGAGCGACGTGGCGGCCCTGGCCGAGACCCCGTTCGGGCCCGTCGACCTGTTCTGCTCCAACGCCGGAGTGATCGCGGGGCACGGCCTCGACGCCACCGATCGGGAGTGGCGCTCGTTGTTCGACGTCAATGTCATGGCCCACGTGTACGCGGCGCGGGCGGTGGTGCCGGGGATGGCCGAGCGCGGTGGCGGCTACCTGGTCAACACCTGCTCGGCGGCCGGCCTGATCAGCTGCCCCGGCGACGCGCCGTACGCGGTGACCAAGGCGGCGGCGATCTCCTTCGCCGAGTGGGTCGCCATCCACCACGCCGCGCAGGGCATTAAGGTCAGCGTCCTGTGCCCGCAGGGCGTGCGCACCGCGATGCTGGCGCGCGGCCTGGAGGAGGACCACCTCACCGCCCGCGCCGTCGGCTCCTCCGGCGCGATCCTGGAGCCGGACGACGTGGCCGCCGCGGTCGTGGACGGCGTCGCGGCCGAGCGGTTCTTCATCTTCCCGCACCCCGAGGTGCCCGAGTACCACCGGCGCAAGGTCGAGGACCCAGACCGCTGGCTGGCCGGCATGTCGCGCTTCGTGGAAGCCCTTTAGGCGCGTGATCGGGTGACGATCCGGTCCCAGGTCCGGTCGGGAAGCAGGCGGTTCATGCGCAGCAGCAGCTTGGCCAGATACCCCGTGGCGTAGCGGGCCCGTGGCTGCCCGGTCTCGATCGAGCGGCGGATCGCCCTGGCCACCACGACCGGGTCCGACGCCTTGCTGCCCGGGCCGAAGGCGCCCTCGGCCTGGGCGGCCATCGGCAGCGCCAGCTCGGCGTAGGCGCCCCGGCCGGAGATCTCCCGCAGCTCGCGGGGCGTGTCCTGCTCGAACTCGGTCTTGATGATGCCCGGCTGCACGACCACCACGTCCACGCCGAACCGCCCGACCTCCTGCCGCAGCGAGTCGGAGAACGCCTCCAGCGCGTGCTTCGAGGCGTAGTACCAGGCGCCGAGCGGCAGCGCGATCTCGCCGCCGATCGACGAGACGTTGACGATCCGCCCCGACCGCTGCCTCCGCATGTACGGCAGGGCCAGCTGCACCAGCCGCGCCGGGCCGAAGAGGTTGACCTCGAACAGCGCACGGGCCCGCTCCAGCGGCGCCTCCTCGATCGAGCCGTGGAGCCCGATCCCGGCGTTGTTGACCAGCACGTCGATCCGGTGCCGTTCGTCGGTGATCGTCCTGATGACGCGTTCGACGTCGTCGGCGCGGGTGATGTCCATGGCCAGCGGGTGGCCGCCGGCCCGGCGCAGGGGTTCCATCCGCTCGGCGCGTCTGGCCACGCCGTACACGATGTGCCCGGCGCGGGCGAGTTCGAGGGCGGTGGCTTCGCCGATGCCGGAGGAGGCTCCGGTGACCAGGCAGACCTTAGGCATGGTCGGCTCCTATGCGGAAGCGCTGGAGGTGCAGGGTGTCGCGGAAGGCGGGGATGCGGTAGAAGGCGCGGAAGAAGGGTTCGGGGATGCGGCTGACGTCCCAGATCGTCGGCATGTGTTCCAGGAGGGTGAGCCGGACGTTGCGCTGCTGCACCACGGCCGGGTGCTTCAGGCCCCACAGGCGGTAGCCGAGCGGGCGGGCGGTGGCGGCCAGCCAGGGGGAGATCGAGTCGAAGATCAGCTCGCCGTGGGGGAAGTGGCCGGTGATGCGCCGCAGAAGCGGGTAGACGTCGGCTTCGCGCAGGTACATCAGCAGGCCCTCGGCGATGACGAGCACGGGGCGGCCGTCGCCGGCGGGGATCCGCTCCAGCCATCCGGGCGCGGTGACGGAGGTGGCGATGGTCGTGTAGCCGTCGCGCTCGGGGTAGAGGCGCTCGCGCAGCTCGATGACCTCGGGGTAGTCGACGTCGTACCAGCGCACGCCCGGTGGCACGTCGAGGCGGAAGGCGCGGCTGTCGAGGCCGCAGCCCAGGTGCACGACCGTGGCGCCGGGATGGGCGGCGAGGAACGCGGTGGTCCAGTCGTCCATCTTCCTGGCGCGCATCAGGCCGAGGTAGCGGTCGCCGGAGGCCATGACGACCTTCCAGCGGCGGTAGGAGATCCGGCGGAGGATGTCGGCGGCCCACTTGTCGCCAACGATCGGATCTTTGCCGGCGTAGTCGAGGGCGCGGAAGTAGAGCGTGAACAGGAGGGTCTCCTTCACGCCGTGCAGATGTTCAGTCTTCACCGTAGATCCACTTCTCATAGGGCGGGACGAGCTCGTCGAAGGCCGTGAGCAGGTCGGCCGCCGCCCGCTCCAGGACCTCCGGGCCGGGTTCGGCGGGCGGCTCGAAGGCGTGCCGGACGACGAACGACAGGGAGGCGGCCTTTTCCCGCAGGTCGCGGGCGGCGGTGACGGGGTCGATGGCGTCGATCATGTAGAAGCCGGCGCCGACGGCGGCCATGGCGTAGGGCAGGTCGGGCACGTCCGCGCGCAGCAGCTTGTGGCGTCCCAGCACCTCGAAGAAGTGCGTGGTGGCCATGAGCTCCCAGCTGCGCGCGGCGATGTCGGCGAGGGCGTCGCGAGTGGCGCGTGAGTCGGCGGCGACCATCCCGAACAGCACCGGATTGGTCACGACCAGGCGGTAGGACTCGGCCAGCAGCCGGTGCGGCCGCACGGTGGCCGGGTCGCGGCGCAGGGCCTCGCGCAGGCCGTCGGTGTAGGCGACGGCCGCCCGCAGGAACACGGCCTGGAAGAGCTCCTTCTTGGTGCGCCAGTGCAGGTAGACCGTGCCCTTGCCGATGGCGGCCCGCTGGGCGACGTCCTCGATCGTCACCTTCTTGAAGCCGAGCTGGACGAGCAGTTCGGTGGCGGCGTCGAGGATGCGATCGGCGCGTTCCCGCACGAGGACTCCCTTGTGACTGGATGACCAGATTTCAAATCTGGTCAAAAGACTACGCCTCGAAAGGACGCTTGACCACCCTGCAACCGCTTGTAATCATCGGATGTCTGGAGGTGCCCATGCGATCCCGCGCGCTCGTCCTCGTCCTGATCCTGTTATCCGGCCTGCTGTGGGCGCCGCCCGCGCGGGCCGAGGTGGAGCATCCCCGGCAGCAGTGGCTGCGGGCGTCCACCGCCGGCCTCTTCCTGCACTGGGGCATGTTCACCGCGCCCCGCCACCTCGACTGCGCAGCCTGGGAGCGCGACGTCACCGAGGGCGGCTGGAGCGCCGACTACTGGGTGGACGAGGCACGCAAACTCGGCGCCTCCTACATCGTCCTGGCCACCTTCCACAGCCGCCTCGGCTACGCCCGGCCCTGGCCGTCCGCGATCCCCGGAAGCTGCTCGACCAAGCGGGACCTGCTCGGCGAACTGGTCGCCGCGGGCAAGGCCAAGGACGTGCGGATCATCCTCTACATGACCGACGACCCGCAGTGGCACAGCGAACAGGGCGTGCAGACGCTCGACTCGGCCGCCTACTCCGCCTACAAGGGCCGGCCGGTGGACCTGACCACCCGCGACGGCTTCGGCATGTACTCCTACGACCTGTTCTTCGAGGTCATGGAGAACTACGCGGACCTGGCCGGCTTCTGGATCGACAACGACAACGCCTACTGGGAGCGCAACAACCTCTACGAGCAGATCAGGGAACGGCGTCCAGGCTGGCTGCTGAGCAACAACAACGAGGACACGCCGATCATGGACACGGTCAGCAACGAGCAGAAGACCGGCATGATCCCGTCCTACGACTACCCGCAGGCCGCCTGGACGCCGATGCCGCGCCTGGTCGAGGCCGACTACAAGCTGCCCTCCACCGGCCAGTGGTGGTACGACGGCGGCGACCACGCCGTCGACACCCGCCTCAGCACCGGCCGCTACATCACCAACGCCGGCTCGTCGATGAAGTCCCTCATGGCCGAGACCCCGATGGTCAACGGCAGGTTCCCGCCGAAGCAGGAGGCGTTCAACGCCTTCATGTCCCGCTGGGTCCCGCCCATCCGCTCCTCGCTCTACGGCACCGAGGGCGGCGGCTACGTGTACGGCGGCATGCAGCCCGGCTTCTGGAACGACGGTGCCCACGGCGTGATCACCGTCGAGCCGGGAGCGCGCACCCAGTACGTCCACGTCGTGACCCGCCCGAGCACCGATCGGGTACGGCTGCGCGACAACGGCTACTGGGTCACCCGGGTCACCGATGTGCGCACCGGCAGGAGCCTGGCCTTCCACCAGTCGGCCGGATACCTGACCATCCTCGGCATCACCGACTGGGACCCCTACGACACCGTCTTCAAGGTCGAGACCAGGGGCCGGCACTTCTACCACGACAAGATCACCGCCTCCAGCCCCGAGCTCGTCGACGGAAATTTCTCGACTTACTGGGATAACCAGGGCAGGCTCCCGGCCGACGTCACCCTCGACCTGGGCCACCGCCGCGTCCTCACCTCCCTGGCGATCAACCAGCGCGAATGGTCGCCCACCTACGCCCGCGAGAGCTTCGGCCGCCCCGAGGACTCCGCCCGCATCAAGGACTACCGCGTCTACCTGAGCGACGACGGCAGGAACTGGGGCAGCCCGATCCGCGAAGGCGCCCTGCGCAGCGCCAGAGGCGTGCAGTTCATCGACCTCGGCGAGCGCCGCGCCCGCCACGTCAAGCTGGAGGTCCTCGACACCTGGGGCGGCCCGCAGGCCCCGCGCTACCACCGCCGCCTCCAGATCGACGAGATCAAGGTCGCCTACGCGCACCCGTTCTCCCTCGGCCCGGCCGCGCCCCTGGAGGCCGAGCACGCGAACCGCTCGCGCGGCGCCCGCCCCGAGCCGTGCCGGACCTGCTCCGGCAACCTCCAGGTCACCGGCCCCGGCACCCTGGCCTTCACCAACGTGACCGCCCCCGAGGACGGCACCTACCGCCTCCAGATCGACCACACGGCGGCGCGGGCCACCTCGGTCAAGGTCACCGTGAACGACGCCCCGGCCGCCGAGGTGCCCATCAGGGCGGGCAACCGGGACGTCCCCGTGCCGACGGCGCTGGCCGTACCGCTCAAGAAGGGCACGAACACTGTCACGCTGGAGGTCGCCCGCGCGGGCATCGACCGCATCGCCGTCTCGCCCCTGCCGCCCGACGGGTACGTCCCGGCCACCACGCTCACGGTCGAACCGGGCGGCCTGCAGTGGACCGGCCCCGGTCAGCAGTCGCTCAAGGTGTCGGCCACGCTCCGGCTCGACGTGGACGACCAGCTCGACCAGGTCACGCTGGCGCCCCAGCTCCCGCCCGGCTGGACGGTCCAGGGCGGCCCGGCCACCGCCGCCTCGCTGCGCCTCGGCCAGACGCTCGGCGCCACCTGGACCCTCACCTCACCGCCCGGCCAGGACGTCGGCGCCGCCGACATCCCCGTCACCGCCGCCTTCCAGGTGCTCGGCCGCTCGGCCCAGGCGGCCAAGCAGCTCAGGGTACGGCTGCGCCCGGCCGACCGGGTGTGGATGCGCGAGGCGGAGGACTCGGCCAACCGGCTCGGCGACGCGGGCATCACCGGCTGCGGCGCGTGCTCGGGCGGGCAGAAGGTCCGCAACCTCGGCGGCGGGCCCGGGGCGTACGTGGAGTTCGGGAACGTCACCGTGCCGTCGGCAGGGACGTACACGCTGGTCGTGGACTACACCGTCAACGGCCCCCGGTCGTTCTTCGTCACCGTCAACGGCGGCGCGCCGGTCGAGGTGAAGGTGGACGGCGTCGGCAACAACACGCCCTACACCACCACCGTCCCGATCACGCTCGGCGCCGGGCCGAACACCGTGAAGATCCACAACGACACCGGGTCCGCCCCCGACCTGGACCGGCTGTCGCTGTCCTGAGCACCTGAGGAGCACCCATGCACGAGACCGTCACCCGCCGCGCCTTACTGGGCGCGGCGGCGGCCACCGCCGTCCTGACCGGCACCGCGGCCAGGGCGGATTCCCCAGATGGCGGCCGCGACCGCGGACGGCCCCAAGACGACTCCGCCGTGCTCCTCGGCCAGTGGGCCCAGGCGCCCGGCGCCCACCCGCTCGTCCCCGACGTCTCCCGGGCCGGGTACCGGCTGGGCGCCCGGCTCCCGCGCGGGGGCCGGGTGGTGACGCGGGTGACCGACCACGGCGCGCGGGCCGACGGCGTCACCGACTGCGCCCCCGCCTTCAACGCCGCGCTGAAGGCGGCCGGGCAACGCGGCGGCGGGGTCGTGCTGGTGCCGCCCGGCACGTACCTGCTGAACGCGCCCGTCTTCATGCACTGGTCGAACGTGGTCCTGCGCGGATCGGGCCGCGAGGCCACGATCCTGCACTTCGCCAGGCCCCTGGACGACGGCTACCGCCAGGCCCGCCAGTCCAACGGCAACAGCCGCTGGTCGTGGACCGGCGGCCAGGTCTGGTTCATCTCGCCGGAGCGCCGGGCGCTGTCGGAGGCCGAGGACTTCGCCGGCACCGAGAACTGGCTGGTGGGCGAGACCCTGGCCACGGTCGCCGCGGCCACCAGGGGCGCCCGCACGCTCATGGTCTCCGGCACCGCCGGCCTGCGTCCCGGCGACATGGTGATCCTGGAGACCGAGAACCGCCCCGACGCGGGGCTGCTGAAGCACGTCTCCGGCGACGTCCCCGGCGCCGCCGCCTACGACTGGCCCCGCCGCGCCCCGCAGTTGGTGACCGGATCGGGCGGGCAGTACATCCAGTACGCGAGCTTCCAGTGGCCCGTGCGGGTGCAGGAAGTCCTCGGTCCCCGGCTGGTCAGGCTGGCCCAGCCGATCCGCTACGACCTGCGTCCCGAGTGGCCGGCCAGGCTGCGCGCGATCGGCCCGGTCGTCCACGACAGCGGCCTCGAGCGGCTGACCGTCCGCAACGCCCTGGCCCCGATGACCGCGCACAACAAGCACCCGGGCGCCAACGGCGTCTGCTTCCAGGCGGTCCACGACTGCTGGGCCTTCGACGTGCGGGTGGAGAACTGCGATC
This sequence comes from Nonomuraea typhae, assembly GCF_009760925.1. GTDB lineage: Bacteria > Actinomycetota > Actinomycetes > Streptosporangiales > Streptosporangiaceae > Nonomuraea > Nonomuraea typhae. The sequence goes on from NZ_VRLV01000007.1 coordinate 106,079, forward strand.
TCGGCTTCGGCTTCACCACGGCCAAGTCCAACACGCTGAGCCGGGTGAGCGTCGGCGGCCGGGCCGCCCACCACAGCTTCGCCTGCCGGATGCAGTCGCACGACAACCTCGTCGAGGACTTCGAGATCGAGGCGTTCACGGTGCCCGTCCCGGCGGGCGCGGTGCACCACGGCCTCAACCTGGAGGGCCTGTCCTCGGGCAACGTCTGGCGCCGGGGCACGATGGCCGAGGGCACCTTCGACACCCACCGGGCGCTGCCGTTCGAGAACGTGCGCACCGACATCACGCTGGTCAACAACGGCCGGGTGGGCGGGTCCGGCGCCTCGGGGCCGTTGTTCGGGGCCCGGATCGCGCACTGGAACGTCCGCATCACGAGCGGCAGCCCGTACGCGCTGACCATCGGCGACGTGGCCCCGCGCAGCGTGTCGGTCGGCATCCAGGGCGCGAACGGCACCGGCAGCGAGCTCACCCCGGACTTCGCCGGCGACCTGGAGTCCTTCACCGCCCTGCACGGCGCCAAGCCCTCGGTCGCCGACCTCTATGCCGCCCAGCGGGAGATTATTGACAGGCACTGATCATCCGAAGAAGCTTTCTTTCGTGACGACAGGTCGTGGTGTCTTAGCCGTCCTAGCCCTTCTCCTCACGTACCTCCTCAACCCGGCGCAGGCGGCCGCCACCGCCTCCGCCGCCTGTGCCACCAACCCCGCCACGCCCAAGCGGCAGTTGCGGGCCATGTGGGTGGCCAGTGTCGCCAACATCGACTGGCCCAGCGCCACCGGGCTCAGCGCCGCCGCCCAGCAGGCGGAGTTCCGCTCCTGGCTGGACCTGGCCGTGCAGAAGCGGATGAACGCGGTCGTGGTGCAGATCCGGCCCACGGCCGACGCGTTCTGGCCCTCGCCGCACGAGCCGTGGTCGCAGTGGCTGACCGGCACCCAGGGCGGCAACCCCGGCTACGACCCGCTGGCCTTCATGGTCGCCGAGGCACACGCCCGCAACCTGGAGTTCCACGCCTGGTTCAACCCCTACCGGATCGCCAACCACGACGACCCCAACCGGCTGATCTCCTCACACCCGGCCCGGCGCAACCCCGGCTGGCGCTTCGCCTACGGTGGCAAGCTCTACTACAACCCGGGCATCCCGGCGGTACGCTCGTTCATCCAGGACGCCATGATGGACGCGGTCACCAGGTACGACATCGACGGCGTGCACCTGGACGACTACTTCTACCCCTATCCGGTCAGCGGTCAGGCGATCCCCGACGCCGCCACGTTCGCCCAGTACCCGGGCGGCTTCACCGACGTCAACGACTGGCGGCGCAACAACGTCAACCTGCTCATCCAGGAGCTCGGCCAGCGCATCCACGCCGCCAAGGCCCACGTGAAGTTCGGCGTCAGCCCGTTCGGCATCTGGCGCAACCAGAGCGCCGACCCGCTCGGCTCGGCCACCTCCGGCCTGCAGTCCTACGACGCGATCTACGCCGACACCCGCCGCTGGGTCAAACAGGGCTGGATCGACTACATCACGCCCCAGCTCTACTGGCACATCGGCTACAGCGTGGCCGACTACAAGGTCCTCACCGCCTGGTGGGCCGACGTGGTCAAGGGCACCCGCGTCCAGCTGTACGTCGGCCAGGCCGCCTACCGCGCCGGAGTCGACGCCAACTGGCAGCGCACCGCCGAACTCTCCGACCACCTCACCTACAACCGCCAGCACCCCGAGGTCCGCGGCGACATCTTCTTCAGCGCCAAGGACGTCAAGGCCAACCGCATCAACAGCATCTCCACGATGACGGCCGCCCACTACACCAGACCCGCCCTCATCCCCGAGTACGGCACCGCCGCCGCACCGGGCGCCCCGGCGATCACCGCGGCCACCCGCGGCGCCGGCGGCGTCAGCCTGAGCTGGCAGGGCCAGGGCGCCGCCTACGCCGTCTACCGGGTGGACGGCTCGCCCGCCACCGACCCGTGCTTCTTCGCCGATGCCCGCAACCTGCTCACCACCACCCGCGCCACCTCCTTCACCGACGCCGGCGCCGCCGCGGGCAGCACGTACACCTACTACGTGAGCGCGCTCACCCGCACCCACCAGGAGAGCGGGCCCAGCGCCGGCCGGGTCGTCACCGGAGGCGGCGGCGAGACCTTCAGCGTCGTCGTCGACAACCAGGACCCCGGCTTCGCCGCCACCGCCACCTGGGGCACCTCCGCCTTCTCCGGGCAGCGACACGGCGCCGACTACCGCTTCGCCGCGCCGGTCGCCGCCAGCGACCCCGCCTGGTTCAGCGCCGCCATTCCCGCCACCGGCAGCTACCGGGTCGAGGTCTGGTATCCGGCCGACCCCGGCTACAACAGCGCCACGCCGTACCTGGTGGCCGGGCAGACGATCAAGGTGGACCAGCGCAGCGGCGGCGGCGCGTGGCGCAGCCTCGGCACCTTCACCCTGCAAGCCGGGACCGGGAACGTGGTGGGCGTCAGCAGATGGACCTCGGCCACCGGCTATGTGATAGCCGACGCGGTACGGATCACGAAGGTGTGAGCCGTGTTTCAATGACCTCCTAGGCTGATCTAGGAGGAGCCATGCGTGGCTTACGTGCGTCAGCAAGTGTCCTCGCGATAACCCTCTCCCTCGCCCTGTTACCCACCACGGCGGTGCCCGCCGCCGTCACCGCGGCGCCGCCCGCCGAACCCGAGCCCGCCTCCCTCATGACGATCTCCGTGCCCGGCCGGGCGGCGTTCGACCGCCTGGTCGCGCAGGGGGCCGACCTCACCGAGCGGGTCCGCCCGCAGCCCGACGGCAGCATCCAGGTCGACGCGGTGCTCACCCCGAGCCAGCTCGCCGCGCTCCAGCCGCTCGGCATCGCCAGGGCGGACACGACCGCGCCCGCGCCGCCCCAGCAGAAGGGCAGCGCCCAAGCCGACCAGATCGTGATCGAGCGGGCGGTCTGGTTCAAGTCCCGCGACGGCTACTTCCTGTCCGTCGAGGCCACCAGCAGCGCGGGCGGCACCGCCGCGCTCACCGCGGCCTGGCGCGGCTCCCACGGGAGCGGCGGCACGGTCGCCATGGTTCCGTACGTGGACGCGGGCGCCTATCTCGGGCACCAGTTCACCACCCCGGCCCCGGCCGATCGGCGCCCGCAGTGGGTGACGGTCACCTCCGCGGGCGGCGGCAGCACGCAGGCCCGGGTCAGGGAATGGCCGGACGGCGAGCGGCCCGACCGGACGGTGCCCGGCTACCAGAAGGACTTCATCACCCAGTACATGCCGCCCGACCAGATCAACGAACGGGTCCGGGCACTGGCGAAGCGCTACCCGCACCTGGCCGAGATCATGGCTCTGCCGTACAAGACGAACGGCTACCGCCGCCACGCCCAGGCGCAGTTCGGGACCGTCGTGGTGACCTCGCTGGCCTACGGCTCCGAGGGCGGCAACGACGTGTCCGTCGAGTTCGTGGACCCCGGCGCGCCCGACCGGGCGCTCCAGGTCGGCGTGCGTGGCAAGAGCGTCACGGTCAGCCTCGCGACCGGCTCCGGTGGGCAGCTCACCAGCACCGCCGCCCAGGTCGTGGCCGCGCTCAACGCCGGGGCGGGCACGCTGCTGAAGGCGACGCCGTACCGCGACGACCCGGGGACGGGCGTGGTGGCGGCCGCGGCGCGCACCCCGCTCACCGACTTCCTCAAGGCGCCCGCGAGCGTGTCGCGCAAACCCGCGACCGTGCTGGCGTTGCGCGTCGGGACCAAGCGCAACGGCTCGCGCACCGGCGTGATCGCCTACTCGCAGGAGCACGCGCGCGAGTGGGTGACGCCGCTGGTCACGCTCGAGGCGGCCGAGCGGCTGCTGCGCAACTACCAGCGCGACCCCGCCACCCGCAGGCTGCTGAACCGCACCGAGATCTTCATCGTGCCCACGGTCAACCCCGACGGCGCGAACTACAGCTTCTACGACTTCAACCTCCAGCGGAAGAACATGGTCAACCACTGCCCCGCCGCACAGGCCGACCCGGCGCTGCGCAACACGTGGGGCGTGGACATCAACCGCAACTACGCCTCCGGCTCGCTGTTCGACGGCTACTTCGGCGCCTCGGCCAACTGCCAGAGCAGCGTCTACGCCGGGCCCGCCGAGCACTCCGAGGCCGAGAGCGGCAACGTGATCTGGCTGGCCAAGACGTTCCGCAACATCAGGTTCGCGCTCAACGTCCACAGCTACGGCGGGTACTTCATGTGGCCGCCCGGCGCGTACAAGTTCGACGGCCGGGTCACGCTGCCCCGGCCGAGCCCGGCCGAGGAGGCGTACTTCCTGCGGTCGGCGCGCACGATCGAGCAGGCCATCGCCGCCGAGCGCGGCACCGTCACCTGGCCGCAGCAGACCGGCCCGGTCACCGACGTGCTGTACTCGGCCGCCGGGAACTCCGCCGACGAGCTCTGGTACGACTACGGCGTCTTCGGCTGGGACTTCGAGGTCGGCAACGACCTGTGGGACCCCGCCACCAAGACGTGGCAGCCGGTCGGCTTCCAGCCGCCCTTCGAGGAGGGGCACAAGGAGGCGATGGAGTTCGCCTCCGGGCTGATCAGCCTGATCGGGGTCGCCGCCGACTACCGCTCGGCGGGGACGGCACAGCAGTGAGCGTACGTCCGCCGGAGTAGCGGCGCGACCGCTCCCCGGCGGACGCGACGGCGGCCGGGACGGAGGACGGTGGTGGCGTTCGCCCTCCGAAGGAGACCACCATGATCACGCAAGCCGTCCTGGCCGCCACGCTCGTCCTCACGCCCGTCCCCGACTGGGTCAGGAGGACCGCAGTCCCGCTGGTCACCATCGACCCGGCCGCGCCCTTGGACGACCTCGCGCCGATGACCCGCATGGTCGGCGGGGCGAAGGTCGTCGGCCTGGGCGAGTCCACGCACGGGGCGCACGAGGAGGCGCTGCTCAAGCACCGGGTGCTGCGGCACCTCGTGGAGAAGATGGGCTTCCGCACGATCGCCTGGGAGGAGGACTGGACCACCGGCCAGATCGTCGACCGCTACATCACCGAGGGCAAGGGCGACCTCGACGCCGTGGTCCGGCAGCTGACCACCACCTGGCAGGCCGAGGAGGTCCGGGACGTGCTGCGCTGGCTGCGCGGCTACAACGCCACCCACAAGGACAAGGTCCGCTTCGTCGGCGTCGAGTTCTACGCCACCCGTCCCGCCGCCTACGACGCCGTCGCCCGCTACGTGGCCAAGGCCGCCCCCGCCAAGCTCGACGAGGTCAAGGCCCACCTGGACGCCATCCGGCCGCCGTCGGACGAGATCGGCCCCTACTTCCGTGAACTGTTCGAGAGCGGGCGCGACATGAAGCCCTACATCGCCCACGCCCGCGCCGCCTACAACGCCGTCAAGAGCCTGCCGGAGACCCGCGCCCAGCAACTGGCCCTGCACAACGCCCGCCAGATCGTCTCGTTCCACGAGTACATTCACCGCAAGGGCGACACCGGCTACCGCGACCAGCAGTCCTCACGCAACCTGCGCTGGTGGCAGCGCCACTCCGGGGACAAGGTCGCCTACTGGGCCGCCAGCGCCCACACCGCCAACGCCCCCGACCTGCGCGTGTCCCTGCCGCCCATGCCCGAGCTGCGCTTCGCCACCGCCGGCTCGCACCTGCGCCGCTGGTACGGCCGGCAGTACCTGTCCATGGGGTTCACCTTCGACCACGGCACCCTGAAGGCCGGCAAGGTCCCCAGACCGCCGCGCGACTGGTACGACCGGCCGCTCGGGGACGCCGGCCTGCGGCAGTACGTCCTCGACCTGCGGGTCGGCACCCCGTCCCAGCTCTACCGGCCGGCCAGGATGCGGGGGATCGGCGGGTACGACCCCAAGCGGCCCTTCGACTACTACATGTACGGCGGCACGCTCCCGCAGTGGTTCGACGTGATCGTCCACCGGCAGACGATCACCCCGCTGCGGGTCCTCGGCTAACGGAACAACTGCCCGGGCGCCTCCCGGCCGGTGACGCCGCCGACGCACCGATACACCCGGTCGCCCTTCTCGAACCGCGCGGCGCTCGGCGGCAGCACCGTGGTCATCCAGCGGCTGCGCTCGACCTGCTCCTTGCCCCGACGGGAGGCCAGCATGGTCGCCACGCCGCAGACCTTCTTGATCGTCGGGTGGCGTTCGAGGTCCTGCTGGTCGTAGGTCTCGGAGTCGGCCGGGATGCGGCCCACGGCGAACGTCTCCCAGCTGTGCTTCTCCTCGCACCCGAGCCGCCTGGCCCGGGTGTCCCCGGCCACGATCGCCAGGCCGCCCCAGCACTCCGACTCCTTCACGCACGCCGCGCCCGCGCCTTTCACCTTGGCGGCCGGGCAGTTCTCGGTGTAGGTGTCCAGGCCGGGGAAGGCGGCGGGACTGGCCTGGCCGGTCTTGGCGGAGGAGGACGGCCCCGGCTGCAGGGTCGTGGCGCCCGGGCCGCGCAGCGCGTAGACCCCGACGGCCGCCCCGGCCCCGACCGCCACCACCAGCGCGGCCACCAGCCCCACGCCCTTGCGCGCCTGCTTCCGCCCGGCCCGCCTGGAGGACCGGGTGGAGGCGTCGCCGGGAGGGGACGTGGCCGGTTGGGATGGGACCCCGGGATAGCCGGGAGGGGAGGTGGCCGGTTGGGACGGGACTCCGGGATAGCCGGGAGGGGCCGGTTGGAAGGCGGGTGAGGGGGCGGCCTGCCGTACCGGAGTGGCGGGGTCGACGTGGACGGCGGCCAGGGCGTCGCGCAGGGCGGCGGCGCTGGGGGTGCGGTGGGCCGGGTCCGTCGCGAGCGCGTCGCGCAGGACGGCGGTGAGCTGCGGCGGCACGCCCGGCACGTCGGGCACGGGCAGGCGGTGCAGGGCGAGGATCGCGGCCAGGTTGGCGATGCCGGACTCGGGGAAGCGCGGCGGCCGGCCCGACAGCAGCGCGTAGAGGGTGGCGGCCAGCGAGTAGACGTCGCCCGCGGGGCTGGGCCCGGCCAGCTCGAATGCCTCCGGGGGCGCGTAGGCGGGGGTCAGGGACTCGCGGGTGACCGAGGCGTCGGGGCCGGATTCCGGCATCGTGGCCAGCCCGAAGTCGGACAGCGCGACGTGCCCGTACCGGTTGATGAGGATGTTGCCGGGCTTGACGTCGCGGTGCAGCACCCCCTGCGCGTGCGCCGCGGCGAGCGCGTCGGCGATTCGCACGCCGGCATCGCGCACCTCGGCCGGCGAGAGCCGCTTTCCCGCCAGCGACCCGCCCGGGCACAGCTCCAGCACCATGTACGGCCGGCCGTCGGGCAGCAGCCCGGCGTCGTAGACCGGCACGACGTGCGGATGCCCGGACAGCGCCCCGGCGGCGGTGACCTCGCGCAGGAAGCGCCGCCGGTCGCGTTCTGACAGCAGGACCCGGTTGTCGACCTTGAGCGCGACCTCACGGCCGACCGCGGACTGCAGGGCGAGGTAGACGATCCCGAACCCGCCCTGGCCGATGACGCCACGGATCTCGTACCCGGGCAGCGAAATGTCGGACACCTGGGGAAGCGTAGCGGTCTGCCACGACACCCGAGAGGGTCTAGTCCAGAGGGCGCTTCTCTCCCTCGGCGTAGGCGGCGGCGAACGCGTCCTCGCCCAGCGCCCGCCGAGCCCGCTGCGTGGCCCGTTCGATGTCGTCCAGCTCGCCGGGCGAGGCGGGGGTGGCATGGGCGGCCCGGGCCGCCGCGGCGGCGCCGAGCATCCCGGCCGCCTCCTCCGGCCCGGCCACCGTGGCCAGCGCCTCGAAGGTCGCGGCGAGGGTGCGCGGGTCGCCGATCTTCCTGGCCACCCCCAGCGCCTCCTCGAACAGGGAGCGGGCCGCCTCCTCCGCGCCCTGCGCCTGCCGTACGTGGCCGAGCTCCATCAGCACGGTCGGCATGAACAGCAGCGGGTCGGCGTCCGGATCGCGGGGCACCCCGGCCAGCATGGCGTTGAGGTGCTCCTCGGCCAGTTCGAGCCGTCCCGAGCGCCGGGCCGCGATCGTCAGGCCCATGCGGGCGAAGATCGTGCCCTCCTGGTAGCCCTGGCCCTCGGCCAGCCGGAGCGCGGCCAGGCAGGTGTCGACCGCGCGGTCGTAGTCACGCCGGTAGCCGGCGATCCAGCCGAGCCAGCACAGCCGCCGGACCTTGTCCGGCCACAGGCCCAGCTCCTCGGCGATGGCGGCGTCCTCGGTGAAGATCCGGGCCGCCTCGTCGTAGTCGCCGGTGATCTCGTTGAGCCCGCCCAGCCACTCGTTGGCCTGGAGCACACCCCACCGGTCGCCCAGCTCGCGGAACAGCCGGGCGCTCTCGTTGCCGATCTGGTCCAGCCGCTCCAGCTCGCGCAGGGTGAAGGCGTCCCTGGACTGCCGGCTGAGCGCCACCGCCACGCCCCAGGTGTCGCCGAGTTCGCGGCAGGCGGCCAGCGCCCGGGCCACGACCGCGGTCGCGGTGGCCATGTCGGTCAGCCCGTACTGCACGAACAGCTCGGCCCTGGCCCGGTCGGCCGGGTCGGCGATCTCCAGCGCGGCCTGCCAGTCCACGCTCTCGCCGAGCAGCATCGCGAACCCGGCCCGCCAGGCCCGCGCCCGCTCCAGGTCCGCCGGCGCCGCCGCATCCGGCTTGGCCAGGGCGGCGTCCAGCGACCGCAGGCCCTCGTGCAGCCGCCCGCGCAGGTACCAGTGCCAGGCCAGCGCGTTCACCAGCCGCAGGGCCAGGCCGGCGGGGGCGAGGTCGAGGGCCGCGCGCAGGTTGCCCGCGTCGGCGTCCAGCGCGCGCATCCACCGCACCTGCTCGCCGCCGCGCAGGTGCGCCCCGGCGCGTTCGGCCAGGTCGGTGTAGTAGGCCGCGAACGCCTGCCGGACCCGGTCGCCCTCCTCCGCCTCGTCCAGCCGCCGCCGGCAGTACTCGGCCACCGACTCCAGCAGCCGGTAGCGCATCCCGGAGGCCCCCTCGGCCACGGTCACCAGCGAGCGGTCGACCAGCCGCGCGAGCAGCTCCATCACGTCGAGCCCGCCGTCGCCGCAGACGGCCTCGGCCGCGTCCAGCGTGCACCCGTCGGCGTGTACGGCCAGCCGCCGCAACACCACGCGCTCGTCGTCGGTGAGCAGGGTCCAGCTCCAGTCGATCATGCCCATGAGCGTCTGCTGCCGGTCGGAGACCCCGCGCTGCCAGCCGGACAGCACCCGGAACCGGTCGTCGAGCCGGGCCAGCAGCTCGTGCACGCCGAGCGAGCGCACGCGGGTGGCGGCCAGCTCGAGCGCCAGCGGCAGCCCGTCGAGCCGGCGGCACAGCTGGGCGACGGGCGCCGCGTTGCCCGCGTCCAGCACGAAGGCGCGGGCCGAGGCCGTGGCCCGCGCCATGAACAGGCGCACCGCGTCGGAGTTCGCGACCGCGTCGAGATCCTCCACGTCGGGCAGCCCGAGCGGGGGCACGCTCCACAGCACCTCGCCCGCCACGCTCAGCGGCTCCCGGCTCGTGGCCAGGATCCGCAGCCCCGGCGCCGCCCGCAGCAGCGTGTCGGCCAGCTTGGCCGCCTGGTCGATCACGTGCTCGCAGTTGTCCAGCACGAGCAGCATGCGCCGGCCCCGCAGCGCGTCGGCCAGCCGGTCCAGCGCGTCGCCCGGGCCCGCGCTGTCGCGGATGTCCAGCGCGGTCAGGACGGCGTCGGCCAGCGAGGCCGTGTCCCGGTCGTAGGCGGCCAGCTCCACCAGCCAGGCGCCGTCCGGGTAGGCGCCGGTGAGCCGGCCGGCGACGGCCAGGGACAGGCGCGTCTTGCCGACGCCGCCGGAGCCGGTCAGCGTGACCAGGCGGCTCGTGCCGAGCAGGTCCCGCACCTCGCCGACCGCGCCGGCGCGGCCGATGAGGTCGCTGACGGTCGCGGGCAGGTTGGTGGCCGGCCGCCGGCCGGGCCCGCTGAGCTCCGGGTCCTGGCGGAGGATCCTGGCCTGCAGCTCGGCCAGCTCCGGCGACGGGTCGAGGCCGAGCTCGTCGGCCAGCCGCTCGCGCAGCTCGCCGTAGGCGGCCAGGGCCTCGCTCTGCCGTCCTGCCCGGTAGAGGGCTTGCATGTGGACCGCGCGCAGGCGTTCGCGCAGCGGGTGCTCGGTCACGAGTTCGGCCACGTCGACGGGCTCGCCGGCGGCCAGCCGTACCTCGGCGAGCTCTTCGACCGCGGTCAGCCGCTGCTCCTCGAGCTTGGTGATCGGGGCGCGCGTGAACTCCATGTCGGAGAAGTCCGCGTACGGCGAGCCGCGCCACAACTCCAGGGCCTCGGCCAGGCGTCCCTCGCCCGTCAGGCGGGCGAAGCGCAGCGCGTCCACCGCGTCCGGCGCGACCTGCAACTGGTAGCCGGGGGCGCGGGAGACGACGAGGTTCTTGCCGCCGGGTTCGGCGTCCTCCAGGGCCTTGCGCAGCTGCGAGACGCGCACCTGCAGCGCGGCGGCCGGGTTGGCCGGCGCGTCGTCGCCCCACAGGTCGTCGACCAGGCGGTCGGTGGAGACCACGCGGCCGTCGTGGGCCAGCAGGTCGGCCAGCAGCGTGCGGACCTTGAGACCGGGGATCGTCACGACCTCTCCGGCCTCGGTCCATACGGTCAGCGGCCCGAGCACTCCAAAACGCATACGAAGCACCTTAAGGCGCTGGAAAGGAGACCAGAAGCGGAGCCCGGCACGGTGGAGCCATGAACACGAACTCCGCCGCCGGACGGCGCGCCTGGATCGCCCTGGCAGTCCTCAGCTCGATCGCGCTGCTGCTCTCCATCGACGTCAGCGTGTTGTACCTGGCGCTGCCGCACATGAGCGCCGAGCTCGGCGCCACCGGCCCGCAGCAACTGTGGATCATGGACATCTACTCGTTCATGCTGGCCGGCTTCCTCGTCACCATGGGCACGCTCGGCGACCGGATCGGCCGGCGCAGGCTCCTGCTGGCCGGAGCCGCCGCCTTCGGCGTGCTGTCCGTCGTGGCCGCCTTCTCCGCCAGCGCCGAGATGCTGGTCGTGACCCGGGCCCTGCTGGGCGTCGCCGGGGCCACGCTGATGCCGTCGTCGATGGCGCTGATCCGCAACATCTTCCACGACCCCAAGCAGATGGGGGCGGCGATCGGGATCTGGTTCAGCTGCTTCATGGGCGGCATGGCCGTCGGCCCGTTCGTGGGCGGGCTGCTGCTGGAGCACTTCTGGTGGGGCTCGGCCTTCCTGCTCGGCGTGCCGTTCATGCTCGTGGTGCTGCTCGCCGGTCCGGCCGTGCTGCCGGAGTACCGCGACCGTACAGCCGGCCGCCTCGACCCGGTGAGCGTCGTGTTGTCGCTGGCCGCGATCCTGCCGCTCATCTACGGGCTCAAGGAGGTCGCCCGGGGCGGCTGGCAGCTCGTCCCCGTCGCCGCGCTGGTGGCTGGCCTGGCGCTCGGCGCCGTGTTCGTGCGCCGCCAGCGCCGCCTGGCCGACCCGCTGCTCGACCTGCGCCTGTTCGGCAACCGTGCCTTCGCCTCCTCCCTGACGCTGATGCTGCTCGGCGGCGTGGTGATGGCCGGGATCACGCTGACGGCCACCACGTTCCTGCAGTCGGTGGCCGGGCTGTCCCCGCTGGCGGCCGGGCTGTGGATGGTGCCGCCGAGCCTGATCATGATCGTCGCGCTGTCGGCCGGTCCGATGCTGGCCCGGCGGGTCCAGCCCGCCTACGTGATGGCCGGCGGCCTGGTGCTGGGCGCGGCCGGGATGGCGCTGATGACGCTGGCCACCCCCGGCAACGGCGTGGCCTTCGTGATCCTCGGGCTGGTGGTGGCCCAGGCGGGCATCGCGCTGCCGATGAGCCTGAGCAACGGGATCATGATGGCCGCCGCCCCGGCGGAGAAGGCGGGTTCGGCGGCCGCGATCGCCGAGACCAGCGGCGAGTTCGGGGTGGCGGTGGGCGTGGCCGCGCTGGGCAGCCTGGCCGCCGCGGTCTTCCGGGCGGGGCTGCCGGAGGGGATCGCCGCGGACACCATCGCGGGTGCGGCGGCCGAGACGGCCCACCAGCCGCTGCTGCTGGAGGCGGCGCGGGCGGCCTACACCTCGGGCCTGCACGCGGTCTCCGGCCTGGGCGCCCTGGTCTTCCTGGGCCTGGCCGTGCTGACCGTGGTGGTGCTGCGGGAGCGCGGCGTCAGGGCGGAGCCGGTGCCGGCCGCCGCGTGAAGGATCACCCGCTGACCGCAAGGGGAACTCGCCCCTTGCGGTCTTTCGGGTTCTCCTCCTTCCGCAGCTTCCGGGTTCTCCTCCCTCCCGAGCTTTCGGGGTCTCCTCCTTCCTGAGCTTCTGGGTTCTCCACCTCCCCGAGCTTTCGGGTTCTCCTCCTCCCCGAGCTTCCGGGTTCCCCACCTCCCCGAGCTTTCGGGGTCTCCTCCTTCCTGAGGAGGAGGGAAGCGCTGGGGCGGCGGCAGGATGAGGTCTGTCCTTTGGTCTCTGGTGGGAGAGAAGACCGGTCGATCAAGCTTTCTGACATGTCGTTGATTTCCGCTTTTCTGGCGGTGACCACTGGCCTGTCGGTCTTAGCGCCGACCCCTCCGACCCCGTCGCCCCCCGCGGCGCAGCAGAGCTGGCCCTACCCGGCGGCTCCCGTACCCTTCCCGCTCCCGCCGGGCCTGGAGAAGACCACCTCCGCGGCCCCGCGCACCCCGGAGCCCGGCGCCCCCGCCTGGTGTCCCGCGCTTCCCGGCCGCCGGGCCGAGTGCGGCACCGTGTCCCGCCCCCTGGTGGCGGGCAAGCCGGAACTCGGCACGATCGACGTGGCCTACGCGCTGGTCCGCCGCGAGAACGAGGCGGCTCCGGCCAAGAACACCGTCATGGTCAACCCGGGCGGCCCCGGCGGCGCCCCGATCGCGATCGCCGCGTGGTACGCGGCGCTGACCGCCCCGCTGCGCGCCGACCACGACCTGCTGCTCATCGACCCGCGCGGCACCGGCCAGTCGGGCACGCTGAGCTGCGGCATCGGTGACCTCATCCTCAACGGCCGGGCGGAGCTGCGGCGCATGGCCGCCCAGTGCGGAGCCAACCTCGGCCCGCGGGCCGAGGGCTACACCTCGGCCGCCACCGCCGACGACTTCAACGCGGTCCGGCAGAGGCTCGGCCTGGGCAAGGTCGTCCTGTACGGCGTGTCCTACGGCACCTACCTGATGCCGATCTACGCCGAGCGGCACCCGGACTCCGTGCGCTCGATCGTGGTGTCGGCCGCCTTCCCGGTCACCTTCGACTCGCTCGGCGGCCCGAGCGCCCGGCAGATCTCTCTGACCCTGCGCCGCATCTGCGCGCGCAGCGGCGCCTGCGACGGCGCGGCCACGGTGCGGGACCTGCGCAAGGTGAACGCGCGGCTACGCGTCAGGCCGGTCGAGCTGACCATCACGGTCGGCGGCCGCCCGCACACGATGACGCTGGACGAGAGCCTCTTCGCCATGGTCCTCACCTTCGCCGCCAGCGGCGGTGTGGGCGGCTCTCCCGACGTGGTGCCGCTGATCGGCCGGATGCCGGCCCACCTCCACAAGGCGGCCAGGGGGGACGTGCGGCCGCTGGCCGCCGAGCTCACCGCGGCCTTCCAGGAGTACGCCGACACGGCGGCCGGCGGGGACAACTCCCTGACGCTCACCGTGGTCTGCAACGACTACACGCGCGCCTGGTCGGTGGACGCGCCGCTGCGCACGCGCCGGCGTCAGTTCGACCGGGCGGTCAGGGCCGCGGACCCGGCCGGGTTCGGCGCCTTCAGCAGGGAGAGCTTCGCCTCCAGCGCACCCGACGGCGGCGACGCGTGCATCGAGTGGCCGAAGGAGGGGACGGCCCGGCCGTACAAGCTGACCGGGAAGCTGCCCGACGTGCCCACGCTGGTGCTCGCCGGCGACCTGGACAACAACACCCCGGAGGAGAACAGCAGGCTGAACGCCGCGCAGTTCCCGCGGGCGACGTTCCTGGTGGTGCCGAACACCGGGCACGCCCCGGAGATGGACGCCACGGGCTGTGCGATCTCCGTGGTGACCGGGTTCATCAGGGACGAGCGGCTGGGTGACACCTCGTGCCTGGCCCACATCCCGCCGCCCAAGGTGAGTAAACCCTATTGAATCCATAGGGATTTAGGGTAATTCTGAAGGCCCGACCTCACGGAGGAGCCTCGATGAGCGTCACCGACGAGCTGCTGGCCAACGCCGAGCGATACGCCGCCACCTTCGACAAGGGGGACCTGCCGCTGCCACCCGGCAAAGGCGTCGCCGTCGTCGCCTGCATGGACGCGCGTCTGAACGTCTACGGCCTCCTCGGCCTGCGCGAAGGGGACGCGCACGTCATCCGCAACGCCGGCGGTGTCATCACCGCCGACGAGCGGCGCAGCCTCGCGATCAGCCAGCGGCTCCTGGGCACCACCGAGATCATCCTCATCCATCACACCGACTGCGGCATGCTGACGTTCACCGACGACGCGTTCAAGGAGGCCATCCGGGCCGAGACCGGCATCAAGCCGGACTGGTCCGCCGAGGCGTTCTCCGACCTCGAAGGCGATGTCGCGCAGTCGATCGCGCGCGTCAGGGCCGACCCGTTCATCCCGCATCGCGATGCCGTGCGCGGCTTCGTCTACGAGGTGGAGACCGGCCGCCTGCGCGAGGTGAAGGGCTGACGGCCGTGCCGGGGGCCCGGCCCCCGGCATCCTCACTTGGCCAGCGGCCTGCCCTCCTTGTCGGTGAACTTGCCCACCAGGATCATGAAGAAGTCGATCAGCACCCAGATGCCCAGCCCGCCGATGGTGACCAGCTGCAGCACGCCGGTGCCGATCTTGCCCACGTAGAAGCGGTGGACGCCGAGGGCTCCGAGGAAGAAGCAGAGCGCGGCGGTGACGATCCAGGACTTGGAGGCCATGGGGGAGCGCCTTTCCCGTAGGTGATGAAGTGGGAAGGACGATCCCCGGCCGCCATTGACGGGTGATGGACGAACGGTTGATCAGGCGCTCGCCCGGCGCGGTGCGACGATCAGCCCGTAGATCACCAGCACGCTGATCGCGATGCTGATCACCGAGTAGACCGGGTAGGCGCCGAGGAAGGCGAACTGCCCGATCATGGACAGGCCGCAGAACACGATGCCGAGCACCCGCGCCCACGTCTTCCCGGCCAGGATGCCGAGCGCCACCGCGATCTGCGCCAGCCCGATGATCACCCAGATCCAGCCCCAGGTGTTGTAGTCGAGCACCAGCAGTTGCCCGCCGGGCGTCAGGTAGACGTCCTGCCGGAAGAAGGCGATGACGCCCTGGATCACATGGAAGAACCCGAGGATGACGCCGAGCATGCCGGCGAATCCGAGCCAGCCGGAGTGGCCGGGCTCTGTGTAGTGCATGGCCATCTCACTCCCCTTTCGCCTCTTCTGGAGGTGCCCCACTCCGGTACGGCAGGCGCGCGGATTGCCCAACGGTGGGAGGGAATTTGCGATTCACGGACGGACGCCGAGATGTTCGGCGAGGCGGTCCAGCGATTCCAGCCAGGCGGCCCGCACGTGCTCCTCGGCGGCACCGAGATGCTGGAACCGCAGGACGGTCCCGTCGCGCTCGCCCCGCAGGGTGACGGTGACGAGCGCGGCACCGGAGGTGAACACCAGCCGGTCGGGCACGCTGGCCTCCTGGTAGAAGCCGCCCAGGGTGGCCTCGAAGCCGTGCTCGCCGACGAGCGTGGCCTGCCAGGCGCCGCCCGGCCGAGGGTCCAGGACGACGCGGCCCGGCGGCGTGGTGAAGATGCGCGGGCCGAACCAGCGGGCGAAGCGCTCGGGGGTGGTCCAGGCGGCGTAGACCTGGTCGGGCGGGGCGGCGAGGGCGCGTTCGACGGAGTACTCCATGCCTCCACGGTGCGCGCGGGCACTTACGGTCCCCTTCAGGCCGGCTTAAGGAACGCCTCGACGTCGGCGGGGAAGTCCGGGTGGCGGAACGTCCGGAGATGACTGGCCCCGGGGTAGACCAGCAGCTTCCCGTGCGGCAGGCCGTCCGCGGTCTCCCGGAACAGCTCGGGCGTGTAGGCCAGATCGCGCTCGCCCCCGACGACCAGGATGGGCGTCTGCATGGCCGGCAGCCGCTCGCGCACGTCGAAGGCGTCCTCGGCCTGGGCGAAGTGCAGCATGTCGTGGGGGTTGGCGGGCCGGATCGCGGGGTCGGCCAGCCACATGAGCGCGGTGAAGAAGGCCCGGGTGACCGGGTTGCCCCCGGCCAGCGGCGCCAGGTGCTGCGCGCCCCGGCGCCCGGCGGCGACGGCCTCGGTGTAGCGGCGCTGGGCCCGGCGGGTGTGCGGCGGCAGCGTGTACGCGGCGCCCGCCACCACCATGCGGTTGACCACGCCCGGATGGTCGGCCGCCAGTTGCAGGGCCAGGGAGCCGCCCGAGGACATGCCCAGCACGTCCACCGGCTGGCCGAAGCGCTTGCGCAGGTCGAGGGCGTGCTGTTCGGCGATGTCGGCCATCGTGGTGCCGGGCGGCATGTTGGGCGCCCGGTTCACCGCGTAGACCCGGAAGCGCGTGCCCAGCGCGGTCAGGACCGGCAGCTCTCCGGGGCTCAGCTTGGCGGAGTGCTCGGGTGTGAACCAGCGCAGCACTACCAGTGGATGCCCGGTGCCCAGCTCCAGCCAGGGAAGGTCCATGCCTCCAGTGTGGCCTGTGAGGCCCCGCTCACGCGCGGCCCTCAGGCAAGACGTTCGGCGGCCTCGCGGGTCAGCGCGTGCTCCAGCAGCAGCCCGTCGGCGAAGCGCTCCAGTTCCCCGGCGACCAGCTCGCCCAGCAGCCCGCGCTCGGCTCCCAGGCTGCCCGCGATGTGCGGGGTGAGCACGACGTTCGGCAGCGTGAACAGCGGCGAGCCCGGCACCGGCGGCTCGGGGTCGGTGACGTCCAGGGCGGCGAACAGGTCGGGCCGCCCGGCCAGCACCTCGACCAGCGCGGCCTCGTCGAGGATCGCGCCGCGGGCGGTGTTGATCAGCGTGGCCCCCTGCCGCATCGAGCCCAGCAGCTCCCGCCCCACCAGCCCGCGGGTCTCGTCCAGCAGCGGGGTGTGCACGCTGACCACGTCGCTGGTCGCGAAGAGCTCCGCCAGCTCCACCATCCGCACCCCGTCGTACGGCCCGGCGAACGGGTCATGGGCCACCACGTCCACGGCCAGCGCCCGCAGCCGGTCCACGACCAGCCGCCCGATCGCGCCCAGCGAGAGAAGCCCGACGCGCGAGCCGTACAACCCGGGCTGGGGCACCCGCGTCATGGGCGCGCCGGCGGCCCGGGCGCCGAGCGCGTACCGCCAGCCGCCCTTGAGCGCGTAGACGATCTGCGCGTAGGTGAAGTCGGCGACGGGCACGGCGTTGGCCCGGTAGGCGGAGACGAGCGGGACTTCCCGCGCCCAGAACTCGGGCGTGACGAGCTTGCGCACCGATCCGGCGGCGTACAGGACGAGCTTCAGCCGCGGCATGGCGTCCAGGAGGGCGGCGTCGAGCACGGGCGCGCCCCAGCTCGTGCACAGAACCTCGACAGGGCCGAGCCGGGCGGGGTCGGCGTGCGCGGCGGGGCCGTACACGATCTCGGCTCTGGCCCGGATGCGGTCGAGGACGGGAGCGTAGACGTCGGAGAACACCTCGGGGCGGTGGAGGAAGGCCGCGGCTAACACACCTCCGATCTTACATTTGCCTACTATTCAGGTAGGTATTATCGTTTTGTCGCGTAAGCCCCCGGAAGTGAAGGGTTGTCGCCCCATGTCCTCAACCAGACCCGCGATTCTCAGCGTTGCCATGCTCGCCGTCGTAGGGCTGCTGAGCTCCTGTGGTGGCGGCGGCACGGGGGCGGCGGCCAAAGCGGCCGGCGGCCAGCCGAAGTACGGCGGCACGCTCACCTACCTGGAGCACCAGCCGCCCACCTGCCTCTACCTCCCGGCGGCCGGGTTCTATCCCAACGGCGGCGTGCTCAACCAGCTCACCGACAAGCTCACCTGGCAGAACCCCGAGACCCTGAAGATCGAGCCGTGGATCGCCACCAAGTGGGAGGTCAACGACGACGCCACCGAGTACACCTTCCACCTGCGCGACGGCGTGACCTTCAGCGACGGCAGCCCGCTCGACGCCGCGGCGGTCGCGGCCAACTTCGACGTCTACGGCAAGGGCGACGAGAAGCTCAAGCTGCCGCCGGCCGAGTTCGTCAACAACTATGAGCGCTCCGAAGTCGTCGACGCCAAGACGGTCAGGTTCTTCTTCGACAAGCCCTCCCCGGGCTTCCTCCAGGGCACCTCGGTGATCGGGGCCGGGCTGGTGGCCAAGAAGACGATCGGCCTGCCGTACGAGGAGCAGTGCCAGCTCAAGAACGTGATCGGCTCGGGACCGTTCACCGTGGCCAAGCAGGTCGTGGACAAGGAGATCGACCTTCAGGCGCGCAAGGACTACAACTGGGCGCCGCCGTCCGCCAAGCATCAGGGGCGCGCCTACCTCGACCTGATCAAGATCATCGTCACGCCCGAGGACAACGTCCGGGTGGGCGCGCTGACCTCCGGCCAGGCCGACTACGTGCGCTACGTGCAGGCGTACGACGAGCAGACGGTCAAGTCGGCCGGCTTCACGGTCAGGGCCGAGCCCACGCGCGGCGTCAACAACGGCCTGTACCTGCGCCCGGCCAACAGCATCCTCAAGGACATCAGGGTCCGCCGGGCGCTGCTGAAGGGCACGAACGCCAAGGAGGTCGTGGACACGCTCTTCACCGAGAACTACCCGCAGGCCACCTCGGTGCTCAGTCACCTGGCCCAGGGGTACGCGGACCTGTCGAAGGAACTGGTCCACGACCCCGACGGCGCGAACAAGCTGCTGGACGAGGCCGGCTGGGTCCAGGGCGCCGACGGCGTCCGGGAGAAGGGCGGCGTCAAGCTGAACCTCGGCGTCTTCGTGGCCGGGCCGCAGCCGCTGTCCAAGCAGACGCTCGAACTCGTCGCCCAGCAGTGGGCCAAGCTCGGCGTCAAGCTGGAGATCCGCCCCGCCGACGCGGGCACCCAGGCCGTGGACATCAAGAACGCGGAGAAGACCGCGGTCTCGCACAGCATGGTCGGCCGCGCCGACCAGGACGTGATCAAGAGCCAGTTCCACAGCAAGAACCGCGACGTGATCCTGTCCAACGACGCCAAGCTCGACCGGCTGCTGGAGGAGCAGTCCGCCCTGCCCGACGTGGACCGGCGCAACGCCAAGGTGGCCGAGATCCAGCGGTACCTGATCGAGCAGGCGTACGCGATCCCGCTGTTCGAGGAGCCCCAGGTGTACGGCGTGGCCCCGTACGTCCAGGGGGTGGCCTTCGAGGCGGTGGCCCGGCCCAGCTTCTACTCCGTCTGGCTGGATAAATGAGGAAATATCTGGCCAAGCGGGTGGGGCAGGCGCTCCTGGTGCTCTGGGCGGCCTTCACCGCCGCCTACCTCCTGCTCCAGGCCATGCCCGGCGACTCCATCCTGATCAAGTTCCAGAACCCGGAGCTGGGCCTGTCACCCGAGCAGATCGCCCAGATTCGCCAGTACTACGACGCCGGCGGCTACCTGCACACCGTCCTCGGGTTCGTGCGCGGCGACTTCGGCTACTCGGTCGACACCGGCACCCCGGTGCTGGAGCGGCTGGCAGAAGGGCTTCCGGAGACGGCCAAGCTGGCCGGCGCCGCCTTCGTCCTGGCCGTGCTGCTGGCCGTGCTGATCGCGGTCGCCGCCAGTCACAGCTCCCGCCTGCGCGGCCTGCTGCTGGCGGTGCCCGCGCTGTTCATCTCGATCCCGGCCTTCTGGCTGGGCATCCTGCTGATCCAGGTGTTCTCCTTCCGGCTCGGCCTGGTGCCGGTCATCGGCGGCAGCGAGATCCAGCAGCTCGTCCTGCCCGTGCTCACGCTCGCCGTGCCGATCTCCGCGCCCATCGCCCAGGTCCTGGCCCGCAGCCTCGACCAGGTCTTCACCCAGCCGTTCGTGCCGGTCGTGGCCGCCAAGGGCGCCTCGCGCTCGTGGATCCTGTGGCGGCACGTGGTCCGCAACGCGCTGCCGCCCACGCTGACCGTCGCCGGGCTCACCTTCGGCGAGCTGATCGCCGGATCGGTCGTGACTGAGACCGTCTTCGGCCGCAACGGCATCGGCCGCCTCACCGAGCAGGCGGTCAACGCCCAGGACACACCCGTGCTGCTGGCCGTCGTGGTGCTGGCCGCGACCGTGTTCGTCCTGGTCAACTTGGTGGTGGACGTGCTGTTTCCGGTGCTCGACCCGAGGCTGGCGCGATGAAGGTGCTCTCCTGGCTGACGATCGCCGTCGTCGTGCTCTGGGCGATCGTGCCGTGGGTGTTCACCGGCCACGATCCGCTGGCCGGCGTGCCGGCCGACAAGCTGCAGCCGCCCAGCGCCGCCCACTGGTTCGGCACCGACGCGGTCGGCCGCGACGTGTTCGCCCGCGTCGTGCACGGCTCGGTGCACTCGCTGTCGGGCGCGTTCGTGGCGGTCGGCGTCGGGCTGGTGCTGGGCACGCTGCTCGGCCTGCTGGCCGGCGCCGCGGGCGGGGCGGCCGACGAAGTGATCATGCGAGGCGTGGACGTGCTGCTCTCGGTGCCCGGCCTCCTGCTGGCGCTGACCGTGATCATCCTGCTCGGCCCCGGCACGGTGAACGTGGCCATCGCCGTGGGCATCGCCTCGGTCGCCGCCTTCGCCCGCCTGTCCCGCGCCGAGGTGGTCAGAGTACGGCGCAGCGACTACGTGGAGGCCGCCTTCGGCAGCGGCGGCACCTTCGCCGGAGTCCTCTGGCGGCACGTGCTGCCCAACTCCCTCGGCCCCGTGGTCGCGCTGGCCGCCCTGCAGTTCGGCGTGGCCATCCTGGCCATCTCCACCCTGGGCTTCCTCGGGTACGGCGCCGAGCCGCCCACGCCCGAATGGGGCCTGCTGATCTCCGAGGGCCGCAACTACCTGGCCACCTCCTGGTGGCTGACCACGCTGCCCGGCGCGGTCGTGGTCGCCGTGGTGCTGGCCGCCGGCCGTATCTCGAAGGAGATCCGATGACTCTGCTCGACGTCAGGGACCTGCGGGTGTCCTACCCGCAGGCGCGCGGCCTGCGGCGGCAGGGCGGGCACGAGGCGGTCAAGGGCGTCTCGCTGCGCGTCGAGGAGGGCGAGTTCGTCGCGGTGGTGGGCGAGTCGGGCTCGGGGAAGACCACCACGGCGAACGCCGTCATCGGCCTGCACCCGGCCGACAGCGGCCAGATCCTGCTCAACGGCACCGACATCGCCGGCTGGTCCCAGCGCCGCCTGCGGGAGATCCGCGGCACCAGCATCGGCCTCGTCCCCCAGGATCCGGCCAACTCGCTGAACCCGGTCAAGAAGGTCGGCGTCCAGATCGCCGAGACCCTCCTCATCCACAAGCATGGGGACAAATCCGCACGCAGGCGCCGGGTCCTGGAGCTCCTGGAACGCGTCGGCCTGGACGACCCGGCCCGCCGCGCCGGGCAGTACCCGCACGAACTGTCCGGCGGCATGCGCCAGCGCGTGCTCATCGCCGCCGCCATCGCGCTGCGCCCCAGCCTGCTCATCGCCGACGAGCCGACCAGCGCCCTGGACGTGACCGTGCAGCGCCGCATCCTCGACCTCATCGACGACCTCAGGCAGGAGTACGGCACCGCCGTCCTGCTGGTCACCCACGACCTGGGCGTGGCCGCGGCCCGCTCCGACCGGCTCGTGGTCATGCGCGACGGCGTGGTCGAGGAGAGCGGCGGCACCCGCGAGGTCCTGGCCGCCCCGGCCGCCGCCTACACCCGCAGGCTGCTGGAGGACGCGCCCGCGCTGAGCACCCGGTCCTTCAAGCAGCCCCCGGCCGGCGAGCCCGCGATCGTCGTGCGGGACCTGGTCAAGGAATTCGGCGGGTTCCGCGCCGTGGACGGGATCGGCTTCGAGGTGACCCGGGGCAGCACGCACGCGCTCGTGGGGGAGTCCGGCTCCGGCAAGACCACCACCGCGCGCATGGTCACCCGGTTCGCCGAGCCCACCTCCGGGGTCGTGGAGATCCCGGGGATCACCGAGTTCCGCCGGGGCGTGCAGCTCGTGTACCAGAACCCCTACGGCTCGCTGGATCCCCGGCAGACCGTGGCCGAGATCGTCGAGGAGCCGCTGCGCAACTTCCGCCTCGGTGACCGGGCGGCCCGCCGTACCAAGGTGAAAGAGCTGCTGGAGCGGGTCGCGCTGCCCGAGACGCTGCTGGCGCGCAGGCCCCGCGAGCTGTCCGGCGGCCAGCGCCAGCGGGTCGCGATCGCCCGCGCGCTGGCCGTGGAACCCCAGGTGGTGGTGCTGGACGAGGCGGTCTCCGCGCTGGACGTGACCGTCCAGGCGCAGATCCTGGAACTGCTGGAGCGCCTCCAGCGCGACCTCGGCCTGACCTACCTGTTCATCTCGCACGACCTCGCGGTGGTGCGCCAGATCTCTCACACCGTTTCCGTCATGAACAAGGGACGCATCGTGGAATCAGGGACGACCCAACAGATCTTCGACAGCCCGCGGCACGAGTACACGCGCGAGCTGCTGGCCGCGGTGCCGGAGGCGGTGCGATGACCCGGCTCGGCTTCTTCACCCGGCTCCTCGACGACGTCCCGCCCCGCGAGCGCTACCGGCTGGCGCTGGAGCAGATCGTGCACGCCGAACGCCTCGGCTTCGACACCGCCTGGGTGGCGCAACACCACTTCGACGGCGACGAGGGCGGGCTGCCCGCGCCGCTCGTCTTCCTCAGCCACGTGGCCGCGCGCACCTCCCGGATCCGGATCGGCACCGGGATCATCACGCTGCCGCTGGAGCACCCGGTCCGGGTGGCCGAGGACGCCGCCGTGCTCGACCTGCTGTCCGGCGGGCGGCTGGAGGTCGGAGTGGCTGGAGGCGGCACGCCCTCGGCGTTCGAGGCGTTCGGCAAGGACCCGTCCCGACGCAACGAGATCTACGCCGAGCACCTGGCCGTGCTGGTCGACGCCTGGTCCGGCGGCGACCTGGGCGGCGGCAAGCGGCTCTACCCGCAGGCGCCGCGGCTGCTGGAGGCGATCTGGGAGGCGACGTTCTCGGTCAGCGGCGGCGAACGCGCGGGCAAGGCCGGGCACGGGCTGATGCTCTCGCGCACCCAGCCGCGCCCGGAGGGACGGCCGGGGCTGTCGCTGGCCGAGATCCAGAAGCCGATCGTGGACGCCTACTACGCCGCCCTGCCCGCCGGGGTGGCCCCGCGGATCATGGCCTCGCGCACCGCGTTCGTCGCCGAGACCCGCGAGGAGGCGCTGCGCTGGGCGGCCAGGGGGCTGGCCAGACCCGGCCTGCCCCAGCCCGACGGCGGCGGCGTGGACGAGCTCATCGCCGCCTGGGACGCCCACGTCGGCACCCCCGAGGACGTCGTGGCCAGCCTGAAGGCCGACCCGACCCTCAAACGCGTCACCGACCTGGTCTTCCAGGTCCATTCCATCGACCCGCCCCACGAGCAGACCCTGCGCTCCATCGAACTCCTCGCCACCGAGGTCGCCCCCGCTTTGGAAGGAACCACGGTATGACCCTGGACGTGATCGACCGGCTGGCGGGCATCCAGCCGGGATCACCCCTCGACAAGCTCCGCGAGCGCCGCCCCGAGGCGCGCGAGCACGCCCAGCGCAGCTACGAGGCGCTGTTCTGCCCCGAATCGGAGGACGAGGTCACGCTCATCGAGCGCGACGCCGTCGCCGCGTTCGTGGCGGGGCTGCACCGCGACGCCGCCGTGACCGACTTCTACGCCGACCGGCTCGGCGAACTCGCCCCCGACCTGCTCGCCCGGGTCCGCGAGGAGATCTCCGCCGGCCTCACCTCCGGCCCCTACGGCGTCTACGCCGAGCCCGAACTGGCCGCCGAGAACACCGCCGGCCCCGTGCACCGCTCGGCGCTCGACGGCCGCCTGGCCGCCGCCTTCGACCACGCCCACCTGCTGGTCTTCCGCCCTCGCGAAGCCCGCAGGGAAAGCCTCCAAGCCCTGCTCGACGCCGGATGGAGCACCACCGGCATCGTCACGCTCTCTCAGCTCGTCGCCTTCCTCACCTTCCAGATCCGCGCCATCGCGGGCCTGCGCCTGCTGGGAGCCGCCGCATGAAGTTCACCCAGGACCACCTCGGCTGGCGCCCGTGGCTGGCGCCGCTGGCCGAGGAGGAGCTGACCGACGAGCACTGGGAAGCGCTGGTCGACAAGGGGCGGGCGGCTTCGCCGTACTTCCTGCTGCTCGCCCGCGACCCGCACATCCTGCACGCGCGCACCAAGACCGACCTCGACATCTTCCACAACGCCGACGGCGGCCTCCCGCGCGCCGAGCGCGAACTGGCCGCGACCGCGGTCTCGCGGCACAACGGCTGCGTCTTCTGCGCCTCGGTGCACGCCCGCTTCGCCAGCCACCACGCCAAGCGCGCGGACGACGTGCAGCGCCTGCTCGACGACGGCGTGGACGCGCACCAGGACCCGCGCTGGCGGGCGGTCATCGACGCGGCCGTCGCCCTGGCCGCCACGCCGGGCGCGCTGACCGGGAAACACGTGGCCGCGCTGCGCGAGGCCGGCCTCGACGACCTGGCCATCAGCGACGTCATCCATTCCGCCGCCTTCTTCAACTGGGCCAACCGGCTCATGCTGTCCCTGGGAGAACCCGAATGAGCACTCTTGACCACCTTGTCTACGCCGTGCCGAACCTGCTGGAGGGGGTGGCCGGGTTCGCCGAGCGGACCGGGGTGCACCCGGTGGCGGGTGGCGCGCATCCCGGTGGCACCGCCAACTACCTGGTCGGGCTGGGGGAGGGCGCCTATCTGGAGATCATCGGGCCGGACCCGGACGTCGCCGGAGCCCGGCCCCGGGCGTTCGGGCTGGAGACGTTGACCGCGCCCGTGCTGGCCGCCTGGGCGGTGCGTCCTGACGACATCGACGAGCAGGTACGGCAGGCCCGGCAGGCCGGGTACGACCCGGGTGACGTGCAGCCGCTCTCGCGCCGCAAGCCGGACGGGACGCTGCTGGAGTGGCGGCTGACCCGGCGCGAGGACCCGGCCGGGGTGCGGCCGGTGCCGTTCCTCATCGACTGGGGGAGCACAGAGCATCCGTCTTCTGCGGGGTTGCCGCAGCTTTCCCTGGAGGCTTTCAGCATCGTTCATCCGGATCCGGCGGCGGTGACGGCTTCCCTCAAGGCTGTTGGGGTGCATGCCGACGTGGTGGCCGGGGCCGTGGGGCTTCGGGCTGTGCTGGGCACGCGTGAGGGTGCGGTGGAGCTGGTATGAGCACGTTGCGGGAGTACCTGAAGCAGAAGCGGGCCGCCCTGCTGGAGCGCCGGGCGGCGGCTTCTGACGGGCCGGTGCCGTTGCACGCGACCGTCACCGCCGAGGGGCGCAGCGGGGTGCGGCGCATTCGCATCCGTGAGCATCAGATCCTCAGCGACAGCCGGGCCGATTTCGCCGGGTACGACCTGGGGCCGGGCTCGCCCGAGCTCCAGGCCGGGGTGCTGGGGAGCTGTGTGACGCACATCTTCCTGATCAAGGCGGCCGAGCTGGAGGTGCCGCTGGACTCGCTTGCGGTGGACGTGCGGGCTGAGTACGACCCTCGGGCCCAGCTTCCGGGCAACACGGATGTCCCTGTCTATCCGCAGAACTTCCGCTACGAGGTGAAGATCGACTCGCCGGCCTCCGACGAGGATCTGGCCAGGCTGCATGCCGAGGTGGAGCGCGTCTGCCCGATCCTCAACCTCATCAGGAACCCCCAGGAGATCAAGGGGGAAATAGTGCGAGTCTGATGGCTTTTGGGGAAGGATGTTGGGGTGTTCGATCATGCCCCGAGCTCGGGGCTGCGCCATCCTCGCGCGGCCCTGAGCAGCGACGCCCCTGCCATCGACCTCAACGGCGCGTGGCGCTTCCGGTTCTCCCCGGACGTCCACGCGCCGCTCGACTTCGCCGACCCCTCCTACGACGACTCCGCGTGGGACACCCTGCCGGTGCCCGCGCACTGGCCGCTGCACGGGTACGGCAGGCCCGCCTACACCAACGTCTCCTATCCCTTCCCGATCGACCCGCCCCACGTGCCGGACGAGAACCCGACCGGCGACTACCGGCGCGTCTTCGAGGTTCCCGGCGGCTGGGACGACGCGGTGCTGCGCTTCGACGGCGTCGAGTCCCATGCCCGGGTCTGGCTGAACGGGCACGAGCTCGGATACACCACCGGCAGCCGCTTGGCCGCCGAGTTCACGGCCGGGCCGTACCTCGTGCCGGGGCGCAACGTGCTGGCCGTGCGCGTGCACCAGTGGTCGGCGGCCAGCTACCTGGAAGACCAGGACATGTGGTGGCTGCCCGGCATCTTCCGCGACGTCACGCTCACCCGCTCCACCGCCGACCTTTTCGTGCGCGCGGAGGCGGACGGGCGGCTGAGCTTCGCGGGCGAGGGCGTGCTCAGCCTGCCGGAGCTGGGCGTCGACGGCCTGCGGCCGCGCGTGGAGGTCACGGTGCCCGCCGAGCCGTGGAGCGCCGAGACCCCGCGGCTCTACGACGCCGTCTTCACCACCACGACCGAGACCGCGCGGCTGCGCGTCGGCTTCCGCACGGTCGCGATCGAGGACGGCGTGCTCCTGGTCAACGGCGTCCCGCTGAAGCTGCGCGGGGTCAACCGGCATGAGTTCCACCCCGACCACGGGCGGGCCGTACCGTACGAGACCATGCGCGCGGACGTGCTGCTGATGAAACGGCACAACGTCAACGCGGTCAGGACCAGCCACTACCCGCCCCACCCCGGCTTCCTGGACCTGTGCGACGAACTGGGCCTGTGGGTGGTCGACGAGTGCGACCTGGAGACGCACGGCTTCGGCCAGGTCGGCTGGCGGCGCAACCCCAGCGACGACCCCGCCTGGGCCGCCGCCTACGTCGAGCGCATGCGGCGCATGGTCGAGCGGGACAAGAACCACCCGTCCGTGATCATGTGGTCGCTCGGCAACGAGTCCGGGACCGGACGCAACCTCGGGCTCATGGCCGACTGGGCGCGCGAGCGTGACCCGTCCCGGCCGCTGCACTACGAGGGCGACGTGACCTGCGCGGACACGGACGTCTACAGCCTCATGTACGCCACGGTCGCGCAGGTCGAGGCCATCGGCCGCGGTACCGAGGAGCCTCTGGACGATCCCGTTCTCGACGCCCGGCGGCGGGCGATGCCGTTCGTGCACTGCGAGTACGCGCACGCCATGGGCAACGGGCCCGGCGGCCTGCTGGAGTACCAGGAGCTGTACGACGCCTACCCCCGGCTGGCCGGCGGCTTCATCTGGGAGTGGATCGACCACGGCCTGCGTCACCCGGAGCTCGGCTACGCCTACGGCGGCGACTACGGGGAGCCGGTGCACGACTCCAACTTCGTCATCGACGGCCTCGTCTTTCCCGACCGCACGCCTTCGCCGGGGCTGCTCGACCTCAAGGTGATCTTCGCGCCGGTCCTGATCACCTTCCCGTCACCGGGGGAGGTCGCGATCGCGAGCAGGTACGGCTTCCGCGACCTTTCCCACCTGCGGTTCGAGGCCGTCGTGGGCGGGTCCGCGACCGTCGTCGACGTTCCGGCGGAGGGCGGGACGGTCAAGCTGCCGGAGTCCGGGCCGTTCGAGGAGGAGACCTGGCTGACCGTGCGGGCGGTGCTGGCCGAGGACAGCGCGTGGGCTCCGGCGGGGCACGAGGTGGCCTGGGGTCAGGTCTGCGTGGCGCCTTCCGGTGACGTTTCCGGCAGTTCGGAGGGGGCGGGAGCTACGGCGGACGCCTTGGGCGGTGGCGAATTCGACGCGGTTTCCGGGCGGCTGACCCGGTTGTTCGGCGTCGAGGTCGAAGGCCCGCGGCTGGAGGTCTGGCGCGCCCCGATCGACAACGAGCGCTTCGGCGGCCTCGACTGGCACTGGCGGACCATGGGCCTGCACCGCCTGACCCACCGCGTGGACGACGTCGAACGCGCCGCCGGCCGCCTGGTCGTGCGCACGCGGGTCGCCCCGGCCGCCGCCGACCTGGCCCTGCGCACCACCTACACCTGGACCGGCGGGCCGGCCGGCCTCCAGCTCGAGGTGCACGTGATCCCGGAGGGCGACTGGCCGCACCCGATCCCGCGCCTCGGGGTGGCCATGGCGCTGCCCGGCGGCTTCGACCGGGTGACGTGGTTCGGCCGCGGCCCCGGCGAGGCGTACCCGGACACCGGGTTCGCCGCCCGGGTCGGCACCTGGAGCGCCACGGTGGACGAGCTCCAGACGCCGTACGTCTACCCGCAGGAGAACGGCCACCGCGCCGGCGTCCGCTGGGCGGAGCTGACCGACGCCTCCGGCGAGGGGCTGCGCGTCTCGGGCGCCTTCGGCCTGACCGCCCGCCGCTGGACCACCGCCGACCTGGAGCGCGCCCGGCACCTGACCGACCTGACGCCCGGCGACCGCGTGCACCTCAACCTGGACCTGGCCCATCACGGCGTCGGCTCGGCCGCCTGCGGCCCCGGCGTGCTGCCGCGCTACGAGCTCCGGGCGCAGGAGGCCACCCTGGTGCTGCGGTTCGCTAGGGTGTCGAACCGTGACAGGAGACCTTAAAGAACGCGTCCGGGAACTACGGGCCACCGGCCGGTCGCCCAAGGAGATCGCCCGGGCTCTCGGCGTCAAGCCCTCCGTGGTGGCCCCGCTGGTGCGGGAGATCGCCGCGGAGGCGGTCACCGGCGGCGGCCCCGCCCTGGTCGGCAGCTGGATCAACACCGGCTGGAGCACGGGCCTGTCGATCGACCCGTCGTACGGCTGGACGGACGAGGCGGCCGGAGAGCCGGACACCGGTGGCCTGGTCAGCGTGCTGGTGGCGCGCCGGCACGGCTACGACCGGGTCTCCGTCTGCGGCTACCTGGCCGACGTCTACTGCCTGGGCGTGAAGGTCACCCACGGCCCGGAGATCATGGACGAGCGCGGCATGCGCCAGTTCCGCGACTTCTTCTTCAGCGACTACTCCGGCTACCAGGAGGCCCCGATCGAGCTGGCCCGCCAGATCGTCTACGGCTCCGAGGAGTACGCCAAGGGTCTCGGGTTCGAGTCGTTCGAGGACTTCGAGCTGACCAAGGGCCACCTGGGCGACCTGGAGGGGCCGACGGCGATCACCTTCGGCCGCAACGGCCGCCCGTTCTACGTCCCGAGCCCGCAGGACGACCAGAACAAGGTCCACCGCCAGCTCCGCCGCGCGGTCGGCGACGCGTTCGACTACGTTGAGATCGACACCGAGGACGACGCATGAGCCTGACCGCTTTTGGGGACTGCGTGGTGTGAAAGTGGCCGCTGGTTTCCCATAAGCGGAGGGCGAACGCCGGTGCGGAACGACCGACTCCGGGACGCGGGTGGCGCGCGTTGATCGAAGCGCCGCTCACCTGGGGGCAACAGGACGTCTGGCGTGCGGTCCTGGCCGCGGAGCCGCAGGAGCAGTACCTCAACCTCGCCCGCGTGTTCGCCGGGCCGAAACGCCCGGTCACCGTCAGGCAGGCCCGGCTCGCCCTGGACCGGCTCGTCGCCCGGCACGAGGCGCTGCGCACCCGGCTCACCGGTCCCAGGGAGGCGCCCCGGCAGCTCGTCGCCGAGACGGCCACGCCGTACCTGGAGATCGTGGAGGGGGAACGGGCTCATCGGGTCTCCGAGCGGTTGTCGGCCAAGCCGTTCGACTACTGGCGCGAGTGGCCGCTGCGGGCGGCGTTCGTGGTCGGCGACGGGTTCGTGCGGCAGGTCGTGGTGGTGCTCTGCCCCCTGGCCGCCGACGGGCTCGGCGCCGACCTGGTCGCGCGTGACCTCCGGCTGCTGCTGTCACGGGGCGAGCTGCCGCCTCTGCAGGCGGACCGGCCGCGGGACCTCGCCGGCTGGCAGGGCTCGGCCGACGGGCGCGGGCACTCCGACGAGACCGTCGCCTGGTGGCTGGCCGAGTACGCGCGCATCGACCCGTTCGAGCTGACGGCGAGCCCGCACCGGCCCCGGTACGTGGAGGCGACCATGACCTCCACGGCGCTGGCGGCGGCGGTGCGGACGGTGGCGGCGCGGCGCCGGGTCGCCTCCTCCGCGGCGCTGCTGACCGGGGCCCTGAGCCTGGTGGGGCGGCTGACCGGGCAGCGCTCCTGCGGCATGCGGGTGATCGTCGACAACCGCTTCACCGGCGGGCGGCACGACGTCGTCTCCACGCTCGCCCAGGAGGGCCTGGTGGTGCTGGAGCCCGGCACCCCCGACTTCGGCGCGCTGGCCCACCAGGGTGCGCAGGCGCTGCTGAGGGCCTGCCGGCGGGCGGAGTACAACCCGTTCGCGCTGGAGGAGGCGCTGGCCGGGTCACGGGCACGCTCGTTCGGCCGTTTCCACGACGGCCGCGCGGTCCGCCGCGATCCGCCGCCCGAGCTGGACGCGCGCCAGATCCGGCGGGCCATGGACAAGACCGACCTGGCCTGGACCGACGCCATGGACCGCAACATCTCCGACTTCCGCCTGTACGTCAGCGGGGAACCCGACCGGATGGACGTCTCGCTCCGGGCCGACACGGGGCTGCTGTCGCCGCTGGCCATCGAGGCGTACCTGCTGGACCTGGAGCGGTTGTTCGTCGAGGAATCGCTGGTCGCGTGAGCCGGCCGGGCATATGATCACCGCAGTTCCCGGTCTGGAGGGCGCATGGCGGACTCTCGTGAGCACACCTACCCCGGCACCCGCGGCGCCCTCACCGCCCGCGAGTGGCCGCACCCCAGCCCGCGCTATCTGGCCGTCCTCGTCCACGGGTACGGCGAGCACGCCGGACGCTACGAGCACGTCGCCGATCTCCTGGTACGGCACGGCGCCGCCGTCTACGCCGTCGACCACATGGGACACGGGAAGTCGGCGGGCGAACGCGTCCTGATCCACGACTTCGACGAGGTCGTCACCGACGTACACCGGCTGGAGGAGCACGCGCGTGCCGCGCACCCGTGGGTGCCCGTCGTGGTGATCGGCCACTCGATGGGCGGCCTGATCGCGGCCCGCTACGCGCAGCGCTACGGCGCCGACCTGGCCGGGCTGGTGCTGTCCGGGCCCGTCATCGGGGCGTGGGACGTCATCGGGGTCCTGCTGGCCATGGACGAACTGCCCGACATCCCGATCGATCCCGCGACCCTGTCCCGCGATCCGTCCGTCGGAGCCGCCTACGCCGCCGATCCGCTCGTCTGGCACGGGCCCTTCAAGCGGGCCACGCTGGAGGCGTTCGCGCGGGCGCTGACGCAGATCGCCGAGGGCGGTTCGCTGGGTTCGCTGCCCACGTTGTGGATCCACGGTGAGGACGACCAGCTCGTGCCGCTCAGCGGCAGCAAGGGCGGGGTCGAGGCGATCAAGGGCGACGACCTGACCGAGCGGATCTACCCCGGCGCGCGGCACGAGGTGTTCAACGAGACCAACAAGGACGAGATCCTGGCCGGGGTCACCGCGTTCGTGGATCGCATCCTGCCGTAGATGACTTTTCGGCGCTCGGCCGGTCTACCTTCATGTGAGTGTCGCCCTGCTCGAGCGAGCCGTCAGCTACACCCTCGGCAGCCTGGTGCTGGCCGAGCCGGCGGCGATGGGCAACCGGACACCCTGCGCGCAGTGGGATCTGCGCGCGTTGCTGGCGCACATGGACGACTCCTTGCTGGCCTTGGCCGAGGCCGCCGACCTGGGCCACATCGACCTGCCGGGCGGCGATGACCTGCCTGGTGACGGCGTGCTTGGTGACGGCCGGCTCGATGACGGCCTGCTTGGTGGCGGCCTGCGTGGTGACGGCCGGCTCGGTGGCGTCGGCTCGCGCCTGGGCGGCTCCGGCGGCGATCCGGTGGCGCGCCTGCGGTGGCGCGCCTGCCGCCTGATCGGCGCGTGGTCGCAGAGCGCCCGGTGCCCGATGCCGGTGGGGGTCGGGGAGGCGTGGCTGGCGCGGGAGGTGGTGGCGGGGGTGGGCGCCCTCGAGGTGGCGGTGCACGGCTGGGACGTGGCCCGCGCCTGCGGCGGTGACCGCCCGCTGCCCGATCGGCTGGCGCGCGAGCTGCTGGAACTCGCCGTGGTGTTCGTCGCCGACGACGACCGCCCGCACCGCTTCCATCCGCCGGTACGGCCGGCCTCACCTGCGACTTCGTCCGATCGTTTACTCGGCTTCCTCGGCCGGTCGCCTTGACAAATATATTTTTCAAGGCCACCCTGTGAGGCATGCACGACATCGCGGTGATCGAAGATCCGGCCGCCGCCGAGGCGTCGCTCGACCCGATGCGCACCCGGCTGCTGGCCGAACTGGCCGAGCCCGGATCGGCCACCACACTGGCCGCCAAGGTCGGGCTCGCCCGGCAGAAGGTCAACTACCACCTGAAGACGCTGGAGAAGCACGGCCTCGTCGAACTCGTCGAGGAGCGCAAGAAGGGCAACTTCACCGAACGGGTCATGCGGGCCTCCGCGGCCTCCTACGTGATCTCGCCCAGCGCGCTCAGCGCCGTCCAGCCCGACCCGGCCCACGCACCCGACCAGCTCTCGGCCCGCTGGCTGCTCGCCCTCGGCGCCCGCATGGTGCGCGAGGTCGGCGCGCTGCTCACCGGCGCCGCCAAGGCCAGGAAGCGCGTGGCCACCTTCGCCCTGGACGCGGAGGTGCGCTTCGCCTCCGCGGCCGATCGGGCCGCCTTCACCGAGGAACTCGCGCAGGCGGCAGCCGTCCTCATCGGCAAGTACCACAGTCAAGAAGGGCGCGATCACCGGCTGCTGATCGCCGTCCACCCGGCCGTCAAGGAGCCAGAGCATGGGTAAGGATTTCAGGATCGAGAAGGAAGCCGAGCTTCAGGCCGGCCCCGAGCAGGTCTGGGACGCCATAGCCACCGGCCCCGGGCTGAGCTCGTGGATGTTCCCCTTCGCCGTCGAACCCGGCGTGGGCGGCACCATGCGCCTCGACCTCGAGGACTACACCGAGGAATCCGCCATCACCGGCTGGGACCCGCCGCACCGCCTCGCCGTACGGGGGAGCGAGGGCGAGGACGGCACCGTCATGGCCTACGAGTACCTCATCGAAGGCCGCGACGGCGGCACCACCGTCCTGCGCTTCATCCACTCCGGCCACCTGGGCGACGGCTGGGGCGACGAGTACCTCGCCAACCTCGGCAGCGGCTGGGACCAGTACTTCTTCACCCTCGCCCAGTACTTCCTGCACTTCCCCGGCCGCACCGCCGCCTACGTGCTGGCCGAAGGCCCCAAGGGCGTGAAGGACCCGTGGCCCAGGCTCAGCGCCGCCCTCGGCGTCCCCGCCGACGTCGCTCCGGGCGATCCGGTACGGCTGGCGCCCACAGGAGCCGAAGGCGTGACCGACTACGTGGTCCGGGAGGGGGACGCGGGCTTCCTCCTGGGCGTGCGCTCCCCGGACGCCTTCTACCGCTTCTACGGCAAGGGCGACGGCGTCGACCTGGCCGTCCACCTGTTCGGCGGCGACGACCCGAAGGAGGAGGCCAGGGTCTGGAAGGCGTTCCTGGAGGCGCTTTCCTAGTCCGCCTTCCCCAGGTGGTAGGCGCCGGCCCCGCCGTACAGGAACCAGTCGCCGGCGGCCCAGGCGGGGCCGTCCAGTTCGCGGACCGTGTCGATACGGGGATCCAGCACCACGGCCGCCCGATCGGTGGAGTAGACGACCAGGTTGGCCCCCGCGGTCAGCCTGGCCGGGCCGTCCGGCACGCCGAGGCTCGGGCGGGGCTTCCACGTCGTCCGGTCGAGCCTGTGCAGCATGTCGTTCTTGGCCCAGGCGAAGATGTGCCGGTTGACGGCGGCCCGCCAGTCACGGCCGGACATGTCCTCCTGGATCGGGCGTTCGGTGATGATCTGCCCGGTCTCCAGGTTGAGCACGCGGACCACCTTGTCGTTCGACGGCTCGACGACGAACGCCTCCGGGTGGTCGACGGCGACCACCTCGCCCAGCACCGTCTTGCCGTGGTCGGGCAGAAGCGCCCCTCGCGCGCAGCCCTTGGCCGCCCAGGGCTGCAGCATCGGGTCGTGGGCGACGATGACGCCCTTGCTCACCCACACCCCCGAGTCCTTCGCCACACCCTGGGGGCTGATGGTCAGCATCTGGCCCTGGGCGTCGCGGCAGAGCAGATCGAAGTCCCGGGCCCAGGTGCGTACCCCGCCCGGTCCCGCTGCCACGCCGGTGCCGGTTTCGGACTTTCCGGCGCTGATGCGGGTCAGGCGGCCGTCGCCGGGAGCGGCCTCCCACAACTCGCCGTCCGGTGTACGGCCGACCACGGTGCCGTCCTCGCCCAGGAAGTCGGGGACGAAGGGCTTACCGGTGGGAGTGGTCGCCTGGATCGTGGTCGTGGGGCCGGGGGAGGGGGTGCCCGCCGGGGGCGTCGTCTGGAGGGGCGGGCAGTCGTCGGGGGGTTGTCTCGTGGCGTTGAGGGTGATCGTCGGGAGGTCGGCCGGGTCGATGGTGCTCTCCACCACGTCGGGCAGCATCGTGAAGGTGGCTTCCGCCGCCGGCGGGAGGAAGCGATCCGTGGTGGAGGTGGGCTTCTTCGAGGGCGGGATCGGTGGGGTGATATCGGCGGGAGTCGTGGTTGGTGGCGGCGGTGGGGTGGTGTCGGCGGGAGTCGTGGGTGGGGTCGGGTTCGGCGGAGGGGTCGGGTCGGGCGAGAAGGTGTTCGGGGGAGGTTCGGTGGCGGTGATGGTCGGGAGGGTGATGCACGGAGGCGGGGAGGCGGGGGAAGACGGCGGTGTCGCCGACGTGATGGCCGCGCTGGACGTGCGGTCGGCGGCCAACTGGTTCAGCGTGACCGGGATCGCCGCCACCAGCACCGCCGTGCCCGCGGCCGCCGCCGCGACCAGCATCCTGCGCCGCCGGCGCCGTGCCGCCACCTCCCGGTGCACCCGGTGTGCCAGTGAGGGGGACGGCTCGCCGTACACCTCACTGAGCCGCCCGAGCCGGGCGAACAACTCGCGATCATCCATGACCGGCCTCCTCGCGCTCCATAGCCGCCCGTAACTTCGCCAGGGCTCTGGACGCCTGGCTCTTGACCGTCCCCCGTGAGCAGCCCAGCAGGGTGGCGATCTCCTGCTCGCTGCGTTCCTCGACGTAGCGCAGCACGAGTACGGCCCGCATCCGCGGCGGCAGCGTGGCCAGCCGCGTGTGGAGTTCGGCGTCGGCCAGTACCAGTTCCAGCGCCTGGTCCTCGCGCGCGGGCTCGGGCGGCGCCGCGACGCTGACCTCGCGCAGGGGGCGGCGCCAGCGGTTGGCCATGATGCGCAGCATGGCGGTGCGCACGTAGCCCTCCGGGTCGTCCTTGCGCCGTACTCGCCGCCAGGACAGTCCGGTGCGCGTCAGCGCCTCCTGGACCAGGTCCTCGGCATCGTGCCGATCGCCGGTGAGCACGAGCGCGTAGCGGAACAGCGCCCCCAGCCGGTCCGCGACGAAGCTCTCGAACGTCACCGTGTCGTCCACGTCCCCAAGGACACACCGGCACCCGCCGAGGTTGCATCCTTTCCCGCGGACCAGTGATTCATCATCGCTATCATCGCCACATGGTGATGAACGGCGGTGTCCGCACGCAGGTCGCCGCGCCCCCGGCCCGGCCCGGCACCCGCTGCTCATGACCTACCGCGGCTGGGTCTCCATCGCCCCCGGCCGCCTCTACTACGGCGGCCGGATCACCCCCGGCGACCTCCACACCCACTACGCCGCCCAACTGCTCATCGGCCCCGGACTGGTCCTGCGAGACGCCGCCGGCGACTCCCGCCCGCTTCCCGCCGCCCTCATCCCGGCCAACACACCCCACGCCATCGTCTCCGGTACGTCAACCGGCCTCCTCGCCCTGATCGACCCCGCCCAGACAGGCGTGCCAGGGTGGCTGAGAGACCCGCGCGGCGGGCCTCCCCGGGACGGGCGACCGCCGGAAGGACATTCCGCCGCCTCCTGGGCGGTCGATCTCGACCCGCCCACCCGCTTCGACCTGCCGGCCCTTATCGCTCTGGTGGACGACCTGACCGGGACGCCGCCGGGCGGGCGGCACCCCGCGCTCGTGGCCGCTCTGGAGGTCGTCGCCCGTACCCTGCCCGCACCGGTACGGCTGGCCGCCGTGGCCCATGCCGTACACCTGTCGGAGAGCCGGCTGGCACACCTGTTCACCGGGGAACTCGGCCTGCCCTTCCGCCCCTACGTGTTGTGGGAGCGGCTACGGGTGGCGCTGACCTCCACGGCCCAGGGCGCCTCGCTGACCACGGCCGCGCACGAAGCCGGATTCGCCGACGCGGCCCACCTGACCCGCACCGTCCGCCGCATGATGGGCGACACCCCTTCGGCCCTGGCCACCGGCGTCCGCTGGCTCCCCTTCCCGTCGCGGGGATAGCAGGTTCGTTCAAGCCTGCCGGTGGCCGAGACGGGCAATCTGACCAGCGTGATTATCGTGATTGGCGCCGGTCAGGCGGGGCTTGCGGCAGGGCGGGAGCTTCGGCTGGCCGGACATGAGGTGCTTCTGCTGGAGGCGCGGTCCCGGCTCGGCGAGACCTGGCGACACCGCTGGGATTCCCTGCGCCTGTTCACTCCCGCCCGCTTCAGCGCGTTGCCCGGTCTGCCCTTTCCCGCTGCCCCCGGCCACTACCCGGACAAGGACGAGGTGGCCGCCTATCTGGAGGTGTACGCGGCGCACTTCGGCCTCCCCATTCGTCTCGGCAGCCCGGTCACTCGGCTGCGCCGTACCGCGGACGGTCTGTTCGAGGTTCAGGTCGGGAGGGTGGACGATCGCTTCACCGCGTCCGGGGTCCTGGTGGCCACGGGACCCTTTCAGCGTCCCCACGTGCCGGACCTGGCCCTGCCCGAGACGATCACCGGGTTGCACAGCAGCGCCTACCGCGGCCCCGCCCAACTCCCGGACGGCCCCGTGCTGGTGGCGGGCGCGGGGAATTCGGGGGTGCAGATCGCCGCCGAACTGGCCGCCACCCGGACGGTCACGCTCGCGGCCGGGGGGCGGCAGGCCGTGGCGCCGCAGCGTGTGATGGGGGCCGACATCTTCACCTGGTTGTCGTTGTCCGGCCTGGTCAGGGCGCCGGTCTCGGGTGCTGTCGGGCGGTGGATGAGGAAGCGTGATCCCCTGATCGGCATGGGTCCCCGGCACCTGCGGCGGCGGGGGGTGCGGGTTACCGGGCGGGTGGTTTCCGTCGATGGGCGGTTCGTGCGCACTGCCGATGGGCAGCGGCTGGCGCCGGCCGTGGTGATCTGGGCTACGGGTTACCGTTCCGACTATTCGTGGTTGCAGGTGGCCGGCGCCCTGTCGGACGGGCTTCCGGTGCACGAGGAGGGCGTGAGCCCGATCCCCGGTCTGGTGTATGCCGGCCTGCCGTTCCAGCGCAGTCGTGGCTCGGCGCTGCTCGGCTGGGTGGGTGAGGACGTGGCCCGGGTGGTCGGGCGGCTCGTGGATCGCCCGGGCGGGCGGAGTTGAGCGTCCGGGCTGGCAGAGATGGGTGGGGGCAGGGGTGGGTTTCTGCGTACAAATCGGGATATGTTGGGGCGGTTTTGGGTGCACGGTTAACTGGAATGGGTGCGTGTAATCAGGGGATTTCGCCAGTGGCCTCGACGGTTTGCCGTCTGATGTGAGAATCTCAGAATTCGTGGCTTTCTGGGGATTGTCCCGAAAGACGTTCGGTACATGAACGTGGCGCGCTATTGCACGGGCGGTGCGTATTGCCCGTGCGGCAAGGGAGGCGGTGATCCCATGCGAGATCCAGAACCCGTTCTCAGGTCCCCCCGGCGGAAATTCGGCGCATATCTCCGCGAATACCGAACGGCGGTGGATATGCGACAAAAGGATCTGGCTGACGCGCTGGGCTGGTCGTTGTCGAAGATCAGCATGGTGGAGCGCGGCGAACGTCCGGCCGACGAGGAGTTCGCGAGGCAGGCCGACCGCGCGCTGCAGGCGGGCGGGGCGCTGCTGGCGCTCTGGCGGGAGACGGCCGACTCCGCCGCGCGCTGGCCGGTCTGGGTGGCGCGGCTGGTCGAGATCGAGCAGCGCGCGGACATGCTCCGGGTCTGGCAGCCCCTTCTCGTGCCGGGGCTGCTCCAGACGGAGGAATATGCGCGCGCCGTCTTCCGCGGCAAACCG
This sequence comes from Nonomuraea typhae, assembly GCF_009760925.1. Taxonomy (GTDB): domain Bacteria; phylum Actinomycetota; class Actinomycetes; order Streptosporangiales; family Streptosporangiaceae; genus Nonomuraea; species Nonomuraea typhae. The sequence continues at coordinate 144,103 of NZ_VRLV01000007.1, forward strand.
GGCACCACCCCTGATCTCGTGGAAAAGGATGTTGCAACCCGAATGGAGCGACAAAGCATCATAAAAGCGGAAAGTGGGCCTATCCTGCGCGTGGTCCTGGACGAGGGAGTGCTGACCCAGCCCATCGGCAGCGAGGCCGTGATGGCGGAGCAGATGGCGCACCTCGCGGCGATGGACGAGCATCCACGAGTCAACATCCATGTCCTTCCGCGAGATTCCTGGGTGACCACCGGCCTGCAAGGGTCGTTCATCCTCGCCAGCATGTCTGGAATGCCGGATATGGCGTACATAGAGTCGATTACCTTGAGCCAGATCACCGCGGACGCCGCATACGTGCTGGAAACCAAGTCGAGGTTCGAGGTGCTGCACGGCGACGCGTTGTCCCGCCGGGCCTCGCTGCAGCTGATCAAGGAGATGGAGCGCCGATGGACGTGACCCCGGAGCAGTTGCGCGACGCGACGTGGCGCAGGGCGACTCGTTCGGGGGACGCCGGGGACTGCCTGGAAGTCGCGCCTCTGCCCGGCGGCCGCGTCGGCATCCGGGATTCGGAGCACCCCGAGATCGGGCCCTTCGTGGTCAGCGGGTCGGTGTGGCGGGCCTTCGTCGACGGCGCCAGGAAGGGCGAGTTCGACTTCTGAGGAGCCCGCTCACCGCTTGCGGATATCCGGGCATGTCCGTGTGCACCATCATGGCGATGACCGTGGGCACCGACCCATCCCGGAGCGGCAGCCGCTCGGCGTCGGCCTGGACGAGGGACAGGCGGCCCCGGGCAGGCCGCAACCGGTGCCATGACCTCGCCTCCCCAACGATCGTGCGTCACCCACGTCGAGAACGACGCTAACGGCGGATCCGGCCCCCGTCCGTCGAGTCAGCCATCGGCGGATTCCTCCTCGTGCAGGGTGGCGAGCACCTGGGCGCCGAACTTGGCCAGCTTGTTCTCCCCGACCCCGCTGACCGTGCCCAGCTCGGGCAGGGTCGTGGGGTTGAGGGTGGCGATCTCGCGCAGCGTGGCGTCGTGGAAGATGACGTACGCGGGCACGCCCTGCTCCTTGGCCGTCGCGGCGCGCCAGGCACGCAGCCGTTCGAAGACGGGGCCCGCCTCGGCGGGGAGGTCGGCCTGGCGGGCGGCGGCTTTGGCCTTCACGCCACGGCCGGCCGGGCGGGGTTTCAGGTCGCGGCGCAGGTTCACCTGATCCTGGCCACGCAGGACGCCGCCGCTCCTGTCGGTGAGGACCAGGGTGCCGTGGGCGGGTTCGACGGCCAGGATGCCCTGGGCCAGGAGCTGGCGGACGATGCCGTGCCACTCCGCCGACGACAGGTCCTGGCCCACGCCGAACACGGTCAGGCTGTCGTGACCGAACTGCTCCACCTTGGCGGTCTTCTTGCCGAGCAGGATGTCCACGATCTGGCCCACGCCGAACTTCTGGCCGCGTTCCTTGGCCAGCCGGTAGACCGTGGACAGCACCTTCTGGGCGGGGACGGTGGCGTCCCACGTCTCGGGCCGGCTGTGGCAGGTGTCGCAGTTGCCGCACGGGCCGGTGCCCTTTTCGCCGAAGTAGTCCAGCAGCATCACGCGGCGGCAGGTCACGGTCTCACACAGGGCGAGCATGGCGTCGAGATGCAGCGCCTGGCGGCGGCGGTGCGCCTCGTCGCCTTCGAGCGCCAGCTTGCGGTGCTGGACGACGTCCTGCAGGCCGTACGCCATCCAGGCGGTGGCGGGCAGGCCGTCGCGGCCCGCGCGGCCGGTCTCCTGGTAGTAGCCCTCCAGCGACTTCGGCAGGTCGAGGTGGGCCACGAAGCGCACGTCGGGCTTGTCGATGCCCATGCCGAAGGCGATGGTGGCCACGACGGTCAGGCCCTCCTCGCGCAGGAAGCGAGCCTGGTGGAGGGCGCGGACACGGGCGTCGAGACCGGCGTGGTAGGGGATGGCGGCGATGCCGTGGTCGGACAGGAACTCGGCGATCTTCTCGGCGGAGGAGCGGGACAGGCAGTAGACGATTCCGGCGTCGTCGGGGTGCTCGGTGCGGATGAAGTCGAGGAGCTGGCGTTTCGGATCGCTCTTGGGGGCGATGCGGTACTGGATGTTGGGGCGGTCGAAGCTGGCCACGAAGTGGCGGGCCGCGTCGAGGCCGAGGCGGCTGGAGATCTCCTGATGGGTCTCCGGGGTGGCGGTGGCGGTCAGCGCGATGCGGGGCACGTTGGGCCAGCGCTCGTGCAGGCCGGAGAGCATGAGGTAGTCGGGGCGGAAGTCGTGGCCCCACTGGGATACGCAGTGGGCCTCGTCGATGGCGAACAGGGCGATCTCCCCCTTTTCCAGGAGGCGGATCGTGGAGTCGACCCTCAGCCGCTCGGGGGCGAGGTAGAGCAGGTCGAGGTCGCCGGCCAGGAAGGCGGCCTCGACCTCCTGGCGTTCGCCGAAGTCCTGGGTGGAGTTGAGGAAGCCCGCGCGCACGCCCAGCGCGGTCAGGGCGTCGACCTGGTCCTGCATCAGCGCGATCAGCGGGGAGACGACCACGCCCACGCCCGGTCTGACCAGGGCGGGGATCTGGTAGCACAGCGACTTGCCGCCGCCGGTCGGCATGAGGACGAGCGCGTCGCCGCCGGCCACGACGGTTTCGATGATCTCCTGCTGGCCGGGCCGGAAGGAGTCGTAGCCGAAGACGCGGTGCAGAACCTCCAGGGGCGTATCCATGCGGCTACCTTACGTGACGACGGGGACGGGGTCAGGGCGTTCGCCCACGGCGATCGTAGGCGATCAGCCCGACAGTTCCGGCGATACAGCAGAATGCGACGGCCCCCATGGCGAGCTCGAACCCCATCAGCGCCGCCAGCGGTGGTGCCACCGCCTTGGCCACGGTGATCGGCAGGGCCAGGGCCCCGCTGATGGAGGCGTAGGCGGCCGTGCCGTACCTCTCGGCGAGCAGGGCGGGCCTGGCGAGGGTCGCGACGCCGAAGCCCAGCCCGAACAGGACCACCGCGGCGATCGCGCCGGAGGTGCTGCGGCCGAGGAAGAGCAGCAGAAGCGCGGCCACGCCCTGCAGGGCGAAGACGGTGGCGGCCACGAGCGCGATGCGGTAGCGGCCCTGCAATCCGGTGGTGACCACGCGACCGGTCACCGAGAGCACACCGAGCAGCCCGGCGACGGTGGCGGCGAAGAGCGGAGGGTGGCCCAGCGTGATCAGGTAGGTCACGAGCAGCACGCCCATCACGGCCACCGCGCCCGTCTGCGCCAGGAACGCCACCACCAGCAGCCAGAACGGGCGCTCGCGCAGGGCCGCGCCGACGGCCGCGCGGGTGGGCGGCGGCCGCTCCACGGTCCGCCTGCGCACCGCGAACCAATGCAGGGGTACGGCCGGCAGCCCGTACCCGACGGCCAGCACGACCAGTGCCGTCCGCCAGCCGTACCGGTCGACGAGGAAGCCCGTGACCGGCAGGAAGATGCTGGAGGCGAAGCCGGCGACGATCGTGACGGCGAGCAGGGCCCGCGGCCGCCGCGCCGCGTCGAACCAGGCGACGATCACCGCGAAGGCGGCCTCGTAGAGCACCATTCCCGACGCGAGCCCGAGCACCGCGCAGACGAGGTACAGCTGCGGCAGGTTCTGCACCTGCGACCAGGCCAGCACGGCGCCCGCGGCGAGGGCGGAGCCGAGCGTCATGAGGCCGCGCCCGCCGTGGCGGTCGAGCCAGCCGCCGACCAGCGGCGCCACGAGCCCGGACACGAGCACGGAGAGCGTGAGCGCGCCGGCGAGCTGGGGCACGCTCGCCCGAAGCTCCGCCGACATCGGCGTAATAAAGACTGAGAAAGCGTAGTAAAGAACGCCGAAACCAGCGGTCTGAGTGATCGCCAGCGCGGCGATCATCCGCATTCCTTCGGGCTCGGGAAGCGCCGGCCGTGCGGAACGCGCAAACCCGCGCCGATCCTCAACGATCACGTAAAGAACCCTGCCCCCGGATAAATCCGTCCATGTGGTGAGATAGAGCACACTATGGCTTACGTCGTAACAGGCGGCAGCAACGGCATCGGCCTGGCCATCGTCCACCGGCTGCCGGGCCGGGTCGTCGTCATCGACCGCGCCCTCCCGGCGGAGCGGGACGACCGCGTGACCACCATCGTCGGCGACGCCGCCGACGAGCGGACGGCCATGGAAGCGGCCGCCAGAGCCGCCCCCCTCGAGGGCTGGGTCAACAACGCCGCCGTCTTCGGCGACGCGTCGGTGCACGACGCGCCGATCGCGGAGGTCCGCCGCCTGATCGCCGCCAACCTCGACCTCGCCGTCGTGGGCTGCGCGATCGCGGTCCGGGCCTTCCTCGCCCAGGGTACGGCCGGCGCCATCGTCAACCTGACCTCCCACCAGGCCGCGCGGGCGGTGCCCGGCGCCCTGCCGTACGCCACGGCCAAGGCCGCCGTCGAGGGCCTGACCAGGGCCTTGGCGGTGGAGTACGGCAGGCGCGGGATCCGGGTCAACGCCGTGGCCCCGGGCTCGGTGGCCACGGGCAGGTACGCGCGCCTGGTCACCCCGGAGGTGGAGCGGGAGATGGCCCGCCTGCACCCGATCGGCAGGGTGGCCGAGGCGGATGAAATCGCGCGGGTGGTGGCGTTCCTGTTGTCGGAGGCGGCCTCGTTCGTCAACGGCGCGACGGTCCCGGTGGACGGCGGCAGGACGGCCCTCGGATTCGACCCCGAAGCACGGGAATGAAAACCATTGCCACGTGGTTGAGGCGGCCATGAAGAAGAACCTGCACCCCGCGTACCGTCCCGTCGTCTTCCGTGACAAGAGCGCGGACTACGCCTTCCTCACCCGGTCGACCCGCATCAGCGAGCAGACGATCGAGTGGACCGACGGCAACACCTACCCGGTGGTGGACGTGGACGTCTCCTCGGCCAGCCACCCCTTCTACACCGGCCGCGGCCGCATCCTGGACACCGCGGGCCGGGTCGAGCGCTTCCAGCAGCGCTACGGCAAGAAGTGAGTCACGGGGCGAACCGCCCCAGGTCCGACCGGGTGGGAAGCGTCTCCCACTCGCTGGCTCCCGTGGTGGCGGCGGCGCTCAGCGCGGCGCCCCGCTGGAGGCGTTCCGGCGGCGTGAGCCCGTCCAGCGCGGCGGAGATGTAGCCGGCCGCGAACGCCTCCTCCGACCCGGCCACGTCCACGATCGGCACCTGTGTCCGCGGCACGTCGTAGCGCATGCGGTCGGCCCGGACGCTGAAGCCCTTCGCGCCCCGGCTGACGACCACCTCCCGCTCCGCGGTGAGCGCGGGTTTGACCAGGTCCAGCTCGTCCTGGCTGACGAACAGCAGGTGGGAGGCGCAGGCCAGCTCGCCGAGCACCTCCTCGGCCGTGCGCACCGACGGCCACAGCGAGGGCCGGTAGGTGACCGCGAAGGAGATGAGCGCCTCGGCGTTGCGCGCGGCGTTGACCGCGATGCGGACCGCCTCCAGGCAGTCGTGGCTGAGCGCCGCGGTGGTGCCGGTGACGTGCAGAAGCCGCGCGGACCCGATCCGGTCGATGGGGACGTTGCCCGGCGCCAGCCGGGTTCCGGCGGAGCCGCCGTGATAGTAGGAGGTCAGGCCGGGGTAGCCGACCCTGGACTCCTTCAGCAGCAACCCCGTGGTGGCGCTGTCGTCCACCCGCGTGTCGGCGATGTCCACGCCCTCGCCGCGCAGCACGGACAGCGCCCGCGCGCCCAGCTCGTCCGCGCCCACCTTGCCGAGGAAGGCCACCCGGTGCCCGAGCCGTGCCAGCCCGACGGCCAGGGAGAACTCCGGCCCGCACACGTCGAGCCTGGCCTCGCTGTCATGACGGACCCGGCCGCTGGAGACGACACCCATGGCGGCGCCCAGGGTGTACACATCGCTCATGGGGCCCGACTGTAGCCGCCCATAACGGATTTTTCTGCTCCACCCCAGGTCAACCGCATGGTCAAAAGTTTCTTGTCACTTTGGCCAACTTTCTTCTCGCTTCACGCCTCCAAGTAAGTGAGGAAACCGGCTATCCCGAGACGGTTTCAGAGCACTGAGAGGATTAGCACCCTCATGAAGAAGATCGCAGTCGGCGTCGTTTCCGCCATGGTCGGTGGGGCGATGCTGCTGACCGGGGGCACTGCAACCGCCCAGACGCGGGCGGCTTCCGTCGAGATTCAGGACATCTCGCCCAACCCTGTCGTAGTCCCCAAGGGCGGCGAGACGACCGCTTACATCAAGGTCAACGCCAGCAGCGACATCGAGAAGGTGACCGTCAAGGTCCGCCCCGAGGGCAACACCTTCCGCGCGCTGACCGACAAGACCGTCAACCACCAGAGCTGGCGCTTCTCCACCGTCTTCAACGACAACGACTACGACGGCAAGTGGAGCGCGATCGCCGAGGCGTTCAACAAGGACGGCAAGAAGGTCGCCGAGGACACCGCGTACTTCTCGGTCGACGTCGAGGAGGGCGGCAAGTCCGACACCCGGATCACCCGGTTCAACGCCGACCCGTACAAGGTCCGTAAGGGCAAGAACATCTACTTCTCCGGCCGCCTCCAGGTCGACGACGACGGCTGGGAGGGTGTCCGCGGCGAGAAGGTGGACATCTACTACCGCGCCAACGGCCACAGCGGCTGGAAGTGGGTCGCCTCCGGCAAGACGCAGTGGGGCGGCAAGTTCTACGCCAAGACGCGTGCCTGGAAGTCCGGCACCTTCAAGGCCGTCTACGAGGGCAGCGACGAGCTGAACAGCTCCGAGAGCGGCCGCGACTACGTGCGGGTCGTGCGCTGGCACTAAGCCCCGATAGTCACCTGTGAGAGCCCGGTCCCGGAAGGGGCCGGGCTCTTCGCATGGACAGGCGCGTAAAGGTTCGTGAGGGCCACTGTGCGGTAGCACACAGTTATGGACCTGCTCAAGGACTACGATCCGTTCGCCATCTTCGACGCCGAGGCCGACCGGCTCGACGTGTTCTTCTCCGGCCTCGACGCCGCGGACTGGGAGCGGCCCACGCGCTGCGCGGGGTGGTCGGTGCGCGACGTGCTGGCCCACCTGGCCGGCGAGGAACTGTACAACCACGCCGCCCTGGACGGCATCGTCCAGCAGCTCATGGCCGGTCTCGCGGCCGAGGGCATCACGGGCTTCAACGAGTTCAACGAGTGGTGTGTACGGCAGCGCCGCGGCGTGCCCGTGGGCCAGGTCCTGGCGGAGTGGCGGGAGAAGAACGGCGAGACGCGGGCCCGCATGCGCGCCCTGGGCCGTGACGCCACCCTCGACACGCTCGTCGGCCCCTACCCGGTCGGCTCGCAGACCTTCCACTACGACTCGGAGTACGCCACCCACGCCGACGACATCGGTGCTCCGGTCGGCGAGGAGGAGTTCCACGACCGGACGCTGTGGCGGGTGGCGGTGGGCCGCTTCGCCCTGGCCGAGCACGACACGAAGATTCAGGTCGAACAGACCGCCGACCAGATCTGGGTGAACGCGGGCGACCTCAGCGCCGGGCTGTCCTACCCCGAGTTCGTCAACGCGACCGTGGGCAGAGCGAGTCCGGAGACCGATCCCCGGCTCGCCGAGGCGTTGCGGTGCCTGGCCTGAAGGGAGGCCGATCATGTGGTTGCGTGACAGGGAGGGTACGGAGCCGGTGAACGCGCGCAGCCCGGTGCGCCTTCGCCGGATCCTGTCGGTGATCGCCCTGGTGGCGGGGGTGGCCTTGGCCGCCTTCTTCGCCTGGAGGGCGAAGGTGACGGGGGAGGAGGTGTGGAGCTGGGAGGCGGTGATCGCCGCCGCCGTGGCGCTGGTGGCCGCGGGTGACATCATGCTGCTGCGCCGCCGCAAGTGAACGCAAACGATGGTAATTTCTTGCGCTGATCGTCGTATGATTTGCGCATGACGCGACGACTGGCAGAGGTGGCCAAGAAGGTCGGAGTGAGCGAGGCGACCGTGAGTCGCGTGCTCAACGGCAAGCCCGGGGTGTCGGAGGCGACGCGGGAGGCGGTGCTGACCGCCCTCGACGTGCTCGGGTACGAGCGGCCCAGCCAGTTGCGCGGCGACCGGGCGAGGCTGGTCGGCCTGGTGCTGCCCGAGTTGCAGAACCCGATCTTCCCCGCCTTCGCGGAGGTGGTCGGCGGGGCGCTGGCGCAGCAGGGGTTCACCTCGCTGCTGTGCACCAGGACCGTCGGCGGGGTGACGGAGGCGGAGTACGTCGATCTGCTGTTGCAGCAGCAGGTCAGCGGCGTGGTCTTCGCCGGCGGCCTCTACGCCCAGGCCGACGCCGCGCACGGCCACTACGAGCTGCTGCTGGAGCGCAAGCTGCCCACGGTGCTGGTCAACGCGGCCGTCGGGCACCTCGGCTTCCCGCAGGTCTCCTGCGACGACACCGTGGCCGCCGAGATGGCGCTCGGCCACCTGCGGGCGCTCGGCCACGAGCGGGTGGGCATGGTGCTCGGCCCGGCCGACCACGTCCCCTCGCGGCGCAAGCTCGCCGCCTTCCTCGACGGCGGCGGCGACCCCGCGCTGGTCGAGCAGACGATGTTCTCGCTGGAGGGCGGGCACGCGGCGGCGGCGCGGCTGGTCGGGCGCGAGGTGACCGGCATCGTGTGCGCCAGCGACCTGCTCGCGCTGGGCGCGGTGCGCGCGGCGCGGCGGGCGGGCCGCTCGGTACCCGAGGACGTCTCGGTCATCGGCTTCGACGACTCGGCGCTCATGAACTGCACCGACCCGCCCCTGACCACCGTGCGCCAGCCCATCGACGCCATGGGCAGGGCGGCGGTCGACCTGCTGGTCGCGCAGATCGGCAAGGCCGCCGTGCCCGCCGACGAGCTGCTGTTCGAGCCCGAGCTCGTGGTGAGGGCCTCGACCGCCCGCGCCTAATCGTTATCTTGCATATATCTGTCGAGTTATTGCAGCCTTCTGTCCGCGAACCTATCGTGTGGGCCACACCACGGGATCGCACCAGAAGGGTCAGATCCATGCACAGCACTCGCAGAGCCATGGCGCTGTTTCTCGTCGCAGGACTGGCGGGACCGGCGGCATGTGGCACGACAACCCCCTCGGCGACCACCGAGGGCAAGGTGACGATCAAGGTGGCGTGCCAGCCCGCCAAGAGCGACCCCCGCAACCGCAAGGTCTGGGACGACGACGTCGCCGCCTTCCAGAAGCTGCACCCGGACGTCACGGTCGTCAGCACCGACCAGCAGCCGTGCTTCGACCCCAAGACGTTCGGGCCCAAGCTGGCCGGCGGCCAGATGGAGACCGTCTTCCGGGTCCCGGTGACCAACACCCAGGACGTCATCGCCAAGGGCCAGGCCCGCGACATCACCGGCCTGACCGGCGAGATCAAGAACTTCGGCGACTTCTCGCCCGCCACCATGACCCCCTACAGCGCGGGCGGGAAGATCTACGGCATCCCGACCAGCACCTACAGCGTCGGCCTGGTCTACAACCGTACGCTGTTCCAGCGGGCGGGGCTCGACCCGGACACCCCGCCCAAGACCTGGGCCGAGGTGCGCGAGGCGGCCAAGAAGATCGCCGCCCTCGGCCCCGGCCACGTCGGCTACGGCGAGTACAGCGGCGGCAACACCGGCGGCTGGCACTTCAACCAGGCCATCTACGGCCGCGGCGGCGAGATGGTCACCGCGGATGGCAAGCAGGCCGCCTTCAACAGCCCCGAAGGCAAGGCCGTCCTGCAGTTCCTCAAGGACCTGCGCTGGAGCGACAACAGCATGGGCACCAAGCTCCTGGTCGGCTGGGAGTCGCTCATGCAGGCCATGGGCAGCGGCAAGACCGGCATGATGCTCGGCGCCCCCGACGTCGTGCCCGATCTGGTCAACAAGTTCAGCGGCCAGTTCGCCGACTACGGCATCGGGCCCTTCCCCGAGGGGAAGGCGTCGCTGTCCGGCGGCGAAGGCTTCATGATCAACCCGAAGGCCACCCCCGAAGAGGCCAAGGCCGGGCTGCAGTGGATCGACTTCTACTGGACCACGCCCGGCCGGGGCGTCTTCGACTACGAGCGGGCCAAGACCATCGGCAACCCCGTCGGCCTGCCCAACAACACGCTCTTCGGCGACTCGCCCTCCGGCAAGAAGATCACCGAGCTGCAGAAGCAGTTCGCCACGCTGCCGGTGGCGAACTTCCAGCCGTTCACGGACGGCTCGGCGGCCATTCCCGCCAAGCTGGAGCCGCCCAAGGCGCAGGAGCTCTACGCCATCCTGGACGTGGCCATGTCGGCCGTGCTCAGCCGTAGGGACGCCGACATCGACAAGCTGCTGGCCGACGCGGCGAGCAAGGCCAACACGATCCTGGCCAAGAACTGATGCTGATCGCCGATGCCGGGACGCGGCGGCGGGCGCACGTGCCGTCGCGCCTCGGCCGCTCCCTCCGGCGCAACCTCACCGCCTACGGATTCCTGTGCGCCGCCCTGGCGTGCTTCGCGGTCTTCGCCTGGTATCCGATGGTGCGCACGTTCATCCTGAGCTTCCAGCAGACGAACCTCATCGACGAGCCGGCCTGGGTGGGGCTGGAGAACTTCCGAACCGTGGTGGCCGACCCCGCCTTCGGCGAAGCCTGGCTCAACACGCTGGAGTTCACCGTCCTGGCCCTGCTGTGCGGGTACGTGGTGCCGTTCGCGATCGCGATCGTGCTCAACGAGCTGCGCCACGCCCGCGCCTACCTGCGCTTCGTGGTCTACCTGCCGGTCATGCTGCCGCCGATCGTCTCGGTGCTGATGTTCCGGTGGTTCTTCGACCCGGGGCCTGGGCTGTTCAACCAGATCCTGGCCGTCTTCGGCATCCCCGGGGCGGCCTGGCTCGACTCGACCGGCACCGCGCTGATCTCGCTGGTGATCGTCTCCACCTGGATGAACCTGGGCAGCGGCACGCTCATCTACCTGGCCGCGCTGCAGAACATCCCCGGCGAGCTCTACGAGGCCGCCGAACTGGACGGCGCCGGGATCTGGCGGCGGATCCGGCACATCACGATCCCGCAGACCAAGCTGATCCTGCTGCTCATGCTGATGCTGCAGATCGTGGCCACCATGCAGGTGTTCATCGAGCCGTTCATGCTCACACTCGGCGGCCCGGAGAACGCCACGCTGACCGTCGCCTACCTCATGTACCAGTACGCCTTCGTCTACGGCGGCAACTACGGCGCCGGCGGCGCGCTCGGCCTCATGCTCATGACCGTGCTGCTCGCCTTCGCCGTCGTGCAGCTGCGTCTCACCCGCCAGGAGCGGCGATGACGACGCGCACGATCATCTCGCCCCTCCAGCTCAACTCCCGGTGGGGCCGCCGCCTGTACTGGCTGGTCCTGATCACGGTGCTGGTGACCTTCACGCTCGCGTTCGTCTTCCCGCTCTACTGGATGATCACCGGGGCGATGAAGACGGGCGAGGAGATCGCCCAGATGCCGCCCACGCTCTTCCCGGCCAGCCCGAGCCTGGACGCCTTCCTGGAGGCGTGGGAGCTGTTCGACATCGGCACGCTCCTGCGCAACACCGGCGTCTACGCGCTCGGCGCCTGGGCCTTCACCATGGTCATCGACGTCACCGCGGCGTTCGCGCTGTCGAAGCTGCGGCCGGTGTTCGGCGGATTCATCCTCGGCGCGATGCTGGCCACGCTGATGATCCCGCCGATGGTCGTGCTCATCCCGCTGTACGTCACGGTCGTGGACTTCGGCCTGCTCAATACGCCGTGGGCCATCTGGCTCCCGGCCGCGGTCAACGGGTTCAACATCTTCCTGCTCAAGCGGTTCTTCGACTCGATCCCTCGCGAGCTGCTCGAAGCCGCCGAAATCGACGGCGGCGGCCCGCTGCGCCTCCTGTGGTCGGTCGTGCTGCCCGTCTCGCGGCCCATCCTCGGCGTCGTCTCCATCTTCACCGTGGTCAACGTCTTCCGGGACTTCGTCTACCCGTTCCTCGTCCTGTCCGACAGCGACAAGATGACGGTCTCCGTGGGCCTGTCCCAGACGGCCGGCCAGGTGACCCAGAACGCGATCATGGGCGGCCTGGTCATCGCCAGCATCCCGGCCGTCATCGTGTTCTTCCTGTTCCAGCGGCACATCATGGCGGGCCTCACCGCCGGAAGCATCAAGGGGTAACCACATGTCGCAAGCGTGGTGGCGGGGGGCCGCGATCTACCAGGTGTACCTGCGTAGTTTCGCCGACGGCAACGGGGACGGGGCGGGCGACCTCACCGGGCTCCGGGGACGCCTGCCGTACCTCAAGGACCTTGGTGTGGACGCGATCTGGCTCAACCCCTGGTACCCGTCGCCGATGGCCGACGGCGGCTACGACGTGGCCGACTACCGCGGGATCGAGCCGGTCTTCGGGACGCTGGGCGAGGCGGAGAAGTTCATCGCCGAGGCGCATGGGCTGGGCATCAAGGTGATCATCGACGTGGTGCCGAACCACAGCTCCACCGCGAGCGCCTGGTTCCAGGAGGCGCTCGCGGACCCGGGCGCGCGGGAGCGGTTCTGGTTCCGCGACGAGCCGAACGACTGGCAGTCGATCTTCGGGGGCCCCGCGTGGACGCAGGTCGCGGACGGGCAGTGGTACCTGCACCTGTTCGCCCCGGAACAGCCGGACTTCAACTGGGACTCGGCCGAGGTGCGCGCCGACTTCGAGGACGTGCTGCGCTTCTGGTTCGAGCGCGGGGTGGACGGCTTCCGCGTCGACTCGGCCGCGCTGCTGGTCAAGGACGAGACGCGCTGGGAGGACCTCGACCCGGTCCACGACGTCTACCGGCGCTGGCGGGAGATCGCCGACGAGTACGGCGACCGGATCCTCATCGGCGAGCTCTGGCTGCCCGACCAGGAGCGCTTCGCCCGCTACCTGCGCCCCGACGAGCTGCACACCGCCTTCAACTTCGACTTCCTGTCCTGCCCGTGGGAGCCCGCCGAGCTGCGCCGCGTCATCGACCTGACCCTCGCCACGCACACCCCCATCGGCGCGCCGCCGACGTGGGTGCTGGCCAACCACGACGTCACCCGCCCGGTCACGAGGTACGGCAGGGCCGACACGTCCTTCGCGCACGGCGGCGCCCTGCACGGCAGCCCCTCGGACCCGGTGCTCGGGGTGCGCCGGGCACGGGCGGCGGCGCTGCTGGCCATGGCGCTGCCCGGCTGCGTCTACGTCTACCAGGGCGAGGAACTCGGCCTCCCCGAGGTGGAGGACCTGCCCGACGCCGCCCGCCAGGATCCCATGTACGCCCGCTCCGGCGGCGCCAACCGGGGCCGTGACGGCTGCCGCGTCCCCCTGCCCTGGTCCGGCGCCGAACCTCCCTACGGCTTCGGCGGTGCGCCCACCTGGCTCCCCCAGCCGGAGGGCTGGGCCGCGCTGACCGCCGAGGCCCAGAGCGCCGACCCGGGCTCCATGCTCACCCTCTACCGCCGGGCCCTGAGCCTGCGCCGCGAACTGCTCGGCGACGGCACCATGACCTGGCTGGACCTGGGCCCCGGCGTGCTGGCGTTCACCCGGGACTCCGGCCTGACCAGCGTCACCAACCTCGGCGCCGAGCCGGTCCGGCTCCCGCCCGGCGACCCCGTCCTGACCAGCGGCCCGCTGACCGATGGACACCTCCCTGCGGACACCACCGCCTGGCTCTACGATCGGCAAACGTGACCCGACTCATCCCCTTTCCGCCCGACCGGCTGGATCCGGCGGCCCGCGCGGTCTACGACACGATCACCTCGGGGCCGCGCGGCGCCTCGGTGACCTCCTCGGACGGGACGCTGATCGGCCCGTTCAACGCGATGCTGCTCAGCCCGCCGCTCGGCGACGCCCTTCAGGCGCTCGGCGCGGCCGTCCGCTACCACTCCCGGCTCACCGACCGCTGCCGCGAGCTGGCCACGCTGGTCGTGGCCAACTCGATGGACAGCGCCTTCGAACGGCGGGCCCACGAGGCGCTGGCCCGGCCGCTCGGCTTCACCGACGAGCAGCTCGACGCGCTGCGCGCCGGTACGCCGCCCGACCTCGACGACGCGGGGGAGCGGGCCGTGTACCGGATCGTCCGCGCCCTGGTCACGAGGGGCGACCTGGACGAGGAGGAGTACGCGCTGCTGCCCGAGCAGGTGGTGTTCGAGCTGACCACGCTGGTCGGCTACTACCGCACCCTGGCCCTCCAGCTGCGGGTCTTCCGCGTCTAGACGAACGCCGTCAGGCAAGGAGAGGGCGCGGGGGAGACCGGCTTCAGGGCCTCGTCCGCGGGAACCCGTCATGCACGTAACGGGAATCGGCGACGACCACCTTCGCGCCCTTCGTCAGATCCGTCACTGCTACCGGGGGGCTCCCGCCGGTTGCACCCGGTTCACGCGGATTCCCGGATGATCAGATCGGTCGGCAGGATGATCGGCTCCCGAGGGCCGTTCTCGAACAACGACAACAGCAGCCGGACCATCGCCGCCGCCTGGTCGAAGACGGGATGCCGGACCGTGGTCAGCGGCGGCTCGGTGTACTTGGCCGCCTCGATGTCGTCGAAGCCCACCACCGCCACGTCGCCGGGAACCCGGCGGCCCGCCTGCCGCAGCGCCTGCAGCGCGCCGACCGCCATCAGGTCGTTGGCCACGAAGACCGCGTCCAGCTCCGGGTCGTCGCGCAGCAACTGGCGCATCGCGGTCGCGCCCGACTCGCGGGTGAAGTCGCCCACCGCCACGATCGAGCGCCGATCCGACTCGCGCAACACGTTGCGGTAGCCGGTCAGCCGGTCCTGGCCGCCGATCATGTCCAGGGGGCCGGCGATCGTGGCGATCCGCCTGCGGCCGGTGTCCAGGAGGTACCGGACCGCCGATTCCGCGCCGCCCACGTTGTCGTTGTCGACGAACGGGATGTCGACGGGTACGGCCGGCCTGCCGTACGAGACGACGGGCACGCGCAGCCGGGAGACGGCGGCGGGCAGGGGGTCGGCGCCGTGCATGGAGATGAGCATGACCCCGTCGACGTGCCCGCCGGCGATGTAGCGCTCCACCCGCGCGTGGCTCTTGGGGGAGGAGGCCAGCATGAGCACGACCTGTTTGTCGGCCGCCTCGAGTTCGACGCTGGCCGTCCTGATCACTGTGGAGAACAACGGGTCGTCGGCGAAGACCCGGGACGGCGGCTCCGAGACGACCAGCGCGATCGAGTCGGTCCGCTGGGTGACGAGGCTGCGGGCGGCGCTGTTGGGCACGTACCCGAGTTCGTCGATGGCCCGCAACACCGCGTCGCGGATTCCCGGCGCCACGGTCGTCTGCCCGTTGACGACCCGGGAGGCGGTGGCACGTGACACTCCGGCCCGCGCCGCGACCGCCTCCAACGTCGGACGTTTTATCACGCTAGGAATCTACAGTCCGTTCCTGGCGATGACGTCGCGGTACCACAGAGCGCTGTCCTTGGGGGTTCGCGCCTGGGTGGCGTAGTCGACGTGCACGATGCCGAAGCGGCGCCGGTAGCCCTCGGCCCACTCGAAGTTGTCCAGCAGCGACCACACCAGGTATCCGCGCACGTCGGCGCCCTGCTTGATGGCCAGATCGACCGCGCGCAGGTGCCCGTCGAGATAGGCCAGCCGGTCGGCGTCGCGTACCCGGCCGCCCTCGAGCACGTCGTCGTAGGCGGCGCCGTTCTCCGTGACCATGAAACCGGCCTGCGGATAGTCGTGCGAGAGCCGTACCAGCAGCCTGGACAGGCCCGTGGGCACGACCGGCCAGCCCATCGCGGTGACCGGCGCGTCGGCGGCGGCGAAGCCCACGTCCTCCGAGCCGGGCCAGGCGGGGTCGGCGGGCGTGCCCGGCGCGGCCCGGACCACGCAGGGGTTGTAGTAGTTCACCCCGATCAGGTCGATCGGGGCGTTGATGATCGCCAGGTCGCCGTCGCGGATGTGCGCGGTGCCGCCGTTGCGCTCGGCCGCCGCCAGCACCTCCGCGGGGTACTCGCCGCGCAGCGCGGGGTCGAGGAACTGGCGGTTGAGGAGCGCGTCGATCGTCCGTACGGCTGCCGCGTCCTCCTCCGACAGGGCGGCGGCCGGGTCGTCGACCTGGGCGGGCGTCAGGACCGGGGCGGAGTTGACCACCAGCATGAGGCTCCGGGCGCCCTGCTCGCGCAGCCGCCGCGCGGCCAGGCCGTGGCCGAGCAGCAGGTGGTGGGCGGCGCGCATGGCGGCGGCGGCGTCCTTGCGGCCGGGGGCGTGGACGCCGTTGCCGTACCCGAGGAAGGCGGCGACCCAGGGCTCGTTGAGCGTGGCCCACTGCTCGACCCGGTCACCCAGCCTGGCGTGTACGGCTGCCGCGTAGTCGGCGAAGCGGTGGGCGGTGTCGCGTTCTGCCCAGCCGCCCCGGTCTTCGAGGGCTTGGGGGAGGTCCCAGTGATACAGCGTCACGTACGGCGAAATTTCGGCCTTTAGTAGCTCATCCAGGAGTCTGTCGTAAAAATCCAGACCCGCGGGGTTGATGGGGCCGCTGCCGTCCGGCTGGATCCTCGGCCAGGCGATCGAGAAGCGGTAGGCGGCCAGGTTGAGCTCGCGCATCAGCTTCACGTCGTCGGCGTAGCGATGGTAATGGTCGCAGGCGACGGCGCCGGTGTCGCCGTTGTGGACCTTGCCGGCCGTACCCGAGAAGGTGTCCCAGATCGACGGGCCGCGCCCATCCTCCTTCGCCGCCCCCTCGATCTGGTAGGAGGCCGTGGCCGCGCCCCAGACGAAGTTTTCCGGGAAAGTCATCCCTTAACAGCTCCTTGCATGATTCCGCCGATGATCTGCTTGCCGAACACCGCGAAGACCAGGACGAGCGGCAGCGTGCCGATCGCCGTCCCCGCCAGGCCCAGCACGTAGTCGTTGACATAGCCGCTGGCCAGCGTCGACAGCGCGACCTGCACCGTCGGGTTGTCGGGCGTGAGCACCACCAGCGGCCAGAAATAGTCGTTCCACGCCGACATGAACGTCAGCATCCCCAGCACCGCCATCGCCGGCCGCGCCACGGGCAGCACCACGTGCCAGAACAGCCCCCACGTGCCGGCCCCGTCGACCCGCCCCGCCTCCAGCAGCTCGTTGGGCAGCGCCCGCTCCAGGAACTGGGTCATGAAGAACACCCCGAACGCGTTGACCAGCGCCGGCACGACCAGCGCGTACATCGTGCCGGTCCACTCCAGCTTCACCATGAGCATGTAGAGCGGGATGATCCCGAGCTGGGCCGGGACCATCATCGTGCCGACGGTGATCAGCAACATCGCGTTGCGGCCGCGGAAGCGCAGTTTCGCGAAGGCGAACCCGGCCAGCGTCGACAGGAACATCACCGCCACCGAGATCGCCCCGGCCACCAGCACCGAGTTCACCAGCGCCAGCGCGAACGGCACCGTGTCGAAGACCCGCTGGACGTTGGCGAAGAAGTTCCCGCCCGGCAGCAGCGGCGGCGGTACCTCGGCCAGCGCCGAGTTGTGCCGCGAGGCCACCACCACGCTGTAGTAGAGCGGGAAGGCGGAGAAGAAGGCCACCGCGATCAGCGTCAGATACCGCAACCTCATCGCAGCCCTCCCTTCATCCGGCGGGTGAGCAGGTAGTTCACCCCGGCCGCGAGGACCACGAAGAGGAACATCACCCAGGAGGCCGCCGAGGCGTAGCCGAAGTCGAACTTGCTGAAGCCGTGCTCGTAGACGAACAGCGAGAGCGTCTGGAACTGCCGATCCGGCCCGCCGGTCACCAGCGAGCCGCCGAACAACAGCGGCTCGGCCAGGATCTGCATCGCGCCGATCGTCGAGACGATCACCACGAAGACGATCGTCGGCCGGATCATCGGCACCGTGATCTTCCGCAGCTGCGTGAAGCTGGACGCGCCGTCGATCGTGGCCGCCTCATACAGGTCCCTGGGTACGGCCTGCATCGCCGCCAGGAAGATGAGCGCGTTGTAGCCGGTCCAGCGCCACATGATCATGACCGAGATGGCGACGTGCGAGCTGGCCGTACCCGCCGCCCAGTCGATCGCGCCGACCCCGAACCCGCCCAGCACCCAGTTGATCAGCCCGAAGTCCCGGCCGAACAGCTGACTGAAGATCACCACCACCGCCACCACGCTGGTCACGTTCGGCAGCAGCAGGCTGACCCGGAAGAACGTCTGCAGCCGCAGCGGCCGGTTCAGCAGGTGCGCCAGCCAGATGGCCAGCAGCAACTGCGGCACCGTCGAGATGATCCCGATGGACAGCGTGTTGAAGGTGGCGTTCCAGAAGTACGGGTCGCCGAGCAGCGTCCCGAAGTTCCCGAGCCCGATGAACGTGTGCTCGTCGGACAACAGCGTCCACTCGTGCAGCGACACCCACGCGGTGTAGATCAGCGGGAACAACCCGAAGGCGCAGAATAGCAGGAAGAACGGCGCGACATAGGCGTAGGGCGACACCTTCGCGCCGGCCGCGTACCTGCGCCTTCGGAGCAGCGTCAAGGGGATGGCGCTCATTTGATCGTCGCGACGTCCTGGAGCACCTGGGCCCACGCCTCGTCCGGAGTCTGCTTGCCCTGCTCGACCCGGCCCAGCCCGTTGCCGATCGCCGTGCGCACGTCGGCCTCCTTCGGCCCGAGGTGCTGGGGCTTGAGCGCCTTGGCGGCGTCGGAGTAGATCTTGCCGATCGGCGCGTCACCGAAGAACGGCTTGGTGAACGACTGGATCGACGGATCGTCATAGAGCGCCGGAATCGACGGGAACGTGCCCTCCTCCTTGAACACCTTCGCCTGACTCTCCTTGGACGTCAGGAAGTCGATCAGCTCCGCCGCCTCCTTGGGGTGCTTGCCCTGCTTGGGCAGCATGAGGTGGGACCCGCCGCTGTTCCCCGACCCACCGGGCACCGCCGCGATGTCCCACTTGCCGGAGGCGTTCTTGGCCTGCTCCTGAATGAAGCCCGTCATCCACGCCGGGCAGATGATCGTGGCGAACGACCCCTTGGCGAACCCGGTGTTCCACGGCGGCGTGAACGCGGCCAGCTTCGCCGACAGCTCGTTCTGGGAGATCTGATTGGCCAGATCCCAGGCTTTCTTCACGGCCGGGTTGGACCCCACGATGATCGCGTCCTGGGCGTCGTACAGCCCGACCGGAGCCTGGTTGACCATCGCCCGGAAAATCTCACCCGGCGCATCCACGAACTTGGCCCCCGGCACCTTCGCCGCGGCAAACTTCTTGCCCGTCTCGATGTAGCTCTCCCAGGTGGGCCAGAGCCCCGCCACCTCGGTCCGGTCAGTGGGCAGCCCGGCCTTCTCGAACAGGTCCTTGCGGTAGCACATGGCCAGCCCGCCCACGTCCGTGCCGAGCCCGAGCACCTGCTGCCCGCCCTTGCTGAGCCCCTGCTGCCACTTCCAGTCGAGGTAGTCGCCCTGCCGCTTGTCCAGCCCGAACTGCTTGAGATCGTGGAACTTGCCGGGCAGCGCGGTGAACGTACTGACATACCCCACCTCCACGGCCTCGATGTCCGCCGCCCCCGCGTTGGTCGCCAGCCGCTTGACCAGGTTGTTGTGGTGGTCGTTGAACTGCGTGACCTGCTCGACGATCTCGACGTTGGGGTGGGTCTTCTTGTACTCCTCGTAGAGCGGCTTGAAGCCGAAGTCGCCGAAGAGGCCGATGGTGAGCTTGACCTTCTCGGCAGGCTGAGCGGACGCGGCACCCCCGCCGCCGGTCGCGCCTCCGCCTCCGCAGGCGGTGGCAAGGGCAAGGACGAGTGGTACGGCGAGCAGTCGCACACGAGGGGTCATGGGAAACCCTCCAAGCTTTCCTGGGAACTAGGTGAGAGAGCGCTCTCTCAGAGTTATCCCGCCGCTCACCGCAGCTCGTCAACGGAACTTAGATAACGATCTGACGCTGATGAGAGAACGCTCTCTCATGTCTCTCAAGGCGTTCCCGCAGGTGAAGCCCGGGGTGTCCGCCCTTTGGGAGCGCTCTCACAGCCCAAACCCGTGAGCGGTCCGGCACAGCCCCAGAAGACCGGACCCACGCCAACCAACTGCCCCCGGAAACCTTCACCGCCCGGAGCCCCACCGCCCGAAGCCCCACCGCCCGAAGCCCCACCGCCCGAAGCCCCACCGCCCGAAGCCCCACCGCCCGGAGGCACCGACCACCCGGAGGCACCGACCACCCGGGAGGCCCCGATCACCCGGCAGCCCCCACCCCACCTGGGAGCCCCCACCACCTGGGAGGCCCCGACCGCTGGGAGCCCCCACCACCTGGCGGCTCTGTCACCTCGGCCCGGGCTCCATCACCCCGGTCCAGGGGCCGTCACCCAACCGCCTATCGCCGGGGGCCGGACTCCACTCCCACCCGGATGGCCACCATCCTCCGGACCTGGCCTCCGCCCCCTGGGCCGATCACCTTCCCTCGGCCGACCTGGTCGCCGAGGCGGGCTACCGCGGCACCTCCCCGGGCCGGGGCTGGTGGAGCGGCGCGGCGGCCGGCAACCTGGTGCCCGGCCAGCCGGCCCGGGGCAGCTTCCCCCTCCGGCTCACCTCGTCCCCGCCCACACCCGATCCGCCCATACCCGGACCGCCCACACCCGATCCGCCCATACCCGGACCGCCCACACCCGATCCGCCCATACCCGGACCGCCCACACCCGATCCGCCCACACCCGGACCGCCCACACCCGATCCGCCCACACCCGGACCGCCCACACCCGATCCGCCCACACCCGGACCGCCCACACCCGGACCGCCCACACCCGGACCGCCCACACCCGGACCGCCCACACCCGGACCGCCCACACCCGGACCGCCCACACCCGATCCGGTCACACTCGATCCGCCCACACCCGATCCGGTCTACGACCGACTCGGCCGAGGCAGATCTTCTCCCCGGGCTCACCTCGTCCCTCAGCCGCCCGTCCCCGGCCACCCGTCCCAGCCACCCCAGTTCCCGCCCCAGGCCCGGTTCGGCCGGACCTGGGGTTGGCGGTCTTCCCGCGTGCCCGGGTTGAGGTGCTCTTCTCGCGCCTCCCCACCCTGGGCGGTCTCCCGTGGGGAAGCCCGGGGCGGCGGACTGTGTGGGGTTCAGGGGTGGGTTTGGGCGGGCTCGGGGGAGTCGGTGTGGTCGAGGGGGTGGGCTAGTTCGTCGGCGGGCATGCGGGCCAGGACGATGGCCAGGATGGCGATGGGCAGAGGGATGATGCCGGCGATGATGAAGGTCGGGGCCAGGCCGATCAGTTCGCTCACCGGGCCGGCCAGGGCCATCGACAGGGGCATGAAGACCAACGAGACGAAGAAGTCGAGGCTGGAGACGCGGCCCAGCAGCTCCGGGGGGACTCGGCGTTGCAGGAGGGTGCCCCAGATGACCATCGGGGCGCTGAACAGGGCGCCGGTGAGGAAGGCTGCTCCGACGATGAGCCAGATGTTGCCGGCCACGCCGATGAAGATGAACGGCAGGCAGGCCACGCCCCACATGAGGTTCATGGCCGTGAGGTAGCGGCGGGGGAGCTTGCGGGAGGCCATGAAGAGAGAGGCCACGGCGCCGCTGATGCCGAAGGCGGTCATGACCATCGCGTGTTCCTCGGGGCCGCCGCCGGTGCCGTCCTTGACCGCGAACGGGATCAGGACCTCCATGGGGCCCATGATCACCAGGATCATCAGGGAGGCGAACAGGAGCGTGGCCAGCAGCCAAGGGGTTCGCAGCATGTAGACGAAGCCGTCGCGCAGGTCGATGGCCATGGACTTGACCGGGTGGCGGGGTTCCTCCGCCGACTGGTCGCGGCGCAGTGGCACGGGGCGCATGAAGACCAGGAAGGCCATGGCCACCAGCTGGGTTCCGGCGCCTACGGCGAGGGCCGCGCCGGGGCCCTGCGCGGAGACGAGGAAGCTGGCGATGGCGGGACCGGCGGCCTGCATGACGACCGGGCGGAGCACGCCCTCCACGCCGTTGGCGGCCAGGAGGTGGTCGGCGGGCACGATCGACGGGAGCATCGCGGAATAGGCCGGGTAGTAGAAGCCGCTGCCCACGCCGCGCACGAACGCCACCACCGCGAGGTGCCACAGCTCGATCACGCCGGTCAGGGACAGGGCGGCGATGGCCGTGGCGGTGACGGTCAGGGTCAGCTCGGTGATCATCAGGACGCGCCGCTGGGAGACGCGGTCGGCGATCACCCCGCCGAGCAGGACCGTGGCCAGCATGCCCGCCGCGGAGGCGGTCGCCACGACGGACAACTCGCCCGCCTGGCCTTTGAGGGCGATCACCTGCCACACCATGGCCATCAGCCACAGGCCCTCGCCCAGCACGGACGCGGTCAGGGAGCCGGCGAGCAGACGGTACTGGCCGTGCTGGAACGGGCGCAGCGGGCCGCGCAGCCAGCGCGCGCCCTGTTCGTTGACGGTCGGTTCGGACATGGTGCGGATCTCCTCGGAGAGTGTGATGGACACCACTATTGACCTAGGCACCGACAGAAAATCGTCGGCGTCCGCAGCGGAAGGCCACGGTAACCAGACGGGGCGGCTCGGGGCGACCCAATTCAGACCCACCAGCCTGACGGGCCAGCCGGGTAGTGGGTCAGCCGGGTAGTGGGTCAGCCAGGTAGTAGGTCAGCCGGGCAGTAGGTCAGCCGGGCAGCCGGGGTAGTAGGTCAGCCAGGCAGTGGGTCAGCCAGGCAAGCAGGGGGTCAGGCGAGCAGGGGGTGGGTCAGCGGGTCAGGGTGCGGCCGACCATGCGGGCGTACATGCGGCCCGGACTGGGGTCGGGCGCCAGGAACCCGGGCAGCATGGGCAGCCCCACCGCATGCGGCTCCAGCCGCTGGTACAGCTCGGCCGCGTCCAGTGGGCGGTTCTCGGGCCGCTTCTCCAGCAGTGCCCCTAGCAGTATGGCCAGTTCGGGCGGCAGCCCGGGTACGGCCGGCGGCGCCTCCTTGACCTGCTTTTCGAAGACGACGTAGTCCGTGGGCCCGGTGAACAGCTGCCGCCCGGTCAGCATCTCGTGCAGCACGCACCCCAGGGAGTAAAGGTCGCTGCGCGGATCGGCCACCCCTCTCTGGATCTGCTCCGGCGCCATGTAGGCAGGTGTGCCGAGGATCTGCCCGATCCGGGTGAACCCGCTGAGGTCGGACTCCCGGAGCATGGCCAGCCCGAAGTCGAGGACCTTCACGCTTCCGTCGGGGCAGAGCATGAGGTTGATCGGCTTGAGGTCCCGGTGGCAGATGGACAGCGCGTGGGCGGCCGACAGGACGGCGGCGGCCTGGGCGGCGATGGCGCAGGCCCAGGGGACGGGCAGGGGGCCGTGTTCGCTGACCACGTCGGCCACGGTGACGCCTTCGATGAACTGCATGACCTGGAAGAGCCGCTGCTCGTGGGTGCCGAAGTCGTAGAGGACGGGCGCGCCGGGGTGTTCCAGGCGGGCGAGGATGCGGGCTTCGCGGATGAAGCGCCGCTCGAGTTCGCCGTCGTCGTCGACGAGCCCGCGCATGTGCAGGAGCTTCACGGCGACCCTGCGGGACAGGTGGCGGTCGTGTCCGGCGTAGACGGCGCCCATGCCGCCCTGGCCGAGTGGCAGGTCGTCGAGCTCATAGCGGTCGCCGATGACCATTCGCCCCTCCCTGCCGCCTTTTCCGGAAAAACTACACCGTCCCGACTACGGGTGCAGATGCCCGTCGATCAAGCCGTCGAGACCGAGCCGGATCAGCTCCTGGCCGAGCGCGCTGGTCTCGCGTAGCGCGTCCTCCAAGGCTGCCAGGTGGCGGAACGCCTCGCCGTACGCTTGCTGCTCTTTCATGGGCAGGCGGGGCAGTCGGGTGCGGCGGGCGTCGAAGCGGCTGGAGCCGGTGGTGGCGCGGCCGCCGGCGCCGCGCAGGTAGCCGGCCAGGAAGTCGGCGTCGAGGCGGCGCGGGTCCACGCGGTACAGGGTGAGGTGGGGGCCGAGCACGCCGCCCGGCTCGGTCATCACGCGGACGCTGGAGTACGAGGTGACGACGTCGCCGGGCAGCACCGGGACCAGGCCCTCCTC
Source organism: Nonomuraea typhae (assembly GCF_009760925.1). Classification (GTDB taxonomy): domain Bacteria; phylum Actinomycetota; class Actinomycetes; order Streptosporangiales; family Streptosporangiaceae; genus Nonomuraea; species Nonomuraea typhae. The sequence goes on from NZ_VRLV01000007.1 coordinate 167,966, forward strand.
GGTGGCGGTGCGGCCGGAGGGCCGGCTGCCGTGGGCGAGGTCGTCGGCGGTGAGCACGGGCAGTTCGCCGGCGCCGGCGGTCATGCGCGGCGGGGCTTGCAGGACGGCGACCAGGCCCTCCTTGATGAGGTCGCCGATCGTGGTGACGGGGCGGTCGAGCGGCTGGTCGAGCACCTTCAGGTCGGGTGGTACGGCGGAGGCCGTCAGGAAGCGGTCGCGGGCCGCGGTGAAGGCCCGGCCGAGGTCTTCGCGGCGGCGGTGCCTGGCCGGGGTCATGTCGACCTCGTCGGCGAGCAGGTCGATGATGCGCACGGCCTGGTCGGAACGGTCCTTCAGATGAGCGTGCCAGGCGGGCTCGACGGCGGGCAGGTCGTCGACGGCGTCCATGATCAGTACGTCGGAGGGCGGGCGTTCGCCGGGCACCGGGCGGCGCAGCAGCCACAGGTCGCTGCCGGGCAGGGCGATCACCGCGCGCAGGGCGCCGTTGCGCAGCAGGTTGGCGCGGATGCGGCGGCCGGGCTTGCGGCTGGCGGCGGCGGGCGGCATGAGGATCGCGACCACGCCGCCGGGGCGCACGTGCGCGAGGCAGTGTTGCACCCAGGCCAGCTCGGGCTCGCCGCGCGGGGGCAGGCCGTACTCCCAGCGGGGGTCGCCGGTCAGTTCCTCGTATCCCCAGGCGCGCTCGTTGAAGGGCGGGTCGCAGATGACGGCGTCGGCCGTGACGCCGGCGAAGCCGTCGTGGCGCAGGGTGTCGCCGGCCACGATCTCGGCCCCGAAGCCGCCGAGCCGGAGCCGGGCGGCGGCGATGCAGGCGGAGGAGTCGCTGAGGTCCTGGCCGAGGAAGCGCAGGCCCGGCGCGGTCCGGGCGGCGGTGAGCAGCAGGGTGCCGACGCCGCAGGCCGGGTCGAGGAGGGTGCCGCCGTCTGGGACGGCCAGCCGTACCATCAGCGCGGCCACGTCGTCGCGGGTGACCGAGAGCTGGCGGGAGTGGGCCTCCAGGTAGCGCTCGCAGAGGAAGTCGTAGGCGCTGGCGGCGCTCTGCTGGGCGGCGAGCTGGGTGATCATTTCCGTTAGAGAGGGCTCCAGAGTGCTCTCACCGCTGGTCAGGAGGGCGCCGGCCTCGGCCACGAGCTCGCCGAGGTGCAAATCTCCCGCGGCTTTCAGGCGTTGCCACACCCGATCCGCGACCGATACCTGGTAGGACTTCCCATAGCGTCGCAGCCAGGCTTCGATCTCGCGCAGGGAGAACAACGGCTGGTTGGCGGTTCCGCCGACCGGCTGGGGGAAGTCGTCGTGGCGGCGGCGCCAGTTGCTGACCGCGGCACGCCCGACACCGGCGAGCCGGGCTATGTCCCCGGCGTTGACGGTGGGGTCGTGGCTCATGACGCCCACATTAGTTCACAAGAGTCTTCAGCGCATCTGCTTGTGAAGTCTTTCAACCAATGATTTACTGCTGGGTATGAAGCACAACATCCGCTATGCCGCGGGATCAGACGTGGGCCGCCGCAGAGAGCAGAACGAGGACGCGGGGTACGCGAGCTCCCGCTTGCTTGTTGTGGCGGACGGCATGGGCGGGCACGCGGCCGGGGAGCTGGCGAGCTCGGCCGCGATCGCCGTCATGCGTGAGCTGGATGCGTCGCTTCCCGAGACGGGCGCCGACCTGGAGGCCGCGCTGGAAGGCGCGGTGCACGAGGCGGCGCGCAGGCTGGTCGAGCTGGCCGACATCGACCCGGCCCGCAGGGGCATGGGCACCACGGTGACCGCGACCCTGTGGGACGGCTACCGCTTCGCGCTGGCTCATCTGGGTGACTCCCGGGGCTACCTGCTTCGCGACGGTGCTCTTTACCAGATCACCAAGGATCACACACTGGTGCAGTCCATGGTGGACGAAGGCCGGATCACCGAGGATCAGGCGGCGGTGCACCCGCGCCGGTCGATGGTGCTGCGGGTGCTGGGCAGTGAGGGCCGCGCCGAGCCGGACATGTCGCTGCGCGAGGCCGAGCCTGGCGATCGTTACCTCCTCTGCTCCGACGGGCTTACCGGTGTGCTGGGCCCCGAGATCCTGCACGAGATCCTGACCACTGTGGCCGACCAGGAGCTCGCCGTCCAGAGGCTGATCGATCTGGCCAACCAGGGCGGCTCGCCGGACAACGTCACCGTCATCGTCGCCGACGTCATGGGTGTCGGCGAGGGCGACGAGAAGGTCTACAGAGTCGGGGCTGGCTCCTAGGCAGGATAGTAGTCACTCGGGCTAGTCACTCGCGTCACACAAGGCGTATTTCACCTCTTCGGTGACTATCTTCTTGATGTACGGCACGCGGTCGCGACGGCGCTACTACAGTCCATCGTGATCTGCCGGATATCTGGGAGGAGTCGTCCTGGACCCGATCGCTGAAGATCTTCTCGAACAGGTCCGCCCGGAGCTCGGTTACCGGGAGAAGGGCGGCCAGTACACCAAGTTCGGCGAGTGGTACGCGGATCGCCTCCAGGATCCCCAGTACAAGAACGCGCCATGGTGCGACATGTTCATCGCGTGGGCCGCGGACAAGGCGGGCATCGGCCAATATGTCGGCCAGTTCGCCTGGACCCCCTCACATGCCGCGTGGTTCATCAAACAGGGCGCCTGGTCACGCACTCCCGAGCCCGGAGCCCTGGTCTTCTACGACTGGAGCGGCGGCAAGAGCTACAAGGGCGTCGACCACGTGGGCATCGTGGAGAAGGTCGAAGGCTCCAAAATCCACACCATCGAAGCAAACGTCGACAAGGTCTGGTTAAAGCGGAAATTTCGTGACCAGGAGAAAGTCGTCGGCTATGGCCTTCCTCGTGTGGTGAAGGAGAAGATGGCCGCCGGCGAGATCCAGGCCACCGAGCAGCCCACCGCCTACGCCCCCGCGCTCAGGTCCTACCCCGAGCCGCCCGCGAGCAGCCCCTTCGACTTCCTCGGCACCCCGCACTTCCTTCTGGCCTGCATGGTCATCACCACGGTCGTGGTCAGCTTCCGCCTGGCCGGCCGCCGCCGCGGCACCCACCGGCGCGTCCTCTCCGCCGCCTCGCCCATCACGTGGAGCGCGCCGGCCCCGCGCATCCCACCGGACGACCTGATCGAGGAGCCCCCGCCCCGACCGAAGGGCAAGCGCCCGTACGAGCGCGTCTGAAAGGCCGTCACCTGCAAGGCTGGGCATTTAGTAGGACGTCCTAGTAGTTTGTAGGTGAGGCCCTTCACGAAGGAGTGATCTGGCGTGCACGTTCCGGCCCACCCCGTCCGTTTCGTGACCGCGGCGGCACTGTTCGACGGCCATGACGCCGCGATCAACATCATGCGGCGCATCCTGCAGAGCCAGGGCGCCGAAGTGATCCACCTCGGCCACAACCGCTCGGTGGACGAGGTCGTCACCGCCGCAATCCAGGAAGACGTCCAGGGCGTCGCCATCAGCTCCTACCAAGGTGGCCACGTCGAGTTCTTCACCTACCTGGTCGAGCTCCTGCGCGAGCGCGGCGCCGGCCACGTCAAGGTGTACGGCGGAGGCGGCGGCGTCATCGTCCAGGACGAGATCGACCTGCTGCACTCCCGCGGCGTCACCCGCATCTTCTCCCCGGAGGACGGCCAGCGCCTCGGCCTCCCCGGCATGATCAACAAGCTGATCGAGGAATGCGACGTCGAGCTGACCGACCCGCCCGAGAACGAGGCCGTCCTCGCCGGCGACCAGACGGCCCTGGCCCGGGCCATCACGCTCATCGAGTCCGGCCGCGCCTCCGACGGCCTTCTCCAGGGCATCAGAGGCGCCGGCCGCAGCGCCCCCGTCCTGGGCATCACCGGCACCGGCGGCTCCGGCAAGTCCTCGCTCACCGACGAGCTGGTCCGCAGGCTGCGCGTGGACAACGACGACAAGCTGCGCATCGCCGTCATCGCCATCGACCCCACCCGCAGGCGCGGCGGCGGGGCGCTGCTCGGCGACCGCATCCGGATGAACAGCCTCGGCCCCCAGACCTACTTCCGCTCGCTGGCCACCCGGGGCGCCGTCGCCGAGGTCCCCGAGCACCTGGACGACGTCATCGCCGCCTGCCGCGCCGCCGGGTACGACCTGGTGATCGTGGAGACGCCCGGCATCGGGCAGGGCGACGCCGGGATCGTCCCGCACGTGGACGTGCCGATCTACGTGATGACACCCGAGTTCGGCGCCGCCTCCCAGCTCGAGAAGATCGACATGCTCGACTTCGCCGAGGCCGTGGCCATCAACAAGTACGAGCGCCGCGGCGCCGAGGACGCCCTGCGCGACGTGCGCCGCCAGCTCGTGCGCAACCGCGAGGCGTTCGGCGTCAAACCGGATGACATGCCGGTCTTCGGCACCATCGCCGCCCGCTACAACGACGCCGGCGTCACCGCCCTCTACCAGCACCTGAAGGAGCTGCTGACGGAGAAGGGCATGTCCGCCGGGCCGGGACTGCTGCCGAAGGTGCAGGGCCGTACCTCGCAGGTCGCCGCGGCGATCGTGCCGCCGGCGCGGGTGCGCTACCTGGCCGAGATCGCCGAGACCGTGCGCGGCTACCACGCCGAGACGGCCGCCCAGGTCGAGATCGCCCGCCGCAGGCAGCAGCTCGCCGCCGTGCGCGAGATGCTCGGCGAGGATGCGGCCGGCCTCGGCGAGGGTACGGCGGGCCTCGGCGAGGGTACGGCGGGCCTCGACGAACTCCTCGGCCGGGCCGAGTCCGAGCTGTCGGCCGAGTCCCGCGCGCTGCTGGCGGACTGGCCCGCCACCAAGGCGGCCTACCAGGCCGACGAGCTGGTGGTGAAGGTGCGCGACAAGGAGCTGCACACTCCGCTGTGGCGCGAGACGCTGTCGGGCAACCGCATCCCGAGGGTCGCGCTGCCGCGCTTCGAGGACCACGGCGAGCTGCTGCGCTTCCTCCGGAGCGAGAACCTGCCCGGCCGCTTCCCGTTCACTGCGGGCGTCTTCCCGTTCAAGCGCGACGACGAGGACCCGACCCGCATGTTCGCCGGCGAGGGCGACCCGTTCCGCACCAACCGCCGCTTCAAGCTGCTGTCGGAGGGCCAGCCCGCCACGCGCCTGTCCACCGCGTTCGACTCGGTGACGCTGTACGGCCACGACCCCGACCTCCGGCCCGACATTTACGGAAAAGTCGGGACTTCGGGGGTCTCCATCGCCACCCTCGACGACATGAAGGTGCTCTACGGCGGCTTCGACCTCAGCTCGCCCAGCACCTCGGTCTCCATGACCATCAACGGCCCGGCGCCGACGATCCTGGCCTTCTTCCTCAACGCCGCCATCGACCAGGCCCTGGAGCGGAACCCGGACGCGGACCCGGCCGAGGTCAGGGCCGCCACCCTGGCCACGGTGCGGGGGACCGTACAGGCGGACATCCTCAAGGAGGACCAGGGCCAGAACACCTGCATCTTCTCCACCGAGTTCTCGTTGCGCATGATGGCCGACATCCAGGAATGGTTCATCCGCAACCGGGTGCGCAACTTCTACTCCGTCTCGATCTCCGGCTACCACATCGCCGAGGCCGGGGCGAACCCCATCAGCCAGCTCGCCTTCACCCTGGCCAACGGCTTCACCTACGTCGAGGCGTACCTGGCGCGCGGCATGAAGGCGGACGACTTCGCGCCGAACCTGTCGTTCTTCTTCTCCAACGGCATGGACCCGGAGTACTCGGTGCTCGGGCGCGTAGCCCGGCGCATCTGGGCGGTCGCGATGCGCGAGAGGTACGGCGCCGGCGAACGCTCCCAGAAGCTCAAGTACCACATCCAGACCTCCGGGCGTTCCCTGCACGCCCAGGAGATGAACTTCAACGACATCCGCACCACGCTGCAGGCCCTGATCGCCATCTACGACAACTGCAACAGCCTGCACACCAACGCCTACGACGAGGCGGTGACCACGCCGTCGGCCGAGTCGGTGCGCAGGGCCATGGCCATCCAGCTCATCATCAACCGGGAGTGGGGCCTGGCCCGCAACGAGAACCCGCTGCAGGGCGCGTTCATCATCGACGAGCTGACCGACCTGGTCGAGGAGGCGGTGCTGAAGGAGTTCGAGCGGCTGTCGGACCGCGGCGGCGTCCTGGGCGCGATGGAGACCGGCTACCAGCGCGGCAAGATCCAGGACGAGTCGATGCTGTACGAGACGCGCAAGCACGACGGCTCGCTGCCGATCATCGGCGTCAACACCTTCCGCAACGGCGACGACGGCGCCGAGCAGCACAAGAAGCTCGAGCTGGCCCGCGGCACCGAGGAGGAGAAGCAGTCGCAGCTCGACCGGCTGCACGCCTTCCACGAGCGGCACCGCGCCGAGGCCCCGGCCGCGCTGGCCAGGCTGCGCGAGGCGGCGATGTCGGACGGCAACGCCTTCGAGGTGCTCATGGACGCGGCGCGGGTGTGCTCGCTGGGGCAGATCACCGACGCGCTCTTCGAGGCGGGCGGGCAGTACCGGCGCAACGTTTAGGCCATCCGCAAGGCGGTCATGGTTCGGTGCATGACGACCCTCGCTGAGCAGTTTGTCCAGGTTTTGATTCAGGCCGGTGTGGAACGCGTCTACGGCGTGGTGGGCGACAGCCTCAACCCCGTCGTGGACGCGATCCGCCGCTCCGGGTCCATCGAGTGGGCCCACGTGCGCAACGAGGAGGCCGGCGCCTTCGCCGCCGCGGCCGAGGCGCAGGTCACCGGACGGCTGGCCGTCTGCGCGGGCAGCTGCGGGCCCGGCAACACCCATCTGATCCAGGGGCTGTACGACGCCCAGCGCAGCGGCGTGCCCGTGCTCGCGCTGGCCTCGCACATCCCGAGCACGCACATCGGCACCGGCTACTTCCAGGAGACCCACCCGGAGCGGCTGTTCACCGAGTGCAGCGTCTACTGCGAGCCGATCAACTGGCCCGGCCAGATGCCCCGGGTGCTGCGCACCGCGATCCAGCACGCCGTGGGCCTGAGCGGCGTCGGCGTGGTCGTGCTGCCCGGCGACGTGGCCCACCAGAAGGCCGTTCATCCCGTGGGAGCGCACGACATGCTGGTCCGGCGCGGGATCGTGCACCCGCCCGCCGACCAGGTCGCCCAGCTCGCCACCGCGCTCAACGAGGCGGAGCGGGTCATGCTGTTCTGCGGCGCGGGCGTGCGCGCCTCGCACGACGAGGTCATGGCGCTGGCCGCCCGGGTGAACTCGCCCGTCGGGCACGCGCTGCGCGGCAAGGAGTGGATCCAGTACGACAACCCGTACGACGTCGGCATGAGCGGCCTGCTCGGCTACGGCGCCTGCTACGAGGCCACGCAGGAGGCCGACGTGGTGGTGCTGGTCGGCACGGACTTCCCCTACACCGACTTCCTGCCGGGCCGCCGCACCGTGCAGATCGACAGCGACGCCTCCGTCTTCGGCCGCCGCACGCCGCTGGACCTGGCCGTCCACGGTGACGTGGCCACGACGCTGCGGGCCGTACTGCCCCAGGTACGGCAGAAGCACGACCGGCGCTACCTCGACCGGATGCTGCGCGAGCACTGCAAGAAACTGGAGCACGTGGTCGAGGCGTACACCCGCGACATCAAGGACAGGGCGCCCATCCACCCCGAGTACGCCGCGAGCATCCTGGACGAGCTGGCCGCCGACGACGCCGTGTTCACCGTGGACACCGGCATGTGCAACGTCTGGGCCGCCCGCTACCTCACTCCGAACGGCCGGCGGCGGGTCATCGGCTCGTTCAAGCACGGCTCGATGGCCAACGCGCTGCCGCACGCGATCGGCGCCGCGTTCGCCGACCGGAGCCGCCAGGTGATCTCGATGTCCGGCGATGGAGGGCTGGCCATGCTGCTCGGTGAACTGATCACGGTCAAGCTGCACGACCTGCCGGTCAAGACCGTGGTGTTCAACAACTCCTCGCTCGGCATGGTGAAGCTGGAGATGCTCGTGGACGGCCTGCCCGACTTCGGCACCGACCACGAGCAGGTCTCCTACGCGGCCGTGGCGAAGGCGGTGGGCATCCCGTCGATCACGGTGACCAAGCCGGGGGAGATCCGGGACGCGCTGGCCGAGGCGTTCGCGGCCGACGGCCCCTACCTCGTCGACCTGATCACCGACCCGGACGCGCTGTCGATGCCGCCGAAGGTCTCGGCCGAGCAGATGAAGGGGTTCGCGCTGGCCGCGGGGAAGATCGTGCTGTCCGGAGGGGTGGGCCGGATGGTGGACATGGCCAGGAGCAACCTCCGAAATGTGAAGGGCATATGATCCCGTGCTTGGGGAGCACAGCTAACTGGAGGTTCACATGTCTGAGATCACGTTCAAGGGCAACCCGGTCACGGTCGGCGGCACGTTCCCGCAGCCCGGAGACACCGCGCCCGGCTTCACACTGGTGGCCAAGGACCTGTCCGACGTCTCGCTGGCCGACTACGGCACGAAGACGAAGGTGCTCAACATCTTCCCGAGCCTGGACACCGGCGTCTGCGCGGCCTCGGTGCGGCGCTTCAACGAGGTGGCCGCCGAGCACCCGGAGGCGGTCGTGCTGTGCGTCTCGGCCGACCTGCCGTTCGCCCAGGGCCGCTTCTGCGGCGCCGAGGGGCTGGACAAGGTCGTCACGCTCTCGCTGATGCGCGGCCGTGAGTTCCTGGCCGACTACGGCGTCGCCCAGGAGAGCGGGCCGCTGGCGGGCCTGGCCGCGCGGGCGGTCGTGGTGCTCGACGGCGACAACAAGGTCGTCTACTCCGAGCTGGTCCCGGAGATCGTGCAGGAGCCCGACTACGAGAGCGCGCTGAAGGCTCTCTAGTCCGCGTTCTTGCGGCCCAGGCCGCAGAGGATGAGCGAACGCTCAGGGTGCTCCGGGAAGTCGATGAAGTCGGCTTCCTCGGGGCGCCACTGGGGCAGCCACACCACCCCCGGCTCGACCATCTCGAACCCGTCGAACAGCGCCTCGATCTCGCTCCTGCTGCGCAGCGTGAGCGGGCTGGCGGAGTTGCGGTAGACCTCGGTGCCCTTGCTGACCGCGGCCTGGCGGGCGTCGCTGGTGCCGTGGGACAGCGCGATGAAGCTGCCGGGCGCCAGGGCGTCCCGGAGCGTCGCGATGATCCGGCCGGTGTCGTCGCCGCGGCCGATGAAGTGCAGCACCGCCACCAGCAGCAGCCCGATGGGCCGGTCGAAGTCGAGGCCCAGCTCGGCGTTCTTGAGGATCTCCTCCGGGTCGCGCAGGTCCCCCCAGACCGCGGTGGTGTCCCGTTCGCTGGCGGTCAGCAGCGCGCGGGCGTGCACGAGCACGACCGGATCGTTGTCCACGTAGGCGATCCGCGAGCCCGGCGGCGCCACCTCGTGCACGTTGCCGCGGGTGGGCAGGCCGGTGCCGATGTCGAGGAACTGCGTGATGCCCTGTGCCGCCAGGTACCTCACCGCCCGGCCGAGGAACGCGCGGTTGGCCCGCGCGGCCGCGCGCAACTCGGGTGCGACCCGCAAGATCTTCTCAGCCGCCGCCCGATCGGCCGGGAAGTTGTCTTTGCCGCCCAGGTAGTAGTCGTACAAGCGGGCGGCGTTGGGCTTCGTCGGATCAAAGCCCCTTGGTCCCCTCTGGTCCAACCGGTGATCCCCCGATCACGTTGAGTCGGCCTTTACCGCGAGTCTACGGATTCGGCTCTCGATGCCAAGCAAGATCGACCATAACGTCCGTAGGGGGGTCACGGTGCTATAGAACGCCATACGGGATACTTGACCGGTGCCGATCGACGACACCGGAACCCCCTTCGCCGCGCCCGAGCGCGTGCGGCGCATCGTCTCCCTCGTCCCGTCACTGACCGAGTCGGTCGCCGCCACCGTGCCCGAGGCGCTGACCGGCGCCACCGACTGGTGCACCCACCCGGCCGGCCTCGACGTCACCCGCGTGCGCGGCACCAAGAACCCCGACCTCGACACGATCACCGGCCTGCGGCCCGACGTGGTGCTGGCCAACTTCGAGGAGAACCGCGAACCCGACATCCGAGCGCTCCGCGAGGCGGGCATCCCCGTCTGGGTGACGGTGATCAGGACGGTCGAGGAGGCGTTCACCTCGCTGGCCAGGATGTTCGAGCAGGCGTGCCGCGTGCCGTCACCCGAATGGCTGGCCGCGGCCGAGGCCGCCTGGAACCTGCCCGAGCCACCCGCCCGCCGGACCGCCGTCGTGCCCATCTGGCGGCGCCCCTGGATGGTCGCCGGCAGCGGCACCTTCACCGGCGACGTCCTGCGCCGCCTCGGCGTGGACAACCTCTACGAGAACCACCCCGAGCGCTATCCCAAGATCCCGCTGGACGAGCTGGTCGCCGCCGCGCCCGACCTGGTCGTGCTGCCCGACGAGCCCTACGCCTTCTCGGCCGACGACGGGCCCGAGTCCTTCCCCGGCCTGCGCTGCGTGCCCGTCAGCGGGCGCCTGCTCACCTGGTACGGTCCGTCGCTGGCGAGCGCGCCCCGACTGCTTTCCGCGGCGCTGGGCCGTACCTGAGACTGGGGGCGAGCTCGGGGCCCAGAGCGGCGTCGACCACGTCGGGGGAGAGCACGTGCTCGGTCACGAGCACCGCCGTGCCCACGATGCCGGCCCGGTCGCCGAGCGTGCTGGTGACGATGTCGAGGTTGCGGGTGGTGTACGGCAGGCTGCGCCGGTAGACGCTCTCCCGGATGCCGGTCAGGTAGTGCTCCCCGGTCTCCGCCATGTCCCCGGCCAGCACCAGCACCCCGGGGTTGAGCAGGCTGACCGCCGTCGCCAGCACGATTCCCAAGGTCCGGCCGGCCTCCTGGGTGAGCGCGATGGCCCCGGGATCGCCCGCCTGCACGAGCCGGACGACGTCCCGGCTGGCGGGCCGGCCGAGCTGCAGCGCGAGGGCGTGCCCGCTGGCCAGCGAGGCGACGCAGCCGCGCGAGCCGCACGTGCAGACCCGGTGGTCGCCCTCGCGCAGCCGCACGTGGCCGATGTTGCCCGCGGCCGCCTCCACGCCCCGGTAGACGCGGCCGTCGATGACGATGCCGGCGCCGATGCCGGTGGAGACCTTGACCAGGAGCAGCGAGGAGGTCTCGCGCCAGCGCCACCACCATTCGCCCAGCGCCATCGCGTTGGCGTCGTTCTCCACCAGGATCGGTACGTCGAAGCCGGCACCGATGGTCTCGGCGATGGGGAACTCGTCCCAGCCGGGCATGACGAACGACCTGGCCACCCGGCTCGTGGCCTGGTTCACCGAGGCGGGCAGGTCGAGGCCGATGCCGCAGACCCGGCCGGGGGCCTGGCCGGTGCGGTCGAGCAGGCGCTGGAATGCCTGCCGTACCCAGGACAGGACGGGCTCGGGGCCGAGGTCGATGCGCATGTCGGTGTGCTCCTCGGCCACGGGGCGGGCGGCGAGGTCGGTCAGCGCCACGCGGGCGTGCCCGGCGCCGAGGTCGGCCACGAGCACGAAGCGGTTGGTGGCGTCGAGGTCGAGCACCGACGGCGGCCGGCCGCCCCCGGAGACTCCCACGCCGGACTCGTGGATGTATCCGGCCTCGATCAGGCGGTCCACCCGGTCGGTGATCGTGGAGCGCGACAGGCCGGTGATCTCGATGAGCTCTTTGCGGGTGCGGCAGGAGCCGCCGCGGATCAGCCGGAGGATCTGCCCTGCCGTCAGCATGGTTCATCCCTTCTCCGCCCCCGCGGTGAGCCCTTCGGTCAGCAGGCGTTCGCCGGCGAAGAAGACGATCACGATGGGCAATGTCAGAACCACCGATCCCGCCATGAGGACGGTGGTCGGAATCTCGATGCTGCCCGCCAGCTGCGACAGTCCGAGGGAGACGGTCCATCTCTCCGGCCGCTCGACGAGGAAGAGCAGGGCGAACAGGAACTCGTTCCAGGCGATCATGAAAGCGTACAGCCCGGTCGCCATGAGCGCGGGCTTGGACAGCGGCAGCACGACCCGCCAGATGGTCGCCAGGCGCGAGCAGCCGTCGATGGCCGCCGCCTCCTCGACGCTCCGGGGGACGCTCTCGAAGTAGTTGCGCAGCATGTAGACGATGACGGGCACGGTCTGGGCGATGTAGACGAGGACGAGCCCGGCCAGCGAGCCGCGCAGGCGCAGCATCGAGAACAGCACGAACAAGGGGATGGCCGGCACGATCGCGGGGAAGAGGTAGACGGCCAGGAACAGCGCGTGCACCTGGCGGCGGCCGAAGAAGCGCAGCCTGGCGACGGCGTAGGCGCCGGGGACGGAGACCATGAGCGTGACGGTCACCGAGGCGGCGGCCACGACCGCGCTGTTGCGCATGAAGGTCAGGAAGCCCTGCCGGGTCAGCACGTCGGCGTAGGTGCCCAGGGTCGGCTCGCGCGGCCAGAGCGAGCCCGGCTCCAGGATGAGCTCCTGGATGTCGCGCACCGACAGCATCACCATGTAGAGGAACGGGAACGCGGTGACCGCGAAGAGCACGGCGATCACCAGCGGCCTCAGCGCCCGTAACAGGGCCCGCTCGACCCTATCCCTGCTCACGCGCACCCCCGAAGAAGCGCAGGTAGACCACGACGAAGACGGCGAGCACCGCGGCCAGCACGAGGGCCTGCGCGGCGGCGGCGCCGAGGTCGTCGCGGGCGGTCAGGAAGGTGTAGACCCGCACGGAGATCACCTCGGTGCCGGCGCCGCCGCCGGTCAGCAGGTAGACGTCGTCGAACTTGGTGAAGGTGAAGACGAACCGCAGCACCGACAGCAGCGCGATGACCCGCCAGAGCTGGGGCAGGATCACGTACCTGAAGCGCTGGGAGGGGGTGGCGCCGTCGACCACGGCCGCCTCGTCCAGTTCCCTGGGCAGGGCCTGCAGACGGGCCAGGAGGAACAAGAAGGCGAAGGGGAAGTACCGCCACGCCTCGAAGGCGATCACGGTCAGCAGCGCCACCGGGACCTCGAGGCCCAGGAAGGTCCCGCGGGCCTGTGACAGGAAGGCGATGGGCTCGGGCAGCCAGGTGTTCACGATCCCGTACTGCGGGTTGAGCATCACCTCCCACAGGAAGGCCACGGCGACCACCGGCGCGACGTACGGCACCAGTACGGCGGCGCGCACCAGCGTCCGCCCGGGGAACCTGCCGCGCAGCGCCAGCGCCGCCACCAGCCCGATCCCGATGGATAAGGCGGTCCCGGCCACCGTGTACACCAGCGTGGTGGCCAGCGACGCCCAGAAGCCGGGCTCGGTCAGCACGTAGGCGAAGTTCTCCAGCGTGTAGCGGCCGAAGACGCCGACGCGCCGGATGTTGATCAGCCGGACGTTCTGGAAGGCCAGCATGACCGCCCACGCCAGCGGCGCCACCACGACCACCAGCGTGATCACCAGGGTCGGCGTGATCAGCGCCAGCCCGGCACGGCCCTCCTGCCTGCGGAGTGTGACGCTCATCTGCGGAGCCCGCGCTTGATGGTCTCGACGTCGGCCTTGGCCCGGTCCGCGGCCTCCTGCGGGGACAGGCCGCCCGCGACCAGGATGCTGAGCGCCTTGGGCACCGGCAGCTCGCCCATCATGGCGCCGGCGAGCTTGCCCTGGCCCTGCGGGATGCCCCAGCGGGCGAAGGAGTCGGGGCTCTGCCGCAGCGCCTTCAGCGTGGCCGCCGGGTAGATCGCGCTCAGCGGCTTCTTGATGTCCACTCCGGCGGGCAGTTTGTCCCATGCCGGTCCGTACGTGGTGCGGGTGGGGAACTTGCCCTCCGGCGCCATGCCCAGCCAGCGGTCGTAGCCGTCGGTCATCATGAAGTTCACGAACCGGGCGGCCGGTTCGGTGGCGGCGCCCCGGGGGATCGCCCAGGAGACGATCTCGCCGTACTGCGCCGGCGCCCTGCCGTCTGGCCCCTTGAGCGCGGTCACGATGCCGGTGTTCTTCGCCAGCCACTCCTTGTCGGCCCGGCATTCGGCGCAGGACGGCAGCACGTCGGCACGCAGCCCGGCCAGCTCGTCGAGGATGAACGACGACCAGATCGTCATGGCCGCCTTGCCGGCGAAGTAGGTGGCGCGGGTGGAGTCGACATCCTGCTCGCCCTTGACCGAGTAGCGCGCGGCCAGCGTGGCGTAGAACTCGAACGCCCGAACGCAGTTGTGGTAGGCGAGCGTGATGGCCCCGGAGGCGTCGATCAGCTCACAGTCGTTGGCCAGCGCCACGTGCTCGAAGCTCTGGGCGGTGAAGGCGTCCTTGGCCGCGTCGGCCAGCGTGATCCCGGCGACCTGCGGACCGTGCAGCTTGGCGGCGGCGGCCAGCAGCCGCTCATAGGTGTCCGGCGGCTGGAGCCCGGCCCGCTGGAACAGGTCCTTGCGGTAGAGGATCAGCTGGGCCCAGCCGTCGCTCGGCACCGCCAGCAGCGTGCCGCCCGCGGTGTTGAGCTGGAGCGAGCGGGCGGAGAAGGTGTCGCGCCCGAGCATGTCCACGATCCGGCCGGGCGTCTCGGTGTCGAGCAGCTCGTCGGCCTCCATCTCGCGCACGGCCGCCAGCGGCAGCGCCCCGATCACGTCGGGCAGGTCGTCGGCGGCGGCCGCGGCGATCAGGGTCTGGCTGAACTGGTCCTCGGCCACCGGCACGAGCTTCACGCTGATCCCGGTCGCCTCGGTGAACTCGGCGGCGAGCCTGGTCTGCACGGCCATCCGGTCCGGGAGGTTCTCCTCGGTCCAGACGGTGATCTCGTTGGGCGGCGCGGGCTGCCCGCCGTCCCCGCAGGCCGCCGTGACCAGTACGGCGACGCTGAGGACGGCGGTGACCTTTCCTGGCATGGCACGCTCCTCGGTCTGCAGCCCGGTGCTCCGAGCAACCCGACCACCAGGCGCCGGTTCGACGATGGACCGCCTTTACCCCGGGATCAGCGGCCGCAACGTGTCGTGGGCGATTACGAGGCCGGTCCGCACCTTCTCGGCGCTCCCACTCCAGACCGGGTCCTCGTGCTCCACTGATACCACCCCGTCGTACCCGCCTTCCTGTAGCGCGTCAATGATGGCGGTCCAGGCGATTTGCCCACGTCCGGGGACCCGATAGCGGTACCACCCCTTCTCTCCGGAGATTGGGCCATAAAAGCTGAATCGGTTGATCTGTCCCGGCAGGATCTCGACGTCCTTGGCCTGCACGTGCGCGATGTGCGAGATGTACGGCCGCGCCGCCGCCACCGGATCGATCCCCAGCGCCACCAGATGGGACGGGTCGTAGTTCAGCTTGAGCCCGAGGCCGAACATCCACTCCCAGAGCTCCGGCGAGTAGGCCAGGTTGCCCGGATAGCCGTCGGGATGCCAGCTCTTCATGAGGCAGTTCTCGATGACGAGCTCGACCCCGTGCCGCCGGGCGTGCTCGACCAGCGGGCCGAAGACGTCCTCGGCCTTCTTGAGGTTGTCGCGCACGCTCAGCCCGGGGTCGCGGCCGATGAAGGTGCCGACGCTCGGGCCGCCGAGTTCGGCGGCGGCCTCGACGCACCGCCGTACGTGGGCGTTCACCTGCGGCCCTTCGGATGGGTGCAGGTTGTTCGCGTAATAGGCGATCGAGGAAAGGGTGAGTCCGGTCTCCGCGAAGATTTTCCTGACCCGTTCGCTCTCCGCGGTGTTGAAACGGTCGGCTCTGATGTGATTCCGGGCGTCTGGTGACGGCCAGGCGGCCACTTCGAGAGCCTGGAAGCCCTGGTCGGCGGCCCAGTGTGCAATGTCGGAAAGGTGGCTTTCCGGAAGACACGCGGTCAGCAAACCCAATTTCATCGGCTACCTCCGACAGAAGACGTAGACTTGTGAGTGTTTATGGCGCAAGTTCCGCGTGCAATCAAGCTCTAACTCGCAGACTTTTGTTTGATCAAAAAAAGTAAGTGTGGGGAATGCACGTCATCACCATTCAAGGTCCGGGCGTCGTCCGGGTCGAGCGAGAGCAGGCCGCCGCGCTGGAGCCGGGGTGCGTGCGGGTGCGCACGATCTATTCGGGCGTCTCCGCGGGCACCGAGCTGACCGCCTATCGCGGCACCAATCCCTATCTGACCAAGAAGTGGGACAACGAACGACGGCTGTTCGTCGACGGGCAGACCCACGCCTATCCGCTCGCCGGCTGGGGCTACCAGGAGGTCGGCGAGGTCGTCGAGGCCGCCCCCGACGTGGCCGCGCCCGCGCTCGGCAGCCTCGTCTGGGGCATCTGGGGCCACCGGCGGGAAGCCGTGCTGCCCGCCGCCAAGCTCGCCGGGCACGAACTGCCGCCCGGCGCCGACCCGCTGACCGGCGTCTTCGCCCGCGTCGGCGCCATCGCCCTCAACGCCGTGCACGCCGCCGACCTGCACCTCGGCGACGAAGTGGCGATCTTCGGCCAGGGTGTCATCGGCCTGCTCGCCACCCGCCTCGCCGTGCTCAGCGGCGCCCGCGTGCTGGCCGCCGACGCCATCCCCGACCGCCTCGAACTCGCCCGCCGGTACGGCGCGGCCGAGACGTTCGACGTGCGGGAGGGCTCGGCCGCCGAGTTCCTGCGCAAGAAGTGCGCCGGCGCCGACGCGGTCATCGAGCTCAGCGGCAACCACGCCGGCCTCCACGAGGCCATCAGGACCGTCGTCAGAGGCGGCCGGGTCGTGGCCGCCGGCTTCTACCAGGGCGAAGGACTCGGCCTGCGGCTCGGCGAGGAGTTTCACCACAACCAGGTGCAGCTCGTCTCCTCCCAGATCGGCGGCGTGGCCACCTGGCTGGCCCACCGCTGGGACGTCGAGCGGCTGCAGCGCACGTTCATGGGGCTCGTGCACGGCGGTGACGTGGACACCGCACCGCTGACCAGCCACGTCGTGGACATCGCCGACGCGGCCGGCGCCTACGACCTGATCGACCGCCACCCGGCCGAGGTGCTGCAACTCGTCTTCACATTCAAGGAGCCAGAGTGAAGCTTGCCGTACAGGAACAGCTTCTGCCCGGACGCAGCCTGCAGGAGAAGTTCGCCTTCGCGGTCGATGCCGGGTTCGAGGCCATCGAGCTGCGCGGCAAGGGCGACTTCCACTTCGCCGGGCGGCTGACCGAGCTCAAGCGGGCGCTGGCCGACGGCGTGGTCATGCCGACCGTCTGCGTGGAGATGCCGCACTTCATCGGCGACTTCGACCCGGCCAGGCGCACCGACGCCATCCAGCAGGTGCGCTCCCAGCTCACCGTCATCGCCGAGCTGGGCGGCGTCGGCGTCACGACGCCCGCCTCCTGGGGGCAGTTCTCCCGGCGGCTGCCGCCGTTCGAGCCGCCGCGCAGCCCGTCGGAGGACCGCGAGGTGCTGGCCGAGGCGCTGGGCGTCCTCGGCGAGCACGCGCAGCGCAACGGCGTGCTCATCATGCTGGAGCCGCTCAACCGCTACGAGAACCACATGGTCAACACCCTGGCCGAGGCGGTTTCCTACTGCTCCATGGACTCGATCAAGGTCGTCGGCGACACCTACCACATGAACATCGAGGAGGACGACCCCTGCCGCTCGCTGGTGGAGGCCGCGCCGTACCTCGCCCATATGCAGATCAGCGAGTCGAACCGGAACCAGCCCGGCACCGGGCACCTCGACTGGGGGGCGCAGCTGGCCGCGCTCGACGCCGCCGGCTACGACGGATACCTGGCGCTGGAGTGCCGGCTGAGGGGTGAGCCGGAGATCGTGCTGCCGCAGACGGCCGCGTTCGTCAGGAAGTTCCTGTGATCCGCGAGGCCGTGCGCGTCCTGGTGGCCAACTGGGACGGCGCCTACACGGTTCCCTCGCGGCGGCTGTATCCCCACCAGTGGAGCTGGGACTCGGCCTTCGTCGCGATCGGCAACGCCCACTGGTCGCCGCGCCGGGCCAGGTCGGAGCTGCTGTCGTTGTTCGGCGCCCAGTGGCGCGACGGGCGGGTGCCGCACATCGTCTTCAACCCGCGGGTGCCCGAGGGCGCCTACTTCCCCGGCCCGGAGTTCTGGGAGGCCCGCGCGCCCTCCGGGGCGGCCACCTCGGGCATCGTGCAGCCGCCGGTCCACGCGCTGGCCGCCTGGCGGGTCCATCAGGCGGAGCCGAACCCGGCCTTCCTGCGCAGGATCTACCCCAGGCTGGTGGCCCAGCAGCGGTTCCTGCGCGAGGCGCGGCGCTCGGCAGACGGGCTGATCTCGATCGTGCACCCGTGGGAGTCCGGCATGGACAACAGCCCGGCGTGGGACGGGACGCTGGCCGCCGTCCAGGCCGGGCCCATGGGCGCGCGGCGGCGCGACCTGACGCACGTCAGCGCCGACGAGCGGCCCACCGACCGCGACTACGAGCGCTACACCGCGCTGGCCCGCGCCTACCGCGACACCGGCTACCGCAGGGCCGGCGCCTTCGCCGTCGAGGACCCGCTGTTCAACGCCGCCTACGGGGTGGCCGAGGCGTCGCTGGCCCGCATCGCCGACGCGATCGGCCGTGACCCGGAGCCGCACCGCCGCGAGGCCGCCGCGATCACCACCGCGATGATCGCCCACCTCTACGACGACGGCCTCTTCCAGGCCCGCGACGCCACCACCGGCTGCGCGATCCGCTCCCAGAGCGCCGCCGGGCTGGTCCCGCTCATGCTCGACGACCTGCCGCGGGAGATCGCCAACGCGCTCATCGGCACCGCCCTCGACCGCTTCGGCATCGGCGACGGGCAGCTCCCGAGCTACGCGCCCGGGGCGGCGGAGTTCGACCCGGTCCGCTACTGGCGCGGGCCGAGCTGGCTCAACCTGACCTGGATGGTCTGGCAGGGGCTGCGCCACCGCCGCGCCGACCTGGCGGAGCGGCTGGCCGAGGGCATGATCGGCGCGGTCGGCCGGTCCGGCTTCCGCGAGTACTTCGACCCGTTCACGCTGGCCGGGCACGGCAGCCACGACTTCTCCTGGTCAGCCGCGCTCATCCTGGACGTCGCGGCAGAGCACGGCCTGGACGGCGTGCCGCCGGCGGGCGGCGAGGTCGCGAAGGAGCTGGGGGGCCTTGCCGAAGCGGACGAGGTCGGTGATCACGTGCCGGCGTAGCCACGGGCCGATGCCGTGCAGGAGCTCGACCGTCTCGCGGGAGAGCCGGTCGCGGTTCCAGGCGTGGGCCAGGCCCCGCGGCACCCGGCCGATCTGGGCGCAGCGCAGGCTCAGGCCGTTGTGGTGGAACTCCTCGCCGAGCCGTACCTCGCCGGCGCCTTCCGTGTAGAAGGCCAGGTCGATCACGGTGCCCTGCGGGCGCAGGAGCCTGAGCGCGAGCGCCAGCGCCCTGGCCTGGCCGCGGCATTGGAAGACCACGTCGGCGCCGTGCTCGCCGGGCCCGTGCCGCCAGCGGTGCTTGAGCCCGAGCGCGTCCTCGGCGAGGACGGTCTCCACGCCCAGCTCGGCGGCCACGCACAGCCGGGCCGGGGTCTCGTCCACCACCGTGACCTCGGTCCCGTGCCCGGCGCCCGCGGCGAAGGCCGCCGTCAGCAGCCCCACCACGCCCGCCCCGACCACCACGACCCGCCGCCCGCGCACGCCGTCGCGCAACTGCTGCACGCCGGCGCCGTGCAGGTCGTGCGCCGCGTGCAGCAGGCCGTTGGCGCAGATCGGTCCCATGTGCGCCACGTAGATCCCGAGCAGCGGGTCGAGGTCGGGCGGCAGCTCGACGAAACGGTCGCGCAGCGGGTCGGCCGCGTAGGCGGTGCGGTGCCCGTAGGCCATGGCGACCAGCCGCCCCTCCGCCACCGCGCCGGTACGGCTGTGCACCACCATGCCCACCTGCATGTACCCGATGCCCCGCACCGGATAGGCCACCCCCGGCCGCCCCGTGCCGAACACCCCGAGCACCGGATCCCAGGAGGCGCGCAGGTACGGGTTGGTCCCCTTGACGTAGGTGAGCTCGGTCCCGGCGGAGACGCCGCTGAAGACGGTCTCGACCAGGAAGCCGCCCTCCGGCGCGACCGGCGCGTCCTGGTGGACCATGCTCACCCGGCCGGGGCCGTCGATGCTGAGCAGCTCAGTCATCCAGCACCACCGGCACGCCCTCGGCCGCCGACCGCGCCACCGCCCCGGCCAGCCGGTGGGTCCGCAGCGCCTCGGGGTACGGCACGCGCACGTCGGCCGCCCTGCCCTGTACGGCGTTGACGAACTCCCTGTCCACCCGGACCTTGGCCGCCCCGCTCTCCTCGTGGATCGTGCGTCCGTCCACGACCAGGAGTTCCTCGCCGAGGTCGAGCGTGATGCCGTCGGCGTGCACCTCCAGCCCGGCCCGGTACTTGCCCCCGCACAGGCTCGTGGTGGCCAGCGTGCCCACGGCGCCTCCGGCGAAGCGCACCACGGCCGCGGTGGCCCGGTCGACGACCCCTTCCTCGGCGGGCCCAGCGGGTACGGCGTGCACCATCGTGACCTCGCCGACCAGGACCCTGGCCAGGTCCAGCACGTGGACGAGCTGCTCGACGACCTGGCCGCCGGAGCCGCCGGGCCGTAACCACCAGTCCACGGGCGGCACCTTGTCGAGCCAGTGGCCGAGGGCCAGCCGTACCGGGCGGCCGTCGAGAAGGTCGCGGGCGCGCGGCAGATTGTCGAGGTAGCGCCAGTGGTGCCCCACGGCCGACGGCAGGCCGCGGCGGGATATCTCGGCGGCGATTTCCTCCGCCGTTTCCTGATCCAGTGACAATGGTTTTTCCACGAATAGTGGAAGATTGCACGATAAAGCGTCATGTTCCGGGTTGCCGTGGGCGAAAGGCGGCACGCACACGTAGATCGCATCCAGCCCGCCGGCCTCCAGAAGGCCGGTGTGGCTCGGGTAGGCGGGCGCGGCGTACCGTGCGGCCAGGGCCTCGGCCTTGGGGAGATCGGTGTCGGCGATTCCGGCAATCCTCACGCCGGGGAATGCGGACAGGACCTGCGCGTGACGTGCTGCCACATTTCCAGCTCCGATGATGCCTATACGCGTTGTGGGCGACACAGGTTTGCATATCCCACATCTCGCGGTGAACAAACAAAAATGTTCAAATTCCTATCGATGGGGCAGATGTCGTCGGGGCCGGATTCACGGAGGCGTCATGAACATCCTGCTCAACGCCGGCCCCTGGCTGGCGGTCCCGCCGCCCGGCTACGGCGGCATCGAGAACGTGGTGGCCACGCTGGTGCCCGCGCTGCGCGCCCGCGGCGTCCGGGTGGTCCTGGCCACGGTGGGGGCCAGCACCGTGGCGGCCGACGAGGTGATCACCGTCTTCCCCGAAGGCCAGTTCGCCGACCTGCAGAAGCCCTACAACCAGGTGATGGGCCTGGCGCACGCCCACCAGGCCCGGGTGGCCGCCGAGCTGCGCCGCCGCCGTGACATCGACCTCGTCCACGACCACCTCGAGGTGGTCGGGCCCGCGGTCCTCGCGGCGCTCGGCGGGCCACCGGTACTGCACACCCTCCACTGGGACCTGTGCAAACACCCCGCCTTCTACGGCTCCTGGCCACAGGAGATCGCCGTCAACGGCGTCTCGCACGCCCAGCTCGCCCGCGCCCCCGCCGCCCTGCGCGCCGCCGCCGTGGGCGTCGCCCACCTGGCCACGCCCCTGGCCGAGCGCTGCCCGCGCTTCCCCCTCGGCGAGCACGTGGTCGTCATGGGCCGCGTCTGCCCGCTCAAGGGCCAGCACGTCGCCGCCCGCTTATGCCAGAAGCTCGGCCTGCCCCTCGTGCTGGCCGGACCGGTCAGCGGCCTGGGCACCCCGGCCGAGCTGGCCCGTGTCCTGGACGACCCCGCCCATCCGCTGCACGGCCACCCCGACGTGCGCTACCACCGCGATCAGGTCATGCCGTACCTGGACGGCGACCTGGTCCGCTGGGTCGGCGCGATCGGGGGAGCCGCCCGCGACGAGCTGTACGGCAGCGCCAGGGCCGCACTCTTCCCGCTGCAGTGGGCCGAGCCCGGCGGCACCGCCGTGGTCGAGGCCCTGGCCCTGGGCGTCCCGCCGGTCGGCCTGCGCCGGGGCTGCCTGCCCGAGCTGGTCGAGCACGGCCGCACGGGCTTCCTGGCCGCCACGGAGGAGGAGCTGGCCGCCTGCCTCCTCCGCGCCGGTGAGCTCGACCCGGAGGACTGCCGCGCGGCGGCCCGCGCCCGCTTCACCCCGTCCGTCATGGCCGAGCGCTACCTGGAGCTCTACGCCGCTACTCGCGCCCGCCGATCGCCTCGGCCGGGGCCTCCCTGAGCGCCATGCGGGCCGGGATGACGGTGGCGGCCAGGGCCAGCGCGGCGACCGCGGCGATCACGCCCACGTAGCCCAGCGGCGGCACCGACGGCAGGACCGAGCCGGTCATGCCCAGGCTGAAGGCCATCAGCGTCACCGCCGCCCCGAGCGTGCCGAGGACGGTCGCGAGCACAACGGCCACCGCGGTCTCCTGCCGGAGCATGCCCAGCACCTGCCGGCGCGTGGTGCCGACCAGGCGCAGCAGCGCCAGCTCACGGGTGCGGGCCGAGGTGGCCATCGCCAGCGTGTTGACCACCGCGATCGCGCAGAAGCCGATGATCAGGCCCATGGCCACGTAGTTGACGGCCGCGTTCACCTGACCGGACTCGGCGGCCTGCGCCTGATCGAGCACGGCGATGCCGGGCGCCGCCTTCTCCAGCGCCTCTCTGCTGCCGCCGGCCACCAGAAGGCTGCCGCGCGGGTCGTCCACGTGCTTGCTCACCAGCCGATAGGGCAGCGTCAGCTCGCTGAAGCCCATGCCCCGGGTGTAGACCGCGGCCACGGTCAGCTCGGCAGGGGTGCCGTCGCCCAGCGACAGCGCCAGCCGGTCGCCCACGCCGACGCCGTACCACTCGGCCGCCTTGGTGCTGACCGCCACCGACGTCGCGCCGAACCCGGTCATGGAACCGGCGACCACGCCGAGGTCCAGCGTCCGCTCCAGGCCCTCCGCGGAGACGGCCTGCGCGCCGACCCGGTCGAGGTCGATCCGGATGGAGGTGCGCAGCACCTCGGTGGCGGCCCGCACGCCGGGAACCCGGCGGACGGCTTCGGCGGAGGCGCCGGGGGAGAGCACGAAGTCGGCCCTGACCCCGTCGCCGACCTGCTCCTGAGCGGCGGCGCCCAGCGTGGTCTGCACGAACAGGATCGTGCACGTCATCGCGATCATCAGGCTGAGCGGCGCCACCAGCGAGGCCATCCGCTTGGTGCCGGCCCGCAGGTTGCGGCTCGCCAGGAAGCCCGCGGCCCCGGGCAGCCGCACCGGCAGCGCCACGACCGCCCGCACGATCAGCGGCGCCAGCAGCGCGACGGCCACGGTCCAGGCCAGCGCGGTGAGCATGGTGACGGGGCTGGAGGCGGACTCGCTGGTCAGCGTGCTCAGCAGCACGGTCAGCACCACGCTCCCGGCCAGCGCCGCGAACCCGGCCACCAGCCGGACGACAGGCAGCCCGGCCTTCTCCGCAGCGGCCTCACCCAGCGCCTCCACCGGACGGATCCGCGAGGTACGGCGGGCCGAGACGCGGGCCGCCGTCCAGGCTGCCAGCAGGGTGGCCAGCAGCCCCGCCGCGGGCGGGAACGGGCTGAGGACGAGCTCCAGGTTGCCCGGCACCGCGCCGAGCGCGACGAAGCGGCCGATCAGCCAGCCGCCGAGCAGCATCCCGGCGCCGGCGCCCAGCGTCCCCGCGATCGCGCTCACCACCAGCGCCTCGCCGCCGATCATGCGGCGGAGCTGCCGCGGCGTGGCCGCGATCGCGCGCAGCAGGGCGAGCTCCCGCTGGCGCTGCTGGACGGAGAGCGCGAACGTGCCGACCACGACCAGGATCGCCACCAGCAGCGAGGTGCCGCCCATGGCGCCGCCGATGCTGGTCAGCCTGATCCGGGCGTTGTCGCCGTCGCGGAACTCCACCGGGCCGCGCTCGGCGCCCGTGTAGACCACCGCGCCCGCGGCCTTGACCGGGACCTGCGGGAAGACGCCGATCGCGCTCACCTGGCCGGGCCGGTCGGCCAGGCGGCGGGCCTCGGCCGTGCTGAAGAAGACGGTGTTCTGGCTGGGCAGCGCCTGCTCGGTCACGCCCACCACCCGGTAGGTCCGGCCACCGGCGGTCAGCGTGTCGCCGCGGAAGCGGGCGTCCACCACGACCTCACCGGCCTTCTGCGGCGCGCGGCCGCTCTTCAGCGTGAACGGCGTGAGCGCCGCCGACTCCCAGCCGTGCCCCAGCGCGTCGCCGACCGGGAAGGTGACCTCGGTGACGACCTTCTCCACGCCCGGCTGCGCGGCCAGCTCACCGGCCAGCTTCTCCGGGATCCAGCGCAGCTCGGCCAGTTCCTTGGCCTTGACCTTGGACTCGCCGTCGTCGTCGGTCTCCGTCCGCCGCTCGAACTGGTCACCGGCCACGATGACCGGCGCCCCCGCGTACCGCTCGGGCGCCAGCGTGCCCCGCAGCCCCGTCTCCAGCAACATCCCGCACGCCGTCACCAGCGCCGCCGCGCAGAGCAGGGCGACGAAGGCCCCCGCGAACCCGGCCTTGCGGTGCCGAAGGGTCGTCAACGCCAGCGCGATCATCGCTTCCACGCTCCCAGCCTGGTCATGCGCTCGGCCACCTTGTCCGCGGTCGGCGCGGCCATCGCGTCGGCGATCCGCCCGTCGGCCAGGAACAGGACGGTGTCGGCGTAGGAGGCCGCCACCGGGTCGTGGGTCACCATCACCACGGTCTGGCCCAGGCCGGAGACCACCTCGCGCAGCAGCACCAGCACGTCGCGGGCGGTCATCGTGTCCAGGGCGCCGGTCGGCTCGTCGCCGAAGACCACCTCGGGGCGCACCACCAGGGCCCGCGCGATGGCCACGCGCTGCTGCTGGCCGCCGGACAGCTGGGAGGGCAGGTGCCCGGTGCGGCCCTCCAGGCCGACCCGGCGCACGATCTCGGTCAGCCACGCCTGGTCGGGCTTACGGCCCGCCAGGCGCAGGGGCAGCGTGATGTTCTCCAGCACGTCCAGGGAGGAGATCAGGTTGAACGCCTGGAAGACGAAGCCGACGCGGCTGCGGCGCAGCTCGGTCAGGGCCGTCTCGTTCATGCCGGACAGTTCCGTGCCGCCCAGCCGTACCGAGCCGGAGGACGGCGTGTCCAGGCCGGCCGCGCAGTGGAGGAACGTGCTCTTGCCCGAGCCGGAGGGGCCCATCACCGCGGTGAAGCTGCCGCGCGGGATGCCCGCCGACACCTCGCGCAGGGCCGCCACCGCGCCCTGGCCCTTCCCGTACACCTTGCTCACCGCGTCCAACCGCACCACGTCTGTCATGGCTCTCAGCCTGCTGGCGGGCGATCGTCCGGGACAGAGACCGGCTCACCAGCTCCCCATGACATCGTCATAATACGGACACTGATAGACATAGCCCGTGATTCGCGTACTGCTGGCCGAGGACCAGCACGTGATCAGGGGCGCCCTGGTCACGTTGCTCGGGCTCGAGGCCGACCTGGAGATCGTCGAGGCGGTCGAGTCCGGCGACGCCGCCGTCGCCGCCGCGCTCGTGCACCGGCCCGACGTGGCCGTGCTCGACATCGACATGCCGGGCACGATCGACGGGCTCGCCGCCGCCGCCGCGATCCGCGGCAGACTCCCCGCCTGCCGCACGCTCATGCTCACCGGGTACGGCAAGCCCGGCCACCTGCGCCGCGCCCTGAACTCCCAGGTGGACGGCTTCCTGCTGAAGACGGCCTCCCCCGAGGACCTGGTCGCGGCCATCCGCAAGGTGGCCGGCGGCGGGCGCGTCCTGGACCCCTCGCTGGCCGTGACCGCCTGGGACCTGGCCGACAACCCGCTCACCCCGCGCGAGGCCGACGTGCTGCGCCTGGTCGCGGGCGGCGCCGAGGCCACCGAGGTGGCCGCCCAGCTACACCTGACGGCAGGAACCGTGCGCAACTACCTCACGGGGATCGTCGCCAAGCTCAACGCCCGCAACCGCACCGACGCCGTCCGCATCGCCGCCGAGTCCGGCTGGATCTGACGGGCACGCCGGCACCATCGCCGTCAGTTCGTACCAGCCGCCGCCCGCGGTCGTGGTCAGCGTGCCGTCCAGGGCGGCCAGGCGGGTGGTGAGGTTGCCGATCCCCGCCGAGCCCCGCCTGCCCCCGCCGCCGGTCACGCCGTCGTTGCGGACGCTCAGCCGTACCCGATCGCCGGCCGCGGCGGTCGTGATGGAGCAGGTGCGCGCGGCGCTGTGGCGCAGGACGTTGGTGACCGCCTCCCTGAGCACGGTGCTCAGGACCGTCTCCGCCTCCGGCGGCAGCGGCGGGTGGGCCAGGTCGATGACGACCTCGATGCCCGCGGCCGACAGGACCGTGCGGGCGCCGTCGGCCTCGGGCCCCAGCAGCAGGTCGCGATGGTCGCCGGAGACCGCGCGCAGGTCGGACTGCGCCCGCTCGGCCAGCTCGGCTATCTCGCGCAGCTCGCTGTCGGGGTTGCCGAGGCGGCGGGCCAGCTCGCACTTGATCAGGATGGCCGCCAGGCTGTGCCCGAGCAGGTCGTGCAGGTCGCGGGCGGCGCGCAGGCGCTCCTCGACGACCGCCATGCGGGCCAGCGCGTCGCGCGAGTCCCACGACTCCTTCAGCAACTGGGCCAGCGTGATCAGGCCGTACATGACCACGGCCGTCACCAGCGTGCTCAGCGCGTAATTGATCAGCACCGGGACCGGCAGCTCCATGAAGAACCCCGCCAGCACCGTGCTCGCCGCGACCGCCACCGCGATGGGGACCGCCTCGCGCCAGGGGAAGGCGAGCAGGACCGGACCGGCCAGGAACCCCATGATGCCGAGCCAGCTCGGCCCGATCAGCGGCAGCGGGAGATAGGTGAGCGCGGCCATCACCGACAGGTGGCCCATGTGGCGGCCCTTGACCGAGGCCATTTGCAGCCACACGACGACGGCCAGCAGGAGGGTGGCCGGCGCCAGCAGATCGGCCGGGGTCTTCAGCAGGCCCTTGACCACGAAGCCGGTCAGCACGGCGGCCAGCAGCGCCATCGACAGGGTGTAGGAGCGGTGGTCCTGCTCCTTCGGCCGCACGTCGGGCAGCACCGCCTCGACGCACAGCCGGCCGTCGTCCGTCAGCCGGGTGCGCAGGACGCCGCCGGCCTCCTCGACGCGGGCCGGCAGGTCGTCGAGGAAGGCGTCGTCGGCGGTGCGGGCGCCGTCGGTGGTCACCTTGAGGCGTACCTGGCCGTGCTCCCAGCCGGTCTCGATCACGCAGGTGCGCGCCGAGGACTGCCGCAGCACGTCGGTGACCGCTTCGCGCAGGATCGCGGCCAGCAGCGCGCCCGCCGGGCCCAGCGGCTCCTCGTGGCCGACGCGGATCTCCGCGGTGATCCCGGCCGAGGTCAGCATCGCCCTGGCCGTGGTGATCTCGGGGGTCAGCGACATGGCGCGGTACCCGGAGGCCGCTTCCCTGGCCGCGGCCAGGGAGCCGCGCGCGGTCTCGGCGTCGGGCCGCCCGGCGCGGGCGCCGGCCGCGATCGTCTCCAGCGCCCGGCCCAGGCCCCTGTTCAGCTCGGCGGCGATGCGCAGCCGCTCCTCGGCCGCCGCCGACAGCGCGAGCGTCAGCCGGGTCGCGGTGATCTCCTCGACCCGCCCGATGAGCGTGGTGAGACCGTAGATCACCAGGGAGATCAGCACGGCGCTGATCGTGGCGTCGACGTTGCCCAGCACGGCGGCACTGGCCACGACGCCCACCGCGAGCGGGCGCGCCCTGGTCAGCAGCAGCGTGCCGCCCGCGAAGCCGAGGATGCCGACCGAGGTGCCGAGCAGCAGCACCGCCGCGTACGCGCTCAGCACGACCGCGACCAGCAACCACCAGGTGCGCCACCGGACGAACGCGAGCTGCGCGGCGCACACGACCAGGGCCAGCCAGGAGCCGGCGGCCAGATAGATGCTCGCGAATCCCACAAGGACCGCGATGACCGGAGCCCAGGCGCGTTTCGTCACTCGGGCATCTTAGGAGAAACCTCGCGGAAGCACTGTTACCGGGCACGAGGCGGCGCGCAGCGCCTTCATGGCCACCTCGCCGAGGAAGACCCGATGCGGCTGCGCGTCCTCACTGCTCGCACAGACCAGCAGGTCACCGGGCGGCCATTCGACATTGGCCATCGCCGCCGCCACGTCGAAGCCCTCGGCGACCTCCGCCTCGGCCTCGATGCCGGTGCTCTCCCATGCCAGCCGTACGGCGAGGGCCAGGTCGTCACGCAGCCGGCCGGGATCCTCCGTGCGCAGGTCCAGCGTGATCAGCCGCAGCGGCACCCCGAGCCGCAACGCCGCCTGCGCCACCCGCTCCACCGCCTCGTCACACTGCGGCCGGTGCACGTAGGCCAGCGTCAGCCGGGACGGCTCCTCGGGCGGGAGGTAGCCGGACGGCGCCAGCATGACCGCCTCCGGCGACAGGTGCAGCAGGTGATCGGCGGTGCTGCCGATCGCGATGCGGCCGTGCTGCCCTCCTTCCGCCGACCCGGCCACGATCAGGTCCGCCTTGATCCGGCTGGCCACGACCGCCAGGCCGCGCCCGGCGCCCCGGCTCTCGAAGGCGATGTACTCGGCCGGCTGCTCGCCCAGTTCCCCGGCCGCGTGGGCCAGGTTCGCCTGCGCCTCGACCGCCTGCCCGGGGCTGCCCGGCGGGTAGACGGCCGCCACCGTGAGCTCGCCCCCGGTGACCCGGGTGATCGCCGAGCCCAGCGCGAGCGCGTCCCGTCCTCCGGCGTCGCCGGTGTACCCGACGATCACGTGCGCACCGATCACGCACCCCTCTCTACCCACTCTGAGCAGGGAATACGCGGCACCTGGAGGGGGTTGTCAACGTTTGGAGGCGTTCGAGAAGTGAAGATCACACTGGACATGGAATTCAACGGCGCGCTGGGGCAGGTCACGCTCCGGGAAGCCGTCCGGCAGCTCAAGGCGCGCGAGCTCGACTGCACCATCTCCCGCGAAACCCTCGACGGCAAGGTCTCCGTCTTCGTCGAGTGCGTGGAACGCGGGTTCACCCCGTTGCGCAGCGAGATCATGGCCGCCTACTACGTGGCCGAGAACGACGCGGCCCAGGAGGCGTTCGCCTCCGGGCTGATCACCGAGGGCGAGCTGAGACAGCGGCAGCTCGACCTCGCCCGGATCCTCACCGGGACGACCTGACGATCGTCAGGTCCGCGACGGCCGGACCATCGGCCGAATGACCGATGGCTTCCGGCCGTTGAGCCGACGAT
Source organism: Nonomuraea typhae (assembly GCF_009760925.1). Taxonomy (GTDB): domain Bacteria; phylum Actinomycetota; class Actinomycetes; order Streptosporangiales; family Streptosporangiaceae; genus Nonomuraea; species Nonomuraea typhae. The sequence continues at coordinate 197,009 of NZ_VRLV01000007.1, forward strand.
AAGCCCCTTAAAGATCATTAAGGTCGTGTCCATTGTTCCTTCACCGATTGGACACGCGTTGGACCGCCTTTATCGCGATATCGCCGACTTCGCCCTGACCACGCCCGGCTGGCTGCGCACGTTCGCCGAGATCGGCACCGACGCCGGCCTGTTCGTCTTCGCCGCCCTGTTCGTGGCCTGCTGGTGGCGCTCCCGCCGGGCCTCCGCCCGCGAACTGGCCATCGGCCTGGTCGGCCCCGTCGGGGTCGTGGCCGCCTACGTCGTGAGCGAGATCGTGAAGCTCCTGGTCCGGGAGGAACGGCCGTGCCGGGGCATCATCACCGTCGCCGCCTGCCCGCCGCCCGGCGACTGGTCCTTCCCGAGCAACCACTCCGTGGTCGCCGCCGGCGCGGCGGGCGCGCTCATCCTGGCGTGGCGCGCCCTCGCCTGGGTCGTGCTCCCGCTGGCGGCGATCATGGCGTTCTCCCGCGTATTCGTCGGCGCCCATTATCCGCACGACGTGGCCGCCGGATTCGCGCTCGGCCTCGTGCTCGCGCCGCTGGTCGCCATGCTGTGCGTCGGCGCGGTCACGCCCCTGGTCAAGCTGGTACGGCCGCGCCTACGGCTTTCCGGCGAACCGGTCGGTGGCCGTCACTAGGCGATCCACGATGCCCGGCTCGGTCGCGGCGTGCCCGGCGTCGTCCACGACGTGGAACGCCGCCTCCGGCCAGGCCCGGTGGAGATCCCAGGCGGTGGCCATGGGCGTGCAGGCGTCGTAACGGCCCTGCACGATCACCGCCGGGATGTGCCGGATCTTTCCGACACCCCGGATGAGCTGCTCGGGCTCGAACCAGCCGCCGTGGGTGAAGTAGTGGTTCTCGATCCGGGCGAAGGCCACCGCCATGCGCTCCTCCCCGAACTCCGCGACCAGTTCCGGGTCGGGCAGCAGCGTGACCGTCCCGCCCTCCCACCGCGCCCACGCCTGAGCCGCCGGCACCCGAACGGCCGCGTCCTCGCTCTCCAGCCGCTCCCGGAAGGCCGCCATCAGGTCGCCGCGCTCCTCCTCAGGGATCGGGGCGACGAACTCCTCCCAGAGATCGGGGAAGAGGTACGAGGCGCCCTCCTGGTAGAACCAGTGCAGCTCCTGCGGCCGGAGCGTGAAGATGCCGCGCAGCACCAGCTCCGTCGTCCGCTCAGGGTGCGTCTGCGCGTAGGCCAGCGCCAGCGCGCTGCCCCACGACCCGCCGAACACCTGCCACCGCTCGATGCCCAGGTGCTCGCGCAACCTCTCCATGTCCGCCACCAGGTTCCAGGTGGTGTTCTCGGCCAGCGACGTCTCCGGGTCACTCGCGTGCGGCCGGCTGCGCCCGCAGTTGCGCTGGTCGAACAGGACGATGCGGTAGAGGTCCGGGTCCCATTGGCGCCGGTGCTTCTGCGTGCACCCGCCGCCCGGCCCGCCGTGAAGCATGACCGCCAGCTTGCCGTCCGGATTGCCGCACACCTCCCAATAGACCTGGTTGCCGGCGCCGACATCGAGAAGGCCCGAATCGTAAGGCTCAATGGCCGGGTAGTGCTGTCTCATGGTTCGGCATAATTCCACGTGTGGAGCTGGTCAGCCTTGACGACATCCAAGCGGCAGCCGAGCGCATCGCCCCGGTGACCGTCAGAACCCCCTTGGTGCCCATGGGGGAGATCTGGGTCAAGCCGGAGAGCCTGCAGCGCGTCGGCTCGTTCAAGATCCGGGGCGCCTACAACGCGGCCGTGGCGCTGGCCGGGCCGGGGGGCGTGGTCACCCACTCCTCGGGCAACCACGGCCAGGCCCTCGCCTACGCGGCCAGGCGGCTGGGCGTGCCCTGCGTCGTGGTCGTCCCCGAGGGCACGCCGCGGGTCAAGGCCGACGCCATCCGCGGACACGGGGCCGACCTGGTCGTCGTGCCGCCGGAGCACCGCATCTCGGGGGCCGAGAAGGTGGCGGCCGAGCGGGGGATGACCATGGTCCCGCCGTACGACCACCCCTTCGTGATCGCCGGTCAGGGCACGATCGGGCTGGAGATCGTCGCGGACCTGCCCGACGTCGAGGTGGTCCTGGTACCTGTGAGCGGAGGGGGTCTGGCCGCGGGAATCGCCTCAGCCGTCAAGGCGCTGGCGCCCGCCGCCCGGGTGATCGGCGTCGAACCGGAACTGGCCGCGGACGCACGGGAAAGCCTGCGCGCCGGCCACGTAGTCCCGTGGGAGCCGTCCAGGTCCTTCCGCACGATCGCCGACGGCCTGCGCGCCAACCTCTCCGAGCTGACCTTCGCCCACCTCCGTGCCCGGCTGGACGACATCGTGACCGTCTCGGAGGACGAGATCCGGGCGGCGATGCGACACCTGGCACAGGCGGCCCGCCTGATCGCCGAACCCAGCGGCGCCACGGCCACGGCGGCCTACCTGGCGGGCCGCACGCCGTCGGGCCGGACCGTGGCGGTGCTGTCGGGAGGCAACGCCGACCCCGAGGTCCTCCGGTCGGCGCTGGGGTAGACGGGGCCGAACGCCGCCCTGCGAACGGCCCATCCGCCGGACCCGGCCAAGGCCGTGCGGAACCGCCTCGTTCAGACAGATCGGCTTTGCGAACCAGCGAGGGCCGCGATATCAGGAACTCCAGGCCAGGCGGGTCAGGAAGGCGCGGTCGTCGCGGGCGTACTCGTCGAACGAGCGCTGGATCTCGTCGAGGCCGGGCACCAGGGTGCGGTGCAGGACGCCGCTCTCCTTGTACTCCAGCTCGTAGCCGCCCGCCTCGGGGGAGACCTGCATGAAGTGGTGTCCGAAGGTGACCAGCGCGGCGAAGGGGTTCTGGGGTGAGAGCGTGGCCAGGACGTCGTGGACGAGGCCGAGGTCGGGATCGGTGACGATCATGCCGTCGCCGGTGTGGAGCTGCATGCCCTCGTAGGCGCCGCGCGGGATGGTGTTGTGCACGAGGTCGCGCTGGGGGTCGTAGCAGACCAGGTCGTGGGTGCGGGCGACGGCGAAGACCTGGCTCGACATCTCGTCCATGGTGTCGAGGTCCATGGTGATGAGCACGTGGTCCGGATAAATGGTGAGCTGACCGGGAAGCTCCGCTGCATAAGCCGGGGCAGGACCGGCTGGCTCCCCTTTTTTAATCGCCAAATACACCTTACGCGCCCGATCTCGGGTGATCGGCTCTGGTTCCCGCCAGACCATCAGCTCAACACTCACTCACCCATCTTCCCGGACGATCGCCTCAGTCTGGGCATTGCCCGGCATAGGGAGCAAGAACCGCGTGCTGGTCGTGGCTTCTCCGCGTGGCGTCACGTGGCCGGCCGCTCCGAGCCCGGGACCAGCTCCGCCGTGCAGTGAGCGCACCGCCGCGCCTCGATCGGGATCTCGCTCAGGCACTCCGGGCACTCCTTGGTGGTGTCTGCCTGCTTCCTCTCGAACAACGAGACGAGCCTGGTCATCGGCAGGACGATCAGCCAGTAGACCACGGCGACGATGATGAGGAAGGTCAGCAGGTGGTTGAGGAAGTCGCCGTACTTGAACTCGCTGCCGTTGACGGTGAAGGAGTAGTCGGCGAAGTCCGGCTTCCGGCCCGCGGTCACCGCTCCGATCAAGGGGGTGATCAGATCGGTGACCAGGGCCTGGACGAGTCCGCTGAAGGTGGCGCCGACGATGACCGCCACCGCCAGTTCGACGATGTTGCCGCGCAGGAGGAATTTCTTGAAACCGCCCATGGGGTCGGCCCATTGCCGGGACGACGGTTCCGAAACCTGCTCAGCCGCCGGAGGACAGTCGGGCCAGGAAGGCGGTCCATGATCCTCGGCTGAATCGGAGGACGGCGCCATCGGCGTCCCCGCTGCCGCGTACCCAGATCTGGCCATCGTGCTTGGCGACTTCCACGCAGCTGCCGTTGTTGCACCGAGAACGCCAGGCTGCCCGGGCAGGGGCAGGTGGGGGGTTCATGCCTTACCTCCCGAAGATGGGGAACAGTGGCATATTCGTGCCTGGTTTTACCCTGTTGTTGAGAGATCATCCATTTTGAGGGGGTGGGCAAGAAAAGGGGCATGCGGTGGACGCATGCCCGAATCAATCTAGGTGTGGCTACATATCCTTGATCGAGGTGATGAAAGCGTCCCATTCAGCGGCGCTGAAGCTGAGGATGGGGCCGGCGCCGGTCTTCGTGTCGCGGACCGCGATGCGGCCGTTGTGCTCCGTGGCCACAGCCACGCAGTTTCCTCCGTTGCAGCGGGAGGACACCTTCCACACGCCGGGTAGAAAAGGGGTTGGCCATGTCTGCTGTCCCTGTGTCCCTGCCATGTGCGCTCCTCCTAGTGGGTACGGCGGAGCTTGTCGGGCAGCCGCCTGAGCGCATCGTAGTGCCTCTGGCACTTGCCGTTTGGAATTTCGCTGGGGGTATCACAGCGATTCTTGGGCGGCTTGTCGCTCAAACTGCACTTGATACCTGGATATCCGGTTAGCCGATTCTTGGGGGCTGAGCGCCGTGGCGCGAAGTTGGTTGAGGATCTCGGCAAAACGCGCAAGCTGCTGCGGCTTCTCCTCGTAGTAAATGTGGAGAAGCGTTTCCATGTACACCGTGTCCGATACTCCCGCGTCCAGGTCGAACTCCAGCAGCGTGAACGCGGCGTCAAGCCCCATGTGCGCGCCCACGGTGTAGGGGATGATCTGGAGGATGACGTGGGAAAGCTCGGCTGCCTCCAGCAACCGCCGAAGCTGGTCTGCCATGACCTGTGCGCCGCCGATGTGCCGCTGCAGCGCCGACTCGTCAAGCAGCACCCAGTAGAGCGGAGGGTCGGCCTTGGAGAGCACCTCCTGGCGGCGCATCCGCACCTCTACCCGTTCGTCGAGCACTTTGGGGGCTATCAGCGGCAGGTATCCGCGGATGACCGCCCGCGCGTACTCCGCGGTCTGGAGAAGGCCGGGAACGGTCGTGGTGTCGTACTGAGTCATCTTGATGGCCTCGGTCTCCAGCCCGATCAGAGGGCGGAGATCCGAGTTCTCCGACTCCAGCCACCAACTCGTGTTGCGGGCTTCGCGAGCCAACTCCATGAGCGCGGACGGATCGTCCACGCCGTAGAGCGAACACAGATCGCGGACGTCACGCAGGCTCGTCCGGCGCTGCGCGGTCTCGATCCGGCTGATCTTCGCTTGCGAGCACAAGAGCTGCTCGGCGACCTCGGCGATGCTCAGACCGGCCTCATGCCGCAACTCGCGCAGTCGTCTGGCGAGTTGCCGTTGCCGGAGTGTGGGACTGGCCATCGCGTCCGCCTATCTGGTCACCGTGCCGTCTCCCGATGATCTCGTGAACTCCCCGCTCACGACGGAGTTTCGGTCGGGATGCTACCCCCCGCGAAGTCGCCGATGTCACGTGAGTTAGGAAAACGTCACCGGCACGTTCCCCTGGCAATTGCCATGGGCATCCCAGATCAGGGTAAAGCCCTACATAGACGGAAAGGAGGCAATCGCGCACAGAGAGAGCTGGGCCGATGTTGCCCCACCGGCCCAGCGAAACGATCATCCGCTGCCACGAAAACAAGAGGACGACCCACCATGAATGCTACCAACACCGACCTCCGCCCCGCGATAGTCAATCCCCTCCGCCACCTGCTCGAACTGCTCGACCGCTGGGCCTTCGCCGAACTGGACCGCCGAGCACAGGACCAGGGCTGGCAGGTGATCCGGCCCAACCTGCTCACCAGGGTCTACCGGAACCGCGACTTCGACGCCCTCTCCCCATGCGCCGCCTGCGCCGGGGAGGGCGTGACCGTGCGGGGCGCCTGCCGTACCTGCGTGGGGTCGGGGCGGGTGCGGTCATGAACGGGAAGCTGCTCGACGAGCTCAACCGGGCCACCACGCCGGTCGCCAGGCCCAGCCCGCTGGTCGTGCTGTGGCGGTGGCGCTACGAGCTGGCACTGCCGGTGGCGCTGGTCGTGGCCGTGGACGCGCTCGGGGCGTACGCGCTCCTGGCCGCTCTGATTCCCCTCTGGCCGCCGGCGCGATCGGAGGCGTGGGGGCGGATCCGGTGCGTGGTCACCGCGCACCGGATCCGGGTCGGGTTCGTGGAGGCGTACGTGACCAGCCGGCGCGGGAAGATCCCGGTGATCATGTGGTGCGCGCCCGCGGCGTTCGGGGAGCGCGCCTGGATCTGGTGCCGGGGCGGGATCACGCCGCGGCAGGTCGAGGACGGGAGCGAGGCGATCGCCTCGGCCTGCTGGGCCAGCGAGGTTCGCGTCCGGCCGGACGAGCGCAGGCCGCACCGGGTGCTACTGGAGGTCATCCGGTGTACGCCGCCTGTCCGCGCCGTGCCGGCGACCCACTCGGCCCGCACCGCGGCGCCGCGGCCGGCCGCCGATCGCTGATCCCGCGGCTCTGAGCCCCGGTCGCCGGGGCTCCAGCCCGCGAGCGCACTTGTGGCCCGTGGCGGTGGGAAAGAACATGGGAAAGGATCGCGAGGGAGCCGTCGATGATCGAGCAGTGGCCGGGAGACCCCTACCCGTTGGGGGCTACCTACGACGGCGCGGGGACGAACTTCGCGCTCTTCAGCGAGGTCGCCGAGCGCGTCGAGCTGTGCCTGTTCGACGAGGACGGCACCGAGCGCCCGGTACGGCTGAGCGAATGCGACGGCTTCGTCTGGCACGGCTACCTGCCCGGCATCGGCCCCGGCCAGAGGTACGGCTACCGCGTCCACGGCCCCCACGACCCGGCGCGCGGCCTGCGCTGCAACCCGGCGAAGCTGCTGCTCGACCCCTACGCCAAGGCGATCGAAGGCGAGGTGAGCTGGGACGAGGCGGTCTACGGCTACCGGTTCGGCCGCCCGGAGAGCAGGAACGAGGCGGATTCGGCGCCGTTCACGCCCAGGTCGGTGGTGATCAATCCGTTCTTCGGCTGGGGGCACGACAGGCCGCCGGCCACGCCGTACCACGACACGGTGATCTACGAGGCGCACGTGCGGGGGCTCACGATCGCGCATCCGAGGATCCCGGAGGAGATCCGGGGCACGTACGCCGCGCTCGGCCACCCGGAGATTCTGGACCATCTGACCAAGCTCGGGGTGACGGCGCTGGAGCTGATGCCGGTGCACCAGTTCGTCACCGACGACTTCCTGAGCCGGCGCGGGCTGACCAACTACTGGGGCTACAACTCGATCGGCTTCTTCGCCCCGCACAACCGGTACTCCAGCCGCGGGCAGCGTGGCGGACAGGTGCCGGAGTTCAAGGCCATGGTGCGGGCGCTGCACGAGGCGGGCATCGAGGTCATCCTGGACGTGGTCTACAACCACACCGCCGAGGGCAACCATCTGGGGCCGACGCTCGGGTTCAAGGGGATCGACAACACCAGCTACTACCGGCTGGTCGAGGACGACCCGCGGCACTACTACGACACCACGGGCACCGGTAACAGCCTGCTCATGCGCAGCCCCCACGTGCTCCAGATGATCATGGACTCGCTGCGCTACTGGGTCACCGAGATGCACGTGGACGGCTTCCGCTTCGACCTGGCCTCGACGCTGGCCAGGGAGCTGCACGAGGTGGACCGGCTGAGCTCGTTCTTCGACCTGGTCCAGCAGGATCCGGTGCTGTCGCAGGTCAAGCTGATCGCCGAGCCGTGGGACGTCGGGCCGGGCGGGTACCAGGTGGGCAACTTCCCCTCCCGCTGGACCGAGTGGAACGGCCGCTACCGCGACACCATCCGCGACCTGTGGCGGGGCAGGCCGGCGACGCTGCCCGAGTTCGGCTACCGGTTCACCGGCTCCAGCGACCTCTACCAGGACGACAGCCGCCGCCCCGCGGCCTCGATCAACTTCGTCACCTGTCACGACGGGTTCACACTGCAGGACCTGGTCTCGTACAACGACAAGCACAACGAGGCCAACCAGGAGGGCAACCACGACGGCACCGACGACAACCGCTCCTGGAACTGCGGCGTGGAGGGCCCGGCGGAAGCGGGTGTCGAGGCCCTGCGCGAGCAGCAGAAACGCAACTTCCTGACCACGCTCTTCCTGTCGCAGGGCGTGCCGATGATCTCCCATGGCGACGAGCTGGGCCGCACCCAGGCGGGCAACAACAACGGCTACTGCCAGGACAACGAGCTGACCTGGGTGGACTGGTCGGACGTGCGGGAGAACTGGCTGATGGTGGAGTTCACCCAGCGGCTGGCCGCCCTGCGCAAGCAACATCCGGTCTTCCGCAGGCGCCGCTTCTTCTACGGCCGCCCCGTGCGCGGCCTGGCCGACATCGCCTGGCTGACGCCGACGGGGGAGGAGATGACCAACGGCGACTGGGAGGCCGGGTTCGCGAAGTCGCTGGCGGTCTTCCTCAACGGCGAGGCCATCACCGAGCCCGACCGGCGCGGCAGGGCGATCCGCGATGAATCGTTTTTACTCATGTTCAACGCCCATCACGACACGATCCGATTCACCGTCCCCAAGGAATACGGAGACATGTGGCAGACCGAACTCGACACCGCGATGCCGATCAGCGTGGGGGTGAGCACGTGCCGGTCGGGTGAGCTCGTGGCGGTGCCCGGGCGCAGCGTGCGGGTGCTGCGCCGTGTCTAGACCGACCTCGACGTACCGCATCCAGCTGACGCCGGACTTCGGCTTCGCCCAGGTGGCCGAGATCGCCCCCTACCTTCGCGAACTGGGCGTGAGCCATGTCTACCTGTCGCCGATCCTGCAGTCGGTGCCGGCCTCCTTGCACGGCTACGACGTCGTGGACCACTCCAGCATCCGGGCGGAGTTCGGCGGCGCGAGCGGGCTGCGTGAGCTGGCCGGGCACCTGGCCGCGCACGATCTGGCCATCGTCGCCGACATCGTGCCCAACCACATGAACACCGAGAACGCCCATTTCTGGTCGGTGCTGAAGGACGGGACGGCTTCGCCGTACGCCGGATGGTTCGACATCGACTGGGACGGCGGGAAGGTGGCGCTGCCGGTGCTGGGGGACGGCGCCGAGCCCGTGGTGGACGGGGAGGTGCTGCGGTACTACGAGCATGAGTATCCGTATCCGGGGCACTATCGGCTGGTTCCGTACACCGAGGGGCCGGGCTACCGGCGGTTCTTCGACGTCTCGTCGCTGATCGGGCTGCGGGCGGAGGATCCGGCGGTGTTCTTCGCCACCCACGAGGTGATCTTCTGGCTGCTCGACGAGGGGCTGATCGAGGGCCTGCGGGTGGATCATCCGGACGGGCTGGCCGATCCGCGGGGCTATCTGGAGCGGCTGCGGCAGCGCTCGGGCGGCGTCTGGACGGTGGTGGAGAAGATCCTCATCGGCGAGGAGCGGCTGCCCGCCGACTGGGCCTGCGACGGCACCACCGGCTACGAGACGCTGAACCGGATCACCCGCCTGTTCGTCGACCCGGAGGGGGCCGATCCGCTCATCCGGCTGTTCGCCCGGCAGACCGGGCAGAGCACCGACTACCGGGCCGTGGCCGACCGGTCCAAGCGCGACGTGCTCGAGTTGTTCTTCACCGCCGAGGTGGTCCGGCTGGCGCGGGCGGCGGAAGAAGACCCGGAGACGATCAAGGACGTGCTGGCCGCGATGCCGGTCTACCGCGCCTACGTGGTGCCGGGGGAGCGCCCGCCGCCGGACTCCGTGGCGATCCTCGAGGAGGTCGCGCCGCCTGAGCTGGCCCGCAAGCTCCTGTACGGCCCGGCCGAGGCGGTGGTCAGGTTCCAGCAGACCACCGGGCCCGTCATGGCCAAGGGCGTGGAGGACACCGCGCTCTACCGGTGGTACCCGCTGGCCGCGCTCAACGAGGTGGGCGGGGAGCCGGACGCCTTCGGGATCGAGGTCAAGGAGTTCCACGAGTTCTGCGCCGGCCTGCCCCCGTACACGATGACGACGTTGTCCACGCACGACACCAAGCGCTCGGAGGACGTGCGGGCCAGGCTGGCGGTGCTGGCGGAGATCCCCGAGGAGTGGGCCGAGGCGGTCGCGCAATGGTCGGCGGCCCTCGCCTTCGACCCGCACCTGGACTACCTGGCCTGGCAGAACCTCGTCGGCGCCTGGCCGATCTCCGCCGAGCGCCTGGCCGCCTACCTGCTGAAGGCCGCCCGCGAGGCCAAGACGCGCATCTCGTGGGTCCGCCCCGACCCCGCCTACGAGCAGGGCGTCCGCGACTTCGCCGAGCGTGCCGTCCGGCTGCCGGTGGGCGAGTTCGTGGCCCGGATCGACCCCTACGCCATGGTCAACTCGCTCGGCGCCAAGATCGTGCAGCTGATGATGCCCGGTGTGCCGGACGTCTACCAGGGCAATGAGATGACCGACTTCTCCCTGGTGGACCCGGACAACCGGCGCCCGGTCACGTTCGGCCGCCGCCCGGCCACCGCGTGGGACGCGGCCAAGCTCCTGCTCACCAGCCAGGCGCTGCGGCTGCGCCGCCGGATCGAGCCGGCCGCGCCGTACCGGCCGTTGTTCGCCTCGGGGGAGGCGGCGGGGCACGTGGTCGCCTTCGCGCGCGGGCGCGGCGCCGTCGCGGTGGCCACCCGTCTTCCGGTACGGCTGGCCCGGCGCGGCGGCTGGGCCGGGACCACGCTCATGCTGCCGCCCGGCTCCTGGCACGATCTGATGACCGGCTGCCGCTTCACCGGCCGCATCCCCATGGCCCACCTGCTGGGCCGCAACCCCGTGGCACTTCTGGAGAGGTCCTGAATGCGATTTGACGTCTGGGCACCCCGGGCCACGACCGTCGAGATCGAGCTGCCGGACGGCCGCCGGCCGATGCGCGCCGGGCAGGGTGGCTGGTGGTCGCTGGCCGCGGCACAGGCCGGCCACGGCACGCCGTACTCCTTCGTGCTGGACGGCGACGGCCCCTACCCGGATCCGCGCTCGCGCCGGCAGCCCGAGGGGGTCTTCGGGCCGAGCATGGTCTACGACCACGCCCGCTACACCTGGAGCGACCACGACTGGACCGGCCGCGACCTGCGCGGGTCGGTGATCTACGAGCTGCACGTCGGCACCTTCAGCCCGGAAGGCACCTTCGCCGGGGCGATCGAGCGGCTGGATCACCTGGTGGAGCTGGGGATCGACCTCGTCGAGGTCATGCCGGTCGCGCCGGTGCCCGGCGGGCGAAACTGGGGATACGACGGCGTGGATCTCTACGCGGTCAACGAGACGTACGGCGGGCCGGACGGGTTCAAGTCGTTCGTCGACGCTTGCCACGGCAACGGCCTGGGCGTCATCCTGGACGTGGTCTACAACCACCTGGGCCCGTCGGGGAACTTCCTGCACCCGTTCGGCCCCTATCTCACCGGAACCCAGGGCAGCTTCTGGGGCGAGGCGGTCAACCTGGACGGGCCGCAGTCGGACGAGGTGCGCCGCTACTTCATCGAGAACGCGCTGCAGTGGCTGCGGGACTACCACGTGGACGGCCTGCGGCTGGACGCGGTGCACGCGTTGCACGACCGCCGGGCCACGCACCTGCTGGCGGAGCTGTCGGCCGAGGTGGACGCGCTGGCCTGCGCGCTGGGCCGCCCGCTGTCGCTGATCGCCGAGTCCGACCTGAACGACCCGCGCATGGTGACCCCGCTGGAGGCCGGCGGCCTCGGCATGACGGCGCAGTGGAACGACGACCTCCACCATGCGCTGCACTACGCGGTCAGCGGCGAGTCGCACGGCTACTACGCCGACTTCGCCAAGCTGAGCGCCCTGTCCAAGGCGCTGACCTCGGCGTTCGTGCACGACGGCGGCTACTCCGCCTTCCGCGGCCGCTCCCATGGCGGCTCCGCCCGCGGCGTGCCCGGCCACCGCTTCGTCTGCTGCCTGCAGAACCACGACCAGATCGGCAACCGCCCGCGCGGCGACCGGTTGCCCCTGACCGCGCTCAAGCTGGGCGCCGGACTGCTGCTGACCTCGCCGTTCACGCCGATGTTGTTCATGGGCGAGGAGTGGGGGGCGCGCTCGCCGTTCCTGTTCTTCTCCGATCACGTGGAGCCGTCGCTGCGCGAGGGCGAGGGCGCGCGGCGGGCGCGGGAGTTCGAGGGGTTCGGGTACGTCTGGGACGCGCCGGATCCGTCGTCGGAGGAGGCGTTCCTGCGCTCGAAGCTCGATTGGAACGAGCTGAAGGACGAGGACCACTGGTCGCTGCTGGCGTGGTACCGGGACCTCATCGCCCTGCGGAAAGCGCTTCCCGAGCTGTCGGATCCCCGGCTGGACCGGGTTACCGTGGAGACCGGGCCGCTTGACCGCTGGCTGGTGTTGTGGCGGGGATCACTTTGCGTAATCGTAAATTTTTGTCCGGATTCTGTGACACTGTCCATTCCCGCAGGGACCGTGTTGTTGACCTCTGACGACCGTGTTCGTGCAGGTCAGAGTGGTTTACTGGTTCCCGGACAGACGGTCGTGATCTACCGTCCGGTAATCTGACCGTTACCCCGCTTCGTGGCGGACCGTTACGTTTCGCCAGATATTCTGCGCATCGGCCGTTACTGGTGCGTCAAGTGGTTTCTCACTTCGTAAAACGGCCGTTTGTTGCGGGGGCGACTCTCCACCCAGGACCTTCCGACCCCCGTTCAGCACGAACGGAGGGTAATGGGCAAGTACCTGCTGCGCAGGTTGGCGATCAACGTGCTCCTGGTCGCGATCGCGGCCAGCCTCGCCTACATGCTCGCGGCGTCGACCATGAACCCCCGTGGCGCCTACCAAGGACGGCAGCCCCCGGTGCCGGAACAGGTCATTGACGCGACGCTCGACGCCTACAACCTCAACGACAAGACCCCGCTGTTCCAGCGCTACGTCACCTGGGCCTCCGGCGTCGTCACCGGCGACTTCGGCAAGACCTGGAACGGCGGCTCGGTCAACGACGAGATGGGGCGGCGCATCTTCGTCAGCCTCCGGTTGCTGTTCCTGGGAACCATCGTCGGCTTCGTCATAGGCGTCGGACTAGGGGCGTTGTCGGCGGTCAGGCAGTACAAGTTCACCGACCGGTTGATAGGCGTGAGCTCGTTCGTGGTGATGGCGATCCCCGTCTTCGTGCTCGCCACCCTGCTCGCGATCGCGACCTACAGCCTCAACCGAGGGCTCGGGTTCACGCTGATCGAGTACACCGGCGAGTACAACCCCCGGCTGAGCGGCATGGACCAGTTCCTGAACCGGATCAACCACCTGATCCTGCCCACGATCTCCCTCAGCCTCGGCTCGATCGCCTACTACAGCCGCATCCAGCGCAACATGATGCTCGACGTGCTCGGGCAGGACTTCGTGCGCACCGCGATGGCCAAGGGACTGCGCCGCCGTACCGCGTTGTTCAAGCACGCGCTGCGCACCGCGCTCATCCCCGCGGCGACCTACTTCGCCTTCGCGTTCGGCACGATGCTCACCGGCGCCACCTTCACCGAGAAGATCTTCGCCTGGCACGGAATGGGCGCCTGGTTGATCGACTCGATCAACCAGAACGACGTCAATTCCGTGGCCGCGGTGAGCTTCTTCGCCTCCGTCTGTGTGCTGGCGGCAGCGTTCCTGTCGGACCTGCTGGTGGCGGCCCTCGACCCTCGAGTTCGGGTGAGCTAGATGCGTTCCAAGGTCGTTTTCGGCAGGCTGCTGCGCAACAAGCAGGCCCGCTATGGCTCCATCGCGCTGGTGCTGCTGATCGCCCTGGCCTACGTCGGCCCGTACTTCGGCAACTACGACTGGACCGACAAGGACTTCATGGCGTTCATGTCGCCGCCGTCGGCCGACCACTGGTGGGGGACCACCTCCATCGGCGCCGACATGTACGCCGTGACGCTGCGCGGCATGCAGAAGTCGATCATCATCGGCATCCTGGTCGCGCTGATCTCCACGGGCCTGGCCGCGATCGTCGGCGCCTTCGCCGGATATTTCGGCGGATGGATCGACAAGCTGCTGATGTGGGGCGTGGACCTGCTCCTGGTCCTGCCGAGCTTCCTCATCATCGCGATCATCTCGCCGCGGCTGCGCGGCGCCTCCTGGATCTGGTTCGTGGCCCTGCTGGCCGCGTTCTCCTGGATGATCACCTCGCGCGTGGTCAGGAGCATGACGCTGTCGCTGCGCGAGCGGGAGTACGTCCAGGCCGCCGTCTACATGGGCATCCCCGAATGGAAGATCATCTTCCGGCACATCGTCCCCAACCTGTCCTCCCTGCTGATCATCGACGCGACGCTCAACGTCAGCGGCGCGGTGATCGGAGAGGCCGCGCTGTCGTTCTTCGGCTTCGGCATCCAGCCACCTGACGTCTCCCTCGGCACGCTGATCGCCGAGGGCGCGCGCAACGCCACCGGATATCCGTGGTTGTTCGCCTTTCCCGCCGGCCTGCTGGTCGTCCTCGTGCTCAGCATCAACCTGATCGGCGACGGGCTGCGCGACGCACTCGACCCGGGGAGCAACTCATGAGCATTCTGGAAGTCAACGACCTCACGGTCACCTTCCCCGGCGGCATCCAGGCCGTGCGCGGAGTGTCCTACGAGGTCTCCCGGGGCGAGGTCCTCGGCATCGTGGGCGAGTCCGGCTCCGGCAAGTCCGTGACCTCGCTGGCCATCATGGGCCTGCTGCCGAAGAACGCCGTGACCAGCGGATCGGTCAAGCTCCACGGCCGCGAGCTGCTCGGCGTGGACGCCGACGACCTCGTCGACATCCGCGGCAAGACGATCAGCATGATCTTCCAGGACCCGCTGTCGGCCTTCACCCCCGTCTACACCATCGGCGACCAGATCGCCGAGGCCGTCCGCGTCCACCAGAAGATGGGCAAGGACAAGGCCGCCAAGCGGGCCGTCGAACTGCTCGACCTGGTCGGCATCCCGCACCCCAGCGTGCGCGCCAAGTCGTTCCCGCACGAGTTCTCCGGCGGCATGCGCCAGCGCGCCATGATCGCCATGGCCATCGCCAACGACCCCGACCTGCTCATCTGCGACGAGCCCACCACCGCCCTGGACGTCACCATCCAGGCGCAGGTCCTGGAGGTGCTCAAGACCGCGCAGCAGGAGACGGGCGCCGGCATCGTGATGATCACCCATGACCTGGGCGTCATCGCGGGCATGGCCGACCGCGTCCTCGTGATGTACGCGGGCAAGCCGGTCGAGCTGGGGCCGGTGGACGAGCTCTACTACCGGCCGCGCATGCCGTACACGATGGGTCTGCTCGCCTCGATCCCGCGGATCGACGGCGAGGAGGGGCCGCTGGTGCCCATCGAGGGAAACCCGCCCTCGCCCGCCGCGCTGCCGCCCGGCTGCCCGTTCGCGCCGCGCTGCCCGATGAAGATCGACGCCTGCGACGACGAGGAGCCGCCGCTCACCGGGATCGGCGCCGGCCGGCACGTGGCCTGCATCCGCTCGCGCGAAATCGAGCACAAGGGGCTGACCGGCGCCGACGTCTACCCCGTGCCGGTGATCCCGCCGAGCGACGTGGTGCGGGTGCCGCGCGAGCAGCGTCCGACCGTGCTGGAGCTGACCGACCTCATCCGGCACTACCCGCTGATGAAGGGCGCCGTCTTCAAGCGCCGGGTCGGCACCGTCCACGCCGTGGACGGCATCACCTTCGACATCGCCGAAGGCGAGACGCTCGCGCTGGTCGGCGAATCCGGCTGCGGCAAGACGACCACGCTTCAGCAGATCATGCAGCTGCGGCCGCCGCAGCGCGGACGCATCGTCGTGCTCGGCAAGGACAGCTCCACGCTGGACGGCTCCGCCCGCAAGGCGCTGCGCGGGGACCTGCAGATCGTCTTCCAGGACCCGATGGCCGCGCTCGACCCGCGCATGCCCGTCGGCGACATCATCGCCGAGCCGCTGCGCGCCCACGGACACCGGAACGTGGACCAGCGGGTGGCCGAACTGCTCACCCTCGTCGGCCTCGACCCGAGCTACGCCACGCGCTATCCGCAGCACTTCTCCGGCGGCCAGCGCCAGCGCATCGGCATTGCCAGGGCGCTCGCGCTGGAGCCCAAGCTGCTCGTGCTCGACGAGCCGGTCTCCGCGCTCGACGTCTCCATCCAGGCGGGTGTCATCAACCTGCTGGAGGAGCTCAAGAACACGCTCGGCCTGTCGTATCTGTTCGTGGCGCACGACCTGGCCGTGGTCCGGCACCTCGCCGACCGCGTCGCCGTCATGTACCTCGGCCGGATCGCCGAAATCGGCACCGTCGAGAACGTCTACGACCACCCTGCCCACCCCTACACGCAGGCGCTGCTGTCAGCGATCCCGCTGCCCGACCCCGAGATGGAGCGCACACGCAAGCGCATCCTGCTCGAAGGCGACCTGCCCAGCCCGGCCGACCCGCCATCGGGTTGCCGGTTCCGCACCCGCTGCCCCAAGTTCGCCCAACTCGGCGAGGCCGAGCGGCAGCGGTGTGTGAACGAAGAGCCCCCAGTTGCTCGGCTCGCGAATGCCGTCGACCACGGCGCCGCCTGCCACTACGCGGAGGAGATCGAGGTCATCACGGCCTCGAACGATCAGGAGGAAAAGTGAAGGTTCGTTTCCGGGCAGCGGCGGGACTCGCGGTCCTCGCCATGGCCGTCGCGGCCTGTGGCGGCGGTGGCGGCGCCAAGAGCGGCCAGCCGAACGCCGAGCAGTCGCAGCAGGCCCAGAAGCAGATGTCCGAGACCCCGGCCATCAGCATCAACCCCGTCGGCTACGACCAGGTCAAGGACGGCGGCACCGTCACCCTGGCCGTCGGCCAGTGGCCCACCCAGTGGAACCCCAACCACGTCGACGGCAACCAGCGCGACACCGCGTTCATGCTCGACACCGTCCTGCCGATCATGATGCTGTCCGACGAAAAGGCCGAATGGAAGCCGAACCCCGACTTCCTGACCGACGTCAAGCTGGACACCTCCTCGGGCAAGCAGGTCGTCACCTACACGATCAACGACAAGGCCACGTGGTCGAACGGCGAGCCGATCACCTACAAGGACATCGAGTCCATGTGGAAGGCCAACAACGGCTCGAACAAGAAGTTCAAGCCCGCCTCCACCGACGGCTGGGACCGGGTCGAGTCCATCACCAAGGGCGCCTCGGACAAGGTCGCCATCATGACCTTCTCCAAGAACTACCCCGAGTGGCAGGGCATGCTCTCCCGCTCGCCCATGCTCATCCCCGCCTCGGCCACCGCGACCCCCGAGGCGTACGAGAAGGACTACCTGCAGAAGATCCCGGTCACCGCGGGCCCCTTCAAGGTCGAGAAGATCGACGAGGCCACGAAGACCCTCACCGTCGTCCGCGACGACAAGTGGTGGGGCAAGAAGGCCAAGCTCGACAAGGTCATCTTCCGCACCATCGAGACCCCCGCCGCGTCGGTCAACGCCTTCGCCAACGGTGAGCTCGACGCGGTCGAGATCCCGCCGGGCAGCCCCGCCGACCTCAAGCGGGCCAAGGAAGTGCCGAACGTCGACATCCGCAAGGCGCTCAGCCCGAACTGGCGGCACATCACCGTCAACAACGCGACCGCGTTCCTCAAGGACAAGTCGGTCCGCCAGGCCGTCGCCTACGCGATCAACCGTGACGTGATCACCCAGTCCGACCTCAAGGACATGGACTGGCCGCTGCAGACGCTCGGCAACCACGTCTTCATGAACAACCACAAGTCGTACGCCGACAACTCCGGCGAGCTCGGCAAGTACAACCTGGAGAAGGCCAAGCAGCTCCTCGACGCCGCCGGCTGGAAGCAGGAAGGCGAGTACCGCAAGAAGGACGGCAAGGAGTTCGCCCTGAGCTTCGTCGTCCCGGCCGGCGTGCCCTATGCCAAGACCGAGGGCGAACTGACCCAGGCCATGCTCAAGGAGGCCGGGATCAAGCTCACGATCCGCCCGGTCCCCGATGACAAGTTCTTCACCGACTTCATCATCAAGGGCGACTTCGACCTGGTGCCGTTCTCCTGGATCGGCACGCCGCTGCCGCTCGGCTCCCTGCCCCAGATCTACAAGACGGGCTCCGAGAGCAACTTCCCGAAGGGCAGCGACCCGGCGCTCGACGCCGCGATCGACGAGGTCACCGGCGAGATGGACCCCGCCAAGGCGGCCGCGAAGGCCAACGAGATCGACAAGATGATCTGGGACATGGTGCACACCATTCCGCTGTACCAGCGTCCTGACATCCAGGCGACCAAGAAGACCCTGGCGAACTTCGGTGCGCCTGGGTACCGGTTCAACAAGTGGGAGGAGATCGGCTTCACCGGCTGATCCCGCTTTCCTTGCGACTGAGCCCCGGCGGGCGTGGTTCTGCCGGGGCTCAGCCCTTTCTCGGGCCCTTGGAGGTTGGCCGGGAGTTTTCCACAGCCACGGTCCGTCGTGCCGGCCTCTTTCCCCAGAACCCCGTTCGCCCCCACGCACCACCGCCGGCGCTGGGCACCCTGAGGGCCATGCAGATCACCTTCCCCGTGCCCCACTCCCTGACAGCCCTGTTCGTGGTGGCGATCGATCACCTGCGCTTCGACATCGAGGGCATGCTCCCGTGGCGCATCGGCAGACCCCACAGAAGAGCCGCCCTGGCCGCCCTGGGCACCCCGCTGCTGACGCTCTCCCACAGCACCGCCCAATGGCGGGCCGTGGGCGTCGACCTGACCGACGACGACCGGAGGCTGCTCCGCCGTACGCGCCAGCACGTCCTGGTCTCCAGTACGGCCCCGCCCCGTGCCCTGCCGGCCAGCCTCCAGGTGGCCAGAGCCGCCGCCCGGGCGATAGCCGAAGAATGCACCGGCCTGGTCGTGGACCCGCTGGCCGGCCACACGCTGGCCGCCTGCCTCCGCTGCGCCGGCGAACCGGCCACGTTCCGCCTGTCCGACGACTGGCTGGGCTGGTCCGTGGACGTCCACGACGCCGCCACCTGCCCGCCCTGGAACCCCGCCGACACCAGAGCCTGCACCTGCCTGCGCGTGATGTCCCGGGGCCTGCGCCGCTTCGCCCTCCCGGAAATCACCCTGGACGGCGCCGCCTGCGCCCACAACCTGTGCGCCATCAACCTCCTCCGCGCGGTGGGCCAGCGCCTGCTGACGGACCACCTGCAGTTCCTGTCGGCCAACCCCAACGCCAGAGAACGCACCATCGACGACCACCTCCGCATCACCGACCACGCCTTCTTCGCCGATCGGCAGTCCTTCGGCGTCCGCCTGACCCCGTGCGACGGGACCGGATCGGTCCGCCGCCTGAAGGTCGGCCCGGCGCCGGGCTCCGGCCAGATCACCTGCCTGAAGGTCGGCCCGCCCTCCGACTTCACCGGCACCCTGAACGACTGGCTCTGCTCCACCCAGAGCGCCACCCCGATCATCCACCTGGCCGCCTGACCCATGACCAGCCACAACACCCACCAGCCCCCCTCAACCCCGAGGTGCCACCTGGGCGGCCGGTCCCTGAGATGCCATCCGGGTGGCCGGTCTTTGAGGTGTCACCTGGGTGGTCGGTCTTTGAGGTGCCGTCTGGGTGGTCGGTTCCCGAGAAGCCACCCAGGCGGCCGGTCCCAGCAAAGGCCACCCTGAGCCAGTCGCCCCACGCCACCAGAACACCTGGCCGGTCACCTCCGCGTCCGTACCTCCGCGCCTGCTCCCTGGCATGCAGGTGTAGGTGGCCTTGTGTAGGTGGCCTTCGGCATGGTGTGCGGGTGTTGGTGGCCTTCGGCCTCGCGCTCGCCGTGTTCGTGCTCTCAGCCCCGCGTCGCGTGCTGGCCTTCGCGTGCTGGCCTCCGTGTGCTCGGCTTCGCGTGCTGGCCTCCGTGTGCTCGGCTCCGTGTGCTCGGCTCCGTGTGCCCGCGTCCGTGTGCTGCGTCCATGTGCCTGGCGTCCATAGCCCTCCTGTTCGCGCCTCCACGTCCGAAGCCTCACGTCCTCACCCTTGTCCACTCCGCCGGATCTGCCTTCCTGATCTGGCGCTCCCAAGTCGTGAGGTGGACGGCACCGTGGGCGGAGCAGCGGTGGGACGGAGCTGTGGGGTGACGAGCTGTGGGGTGGGGCTGGACGGGACGGGATGGCGGGGCCAGTGGTTGGCGGGTTGGGGTGTGGTGGGTCGGTGGGTCGGTGGGTTGGGGTGTGGTGGGTTGGTGGGTTTGGGTGTGGTGGGTTGGTGGGCTGTGGTGGGTTGTGGGCTTGGTGGGGCAGGGGTGGGAGAGGACCTTGGTAATCGTGACGTGTGCGATATTCTCGGCGCCAATGCGGTCACCGCCACCCGGGAGGGGACGGGCTGGCCCGGCACGGGAGGAGAACGATGAGCGAGCGGGCTCCCGCGGGCATCAACGTCCACACGCCAAATGTCGCCCGGATCTATGACTACATGCTCGGCGGGAAGGACAATTTCGCCGCCGACCGAGAAGCGGCGGAGCAGATCCTCAAGGCGTTCCCCGAGTCCCGTGACGGTGTCGAGGCGAACCGTGAGTTCCTGGGCAACGCGGTCAGGTATCTGGCTGCCGAGGCGGGTATCCGGCAGTTTGTCGACATCGGCGCTGGTCTTCCCACACAGAAGAACGTCCATGAGGTGGCGCACGAAGTCGACGACTGCGCTCGCACGGTCTATGTGGACAACGACCCCATCGTCTGTGTTCACGGGCGTGCCCTGCTGGCCAACACTCCGACCGTGGCCATGGTGGAGGCTGATCTCCGTGACCCCGACGCCCTCCGTGCCCGGGTGGCCGCGACCCGGTTGGTCAACTTCGACGAGCCGGTCGCCCTGCTGATGGTCGCCGTTCTCCACTTTCTGGAGGATCCTTACGACGACGTGGCCAAGCTGCTTGACATGCTGCCACCGGGCAGCCATCTGATCATCACCCACATGACCATGCAGGAACGACGCAGCTGCGACACGGAGTCCGTCCGGCAGGTGTATACGCGGGCCAGCTCAGGTGTCTACCCTCGCACTCTGGACGACATTCGGCGCTTCTTCGGCGACTTCATCATCCTCGGTTCCGAACAGTTCATCTCCCCGGCCCTTCTCGCCCGCTTCGCCCCCCTTGGCTGGGCAGCGGTGGCCAAGCATCCCGGCTGATACCGCACCGGTCTGTCGGATGCTCGGCCGGCTCCGGGCGTTTCTCCGTGTTCCGGGGCGGGTGGCGTTGCGGCCGGTTCTGGGGCAGGGGTTCAGGGGGTGCGGCTCAGGGTCGTGGTGAGGACTTCGTTCAAGGTGTCCTTGGGGGACGGGGTCAGGGCGGGGGCGCGCCAGGAGACGTAACCGTCGGGGCGGACCAGGACGGCGCCGGTCTCGGTGACGCCGTAGCGCTCCTGCCACACGCCTTCCAGGTCCTTCAGGTCGCCGCCGATGACCAGGGGAGTGAGGTGGAGGTCCAGGCGGTCGCTCACCGCGCGGGCGGCGGTTTCCCAGTCGCGGCCGCGGGGGCCGATGAGCAGGACGTGACCGGTGCCGAACAGGTCGATCGTCGAGATGGGCATGCCCTCCCAGTCGAGGAGCACGTGCGGGGCGCGGCTGCCGGGGCGGGCGGTGGCGGTTTGGGGGTTCTCCAGGAGGGAGCCGTCGTCGGTGGGCTCGTTCAGGATGGAGGTGGAGTGGTAGCGGTAGCCGAGCATGACGGCCATCGGGTCCGCGGTCGGGGGAGCGACGTCCCTCGTCTGCTCGGAGGGCATTCTCACCGCCATGTTCGCCAGCTGCTCGTTGGCGGTCAGCGCGCCGATGGGACGGCGTTCGGCGTCGTAGGTGTCGAGGAAGGCGGGGCCCGCCTGGCCGCTGTGGACGAGCCAGAGGCGCCAGGCCAGGTCGCAGCCGTCCTGGAGGGCGGTGCTGCCGCCCTGGCCGCCGGTGGGAGGCATGGTGTGGGCCGCGTCGCCGGCGAAGAAGACGCGGCCCGCGCGGTAGGTGTCGGCGAGCTGGTGGGCGATGGTGAACGTCGTGGTGTCAAGGACGGACACGTCCAGGTCGGGCACGCCTACCGCCTGCCGTACCAAGTCGATGCAGCGTTCGGTGGTGAAGCCGGGGGCGGTCGCGGGGTCGTAGTAGACGCCGAGGCCGTGGGCGCCGACGCCGGTGCCGGTGATGATGGCGCCGGTGAGGCCGTCCGCCTGGAGGTACCACAGGGTCACTTCGCGATCGCGCACGACCTGGCTCAGGTCGGCGTCGAACATGATCGAGTACATGTGCTGGAGCTCGCCCTTGCCGCTGGTCGGCACGCCGAGCGCGGCGCGCAGGGGGCTGCGGTGGCCGTCGGCGGCGATCAGGTGGTCGGCGCGGATCGTGTGCTCGCCGGCCTTGGTCCTGACGCGGGCGGTCACGCCGTCGGCGTCCTGCTCCAGGAAGACGAGCTCGGTGGAGAAGCGCAGGTCGGCGCCGAACTCCTCGGCCTTGCCGCGCAGGACGCGCTCGATCTCGGACTGCGGCGCGCCGACGTCGGGGACGGGGGTGATGTCGACGAAGCTGTCGAGGTCGCCGGCGGTGTCGACAAGGATCTTCGGGTCGGGATCGGTGAGGCTGGAGGCGATGGCGATCCGCATTCCTTCGCCGATGCCCGCCCAAATCCCGCTGAACTCCGACTCGATGCCGGGGACACCGCGCATCAGCTCGAGCACCCGCGGGCCGACGCCGAACGCCTTGGGCTGGATCGAGGTGCTCGCATGCCGTTCGACCAGGATGACCGGCACCTGGTGCCAGGCCAGCATCGTCGCCGCGCTGAGCCCCGCGTAGCCGGCTCCTACGATGAGTACCGCCGTGCGCTCTTCCATCTCCACCTCCGGGACGCGTAATATCGCGATGTCGTGCTCGAGGCACACGATATGTCGCGTCGGGCGGCATGGTCAAGATATATCGCGTTTCTGGCTGGTTTGGTCCGGCGGAGCCGCGCCACCGCCGTGCGGCTCTGACTGTTTTGTACGGCGGAGCCGTGCCGGCCGCCACCCGCCGTACGTGGCCGGGGCCTGTCCAGGGGAACGCATACGGCCTCGGGTGCGGGGTCGGCCGCCGTTACGAGATCCGCGTGCAGGTCACGTGGTCAGAAGCTCGGAACCGAAGCCGGGTCGGTCGGGGAACCGGGCTGGGGAGCACCGCCCTGCGGGAAACCGCCCTGCGGTGACCCGCCCTGGGGGCTGCCTCCGGCAGGCGACCCGCCCTGGGGGCTGCCTCCGGCAGGCGACCCGCCCTGCGGGCTGCCTCCGACGGGCGACCCGCTCTGCGGGCTGCCCCCAACAGGGGAGCCGCCCTGCGGCAACCCGCCCTGCGGGGTGCCCGTCTGCGGCGTCCCATTCTGCGGAAACGCACCCTGAGGCGACCCATCTTGCGGTAACCCGCCCTGAGGCGACCCGCCTTGCGGAAACGCGCCCTGAGGCGACCCGCCCAATGGCGTCCCGTTCTGCGGCGGCTGCAGCGACCCGTCCTGTGGTACCCCGGTGCCCGGCACCCCGCCGCCCGGATCCCCAGGGGACACGCTGGTCAACACGTCAGCCGGTGACGTGGAGCTCACGCTGGTGGTTGCCGTGAACACCTGGAGCAGCGCCAGGGTCGCACTTGCCATGAGTGCCAGCGCAAAGGCTCCGATGACGATCGGAACCGCCAGGGGAGTCCGCATTCGCGATTTCTAGCACGCCCAGCCCGCAGAGAAAAGTCCGCGAAGTCACCCCAGATGACGTTCGAGCGATTCGACCTTACTCGTCATCCCGTCCTGAACCCCTTCCCGGATGTCGCCCTTGAGGACGATGCTGACCCGGGGTGCGACCTCCCGGACGGCGTCCACCGCCCGCTTGATCACGTCCATCACCTCGTCCCATTCGCCCTCGATCGTGGTGAACATGGCGTCCGTCCGGTTGGGCAGCCCGCTCTCCCTGACGACCTTGACCGCCCTGGCCACCGGCTCGGCGACTCCTTCGCCGACGCCCAAGGGGGTGATGGAGAATGCGACGATCACTGGCCAACCTCCCGCGAATCCTGGATGGCTCCCGATCTTAGCGAGCGCCCTCTGCCCGTTCACACCCCTATGCCGAACGAGGTAATAGTGAACTACTTCAGTATATCGGCAGAGGGGAAGAGCCATGAGCAAGACCATCCTGGTCACCGGAGCGACGGGAAACCAGGGCGGCGCGGTCGCGGACGCGCTGCTGGAAGAGCCGGGGCACTGGCGGGTGCGCGCCCTCACCCGTGACCCGGGGAGCGCGGCGGCCAGGGCGCTGGCCGCCCGCGGCGCCGAGGTCGTGGGCGGCGACCTGGCCGACGCCGCCAGCCTGCGCGCGGCCCTGCGCGCCGGCGGCCTGCCGTACACCTTCTTGAGACCGACGACGTTCACGGACGTCTTCGTGATGCGGGGCGCGGCCGTGGGGCTGGGGATGATGGCGGCGGTGCTGGGCCGGGACAAGACGCTGCAGATGATCGCCACGCGGGACATCGGCGTCTTCGCCCGGATGGCCTTCGCGGGACGCTTTCCTGAACAGGCGCTGGAGCTGGCGGGGGACGAGCTGACCGTGCCGCAGATCGCGGCCAGGACCGGCCGTCGCTACGTCAGGATGCCGAGGGCGCTGCTCAGGGCGATGGGAGCGGAAAGCCGGATGTTGTTCTGGTTCGGGGAGTCCGGGTACGCGGCCGACATCGTCGCGCTCAAGGAGCTGCACCCGGGCCTGCTCACCCTGGAGGGGTGGCTGAAGAGCCGCGGCGTGGACGGCGCCGCGGCTCTGTCATAGATCTGCTCAGTGGTCGTGCTCGTGCTCGTCCTCATCCTCGCTGAGGCCGTCGGACGGCTCCACGCCGAGGACGGCCTCACGCGGCTCGACCTCGTCGATGTGCTGGACGAGCGAGAGCACGTGGTCGGGTTCGATCAGCCACTGCAGCGCGGTCGCGCCCGTCTCGTCGGTCGTGACCAGCTCGGCCTGCTCCTTGCGCTCCTCATCGGTGAGGTCGGCGTCAGGGTGCCGGATCTCGCCCAGCGCCGCGGCCTGCAGCGCGTCGACGTCGAGCACCTCGACGGTCAGCTCGACCGTGAGGCGCAGGAACTTACCTTCATCACTCATGCAGCAGACTCTACGGGTTACAGGCGGATCAGGCGCCGCTCCACCGCACAGCGGACCGCGGCGGTTCTGCTGTCGACGCCCAGCTTGTCGTAGACGTGGGCGAGATGTGTCTTGACGGTCGCCTCGCTGATGAACATCGCCTTGCTGATCTCGCGGTTGGACTTCCCGGCCGCGAGAAGCTCCAGGATCTCGATCTCCCGCTGGCTCAGCGCGAGCTGGGGGCTGCGGAAGCGCTGCGCCAGCCGGGAGGCGACCGGCGGCGACAGCGCGGTCTCGCCCGCGGCGGCGGTGCGCAGCGCGGCGAACAGCTCCTCGGGCGGCGACTCCTTGAGGAGGTAGCCGACGGCCCCGGCCTCCAGCGCGCGCAGGATGTCGGCGTCGGAGTCGTAGGTGGTCAGCACGACGACCTTGGGCGCGCCGGGCTGGGCGGAGATCTGCCGGGTGGCTTCCAGGCCGTCGATGCCCTCACCCATCTGCAGGTCCATGAGCACCAGGTCGGGAGCGAGGTAGGCGCTCTGCCTGACCGCCTCCTCGCCGCTGGCCGCCTCGCCGGCGACGGTGAAGTCCTCCTGCGCCGAGAGCATCGCGGCCAGTCCGGCCCGCACCACGGGGTGGTCGTCGACCAGTAGAATTCTCATGCGAACACCTTGACCGCGACGACGGTGCCCTCGCCGGGCGCGCTGTCCACGGTGGCGGTGCCGCCCAGCGCCTGGGCCCGCTGGCGGATGGCCCGCAGGCCGTAGCCGCGTTCGTGGCACGATCGCACCCGGCCCGGGTCGAAGCCGATGCCGTCGTCCATGACGTCCAGGGTGATGGTGTCGGGCAGGTAGGTGAGCGTGACCACGACGTGGTCGGCGTGGGCGTGCTGGGCGGCGTTGGCCAGCGCCCCCTGCGCGATGCGCAGAAGCTCGCCCTCGACGGCGTCGTCGAGCATGCGCGGCACGCCCTCGACCCGCACCGGCACGCCGCCGGCCACCTTGCGCAGCGCCTCGGGCAGCGAGCGCTCGTCGAGCGCGGGCGGGGCCAGGTCGCGCACGAAGCGCCTGGCCTCGGCGAGGTTCTCGCGGGCGGCCAGCGCGGCCTGCCGTACGTGGGCGCGGGCCTTGTCAGGGGCGGTGTCCCACTCCTGGTCGGCCGCGTTCAGCAGCATGTGCATGCTGGAAAGGCCCTGGGCCAGCGTGTCGTGGATCTCGCGCGAGAGTCGTACCCGCTCTTGCAGCACGCCCGCGGCCCGCTCGGACTCGGCCAGCTCTTCCCTGGCGCGCATGAGGTCCTCGATGAGCTCCTGCCTGCGCACGTTCTCGTGATGGAGGCGGCGGTAGTTGAACATGCTCATCATAGCGATCGCAATCGGGGCGATGAGGGGCGCGGGGTCCCAGTTGGTGCGTGCGTGGAACTCGCCGACGACGGCCGCGACCGCCGCTAGATAGCCCACCACGGGTACGGCCAGCCGCATCGGCAGCACGATCAGCACGAGGAAGAACAGGGGAATGGCCGACCAGCTGAAACAGGGGGTGGTGAGGGTGAGCGGCGTCCAGGCCACGATCATCGCGGCCACCCAGGCGTTCTGCTGCCATCCCGGCCTGGCCCACGCCACCCCTCCGGCGTACAGGGAGCAGAAGGCGGCCACGGCGACGAGCCGGATGGCGTCGAGCTGTGAGAAGCCGCCTCCGTAGGAGAGCATGCGCACGGTGCAGGCCGCCAGCGTCAGGTAGAAGCCCAGGTGGACGACCCGGGGGAACCCTTCCTCGAAGGTCATCGGCCGGCGAAGGGAAAGCACGCTCATCCCTTCTTGGTACCAGGGACGGCAGGTGGCTGAATCATCCTTTTGGATGAGCGCGGACCACCCATGCGCCCGACCCGGCCGTCTAGCAGGTCGGACAGGCTTGACTCGACCAGAAAGGAGACTTCACATGATCGACCAGATCCGGCCGTACACGCTGCTGATCGGCCGCGTCGTCCTCGGGGCCGTCTTCCTCGTGCACGGGCTGCAGAAGTTCACGGGTGGAATCGCGGGCACGACCGCCTTCTTCGAGAAGATCGGCGTCCCGCTGCCGGGGGTGGCCGCGCCGGTGGTCGCGGTCCTGGAGGTCGGGGGCGGCATCGCCCTCATCCTCGGCGCGGCGCTGCCCATCGTGGGTGTGCTGCTCGCCGTGGACATGATCGGGGCGCTGCTCCTGGTCCACCTGCCGAACGGTTTCCTCGTCTCCGACGGCGGCTACGAGTTCGTCGTCACGCTGGCCGCGTTCAGCCTGGTGATCGGGTTCAGCGACGGGGGCGCGCTGGCCGTGGACAGCGTCTGGCGGCGCAAGCGCGCCCTGTCGCCGGTGCGTTAGGGGAGCTTCCACTCCACGGGTGTGGCGCCCTGCTGGGTGAGCAGCTCGTTGGCCCGGCTGAACGGCCGAGAGCCGAAGAAGCCGCTGCGCGCCGACAAAGGCGAGGGATGCGCGGATTCGATGCGCGGCACGCTCCCCAGCATCGGGGCCAGGTTGCGGGCGTCACGACCCCACAGAATGGCCACCATGGGCTTGTTCCGCGCCACCAGCGCGCGGATGGCCTGCTCGGTGACCTCCTCCCAGCCCTTGCCGCGGTGGGAGGCGGGCTTGCCCGGCATGACGGTCAGGACCCTGTTGAGCAGGAGCACACCCTGCTCCGCCCACGGCGTGAGGTCGCCGTTGGCCGGCCGCGGCAGGCCGAGGTCGCTCTCCATCTCCTTGTAGATGTTGAGCAGGCTGCCCGGCAGCGGCCGCACGTCGGCGGCGACCGAGAAGGACAGGCCGATGGGGTGCCCCGGGGTGGGGTAGGGGTCCTGGCCCACGATCAGCACCTTGACGCCGTCGAAGGGCTGGTTGAACGCGCGCAGCACGTGCGCGCCCGCGGGGAGGTACTGCCGGCCTTCGGCGATCTCCTTGCGGAGGAACTCGCCCATGGCGGAGATCCGCTCGGACACGGGCTCCAGAGCCTGGGCCCATCCGGCTTCGACGACTTCGTTCAGGGGGCGACCTGTCATGGCCGTTGAGCCTAGCCAGCTTCGGTACGGCTTGCGCCGCAAACGCGAGCGCAAGCCGTACCGAAAAGATCACTATTTAACGGATCCGGCCATCATGCCCTGCACGAAGTAGCGCTGGAAGGCGAAGAACAGGATCAGCGGGATGATCAGCGACAGGAACGCGCCCGACGAGAGGATGTCGATGTTGTTCCCGAACTGCCGGGTCTGCGACTGAAGCGCCTTCGTCATCGGCTGTGACTCCGTGTCGGCGAAGACCAGGGCGATGAGCAGGTCGTTCCAGACCCACAGGAACTGGAAGATGCCCAGCGAGGCGATGGCCGGCTTGCCCAGCGGGAAGACGACGCTGACGAAGATCTTCCACTCCGGCGCCCCGTCCATGCGGGCGGCCTCCAGCAGCGAGGCCGGGATCCCGACGAAGAAGTTGCGCAGCAGGAAGATCGCGAACGGCAGGCCGAACGCCACGTGGAACAGCACCACGCTGGGGATCGAGCCGAACATCCCGGGGATGTTGCCGTAAAGGGCGGCGATCGGGATCAGCGCGATCTGAACCGGCACGATGAGCAGTCCGACCACGATCAGGAACAGCAGGTCGCGGCCCGGGAACTCCATCCACGCGAAGGCGTAGGCGGCCATCGCCGCGATGCCGATGACCAGCACCGTGGTCGGCACCGTGATGGCGATGGTGTTCCAGAACGAGGCGGTGAACCCGGAGGACAGCAGGTTCGCGTAGTTGGACAGCGTGAGCTCGGCGGGCTTGGTGAAGACCGTCCACCAGCCCTCGGCGTTGTTGACCGCCACGGAACGCAGCGAGGCGACGAGCAGCCCGAGCGTGGGCACCAGCCAGAAGATGCCGATCAGCACCATCAGAACCTGGACAACGCCCCCGCCGAGCCTGTCCACGATCTTGCTGAGCACACCACGCTTCGGGGCGCCCGCCTCCAGCCCGCGCTCGACCGCGGGAGCTGTTGCCGTCGCCATCAGTTCTCTCCCCTTCTGAATCGGCGGACATTCATGATCATGAAGGGGAGGACCAGCACGAGCAGGAAGATGGCCAGCGCGCTGCCCATCCCCTGGTTGTTCGCGCCGAACGCCACGCGCCACATCTCCAGCGCGATCACGTTCGCCTGTGGCTGCACCGACGCCGGGGCGATGATGAAGACCAGGTCGAACACCTTCAGCGTGTTGATGATCATCGTCACGAAGACGACCAGCAACACCGGTGAGAGCAGCGGGATGGTGATCCGGCGGAACACCTGCCACTCGGTGGCCCCGTCGATGCGGGCGGCCTCCAGCGCGTCCCGTGGAATGGCCGCCAGCCCGGCCGAGATCAGCACCATCGCGAACCCGGCCCACACCCAGACGAAGGCGAAGATGATCGCGGGTGTGATGAGCGCCTCGCCCAGCCAGTTCAGCCCCCGATAGGGCGCGGTGAAGTTCGACTGCGGCAGCCGTACCTCATAGGAGCCCGCGGCCAGTCCGTCGAAGCGGAAGGACCCGTCGGCCTCCGTGGTGGCCGTCGCGGCGACCTTGCCGTTGCTGACCGCCTCGACGGTCATGCCCGGCAGGCCCTTCTCCTGGGGGTCGACCACGCCGCTCGTGCCCTTGCCGCCCGGGGTGAAGTCGAACCAGATGACTCCGCTCAGCCCGCCGGGCTGAGGGGTGGCCGCAGCCGGGGCGGCGGCGGTCGGCAGGGTGCCGGCCTTGATGCCGACCAGCGGGATGAGCACCGGCCGGCCCGCCTGGGCGGGCTGCTTGGTGGCCACGCCGCCGTCCTTGGCCTGGACCGGGGAGGCGTCGCCCTCGCGGGGGCGGGCGTCCGGGTAGCCCTGGCTGGCGGAGAACGTGTCGTGCACGGTCGTGAGCACGGCGTTGGCCAGGCCCTTGTCGGGGTCCTGCTCGTAGACCAGGCGGAAGATGACGCCGGCGGCCATCAGCGAGACGGCCATCGGCATGAAGACGATCAGCTTGAACGCCGTCGACCACCTGATGCGCTCGGTGAGCACCGCGAACAGCAGGCCGAGCACGGTGACCAGCAGCGGCGCGACGACCACCCAGATCAGGTTGTTCCTGACGGTCACCAGCGTGCCGCGGTCGGTGAAGATCGCGGTGAAGTTGTCCACGCCCACGAACGTGGTTCCCGCGGCGTCGAAGAGGCTGCGGAAGATCGAATAGAGGATGGGGTATACGGCCCAGATGCCCAGCAGGAGCGCCGCCGGCAGCACGAAGAAGTAGGCGATGATCGGAGAAGGGCCGAGGCGGTACTTCTTCGTCTTCTGGGGGGTGTCGGCCCGTGGGGAGGCGGTCCCGCCCTCCGGCGGGACCTGCGGGCCGTTCAACCGTTCGGTCACGGCCTAACCTCTCTACTTCCAGGCCTTCTTGGCTTCTTCTTCGAGCTTGGTCTGGGCGCCCTTGACGTCAGCGGGGTCGCGCAGGAAGTCCTGCAGCACCTTCCACTCGCCCTTGCCGTCGGTGGCGCCGAAGGCGGCGGGCGTGAGGTCGGACATGTCATAGCGGACGGCGTCGCCGGCCGAGACGATCGTCTGGCCGAGCTGCTTGGTCAGCTCGTCCGGGTAGTTGTCCGGGGAGACGTTCTTGTTGGGCGACAGGTAGCCGGGCAGCTTGGCCCAGATCTCGCCGCCCTCCTTGGAGGCCAGGAACTCCAGCAGCGCCATGCCGCCGGGGGAGTCCTTCAGCGCGACCGCGATGTCGCCGCCGAGCACCACCGGGGCGGTGTCGCCGACCTTGGGGAAGGGGAAGGTCTTCGCGCCCTCGCCGACCTTCTCGCCGGACTGGGCGACCGGGGTGGCCACGAAGTCCGCCTCGATGACCATGGCGGCCTTCTTCTGGTCGTAGACCTTGGTGACGCAGTCGGGGAACCCGGTCTGCAGGGCGCCGGCGGTGCCGTCGAGGACGAACTCCTTCTTGCCCATGATCTGCGCCATCTTCTCCAGCGCCGTGGCGACCGAGGCGTCGGTCCACGGGATCTCGTGCTTGGAGAGCTTGTCGTAGTTCTCGGGGCCGGCGGTGCTGAGGTAGACGTTCTCGAACAGGTCGGTCAAGGTCCAGCCGTGGGCGCCGCACAGGGAGAAGGGCGCGGTGCCGGAGTCGGCGAGGGTCTGCGCGATCTTGAGCAGTTCGTCCCAGTTGGTGGGCGGCTGCACGCCGGCCTCCTCGAAGGCGGCCGTGCGGTACCAGACCAGCGACTTGTGCGCGGCCTTGACCATGACGCCGTACACCTGGCCGCCCGCGGAGCCGAGCTCCTTCCAGTACGGGGTGTAGTTGGAGTCGATCTGGGAGATGACCGCGGGGGGCAGCGCCTTGAGCGCCTTGTCGCCGGCGTACTGCTGCACCAGGCCCGGCTGCGGCAGGATGGCGATGTCCGGCGGGCTGCCGGCCTTGATGCGCGGGCCGAGGTAGGCGCCGGTGTCCTCACCGGTGGCGGCGTAGGTGACCTCGGCGCCGGTCTTGTCGGTGAAAGCCTTCAGCACCTCGCGGAAGTACTTCTCCTCGTCGCCCGTCCACTTGGCGGCGACCTCGATCTTCTGGCCCTGGAGGGGCTTGGCGCCGCCGCCGGAGGTCGTGGCGGCGCCCGTGCCGGCAGGCTGCGTGGGGGTGGTCGTGGGCGCGTTGCCACAGGCTGCGGCCGCTACCGCGAGCCCGGCGAGAACGATGGCTGTCTTTCGCATGGACTTGCCTCACTGAGTCGACAATGACTCCGTCAGATCCGCCTTCAACGAGTCCACGACGCTGTCGTCCGGCTCGGGGAACGGCGGGGTGAGCGCCTTGGCGACCGCGCTGGCGATCACCAGGCTCAGCTGGTTGTAGTTGGCGCTGACCGGCCGCGGCTTGGCGGCCAGGATGCTTTCCTTCAGTACCGGCAGGTACGGGAACTGCTTGATCAGCCCGGGGTCGTCGTAGAGCTCGGTCCACACCGGCGGGAACGATCCCTCGGACAGGACGCGGCGCTGGGTTTCCTGGCTGGTCAAGTAGTGGATGAAGTCGCGTGCGGTCTTGGGGTGGGAAGAGAAGGCGCTGACGGCCAGGTTCTGCCCGCCCAGCGCGCTGATGCCGGGCCCGTCGGGGCCGGGCAGCCTGGTGACCGAGAACCGGTCGCCGAGCTTGGCCTTGGCCGAGCCGTAGGCGTGCGGCCAGTTGCGCGCGAAGGCCAGGCGGCCCTCCTGGAAGGCCAGGCGGGTCTCCTCCTCCTTGTACGACAGCGCCTCGGCCGGGATCCACTCCTCGCGCAGTCCTTGGGCGAAGAAGGCGAGAGCGGCCTTGGCCTTGGCGTGGTCGAGCGTCACCTCCTGGCCGTCGGTGCTGAGGATCTGCCCGCCCACGGCTTCGGAGAAGTTCACGGTCAGCCCCTCGTAGGCGAGGAACTGCCCGCCGTATCCACCTATCTGATGCTTCCCCTTGGTCTCCATGGCCTGCCGGCGGAGCTCCGCCCAGGTCTTGGGCGGCTTCTTCACCAGGTCGGAGCGGTAGAACAGCAGTCCGGCATTGCTGGTGTACGGCACGGCCCAGAGCTTGCCGTTGTACACCGCCGTGCCCACGACCGGCGGCAGGAACTTGTCGAGCGGGAAGGCCCCGCGCTCCAAGGGGATGATCCAGCCGTTGTCCGCGAACTCGGCGGTCCACACGACGTCCAGGACGAGCACGTCGTACCTGCCGCTGCGCGCCTGAAGGTTGGAGACCATCTGGGCACGCTGCTCGTCGGCCGCTTCCGGCAGCTCGATCAGCGTGACCTTCTCGGCGGGGTGTGTCTGGTTCCAGCGGTCGAGCAGCGGCGGCAGGTACGCCGCCCCCTCACGCCCGACGGCGATGGTGATCGGGCCGATCCCGCCCGTCTCCGGCTCGCCGCCGCGCTCGTCGTTCGACGTCGCGCATCCGGCCGCCACGAGTACGGCGAGAAGCGCAGCAATCGAACGACGCACTGGTTACCTCCACGTTTCTAGGGTTACATACGTGTTAGGTAGATGCATTCATGTTATGCACACCTGTAATCTGAAGGTCAACGGTTATCTCCGTAACGCATGCGTAACGTACGGGAGGTGGGGCGCGGTGCGGTTGCACCTGCTGGCGCTCCTTGCCAAGGAACCTGCCCATGGCTACGAGCTCAAACAGGCGCTCGAGCAGACGTTCGGCAGCGCCTACCCCTCGCCCAACATCGGCCAGATCTACGTGACCCTGGGCCGGCTGGAGAAGGACGGGCTCGTCCGGGCCGTAGACGTCGAACAGTCCAACCGGCCCAACAAGAAGGTCTACTACCTGACCGCCGAGGGCCGGGACGTGCTCACCGAGTGGGTCGAGGAGCCCACAGAGGGCCCGCGGGTGCGCGACGAGTTCTTCATGAAGCTCGTCCTCGCGCCGCTGACCGGCATCTCCGACCGGATGGCGCTGATCAACCGGCAGCGCCGCCACTATCTCGCGCTCATGCGCGACCTCAATGACCTCCTGGAGCGTACAGACCCGCGCAACAGGGTCGCTACGCTGCTGATCGAGGGCGCCATGCTGCACCTGCAGGCCGACCTCGACTGGCTGCAGCGCTGCCAGGAGGACTTGATATGACCCTTCTCAAAACCGTGAACCTGGTCAAGATCTACTCGGACGGCGGGGTGCCCGTACCCGCCGTCCGCGGCGTTGACCTGCACGTCGACGCGGGCGAGTTCGTCGTCGTCATGGGCCCGTCCGGGTCCGGCAAGTCCACGCTCGTGCACATGCTCGGCGGCCTCGACACCCGCACCAGCGGCGAGATCTGGCTCGGCGGCAAGCGCGTGGACACGCTGTCGGAGTCGGCCTGGGCGGTGCTGCGCCGCCGGCAGATCGGCTTCGTCTTCCAGTTCTTCAACCTGGTCGCCAGCATGACCGTCGCCGACAACGTCGAACTGCCCGCCCTGCTGGCCGGCGCCACCCCCGGCGAGGCCCGCGAGCGCAGGGAACATCTGCTCGGCGCCCTCAACCTCACCGAACGCGCCGACGCCGCCCCCGCCCAGCTGTCCGGCGGCGAGCAGCAGCGCGTCGCCCTGGCCCGCGCCCTGGCCAACCAGCCGACGCTCCTGCTGGCCGACGAGCCCACCGGCAACCTCGACAGCCGCAACACCCGCGACGTGCTGCGCCTGATCGGCCGGGTGCACAAGGACGGCCAGAGCATCGTCATGGTCACGCACGACGCCCGCGTCGCCAGCCTCGCCGACCGCGTCGTCTCCCTGCTCGACGGCGAGGTCGTCGACGACGGCCGCATCGCCCGCCGCCGTGGTGGCAGTGCCGCCGGCGAGGTCATCGAGCTGCGGTGAGCATCTACCGGGCCGGAGGGCGCTGGATCCGGGCCGACCTGCGGGCCAGGCGCGGCCAGGCCGTGCTGACCGTGCTGGCCGTCGCCGGGATCGTCGCCGCGCTGATCACCGCCGCGACCCTGCTCGAAGAGGGCACCAACCCGTGGCGCAGCCTCTTCACCCTGACCGACGGCGCCCACGTGTGGATCCACACGCGCAGCGAGCCCGAGGCGGTCAAGCTGCGTGAGATCGACGGGGTCACCCACGTGGCCGGGCCGTACCGGTCGGCGCCCGTGAGCGTGGTGCAGGACGGCAAGAAGGAGCCCGCGGCGCTGCGCGCGATGCCCGCCGAGGTGCCGGAGGTGGCGCGCCAGGCGCTGGCCGAGGGCAGATGGCTGGACCCGCGGCAACTCGACGGCGTGGTCGTCGAGCGCTCCTTCGCCGAGGACCTCGGGCTGCGCCTCGGCGCCCCGGTCACCGTGACCGCGCTCAGCGGCGCCCGGCACACGCTCTACGTGCGCGGCATCGCCGACACCGCCGAGCAGGGCTTCTTCCCCGAATGGACGCCCGGCCTGGCCTGGGTGCTGCCCGACCTGCTCGACCGCATCGAACCCGCCATCGGGCGCAGCGAGTACGTCACCGGCCTGCGCCTGGCCGACCCCGAGGCCACCCAGGTGGTCTCCCAGCGGGTCGTGGTCATGCTGGAGGACGAGCTCCAGCGCGTCTACACCTGGCGGCAGGTGCGCGCCGCCATGGAACTGGACAACCGGCTCCTGGGCACGCTGCTGGCGCTGTTCGGCGTGGTCGGGCTGGTCGCCGCCGCGCTCGCGCTGGCCAACGCCGCCGGCGGCCGGGTCCTCGGCCAGTTGCGCGACCTGGCCACGCTGAAGTCCATGGGCTTCACCCGCGGCCAGATCGCCGCCGTCCTGCTCGTCGAGCACGGGGCGCTCGGCCTGCTCGGACTCCTCCTCGGCACCGTCGCGGGCGGGGTGGTGATCGCGGTCGTGCTGGGCCCCGCGGCCGTCGCGCCCGCCCCCATCCTGCTCATCGCCGCCGGGACCGCCCTGGTCGTGCTCGCCGCGGTCGGCCTGCCCGCCTGGCGCGGCGGCCGCACCCCGCCCATCCCCGCCGCCCCCTCGGCGCCGCCGCGCGGCCACCTGTCCCGGCTGGCTCGCCTCGCTCTCCTGGTACGGCTGCCGCCCGCGCTCGTCCTGGGCACGCGTGACGCCTTCACCCGCCGCGTGCCGGCGTTCATGACGGTGTTCGGCCTCGCCGTACCCATGATGATGATCACGATCGGCCTGGGCGTCTGGGCCACGCTGGACGACTTCCAGCGCGATCCGGCCCGGGTGGGCCAGCACGCCGCCCTGCACGTGCGGCCGGGCAAGCTGGAGTCGTCCACGGCCGAGGCGCTGGTGAAGGCCGACAGGGGCGTGGCCGCGGTCTACCAGGGGGCCGACGTCAACGCCCTGGCGCCCGGACAGGCCCGATCGGTCCGGGTGCGGGCGATCGGCGCCTCGGCCGAGCCGTACCCCTTCCCAGTGGTCGAGGGGCGCATGTACGCCCAGCCCGGCGAGGCCGTGGCCGGGCAGGGGCTGCTCGACCTGCTGCGGGTCAAGATCGGCGACCGGGTGCGGCTGACCGTCGGCGAGTCGCCGCTGATCGTGCGGATCGTCGGCCGGGCGGTCGAGCCCGATCTGGACGGCGAGGTGCTCTCGGTCGGGCTGGACAGTCTGGCGGCCAAGGACTCGACTCCGCCGGAGTTCTACGCGCTGGTGATGAAGCCCGGCGTGGACCCCGGCGAGGTGCGCACGCGGCTGCTGGCGGTCTCCGGAGAGGGGCTGGAGATCCAGCGGGTGGTGAACCCGGCCGAGCGGCTGGCCGTGATCCGGGTGGTGATCGTCGCGCTGATCCTGGTGCTGTCGCTGATCGGCCTGGCGAACCTGCTGACGGCGAGCGCGCTGGGGCTGCGCGACCACGCGCTGGACCTGGCGGTGCTGAAGGCGATGGGGCTGACCCCGCGCCAGCTCATGGCGACGCTGGTGACCGGGACCGGCCTGCTGGTGGTCCTGGGCGTGCTGGCGGGCACCGCGGCGGGCGCCTCGGTGGTGAAGGGACTGATCGACCTGCAGGGCTACACCAGCGGCGTGGGCGCCGGGATCGGCCGGCCGCCGTCGATGGCCACACTCGTGCTGGCCATGCTGGCGGCGGTGGGCGCGGCGCTCGCGGTGGCGCTGATCCCGGCCAGGCGGGCGGCCCGGGCCCAGGTGCCCGTCACCGCCCGCTGAGCCGTCACCTCGCGTCGAGCTCCTCGTCCACCTCGGCATCGGTGACCTTCTCTAGGCCGAGGTGCTCGAGGATGCGGTTCACTCCGAGTTCAGTCCGCACAGTTGAACGCCGGAGCTGGTAAAGCGTCTCATTGTTGGCATCACGCTCCTCTTCGAGAGCGCTGAGACGCGACTCGATCGCCTTGAGTCGTTTGGTCAAGGCCATGTCTATCGCCATGACATGGGAGGATACCCAGTCCGGACGGGCACTTCAGGGCGAAGCCCGTCCTTCCTGGAGCTCCCGCTAGACGTGTTTCAGTGCGAACCAGTAGAAACCATGACCGGGAAGCGTGAGCAGGTACGGCAGTTCGCCGATCTGCGGGAACAACACCCCGCCCCGCGCCTCCACCGGCGTCATGCCCTTGAAGCGGCGCAGGTCCAGCTCGACCGGCTGCGGGAACTTCGACAGGTTGTTCACGCACAGCATGAGGTCGTCGCCCTCCTCCCGCAGGAAGGACAGCACGGACGGGTTCGACGACCACAATTCGATGTAGGCGCCGGTGCCGAAGACCGCGTGGTTGCGCCGGATCTGCAGCATGCGGCGGGTGAAGTGCAGCAGTGAGCCCTCGTGCTTCTGCTGGGCCTCCACGTTGACCGCCTGGAAGCCGTAGATCGGGTCCATGACCGCCGGCAGGTAGAGCCGGCCGGGGTCGGCGCTGGAGAACCCGGCGTTGCGGTCGGGGCTCCACTGCATCGGGGTGCGGACCGAGTCGCGGTCCTCCAGCCAGATGTTGTCACCCATGCCGATCTCGTCGCCGTAGTACATGACCGGCGAGCCGGGCAGCGACAGCAGCAGCGCGTGGAACAGCTCGATCATGTCCCGGTCGTTGTCGAGCAGGGGCGCCAGGCGGCGCCGGATGCCGAGGTAGGCGCGCATGCGCGGGTCCTTGGCGTACTCGTTGTGCATGTAGTCGCGCTCTTCCTCGGTCACCGTCTCGAGCGTGAGCTCGTCGTGGTTGCGGAGGAAGATGCCCCACTGGGCGGTCTCGGGAAGCTTGGGAGTGCGCGACATGATCTCGGAGATCGGCTCGCGCGTCTCCTTCTTGACCGCCATGTAGATGCGCGGCATCAGCGGGAAGTGGAAGGCCATGTGGCATTCGTCACCCCCGGTGGTGGGGTCGCCGAAGTACTCGACCACGTCCTCCGGCCAGCCGTTCGCCTCGGCCAGCAGCACCCGGTCGGGGTAGAGGCGGTCGACCTCGGCGCGCACCTTCTTCAGGTAGGCGTGCGTCTCCGGCAGTCCCGAGCAGGCCGTCCCCTCGCGTTCGAAGAGGTACGGCACGGCGTCCAGGCGGAAGCCGTCGATGCCGAGGTCCAGCCAGAAGCGCAGCACCTCCAGCATGGCGTCCTGCACGGCCGGGTTGTCATAGTTGAGGTCCGGCTGGTGGTGGAAGAAGCGGTGCCAGTAGTACTGCTTGCGCACCGGGTCGTAGGTCCAGTTGGACTCCTCGGCCCCGATGAAGATGATCGGCGCGTCCGGGAAGCGGTGCGGATCGTCCGACCAGACGTAGAAGTCGCCGAAGGGGCCGTCCGGATCGTGCCGGGATGCCTGGAACCATGGATGCTTGTCGCTGGTGTGGTTCATCACCAGGTCGGTGATGATGCGCAGACCGCGGGCGTGCGCCGACTCGATGAGCTGGACAAAGTCCCCAAGATCTCCGAAATCCGGAAGAATCTTCATATAGTCGGAAATGTCATACCCGCCGTCACGCAGCGGAGACTCGTACAACGGCAGCAGCCACAGGCAGTCGATGCCCAGCCACTCGAGGTAGTCGAGCTTCTCGACCAGGCCGCGCAAGTCGCCCGTGCCGTCCCCGTTGGAGTCCTTGAACCCCCGGACGAGGACCTCGTAGAAGACAGCCCGCTTGTACCATTGCGGATCCTCCGAGACGAACGTCTCGGACACCGGCTCCGGCGATGGGGATGCGTTGATCATGTGTCGCTCACAGAAGGAGATGTGGGCAGGACGAAGTCACCGGTTTCCCCGGCGTGTTGTGGTGACCGCGCCGCCTGGAGTCGTCATCCCTGCGAACCCCATGCCCTGAGCGAGACCGGATTTGTGACCCGGTGCCCGCTTGTTCGCGGCGCTTACGGGCCGAACACTACCAGCCCGTCGGCCTTCCGGAACCCGCTTGTGCTGTGCCGCATTTAATACCCGTGAGATCGGAGTGTAATCGTGATGTTACGCAGCGTTAGTTAGAAGGGTGCTTCCAGTTCACCGAGATCAGGTTCCACGTCGTGCAGCCACGCGCCGAACAACACCAGGCCACGCACCCAGAACCGGTCGTTCCAGCCGCTGAAGCGCGTCAGCGCGTCCGGTCCGCCGGCGATCACCTCGTGCAGGTCCTCCGACAGCAGACCAGGCACCCGCTCGGCCACCTTGGCCAGCATCGCGTGGGAGTACTCCCGCGCCGGCGCCGCCGTCGAGCGCAGCGGCACCCGCCGCAGCGGCTGCTTGACCACGTTCGTGGACGGCAGCGCCGCCACCCGGGGACTCGCCGCGTGCAGCAGCTCGCGGTAGAAGCGCCCCTTGTCCTTCCTGGCCACGCCCACCGACAGCGCCGCGTCGAAGAACTCCGGATGGATGAACGGCGCGGCGAACGACGCCTCCGGGCCCACCAGGTTCACCGCCGAGCGGGCGATGCCCCGGACGGTCCGCGTGTGCAGCACCGACAGCGGCAGCTCCGCCCGGTGCCCGTGCAGCATCGAGGTGGCCGCCGCGAACTGCTCGCCGACCGTCTGCGCCATCCACCCGAGCGCCGCCTCCGACAGGAACGGCCGAGACGGCGCCCCCAGCGACAGCGAGCTCAGCACCGCCGCGGACCGCTCGGCCTGCGAGGTCGCCTCCAGCGCCGCCCCGCTGACCATGAAGTTCTTCAGCAGCGGCCCGCCGGCCAGGCCGTCCACCAGGATGCGCCCGGCCCCGTGCACCTCCTTGGCGAACGGCGCGTACCAGGCGTGATGCGGCGTCAGGAACTCCAGCCTGCGCGCCACCTCCAGCGCGTCGGCCGGATACGTCGCCGGGTCCTGCGATACCACGCGGTGCGGGATGCCCAGCTCGCGGGTGATCGCCCGGGCGAAGGCGATGTCGGTGTCGGTGCCGTCGTCCGGGCTCGTGGTCCAGGACTCCACGTCGAAGCCGCGCGCCACCGCCACACTGGCCAGCAGCCGCGAGTCGTAACCGCCGCTGACCGGCACCAGCAGGCGCCGCCCCTCGTACTCCCCGTAGACCTCGTGCAGGATCTCCAGGATCTCGCCCGCGCTGGTCCACGCCTCGTACGGCTCCCGCCGCAGCCACCGGGGCAGCCGCCGCTCCGTGGCCAGCCGGTCGCCGGTGAACACCAGCGCGCTCGACCCCGGCAGCCTCTTCACCTGCAGGTACGGCGTGGCCTCGCCCAACGGAAAGGTCACCTGGAGGATCGAGGCCCATGCCGACCAGTCGATCTCTACCGGGACCAGCGACAGCAGGGGCGCGATCAGGGACGAGAAGTAGACGGCCTCGCCCAGCCGTACGTAATAGACGTCGACCAGCCCGAGCGCGCCCGCGTGCAGCGTGACCCGATCGCCCGCGCCGACCAGGCCCGGGGTCTCGTAGGTCTCGGCGACCGTCATCCAGTCGCCGCCGGTCGCCGGCCTGCGCTCGCCCCAGGCGAAGGCGAAGCCGTCGACGGTGCGCTGGTAGGGCGGCAGGGGGGCCGAGCTGAACAACGCGGCGCCGGCGGTCTGAAGGGCCGGGCGGCAGCGGGGTCCGGCGGCGGCCAGCTTCGCCACGACGGCTGGGTCGATCCGGCCGAGCGCTCCGCAGACGTAGGGCCGCACATTGAACTGCACCGGATCCATCCCTTCCTGCCGCTTACCGGTTGAAGGGTATCGTTTGGCTCCGTGAGCGAGCGTAGCGAGCGAGCCAATGAACACAGCCACATTGTCATTGGCCTGACGGAGGAAGGCCGATGACGGAGTTGGAGAGCACGCGTAAAGCGCTCAGAGAAGCGGTGGCGCAAGCTGAGCATGCGGCGCACCTGGCCAGGCTGCTCGACGCCGCCCAGGCCAAGCTCGCCGCCGCCGAGCAGAGCGCCGAGGAGGCCAGGGTGCTGGCCGCCCGGGTCACCGAGCTCGAGGACCGGCTCGACGACGCGCGGGCCGACGCCGACAAGCTGCGCAAGGACCTCGCCGAGCAGCGCTACCAGGCCGAGGTGGCGCAGTGGAAGCTCTCCTCCATCAAGGTCGCCCGCTGGAACCGCCTGGGTGACGCCCTCAAGTCGGGCAAGTCCAACCCGGTCCGCCTGGCCAAAGGCATCAAGGGCGCCGCCAAGGCCGCCCCGCGCCCCGTGGCTCCCAAGCGCAGGCCGGTCCCGGCCGAGCAGCAGCGCGACGAGCGGCCGGGCGCCGCCTTCCAGGCCACCGCGGCGACCAGGACGATCGAGGGCGCCTCGTTCCGGCTCAAGCCGTTCCGGATTCCGACCGGGCCGAACACCCGGCCGCACCTGACCGCCGCCGTCGTCGCCGACCCGCACGCCGAGGCGCTGCTGCGCTACGAGTGGCGGCAGACGACCGGGTTCACCCCGCGCGACTTCGCCAGGATTCTTCCGCTGGAGGTGCCCCACCTGCTGGTCGTCGAGTCGGTCACCCAGGGCCCGTGGGCCGAGGAGATCACCGGCGAGCCCGGCGAAGGACTGCGCGCCCTGCTGGCCTGGTGCGCGGAGCGCGGCATCCGGACGGTGTTCTGGCACACCCAGGGCGATCCGGCCGCCTACGCCGCCGCTGCCGCGCTGTTCGAGTACCGCTTCAGCGTGGACGCCGGCACCGGCTGGCCGCAGCTGCGCTTCGGGGTGCAGCCGAGGGTGCACAACCCGCTGCCGCTGTCGGGCGGGCGGGTGGATCGCGTGCTCACGCTGGAGCAGCTCCTGCCGCCGCACCTGAGCTACCCCGACGTGCTCACCTCCTACCGCTGGCCGGCGGCCGTGGACGTGCCGCCCGGCACCGAGCCGTGGCGCACGGCCGAGATCGCCGCCTGCGGCACCTCGATCGGCCCCGAGGCCGACTCCCGCCGCGCGCACGCCGCCCTGCGCCGCGCCTACGCCGCCGGGACCATGACCGAGCGCGTGGACGAACTGCTGGAGCGCATCGGCCTGCCCAGTGCCCGCGCCACCCTGGACGTCTCGGTGATCCTGCCCGTCACCGACCCGGCCACGCTGGAGCACGCCCTGGCCCAGGTCGCCCGGCAGAGCGGGGTCACGCAGCTCATCCTCTTCGGCCACCCGGGCGCGGGGGAGCGGGCCCGCGACGTGGTCAAGGGCGCCGAGGTGGTCTTCCGCGACCTCGACCCGGCCCTGACGACGGGCGGCATGCTCAACCGCGGCCTCGACCTGTGCGAGGCCGACCTGGTCGCGGTCATGGACCCGCGCGATGTGTACGGCACGCACTATCTGTCCGACCTGACCAGGGCCTTCCTGTTCAGCACCGCGGACATCACCGGCAAGGCCGCCTTCTACGCCCATCTGCGCAACGCCCAGACCACGCTGCTCAAGCAGCCGGACGCCGAGTACACCTACACGCCGGAGATCGCCGGAGCGACGCTGCTGGCCCGGCGCAACCCGCTGCGGGAGCTGGGTTTCCCGGACCTCACGGAGGGCTGGGCCGAGGTGCTCATGCGGCAGTGCCGTACGGACGGGGTCAAGGTCTTCTCGGCCGACCGTTTCGGGTACGTGCACGTGCGCGACGAGGACCGCTGGCTGCTGGGCGCCGCGCAGCTGGTCGAGTACGGCTCCGCCGAGCCGCATGCGCTCATCTGAGGATCTTCTCGTACGGCGGGGCCGGGTTGACGCGCACGCGCCGACGTCGGCTCGCCTCTGTCCTGGCCGGTCGTGTGGGCTCACGGGGTGCGCGCCGTGACGAAGCGCGTCGTGGGCCGGCTTTAGGCTCGAGGTGTGAACCTCCGCCAGCTCGCCGATCTCCTGGGCGAGCCGCCCGCGCCCTCCGGGGACTGGGCCGAGGAGGCGGTCTTCCTGTCGTCGGCGGCCTTGCGGCGGCGGGTGGACCCCGCCGGCCTGGCCGCCGCTGTCCCCGGCGCGACCGCGCTGCCCAACGGGGTGATCAGGATCGTGCTGGCCGAGCCGTGGGAGGTGGCGGGCGAGGTCTTTCCGGTGGCCGATCAGGGGTGGGCGGACGTCCCGCGGACGTGGGACAACCCCGGATTTGTTGTGAAATATGCGCGCTTTCGGGCGGTGGCTGTGGGGCGGTGGGCGCGGGCTCTGGGCGTGCCCCCAGAGCCTTTCGAGCCGCGACTGCTGAGTCACGCCCGTGACCGGGCCGTGCTGCGGGTGCTGGCCGAGCTTCCCGGGCGGCGGGTCAGCCGGGATCCGGGGTGGGCGGCCTATCTGGTCCGGCTGGCGTCGGCCTACCATGACGCCTTCGAGCAGGCGGCGCCGCTGCCGCAGGGGGACGAGGCCGTGGCGCCGGTGCACACCGCCCGGGTCAGGCTGGCGGGAGCCGTACAGAAAGTGCTCCCAGGGCCGGACAGAATCTGAAATTTCACGCCATATGGCGTGAAATCGTGTAAAAGCTATGCAATTTCCTGTCGATCGTGTCTCGACAGGTGGGCATGGTGTCAGCCTCGATCCCGCGTTCCGATAGCCTGCTTTGGGTGAGTCGATTCGCCCATCCCGCAGGGGACCGGCACGCCGAGATGCTGCCCCACGAGCGCCCGCCGCTGGCGCCCGCCGACCTCAACCGGATCAATCCCGCGATCTGGCCGCGAACGTCGAGCAGGACCGAGGGCGCGCTCACGGTCGGGGGCATCGACGTGCGCGACCTCGCCGCCGAGCACGGCACGCCGCTCTACGTCCTCGACGAGGCCGACGTGCGCTCGCGCATGCGCGACTACGCCACCGCCTTCTCCGGCTCCGAGGTGCACTACGCCGGCAAGGCGTTCCTGTGCAAGGAGATCGTGCGCTGGCTCCAGGACGAGGGGCTCGGCCTCGACGTGGCCAGCGGCGGCGAACTCGCCGTCGCCCTCAGCGTCGGCTTCCCGCCCGAG
The DNA here is from genome assembly GCF_009760925.1 of Nonomuraea typhae. Lineage (GTDB taxonomy): Bacteria > Actinomycetota > Actinomycetes > Streptosporangiales > Streptosporangiaceae > Nonomuraea > Nonomuraea typhae. The sequence goes on from NZ_VRLV01000007.1 coordinate 240,508, forward strand.
CGCATCACGCTGCACGGCAACAACAAGTCGACCGCCGAGCTGACCAGGGCCGTCGAGGCCGGTGTCGGCCACATCGTCGTCGACTCCTACGAGGAGATCGCCCGCCTCGGCTACCTCGCCGAGCAGCTCGGCCGGCGACCCAAGATCATGATCCGGGTCACCACCGGCGTCGAGGCGCACACCCACGAGTTCATCGCGACCGCCCACGACGACCAGAAGTTCGGCCTGTCGCTCAACACCGGCGCCGCCGCCGAGGCCGTGCGCCGCATCCTCGCGCTGCCGCAGCTCGAACTCGTCGGCCTGCACTCCCACATCGGCTCGCAGATCGTCGACACCGCCGGCTTCGAGGTCGCCGCCCGCCGCCTGGCCGGCCTGCTCGTGAAGATCAAGGACGAGCACGGCGTCGTCCTGCCCGAGCTCGACCTCGGCGGCGGGTACGGCATCGCCTACGTCGAAGGCGACGAGGCCCCCGACATCAAGGAGCTGGCCGACGGCCTGCGCGAGATCGTCGCCAAGGTCTGCACCGACGCCGGGCTGCCGGTGCCCAAGCTCACCGTCGAACCCGGCCGCACGATCGTCGGCCCCGGCGGCATCACGCTGTACGAGGTCGGCACCGTCAAGGACGTCGAGGGCATCCGCACCTACGTCAGCATCGACGGCGGCATGAGTGACAACGTGCGCACCGCGCTGTACGGCGCCGAGTACACCGCCGTGCTGGCCAGCCGCGCGAGCGACGCGCCGCCCATGCTCAGCCGCCTGGTCGGCAAGCACTGCGAGAGCGGCGACATCGTCATCCGCGACTTCTACCTCCCCGCCGACCTCGCGCCCGGCGACCTCATCGCGGTCGCCGCCACCGGCGCCTACTGCCGCTCGCTGGCCAGCAACTACAACTATCTGCCCAGGCCCGCCGTGGTCGCCGTCGCCGACGGCGCCTCCCGGGTGATCGTGCGGGGCGAGACCGAGGACGACCTGCTGAGGGGGCAACTATGAAAGTCGCGCTGCTGGGTTGCGGCGTCGTCGGCTCGCAGGTCATCCGGCTCATGCGCGAGCAGGCAGACGACCTCACCGCCCGCATCGGGGCGCCCCTGGAGCTGGCGGGCGTGGCCGTACGCAGGCTGGGCCGTAAACGCGAGGTCGACGTCGACCCCGAGCTGCTCACCACCGACGCCGAGGCGCTCGTCACCCGCGACGACGTGGACATCGTCGTCGAGGTCATCGGCGGCATCGAGCCGGCCAGATCGCTGATCGTGGCCGCCCTGAGCAAGGGCAAGTCCGTCGTCACCGCCAACAAGGCGCTGCTGGCCGAGGACGGCGCCACCCTCCACGAGGCCGCCCGCACCGGTGGCGGCGACCTGTACTTCGAGGCCAGCGTCGCCGGGGCCATCCCGCTGCTGCGCCCCCTGCGCGAGTCGCTGGCCGGCGACCACGTCAACCGGGTGCTCGGCATCGTCAACGGCACCACCAACTACATCCTCGACAAGATGGACTCCAGCGGCGCCTCGTTCAACGACGCGCTGGAGGAGGCGCAGGCGCTCGGCTACGCCGAGGCCGACCCCACCGCCGACGTCGAGGGCTTCGACGCCGCCGCCAAGGCGGCCATCCTCGCCGGGCTGGCCTTCCACAGCCGGGTCACCGCCGAGCAGGTGCACCGCGAGGGCATCACCGAGATCACCGCCACCGACGTGGCCTCGGCCAAGGCCATGGGCTACGTCATCAAGCTGCTGGCCATCTGCGCCCGCTCCGACGACGGCCAGAGCGTCGGCGTGCGCGTGCACCCGGCCATGATCCCGCGCACGCACCCGCTGGCTGGGGTGCGCGAGGCGTACAACGCGGTGTTCGTCGAGGCGGAGTCGGCCGGGCAGCTCATGTTCTACGGCGCCGGCGCCGGCGGCGCGCCCACGGCCTCCGCCGTCCTGGGCGACATGGTGGCCGTGGCCAGGAACCGGCTGACCGGAGCCCGTGGGCCGGAGGAGTCCACCTACGCCTCGCTGAGCGTCCACCCGATGGGCGAGACCGTGACCCGCTGCCACGTCGCCCTGGACGTGGCCGACAAACCGGGCGTGCTGGCCCGGGTGGCGGAGGAGTTCGCCCGCCACGACGTCTCGATCCAGACCGTGCGTCAGGAGGGCCACGGCGACGACGCCCAGCTCGTGCTGGTCACCCACCGCGCGTCGGACGCCGCCCTGACCGCGACCATGGACGCCCTGCGCAAGCTGGACATCGTCCGCGCGGTGGCCGGCGTCATGCGCGTCGAAGGCGACGGCCAGGCCTGACCTGCCCGGCCGCCCGCCGTACCTGGACCGCGGTCAGGTACGGCGGGCGATCGCGGTGATCAGTGGCTGCACGAGCCGCGCGGCCAGCGGGCCGAAGGCGGCCAGGATGAGCACGTACGCGGCGGCCAGCGGGCCGAGGTCGGGATGGACGCCGGCGGCCACGGCCAGACCGGCGATGACGATGTTGAACTCCCCGCGCGGAATCAGCGCGATGCCGGCCCGCGCCTGCCCGGCCTTGGCGATGCCGGCGCGGCGGGCGGCGTAGGCGCCGGTCACCAGCTTGGTGATCATGCTGACCAGGGCCAGCAGCGCGGCCAGCCCGGCCACGGGCAGGATCGCCTTCGGGTCGGTCTGCAGGCCGAAGAAGACGAAGAAGACCGCGGCGAACAGGTCGCGCAGCGGCTCCAGCAGCGCCCTGGCGCCTTCGGCCAGCTCTCCCGACAGGGCGATGCCCACCAGGAAGGCGCCCACGGCGGCGGAGACCTGGAGCTGCTGGGCGATCCCGGCCACCAGGAGCGCGAGGCCGACGACCTTCAGGAGCAGGACTTCCGAGTTGGGGCTGGCCACGAAACGTTCGATGAGCCGGCCGTACCTGAGGGCGAAGACGAGCACCACGCTGACGGTCGCCAGCGCGATGCCCACGGTCACGGCGCCGCTCAGCAGGCTCGCGCCCGCCAGCACCGCGGTGAGGATGGGCAGGTAGAGCGCCATCGTCAAGTCCTCGAAGACCAGCAGCGACAGCACGACGGGTGTTTCCCGGTTGCCGATCCACCCCAGATCGGACAGGACCTTCGCGGTGATGCCCGAGGACGTGGCGTAGGTGACGCCGGCCATGGCGACGGCCGCGACGGGTCCCCAGCCGAGCAGGAGCGCGGCGATGGCGCCCGGGGCGGCGTTGAGGACGAGGTCGACCAGCCCGCCGCGCAGGTTGCCGCGCAGGCTGGTGACCAGTTCGTCGGCGTTGTACTCCAGGCCGAGCGTGAGCAGCAGCATGATGACGCCGAGTTCGGCGCCGACCTCGATGAACTCCTCGCTGGTGGCCAGCGGGAGGATGCCGCCGGTGCCGAAGGCCAGACCGGCGATGAGGTAGAGGGGAATGGGCGAGATGCCGCCGCGCAGGGCCAGCGCGCCGAGCACGCCGAGGCCGAGGAGGACAGCACCGAGTTCGAGGAGAAGAATTCCCGCGTGCACCCGCGCGCCCTACCCGGCGGCCAGGATGTCGGCGGCGGCGGCGGTGCCCTCGAGGGTTCCCACGACCACGACGGTGTCACCGGCCGCGAACACGAAGTCGGGTCCGGGGCTGGCGACCACCTGGCCGTCGCGGACGACGGCCACGATGGAGGAGCCGGTGCGGGTGCGCATCCGGGTCTCGCCCATGGGACGCCCGGCGTACGGCGCGCCGGAGGTGATGGCCAACTGTACGCTGACCAGGCCCTCGACCTGCCGGTGCAGCTCGTTGAGCCGCTGGACGATGCGAGGGGCGCCGAGCAGCTCCGACAGCGCGTCCGCCTCGTCGTCGTTGAGCTGGACGGCTTCGCAGGCTCGATCGGGGTCGCCCTTGTCGTAGATCACCAGATCCCGGCGGCCGGTGCGGTGTGACACGACGCCGATCCGCCTTCCGGACTGTGTGGTGAACTCGTGCCGCAGTCCGATCCCCGGCAGGGCCGTCTGCTCGACCTCCATCGCGCGCCCCTTCATTGTTATTGTTCCGCTTCATCCTATTTGATCTGTTTGGCCTCGTAACGCCGCAGGGCGATCCGGGTTGCCAGGGCGAGGACGACGGACATCACCAGCAGCACGGCCATCGCGCGCAGCCAGGCGGCCGGGTCGTGATTCCAGAGCGCGTCCTTCGGCTTCGCGATGTCGATCTTCTGGAGGTCCACGGTCGCGGCCGCGGCCGCGTAGCCCCAGCGGGTGGGGATCAGCCAGGTGAGCTGCTCCAGGCCGGTGCGGCCGACGACCTCGATGAGCTTGCCGATGAAGACGAACTGGGCCATCACCAGCACGACCATGATCATCATGGCTTGCTCGTTCGTGCTGACCAGGGCGCTGACCAGCAGGGCCAGGAGACTGCAGGTGAACGCGACCATGGCCACGACCACGACGATCTCGGCGTGGCCGGAGCCCAGGACGAGGGGATCGGACGGCGGCTTGCGGCCGATCATGGCCAGGGTGACGAAGATGACGGCCTGGACGACGTTGATCGCGCCCAGGACCGCGGCCTTGGACAGCAGGTAGGCGACCGGGGAGAGGCCGACCGCGCGTTCCCTGCGGTAGATGGGGCCCTCCTTCACGATCTCGCGGATCGCCCCGATCAGGCCCATCAGCGCGGCGCCGAAGACCAGGATGATCAGGAGCGTCCCGGCCTCCTCGCTGCGGCCCAGCTTGCCGCCGGGCGGCGCCAGGCCCGTGGAGCCCTCGACCACCCGCGTCATCAGCGCCAGCACGATCGGCAGGCCGACCATCGACAGGGCGGCCAGCTTGTCGGAGCGGATCACCGAGACCATGCGGCGGGCCAGGATCGCGAACTGGCGGGCCATACTCTGCTTGGGCGGGACCGGGGGAGGGGTGACCGTCTGGGAGTCGAGACCGCTCTGGCCAGGGGTCGCGCCGCAGTAGCGGGCGTAATAGGGCGACAGGCGGAAACGCTCGGCCCAGAGATCGGGCTCGTCGCTGACCTTCTTGAAGACCTCCGAGTACTCCTTCGCCTCGAAGAAGCCCAGAAGCTGGTGCGGCGGGCCGAAGTAGCCCACCTTGCCGCCCCGGCACAGCACGAGCACCCGGTCGCACACGTCCAGATGCAGCACGCTGTGCGTGACCACGACCACCGTCCGGCCGTCGTCGGCCAGCGACCGCAGGGTGTTCATGACCTCCTTGTCCAGGCTGGGGTCCAGGCCGGAGGTGGGTTCGTCCAGGAACAGCAGGGACGGCTTGGTCAGCAGCTCCAGGGCCACGCTGGTGCGTTTGCGCTGGCCGCCGGAGAGGCGGTCGATACGGAGTTTGCGGCGCTCGTCCAGCTCCAGCTGGGTGATGACCTCGTCGATGCGGGCCCGGCGCTCCGCCCTGGTCACGTCCTGGGGGAAGCGCAGGGCCGCCGCGTAGCCCAGGGCGCGTTCGACCGTCAGCTCCTTGTGCAGGATGTCGTCCTGGGGAACCAGGCCGATGCGGTGACGCAGGTCGTCGTAGTGGGCGTAGAGGTCGCGGCGCTCGTACCACATGCGGCCGTACGTGGCCGGCCGGGCGCCGGTGAGCGCGCCCAGCAGGGTCGACTTGCCCGCGCCCGACGGCCCCACGACCGCCAGGAGGCTGCAGGCGTCCAGCTCCAGGCTCACCCGGTCCAGCAGGACCGTCCCGCCCGCCTTCACCGTCAGCTCCTCCGCGCGCAGGGAGACCGCGCCGGTGTCGGCGTGCACGGCCACGTGGTCGCGGTGGACCACCAGCTGGTAGTGGCCGACGGAGACCAGGTCGCCGGGCTGGATGTAGGCGTCGGTGACGCGGTGGCCGTTGACGTGGGTGCCGTTGCGGCTGCGCAGGTCGCGGACGTAGGGGCCGTGGGGGGACTGGTGGATCTCCGCGTGGTGCCTTGAGACCAGGAGGTCGTCGGGCAGGGCCAGGTCGTTGTCGGCCGACCGGCCTATGCGGATGACCGGGGAGTGGGGGGTGAGCTGGAGGACGCGGTCGGGGACGGCGCTGGGACGTTGAGGGCCGGTCGGGCGGCCCAGCTGGGTCGCGGGCTCCTGCCGGCCGGAGCCGGGGTGGCGGGTGCCTTGCCGGGCGGCGGGCTGTGCCGCGCTCGGGTGACCGGTGCCGTGCTGGGCGGCGGGCTCCGGCAGGATCTTGGTTGCCCCGTACCCCGGCTCCGGGCGCTGTGGTCCGAGGTGCTCCGGCTCGAGGTCGAGGCGGGGGCCGTGGTCGGCGCCGCCCAGCCGTACCGTGCAAGGAGTGGTCAGGTGGATCGTGGAGACGCGGTCGGCGCCCAGGTAGGTGCCGTTGCGGCTGCCCAGGTCCCGCAGGATCCAGCGGCCCGACTCGAACAGGACCTCGGCGTGATGGCGGGAGACCCGGGCGTCGGCGATGGCGATGTCGCCCTCGCGGCCCACCAGCAGCCGCTGACCAGGTACGAGCCGCACGAAACCGGATGGGCCCCGGACCAGTAACGCCGTCATCTCTCCCCAACCCCGATACCCCGCTCGTGCCGCAATTATGGCCGCATATCGGGCTGAGGGCGTGGCCAGGCGATCGGCGATACCGGGACGTGACCTCTGGTGTAGTGGTAGGCCACCGTCGCCACGCCCAGCGCCAGGCCCCAGGGCAGGAAGAACAGGCCCGCGCCGCCCGTGGCCCAGTCACCGGCGTCGGCGGCCACGAGCGCGCGCGCCATGGTCAGGCCCGCCACCGTGACGGCCACCGAGACGATCGACGCGGGCACCACGGCCATGGCCTCCGGCACCGCCCGGCCACCCAGCACGGGCACCCACCGGGGGAACTCCCTGCCCCAGCGCTGCGCCAGGCCGAGCGTCAGCAGGGCGCCGCCCAGGCAGAGCAGCGGCAGCAAGTACTGCTGCCCCCACACGAGGCCCTTGGCGGCGAAGTCGGCGCGCAGCGTGTCCACGTACGCCTGGTCCACGCCCAGCGGGATGCCCGCCGTCCACGCCGCCCGCTGCAGCCCGTACGGCAGCGGCCCCAGCACCGCCACGGCCGTCGCCCATCGGCCGATCCGCCGCCACGGCCAGGGCCGGGAGTCGCCGCGGCGCGTGCTCAGGGCCACGCCGACCCACAGGGCGCCGCCCAGGATGCAGACGAGCTGGTTGAGCACCGGCCAGTCGACCAGGCCGAAGTAGCCGCCCAGGGCGTAGGCCATGTTCTGCATGAGGCGGATGTCGGGCAGGAGGAAGAGGAGCACCGCCCCGGCCGTCCAGGCGAAGGCGGCGACCAGCGGGGACGGCAGCCGCCTGGCCAGCGCCGCCACGAGGACGCCCGCCGTACCCGCCAGGGCGATGACCGGCGCCATCGTGCCCGCCGTCACCCCCTCGAACAGGCTCATCCCGACGCCCGCCCGCGGGTCGCCGAACGGGAACCCGCCGCCGCCGGCCCACCAGTGGTAGCCGAGCCCGCCGTAGATCGCGCTCCAGGTCAGCGCGCCGTACACGATCAGCTGCTGTCGTTTCATGGCCATCAGCCTGAGCCGCGGGCCGCCCGCCGACATCTGCCGATCGGCGGATTCACCCCCCACACCACCTCACCTAGAGTTCTGCCATGAAAAAGGTCCTGGCCGGCCTGGTGCTGATCGCCTGCGCCGTGGTGGTGGCAGTGTTGCGGGAGCCGTTCCCCGGCCCGCTGGTGACCGTTCCGGCGCTGGCCGCGGTGGTCGCCGCGATCGGGGTGACGGCCTGGCTGCCCGGGTCCCGGCCTGCCCTCCCGCTCCTCACGGGGGCCGTGGGGGTGCTCAGCGCGGTGTGCGTCGTCCTGTGGCTGGCCGACCGGGGAGGCAACGGCGGGCCGCTGACGTACTTCCACACGCTGGGCATCCTCACGCTCATCACGATGACCGTGCGCTGGTCGCCGGCCCGCCAGGCGGTCCCCGCCGCCGGCGCGGCCGCCCTCGGCGAGGCCCTGTTGCCACTGCAGGTCGTCCAGCCGGTCAGCACCGTGGTGGAGGGGGTCGCGTTCGGCGTGTTCTGGTCCTTGGGTACGGCGGGCGCCGTCGGCCTGGGCGTCTACCTGCGCTCCCTGGACACCACCAGGATCCGGGCGGTCCGCGAGGCCCGGCGGGCCCAGCGGGTCGAGCTCGCCCGCGACCTGCACGACTTCGTCGCCCACGACGTGAGCGCCATGGTGATCCAGGCGCAGGCGGCGCAGATCCTCCTCGACCGGGCGCCGGAGCAGGCGGCGGCGACGCTGCGCGCCATCGAGGCCGACGGAACCCGTGCCCTGGCCGCGATGGACCGCACCGTCCGCATGTTGCGGGAAATGGAAGGCGACGACGTGCCCGCGGAACCCCTGCCCGGGCTGGACGACCTGCCCGCGCTGGTCCACCGTTTCGCCGAGGTCGGCTTCCCCGACACCGAACTCGAGCTCGCCCCGCCGGAGCCGGTGCCCAGGGAGGTGGCCACGACCATCTACCGGGTCGTGGTCGAGGCCCTGACCAACGTCCGCAAACACGCCCCCGCCGGGTCGAGCGTGTCGATCCGGGTGACCGACCGAGGCGGGGCGATCCAGCTCACCGTGGCCGACCGGGCTCGGGCACCGGAGCAGCCGCGGCTGCCCGGCAGGTCGCGACCCGGGGTGGGCCTGGCGGGGCTGGCCGAGCGCGTGCAGGCGCTGGGCGGGACGTTCAGCGCGGGGCGGCAGGGAGACGACGGGTGGCTGGTCAAGGCGGTCTTCCCATGATCCGGGTGCTGGTGGCCGACGACCAGCCGGCCGTGCGGGCCGCCTTCCGGACGATCATCGAAGCCCAGCCCGACCTGGAGGTCGTGGCAGAGGCGCCCGACGGCGTGGCCGCGCTGGAGCTGGCCAGGCAGGTCAAGCCGGACGTGGTCGTGGCCGACATCCGCATGCCCCGCATGGACGGGCTGGAGCTGACCCGCCGCCTGTCCGGCTCGACCAGGGTGATCGTGGTGACCACCTACGACCTGGACGAGTACGTCCACACGGCGCTCCGGTCAGGAGCCTGCGGCTTCCTGCTCAAGCACGCCGGCCCGGTGCTCCTGGTCGAGGGGATCCGGGCAGCCGCGGCGGGCGACGCGCTGATCAGCCCATCGGTGACCGTACGCCTGCTGCGCCACCTGACCCCCGCCCAGAACCGCGCCGGGGTCCCGGGGGAGCAGCCGTTGAGCGACCGCGAGCTGGAGATCGTCCGGCTGGTGGCGCAGGGGAGGTCCAATCCCGAGATCGGGGCCGAGCTGTTCATCTCGGCCGGGACGGCCAAGACCCATGTGGCCAACGTCCAGCGCAAACTCGGGGTGCGCAACCGGGTGGGCATTGCGGCCTGGGCCTGGGAAAACGGCCATGCGGAGGCGGGGTGAGACCCAGCCCTTGCGGGGCCCGGGGTAGCGGAACCTGACCCTGTGGGGGTGGGGGTGGGGGTGTCAGGGGTAACCGTGTGGGCGGTTGGGTGTGGGCGGTTGGGTGTGTGGGGTGTGGGGTTGGGGTGTGGGGTGTGGGGTTGAGGTGTGGGGTTGAGGTGTGGGGGGTTGGGGTGTGTGGGGAGATGGCTTGGAATCAGGGCTCCGACTAGGTGGTCTGGTCTTCGGGGAAGGTCAGGTCGCGGACTCGGCGGACCGCCCGCTTGAGGACCGTGTGGTCCTTGGCCCGGGTGAGGCGGACGGCCTCGCGCCGCCAGGTTTCGGCCTTGTCGCGCCACCGGGCCGCGTCCCGCCGGGCCTTTCCCGTCTCCCTGCGCAACTGCGACATCTCCGCCTGCAGCGCGGCGGCCCTGCGGCGCAGCCGGTTGATCTCCTTCTCCTGCTGTAGCGCCTGTTGTTCCTGCTCCGAGGGTGGCCGGCGCCGAGGCGGGTAGACCTTGGGGCGGCGGGTGTACCCGAACGCCTCCCCGTCCACCCACTCCACCCCGAACACCTCGTGGATCACGTCATCCGGATGCTCCCCTGGCCCCGCGACCAGCTCGGCCCTGGCCAGCGCGGCGGTGCGCGCCAGCCGGGCGCTCACGACGCCGTCCGGGGTTTCGGCCAGCGCGATGTACAGGACGCCCAGGTCGTGCTCGTCGAGGTACTCGGTCAGCCGCAGGAGGGTGTCGTGGCCGGGCATCCAGCCCGGCGGGAGCGTGAGCAGGAAGGGCGCCGGGGAGCCGGGCAACGAAGCCCCGGGTGCGGCCAGCCGTACCCGAGGGTCGTGGTCGAAGGCGGCGTGGATCAGGCGCAGGTCGAGGTCGGGGTCGCGCAGGGGGTGGCGGCGTTCGGGGGTGAGCGTGGACCAGGGGCCGGCGATCGTGACACGGATGTCGGGCAGCGACCCGGCCAGCAGACCGTCCACGGTCGCCCGCACGTCCTCGTAGGACAGGCCGTTCATGCTTGGGCGCGCGTCCTCGTAGGACAGGCCGTCCACGGTCGCGCGCACGTCCTCGGGGGGCAGGTCGTTCGTGCTTGGGCGCGTGTGCTCGGAGGGCAGGTTGTTCGTGCTTGGGCCCGTGTGCTCGGAGGGCAGGTCGTTCGTGCTTGGGCGCGCCTCCTCGGGGGGCAGGTCGTTCACGTCCTCGCGCGACGCGCAGCCCATCGTCGCGTGCGTGTCCTCGTGACGGCCGGGGGTGTGCACCACGCAGTCCACGTACGGCACGAGCCACTGCCGGCCGGGCGCCACGCGCAGGTACCGGCGGGAGGGGACCCGATCTGCCACGAACGGGTCGTTGTACCTCTTCAGCTCGGCCCAGTCGCGCATGGCGGTGGGCAGGCCGAGGTGCCAGGCGCGGGATTCGGGGTCGGGGACGAAGACGGCGCCCGCCTGGGCCAGGCGGTAGCCGAGTTCGGTGTCCTCGGCCAGGACGAGGGAGGTGTCGAGGCCGCCCATGCGGCGCAGGAAGGCGGCGGGGTAGGAGGCGGTGGCGCCGACGTGTACGTGGAAGGCGACGGCGCTGGGTGCGCTGCGCAGGCCGTCGTAGGCGGTGATGATGTCCTCTGCCCAGTCGTGGCGCAGCGCGGACGGGCGGAAGAGCTTGTCCTCGTGGCCCGCCTCCAGGGCTTCGCGGATCTCGGCGGGCGCGGGGAGTCCGGGGTCGGCGGTGAAGTCGATCCAGCCCAGGACGACCAGGTAGGGCGCCAGGTGGTGCCAGCGGAGCTGGGCTTCCACGTGGCGGCGGTGGGGGACCATGTCGGCGTCCAGGACCAGGATGATCTCGCCGGCGGCCGCGTCGATGCCGGTCTGCAGGGCCCAGGCGCGGCCCCAGCCGCCGGGGGCGCTGGTCATGAGGCGCGTGCGGTCTGGGCGCAGGCCGGGCAGGCGCAGGGGCGTGGTGCTGCCGTCGTCGACGACGATGACGTCCAGGAGCGCCGCCGGGTAGCTCTGGGTGGCCAGCGCGGCCAGGGTCAGGTCGAGCGTCTCCTGGCGGTCGTGGGCGGGGATGACGACGGTGACGCTCAGCCGGGGCGTCCAGTCGCCCAGGGCGGGCGGTTTCAGGGCGCCGAAGTCGTTGTGCCGGATCCTGGCCTGGTTCCCCGGTACCGGCTGTCCCGACATCTGGTCTGCCGATACCCGGTTCCCCGGTACCGGGTGTCCCGACATCTGGTCCGCCGATATCCGGTTCCCCGGTACCGGGGCTTCCGGTATCCGGTCCCCCGACGCCTGGTCCCCCGTCATACCCGTGTGCTCCCTTCCAGCTCCATGAGCGCGCAGGGGCGGAAGCCGCGCCACTGCCGGCGGTTGCGTTGCAGGAATGTCCCGATCGGCTCCTGCCAGGTGTGGTTGGCCGCGGGGCCGCGGCGCAGGATGTAGCCGAGGCCGTGGGTGCGGTAGATCTGGCCGCCGGCCGCCTGCAGCGCCTCCTGGAACTGGGTGTCGACGGATCGGCGCAGCGGGCGGAAGCCGCCGACGGCCTGGAAGGCGGAGCGTTCGACGAGGATGGTGCCGCCGGCGACGAAGCTGGTGATCTGCTCGGTGATCTGCTTGCGGTGCACGGTGACGTCGATCGACGACAGATAGACGAACTCGGGGACGGTCCCGACGACCTGCGCCCCGGAGTACCCATGGGCCAGAAGCAGGTCGGACAGGAAATCGGGCCCGTACCAGTCGTCGTCATCCATTTTCAGCAGAAATGACCCGGAGGCACGGGCGGCCGCCTCGTTGAGCACCTCGCCGAAGATCTGCGACGCCGGAGCCTCGTAGATCGTGAGCTGGCCGTCGAAGGCGGCGGTCGCGGCGGTCACGTCGGGATGCCCGGCGGGCACGCCGTGGAGGGCGAGAATGACCTCGAACTGGGCATCCCGCTGCCTGGCGATCTGGTCGAGCGCGAATCCGACCATGTCGGCGCGCCGGGTGGCCAGCAGGACGGAGGTGAGCGGCGGCACGGGCGCGGGCGCGCCGAGTTGCTCCCAGCGCGCGGCGACCCCGTGCGTGCGCAGCGCGGTACGGCGCAGCCGGATGCTGTGTTCCTCGCGCCGCAGGTCGTCGGCCAGGTCGGGCGCGGACTCGAGCAGCCCGGCCAGCGGCTCGCCGAGCGCCCCCGCCCACCGGGGCACGGGTGTGGGCGAGACCAGCGGCACTCCGGCCGCCGCCAGCCCGGCCAGTACGCGGACGGCCGCCAGCGGCCCGCTGTGGGCGTGCTGCCAGGTGACCTCGACGCCGCGGATCTGCCGCAGCCGGGCCACGTCGGCGTCGGTGACCCCGCCGGACTCGGCGAACGCGGTCACGACCTTGCCGTCGAGCACGACCGACCAGCGGCCCTCACGCTCGGTGAGGGCGGCGATGCCGCGCGAGGGCGTGGTGACGAAGCCGCTGGGGTTGACCAGCCGCTCGTCCACCGGCGGGATCATGGACGGCTCGGCGAGCACGTCCGGGTCGGCCAGCGGGAGTTCGGCGCCGCCGGGGCGGCCGAGTTGTTCCCAGCTGGCCGCGCGGGTGGTGGGCCGTTCGACGGGCGTCTCGTCGCCCTCCCAGGCGGCTTCGGCGGCCCTGGCCAGGGGCGTTTCCCCAGGGCCCACGGCCGGGTCGTCGAGGGTCCGCAGCACCAGGTCGCTGCCCGGGGCGCCGACCCGCTCGGGGACGGGGCCGCTCACCTCGGCGGGCGTGGCGTTGGGGTCGCCGGGCCGCCAGTCGGCCGCGCCCACCCCGGCGATGGCCGCCGCGGGCGCGGCGATCACGTCGAGGCGGTGGCCGGCGAAGGCGCGGGCGGTCGCGGTCACGGTACGGCCGGCCGGGGTGGGCGCCGAGAACTTGGCGTCCACCACCCAGACCCGGTCCTTGGGCTGGTAGACCCGCAGCTCGCTGAGGGAGCGCCACCGGTGTGCCGGGGTCGGCGTGGGCACCGGGGCCGGATGGGCGGGCGGGGTGTCGAGGACGGCGACGACGACTCTGGTGGTGTCGGGCAGCAGCTTGTGCAGGGTGGCGGCGCGGCGCAGGTCGGCCGGGGTGCGGGCGATGACCAGGACGGCGGGGGCGCGTTCCTTGCCGGTGGGCGGTTCCAGGAGGTCGCGGTCGAGGTCCACGCCGTCGACGACCTCGTCGATGCCGGCCACGAAGACCTGTGCGCCGGGCAGGTCGGCGAGGAGGGTGGCAATCATGGTCATCCGCTCTTCCTCATGCGCCGGAGCAGCGCGGCCAGGGGGCCGTCGGGTGGCGGCGGCTGTTCCTGCTCGGCCGGTTGGGACAGGCGTTCCACCTCGGCCGTCAGCCGTTCGACCGTGGCCTCCAGCTCTTTCACCTCGGCGGCGCGCTTGGCGGCCAGGGCCCGCCACTTGGCCGGGTCCCCGGCCGGGGGCTCGATGCCGGTGCCGGTGGCGAAGCCGTACTCGGACCCGCTCACCCACACCGCGCCGAACATCTCGTCCACCAGGTCGTCGGCGGGGCCGGTGAACCGGGCCGCCCGGGCGAAGGCCGCGGTGCGCTCCAGCCGGGCGGCCAGCACGCCGTCCTGGTTCTCGGCCAGCGCGATGGAGACGAGGCCGAGGGTGTCCTGGTCGGCCAGCCGTACCAGCTGGGCGAGGGTGTCGGCGCCCGGCGCCCATCCGGCGGGGAGGCGCAGCAGGAACGGGGTGGGCGCCACGGAGGCGGGCGCGTTCCCGGCGAGGGTGACGCGCGGCTCGTGGGCGTAGAGGTTGTGCAGGAGGCGCAGGTCGAGGTGGGGGTCGTCGAGGCTGGCGCGGCGCTCGCCGGTGAGCAGGTCCCAGGGGCCGGTGATGGTGACGGCGGTGTCGGCGACGGTCCCGGCCAGCGCGGCGTCGACGGTGGCGCGGGTGTCTTCGTAGGTGATGGCCTCGGTGACGATCCGCACGTACGGCACGCGCCACTGGCGGCGGGGATGGGTGCGCAGCCAGCGGAGATCGGGGAGGAGATCGCCGAGGTATGACCAGTTGTGCCGGTGTACTTCCTTCTCGCGGAGCATCACCGTGGACGGCCCGACGTGCCACCCTCTGGCCGCGGGGTCGGGGATGAAGACGGCGCCGGCCTGGGCGAGGCGGTAGCCGAGGTCGGTGTCCTCGGCCATGTTGAGCGTGACGTCCACGCCTCCGGCGGCGCGCAGCAGGTCGGCGCGCACGGAGGTGGAGGCGCCGGTGTGCAGCAGGTAGGCGCTCGCGCCGGCGTCACGCAGCATCCGGGTGGACGCGAGCGTCTTGGCGACGTAGTCGCTGGGCGCGCCCTCTTCGCCGAGTTCGCCGACGAACCTGGTGTCGCCGATCACCACCGCGTGGTCGAGCAGGTGGTGCCAGCGCATGTGCGCTTCCAGGTGTTCCTCGTCGAGGATCATGTCGGCGTCCAGCCAGTGGACGACCGCGCCCGTGGCGGCCTCGGCCCCCGCCTGGCGGGCCGCGCCCCGGCCCCAGCCGTCCGCCACCCGCACCACGCGGGCGCCCGGGGCGGACAGCGGCGGCGTGCTCCCGTCGTCGGCGACGACGATCTCGGTCAGCTCGGCGGGGTAGGTCTGCTTGGCCAGCGCGGTGAGCGTGCGGTCGAGCCCCTCCTGGTCGTTGTAGGCCGGGATGACCACGGAGACGCGCAGGTCGGGCCGCCAGTCCCCGATGGCCGGTGGCTCCAGGGGACCGTAGTCGTTGTGCCTGACGCGCCTCATGCCGAGCCCAGTGCCCGCACCTCTTCGCGTAGCCGTTCGACCTCACGGGCGTGGGCCATGGCGTTGACGCGGTCCTCGCCGAGCGAGACCAGGATGGCGCTCAGGTCTTCGGTACGGCGGGCGGCGCTCTCCTCGACGGCCCGCGACAGCTCCTCCAGCCGGGTCTCGATGCGCTTGAGGGTGGCGGCGTTGGCCGCGTGGGACGTTTCGTTCTTCTTCACGCGCAGGTCGATGCGCTGGGCCTTGCCGTCCAGGCGGCGCATGGTCAGCACGAGGAAGGCGAGGGCGGCCAGGGAGACGAGCAGCGCGGCGGCGACGGCCGCCGCCGCGAGCGTGAACACGCCGGTGAGCAGGAGCACCACGAGGGCGAGCACCCCGACAGCCGCGGCCGTCGCCGCTGCCCGGCGAGTCGAGAGCATCCGCATAACTATCCTTGTCGCGACTTGGGTGGCAGATGGGGATATTGACACCCTAATAAACAGGCACAAGTTAACGTGCCATAAGTTCCTGAACGGAATCTGGGAGCCGCCACCTCGTGACCTGCGGCAGGTGCCGTAACGAATGGGATTCGGCCCCCTACTCGGCAGTAAAAGCGGCGTAAGGTAGGCGCCGACTTCAGTCCCCCTGCGGCGGAGGAGCCCGACGTTCATGACCGTCACCCCCTGCGGATTCCGGCGCACGCCGGAGAAGGGACTGGCCCGCCTGACCTGGCGCGGCCGTGCCTGGCGGACCGAGGGAGCGCCGGACGCCCGCATGGACATCCCCGCGCTGCGCCCCCTGCGCGGCCTCGACATCGAGTGGCCTGCCGAGCCCGTCCCCCTGGCGGAACTGGTCCGGCTGGCCGCCGCCGGAGTGCCGCTGACCGCGTCACGGGCGCCCGCGTGGGTCCCGGCGGAACTGGCCGCGCTGCTCACCGACCGCGACTGGCTCGCCTGCGCGCCCACCGGCGGCCTGCGCTGCCTGGCCGACCTGCGCCGCGAGGAGCACAGCGTACGGCTGCGCCGCCTGGCCGCCCGGCTGGCCGGGCGCACGCCGGCCGGCGAGGTGGCGGGGCTCGGGCCGCCCCCGTCGGTGAGCGTGGTCATGGCCACCAGGCGGCCGCACCTGCTGGCCGGGGCGCTGGCGCAGATGGCACGGCAACGGCAGGTCGAGGTCGAGGCGGTGATCGGGTTGCACGGCGTGCCGTACGACGAGGTGCGGGAGGTGATCGAGGCGGCGCCGCTGCCGGTGTCGTGCGTGGTGTCGCAGGCGTCGTTCGGCGACGTGCTGAACCTCGCCGCAGCCCGGGCCGGCGGTGACTATCTCGCCAAATGGGATGACGACGACTGGTACGGCCCCGAACACCTGTCCGACCTGGTGCTGACCCTGCGGGCCACCGGCGCGGACATCGTGGGCGCCACCGGTGAGTTCTTCTACCTCGAGCCGCTGCACACCACGATCCGCCGGGTGACCTTCGCCAGTGGCGCCGCGTACCCGAGTGAGGTGTGGGCGGATCACGTGGCAGGCGGCACCATTTTCCTTTCATTGGCGAAATTTCGGTCTATAGGGGGATTTCCTGCGTTACCTCGGGCGGTGGACAAGGGCTTCCTCACAGCCGCCCAGGCCCAGGGAGCCCGCATCTACCGCACCCACGGGCTCGGCTACATGCTCCGCCGTACCCTCGGCGACGAGCACACCTGGCAACTGCCCCTCGCCCACTTCCTGAAGGTCGCCGCCAACCAGTGGCGCGGCTTCCGGCCGAGCGCGATCCTGGAAGCCGCATGAGGGTCAAAGGCAACGACTACCGGGCGCTCGAGCCGCCCGCCGTCTGGACGCCGGCGCTCACGGTCAGCGTGATCATCCCCGCGTACGGCGGGCAGCACCGCCTCGACCTGGTCCTTCAAGCACTGGCCCGGCAGACCTACCCCGAGCGCCTGACCGAGATCATCGTCGTCGACAACGGCAGCAGCCCGCCTCTGCGCCTCCCCGCCGACGCCCCGGCCGGCACGACGCTCCTGACCTGCCCGGCCCCCGGCCGCGCCGCCGCCAGGAACACCGGCCTGGCCCACGCCACCGGCGACGTCATCCACTGGCTGGACTCCGACGTCCTCCTCACCCCCGGCGCCGTGGAAGCCCACATGCGCTGGCACCACCGCGCCGCCTACCTGGCCGTGACCGGATACATCCGCTTCACCGACGCCCCCATCCCCGCCGAACTCCCCGACGACCTGGAAAAGGCCCTCGAACCCGCCCAGCCGCACGCCTGGATCGTCGACCTCGTCGAGCGCACCCGCGGCCTCACGGACAACCCGCAACGCCCCTTCAGCATCCACGTCGGCGGCGCCACCTCGGTCAACGCCCGCCTCATCGCCGCCGCCGGCCCCATGGACGAAGACCTCATCCTCGGCCAGGACACCGAAATGGGCTACCGCCTGGCCCAGGCCGGCGCCGTCTTCGTCCCCGAACCCCTGGCCCGCGCCTACCACCTCGGCCCCACGATGCGCATGCGCGACAAGGCGCCCATCGACCGCATCAGCCACGCCTACGTCGCCGACCGCATCCCGGCCTACCGCTGGCTCCGCTCCCACCCCGGCCGCACCTGGAAGGTGCCGTACGTGGCCGTGCTCGTGGACGGCACCACCGGCTACGAAACCGTCCGCGCCACCGTGGACACGGTCCTGGCCGGCACCATCCCCGACGTGAGCGTCACCCTGACCGGACCCTGGCAGGACCTCACCCCCGACCGCCGCCACCCCCTGACCGACCCCAACCTCGACCTGGCCCTGGTCCACGGCCACTACCGGCACGACCCCCGGGTACGGCTGGCCGAAACGGAGGACGTCTCGCCCGCCATCCCCTGGATCCTCCGCCTGCCCGCCGGCTGGGCCCCGGCGGAAGACGGCCTGGCCAAGCTGCTGGAACTGGCCCGCGACGAAGGGCTCGGCCTGATCAACATCCTCCTGTCCGAATCCCCCGAGGGCCTGGTCCGCGCCCGCCTGGAGCGCACCGCCTCCTTCGCCAGAGCCGCCCTGGTCACCCGCCCGGGCGAAGACCTGGACGACGCGGTGGACGACGTCTCCGGAGTGACCTGGGTGGAAGGCGACAGTTACGGCTTCACCACCACCCCCGACATCCCCCTGGGCCGCCGCAGCGCCCTCCGCACCCGCCTGGACGCCCAGGCCGAGACGGTCCGCCTGGCCAAGGAGACCGAACGCCTGCGTGGCCAGGTGGCCAAATGGCGCGACGAAGCCGGCCGGTGGCGCAAGAGCGCCGTGGAACTCCGCCGCGAAGTCGGCACCCTCCGCCGCCAGCTCACCGCCGCCAACCGCACCCAACGCGGCCTCCGCGCCCTCCTGGCCGCCTCCCTCAAACGCGCCTGGACCCGAAAGCCTGGCTGACCGGCTTGAGCCAACGCCTGGGGCCGGCGGCACGGGCCCGGCCACCGGGTGCCCCTTACCGGGTAACCCGCCCCGGATCAGTTGGGGCGCAGCGCCGACCGGAGGCGGTTCAGGAGGGTGCGCTCCTCCACCTGGGGCGTGATCTGGATGGGCGCGGGGGCAGCGGGCTGAGGCGCGGGCCAGTAGCGGGCCGGCGTGGCGTGCCGTACGCCGTGGGTTTGGGCGATGACCGCGTCCACGTCGTCCAGCGGGCCGGCCAGCAGCCGGGCGCGGGCCAGGGCGGAGGTGCGCTCCAGGCGGGCGGTGCGGCCGTCCTCCAGATCGACGACCAGGATGCCCTCCAGGTCCTTCTGGATCGTTTCCACCATCCGCTCCAGCGTCGAGCGGTGGAGGGGCACGTCCACGGGTCCGCGGTAGCGGAACGGGATGGGGGCGGGGGAGCCGGAGGGCTCGTCGGCCAGGCGGATGCGGTCGTCGCAGGCGTACAGGTCGCGCAGGAAGCGCAGGTCGAAGTCCGGGTCGTCCAGGACGGAGCGGCGGCCGGGCGGCAGCTGGGACCAAGGGGCGACCAGGGTGACGACGACGTCCTGGAGTTTGCCGTCCAGGGCGGCCGAGACGGCCTGCCGTACGGCATCGGGGGTGGAGTCCCGGACGCCCAGGACCACCTCCACGTACGGCACCAGCCAGCGGCGGCCGCGGTCCTTGCGCAGGTCGCGGCGGAGCGGGATGCGGTGGGCCAGGTGCGGCTCCACGGCGCGGACGGCGCGGTCCTTGTCCACGCGCTGGGCGGGCAGGCCCAGGTGGACGGCTTGCGCCGCCTCGTCGGGGATGAAGACGACGCCGTGCATGGCCAGGCGGTAGGCGAACTCGGTGTCCTCGCCGCGCAGGACGTTCGGGTCGAGACCGCCCACGGCGTGGAAGACCTCCCTGGGAAGGGCAAAGGTCGGTCCTGTGCAGACGTGGTAGGGGTTGCGGCTCTTGCGCAGCCCGTCGGTCTTGGCGATCGTCGCCTCGGTGGAGCTCGCCACCGCGTTGTCCAGGTCGAACAGGTCGGCCAGGTGTCCCGCCCGGTAGACCTGCTCCGCCCTGAGCGGCGGCGGTTCGACGAAGCGCTTCATCCCGATCGTGACCAGATAGTCGGTCACGTGGTGCCAGCGCGCGAGCGCCTCGATGTGCCGGCGGTCAGGCACCATGTCGGCGTCGAGCCGCTGGATGATCTCGCCGTCGGCGGCCAGCACCCCGGTGTTGACGGCGTTGGAGATGCCCCAGCCCGCGTCGACCCGGACGACGCGGGTGTTGAAGGGGCGGATCTCGGGCAGTTCGATCGGCGGGCAGCTGCCGTCGTCGACGACCAGGACCTCCATGAGATGGTCCGGGTAGCTCTGCGCGGCCAGCGCGGCGAGCGTGAACTGCAGGTACGGCCCAGCGTGGGCCGGAATCACGACGCTCACCGACAGGGACGGCGACCACGCGCCGAGCTCCGGTGGCGTGAGCGGTGAATAGTCGTTCTGCCGCAGAGCAGGACGCGCGTTCATAGTGAGGACCCCCTGGCGGAGAACCCTAGCCGGGGATGCTGAATATTTCATGAAAAGACGAGCCGATGTCCATCCCGTGGACGCCGCTCCGCGCGCCCGGGCGCGAGCCCGTACACTCGGTGCCCAACACCGCAGGTAGGGAGTCATCATGGCTAGGTCGTGGCGTGGCCTCATCGAGGAGTACCGAGAGCGGCTTCCGGTCACCACGAAGACGCCGGTCGTCACGCTGCTGGAAGGCGGCACGCCGCTGGTCCCGGCCCATCGGGTCTCCGCGCTGACCGGCTGTGACGTCTACCTGAAGGTCGAGGGCGCCAACCCGACCGGCAGCTTCAAGGACCGCGGCATGACGATGGCCATCAGCAAGGCCGTCGAGGAGGGCGCGAAGGCGGTCATCTGCGCGTCCACCGGCAACACCTCGGCCTCGGCCGCCGCCTACGCGGTGCGCGCGGGGCTCACCTGCGCGGTGCTGGTGCCCCGCGGCAAGATCGCGATGGGCAAGCTGGCCCAGGCGCTGGTGCACGGGGCGACGCTGCTGCAGGTCGAGGGCTCCTTCGACGACTGCCTGGAGATGACGCGCAAGCTGTCGTCGGAGTACCCGATCGCGCTGGTCAACTCCGTGAACCCGTACCGCCTGCAGGGCCAGAAGACGGCGGCCTTCGAGATCGTCGACACGCTCGGCGACGCCCCGGACATCCACTGCATCCCGGTGGGCAACGCGGGCAACATCTCGGCGTACTGGATGGGGTACCAGGAGTACGCCGGCGACGGAGTATCCACCAAGCGGCCGCGCATGTTCGGCTTCCAGGCCAGCGGCGCGGCGCCGATCGTCAACGGTGCCCCGGTGAGCCGTCCGCACACGATCGCCACGGCGATCCGCATCGGCAACCCGGCGTCCTGGAAGCTCGCGGAGGCGGCCAGGGACGACTCCGGCGGCGTCATCCAGTCGGTCACCGACCGGCAGATCGCCGCCGCCTACAAGCTGCTGGCCCAGGAGGAGGGCGTCTTCGTCGAGCTCGCCTCGGCGGCCAGCGTGGCCGGTCTGCTGCAGGCGCACGCCAACGGCCTGGTGGATCCCGGTCAGCGCATCGTCTGCACGGTCACGGGCAACGGCCTGAAGGACCCGGACTGGGCCATCTCCGGCGCTCCGGCCCCGGTGACGATCCCGATCGACGTCCACGCGGCGGCGGGCGCGCTCAATCTCGCCTAACGAACGAGGGATAAGAACCACATTGATCACTGTTCGGGTGCCCGCGACGTCGGCGAATCTCGGGCCCGGTTTCGACGCGCTCGGTCTCGCGCTCGGCCTGTACGACGAGGTCGAGGCGGAACTCACGGGGGATCGTGTCCAGGTGAGCGTCGAGGGGGAGGGCGAAGGCGAGCTCGACCTCGGTGAAGGTCACCTGGTCGTCCGGGCGATGCGCAAGGCGTTCGACCGGATGGGCATGGCGCAGCCGCCGGGCATCCGCCTGCACTGCCGCAACCGCATCCCGCACGCCCGCGGCATGGGCTCGTCCTCGGCCGCGATCGTCGCCGGCATCCTGGCGGCCCGCGCGCTCGGCTCTGCGCGAACATTCTCCGACGACGAGGTGTTCGCCCTGGCCACGGAGATGGAGGGTCACCCCGACAACGTCGCGCCCTGTCTGGCCGGATGTCTGACGATTTCATGGACCGACCATGGGGGATCACCACATATGGTGAAACTCACCCCCCATGCGAGAATCCGTCCGGTCGTGCTGATTCCGTCGGCGCGGCTGTCCACGGAGGCCGCACGTGGCCTGCTGCCGAAGGAAGTGCCCCACAAGGACGCCGCCTTCAACGCCGGCCGATCCGCGCTGCTGATCGCCGCGCTGACGCTCCGACCGGAGAACAGCCTGCTCATGGCCGCAACGGAAGATCGTCTCCACCAGAATTACCGCGCGCCTGCCCTGCCTGGTAGCGCGGATCTGGTAGAACGTCTGCGTGCGGTGGGCGTGCCCGCGGTCGTTTCGGGTGCGGGGCCCACGGTTCTTGTGTTTTCCACACCGGATACGCAGGATTTGATCGCGCCAGAAGTGGGTAATGACTGGCACATCCAGCAAATGGACGTCGACCCGGATGGTGCGAACGTTCAGTTCCCCGAGACACGCTGATGCCTCTTTAGACCTTCAGGGAATAGCCGTGTGCGCTGGTGATGTTAGGCTGATAGCCGCACCAGATGCCCCCTTGTTGGGTGCGTGCTTGTCAGCCACACATCGCTGCATCATGCTTCACGTCGCGAGGCGTGAGCAGCGCGGCTGTCTCCCCGGAACCCGGCGTCTCCCGTTGGCCTACACCCGGTTGGTCCAACGCGAGGCGACGACTATGGGGATCTGCGCGTTCGAATCATCTCGACATCTGGCTGGCGACAGCAATCTGAGGGGTGTCCTCCACGCGCCACCGACCTGTGGCGGCCTGGACGAGCCCCTCCCCAATAGTGGCGGCCGACCTGCGCGGCGGCCGAAGATCGCAGCGTGCACCCCGACCCGGTCTGTCCCGCCGGATCGACAGCACCTCCGGGACGCCCGGTTCAGCAAAGCCGGCGCCCGACCCCTGGGAAGGACCTTTTAGTTGAGCGACACCACCGAACTCCTCTCCGACGCATCGGGCTCATCTGCGCAGCCCGCGTCCGGCGACACCCCCACTCGTGCCGCGGCCAAGCCTCGTGCGCGTCGCTCCGGCACCGGCCTGTCCGCCAAGGTGCTGCCCGAGCTGCAGAAGATCGCCGCCGAGCTCGGCATCAGCGGGACCGGACGCATGCGGAAGAGCCAGCTGATCGCGGCCATCCAGGAGAAGCAGGGCGGCGGTTCCGGTGACAGTGCCCCGGCGGCTCCGGCCGCCGCGGAGGCCCCGGTAGCCGCGGCCGAGCCGGCGCCCGCCGCGGAGCGGCCCACCCGCACGAGGAGGGAACGTTCCCGCAAGCCCGTGGAGGAGACGAGCGCCCCGGCGGCGGCCGAGCCGGTGGTCGCGGCCCCCGAGCCGGTGGCCGTGACCGTGCCGGACGAGCCGGTCGTGGCGGCGGCGCCCGCCGTCGTCGAGCAGCCGGCCGACCAGACGCAGGGCGAGTCCCGCGACCGTGGGGAGCGCGAGAGCCGCAGGGAGCGCCGCAGCCGTGGCGAGCGGCGCGAGCGCGGTGAGCGCAACGACCGCGGCGACCGCAACGACCGCAACGACCGCGGCGACCGCAACGACCGCGGCGACCGCGGTGAGCGGGGCGGCGACCGTGGCGAGCGCGGCGAGCGCACGGGGAACGACCGTGGCGAGGGCGGCCGTGCCGACCAGCGCACGGTGGACGCGGGCAGCCGCGGCGACCAGCGTGGCGGCGACCAGCGCCGCGATGACCAGCGCCGCGATGACCAGCGCCGTGACGACCGCGGTGGCGCGGGCGACGACGACGACCGCCGCGGCGGGCGCCGGGGCCGCTTCAGGGAGCGCAACCGCGGCCGCGGCCGCGACCGCTTCGACGGCAACGAGCCGGTCATCGGCGACGACGACGTGCTCATCCCGATCGCCGGCATCCTCGACATCCTCGACAACTACGCCTTCGTGCGCACCAGCGGCTACCTGCCGGGCTCCAACGACGTCTACGTGTCGCTGGCCCAGATCCGCCGCAACGGCCTGCGCAAGGGCGACGTCGTCACCGGCGCCGTCCGGCAGCCGCGCGAGGGCGAGCGCCGTGAGAAGTTCAACGCCCTGGTCCGCCTCGACACCGTCAACGGCATGGACCCGGAGCAGGCGCGCAGCCGCCCGGACTTCAACAAGCTGACGCCGCTCTACCCGCAGGAGCGCCTGCGCCTGGAGACCGAGCCGAACATCCTGACCACCAGGATCATCGACCTCGTCTCGCCCATCGGCAAGGGCCAGCGCGGTCTGATCGTCTCGCCGCCCAAGGCCGGTAAGACGATGGTGCTGCAGTCGATCGCCAACGCGATCACCCGCAACAACCCCGAGTGCCACCTCATGGTCGTCCTCGTCGACGAGCGGCCCGAGGAAGTCACCGACATGCAGCGCTCGGTCAAGGGCGAGGTCATCCACTCGACCTTCGACCGCCCCGCCGAGGACCACACCACCGTCGCCGAGCTCGCCATCGAGCGCGCCAAGCGCCTGGTGGAGCTGGGCCACGACGTGGTCGTGCTGCTCGACTCGATCACCCGTCTCGGCCGCGCCTACAACCTGGCCGCGCCGGCGTCGGGCCGCATCCTGTCCGGTGGTGTCGACTCGACCGCGCTCTACCCGCCGAAGCGCTTCTTCGGCGCCGCGCGCAACATCGAGAACGGCGGCTCGCTGACCATCCTCGCCACCGCGCTGGTGGAGACCGGGTCCAAGATGGACGAGGTCATCTTCGAGGAGTTCAAGGGCACCGGCAACATGGAGCTCAAGCTCAACCGCTCCCTGGCCGACAAGCGCATCTTCCCGGCGGTGGACGTCGACGCGTCCGGTACCCGTAAGGAAGAGATCCTCATGGCCAAGGAGGAGCTGCAGATCGTCTGGAAGCTGCGCCGGGTGCTGCACGCGCTCGACATGCAGCAGGCGCTGGAGCTGCTTCTGGAGAAGATGAAGGAGACGAAGTCCAACGCGGAGTTCCTCCTGCAGGTCCAGAAGACGACCGTGAGCAACGACCGCGACTAGTCGCGAGCTGCAGGGCGGCGGGGGTCATCCCCGCCGCCCTTCGCGTTGGTGGGGTTAACCCCACCTCGAACGTGGCGCTGGCTGCATTCACGAACTCCCTCCTGCCAGGCAGGCTGAGAGCGTGGACGAGGCGTTGCGTGAGCGGGTGCCGTTCGGGGCGAACGGGCCCATCGGCGTGCTGGTCGATCCGCGTACCTGGCGGGCGTTGCCGTACCTGATGGTGAGTGCCGCCTTCGGGCTGGCCTGGTCGCTGCTCGTGGTCTTCGGGGGCACGATCTCGCTGGCGATGATGGCGGTCTGGATCGGCTTTCCGCTGGCCCTGGCGATCATGGTGGCCTGGCGTGGGGCAGCCATGCTGGAGCGCAGGATGGTACGGCTGGCGTTCGGGGTGAAGATCGCCGATCCCTACCGGCGGCGTCCCGAGCGCGGGTTGTTCAACCATTTGCGGTGGCTGCTGAAGGATCCGGCGACCTGGCGGGATCTGGGCTATCTGGCGCTGATGGCGCCGGTGAGCCTGCTGGAGTTCGTCGTGGTGTGGGTGCTGGGGGCGGTCGCCCTCGGGTTGATCAGCGCGTCGTTCACGGCGGAGTTCAGGTTCGGGACCGAGATGGCGGCGGACACGCTGCCGGTGCGGATGCTGGCCATGCTGGCGGGCCTGGCGATGGTCGTGCTGCTGGCCTATGCCGTACGCGGCCTGAGCTTGTTGCACGGCACGCTCGCGGCGGCCCTGCTCGGCGGCGGCGAGGAGGAGCGGCTGCGCGCCAGCCGGGCCAGGGGCATCGACGCGGCGGAGGCGGAGCGGCGCAGGATCGAACGGGACCTGCACGACGGCGCGCAACTGCTGTTGCTGTCGGTCGCCATGGACCTGGGACGGGCCCGCACCAAGCTGGACGACGACCCGGAGCAGGTCAAGGAACTCCTGGAACAGGCCCACACCGGCACCAGAGCGGCCATCGCCGAGCTGCGCGACCTCGCGCGGGGCATCCACCCGGCCATCCTCACCGACAGAGGGCTGGACGCCGCCCTGTCGGCGCTGGCCGCGCGGGCGCCCATCGGCGTGGACACCGTGGTGGAGCTGGGCGACCGGCCGCCCGCGGCCGTGGAGAGCATCGCCTACTACATCGTGGCCGAGTCGCTGGCGAACATGGCCAAGCACGCCGTCGCGACCGAGGCGTCGGTGCGGGTCGCGCGCCAGGGGCAGCAGGTCGTGGTCGAGGTGTGGGACAACGGGATCGGCGGCGCGAGCCTGGAGCAGGGCGGCGGGCTGGCGGGCCTGGCGGACCGGGCGGCGACCATCGACGGCGTGCTGGTGGTGAGCAGCCCCGTGGGCGGACCGACGCTGGTCCGCGCGGACCTGCCGTGCGCGTGGTAGTCCTGGGCCCATGCGCGTGGTGATCGCGGAGGACTCGGTGCTGCTGCGTGAGGGCCTGGCCCGGCTGCTGGCGGACGGCGGCATCGAGACGGTGGCCACGGTGGGCGACGGCCCGTCCCTGGTGACGGCGGTGCGCGAGCACCGGCCCGACCTGGCCGTCGTGGACGTGCGCATGCCGCCCAGCAACACCGACGAAGGACTGCGCGCCGCGCTCGAGGTGCGCAGGGCGCGGCCGGGCTTCCCGATCCTGGTGTTGTCGCAGTACGTGGAGGAGCGTTACGCCGCCGACCTGATGGGCCCGGCGGTCGGCTACCTGCTGAAAGAGCGCATCTCCGACGTCGCGGAGTTCCTGGCGGCGGTCCGGCAGGTGGCCGCGGGCGGCACGGTGATCGATCCCGAGGTGGTCCTGCAACTGCTGGGCAGGCAGCGTCGCGGCTCGCCGATGGAGACGCTCTCGCCGCGCGAGCGCGAGGTGCTGGCGCTCATGGCCGAAGGACGCTCCAACACCGCCATCGCCACCCGGCTGACGGTCAAGGAAGGCGCCGTCGAGAAGCACATCTCCGGCATCTTCGCCAAGCTCGCCCTGGGCCCGGCCCCCGAGGACCACCGCAGGGTGCTGGCCGTGCTGGCCTACCTCGGACGCTAGAACGGCCCGCGTCCGCAGCCGGACGCGGGCCGTGTGCGCAGAGGGCTTACTTGAGGTCGGCGAACTTCTGCGGCGACCAGGCGGTCCTGGTCTTGCTGGTGCCCGGGACCTTCACCTTGACGTAACCGTCCTTCTTGACGGTGATCTTCTTGGCGTACGAGCCGGTGGAGGTGGTCTTGACCACGTCGATCAGCTTGTACGACTTGGTCCCCTTGGCCTTGTAGTAGATCTGCAGGGTCTTCTTCGAGTAGCCCTTGCCGGACTTGTACGCCTTGCCGGAGATCTTGAAGGTCTTGGCCAGCTTCTTCTTGGGCACGGTCAGCGTGACCCTGGTCTTGGCCTTCTTGGAGACGCCGTCCTCGGGGGCGACGACGCTGAAGCCGACCTCGGCCTTGAACGACTCGTTGCCGCGGGTGGCGGTGACGACGAGGGTCCACTGGCCGGGGTCGGTGTCGTCGCTGAAGTAGGTGCTGCCGCTGTAGGAGCCGGCGTAGGAGTCCTGGCTCAGCGTGCCGAGGTCGTAGTACTCGTTGGTCTCGTCGCTGACGAGCTTGGCGCTGACCGAGCCGGCGTCCTTGACCGAGGCCCGGACGTCCACCTGGACCTCGCGGCCCTTGCGCAGGTTGACGGGGTCGGGCGAGACCGAGGCGCTGATGCCGGCCGTCTTGCCGGTGACGTTGACCGTGACCGTGTCGGTGCCCGTCGAGCCGCCCCGGTTGACCTTGAAGACCAGGGTCCAGGCGCCGGACGGGTCGTCGCTGGAGATGGTGAACGAGCCGGTCCCGGAGGCCGTGCCGGGCAGCGTGCCGTCGCTGTTCTTCTGCGGCGGCGTGTAGCTGATGCCGACACTCCGCGAGCTCTTGCCGGGGGGCGTGATCTCGGCCGACACGTCGGCCTGGACGGGCTGGTCCTTGTTGGTGCCCAGCGGGTTCTGCAGAACGAAGCCGATGGCGGCGGTGACGCTGCCGCTACCCGGCACGTAGGTGTTGCTGGCGGAAACGCCGCTGATGTCCCCGGCGGCGGCGCTCTGCGAGGTGGAAGCCGTGGCAGCCGAGGCTGTGAGTCCCGCGCCTCCGAGGAGAACGGCGGCCCCCGTGGCGGTCGCGAGCAGCAACCGCACCTTTCTCATCATCGATGGGTGTCCTTTTTGGGAAGAAAGCTAGGTTTGATGCGCGGGAGCCTAGTGTGACCCAGGTGAAATCGCCATCAAGATCGAGGGAATGCCTGGTGGCCTGGGATGGTTGCAACGTCTGGCACACTGGTAGCTGAACCGAAGCGGTACCGGTTCCCGCCGCGCGCACCCAAGCCAGTGTGCGAACGCGCGCAGCCATCGTGAGGCGACCCGGCGACCGCACCCCGAAAGGACTTCAGATGAAGAGCGACATCCACCCGGAGTACCACGTCACCCAGGTGACCTGCACCTGCGGTAACTCCTTCACCACCCGCAGCACCGCCAAGAACGGCGTCATCCACGCCGACGTGTGCTCGGCCTGCCACCCGTTCTACACGGGCAAGCAGAAGATCCTCGACACCGGTGGCCGGGTGGCGCGCTTCGAGCAGCGCTTCGGCAAGAAGGCCAAGTAGCTCCACCGACGCCGGCCCGACGCACCCCGTTGTGCGGCGGGTCGGCGTTCTTGGTGATACGGCCGGCAGGGACGACACGAAGGACGCACGGTGAATCTCGACGAGTTGCTCAAGGAGTATGCCGAGCTGGAGACGCAGCTCGCCGATCCCGCCGTGCACGCTGACCAGGGCAAGGCGCGCACGCTCGGCAAGCGCTACCGCCACCTGACGCCGATCGTCGGCACCTACCGCGAGCTCGACAGCGTGCGCGAGGACCTCACCGCCGCCAAGGAGCTGGCCGGTGAGGACGAGGCGTTCGCCGAGGAGGCGGCCGAGCTCGAAGCCCGGATCCCGCAGCTGGAGGAGAAGCTCCGCCACCTGCTCATCCCGCGCGATCCCAATGATGACAAGGACATCATCATGGAGATCAAGGCCGGTGAGGGCGGTGAGGAGTCGGCGTTGTTCGCCGGCGACCTGCTGCGCATGTACCTGCGCTACGCCGAGCGCCTGGGCTGGAAGACCGAGATCATCGAGTCCCAGCACTCCGACCTCGGCGGCTACAAAGACGTCACCGTCGGCATCAAGGCCAAGGGCGACGAAGGCGTGTGGTCGCGCCTGAAGTTCGAAGGCGGCGTCCACCGCGTTCAGCGGGTGCCCGCCACCGAGTCGCAGGGCCGCATCCACACCAGCGCCGCCGGCGTCCTGGTCTACCCCGAGGCGGAAGAGGTCGATGTCCAGATCGACCCCAACGACCTGCGCATCGACGTCTACCGCTCCAGCGGCCCCGGCGGCCAGAGCGTCAACACCACCGACTCGGCGGTGCGCATCACCCACCTGCCCACGGGCGTGGTCGTCTCCTGCCAGAACGAGAAGAGCCAGCTGCAGAACAAGGAGTCGGCGCTGCGCATCCTGCGCGCCCGCCTGCTGGCCATCGCCCAGGAGGAGGCCGAGGCCGCGGCCCAGGCCGAGCGCAAGTCGCAGGTCCGCACCGTCGACCGCTCCGAGCGCATCCGCACCTACAACTTCCCCGAGAACCGCATCTCCGACCACCGCGTCGGCTTCAAGGCGTATAACCTCGACCAGGTTCTCGACGGTGAACTCAACGCCGTGACCCAGGCCCTGATCGACGCCGAAATGGCGGAGAAGCTCGCACAACACTCATGACATTTCTGCTGGACGAGATCGCTCACGCAACGGCCCGGCTGGCCGAGGCCGGTGTGCCGTCCCCGCGTACCGACGCGGAGGAGATCGCGGCGTTCGTCCACGGCGTGCGCAGAAGCGAGTTGCACACGATCAAGGACGCCGACTTCGACGCCCTCTTCTGGGAGGGCATCGCCCGGCGCGAGGCGCGTGAGCCGCTGCAGCACATCACCGGCCACGCCTACTTCCGCTACCTGGAGCTGGAGGTCGGTCCCGGCGTCTTCGTCCCGCGCCCGGAGACCGAGGTCATGGCCGGCTGGGCCATCGAACTCCTGCGCGCCATGGACGTCACCCAGCCGCTGGTCGTCGACCTCGGCACCGGCTCCGGCGCGATCGCGCTGTCGATCGCCCAGGAGGTCTCGCTGGCCGAGGTGCACGCCGTCGAGCTCGACCCCGGCGCCTACACCTGGGCCAAGCGCAACATCGCCGAGCACGGCCAGGGCCGGGTCCACCTGCACCCCGACGACCTCGCCGGCGCCCTGCCCGAGCTCGACGGCACCGTCGACCTGGTCATCTCCAACCCGCCCTACATCCCGCCCGGCGCCGTGCCGCGCGATCCCGAGGTGCGCGACTACGACCCCTCGCGGGCGCTCTACGGCACCGGCGACGACGGCCTCGGGGAGGTGCGCGCGGTCGAGCGTACGGCCCGCCGCCTGCTCAGGCCGGGCGGCTGGGTGGCGGTCGAGCACGCCGACGAGCAGGGCCGGGCGGTCTACCTGACCTTCCCGGAGGACAACGGCTGGCGTGACGTACGGCTGCGCCAGGATCTCACCCGGCGGGACAGGTTCGTCACGGCCCGCCTGGGCCAGGACTAGGATGCGGGCGACCACCCCGATCGCAGAGAGGCCGACAGAGTCGTGGGACGACGATTTGACTGCGCGGACGCCGACCAGCGCGCCGAGGGCCTGACCGAGGCCGCGGCCGCGGTTCGCACGGGCGAGCTGGTGGTGCTGCCCACCGACACCGTTTACGGAATCGGCGCCGACGCCTTCACCCAGAGCGCCGTGAACGCGCTGCTGGAGGCCAAGGGCCGTGGCCGTGACATGCCGCCGCCCGTGCTGGTGGGCACCGTACGCGCGGCCAACGCGCTGGTGGAGGACCTCGGCCCCTTCGGCCAGGACCTCATCGACGCCTTCTGGCCCGGCCCGCTGACCATCGTCTGCAAGGCCAACCGGGCGCTGTCGTGGGACCTCGGCGACACCAAGGGCACGGTGGCGCTGCGCATGCCGCTGCACCCCGTCGCCCTCGACCTGCTCAAGGAGACCGGCCCAATGGCCGTCTCCAGCGCCAACCGCTCCGGCGCACCGGCCGCCACCACCGCGACCGAGGCGGAGGACCAGCTGGGCGAGTCGGTCTCCGTCTACCTCGACGCCGGGCCGACCAGCGACAACACCCCCTCGACCATTCTCGACCTGACCACCGCCGTGCCGCGGCTGCTGCGGGCGGGGGCGATCCCGGTGGAGAAGCTGCGCGGGATCGTCGGATACGTCGCCACCGACGCCTGATCTCAGCGATACCCGCTGATTATCACGCGGGGCACGAGGGGCGTGGGCGGCCTACCGTGGTGCGCGGAGGTGGCTCGCCCATGGGCAAGTTCGACGGCATGGACCCCAAACTGGTGCGTGACCTGCTGACCGAGGTGAAGCGGGCGGCGGGGGAGATGCGCACCATCGAGGGGCGGGTCACCCTGGTGATGAGCGCGGCCGGCCTGGCCACCCGCGCCACGCACCGGCCGGGGCAGGTGGCCGAGGCCGCGGAGGGCATGTCCAAGGACGTCACCACGCGGCTGGCGCTGCTGGAGAAGCGCGAGGACGCGCCCAAGGGGGCGGACGCGGGCAAGGAGCCGGTGCCCGGCACGGGCGCCGACGGCGACGGCAAGACCGAGTCCAAGACCGACGGCAAGGACGCCAAAGACGCCAAGGACGGCAAGGTCGACGGGACACCGGCTGATGACAAGCCGGTGGTGAAGACGGAGCCGAAGGACGGCGGGGAGACGCTCGACGATCCCAAGGACAAGCGCGAGGACGACCGCTCGCGCTACGACAACCCGCGGGCCGGCGATCCCAAGTCCGACGACAAGCCCGACGCGAAGACGGACGATCCGAAGCCGGACAAGCCCGATGCGAAGGTCGACGAACCGAAGCCGGACAAACCCGACGCGAAGGTCGACGAGCCCAAGCCGGACAAACCTGATGCGAAGACGGACGACCCCAAGCCGGACAAGCCCGATGCGAAGGTCGATGAGCCTAAACCGGACAAGCCCGATGTGAAGACCGGTGACGACAAGCCGGATGTCCCGGACACCAAGGTCGGCGACGAGGTCACCGCCTCCGACGAGAACAAGAACGACAAGAAGGATGACCCGGTCAAGGGTGACGAGCCCAAGGACGAAGAGCGGGACAGCCGCCGCGACCGGGGCGCCGAAGCCCCCCTCGACCCCACCAAGCCCCAGGTCGTCGAGGTGGACGGCGTGAAGGTGCTCCAGGTGCCCCTCGACCCGCCCACGGCCGAGGAACTGGAGGAGCTGATCAGGAACATCGACGACGTCCGCCCCCAGGACACCCCGGCCACACCCGCCGACACCACCCCGGGCCAGCTCCAGCCCGGCGGGAAGGTGGTCGACGCGGGCGGCCTGGCCACCTCGGACGGCGACGTGACCGGCTGCGCGGCCAAGCCACCGGACCCGGCCGCCGTGCAGACACTGGTCGAGAACGCCAGGAACGTCCAGCCGATGGAGATGCCCGGCGTCGAGGTGCCCAAGGGCGAGTACGGCACGGGCGAATGGGCCCCGCAGAACATCAAACCCGACGGCCCGCCGGGCACCGTCCAACCCGGCACCCAGACAGCCGGCACGGACGGCGAGCCCACCGGCCAGACGGCCGGCACGTACGGCGAGCCCACCGGCCAGACGGCCGGCACGTACGGCGAGCCCACCGGCCAGACGGCCGGCACCCAGACGGCCGCCGCCTATGGCGAGCCCGCGGGCGCCCAGACGGCCCCGACTGGTCAGGCGCCCGCCGCCGAGCCCACCGGGCAGCCGGATCAGCGGGCGGGTGACCGTACCGGCATCGAGAACAGCACCCCTGCGGCGGCCGGGAACGCGGGCCCGCAGCAGTGGGCCGATGACGGCAGTGACGTGGTCTCCCACGACGCCGAGCCGCTCGACCCCGCGGTGCTGAAGACGCTGGTCGAGAACGTCAGGGACGTCCAGCCGATGGAGATGCCCGGCGTCGAGGTGCCCAAGGGCGAGTGGGGCAAGGGGGAGTGGGTGCCGGAGGACATCGGGCCGGACGGTCCGCCGGGTTCGATAGAGCCGGGTGTGGCAGGGCCGGGTTCGGTCGAGTCGGGTGACAGGAGCAGCTGATGTACGTGGACCCGCCCGCGCCCCAGCCGCTCCAGCCCGGCGAGCGCCCGCCCGCCACCTCCACGGGCGCCCTGGACGGCCAGCCACGCGCCTGGGAGTTCAATCCGGAGTATCAGCGCCTGGTGACCGCCTGGCAGTCCGTCATGCCCCTGCTGGAGTCGCTGACGGCCTCTCTGGACAAGGCATACCAGCTCGCCCGGAGCCCGCAGACGTGGGACGCGCCGGTCGGCTCACGGTACGTCGAGGACCTGGCGGAGTGGCGGACCCGGCTGGCCCTGTACCGGCAGGCGGTGCTGACCTCGATCAGCGACGAGGCCGCCGACACCCCGCGATGGGTGCCGAGCAACGCGGGAGCGCCGCACGCCTTCTCCTGAACCTCCTGGCAGAGGTGGGGGAGCAGAGGAATCGGGCGTACATTGAGAAAATGGCCTACTACGGGCCGGACTTCGGCCTGCTGCAGCAGCGGGATCCCGAGATCGCCCAGGTGCTCCTCGACGAGCTCGACCGGGTGCGCGGCGGGATCCAGCTGATCGCGAGCGAGAACTTCACCTCGCCCGCGGTGCTGGCCGCGCTCGGTTCGACGCTGACCAACAAGTACGCCGAGGGCTACCCGGGCCGCCGCTACTACGGCGGCTGCGAGGTGGTGGACCGGGCGGAGACGCTGGCGGTCGAGCGGGCCAAGGAGTTGTTCGGGGCCGAGCACGCCAACGTCCAGCCGCACTCGGGCGCCTCGGCGAACCTGGCGGCCTATGCGGCGCTGCTGCAGCCGGGCGACACGATGCTGGCCATGGCGCTGCCGCACGGCGGGCACCTCACGCATGGCTCGAAGGTGAACTTCTCCGGACGATGGTTCGACGTGGTGGCGTACGGCGTGCGTCGCGACAGCGAACTGATCGACTACGACGAGGTCCGGGCGCTGGCCCTGCGGCACCGGCCCAAGGTGATCGTCTGCGGCGCCACGGCCTACCCGAGGCTGGTGGACTTCGCGATCTTCCGCGGCATCGCCGACGAGGCCGGGGCATGGTTGCTGGCCGACGTGGCGCACACGATCGGGCTGATGGCCGGGGGCGCGATACCGAGCGCCGTGCCGTACGCCGACGTCGTCACCTTCACCACGCACAAGGCGCTGCGCGGACCGCGCGGCGGCGGCATCCTCTGCACGGGGGAGCTGGCCGCGCGGGTGGACCGGGCGGTCTTCCCGTTCGTGCAGGGCGGGCCGCTGATGCACGCGGTCGCGGCGAAGGCGGTGGCGTTCGCCGAGGCGCTGCTGCCGGAGTTCCGCGACTACGCGCGCAAGGTGGTGGCGAACGCGCAGGCGTTGTGCGACACGCTCGCGGCCGAGGGCATGCGGCCGGTCTCGGGCGGCACCGACAGCCACCTGGCGCTGATCGATCTGCGTGCGCTGGGGGTGACGGGCGCGGAGGCCGAACGTCGATGCGCCGCCGCGAAGATCACCCTCAACCGCAACGCGATCCCGTATGATCCCGAACCACCTGCCGTCACGTCAGGAATCAGGGTGGGCACCCCGTGTGTCACCACCCAGGGGATGGGTCCCGAGGAGCTGAAGGAGGTGGGAACGCTTGTAGCGCAGGCGGTGAGATATCCGGACACGGTCACTGACGTGCGACGACGAGTTTCGGAACTGCTGGCCATACACCAGCCTTATCTCAGCGAATAATAAGCTGTTCTGTGTTGTTTTCCGGTCACAGGAGGCCGGAGGATCCGGGAAACTGGTGCCCGTGCGCGAATACCTCTTCATGGCGTTGGTCGCAGCGGCGGTGACGTTCCTGCTCGTGCCGCTGGTCCGGCGTTTCGCCATTCGCATCGGCGCGATGCCCGAGGTCCGCGAGCGCGACGTGCACACCACGCCCACCCCGCGGCTCGGCGGGCTGGCGATGTATTTCGGCCTGGTGGCGGGCCTGCTGGTGGCGGGCAATCTCAACCGCACCGGCTACGTCCTGGCGCAGGAACAGACCACGCTGGCGCTCATCGTGGCCGGTGGCCTGATCACGCTGACCGGGTTCCTGGACGACTGGTGGGGCATGGACCCCTTCATCAAGCTGGGCGGCCAGATCGCGGCCGCCGGGGTCATGGTCTTCTTCGACATGCGCCTGACCTCGATCCCGCTGCCCGACAGCTGGGGCGGCGCCTACGTCCTCGACTACAACCTGAGCACCGTCCTGACGATCCTGATCGTGGTCGTCGCGATCAACGCGGTGAACTTCGTCGACGGCCTCGACGGGCTGGCGGCCGGCATCGTCGGCATCGCCGCCGCGGCCACCTGGATGTACTCGATCTTCCTCGACCAGGCCATCGAGCAGAACCGCATCAACACCACCGCGGCGATCACCGCGATCCTTCTCGGCATGTGTCTCGGCTTCCTGCCGCACAACTTCCACCCGGCCAAGATCTTCATGGGCGACACCGGCGCGATGCTGCTGGGCCTGGTGCTGGCCGGCTCGCTCATCACGGTGACCCCGCTGGACCCGTTCTCCTTCGACGGCATCAACAAGTTCGGCACGCTGGTGCCGCTGCTGCTGCCGGTCGCGGTGCTGGTCCTGCCGCTGACCGACCTGATAACGGCCGTGGTCAGACGCACGTCCCACGGCATGTCGCCCTTCGCCCCCGACCGCGGCCACCTGCACCACCGGCTGCTCGACATCGGCCACTCGCAGCGCCTGACCGTGCTGATCATGTACGCGTGGACCGTCCTGTTCGCCTTCGGCCTGGTGACGATGTCCGTTTTCGGGGTGCCGCTGCTGCTCTTCCCGATTGTGATTCTGCTCGCACTCGGCGTCCTGGTCATGATGGCCCTGCCGCGGCTGCGGGGTCGCGGCGGCGCCCACGCCGCCGCTCGGGGCAAGTCCCCGAGCGATGACGACGACGGCCCGCCGACCGGTCCGATGCCCGTCATCGCGCCATCCGACGAGGTCACACAGCAGGTACGGCGGACGCCCACGGCACAGGATCGCAGCGCGGTCCAGGTGTTCCCCGGCGGGTCGTGACCACGGGGCAGCGCTGATCATGATCGCGAACTAGAAACGGCAGGTAAAAGCGGTCTTCCATGAGCTTGTGATATCTTTCACGAGCAAGGCCCCCTGGACGCACCGGCTCTGGGGGTAGCAAACGCTCGCTTGATAACTCGCAAACGGGAGCACCGATGCAGGCCAACGACGTGCGCGTACTCAAAAGCGCCGCGCTGCCCACGCTGGTCGTGGGAGCCGTTGCCGCCATCGTGGCCTTCTTCGTCGCGGGGGGTAAGGGAGCCATCGGCGCTCTCGTCGGGCTCGCGCTGGTCGCCGTCTTCTTCAGCATCAGCGTGGTGGCGGTCTCCTACGCCGCGAGAATCTCCCCGCACATGATGGCCGCTGCCGCGATGGTCAGCTATCTCGTCAAAGTCGTCGTCATCATGGTCATGCTCAGCACGTTCGGCGACACCACCGCCTGGAACTCCCAGGCTTTCGCCTGGAGCGTGGTGGCGTGCACGATCGTGTGGACGGCGGCTGAAGCCAGGGCGTTCATCAAGACAAAGATGCTCTACGTGGACCCCGATGCCAAAGTGCCCGGGCACGGCGACTCATGAGCCAGGTAAAGGGACGGGGTCCGATATGACTAGTCCTCTGCTTGCCTGCTATCGTCGGGCGCGCGATGAGCGAAGAGAAGAAGCGCCGGCCGGAAGACGACGGCCAGGACTTCGCCAACGCCGCGTGGTCGATTCCCAGCTATCTCCTCGCCGGGATGGCGATCTACGGCGGTGCTGGCTGGTTGCTGGACCGCTGGCTCGGCCTGTCCGCGCTCTTCCCCATAGGCGTTGTCGTGGGGGTCGTGCTCGCCGGCTATCTGGTCTACCGGAAGTACGGTCGCTAACCCCGCTGAGCACCAGCTTCGCCGAGAAAACCCCTGTGATCCACTACGACGTTGAAGGGAACGCCGCGTGATTGCGCTGACGGTCCTAGCCGCGGACAGCCCTGACCAGTTCCAGGCGCCGACGCCCGAGTCACTGTTCGTCTGGCAACCCATCATCCCCGGGGTCACCTGGTTCACCAAGCCGGTTCTGCTCGCGATCCTCAGCTCGATCATCGTGATCGCCTTCTGCTGGTCAGCGTTCGCGAAGCCCAAGCTTGTTCCCCGCGGCGTGCAGAACGTGGGCGAGATGGGCTACATGTTCGTCCGCGACCAGGTCGCCCGGCCCTTCCTGGGCAAGGACGCCGAC
This sequence comes from Nonomuraea typhae, assembly GCF_009760925.1. Taxonomy (GTDB): domain Bacteria; phylum Actinomycetota; class Actinomycetes; order Streptosporangiales; family Streptosporangiaceae; genus Nonomuraea; species Nonomuraea typhae. The sequence goes on from NZ_VRLV01000007.1 coordinate 277,428, forward strand.
CGCTGGATGGGCCTGCTCCTTTCCCTGTTCTTCCTGGTCTGGATCTGGAACCTGATGGGCGTCGTGCCCCTCGTGCAGTTCCCGGTGGCCTCGCACATCGCCTTCCCGGCGGTGCTCGCGATCACGATCTACGTCATCAAGGTCTACCTCGGTATCAAGCACCAGGGCCCCATCGGCTACTTCAAGAACATGATGTTCCCGCCGGGGCTGCCCAAGGCGATCTACTTCCTGCTGGCCCCGATCGAGTTCCTCTCCAACCTGATCATCGCCCCCTTCACGCACGCCGTGCGACTGTTCGCCAACATGTTCGCCGGTCACATGCTGCTCGCCTTCTTCAGCATGGTGGGCTTCTGGTTCCTGTTCGAAAAGCTCAGCCCGCTGGGCGCCCCCATCGGTGTGCTCGGCGTGGTGATGACCATCGTGTTCACCGGCTTCGAGCTGTTCATCCAGTTCCTGCAGGCTTTCCTCTTCGCGATGCTGGCCGCGATGTACATCGGTGGCTCCCTGCACGCGGAGCACTGAGAACCACATACCGGAATAGTCCGTGACCGGTGAGACTCCGCTTCACCGGCCGTCCAGTAAAGGAAAACAGCAATGAGCGTTCTCGCTGAGGTCTCCGGCAACGTCACCGCCATCGGTTACGGTCTCGCCGCCATCGGCCCCGGCATCGGCGTCGGCATCATCTTCGGTCAGGGCGTGCAGGCCATTGCGCGCCAGCCGGAGGCGTACGGCCTGATCCGCCAGAACATGCTCCTCGGCTTCGTTCTCACCGAGGCCCTCGCCCTGATCGGTCTGGTCGCGCCCTTCATCTTCCAGGGCATCGGCGCTTCCTGATCACCCCGTCTGACGAAAGGCTGCATCCATGACTAAGGCAGCTACGCTCCTCGCGGCGGAGGAGGGCTACAACCCCCTCCTCCCGCACACGTACGAGCTCGTCGTCGGTATCTTCGCGTTCGCCGTCGTCGCCTTCTTCCTCATCAAGGTCCTCACCCCGCGCATCCAGAAGACCCTGGCTGAGCGGACCGATGCCATCGAAGGTGGCATCAAGAGGGCTGAGGAGGCGCAGGCCGAGGCACAGGCGCTGCAGAAGCAGTACCGCGACCAGCTGGCCGAGGCTCGGCACGAGGCGGCCCGTCTGCGCGAGGAAGCTCGTGAGCAGGCCGCGCAGATCAAGGCGGAGCTCCGCGAGGAGGCGCAGGCCGAGGCCCGCCGTCTCATCGAGGCCGCGCACGCCCAGATCGAGGCCGACCGCCAGGCGGCGTTCGCCTCGCTGCGCAACGAGATCGGCCGCCTGTCCACCGACCTGGCCGGTCGCATCGTCGGCGAGTCCCTCGAGGACGAGGCCCGGCAGCGCCGTACCGTCGACCGGTTCCTCGACGAGCTCGAGAACTCCGCGGCGGTGCGCTGATGCGCGGTTTGAGCAGGACCTCGCTGGCAGAGGTCGAGGAGCGCTTCAACGCGGCGGCGGGCAGTGCCGACCTCGGCACGCTCTCCGACGAGCTGTTCGCGATCACCGATCTGCTCGACCGTGAGCACGGCCTGCGCCGTGCCCTGTCCGACCCGTCCCGGCCCGCCGAGCAGAAGGCGCAGACACTGCGCGTCCTGCTCGAGGGCAAGGTCAGCGACGCCGCGCTGGCCACCGCCGAGGCCGCGGTCTCGGCCAGGTGGTCACGCGCGGGCGACCTGTCGGACGTGCTGGAGCGGCTCGGCGTGACCGCCGCGGCCGCCGAGGCCGAGGGCCAGCGCAAGCTGGACGACGTGGAGGACGAGCTCTTCCGCTTCGGCCGCATCGTCGCCGCCAACCCCGAACTGCGTCGCGCGCTCGCCGACGCGTCCGCGCCCGCCGAGGGCAAGCAGCAGCTGCTGCAGAACCTGCTCGGCGGCAAGGTGGCCGCGTCCACGCTGCGTCTCATCACGCAGCTGGCGGTACACCCGCGAGGACGTAACCTGGAGGGTGGCCTCGAGGAGTTCGGGCATCTGGTCGCGCAGCAGCGCCAGCGTCTCGTCGCGGTGGTGCGGAGCGCCGTCGCGCTCACCGAGGAGCAGAAGCAGCGCCTGTCGGCGTGGCTGCGTGGCTCCTACGGCCGCGACGTGCACCTGAACGTCGAGGTGGATCCGCGTGTGCTCGGTGGATTCTCGGTCCGCATCGGCGACGAGATCATCGACACCACCATTGTGGGACGAATCGAAGAAGTCCGCCGCCGGCTGGCCGGCTAAGGCGAATAGGGAGACAGAGAAGAGATGGCGGAGCTTACGATCCGGCCGGATGAGATCCGGGACGCGCTTGAGCGCTTCGTCCAGGCGTACGAACCGGAAGGCGCCGCGCGCGAGGAGATCGGGACCGTCGTCGACTGTGGCGACGGCATCGCCCACGTCTCCGGCCTTCCCTCGGCGATGGCGAACGAACTGCTCGAGTTCGAGGACGGCACGCGCGGTCTGGCACTGAACCTCGACACCCGTGAGATCGGTGTCGTTATCCTGGGCGACTTCAGCAAGATCGAGGAGGGCCAGACGGTCCGCCGGACGGGCGAGGTCCTGTCCGTGCCCGTCGGCGACAACTTCCTCGGCCGCGTGGTCGACCCGCTGGGCAACCCGCTCGACGGCAAGGGCGCCATCGAGTCCGAGGGTCTTCGCGCCCTCGAACTGCAGGCTCCCTCGGTCGTCCAGCGCCAGCCGGTGAAGGAGTCCCTGGCCACCGGCATCAAGGCGATCGACGCCATGACCGCGATCGGCCGTGGTCAGCGCCAGCTGATCATCGGCGACCGTGGCACCGGCAAGACCGCGATCGCCGTGGACACCATCCTCAACCAGCGCGACAACTGGCTGTCCGGCGACCCGGCGAAGCAGGTTCGCTGCGTCTACGTCGCGATCGGCCAGAAGGGCTCGACCATCGCGCAGGTGCGCGGTCGCCTCGAGGAGGCGGGCGCGCTGGAGTACACCACCATCGTCGCCGCCCCGGCCTCCGACGCCGCCGGCTTCAAGTACCTCGCCCCCTACACCGGTTCCGCCATCGGGCAGCACTGGATGTACCAGGGCAAGCACGTCCTGATCGTTTTCGACGACCTGACCAAGCAGGCCGACGCCTACCGCGCCGTCTCCCTGCTGCTGCGCCGCCCGCCGGGCCGTGAGGCATTCCCGGGTGACGTCTTCTACCTCCACTCCCGCCTGCTGGAGCGCTGCGCCAAGCTCTCCGAGGACATGGGCGGCGGCTCGATGACCGGCCTGCCGATCATCGAGACCAAGGGCAACGACGTGTCGGCGTTCATCCCGACCAACGTCATCTCCATCACCGACGGCCAGGTCTTCCTCGAGACCGACCTGTTCAACGCCGGTGTCCGCCCGGCGATCAACGTCGGTATCTCCGTTTCCCGAGTCGGTGGCTCGGCGCAGGCCAAGGCGATGCGCAAGGTCGCCGGCACGCTGCGCCTGGCGCTGTCGCAGTACCGCGACCTGGAGGCGTTCGCCGCGTTCGCCTCCGACCTCGACGCCGCCTCCAAGGCTCAGCTCGAGCGTGGTCTGCGCCTGGTCGAGCTGCTCAAGCAGCCGCAGTACAGCCCGTTCTCGCTCGAGCGCGAGGTCGTGTCGGTGTGGGCCGGCACCACCGGTGAGCTCGACGAGGTTCCGGTCGAGGACATCCGCCGCTTCGAGGGCGAGTTCCTCGACTACGTGCAGAGCGCCCAGAAGGGCATCTTCGACAGCATCCGCGAGACCCGTGACCTGTCCGACGACACGGTCACCGCGCTCAAGGACGCCATCACGGAGTTCAAGAAGGGCTTCACCACCTCCTCCGGCGAACTCCTGATCCAGGACGAGCCGGTCGCGCCGCTGGGTGCGGACGAGGTCGGGCAGGAGACCATCAAGAAGGTCGTCCGCCCGGCGGAGAAGAAGTAGTCCATGGGTGCCCAGCTAAGGCTGCTGCGGCGGCGGATCAAGTCGGTCAGGTCGACCGCCAAGATCACGCGCGCCCAGGAGCTCATCGCTTCCTCGCGGATCGTGAGGGCGCAGCAGCGGATGCAGGCGGCGCTGCCGTACGAGCGTGAGATCACTCGCGCCGTGACGGGCGTCGTCAGCAACGCGGCCAGCGTCGACCATCCGCTGACCGTGGCGAAGGAGAACCCCGCCAAGGCGGGCGTGCTCATCGTCACCAGCGACAGCGGGTTCTGCGGCGGCTTCAACGCCAACGTCCTGCGTGAGGCCGAGGCCCTGCGCGGGCTGCTGGCCGGCCGCGGCCTTGAGGTCATCCCGTTCGTGACCGGACGCAAGGGTGTCACCTGGCACTCCTTCCGCGGCCGGGCCATGGGCGGGCAGTGGGTCGGCTTCTCCAGGAAGCCGTCCTACAACGACGCCAAGACCATCGCCGACGAGCTGATCACCTCGTTCAAGGACGAGAACGGCATCGACGAGATCCACATCGTCTCGACCGAGTTCGTCTCGATGCTCACGCAGAACGTGGTGGTCAAGCGCGTGCTCCCGCTGGAGATCGAGGAGACCGAGGCTTCGGCGACGGACGCGATCCCGCCGTACTTCGAGTTCGAGCCGACCGCGGGCGACGTGCTTGAGTCACTGCTGCCGCGTTACGTCGAATCGCGCATCTTCACCGCGTTGCTGCAGTCGGCCGCCTCCGAGGAGGCCGCCCGCCGGCGCGCGATGAAGTCCGCGACCGACAACGCCAACGAGCTGATGCGCGTGCTGACCCAGCAGATGAACCAGGCTCGCCAGGCCGAGATCACCCAGGAAATCAGCGAGATCGTCGGTGGCGCCAACGCGCTGGCTGACGCCGCAGCGGGGAAAGAGTGAAATGACTGCAGAGACTGTTGAGACCACCACGGGCACGGGCCGTGTGGCTCGCGTCACGGGTCCCGTCGTCGACGTGGAGTTCCCCGTCGAGGCGATGCCCGACATCTACAACGCGCTGAACGTCGAGGTCACCCTCGGCGAGGAGACCAAGAAGCTGACCCTGGAGGTCGCCCAGCACCTGGGTGACAACCTGGTCCGCGCCATCTCCATGCAGCCCACCGACGGCCTGGTCCGCGGCGCCGCCGTGACCGACTCCGGCGCGCCGATCTCGGTGCCCGTGGGTGACATCGTCAAGGGTCACGTGTGGAACGCGCTCGGCGAGTCGCTCGACGTGCCGACCGCTTCGCTCAAGGTCACCGAGAAGTGGGGCATCCACCGTCCCAGCCCGGCCTTCGACCAGCTCGAGTCGCGCACCGAGATGCTGCCCACCGGCATCAAGGTCATCGACCTGCTGACGCCGTACGTGAAGGGCGGAAAGATCGGCCTGTTCGGCGGCGCGGGCGTCGGCAAGACCGTTCTGATCCAGGAGATGATCCGCCGAGTCGCGCTGAAGTTCTCCGGAACCTCGTGCTTCGCGGGCGTCGGCGAGCGTACCCGTGAGGGCAACGACCTCTGGCTGGAGATGGAGGAGGCCGGCGTTCTCAAGGACACCGCCCTCGTCTTCGGCCAGATGGACGAGCCGCCGGGCACCCGTCTGCGCGTGGCGCTGTCGGCGCTGACGATGGCGGAGTACTTCCGCGACGTGCAGAAGCAGGACGTGCTTCTGTTCATCGACAACATCTTCCGCTTCACGCAGGCCGGTTCCGAGGTCTCCACGCTGCTCGGCCGTATGCCGTCGGCCGTGGGTTACCAGCCGACGCTGGCCGACGAGATGGGTGTGCTCCAGGAGCGCATCACCTCGACGCGTGGTCACTCGATCACCTCGATGCAGGCGATCTACGTGCCCGCCGACGACATCACCGACCCGGCTCCGCACAACGCGTTCGCGCACCTGGACGCGCAGACCGTTCTGTCGCGGCCGATCTCGGAGAAGGGCATCTACCCCGCGGTGGACCCGCTCGACTCCAGCTCCCGCATCCTCGACCCGCAGATCGTCGGCGAGGAGCACTACGCGGTGGCGCAGGAGACCAAGCGGATCCTGCAGAAGTACCGTGAGCTGCAGGACATCATCGCGATCCTCGGTATCGACGAGCTGTCCGAAGAGGACAAGGTCACCGTCAACCGCGCCCGCCGTATCGAGCGCTTCCTGTCGCACCCGATGTACGCCGCCGAGGCGTTCACCGGTCAGCCGGGTGAGTTCGTGCCGCTGGACGAGACGATCGCCTCCTTCAAGGGTCTGTGCGAGGGCAAGTACGACCACCTGCCCGAGCAGGCGTTCTTCATGGTCGGCGGCATCGAGCAGGCCGAGGCGAAGGCCGCGGAGCTCAAGCGCTGATTCGCCCAACGATGCAGCTATCCGGATTTTTCCGGATAGCTGCATCTGACCGGAAAGGAACCTAACGTGGCGAAGCTACGCGTAGGGGTTGTCTCGCCCGAGCGGGAGATCTGGTCGGGCGAAGCCGACATGGTGATTGCCAAGACCGTGGACGGCGAGATCGGTATTATGCCGCAACACGCACCTGTTCTCGGCGTCCTCGTCGAGGGCGGCGTGCTGCGCGTGAAGCGGGAGGGTGAGGGCGACCTGGTTGCCGCGGTCCACGGCGGGTTCATCTCCGTGGCCGACAACGAGGTCTCCGTGCTCGCCGAGGTGGCCGAGCTCGGTTCCGAGGTCGACGTCGCGGCGGCCCGTGACGCTCTCGACCGCGCTCAGGCCTCGATCGAGGCCAACCAGGAGGATGCCGACGCGGCAGTCGAGGCCAAGCGTGCGCGGGCCCGGCTGAAGGCGGCCGGCGAAGACGTCTGATCAATCGGGGGCGGCGATGACGGCGGCACTGACGGTTTCGACATGTGTGCTGCTGTTCGCCGCCCTGATCGTGCTGCGCGGGCTCGTGCTCGCCCGCACGCGCGGGAGCGTGCCCTGTCGGCTGCGCCAGGGCTCCGGCGCCTGGCGCAGCGGAGTAGCCCGCTATGCCGACGGCGAGCTCCACTGGATCCCGCTCATTGGTGTGCGACTGAGGCCGCGCCACGCGATCGCGAGGCGCGGCCTCGTCGTTTCCGACCGGCGCGCGCTGGACGACGACCTGTACGCGATCGACTGCGGGCCGGTGTCGCTGGCCATGAGCGCGGACGCGCTGACCGGCTTCCTCGCCTGGCTGGAGTCCGCGCCGCCGAGCGCCTACCTGGACGTCGCCTGAGGTCCTGCTGTACGGCGCGGCCTGACACGACGCACGCACTGCCGGGGTACGGCGCGGCCTGCCGTACCGGCTAGTTTTCTTCCGGGCGCTGCCAGGGGAACGGGGTGAGGTCGGGTTCGACCCAGCCGGCCCTCGCCGCGGGCGTGGCCAGGGTGGCGGACCGGTAGAAGCGGGTGAGCAGGCGCTTGTCGAGCAGCGCCGGGTTGCGCGTGGCGAAGGCGTGGAAGTCGGCGTCGTCGTGTTCCGCCACGTGGTGGCCGACGAGCTCCACCCAGGCCCGGCTGACGGTCGCGTGGTACTTCTGGGGGTTGCCGGCGTACCGGGCGGTGCTCCTGATGCCCTCGCCGATCAGGTCGATCGCCGAGCTCACCCCGCACTGCCGTACGGCCAGCCAGGTCACGTGGATGTGCTCGCGGTGGCCGAAGCGGACGGCGCCCGCCATCACCCGGGCCATCAGCGTGTCGAAGGTCGTGTTCATCGGAACACCTTCCGGGCCGGGGTCAGCGGGTGCCGCCGGGTTTCCAGAGGATCTCGGAGCCGTCGTGGGCGATGCGGCACAGGATGAACAGCAGGTCCGAGAGCCGGTTGAGGTAGGTGGCCGTGAGCGGGTTCACGTCCTCGTGGGCCTGCAGGGCGGCCCAGGTGCTGCGCTCGGCCCGGCGGACGGTCACTCTGGCCACGTGGAGCTGCGCGGTGGCCGGGTCACCCCCGGGAAGGATGAAGCTGCGCAACGGCTTCAGCTTGGCGTTGAAGGCGTCGCACTGGGCTTCCAGCCACTCGACGTAGGACGCCTCCACGCGCAGTGGCGGGAACTCGGGCTCGGCCACCACCGGCGTGGCCAGGTCGGCGCCCAGGTCGAACAGCTCGTTCTGGACGCGGCCCAGCACCTCGGTGATCTCCGGCCCCAGTGTGCCGAACGACAGGGCCAGGCCGATGGCGGCGTTGGCCTCCTCGGTGTCGGCGTAGGCGGCCAGGCGCGGGTCGGTCTTGGGGGTGCGGCTCATGTCGGCGAGCGCGGTCGTCCCGTCGTCCCCGGTGCGGGTGTAGATCTTGGAGAGGACGACGGGTTTGTCCTTGTCTGCTCGGGTCATGAGGCCAAGGGTCTCATGTGCTGCGCAGCCACAGGGTGAGCGCCCAGTCCTGATCGTTGGCCAAGGGGTCGGGCCGGTGCGCGGGGATGCCCTCCACGCAACTCGGCATGACGAAGGCGCAGGTGGCGGCGGCGTCGGCGGTGTAGGCGGCCAGGTTCGCGCGGAAGATGGCCGCGGCGCTCTCCGTTTCGCCGGCCTGGGTGAGGGCCACGGCCGTCAGCACGCTCCAGTAGTGCGGGAAGACGTCCCCGTACAGGCGCTCGCGGCCGAACCAGAAGCCGTCCCAGTGCCTGATGCCGATGTCGCGCAGCCGCACGTGGGGTTGCGGGCCGCCGAAGGCGCGCAGCCAGCGCAGAGCCCGCGCCAGCGCCTCGGGATGGCCGCCGTCCAGCGCCAGCAGGGAGACCAGGGGCGCCACCATCGACTGCTCGTAGTTGACCTCGTGGCTGGGCAGGGCGGTGCCGAGGTGGGCGAAATGGGCGGCGTGCTTGGCCAGCCGTTCGCGCAGCGCGTCCGCGCGGGCCGCCTGGTCGTTCTCGTCGAGCTGCGCGGCCACCTGCCGGATCGCCTCGGGGAAGCCCAGGAGCAGGTGGTCGATGGCGCCCAGGTCGTAGGCGCGTTCGATGATGCGGGCGGCCAGGTCGAGGTCGGCGGCCTCGCCGTACAGCCTGAACTGGTCGGCGAAGAAGTGGGCCAGCCAGGGGAAGTTGTACAGGCGCGGGGTGCGCTCGGTGAAGTGGCTGCCGCGCCGGACGGTGCCGTCGTCCGTGACCAGCCATTTCCTGGCGAACGCGGACCAGCCGTGCAGCGCGCGGTCGATGGCGCCCGCCTCGCCCCAGCCGCGCAGCCGGGCCTGCTGCAGGAGCGTGGGCATGGCCAGGCGCTCGGCGCCGTCGGTCCAGTCGCCCCAGCCGTTGGCGGGCTGGGTGAGGCCGGTGGCGTTGTCGTAGGGGACGAAGGCGTGCCGCTCGGGCGCGTCCAGGTGTAGGGGACGGTGGTCGGCGAGGACGCGGGCGACGCGCCGTTCGACCAGTTCGCGTTGCGGGGTGTGGAACAACACCGCGGTACGGCTGCCGCCGGGCAGGTCCACGTGCACGATGCCGTGCTCGGCGGAGGTGATGTCCCGGTCGCCGATGCGCAGGCTCGCGCCGGTCTCCGCGACGAGGTGCTCGATGGTGACAGGCGGCCGGGTCGCGGCGAGGAACGCCTCGGCCGTCGGGTGGAAGCCGGTCTCCAGCCGCAGGGTGGAGGACTGGCCGGGGTCCAGGGTGATTTCGGGCTGGCCGCCGAAGGCGCCGGGGTTTCTGGCGTGGTCGGTGACGTGCAGCAGGATGTGGCCGCGGACGTTGGAGCCGGAGCCGATGTTCCTGGACTCGATGGAGTAGGCCCACAGCGCGCCCTCGCGCACGATCGTGCCGAGCACCGGGCCTTCGCCGCTCATCGGCTGGGCCAGTACCCAGGACCAGGCGCCGCCGGTCCAGACGTGGGCGTGGCAGGCGCGGGTCAGGGAGTCCTCGGCGCTGTCGTAGACGTCGCGCAGGGGGAGGGAGATCGCCAGGGAGCCGAGGGTGATCTGTCGGTCGCCGGTGTTGGTCCAGGTGTAGGTCTCGGTGAGGGTGTCGCCGGGGGAGCGGGTGATCGTGAGCGTCAGGCCGGGGACCGGCTCGTGGCGGCCGGAGGCGGCGCTCCAGCGGCCGGAGCCGCGCGAGGTGATCGCGAAGCCGCTGCCCCACCGGTGGGCGGGGGTGTGCCAGCGGTCGGCGCCCTCCTGCAGCAGGAAGGGGTGGCCGGGCAGGTCGGGGTGGGTGAAGCGGAGCGGGGAGCCGTCCTCGTGGAAGCTGGCGGTCATGTGGCTGGCCTCGGCAGGGGTTGATCGGTGTGGTACGCCAAGTGCGGAGACTGCCACAGGGGACGGTCATCCGCCAAAGCACCCTTCCGCCCAAGCATGATGACAAATGTCATCTCATCCGCACGCACTCTGCATTCCGGGCTGGTGATTTAGGCGACTACCTGGTCGAACCGCGCAACCGGCACCATGGGTCACATGCTGGAGATAAGGGACCTGCGTAAGCGATTCGCAGAGAAGGTCGCCCTGGACGGGGTGGGCTTCGCCGTACGGCCTGGCGAGATGTTCGGCTTCGTGGGCGCCAACGGCGCGGGCAAGACCACGACCATGCGCATCGCCATGGGCGTCCTCAGGGCGGACTCGGGTGAGACCACCTGGCAGGGGCGCCCGATCGGCGCCCCCGAGCGGCGGCGGTTCGGGTACATGCCCGAGGAACGCGGGCTGTACCAGAAGATGCGCGTGGCCGAGCAGATCGAGTACTTCGGCCAGCTCCACGGCCTCACCCCGGCAAAGGCGCGCACGGCCACCGAGGCGCTGCTGGAGCGGCTCACGCTCACCGAGCGGCGCGGCGACACCGTCGAGTCGCTGTCGCTGGGCAACCAGCAGCGCGTGCAGCTCGCCGTGGCCCTCGTGCACGATCCCGAGGTGCTCATCCTGGACGAGCCCTTCTCCGGCCTCGACCCGCTCGCCGTGGACGCGCTGGCCGGCGTGCTGCAGGAGCGGTGCCGGGGCGGCGTGCCGGTCATCTTCTCCAGCCACCAGCTCGAACTCGTCGAGCGGCTGTGCGACGCGGTCGGCATCGTCTCCGCCGGCCGTATGGTCGCCAGCGGCACCGTCGAGGAGTTGCGCGCGGCCGAGAGCAGCACGCTGAAGGTCGTGGTCCGCGACGCCCAGCCCGGCTGGGCCGACGGCCTGCCCGGCCGCGTCACCGTCACCGGTGACCGCCACGTGCTGATCGCCCAGGCCGGCGACGACCAGGAAATCCTTCACCGCGCCGTCAAGGCCGGGCACGTCGAGCACTTCGGGGTCGAGCACCCCTCCCTCACCGAGATCTTCAAGGAGGCCGTGGCATGAGCAGCCCCATGATGCTGGTGGCGCGCCGCGAGATCACGACGCAGCTGCGCACCAAGGCGTTCGTCATCAGCCTCGTGGTCACCGTCGTGATCATGGCGGGCCTGTCGTTCGCCCCCAGGCTTCTCGGCGGGCCCGACTCCTTCAAGCTGGGCACGGTCAACTCCCAGCAGCTCCCGCTCAAGGCGGCGGCGCCGGACACCGAGTTCGCCTGGCGCGCCTTCCCCGACCGCGAAGCGGCCAAGACCGCGCTGCTCGACGGCGACGTGGACGCGGTGCTCGTGGACGGCACGAAGGTGCTGACGGACGGCCAGATCGACAGCCAGCTCGGCGTCCTGCTGCAGAGCGTCAACCGGGAGGTCCGCCTGGGCGCGGCCGGGGTCAACATCCCGCCGCTGGAGATGGAGTCGGTGGGTGCCGACACCCGCTACGAGGCGGCCCGCGCGGGCATCGCCACGGTCCTGGTCGTCCTGCTCTTCATGCTCGTCATCGGGCAGGCCATGATGGTCGCGATGGGCGTGGTCGAGGAGAAGGGCAGCCGGATCGTGGAGATCCTCTTCTCCTCCCTGCGGCCGTGGCAGCTGCTCGGCGGCAAGATCATCGGGCTGGGTGTGATCGGCATCATCAACCTGGTCGTGACGCTGGCCGCGGGCATCGCCGCCGCGTTCGTCTCCGGCCTGGCCATGGACTTCCCGCCCGGCATGCCGGTGATCGTGGCCTGGGTCATGGTGTGGTTCGTCCTGGGATATGCCTTCTATGCGACCATGGCCGCCTCGCTGGCCTCGCTGGTCTCCCGGCAGGAGGAGGTCGGCAACACGCTGACCCCGATGACCATGCTGATCATGGTGACCTACCTCGTCGGATTCTTCGCGGTGCAGGAGCCGACCGGCACGCTGGCGCAGATCGTCTCGATGGTCCCGCCGTTCTCCTCGATCGTCATGCCGGTGCGCCTGGCCGCCGCCGACGTCCCCTTCTGGCAGGTCGGCCTCTCGGCGGTGCTCATGGTGGCCGCGGTGGTGGGCATGCTGGCCATCGGCGCCAAGGTGTACGAGCGGGCGGTGCTGCGGACCGGCGCCAAGGTCAAGCTCGGCGATGTCCTGCGCGCCAAGTAGATGGACGAGCTGACCCGGGCCCGGCGCCTGACCCGCCTGATACTGAACTCCACGCTGGTGGCCATGTGGCTGGTGGTGGCGATGTATTCGGTGGGGGCGCTCGGGGCCGGTTTGGCGGCTCGTTGGCAGATCGCGGCCGCCACGGTCATGACGGCTGCGTTCACCTGGCTCTACCTGCGCATCAGCGACGCCGTCTTCGAGCGGACGTTCCTGGCGCGGGAGGTGACGGCCGCCGGAGCGCTGGCGCTGGCCACCTGCGCGGTCGCCGGGCCCGCGATCGTCGGCTGGGGCTTCGTCGCCATCACGTGGGTCTCCGTGGCGGTCGTCGGCGTGTCGCGGCGGGTGATGTTCGCCCAGCTCGCCGGCACCTGGCTGGTGCTGACCGCGTTGTCGGCCGCCTGGGCCCTGTCGGGACGGCTCGCCTTCCTGCCCGCCGACGCGCCCGCGGTGGTCGACATCGTCATGTCCGGCGTCACGTATTTGATCATCTGCGCGTTCACCCCGCTGTCGAACCGGCTGTGGGTCTACATCTGGCACCTGGCCGCCAAGGCCCACCAGGCCAAGGAGACCCAGGCGCGGCTCGCCGTCGCCGAGGAGCGCCTGCGCTTCGCCCGCGACCTGCACGACCTCGTCGGGCATCAGCTGTCCGCCCTCGCGGTCAAGTCCGAGCTGGCGGTACGGCTGGCCGACGGCGACACCGCGGCGGCCAAGGCCGAGATGGCCGAGGTGCGTGACCTGTCGAGGAAGGCCCTGCGCGAACTCAGGGAGGCGGTCCGCGGCTACCGCGAGCTGGACCTCCCGGCGGAGCTGGAAAGCGTCAGGAGCGTGCTGGAGGCGGCCGGGGTGCGCTGCCGGCTGCAGCTGCCCTACCGGGAGGTGCCCGAGGAGGCGGCCAAGGTCTTCGCCTACGTGGTGCGCGAGGCGGTGACGAACGTGCTCAAGCACAGCACGGCCACCTCCTGCGACATCACGCTGCGCTTCACCGACGAGGAGTCGACGCTGGAGGTGCGCAACGACGGCGTGGCCCGCAAGCGCGCCGTGGACCTCGGCAGCGGCCTCACCGGCCTGGGCGAACGGCTGGCCGGCGTCGGCGGGAAGCTGACGGCGTTGCCGAATGGTGATGGGGAATTCACCGTGAAGGCGATAGTGCCGCGTTGAACGGGTAGGGGCTACCCATAAGGGGCCTGACCAGCGGAGGTGACATGCGCGTCCAAGGGAGATCTGCGGCACAGGTGGTACGAGTGGGTGCCCGGCTGGACGCCGGTACCTCCGCAGGCGTGCGTCCGCGGCTGCACGAGGCCGTCGACACGGGCACGGGCGAGCTCATCGTCGACCTCTCCGAGCTGGAGATGATCGACGCCACCGGCCTCGGGGTGCTCGTGGGCACGCATCGGCGCGCGCTCGCAGCGGACCGGCGGCTGGTGCTGCGCGGAGTGCCGCCGCGGATCATGCGGGTGCTCGCGGTGACGCGGCTGAACCGGGTTCTTCTCGTCGAAGTGCCCGCCGCGGCCGTCGCCTGACTCGACCGCGACCGCGGACCGGTTATCCGCGGTCGCAGCTTGTTTTTTAGCGGGATGAATATCCGCGATCGCCCGCCGCCATGGAATCACGTTCTGTCATCAAATGCTCACGACGTTCCGAGCGCGCGGACACAGATGTGCACGGCGACCCCGATGAGTTCGTCGAGTTCCACCGGGTTCTCGGCGAGGATCCATTCGATGAGCAGTTCTTGTAGCGCTCCAATCACGCCGAGTGCGAGCAGATGGCGATCGATGCCGGGCGTCGGCGGGAAATCGGCGGACGCCTCTTCGACGAGCCGGGCGAAGGACGCCACCGCGCGTTGCCTGGACGTCGCCAGCACATCGCCCGACCTGCGCACCTCCAGGTGCATGATGCGGGCGCGGCGCCAGTCGGCAGTGGCGAATTCCATATAGGACCGGACTCCAGCGCTGATTCTCCCTTCGAGAGTGTTCGGAGCGTCCTGTAACGCTTTGGCCACGACGACGAGAGATTCCTCCACGCAGCGCTCGTGCAGTGCCTGAAGGAGTTCTTCCCGGCCGCCGAAACATTCGTAGAAGGCGCGGTTGGAGATCCGCGCCTCCGAACACAGCCTTTCGATCGTGGTAGCCGAGAACCCCGGCTTCGCGTAGAGCGTGTAGGCGGCTGTCATGAGCCGCTCTCGTCTGTCTGCCAGCCTTTGCTCAGCCGACATTCCCCGGTAAGACCGGTTCACATTCCACCCGTCCAACATGATCGTGGCCCCCAGAGCACATAATTATGGACGGATGATCTGTATTCGGAAAGAGTGCCTAGTTCATCTCTTACGTCGCCCGTGCATGAACGTGACAACCCTGATCAGCCGCTCAAGCTCTTCCTGGCCGCGGGAGAAGGACGTGAGATTCATCCCGGGTACGGCGAAGCGCTGCCGGGAGATGGCCTTGGGCCGGGCGAACTCGCGAAGACCGTCGGCGCCGTGGATGCGGCCGAAGCCCGAATCCCCCACTCCGCCGAAGGGCAGCGCGGGCACGCCGGCGAAGGAGATGACCGAGTTGATGGCGGTCATCCCCGTGCGCATGAGCCTGGCCAGTTCCATGGCCCGGCGGGTGTTGCGGGAGAAGACGGTGCCGGCCAGCCCGTAGGCGGAGGCGTTGGCCAGTTCGAGGGCCTCCTGCGCGTCCCGGGTACGGCGCACGGTGAGGGTCGGGCCGAACGTCTCCTCGCGCACCGCGGGCGAGTCCTCGGGCACGCCTTCCACGATGACCGGGTCAACAAATGGGGCACGAACCGCCTCTGGCCCACCAGTCACGATTTTTCCGGATTTGATGGCTTCGTCGATGTGGCGGCGGATGATAGCCATTTGCCCGGGCATCGTGATCGGGCCATACGACTCGCCCGCCTTCACCGCCGAGACCCGGTCGGCCAACTCCCGCATGAACGGCTCGTAAACCGCCTCCACCACATACACCCGCTCCACGCCCACACAGGTCTGGCCCGCGTTCGACATCGCGCCCCACAGACAGGCGTCGGCCGCCGCCTTCAGATCGGCGTCGGCGTCCACGATGAACGCGTCCTTGCCCCCGCACTCGGCCACCATCGGGGTGAGGTTGCCCGCGCACGCCGCCATGACCCGCTTGGCCGTCGCCGTCGAGCCGGTGAACGCGATCTTCTTGACCCTCGGGTCGCCCGCCAGCGCCGCGCCCGTCTCGCCCAGCCCGGTCACCGTCTGGAACACCGGGTGCTCGGGCACCGATGCGGTGAACAGTTCGGCCAGCCGTACCCCGACGCCCGGGGTGAGCTCGCTGGGCTTGAAGACGACCGCGTTGCCGGCGGCCAGCGCGTAGGCGATCGAGCCCATCGGGGTGAAGACCGGGTAGTTCCAGGGGCCGATCACGCCGACCACGCCGAGGGGCAGGTACTCCAGCGTGGCCGCGATGTTGACGCCGAGCATGCCGGGGGAGACCCGGCGGCGGCCCAGCACCTTGGCCGCGTTGCGGGCCGCCCAGTCGAGGTGGGTGATCGCCAGCACGATCTCCAGGGTGGCGTCGCCGACCGGCTTGCCGGTCTCCTCGTGTACGAGCGCGGCCAGCGGCCTGAGGTTCTGCGTGATGACGGCCTTGTAGTCGAGCAGCCGGCGCCGCCGCTCGGCCGCGCCCAGCTCCGCCCACCACCCGGCCGCCACCTCCGCCCGGCCCACGGCGGCGCTGACCGCCTCGGGACCCTGCTTGGGGTGGCTGCCCACGACCGCGCCGGTCGCCGGGTTCAGGGAGTCGAACGTCAGCGTCGTCATGGCCGCCACGATAGGCCGGTAACCCGGCACTTACAACGCCGGTCGCAGCATCCCCCACACCGACGGCCCGTCCGGCAGCCGGATCTCGCTCGTCACCCGGAACCCGAACCGCTCGTAGATCGGGACGTTCCCCGCGGCACTGGCCTCCAGGTAGACCGGCAGCCCCGCGGTCCGCGCCAGCCCCGAGCGCAGCAGCGTCCCGCCCACGCCGGCGCCCCTGGGATGGGTGCCGATCTGCGCGAGATACCAGTGCGGCTCCGCGGGCCGGTGCGCACCGAAGGTCTCGTCCAGCTGCATCCCCTTGGCGACCTGATCACCCATCGCCGCCAGCAGCTCCGGTCCGCCCGCCTCCAGGTCGGGCACGAAGCCCGGCGGATCCCAGATGGCCACTCCGACGATCGCCGCGCCCTCGCGCGCGACCTCGACCACGTCGTGCATGTACCGCCCGAGGGCGGCGAACATCCGCTCCCGCCCCACGCCGCCGGGCAGCAGCCATGAGATGACCGGATCCTCCGCGAAGGCCCGGCCGAGCACCGTCCCCGCCTCTTCCATGTCGGACGCCTTGTCCGCGATGACGATCTCCATGCCGTCAATCCTGCAGCCAGGAGCCGTGGAATCCGGCGGGAACCCGCCGCGGCAGCCGTACCGACGCCACCGTGGACAGATCGCGCGCGTCGGCGACCAGGAGCCGCGAGTCCCCGCTGGTGGTGACCACGGACAGCAGCCACCCGTCGTCCTCCGCGCTCGCCCCCTCGGCCGGGACGAACACGGCCTCACCCGTGTGCCCGCCCGTGTCGAGCGTGGCCGCGTCGCCGCTGCGGTGGTCGTACTTGACGATCTGCTGTCCGCCCACGGTGTACAGGTACCGGCTGCCCAGTCCCAGCCGGTCCTCGTTGAAGGTGGGGAACTCGATGCCGCGATCGTCCAGCGGCTCCTCGGCGGTCTTGCCGGTGGCCGGGTCGAGGACCCAGCGGTGCAGCGCCGCGCTGATGCGCACGGTGGCGTGCGTGGCCACGTCGGTTCGCCCGCTGATCTCCTCCCAGAGGCTGGTGAAGACCTCGGGGGAGTACCGGGCCGCGCTCAGCACCACGCGCCCCTGGTCGTCCTCCCAGGCGTTGCCGACATGGAAGGCATAGCAGGGATCGACCTCGAACCACTGCGTCACCCCGCCCGCCCGCGGCGTGAGCCCGATCCGCGCGCCGTACTTCTCGTCGAAGGCGTACGGCATGCCGCCACCGCGGTTCAGGTCGAAGGTGACCGGGAGGTCCAGCCAGACCAGATAGTTCTCGGTGATCGCGAAGTCGTGCATCATCGTCGCGCCGGGGACCTCGATCTCCCGGCTCTCGACGAGCTCCCCACCGGCCGAGAGGCGATGGTAGGTGGCGAACGGCGGCACGAAGCCGTACCCGAAGAAGTGCAGCTCGCCGGTGATCGGATCCGCCTTGGGATGCGCGGTCATGGCCGTGGTCAGCTTGCCGCCGAAGTCGACCGGCCCGACGGTGTCGAGCTCGGGCGTCATCTCGTACGGCAGGCCGACCTCGATCAGCGCGTAGATGCGGCCGTCGTGCCGGATGACATGGGTGTTGGCCTGGGTGGCGGTCAGGTTCACGCCGTCCGGCCCGATGAAGTCGGCGCCGTCGGTGAACTTCGTCGTCCGCACCCACCGGTTGCGGTACCACTCGGCCCGGCCTTCACGCAGCCGGATGCCGTGGATCATGCCGTGCCCGCCGAACCAGTGGCCGGGGTCCTCGCCGGGGCGGGGGTTGGGGCCGTTGCGGAAGTACCGTCCGGTCAGCTCGGGCGGGAGGGTGCCTTCTACCGGGAGGTTCAGGGCGTCGATCTCGTCGGGGACGGGAGCCAGGTTGCCGCTCAGGTATGCCTTCTGCATCGCAATACTCCAATCGTGATAGGTCGAACATAGAAGCTCCTTCCATGACATGTCAATGATGGAATGTGTGGGCCGCTTCACGGGATCGCTCATCGCGCTCGGCGTTTCCCGCGCACTCGTTCAGTACGTCGCGCGCCGCCTGCGCGAACGCTCGGGGGACCGGGAGGCCCATGGCAGGGGGTGCGGGGGCTGGGCCCCCCGCTCAGGACTGCCCGAGCGCTTCACGCGCGCAAGCGCGCCTTTCGGGAGGACCTTGCCTTTTCGCGCAAGGGCTCGGGAGGACCTTGCCTTTCGTGCACAAATGCGGAAGGACTTGGTGGATCAGAAGAGGGTGGGGTTCTCGGGTTCGATGCCGCGCAGCGCGTCGTAGTCCAGGGTGACGCAGTCGATGCCGCGGTCCGTGGCCAGCACGCGGGCCTGGGGTTTGATCTCCTGGGCGGCGAAGACGCCGCGGACCGGGGCCAGCAGGGGGTCGCGGTTCAGGAGTTCGAGGTAGCGGGTCAGCTGCTCCACGCCGTCGATCTCGCCCCTGCGCTTGATCTCCACCGCCACCGTGGCGCCGCCCGAGTCCCGGCACAGGATGTCCACCGGGCCGATCGCGGTCATGTACTCCCGGCGGATCAGCGAGTAGCCCTCGCCCAGCGTCGTGATGTGCTCGGCCAGCAGCTCCTGCAGGTGGGCCTCCACGCCGTCCTTGATCAGGCCCGGGTCCACCCCCAGCTCGTGGCTGAAGTCGTGGAGGATCTCCTCCATCGTCAGCACCAGCTTCTCGCCGGTCTTGCCGTGGGTGACCGTCCAGGTGCCGCCGTCCTCCTTGAGCTTGCACGGCGGGTTCATCCAGTTGAGCGGCTTGAAGGCACGGTCGTCGGCGTGGATGCTCACGCTGTTGTCCGCCTTGATCATGATCAGCCTCGGCGCCATCGGCAGGTGAGCCGTGAGCCGTCCTATGTAATCCACGCTGCATCGCGCGATGACCAGCCGCATGACGGCCCACCCTACCGGCTCTGGAAAACTGGGGGGCATGGCGTTTGAAAAGGTGGGAGTGGTCGGTCTCGGCACGATGGGTGCGGGGATCGCCGAGGTGTTCGCACGTGCCGGAATCCGGGTGATCGGGGTGGAAGCCGACGCGGAGGCGCTGGCGCGCGGTCGCGGGCACCTCGAGAGGTCCACCGGACGGGCGCTGGACAAGGGACGGCTCACCGCCGAGGAGCGGGAGGCGATTCTCGGGCGGGTCACGCTGACCACGGCCCGGGAGGACCTGGCCGACGCCGACCTCGTCATCGAGGCCATCCCCGAGGTGCTGGAGTACAAGGTCGCCCTGTTCGCCGACCTCGACCGGATCTGCAAGCCGGAGACGGTGCTGGCCACCAACACCTCCTCCCTGCCGGTCACCGCCATCGCCGCCGCCACCGGGCGGCCGAAACGCGTCATCGGGATGCACTTCTTCAACCCGGCGCCGGTCATGAAGCTGGTCGAGGTCGTCGGCACCATCCTGACGGAGGACGGCCTGCTCGAGGAGGTCTCCCATCTCGCCTGGCAGCTCGGCAAGACCGCGGTCGTGGTGGGCGACCTGGCCGGGTTCGTGGTCAACAGGCTGCTTCTGCCGTACCTGAACCATGCGGCGGTGCTGCTGGAGCACGGGGTGGCCCGCCGCGACGACATCGACGCGGCGATGAGGAAGGGCGTCGGCCTGCCCATGGGGCCGTTCGCGCTGCTCGACCTCATCGGGCTGGACACCGCCTACGAGATCATGGGCGTGCTCTTCGGTGAGACCCGTTCCACGCGGCACGCCCCGGCGCCCCTCCTGCGGGAGCTGGTCGGCGCGGGGCTGCTCGGGCGCAAGACCGGGCGCGGCTTCTACGACCAGGACGGGCCGGCGCCGGCCGAGGCGTGGAAGGCGCACGTGACCGGCGTGACCGTCCACGGCGAGGGTGCGGAGGAGTTCGCCGCGCGGCTGGACGCCGCCGGGTTCCGCGCCTCCGACACTCCCGACCTCGTGCTGCGGCTGGGCGAGCGTCCGGTGATCGAGCACGCGGTACGGCACGCGGACCCGTCCCGGGTGGTCGGGATCCATCTCGTCGGCCAGGGCGTCGCCGAGGTCGTCTCCACCGTGCTCACCTCCCCGGAGGCGGCCGGCGCGGCGGCGGGGCTCATGACGGTGCTCGGGCTGACCGCGGTGCCGTGCAAGGACCGGGCCGGGTTCGTGGCCGACGCCCTGCTCTTCGCCCATCTCAACGACGCGGTCCGGATGCACGCCTCCGGGTACGCCTCGATCGACGACATCGACACCGCCATGCGGCTCGGCTGCGGGTATCCGGCGGGGCCGTTCGAGATGCTGGAGCGCATCGGGCTGCGGAAGGTGCGTGACGGGCTGCGTGCCCTGTACGCCGAGTACCGTGAGCCGTCGTTCGCCCCGGCGGCCCTGCTCGACCAGCTCGTGGCCGCGGGCCTGCCGGCCTTCCCGCGCGCATGAGCCCCCGCCGCGCCCGCCGCAAGGAGTCCTCCCGGCCCAACGCCTTCCCCTCCTCGACCGACCGGGTGGAGGAGTGGCCGGACGGGGAATGGAAGGTGCGCATGCTCAGCGGGGCCGGTTCCGGCAAGGACTACCGCTGTCCCGGCTGTGATCAGGAGATCAAGGCGGGGCAGCCGCACCTGGTGAGCTGGCCCAACTGGAGCGGCGGCGACGAGGAGCGGCGCCACTGGCACACGACCTGCTGGCGCAAGCGGCTGGACCGCGGGCCCGGGCGCAGCCGGTACTGAGGAAAGGAACGAAGTGGAGATCCGCGCGGCGACCGTGCTGCCCGCCCGGCGTGAGCCGATCGAACTGCACACCGGTGACGGCCTGACCCTGGTCGGCGAGCTCGCGCTGCCGGCCGAGCGCGACCCGGTGGCCACGCTCGTCACCCTCCATCCGCTGCCCACGCACGGCGGGTTCATGGACAGTCACGTCTACAAGAAGGCATCCAACCGCCTGCCCGCGCTGGCCGATCTGGCGGTGTTGCGCTTTAACACACGGGGCACCTCCTCCGAGCGCGGCACGTCCGACGGCGCCTTCGACGGTGGCGAGGGCGAACGGTTCGACGTGGCGGCGGCGCTGGAGTACGCCGAGTACCACGACCTGCCGCGGGTGTGGGTGCTCGGCTGGTCCTTCGGCACCGAGCTGACGCTCAAGTGGGCGCGCGATCCGCTGGTGGAGGGCGCGATCCTCATGTCGCCGCCGCTGCACCGGGCCGTGGACGCCGACCTGGACGCCTGGGCGCGGTTCGGGCGGCCGATGACCGTGCTGGTGCCGGAGTTCGACGACTACCTGCGGCCGGAGGAGGCCAGGAGGCGCTTCGCCCGGGTGCCGCAGGCCGAGGTGATCGCGGTCGAAGGGGCCAAGCATCTGTGGGTGGGCGAGCCGTACGTGCGGATCGCGCTGAATGAGATCGTCAAGCGGGTGAACCCCGCGAAGCACCCGCTGCCCACGGACATCCCGCAATGACGGATTTTTGCCAGGGATCCTAGGTCGTGGCGGAATTTTTCACAAGATCTAGACGTCGCCCGGTCACAGGGTGACAATCCGTTCGTCAAGTGAAGATCGTGGACAAGCCGGGCATAGCCCGCGCGGCCTCTCGGTTCGGCAAGGGCGTGAACGGATGCACTTAGTTCGTGGGTTGGTTGCGGCGGTTCTGGTCACTGGGGTTTCGGCGGGGCCGCTCACCCAGCCCCCGGCAGCGGAAGAGGCGCCGGTCGCCGAGGTGGCGGAGGCCCGCCGTACCGGACAGCGGGTCGAGATCGAGGCGATGCGCAGCGAGACCCGCCAGGTTTTCGCCCAGCCCGACGGCACGCACGTCATGGAGCTGAACGTGCGGCCGGTGCGTGTACGGCAGGCCGGCCAGTGGGCCCCCGTGGACACGACGCTCAAGCAGGCGGCCGACGGCACCATCGCCCCGGTCGCGACCGCGGTGGGCCTGACGTTCTCCGGCGGCGGTTCCGGACCGCTGGCTCGCATGTCGCGCGGCGCCAAAACCCTCGAGCTGGGCTGGCCCGGCGCGTTGCCCACGCCCACGCTGAACGGCGGCACCGCGACCTACCCCGAGGTCATGCCGGGCGTGGACCTCCAGGTCACCGCGGACGTGGACGGCTTCTCCCACGTGCTCGTCGTCAAGTCCAGGGCCGCGGCGGCCAAGCTGCCCGACGTGAGCTTCCCGCTCGCGACCACCGGCCTGTCGATGAAGTCCGACAAGGCGGGCAATCTCGAAGCCGTCGACCGCGACGGCGGCACCGTCTTCACCGCCGCCACGCCCACCATGTGGGACTCCTCCGCCCACGACGGCCGCCAGTCCATCATGGCCGCCGAACTGGCCGGCCGGACCCTGCGGCTCAAGCCGGACCGCGCGATGCTGGCCGACCCCAAGACCCGCTACCCCGTCTACCTGGACCCGTTCTTCTCCGCGGCCCGCGGCGCCTGGACGGCGGTGTGGAAGAACTGGCCCGACTCCAACTACCTGAACTCCAGCGACGTCGCCAGAGTGGGCAAGATCTCCTCGACGCAGACCAACCGGTCGTTCTTCCAGATGAACACCGGCGCCACCATCCACGGCAAGCAGATCATCAAGGCCACGCTCCGGACGTACGAGACGTGGGCGTACTCCTGCAGCGCGCGCGTGGTCGAGGCGTGGGCCACCAACCCCATCGGCAGGGCCACCACCTGGGACAACCAGCCCGCCTGGGTCAGGAAGCTGTCTTCTGTAAACGTTGCCAAGGGCTGGAGCGCGTCCTGCGCGCCCGGCGGCGTCGAGTTCGACGTCACCTCCCAGGTCGCCGACGCCGCGGCCAAGAAGTGGCCCAACATCACGGTCGGCCTCCGGGCGGCCAGCGAGAGCGACGTCTACGCCTGGAAGAAGTTCAAGAACAACCCGGCCCTGGTGGTGGAGTACAACTCCATCCCCGGCAACCCGGTCGCCGCCGACGTCTGGTCCGATCCGGGCGGCGCCTGCGCCACGGGCACCGCGCGCCCGACGATCAGCACGGTCACGCCCAAGCTGTGGGCCCGGCTGAAGGACGCCGACAACTCGGTCAAGGGCCGCTTCGAGTGGTGGACCGCCGACGGCGTCACCAAGATCGGCGAGTACGTCACCGGCCTAGGCGGCAACAACGGCGCCTACTACGCGGTGATCCCGCAGGGCGCCTACACCGACGGCTCGGTGATCCGCTGGCGGGCAAGGGCCGAGGACGGCAGGGCCACCAGCGCCTGGAGCCCGTGGTGCGAGGCGACCGTCGATTCCACCGCGCCCGGCAAGGAACCGGTCGTGACCTCGTCCGACTACGCCGAGGGCGGCTGGAGCGACGGCGTCGGCCGTGCGGGCACGTTCACCTTCGCCCCCAACGGCGTCCCCGACGTGGTCGCCTACGTGTACGGCCTGGACACCTCGCCGAACGTCGAGGTGCCCGGCCCGGCGGCGACGGTCGTCCTCACACCGCGCCACGACGGCCCCAACGTCCTGTCGGTCCGCAGCAAGGACCGTGCGGGCCAGCTGGGCCCGATCCGCAGCTACGTCTTCAACGTCAAGGCGGGCACGCCCCCCGACGGGCACTGGAAGCTGGACGAGGGCCAGGGCACGACGGCCGCCGACGCCGCCGCCACCCCGCACCCCGCCACCCTGTACGGCTCCGCCGCGTGGACGACCGGCAAGACCGGCGCGGGCCTGCGCCTGGACGGCGTCAGCGCCTACGCCGAGACCGCCGCGCCCGTCATCTCCACGGCCCGGAACTTCACTGTGGCCGCCTGGGTCAAGCTGACCAGCGCGAACGCCACCTCCACCGCGCTCGCGCAGCAGGGCGGCTTCTCCCTGCAGTACTCCAAGGCCAATGACCGCTGGGCGCTGACCGGCGGCTTGGCGAAGGCGCTGTCCGCTCAGGCGCCCAGGCTCAACGAATGGACCCACCTGACCGGCGTCTACGAGTCGGGCAGGCTGTCCCTCTACGTCAACGGCCGCCTGGAGTCCACCGTCGCGGGCACGCCCGCGGACTCGACCGGCCCGCTGACGATCGGCCGTGCCGGAAGCGCGGAGTACTTCCCCGGCGATCTCGACGACGTGCGCGTCCACGGCCGCGCCATGTTCGCCGAGGAGGTGGCCGAGCTGGTGCACAGCGCCGCGACGCTGGTCGGCCACTGGAAGCTGGACGACGGCACCGGCGCGACCGCCGCCGACTCCTCCGGCCGCGCCACGCCCGCCACGCTGGGCGGCGGCGCGTCCTGGACCACCGGCTGGCTGGACGACGCGCTCGCCTTCGACGGCTCCGGCGGCCACGCCGAGACCACCGCGCCCGCGGTCAGCACCAGGGGCGGGTTCACCGTCGCCTTCTGGACCCAGCTCGACTACCTTCCCGCCCACGACACCACCGCAGTCTCACAGAGCGGCAACCGGGCCAGCGGTTTCCAGCTCGGATTCGACAAGGCACAGGGGCGGTGGGCCTTCGGCATGGCCACCGCCGACACCGACACCGCCGCGCTGGCGATCACGCGCTCCGACGCCGTTCCCGTGCCGTTGGAGTGGACCCATGTGGCCGGGGTCTACGACCCCCTGGATGGACAGATGCGCGTTTACGTCAACGGCCGCCTGTCGGCCGCCACGGTCACCGATCACGTGAGCGCGTGGAACGCCCTGGGCCCGCTGCACCTGGGCCGTGCCAAGAAGGCGGGGGTCTTCACCGGTTACTGGCCGGGGATCGTCGATGACGTCCGCGTGTACGACGGCGTCCTGAGCGCCGAGCACATCTCGCAACTGGCAGCGCAGTAGTCCCCATCGATTCGGGAGAAGGTCCATGGGTTTATCGAGTGAGTTAGATCCGCCAGAATCCCACTGGAATCGTTTTCAGTCACCGAAGCCGGAGTCCCGGTGGCCCCGCCGGCTGGCGGCCGTCCTGGCCGTCGCGGTGGTCGCCCCCCTGGTGAACGCCCTGCCCGCCCATGCCGTCTCGCGGTCGGCGCCGGACGTGCAGAGGGAGACGGCGGTCCCGGGCCGCAAGGTCCCCGTCAGGCCGAAGACCCCCGATCCGGCCGAGAAACAGCGCTGGACAGCGCCACCGGCCGTCACCTGGCCGAAGGCCGGCGCCGCCGAGGTCAGCGCGGCCGGCGCGGGCACCCTTCCCGTACGGCTGGCGGCAAGCACCTCGACGCCCGTGAAGGTCGAGGTCCTGGAGCAGACCGGATCGTACGGCCTGGCCCTGCGCGTCAGCCCCGGCCAGGGCGTGGCCGCGGCCAAGGGCGCCAAGACCCGCCTGGAGATCGACTACTCCGGTTTCCGCTACGCCTACGGCGGCGACTACGGCGCCCGGCTGCGCTTGGTCAAGCTGCCCGAGTGCGCGCTGCAGGCCGTACCGGCGAACTGCGCGGCGCCCGAGGCGGTGCCGAGCGACAACGACGCCAAGAACGGCAAGCTCAGCGCGACCGTGGAGGCGCCCGCGCTCTACGCGGTGACGGCCGCCGCGTCCGGCCCGTCGGGCGACCACGCCGCCACCTCCCTGTCGCCTTCGGCCGACTGGAGCGTCGGCACCCAGTCCGGCGACTTCTCCTGGAGCTACGACCTGCGCACGCCGCCCGCGCTGGGCGGCGACGAACCCGACCTGTCGCTCGGCTACTCCTCGCAGAGCGTGGACGGGCGCACCGCCTCGACCAACAACCAGCCGTCCTGGGCCGGTGAGGGTTTCGAGCTGAACCCCAGCGGCTACGTCGAGCGCCGCTACAAGTCCTGCATGCTCGACGGCAAGAAGACCGGCGACCTGTGCTGGGACCACGACAACGCGACGCTCTCCCTCGGCAACTCCTCCGTCGAGCTGGTCAAGGACGCCACCACCCAGCAGTGGCGGCCCAAGCGCGACGACGGGACGCGGATCGAGCTGCTCAAGGGCGCGGTCAACGGCGACAACGACGGCGAGTACTGGCGGGTCACCACCCAGGACGGCACCCAGTACACCTTCGGCCTCAACCGCCTGCCCGGCTGGGCCACCGGCAAGCCGGAGACGAAGTCGGTCCAGACCGTGCCGGTGTTCGGCAACAACAGCGGCGAGCCGTGCTATTCGAGCACGCCGGCCAACGCCTGGTGCCGCCAGGCATACCGGTGGAACCTCGACCTCGCGGCCGACACGCACGGCAACGCCACCACGTACTGGTACGAGGTGGAGAAGAACCACTACGGCCGCAGCATGAGCGCCGCGCTGGGCACGGAGTACACGCGCGCCGCCTACCTCACCAGGATCGACTACGGCTATCTGCAGAACGAGCTGTTCACCAGGTCACCGGCCGCCCGGGTGATCTTCGACGTGGCCGAGCGCTGCGTGCCCGGCGGGGCGGTGACCTGCGCGCCCGAGCAGTTCAAGAAGGAGAACGCCGCCCACTGGCCCGACGTCCCCTTCGACCAGGTCTGCAACGCGGGTGAGAGCTGCACGAACCGGCTGGCGCCGACGTTCTGGACGCGTAAGAGGCTGGCCAAGGTCACCACGCAGATCCTGGACCCGGCCACGACCAAGTGCGGCGGCCAGCAGTACTGCGCGGTCGACTCCTGGACGCTCACGCACTCCTTCCCCGCCACCGGCGACGGGCTCAGCCCCTCGCTGTGGCTGGCCAGGATCCAGCAGAGCGGGCACGTCGGCGGCACGCTCACGCTGCCCCCGATCACCTTCACCGGCGTACAGCTGCCCAACCGGGTGGACGCGAACGAGGGCCGGGCGCCGCTCGTCAAATGGCGGGTCCAGGCGGTGAACAACGAGAACGGCGGCGAGCTGCGGGTCAACTACGCCCCGGCCAACTGCGCGCCGGGCGCGTTGCCCGCCGCCGACCGCAACACCCTGCGCTGCTTCCCCCAGCGCTGGGCTCCGGCGAACGAGACCGAAGTGACGGACTGGTTCCACAAGTACGTCGTGGCCCAGACCGTGGAGGTCGACCGGGTCGCCGGATCTCCCAACGTGGTCACCGACTACGAGTACCTCGACGGCGCGGCCTGGCGTTACGCCGAGAACATCCTGATCAAGCCCGAGCACCGCACCTGGTCGGACTGGCGCGGGTTCGGCAGGGTGCGCGTCCACGAGGGCGACGGGCAGGACGGCAGGCGCACGCTCAAGGAGTTCAGGTTCTTCCGCGGCATGCACGGCGACCGGCTGGCCGACGGCTCGAAGCGCAGCGTGCAGGTCGTGGACACCGAGGGCGGCAAGGTGGACGACCTCGACCAGTTCGCCGGTTTCGAGCGCGAGGAGATCCTGCACGACGGCGACGGCGGCGCGATCCTCACCGCGAGCGCCGAGACGCCGTGGTCGTTCAAGACCGCCGAGTCCACCCGGAGCGGCGTCACCAAGCAGGCGTACGTCGTCCAGCCGAAGTCCATGGTCACGCGAACGGCGCTGGCGGGCGGCGCGTGGCGCCGTACCGGGGAGGAGCGCGCGTACAACGCGCAGGGCCTGCTCACCCAGGTCGACGAGAAGGGCGACCTGGCCACGGCCGACGACGACCAGTGCACCCGCTACACCTACGCGCGCAACGACACGGCCTGGATGCTCGACTACGCCAACAGGGTCCAGAAGGTCGCCGCGGGCTGCGGCGCCGCTCTGTCCACGCTGGCCGCCGGTGACGTGATCTCCGACGAGAGGGTGCAGTTCGACGGCAAGCCGTACGGCCAGGCGCCCGTCAAGGGCGACGTCACCACCGTGCAGCAGCTCGCGGCCGCCGACGGCAGCACGATCACCGACACCACCCACACCTACGACGTGTACGGGCGTGAGACGAGCGAGACCGACGCGCTCAACGTCAAGGCCACCACCGTCTACACCCCCGCCACCGGCGCCCAGGCGACCGAGGTCGTGCAGACCAACGCGCTCGGCCACGTCGAACGCAGCGTCATCGAGCCGGCCTGGGGCGAATCCGTGGCCGAGGTGGACGCCAACAACAGGCGCGTCGACATGGAACACGACGCGCTCGGCCGCGTGGTCAAGGTCTGGCAGCACGACCGCAGCAAGGCGGCGGGCCAGTCGCCCAACACGGAGTACAGCTACCTGGTGCGCACCGACGCCCCCAGCGTTGTCACCACCAAGACGCTGCGCGAGGACGGCGGCTACACCACCAGCCACGAGCTGTACGACGGCCTGCTGCGCGAGCGCCAGACCCAGGAGCCCGCGCCCGTGGACGAGCAGACGCAGGATCCGGCGCTGCGCAACGGCCGCACGATCACCGACACCTTCTACAACTCGCTCGGCGAGAAGGCCAAGTCCAACAACGGCTACTTCAGCACCGGCGACCCGTCGACGCAGCTGCTCGGGGTGTCCGACACGGACGTGCCCACCCAGATCGTCGCCGTCTACGACGGCAGCGGCGAGCTCGGCGCCCAGGTCTTCAAGTCCAAGGGCGTCGAGAAGTGGCGGGCCACCGCCACGAAGGAAGGCGACCGGGTGCACATCACGCCGCCTCCGGGCGGCGCCGCCACCACCCGCATCGGTGACGCCGAGGACCGGCTGATCGAGCTGCGGCAGTACAAGGGCACCACGCCGACGGGCGCGTACGAGTCGACCAAGTACGCCTATGACGACGCGGGCCGCCTGGCCTCCGTCACCGACCACGCGGGCAACGTGTGGCGGCACCACTACGACGTGCGCGGCCGGGAGATCAAGACGGAGGATCCGGACAAGGGCGTCACGACGTTCACCTACAACGACGACGACGAGCTGCTCACCTCCACCGACGCCCGGGGCAGGACCCTGGCCTACGTCTACGACCAGCTGGGCCGCAAGAAGGAGCTGCACGAGGGCTCGGTCACCGGCCCGCTGCTGGCGGAGTGGAAGTACGACCTGCTGGCCAAGGGGCACCAGTACGCCAGCATCCGGTACGCGGGCGGTGAGGCGTACAAGGCGGAGATCAACGCGATCGACTCGGCGTACCGCACCCTCCGCCAGACGGTCACCATCCCCCCGCGGGAGGGCAAGCTGGCCGGGTCGTACCTCCTCAACACCCGCTACACCCTCGACGGCCAGGTCCAGTCGGTCAGCTTCCCGGCTGCCGGCGGCCTGCCGGAAGAATCGGTCGTCTACACCTACGACGAGCTCGGCCAGCCCACCAAGGTGACCGGCCTGTCCTCGTACGTCACGGCGACCCGCTACTCCAAGCTGGGCGAGACCCTGCAGCACGAGCTGAGCACGGGAGGGCAGAAGAGCTGGCTCACCTTCACCCACGAGGAGAGCACCCGCAGGATGAGCCGGATGCGGCTGGACCGGGAGTCCGCTTCCTCCGCCGATCTGGACCTCGCCTACTCCTACGACTCCATCGGCAACATCACCAAGATCGCCGACCGGGCGAGCGGGCAGGACACGCAGTGCTTCACCTATGATCACCTGCGCCGCATGACCTCGGCCTGGACGGCCACCGACGACTGCGCCGGCGGCACCCCGCAGTCCGGCACGATCGGCGGCGTGGCTCCGTACGCGACCAGCTACGGCTACGACTCCACCGGCAACCGGATCAAGGAGACCAAGCACGCCTGGGGCGGCAAGGCCGAGTCCGTGCGCGGCTTCACCTACCCGGCGGCGGGCGGCAAGCAGCCGCACGCCCTGCAGAGCGTCGGGACGGACCTCTTCGAGTACGACGCGGCGGGCAACACCACCAGGCGCAAGGTCGGCAACTCCGACCAGAGCCTGGCCTGGGACGCCGAGGGCAACCTGGAGTCGGTGACGGAGGCGGGCAAGGTCACGTCGTTCGTCTACGACGCCGACGGTGACCGGCTGATGCGCAAGACGCCCACCGACGCCACCCTCTACGTCGACGACATGGAGTTGCGTTTCGACCACGCCAAGGACGCGGTCGAGCAGACCCGCTACTACACCATCAACGACCAGCCCATCGCGGTGCGCACGCCGGACAACAAGGTGTCCTTCCTGGCCTCCGACCACCAGGGCACCGCCCAGGCGGCGGTGAACGCGGGGACCGGGGAGCTGGCCGTACGGAGGTTGAGCCCGTTCGGCGAGGAGCGGGGCACACCACCGGCGTGGTGGCCGGGGCAGCGCGGATTCGTCGGGGGCACGAACGACCCGACGACCGGGCTCGTTCACCTCGGCGCCCGTGAGTACGACCCCAGGAACGGCCGGTTCATCTCGGTCGACCCGGTCATCGACGAGGCCGATCCGCAGCAGCTCAACGCCTACGCCTACGCCAACAACAGCCCGGTCTCCGCGAGCGACCCCGACGGGCAGCTGTTCTGGTTCGCGGCCGCGGTCGTGGCCAGGATCGCGGCACAGGCCATCGCCAGGAGGCTCGCCCTGGCGGCCGCCAGGAGGGCGGCGCTCGCCGCGGCCAGGCGGGAGGCGGCCAGGCGCGCGGCCATCGAGGCGGCCCGGCGCAGGGCGATCGAGCTGGCCAGGAAGAAGGCCATAGAGGAGGCCAAGAAGAAGGCCGCCGCGGCGGCGGCACGGCGCAAGCTCCAGGCGGAGGCCAAGAAGAGGGCGGCCGAGCGGGCGAGGAAGGCCGCCTCGGCGAGGGCCCAGCGCCGGGCCGCGGCCGCGGCCAGGAGGCAGGCGAAGCGGGAGGCCCGTGAGGCGGCGGCGAGACGCCGCCTGGCGCAGGCGGCCTCCAGGCGGAACAGGCAGGCCGGCCACCGTCCCGCCGGGCTCCGGCAGGGGCAGCGTCCGGCCTGGCGGCCGACCAGCCACAGGGCGGTGCAGCGGTCGTCGCCGCCCAAGTCGGGCCGGGCGCCGGTGCGTCAGGGGCAGGTCTACCGGAATGACGGAACCACGCAGCCGACGCGGTCCGTCAGCGTCTACCGCAACGGGGAGATGTATCCGGACGGCCCGCCGCCGCCCAACCTGATCAGGCCCACCGGTTCCGGACAGGGACAGCGGCAGGTCTTCAGGCCGGAGAAGATCGAACCGGAGAACACCAGGACGGGCACGATCGCCGAATCGGGCGGCAGGTTCGTCAGGTGGATCGACAAGGGCGGTCTGGGCGACGCCTTGGACATCTTCCTCGGCGGCATGTGACGCCTTCTCCCGCCGGCGCGGGGCTCTCGTGGCCCCGCGCCGGTTCCGATAGAATCTTGTTCTGTTCCGCGTGATGGAGGAGGCCGCTGTGGGCGCGTTCGATCTTTCCGGCAAGAAGGCACTGGTCACCGGGGCCTCCAGAGGGATCGGGCGGGCCATCGCGCTGGCCTACGCGCGAGCCGGCGCCGACGTGGCACTGGTCTCCCGCTCGGCCGACACGCTGACCGAGGTGGCCAAGGAGATCACCGAGCTCGGCCGCGCCGCCGTCGTCGTCCCCGCCGACCTCACCGACCGCGAGGCAGCCGGTACGGCGGTGCGGACCGCCCTCCGGGAGCTGGGCCACCTCGACATCGTGGTCAACAACGCCGGTGGCTCCAACTTCCTGGTCGAGTTCAAGGACCTGAGGCTGTCCGGCTGGGACAAGCTCATGAAGCTCAACCTCGACTCCGCCATGGCCGTGTGCCACGCCGTCGCCCCCCACCTGCTGGACCGGGGCACCGGGTCGGTCGTCAATGTGGCCTCCGTGGCCGCGCTCGGCGCGCCGTTCCTGGCCCCCTACGCCGCGGCCAAGGCGGGGCTGGTCGCGCTCACCAAGTCGCTGGCGCTCGAATGGGCCCGCGCAGGGGTCCGGGTCAACGCCCTGTGCCCCGGCTGGACCGCCACCGACCTCAACAGGAACCTCTGGGAGGACGGGACGGGAGGGGCGGCCACGGTCGCCTCGGTTCCCATGGGCCGCTGGGGGAGCGCGGAGGAGATGGCGCATCCCGCGGTATTTCTGGCCAGTCCGGCCTCGGCCTATATGACGGGCCAAGTCCTCTTCATCGATGGCGGTTTGACGACAACCTGAGAGAAGCGGACTACGGTGAGTCCGTGCAGCTCTACACGAGATCAGCCGGGAACGGTGTCCCGGTGGTACTGCTCCACGCTTTCCCCCTCTCATCTGCCATGTGGCTGGCCCAGCGCGAGGGACTGGCCCCCACCTGCAGAGTCATCACACCTGATCTACGGGGGTTCGGTGGATCGAGGCTCGGAGACGACGAGCCCTCGGTCGATGCCATGGCCGACGACGTCGCGGCCCTCCTTGACGTGGAGGGCATCCAACGCGCGGTCGTCGGCGGGTTGTCCATGGGCGGATACGTGACGATGGCCTTCTGCCGGCGCCACCCCGAACGGCTGCTCGGCGTCATCCTCGCCGACACCAAGGCCGCGGCCGACCCCGAGCCGGTCAGGGAGAACCGCGAACGCATCGCCGGCCGCGTGCTCGACGAGGGCGCGGGCGTGCTCATCGAGGAGGTGCTGCCCGCACTGATCGGGCGTACCACCCGCGAGCGGCGGGCCATGGTCTTCGGGCGCGTGCGCGGGCTGGTGCAGGCGGCGCCTCCCGCCGCGGTCGCCTGGGCCCAGCGCGCGATGGCCGCCCGGCCCGACTCCTTCGACACGCTCAGCGAGCTCAAGGTTCCGCTGCTGGCGATCGTGGGCGAGGAGGACGAGCTCGCGCCGGTGGCCGACGCCGAGGCGATGGCGCGTGCCGTACCCGACGGGCGGTTGGAGATCATCAAGAAGGCCGGTCACTTGAGCGCGGTCGAGCAGCCGGAGGCGTTCAACGCCGCGGTGGCCGACTTCCTCAGCTCTGGTCTTGGCGGGGAAGCACGGTCTCCCGGATGATGAGCGCGATCGCGGCGGCGACCGGGATCGCGAGCAGCGCGCCGACGATGCCCAGCAGCGCGCCGCCGAACAACGCCGCGATGACCGTCACCGCGGGGGTCACATCCACCGAGCGCTTCATGACGCGGGGGTAGATGAAGTAGTTCTCGACCTGCTGGTAGACCACGAAGAAGATCGCGCAGGCGATGCCCGCGGGCACCGAGCCCAGGAAGGCCACGCCGGTCACCAGCACGGCCCCGATCGTCGCGCCCACGAGCGGGATGAGGTCGGTGATCGCCACGATGAGGGCGAGGGCCAGCGCGTACGGCACGCCGGCGATGGTGAGGAAGATCCAGCTCAGCACGCCCGCGATCACCGAGATGAGCACGTTGCCGGCGACGTAGCCGCCGATGCCGCCGAGGATCTCCTCGGTCAGGGCGCCGGTGCGCTCGCGGCGCGACGCCGGCACGAGCTTGAGCAGGTACGCCTTGATGGTGTGCAGCGAGCCCAGGAAGTACAACATGAGCACCAGCAGCGTCACGGTGGTGAAGAGGCTGTCCACCACGACGAGCCCGGCGCCCATGATGCCGCTGGCCAGCGTGGTCGCCGCCGCTCCGGTGAGGAAGGAGCGCAGCTGGGAGAGGATCTGGTAGTCCTGCTCCAGCATCTGCACGGTCGGGTTGTTGCCGAGCTCGGTGAGATATCCGGGTACGGCCCGCACGAAGTCGGCCAGCTGCTGGCTGACCGGGGGCACGATGGCCAGGCCGAACAACACGAAGGCGGCGATGACCCCGGCGAAGACGATGGCGATCGACGTCCGCCTGGACACGCGCCGCCGCTGGAGCGCCTCGACGGCCGGATTGAGGCCGACGGCCAGGAACATGGCGACGGTGATGAGGATGATGACGCTCAGGGAGCGCACGACCATCTGGCCGATGGCGATCGCCGTCAGCACTCCGAGGCCGCCGATCAGCCCGAAGAGGAACGGCCCGCGGGCCAGCGGTTTACCCGGCAGGCCGTACTGATGGCCCTTATCGGGAGAGTGGCCTTTATCGGGAGAGGTCTCGACTTCGGCTGACAATGGGGGGCTCCATGTGACAAAGGTGGCGCAAGAACAAAAGAGAGCCTAGCGACCGAGTGGTCGCCAGGCTCTCTTTCAGCCGTCAGTCAAGCCCCCCGAAGAGGCGAGCCCCTACTCCTGCCACCACTCGCTGTCGTCGTCCGCCTTGGCCTCCGTCTTGGCGGGCGCGGCAGCGGCGGCGGGCGCCGGGGCCGGCTTGTTGTCGTTGGCCGACGCCGCGATGGCGGGCTTGGCCGGGGCGGCGGCCACCGCGGGCTCCGGCTCCATGCCGGGCAGCGCCGCGCCACCGAGCAGCTGGCGCAGCTGGGCCAGGTGGCTGGTGATGCTGTCGCGCTGGCGGGTCAGCTCGTCGACCTGGCGCTGCATCGAGGTGCGGATGCGCTCGGCCTCAGACTTGGCCTCCGAGACGATCGTCTCGGCGCTGGACTTGGCGTCGGAGACGATCGTCTCCGAGCTCTTGCGGGCGTTGGCGACCAGCTGCTTGGCGTGCAGATCGGCCTCGCGGCGGGTCTGCTCGGCCTGCTGGGTGGCCTTGGTGGCGCGCGATTCGGCCGTGGCCGCGCGCTGCTCGGCCTCGGCGACCAGCTTCTGGGTGTTGGCCTGCGCGGTGGCGTGGCGCTCGGCCTCCTGGCGCTCGGCCTCCTCGCGGCGGGAGGCGAGCTGGATCTCGAACTCGGCCTCGTCCTGGGCCCGCTTGGCCTCCGACTCCTCCAGGACCCGCTGGGCCTGGGCGCGCATCTCGTCGGCCTGGCGCTTGGCGGTGGTCAGGACCTCGTCACGCTCACGCTTGGTCGATGCGCGGAGCTGGGCCACCTCGCGCTCGGTGGTCGTGCGGAGCTTGGCGATCTCCCGCTCGGCGTCGGCGCGCTTCTCGGCCACCTCGTGGTCGGCCGTGGCGCGCAACTTGGCCGCCTCACGCTCGGTGGTGGCGGTCAGCTCGTCGGACTCGCGGCGGGCGGTCGAGCGGATCTCGTCGGCCTCCCGCTCGGCGCTGGTGCGCATGTCGTCGGACTCACGCGTGGCCTGGGCGCGCTTGTCGGCGGCCTCTGCCTCGGCGGCGGCGCGAAGGTCGGCGGCCTCCACCTTGGCGGCGGCCTTGACCTCGTTGGCCTCGGACCTGGCGGCCTGGACGAGCTCCGTGGCCTGCTCCTCGGCCAGGCGCAGGAGCTGCTCGATGCGGGCGCCGAGACCGGAGTAGGTCGGGCGCTCCTGCTCCTGGAGCTGACGCTGGGAGTCGGCGAGGTCGCGCTGCAGCCCGGCCAGCTGCTCGCGGGTCTGCCGCAGCTCGCCGTCGAGCTGCTTCAGGTGGTCGTGGACCTGATGGCGATCGTAACCGCGGAGCACCACGTCGAACTCGCGGGCCGGGGCGTCCTCGAAGAAGTTGTTGAGCTGGGCGTCGATGTCGGACTGCATGGAGGCTCGATCCTGGGTTGTCGAGACGGCTACATCGTGCCGGACGGGGGGTTCGGGACATCCGAGCCAGGAGCCCGTGCCTCACGGCAGGCTCCATGTCCGGTGGAAGGCCAGCGTACTCCGCTGGTGCCGCCTTGGAGGCCCCGTCCAACTATCTGCGTGACTAGTTACATATGAACGGTTTTTACATTTCCTCGGGCCTGGCCGTTTGGACAAGCTCCGTGAGCATTCCTCCCACGTCCTTGGGGTGCAGAAACGCGATCGAGGAACCCATCGAGCCATGTCGGGGACGTTCGTCGAGCAGTCTGACGCCTTTCGCCCCGATTTGCTCCATTGCTCCGGCGACGTCGGGAACACCGAAGGCCACGTGGTGCACTCCCTCGCCCCGTTTGGCGAGGAACTTGCCCACCGGAGAGTCCGCGCTCAACGGCTCCAGGAGCTGGATGTACGACCCGCCGCCCTCGCCGTCCGCGACGTGCAGCATCGCCTCCTTGACGCCTTGCTCCTCGTTGACCTCCCGGGCCACGACCGTGAGGTCGAACAGGCCGGAGAAGAGCGCGATCTTCTCCTCCAGGTCGTTGCAGGCGATCCCGATGTGGTCGATTCGCAGGAACATATGTGGCCCACCTCCATAGCGGTCATCCGAGTGCCCGTGGGTATGGTGTCAAACGACCCCTCGTGTGCACAGGAGGACCCTGCCATGTCTGGTTCCGTCATCGTTGCCGGAGCTCGCACGCCGATCGGCAAATTGCTCGGCTCGCTATCCGGATTGTCCGCCGTTGACCTGGGCGGCCTCGTCATCAAGGCGGCGCTGGAGCGCTCCGGGGTCCGCCCCGACCAGGTGGAATACGTGATCATGGGCCAGGTGCTCCAGGCCGGCGCCGGCCAGATCCCCTCCCGCCAGGCCGCGGCCAAGGCCGGCATCCCGATGACCGTTCCCTCGCTGACCGTCAACAAGGTGTGCCTGTCGGGCCTGGACGCCATCGCGCTGGCCGACCAGCTCATCCGGGCCGGCGAGTTCGACATCGTGGTGGCCGGCGGCATGGAGTCGATGACGAACGCGCCGCACCTGCTGCCCGACCTGCGCAAGGGCGTCAAGTACGGCGGCGCCAAGATCGTGGACTCGATGGCCCACGACGGCCTGTTCTGCGCGTTCGACCAGGTGGCCATGGGCGAGTCCACCGAGCGGCACAACGCCCGCCTGGGCATCGGCAGGGAGGAGCAGGACGCCTTCTCCGCCCGCTCCCACCAGCTGGCCGCGGCCGGCATCAAGAACGGCACCTTCGACGACGAGATCGTCCCGGTGGAGATCCCGCAGCGGCGCGGCGAGCCGATCGTCTTCAAGGACGACGAGGGCGTGCGCGGCGACACGACCGTGGAGACGCTGGCCAAGCTGCGTCCCGCCTTCGCCGCGGACGGCACGATCACCGCGGGCTCGGCCTCCCAGATCTCCGACGGCGCCTGCGCGGTCGTGGTGATGTCCAAGGCCAAGGCCGAGGAACTGGGCCTGGAGTGGCTGGCCGAGATCGGCCGGCACGGCAACGTGGCCGGCCCGGACGCCTCACTGCAGTCGCAGCCGGCCAACGCCATCAAGCACGCCCTGGCCAAGCAGGGGCTGAGCGCCGGCGACCTGGACCTGGTGGAGATCAACGAGGCGTTCGCCAGCGTGGTGCTGCAGTCGGTGAAGGAACTCGGCATCCCGATGGACAAGGTGAACGTCAACGGCGGCGGCATCGCCGTCGGGCACCCGATCGGCGCCTCGGGCGCACGGATCGTCCTGGCGCTGGCCCACGAGCTCAAGCGCCGCGGCGGCGGCCTGGGCGCCGCCGGCCTGTGCGGCGGCGGTGGCCAGGGCGACGCGCTGATCATCCGCGTTCCCTAGGGGATGCGGGTCTTACCGTGGTTGGCCGCGCTCGCTGGCGCGGCCGCCACTCTCGCGCTGGTCGTGGCGCTGACCGCGGATCGGCTCGCCAAGACGCCGGGCGAGCTTCTCATGTCCGGCTGGCGGCCGGGGGATCCGGAGATCGGGGTCGTCTTCTGCCGCGAGGGCCAGGAGGGTTGCAGTACCACCAGCGACGCCCACCGCGATGCCGCGTGGGAGGCGATGGAGAAGACGGCCGGGGTCGGCTCGATCAGCGGTGCCGGGACGCACGGACCTGGCCGGGACCTTCAAGCCGACGGCCTGCTGGTGAGGCTGGCGCCGGGCGCGGACCGGGTGGCCGTCATGAAGGCGGCCGATGCCCTGCCCGGCATCCTCGAGGTCGTGGACCGGACCTGCGTGGACCGCGGCGTGTGGGCGCGGCTCACCGGCGCCCGCTGCGGCTTCGCGGACTAGGGAGGCAGTTTGGCCCGGCCGCGAGGGAGGTAGCGGCCGGGCCATCGTGCGGTGGTCATGCGGAGAGGAACTTGGCGAACAGCGAGCGGCGCTTGTGGCCCTTGCTCGCCTCCAGCGCCCGGCGGTGCTCGGCGGCGGCGCGGCGGAGTTCCTCGGCGTGGCTCTTCATCACTGCGTACTCGAGTTCGGCGTTCATCTGGGGTGTCTCCCTGTGGGTGCTGGTGTTTCCTTGCACTCTTAAGACTCCTCCTAAGGCCCGTCCCCCCACATCGGGCGGATGTCCTATCTGAGGACTCAGGGAGTACCTAGGCGAGCGCCTAAGGCTCGTCCGAGAACCGTACGGTCACCTTAGAGAAGCCCAGGGACTTGAGCAGGCCCTCCAGCATGAGCTTGGTGTTGGTGTCGGCGCGGGCGCGCAGATCGCTGGCCGTGGCCGCCTCGGCGATCTTCTTCTCCGCCAGGACGTAGAGTTCGCGCTGGTCAGCGGGGCTGGCCGAGAGGAAGTCCTGGACCCGGTCGAACAACCCGCGTTGCTGGGCGAAGACGTAGGAACGGTTGTTGTCCAGGTTGGGTTTCTCCAACTGGGCGCGGGGGAGCCTCAGGGTGACCTGGGTGCGGTCCTCGGAGACCGTGACCGCCTCCTTGGCCAGCCCGGTGAAGTCCACGTAGGCGTCGACGCTGCCCGCGCCGACGAAGAGCGTCCGGGTGCCCTTGATCGCGTCGGGCAGGAAGGCGGCGTCCTTCTGCAGGTCCACCACGACCTGGAAGCTGCCGGAGGCCGCCTCGAAGCGGCTCAGGTCGTGGATGGACTGCAGGAGCACCGGCTGGCTGCGGTCGATGGTCTGCTCGCCCAGGGGGTTCCACCACGTCCAGGCCAGGCGCCCGCCGACGATGAGCAGGGCCGCCAGGACGAGGAACCCGGCGAGATATCGCCACCCGCGCCGCCGCGTCAGGGGAGTTGTCGTCATGCGGGCACTACTACCCGCACGACGATCATCAGTGCCAGCTTTGCGGTGACATTCCTGTCGGATAAACCGGATAGATCGGTGTCGGCGAGGTGGGCGTGGCGCCGGCGGCCTGGCCGCCGCCGAAGTGGGTGCCCGACAGCTTGCACGACTGGAACTCGTTGAAGAACATGCGCAGCCACTCGCGCCGCTGCGGCTCGCTCAGCCCGGAGAACCACGCGGCCGCGTACTGGTGCTCGGGCAGCGGCCCGCCCGGCAGCGGCTCGCCGCGCAGCCATGCCATGACGATGTCGCGGTAGCCGTCGGCCGGCGTGCCGGTGCACCGGGCCGCCAGCGACTCGACGTACTCGTAGGCGGCCTCGTCGGCGAAGCCCGCGGACAGGTCGGGCACGTGGATGGCGGCCAGCCCCGAGGCGGGCTTGACCGGGTCGCCGATCGGCCGCTGCTCGACCCGGGTGAAGGCGGCGGGCGTGCCCGACAGCCGGGAGGCGATCTTGGTGAACGTGGCGCCCAGCTCGGTCAGCCCGCTGCGCATCCCCGGATGGACGCAGACCGTGATCGGCCACTCCTGGCAGCTGTAGGCGATCGCCTGCGCCGCCGCCGGCTGGGGGTCGGTGAGCAGCCGCGCCACCCCCGTCCCCGCGGCGAGTACGGCCAGCAGCGCGCAGGCCAGCACGAGCGCCTGCCTGGTCACCAGCGCCGCCCAGCCGAGCAGCAGCGCCGCGGTGATGCCGAGCAGCCAGAGCGTCTGGTCGAGGAAGGCGGCTCCGCTGAGCCCCTGGAACAGGTCGTACGGCTTGCCGGTGCCGGGAGCCAGCTTGTCGGCCCAGCTCCGCCCCTCGGCCAGCCAGGTGAACAGCCCGTAGCAGGCGATCCCGGCGATGGGCGGCATGACGGGGTGGGGCAGCACCCATCCGGCCACCCAGCCGATCACGGAGTAGAGCGCCAGCCCGGCCATGCCCATGCCCAGCCCGGCGAGGCTGAGCCGGCCGGACTGCTCGGTCAGGACCGTCTTGATCGCCAGCACCAGCACGGTCGCGGCGAACGAGCCGAGCACGACCATGACGATGGCCAGCGGCGCCTTGAGCAGCCGCCAGGTGGACAGCGAACGCCCGCGCAGCGCACGCCGCTTGCGCAGCGCCACCCACGCGGCGAAGGCCGCGGCCACCGGGCCGGTCAGCCGGAGCGAGCCGATCATCGCGACCACGATGTTCTCCCAGGCGTCGACGCCCGGGATGAGCACGCTCCAGGCAGCCATGAGCCCCAGAGCGAGCAGGACCGCGACGGTGATCGCGGCGCTGTGCTTCAGCTCCTCGCGCGTGACGCCCGCGTGCTCACGCACGGAAATCCCCGTTGACGTACATCAAGCACCCCCCGTGCCCCTGTGGCGCAGCGGAGCGATCGTCTCCGGGCCGTCCCCACGGCTGCTTCCGGATTTTGCGCTCCCCGTCACCTTCCGTGCGAGAACCATAACTGAGCGTGATGATTGACGGCGGCGTTCTTGGTCAAGCTTTGTGAGCCCGGCTCCGCTACGTAATCAGACGAACCAGCGCTAACGTAGCGCTGTGCCACAGCCGAAGTCGCTCAACCTGCCGTTCGATCCCATCGAACGCGCCGCCGAGACCTGGCGTGTTCACTTCGGGCCCTCTTCCGCCATGGCCGCCGTTACGTCGATCATGAGAGCGCACCAGATCCTCCTGTCGCAACTTGACTCGCTCCTGAAGCCCTACGACTTGACCTTCGCCAGGTACGAGGCATTGGTGTTGTTGACCTTCAGCAGAACCGGCGCCCTCCCGCTGTCGAAGATCGGCGAGCGGCTCATGGTCCACCCCACGAGCGTCACCAACACCGTCGACAGGCTGGAGAAGTCCGGCCTGGTCACCCGCATGCCGAACCCGCGCGACGGCCGCGGCGTGCTGGCCGAGATCACCGAGGCCGGCCGCGAGGCCGTCCGCCTGGCCACCGCCGACCTCATGGCCGCCGAGTTCGGGCTGGAGATGTACGGCGAAGCCGAGCTCACGACCATGTTCGACCAGCTGCGCACACTGAGGGTGGCGGCCGGTGACTTCCGTGCCTGACGGTCGCGCCCGCCTCGGCCCCCGTTGGCTCCTTCGTCGCTCTCTCCGGCCGGGCTCCTGCACTTCGCACCCCTGCCATACGGCAAGATGAGGAGCATGGCGGACTTCTCTAGGCCCGGGTCGCTTCACGGAGCTATCGACCTGGGTGCGCGTAAGCAAGCACTGGAGGCGCAGGCCAAGCGGGAGGCCGCGGGTCCCCAGGCCGCGTCGGCGTCGGTGGTCGACGTCACCGAGGCGACGTTCACCGGCGATGTCATCGAACGGTCGATGACCGTCCCGGTCATCCTCGACCTGTGGTCGCCCCGGGCGCCGGGCAGCGCCCAGCTCAGCCCGGTGCTGGAAAAGGTGGTCGCCGGCATGGGCGGCCGGGCCGTACTCGCGAAGGTGAACGTGGACGCCAGCCCGCAGATCGCGCAGGCGCTGCGCGTGCAGGCGGTGCCGACGGTGCTGGCGATCTTCCAGGGCCAGGCGGTGACCGGCTTCCAGCAGGTGCTGCCCGAGGCGGAGATCCAGCGCTGGCTGGATGAGCTGATGGGTGCGGTCGAGCAGTTCTACGAGGCCAACCCCGACGTCCGGCCGCAGCTGCAGGACGACGCCGCCGAGCCGGCGCCGGGGCCGGTCCTCGACCCCGATCTGGTCGCGGCCGAGGAGGCGATCGACAAGGGTGACCTCGACGCGGCCGTGGCCGCCTACGAGCGGCTGCTGGCCCGGGTGCCGGG
This sequence comes from Nonomuraea typhae, assembly GCF_009760925.1. GTDB lineage: Bacteria > Actinomycetota > Actinomycetes > Streptosporangiales > Streptosporangiaceae > Nonomuraea > Nonomuraea typhae. Next base: position 318,545 of record NZ_VRLV01000007.1, read on the forward strand.
CAACGAGGACGCCAAGATGGGCCTGGCCGGGGTGGGGCTGATCCAGCGCACGATGGCGGCCGACCCGGCCGAGATCCAGCGCAGGACGCAGGACCCGGCCGACCTGGAGGCCCAGCTGCTGGCCGCCGACCTGGAGATGCTGAACGGCGCGGTGGACGAGGCGTTCGCGCGGCTGGTGGGCGTGGTCAAGCGGACCTCCGGCGACGAGCGCGACGCCGTCCGCAAGCACCTGCTCGGTCTCTTCGACGCGCTTCCCGCCGACGACCCGTCCCTGGTCAAGGCACGCAGGGCGCTGGCGAACGCACTGTTCTGAGGCTTACCCTGGAGGTGTGCGAGTCGTCACGATTTCGGCGACGTACGGCACGGCCGGCCACCTGATAGGTCTGGCCGTGGCCGAACGGCTCGGCGTGCCCTTCGTCGATCGGGCGATCCCCAGCGCCGTGGCGCAGGAGCTGGGGTGCTCGCTCGAGGAGGCGCTGGCCCACGACGACCGCGCGGAGCGCGGCCTGGGCAGGCTGCTGTCCGGGGCGATGCGGCTGCCGACGGTCACGTTCGGCGGCGTGGACATGTACGTACCCGGGGCGCTGCCGCTGGCGCCCGAGGAGTTCGTGCGCCGGACCGAGCGCATGATGAAGGAGATCGCCCGCGACCGGGGCGGGGTCTTCCTGGGCCGCGCGGGCGCGGTGGTGCTGGCCGAGTATCCGGGCGCGCTGCACGTGCGCCTGGACGCGCCGATGAAACGCCGGATCACGCAGACGGCCACCCTCTCGGGGATCCCCGAGAAGGAGGCGCGCCGCGTGATCGAGGACAACGACCGGGCCCGCACCGCCTACGTGCGGCACTTCTACCGTGCGGACCCGGCCGATCCGGCCCACTATCACCTGTTCGTGGACAGCACCACGATCCCGGTGCCGGCCTGCGTGGAACTGGTCGTCACCGCGGCCGGTGCCCTGAGCTGACGTCCAGCCGGTCGTCGCGGCAGTTCCGGGGCGCGAGGACCGGGTTGCAGCGGGCGACGGCGCCGCCCGGCAGTTCGCCCACGTACTCCGAGCCGTTGCGCGCCGACAGGCCGATGACCGGGAAGTCGGTGCTGATCATCTGGGCGCCGCTGGCCAGGGCGGCGTTCAGCCGGGTGGTGTCGCCCGAGCGGGCCTCGGTGAAGGGCACGTCGGAGCGGGTGCGCACGTAGTAGCCCTTGCGGACGAACTCCTGGATCTGGGCGGTGTTGGCGCCCAGCGGGTCGTTCCAGCCGATGAAGGCGGCGTCGGGGCGGCCCGGGCGGGAGTTGGTGAACAGCACCCGGCCCTCCAGGTTCGGCCGGTCCTTCAGGTAGTGGGCCTGGAGGGCGGGGTCCTGGTTGTCCATGAAGAACATGACCTTGCCACGGGAGCGGTTGAGGTGCGGCCAGCCGTACCTGAGGACCGACTCCTCGAGCGTGCTGCCGCGCCTGCGGACGGTGTCGGGCGTGATGAGCCGCTCGCCGGGGAAGACCGAGCGGATCTCCGCGTCCAGGGCGTCCAGCAGCGCCGTGTCCCACGGCGGGCTCTTGGCGCCGCCCATGGCCTCCTTGGCAGGGTCGGTGCGCTTGAGCTCGGTGAGGATCGTGATCGGCACGTGGCCGGGGTTGGCGTCGGACCACTGCTTGACCTGGCGCAGGCACTTGACCAGGGTCGAGCAGTTGCTGGCGTAGTCGTGGTCGCCCCAGTGGAGCACCTTGAAGCCGGGTTTGGCCAGGTCGGGGTCGGTCAGCGGGGGCAGGCCCGCGTCGCGGCGGACCAGCGGGCTGGTGTAGAGGCCGCCCTGCGGGTCGGGGAAGACGTCGAGTTCGATGCCGCGCACGTTCTGGCGGGCGAACTGGTTGGGGATGGCGGTGTGGGAGTACTGCAGGTTCCACCAGTTGCGGTCGGTCCTGCGCTGGACGTCCTTCTCCTCGTCGGTCAGCTCCAGGTGGTAGCTGTTGTGCGTCGCCATCGTCTGGACGTGGTTGATGCGGAGGGTGTTGCCGTCGGCGCCGGCGGGGGCCGCTGGGGTCAGCAGCGCCAGCGTGGTGGCGGCGAGAAGGGCGGGGGTGCGCAAGTGGTGCTCCTCGTGCTGGGGATACGGGACGACCCTTAAGTGACTAGATGAACGTTCCGTAGCAACATTTCCTGATCTACGGCGAAATATCCGAAAACTCCGGTGGTGGGATCGTCCACTCGCAAGAAGTGGCACCATTGAAGGCACTCTTGGTCAGGCCCTGAAGGAGCGGATGACGTGGCGACCGTCCCGAGTGTGTCGTACTCCATCACTGTGCGGCTGGAGGTGCCCGCAGGCGGCAAGGCCGTCAGCCTGCTCACCCACGCCGTAGAGTCCGCCGGCGGTGTGGTCACCGCCCTCGACGTCAACACCGCGGGCCACGACAAGCTCCGCATCGACGTCACCTGCGCCGCCCGTGACACCGACCACGCCCAGGCCATCGTCGACCAGCTCGAGGCCGTCGAAGGCGTCGTCATCCACAAGGTCTCCGACCGCACCTTCCTCATGCACCTCGGCGGCAAGATCGAGATGAAGTCGAAGGTGCCGCTGCGCAACCGCGACGAGCTCTCCATGGCCTACACGCCCGGCGTCGCCCGCGTCTCGATGGCCATCGCGCGCAACAAGGAAGACGCCCGCCGCCTGACCATCAAGCGCAACACCGTCGCCGTGGTCACCGACGGCTCGGCCGTGCTCGGCCTCGGCAACATCGGCCCCGAGGCCGCGCTGCCGGTCATGGAGGGCAAGGCCGCGCTGTTCAAACGCTTCGCCGGCATCGACGCCTGGCCCATCTGCCTCGACACCCAGGACGTCGACGAGATCGTCAGGACCGTCCAGGTGATCGCCCCCGGGTTCGGCGGCATCAACCTGGAGGACATCTCCGCGCCGCGCTGCTTCGAGGTCGAGCGCCGCCTGCGCGAGCTGCTCGACATCCCCGTCTTCCACGACGACCAGCACGGCACCGCCATCTGCGTGCTCGCCGCGCTGACCAACGCCCTGCGGGTGGTCGGCAAGGACATCGCCGACGTCAGGATCACCATGGCCGGGGCCGGCGCCGCGGGCAACGCCGTCCTGCGCCTGCTGCTGGCCGCCGGGGCGCGCAGCGTCATCGTGTGCGACTACCTCGGCGCCGTGCACCGTGGCCGCGACGACCTCGACGAGTCGCTGCGCTGGATCGCCGAGCACACCAACACCGAGGGCTACTCCGGCGACCTGCGCGGCGCGGTCAAGGGCGCCGACGTCTTCGTGGGCGTCTCCGCCCCGGGCATCCTGACCGGCGACGACATCGCCACCATGGCCGACGACGCGGTCGTCTTCGCCCTGGCCAACCCGGAGCCCGAGGTCCAGCCTGACGACGCCCGCGAGCACGCCGCCGTCGTGGCCACCGGCCGCTCCGACTACCCCAACCAGATCAACAACGTCCTGGCCTTCCCCGGCGTCTTCCGCGGCCTGCTCGACGCGCAGGCCGGCGGGGTCACCCAGGAGATGCTGCTGGCCGCCGCCGGGGCCCTGGCCGCCGTGGTGACGCCGGAGGAGCTCGGCCCGAACTACATCGTCCCGAGCGTGTTCCACCCCGACGTGGCCACCGCCGTCGCCGCCGCCGTGCGCGAGTCGGCCGGGGGCCGGGCCAGAGGCTTCACGGAGGCGTAAAGCCAGAGGTGAAAGGGGCCCGCACGCATGTTCCCGGTCATGCGTGCGGGCCCTACGTCGCGCGGGTCCGGCCTCGCGCGGGGAGATGGTCAGAAGTCGACGGTGACCGTATTTGAGATGATCTTGAACGGCCGGCCGGTCGACGGGTCGAAGACCGTGACGATCGCGTGGATGTCGTCCGGGCCGTCCTGGGGGTTCAGCCTGGCGCAGGCGGGCCTGAAGAGCGTGGTGTAGTCCCCGGTCGCCACCGTCGAGAAGGGTCCTTCGCGGAGCAGTTCCTTGACGTCGGAGCTGAACAGGCGCACGTCCGTGATGTTCTTCGGCTCCGTCGCGCCCACGTGGGCGTGGCCCTTGACGCGGACGAAGCACGTGACGTCGGTGACATTGCCGATCACGAGGAAGGCGAGGTTCGGATCGGCGCTCGCCGGGGCGGTGAAGGCGGTGGAGGCCAGGGTGGCGCCTGCCACGAGGGCGGCCAGCGAGGTACTCGGGCGCATGATCTCTCCTCTTTCGCGGTCCTGTTGCCCTTGAGGCGTTCCGCGCCGTTCCCACCCGTTCCACTCAGGCGTGGGACCTCAGCGGGTGGGACGTCAGCGGGTGGGACGTCAGCGGGTGGGACGTCAGCGGGTGGGACGTCAGCGGGTGGGACGGATGAACGCGGCGGCCAGCGCGAGGGCGGCGTTGACGAGGACGGCGACGATCACGCCCTGCAGGACCGTGCCCATGGCGGCGGTGGCGATGGCGCTCATGACCGGGATGCCCATCGTGATGCCGACCTGCTGGGTCATCGTCGCCAGGCCGGTGGCCAGGCCCTGCTCGGAGTCGGGCAGGCCGGAGGTGGCCGTCACCATGAAGCCGACGATCGCCACCATGTTGCCGACGCCGCCGATGAACGTGGCGGCCAGCAGCAACCAGATCCAGCCCTGGGAGGCGCCCAGCAGCCCGAGAGACGCGGTCGCCCCAGCCTGTACGGCGAAGCCCGCCAGCAGGGCGCCCCGGTTGCCGAGGCGGGACAGGACCTTGGGCGCGATCACGCCGCCGAGCACGGTGCCGATGCCGAGCACGCCGAAGGCCAGGCCGGTGGCGAGCGCCGAGTAGCCGAGCACCTTCTGCAGGTAGAGGGTGAGCAGGAAGACCAGCGAGGTCTCGGTGGCGAAGGCGAGCAGGCCGGCGAGGTTGCCCCACTTGACGCTGGGCCGCGCCAGGACGCCGACCGGCACGAGCGGATGCGCCGCCCGGCGCTCGACGAACCAGAACGCCACCAGCAGCGCCAGGCCGGCCGCCAGAGCGCCGAGCCCGAGCAGGTCGGCGAAGCCGTGCTCACCCGCCCTGGTCAGGCCGAACACCAGCGCCAGCAGCCCGAGGGTGACGGTGATCGCGCCGGGGACGTCCATCTTGGGGCGCGCGTCGTTGCGGCTCTCGGCCAGGACGGCGGGCGCGGCCACGAGTACGGCGAGCGCGACGGGCACGTTGATGAAGAAGGCCCAGCGCCAGCTCAGCAACTCGGTCAGCAGCCCGCCCAGGATCGCGCCGGAGGTGAACCCGGCCGACATCAGCGCCCCGTTGAGCCCGAGCGCCCGCTCGCGCAGCGGTCCTTCGCGGAAGGAGGTGGTCAACAGGGACAGCCCGGCCGGGGTGACGATGGCCGTGGCCAGGCCCTGGGCGACGCGGGCGATCAGCAGCATGCCGGGGGAGGTGGCCAGGCCGCCGGCCAGCGAGGAGACCCCGAGCAGCGCCATCCCGGCCAGGAAGAGCCGGCGCCGGCCGAACAGGTCGGCGATGCGGCCGGCCAGCAGCGTGAACCCGGCCGCCGCCAGGGCGAACGTGGTGGCCACCCACTGCAGGTCGGCCAGGGCGAAGCCGAGTCCGGAGCCGATGACGGGCAGGGCCACGTTCAGGATGGAGAAGTCGACGGCCAGCATGAACTGGGAGCCGAGCAGCAGCACGAGGATCAGCTTCTGCCGGGCGGTCATCCGGGCGGGCGCGTGGGCGGCCCGTTCCGCGAGTACAGTCATCACAACCCCTTAATGGGTATTCCGTTCCGTTAAGATAGTGATGACGGTAACACACTGAGGAGCACTAATGGAACAGCAGTCCCGTTTGGCCGGAACGGTCCGCCCCGGCGGACGGACCGCAAAGGTCCGCGCAGCCGTCCTGGAGGCAACCCAGGACGAGCTGGTGGAGTGCGGTTTCCACGGCCTGAACATGGACCGCGTGGCCGCCAGGGCCGGGGTCGGCAAGACGACCCTCTACCGCCGCTGGACCAACCCGGCCGGCCTGGTCGCCGACCTCATGAACGAACTGGCCGACGTCTCGGCCCCGCACGCCGACACCGGCAGCATCGAAGGCGACCTGCTCGCCAACGCGCACAACGTCCTGGGCGCCGTCACCGACCCGCGCCTGGGCGCCACCTTCCAGGCCGTCATCGCCGCCGCCACCGGCGACGAGGAGGCCGCCGCGGCCCTGAACGCCTTCTACGGGCGCAGGCTCCGGGACTGGGCCCCGGTCGTGGAGGCGGCGGTGGGCAGAGGGGAGCTGCCCGAGGGCACCGACGCCCTGGAGGTGATCCGAGCGGTGTCGGCACCGCTGTACTACCGGCTGCTGGTCACCAAGGAGCCACTGGACGAGCAGACCGCGGACCGGGCCGCCATCGCAGCCCTGAAGGCCGCCCAGGCAGGCGCGTTCATCCCTTAGGCAAGGCCCTTCGGGCAACACGCCCTTCGGGCAACACGCCCTTCGGGCAACACGCCCTTCGGGCAACACGCCCTTCGGGCAACACGCCCTTCGGGCAACACGCCCTTCGGGCAACACGCCCTTCGGGCAACACGCCCTCCGGGTGGACTCCGGAGGGCCGTTGGGATGGCTGGGCCGTACCTCAGGTCACTCGCCGGGGCGGCGGTAGGTCTGGCGGGGCCAGATGGAGCCGTACCACCAGACGATGCCGCCGGTCAGGACCAGGCCGCCGGCCGTGGCGAGTTTGCCCATGAAGTCGGCGGGCGGGCCGGTGAAGGGGAGGTCGTCGTCGCAGTCGTCGTCCCAGGGGCGGTCGTCGCAGTCCTCGTCGTCATCGTCCCACCGGTCGCGGTCCCACGGGCGGTCGCGGTCCCATCGGTCGCGGTCCCAGGGGCGGTCGCGGTCCCAGCCGCCGCCGCCTCGGCAGTCGTTCTGCACCTCGTCGCGGGAGACGAGCTTGTCGCGCGAGTCCTGGGTCGTGTAGTAGGTCTCGATCTCGACGTTGCGATAGGGGCCGAGTTTGATGCGCTTGGTGTAGTTCCGGCGGGCTTCCAGGGTGCCGGTGTCCACGGTCTCGTCGTCGCGCTTGATGATGAAGTCCGTCTGGTAGTCGCTGACGCTGCGTAGCCGTACCTCCACCGAACGGCTGCCGCAGCTCGGCTTGTAGACGTGGACGGAGAACGGTGCGTCCGGCGATGGCCGCTCGTGCGTCTCGTTGGCGTGGGCGGCACTGGCGAGGAGCAATGCGCCCAATGGGGCCGCCAGTGCTGCCAGTGTGAGGCGGGTGCCAATGGTCATAGCTTCCCCCAGCATGATGATCTTTGCTACCTACAGTGCCCATTTAGTAGCTCTGAGTAACATCAGTAACCCGGGGCAGCGGGATGGGGTACTCCTCCCTCATGATGGAGGTATGGCGGACGCGATCTACGTGGGCGGGTTGTTGGTGGCGACTCCGCGCCTTGACGACCCGAACTTCCGGCGTAGCGTCGTGCTGATCCTGGAACATGACCTCGACGGCGGCACGCTGGGTGTGGTGCTGAACCGGCCGAGCGACGTCTCGGTGACGCAGGTGCTACCCGTCTGGGACCCGCTCGTGACCGGTCCGTCGGTGTTGTTCGAGGGCGGTCCGGTGCAGACGGACAGCGCGCTGGCGCTGGCGGCGGTGCCGAGCGGGCAGGAGCCTCTGGGGTGGCGGCGGCTGCATGCGGGGACGCCGTCGGTCTCGCGGCTCGGGACGGTGGATCTGGACGCGCCGCCCGAGATCCTTCAGGGGGAGATCGCGCAGATGCGGATCTTCGCCGGCTATGCGGGGTGGAGTGTCGGGCAACTGGAGACGGAGATCTCCGAGGGGCATTGGTACGTCGTGGACTCCGAGGTGGGCGACACCTTCCACGACGATCCCGGGTCGTTGTGGCGGCGGGTGCTCCGGCGGCAGCCGGGGGAGTTGGCGTTCGTGGCGACCTGCCCGGACGACCCCACGATGAACTAGGCGTCCCAGCCGGGGCGCAGTGAGCGTTCGGCCAGTTCCAGCACCTGTTCCATGCGGCTGACCATGCTGGGCAGGTCGACGGGCTCCACGGGGCACTCGAAGCCGACCCGCATGGTGGCCATGGCCCAGGCCACGATCAGTGCGGAGAGGGGGTCGGCCGGGTCGACGCCGCGGCGGCCGGCGATGACCTCGGTGAGGCGGCGCTCGGTCGCGGTGCCGCGGGCGACGGACTTGCCGACCAGGGCGGGGTTGGCGTCGAAAACCTTTCGCAGTTTCAGGAACCGTTCGGTATCTTCCGGCGTTGTTCCCTGCATGTCCTGAATGACCGCACGCAACGCGTGCACCATCGCGGTGAACGCCGGTTCGTCCGCCGGACGGCTGTCGAGCGCCTCCTGCATCGTCTCTTCGCCCTGCTCGTGGAACCACAGGGGGACGTGGTCCTTGGTGGGGAAGTAGCGGAAGAAGGTGCGGGGGGAGATGTCGACGGCCCCCGCTATCTGCTCGACCGTCGTGGCGTCGTACCCTTGTTCGAGGAACAGGTCGAGCGCCGCGTCGAGAAGCGCGAGGCGCGTCTTCTCCTTCTTGCGTTCGCGCAGTCCCACTGCCGTCCACTCCCTCGACACGTTGCTGTCACACTATGACACAAGTCATAGTGTGCCGATTAAAAGCGGTTTGTCATCTGTCATCGTATGACATAAGTTACCTGAGTCTTAGGTTACTTATGCCCCGGTTAGGGGTGGCTAGCGCTAGGGGGACTCGTATGGCGGCTCACGCGAAGACGACGGTGGAACCACCGCCGTCTGCGGAGGCGAACGACGTAAGCGGGGGGAATCCGTGGCTGACGCTGCTCGCGGTCTGTCTGGGCGTCATCATGGTGATGCTCGACGGCACCGTCATGGGCATCGCGGCACCGGTGATGGGCGCTGAGCTCAAGGCGACGCTCTCCGACATGCAGTGGGTGACCAACGGTTACCTGCTCGCGCTGGCGGTCTTCTTGATCACCGCGGGCAAGCTGGGTGACATTTACGGGCACAAGCGGGTGTTCCTGGTCGGTGTGGCCGGTTTCGCGATCTCGTCGGCGGCCATCGCGCTCAGCGGCTCGGTCCTCATGTTGATCATTTTCCGGGTGCTCCAGGGTCTGTTCGGCGCCCTGCTGCAGCCGGCCGCGCTCGCGCTGCTGCGCTCCGCCTTCCCCAAGGACAAGCTGAACCAGGCCATGGGCGCCTGGGGTGCGATCATCGGCCTGTCCAGTGCCGCCGGGCCCATTCTCGGCGGTCTGCTCGTGGAGAACGTGAGCTGGCAGTCGGTCTTCTACATCAACATCCCGGTCGGCATCATCGCCCTGATCATGGGCATCATGATCATCAAGGACCGTCGCTCCAGCACGCTGTCCAGGATCGACTGGCCGGGCGTGGTCGTGCTGTCCGGCATGATGTTCTCGCTGGTCTGGACGATCATCAAGGCGCCCGAGTGGGGCTGGACCGACGCCAAGACCCTGCTCTTCGGTGCGGCCTTCGTGGTCCTGGCCGCCACCTTCATCTGGTGGCAGAGCAAGGCCAAGCAGCCGCTGGTGCCGCTGTCGCTGTTCAAGAACCCGTCCATCTCCATCGGCACCGTGCTGATGATGATGGTGGCCTTCGCGATGTTCGGCGCCATGTTCTTCCTGGGCTTCTTCTTCCAGGGCGTGCACGGCCTGACCCCGCTCGAGGCCGGTCTGCGCATGCTGCCCATGAGCGCCGGCATGATCGTGGCCTCGCCGCTGGCGGCCATGGCCATCGGCAAGCTCGGCCCGAAGATCACCATGGCCGTCGGCCTGCTGATCACCGCGGTCGCGATGTTCCTGATGTCGCAGCTCAGCATGGACGCCTCGTTCATCGAGAGCGGCCTGCCGTTCCTGATCCTGGCCTTCGGCCTGTCGCCGGTCTTCGTCGGCGCCACCGAGATCATCGTCGGCAACGCGCCGATGGAGCTGGCCGGCGCCGCCGGCGGCATCCAGCAGTCGGCCATGCAGGTCGGCGGCGCGCTGGGCACCGCGATCCTCGGCGCGGTCATGGCCGGCACCATCTCCGACAAGCTGACCGGCTACCTCGGCCCCGTGGCGGCCGGGATGGAGCAGCAGGCTCCCGGCGCGGTCGCGGGGCTGGAGAAGGCGGCGGCGTTCGGCACCGTGCCGCCCGAGGTGGCGCAGAAGATCCCGGACCCGAGCGTCCTTCAGGTGATCACCGACGCCGTGCACCGCGCCTTCATGGACGGCATGCACACCGCGTTCACGGTCAGCACGATCGTCGCGGTCATCACCGCGGGCCTCGCGCTGTTCGTCCGCTCCGGCCGCAAGGTCGAGGGCGAGCCGGTCCACATCGGCTGATCCCCTCGTTTCCGGTACGGCTCCCGCCTCACCAGGCGGGAGCCGTACTGCTATGCGGGGGTGATGACCAGGTCCAGGCGGCCGGAGGTCTTGGTGGTGACCGTCAGGATGCGTTTGCCGGCGTCCCAGGAGGCGGTGCCGAGGGACGCCTTGCCGCCCTTGGGGAACGTGGCGGCGGGCAGGTAGATCTCGGTCGGGCCGGTCTCGTTGGCGTCGAAGGTGATCGTCAGCTTGACCGCCTTCTCGTCCCAGGCGACCCGCACCGGCACGCCGCCCACCGCCCTCGGGTACGGCCGGGCGTAGACGCCGACCAGCGGGCCGGGTTTGCCCTTGTCGTAGGGGCCCCAGGAGCCGGGGTCGCGTGACCAGTAGGCCCGGCCCATGGCGTTCTCGTCGGTCAGGTCCAGGATGCGCTCGACCAGGTCGGTGGCGCCCGGCCGGGTCATGTCCAGGCCGAACTCGCCCAGCAGGATCGGCGCCTTCATCCGCTCGGCGGTGCGCAGGACGTTCTCGCGCCACCAGCCGAGCGTCCGGTCGGTCCACTCCCTGGAGCCGGCGGTGTAGTCGTCGCCCAGGTCCAGGGGGAGCGGGTAGAGGTGCGGGGCGAACGCGATGCGCGCCGGGCCGCCGCGCGGGTCGTCGAAGTACGGCAGCGCCGAGGGCAGCCCCCAGTTCACCCCGACCGCCTGCGGCTCCAGGAAGATCCAGCTGTCGGGGTCGACGCTGCGGATCTCGGCGATGGTCTTGCGGTACAGGGTCGCCAGGGGGCCGGTCTCGAACGCGGCGCCCTGCACCGATCCGCCCCAGGGTTCGTTCATGAGGTCGTAGCCGATGACCGCTGGGTCGTCCTTGAACCGGTCGGCGACGGCCTTCCACGCCCTGGCGTACCGGTCCATGAGGCCGGGGTGGTCGCCGGTGGTGTTCCAGAAGTTGTCGAAGGCGCGGATGACGCCGGGCTCCAGGTAGTACAGCTCCCACATGGGCTGGTCGGTGGCGACGGGCAGGCCGTCCATGAAGGTCGCCCATTGGGGGGCGCCGTTGCCGGCGACCTTGGAGGGGGTGATGCCGTTGCCCCACAGGTCCTGGTGCATGTCGAGCATGACGTGGTAGCCGCGGCTGCGGTACCAGGCGATGCGCTCAGCCACCTTGTCCAGATATTTCGTGTCATATGCGCCGGGGGACGGCTCGACGGCCCGCCACTGCAGGAGGAAGCGGACGAAGTTCGTGCCCATGTCCTGGTACTCGCGTTCGACATCGGCCTCGCTCAGCTCCGGCAGGCCGTCGGGCGTGCTCTTGGCGCTGCTGGCGGTGTTGAACCCGTGCAGGATCAGCGCCCGCCCGTCGTCGTCGGTGACGTATCGCCCCGCGGGCTGCGGCGCGCCCCTGCTCGCCGCGGCCACGCCTCCTCCCGCCAGTACGGCCAGCACCACGGCACCTGCGACCCACCGCAATCGCTTCATTCTCGTCCAGCTCCGGGCTTGGGAGGGGATTCCCCGCTTCGAGGGTCTTCCGCCAGAATCTTGGTGCCCGCTAGCCTGCCGAACATGAGCTTTGGTCGCAATAGCCTGCCGGTGATCGTCACCGCCCTGCTGACCCTGGCCTTCGGGCTGTTCGGGGGCACACTGGTGACCCGGGTGGGCTATCTGGCCGTCCCGTCCGCCGTCGGCCTGCCGTACGGGCTGCCCGGTCTGCGGGTGAGCCCGGTGGGTGAGACGTCCTGGCTCCTCCTGCTCGCCGACGTCGGCGCGGCGCTCGTGCTCATCGCCGTGGTGGTCGCGACGCGGCGCGGGTTCTGGGCCACCTGGGGGTCCTTCGTCCTTGGATCCGTGCTGGCCGGGCTGCTGCGGGTGGCCGTTTCCGCGACCGTGGCCGCGGCCGGGACGGGCGCGTACTGGGGCTTTCTGGCCGGTGGGCTCGTGGCCGGGCTGCTCTGGGGGATCGCCCTGGGCTGGGCCGCCGGGCTGGCCGCGGTGCCGCGCCGCAGGGCCGTACGCGCCGTCCAGGATGAGAGGCGCTTGCCCACGGGCATAAACTCGATGGGGTGAGCACGAAGATCCTCCCTGAGCAGAAAACCACGCCGCAGACCTCCCACGGGGAGGGCGACCACGAGCGGTTCGCGCATTATGCCGACAAGCACAAGATCACTGAGAGCATGGTGACCGGCACGCCGATCCGCGCGCTGTGCGGCAAGGTGTGGGTGCCCAGCCGCGATCCCAAGAAGTACCCGGTCTGCCCGGAGTGCAAGGAGATCTACGAAGGGCTGCCCCAGGGTGGCGGAGAAGGCGACGACAAGCAGTGAGTGTTGATCACGGGTGATCACCCCCGGTAAGGCTACGGTCGGGATGTTCGACCAGCTCATGCCGTATCGGGGGAGTGCATGGCCCGGCGCCCGTCCGCCGTCCTTTTGGTGTGCCTGCTCATGGCCGTGCCACCGCTCGACAGCCGCCCAGGCGCCGCGTCCTGCCTGCGCGCCGCCGTACCTCTGCAGGACGGAGCCCGCGGGCCCGAGCTGCGCGAGCCCGAGCCGGGGCAGGTGCGGAAGGTGCTCGCCGAGATCGGCGAGCGGGCAGGCGCCGCCGGGGACACCGCCGCGATCACGGTCTCGACCTGGGTGCACGTGCTCACCGACGGGCGCAGGAGGGCGCCCGACGAGGCCGTGCGCGCCCAGATCGACACCCTCAACGCCGCGTACGGCGGGCGGTTCGGCGGCGTGGACACCGGCGTGCGCTTCCACCTCGACGGCATCACGCTGACGCGGCACGCCGACTGGTTCGGCGACCCGCTGGGGCACGAGCAGGCCATGAAGAACCGGTTGCGCAAGGGCGGCGTGCAGACGCTCAACCTGTACGTCGGCCAGCTCAGCGAACTGGTGCTGGGGTTTTCCACCTATCCGTTCTGGTATGCGGGCAGCCCGCAGCTGGACGGCGTCGTCATCGACTGGCGCAGCCTGCCCGGGGGCGCGTTGCGGAACTTCGACCGCGGGTTCACCGGCGTGCACGAGATCGGGCACTGGCTCGGGTTGTTCCACACCTTCGAGAACGGCTGCGAGGCGCCCGGGGACGGAGTGGACGACACGCCGCCGGAGGGGCTGCCGACCGAGGGGTGCCCGGCGAGCAAGGACACGTGCCCGCTGGGGGCGGCCGATCCGATCCACAACTTCATGGACTACGGCCACGATCGGTGCATGCGGGAGTTCACTCCCGGTCAGGCGGCCAGGATGCACGAGATGTGGGCCGCTTACCGGGCTCCGCAGTAGGGCTGGGCTTACGCGAAGGCGAGGAGCGAGAGGGTCAGGCCGGCGACGGCCAGGAGGGCGGCCGCGCGGCTGCCGCCGGCCCGCCAGGTGGCCAGGCCGGTGAGGAATCCGCCGAGGCCGAACAGCAGCCCGACGAGCCCGGCGATGAGGCTGAAGGGGCCGGGCACGTAGCCGGCGGCCGTCCAGCCGCCCGGGGCGAGGGTCCAGACGGGGCCCGCGGCCAGGCCGGTCAGCCCGGCGAGCAGCGAACCGCCGCTCAGCAGGAGCCCCGGCTCGGCCTGCTCAGGTTCAGTGGAAGATCGCATGCACTCCATCTTCGCTGGTCGCCGGGTGGAGGCTGCTAAGCCGGGGTTACTTTGAAGTGAAAAATGGCGACTTCTAGGATGTGGGGGTGACAGCACCGAAGACCCTCGACGCCCCATACAACCAACCACGCATCTTTGGCCCCGCCTATCGCACGGCCACCCTTGGCATCCTGCTCGTCGCCACACTCATCGCTTTCGAGGGCATGTCCGTCGGTGTCGTCATGCCGAAGGTCTCGATCGACCTGAAGGCGGAGACGCTCTACGGCATCAGCTTCTCCGCCTTCCTCATCGCCAGCCTGTTCGCCAATGTGGTCTCCGGTCTCTGGTCGGACCGGCGCGGCTACACGACACCGTTCCTGACCGGTGTGGTGTTGTTCGTGGCCGGGATGGCGCTGGCGGGGGCGGCGGTCAACAAGGAGATGTTCATCGTGGCCCGCGCCGTCCAGGGACTCGGGGCCGGGACCACGATCGTGGCGCTGTTCGTGATGATCGCCCGGGTCTATCCGGCCGAGGTGCGCCCCAAGGTCTTCGCCGGGCTGTCGGCCGCCTGGGTGGTGCCCGCCATGGTCGGCCCCGCGATCGCCGGTTTCGTCGGCGACCGGTTCGGCTGGCAGTGGGTCTTCTACGGCATCATCCCCCTCGTCGTACCGGCCCTGGTCATGCTCATCCCCGCCCTGAACAGGAAGCCCACCGAGGAAGCCGCCCCCTCGACCGGGCCGCGGTCCCGGCCGGGCGCGATGGCCGTGGCCGCCACCTGCGCCGCGGTGGGGGCGGGCCTGCTGCTGGCCGGCATCCAGTCCGGTAAGGTCCTCCCGCTGCTGGTCGGCGGGGCGGGCCTGGTGGCGCTGGTCTACGGTCTGTACCGGCTGCTCCCGCCCGGCGCCCTGAGGTTCGTCCGCGGGCTGCCCACGACGGTCATGATGCGCGGGCTGTTCTCCGCCGCCTTCTTCGGGGTCAACGCCTTCATCCCGCTGGCGTTGCAGCGGGTGAAGGACTTCGACACCACCGCCGCCGGCATCGCCCTCACCACCGGCGCGCTCGGCTGGTCCTTCGGCTCCTACCTGCAGAGCAGGCGTGAAGCCCCCGCCCACAAGCGGATCCGGCTCGGGGCGGCGTGCGTGATGGCGGGGGTCCTGCTGACGATTCCGTCGGTGCTGCCCGGGGTGTCCGGGTGGGTCGCGGTGCCCGCCTGGATCGTGGCCGGATTCGGGATGGGCATCGGGATGACGACGGTGAGCGTGACGGCGCTGAAGCAGTCGCCGGTGAACGAGCAGGGGGCGAACTCGGCCGCCCTGTCGGTCACGGACATGCTGGGCTCGGCGCTGACGATCGGCATCGGGGGCGCGCTGGTGAACATGATCGGCCACGCGCCGGGGGAGATCGCTACAGGATTTATCGTGATTTCTGCCCTTATGGCGGCCATCTCCCTCGCCGCCACCCTCCTCGCCTTCCGCACCGCGCGTTAATCCTCGCCATCGTTCAGGCTTTTGTACGGCGAGGCTTTCGTACGGCGAGGCTTTCGTACGGACAGGCTTTTGTACGGCGTAGCCCCCTGAGCACCTCCCGCCGACGTGGGTCGCGCCCGATCGTCGGGCGCTTCTCACGTCGGACGTGGCTCTCGCCGCCACAAGCCCCCCTTGACCACCCCAGGCTCCCCGGGATTGACCCAAGCTCCTGGGACTGACCAGCGGTGGCGTGCCCACATACGCCTGGGGTCCTGTCAAGAGAGCCTGGGCGAAAGGGTATGTGCGGCCGCTGGCGGAATGAGCGCCTCTGTTGCCGGGTAAGGAGCCATCGTGCCCACGAAGGCCAGGCGTGCCCCGCCGTACCCCTCAAACGGCTAACTCTCCCCTCGCGTCCCTGTGCACGCGGATCGGCGGACGGAGGAGTGACAGGGCAGCGGGACGAGGAGGTGCCATGGACGACGATCACCGTGTCTGGCCGCCCGAGGCGCCACGCCGTACTCCTCGCTCCGGAGACGGCGGCGAATCCGGTGAGGCGCAGGGAAAGCCCTACGAGCCCTTCGCGAAGCGCCGCACCGCGCCCTACGAGTCGTTCCGGACGCACCCCTACGAGCAGCCGTCCGGGGCACGAGGCATGCCCTTCGGGGCGCCGCCGCAGGAGACGCTCAGAACGGGCCAGGGCCCCAAGGCGCCGGTTCAGGACTCCAATGCGCCGAGCCAGGAGCCCTATGCGCCGGGCCAGGGCCCCAATGCGCCGGGCCAGGAGTCCTATGCGCTGGGTCGGGATGACCGGTACGCGTCCTTCGGGACGAGCCCGCGGGACGAGCCCGGCGTGGATGACGACCAGCCGTGGAACCCGGAGCTCAGGCGGACCGCGGCCCGGGGCGCCGAGCGGGTGCCGTGGGAGTCGCTGCCGCCCTCCGCGCGCCACTACGGGACGCCGGCCCGGCCGAGGACGGTCAGGCGGGTACGGCGGTGGGCGGGGCCGTTGCTGGCGCTCGTGGTGGCCGGCGGGCTGGTGCTGGGGCTGGCGACCGTGGTGTTCAGGTTCACGGCCTCCCGGCCGGTCGAGGGGCGGCTGGTGGACGCGGCCGCGCGGGTGACGATCGTGTTGCCCACCGGGTGGCGCGAGGGCAGCCTGGCGCCGGTGACCGGGTTCACCTCGGTGGCGCGGTCCGGGAACGGGCTGGTCATGGCGCGAGCCGTACCCGAGCCGGGAAAGGGCGCGCGGGTGGCGGCGACCGAGGCGGCACATCTGTACTCGCGGCTGCTGCTCAAAGGCGACACCGTGGATGTCGTCGACGATCGGGTGATGCCCAACGGGCATACGCGAGCGCTCATGGCGGAATATCGTGATGTGGTCAATCGCCCGGCCTATCTGCGGGTGACTCTTCTCACTCGCCCGGGACGCCCGGTTCTGCTGGTCGGACTGCTCCAACCTGCGGATACCGCCTCGATCCAGGCGCTTGACGCGGTGATGGCGAGCGTGCGATAAGCCGCGTGACACCCAATAGCACGCAAGGATGAGCTTGGCCAGGATCCAGGTTCTACGGCACGTCTTGTCGGTGGCCCCGATTACTCTTGGGTCACTGTGAGAGAGCGAAGCACACGAACCCCAGGGGTGATGCCCGTGCTCGAGCGCAGCGAGGGCACCAGTGAACACAGCGCGCGGTGCTCGTCGTTCGCCGAGGGCAGCGAGGCCGGGCGATGAGCACGTTCGCCGCATCCCATCTGTCACCCTCCTACCCCGACAGGGCAGCATGGGGCACCGCGCCCAAGCTGAGGGCCTGGCAGCAGGAGGCTTTCGACCTCTACTTCCGGCGTGAGCCGCGTGACTTCCTCACGGTGGCGACGCCGGGCGCGGGCAAGACGACCTACGCCCTGCGCATCGCCAGCGAGCTGATCGCCGCCGGTGTGATCCGGGCCATCACCATCGTCACGCCCACCGAGCACCTCAAGCGCCAGTGGGCCGACGCCGCCGGCCGGGTCGGCATCAACATCGACCCCGAGTTCAAGAACAGCCAGGGCGCCACCTCCCGCGACTACATCGGCGTCGCGGTCACCTACGCCCAGGTCGCCATGCACCCGGCGCTCCACCGCGCCCGCACCGAAGCGCGCAAGACGCTGATCATCTTCGACGAGGTGCACCACGCGGGCGACGCCAAGTCCTGGGGCGACGGCATCCGCGAGGCTTTCGAGCCCGCCACCCGGCGCCTGCAGCTCACCGGCACCCCGTTCCGCTCCGACGACAGCCCCATCCCCTTCGTCGAGTACGCAGAAGACGAAGAGGGCTTCAAGCGCAGCGTCTCCGACTACTCCTACGGCTACGGCCCCGCCCTCAACGACGGCGTCGTGCGCCCGGTCATCTTCCTGGCCTACTCGGGCGAGATGAAGTGGCGCACCCGGGCCGGCGACGAGATCGCCGCCACCCTCGGCACCCCGCTCACCAAGGACCAGCTCTCACAGGCATGGCGAGCCGCCCTCGACCCCAAGGGCGACTGGATCCGCCAGGTCATGCAGGCCGCCGACCGCCGCCTGACCGAGGTACGGCGGGGCGTCCCCGACGCCGGCGGCCTGGTCATCGCCACCGACCACGAGGCCGCCCGCGCCTACGCCCGCCACCTGCGCGCCATCACCGGCGAGGGCGCCACGGTGGTCCTGTCGGACGACCCGGGCGCCTCCAAGAAGATCAAGCAGTTCGCCGCCTCCGAGGACCGCTGGCTGGTCGCGGTCCGCATGGTCTCGGAAGGCGTCGACATCCCCCGCCTGTGCGTGGGCGTCTACGCCACCTCGACCTCGACCCCGCTCTTCTTCGCCCAGGCCGTCGGCCGTTTCGTGCGCGCCCGCAAGCGCGGCGAGATGGCCTCGGTCTTCCTGCCCTCGGTGCCGACCCTCATGGGGCTGGCCAACGAGATGGAGGTCGAGCGCGACCACGTCCTCAACAAGCGCCCGCCGGAGGACGGCCTCGACGACTCCCTGCTGGAACAGGCCAACCGCAAAAAGGACAACCCCGACGTCCTCGGCGACGAACTGCCCTTCGAGACCATGGAGACGTCGGCCACCTTCGACCGCGTGCTGTTCGACGGCGGCGAGTTCGGCACCGGCGCCGAAGTCGGCTCCGCGGAGGAAGAGGACTTCCTCGGACTGCCCGGCCTGCTCGAACCCGACCAGGTCGCGACCCTGCTCCGCAAACGCCAGTCCGAGCAGCAGGCCGCCAGAAACAAGAAAGCCGAGACCACCCGCCCCGCCCTGGCCCCCCACGAGCAGATCGCCGAACTCCGCCGAGAACTCAACGGCCTCGTCGGCGCCTGGAACCACCGCACCGGCCAGCCCCACGGCGTCATCCACAACGAACTCCGCCGCGCCTGCGGCGGCCCACCCATCGCCCAGGCCACGACGGAACAGATCCAGGAACGCATCGACAAGATCCGCTCCTGGGCCACCCAGCGCCGCTAACCCTCCCAGGGGTACGGCCCAGCCGCCTTCACCCTGGAGTACGGCCTCCCCTGGGTGTGGCCGGCTACGAGGGCGCTTGTGGAGCCGCAGGGCACAAGAACAGTGGCCGGGCACGAGGCACCCTCAGAGCGGCCGAGCGCGAGGGAACAGAGCGGCCGGGCATGAGGGCGCTCGTGGCGTGGCCTGTCGGGGCCACGGCCTTCGGGCCCTCCTGGGGTGGGGCGTAACCGCCCCGCCGGGCCGGAGTGCGGCTTCGCCGTACCCGAAAGGCCGCGAGAAGCGTGGAGGAGGACCAGCAGGGACCGGGAGAAGTGTGGGGCCGAGGGGTCAGGGGGCCGGGATGCGGTGGTTGGTGCGGCCGTCCAGGGCGCGGTAGGCGCCTGGCTTGTCCAGGGGTACCCGGATCAGTGCCGCGCCGTTGGCCACCCGGACGGGCAGCGTCCGGACGCCTTTGTGCCGAACGGCCAGGGCCCCTTCGTGGATCCACACCCGGAGCCTGTGCCCCTTCGCCCTGACCAGCACCTTCGCCGTGTCGCACTCGGCCGCCGACGCGGGCCAGGTCAGTTCCAGGCTGCGCCGGGCAACGATCCGGGCCGTCGCCGGGACCGGGATGCGCTCCACGCACGCCACCGGCTGGGGAACGACGTGGGAGACGACGACCGGCGGCGGATCCAGGGTGTCGGCCAGGACGATCGTGCCCGTCTCCAGCAGGGCCAGCGTGACGACGGCCCCCACCTTGGCCGGGCTGCGACCGCGGACGAGCACCCAGAGGCTGAACGGCGCGAGCACCAGCCAGGCCAGACCTAGGGAGATGGCGAGCATGAAGATCCTCATACGGTGAAGGAGAGATGTAACTCTCCGTATTAGTTCGCGGGCGCGGAGTTGTCGCCGTCTTGACTATCACATGATCTGAGCGTTGCGCATTGTGTACTCTTCGTGATCTCCGGTGTCGCAGGGACGCCGGAGTACCGTAGAAGGGTGCCTGAGGTGAGCCTGTATCTGCCGGAAGATCTCAAGCAGCGGGTCGCGCAAGCGGCTCGCGTGCACGGGATGTCGGAAGACGAGTACATGCGCGACGCCATCCGCCGGACTCTGGACGACGAGGCGACGGGGCAAGCGCCGCGCTGGGGGCTGTTCGACAGCGGCGATCCGACTCTGGCCAGCCGGACGGACGAGATCCTCGCCGAAGGGTTCGGTGAGCGATGATCGTCGTCGACACGAGTGGCCTTCTGGCCGCCTACGACCGTCGTTCGGCCGAACACCAGGAGGTGATGCGGGTTCTGCGTGACACTCAGGAGCCGCTCATGCTCTCGCCGTTCGTGCTGGCGGAGCTCGACTATCTCCTGGCCACCCGGCTGGGGACGGGCGCGGAGAAGGCTGCGCTGAGGGACGTCAGTGACGGCGTCTATCTGCTGATGCCGTTCGAGCAGGCGGCGGTGCGGGAAGCGGTCGAACTGGTCGAGAAGTACGACCGGCTCGACATCGGCCTGGCCGACGCCTCGATCGTCGTCGCGGCGGCACGCAACCGGACCACGAAGGTGCTGACGCTTGATCAGCGCCATTTCAGGACGGTGAAGCCGCTGTGGGGAGCGGCCTTCACCGTTCTGCCCGCGGACTGCAACTAGGCGGTCCGCACGACCGGCGCCCCGCGTAGGGTCGCGCCGGCGTCGGTGAGGTCGGCCAGGGCCTTGTCGGTGGTGGCGCGGGCCACGCCGGCGGTGAGGCCGAGGAGCACGGTGACCGCGAGCCCGTGCTTCACCGCGTCCAGCGCGGTCGCGCGGACGCAGTGGTCGGTGGCGATGCCGACCACGTCCACCTGGGTCACGTGGTGGGCGTTGAGCCAGTCCGCGAGGGAGACGCCGTCTCCCGAGGCGCCTTCGAAGCCGCTGTAGGCCGCTTCGTGCGCGCCCTTGCTGAAGACCTCCTCCACTGCCGCCACGTCGAAGGCGGGGTGGAAGTCGGCGCCGGGTGTGCCGGCGACGCAGTGCGGGGGCCAGCTGTTGACGTAGTCCGGGTCGGCGGAGAAGTGCGCGCCCGGGTCGACGTGGTAGTCGCGGGTGGCCACCACGTGGTCGTAGCCGTGGTCGGCGACGTGGCGGGTGATGGCCGCTGCGACCTCGGAGCCGCCTGCGACGGGAAGGCTGCCGCCTTCGCAGAAGTCGTTCTGCACATCGACGATGATCAGCGCCGATGTCATGGTCGCGCTCATACCAGCACGATAGCTCAGGCGAATTCGGTGGGGATCGCCGCGTAGCCCCGTCCGAGGTGGAGGGCTTCCTGGGGGAGCCGGTTGACGGCTTCGCGGTGGCGGGTGCGGGCGTTCTCCAGGGGTTCGCGGCCGATGACCGTGCCTTCGCGCACGAGTTCGTGCAGCAGCGGGATGCCGTCTTCCGGGACCATGGCGGAGGTGGTCACGAGTTCCGTGTCGAAGTGGCCCGTGGGGTCGAGCAGGCGGTAGGCGTTCTTGCGTCCGCCGCGGGAGGGTTTGCCCACGGAGCGCTTGGCCACCGGCTCCAGTTTGCCCGTGGCCGTCTCCCTGGCCACCAGTTTGTACACCAGCGCGGCGGTCGGCACGCCGGAGCCGGTCACCAGGGAGGTGCCGATGCCGTAGGCGTCCACGGGGGCGGCGGCCAGGGCGGCGATGGCGTACTCGTCGAGGTCGGAGGTGACGAGGATGCGGGTCTTGAAGGCGCCCAGGGCGTCGAGCTGCTCGCGGACCTCCTGGGCGGCGGCGGCCAGGTCGCCGGAGTCGATGCGGACCGCGCCGAGGTCGCCGCCGGCCAACTCGACGGCGGTGCGGACGGCCGCCGGCACGTCGTAGGTGTCCACGAGGAGGGTGGTGCCGGCGCCCATGGAGGCGATCTGGGCTTCGAAGGCGGCCTTCTCCGAGTCGTGCAGCAGGATGAAGGCGTGCGCGGCCGTACCGGCTGTGGGGACGCCGTAGGCGTGGCCGGCCATGAGGTTGGAGGTGGCGGTGAAGCCGGCGATGTAGGCGGCGCGGGCGGCGGCGACGGCGGCGCGCTCGTGGGTGCGGCGCGAGCCCATTTCGATGAGGGGGCGGCCGCCGGCCGCGTTGGACATGCGGGAGGCGGCCGAGGCGATCGCGCAGTCGTGGTTGAGGATCGAGAGGGTCATGGTCTCGAGGAGTACGGCTTCCGCGAACGTGCCCTCGACGACCAGGATGGGGGAGGCGGGGAAGTACAGGTCGCCTTCGCGGTAGCCGTACACGCTTCCGGAAAATCGGTAATCGGCGAGAAACGCCAGGGTCTCGGCGTCGACGATCTTCTTCTCGCGCAGGTAGGTCAGTTCTTCGTCACCGAAACGGAAGCGCTCCAGCTCGTCCAGGACACGTCCGATGCCGGCCACCACGCCGTAGCGACGGCCTCCGGGCAGGTGCCGGGCGAACACTTCGAATACCGCGCGTCGCTGGGCGGCGCCGCTGCGCAGTGCCGCCTGCAACATTGTCAGCTCATAGTGATCTGTGAGCAACGCAGTGCTCATGGTCATTGTCACGACTCGAAGACTACGGCCCAGATAGGGCAGACTCGGGGATGTGGGTAGCACCGCTCCAATCGCCGTCGAGCGTCCGTCATCGGACGTCCGGCCCGATCTGCCATGGGTGACGATCGTCTGGAATGACCCGGTCAACCTCATGTCGTATGTGACCTATGTCTTCCAAACCGTCTTCGGCTACTCGAAAGAGAAGGCCGAGAAGCTCATGATGGACGTCCACCACAAGGGCAAGGCCGTCGTCTCCAGCGGTACACGTGAAGAGATGGAACGCGATGTGCAGATTCTTCACTCCTACGGCCTGTGGGCAACGCTCCAGTCGGACTCGGTCCAGTGAGAGTGAGGCGGCGCCCGTGAGCTCCGGTTTCAAGTCGTCCAAGGGCGGGGTCATCGCCGAGTTCGAGCCTGCCGAGGTCTCGATCCTCCGGTCTCTGGTCGAGCAGGTCCTCGGGCTGGTCGAGCCGGGTCACACCAGCGACGACCCGCTGGAGCGCGCGCTGGGCATCGGCTCGGCGCAGGCGCCCTCGGACCCGGTGCTGGCGCGGCTGTTCCCGAGCGCCTACGAGGACGCCGACGACGCGGCCGACTTCCGCCGCTACACCGAGGCGACGCTGCGCGAGGGCAAGCGCGCCGATGCGCAGACGATGCTGGACACCGCCAAGCCGGGCCGCAGCGAGCTCACGGCCGAGCAGGCGCAGGCGTGGTTGCGCTCGCTCAACGACGTACGGCTGGCGTTGGGAACCCGGCTGGAGGTCACCGAAGAGGTCCACGACGAGATCGCGATGATGTCCGAGGACGACCCGCGCTATCCGGCCTATGTCACCTACGACTGGCTGACCTACCTGCAGGACAGCCTGGTGCGGGCGCTCTGGTAGTTTCCGCCCCATGCTGACGATCTCGCAGGAACTCGCAGACAAGATCGTTGCCCATGCGCGGGCCGACCACCCCGACGAGGCGTGTGGGGTCATCGCGGGGCGAAACGGGGTACCCGAGCGGTTCATCCCGATGGAGAACGCCGAGCGGTCGCCGACGTTCTACCGCTTCGACTCGATGGAGCAGCTGCGCGTCTGGCGGGAGATGGACGACAACGACGAGGAACCCGTCGTGATCTATCACTCCCACACCGCCACCGAGGCCCACCCCTCACGCACCGACGTGACCTACGCCTCCGAACCGGACGCTCATTACGTGCTCGTCTCAACCCGTGAACCGGACGAGACGGAATTCCGCTCCTATCGGATCATCGATGGGGTGGTCAGCGAAGAAGAGGTAAGGTTTACGCCATGAGGACGAATGCCCCCGCCGCCGCGCGGGTGCGTCATGTCCAAAGCTTCCTTTTCGCGCATACCCCCTCTGTCGTCGTCTACGACTGTCGCTGATCGGAACTCCCCGCCCAGACCGACATATCCCGACATGAGGAGACTTGATCAGCGATGGCCATTGAGGTCCGCATTCCTACCATCCTGCGCAACTACACCGACGGCGCCAAAGCCGTCGACGCCGAAGGCGCCACGCTTGACGAGCTGATCGCCAACCTGGAGTCCCGGCACCCCGGCATCAAGGATCGCCTGGTCGACCAGGGCGCCCTGCGCCGCTTCGTCAACGTGTACCTGAACGACGAGGACGTACGCTTCCTCGGCGGTCTCGGCACCCCCGTGTCCGACGGCGACACGGTGACCGTCCTGCCCGCCGTGGCGGGCGGGGCCTCCTGACCCAGCGCATCGCCCGAGGCGGAAGCCGTACACCATGCGTTTTGAATCGTTGATCGACTCCGTCGGTCGCACACCCCTCGTCGGGCTGCCCCGGCTCTCGCCCTCTGCCGAGGTGCGGATCTGGGCCAAGCTCGAGGACCGCAACCCGACCGGCTCCATCAAGGACCGGCCCGCGCTGTGGATGGTCGAGCAGGCGGAGAAGGACGGCCTGCTCACCCCCGGCTGCACCATCCTCGAACCGACCAGCGGCAACACCGGCATCTCGCTGGCGATGTCGGCCAAGCTCAAGGGGTACCGGCTGATCTGCGTGATGCCGGAGAACACCTCGGAGGAACGCCGCCAGCTCCTGCGCATGTGGGGCGCGGAGATCATCTCCTCACCGGCCGCCGGAGGCTCGAACGAAGCCGTCCGCGTGGCCAAGGAGCTCGCTGCCGAGCACCCCGACTGGGTGATGTTGTACCAGTACGGCAACCCGGCCAACTGGCGTTCCCACTACGAGAGCACCGGCCCCGAGATCCTGGCGGACCTGCCCACGGTCACCCACTTCGTGGCCGGTCTCGGCACCACCGGGACCCTCATGGGCGTGGGCCGCTTCCTGCGTGAGCGCGTCCCGGGCGTGCAGATCGTCGCCGCCGAGCCGCGGTACGGCGAGCTGGTGTACGGCTTGCGCAACGTGGATGAAGGGTTCATCCCCGAGCTCTACGACGAATCCGTGCTGACCACCCGCTTCTCCGTGGGCTCCGGGGACGCGCTCAAGCGGACCCGCGAGCTGCTGGCCGCCGAGGGCATCTTCGCCGGGGTCTCCACCGGCGCCGCCCTGCACGCGGCGCTCGGGGTGGCCGGGAAGGCCGTCAAGGCGGGCGAACGCGCCGACGTGGTGTTCGTGGTGGCCGACGGCGGATGGAAGTACCTGTCGACCGGCGCCTACGAAGGCACCCTGGACGAGGCGGAGGACCGCCTCGAAGGGCAACTCTGGGCCTGAGGACTCGAACGGCCTGAGAACCGAACGGGCTGAGAACCGAATGAGCCTGGAAACCGAAAAAGGCGGCCAACCTCGGGGTTGGCCGCCTTTTTCGGGTGATCAGTTGAACAGCAGGCGCAGCGAGAACGTCGCCTCGCTGGTGGTCTGCTTGCCGCTGAAGCCGACGGCCCGCAGCTGCTGGAGGTTGACCTTGTCGTCCCCCTGCATGTTCTCCAGGTAGAGCTTCTCGACCTTGTCCAGGTCCACGAAGAGCGCGAAGCTGGTGGCGCCCGCGTCGGGGATGGCGGTCTTGAAGGTCTCGCTGTCGCCCAGCGTGCCCTCCTCGGCGAGCTTCTTGGCGTACTCGTCCGTGGTGGCGAGGGTGTAGGTGCCGTCACCGGCGAGCTTGGCGATCTGCGGAGCCTGCTGGCCCTGGCTGGTCATGGCCTTCTCGATCTTGCCGATGACCTCCTGCGCCTTGGCCGGGTCGGTGACGATGCGCACACCGGCCTTGAACTGCTGGTTGTCCAGACCCTCGCTGTCCACGGCGACGGTGAGGTTCTTGCCCAGCAGCGTGGCCAGGTCGTCGGGCAGCGTGAGGCCGAACTGGGTCTTGGCCTGCTCGACGAACTGCTTCATCTCGGCGCCGCCGGGCGTGCTGGCCATGGACTGCTCGATCTCGGCCCACTTCTTGGTGACGATCTCGCCGAGGCCGGAGAACGACAGGGCGCCGGCGGTGCCGGCGGGCAGCGTGGAGATGCTGGCCGCCTGCGGGTCGGTGGTGACGATGCCCTCGGCGCCCCGGACGATGCCGGCCAGTTCGGCGTAGGCGGCGTCGAAGCGCAGCGCGCCGGCGAAGCGGGCGTTCTTGACCTGCTCCAGCGCCTTCGCCTGCTCGGGGCCGAGCTCGTTCTCGGCCAGCTCGGCGATCTTGCCGAAGTGGGTCCAGAACGACAGGACGCCCTGCTCGCCGACCGCGTCGAGGTCACCGCCGAAGTCGCCGTTGTCGGCGAGGCTGCCCTCGCCCTTGGCGTAGCCGTCGGCCAGGCCCTGGTCCTGGGCGATGATGGCGTAGTCGTCGCGGAAGGCCAGGCCGTACTTCGAGTCGCCCAGCAGCTTGGGGATGCCCGCCCTGGCCTGCTCCTGGTCCTTGACCTGGACGGCGACGGCGAAGCCCGGCTCCTTGGACTCGCCGGCCGGCGGCAGGACGCCGACGCCGATCCGGCTGCCCAGCCACGGGTCTACGTCCTTGGCGAAGTCCAGCTTGGCGAGGTCCTTGTCGTCCTTCTTGATGGACTCGAACAGCGCCTGGCGTGGGTCCTCGCCCTGGAAGGAGTCCTTGGTCAGGGTGAACTTCCGCGCGAGCTGGAACAACGCCACCTTCTGGTTGGCGGCGGGGTCCAGGTCGAGGCGGATGTAGGCGATGGAGTTGGCCGGCAGCACCTCGTGCGGCTGGGTGCCGCCACCGCCCAGGGCGCTCAGCGCGAAGACCGTGCCACCGCCGAACAACAACACCGCCAGGGCCGCGACGCCGGCGATGATCCAGCCCTTCTTGCTGCCGCCCTGCCTGGCCGGGGGATCGGCGGGGCCGAAGTTCTCCGGGCCCTCCTGCTGCCAGCCGCCGCTGCCCTGCTGGGGCGGGCCGCCGTACTGGGGCTGCTGGCCGTAGGGCTGACCGGGCTGGCCGTACTGACCGGCCTGGCCGGGCTGGCCGTACGGCTGCTGGGACTGGCCGTAGGCGGGCTGACCGTGAGACGGCGGCTGCTGCCCGTAAGCGGCCTGCTGACCGTAGGGCTGCTGCTGGCCGTAGGCGTCCTGACCGTAGTGCTGCTGCTGGCCGTACTGGGGCTGCTGCTGGTAAGGCTGCTGCGGCGGGTACGGCTGGCCGGGCGTCGGCATGGTCGGCGGGTTCTCGGCTGGCTGCTGCTCCTGGTTCCAGCGGTATGCCGTGGTCCGGTTCGGATCCTGGCCACTCGGGGGATTATTCGCAGACATCACTCAACTCACAATGTGGATATTTGACCACTAGGAAGTTATCGGATGTCTCTAGACGATCGCTTGCAATAGGCTGAAACTCCGTTACACGCGCGACAGCTCCTTCTTGACCGTCTTAAGGATCACCTCACCGTCGCCGTACTCACCGACGGTGTCCCACGGCACGAACGTGCAGCCTGTGTAGACGACCTTGGCGATGGCGTCGGAGACCCAGCCGAAGCGCCCCTGCCGGTCGCGGGTGAGGCCGAAGAAGACCGGCCCCCGGATGGCCGAGACCACCAGGCCGTAAACCGTGTGGCTCTCCTGGAGCCCGCCCTTGTTCTTGATCACGCGCACGTCCACGACGTGCCCGACCCAGATGCCCTGGGAATCCCAGACGGATTGCCCCATGAGTTCGGTGAGTGCCATGTGCGCGACGTTCGCATCCGGATCACGTTTACGCAGGTAGGCGCGCTGATAGGCGGGATGCCCTAGAGTATGGGTTTACTAGAATTTAGTTCCGGACTTGAGGTGGCACGGGATGACCAAGTTCGACGAGGCGACCCAGGCGATCAAGATCGACGACCAGACCTACGACGTCTGCCTCGACCCCGGCTACTCGATCGGCGGGCCGCTCAACGGCGGCTATCTCGTGGCCGTGCTCCTGCGCGCCGCCGTGGACGCCGCGCCGTTCGCGCACCCGGTCAGCACCAGCGCGCAGTTCCTCAAGACTCCGGTGCCCGGTCCCGCCCGGGTGCGGGTCGAACCGCTGAAGGCCGGCCGTACCGCGGCCTTCTCCCGCGCGACGCTCGTCCAGGACGGGGCGGCCGTGATCGAGGCGCTGGTCACCACGGCGACGCTGGCGGAGGCGGAACCCGACTACAGCGACAAGGCCCCGGAGCTGCCCCCGATCGAGCAGTGCGCGAAGCTGCCCGACCCCAAACCCGAGTCCAACATGACGCTCAACGCCCAGATGGACCTGCGCTTCGACCCGCCCACGATCGGCTGGCTCAAGGGCCGGCCCACCGGGCGCCCCGAGTCGCGGGCCTACTTCCGGATGAGCGAGGAGCAGGACCCCGACGCGTACGTGCTGGCGCTGGCCGTGGACGCGCTGCCGCCCGTGGTCTTCTCCGCCGGGCGGCGCGGCTGGGCGCCCACCGTGGACCTCACCTGGCACCTGCGCGCGCTTCCCGCGCCCGGCTGGCTCACCCTCGCCGGCAGCGGCCGGCTCATCTCCGGCGGCTGGTTCGACGAGGAGGTCGAGGTCTGGGACTCCGCGGGACGCCTTGTGGCACAGTCACGGCAGCTCGCTCGTGTGGGACGGGGTTAGTAATGTGAGCATTCTTACGCGGTGAAGGCACTGGAGGTCGCCTACCCTCGAAGTCGTGCCAGACGCGAGCATCGGGATCTTCGACAGCGGAGTGGGCGGCCTGACGGTCGCCAGGGCGATCATCGACCAGTTGCCTCACGAGTCCGTCACCTACGTCGCCGACACCGCCAACCAGCCGTATGGTCCCAAACGCATCGCCGAGCTGCGCAAGTATGCCCTGGAGGTGATGGACCACCTCGTCGAGCTGGACGTCAAGATGCTCGTGATCGCCTGCAACAGCGCCAGCTCCGCCGTGCTGCGCGACGCGCGCGAGCGGTACGACGTCCCGGTCGTCGAGGTGATCCAGCCGGCCACCCGCCGGGCCGTGCGGGCCACCCGCAACGGCCGGGTCGGCGTGATCGCCACCCGCGCCACCGTCGAGTCGATGGCCTACGACGACGCCTTCGCCGCGGCACCCGACATCCGCCTCACCGGCGTGGCCGCCCCACGCCTGGTGGAGTACGTCGAACGCGGTGAGACGATGAGCGACGAGCTCATCGAGGTGCTCCGCGGCTACCTGGCGCCCGTCCAGGGAGCCGGGTGCGACACGCTCATCCTGGGCTGCACGCACTATCCATTGCTGACCGGTGCGATCTCCTACGTCGTCGGCGACGGCGTCACGCTCGTCTCCAGCGCCGACGAGACGGCGAAGGACGTCTACCGGATCCTGCACGACCGCGGCCTGGCGGCACGGAACGGAGCCACCCCCCGGCACCGGTTCCTCGCCACTGGCGACTCCGACCTCTTCGCCCAGCTCGGGCGGCGGTTCCTGGGGCCGGAGATCGACGCGGTCGCCCTCGCACCCGTGGGGGGTAGTACCTCTTATGGGAGGCAAGATGAAAGTGACCATCATCGGGTGCTCGGGTAGCTTCCCGGGCCCGGACAGCCCCGCGTCCTGCTATCTGCTGGAGGCCGAGGGGTTCAGGTTGCTGCTCGACTTCGGGAGCGGATCGCTGGGAGCGCTCCAACGCCACATCGACCTCTACGAGGTGAACGCGATCTGCCTCACCCACCTGCACGCCGACCACTGCCTCGACATCTGCGGCTACCACGTGGCCCGCACGTACGGCCCGGCCGCGCCGTACCCGAAGGTGCCCGTCTACGCGCCCAGGGACGCCGGGCGGCGCCTGGCCGCCGCCTACGGCATGCCCGAGGAGCCCGGCCTGGAGACGGCCTTCGACTTCGTCGCGCTGGCGCCGGGCGTCTTCGAGATCGGCCCGTTCTCGGTGACGGCCGGCCTGGTCAACCATCCGGTCGAGACGTACGGCTTCCGCGCCGAGTCCGGCGGGCGCAGCGTCGCCTACTCCGGCGACACGGGCGAGTCCGGCGAGCTGGTACGGCTGGCCGACGGCACCGACCTGTTCCTGTGCGAGGCATCCTTCCTGGAGCGCCCCGAGCTGCCCCAGGGCTTGCACCTGACCGGTCGCCAGGCGGCCGAGCACGCGGCCAAGGCGGGCACCGGCCGGCTGGTGCTGACCCACCTGGTGCCCTGGCACGACCGGCTGCGGGTGCTCGACGAGGCCGCGAGCGGCGGCTACGACGGCCCGATCGAGCTGGCCCGCAGCGGGGCGGTTTACGACTTGGCCTGAACCTCCGCGAAGTCCCGCATGTAGGGCAGGCGGGAGAACAGGAGGGGCAGGAAGGAGATCAGCCGCCCTGTCAGGAACACCCAGAGCGCCTCGCGCACGCCGATCTCATGGGCCACGATGCCGCCGAGCATCGCGCCGACCGGCATCGTGCCCAGGACGATGAACCTGACGGTGGCGTTGACCCGGCCGAGCATGCTCTCCGGGGTGACCGTCTGCCGGTAGGTGATCATGCCGATGTTGAAGAGGATCGCGCCGAAGGACAGGACGATGGAGGTCACGGCGAAGCACGAGACCCGCCAGTCGGACTGCGTCATCGGCAGCAGCAGCCCGAAGGGCGAGGTCAGGGTCAGCGCCAGCCAGGTGACGCGGGCGGTGCCGTACGTCTTGAACAGCCAGGTGCCGAGCAGGCCGCCGAGAAGACCGCCGAAGGCGCCCGACATGAGCAGCACGCCGATGATGCCGGGCGGCAACTGGACCACCGTCGCCAGGAACAACACCGACAGGCTCACGACGGCGCTGATGCAGATGTTGGTGGCGGCGGTGGCGGCGAGGAAGACGCGTTGCACGGGGTCGGCCCAGACCGTCCGCAGGCCCAGGGCGATGTCGGGGAGGAGACGGGAACGTTCCGAAACCGGGGGTCTGGAGTCCGGCTTCTTGATGGAGCCGAGCAGGATGGCCGAGGTCAGCGCGCCCAGCGCGGTGGCCAGCATGGTCCGCGGCGCCCCGAGCAGCTGCACCAGCGCGCCGCTCAGGCTCGGACCGGCCAGCGCGCCGGTGTTGCGGATGACCTCCAGCTTGGCGTTGCCGTCGGACAGCTGGTCCTTGCCCACCAGCGACGGCAGGTAGGTGACGTCGGCGACGTCGTTGAACACCTGGGCCAGCCCCACGAGAAGGGCCACGCCATACAGAATCGGCATGGAGAGCAGGCCCAGCGCCGCCGTTAGCGGGATGCTGCCTAACAGGAGGAACCTTGCCACATCGGACACGAGCATCACCCGGCGTTTGCGCATGCGGTCCACCCATGCGCCGGCGGGCAGGCTGATGATCAGGAAGGCGGCTGACTGCAGGGCGGCTAGCGCGCCGACCTCGAGCGGCGACGCGTGCAGCGACAGCACGGCGACCAGGGGGAGGGCCACCCGTGCGATGTTGGCTCCGAACTCGTTGGCCAGATGCGAGCCCATGAATCGGAGGAAGTCGGGATTTCGTAACACCCCCGTTGTCATTGGGTAAGGATCTATGTCCAGGACGCCAGCGGTCAAGGGTGCACCCCCGCGGAGATAGGGTGATCTGCATGTCTCGACAGGATGGCCGCACTCCCGACCAGCTCCGGCCGGTCACCATCACCCGCAACTGGCTCACCCACGCGGAAGGCTCCGTGCTGGTGGAGTTCGGCGGCACGAGGGTCCTGTGCGCCGCCTCCGTCCAGGACAGCGTGCCCCGCTGGCGGCGCGGCAGCGGCCAGGGCTGGGTCACCGCCGAGTACGCCATGCTCCCGCGCGCCACCAACACCCGCAACGACCGCGAGTCGGTCCGCGGCAAGATCGGCGGGCGCACCCACGAGATCTCCCGGCTGATCGGCCGCTCACTGCGCGCCTGCGTCGACTACAAGGCGCTGGGCGAGAACTCCGTCCTCATCGACTGCGACGTGCTGCAGGCCGACGGTGGCACCCGCACCGCCGCGATCACCGGCGCCTACGTCGCGCTGGCCGATGCCGTGGCGTGGATGCGCGAGCGCCGGATGTGCTCGGGCGACCCGCTGGTGGGCTCGGTCGCCGCCGTGTCGGTGGGCGTCGTGGGCGCCGTGCCGATGCTCGACCTGTGCTACTCCGAGGACGTCGCCGCCGAGACCGACATGAACGTGGTCATGACCGGCGACGGCAGCTTCGTCGAGGTGCAGGGCACCGCCGAGGGCGCCCCGTTCGACCGCGGCGCGCTCAACCAGCTCCTCGACCTGGCCGTCGCCGGGTGCGAGGAGCTCACGCTCCACCAGCAGGAGGCGCTCGGCGCATGAAGATCATCTTGGCTACCCGCAACGCGGGCAAGATCGCCGAATTGCGCCGCATCCTCGACGGCTTCGACATCGTCGGCCTGGAGGAGTTCCCCGAGATCGAGGACGTCGTCGAGACCGGCGTCACCTTCGAGGAGAACGCCCTGCTCAAGGCCGTCGCCGTGGCCAGGGCCTCCGGCCTGCCCGCGGTCGCCGACGACTCCGGGCTCTGCGTGGACGTCCTCAACGGCATGCCCGGCGTCTTCTCCGCCCGCTGGTCCGGCCGGCACGGCGCCGACGAGGCCAACATCGACCTGCTGCTCGCCCAGGTCGGCGACGTGCCCGACCACCTGCTGACCGCGTACTTCGCCTGCTGCGCCGCCCTCGCGCTGCCCACGGGAGAGACGCGCGTGGCCGGGGGCACGCTGCCCGGCAGCCTCATCCGCGTGCGCCGCGGCTCCCAGGGGTTCGGCTACGACCCGATCTTCGTGCCCGACGGCGACGTCCGCACCACCGCCGAGCTCTCCCCCGAGGAGAAGGACGCCATCAGCCACCGGGGCCGCGCCTTCCGCGCCCTCGCCCCGATCGTCCGCGAACTCCTCGTAACCGGGGCGTAAGATCTCCCACCCCCTCGACGGCGTAGCGTCGAGGGGTGCGCAGAAGTGTGATTCCGGCCTGGGCCGGGGCGCTGGCGGGCCTCGTGGCCGCGGCGCTCTCCCTCGGCCTCGCCCAGCTCGTCGCCGCCGTCATCCATCCGGAGGCCGCCCCGGTGATCGCCGTGGGCGACGCGGTGGTGGACCTGAGCCCCGCCCCGGTCAAGGACTGGGCCATCGCGACGTTCGGGGAGAACGACAAGAACGTCCTCATCGCGGGCGTGCTGGTGCTGCTCGCGCTGGCGGCCGCGGGCATCGGCCGGCTGGCCGTCCGCAGGATCGGGTACGGCCAGGCGGGGCTGGCCGCCTTCGCCGCGATCGGGGTGTGGGCCGTCATGACCCGGCCCGACGCGGGCCCGGCCGACGTCCTGCCGACCGTCCTGGGAGCCGCCGTGGGCGCGTGGGCGCTCGGCCGGCTGGTACGGCGGGCCTACGGCACACCGGCCACGGCTTCCGGGCCCGCCAGACTGCCCGAGCCATCCGGGTCTCCCGAGCCTCCCCAGGCGTCTGACCTTCCCCAGGCGTCCGAGCCTCCCAGGGGTTCCGGGTCTCCTCGGGCTTCCGAACCCTCCGAGGCCCCCGAGCCTTCCGTGGCCCCCGGGCCTTCTGAGTGGCCCACCGTGCATCCCCTGGAGCCGGTCTTCGACCGGCGGCGGCTGCTGATCGGCGCGGCCGGCGGGGTGGTGGTCGCGGGGGCGTCGGCGGCGCTGGGCCGGGCGTGGTCGGGGTCGCAGGCGGTGGACGCGGCCAGGAGCGAGCTCAGCCTGCCCCTGGCCACGCGCCCGGCGGCGCCGCTGCCGCGGGGCGTGGACCTGCGGCTCAACGGCCTGACCCCGTTCGTCACGAACAACCGGGACTTCTACCAGGTGCACACCGCCCTCATCCTGCCCAGGATCGACCCCAAGGACTGGACCCTGCGCATCCACGGCATGGTCGACCGGCCCGTCGAGCTGACCTACGCCGACCTGCTCAACCGCCCCCTCACCGAGGCCGACATCACCCTCACCTGCGTCTCCAACGAGGTCGGCGGCACCTTGGCGGGCACCGCCCGCTGGCTGGGCGTGCCGCTGGCCGACGTGCTGCGCGAGGCCGGTGTCCAGAAGGACGCCGACATGCTGCTGTCCACCTCCGACGACGGCTGGACCTGCGGCACCCCGGTGGACGTGGTCATGGACGGAAGGAACGCCCTGCTGGCCGTGGGCATGAACGACGAGCCGCTGCCGCTGTCCCACGGCTTCCCGGTCCGGCAGGTGGTGCCGGGGTTGTATGGCTACGTCTCGGCGACCAAGTGGGTGGTGGACATCAAGGTGACCCGCTTCGACCGGGACGAGGCGTACTGGACGCCGCGTGGCTGGTCGGCCAAGGGGCCCATCAAGACCCAGTCGCGCATCGACCTGCCGCGGGGTTCGGTGGCGGCCGGCCGTACCACGATCGCGGGGGTGGCGTGGGCCCAGCACACGGGCGTGGACGCGGTGGAGGTGCGGGTGGACGGCGGCGCCTGGCAACTGGCGCGGCTGGCCGAGGCGCCGACCGCGGACACGTGGCGGCAGTGGGCGCTGGACTGGGAGGCCGCGCCGGGCGAGCACACGATCGAGGTGCGGGCCACGGATGCGGCCGGCCGTACGCAGACGGAGCGGAAGGCGCCGCCCGCGCCGGACGGGGCGACGGGGTGGCACACGGTGACCGTGCGCGTCACGTGAGGCGTTGACGCGCCCGAGTTAAACGTTTAACAATGGGTCGCGTGTCAGCCAAGCCGACCGTCCGTGACGTCGCGCGCCGGGCCGGGGTCTCGGTGGCGACCGTCTCCTACGTGCTCAACGGCCGCGACGACGGCCGGGCCCGGCCCGAGACCCGCGACCGCGTGCTCGCGGCCGTCGCCGAGCTCGGCTACACGCCCAGCTTCGCCGCCCGTGGCCTGCGCCGGGGGCGGACCGAGCAGGTGTACGTGGTGCCGCGCTGGCCGGGTTCGCCCTTCGCCGCCGCGCTGGCCCGGGACGTGGCCGCCGTGGCGGAACGGCACGGGTACGCCACGGCGATGTTCGTCCAGGGGGACTGGCTGGGCTACCTGCGCCGGCACGTGGCCGACGGAGCCGCCATCGACCTGTGGCACCATCGCGGCTTCGCCGCCGAGCGGCTCGCCCCGCTGGTCGAGATGGGGCTGGCGCTGCTGGTGTTCGGCAACGGCATCGAACCCGACGGCTTCGACGTCGTGCGCAGCAACGAGCGGGAAGCCTGCGAGGAGGCCGTGCGGTTCCTGGTGGCCGCGGGGCACGAGCGCATCGCCTGCCTGCGCCGCCGGCCGGACGAGGGCGAGGGCGACTACCGGGCGGTGCGGTTCGAGGCGTTCGAGAACGTTCTCGGGGAACTGCCCGCGCCGTGGCTCATGCCCTGCGCCCACAACTCGTGGGAGCGCGGCCACGACGCCGCGCTCGCGCTCCTCGACCGCCCCGACCGGCCCACCGCGATCTTCGCGCTGAGCGACTCGGCCGGGGTCGCCGCGTACTGGGCGGCGCGCTCCCTGGGCCTGCGCGTCCCCGACGACGTGGCCATCGTGGCCGTCGGCGGCGTCCACGAGCGCACCACGCAGGTGACCTTCGTCGAACCCGACCACCTGGACCTCGCCCCCGCCGCCGGCCTGCTCTTCGACCGTCTCGCCCACCCAGGACCCGGCCGGGTCCTGTTCCAGAACTGGAGCCTGGTACACCGTGGCACAGCCTGACATCCTGGTGATCTTCACCGACCAGTGGCGCGGCGACTGCCTGTCGATCGCCGGCCACCCCGTCGTGGAGACCCCCTTCATCGACCGCTGGGCCTCCGGCGCACGCCGCTTCACCCGCGCCTACTCCGCCACCCCCACCTGCGTGCCCGCCCGCGCCTCACTCATGACCGGCCAGCGCGCCACCACCCACCGCAGGGTCGGCTACGCCGACGGCGTCCCGTGGGAGTACGGCACCACCCTCGCGGGCGAGTTCAGCCGGTACGGCTACCGCACCCACGCCATCGGCAAGATGCACGTCTACCCCGAACGCCACCCCCTGGGCTTCGACAGCGTGGAACTGCACGACGGCTACCTCCACTTCGCCCGCCGGCACGCGGCCGACCTGGGCGAGGTGGACGACTACGTGCCCTGGCTGCGCCGGGTCAGCGGGCGGGCCGAGGCCGACTACGCCGAGCACGGGATCGACTGCAACAGCGTCGTGGCCAGGCCGTGGGACAAACCCGAATGGCAGCACCCGACCAACTGGGTGACCCAGCGCACCGTCGACTTCCTGCGCACCCGGGACAGGAACCGGCCGTTCTTCCTGTTCACCAGCTTTCACCGGCCGCATCCGCCGTACGACCCGCCCGCCTGGGCCTTCGAGCAATACCTCGGCCGCGAGATGCCGCCACCTCCGGTGGGGGAGTGGGCCAGGGAGATGTGGGGCGCCACCGGCACCCCGTACGACCCGGCCTCGCCGTACCTGGAGCTGCCGCCGGAGCGGCTGCGGCGGGCACGGGCCGGCTACTACGGGCACATGTCGCACATCGACCAGCAGGTCAACCGGATCCTCGAGGTGCTGGCCGAGGCGGGGGCCGACGACACGATCGTGGTGTTCACCTCCGACCACGGCGAGCTGATGGGCGACCACAACCTCTTCCGCAAGTCGCTCGGCTACGAGGGCGCGGCGCACATCCCGTTCGTCGTGGGCGGGCCGGGGATCACGCCCGGCGTGGACGAGCGGGTCGTGGAGCTGCGCGATGTCATGCCGACGCTGCTCGGCGCCGCCGGGCTGCCCGTGCCCGCCTCCGTGGAGGGCCGTGACGTGCTCTCGGGAGCGGCGCGATCGGTGCTGCACGGCGAGCACGTGCTGACGCGCGACAGCAGCGTGCACTGGCTGACGGACGGGCGCTGGAAGTACCACTGGCGCAGCTCCGACGGCCGCGAGCAGCTGTTCGACCTGGCCGCGGATCCCGGTGAGCGGCACGAGCTGCCCGGCGTCCAGCCGTGGCGGGCCGAGCTGGCCGAGCGGCTGCGCGGCAGGCCGGAGGGCTTCGTGGCGGGAGGCGATCTGGTCATCGGACGTCCGGTCAGCGCCGTCCTGCCCGCCTGAGAATCGCCCAACCTCCTGACTCGGCGCGACGGGGCCTCTACCATCGGTCGTCGAGCATGACAGGAGGCAGGACGTGTTCCGCGACCGAAAGTCCGGCGTCCGGTGGAGCCTTCCCGACGGGCCGTACAACCCGCTGGTCGCCGACGGTGTGCGCTGGCGTGACTACGAGCTCGCCGCCGAATCGGACCCGCCGGGGCCGGCGGACGACGGGCAGGACTGGTTCGACGGGCCCGACCGGCCGCCGCCGCTGGCCGAGTGCCGGCCGTACGGGCTGCCCGGCGGGCTGGCGCATCCGGACCCGCAAATCGAGCAGGACCTCGCCCGGGCCGTGCCGCCCGGCACCCGTTTTCCCGATCCGCGCGGGACGTGGATCAGGTTGATCAACGGCGGGGGCGCGGCCGACGACCCGTTCCGGGCCGGCAACGCCGCCGACTGCGCGCTGGCGGTGCTGTCCACCTGGCACGGCGAGCCCGCGGCCGCGGCGCCCAGGCTGCCGGAGTACGACCGGATCGGACGGCCCCTGCTCACGGGGGAGGCGGGCGGCGTGGCCCGGATGGAGCGCTGGGTCGGGCAGCGCTTCGAATGCGCCGGGCAGGGCAGGCGGGCCTATCCGCTCATCGCCCGGCGGCTGGCCGAGGCCGGTCACGGGGCGGCGGCGGTGCTCGTCGTGCGCTGGCCGGGCGGCGGCTCCCACGCGTGGAACGCGGTCAACATGACGGGCGAGGTGATCTGGGTGGACGCCCAGCGCGGGCACATGGCGGTCGAACCGCCCTACACCACCGTCACCGGGGTCTTCTGCGTGATGGCCGACCGGCGGGGGCTGCCCCGGTGAACCTGGACCAGGCCCGCGCGGTGGCCGAGGAGTACTTCAACGGCGTACGGCCGGCCGCCGACGCCGTCCCGGTCGGCATCCACGCCTTCCATGAGGGGTACGTGGCCTGGGTCAAGGAGGCCGAGCCCGCCGACCCGGCGGAGTTGCCCGAGGTGGCGGGCGGCGGCTGCATCGTCCTGGACCGGGCGACCGGCGAGGTGGTGATCCGGCCACTGCTCGACCCCGAGACGGTCGCCGAGCAGTGGCCGGGCCGTACGCCCCGATGAGCTAGCCGGTGGCCAGCGAGCCGACGATCGAGGTGCGGGCGGCGCGGCGGGCGGGCAGGACGGCGGCGAGCACGCCCGCCACGCCCGACAGCGCCACGAACAGCGCGACCTGCCCGATCGGCACCTGGTAGACCGCGTCGTCGATCATGGCCATCACCGCGGCCCAGCCGAACACGAGGCCGAGCACCACGCCGACCAGGGCGCCGATGAGGCCGAGCACCAGCGCCTCCACCGAGAGCATCCTGCGCAGCTGCGGCCTGGTCAGGCCCAGGGCGCGCAGCAGGGCCGACTCCCTGGTGCGTTCGTGGACCGACAGCGACAACGTGTTGGCGATGCCCAGCAGGGAGATGAGGATGGCCAGGCCCAGCAGCGCCGTGATGATCATCAGGACCATGTCGAGCGCGTCGTCGAACTGGCCGCGTACCTCGGTCGAGCTCTGCACCTGGACCGTCGGGTAGGCCGCGGTGGCCGCCTCGACGACCTTGCGGGCCTGGTCGGGGCTGACGCCGTCCTTGATGTTGATCATCACGCGGGAGTCCATGGCCCTGGCGAACGCCGCGTTGAAGGCGGCCTCCGGGAGCGTCACCGACGGCAGCGGGGTGGACTCGCCGTCGAGGATCGCCACGACCTTCTGCCGCTCGCCCTTGACCGTGAGCGAGTCGCCGACCTTCACGCCGAGCCGTTCGGCCGCGTAGTCGGTCACGGCCGCCATGCCCGGGCCGAAGCCGGTCATCGTGCCGGTCTTGGCGACCGGCTTGAGCGGGCCGGTCCAGGTGCCGACGTCGGTTTCCTTGCCGCCGACCTTGGTGAGGCCCTCGCGGATGCTCACGACCGAGCCGAGCTCCGGCTGGGCGCGCAGCTTCTCGCCCACCTCGCGCGGGATGGCGGGCTCCCGGGTCTGCGTCATGATCATGTAGTCGATGGGGAACTGGTCGTCGAGCTTGGCACCGAGCGTCACCCGCGTGGAAGCGGTGATGATCGAGATGAGCGTCATCAGCGTGACCCCGATCGTCAGCGCGACCGTGGTGGTGGCCGCGCGCCGCGGGTTGCGGCCGGAGTTGTCCACGGCCAGCCTGCCCGGCACCCCGAACAGCTTGCGCGGGATCCACCCGACCAGCGCGCTCAGCGGCTTGACCAGGACCGGGCCGAGGATCAGCACCGCGAGGAAGGTCAGCGCGCCCCCGGCCATGACGACGACCAGCGAGATCATCTCGCCCGGTGTCATCATCACCCCGGCCGCGGTCACGCCCGCGCCGGCCAGCAGGAACAGCCCGGCGACGACCATGTGCAGCACACCGGCGCGGAACGTCTGCTCCTCCACCTGGCTGCGCAGCGCGGCGATCGGGGCGACCCGGGTGGCGCCGCGCGCCGGCAGCAGGGCGGCGCCGACGGTGACCAGGATGCCGACCGCGAACCCGATGGCGATCGTCTTCGGCGCCAGCGTGACGCCCGCGTTCGTCGGCAGCGGCGCGTCCACCGCCCTCAGCACGGCCATCGCCAGCGCGCCCAGGCCGTAGCCGGCCACCAGGCCGAGCACGGACGAGAGCACGCCGACCACCGCCGACTCCAGCAGCACCGAGCCGAACACCTGCTTGCGGGTGGCGCCGATGCAGCGCAGCAACGCCATCTCGCGGGTGCGCTGGGCGATGAGGATGTTGAACGTGTTGTAGATGACCAGCGCCGCGACCATCATCGCGATCAGGCCGAACAACAGCAGCCCCGCGGTGATCATGTCGGTGGAGACGCCCGCCGCCTTGGCCAGGTCGTCGGCCAGCTCCTGGCCGGTCATGACGAGCGCGCCACCGGCGACCGCGGTCACCGCCTTCTTCAGCGCGGCGGGGTCGGCGCCGGCCACGTCGATCTCCGTGAAGCCCTTGGCCGCGGTCATCCGCGTGGCCGTCGCGGCCGTGAAGCCGACGGTGCCGGTGTAGGACAGCTCCTGGTCCAGGCCGGGGTCGGTGATGCCGACCAGCTTGAACTCGTGCCGCTCCTGCCGGTGGTCGAGCACGGTGATCGTGTCACCGGCCTTGAGCCCCTGGGCCTTGGCGGTGTTCTTGTCCAGCACGGCCGCGTGGTCGTCGTTGCCGGGGCCGGTGCCGCTCACGATCGTGGTGCGGGCCAGCTCACCGGTCGGAATCGAGATGGCGGTGGTCGGCAGATTGCCCACCGCCTTGCCGTCCTTGCCGAGCAGCGGCGCGGGCGCGCGGACCTGGCCCTGCGCGTCCCTGACGCCCGGCACGTCCTTGATCCGGCTCAGCAGCTTCGCCGGCAGCAGCCCGTCGCGTTCCTTCGGCAGCACGGCCACGGCGACCTTGCCCGCCTCGGCGGTGACCTTCTGGGAGAAACCCGCGTCCACGGTGTCGGTCAGCACGAACGTGCCCGCGATGAACCCCACGCCCAGCGTGATCGCCAGCGAGGTGAGCAGCAGTCTCAGCTTGTGCGCGCGCAGCCCGGCCAGGGCCGTCTTCACCACCCCGCCTCACCCTTCCAGCTTCATCAGGGTGTCGAGCACCGACTGCGGGCTCGGCTGGGCCAGCTCCGAGACCAGCATGCCGTCGCGCAGGAAGATCACTCGGTCGGCGTAGGCGGCGGCCACCGGGTCGTGGGTGACCATCACGATCGTCTGGCCCAGCTCGCGCACGCTCGAGCGCAGGAACGACAGCACCTCCGCGCCGCTGCGCGAGTCGAGGTTGCCGGTCGGCTCGTCGGCGAAGATCACCTGCGGCTTGCTGATGAGCGCGCGGGCCACCGCCACCCGCTGCTGCTGGCCGCCGGAGAGCTCGGTCGGCTTGTGGCCGAGCCGGTCCCGCAGCCCGACGGTCTCGATCACCCGGTCGAACAGCGGCTGGTCGGCCTGGCGCCCGGCGATCTCCAGCGGCAGCCGGATGTTCTG
The DNA here is from genome assembly GCF_009760925.1 of Nonomuraea typhae. GTDB lineage: Bacteria > Actinomycetota > Actinomycetes > Streptosporangiales > Streptosporangiaceae > Nonomuraea > Nonomuraea typhae. The sequence continues at coordinate 359,112 of NZ_VRLV01000007.1, forward strand.
CTCGGCGGTCAGCGTCGGCAGCAGGTTGAACGCCTGGAAGATGAACCCGATCCGCTCCCGGCGCAGCAGCGTGAGCTGCTTGTCGTTCAGGCCGGTCAGCTCGACGTCGCCGATGTGCACGCTGCCGCTCGTGGCGCTGTCCAGACCGGCCAGGCAGTGCATCAGCGTGGACTTGCCCGAGCCGGACGGCCCCATGATCGCGGTGAACGCCCCGGTGGCGAAGGACACGTCCACGCCGCGCAGGGCGTGCACCTGGGCGTCGCCCTGGCCGTACACCTTGGTCAGGGCTCTGGCCACCACCGATTGGGGTGCCTGGCGCCGTGTCTCCGTGATGGTCACGTTCACTCCTGGGTCGTGGATCTCGCCGTCTTGCTGCGAACGTCCACCACGCTATGGGCGGAAATTTCGCGATCCATGAGCCTTGAGGAGGGACTTCATCTGCCCCTGGAGATGACCGGGATCAGCCATTCGGCCGATGGTTGGACGGGACGATCATCCCTCCCTCGTACGCGTAGACGACCACCTGCGCCCGATCCCGCAGCCCCAGCTTGGCCAGAATCCGCCCCAGATGCGTCTTGACCGTCGCCTCCGCCACATCCAGCCGGGCCGCGATCTCCAGGTTCGACAACCCCCGCGCCACCATGAGCATCACCTCGTGCTCACGCGGCGTCAGCTCCTTCACCGCCGCCACCTCGCCCGACGGCAGATGCGCGGCGAACCGCTCCAGCATCCGCTTCAGCGTGCTCGGCGCCATCGCCGCGTCACCGGCGTGCACCTGCCGGATCGCCGCCACCAGATCCATCGGCGGCACGTCCTTCAGCAGGAACCCCGCCGCCCCCGCCTTCACCGCCGCGAACGCGTACTCGTCCAGGTCGAACGTCGTCAGGATCAGCACCTTCGGCCCCTCGATCCGGGCCGTCGCCTCCACCCCGTCCATGGTCGGCATCCGCACGTCCATGAGCACCACGTCCACCTCGGTGTGCTTCAGCACCTCCAGCGCCTGCGCGCCGTCACCCGCCTCCGCCACCACCTCGATGTCCGGCTGGGCCGACAACACCATCTTGAAACCGGTGCGCAGCAACTGCTGGTCGTCCACCAGCATCACCCGGATCATCGTCTACGCCGCCTTCGGAGTGTGGATGGGCAGCCGGGCCAGCACCTCGAACCCGCCGCCCGGCCTCGGGGCGGCCGTGACGGCTCCGCCGTACATGCTGACCCGCTCGCGCATCCCGACCAGCCCGTGACCGCCCGCCCCGGCGGGCGCCGCCGCGCCGCGGCCGTCGTCGGTGACCTTGACGACCAGTTCGGCGCCGCCGTACGTCAGCTCGACCAGCGCCCTGACCGCGGGCCCGCCGTGCTTGAGCGCGTTGGTCAGCGCCTCCTGCACGATGCGGTAGACGGCCAGCTGCTGGCCCTCGGGCAGCTCGCCCGGCGCCCCCGAGATCGTCAGCTCGGCCGGCACCCCGGCGCCCTTGACCAGGTCCTCGAGCTGGTTCAGCCCGGGTTGCGGGCCGTAGTCGGTGCCCGGGGTGTCGTCCTGCCGCAGGACGCCGACCAGCCTGCGCATCTCCGCCAGCGCCTCGCGGCCCGTCTTGGAGATGTTCTGTACGGCCAGCCGCGCCTGCTCCGGATCGCTGTCGATCGCGTACCCGGCGCCGTCCGCCTGGACCACGATCACGCTCACGTTGTGCGCCACGACGTCGTGCAGCTCCCGCGCGATCCGCGCCCGCTCGGCCGCCGCCGCGATCCGGGCCTGCTGGTCCCGTTCCCGTTCGGCCCGTTCGGCCCGCTCCTCCAGCCCTTCGAGGTAGCGGCGGCGCGTGTTGGCGTACAGGCCGGTCAGCCAGATCGTCGCCACGAAAATGGTGCCCGTGGTGAACATCCCCAGCGACGGATCGGACCAGTGCACCAGGGCCAGGAAGATCCCCAGCTCCGCCACCAGCCCCGCCGCCAGCGCCCACGGGAACCGCGCGCGATAGGCCACGGAGTACAGCGCCATCAGCACCGCCAGGTTCGCCGGCAGCGCCGGGACGTCCAGCAGCCACTGCACGAAGCTGGTCAGCGCGATCACCGCGAACATCGGCACGGGCCGCGAACTCCGCCACAACAACGGCGCCAGCAGCACCGCGGACAACACCAGATACCCGCTGAGCGTGAGGTAGCCGTCCGGATAGTCGGGACTGATCTGGCTGTACGGCACCGCCGTCAGCAGGCACAGAAGAACCAGAGGCGACACCCAGAGGGCGTCGACGACCTTGTCGTGGCGCTGAGTCCACGTGCGTAGCCTGCCGAACACATCCTCACGATACGTACCGCCCGCCCGCGCTCAGTCCGACTGGAGGTGGAACACGGCGTACGACCCAGGTCTGACATGAACGACTCTTAACGCGGGCCTTACCGCGCATGCGGCATGGTTGTCCTTGGGAGCGCCTTTCAGAGGCGGGTAAAGGGAGATCGTGATGGTCGATCATGATCACGACGTCGGGCCGGGTGGCGAAGAGGAAGCGCCACCCGGCCCGATCCTTTGGACCCGGATGGCGAGGTGCGGGCGGGGGGACTCGAACCCCCACAGTGTCACCACCAACAGGACCTAAACCTGCCGCGTATGCCTATTTCGCCACGCCCGCGTAGATTGCCCCAATCGTGCTGGGACCATGGGTAGTCTAGCCGTCCGCGGCCCTGCTGACGTACCGATTTGCGGGCCCGTGGCGGGCCCGCTGGGCGGGTCAGGCGAGGCCGAGTTTCTTCTTCAGGCCGGCCACGTGGCCCGTGGCCTTCACGTTGTAGAGGGCGTGCTCGATCTTGCCGTCGGCGTCGATGACGAAGGTGGAGCGGATCACGCCCACCACCTCCTTGCCGTACAGCTTCTTGGTGCCATAAGCGCCGTAAGCCTTGTGGACCGCCAGCTCCGGGTCCGACAGCAGGGGGAACGTCAGGCTGTCACGCTCCACGAACTTGAGTAGTTTGTCGGTCTTGTCCTTGGAGACGCCGAGCACCACGAAGCCCTCCGCGGTCAGCTGTCCCAGGTTGTCGCGGAAATCGCACGCCTGCTTGGTGCACCCGGGCGTCATCGCCGCGGGGTAGAAGTAGAGGATCACCCGCTTGCCGCGGAGCGAGTCGAGCGCGACGGTGCCGCCGTCGGCGGTGGGCAGGGTGAACTCGGGCGCGGCGTCACCAGCGGCCAGCTTGGATTCGGTCATGACCCCGAACCTACCGGCCTGCCCGGCGTGCCGTCCGGTGGCCTGACCTGACAGACTGATCGCCTGCGAGAGGAGAGCCATGCCTGACACCGACCCGGACGAGATGGAGCGGCGGATCGCGCGAACGCGTGCGGAGCTCGCGCGTACGGTCGACGCCATCGCCGACCGGGTGAGCCCCAAGCGGGTGGCTGAGCGTACCGTGGCCGACGTGAAGGCCCGGGCCGGCTTCCTGGCCACGTCCGTGGGGGACGCGCTGGGGTTCGCGGCCCGGCCGGTGAGCGTCGAGGACGACCCGGATCGCCTGTGGGACGACGAGCCGCCGAGCCTGGCGCCGGTGCTGATCGGGGTGGGCGCGGTGCTGGTCGTGGGGGCGGCCATCGTCATGTGGCGGCGGCGCAGGCGGCGCTCCTAGAGGAAGGTCTGGCCCTCGCCGCGGTAGGTGGGCACGCTGTCCACGACGGACTCGCCGTCGATGAGGTGGAGGGTGGCGAATCGTTCGCACATCTCCCCGGCCTTGGCGTGGCGGAACCAGACGCGGTCGCCGATGCGCAGGTCGTCGGCGCCGGGCCCGAGGAGGGGCGTCTGGACCTCGCCGGCCCCTTCGTCGGGCGCGTAGCGCAGGCCGGCGGGCAGATAGGGCTGCGGCAGGCGACTGGGTCCCGCGGCGCCGGAGGCGGGGTAGCCGCCGCCCAGCACGGTGACGATCCCCGGCGCCGGCCGGCGGACCACGGGAAGGGCGAACAACGCGGCCGGATGGCCGGTGAAGCCCCGGTAGAAGTCGAACAGGCGCGGGTGGAAGAACCCGGACCCGGCGGCGACCTCGGTCACGGCCTTCTCCCGGACCGTCTTCTCGATGCTGCCGGTGCCGCCGCCGTTGACGAAGTCCAGGTCGGTGATCTGGCGGACGGCGTTGACGATGCGGCCCCTGCGGATGATCAGCTCGCGGGCGGAACGAGCCTGCATGAGGCGGACGGCCCGGGCAAAGGCGGCGTTGCCCGGCGGGTCGTCGCCCACGCCGGCGATCTGCGCCTCGTAGGCCATCAGGCCGGACAGCCGGAATCCGGGACGTTTGGCGATGGCGGCGGCGAGCTCGGCCGCCTGGGCGGGTTCGCGCACCGGTGAGCGCCAGGCGCCCGCCCGGAGCCTGCCGCCGAAGGCACGGAACCCGGCGTCGATGTCCATGCTGAGGCGGATCTCGTGGCGGCCGGGGGTGCCGGCGACCGCGTCCTCGATGGTGTCGAGGTGGGCGGGGGAGTCCACGGTGAGGGCGATCTCGCGGGCGGCGGCCGGGTCGGCGGCCAGCCGGGCCAGCGCGGCGCGGTCGGCCGTGGGGTAGGCGACCAGGATGTCGGTGAACCCGTGCCCGGCCAGCCACAGCGCTTCCGGCAGCGTGAACGCCATGATCCCGTGGAAGCCGTCCATGGCCAGGATGCGTTCGAGCACCGGCCGGGAGCGCACCGACTTACTGGCCACGCGGATCGGTTTGCCTGCGGCCCGCCGGACCAGGTCGGCCGCGTTGGCGCGCATGGCGGTCAGGTCGAGGATGGCGAACGGCGGTTCCAGCTCGGCGGTGGCCCGGTCGTAGCGCTGACGGTCGTCCATGCGAGCAGCGTAACCGGACATGAGCATGATTCGCATTCTTCGGCCGTCCCGTAATGATCCGGCAAACCGGCGGCGGGGAGGGCGACGGGCGGCTATGGGGGCCGTGTACCCATGGTGGACGTGATAACCACGCTGCTGCCCGGCACGGCCGCCCTCGCCCAGCCGGAAACCCCGCTCAGACGGTCCGCCCGCGTGCTCAAGCCCGCCCGCACCCCGGCCGGCGCGGTGCTCGCGCTGACGCTCACCGCCGGGCTCGGGCTGTCGGCCGCGGAGGTGGTCTCGGCGTTGATGGGCAGGCCGCTGGGCTGGCTTCCGCTGGATCGGATCCTCGCGGTGGCCGGCCGTACCACGTGGTGGGAGATCTCGTTCGTGGCGCTGGTGGTGGCGATCGGCGGGCTCGGGCTGCTGGCCCTGGCGATCGTGCCCGGACGCTCGCGGCTGGTGCCGGTCGAGACGAGCGATCCGCTGATCGTCATCGGGATCACGCGGTCGGGGCTGCGCCGTACGCTGCGGGCGGTCGCGCAGGGCGTCGAGGGGGTCGCGCACGCGCGCGTACGGCTGCGCAAGCACGCGATCGAGGTGACCGTGACCACGGGGGCGGAGAGTTCGGGGGCGATGCTGCGGCAGGTCGGGACCGCCGTGGGGGATCGGCTGGCCGCGCTCGGCGCGATCTGCGCGGGCGAGGTCGTGGTACGGCTGCGCAGCAGGGGGCTGTGATGCGGCAGTACACGGGCAACCGGATCGGGCTGGCGGTCGTCGGCGTGTTTCTGCTGGTGACCGGGGTTTACGCGTATCTGCGCGGGCAGGACAGGCTGCCGGGGCTGGCGCCGCGGGCCAAGGTGCTGCCGGACACCGGCGCCGAGGTGGTCGCGGCGAACCCCTGGCTGCTCTGGGGGATCGCGCTGACACTGCTGGCGCTGGCGCTGGTGTCGCTGCGGTGGCTGCTGATGTGCCTCGGCTGGGGGCGCCGCGGGGCGCGGACCGGGATGGGGACCGCGATGTTGTGCGTGGGTCTCAAGGACGTCGAGGGGCTGAGCCGGGCGGGCGTGCGGATCGTGGGCGAGGCCGACCGGCTGCGTGTCAGCCTCGCCTGCCCGGCCTCGGCCGACGTGGGCGCGGTCGTGGGCAAGCTGGATCGCGAGATCGTCGGCCGGATCCGGCGCGAGGTCGTCGGCGAGGACCTCGGCGCGGTGGTCCGCCTGCACGTGCGCCGTTAGGTTTCCTTCTCGGTCAGGTCCTTGCGCGGAGCCCTTCCAGCAGGCCGGAGAGTGCGGCCTGGGTGTCGGCCAGTTCGCGCGGGCCGCCGGCCGCGGCCAGCCACTGCGCGGCCTCGTTCATCGCGCCGGACAGCAGGCGGGTCAGCGGCTCGACCGGCTGGGCCGCGATGACGCCCCCGTCGATCAGTTCGGTCAGCGCCTCGGCCAGGTGCCGCGCGGAGTTGTCGGCGTCCAGGCGCCGCCATTCGGCCCATCCGAGTACGGCGGGGCCGTCCACGAGCATGATGCGCTGGTAGGCCGGGTCGGTGCTGACGGTCAGGAAGGCCCGGCAGCCGGCGACGAGCTGGTCCCAGGGGTCGGCGGCGGCGTCGCCCGCGGCCGCGACCCGTTCGCCGACCTCCTGCTGCACCTGTTCGAGTACCGCGCGGAACAGCTCGGCCTTGCTGGTGAAGTGGTGGTACAGGGCGCCCTTGGTCACACCGGCCGCCGCGACGATCTCCGACAGGCCGACCGCCCCGTACCCTTCGGTGGCGAACAGCCGCCTGCTCTCGCGCAGCAGGGTCAGGCGGGTGTGCTCGCGTTGCTCGGCGCGGGTGCTCACGTTCGGCCCTCCATTTGACATACCGCTGGTATGCGAGCTAGCTTACTCGCATACCAGCGGTATGTGAAAGGAATCTTCCCATGAACCTCAGCAGCTTCTATCCGGTCATTGGCAGTTCGCGGCTGGCCGAGTCCCGCGACTTCTATGTGCGGTTGTTCGGCTTCGAGATCACCTTCGAGGCGGATTGGTACGTCAGCCTGCGCCGCGGGTCGTTTGAGCTGGCCCTGCTCGACTATGCGCATCCGACCGTGCCCGCCGCCTACCGCAAGCCGGCCCAGGGCGTCCTGCTCAACTTCGAGGTGGACGACGTGGACGCCGAGTGGGAGCGGCTCGTGCTCGGGGAGGGGCTCAAGCCGGAGCTCGAGATCAGGACTGAGGGCTTCGGCCAGCGGCACTTCATCGTCGCCGATCCCAACGGGGTCCTCCTCGACGTGATCACCAACATTCCGCCGTCGGAGGAGTACGCTGCGCAGTTTGCGCAGGTGGACGAGGGGTAAGTCCTCGATCCCCTAGCAATGCGAGGAGATCACGATGACCCCAGGCTGCGGCGACTGCAGCTGCTCGGACGTGCTGTCCACCGGCACCCCGCCGCGTTGGCAGCTCGTGCAGGCCGAGTAGTCCGCGCAGATGCTTGCATGCGCCAGTATTGTTAGAATTGCAATATATGGCGCATGCAAGCATCTAGGAGGCTTCTCATGTCTGTCGTCCACCGTAACGGCCAACCCGCCACCGCCGAGGACCTGGCTCCGCTCGCTTTCGCCGGATACGCGCACTTCACCGCCATGCAGGTGCGCGACGGCCGGATCCGCGGCCTCGACCTCCACCTGGAGCGGTTGCGGAACGCCTCGAAGGAGTTGTACGGCCGGGCGCCGGCCGACGAGCAGGTGCGCGCCTACCTGAGGGCCGCCATCGAGGCGGGACCGGCCGACGTCTCCCTGGTGGCCACCGTCTACCCGTCCTCCGGTGAGTTCACCGCCATCGACGGCGAACCGCAGATCCTGATCCGCACCGGCCCGCCCGCCACCGGCCCGCAGGGCCCCCTCGCGCTCGCCGTCGTCGAGCACGAGCGCTTCCTGCCCGGCCTCAAGCACCACGGCGAGGTGGCCAAGACCTACTACCTGCGCCAGGCCGTGTCCCAGGGATACGACGACGCCGCCTTCGTCGACCGCAAGGGGCGGCTCAGCGAGGCCACCATCTGGAACCTCGCCTTCTGGGACGGCACCGCCGTCATCTGGCCCGAGGCCGACGTGCTCGGCGGCATCACCATGGGCATCCTGCGCCGCCGGCTCGACCGCCTCGGGGTCCCCCAGCACACCCGCGAAGTCACCCCCGAAGACCTGCCGCAGCTGGCCGGAGCCGTGGTCATGAACTCCTGGACGCCCGGCATCGCCGTACGCAGGATCGGCACGGTGGACTTCCCGGACGGCGTCTCCTTCGCCGAGGTCCTGCACCGGGCCTACCAGGAGGAGACGCCGGAGACGCCGTGAGGAACCCTGTTCAGGTCACAGCAGGAGGAACGAGAAGTTCCGGGTCGTCCTGCGGTTCAGCGGGATATCGATCTTGACCCGGCCGGCGAGCTCGCTGCGGCTGATGCCCAGCCCTTGGGCGATGAGCCGTTCCGGGCGAAGGGGGACGGGATCCTCGAACGTGACTGTGAACCGCAGGGGCCACGGGGTCTCGGGAGGGGGTGGCGCGTGGAGTTCCCAGCAGCCGTCCCACTCCAGCCCGAACCGGTTGCGCCGGGCGATCAACGGGTCGAGCAGGGTGGCGGCGACGAGGGAAGGCGCATTGGCGAAGTAGCCGTCCAGGAGGGCGGGCGGCAGGGAGCGTACCGGAACCCGGTCGTGGACGGTGAGCTTGCTGGTGTGGTCGCAGGAAACGCAGTTGACCAGGAGCCAGACGTCGAGCAGCTTGCCGTTGGCGTTGACGCGGAACTTGCCGTCCGCCGTGGTGGCGCGCTCGGAACGGCAGTCCACGCAGCGGAGGGCGAGCAGGGGCAGGCGGGTACGCCGCACGGCCCAGGGCAGCACGATATGAGGACGTGAAGACATGATCTCTCTGAAGACCTGACGAAAAGCATGGGAAACAGAGCCGACGGCGACGTCGGCGACCTATGCGCGGGAAGGTGTCAGGTCTAAAGAGCAGGCGGCGTCATGCGGACGTGGTCCTCACGTTGGGTGAGAGGCCAACCTAGACGACCCCGGCCGCCGGAGCCAAGCGGATTTCACCGCCGCTCGGCCAGGGCCTGCTGCCATCGGTCCATGGCGTCGCGGAGCGCCTCGCTCACGAGGAGGAGGAATTCGGCCGAGTGCTCGAAGCGGGCCCCGGCCGGGGTCGCGACGCCGAGCACCTCGGCCGCGCGCTGTGCGGCGGCCGCCAGGGCGTCGTTCATCCGCACACTCGCGAGGGTCGAGCGGAGCCAGACCTCGTCGTCGATGACGTAACGTTCGCGGCGGGCGCCGGGGACGCGTTCGCGCTTGAGCAGTCCCTGCTGCTCGAGGAAGGCCACGGCGTGCGAGACGGACGCGGGGCTGATGCGCAGCCGCTGGACCAGGTCGGCGGCGGTCAGGGCGCCGGCGTCGGTGATGTACAGGCAGGTCATCACCCTGGCCATCATCCGGGGCAGCCCCTGCTGCTCGAGGAGGGCGATGTAGGACTCCGTGGCGTCCCGGATCGCCTGGGGGTCGCGCCCATGGTCGTTGTCGGGGGCCGGCGGTGAGGGCGGCTGCGCCTGCTTGCGCCGGCGCGCACGATCCCGGGTGGCCTCGTTTGCCCGATCCGCCCGGTAATCGTCGGGCCCGCCGTTCCGGGTGACCTCGCGCATGATGGTCGAGGCGGGCCGCCCCAGACGCCGGCCGATCTCCGCGTATCCGAGTCCCTCGGCCAGCCACGCGGCGATGTGCTGCCGATCCTGGCCGGTCAGTCTGCCTCCGGGCATCGCTGCCTGTCTCCCGTCGCTCGACGTGCGCCACGGCACAGTATGGATTCACCCGATAGCCCATTGCAATACTCTGCCTGATCGTTCTTTGCGTTTATTGCCACGATCATTGCAATGATAATGGTAGTCGATGGAATTTAGCAGGCCAGATGCCTCTTTCTCTTATGTTGACGGAATAGTGAACGCAATGTACTGTCGCTGGCGTTCAGAGGTTCCCGAACATTTAGGCAAGGAGATTCACGATGAGCGGCTTTTCCGAGGCCGGGCTGCGCAAGGTGCGAGGGGTGCTGGCGCGGTATGTCGAGTCGGGGAGGATCCCCGGGCTGGTGGCCCTGGTGAGCCGGGGCGGCCGGACGCACGTCGAGGCGATGGGGACGATGCGTGCCGAGGGCGGCGCGCCGATGCGCCGGGACACGATCTTCCGGATGGCCTCCACGTCCAAGCCCGTGGCGATGGCGGCGGCCATGGTGCTGCTGGACGAGTGCCAGGTGCGGCTGGACGACCCGGTCGACGAGTGGCTGCCGGAGCTCGCCGGTCGGCAGGTGCTGAAGCGGGTCGACGGCCCGCTGGACGAGACGGTGCCGGCGCGGCGGCCGATCACCGTGCGGGATCTGACGACCTCCACCTTCGGGCTCGGCATGGACCTGACGGCGATGAGCTCCCCGATCATGGGCAAGCTGTTCGAGCTGGAGCTCACCGGGCACGGGGCGACGCCGGAGCCGGATGAGTGGATGCGCCGCCTGGGCACGCTTCCGCTGATGTACCAGCCCGGGCAGCACTGGCAGTACCACGTCAGCCACGACGTGCTCGGCGTGCTGGTGGCCAGGGTCACCGGCCAGTCACTGGAGACGGTCCTGCGCGAGCGCGTCTTCGGCCCGCTGGGCATGAAGGACACCGGCTTCCACGTGCCCGCCGACCAGATCGACCGGCTCCCACCCAGCTACGCCCCCGACCCGCAGAGCGGCGAGTTCGTCGTATGGGACGAGGCCGCGGGCGGCAGGGTCAGCCGGCCACCCGTCTTCCAGAGCGGCGGTGGCGGGCTGGTGTCCACCGTGGACGACTACCACGCCTACTTCCAGATGCTGCTCAACGGCGGCACGCACGGCGGCGAGCGCATCCTGTCGCGGCCCGCGGTGGAGCTGATGACCACCGACCATCTCACCCCCGAGCAGGCGGCGGTCCGCGACGATCTGGCCAGGAACAGCGTCCAGGTCTCCTTCGGCCAGGGGCAGCAGGGCGGCTGGGGCATGGGGATGGCGGTGCGCACCTACCGCGGCGACTACGCGCCGATCGGCCAGTTCGGCTGGGACGGCGGCACCGGCACCACCGTCTACGCCGACCCGCACAACCAGCTCGTCGGGGTCCTGCTCACCCAGGTCGGGCTGTCGGTCCCGGCTCCGGCGCGACTGATCCACGACTTCTGGACCACGCTCTACCAGGCGATCGACCTCTAAGGAGAACTCCGTCATGCCCATCACCCTGTCCGACCAGGACAAGCTCACCCTGCGCACCGCCGCCTACGGCGCCGTCACCCTGATCGCCGCCGCCGATGCCGCCGGCAAGCCGCACAAGGCCGCCACCAACGGCTCCATCGCCTTGTACTCCGCCACCGGCCTGGTCGGGCACGTGCTCGCCGACAAGTCCACAGCTGTGAACCTGGACGGCAAGTCCGTGGCCGAAATCGCCGACCACGTGCTGCCGGCCCTGACCGCGGCCATGGGCTTGCTCGGGCAGCAGGACCCGGCCGAGGCTGGCAACTTCCGCACCACCGTGATCGTCGCCGTCGAAGCGGCCGCCCGCACCCACGAGGGCCGGCCCAGCCCCACGCTCGCCGACATGATCCGCAAGATCACCGCGGCCCTCGACGCCGCCTGAGGAGGATGCCCGCCCGCCACAACGGTTCACGGCGGGCGGGCGCCTGTCGCACGGACGGCCGGCCGCGCGAACGTCAGGCGTCGTCGGTGCAGTCGGGCGGACGCGGGAACGTGGCCGTGGCGGCGGCCGAGGCGTTGCCGGAACTGTCCACGGCCCGGACCTCGATCGTGTTGTTGCCCACGGGCACCATGCCGATGGTGTGTGTCCCGGCACCGCGCACCCAGCTCTCGTGCGCGCCGTTGACGAGGATCTCGTAGTCGATCGCGGATGGAGGATCGGCGTCGTCACCCGATGGCGTCCAGGTCAGGACGACGGAGAAACACGCATATCTATCCATCGCCGCCACGAGCCCCGTGGGAGCCGACGGCGCGACCAGGTCTGTCCGCGCAGGCGTGCTGAGCGTCAGGGTGTTGGACGAGGGCGAGACGCCGATGGCTCCGCGAACGGCCCTCGCCGTATAGGCGTGCGACGACTGCGCGGACAGACCCCGCAACGCCAGATTGATCGTCGGAACCCCGTTGAAGGAACCGGCGGGGATGGAGGCGACGACCGTCCCCCCGTCGAGGACCTCGTAGCGACCGACGTCCCAGCTGTCGTCAGGCTGGTCGAAGGCGAGGCCGACCCGGGCGGAGGCCACCTCGGTGGCGCGCAGGTTCGCCGGTCCGGGCGGCACCACTCCAGGTCCGCGAGTGGTGATCGTGATGGTACGGCTCGGCGGCGAGGTGTTCCCGGCGTCATCGGCGGCGACGACGTGGAAGGAGTACGTGGCCCCCGGAACGAGCCCGGAAGCGGTGTAGCGCTGCAACCGCGTGGTCGTGGCCAGTGCCCCGTCCTGGTAGACCCGGGCACGAAGGACACCCACGCTTCCACTGGCGTTCTGGGACCAGTGGAAGGAGATCTGCGTTGCGGTGACGCCGTCGACCCGCAGCGGCTCCGGCGCGGACAGGGCGACGGCCGCCGCGCCCGGAGGGGATAACATCACCGCGGTCACTGCCACCACAGCGAGGATTGCGGCGATTCTGTACAGGCCCTGGGTCATCTCCGATTCCCTTCATGGGACGGCACTTGCCCGTTATACGTCCGTGCGACGGGGAAGGTTTCACCCTCGCGGGAGCCTGAACGGGTCCCGTCCTTCGGGGAGAGCACCTTGCCGGCGCAGTCGGCGGACCTCGGCTTCGAGCGCCGCACAGTTGTCACGAGGAGTGGTGAGGACCTCGTCGTGACGCGTCGTCATGCCCTCACGCCACCCGTTCTGCCCCAGGAGGGTGAAAACAGCAAGCTGTACAGGTCTGCGCAGCCCGTCAGGAAGAGACTCGATCTGTTCCCAGGCTCGCTCAGGAAAGGCGATGCGCCTGTCAGCCACCGATTCCCCACTCCGCGGCCAACTCGTCGCGCGTGAACGTTCGCATCTCACCTGGATGGGCAGCGTTATCCATGGTGGCTCGCATGGCTTGCTGGCGGCCTAGTTCCCGACGCAGTCGGCGGACTTCGGCTCTGAGTGCCTCGTACTCGTCACGAGGAATGGTGATGACCTCGTCGTGGTGGTGCGCCGTCATACCCTCACGCTACCTGTTCTGCCTGCCACTCCCCGGGGAAGCAGGACATGCGCTACCGCCTTCGAAGACTTCGGCTTTGACGACCCTCAACCCAGGCGCGAAGCGCCCCAATGGGAGGACCTTGTCTTAGCCGGGGTGTGGGGGCTGCGCCCCCACTTGGAACTGCCTGAACCTCTTGGCGCGACGCGCTCCCCGTGAGGACCTTGCCTTTCAGCACTCGATGACGTTGACGGCCAGGCCGCCTCGGGAGGTTTCCTGGTACTTGTCGAGCATGTCCCGGCCGGTGTCGCGCATCGTTTGATGGCCTTGTCCAGCCATACGGTCCGAAATGCATCGAGCTGCTGATCCGTGCTGGTCGCTGACAAGCTGGATAACGGGCTGTCGCTGTCGGTCGGCCCCGTAGGCTCCGAGTAGACCAGACAGGGAGACAGCTCAATGACGGCACAGCCACACGAGCCCCCTCCTGCAACTGCGACCATGCCGGACAAGACCTTGCGCGCCACTCGGAGCGCCCTCTCCGTGGTGCAGGATCGCGAGGGCTTCGATGAAGGTCTGCGCTTGGCGCTGGCCGAGGTGCGGGTCAGTCTGGATCTGGGCAGGCTGAACGAGTTCATCCACACGTGGTGGTTGGTCGCGTGCGACTCGATGAAGGACCCTCAGGGTCGCCGAGAACTGCACGAACGGGCAAAGGCGGCACAGGATTTGGCAGCCCGTGGCGAGCCTCTTCCCCGTGGAACACGATCTTGGCGAGAGCTACTCGCAGAGCGTGGAGTCAGTACCGACGTTGATCACATACCTCGTGTTGGAGCCGTAGCATGAGGTGGACGTAGTCCGTGTTCACTGGCTTTGATGGTTCGCCTCGCTCTTGTCCCCACGTACCAGGACGCGTTCGCTCGGCACGCGTTGGTTGGGGCGCGGGTGCCGGATAGATCAGGAAGAGCTGGGTGCCGAAGACTCTGGCTTAGGTGACGCACATCCCTGGCGAAATCGCGGGACGTCAGCCACGTGGGGAGCGCGAGGGTTCTCCCTCGCCCGGGGTGTGGGGCAGAGCCCACTGTCACAGCCCGAACCCCCGGGCGCGAAGCGCCCAAAGGGAGGACCTTGCCCTTAACTGGGGTGTGGGGGCTGTGCCCCCACTTGGAACTGCCTGAACCTCTTGGCGCGAAGCGCTCCCCGTGAGGACCTTGCCTTTCAGCACTCGATGACGTTGACGGCCAGGCCGCCTCGGGAGGTTTCCTTGTACTTGTCGAGCATGTCCCGGCCGGTGTCGCGCATCGTTTTGATGGCCTTGTCCAGGCTGACGAAGTGGCGGCCGTCGCCTCGCAAGGCTATGCGGGCGGCCGTGATGGCCTTGATGCTGGCTACCGCGTTGCGTTCGATGCACGGGATCTGGACCAGGCCGCCGATCGGGTCGCAGGTCAGGCCCAGGTTGTGTTCGATGCCGATTTCGGCGGCGTTTTCCACCTGTTCGGGGGTGCCGCCCAGGACCTCGGTCAGGCCCGCGGCGGCCATGGAGCAGGCTGAGCCCACTTCGCCCTGGCAGCCTACTTCGGCGCCGGAGATGGAGGCGTTCTCTTTGAACAGGACGCCTATCGCGGCCGCGGTCAGCAGGAAGCGGACCACGCCCTCGTCGTCCGCCTGGGGGACGAAGCGGCTGTAGTACGTCAGGACGGCGGGGACGATGCCGGCGGCGCCGTTGGTCGGGGCGGTGACGATGCGGCCCCCGGCGGCGTTTTCCTCATTCACCGCCAGCGCGTACAACGACACCCAGTCCATCGTCTGCAACGGGTCCTTCTCGGGGGACTCGCTGCACAGGCGGCGGTGGAGCTGGTGGGCGCGGCGGCGGACCTTCAGGCCGCCGGGCAGCACGCCTTCCTTGGTGATTCCCCGGCGCACGCATTCGGTCATGACGCGCCACAGGTTCAGGATGCCGTCGCGGATCTCCTGTTCGGTGCGGCCGAATGCCTTCTCGTTTTCCAGCATGAGGCCGGAGATCGACAGGCCGGTGTTGTAGCAGTGCTTCAGCAGCTCTTCTGCGGTGGTGAAGGGGTACGGCAGGACGGTGTCGTCCGGCTTGATGCGGTCGGCGCCGGTGGCGTTCTCGTCCACGACGAAGCCGCCGCCCACGGAGAAGTACACCTTCTCGCGCAGGGGTGAGCCGTCGGCGGCGTAGGCGGTGAAGCGCATGCCGTTCGGGTGCTCGGGCAGGCTGATCTTGCGTTCGAAGATCAGGTCTTCGCCGATGACGAAGGGGATCTCGTGACTGCCGTACAGGTGGACGGCGCCGGCGTGACGCATGGCGGCCAGGCGTTCGTCGACGGTGTCGACGTCCACCAGTTCTGGCTTTTCGCCGGACAGGCCGAGGAGCACGGCTTTGTCGCTGCCGTGGCCTTTGCCGGTCAGGCCGAGCGAGCCGTACAGGATGGCCTCGACGCGGGCAACGCGCTCCAGGAGGCCGTCTTCGTGGAGGCCGCGGGCGAATCTGTGCGCCGCTGCCATCGGGCCGCCGGTATGTGAGCTCGACGGGCCGATTCCGATCTTGAATAGGTCGAAGACGCTGATCGCCATTGATGCGTCCTTCCGCAACAAGGGAGGGGTATGAGCCGGGGCTCGGCGGAGCCCCGGCCGTGTCGGGTCAGGAGTCTCCGGAGGTGAGGGCCCCGTACTCCTCGGCCGAGAGCAGGTCTTCCGGGTCGCCTTCGAGGCGCACGCGGAACATCCAGCCATCGCCGTAGGGGTCGCCGTTGACCAGCGACGGGTCGTCCACGACGGCCTGGTTCACCTCGGTGATCTCGCCGCCGACGGGGGCGTAGATCTCGCTCACCGACTTGGTCGACTCGACCTCGCCGATGGAGTCGCCGGCCTCGACGTTCGCACCGACCTCGGGAAGCTGCACGAAGACGACGTCACCGAGGGACTCGGCCGCGAATGCGGTGATGCCCACGGTCACGGTCAGGCCGTCGTCCAGGCCGGCCACCCACTCGTGCTCCTTGGTGTAGCTCAGCTCGTCAGGGATGCTGCTCACTTACGTCCTCCTGCTAGTTAGCGCGCTTGTAGAAGGGCAGGGCGACGAGGTCCATGCCCTCTTGACTGCCCCGGATGTCCACGGCCAGACCTTCACTGATACCAGTGTCCACGTAGGCCATGGCGATGGGCTTACCCAGGGTCTGGGAAGGGGCCCCACTCGTGACCTCGCCGACCACTGTTCCGTCCTTGGTCACCGGGTACCCGTGGCGGGGCACCCGGCGTCCGTGGGCGACGAGGCCGACCAGGCGCCGCCGGGGCGGGGTGTCCTTGACCGCCTCCAGTGCCGCCCTGCCGACGAAGTCGCCGGGCTTGTCGAATTTCACCACTCGGCCCAGGCCCGCGTCGAACGGGGTGAGCGCGGTGGACAGTTCGTTGCCGTAGAGCGGCATGCCCGCTTCGAGGCGCAGCGTGTCGCGGGAGGAGAGTCCGGCGGGCAGCAGTCCGTACGGCTGGCCGGCTTTGGTGAGGGCGTGCCAGAGCGGCGCCGCGTCGGCGTTGGCCACGAACAGCTCGAAGCCGTCTTCGCCGGTGTAGCCGGTGCGGGCGATGAGGGCCTGCGCGCCGGCGACGACGCCGGGCAGTCCGGCGTAGTACTTGAGGCCGCCGAGGTCGGCGTCGGTGAGGGCGGAGAGGATCTCCTGGGCGCGGGGGCCCTGGACGGCGATGAGCGCGTACTGGTCGGACCGGTCTTCGACGACGGTGTCGAACCCGGCGGCGCGGGCGGTCAGCTCGCGGGCGACGAGTTCGTAGTTGGAGGCGTTGGCCACGACCATGAACTCCTCGTCGGCCAGCCGGTAGACGATGAGGTCGTCCAGCACCCCGCCCTCGGCGTTCACGATCATGGTGTAGCGGGCCCGGCCCGGGGCGAGCGCCGACAGGTGGCCGACCAGCGCGTAGTCGAGCGCCTGGCCGGCCTGCGGCCCGGTCAGGAAGATCTCGCCCATGTGTGAGAGGTCGAACAGGCCGGCGGCGGTGCGCACGGCGGTGTGCTCGGCGGACTCGCTGCCGTAGCGCAGCGGCATCAGCCAGCCGGCGAAGTCGGTCAGCGTCGCGCCGAGACTCTCGTGGATGTCTCGCAGCGGTGTCGGTCGGGACATGATCTTCGCACCTCAGGGCAGGGTCGGATGCCAGGATCCTCCCCCTCTGTCATCGATGCCTGAGAGCTTCGCCCGGGTTTTGCCGGACTTTCACCTTCGGCGAGGCCCTGGGGCCTGCTTTCCAGAGGTCACCTTGCCCATGCGGTCCTTTGCCTTGAGAGGTTCGCGGGGAGGGCTTGCTCCTTCAGGGGCTCTGACCGGATTGTCAGAACGCTCTCCCGCACGGGCTCACTGGTGTCTCGAACCAGCCTAGTGCCGTCACAGGGGTGTTGTCGCGTGTGGATCGCGCAGATCGATCTCTTCCGTGAGCGTGTGCAGGGTTTCGGCGCCGATCCGGCCTTCGGTGTACATCTGTCCGAGCGTCTCACGTTGCGCTCTGGCCAGTTCCAGGCGCAGGTCGTGCGGGGCGCTGGCGTGCGCCTCGACCGCGAGGATCTGGCGTTGCGCCCACAACGTGGCGGTGTCGATCCCGGGCGCCATCTGGTCGAGTCTGCGCAGCGCCGCGCCGGCCGCCGCCCGCCGCGCCCGCGCCTCCTCTTCCTCCGGGCAGGGTTCGGGTACGGCCCGGCCGCTGAGCAGGGCGAATCCGCTGACGAGGACGAGTGCGGCGGCGGCGAACACCAGGGCGTCCTGGGCAGGGATGGCGGGGATGGCCAGGGCGATGGCCAGGGTCGAGGCCCCGCGGGTGCCGCCCAGCGTGAGGGCACGCGCGTTGCGCCGGTCCACGACCAGCACGAACGCCACTCTGACCAGGACCGTGACGCCGAGCAGCGCGCCGGTGACCAGCAGGACCGTGCCGACCGGCAGTTCGGCGTGCGCCCCCGCCAGGTCGCGCAGCGAGAGCCCCAGGAGTACGGCCAGCGTCCCGCCGAGCAGGAACGCCAGGACCTGCCAGGTGATGCGCTCGACGGCCCGGCCGTGGGCGTGCACGAGCCGCCCCTTGGCGCCCACGTAGAAGCCCGCGGCGGTGACGGTCAGCGGACCGGACAGCCCGAGCTGCCCGGCGGTGATCTCGGCGATGAACGGCGTGGCCAGCGAGAGGATCAGGAGCGTGCCGGTGTCGGTGAACAGGCGGCGCAGCCGTACCACGATCCAGCCGATCGCGAGGCCGGCGAGCGTGCCGCCGGCGATCGCGCCGGCCAGTTGGAGGGCGGCGACGGAGACGGTCTCGGGGCGGCGGAGTTGTTCGAGTCCGATGGCCAGCAGGACCACGGCGATGCCTTCGTTGATCAGGCTTTCGCCGCGCAGGACCGTGAGCACGCGCTCGGGTGCGCCCAGCCGGTCGAGCACGAGTGCCTGGGTGGGCGCGAAGGCGGCGCCGGCGGTCAGGGCGGCGCCCCAGGGGAGGCCGGGCAGCATGAAGTGGGCCACCAGCGCGACGGCGCCCGCGGTGGCGAGGGTGAGGCCGGCGCCGAGAAGCATGATCGGCCGCCAGGCGGCGCGGGATTCGCGGGGCGCGGCGCGGGAGGCGGCGTGGTGGTAGAGCAGGGGCGGGATGAGCACGGTCAGCACGACGTACGGGTTGAGCGCGACGGTGGGCACCCAGGGCATGACCCCGGCGACCAGGCCGAGCAGCACCAGGATGGGCAGCGGCGGCAGGCGCCACCGTGTGCTGAGGTAGCGGGCGATCACGATGCAGACGGCTACGAGCGCGGCGATGATCACCAGGTTGCTGGACAAGCGCTCGGGCTCCCTCCTGGGGGGACGGTCAGAACGACAACCCTGGCGAGCCTACGAGGCATATGTCCGGAAAAGTCGGGGTTTGGGGTGTGAGGCGGTCACTGTTTGCCGAGAGGTTCAGGGCTTCCGCGTGTCCCTTGCCCCGCATTTAAGGGGACTTTTCCGCCTCTTGTGTCATGCATCTATCTCTTGTGTCTCATACATGACAAAAGCGGCCGGCCGTCCCCCCGGAAGGACGGCCGGCCACAGACGTGTGGCCGGGAACCTGGCACACCCCAGCGGTCCCCGGCCACGTCTGCACGGCCAGCGCCTGGCGGGACGCCGGCCGTACATGCTTCTCTACACGCGCTGCCAGAGCGCGGGCACGTTGGGCGGTTCCCACCCGGGCAGGCTCGTGTGGCTCTGCAGGCACCGGTAGTTGGTGCCCTGGTAGCTCACGGTCGTGCCGGCCGTGTAGGAGGTGTACGGAGCCCATTCGGTGCCGGTGCTGCCCACGGTCAAGGTGAACGTGGCCGAGCGGTCGACGTTGGTCCCGTCGCCGGAGATGGTGATCGGGTAGCTCCCGGATGCGACACCCGAGGTGGTCGCGATCGACACCGCCGAGGTCTGTCCCGCGGTGATGCTCGCCGGGCTGAACGAGACCGTCACGCCGCTGGGCGCCCCGGTGGCCGACAGCGCGATCTGCTGCGCCTGGCCGGAGGTGACCTGCGTGTTGACGGTGGTGTTCGCGGTGCCGCCCGGCTGGACCGAACCCGTGGTCGGGTTGACCGTGAACGAGTAGTCGTTCTGGACCTGCCCGATCGTCAGGTTGAAGGTGGTCGAGCGGTCGGAGTTGGCGCCGTCGCCGTTCAGCGAGATCTGCGCCGTGCCGTTGGCCGCGGACGCGGACGCGCTGATCGTGACGGTCGAGGACTGACCCGACTGGATCGTCTGCGGGCTGAAGGAAACGGTCACCCCGGCCGGGACGTTGCCGGCGGAGAGGCTGACCGGCTGCGCCTGGCCGGAGGTGACCTGGGTGGTGAGCGTTGCCGTTGCCGACTGTCCCGGCTGGAGGGT
The DNA here is from genome assembly GCF_009760925.1 of Nonomuraea typhae. Lineage (GTDB taxonomy): Bacteria > Actinomycetota > Actinomycetes > Streptosporangiales > Streptosporangiaceae > Nonomuraea > Nonomuraea typhae. The sequence goes on from NZ_VRLV01000007.1 coordinate 378,961, forward strand.
CGCCGAGGACGGGCTCACCGCGATGGAGTAGTCGTTCTGCTGCTGCTGGCCGACGGCCAGGTTCCACAGCACGTAGGCGGCCGCGTCCGCGTTGCGGTCGAGCGCGGTCGTGTTGATGTTGGACGGATAGGTGTCGCAGGCCGAGTGGTAGCAGCGGTCGAAGGACGCGTTGGCCTGACCGCCCCACTTCTGCGCCTGCGCGGCGGACTTGCGCTCGCTGGCGCCGGTGAAGACGCCGCCGACCCGGACCCCGGCGTTCTTGAACGAGGCGTGGTCGCTGCGGCCGTCGCCGATGGTCTCACGCTCGGTCTGGACGCCGATCGAGCTGTAGTAGGCGTTGAACAGCCCCTGCAGCTGCGTGTCGTCGTCGTAGACGAAGTAGCCGGGGTTGGGGGAGCCGGTCATGTCGAAGTTGAGGTAAGCCTCGACTCCCTGGGCGCCGCCGTTCTGCACGTAGAAGCGGGAGCCGATCAGGCCCTGCTCCTCGGCACCCCACCAGCCGAAGCGGACGTGCTTGGTCAGCGTCGGACGCTGCGCGGCCAGGGTCAGGGCGATCTCCAGCAGGGACGCGGAGCCCGAGCCGTTGTCGTTGATCCCCGGGCCCGCGGCCACGCTGTCCAGGTGGGCGCCGAGCATGAGGGTCGGGCTGGCCGGACCCTGCGGCCAGTCGGCGATCAGGTTGCTGCCGCCGCTGAAGGTCTGGACCCGGGTGGTGAATCCGGCCGCGTCCAGCTTGCCCTTGATGTAGGTGACCGAGGCGTTGAAGCCCGGTCGGCCGGAGGCCCGGTTGCCGCCGTTCGCCGAGGCGATCGACTGCAACTGGCTCAGGTGGGCCTGCACGCCCGCCACCGGGATGTCCGGCGGCGCGAGGGCGGCCGCTTGGGCGCTTGTAGCGCCTGCGAGGGGGGCCAGGGCGGCCACCACGATGGCGGCCAGCCCTGACGCGATGAGCTTCTTCACTCCTCCTGCTCCCTTAGCTCACCGGGAGCCAGAGGGCGAGGACGTTGGGCGGCTCCCAGCCCGGCTGGCTGGTGTGGCTCTGCCGGCACTGGTAGCGCGAGCCCTGGTAGGTGACGATCTGGCCCGCCGTGTAGGCCGTGAACGGTGCCCATTCGTTCTGGGTGGTGCCCACGGTCAGGTTGTACGTGGCCGAGTGGCTGGCGTTGGCGCCGGCGCCGTTGAGCACGATCGGATAGGTGCCCGGTGCGGCTCCGGAGGCGGAGACGGTTACCTGGCTGGTCTGGCCCGCGGTGATCGTGGCCGGGTTGAAGGTCACCGTGACGCCGTTCGGCGCTCCGGTGGCCGACAGGGTGATCTGCTGGGCCGAGCCGGAGGTCACCTGGGTGCTGATGGTGGTCTGGGTCGAGCCGGTCGGCTGGGTCGAGCCGGAGGTCGGGTTGATCGAGAACGAGAAGTCGTTCTGGACCTGCCCGATCGTCAGCCTGTAGTTGGCGGTCTGGTCGAACTCGGCGCCGTCGGCCGTCACCGCGATGGTGTGGCCGCCCTGCGGGCTGCCGGCCGTGGTGGTCAGCGTCAGCGTCGAGGTCTGGCCGGCGGTGATCGTGGCCGGGTTGAACTGCGCGGTCACGCCGCTGGGCAGGGTGCCGGCGCGCAGGGTGATCTGCTGGGCGGAGCCCTGGGTCACCTGGGTGCGGACCGTGCTGGTCGTGGTGCCGCCGGGGTCGACCTGGCCGGAGGCCGGGTCGAGCGTGAGCGAGAACTGGTTCTGCTGGCCCTCGCAGGTCGGCTCATTGGGCTGGGCGCGCAGGCTGATGGCGTCCCAGGCCGCCTTGACCGTGTTGAACTCGACGCAGCTGCCCGGGAAGAGCTCCTTGGCCGCCTGCAGCGAGGCGACGCGCGCCTTGGTGTGCGTCCAGGGGGCGCTCTTCTTGTTCAGCGTGGTCATGAAGATCTTGCCGGCCTTCAGGATGCCGATGCCGGTCACCGAGCTGGGGCCGCCGGAGCAGATCGGGCTGCTGGGCTTGCCGCCGCCCGGGTTGTTGCCCTCGGCCAGCAGGTAGAACCAGTGGTTCTGCGGGCCCGCGCCGGCGTGCACCTCGGGGAAGGTGCCGGTGTAGCAGTTCGGGTCGCCGAGCGCCGACGGGTTGTACATGTTGCGGATCGGGCCGCCGCCGAGCGCGGGCTCCTCACCGACGAGGTAGTCCGGCGGGTCGTTCGGGTTGTTGGCGAAGTGCTCGGTCAGGGCGCCGAAGATGTCACCGGTGGACTCGTTCATGCCGCCGGCCTCGTTGCCGGAGCCGGCGCCGCCGGGCGTGGTCTGGAAGATGGCGTGGCCGTACTCGTGGCCGACGACGTCCATCGAGACCAGGTTCTTGCGGGCCGCACCGCTCGCGCCGTTGTGGCCGAAGTTGGTGTAGGACCCGTTCCAGAAGGCGTTGGCCTGGGCAAGGCCGACGCGCGCCGGGAAGCCGCCGCCGGAGCCGTTGATGCCGTTGCGGCCGACCCAGTCACGGAGCATGTCCCATTCCTTCTGGGCTCCGTACAGGACGTCGACGCAGGCGGTGGTGAGGTCGGTCGCCCCGCCGTTGCCCCAGGGGGCGGAACCGGTGAAGGCCGAGCCGTTCTGGCCGCCGCACTGGAGGCCGCGGCGGTTGGGGTCGACCATGGAGCCGGCCTGGGTGTCGATCTGGACGGTGCCGACGTAGTGGGCCCGGCCCTCGGCGTCCCTGACCAGCTCGACCTCGTCGATGACCTTGCCGTTGAGCGCGTCCACGTAGACGGTCCGGTTGTTGGCCGGGCCGGTCACGGTGGTCGCGTACGCCAGGCGCGGGGTCTTGCCGGCGGCGTGGACGACGAGCGACGGCGCGCTGACGCTGTCCACCTTCTTGATCCGCGCCTGCGAGGTGGCGGCCGCCGCGGCGGCGCTCACCTTGGGCGTGGTGCTGACGTTGATGACGGACTGCTGGCCGGTGGTGATGTCGTTGACGACCTGGCCGGAGGCGTCCGTGCTGACGGTGACCTCGCCGCCGTAGACGGGCAGGCCCTTGTGCGTGCGCGTGTAGGTGACGAACTGCAGGCCGTTTGCACCCGGGATGCTGGCCTGAAGGTGGTATTCGTCATCCTGCGCGGTGCGCAGTGAAGGTGCGAAAGAGGCAAGCGCGCTCTGCGCCGAGGTGACGGCGCTCGTGGCCTCGCTTGGAGTGGGGGGATCTTGTACGGCTTGCGCCTGGGCCGCCTGGGGTGCCAGGGCCAGCGCCAGCGCGGCTAACGCGGCAGCCGACAGTTTGAGCTTGGGGTTCACTCTCGTGGCTCCTTGGGGGGTGAACTGGCTGGAGTCACACCCAAGCTGACATCGGGGGTTAACGGAACGTAACCCCATTTTTTGTCATAACGTCACACTATGGGCGCCATGGCGGCGCAGCCAGGCGTTGTAGGTGGGGTTGCGCATCGCCTCGGACCAATAGGTTTTGGTCACCGCTTGGACCAGGTCCTTGGAGTGCGGAGCCAGCGGCCCGTGCTCGGTCCAGCCGATCAGGTGCCGCATCCGCAGAGGCGAACCGGCGATCGGCCGGATCACGATGCCGTCCCGAGCCGGGCTCGTGGCCTGGAACAATCCCACACAGCGGCCTTCCGCGATCAGGTCCAGCGCCACGCTCAGGTCCACCTTGAACCCGACCATCGGGGCGAACCCATGGTCGGCGCAGGCGGTCCAGAAATGCTCGCGGGGACCGGTCTCCAAAAGGGCGTGCTGGGCCCACTGCTCCTTGGCGAGATCCGCCAGATTGATCTCGTCGTGGGCGGCCAGGGGGTGACTGGCGGTCAGCCCCACGAAGACCGGCTCGACGGCGATCTCGGCGTAGATGGCGCCCTGGGGCGGCTGCAGCTCGTGGCCCGGGTAGTCGTCCAGGGTCGCGAGCTCGATCCGCTCCGACTCCAGCAGGCCGGGCAGCACCTCGGTCGTCTCCTCGGTGCGCAGGCTGATCTCGGCCTCCGGTAACAACCTGCGCAGGGCTTTGGCCGCGAAGATGGCCAGCCGGGTCAGCGCGCAGCCGACCCGGATCGTGTCACGGTCGTCGCGCGCGTGCCGGCGGGCATCGCGGGCGAGGTCGTCGAAGGCGGGCAGGACGGAACGTGACCTCAGCAGCAACCAGCGGCCCAGCGGGGTCGGTGTCGTCCCCTCCCTGCCGCGCTCGAACAAGGGGCCACCGAACTGCCGCTCGATGCGGCGCAGCTGCGCCGCGAGCGCGGGCTGGGACATCCCCAGCGACGTCGCCGCCTTGGAGATGCTTCCGGTGTCCGCGATCGCGCATACGACTCTGAGATGCCGGACCTCGAGCTCCACACCTCGAGAGTAAAAGTAAAGAAGCTTTCCAGTAAGACCCAATTCAGAATTAGCTTCTGACCAGGGACTTTACGAGCGTCTCGGAGCCCCAGCTTGACGACTTTCCGTCAAGTCGCGGTGACAAGGGCTTCGAAAAGCGCGGTATCCGAGCCCGCCTCAGGATGCCACTGGACGGCCAGCGCGAACGGATGGCCCTCCAGCTCGACCGCCTCGATGGTCCCGTCCTCGGCCCTGGCGCTCACGGTGAGGCCGTCGCCCAGGCGGTCGATGGCCTGGTGGTGGTAATGCGGGACGGTTACGCCGCCGGTCCCGAGCACCTTGGCCAGCCGGGTGCCGGGCTCGGCGCGTACGGGCAGGTGGCCGAAGGTGGCGGGCGCGGGGGAGTGGCCCTCGTGCCCGGTCACGTCGGGCAGGTGCTGGTGCAGGGTGCCGCCCAGGGTGATGTTGAGCACCTGGAGGCCCCGGCAGATGCCCAGGAAGGGCAGCCGGGCCTCCAGGGCGGCAGCCATCACATCGAACTCCGCCTCATCACGAAATTTCCGGACGTAGCCGACGCGGGCATGAGGCGGCCGGCCGTACCGTCCGGGGTCGATGTCCCCGCCGCCGGCCAGGATGAGGCCGTCCAGCCGCCCGAGCAGCGAGGCGGGCTCGCCGCCGGGCGGCAGGATGACCGGCTGGCCGCCGGCCGCCGTCACCTTTTCGACGTACGTGTACGGCAGCAGCGCCGCCTCCATCTCCCAGACGGTGAATCGCGCGGGTTCCACGTAGCACGTGATGCCGATGACGGGTCGCATGCTCGTGCTCGCTAGAACGGCGTCACGTAGGCGCCCGAGATGCCGCCGTCCACGAGGAACTCGGACCCGGTGATGAAACTGGCGTCGTCGCTGGCCAGGAACGCGACCGCGGCGGCGATCTCGGTGGCCTCGGCGAAGCGGCCGACCGGGATGTGCACCAGGCGCCGCTGGGCGCGCTCGGGGTCCTTGGCGAACAGCTCCTGCAGCAGAGGCGTGTTGACCGGGCCCGGGCACAGGGCGTTGACCCGGATGCCCTCGCGGGCGAACTGCACGCCGAGCTCGCGGGACATCGCCAGCACGCCGCCCTTGGAGGCGGTATAGGAGATCTGCGAGGTGGCCGAGCCCATCACCGCCACGAAGGAGGCGGTGTTGATGATCGAGCCCTTGCCCTGCCGCTGCATGTAGGGGATGACGTGCTTGCAGCACAGGTAGACGCTGGTGAGGTTGACCTCCTGCACGCGCCGCCAGGCGTCGATGCCGGTCTCCAGGATGGAATCGTCGTCGGGCGGGGAGATGCCGGCGTTGTTGAAGGCGATGTCCACACCGCCGTAGGTCTCGAACGCCGTCCGGTACATGCGGGCGACGTCGTCGTCGCTGGTCACGTCGGCCTGGACGAAGATCCCGCCGACCTCCTCCGCGGCCTTCTTGCCCGCATCCTCGTCCACGTCCACGCACACCACGCGGGCGCCCTCCTCGGCGAACCTGCGCGCGGTGGCCAGGCCGATCCCGCTGCCCGCGCCGGTGATGACGGCGACGCGGTCCTGCAAACGCTGCATATCGATCTACTCCTGCTCATTGGTCGTTCACCCTCCTCATTCGCTTCGCGAAGTGCCTCCTTCGTCGGCCCTTCACTCCGCTCACTGCGTCGGGTTCACTCCGTGGAGATGAAGACGTTCTTGGTCTCGGTGAAGGCGTCCAGCGCGTCGGGGCCCAGCTCGCGGCCGAGTCCTGACTGCTTGAAGCCGCCGAACGGGGTCCAGTAGCGCACCGACGAGTGCGAGTTCACCGACAGGTTGCCCGCCTCGACCGCACGGGCCATCCGGAGGGCGCGGCCGACGTCGCGGGTCCAGATGGAGCCGCTGAGCCCATAGGGCGTGTCGTTGGCGATCCTGACGGCCTCGGCCTCATCGGCGAACGGCACCACCGACACGACCGGCCCGAAGATCTCCTCGGTGAAGGCCCGGTCGGTGACCCGCGAGGTGAGGACGGTCGGCGGGAACCAGTACCCGGGCCCGTCGGGGCAGGCACCCTGCAGGTGCGGCGTCTCGACGAAGCCGCGCACCCGCTCCAGGTGCTCGGCGCTGATCAGCGGGCCCATCTCGGTGCTCTCGTCGAGCGGGTCGCCCACTTTCACGTTGAGTACGGCGGCGCCCAGCTTCTCCAGGAACTCCTCGTACACGCTCTGCTCGACCAGGATGCGGGAGCGGGCGCAGCAGTCCTGCCCAGAGTTATCAAAAACCGCATAAGGCGCCGTTTTTGCCGCTTTATCCAGATCGGAGTCCGCAAAGATGATATTTGCCGATTTGCCGCCCAGCTCCAGCGTCACCCGCTTCACCTGGCCCGCCGCCTGGGCGGCGATCAGCTTGCCCACCTCGGTCGACCCGGTGAACACGATCTTGGCCACGTCCGGGTGCTCGACCAGCCGGGCGCCGGCCACCTCACCCTCCCCGGGCAGCACCTGGAACACCCCCTCGGGCAGCCCCGCGGCCAGGGCCAGCTCCGCCAGCCGTACAGCGGTGAGGGGTGTCCACTCGGCGGGCTTCACGACGACCGTGTTCCCGGCGGCCAGCGCCGGCGCCACGCCCCACATCATGACGACCATGGGGAAGTTCCACGGCACGATCACGCCCACGACGCCCAGGGGCTCCTGGAAGGTGACGTCCACGCCGCCGGGCACCGGGATCTGCTTGCCGTGGTTGCGTTCGGGGGCCCCGGCGTAGAAGTGCAGCACGTCACGGACGTTGCCGGCCTCCCAGCGGGCGTTGCCGATCGTGTGACCGGAGTTGGTGACCTCCAGCCGGGCCAGTTCCTCGCCGTGCGCGTCCACCAGGTCGGCGAAGCGGCGCAGCAGCCGGGCGCGGTCACCGGGCGCCACCTGACGCCAGCTCGCGTACGCCTGCCTGGCCCGCGCCACGGCCCGGTCGATCTCGGCCGCGTCGGCGAACTCGACGTCGGCGACCACGGCCTCGGTCGCCGGATTGATGATCTTCACAGTCTCTCGAACCCCCTGAACATTTCCCAGTCCGTCACCGCCGCGTCGAAGGCGGCCAGCTCGACCCGGGCGTTGTTGGCGTAGTGGGCCACCACGTCCTCGCCGAAGACCTCGGCGGCCAGCTTCGAGCCCTCGAACAAGCTCAGCGCGTCACGCAGCGTGTGCGGCACGGTCTCGGCGCCCGAGGTGTAGGCGTTGCCCGTGTAGGCGTCCTCGAGCTCCAGCTCGCGGTCGATGCCGCGCAGGCCGGCGGCGATCAGCGCGGCGACCGCGAGATACGGGTTGACGTCGCCGCCGGGCACCCGGTTCTCCACCCGCAGCGAGTGGCCGTGGCCGACCAGGCGCAGCGAGCAGGTGCGGTTGTCCACGCCCCACTTGACCGCGGTCGGCGCGAAGCTGCCCGGCACGTACCGCTTGTAGGAGTTGATGTTCGGCGCGTAGAACAGCGTGAGCTCGCGCATGCTCTCCAGTTGCCCGGCGATGAACCGGGCGCCCAGCTCCGACAGGCCGTGCGGGCCGTCGCCGGCCATGACCGCGCTGCCGTCCGTGCCGCGCAGGCTGATGTGGATGTGGCAGGAGTTGCCCTCACGCTGGTTGGGCTTGGCCATGAACGTGATCGACCGGCCCTCCTGCGCGGCGATCTCCTTGGCGCCGGTCTTGTAGATGGAGTGGTTGTCGCAGGTGCGCAGCGCCTCGTCGTACCGGAAGGCGATCTCGTGCTGGCCCAGGTTGCACTCGCCCTTGGCCGACTCCACGTACAGGCCCGCGCCCTCCATGCCGAGCCGGATGCGGCGCAGCAGCGGCTCGATGCGGGAGGTGCCGAGCAGCGAGTAGTCCACGTTGTAGAGGTTGGCGGGGTTGAGGTCGCGGTAGCCGCGCTGCCAGGCGTCCTCGTAGCTGTCGTTGTAGACGCAGAACTCCAGCTCGGTGCCGACGAAGGCGCGCAGCCCGCGTTCCTCCAGGCGGGCCAGCTGCTTGCGCAGGATCTGGCGCGGCGAGGGCGCCACGTCCGAGCCGTCCTCCCAGACGAGGTCGGCCATGAGCAGGCAGGTGCCCTCCTGCCAGGGAATGCGCCTGAGCGTGGACAAGTCGGGCTTCATGACGAAGTCCCCGTACCCACGATCCCAGGACGACATCGCGTATCCGCCGACCGTGTTCATGTCGACGTCCACGGCCAGCAGGTAGTTGCAGCCCTCGGAGCCGTGCTGGAGGACCTCTTCCACGAAGTATCTGGCCGACAGCCGCTTCCCCTGCAGACGACCCTGCATGTCAACGATCGCCAGCAATACCGTGTCGATGCGCCCGGCAGCAACTTCGTCCCGCAGGTCGGATACGGACAACAATCCGGTGCTCACGTGAGGATGCTCCGATCTGGCCACGGCGGTTGCCCGTTGATTGGGCTAGTGTTAGACCATTGAGGTGTATGGCGGGATCGATTGTCAAGGCCCTCTGTCGGGGTGGTGGGAGCGAAGCGTGAACCCGTTGACTGTGCTGCGCCCGGTGCGCGCGGGCAACGCCTTCGAGGAGACCGTGGAGCGGTTGCTCCAGGCCATCAAGCTCGGCGTCGTGGCCCCCGGCGAGAAACTCCCGCCGGAACGCGAGCTCGCCGTCCAGCTCGGCATCAGCCGCGTGACCCTCCGCGAAGCCATCCGCGCCCTCCAGGACGCGGGCTTCCTCGACGTACGGCGCGGCCGCTACGGCGGCGCCTTCGTCACCTACGTCCCGCCCAGGCCCGACAGCGGCGCCCTGCGCAAGGTCGTCACGGACATGGGCGACGACGACCTGGCCGACGCCCTCACCTTCCGGATGGCGGTGGAGTGCGGCGCGGCCCAGGTCCTGGCGACCACCACGCTGTCGGAGGCCCAGAGGAGCACCCTCAACGAGCGCCTGGCCGACCTCAACGCCGCCTCCCCCGAGGACTACCGCCGCCTCGACACCGCCTTCCACCTGTCGATCGCCGAGCTGACCGGCTCCCCGCTGCTGGCCGCCACCTGCGCCGACGCCCGCCTGCGGGTCAGCGACCTGCTCAACGCCATTCCGATGCTCCAGGTCAACATCGACCACGCGGCGATCCAGCACCAGGCCATCGTGGCCGCGATCCTGTCCGGAGACCCGGAGGCCGCCCGGCGCGCCGTGTCGGAACACCTCGAGGGTACGGCGGCGCTACTCCGCGGCTTCCTGGCCAGGTAGGTACTGCGCCAGCCCACGCGCGACGCGGAAGGCGTCGACCGTGCGCCAGCTCGCCAGCGTGTTGACCGCGAACAACTGCCGCGCCCTGGCCAGGCTCTCGAAGTCGGCCCTGGTCAGGTCGAGCTCCGTGAGCGGCCCGGCGAAGACCTCCAGCAGGGTCAGCGACAGGTAGAAGTGCCCGAGCGTCTCCAGGACGAGGCCGGCGAAGGACGCGTCGTCGGGGCGCCTGTCCGATCCGGCGCTGAGCGCCCTGCGCAACTCGCCCTCCAGCTCCGTCGGCGTGGCGGCCGACACGCTGTCCATCTGGTGGATCAACACGCCCGCATGCGGCTCGGGCTGGTCATGGCGGACGATGACCGTGCGCAGGGCGTCCATCTTGTCGCGGACATCCTCGGCGATCACGGCACGGGCCAGCTCCGCCAGCTCGGCGCCCTGGTGCCGGACGATCGCGCGCGTCACCCTGATGAGATCGCGCGGCAGGCCGCCGGCCAGCACGTGGATGAGCGTGAGGTGCTCCAGGCCGAGACCCATCACCCGGCTGCGCACCACGTTGAAGGAGTCGGCCATCGACAGGTACCCCACCCGGGCGATCGTGTCGAAGGCGCTGTCGAACTCGTCCCGCACCGGCAGCCCGCGCCGGTGGAAGGCGGCCAGCGCGTCCTCGGAGACCGCCACGACGAACAGGCAGCCCTCCACCGGAGGCGAGAAGAGCGCCTTGACCTCGTTGACGAACTCGCCGGCCTTCTCCGCGCTGGAGATCTTGTCGAGCTCGTCGATGAGGACGGCCACGTTCGGGTACGGCAGGCCCACGACGTCCCCGGCCACCCGCACGGTCGTGGCCAGGAACCCGCGGAAGTCGTGGATCACATCCGGGTAGGTCATCGCCAGCTCGGCGAGCTGCGCGGTGTTCGTCCGGGTGAGCTCCGGGCCGCCCGGGATCGCGACCTTGCCGGACCAGCCATGGGTGAAGTGCTGCTGGAAGCGGATCCGGCGCAGCCGCTGCCGGGCGAAGGCGGCCAGGGTCTTGAGATCGGTCACCTGGCCCGCGTCGATCGCCGCCTCGGCCGCGGGCCCTCGCGGGACGCGGATGCGGGACAAGGCCAGGGCGGCCAGTGCCGTACCACCCACGAGCAACGCGGCCGGCCAGCTCGCGGGTGGCAGCCACGCGGGCAGGTCCTGCTTGTCCAGCGCGATGACGGCCAGGACCCAGGCGCAATAGGCCAGCGCGGCGCCCGCGACCGCCGCCCCCGCGCGCAGCAGCACCGGCCACGGAACGCGGCGCGGGACCGGACGCCGGATGCGGCGCTCGCAGAAGGCGGCCACCTCCTCGCACAGCCGCGCGTACAGGTGAAGGGCGAACTCGCGGGCCTCGTAGCGCACGGGGACGCTCTCCAGCACCACGATCTGCTCGTGTGAGCGGGTGGCCAGCGCGCCGAACCGGTATGCCTCCAGGAGGGTGGACTTGCCGGCGCCCCGCGGCCCGGCGACGCCGAGCGCGCCTCCGGTCACCATGCGCACGGCGTTCCTGACGGCCGTGAACTGCTCGGTCGGGATGAGGAAGTCTCCCGCGCTCAGCTGGTGGAGGCCGGGGGAGACGGAGATGCGCAGCGGTTGCCTGAACGGCGGGGCGAGGATCTCGCTGACGCGCCGCTGGATATAGGGCAGGACGACGACCTTCTCGGTGGCCTCCCGCCAGGCGGCCAGCGCGGCCTCGACGGCCGCGTCGGCCTGTTGCCGCTTCGCGGGATCCGGGGTCAGGGCGGTCTTCCTCAGCAGCCTGACGAACGCCCACACGTTGGCCGGCGTGAGACCGCCGGCCGCTGAAAGAAAGCCGGCCAGCGCGAGAATTCCCGGCAGGACGACAACGTGGATCGTCGCCCCGACGATCAAGGCCACGAGCAGCGAATCCGGCACGTCAAGCCCGCTAGTCGTCGTATCTACCACGATCACGGCCGACAACGTCGCGGCCACGATCACCAGGATCGCTTCCCGCCGGGCCTTCTCGCGGATCAGTGCGAAGACGCTCAGGGCTGTCACGCCGAGGGCCATGAGGACCCAGAAGGCCAGGCCCCACCGCTCCGTCGCCGTGGCAGGTGCGTCCAGGCGCCGCCAGAGCTCCCAGACCAGCGCTCCCAGCGCGAGACCGATGGCCAGCCCCAGGAGCGGCCGGATGGTGACGCGGGTGGCGCCGGGGCGGTAGATGTTCACCGCGACCATGGCGGACAGGCCGGCGAGGACGGCCGCCACGCAGGCGGCGACCTTCCCTGCCAGCAGCCACGTGTCCAGCTCTGACCACAAGAGCATGCCGGCGAAGGGGAGCAGGGCGGCGAGCATGCCGGTCAGGCCCATGGCCGCGGCCGAGGCGGTGACTCTCCACGGCATGAAGCCCAGCTCGGGCGGGCTCGACCCCTGTGCCTGCAGTGACTTGGCCGCCCGCAGCCCACTCAGCTGTTCTGAAGCCGCCAGCGGCCAGTCGTTGACCAGGGTGTCCAGTTCCTCTTGGACGGGCTGCTTCAGCCACGGCTTCATGCCGGGTTCGGCCTGGGCGAGTTTGTCCCATGCGCTGGCGAACAGGGCCGGTAGCTCCGCGCGCAGCTCGGTGATCAGCTCGTCGTCACGGGTGGTGTCCACATCTGTGAGATGGCCCTGTGTGCGGGCGCGTTACAGGGCTGGCATGCTAGAGGGCAGTGCGACTGGCGGCACAGAGGATGGAATCGACCATCGGGGAGCTCGTCGTGGAAGCCGACCGCCTGGGCGACCACTCCCGGGGAGAGTTAATGTCCCGCATGCTTCCGGGCGGGCCGGTGGCGCAGAGCGTCCTGGAGGACGTCGCCGCCCGCGCCGCCGTCCTCACCGCCAAGGGTGTCACGCCGTCGCTGGCCACGATTCTGGTGGGGGACGACGACGCCAGCGCCGGATATATCAGGATTAAGCAGAAGCAGGCGGCTGAGCTGGGTTTCGACTCGCCGCACACGCATCTGCCCGGCGACGCCACGCAGGACGATCTGCACGCCGCCATCGCCGCCTACAACGACGACCCGGCCGTGCACGGGCTGCTGGTGCAGTACCCGGTGCCCCGGCATCTCGACTACGACGCCGCTCTGCAGTCCATGGATCCGGACAAGGACGTCGACGGGATGCACCCGCTCAACATGGGGCGGCTCGCGCTGGGCATGCCGGGGCCGTTGCCCTGCACGCCTGCCGGGATCGAGGCGTTGCTGGCCTTCTACGAGATTCCGGTCGCCGGGCGTGACGTCGTGATCCTCGGGCGCGGGGCCACGCTCGGACGGCCGCTGGCCATGCTGCTCAGCCAGAAGCGGCCGACCGCGAACGCGGCCGTGACCGTGGTCCACACCGGTGTCCCCGACTGGGCCCGGTACACCCAGCGGGCCGACATTCTCATCGCGGCCGCGGGGGTGCCGGGGATCATTCAGCCCGAGCACGTCAAGCCCGGGGCCGTGGTGGTCGGGGGCGGGGTGCGCTACGAAGGGCGGCGGCTGCTGCCGGACGTGGACGAGTCGGTGGAGGCCGTCGCCGGGGCGATCACGCCTCGGGTGGGCGGCGTGGGGCCGACCACGGTGGCGATGTTGTTCCGCAACGCGATCACGGCGGCCGAGAAGGCGGTGTCCGGCTAGCGGGGTCCTTCGGGGCCGAAGCTCTGCTCCACCCCGTCCGGCCAGGTGAGGGTGACCGTCAGGTCGGTCACCCTGGCCGACGGGAGGCCCGGCAGGTCGTGAGACAGGACGACCGCGGTGACGCGCCAGCCGTTTCCCTCCGGGCCGGTCAGGGCGGGGATCAGGGCGGGCGTGCCGAACGCGGTCCCGGCCGGGGCCTTGAGGATCGACGGCTCCGGGGACCCGGTCAACGGGATCAGCCAGGAGGTCAGGCCGTCGGGCGCGCGTACGGCGGCGCCGTACACCCCGGCGGGGCCGGGCAGTACGTGGACGCTGGGCAGTACTTGGGCGCCGGGGAGCGCCCAGCCGGTTTCCCGGCCCGCGTCCCCGTGGTGCAGGCGTACCTCCACCTCCCCGCGGACCACGCTCACACTGGACACCCCGCTGCCCTCGGCGAAGGAGGCGGCCCAGGCGGTGTCGCCCAGCATCCCGGCGCCCCGGGCCACGATGCGGCCCCTGGGCACGCTGCCCACGTGGTTGTCGGCCGGGCCGGTGGCCGGGGCGGTGCGGGTGGAGTAGGCGTAGCGGTCGTAGAGCGGGTCGCCGGGGTGGTGCTGGCTGCCGTGGTTGACGACTCTGGCCAGGCCGCCGGTGTTCTGGACGACGAATCCGGGGCCGGGCAGCGCCACCACGCCCCGGGGCCCGGGCTCCTCGCGCGCGGTCCACACGGGGTGCTCCGGCGGGAGCAGCAGGCCGGTGAACGCCTTGGCCGCCCAGTACGGCGAGGCGAAGCCGGAGTACGGCTGCAACGTGGGCTCGTGCGGGCCGTGCCAGCCCAGGGTCAGGATGCCCTCGGGGGACAGGGCGTCATGGTCGAGGAAGCGGCGCAGCACCGCCGAGGCGAGCCCGCGGGTCTGGCCGGGGGACAGTGGGGTGGCGCCGGCCAGCGCGCCGGCGAACAACGAGGCGGCCGAGGCGAAGCGGTACGTCAGCGACCGGCCGTGGTACAGCATGCCACCCTCGGCGTCGAACATCAGCGCGTACCCGGCCAGGAACTCACGCAGCCGCCGGCCGTACCGGAGGTCGAGGTTTCCTGACAGGTGGCCGAGCAGGATGGGGTACAGGTGCATCGCCCAGCCGTTGTAGTGGTCGAAGGAGGGCCGGTCGCCGTCGGAGTACCAGCCGTCGCCGGCGTACCAGCGCTCGATGCGGGCCAGTCCGCGCTCGACGGCGGCGTCGGCCGCGGCGGTGTGCAGTCCGGCGGCCGACAGGAAGCCGCCGACCATGACGGGGAACAGCCACCAGTTGTTGTCCACCGGCTCGTGGTGGAGGGCGTCGGCCAGGTAGGCGGCCGTGCGGTCGCGGGTGGCGGCGGGCAGGCGGTCCCAGAGGTGTTCGCGGGTGAGCCAGAGGGCGGTCGCGATCGAGGCGGCCTCGACCATGGGCTGCGTGCGGTCCCGGATGGGCGGCCAGACGCCGGGCCCGGTGCGCAGGCCGCGGGCGTAGGGCTCCAGGAGTCCGGGCGGGCCGCCGCCGGCGACGCGGAAGGCGGCCAGCAGGAAGGTCCTGGCGTACCCCTCCAGGCCGTCGCAGCGCGAGATGCTCTCCCTGCCGGGAAAGGTGATCACGGCGCCGTCCGGTGAGCGGTACGGTTCCACGGCGGCCAGCAAACCGTCGGCCACCGCCTCCCAGTGCGCGCGGGTGAAGCCGGTGAGGGGGCTGAGCGAACGATCCTCGGGCGGAAGGGGGAACATGCGCCACTCCTCGGTGGGAAACCGCTTTCCAGGCGAAACCTTAGCAGGGTGATCGAACGAAAGCATCCGTTCACAAACGAAAGTCCGCCCCGCTAGGATGTGCAGGGACCGACCACAAGGAGCGTCAGTGTTCGCCGAGCAACGCCATGAACTCATCCTGCGCGAAGTGCGCGAGCGCGGTTCCGTACGGCTGGCCGACCTGGTCGAGCGCGTCGGCGTCTCGATGGTGACCCTGCGCAGAGACGTGGAACACCTGGCCGCCCGGGGCCTGCTCAACCGTGTCCACGGCGGCGTGACCCGAGTCCAGGCCGACCCGCCGGCCGCCGCCCCCGACGACCGCACCCCGCCCCTCGCCGACGCCCCGAGCCTGCTGACGATCGGCATGCTCGTCCCCTCGGCCACGTACTACTACCCGGCCGTCATCAGAGGCGCCCGCGAACGCGCCGCCCAGCTGGGAGCCCGCCTCGTCCTGGGCGTCTCCCGCTACGACGACGCCGAAGAGCGCCTCCAGGTCGAGCAACTGGTGGCCGCCGGCGCCGACGGCCTCCTCCTGACCACCAGCCGCCAGCCCGACGACACCCACGCCGGCTGGCTGGCCGACCTGCGGGTCCCGGCCGTGCTGGTCGAACGCCGCGCCGGCCTGGGCTCCCTCCTGGACGCCGTCGCCTCCCACCACGCCCACGGCGCCTACCTGGGCACCCGCCACCTGGCCGGCCTCGGCCACCGCCGCGTCGCCATGGTCAGCCGCAACAGCCCCACCGCGCCCCGCGTCCTGCGCGGCTTCGAGGCCGCCGTCCGTGACCTGGGCCTGGCCGCACACCCCCTTCTGGCCATCGACCAGGAGGGGCCGTCGCACGCCCAGGCCGCCGACGTGGTGCGCGCCATCCGCGAGGAGGGGGTGACCGCGCTGCTGGTGCACAACGACGAGGACGCGCTGCTGCTCATCCAGCACCTGCGCATGGCCGGGGTGGACATCCCCGCCGAGGTCTCGATCGTCGCCTACGACGACGAGGTGGCCGCCCTGAGCGACCCGCCGCTGACCGCGGTGGCACCCCCGAAGGCCGCGGTGGGCAGCCACGCGGTAGACCTGCTGACCCGCCGCCTCGACGGCCCCAGCCTGCCCCGCCAGCACCTCGCCCTGCTCCCCGAACTCCGCCCCCGCGCCTCCACCCGCACCCACCCGACCCCCTGACCCCCGCCCTCCCGCCCCACCCCAGCGCCCCATCCCGCCGGCCCCGCCCCACCCCCGCCGGCCCCGCCCCGTCCGGCCGCCACGGTCACCCGCCGCACCCGGTGCCTCCCGCCCCGCCAACGCCGTGGTCTGCCCTTCCTGGCGTCCTCGCCCGGTCGGCCTGCCGCCTGCTGTGCCGCTCAGGGTGTCTCCCGGCCCGCCCGGGCAACCCCGCCGCCTGCCGTACCGCTCTGGTGTCTCCCGCCCCGGCCGGGCAACCCCTCCGCCTGCCGTACCGCGGCCTGATCGTTGGGTTGTGGTTTGTGTCGAGATGATTTCGTAACTGATCGAACTCTAGACATCTGTTCGGTTATGAGCGAATGATGCTCCCCAACGATCGGATTTCGATCGAACGCGGATGAGGAGCATCTGATGGAGCGTAAGCGCACCGCCGCCGGCATCGCCGGAGTGCTGGCCGGGATCACCATGCTTGCGGCCTGTGGCAGCGGCGGGGACGCCGGGGCGCAGGCCGGGGCGCCGGCCACGGTGACGTTCTGGGGCTGGGCGAAGGGCACGCAGCAGGTCGTGGACGCCTTCAACAAGTCGCACAAGGACATCCAGATCAAGTTCGAGGAGATCCCCTCGGGCAACGCGGGCGGCTACGCCAAGTTCGCCAACGCGGTGAAGGCGGGCAACGCGCCGGACGTCATGTCCGTCGAGTACCCCCAGCTGCCGGACTTCGTCAACCAGGGCGCGCTCCAGGACATCTCCGCCGACACCGCCGATGTCAAGGGCAAGTACCCGGCCTCGGTCTTCAGTCTGGTCGAGCTGGGCGGCAAGACGTGGGGCGTGCCGATGGACGCGGCGCCGCAGGTGTTCTTCTACCGCAAGGACCTGTTCGAGAAGAACAAGATCGAGGTGCCCAAGACCTGGGACGACTTCCGCGAAGCCGCCGAGAAGGTGAAGAAGGCCGACGGCAAGGCGCGGATCGCCACCTTCTTCCCCGACGACCCCAGCGTGCTGGCGGCGCTGGCCTGGCAGGCGGGCGGGAAGTGGTTCGGGACCGAGGGCGAGGCGTGGAAGGTCGCCGTCAACGACGCGGCGGGCAAGAAGGTCGCCGAGTACTGGCAGGGTCTGGTCAAGGACGATCTCGTGCACGTGCAGGCGTCCTTCTCGCAGCCCTGGAACGCCGCCTTCGAGGACGACACCCTCTGGGGGTACGTTGGCGCCAACTGGGGCGCGGGCGTCATGAAGAGCGGGCACGCGGGCCAGTCCGGGAAGTGGGCCATCGCCCCGGTGCCCAACTGGGGCACCCCGGCCAGCGGCATGCTGGGCGGCACCACGTTCGGCGTCTCCAAGAACAGCAAGAACGCCAAGTCCGCGGTCGAGGTCATCAAGTGGCTGACCGGTTCGCCGGAGGCGTGGACGGCCCGCCTGGCCTCCGGCACTTCCAGCGGCTTCCCGGCCATCGCCGATCTGGTGCCGGTCGCGGCCAAGAGCTTCGACGCCTCCTTCTACGGCGGGCAGGACATCTACGCGCTGTTCTCCGAGTCCTACAAGACGATCCAGCCGGGCTGGACGTGGGGGCCGAGCATGGTGCAGACGTTCACCTCCTTCAAGGACGCCCTGGGCAAGGTCGGCACCGGTGAGACGACCATCCCCGCCGTCCTGGACACCGTGCAGACCGCGACGGTCGGCGAGATCAAGGCGCGCGGCCTGAACGTCGCCGGTCAGCAGTGACGGCCCTTCCTTCCGGTACGGCGCGGCCTGCCGTACCGGAAAGGACCATCGACAAGGAGCAGCATGCGCAGTGAGGCGGCGCGGCGGCGGGGGGCGATCGTGCTCTTCGCGGGGCCGTTCTTCGTGCTCTTCGCCGCGGTGATCGTGGCGCCGCTGGCCTATGCGGTCTATCTGAGCCTGTTCAGCGAGAAGTCCTCGGGGCTCGGGTTCGGCGGGGCGGAGAGTGTCTTCGTCGGGGTCGGCAACTATGTGGACACGCTCAAGGACGCGGCGTTCACGGACGGGTTCCTGGTGATCGCCGGGTACTGCCTGATCTACATCCCGCTGATGATCGGCGGCGCGCTGGGGCTGGCGTTGCTGCTGGATTCCGGGCTGGCGCGGCTGCGGCGGTTCTTCCAGCTGGCCTTGTTCATGCCGCACATCGTGCCGGGGGTCATCGCCGGGCTTATCTGGCTTTATCTGTATCTGCCGGGCATCTCGCCGATCGTGGATCTGCTCGGCGGTATCGACTTCCTCGGCGGCGGGACGGTCCTCGGCTCGATCGTCAACGTCGCCGTCTGGGAGTGGATCGGGTACAACATGATCATCTACTTCGCGGCGCTCCAGGCCATCCCCGGCGAAGTGCTCGAAGCGGCGCGGATGGACGGCGCCGGGCGGCTCAGGACCGCGTTCAGCGTCAAGCTGCCGCTGATCCGCGGCGCCGTCGTCACCACCCTGCTGTTCACGATCATCGGCTCGCTGCAACTGTTCACCGAGCCCATGGTGTTCGACAACTCCAGCGACGGCGTGGTCAGCACCTGGACCCCGAACATGTACGCCTACAACGAGGCTTTCGGCAACAACGACTACGGCCAGGCCGGAGCCGCCTCGATCCTGCTGGCGCTGCTGGCGGCCGTGCTCTCGTTCGTCGTCACCAAGTGGAGCAACCGCCGATGAAGTGGATGTCCCGGGCGACGGTCAACCTCTTCCTGGTGATCGCCGCCGTCTACACGCTGCTGCCGCTGACATGGCTGCTGTTCGCCTCGACGAAGACGCTCGACGACCTGTACGGCACGGCGGGCTTCGCCTTCGCCGACTTCCGGCTGGTCGAGAACATCCGGGCGGTCGGCGCCGAGAACGGCGGGATCTTCTTCCGCTGGTACCTCAACAGCGTGCTGTACGCCGGGGCCGGGGCGGCCGTGAGCGCCCTGATCTCGGTGATGTGCGGCTTCGCCTTCGACAAGTACACCTGGCTCGGCAAGGAGAAGATGTTCGGCCTGGTGCTGCTCGGCGTCCTGGTGCCGACCACGGCCACGGCGCTGCCGCTGTACCTGCTGGCCTCCCAGTTGGGCGTGGTCAACACGTTCTGGGCGGTGTTCGTCCCGGCGCTGGTGCATCCGTTCGGGGTGTACCTGTCGCGGGTGCTTTCGGCAGGGTACGTCCCGGACGAGGTGCTGGAGGCGGCCAGGTCGGACGGCGCGGGCGAGGTGCGGATGTTCGTGAAGGTCGCGCTGCCCATGCTGCTGCCCGCCTTCGTGACGATCTTCCTGTTCCAGTTCACCGCGATCTGGAACAACTTCTTCCTGCCGCTGGTCATGCTCAACGACCAGCACCTCTACCCGCTCAGCCTCGGGCTGTTCACGTGGGAGAAGCAGGGCCACGCCTTCCCCGAGTTCCACACCCTGGTGATCACCGGCTCGCTGCTGTCGGTGGTGCCGCTGCTGGTGGTGTTCATGTCGCTGCAGCGGTTCTGGAAGGCCGGGATGACGGCGGGCAGCGTCAAGTGAGCGAAATATCGGGGGATGTCATGAGAAGGCCAAGGACGCTGGTCGCCATGGGCGAACAGGTCGCCCGGCGGCTGCTGCGCGAACCGGTCAAGAGCCGGCTGGCGATGGTCGCCGACTGCGATCCCGGCCAGGTGGTGCACGACTTCACCGGAGTGGACCTGGCCGACGTCGAGGTGCTCTACACCTCGTGGGGCTGCCCGATGGTCAGCGCCGACGTGCTGGCCAGGGCGCCCAGGCTGCGCGCGATCGTGCACGCGGCCGGATCGGTCAAGCATCACGTCAGCGACGCCTGCTGGCAGCGCGGCATCCTGGTCTCCACGGCCGCCGCCGCCAACGCCGAGCCGGTCGCCGAGTTCACGCTGGCCGCGATCCTGTTCGCGAACAAGCGGGTGGTCGACATCGCCCGTGACTACCGCGCCGGCCGTACCGACCGGGACTGGGACGCCCGCTACCCGGGCTTCGGCAACTACCGCCGCACGGCCGGGATCGTCGGCGCCTCCAGGATCGGCCGGCGGGTCATCGAACTGCTGCGGCCGTTCGACCTGGACGTGCTGGTCAGCGACCCCTACCTGCACGAGGACCTGGGCGCGGAGCGGGTCGGGCTGGACGAGCTGGTGGCGCGCAGCGACGTGGTCAGCCTGCACGCGCCCGATCTGCCGGAGACCCGGCACATGATCGACGCCGGGCGGCTGGCCGCGATGCGGGACGGGGCGACGCTGATCAACACCGCCCGCGCCGCGCTGGTCGACCAGGACGCGCTCGTCGCCGAACTGGTCACGGGACGCCTGTACGCGGTGCTCGACCACACCGAGCCGGAGATCCTTCCCGCCGGGTCGCCGCTCTACGACCTGCCGAACGCGCTCGTCACCCCGCACATCGCCGGATCGCTCGGCGGGGAGCTGGCCAGGATGGCCGACCTCGCGGTGGACGAACTGGCCCGCTACGCCCGCGGCCTGCCCTTCGCGCACGGGGTGGAACCCGCGACCCTGTCCCGCTCCGCCTGACCCCGCTCTGGAGAGAGGAACCCTCATGCGCTTAACTCCCCGCCTGGCCTCGCTGACCGCCCTCGTCACGGTCGTGGCGAGCCTGGCCGCCGTCCCCGCCCAGGCCGCCGCCGCACGCAACTTCTTCGTCGACTGCCAGGCCGCCCCCGGCGGCTCCGGCCGGAACGCGGCCGGGCCGCTGACCTCGCTGGCCCAGGTGAACGCGATCGCCTTCCGCGCGAAGGACACGGTCAAGTTCCGCGCGGGCACCGTCTGCACCGGCCGCCTCGAACCGGTCGGCTCCGGTACGGCGGGCCGGCCCGTCACCTTCACCTCCTACGGCGACGGCCCCAAGCCGATCATCCAGGGCGACGGCGGCGAATGGGCCGTGCACCTGGTCGACAACAGCCACGTCACCATCGAGAAGCTGCACATCACCAACCCCGCGCCGGCCACCGGCAAGCGGACCGGCATCCAGTACAACTCCACGACGCCCGCGGCCAAGGCCGGGCTGGTCCTGCGCGACCTGGAGATCTCCGACGTGGCGGGCTGGGGCAACAAGACCGGGGCGAACTCCTCGTGGTTCGCCTACTCGGCCGGAATCAGCATCCAGGCGCTGCCCGACGGCGTGCCGGGGCCGATCGACGGCATCACGATCACCGGCACCTACATCCACGACACCGGCGGCGGCGGGATCAAGATCAGCCGGAAGGGCAACGACTACCACCGCAACGTCCACATCGCCCGCAACACGATCCGGGCGGTCGGCGGTGACGGGATCGTGGTCCACGCCTCGGACCGGCCGCTGGTGGAGTACAACCTGTTCGACGAGGGCGGTGCCGGGAAATATCCGTACATCGACGGAAATTTCGCGGGCATGTGGCCCATCAACTCCGTTGACCCGGTCTTTCAGTACAACGAGGTCGCCCGCCAGCGGCCCACCATCTACGACTCCACCGCCTGGGACTGCGACGGCGGCATCAAGGGCACCTGCCTCTACCAGTACAACTACTCGCACGACAACGCCGGCGGCTTCTTCCTCGGCTGCCAGGGCTGCACCGAGTTCCCCAACTACAAGGCCACCGCGATCCTGCGCTTCAACATCGCCCAGGACGACTGCCGCATCGCCAACACCGACAACGCGCCCTTCCGCGTGTACAACAACACGTTCTTCTGCGCCAGCCAGAAGATCGACATGCGGCTCAACCAGGACACCCGCCTCGTCAACAACATCTTCCTGGCCGCCCAGGGCACCTTCCCGACCGGCGCCGGCGTCACCTACGACGCCAACGTCTACCACGGCGGCATCACCCCGCCCGCCGGCGACGCCAAGGCCGTCACCGCCGACCCGCTGCTCGCCGCACCCGGCACCGCGACCGGCGCCGGCGACACCGCGGGCTACCGGCTCCTGGCCGGCTCACCCGCCCTGGGCACCGGCACGCAGGTGGCGGACCTGGGCGAGCGCGACTACTTCGGCAACCCGCTCACCACCCTGAACCGGGGCGCCTACTCGGGCCCGGCCGTCGCGGCGCAGCCGTACGCCACGATCGAGGACGCCTACAACAACGTCGGCGTCAGCTCCGACCTCAACCCGAACACCGGCGGCCTGTCCACCAGCGGACGCAGCTACCCGGGCCAGGGCCTGGAGAAGGCCGGGCTGGCTCCGGGCCGGGCCGTGACCGTGCTCGGCGCCGCCTTCACCTGGCACCCGCGGCCGTACGGGTGGGTCGACAACGTGAAGGCCGCCGGGCAGACCATCCGCGTCCAGGGGCGGGGCACGAAGCTCGTCCTGCTGGGCACCGGCGTCTTCAAGGTCAGGGAGGGCGTGGTCCGGCTCACCTACACGGACGGGAGCACCGAGGACAGGACGGTGCGATTCGGTGACTTCTGGGACGCTGCCGCGCCTGCCGGAGGCGTCGTGGTGGCCCGCACCGACTACCACAACATCACCCAGACCAGCTACAAGAACCCGGCCTCCGGGCAGACCAGGGAATCGGGCGTGGCGGTGTTCGGGTACGCGGTCCCCCTCGACCCGGCCAGAACGCTGGAGTCGGTCACCCTGCCCCAGGGGAGTCCCCTCGCCGACGCCGGGTTGCACGTGTTCGACATGAAGATCGCGAGCGACGGGCAGTGAGGACGCGGGCGGTGAGGATGCGCATGGTGTGCGGGATCGCGGCGCTGGGCCTGGCCGCCTTCCTCACCGCCTGCGCCGCCGACCCCGGGACCGGCCGGGAGGTGGTGGCGACCGTGAACGGGGCGCCGATCGTGCGGGCCGAGCTGGAGCGGGCCATGAACACCGCCCGCGCCGGGGTGGCCGCGGCCAACGGCGGCGCCATCCCGGCCGACCGGCTGAGAGCCGAAGGGCTGGCGCTGGCCGTACGCGAGAAGGTGCTGCGGTTGTGGGCGCGTGAGGAGGGGCTGATCGAGGACGTGGGTGAGGCGGCGTTCGCCGCGGACCTGGCCGCCGAGAACCGCCGCCGCGAGCAGGCCCGCGCCTCAGGCCGTCCGCTGCCCGGGGTTCCGTCCTACGACGTCCACACCTTCGCCGGGCTGCGGGCGGCGGAGCTCAGGAAGGCGCTGGCCGACCGGCTCGACCTGCCCGCCGAGCGGGTCCGCGCGCACTATGCGGAGCTGGTGGAGCGGGCCTCGGGTGAGACGCCGTCCTTCGCCGCGGCCGAGCAGCGGGTACGGCTGTCGCTGGCCGAGCGCGAGATCACCCTGGAACTGGACCGGCGGGTCAGGGCCGCCGAGGTCGGCCAGGCGCCGCCGTAAACCGCACGATCGTGACCGGCCGCGGCCACACAAGGGGTGAACTGCTCGTACCATCGGTTTCAGGTCATGAGCTACTGGTTCGAGCACAGCATTGTGGGGGCGGGGCGGCTGCCGCTGTTCTGTTTCTTCGTCGCGCTCATCGGCGCCTTCGTCTGCACGCGCATCAACGTGCGCCTCATCCGGGCCAAGATCGGCTGGTTCCGCAACGTCAGCGTGGGCGAGATGCACATCCACCACGTGGTGTTCGGCGTCGTCCTCATGCTGATCGGCGGGGTGACCGGGCTGATCGTGGGGGCGGCGTCGCAGGCGTGGTTCGCGGTCGCGGCCTCCGTGTTCGGCGTGGGGTCCGCGCTGGTCCTGGACGAGTTCGCGCTCATCCTCCACCTGCACGACGTGTACTGGGAGGAGGAGGGCCGCACCTCGGTCGACGCCGTCTTCGTCGCGGTCGCCGTGACCGGGCTGCTGCTGATCGGCCTGAAACCCCTGGTCGTGGACTTCGGCGGCCTGGTGGACAGCTCGCTGGTCATCGTCCTCAACCTGGTGCTGGCCGTCGTCACCCTGCTCAAGGGCAAGATCTGGACCGGGCTCGTGGGGCTGTTCGTGCCGTTCCTGCTAGTGGTGAGCGCGGTACGGCTGGCCAGGCCGGGCTCCCCGTGGGCGCACTGGTTCTTCGCCGGGCGCAACCCGCGCAAGCTGGCCAGGGCCATCCACCGCGAGGAACGCTGGCGGCGCCCGGTGATCCGGGCCAAGATCGCCTTCCAGGAGTTCGTCTCCGGCCGCCACGACCTGCCTTCCACGCGCAAGCGGCGCGGGCATACTTGACCCATGAGCACGCTGCCGTCCCGCTGGGAGGGGATCGAGGACCGGGTTCCCGACTCCCTCGACGACCTGCGCGGCCCGGCCGAGGGCACGGTGGCGCTGCCGCTGCATCTGGCGTGGTCGGGGCTGCGGGAGTTCGACCTGGCGAACCCGCGGCTGCGGATGTCGCTGTACCGCACGGTGATCACGAGTGGCGGCTGGGCCGACGCCGTGGCCTACCTCAACGCCGCCACGCTCGCAGCCGACTGGCCCACGCTGCGCAGGGGGCTGGGGCCGCATTATCGGCGGGCCTGGGAGAACAAACACATGCTGCTCGGGGAGCACGGTTGATCCGGTTTCCCGCGTTCCAGGAGAGGCTCGTGGACGCCGTTCAACCCGTGTGCGAGCGGTACGGGCTGGTGCTCGCGGGCGGTTACGCGATGCGGGCCCACGGGTTCACCGACCGGCCGAGCATGGATCTCGACTTCGCGACCGCCGCCGAAATCCCCCTGCAGGACGTGGCCTACGCGGTCGCCGACGCCTTCCAGTCCGCCGGCCTGGAGACGCGTGTCGTCGAGCTGACCCCACGGATGGGGCGCCTGCTGGTGACCGAGCCGCTGACAGGGGACTCCTGCGCATTCGACCTGCTTCGGGAGGCGCTCCAGGTTCCGGCGGTCACCTGTGGCCAGATCCGGGTCGTGGGGCTGGACGACGCCATCGGCCTCAAACTGCGCGCCCTGCACGAGAGAAGCCTGCCCCGAGACGTCATCGACGTGGCCGCGGTATCCCACCTCTACGGATTCAGGCAGCTTGAGCGGCTGGCCCGCCTGCACAACGACGAGTTCTCGGTCACCGAGCTGCTCATGCGCCTCGAGTTCGTCGACGCCATGGATGATCAGGATTTCATCGCCTATGGCATCACCGAGGAGCGCGTGCGAGAGATCCGGCGGTTCGCCTACGCGTGGGTGGAGGACATCAAGCTGCGCCGGGCCGACGAAGGGGACATCGATCTCGACGTCCCCGATCTGCCGCCGGTGGACTAAAGCACGCCCGCCGCCGACCGCAGGGCCAGGCCGGCGCCCAGGAGGACCACCATCGCGGCGGTGCCCAGCGGCGCCAGGCCGGACAGCCGGGCCGCGAGCCTGCGTCCCGCCGCCGCCCGGCGTTCCAGGCGGTCGGCCAGCTTGACCAGGAGCAGGCCGGTGGCGGTGAGGGTGGCGGCCATGCCCAGGCCGTAGGCGGCCACGAGCGCGACCCCGAACCAGGTACGGCCCAGCCCGATCGCGCCCAGGAGCACGATCAACGCCGACGGGCTCGGCACCAGCCCTCCGGCCACCCCCAATCCCACCAGACCCCCTCGGTGGGAACCCTCCTCACGCTCGTGCCCGTGCCCATGCCCGTGGCCGTGGCCATGCCCGTGGCCATGTCCGTGGCTCTGGGTGCGGGCCGAGGTTCGGGCGGTGGTGAGCAGGCGGACGCCGATGGCCGCGATCAGCAGGCCGCTGGCCACGCCCAGCCACGCGAGCAGGGATTCGCCGGCCAGCGCGGTGAATCCGCTCAGCACCAGCCCCACCACGAGGACGGCGGCCGTGTGCGTGGCCGTCACCGTGGCGCCGACGGTGAGGGCGTCGCGCGGGCGGCCGCGGCGGCCGGCCAGGTAGGCGGCCATGATGGTCTTGCCGTGGCCCGGGATGAGCGCGTGCCCGGCGCCGAGGACCACGGCCAGGGCGAGCGCCAGCAGGCCCACCGGAAGCGTGAGGTCGTC
The DNA here is from genome assembly GCF_009760925.1 of Nonomuraea typhae. Classification (GTDB taxonomy): domain Bacteria; phylum Actinomycetota; class Actinomycetes; order Streptosporangiales; family Streptosporangiaceae; genus Nonomuraea; species Nonomuraea typhae. The sequence continues at coordinate 404,823 of NZ_VRLV01000007.1, forward strand.
GGTGCCGATCAGGTCGGTGAAGGTCCGGTCCAGGAAGGCCAGGGCCTCGCCGATCGGGCCGCCGGCCGGGGCGCCGCCCAGCGCGGGCGAGGCGGCGATCGGGCCGGCGGATCCCGGGGTGGCGGTGAAGGCGGCGGTGCGCTGGTTGAGGGGGTTGCTGAGCAGGTCCTCCGGGTAGGCGCGCAGTTCGTCGCTGATGCTGGCCGCCGGCGCGGTCGAGCCGGTCAGGGCGACCCCCTGCCCGATGGCGGTGATCTCCCGCCAGCCGATCCGCTCCTGCTCAAAACCATCCTCAAAAGCGATTTTTCCGGAAATGTCGCCGCTGAAGCGCAGCTCACACGTCAACCGGCTGGTCCGCAGCCCGCCCTGCCCCGGTTGGAAGGCGAACGACGCGGACGTCACCGACCACGGCGCCGCCGTACCCCTGACGGCCAGCCGCTGGGCGGCGGCCAGCGCCGCGCACCGCGCGGCGGCGTCCACCGGCGCACCGGCCTGGAGGGTGGGCAGCTCGGCCAGGTCGACCACGGCCGTGTTCTCCACCCGGTCGGGGTGGACCCGCAGCCCGTTGTAGTGGTTCACGGTGAAGTTCCCCAGCGGGTGGGCCGCGGCGGCCGCGGCGGGCCGGGCGATCAGAAGGAGGCCCGGAAGGGAGCAGAGCGCGACGGCCAGCACCGCCAGGATCCGGCGCAGTGTCATGAGAACCTCGCAAGGGCGGGAAGCTCGGGGTCGAAGGCCGGGTTGAGCCGCCCGGCCGTCGAGGTCGGACGCCGGCCGAGAGCGCGTTCGACCTCGGCGCGGTGGTGGAACAAGATGGCGTTGCGCCAGCCGGTGGCGGTCGCCTCCTTCGCGTACGGCAGTGCCTCGCGCGACCGCCCGGCCCGGTGCAGGGCCCAGGCGAGGGCGTCGGCGGCGACCGGGTTGGGGTTGCGGCCGTACTCGGCCCGGGCGAAGCGGACGGCGGCCTCGGGTGAGCCGTGATCGGCTTCGAACTCGGCCCAGGTGAGGTCGTCGCGGACCCCGGCCTCGGCGTAGAGGTGCCGCTGGGCCCGCAGGAGCGTCCAGTCGGCGGGCATCCCGGCCTTGATGCGGGTCTCGCCCTGTTCCAGGAGGTATTGGGGGAGCGGCAGCCGGTTCACCACGCTCTGGTACAGGTCCAGCGCCTCCTGGAGGCGGCCGGACAGGGCGGCGACCCGGGCGCTGCCCGCCATCGCGGGCACGTAGGCGGGCATCGCCTCGCGGGACCTCCGGTACCACGACTCCGCCCCGGTCAGGTCGCCGGAGCGCAGGGCCAGTTCGCCCAGGTAGTAGCGGGTGTAGGCGAGGTCGGCGGGCAGGAACGCCTCGGCGTGGGCGGTGGTCATGAGGCGAACCGCCCCCGCGTGGTCACCGGTCAGTTCGGCGGCGTAGGAGGCGCGGGTCAGGGAAGGGACGCCCGGGCGCAGGCTGAGCATCTTGTCCACGGCCTTGCCCGCCGCTGCCAGCTCGCCCAGTTGGGTGCGGGCGTCGGCCAGGATGCCGTAGGCGGTGGCGCCGTACGGGTTGGCGGTGATGGCCTGCTCGGCCAGCCGTACCGCCTGCTTGAACTCGTGGCGGCCGGCGGCCAGGGCGGCGCGGCCGGTGAGGACGGCGTCGTCGGCGGGCGCGAGCCGGGTGGCCGTGGCCAGGGCGCCCTCGGCCTTCGGGTAGTAGGCGGGGTCGCCGGTGACGCGGGCCTGGTCGATGTAGGTCATGCCGAGCTGGGCCCACGCGTGGTAGTCGCCGGGCACCCTGGCCAGGCGGGCCTGCAGCGTCTCCCTGACGGGCGCGGCGGCCGGCTCGGGGGCGGGGGCGGGCGGGGCGAACACCGCGTAGCCGGTCAGGGCCAGGGCTCCGGCCAGGGCGAGCGCGACGATCCAACGCATGACGAGCGGCTCCGTTCGAGGAGGTCCAAGCTGGGACCGGCTGGCCGCGACGGGGTGGGCGGCCAGCCGGTCGTACGGCGAGCGCTCGGGAGGCCGCGCCCGCCGGGAAGGACCGGCCGCCCCCGGAGAGCGGAGAGCGACCGGCCGGGAAGGTCAGCGCGTGTTCACCGCGACGTTGCTGGGCAACGGGATGTACGGGAACGTGGCGCCGAACGTCTTGTCGTTCTTGTCGACCTTGTCGGTCAGGGCCGGGATGAGCTTGCCGGAGACGGCGGCTCCGGCAATGGCCTGCAGTTCGATGTCCACGACGTCGTCGGACAGGCGGCGCCCGTTCGGGAAGCCCTGGAGGTCGCCGGCGAGCACGCCGAGCCGGTTCGGGTCCTTGGTGGGCGGGATGGACATGTTGAGCCGCAGCATCTCGGCGGGACGCAGCTTGCCGGCGTCCTTGTTGAGGGTCTGCGAGTTCAGGTCGGCCATGATCGGGCCGTTGCCCTTGGCGATGCCGGTGAGGAAGATCTGGACCAGGTCGTTGCGGGGCGTGGCCGGCGCCTTGATCCCGTAGAAGGACTCCAGGAGCCTGGCGAGCTCGGGGTCGGTGACCCGCTTGACGAGGCCGGCCACGTCGGCGTCCTTCTCCGGGGGCAGGGCGTTGAAGGCGTCCTTCATCCCGGCGCCCGGAACGAGCTCGTTGACCAGCGGGTTGCCGAGCCGCGACACCTGGGCCCAGCCGCCGCCCGGCGTCTGCTTGTCCGTGGTGGACCAGACGCCGACGACCGGGTTGCGCTTGGCGTCACCCTTGAGCGCCAGGTCCGCGGCCGGGATCTGGAGACCCAGCGTGTGGACGTTGTAGCCCCTGAGGGTGTCGTTGCCGACCTTGGACAGGTCGCGGCCGTAGAGCAGGTCGAAGACCTCCAGCGCGAGGAAGAACGCCTCGTCGGACTGGCCGGCGAAGGTCTTGCCGCCGCCGGGCAGGCCGGTGATGGCCTGCGAGCGCAGCGTGCCGTAGTCGGGCATCGAGGCGGGGCCGACGTTGCTCGGCGCGGCGATGCCGTTGGCGACGAGGGTACGGCTGCCGCCGGGGGTGATCCGCTTGAGCGTGTAGCGCTGGCGGTAGAGGAGGTTCGGGTCGTCGAGGGAGGTGACGGGCCCGTTGTTGTAGAGGAAGGTGGTGTTGCCGCGCTTGTCGTCGTCGCGGAAGGTCCACTGGTAGACGATGTCCGGCTTGGCGTCACCGTCGTTGTCGATCTTGATGTTGTATCGCGACCTGGTGTCGAACGTGTAGAAGTTCGGGCCGCCCTGGGGCTCCTCGAAGGGGATCCAGTTGGACAGCAGGGTCACGGTGTCGGGCTTGTCCGGGCTGACGAACGCGTAGACGTCGGTGTTGTCGTTACGCGGGTCGCCCGAGATGGCCGGGGCCTCGCGGTGCGAGGACGTCATGCCGGGTTCGGTACGGAGCACGGCGAACGAGGAAGCGGTCAACGCCGCCGCTACGCCTAGCCCGACAAGGGCGCGCCGGTTGATCCGGAGCTCCATGTTCGGTCCTTTCAGAGTCGGTCCTGGTCGAGGTTCCGGCCGGGTTCCTCGACGGCCTATTCGCGCGACTACTCCCCGGGGATGAGAAGTCAATGAAAGTTGACATACTTAGGTCGTCAATTTAGGTTGACGGGTGCGGATTGTCGCCGCTGGATCGTTGGACGAATCGGAAATATCTGGAAGGGGAAAGATGGACGACGACGCTGGGGGAAAGGCACCGATGCGGGTGCTGATCGGGTACCTCCGCCCGCATCGGTGGATCCTGGTGCTGGGCGGCGTGCTCAGCCTGGTCGGCTCGGCGGCGGGCCTGGCCATGCCGCTGCTGGCCAAATACGTGGTGGACGCCTTCGGCGCCAAGCAGTCCATGGCCGCGCCGCTGATCGGGCTGACCGTGGCCGTCGTCGTCGGCGCGGTCGTCTCCGCCGGCGGCAGCTACCTCATGGAGCGCACCGGCGAGGGCATCGTCCTCGGCGCGCGGCGCAGGCTCGTCGACCGCCTGCTGCGGCTGCGCGTGGCCGACGTGGACCGGCTCAAGCCCGGCGACCTGCTGTCGCGGGTGACCGGTGACACGACGCTGCTGCGCTCGGTGCTCACCAACGGCATCGTCGACTCCATCGGCTCGGTCTTCATGCTCGTCGGCGCCATCGTGATGATGGCCGCCATGGACGGCATCCTGCTGCTGGTCACGCTGCTGGTCGTGGTGGTCATCGGCGGCCTGGTCGCACTGATCATGCCGAAGATCCAGCGGGCCCAGCACCAGGCGCAGGAGGCAGTCGGCGAGATGGGCGCCGTGCTTGACCGGGCGCTGCAGGCGTACCGCACGGTCAAGGCCAGCGGCGCGGAGGGCCGTGAGGTGGAGGTCGTCGGCGAGGCCGCGCGGCGGGCGCGCGATCGCGGCCTGCAGGTGGCCGGGTGGACCTCGCTGGCGGGCGTGGCGACGTGGATGACGGTGCAGATCGCCTTCCTGTGCGTGCTCGCCGTCGGCGGCGCCCGCGTGGCCTCGGGCGCGTTGGAGGTCTCCTCGCTGATCGCCTTCCTGCTCTACCTGTTCTACCTGGTCGCGCCGATCGGGCAACTGGTCGAGGGCGCCGTGCAACTGCAGAACGGCCTGGCCGCGCTCAAGCGCATCCGGGAGATCGAGGACCTGCCCGGCGAGCCCGACACCCCGTTGACCGAACAGCGGGGCGAGCCGGTCGGGGTGAGCTTCGAGAGCGTGGTCTTCCAGTACGGCGAGGACCGCGAGACGGTGCACAAGGACGTCACCTTCGAGGTCCCGCCGGGCGGCCTGACCGCGCTCGTGGGACCCTCGGGCGCCGGCAAGTCCACGGTCTTCGCGCTGCTGGAGCGCTTCTACGACCACCAGGGCGGGACGATCACGGTCGGTGGCCGGGAGATCCGCGACTGGCCGCTCGGCGACCTGCGCGCCGCGCTCGGCTACGTCGAGCAGGACGCCCCGGTGCTGGCCGGCACCCTGCGGGAGAACCTGCTGTTCGCCGCCCAGGACGCCTCCGAGGAGGAACTGTGGCGGGCCATCCGCCGTACCCGCCTCGACGACCTCGTCTCCCGGCTCCCCGAGGGCCTGGAGACCGCGGTCGGGCACCGCGGCGTGCTGCTGTCCGGCGGCGAGCGGCAGCGGGTGGCGATCGCCCGCGCGCTGCTGCGCAAGCCCCGGCTGCTGCTGCTCGACGAGGCCACCTCGCAGCTGGACGCGGTCAACGAGCTGCGCCTGCGCGAGGTCATCGCCGAGGTGGCCACGGAGACGACCGTGCTGGTCATCGCGCACCGCCTCTCCACCGTCACCAACGCCGACAGGATCGTGGTGATGGAGGCGGGCGAGGTGCGCGCGGTCGGCACACATGACGAGCTCGTCGGCGCCGACGAGCTCTACCGCGAACTGGCCGCCACCCAGTTCCTGGTGAGCTAGCCGGTCCGAGCTGTACTCTTCGAGTGACATAGGTGAATATGTTCATTCAGAGGAGTCTTCATGAGCCGGGTTGTCCGCGCGCCGAGGGGTAGCACGCTCACCGCCAAGGGGTGGCCGCAGGAGGCGGCGCTCCGGATGCTCCAGAACAATCTGGACCCGGAGGTCGCCGAACACCCCGAGCAGCTCGTCGTCTACGGCGGCTCCGGCCGGGCCGCCCGCGACTGGCCCTCGTTCGACGCCATGGTCCGCACGCTCACCACGCTCGACGGCGACGAGACGCTGCTGGTGCAGTCCGGGCGTCCGGTCGGCGTGTTCCGCACGCACGAGTGGGCGCCCCGGGTGCTCATCGCCAACTCCAACCTGGTGCCCGACTGGGCCAACTGGGAGGAGTTCCGCCGCCTGGAGGCCGCGGGGCTGACGATGTACGGCCAGATGACCGCCGGTTCCTGGATCTACATCGGCACCCAGGGCATCCTCCAGGGCACCTACGAGACGTTCGCCGCCGTCGCCGCCAAGCGCTTCGGCGGCACGCTCGCCGGGACGATCACGCTGACGGCCGGGCTCGGCGGCATGGGCGGCGCCCAGCCGCTGGCCGTCACCATGAACGGCGGCGTCGCCATCTGCATCGACTGCGACCCCCGCTCCGTCGACCGCAGAATCGAGCACCGCTACCTCGACGTCAAGGCCGACTCCCTGGACGAGGCCCTGCGCCTGGCCTACCAGGCCCGCGACGAGCGCCGCCCGCTGTCCATCGGCGTCGTCGCCAACGCCGCGGAAGCCGTACCCGACCTGCTGGCCCGCGGCGCCGAGATCGACATCGTCACCGACCAGACCTCCGCCCACGACCCCCTGATGTACCTGCCGGTCGGCATCGCCTTCGAGGACATGGCCGCCGCCCGCGACAAGGACCCCGCCGGCTTCACCGACCGCGCCCGCCAGTCCATGGCCACGCACGTCGAGGCCATGGTCGGCTTCAAGGACGCCGGCGCCGAGGTCTTCGACTACGGCAACTCCATCCGCGGCGAGGCCCAGCTCGCCGGGTACGGCAGGGCCTTCGACTTCCCCGGCTTCGTGCCCGCCTACATCCGGCCGCTGTTCTGCGAGGGCAAGGGCCCCTTCCGCTGGGCGGCGCTGTCCGGCTCGCCCGCCGACATCCACAAGACCGACAAGGCCATCCTGGAGCTGTTCCCCGAGAACGAGGCGCTGGCCCGCTGGATCCGCACGGCCGGGGAGAAGGTCCACTTCCAGGGCCTGCCCGCGCGCATCTGCTGGCTCGGGTACGGCGAGCGGAACCTGGCCGGCGAACGGTTCAACGACATGGTGGCCAGCGGGGAGCTGGAGGCGCCCATCGTCATCGGGCGTGACCATCTCGACAGCGGCTCGGTGGCCTCGCCGTACCGCGAGACCGAGGCCATGGCGGACGGCTCGGACGCCATCGCCGACTGGCCGCTGCTCAACGCCATGCTCAACACCGCCTCCGGCGCGGCCTGGGTCTCGATCCACCACGGCGGCGGCGTCGGGATCGGCCGCTCCATCCACGCCGGGCAGGTCACCGTCGCCGACGGCACCGCGCTGGCCCGCGAGAAGGTCAGCCGCGTGCTCACCAACGACCCGGGCACCGGCGTGATGCGGCACGTGGACGCCGGATACGACGAGGCGGCGGCCGTGGCCCAGGAGCGGGGCGTGCGCATCCCGATGCGGGAGTCCTGAACTCCGGTCCACATGCTGGGATACGCGGGATGAGATCCGGGACGGATGGGGTTGGAGGTGGAGTGAGGCATTCCGGGCTGGAGGCGCTGCTCGACGGGCGGCGCCTGTCGCCTGTGCAACGGCGGATCGCCCTCTACCTGTCCGAGCACCTCGACGATGCGATCTTCCTGTCCAGCGTCGAACTGGCCGAGCGGGCCGGGGTCAGCCAGCCGTCGGTGACCCGGTTCGCGATGGTGCTCGGGTTCGCCGGGTATCCGGAGCTCAGGCAGGCGTTGCGGCCCCTGGTGCTGGGCGGCGGGAGGTCGCAGGAGGACACCCTGCTGCGTACCGCGATCGACGACGAGATCCGCAACCTCACCATGGTCCGCGAGCGCCTCGGCAGCCTGCCGATCAAGGAGCTGGGCGAGGCGCTGGCCGCCACCGAGCCGCTGCCGGTGCTGGGGTTGCGGGTCTCCTCCGGGCTGGCCACGACCTTCGCCTACTACGCCCGGCGCATCCATCCCGACGTGCGGCTGCTGGTGCACGGCGGCTCCGAGCTGATCGACGGGCTGCACGCCGCGCGCCGGGCGGGTGCCGGGTGGGTGCTGGGCGTGGTGCTGCCCAGGTATCCGGCGGAAGCCGTACAGGCCCTGGAATATGCGGAGAAGGCCGGGCTGCGCACGGCGGTCATCACCGACCGGCCCGGGTTCCCCGCCGAGGTCGTGCTCGACGCCCCGGTCGGGGAGCGGCTGGTCTTCGACTCCCACGCCGCGCCGCTCGCGCTGGCCATGGCCCTGGTCGAGGCCATGGCCGACGCGGCGCCGCTGCGCACGCAGGCGCGGCTGGAGGAGTACGAGAAGATGACCGAGGAGACGGGCACGTTCTCAGCCGGCCAGACGCCGTAGCGACCGCACCGACCAGGTGACGGTGAGGGCGGCCAGCGCCGCCATAATGGCGAAGGCCAGCGGCACCGACAGGTCGGTGAAGTGGCCCGCGAACAGGGCGCGGCCCGCCTCCACCGGGTGGTAGAAGGGCGTGAACCAGGCGACCCTCTCCAGCCAGGAAGGGCCGAAGGCCATCGGCAGCAGCGCGCCCGACAGCAACATCAGCGGCAGCGCGAAGAACTGCATGATCTGCCCCATGGCGTTCTCGTCGCGCAGGCTCAGCGCCAGGCCGTAGGCCACGCCGGCGGAGAACAGGCCGGTGACGGCCAGCAGGGCCAGCGTGAGCAGCAGGCCGGCGGGGCTCACCCGCATCCCCATGACCACCGCCATGAGCATGACGATGCTCGACTGGATGATCAGCACGAGCACGTCGCGCAGCATCCGGCCGAGGACGATCGCCGGGCGCCTGACCGGGCTGACCGCGATCCGCTCCAGCACGCCGCTGCGCAGTTCGTAGATCGTGCCGTAGGCGACGCTCATGGTGCCGAACAGGGCGGTGATCACCAGCATGCCGGGGGCGAAACTGGTCAGGGCCTCGCCCAGGCGGCCGTCGAAGCGGGTGCCGGCGAACAGCGGGCCGAACAACAGCAGATACATCACCGGCTGCGCGATGCCGAACAACGGCCAGATCGGGTTGCGCAGGGTGTTCCTGACCTCGTAGGAGAAGAACAGCGAGACGTCGCGGATCATGCGGCGGCCCCCGTGTCCCTGAGCGAGCGCCCGGTCTTGGCCAGGAAGACGTCGTCCAGCGTCGAGCGGTCCAGCGCGATCGAGCGCAGGTCCAGGCGTTCCTCCTCGAGCCTTCTGAGCAGGGAGGGCAGCATGTGCTCGCCGTCGTCCAGATAGACGCGGAGCACATCGTCGTCGACGCGGACGCCGCGGGCCAGCGAGCCCAGGGTCTCGGCCGCCCGGCCCGGCTCGTCCAGGCGCAGGGTGACGACGTCGCCGGAGACCTCGCGCTTGAGGTCGGACGGCGTCCCCTCGGCCACGACCACGCCGTGGTCCACGATCGCCAGCCGGTCGCACAGGGCGTCGGCCTCGTCGAGGTAGTGGGTGCTGAGCAGCACGCTGGTGCCCTGCTCGCGCAGTTCCCTGATGCGGTCCCACAGGTTGGCCCGGTTCTGGGGGTCGAGGCCGGTGGTGGGCTCGTCCAGGAAGATCAGCGGGGGCGCGTGCACCAGGCCGAGCGCGATGGCCACCCGCCGCTTCTGCCCGCCCGACAGGGTACGGCCCGGCCGATCGGCCAGCTCCAGCAGGTCGAACCGGCGCAGAACCTCCTCGGCCGCCTGGCCGGGGGCGTCGACGCCGTAGATCTTGGCCGCGAAGACGACCTGGGCCCGGGGTGTCCGCCATTCCTCCACCCCGCCGGCCTGGGAGACGTACCCCAGGTTGCGCCGGACGCCGGCGGGGTCCTTGAGCAGGTCGTGGCCGGCGACGACCGCGTGACCGGAGTCGGGCACGATCAGCGTGGCCAGCATCCTGATCGTCGTCGTCTTGCCTGCCCCGTTGGGGCCGAGCACCCCGAAGATCTCGCCCTTCTTCACCGCGAGGTCCACGCCTCTGACCGCTTCGACGGTCTGCGGGCCCTTGCGGCTTCGTGTGGTGAAGGTCTTTCTTAAGTCAGTGGCTTCGATGATCACTTTTCTCCTCAGGGAAGATCGTCGTCTTCCACCTTCTTCAGGGCCTCCTGGCACCAGGCGAGCTGGGCCTGGAGCATGCCCGTGCTGAGCTTGAGGTTCTCGTCGATGTGCCGGGGCACGCCGTACCTCTGCTTGGAGCCGATGGCCCGCTCCATCATCGATATGGAGTTCTTGAGCTGCTCCTGGCGGGCACGGAGCGCGCTGAGCAGGTCGGCCTTGGCGAGCCGGTCCATGAACGTCATCGCCACCTGGAACGGGTCCACGATGGGCTTGATGTCGAACCAGAACGTCATGAGCAGCCGGTGGAACTCGAAGCGGCCGTCGTCGTTGAGCGCGTAGACGACCTTGCCGCCCTTGCCGCTCTCCACCACGTCCAGCAGGCCCTCGTCGGCCATTTTCGACAGACCGTGGTAGATCGACCCATAGGCCACATTGGCCCACGTGTCCGCGCCCATCATCTCCAGTTGCCGCCGAACTTGGTAACCGTTCAGCGGGCCGTCGAGCAGGGTGCCGAGGATGAGGACGCGGGTCGAAGACATGCTCAAGTTTGAGTTCAAATTTGAGTATGTGTCAAGCGGGACTACTGTGACCGCATGAGTGAACGACCGATCGCGCTGGTCACAGGCGCCTCCCGCGGCGTCGGTGCGGCCCTGGCGCGGGCCCTGGCGCCGACCCACCGCCTGATCCTGGGCGGCCGCGACGCGGCGGCGCTGGCCGGGGTCGCGGCCGGCCTGCCGGAAGCCGAAACCTGGCCGGCGGACCTGACCGAGCCGACGGAGCCCCCCGCCCTGGACCGCCTCGACGTCCTCGTGCACAGCGCGGGCATCGCGGAACTCGGCACCATCGCCGGCACCCCGGCCGACGTCTGGCGCCGCACCTACGAGATCAACGTCGTGGCCGTGGCCGAACTCACCCGCCGGCTCCTGCCCGCCCTGCGCGCCGCCTCAGGCCACGTGATCTGCGTGAACTCCGGCTCCGGCCTGCGCGCCAACCCCGGCTGGGCGTCCTACGCGGCCAGCAAGTTCGCCCTGCGCGCCTTCGCCGACGCCCTGCGCCAGGAGGAGCCCGCCCTCCGCGTCACCACGGTCTACCCGGGCCGCATCGCCACCGACATGCAACGCGGGGTCCGCGCGAGCGAAGGCGGCCCCTTCGAGCCGGACAAATACCTGGCCGCCGAGTCGGTGGCCCGCGCCATCACCGCCGCCATCCACGCCGGCCCCGACGCCCACCTCACCGACCTCACCCTCCGCCCTCGGGGCGGCCCGGTCACCTGATCAGGGCAGCAGGTTGAGCGCCCGGGTGTGACGGGGGCGGACGACGGTGAAGTGCCGACGGTCTGTGGTCGCGATGTCGGTAATCCTGAGGCGCTCGGCGCAGGCCAGGACCGATGCGTCGGCTGTGCCGAGCGGCAGGTCCCGGTAAGTTGAGACGAGGTCGGCCATGCGCAACCAATCCGATGGGTGAATCGGCTGGACGGCAAATGCGCCGTTGGCGAAGTCGCCCAGGAACCTCACCTCCGCGTCGGGTCCGAGCCGGACGGCGATGAGGTAGGCGGCCTCGGCGACGACCAGGGCAGGGACGATGAACGGTCCTGGATGCGACTCGAGGAGGGTGGCGCATGCGGCGTGATGCTTGTCGTCGGCGTCCACATACGCGTACAAAGGTCCAGCGTCGACGACGATCGGAGCTAATGTATGCCAGCATCTCCTCGGGCCCATCGCCTGTCCGGTGAATGGGTTCATTCACTAGAGTGGCCCTCATGCTTGGAGAACTTGCGCACATCGGGCGTGACCCCGCGACCAACGGCTACGTCCGTGACGCCTGGTCGGCTGCTGACCTGGAGTTGCGGGAATGGTTCGCCGGGGAGGCGGAGCGACGGGGGCTCGGGCTGCGTGAGGATCGCAACGGGAACCTCTGGGCCTGGTGGGGTGACCCGTCCCGCACGCCCGGGGTGGTCACGGGCAGCCATCTCGACTCGGTACGGCAGGGCGGCGCGTTCGACGGGCCGCTGGGTGTGGTGTCGGCCTTCCTGGCGCTGGACCGGCTTCGTGAGCAGGGGTTCGAGCCCGGCAGGCCGCTCGGGGTGGCGTGCTTCACCGACGAGGAAGGCGCGCGGTTCGGGGTGCCGTGCATGGGGTCGCGCCTGCTGACCGGCGTGCTCGATCCCGAGCGTGCCCGAGGGCTGACCGACGACGACGGGCGCACCCTGGAGGAGGTGCTGGCCTCGGCCGGGCGCAAGCCGTACCTGCTGGGGCGGGACGACGAGACGCTGGCGCACGTCGGGACGTTCGTCGAGCTGCACGTCGAGCAGGGGCGGGGGCTGGTGGAGCTCGGGTCGGCGGTCGGTGTGGCGAGCGCCATCTGGCCGCACGGGCGGTGGCGGTTCGATTTCCGCGGGCAGGCCAACCACGCGGGGACCACGCGGCTGGAGGATCGCGTCGATCCGATGCTGGCGTTCGCCGACAAGGTGCTGGCGGCGCGGGAGGCGGCCGTCCGGCACGGGGTGGTGGCGACCTTCGGGAAGGTCCGGGTGTCGCCGAACAACGCCAATGCGATCCCGGGGCTGGTGTCCGGCTGGCTGGATGCGCGCGGGCCCGGTGAGGACGCGGTGCGTGCGCTGGTGGCCGAGCTGGGCGCGGGTGAGGAGGTCGGCGAGGAGTCGTGGACTCCGGTGGTCGACTTCGAGGCCGGGCTCAGGGACCGGGTGGCCGGTGCGGCCGGGGGAGTGCCGGTGCTGGCGACCGGGGCCGGGCACGACGCGGGGATCCTGGCGTCGGCGGGAGTGCCTTCCGCGATGGTGTTCGTGCGGAATCCGACCGGCGTTTCCCACTCGCCGGCCGAGCACGCCGAAGAGGACGACTGCGCCGCGGGTGTCGAGGCGCTGGCTCGCGTTCTGGAGGACCTGTGCTGCTGACCTACTGGTGTGAGCAGGCGTGGCTGCCGGGCGGGCCGGCCGAGAACGTGATCGTCGAGGTGGACGGCGAGCGGATCGCCGCGGTCACCCAGGGACCGCCGCCGCCCGGTGCGGAGCGGCTGCCGGGCATCACCGTGCCGGGGCTGGCCAACGCGCACTCCCACGCCTTTCACCGGGCGTTGCGGGGGGCCACCCAGGCCGGCAGGGGTGACTTCTGGACCTGGCGCGAGCAGATGTACGAGACGGCCGCCCGGCTGGACCCCGACTCCTATCTGACCCTGGCGCGCGCGGTCTACGCCGAGATGGCGATGGCCGGGATCACGGGTGTGGGCGAGTTCCACTACCTGCACCACGCGCCGGGAGGCCGGCCGTACACCGATCCCAACGCGATGGGGCACGCCCTGGTGCAGGCGGCGCGCGAGGCGGGGGTGCGCATCGCGCTGCTGGACACCTGCTATCTGACCGGTGGCATCGGCACGCCGCTCGAGGGCGCGCAGGTCAGGTTCGGGGACGGCGACGCCGTGCGGTGGGCGCTTCGGGCGGAGGAACTGGCGGCCTCCTACGCCGGGCAGGCCGACGTGGTGACCGGCGCGGCCATTCACTCGGTGCGCGCGGTGCCGCCGGAGCAGATGCCGGTCATCGCGGAGTTCGCGCACAAGCACACCGCGCCGCTGCACATGCACGTCTCCGAGCAGCAGAAGGAGAACGCCGCCTGCGTCGAGCGGTACGCCGCCACGCCGGTGCAGGTGCTGCACGAGCACGGCGCGCTGGGCCCGCGTTCGACCGCGGTGCACGCCACCCACCTGACCGACGTGGACGTCGAGGTGCTCGGGCGCTCGGCCACGCACGTGTGCATGTGCCCGACCACCGAGCGCGACCTGGCCGACGGCATCGGCCCGGCCAGGACGCTCTTCGAGCACGGCGCGCCGATCACGCTCGGCTCCGACAGCCACGCGGTGATCGACCTGTTCGAGGAGGCGCGGGCGGTCGAGCTGAACGAGCGCCTGGCCAGCGAGAAGCGCGGCCACTGGCGCGCCGCCGAGCTGCTGTCGGCCGCGACGGACGCCGGTCACGCCTCGCTGGGCTTCCCGGACGCGGGGGTGATCGCCCCCGGCGCGTGGGCCGACCTCGTCGCGGTCCGCCTGGATTCGGTCCGTACGGCCGGCGCCACGGGAGCCGAGGCGGTGGTCTACGCGGCGACGGCGGCGGATGTGCACACGGTGGTCTCCTCGGGCCGCCGGGTGGTGACCGACGGTCACCATATTTCGGGAAATGTCGGTGAAATGCTGACTCAGGCGATTGGAGCCCTGCGGTGACGGCCAAGCTGATTGACGGGATCGGCCTCCTGTACACCGGCGACCCTGCGGGCGCGGAGGAGATCGAGCACGCCGCCATGGTCGTCGAGGACGGCCGGGTCGTCTGGACCGGCCCCGCGGCCGAGGCCCCGGACGCCGACGAGCGCGAGGACGCCGGCGGGCGCTGCGTCATCCCCGGGTTCGTGGACAGCCACGCCCACCTCGTCTTCGCCGGTGACCGCACCCCCGAGTTCGACGCCCGCATGTCCGGCCAGCCGTACACCGCGGGCGGCATCCGCACCACCGTCGCGGCCACCCGGGCCGCGGGGGACGCCGAGCTGGCCACCCGCGCCGCCGCGCTGATCGCGGAGATGCGCCGCCAGGGCACGACCACCGTGGAGATCAAGAGCGGCTACGGCCTGACCGTGGAGGACGAGCGACGCTCCCTGGAGATCGCCTCCGGCCTCGTGGACGACACCACCTATCTGGGCGCCCACGTGGTCCCCGCCGGGACCGACGCCGACGACTACGTGCGCCTCGTGACCGGCGAGATGCTCGCGGCCTGCGCGCCGTACGCCAAATGGGTGGACGTCTTCTGCGAGCGCGGCGCCTTCGACGGCGACCAGACGCGCGAGATCCTTCAGGCCGGCATCAAGGCGGGGCTGCAGCCGCGCGTGCACGCCAACCAGCTGACCGAGGGCCCCGGCGTGCGGATCGCCGTGGAACTCGGCGCCGCCTCCGCCGACCACTGCACGCACCTGTCGGACGCCGACGTGGACGCGCTGGCCTCATCCGGCACCGTGGCCACTCTCCTCCCTGGGGCGGAGTTCTCCACGCGCTCGCCCTACCCGGACGCGCGCCGCCTCATCGACGCCGGCGCGACCGTGGCCATCGCGACCGACTGCAATCCGGGCTCCTCGTTCACCTCCTCGATGCCGTTCTGCATCGCGCTGGCCGTGCGCGAGATGCGGATGACCCCGCTGGAGGCCGTCAGGGCCGCGACGTACGGCGGCGCCAGGGCGTTGCGGCGCGACGACGTCGGCGTTCTTCGCCCTGGGTCACGGGCCGACTACGTGGTGCTCGACGCGCCGTCGTACGTGCACCTCGCATACCGCCCGGGCGTACCTTTGGTTACACGCGTCTCCTCCTGAAGGAGGACATCCAGAACCATCCCAGCGGCGTATCTGTTGAGGGAATCTTTGCTTCGGACCACACGTTGGCCGGGTATAGAACGCAGCTGCGGGAACGAGGTGCCTGGGGATGGCAAGGCCTACGGGGAGTCGCACGCAGGAGGTCGCCGAGCGCGACCTGCTCGGTACCTATCTGGCGGAGATAGGCCGGGTCCCGCTGCTCACCGCCGAGGAGGAGGTTGAGCTCGCCAAGCGTATCGAGGCGGGACTTTTCGCCGAGCAACTGCTCGACAGCGGCGGCTCCGAGCCGCGCATCGGGGATGTGGCGGACGAGGAGCTGGAGCGCCTGGCGATCTCCGGCCAGCGGGCCAAGGACGAGTTCATCCAGGCCAACCTGAGGCTGGTCGTCGCGGTGGCCCGGAAGTACTCCGGGCGGGGGATGCCGCTGATCGACCTGGTCCAGGAGGGGAACCTGGGCCTGGTGCGGGCGGTGGAGAAGTTCGACTACCAGCGGGGGTACAAATTCTCCACCTACGCCACGTGGTGGATCCGGCAGTCGGTCGGCCGGGCCATCCACGAGCAGGCGCGCCCGGTGCGCCTGCCCACGCACGCGGGTGAGCAGATGACCCGGCTGATGCGGGTGCGGCGGGACATGCTGGCCGAGTTCGACGCCGAGCCCACCGACGACGATCTCGCCGAGATCCTGGAGCTGCCCATCGAGCGGGTGCGCGAGCTGCGCCGCTGGGCCTCCGACCCGGTCTCGCTGCAGCTCGGCGTGGGCGACGAGGACGAGACCGAGCTCGGCGACATGATCGCGGACGAGACCTGGGCCGACCCGGAGCAGCAGGCGATCGAGATCCTGGAGCGTGAGCGGCTCGACCAGTGGCTCACCGGGCTCGAGGGCGACACCTCCGAGATGCTTCGCTGGCGCTACGGGCTGGTGGACGGCCGCGAGCACACGCTGACCGAGGTGGGCGAGCGCTACGGTATCGGCCGCGACCGCGCCCGGCGCATCGAGCGCGACGCGCTGGCCAGGCTGCGGAAGATGGCGGCCGCCTGAGGCTTTCTTCGAGGAGTGGGGGATGGGTCGCCTCGTCCCGCAGGTGGGGGGGAATCACCTGGAGGGCGGGGCGGCCCATAGACTTAGGCTTGCCTAACCTAATTGATCAAGGAAGCAAGCCTCATGCGTCTCCGCCTGGCCACTCTGGCCGTGTTGCCCGTGCTCGCCGTCGCCGCCTGCGGCGCCTCCACCTCCGCCCAGGGTGGCGGCCCCACGCGGACCGTCAAGCATGCGATGGGCGAGACGAAGGTCCCGGAGACGCCCAAGCGCGTGGTCGTCCTCGACACCGACAAGCTGGACACCATGGTCTCCCTCGGCCTGGCCCCGATCGGCGCCGCGCAGGCCACCGAGAGCCAGAAGTGGCCCGCCTACCTGGGGGACGCGCTCAAGGACACCAAGCCCGTCGGCACCCTTCAGCAGCCCAACCTCGAGGCCATCATGGCGCTCAAGCCCGACCTCATCCTGGGCACGAAGTTTCGCCAGGCCGCCTTCTACGACAAGCTCAGCAAGATCGCGCCCACGGTCTTCACCGAGAAGGTCGGCGTCACCTGGAAGGAGAACTTCCAACTCGACGCCGAGGCGCTCGGCAAGCCGGCCGAGGCGGCCAAGCTCATGTCCGACTACGAGACCCGGGCCAAGACCGTGGGCGGGCGTTTCAGCGCGCTCAAGGTGAGCATCGTCCGTTTCATGCCCACCGAGATCCGGATGTACGGGCCCGAGTCCTTCAGCGGGATCGTGGTCGGCGACGCCGGCATCCAGCGGCCCGCGGCCCAGTTGCTCGCCGCCCAGGAAGACAAGCGGTTCGGCAAGCTGAGCCAGGAGAACATCGCCCAGGCCGACGGTGACGCCCTCTTCTACAGCGCGTACGGCGAGGTCGCAGCCACGTCGCAGGCCCAGGTCACCGCGGGCCCGCTGTGGAAGAAGCTCGGGGCGGTGACCTCCGGCAGGGCGCACGCGGTGGACGACGAGGTCTGGATGCTCGGCATCGGCGTCAAGGCGGCCAACGGCATCCTGGACGACCTGGACAAGTACCTCACGCCGCTGGCATGAGCTCTCGGTGATCTCGCCGGTGTCGAGGTCTTCCCCGAGCATCACTCGTAGCGTCGCAATGCCCCCACAACACCGACAAGATCACTCATTTCATGATCTTACGGCGTGCGCGGAGCTTCTGCCGGTTTCCGCACCGATCCATCGAGCACCACCGGCGCGCCCCGGGCCGCGAAACGTCGAGAAACAGCAGCCAGCAGCGCTCCCCGCCGCACATGCGCACCCGATCGAGCCGATCGCCGGCGAACAACTCGATCGCGTCTCTGGCCACCGCCGACAGGAACTGCGACCCGGTCACCGGAGCCGCCCAGCCCCGTGACCGGTCGTCGCCGATGACCGGGATCGGGGGCGGCGCCGCCGCGAACTCGTTCAGTGTCGCGTACGGCGCCGCCGTACTCTCGTCGATCCCGGCGGCGCGGGCGGCCACGACCTTCTCCTCGTTGCCGGGGGAGCGCGCCGCATCCAGGGCGAGCCTCAGGACGGCCCCGCGCAGGCGTTTGGCGCCCAGGAACTCCGCCTCGCCCACCTCGACCGGACCTTGCACGCCGAGCCGCGACCGCGGGATCCACGCGGTCAGATCGCCCGGCTCGTGAAGCAGTTCCCACGGCTCCACGGCGCCCGTGAGCAGGAACTCCAGGCACAGCGTGCCCGCGTCGAATCTGAACCGCTGCCCGTCGCCGCCGGTCAGCACCATCGTGCTTGCGATCTCCACACGAGCAGTGTAACACTTGACACCAGTTAAACCGGTGTCACTGAGGAGACGTGATGGAAGAGATCATCGAGCTGACCGAGCGCGCGTGGGAGGCCAACAGGAACGGCGATGCCGCCTTCTACGACGACTACCTCGACGAGGAGGTCCTCAGCGTCTCGCCGTGGGGTGCGGTGACCGACCGGGCGGCGATCCTCAAGGGCTTCGCCGAGAACCAGAACCCCTACACCCGCACCGACCAGTCCGGCCACCGGATCGTCCGGCTGACGGACGACAGCCTCGTCCACACCAGCGTGGTCGAGATCGACGTCCTCGTGGGCGGCACCGACAAGCAGACCGTGCGCTACCACGCGACGACCACCATGGTCCGCCGGGACGGCGCGTGGAAGGCCAAGGTCTTCCAGATCACCCCCGCCTGAGGCGCGGGATCCAGCCGGGCACCGCCCGCCGGTAGTCGTCGTACTCCTTCCCGAAGGTCCGCCGCAGCGCCGGCTCCTCGTAGAACCGGGCGAACAGCCAGGTCACGAGGGCCACCAGCGCCGCGTACCCGAGCAGGCCGAGCTGGCCGAACAGCAGTGCCTGCCCGGCGATCGCCAGGACGACGGCCACGTACATGGGATTGCGGACGTACTTGTAGAAGCCGCCCACCACGAGGCGGACAGGCGGGGCAGCCGGCGCCGGCGTGCCCCGCCCTTCCCGGACGAACCGGACGAACGCCGGGACGATCACCGTCGCCCCGGCGAGCACCAGCATCACCCCGAGAACCCGTAGCGCGGGCCAGAAGGGCTCGAACTGCCACCCGGTGAGCCACCAGGGCACCAGCCCGGCCACCACGCCCGGCGCGAGCACGAAGAACAGCGAGGTCCCGGCCGCCGCCGCCGAGGTCCGCATCGGGTCACCCCCAGAATCGCCGCAGATGGGGCACGAGCTCGCCGGCCCGCTCGTCGGGGAAGAACAGCCGGCCGCCGTCGATCTCGACGACCTCCCGCACGCCCGGAATGGTGTCGCGCAACCATCGCGCCCATTCCACGCCGAAGAAGGCGTCACCCGTACCCCACACCACGAGCGTGGGCACGGCAAGCACGGTCAGCTGCGACTCGATGGCGACCATGACCTTGGACTCGATCCCGGCCAGGAACCGCTCGAACGCGCGCCCGCCGCCCGGCTTGGCCAGGATCGGCTTCACGTAGGCGTCCACAAGGGCCTGGGGGTCGTCGATGCGCTCGTAGCCGTCGCCGTACACGCTGCTTCTGATCAGGTCGGGCCGCTGGGCCAGCACCTCGAAGAGCGGGAGCAGCTCGCCCTTGGCGGCCAGTTCGACCGTGGGCAGGAACCCCGGGGGCGGCGTGTTCTCGTGCACGTCGCAGTTGGTCAGCGTGAGCGAGCGCAGCTTGTCCGGGTGCCGCACCGCGAAGAGCTGGGCGATGGCGCCGCCGGTGTCGTTGGCCACCATGTCCACCTGGCCGAGGCCGAGTTCGTCGCAGAACCCGGCCAGCGTCTCGGCCAGCGCGGGGAGCGAGACGTCGTCCTGGACCGGGCTGCCGCCGTGCCCGGGCAGGTCGGGCGCGATGCACCGGCGCTCGGCCTGGAGCTCGGCGATGACGTTGCGCCACAGGTAGGAGCTGGTCCCGACGCCGTGCACGAACAGCGTGGCCGGGCCGCTTCCCTGGTCTACATGGGCGAGCATGGAACCTCCTGGATTACAAACCGACTGTCGGTCTGGAAAATAACCGACTGGTGGTCGGTATGTCTAGAGTTGGAGGATGAACCTCAAGGCCGAGCGCGGGGCCGCCACACGCGACCGGGTGCTCGCCGTGGCCCGCCGGTTGTTCGCCGGCCACGGCTACGAGGGCACCTCCATCGAGCTCGTCCTCCAGGAGACCGGCCTCAGCCGGGGCGCCCTGTACCACCACTACTCGGGCAAGGACGCCCTCTTCGAGGCGGTCCTGGAGCAGGTGGAGGCCACGGTGGCCCACCAGATCCGCAAGAGCGTCCGCGGCCTGTCCGACCCGGCCGAGGCGCTGATCACGGGATCCCTGGAGTGGCTGCGGCTGGCCCGCGACCCGGCCGTGCAGCGCATCGTGGTCATCGACGCGCCCGCCGTCCTGGGCTGGGAGCGGTGGCGGGCCATGGAGGAGCGCTACGCGTTCGGCATGCTGAAGGCCGCCCTGGGCGCCACCGGAGCGGTGCCGGAGGAGTCGCTGGACATCCACGCGCACATGCTGCTGGCGGCCATCAACGAGAGCATCCTGCTGGTGGCCAGGGGCGGCGACCACGCGGCGGCCGAGCGGGCCGTGGAGGACTTCCTCCACCGCATCCTCCGCCGGGCCTGAAGCGCGAAATTCGGGTTGTGCAGTATCCGAAACAAGGACGAAACACCACCACCCTGAGATTCACGCATGTGAAACACCCCCGGTCGAGCCGCGAAACCACGCAGGGCGACAGTTCCGGTCATACGTCAGTGCGACACGTGAACCACGGCACTCGCCAATCTGTAAGGAGGGTCGCGTCGATGATCGATAGCGGCACTACCGCCTGGATGCTGGTGTGCACCGCTCTGGTGCTGCTCATGACTCCGGGCCTCGCGTTCTTCTACGGGGGCATGACCAGGGCCAAGAGCGTCCTGAACATGATGATGATGTCGTTCGTCAGCATCGTGGTGGTGACCGTCGCCTGGGTGCTGTACGGCTACTCGCTGGCCTTCGACACCGCCGGTGACGGCACCGGTTTCCTCAACAAGATCATCGGCGGGCTCGACTACGTCGGGCTGACCGGCGTCTACAACGCGGTCTACGAGAACCTGATCGTGGCCGGCGACAAGGTGAGCGCCGAGGCGGCGGCCGTGGACAACTTCCCGTTGATGGTGTTCTCCGCCTTCCAGCTCACCTTCGCGATCATCACGGTCGCGCTGATCAGCGGCGCCATCGCCGACCGGGCGAAGTTCGGGGCGTGGGTGCTGTTCTCGCTGGTCTGGGCGACCGTGGTGTACTTCCCCGTCGCGCACTGGGTATGGGGCGGCGGCTGGCTCGGGCAGCTGGGCATCGAGGACTTCGCGGGCGGCACCGTGGTGCACATCAACGCGGGCGCCGCGGCGCTGGCACTGGCGTTGGTGCTGGGCAAGCGGGCGGGCTGGCGCAAGGAGCCGATGCGGCCGCACAACCTCACCCTGGTCCTGCTCGGCACCGGTCTGCTGTGGTTCGGATGGTTCGGGTTCAACGCCGGCTCCGAGCTGGCGCCCGACCAGACCGCCGGGCTGGCGTTCATGAACACGCAGGTGGCCACCGCCGTGGCCGCGGGCGCCTGGCTGCTGGTGGAGAAGCTGCGCGACGGGCACGCCACCACGCTGGGCGCGGCGTCCGGCGCGGTCGCGGGCCTGGTGGCGATCACCCCGGCCTGCGGGTTCGTGGACCCCTGGGCGGCCGTGGTGATCGGCCTTCTCGCGGGCGTCGGCTGCTGCTACGCCGTGGGCCTCAAGTACAAGCTCGGCTTCGACGACTCGCTCGACGTCGTGGGCGTGCACCTGGTCGGCGGCGTGATCGGCGCGGTGGCGCTGGGCTTCGTGGCCGCCTACCCGTTCCTGCCGGGCCAGAACAAGGGCATCCTCATCGAGGGCGGGCAGCTCAGCCAGCTCGGCCTGCAGGTGCTGGGCCCGGTCGTCGTCGGCCTCTACTCTTTCGTCCTGTCGTGGATCATCGGCAAGGTCATCGACAAGACCATGGGCTTCCGGATCTCCGAGGAGGCCGAGGTGGCCGGCGTCGACGTCACGACCCACGCCGAGACCGGCTACGACCTGGGCAGCGTCCACGCCTCCGGTGTGGTCTCGGCCAAGGGCCCCGTCACAGTTGCGAAGAAGGTGGACGCATGAGGCTCATCACCGCGGTCATCAAGCCGTTCAAGCTCGATGACGTGAAGGCGGCGCTGGAGCAGTTCGGCATCAAGGGCATGACGGTCAGCGAGGCCAGCGGGTACGGCCGGCAGCGCGGCCACACGGAGGTCTACCGGGGCGCCGAGTACCAAGTGGACCTGGTCCCCAAGGTCCGCGTGGAGGTGCTGGCCGAGGAGGACGACGCCGAGGACGTGATCGACGTCATCGTCAAGGCCGCGCAGACCGGCAAGATCGGTGACGGCAAGGTCTGGTCGGTCCCGGTGGACACGGTCATCCGCGTGCGTACCGGAGAGCGTGGCCCCGAGGCGCTGTGAGCCTGCGGGAGGAGTCGATGAGATCCTTCGCCGCGGCCCGCGCCTCGCGGGCCGCCGACACCGACCGCTGGCTCAAGGACCTCTTCCGCACGGCCGGCGACGGCACGGGCGCGGCGTTGGTGGCGGTGGGCAGCCTGGGCCGGCGCGAGCTGGCCCCGGGCAGCGACCTGGACCTCGTCCTGCTGCACGAGGGCCGGGCGGACATCGGGGCGGTCGCCGACCGGATCTGGTATCCGATCTGGGACTCGGCCGTGGGCCTGGACCATTCGGTGCGCACCGTGGACGAGGCCGTCGAGGTGGCGCGGGAGGACCTGAAGGCGGTGCTGGGCCTCATCCAGGCCCGCCACGTGGCCGGGGACCCGGAGCTGACCCGCAAGGCGAGGGAGGCGGTGCTGGCCGGGTGGCGGGCCGATTCGCGCCGCCGGCTGGCGGAGTTGCGGGAGATGTCCGACCGGCGGGCGGAGGGCAGCGGCGAGGTGGCCTTCCTGCTGGAGCCGGACCTGCGTGACGGCCGCGGCGGGCTGCGGGACCTGCAGGCGATGCAGGCGGTCGCGGCGGCATGGGTGGCCTCGGCGCCGGGCCCGCGGGCCCGCGAGGCGTACGAGCTCGTCCTGGACGTGCGGCACGCGCTGCACATGGTGACCGGCCGGGGCGCGGACCGGCTGGTGCTGCAGGAGCAGGACGCGGTCGCCGGGGCGCTGGGCCTGCTGGACGCGGAGGCGCTGATGCGGCGGCTGGCCGAGGCGGGCCGGACGATCGCACACGCGTTCGACGTGACCTGGCGGGCGGTTGACAGGCTGGTGTCAGGGCCGAGCCCGCGGGGGCGGCGGCCCCTGGCCGACGGGGTGGTCGAGCAGGCGGGTGAGGTGGTGCTGGCGCGGGGCGCCGATCCGCGCAAGGACCCGGTGCTGGTGTTGCGCGCGGCGGCGGCCGCGGCCGGGTCCGGGCTGCCGCTGGCGCCCGCGACGGTCTCCGTCCTGGCTGCTCAGTCGGCTCCGCTGCCGGTGCCGTGGCCGGAGGAGGCGCGTGACGCGCTGGTGGCGGTGCTGGGCGCGGGGCGGGCCGCGGTGCCGGTCTGGGAGGAGCTCGACCAGGCGGGGATCATTGTCAAGCTGCTCCCTGACTGGGAGCGGGTACGGCACCGGCCGCAGCGCAATCCGATCCACCGTTTCACCGTGGACCGGCACCTGATCGAGGCCGCGGCGAACGCCGCCGCGCACACGCGCGAGGTGTCCCGCCCGGACCTGTTGCTGATCTCGGCGCTGCTGCACGACATCGGCAAGGGCTGGCCGGGCGACCATTCGGCGACGGGCGAGGTCGTGGTCCGCGACATCGGCGCGCGGATCGGGCTGACGCCGCCGGACGTGGAGATCCTGGCGACGGTCGTGCGGCATCACCTGCTGCTGCCGGAGACGGCCACCCGCCGGGACCTGGACGACCCGGTGACGATCGAGAAGGTGGCCGGCACGGTCGGCTCGCGCGAGGTGCTGGAACTGCTGGCCGCGCTGGCGTCGGCCGACGGCCATGCCACCGGCCCGGCGGCGTGGAACGCCTGGAAGGCGGGGCTGGTCACCGAACTGGTCCGGCGGGTGCGGTCGGCGCTGTCCGGCTCGCCGCCGCCCAGGGCGCCGACCCTGTCGGAGGCGCAGGTGGCGCTGGCCCGGCACGGTGGCGGGGCCGTACGGGTGAACGGGGGCGCGGTCACGGTGGTCGCGCCGGACCGGCCGGGGCTGCTGTGGAGCGCGGCGGGGGTGCTGGCCGCGCATCGGCTCGTGGTGCGCTCGGCGTCCTCGGCCGCCGCCGGGTCCACGGCGGTGATCGAGTTCGTGGTCGTCCCCGAGTACGGCACGCCGCCGGACCCGGCCACGCTGGAAGCCGATCTTCGTCTGGTCCTTGCTGGCCGTCTTGACATCGAGCAGCGTTTGGCCCGCCGTACGCGATCGCTGCGACCGGTCCGGGTGCCGGTGGCGCCACCCCGTGTGACGTTGGTGGACGATGCTTCCGCGACCGCCACGGTGGTGGAAGTCAGAGCCCATGACAGGCCGGGGCTTCTGTGGCGAATTGGCCGCGCTTTCGGAGAGTGTGGGCTTGACGTACGCGCCGCCCGAGTGGAGACTCTCGGCGCGGAGGCGGTGGATGTCTTCTACGTGGTTGACCGTGCCGGGCGCCCCCTCAGCGACGGCGCGCAGAGGACGCAAGTCCGCGACCTAGTGCTTGCAGCACTGCGGTAACCAACAACACACATTCTGCGGTCACGTTTGTAACGATTGTGTCCGTTTTGACCTGGTACGTGAGTTGCTGCGGATAGCTTGTGGACGGCTTTAATACCCGTTGGTGAACGGGATGATTGAGGGGTTGCACAGCGGTGACTACGGGGAACCACGACAGCGGCCATGCCGCCAGGCGGGACCGGGGGAAGCGGTCGCTGCCCAAGTTCAGCCTGCGCAACTGGCGCGTGCGCTGGCGCCTGACGGCGCTCATCCTCGTGCCCACCGTGGCCGGCGTCGTCCTCGGCGGCGCCCGCGTGGTCACCTCCGTCGAGAGCGTCACCGTCTACGAGCGCGCCCAGACCGCCGCCGAGCAGAGCGGACGCATCCGCGACCTCCTCCAGATGATCGGCCTGGAGCGTGACACGGCCACGTGGATGTACATCGCCGGCGCCGCGGGCAAGGAGCTCAAGGGCAACCTCACCGCCCGCCAGCGCGAGGTCAACGACCTGCTCAAGAGCGTCCAGGACGACCTGGCCACCATGGCCGGCTACGGGCCCCGCGTCGAGCACGCGGTCATGATGGTGCGCACCTCGTCCAACGTGGCCAAGATCCGCGCCGACAAGACCCCGACCGCCTACCGCGGGCTCACCGACGCCCTTCTGGGCCTGCACGACGAGCTGAGCCTGCTCACCCAGGACGCCGCCACCATCGGCTACCAGCGCGGCCTGAGCGCGCTCGCGCGGGCCAAGGAGGAGATCTCCCAGCAGCGCTACCAGCTCCTCGTCGGCTACTACCGCTACCGCTCGGTGGACGCCCAGGAGGCGCAGCGCTTCATCGCCTCTCACTCCCGCCAGCTCGACGCCCAGGCCCTGTTCGGCGCCGAAGCCGGCGTCGACCTGGGCATGAAGCTGCGCAACGCGCTCAGCAGCAGCGACTACTACAACAGCGAGCTGACCAAGGCCCGCGCGATCGTGCTGGCCGGCAACAAGGAAGCCGGGGCGGTCTTCAGCAACCACCTCATCGAGGACCCCAACGTCTGGTTCGAGCAGAACAGCAAGGTCATCGACGCCCTCGGCGGCATCGAGGTCCTGGCCGCGGAGCGCCTCGCCAAGCGCGTGGCCGACCTGCGCAATGGCGAGATCGGCAGCGCGGTCATCGCCGGTGTCGCCATCCTCGTGCTGCTGGTGCTGGTCCTGCTGCTCACCGTCCTGATCGCCCGCTCGATGGTCAGCCCGCTGCGCCGCCTGCGCACCGAGGCGCTCGACATCGCCGGCTTCCGGCTGCCCGACGTGGTGCGCAAGCTGCGCATCACCGGCGACACCTCCGCCGGTGAGGTGCGGCCCATCGACATCGAGGGCCAGGACGAGATCGGCGAGGTCGCCAAGGCGTTCGACGAGGTCCACCGCCAGGCCGTACGGCTGGCCGGCGAGGAGGCCGAGCTCCGCAGCAACATCAGCGCGATGTTCGTCAACCTCTCGCGCCGCACCCAGACGCTGGTCGAGCGGCAGATCTCGCTGATCGACGGCCTGGAGAAGGGCGAGCAGGACGGCACCCGGCTGGCCGACCTGTTCAAGCTCGACCACCTGGCCACCCGCATGCGGCGCAACTCCGAGAACCTCCTGGTCCTCGCCGGCCACGAACCCACCCGGCGGCGCAGCCAGCCGGCCAAGCTCGTCGACGTCGTGCGCGCCGCGCTGTCGGAGGTCGAGGACTACGAGCGCGTCCAGGTCAAGGTGCACCGGTCCACCTCCGTGCTCGGCAGCGCCGCCAACGACCTCGTGCACCTCGTCGCCGAGCTGGTCGAGAACGCCATCCAGTTCTCCCCGAAGAACAGCCAGGTCGGCGTCTCCAGCAGCATCATCGAAGGCGGCGGCGCCCTGCTGTCGGTGAGCGACGCCGGCATCAGCATGACCGAGGACGAACTGGGCGAGGCCAACCGCCGCCTGGCCGAGCCGCCGGTCGTGGACGTGTCGGTCTCCCGGCGTATGGGCCTGTTCGTGGTCGGCCGCCTGGCGCTGCGCCACGGCATCCGGGTCCAGCTCCGCAAGGGCGAGGGCGCCGGGCTGATCGCCATGGTGCTGCTGCCGCCCACGCTCATCCCGGACGGCTCGCAGCCGCAGCCCGCCGCGCAGCGGCCCGCCTTCGGCGGCGGCACCGTCCCCGCGCAGCCCGCCTTCGGGGCCGCCGCGCAGACCTTCAACTCCTTCGGCAGCAGCAGCTACGAATCCCAGGAACTGACCGCCCAACGCGGCCGGTTGACCGGCTTCACCGCCGACACCGACGGCGGCGCCTTCCGGCAGGACAGCGGCACGTTCCCTTCGTTCCCGAGCAACCCGTCCTTCCCCAGCGCCCCGGCGCCGGCCGACCCGCTGCCGCGCCGTCAGCCGGCCCAGCAGCACCCGTCGTTCCCGAGCCTCGAGCAGCCCGCCTATCCCGGCGTGGAGCAGTCCGCCTATCCCGGCGTGGACCAGCAGCCCGCCCACGGCGCGTTCCCGGGTGCGGAGCAGCCGGCGTTCCCGGGCGTGGAGCAGTCCGGCTACCCGGGTGCGGACCAGCCCGCCTACCCGAGTGTGGAGCAGTCCGCCTACCCGGGTGCGGAGCAGTCCGCCTACCCGAGCCTGGACGCGCGCCCCCCCACCGAGCAGCCGCCCGCCCCCGGCACCGGCGCCTTCCCCACGCGCAACGGCACCGGGGCCTTCCCCGCGGCCTCCACTGGATCCTTCCAAGCCGCCCAGCCGCGGCCCAACGGCGGCTACCCGACGCCCCCGGCCACCCGGCCGCCCGTCGGCCAGCCGTACACCACGGGCGAGTCGCGCGGCCGCGAGCAGTGGCGCAACGACGTGCCGTCGGTGGACGTCTCCCCGATGGAGCCGGAGCAGGAGGAGTTCCTGCCGATCTTCGCCGCCGTCGAGTCCGCCTGGTTCCGCAAGCCCGCGGCCGACGAGCAGCCCGAAGCCGCGGAGTTGCCCAGGCGGGATGAGGGCGCGCCCCCGCAGGACGTACCCTCTGGGGAGGAAACGTGGCGAACTCCCGCCGACGCCGGTTGGCGCGCGGCGGCTGCCGCCAGCGACCCCAGCCTCGGCGGCCTCACCTCCGCCGGGCTGCCCAAACGCACGCCCAAGGCCAACCTGGTGCCGGGTACGGCGGGCCAACCGGCCCAGTCGCTCTCCCCGATGCCGCCGGTCTCCGCGGACCGGGTCCGCAGCCGGATGGCCAGCTTCCAGCAAGGCGTGCGCCGTGGTCGCGCGGAAGTGGTACGTGAACAGGAGGAACAAGAGTGAGCGAGCGTCCTGCCGCTAGGGAGGTAGCGTGACTACCCTTAGCCACGAGGCGCACCGGTTCGACTGGCTGATCACCGACTTCGTGAGGAACACTCCCGGGGTCGCCCACGCCGTCGTCGTCTCCGCCGATGGGTTGTGCCTGGCCAGTTCCGAGGGTTTCCCCCCGGACCGCGCCGACCAGCTCGCCGCCGTCTCCGCCGGGCTGCTCAGCCTGACGGTCGGCGCCTCCCGGGTCTTCGAGGGCGGCGCCGTCACCCAGACGGTCGTGGAGATGCAGCGCGGCCTGCTGCTGGTCATGGCGATCAGCGACGGCTCCGTGCTCACCGTGCTGGCCGCCCCCGACTGCGACATGGGGCTGGTGGCCTACCAGATGACGCTGCTCGTCGACCGTGCCGGCCAGGCCCTCACGCCCGCCCTGCGTGCGGAGCTCCAGGCCGCCAGGACGCGGTGATGCCATGAGACTGATGGGACAGGCCCGTGTATGGCAGTGACGGGGACGACGAGCCCCTGTTCCGCCCATACGCGGTAACCGGCGGTCGGTCAGAACCGCGCTATCACCTGGCCATGGAGACGCTGGTGTCGTCCATGTCGGTCCCTGATGACGAGCTGTCCCTGCTCACCCCCGAGCAGGATGCCATCATGCAGCTCTGCCGCACCTTCCGGTCGGTCGCCGAGATCTCGGCGCTGCTCCGGGTGCCGCTCGGCGTGGCGCGTGTGCTGGTGGCGGACATGTCCGACGAAGGACTCGTCCGCCTCCACCAGCCGCGTCTCGCCCAGGGACAGCCAGACCTCAACATGCTCGAAAGGGTGCTCAGTGGACTTCGCAGGCTCTAGCGCCGGCCTCACCTCGACGAAGATCGTCGTGGCCGGGGGCTTCGGCGTGGGCAAGACGACGTTCGTGGGGGCGGTGTCCGAGATCCTCCCGCTCACCACGGAAGCGGTCATGACAGACGCGTCCGCGGGCATCGACGACCTCGGCATGACTCCGAACAAGCAGACCACCACGGTGGCGATGGACTTCGGCCGGCTCTCGCTCGACCGGGACCTCATCCTGTACCTGTTCGGCACGCCCGGTCAGCACCGCTTCTGGTTCATGTGGGATGACCTGGTCCGCGGCGCGATCGGCGCCGTCGTGCTGCTGGACACGCGCCGCCTGGCCGACAGCTTCCCCGCGATCGACTACTTCGAGGAGGCCAAGCTGCCCTTCGTCGTGGGCGTCAACGGCTGGGACGGCCAGTTCCCGCACGGGGAGGAGGAGGTGCGCGAGGCGCTGGCGCTGCCCGCGCACGTCCCGATCGTGCAGACCGACGCGCGTCACCGCGAGTCGGTCAAGGCCACGCTGATCGCCCTGGTCGAGCACGTGGTCCGCATCCGGGCCGCGCACGTCTGACACCTGCCGGTACGGCGGAGCGGCCCTCTCCCGATCGGGGAGAGGGCCGCTCCTTCGTCAATCCGGATCAGCGGAAGATGCCCCGCCAGCGCTTCCAGATCTTGCGGCCGTACTTCCAGCCACGGTAGACGCCGTACCCGGTGCCGCCCACGGCGCCGAGCACCGCTCCGCCGCCCCAGGCCGCCGCGCCGTACGCGCACCTCCACGACCGGGTCCGCCAGCCGCAGTAGCCGCCGTACCCGGCGCCGGCCATGGCGCCGAAGTAGCTGCCCCGGCTGGCCGCCACGCGGCCGTAGTGGCTGACGCGGTAGCCGGCCCGGTAGCCCCGGCGGCCCCACCGCTTGCCCCAGCTCCAGGCGCGCGGGCCCCACTTCCTGGCCGCGCCCCAGGCCGCGCGCCCGCCCCTGGCGCACCAGCGGATGCACGCCTGGATGCCGATGCGCACCAGGAAGGCCCACTGGCCGTCGAGGTCGGTGCAGTTGACCGGGTCCCCGAGGCAGTACTCGTAGGCGTTGGCGCTGCCGCCGGCGACCGGGTCGATCTGCAGGAACCGGCCCAGCTCCGGCGAGTAGAGCCGGACGCCCATGAGGATCACGCCGTCCAGCGTCTCGGCCGAGCGCTGCTTGCCGCCGAGCCAGTTGTAGCGGCGGGCCTGCGAGCGCGAGACGCCGAACTCGTCGGCGTCCAGCACGGTCGCCGCGCCGGTGTCGAGCGCGAGCTCGGCGGCCACGTCCCCGTGCAGGGTGGTGAGCTGGAGGCGCACCTGCCCGGGGCCGGCGGTGACGGCGGCCAGGTCGCCGTCGACGCCGTTGACGTTCCTGGAGAGCTGCCCGTTCGGCCCGCTGATCCAGGACGGGGTGTCCCCTTCGGCGTCGTAGTGGTTGACGGACGTGCCCGCCTCGCCGGTGGCCGCGCGGAAGCGGTCGGCGGGGTCGAGCGTCCAGGTCATCTCCTTGCCGCCGAGGCTCTGCTTGGCGACCAGGTCGTTGACGTGGTACTCGAACGCGGCGCCGCCGGGCAGCGACGTCGTGCGGCCGAGCTGGTCGTACGACGGGCCGGTCAGCCGGTCGCCGGAGTCATAGCCCCAGGTGGTGACCGTGGCCGAGGACTCGTCGGCCGCGCACTCGCGCACCGACTTCCTGGTCCGGTTGGTGTTGGCGTCGAAGCCGTAGGCGCGCAGCTCGCACCGCTCGCCCAGCGTCTCCTTGGCCGAGGTCAACCGGCCGGCCTGGTCGTAGCCGTAGACGCGCTCGTAGCCGGCGTCGCTGCGCGTGTGCGTGATCCACGCCCCGTGCACCGACTCCACGACCTGCTCGCTCATGATCGGCTCGGCGACGCCGTCCTTGGTGTAGACGCGGGAGACGTCCGCACCGGTCTCGTCGTCGATCGCGGTCACGCGCAGCCCGCCGGGCAGGCCGCCGGCGGCGAACTGGCCGTCGGCGTCGTAGGCGGCGGTGAACGTGCCGGCCGCCGAGTCGGTCACCGAGACGGCCAGGCCCCGGGGCTCCGCGGCGTGGTCGTAGGCGTAGACGCGGCTGGACGGCGCCGAGTCGGAGACCTTGACGGTACGGCCGAGCAGGTCGTACTCCGTCCTGGTCACGCCGCCGTCGGCGTCGGTGTAGGAGATCGTCCGGCCCAGCTTGTCGTGCACCTCCACGACGCGCTCGGTGACGGCGCCCGCGGCGTCGAGACGCTGCTTCTCCTGCACGTCGCCGCTGTCCGGCGCGTAGTACAGGTTGCTCGTCTGCAGCGGCTTGCCGAGCCCGCCGGTGAACCACGAGGTGAGCGGCCGGTCGGCCGCGTCGTAGGCGGTGTGGGTGGTCTTGGTCACGCCGTTGGCCGTCTCGGCCACCGTGGCCGGGTTGCCGAAACGGGTGTACGTGGTGAGCTTGGCCGGCATCTCGTCGGGGTTCGCGCCCCCGCCGACGACCTTGCCGGCCGGCGCCACCCGGCAGACCAGGCCGGACCAGGCCGGCTTGCCGCCACAGGGCGCGGCGCCCGTCGCGGTGTAGTAGGCGGTCACCACGGTGGCCGCGTCGTTGCCCTTCGGCAGCGTCGACCTGGTCGCCCTTCCTTCGGCGTCGTAGGCGGTGGTGGTGACCAGGTTCAGGCCGCCGGGGTCCTTGACCGTCTTCGTGGCCAGGCCCAGCTTCCAGTCGTACTCGGTGGTCGTGGTCCTGACGCCGGTGTCGGCGCCGGCGTTGAGCGGGCGGGCGCCGACGCTCACCTTGGTGACGAGGTTCTTGGTCGGCGCGTCGGCCGGCCGGCCCTCGTCGTAGGCGTTGACGGTGTGCTTCCTGACCACGCCCTCGTCGGCGACGTGCAGGGGGCCGAACTCCTCGGTCTCCCGCTGGCCGTCCTCGCTGTAGAGCGACCTGGTGGACAGCAGTTCGGCGCGCTCTGCCGTACCGAGGCCGGAGACGCCGAGCTCGGCCAGGCGGGCGGAGGTCCCGAGCGCCAGCTCGCGGTTGTCCGCGGTCAGCTCGCGTACGGCGTTGCCGAACTTGTCGTGCTCGGTCGTGGTGACGTGGCCGCCAGGGGTCAGGGTGTTGACCTCGCGCCCGGAGGCGTCGAGGTAGGTCACCGTGGCCCGTGCCCAGCCGCTGCCCGGCAGCTGGTCGGCGGGGAAGACGGCGGTGGCGTCGGTCGGGTTGTCGCTCTGCCCCCACGCCCTGGTGTGCTGGGGCTTGAGGTCGGCGGGGCCGCCTCCGGCCCTGTCCAGCGGCACGTCGTAGACGATCGAGGTCTTGGCCTCGCCTTCCACCTGGTCGGCGGTGCCCGGCTTCAGCCCGGGACGCGAGGCGCTCAGCAGGCGGCCCTCGGCGTCGTAGGCGTAGGTCCAGGGCAGCTCGCCGGGCGGGGTGAGCGAGGTGATGCGGCCGGCGGCGTCGTAGCCGTAGACGGTCTTCAGCGGTGGCGAGACGCGGGGGTCCCACGCCGCGGACAGGCGGCCGTTGGCGTCGTAGGAGTACTGCGCCACGGCCACGGGCGTGCCCGAGTCGTGGAAGCGCACCTGGCCGACCCGGTCGCCCGAGTAGACCAGCTCCAGCACCCGGCAGCCGGCCTTGGGCGCGGGCAGCGCGCAGTCGGCGGCCGGGTCGGCCACGGCGCCGGTCGGCGCGATGATCGCCTTCAGCCGGTTGGTCTCGTAGACGTAGCGGGTGACGTTGTTCTCACCCGGCGGGCTGGTGGTCGCCGGCAGGAACGTGGTGCCGCTCTTGACGAACGTGGTCACCACGCCGTCGGCGTCCTTGAGCGTGTAGGTCCCGGTGAGCGTCAGCTCCTCGGCGCCCTCCTCGGCCTTCCAGCCGGAGGAGGTCTTGGTGAACTGGATCGGCGTGCCGTCGACCATGGTCAGCTCGATGGAGCTGGCCGAGGTCTCGCGCAGCGTGGCGTACTCCGACGCGGCCACCTCGGACACGCCGCCCGCCGACCACTCGGGGCCGAACGGCGAGACCTGCCCGGCGATCTTGGCGCCGAGTTTGGTGTCGCGCGAGGAGGCGGTGCGGGACAGCGACAGGCCGAACAGCTCGGCTTCGCTGCCGTTCAGCCGGAAGTCGCCGGTCAGCAGGTTGAGCGTGCCGGAGCCGAGCTCCTCGGTGGCCGCGCCGCTGGCCGCCCGGTCGGCGACCACGTCGGTGGCCGAGGTCGCGGAGGTCGCGCCCGAGGCGTTGCCGAAGACCGCCCGCACCTGCACGGCGCCGTCGCCGCCGAGCTGGTCCACGAGGTTCCAGGTCAGGCCGGACACGGTCGCGGTGCCGCCGTTCACACTGGCCTGGACCGGCCAGGCGGGCAGCTGCCTGCCGTCGGCGCCGAGCACGTGGGCGAGCGGGATGTCGGCCCACGCGTCGGTCTCGGCGCGCCGCCACTGGAAGGTCACGCGGTCGTACTCGCCGCGTCCGGTCGCCCCGAGTTCGGTACGGCGGGCCGTACGGTGGGCGTCCTCGGGGGCGGAGACGGTGCCGGCGCCCACGTTGAACGTCCTGGCCACCTCGGGCGAGGCGTTGCCGGCCTTGTCGATCGTGGTCACGGTCAGCGTGTGCGGGCCCGGCTGGGCGGGCGTGACGCTGAACGTCTTGGCCTCGCCGCCGCTCTCCACCTTGGCGGTGACGCCGTCGTCGAGCCGGTAGGAGATCCAGCCTGCGTCGCCGGAGGCGGGGGTCACGGTGAAGGTGGCGGGCTTGCCCGCGTCACCCTGCCAGCCGGCGTCGGGGTGGCTGCTGCTGCTCACCGAGGGTGCGGCGGGCGCCGCGGTGTCCACGGTGAAGGTGCGCGTCGTATACGTCTTCGACGACAGCGAGCCGTCGTTCGACCAGGCCCTGATCTGGTAGGTCCGGCCGTTGACGAGCTTGCCCGCGGGCAGGTTGCCGGTGGCCGAGAAGCCGCCGCTGCCGACGTAGCCGCCGGCGACGTCGTCGAGCACCAGCGTGCTGCCGTCGTAGACGTCGAACAGGCCGCGCACGTTGCCGCCGTCGGCGTCACCGACGTGTGCCCGCAACTGCGGGGTGGCGCTGTTGCTCCACACCGCCGAGCCGTGCTCGCTGAGCGGCGACGGCCACGTGGACTGCGGCGCCGTCGGGTAGCTGTTGTAGGTGACCGAGATGTAGGGCACGTGGCTGGTGGCGTTGCCGGAGTTGAACCGCTTCCAGCCGTAGGAGTCGCCCTCGTCCGTGGCGCGCAGCCCCATCCCGGACTCCGACCAGCCCTTGTCGGCCCAGTGCTGCAGGAGGCCGGTGACGTTGGCGCTCACCCAGCCGTCGGCGCAGCCGGTGCCGAACCCCTTGGTCTGGCCGGAGGTGGCGTACTTGGCCGCCAGCGCCGGGCCGGGCCACCTGCTGGCGGTCGTGGCCTGGTTGGCGGTCCAGACCTCCCAGTTGCGGGCCGAGCACGACCAGGAGTGGAAGTTCCACAGGTTCAGCGTGGCGCCGAGGATCTTCTTGCCGGCGATGCCGGGCGTCTTCCACGTGATGAACGAGCGGGCGATCTGGCCGCTGCCGTTGTTGCCCAGCTTGAGCTCGGTGGCGCCGGACTGGTCGGTGCCGTAGCCCTGCTGCACGAACGTGTCGAAGATCTGGCCGATGTTGACCGACGGGTCCACGGTGACCGGGTAGGCGGTCGCCGGGTCGGCGAGGAAGGCCGGGTCGGGGGTGACGATCAGGTCCTGGCCGCGCAGGCGCATGGTGACGGCGCCGCGGTTCAGGTGCTCGCCGGAGCCCTGGTCCACCTTGGCGTCCCACATGACCGGCGCGGGCACGGTGACCGCGACCTTGCCCTTCTTGTCGACCAGCTCGATGCCGCCGGCGCTCTGGCGGGCCTTGTAGCCGGGCGCGCTGAGCCGCAGGCGGTAGGAGACCGGGGCGGCGGGGCGCTCCTTGAGCAGGAGGAACTGCTCGGCGCCCGTCCGGGTGGCGGTCACCACGAGGTCGGCCTTGGGCAGCGCCTCGGGGTAGGTGACGGTGTCGTCCTGGACCTGCGGCGCCGGGAGCGCGCCCAGCCACTGCAGGGTCACCGGGCCGAGGGTGATCAGGTCGGTCGCGGCGGCACGGGACCGGCCGCCGATGCGCAGGTCCTTCTGGTGGGAGCGGGCGCTCACGCTGCCGTCGGTGAGCGCGGTGAGCGTGGTGTCCACCGGGACCCAGGCGCCGTTCTCGCGGTACCTGATCGGCCCGGAAAACGTTTCCACCGTGAGCGAGCCGTCAGGGTTGGCGTAGGTCGAGGTGGTCTCCGTGCGGGCCTGCTCGATCTCGACGCGGACGCGCTTGAGGCGGGCGGTCAGCTTGGCCGACGGCTCGTCCGGTGCGGTGGGGGCGGTGCTCAGGGCGGCGGCCGAGGGGTCCGCCGGAGCCGCTTCCTGGGCGGCGGGGGAGGAAGGAGGTGGGGTGGGTGTCGCGTGGGCGGGCAGGTCCTCGATGGCAGTGACTGCCATGACGACGGCTAACGCCGCGGCGACCCTGCGTGCGACCGGCTGGAACCGGCCGACGCGGGAACGGCCTAATGCCACTCTTGTCTCCGATCACGAGCCTCTCTGGCGGAGGCGATCATCGATGCCGCGTGATCGTAAACAGGACGATCCTGCCTGCGGAATAGCAAAGATCAGGCTTCCCTATAAAGTCAGGATAAATACATCAAGCGGACATATGGGATTGGGGCCTGCCCTAAGGCGGGGCAGGAGCGTGTCGTAACCCGGAGGCGGAACCAGGGCGCCGGGACCGCCGAGCCGGCCCGCGCCCGAGCCCGCCTCGGGACCAGCGGTATCCGGGAGGCCGAGCTCCACCACTACGAGGTCGCCTACCTCGCCGGCGGCCCCGCCCGGGTGGCCGACACCGCGATCGGACTGCTGGCGGGGGCCGGCGAGGTCCGCGTCAGCCGGGGCGGCCTACTCCGCCACGTGCGCACGGCCGTCTCCTCCGGCTTCCCGGCCGAGGACAAGGTGCTCGCGCTCCTGGCCGAGACTCCGAAATCCGGCCATGCGGTCCGTGACGTCAGGGCCCACGTGGCCGCCGCTCCCGCGACCGCCGAGATCAAGGTACGGCTGGCCGGCTGGGCCTGCTGGTCAACCCCTTCTCAGGGCCGGGCTTCGGCATGTGCCGGCAGTTGTTGCGCCACCTGGTCAAGCTCACGCTCGGCGGCGTGGCGGCCAACGTGGTCGTGCTGATCGTCATGGGCTCACCGCCGCTGGCGCTGGCCTCGCCGGCCGGGTTCGGCGCGTGCTACCTGATGGCCAGGCAGACGGAGTCGTTCTACGCCGAGGACCGGCCGCTCACGCTGAGCAGGGCGGGAAGGGGCCTGCTCGACCGGCTGCGGCTCACCCATCCGCATGGGGAGATCGGGGCGGACGTGGCCATGTCGATCGCCCTCTACGGGCTGAGCCACCTGGGGGATCCCGCCCTCGTGCGGGAACTGACCCGGCGCTCGCGGCCCGACGGGCACTTGTACCCGGCCAACACAGGCGGCTCGGCGGGTGGCTGCGGGGGAGGCGGCGGCGGGGGAAGCAGCCATGGGGGAAGCAGCCATGGGGGAGGCGGCGACGGGGGCAGTGGCGGGGGAAGTGGCGGGGGCGGCGGATGCGGGGGCGGCGGATGTGGCGGCGGCGGGTGAAGCCGCGCCGGGTGAAGCCGCGCCGGGTGAAGCGGCGGCGGGTGAAGCGCGACGCCTAGCCGGTGCGGTGGGTGATCAGGGCCTCGATGCCGTCGAGCACGCGTTCCAGGCCGAACTCGAAGGCGTGCTCCGGGCTGTAGGCGGAGCCGTGGGCCTCGCCGGTGGCCTGGCCCACCCGGGCGGCCACCGGGAAGCGGGCCGGGTCGGCGATGCGGGCCAGGAAGGGCGCGTGCGCCGCCCACCATTCCTCATCCGTCAGCCCGGTCCGCGACTCGGCCTGGGCGGCCTCCACGGCGCCCCTGGCCGTCCCGTGGACGAAGCCGGTGACGAGCGTGAGCACGGCGTCCATCTCGACGTCCGTCAGCCCGATGCCGTCCATGGCGCGCAGCTCGTAGTCGTACTTGGCGGTCAGGTTGGGGCCGAGCACCGGGCGGGAGGTGGCCACCTGGAGCAGCCAGGGGTGGCGGAGGTAGAGCCGCCAGTTCTCCCGGGCGATCTGGGCCAGCCGCTCCCGCCAGCCGCCGGGCGGGTCCTCGGGGCGCTCGGTCTCGCCGTAGACCGTGTCGAGCATGACGTCGAGCAGCTCCGGCTTGCCCGGCACGTACGTGTACAGCGACATGGTCCCGACGCCCAGCTTCTCGGCCACCCGGCGCATCGACAACGCCGGAAGCCCTTCGGAGTCGGCCACCTCGATCGCCGCCCACACGATCCGGGTCACGCTGAGGTCGGGTTTGCCCTTGCGGCTGACCCGCTCGCTGGTCCGCCAGAGCAGGGCGAGGCTGCGGGCGGGGTCTCCCTTGCCGGTGTACTCGATGGTCACAACTCGTACGGTACACCGTACGGGTCATCGGGGTCCCGGTGATCGGCCGGCGCATCGCCGTGACGGCGGGTCGTGTGTCCGACGTGAGAAGCGACCCCCACGACCTGCGCCCGCGGGCGTCGGCGGGTGGCGTGGGGGTGGCCTGCCGTATGAGCTGGGGAGATCCCCACCGACGGGGGAGACTACGCGGCGGTCGTGGTGCGGAGGGCGTGTTCGACGAGGGCGATGAGCGTCGCCTTGACCGCGTCGCGGACGCGCGCGTC
The DNA here is from genome assembly GCF_009760925.1 of Nonomuraea typhae. Classification (GTDB taxonomy): domain Bacteria; phylum Actinomycetota; class Actinomycetes; order Streptosporangiales; family Streptosporangiaceae; genus Nonomuraea; species Nonomuraea typhae. The sequence goes on from NZ_VRLV01000007.1 coordinate 441,871, forward strand.
GGTGCGCACGATCGGCACGTGCGGCGACAGCGTCAGCGCCTCCCGCACCTCGTGCTCGACGTGCGGGAACTGCCCGTTCCAGCCGTTCAGCCCGATCACGAAGGGTATTTCGGCGTTCTCGAAGTAGTCGACCGCCGGGAAGCTGTCGGCCAGGCGGCGGCTGTCCACCAGCACGACCGCGCCGATCGCCCCCTTCACCAGGTCGTCCCACATGAACCAGAACCGGTGCTGGCCCGGCGTGCCGAACAGGTAAAGGATCAGCTCCCGGTCTAACGAGAGCCGGCCGAAGTCCATGGCCACCGTGGTGGTCGACTTGCCCGGGATCAGCCCCAGGTCGTCGATGCCCTCGGAGGCATCCGTCATCACCGCTTCCGTCGTCAAAGGCATGATTTCCGATACCGAACCGACGAACGTGGTCTTCCCGACGCCGAAACCGCCGGCGACCACGATCTTGGTCGAGGTGAGGCCCGAGCTAGAGCCTGCGTAGTCCACTGAGCACCCTTTCCAGCAGGCTCCTGTCCGGCAAGCCCGCGTCCAACTGCGGCTGGTAGATCCGCACCAGCCCTTCCGCCTCCATGTCCGCGATCAGTACGCGGGCCACGCCGAGGGGGATGTTCAACAAAGCAGAGACCTCCGCCACCGACCTGACCTGGCGGCACAGTTCGCTGATGGCACGGTACTCCCGTGTGTACGCCGTGCCCAGCGTCGCGGAGGTCGCCGAGGAGACCAGCGCCTCCATCGCCAGGCCGGTGCGCGGGGCGGTCCGCCCGCCGGTGACGGCGTACATCCGCACCAGCGAACTCCGCTCCGCCTCCGGCGGGCCGTCATGCCACGATGCCACAGTCGACTCCGATCACCAGGGGCGCGCAGAGGAGAGCTCCGCTCGTACGGCAGGCGTCAGAACCTGCCCCGCGCGCTCCACCAAGATGGTCATTTGATAGGCGACAAGGCCCATGTCACAGTCGGGCGCGGCCAGCACGGCCAGGCTCGACCCGTCGCTGATCGCCATGACGAGCAGGACCCCGCGGTCCATCTCGATCAGCGTCTGGTTCACCGCGCCGCCTTCGAAGACGCGGGCCGCGCCCGCGGTGAGGCTGATCAGCCCGGCCGCGATGGCGGCGAGCTGGTCGGCGCGGTCTTGCGGGAAGCCTCGCGAGAACGCCATCGGCAGCCCGTCGGCGGAGACGACCACCGCGTGCGCGACGCCGGGCACTTGTTCGACGAAGCCGCTGACCAGCCAGTTCACATCCCTGGCGGCCTGGCTGAGATTTTTCATGGGTTCTCCTCAAGCTCGCTGCGTCCCTTTTGGACGCCCTGCTGGTAGCTGGAGAGCCTGCTGCGCAACCGGTCGGAGTCGATCGGCGGCGCCGGCGGCGGGGGTGCCGCCGGGGCAGCGGAGCCCGGAACCAGGTTCGCGCGTGGGGTGCGTTTCGGCAATCCCGAGGACGTGGTGCCGCTGTGCTCGGGTTCGCCGGTCGCGCGGGCCGCCTGCCACGCGGGGTCGGCGGGCGACTGCCATTCGGCCCGGTGGTCGGGGGTGGGCGCGGTCTTGGTGAACCAGCTCGACTCGCTCTCGACGGCGGCGAAGATGGGCAGATATTCGTCGCCGCCGACCTTGGGAATGGGGCTGGTCAACTCGGCCGAGGGGGTGGCCGCGGCGAACCAGGAGCGCGGCGCGGCCTCGGGCGCGTCGAGCGGCGCCTGCTGAGCTGGTACGGCGGGCGGCCCGGCCGCGGGGGAGGGCTGCTCAGCGGGCGGGTCGTAGGCCGGCGGGCTGAACGGCGGCTGGTTGAAGGGCGGCTGGTCGAGCGATGACGGGGCGTACGGCGACGGCGGCTGGTCGAGCGATGACGGGGCGTACGGCGACGGCGGCTGGTCGAGCGGCGTCGGGTTGAAGGGCGGCTGGTCGAGCGGTGAGGAGTTGTACGGCGGCTGGTTGAGCGGTGAGGAGTTGTACGGCGGCTGGTCGTACGCGGCCGGGACCGCGTCGAAGCTCGGCATGCTGCCCGCCCCGCCGTCGAAGCCGGGCAGGCCGGCGCCGTCGAAGTTCGGCGTGCTCCCCCCGGTGTCGAAGGACGACCCGTAGGACGGCGCCGCGGAGCCGAAGGCGTGCGGCACGGCGTCGAAGGAGTCGAACGACTGCCCGGCGGTCGGCTCCAGCACCTGCTCGGACACGGCCGACAACAGCCCTTCGGGGATCAGCACCATGGCCGTCAGCCCGCCGACGTCCTGACGCCGGAGCTGCACCCGGATGTTGTGCCGCAACGCCAGCCGCCCGACCACGAACAGTCCCATGCGCCGTGAGACCGACACGTCGACCACGGGCGGGTTGGCCAGGCGCCAGTTGGCCTGCGACAGCTCTTCCTGACTCATGCCGATGCCCTGGTCGGTGACCGAGACCATGAGCCCGCCGCCGTCGATCCGGCTGCTGCTGATGATCACCTGGGTGTCCCGCGAGGAGAACGAGACGGCGTTCTCCACCAGCTCGGCCAGCAGGTGCACGACGTCGCTGACCGCCTGCCCGGCGACGGCCGCGGCCGACTCCACCTGGAGGCTGACGCGGTCGTAGCTTTCGACCTCGCCCAGCGCGGCCCGGACGATGTCGAGCAGTTCGACCGGCTCGCTCCACTTGCGGGCGGCCTCCTGTCCGGCCAGGACCAGGAGGTTCTCGGAGTTGCGCCGCATGCGGGTGGCGAGGTGGTCGAGTTTGAACAGGTCCCCGAGCCGGGTGTCGTCGCGCTCGCCGCGCTCCAGGCGTTCGATGAGGGTGAGCTGCCGTTCGACGAGCGTCTGGGACCTGCGCGAGAGGTTGACGAACATGGCGTTGACGTTGGAGCGCAGCCGGGCCTCGTCGCCGGCCAGCCGTACGGCCTCGCGGTGTACCTCGTCGAAGGCCCGCGCGACCTCGCCCACCTCGTCCTTGGAGAAGATGCCGATGGGCGGTACTTCGACGGCGGCGCCGCCGTCGCGGGACTCGCGCAGCCGCTGGACGAACTCGGGCAGGCGGCGCCCGGCGATCTCCAGGGCCTCGCCGCGCAGCCTGCGCAGCGGGCGGACCAGCGAGCGGGCGACGCCGGTGGTGATGAGCAGGACGGCGATGAGCAGGGCGAGCACGGCGCCGGCGATGATGTAGGCGCGTTGCTGCTCGGCGGCGGTGAGCTGGTCGGAGCGGGTGACGATGTCGGCGGCCAGGCGGCGTTCGACGGCGCGCATGGCGTCGACCATCGTGCCGCCGGCCTCGAACCATTCGCGGGCGTCGTCGTTCTTGGCCAGGTCGAGGCCCTTGAGCGGCTGGTTGTTGGCGGCGCGGCTGAGCACGAGCTCGCGCAGGAACAACATGCGCTCGGTGCCGGCGCCGTTGACGTTCTCGTCGAAGAGGCGGCGTTCGCCGGCGGTGGCCTCGGCGGAGAAGGCCCGGCGTTCGTTGGTCTCGCGGGCCTGCTCGCCGAAGACGGCCTTGAGCTGTTCCTGTTCGAAGCGGCCGGCCTGCAGGGCAATGGTGATCAGCGCCTGCTGCCGTGAGACGGCTTCCTTGGCGCGGGCGAGGGAGACCAGCAGCTGGGACTGGCGGAACAGCTCGTCGTCGTTGGTGCCCTTGCTGAGTTCGCCGTGGACGGAGATCAGGTCGCCGATGACCGTGGTGTAGAGGTCGATGGCGGGGCCGGCCAGCAGGTCGCCCCCGGTGGTCTGTTCGCGCAGGCCGGTCAGGTCGTCGAGCCGGGCGAGGGTGGCCCCGAGCGCGTCGGCGGTGCGCCCGGTGAGCTCGCCGGACAGTTCCGTGGCGCTGTTCCTGACGGTGGCGGCGGCGCTGTCGACCTCGGTGATCTGCTTCTTGAGCGCGGCCACGCCGTTCTCCGGGCGGCCGCGGGCGATGAACCAGGCGGCGACGGCGCGTTCGCGGGCGATCTGATGGGTGAGCTCACCGAGTTGCTCGGACAGCCGGGCGAGCTGGTTGGTGCGCTCGTAGTCGGCCGCGGCGCCCGTGGAGGTGAACATCTGGATGCCGCCGAGCAGCACGGCGGCGGCGGTCGGGATCAGGATCAAAGAGATCAGCCGCGCCCGGACCCGCCAGTTGCGAAGCCGCCATCCTCCCTCGTCGGCGGCTCTTGCCTGCCTTTCAGCCAACTGTGTGCTCACCGAGCTCAACCTCTCGCCGCCCATATCGGCGTATTTTGGAAGACCGTGTGGCCCTTGGGGAAATCCAGCAAGTGGGGGTAATTGGAACACACCCCGACTACTGCGGCCAATCGAACATTACGCGCGAAGTTTCGAGTCTTGGGGCTTGCGCGGCGAGAAGCTGGGGCTCCATCTTTCGGCCTGGAATATCAACTTAAGGGGGAGCTTGTCCGGATAAGGGCGTTTGTCGCGTTCCAAGGTAGTAACGCCGGGGAAGCGCCCCGGTATCTGGACGGTCACGGCGTTGTGATTTGCGCTATTAACCCCATATGTTGGCCCCCGTCCTAGCTACCTACGGGAGGCAAAATGGGGCTTGCTCCCGAGAGCGCGGCCATCCGGGTCAACGGACTCTGGAAGATCTTCGGATCGGCCGCGAAAAAGGTGCTGAACAGTGAAGACAAGCATCTGGAAGCGCCCGCCCTCCGGGAGAAGACCGGCTGCACCGCCGCCGTGCGGGACGTGAGCTTCGAGGTGCGGCCAGGCGAGGTCTTCGTGGTGATGGGCCTTTCGGGAAGCGGCAAATCCACGCTCGTGCGCTGCCTGACCCGGCTCATCGAACCCAGCCAGGGCGAGATCTCCATCGGCGGCGAGGACATCGGCTCCGCCGGCCCCGTCCGCCTGCGGGAGATCCGCCGCCACCGCGTCAGCATGGTCTTCCAGCACTTCGGCCTCCTGCCCCACCGCCGCGTCATCGACAACGTCGCCTACGGCCTGGAGATCCAGGGCGCCGCCAAGGCCGCCAGGCACGCGCGGGCCCGCGAGATCCTCTCCCTCGTCGGCCTCGACGGCTACGCCGACGCCTACCCCGACCAGCTCTCCGGCGGCATGCAGCAGCGCGTCGGCCTGGCCCGCGCCCTCGCCGTCGACCCCGAGGTCATGCTCTTCGACGAGCCCTTCAGCGCCCTGGACCCGCTCATCCGCCGCGACATGCAGGCCGAGGTGATCAGGCTCCACCGCGAGGTCGGCAAGACCATGGTCTTCATCACCCACGACCTGTCCGAGGCGCTCAAGCTGGGCGAGCGCATCGCCATCATGCGCTCCGGCTCGATCGTGCAGCTCGGCACGCCGGAGGAGCTCGTGGGCGCCCCGGCCGACGACTACGTGGCCGACTTCGTGCGCGACGTGCCGCGCAGCCACGTGCTCACCCTGCGCTGGATCTGCAGACCGCCCGAGCCGGGCGAGGCCCTGGACGGCCCGGCCCTGCCCGCCACGACCCTGGTCAAGGACGCGATCGAGGTCGCCTCCAGCTCGGCCCGCCCGATCCGGGTCGTGGACGGCGAGGAACTGGCCGGCGTCGTGGACCGGGTGGACCTGCTCACGTTCCTGGCCGGGCACGACGCGCCTGCCGTACGGGCCGGGACATGAGCGCGACCGCGGTCAGGACCCCGCCCCGCCTGAAGGTGCCCAGGTGGGCCGTTCCCGCCGCGGCGGTGGTCGCGTTCGCCGCCGGCTATATGGTCTTCCGCGGAGTGGGAACGCTCCCGCACGACGACGAGGCCGCGCCGTTCACCGCGCTCACCGAGGCGCGCGAGTGGGTGGACGACAACAAGAACGCCAGCCCGGTCTTCCTCTACTTCGTCAACTACATCCGGCTGTTCATCGACGGCGTCTTCCAGAGCTTCGACACCGTGCTGCGCGCGCTCGGCTGGCCCGGGCTGATCGGCGTCACGGGCGCGCTCGGCTGGCTGGCGGGCGGCTGGCGGATCGGGCTGCTCGGCGTGCTGGGCTTCGCCTCCTTCGGCGTGCTCGGCGTGTGGGACCTCAGCGTCTCCACCCTCGCGCTGGTCGCCACGGCCGTGCTGCTGTCGCTGCTGATCGGGCTCCCGCTGGGCATCTGGGCGGGCCGCTCCCCGCGGGTGCGCAAGGCGATCACGCCGGTGCTGGACTACATGCAGATCATGCCGACGTTCGCCTACCTGGCGCCGATGGTGCTGTTCTTCCAGATCGGCGCCCCGGCGGGCGCCGCGGCCACGATCATCTACGCCATCCCGCCCGCGATCCGCATCACCGCGCTGGCGATCGAGCAGGTCTCGCCCACCGCCGTCGAGGCGTCGGACTCCCTCGGCGCCACCCGCTGGCAGACCCTGCTCAAGGTACGGCTGCCGCTGGCGCGCTCGACCATGACCCTCGCGGTCAACCAGACGATCATGATGGCCCTGTCGATGGTCGTCATCGCCAACCTGATCGCCGCCCCCGGACTCGGCTCCGCCATCATCAAGGGCCTGTCCAGGGAGAACGTCGGCATCATGCTCCCGGCGGGCCTGGCCATCGTGGTCATGGCCGTCGTGCTCGACCGCACCACGATGGCCGCCGCCCGGCGCCGCCTGCACGCCGGGTTCGACCGGCTCCGGCTGGCCGCCGCCGCCGTCCTGGCCGCCGCGGGCCTCGTGCTGACGTTCGTGCTGCCGCCCGCCTTCCCCGCCGGGCTGGTACTGCAGATCGGCGGCCCGGTGAACGCGGCGGTCCGCTGGGCCGAGCGCACCTGGTACCCGGTGACCGACGCCCTCAAGGAGCTCACCACCGTCCTGCTGCTGAACCCGCTCGACGGCCTGCTCACCACCGCCCCCTGGTGGCTGGTCGCCGCCGCCGTGCTCGCCCTCGCCTGGTGGTCGAGCGGCGTACGGCCGGCGCTGACGGCCCTCGGCTGCCTGCTGGCGGTCGCCCTTCTGGGCCTGTGGGAGCACAGCATGCAGACGCTGACCATGGTCGTCGTCGCGGTGGCCGTCACCCTGGCCCTCGGCCTGCTGCTGGGCATCGCCGCCGCCCGCTCCGACCGGTACTCCGCCGTCCAGCGCCCGCTGCTCGACGCCGCCCAGACGATGCCCTCCTTCGTCTACCTGCTCCCGGCGCTGGCGCTGTTCGGCGCCACCCGCTTCACCGCGATCTTCGCCTCGGTGATCTACGCGGTGCCGCCGGTGGTGCGGCTGGTGGAGGAGGGGCTGCGCGGGGTGGCACCGACCGCGGTGGAGGCGGCGCTGTCGGCCGGCTCCACGCCCGGGCAGCTCCTGCGCAAGGTCCAGCTGCCGATGGCGCGCAGGTCCATCCTTCTCGCCGCCAACCAGGGCATCGTGATGACGCTGGCCATGGTGGTGCTCGGCGCCATGGTCGGGGGTGGCGCGCTCGGCTACGACGTCGTCTCCGGATTCTCCCAGCGCACGGACTTCGGCATGGGCTTCGCCGCGGGCGTGGCCATCGTGCTGCTCGGCATCATGCTCGACCGGATCACGCAGGGCGCGGACAGGCGCCCGTCCCCCCAACAGAGGAAGCTGACATGAAGATTCGCCTGCTCGCAGGCCTTCTCGTGCTTGGCATGGCCGCCGCGGGCTGCGGGGGCGCCAAGGTGGAAGACACGACCGGCAAGGTCGCTGCGCCGAAAGGCTCGGAGAGCGCCGCCGCGCCCGCGTCCGGCGGCGGCACCGTGAAGATCGCGATCAATCCGTGGGTGGGCTACGAGGCCAGCGCCAACGTGGTGGCCTACCTGCTGAAGAACGAGCTCGGCTACACCGTGGAGATGCCCGAGATCAAGGAGCAGCTCGCCTGGGAGGGCTTCGAGACCGGCGACGTCGACGTCATCATCGAGAACTGGGGCCACCCGGACCTCAAGAAGCAGTACATCGACGAGAAGAAGGTGGCCCAGGCCGCCGGCTCGACCGGCAACAAGGGCGTCATCGGCTGGTACATCCCCAAGTGGATGGTGGACAAGTACCCGGGCATCACCGACTACAAGAACCTGAACAAGTACGCCGGCCTGTTCAAGACCTCCGAGTCGGGTGACAAGGGCCAGCTGCTGTTCGGCGACCCGTCGTACGTCTCCAACGAGGACGCCCTGATCAAGAACCTCAAGCTCAACCTCAAGGTCGTCACCGGCGGCTCCGAGGCGGCGCTGATCAAGGGCGCGCAGCAGGCGCAGGAGCAGAAGAAGCCGCTGCTGTTCTACTTCTGGGACCCGCACTGGCTCTTCAGCAAGACCGAGCTGGCCCGGGTGAACCTGCCCGCGTACACCGAGGGCTGCGACGCCGACGCCAAGAAGGTGGCCTGCGACTACGCCGAGATGGACCTCGACAAGATCGTCAGCACGAAGTTCGCGACGAGCGGCGGCAAGGCATACGAGCTGGTCAAGAACTTCACCTGGACGAACGAGGACCAGAACGCCGTCGCCGACGACATGACCAACAACGGCATGTCGGGTGAGGAGGCGGCCAAGAAGTGGATCGTGGCCAACAGCGCCAAGTGGCAGGCCTGGATTCCCAAGTGACCCCCGTCAGGCCGCGGCCCTTCCGGGGTCGCGGCCACGAGGACCTGTGATGACTGTCAAACCGATCGCGGGGCTGCTGGTCGCGGTCCTGCTGCTGTCCGCCTGCACCGCCGAGGAGCCCAAGGCCGCGCCGGGCTCGCAGGGCACCGTCAAGATCGACGTTCACGGCTGGGTCGGCTACGAGGCGACCGCGGCCGTGATGGCGTACCTGCTGGAGAACGAGCTCGGTTACAAGGTGCAGACGCGCAAGATCACCGAAGACAAGTCGTGGCCCGATTTCGCCGCCGGCAAGGTGGACGTGATCGTCGAGAATTGGGGCCATCCGGCGGAGAAGAAGGAGTGGATCGAGGAGAAGAAGGCGGCGCTTCCCGCGGGTTTGACGGGGAACAAAGGGGTGATCGGATGGTATGTCCCTGAGTGGATGGTCAGGAAATATCCAGACATCACGAACTATCGAAATCTGAACAAGTATGCCGCGCTCTTCAAGACCGCCAAGTCTGGAAATGTCGGACAGTTCCTGGCGGGTGATCCCACGTTCGTCACCAACGACGAGGCGATCATCAGCAACCTCGGCCTGAATTTCAAGGTCGTCTACTCCGGCAGTGAGGACGCGCTCATCAAGGCCGCCCAGGAGGCGACCGTCAAGAAGAAGCCGCTGCTGATGTATTTCTACGAACCCCAGTGGCTGTTCACCAAGATCAAGCTCGTCAAGATCAACCTCCCCGCGTACGCCATCGGATGTGACACCGACACCAAGGCGGTGGCCTGCGACTACCCGCCGTACCTGCTCGACAAGATCGTCGGCGCCCAGTTCGCCAAGACCGGCGGCCGGGCCTACGAGCTGGTCCGCAACTTCAACTGGACCAACGACCACCAGAACAAGGTCGCCAGCGACATGGTCAACGAGGGGATGACCGCCGAGCAGGCCGCCAAGAAGTGGGTGGACGAGAACAAGATCGTGTGGAAGGACTGGATCCCCAGGTGAGCTACGACTACGTCATCGTGGGTGGCGGATCGGCGGGGTGCGCGCTGGCCAACCGGCTGAGCGCGGACCCGTCGACCCGGGTGCTGGTGCTCGAGGCCGGGCGCCCCGACTATCCGTGGGACGTGTTCATCCACATGCCGGCGGCGCTCATGTTCCCCATCGGCAGCCGCTTCTACGACTGGAAGTACGAGTCCGAGCCCGAGCCCCACATGAACGACCGGCGCGTCTACCACGCCCGCGGCAAGGTGCTCGGCGGCTCCAGCAGCATCAACGGCATGATCTTCCAGCGTGGCAACCCGCTGGACTACGAGCGCTGGGCCGCCGACCCCGGCATGAAGTCCTGGGACTACGCCCACTGCCTGCCGTACTTCAAGAAGATGGAGACCTGCCTGGCCGCCCCCGAGGACGAGTGGCGCGGCGGCCACGGCCCCCTCACGCTCGAACGCGGCCCGGCCCGGGGGCCGCTGTTCGAGGCGTTCTTCGCCGCGGTCCAGCAGGCCGGCCACCCGCTCACCGACGACGTCAACGGCTACCGGCAGGAAGGCTTCGCCGCCTTCGACCGCAACCTCCACCGCGGCCGCCGCCTCAGCGCCGCCCGCGCCTACCTCCATCCGGTACGGCACCGCCCCAACCTGACCGTGCGCACCCGGGCCTTCGTCGAGAAGGTCGTCTTCGAGGGCACCAGGGCCGTCGGGGTGATCTGCGACGGCAGGCGCGTGGACGCCAAGGAGGTCATCCTGTGCGGCGGCGCGATCAACACCCCGCAGCTGCTCCAGGTCTCCGGCGTCGGCCCGAAGGACCTGCTGGAGCGCGTCGGCGTACCCGTCGTGCACGACCTGCCCGGCGTCGGCGCCAACCTCCAGGACCACCTGGAGGTCTACGTGCAGCACGCCTGCCTGCGACCGGTCTCCCAGCAGCCGTCGCTGGCCATGTGGCGCCGCCCGTTCATCGGCGCCAATTGGCTGTTCCTGCGCGGCGGACCCGGCGCCACCAACCACTTCGAGGCCGGCGGCTTCATCCGCTCCAACGACGACGTGGCCTACCCCAACCTGATGTTCCACTTCCTGCCGATCGCCGTCCGCTACGACGGCTCCGCGCCGGCGGGCGGGCACGGCTACCAGGTGCACATCGGGCCCATGTACTCCGACGCCCGCGGCTCGGTGCGCATCTCCTCGCCCGACGCCCGGATCAAGCCGGAGCTGCGCTTCAACTACCTCTCCACCGAGCAGGACCGCCGCGAATGGGTCGAGGCCATCCGCCACGCCCGCGCCATCCTGGCCCAGCCCGCCTGGGACGGGCTCGACGGCGGCGAGATCTCACCCGGGCCGTCGGTGGAGACCGACGAGCAGATCCTCGACTGGGTCCGCAAGGACGGCGAGACCGCCCTCCATCCCTCGTGCACCGCCCGGATGGGGACGGACGACCTGTCGGTCCTGGATCCGGAGACCATGCGCGTGCACGGGCTCGACGGGCTGCGCGTGGTGGACGCCTCGGCCATGCCGTACGTGACGAACGGCAACATCTACGCGCCGGTCATGATGCTGGCCGAGAAGTCGGCCGACCTGATCCTCGGCAACACCCCCCTGGACCCGATCCCCACCCCGTTCTACCGGCACACCCCCTGACCCGCCTCGGGAGGGGTGGTCAGGGGCTGCCCGGAGCCCCCGGGGCACCTCAGGCGTCCGTCCCGAGGGGACCGGGTTCCCCGAGGCGGGCTCGGAAGGGTGGCAGGGTGGGGGGATGGATGACAAGGATCTGACCTACCTGCGGCGATGTGTGGAGTTGGCGGCCGAGGCGCTGGAGAAGGGGGATGAACCCTTCGGGTCCGTGCTGGTGTCGGCCGCGGGGGAGGTGGTGTTCGAGGATCACAACCACGTGGCCGGCGGTGACGGGACGCGGCATCCGGAGTTCGAGATCGCCCGCTGGGCGGCGGCCAACCTGACGCCGGGGGAGCGGGCGGCGGCCACCGTGTACACCTCGGGCGAGCACTGCCCGATGTGCGCCGCCGCGCACGGCTGGGTGGGGCTGGGGCGGATCGTGTACGCCGCCTCGTCCGAGCAGCTGAGCGCGTGGTTGACCGAGCTGGGGGTGCCCGCCTCGGCCGTGGCCCCGCTGTCCATCCGGGCGGTGGTGCCGGGGGCCGTGGTGGACGGCCCCGCGCCCGAGCTCACCGAGGAGGTCAGGGAGCTGCACCGCCGCCGGTTCAGGCAGCGGTAGCCGACCACCAGTGGGCGGCGACCAGCTCGGCGACCAGCGTCTCCGTGAGGAGGGCGACGTCGGGCCGGTCGTCGTGGGCGTACCGGATCGTCCCCGCCGCCCCCGGAAGGTCCGCGCCGACCGCGAGGATCGTGGAGCCGCGCTGCCCGGCCCAGTCCATCGCCTGGGCGTCGTAGGCCGAGCCCGGGAACAGGATGGCGCGGTAGTCGAGCGTCTTGGTCAGGTACACGTCCACGTGCGACCAGTCGCCGGTCTCACAGGCGTCGGCGGGCCGCCGCGGGCCTTCGCGGAACATCAGCGCCGACTGCTCGGCCGACGACAGATGCTCGGCCGGGGCGATCGTGTAGACGCCGTGCGGCCCGTCCAGGAGCTCGATGGCGCGGGGCAGCCACTGCTCGCGGCGGTCCAGCAGGTCGGCGGTGGCCTCGGCCGCCTGCCAGACCAGCTGGGCCACGCCGCGGTGCCCGCCGCTCAGCCGCGCCTCCAGCGCCAGCAGGAGCGCGAGCGTGTGCTGGAAGGTACGGCAGGCCACGCCGCCCCGCTCCTCGCCCGCGAGCATGTCGACGACCAGGTCCGCGCCCTCGGTCACCTTGGACCCCGGCACGTTCGTCAGCGCCGCCACGAACCCGGACCTGCCCCGGTACCGCTCGACGGCGTCCAGGGTCTCGCGGCTGCCGCCGGTGGCCGAGATGGGCACCACCAGCGTCCCCGGCGCCGCCGGGTACGACGCCCGGGCCGAGGCGTACTCGGCCACCGCGTCCACCCCGGCCGCCCGCAGCCGCAGCGCCGCCACACCCGCGGCGTACCGGGAACTGCCCATGCCCAGGAACACCACCCGCCGCACGTCGTCGGGCACGGCCGCGAACGGGTCGTCGGCCAGCGACTCCGCCAGCTCGGCCAGCGCCTGCGGCTTGGCCTCCAGGTCGGCCAGGAACAGCTCGGGGTTCACGTCGGGTCCTCGTCTTTCTCGTACCAGGTGTGCAGGACGCCCATGGGGGCGTAGCGCCAGCGCGGCAGGTGGCGGGCGGCGTAGATGAGCTCGCGGCACTCCTGCTCCACCTCGAAGGGGCGGATCAGGCTCGCGTCGAGCAGGTCGCAGGCGCCGGTGTAGGCGTCGAGCATCTCGGCTCGCGCTCTGGCGGCCCAGGCGGCGGCGTCGGCGGGCGGGGTGCCACGGCGCCTGATCGCCACCTGGGCGACGTGCTCCAGGCTCGTGGTGAGCTGGGCGACGTCGCGGGCGGGCGGCTGGTACGGCGTGGCGTCGGCGACCGTGGGGTTGCCGTCGAAGTCGATGACCGCGTAACCGTCGCGCCACCGCAGGATCTGGCCCACGTGGAGGTCGCCGTGGATCCGGATGCGCGGCCCCGCGGCAGCCCCGGCCAGCGGCGCCAGCTCGTCCCGCATCCGGCCGGCCCGGGAGGCCAGCCAGGCCCCGTCGGCGCCGCCGGTCAGGTCCAGTGCCTCCTCCAGCGCGGCCCGCGCCCGCTCCAGCAGCCCGCCCGAACCTGCCGCCGGCCCGGATGAAGAGCCGCCCTGGCCAGAGGTGTGGCCGGGCGGGAGGGGCGCCTGGCTGGGGGGCGGGGTGGTCTGGGGTGGTTCGGGGGGGAGGGTGGCGAGGGCCTTGTGGAGGTTGGCCGCCAGGCGGCCGAGGGCGGCGGCGAAGGTGATGTCGCCATTCGAACACGCGTCCACACACCACTCCCACCCGTCCGTGGCATCGGGCAAATACCCCGTGACCAGCGCAAGTAGGAGCTCCGACTCGCCGTCGGAGCGTGTCAGGGCGGCGTAAGGAGGAGCGGTGTCGTTGAATCCGGCATCAACGAGGTGAGCGAAGATCGTGGGCGTCGGATGCGGCAGGGGCACGGGTGGTGTCATCCACTTCACGACCACCTTCTCGGCCACCACGACGGAGTGGTTCGTCTGGTCCACGTGGTCGCCGAACCCGCGCTCTACCGGCCCCCCGATGTGCTGATCGGCCTCGCCGTACGAGAGAGTGGGCAGCGGTTGGAAGCGGCGCACGCGGAAGGGTGCGGGCGGCTCGGAGGCCAGTGCGGGCACGAGCGCGGCGGTGAGACCGCGGTCCCGTTCGGTAAGGGGATTCTCACCCACAGAGAGCAAGCGCTCCCATATTGAATCCGAGTTCAACAGCCAGACCAAACTTCCAGGTGACAATGTCCGGAAAAGTCTTGCTCATGTTGATTTCTACTGCAACACTCCTCTCCTGGTCTGCCGTGCCTGGATGGTCGCGCGACCTGTCCCCCGAATTCCTGAAGGAGTTGCGACCGTGTTCCGTACCCGGTTCACCCGTCGTCTTCCGGCCACCGTCGCGGTTGCCGGCCTCGCGCTCGCCGCAGCGGCGTGCGGCGGTGGTGGGTCGACCAGCACCAGCGCCCAGGCTGCGCCCACTGCCAGCGCGGCTCAGCTCAACGCCAACGCCGACCTGTCCAAGCAGTCGCTGCAGGTGACGGTCTGGGACGGTTACACGCCCAAGGAGCTGCCGGAGAAGGCCAAGGAAAAGCTCAAGATCTCCAACATCAAGATCAACCTGCACGACACCAACGAGACGGCGATGGGCAAGCTCGCGCCCCCCGGCGGTGGCGACAGCGGCATCGACGTGGCGTTCGTGTCGGGACAGTACGCCCAGGCGCTGTGGGAGCAGGGGCTGCTGGAGCCCATCCACCCCGAGCTGATCCCGAACCTGAGCAACCTCTACCCCGAGGCCACCCAGCTCTCCTACGACAAGGGCAACAAGTACTCCGTGCCCTACACCTGGGGCACCACGGGCATCTGCTACCGCACCGACCTGGTGAAGACGCCGCCGACGAGCTGGTACGACATCCTCAAGCCGGCCGACTGGGCGCAGAAGAAGGTCACCATGATGACCACCGAGCGCTGGCTGGCCCTGCCCGCGCTCAAGGCCCTCGGGTTCTCGGTCAACACCGACAAGGACGAGGAGATCACCAAGGTCAAGGAGCTGCTGATGGCCGCCAAGCCGCAGCTGCTCGGCTACGACGACACCACGTTCGGCGACAAGCTCACCTCGGGCGAGGCCCTCATGGTCGAGGCGTGGGACGGCTGGTGCCCCACCACCAGCGAGAAGAAGAACATCAAGTTCGTCGTGCCGAAGGAGGGCAGCGACCTCTGGGTGGACACCATGGTGATCATGAAGTCCTCCAAGAACAAGGAGGCCGCGCACGCCCTGATCAACTACATCCTCGACCCCGAGATCCACAGCTGGGCCGCCGAGAACATCAACTACAAGGTTCCGAACAAGGCCGCCATGGACAAGGTGAAGGTGCCGGAGGGCTCCCTCCTCGGCATCAAGCCCGCCGAGCTGCTCAACGGCGAGTCGATCCGCGACCTTGGTGAGGCGTCCACCAAGTTCACCCGCCTGTCGACCGAGGTCACGGCGAAGTAGGCACGTGAAGAGCCAGACCAAAGCCCGGCCGGCGCCCGTGAAAGGGCGCCGGTTCTTCGCGCGCAGGAGCTCGGCCGGAGAGAGCGAGGAACGAGTCAACGGAGGCCGAAGCGGGCGCTCCATTGGACTCGCTTTCGCCTTTTTGTCCCCGGGGCTGGCGTACCTGATCGTCCTGCTGCTGGTCCCGCTCGCGCTGGTGCTCAGCTTCACGGTCTTCCAGCGTGGGCGGTTCGGCGGCATCGTCTACGAGTTCACCACCGAGAACTTCGTCCGGCTGATCGACCCGCTCTACCTGGGCGTCGTGCTCAACTCCCTCAAGATCGCCGGTATCACCACGCTGATCGCGCTGCTGATCGGCTACCCCACGGCGTACTTCATCGCCCAGCTGCCCCGCACCTGGAAGACGATCGCGCTGGTGGCGATCGTGCTGCCGTTCTGGACGAACTTCATCATCCGCGTCTACGCCTGGATCATGCTGCTCAGCGGCCCCGGCATCGTGAACTCCGTCCTCGGCACCGAGCTGGAACTGCTCTACAAGGACGGCACGGTGGTGACCGGGCTGCTCTACTCCTACCTGCCGCTGATGGTGCTGCCGCTGTACGCGACGATCGAGAGGCTGGACCCGCAGCTGCGCGAGGCGTCGGCCAACCTGGGCGCCTCCGCCTTCACCACCTTCCGCAAGGTGACGCTCCCGCTGACCGTCCCCGGCGTGCTGACCGGCTGCATGTTCGTGTTCGTGCCCAGCTTCGGCAACTTCGTCATCCCGGAGATGCTCGGCGGCGGCAAGTCCATCATGGTCGGCAACCTGATCCGCACCGAGTTCCTCAAGGCGCGCGACTGGCCCTTCGGCTCGACGCTGGCGCTGGCCCTGATCGCGGTGCTCATCGTGCTGCTGATGATCCAGTCCTGGGCGGCCCGCCGTGCGTAGGTCGAAGCTGCTGCACATCCCGTTCTGGGCGACGATCGTCTTCCTGTACCTGCCCATCGCCGTGCTGGTCGCGATGTCGTTCAACTCCGGCGAGTCCGCCTACACCTTCGAGGGCTTCAGCCTCAAGTGGTACGGCGCGCTCGCTGGCGACGAGCGGGTCCTGAACGGCCTGGTCAACACGTTGATCGTGGCCCTGGGCTCGACCGCGATCGCCACCGTGCTCGGCACCCTGCTGGCCGTCGGCCTGGCCCGCCACACGCGCTCCAGGATCCTGGACGCGGTGGCCCTGATGCCCGCCGTACTGCCGGACCTGGTGCTCGCGATCGGCCTGCTGATGCTCTTCCTCACGCTCAGGCAGACGCTCGGCATCCACTCGGTGATCCTGTCGCACGCGGTCTTCTCGATGGCGTTCGTGGCCGCGGTCGTGCGCACCCGCCTGACCGGCGCCGACACCTCGCTGGAGGAGGCCAGCCGGGATCTCGGCGCGGGCCCTCTGACCACGTTCATGAAGGTCACGCTGCCGCAGCTCACGCCGGGCATCATCGCCGGCGCCCTGCTGGCGTTCACGCTCTCGCTGGACGAGTTCGTCATCGCCTTCTTCACGATCGGCAACGCCGACCCGACGCTGCCGATCGTCATCTACTCAATGATCCGATTCGGGGTGACCCCGGAGATCAACGCGCTGGCCTCGATCCTGCTGCTGGTGAGCTTCACCGCGGTGATCGCCGGGCAGCGTCTGACCAAGATCGGGGAAGCCCGTGCTCAAGATTGACGGCGTCACCCGCAGGTTCGGCGAGGTGACCGCGCTGGACAAGGTCTCACTGGAGATCGGCCAGGGCGAGTTCTTCGCGCTGCTCGGCCCGTCCGGCTGCGGCAAGACGACGCTGTTGCGCATCCTGGCCGGGTTCGAGGCGCCGGACGCGGGCTCGGTCACGCTGGACGGCAAGGACCTGCTCTCGCTGGCGCCGAACAAGCGGCCCATCAACCTGATGTTCCAGTCGTACGCGCTGTTCCCGCACATGACCGTCGCCAAGAACGTCGCCTACGGCCTGGAGCGGGAGAAGCTGCCGCGCGCCGAGGTCAAGGAGCGCGTCGGCGAGGTGCTGGAGACGGTCGGGCTTTCGGCGCAGGCCGGCAGGAGGCCGCAGCAGCTGTCCGGCGGCCAGCGCCAGCGCGTCGCCCTGGCCAGGGCGATCGTCAAGCGGCCCCGCCTGCTGCTGCTCGACGAGCCGCTGTCGGCCCTGGACAAGAAGGTCCGCGCGGACATGCAGCTGGAGCTCAAGAGGCTCCAGCACGAGGTCGGCATCACCTTCGTGGTCGTCACCCACGACCAGGAGGAGGCCATGTCGCTGGCCGACCGCATCGCGGTCTTCGACAGCGGCCAGGTCCGCCAGGTGGACCGCCCGGTCGAGCTCTACGAGCGGCCCCGGTCCCGCTTCGTGGCCGACTTCGTCGGCGCCAACAACCTGTTCGAGGGTACGGCCGGCGCCTCCGGAGACCTGCGCACCGAGAACTTCGGCACCCTGCGCGGCACCGCCGTGGCGGAGCTGCCGGAGGGGACCAGGGCGCTGCTGGCGGTACGGCCCGAGAAGGTCGGCCTGACCGAGGAGGGCACTCTGACCGGGAGCGTGCTGGACGTCAGCTTCTACGGCGGCGTCTCCCACATCTCGGTCGAGGTGCCCGGTCTGGCCAAGCCGGTGCTCGTGGCCGTCCAGGGCGCCGGCACGGTGAGCGCGGGCGCCAAGGTCGGCCTCCAGTGGGGGGAGCGGGACGCCGTCCTGCTCCCCATAGGTCAATGAGTGAGGTCGTTGCCCGTCGCCGAGCGGGCGTAGGACAGGATCAGCTCCACCGCCTCCGCCGGTCCGATCACCGGATGGCGGGCGGTGATGCGGTAGCCGTAGGCGTCCTCCAGCGCCACCAGGTTGCGGGAGATCGTCAGCGCGTCCGCGGTCAGCCTGAACACGCCGAGCGCGGCCCCGGTGTCCAGGATCGACTGGTACATCGACACCTGGCGGTCGTACAGCGAGGTCAGCAGGACGCCGTACATGCGGTTGCGCCCGGCGGCCCCGCCGAGCTCGTTGAGCAGGCGCACGTCCGGGTCGAGCGGCCCGGTCGGCAGCCCGGAGCGGATCGTCATGACCAGTTTCTCGACCGGGTCGGTGACGGTGGCGATCTGCCGCAGGCGCTGTTCGTAGAAGCGCTCCATGCCCGCGTGCTGGGCCTCGACGAGCAGTTCGGCCAGGTCGGGGTAGTGGTAGAGCACGGCTCCGGAGGTCAGACCGGCCTCCTCCGCCACGTGCGAGAGCTGCACTCCGTCGACGCCATGCCGGATGATGGCTCTGCGCGCCGCCTCGATCAGATCGAGTCTTCGGTCCGTGCGGCTCTTTCGCTGGGCCACGCCCACCCCCGTTACGCGACAGTTCAGGAAATTCGTCACCATATTGCCGTGAAGTTGACCTTCGCGCTAGATAAGTTTTGAATTCCCATTCAGTTTTGATGTCCCCGGAGTGACCACATGGCTCTCACCATCCTGTTCATGCCCGAGAGCGCGTACGGGCCGACGAACAACAGCATCGGCATCGGCGACATTCTCCGCCGCCGCGGCCACCGGGTCGTCTTCGCCGCCGAGGCGTCCTGGAAGGGCAAGCTCGAGGCGCTCGGCTTCGAGGAGGACCTGGTGGACCTCGCGCCTCCGGCCGACGACGCCGAGGAGCAGGATCCAGGCCAGTTCTGGAAGGACTTCATCCGCGACACCGCGCCGGAGTACCGCAAGACCACTCTCGCGCAGCTCGAGACCGTCATCAAGCCGATCTGGGACTCCCTGATCGACGGCGTCAAGTACTGCGAGCCGCAGCTCAAGGCCATCATCGAGCGCGTGAATCCCGACGTCATCGTCGAGGACAACGTGATCACCTTCCCGGCTCTGCTGACCAGCGGCAAGAAGTTCGTCCGCATCGTCTCGTGCAACCCGCTGGAGGCGCGCGGCGCGGACATCGCCCCGGTCTTCTCCGGCCTGCCCGCCGACGACCGCGCCGAGTGGGACGCCTTCCGCGCCGAGTACGACCGCACCCACCGGGAGATCTGGGCCGCCTTCAACGAGTGGAGCGTCGAGCAGGGCACCCGTCCGCTGCCCGACCTCGACTTCATCCACGAGGGCGACCTGAACCTCTACGTCTACCCCGAGGTGCTGGACTACACCAACGCCCGCCCGCTCGGCCCCACCTGGCACCGCCTGGACTCCTCGGTGCGTGAGACCGAGGACGCCTTCGAACTGCCCTTCGAGCGCGGCGAGGGTTCGCTGATCTACTTCTCGCTGGGCTCGCTCGGCTCCTCCGACGTCGCGCTCATGCAGCGCGTCATCGACGTGCTGGGCACCACCCCGCACCAGTACATCGTCTCCAAGGGCCCGCTGCACGAGGAGATCAAGCTGGCCGGCAACATGTACGGCGCGGAGTTCCTGCCCCAGACGCAGATCATTCCGCTCTGCGACCTGGTCATCACCCACGGCGGCAACAACACCACGGTCGAGTCGATGCACTTCGGCAAGCCGATGATCGTGCTGCCGCTGTTCTGGGACCAGTACGACAACGCCCAGCGCGTGGACGAGCTCGGCTACGGCGTGCGCCTGTCCACCTACACCTTCACCGACGAGGAGCTGAAGGGCGCCGTCGAGCGCCTGCTCGGCGACACGGAGCTGCGGGCCGAGCTCGCCGCCACCGGTGAGGAGATCCGCCAGCGCGACGGCCTGCGCAAGGCCGCCGACCTGATCGAGCAGCTCGGCCTGAAGTAAGTCCCGGTACGGCCTGCCGTACCGGATCGTTCGAGGAAAGAACCCCATGCGCCAACTGATCAACCCGGCCACCGGGCAACCCTTCGCCGACCTCCCCGACACTCCGGTGGAGGCGGTGGCGGCAGCCGTACGCAGGGCCAGGGCGGCCTTCGCGGAGTGGTCGCAGACCACGCCGGCCGAGCGGGCGCGGCTGCTGCTGCGCCTGGCCGACCTGGTGGAGGCCGACGCCGAGGAGCTGACGCGGCTGGAGGTCGAGGAGACGGGCAAGCCGGCCGCGGTCTTCCGCGACGGTGAGCTGCCCTTCGCCGTCGACAACCTGCGCTTCTTCGCCGGCGCCGCGCGCTCGCTGGACGGCTCGGGGGCGGGCGTCTTCAGCGCCGGCTACACCTCGGTGATGCTGCGCCGCCCGGTCGGGGTGGTCGGGTCGATCGCGCCGTGGAACTTCCCGTTCATCATGGCCGTCTGGAAGGTCGGGCCCGCGGTGGCGGCGGGCAACGCGGTCGTCATCAAGCCCGCGCCGCACACCCCCCGCTCCACGCTGCGCCTGGCAGAGTTGTTCGCCGCGGCGGGCGCGCCGGAGGGGCTGGTGCAGGTCGTGCTGGGCGACGCGGCCGTGGGCGAGGCGCTGGTCACCGACCCGGGCGTGGACATGGTCAGCGTGACCGGCTCCACCGAGACCGGCAGAGCGGTGATGACCGGCGCGGCCAGGACGCTGAAGCGCGTGCACCTGGAGCTGGGCGGCAAGGCGCCGGCGCTGGTGTTCGAGGACGCCGACCTGGAGGCGGCGGCGCACGGGGTGGCCATGGGCGCCACGTACAACACCGGCCAGGACTGCACCGCCGCCACGCGCGTGTACGTCGCCAGGACGGCCTTCGACGACGCGGTGGAGGCCCTGCGGGCGACCCTCGCCAAGATCACCGTAGGCGACCCCTGGGACGCGGGCACGGACATCGGGCCGCTGGTCTCGGCCGCCCATCGCGAGCGGGTGCACGGCTTCGTCACCAGGGCGGGCGGCACGGTCGTGCACGGCGGCGCCCCGATCGACGGCCCGGGCTTCTACTACCCGCCGACGCTCGTGACGGGTGTGGCGCAGGACAGCGAAATCGTGCAGGGTGAACTTTTCGGTCCGGTCCTAGTTGTCCTTCCGTTTGAGGACGAAGAGGAGGCGGTACGGCTGGCCAACGACACCAGGTACGGCCTGGCCTCCTCGGTCTGGTCGAGGGACGTGGCGCGGGCCATGCGGGTGTCTCATCGCCTGGATGTGGGCGTGACCTGGGTAAACGACCACCTGCCCATCGCCAGTGAGGCGCCGCACGGCGGCGTCAAGGGCAGCGGCTTCGGCAAGGACATGAGCCAGGAGGCGGTTCAGGAGTACTCGGTGACCCGCCATCTGATGATCAAACATGCCGCCCCGGCCGAGCGTGATTCGTTCCGGCCGGCCTGAAAGCTAGTGGCGAAACCGACCGAAATGACACGTTTGGTCGTGTTTGATGGGAAATGCACGGTTGGCCGATCTGGTCAGGGTTGTGTTCCAATTACCCACGCCCGCGGAATCCCATGCGCCGCACGCGTGTCAGATTTTCGAGCACGTAGCGCGAGAGGTTGCGAGAGTCAGTGAGGACCGAAAACCCCAGGCACGCGACGCCAGGGGAGTACACAGGCGGAAGGTTCCGGCTGGCTAACTGGCGTGTGCGCTCGCGGTTGGTGGCCCTGATCCTCATCCCCACCGTCGTCGGTGTGCTCCTCGCCGGTATCCAGTTGGCCGACGCCATCGCCACCAGCACCGAGTACCGGCGGCTCACCCAGGTGGCCGAGCTGGTGCAGCGCATCGGCGCGCTCTCCCACGAGCTGGGCAAGGAACGTGCCCTCACCTCGTCGTACATCGCCGACCAGCGACGCCCCAGCCGGATGGCCCTGCTGCGCACGCAGCGCGCCGTCGTCGACACGGCCAAGACCAAGGTGCTCGACAGCACCGCCGCCATCGACGACGCGCACTCGCCCCGCGTGCGCGCCGAGGTCGAGACCATGCGCCGCTGGCTCATCGGCCTCGACGGGCTGCGCGAGTCGATCCTCGGCGACAGCGTCCCCTCCCGAGCCGCCATCCGCACGTACTCGACCCTGATCGACGTGCTGGAGAACCTCCAGGACGAGCTCGACAAGGTCGGCGACGACGACAACCTGATCAAGGACGTGACCTCCCTCGGCGCCCTCCAGCGCGGCAAGGAAGAGGTCTCCCGGCAGCAGGCCATCCTCTACGTCGCCCTGCTCGAGCGGAAGCTCGACTACGACGACCTCTCGGACTTCCTGGGCTCCTGGAACGCCCAGCAGGCCGAGCTGGCCGTCTTCGAGCAGGAAGCCGACCCCAAGTACGCCAAACTCTACGCCGACACCGTGAAGGGCCCGGAGATCGACCGCGCCGACGCCATGCGCCAGCGCGCACTGGCCCAGCTGCGCGAGTACAAGGAGATCAGGGACCTCGACGTCACCGTCAGCCCGCGGCGCGAGCTGCAGTACTGGTACGACAGCACCACGCTGGCCGCCAACGCCATGCGCAAGGTGGAGGACAACCTCGCCACCGCCGTCGTGACCAAGACCCGCGAGCTCAGCGACACCGAGCAGCGCAACGCCATCATCTCCGGCGCGCTCATCCTCGTCCTGCTGCTTCTCGTCCTGGTCATCACCACCCGCGTGGCCGGTTCACTGGTCCGCCCGCTGCGCCGCCTGCGCGCCGAAGCCCTGCAGGTCGCCACCACCCGGCTGCCCGAGACCGTCCGCGTGCTGCGCGAGTCCGGTGACGCCGCGGCCGCGCCGGAGGTGCCCTCGGTCGGCGTCAACACCCGCGACGAGATCGGGGAAGTGGCCCGGGCCTTCGACGAGGTCCACCGCGAGGCGATCCGGCTGGCCGGTGACGAGGCCAAGCTGCGCGCCAACGTCAACTCCATGTTCGTCAACCTCTCGCGCCGCTCGCAGACGCTGGTCGAACGCCAGCTCCAGCTCATCGAAGGATTGGAGCAGGGCGAGGAGGACGAGAACCGGCTCGCCAACCTCTTCCGCCTCGACCACCTCGCCACCCGCATGCGGCGCAACTCGGAAAACCTCTTGGTCCTCGCCGGCCAGGAAGCCGCCCGCAAGTGGAGCGAGCCCGTCCCCCTCGTGGACATCGCCCGCGCGTCGCTGTCCGAGGTCGAGAACTACGAGCGGGTCCAGATCCAGATCCCGTCCGACATCCAGATCGTCGGCCCCGCCGTCACCGACGCCGTGCACCTGCTCGCCGAGCTGATCGAGAACGCCATCTCCTTCTCGCCCCGCGAGAGCCGCGTCAGCGTCACCAGCTCGCCCGCCGAGGGCGGCATCATGGTCACCATCAGCGACCTCGGCATCGGCATGACCGCCGACGAGCTCGCCGAGGCCAACTGGCGCCTGGCCAACCCGCCCGTCGTCGACGTCTCCGTCTCCCGGCGCATGGGCCTGTTCGTGGTCGGCCGCCTGGCCCTGCGCCACGGCATCCGGGTCCAGCTCCGCATGCGGGAGCCCGGCGGGCTCAGCGCGCTGGTCATCCTGCCCGACATGCTCATCGCCGCCGCCGCGGGGATGGTCCCGTCGCCGCGTGGTCAGTACGAGAGCTTCACCAACTTCGACCCGGCCATGCTGGGGGCGCCGCCGTACGCCGACACCCCCGAGGTGCGCACGAACGAGTCGCTGGCCGACACCCAGTGGCCGGGCTCGATGCCGGTGCCGGACAACGGCGGCTGGAATCCCTACGGCGAGGCGCCGCCCTCCGGCGAGCAGCCTGTCTTCGGCGGGCAGCCCGCGTTCGGCGAGCAGCCGCCGTACAAGGAGCCGTCGTTCGGCGAGCCCTCGTTCGGGGAGCCGTCCTTCGGCGAGCGGGCGTCTTTCACGGACCAGCCGTCCTTCGGGGAGCGGGCGCCGTTCACCGACCAGCCGTCCTTCGGCGATCAGCCCGCGTTCGGTGACCAGCCCGCATACGGCGAGCAGCCTGTGTACGGCGAGCAGCCGTCGTTCGGGGAGCAGCCCGCCGCCCCCTCGGCCGCCGCGCCCTCGAGCGACATGCCGAGCTGGCCGTCGTTCGCCGAGCAGCCGCCGCCGCTGGAGATCGAGCAGCGCTGGCCCTCCTTCGCCGAGCCGCCGCGCCGGATGGACGACGAGCCGGGGCAGCGCCACTGGCCCTCGTTCGGCGAGGACTCGAACTGGCCGTCGGTGGAGCCCTCCAGCAACGGCAACGGCTCCGCCGGCGGGCTGTTCACGCCCTCCTACAACAGCGACTACGCCTCGCAGGACCTGACCGGGCCGCTGCCGGTCGTCGGCAGCTCGCCGATGGACTCCGAGGGCGACGACTTCCTGCCGATCTTCTCGTCGGTGGGCTCGGACTGGTTCCGCCGGCCCGACCCCGACCCGCTCAAGGCCAAGCAGCCGCCGTCCGAGCCCGAGCTGCCCGGCCCGTCCACCGGCTCGTTCGGCGCGGTCGGCCAGGACGGCTTCGGCCGCGCGGCGTTCGGCGGCGCCGGGGAGGGCACCGGGACGTTCGGCGGCGCCGGGGAGGGCGCCGGGACGTTCGGCGGCGCCGGCACCTTCGACGGTGCGGGCAGCGGGGCGTTCGACGGTCCGGGCAGCGGGGCGTTCGGCGGCGCCGGTGCGGGCGCGCCCGCCGGTTCCGGCGCCTTCGGCGCGGGTGGTTTCGCCGAGGACTCCTTCAGCGGCCCGGGCACGGGCGCCTTCAGCGGGCTCGGTCCCGCCCGCGGCTTCGAGGACGCCCTCGAGGCCGACGCCCCGGCGACCATGCCGCACCCGGTCATCCCCGCCGACGGCCCGCCGCCCCCCGGGATCGGCGGCTCTGCACAGGGTCCGGGCACTCCCGGCGCTCAGGGTCCCGGTCCTCAGGGCCAGGGCCTCGCCGGAGGCCGTTCCGCGCTGCCGCAGCGCACCCCGGGTCAGTCGGGCGCCGGCGCCTCGTGGTCCTCGCCCGCCGACAGCGGTTTCAAGGCCGCGCAGGCCGCCGCCGAGCCGGTCAGGGGCGGTACCACCGCCTCCGGCCTGCCGCGGCGTGTGCCCAAGGCCAACCTCGTGCCGGGTACTGCGGGCGCCACCGAGCAGCCCCCCGCGACGTCACCGGCCCCGCCGATCTCGCCCGAGCGCCTGCGCAGCAGGCTCTCCAGCTTCCAGCAGGGTGTACGGCAGGGCCGTGAGGATCTGAAGGAGAAGGAATGAGAGAACTGAGCCAGGGAGCGCGTGGCATCAGCTGGCTGATCACCGATTTCGTCAACAACGTGCCCGGTGTCGCCCACACTGTCGTGGTGTCGTCCGACGGCCTGCCGCTGGCCTTCTCCGAGGGGTTCCCCAAGGACCGGGCCGACCAGCTCGCCGCGGTCGCCTCCGGTGTGATCAGTTTGACCCAGGGCGCGGCGCGCGTGTTCGAGGGCGGTATGGTCACCCAGACCGTCATCGAGATGCAGCGCGGCCTTTTGATGATCATGTCGATCAGTGACGGCTCGTGTCTGGCGGTGCTGGCGTCGCCCGACTGCGACATGGGCCTGGTGGCCTATCAGATGACGCTGCTCGTCGAGCGGGCCGGCCAGGTGCTGACGCCCGCCGTACGAGCGGAGCTGCAGGCGGCCCGCCCCCGCTAGCCGGGCGGTGACAGGAGATCATGGTGTCAGGTCAGGGTTGGGCTGGTGATAGCACTCCGCCGCATCCGTCGGCGTCCCGTCCGCAGAAACCGAGCTCTCTGGTGCGGCCCTATGCCGTGACCGGAGGGCGGACGGCTCCGCGGATGAAGTTTGCCATGGAGGCTTTGGTTTCCTCCGTGACGTCGGAATACCAAGACATTTCACTCTTGAGTCCGGAGTATCAGGCGATCATCCAGCTGACGAGAAATGTGCGGTCGGTTGCGGAGATCTCCGCTCTTTTACGGCAGCCTCTCGGGGTGGTCCGGGTGCTGATCGCCGACATGGCGTCGGAGGGCCTGATCCGCGTGCACCAGCCTGCGCTGGACGCGGGGAAGCCGGACCTCAACTTGCTCGAAAGGGTTCTCAGTGGACTTCGCAGGCTCTAGCCCCGGCCTCACCTCGACGAAGATCGTCGTTGCGGGGGGCTTCGGCGTGGGCAAGACGACGTTCGTGGGAGCGGTCTCGGAGATCCTGCCGCTCACCACGGAAGCCGTCATGACCGACGCGTCGGCCGGCGTCGACGACGTGTCGCTCACGCCGACCAAGACCACCACGACGGTGGCCATGGACTTCGGCCGCGTCTCCCTCGACCGCGACCTGATCCTGTACCTGTTCGGCACGCCCGGGCAGCACCGGTTCTGGTTCATGTGGGACGACCTGGTCCGCGGCGCCATCGGCGCGGTCGTCCTGGTGGACACGCGCCGCCTGGCCGACAGCTTCCCCGCCATCGACTACTTCGAAGAGGCCAAGCTGCCCTTCGTCGTCGGCGTCAACGGCTGGGACGGCCACTTCCTCCACAACGAGCAGGAACTGCGCGAAGCCCTCACCGTGGGCGACAGCACTCCGCTCGTCCGCCTTGACGCCCGCAACCGCGAGTCGGTCAAGAGCACGCTGATCACCTTGGTGGAGCACGCCCTCACCCGGCAGATCGCCCCCGCCTGAGCCCCCGCCGCGCACCTCTCGCGGCGGGGGCCCTTCTCCCTCTGGTAGCTAGTAATGTTGGGTACTGGAAGGGGGTGTGCGATGCGCAAGCAGATCACGGAGATGCTCAAAGGCACGCTGGAGGGCATCGTGCTGGCGATCTTGGCCGGTCGGCCCGCCTACGGTTACGAGATCACCGCGTGGCTGCGCGATCAGGGCTTCTCCGACATCGCCGAGGGCACCATCTATGCGCTACTGGTGCGGATCGAGCAGCGTGGCCTGGTCGACGTGGAGAAGGTGCCGTCGGAGAAGGGGCCGCCGCGCAAGGTGTTCTCGCTGAACGCTCAGGGGCGCGAGCAACTGGAGGAGTTCTGGAGAACCTGGAGCTTCCTGGCCGGACGGCTCGAACAACTCCGTGAGGGAGGGAAGTAGCCATGGCCGCAGAGGTGAAGAAGGGCTGGCGGTTCCTGGGGGTGGTCACCGGGCCGCTCGGGGACAAGAAGCGCTACCGGCGCTACCGCGCGCGGGTGGCGGGGCTTCCGGCCGACTATCGCGCCGCGGTTGAGGCGCTGGATCGCTACATGCAGCACTTCGCGCCGGGCGACGCGGAAAGCCTGCTGAAAATGCTGGAGGACCTGGCCGATCTGTTCGAGCAGAGCGCGGCGGACGGGACTCCCATCCGCGACGTCGTCGGACAGGATCCGCTGGAGTTCGCCGAGACCTTTCTGCGCAACTACGCGGACGGTTCGTGGATCGGCCGGGAGCGGGCACGGCTGACCAAGGCGATCGACCGTGCCACGGGCGGGCAGCAGTAGAACCCGGATCCCTCAGGCGGGAGCCTTGGAATCCAGGCCACGGACCAGGCGGCCCACCTCCGCGCGGAGATGGACGAAGTCCGGGTGCTCGCGGGTCGTGATCTGGTCGCGAGGGGACGGCAGGTCCACGGTCAGGTCGCCGACCACGTTGGCCGGGGCCTTGGACAGGACCACGACGCGGTCGCCCACGTACACGCTCTCGTCGATGTCATGCGTGATCAGCACGATCGTCATCTGGTGATGCCCCCGCACCTGCAGGACCAGGTCTTCGAGGTCCTCGCGGGTCTGGGCGTCGACGGAGCCGAAGGGCTCGTCCATGAGCATGAGGGTGGGCCTGTAGGCCAGCGCGCGGGCGATGGCCACGCGTTGCTGCATGCCGCCGGAGAGCTGGAAGGGGTACTTCTTGCCGGCGTCGGCCAGGCCCACGGATTCCAGGGCTTCGCCGGCGGCGGCCTTGCGCTCGGTCTTGTTCATGCCCTTGCGCCGGAGCGGCAGGGCGACGTTCTCGGCCACGGACATCCACGGGAACAACGAGCGGCTGTAGTCCTGGAAGACCACGGCGAGGTTGTCGGGGGTGTGCGTGACCACCTGGCCGTCGACCTTGATCTCCCCGCCGGTGGGGGTGATGAGGCCGGCGATGCTGCGCAGCAGCGTGGACTTGCCGGCGCCGGAGGGGCCGACGACGCACAGCAGTTCGCCGTCGGCGACCGTCAGGGAGAGACCTTCGATGGCGTGGTGGGCGGTGGGCCCGCTGCCGTAGGTGTGGCTGAGGTTGGCTATCTCGAGCAAGGCTGTATTCCTTGGGGGGCGCGAGTGACACTCCGACTCTATCGGAGGCCCGAATTGTGAGGCCATAGCGGATTTGGGAGTGATCACCGTGACTTTGTGCCGTTAAGTCCGAATTGGAGATTTCACTCAGCGAAAGTGCGGGCGGAAAAAACCACGAGTCATGAAATATGGTCACTTGCGGTAGAGCCTCCCCACCCACCGGAGCGCACCATGAGACGTACGATCTCCGTCCTCGCCGTGGTAGCCACGCTGGCCCTCGGCGGCTGTGGCCCCAGCAGCGAACCGGTGAGCCCCGGCGGGCTGGAGAAACCCGTCATCAAGGTCGGCGCGCTGCCCATCCCCGACGCCGCGGCCCTCTACATCGCCCAGGCCAAGGGCCTGTTCAAGGCGGAGGGCCTGACCGTCGAGCCCGTCACCATCCAGGGCGGCGCCGCCGCCTTACCCCAGGTCAAGAGCGGCGCCCTCGACATCTCCCACACCAACTACGTCTCCACGTTCCTGGCCGCCAGCAGGGGAGAGAAGATCAAGGTCGTCGGCGACCTGTACGGCGCGGCCCCCGGCACCTTCAACCTCATGGTCACCAAGGACTCCCCGCTCAAGTCCGCCGCCGACCTCCGGGGCAAGACCATCCTGGTCAACGGCCTCAACAGCGTCGGCGCCCTGGCCATCGCGGCCACGCTCAAGGGCGTGGGCGTGAACGCCACCGAGGTGAAGTTCGTGGAGAAGCCCTTCCCCGACATGGCCAACGCGCTGGCCGCCGGGCAGGCCGACGCCGGGTGGCTGACCGAGCCGTTCATCACCACCACCCAGCCCGGCCTGCGGGTGCTGGCCGACACCATGACCGGGCCGACCGCCAGCCTGCCGATCGCCGCCTGGATGACCACCGACGAGTGGGTCAAGGAGAACCCCAGGACGCTCGCCGCCTTCCAGCGGGCCATCGGCAAGGCGCAGCAGATGGCCGCCGGTGACCGCAAGGAGGTCGAGGCGGTCGTCCCGACGTACTCGAAGATCGACAAGGCCGCGGTGTCGAAGATCACGCTGGGGACGTTCCCGACCAGCCTCGACGCGGCCAGGGTGCAGCGGGTGGCCGACCTGATGCTGGAGTTCGGCTACCTCAAGCAGCCGCTGGACGTGAAGACGCTGCTCACCGGATGACCACCACGCCTCTCATCCGGGGCGCCGCCGGTGTCGCGGCGTTCCTGGCGGCGGTCGAGCTGGCCGTCCGGTTCGCGCTGGCCGAGGGCGTGGTCTTCCCGCCGCCTTCGACGGTGCTGCGCGAGGCGGCGTTCCTGCTGGCCGACCCCGAGTTCCTGGCCGGGGTGGCCGCCACGCTGCTCAACTGGGCACTGGGCCTGCTGGTCGCCGTGGCCGTGGCGGTGCCCGCGGGCGTGGCGCTCGGCACGCTGCCCGCCGCCGAGCGGGCCACCCGCCCGCTGCTGGAGTTCATGCGGCCGATCCCGTCCGTCGCGATCATCCCGCTGGCGATCCTGCTCATCCCCGTGGACACCGTGATGAAGGCCGCGGTCATCGTCTACGCCTCCGTCTGGCCGGTCCTCATCAACACGGTGTACGGCATGCGCGAGGTGGACCCGCTGGCCAAGGACTCCCTGCGCAGCTTCGGCTTCGGCCGCCTGGCGGTGCTGTGGCGGGTCAGCCTGCCCAGCGCCGCCCCGTTCGTGGCCACCGGGGTGCGGATCGCCGCCGGCGTGGCCCTCATCCTCGCGGTCAGCGCCGAGCTGCTGGCGGGCGGCAGCGCGGGCATCGGCGTCTACGTCATCAAGGCCGGCAGCGGAAACCGGACCGACCTCATGCTGGCCGCCACGCTCTGGGCGGGCGCCGCCGGGCTGCTGGCCAACACGCTGCTGCAGGCCGCGGAGCGCAGGCTCTTCCACTGGCACGAGGCCAGGACGTGAACCGGTTCTGGTTCGTCCCGCTGGTGGTGGCGGTGTGGGAGGCGCTCACCAGGCTCCAGGACGACCTCGACTTCCCGCCGCCCAGCACGATCGTCGCCCGCATGCACGAGCTGTGGTTCTCCGGCCCGGCCGCCCGGCTGTTCCTGACGGACGCCGCGATGGCGAACCTGCTGCCGAGCCTGACCCGCATGTTCACCGGCTGGACGCTGGCCGCGGCGGCGGGCGTGCTGGCCGGGATCCTGATCGGCCGCTCCAGGACCGCCCTGGAGTACGTCGCGCCGCTGATCCAGTTCGGCCGCTCGGTGCCGCCGCCCCTGCTGCTGCCGTTCTTCTTCGTCCTGCTCCAGGGCAGCCTGGCCACGCAACTGGCCGGGATCGTCTTCGGCGTCGTCTGGCCGGTGCTGCTCAACTCCATCGACGGCGCCCGCTCGGTCGAGGTGCTGCAGATCGAGACGGCCAGGGTGTTCGGGCTCTCCCGGGCCGAGCAGATCGTGCGCGTGATCCTGCCGGCCGCCGCGCCCAAGGTCCTGGCCGGGCTCCGGCTGAGCCTGTCGCTGGCGCTGATCATGATGGTCATCTCGGAGCTGTTCGCCGGCACCGACGGCATCGGGTACCAGCTGCTCCAGGCGCAGCGGAGCTTCGACACCCCGGCGGTGTGGGCGGCCATCGCGTTGCTCGGTCTGCTCGGTTACCTGGTGAACTCCCTGTTCGTGCTGGTCGAGCGGCGCCTGCTGGGCTGGCAGCGCGCCTGAGGAGACGACTAGAAGGGGCGCCGGATCGCGGGCGCGTAGCCCGCGGATTCGATGCCCCACGAGGAGACCGAGGACGGCGTCAGCTCCAGCCATTTCGGCCCGCCGCCGCGCACCACGTGCTCGCCGCCGGTGTCGTGGAACTGCGCGGTGCCGCGGATGAGCAGCCCGCGCGGGGTGCCCTCCTCGGTGTAGTCGTCGACCACGATCGCCAGGTGCGGATTCTCCGTGGCGTTGTCCTTGTAGACGCGCCGCTGCCCGCGCCCGGGCAGGTCGCGGGCGCCGATCTCCAGGGACGTCGCCTTCTCCGACAGCCGGAACCGCACCGGCACCACGTGCGGAAGCCCGTCGGCGCCGGCGCTGGCCAGCCGGCCGAGCGTGTGGTCGCGCAGGTAGGCGAGCTCGCGGTCAGTGAACACCGGGCCTCGCGATGTAGGAGCCGATCGGACGGCCGGCGAGCTTGCCGGCGTCCAGGACGTGGTGGCCGCGCACGAAGGTGTCGGTGACCCGGGCGGTCAGCTCGAACCCCTCGAACGGGGTGTACTCCTGTGCGGACTCCGACTCGGCCGCGCGCACCGTCCAGGTCCGGTCCGGGTCCACGAGCGCGATGTCGGCGTCGTACCCGGGCGCGATCATGCCCTTGGACCGCAGGCCGTACCTGCGCGCGGGGTTCCACGCGGTGAGCGCGGCGATCCTCCCGTACGGCAGGCCGCGCCGGCGCCCTTCGGAGACGAGCCCGGGCAGCAGGTATTCGGCGCCGCCGAAGCCCGCCTTGGCCACGAACACGTCGTCCCGGGGCTCGCCGAACTTCAGCTCCTCGCGGCAGCAGGCGTGGTCGCTGACCACCCAGTCCACGGTGCCGTCGAGCACGTACTCCCACAGCGCCTCGACGTCCTCCTGCGGCCGGATGGGCGGGTTGACCTTGGCGCCCAGGCCGCTGGCGGTCTCCACCGAGGCCAGCAGGTGCCCGATGGTGACCTCGCGGCGGAAGTCGATGTGCGGGAAGGCGGCGGCCATGCGCACGGCGGCGTCCAGCGCCTTGCGAGAGGACAGGTGGAGCAGGTTGATGTTGGCCAGGCCGGTCTCGTGGGCCAGGTAGGAGGCGATGAAGACGGCCAGGCCCTCGGAGTGCGGCGGCCGGGAGGCGCTGTAGGCGGCCAGGCCGCTGAGCTCGCCGGAGTCCTCGACCAGCTTGGTGTAGGCGGTCATGATCTCCGCGGTCTCGCAGTGCAGCGACAGCGAGATCTCGTCGGCCAGGTCGGGGAAGCGCTCGCGGGCCGCCTGGACGCCGCGCATGACGAACTCGAAGTGGGCGTAGTCGTAGCGTTCGCCGTCGGGGAGCATGAGGAAACGGCTCTGGTCGTTGGAGCGCCCGTGCAGGCCGTGCCCGCCGTAGAACATGAAGATCTTGAAGCTGGCCACGCCGTACTTCTCGATCAGCTCGGGCAGTTCCGCGATGTGCGCGCTCGACATGGGCGCCAGGTGGAAGCCGTAGTCCACGTAGGCCCGGCCGTCGGCCTGGGCCAGCACCTCGGGGTAGAAGTCGGAGTAGGGCCCGCCCTTGTTGAGGTAGTACTGCCCGGTCCGCATGTAGGTGAGGGCGGTGGTGACGCCGCCCTGGGCGGCGGCCCGGCTCTCGGTCGCGGCGTCGTCGGGCAGCGGGTTGTAGATGCCCCAGTGCTGGTGGGCGTCGACGACACCGGGGAAGGCCAGCTTGCCCTGGCCGTCGATGACGTCGGCGCCGGGTGGCAGGCCGGGGGCCACCTCGGTGATCTGGCCGTGCCGGACGGCGATGTCCGCGGCGACGGGCTCGTCACGCTCGGGGGTGACGACCCGCACGTTCTTGATCAGAAGGTCTGTCATGGACGCCTCCGATGGTGGTGCCAGGCGAGGATGCGGCGCTCGCCCATGAGGAACAGGGAGTTGAGAAGGAAGCCCAGGACGCCCAGGAGCACGACGCCGGCCCACAGGGCGGCCATGTCGGCGTTGCTGGTGGCGAGGCTGAGCAGATAGCCGATGCCCTCCGTGCTGCCCTTGAGCTCGGAGACGACCATGAGGATGAGCGCCAGCGAGACGCTCAGCCGCAGCCCGGCGAAGATCTTCGGGGCGGCCGCGGGCAGGATCACGCGCAGGAGCCGCAGGTGGACGGGGAGGCCGAACACGGCCGCGGTCTCCAGTTGCAGGGGTTCGACGTGCCGGGCGCCGTCGATGGAGTTGAGCAGGATCGGCCAGATGATGCCGAAGACGATGGTGGCGACCTGGACCTCGGTGCCCATGCTGAACAGGACGAGGAAGACGGGCAGCATGACCGGCGGCGGCACCGCCCGGCCGAACTCCACCAACGGGTCGATGTAGTCGGCCAGCCACAGCGTGCGCCCGATCGCCACGCCCAGCAGGACACCGACCAGCACGGCCACGGCCCAGGAGCCGACCACTCTGGCCAGGCTCGGCCAGACGTGCCCGATCGCCTCCTCGGCGATGAACATCTCGTACAGGCGCGTCAGGATGCGTGAGGGGGAGGGGACGTAGGGGCTGGCGATCGCCAGCGTGGCCAGCTCCCAGCCGACCAAGACGACGGGGATCAGCCAGAGCCGCTTGACCAGGATCTTGATCATGTGGCTCGCCACCTGAACAGCCGCCGCTCGGCGCGCAGCAGCACCGCGTTGACCACGAGCCCGACCAGGCCGGCCCAGATCAGCGTGGCGATCACGTCGAGCATGGCCGACGCGCCGATGCCGGTGCTGGCCTCGATGAGGAACCTGCCGATGCCGGAGGCGCCCCCGACGAAGTACTCGACGCTGATCGCGAGGATGAGCGTGATGGAGGCGGCCAGCCGTACCCCGGTGAAGATGAACGGCGCCGCGCTCGGCAGCGCCACCCGCCACACCACGGCGCTCGCGCCGAAGCCGAACGAGCGCAGGGTCTCGGTGGCGACCGGGTCGACGTCCCGCACGCCGTACAGCGTGTTGATGAGGATCGGCCACGAGGCCGCGTAGACGATCAGCGCGATCTTGGCGTTGATCTCCGGGGTGAAGAAGAACAAGGCCAGCGGGATCAGCGCGACGGACGGGATGGGCCGCAGGAACTCCACGATGGCGCGCGTGCTCTCCTCCACCGCGGGCACCGTCCCGAGCAGCAGCCCGATCGGTACGGCCAGCAGCACCGCGAGCAGGAGCCCGATGATCGCGGCGACCAGCGTGGCGGCCAGATCGCCCAGGAAGATCGGATCGATGGCCATGGTGGCGAACCTGATCAAGGAGTCGGAGGCGTTCGGCATCCAGTCGACCAGCCCGGCGCGGCCGACGGCTTCCCACAGAAGCAGAAAAGCCGCCACGCCGACGACGTGGCGGACGAGCTTTGCCAGGGGGACGCGGGCGAGCGGGTCGCGCTCGCGCCGCGTTCCGTTGTCCGCTGTCGTCATCCTTGAGGGTTGACGATCATCGAGCTCACGTCCATCTTCGCCTTCAGGAAGCCGTATTCGGCCATCAGGTCGGCGACGCGCTGGATGCGCTGGGCGTTCAGCGTGGTCGGGTAGTTGCCGAGGTTGATTGTCGCGGCGGTCTCCGCGGGGATCTTGGTGAACGTGGGCAGGATCTTGGTGACCGCGTCACGGTCGGTGGCGGCGATGTTCTGCGCCTTGGCCATCGCGCGCTGGAAGGCGGCGAGGGTCTTCGGGTTGGCGGCGATCCACTTCTCGGTGGCCGCCCAGCCCGTGATGGGCAGGCTCTCGGTGGGCCCGGACATCGTGTCGATCAGCATGGTGGCGCCGAGTTCGCTCTCGGCCTGGCTGACGTACGGGTCGGTCATCCACACGGCGTCGACGTCGCCCTTGTCCAGCGACGACAGCCAGTTGGTGGTCGGGATTTCGACGTAGGTGACGTCCTTGGCGGGGTCCACACCGTTGATCTTCAAGTGGGGGTTCATGGTGAGGACGCCGAGTCCCTTGAGGGAGTTGACGCCGATCTTCTTGCCCTTGAGATCGATGATTTTCTTGACCGGTGAATTCTTGGCGACCATCACGCCGAACGCCCCGGTGGCGCCTTGATAGGAGTCGGCGATGTACTTGAACTTCTCCTGGCCGCCTTCCTGAATGGTCAGGATCGTGGCGTAGCTGCCGAGCACGACGTCCATCTGCCCGTTGCTGAGCTTGGGCAACACCATCTGGGGTGCCTGGATGGGCTCCTGCTTGACGTCCAGGCCCTCCTCCTTGAAGAAGCCGCGCTCCATGGCGATGAACAGCGGCGCCGAGTCCGCACCCGGGTACTGCCCGATCAGGAGGCTGGTCTTCTCAAGGCCCGAGGCGTTGGTGGAACCCCCCGGTTTCTGGCTCGACCCGGCGTTCGAACACCCTGTAATGACCAGGGTTGTCGCCAGGCCGATCAAGGCTATACGCCCTAGAGCACGTAACTGCATCCCGTGTCTCCTTTTGTACCGGGGGGTGTGAGCGACGATGACACGCACTGTAACGCACGAGGAGCGATTTAAAGGAGATATAGTGGATATGTCAGTTTTAGCCTTTTGTCTGCCGGATTTAAATTGGCCCGCGTGGTTTGTCCGGATATATGGCGATTTGTGGGTGTATGTCGTGTGGATAGCGAGGTGGCTTTCCGGATAAGGTCGGGGTGCTATCACTACGTGACGGTGTAAGGGGTGTCGTGGCAGACGTCGATGGTGAGGCTCCCTACGGATTGAATCTGTCGGAGGCCAGCCCTGCTCGTGTGTACGACTACCTGCTCGGGGGCAAGGACAACTTCGCTGTCGACCGGGCAGAGGGAGAGCGCATCCGCGCCCTCATGCCAGGAGTCGAGATCGGAGTCCGCGCGCAGCGCGCGGTGCTGGGCAGGGTTGTCAGGTTCTTGGTCGGAGAAGTCGGGCTCCGGCAACTCATCGATATCGGCACGGGGTTACCGACAGCCGAAAACGTCCACCAGGTCGCCCACTCTGTTGACCCAGAGGTGCGTGTGGCCTATGTGGACAACGACCCGCATGTCCTGGTGCACGCGCGAGCGCTTCTGGCCAGAAACGTCAACACGCTCGCCGTCCGCGCCGACCTGCGCGAGCCCGCGGTCCTGCTGGCCGATCGGGAGCTGAGCGCGCACGTCGACCTCAAGCGACCGGTCGGCCTGATCCTCTGCGGGATCCTCCACCACATTCAGGACGAGGACGATCCCTGGCACATCACGAAGCAACTGGTGGCCGCCCTTCCCTCGGGCAGCTACGTCTTCATCCACCACCTCCTCAATCTGGGCGACGAGCAGAGCCGCAACCTGCTGGAGGCACGGACCACCCGCTACCGGACCAAGGACGAGATCGCCCGCTTCTTCGTGGGGCTGGAAATGGTCGAGCCAGGACTGGTAGGGGTGCCCGACTGGCGCCCGGATCCCGAGCAGCACTTCCAGGACGACCACCCCGTCCTGCGACTCGCGGTCGCCGGTGTCGGCCGCAAACCCTGAACCCATCCGCAAGAGGTGTTTCCCCATGGGGCTTCGTGAAGACATGCCGCTGCTCGCCCGCCACGAGGGCGAGTGGGAAGGCACATATACGCATCTGGACGCGGACGGCAACCTGCTCGACCGCCACCGTTCGCACCTGACCTGCACGATCGTGGACGACACGACCTACCACCAGGTCAACCGCTACACCTGGGACGACGGCCGGACCGAGGAGATCCAGTTCCCCGGCGCCTACCTGGGCGGCGGGCGCTGCGGCTTCGACACCGAGCGCATCAAAGGCGAGTTCTGGGAGCTGGACGAGTCCACGATCTACCTGAGCTGGGTCTACAAGGCCGCCGGCGCGGACCTCAGGTTGTTCGAGCTGATCGTGCTGAGCGAGGACGGCAAGAGCAAGAGCCGGGTGTGGCAGTGGATCAAGGGCGGTGTCTGCGTCAAGCGCACGCTGATCGACGAGCGCCGCGTCGCCTGAGCCGCCTCCGGCCGTCCGCCGTCGCGGACGGTCACCCGGCTCTGACGCGGAGTAGAGTGGCGCGTTGACAGCGTCTCTCCGTTGATGATCATATAGCCCCCGCTATCGCCGCCCCACCTCCGGAGACACGATGTTGAAGCGCCGCGGTCCCTCCTTCGCTATCGCCTTATCCGCTCTCCTGCTGACCGGCCTCGCGCCCGGCGCCGCAACCGCCAACGCGGACATCGACGACCCCTACGCGCCCGGACCCGTCTACCGCACGGTCACCGACGACGCCGGCCAGCTCCAGCTGCAGTCGATGGGCCGCCCCGACGGCCAGGACATGGTCTTCCGCATCTCCGGCTCGGTCTACGCCAACGTCGAGGGCAACGCCCTCGACCCCCAGATCCGCCACGGCCAGAAGCTGTTCAACATCGAGGGCTTCAACATCCGCCGGCTCTACCGCGTGCCCGGCACCACCCAGCTCCACCAGCTCTCCCGCGAGATCGTCTTCTACACCAGCCCTGCCAACCCGCAGCAGATCCTCACCCAGTGGGCCAACCCCGTCGACGGCAAGACCTACCCGGTCGTCCCGATCAACAACGACAGGGTGGCCTTCGGCCCGTTCAACGTCACGCCCTCCTTCGTCGGCCCGCCTCTGCAGCAGCGGCACGAGGAGACCGCCTGGACCAGCGACATCCCGGTCAACGCCAACTTCGGCACCACCCTCGGCGAGCGCTTCGGCCTCAAGAACGGCGTCTACAGCGCCATGGAGATGTTCGACTTCTACGTCGACAGCTACGAGCGCTCGGTCCGCACCGTCGACGGCACCCTGCCCACCGGCGCCATGAAGACCAAGATCAGCTGGAGCCGCACCAGCCCGTGGGCGCCCTTCATGTGCCTGCCCGAGGAGAGCGTCCAAGGCCAGCTGACCTACCACGCCCGAAGCTGGGCGCTCAACTCCTACGCTGAGGTCGAACCGTGGATCCGGGCCGTCGTCGACCTTCAGTACCCGCTCTACCAGGCCGCCCCGACCGACCCCGGCCCCAGCGAGAACTCCTGGACGTCGTTCTACAACAAGCAGCTGGGCCGGGGTGCCACCACCTGGGCCCAGTGGTGCACCACCAACGGAAGGTCATCATGACGCAGGTCAGGAACCCGCTCACCGGGGAAACCGACCGCCTGCTCGCACCACCGTCGCCCGCGCAGCTGTCGGCCACGGCCGCCGGACTGCGCGCGGCGGCGCCCGCCTGGCGCGAGGCGGACCGCGCGGCCGTGCTCTCCCGCTTCGGCGCCGCGCTGGCCGCCGACGACGACCTGCTCGCCGCCCTCGTGGCCGACACCGGCCGCACCGGCGAGTCCGTCCTCGAGCGGCAGATCGTGGCGGGCATGATCGAGCGATGGGTACGGCAGGCGCCGGACCTCCTGGCCCCGCCCGAGGAGCAGCCCGCCGGCCTGCCCGGCATCGTCGTGGGCGGTGAGGCGGTGCCGTACGAGCTGGTCGGGGTGATCAGCCCGTGGAACTTCCCGCTGCTGCTCGGCCTCATCGACGCCATCCCCGCGCTGGCCGCCGGATGCGCGGTGCTGGTCAAGCCGAGCGAGGTGACGCCGCGCTTCATCGAGCCGCTCATGCGCCTGGTCCCCGGCGACCTGCCGCTGCGGGTCGTCGAGGGCGGCGCGGAGACCGGGACCGAGCTCGTCGGCCTCGTGGACACGGTCGTCTTCACCGGGAGTGTGCCCACCGGCCGCAAGGTGGGCGAGGCCGCGGCCCGCGCGTTCATCCCCGCCTTCCTGGAGCTCGGGGGCAAGGACCCGGCCATCGTGCTGGCCGGCAGCGACCTCGACCGGGCCGCCGCCGCCATCCTGTGGGGCGGCACCGCCAACGCCGGGCAGTCCTGCCAGTCCATCGAGCGGGTCTACGTGGAGCGTGCCGTACACGAGGAGTTCCTGGCGCTGCTGGCCGACAAGGCGGCCAAGGTCACGCTGACCTGCGAAGGCGGCCCGATCGGCCCGCTCATCGCGGCCCGCCAGGCCGAGGTGATCACCCGGCAGCTCGCCGACGCGGTCGAGCGCGGGGCGTTCGTCCACACCGGCGGCCAGATCGAGCGCCACGGCGGCGGCCTGTGGTGCCGCCCGACGGTCGTGTCCGGCGTGGACCACACCATGGCGCTCATGACCGAGGAGACGTTCGGCCCGATCCTGCCGGTCATGGCCGTGGACGACGCCGACGAGGCGGTCCGCCTGGCCAACGACTCCGCGTACGGGCTGTCCGGCGCGGTGTTCGCCCCCACCGAGGAGGCCGCCCGCGCGGTGGCCCGGCGCATGCAGGTGGGCGCGGTCAGCGTCAACGACGCCTCCCTGACCGCCCTCGTGCACGAGGGCGAGAAGAACTCCTTCAAACTCTCCGGCCTCGGCGGCTCGCGCATGGGCAAGGCGTCGATCAGCCGGTTCGTGCGCAAGCGCGCCCACCTGGTCAACCGCTCCGCAGGCGCCGACCCGTGGTGGCACCGGTGACCGCCTACCGGGCGCTGGCCCTGCAGCTGGAGACCCGGGCGGTCACCGGGCTGGCCGACCCCCGCGCCGAGATCAGGGCCGCCATCGCCCGCGTCGACGTCGGCCTCGGCGGCTCCAAGTCCTGGATCGGTCCCGACCTGCGGCTCGTCGTGCTGCCCGAGTACGTGCTGACCGGCTTCCCCATGCGCGAGGGCGTCGCCGAATGGCGGGACAAAGCCGCGATCGCCCCCGACGGCGAGGAGTACAAGGAGCTGGCCGAGATGGCCGGCCGCCACGGCGTCTACCTGTGCGTCAACGCCTACGAGAGCGACGAGCACTTCCCCGAGCTGTTCTTCCAGGCGTGCGTGATCCTCTCGCCGGACGGCGAGGCCGTGCTGCGCTACCGCCGGCTGCACTCGATGTACTCGCCCAGTCCCTACGACGTGTGGGAACGCTACCTCGACGTCTACGGCATCGACGCGGTGCTGCCGGTGGCCAGGACCGCGATCGGCAACCTGGCCGCCATGGCCTCGGAGGAGATCCTCTACCCGGAGCTGGCCAGGTCGCTGGCGCTGCGCGGCGCCGAGGTCTTCTGCCACCCCACCTCGGAGGCCAGCGCGCCCGCCCTGACCCCGAAGGCGATCGGCCGCCGCGCCCGCGCGATCGAGAACATGGCCTACGTGGTCTCCGCCAACAGCGGCCGCCTGACCGGCATCGCCATCCCCGGCGACTCCACCAACGGCGGTTCGGAGGTGCTCGACTTCGAGGGCAGGGTCCTGGCCGCCGCGGGCCCGGGCGAGTCGGTGATCGCCTCCGCCGAGCTGGACCTGGACGGGCTGCGCCGCTTCCGCACCCGGCCGGGGATGGGCAACCTGCTCTCCCGCGTCAAGCCCGCGCTGTGGGCCGAGGAGTACGCCCGCCACGACGTGGAGCGCCCCGACGGCCTGGCCGGCGCCGAACCCGGCCGCGCCTGGTTCGTGGCCCGCCAGAAGGATGTCATCTCCCGTCTTTACGGCTGAGCCGTACGGCATCTTCCGTCTTTACGGCTGAGCCGTACGGCCCGGCAAAAGGGCCCCCGAAAAGGGGGCCCTTCAGCGTGCGCCGGTACGGCTGGCGCGGTGCCAGCCCAGCAGCGCCCGCTCCACGCCGATGAAGAGGGCGTTGAGCAGGATGCCCAGAACGCCGAGGAGCACGATGCCCGCCCACATGGCCGGGATGTCGAACTCGCTCTGCGCCTCCAGCATGCGGTGGCCGATGCCCTCGCTGCTGCCGACCAGCTCGGAGACGACCATCATGATCAGCGCCAGCGAGACGCTCAGCCGCAGCCCGGCGAAGATCTTCGGGGCGGCGGCGGGCAGGATGATGCGGAAGACCCGCTGCACCCGGCTCAGCCGGAAGACCGTGCCGGTCTCGACGTACTGCTTGTCGACGAACCGGGCGCCGTCGGCGGAGTTGATCAGCACGGGCCACACGACGCCGTAGACGATCGAGGCCAGCTGCATCGGCGTGCCGATCTTGAACAGGAGGAGGAAGACCGGCAGCAACGTCGAGGGCGGCACCGACCGGCCGAAGTGGATCAGCGGGTCGGCCAGCGCCGACAGCCAGCGCGAGCGGCCCAGCAGGAGTCCTATCGCCACGCCGGCCGCCGCGGCCATCGACCAGCCGGCCAGCAGCCGGGCCAGGCTCGGGACCAGGTCCGCCACAGCCTCCTCGGTGAGGAAGACCCGGGACAGCGGCCCGGAGAACCACATCTCGTGCAGCCGGACCACGATCCGGCTCGGGGGAGGGAAGTAGGTCGCCTGGGCGCTCTGGGTCACCAGCTCCCATGCGAGGACGGCCACCGGCAACAGCCAGTACCACGCCAGCCTGCGAATGATCATGACGTCGACCCCTGGTGCCAGTGGAACAAGCGGCGCTCGCCGGCCATGAACAACGCGTTGGCCGCCAGGCCGATCAGCCCGGCCCAAATGGTTCCGGCCAGCATCCTGTCGATGCGGTTGGCGCCGCTGGCGAGGGAGAGGAAGTTGCCGATGCCGCCCCCGCCGCCGGCGATGAGCTCGACGCTCACCGCGACGATCAGCGTGACCGACAACGCGATGCGGATGCCGGTGAAGATGAAGGGCGCCGCGCTGGGTAGGCTCACCCGCAGGACGACCGACAGGCCGCGGAATCCGAAGCTGCGCAGGGTCTGCTTGGCCAGCGGGTCGACGTCGCTCAAGCCGTACATCGTGTTGATGAGCAGCGGCCAGGAGCAGGTATAGACGATCAGCGCGATCTTGGCGTCCTGGCTCTCGGTGAACAGGAACATCGCCAGCGGGATCAGCGAGACCGAGGGGATCGGCCGCAGGAACTCCACCAGCGGCCGGACCGAGCGCTCCACCACGGGGACGGTGCCCAGCAGCAGTCCCACGGGCACCGCGGTCGCGACGGCGATCGCCAGCCCGGCCAGGCAGGCCAGCAGCGTGTTGGCGACCTCGGCCAGGAACGCGGGCTCGAAGGCGATCTGGACCGTGGTGACCAGCACGGCCGAGACCAGCGGGAGCACCCCGGGGTCGATGACCCCGAGGCGTCCCAGGGCCTCTACGAGAACGAGGAACCCCAGGACGCCGGCGGCTCCCAGGATTCCTCGTCGGTTGCGGAGGGTGTTCATTCGACCTTGGAGGCGATGAGTGTTGAGACGTCCATCTTCGCCTTGAGGTAGCCGTAGCCGTGGAGCAGGTCGGCCAGCTTCTGGAAGGCGGCCATGTCCGGCTCCATGCCGAAGGTGCCGAGCTTCATCGCGGCCACCGCCGGCGCGGGGATCTGCGTGTAGGTCGGGACCACCTCGTTGATGGCGTTGCGGTCCTCACCGGCGATCTTCTGCGCCTTGGCCAGCGCCCGGTGGAAGGCCGCGGCGGTCTTCGGGTTGTCGGCCAGCCACTTCTCCGACACGCCCCAGCCGTCGATCGGGATGCCCGCGGTCGGGCCGCTGGTGGTGTCGATGATCTGGGTGGCGCCCTCCTTGACCGCGGCCGACAGGAAGGGCTCGACCAGCCAGGCGGCGTCGACCTTCTTGGTGGCCAGCGCGCCGAGCTGCTCGGCGAACTGGATCGCGACGAACTTGACGTCCTCCGGCTTG
The DNA here is from genome assembly GCF_009760925.1 of Nonomuraea typhae. Taxonomy (GTDB): domain Bacteria; phylum Actinomycetota; class Actinomycetes; order Streptosporangiales; family Streptosporangiaceae; genus Nonomuraea; species Nonomuraea typhae. The sequence continues at coordinate 484,023 of NZ_VRLV01000007.1, forward strand.
AGCCCGGCCTCCTGCAGGTGGGCGTTGGTCGTGGTCTGGCCGAGGGCCTTGAGCACGTTGACCGCGACGGTCTTGCCCTTGAGGTCGGCGGCGGCCTTGACCGGCGAGCCCTTGGGGACCACCACGCCGGCGATGCCGGGGGCGCCGGTCTGCACGTGCTGGAAGAGCTTGAGCTTGGCCGCGCCGGAGTCCTGGATCGCCATCAGCGAGACGTAGCTGGTGAGGAAGGCGTCCATGCTGCCGTTGAGGATCTTCGGCATGACCGCCTGCGGCGCCTGGATGATCTCCGTCTTGACCGTGAGGCCCTCCTCCTTGAAGAAGCCCCGCTTCTCGGCGATGTACAGCGGCGAGGACGAAGGCACGGGCACCACGCCGACGGTGATCGTGGACTTCTCCAGCCCGCCTCCGGAGGACGGGGCGGCGGAGCCGGTCGTCTTCGTGGTGGTGGTCCCGCCGCCGCTGCCGCACGCAGCGAGGGCGAGAACGGTCGCGCAGGTGACGGTGATGACCCGCGTTAATCTCATGTCTGCGCTCCTGCTACTGCTCGGGTCCGTTGAAGACCATGGTCGGGACGTCGATTTTGTTCTTGAGGTAGCCGAACTCGTGCATGAGGTCGGCCACGCGCTGGATGCGCGTCGCGTTGAGCGAGGTCGGGAAGGTCCCCATGGCCATGGTCATGACCGCTTCCTTGGGGATCTGGGTGTAGGTCGGCACGACCTCGGCCAGCGCCGCGCGGTCGGTGGCGGCCAGGCGCTGGGCCTTGGAGACCGCGCGCTGGAAGGCGGCGGCGGTCTTGGGATGCTTGGCCACCCAGGCGTCGGTGCTGCCCCAGCCGTCGATGGGCAGCGACTCGGTGGGGCCGGTGTTGGTGTCGAGCAGGATGCGGGCGCCGCTCTGCTGGGCGGCCGACAGGAAGGGCTCGACCAGCCAGGCCGCGTCCACGGTGCCGGTCTTCAGCGCGGCGATCTGCGCCTGGAAGTCGATCACGACGAACTTCACGTCCTTCGGCGTGAGCTCGTTGATCTGCAGGTGGGCGCTGACGGAGAGCTCGCCGAGGTTCTTGAGCGAGTTCACGGCGATGGTCTTGCCCTTCAGGTCCTTGGGGCTCTGCAGCCTGGAGTCCTTCGGTACCACAACCGCGGCGATCCCCGGAGCCCCCTGGAGGGTATCGGACAGGATCTTGATCTTCTGGCCACTGTCCTGAAGGTTTAGGAAGGACACGTAACTGCCTTTGAAGACATCCATGCTGCCGTTGGCGATCTTGGGCATGACCGTCTGCGGCGCCTGGATCATCTCCGTCTTGACGGTGAGGCCCTCCTCCTTGAAGAAGCCCCGTTTCTGGGCGATGAAGACCGGCGCGGACGACGGCACGGGGGAGACGCCGATCGTGAGCGTCGTCTTCTCAAGGCCCCCACCTGCGGAGCCGCCGGACGATGAGCTGGAACCGCCGCTGCAGGCGGCTAGGGAAACGGCCACGACGAGCCCGATTACGGACGCGCGGAGGGTAGGCCCGAATGTCATGAGTCTCCTCGACGGGGTGGTGCAAGGGTTCCGCACGCGCCCAAAGTGAAAGGTGGGAGCCCCGGGAACAGGCGGAGATCGTACCGGACCATCGATCACAATTGCCATGAAATCTACCGATTTGTGTTGTCCGAAATACCGCATGCTGACCACTATGTCCGAAATAATGATCTTTGAGGTGATAATGAAGATGTGATATGGCATGGAGTGGGTGATTTGACATGCTTGATGAGTCCGGTGATAGCGGAGTGTTGGCCTGAGTTAGGAGGATGTGCTCAAATAGCTCCTTGTTCCGAGGGTTGTCCCGTCTATCCCTCAACCCACCCCGTGGACCCCGCGAGAAAGTGCGAGTCACGTGAGGAAACGATCCGGCGCGAACCAGCGTGGCACGCACAGTCCGGTGCCCACGCAGGCACACTCCAAGGCCGGTGGCGGTAGGTTCCGACTCCGCAACTGGCGCGTGCGATGGCGGCTCATCGCGCTCATCGCGGTTCCGACGGCCGTCGGCGTCTGGATCGGCGGCCTGCAGATCGTCGACTCCATCAACCGGGCTAATGCGTACCAGCGTGTCCTGGAAAAGGCGGAATTGGGGGATTCCATCACGGAGCTCGTTCACGAGCTCGCCCTGGAACGTGACCGCGCCGTCGGCTACGTCGCCGCAGGTCGGCGCAAGGCCGCGGAAGCGGAATTACAAGCCGCCTTCGGCCCCGTCGACGTCGCCGCCGGCAAGTTCAAGCAGAAGGCGGCCGTCGTCATCAACGAAGCGCATGGCGAGAGCGTGCGCCTCATGGTCCAGCAGATGCAGGGCCGCCTGGCGGAGATCTCCTTCGCCCGCGACACCGTGATGACGACGCAACTTCCCGCGCTGCCGACCCAGCGCAAGTACTCCCAGATCATCGACGTCCTGCAGAAATTCCACGACGAGATCGGCCAGGGCGACGTCGACGAAACCCTCAGCAACAGCGTCCGTGCCTTCAGCGCGCTGACCCGCGCCAAGGACGCCGCCTCCCAGCAGCGCGGCCTCCTGACGGGCGCCGCCACGACCGGCGCCTTCCAGACCGGCGAGCAGGGCGCCTTCGTCGACGCCCGCGCCCAGCAGGAGAGCGAGATCGCCGCCTTCCGCTCGATCGCCTCCATCGACGAACTGCAGTTCTACGAGGACACCGTCACCGGCGCCGACGTGGACCGCGCCGCGATGTACCGGATGCGCGCGCTCTCGCAGGCCGTGGAAGGCTCGCCCATCGACCTCGTCCCCGGCGGCAACGAGGACGCCGACCGCTGGTTCGAGTCCATCACCGGCTCCATCGACAGCATGCGCACCGTGGAGAAGCGCCTCTCCCAGTCGATCAACGTGCAGAGCCGGGGCCTCAAGGACTCCGCCCAGACCTCCGCGCTCTTTGCCGCCGTCGGCTCCGGCCTGCTGCTCATCCTGGTCCTGATCGTCACCACCTTGATGGCGCGCTCGCTGGTCAGCCCCCTGCGCCGGCTGCGCAGCGAGGCCCTCCAGATCGCCGGCCAGCGCCTGCCCGACACCGTGCGCACCATGCGCGAGACCACCGACGCCGCCACACCCGCCGTGCCGCCCATCGGCGTCTCCTCCGACGACGAGATCGGTGAAGTGGCCCGCGCCTTCGACGAGGTCCACCGCGAGGCGGTACGGCTGGCGGGCGAGGAATCCCGGCTGCGCAGCAACGTCAACGCCATGTTCGTCAACCTCTCGCGCCGCTCCCAGACCCTGGTCGAACGCCAGATCACCCTCATCGACGGCCTGGAGCAGGGCGAGCAGGACGAGAGCCGGCTGGCCAACCTGTTCAAGCTCGACCACCTCGCCACCCGCATGCGCCGCAACAGCGAGAACCTCCTGGTCCTCGCCGGCCAGGACCCGCCGCGGCGCTGGAGCCAGCCGGTCAAGCTGGTCGACGTCGCCCGCGCCTCCCTGTCGGAGGTCGAGAACTACGAGCGCGTCGTCCTCCAGGTTCCCGACGGCGTCGCCGTCGCGGGACAGGCCGTCAACGACGTCATCCACCTGCTGGCCGAGCTCGTCGAGAACGCGCTGTCGTTCTCCCCGCGCGAGACCCGCGTCACCCTGTCCGGCAGCCGCATCGACGGCGGCGGCGTCATGCTCTCGATCACCGACTCCGGCATCGGCATGACCGCGGAAGAACTCGCCCAGGCCAACGACCGCCTCACCGACGCCCCCACCGTGGACGTCTCCGTCTCCCGCCGCATGGGCCTGTTCGTGGTCGCCCGCCTGGCACACCGCCACGGCATCCGCGTGCAGCTGCGCCCCCACGGCTCCGGCGGCCTGACCGCCATGGTGCTGCTGCCCGAGGCGCTGCTCGGCGCCCAGGCGCCCTCCATGGCCGGAGCCGGCGGCCAGCCCGTCAGCGCGCCGCCCCCTCCGCCGCCGCAGCAGCCCGTCATCGAGCCGTTCAACGGCACCCCCATGCAGTGGGGCCAGCAGATGCCCGGCGGCCACCCGTCCTTCCCGTCCAACCCGGCCGGGACCGGATCCTGGCCGTCCATGCCCCAGTGGCCCTCCTCCGACAACGGCGGCTGGCCGTCCGACCCGCGCAGCGGGCCCGACACCTCGGACGTGTGGGTCCCCTCCCGCGGCGCCGGCGGCTTCGGCAACGAGCCTCCGCTGCCCAAGCGGCAGCCGCCGTCCGCCCCGCCCTCCGAAGAGGTGACCAGCTGGTCGTACAACCGCGATCAACAACAACGGCCACCCAACCGCTACGACTTCCCGGAGACCGAGTCGGCCGCCACCGGCCCCATCCCCGCCGTGAACCAGGGCGACGAGTTCCTGCCGATCTTCGCCTCGGTGGAGTCGGCCTGGTTCGAGCACAACCACGAGAACGGCAACCAGAACTGGGGCTCGGCCAAGGCCGACGCCGGCTGGAGCGCGGCGGAAGCCGTACGAGAGCCGGTGCGGGACGCGCCCACGGCGGCGGGACTGCCCAAGCGGGTGCCCAAGGCCAACCTCGTCCCGGGCTCGGCCGACACGGCCAGTGCCCCGAAGGGCGTGGCGCCGGTGCGCAACGTCTCACCGGATCGGGTGCGCAGCAGGTTGTCCAGCTTCCAGCAGGGCTTCCGAGCAGCGCGTGATGACATCAGCGAAGGCAGGGCGTATCCCCCTGGCTCCAGAAACGTTGAAAGCAGGGAGGAGGGCGAATGAACGACCTGAGCCACGCGGCGCGCGGGGTCGACTGGCTGATCACTGATTTCGTCAGCACCGTTCCCGGGGTCGCCCATGCTGTAGTGGTCTCTTCCGACGGGTTACCGCTCGCGGCCTCCGCCGGCTTTCCGACGGACCGGGCCGATCAGCTCGCCGCGATCGCATCTGGACTGATCAGCCTGACCCAGGGCGCCGCCCGGGTGTTCGAGGGCGGGATCGTCAACCAGACGATCGTGGAAATGGAACGAGGCCTCATGCTGATCATGTCGATCAGCGATGGATCATGCCTGGCGGTCCTGGCCGCCCCTGACTGCGACATGGGGCTGGTCGCCTACCAGATGACCCTGATGGTGGACCGTGCCGGGCAGGTGCTGACCCCTGCGGTGCGTGCAGAGCTGCGCGCCAGCCAGACCAGGTGATCCCCGTGAGTGACCATCGCTGCGAGGTGTCCGGCTCGTGAACGGCCATACTAGCTGGAACAGCGGCGGCGGCTGGGAACCCCCGCCACCGCCCCACAACGATCCCGCGTCACCCGTGCGCCCCTACGCGGTGACGGGAGGGCGCACCGCGCCCAGGGTCAAGCTGGCGATGGAGGCCCTGGTGTCCTCGGCCACGGCCGAGCACCGGGAGTTCTCGCACATCACCCCCGAGTACCAGGCGATCTCCCAGCTGTGCCGTCAGGTGCGGTCGGTCGCCGAGGTCTCCGCGCTGCTGCGGATACCGCTGGGCGTGGTGCGGGTCCTGATCGCCGACATGGCGGCCGAAGGTCTGGTCCGAGTGCACCAGCCAGCGCTGGAAGCCGGAAGGCCGGACGTGTCTTTGCTCGAAAGGGTGCTCAGTGGACTTCGCAGGCTCTAGCCCCGGCCTCACCTCGACGAAGATCGTGGTGGCCGGAGGTTTCGGTGTCGGTAAGACGACGTTCGTCGGCGCGGTGTCGGAGATCATGCCGCTGACCACGGAGGCGGTCATGACCGACGCCTCCGCGGGCATCGACGACCTCGGGATGACGCCCCTGAAGTCCACCACCACCGTGGCGATGGACTTCGGCCGCGTGTCGCTGGATCGCGACCTGATCCTGTACCTGTTCGGCACGCCCGGACAGCACCGGTTCTGGTTCATGTGGGACGACCTGGTCCGCGGCGCCATCGGGGCCGTGGTCCTGGTGGACACGCGCCGCCTGGCCGACAGCTTCCCGGCCATCGACTACTTCGAAGAGGCGCAGCTGCCCTTCATCGTGGGCGTCAACGGCTGGGACGGGCAGTACCCGCACAGCGACGCCGAGGTGCGCGACGCGCTCACCCTGGCGCCGCACATCCCGCTGGTACGGCTGGACGCCAGGTCCAAGGACTCGGTCAAGAGCGCGCTCATCCATCTGGTCGAGCACGCGCTGACGGTGCGGATGGCCGTGCCCGGCTGGAACGGCTGAATGAGCGACTAGGCTGGGTCCAGACCACGCATAACCGCATCGAGGACTGGCCAACCACGTGTTCGAGACGCTTTCCGACCGGCTGACATCGGTCTTCTCCTCCCTCCGATCCAAGGGTCGGCTGTCCGACGCCGACATCGACGCCACCACCCGCGAGATCCGCATCGCGCTGCTCGAGGCCGATGTCGCGCTGCCCGTGGTCAAGGCGTTCGTCGCCCAGGTCAAGGAGCGTGCCCGGGGCACGGAGGTCTCCGGGGCGCTCAACCCTGCGCAGCAGGTCGTCAAGATCGTCAACGACGAGCTGATCGCCATCCTCGGCGGCGAGACCCGCAGGCTGCGCTACGCCAAGACCCCGCCGACGGTCATCATGCTCGCCGGCCTCCAGGGCGCCGGCAAGACCACGCTCGCCGGCAAGCTGGCCCGCTGGCTGCGCGAGCAGGGTCACGCGCCGCTGCTGGTCGCCGCCGACCTGCAGCGCCCCAACGCGGTCAACCAGCTCCAGGTCGTGGGCGAGCGCGCCGGGGTCGTCACCTACGCGCCCCAGCCCGGCAACGGCGTCGGCGACCCCGTGGCGGTCGCCCGCGAGTCGATCGACGTCGCTCGCCAGAAGCAGCACGACGTCGTCATCATCGACACCGCCGGCCGCCTGGGCATCGACCAGGAGATGATGAAGCAGGCCGCCGACATCCGCGACGCGGTCACGCCGGACGAGGTCCTGTTCGTGGTCGACGCCATGATCGGCCAGGACGCGGTCACGACGGCGCAGGCGTTCATGGACGGCGTCGGCTTCGACGGCGTGGTGCTCACCAAGCTCGACGGCGACGCCCGCGGCGGCGCCGCGCTGTCGGTGCGGCACATCACCGGCCGGCCCATCATGTTCGCCTCCACGGGCGAGAAGCTGGAAGACTTCGACGCCTTCCACCCCGACCGGATGGCCTCCCGCATCCTCGACATGGGTGACATCCTCACCCTGATCGAGCAGGCCCAGAAGACCTTCGACGAGGAGCAGGCCGCCAAGATGGCGGGCAAGCTCACCTCGGGCGAGAACTTCACGCTGGAGGACTTCCTCGAGCAGATGATGATGGTCCAGAAGATGGGCCCCATCAAGAACCTGCTCGGCATGATGCCCGGCATGGGGCAGATGCGCGACCAGCTCAACTCCATCGACGACCGCGACCTCGACCGCATCGCCGCGATCATCCGCTCGATGACCCCGGGCGAGCGCTCCGACCCGAAGATCATCAACGGCTCCCGCCGGGCCCGCATCGCCGCCGGCTCCGGCGTCACGGTCACCGCGGTCAGCAACCTCGTCACCCGCTTCTTCGAGGCCCAGAAGATGATGAAGCGGATGGCCGGCGGCATGGGCATCCCCGGCATGCCCGGCGGCCGGGGCAAGGTGGCCAAGCAGCAGAAGAAGAACAAGAAGGGCCGCCGGGTCAGCGGCGACCCGCGCAAGCAGGCGCTGGGCAAGGCGCAGTCCGCCGACGAGGACGCGCCCCAGCCCCCCAAGAAGGGCGGCCTGCTCGGCAACCTCGGCGGCGGGCCCAAGCTGCCGCCCGGCATGCAGCTCCCGCCCGGATTCGACCCGTCGAAGTTCCAGTTCCCGGGCGACGACAAGAAGTAGCGCCGCTTTCCGGCTTCACGGGTACGGCGGGGCGCCGCCGTACCCGTGTGCCTGTCGCTGGCAGTGTCCGCGGTCTGGCACAATGGCATGTTGGAACACCGTGACCAGGCGGGTGCCCTCTCACCTCCCGCAGGCCGCGTCTGTCCCTCGAGCGGCCCGCCATCGTGCCCCACTCGACGGCAAACCGTTCACCCACGCTCGATTGCAGGAGAGACCACACCCGTGGCAGTCAAGATCAAGCTCAAGCGGCTCGGCATGATCCGCAACCCGCAGTACCGCATCGTCGTCGCCGACAGCCGCACCAAGCGTGACGGCCGGGCGATCGAGGAGATCGGCCTGTACCACCCGAAGCAGAACCCTTCGCTCATCCAGATCGACGCCGAGCGCGCCGCGTACTGGCTGGGTGTGGGCGCGCAGCCGACCGAGCCCGTGCTCAAGCTGCTCAAGCTCACCGGTGACTGGCAGAAGTTCAAGGGCGAGCCGGCCCCGGCCCCGCTGAAGGTCGCCGAGGCCCCCTCCGACCGGCACGCCGCCTACGAGGCCGCCGCCAAGGAGGCCCTCTCCGGTGGCGACACCGGCACCTCCGCCACCACGCCGAAGAAGGCGAAGCCCAAGAAGGACGAGGCTCCGGCCGAGGCCGCCGCCGAGACCCCGGCCGAGACCCCGGCCGAGGGCGAGGGCTGACGTGCTCGAGGAGGCCCTCGAGCACCTCGTTAAGGGCATCGTCGAACATCCCGACGACGTCCGGGTCCGCGCACGCCGCATCCGCAGCGGGCGCGTTCTCGAGGTCCGGGTGCACCCCGACGACCTCGGCAAGGTCATCGGCCGCGGTGGGCGCACCGCCAAGGCGCTGCGCACCGTCGTAAACGCTCTGGCTGACGGCAAGTACGTCCGGGTCGACCTGCTCGACCTGCACGAAGCGGTCCGTTAGCCCGCAGGAGTCACGCGCCCTCATCGGTTCACCCGGTGGGGGCGCTCGCGTTTGGCCGGGGTTCAGCGCCGGGTGGGTCACGAGGACCGTTGCGGCGGGGACCACGTCCGACGTGAGAAGCGACCCTACGATCGGCGCCCGCGCGCGGCGGCGGGTGGCGGTGGCTGCGGCTCCGCCGTAACAGGAACGAAGGGGAAGAGATCGTGCAGCTAGTGGTGGGGCGGGTGGGACGGCCACACGGCGTGCGGGGCGAGGTCACCGTCGAGGTGCGCACCGACGAGCCCGAGCTGCGGTTCGCGCCCGGCGTCGCGATCGCGACCGAGCCCGCCGCGCGCGGGCCGCTGCAGGTGGAGACCCTGCGCTGGCACAAGGGCGCCCTGCTGGTGCGCTTCGCCGGGGTCGCCGGCCGTGACGCGGCCGAGGAACTGCGCGGCACCATGCTCGTCATCGACTCGGCCGACGTGGTGCCTTCCGACGATCCCGACGAGTTCCACGACCACCAGCTCATCGGGCTGGCCGTCGTCACCGCCGACGGCGCGCCCGTGGGCGAGGTGTCCGACGTGCTCCACCACGGGCAGGACCTGCTGGTGGTACGGCGGGGCAAGGGCAGGGACGACGCGCTGATCCCGTTCGTGAAGGCACTGGTGCCCGAGGTCGACCTGGAGGCGGGCAAGCTGGTCGTGGATCCGCCCGAGGGGCTGCTCGAACCATGATGCGCCTCGACATCGTCTCGATCTTCCCCGAGTACTTCACCCCGCTGGACGTCTCGCTGATCGGCAAGGCGCGCGAGCGCGGCACCCTCGACGTCCGCCTCCACCAGCTGCGCGACTGGACGCGCGACGTGCACAAGACCGTGGACGACACCCCCTACGGCGGCGGCCCCGGCATGGTCATGAAGCCCGAGGTCTGGGGCGAGGCCATCGACGACGTGATCGGCGACGGGACGCCGCGCATGATCGTCCCCACGCCCAGCGGCCGTCCGTTCACGCAGGAACTCGCCCAGGAACTCGCCCGCGAGCCGTGGCTGCTGTTCTGCTGCGGGCGCTACGAGGGCATCGACTCGCGCGTCATGACCGAGTACGGCTCCCGCCTGCGCGTGGACGAGGTCAGCATCGGCGACTACGTGCTGGCCGGCGGCGAGGTCGCGGTGCTGGTCATGGTGGAGGCCATCGGCAGGCTGCTGCCCGGCGTGCTGGGCAACGCGTGCTCGGCCGTGGACGACTCGTTCGCGCCCGGGGCGATGCGGAATCTGCTGGAGGGCCCGGTTTACACCAAGCCGCCGGTGTGGCGGGGGCACGAGGTGCCTGCCGTCCTGCTCAGCGGGCATCACGGGAAGGTGGCCCGGTGGCGGCGTGACCAGGCGCTGCGCCGTACCATCGCCAACCGGCCGGAACTCGCGGCCGGGCTGGACCCCGCGACGCTCGACAAGCACGACCGGGCGCTGCTCGGCGAGCTGTCGTTTCGCGTCGGGCCGGAAGATGTGGCAAACTGAAGCGCTGCCAACCCGTCATGTGGTTGGTTCGTCGTGCCCGGGGAACGCCCCGGGTTCACCCATGAAGCAGGCGTGTCCGCCGCGAGCCGCGGCCGGGTGGACCTCCGCGTGCTCGCGAAGACTTTGAGGTAACAGCTCTCATGCACACGAAGATCCAGGAGCTCGAGAAGGCGACCCTGCGCAGCGACGTACCGGGCTTCCGTCCCGGTGACACGCTCGAGGTGCACGTGCGCGTCGTCGAAGGCAACCGCTCGCGTATCCAGGTGTTCAAGGGCTTCGTGCTGCGCCGCCAGGGCGCCGGCGCCCGCGAGACCTTCACCGTCCGCAAGGTGAGCTACGGCGTCGGCGTCGAGCGCACCTTCCCGGTCCACAGCCCGGTCATCGAGAAGATCGTGCTGGTCACCCGCGGTGACGTCCGCCGCGCCAAGCTCTACTACATGCGCGACCTGCGCGGCAAGGCCGCGCGCATCCGCGAGAAGCGCGAGAGCGTGCCCGCCAAGTAAGGCGAGTCAAAAGAGCCCGGTACTGCTTTGCCGTACCGGGCATTTCTTTATATGGAGCGACTCGCAGGCCGGTGTACCGTCGGTCGAGGCTTGTCGAGCCGATCCATCATCTAGGCTCGTCAGCGATGACTAGCGACAGCCAGGAGCACGGCGCTGTGCGCCGCCCTGTCAAGGACGAGGTGGACGTGGTCGCCGAAGAGACTCAGAAGGCTAAGGACGGCAAGAAGAAGGACAAAAAGGGGTCGTTCTGGAAGGAACTCCCCGTCCTGGTCGTCGTGGCCCTCGTTTTGGCCTTGATCATCAAGACGTTCGTGATCCAGGCGTTCTACATTCCGTCTGAGTCGATGGAGAACACCCTGCTCAAGAACGACAGGGTGCTCGTGAACAAGCTGGTCTACCACACGCGTGACATCGAGCGCGGTGACGTCGTGGTCTTCTCGGGCGTCGACTCCTGGGACGGCGAGTTCGTCCTGGAGGAGCCGTCCAACCCGATCGCGGCCTTCTTCCGCTGGGTCGGCACCGCCTTCGGCGTGGTGCCGGGCGAGAAGGACTACATCAAGCGGGTCATCGGCGTCGGCGGCGACCACGTCAAGTGCTGCGACGCCAAGGGACGCATCACCGTCAACGGCGTCGCCCTGGACGAGGAGAGCTACCTCTACCCGGGCAACGTGCCCTCGCGCGAGCCGTTCGAGATCACGGTTCCCGAGGGGCGGCTGTGGGTGATGGGCGACCATCGCATGGTCTCCCTCGACTCGCGGGCGCATCAGGGCGATCCCGGAGGCGGTTCCATCCCGGAGAGCCAGGTCATCGGGCGGGCGTTCGTGATCGTCTGGCCGTTCTCGCGGGCGGGGGTGCTGCCCATTCCCGACACCTTCGCCCAGCCTGCCCTGCAGGCGATGGCCGGGGCCACGCCTCTGCTGGCCGGGTTCGCGTTCGCGGTGCCGCTGGTGCTGATCCGCCGGCGGTGGGTGCTGAGGAGGAAGCGTTGATGGCCGTCACCAAGAAGGCGGAGCCCGCGAAGAAGAAAAAGGGCGGCGGCTTCCGCGAGACCATCCTCCTCCTGGTGCTGGGCGTCGGCGTGGCGTTGCTGCTGCAGGCGTTCGTGGTCGGCTCCTTCTACATCCCGTCGGAGTCGATGGAGAACACCCTGCAGATCAACGACCGGGTGTTCGTCAACAAGCTCGCGGGCAAGCCGGAGCGCGGTGACATCGTGGTCTTCAAGGGCTGGAACGGCGAGGACACCATCAAGCGCGTCATCGGCGTCGGCGGCGACAAGGTGCAGTGCTGCAACAAGGGCAGGGTCACGGTCAACGGCGTCCCGCTGGAGGAGAAGTCCTACCTCCACCCCGACGACGAGCCGTCCGGCGACGAGTTCAAGTACACCGTGCCGCCGGGCAAGTTGTTCCTGATGGGCGATCACCGCTCGGCCTCGCAGGACTCCCGTTCCCAGATCAAGAACGGCGGCGACGCCGGCTGGATCTCGGAAGAGGACGTGATCGGCAAGGCCGTCGTGCGCTACTGGCCGCTCGGCCGCGGGGAGATCTTCCAGCGGCCGGAGATCTTCGACAAGGTGAAGTAAGCCCTTTCCGGTCGCGGTTTGCGGCTCTTGGGGCGTACGCTGCGTTAGTCATGACAGTTGCGTTCCGCCCCCGCCCGAGCGTTGTCCGGCGCGACTCCGGACTGTACGCCTACGAGAGAGCGCTCGCGCGCCGGGGGCTCACTCCGATCGCGGGGGTCGACGAGGCCGGCAGGGGCGCCTGCGCCGGCCCGCTGGTGGTGGCGGCGGTCATCCTGCGCAAGGAGATTCCCGGGCTGGGGGACTCCAAGCTGCTCACGGCCGCCACCCGCGAACGCCTCTACACACAGGTGACCAAGCACGCCGACGTCGGCGTGGTGGTCATCCCACCGGGGGAGATCGACGCCCGTGGCCTGCACCGCTGCAATGTCGAGGGAATGCGGCGGGCGGTCGCGCGGTTGACCACAGACCCGGAGTACATCCTGACCGACGGCTTTCCCGTGCCGGGGCTCCCGGCGCCGTCGCTGGCGGTGTGGAAGGGAGATCAGGTCGCCGCGTGCGTGGCGGCGGCGTCCATCGTGGCGAAGGTGACGAGGGACCGCATGATGGTCTCGCTGGACGTGGACTTTCCGGCGTACGGCTTCGCCGAGCACAAGGGGTACACCACCGCTCGGCACCGGCTGGCGCTCGAGGCCCAAGGTCCGTGCTCGCACCACAGGTTCTCGTTCGTCACGGTGGCCAGGGAGATGGGCGACAATGAAATGGGGGCCGGGGTTGCCTGACCTCGGAACGACAGGAGGGACGCGATGAGCGCAGAAGATCTCGAAAAGTACGAAACCGAGATGGAGCTGCAGCTTTACCGCGAGTACCGGGATGTCGTGGGCCTGTTCACCTACGTCGTGGAGACCGAGCGGCGCTTTTACCTCACGAACTCGGTCGACCTGGACGTGAAGACGGCCGGCAACGGCGATGTGTTCTTCGACGTGAAGATGCAGGACGCCTGGGTGTGGGATATGTATCGCCCTGCGCGGTTTGTGAAGAACGTCCGTGTGGTCACGTTCAAGGATGTGAACGTGGAGGAACTGGCCAAATCCGACCTCGAGATGCCCAAGGAGGGTTTCTCCAAGTAGGAGTTGTCCACAGCCCGGCGCCTTGACGCCCGGCTGTCCCCAGAATCACGCTCGGCGATTTCCCGGAGCGCCGCCTGCGCGACAGTCTTCGCCATGGCCGCGAAACAAGACCTCGGCAGGCGAGGCGAGCAGCTTGCCGTCGAGTACCTCGAGTCCGAGGGCATGGAGATCATCGAGCGCAACTGGCGCTGCCGCCACGGCGAGATCGACATCCTCGCTCGCGACGGCTCCCGCCTGGTGGTGGTGGAGGTCAAGACCCGCTCCAGCCGCTCCCACGGCAGCGCCCTGGAGTCGGTACGGCCGGCCAAGCTGCGCCGCCTGCGCAGGCTGGCCGCGCTCTGGCTGGCCGAGCAGCCGCACTCCTTCCGCACCGTCCGCGTGGACGTCATCGCCCTGGAGCGCTTCGCCGGCGACTTCGCCATCCGGCACGTGCGGGGGGCGATCTGAATGGCCGTGGCCCGCACGCGCAGCGTCACCCTGATCGGCGTCACCGGCCATGCCGTCGAGGTCGAGGCCGACGTCGGCAACGGCCTGGCGGGCATCTCGCTGATCGGCCTGCCCGACACCACGCTCAGCGAGGCCAGGGAACGCGTTCGCTCGGCGCTGGTCAACAGCAGCTACCCGTGGCCCGACGCGCGCATCACGGTCAGCCTGTTCCCGGCCGGCCTGCCCAAGCGGGGCAGCCAGTTCGACCTGGCGATCGCGGTGGCCATCCTGGGGGCGGCCGGGGTGGTTCCGGGTGAGCGCCTGGTGTCGTACTTCTTCCTGGGCGAGCTCGGCCTCGACGGGCGGCTGCGGGCGGTGCGCGGCATCCTGCCCGCCGTCCTGAGCACGGCCGGTGAAGACGGCGCGACCGTGGTGGTGCCGGCGGCCAACGCGGCCGAGGCGGCCCTGGTCCCGGGGGTGAAGGTCGTGCCCGTCCACGACCTGCGCCAGCTGGCGGAGTGGCTGCGCAAAGGCGCCCCGCCGCCGCAGGCCCCCGCCGCCGAACCGCCCGCCGCGGCCACGACCACGACGCACCCCGGCGTCGACCTGGCCGACGTGGTCGGTCAGCCGCTGGGCCGGCGGGCCCTGGAGGTGTGCGCGGCAGGCGGCCACAACCTGTGGATGCTCGGGCCGCCGGGCACCGGCAAGACCCTGCTGGCCGAGCGGCTGCCGACGCTCCTGCCCGACCTGGAGCCGGACCACGCCCTGGAGGTGACGGCCATCCACTCGGTGGCCGGGGTGCTGCCTCCGGACAGCCCGATGATGAGCCGCCCGCCGTTCGTCAGCCCCCACCACACGGCCACGGCGGCCGCGATAGTGGGCGGCGGCAGCACCGTCGTCCGCCCGGGCGCGGCCTCGCTGGCCCACAGGGGCGTGCTGTTCCTGGACGAGGCCCCGGAGTTCCCCCGGCCGGTCCTGGACTCGCTCCGCCAGCCCCTGGAGGCCGGATACGTCACGGTGTCACGGGCCGCCGGCTCGGTCACCTTCCCGGCCCGCTTCATGCTGGTCCTCGCCGCCAACCCCTGCCCGTGCGCCCAGCCGCAGGACCCGTCGGAAAGCTGCCGCTGCACTCCGACGATCAAGCGCCGCTACCTCGGCAAACTGTCCGGCCCGTTGCTGGATCGCGTCGACATGAAGGTCATGGTGGCCCGCTCGTCCAAGAGGGAGCTCCTGGCCGACCGCCAGTTCGTGGAGTCCAGCGCCGTGGTGGCCGACCGGGTGCGCATGGCCCGCGAACGCGCCGCCAAACGGCTGGCCGGAACACCGTGGCGGACCAACGCCGAGATCCCGTCCACCACCCTGCACGCGGACTTCCGGCCGTCGGAGGATGCCATGAAGCCGCTTTCCAGCGGGCTGGAGACGGGTTCGCTGAGCAATCGGGGGCTGGATCGCATCATGCGCGTCTCCTGGACGCTGGCCGACCTGACGGGGAAGGACCGCCCCGAGGCGGAAGAGGTCGCCACCGCCTATGCCCTGTGGATGGGGGTCTGATGACCGGGGAGGGTGAGGCCGGGAGGCCGCAAGGTGGAGGGGAGCCGGCGCCTCGCGCCGGCGGGGCGGTGACCTCCCTCGGCGGTGGGGAGACGACCTCCCTCGGCGGTGGGGAGACGACCTCCCTCGGCGGTGGGGAGACGACCTCCCGTGGCGGTGGGGAGGTGACCTCTCGTGGCGGTGCTGGGGCGTTGACGGGGTGCCGTGGGTCCGACATCGTGGCCCGGGCCGCTCTGATGCGGGCGGCGGACGCGGGCGACCCGCTGATGGGCGGCGTCGTGGCCCGCCACGGCCCCCTGAAGACCCTGGACCTGATCCGCACCGGCCGCCTCCTGGACGTCGAGGAGGACGCGCGGGCCCAGCTGACCGGCAGGCTGCGAACCTGGCGAGCCCGCCTGGCCGCCGCCGACCCCGAGGCCGATCTGGCGGCCGGCGAGCGGACCGGTGCCCACCTGGTCGTGCCGGGCACCCCGCAATGGCCCACCCAGCTCGACCACCTGGGTGACCGCCGCCCGCTGGGCCTGTGGGTGCACGGCACCGCCGACCTTCGCTACTCCTGCCTGCGTTCGGTGGCGATCGTCGGCGCCCGGGCGGCCACGCCGTACGGTCTGCATGTGGCCGCGCACTTCGCCGCCACGCTGGCCGACTCCGGCTGGAGCGTCATCTCCGGCGCCGCCCTGGGCATCGACGCCGCCGCGCACCGCGGAGCCCTGGCCGCCGGCGGTCCCACGATCGCCGTCCTCGCCTGCGGGACCGACGTCTCCTACCCCGCCGCCCACCACGACCTGCTGGCTCAGATCCGCGAGGAGGGGGCGGTGGTCAGCGAGTGCCCGCCGGGCGTCCATCCCACCCGATCCCGCTTCCTGATCAGAAACCGCCTGATCGCCGCCCTCTCCCCGGGCACGCTCGTCGTCGAGGCCGCCCTGCGCAGCGGTGCCGCCAACACCGCCGTCCACGCCCAATCCCTGTCCCGCCACCTGGCCGCCGTCCCGGGCCCCATCACCTCCGAGCTGTCGGCCGGCTGCCACCGCCTGCTGCGCGAGCGCGACGCGGTCTGCGTGACCAGTCCCGAGGAACTCATCGATCTGGTCGGCAGGATCGGCGACGACCTGGCCCCGGCCCAGAGGGGTCCTGTGGTGGCCCGTGACGCGCTCTCAGAGACGGCTAGGAGGGTTCTGGACGCGGTACCGGGCACCGGTGGTGCGGGGCCCGCCAGTATCGCGGTAGCCGCGGGCACAGACCTTTCCGCGACCCTGAGCGCTCTGGGCAGCCTCGCGGCGGCCGGGTACGTACTCCGGACGCCTCGTGGCTGGCGCCTCAAACCACGAACCGTGACCCCGTGCTAGCTCACTGGCCCCTGCTCGCCAGGGGGCCTGCGCGAAGGGTTCGTCACGGCGCGGGAGGGGTTCGTCACGGCGCGGGAGGGGTTCGTCACGGCGCGGGAGGGGTTCGTCACGGCGCGGGAGGGGTTCGTCACGGCGCGGGAGGGGTTCGCCTTGCGCTCCGCGTTCAGGCTCACCACGGCGGCGAACGGGTTCCCTTTGGCGCTCCAACGTTCCGCGCTCACGCTTGCCACCGGACGGGCCGGCTCCCCTCCCGCGGTTCGTGTTCATGGTTATTACGGCTTGGGGTGGCCTTCTTCTGCGGTTCGTGTTCATGGCTGTCGCGGGTGCGGGGTGGCCCCATTCGGCGGGTTGTGTTCATGCTCGCCTCGACGCGGGGACGGACTCCCCTCTACGCTCCGCCTGCCCGCCTGCCCGCCTGCCCGCCTGCCCGCCTGCCCGCCTGCCCGCCTGCCCGCCTGCTACCGCCTGCTACCGCGCGGAAGCCGGCCTTCCTTCCACGCTCACTGGCACGCCGACGTGTTCGCGGTCATGCGAGGGGCGTCTTATGTGTAACCACACCAGCGAAGTGAACTGCCAGCCGAACGCCGCTCTCGGCTCCTGCGGCGGTGGAGGGGTTGGGTCAGGCGCGGGGGTGGGCTTGGCGGTAGGCGGCGCGGAGGCGGTCTATGGAGACGTGGGTGTAGATCTGGGTGGTGTTCAGGGAGGCGTGGCCGAGGAGTTCCTGGACGCTGCGGAGGTCGGCGCCGCCCTCCAGGAGGTGGGTGGCGGCGGTGTGGCGCAGGCCGTGGGGGCTGAGGTCGGGGGCGCCGTCCACCTGGCGCAGGCGGGCGTGGACGATGCGGCGGACGGTGCCGGCGTCTATCCGGCCACCTCGTACGCCCAGGAAAAGCGCCGCCCCGGAGTGCGGGGTGGTCCAGAGGGGGCGGGCGTTGATGCACCACGCGTCCAAGGCACGCAGGGACGGGAGGCCGAAGGGGACGGTGCGTTCCTTACGGCCCTTGCCCAGGACACGGATGACGTGACGGTCCCGGTCGACGTCGTCCACGTCCAGGGCGCAGAGTTCGCTCACGCGGATGCCGGTCGCGTAGAGGAGTTCGAGGATCGCGTGGTCTCTCAGGGATCTTGGGGTGGGGTCCTCGGGTGGGGTCAGGGCCGTCTGGGCTTGGGGCTGGTCCAGGACTGCGGGGAGGGTCTTCTGGGCCTTGGCGCTGGCCAGCAGAAGTCCGGGGTCGGTGGGGAGCCAGCCCTGCCGGTGGCAGAACGTGGTGAAGGTCCTCGCGCAGGCGGTACGGCGGGCGAGGGTCGCACGGGACAACCCCTCCGCGTGCTGGGCGGCCAACCAGTGGCGGAGCACGGCGATGTCGAGGGCATCCAGCCAAGCGACGACCTCGGGCATGGGGTCATTCCCGGCGGCGCTTCGCACCGGGGTTGCGTTCTGGTCCTGGGCGTTGGGGGTCGGGGCTCCGTGCTGGTTCGGCGCGTTCCGCTCGAGCGCGTTCTGCTCCAGCGTGCTTCGGTCCAGGTTGCTCCGGCCCGGGGTGTTCCGGCCTGGGGTGTTCTGGTCGCGTGTGTTCCGGCCCAGGGTGTTCTGGTCGTGTGTGCTTTGGCCAGGGGTGTTCCGGCCCACGGTGCTTGGGGCCGGGGTGGTGTATGTGGGGTGGTGGTTGGCCTTGCTTCCTGGGCGGGTGGGGGTGGGGATGGTGCTTGATGTGTCGGTGTCGGTGTCGGTGTCGGTGTCGGTGTCGGTGTCGGTGTCGGTGTCGGCGGTGTCGGTGTGAGGGTGGGGTTGCTTGTGGGTGAGGGTTTTCAGGTGGTCTAGGAGGGCGGTTATGTCGGAGACGTAGGCGCGGATCGTGTGGGGGGAGAGGTCGCGTTCAAGCCGGAGGTGCCGTTCGAAGGCGGTGACGATCTCCGCCACCTCCGGGGTGAGGTGGCTGGGTTCGGGTGAACGGGTACCAGTCGGCATGGTCTTACTCTGCCCCGATCTGCCACTTCTTGCTCATCGTCGGGGCTGGTGGCGGCGGGTGGTTCTCTGGGCGGGGTTCTGGGGGGTTTGCGGGCCAGTGTGGGAGTAGGCGGATCAGGCCGGTGCCGGTCAGGAGGAGGGGGTCCAGGTAGCGGCGGTCGCGGAGTAGGCCCCAGTGCAGGCAGTGGCTCTGGCAGTGCGGGGTGGGCAGGGACTGGAGGGTGCCTATGGGGGTGCCGGTAGTGACCTGCTGGCCGCGCCGTACCGATGGGTGGACGGGGAGGTAGGTGGTGCGGAGGCCGTTGGGGTGGTGGATGGTGACCACGCCTCTGCCGGCCAGCGGGGCCGCGTAGCCGATGGTGCCTTCGCCTGCCGCGTGGATGGTTGTGCCCGGGCTGGCGGCCAGGTCTACGCCGCGATGGCCGGACAGCCAGGGGGCCGGGGGTGGGGTGAAGCGGCGCAGGATGTGCGAGCTGTCGGGGGTTGGCCAGGTCCAGGTTGGTGTGGCGGGTGGGACGGGTGGCGCCAGGACCGTGGTCAGGGCCAGGAGGAGGGCGAGGGCGGGGTGGGGCATGGCGGAAAGGATGCGGGACTGGGCGGGGCTTTGGAGGGGGCGAACCGGGTTCTGTGGATGACGGGCTGTCGTGGTCGCGTGCTGTGGATGGGGCTCCGTTGTCGGGGAGTGCGGGCCGTCGGCACGGGGTGCGGTCTGTGGTGGTTGGAGGGGGTGGGTCCGTCCAGGTCACGGGTGCGGTCTGTGGTCTGGGTGAGGGGCCTTATCGGCTACAGGAGGGAGCGCATCTTTACCAGGGTGAGTTCGTACATGGCGCTGGGAAGGGTCATGTTCGCGTGTGGTGTTCGGCGGTGGTGGAGGGACAGGGACTCGCCGGGGACGGGGGGCGGGATGTGGCGGGGAGGGGTGCGGGTGCGCAGGGGGGAGGTCCAGATCCAGATTCCGCTCAGCGCCATCCCCGCGGCGCACAGCAGGACCACGGGGCGGAGGCCCACCAGTTCGGCCAGTGCGCCGCCGGTCACGCCGCCCAGCGCCAGGACGCCCTGGACGGCGAAGGTGAACGTGCTGTTCACCCTGCCCCGCAGCCCTGGTGGCGCCTCGCGGAGTTGGACCGCCCCCATGCAGGTGGCGAACATGACCACCAGCGTCCCGACGGCGAGTGCGGTGAGTGACATCGCGGTGATCTTCCACCAGAGCGGCCCCCCGATGAGTCCCACGGTCAGGATGTCGACGGGGAACAGCACCACGGACCACTGCAGCAGCCGGTCCGTCCCGGCCGATCGGCTCAGGCGGGCGGTCAGCCAGGCGCCGGCCAGGCCGCCGAGGCCGGACAGGGCCGCCAGGTAGCCGATCAGGCCCTTGGGGATCTCCAGCACGTTGACCATGTAGAGCATGTGCACGGCGATGTAGGCCATGGCGAAGAAGTTGATGGTCACGCCGGCGCCCAGCAGGGCGCGCAGGGACGGGTGGGCCAGGCAGGCGCGCAGGCCGTCGGCCACGTCGCGGAGCATGCCCCTGGAGGGGGCGGGGGCGTTGTGCTCCGGGGTCCTGATGCGGCTCATCAGCACGGCTGACAGGAGGAAGGACAACCCTTCCACGAGTACGGCCAGCGGCGCCGTCAGTACCTGGACCAGGAGCCCGCCGAGCCCGGGACCGGCCACCGAGGCCACGGAGTAGGACGCCTGGAGCCCGGCCATGGCCTCGGTGCGTTGCGCCGGGGGGACGACGGCGGCCAGGTGGGGGAAGCTGGCGGCGCGGAAGACGACGCCGGCGGTGCCGATGGCGAAGGCGGCGGCGATGAGGAGGGGCACGGACAGGACGCCCAGCAGCCACGCGACGGGGACCAGGAGCGCGGCCGCCCCTGCGGCCAGTTCGCAGGCGATCATCAGGGGCCGGTGGCGGCGCAGGCGGTCGGCGATGGCGCCGGCCTGCAGGCCGAACAAGAGGGCGGGGATGAAGGCCGCGGCCGTGAGCAGGCCCATCTGGTACGGCGTGGCCGCCAGCAGAGTGACCCCGGCCAGAGGGACGGCCAGTTTGGACACCTCGGACCCGGTGAGGGAGATCGTCCGGGAGGCCCACAGGAGCCGATAGCCGGGTTGCCTGCGCAGGGGCGTGGTCATGAGGGAGTCTCCAAAACTGTGAAGGGAACGCTTCACAGTTATGAAGGTAATCCTTCAGAACTGTGAAGGCAATACTTCACATCTGATCCGGGTACCGTTTGCGCATGACCGAGCCGAAGCCTCTGCTCAGCGATCCCAAGGCGATGCGCGCACTGGCCCACCCCGCTCGCCTCGAGATGCTGAACCGGCTCCAGATCGAGGGGCCGGCGACCGCGACCGAGATCGCGGAGGTCGCTGGCGTCACCCCGAGCGCGGCCAGCTACCACCTGCGCATGCTGGCGAAATACGGCTTCGTCGAGGACGCCCCGCCCCGCGGGGACGGCAGGGAGCGCGTCTGGCGCTGGATCGACCGGGGACTGCGCGTGAACGCGGCGGCCCCCGAGGACCCGCCGGAGCTGCGCGCGGCCAAGGAACTGCTGATCGACGCCGTCTACGACGACGCGCACAAAGAGCTGAGACGGGCGATGGCCCAGGTCGAGCGCGAGTCGGCGGAGTGGCGGGACGCCTCGACCTGGCAGCGGATCTACCTCAGGCTCACCGCCGAGGAGATGAGGGAGATCGGCAGGCAGATGGTGAGCCTCCTGGAGCCCTACCGGGCCGCGAAGCGGGAGGAGGCGCCGGAGGGGGCCCGTTCGGCGGTCGGGCTGTTCACCCTCTACCTGCATCCTGAGCGGCGCGTGCCCGGGCTGCCCACCGAGGACCACGACGCTGTCTGACCCGTGAGGTCAGCGCGGGAGGTACACTTTCCGGTGGCCTGTCAGTGACAGGCCGACTTCGCATGCCCCACCGCGAGCCGATCCCTCGGTCCGGTCCGCAAGGCCCGGCAGGAACTGCTCAGGGGCATCAGGGCGGCAGTACCCGGCTGCCGCGGCACAACCGAGAATCGCGCCCACAAGCGCGCCAACCTGGAGGACCAGCACATGGCCCCCGTCGTCACTATGCGACAGCTGCTCGAGAGCGGCGTTCACTTCGGTCACCAGACCCGCCGCTGGAACCCGAAGATGAAGCGCTTCATCTTCACCGAGCGCAACGGCATCTACATCATCGACCTGCAGAAGTCGCTGTCGTTCATCGACCGCGCCTACGACTTCGTCAAGGAGACCGTGGCCCACGGCGGCACCATCCTGTTCATCGGCACCAAGAAGCAGGCCCAGGAGGCCATCGCCGAGCAGGCCGCCCGCGTCGGCATGCCGTACGTCAACCAGCGCTGGCTGGGTGGCATGCTGACCAACTTCTCCACCGTGCACAAGCGTCTGCAGCGGCTGAAGGAGCTCGAGGAGCTCGACTTCGACAACGTCGCCGCGTCGGGGCTCACCAAGAAGGAGCTCCTCATGCGCCGCCGCGAGAAGGAGAAGCTGGAGCGCACGCTCGGCGGTATCCGTGACATGGGCCGCGTGCCCTCCGCGGTGTGGATCGTCGACACCAAGAAGGAGCACATCGCGATCTCCGAGGCCAAGAAGCTCGGCATCCCGGTCGTCGCGATCCTCGACACCAACTGCGACCCGGACGAGGTCGACTACCCGATCCCGGGCAACGACGACGCCATCCGCGCGGTCGGTCTGCTGACCCGCGTCGTCGCCGACGGTGTCGCCGCCGGCCTCATGGCCCGCTCCGGCGCCGCCCGCGGCGACGAGAAGCCGGCCGCCGCCGAGCCGCTGGCCGAGTGGGAGCGCGAGCTCATCGAGCAGGGCGCCGCCGCCGAGGCCGCTCCGGCTGCCGAGGCCGCTCCGGCCGCTGAGGCCGCTCCGGCCGCTGAGGCCGCCGAGGTCGTCAGCGAGCGCGCCGTCGAGGACGCCGACGTCGCCGCCGAGGCCGTGGCCGAGGACAACGCCGAGGTGGCCGCCGAGGCCGAGGCCGCTCCCGCCGAGGAGCAGGCCGGCGTCGAGGGCGAGACCGAGCAGGCATGACCTGGCCGAGCGCCGCCTGACGGCCCGGCACAAGGGCAGTCGGGCGGCACCCGCGGAACCGGTCTTCGCGCCGGGACCGCGGGGCAGGAGCGAAAGGCCGCCGCGGGTCCGCGCCAATGGACCGCGGCGCCCGAGCGAAGGGTCGCCGCGGGTCCGTGCAAGGGCCCGCAGGCTCCCGGTACGGCCTGGCCGTACCGACCAAGAAGGCTTCACAGGGTGGGTGCCGGATCCCGGCGCCCACCCGATCCACGACGAAGATCTCACGAGGAAAAGCACATGGCTTCCGTGAACATGGCCGACGTCAAGCGGCTTCGCGAGCTGACCGCCGCGGGCATGATGGACTGCAAGAAGGCGCTGGAGGAGTCCGACGGCGACTTCGACCGCGCCGTCGAGCTCCTGCGCCTGAAGGGCGCCAAGGACGTCGGCAAGCGCGAGTCGCGCACCGCCTCCAACGGCCTGGTCGCGCTCAAGCAGGACGGTGACAACGCCGCCGCGCTGCTCGAGCTCAACTGCGAGACCGACTTCGTGGCCAAGGGCGAGCGCTTCCAGGAGCTGGCCGCCGAGGTCGTCGCGCACATCCTGGCCACCAAGCCGGGCGACGTGCCGGCGCTGCTGGCCTCCGAGTACGCGGGCAAGAGCGTCCAGAACCACCTGGACGAGGCCAACGCCGCGCTCGGTGAGAAGATCGAGATCCGCCGCTTCGCCGTCCTCGAGGGTGGCTACGTCGGCGCGTACATGCACAAGACCGACCCGCAGCTCCCGCCGGCGGTCGGCGTGCTCGTCCAGCTCGACAAGCCCAACGCCGAGGTCGCCAAGGACATCGCGCAGCACGCTGCGGCGATGGCGCCGAAGTACCTCAAGGCCGCGGACGTCCCCGCCGACGTCATCGAGAAGGAGCGCGCGCTCTTCGAGGAGATGACCCGCGACGAGGGCAAGCCCGAGGCCGCGATCGCGAAGATCGTCGATGGCCGCGTCAACGGCTGGTACAAGGACTTCACCCTGCTGCAGCAGGCGTTCGTGAAGGACAACAAGAAGTCGATCGCCAAGTACGCCGAGGAGAACGGCGTCGAGGTGCTCGGCTTCGTACGCTTCAAGGTGGGCCAGGCTTAGGCTTAGTCGAGCCCTCAAGCCCATTCAGAACCACCTACCGAGGAGGCCGCCGCGTGCAGGAGAACCAGGAGCCAGCTACGTCGGCGGCTTCTTCGTATAGACGGGTCATGCTGAAGCTGTCCGGCGAGGCGTTCGCCGGGGGTGAGCCGCTCGGCATCGATCCGGTCGTGGTCGGTCACCTGGCCGACTCGATCGCCGAGGCGGTGCGCGAGGGCGTTCAGGTCGCGGTCGTGGTGGGCGGCGGCAACATGTTCCGCGGCGCCACCTTGTCGCAGGGCGGGATGGATCGCGCCAGGGCCGACTACATGGGCATGCTCGGCACGGTCATCAACTGCCTGGCCTTGCAGGACTTCCTGGAGAAGCGCGGGGTCGAGACCCGTGTGCAGACCGCGATCACGATGCAGCAGGTGGCCGAGCCGTTCCTGCCGCGCCGTGCGATCCGGCACCTGGAGAAGGGCCGGGTGGTCATCTTCGGCGCCGGGCTCGGCACGCCGTACTTCTCCACCGACACGTGCGCGGCGCAGCGCGCGCTGGAGATCGGCGCCGAGGCGCTGCTCAAGGGCACTCAGGTGGACGGGGTCTACGACTCCGACCCGCGCAAGAACCCGGACGCCGTCCGGTTCGACCACCTGGACTACGCCGAGGTCCTGGTGCGTGACCTCACGGTCATGGATCAGACCGCGATCAGCCTGTGCAAGGAGAACGACCTGCCCATCGTGGTCTTCGACCTCATGGGTGAGGGCAACATCCTGCGGGCGGTCCGCGGTGAGAAGATCGGCACGCTGGTGAGTCCGGCAGGCAAGTAGAACGGGAGCCCGCCCGGTGAAAGGGTGGGCGACCCAAACAGCAGGGAGCCGCTGTGATCGACGAAACCCTCCTCGAAGCCGAGGAAAAGATGGACAAGGCTGTCTCGGTCGCGAAGGAGGACTTCGCGGGCATCCGCACGGGCCGAGTCACGCCGTCGATGTTCAACAAGATCAACGCCGAGTACTACGGTACGCCGACTCCGATCCAGCAGCTGGCCTCGTTCCACGTGCCCGAGGCCCGCATGGTCATCATCCAGCCCTTCGACAAGGGTTCGATGGCCGCGATCGAGAAGGCGATCCGCGACTCCGACCTGGGCGTGAACCCGAGTAACGACGGCCAGGTGATCCGCGTGAACTTCCCCGAGCTGTCGGAGGAGCGCCGCAAGGAGTACATCAAGGTGGCGCGGAACAAGGGCGAGCACGCCAAGGTCGCGGTGCGCAACATCCGCCGCTCCGCCAAGGAGACCCTTGACAAGATGATCAAGGACGGCGACGCCGGCGAGGACGAGGTGCGCCGCGCCGAAAAGGAGCTCGACGACCTCACGCAGAAGCACGTGGCCAAGATCGACGAGTTGCTCAAGCACAAGGAAGCCGAGCTGCTCGAGGTCTAGGCCGGCCGTGATGCCCCCATCCCCGCTCCGGGGCTGGGGGCATTCCAGGTTTGGGAGAGTCTGTGGAAGAACGTACGGCTGGCACCAGCCCGAGCGGCGGCAGCCGTACCGGAAGGAACCTGCCTGCGGCGATCGTGTCCGGCGTGGCGCTGGGCGGCGCGGTCATCGTCTCGCTCTACACGATCAAGGAGATCTTCCTCCTGGTCGTGGTGGCGGCGGTCGGCATCGGCGTGGTCGAGCTGGTCAAGGCGTTCGGTACGCGGGCCATCGCCGTACCGCTGGTCCCCGCGGTCGCGGCCACGGTGGCGATGCAGGCCGGGGCCTATTGGGGCGGCGACGGCTGGCTGCTCGGCGTGTTCGCGGTGTTCGTGTTCGTGATGCTGATCTGGCGCATGTTCGACGGCGGCACCGACGGTTACGTGCGCGATGCCACGGCTTCGGTCTTCACCCTGGTGTATCCGTCGCTGCTGGCCGGGTTCGTGGCGCTCATGCTGGCCCAGGACGACGGCGCCGACCGCGTGCTGATCTTCGTCGCGGTGACCGTGGCCAGTGACATCGGCGGCTACTTCGCCGGTGTGCTGTTCGGCAGGCACAAGATGTCGTCCATCAGCCCGAAGAAGACCTGGGAGGGTTTCGCCGGGTCGGTGCTGGCGTGTGTGGCGGTCGGCGCGTGGCTGGTCGTCTGGCGGATGGACGGCGAGATCTGGCAGGGGGCGGTCATCGGCGTGCTGACCGCGGCGCTGGCCACGATCGGCGACCTGGTCGAGTCGATGATCAAGCGCGACCTGGGCATCAAGGACCTCGGCTCGATCATGCCGGGCCACGGCGGGATCATGGACCGTCTCGACTCGCTGGTGGCCACGCTGGTGCCGGTCTGGGTGCTGCTGGGGCTCTGGTTCTAGCCGCGCTGCTCGTCGAGCGCGGCGTTGGTGACGGGGACGAGCCAGAGCCAGCGCACCGCCTCACCACCAAACGCAAATCCCGACATATCCGGGAAGTTTGGGGTGTCGGCGAGCATGAGCACCCCCGAGTAGTCCGGCCCCATCGGGAACGTCGCCGGCTCGTGGTACCACTGCGCCGTGTGCCCGTGGCCGAGCCAGGTGACCGAGTGCCACGGGTACTGAGCCAGCCACACCAGCACCAGCGCCACCTCCCGGGGATCGTCGCGGGTGGCGACGGCCAGCTCGATCCGCGAGTAGGCGTGCGGCCGGTCGATCCACTGCTCGACGGTGGGCATGCGCTGGCAGCTCATCCCCACGGTGGACAACACGGTGAACTCGCGCTCCCCGAACGGCGGCCGCTCGGTGATCCCGATGGTCGGTAACCGTTCGCCGCTGGCGTCCCAATAGCGGCCGGCCGGGCCGAGCGTGCGGTCGAGGTGGCCCATGACGAACTGCTGGAACGACGGCCAGGACCCCTCGCGGTGCCGCCAGCGCCAGTAGGAGCGGGCGTTGGCGATGCGGGGCATGAGCCCTTCGAGCGCTTCGGACAGCGCCCAGGCGAACGGCGTCTCGCCGACGGCGTCACGGGCGTAGCCGGGCATGCCCCTGGACATGTCGGCCCAGCCGGGGATGACGGCCAGCAGCTCCTCGTTCTCGTAGAGGGCGACGCCGTCCCCCTCCTCGAACCACAGCGCGCTCAGCTGCCCGAGCGGGCGGCGGCCGGCCGGGTGGAGGGTGTTGGCGTACGGCATGATCGGCGGCAGGCCGGTGTTGAGCCGCCCCAGGTCGATGGCGGCGGGGGCCTGCCGGTGGTTGGCCAGCCAGACGGCGCCGTGGACGGTGCCGTCCGGCGAACACAGGTAGGCGACCGAGGAGTCGTCGTCGCGTTCCACCACCAGCGTGCGGCTGCCGTAGGGGTTGCCTGCCGTGAGAACGACCTCGGCCTGGCCGTGCTGGATCGCGTCCTGTCTCATCGAGCTCTGTCTCATCAAGAGGTCTCATCCAGCTGTCTGATTAGTCGCCCCGAACAATCGCCATATGAGATGACTTTAGATTGACCATCTCTCCCAGGCGAGACTCCGCCGGAATGACAATGCGCGACCAGACGTTCATTACCCTGGTTCGGTAACCCTTCGAGATGAGGCAGGAACGTGTCCCAGCAGCCAGGCCAGCTCACCTTCGTCGCGCCCCGCCGGGCGAAGCCTGCGCGGCATCTGGCGGATCTCACGATGGCCGAGCGCCGCGCCGCCGTCGCCGAACTCGGTGAGAAGCCGTTCCGTGCCGACCAGCTCTCGCGTCACTACTTCTCGCACCTGACCGCCGACGTCGCGGCGATGTCGGATCTGCCCGCCGCCGCCCGCGAGAAGCTGTCCGCGCTGCTGCCGCCGCTGCTGACCTCCGTCCGCGAGCTCAGCACCGACCAGGGCACCACCCGCAAGACGCTGTGGCGGCTGTTCGACGGGGCCCTCGTCGAGTCGGTGCTGATGCGCTATCCCGACCGGGTGACGATGTGCGTGTCGTCGCAGGCGGGTTGCGGCATGAACTGTCCCTTCTGCGCCACCGGTCAGGCCGGGCTGACGCGCAACATGTCGACCGCCGAGATCGTCGAGCAGGTGGTCTCGGGGGCGCGCGCGCTGGCCGCGGGCGCGGTCCCCGGCGGTCCCGGGCGGGTCAGCAACATCGTGTTCATGGGCATGGGCGAGCCGCTGGCCAACTACAAGCAGGTGATCGGCGCGGTCCGCCGCTTCGTCGAGCCCGCCCCGGACGGGCTGGGCATCTCGGCGCGGGGCGTCACGGTCTCGACCGTCGGGCTGGTCCCGGCGATCGGCAAGCTGGCCGACGAGGGCCTGCCCGTGACGCTGGCCCTGTCGCTGCACGCGCCCGACGACGAACTGCGCGACACGCTCGTGCCGATCAACACGCGCTGGAAGGTGGCCGAGGTCCTGGACGCCGCCTGGGCCTACGCGGCCAAGACCAAGCGCCGGATCTCGATCGAGTACGCGCTGATCAAGGACATCAACGACCAGGAGTGGCGGGCCGACCTGCTGGGGAAACTGGTCAAGAACAAACTCGTGCACGTCAACCTGATCCCGCTCAACCCAACGCCCGGGTCCAAGTGGACGGCCTCCCGTCCGGAGGACGAGCGGGCGTTCGTGCGCCGCCTGCAGTTCCACGGGGTGCCGGTGACGGTCCGCGACACCCGCGGCCGCGAGATCGACGGCGCCTGCGGCCAACTCGCCGCCGCCGAATAGCCTCACGTACGGCGCAGCCTCAAAAGCCTCAAGGCCGGGTACGGCGGGCGCAGCCCCAAGGCTCTAAGGGCCGGGTACGGCGGGCGCAGCCCCAAAGCTCTAAGGCCGGGTACGGCGCAGCCACGCGTACCCGGCCAGGCCGAGCGCGCACCAGAGCGCCGACGCCCCCGCCAGCACCGGCAGGTCACTCACCAGGGCCCCCGCTCCCGCCGCCTTCATCCACGCCGTCACCGGCACGGTCAGCCAGAAGGCCGGGGTGACGCTGATCAGCAGCATGGCCAGGTACCCGAACAGCAGGGCCATGATCGACAGGGCGGGGGAGGGCAGGATCGCCCGGCTGGTCAGGGCGCCCAGGGCGAGTCCGGCCAGCGTGGCCAGGATGTGCAGGGCGATCGCGGCGGCCAGCACGTCCGGGGCGGGGGCGGCCGAGATGCCCATGGTCAGGCCGCAGGCCAGGGCTAGGGCGGCGAAGATCAGATTCACGGTCAGGGCGGCGAGGAGTCCGGCGGCCAGTTCGCGCCCGCGTCCGCCGACGGTCGTGGCCGAGACGATCCGCTGCTCGTCGGGCTCGGTGTCGAGCAGGGAGCGGGTGGACCAGGCGAGCATCGGGATGATCAGCGCCGCCGAATCGGTCAGCACGGCCGCCTCGGAGCCCTGCGGCGCCCGGCTGGCGTAGAGGATCGCCTGGAGGATGAGAATCGGCACGATCGCCTGGTAGATCCGGTGGGAGAGGATATAGGCAGATATCCGGAAATAGGTGAGCGCAATCACCGCTCCACCGAGCGCGATCACCGCTCCACCTCCCTGGCCTCGTATCCGTCCCGGCGCATCCGGGCCAGAAACTCCGCCACCTCACCGGGCAGCACGTCCACCTCCACCACGACCCGGTCACCACCAGGCGAGCCGCCTTCGGCCTCCTTCAGCACCCCGTCCAGCAACTGCCACTGCCGCACCCCGGGTACGTCGCGCAGCCCCGCCTGATGGTCGGCCACCACCACGATGCTCCCCTTGCCCGCCAGTTCCCCCACGATCGCGGGCAGCGCCTCACGCGTGTCGGCGTCCAGGCCGGCGAACGGCTCGTCGAGGATCAGGAGGCCGGGCTCACCCATGAGCGCCTGCACCAGGCCGACCTTGTGGGCGCTGCCCTTGGACAGTTCGCGCAGCGGTAGCCGTACCAGCGGGGTGAGGCCGACGCGGTCGGACCACGCGTGCCAGGAGTGGCCGCGGACCCTGGCCATGTGGGTGAGGTAGGCGGCCACCGTGAACGGCTGGGCGGCGGGAAAGCGGTCGGGCGCGAAGCCCACCGAGGCCGGGCGGCCGGTCACGGAGCCCCGGGTGGGGCGGGTGAGGCCGGCCAGCAGGCGCAGGAGAGTGGACTTGCCGGCGCCGTTGCCGCCGGTCAGTTCGACCACGTCGCCGGGGGTCAGGGTGGCGTCGGCGGCCCTGATCACGTCGGGGGCGCGCCGCCGGTAGCGGAACGAGACGTTCGACAGGTGCATAGTGATCCAACGGTAATGGACTTGGTCGCATAGCCGGCATAAAGGGGACCACAATAGAGGCACCCCTCGGCACTTCTCAGGAGGACAGCGCTTGAACCGCTTTCCACGCGTCATGGGTATGCGTTCAGGCTACGACCCCGTTGACGTCGACGCGCTGATCAGTCGTATCGAGTCCACCCTCGGCCGGGGTGGGCGCGACCTGGATCCGGTGACCGCCGATGAGGTCCGCCGGGCCACCTTCCGCGCGCGGCGCGGCGGCTACAACGAGACGGCCGTGGACTTCGCGCTGGAGGCGTTCGTGGTGGCGCTGGAGACGCGGACCAAGACGCCGGTGCCGCTGGCCCTGACCGAGCCGACCGGGGAGATGCTGCGCGAGGAGTGGTTCGAGACCCAGGCCGCGCGCGTGGAGCGGGTGGCCTTCCGCCCTGGCCGCATGGGCACCGGCTACAACGAGGACGAGGTCGACGCCTTCCTCGACCGCGTCGTGGCCACTCTGCGCGGCACCACGGACAATCCGCTGGCCGGCCAGGACGTGCGGGAGGCGAAGTTCTCCACCGTCCTGCTCCGCCCCGGCTACCTCATCGCGGACGTGGACTCCTTCCTGGCGGGCATAGCCGACGTTCTGGACCAGCGACGCTAGGCGGCCGACTCCACGGCGGCCAGGAGGCCCCGCAGGTCGGGCAGGACCGCCTGCAGGATCGACGGGTCGGCGGGCTGCTGCGACAGCCGGTTGATCCATACGCGCGGCAGCCCGAGCGCGTGCGCGGGCACCATGTCATGCACGTAGCTCTGCGCCACGTGCACCCACGTCGCCGGCTCGTGAACGGCCCGGAAGTGGTCGAAGTGCGCATGGGACGGCTTGTAGCCCAGGGAATCCTCGGCGGTGACCACCGCGTCGAAGACGACCGGCAGGCGGCGGCGGGTGTGGGAGACGAGGTCGCGGTCGCAGTTGGTGAGCAGGGCCAGCCGCCACCCGGCCGAGCGCAGCGCGGACAGTTCCGCGCCCACCTCGGGGAAGACGGGCCAGTAGGGGAAGGTGGTGGCGAGCACGTCGGCGTCGTCGGGGCCGAGCTCCAGTCCTTCGTCGGCGCAGGCGCGGCGGAACGCCTCGGTGAGGACGGTGCGGTAGCGCGGAATGGGCGAGGCCGCCTGCACCTGGGGTTCGTGCCGGTTGTACCCGTCCAGGAGGCGCCCGCCGTACCCGGGGAAGAGCAGTTCGGCGCTGGTGGCGATGCCATGGCGCCAGTCGATCAGTGTGCCGAAACAGTCGAAGGTCACCCATCGCATAAGACCCATAATGATCTTATGTCCCTTACCGTGCGACCTGTAACGCCCGGCGACGTCGACCGGGTCGTCGAGATTCTGACCGGCTCCTGGGGCGGAACCCAGGTCGTCATGCTGGCGTGGGGGGAGGTGGTCGACGCGAGCGCGCTGCCCGGGTTCGTGGCGGTCGCCGACGGCGAGATCGCCGGGCTCATCACGTACGCCGAGCGCGCGGGCGCCGTGGAGATCGTCACGATCGACGCCCTGGTCCAGGGCGCGGGGATCGGGCGGGCGCTGCTGGACGCGGTGCGCGAGGTGGCCAGGGAACGCGGCATGCCCAGGCTCACGCTGATCACCACCAACGACAACACCAGGGCGCTGCGCTTCTACCAGCGCTACGGCTTCGACCTGGTCGCCCTTCACCGCGACGCCGTCACCCGGGCGCGGGACCTCAAACCGGGCATCCCGCTGCTGTCGGAGGACGGCATCCCGATCAGGCATGAACTGGAGCTGGAGCTTCCTCTCGATTCCTGATCAACGCCACGATCACCGAGGCCACCGGCGCGGCCAGGAACGCGCCGGTGATCCCGGCCACCACGCTGCCCACCGCGATCGCCAGCAGGATCACCGCGCCGGGCAGGTCGAGCGCCCTGCCGTAGATCTGCGGCGCCAGCACGTGCCCCTCCAGTTGCTGCACCAGGATCGTCACCCCGATCACGATCAGCGCCACCAGCCAGCCCTTGGCCACGAACGCCACCACCGCGGCGAACAACCCGGCCAGGAACGCGCCCACGACCGGCAGGAACGCCCCCACGAAGGTCAGTACGGCCAGCGGCAGCGCGATCGGCACCCCGAGGATCCACAGCGCCAGCCCGATGAAGAAGCCGTCCACCAGGCCGACCATGGCGATGCCGCGGATGTAGCGGCCGACCACGCCGAACGCGACGTCCCCGGCCTGGCGCAGGTGGGGCCGCACGCGGACCGGCGTCAGGTCGATCAGCCAGGCGAACAGTCGGTCGCCGCCGTGGACGAAGTAGATGGCCAGGATGAGCGCGAGGATCGCGCCGATCACGATCTCACCGGCGGTGCGCACCCCGGCGAGCGCGCCGGTGGCGATGGAGCGCGCCTGCTCGGACAGGTACGCCTGGACCTGCTGGGACAGCTGCGACAGCCGCTGGTCGTCCAGCCCCAGCGAACGGGCCAGGTTGTGCAGGTCGGTCACCGCCTTGCCGAGGCTGTCGCGCAACTGGCCGAGCCCGTCCACGGTGGCCGGGACGAGCAGCCAGAAGAACACCCCGCCGACCAGCAGCGCGGCCAGGCACACCACGGTCGTGGCCAGGCCCCGGTTCAGCCCCCTGCCGCGCAGCCAGGTGAACGGCGGCAGCAGCAGGGCGGTGATGAACACGCCGATGATCACGGAGATCGTGACCGTCCGGACGAACCAGACGCCGTAGAGGATCACCGCGATCAGGGCGATCCACCCGAGCAGCCGCCAAGGATTCATGATCAGGGCGTTCCCGTCAACGTCACCGGGTAATCAGTGCTGGGCCCGTTTCGCCTCCTCGTACGCGGCCCGCGCCGGGCTCCCGACCTCGGCCACCGGCACGTCCCACCAGGCCGCCGAGTCCGGCGCCTCCACCTGCGGATCGGCCTTCACGTAGACGACGGTGGCGACGTCGGCCGCCCGGGCCGCGTCCAGGGCCTTGCGCAGGTCGGTCACCGAATCGGCGCGGGTCACCGAAGCGCCCAGGCTGGCGGCGTTGGCGGCCAGATCCACGGGCAACGGCCCCCCGTCGTACGGCCCGGCCCCGCGATACCGGTAGGCCGTGCCGAGCCGCTGGGCGCCGACGCTCTCCGACAGCCGCCCGATGGAGGCGAAGCCGGAATTGTCCACCAGCACCACGACCAGCTTCACGCCCTCGGCCACCGCGGTGACGAGCTCCTGCGCCATCATCAGGTACGAACCATCCCCGACCAGCACGAACACCTCGCGCTCCGGCGCAGCCAGCTTCACCCCCAGCCCGCCCGCGATCTCGTACCCCATGCACGAGTACCCGTACTCCACGTGATACGACCCCGGCCCCGACGGGCGCCACATCTTGTGCAGGTCACCGGGCATCGACCCGGCCGCGCACACCACGACGCCGTCCTGCCCGGCGGCGTCGTTGACCGCCCCGATGATCGCGGGCTGCGGCAGCGGCGAGCCGGACAGCGCGCGGGCCGCGTCCACCCGGGCGTCCCAGGAGCGCGACAGCTCGGCGACCATGGCACGGTAGACGCCGGCCGTACCCCAGCCCTCGCACGCCTCGGCGAGGTCGGCCAGACCGGCACGGGCGTCGGCCACCAGTTGCAGCCCCGACAGCTTGGCCGCGTCGAAGCCGGTGATGTTGAGGTTCACCACGCGGGCGTCCGGGTCGAACAGCGACCGGGACGCGGTGGTGAAGTCGCTGTAGCGGGTCCCGACGCCGATGATCAGGTCGGCCTCGCGGGCCAGCGCGTTGGCCGCCGTCGTGCCGGTCGCGCCGATCGCGCCCGCGGCCAGCGGGTGACCGTAGGGCAGGGCGCCCTTGCCGGCCTGCGTCTCGGCGACCGGCACGCCGTACCGCTCGGCGAAGGCGCACAGCTCGGCGGTGGCCTCGCTGTAGACCACCCCGCCGCCCGCCACGATGAGAGGCCGGGCCGACTCCTTGATCAGGGCCGCGGCGCGGGCGAGCGCGGCGGGCTCGGGACGGGGCCGCGGCACGTGCCACACCCGCCGCTCGAACAGCTCTTCCGGCCACTCCCACGCCTCGGCCTGCACGTCCTGCGGCAGCGCCAGCGTCACCGCCCCGGTCTCGGCCGGATCGGTGAGCACCCGCATGGCCGCCAGCAGCGCCGACGGCAACTGCTCGGGCCGGTTGACGCGATCCCAGTACCGGGAGACCGGCTTGAACGCATCGTTGACCGACATGTCGTACGACCGGGGGTCCTCCAGCTCCTGCAGCACCGGATTGGCCACCCGGGTGGCGAAGACGTCACCGGGCAGCAGCAGCACCGGCAGCCGGTTGATGGTCGCCCCCGCCGCCGCCGTGATCATGTTGGTCGCGCCGGGACCGACCGACGACGTGCAGGCCAGCGTGCGCAACCGGTTGCTCGCCCGCGCGTACCCGGCCGCCGCGTGCACCATGGCCTGCTCGTTGCGGCTCAAGAGGTACGGCAGCGCCGCCTCGGTGGCCAGCGCCTGCCCCAGACCGGCCACGTTGCCGTGCCCGAAGATGCCGAAGACGCCGCCGAACAGCTGATGCTCGGCGCCGTCGCGCTCGGTGTACTGCCGGGCCAGGAAGCGCAGGGTGGCCTGGGCGACGGTCAGCCGGGTCATGAGGTCCTCCCGAACGGCAGGCGTGGATCGACCTCCTGACCGTCCCACGTGCCGCGGATCCACGCGTGACGGGGGTCGTCGCAGAAGGCCATGGAGCGTTGCCCGGCGGGACCGGCCAGCACGTTCAGGTAGTACAGGTCGTAACCGGGGGCGGCCATCGACGGGCCGTGGTAGCCGTAGGGGACCAGGACGACGTCACCGGGGGCGACCTCGGCCAGGGTGTCGATGTGGCCGCGTTCGGAGGTGTAGACGCGCTGGTAGCCGGGGCCGCCCTCGAAGTAGTAGATCTCCTCCAGCACGGCCTCGCCCGGGTTCGGGGTGTCGTGCTTGTGCGGGGGATAGGACGACCAGTTGCCGCCCGGCGTGAGCACTTCGACGGCGACGAGCTTGTCGCAGTCGAAGACGCCGGGCGCGCAGAAGTTGTTCACCTGCCGGCTGGCCTGGCCCGCGCCCCTGATCTCGATCGGGACCTGCTCGGCCGGGACGTGGCGGGCCGGCAGCCGCCGGGTGGCGCGGGCAGACGGCAGCGCCACCCGGCCGGTGCCGCGCAGGATCACGTCGGTGCCGATCGGCAGGTAGGCGAAGTCGGTGGGGCCGGAGAAGACCGACGCGCGGCCGGCCAGGTGGAAGGTGGTCGTGCCGCCCTCGACCATGTCGCCGAAGGTGACCGAGCAGGATCCGGACAGCGGCAGGACCAGCGCCTCCTCCTCGCCGGTGGTGAAGGCGATCGGGTCGGCGGCCAGGTCGGCGACGCGCAGGCCGGAGTAGGTCCAGCCGGCCAGGCCGGGGGTGATCTCGACGGCCCAGGGTCCCGAGGCGGCCTTGCCGTACGGGATGTGGGTCATCGCGCGGACTTCCCGACCAGCGTGGCGGCGTTGTCCACGGCGGTGGCGACGTCGTCGCCCTGCGGGTAGAGCAGCGCGCGGCCGACGACCAGGCCGCGCACGCCGGGCAGGTCCATGGCGCGGGCCCAGTCGGCGTAGGCGGCGTCGAGGTCGGGCGGGTCGCCGCCCAGGAGCAGCGCGGGCAGCGTGGTGGCGGCCATGACGCGCTCCATGTCGGGGATCGCGGGGATCTTCAGCCAGGTGTAGGCGGAGGTGGTGCCGAGCGCCTGGCCGACGCTGATGGAGCGGATGATCGCCTCGGGCGACAGGTCGTTGCGGAGCGGGCCGCCGGCCACGGGACGGCCGGACCAGAACGGCTCGACCATCGCCACCAGCCTTCTGCGCGCCAGGTCGGAGACGGCGTGCGCGCACGACTCCAGCGTCGTCACGGTGGCGGGGTCGGACGGGTCGATGCGGCAGAGCATCTTGCCGCCGTCCAGGCGCATGGCCTCGATGGTGGCGGCGTCGTAGGCGGTGAAGCGGTCGTCCACCTCGAAGACGGCGCCCGGGATGCCGCCGCGGTTCATGGAGCCGAAGGCCAGCTTGCCCTCCAGCGCGCCGAGCAGCAGCAGGTCCTCCAGCACGTCGGGGGAGGCCAGGATGCCGTCCACGCCGGGACGCGCCAGCGCGACCTGGATGCGGTCGAGCAGGTCGCGGCGGTCGGCCATGGCGAACGGCCGGTCGCGCACGCCGATCGTGGCGCGGGCCGCGTGGTCGGCGGCGATGATCAGGAGCCGTTCGCCGTCGGCCACCAGCTCGCGCCGCCTTCGCCTGGCAGCGGCGTGCGCTATCTCCTCGGGCCGGGTCGCCCGGATCCTGGTGAGCATCTCGTAGCGGTCGGCCCCGGTCAGCGCGGTGTCGGTCATGCGTGCCCTTCTCTCATGCGTGGCCATCCATCAGCTGGGTCACCTCGTCGGTCGTGGGCATGGCGTCGGCGCAGGCCAGGCGGGCGGCGACGAACGCGCCCGCGGCGTTGGCGAAGCGGATCGTGCGCTCCAGCGGCCAGCCGCGCAGCAGCCCCAGGCAGATCGCGCCGCCGAAGGCGTCGCCGGCGCCGATGCCGTTGACGACCTCGATCGGGACCGGCGCCGCATGGGCGGTCTCGGTACGGCTGCGCGCGTAGACGCCCTTGGGGCCCATCTTCACGATCGCCACCTCCACGCCCGCGTCCAGCAGCGCCTGGGCGGCGGCCTCCGGGTCGCGGACGCCGACGGCCACCTCGACCTCGTCCAGGTTGCCGACGGCCACGTTGGCGTGGGGGAGCGCCTGCCGCACGCTCTCTTCGGCCGGGCCCTTCCAGAGGGTGGGCCGGTAGTCGAGGTCGAAGACGGTCCAGCCCTCGGTGCGCGCGGCCAGGGCGGCGGCGTGCGCGGCGCGGCTGGGCTCCATGCTCAGGCCCGTGGCGCTGAACCAGAAGACCTTGGCCGCGCGGACGGCGTCGAGGTCGAGGGACTCGGGCGTGACGCGCAGATCCGGCGGATGGTCGCCACGGTAGAAGTAGATCGGGAAGTGGTCGGGCGGGAAGATCTCGCAGAAGGTCACCGGCGTGGGCGCCTCGGGGAAGGTGGCGACGTAGCGGTTGTCCACGCCGAAGCCCGCGATCGCGGCACGCACGTAGTCACCGAAGGGGTCGGCGCCGACTCCGGTGATCACCGCCGAGCGCAGCCCGTGCCGCGCCGCCGCGACCGCGACGTTGGTCGGGCTGCCGCCGAGGAACTTGCCGAAGCTTTCGACCTGGGCCAATCCCACGCCCGTCTGCAGAGGATAGACGTCGACACCGCAGCGGCCGATCGTGATCAGATCGAACAACACACCTCCCAAGGCTAATACCTGCATGGCATATTGTCATGACATTCTGATGTCCGCTATGTTGCAGATTACGTCCTGCCCGAAACCCACTCTTGCCCCCATTTAGGACGTTCTGGAGGGTTCGCATGGGATTGCGAAAAGTTTCGGTCGTCGCCGTCCTGGCGCTGTCCGTCGCCGCATGTGGCCAGTCGAGCAGCGGTGGCGGTGACACCATCGAGCTGACGATCACCCAGAACGCGATCGCCGGCGGCAAGAACGCCAAGAGTGCCGAATACATCACCAAATGGGTCATCCCTAAGTTCGAAGAGGCTCAGAAGGCCAAGGGGAAGAACGTCAAGGTCAAGTTCATCCCGAGCGGCGTCGACGACGAGCAGTACAAGACCAAGCTCTCCCTGGACCTGAAGTCCGGCAAGGGTGCGGACGTCCTCGACATCGACGGCATCTGGATGGGCGAGTTCGTCGAGGCCGGCTACCTGAAGCCCCTGCCCGCCGACAGCGACGCGTGGGAGGGCTGGAGCCAGATCCCCGAGGCGGTCCAGGGCCTGGCCACCTACAACGGCAAGAAGTACGCGCTGCCCGTCGGCACCGACGGCCGCGTGCTCTACTTCAACAAGACCCTCATGACCAAGGCCGGCCTGCCCGCCGACTGGCAGCCGAAGAGCTGGCAGGAGATCCTCGACGCCGGCGCGAAGCTGAAGGCCGCCGGGGTACCCGTGCCGATCCAGATCAACGCCGGCACCGCCATGGGCGAGGCCACCTCCATGCAGGGCGTCCTGCCGCTGATGGCCGGCGCGGGCGGCGAGGTGCAGAAGGACGGCAAGTGGACCGGCGCCGGCCAGCCGCTCAAGGACGCGCTCGGCCTCTACCAGAAGATCTACTCCCAGGGCCTGGGCGACCCCAAGCTCCAGCAGGAGGCCAAGGGCCGCGACAAGTCCTTCGCCCAGTTCGCCGAAGGCAAGATCGGCATCCTCATGGAGGGCGACTACTTCTGGCGCGGCGTCATCAACCCCAAGGACGGCGTCGCCAAGATGGCCGACCGCGACCAGACCGTCGGCTACGCCATGATCCCGGCGATGGAGCCCGGCAAGGGCCTGCGCGGCCAGGACTTCGTCAGCATGTCCGGCGGCTCGCTGCGCACGCTCAACCCCGCCGCCAAGCACCCCAAGGAAGCCTTCGAACTGCTCGCCTTCACCCTCTCGGCCGACGGCCTGAGGGCGGAGACCGGCAAGGACAACGTGCGCATCACCCCGCGCGCCGACGTCAACAAGGAGATCCTGGCCGGGGACCCGCTGCTCACCTACATCTCGGAGAAGGTCCTCCCGCTGACCGCCTACCGCCCGCCGGTCGCCGCCTACCCGCAGGTCTCCACGGCCCTGCAGGAGGCCACCGCAGCGGTCGTGAGCGGCACCTCGCCCGACGAGGCGGCCGCGGAGTACCAGAAGAAGGTCGAGGGAATCGCCGGTGGCGCTGGCAACCTCGCCTCCTGAAACGCCTCCCGGAACCCGGGCGGAGCGCGGCTACAGCTCTGACGCGGCGGGACTCGGCCGCGTCAGGGCCTCGCTCTTCGCCGCCCCGGCGCTCCTGCTCATCGCGATCTTCCTGGTCTTCCCCGCGCTCTGGGTGCTCTACCTCAGCATCACCAACTACCGCCTCAGCGGCGTCGAGGCCCGCGACCCGCAGGTCGTCGGCCTGGACAACTTCATCAACGCGCTCACCAGCGGCAAGTTCTGGACCTCCACCTGGCTGACCGTCGAGTTCGTGCTCGGCTCGGCGGTCATCGGCCAGGTCGTGCTCGGCTTCACCATCGCCTGGCTCCTGCGCGACCGCATCGGCCCGCTCAAACGCCTGGTCGAAGGGCTGGTCATCCTGGCCTGGATCCTGCCGGGCGCCGTGGTGTCGTTCCTGTGGGTGGCGCTGCTCGACCGCGACGGCGGCACGCTCAACATGCTGCTCGGCATCCCCGGCTTCGCCTGGCTGCTCGACTACCCGATGCTCTCCATCATCGTCTTCAACATCTGGCGCGGCACCGCCTTCTCGATGATGTTGTACGGCGCGGCCCTCGGCAACGTGCCGCCCTCGCACCTGGAGAGCGCCCGCCTGGCCGGAGCCTCCGGCTGGCAGCAACTGCGCGACGTCGTCTTCCCGCACATCCGCGGCCACATCCTGACCAACCTGCTGCTGATCAGCCTGTGGACGTTCAACGACTTCACCCCGTTCATGCTCACCGCGGGCGGCCCCGACGGCAAGACCGAGGTCCTGGCCGTCTACGTCTACAAAGAGGCGCTGATCGGCGGCAATCTCGGCGTCGGCGCCGCCATCTCGGCGGTGATCCTGCTGATCAACCTGGTCGTCGCCGTGTTCTACCTGCGGCTGCTCAGGAGGAAGTCATGAGTCCCAGGCAGGTGCTCGGCCGCATCGGCTTCTCCGTCCTGATCGCCGTCCTGCTCGCCTTCTTCAGCGTGCCGCTGCTGTGGCTGGCCACCGCGCCGTTCTCCACCGACCCCACCTACCAGGTGTCGCTGCCCGACTTCACGCTCGCCAACTTCCAGGCCATCCTGGAGCACCCCTACGCGCTGGGCTCGCTCTACAACTCGCTGATCCTGTCGGTCGGCACCGCCGTACTCGTGGTGGCGTGCGCGGCGCTGGCCGCCTACGCGCTCAGCCGGGTGCGCATCCCCGGGCGCGACGCGCTGCTGTACACGCTCCTGCTGCTGTCGTCGATCATCACCGGGACCGCCGCGATGGTGCCGATCTACCAGCTCGCGGTCGAGCTGAACCTCATCGACACCCACCTCGGCGTGATCCTCATCCTCACCGGCGGCCTGCTGCCCGCGGCCATCTTCATGCTCAAGGACTTCATGGACACCACGCCCAAGTCCTATGAGGAATCGGCCCGCGTCTTCGGCGCCTCGCCGCTGCAGATCGTGCGGCACGTGGTGATCCCGCTGGTACGGCCCGGGCTGGCGACCATCGCCGTGTGGGCGATCGCCAACGTGTGGGGCAACTTCCTCATGCCGTACCTGCTGTTCAGCAGCGATCCGGAGAACCAGCCCGCCTCGGTGATCATCTACACGCTCTACACCGAGGGCGGCCAGGCCAACCTTCAGCTCCTGTCCACGTTCGGGTTGCTTTACTCGGTGCCGGTCGTGCTCATGTACCTGTTCGTCAGCAAGAAGTACGGCTTCCGCTTCCACGGAGGGATCAAGGCATGATCTCGCTTACCGGCCTGACCAAGGTCTACCCCGGTGGTGTCCGCGCCCTGGACGCCGTGGACCTCGCCATCGCCGACGGCGAGTTCTTCGCCCTGCTCGGGCCCTCCGGCTGCGGCAAGACCACGCTCCTGCGCACGATCGCCGGGCTGGAGACCGCCACCTCCGGCTCCGTCGCCGTCGGCGGGCGCGACGTCACCTCCCTGCAGCCCGGCGCCCGCGACCTGGCGATGGTCTTCCAGGACTACGCGCTCTTCCCGCACATGGACGTCACCGACAACATCGCCTACCCGCTGCGCATCAAGAAGGTCGCCAAAGGGGCCCGCGCCGCCAAGGCCCGCGAGGTCGGCGAGCGCCTCGGCCTCGCCCAGCTCATGGACCGCCGCCCCGGCCAGCTCTCCGGCGGCCAGCAGCAGCGGGTGGCGCTCGCCCGCGTGATGGCCACGCAGGCGCAGGCGTTCCTGTTCGACGAGCCGCTGTCCAACCTCGACGCCCGCCTGCGCCTGGAGGCCCGCACCTTCCTCAAGAAACTGCAGCGCGAACTCGGCGTCACCACCGTCTTCGTCACCCACGACCAGGCCGAGGCCCTGGCCATGGCCGACCGGATGGCTGTCATGGAGGCGGGCCACATCCGGCAGATCGGCACGCCCGCCGAGGTCTTCCAGCGGCCCGCCAGCACCTTCGTGGCCTCCTTCATCGGCTCCACGCCCATGAACCTGCTTGACGCGATCGTCCGGGGCGACAGTCTTGAGGTATCGGGGTGCAAGGTGGCCGTCCCGTCCTCGGCCGCCGGACTGCTCACCGACGGGGAGGAGATCGTGTACGGCGTGCGTCCCGAGTACATGGCGTACTCCGCCGAGCCCGCCGACGGGGCGCTGGGCGGGAAGGTGTCGATCGTGGAGAACCTGGGGGCGTCCCATCTGGTGACGCTGGAGGTGGGGGATTCTGTGGTGCAGACGGTGGTGGCGGAAGGGCACGAGCCCGCCATGGGCGACGACGGGTACGCGCTGCCCAGGGCCGACCGGGCGCTGGTCTACCGCGACGGCGACCTGGTGAGCCGGTGATCCGGGGGCACTGGTCGCTGGACGACCGGCTGGAGCGCATGCTGCGGGAGGTGCCGTTCGAGGTGCCCGTGGGGGCGCGTTCGGTGACGGTGCGGCTGTCCTACGACCGGTCGCTGGGGGTGATCGACCTGGGGTGCGCCTCGCCGTCCGGGTTCCGCGGCTGGTCGGGCGGGGCCCGCGACGAGTACACGATCACCGCGGACTGGGCCACCCCCGGCTACCTCCCGGGCGAGACGGTCCCCGGGCTCTCCGGCGAGCCCGGCGGGCTCGCCTCCGGCCCCAGCGGCGAGCCCGGCCGGCTCGCCTCCGGCCCCGGCGGCGAGCTCGGCGGGATCGTCTCCGGCTCCGGCGCCGGGGGCGCCGGTGGTGTGCTGGAGTCCGGTACGTGGCACGTGTGGCTGCGGCTGCACCGGATCCCGCCTCAGGGGCTCGACTTCGTGCTGGAGGTCGACCATGGCCCGCGCACCCCGCCGGTCGTGGCCGAGCCGCCGGTCGGGGAGCGGCCACCCCGCCGGGAGATACCGGAAATATCCGGTATGCGGTGGTACGCCGGTGACTTCCATGCCCACACCGTCCACAGCGACGGCACCCTGACCATCCCCGAGCTGGCCGAGCTGGCCGCCGCCCGCGGCCTGGACTTCCTGGCCGTCACCGACCACAACACCGTCAGCCACCACCCCTGGCTGGCCAAGGCGGCCAGGGGGATCACGCTCATCCCCGGCCAGGAGGTCACCACCGACCGCGGCCACGCCAACGTCTTCGGCGACGTCGGCTGGGTCGACTTCCGGCAGCCCGCCGACGCGTGGGTCCGGCACGCCGAGGCCCGGGGCGGCCTGATCTCGATCAACCACCCGCTCGGCGGCGACTGCGCCTGGCTGCTGCCCATCGAGCGCCGGCCCCGGGTGGCCGAGGTGTGGAGCTCCGGCTGGTGGGACCGCCGCTGGGGCGCCCCGCTGGCCTGGGCCGACGCCTGGCGGGACGACGTGATCGCCATCGGCGGCAGCGACTTCCACAAACCCGGCAGCGACGGCCTGCCCGGCGAGCCCACCACGTGGGTGCTGGCCGAGGATCCCAGCCTCGCCCTGGACGCCGTCGCGGCCGGCCGTACCGCGATCTCGGCGGGACCGGACGCGCCGCTGCTGCTCAGGCTGGGTGACGAACTGCTGGCGCTGGACGCCGGCGGGCTGGTGCTGGTCCGCCCGGACGGAAGGCGCCAGGTGGTGCGGGGGGAGCGGATGCTCGTGGCCGGCATGGCCGGGCCGCATCGGCTGGAGACCCACGAGAACGAAGTGATGGCCCTATGTTCGTGACGGAGTGAGAGAGGGAGAGGCGCGCATGCGCGTGACACGGATCGCCAACGCCCCTGTGAGCTTCGGCGTGTTCGAGCTGAGCGACGGGCCGGCGCCGCTGACCGCCGACGAGATGGTCCGGGCGCTGGCCGACGCCGGCTACACGGGCATCGACCTGGGGCCGATCGGGTTCCTGGGGGTGGGGGAGGAGCTCACCCGGCGCCTTTCCGGCGCGGGTTTCCTGCTGGCCGGCGGGTGGGCCGATCTGGCCTACTCCGACGCGGCCGCGTTCGCCGCCGGGCTGCCCGCGCTGGAGGCCACGCTGGAGGTCTTCGACGCGGCGCCGCCGTACGCCGAGGCGCGGTTGTTCGTGGCGGCGGAGGGGACGTTCGCGCCGCGGCCCACGCTGGGGTGTTCCGGGTCGCCCGCGCGGTTCGCCAGGCCCGGCGGGAACGCTCCCGGCCTGGCGGGCGACGAATGGTCCGGATACGCCAAGCGGGTGCAGGAGGCCGCGCAGCGGTGCCGGGCCCACGGGTACGAGCCGGTCTTCCATCACCACCTCGGCACCTTCGTGGAGACGCCGGCCGAGGTCGAACGCCTGCTGGAGCTGACCGACGTCGACCTCTGCCTGGACACCGGGCACCTGCTGCTGGCCGGCGGCGACCCGGTCCGGGCGCTGCGCGACTGGCGTGAGCGGATCGGGCATGTGCATATCAAGGACGGCGATCCGGACATCCTCGCCGCGGCGCTGGAGGACGGCGCCGACCTGCGGGAGATCATGGGCAGGGGCGGTTTCAGCGCGCTGGGCCGCGGCGTGCTCGACCTGCCCGGCGTGGTGGCCGCCCTGGACGAGATCGACTACCAGGGCTGGATCGTGGTCGAGCAGGACACGCTGCCCGGCCGCCGCCCGCTGGCCGACGTCATCGCCGACCAGGCGGCCAACCTCGCCAAGCTGAAGGAGCTGGGGCTGTGAAGGTCGCTCTGGTGGGGTGCGGGGCGGTCACGCAGGCCGTTTACGTGCCGTTGTTGTCGCGGCGGCGGGAGTTGTTCGAGGTCGCCGCCGTCTGTGATCTGTCGGCCACGCTCGCCGGCGCCGTGGGCGACCGGCTCGGGGTGGCCCGCCGCCACACCGATCTGGGTGAGATGCTGGCCGAGGGCGGGTTCGACGCCGTGCTCATGCTCGCCTCCGGCTCCCACGGCGAGCCGGTACGGCAGGCGCTGGCGGCCGGGTACGCGGTGTTGTGCGAGAAGCCG
Organism: Nonomuraea typhae; assembly: GCF_009760925.1. Lineage (GTDB taxonomy): Bacteria > Actinomycetota > Actinomycetes > Streptosporangiales > Streptosporangiaceae > Nonomuraea > Nonomuraea typhae. The sequence continues at coordinate 528,022 of NZ_VRLV01000007.1, forward strand.
CTGGCGTTGACCGAGGCCGAGGTGGCGGCGCTGCCCGAGGGGCGGCTGATGGTCGGGTACATGAAGCAGTACGACCCGGCGGTGCGGCGGGCCGAGGAGATGCTGGCCGAGCTGGGCGGGGCCGCAGTGATCCGGTCGGTCGAGGTGACCGTGCTGCACCCGAGCGCCGAGGCGCAACTGGGCTTCGCCAACCTGTCCCAGGCGCGGGACGTGGACGTGGCGCCGCTGCGGGCGGCGGAGAACGCCGTCCTGGATCGGGCGCTGGGCGCGGAGGCCGGGCCGGAGGTGCGGTCGGTGTACAGCGTGGCGCTGGGCTCGATCTGCCATGACCTCTCGCTGCTGCGGCGTTTCACCGGCTCGCCGGTCAAGGTTGACCACGTCGAGACATGGGGCGGTCTGCCGGGATCGATCGAGATTTCTGGGCCTTTGCCGGTTGCCGGGCGATATTCCATTCGATGGCATTACCTCGAGGACTATCCGGCCTACCGGGAGACCGTCGTCGTTCACCACGCCTCGGGCTCGCTGGAGCTGGTCTTCCCGGCGCCTTACCTGATGAACGCGCCCACCGTGCTCACCGCCGTCTCCGGCGCCGAGACCCGGGCCGAGTACCGCGAGGTCACCGAGGCGTTCGAGACCCAGCTGCTGGCCTTCCACGCCTTCGTCACCTCCGGCAAGCCGCCGCTCACCGACGCCGCCGGAGCCCTGGAGGACATCGTGACCGCCCAGCGCATCGCCGCCCGCTACGCCGTACAGCATGATCTTGCCCTTGGGGGAGAAGCCGGTGACCGCTGAGATTGTCCTGGTTCCGCATACGCACTGGGACCGGGAGTGGTACGAGCCGTTCCAGCGCTTCCGGCTGCGGCTGGTGGCGCTGCTGGACGAAGTGATCCAGACCATGGAACGCGAGCCCGGCTACCACTTCACCCTGGACGGCCAGCTCGCCTGCGTGGACGACTACCTGGAGGTGCGGCCGGAGAACCGCGAGCGGATCGCGGCGCTGGTGCGCTCCGGGCGGCTGGCCGTGGGGCCGTGGCAGATCCTCCTCGACGAGTTCCTGTGCTCGGGCGAGAACATCGTGCGCAACCTGGAGCTCGGACTCTCGCGGGCCGACAAGCTCGGCGGGGCCATGGGCGTCGGCTATCTCCCGGACATGTTCGGGCACACGGCTCAGATGCCGCAGATCCTGCGACGGGCCGGGCTGCAGCACGCCTGCGTCTACCGGGGCGTGCCCGCCGAGGTGACGAGCGCCGCCTTCGCCTGGGTGGCGCCCGACGGCACCGCCATCCGCACGCAGTACCTGCCCGAAGGCGGCTACGGCAACGGCGTGGACCTCATCCACGGCGCCGGGACGCTGGAGGAGCGGGCGGCGGCGTTCACGGCCCGGATGCGGCCGTGGTCCGAGGGGCCGCTGCTGGCGATGTACGGCACGGACCACTCGGCCCCGGTGGCCGGACTGCCGGACCTGGTGGCCGCGATGGGCTCCCGCATGGACACCTTGTCCGGATATATCGCGACCCTTGATCCGGCCCTCGACACCCTGCCCCGCATCGAAGGCGAGCTGCGCTCGCACGCTCGCGCCAACATCCTGCCCGGCGTCATCTCCGTCCGCGTCCACGTCAAGCAGGCCATGGCCCGCGCCGAGCGCATGGTCGAGCGCTACGCCGAACCGCTGGCCGCCCTCTGGGGCGCGGAATGGCCCGGCCGCTTCCTCGACATGGCCTGGTGGCGGCTGATCGACGCCAGCGGCCACGACTCCGTCACCGGCTGCGGCGTCGACGAGACCGCCCAGCAGGTCGCCGCCCGCATCGCCGAGGCCGAACACCTCGGCCAGGCCGTCCGCGACATGGTCACCGCCCGCCTGGCCGCGAGCGTCCCCTCCGACGGAGTGCTCGTCGTCAACCCCACCCCCTCGGTACGGCGCGGCGTCGTGCTCACCGAGGTCGCCGGGCAGGACCCGCTCACCGGGCCGTCCGGGCTCGTGCCGGTCCAGACGCTGGAGTACGCCCCCACGCTGCTGCTCGACGAGGAGATGGAACCCGAGCTGGCCCTCTCCTTCATCCACGGCCCCGAGCTGTACGGCCAGCACATCACCGGCTGGTCGGTCGAGGGCGGCGTGCTCACCTTCACCGTCGCCAGGACCGCCACCGAGGTCTTCGACCCGGACGAGATCGCCGCCGCCGCCCGGGGCGCGCACCGGGTCCGCATCCTGGCCGAACCCCGGCGCACGGTCGCCGCCCTGGTCGAGGTGCCCGCGCTGGGCCACACCAGCCTGCGTCCCGTCCCCTGGCGGCCGGGCAGGTCGCCGGCCGCCGGGGTGGCGCCCGCCCGCGCCGACGGCCAGGTCCTGGACAACGGCCTGCTCCGCGTCGAGGTGGCCGACGACGGCACCCTGACGCTGACCGGCCCCGGCGGCGTGACCGTCACCGGCGCCGGGCGCATCGTGGACGGCGGCGACGTGGGCGACACCTACAACCACGCCCCGCCCGCCCCGGACCGGCTCGTCTGCGAGCCCCTCGTCGTGGAGGTCTCGCCGGTCTGGTCGGGACCGCTCGTCGCCGCCCTCGACATCCGCCGCACCTACCTCTGGCCCGCCACGGAGAGCGAGGTCATGACCGGGCCCGACCACGCCCGCGTCCCCCAGATCGCCGCCCCCGACCCGGGCCGAGGCCAGGCCGAGGCCGAGACCGTGGTGGAGACCCGGGTCGAGTTGCGGGCCGGGGAGCCGTTCGTACGGTTGCGGGTGGAGTTCGACAACCGCGCCGGCGATCACCGGGTGCGCCTGCACGTGCCCCTGCCGGCGGAGGCGACCACGTCGTACGCGGAAGGGCAGTTCGCGGTGGTCGAGCGCGGCCTGAGCGCGGAGGGCGGCTGCGGCGAGTACCCGCTGCCCACCTTCCCGGCCTCGGGCTGGGTGGCGGCCGGAGGCGTGGCCGCGCTGCTGGAGCACGTGACCGAATACGAGGTCGCCGCCGAGGAGCTCGCGCTCACGCTGCTGCGCTCGGTCGGCTTCCTGTCGCGCAACCGCAACGGCCTGCGCCCGGAACCGGCCGGGCCCCAGATCCCGACGCCGGCCGCGCAGTCCAGGGGGCTGCGCTCGGTGAGCCTGGCGCTCATGCCGTACACAGGAGACTGGAGCGCCGTGCCGCCCGCGGCCGAGACCTTCCGCCACGACCTGCTCGCCGTGCCCGGCACCGGGGACGGCGAGCTGCCGGAACCGGGCACCGGCCTGTCGGTGAGCGGGCCGGGCGTGGTGATGACCTCGCTGCGCCGCCGCGACGACTGGAAGGAACTGCGCGTGGTCTCCTACGCGAACGAGCCCGCCACGGCCGCGATCGAGGGTTCCTTCGCCGAAGCCCGCCGCGCGGACCTGCGCGGACGCCCCGGCGACCCGCTGGCCGTCACCGATGGCCGCCTCGACCTGCCCCTCGCTCCCTGGGAGATCGCCACGATCCAGTTCCGCTGACGGCCAAGCACAGGCTCTTTGTCGGTAAAGGTGGTGGACCTAGCGGGTTCCCCAGGAGTAGGTCTGTTTGCGTAGCTTCAAATAGACGAAGGACTCGGTGGCCCGGACGGCCGGGATCGCCCGGATCTTGCTGAGAATCTCCAGGAGGTGCGAGTCGCCCTCGCAGACCACCTCGACGATCACGTCGAAGGATCCGGCCGTCAGCACCACGTAGTCGATCTCGTCGATCGCGGCCAGCTCGTCGGCGACCATTTCCAGGTCGCCCTCGCAGTTGACGCCGATCATGGCTTGGCGCGGGAAGCCAAGAGTGAGGGGGTCGGTTACGGCGACGATCTGCATCACGCCGGCATCCTGCAGGCGTTGCACCCGCTGACGGACGGCTGCTTCGGACAGGCCCACGGCTTTTCCGATCGCGGCGTACGGCATGCGGCCGTCATTCTGCAGTTGCTCGATGATCTGCTTGGACAGTTCGTCGAGTACGACCGGTCCGGAAGCGGCGTCGTTGCTTCGGCGCACGCGGGGCGGCGTCGTCATCCCAGGGAATCCTCCCTTACCGGTCCAGCGTTACGGGCGCATTCCTGCTGCGTTGCCGTCCTGGTGCGACATGTTGTCAGTTTCCCCGCCTCTGTCAAGCGAATTCGTAGCAATTCGGTATCCTTTGCTGCGGAATCCCTTGTCCGGATGCCCTTCCTCTGTCAGAGTCGCGGCATCTCAGCCACCTCACCAGGAGGTCATGTGACCAGCCGTCTGCAGAACTTCATCAACGGTGAGTTCGTGGACGCCAAGAGCGGCCGATTCTCCGATGTCATCGATCCCTGCACCGGTGAAGCCTATCTTCAGGCTCCGATCTCCGGTCCAGAGGATGTCGATGCCGCCTACGCCGCCGCGGCTGCCGCGTTCGAGTCGTGGGGACAGACCACGCCGGGGGAGCGGGCCAACCTGCTGCTGAAGGTCGCCGATGCGATCGAGGCGCGGGCCGACGAGATCAACGAGGCGGAGTGCCTGAACACCGGCAAGCCGCGGGCCCGCATGGCCGAGGATGAGACGCCGGTCGCCGCCGATCACTTCCGATTCTTCGCCGGCGCCGCGCGCACGCTCGAAGGCCCCACGGCCGGGGAGTTCCTGGCCGAGCACACCAGTGTCATCAGGCACGAGCCGATCGGCGTCATCGGCCAGGTCACGCCCTGGAACTACCCGATGATGATGGCCGTCTGGAAGATCGCCCCGGCGCTGGCCGCCGGCAACACGATCGTGCTCAAGCCGTCGGACACCACGCCCGTCTCCACGATCAAGCTCGCCGAGATCCTCGGCAGCGTCCTGCCGCCCGGCGTCTTCAACGTCGTCACCGGCGACCGCGAGACCGGCGCGCTGGTCGTCGGCCACAAGACCGCCTCGATGGTCGCGATCACCGGCTCGGTCGGCGCCGGCATGGCCGTCGCCAAGACCGCCGCCGACGACCTCAAGCGCGTCCACCTGGAGCTCGGCGGCAAGGCGCCGGTCGTGGTCTTCGACGACGTCAAGGACCTCAAGGCCGCCGCCGAGTCGATCGCCACCGCCGGCCTCTACAACGCCGGCCAGGACTGCACCGCCGCCTGCCGCGTGCTGGTGCACGAGAACGTGCACGACGAGTTCGTGGCCGCCCTCGCCGCCGCCGCGGCGGGCACCGTCACCGGCGACCTGTCCAACGAGGACGCGTTGTACGGCCCGCTCAACAACGAGAACCAGCTGACCAGGGTGCAGGGCTTCATCGACCGCGCCCCGGCGCACGCCAAGGTCCTGACCGGTGGGCACCGGGTCGGCGACAAGGGCTACTTCTTCGCTCCTACCATCGTCGACGGTCTCAAGCAGGACGACGAGATGGTGCAGAACGAGGTCTTCGGCCCGGTCATCACCGTCCAGACGTTCACCGACGAGGCGGACGCGCTGACCAAGGCCAACGACGTGCAGTACGGCCTGTCCGGCTCGGTGTGGACCAGCGACCACGGCCGCGCCATGCGGATGTCGAACAGGCTCGACTTCGGCGTGGTCTGGGTCAACACCCACATCCCGTTCGTCAGCGAGATGCCGCACGGCGGCTTCAAGCACTCCGGCTACGGCAAGGACCTTTCGGTCTTCGGTCTTCACGACTACACGCGCGTCAAGCACGTCATGCACTACATCGGAGACTAGATGCACGCGATCCAGCTTGACGACGTCGTCAAGGAGTACCTGTCGCACGGCGAGGTCGTCCAGGCTGTGAAGGGCGTCACGCTGGAGATCGCCGAGGGGGAGTTCTTCTCCCTCCTCGGCCCCTCCGGTTGCGGCAAGACCACCACCATGCGCATGATCGCCGGCTTCGAGGAGCCGTCGCGAGGCGTGGTCAAGCTGCACGGGCAGGACGTCACCAACGTCCCGCCCAACAAGCGCGATGTGAACATGGTCTTCCAGTCCTACGCGCTGTTCCCGCACATGAACGTGTGGGACAACGTGGCCTTCGGACTCAAGCAGAAGGGCGTCGCCCAGGCCGAGATCCGGCAGCGGGTGAGCGAGATGCTGGAGATCGTCGACCTGACCGGCCGCGAGAAGCGCCGCCCCCGGGAGATGTCGGGCGGCCAGCAACAGCGGGTGGCGCTGGCCAGGGCCCTGGTCAACCGCCCGCGCGCGCTCCTGCTCGACGAGCCGCTCGGCGCGCTCGACCTGAAGCTGCGCCAGGCCATGCAGATCGAGCTCAAGCGCATCCAGCGGGAGGTCGGCATCACGTTCGTCTACGTGACGCACGACCAGAGCGAGGCGCTGACGATGAGCGACCGCATCGCCGTCATGAACGACGGCCTGGTCGAGCAGCTCGCCGGCCCGCGCGAGATCTACGAACGGCCCGCCACGGAGTTCGTGGCCGGCTTCATCGGCACCTCCAACCTCCTGGCCGGTACGGCTTCCGCCGGCATCCTGCCCATCGGCGGGGGCCGCGTGCTCGTCCCCGGCAAGGACGGCGAGGTTACGGTGACCGTCCGGCCGGAAAAGATCACCATCGGCACCGTGGAGCCGAACGGCGAGGTCAGCGCCCTGCCGGGCACGGTTGTCGAGGTCGTCTACCTGGGCACGTACAACAGTTACTCCGTGTGCCTCGCCGCCCGCGGCGAAACGATCATCACGGTGTTTCAGCAGAACGCACTCGACTCCTCGACAACGGCCGAGCGGGGTGACTCGGTGTGGCTGTCGTGGCAGCCGCAGCACTCATATGCGATTGGAAGTTGATCGGCCATGGACCCCGTGAACAAGCTCGCCCTGCTGCGGGGCATGACGCAGTCCCGCACCCGGCGTGAGGCATTCAAGATCGCTGGGCTGTCGGCCGCCGGCCTGACCCTGGCCGCCTGCGGCGTGCAGGGCCAGAAGAAGGCGCCGGCCAAGCCGGACGCGGTCAAGGACTACTGGGCCAAGCAGACGAAGCACGGCAAGGTCGTCTTCGCCAACTGGCCCGAGTACATGCCCGAGGACAAGAAGCCGCTGGAGGAGTTCAAGAAGGCGACCGGGATCTCCTACGAGTACAAGGAGGTCATCGAGGAGAACGCCTCCTTCTTCGGCAAGGCCGACCCGGTGCTGCGCGCCGGCCAGTCGCTCGGCTACGACATCGTGGTCATGACCAACGGCATCCAGCTCCAGCACATGATCGAGCTGGGTTACGTGGTGCCGCTCGACCAGTCGAAGCTGCCGAACTTCAACGCCAACGCGGGCGCCAAGTACAAGGAGCGCTCCTACGACCCGGGCAACGTCTACACCGTGCCCTACACCTCGGGCATCACGGGGATCGCGTACAACACCAAGTACGTCAAGGATGACATCACCAGCATCAGCGCGTTGTTCGACGCCAAGTACAAGGGCCGCGTCGGCATGATGCGCGACGCCCAGGAGATCGGCAACTTCGGCATGTTCGCGCTGGGCATCGACCCGGAGAAGTCGACGCAGGCCGACTGGGAGAAGGCCGGCGCCAAGCTCAAGGAGCAGCGCGACGCCGGGCTGGTGCGCAAGTACTACGACCAGGACTACATCGACGCCGTCTCCAAGGGTGACGTGTGGCTGACGATGGCCTGGTCGGGCGATGTGTTCCAGCGCCAGCTCGCGGGCGAGCCGGTCAAGTTCGTGGTCCCGGAGGAGGGCGGCACGATCTGGACCGACAACATGCTCATCCCGAAGGGCGCCGCCAACCCGGTGGACGCGATCACGCTGATGGACTTCCTCTACCAGCCCCAGATCGCCGCCGAACTGGAGGAGTTCATCCAGTACGTCACCCCGGTCCCGGCCGCGCACGACATCCTCAAGCAGAAGGCGGCCACGCTGACGGGCGAGGCGAAGACGACGCTGGAGACGCTGGTCAACAGCCCGCTCATCTTCCCCTCCGAGGGCGACTACGCCAAGCTGCGCGGCTACACCCCGCTCACCACCAAGACCGAGCAGGTGTTCAACCGCATCTTCCAGACCGTCACCCAGGCATAGCCCATGAAAGGCCGGCTTACCCCCTACCTGCTCGCCCTGCCGAGCTGGCTGTGGCTGGGAATCTTCCTGGTGGTGCCGTTGGCGGCGATGTTGTCGGTCTCGACCACGACCGGCAACAACATCGACGGCTTCGTGCAGTCCTTCGCCTTCTCCAACTACACCGACGCGATCGGGCGCTACAGCGCCCAGCTGGGCCGCTCGTTCCTGTACGGCGCGCTGGCGACCGTGGCCATGCTGGTCATCGGCTACCCGGTCGCCTACTTCATCGCCTTCAAGGGCGGCAACCGCAAGTCGATGTACCTGTTCCTGCTGCTGCTGCCGTTCTTCGTCTCGTTCGTGCTGCGCACGATCTCGTGGGGCTTCCTGCTGGCCGACGACGGGATCCTGTTCGGCACGCTGAAGGGCTGGGGGCTGCTGCCCGCCGGGTTCCACGTGCTGGCGACCACGTTCGCGGTGGTCGCCGGGCTGACCTACAACTGGCTGCCGTTCATGATCCTGCCGATCTACGTCGCGCTGGAGCGCGTGGATCCGCGGGTGATCGAGGCCGCCCAGGACCTGTACGCCACCCGCGTGGCCGCCTTCCGCCGGGTCGTGCTGCCGCTGTCGCTGCCCGGCGTCTTCGCCGGGGTGCTCATGACCTTCGTCCCGGCGACGGCCGACCCGGTCAACGCGCAGATCCTCGGCGGCACGGCCAACACGATGATCGGCAACGTGATCCAGACCGAGTACCTCACGAACCTGAACTACCCGTCGGCCTCGGCGCTGTCGTTCACGCTCATGGCGGTGCTGCTCGTGGGCATCTTCATCTACGCCAAGGCGCTCGGCACCGAGAACGTCCTGGAAGCGGCGGCCAACCGATGACCAGGAACCGACTCGGCGACCGCCTGCTCCACGTCTACACCTGGGTGATCATCGTCTGGCTGTCCGCGCCGATCGCCGTCATGATCCTGTTCGGGTTCAACAACAAGAAGAGCAAGTCCAACACCAGCTGGCAGGGCTTCACGTTCCGCTGGTACCAAGAGCTCTTCTCGATCTCGGACCTGTCCACTGCACTGATCAACTCGCTGGTCATCGCGGTCGTCAGCACGGCGTTGACCGCGGTCATCGGCACCATGCTGGGCCTGGCGCTCGGGCGCTTCCGCTTCCGCGGCAAGGGCGTGACCAACTTCCTGGTCTTCGCCGCCATCTCCACGCCAGAACTGGTCATGGGCTCGTCGCTGCTGTCGTTGTTCGTCTCGGCGAACATGCCGCGCGACTCCCTGACGATCATCATCGCGCACGTGCTGTTCTCCCTGTCCTTCGTCACGGTGACCGTGCGGGCCAGAGTGGTCACGCTGGACCCGTCGCTGGAGGAGGCGGCACGCGACCTCGGGGCGACCCCGTGGGGCACCTTCAGGCAGGTGACGCTGCCCGCGATCATGCCGGGCGTGGCCGCCGGGGCGATGCTGGCCTTCGCGCTGTCCGTCGACGACTACGTGGTCACCAGCTTCGTCAACGGCTCCACCATCACGTTCCCGCTGTGGATCGTCGGGTCGGTGAAGACCGGCATTCCGCCGCAGGTTAACGTCATGGGTACGCTGATCTTCGGGATCGGGGTGCTGATCGCCGTGGCCAACGCGGTCTCGGCGCGGCGCCGCCGTACCTGAGAACACCAAGGCTTCCCCCCGCCGACCGGCGGGGGGTTTTGGCATACGACGACCAAGAACAGGGAGGCGAGATCGGATTTCGGCGGGGGGAACCCGCGCGCGATCACTTTATGAGATCCCGCAATTTCTCGAATTCTCTCTAACTCTTCGTAAGGAAGTGGGATTTGTGGATCCGCTGAAGGCGCTTGCTGATGCGGAGCGCAAGCCGTACTGGCTGGACACCCCGGCCAGACCGGAGCCGCAGGCGCGGCTCTTCGGACACACCACCGCCGACCTGGTCGTCGTCGGCGGCGGCTTCTCGGGGCTGTGGACCGCCCTGATGGCCAAGGAACGCGACCCCTCCCAGGACGTCGTCCTGCTGGAAGGCCGCAGGATCGGCTGGGCGGCCACCGGCCGCAACGGCGGATTCTGCATGGCGACCCTCACCCACGGGCTGGCCAACGGGCTGGAACGCTGGCCCGAGGACATCGACCGGCTCGAGCACATGGGCGTGGAGAACCTCGACGAGATCGAGCGGACCCTGCGCCGCTACGACATCGACTGCTCGTTCGAACGCACCGGCGAACTGCACGTGGCCACCGAGCCGTGGCAGCTCGACGACCTCAACGAGCACCTCGGCCTCATCCGCGACCTGGGGCTCGACTACGTGCCCCTGGACCAGGAGCAGGTGCGGACCGAGGTCGACTCGCCCACCTACCTGGGCGGGCTCTGGGAACGCAGCGGCTGCGCCATGCTCGACCCGGCCCGGCTCGCGTTCGGGCTGCGGGAAGCCTGCCTCAAGCTCGGCGTGCGCATCTACGAGCGCTCGCCGGTGCGCTCGCTCGACGACGACGGCGCCCTCATGACCCTGCGCACCCCGCACGGCAGCGCCGCCGCGCCCAAGGTCGCGCTCGGCACCGGCGTCTTCCCGCCGCTGCTGCGCCGGCTCAGGCACTTCGTGGTGCCGGTCTACGACTACGCGCTCATGACCGAGCCGATGTCGGCCGCGCAGCTCGCCTCCGTCGGCTGGAAGAACCGGCAGGGCGTGGGCGACTCGGCCAACCAGTTCCACTACTACCGGCTGACCGACGACAACCGCATCCTGTGGGGCGGCTACGACGCCGTCTACTACAACGGCGGCCAGCTCAAGCCCGAGTACGACCAGCGCGACGAGACCTTCGTCAAGCTCGCCGGGCACTTCTACGACACGTTCCCGCAGTTGTCCGAGCTGCGCTTCACCCACCGGTGGGGCGGGGTCATCGACACCTGCAGCCGCTTCTCGGCCTTCTTCGGCCAGGCCCACGGCGGCCGGCTCGCGTACGCGGTCGGCTACACGGGCATGGGCGTGGGCGCCACCAGGTTCGGCGCGAACGTCATGCTCGACCTGCTGTCGGGCGAACGGACCGAACGGACCGAGCTGCGCATGGTCAAGGAGAAGCCGGTGCCGTTCCCGCCCGAGCCGGTGCGGTCGGGGGTGATCCAGTTCACCCGCTGGTCGATCGCCCAGGCCGACCTGCACCAGGGCAAGCGCAACCTGTGGCTGCGCACGCTCGACAAGATGGGCCTCGGGTTCGACTCCTGATCCACCCGGCGTGCGGCCGTGGTCCTGCCCCCACGGCCGCACCCGGCGTCACTTGATCGTGACGCGGTCACCGGCCGGCGCGCGGACCGGAGAGTGGTTGGTCAGGTAGCTCGCCAGCGCGGCGGTGTCGTCAGGGCCGCGTTTGAAGACGCTCTGGCTGCCCGTCCACTGGGGGAAGCCCTCCCAGCCGCTCATGAGGATCCAGTTCGCGGCGATCTTTATGCGCTGGGTGTCGGTCACCGGGGCGCCGTTCAGCGTGATCTCGGTGACCCTGCCCTGGTCCAGCGTGTAACGCATCGAGGCCGAGGGGGTCAGGGCGCCGATGGTCGGATTCGCATGGGCCAGGATCGACTTGAGCTGCGCACCGGTCATGGAATGGACGTCCACGACGTGGCCGTTGGGCTGCCAGGACATCAGGTTCTCGAACGTGACCGGCCCGGCGTTCATGCCCTTGCGGATGTTGCGCTTGCTGACGAGGGCCACTTCGGCGCCGGACAGCGTCTGGACGGCCTCCAACTGGGCGTCGGCGATGAGCTCGGCCAGCGGTCCACCCATAGTGGTGACCGGGATCTCCTCGGCGGCGCTGCCCGCCACGTCGCTGCCCTTGGCCGGGCCGCACTTGAAGTAGTAGAAGATGTTGGACCGCAGGCCGTCCGGCTGGTTGATCTCGATGCGGACGGACCGCTCCTCCGTCTCCCAGTCCCAGCTCAGGGTCTCCAGCACGGCCGAGTGGACCGGGCCGTGGTCGGCGGGGACGGTGACGGTCTTCCACTCAGCGGTGCCGACCACGCGGTATTGGAAGGTCTGCGCTCCTTGCGGGAGCCCCTCGAAGAACCCGTGGACCTTGAAGGTCAGCGGGCACTTCGCCGCGTCCGTCCGCTCGAAGGCGATGGTGGCCTTCTTGACCAGGTCCTGCCCGGGCTCGGCCTGCCCCTGGCCGGGGACGGGCGCCTCGAGTCCGACCGTGATGGTGGGCGCCGCCTGGGCGCCCGTGGCGAGAACGCCGATGAGCAGGGCGGCGATGGCCACGATGCCTGCTGCCCGGCGTCCCGCCGGAGCTAATGGGCTCACGGGATTCCTTTCTCTGCGATGAACAGGTCTCTGGGATGAACAGGGCAGATCGTGGCAGAGCGCACCGACAGAATTGATCACAGCTCGCGGCGTTTCTCCGGGAGCGTGGTGAAGCAGGTTGTTTACGCTGGTGGACATGCGTGCGATGGAGTTCGCCCGGTTCGGCGGGCCAGAGGTGCTGGAAGAAGTCGAGCTGCCCGATCCCGAGCCCGGCCCGGGGGAACTGCTGATCGACGTCGAGGCGGCCGGGGTCAACTTCGCCGACGTCCGGCAGGTGGCCGGGGTGTACGCGCCGCCGGGCAGCCTGCCGCACGTGCCCGGCTCCGAGGTGATCGGCAGGACGGCCGACGGGCGCCGGGTCATGGGGTTCGCCCCGCGGGGGTACGTCTCCAAGGCGCTGCTGCCCGAGAAGGCGGCCATCCCGGTGCCGGAGACGCTCGGGGCGGGGCAGGCGCTCGCCCTGCTCGTGCAGGACTGACCGCCTGGCATCTGCTGCGTTCGTCGGCCCGGCTCCAGCCCGGGGAGAGCGTGGTGGTCCACTCGGCGGCCGGGGGCGTCGGGATTCTCACCGTTCAGCTGGCCAAGGAGTTCGGCGCGGGGCGGGTGATCGGGACGGCCTCGTCGCAGGAGAAGCGGGAGCTCGCGCTCTCGCTGGGGGCCGACGTCGCCGTCGACGGCGCGGCCGACGGGTATGGGGAGCGGATCCTTGAGGCCAACCGGGGCCGGGCGGTGGACATCGTCCTCGACGCCGTCGGCGGGCGGGTGTTCACGGCGGCACAGGATGTCCTGGCACCCTTCGGGCGGCTGATCATGTACGGCGGCTCGTCGGGCGAGGAGACGCCGCCGATCGACGCATGGGCGCTGGCCGAGCGCAACGTCAGTGTGGGCGGCTTCTGGCTGCGGCAGATCATGGGGACGGGCGTCGAGCGTCCGCTGGGCGAGCTGTTCGAGCTGACGGCGGCCGGGAAGCTGAAGCCGCAGGTCGGCGGGGAGTACGCGTTGTCGGACGCGGCGACCGCGCTGAAGGACCTGGCCGAACGGCGCACGGTCGGCAAGCTCGTGCTGGTGCCCTGACCCCCATCGCGCCCGAAATCCGGACATCTTCGGGTGTGACCCGTTGAGGACGCGGGCAGGGATTATCCAGTCATGAGAAGATCGCCACCCCCGAGGCGAGGTCGTGTTCGGGGGTGCGGGCATGCGAGCCTGGGCGATGCTTCTGAGCGGGCTGCTGGGCGGGCTGGTGACGGTGGCCGGTTGCGGGTCCCGGCCCGCCGTGGTGCCGATGGTGCCGCACACCCACGTGGCCAATCCCACCTGCACCCTGAAATTTCCGGACCCGGTCGCCGGGAAGGCCGCCCACGCCCGGCTTCAGCGCGACGTCGCCCGCTACCTGGCCCGGCGGCCGGGCCGCATCGTCTACGCCGCCCACGACCTGGTCACCGGCATCCGCCTGGGCCACGGCGAGCACGAGAACGGCATGATCACCGCCAGCGGCAGCAAGGTCGACATCCTCACCGCCCTCATGCTCAGCCGCAGCCGCCTCAGCGAGAGCGAGCACGACCTGGCCTCCCGCATGATCCGCGAGAGCGACAACCACGCGGCCGACGCCCTGTGGTGGCGGGTCGGCGCCGGTTACGGCATGGGCCGCTTCTACCGCCGGGCGGGCCTGAGCGAGACCACCCCCGGCCCGAGCAGGTACTGGGGCGGCACCAGCACCAGCCCCGCCGACCGCATCCGCCTCCTGCGCCTGCTCGTGCAGGGCGGATCCGGGCTGGCGCCGGCCCACCGGCGTCACATCCTCGGGCTGATGAGCCGGGTCCAGCGCGACCAGGCGTGGGGCGTCTCCGCCGCGGCCCGCCCCGGTGACCGGGTGGCCTTGAAGAACGGCTGGACACCCCGGCCGTTCGTCCGCAACACCTGGGCGGTCACCAGTTATGGCCGTATTTCCGGACCGGGGAGGGACCTGCTGCTGGCCGTCCAGACCGACCAGCAGCCGGGGGAAGGCACGGGCATCCAGGCCATCGAGGGCCTGGCCAAGCTCATCGGCCACCGCCTGGACACCCTCACCCCCACCTTCACCCGCCCCTGCCCGGCCACCGCCATCACCTGATCAGCCTGTTCCCGCCAGCCGCGCCCGCCATGGGGCCTCAGCCCATCCGAGCATGACCTTCATCACGTCACGCAATAAATCCGGAACACCCTGCGTTATCCGCCTTTGTTAGACCGCTCGGCGGCCGGCCCCCAAAGTGTCGGTATCACCCCGGTCGAAGCCCACCACGACGGTGGCGCTCCCGGGGCGGCTCCGTCTTGACCTGGACGGAGACCAGATGAGGTCCTACCTGAACGTGCTGGCCACGCCGGGCGCCTGGCGGTTCCTGCTGCCCGCGCTGGTGGCCCGCCTGCCGTACGCGATGGTGCAGATGGGCGTGCTGCTGCTCGTGCAGTGGTCCACCGGCTCCTACGGCGCGGCCGGGATCGCCGCCGCGGCGGCCGCGGTCGCGCAGGCGCTGGCGGGCCCGCAGACCGGCCGCCTGGCCGATCGTTACGGCCAGCGCAAGGTGCTGCTGCCCCAGATCGCCATCCACGGCGTGTCCCTGGCGGCGCTGCTGGCGCTGGCGGCCACGCAGGCGGCCGTGCCGTACCTGGTGGTCACCGCGGCGCTGGCCGGTGCCTCGGTGCCGCAGGTCGGCGCCATGGTGCGGGCGCGCTGGGCGCACCGGCTGGGCAGTTCGGCCAAGCTCAACACCGCCTTCGCGGTCGAGTCGATCACCGACGAGCTGACGTTCACGCTGGCCCCGGTGCTGCTGGTGGGGCTGTCCACGGGGTTCTCGCCGGTCGTGGCGCTGCTGGGCGCGCTGGTGCTCATCGTGGCCGGGACCGTGGTCTTCGCCGGCGTGCGGACCGCGCTGCCCGAGCCGATGCCGGTCCGGGTGCGTGCCACCGGCGGCGTGCTGCGGCTGCGCGGCGTGGTGCCGCTGGCCGCCGCCTTCCTCGCGATGGGCACGGTCTTCGGTTCGCTTCAGGTCGGCATCACGTCGCTGACCGCCGCTCTCGGCTCGCCCGCGCTCGCCGGTCCGATCTACGGCACGTTCTCGGCGGCCAGCGTGGCGGGCGGCGTGCTCTACGGTGCGGTCCGCTGGAACCTCGCCGCCCGCACCCGGCTGGTCATCGGCCTGGCGCTGCTGGCCGCCGCGACCACCGCGCTGACGGCCGCCGGTTCCATCCCCCTGATGTACGGCGCCGCCGCCCTGGCGGGCCTGGTGATCGCCCCCGTGGTGATCACCGGCTACACCCTCATCGAGAGCCTGGTCCCGGCGGACGTGCGCACCGAGTCGTTCACCTGGCTCAACGGCGCCATCGGCCTCGGCATCGCGACCGGCGCTTCGGTGGCCGGGCAGCTCGTGGACCACCTGGGCCCGTCGCTGGCCTTCGTGGTGCCCCCGCTGACCACGGGCCTGGCCGCCCTGCTGGTCCTGGTACGGCTGCGCAGCCTGCGCCCGCTGCCGCAGGACGCGCTCACGGGTGAACCGGCGCTCCAGGCTCCTCGGCGATGACCTTGGGCACCCCGCGCAGCCCGGCCAGCGCCAGCACGGCGACGACGACCAGGATGCCCGCGGTGACCAGCGAGGTCGTCTGCATGCCGGCGACGAACGCCCGCTGGGCGGCGGCGACCAGCTCGCCCGCCTGGTCGGAAGGGAGCGTGGCGGCCAGGTTGAGCGCGTCGGTGATCGACTCGCGGGCGACCGGGTCCGGATGGGTCATGTTGGCCCGGTAGGTGCTGGTCAGCACCGTGCCGAGGACGGCGATGCCGAGCGCGCCGCCGAGTTCGAAGGCGGTCTCGGAGATGGCCGCCGCCGCCCCGGCCCGCTGCTTGGGCGCCGTGGCCAGCACGTTGTCGTTGTTCACGGTGAACGTCAGCCCGATCCCGATGCCGCCGATCACCATGGGCACCAGCAGGTAGAGGTAGGTGAGCTCGGTGCCGAGCGTGGCGTACCACCCGAAGGCGACCGCGTTCATGGCCAGCCCGAGCGCGACCACGCCGTTCCTGCCCAGGACCCGGATGAGCGGCGCGGCCAGGATGCCGCCGATCGCGCCGGACAGGCCGCCGGGCAGCCCGGCCAGGCCCGCCTGCAGCGGCGACCAGCCGATGACCAGCTGCAGGTACCAGGCGAACATCAGCGACATCGCCATCATGGTGAAGATGGCCAGGAGGTTCGTGCCGATGGAGGCGCTGAAGGCCCGCTTGGCGAACAGCCGCACGTCGATGAGCGGTTCGGCCAGCCGGCTCTGCCGTACGCCGAACCAGGCCAGCGCGGCCAGGCCGAGCGCTCCGGCGGCGGCGGGGCCGGTGGCGAGCCCGTCGTGGGCCAGCTCCTTGATCGCGTAGATGACGGCCACGACCCCGGCGAAGGAGAGCGCCACGCTGAGCGGGTCGATGCCGCCCGCGTCCGGGTTGCGGGACTCCGGCAGGGCGATGGCGCCGCCGGCGAGCACCACCGCCATGATCGGCAGGTTGATGAGGAAGACCGACCCCCACCAGAAGTGGTCCAGGAGCAGGCCGCCGACGACCGGGCCGACCGCGAACCCCGCCGCGCTCATGGAGCTCCAGATGCCGATCGCCATCGTGCGCTCGCCGGGTTCGGTGAACACGTTGCGGATGATCGACAGGGTGGACGGCATGATGGTGGCGCCCGCGACGCCCAGCAGCGCCCGCGCCGCGATCAGCAGCTCGGCGCTGGGGGCGTAGGCGGTGATGACGGAGGCGGCGCTGAAGGCCACCGCGCCGATGAGCAGCAGCCGCTTGCGGCCGATCCGGTCGCCGACGTTGCCCATGGTGACCAGCAGGCCGGCCAGGGCGAAGCCGTAGATGTCGCCGATCCAGAGCAGCTGGGTCGAGGTGGCGCCCAGGTCGGCGACCAGGCGCGGCAGGGCGAGATGGAGGACGGTCAGATCGAGGGAGAGCAACAGCGTGGCCAGGCACGCGATCGCCAGGCAGGCCCACTTCGTACGCATGCGGCACACTGTGAGAGCAGGTGCTGACGGCCTACTGACCGGCGGCTGACCGCCGGGCGGCCAGCTCCAGCGCCTCTCGCGGCGCGAGCGTGCCCAGCAGCGTGGCGGTGCCGTTCTCGCCGCGGCGCCGGGCCGTCTCGGCCAGCCCCTCGATGGCCAGCCCCGACAGCTGCTTGAACGTGCCCTGCGCCGCGTCGAGGGCGGCGCGGAACCGTTCCCATGCCGACTGCTCCAGGCCGTCGGCCAGGTCGAGGTGGCCGAGCGCGAGCAGGATGCGCGTCCTGGTGTCCACGACCGAGTACCAGCCCTCGGGAACCTCCGCCAGCGCCAGCTCCAGGTAGCCGCGGGCCTCGTCGCCCTTGCCGCGCAGCACGGCCACCTCGCCCAGGCCGAGGTGCGCCCAGGCCATGGTGTCCACCGCGCTGATCCGCCGGGTCTGCTCGGCCGCGCGCCGGTAGCCCGCCTCGGCCTCGTCCAGGTCACCCAGCCGCAGGACGCTGTCGGAGCGCCGGCACAGGTTCTCGGCGGCGTCGGCGCTGGCGCCCAGCTCCTCGGCCAGCGAAGCCGTCTGGCCGGCCAGCGTCATCGCCAGCTCGTAGTCGCCCTGTTCGAAGGCGAGATCCTGCAGCCCGCCGAGGGCCAGCATGCACCCCCACCGCTCGCCGATCTTCTGGAAGGCCCTCAGCGCGTTCGTGAACCGCTCCGCGGCCTCCGCCAGCTCGTTCTGGCTGTGGTGCACGAAGCCGGTGCCCAGGAGAATCAGCGCCCGCGTCCACGGCGTCAGCGGCACGTCCGGCGGGGGCTCGACGTCGCTCGGCCGGTATCCCCGCGGCGGCCCGCTGAACAGCGGCAGCAGCATGGTCAGGAACTCCACGCGGAACGGCAGCCTCATGTCGGCCATCTCCGCGATCAGCCGCTCGTGCCGGCGCAGCAGCGCGGCGCCCGCCCGCCCGTCGGCCATGGCGGACAGCACGCACATCGCGTACTCGTCCGCCATCCCCTCCGGAGCGTCCTCGCCCATCGTGTCCAGCAGCGCCCCGGACAGCTTCGCGCTGATCACCCGGTGCCCGCGCATCCACCAGTAGCAGGCCATCCGCGAGACCAGCAGCAGTCCCTCCTCCACCCGGCCGGTGTCGGTGGCCCAGCGGATCGCCGCGTGCAGGTCGTCGCTCTCCTCGTCCATCCTGGCCAGCCACGAAAGCTGCTCGCGGGTGCGCAGATGGGCGTCGGCCCGGCTCGCCAGGTCCAGGCAGTAGGCGGCGTGCGCGGCCAGCGTCTCGTCCAGCTCGCCCGCCTCGGCCAGCCGCTCGGCGCCGTAGGCCCGGATCGTCTCCAGCATGCGAAACCGCCCGCCGGCCAGCTCGACCAGCGACTTCTCCGCCAGCGAGGTCAGCACGTCCTCGCCGCCGGCGCCGCCGTACATCCGCTCGGCCGCCTCGGCCCGCCCGCCGCCGACGAACACGGTCAGCCGCCGCGCCAGCCGCTGCTCGTCGGCGTCCAGCAGCTCCCAGCTCCAGTCGACGACCGCGCGCAGGGTCTGGTGCCGGGGCAACGCGGTACGGCTGCCGCGGGTCAGCAGCCGGAAGCGGTCGTCGAGCCGGTCGGCCACCTCGTCCAGCGTCAGCGTGCGCAGCCGGGCCGCCGCCAGCTCGATGGCCAGCGGCAGCCCGTCCAGCGCCCGGCAGATCCCGGCCACCCGCTCCAGGGCCCGGCCCTCCATGGTGAAGTCCTGGCGTACGGCTGCCGCCCGCTCGGCGAACAGCCGGACCGACGGGTACTCCAGCGGGTTCCCGGCGTCCGGCGGCGGCAGGCGCAGCGGCGAGACCGGCACGATCGACTCGCCGATGATCCCGAGCGCCTCCCGGCTCGTGGCCAGCACCCGCAGCGCCGGGCAGGCGGCCAGCAACTCGTCGGCCAGTTCGGCGGCGGCGGCCACCAGATGCTCGCAGTTGTCCAGGACGATCAGCAGTTTGCGGTCGGCCAGCGCGGCAACCAGCCGTTCGCGTGGCCGCGGCTGCGGCTGGTTGCGCTCGGGGCCGGTCAGCGGGGCGTCGCGGATGCCGAGCGCGGCCAGGACCGCCCCCGGCAGGTCGGCGCCGCCGGTCACCGGGGCCAGCTCGACGAAGCAGACGTCGCCCGGCGTGCGCTCGACCGCCTCGATCGCCAGCCGGGTCTTGCCGGCGCCGCCGGGGCCGATCAGCGTCACCAGCCGGGCGGACTCCAGCAGCTCGCCGAGCCGGGACAGGTCGCCGGCCCGGCCGACGAAGCTGGTCAGCTGGGCCCGCAGGCCCTGCCTGAGCACGCCTTCGCCGGCGGTGCCCAGGCTGGGGTCGGCACGCAGGACCGCGAGGTGGGCGGCGGCCATCTCGGCGCCGGGTTCCACGCCCAGTTCCTCGTCGAGGATGCGGCGGCCCTCTTCGTAGGCGGTCAGCGCCTCGGCCTGGCGGCCGCTGCCGTACAGGGCGCGCATGAGCTGGGCGCGCAGCCGTTCGCGCAGCGGGTGGGCGGCGATGAGCTCGCGCAGTTCGGCGACCAGGTCGCGGTGGCGGCCGAGGTCCAGGTCGGCCTGGACGCGGTCCTCCACGGCGGCCAGGCGCAGCTCTTCCAGGCGGGTGACGGCGGCCTCGGCCAGCGGGGCGTCGCTCAGCGGCAGGCCGCGCCAGAGCTCGAGCGCCTGGCGCAGCAGGGCCGCGGCGCCGCGGGGGTCGCCGGCGCCGAGCGCCTTCCTGCCGTCGGCGGCCAGGCGTTCGAAGCGGTGCGCGTCCACGTGCAGCGGGTCGGCCGCCAGCCGGTATCCGGCGGGGTGGAACTCGACGAGGTCCCTGCCCAGCGACCGGCGCAGCCTGGACACCTGGGACTGCAGCGCGTTGGCCACGCCCTCGGGCGGCTGCGTGCCGTACAACTCGTCGACGAGTTGCTCGGTGGGGACGATGCGCCCGGCCTGCAGGGCGAGCAGCACCAGCAGCGCCCGCACCCGCGGACCGCCGAGCGGGACCTCCCGCCCGTCGTCGTCCCGCACGCGCGCGGGGCCGAGGATCTCGAAGCGCATGCCTCGATTATCGGGGTTGCGGGAGGATCGCGGTGATTTCATCGTAGGCGGGCAGCGGCGGCTGCTCGTCCTGGAGCACCGCGAGCATCCCTCTGAGCGAGGCGCGATACAGCAGCGAGCCGGTGCTCACGCGGGCCACGCCCGCCGCGGCCAGCTCCGCCATCGGGGGCCCGTAGAGCACGTTGACCGGCAGGGGCGTGCTCCTGACCACCTCGGCGATCGCGGCCACGTCGGTCAGGCCGGGGACGAAGATGCCGTCGGCCTTCTCGTAGGCGTGGATCCGCTCGGCGGCGTCGTCGCCCGTCTTCAGCCAGTGGACGTCGGTGCGGGCGTTGACGAAGACGCCGTGGCCGAGCGCGGCCTCGATGATCTCCTGGTGGTGGGCGATCTCCCGCAGGGTGCCGTCGGGGCGCCCGTCCTCGAGGTTCACGCCCGCCACGCCCGCCCGGCCCAGCTCGGCGACCAGCGCGGCGACCTCGGCCGGGTCGTCGCTGAAGCCGCCCTCGATGTCCACGGTGACCAGGACGCCGAGCCCGGTCATCGCCTTGGCCAGGGCGATCGTCTCGTTCTTGGTGGCGCCGGCGGCGTCCGGCCTGCCGTGCACGGCGGCCACGCCGAGGCTGGTCGTCCCGATCGCCTGGTACCCGGCGTCGGCCAGCATGGCGGCCGAGCCGTAGTCCCAGGCGTTCGGCAGCAGCAGCGGGTCGCCGGGGACGTGCAGGTCGCGGAAGTTCATGAACGCTTCCCTTCGAGGTAGCCGGCCGCGATGGCCAGGGCGTGCGCGGAGGCCGGGCACGGCCGCACGCCGTGGCCGAACGTCAGATGCGGCGTACGGCCGCGCGCGGGGTCGAACCGATCGGGATCCGGGAAGACCTCGGGGTCGCGGTTGGCGGCGACCAGGTCGATCTCCACGCCCACGCGGCGGGTGACCGTCAGCGGCGGATCGTGGCGCAGGGTCTCGTGCAGCAGGTCCTTGACCGGGATGCGGCCGTCGTCGTGGGCCAGCGCGTTCCGGATGAGCCCGGCGGTGGAGGCGTGCGCCTGGAGAAGGATCGTGATCATGGGGATGCCCAGGGGCAGCAGTTCCTTGACCGCCGCGTCGGCTTCGGGGCTCTCCTCGCCGGACAAATATCCGGCGGCCGCCCGCGCCACCGCCTCGACCTGCTCCACCCCGAACGCCCTGGTGGACACCTCGTCGTACGGCAGGCCCGCCATCCCTCTGGCCCTGGCCCTGAGCTCGGCCGGGTCGAACGCGGCCAGGAGCGCGACGACCTCTTCGCGGCGCCGGGCGTGGACGGGACCGGAGGCGAAGCGCGACACCTGCGCCCGCAGCCAGGCCAGGGTGCCGGGTTCGGCGTCCTGGGGGACCGGGGGCGGCACCAGGCGGCTGTCCTCCAGCGCCGCCGTGGCCTGCGCGTATCGGGTGATGACCATGCCACGAGCCTAGGGCGGTTTCCCTTCGACGCCGGTCGAAGGGTGGCCGCCCGGGCTCACGTCAGGCGGCCAGGTGCTCCTGTGGCCCGGCGGCCGTGGTCGGCGGCGGCGCGGGGGAGGAGCAGGTGGGCGCCGTGGGGATGGTGACCGGGCGGCGGTGCTCACGCAGGATGGCGAAGCTCATCTGCACCAGCAGGGCGATCTCGGCCAGCACCAGGGCGCGCTCCAGCAGGCCGTAGTAGGCGACGCCGCCGATCAGCGGCGAGATGAAGGAGGCCGGGTGCGAGGCCAGGTAGATGACCAGGGCGAAGGTGGAGGTCACGGCGAGCGCGCGGACGGCGTTCCACCGGGGAAGGGCGCTGCGGGCGCGGGCCAGCATCCAGCCGGCGACGGGCAACGTGGTGAAGACCACGGCCGCCGACCAGCGGTGGATCTCGCCGGCCAGTGACTTGATGGCGACACCGTGCGGGTCGGTGGGGAACACGGCGCTGAGCATCAGCCCCGCGGCCCCTGCCAGCAGCAGCACCCGGGTGGCCGCGCTGCGGCCGGCCTCGCGCACGGCCAGGCCGTACGCGAGGAAGACGCAGGTGGCGGCCATCCCGAGCATGCCGACCACGACTGGCACCAGACCACCGGAGACCAGTACGTAGTCGCTGAGCAGCGGCTGTTCGGGCAGCGCGACCTGGGCGTAGCCCAGCGCGGCTATCGCGACCAGCGCGCCGCCCACGGCGCCCCAGATCATCTCATCACCTCATCGTAGATCGCCTCGAAACGGGCCAGGGAGTTCTGGTGGTCGTGGGTGAGGGCGAGCTCGCGGCTGGCCTTGCCCATGACCATGCGCAGTCCCTCGTCGGACAGCAGCGCGGTGAGGTTCTTGGCCAGCGCCATGACGTCACCGGGCGGGAACAGGAAGCCGTTGTCGTCCACGAGGTGGGGCAGCGCCATGGCGTCGGCCACGACGACGGGCAGTCCTGAGGCCATGGCCTCGAGCGTGGCGATGCTCTGGAGCTCGGCGATGCTCGGCATGGCGAAGATGTCGGCGGCGGCGAATGCCTGCGGCATCTGCTCGTCGGGCACGAAGCCGAGGAAGAACACCCGCTCGGCCACGCCGATCCGCCTGGCCAGCTTCTCCAGGATCTCGCGCTGGTTGCCCCGGCCGACGAACGCGATCTGGGCGTCGGTGTCGTTGAGGACGTACGGCAGCGCGCGGACGAGGTCGTCCAGGCGCTTCTCCTCGTCCAGGCGGCCGACGAACAGGATGGTCGGGCGGTCGGGCAGGTCGAACATCTTGCGCGCCCACTGCTTGGGCTCGGTGTGCGGGTGGAAGCGGGTCAGGTCGATGCCGCAGGAGACGGGCTCGACCTCGCGGGTGAAGCCCTGGTCGGCCAGGAGCTTGGCGGCCAGCGGGGTGGGAGTGGTCACCCGCTGGGTGCGGTTGAAGATGCGGCGGAAGTCGCGCCAGGCGAGCTGGGCGGCCTTGGCGCGCAGCCGCTCAGGGATGTGCCCGAACTGGAAGAGGTTGTCGGGCATGAAGTGGTTGGTGGCCACGATGGGCACGCCGCGGCGCCGGCAGGCGGCGATGGCGGACCGGCCGACCACGAAGTGGCCCTGGCAGTGCAGCACGTCGGGGTCGATGGCCTCGACGAGCCGGTCGAGCCTGGTGGGCACGGCCACCCGCATCGTGGGGTGGACGAACAGGGGGGCCGAGCGCAGCCTGTGCATGATCACGCCGTCGACGACCTCCGCCTTGGCCGGGCCTTCGTCGGACTGGCAGATCACGTGGACCTCGTTGCCGCGTTCGGCCAGGCCGGTGGCCAGCCGGTAGGTGAACACGGCGGTGCCGTTGACGTCCGGCGGATAGGTGTCGGTGGAGATCAGGATGCGCCTGGGCCGGTCAGTCGCGGGCTGGAGCTCGTTGGCGCCGGTCGGCAGGGGCATGGCCATGTCAGGCGTTCCTTTCCAAGGGGGTCGTGCGGGCTAGTGCCACGGTTCCGGCCGCGGCGAGCGCGGCGGCGGCGATGGGGGCAACGCCGGTGGGCAGAGGTTCGCCGAGCAGCAGGGCGCCGAAGGCGACCGCGGTGAGCGGGTCGGCGATCTGCAGCGAGGCGAAGGACACGCCGAAGTGGCCTACGGCGTAGGCGCGCTGCAGCACCGCCAGGGCGGCCAGCGCGGGGACGGGCAGGGCGAGCAGGTACCACCAGTTCCAGCCGCCGTCCACGAGCACCCTCACGAGGGTGGCCGTGGCGCCGTAGAGCACTCCGGAGCTGGTGGCGAGCAGGGCGGCGCGACCGGCGGGGGAGGCGATCCTGGAGCCGGCCCAGAGCGCCACCGCGGCGACCCCGGAGACGGCGAACAGGGTCGCCAACCCCTGGGGGCTGAGGTAGGTCGGGCCGTCATGTGGGGGAACCAGGAGCACCAGGCCGATCAGGCCGATGGCGACGACACCCGCCGACATCAGCTCCATGCGGGTGGGCTTGCGCTTGTGCAGCGCCGCCGCGATGGGCAGGGCGAACAGCAGGCTGGCCACCCCCATCGGCTGCACGATCGTCAGCGGTCCGGCGCTCAGCGCGAAGATGTGCAGGCCGCCGCCGATCAGGATGGAGACTCCGCCGATCGCCCATCGGGGCTTCCTGAGCAGGGTCAGAAGGCGGGGCTTGCTGGAGCCGACTGCTTCGTACTGCTGGAGTGCCGCGCCGAGCGCGAAGAACAGCGAGCCGATCAGGGCGATCGCCGCGGCCAGCACAGTCATGAAACGCTCCTTTCATATGAATCGTCGCCAGATAGGGTCAAACCGACGTGTCCACAGGAAGACGTTCCGCCGAATCCTGAGTAGCGCGTCGCTTCTTTCTGATAAAGCGCACTACCTCTACAACGCCGGTGATCGTCACCGCGATCCCGAGACCGAGAAGAAGGCCCATGATGGGGTCGTTCTCGAAAGCCATACCGCCGAAATACCCGATGACGGCGGAATAAATGGCCCACGAGGCGGCCGCGATCGCGTCGAAGAACGTGAACGAGCGCAGCGGGTAGCGCACCGCGCCCATCGTCAAGGTCGTGGCCGTGCGTCCGCCGGGAATGTACCTCGCCACCACCAGCACCAGACCGCCCCGCTCGGCCAGCGCGTTGCGCGCCCACACGAAGGCTTTGCGCTCGCGGAGCCGCCCGCCGAACTTGCGGCCGATGAGGTACGAGATGTGGTCGCCGGCGAAGGCGCCGAGCGCGGCCACCACGATGATCAGCACCAGGTTGGTCTGCCCGCTGGCCGCGAACACCGCCGCGGTGATCACCGAGGTCTCCGCGGGCACGATGGGGAAGAACCCGTCGAGCACCGCGAGTGCGAACAGCGCGACGTACAGCCACGGCGAGGACATGACCTGCTGGAGCAGGTCGAGAATCGCGTGAGACATGTCGTGCACTCCGAATCTTCATTGGCCCCACCACCATCTCGGCGGAGGGGTCGGCGAGGCATCGGGGGATTACCCCCTAAGGTCACCGGCTGACCCCTGAGTCGTTCTCGGGGTCAGGCCACCTCGAAGGTAAGAAGTCCGCAGTTCACGGCACATCGGACGTTCGGTACGTACCACCCCCGACTTTCGTCAGGGTCGCGGTACGACCTCCGGCTGACACCTCCTATCCAAGCCTGGGTAAACCAGAGAAACAGGAGTGCAGGTATCCGAGTTGGGGGTGGGGCTAGCCCTACTTCCGGCAGGGGATCTCACACCACCTTCGGCAGGTCCGGGCGGTCCCCGGCGCCCGCTACCGTCGAGGCGTGAACCACCTCCGGCGCGCCACCCGCCGCCAGACCACCTCTGACGTGCTCCTTTGGGCGGTCCTGACGATTCTCGCCGCCGCGACGGGGCCCGACCCGATGGCCGAGCCCGGCGCCTTCCTCCTCGTCACCGGCGGGCGCGTGCTCATCCTGACGGCCGCCGTGCTCCTGGGCCGCCCCTGGCCGTGGGCCGCCGTGGCGCTGATCACCCTGGTCGCGCCCTGGGATCTCGGCGTCGGCTTCGCCACCATGGACCTGAGCTGGTGGCCGGGACTCGGCGTCACGAAGGTCGTGCCGATCACCTCGCTGACGCCCGCGATCGTCTGGTACGCCTACCTGGCCGGGCGCCGGATCGAGGAACTCCGCCTGCCGCTGGCCGTCTTCCTGGGCGTGGCCGGGGCGGGGTCCGGGCTCGTGCTCGTCTCCGGCGGGCGGCCCGAGGACTGGATCGGGGTGAGCACCGCGCTGGTGGCCACGTACGCGGCGCCGTACCTGCTGGGGGTGCTCAGGCGGCGGCTGGGCTTCCAGCGGGCACGTGCGCAGGCCGCGGCCGAGGCCCAGGCGCGCCTGCGCGAGCGCACCAGGATCGCGCACGACATGCACGACTCGCTCGGCCACGACCTGGCGCTCATCGCGGTGCGCGCGGCCGGGCTGGAGGTGTCGCCGGGGCTCACGCCCGCGCAGGTCACGGCGGCCGGCGAGCTGCGCGAGGCGGCGGCCGAGGCCACCGAGCGGCTGCGCCAGATCGTCGGGTTCCTGCGCGACCAGGGGCAGGGCGCGCCGCTGGAACCCGTGGGAGAAGGCGTGGCCGAGCTGGTCGAACGGGCCCGCGCCTCCGGCATGGACATCACCTTGAACCAGACGGGTGAGCCGTCCCCGCTGGCCCATCGCGTGGTCCAGGAGGGGCTGACCAACGCCGCCAAGCACGCGCCGGGGGCACCGGTCACGGTGACGGCCGGTCCGTGGCGGGTGAGCGTGGCGAACGGCGCGGCGCGCGGGCGCGCCACCGCGATCGGCGGCGGCACCGGCCTGGCCGCGCTGCGCGAGCGGGTACGGCTGGCCGGGGGCACCCTGACCGCCGGTCCGCACGGTTATGGGTACGAGCTGGCCGTCGAGCTCCCCCGTGCGGGGGAGGCGGATCCCCGCCCGGTGGGAGGGCCCGCGCCGGCCGCCACGCCACGATCGGAGCATGACCAGTGAACGAGCCGGAATAGGCCGCATCACCGCGGCGGCGGTCGCGATGGCGGCCATGCTGCCCTACCTCACCATCAAGATCATCTGGCTGTCGGGCAACCCGATCGGCGTCTCCGACCCCGGCTTCCTCGACAACACCGTCATGGTCGCCATGAACGCGGTGACCTTCGGCATGGACCTCGTCGGGCTGGTGCTGGCGCTGTCGTTCACCATGCGGTGGGGGATGCGGCTGCCCGCCTGGCTCGTGCTGCTGCCCATGTGGGTGGGCATCGGCCTGCTGTCGATCATCCTGGTGACCGCGCCGGCGGGGTTCGCGCTCCAGGGGGCGTCGATCTTCCAGGTGGGCGGGCCGATCGCGTCGTGGGTGTACACGGCGGTGTACGGCGGTTTCATCGGCCAGGCGATCGGGCTCATCGTCGCCTTCACCCTCTACGCCCGCGCCCGCTGGCCGCACGCCTTCACCTCGGCGCCGCGCGTCGGCCGCACCCTGCCCCTTCAGCTCGTCATGGCCCGCGGCGCGCTGGTCATGGCGGTGGCGCTCGGCGGCATCAGGCTCTTCTGGGGCTTCGGCGGCACGCTCGGCCTGCCCCCCGAGATCGTCGCGGCCTCGACGAACGTCGCGCTGCTGCAGCACGGCGTGAAGGGCGCGCTCATCGTGGCCGCCGGGGTCGCGCTCCTGGCCATGGTCAAGGGGTACGGCAGGCGTCCGGCCCTCTTGCTGGCCACGGCCTGGGTCGGCACCGGCTCGATGTTCGGCTGGGGCCTCTACGGCATGGTCGTCACGCTGAGCGCGGGCCCGCTGGGCGCCGGTGTGCCCACCCCGGTGCCGGACCTGGTGGAGCTGTTCGTCATGCTGACCGGCCTGGTGATGGCGGTGTGCGGGGCGATGGTCCTGGTGGAGCGGGCGGGACGCTCAGGCGTGGGCCACGTGCATGCGGCGCAGGACCCGCTTGAAGGCGACGATCGAGAAGGCGATCGCCGAGCCGCTGATCAGCGCGACCACGCCGGTGCGCACCAGCATGTAGCCCTGGAGCTGTGACTCGTTGAGCGCCAGCCAGATGCTCACGGTCGAGTTGGCCAGCAGCACGAAGCCCCACAGCAGCGTGATCCGGGCGAAGAACCTGCGCATCCGCTCGTGCTTGAGCACCACGGAGGGCAGATGGACGTAGTCGAGGGTGAGCTTCTGCACGAGCGGCTTGTTCAGCCGGACCGAGGCCAGGAAGACCACGCTGATGCAGATGGTGCCGAGCTCCGGCTGGATCGCCCAGTAGTGCCAGTCGCCGGTCCAGAACGAGACCGCGGTGCGGAAGGTCAGGGCCAGCGCCGCCATCCACATCGTGGCCGGGATCTTGGCCCGCCGCGCCACCCGCCAGGCCAGCCCGCCGAACAACCACGCCAGGCCGGCGAACAGCGCCCCCTGCGTGCCCAGGACCGCCACGCTCGTGTACACGATGACCAGCGGCGCCACCACTGCCTCCAGCAGCTTGGGGGCCGCGTCGCGGGCGAGGATGGTCAGGCGTGGCAGGGTGATGGGAGGGTGGTTCAAGGCTGCTCCGCAGGTAGGCCGAGTCCATACGACTACCCGGGCGGCGGCGAACCGGGCTGGCCGTACGGATGGGTCGGTGTAACGGCACGGACACCTCGGCGCGCTGGACCGCGCGCCGGTGGCCAACCGTACCTGACCCGGGCCGGTGCGACTGCCACTTTTTGCACGTTCCACGCGCGGGTTACATACGCCTCACCTGCCGGGCAGGCCGGCCTTACCCCAGCGACGTGGTGGCGAGTTTGGCCCCGAAGCCCAGGAACAACGCCCCGACGCCGCTGGTGAGACCGGCCGACAGCTTGCGCCGGGCACGGAACTGGTTGGCCAGGAACGTCCCGCCGAAGATCAGCATGGTCAGGTAGAGGACGCTGAAGAGCTGGACGATGGCGCCGAGGATGAGGAACGAGAACGCCGGGGCGGTGTAGCCGGGGTCGACGAACTGGATGAAGAACGAGACGAAGAACAGGATCGCCTTCGGGTTCAGCAGGCTGACGACGAGCGCCTTGCGGAAAGGGCTGACCCGATCGACCTCCTGCGGCCGGGTCACCATCTCGGCGGGGGCCCGCCAGGCTCGCCAGGCGCCGCGCAGCATCTGGAAGCCGATCCACGCCAGGTACCCGGCCCCCGCGTACTTGACGACGGCGAACAGGACCGGGTTGGACTTCAGCAGGGAGGCGGCGCCGATGGCGGCCAGCAGCATGAGGATGGAGTCGCCGGCGAAGACGCCCGCGGCGGCGCGGTAGCCCTGCCTGACGCCGCGCTGGGCGGCGAGGCTGAGCACGTACAGCGAATTGGGGCCGGGCAGCAGGATGATGAACAGTGCACCGAGCGCAAAGGTCCAGATATCGGTGATGCCAAAAAGCATGGCCACAAGCTCCTGAAATTCGGGATATTTCAGGATAGGGGGATGTTGCCCAGAAGGAAGGCCAATCTGTCCTCAAGGGAAGCCTTCGGCAGCGTCACCAGCTCATACCCGTAGTCGGCGTAGGCGCCCGTCACCGCCGCGTAGGTGCGCTCGGCCTCCTCGGGAGACTGCTTGCGCTCGGCGTCGTTGCGGTAGATCTCCGGCCAGGGCGGCGCCGCGAAGACCCGCCGGTGATAGCGGAACCGCAGCGCCGCCTCGTGGACGTGCGGGGGCACCGGACGGCCCTCCAGCCGCAGGTACCCGATGACGTCCACCACGCCCCGGTCGAAGAAGACCGGGCCGTCGCCCGCCGGCGCGGCCCGGTGGGAGCGGAGTTCCCAGGCCAGCATCAGCTCGGCGAACAGGTCCTTGTCCGCCCACGGCAGCGCCCGGCCGCCGATCGCGCTCTGGTCCCGGATGATCGCCCGGCCGGCTTCCTCGCTCCCGGCGTAGCCCGCCGCCTCCAGCCGGTCGATCAGGGTGCTCTTGCCCGATCCCGGCCCGCCGGTCAGGACGATGAAGCGCTCACTCAAGGCCGATACCAGATCCCTCCATTCGCTTGATCGTAACCGAGTGCCCGATAGGCGGCGTCTGTCAGCGCCTGTCCGCGAGGGTTGATGCCCAGGCCGCTGCCCTGCTTGTTCATCGTGTAGCCGAAGGCCAGGCGTGCCTCCGGGTCGCAGAAGCCGACCGAGCCGCCCATGCCCGCGTGGCCGAAGGCCGTCTCCGACATCAGCGCGCCCTCGCTGTCGGCCGGCGGCAGATGCCGGTTGTCGGTGGACACCATGAACCCCGCCGACCAGCGGGTCGGCACCCCGAGCACCGCGTCCGTCCCGGCCGACTCCACCCGCCCCATGATCGAGCGCTGACCGGCCGAGACCAGCCCGCCCAGCGACAGCGGCCGGTACATCCTGGCCAGCCCGCGGGCGTTGGTGATCGCCCCGACCGAGCCGAACTCGCCGGCGTGCGCCTCCCGGCTGTCGGAGGCGAGCATGAAGCCGCCGTTGTTGCCGAGCAGCAGCGCCGGCAGCGACTCCGGGTCGGAGAACGCCTTGACGTAGAACGAGGGCGGCTCCGGCGGCAGGTCCGCCGGGATCGTCGGCGCCACCCGGCTCTCGTGCTCCTCCGGCAGGCCCAGCCAGAACTCCAGCCCGAGCGGCTCGGCCACCTCCTCGCGGAAGAACGTGCCCAGCGAGCGCCCGCCGACCCGCCTGACCACCTCGCCGACCAGGAAGCCGAAGGTCAGCGCGTGGTAGCCGTGCCGGGTGCCCGGCTCCCAGAACGGCTCGGCCACGGCCAGCCGCTCGGCCATGAGTTTCCAGTCGAGGAAGGCGCCCGGCGGCAGCGGCTCACGCAGCACCGGCAGGCCGGCCTGGTGGGCCAGCAGGTGCCGGATGAGCGTCCCGCCCTTGCCGGCCGCGCCGTACTCGGGCCAGTAGCGCACGACCGGCGCGTCGAGGTCGAGTTCGCCGCGGTCGGCGAGCAGGTGGGCGCAGAGGGCGGTGGCGCCCTTCGTGCAGGACCAGACGTGGCCGATGGTGTCCTCGCGCCACGGGGCGCCCGGCGCGGCCTCGCCGCCCCAGAGGTCGGCCACGACCTCGCCGTCGACGATCACGCAGACCGACGCGCCCACCTCACCGCGCTCGGCGAGGTTGCGCTCGAACTCCTCCCGTACCAGGGAGAACCGGGGGTCGGAGGTGCCTTGTACCGTCATCCCCTGACTTGACCATCAATGCGGGCACCCGTCTACACCTTGTCGTAGGCGGTCCTGGCCTCGTCGATCTCCTCCAGGTGGTCGTGGGCCCAGTTCACCAGGGCGCCCACGATCTCCCGCAGCGTGCAGCCCAGCGGGGTGAGGTCGTAGTCCACGTGCGGGGGGATCACGGGGTGCACCGTGCGCCGGATCAGGCCGTCGCGCTCCAGGGTGCGCAGGGTGACGGTGAGCATGCGCTGGCTGATGCCGGGGATGGCCCGCCGCAGCTCGGTGAAGCGGTGGGTGCCGGTGCCGAGGTTGTAGAGCACGACCACGGACCATTTGTCGCCGACCCGGTCGAGGACCTCGCGGGCGCGGCAGTTGGCCTCGGTCTCCGTCAGGTAGTCCACGGTTCTCTCCAGGTAACTAAGGCAGGGAAAAGTGCGATCTGGCCCTCGAGCATGACGGTAATCCACGATGGGGTTAGTTACCAGAAGGAACCGTGAAGGGGTCCCCCGATGTCCCGTGAGCACGCCATGGTGCGTGAGCTGATCGCCGTCCACGACGGGCTGCGCCGCGAGCTGAAGGAGTTGCGCGGCGCCCCGGAGCTCACCCGTGATCTTCGGGTGCGCTGCGCGTACTACTGCCACCACGTGGAGATGCACCACACGGTCGAGAGCCACTACCTGTTCACCACGCTGCGTGCCAGGTTCCCCGAGTCCGCTGAGGTCATCGACCGCCTGGAGCGCGAGCACGCCAAGGTCGCCGAGATCCTTTCGGCCATCGAACAGGCCGCCGATTTCCGCCCGGAACTCGACCGGCTGGCCGCGGAACTGCTCGCCCACCTGGACTACGAGGAGGAACAACTGGCTCCGCTGCTGTCACGGCTGTAGAGATCGCTGTCAATTTGGGTCTTGTTCCGATCAGAGGTCGGACCTATCCTCCGATTGCTCGTTAGTTAAGTTTCCTAATGAACGAGTAGGAGCGGACCCCATGCATCGTTCGACGCGGCTGATCACCTTGGCCGCCGCCTGTCTCGCCCTCTTACCAGCGGTAACAGCACTGCCCGCCGCCGCCGCGCCCTCCCGCCTCGAGGCGGAGAACGCCACGATCTCCCAGGGTGTGGTCGAGTCGAACCACGCCGGATACTCCGGCGCCGGCTTCGTCAACGGCGACAACCTCGCCGGCTCCTACGTGGAATGGACCTTCAACGCCCCCGCCGCCGGAAGCGCGACCCTCACCCTGGGCTACGCCAACGGCACCACCGCCAACCGCCCCAGCGACATCTCCGTCAACGGCGTCCTGGTCGCCGACGACCGCGCCTTCAATCCCACCGGCGCCTGGAGCACCTGGGCCACCAGCACACTGACCGCGCCCGTCGTGGCCGGGCCCAACACGATCCGCGCCACCTCCGCCGGCTCCGGCGGCAACCCCAACTGGGACTACCTCGACGCCGAGGTCGCCACCACGCCGGGCGGCAACGACTACCAGGCCGAGGACGCCACGATCACCCAGGGCGTGGTCGAGTCGAACCACGCCGGGTTCACCGGCCGCGGCTTCGTCAACTACGACAACGTCACCGGCTCCGCCGTGGAGTTCACCGTCAACGCGGCCACCGCCGGGAACGCGACGCTGACCTTCCGCTACGCAAACGGCACCACCGTCAACCGCCCGCTGTCCATCAGCGTGAACGGCAGCGCCGCCCAGGCCAAGGACTTCCCCGGCACCGGCGCCTGGACGACCTGGCAGGAAGCCTCCGTGACCGCCGCGCTCAACGCCGGCGCCAACACCGTCAGGGCCGCTGCCACCACCGCCAACGGCGGCCCGAACCTCGACCGCCTCACCGTCGGCGTCGCGGGCCCGCCCGACACCGTGAAGCCCACCGTCCCCGGCAGCCCGCGCTCGACCGCCACCACGTCGAACTCGATCACGCTGGCCTGGGACGCCTCGACCGACAACAGCGGCTCCATCAAGGACTACCGGGTCCGCGAGGGCGACACCGTCGTCGCCACCGTCACCGGCACCACGGCCACCGTCACCGGCCTGGCCGCATCCTCCACCCACACCTACACCGTGACCGCGCGCGACCCCTCGGACAACGAGTCCGACCGCAGCGCCGCCGTCACCGCCACCACGCTGCCGCCGACCGGCGGCGGCACCCCGGTCGAGGCCAACGGCCAGCTCCGGGTCTGCGGGCTGAAACTCTGCAACGAGAACGGCAAGCAGATCCAGCTGCGCGGCATGAGCTCGCACGGCATCCAGTGGTACAACCAGTGCCTCAACACCGCCTCGCTGAACGCCCTGGCCACCGACTGGAAGGCCGACGTCCTGCGGATCTCCATGTACATCCAGGACGGCGGCTACGAGTCCAACCCGCGGCAGTTCACCGACCGGGTGCACAACCTGATCGAGCAGGCCACCTCACGCGGCATGTACGCCATCGTCGACTGGCACATGCTCGACCCCGGCGACCCGTTCGCCCGTGACATGCTCACCAAGGCCAAGACGTTCTTCACGGAGATCGCCCAGCGGCACAACAACAAGAAGAACCTGCTCTACGAGATCATGAACGAGCCCAGTGGCGTCCCCTGGTCGCGCATCCGGGACTACGCCCACCAGATCATCCCGACGATCAGGGCCAACGACCCCGACACCCCGATCCTGGTCGGCACCCGCGGCTGGTCCTCCCTGGGGGTCTCCGAGAGCTCCAACGAGACCGAGATCATCAACAACCCGGTCAACGCGACCAACATCATGTACACCTTCCACTTCTACGCCGCCTCGCACGGCACCGAGTACCTCGACACCCTGTCGCGCGCGGCCGACCGCATCCCGGTGTTCGTCACCGAGTTCGGCACCCAGAACTATCTGGGCGAGGGCGCCAACGACTTCGCGATGTCGCAGCGCTACCTCGATCTGATGGCGCAGAAGAAGATCAGCTGGGTCAACTGGAACTACTCCGACGACCATCGCTCCGGCGCCGTATTCACCACCGGCACCTGCCCGAACGGCCCGTTCACCGGCACCACCCGCTTGAAGGAGGCGGGCAAGTGGATCCGCGATCGGGTCCGGCTGCCTGACGACTTCTGACCGGCGTGGGCGCCGTGCGTGAGGGGGAGCCCGCGCGCGGCGCCCACACCCACCGAGTGGAACCTGCCCCTGGGGCAGGTTCCACACTGGTTCCCATGATGAACATCGGCGAATTCGCGGAGCTCACCGGCCTGAGCCTGAAGGCCCTGCGCCTGTACGACGAGCAGGACCTGCTGCCGCCCGCCTCGGTGGACCCGTGGTCGCGGCACCGGCGCTACACCGCCGCGCAGTTCGGCGCCGCGCTCAGGCTCAAGGCCGCCCGCTCCGCCGACCTGCCCCTGGCCGACGCGCCCAAGCTCCTCGGGGACGCCGGCGCCGCGGCCGCCACGCTGGCCGAGCACCGCGCCCGGCTGGCCGCCGACCGCGAGCGCCAGGACGCCGCCCTCGACGCCCTGGAGCGCCTGCTCGCCGGCCCCGTCACCTGGCAGACCGAGGTACGGCAGGCCGAGGCGCAGCCCTGGGCCGGCGTCGTCCTGCCCCCGGACATCACCAGCGACGAGCAGGCCAACGAGTTGTTCGCCGGGTTGTGGCGCCGCCTCGACGCGGCGGGCAACCGCCCGACCGGCGCCTTCTGGACCACGATCAGGGCCAAGCCCGGCAGTGAGACCGAGGTTCAGGTGGTGTGCTGCTGGCCGGTCGCCGCCCTGCCGCCGGAGGACTGGGCGGGCGTCGAGCGCGGCACGATCGAGCCGGGACAGGAGATGGTGGTGCGCTGGCGCTGGGACCAGGACGTGCCCATGGTCGAGGGCGCCACCCACCCCGCCGTGCTGGCCCTGCTCGCCGCGGCCGAGGAGAAGGGAGCCGAGGTGTCCCTGGCCCAGCTCCGCCAGATCGGCGTCCTGGAGGAGGGACAGCCGGTCGGCATGGAGGTGGCGGTCGCGCTCAAGACTCCGTGACGGGCCAGAGCTGCATGCGGTAGAGCCGATCAGGCCGGTGCGCAGAAGGAGCCGCCCTTCCCCCATGAGGTCCCAGGCGGGAAGGGGGCCGGGGCGGCGTCCCGCCAGACGGGCACCGGCGGCACCGCTGTCGCGGCAGGGGGCAGGATGGAGGCCGTGCGGATTTCCATCCTGGGACCCCTGGAGGTCGAGAACGAGGGCGCGCCGGTGCCGGTGGGCGGCGCCCGGGTGCGCGCGTTGCTGGCCCTGCTCGCGCTGGAGGCGGGCCAGGTGGTGACCGCCGAACGCCTCATCGACGCCCTGTGGCCGGAGCAGCCTCCGGCCAACGCGGCCAACGCCCTGCAGACGCTGGTCAAGCGCCTGCGCACCGCACTGCGCCCGCACCTGGACGTGACCGGCCGGCCCGGCGGCTACCTGCTGCCCCTTCCCCGGGAGTCGGTGGACGCCCACGCCTTCACCGCCGCCGTCCGCGACGGGAATCCCGCCGAGGGGCTGGCGATGTGGCGCGGCCCTGCCCTGGCCGACCTGCTGGCGGTGCCGCACCTGGCCGCCGTCGCCACCGGCCTGGAGGAAGAGCGCCTGCTCGCCGTCGAGGCCCACGCCGAAGCCGTCCTGGACGCTGGCGGGGGTGACCTCGCCGAGTTGGCCGCTTCGTTGTCGGCGGAGGCGGCCGCGCACCCGCTGCGCGAGCGGCTGGCCGCGCTGGCGATGCGCTCCCTGGCCGCCGCCGGCCGGCAGGCCGACGCGCTCACGCTGTTCGAGCGGGTGCGGTCCGCCCTGGCCGGCGAACTCGGCGTGGACCCCGGCCCCGGCCTGCGCGCCGCGCACCTGGCCGTCCTCAAGGGCGAGACTCCGGTACGGCCGGCCGCCCGCGCCAGAGGCAACGTGCGCCCGCCGCTGACCGGGTTCGTGGGCAGGGACGCCGAGCTGGCCCGGCTGCTGACCCTGCTCGGCGAGGTCAGGCTGGCCACGATCGCCGGCCCGGGCGGCGCGGGCAAGACCCGCCTGGCCACCGAGGCCGCCCTGCGCTCCGGCGAGCTGCTGGGCGGCGAGACCTGGATGGTCGAGCTGGCCCCGGTCACCGACCCCGCCGACGTGCCCGGCGCCCTGCTCGACGCGCTGGGCCTGCGTGACGACCTGCCCGGAATCGCGCTGCCCGGTGAGAAGGGCGGCAGTGCGGCTGAGGGGCCGGTGCAGCGGGTGG
Source organism: Nonomuraea typhae (assembly GCF_009760925.1). Classification (GTDB taxonomy): domain Bacteria; phylum Actinomycetota; class Actinomycetes; order Streptosporangiales; family Streptosporangiaceae; genus Nonomuraea; species Nonomuraea typhae. The sequence goes on from NZ_VRLV01000007.1 coordinate 564,022, forward strand.
CGGAGCGGCTGGGCCGGGGTCCGGCGCTGATCGTGCTGGACAACTGCGAGCACCTGGTCGAAGCGGCCGCGTGGCTGGCCGAGCGGTTGCTCGCGGCCTGCCCGGGGCTGCGGGTGCTGGCCACCAGCCGGGAGCCGCTCAACCTGCCGGGCGAGCACGTGCTGCCCCTTCCGCCCCTGGCACTGCCCCCGGAGGGCGTGGACGCCGCCGGTGCGGCCGGGTACGCGGCGGTCCGGCTGCTGGTGGAGAGAGCGGTCGCGGCGCGGCCGTCGTTCCGGCTGGACGAGGGCAACGCCGCCGACGTCGCGGCCGTGTGCCGCAGGCTCGACGGCATGCCGCTGGCGATCGAGCTGGCCGCGGCCCGGCTGCGCACGATGACCGTCCGCCAGCTGGCCGAACGGCTGGACGACCGGTTCCGGCTGCTGACGGGCGGCAGCCGTACGGCCCTGCCACGCCAGCAGACGCTGCGGGCGCTCGTCGAGTGGAGCTGGGACCTGCTGACCGGCGAGGAGCGCGCGCTGGCCGGGCGGCTGGCGGTGTTCGCCGGGGGCGCGACGCTGGAGGCGGTCGAGGCGGTCTGCGGCGGTGACGCCGGGGTGCTGGGGGCGCTGGCCGACAAGTCGCTGGTGCAGCTCGGGGACGACGGGCGCTACCGGATGCTGGAAACCATCCGCGCCTACGCGCTGGAGCGGCTGGCCGAGGCGGGAGAGGTCGAGGAATATCGCCGGCGGCTGGCCGTACATCTGCGTGACCTGGCGGAGGCGGCGGTGCCGTGGCTGCGGACCTCGGCGCAGATCGAGTGGATCGAGCGGCTCGGTGCCGAGCGGGACAACTGCGCGGCGGCGTTGCGGTGGTCGCTGGAGGCCGGGGACGCCGACCTGGCGCTGCGGCTGTGCGGGGCGCTCAACTGGTACTGGTGGATGTGCGGTTACCGGACGGAGTCGGCGCAGTGGGCCGAGCAGGCGCTGGCGCTCGCGGGCCCGACCCCGCCGCCGGGGCTGGCGGGGGCGTATGCGGCGTGCAGGTTCGCGGTGGGCGTGACGATGTTCGGCCGGGTCATGGTGGACCGGCCGCTCATGGAGAAGCTGTCGGCCGACATGGACAGGCTCGTGGACCTGGCCGCGGCCGAGGGGCCGCTCCATCCGATGCTGCGGATCGCGCGGGCGGTCATGGCGCTGCTGGCCGGGCGCGAGGAGGACGCCTATGCACTGCTGGACTCCTACGCCAAGGGCGAGGACCTGTGGCTGGCCAGCTCGGCGCTCATGATCCGCGGCCCGAGGGCGACGGAGGAGTCGCTGGAGCGGGCGGTGGCCGGGTTCAGGAAGATCGGCGACCGGTGGGGGCTGAGCGAGGCGCTGCTGTCCCTGGGGGCGATGCGCGCCATCGCGGGCCGGCCCGCGGGGGAGCTGTTCACCGAGGTGCGCTCGCTGACCAGCGCCTGGATCAGCGCGAACGAGTCGGTCTCGACGCTGACCAGGCTGGCGCTGATCCGGGCGCGCGGCGGCGACCTGGAGGGCGCGGCGGCCGACCTGGTGCGGGCCAGGCTTGGGGTGAGCGCCGAGATCAACCCGGACGTGCTGCTCCAGCTCCAGTTCGGCGAGGCCCTGGTCGCCTACCAGCGCGGCGACCACCCTGCCGCGCTGGCGGCGTTCGAGAAGGCGATCGAGGGGGTGCGGGAGGTCATGCCGATCCCGCAGCTCACGGCCTCGGTCCGCACCCAGTACGGCAGGGCGCTGGTGGCCTCGGGCGACCGGCGGGAGGGGCTGGCCCAGCACCGGCAGGCCCTGGAGGTCGTCAGGACCGCCCCCGATCTGCCGGTGCTGGCGTCCGTCTTCTGTGGCTTCGCCCTGGCCGCGCTGGCGGGCGGCGACCCGGAGCGGGCGGCGGTGCTGTTCGGCGCCGCGGCGGACGAGTCCGGCCCCGATGTCGCGGCCGGGACCGCCGCCGCCCGCCGCGCCCTGGGCGAGGACCGGTACGCGGCCCTGCGCGCGGAGGGCGCCGCCCTGACCCGCGAGGAGGTCTACGCCCTGGTGGCGGACATCACGTAGCCGGGGACTCAGCGCACCCGCCGGTTGTAGGCGCGCAGCGCGAGCGGGACGAACAACGCCAGCAGCGCGGCCGTCCAGCCGAACGTGATCCACACGTCCGCGGCCCGCAGTCCCCCGACCATGAAGCCGCGCAGCGCGGCGGCCAGATGCGAGACCGGGTTGATCGACATCCAGGCGGTCAGCCAGCCGGGCAGGTCCGTGGCGGGGATGAACGCGCTGCTGCCGAAGGTGAGCGGGAGCAGCACCGCCGTGGCCATGCCCTGCATCGAGGTCACCGACTTGGCCGCCAGCCCGATCCAGGCCGACCCCCAGCTCAGCGCCATCGTGAACAGCAGCACCAGCCCCAGCCCCGCCAGCGCCTCCAGCGGCGAGGTCTGCACCCGGAACCCCACGACGTACCCGATCAGCACCGAGATCGTCACCGTGATCAGCATCGTGACCAGGTCGGCCAGGATCCGCCCGGCCAGCGGCGCGAGGCGGGCGATCGGCATGGTCCGGAACCTGTCGAAGACGCCGTTGCCGATGTCGGTGGCCAGGTTCATGCCGGTGGCGATGGTGGCCATGAGCGCCACCTGCACCAGCACGCCCGGCAGCATGTAGAGCACGGCCTGGCTCCGGTCGCCTCCGGCAGCGCCCCCGAACAGGTACACGAAGACGACGATCATGAAGACCGGCTGGAGCAGCATCGCCAGCAGCTGGCCGGGGCTGTTCTTCAGGGGGATCAGGCTGCGCCAGGTGAGGGTGAGGCTCTGAGAGATCATTTGCGGGCTCCGGTGAGGGTGAGGAAGACGTCGTCGAGGGAGGGCAGCCGCAGCGCGTGCTCGGACAGCACGACCCCGGCGTCGTCCAGCTTCCTGAGTACGGCCGGCGCCGCCGCCAGGTCGTGGATCGGGATGCTGAGCTCGTCGGAGCCCAGGATGGCCTTGGTCTTCTCGACGTCCTCCGGACGCAGCGGCCTGACGTCCAGCCGGTGCCCGCCGGCCATGGCCTTGAGCTCGTCGGGAGTGCCCTGGGCGGCGGCCCGGCCGGCGTCGATGAGCAGGATGTCGTCGGCGAGCTGGTCGGCCTCCTCCAGGTACTGCGTGGTCAGCAGCACGGTGACGCCGTCGGCGACCAGATCCCTGACCACCTCCCACAGCTCGCCGCGGGCGTGCGGGTCGAGGCCGGTGGTCGGCTCGTCGAGGAAGAGCACGCGGGGCCTGCTGACGAGGCTGACGGCCAGGTCGAGGCGGCGCCGCATGCCTCCCGAGTACCCCGACGCGGCCCGGCCGGCGGCGTCGGTGAGCCCGAAGCGCTCCAGCAGCTCGGCGGCGCGCGCCCTGGCCGCCGCCCGGTTCGCGCCGAGCAGGCGGCCCATCATGACGAGGTTCTGGGTGCCGGTCAGCTTCTCGTCCACGGAGGCGTACTGGCCGGTCAGCCCGATCAGTTTGCGCACCTCGGCGGGCTGTGCGGCCACGTCGTGCCCGTGGACGCGGGCGTGACCGGAGTCCGGCCGCAGCAGCGTCGCCAGGATGCGCACTGCCGTGGTCTTCCCCGCGCCGTTGGGGCCGAGCACGCCCAGCACGGTCCCGGCCCGTGCCCGGAGATCGACTCCGTCCAGGGCAGCCTTGTCGCCGTATGTCTTGACCAGCCCTTCGGCTTCGATCGCGTAGTCCATGCCCTCGACCGTGCCGGACGCCGCTGGTAGCGGGCTGGCAGAGGGCTGGCAGCTACCTGGTGGCCCGTGCGGCCAGGGGCAGCACCCGGTGGGGGACGACGGTGGACAATGTGATGACCGTGGTGCTGCGCCGTACTCCGTCGATCGTCAGCATGTGGTCGATGATCTCCTGGATGTGCTCGTGGTCGCGGCCGGCGATGCGGCACCACACGTCGCCGGGTCCGGTGACGATGTACGCCTCGATGAGTTCGGGGACGGCCGACAGGGCGCGGGCGATGTGCTCGCGGGATGCCTGCTGCACTTCGAGCGTGGTGAACGCCTGGACGGGGTGGCCGAGCGCGGCGGGGGACAGGCCGGGGCCGAAGTCGGTGATCACGCCGTCGGCGACCATGCGGTCCAGGCGGGCCTGGACGGTGCCGCGGGCCACGCCCAGCAGCCGGGCGAACTCGAGCAGGCCGCTGCGGGGGTGCTCGGACACCAGCCGCAGGATCTTGAGGTCCAGCTCGTCCAGGCCGGCGCGCTTCGCTGCCATATTGACTCCAATAGCGCGATATTTCGTGTCGAATCGTCAGTATGGTAGGCCGTCGGTTGTCACCTCAGCCATATGTCCGCAGACTTCGTCTTCATGGAGCACACCTTCCCGTTCCGTCCCTACAAGCCGGAGCGGTTCGAGCCGGACGAGATGATCGCCCGCGGCACCGAGTTCTACGACTTCCTCGACCAGCGCCGCAGCGTCCGCTTCTTCAGCGACGAGCCGGTCCCGCTCCGCTGCGTCGAACTGGCCGTGCTGGCGGCCAACACCGCGCCGTCCGGCGCCCACCAGCAGCCGTGGAAGTTCGTCGTGGTCGGCGACCTGGACACCAAGAAGCGCATCAGGGAGGCCGCCGAGGTCGAGGAGCGGCAGAACTACGAGGGCGGACGGCTGCCGGCCGAGTGGCGCGAGGCGCTGGCCCCGCTGGAGACCACCTCCGACAAGCGCTACCTGGAAGCGGCCCCCTGGCTGGTGGTGTGCTTCGCGGAGAAGTACGGCGTGCGGCCCGACGGCAGGAAGGTCAAGCACTACTACGTCAACGAGAGCGTCGGCATCGCCTGCGGCCTGTTCATCGCCGCCCTGCACCGGATGGGCCTGTCCACGCTGACCCACACGCCGAACCCGATGGCCTTCCTGACCGAGATCTGCGAGCGCCCCGCCAACGAGCGCCCCTACATCCTGTTCCCCGTGGGCTATGCCGGCGACGACGCGGAGGTACCCGACCTAACCAGGAAGCCACTAGAGCAAGCCATGGTGCACTACCGCTGAATTGGGCCTTCTCGGGCTGGCCGGAAGTCTCCACTCTCAGTGCAGGCGCGCGTCAAAACACCCCCCATTCGCGCGCCGAGGAGGGTTGAAGGTGAGACGCCGATTAACGATCCTGCTGGCCATCCTCGGTCTTTTGAGCCTGACCGGCATCACCGAGGTGACCGCGGGTGCGGAACCACCCGCGAACAAGCAGTATCGCGTACAGGGCCCGGCCGACTCCCGGCAACGCAGCGCGGTCTCCGGCACCGGCGCCGCCATCGAAGAGGTCACGGGCGACTCGGTCCTGGTGACCGCGACGCCGGCCGAGGTGGCGGCGATCAGGAAGCTCGGCTACCGGGTCACGGAGGTGCCGCGCCCGTTATCCCCGTCCGGCGCAGGAGCGTTTGACTTCCCGCCGGCCGACTCGGGCTTCCACAACTACGCCGAGATGAACGCGAACATCAACGCGCTCGTCGCGGCCAAGCCGAACATCGCCAGCAAGTTCGTCTACGGCACGTCGTACCAGGGCAGGCAGCTCGTCGGCGTGAAGATCAGCGACAACGTCGCCACCGACGAGAACGAGACCGAGGTGCTGTTCACCGCGCACCAGCACGCGCGTGAGCACCTCACGGTCGAGATGGCGCTGTACATCATGCACCTGCTGGCCGACAACTACGGCACCGACACCCGGATCACGAACCTGGTGAACACCCGCGAGATCTGGATCCTGCCCGACCTCAACCCCGACGGCGGCGAGTACGACATCGCGACCGGCAGCTACCGCTCCTGGCGCAAGAACCGCCAGCCGAACTCGGGTTCCACCGCGGTCGGCACCGACATGAACCGCAACTGGAACTACAACTGGGGCTGCTGCGGCGGCTCCTCCGGCTCGACCTCCAGCGAGACCTACCGCGGCTCGGCCGCCGAGTCGGCGGTCGAGGTCAAGGCGACGGCCGACTGGGTGCGCGGCCGCGTGGTCGGCGGCCGGCAGCAGATCCGGGCGCACCTGGACTGGCACACCTACAGCGAGCTGGTGTTGTGGCCCTACGGCTTCACCTTCAACGACACGGCGCCCGGCCTGACCCAGGACGACCGCGACGCCCACGCCGTGCTCGGCCAGAACATGGCCGCGACCAACAACTACATCCCCGAGCAGTCCAGCGACCTCTACATCACCGACGGCACCATCGGCGACTGGATGTGGGGCGTCCACAAGATCTTCAGCTACACCTTCGAGATGTACCCGCGGACGGCCAGCCCCGGCTTCTACCCGCCCGACGAGCAGATCGTGCCGCAGACCACCCGCAACCGGGAGGCGACTCTGCGCTTCCTCGAGTACTCCGACTGCGTCTACCGGATCATCGGCAAGGAGCAGCAGTACTGCGGCACCGGCACACCGGGCACGACCGTGTGGTCGGACGACTTCGAGACCGACAAGGGCTGGAGCGCGATCCCCGGCACGGCGACCACGGGCCTGTGGGAGCGGGGCAACCCGGAGGACACCGACTCCAGCGGCGCCAAGCAGCTCGGCACCACGGTCAGCGGCGCGAACGACCTGGTGACCGGCAGGCTGGCGGGCGCCGCGGCGGGTGACCACGACATCGACGGCGGCCTGACCTCGATCCAGTCGCCGCAGATCACGCTGCCCGCCACGGGCACGCTGTCGCTCTCGCTGTCGTGGTACCTGGCGCACGGCTCGAACGCGGCCAACACCGACTACTTCCGGGTGAAGGTGGTCGGGAACACCACGACGCAGGTGTTCGAGCAACTCGGCGCGGCCAGCAACCGCAACGGCTCGTGGGCGGTGGCCAACGCCAACCTGACCCCGTTCGCGGGGCAGACGGTCCGCATCCTCATCGAGGCCGCGGACGCCGGAGGCGCCTCGCTGGTCGAGGCGGGCGTCGACGACGTCAAGATCACCCAGCAGCCCTGAGTTCCCGGCATCGCGCGCCCTCGCCTCCAGCGGGGGCGCGCTCGCTTTTCCGGGTACGGCGGAGCCGCCCGGCGATTGAAGATGGAATTAGGTCTTGTAAGGCATGGGTGTCAAGCCTACGATCGGCGTAACTCTTAGGAAACTTTCCTAAGAGAAGATCTGAACCCAGAGGCATCATGGCTCGCCCCCCACCCCCCACGACCAGCCAGAACATCTACAGATTGCCGCTCACAGCTGTGGCCTGACACCCCGCTGGCCACGTCACCCCCCACAGTTCCCCACCCACGGGAGCGACCATGCGGCGCAGCCTTCCCTTACTGTCCCTGACCGCGCTGGCAAGCCTCGTCCTTGCCCTACTCGTGCCTGGCCCGGCCCAGGCCGCCACCGCCACCGCGGTATTCACCAAGACCTCGGACTGGGGAAGCGGCTGGCAGGGCCGCTACACCATCACCAACGGCACCTCCAGCACCATCACGGGCTGGAAGGTCGAGTTCGATATGCCCGCGGGCCACACGGTCGGCTCCTTCTGGGACGCCACCATGACCCGCAGCGGCCAGCACTACACGTTCAGCAACCTCGCATGGAACGGCACCCTGGCCCCGAACGCCACCACGAGCTTCGGCTTCATGGGCAACCCCGGAGGCGCGCAGGCCGTACCCCAGAACTGCAAGCTCAACGCCAACCCCTGTGACGGCGTCCCCACCGACACGGTCAAACCGGCCGTGCCCGGGGGCCTGCGTTCACCCGCCCAGGCCGACACCACGATCGACCTGGCGTGGAACGCCTCCACGGACAACTCGGGCACGATCAAGGAGTACCGGGTCTACGAGGGAACCACCGTCGTCAAGACCGCCACGGCCACGAGCACGCAGATCACCGGCCTGCCGCCCGGATCCGCCCACACCTACACGGTCACCGCCGTGGATCCGTCGAACAACGAGTCGGACAAGAGCACCCCGGTCACCGCCACCACCACGGGCACCCCGGACACGGTCGAACCCAGCCCGCCCGGCAACCCGCGCTCGCCGTCCCAGACCAACTCCACGATCACCCTGGCCTGGGACGCGGCCACGGACAACTCGGGGTCGATCAAGGAGTACCGCGTCTACCAGGGCACCACCCTCAAGACCACCTCCACGACCACCGGCGCCACCGTCACCGGTCTGGCCCCCGACACGAACTACTCCTTCACCGTCAGCGCCGTGGACCCCTCGAACAACGAGTCGGACAAGAGCGCCCCGGTCACCGCGAGAACCCAGCCGGAGACCCCGGGCGGCAGCTACAACAAGGTCGCCTACTTCGTGCAGTGGGGCATCTACGGCCGCGCGTACACCATGAAGAGCCTGGACGCGCAGGCCGCCAAACTCACCCACGTCAACTACGCCTTCTCCAACATCCACCCGACCCGGCACACCTGCATGAACGGCGTGGACAAGGCCACCACCCCCGGCCCGCAGGACCCCAACCAGGGCGACGGCGCGGGCGACGCGTGGGCCGACTACGTCAAGGGCTTCGGCGCCGGCGAGTCGGTGGACGGCGTGGGCGACACCTGGGACCAGAAGCTGGCCGGCAACTACAACCAGCTCAAGAAGCTGAAGGCCAAGCACCCGCACCTGAAAGCGCTGATCTCGCTGGGCGGCTGGACCTACTCCAAGTACTTCTCCGACGCCGCCTCCACCCCCGCCAAGCGCCAGGCGTTCGTGAAGTCCTGCATCGACATGTACATCAAGGGCGACCTGCCGGTCTACCAGGGCCGCGGCGGCGCCGGCGTGGCCGCGGGCGTCTTCGACGGCATCGACGTCGACTGGGAGTGGCCCGGCGCCGAAGGACACGCCGGCAACCACGTCAGCCCGAACGACAAGAACAACCTCACGCTCCTGCTCCAGGAGTTCCGCACCCAGCTCGACGCGCTGACGGCCACCACCGGCAAGCGCTACCTCCTGACCGCCTTCACCCCCGCCGACCCCGTGAAGATCAACGCCGGATGGGACCTGTCGAAGATCTTCGACTACCTCGACTTCGCCAACGTCCAGGGCTACGACTTCCACGGCGCCGGCAGCGACAACTCCTGGGAGCCGTTCCGCACGGGCCACCAGGGCAACCTCAACCTCGACACCGACTCGCCGTACAACCCGGACTTCAGCGTCGACAAGGCCATCCAGGTGTACCTGGACGCGGGCGTGAACCCGCGCAAGCTGACCTTCGGCCTGGCCTACTACGGCCGCGGCTGGCAGCAGGTGGCCGACGGCGGCAAGAACGGCGAATGGCAGTCGGCCAACGGCGCCGCGCCCGGCGACTTCCCCGAGGAAGCCGGGACCCGCGGATACAAGAACATCGCCGCACGGGTGCCGGGCTGCACGGTCCGGCACGACGAGCAGTCGATCTCCGCCTACTGCTACACCGGCCCGGGTGGCCAGTGGTGGACGTTCGACGACCCGTGGTCGATCCAGAAGAAGACCGAGTACATCAAGGCCAAGAACCTGCTGGGCGCGATGGTCTGGGAGATGTCGGGTGACGACGGTTCCCTCACCACCGCACTCAGCAACGGCCTGCGCTGATAACCGAACCACCCCCCACACGGGCCCGTACGGCTTGCGCCCTAGCCCCCCAGGGGCGCAAGCCGTACGTCCCTCACACCGGAGACCATATGAATGTCCGTGCGTTAGTCGTCCTGGTCGTTGTGCTCATGTTCGGCCTGGTCGCACCCCCCGTTCAGGCTGCCGCCTACCCCGCGTGGGCGCCCTGGACCTCCTACACCACCGGAACCCGCGTCACCCACAACGCGGTCGACTTCGAAGCCCGGCAGTCGCACACCTCCCAGCCCGGGTGGGAGCCGCCCAACGTGCCCGCCCTCTGGAAGACCGTCACCGGCGACCCGCAGCCCACCGTGCCCGGCCAGCCAGGCGCCGCCACGGTGACCTCGACGAGCACCTCGATCTCGTTGAGCTGGGGCGCGTCGTCAGGGACCGTGACGGGGTACCGCGTCTACGAGGGCGCCACGCTGAAGACGACCGTGACCGGCACCAGCGCGACGATCTCGGGTCTGGGCACGTGCGAGCCGCACACCTACACGATCAAGGCGTACAACACCGTCGGCGAGTCGACCGGCCGCGACGCCTCCGGCACCACGACCGGCTGCCAGGGCGTGCCAGGCCAGCCGGGCACGGCCACGGTGACCGCGACCAACACCTCGATCTCGCTGTCGTGGGGCGCGTCGTCAGGGACCGTGACGGGGTACCGCGTCTACGAGGGCGCCACGCTGAAGACGACGGTGACCGGCACCAGCGCGACGATCTCGGGTCTGGGCACGTGCGAGCCGCACACCTACACGATCAAGGCGTACAACAGCACCGGCGAATCGCCCGGACGTGACGCCTCCGGCAGCACGACCGGCTGCACCGGCGGCGGCGACCTGCCCAAGCACTTCCTCACCGGCTACTGGCACAACTTCGTCAACCCGGCCACGGAACTGAAGCTGTCGCAGGTGCCCAACGAGTACGACGTGGTCGCGATCGCCTTCGCCGAGGCCACCAGCACCCCCGGCCAGGTCACCTTCGCTCTCGACCCGGCCCTGGCCACCGCGGTCGGCGGCTACACCGACGCCCAGTTCCGGGCCGACGTGCAGGCCCTGCACCAGCGCGGCAAGAAGGTCATCCTGAGCGTCGGCGGCGAGGCCGGCCGCGTCCAGGTGAACAGCTCGGCCGCGGCCACCCAGTTCGCCAGCAGCATGTACGGCATCATGCAGAGCTACGGCTTCGACGGCGTCGACATCGACCTGGAGAACGGGCTCAACGCCACCTACATGGGCCAGGCGCTCAGGGACCTGCGCTCCCGGGTGGGCTCCAGCCTCGTCATCACCATGGCCCCCCAGACCATCGACATGCAGTCGACCGGGATGGAGTACTTCAAGCTCGCCCTGAACATCAAGGACATCCTCACGGTCGTCCACATGCAGTACTACAACTCCGGCAGCATGCTCGGCTGCGACCAGGCGCAGGCGTACTCGCAGGGGACGGTCAACTTCATGACCGCCCTGGCCTGCATCCAGATCCAGAACGGGCTGCGCCCCGACCAGGTCGCGCTCGGCCTGCCCGCGGGACCCGGCGCCGCCGGCGGCGGGGTCGTCAACCCGTCGCTGGTCAACCAGGCGCTCGACTGCCTGGCCAAGCGCACCAGTTGCGGCAGCTTCGTGCCCCCGCAGGCGTGGCCGGACATCCGGGGCGCCATGACCTGGTCCATCAACTGGGACGCCAGCCACAACTGGAACTTCTCCAAGACCGTCAAGCCGCACCTTCAGGGAATGCCATGAGACGCCTCCTCGTCGCGCTGATCTCCGCGCTGGCCCTGCTCGTCACCGGCCTGGCCACCTCGGCGCCGGCCACCGCCGCCAGGTCGGTCGTCGTCATGGCCGACTGGGCCCCCTACACCCCGTACGCCGTGGGCGCCGTCGTGACCTACGAAGGAGCCACCTACACCGCGATCCAGGCCCACACCTCGCTGCCCGGGTGGGAGCCCCCGCGCGTGCCCGCGCTGTGGCGGGCCGGCGGCAGCAACCCGCAGCCCGGCGTGCCCGGCCAGCCGGGCAACGTCACCACCACGGTCACCAACAACTCGATCTCGTTGAGCTGGGGCGCCTCGTCGGGGACCGTGACCGGCTACCGCGTCTACGAGGGCACCACGCTCAAGACCACGGTGACCGCCACCAGCGCGACCATCTCCGGCCTCGGCACGTGTGAGTCGCACTCCTACACCGTCAAGGCGTACAACAACGTCGGCGAGTCGACCGGACGTGACGCCGCGGCCACGACCTCCGGCTGCCAGAACCCGGACCCGCCGGGCAAGATGGCCGGCGCGCCGTACCTCTACATGGGCTGGGGCAACCCGCCCGCGCCCGCGACCGTCATGAACGCGACCGGCGTGAAGTCCTTCACCATGGCCTTCATCCTGGCCAGCGGCGGCTGCAACCCGGCCTGGGACGGGCAGCGCCCGCTGACCGGCGGCGCGGACGCCCAGGCGATCTCGGCCATCAAGGCGGCGGGCGGCAGCGTGCAGATCTCCTTCGGCGGCTGGTCGGGCAACAAGCTCGGTCCCGCCTGCTCGACCCCGGCGGCCTTCGCCGGCGCCGTGCAGCAGGTTATCAACGCCGTCGGCCCGGCCGTCGTGGACTTCGACATCGAGAACACCGACGAGTTCGAGAACTACACGGTCCAGGACCGCATCCTCAACGGCCTCAAGATCGTCAGGCAGAACAACCCGAACGTGAAGATCGTCGTCACCTTCGGCACCACCAGGACCGGCCCGAACTCGCACGGCATCCGGCTGATCAACCAGGCCAAGGCGCTCAACGTGCCGATCGACAACTTCACGATCATGCCGTTCGACTTCGGCGGCTCGAACATGTACCAGGACAACGTCAACGCCTCCGAGGGCCTGAAGACCGCGCTCAAGAACGCCTACGGCTACACCGACGCGCAGGCGTACGCCCGCATGGGCATCTCGGGCATGAACGGTCTGTCCGACCAGCAGGAGCTCACCTCGCCCGCCACCTGGACCCAGATCCGCGACTGGGCCAAGTCCAAGGGCCTGACCAGGCTGGCGTACTGGGCGGTCAACCGCGACCGGCCGTGCCCCGGCGGCGGCGTGCGCTCCGACTGCAGTGGCATCTCCCAGGCCGACTGGGAGTTCACCCGGATCACCGCGGGGTTCTAGGCGATGCGCCTTCGTCATATTGCGGCGGCCGCCGTGCTGGCCCTCGGCCTCACGGCGGTCTCCGCCACGCCCGCCCTCGCGGCCAACATCCTGAGCAACCCCGGCTTCGAGACCGACCTGGCGAACTGGACGTGCACCGCCTCGTCCGCAGGCCAGGCGGTCACCACGCCGGTCCACTCCGGAGCCAAGGCGCTGCAGGCCACCCCGGCCGGCAGTGACACCGCCCGGTGCCAGCAGGTGATCAGCGTCAAGCCGTCCTCCGCCTACACGCTGTCCGGCTGGCTGCGCGGCGGCTACGTCTTCCTCGGCGCCTCCGGCACCGGCACCACCGACGTCAGCACCTGGACGTCCTCGGCCTCGGCCTACCGCCAGGTGAGCACGTCGTTCACCACCGGGGCGAACACGACCAGCGTCACCGTCTACGTCAACGGCTGGTACGGCCAGGGCGCCTACCAGGCCGACGACCTGGTGCTCGACGGGCCGCCGGGAAACCCGCAGCCCGGTGACACCACCCCGCCGACCGTCCCCGGCAACCTGAGCGTGAGCGGAGCCACCTCCAGCACCCTCGCGGTGAGCTGGTCGGCCTCCACCGACGACTCCGGTACGGTCGCCCGCTACGAGCTCGCGCGCGACGGCGGCACGCCCACCCCGGTCACCGGCACCTCCGTCACTGTGGGCGGCCTGACCCCGCAGACCACCTACCGCTTCAAGGTGCGCGCCTGCGACGGCTCCGGCAACTGCTCCGCCTACACCCCCGAAGTCCCCGGTACCACCACCGAGGGCGGCGGAGGCGGCGGGCAACTGCCCAAACGGGTCCTGGTCGGTTACCTGCACGCCTCCTTCGCCAACGGCTCCGGCTACATCCGGATGGCCGACGTCCCGAACGAGTGGGACGTCATCAACCTCGCCTTCGGCGAACCCACCTCGGTGACCTCGGGCGACATCCGCTTCCGGCTCTGCCCGGCGGCCGAGTGCCCGAACGTCGAGCCCGAGGCCGATTTCATCGCCGCCATCCGCGCCAAGCAGGCGGCGGGCAAGAAGGTCCTGATCTCCATCGGCGGCCAGAACGGCCAGGTCCAGCTCACCACCACGGCGGCCCGCGACACGTTTGTCTCCTCGGTGAGCGCCATCATCGACCGCTACGGCCTCGACGGCCTCGACATCGACTTCGAGGGCCACTCGCTCTACCTGAACGCCGGCGACACCAACCTCGCCAACCCGACCACCCCGGTCATCGTCAACCTGATCTCGGCGCTGAAGACCCTCAAGGCCAAGTACGGCTCCCGCTTCGTGCTGACCATGGCGCCCGAGACCTTCTTCGTCCAGCTCGGCTACCAGTTCTACGGACCGGGCCCGAGCGGGGCGGCCGACCGGCGCAGCGCCTCCTACCTGCCGGTCATCCACGCCATGCGCAACGACCTGACCCTGCTGCACGTCCAGGACTACAACTCCGGCCCGATCAAGGGCCTGGACGACCAGTACCACACGATGGGCACCCACGACTTCCACGTCGCCATGACCGACATGCTGCTCGCGGGCTTCCCCATCATGGGCAACACCGCCAACGTCTTCCCACCGCTGCGCCAGGACCAGGTCGCGATCGGCCTGCCCGCGGCGCCCTGGGCGGGCAACGGCTTCACCACGGTGGCCGAGGTCCAGAAGGCTTTCGACTGCCTGGCCAAGGGCGCCAATTGCGGCCCATATAGGCCACGCGGCGTCTACCCGAACCTGCGCGGCCTGATGACCTGGTCCATCAACTGGGACAAGTACAACTCCTTCGAGTTCTCCCGCAACCACCGGGCGTACCTGAACGCGCTCGGCTGAGACCCGGGAGGAGCGGGGCTGAGGCTCCTTGGGAGAGGTTTCCGGGTTGCCTCCCCCAAGGCGCCTCATCCCGCTCCTCCCGCATGACCGCACTCCTTCGGGGCATCTGTGAGTTTCCTGTGAATTTCCGGCTCAGATGGGCCCGTTCTCGACGGTAAAAGGAGTGCGCAAATGGCGTTGATAAGCACGCTTTCCAGAGCTCATGTCTGATCAGCTCTTGCGCTGCCCAGGTGGCAGCACCCTCCCGGGTACGGCAGGCTAGAGGCCGCCATGGAATACGCAGTCCTCACGGGGATAGTCCTCGTCGCCGGTGTCCTGCTTGCCCTTGTCGCCCAATGGCGCGACTGGAGACCACATCTCCTGATCGTGATCCTCGTGGGCGTCGCCGTACGAGCGTTGCTCTGGTACACATCGGCGATCGACACCCAGTGGCAGCCGGTCGACTACATGGAAAGCTTCAAACCCGCCGGCGAGGCGGTGCTCCATGGCAAGGATCCGGTCCTGGCCAGCGAAGGCGGCTGGCACTTCCTGCCGACGATCCCCTACATGTACGGCTTCCTGCTCTGGCTGGGCATTCCGTGGGAGTTCGCGGGCCGCCTGGTCACGGTGCTGGCCGACATCGCGCTGATCCCGCTCGTGGCCAAGCTGGCCGGCGGTCCCAAGGCCAACCTGCGCGCCCTGCAGTACGCGCTCAACCCCCTCGCCATGCTGGTGGCGGCCATTCACGGCCAGGTCGAGCCGGTCGCGCTGGCCTTCGGCGTCGCCGCGTTCGTGGTGGCCCGCGGCCCCGGCTCGCCGTACCGCGCGGGCATCACGACCCACGTCGGCGTACGGCTGCGCCGCGGCGTGGCCGCCTACGGCTGGCGCACCGCGCTGGCCCGGGTGATCCGCCCCGGCGGCCTGCTGCACCGCGCGTTCATGCCGACCGGCGACGACCGGCGCGACCTGCGGCGGGGCATGCTGGCCGGAGCGCTCATGGGCCTCGCGCTGTGCGCCAAGAGCTGGCCCATCTGGCTGATCCCCGGCATGTTGCTGCTGCTGCCCAACCTGCGCTCCCGGATCGTCTCGCTGTTCTTCACCGGGTTGGTGCCGGTGTTGTTCCTGGCCTCGTTGCCGCTGGTGGTGGGCAGCTCGTTCGCCCAGATCCTCGAGGCGATGTCCGTCATGGGAGACATCCGGCCGATCGTCGGCGACTGGGGCTGGGCGGCGCAGTTCAGCGGCGGCGAGTGGCAGCTGCGGCCCGACCTGGTCGTCCCCGGCACCTACCTGATCTACGCGACCATGGTCTTCTGCGTGTTCTGGTGGCGTCGGGCCGACCCGATCGACATGACCATCGCCATGCTCATCGCCTTCATGGTCGTCACGCCGCGCCTGGGCGCCCAGTACCTCATGTGGTTCATGCCGTTCCTGGTCGCCAGGCCCACCCGCTTCGCCTGGCCCGCGATCATCGGCGTCTCCGTCTGGGCGGGCTACGGCTACCTGTACATGACGCAGTTCGACACCAACACCTGGTGGGCGCTGCACTCGCAGTGGGCGCTGGCCTCGATCGTGCTGCTGCCGATCCTCGTCATGGCCATGCCCTGGGGCCGCCGCCATCCGACGGCCCCAGAACTCGCCACCCCCGTGCCCGCCCCCGCGGAGCAGCGGGTGAAATCAGCGGTGTAGCTCCCGGTAGACGGTGATCCACTGGTCCGGATGGACGTAGCCGACCACCGTGTCGCGGGCCACGCCCGCCCGTGCCAGGGCGCCGTCCACGCCCTGGTAGCGGGTCCTGAGCGAGGCGCGCAAGGAGCCCCCCACCCCGGTGAAGCCCAGCTCCACCAGTTCCCGCCAGGCCCTGCCGTCCGCGAGCAGCGGCTCCGGCCGCCGCTCGATGCGCAGGATGCCCGAGTCGACCGCGGGCACCGGCCGGAAACTCTCCCGGCCGACCCGGCCGAGCAACTCCCAGTGGAACCACGGCCAGCTCTCGACCGTGACCAGGCTCCACCGGCCGAAGTCGCCCGAGCGCTTGCGGGCGTACTCCAGCTGCGTGAGCAGGGTCGCCGAGGTCATCGACGGGGCCCGCAGACACCAGTCGACGATCTTCGACGTGATCGAGTACGGGATGTTGCCGACCACCGCGAACGGCTCCCGCGGCGGCTTGACGAGGGTGAAGTCGCCCTTGATGATCTTCAACCCGGTCCTGGCCCTGAGCTTGGCGGCCAGCAGCGGGTCGATTTCGTAGCCGACGACCTCGACGCCCTCCACGGCGGCCAGGACGGTCGTCAGCGCTCCTTCACCGGCGCCGGGTTCGAGAATCAGGCCGTGCGGCCGCGCGGCCTTGATCATCAGATCGACGGCATGGCTGTCGACCAGGAAGTTCTGCGACAGCGTGCGCCGCGCCCTGTCTCTGGGCGTGCGCGAGCCGCCGCCGCTGTTCCTGGCCTTCTGCTGAGTGTGGGAATAGTTACCGTGTGCGAAGTTCTGCGCCACAGCTGCAGCCCTTTCGGGTCCTCGAGACGAAATGGGATCTCGAAGGGCCCTGGGCGCGCTTCACGGACGCGCTGAGATGTTCTCCGTGTCCGCTAGCGAGCCAGAGCCCGGCCGCTGCGGATGCGGATGGAGTAGAAGCACGTGCAACACATGCCGACGACCCTACGAGGGCGTCGTAGCTGGTCGCAACGGATTAAATCCGCCGGGCTTTGATGCTGCTTTGAGGTTGTCCAGGTAATGCTTGGCCCATGGAGAGACCCGCCAAAGTGCTCGTGGTGGACGACGAGCCGAACATCCGCGCGCTGTTGTCGCAGACGCTCCGGCTGGTCTCCTTCGAGGTGCGGACCGCCGAGACCGGCGCGGAGGCGATCACCGCCGCGCGCGACTTCGCCCCCGACATCGTGGTGCTCGACGTCATGCTCGAGGACTTCGACGGCTTCGAGGTGGCCAGGCGGCTGGGCGAGCGCATCCCGGTGTTGTTCCTGACGGCCCGCGACACCGTGGAGGACCGGGTGCAGGGTCTCACGCTGGGCGCCGACGACTACGTGGCCAAGCCGTTCAGCCTGGAGGAGGTCGTGCTGCGCATCCGCGCCATCCTGCGCCGCAGCCGGAGCGGCGGGCCGGCCAAGGAGGTGCTGGCCTACGCCGACCTGGAGCTGGACAGCGCCGCCCACGAGGTGCGCCGGGACGGCACGCTGATCGACCTGTCGCCCACGGAGTTCAACCTGCTGGAGTACCTGCTGACCAACGCCGGCCGGGTGGTCAGCAAGGCGCAGATCCTCGACAGCGTCTGGCGCTACGACTTCGACGGAGACTCCAGCATCGTCGAGTCCTACGTCTACTACCTGCGCAAGAAGATCCCCGGCCTGATCCAGACCGTCCGCGGCGTCGGCTACACGCTCAGGAGCCCGCGGTGAGGCCCGACCGCTGGACGCTGCGCACCCGGCTCGTCGTCTCGATCCTGGCCCTGACCACGATCGCGCTGGTCCTGGCCAACGTCATCGGCGTCGCGCTCCTGCAGGGCATGCTCATGCGCCGCGTGGACGAGCAGCTCAGCGCCGGCAGCACCGCGATCCAGACCCGGATCGCGCAGCCGCCGCCGGGCGACCCGCAGCTGTTCACCGCCCCCACCGGCCTGGACAAGGTGCTCGTCAAACGCATGGCCGAGGTCTCCCGCATCATGGTCTTCTCGCCGTCCGGCCGCCTCAGAGCCATGATCCCGCCGACCCAGGGCCCGAGCCCCGACATCACCGCGCTGCGCTACGACGGCCCCTACACCGTGCCCGGCACCGAGGGCGCGGGCTGGCGCGTGCACGCCGCCCCGCTGCCCGGCGGCGAGACCGTGGTCGTCGGCACCTCCCTGGACGAGGTGGAGCAGACCAGCACCGCCCTGATCGCCATCGCCGCCACCGTCAGCATCGCGGTGCTGGTCCTGCTCGGCATGGCCGCCGACTGGCTGGTACGGCTCGGCCTGCGCCCCCTGACCCGCATGGAGAGGACCGCCGCCCACATCGCCGACGGCGACTTCGCCCGCCGGGTCCCCGACCCCGACCCGCACACCGAGTCCGGCCGCCTCGGCCTGGCCATGAACGTCATGCTCGACCGCGTCACCCACGAGATCGCCGCCAGGACCGCCTCCGAGACCAGGATGCGCCGCTTCCTGGCCGACGCCTCCCACGAGCTGCGCACCCCGCTGACCTCGGTCCGCGGCTTCGCCGAGCTGCACCGGCGCGGCGGCGGCGACACCGACGAGACCATGCGCCGCATCGAGGACGCCGCCACCCGCATGGGCGTGCTCGTCAACGACCTGCTCACGCTGGCCCAGCTCGACGAGGAACGCCAGCTCGACCGCGGCAAGGTGGACCTGCTGGAGGTGGCGGCCGACACCATCCGCGACGCGCGGGCCCGGGTGCCGGGACGGCAGGTCAGGCTGGCCGGGCTCGATGAGACGCTGGCGCCGGTCTCGCTCGTCGGCGACGAGGCCAGGCTCCGGCAGGTCGCCGCCAACCTGGTCGCCAACGCGCTGGCCCACACCCCGGCCGAGGCCGCGGTGACCGTCCGGGTGGGCCGCGCCGCCGGTCAGGCCGTGCTGGAGGTGGCCGACACCGGGCCGGGCATCGACGCGCGGCATGTGCCGTACCTCTTCGACCGGCTCTACCGGGTCGGGCAGGGGCGCTCGCGGGCCGACGGCGGCGCGGGGCTGGGCCTGGCGATCGTGGCGGCGATCGTGCACGCGCACGACGGCAAGGTGACGCTCGACACCGCGCCCGGCGAGGGCTCGCGCTTCCGCGTATTCCTACCGGCCTCCGAGGCGGCTCCCAGCCGGCTCTGAGCAAGCCTGGCCAGGGTCGGTGGCATGACACGAATCCTCCTCGCCGCCGGCGCGCTGGTCGCGCTGGCCGGGTGCGGGACGCAGGCGACGGTGGCCGGGGTGGCCTCCGTGGCCTCGGCCAAACCCAGCTCGAGCGCCTCGCCTTCGCCCACCGGCTCCGTCGACCCGCAGGAGCAGGGCAGGAAGTTCGCGCAGTGCATGCGCGACAACGGCATCGACCTGCCCGACCCCGAGCCGGGAGAGGGCAAGGGGATGATGGTGCTCAACCCGAAGGACGTCAACAAGGCGCAGTTCAAGAAGGCCGCCGAAGCGTGCAAGCAGTACCGGCCCTTCCGCGACCGCGCCGACATGAAGCCGGAGGACCTGGAGCGGTTGCGCGACTACGCCGCCTGCATGCGCGAGAACGGCGTCGACATGCCCGACCCCGACCCCGGCGGCGGCTTCGGCGGCAAGCGCCCGGACGTCAAGCCCGACGACCCCGCCTTCAAGAAGGCGGTCGAAGCCTGTCGCGCCAAGTTCCCGCAGCTCGGGGTCCGCAAGTGAAGGCGCTGCGCGCGGTCGCCTGGACGGGCGGCGCCGCTCTGCTGGCCGCCGCGGTCGCCGCGGCCGCGGTCGGCTTCGGCGGCGGCGGATCCGGTACGGCGGTGGCCGCCCGGACCCCGCCGGCCACCGCGAAGGTCACCCGCGCCACGCTGACCGAGACCAAGACCGTCGACGGTTCGCTCGGCTACGGGGCGACCGAGGCCGTCACCTCCCGCGGCCAGGGCACCATCACCTGGCTGCCCAAGGAGGGCGACACCATCACCCGCGGCAGGGCCGTCTACAGCGTGGACGCCGACCGGGTGCCGCTGCTGTACGGCTCGATGCCGCTCTACCGCACGCTCCAGGACGGCGTCGAGGGCATGGACGTCGAACTGCTGGAGCGCAACCTGGCCAAGCTCGGCTACAAGGGCTTCGACGTGGACGGCGAGTACACCTGGGCCACCCGTGAGGCGGTCGAGGACTGGCAGGACGACATCGGCGTCCCCGTCACCGGCACGGTCGAGCCCGCGGACGTGGTCGTCGCCGACGGCCCTCTGCGCGTCAACGAGCTCAAGGCCACGCTGGGCGCCGCCGCGGGCGGCCCGGTGCTCACCACGACGGGCACCACCCGCGAGGTCCTCGTCGATCTGGACGTGGCCGACCGGCATCTGGTCAAGAAGGGCATGAAGACCACGGTCGAGCTGCCCGACGGCTCCGAAGCCAAGGGCAAGATCTCCAGCGTCGGCAAGACCGCGGCCACGACCGGCGAGGGCCAGGACGCCAGTACGACCGTCGAGGTCACGGTCGCGGTCACCGGGGTGAAGGGCTTCGACACCGGTCCGGTGAAGGTCACGATCGTGGCCGGCGAACGCGCCGACGTGCTGGCCGTACCGGTCGGCGCGCTGTTCGCCCTCGCGGAGGGCGGGTACGGCGTGCAGGTCGTGGAAGGCTCCTCGACCCGTTACGCGGCCGTCGAGGCCGGCATGTTCGCCGACGGCAAGGTCGAGATCACCGGCGTGGACGAGGGCACCACCGTGGCGGTGCCCAAGTGATCGCGGAACTGCACGAGGTCAGCAAGGACTACGGCGAGGTGCAGGCGCTGCGCGGCGTCACCCTCGGCATCCGGCACGGAGAACTGCTCGGCATCGTCGGCCCGTCCGGCTCCGGCAAGTCGACCATGCTCAACATGATCGGCACCCTGGACCGGCCCTCGGGCGGCACCGTCCGCATCGCCGGGCACGACGTCTCCCAGCTCGGCGACCGCGCGCTGTCGGCGCTGCGGGCCCAGACCATCGGCTTCGTCTTCCAGCAGTTCCACCTGGCCGCCGGGGTGCCCGCGCTGGACAACGTCGCCGACGGCCTGCTCTACTCCGGCCCCGCCCTGCGCGAACGGCGCTCGAGGGCACGGAGCGCACTGGAGCGCGTCGGCCTCGGCCACCGGCTCGACCACCGCCCCCACCAGTTGTCCGGCGGCGAACGCCAGCGGGTGGCCATCGCCCGCGCCGTCGTCGGCGACCCGGCGCTGCTGCTGGCCGACGAGCCCACCGGCAACCTCGACTCCCGCTCCGGCGCCGGCGTCATGGACCTGCTGCGCGAGCTCAACGCCGGCGGCACCACCGTGATCGTCATCACCCACGACCGCGACATCGCCGCCTCCCTGCCCCGGCAGGTCGAGATGCTCGACGGCAAGGTGATCGCATGAGCATCCCGGCCCCCACGCGCATGCGCTCGCGCGACGTCGTCCGGGTCGGCGGCGCCGGCCTGCGGTCCAGGCCGCTGCGCGTGTTCCTGTCGGCCCTCGGCATCGCGATCGGCATCGCCGCCATGCTCGGCGTCGTCGGCATCTCCGCCTCCAGCCGGGAAGACCTCAACCGGCAGCTCGCCGCGCTCGGCACCAACCTGCTCAAGGTCTCGCCGGGCCAGACGATGTTCGGCGAGAGCTCCCACCTGCCGGCCGAGGCCGAAGGCATGATCGGGCAGATCAGCCCCGTCACCGCCGTGACGGCCATCGGCACCACCTCCGCGCACGTCTACCGCAACGAGCGCATCCCCGAAGGCCAGACCGGCAGCATCGCGGTCACCGCCACCCGCCTCGACCTCATCCAGGACGTCGGCGCCGCGCTCGTCAGTGGCTCCTGGCTCAACGCCGCCACCGAGCGGTACCCGGCCGTCGTCCTCGGCGCCAAGGCCGCCGACCGGCTCGGCGTCGTCGCGGCCGGGCCCGACCAGCGGGTGTGGCTCGGCGGGCAGTGGTTCACCGTCGTCGGCGTGCTCGGCCCCGCGCCGCTGGCCCCTGAGGTGGACACCGCCGCCCTCGTCGGCTGGCCGGTCGCCGAGCAGCGCCTGGGCTTCGACGGCTATCCCACGACCGTGTTCGCGCGGGCCCGCGAGGAGTCCGTCACCGCCGTCCGCGACGTGCTGGCCGCCACCGCCAACCCCGCGCACCCCGACGAGGTCGAGGTCTCCCGGCCCTCGGACGCGCTGGCCGCCAAGCAGGCCACGGACGCCACGCTCAACGCCCTGCTGCTGGGCCTCGGCGGCGTCGCCCTGATCGTCGGCGGCGTCGGCGTGGCCAACACCATGGTCATCTCGGTGCTGGAACGCCGGGCGGAGATCGGCCTGCGCCGTTCCCTGGGGGCCACGCGCGGGCAGATCCGGCTGCAGTTCCTCGCCGAGTCGCTGCTGCTGTCGGCCATCGGGGGCGTCGGCGGCGTCGTGCTCGGCATCGGCGTCACGTCCCTCTACGCCACGTTCCAGGGCTGGCCGTCGATCGTGCCCCTGTGGGCGATGCTCGGCGGCTTCGTGGCCACGCTGGTCATCGGCGGCATCGCCGGGTTCTATCCCGCCGTGCGGGCCGCCCGCATGTCGCCGACGGAAGCACTGGCCGCGCCGTAGGGCGTCCGATTCCTTCAAGAGGTACGGCGAAGCGCCCCGATAGTGTGCTTGACATGGACATTCTCCGCGATGCCGAGACGTATCTGCGGCTCCACGCCCGCCTTCTCGACCGGTACCGGTTCGAGGCGCTCTTCCGAGGCGGCGACCGGCAGCGGGTGCTGGACGTGTTGCGCACCTACCAGAACGCCGACGGCGGCTTCGGCAACGCCCTCGAGCCCGACCTGCGAGGCGCGGGGAGCCAGCCGGAGCCCGTCGAGGTCGCCTTCCACATCCTGGACGAACTCGACGCCTTCTCCGACCCGATGGTCACGGCCGCCTGCGACTACCTCGTCACCGTGACCACCGAGGACGGCGGCGTGCCGTTCGTGCTGCCCTCCGTGCGGGAGACGCCCAGGGCGCCGTGGTGGGAGACGCCCGACAACCCGCCCGGCAACCTGGTGCCCACCGCCTCGATCGCCGGGCTGCTGCACAAGCACGGCGTCGAGCATCCTTGGCTGGGCCCGGCCACCGCCTTCACCTGGGAGGCCATCGCCCGCATCAAGGACGAGACCGCCCCCTACACGGCGCGGGCCGTGGTGGCCTTCCTCGAACTGGTGCCGGATCAGGAGCGCGCGGAGGCGGAGTACGACCGGCTGAAGGACGTCATTCTGGCCAACGTCTCGCTCGATCCGGACGCGGCGGGGGACGCCCACTTCCCGCTGGACTTCGCGCCGTCGCCGTCGCGGCTGCCGTGGTTCGAGACCCCGGTCATCGAGCGGCACCTGGACGCGCTTGCCGGCCGGCGGCTTCCCGACGGCGGCTGGGGCATCAACTGGACGACCTGGACGCCGGTGGTCGAGCACGAATGGGGCGGCTACCTCACCGTCGCCCGCCTCCTGACGTTGCGGGCATACGGCCGTCTCTGAGCTAGCGGATGAGGACGCTCATCGTCACGCCGCTCAGCCGCTTGACGTCGTTGGCCAGGTGCGCCTGGTCCGCGTACCCGCTCTCGGCGGCCACCTCCGCCAGCGGGCGGCCCGCGCGGGCCAGCCTCAGGGCACGCTGGAAGCGGACGATGCGCTGGAGGATCTTGGGGGAGTAGCCGAAGCTGGCCATACTGCGCCGGTGTAGCTGCCGCTCGCTGAACCCCAGGTCCCAGGCGACCTCGCCGACAGACCTGCCCGCTCGCAGCGCGGTGGCGATCGCCGGGGCCGCGGTGTCGGGCTCGGGCGTCTCACGCCACCTCCGCACCACCGCCTTCAGCATGGCCTGCCGTACGGCGTCGCGGCGTGCGGCCGCTTCCGGGGTCAGCTCGGCGATCCCCGGGCGCCTTTCCAGGCCGTCCTGCAGCTCGCGCAGGGGGCCGTCGAGCTGGGCGACCGGGACCCGCTGGTCGCGCAATGCCTCCAGGGACACGCCGAACGTCAGGCCCGCGGCGCCCGGGTGGAAGCGGACGCCCACGTAGACGTCGCCGGCGCGCATCGCCGTGGGCATCGGGCCGGTGTCGGGGCCGGCCACGTGCAGGCCGTCCGGGCCCCAGATCAGGTCGACGGCGGCGTCAGGGACCACGAGCTGGGTGCCGTCCTTCTCCGCCACCTGCTCCCACAGCCAGGAGACGCGACCGGCCAGCTCGGGACGCGGGGCTGTTTCTTGGTACATGGTCTTTTTCTCAACATTCCTCTCGCATGCTGTCTTCCCCTTTCTAGGTGCGCCTTCTACGTGCGCCTTCTAGGTGCGCCTTCTAGGTGCGCCTTCTAGGTGCGCTTTCCAGGTGCGCTTTCTAGGTGCGCGACCACCCCGCCCGGGAGTGACCTGGTCCCGGGCGGGGTGGCGCAACCGTCGGTGCCGTCCCGCGTCACGGAGGTAGATCGCATCGCGGGCGGCACCAGGGAAGACCGTCCCGCCCGCGAGTGAGAGCTTCTCAGCGGGCGGGACGGCAAGCGCGTGTCCCTCGGATGGCCCCCCAGCATCGACCGGGGACACGCGGTCCGCCTCCACATCCGCCTTCCGACCGGCGCGGTATCGGAAGTGCCCAGGGATGGGAGCGGACGTTCGGGATTCAGAGAAGTCGCATCGAACCGTCGAGGAAGGCGACGGCGAACGTGGTGACGATCAAGGTGATGAGCAGGCTGAGCATCCTGGCCGGGAAGGTGTCGTCGACGCCGGAGAGGGTGCGCTCGCAGTCGTCGAGCAACGCCCGCTTGCATCGGGTCATCGGGAACCGGCCTTCGGCGGGTTGATCAGGTGGACCGAGCCGGCCTGCCAGATCGTGGTCTCGCCGGCCTCGGTTCGTAAGAGGTCGTGGCCGTGGGCGTTCTGGCGCTCGCGGGCCTGGTGCTCGAGCTGTCCGTGGATGGCTTCGAGGTCGGACTTCCAGAAGACGGCCGCGGTGGCGAGCCGCTCGGCGACGATGATGGCCTCGCGAACCGCGGTGACGTCGTTCCTGGAGACCGGCAGCCGCTGGTTGCCGATGGTGAGGACGGCCTCGGTGCCGCTCACCCGGTGGTAGATCCGGTCGGCGGTGAGCCTGGCCTGGTCGACGTAGACGGAGTTCACACGGCCCTCCAGCTGTTCATGGTTATCCCTTCACGGTGGTGATTCCTTCATGCGGAACGGCTGCTGCCCGGATCCAGAAGGGCCAGCACCGACTGGCGGTGCACCCGTCGCAGACCGCGGATCTTGACGGACTCCAGTTCGCCGGTGCGGATCATCTCCTCCACCGTCCGTCGGCTCAGCCGGAGCAGATGCATGACCTCCGGAATCGTGTGAATCAGAGGCCCCTCATCTGGTGCGGTTCGCTGAGGCATGTCGCAGACGATACGCACTTCTACGCGTCTTGCGCAAGTCTTACGCGTATTTCTTGGCTTGGGCTTGAGCTGCAGTTTCAGTGGTGTGGCCGGGAAATGGAGGCCCTGATACGCGAGAGTCCGCTACAGTCCGCGTATATACGCACGCGACTTGTAGCTGGAGGGCTTCCATGACGGAGCACCCGGGCCTCCCGCCGGAGGCGGCCCTGATCCGTGAGCGACGTGAGCAGATGCTGCCCAGGATGTCGATCAGGAAGGCGGCCGCTCGTGCCGCCATGAGCGAGGCCGCGTGGCGGCACATCGAGAACGGGCGGTACGTCGGGCCGGCCGACAAGATCGCGCTGATGGCTCGCGAGGTGGGGGTGACGCCCGGCGAGCTCGACGCGCTCGGCCGTGGGGACGCGGCGCGGCTGCTGAGAGGCGATGTGCGGCAGCGGGCGGCCGACGAGCCCGCCATGGCCGACCTGGACTCGGGGGCGACCTCCGAGGCGCTGCTTCAGATGATCCTCCAGGGCCTGGACGAGATCCGCCGGGCGCCCGCGCTGAGCGAGGAGCAGAAGAAGGCCCTCGAACGGTCGCTGATCCGGTCGGTGATGTCGGTGTTCCACGGCCAGATGGAGCACATCAAGACCGCCATCGAGATCGCCCGCCACGATTAACTCGTTGGGTATTTGTAAGCGGTTCTCCCATTGGCCCCGAAAAGTCAGGAAATAACATACTTTGATCTTCCCGATCACCCGTTGGGGGTGGTGTATTCCTTCTTGGGAGGAGAACCGTGGAGAAGGTTCGGCGCAGCGCCCTCACCGCCGCGGCGGTGACCAGTTGGTCGCTCGCGGGCGGGATCGTGCTGCTGACCTTGATGGGCGCCCTGGCCGACGCGCAGCCGTTACTCGACAGGCTGTTCTTGCTGCTGGTCGCGGCGGCCATCGTCCTCACCCTTGTGGCCCGCTTCGAACGGGTCGCGCGGCGGGTCGAGGACACCGGCCCCGTCGAGGCCGCTCACGGCCTGGGCTTCAAACAGGGATGGCGGGCCGCGCTGCTCAAGCGGGACGGCTCGGTCTCCCGTAAATAGCCCCGCCCGGGCGCGGTGCTGTCCGTGTGCGGGGACGTCGAAGACGTCGTGGGCAGCGCAGGCCGGCAGGTGTACGGCTTCTCCGCATGGCAGGATTGGCTTTTTTTGTACGGCGGGGCCGTACCCCTGACTGATGGACCTCTTCAGGCTTTTCGTTGTCGGCCGGATATGAGGTCGCCCACCCATTTGGCACGCGGGTCGCTGTCGATCATGAGAGCCTTGGTGAGCAGGCTGAGCGGGATGGCCAGGAGCGCTCCGAGCGGGCCCAGGACGAACGTCCACCCGATGAGCGACAGGAACGTCATCGTGGTGGACAGGCCCACCGCGTCGCCCAGGTACTTCGGCAGCACCAGTCCCTGGAAGATCACGTTGATCACGCAGTAGGCGGCGATGACCAGGAGCATCTGCCGCGGCCCGCCGTTCAGGAGGGCGAGCGTGGCCGGTGGGATGAGGCCGAGCACGAAGCCGACGTTCGGGATGTACGTGGTGATGAGCGCGAGCACTCCCCAGAGCAGAGGAAGCGGGACGCCCAGGAAGTAGAGGGCGATCACATCAAAGGTCGAGCAGATGATGCCGAAGACGGTGGAGACGATCAGATAGCGCCGCGTCTTGTGCGAG
Organism: Nonomuraea typhae; assembly: GCF_009760925.1. GTDB lineage: Bacteria > Actinomycetota > Actinomycetes > Streptosporangiales > Streptosporangiaceae > Nonomuraea > Nonomuraea typhae. The sequence continues at coordinate 591,169 of NZ_VRLV01000007.1, forward strand.
AAGGTGCCGAGCGCCGTCACGAGGTCCGGGTGATCGGCGCGGATCGAGCCGAGGATCTTCGCGGTGATCGGGGCGTCGAGGGACATCGACAGCAGCAGCACCACGATCAGGAACAAGCTCGACATCACGCTCATCAGGCCCGACAGCAGGGCTTGGGCAACGCCGAGGAGGCTGCCGGGGTCGATGCTCTGGAGTGCCTTGGCGAGCTGCTCGTTGCCGAAGCCGTACTCGGCGGCGATGCGCTGGGCCTGGCTGAGCAGGTCCTGGAACTGGGTGGTGTAGGCGGGCAGCAGCCCGGCCAGCTGCGTGACCGAGACGGTCAGCACCGCGACCATGGCCAGCACGACCACGACGACGATGGTGAACGGCACCGCCACCTGCAGCCAGTGCGGGGCGCCGCGCGCGGCCAGGCGGGAGCGGACCGGGGCGACCGCGATGACCAGGACCAGCGCGAGGGATACCGGCCCGGCGATCGAGGCGACCTCGCGCACACCGAACAACACGATCAGCGCGCACGCGATGCCGAGCAACACGATTACCGCACGGGGTGTCGACCGCTCGCTCACATCTGCGTACGTACCCGGATCATCCTTACATCACAGGCGGATTCGCCGATTTGACGGTTCCGAGAGACGTACATAGAGTTCACCAGTCCCACGGGAACGGCCAAGATCGGCACGCCCGGCGAGGCGGCCCGATTCGACAAGCTCCGGAAGTCGGAGTAAGTTAGAGGGGTTGCCCCGGAAACGGGGCGGTCGAAATTCCCGCAGGTCAGCCCGCAAGTGTCAATTTGACACGGTGGGGAACGGCTGAAAGAATTACGGCACAACGAAAAACGAACGAACGCCGGAAAACGCGTCCGTTTCTTGAGAACTCAACAGTGTGTTAAAAGCCAGTGCATGAAGTATCTCATGCAACACCTCGTCAAACAGTGGTTTGATGATGAGTT
>NZ_VRLV01000008.1 GCF_009760925.1 Nonomuraea typhae
TGGCCGGCCTGCAAACCGCCCACCGCTACGGCAACGCCACCCTGCTGGCCGCCGACTTCGTCCTCGGCATCGGCAACCGCTGGGCCAACCGCCACACCGGCGGCCTGGAGGTCTACCGGCACGGCCGTACCTTCGTCCACATCGACATCGAACCCACCCAGATCGGCCGCGTCTTCGCCCCCGACTACGGCGTCGTCTCCGACGCCAAGGCAGCGCTCGAGAGGCTCGTCGAGGCGGCGCTCGTCGAGATGCCGCCGGACAGGGGCGTGTGGGTGAAGGAGTGCCAGGAGCGCAAGCAAACCCTGCACAGGCGCACGAACTTCGACAGCGTCCCGATCAAGCCGCAGCGCGTCTACCAGGAGATGAACCTCACCTTCGGCAAGGACGTGCGCTACGTCTCGACGATCGGGTTGTCGCAGATCGGCGGCGGGCAGTTCCTGCACGTCTACAAGCCGCGGCACTGGATCAACTGCGGCCAGGCCGGGCCGCTGGGCTGGACCGTCCCGGCGGCGCTCGGCGTGGCGGTGGCCGACCCGGAGTCGACCGTGGTGGCGTTGTCGGGCGACTACGACTTCCAGTTCATGATCGAGGAACTGGCCGTCGGCGCGCACTTCAACATCCCCTACCTCCAGGTGCTGGTCAACAACTCCTACCTCGGCCTGATCCGCCAGGCCCAGCGCGCCTTCGACATGGACTACCAGGTCAGCCTCGCCTTCGACAACGTCAACGCCCCCGAACTCGGCGGCTACGGCGTCGACCACGTCAAAGTCGCCGAGGGCCTGGGCTGCAAGGCCATCCGCGTCCACGACCCGGACAAGATCTCCGCCGCCTTCGAGGAAGCCCAGAAGCTCATGGCCGAATTCCGCGTGCCCGTGGTCGTGGAGGTGATCCTCGAACGCGTCACCAACATCGCGATGGGGGCCGACCTCGACGCGATCACCGAGTTCGAGGAGACCGCCGACGCCGAGATCCTCTCGCGGGGGTGAGCGGCGATGTCCGTACTGATCGCGCCCGACAAGTTCAAGGGCTCGCTGACGGCTCGTGAGGTGACCGAGCACCTGACCGCCGGGCTCACCGGCCGCATGCCCGGCGTTCCGGTCGTCGGGCTGCCGGTCGCCGACGGCGGAGAAGGCACCCTGGAGGCCGCGCTGGCCGCCGGGTTCCGCCAGGTCACCGTGCACGCGGAAGGGCCCACGGGCCGGCCGGTCACCACCTCCTATGCCGAGCGCGACGGCGTGGCGGTGATCGAGCTGGCCGACGTCTCCGGGCTGGGCCGCCTGCCCGGGCCGCCCGCTCCCAGGACCGCCTCCAGCTACGGCACCGGCCAGCTCATCGGGGCCGCGCTGGACGGCGGCTGCCGCCGGATCGTCCTGGGCCTGGGCGGCAGCGCCTGCACCGACGGCGGCGCCGGCATGGCCGAGTCGCTGGGCGCCCAGTTGGTCGGCGTCACCGGGCGAGGCGGCGCCGCGCTGGCGGGCATCGACAGGCTGGACCTGTCCCAGTTGCACCCCCGGCTGGCCGAGGTGGAGATCGACATCGCCATCGACGTGGACAACCCCCTTCTCGGCTCGTACGGCGCAGCCGCCGTCTACGGGCCGCAGAAGGGCGCCACGGAGGGCGACGTCGCCGACCTGGAGAACGCGCTCACCCGGTGGTCGCACAGCGTGGCCGCGGCCACCGGCATCGACGCCGCCTGCGTCCCCGGCGCCGGAGCCGCCGGCGGGGTCGGGTACGCGGCCCTGACCATTCTGCGTGGCCGGCTCCGCTCCGGCATCGACCTCATCCTCGACCTCGTCGGCTTCCCCGCGCACCTGGCGGCGGCCCGGCTGGTCGTCACCGGCGAGGGCTCGCTCGACCACCAGACCGCCCGGGGCAAGGCGCCGGCCGGCGTGGCCGCGAGGGCGGTCGCCGCCGGGAAGCCGGTCGTCGCGGTGGCCGGCCGTTCCCTGCTGCCGCCCGCGGCGATCGACCGGCTCGGCTTCGACCGCGTCTACCCGCTCAGCTCCCTGGAGCCGGACGGGAAGCGTTCGATGCTGCGCGCCGGGCCGCTTCTGGAACTCGTCGGCCGCGCCATCGCCGACGACTGGCTGGCCGGCCCGGTGAGCTGAGCGTCGTGAAGGGCGGGTGGTGACGGGCCGGTCACCGCCCGCCGCAGCGGTCAGCGCAGGTCGCGGAGGAGGTTGCCCATGATGGCCTGAACCTTGTCCGAGTTGAAGGAGTCCGCGCCGATCAGCAGGGTCACGGCCCGCCGGCCGTCCTCGGTGACGGCGTTCCTGAACTTGTGGCCGCTGGCCATGCTGCCGCTGTGTCCCCAGGCGACGAGGCCGGAGCCGAACCGGTAGCCCTCGACGCCCAGGCCGTAGTCCTGGCCGTAGTCATCGGGAATGGTCTGCTTCATCTCGGCGAGCTGGGCCGGGGCCAGCAGTTTCCCGGTCAGCAGCGCCGTCCAGAACGCGGTCGTGTCGGCGCCGGTGGAGATCAGCGCGCCGGACGCGTCGGCCTCCGAGGTGTTCCATTCGGTCTTGTCCACCCACGCCCTGCCGTCCCGCACGTAGCCGCGCAGGTCCGGCTTGGGGATCGTGGTCCGGTCGCCGGGCCAGGAGGTCTCACGCAGCCCGAGGCGCTTGACGATCCGCTGGTCGATCTCGGTGTCGATGCCGCGGCCGGTGACCTTCGCGACGATGAGCCCGGCCAAGTTGTAGTTGGTGTTGGAGTAGGCGAAGCCCGAGGGAGTCCTTTCCGGCGGCGGCAGGGGCAGCGCCTGCTGCACCGTCTGCAGGGGCTCGATGTGGTCCCAGCGGTGCGCCTCCTCGTCCTCCCAGAAGGGCGCGCTCAGGTAGTCGGGCAGGCCGCTGGTGTGCTGCAGGAGCTGCCGGATCGTGATCGTGCGGCCGTCGTAGTGCTCGGTGCGGATGAGGCCGGGCAGGTACTGGTCGACGGTGTCATCGAGCTTGATCTTGCCTTCGCCGACGAGCTGGAGCACGACCGTGGCCGTCCAGGTCTTGGTGTTGCTGCCGATGCGGCTGTGCTCGTTGCCGGTGACCTTGCGGCCCGTCTTGCGGTCGGCGAGGCCGACGCCGCCGGTCCAGACACCGCAGCGCGGGCTTCGGACCGTCACGGTGATCCCCGCGCCGATCTTCTCCAGGGCCTTGAGCGCCGTCTGGATGGGCCTGGTGTCACAGCGCGCCGCCGCGGCCGGCGCGGCGGGCGCCGCCACCAGGGCGGCCGTGACCGCCAGGGCCACGACGGCACTCGTCCTACCTCGCATGATGTCTCCCTTTCACAGTACTAACGCGCGTACAGCGCCCGCGTCGAGACGGAGTAGCGGCGCAGCGCCGCGGGTAGCACGGTCACGCCGCTGCCCGGCCCGTCCGGGACGGGCAGGCTGCCGTTGTCGAGCTCGAACGGCTCGGTGAGGTCCTCGGCGTAGTAGCGGCTGGAGGCCGAGATGTCGTTCGGCAGCACGAAGCCGGGCAGCGCGGCGAGTGCCAGGTTCTGCGCGCGGCCGATGCCGGTCTCGAGCATGCCGCCGCACCAGACGGGTATCCCGTGTGCCGCGCAGACGTCGTGGATGCGCCGGGCCTCGAGGTAGCCGCCGACCCGGCTGGGCTTGACGTTGACGATGCGGCAGGCGCCGAGCGCGATCGCGGTGGCGGCGTCGCGCGCGGAGCGGATCGACTCGTCGAGGCAGATCGGGGTGCGCAGCACCTTCGCGAGCTCGACGTGGCCGCGCAGGTCGTCCGCGTCGAGCGGTTGCTCGATCTGGACGAGTCCGAACTCGTCGAGCCTGCGCAGGTGTCCGGCGTCGGCGAGCGAGTAGGCGGTGTTCGCGTCGGCCTGCAGCACGAGTTCGTCGCCGAACTCGTGGCGGACCGCGCGGACGGGCTCGAGGTCCCAGCCCGGTTCGATCTTGAGCTTGATTCGGACGTAGCCCTCCTCCAGGTAGCCGGAGACCGTCTTCAGCAGGTCCGCGATCGTGTCGGTGATCCCCACGGACACCCCGGCGGGGACGCGGTCGCGCACCGCGCCGAGGTAGGTGGCCAGCGGCATCGCGTGAGCGCGGCACTCGGCGTCGAGGATCGCCGTTTCGAGCAGGGCCTTGGCCATGTGGTGCCCCTTGATCGGGGACAGGGCTTCGGCGATCCGGGCGGCGCTCGGCCGGTGCAGCGCGACGACCCTCGGCACGAGGTGATCGAGCAGGACGCGTTCGGCGCCGGCGGCGAACTCCGGGCTGTACACCGGCCCGGGGTCGCCGCCGAACTCCGCCCAGCCCTCGGCGGCGTCCGTCACCACGCGCAGCAGGAAGGTGTGCCGTGCGGTGTCGGTTCCGCACGAGGTCCGGAACGGGCGGACGAGGGGCAGGCGGACCTCGACGAGTTCGATGAGCTCGATCTTCACGGCTGTTCCTTCCTGGTCAGCTGGTACCAGCCGGACCTGCTGAACCCGGTCGCGGTGAAGCCGGCCTCGAACGCCGGCCGCAGGACGTCGCGCACGGCCGCCCGCCACCGGGCGGCGAGCGGCCGGTCCAGGCGGCGCGTCGTGACGATGTCCAGGGGGACCCGGCACCAGTGCCCGTCCTCGTCGCGAGCGCTGTACGGCAGGCCGTCCGGCGCGAGCCGCGGGTCGACGACGGCGTGGTCCAGGTCGGGCCCGGCCAGGCGGGAGGGACGGGGATCGGACAGCGGCCAGACGGCGGTGAGCCGGTCGGTCTCGTCGTGCCTGTTGATGCCGTCGTCGACCCGGCCGTAGAAGTCCACCGCGTACTCGGTGGCGCGCGCGCCGAGCTTGGCCAGGTTGAAGTGGGCGTTGCGGCTCACCAGCGGGTCGAAGGTCCAGATCATGGAGGTCGCGCCGTGTTCGAGGGCCCAGGCCCGCTGCGCGTGCTTGAGCGCGTAGCCGACGCCCTGGTCGCTGGCGCGGGCCGCCGCGATCATCGAGTAGACGCCGAGGGAGGCCGGTGAGCAGAAGACGAGCGCGGATGCGGCGGCCACGCCGTACTCATCGCTCGCGTAGTGCACGGCGCCTCCCGCGTGCACGAAGGCGCGCAGCACATCGGGGGTGAACGGGGACTGGGAGTCGGGGGTCTGCCACACCGTGGCGAGGAATCGGGATATCGGCTCGAGCGTGGAGGGGCCCTCGGCCAGCCGGATCCGGACACCTGCTCGGGTCGCGGCGCGCGTGGCGGTCTCGGTCGCACTCACCTCGGTCGAGGGGGGTGCGGTCCCGAGGGCCTCCCACGGCACGCTTGCTGGAACGTGCATGCTGTTAGCGTCGCGTCCGTCCTGGTCGTCCGCATTCGGCGCCCGTCCAGAGATTCCGCGCATGCTTTGTACGGCCGGCCAAAGGAGTGAGGATGCTCGCTAACGGGGTACCCGATCTCGGACAAGTCCTCGACGCGTTGGGCACGTCCCTGCTGCGGCCGTTGACGGTGCCGCCGGACAGGGCGGTACCGGTTTCGGGCGTGCTCATCTTCGAACCGCGTGCCCCGCTGCCGCCGGTCAGGGACGCGATCCTGCTCGCCGTCGGCGTGGGGACGACCGGCCCGCAGGCGAAGGAGCTCATCGGCGCGGCTAGCGAGGCCGGGTACGCCTGCCTGGTGGTGAAGAGCTTCGGCGAGCCGGTTACCGACCTGGTCGAAGCCGCGCAGCGCTCCGGGCTCGTGTTGCTGGCCGCCGACGAGGCCGTGGCCTGGCACCACCTGGACGCCATGATCTCCTCGGCGCTGGCCTCCACCGCGCGGTCCGCGGGCGACCCGGCCGTCGGCGACCTTTTCGCGCTGGCCAACGCGATCGCGGGGATGGTCGGCGGCGCCACGGTGATCGAGGATCCGCGCCGGCGCATCCTCGCGTACTCGACGCTGCCGGGCCAGGCCATCGACGAGGGCCGCCGCCAGGGCATCCTCGGTCTCCAGGTGCCGGACGGCCCGGACTACGACGAGCAGTACCGCGCGCTCGTCCGGGACAGGCGCGTCTGCCGGTTCGCCGCCGTTCCCGGCGGCCTTCCCCGTCTCGGTGTCGCGGTCCGCGCGGGCAGCGAGGAACTGGGTTCGATCTGGGTCGTCGACGACGGCCTGGACGCCGCCGCGGAGCAGGCTCTGGCCGATGTTACGGACACCGTCTCGCTGCACCTGCTCGCGGCCCGTGCCGCGGTGGACGCCGTCCGGCGCAGGCGGGCCGGCCTGTTGCGGCGCCTGCTGGCCGATCCGAGCAGTGTCACCGCGGTGGCGCCGCAGCTCGGCCTGGACCCGGAGTCGCCGGTCGCGGTGGCCGCGTTCGCGGTCGCTTCGAGCACGGCCGACGACGTCCTGGCGGCGCACGCGGTCACCCGCCTCGCCGACCTGGTGAGCCTGCACTGCGAGGCGCATTACGGCAGGCACGGCTGCGCGCTGATCGACGGAACGGTCTACGCGCTGCTGCCCAGCGGGGCCGCGCCGTACGCGCATCGCGAGCTCGTCGCCGACATCGCCCAGCGTGCTCACGGCGCGCTGCGGGTGCCCGTCCAGGCCGGGCTCGGCTCGCTCGTCCCGGGGCTGCGCTCGATCGCGAGCTCGCGCGCCGACGCGGATCTCGTCCTGCGCGCGCTCACCGATCGCCCGGGCGGCCGGGAACCGTGCCAGGTGGCCACGATCGACGAGGTGTGGGCCGGTGCGACGCTGTCCGCGCTGGCCCAGACCCTGGCCGCGAACGACGTGCCGCCCCGCAGGCTCGGGCCGGCGATCCGCGCCTACGACCTCGAGCACGGCACCACGTACGCCTCCACCATCCTCGCCTACCTGGACGCCAACAACGACGTGGCAGCGGCCTCCCACCGGCTGTCCGTGCATCCGAACACGATCAGATACCGGCTTTCCCGGGCCGAGGAGATCTTCGGCTTCGATCTCGCCGACCCGGACGAGCGGCTGGTGCTGTGGCTACGCCTCCGCCTCGGGGACCAGCTCGGCTGGTGAGCCGGGCCGTACCTGACCGAAGGAGCGGCGATAGGCGGCCGGGGTGGTGCGCACCAGGGCGTGGAAACGTCGGCGGAGGTTGGCGGCCGACGACAGGCCGACCCTGGCCGCGATCGCCTCCACGGGCAGGTCGGTCTGCTCCAGCAGGGCACGGGCCGCGGCCACGCGCTGCTGCAGCAGCCATCTGCCGGGCCCGACGCCGAGCTGGCCGGTGAAGTGGCGGGCGAGCGTGCGCGCGGAGACCCCGGCCCGCGCGGCCAGGTCGTCGACGGTGAGCGGCTCGTGCAGCCGGGTGAGGGCCCAGTCGAGGACGGGACCCAGCGTGCGCACCGGTCGTGCGGCCGCGGGCGCGGCGGCGTACTGCAGCTGCCCGCCCTCGCGGTGGGGCGGCATGACCATGTGCCGGGCGACCTGCTCGGCGTAGGCGGCGCCGTGGTCGGTCCTGACCAGGTGCAGGCACAGGTCGATGCCGGCCGCGGTGCCGGCGCTGGTGGCGACGTCGCCCAGATCGACGTAGAGGGTGTCGGGCTCGACCCGGACCTTGGGGAACCAGGCGGCGAGGTCGGCGGCCATCCGCCAGTGGGTGGTCGCCCGGCGGTGATCCAGCAGCCCGGCCCGCGCCAGGAGGAAGGCTCCGGAGCAGATCGCCACGATCCGGGCGCCACGCCGATGGGCCCGCTGAAGGGCGTCGATCACCGCGGGTACGGCCGGCAGCTCGCGACGTTGCCAGCCGGGGACCACCACCGTGTCGGCGTCCTCCAGGGCGGCCGGCCCCTGGCTCACCGCCATGTCGTAGCCCGCCAGCGTCGGCACGGCGCCGGGCCGCTCGGCGCAGACGCCGAATGTGTAGCGGGCGGGCAGTCCCGGCCGGCTCATGCCGAAGACCTCCGCGGCGCACGCCAGCTCGAACGTGGACTGCGGCGCCAGGACCAGGGCCACCACCCGATGAACCGTCATGACAGAAAAGTACCTGCAGGCGTCATTTCAGACACTGGGCAGGCGATCTGCCAGGCCAGGAGTATGTCCGGTATGACGAGAGAGCCGAGTGATGTCCAGATCCTGAACGTTGACGAGGTCGAACCGGTGGAGGTCGTCCCCGGGATCGTACGGCGGCGCCTGCCGGCCACCCCGTGGGCACGCGGGTGGATGTACGACTTCGCCCCTGGCGCCGAGTGGCCGGAGGAGGACGTGCACGAGTCGGAGGAGCGCTACTACGTGGTGTCGGGTGAGTTCATCGACCGCGGGGAGCGTCTCGGCCCGGGCAGCTACGTGGTGTTCGCGCCGGGCAGCCGGCACCGCCCGCGCACCGAGACCGGCGCCCGCATGCTCGGCATCACCATCCTCGCCCCTAGAACGTGAACCGGTAGTCCACGGACGCGTTCCGCAGCGCCGGCACCAGGTGCATGAGCTGGTAGACGATCCGGTAGCGGCGTACCGGGATGCGGTGGCGGTGGGTGGTGATGGGCACCTGTTCCGCGCAGGTGAGACGGGGGTTCATGCGCTCGACGTCCCGCCCATTGCGCGGCGACCACGCGAACACCTTGATCATCCGGCCGATCCACGGCGCCAGGCCGTCGAAGATCAGCTCACCGGACGGGAACCGGCCGGTCAGCCGTAGCAGCAGACGCCGCACCTCGGCCGGAGCCAGGTACGGGAGCAGCCCCTCGGCGATGATCAGCACGGGCCGGTCGGCGGGGATCTCCGTCAGCCAGTCGTCGTCGGTGACCGAGGCGCCGATCATCCGGTACCGCCCCCGCTCCGGGTAGACGCGGCGGCGCAGCTCGATGACATGGGGCATGTCGACGTCGAACCAGCGCACGTCGCCCTGCGGGTCGAGGCGGAGCATCCGGCTGTCCAGGCCGCAGCCCAGGTGCAGCACGGTCGCGTCGGGGTGACGGGACAGGAAGGCGGCGCTCCAGTCGTCGAGCTGCCGGGCCCGCAGCCCCACCAGGAACTGGTTGCTCTCGGGCCGGACCCGCCGCTTCAGCTTGGCGAAGTCGTAGTCGATGCGCTCGACGGCCGCGGCCGCGTAACGGTCGCCGAGGATCGGCCGCGACAGGCGGCTCTCCCAGGCCCGCAGGTAGAGGGTGCCGAGGAGCGTCCAGGTGACGCCGTCGTCGGGGATGGCGGTGAAGTCGACCTTGCCCGCGTTCATGTCTCGCGCTCCTCTCGTGGTGGCGCCGCGTCGCGATGGTCGAGCCAGCGCTGGAGGAACCCCTCCACGTCCCGCACCGTGAAGGCGAAGAACTCCCGCGTTTCCTCCAGCCGGGCCCGCTGCTCGGGACGGTCCTCGCCGATGACGGACAGCCCGAAGTCCAGCGCGTCCAGGCTCTGCCGCAACCCGGCGAACTGCACCCGCAGGGCGTGCGCCCACCCGCCGCCGACCACGCGGTAGCGGTGCTCGCGGTTCGGCGTGGGCGCGCGCTCGATCATCCCGGCCGCCTCCAGCTGCCGGGCGACCGTGCTGACCGCGGTCTTGCTGACGCCGAGGTCGGCCGCCAGATCGGTGAGCGACTGGTGGGGCGGGTCGCAGATCATGAGCCAGGCGTAGAGGCGGCCCATCGTCCGCGTCCCGCCCAGCCGCTCCATGACCAGGCCCATCCGGTCGACGAATTCACTTTCCCGCGGCTCCACCAGCGTCAACCTCGTCACGTTCGTAAAGTTTGTACTTTACGAACGCTACGCCCGGAACATTCCTCAAGCAAGCCCGTGCCGGTAGGCGTAGGCGACGGCCTGAGCCCGATCCCGCAGACCGGCCTTGGCGAACAGGTTGTTGATGTGCGTCTTGACCGTGGCCGCCGAGATGAACAGCACACCGGCGATCTCCGCGTTCGACCGGCCCGCCGCGATCAGGCGCAGCACCTCCACCTCACGCGGGGTCAGCCCGTCGGGCAGATCACCGGACCGGCGCCCCCGGCGGGCCACCTCCCGGGCCAGCCGCCGCTGCACATCGGGATCGAAGTACGCCTGCCCGCCGGAGACGATGGCAATGGCCCTGGCCAGCGTCTCGGCGTCGGTGTCCTTGGTCAGGTAGCCGCAGGCCCCGGCGCCCAGGGCGGCGAACACGGACTCGTCGTCGGAGTAGGTCGTCAGCACCACCACCTGGATGCCCGGGTGGGCGGCGCGGATCCTGCGGGTCGCCTCCACGCGGACCTCGAGCTCGCACCAGCCGCCGGAGCAGCGCAACACGACCGTCACCGCCGCGCCCGGCGCGTGCTTGCGGACGTTCGTCAGCGACTCCTGCGCCGTGCGTACCACCGCCAGTCGGGCACCGGCCGGCAGATCACCCAGCTCTCCCCCGATCACGACCGCGCACGGCCCGCCTCCGGCCGAGCGGTGTTCCACGGCCAGTCGCCGCAAGCGCTCCGGCAGATGGATGTCCTCGTCCCGCAACGCGTCCACGGCCCGCTTGGTCTCCTCCAGGCCGCTGCGCGCCAGCCGTACCGCACGATTGACCCGATCCAGCCCGGCCTGCACGTCACCGCGCTCCAGGAGCAGCCGCGCACCCTCGAGATGGACGATCTGCGCGGACTGCGCATGAGCCAGGATGTCGTGAATCTCCCTGGCCAGATGGGTGCGCTCGGCCTGAGCCGCCTCACGGACGCGCAGCCCGGCCAGTTCTCTGCTCAGAGTGATCTGGCGCAGCAGGTAGGCCAGGATGCTGGCGTAGACGGTCCCAATCGTGAAGCCGATCAACGCCGGGACGGGCACCCGGACCGCGAGGGACACCAGAGTGATCCCGGCGATGTCGGCGGCCACGAGCGCCGCCGCCCACCTCACCGGCAGCCGGTACGGCGCGGCGAAAGCGATCACGAAGAGGGCCGAAAAGCCCGTGTACGGCGCCACGGCGTGCAGCCCCAGGCCGCCGGCCAGGCCCACCATCAGGAGATAGCCGGGACCGCGGAACACCGCCCCGCGTACGCACGCGGCGAAGGTGACCGCGGCCAACAGGAACACCCCGGCGCCCCCGGCCCAGCCCAGCCTCGGCCACGCGACCGCCACCGCGAACACCGACCCGTAGAGCAGGTACGCCACCACCAGCGCACGAAGGATCACGGGGACGACAGGATGCCGCACGAGGGACACACCGGTCACGGTAACCACGCCCCACGGTCCGGACCATCCACCCAGCGGTGGAGATCGTCATGTCCACCCGCGCGGCCATGAAACTCCCACCCGGCCGCGGCCAGGCTCGGCGGCATGACAGCAGCGATCACCGTCACCGGCCTGAGCAAGTCGTTCGGCGCGCTCCGCGCGGTCGACGACGTCTCGTTCAGCGTCGAACCGGGCAAGGTCACCGCCTTCCTCGGTCCCAACGGCGCAGGCAAGACGACGACCCTGAGAATGATCCTCGGCCTGGTCTCCCCCACCTCGGGCACCGCCCTCATCGGCCGCACGCCGTACCCGCGGCTCCCCAACCCCATCACCCAGGTAGGCGCCGTCCTGGAGACGGCCGCCTTCCACCCCGGCCTGTCCGCCCGCGCGCACCTGGACGTGCTGCGCACCGCCGCCCGTCTGGCGCCCTCCCGCGTGGCCGAGGTGCTGGAACAGGCCGACCTGACCGGCGCGGCCGACCAGCGGGTCGGCAGGTTCTCCCTCGGCATGCGCCAGCGGCTGGCGATCGCCTGCGCGCTGCTCGGCGACCCCGGGACCCTCGTGCTCGACGAACCCGCCAACGGCCTGGATCCCCAGGGCATCCACTGGCTGCGCGAGTTCCTGCGCGCCCACGCCCGAGAGGGCCGCGCCGTGCTGGTGTCCACGCACGTGCTGGCCGAGATCGAGCGCATCGCCGACCACGCCCTGATCCTCTCCGCCGGTCGGCTGGTACGGCGGGCGGACCTCACCCCGGGCGCCGCCGGCCTGGAAGACGTCTACCTGGAGGCGACCCGATGCTCGCGCTGATCCGCGCCGAACTGGTCAAGGCCCGTGCCGGCCGTACCGCCCTGGCCCTCGCCGCCGTCGCGCCGGTCACGGCGGTGGCGTGGACGGTGCTGCAGGCCCTCGTCTTCGACCGCCTCAGCACCCTCTCCGAGACCGCCCGCGTGGAGAACGTCTACGCCATGGCCCAGCAGGCGTACGTGTTCACGCTGATCCTCGGGGTGCTGGCCATGACCGGCGAACACCGGCACCAGACCATCACCTGGACCTTCCTCGTCACCCCGGTCCGGAGCCGCGTGGTGAACGCCAAGCTGGTGGCCTGGGGCCTCGTCGGGCTGGCCGTCGCCTGCGTGTCGGCGCTGGCCACCCTGGTGGCGGGGGCGATCCTGCTGGCGGTGCGCGGGCTGCCGCCACTGACCGGAGGCGTCCCATCCGCGCTGGCCGGGGCCGTACTGGCCATGACCGGGTACGCGCTGCTCGGCGTGGCCCTCGGCGCCCTCCTCCGCAACCAGGCGGCGGCGCTGATCGTGGCCCTTCTGTGGTTCTTGTACGGGGACTACCTGGTCACGTCCCTGGCCCCCGGCGTCGGCCGGTGGCTGCCCGCAGGCGCGGCCCGCGCCCTGAGCGGCACGCAGGTGACCTCCGGCCCGCTGCTGCCACCCTGGGCCGGTGGCCTGCTGTTCGCCGCCTACGTCACCGCCGTCGTCCTCACCGCCCGCCTGGTCACCTTGCGCCGCGACATCACGTGAGAAGACCTTGCAGGTTCGGGGGTTCGGGCGGCTACGGCGCGCCGTACCCGTAGCGCCCGGTCACCTTCCGCACACGGTCCGGTACGGCAGGCTCGGCACGTAGGCGGCCCATTCGGCCTCGGTGAGCGAGCGGCCCGCCCTCGCGCACACCCGGCGCGACACCGTGGCCGGGTCCATCGGGTACTCGGCCAGTTTCTCGTCGGCGAGCACCAGCAGCCGGCCTCCGGAGAAGCCGGCCTGGCTGATCGAGGGGTCGGTGATGGTGGTGAGCGGGATTCCTGAGGCGACGTCGTAGACCCGTGCCCCGTCGACGTCCACGGCCGCGACGAGGGCGCCGTCCGGGGAGAAGGTCAGCTGCGTCTGGGCGGGCAGGTCGCGCAGCGGGGCCGAGGACGGCTCGGGGGTGCCTCGGCGCCAGAACGCCATCCTGGCCGAGCCGTCGGGCCAGCCGAAGACGGTGCCGTCCGTGGAGAAGCTCAGGCCCCGCACCCCCTTCCCGAGGGGCTGGGTGGCGGCCGGGCGTCCGGTGGCCGCGTCCAGGAAGCCGTCGCCGGTGAACAGGTGGCGTCCGTCCGGGGTGAAGGCGAGTTCGGCGGTCATGGTGGACGGGACCTGCCAGATCCGCCTGCCGGCCAGGTCCGCCAGGCGGATGTAGGTCTGGGCGGAGACGGCCAGCCGGGCGCCGTCCGGGCTGAAGGCCACGGCCTGGGGCGCCTCGTCGCCCAGCGGCAGTTCGGCCAGCCGTCTGCCGGTCGTGGTGTCGTGGACGGTGACCGCGGTGTCGCCGCCCGTCGCGATGGCCGAGCCTGTCGCGTTGAAGGCGCGCGGGTAGACCGTGTCCTCGGGGAGGGTGATCGTCTTGCCCGTCGTGAGGTTGCGGACTGTACGGCCGGCCAGCAGGCGGGTGCCGTCCGAACTGAGCAACTGGGCACCCTGGCCTTGGCGCGGCCACGGGTCGAGCCCGGAGCTGACCACGGTGTCGCCGGCGAGGTAGCTCACGTCATGGCCGGCCGGGTCGAAGGCCAGATCGGCGGCGCCGGGCACGACGGGTTCGTTGAGGATCATCGTGGCGTCGCCGGTCCGCCACACCTGCAGCCCGTTGTCGCCCAGCGCGGCGACCAGGTCCCCGCTCCAGGAGAGGGCGCCGCCCTTCCAGCCGGACAGGCTGCGGTCGGACTCCTTGCCCGAGCCGGCGATCAGCCGCTCGATCTCCTGCTCCGGCCCGGGAACGGCGAGCTTCGTGCCGTCGGGGCTCAGCGCGAAGTTCTGGCAGGTGCGCGGGCAGGGCCGGATCCTCTTCTCCCGCCCGCGGGGCAGCGGCCGGCGGCGCAGGACGTCGCCCATCAGCGTGTACCAGGCCGTCTTTCCGTCGGGCGTCACCTCCAGGTCGCCGCCGAGCGTGGACACCTGCGTCTTGGCTCCCGTCCGGGTGTTCCAGAACGTGGCGCCCTGCCCCATCCGGACCACCACCACGTCCTCCGACGCGCTGTAGGACAACGCGAAGTCGTAGTCGGCCGCACCTTCGAAGAGGCGGTAGCGGGGGCGGAGCGCGGCGCCGGTGGCCGTGTCCCACAGCCGGACCCCCTCCCGGCCGGTGGCGAGCGCGAGCGTACGGCCGGACGGGCTGGCCGCCATCCCGATGACGTCGCCGCCCTGGTGCCGGAAGGCGGCCGTCCTGCGTCCGGTGCGCGTGTCCCACACCCGCACCTCGCCGTCGGAGGCGCTGAACAATCGCCGGCCGTCCGCGCTGAGCGCCCTGACCGCGACGGCGGCCGGGTCGGTGAACGACCGGGTGGCCGCCGAGGTGAGGCCGTGCTGCATCGCCGCCGTGGCCTGCGGCGTGGCGGCGATGTCGTGCGCGGCCACGCTGAGCAGCATGCCCAGCACCGGGTCCCTGAGCCGGACCGAGTCGGCCAGCGCCGCCAGCTGCCTGGATTCGGCCAGGTCCCGCTGCTCGGCCACCCGCCCGCTCTGATAGACGGCGACGCCGCCCCCCGCGAGCGCCAGCGCCAGCATGCCGGCCAGCGCCACCGACAGGACCCTGACCCTGCGTCCCCTCCGCCTGGCCAGCGCGGCGCCCGCCTCCAGGAAGTCGCGCTCGGCCGGGGTGAGCGTGATGTGCCTGCGGCCGGTCGCCGCCCACCGCTGCGCGGTGTCCAGGGTGCTGCCGTGCAGCAGGTCGGCGTCCCTGCGCCCGCCACCGGCCCAGCTCGTGGCGGCGGCGGCGATCCGCTGATAGAGCGCCAGGCCGTCCCGGTCGGCCTGGATCCACGCCCGCAGCCGGGGCCAGGCCAGCGGCAGGGCGGGACGCAGCAGGCGCACCGGATCGCCGGCGGACACCAGGTAGGCGAACGCCTGAAGGACGGGGCCCATCCCCGCGGGCAGCTGGGTGCGGGCGGCCTGCCGTACGGCCAGGTCGCCCGTGTCGGTGACGGTCACCAGGCGCAGGAACAGCTCGGGGACCAGCTCCCGCTCCGCGGGGCCGAGCGCGGCGTAGGCGTCCTCGGCGAGCGTGCTGAGCGCGGGGTCGCGAGCGAACGGGCGGTGATGGTCATGAGCGCCCCGGCCGGCAGCGTGACCGTGCGACGCCGTTCTCCGGACCGAACCAGCCGGACCGGCCGAACCGACCGCGTCCACAGGGCCGGTTCCGTCCGCGGTGCCGGCGCCCTGCGCCAGCAGGCGGGCCGTGTCCAGGCCGTCCCCGCTGACCAGCCCGAGCAGCAGCTCCCTCGCCGTGGGCCGCTCCCCCGGGTCCTTGGCCAGCGCCGCGCCCACCAGCTCCCGCAGCGGCTCCGGCAGCACCGACAGGTCCGGCTCGTGGGAAAGGACGCGGTGCATGACCGCGCCCAGCCAGTCGGCCCGGAACGGATCCTGCCCGGTCGCGGCGAACAGCACGGTCGCGCCCCACGCGAACACGTCGGCCGCCGTCCTGGCCCGCTCGCCCGAGAACACCTCCGGGGCCATGTAACTGGGCGTACCGGCCAGCACCTGGGCCGAGGTGAGGGACATCTCCAGCGTGCGAGCCACGCCGAAGTCGATGACCCGCGGCCCGTCCGGGCCGAGCAGCACGTTGTCCGGCTTGAGGTCGCGATGGACGACGCCCGCGTCGTGGATGGCGGTCAGCGCGGTGGCCATGGCGGTGGCCAGCCGGTGCAGGTCGTCGCCGGCGAACACCCGCGCGGCCTGCCGCAGGCTCGGCCCTTCGACGTACTCCGAGACGATGTACGGCCGAGGGCCGTCCAGGTCGGCGTCGAGGACCCGGGCGGTGCAGAAGGGCGGAACCCGGCGGGCCGCGGCGGCCTCCCTGGCCAGGCGCGGCTGGGCCGAGGGGTCGCCGCGGAACACCTTGATCGCGACGCGGTCCCCCTTCTCGTCGTAGCCCTCGTAGACGACTCCCTGGCCGCCTTCCCCGACCCGGCCGGCCAGCCAGTAGCCGCCCAGTCGCTCTGGGTCTCCGTCGATCAGCGCATCCGCCATGGGTTGTTGGATGCTGTCCCGGGCCACAAAGTTGGCGCCGGGTCGGGTCAGCCGCCCACTGCCGACGGCAGCGCGTCCGAGGGCATCGGCGCCGGTTCCACGCCCAGGTCCGCCATGGCCTCGACGTAGATCCGGTAACGCCTGCGCGCTTCTCCGTGGCGGCGGGCTCTGATCAGGGTCAGCGTCAGGTCGAGGTGGGCGGCTTCGTCGTAGGCGTCTCGTTCGAGCAGGCGCAGCAGGTAGCGGATCGCCGTGTCGTGCTCGCCCGCCCGCCGTGCCCGGGAGGCGATCTTCCGCAGCACCGCCTGGTGGACGGCTCGCGCCTCCTCACGCAGGGGCTCCAGCCAGCCGTGGTAGGGAGAGTCCTCGCACACGTCACCGGTGTAGCGGGCCTCGGCGGCCACGAGCAGATCGTCGTCCTCCGCGCGCAGCGCCTCGGCGGCGGCCGCGAGGAACTCCTCGACGTCCACGCGGAGCCCGTCGAGCTGGATGGCGTACTTGTCGGCTCTGACGAAGGCCCCGGGGCCGAACGTGCGCTGCGGGTCGAGGATGGACCGCACGGTCGAGAGCGCGACGGACAGCCGGTTGGCGCATCCGACCGGGTCCTCGCCAGGCCAGAGGACCTCGACGGCCGCCTCCCTCGCGACGGGCCGGCCGCGCTGACAGACCAGCCACGCCAGCAGGTCCCGGGCCTTGCGCGACTGCCATTCCGCGGCAGGCACGGCTCGTCCGTTGCGGCTCAGCCGTACCTCGCCCAGCACGCAGAAGCGCACCGCGCCGTGATCCAGGAGCGTGACCGCCCGCAGCAGCCCAGCGCCGGAGTGCTGCGGGCCGCGGACGCCCGCCCGCCGCAGCTCGCGCTCGGCCTCGCGGACCCCGGCACGTTCCAGGCAGGCCCGGGCGTAGGCGTTGCGGGCCGCGCCCAGGCGGCTGCCGATCTCGGTCCAGATCTCGCCCGCCGCCAGGAGCAGGTCCCGGCGGGCCTGCGGGGTGTCGGCGGCGACGATGGCCGCCAGTTCCAGCGCCTCCGCCGCGGCGGCCCGGTCCCGCCGGCTCGCGGCGGCCGTGCGCGCCGATTCAGCGCAGGATCGGGCCTTGGCCCGGTCGCCGGCCTCCGCCCACGCCCACCCGGCCGCCAGCAGCGCGCCGACCTCGCCGGACCCGCCGCCGGTGGCGACCGCGCGGTCTGCCAGGTCAACGGCTCGCTCCGGGTCGTCCACGGCGTGGATGCGGGCCAGGCCGGCCAGAACCGCCTGGATCAGGTGCACGTCGTTGAGCTGTTCGGCGTGGTTCAGCGCGTCCTCGTAGCTGGTCCTGGCCCGCATCAGGTCGCCGCGCTCCAGGTACACCCGGCCGAGGCCGGCCAGCGGGTGCCCCTGCTTGTCGCTGCCGACCTGGCTGAGGAGGTCGCGCGCCTGCCGGAAGTCGGTCAGGGCCTCGTCGAGCCGGCCGAACCCGAGGAGCGCTTCCGCCCGGTTGTGCAGGGCGACCGCGGCGTTGACCGGCGCGCCGACCAGTTCGGCCCGCCGTACGGCCTGCTCCAGGTCGGCCAGGGCCTCGGCGTAGCGGGCCTCCTCGGTGCGGTGCGAGGCGCGGTTGGACAGCGCCCGCACGGCCACCAGCAGGTCGCCCGCGTTCTCCGCCGCGGCGATCGCCAGCCCGCTGTGCCGCTCGCTGCCGGCCCGGTCGCCCTCGTCGTGGGCGACCATGGCCAGCGCGGTGTGCGCGCAGGCGGCCACGCGCTCGTCCCCGCAGCCGGAGGCGATCTCGAGCGCGCGCCGGGCCAGCCGGGCGGCGTTCCCGAGGTCGCCGAACATCCAGCGGGCGCCGGCGGTCCAGGCCAGCAGCATGCCTTCGTCGGAGGTCGCGCGATCGCCGACGACGCCGCGCTCGAACGCGGCCAGCGCCGCCCGGTAGTCGCCGCGGTGGTAGTGGATCATCCCCGTCCGCCACGCCACGGCGGGCTCGGCCGCGTCGGCATGCCGTAAACACTCCAGCGCGCCCGCCCAGTCGCCCTGCACCTGCCGGGCCTGGCCTTCCGCGAGGTCGATCGCGGCCGTCCGCGATCCAGCCGGTACGGCGTGGCACGCCCGCACCAGCTCGGCCGGATGCCCGTCGGCCAGCATCTTGTCGCTCCAGCGTTCGATCATCGTGACCAGGTGCGCGGGTTCGGCGCAGACGGCCAGGGCCTCCCGGACGAAGCCGCGTTCCTCGAACCAGCGGGCGGCCTTCGCCGCCTGGGGCCGCCCCGCGTCCCCGGCGAACTCACGGACGAGGGTCGTCGCCACGTAACCGCCGCCGCCCGGCGTGATCAGGATGTGCTGCGCGGCCAGCGCGCTGATCTCCTCGCGCGAGATCTCGAGGCCGATGGCCGCGCACAGGTCCGGGGTGAACCACGGCAGGGACGCGGTCGCCCACAGGAACGCGTGGGTTCGCGCGTCACAGTGGTCGAGCACCTCTTCGACGAGGTAGTCGAAGAGCGGATCCGCGACGGAGGCGAGCCGGCTCAGCCGGTCGGCGGCGGGCAGCCCGCTGAGCCAGCCGAGCGCGAGCCGTACGGCGACCGGCCAGCCCGTGGTGAGCCGCTGGACCTCCTCCGCCAGCCCGCCGGTCTCCTCCCCCAGCACGGTCCGGGCCAGGGAGCGCGTCTCCTCCGGGGTGAAGGCCAGGTGTTCCGCGGTGACGTGGAAGACGTGGCCGAGCCCGCGCAGCCGTTGCACCGGAAAGGGCGCGGCCGACCGCGAGATCAGGACCACGTGCAGGTTGTCGCCCCCGTGCAGGCAGAGCGCCTCGAGCAGGCGGGCCCCGAAGGTCAGCGGGGCGATGCGCTGCGCCTCGTCGACGACCAGCACCAGCGAGGGCGGCAGCGCGGCGGCGATCTCGGCGGCCAGCGCGGCCGTACGGGCGGGGTCGTCCGCGGACGGCCCGGCCGACTGCGGCCGTCCCACCAGCGCGGCCAATGCCTCGACCAGGGCCTCGTTGTCCACAGGAGCCAGCCAGCTCATCCGCACGTCCGGCCGGGCGCGCGCCCACAGGCGGATGGCCGAGGTCTTCCCGCCGCCCGGTCCGGCGGTCACGACCGTGAGCCGGTGCCGCGTGATCTGGTCCAGGTAGCCGATGAGCCGAGGTCGTGGCAGCACATGATCGATTGCCGGCACACGCGAAGTATGCGCTGAGCTCACCTTTAAGGCAACTGAAAGATCCATTCCTACCGTGTCCGCATGAGATTCAGCCCAGCACTGGCGGCGATCGCCGTCACCCTGCTTCTCGCTCCCTCCCCGGCCATCGCCGGCACCGAGGAGAGCGACACCGAGATCCTCCTGGCCCAGCTCGACTACACGACGGGCCTGTCGGTGACCTTCACCGACAGCCGACCGTCCGACGACGTCGGGATGGTCCAGACCGGGATGATCGGCCGCGCCCCGCTCATCGTGCGCGACAACGGCGACAGCCTCCTGCAGACGTTCCTGGAGATCACCCCGCCCGACGTGGCGGTCCCCCGGCGGCTCGTCGAGGATCACGGCGCCGACCTCCCGCCCGAGCTGGCGCGGCGCCGGATCACCGGCGATCCGGTCACGGCGGGCGGCCTCACCGCCCCGGCCAGCGCGGTCAACTCCGGCACGGCGGCCTGCAACGTCTCGTGGTACTCCTGGACCCTCTGGGACGACGCCGGGGTGCCCGGCCTGGCGCCGACGTCGTACACCACCTTCGACTTCGGCGGCTTCAAGGAGCGCTACGCCGACAGCCACGTCATCAACTGCACCCCGCAGGGCTCGCCGAGCACCCTCTGGGCCCGGCACCGGATCTACTACAGGAACGCCTTGGGCAACTACGTGAAGCACTTCGATTCCCTCGTGCCGCCGTGGCACCACCAGGAGGCGACGAAGGGCTCGATCAAGCGCCATCGCAAGGTTTCCTACGACGACGGCTGGAACTCCAGCCCGAACTGCGGCGGCGGGACCTGCGTCTACTCGCGCGAGGGTCGCTTCAGAAGCTGACGTTGTCACACAGAGGGTCGCTTCAGAGGCTGACGTTGTCACACAGAGGGTCGCTGCAGAAGCTGACGTTGTCACACAGAGGGTCGCTTCAGAGGCTGACGTTGTCACATAAGCGACATGTCAGACAAACGGCAGGTCTGCCCGCTGGCGGGTCTGCCCGGTCATCACCCACTCTCGTGATCACCGCACGTTGATTCGAGAGGTTTACCCCATGCACTGGTCCGCACATGTGGCGGCGGCAGGAGTGTCTGCCGCCGCCATGCTGAGTCCTTCATCACCCGCGGCGGCCCAGCCTGTCCCTTCTGCCGGCGTCCACCAGGTCACCTTGATCACCGGTGACGTGGTCACCGTCCGGGACGCGGGCGAGGGCAGGCGGGCGGTCGAGGTGAAGCCGGGGCCCGGCCGCGACCGGATGGGGTTCCAGACCACGGAGGAGAACGGCGAGCTGCGCGTCCTGCCGGTCGACATGGTTCCCTACCTGGCGGCCAAGAGGCTGGACCCGGGCCTGTTCTCCGTGACGGACCTGATCGAGCAGGGCTATGACGACGCCACGACGGACAAACTGCCCCTGCTGTTCGTCTACGACGCGAAAACCGCCGCCGCGACCCCGCTGGAGAGCGTCAACGGCCGGGCCGTCGCGGCCGACAAGCGCACGATCGGCGAGCTGTGGAAGTCGCTGGACGAGCCGCGGGCGAGCCTGGCGCAGGGAGTGGCCAAGATCTGGCTCGACGCCAAGGTCAAGGTCTCGCTCGACCGCAGCGTGCCCCAGGTCGGTGCGCCCGAGGCGTGGCAGGCGGGCTACGACGGCAAGGGCGTCAAGGTGGCCGTCCTCGACACCGGCGTCGACACCACCCACCCGGACCTCGCGGGCCGGGTCAAGCAGGCCAAGACGTTCACCGGCGGCGAGGACGCCAAGGACGGCAACGGGCACGGCACCCACGTGGCCGCCACCATCGCCGGCGGGACCGGCAAGAAGGGCGTCGCCCCGGGCGCGGAACTGATCGTCGGCAAGGTGCTCGACGACGACGGGGCCGGCACCCTGTCCGGCGTCATCGAGGGCATGGAATGGGCCGCCGCCGAGGGCGCGTCGGTGATCAACATGAGCCTCGGCGGCGCTCCCACCGACGGCACCGACCCGCTCAGCATGGCCGTCGACAACCTCACCGCGAGCACCGGCGCGCTCTTCGTGGTCGCCGCGGGCAACGACGGCGCCTCCTACTCCGTGGGCACCCCGGGAGCGGCCGGCGCCGCGCTGACGGTCGGCGCCGTGGACGCCCAGGACGCCATCGCCGAATTCTCCAGCAGGGGCCCGCGCCTGGACGACGCGCCCAAGCCGGACCTCACGGCGCCCGGCGTGGACATCGTGGCGGCCAGGGCGGCGGGAACCGGCATGGGCCGGCCGGTGGACGAGCGCTACACGGCCGCGTCGGGCACCTCGATGGCCACTCCCCACGTGGCGGGGGCGGCGGCCATCCTCAAGCAGCGCCACCCGGACTGGAAGGCGGCCCAGATCAAGGACGCCCTGGTGGGCGCGGCCAGGACGGTACCCGGCCAGACGGTGGACGACGGCGGCGCGGGACGCCTCGACGTGGCCCGCGCCCTGCGGCAGGAGGTGACGGCCACCGCTGTGGTCAACCTCGGCAAGCACGAGAAGAAGCCCGAGGGACAG
Source organism: Nonomuraea typhae (assembly GCF_009760925.1). GTDB lineage: Bacteria > Actinomycetota > Actinomycetes > Streptosporangiales > Streptosporangiaceae > Nonomuraea > Nonomuraea typhae. The sequence goes on from NZ_VRLV01000008.1 coordinate 21,718, forward strand.
CCCAAGGCCGAGGGCACGATCACCTACACCAACGGTACGGCGGCGCCGGTCGTCCTGGAGCTGGCCGGCACCCTCCAGGGCACCGAACTCGGCGCTCCCACCGTCACCGTCCCCGCGGGCGGCACCGCCGAGGTCAAGGTCGGCGTGGACCTGACCAAGCTGGCCTACGGCCGGCACGGCGGATTCGTGACGGCCACGGCCGGCGACGTGCGCGTGCACACCACGCTGGCGCTCACCTGGACCGGCCCCCGCCACACGGTCCGCTTCACCGCCGTGGACGCGGCGGGCCGGCCGCTCGCCACCGACACCCTGTCGATGTTCGGCGCCACGCGCCAGGACGACGTCTTCGACCACGTGCGCCCGGACGGCACGACCGTGGAGGTCACCGAGGGCACCTACATGACCCAGGCGCTCGCGCTGGGGACCGCGTGGGACCGCATGCACCCGCGTGACGGCATGGTCGTCATCCCCGAGCTGAAGGTCGATCGGGACATGGACGTGGTGCTCGACTTCCGCAAGACCACGCCCGTGACCGTCAAGGTGCGCGAACCGGTCGAGCAGGTGGGCATCTTCACCTACTTCACCTACCGCGCCTACGGCGAGCGCAAGATCTCCCAGGGCGTCACGAACTTCGACACGATCGAAGGTCTCAACGTCTCGCCGACGAAGCCGGTCGGCGAGGGCACGTTCGAGTTCGCCTCCCGCTGGCAGCTCTCCGCGCCGAAGATCACGGCGCGGGTGGCCGGCACCACCTACCCGATGGGTTTCCTGGGGATCTCCGGTCCCCTGGAGGGCCGCCATCTGTGGCGGCTCACCGAGGGTACGGCGGGCGCGCGGGGCAGGGTCGCGGTGTTCGGCGACGGCTCCGTGAACTGGGACGAGGCCGCCAGGTCCGCGGTGAAGGCGGGAGCGGTGGCCGCGATCATCGTGATGACGCCGGACGACGCCCTCGACAACGGCTGGAATCCGGTCAACGGGACGCTGCCCATCCCGGTCATGATGATCTCCTACGACCACGGGCAGAAGCTGCTCGCGCAGGTCAGGAAGGGCCGGGCGCCACTGGACGTCACGGGCGCGATGGCGCCGCCGTACCTCTATGAGGTCATGCAGGTCTCCCCCGGGCACGTCCCGGACAAGATCCTGCACGAGGTGAGCTACCGCAACACCGCCCGCGTGGACACGAAATATCAGGACCTGGGGGGCTTCCCCTGGGCCAAGGAGCAGCGGTTCGGCTGGCGGCCCTGGCAGGTCTACGGCCTGGGCTGGCAGATGGAGACGCAGCGGATCGTCAAGACGCCGTCCCAGCGGGCCGAGTACGTCAGCGCCGACGGGTCCTTCTGGCAGCACCTGGTCAACCATCGTTTCGTCTACGGCGACTTCCAGCAGCTGCAGACCGGCCTCACCGAGCCGCCCCGCACCTACCGGCCCGGTGAGCGGCTCACCGAGAGCTGGCACGACGCCGTCATCCGCCCGGCCATCCCCGCCTGGCTGAAGCCCTCCACCCGCGAGGGCGACACCCTGCAGATCCACATCCCCGAGTTCACCGACGCCTCCGGTCACGTCTCCCGCGCGGGCGACGACAACGACACCGTCTCGGCCAGGTTCTTCAGGGACGGCCGGCTCGTCGAGGAGCGCGCGGCCGCCTGGGGCGCCTTCCCCGCCGTGCCGCAGGAGGCCGAGTACCGGCTGGAGCTGTCTGCCAAGCGAACCTCGGAGGAGTGGAACCGGTCGGTCGCGACCGAGACCGCCTGGACGTTCCGCTCCAGGCCGGGTCAGCAGGTCCTGCCGCTGCTGCAGGTCGACTACGACGTACGGCCCGGCCTGCTCGGCTTCGCCGTACGTCATCAGCGCGGCCTGACCGGGCTGAACGCCAGGGACCTGCGGCTGGAGGTGTCCTACGACGACGGCGCGACCTGGCGCAGGCACCCGGTGCTGCCGCTCGGCCACGGCCGCTACGGCGCGGCGGCGCCGCGGCCGCATGCCTCGATCCGGGTCACGGCCACCGACTCCGGCGGCAACCAGATCAGGCAGACGGTGATCAGGGCGTACTGACCGCTACACCTAGTTCACGCCGACCGGCACGCCTGGTTCACCTTGACCGGCACACCCGGCTCACGCCGACCGGCACACCTGATTCACGCCGACCGGCACACCCGGCTCACGCCGACCGGCACACCTGATTCACATCGACCGGCACACCTGATTCACATCGACCGGCACACCTGGTTCACGTTGACCGGCACAGCTCTTTCTCATCGACCGCTACAGCCAGTTCTCGCGGGCGGCGTGCCAGGCCAGTTGCATTCTGGTCTGGGCGCCGGCCCGCTCCATCAGGTCGGTGATCCGGCGCTGGACGGTCCGCTGCGAGACCTTGAGCTGCGTGGCGATCGACTTGTCCGGCACCCCCGCCAGCAGCAGCGACAGGAGGTAACGATGGTCGGCGTCGAGCGGGCTGCCCGGCGTGGCGCGCCCGACGGGGGTGGCGCGCTCCCACAGGCTCTCGAACAACGCCTTGAGCGCCTCCAGCAGGCTGCTCGGCCGGACCAGCGCGGCGGTGAGCTGGGTCAGCCCGCCGGTGTGCTGGACCAGCGGCAGCACGCCCAGTTCGCCGTCGGCGATGATCATCCGCACCGGGATGGCGGGCAGGGAACGCGCCTCCTCGCCGAGCTCGATCCCCTCGGCGAGGTTGACCAGCATGCCGGGCTCCTCGAGCAGGGCGCGTTCGTACAGCACCCGGAAGCCGACCCCGCGGCGCAGCGCGGCGAGTTCCTCGAGGTTCTCCTGTGAGGTCATCACCACATGCCCGGCGCGACACAGGCTCACGACCTCCTTCCTGGCGTTGTCCTGCATCAGGCGCAGCTGTTCGCGCAACGCCGCCCTGCTGGTGAGCACCTCGATGAGCTGGGCGGCCTCGCGGCGCCGCGCGTGGGCGAGGTACTCCCCCGTGAGCTGCTCCACGGCCTGCCTGGCCCGATCGACCTCCTCCTGCCGCCGGTGCAGGCGGGCGGCGAGCGCCACGTCGGGCGCGACCGCAGTGAACCTGTCGGGCTCACCCGGCACGACGCGCGCCAGGCCCTTGGCCAGCAGGGAGCCGAGCACCAGCTGAGCCGCCTCCTCCGTGACGCCGGCCTCTTCCGCCAGCTCGGCGGGGGCCGCCCCGGAGGTCCTGACCAGGAGCCGGTAGGCGGTCTCCTCGTCGGCGCTCAGCCCGGCCGCGCTCAGCACGTCATCGGGGAGTCAGCAGGTGCTTTGCGATCTTTTAGGCGTAGTGCGCGAATCATCCGGCCATTGTAGGGACGCGCACCCGCCGAACGAGGTCAGACCGTCAGCACGTTGCGGAAGCGGGCCCTGCCCATCGACTGGAACGCCTCCTCGGCCGACTCCAGCGGGAAGGTCTGGACCAGCGGCCGGACACCGGTGAGGGCGGCGAAGTTCATCGCGTCCTCGCTGTCCTGGGCGTGGCCGCTGTACCAGCCGGCGACCTCGCGCCGGCCGAAGACCAGCAGGTCGCCGCTGACCGGGATCGGCTGGTGGTCGTGGTCGGCGGCGATGACCAGCAGGCGCCCGTTGGGACGCAGCCCCTGGACGATGTCGGCCTGCGCGGCGGCCACGCCGACCGTGCCGAGGACGACCTGGGCCCCGCCGAGCTTGGCCAGGGCCTCGCCCGCGCTGCCGGCCTCACTGTCGACGTAGTCGTCGGCGCCCAGGTCGAGGGCCAGGCTCTCCTTGTCGCGGCCCCGGTTGACGGCGACGACGCGGAAGCCCATCTTGTCGGCGTACTGCACGGCCAGGTGGCCCAGGCCGCCGAGGCCGTGCACGGCGACGGTGTCACCGGGGCGGGCGCCGCTGTTGCGCAGCGCGTTGTAGGTGGTGACGCCCGCGCACATCAGCGGCGCGGCCTCCTCCAAGCTGAGCTGCTCGGGGACGCGGGCGAGCGCGGCCTGCGGCGCGAGCAGGTACTCGGCGTAGCCGCCGTCGTAGCTGACGCCCACGATCGCGCGCTGCTCGCAGTTGACGAAGTCACCGCGGCGGCAGAACTCGCAGGTGAAGCAGTGGCCGCCGTGCCAGCCGGCGCCCACGCGCTGGCCGGGCTGCCAGACGGTGACACCCGCGCCGACGGCGTCCACGACACCGGCGACCTCGTGGCCGGGAACGCGCGGCAGTCGTACGCCGAGCAGGCCGAAACGGGCGATGGCGTCGCCGCCGCACACGCCGCAGGCGTGCACCCGGACCCGGACCTGGCCGGGACCCGGCTCGGGCACGGCGACGCGGGTGACGGAGAAGGGCGCGCCCGGCTCGGTGATCTGGACCGCGCGCATGGTGGTGGTGCTCATGGTGGGTGTTTCCTTCCGGATGGTGTGATCAGTTGCTGGAGGCGCCGTTCATGAGGATGCGCTGGCCGGTGACGAAGAAGGACTCCTCCCCGGCCAGGAACGCGGCCACGTCGGCCACGTCGGCGGGCGTGGCCAGCCGTCCGAGCGGGACGCTGTCGCGCAGCGCCTTCTTGTACGGCTCGGCGTCGTCGACCCCGGTGAAGATGCCGGCCCCGTCGACGGGCCCGGGCTGCAGCGAGTTGACGGTGATCCGGCGCGGGCCGAGCTCCAGCGCCAGCACCTCGGTCAGGTAGTTGGGCGCCGACTTGCTGGTGCCGTAGAGCCCGAGCCCGGGCTGCGGCCGGGCCGTGGAACTGGAGGAGATGTTGATGATCCGCCCGCCGTCGGCCACGTGCCGCGCGGCGGCCTGCATGACCAGGAACGGCCCCTTGGTGTTGACCCGCAGCAGCAGGTCGAGGTCTTCCTCGGTGACGTCGGTGACCGGGATGTTGACCTTCTCGATGCCGGCGTTGGCCACCACGATGTCGATGCGGCCGAACGCCTCCAGCGCGCGCTCGAACAACTCGGCGACGCCCGCGCTGGTGGAGACGTCGGCCCTGACCGCGATCGCCTTGACGCCCGTGGCCAGGATCGCCTCGTGCGAGCGCCGGGCGGCCTCCTCGTCGCCGAGGTAGTTGACGACCACGTTCGCACCCCGCTCGGCCAGGCGCTGGGCGATCGCGCGCCCGACGCCCTTGGACGAGCCGGTGACGACGGCCGTCTTCCCCGAGAGCTCCGTCATGATGTGCCGCCTTTCTCGCGAGCTGATAACAGCGATACTAGATTACTGTTAACAGCGATGCAACCGACGATAGCAGAAACTTGTTATCATCGATCCATGGCGAAGCGCGAAGACATGCGAGAGCGGATCATCGCCGCCGCGGCGGACCTGCTCGCGACCCAGGGACAGGAGTCGGTGACGACCCGCTCGGTCAGTGCCGCGGCGGGGGTCCAGCCACCGGCCATCTACCGGCTGTTCGGCGACATGCAGGGCCTGCTGGACGCGGTGGCCGCCGACGGCTTCACCCGCTACCTGGCCGAGAAGAAGGACCAGCCGCCCTCCGGCGACCCGATCGACGACCTGCGCGCCGGCTGGGACCTCCACGTGGAGTTCGGGCTGCGGCACCCCGCGCACTACCGGCTGATGTACCAACAGCACGCCGCCGACGACCCCGCCCGGCAGGCCCAGGAGATCCTGCGCGAGATGCTGAACCGCGCCGCGGCGGCGGGCCTGCTGCGCGTGCCGGTGGAGCGGGCCGCGCAGATGATCCACGCGGCCAGCATGGGCGTGACCCTCAGCCTGATCTCGGTACCGCCCGAGGAGCGGCAGCTCGCGGTGTCGGCCGCGCTGCGCGAGTCCGTCCTGGCCGCGATCGCGGTGCGCGGGCCCGCCGTACCAGCGGATGATCCGGTGCGCGGGCCCGCCGTACACGAGGACACCGCGGTACGGCACGCGGTCGCGCTGCGGACCCTTGTGGAGGAGGTGGAGAGCGGCTTCAGCCCGGGCGAGCGGTTGCTGCTGGCCGAGCTGCTCGACCGGATCGCCGGCCGCGCCTGACCCGGCCGCCGGGCGGGCGGTCCTGGTCAGGCGGAGTGAGCCGGCGGAAGGCCAAACCGCGAACCGGCGCAGGGCCAGGCCGGGAGCGGCGGAGGGTCGAGCGGGGGGGAACCGGCGGAAGGCCAAACCGGGAACCGGCCCAGGGCCAGGCCGGAACCGGCCCAACATCAAGCCCGGAACCGGCACAGCATCAAGCCGACACCCAGCACAGGATCGGGACGGGAACCGGCACAGCATCAAGCCGACACCCAGCACAGGATCGGGACGGGAACCGGCCCAGCATCAAGCCGACACCCGGCACAGGATCGGGACGGGAACCGGCACGGGGTCAGGCCGGGAGTCGGCGGACCAGGTACTCCCACACCTGCTCGACGGCGTCCGGGTGGAAGATGTGCGCGCGCTTGGCCAGCGACTCGGCCGGGTCCGACCAGGTCGGCCAGGTGCCGAAGCCCCGGGTGAGCCACTGCTGGTACGCGGCGCGCTCCAGGACGATCGCCGCCACCGTGGCGGCCCTCAGGGTGGGGCCGACGGTGACGATGCCGTGGTTGACCAGGAAGGCCGCCGACGCCTGTCCCAGTGTGCCGGCCACCGCCCGCCCCAGCTCGGGCGTGAGGATGAGGTCGGCGGTGTCGGTGAAGCGCGGTACCCCGGGCGGCACGAAGTAGTTGGCGGCGTGGCTGACGGGCAGCAGGTCCTGGCCCGCGGCGGCCAGGGCCACGGCGTAGGGCGAGTGGGTGTGGACGACTCCGCCGACGTCGGGGCGGGCCGCCATGATCTCGGTGTGGATCGGGTACTCGCTGTGCCGCGGCCCCTCCCCCTCCAGCACCTCGCCGGACGGGCTGACGAGCTGGACGCGCTCGGGCGTGACCTCCTCCATGCCCCAGCCGGCGGCCTTGATCCACACGCCCCGTCCCCCGGGGTCGCGGGCGGAGGAATGGCCCCAGATCAGGTCGCCCTGGTCGGCGGTGCCGAGGACGCGGCAGGACAACGCGACGAGCTCGCGGAGCTGGCTGCTCATCGGTGCACCAGCCCCCCGTTCACGCTGATCGTCTGCCCGGTCAGGTACGCGGAGTCGTCGCCGAGCAGGAAGGCCAGCGCGCCGGTCATGTCGTCGGGGCCGGCGGGCCGGTGCAGCGCCTGCGCCGCGATCATCGTCTCGCGTTGCGCGGGCGTGACCGTCTCGCGCGCCACCTCGGTGTAGACGGGCCCCGGCGACAGCGTGTTGACGCGGATGCCGAACTCCCCCAGCTCGCGCGCCATCGAGAACGTCATGCCGTGCACCCCGCCCTTGCCGGCGACATAGTGCAGATAGCCGGTACGGCCCAGCTGCACGGCGTCGGAGCCGATGTTCACCACGCTCGCCCCGGCCGAGGCGCGCAGCAGTGGCAGCAGCACGGAGACCAGCAGCCAGGGGCCGCGCAGGTTGACCGCCAGCGTCCGGTCCCATTCCTCGTCGGTGATCTCCCAGAAGGGTTGCATCCGGATGGTGCTGAAGATCGCGGCGTTGTTGACCAGGCCGTCGACCCGGCCGTGGGCGTCGGCCAGGTGCGCGGCCAGGGCCTGGCAGCTCGCCCGGTCGGCGACGTCGAGCTCGTGAGCCGTGGCCTTGCCGGGGCCGCCCAGCGCGGCGGCGGTGGCCTCGGCGCCTTCGCGGTTGCGGTCGGCCAGCACCACCGTGCTGCCCTCCTCGACCAGGCGGCGGGCGTAGGCGGCGCCGATGCCCTGGGCCGCGCCGGTGACGACGATGATCTTCTCCGCGAGGCTCATGCCAGGCTCCACGTGCGGTAGGAGGGCTCGTCGGCAGGGACGATCTCGGTGGACAGCAGGGTGAGGCACCCGGGGCAGAACGCCTGGCGCAGCACGATGGGCCGGTCCACGAAGGCGGACGGGTCGGCGTGCACGCCGGGCCCGGCTTCGACCGACGGGCGCTCGCGCCGCAGGGCATGGGTCATCGGCGCGGTCACGTGGTCGCCGACCCGGGCGCCGCAGTGCCTGCACACCACCGCGCCACCGTCGTCGGCACGCAGGTTGACATCGAGATTCATGCGCTCGTTCCTTCCGTGGCACGCCGGTCGACAGCGAGGTTCACGCGCTCGGCTCTTTCCGCGGCACGCCGGCCTACATCCCGGTTCACGCGCTCGTCCCCTCCGTGCCGGCGGGCGGGGTCAGTCCGGCCCGCTCGTAGCGAAGCCGCCGGCGCAGCGCCTCGGTGGCCGCGGGGTCGGCCGTGCGCTCCGGGGTGAGGGCCACGCCGTACACCTCGCGAGCCGCGCGCGGCGACACCTTGCCGCCGCGCACGTCGGCGGCGACCCGATCCGGTTCGCGGTGCAGCGGGTCCCCGATGCCGCCGCCGCCCTGCCAGTGGGTGAAGTACACGTCCCCGGCGTCCAGATCGGTCTCGAGGTGCGGCGGCAGGGTGTCGGGCGTGCCGCCGAGCTCCGGCAGGGACTGCGGGATGCGGCCACCGGCCAGCTGCTCGCGCACGCTGGAGCCGCGGATCAGCACGTCCCACTGGGTAGCGGCCGGGTAGCCGCCCGACAGGCCGGGCGCCTGCGGCACGGACTTGCCGTTGGCCGAGACCACCAGGTGCACGCCTCCGGCCGGGGAGTCGTACGGGATGAAGCAGCTGGAGGCGCCCACGCCGCCGCGCCAGCGCCCTGGGCCGCCCGAGTCGGCCTCCTCGCGCCGCCACAGGTACAGCATGGGGAAGCTGAACTCGTTGATCTCGACGTCGGCGATGCGGCCCATCGGGATGCAGTTCTCGCCCCCGGTGTCGACGCCGTCGCCGTCCGTCCTGGCGCCAAGCCCGCCCGCCATGGAGTCGCAGAGCATGGTGGCGAAGCCGTTGCCGCGCTGGTCGACGCCGGCCAGCAGGGCCAGGTCGAAGGTGCCTGAGCACACGCTCATCGCCGACCGGCTCAGCTCGGGATGGGTGCCCAGCATGGCGGCGACCGTCTCAGAGACGGCGTTCTGGGTGGCCCACGCGGAGTTCACCGAACCCTTGCCGATGCCCGCGGGGAAGGTGCAGTTGTTGATGGTGCCCGGTTCGCTGACGATGTCCACGCAGCGCAGGATGCCGCCCGGCGACCAGGACATGTCCGGGCAGAGCATGGTCAGCATGATCGGCAGGATGCCGCCGCGCAGCCCGGCCAGGGTGCAGTTGATGATGCCCTCGACCTGGGGATCGGTGCCGGTGAAGTCGAACAGCAGCCGGTCGTCGCGCTTGGTCATGGCCACGACGATCTTGTGGATGCCGCGGTCGCCGGCGCGGGCGCCGTCCTGGTGCGCGACCGCGGACCAGGTGCCGTCCGGCAGGTCGCGCAGCTTGGCGCGCAGCCGGGTCTCGGCGTCGTTCATCATCTTCTTCATCACGGCCTTGACCGTGCCGGGCCCGTAGGTGTCGATGAGCGCCGTGAGCCGGTCGTGGGCGACGTTGTTGGCGCCGATCTTGGCCCGCAGGTCCAGGCCGACCAGCTTGGGCACGCGCGAGCGGCGCAGGTACATGTCCTCGATGTCGGAGCGCAGCCGCCGCCCCTCGACGATCTTCACCGGCGGGATCGGCAGCGACTCCCAGAACACGTCGTGCCCTTCGACCGACCAGCTGCCCGGCGACACCCCGCCGAGGTCGACCTGGTGGGCGACGACGCTGGTCCAGCAGAACAGCTCGCCCTCGTGGAACAGCGGCGCCAGCACGGTGACGTCGTTCTGGTGCAGGCCGCCGCCGATCCACGGGTCGTTGAGCAGGAACTGGTCACCGGGACCGATGCCGGGGTTGGCCGACCGGTTGCGCAAGGTCCAGCGCACCGCCATGTCCAGGGCGGAGCCGAGCTGCATGTTGTAGAGGCCGACCTGCACGGTGTCACCGGTCTCGTCCATGATCCCGGTGCCGAAGTCGTTGCAGTCGGTGACCACGACGGAGCCGGACATGCGCTTGACCGCCTCGCCCATGTCGTCGGTGATGGCGACCAGCCGATGCCTGATCACTTCGTAGGTCAGCGCGTCGACCCGCTCCGCCGCGTCGGCGCCGACGGTGTGCAGGGTGAGCTCGCCGAAGGTGTCGGCGTCGTCGAGCGGCCGGCCGGTCTGCGCGAACCGCTCGGATCCGGAGACGGGGATGACGGGCATCAGTGGTCCTCCTTGAAGCGGATGACGAGGTTGCCGAGCCGGTCGACGGTGGCGTGCGTGCCGGGAGGCAGGGCGACCGTGGTGGTGGGCGCCTCCACGACGGCCGGCCCGCTGATGCGGTGGCCGGTGCCCAGGCTGCCGTAGTCGTAGATCGTCGCCGGCCGGCGACCGGCGCGGACGTCCAGGAACACCTCGCGGACGCCGCTGGGTTCCGGCTGCCGCCCGGCCGGTTCCGGGTGGTCGGGCAGGGTCGGCGCGATGGGCAGCGTGCCGACGGCCCGCACCCGGTACGTGATCAGCTGCAGGCCGGCGTCGGGGAATCCGGTGCCCTCGCCGTACAGCGACTCGTAGCGGGCCTCGAAGTCGGCGCCGACCTGCTCGACCTGCGCGGCGGTGAGCGTCCCGCCCGGAACGGGGGTGGACACCTCGGCCAGTTGCATCGTGTAGCGGATGTCGGCCTCCCGCTCGTAGGCGACGGCGGAGAAGGCCAGCCCCTGCTCCGACAGGCGTTGCTCCAGCTCGGCCTCGAGCCCGCCGTACACCGCGTTGACCGTCGCCGTCTCGACGGGAAGCTGCGCGGGCTGGGAGCGCTCGGCAGTGAGCACGATGTCGGAGGCGGCCAGGCCGAAGGCGGAGAACACCGCGGCCGTCGAGCCGAGCGGCACCACGACCTCCTTGACGCCGAGGTCCCTGGAGTAGCTCGCGCAGTGCATCGGGCCGGCGCCGCCGAAGGCGTACAGGGTGAACTCCCGCGGGTCCTGCCCGGAGTTGACGACCACCTTGCGGACCAGGTCGGCGGTCTGGGCGTTCTGGATCGCGTAGATCGCGGCCGCGGCCTCCTCGACCGACATCCGCAACGGGGTGGCCACGGCCTTGTCGATGGCCTCGCGGGCCAGCTCCACGTCGAGCTTCTTGCGCCCGCCCAGGAAGTTGTCCGGGTTGATGATGCCCAGCACCAGGTCGGCGTCGGTGACCGTGGGCTCCCAGCCGCCCTCGTCGTAGCAGGCGGGGCCGGGCCGCGCCCCCGCGCTGCGCGGGCCGACGCGGAGGTTGCCGCCGGGGTCCACCCAGGCGATGGCGCCGCCTCCCGCGCCGATCGTGTGCACGTCCACCATGGGCGTGCTGACCGTGTACTGGTTGAGCACGGTGCTCGTGGTGGTCACCGGCCTGCCGTCCACGACGAGCCCGACCAGGAACGTGGTGCCGCCCATGTCGGTGGAGATGACCTTGCGGGTGCCCAGCGCCGCCGCCATCCGGGTGCAGCCGACCACGCCGCCGGTGAGCACCGAGCCGATGGTGGTGATGCCGTGCGCGGGGGCGTCCTTCGCCGTCACGCAGCCGCCGGAACCCTGCATGACCAGCAGCGCCCCGGTCAGGCCGCGGCGGCGCAGCTCGGCTTCGAGGGGCTCGAGGTAGGTGCCCAGTTTCGGGCCGACCTGGGTGTTCATGATGGTGGTGACGCTGCGGGAGTACTCCCGGATGCGGGGGCTGACGTCGCTGGACAGCGCGACGTAGAGACCGGGCGCCTCCTCGTGGATCAGCTCGCGCACCCGCTGCTCGTGCGCGGGGTTGCGGAACGACCACAGGAACGACACCGCGATCGCCTCCACGCCGTCGGCCACCAGCTCGCGCACCGCCTCGCGGACGCCGCCCTCGTCCAGCGGCACGACGACGGCGCCCTTGTAGTCGACGCGGCCGTCGATCTCCTTGATCCGGTGGCGGCCCACGAGCGCCTGCGGCTTGCCGGTGCGCGCCATGTGCTGGATCTCGTCCGGTCCCAGGCCCGCGTAGCGGCCTTCGAGGTTCATGATGCTGATGGAGTCGGCGTGCCCGCGCGTGGTGAGGAAGCCGACGTCGGCGACGTCACCGGTGACCAGGGCGTTCAGGGTCGAGGTGGTGCCGTGCACGATGTACTCGGTGCCGGCCAGCAGTTCGGCGGTGCCGATGCCGAGCTCGGCGGCCAGCTCGTCGACGGCGTTGAGGAAGCCCTCGGCGAAGTCCGGCGGGGTGGACGGGGTCTTGGCCGCGGCGAGCCGGTTGTGCTGGTCGGCGGCGAACGCGTCGGTGAACGTGCCGCCGGTGTCGATGCCTATGACGTACGGCATGGGTGCTCCTAGAACAGGATGTTGATGGCCTTGAGCTCGGTGTAGCCGAGCAGTTCCTCGAGGCTTTCCTCCCGCCCGACGCCGGAGCCCTTCACGCCGCCGAACGGCACGTTGGGGAAATGCCGGGAGGATCCGTTGATCCACACGAAGCCGGACTCGAAGGCATGGGCGACGCGGTGCGCGCGGCTGACGTCCGCGGTCCACACGCTGGCGGTCAGCCCGTACGGCACGCCGTTGGCGATCCGCACGGCCTCGGCCTCGTCGTCGAAGGGGATGACCGACAGCAGCGGCCCGAAGACCTCCTCCTGCGCGATGCGTGAGCTCGGGTGCACCCCGGTGAACACCGTGGGAGCCACGAACAGGCCGTGGTCCAGGCCGGCGGGCCGGCCGCCGCCGGTGACGACGGTGGCGCCCTCGCGGACGGCGAGGTCGATGTAGGCCAGCGACTTGTCGTACTGGGCGCGGTTGATCATCGTGCCCTGCTCGGTGCCCTCGTCGAACGGGTCGCCGATCCGGCGGCCCTCGATGATCCGCACGACCCGCTCGACCAGCTCGTCGTGGATCTCCCGCTGGACCAGCAGCCGCGAGTTGGACCCGCACGACTGGCCGGACCAGGTGAAGTTCATGCCGGACACCGCACCCTCGGCGGCGGCCCGCAGGTCGGCGTCGCCGAAGACGACCATCGCGTTCTTGCCGCCGAGCTCGAGGGAGACGTCCTTGACGCCGGTCTCCGCGGCGGCGCGCTGGATGGCCCGCCCGGTCGGCTCCGAGCCGATGAAGCCGATCCGGCGCACGTGGCGGTGCCGTACCAGTGCATCCGGTACGGCGGGGCCGTCCCCGACGACGACCGACAGCACGCCGGGCGGGAAGATGCCGGCCGCCAGCTCGGCCAGGCGCAGCGCGGACAGCGGCGCCGCCTCCGGCGGTTTGAGGATCGTCGGGTTGCCCGCGACCAGCGGCGCCGCGATCTTGCAGGCGAACATGAGCGGGTGGTTGTACGGCACGATGCGGGCGACCACGCCGGCCGGTTCGCGCACGGTGACGTGCAGGCCGGTGCTCGCGGGCACGGTCGTGCCCTTCAGCTCCAGGGCGAGCCCGGCGAACAGGCGGAGCTGCGCGAGAGCGGTCGCCACGTCGAAGCGGGAGTTGGTGATCGGCGAGCCGGCGTCGGCGGTGTCCAGCAGCGCCAGTTCCTCGCCGTGCGCCTCGATCGCGTCGGCGAGCTCCAGCACCAGCCGGGCCCGTTCGGCCGCGGGGATCTCCCGCCACGTCGCGCGGGCGTCGGCGGCGGCCCGCGCGGCCGCGTCCACGTCGCCGGCGTCGCCGTCGGGCACGTGGGCGATGACGCTCTCGGTGTAGGGGCTCACCCTGGCGTAGGTGCGGCCGCGGGCCGCGGGCGTGAGCTTGCCGGCCACCAGGAGCTTCCACTCCCGGTCCAGGAGCCGGGCGGCTTCGGGGGGCAGCAGGCCACTGGTTCGGTCAGGCATGGGCGGTCTCCTTCGATGCGGTCGGCCCGGGGCCGTACAACCAGTCGGTGTCGCTGAAGTCCCCCGCCTCCCGGCGGGAGAATAGGGCGTTGCGCAGGTCGCGGGCGAGTCCGTCGACGTGCCAGATGTCGCCCCACACGCGGGCGGTGCGCTGCACGCGGGCGGTGCGCGGGATGCGCTCGGCGGCGTACGCGCGCAGCGCCTTGTCCACGTCCCCGGCCGCGCCGTGCCCGGCGGGCAGGTGGCGGTCGACGGCGTCGGCCAGCGCGGCGGCGTCCTCGATGGCCTGGCAGGCGCCCTGCGCGAGGTACTGCAGCATGGGGTGGGCGGCGTCGCCGAGCAGCGCGGTCCGCCCGGCGACCCAGTCGCCGATCGGCTCGCGGTCGGACATCGGCCAGCGCCGATCCCGCCACAACGCCGGTACGGCGGCGCGCACCCGGTCGCAGGTGACGGAGAACGCCTCGTCCAGCTCGCCGGGCAGGCCCCAGTCGGCGTGCCCTTCGGCGAATCGCCGGCTGCGGAAGACCGCGACCTGGTTGTACATCCGGCCGCCGCGCAGCGGGTACTGCACGAGATGCAGCCCCGGGCCCAGCCACACCACGACGTCGGTCAGCGCGCCGTGCGCGCCCGCCTCCTCGATCGGCACGGCGCCGCGGTAGGCGACGTAGCCGGAGCAGACGGGCTCGTCGTCGCTGAGCAGGGCCCGCAGCCCGGAGCGCAGCCCGTCGGCGGCCACCACGAGCGCGCCGTGGTAGCCGGTGCCGTCGGCGCAGCTCACCGTGACGCCGTCGGAGCGGCTGGTGACGCCGGTGACGTGCCGGTCGTTGTCGAGCTGGACGCCGTGCTCGCGGCAGGCGGCCACCAGGATGTCCAGCAGGTCGCTGCGGTGCAGGACGACGTACGGCCCGCCGTACCGCTGCCGGAAGGGTTCGCCGAGGTCGAGGTGGGTGAGGCGGTCGCCGGTGAGCGCGTCGTTGAAGACCAGCCGCTCGGGCAGCACGCCCGCCGCGATGACCCGGCCGAGGACGCCGAGCCGGTCCAGGATGCGGGTGGCGTTGGGGGCGAGTTGCAGCCCGGCGCCGATCTCGGCGAACTCTTCGGAACGTTCCAGCACGCGGACGCGGCGTCCGGACCGCGCGCAGGCCAGCGCGGTCGTGAGGCCGCCGATGCCGCCTCCGGCGATGAGGATCTCGTCGGTCATCTGTCTCCTCCCGCTACAGCCAGGTGCCGAGGGACGGGGCTTGGTGCGAGCGGCCGGTGAGCCAGGAGGCCAGGGCGGCGGCCTCGCCCGCGCGGCACCGCTGGGCGGCCACGTCGGTCACGAGCGCGGTGGTGAAGTCTTCGGGCAGGTCGGGGAAGGCGAGGCCGGCGTCCAGGTCAACCGTGTGCACCATGACCTCGCGGGCGCGCAGCCACGCGATCTCGGCTGCGGGCACGCTGCGGCCCTGGGCGGTGACCACGGTGGCGGCCAGCGCGTCCGGGCTCAGGCCGGCGAAGTCCGCGGCCAGGGCCGCGGCGGAGGCGTGCACCAGCTCGCGCAGGTGCTCCGGCGGCTGTGTCGCGCCGTCCTCGATCTCGGCCGCGCGCCGGCCGCCGGGGTACATCGGGGTGGGTTCGCCGGTCCGCGCCCAGCGCGTGAGGCGGCGCAGCGCCTCGGCGTTGTAGTGGACGTGCGCGACCACGTGCGCGCGCGTCCAGCCGGGCAGCGGGGACGGCGCGGCGAACGCGGGCCCGGGCAGCCCGTCCACGGCGGCCAGGAACAACGCGGTCCCGGCTCCCATCCACCTCACGGCGCTCCCGGCGCCGGCTTCCCGCCCGGTCACGGCGTGCGCACCCGGTTGCTCAGGCGGCCGATTCCCGCGATCTCGGTGTCCACGAGCGCGCCGTCCGTGAGGTAGCGGGCAGGCGTGCGGGCGTGCCCCACGCCGCCCGGCGTGCCGGTGGCGATCACGTCGCCGGGCTGGAGGGTGAGGATCGACGAGACGTAACCGACCAGCTCGACCGGGGAGAACACCAGGTCGGCGGTGTCGGCTCGCTGCATCACCGCGCCGTCCACGAGGCAGGTGAGCTCGAGCTCGGGCGCGAGTCCGCCGGGCAGCTCGTCCGGGGTGACCAGCACGGGGCCGAACGGCGTGGTGGCCTCGAAGGTCTTGCCCTGCAGCCACTGGGGTGTGCGGAACTGCCAGTCGCGCGCGGTCACGTCGTTGAGCACGCTGAATCCGGCGATCGCCGCGGCCGCCTCCTCGGGGGCGGCCCGCCGTACCGGTGCGCCGATGACGACGGCCAGTTCGGCCTCCCAGTCGAGCGCGCCGGACTCCGGGGGCAGCTCGATGTCGTCGTGCGCGCCGAGCAGCGCCTCGGGGAACTTGGCGAACAGCGTCGGATACCGCGGCAGGTCGCGCCCCATCTCCTTGATGTGGGCGCGGTAGTTCAGCCCCACACAGACGATCTTGCCCGGCCGGGGGACGACGGGCGCGAACGCGAGCCCGTCGGCGCGCCGGGCGGGGCCGTCCGCGGCGCTCGCGGCCGCCCGCCAGCCGGGCTGCCGCAGCAGTTCGCCCACGTCGGCGGCCCCGAGCTCGACGTAGTGGTCGCCGTCGAGGCGCACCGCGCGCGTCCCGTCCCCGGTGCGGATGGTCGCCAGCCTCATCGCGCGGCCCCCTCGGTCCGCACGCGATCCTGGCCGAGCCGTTCGAAGATCGGCGTGTCGCTGAAGCGGAACAGGTCGGCGCCGGAGCGCGTCGAGATCGTCAGCGACTGCCACGACGGGACCGCGAACAGGTCGCCGCGGGTGGCCGTCCAGGCGGCGTCGCCGACGCGGACGCTCGCCTCCCCGGTGAACACCTGGAAGACCGACGAGCCGACCTCGCGGCGGGTCGCGGTCACGGCGCCGGGGCGCAGGCGGTGGAACTCGGCCCGGATGGTCGGCAGCACGTCCCCGCCGGTCGTCGGGTTGGTGAACCGCACCGCCGCGTGCCCGGGCTCCACCACGCCCGGATGGCCTTCGTCCTCCAGGGCGAGCTGGTCGGCCAGCGCCTGGTCGGTGTGCTCCCAGCGGTAGGCCGCGATCGGGGAGCTGCCGGTGCGCTCCCCCGCGGACGACACCGGGCGCAGGCCGGGATGCGCCCACAGGCGCTCGGACCGCGACCGCGCCGGGGTCGCCCGTTCGTCGATCGTGTCCGGGCCCAGCTCGAAGAACGCCGAGCCGGTGTGGTGGACGAACGGGATGTCCAGGCCGTCGAGCCAGGCCATCGGCGCGTCGCTGACGTTGTGGTGGCCGTGGAAGCGCCAGCCGGGGGTGAGCAGGAAGTCGCCCCGCCGCATGGCGACCGGGTCGCCGTCGACGACCGTCCACACGCCTTCGCCCTCCACGACGAAGCGGAAGGCGTGCTGGGTGTGGCGGTGCACGGGGGCGTCCTCGCGCGGGCACAGGTACTGGATCGCCGCCCACAACGTCGGAGTCGCGTACGGCGCGCCGCCCAGCCCCGGGTTGGCCAGCGCGATCGCGCGACGCTCGCCGCCCCGGCCGATCGGGACCAGCTCACCGGCCCGGCCCGCCAGCGGCAGCAGGGTGTCCCAGCGCCACAGGTGCGCCCGTGCCGCCGGCGTGGGGTGCACGGGCATCAGGTCGCCGATCTCCGTCCACAGGGGCACCAGCAGCTCGTCCTCGAACCGGCGGTAGAGCGCGTCCAGGTCGGCGGTGCGCTCCGGCTGGCCGGGGCCGTCGGAGGCCGCGATACGAACCGGGCTCTCGGTGGATGTCATACTTCACACTATGGGGATATTCCGTAGTGAGGGATACAGTTTTCTACTGTGAAGAACAAACCGCCGTACGCGATCGACTCCGTCGACCACGCCCTGCTGCTCGCGCAGACCCTTCAGCAAGAGGGGCAGCTCCGCGTGACCGACGCGGCCGAACGCCTCGGCGTCTCCCCCTCCACCGCCCACCGGCTGCTGGCGATGCTGGTCTACCGAGACTTCGCCGAACGCACGGCCGACCGCAAGTACGTCCCCGGCCGCATGCTCCGCCCCGCCCGGGTGAGCGAGGCACCCCTCGCCCTCCTGCGCCGGGTGACGCTGCCGCACCTGCGGGCCCTGACCGACCGGCTCGGCGAGTCGACCAACCTGGTGGTGCTCGTCGGCACGGAGGTGCGCTTCGTCACCACGGTCGAGTGCAGCCGGCCGCTGCGGGTCGGCGACCGCGTCGGCCAGTCCCTGCCCGCCCACCTCGCCTCCGGCGGCAAGATGATGCTGGCCGCGCTGCCGCCCGGGGAACTCGAGGCGCTGTACGAGGGATCCGGCGAGATCGACCTGCCCCGCCTGCGCCGCGAGCTGACCCTGGTCCGCAAGCGCGGCTTCGCGGTCAACGACCAGCTCACCGAGACCGGCGTCACCGCCATCGGCGCCGCCGTACGAGCCGCGTCGGGCGGGACGGTGGCCGCGATCAGCCTGGCGATGCCGACCGCCCGCTTCGACCGCAGGCGGCTGCAGGGCTGGGTCGTCGAGCTGTCCACCACGGCGGCCCTGATCGAACGCGACTTCGCCGACGCCGTCAGGCCCGATGCGGTCACGGGATGAGCACATCATGGCGGGTGAAGCTTCTACGTGCCTTCGGCGGCGCTCAGGAGGGTGTCGAGGGCCTGGTGGGAGGACTGCAGGCGGGTGATCTCCGCGGCGATCCTGCGCTGCTCGCGCCGCAGGTTGCCGACCATGCCGGGACACGTGGAGGGGACCGGGCGGCCGTCGTCGTCGTGGACGCAGTGCAGCAGATCGGCGATGACCGCGGTGGGCAGGCCCGCCTCCAGCAGCGCGCGGATGTGGCGGACGGTGGTGACCTCGGACTCGGCGTAGTCGCGGTAGCCGTTCGGGAGCCGGACCGGCTTCAGCAGGCCCTGCTCCTCGTAGTAGCGCAGCAGCCGCCGGCTCACGCCCGTCCTGCCGGCCAGGGCGCTGATCTGCATGCCGTCCCCCCGGGCTTGACCTTCACATCGGTGTGACACCTTAACGTTCCCCGAGGTGTGTCGGCTTCCCCGGGAAGGAGCGGGTGATGGGTTCTGCGGTGGTGATCGGGGCCGGAACCGGGATCGGCGCGGCGGTGGCCCGGCGGTTCGCGCGAGAAGGGCTGGCGCTCACGCTGGTGGCACGGGCGCAGGACACGCTCGAGGCGGTGGCCCGGACGCTGTCGCCGTCCGGCGTGCCGGTGACGTGCCTGCGCGCCGACAGCGCCGACGAACCGGCCCTGCGTGCGGCGCTGGACACGGCGGCCGAGCGGCACGGGCTGCCGGACGTCGTGGTCTACAACGCGGCCGTCGTCCGGCCGGACGGGCCAGGCGAGCTGACGGCGCGCGAGCACCTGGACGCCTGGGCGGTCAACGTGGTGGGTGCGCATACGGCTGCCGCGCACGTGCTGCCGGCGATGGCGCGCCGGGGGTCGGGGTCGTTCATCGTCACCGGTGGCATGCCGGAGCCCAAGGCGGACTATGTGAGCCTCTCGCTGGGCAAGGCGGGCGTGCGGACGCTGGTGAGCGTGCTGGACGAGCGGTTCGGGGCCGCGGGGGTGCACGTGGCCGGTGTCACGGTGGACGGGCCGGTGGCGGCGGGGACGTTCTTCGACCCGGACCTGATCGCCGAGCACTACTGGCGGTTGCACACGCAGCCGAAGGGCGCATGGGAGCGGGAGGTGCTGCACCGTGAGCCGTCATGACGCCCCGCAGGCGGCCGCGAGGCGGCGCGTGGCCTCGGCCAGTTCGGCGTGGTCGCCGGTGGCGGCGAAGCCGAGGCGTAGCCAGGCTCCCGGCAGTTCGGTGGCGAAGTAGCGGTTGCCCGCGCTGACGGCCACGCCGTACTGACGGGCCGTGTCGGCGATCGCGCTGTCATCGGCCCCGTACGGCAGGCGGACCCACAGGTGGAGCCCGCCCGCCGGGACATGGGCGAGGGTCCAGCCGGGGAGTTCGCGCGCGAGGGCGGCCACCAGGGCGCCGCGTCGTTCCCGCAGCGCCGCGGCCAGGGTGCGGACGTGCCGGTCCCAGGCGGGAGAGCTGAGGAGTTCGACCGCCGTCTCCTGGAGCGGGCGGGTGACGAAGAAGTCGTCGACCATGCGGATGGCGCGCAGGCGGGCCATCACCGGGCCCCGGGCCACCAGGGCGCCGATGCGCAGGCTCGGCGCCGCCGGCTTGGTGAGCGAGGTCAGGTAGACCACGGTGCCGTCGCCGTCGTCGGCCAGCAGGGGCGGCGGCACCGGCGTGCCGTGGCCGAGGTGCCGCGCGTAGTCGTCCTCGATCACGAAGGCGCCCGCCGCCCTGGCCGCGTCGATGACCTGCCGGCGGCGTTGGGGCGCCAGCACTGCGCCGGTGGGGTTGTGGTAGGTCGGCTGGCAGTACAGCAGGCGTGCGCGGGTCATGGCGAAGGCGTCGGCCAGGAGGCCGGGCTGCAGGCCGTCGTCGTCCATCGGCACCGGCACCGGGCGCAGGCCGGCCGCCTTGGCGGCGGCGATCGCGCCCGGGTAGGTGGGCGATTCCACCAGGACGGGGTCGCCGGGCGCGGCGATCGCCCGGAACGCCATCGACAGGGCGCTCTGGCCGCCGGCCGTGACGAGGACGTCGTCCGCGCTCACGTCGCCGGTCATGGTGGCGAACACGCTGCGCAGCGCGGCCAGGCCGCCGGCGGGGGCGCGGTCCCAGGCGTCGGGGCGGCGGGCCGCGCGGCCCAGGGCCGCGGTGAGGATCTGGGCGGGCTGCAGCGACCGGTGCAGGTAGCCGCCGTCCAGCATGATCGTCCCCTCGGGCGCCGGGCCGGGCGGGCCGGTGAGGATGCGGGTGTCCACGCTCCGGTCGGCGAGGGTGACGGTCTGCCAGGCGGTGTCGGCCGCCTCGGCGCGCTGCCGGGGGCGGGCCGCCACGTAGGTGCCGCTGCCCGGGCGGGTGATGACCGCGCCCTCGGCGGCGAGCAAGGCGATGGCCTGCGACACCGTGGCGGGGCCGACCCGGTATCGCTGGATCAGCTCCCGGCTGCTGGGCAACCGGTCGCCGGGCGACAGCCGGGCGACCATCTCCCGCATCCTGGCCGCCAACTCCCCCGAACTGCTACTGTCGGACATGAGAAATCATAATAGTGCTTCTGACATTCACCCGGAACCGCTACTAGACGTCGCGGCTCTGCGCGCGGACACCCCCGGCGCCGGCGACGTCGTGCACTTCAACAACGCCGGATGCGGGCTGCTGGCCACGCCCGTGCTCACCGCGATGCTCGACCACCTGCGGCTGGAGGCGGCCATCGGCGGCTACGAAGCCGCCGCCGCCCGCGCCGAGCAGGTCCGCGCGTTCTACGCCGAGACCGCCGCCCTGATCAACTGCGCTCCCGGGAACATCGCCTTCGCCGGCAGCGCCACCCACGCGTTCTCCACCGCCCTGTCGGCGATCCCGTTCGCGGCCGGGGACGTCATCCTGACCACCCGCAACGACTTCATCTCCAACCAGATCGCCTTCCTGTCGCTGGGCAAGAGGTTCGGCGTGCGGGTGGTGCACGCGCCCGACCTCCCCGAGGGCGGCGTGGACGTGGCGGCGATGGCGGACCTGATGCGCCGCCACCGCCCCCGGCTGGTGGCCGCCACCCACATCCCCACCAACTCCGGCCTGGTCCAGCCCGTCGCCGACATCGGCCGGCACTGCCGTGAGCTGGACCTGCTGTACCTGGTCGACGCCTGTCAGTCTCTCGGCCAGTACCCGATCGACGTCGCGGAGATCGGCTGCGACATGCTCACCGCCACCTGCCGCAAGTTCCTGCGCGGACCTCGCGGGTCTGGCTTCCTGTACGTGTCCGACCGCGTGCTGCGCGCCGGCTATGAGCCGCTGTTCATCGACATGTACGGCGCACGCTGGGTGGAGCCGGAGCGCTACCAGCCCGTCGAGACGGCGGCCAGGTTCGAGGACTGGGAGTTCCCCTACGCCACCGTGCTCGGCTGCGCCGCCGCCGCACGCTATGCCCGCGAGGTCGGCATGGACGCCATCGCCCGCCGTACCCCCGCCCTGGCCGCCGGCCTGCGCGACCGGCTCGCCGAGCTACCCGGAGTGCGCGTCCTCGACCAGGGCCGGGAGCTGGGCGCCCTGGTCACCTTCGCCGTCGAGGGCTGGCGGGCCGAGCCGTACAAGGCGGCCATGGACGCGCGCCGGATCAACACGGCGCTCAGCTTCCGCCAATTCGCGCAGTTCGACTTCGGCGACAAGGACGTCGACTGGTGCCTGCGCCTGTCGCCGCACTACTACAACACCGAGCAGGAGGTGGACCAGGTCGTCGCCGCGGTCGCCGAGCTCGGCGCCGCGGGCCGCTGACCCCCGTGCCGGGGGCGCCCTCCCCCGGCACTCACTCCTTCAGGAGGTCGTCCAGTTCGGCGGCGAACAGCTGGGCGGGGTCGAAGCCCATGCCGGCGAAGTGGCCGGCGAGTTCCAGGGACAGGACGCCGTGCACCCGGGTCCAGAAGCTCAGCGCCCGGTGCAGGACCGCGGCCGGGGCGGGGTTGCCGGCCGCCCAGTGGCGGTGCTCCTCCAGATGCGCGTCGAACGGCGTCGCCGAACGCTCGCCGGGTAGCGCCGCGGAGGCGTCGAGCAGGACGGCCATCGTCTCGCCGGAGATGAGCGTGATGTCGTCGGGCGCGTGGTAGCCGGGCACCGGAGTGCCGTAGATGAGCAGGTAGCGCTGGGGGTCCTCCAGCGCCCACGCGCGCAGCGCGTAGGCCAGCGCGCGCAGGTCCGCGCCGGTGGCGGCGGCCGCCTGGATGGTGTCGGCGAGGCTGCGGTAGGCGTCTCTGATGAGTTCGGTGATCAGTTCGTCGCGGCTGGCGTAGTAGCGGTAGAGCGCGGGGCCGCTCATGCCCATCTGCTTGGCGATCGCGTTGAGGGAGAGCGCGGAGGCTCCGGTGGTGGCGATCTGTTCCCAGGCGTGCTGCTTGATCTCGGCGCGGACCTGCGTGCGGTAGCGCTCGCGGGGGGTTGCTGTGTTCGCCGCCATGACCTGCCGCCTTCGCCGGTGAAGCTACATCGTGAAGATTCAGTTAGAGGCTATCACGAACCTTATTGACATCTCCTTCGCTGCTCGGTTATAACTTCTAACGCAAGCAAGAAGTTCTAGCCAAGGGACATGTCATGACGGCCACCTCCGTTGCACCCGCGCCCACCCGCCGGCCCGCTCCTCTGGCGGTGACCGTCTCCGCCTGGGCGGTCCCCGTCATGGTGGTCGGCCAGTTCGCCCTGCTGTCGGGCATTCCCGTCACGATCGCGCTGGCCGGTGCCCTGCTCCGCGTCCGCGACCGGATGGTTCGCCGGGCCGCCGCGCTCGTGGCCGTCAGCTACCTGATCCCGCTCGTCATCTGGCTGACCCGGCCCGACGGCGCGCCGAGCCTGTCCAAGGACATGCACCCCGGGTTCGCCGGGCTGATGGTCGCCGCGTCCGCCGCGCTCATCGTCGCCCTCTTCCGCGCCCGCCGGCACTGAACCGACACCACCGAAAGGAACGACCACCATGTTCAGCACCCGCATCGCCGCAGCCACGGTCTCGCTCGTCGCCGCCGGTCTCCTCGCCGGAGCCGTCCCGCCCGCGCAGGCCGCCACCCCTCAGCACAAGGGCGGGCTCCAGTGCCGCGGGGAAGGCGTCGACCCCGCCGCCAAGATCCGGTACCGCTCCGAGATCCTGATCAAGGCGCCGCTGAAGACCATCTGGAACCTGCAGACCGACGTGGCACGCTGGCCGTCGTGGCAGAAGCCCGTCACGAGCGCGAAGCGCCTGGACAAGGGCCCGCTCCGGAAGAACTCGCGGTTCCGCTGGACCACCCCGGTGCCCGAGACCCCGGTCACCCCGGCCACGACGCTCACCATCACCTCGACCGTCCGGCAGCTCAAGGACCAGAAGTGCATCCGCTGGACCGGGCCCGCGATCGGCAAGGGACTCCGCATCGACCAGGGCGTCCACGTCTGGACCTTCACGAAGGTCAAGGGCGGCGTCCTCGTCCGCACCGAGGAGACCCACGCCGGCGACCAGATCGAGACCAACGTGCCCCTGGCCACCGAGTTCCTCGGAATGGGTCTCGAAGCCTGGCTGAAGGCCCTGAAGAGCACCGCCGAAGCCCGTCACTGACCCCGCGGGGCAAGACGCCCGGACCGGATCGGCGCCGATCCGGTCCGGGCGCAGCGCCATCCCGTCAGGGACGGGCGATGGAGACGGCGTTGTACGTCGTGTCCGGGGTCGGCGGCGTGGTGAACCGGGCGTTGGGCAGGTACAACCGGGACCCGAAGGCGGCCACGGTCGTCGGGACGTCGAACAGGGGGCTGCTCACCCGCTGGACGACGCGGCCCTCGGTCCCCTCGCGGTTCAGGCGCACGACGGCCACGGTGTTGAGCCGGTTCTGCACCACGTACAACGTCCGGCCGCGCAGCAGCAGGCCGTCACCGTTCTGCAGCGTCTCGCCGCCCAGGTCCACGCGGCGGGTCGCCCCGGACCTGTCCACGCGGAACAGCGTGCCGGTGTTCGACTGCACCAGGATCAGGCCCCGGCCGTCAGGGGCCGGCGCGATGCCGTTGGCGTTGATGCCGGCGCCGTACACCAGATCTCCCGTGAGCGGGATGCGCTCCACCTCGGCGGGCAGCCGGCCGCCGCGCAGCGACAGCTTGTAGAGCACCGGGTTGGTGGAGTCGGTGAACCAGGCGGCGCCCTGGGCGAGGACGACGTCGTTGACGAACGCCGCTCCGGTGGCCAGCCGGTAGGAGGCCAGCACCTTCCCGGTGCGGGCGTCGACGACACGGGCGTCCCCGGCCGTGCCGCCCGCGACGAACAGCCGTCCGCGCTCGTCGATCTTCAACCCGACCGACGGCGTGCCGGGCCCCTCACTGATGATCGCGCCGCGTCCGGTGCGCAGGTCGGCGCGGTAGATGGAGCCGTTCGCCAGGGAGCCGAAGAAGGCGAAGGGGCCCGAGCCGATGGCGATGCCTTCGGGCCGGAACCCGTTGGGTAAGGAGATCGACTCCGGAGGGTCCGAGGTCGCTCCGGCGGGGCCGCCCAGGGCGACGGCCAGGACGAACGTGGTGACAATCGTGCAAAGGAGCCTGATGGTTCGCAGCATCTGATGCCCTCTTTTCCGTTGTCTCGAGACCCACGCTAGATCAACGATCGGCGTCCGCAAGTACCCCGGTACCGGGACCCCGGTCCCCTCCCGCTCCGGGAAGATCACCCCGGCAGAGGAGGAACCGCCCCCTCCCCGCAGGAACCCTGGAGGAAAGGCCCAGGGAGGAGCGGCGAAGTGATCTGGCTCGCATGGCGGACGTTGCGGTGGCATCCGGGCACCCTGATGGGCACGCTCGTGACCCTCGTCATCGCGGCGTCCGCGGTCGGCGCGATGTGGTTCGTGGTCGAGGCCGACAGCCGGCAGACGGTCCCGGTGGAGCGGTACGCGGGCGTGCCGCTCGTCGTCGGCACACGCGGCGGGGCGATCCCGCCCGAGCTGGTGGCCGCGGTCGGGGCGCTGCCCGAGGTGGCGCAGGCGGTCCCGGAGGTGACGTTCCCCGCCGGGCTGTACGTGGGCGGCGCCCGGGTGTCGGGCCCCGGCGACCAGAACCCGTGGCCGTGGGGGCACGGCTGGTCGAGCGCGCGGCTGACGCCGTTCGGCCTGAGCGAGGGACGGGCGCCGCGCGCCGCCGGCGAGGTGGTGATGGACACGCGGCTGGCCGCCTCGGCACGCGTCGCCGTGGGGAACCGGGTGGAGATCGCGATCTCGGGGACGGTCCGCCCGCACCGGGTCGTCGGGCTGGCGCGGCCCCGCGCCGCCTGGCGCTTCCAGTCGGCGTTGTTCTTCGCCGACGACCAGGTGCGGCCGCTGACGGGACGCGGCGCGGCGGCCGACGCCCTGGGCGTGTATCCCGGCCCCGGCGTCGGCATCGAGGCGTTGCGGGCAGCGGTGACCCGGGTCGCCGAGCCGTACAACTCCCCCCGCATGTGGACGGTCAAGGTGGTGACCGGCGCCGAGCGCGGCGCCCGGGAGAACAACCTGCCGCCCGGCTACGGGGTCAACACGCTGTGGTTCCTGGTGGGCATGACCGCGCTGGTCGCGATGGGCATGATCGCCGCCACGATGGGACTGTCGGTACGGCGGCGCGGCATGGAGATCGCCGTCCTGCGGGCCCTCGGCGCCCGGCCTGGGCAGATCCGGCGGATGCTGCTGGCCGAGGCGGTCCTGCTGTCGGTGGTGGCCATGGCGGCAGCCGTACCTCTCGCCATGCTGGTCGCGCCGGTCGTCGCGGCATGGCTGCGCGGGACGCGCGCGCTGAGCGTGGCCTACGAGCAGAGCTACCAGCCGCTTCCCGTGCTCTGGACGTTCCTGCTCACGCTCGGCATCGCCCTGGCGGCGAGTTTGATCGCGGTCCGGAGGGCGGTGCGGATCCGGCCCGGTGACGCGCTGGGCGAGGCTCCGGCCGAGGGCGGGGCGCTCGGCAGGGGGCGGCTGGTGACGGGGGCGGTGCTGCTGGCGGGGGCCGGTGCCGCGGCCTCGTTCCTGGCGCGGGAGGCGGCGGAGTTGCCGGAGCCGGCGCAGCTGGCCCTGCGCTTCGCCACGATCTGCATGCTCGTCGCGGGGGTCGCGCTGGTGGCCCCGTGGGTGGTGCCGGCCGCCGGGCGGCTGGTGCGGGCGGCCGTGACCGGCGTGTCACCGGTCGGCGGGTACCTGGCGGTCGCCAACGTGATCTTCCACCATCGCAGGTTCGCCGGCGCGATCGGGTCCCTGACGCTGGGCGTGGCCCTGGTCGGCGTGGTGGCCGGGGTGCAGTCCTTCTACGACTGGCGGCTGGCGGCGCGGGCCGTGGCCGAGGTGCGTGCCGACCATGTGGTGCAGCCCGCCGAGGGGTTCGGGGCGCTGTCGGAGGATCTGCGGCGGAGCATCATGGCGCGCGGCGCGTCCGACGCGGTGGGGGTGGGCTCGATGCCCGCCGTGTTGTCCGTGGCGGGGCGTCCGCCGGTCATCGCGACCGTGGTCACCGGGGAGGCCACACGGGTGTTCGCGCTGTCCGTGCGCGGCCGCCCGATCGGCGGGCTCGGCGCGCGGGAGATCGCGATCACGGACGAGCTGGCCGGCGCCCATCGGCTGGGGCTCGGGTCGCGCCTCGGGGTGCGGCTCATCGGGACGGCCGAGGCCGCGGCCTACACGGTGACCTCGATCTTCTCCGGCGCCCAGGAACTGGGCTCGGTCCTCCTGTCGCCGGGCGGGGCGCCGGTCTCGAGCCTGCACGAGCGTGTGTACGTGCGCGGCGCCGCCCCCGGGCAGGTCGCGGATCCGCGTGCGGCCGTCGAGACCCTCTCCCGGCAGGAGTACGTGCTGAGCAAGAGCCAGAAGTCGGCCGAGGCCAACCAGAGCCTGACCTATATGGCGGTGATGATCGCGCTGCTCTGCCTGGTGGCGGCGGTCAACAACCTGTGCCTGGGGCTGCTGGACCGCGGGCGGGAGTTCGCCGGGCTGCGGCACCTCGGGCTGCGGCGCGGCCAGGTGATGCGGATCGTCACCTGGGAGAGCGCGCTCACCGTCGTGCCCGTGCTCGTGCTGGCCCTGGTCGCGACGGCCTCGATGGCGCTCGTGCACGCCGCGGGCGAGCCCGGCGGGCTGGGCAGTGTGCTGGTTTTCATCCCCGCCGGCTGGCTGGTGCCGCTCGCCGCGGGCGCTCTGGTGAGCGCCTGGGCCGGGTCGCTGCTGGTCGTCCGCGGGATCCTCGGAAAGGGTGTGCGGTGAGTACGGCGGTGCGTCTCGAGAACGTCAGCAAGGTCTACGGCGGGGGCGCCTCGGCGGTCACCGCGTTGCACGCGGTCAGCCATGTCTTCGCCAGCGGTTCCTTCACGGCGGTGATGGGACAGTCCGGCTCGGGCAAGACCACGCTCCTGCAGTGTGCCGCCGGGCTCACCCGGCCCACGTCCGGGACGGTCGGCGTGGCGGGCGTGGACGTGACCGGGCTGAGCGAGGCCGAGCTGGCCAAGCTGCGCGGGCGGCGGATCGGATTCGTCTTCCAGAGCTTCAACCTGCTGCCCGCGCTGACCGCCCGGCAGAACGTCGCGCTGCCACTGCGCCTGGCGCGCAAGGGGGCGCTACCGGACCGCGTGGCCGAGCTCCTCGACCGCGCGCGGATCGCCGGGCACGCCGACCGGCGCCCGCACGAGCTGTCCGGCGGCGAGCAGCAGCGGGTGGCGATCTGCCGCGCGCTGGTGGCCGAGCCCGACGTCGTCTTCGCCGACGAGCCGACCGGCAACCTCGACTCCGCCTCCGGCCGGGACATCATGACCCTGCTGCGCGAGGTGGTCGACGACCTGGGGCAGACGGTCATCCTGGTCACCCACGACCCGGCCGTCGCCGTCCACGCCGACCGGGTGCTCATCCTCAGCGACGGCCGGATCGTGGACGCCATCGACGCCCCCACGCCCGACGCCATCGCCCACGGGCTCGCCGTCAACGGCCGCCGGGGGTGACCAGACCCGACTCGTAGGCCAGGATGACCGCCTGAGCCCGGTCGCGCACGCCGAGCCTGGTGAACAGCTCGCTCACCCGGTTCTTCACCGTGGACAGCGCCAGCCCGAGTTCCTCGGCCATCTCCTGGTTGGACAGCCCCCGCGCGATCAGCAGCAGCACCTGGACGTCCCGCTCCCCCAGCTCCGGCAGCGCCGCCGGCACCCTCATGACCGCGCGCGCCGGGGCTGGGCGGACGAACGTGCCGATCAGGCCGAGCAGCAGCCGCGGCGCCACCACCGCCTCTCCCCGGTGCACGATCCTGATGCCCTCGATCAGCTCCTCGGGAGAGACGTCCTTGGGCAGGAAGCCCGACGCGCCCGCCCGCAGCGCCGCCACCACGTGCTCCTCCAGGTCGAACGTGCTCAACGCCAGCACCTTCGCCTCCGGCAGTTCGGCCACGATGCGCTCGGTGGCCGCCACCCCGTCCATGCCGGGCAGGTGCAGGTCCATCAACACCACATCGGGGCGTACGGCGTGGCTCTGCCGTACCGCCTGGGCGCCGTCGGCGGCCTCGCCCACGGCGGCCAGGTCGGGGGCGGTCTCCAGCAGCAGGCGCAGCCCCGCGCGGACCACCGCGTGGTCGTCCACCAGCAGGACCTTGATCACGCCTGCTCCCCGAGCGGGACGCGGGCACGCACGACGAACCCGCCGGCGGGCGCCGGACCGGCCCGCAGCTCGCCGCCGCACAACGACACCCGCTCGGCCATGCCGCGCAGCCCGAACCCGGAGGCGTCGCCGCCCGGCCGGACGTCGCCGTCGTCGGCGACCTCCACCTCGACGGACTCGGGCCGGTACGACAGCCGCACGCTGGCGTGCGCGCCGGCCGCGTGCTTGCGGGTGTTGGTCAGCGCCTCCTGGACGACGCGGTAGATCGCGTGGTCCACGGGCGAGGGCAGCTCGACCGCCTCGCCCACGACCTCCAGCTCGGCGTTTCCCGACTCCTCCACGAGCGCCGGGAGCCGGGCCACGCCGACGCCGGCCTGGTTCTCGACCGGCTCGCCGTCGGTGCGCAGGAGGTTCAGGAGGTTGCGCATCTCGGTCATCGCCTGGCGTGCCGCCTGCTCGCCGGTGAGCAGGCTCTGCTGGGCCCGGCCGGTGTCGATGGGGATCGTTCTCCTGGCCACGCCCATGTACAGGCTGACCACGCTGACGTGGTGGGCGATCACGTCGTGCAGCTCACGGGCGATCCGGCGGCGTTCGGCCCGCACGGCGTCGTCGGCGGCCTGCCGTACCGCGCGGGCGGTCAGCTCCGCGCGCAGACGGAGGATGTGCCCGGCCGCCACGGGGAGCAGCGGGGCCGACCACACGGTCGCCCGGACCCACCAGTCGGGGCCCGAGGGAAGCCCGAGGAGCAGCGCCGTCACCGCGATCCCGGCCGCGGACACGGCGGCCGACACGAGTGTGCCGGTGTGGCGGCCCACGGTGTAGAGCGCGACGACCATGGCGCTGACGGGAGCGTCACCCAGCCCCGGAAGGTAGGCGACGCCGTACAGGACGCCGATCAGCACCGCCACCACGACGGGGTGGCGGCGCCTGAGCAGGAGGAGGGCGGCGGCGGCCACCGCGATGAGCACGACGGCGGGATGGGTGCGCGCCCCGACCGTGACGAGCTCCGCGCACAGCACCCCGGCTGCCAGGGCGGCATCGCCCAGCCGCTCCCGGCTGCGTAGGACCACACCTGGACCCTACGCCAGCGCTCAGCGCACGATGACGGCAGAGACGATCACCAGAACGGCCAGGATCCCCGCGATGATCGACGCCCATCCTCCGGCCAGCAGCGTCGCCGCCAGCGCGAACGGGATCATGCTGAGCACCGCCGACCACAGCAGGTCCGTCGTCGGCATCACCGCGCCGACGAACACCGCGCCGGCGACCCAGCCGATCGTGCCCAGAACCAGCACCCCGCTCGCCCAGGCCAGCCGGCCGCCGGAACTCTCCGTGAGCGGTGAGCCGTAGGGCGTCATCATCCCGATCACGTATAAGACGCCCACCCCGAACAACGCTGCGAGGACCAGGGCGATCGGGCCCATGGCGAACCAGAAGACCATCACGGCGACGGCGCCGTGGCTGAACGCGAATCCGCCGACGACCCCTACGCACGCCACCTGGGCGATCGTCCACCGCCAGGACCGCCGGGACATGGTCGATCGCATCTTTCCCAGACCCCCGTATCACCGCGCCAAATAGAAGGAAAATAACCATTTGCGGGACGGAACGATCGCGCCGCCGTTCGGCCTACCTGGGTACGCGGAGCAGGACGGCGGCGAGGGCGGCGCGGGAGGAGACCTCGAGCTTGCGGTAGACGCGGGCGAGGTGGGCCTCCACCGTCCGGGGGCTCAGGAAGAGCTGGTCGGCGATCTCCCGCGACCGCCTGCCCGCGGCCGCCAGTTCCGCGATCTCCCGTTCGCGCTCGGTGAGCACGCCCAGGGCCGCCGGGGTGGCGCTCGCCAGTTCGGCGCGGACGCGGGCCGCCTCCTCGCGCACCCGGATCGCCCCGCACCCCCTGGACCCGGCCACCGCCGAGTCCAGCCAGCTCAGCCCCGCCTTCTGCCCCAGGGCCACCGCGGCCGAGCGGGCTCCGCACACCAGTGTCCAGGCGTGCTGCACCGGTGTGCCGGTGCGCCGGAAGGCGTCCGCCGCGTCCTCGAAGAGCTTGACCGCCGCGTCGTGGTCGCCGTCGGCCTGGTGCAGCATGGCCCTGGCCCGCCAGGCGCTCGCCCGCTGGCCCGGCAGGCCCGCGTTGGCCGCGGCCTCCTCCGCGTCGGCGGCGGAGCGATCGGCGGCCGGCCGGTCCCCGCACTGCAGCGCCGCCATGGCGAGTACGGCCAGCAGCTCCGGCCGGCACTGAGCCTGGGCCAGCGGCAGGCCCGTCCCGCCACCGGCCTCCAGCAGGATCTGGGCGCTGCCGCGCGGGTCCCTGTTCATGAGCCGGATCAGGGCCAGGTTCCCGGCCGCCGCGCCGCCCCACCAGCCCTGGCCCGGGGAGGTGCCGCGGTAGCCCGCCTCGGCGAGCGCGACGATCTCGGCCGTGTCCCTGCGGCTGCGTGCCCACAGCAGGGCGGTCGCGCGGATGGTCATCGCGAAGCCCTCCGCGTCGTCGGCGCCGATGGCGCGGGCCGCGCGTTCGGCCTCCAGCGCCTGCTCGACCGCCCGGTCCAGGCGGCCCGTCCACTGGTCCAGGACCGCGAGGCCGAGAAGGTGGTGGATCGCGATGTGCCGCTGCGCCCCGCCGTTCATGATCTTCAGCCCTCTGCGCAGGTGGCGGTAGGCGTCCCCGAAGCGCTGCAGGTAGATCTCCGCGCAGCCCACCATGGCGAGCGCTTCCGGGATGCGGGCGGCCATGGCGTCGGGCAGGCCGTCGACGAGCCTGGCGCACGCGGTGACCTCGGGGACCGCGGTGGCCATCTCGGCGAGGTAGGCGTCGCCGAACGCGGCCAGAACCAGCAGGCCGAGCTGGGCGGGACCGGCCCGTCCGTCCGCCGCGGCGGCGACCTCGCGGACCAGCGGGCGGGCCTGGCCGTAGGTGTTGCGCAAGATGTGCACCAGGCCGTACTTGACGGTCAGTTCGGCGGCGCCGACGGGGAGCGGGGAAGGCAGCGGCCGGGGCAGTTCGCCGAGCGCGGCGTGGGCCATGGCCTCCGCCTCCTCGTAGCGGCCCATCAGGCGCTCGACGTCGGCGCAGACCGCGTGCGCGGCCAGGCGGAGGTCGGCGGGCAGGTACGACAGGTCGCACAGGACGTCGTGGGCCAGCGCGCGAGCCTCGTCCAGCAGCCCCGCGGCGATGAGCGCCTGGCAGCAGGAGAGCATCAGCGTGGCGCGGTCCGGGTCCGGCCGGTCGCCGCGGGGAGAGGCGTCCAGGACCAGGAGGAGCCAGCGGGCGGCGGTGGCCGGCTGGACACCGATCACCTCGGCGGCCCCGTCGGCGAGCGCCTGGAGGGCGGCGGCGCCGTCCGTGCCCACGACGTACTCGGCGTGCCGGGCCCGGGCGGCGGCCGGCGCGCCCCGGGCGGAGAGCAGGGCGAGCGCCCGGCGGTGGGCGGGCAGCAGGAAGGAGGGGACGCAGCGTTCGTGCGCGACGTGCCCGAGCACCCGGTGCCGGAAGGCGAAGCGTCCCCCGGAGGCGAGCGGGCGCACCAGGTCGCCGCGGGTGAGTTCGGCGAGCGCGTCGAGGGTCCGGTCCAGGCCGAGGCCGGACACCACGGCGACGTCCTCGGGGCGGAAGGGGTCGCCGAGCACGGCGGCCGCGCCGATCGTCGCGGCCGCGTCGGGGGTGAGCTCGTCCAGTTCGGCGGTGAGGGTGGCCGCCGCGCGCAGCAGCGCGTCCCGGTCCGTTCCCGCGCGATCCGGCCAGCTGTCCGGCTCCCACCCAGCCGCCGCGAGGATGCGCAGGTTACGGGGGTTGCCGCCGCACGCCTCGTGGAGCCGCTCGGCGTACCTGCGCGCCCCGGCGCCCGGGTCCAGAGCCAGGACGGCGGCCACCGCGCCGGGGGGCAGCGGGCCGAGTTCGAGGCGGAGCACCGTCCCCGTCTGGGCGCCGTGGTCCAGCGCCTCCAGCAGCAGCGGCCGGGTCTGCCGCGGCCGGTGCGCCACGGCGAGGACGAAGGGCCCCGGCACCGGAGCACGGATCAGCAGGGCCACCAGATCCGCCGAGTCCTCGTCGCACCACTGGAGACCATCCAGGATCAGGACGCCGCCGCCCTGCGCGGCCCAGTGCGCGAACAGGCCCCGGATCGCGTCGCCCGCCGGGAAGTCCTCCCCCCAGGCGTCACGGAACAGCTGGTACGGCAGGCGGCGCGGACCCCGCACGGCATGCGCCCGCAGCACGCGGATCCCCGATCGACCGGCCAGCGCGGCCAGGACGCCCAGCAGGCTCGTCTTGCCGATCCCGGAGTCTCCGGCGATCTCGACGACGGTGCCGCGGCCCGTGGCCAGGGACTCCACCGCGTCCTGGAGCCGGGCGATCTCCGAGTCTCGTCCGACCAGGTGCTCAAACGATGGTGCTGGTAACACGTGAGCCTCCTGGCCGCGATTGGCGCCCAGCATAGATCCGGCGGGCGACATTTCCGGATAGAAGGCCGTGCCTTATCTGCGTAACCGCACTACGTAGTTCTGCTGATGCCCGAAGGTCCCGGCCCGTGGAAGAGTTCGCACTCGTCTCTTCCACGCGGGCCACCGATCCGCGCGGCCGGCTTCATGTATTCCGAGGTGAAATGCCATGACCAACTACGTCCCGGGCGGGTCGTCTCCCTACGGAGATCCCCACGGGGCTCCCCAGGGTGCACCGCAGGGAGCGCACTACGGAGCACCGCAACCCCAGGGAGGCCACGAGCCCCCGAGCCCGCCGCTGGCCGAGTGGTGGCAGCGCCTGGTCGCCCGCATTGTCGACGGGGTCATCCTGGGCATCGCCTACTTCGTCCTCAGCTTGATCCTGGCGACCGTCCTCGGCGGCGGCTTCCTGGCCGTCATGCTGACCGCGATCGTGGGCGCGGTGATCTACTTCGCCTACGAGTTCGTCATGCTCCGCAGCGACGGGCAGACGGTCGGCAAGAAGGTCATGGGCCTTCGCGTGGTCCCGGCGGGCGGAAACCGCGCCGGCAGCTCGCTGACGTCCGACGCCGTCGTCAGCCGCGCCGGGGTGCTCTGGGGACCGCTGGCGCTCAGCTTCATCCCCGTCATCGGCTTCGCCGCCTACCTGGTCTACCTGGTGAACGTGCTCTGGCAGTTCTGGGACAAGCCGCTGCAGCAGTGCCTGCACGACAAACTGGCCGGGACCGTCGTGGTCCGGGTGAAGTAACCGCGGCCGGTCCGGCCGGCAGCATCCACATGGCTGGGGGATGACCTTCCTCAGTGGCCGCCACCCTGCTCCGGACCCAAAAGCGCGCAGCCTGTCGCGATCCGCCGGCAGGCCGTTGTCACGAAGCACCCCGTGAAGGTTGACGCCGAAGGTCCAGGCGATCTCGGCGTCGGCGATGGCCCGCACGACGGCACGCTGATCGCCGGTGCGCGCCGCGCAGAAGCGCACCAGCGGATCCTCGTCGAGCCGGCGCGGAGGTGGATCCCCGTAGAGCCGGCTGAGGATGATGCCAGGGCCTTCGCCCACGTAACGGGCTATCCGCCACCTCTACCTACCCCGGTCACGTGGCTCTCCTGAGCCCCACCGGTCGTGATGGACGGCGGCGCCGAGCGGGCGCCTCCGGCTCCAGTTGTGGCGTTCCAGATCGGGCACCTCTTCCAGATGGGTGACCGGCCCCAGGCACAGCCACGCGACCGGGCGGACCCGCGCGGGCAGCTCCAGCAGGTCCCGCACGAACGGCTCGCGGTAGAACGACACCCAGCCCACCCCGAGTTGCTCGGCGGTGGCGGCCAGCCACAGGTTCTGGATGGCCAGGCAGACCGAGTACAGCCCGGTGTCGGCGATGGAGTGGCGGCCGAGCACCGCGGGCGCGCCCCGGTCGGGGTCGTAGGTGACCACGACCGACAGCGTGGACTCGCGCACCCCGTCGATCTTGATCCGGGCGAACCGCTGGGCGGCCTCGCCGTCGAGGGTGGCGGCGAAGGTGTCCCGCTCGTGGCGGACGTGGTCGTGAAAGGCGCCGCGGAGGCCGGGGTCACGGACGACGACGAAGTCCCACGGCTGCGACAGCCCGACGCTGGGCGCCGCGTGCGCCGCCGACAGCACGCGCATCAGCACGTCCTCCGGCACCGGCGCTCCGGTGAACTGGCCGCGCACGTCGCGGCGGCGGTGGACGACGTCGTAGAACTGGCTGCTCACAGATCCCCCGGGGGCTAGGTCACTCGTAGCGGGTGACGAAGGCGATCATGTCGCCTCGGCACCGCCGTACGATATGGCACAGGGGCCGCCCCGCCTCGTCCGCGACGAGGCCCTCGCGCACCAGCATGGCGGTGCCCGGCTCGGCGGCCAGCAGTTCCTGGTCGTCCAGGTCGGCGAGCTCGGCCGAGATGGCGTGCCAGGCGTAGTGGAAGTCCTTGAGCGCGCCCAGCACCCCGGCGCGGGGGTCGAAGGGCAGCGCGTCGCGCAGATGGTAGCGGCTGAGGATGGCCGGCACGCCGCCCGTGCGCAGCAGCGTCGTGATCTCGTGAACCTCGGCCACGCCCAGGTGCCGCTCGGCCACCGGGTGCCGCACGGAGGCGGTGGCCACGAGTTCCTCGCCGTCGCCGAACGCCTCGGCCAGTTCCAGCAGGTCGGCGGGGCGGTGGCGGCGGGTGGCCGGGTCGATGCCGACCTCCACCCGGCGGGCCTGGCGACGCACGAAGCTGCCGAGCCCGTGCCGGGTCTCCACCAGGCCGGCCCGCCGCAGCTCGACCATCGCCTGCCGGGCGGTGAGCCGGTGCACGCCGTGTTCGGCGGCCAGGGCGTCCTCTGTCGGCAGCCGCTCGCCCGGCGGCAGCTCGCCGGACTCGATGAGACGGCTGAGCTCGCGGGCGATGGCGCGGTATCGGGCTTCACGGGGCACGCGGACACTGTACGGCGGGCGTTCACGCACCAGCCACGCGCCACTTGTATATATGACCTGTGCCCCTACTCAACCTGCGCCACGTCCTGCGCCCCGGCGTGCTCCTCCGCTCCGCCCAGCCCACCGGCCTGACCCAGGAAGAGGCCGCCCACCTCGGCGGCTTCCTCCGCCTCGTCGTCGACCTGCGCTCCGAGCGCGAATGCTCGCCCGGCGACTGGGCCCTGCTCGACGTCCCCGTCAAGCGCATGGGCGGCAAGGGCTCGCCCAGCGACCTCTACCGGCTGCCCGACGACTTCACCCTCGGCGCCCTCTATGTGACGATGCTGGAGCACCAGGCCGCCTGGTTCGCCGAAGTGATCATCGAGATCGCCGGCAACCTGCCCGCGCTCGTGCACTGCGCCGCGGGCAAGGACCGGACCGGGATCGTGGTGGCGCTCATCCTCGATCTGGTCGGCGCCGACGAGGAGACGATCGTCCGCGACTACGCCCTGACGCAGAAGGACCTGCCCCGGATCCTGGAGATGCTGGAGGTGCCCGGCATTCCCCACGCCCTGCTCGAGGCGCCCGAGGAGGCCATGCGCACCTTCCTGGCCGAGCTGGCCGCCCGCGG
Organism: Nonomuraea typhae; assembly: GCF_009760925.1. Classification (GTDB taxonomy): domain Bacteria; phylum Actinomycetota; class Actinomycetes; order Streptosporangiales; family Streptosporangiaceae; genus Nonomuraea; species Nonomuraea typhae. The sequence continues at coordinate 57,975 of NZ_VRLV01000008.1, forward strand.
CGGCGCCCAGGTCGTCCTCGCCCCGCACGGCCTCACCCCCGCCCACGTCGAACTCCTGCGCGCGGGCCTGCTGACTGCCGTGAGTTAGCATCGGGCCATGCCCTTGACCGAGGCGGACATCGACCGGTTCGAGGCGTTCCGGCCGAGGCTGGACGCCCTCGCCTATCGCCTCCTCGGCTCCGCCGGGGAGGCCGAGGACGCCGTGCAGGAGGCGTTCCTGCGCTGGCAGGCCGCCGACGTCGGCCGCATCGAGGTGCCCGAGGCGTGGCTGACCAAGGTCCTCACCAACCTGTGCCTCAACCAGCTCACCTCCGCGCGGGCCCGCCGCGAGACCTACGTGGGCGAATGGCTGCCCGAGCCCCTGCTCGCCGGGGACCCCATGCTCGGCCCCGCCGACACCGCCGAGCAGCGCGAATCGGTCTCCTACGCGGTCCTCACCCTGATGGAGCGCCTCACCCCCAACGAGCGGGCGGTGTACGTGCTGCGGGAGGCATTCGACTACCCGCACCGGGAGATCGCCGAGATCCTCGACATCACCGAAGCCTCCAGCCAGCAGATCTTCCACCGCGCCGGAAAGCACCTCGCGAACGGCAGGGCCCGCACCGAGATCGACGCCGCCGCGGCCCGGCGCATCGTCGAGGAGTTCCTGGCCGCCGCCACCGGCGGCGAGATCGGGCCGCTCGTGCGCCTGCTCACCGACGACGCCACCACGATCGGCGACGGCGGCGGCAAGATCCCGGCGCGTACCACGGCGGTCGAGGGCGCCGTCAAGGTCGCGCGGTTCCTGCGCGGCCTGCTCAAGCCGAGCCAGGCCAAGCGCGACCTGGTCGGCGGCAGCGCCCAGGTCTACGCGTGGACCGCCAACGGCGACCCCGCCGTGGTGGCCGTCGTGGACGGCCGGGTCATCGGGATCATGTGCCTGGAGATGACCGCCGAGGGCATCACCGCGTTCCGCACCCAGGTCAACCCCGACAAGCTCGAACGCGCGACCGCGCTCTGGGCCACCACCGACCACGGGGAGCCCCTGGGCCACGCCTTCTGACAACGATGTGAGCCACTTCACAGCACACTCCTGTCAGGGTACGGCGGGCCGCCCGGTTCAAAGGGCGAGCCCGCACCCGACAAGGAGCCCGCCATGAAGCACCGCATCATCGTTCTCGGCGCCGGATACAGCGGAGCCTTCGCCGCCGGCCGTCTCGCCCGGCGGCTGCGCCGCGAAGACGTGGCCATCACCCTGGTCAACGTCGCCCCCGACTTCGTGGAACGCGTCCGCAACCACCAGCTGGCGACGGGCCAGAACCTGAGGCGCCGGCCGTTCGCCGAGATGTTCGCCGGCACCGGCGTCGAGCTCAGGCTTGCGAAGGTCACCGGCGTCGACGTGGACCGCAAGACCGTCACCGTCGCCGACGTGAACGGCTCCGGCTCCGCGGAACTGGCCTACGACACGCTGGTGTACGCCCTGGGCAGCGCCTGGAACACCCAGGGGGTCCCGGGGACCGCCGAGCACGCCCACGAGATCGCCGGCCGTACCGGAGCGCTGCGGTTGCGCAAGCGGCTTGCCTCCCTCGAAGCGGGGCAGCGCGTGGTCGTCGTCGGCGGCGGCCTCACCGGCCTGGAGGCGGCGACCGAGATCGCCGAGGCGCGCCCGGACCTCGGCGTCGCCCTCGTGGCCCGCGGCGGTCTCGGCGACTGGCTCTCGCCCAAGGGGCGCGCGCAGCTGCGCAAGGTCTTCGCCAAGCTCGGCATCACCGCGCACGAGCACACCGCCGTCACCGAGGTCGCGGCCGATCACGTCACCACCGCCGAGGGCGCGGACATCCCGGCCGCGGTCACCTTGTGGACCGCCGGCTTCGCCGCCGACCGGATCGCGGGAGCGACCACGCTGGAGATCGCCGGCACCGGGCAGATCGTGGTGGACAGGACCATGCGGTCGGTCTCGCACCCGGACGTGTACGCCGTGGGCGACGCGGCCATGGCGATGGGGCCGGGAAACAAGCCGCTGCGGATGTCCTGCGCCACGGGCATTCCGGTCGCCTGGCAGGCCGCCGACTCGATCGTCGCGCGCCTGACCGGGGGGAAGCTGCCGAACGCTCCCATCCGCTATGTCAACCAGTGCATATCGCTGGGCCGTACGGAGGGCCTGATCCAGGTCGTGACCGCCGACGACCGCGCCAAGCCCGCGGCCCTGACCGGCCGGCCGGCCGCCCTCTACAAGGAGCTGGTCTGCAAGGCCGCCGCCTGGGGCGTGGCCAACCCGATGTTCGGCCTGCCGGCCCGGCGCCGCCCGGTCGTCCGCCGGCGGGCCGAGGCGCTGGTGTAGCACCCTTCAGCAGTGACGCATCACGCGGGCGAGATCCTCCTCGCTCAGCGGTGGCCGGGGCAGCGGATGCGCCGCGGGGGCGCGCAGGCCGTCCAGGATGAGGGCGAGGTGGCGGCGCCAGGCGTCGGGGCTGACCTCGGCCGTCGCCTCGATCGTGCGCGTGATGGCCCAGGTGACGAAGGCCATGTCGGCCAGGACGAAGTCGGGCCGCAGCGCGCCGGCGGCCTGGGCCCTGGCCACGATCTCGGTCATGAGCCGGTGGCCACGTGCGTAGTCCTGGGGCGGCCGCCGGGCGGCGAGGTCGTTGAAGCCCCGGTCGGCGGCCTGGAGGATGCAGCCCTGCTCGACGAAGTGCGTGAATCCCGCCCACGGGTCGTCCATGGCCAGCGCGACCTCGCAGATGGCGGCAACGGCCTCGACCCGGTCGGCGAAGGCGGCCTCGACCAGGTCGGCACGGCTGGGGAAGCGGTTGTAGAGGGTCCCGATGCTGACTCCGGCCGCTCGGGCGATCTCCTCCAGCGGCACGTCCAGCCCGCGCCGCGCGAACAGCCCGCGGGCCGCCTGGACCAGGAGCTCGCGGTTGCGTTGGGCGTCTTTGCGCATGCGTCCATGGTAGCTAAGTTGACGGCACCCTCAACTTCTGTCTAACTTGAGACCACTCTCAAGTTAGGGGTTTCGTTCATGAAGATCATCATTCTCGGCGCAGGCCCGGGACTGGGCATGTCGATGGCCCACCGGTTCGGCCGCGAGGGCTTCGCGGTCGCGCTGGTCTCCCGCACCGGCGTACGGCACGGCGCCTACCGGGCCGAGCTGTCCCGGGCCGGCATCGAGGCCGGCGCCCACGTGGCCGACGTCACCGACAGGAAGGCCCTCGAAACGGCGCTGGCCGAGATCGGCGACGCCGACGTCGTCTACTACGGCCCGGCCGCCGAAGTCCGCATGGCGCCGCTGGTGGGCGCGGAACCCGGCGAGCTGACCCGCGTGCTGGAGGCGACGATCGAGCCCGCGGCCACCGTGGCCGCGGCCGTGCTCCCCCGGATGCTCGAACGCCGCCACGGCACCCTGCTGTTCGCCGGCGGCCTGAGCGGCCGCTACCCGATGCCCATGCTGGGCACCCTGGCCCCCGCCTCGGCCGCCCTCCGGATGTACGTGCTGACCCTGGCCGAGTCCCTCAAGGAACACGGCATCCACGCCGCGACCCTCACGATCGGCGGCCTCATCGAACGCGGCGACATCCACACGGCCAACCCCCACCTGGTCATGGAGGGCGGCACCCTGAACCCGGACGACATCGCGGACACGGCCTGGGACCTCTACCGTGCCCGCGAAAGCCACGAAGCCGAGTTCATCGCCCCGGCCATCCGCGAGATGCTGCGCCAGCCGAACCTGCCGGCCTCGTAGCACCCGCCCTGGTTGCGCAGGATCACTCGGGCCTCTACGCGGTGCGCAACCCCAGGAAGCCGTCCCGCCTGGAGCGGGAGATCGTCCTGCGCCGCTGAGCCGTCGTCTAGGGTGAGCGTCAAACGATCATAAAACCGGACGGGTGAGGCTTTCATGGACAGGTTGAAAGGCCAGCGGGCCATCGTCACCGGCGGCGCCAACGGCATCGGGCGGGCCATCGCCGTGGCCTTCGCACGTGAGGGCTGTGCGGTGTTCTTCACCGCCCTGCGCGACGAGGAAGCGGCCCTGTCCACCCTCGCCGAGCTGCGCGGCCACGGGGTGCAGGCGGACTACCTGCTGCTGGACGGCGCGGACCCGGACGGCGTCCCCAGGCTGATGGAGGCGGCCACGCGGGCGCTGGGCACGGCCGACGTCCTGGTGAACAACGCCGCCACGATAACCAGGAGCAGGTACTTCGACATCACCCCGGAGGAGTACGAGCGGGTGATGGCGGTGAACCTGCGCTTCCCGTTCTTCGCCACCCAGTCCTTCGCCGCCCGGCTGAGGGCCGAGAACCTCCCGGGAAGCGTCATCAACGTCAGCTCGATCAGCGCCTTCAAGGCCGTCAGCGCCATGGCCCACTACCAGAGCAGCAAGGCCGGGCTGTCGATGCTGACCAAGAGCGCGGCCTACGAGCTGGCGCCCTACGGCATCCGGGTCAACACGATCTCCCCCGGGCTGACGGCCACCAAGGCCAACGCCGCGCAGTGGCGCGACGACCCCGAGCTGTGGCGGGAGCGCGGCAAGGACATCCCGCTGGGCCGCCCGGGCACGCCGGACGACTTCACGGGGGCCGCGGTCTTCCTGGCCTCGCCCGAGTCGTCCTGGATGACCGGCGGCGACCTGGTCGTCGACGGCGGCGACTCGGCGGTCTAGGATCTCCCCCTCGCCCTCGGGCCAGCCCAACGCCAGCCCCGCCACCGGGAACACGTAGTGCGGCAGGCCGAGCAGATCGCTGACCTCCTGGGCCCGGTCCCGGATCCCGCTGACCGGGCGGCAGCCCAGCCCCGCCGTCTCGGCCGCCGTCACCAGCGTGGCCAGGGTCACCGCGGCGTCGACCCACTCCTGCTCGGCCACCAGCGCGTTCAGCTCCGCCCTGACCGCTCCGGGCCAGGTGCTCCGCGCCGGTCATCCCCGTCGGCGCGGCGGGGACGTCGCCGAACCGCACCGCCAGGGCGTCGTCGAGTCGCGTCACGTGATCATTCTGACCCATGCGTGAAGTAGGCGGCGCTCTCGGCGTCCGCCGGGTAGTACGACTCGATCGCGATCTCGTCCAGGGTGATGTCCAGCGGTGTGCCGAAGGTCGTGATGGTCGAGAACAGCCGCAGCTCCCGCCCGCCGAAGCGGAAGATCATCGGTATCACGACCTCGGCGGCGACCGAGCGCCCGGCGTCGCCGGAGCCAGGGCCTGAGCCGGAGCCGGAACCGGGGCCGGGGGCCAGCAGTTCCTCGTACAGTGCGCCTAGCTCGGCGTCGGGCGCGGTGTCGAGCTGACGGGCGATCCGGGTGCGCAGCACCGTGCGCACGTCGGCCAGATTGACGATGCGCGGCGCGAGCCCACGCGGGTCCAGCCCCAGCCGCACCATGTTGACCGGCGGGCGCAGCAGCTCGGGGGCGACCTCGGCGAGGAACGGATCGAGGGCGCGGTTGTGCATCACGATGTTCCAGCGGCGGTCGAGGACCACCGCCGGATACGGCTCGTGCGCGCGCAGCACCCTCTCGACCGCCTCCCAGGCCGCCGACAGCCCGTCCCCGTGGAGCGGGCGCTCGGTGTAGCGGGGTGCGAACCCGGCGGCCAGCAGCAGCCGGTTGCGCTCACGCAGCGGCACGTCGAGCTGACGGGCGAGCCGCAGCACCATGTCGGCGCTCGGGTTGGACTTGCCGGTCTCCACCAGGCTGACGTGCCGCGCCGAGACGTCGGCGGCGATCGCGAGGTCGAGCTGGCTGAGCCGCCGGCGCTGCCGCCACTGCCGCAACTGCTCCCCGACCGTGCTCACGATCCCCGATGCTACCCGTCTGCCGGAAAAGCGCTATGAAATGCCATTTCATCGACAATGCGCACCGGCCCCGGCAACACTGCCCGCATGACTACCGACAACATGAGCATCGTCCAGCAGGCAATGGCGGCACTGGTTCAGACGGGCGACGTCGACGCGCTCGCGCCGCTGCTGACGGAGGACTTCGTCCATCACCGGCCGGACGCCTCCGCGACCAAGGCGGAGTGGCTCGACGCCGTGCGCGCCGCGCTCAAGCACATCGACGGCATGCAGGTCGAGGTCCAGCACGTGCTGGCCAGCGGCGACCACGTCGTGATGCACTCGCGCCGCCGGCTGCCCGGCGCCGAGCCGGGGATCGTCGTCGTGGACGTCTGGCGGTTCGACAACGGGCGGATCGCCGAGGCGTGGGAGATCATCGAGCCGGTGTCCCGGGCGGCCGAGCACCTGTCGTGGTGGGACATCCCCTGACATATCCGGGCTCGTCTCCCAGCTCGCATCCCGGCTCATTTCCCGGCTCATTTCCCGGCCCGTATCCCGGCTCATTTCCCGGCATCGTCGATCGGCCATGACGTGCGCCTGCTCGATCCGGGCCGGGATCTCCGGTCCGGTCAGCCGGCAGCGCGCCCGAGGTTGTCCAGGCACTCGGTGACGAGCTCCTCGGCGGTGCCGAGCGTCGTGCCCAGCTCCTCCCGCGACTCCCCCAGCGCCCCGAACAGCCCATGGACCCGGGCCGCGAAGTCGCGCGGAGCGGCGGGCAGCGACGCGGACTCCGCGACCGCGTTCTTCTCGTTGATCAACCAGCGCCCGGCGTGCGCGTGCAGCGCGTGGGCCAGCACGCCGAAAGCCTGGAACAGGCAGCCCGCGACGTAGGCGGCGTCCTGCCGGGTGACGCTCTTGCGGGCGATGGCCAGGGCGAACGGCGCGTGCCCGCGAGCCCGTTCGATCAGCGCGGCACGCAGCGCCGGAGGGTAGCCCAGGTCCGCCCGCAAGGCGGTCAGCTCGCCCGAGGGGTCGGCCAGCACCCGTCCCAGCGCCAGTTCCCCGGCATAGATGTGCGAGTAGAACCCCAGCGGATGCCCGTTCTGGTAGCCGACCTCGACCCGCCCGCGCGTGCAGTCGGCCCAGATCTCCCGCACCCGCCCCAGGTCGCGGTAGATCCAGTCGACCGCGAGCCCCTCGACGGTGAGCCAGGCGCCGCCGTCCACCCACGGCCCCCACGCGCCGGGCTCGGTCACCGGGGTCTCCCGGCCGGCGATCCTGGTGGCCAGTTCGGCGAGTGCGCGCGTGTCCAGCGGCGGCCGGTAGTACACCCCGAGGTCCACGTCCGAACCCGGCAGCGCCGTACCCCGGGCACGGCTGCCACCGAGCGTGACCCCCACGACGCCGTCCACCTGAACGAGCTGCTCGGCAAGATCCTCGATCATGCGTACCGAGCTTACTAGGACCGGACAAAAGGTATCCTCCTACCGGTGATCTTGCTTCGCCCCTCGGCCGCCGCCGACGTGGCGGCCCTCAAGGGCCGTCGCGTGATCGCGGCCATGGTGTGCGTGCAACTGGCCGCCGCGCTGGGCTACTACGCGGTGATGGCTCACCTGGTCACCCATCTGCGCGACGACGTCGGCCTGCTGGCGGGCACGATCGCGCTGGTGCTCGGGCTGCGGGTGGCGGTGCAGTACGGGTTGTTCCTGCCGTTCGGCTGGCTGGTGGACCGGATCGGGCCCGGCCTGGCCGGGTCCGCGGCCTGCGTGCTCAGGGTGGCCGCGTTCACGCTGCTCGGGCTGGCCGACGGGCTGGGCGGGTTCGTGACGGGCGCCGTGCTGCTCGCGGTCGGCGGGGCGTTGTTCCATCCGGCGGCCCAGTCCCTGCTCGCCGCGCTGCCGGATCGGGCGCGGCCCGGCGGGTTCGGCACGTACGTGGTGGCCGGGCAGGTCGCCGCCGTGGCGGGTCCCCCGGTCGGGCTGATGCTGCTGTCGGGCGGGTTCGTGCTGGTGGCGTCCGCGTCGGCGGCGGCGTGGGCGGTGTCGGCGGTGTTGTTCTGGCTCCTGCGCCGCCTGGGCGGCGCCCGTCCCGAGGGCCCGAGGCTCCTGCCGGGGGTGGCCGAGGTGCTGCGCGACCGGGCGTTCCTGCGCTTCGCCGTCGTCACCGCGCCGGGCACCTTGCTGGCCGGCCAGGTCGTGTCCGTGGTGCCGCTGACCGTCGGCGACGCCGCTCTGATCACGGTGTTCTTCTGTACGGTGGCCGTCGCGACGGCCGGTGTGCAGCCGCTGGTGGCCAGGCGGGCAACCCGGCCCTGGGTGATGCGGGCCGGGATGCTCTGCTTCGCCGCCGGCTACCTCCTTCTGGCCGCCGTCCCGGCCGCCCCCGGGGTGCTGGTGGCGGCGGCGGTGCTGAACGGGCTCGGCAACGGGCTGACGACGCCGGCGGCCTTCCAGACGATCGTGCGGTACGCCCCCGAAGGGCGGATCGGCGTCTACAACGGCTTGTACGCCTTCATGTCAGGGCTTGCCGCCTTCTTCGCCGGCCTGGCCGTCGGGCAGCTGTTCGACGCGGGCGCGGTGCCCGCCGCGCTGCTGGGGCTGGCCGCGCTGGGGGCGCTGTCGGCCGCCGCTACTCCGGGCGGACCCAGATGTCGCGCTCGTGCATCAGCTCGATCTGCCGGTTGATGACCTCCTTGCGGTACTCCGTATGGTTGTACGGCTTGCGCGAAAGGTAGAGGTTCTTCGGGTAGATCGGCCGGTCGTAGATGACCCGGTACTGCTCGGTCTTGAGATCCTTGATCCAGTTGTCCCACTGGGCGTTGGCCCGGAAGTGGCGCAGGGCGGCGACGTCGATGGTGCCCGCCACCCACGAGGAGCCGCCGCTGTAGTCATGGCGCCCGACGATCTGCCCCTTGTAGTCGACGATCATCGACTGGCCGCCGAAGGTGTCGATCGGGATCTCGGAGTGCTCGTCGAGGAAGTAGGTGCCGACGTTGCAGGCGATGAGGTAGGCGTTGTTGTCCAGCGCCCTGGCCCGGTTCTGGACCTCGTACAGGCCGTTGCCCACGTGCGGGTGCGGGTACGGCCCGCGGTAGATGATCTCGGCGCCGTTCATCGCCAGGCCGCGGGCGTTCTCCGGGTAGGATGCCTCGTTGGCCATCAGGATGCCGATCCGGCCGATCTCGGTGTCGGCCACCGGATAGAAGGCGTCGAGGCATTCGCCGTACAGCTCGATCCAGCGGTCCCAGACGTCGTGCGGGGTGACTGAGTGCTCGACCGGCAGCAGCGGGACCGTCTTGTAGTGCTTGAGGATGATCTCGCCCCGCCGGTCGATGACGAAGCCGATGTTGAAGAACCGGCCGGGGAACTCGGGGTGGCGGGCCTTGGCCTGCGCGATCAGGAAGCTGTCCCATGTCACGGCCAGTTCGGCGAGCTTCTCGGTCTCCGGTCCCGGCACGTCGATCGCGCAGGTGGCGGCGAAGTCCTCATGGTCGAGGTCGAGGACCTCGTCGTTGAAGCCCTGCAGCGCGCCCTCGGGGATGGCGATCAGCCGGACCGGCAGGTCGAGGCTGGACAGCCAGGACGCCGCCTTGATCAGGTGTCCGATGTGGTCAATGTTGTGCTGGATGTCGGCGCGGCGGGTGATCCCGCGCATGGTCGGGATCAGCCCGACTGCTTGGTACGGCTCGATCACTGGGGTCCTCCGTGATAGATGGAGCCGGCAGCGTCAGCGTACGCCCGAAGGCGGGCGGCGCCGCGGGGACGGCGCCGCCCGTGGATCTCAGCTCCCGAAGGCCCAGGCGAAGACGTGCGCCGTGGCCGCGCCCGTGGGTCTGGCCAAGGTCAGGCTCTTGACCTGCTTGGCCGCGTCCAGCGGGATCGGCGTGGCGGCGAAGACGTAGACGTTGATGTTCTGCCGCCCGCCGCCCCCGTCCAGCCGGTACGGCGTGCGGAGCACGATCTCGTTGCCGAAGCGCGGCGGGTAGGCGTCGCGGGCCAGCGCCCAGTCGCTGAAGCCGACCGTTTCCTCCTGTGTCGTCCCGTCGGTGTAGGTGACGGTGACCTTGGTCTGGATGTCACCCGAGGCGCCCGAGCCGAGCAGGGCGAGGGCCTTGGCGCCCGCGGGGGCCGTCAGGTCCACGGTCTGCCCGCCGGCCAGGACGTTGTCCCACTCGCCGGGTTTGCGGTTGGGCCAGGCGAAGCCGTACCCCTTCCAGGTCACGGTGGCGCCGGGCCGCGCGCCCGCGGTGGCGAGCGCCTGGGCGGAGTAGCTCCAGCCGCCGCCGTCGAAGTTGGCCAGGCCGGCCTCGTTGTCGTCGCCGATGCCGGAGTTGTTCTGGTGCCACTCGATGGTGCCGCGCTTGGCCACGTTCAGCCTGACGGCCGCCGGCACGCCCGCGACCTCGACGGGCACGGTGACGAACCCGGTCGGCAGGCCGGCCCCTGCTGTGACGGTGATCTGGACCTTCGCCTGGCCGTTCGCCGGCACCTCGAGCGTGCCGCTCGAAGGGGTGACCGTGACGCCCGCGGGGGGCTTGGCGGTCCAGGACGCGCTGCCGCCCTTGCCGACCGCTTGGACGGTGAGCGTGGTGGTGATCGTGTCGCCCGGTTCGACGGAGACGCCGCCGGGTTCGAGTCCGGCCAGGTACGGCTTCATGCCCGCCTGGAAGCTCGGCGGCACGTCGGTGGCGCCGAATTCGGGGTTGGGCTGGGCGCCGAGGGTGAAGTCGAGCCGGCCGGCGAACCCCTCGGGCAGCCACGCCTTGGCCGAGGCGGCGCCGTTGACCTTCAGCGCCTGCACGTAGCGGTTGGTTTCCGAGGCGCCGGGGGCGTTGATGGTGATCGTCTTGCCGTTGGCGCGGGTGACGACGATCTTCTCGAAGGCGGGGCTGTTGAGGATCAGCTCCGACCGACCCGGTATCGCCGGATAAATCCCCATCGAGGCCCAGACGTACCAGGCGCCCATCGCACCCAGGTCGTCGTTGCCGGTCAGGCCGTCCGGCGTGGGCTTGAACAACTCCTTGCGGGTCCGCGCCACCAGATCCTGCGTCTTGTCCGGCCGGCCGGCGAACACGTACAGCCACGGGCTCAGCAGCGACGGCTCGTTGCCCAGGTAGGCGTAGGGCTTGTTGGGCCCGGCGTTGAGCTCGGTGAAGAAGGTGTCCAGGCGTGCGAGGGCCTTGTCGTCGCCGCCCATCGCGTCGAACAGGCCGCGCGGGTTGTGCGGCACCATCCAGTGGTACTGGGCGCCGTTCCCCTCGACGTACATCGAGGAACTGGCCGGGTTGAAGTTCGGGGTGAACGAGCCGTCGCCGAAGCGCGGCTGGATCCAGCCGTTGGCCGGGTTGTAGGTGTTCTGCCACGACTGCGCGCGAGTCATGAAGTCGTCGCGGGTCGCGGTGTCGCCCAGGCGCCCGGCGAGCTGGGCGATGCCGAAGTCGGCCGTCGCGTACTCCAGCGTCGTCGAGGGATCGACCGGGACGTAGCCGTTCTTCAGGTACGAGGCGTTGCCCGGCCGTTCGGTGTAGCCGGTGCCCGGGTCCTCGCCGATCCGCTTGGCGCCCTTGACCATCGAGGCCAGCGCGCCTCTGGCGTCGAAGTCCCGTGCCCCCATGGCGTACATGCTGGCGATGATCGAGTGGTACGGGTCGCCGTTCATCACGCCGGTGATCGTGTTCTGGTGCGACCAGCGGTCCCACACGTCGCCGACGGAGCGGGCGTCGTCGTACATCGACTGGGCGATGTCACTGGCCACGTCGGGCGCCACCAGCGCGATGAGCTGCATCTGGCCGCGGTAGACGTCCCATCCCGAGAAGGTCGCGTAGTGGTGGCGGCCGCGTTTGACCTGGTGGGTCCGGTAGTCGAAGCCCGTGTAGACGCCGTCCACGTCGTCGAAGACGTACGGCTGGAGCAGTGCGTGATACAGGTTGCTGTAGAACGTGCGTTTCTGGGTGTCGTCGCCGCCGGTCACCTTGATCTGGCCGAGACGGTCGTTCCACGTCTTCCTGGCGTTCGCGGCGATCCGGTCGAAGCCCTGGGAACCTACCTCGGCCCGCAGGTTCTTCTTGGCGCCGTCCACGCTCACGTACGACAGGCCCACGCGCATCTGCACGGGGGTCTGCGGGTCGAACTGCAGGTAGGCCCCGATGCCCGGGCCCTTGACGATCACGTCCTGGGGTACGGCTCGCGCCTGCCGGTCCGGTGCCGGGGTCGGGGCCGGGCTCGGGGCGCCCTTCGACGGATTTATCGCGACATTTGCTAACCCGTGGGGCTTGATGCTGGGCGGGATCTTCGCATCCGATCGGCCCTTCACCTGGACGTCACCGGGCACCACCGAGTCGTCGCGCCAGGTGCCGTACGCGCGGATCGGCCGGTCGAAGGTGGCGTGGAAGTAGACGTAATACCGGCTCTCCGCCCCGCAGAACCCGCCGGTCTTGGCCCACCCGCTGACGGTGTTCCCGCTGATCTTCGCCTCCGCGTCGTCGACGCCGTTGACGGACCCGGTGACGTTGAGCAGCAGGGTCAGCGGCTTGCCCGCCGGGCCGGTGAACCGGCCCACGCCCGCCCTGGTGGTGGCGGTGGTCTCGGCCTTGACCCCGGTGTCGAGGGTGACGCCGTAGGAGCCGGGCGCGGCGCTCTCGTTCTCGTGCTTGAAGGTCTGGACGTAGTCGTCGAAGTGGGTGGCGGGCGAGCGGCCGATGGCGCCGGAGATCGGGATCACCGGGAAGTCCTGCGCGCCGGTGCAGCCCGGCCCCGAGATGTGGGTGAGGGACAGGCCGCGCAGGCGGTTGTCCTCGTACTTGTAGCCGCCGCCGGAGCGGCGGACGGTGTCGGGACTCCACTGGATCATGCCGAACGGCAGCGCCGCGCCGGGGAAGTTCATCCCGGCGCCGCCGCCGTGTCCGAAGTCGGGGCCGCCATCCTGTGTGCCCATGAACGGGTTGACGTAGGAGGCCAGGTCAGGCGGGGCGGCGTAGGCGGGGGTCGTGGGGAGTAAGAGGGCGGCGGATAAGGCCACCGCCCATGCTGAACGGGACAAGGCTCCTCCAGGAGGGGCTCGCGTTGACCGCGGACCCACCCGTGCCGGCGGTGGCGGGTCCGCCCGTAGACAACGTTGTCATCCTGGGACCAGGAAACGTTCCGAAGCTGAGCCTGTCAAGACGTCTGACTGTCAATGTGGCGATATTTGGCGCGATATGGTCACGTCGGGGGTAAACGAATCACCACCCGCGCAATCGGAAGGCAGAATCCGGCTATGCCAGACACCCCTCACGTGGACCTCCAGACCAACCGTCCACACTCGGCCCGGGTCTACGACTACATCATGGGCGGCAAGGACAACTTCGCCGCCGACCGCGAGACCGCGGCCAAGGTGCTGGCCGACTGGCCGGGCCTGCGCACCTCGATGCTGGCCAACCGCGGTTGCATGCATCGCATGGCCCGCTACCTCACCGGCCTGGGGGTGAAGCAGTTCATCGACGTCGGCACCGGCATCCCCTCCTCGCCGAACCTCCACGAGGTGGTCCAGGAGAGCGTGCCCGAGGCGCGGATCGTCTACATCGACAACGACCTCATCGTGCTGACCCACGCGCGCGCCCTGCTGACCGGCACGCCCGCCGGGCGCATCGCCTACATCCAGGCCGACATGCGCACCCCGGAAGTCCTCCTCGGCGACCCCTCACTGCACGAGGTCATCGACCTCTCGCAGCCCGTCGCGCTGACCGTGATCGCGATGCTCCAGTTCGTGGAGGACGCCCAGGGCCTGGTGGAGTCGCTGCTCGAACCCCTCGCCCCCGGCAGCTACCTCGCCATCACCATCCCGACGAACGAACTCGCCCCCGAATCCGAGCAACTGGCCCGCGAGTACACCAACCGCGGCATCCCCATGTACCTGCGCACCCGCGCCGAGGTGGAACGCCTGTTCACCGGGCTGGAACTCCTGGACCCGGGCGTCGTCCCGATGCCCCGCTGGCACCCCGCCCCCGGCGACCAGCCGCTTCCCGACAGCGCCACCAACATGTACGCCGCGGTCGGCCGGAAACCATGAGCTTCGCCGTCGGCGACGGTTACGCGTACTACCGGGGCCCGTCGGCGGACACGGCCCCGCATGCGCACGCCGCCTTCCAGGTGGCCATCGCCGAACACGGCGAGGTCACCATGGAGGACGCCGGCGGGACCCGGCACCGGGCCGCCGCCCTGATCGTGGCCCCCATGGTCCGCCATCGCCTGCTGGCCGCGCCGTACCTGGTCACGTACTACATCGAGCCGCACTGCGTGTTCGCCGACAGGTTGCGGACGTACACAGGGGGCATCCACGCGGCCACGGAACTGCGGGGGCTGCGGCAGGAGGACCTCCGCCCGGCCGGCGCCCGCCCCTCAGGCGAGCTCGACGAGCGCCTGGTCGCGGCGATGCGCCTGCTGACCGGCGAGAACGTCCCGATGCCCGCGCTCGCCGCCCGGGTCGGGCTGTCGCCGCAGCGCCTGCGCGCGCTGGCCCGGCACGAGCTGGGCATGCCGCTCACCCGCTGGCGCATCTGGCAGCGCCTGTCCCGCGCGACCGGCGCGCTGCGTGACGGGAGGTCTCCCGCCGACGCGGCGATCGCCGGCGGTTTCGCCGACCAGGCGCACTTCCACCGGCAGATGCGCGAGATGATCGGGCTCACGCCCTCGGCCGTGCTGCGGATCGTGCGCCCGTCAGCCGCGCCGGGCGACGTAGATCGAGATCGAGCCGTTGACCGTTGAGACGGCCTCCGCCTCCCGCACGCCCTCGAACCCGGCCTCGTGGATCAGCGTGGGCAGCACCCCGTCGGCGTTGGGCTGGGTGTCGGCCTTGCCGTCCGCCCACTGCACGATCCGGAACGCCAGCCGCATGAGCGGGGTCCGCTGCCGCCCGAAGTCGGCGATGACCAGCTTCCCGCCGGGCCGCAACACCTCGGCCATCGAGGCCAGCACCGCCCGCTTCATCGCCATCGAGCACTGGTGCAGCACCAGGCTGGACACGACCGTGTCCACAGAACCGGGTTCCACGACGTCCGTCAGCGCATCCCCCAGGCCCATCCGGAACTCCGGCCACACCCCGGCCGCCCCCGCCTTGCGCCGCGCCACCGCCAGCACGTCGGGGTCGGGGTCCACGCCGATGACGCGCGCCCGCGGTTCGGTACGGCGCAGCAGCACGGCCATCGTGCCGGTGCCACAGCCGACGTCGAGGATCACGTCACCGGGGCGTGCCGCCACGTGCATGGCGGCCAGGCTCCGCCACAGGCGCTCGCGGGTCAGGGCGATCAAGGGGTCGTAGAACCGGGTGAGGGAAGCGCGTCCCGCCGCGGGAGTGAACGTTGTCTGGGTCACGCGGGCAGTCTCGCCGCGGCCGCGCCGTACCGTCTTGAACGAAGCGCTCGTCCTTCAACGGAGCGCTCGCCCTCGGACGGAGCGCTCGTCACGACGGGGAGAAGTGCGCGGCGTTCTCGCGCGCCCACTGCGCGAAGGTTCGGGCGGGGCGGCCGAGCAGGCTCTGGGTGGTCTCCCCGATCGCAGCGGGTCCTTGAGAGGCGGCCGCCCAGAGGGAGAGCAGGGAGCCGGCCACGGTGGCGGGCATGTATCGGCTCATCTGCCGCTCGGCTTCGGCGTGGGTGATGGCGCCGACATGGATGTCGCGGCCGATCGCGCGCGACAGGACCGCGAGCTGCTCGCGGAAGGTGAGCGCCTCAGGGCCGGTGAGCGTGACGGCGCGGCCCTTGAGCCGGGTGCCGGTCAGCGCGTCGAACGCGAGGTCGGCGAGGTCGTCGGAGTGGATGGGCGCGATGGAGGCGTCGGGGTAGGCGAGCTCGATCGGCAGGTTCCGCCCGATGAGGTACGCCCAGCCGAGCGCGTTGGTGGCGAAGGCGTCAGGACGCAGGAACGTGCAGGTCAGGTCACTGTCCATAAGAGCGCGCTCAACGAGCAGGCTTTGGGCGGCCAGCGGGTCGGTCTCCGCGCCGGGGGCGAGCACCGAGGAGGACGACAGCAGGACGACGTGCTCGACGCCGGCGTGCTGGGCGGCCTTGACGAAGGCGTCGATGCCTTCGGGCTCGGGATAGAGGAACACCTGGCGGACGCCGTCGAGCGCGGCTTCGGATGGCCGATGAAGGTCCAGCTCGGTGACGGCGACTCCGTCGGGAACGGTCAGCTGGGCGGGGTCGGCGCTGGCTGCGCGGACGGGCAGGCCGGCGGCGTGCAGGCGATGGATGACGGCCTGGCCGACCTTGCCGCGGGCTCCGGTGATGAGGTTGAACATATATGCATGCTGTCATGCATATATTTGCCCGTCAACACATGTGTTCATGGGAGTACACTTCAGGGGTGACCATGAGCGATGACGAGTTGCTGGACGCCGTCGGACCCGCCTTCTCCAAGCTGCGCCGCACCGCGCTGCTGGAGGTGGAGAACCCCATCTCGGCCAAGGACCTCAGCCGGACCCTCGTACTCAACCTCGTGGTGGAGCACAGCTCGCAGGCCGAGGTCACCGTGGGGATGGTGGCCGAGGTCATGGGCGTGGACCCCTCGGTGGCCAGCCGGATGGTCTCCGACAACATCAAGGCCGGATACCTGCGCCGCGCCGCGTCCCAGGAGGACGGCCGGCGCACCGTCCTGGAGCTCACCGCCGAGGGCGGCGACCTCATGCGCCGCTTCCGGCGCCATCAGCGGGAGGCGTTCGAGTACATCACCGCCGACTGGACCCGGCAGGAACGGCTGGAGTTCGCCCGCCTCATGCTCAAGTACGTGAGCTCGCTGGCCGCACTGCGCGATTAGTCTGCCTCGGGTGGACGAGAACCTCCTGAAGGCCGCGCGGGCCGGCGACGGCGACGCCTTCGCCCGGCTGGTCGGGCCCCTGCGCGCGGAGCTGCGGGCGCACTGCTATCGCATGCTCGGCTCCCTGCACGACGCCGAGGACGCCGTCCAGGAGACCTTCGACCGGGCCTGGCGCAACCTCGGCCGCTTCGAGGACCGCGGTTCCCTCCGGCCCTGGCTGTACAAGATCGCGACGAACCGGTCGCTGACGCTCATCGAGCGGCGGGGGCGGCGCGAACTGCCCACCGATCTGGGGGCCGCGGAGAAGGCGTGGCTCGAGCCGTACCCCGACGCCTGGATGAGCCCCGAGGCCAGCGCGGTGGAACGCGAGAGCGTGGAGCTGGCCTTCGTCGCCGCCCTGCAGCACCTGTCCGCGTTGCAGCGGGCCGTCCTGCTCATGCGTGAGGTGTACGGCTTCGCCGCCGGCGAGACCGCCGACCTGCTGGAGACCACGGTGCCGGCGGTCAACAGCGCACTCCAGCGAGCCAGGAAGACGATGACCCGCATCGGGCCACGCCCGGCATCGGGGCCCGAGCACAGAGAACTGGCCCAGCGCTACCTCGCCGCCTGGGAGGCCGGTGACGTCGAGGCGATCGTGGCCATGCTGGCCGAGGACGCGAAGTTCTCCATGCCGCCGCTCCCCACCTGGTACCAGGGCCGCGACGCCATCCGCGCTTTCCTGGCGGACGGGCCCCTCAGGAGGCGCTGGCGGTTCCTGCCCGCGGCGGCCAACGGGCAGATCGCGTTCGGCACCTACGTGTGGGACGACGAGCGCGCCCGGTTCGTCTTCGGCGGCCTGGACCTGCTGGCCGTACACGACGGGCAGATCTCCGAGGTGGTCTCCTTCCTCCAAGCCGATCCGAAAATCTTCGCCCTGCCCGATGAGCTGACGCCCGGCACGGGGTTGTAGAGACATGAACACCAACGAAGAGCAGATCCGCACCCTGATCGAGCGCTGGGCCGAGGCCGTGCACGCCGGCGACCTGGAAGGCGTGCTGGCCGCCCATGCGCAGGACATCGTGATGTTCGACGTCCCGCCGCCCTACGAGGGGGTGCGTGGCCTCGACGCCTACCGGGCGACCTGGCCCGGCTTCTTCGAGTGGCAGGCCCAGGGAGCCTTGTTCGCCATCGAGTCGCTGGACGTCACCGCCGGCCAGGACGTCGCCTTCGCCCACGCCCTCCTGCGCTGCGGCACCGAGGCCGACTTCGCCACCCAACCGGACAACCGCCTGCGCCTCACCCTCGGCCTGCGCCGGGAGCACGGCCACTGGGTCATCACCCACGAACACCACTCCTTCCCCCACGTCCCCTCGTGAGACACACCCACGAGATCGAGGTGCACTCCGACGTCGTGGTCAAGCGCTACCGGCAGTGGGACCACGACCAGCCCGCGCGGGAGTGGCGCTGGCAGAGACGCTGGCGCGGCCCGGCACGCCGGTGTTCGGCACCGGTGACGGGAACCTGGCCAACTACCTGTGGGACGGGACCCGCGTCGGCGTCGTGGACTGTAGGGCCCGATTCGGCTGATGTCGTCCGTCACCGCCCAAGGTAATGATCAGAAGAGGGCTTGGAAAGGCGTGGTCATCCCAGCAGTGCCCGCCAGACTCCCCGCACGCTCGCGGCCATGTCGATGCGCGGATCGCTGAGCCACTGAAGCTGCACCCCGTCGGCGGCGGCCAGAAGTGCGGTGGCCAGGAGGGCGGGGTCCCGTCCGGGGTGGACCCGCCCGGCGCGCTGCTCGGCCTCGACGTAGTCCACGATCACCCGCCGGATCCAGGCGAACCGCGTCTTGAAGTACGCGTGCGCCGGGTGCCCCGGATCGGTGGAGGCGGCGGCGAGCGTCACGTAGAGCCGCACGCGCGGGGCGTCGGCCGCGTTGGCCGCCATGGCCAGGGCCAGGAACTCCCCCGGGTCGCGAACCGCGTCCGGCGCGTTGAACCGCTGCTCGGCCGCGTTGTCGTTGGCCCGCAGGACCTCGGTGAGCAGGTGGTCCTTCGACTCGAAGTAGTGCATCAATCCGGTGAGGCTGATGTTGCTCTCCTCGGCGATGGCCCGGAGCGTGGTGTTGCGCTCACCCTCACGTCCGAAGATCTCCAGCGTGACCCGGAGGATCTCCTCCCGCTTGGCCACTCCCTTCGGATAGCTGCCTTTCACGCCGTCACCCTACTCTTGCCAGTAAAAACCGAACACCGTACTGTTTCCGTCGTGACCGAGAACCTGAGCCTGGACGACAAGGCGGCCCTGACCTCCGGCGCGAGCTGGTGGCACACGGTGGCGCTGCCGGAAGCCGGCATCCCCGCGATCCACATGTCCGACGGCCCCCACGGCCTGCGCACCCAGGACGATCAGGCGGCCGACCACCTCGGGCTCAACCAGAGCGCCCCCGCCACCTGCTTCCCGCCCGCCGTCACCCTGGCCTCCACCTGGGACACCGCGCTGGCCGAGCGCGTCGGCGCCGCGCTGGGCCGCGAGGCCAGGGCCCACGGCGTGCACGTGCTGCTCGGCCCCGGCGTCAACATCAAGCGCAGCCCGCTGTGCGGCCGCAACTTCGAGTACTTCTCCGAAGACCCCCTGCTCAGCGGCGTCCTCGGCGTCTCCTGGGTCAACGGCCTGCAGGGGCAGGGCGTCGGCGCCTCGGTCAAGCACTACGCCGCCAACAACCAGGAGACCCGGCGCATGACGGTCAGCGCCGACGTCGACCTCCGCACTCTGCGCGAGATCTACCTCCCGGCGTTCCGCCGCGTGATCACCCAGGCCGACCCGTGGACCGTCATGTGCTCCTACAACCGCCTCAACGGCGTCCACGCCTCGCAGAACCACTGGCTGCTGACCGAGGTGCTGCGCGGCGAGTGGGGATACACCGGCCTGGTGGTCTCCGACTGGGGCGCCGTCGTCGATCGGGTGAAGGCCCTGGCGGCGGGCCTGGACCTGGAAATGCCCTCCTCCCAGGGAGCCGGCCCGGCGCGCGTCGCCGCCGCGGTCCGCGCCGGGGACCTCGACGAGCAGGCCCTGGAGCGCAGCGTGGCCCGCATCGTCGGCCTCGCCCGCAAGGCCACCACGGACCCCGCCGCCACCTACGACCGGGACGAGCATCACGCGCTGGCCCGCGAGGTCGCCGCCCGCGGCGCCGTCCTGCTCAAGAACGACGGCGACCTGCTCCCGCTCGACGCGACCGCGCCCCAGCGCATCGCGGTGCTCGGCGAGTTCGCCCGTACCCCCCGCTACCAGGGCGCCGGCAGCTCCACCGTGAACCCCACCCGCCTGGACGACGCGCTGTCGGCCATCGTCGCCGCCGCGCCGTCCGCGACCGTGACGTTCGCGCCCGGCTTCGGCGTGGACGACCCGCACGCCGACGCCGCCGCCCTGCGCGAGGAGGCGGTACGGCAGGCGGTCGCGGCCGACGTGGTCCTGCTCTTCCTCGGCCTGCCGCCGAGCTACGAGTCGGAAGGCTACGACCGCGAGCACCTGGAACTGCCCGCCGAGCAGACCGCCCTGCTGGCCGAGGTGCTGGCCGCCAACCCCCGCGTCGCGGTGATCCTGGCCAACGGCGGCGTGGTCCGCCTGTCCGGCTGGATCCACGAGGCGCCCGCCGTACTGGAAGGCTGGCTCGGCGGCCAGGCGGGCGGATCGGCCACCGCCGACCTGCTGTTCGGCGTGGCCAACCCCTCCGGCAAGCTCACCGAGACGATCCCGGTACGGCTGGCCGACACCCCCGCCCACCTCACCTGGCCGGGCGACAACGACCACGCCGTCTACGGCGAGGGCCTGTTCGTGGGCTACCGCTACTACGACGCGCGCGAGATGGACGTCACGTTCCCCTTCGGCCACGGCCTGTCCTACACCCGCTTCGCCTACTCCGGCCTCCGCACGGCCGCCGGCCCCGACGGCGTGGACGTCACCGTCACGATCGCCAACACCGGCTCCCGGACCGGCCACGAGGTCGTCCAGGTCTATCTCGGCGCCCCCGGCTCACGCGTACGGCGGGCCGTACGCGAACTCAAGGGCTTCGCCGCCGTCCGGCTCGAGCCCGGCCAGAGCCGCGCCGTCACCATCCGCATCCCCCGCGACGACCTCGCCTACTTCGACCTGGCCACCGGCTCGTGGCTGGTCGAAGAGCTCGACTACCACGTCGAGGCCGGCGCCTCCAGCCGTGACATCCGCCTGTCCGCCACCGTGCGCGTCACCGGCGACCCCCGCGAGCCCGCGCTGAGCGCCGATGCCACCTTGGCCGAATGGCTCGACCATCCCGTCGGCGGCCCCCTCATCACCGACCTGCTCGCCCGGGTCCGCGACCTCGTCGGAGACGTCTATCCCGAGCCGGGCAGCGCCCGCGAGCGCGGAATCACCTCGATGCGGCTCAGCCAGCTCGTGCAGCTACCCGGCGTGCCCGTCAGCCAGCAGGACCTGGAGGAGCTGATGGCACGCCTGGACGCCCGTGCCTAGCCCAGAGCCGAGGCGGCGCCTTCTCCAGCGGGGGCGGCCGGGGCCCTGCCGGAGCGGAGCATGAACGCCAGCGCGACGCCGAGGGCGGTCACGACGGCGACGATGATGAACTGCTGGTCCAGGGCGGAGACGAAGCTCTGCGACTGCACCCGCTGGTAGGTCGCGAACTGGGCGGCGAGCTCGGGCGTCCCGGGCGGGCCGAACTCCGGGAGCGGGGTGCCGACGGGCATCAGTCCGATGCGGTCGGCCACGGTCTGGGCCTGCATGTTGGTCAGGAGCGCGGTGAGGGCGGCGACGCCCAAGGCGCCTGCCGTCCGCTGAACGACGTTGTTGAAGGCGCTGGCGGCGCCGACCTTGTCGGGGGGCACGGCCGAGGTGCCGCCGGTCATCACGGGCATCATCGCCAGGCCCAGCCCGACCGATCTGAGCGCCAGGAGCCACATGATGGTTTCGCGAGGGGTGTCGAGGGTGATCTGGTCCAGCAAGTAGGTGCCGTAGGCCAGGATGGTCAGGCCGATGACGGCCGGCCAGCGGGGGCCGATGCGGTCATAGAGACGTCCGGCGATGGGCATCATGATGGCCAGCGCGATGGCTTCCGGCAGCAGGACGAGGCCCGATTCGAAGGCGCCCAGGCCCTGGTGGTCCTGCAGAAGCTGCGGGATGTAGAAGAGCACGGAGAAAAGGCCGATCGACAGCACCGCCATCAGGAGCAGCGAATTGGTGAACGGCCAATAGCGGAAGATGCGCAGATCGAGCATGGGATGGTCGATTTCCAGCTCGATCACGATGAACAGGGCCAGGCTGATGCCGCTGACGATGAACAGCATGCGGATCGTGTAGGAGTCCCAGCCCCAGTCCGGGCCCTCCGTCACGGCCAGCAACAGGGTGAACAGACAGGTGCCGATGGTGAGGAAGCCGAACACGTCGAATGGGCCGGCCTCCCGGCCGGGCAGGCGGGGCAGGGTGCCGATGGCGGCGAAGACGCCCAGGATGCCCACGGGCACGTTGACGTAGAAGATCAGCCGCCAGTCGACGTATTCGACCAGATAGCCGCCCAACGTCGGGCCGACGCCGGGGGCGAAGACGACGCCGAGGCCGTACATGCCCATCGCCATGCCGATCTTCTCGCGGGGCACGATCATGTACAGGATCGAGACCGTGACCACGGGCAGGATGCCGCCCGCCACGGCCTGGAGAATTCTGAAGGCGACCAGGACGTTCAGGTTTCCCGCCAGGCCGCACAGCGCCGAGCCGATGGCGAACCCGATCAGGCACAGAATGTAGAGGCGTTTCGCGCCGATCTTGTCCGACAGCCAACTGCTGGCCGGGGTCACCACGCCCAGCGTCAGCGTGTAGGCGGTGGCCACCCACTGGACGTCGTCGAGGGTGACGCCGAATTCCTTCTGAATGGTCGGGATCGCCACGTTGACAATGGTCGTGTCGAGTACCGACATGAACATGCCGACGATCAGAACCGCCAGCGGCACCGCCCAATTCTGTTGCGGCTGCGTGGGGACCATGCGGAATCAGGGCCTTCTGATCTTGACCTCGACGTTCATTCCCGGTACCAGGTGCAGGCCCTTCTGATCGGCGACGCTGATTTTGACCGGGACCACCTGGGTGACTTTCTGGAAATTGCCGGTGGTGTTGTCCTGTGGAAACAGCGAGAATTGGCCGGCCGTACCGCCTTGAATCTCTTTCACCGTGCCGTTGAGCGGGGTGTCCGAGTAGGCGTCCACGGTGATTTCCACCTGCGCGCCCATGGTGACGCCGGCGATGTCCGTCTCCTCGACGCGGGCGGTGACGTAAACGGCGGACAGGTCGTAGGCGATGGCCAATTGGGCCCCGGTGGCGACGAAGACGCCGTTGCGGCCGTTGTTCACCGCGACGGTTCCGTTGGCGGGGGCCGGGATGGCCATCTGGGGCTGGGCGAACGCGCCCTGGATCTGGATGCGGCCCAGCGACTGCCCCTTCACCATCTTGGTGCCCTCGGTGACCTGCCAGCCGATCACGGTGCCGGTGGCCGGGGCGTTGACGGACAGGCTGTCGCCGTCGATCTGGGCGTTGTCCGTGGAGACCCACTTCCTGCTCTCCAGCCACATGGTCACGGACACGATGCCGACGGCCAGGACGGCGACCACGCCGATGATGATCAAGGCGATCCGGGTGGAGCGTTTGATGCGGCGTTTGCGCGGAATGACGGGTTCGGCCTCGACCACTGCCGTCGAAGCTTCCGTCATGGCGCCCCCTTCCTCAAATCCCTCCCGGCCGCTGGATTCGGACGATACTACGTATCCCCCCAATAGGATCTGCGGCCTGCATCTTTTTCCGAAAACTGATCAACTTCAAACAGAACCATGAAAACGACTCACCACTCGGACCGGGTTAATCGGGCATAATCCGAACTGTTCGCAGTCGACTGGGGGTTGTCCCGACTCATGACCAGGGTGAGATTTCGTGCGGTCTCCCTCCGTGAGGTGTGGCCGCCGCGAATGTCCAAAGCCGCCGCATCGATAACCGTTCTGGCTGTGGTGGCGGCAGCCGGGAACACGACGTTCGTCATGACGCTGGACGCCGCGGCCAGCACGGTCTCCGCGGTCGGCGCGCTGTCGGCGAACCGGGAAGGCAGCCTCGGATTCCTCAAGGGCGGCAAGCTCATCCGGGTGAACGTCAAGGTGGGCGAGGAGGTCAGCGCGGGTCAGGTGCTCGCCGTCCTCGACAGTTACGACCTGCGCCGGACGCTGGGCGAGCAGCGGGCCGACCTGGCCGGGGCGCGGGCCGACTGGGCGCAGACCAAGTTCGGCACGACGGTGCCGGGGGCCCGCCGTACCCTGGCCCAGGCCCGCAGGATCCTGGCGGCGACCGAGAGCCAGGGCGGCGCGCTGCTGACCGCCGACAACGTGGCGATCCGCAACACCCTGCGCGAGTACACCGTCGACGAAGAGGAACTGTGGAAGGCCCGGGACCGCCTCGCCCACGTGATAAGCGACTGCGAACTGGCCAGGGAACAGGCTCTGAAGCAGGCCGAGCAGCAGAGCACCGACCCGGAGAAGCCCGACCAGGACGACCAGGACGACCAGGACGACCAGAACGGCCAGGACAGCCAGGGAAGCCAGGCGAACCAGGCGTGCGCCCAGATCCCCACCTACCAGACGCAGGTCTCCCAAGCCCGGCAGAAGGTGTCCGTGGACCGGTCGGCGGTCAACAACGCGCTGGCCAAGCACTACGCCGACCGGGCGGCCAACCAGACCGCGAACGAGAACGTACGGCAGAGCGTGGTGAGCGCCTTCAACACCCTGGACGCCGCCACGGCGGATCGCCCATGGCTGCTGCGCCAGCTCAAGGCCACGATCCGCGCCACCCGCCAGGCCGTGCGCTCGGCCAGGCACGACGTCAGGGACGCCACGCTGCGGGCGCCGTTCTCCGGGACCGTCTCGGCCGTCAACGGGACCGTGGGCGAGATCCTTGCGCCCAGCAACGACACCACGGTGCTCGCGCCGGGCACCGACGCGCCGATCCCCGGCGTCGAGCTGACGACGACGCCGTTCATCGTGCTCAGCGACACCGAGACGCTCCGGCTCGTCCTGTCCTACCAGGAGTCCGACGCCGTCAAGATCGCGCCGGGGCAGACGGCGGACGTCACCTTCCCGGCCTTTCCCGGGCTGGTCGTGCCCGGCACCGTCCTGGCGGTCGGGCCCAACGCCAACGCCAGCGCCGACGTCAGCAACTACTACGTCACCGTCGTGCTCCAGCGCACCGATCCCAGGCTCAGGCCCGGGATCACCGCCGAGGCCGCCATCAAGACCGGTTAGGGGCGGCCCGGCCGCGCGCTCTGTAGGGTCTCAGGCGTGACTGATCGTCGGTTTGAGCTGATCTGTGAAGTTGAGCCGCCCACCCGGCCGGACCTGAAGCGGGTGCGCCACCAGATCGGCGTCATGAGCCCGATAGCCGACTCGTTCCTGATCCCCGACAACCACATCGGCCGCGCGACGGTCTCCTCCGTCGCGGTCGCCCACGAGGTCCAGGCGATGGGCGCCTCCGGCATCGCGTGCCTGAACTCCCGCGACCGCAACCTGCTGGGATTCCGCCGCGACCTGCTCACGGCCGCTGCCTACGGCGTGGACAGATTCCTGTTCGTCTACGGCGACAAGCCCAGCGCGGGCGGCAGGACCAGCGAGCTGACCGTCCGCGCCATGATCGAGCAGGCGCGCGGCGCCGCCGACGACCCGGCCTTCGCCGGCAGCCCGCCGTTCCGGGTCGGGGTGACGTCCGGGCTGCGGTCCCTTCCCGCCTGGAAGCGGGCGGCCGACTTCGTGTTCCTCCAGGTGAGCTACGACCTGGAGAGCCTGCTGCGGTGGCGGGAGACGATCGACGTGGACGTCCCGGTGTACGCCGGGGTGATGGTGCTGGCCAGCGCGGGCATGGCCAGGAACCTGGCGGCCGCGATCCCCGACATCGCCATCCCGGACGACCTCGTGGCCGCGGTGGAGCGGGATCGGGACGCGGGTGTGGAGGCGGCCTGCGCCCAGGTTCTGGCCCTTCGCGACAGCGGCGCCTTCGACGGCGTGCACCTGGTGCCGGTCAGCCGCTATCGGCAGGTCGCCGCCAGGCTCGAACAGCAGCTCTGACGTGCGGCATAATACCTCAATTCGGTAGCACTATCGAACACGTGTTCATATAATAGAAGACATGGAACTGAACCCGAGGGGTTTGCCCGATCTTTGGCGTCCGCCGGTCGTGGAGTACGCGGAGAAGCTGGTCCCGGAGGCGTGTTACCTGCTCGCCTGGGGTGACGACCTCGACGGCGAGCGATGGGGTTACCTGCTGCGCCGCCCGCGGCATCACGATGGCCAGGCGCGATGGGTGCGCTGGGAGGCGATCCGCCCCGTGGCGGGCGAGGACTACGACGGCGTCCCGCTGTGCGATCCCGTCCTGGTGTGAACACTTAAATCGGCATCGGCGAAGAAAGGGCGTGTACCCAAGGACCGAGAGGCAGGCGCAGACCGCGGACGCCGTGCTCATCGAACAGTCCCGCCACGAGCCCGAGCGGTTCGGCGCCATTTTCGACCGCTACTACCGCGCCGAGGTCCGGCAGTACCGGGCGCCGGCGAGGGCGGGCGCCGGCGGCCTCATGGGGGACTACGCCGACCGGGTCGCCGGGGCCGTGGACGCGGGGGCCCGCGTGTCCCGGCTCGCCGCGGCGCTCGCCGAGATCGCCGACGGCGACCGGGACCATGGCCGCGGCCAGGGAGGCCCTTCTGTCCCGGGCCGCCCGCCGCAGGAGAAGGTGGGCGGGCCGGGCGCTGGCCGTGGCGGCCGCCGCCGTGGTCATCACCGTCGCGGCCGCCGTGACCCAGGGAGAACGCCCCGCCGGCGCCCAGGCGACGCTGGAAAGGATCGCGGCAGCCGTACAGGACAGGGAGTTCACCGCGCCCCGCCCCGACCAGTGGATCTACACCGACGTCCGCGCCGAGGACCGGTCCGAGTACATCGGCGAGGGCACGCGGATCACCCGCCAGACGCCGCTGACGGAGCCGGCCCAGCCCTTCTGGACCCGGGCCGACGGCAAGCGGGTGGGCTACCTCGTGGGGGGCAAGCTGCAGACCAACGACCCCGGTGGGCGGACGCCGGAGAACACCTACGCCCTGCTGGCCGCGCTGCCCACCGATCCCGAGCGGCTGCTGGCCCGCTACCGCGAGATCTACCGGGCCGAGGGCGGCGACGACTGGCTCTTCCAGCGCATCGCGGTGACCCTGGGCCAGAACCTCGTGCCGCCGGAGCACGAAGCCGCGATCTTCCGTGCGCTGGCCAAGATCTCAGGGGTGAGGGTGGACGAGAGCGCGACCGGTCCCGACGGCTGGCGTTGTCGGTCTCCCTGGTGGTCGAGGGCTGGCGCAACGTCGAGATCCTGTCGTCGACCGGGCCGGGCAGCGGCCGTGATCACTCCTCCCAGCGGTGCACCCGCACCCAGCCCGAGGCGTGACCGGTGGCCAGCAGGCCGTCCGGGCTCATGACCAGGCGGCGGTAACCGCCGCCGCCCGGCAGGAAGGGGGCGTCGTCGCGGCTGTTCAGGTTGAGCTGCAGGACCTGGCCCTTGCGCATGTGCAGCAGCCGCCCGCCCGGCGTGCACACCAGGCTCATCGCCTCGGGGAAGATCTGGCTCCACACGTCGCCGCCGCCCGAGCGCGGCATGATCGGCACCCCCCGCTCGACGTCGAAGACGCCGGCCCAGCGGGCGGTCATGCAGCCGAGCATGGCTCCGTCGGGTGACAGGGCGATCTGCAGGGCCATCCCGGCCACCTGGTGCAGCTCGATCGGCCGCCCCCTGGGCGCCGGGGGCTCGCCGGGGCGCAGGTGGTAGATCTGCACGTGGCGACCGCCGCTCACCGGCCCGCGGGCGGCGGCCAGCGTGCTCTCGTCGGCCGAGATCGAGGCGGCGACGGCCTTGAAGGACAGCAGGTCCGCGCCCGTGGCGGCCGAGCGGAGCGTGAAGGACGTGGCCCACGACAGCAGCGCGTAGGAGCCGGTGCTGGCGAAGTAGAGGTCGCCCGGGTAGGTGATGCCGCCCAGGTCGACGGACCGGTCCGGGTACTCGGCGCGCAGCCGGAACCCGTCGCGCACCACGACCGGGCCGCCGCCGGGCGAGGCCGCCACGCGCACGCCGTAGCGCGGGGGCATCCAGGTGGCCGCCGCGATCGGCGGCAGTTCCGCGCCGTCGTCCAGCCGCCAGCGGCGGATGGGACCGTCCGCCGCGGCGGCCAGCAGGGTACGGCGGGGCCCGAAACACAGGCTGCCGACCGGCCCGCCGAGCCTGGCGGCCAGCACCTCCGCCCCCAGCCGCCCGGGCGCCGGCGGCGACGCGGACCGGCGCACCGCCGCGTAGGCGCCGATCAGGGCGGCGGCGAACGCGGCGGCGTTGGCGGCGGCGGTCTCCTGCGAGCCGCCCGCGTCGGCCACCTGCTTGTGCTCGTCGGCCCGGTCGCTGATGCCCCGGATGACGAGCGCGTTCGTCTCGCCCAGATGCGCGCCCAACGCGACGCCCGCGCCCTCCATCTCGACCGCCACCGCGTCCTCGAACCGCTCGTCCAGCAGGGCCGCGAGCGGGCCGCGGCGACTGGCCAGCAGCGTGTCACCGGAGGCGATCGGCTTGTGGTGCACCCGGGGCGCCGCGCCCGGCCACTCGACCTCGAGGTCGTAGGTGAGCGACAGCAGCCGGTGCGCCGCGTCCCAGGTGCGGGGCCGGGACTTGAACGCCTCGGCGGTCTCCTTGCCGCCGCCGTAGGCGTGGACCCGGGTGGCCACGACGACGTCACCCAGCCCGATGCTCTCCTTCAGCGCCCCGGCCACGCCCACCAGCAGGACCAGGCCGGGGCGGAACTCCGCGATCGCCCGCTCGGTGATGACCGCGGCCTCCCGGGTGCCCTCGCCGGTGACGCCGAGCGCCACCGTGACACCCGGTGGGGCACCCGGCAACTCGCCGACGCTGAAGACCGTGCCGGATGCGGGCACGTGCCGGCGCACGTCGCGCAGCCTGCGGCGGACCGCGTCGGCCTCCAGGGGCAGCGCCGTCAGCACGACGACCAGGTCGTTACGGCCGCCGTCCGCATCCTGCCACCACGCTTGCCGCGACACGACCCCAGTATCAGCGAGCCGGGGTCTCGTCGTCGTACAAACGGGTGACGATCGTCCCGTCGCGGGTCACGTAGCCGTTGATGATGCCGGGCGTGCTGTGCGGCGTGGCCAGCGTGCCCTTGGGATCCAGCGCGATCGCCCCGCCGGTGGCGCCCAGCGCCGGAATCTTCTCGTTGACCACCGTGGACGCGGCCCGCTCGACCGGCATGCGGGCGTAGTCGACGAGCGCCGAGACGTCGTGGGCGGCGACGCCGCGGATGAACACCTCGCCGGTGCCGGTGCAGGAGATCGCCACGGTCTTGCTGTTGGCGTAGGTGCCCGCGCCGATGATCGGGGAGTCGCCGACCCGGCCCACGAGCTTGTTCGTCAGCCCGCCGGTGGAGGTGGCCGCGGCGAGCTGCCGGTCCCGGTCCACGGCGACCGCGCCCACGGTGCCGCCGGTGTCGGCCGCCTGCCCGCCCTTGGCCCGGATGAGGGCGTCCCACCGGCGCTGGGTGAAGAAGTAGTCCTGGGTGGTGTACGGCACGCCGTTCTGTAAGGCGAAGGTGTCGGCGCCCCGGCCGGCCATGAGCACGTGCTTCGAGCGCTCCATCACGAGCCTGGCCAGCGAGATCGGGTTGCGCGTGTTGTGCACGCCCGCGACCGCGCCGGAGCGCAGGTCGCGGCCGTCCATGATGCTCGCGTCGAGCTCGTGTTCCGCGTCGGTGTTGAAGACGGCGCCCTTGCCGGCGTTGAAGTTCGGGTCGTCCTCCAGGACGCGGACGGCCTGCTCGACCGCGTCCAGGCTGGACCCGCCGCCGCGGATGACCGTGTAGCCGGCCCGCAGCGCCTTCTCCAGCGCGGCGCGGTACGCCTTCTCCTGTTCGGGGGTGATGCTGCCGCGGGGCAGGGATCCTGCGCCGCCGTGCACGGCCAGCACCACCTCGCGCACCGCTCCCGAGCCGGTCGGAGCGCTGGGTACGGCGAAGCCGGTGATGGCGCCGAGCAGCGCGGTCAGCGCCACCAGGCGCAGGGCGTGGGGTCGTGAGACTGCCATGGAATGCGACCTCCCTAGGTTTACTGACCCACCGAGCATGCGGGGTCAGGGAAGTTGTCGAAAGAGCACCGCCCGGACCGGGGCCCCGTTCTACGCTCGGTACGAAGGCGCACACGGCGGGTCCGGGAGGCAGGCAGTGGCGAAGGCTCGACCGCCGGCCCGCGCCGGGCGCCCCTGGGGCGGCCTGCCGCCGGACTGCCCGCCCCCGCTCGAGGATCTGATCGTCTGGCTGCGCGCGCTCATGCGCGACAACGGGGTCGTGCTCGCCGACCTGAGGGGCTACTCCGCCTCGTTCGTCTCCAGGCAGCTGAACGGCGGGCAACTGCCCGACCTGCTTCTGGCCGAGGCGATCGTGCGCCGGTGCTGCGCGGTGCGGGACGTCGATCGGATGCTGCACGCGGTGCGGGAACTCCATGCCGAAGCCGGGGCCGCGGTCGCGAAGCGGCAGCGGCAGCGGCAGCGGCAGCGGCAGCGGCGCAGGATCGGCGACGAGGACGTGCCGGCCGTCGCCCAGCGGCAGCTGGCGATCCTGCGGGAGCAGAACGACGGCCTGCGCTTCATGCAGGATCTGCTGACCCGGATGAGCGGCCTCATCGCGCAGCGGCTGGCCCAGGTCACCCTGGAGCGCGACCGGCTGGCCGAGGCGCAGGCGCGGATCTCCCGGCGGGCGGCTCGCATCAGGAAGGAGATCCGGCTGGTCGGGCGGCTGGCCGGGCGCTGGCGCCTGGTCCTGGTCGTGCTGGGCGAGGAGCCGCTCGAGAGCCCCTCTCCGCCGCCGCGGCACTGGCCGGAGGAGGCTCTGCTCGCCGACACCGGGCGGGTGCTGGAGCGGGTCGACGCCCAGCTGGGAACGTTCCATCTCGAGCGGGCTCCCGCCGGGGCGCTGCCCGGCCTGCTGGTCAGGGCCCTGCTGTGGCGGGCACGGGTCGGCGTGCTGGGGGTGTTGCTGCTGGCCACCGCGTCGGCCGTGGTGCCCGCCGGACCCGCCGATGCCGACGCGGAGCTGGCCAGGGTGTTCGGCCGGGACGCGCTGCCGTTCGTGCTGGTGGGCGACCGGGACGGCGGCCGAGTCGCGCTCGAGCGGGACGTGTCCGACGACGGCGTCGCGGTGGTCACCTCGGCGGGCCGGACGGGCGTCTGGGAGCTGGTGCGCGGGGGGCGGGACCCGGCCGGTGGGGAGATCCGGGCGGCGGGCAAGGTGTTTCGCTGCCTGGGCGTGCGAGGCGGTGACAAGACGGCCGCGGGCGCGGTGGTGGAACAAGGCGACTGCGACGGGCATCCGCACCAGCAGTGGCGGCTGTCGGCGCTGCACGGGGCGGTGCGGGTGGTCAACGCGCACAGCGGCCTGTGCCTGGCGGACGGCGGGGCCGTGGTGCAGGCGCCGTGCGACGAGGCCGACGCGGCGCAGCGGTGGCGGGTGGCCGCGGCGGGCCGGGTCCGGCCCGTGGACATCAGCGGGCAGTCGTACTCGCTGGACGGCCCGCAGCCGCTGCCGGAGGAGTTCGCCGCGGGCGGCCGGGACAAGCCGTGCGAACCGGGGCCCGGCGGCCGTCCCTACGAACTGCCGCCGGGGGTGGAGTGGAAGCCACGCGCCTCCACCGAGCCGTGGAAGGGGGAATGGCTGCCCCAGGAGGCGGGGCAGGCATTCGGCCCGGCGCTGTTCAAGGGAACGGGCGAACAAGTGGGCCGGGCGTCGCTGGTGCAGGTTCTCCATCCTGACGGCGAGAGCCTGTACTACTTCGCCCGGGCCACCGCCAAGGTGAGCGTGGACCGGCTCCGGCTGGCGCTGCAGTGGACGCCCCGCTACGAAGGCGGCCCGGGCGGCTGGCACACCTGCGCCCTGGACATCGCGGGCCGCCCGCTGGCCCAGACGCTCGCGCTGCCCCGGACCCCGCCCGGCTTCACGAAGGGCGCCGGCCAGGTGATCAAGTTCCGGGTGTGCCTCACCTACACGCCGGAGATGAAGTCGCTCACCGGGCGCTACACGGTGTGCACGGGCCGCTGGTGACCCGGGCTCAGGTGCAGGTGCGCTTGATGACCTCGGTCTTCTCGTTGGGGCCCGTCTGCTCGCTGTTGGCGGCCTTCTCGTAGTCGCCCGCGACGGAGAGGGCGGCCTCCTTCAGCTCTCCGTCCGGCAGCTTGGCCGCCGCGGCGGTGAGCCCGGCCGCGGCCGTGCTGTACGCCTTCTTGGCCTCCTCCGCGTCGACGGATTCCGGGTCGCTCTGGATCTTCAGCATCGTCTCCGTGGCGCCGGCGATGGCGGTGTTGATCTCGGTGCACGCGGCCTTGACGTCGGCCCCGGCGTCCCCTCCGGAGGAGCAGGCGCCGAGCGTGGCGATGGCCGCCGCAGCGGTCAGGGCGAGTGCGAAGCGGCGAAGAAGCGGTGCGGCCGTCATGGTGAAACCTTCCGAACGAGCGTTGTTGCCCGCTCAGGCTTGCTCGCCGGGATTGACAGCGCGTTGACAGGCCGCAAACGTCCTCAGCGCGACAGGCAAGTGCATCCCCGGGGGTCTGGACGCGAGCGCCGGCCCGATCTAGCGTCCGTGTCATGTGCGATTTGAACACCCACGAAACGCACGATCTCCTGGCGTCTCTTCGCGAGCTCGACAGCTTGGCCGAGCAGGTGGCCACGCACGCCTCGAGCGTCGAGAAGACGGCGTACATGGACCACGAGGGGCTGGCCGCCCTGCTCACCACACTGCGGGACCGTGCGGAGAGCACCCGCGCATGGGTGACGGCCAAGCCCGCCGAACACGCCGCCCACCATCACTCCTGATCGGCTCGCCTGCCGAGCTCCTCGATCAGGGCGCGCTGCTCGGGGATCAGTCCCCGGGCAAGCGTCGCCGTGGGCACGTGCTCCCCTTCCGCGGTGACCGACTCGGCCATGCGCACGCCGCTGCCCAGGTGCCTGGCCAGCAGCGAGGCCCACATGGTGTCGAAGGCGGCGCCCGATCGGCGCCGCAGCTCGGTGATCTGCACCGATGACAGCATGCCCGCCATCGCGTGCCCGGATCGGGGTGGCGTGGACGGTACGGCGGCGCCCCAGGAACGCAGCCAGGAGCTCATCAGCTCGACGTCCGCCCGCTCTTTCTTGATCAGATCCCGGGCCACCCGCCGGACATAGGCGTCGCCGGACTTCTTCTCCGCCAGTTCGG
Organism: Nonomuraea typhae; assembly: GCF_009760925.1. Lineage (GTDB taxonomy): Bacteria > Actinomycetota > Actinomycetes > Streptosporangiales > Streptosporangiaceae > Nonomuraea > Nonomuraea typhae. The sequence continues at coordinate 90,803 of NZ_VRLV01000008.1, forward strand.
CGACCTCGATGGTCTGCAGGTGATGCGGGATCATCTGCTGGGAGAAGGCGAGATCGGCGGGGTTGTACCCGGCGCCCGCGGCCACGGGTGCGCCTGCCGCCTGCCCGCACGCGGCGGTGAAGGCCAGGCACAGGGCGACGATCGGGAGTTTCGCCGTCATGATCGATCCCTTCGGAGCAGTCACGATCGGATACGCAGCCGCTCCGGGCCGGGTTCAGGCGGCGGTGTGCGCGAGGAGGGCGGGGACGACCAGATCCCACTGGGCCTCCGGGAAGACCTCGTGGCCGGTGGCCGGCATCGCGACGAAACGGGCGCCGGGGATCTCGGCGGCCAGCGCCTGACCGTGCTCGACGGGGAAGAGCGGGTCCTCGGCGCCGTGGAAGACGAGGGCGGGCACGGCGATCCGGCCGAGGCGGTGCCGCCACGGCTGCCCGGGGTCGATGAGGAACGGGTTGGAGAGCTGGGCGGCGATGTCGGCGGCCCGGTCGACGACGCGTCCGGCGTTGGCTCGCCGTACCTCTTCCGCGAAGGGGCGGGAGGCCGCGGCGAAGGGCCGCTCACTGGCGACCAGGTAGGCGATGACCGCGTCCCGGTCGGTCCAGTCGGGCGCGGGCGCCTCCTCGGTGAAGAAGTCCTGCAGCGCGGGGCTCATGCCGGGCAGGTCCGGGTTCTCGTGGCCGGGGCCGCCGGGGCTGGAGGAGGCCAGGGTGAGGGAGGCCGTCCGCTCGGGGTGGTCGAGCGCGACGAGCTGGGCGACGGCGGAGCCCTGGGACATGCCGACGAGGTGGGCGGTGCGCACGCCCAGGGCGTCGAGGACGCCGACGGCGTCGGCGACCAGGTCGCGCAGGGTGTAGCCGGGCGAGCCGGCGGGGTAGGTCGTCGAACGGCCGGCGTCGCGGCTGTCGTAGCGGATGACGCGGCGGCCACCGGCCACCAGGCGGCGGACGAACGCGTCGTCCCAGGCCAGCAAGGATTCTCCGGCGCCGTGGATGAGCAGGATCGCGGGGTCGGCGGGGTCGCCGAAGTCCTCCACCCACAGGCTGACGCCGTTGACTTCCATCTCGGACCTCCAAGGTTCGTTACATGTAACGCATAACCTAGCAGAGGTTTTCGTTACATGTCACCAACCCGGCTCTGGGTATCCTCGGAACGTGACGCAGGACGAGGTTGACGGGCTGGTGCCCCGCTGGCAGGAGGCCGGCATGCCGGCGGCCCTCATCGCCAGCCTGGAGATCAGCAAGCGCATGTCCCGCGTGCACATGGTGTTCGACCAGGCGATGAAGGCGGAGCTGGCCGAGCTCGGCCTCACCACCGCCGAGTTCGACGTCCTGGCCGCGCTGGCCCGCAGCGCTCCCCCGCACCGGCTGAAGCCGAGCGAGCTGTCCCGCTCGCTGTTCCTGACCTCCGGCGGCACGAGCAACGTCCTGCAGCGGCTGGCCGCGGCGGGTTATGTCGAGCGGGCGGACAACCCCGGCGACGCCCGCAGCCGATGGGTCCAGCTCACTGCCGAGGGACTCCGCGTGGCGAACCTGGCACTCGACGGGGCCGGCCGGGCGCATGCCGAGGCGATGGCCGGCGTCCCCGAGCCGACTCTGCGCCGGGCCGCCGACGCCCTGCGCGAGCTCACGCTGGCGCTCGGCCGCCGGGGCCGCTGATCTCCCGAGGGATTAGGCTAGGCTTGCCTAACTCAATCCCTCTGGAGGAGCCCATGACGTCCCCGCGCATCGTCGACCGCGACCACTACCAGGAGCGGATCGCCGAGGTGAGAGCGGGGACGACCGCCCGCAAGGTGGCCTACCCGATCACGATCAGGGAGGTCGAGGTCCTGCGCACCTCGATGGTCGGCAGCGGCCTGCTCAGGGTGACCTTCGGCGGCCCGGGCACCGCGGGCTTCGCCGCCCACTCCCCCGACGAGCACGTCAGGGTCGTCCTGCCCGGCCCGGACGGGATCCTGCGCCTGCCCGAGCAGGACGGGCTCATGCTGCGCTGGCCCCGTCCGTTCCCCACCACGCGCAAGTACACGGTCCGCCGCTACGACCCGGCCACCGGCGAGCTCGACCTCGACTTCGCGCTGCACGGCAAGGGCGTCGCGGCCGACTGGGCCAGGGCGGCGGCGCCCGGCATGACCCTGCACGTCGCGGGACCGCCCGGCGGGCTGATCGTGCCGCCCGCCTACGACCGGTACCTGCTGGCCGGCGACCTCACCGCGCTGCCCGCGATCGCCCGCTGGCTCGAGGAACTGCCCAGGACCGCCGCCGGCTGGGCGTTCGTCGAGGTGGCCGACGCCACGCAGAGGATCGAGCTGGCGGCGCCGGAGAACGTCGTGGTCCGGTGGCCGGCGCCGGGCGAGCTGGCGGGAGCCGTACAGGAGGTGGCGGTGCCCGAGGGTGAGCGGGTGTACGTCTGGCTGGCCGGGGAGGCGGGGGACCTGAAGCCGCTGCGCCGGTGGGTGCGGGACGAGCTGAAGCTGGATCCGGACGACTACGACATCACGGGCTACTGGAAGCGCGGCGTCGCGGACTTCGACGACGACCACTAAGGTAAGGCTAACCTAATTAGCCTAGCCTTGAGGGAACACCCATGTCTGCTGGCCGGAAACTCGGCACCGCCCTGTTGCTCGCGCTCACCGTTGCCGCCACCGGATGCGCCTCGACCACCGGGAAGCAGGCGCCCGTCGCCACCCGGGCCTTCAAGACGGCCGACGGCGAGGTCACCATTCCGGCCAAGCCGCAGCGGGTGGTCGCGACCGGCTACGCCGTACCCGCCTTGATCGAGGCCGGGGCGCCGCTCGCGGGCATCTCCTCGTGGAAGCGCGGGCTGCCGATGATGGACGCCAAGGCCCGCGCCGCCTACGACAAGCTGCCGAAGGTGGCCGGTGAGACGGCGGCCGAGACCAACTACGAGGCGATCGCCAAGGCCAAGCCCGACCTCATCGTCATCGGCGTGCCCGCGCCGGTGCTGGCCGACATCGACCTCAAGCGGCTGCGCTCCATCGCGCCGGTCGTGACGATCGGGCCGACGCTGCCGTCGGCCTGGCGCGAGCTGTCCCAGCGGCAGGCCGACGCCGCCGGCGCGCTGGCGGGCTTCGACACCGTCAAGGCCGCCTACGACGCCAAGGCGACGGAGCTGAAGAAGAAGTACGAGAAGGCGCTGCCGCCGCTCAAGCTCGCCCATGTCGGCGCATACGGGCAGGTGGACAAGGGCTCCTTCCACCGCGAGTTCAACGGCTCGTGGGGCACCAACATCGCCAACGACATCGGCGCCAACTACTACGGCCAGGTCAAGGAGAAGGGCGGCGGCAGCAAGGACGTCAGCGAGTACCCCTCCATCGAGGAACTGCCCGCCGCGCTGACCGAGGCCGACGCCGTCACCTACTCCGTCGCCGCCGACGGCAAGCCGCTGCCCGCCGTCCAGTACGTCCTCGACTCCCCGCTGTGGAAGCAGCTTCCGGCGGTGAAGGCGGGCAAGACCTACCCGATCCGCTACACCGAGGCCGCGACCTACGGGCAGGCGCTGCTCGCCCTCGACGCGCTCGACACCTCGCTGGCGCCGCTGGTCAAGCCGTGACGCGGGCCGCCCGGAGCCTCGTGCTCGCCGCCGGGCTGGCCGTACTCGCCGTCGTGACCGTCGTCAGCGTCGGCGTCGGCGCGCGCGGCGTCGCGCCCGCCGAGGTGGTGCGCGCGCTCGTCGCCTTCGACGGCTCCGGCGACCACACGATCGTCCGGGACATCCGCCTTCCCCGCGCCGTGCTCGGGGTGGGCGTCGGCGCCGCGCTCGGGGTGGCCGGCGCGCTGATCCAGACGCTGTCGCGCAACCCGCTGGCCGAACCGGGCATCCTCGGCGTCACCGCGGGCGCCGGGTTCGCGATGACCATCGGCGCCACGCTCGGCCTGGCCGTCGCGCCCGGCGCCGAACTCGTGCTCGCCGCGCTCGGCGCGGCCCTGGCCGCGTTGCTGGTGTACTCGGTGGGGCGCTCCTCGCCGCTGCGCCTCGTGCTCACCGGCGTCGCGCTGAGCGCGGTGCTCGCGGGCCTCTCGCTGGGCCTGCGGCTCATGATGCCGGACGTCTTCGACCGCTTCCGCTTCTGGGCGATCGGTTCGCTGGCCGGTCGCGAAAAGGACCCGCTCGTGCTGCCCCTGGTGCTGATCGGCCTCGCGGTCGCCGCCGCGCTGCTGCTGAGCCGCTCGCTCAACGCGGTCGCGCTCGGCGACAACGTTGCCCGCGCGCTCGGCGCCAACGTCCATCGGGTACGGCTGGCCGCGCTGGCCTGCATCACCGTGCTGGCCGGCGCCGCCACCGCCGTGGCCGGGCCCATCCTGTTCGCCGGGCTGATCGTGCCGCATGTCGCGCGCCCCTTGGCCAGGAGCTCGGTTCCCTGGCTCACGGCCTACGCGGCGGTGTTCGGGCCGATCCTGCTGCTCGTCTCCGACATGGGCTCGCGGGTGCTGCTGCCGACGGGCGAGGTGCCGGTGGCGATCGTCACCGCCTTCCTCGGCGGGCCGGTGCTCATCTGGGCCGTGCGGCGGTATGGCGCGGGGTCGTTGTGATCCGGTCGATGCGCGTGGAGCGGCGGACGCTGCTGCTGTCCGCGGCGCTGGCCGCCGCGATCCTCGCGCTCGGGCTGCTCGGGCTGAGCTTCGGGGCCTCGTGGGCGACGCCGGGCGAGGTCGTGGCGGCGCTCGGCGGCTGGGGCGAGTCCGTCGTCGTGGTGCGCGACTGGCGGCTGCCGCGGGTGCTGGCGGGCCTGGTCTTCGGCCTGGCCCTCGGCGTGGCCGGGGCGATCTTCCAGAACCTCACCCGCAACCCCATGGGCAGCCCGGACGTGATCGGGCTCGACGCCGGCGCCTACACCGGCGCGCTGGTCGCGATCACCCTGCTGTCCGGCAGCTCGGTGCAGCTCGCCACCGGCTCGGTGCTCGGCGGGCTGGCCGTGGCCGCCCTCATCTACCTGCTGTCGGCGGGCGGCGGCCGGACCGGGCTGCGGCTCGTGGTGATCGGCATCGCGGTCAGCGCGATCGTGACCGCGCTGAACTCGTGGATCGTGCTGCGCGCCGAACTCGAGGTCGCGATGGCGGCGGCGGGCTGGCACGCCGGCTCGCTCAACGGCGTCGACTGGGAGGACCTGCCCCTTCCCTTCGCGATCATCGCGGTGCTGCTGGTCGTGATGGCGGGCTCGGCGCACGCCATGCACCAGGCCGCGCTGGGCGAGGCCGTGGCCGCCACCACCGGGGTGTCACTGCGCCGGCTGCGGCTGGTGATGGTCTTGGTCGGCGTCGGGTGCACGGCGACCGTGACCTCGGTGGCCGGGCCGATCGCGTTCATCGCGCTGGCCGCCCCGCAGATCGGGCGCCGCCTGGCCGGCGCCCCCGGCGTCCCGCTGCTGCCCGCCGCGCTCACCGGGGCGCTGCTGCTGCAGGGCGCGGACCTGGTCGCGCAGATGCTGCTCGCACCCGAATCCCTGCCGGTCGGTGTCGTCACCACCGCGATCGGCGGCTGCTATCTGATCTGGCTGCTGGCCAAGGAGGTGAGGCGACGGTGACCGAGATCCGGCTGCGCGCCCAGGACCTGGAGTTGCGCTACGCCGACCGGGTGGTCTCCACCCGGCTGAGCCTGGACGTCCCCGACGGCGCGTTCACCGCGATCGTGGGGGCCAACGCGTGCGGGAAGTCGACCCTGCTGCGCGCGCTCGTGCGGCTGCTGCGGCCGGCCGAGGGCCGGGTGCTTCTCGACGAGAAGGACGTCGGCGCCTACGCGGCCAAGGCCCTCGCCCGCTCGCTGGGGTTCCTGCCGCAGGATCCGCTGGCGCCGGAGGACATCCGGGTCCGGCAGCTCGTCGCCCGCGGCCGGTTTCCGCACCAGCCGCTGCTGTCGCTCTGGTCGGCGGAGGACGAGAGCGCGGTGGCCTCGGCGATGGAGATCGCCGGGGTCGGCGAACTCGCCGATCGGCCGGTCAACCAGCTGTCCGGAGGGCAGCGGCAGCGGGTGTGGGTGGCCATGGTGCTCGCCCAGCGGACACCGTACCTGCTGCTGGACGAGCCGACCTCGTTCCTGGACCTCGCCCACCAGTACCGGCTGCTGGCGCTGCTCGCGCGGCTGCGGGACGAAGGGCGCACCGTCATCGCCGTGCTGCACGACATCAACCAGGCGTGCCGGTTCGCCGACCACCTGATCGCGATGAAGGACGGCAGGATCGTGGCCGAGGGCGCGGCGGCGGACGTCGTGGACGCCGCGCTGGTCAAGGAGGTCTTCGACCTGCCGTCCCTGGTGGTGCCGGATCCGGTGACCGGGACGCCTATGGTCGTGCCGACACTTTCATGAGGCGGGCGCACTCCCGGGCGTAGCGGGTGGACCTACGGCCGGTGGCGGCCGCCGTCACCTGGGGGATGTCGGCCTTCCCTCCCGTCCACGCGGCCACTTCGGCGGCGAAGGCGACCGCGTCGGAGTGGGTGGCGTTCGGGCGCTCGCCGGGGCCGGGCAGCAGGAGGGGGAGCATGCCGGTCAGGATGCGCCAGACCTCCAGGTGCGCCCCCTCACGGGCGGCCCTTTCCAGTACGGCCAGCACCGGGCGGACCGGGAACCCCGCGCGCCGGACCAGCAGGGCGAGCTGGCGGCCTACCGCCTCGGCAGGGAGGTCGCCGCCGGCCGCCATGCGCAGCAGCGGGAGCGCGCCGGAGTCCTCCACGGTCAGTTGGTAGGCCAGGAGCAGCGCGCTCGCCTCACCGGCGGGGCCGTCGGTCAGACCGAGGGCCTCGATGGCGGACGGGCGGACATACGAGTAGAGCCGCCGCGGAAGGTAGCTGACGGCGACGACCTCGCGATGCGAGGGCAGCATGGCGGGCCACCAGCTCATGGACGTGTCCGATCCGTCCGTGTGCCACGGCGGCTCGCGGAACGCCTCGTCGATGTACCTGTCGCCCGTCGGCCCGGCCCGGAGCACCGGGCGCAGGACGATCTGGCTGACGTGCTCGGGCTCGCGCTCCTCGAAGGAGTATTCCGCGGCGCCCTCCGCATAGGCCCACGTGACGCCGGTCTCGGGGTCGGGCGGTCCGCCGCCGGTCAGCCAGGCCGCCGTCCGGGCGGCGGCCGGCGTCCCCAGGCGGGACACCCGCTCGGCCACGTCGGGGCGCGCGCCGCGGGGCAGGCGGAGCAGCGCCTGGCTCAGGTCGGCCGGGAGCGGCTCCACTCCGGCGGCCGCGCAGGTGCCCAGGCGCTCGGCCAGGGTCTCCGGGGCGAGGTGGCCGCTGGTCAGCGTCGGGGTCGCCAGCAGCACCGGCGGCAGCCGATCCCGGCGTAACGCGTTGTAGATCTCGCTGTACCTGCTCCGCAGGAGGTCGTCCAAGGGAGAGCTGGCGCGACGCTGCGGGAGCAAGACGCCGCAGCCCGGAGTCGTCACCTCCTTGGCCATGGCCGTCCGCCACAGGCGGGGGATGCCCCATATGTCGTACATGCGCAGGTGCTCGGCGGTGACGGCGTCGGTCAGCCCGGCCACGGCGGCGGGCAGCGACGCCCGATCCGTCCAGGCCGTCTGGACGAAGGCGGCCAGCCACTGCTCGTACTCGATCCAGCCCTGGGGATCCGGCACCAGTTCCGGGGCGGGGAACGGCTCGGGCCGCGGCGGAGCGGGCAACGTGCCCGGGACGAACGCCTCCTGCTCGGCGGCCTCCCCGCCGACGGCCGCGGCCACCCGGATGCCCAGGTCGGCCGGCAGCCAGGGCACGGCGTCGGCGATCGGGCCGGGGTCGAGGACGCCGGCGTGCTTGAGCACGATGTCGCTCGCGCGCCGCTGGATGTCGTAGGAGGTGTGGGCGAACGCCGTGACCAGCGCGGGGACCAGGTCGCCCGCCTGCGGCGGCGCCTGCCGTACCTCCTCCTCGAGCCAGGTCAGGCCCGCGCGGGCCAGTTTGGCCTCGGCGCAGAAGGTGAGCGCGCCGATGGCCTCCACGGCGTCGGCGCGATCGTGCGGTCCGGTACGGCGGAGCTGTGTCAGCGCCGCCTCGGCCACGGCGCCGGGGGCGGCGGGCAGCAGGCGCAGGTAGTCGCGGGCGCGGGCGGCCGACTCGGCGGGCTCAGGGTCCAGCATGTCGTGCAGGCGGACGAAGAAGCGCAGGTCGGTGGCGTCGCCCCCGCGCAGGAACCGGCTCACGCACCCGTTCAGGAGCATCTCGCGCGAGGAACGGCTGCCGGCGGCCAGCTTGGTGAGCGCCCCGATCCAGCGGGTCGGCCGGGAGGTCATCTCCTCGTCGCGCAGGAGGCGGCCCGCGCCCTGGGCCACGAAGATCCGGGGCGCCAGATGGCCGAGGAGTGGGTCGTCCTTCATCACCCCGGCCGCGAGCCAGGCGAGCACCAGCGGGTCGTGCTCGGGCGGCGTGGCGCCGGTGTCGCGGAGCAGGGCGAGGGCCAGGGGCACGCCGGGGTCCTCGGCGCCGCGGATCCTCCCGGCCAGCCGTACGGCCAGCTCGGCCTGCCATGCGGCGGGGCGGCCGGTGATCACGCGGGTGATGGCGTCGGGGCTCTGCGGGTGGGCCCGGCGGGGGTTGAGCTCGCGCCTGGCCAGCCACGCGGCCACGCCCGCCGGGCCGGGGATGGTGGCGGCGCCGGCGATGCGGAGCGGCGCGGCGAAGTCGGTGAACGGGCCGCCGGTCGTGACCACGCCGGTGCTGCCGCGCGTCCAGGCGGGCAGGTCGCCGGCCAGGTTCCGGGAGGCGGCCCGTATCTCCTTGAGCAGCCCGGGCAGCCGCTCCGCCACCTCGGCCCGCTCGGCGTCCGTCAGCGTGCGCAGGCGGCCGGTCAGCGCCCTGGGCCTGAGGCCGAGGACATGGTCACGTATCTCGTGCCACGCGTCTGTCGTCATGGCCGGGAACATAGCGATCATGCCCGACAAATCCCCCCGCACGGGCGTTGAAGGGCCTGCCCCGCGGGGCATTTTTTCGCGGGTACGGCACGCCGCCCGGCCAACTGGCATACGATTCACGGCATTTGCCGGATCAATGACGGGGAGTCGGCAATGCGGTTAGTTCTGGTCATGATGATGCTCGCCGCCTTATGGACGGGCGGGGACGACGAGAAACGGGAAGCCGCAGTGGGCCGCGTGGCCCTGATCGGCGTTCCCGGCCTGCACTGGGAGGACGTCGACGCCCGGCGCACCCCGAACCTGTGGCAGCTGGCCCGCAGGAGCGGGCTCGGATCCCTGTCGGTCAAGGCCGTCGGCACCACCGCCTGCCCCTTCGACGGCTGGCTGACCGTCTCCTCTGGCGTCCGGTCGGCCTACCCGGGCCGTTGCGGGCTGGCTCCGGAGCCCGTGACGTCCGGGGACGGGGCGACGATCGACCTGGCCGCCGTCCACGCCCTGCGCGACGGCAAACGCGCCGGCACGCTGGGCGGCGCCGTACGGGATGCGGGCATGTGCACGACGGCGGTCGGCCGGGGCGCGGCGCTCGCGCTCGCCGACCGCACCGGCCGGGTGGACGTCTACGCCGACACGCCCGCGCGGCTCGGCGACTGGTCACGCTGCCCGGTGCTGGCCGTGGACGTGGACGCGCTGATCCGCCCCTACCTGGGCCCCGACGGGACCATGGCCAGAGTGCCCGAGGCGATCACCCCGGAGCGGCGGCGGGCCGCGGTGCGCGAGGCCGACGCCCAGGTGGGCGCCGCCCTGGCCAAGCTGCCCGCGGGCACCCAGGTGCTGCTGGCCGGAATCGGCGACCACGGCAGCGTGCCCCACCTGCGGGTGCTCATGTGGACCGGATCACCGGGCACGGTCCTCGGCTCCAACTCGACCAGGCGCGACAACATCGCGATCCTGCCCGACCTCACGCCCCAGGTGCTGACCGCCGCCGGCGTCCCGGTGCCGCCGGCCGCGGTCGGCAACCCGTTCGTCGTCGGGCGGACCGCCCTCACCGGCGACGCGGTGAACGAGCTGCGCGGCTCCGACGCGGCCGCGACCACCGTCCGCAACACCTCCGGTGTGTTCTTCTCGGCGTACGCGGTCCTTCAGGTGTCCTTCTACGTGCTGGCGTACTTCCTGCTGGCGCGGCGCCGGCGGCTGCGCTTCGTCAGGACCGGCGCGCTCGGGCTGGCCGCGGTGCCCGTCTCCACCTACCTGGTCAACCTGCTGCCCTGGCAGCACGCCGGCGTGCCGCTGCTCGCGCTGATCCCGGGGGTCGTGGCGATCGCGGCGCTGATTCTGCTGGTCGCGGCCGGAGGGCCGTGGCGGCGGCACCCGCTCGGGCCGCCCGCCGTCCTGGCCGTCATCACCGGGGCCACGCTGCTGGCCGACATGCTGTCGGGCACGCCGCTGCAGTTCAACAGCCTGATGGGCTACACGGCCGTGGTCGGCGGGCGGTATTACGGGCTGGCCAACATCCCGTTCGCCCTGTTCGCCACCTCCGTGCTGCTGGCCACCGCGATCGCCGCCGACCACCTCGTGCGCAGCGGGCGGCAGCGCCTGGCCGTCGCGCTGATCGCCGGGCTCGGCCTGATGGCCATGCTGCTGACCGGCACCCCCGGCATCGGCAGTGACTTCGGCGGCGTGATCGCGTTCGTGCCGGGCATCGCGGTGACCGCGCTGCTCGTGGCCGGCCGGCGGGTCTCGGTGCTGAAGGTGCTGCTGTTCTGCGGCCTCGGCGGGGTCATCGTGAGCGCCATCGCGGTCCTCGACTCCCTCCGGCCGCCCCAGTCGCAGACCCACCTGGGGCGTTTCGTCGGCCAGGTGCTCGACGGGACGTTCATGCCGCTGATCGGGCGCAAGATCGGCGCCATGCTGCACACGCTGCTGTCGCCCAACCTCATGCCCGTCGTGATCGTCGGCCTGGCTCTGCTCGTCTTCGCGCTGCTCCGGCCGGACCTGGTGAGCGCGGGCGCGGTGCCCGAGGCGTTCGCCCGCGCGCCCATGCTGCGTGCCGGGCTCATCGGGGCGCTGGTCAGCGCCGGGGTGGGGATGCTGGTCAACGACTCGGGTACGGCGGTGCTGTCCATGGCCGTGGCGCTGGCCGTACCTCTGGTGCTTTATGTGGGAGCCAGGGTCAGCACTTGACCCATTGGTTCACGAAATATCCCGGAGATTGGACCATATTCACGGGCCAAATCCCGCTTAACCTATCAGCATGATCTCGATGCCGACCCTGGCGCTCTTCACGGTCACCGCGCTGGCCCTGGTCATCATCCCGGGCCCGAACCACCTCTACATCGCCGCCCGCGGCCTGGCCCAGGGGCGTTCGGCCGCGCTGGCCAGCGCGTTCGGCGTGGAGGCGGGCACGCTGGTGCACATCCTGGCCGCCGCGGCCGGGCTGTCGTACGTGATCAGCCAGTCGGCGACGCTCTTCGGCATCGTCAAGTGGGCCGGCGTCGCCTACCTCGTCTACCTGGGCGTCCGCGCGTTCACCGCCAAGGAGGCCGAGCAGGCCGGCGCGCCGAAGCCGCAGCCGCTGCGGAAGATCTTCCTCGAAGGCATGGTCGTCAACGTGCTGAACCCCAAGGTGACGCTGTTCTTCCTGGCGCTGCTGCCGCAGTTCGTGGACCAGCGCGCCGGCTCGCCCGCGCTGCAGATCGTGGTGTTCGGGGTGACGCTGCTGGTCCTGGGCCTGCTCTCCGACATGGTCTACGCCTTCACCGCCGGGGCGCTGGGCAGGCGGCTGGCGGCCGGGGCGCGGGCGCTGCGGTACTTCTCCGGCGTCGTCTACCTGGGCCTGGGCCTGGTCACCGCGCTGGCCGGGAGAAGATAGGCCGCATGGCACCAAGGAAGCAGCGGGAGATCTTCGACGCCACGCTGCGGCTGCTGGCCACCAAGGGATTCGACGGGCTGACCGTCGAGGGCGTGGCCGAGGAGTCGGGCGTCAACAAGACGACGATCTACCGCTGGTGGCCGTCGAAGCCGGCACTGCTGGCCGCGGCGCTGGTGGAGGCGCCGGTCCTGGATCTCGAGATCCCGGACACCGGGTCGCTGCGCGGGGACCTCGAGGAGCTGGTCACCGCCTTCGGCCGCCTGCTCACCGAGCCGCCCGCGCGGGACGTGGCCGTGGCCGCGCTGGGTGCGGCGGTCCACCACGCCGAGATCGACGCCGGCCGCTTCTTCGCCGACCGACTCGCCCGCGAGCGCGCCATCTTCGAGCGAGCGGTACGGCGCGGCGAACTGCCCGAGTCCGCCGACCCGATGCTGATCGTCGACCTGCTGGCCGGGGCGGTGTGGATCCGCGGCGTGTTCCGCGGGATGGAGCTGAAGCCCGGGTTCGCCGCCGAGGTCGTGGGAGCCGTGCTGGACGGCGTCAGGTAGCCTCGCCCAATGCCGACGGGATCCGGTCGAGCACCGGATGCGGCACCAGCCCGTAGGCGTAGAAGTCCACCGCGCACGCCCCCGCCGCCTTGGCCCCTCTGGCCTTGGCCACGAGGCGGTCGGTGGAGTCGCTGTCCGGGTACCCGGGCCGCAGGATGGCCCGGACCTCGCGATCCTTGCCCACCGAGCGCAGGTAGGCGCCGACGTCGTCGGCCACCCGCGCGGCGTCGCGGGCGTAGGCCAGGACGCCGAAGGCGGGCACCAGGTCACCCAGCGCGACCAGGTCCACGCCGAGCTGCCAGGCGTCGTGGGCGGCCAGGCCGGGCGTGGGCAGGCCGTCGCGGTAGCCCTTGACCGAGCCGGTGTAGTCGATGAAGACCAGTTTGGAGCCCTCCTCCGCGACCGCGGAGGCCACCTCGGAGACCAGCGTGGTGACCGTCTCCGAGCGGGCGCGGGCGTAGGCGACGACGTCGGGACCGGCGTAGGCGGTCAGCGCGGCCCTGGTCACCTCGCCCTGGGCGGCGGGGTCGCCGTCGAAGACGCCGCCGACGATCCTGGCGCACTCCTCGCGGGCGACCTCCGCGTTGACGCCGAGGTCGGTGGCCCGGCGCATGCAGTAGTCGCAGAAGCACAGGCCGAACAGATAGTTGTCCATGGGGCCCAGCGGCACGAAGGAGCGTTCCGCGCGCAACGGCCGAAAGTGCAGCGACTCGGCCACCACGCTGTCCACGCCGAGCCTGGCCACCGATCGGGCCAGTGCCACGGCGTACTCGCGCACGTCGGGGTGGGCCGGGCACAGGTCGCTCGGCGAGCCGCGGTCGCCGAAGCAGTCGCGCACGGTCACGTCGGGGTGCCGGGTGCCGAGCGTGAGGTTGCGCAGGAAGACGGTCCAGCCGTGCAGCTTCAGGCCGCGTTTCGCGCACGCCTCCCGCAGGCCGTCGAAGGCGTCGAGGTGACCGGGTACCGGCGTCAGGCGCAGGCCGGAGAACACATCGCCGGGCGGGACGAAGTGGGCGCCGTCGTGACGGAGGGTCAGCCTGGACAGGCCGTGCGGGGTGACGTCCCGGGAGCCGTGGTGCACGGCGCCCACGGTGACGCCGGCCGCGCCGTACCCGGTGATGCGGTCGAGCACCCGCTCGACGCCCTCGCCGCGCAGGTCTTCGACGAAGACGTATACCGAACTGTCCACCCTGCCCTGTCTCCTCCGGTCAGCAGGTCGCCGCCCGCTTGTCTCGTCTCCGTCGAGGCGGGCGGCGGTTCCTCACGTGACCTTACGCGCTCTTGTGGGCCACGAAGTCGATCTCGACCAGGATGTCCATCAGGTCGGAGCCCACGGTGGTGCGCACCGGGTAGGGCTCGTTGAAGTACGACTTGTACACCTCGTTGTAGGCGGCGAAGTCGCGCTTGAGGTGCTGCAGGTGCACGGTGGCCTTGACCACGTCGTCGAAGCCGAGGCCGTGCGCGGCCAGGATGGCGCCGAGGTTCTGCATCGTCCGGTGCGTCTGGGCGGCCACGTCGTCACCCACGACCTCCCCGGTGACCGGGTCGAGGGGCCCGGCGCCCGAGGTGTAGACGAAGTCGCCGACCACGAGGCCCTGGGAGTACGCGCCGATGGGTGCGGCGCCTTCGGTGGTCCTGAGTTCCTTCTTCACAAGATCTCCTAGAAATGGGTAGTTAGCGTGCCTACCTGGCGGTAGTCAGAGTCGACCACGGGCAGCGTGCGCCACTTGTCGAAGGCGGTGCAGGGGTGCGAGATGCCGAAGGCGAGCATGTCGCCGGGGCGCAGGCCGTCGCCGTGCACGACCGTGTGCTGGTCCTGCATCTTGACGACGGTCAGGCCGGCGCGCTTCGGGATCGGCAGGCCCTCGTCGTAGGGGGCGTCGCGCTTGCCCATGCCGACGATGGCCAGGCCGGGCTCGGGGACCGACAGCACGTGCGCCCAGATCTCGAAGGCGGGCCGCAACTCGCCGTCCATGCGGTTGAAGGGGGTGCGCTCGCGGTAGAAGCCGTCGTCGTGGGAGACGTAGGCGCCGCTGCGCAGCACGACGGTGGCCTGGACGGCAACCAGGTCGCGGCCGATGACGTCGAACCACTGGCTGCCGCCGACGGTCAGGATCGGGTTCTTGACCCGGAGGTATTCGACGGCTTCCTGGAGCTGCGCCAGATATTTCCGGACTTCGGCGGCGGATGTCAGCGCGCCTTCGTACCCGGCCACCCCGGCGAGCGTCACGCCCTCCGATGCCGCGATGTATCCGGTCAAGTCCAGCAGTTCGTCCACGCTCCGGCACCCCGCGCGGCCCCCCGGGTGCCCCAGCTCGGCCAGCACCCGGAACCCCCGCTCCGGCGCGTGCGCCCGCAGGATGTCCACGCCGTCCCGGGAGTCGGCGAAGCACAGGAACTCGAACTCCGGATCCCGCTCCAGCTCCGCCGCGATCCACCGCAGCCCGGCCGGGTCCACGATCTGGTTGGCCAGAAGGATGCGCTTCGCGCCGAACCCGCGCACCGCCCGCGCCTGCCGGGAGGTGGCCACGGTCAGCCCCCACGCGCCCGCCTCCAGTTGCATGGCGGCGATCTCGGGTGACATGTGCGTCTTGGCGTGCGGCGCGAGCTCCAGCCCGTGATCACGCGCGAACGCCGCCATCGTGGCGACGTTGTGCTTCAGCGCCTCCTGCCGCACGAGCATCAGCGGCAGCTCGGACTCCGTGAGAATGTTCTGCACCACGCCCCCCAATTCAGCCTGGTCGACCCTATCAACGTGAGCGCAGCGCGCGGCCGGGGGTGGCGCCGGTCAGCTTCCCCCCGGCCAGCGCCTGCACGCCGGAGACGAACACGTCGTCCACCCCTGAGGCCAGCGTCCGCGGCGCGGAGTAGGTGGCCTCGTCGTTCACCCGCGCCGGATCCAGCACGACGAGGTCGGCGGCGAAGCCCGGGCGCACCAGCCCGCGGTCGGCCAGGCCGAAGCGGCGAGCCGGGTGGGCGGCCAGGTGCACCGCCGCCTCCTGCCAGGTCCAGTCGCCGAGCTCGCGCACGTGCCGGCCGAGGAAGCGGGCGAAGGCGCCCCACCCGCGCGGATGCGGATGCCCGCCCACGTAGATGCCGTCGGAGCCGCCGGTGTGCGCGGGGTGGCGCAGCATCCGGCGCACCGACTCCTCCCCCTCCGGCCCCTCGTCGGGCCGCGCGGTCACGCATCCGGCCTCGAGCCGCGTGTCGATGAGCAACTGCCGGCAGAACGCGGCGGGCGGCAGACCGGCCCGCGCCGCCGCCTCGACCATGGTCAGCCCCTCCGCCCAGGACGAGCCGGGGGCGTGTGAGATCGTCAGCCGCGGCCAGGTGCCCTCCAGCGACTCCCACCAGTCGTCGAGATCGGCCGAGCCGAGCATCTCCACCGCCCGGTCCACCTCCGCGGCGGGCACCGAGGGCGGCAGCACGACCATCGCCAGGATCGTGCTGCCCCGCAGGTAGGGATAGGTGTCGAAGGTGAGGTCCACGTCGTCGGCGAGCGCCCGCTCCACGAGCGGCAGCAGCACCTCCGCGGGCCCGTGCAGGTGCGAGACGTGCATCGCCGCACCCGACAGCGCGGCGATCTCGCCGACCTCCGCCATGCCCAGCCCGGCCTTCGCGCCGTAGGCCCGCATATGGGTGACGTACGGCAGGCCGCCCAGCGGGCCGCACAGCGTGGCCAGTTCGGCGGCCGAGGCGTGCCGCCCCGGCAGGTACTCCAGGCCGCTCGACAGCCCGACTGCCCCCTCGCTCAGCCCACGCTCCACCCTGGCCAGCATCGCGGCCAGATCCTCCGGCCCCGCCGCGCTCGGCGAGGGCCCCATGACGTCGTAGCGGATCGTCCCGTGCGGCAGCAGGTACGCCGTGTTGAGCGCGGCCGCCCGGTCGTAGCCGGCCAGCAGGTCCGCCACGCTCAGCGGGCCCCCGTGCGGCAGCCGGCCGTTGACCGCGGTGAAGTACCGCGTGGCGTAGGCGACCGTCTCGGCCGACCCCGGCGCGAACGACAGCCCGTCCTGACCCAGCACGAACGTGGTCACGCCCTGCCGCAACGCCGCGAGCTGCACCGCCGGGTCGAAGACGACGGCGTCACCATGGGCGTGGCAGTCGATGAACCCCGGCGCGACCAGCCGCCCCGCCGCCTCCACGACCTGCGCCGCCTGCGCGCCGTCCAGCCGTCCGACCGCGGCCACGCGGTCCCCCTCGATCGCCACGTCGGCCCGGTACGGCGGGGCGCCCGTGCCGTCGAGCACCCGGCCACCGCTGATGATCACGTCGAAAGCCACGCAAGGATTAAACCGGATTTGGCAGGCTGAGTGCCGTTCTCATACCGTCGGGCGACTTCAAAGAAGGGACACCTGTGCGCCGTCTGACCGCCATCACCGTGGCCGCGCTGCTCGCCGCCGGCTGCTCGGGGCAGGCCGCCGCCCCGCCGCCTCCTCAGAAGAAGGCGGCGGAGATCGGGGTGCCGTTCGGCAGCCACCGCCTGCCGTACACACAGGGGGTTCTGCGCCCGAAGGGCGATGCGGACGGGCAGGTGCGCGACTTCTACGCGAAGTGGAAGGCGGCTTTCGTCACCGCGAAGTGCGGGTCGCGGCAGGTGATCTCGCCCGACGCCGACCATCCGTACGTGGGTGAGGCCCAGGGGTACGGGCTGGTCATCGCGGCGACGATGGGCGATCGGCCGCTCTTTGACGACATCCTGAAATATGTCGAAGCGCACCCTTCGGTGAACAACCCGCTCCTGCTCGCCGCCGAGCAGGACAAGAACTGCAAGAGCGTCAACGGCTCCGACTCGGCCACCGACGGCGACCTCGACGTGGCCTACGGCCTGCTCATGGCCGGCCGGCAGTGGGGCGGCGACTACCGGGACAAGGCGGCCGAGCGGATCGCCGCGATCAAGGAGTCGGAGGTCCACCCCGAGACCAAGCTGATGAAACTGGGCGACTGGGCCACCCAGGACGAGCCGCTGGCCACGGTCTCGCGGACCTCCGACTGGATGATCGGCCACTTCCGCGCCTTCGAGAAGATCGACCCCGAATGGGCGGCGATCCGGCAGGCGCACCAGAAGCTCATCGCCGCGATCCCCGGCGAGACCGGCCTGCTGCCCGACTTCGTGAAGGACGGCAAGCCGGTCAAGGGCGAGGTGCTGGAGAGCGAGCACGACGGCGACTACAACTGGAACGCCCTGCGCGACCCGTGGCGCATCGGCGCCGACGCGGTGACCAGCGGCGACCCCGCCTCCGTCGCCGCCGCCCGCAAGATGAGCGCCTGGATCGAAAGGACCGGCTCGCCCGAGAAGATCGCCGCCGGTTACACCCTGAGCGGCAAGCCGCTGGAGGAGGGACCCGAGCCGGCGTTCGTCGCGCCGTTCGCGGTGGCCGCGCTGGTCCGGCCCGGCGGGCAGGAGTGGCTGGACAAGCTGTGGACCTACCTCACCGCACGGGAGTTCGGCAAGAAGGACTACTTCGCGGCCACCGTGCAACTCCAGTCGATGATCGTCGTCTCCGGCAACCACTGGGTGCCCTAGTCGCCCCTGCTCACCTGCGCACAGCTCGCGGAGGTGCTGATCGGATGCCTGGCCAGCACCTCGCGCGCCTGTGACCTGGCCAGGTTCCAGCCGTTCCACGGGTCGGGGGCGTCCAGGCCGTTGCCCTTCACCACGTCCCGCAGCACGCAACTGCGCTGGGGCTCCGGCAGCCGGTCCAGCGCGGGGACCGCCTCGGCGCCCAGGTCGCCCATGTACTCGGAGTCCATCTCCGCCACCCCGCGCACCGCCACCTGCGTCTCGGCCACCCGCAGATCCGGGTTGACCACGGCGAAGGCGCCCATGCCCAGGGCCGTGACCAGCACGACCGTCCGCGGCAACCAGCCCGGGCCGCGTCCCGCCAGCCGGAGCGCCCCGGCCAGCAGCACCAGCGCGAACACCGCGCCCAGCCACCACACCGTCGCCTGCACCGTGATCCGCAGCCGCGACAGCCCGTACACCTCGGTGTAGAGGTCCATGCGGTGCAGCGCCGAGGCCAGGATCACCAGCGTCAGCGCGCACAACACGCCGAGCTGCCCCGCCAGCACCCACCGCTCCCGCCGCCCGGTGCGCAGCACGCCGCCGGCCACCGCCACGATGCCCAGCACGATCATGCTGACCAGCACGAGCTGGAAGAACCCCTCCCTGGCGTACTCCGCGTACGTCAGCCCGGCCGTGTTGCGCACCGTCGCCGCCCCGCCGAACAGGAACCTGATCTGCACCGCCACGAACGCGCCGAACAGCAGGTTCAGCGCGGTCAGCGGCACGAGCCAGACCGACGTGGCGACCTTGAACTTGGCGCCCGGCCCCACCGGGTCACGCACCGGCCGCAACGCCACCAGCACCAGCGCCGACAGCAACGCCCCGAACACCACGAACAGCACCAGGCGCGCCGGGATCGACTCCATCCAGTCGGGGGTCGCGGTCAACTGCTCCAGGTATCCGGCGAAAACGCGGTCCGCCGAGGCGAACAACAACCCGAACACCGCCACCAGCACCCCCGCGATGCCCACGCCGACCAGCGTCGGCATGACCCGCCGCCGGGACGCCAGCCCCTTGAGCGGCCCGGCCAGCAACCACGGCACCGGCCCCAGGGCCAGCAGCACCGAGATGCCGCCCCTGATCACGCCCAGCCACCCGGTGCCCGCGCCGGACACCGCCAGCGCGATCAGCCCCGCCCCAGCCGTCACCAGCACGAACACCAGCCAGTCTGCGTCACGGGTGACCGCGCTCGACATCAGCCAGTACCCGGCCACGCCGAACGCCAGCGTCCACGGCGTCGCCCGCCGCAGCACCGCGGGCAGCGCCGCCGCGCCCACCACCAGCGCGACCAGCACCAGCCCGAGCCCCGGCCGCGCGTCCGGCAGCGCGACCGCGGCGAACACCCCCGCCCCCGCCGCCGCGGGCAGCAGCCAGCGCGGCGTCTCGGGCAGCTCGGGGCGCGGAAGCAGCGGCGGCGGCTGGTAGGGGGGCTGGTTCGGCGGCTGGTTGCCCGGCCCCGGCGGGCGCGCGGGCACGTTCTTGTACGGCTGCCGCCCCGCCGTGTCGGCGGCGATGACGGCCCCCACGGCGCCGCCCGAAGCCGTGGCCAGCACCAGCGTCACCAGCGCCGCCACACCACCGAACGCCACCCCCATGACCACGGCCCCGAACAGGCCGACCAGGAAGCCCGCCAGAAGGCCCAGGAAGACGCCCCAGAGCAGTCTGGTCAGCTGGTTGGCCGGTGGCCGTGGTTGCGTCCGGCCCGCGACGGGCAGCCCGGAGGCTGCCGTGCCGGTGGCTGCCGTGCCGGTGGCTGCCGTGCCGGTGGCTGCCGTGCCGGTGGCTGCCGTGCCGGTGGCTGCCGTGCCGGGGGTGGTGGCTTCCGGCACGGTGGCCGATGCGGTCACCGGCACGAGCGCCGGGGCGGAGGCGGGGACGGCGGATCCAGGCACGGCATCGGACGCCACCGCCGGCACAGAGCCCGCCGGAGCCGCACCCGCCGGGACGGCCCCAGCCACCCCAGACCCGTCCGTCCTCGCCCCGGCTGCCACCACACCGGCCGCCTCCGACCCGGCTGCCACCACACCGGCTACCTCCGGCCCCGCGGCGCCGGTCTGCAGCGTGGCCACCGGTTCTGCCACTCGTGCGGGCTCTGGCCGTGGGGCCGGTTCCTCCAGGTAGGTCTCCTGTCCGGTCTCCACCGGTGTTTCCGCCATCGTGGTCCTCCCCGGTAAGTCGACGACCATCCGGCACCCGGTGCCGTCGCCGATGTGGATGGAGCCCCCGTGGAGCTCGACGATCTCCTTGACGATGGCCAGCCCGAGCCCCGAGCCCCCGGCGTCGGCCGCCCGGCCGGAGTCCAGCCGGGAGAAGCGTTCGAAGACCCGTGCCCTGGCCTCGGCCGGGATGCCCGGCCCCTGGTCGGCCACGACGATGCGGACCCCGGAGCCCTGCCCCTCGCCCGCGATGGTGACCAAGGCGCCCGGCGGGCTGTGCCGTACCGCGTTGTCGAGCAGGTTGGCCAGCACCTGGGCCAGCAGGTCGGGGTCGGCGCGCACCACGAGACCGGGGTGGACGCGGGGGTCGAGCCGCACGTCCTCGCGGGCCAGCCCGGCCTCGCGCACCGCCTGCTCGAACAGCGGCGCCAGCTCGATCGCCTCCGGCTCGATGAGCCGCGCGCCGGAGTCGAGGCGGGACAGGTCCAGGAGCTGGGTGACCAGGCGGCCGAGCCGTTCGGTCTGGGCGAGCGCGGTGCTCATCGTGACGGGGTCGGGGGTGGAGACGCCGTCGACGACGTTCTCGAGTACGGCCCGCAGCCCGGTGATCGGGGTGCGCAGCTCGTGGCTCACGTTGGCGATCAGCTCGCGGCGCTGGCGGTCCACCTCGGCCAGGTCGGCGGCCATCGCGTTGAACGCCCTGGCCAGCTCGCCCACTTCGTCCCGGGAGGTGGCGCGGACGCGGAGCGTGTAGTGGCCCTTGGCGACCGTCTGGGCGGCCGAGGCCATCTCGCGCAGCGGCTTGGTCATGCCTCTGGCCAGCCACTGCACCATGATCAGCGCGAGGACGGCGGCGACGGCGATGCGCACCTCGCGGGAGAACCCGGAGTTGATGCCGACCTCGTTGACCACGAAGGCCACGCCCACGGCCAGCACGATCACCAGGCCCAGCTTGACCTTGATGCGGCCCAGGAAGTCGAGCGGCCTCATCGGCGCACCAGGGCGTAGCCGACGCCGTGCACGGTCCGCACGACGTCCGGGCCGAGCTTGCGGCGCAGCGCCCGTACGTGGCTGTCCACGGTCCGGGTGGCGGCCGCCTCCGAGAAGCCCCACACGTCCGACAGCAGCCGGTCGCGCTCGAACACCTGCCCGGGCCGCTCGGCCAGCCGCCGCAGCAGGTCGAACTCGGTCCTGGTGAGCTGCGCCTCCTGGCCGCCGACGAAGACGCGGCGGGCGGCGGTGTCGATCTCCACCTCGCCGACGCGGATCACGGTGTCCTCGGCCGCGAGCTGGCCGGCCCGTTCCACGCGGCGCAGCAGCGCGTGGATCCTGGCCACGAGCTCGCGCATGCTGAACGGCTTGGTGATGTAGTCGTCCGCCCCGACGCCCAGCCCCACGAGCACGTCGGTCTCCTCGGCGAGCGCGGTCAGCATGAGCACCGGTACGGGGCGCGCCGCCTGCATCCGGCGGCACACCTCCAGGCCGTCCAGGCCGGGCAGCAGGCGGTCGAGGATCACCAGGTCGGGTTCGGCTCTGCCGTACGACGCCAGTGCGGTCTCGCCGTCCCCTGCCACCTGGACGTCGAATCCCTCCGCGGCCAGCCGGTCGCGTACCGCCCGGGCGATCGTCTCGTCGTCTTCGACTACCAGAACCCTTTTCACGCCTCGAAGCCTAGAAGGGGACTGTGCAGACGACACCCCGCAATTTGTGGACATCCCGTGCAGACTGGTGCGCGTGAACGTCGCCGCATATCTCGCCCGCATCGGCCGCCCCGATCTCCTGGACGTCCCGCCCAGCGCTGACCACCTCCGCGAGCTGCACGCCGCCCACGTCGAACGCGTCGCCTACGAAGCGCTGGAGATCTGGCTGGGCCGCCCCACCAGCGTGGATCCGGAAGAGTCCGCCGCCCGCATCATCGGCGGCAGGGGCGGCTACTGCTACCACCTCAACGGCGCCTTCTCCGCCCTGGCCATCGCCCTCGGCTACGACGTGACCCGCCACGTGGGCGGCGTCCAGAACCGCGGCAGCGCTCCCGGCATCACCGCCAACCACCTGGTCCTGACCGTGCGGCTGCCCGACGGCGACTGGCTGGTGGACCTGGGGCTCGGCGACGCCCTGCACGAGCCGCTCCCCTTGGTCGAGGGCACCTACCGCCAGGGCCCCTTCGAGTACGGCCTGCGTCCCTCGGAGGTGGCGCCCGGAGGCTGGCGTCTGGACCACGACCCGCGCGGCTCGTTCGCGGGCATGGACTTCGGCCCGGCCCCGGCAGAGATGTCCGCCTTCACCGAGAAGCATCATGAGCTGTCCACGTCCCCCGATTCCGGATTTGTCAGGACAGCCACCATTCAGCGGCGTGACGCGGCGGGCGTGGACACGTTGCGCGGGCTGGTGCTGTCCAGGATCGGCGAACACGAGAGCCGGATGACCGTCACCGGGCAGGACGACTACTTCGCCGTGCTGGCCGACGTCTTCGGGCTTCCCATGACGGACGTCAGCCCCCGAGAGCGGGAGAAGTTGTGGCGCAAGCTGTCCGAAGCCCACGAGCGCTGGCTGACGGGCACAACCGGCTAGCACCCCGTCGGAAGGTTGGCCCCCCAACCCGCCTCACCAGCCACGATCCCGGGTAGGCACGTGGATGTCCCACCCCGCGCATGGCTATGCCCGGAGATATCCCGCTATCGTGCATTTCGACATGGAGAAGGCATGAAGCTAGCCGGGCGCTACCGGCTGCTGAACCCCTTGGGCGAGGGCCGCGTACGGCTGGCCTTCGACGAGGTGGCGCACCGCGACGTCGCCGTCAGGGACATCCGCACGCTCCCGGCCGACGAAGCCCGGCGCGCCCTGGGGCTCCGCCACCCCTCCATCGTCCCCCTCCTCGACCTGGTGGAAGAGGACGACGGCCCATGGCTGGTGACGGAGTTCGTCTCCGGCTCCTCCCTGGAGCGCACCGTCGCCACCCAGCGGCCCCTCCCCGAACTCCAGGCGGC
This sequence comes from Nonomuraea typhae, assembly GCF_009760925.1. Taxonomy (GTDB): domain Bacteria; phylum Actinomycetota; class Actinomycetes; order Streptosporangiales; family Streptosporangiaceae; genus Nonomuraea; species Nonomuraea typhae. The sequence goes on from NZ_VRLV01000008.1 coordinate 113,780, forward strand.
CCGCGCCGGACTCTGCCTCGTCGAAGCGCTGGCCGCCGCCCACAACACCGGAATCGTCCACGGCAACCTCAATCCCGGCAAGGTCCTCCTCACGGCCACCGGCCGCGCCGTCCTGACCGGCTTCGGCCTCCCCCACTCCGGCCTCCTCCCACCGGCCGACCTGTGGTCACTGGCCGCCACCCTCCACTTCGCCGTCGAAGGCCGCCCGCCGGGCCCCAACCCCGCCGAGGGCCCGGAACCTCTGCGCGCCCTGATCCGCGCCATGCTCGACCCCACCGGCCCACCATCCCTGGACACCATCACCACCACCCTGACCCGCCTCGCCCTCAACCACCCCATCACCACCACCCACCCTTTGCCCGGAACCCCCCGGAACCCGGCATCTCCGCCTCCGGGCGCCTCTGCGCCCGGAAAGCCCGTGCCGGAGGCGGGGGGCGGACCCGGGGACATGGGCGCCGCGAGCTCGCCGGGTGCCGCGGGAGCGCCCAATGCCGCGGACGTACCCGGTGCCGCGGGCACACCCGGCGTCGCGGGCACACCCGGTACGGACGTACCTGGTTCCGCGGACGTACCTGGCGCCTGGGACGCACCCACTGCCGCAGGCGAGGAGACACGACCCGGTGTCCCCGGCGGAAGGCTGCCAGGCGTGGGCACGGGCGGCTGGGTGCCGCCCGGGGCCGCGAGTGGGTGGGTTGCGCCGGGAGCCGCCGGCGACGGAGTTGTGCCCGGGGTGATCGGCGCCGAGCCCGCGGCCATGGGCGCCGACCCCGGCTTCGACGTGGGCCCAGGTGAGCCCGGCCTCGACATGGGCCCGGGTGAACCTGCGACCGGCCTGGGCATGGGCGAAGGGGTCGCCGGAGCGGTCATCGGTGAACCGGTGGCCCCGGCCGCGCCTCCAGATCTGGCGACCTCAGGAGACCAGCCACACATGTGGACGCCCGAGGCACCGCCGGAAGGCGCCCCGGGCACGCCCGGGCCACTGGCCTCGGACACATACGGGCAACCGGAGGACACCTCGGGTGCGCCCGGCCCCGCTCCTGCCAAGTCCCGTGGGCTCCTGGGTTCGGCCGGTGCCGGGCTGCGCAAGATGTTCGGCCGGCACCGTGAAACGCCCACCCCCTCACCCGGTGCCGACACTCCCCCGGCCCAGCCCTTCCCAGCTCCCCCCGGCCAGCCCTTCCCAGCCCCACCTGGCCAGCCCTTCCCGGCTCCCCCTGGCCAGCCCTTCCCAGCTCCACCGGCCAGCGAAGCGTTCCCGGGGTACCCGGCCGCACCCCACCCCGGCGGCCCGGCAGCGCCCTTCGCAGGCCACCCGGCCATGCCCGCTCCCGCCGATCCGGCCACGGCCGTGCCCTTCCCGAGCAACCCGGCCATGGCCTTCCCGAGCACCCCGGCCACACCCCTGCCCGGAAACCCGGCCACGCCCCCGCCTGGCCACCAGGCCACGCCTCACCCCGCCGAGCCGGCCGTACCCCCGCCCATGAGCCCGCGTCCGCACGACCACACGCCACCCGGCGGCTCAGCCGTACCCTTCCCCACGCCCGGCGAGCCGGCCGTGGACCAGACGCCCCCCAGCGGCTCCGCCATCCCCTACCCCACGGACCCGACCCCGCCCGGCGGCACCGCCGTACCCCCGGCCCCGGCGCCCCCCATGCCAGACGACGGCTACCCGACGCCCCCCGCCGGCCCCACGCCGTACCCGGGTCCGCCTGCAGCCACCCCCTACCCTCCGCCCCAGGGCAGGCGCGGACGCAGGCATGCCACGCCTCCTCCCGTCCAGGTCGCGGAGCCCGGTCCGGTGGATCGGCCGCTGGAGCACGTCATCGGCAACAACGGCCCCCTGGCGCCGGTCCAGGTGGCGGCGATCGGCCTGGCCGTACTCGACCAGCTCGTCGCCCTGCATGCCAGGGGCGAGCACCACGGCGACATCCGCCCGGGCAACATCCTGCTCTCCCCGTCCGGCCAGGCGATCCTGGTCCCCCCGCTGATGCCGAACGGGATCTCGGCCTACACCGCTCCCGAAGGCGCCACGGGCCCGGCGGCTGACCTGTGGTCTCTGGGGGCGACGTTGTTCGCGGCGGTCGAGGGGTTGCCTCCGGCGCCGGGTGCGCCGTTGACGCGGGCGGGCGCGCTGGCTCCGGTGTTGTATGCGTTGTTGTCCGGTGATCCGGCGGCGCGGCCGGCTCCAGGTCCGTTGCGGCAGGAGTTCCTGGCCATCTCGCAGGGCTGACCGGCACACGACATATCGTGAAAGGAACCGTGGGGCTATCCCCAGACGTTCAGTGAGAGACGCACAATATGGGAGAGGCGGGGCGCGCGCTCCGCGTTCGGAGGAAGTTGAGGATGTCGCCAGTCAAGAAGTACGCCATCGGCGCGGGTGCCGCCGTCCTACTCTCGTTGATCTTCTTCGGCGCCGGATGGATCACGTTGCTGGTCATCCTCGGCGTCGTCGGCGCCCCGGTGGCCGCTTGGTTCATGCTTGACGAGTCGCAGCGCCAGCGCCTCAAGCGGGTCCGCAGGCGCGGCATCGGCCACTAGGGGCAGCCGGGCGGGGGCCGCGGTCAGGCCCTCGCCAGCTCCGCGTGCACGCGCTGGGTCACCCGGCGCTCGACGTAGAAGGACAGGAACGGCACCGTGCCGCCGAGCATGATGCCGAGCATGTACGGCCAGCTCCAGCGTGCCTTCATGCCGAGGTTCATGACGGCCAGCAGGTAGACCATGTAGAGGAATCCGTGCACCTGGGCGATCACGAGGCCGGGCCACCAGGTGACCTTGATCACGTAGTTGAGCACCATGCCGACGCAGAGCACGAGCAGCATGACGCCCACCATGTAGGCGAGCACCCGGAAGGGCTTGAGGGCGGACTCCACGTGTCTTCCTAACTTTCCAGAACCATCTCAGGGGATTGCCGGGCACGTTCCCGGCCACCGCGTACGGCGTCGCGCACGAAGTGGAACCACATGAACACGGCGAACCCCGCGAAGATCCACCAGTTGGCGGCGTAGGCCAGGTTGCGCCAGGTGAAGGTGCCGCCGACGACGGGCGGGGAGACCTTCACCTGCGTGAGGGCCCCGGACGGCGGCTGGGCGACGACGAAGCCGTTGCGGATCCGCTCACCCTTCCAGAGGTTGATCAGTTCGCCGGTGGACACGGTCTGCACCTGCCCGGCGGGCAGTCCTTCGGCCCGCCGCTGCACGCTGTCGGTGCCCTGCGGGGGGCGCAGCCGTCCGGACACCTGCACCTTTCCGGTGGGTACGGCGGCGGCCGCGGCGTCGGCCGTGGCCACCCAGCCCCTGACGACGGGCATGAGGGTGCCGTCGGTGAGCCGGAGCGGGGTCAGCACCCAGTAGCCCTGGTCGCGGGCGACGTTGCCGCCGGGCGTGTCCACGCTGGGTTTGCGGTCGGCGACGAGGAGCTGCCGGTCGGCCGCGTATTCGCCTTCGGCGGTGACCTTCCTGCCGACGGCGGCGTTCTCGAATCCGGCGCCGACCTTGGCCAGGGTGGCGACGGACACGGGGGCCGGGTCGGTGGCGGCGTGCGGTTTGCCGGAGTCCTGGAAGATGCCGAGTTGCCAGCGGCCGAGGAGGATGAAGGCGACGAGGACCCCGATCGTCAGCAGGTGCAGCCCGATGAGGCGCGGGGAGAGCAGGGTCCGGAGCATGCTTCCAAGCTATCCGCCCGGCGGGGTGGTCCTCGCATCAGGGGCAGCCCTACCAGTCCTGGCAAAAGGTGCAAACAGCCCACTCGTTGCGGCTAAAGTGCTGGGCATGTCAGACCAGCACATCGATCCGGCCGGCAATACGCAGCAGTTCCGCGCGTTCGCCCAGCAGAACGAGCACGAGGCCAAGCCCAAGCGCTCGGCCGCCCTCCCGATCATCGCGGGCGTGGTCGTGCTCGCGATCATCGCCGTCGTAGCGTACCTCCTCCTGAGGTAGACACCGTTCAGTCAAGCGCCGATGGCCCCGCCCCGCTCTCGGCGCTTTTCGTATGTCCGCTCAATCCCGGCTCCGCCGTACCGACCACGGCAGGCCCTGGCCGGCCTGGACCGCCACATCGGCGAACGCGCGCAGCAGCACGCCGTCCTCCGCGGTCCGCCACATCAGCCCGAACTCGTGGGGCGGCGCATCCGGAACCCGCACATACGCCACATCGGCCCGGACGTAGTACGTCAGGACCTCCTCCCCCACCAGGGCGACGGCCTCGCCGTTCGCGATCTGCACCAGGCCGTGCAGGAAGGTCGTGCTCTGCGGCACCCTGCGCAGGACCGCCCCGCCGGGCGTCAGCGGCGGCACGTGACGGTCGGTCAGATAGCCCGGGGTGTCGGCCGTGACCAGGAACGACTCGTCCGCCAGCTCGTCCAATGAGACCGTCTCCCGGCCGGCCAGCGGATGGCGGGCCGACAACGCCACGTAGGCCGGCTGCGACAGGATCACCGGACCGGCGACCAGGTCGTTCTCCCGCACGGGAAAGCGCCCCAGCAGCACCTCCACACCGCGCTCGCGCAACGGCCGGAACACCTCGTCCACCTGGATCTCCCGCAGGGACACGGTGCTGCCCGGATAGCGGTCGGTGAAGCTCTTCACCACCTGCGTCAGCGTCACCCCGGCGGCGACGCCCACATATCCCACGCGAATGCGCCCGGTGAAGGTGCCGGCCACCTCGATCGCGCAGTCGATGCCGTCCTTGATCTGGCGATAGGCGGGGGCCAGATCGTCGTACAGCTGCCGGCCGAGCGGAGTGAGCGCCACCCGCCGGCTGGTGCGGTCGAACAACGCGCCCCCGATCCGCCGCTCGAAGCGCTGGATCAGCTGGCTCACACGGGCCCGGGTGATGTGCATGAGGTTGGCGGCGCGGCCGAAGTGGAGTTCATCTGCGACGGTCAGGAACGCTTCCAGTTCCTTGATGTCCATCTCGCCTCCCAGAAGATCGGTGCAGGCGGCTTACCGAACGTTGCTCAGTTCGGCGTTGTTCCCCCCGCGGGATTGCCCGATTCTGGGCACTGCCCCGGCGTGCCGCAAACCGCCGCGAGGTCTCCCCTTTCGTGCACACCCCCTGCTTGGAGGCTGTTTTCTGTGGTTCGGCCACGCATCGTGATCGTGGGCGGCGGCTTCGCCGGATACCAGGCGGCCCGGCGCGCGTCACGGCACGCGCGGGGCGAAGTCGACGTCGCGCTGATCAATCCGACCGACTTCTCGCTGTATCAGCCCCTGCTGCCCGAGGTGGCGGCGGGCATCCTGGAGCCGCGGCGCATCGCGGTTCCCATCACCTCGACGTTGCCGCGGGTGAAGCTCCTGCTCGGCACCGTCGGGGGCATCGACACCGGCCAGCGCCTCGTGCGCTACGTGGACGCCGAGAACAGGCCCGCGGAAATCGACTACGACCGGCTGGTCATCACGGTCGGCGCCGTCAGCAAGGTGCTGCCCATCAAGGGCGCCGCCGAGTTCGGGCACGGCTTCAAGGGCCTGCCGGAGGCGTTGTACCTGCGCGACCACATCGTGCGCCAGGTCGAACTGGCCGCGCACGCCCCGCCCGGCGAACGGCGCGCCCGGCTCACGTTCGTGGTGGTCGGCGCCGGCTACACCGGGACCGAGGTGGCCACCGCCGGGCACCTGTTCACCAGGGCGCTGGCCCGCTATCACCGTTCGCTGCGCGACGAGCCGATCCGCTGGATCCTGCTGCACCTCGGCCAGAGCGTGCTGCCGGGGCTGCGGCCGAGCATCCAGCGCACCGCCGAGCGCGTGTTGCGGCGGCGCGGGGTGGACCTGCGGCTGGGCGTGTCCGTGCGCGAGCAGACCCGCGAGGGCGTGCACCTGACGGACGACACGTACGTGCCGGCCAGGACCGTCGTGTGGACCACCGGCGTCGCGCCCGACCCCGTCGCGGCCTGCTTCGGGCTGCCGATGGTGGGAGGCCGCATCGAGGTGGACGAGTACCTCGCGGTCAAGGGCCACGACCACGTGCTCGCCGTCGGGGACATCGCCGCCGTGCCGGACCTCACGCGGCCCGGCGAGTACACGGGCATGACCGGCCAGCACGCCGAGCGCCAGGGCAAGCTCGCCGGCCGCAACGTCGCCGCCTCGCTCGGGTACGGCACGGCCAAGCCGTACAAGCACCGCAACCTCGGCTTCGTCGTGGACCTGGGCGGCTGGAAGGCGGCGGCCGACCCGCTGGGCGTGCCGCTGTCCGGGGTGGTCGCCAAGGCGGTGACCCGCGGCTACCACCTGATGTCGGTGCCGTCGGGCCGGGTGCGGATCGCCGCCGACTGGCTGCTGGACGCCTTCCTGCCGCGCCAGGAGGTCCAGCTCGGGCTGATCCGCTCCGGCCAGGTGCCGCTGGCCAGCGCCGGCCCCGAACTCCCCCATCTCGCCTACGAGGAGCCCGACAGTGAAACGTGAGACCTTGCGCAGAGTCGTGAGAGGCAGGCTCTGGCCTCCCGGCGAGGAGGCGTTCGAGGTGTCGAGCCGGCCGGGGAACACCGCGGTGCGCCGGCCGGTGGAGGCGGCCGACGTCACGGCCTCGCGGGCGGTGGCGCTGCGGGAGCCGTACACCTTCCTGGCGCCAGGAGAGCGGGCGTTTCCCGACAAGACGACGGCCAGACCGCGCGGGATCAAGCGGGAGCGCGATCCGCGCGGCGTCATCCGGGCCGGTTTCCCGGTGTCACGATGAAGGCTCTCGACGAGCGGCTCGGCGGCGGGCGCTTCCTGACCAAGGCGATGCGCAAGGTCTTCCCCGACCACTGGACCTACCTGCTGGGGGAGATCGCCCTCTACTCCTTCGCGGTCGTGCTGGTGTCGGGGGTGTTCCTGACCTTCTTCTTCAAGCCGACCATGACGGAGGTGGTCTACGACGGGGCCTACGCGCCGTTGCGCGGGCTGCGGATGAGCACGGCCTACGCCTCGACGCTGGAGATCAGCTTCGAGGTGCGGGGCGGGCTGCTCATGCGGCAGATCCACCACTGGGGCACGCTGATCTTCATCGGGGCGATCTGCATGCACCTGCTGCGCAACTTCTTCACCGGCGCCTTCCGCAAGCCGCGCGAGCTGAACTGGCTGATCGGGGTGCTGCTGTTCGTGCTGGTGATGGCCAACGGACTGCTCGGATACTCGTTGCCCGACGACGCGCTCTCGGGGGCCGCGTTGCGGATCACGCATTCCATCACGCTGTCGTTGCCGCTGGTCGGGACCTATCTGGCGATGTTCCTGTTCGGCGGGGAGTTCCCGGGGCAGGACGTCGTCCCGCGATTCTTCAGCCTGCACGTGCTGCTGCTGCCCGGGCTGCTGGCGGTGCTGATCCCGCTGCACGGCATGGTGCTGACCTGCCGGCAGACGCACACGCAGTTCAAGGCCAAGGGGCTGAGCGAGCGGACGGTGCGCGGGGTGCCGTTCTTCCCGGCCTTCGTGGCCAAGACGACCGCGTTCTTCCTGTGGGTGTTCGCGGGGATCGCGCTTCTGGCCGCGCTCTTCCAGATCAACCCCATCTGGCTGTACGGCCCGGCCCGGCCGACCGTCATCGCCGCCGGGTCCCAGCCGGACTGGTACATGGGCTTCCTGGAGGGGGCGCTACGGCTGATGCCCGGGTGGGAGGTGACCGTGTTCGGGCAGACGCTCACGCTGAGCCTGCTCATTCCGGCGCTGGTCGCCCCCGGGCTGCTGTTCACCGGGCTGGCGCTCTACCCGTTCCTGGAGCGGCGCTTCACCAAGGACCACGAGGTGCGCAACCTCCTGGACCGGCCCAGGGACGTGCCGGTCAGGACCGGGATCGGGGTGGCGGGCATCGTCTATTACGGCGTGCTGTGGCTGGCCGGGGGCAACGACGTGATCGCGATGACCTTCGACGTCAAGCTCTACACGACCACCTGGATCTTCCGCGTGGCGGTGTTCGCGGCGCCGGCGCTGGCCTTCGAGATCACGCGGCGGATCTGCCTGGCCCTGCGGCAGGGGGAGGCGGAGGCGCCTGAATCGGGTGTCGTCGTACGGACACCGGAAGGGAGGTATATCGACAGCGCGCATCGATGAGTGAGTGTGACCCGGTTCACCGGAGCAATCCTCTGGACCGGGTCCGGCTCGTTGATTACATTGGACTTTGTGTCCAATAAGACTGTGTCCGATCTGGGTCGCTTCCGTGAGCTGCAGCGGCTCGCCTACCAGGGGGCCGAGCACGTCGCGTCGCGGCTCGAGCCCGGGGTGACCGAGCGGATGGCCGCCACCGCGCTGCGAAAGTGGCTGGAGCGGCATGGGGTGGACGACTGGTTCCATGTCCCGTTCGCGTGGTTCGGCTCGCGGACGGCGTTCCGGAATTTCCGTGTTCCCACTCAGTTCTTGCCGACTTCTCGGGAACTGGAGGAGGGGATGCCGTTCGTCCTGGATTGCGCGCCGGTTCGGGAGGGGTTTGTCGCCGATATCGGGTTTTCTGGGTGTCTGGGGGATAACTCGGCGTGGGGGCGGCTGGATCGGGATCTTGCCGGGTATCGGGGGCGGATACTGGAGTTGGTGCGGGAGCGGCGGACTTTTCGCGATATTTACGTAGAAGTGGACCGGCTCATCGCCGAGCAAGGGCATCGGAACCGGCATAAGGTTTATCCCGGGCGGGTGATCGGGCATCAGGTTGCCCGAATTCGCCTGGGCGGGCCGCGGTTTGTGGTTTTTCAGTCCTTCGGATTCCGGACCCTGCGTACCATCGGCCGCGAACTCATCAAGGAACGCCTGGAAGGCCGCTCACCCCTGTGGGCCGGCGGGAAGGCCAGCGACCACCCGCCCACCCCGGGACTCTGGGCAGTCGAGCCGCACCTCGGCACCTACGGTGACGCGATCGGCGCCAAGTTCGAGGAACTGCTGGTCGTGACCGAGGACGACGCCCACTGGCTGGATGACGACCTTCCCCACGTCCGCCGCTGGGAGTCCGCATGACCACCACCCCCATCAAGCCGCGCCGGGTCAGGTTCTCGTGGGAGGAGACGCCACTGCACTGGGTGCCCGGCGACCCCTTCACCACCCACCTGATCAACGTGCTGCACATGCTGCTCCCGGCCGGCGAGCGCTGGTTCGTGCACGTGTTCAAGCAGGCGCTGCCGTACATCACCGATCCTCGGCTGAAAGACGAGGTCAAGGGGTTCATGGGGCAGGAGGGCACGCACGCGGTCGCGCACCAGCGCGTGCTGGAGCACATGAAGGAGCAGGGGCTCGACCCCACCCCGTACGTGGAGAACATCGAGTGGCTCTTCGAGCGGCTGCTCGGCGACCACACGATGCCGCCGAGGGCGCGGCGGGTGTTCTGGCTGAAGGAGCGGGTGGCGCTGATCGCCGCGATCGAGCACTACACCGCGGTGCTCGGGCAGTGGATCCTCGACGCGCGGCCGCTCGACGACGCCCGGGCCGACGCGGTCATGATGGATCTGCTGCGCTGGCACGGCGCCGAGGAGGTCGAGCACCGCAGCGTGGCCTTCGACCTGTTCGCGCACCTCGACGGCTCCTACGCGCGGCGGGCGCGGACCATGCTGGTCACCGGGCCGATGATCGTCGTGCTGCTCAAGCGCGGGGCCGCGTTCCTGATGGCGAACGATCCGATCGTGCGCGGGCGGATGACGGCCAAATGGTCGCATTTCTTTTACCGGGCGGGGCAGGGGCGCGTGCCCTCCCTGCGCAGCATGGCGTTGGCCGTACCGCGTTATCTCCGTCCGGGGTTCCATCCCAGCCAGGAAGGCGATCTTCAGCAGGCGCTCGACTACATCGCGATCTCTCCGGCGCACGCCGAGTTCGAAAGCTACAGGAGGTCCAGTGAGTAAGCCGGGAATCGTGATCATCGGCTCGGGCTTCGCCGGGATCGGGATGGCGATCAAGCTCAAGGAGGCCGGGTACCACGACTTCGTCATCCTCGAGAAGGCCGCCGACCTGGGCGGGACCTGGCGGGACAACACTTATCCGGGGTGCGCGTGCGATGTGCCGTCGCCTATGTACTCGTACTCGTTCGAGCTGAATCCCGGGTGGTCGCGGATGTTCTCCCCGCAGGAGGAAATTTGGGCGTATATGCGGGGTTGCGTGGATAAATACGGTGTCGGGCCGCATTTCCGGTACGGCCGGCAGGTTGTGGGGCTGGAGTACGACGACGTCGCCAGGGAGTGGACGGTCACCACCGAGGACGGCGCAACGATCCGGGCCAACGCCGTGATCTCCGGTATCGGCGCCCTCCACATCCCGAAATTTCCTGAAATACCGGGGCAGGAAGCCTTCGCCGGCCCTTCCTTCCACTCCAGCACCTGGGACCACTCCGTCGACCTGACCGGCAAGCGCGTCGCGGTCATCGGCACCGGCGCTTCGGCCATCCAGTTCGTCCCCCAAATCGCCCCCAAAGTCGGAAATTTACTGCTTTTCCAGCGCACACCACCCTGGATCCAGGCAAAGCCCGACTTCGCGCTGCCCGCCGGGGCCCGCAGACTCCTCGCCCTGCCCGGCGCCGCCCGCCTCCTGCGCAACACGATCTACTGGGGCCTCGAGACCCGCGCCCTGGGCTTCGCCGTGGACCCGCGCCTGATGAGGTTCCACGAGAACATGGCCCGCCGACACCTGGAACGCCAGGTCCCCGACCCGGAACTGCGCGCCAAACTGACCCCCGGCTACACCATCGGCTGCAAGCGCATCCTGATCTCCAGCGACTACTATCCCGCCCTGACCAGGCCGAACGTCAACCTGATCACCGACGCCATCACCGAGATCCGGGAACACTCGATCGTCGACGCGACCGGCGCGGAACACGACGTGGACGTGATCATCTACGGCACCGGCTTCAAGGTCACCGACTCCCTGCAGGAACAACGCATCGTCGGCCGGGCCGGCCGCAAGATCCAGGACGCCTGGCAGGAGGGCATCGAAACCTACTACGGCATCACGACCGCGGGCTTCCCGAACCTGTTCTTCCTGCTCGGCCCCAACACCGGCCTCGGCCACAACTCCGTCGTTTTCATGATCGAATCCCAGGTCCGCTACGTCATGAACTGCCTGCGCCTGCTGTCGAAGACCCAGGCCAAGGCCATCGACGTCAAACCCGGCCGCCAGCGCGACTTCCAGGACCGCCTGCACCACCGCCTCGACCCCCTCGTCTGGAACTCCGGCGGCTGCCAGTCCTGGTACCTCGACGAGCACGGCGTCAACCGCACGATCTGGCCCGGCTTCACGTTCGAATACTGGGCCCGCACCCTCCGCGTGGACCCCCGCGCATACGAACTCATCTACTAAAACTGTCGGTCACGATCTTTAGAGTCATGCCTCATGACGACTGGGGCATGGGAGGCGGTCCGCAAGGCCGTCGACGCCTACGACATGCACGCGGTGGCCGAGGTGGCCGCCGGACTCGGCGACGCCGAGCGCCGCGAGGTGGCCAGGGAGCTCGCCGGTTACCTGCCGACGGCCCGCGCGCAGGGCGAAGACGACCTCGAGCGCCAGTATGACCGGTGGCAGGACCTGCAAGACCTGGCCGCGGAAAGCGACACCCCAGTCCACGACCTCACCGCACACCAGCCCACGGGCGTGCTCCCCGCCCGCTGGCTCGAACCCATGCGCGTCGCCGGCGCCGCCACGATCCCCGGCGCCGCCGCGGCCGCCGCCTGGCTCAGCCGCCGCGAGCTCCGCCGCCCGTCCACACGCTGGGGATGGGCGAGCATGCCGGTGGACGACACCCCGCTGCTCCTGGACGTTCTGGCCACCCGCCCCGCCGCGTGGCAGGCCGATCTCGCGGTACGGCTGGCGCTGCGCCTGCGCGAGACCCGGCCGGTGGCCGACAACCACGTGCGCCTCGTGCTGGAGTTGCTGCGCCGTACCCAAGCCGAACCCCCCGCGCACGACCCGCTCACCCTCGCCTGGGTGGCGGCCTCCGTCCCGTCGTCCGCGTTGCTGGCCAAGGACCCGCTGCTGGCCGTCATGGTCACGCGCCTGTTCGAGTCCGAGGGCGTGGGCAGGCTGGTGCGCGACAGCCACGACTGGCCGAAAGCCCTGCACAAACTCACGGCCCGTTCCCTAACCGGCGCGCCAAGGGTGCCCAGGAGGGCCCTGCTGAAAGGCTGCGTGGCCCGCTTCCTCCGCGGCGGCCAAGCCGCCGACCTGCGCTTCTTCGTCCGCCTCCACGACCTGCTCGACCCGATGGACGGCGAAGTGGCCGACTACGCCCACGACTACCTCAGACTCCTCCCCTCCGCCCCAGGCCCCGTGGCCGAACTCGCCCTCAAACAGATCCGCCGGCTGGGCGACCGAGTCGAGGGCCAGGACGCCCGAGAAGCGGTGGAAGGACTCCTCTTCCGCCAGGAGAGCAAACTCGTGCGCGCCGGTCTGGCCTGGCTCGACCGCCTCCTCCGCGACCGCGCCCACGACCTCGATCCCTACGCCCCCGCCCTCGCCACGGCCCTGACCTCCGATTCCGCAGTGGTCCGCGAGCGAGCGGTACGGCTGGCCGCCAAACACGCCGGCCGCTTCGGCCTTTCGGGCACCCGCACCATCCGCGACACGATCGCCCTCCTCCCGGCCGCCCAGGCCGAAACGCTGGCCACCGCCTTCGACACACCCCCCGCCCCCGAACCACCCCCCTTCACCCCCCAGCCCCTCCCCCGGGTCCCGGAAACCCGCGCCTTCCCCAGCCCGCCCGCCACCCCCGAGGACCTCGCCGCCCTCAACCCGGCACCCCGCGACTGGACCACGGGAGAGCGGTGGCTGGCCGCCTTCGTCCACCTGGCCACGCGCGACCGCACCGGACTGAGGGACGCGCTCAAGCCGCTGGCCGACGGGTTCGGCGCCGACGCGTTCGCCACCTACCCATGGCACGACCTCGGCACGTGGACCACCGCCCTGGCCAGAGAACTATCCGACCCCGGCACCGAGGCCCGCGCCAGAGCGGGCGGTCTGGGCGTGCCCGGGGCTGGGAGTGGAGGCGTGGGCCGGATCCGAGGTGGGGGCGGAGGCGGGGGTGGGGGCGGAGGCCGCGGGCTGACCCGGGATCTGGCCGAACTCGGTGCTGAGCCCCGCGCCCTGACCGCAAGACTGGCCGGAGCCCGCGCCTTGAACGCGACCTTGGCCGCCGTTCGCGGCGAGCCCCCTGCGGGCGGCCCTCCACCCACCAGCCCTACACCCGGCAGCCATACACCATGCAGCCCTACACCCAGCAGCCCTTGGCCCGGCGGCCCTCCACCCGGCAGCCCTACGCTAGGTGCCCCTCCACCCGGCAGCCCTACACCCGGCACGCCCAGCGGACCTACACCCGCCAGGCTTACACCCGGCATGCCCAGCGGCCCCATCCCGGGCGGACTTGACATGCGTGGTGCACTGGGCGAGCGTCTGGCCCGTTCGCCCGCCGGCGCTCTGGGCGGCTATCTGCCGCTGGCCAGGTTCGCGGAGGTGTATGAGGCGCTGGTGACCGGTCGGCTTCCGCCGTACCTGCTGAGCACGCCGACGCGTGCGGACGGCGGGATCGACGCGGAGGCCCTGGTGGAGCGGCTGGAGGGGTACGAACGCGCGGGCGTCGCGGCGCTCCCCCTTGACCTGCGGCAGGCGATGCTCCGGCTGCGGCGGACCGTCCCTGCCGGGGTCGCCGCGCGTGCCCGGCGGCTGACCTGCGAGGCCGCCCGCTGGCTCACCGATCGACCCGATGATCCCCGGATCACCCTTGCCTGGAAGGCGACCCACTCCTCGGTGGAGGTCGAACCGGAGGTCGTCGCGGGACCTGATTACACGGAGTTGCTGGGCGATCTGATGCGACCGCAAGCGGATGCCGAGCCGTTCGAGCCTTTGCTGTCGGCGCTGGCCGGACACCGCGAGCTGGTGGCGGCCCACTATCTCGCCACCCTGTCCACCTACTGGGGAGACGGCCCGCTGACGGAACCCCAGCTACGCCGGCTGGCCCTGGCCGACGGTCCCACCGGCCCCGCGACCGGGATGCTCCTGGCCTGGCTGCTCCTCCACGGCGACCCCATGCTCAGAACACCCTTCCTCTGGCTGTCCGCCACAGCCGCCCTCCCCAGCGAGGAGATCGGCAAGCAGCTGGCTGCCCTCCTCGACCTCGAACACCGCACCGGCCTGCCCGCCGCCCTGGACCGCCTCCGCGAACTAGCCGAACTCGGAGCACACCAGGAGGTATGGCAGGTGATGTCCAGCCTCTTGACGGCCTACCTCCCCGGCCCCGGCGGCAAGGCCACCACCCTCCACACCCGCCTGGTCACGTTCGCCGCCGACGCCGCCACCTGGGCCGGAGCCCACGGCGCACACCCGGCCATCGCCGAACTGGCCACCCGCACCCGAACCAGCGAACTGGTCCGCCAAGCCCGCCGCCTCCACACCCACCTCACCACCTGACCTCCCGACCCCAGGCAGACAGACAGCGGCGGGGATAGGACACCGGCCGCGGGTCGTGACCAGGAGAAGGTGGAAGGCCACCGGCCGAGGATGGGCAAGGGCTCAGCGGCAGGCCACAGCATGGCGCGCCGCGCGACATCGGCCGAGCGCAGGCGGGGCCGGAAGGACGCGGCGCGAAGCAGGGCGGCGCGAAGCAGGGCCGCTAGGACGCGGGCGGGGTCGGGAGGTGGCCGGGGTGGGGCTCGCCGGTCGGGCCGCTGGTTGGGCTCCGGCGGCCCGATCGCCGGCGGGGTGGCCCGTTGCGCTCGCGTTACTGGGTGAGGCGCTGGAGTTGCCCTTCGTGGACGTCGCTTACCCATTCCCAGCCGGGCTTGGCCGACGGGCCGATCCGTGGGTCGGCGGGGGCTTGGCCGGTTCGCAATGCGAGTACGTACGCCCGGTCCTGGTCGATGCGTGCCCGTGCCTGGCCGGATCCGCCGACGGAACCGTGGCCGGGGATGACGACGTCGACGTCGCCCGCCACCTCCTCGAACAGCCGCAGTGCGGTGAAGTAGTCCCCGATCGGGTCCGTGGCGTGGTCCAGGTCGAACATCGGGACCAGGACATCGGACAGCATGTCGCCGGCGACGAGCACTCCGCGTTCCTCGATCAGCAGCGCGGCGTGGCCCGGGGCATGCGCCTGATGCTCGATGATGCGGACCTGAGGGCCGTCCCAGGGAATGTGCGCGGTTTCTGCGGGCAGGCCGGTGATGAGGCCGAGCAGGTCCAGCGGTACCTGTCCGGCGACTTCCGTCTCGAGCAGGTGGTCGGCGATGCGGGCCTTCGCATCCGGCTCCGACAGCTGGTCTCGGACCGAGGCCGCGCAGCGTGCCGTGCCGTAACGGGGCGCCTCGCCGAGCCGGGGGTGCCAGAGCAGGTGATCCCAGTCCGGATGCGTGGAAAACCCCGCCACGACGGGCCGGCCCAGCTCGCGAAGGTCGTTGGCGAGGCAGTCGAGCTCGGAGCCGGTCACCCCGGGGTCGATGAGCAACACACCGGCCCGGCCCTGCACCACAACGGCGTTGCTCTGCACGAACTCGCTCTCGTGAACCAGCACGCCCTCCGCGACCTGCCTCAGCATGAGCTCGCCTCCTTCGCGTCCTGGACGGCGTAACGGTGCATCGTGACGACGCCTTGCTTGAACGATCGCTGCTCGAGCAGTCGAGGTCGATCGGCACATCGTAGTCGTCGGACAGCGGCCTGCCGAAGCCGAGGATCGCGGGATGGGTGAAGAGCAGCCGTTCGTCGAGCAGCCCAGCCCGGAGCAGTTGTGTGGCGAGCGCCGCGCCGCCCAAGCGGCACCCTCCTGGACAACGCCGCCCAAGCGACCACCCCATGGGCGACACCGCCCACGCCGCATGGCCTGGGCGGTGTGGCGCGAGGCTACCTGGTGGGGTGTACCACCAGGGCGCTTCCGCCTCCCCTTCGGGAGGGTTCGGCGACGGCCTGGATGCGGCCCCTGCCGAGGAACTCGAGACCGGTGGCCGCCCCGATCTCGGGGTTGAGGGCGAAGGTGTGCCCGCGGGCCTCCAGCTCCGCCCGGTACTCGTCCAGGAAGCCCTGCTCGGCCTGCGTCTGGGCGGTGTTCCGCTGGGTGGCGCGTGGGGCGGCGAGGGCGTCGGGGAGGTTCATGCCCAGGTCGTAGCGGTTGATCAGGATCTGCAGGACCGTGGTGATGATGGTGGACCCGCCGGGTGAGCCCACGGCCAGGACTGGCTTGCCGTGCTTCAGGACGAGGGTGGGGGCCATGGAGGAGCGGGAGCGCTTGCCGGGGCCGGGCAGGTTCGGGTCGCCGGGGGCGGGGCCGAAGGTGAAGTCGGTGAGTTCGTTGTTGAGCATGACGCCGCGCCCGGGCACGACGATGCCGTTGCCTCCGGTCGACTCGATGGTGAGGTTGTAGGCGACCACGTTGCCCCAGCGGTCGGCGACCGTGAGGTGGGTGGTTTCCGGGCCTTCGCCGGTGACCTCGGGGGCGGTGCCGGTGGGTTGCGGGCAGCCGGTGTAGTCGCCGTCGGGTGAGCCGGGCGCCGCGGGGTGGGGCATGGCGCGGTCGCCGACCAGGCAGGAGCGCTCCTTGGCGAAGGCGTCCGACAGGAGTTCGCGCAGCGGCACGCCGGGGATGTCGCCGACGTATTTGCCCCGGTCGGCGAAGGCCAGGCGGGACGCCTCCAGGTATTCGTGGAGGCCGACGGTGGGCAGCGCCTCCAGGATGTTCAGGGCCTCGCCGACCGTGGATCCGCCGGAGGACGGCGGGGCCATGCCGTACACCTGAAGGCCCTTGTAGTCGACGCGGGTGGGTTCGCGCAGCACCGTGCGGTAGTCGCGCAGGTCGGACAGTTCCATGAGGCCGGGGCGGACGTTGCGGGTGGAGCCGGGGGTGACGGGCGGGTTCTTGACCGTGGTGACGATCTCGCGGCCGAGTTGTCCGCCGTACAGCCAGCCGGGGCCGCGCCGGCCGAGTTCGCGGTAGGTGTCGGCGAGTTCGGGGTTGCGGAAGGTCGAGCCGACGGGCGGCGGGGCGCCGTTGGGGAGGTAGAGCTTGGCGGTGGAGGTGATGTCCTTGAAGCGGGCGGCGTTGGCGGCCGTCTGGTCGTGGAAGGTCTGGTCGACGACGAAGCCCTTGTCGGCGACGTCGATGGCGGGGCGGAGCGCTTCCTTGAGGCTGGTGGTGCCGAAGCGGCGCAGGGCCGTCTCCCATTGGGCGACCGCGCCGGGGATTCCGGCGGACAGGCCGCTGGTGACCGCTTCGTCGAACGGGATGCCTTCGAGCGAGGTCGAGGTCATGGCCCGGGGGGCGGTCTCGCGGCCGTCGATCGTGTGGACTCTGCCGCGGCGGGCGTCGTAGTAGACCATGAAGCCGCCTCCGGCCAGCCCGGAGGAGTACGGCTCGGTGACGCCCAGCACCGCGCCCGCGGCGACGGCCGCGTCCATGGCGTTGCCGCCTTTTCTCAGTACGGCCAGCGCCGCTTTGCTGGCGTCGTGGTCGACGGTGGCGACGGCGCCGCCGTACCCCTCGGCGACCGGGACCTTCTGCTGAGGCACGGCCGACGCGGGCGGGGCGGTGGTGAGCGTGACGAGGACTGCTGCTGCGGGAACGATCACTCGGCGCATGGTTCCCACGATGGCGCAGGTACGCCGCCGGTGGTAGGGCCCCCTGCGACATCGGGTGGATGCGCTGGTCAAAGCGGTGAAATAGCGTAGGACCGTGAAGTCCAGGCTTGACCCTTATCTGGCCCTTGTCATGGCCGTCGCCCAGGTGGTGATCGGCCAGGGCGCGGAGTACGGCCAGCCGTTGCGGAAGGACCTGGACGCGTTCGCCTACGCGCTGCTGCTGGCCGGTCCGGCGTTGCTGCTGGTACGGCGGCGCTTTCCCGTCATCACCACGGCGCTGACCCTGGTCGCGACCGCGGTGTACGTCGTCGCCGGCTACCCCTACGGCCCGATCTTCTTCACGCCCGTCTTGATGCTCTTCTGGCTGGTGGTCGAGGGGAAACGGGTGGCCGCCTGGCTGATGGCCGTGGGGATGCTGGTCTTCTTCGAGGTGTACGCGTGGGTGATCGGGACGCGGACGCTCTTTCACGCCGCGGCGATCACCACGTTCATCATGCTGTTCATGGTCGCGGCCGAGCTGGTCAGGATCCTGCGTGAGCGCCGTGCCGAGCGGGTGCGCGCCGAGGAGGAGGAGGCCAGGCGGCAGGCCAGCGAGGAGCGCCTGACGATGGCCCAGGAACTGCACGACGTGCTGGCGCACAACATCTCGCTCATCCACGTGCAGGCCTCGACCGCGCTGCATCTCATCGACGATCAGCCGGAGCAGGCCAGGACGGCGCTGGCCACGATCAAGAGCGCCTCGAAGGAGGTGCTGGGCGAGATGCGCTCGGTGCTGAGCGTGCTGCGCGAGGGCGCCCCGCGGGCCCCGACCGCGGGCCTGGATCATCTGGACGGCCTGCTCGAGCGCTCCGGCGTGGACGTGACGTTGAAGCGCGTGGGCTCGCGGCCGCTGCCGCCGCAGGTGGAGCGGGCGGCGTACCGGATCGTCCAGGAATCGCTCACGAACGTCACGCGCCACGCCCCCGGCGCGAAGGTCACGGTCCGGCTGGAGTACGGCGAGGCCGAGCTGAGCGTCCTCGTCACGGACACGGGCGGCACCGCGCACGCGCCGCTGTCGGAGGCGGGCAGCGGCAACGGGATTCCCGGCATGCGCGAACGGGCCGCCGCGCTGGGTGGTTCGCTGGTGGCCGGGCCGGTCGCCGGCGGCTTCGAGGTCCTGGCCAGGCTCCCCCTACCCGAGGAGAACGCATGATCAAGTTGTTGCTGGCCGACGATCAGGCGCTGGTGCGCGCGGGGTTCAAGGCGCTGCTGGACGCCCAGCCGGACATGAGCGTGGTCGCGGAGGCCGCCGACGGCGAGCAGGCGCTGCGGCTGGCCGCCCAGCACGAGCCGGACGTGGTGCTCATGGACATCCGCATGCCGGGCACCGACGGCCTGACCGCGACCCGGCGCATGCCGCCCGGCCCGAAGATCATTATTTTGACCACGTTCGAGCTGGACGAGTACGTCTTCGAGGCGCTGCGCGGCGGCGCCAGCGGCTTCCTGGTGAAGGACACGGAACCGGCGGAGCTGATCCAGGCGGTGCGGGTGGTGGCGGCGGGCGAGGCGCTGCTGTCGCCGAGCGTGACCCGGCGGCTGATCGCCGAGTACGCCTCCCGGGCCAAGGAGCCGGTGGCGACCGAGGGCCTGGACCAGCTGACCGACCGGGAGCGCGAGGTCCTGGGGCTGGTGGGCACGGGCATGACGAACGATGAGATCGCGGCCAAGCTGTTCATGTCCCCGGCGACGGCCAAGACGCATGTGAGCCGGGCGATGATGAAGCTGCACGCGAGGGATCGGGCCCAGCTCGTGGTGATCGCGTACGAGTCGGGGTTGGTACGGCCCGGCTGGCTCTGACCGGGTTGCCGCACGCAACCCGGCACCACACCCGATCCGGCGCCACACCCGATCCGGCGCCACACCCGATCCGGCACCACACCCAACCCGGCACCACACCCGATCCGGCACCACACCCAACCCGGCACCACACCCAACCCGGCACCGAGGCGTCACCCCGTCAGGAAGGCCAGGGTCTCGGTGGTCTGGGGCGGGAGGAGGTGCCCGGCGTCGGGGAGCAGCCGGACGGTGGCGTTCGGGAGGTGGGCCAGCCGGCGGGCGGTTTCGCGGGAGTCGAGGAAGGCGTCGTGGGCGCCGATCACGACGAGGAGCGGCATGGTGAGCCGTCCCAGGTCGGCCACGATCGGCACCTTCTCCCGACGCGGCCGGAAATATCGATCAATAGCCACCTTGTGCCGGAAATATCCGGACTCGGGCGGGAGCGACACCGGCCCCAGCAAGATCCGCCGCGCCACCCGCTGACCGGGCCGCCCGAAAGGCAGGAACGGCAGGGCCAGCAGCAGCTTGCCGTACCTCTGCCGCCCGATCCCGCTGGGACAGGTCAGCACCATGCGCTCCACCCGCGACGGCGCGGCCACCGCGAACTCCAGCCCGAGCCACCCGCCCAGCGAGGTCCCCACGACGGACACCCGCCCGAGCCCGAGCCCGTCCAGCACCTCCCCCAGCCACGGCCCGTAGACGCCCGAGGCCAGCGGCGGCCGGGAGGGAGCGCTGAGCCCGGGCTCCCCGATCATGTCCACGGCCACCACCCGGAACCGCCGGGCCCAGGCACCCGCCGGACCCGCCCACATGGCCGCGTTGGCCGCCGACCCGTGCAGCAGGACCAGCGGCGGCGCGTCCGGCGGCCCGCTGACGACGGCGAACGTCTCGCCCTGGGACGTGGGCACCCGCACCTCCTCGTACGGCACCGGCCAGTCGCGCAGCAGTTCCCGGTAGCCGTCCTCGAC
The DNA here is from genome assembly GCF_009760925.1 of Nonomuraea typhae. Lineage (GTDB taxonomy): Bacteria > Actinomycetota > Actinomycetes > Streptosporangiales > Streptosporangiaceae > Nonomuraea > Nonomuraea typhae. The sequence goes on from NZ_VRLV01000008.1 coordinate 134,040, forward strand.
GAGCCGGGCCCCTTCGGCCGAGCGGTAGTTCATGTCAGCGCCTCCACCACCCGCAACGCGTCGGCGGTCCGTCCCGGACTGCCCAGAATGATGATCTTGAGGCTGGCCCGCTCCTCGTTGTAGCTCATCTCCAGCCGCAGCCCGGAGGCGCTGCCCATCAGGGCGGAGCTGAGCCGATCGAGATCGGGCCGGCTGATGGCGTCCACCTGCACGATCGTGGAGACCTCGACGTAGCGGTCCTGCCGTGGCCGCGAGGCCAGCGGCGCCCCGGTGAACGCCTCGAGGTCTTCGCGCGAGATCCGGTAGGTCTTGCCGACCTTGACCGCCTTCAGCCGCCCGTCGCGCACGTAGCCGCGCACGGTCTTGACGTGGAGATCGAGCAGGTCCGCGACCTGGCTCACCGTGTAATCCATTCCCCATCACTCCCTTACAAGGGGAAGTATAGGGAAATACCCCAGGAGTTGTACGCCAGGGCGCGACCACGGTGCGATTCACCTGCTCACGAACAGGCCGACGCTTGGAGGCACGACACCAAGGAGGAGAGTGACATGCAGGCACACTTCTGGCCCGTCTTTCCGGCCTTCTGGTTGATGTTCTGGGTGGCCGTGGCCGGCCTGGCCGTCTGGGCCCGGCGCACCGGCCGGTGGGGTCCGCCCCGCCGTACCCAGACCGTGAGCCCGAGCCCCACGGCGGGCGCGGAGCAGATCCTCGCCGAGCGGTACGCCCGCGGGGAGATCGGCGACGACGAGTACATGGAACGCATGTCGGTGCTCCGCAGCTAAACGCTCCATAGAGTGAAACAAGTGTTACTGGTCGCGTCCGGCAACCGACGTTACGTTGCGTGCGTGGGCCCGGGCGCGCTGTTCGTCAGCGGCCTCGCCGCCGGCCTGGTGGCGGGGACCGCTTCCTGTACGGCGGTGCAGGGCGGCCTCCTGTTCGGCCTCACCGGCGACAGGAGGGTGACGCAGTTCCTGGCCGGGCGGCTGACCGCCTACATGCTCGCCGGAGCGCTGCTCGGCTGGCTCGGCGCCGCCGTACGGCTGCCGCCGCAGGCACGGGCGGGGCTGCTGGTCGCGGCCGGGATCGTGGTGATCACCTTCGCCGTCCGGCTGATCCGGCGCAAGCCGGCCTGCGCGCCGCCCCGGACAGGGCGGAAGACGGCCGCGCCGCTGATGGGCGCGGCCACGATCCTGCTGCCGTGCGGGGTCACGATCGGCATCGAGATGGTCGCCGTGTCCACGGGCTCCATTCTGGACGGCATGGCGGTGATGACCGGGTTCGTGGTGGGCAGTTCACCGGCGTTCGCGCTGCTCGGCTACCTCCTGCGCAGGCTCTCCCACACCCGGCTGGCCGTCGCGGGCGGGGCGCTCGCGGTCGCGGCCGGGCTCTGGACGATCGGCTCCGGCCTCAGCCTCGGCGCGAGCGCGGGCTGGTTGCCCGACGTGCGGCGGGTCGCGCCGGCCATGACCGAGCGGGGCGAGCAGAAGGTGGAGGTCTGGGCGATGCGCGATGGCTATCGCCCGGGGATGGTCGAGGCCCGCGCGCACGTGCCGGTGCAGATCACCTTCCATCTGGTCGATCAGGGATGCACGCGCACGGTCACCATCGACGGCCGCGATCTCGCCCTTCCCGCCACGGTACGGCTGCCGCCGCAGCCTGCGGGCACCCTGCGATACGTCTGCTCCATGGGGATGTACACGGGATTCATACGCTTCTCCTAGCAGACCAGCTCGGCGATTACATTCCGCTATCACGCGCTCACGTGTCACGCTGAGTGTCATGTCGTACTGGCAAGGAGAGGTGGCCGCGGCGGCTGTTCCGGCGCCGCGCACCGGAGACGAGCCTGAGCTGATCGCCGCAGCCCAGGCCGGTGACGCGCAGGCGGCACACCGCCTGGGCAAGCTGTACGCCCAGCGCGGCGACCGCTCCGCGGCGCGCCACTGGTGGGAGCGGGCCGCGGCCGGGGGCAACATCGACAGCGCCTACAACCTGGGCATCTGGCACGAGAAGCACGGCAGCCTGGAGGAGGCCGTCCGGTGGTACGAACTGGCCGCCGGAACCGGTGACGCCGAGGCCGCACTCAACCTCGCCACCCTGCTGCTGGAGCAGCGCGGTGACCTGCCGGGGGCCAGGACCTGGTACGAGAAGGCGGCGCGGGCCGGATCCCGCCCGGCCGCCCGCAGGCTGGCGCTGCTCTGCGAGGACGCGGGCGAGCTGGCCGTCGCCCGCGACTGGCACCGCCGGGCCGCCGCCGACGGCGACGTGGCCTCCGCGCACGACCTGGGCTTCCTGGCCTATTCGGCGGGCGAGGAAGAGGAGACCGTGCAGTGGTGGGAGTTCTCCGCCCGGGGCGGCCACGCCGAGGCGGCCTACCATCTGGGCCTGTTCCTGCAGGCCAGCCGGGATCCCGAGGGCGCCGAGGCGTACTACAGGCTGGCCGCCAAGAGTGAGCATCCCGGCGCCTCCTCGCAGCTCGGCGGCATCGCGCTCTCGCGGCGTGACCTGCGCACGGCGCGGGCCTGGTTCGAGCGGGCCGCCAACGCCGGGCGGCTGGAGGACCAGCGCATGGCGGGCTTCGTCTGCGTGGAACTGAGCGACTCCCAGGCGGCCAGCCACTGGTTCGGCCGGGCGGCGGCCAGTGGCGACGCCGAGTCGGCGTTCAACTTCGGCCTGCTGCTGATCGCCGAGTTCGGCGACCTGGCCGGGGGCCAGCACTGGTTCCGCCAGGCGGCGCTGGCCGGGCACCATCGGGCCGCGATGGAGCTGGGCGGGTTGTTGTCGGCCGCCGGGCACAACCGCGAGGCCGAGCAGTGGCTGGCCGAGCCGCCGCAGCCGACCTGGGACCGGCTGGCCGAGCCGGAGTTGCACGCGCGCGCCGAACTGGCCGCCGCGGCGACCGGGCGGCGCAGCGGCGTGGCGCTGAGCGTGCCCGAGCTGACCGAGGTGCTCGGCACCTGGGACCTGGTCACGCGTCCCCTGCGCGACCACGCGGACGTGGTGGTCTGGCTGGTGGAGCGCAGCGGGCTGCACGCGGGCGCCATCGACCACCTGGCCTCGGTCCGCGGCACGTTGCTGCGTCCCGGCTCCGCGCCCTGGCCCAGCCCGCACGAGGTGGGCCAGGTGCTGGCCACCGCCCGCGAGCTGCGGACCCGGCTAGGAGTTCGCTGAGTCCTGGCTGAGGTGGAAACGGTGCCCCTCGTTGTCGAGGAAGACCGCCGACCAGCCCCACGCCTCCTCCACGGGCGGGGCGAGGAACTCCACGCCCCGGCCGGCCAGCTCCGCGTGGGCCTGGACGATGTCGCCGGCCGCGAACAACACGTAGTTCGGCTGGTCCCGGCTGAGCACGGGCCAGTCGGGACCGGCCTTGTAGAGGACCAGGCGCACACCGCCGCCGGGCGGGGTCACCTCGATCCAGCGGGCGTCGGGGCCGTAAGGCTGGTCGGTGGTGACCTCGAAGCCGACCTTCTTGGTCCAGAAATCGACCGCGGCGGCCTGGTCCTGGACGTAGAGCGTGACCTGGTTGACCTTGATCGTCACTATGTCCTCCTTGGTTATATCCGCAATGGATATAACCACTCTGGTGTTATGGTGTCAAACATGCTCACCACTGCCGGGTTCCATGTGCTCCTGGCACTGGCCAGCGAGCCCGCCCACGGCTACGCGATCATGCGATTCGTCGAGCACGTCAGCGGTGGAGCGGTCAAACTGGGTCCGGGCACGCTCTACCGGACCATCAGCCGGCTACTGGCCGACGGCCTGGTGGAGGAGACGGACGAAGGCCACCCCGAAGCCCCCCACGACGCCAGGCGGCGCTACTACCGGCTGACCCAGGCGGGCGAGGCGGCGGCCCGTGCCGAGGCCGCACTCATGGCCAGGATGGTCACGGCCGCACGAGAGGCTGGGTTGGTCACATGACAACGCTGAGACCACAGGGGCTGAGCCCGCACCTGTTCGTCATCGACGCCGAGCGCGCGATCGCGTTCTACCGGGAGGCGTTCGGCGCCGTCGAGGTCTTCCGCAACACGCTGCCCAACGGCGTGATCCTGTTCGTCGAGCTCCAACTGGGCGACGGCCGGCTGCTGGTGAGCGAGGAGACGCCGGAGCTGGGCGCCCTGGCCCCGCCGACGCTGGGCGGCAGTCCGGTGCTCATCCTCCTGGAGGTGGACGACCCCTCCGAGGTCGAACGGCAGGCGCTGGCCGCCGGCGGCGCCTCGGAGATGCCGGTCCAGGAGATGTTCTGGGGCGAGAAGTACGGGGTGGTCCGCGACCCCTTCGGCCACCGCTGGGCGGTGACCACGGCCCGCGAGCAACTCACCCCGGACGACATCGTGGACCAGACCCCGGACAACCCGGTCTGACGTCTTTCTATCAAGTGATTGACATCCCGCCGAGCGGCCGCCTACCTTTCTATCAATTGATAGAAAGGTGGGCCGGATGTCGGTCAAGCGCGCCAAACCGGGTCCGCGAGCGGAGGAGCGCCGCGAGAGGCTGGTCGCCGCGGGCTACCGCGCCATGGTCCGCTCCGGCCTCGAAGGGGCCCGCACGCGCGACATCGCCGCCGAGGCCGGGATCACCATCGCCACCCTGCACTACTACTTCCCGACCAAGGACGACCTGGTCCGGGCCGTGCTGGAGCACACGATCCGGCAGCAGATGCTGGCCCCGCTGGGGCTGGACACCGACTGGGACGACGGGCTGGCCGCGCTGCGGACGATGCTCACCGGGCTCATACGTCACGCCGACGCAGAACCCGGGCACTTCCGCCTGCTCAACGAGATGATCTGGGCCTCCCGCGAGGACCCCGCGCTGCGCGAGATGATCGGCGCCTGGCACACCGACTGGCACGCCACCGTCACGGGCTGGCTGCGCGGTGCCCAGGACGACGGACGCGTCCGCGCCGACCTGGACCCCGCGACCACGGCAACGCTGATCATCTACGTCGTGCTCGGCGTGGTGACCCGCCCGCCCCTCCCCGACGGCGCCGAGGACCGCCTCGGCGACGAGCTCCACCGGTTGCTCGCGACTTTCGAGGAGTGACCCCATGCCCGAGGTAGTGATCGTCGGCGGCAGCCTGGTGGGCTTGTCCGCCGCCCTGTTCCTGCGGACGCACGGCGTGGACGTGCTACTGGTCGAGCGGCACGCCGGCACCTCCATTCACCCCCGCACCCCCGGCTACAACGCCAGGACGATGGAGCTGTTCCGCGCGGCGGGCGTGGAGGAGGCCGTGCGCGCGGCCGGGGCCTGGCAGCTGACCGGCACCGGACTGCTCTGGGCCGAGACCCTGACCGGCCCCAACCACCACTGGCTGGCCCTGCCGAACACCGGCTCCCCGCAGGATGACCTCAGCCCGTGCGCGGACGCGATCCTGTCCCAGGACGTGCTCGAGCCCGTGCTGCGCAAGCACGCCGAAGCCCTGGGCGCCGACCTGCGCTTCGGCACCGAAATGGCAAGCTTCGAGCACCACTCCGGCGGCGTCACCGTGACCCTGCTCGACCGGGAAACCGGCGTGCGCACCACCACCGAGGCCGCGTACCTGATCGCCGCCGACGGCGCGGGCAGCGGCATCCGCGCCGCGCTGGGCATCGGAAGGAGCGGCGTCGGCGTGCTGGAGCACGTGGCGGGCATCATGGTCAGAGCCGACATCCGGCAGGAACTCGGCGACCGGAGCTTCGCCATCGCCCAGGTGGACAACCCCGGCTTCACCGGCATGGCCCGCGTCGTCGGCGACAAACTGGCGCTGAACGTGACCTACGACCCCGGCGAAGGCGTCGCGCAGTTCACCCCTGACCGATGCGTGGAGCTGGCCAGAGCCGCCACGGGCCTCCCCGGCCTGGACGTCGAGCCACTGGACGTCTTGCCCTGGGCCAACACCGCCGCCGTGGCCGACGCCTTCTCCGTCGGCCGCGTCTTCCTCGCCGGGGACGCCGCCCACGTGATGCCGCCCGCCGGGGCCTACGGCGCGAACACCGGCATCCAGGACGCCGCCAACCTCGCCTGGAAGCTCGCCTACGTCCTGCGCGGCTGGGCCGGGCCCGGCCTTCTCGCCACCTACGACACCGAGCGGCGGCCGGTCGCCCAGCTGACCATGGAGCAGGCGCTGGCCACGGGCCGCGACTGGTTCGGCGCCGACCTGCCCGCCGAGGCCCACGCGATCGAACTGCTCGACGTAGCGGTCGTGAAGTTCGGCTATCGGTACGGCGAAGGCCGGCCGTACGAGGATCCCCGGCACCCCAGCGGCACCCCCGGCAGCCGGGCCCCGCACGTGTGGGTGGCGCCCGGCGTCTCCACGGTGGACCTGTGGGCCCGCGGCCTCACCCTGCTGACCGGCCCCGAGGGCACGGCCTGGGCCGAGGCCGCGAGACGCCTGGGCCCCCCGCTCACCGCGCATCAGATACCGGCCGGAGCCGACGCGGTGCTGGTCAGGCCGGACGGCTTCATCGCCTGGCGAGCGGATGGCGCCGAACCCGACCCCGAAGCGGCCCTGGACGCAGCCTGCCGGAACCTCCTGGCCAGGGACTGACCACGGAGCCAGGGCAACGAGGCGCACGTAACGGCGGCAGGCCACGCGCGGCCTGCCGGCCGTTCCCCTGGAATGCCCCCAGCCCCGTGCGGGGGGTGGGGGCAGGTCGGCTCCGCCGTAAAAAAGGCTGTTACGCGGCGAGGACCTCGGCGACGGAGACGGAGGGGATGCCGAGGGCGGCGCCGACCGGCTCGTTGGTCAGGCGGCCGGCGTGGGTGTTCAGGCCGAGCGCGAGCGCGGGGTCGGACTGCAGCGCCTCCTTCCAGCCCAGGTTGGCCAGCTTGACCGCGTACGGGAGGGTGGCGTTGGTCAGGGCGTAGGTGGAGGTGTTGGCCACCGAGCCGGGCATGTTCGCCACGCAGTAGAACACCGAGTTGTGGACCGTGTAGGTCGGCTCGGCGTGGGTGGTCGGGCGGGAGTCCTCGAAGCAGCCGCCCTGGTCGATGGCGATGTCCACGAGCACGGAGCCCGGCTTCATGCGGGAGACCAGTTCGTTGGAGACCAGCGTCGGGGCCTTGGCGCCCGGGATGAGGACGGCGCCGATGACCAGGTCGGCCTGCAGGACCTCGCGCTCGATGGCGTAGGAGGTGGACACCAGGGTCTTGAGGCGGCCCTGGTAGATGGCGTCGATGAAGCGCAGGCGGTCGATGTTGGTGTCGAGGACGGTGACGTCCGCGCCCATGCCGACGGCGATCTGGGCGGCGTTCAGGCCGGAGACGCCGCCGCCGATGACCACGACCTTCGCCGGGGCGACGCCGGGCACACCGCCGGGGAGCACGCCGCGCCCGCCGTTGAAGCGCATGAGGTTGTAGGCGCCGACCTGCGGAGCCAGGCGGCCCGCGACCTCGGACATCGGGGCGAGCAGCGGCAGGGCGTTGCCCACCTGGACGGTCTCGTAGGCGATGCCGGTGACCTTGTTGTCCAGCAGGGCCTGCGCGCACTCCTTGCCCGCGGCCAGGTGCAGGTAGGTGAAGAGCACCTGGCCCTCACGCATGCGGTGGTACTCCTCGGCGATGGGCTCCTTGACCTTGAGCACCATGTCCGCCTCGCCCCACACGGCGTCGGCGGTGTCGAGGATCTTGGCGCCCGCGCCCAGGTACTCCTCGTCGGTGATGGACGAGCCGAGCCCGGCGCCACGCTGGACGAAAACCTCGTGGCCGCCCCGGGTGAGCTCGTGGACTCCCGCGGGAGTGGCGGCGACGCGGTACTCGTGGTTCTTGACCTCGGCTGGGACGCCGATCTTCATGGACGGATCCTTTCGGGGAGCTCCGGCACGCCTTTGTGCCGGATGGAGGGTGTCAGAGGCGTTTCCACGCCTCGGTGAGGACGGAGCGCAGGATCGACTCGATCTCGTCGAACTCCTTCTCACCCGCGATCAGCGGCGGGGAGAGCTGGATGACGGGATCACCGCGGTCGTCGGCGCGGCAGTAGAGGCCGGCGTCGAAGAGCGCGTGGGAGAGGAACCCGCGAATGAGCCGCTCGGACTCGTCGGCGTTGAACGTCTCCTTCGTGGCCTTGTCCTTGACCAGCTCGATGCCCCAGAAGTACCCGGACCCGCGCACGTCACCGACGATGGGCAGGTCCTTGAGGCTTTCCAGCTTGCCGCGGAAGACGGGCTCGTTGCGGGTGACGTGGCCGAGGAGGTCCTCGCGTTCGAAGATGTCGAGGTTGGCCAGGGCGACGGCGGCGCTGACGGGGTGGCCGCCGAAGGTGTAGCCGTGGGCGAACATGTTGTCGCCGCCCTTGAAGGGCTCGAAGAGCCGCTCGTGCACGATCGCGGCGCCGATCGGCGAGTAGCCGCTGGTCATGCCCTTGGCGCAGGTGATGATGTCGGGCACGTAGTCGAACTTCTGGCCGCCGAACATCGTGCCGAGACGGCCGAAGGCGCAGATGACCTCGTCGGAGACGAGCAGCACGTCGTACTCGTCGCAGATCTCGCGCAGGCGCTGGAAGTAGCCGGGCGGGGGCGGGAAACAGCCTCCGGCGTTCTGGACCGGCTCGGCGAAGACGGCGGCCACGGTGTCCGGGCCCTCCATCTCGATCGCCTGGGCGACCCGGTCGGCGGCCCAGCGGCCGTACTCCTCGGGGCTCATGCCCGGGACGCCGGTGATCTCGTCGGCCCGGTAGTGGTTCGTGTTCGGCACGCGCACCGAGCCGGGCACCAGGGGCTCGAACATCTGCTTGAAGGCCGGGATGCCGGTGATCGACAGAGCGCCCTGCGGGGTGCCGTGGTAGGCGATCTGGCGGCTGATGACCTTGTGCTTGAGCGGCTTGCCGACCAGCTTGTAGTACTGCTTGGCCAGCTTCCACGCGGTCTCGACCGCCTCGCCGCCACCGGTGGTGAAGAAGACGCGGTTCAGCTCGCCCGGCGTGTGCTCGGCCAGGCGGGCGGCCAGTTCGGCGGCCTTGGGGTGGGCGTAGGACCACAGGGGGAAGAAGGCCAGCTCCTGTGCCTGCTTGGCGGCGGCCTCGGCCAGCTCGCTGCGCCCGTGCCCGGCCTGCACGACGAAGAGGCCGGCCAGGCCGTCGAGGTAGCGTTTGCCGTGGATGTCGTAGATGTAGGACCCCTCACCACGCACGATGGTGGGGATCTCGTTCTGCTGGTAGGCGCTGTGCCTGGTGAAGTGCAACCACAGGTGGTCCTGCGCGGCCTTGAGGACGTCGGATTCCGGCTGCGTCATGGTTATCGTCCCTCGTGTCAGAGCTCCCAACAGTCTGCCCTTCCACCAGGGGGATTGCCAAGTGAAAGCGTCGCATCAATATGCAAGAAATCCGAGATCCGCAGAACGCATATGTAACGGCAACGAAATCCGCAGGTAGATTAGGTCAGCGGTTTTCACCTTGTGGAACCTTCTGTGATCCAATGAGCTGTACCTGTTAGTTAGACCGACCCGGGGGACCGTCGCGTGACTCCTGACCAGATCGAAAGCGTCATCGCCGCCGCGATGCCGCAGGCCGTCGAGGAACTCAAGCGCCTCGCCGCCATCCCCTCCGTGGCCTTTCCCGGGCACCCCGTCGAGCCGGTGCACGCCGCGGCGGCCGTGACCGAGGAACTGCTGCGCTCCGCCGGGCTCTCGCACGTCCAGCAGATCGCCGTCGAGGGCAGCTTCCCCGCGGTGTACGGCGAGGCCCCCGCGCCGCCCGGCATGCCCACCGTGCTGCTGTACGCCCACTACGACGTGCAGCCCGCGGGAGACCCCGCGGCCTGGCGCACCCCGCCCTTCGAGCCCACGCTCATCGACGGCCAGCTATTCGGCCGGGGCACCGCCGACGACAAGTCCGGCATCATCAGCCACGTCCTGGCCCTGCGCGCCTTCCAGGGCAGGTTCCCGGTCGGCATCAAGGTCATCATCGAGGGCCAGGAGGAGTACGCCGGCGAGCGCCTGGAGGCGTTCGTCGAGCGCAACCCCGACCTGCTGCGCGCCGACGCCATCGTGGTGGCCGACACCGGCAACCCGAAGATCGGCGACCCGGCGGTGACCACCTCACTGCGCGGCATGGCCGCGTTCACCGTCGAGGTCCGCACCCTCAGGGAGGCCGTGCACAGCGGCTCGTTCGGCGGCGCCGCCCCCGACGCGCTGGCCGCCCTGATGCGCATGCTGACCGCGCTGCACGACGAGAACGGCGACATCCGCGTGCCCGGCCTGCCGCGGGGCACCTTCCTCGGCCAGGGCCCGTCGGAGGAGGAGTTCCGCAACACCGCGGGCGTCCTCGACGGCGTCGGCCTGGTCGGCTCCGGCACGCTGGCCGACCGCCTCTGGTCCTCCTACGCGATCACCGTGACCGGGCTGGACGTGCCCACGGTCTCCGGCGCGATCAACGCGGTCCAGCCGGCGGCCAGGGCCCGCGTCACGGTCCGCGTCCCTCCGGCCGGCGACCCGAAGACCACGGTCGACGCGATCGTGGACTTCCTGCGCCAGGTCACGCCGTGGGGCGCCCAGGTGAGCTTCTCCGACGTCACGGTCGGCTCGGGCTTCCAGGCCGACTCCGGCGGCAAGGCCCGGGCCGCCCTGAACCGCGCCATGGACCGCGCCTTCGGCCGGCCGCCGCGCGACGTCGGCGCCGGCGGCTCGATTCCGCTGGTGAACACGCTGCTCAAGCAGTACCCGGCCGCCGAGATCCTGCTGTTCGGCGCCGAGGACGAGGACGCCGCCATCCACGCGCCCAACGAGCGCGTGGACCTGGAGGAGCTGCGCCGTACCGCCACGACGGAGGCGCTGTTCCTGCACGAGCTGAGCCTGCCGTCCGCGCTGGGCGTCTAGAGCCGTTCCGAGGGCCCGTCTCCTTGCGGGGACGGGCCCTTCGTCACGCCAGCGCCTTGTTGACCGCGGCCACATAGCGGTAGAAGTCCCGGGTGCGGTGCGCGGGGTCCTCGACCCAGGCGCGGGCCAGCTTGCCGCCGGCGAAGAACCGCTCCCGCTGCCCCCTGCTGATCTCCAGCTGGACGCCCATCCCGCGCCGGTTGCGGTTGGCGATGTTGCTCGGGCTGTCGCCGCCGATCTTGTCGGGCACCTCCTCCGCGACGGTGAACCCGGCCGCGCGCAGCGCCTTGGTCACCTTGGCGATCAGCTTGGCGTCCCGGCCGCCGACGTAGGTGGTCGCGTCGTCGCCCGACGCCCCGTGCCAGGAGACGGTGTGGTCCACCGCGCCGACCAGCTTCAGGGCCCGGGGCTCGTCGAAGCGGGTGGCGGTGATGTGCAGCGTGCTGTTGCCCTCCGGCTTGAGGCCGGAGAAGGAGTAGTAGGCGTACTTCGACCCGGCGGCGTGGTCGGCCAGCTGGGTGGAGGGCGACTCGATCGCGCCCCCGTGGATGGCGATGTGCGCCACCTTGGCGCCGCGCGGGAACCGCTGGTCGCGCCGGTAGTCCTGGCCCTCGGTCTCGTGGGCGGCCAGCTCGGCGTAGTTCCGGTAGGTGTCGGCCGCCTGGGCCGCCTGCGTGGTGGCCGCCAGGGTGAGGGTCGCGGCGGCCAGGACGGACAGGACTTTCTTCACGTCACACCTCTCGAAGATCAACGTTCCCAGAGCACGGCGGAACCGGCCAGCGCCGCCCGGTGGTAGGGGGGCAGGTCGTCGCCGGTCCAGAAGACTTCCATCTGCGGGGCGTCGTCGTCCATGGCGGCCAGCTCCGCCTGCCCTTCGGCCGCGAGATCCCAGGCGCGCACCCCGGGCTCGACCTCGGCCAGGTACACCCGCCGCCCCTGGCCGGCGCCGGAGCGCCAGGCCCGCCGTACCACGACCAGGCCATCGTGGAGGGACAGGGCGTCGACGACGAGATCGTCGGTGAGGTCGCCGTCCTCGTCCAGGCCGGGCGGGCGGGGCGTGAACACGTGGCCCGTGGGCGGCGTCGCCTCGGCGACCGTCACCTGGTCGGCGCCGGTGGGCGGCTGGTCGTCGCCGAGCGCGGTGACGATGTCCCGCAGCAGCCGCATCTCGCCCTCGGTCAGGGAGACGCCCAGCTCGGCCGCCGCGGCGGTGACGAGGTCGGGCAGCGCGTCGAACTCGCCCGAGCCCAGCAGGGAGCGCGCGTGCGCCAGGAGGTCGTCGGGCAGCTGGCCGGCCAGGCGGACCAGCATGCGGTGCAGCCCGCCGTACACCCGCCACGCCTCGTCGTCGAGGTCGGCCCAGTCGGCAGTCACGTCACTCCTCCTCCATCACGATGATCTTATAGTTCTCCGGCGCGGCCGGGATGACCCCCCGATCGACCATGTCCGCCGCGGTGCGCTCGGCCTCCTCGCGGATGCGCGCGATCAGCTCGGGATCGTTGACCAGGCGCGTGCGCGAGTGCGGCGGCAGGACCGCCTCCTGGTCCTCGGCGAAGGAGGAGAAGATCGAGATGTCGCGCGCGTGCATGCCGGTGAGCTGGTAGACGACCAGGACCTTGCGGTCGCTGGCCGGGTTCTCCGACATGAACCTGATGGCCACCTCCAGCAGCCGGCTCACGCTCAGGAACTCGCGCGCCTTGCCGTGCGGGAAGAGCGCCGAGCCGTAGATCGGCGAGTACACCGGCGTGATCCAGTCGCCGCGGAACGCCTGCACCGGCCGGTCCGCGCCGCCGAGCGCGGGAAGTTGCAGCATGGCGTCGTGCACCATGTCCGCGTGCCAGCGCATCTCGTCCAGCAGGCGCGGGGTGACCTCGCCGAGCGCGCCGGTGATCTCCTTCCACGCCGCCTTCTGGTCGGCGCGGGCCTGCCTGGCCTCTCCCGCCGCCTGCTTCGCCTCGTCGGTACGGCCGGCCGCCCGGTGTTCGTCCATCCGGGACTTCGCCTCGTCGAAGCGGTGGGCGGCGTCGATCCAGTTCTGTGCCAGGGGCCGCAGCGGCGAGCCCGAGTCCAGGTGCCCGGCGCCCTCGTGCAGCACGGGCCGCAACGCCAGCGGGAGCGGCAGCGCCTTGGTCCCGGCCGCGAGGTTGCCCAGATAGTCGTCGACGAGCTTCTTGACCCGCTTGTCCATGAGGGTGTGGACCGTGCCATCGGAGAGCCCGCCGGTGAACAGCTGGCTGCGGGTCACGTTGTTGATCAGGTAGTGGCTGTGCCGGGTGTAGACGGTCAGCGCCATGACGTGGGCGCGGGAGAGGTTGTCGCTCAGCGCCCGCACCTGGGCGGGGTCGTCCGGGTCGATGTCGTTGCGGCGCAGCCAGTCGGCCAGCGCGGGATCGCTCACCCGCCCCGACTCCAGCTGCGGCCACAGGTGGTCGGCCGTGGAGCGCACCTTGTGGTGCTGGGTCTCGCTGAACCCGGCCGGGTCCAGGGCGTTGTCCAGGTAGCGCGCCTCGTGCGGGAACATGCCCTCGGGCAGGACCTCCCTGCGCAGCGTGCCGAGGTCCAGGCCCGGCAGGTTCCGGTACAGGTCCACCGCCGTGGTCCTGGCGCTCGGCTGCAGCCGCATGCCGCCCACGTCGGCGATCTGGGCGCCGCGCAGGATCTCGAAGAGCGAGTGGTCCAGGCCGGGCAACATCCAGCCCATGAGCGCGCCCAGGAACCGCTCGTTCATGCCCGGGCCCAGGTCGAGGAACTTGGCAGCGGTCAGCATCCGGGTCGTCGTGGCCGAGACGCCGTCGATCACCTGGAAGCCGGAGCGGGCGGCGCTCCTGGCCCAGCGGCTGTCGGCGCCGTCGTGGTAGGCGATGCCCTCCCGCCACGGCAGCGGGGTGTCGGCGCGCAGCGGGCCGTCGGTGACGGACTCCACGAAACGCCGCTCGAACCTGCCCAGCGGGGCGCCGCGCGTGTCGTAGTCGCCCGGGGTGGTGATCAGGCCCAGCCGCTGCTGCTCGGCCGGGGTGCGGTCGCGGCGGCTGGCCTGGCTCTGGATGACCTCGGCCAGGTCGCGGAAGGCACGCTCGGACAGCATGACCACGTTGCCGGTGCCGAACGGGTCCCTGGCGAACCGGAACGGGTCGTTGTCGAACGTGCCCAGGATCCTTCTGTTGACCCGCGTGTCGAGCTGGCGCTCGGCGTGACGCAGCTCCGGCACCGACAGGCGGACCGCCTCGGCCTCCGCCCAGCGGTTGCCGTCGATGATGTCCAGGATCAGCTTGCCGAAGATGCCCGGGTTGCTGTGGTTGAAGTAGGCGGCGTTGTAGAAGGACGTCATCAGCTCGCGCAGGTTGCCGTGGGCGAGCAGCTGGTCCACGGTGACGCCGGAGCCCACCTGGCCGGCGCTGGTGTGGGCGTCGTCCTGGAAGAAGGCGCTCTCCACGCGCTGCCGGAAGGCCGCGGGTGACTCGCCCTCGTGGCGCGGGGTCAGCGTCATGAGAACGTCACGCAGCTTGCCCACCGCCGCGCGGGCGGCGTCCACGGTGTGGGGGTCGTTGAAGTAGTAGGCGCCCAGGCGCTGCTCGAAGCGGGTGGCCTCGGCGGACCAGCGGGGGTCGTTGAAGAAGCGCTCGAAGTCGAACGGGACGCGGGCGGTGTTCTGCCCGGTCTCCGGCGTGTGGGCGGCGGCCTGCGTCTCACCGTCCTGGACCCGGCTCCCGGGCGCCTCGGGGCGCTGCTCCCCTGCGTCCGGCCGCTGGTCCGCCGCGTCGGGCCGCTGGTCCGGCGCGTCGGGCCGCTGGTCTCCTGCGTCGGGCTTCCGGTCCCCCGCTTCTGGGCGCGGACCGTCCCCGTCGGGGCGCGGACCGGGCCCGTCGGAACGCGGCGCGGGGCCATCCGGACGCGGACCTGGGGCATCCAGACGAGGGCCAGGGGTGTCGGCGCGGGGCCCGGGGGTGTCGGGGCGGGGGCCGCCGTGGTTGAGGAGCTGGTCGATGCGGTTGACCGGTTCCGGGGCACGGGTGCTCAGCGCTCGCGTCGCGGGTGGCGGCTCGGCGCCCCTTCCCGGCTGCTCCGGTACGGCCCGCGGCACGCTGGCCGGCCCGGCCGGAGGGGGGTCGGCAACCGGGGAGGTGCGCCCGGGCACCCCCGGGTCCACGACGGGGCCGGGCCGCTGGGGCGCGTCGGGCAGGGCGGCGAGATTGACCCCCCGCCCGCCGGCACCGTCGCCCGGCTCACGGCGGTCAGGCGGCTGAGCGGGACGTTCCGGCGATTCGCCGGAACGTTCCGGCCCCAGAGGGGAACGTTCCGGCGGCTGCGGGGGACGTTCCGGATCCCGCGCCCCGGAAGGCCCCTCGGGCACATGACCGGGGCCGGGCTCCGGCCCGAGGCCGGACGGCGGAGCGGACCCGGGGGAAAGGTGCGGCCCGGCCAGGTGCTGCCCGTCGGCGCCCAGCGCGCTGGAGGTGATGCCCTTGGCCAGCGCGTCCCAGGTGAAGTTCCCCTCGGCCAGGAGCGTTCCGGCCGTCGTGAGCCCGCCGGTGAGCGCGTACTGCGCGGCCTGGCCGTAGATCGAGCTGCTCGCGGCCGCCAGCAGCTTCTCCGCCGTGGACATCTCGGCCCGCGACAGCCCGGCCCGCAGTGCGGGGGTGGCCATGCGGGTCATGACGCCCGAGAGCAGGCCCATCATCGCGCCCATCGCGCCGCCGCTGAGCGCGGAGATGGCGAGTTGCCGCCCGTCGAGGTCGTCGCGCCGCCCGCCGTTCACGATCTGCACGCCTTGGGCGGCGGCGTCCATCCCGGCCACGATCCCGGCGAAGACGCCGATGTTGAGCGCGGTGCGTTTGGCGATCTGGGCGACGGTCAGCCGGGCCAGTTGCAGGCGGACGGGGATGAGGGCGAGGCTGGCGCCGCCGCTGATCATGGCGGTGGCGAGCAGGTAGCCGATCTGGATGATGAGCAGCCAGACCGTGGCCTCGATCATGTACTTGGCGTACTGGATCTGCACGCCGACGTTGTTCAGCGCCATGGCAGTCTGGACGAGCTGGACGACGAGCGCGGCCACCTTGCCGCGGCCGACCTTGGCGACGTGACGGGCGAAGGCCAGGTGGGCCTCGCCGTCCCAGTTCTGCCCGATCTTGCTGCGGCTGTCGGGCAGGTCGGCGCCGGTGCCCTCGACGAGGGCGTGGGCGGCGAGGATGCAGGCGTCGGCCAGCCGGAAGCAGCCGTCCTCGTCGCCTTCCGGCCAGTCCATCCCGACGACCCAGCCGATGTACGGCTTGGCCCAGTCCGGGGTGGCGAACCCGTCGAAGCTCATCGGGCGTCAGGGGCCTTCCGCACGTTCGTAGTTCGCGGCGTTGGCGCGCAGGTTGCCTGCCGTGGTGTCGAGCTCGTCGAGGTAGCCCTTGAACAGCTCGAAGATCTTGTCCTCGATGGCGGGGAGCTGTTTCTCCAGCTCGGCGCCGTACTGGTCGCTGCCCAGCGTGCGCCGGTCGCGTTCGAAGGCGGCGCGCAGGGTGTCGCGGACCTCGGTGACGTGGTCGATGGCACGTTCCACGATGAAGGCTTCGGCGCGCAGCGCCCCGCTCTGGACCGTGTAGCCGCGCGAGGTCATTCGACCGCCTCCACGGGCTGCGGGAGGAAGGCGGCGAGGCTGACGTCGGCGCCGAAGACCTCTTCCAGGGGCAGGTCGTCGGGGATGAGCGGGCCGATCAGCTCCTTGGTGCGTTCGGCGACCTCGCCCGCGGCCTGCGCGATCAGCGTGGTGATCGCGTCCGAGAGTTCCGACGGCGAGAGCTTCTGGTAGACCCTCGGGTTGAGGTCGATGGAGCGTACCCGGCCGTTCGGCCCCACGACGATGGAGATCATCCCGTCGCTGGACCTGACCGTCGACTCCAGTTCGTGGAGCCGGCCGTACGTCTCGAGGATCGCGGCGAGCTGCTTGTTGTGCTGCTCCGCGAGCTCCTCGATCGCCACTCTGAAGGCATCCGTCACACAGGATACTTTCGTCCCTCTAGACACTCTTTGACGAGAAGAATACGGAACTATGACTCGATTGTTGAAGGATGTTAATCTTGCGGAACTCTGCTAGGATCCGCGGCTTTTGTGACTGATGAGGGCTGGGTGTCCTCCTACGTTTGGGGGACTGTCATGGGCTCGCGGCCTCGGCATGATGACCTCATGCGCACCATCGAGTCCCGGGCGTCCCGCCTCACCTTCACGGTGACGTGCGGCGCGCTGTTCGTCCTGGCGTACGGCTGGCTGGTGCTGACCGGCCACACCGAGATCGTTCCGTCCTCCGGATCCGGCGCTCCCCCGATCACCCTGTGGTCGGCCTTCGTGCCCGCGCTGGCCGCGATCGCGCTGGCGATGCTCGTCCCGCCCAGGACCGAGCCGCCGCTGCCCCTTCAGGATCTGCCCCGCGAGCGGCTGGTCAAGGAGAGCCGGATCCTGGTGGGCGCCGCCGTACTCATGGCCATCGCCGCGCCGTTCGCACGCGACCTCCTCTACTACGGCGCGAAGATCCTCTTTCTGCTCGTCATCCCGCTGGTCGCCTTCCGGGTGATCAGAGGGTCACAGCCGAAGGCGCGGTCGATCCCGAAGCCGGTGACGTGGCTGGCGCCGTTGCCCGCGGTGGTCGCGTGGTTCGTGCTGTCGCAGCTCGGCCCGCTGGCGCCCCCGATGCCCAGCGGGCTGCCCGACATGGTCACCCTCGTCGTGCTCTCCCTGCTCACGCTGCTGACGGCCAGCGTGCTGGAGGAGTTCTTCTACCGGGCGTGGCTGCAGACCCGCCTGGAGGTGCTGTACGGCAGGTGGCCGGCGATCATGGCCTCGTCGTTGCTGTTTGCGGCCATGCACACCACCCGGATCAAGCCCGAGGACCCCCTGCTCGGCATCGCCACGATCATCGCCTTCCAGGGCGTGTTCGGGCTGCTGACCGGCTACCTCTGGTCCAGGTACCGCAACCTGTGGGTGCCCGTGTTCATCCACGTGGTGACGAACCTGGTGTTCGTTCAGATGCTGCTCAACCTGCTGTGACGACCGGTCCCGGGCTGTCCCCCAACCGCCCGGGACCGGCCGGGTCATCATCCGCCGATGAACATCTCGGCGAGCGCCTCCTGGTCGAGCACCGAGGGGGCGAGCCGGTAGGCCGGCGGCTCCTCGTCGAGCAGGTTGCGGACGAAGTAGTCGAAGATCTTCCTGAACAGGTAGTGCTCGAAGCCCAGGTAGAGGTGCTCGGTGCCGGGGATGATCAGCAGCTCGAAGTCCTTGTCGTGGGCGATGAGCCGGTCGACGAAGCGCAGCGTCTGCTCGGGCAGGACCTTGGTGTCGATGCCGCCCTGGATGAGCAGGATCTTGCCCTGCAGGCGGTTGGCGTGCTCGGCGTTGGACGACAGCGCGTAGTCCACCTCGCCCACCGGCCCGTCGAACATCTCCGCCCAGCCCTGCAGGTAGGTCAGCGAGTCGTGGTTGCCGGAGCGCGAGACGCCGACCTTGTAGAACTCGGGGTGGTCGAGCATCGCCCGCGCGGTCTGGTAGCCGCCGCCGGAGACGCCGGTGATGCCCACCTTGTCGATGTCCATCCACGGCCTGCTGCGGGCCAGTTCCTTGATCGCGGCGACGTGGTCCTCCATGGCGCCGGCGCTTCGGTAGTTGAGGTAGGAGTGGTCGTGGAATGCCTTGTCGCGGCCGGGGGTGCCGCGGCCGTCCATGGCGACCACGACGAAGCCCAGCGCCGCGTACGCCTCGGCCTCGTAGCCGAACGCGCCCGGGTCGAAGGTCGGGACCACGCGCGGGACCTGCGGTCCGGGATACACCGAGTCGATGACCGGGTAGCACCTGTCCGGGTCGAAGTCGTGCGGCTTGTAGAGCAGGCCGTAGACATCGGTGATGCCGTCGGCGGCCTTGGCCCGGAAGCGCTCGGGGGCGCTCCAGCCGGTGGCCTGCAGGGCGGAGATGTCGGCCCGCTCCAGCTCGACGCGGACATCCCCGTCCCAGCTCCGCACGGTGATCACCGGCGGGGTGCCGGTCGTGGAGGCGTTGTCCACGAAGAAGCGGCCGTCGGGTGAGGCGGCCACCGCGTGGTCGAGGGCGTCGTCGGTGATCCGGGTGAACCCGCCGCCGTCCAGGCCGGCTTTGCACACCGAGCGGCGGTAGGGGTCGTCGCCGATCAGGCCGTTCGCCAGGAAATAGACGGTACGGCCGGCCTCGTCCACGTGCAGGATCTCCTGGACCGTCCAGCGGCCGGAGGTGACCCGGTTACGAAGCTCCCCGGTCTTGGTGTCGTACAGGTACAGGTGGCCCCAGCCATCGCGCTGGGAGTACCACAGCACCTCCGCCCCGCCGTTGAGCACCTTGACGATGGGGAAGGAGTTGAGCCGGATCTGGGTGGGATCCACCCGGGTGGGGCCACTCTCGCTCACCAGCGTCGTCACCTCGCCGGTGACCGGATCCATCCGACGCAGGCTCAGGGTGCGCAGGTCACGGGGCTGGCTCAGGTAGTAGACGGCCGAGCTGTCCTCCGCCCACCACACCCAGCGCAGCACGACCGGTGAGACGACGGTCATCAGCTCCGGCTCGGCCTGCGCCTTGACCACCTGGCCGCCGGCCACGTCGACCACGGTGATCTCGGCCAGCGGGATGTTCTCCTCGCCGGGCAAGGCCAGCCGCTGCGGGTGCAGCTTGGGCCGGCTGCCGTCGCGGGGCCAGTCCTCGACCAGGTGTGCCAGGCCGATGCCCGACTGGTCGGAGCGATGGGTCACGACCTTGGTGCCGTCGGGCGACCAGAGGGCGCAGATCGGATTCTCCGACAGCCCGGCGACCTTCACGAAGTTGTCGTACTGGAAGTAGTCGGGGCTCACGCCGTACTCGTGGTCGGCGTCGCCGTCGGTGGTCAGCGTCCGGGTGTGGTTGTCGGCGATGCGGCGCAGCCCGAGGTTGGGCCCGTCGCGGAAAACGGTGTGCTGCCCGTCGGGCGAGACGGCCTCGATCGGGTCGACCGCCGGCGGGGCCGGCGTCTCGGTCACTTCGTAGGTGTCCAGGGACACCTGCCAGTTCTTGTCGAAGGCGGCGAAATAGACGGCGTCGCCGGCCAGCGCGATGAAGAAGAAGGGCAGTTTGACCGCGCTCACCTCATGGCCGGACGCCGCCTCCAGGGCCTTGGCCAGCCGTTCGTGGTCGAAGGCGGGACGGCGGGTGCCCGCCTCCGGGTCCACGACGAGGAACTGCCGCCGGGTCGCGGTGTCCGACTTGTACCAGAACCGGGCCCCGTCCTCGAGCCAGTTGGGCCGGACCCTGCCGGTGAAGACGAGCTTGCGCCGGTTGTGCATCAGCAGCATTTCGGCGGTCTTGTACCGGGAGTCGCTGATCGCCATAGGAATCTCCTTCCGCCGGCCGGGCCGGCCGTGCGATGTGTACAGCGTTCACTATACGCACGATGTGCGCAAAGCGCACGCTGTTCCTATTGCGAATGTTGTACGCATCGAAGATTCCCGTGATCCATATTCAGAAGCATGCTTGTAAAAAACAAGTACCCATGGTTGGGTAGGCACCGACGAGAGGAGCGCAACCATGAGCGAGCGCCTGCCCCAGGGCGACCTGCGGCTGATCGAGCACGAGGTGGCGGCCAGGCTGCTGGCCTCGAAGGAACTGACCCGGATGGCCTACGTCGCATCCGACGGGACGCCCCGGGTGTTCCCGATGATGTTCCACTGGACCGGCGAGGAGGTGGTCATGGCCACGTTCGGCGGCGCCGCGAAGATCGCGGCCCTGCGCGCCAGGCCCGACGTCGCGCTGACCATCGACGCCCAGGGCCCGCCGCCCGAGGTTCTGCTGATCCGCGGCCCGGCCGAGGTCGTCGAGGTGGCCGGCATCGTCCACGAGTACCGCCTGGCCCACCATCGCTACTTCGGCGAGGAGCAGGGCGAGCAGGTCGTCGCCGCCGTGGACCGGCCCGGGGTCACGATGGCCAGGATCGCCGTCCGCCCGACGTGGGCAGGCGTCCTCGACTTCCAGTCACGCATGCCCGGCCCGCTGCGCCACCTGGAAGGCTGACTCAGAGCACGTACAGCAGCAGCCCCGTGAGGATGAGGCTCAGCCCGACGAGTTCGGCGGTCCTGGGCTGCCGGGCCGCCTCCTCTCGCGAGGAGTGGACCAGGGCGGCACCCACGATCAGGGCGGCCAGCAGGTGCAGGCCGTACCAGACGGGGACGGGCACCCTCCCCAGGAAGGTCCCGGTCAGCAGATCGTCGGCGGCGCCGAAGCCGGCGAGACCGCCCAGCGAGACGAGCCCCAGAGCCAGGAAGGTGATCCGGGAACGGCCGATCAGCACCCAGCAGACGGCCAGGAGGCCGAGCAGGATCGCGGCGGTGTGGTGCAGTTGCCGGATGAACAACCCCCCGCGTACGTCATAGCTGAGGGTGATCATCGAGGCGAAGCCGGCCGGCATGAAGGTTCCCCGCAGCGGCTCGTACGCGCCGTCGTAGACCACCGTCCCCCCGCTCGGCTCGAAGAAGAACGCCAGGAAGCCACCGGTGAGCAGGACGACCACGAAGCAGTAGAGCAACATCTCGCCGACCAACTGCCGTAAGCGTTCCATTCGCCACATTTCACCATGGATGACATCCCCATGCCCTGGACACGGGTATGCTCATTTTTGTACTGACTGGTCAGTTCAAGAGGTGAGTAGCAGTGATCGTCGCCGATGGGTTGTCGCTCGAGGGGGTGTACCCGGAGGTCTCCTTCGAGGCCGGCAAGGGTTCCCTCACCGTGGTCACGGGCCCGGCGGGCAGTGGGCGGACGAGTCTGCTGCTCACGCTGGCCGGCCGGATGAAGCCCACCACGGGCACGCTGACCGTCGCCGGGCACACCAGCCCGCGGGCCATCCGCAAGGCGGCGGCGCTGGCCCTGGTCGACGGGGTCACCGACTTCGACCGGGCGCTCACCGTCAAAGAGCACCTGCGGGAGCGGCGCCGCCGGCCGTACATGAGCGCGCTCGAGACCGCCGGGCTGACGGCGAGCGAGCACGCGCGCGCCGGGGAGCTGGACCGCGAGCAGCGGGTACGGCTCGGCCTGGCCCTGGCCCTGCTGGACGAGCCGCAGGTCATCGTGGCCGACAACATCGACCTCGGGCTGCCCGACGACCGGTGCGCGGTCATGTGGGACCTGCTCAGGCAGCTCACCGCGGAGGGCAACACCGTGGTGGCCGCCGCGGTCGAGGCTCCCGCCGGGATCGGGAACCTGGTGGAGCTGGCATGAAGGCGATGTTGCGATCCCGGCTGACCAGGGCCGCGCTGGCCGCCGTGGTGGTGCTGCCGCTGTTGTACGCGGGGCTGTACCTGTGGTCGTTCTGGGACCCGCAGGGGAACCTGGACCGGCTGCCCGTCGCGCTGGTCATGGAGGACCAGCCGGCCACGGCCGACGGCAAGACCGTGGAGGCGGGCAAGGAACTGGCCGAGGAGCTGAGCGACCGGGAGGTGTTCAGCTGGCGCCGGACCACCGCGCAGGAGGCGGCGGACGGCGTCAACGACGGCAGCTTCTACCTGGCGCTGACCATCCCCAGGGACTTCAGCGCCCGGCTCACCTCGCCCTCCGACGACAAGGTCACGCCGACGCCCGCGCAGCTCGGGCTGCGCGTGGACACGGGCCGCAGCTACATCGTCGGCACGATCTCCGACGCGGTCTTCAACGAGGTCCGGGCGGCGGCCGGCC
The DNA here is from genome assembly GCF_009760925.1 of Nonomuraea typhae. Lineage (GTDB taxonomy): Bacteria > Actinomycetota > Actinomycetes > Streptosporangiales > Streptosporangiaceae > Nonomuraea > Nonomuraea typhae. The sequence continues at coordinate 156,519 of NZ_VRLV01000008.1, forward strand.
GTACGGCCATCCGTGACTACTTCGACAAGGTCTTCGTCTCGATCGGCGACATCCACGACAAGACCACCGAGGCGGCCGACGGCGCGGGCGAGCTGCACGACGGCACGGTGAAGGCCGGCGACGGCGTCTCCCAGCTCAACAACGGCCTCGGCACCGCGGAGAACGGCGCCAAGCAGCTCACCGTCGGCCTCGGCACCGCCAACTCGGCCACCGCGAAGCTCCAGGGCGGCGTGGTCAAGCTGCGGAACGGCGTCGGCAAGCTGCAGGGCGGCACCGTCAAACTCCAGGACGGCTCGCAGAAGGTGACCCAGGGCATCGGCCAGGCCCGCAAGGCGATGGGTCAGCTGAAGACCGGGCTCGACCAGCTCGGCGACGGCGCGGGCAAGCTCGCGGACGGCAACCGCCAGGCGCACGAGCAGGTCGCCGCCCAGAGCGGCACGGTGAACCAGCTCGCCGACAAGTACGTACCGGTGCTCACCCAGTACGGCCCGGTGGTGGCCGACGCGGCGAACGCGGTGGCCGAGGCCGCCGACCGGCTCGCGGGCGGCCTGGACGGGCTGGCCCAGCGGACCAGCGGCAACGCGCAGGAGACCGCCTCCCAGGCACGGGCGGCGCTCGACCTGCTGGACGGCGACGCCGACCCGCGGCTGCGCAGCCTCCTGCGCGGCACGGCCAACGCGGCCGAGCGCACGGCCGCGCAGGCGGACCAGCTCCAGGAGCGCCTCGGCGGCACCTCGAACCTGGCCGAGCAGGCGCGCGAGCTGGCCAGGAGCGCCCGCAAGGTCGCCGCGCTGGCGCCGGAGCTGGGCCCCAAGCTGGACCAGATCCGCGACCAGGTCAACGCGCTGGAGGCGGGCCTGGGCAAGCTGGCCGACGGCGCCGCCAAGCTGCAGTCCGGGGCGGCCAAGGCCGGCGAGGGCGTCACCAAGGCCGAGGCCGGCGCGGTCAAGCTGGAGAACGGCTCCCAGCAGGTCACCGCCGGCATCACCAAGCTCGGAGGCGGCATCGGCCGGCTCGACGGCGGCCTGGGCCAGCTCAACGGCGGGCTCGGCAAGCTCGGCGGCGGCCTGGTCAAGCTCGGCGACGGCGCGGGCCAGCTCCAGTCGGGCGTCGGCAAGCTGCACGACGGCGCCGGCAAGGTGGACGCGGGCATGACGAAGCTGACCAAGGGCTCGCAGGACCTGGCCGACGGCCTGAACGAGGGCGCCGGAAAGATCCCCGACTACGACAAGCAGCAGCGCGAGGCCCGCACCGACGTGATGAGCGATCCGGTACGGCTGGCCAAGACGGTCGACAACGAGGTGCCGAACTACGGCACCGGTTTCGCCCCGTTCTTCCTGCCCCTGGCGCTGTGGGTGGGCGCGATGATCGCGTTCATGGTGCTGAAGCCGCTCAACCAGCGGCGCCTGGCCAGCGCCTCCGGCCCGCTGCGGATCGTGTTCGCGGGCTGGCTGCCCGCGGCCGCGCTGGGGGTGGCCCAGGTGGGCGTGCTGCTGGCCGTACTGAAGTTCGCGCTCGGACTGGAGGCGGCGCACTGGGCCGGTGTGGCCGGGCTGCTGCTGCTGACGGCGGCGGCGTTCATGGCGATCGTGCAGGCGGTGAACGCGCTGCTCGGCGCGCCGGGCCGGGTGGCGGCGCTGGCGCTGCTGATGCTGCAGCTCACCTCGGCCGCGGGCACGTATCCGATCGAGACCTCGCCGGGCTTCTTCCAGACGATCTCGCCGTGGCTGCCGATGAGCTGGGTGGTGTCGGCGCTGCGCCGGTTGATCAGCGGTGGCGATCTGACCGTGGTGTGGCAGGCTTGCGGGGTGCTCTCCGCCTTCCTCGCCCTCGGGCTGGCGCTGACCGCGCTGGCCGTGGAGCGCAGCCGCATGTGGTCCATGAAGCGCCTGCACCCGGAGTTGTCGCTGTGAGTCGCGCCGGGACCCGGATGAAGGTGTTCGGCGCGGCGATCGAGCTGATCGCCGAGCAGGGGTATTCCGCCACGACGGTGGAGGCGATCGCCGAGCGGGCCGGGGTGGCCAAGGGCACGGTCTTCTACAACTTCGGCAGCAAGGAGGCGCTGTTCGGCGCCCTGCTGGAGTTCTCGATCGGCAAGCTGGCCGACGCGCTGGCCGAGTCCGCCAAGGGTGAGACGGCGCTGGCCCGGCTGGACGCGGTGGTCCTGGGCCAGCTCCGCTTCTTCGAGCAGTACGGCCCGTTCGCCCGGGTGCTGCTGGCCGAGATGTGGCGCACGGCCTGGCAGGAGGCGGTGGCGCAGCTGCGCGAGAGCGCGCTGGGCGTCTACGCCGGGGTGCTGCGCGAGGCTGCGGCCGGCGGCGAGGTCCGGGCCGACCTCGACGTGGACACCGCGGCCACGGCGATCTTCGGGATGGTGCTGACGGTCTCGATCGAGCGGCGCGTCATGCACCCGGAGCGCCCGATCGAGGAGACGCACGCGACGCTGGTGGAGCTGCTCCACGGACGGGTCCGCTAACCGGGACGTGTAATATCCCGGTTATGCGGATCGGCGAAGGGGTCGAGTGGGGGCTGCACTGCTGCCTCACGCTCGCGTGGCTCGGCGAGGAGCCGGTGTCCACGGCGAAGTTCGCGACGTTGTTCGAGCTGCCGCCCGCCTACCTGAAGAAACGCCTCCAGGCGCTGGTCAGGGCGGGCGTCCTCACCTCGATGCCCGGGGCCAGGGGCGGCTTCCTGCTGGCCAGGCCGCCCGAGCGGATCACGCTCATGGACGTGGTGAGCGCGCTGGAGGGTCCCGACGAGCTGTTCCGCTGCACCGAGATCCGGCAGAACGGAGTCGATCCCGCGCCGGAGTTCGCCCGGCCGTGCGGGGTGGCCACCGCCATGCGCCGGGCCGAGCTGGCCTGGCGGCGGGAGCTGGCCGCGCAGACCGTGGCCGACCTGGTGGCCACGGCCCCGCCGGGCGCCGCCGCCCGGATGCGCCTGCGCTATGCCCGCCTGACGACCTAGGGCGTTTTTCGTGAGGAGAATAGGGACATTGAACATCCCGATAAGAAGCTGGGTGCTGGCGCTGGGCACGTTCGCGGTCGGCACCGACGCCTTCGTCGTGGCCGGGTTCCTGCCCGAGATGGCCGCCGCCCTGCACGTGTCCGAGGCGGCCGCCGGGCAGTCGGTGACCGCCTTCGCACTCGCCTACGCCGCCGGCTCGCCGATCATGGCCACGCTGACCGCCCGCCTGCCGCGCCGCCCGCTCCTCGTCACCGCGCTCGTCGTCCTGGGCCTGGCCAACCTGGGCTCGGCGCTCGCGCCCACCCTGCCCGTCCTGATCGCCACCCGCGTGCTGGCCGCACTCGGCGCCGCCGCCTACACGCCCAACGCCGGAGCCGTGGCCGCGTCCCTGACCACGCCCCAGGCCAGGGCCCGCGCGCTCAGCGTCGTCGTCGGCGGACTCACCCTGGCCACCGCGCTCGGCGTGCCGCTGGGCAACCTCGCCGCCCAGCAGCTCAGCTGGCGCGGCGCGCTCACCCTGGTCGCCGTGCTCAGCCTCGCCGTCGCACCCGCGGTCCACGCCGTGCTGCCCGAGGTGCCGGGCAACCCGGCCGTCCCGCTGCGCACCCGGCTGGCCGCCCTGCGCCACCCCGCCGTCCTGCGCGTGCTGCCCCTGACCGTGCTGGGCATGGGCGCCGCCTACACGGCCTACGCCTACAGCGTGCCCGCCCTGGAGGGCGTCGGGGTGCGGGCGATCGGGCTGATGCTCTTCCTGTACGGCGCGGGCGCGGTGGCCGGCAACCTGCTCTCCGGGTACGCGACCGACCGGTGGGGCGCCGGGCACGTGCTGACCGCCGGATACACCGTGATGGCGCTGGCCATGGGCGCCCTGGCCTGGATCGCCGCGTCCGGCGCCGCCGTACCGGTGCTGGTGGGTGTGCTCGGCGCGGCGTGGGGCGCGAGCAGTTGGTGCCAGACGCCCGCCCAGCAACACCGCCTGATCACCGCCGCCCCGGCCGAGGCCGCCCTGGTGGTCTCCCTGAACTCCTCCGCGATCTACGCCGGCATCGGGCTCGGCACCGTCCTCGGCGGCCTGGTCCTCGCCTCGGGCGTGGCCTTCCTGTACGGCGCCGCCGCGCTGCTGGCCACGGCCTCCCTTGCCGGCGCGCTCTTGACCATGCGCGTGGCTGCAACTCCGGCGGGCTCTCGTTCGTCGGATAGATAGCGGACACGGGGAGGCTGCGGTGTACCCACAGACTCAGCGCCGGAAGCGCCGGTTAGCACCGTTCATCATCGCGATCATCCTTGCCGGGGGCCTCATCGTGGGGCTGCGCGTGTTCTTCGGCGGGATGGGAGCCGACAATCCCGAGGAACCCTCTCAGAAGCTCGCCTGCGGCGACGCCGGCACCAAGCTGGCCGTGCTGGCCTCGTCGGAGAAGGCCGAGCTGCTCAGAAAGATCGCCGCCACCTACAACGGGCGTGAGGTGGACGGGCGCTGCGCCGACGTGGTCGTCACCACGAAGCCCAGCGGCAGCGCCCTGGTCGCGCTGGCCACGCGGTGGGACGAACGCGTGGACGGCCCGCGTCCCGACGTGTGGTCACCGGCCAGCAGCAGCTGGCTCACGCTGCTGCGCCAGCGCACCGCGGCCGCCGACAAGCCCTCGCCGGTCGCCGAGGAGAACCCGTCGGTGGCCAGGACGCCGCTGGTCATCGCGATGCCCCGGCCCATGGCCGAAGCCCTGGGCTGGCCGGGCAAGAAGCTCGGCTGGTCGGACGTCCTCGACCTGTCCGGGCAGGGCTGGGCCAAGTACGGGCACCCGGAATGGGGCACCTTCCGGCTCGGCAAGACGAACCCGAACTTCTCCACCTCCGGCCTGAACGCCACCGTGGGGGCCTACTTCGCCGCCACCGGCCTGTCGGGCGACCTCACCGAGAAGAACGTGGCCGACGCCAAGACCCGGCGGTTCGTGCAGACGATGGAGCGTTCGATCGTGCACTACGGCGACACGACGCTGACGTTCCTGTCGAACCTGCAACGCGCCGACGACGCCGGGGCCGGGCTGACCTACATCTCCGCAGTGACCGTCGAGGAGAAGTCCGTCTGGGACTACAACCAGGGCAACCCGACCGGCGACCCGAAGACGCTGGGCAAGCACGCCAAGCCCAAGGTGCCGCTGGTGGCCATCTATCCCAAGGAGGGCACGCTCTTCTCCGACAACCCCTTCGCCCTGCTGAAGGGCGCCGATCCGGTCAAGACCCGGCTCGCCGCCGACTTCCTGGCGTACCTGCAGGAGCCGCGGCAGCAGGCGCAGTTCGCCGACTACGCCTTCCGCGGCCACGACGGCACCCCCGGCAAGCTGATCACCGAGGCCAACGGCCTGCTGCCACGGCAGCCGGAGACCACGCTCAAGCCGCCCGCGCCGAACGTGCTGGACAAGGTGCTGCTGAGCTGGGCCGAACTCCGCAAGCCGGCCAACGTGCTGCTGGTCATCGACACCTCGGGCTCGATGGGCTCCCCGGTGCCCGAGACCGGCAAGACCAAGCTGGAGCTGGCCCAGCAGGCGGCGGTCAACGCCCTGCCCCAGTTCGGCGCCGCGGACCGGATCGGGCTCTGGATGTTCTCCCTGCACCGCGACGGGCTGAAGGACCACCTGCCGCTCACCGGGGTCGCGCCCATGACCGCCGAGCACCGCGGCGAGCTCAAGGAACGCATCGAGAGTCTGTCCCCCGAGGGCGGCACCGGGTTGTACGACACCGCGCTCGCCGCCCACCGGACGGTGCTCGGCAACCTGGACCGCGCGGCGATCAACGCGGTGGTCTTCCTCACCGACGGCCAGAACGAGGACCCTCAGAGCATCTCGCTGGCGAACCTGCTGCCCGAGCTGAAGGCCGAGCAGGGCGCCGACACCGTCCGCCTGTTCACCATCGCCTACGGCGAGGACGCGGACCTGACGGTGCTCAAGCAGATCTCCGAGGCGACCGACGCGGCCGCCTACGACTCCCGCAAACCTGGAAGTATCGACCAGGTCTTCACGGCGGTGGTAAGCAATTTCTGATGCCCCGATTCTTCGACGAACTCCGTGATCCGTGGGGTGTGCTCCTGGGAGTGACCGCGGGCGGCGCCGCATGGGCGGTGAACGTGCATCCGGCCGGGGCGGTCTTCGTCGGGGTGACGGTCTGGCTGGCCAAGGCCGGGGTGGCCGGGCTGCAGGCGGCGGCGGAGCCGTACCCCGAGATCGGCGGCGACGAGGCGGGCTGGCTGCGTCGCGCCGAGGCGGCGGTGCGGCGCTTCGCCCAGGTCGGCGCGGCGATGGCGGACGGGCCGCTGGCCGAGCGGGTCGCGGCGATGCGGCCGCAGGTGAGCGACGCGCTGGAGACGCTGCGGCGGCTGGCCGGGCACGCCTCGGTCGTGGCCGGGGCGCTCGACGGCATCGACGTGGCGTTCCTGCGCGAGGAGGCGGAACGGCTGAAGCGGCCCCGGACCGCCGAGGTCGCCGAGGAGTTGTCCAGGTCGCAGGCGGCGGTCGGCGCGCAACTGGAGGTGTACGAGCGGCTGCGCGGCACGCGCGAACGGCTGCTGGCCCGGCTCGAGTCCGGCACGCTCGGCATCGAAGGGCTCACCGCCCGCGTCGTGGAGCTGTCGGCGCTGGCGGCGACCGGCGCGCTCGAGCCCACCCAGGCCCTGGACGAGCTGGCCGGTGAGCTCGACGGCATCCGGCTGGGCCTGCACGAGACCGAAGAGATCACCCGCAGAGCCTTGGAGACCTGATGCTGAAGGTGGTCAAGAGAGCCTGGCGCTACCTGGTCGCCGCCCTGTCCGGACGCCTGGACGAGCTGGCCGACCCGCGCGTGGAGATCGAGCAGGCCATTCAGGAGGCCAAGGAACACCATCGGCGCCTCACCCAGCAGGCCGCCGCCGTCATCGGCAACGAGCGCGAGATCGAGCTCAAGTACGGCAGGGCGGTCGAACAGGCCGAGCGGCTGCAGGCCAGTGCCCGGCAGGCGTTGCGGCTGGCCGGGCAGGATCCCGCCAAGGCGCGGGAGTACGAGGAGTCGGCCCAGGTGTTCGCCACGCGGCTGGTGGCGGCCGAGGCGGTGCTGCGTGACCTGCAGGCGGCGCATCAGCGAGCCCGGCAGGCGTCGGCGCAGGCCAGGGCGGCGGTGGAGAACAACGCCATGGCCCTGCGGCAGAAGGCGGCCGAGCGGATGCGGCTGCTGAACCAGCTCGACCAGGCCAAGATGCAGGAGCGGCTCAACCACATCTTGAATGACATGTCCGGCTTGGCGCCGCGGGGTGCGGCGCCGACGCTGGAGCAGGTACGGGACAAGATCGAGAAGCGGTACGCGCGGGCGCTGGGTGAGGGCGAGGTGGCTTCCGGGTCGGTCGAGGCCAGGATGATCGAGGTGGAGCGGGCGACCGTGGACGCCGAGGCCGCGGCCCGGTTGGAGGCGATCCGGGCCGGCCTGAATGACCCGGATGACCCGTCCGGCTCGCCCGATCCGTCCGGCGAGCAGCGCCGGGGCGGCCGCGAGCTTCCCGGCTGACCGGCCGGGCGGTTTGCCCGGCCGGTCCTGGGGTGCCGCGATCTAGCGGACGGGCAGGTCGTAGTAGCGGCGCACGCTGGAGCCGAGGCGGCCCACGTCGGCGCCGTAGACGTGCAGGGAGACGCCGACCTCGGAACTGGTGTTCTCGACCTTGTGAATGTCGCCGGGCGGGGCGAACCCGCTGACCTCGCCCGGGTAGTTGGCCGCCCGCCCGATCTCCACAAGATGGTCGCCCATGTCCCGGTAGAGGGTCTCGTACTCCACCCCGCTGAGGATGCCGAACGTGCACCAGGAGACGTGGTCGTGAACGCGGGTCTCCTGCCCGGGCCGCCAGACGACGGCGACGATCGAGAACTCCTCCTGCGTGTGCAGCGGGAAGGAGTGGTAGGTGTCCGGCTTCCCCGCCCGCTCCTCGTCGGTGAGGATGTCCAGGCCGGGAAGGTTGACCCGGAGGAAGTCGGCGACGGCGAAGGCGGCGTCCCGGGGCGACAGGTCCTTGGCCACGATGTCTCCGATGCCGGACACGAGGTGATCGAGTCCCGGCCTGGCCAACGCGATATTCATGGTTTCCCCCTAGGGAATAGAGCTATTCCGCCTTCCCCTTCTACGGTGCTCTAATGAGATTCATAGGTCCAACAGAAGTATTTGGGGATATCCATAGACATGCTTGATGTATCCAGGCTGCGGGTGCTCGTCGCAGTGGCCCGCCGCGGCTCGGTCACGGCCGCCGCCAAAGAGCTGCACTACTCCCAGCCCTCCATCAGCCACCACCTGGCCCGCCTGGAAGCCGAGACGGGTGCCCAGCTGATCCAGCGGGTAGGCCGCGGCATCCGCCTGACGGAAGCGGGCCACCTGCTGGCCGACCGCGCCGCCGACATCCTCGCCCGCCTGGACGCCACCGCCGAGGAACTCGCCGCCCACGTCGGTCTCCGCTCCGGCAAGGTACGGCTGGCCGCCTTCCCCTCCGCCCTGGGCACCTTCGTCCCCCAGGCGGCCAGAACCCTGGCAACCGACCACCCCGGCCTCCAGCTCACCCTGACCGAAACCGAACCCCCCGAAGCCCTGCGCCTGCTTCGCGCCGGCCGAGTAGACGTGGCCGTGATGTTCCGCTACGACGACACCGCCCCCGAGGACAACGGCGTCCACATGCTCCACCTGCTGGACGACCCCAGCTACCTGGTCTCCCCCGGCCCCGCGGGCCCCCTGACCGACCACGCCGACGCCCAGTGGATAGCCGGCTGCGACCGCTGCCGCAGCCACCTGCTCGACATGTGCGCGAAGGCCGGCTTCGACCCCCGCATCTCCTTCACCAGCGACGACATCGTGGCAGTCCAGGCCCTGGTGGCAGCAGGCATGGGCCTGACCGTCCTCCCGGGCCTGGCCCTGCGCGCCCACCGCAACCCGGCCGTGGAGGCAACCGAGATCCCCGGCTCGACCCGCCACGTCTACGCCGCCACCTTCGGCGACCCGCCCTACCCCCCACCCACCAAGGCCCTCCTCACCGCCCTCACCACCGCCACCTGACCCCCATCACCGGCGTGGGGCTGGTGTACGGCCGGCCGGACACCAGGAGGGCCGCCCTACAGACGGTGCCACGCGAAGCGAAGGCCACCCGGCCGCACCACCCGGCCGCACCACCACCCGGCCGCACCACCACCCGGCCGCACCACCCGGCCCGCCGTACCTTGACCGGAGTGCGGTCACCCCACCCCGGCGACCATGCCCGAACACTCCGTGGGGACGTGGTGAAATCTGTGGCGATCGGAGGCAGGGGCTGCCTACTCTCGGGATATGCCGGATATATCAACTCTTGCGGTCTTCTGCGCGGCCACCATGGCCATCCTGATTGTGCCCGGGCCTGCTGTTGTCTTCATCGTCACCAGGAGCGTGACCCAAGGCCGGGCTGCCGGGATCGTGTCGGTGCTCGGGGTGCATGCCGGGTCACTGGTGCACGTGGCGGCCGCCGCGCTCGGGCTTACCGCGCTGCTGGCGGCCTCGGCCACGGCGTTCACCATAGTGAAGTTCGCCGGGGTCGCCTATCTGCTCTATCTCGGGATCAGGAAGCTGCTGTCCAAGCCTGTGCCCGAGGAGGAGATGACGATCAAGGAGCAGTCCCGCCGGCGGATGTTCGGGGAGGGGTTCGTGGTGAACGTGCTCAACCCGAAGACCGCCATCTTCTTCCTGGCCTTCCTGCCCAACTTCGTCAACCCGGCCGCGGGCCCGGTCGCGCCGCAGATCATGCTGCTGGGCGCCATCTGGGTGGTGCTGGGCCTGGCCTCCGACGGGACGTTCGCGCTGGCGTCGTCCGCGCTGGCCGGGCGGCTGCGCCGTTCGCTCAAGGCCCGGCGGCGGCTGGACGTCGGCAGCGGCGTCATCTACATCGGGCTGGCCGCGGTGCTCACAGGCGAGAAGGCGTAGTCAAACCCGTCGCCGTTCTGTAGGTGCGGGCCAGCAGGTGCGCGCGGAGGGTGGGCAGGGAGGTGTAGTGGTGGCCCTGCATGCCCTCCGCCAGCGCGCCGGCCACGTTGGCGGGGCGGGCGTCCACGAACATGACCCGCTCGGCCGGCAGCCCGAACTCCTCCAGGCACCACAGGTACGCCTCGGGTGAGGGCTTGGCGTGACCGATCCGGCAGGAGAGGCCGAGTACGTCGAAGAGGTCAAACACTTCGCCGTGATGAGTCGCGAAATATCCCGCCAAATCTGCGGGGATGTTGGACAACAAACCCATCCGAAGCCCGCGACCGGCGAGTGTCCTGATATATCCGAGCACGTCGGTGTCCACCCGGCGCCAGCTCGCCACGTCCAGGGCCACCAGCGCGTCCACGTCCGCGAAGGTACGGCCCAGCCGCTCCCCCACAGCGTGCCAGTACTCCGCCCCGGTCAGCTCGCCCAGGTCGTAGCCGCCACGCGCATCCCAGTAGGCGTTCCAGAACACCGACCCCCGAGCCCCGGCCGCCGCCTCGATGGCGGCGCGGTCCTCGGGTGTCTGCCCCGGCGCGATGACCCCGAACAAGTCGAACAGCAGCGCGTCCACTCTTCCCCCGACATAGCTGACCAGATCGGGGGGCCATGGCACTCTACAGAGGCCCGGAGTGGATCACGTTCACCGCCACGCCCGTTCGGCCGTCTCCCGGGCCCACCGGTAGTCGGCCTTGCCCGCGGGTGACCGTACGATCTCCTCCACGAACGCGTACGTCCGCGGCACCTTGTAGCTCGACAGCCGCTCCCTGCAGTGCGTGTCCAGGTCGCCGGAGCCCAGCGAGACGCCGGGCCTGGGTTCGACGACGGCGGCCACCCGGCTGCCCCAGCGCTCGTCCGGGATGCCGGTGACCACCGCGTCGAAGACCGACGGGTGGCCTTTGAGCACCGCCTCCACCTCCTCGGGGAAGACCTTCTCGCCGCCGGTGTTGATGCACTGCGAGCCGCGGCCGAACACGTTGACCGTGCCGTCGGCGTCCACGGTGGCCAGGTCGCCGGTGAGCAGCCAGCGGGTGCCGTCGGCGTCGGTGACGAAGGTGCGGGCGGTCTTCTCGGGGTCGTTGTAGTAGCCGAACGCGACCCGGCCGGACTTCGCGACGGTGCCGAGCTGCCCTTCGGCCACCGGCTTGAGGTTCTCGTCGAGGACGACCAGGTTGGCCGTGGCGTTCGGCTGGTAGCGCAGGCCCTTCTCGGGCGAGGACCCGGCCACGCCGGAGGCGGTGTAGCCGGACTCGGTCGAGCCGAAGTTGTCGAGGATCATCACGTTCGGCAGCAGTTCCTGTAACCGGTCGCGGACCGCGCCGGTCAGGATGGCGCCCGTCGAGCTGATCACGAACAGCGAGGACAGGTCGTAGGAGCCGTTCTCCAGCGCCTCGGTCAGCGGCCTGGCCATGGCGTCGCCGGTGATGTTCATGGTGAAGACGCGCTCCCGCTCGACCGTCCGCCACACGTCGCCGGCGTCGAAGCGGCGCACGTAGGCGATGGTCGCCCCCATCCACCAGGCGATGAACGTGGCCATCTGCGCCGCCCCGTGCATGAGCGGCGGCGCCGCCATCATCACCATCGGCCCGGCTTTGACGGCCTCGTCGACGACCTCCTGCGGGGTCGCGCGCGGCTCGCCGTACGGATTGCCGCCCCCGAACGCCATGAACAGGTCCTCGACGTGCCACATCGCGCCCTTCGGCAGGCCCGTGGTGCCGCCGGTGTAGATGATGTAGACGTCCTGGCCGCTGCGCTCGGGGAAGCCGCGCGTGTCCGGCTGGCCCGCCAGCGCCAGCTCGTACGGCACGGCCGCGGCCGACCGCCCGCCCACGGAGACGAGGTGTCGCAGCTTGGCCGCCTGAGGCGCCACGGCCGCGACCCGTGACTCGAACTCCACGTCGTAGATCAGCGCCACGATGTCGGAGTCGTTGTACAGGTACAGCAGCTCGGCCTCGACGTAGCGGTAGTTGACGTTGACCGGCACCGCCCGGAGTTTGAGCGTGGCCAGGAGGCCGGCGACGTACTCGATGCCGTTGTACAGGTGGAGGCCGACGTGCTGGCCGGGGCCGACGCCGAGCCCTTCCAGGTAGTGGGCCAGCCGGTTGGCTTCGGCGTCGAGTTCGGCGTAGGTGCGGCGTTCGTCGCCGCAGACGACGGCGACCCGCCGGCCGATCCGGTCGGCCAGCGCTTCGAACAGGTCCGCGTGGTTGAACTCCATCAGGGCTTCTCCCGTCCGACGACCCACATCGCGAAGAACTGGGCTCCCCCGCCATAGGCGTGACCGAGCGCCAGCCGGGCGCCGTCCACCTGGTGTTCTCCCGCCATCCCCCGGACCTGCTGCGCAGCCTCGGCGAACCTGATCAGCCCGGAGGCGCCGATCGGGTTGGACGACAGGACGCCGCCCGAGGCGTTCCACGGGATGTCGCCGTCGAGCGCGGTGGCGCCCGATTCGGTGAGCTTCCATCCCTCGCCCTCGGCGGCGAAGCCGAGGTTCTCCAGCCACATGGGCTCGTACCAGGAGAACGGCACGTAGGTCTCGGCGACGTCGATGTCCCGGCGCGGGTCGGTGATGCCGGCCTGCCGGTAGACGTCGGCGGCGCAGTCCTTGCCGCCCTGGGGGCTGACCGTGTCGCGACCGGCCCGGAAGATCGGCTCGGACCGCATCGCCGTACCGTGGACCCAGGCGGGCGCGCCGGTCACGGCCGATTCCGCGGCGAGCACCATCGCGCAGGCGCCGTCGCTGGACGGGCAGGTCTCCAGGTAGCGGATGGGCTCCCAGAGCATGGGCGTGGCCTCGACCATTTCGCGGCTGATGCCGGGGATCTTCAGGTGGGCGTACGGGTTCTTCAGCGCGTTCTGCCGGTCTTTGACCGCGACGAGCGTGCCGATGTGCTCGGGAGCGCCGGAGCGGCGCATGTACTCGCGGATGTGCGGGGCGAAGTAGCCGCCCGCGCCGACGACCAGCGAGGCGTTGAACGGCAGGTGCGTCGACAGCGCCCACGTGGCGTTGGACTCCGACTGCTTCTCGAAGGCCACGACCAGCACCCGGTCGTGCACGCCGCCCTGGATGAGCGAGGCGCCGACCAGCGCGGTGGAGCCGCCGACGGAGCCGGCGGTGTGCACGCGCATCATCGGCTTGCCGGCGGCGCCGAGCGCGTCGGCGAGGTACGCCTCGGGCATCATGACGCCTTCGAACAGGTCGGGCGCCTTGCCGATGACGACGGCGTCGATGTCCTTGAACGTCAGCCCGGCGTCCTCCAGCGCCCGCAGCGCCGCCTCGCGCACCAGGCCGGCGATGGAGACGTCGCGCCGCTGGGTCGTGTAGCGCGTCTGGCCGACGCCGATCACCGCGCAGGCGTTTCCCATCATGCCTCCAGGACGGTCACGAGGTTGTGCTGCAGGCAGGGGCCGCCCGCGGCGTGGCCCACGGTGCGGCTCGCCCGGCCGTCGATGATCTGCCGGGCGGCCTCGCCGATGCGGATCAGGCCGGTGGCCATGACGGGGTTGGCGGCCAGCGGGCCGCCGCTGGGGTTGATCACCGTCTCCGCGGGCAGCTCCAGCGCCTCCTTGAGGATGATCTCCTCGTGGGCGAACTGGGCGTGCAGCTCGGCCACCTCGACGGGCCCCTTGCCGACCCCGGCCGCACGGGCGGCGTCGGCGGCGGAGGGCGAGCGGGCGAGATCGCGCATGCCGAGGTAGTGGGGTTCGATGCGGTGGGCGATGCCCCGGATGTAGGCGGGGTTCGCGCACAGCCCGCGGGCCTGGTCGCCGACCGCCAGGACCACGGCCGCGGCGCCGTCCGTTATGGGTGGTTCGTCGCCGTCGGGGGGAAGGTCCAGCGCGTAGGGGTTCGCCCGGCCGTCGGTACGGCTGCGCCGTACGATCTCGTCGAGCTGGGCCTGCGGCGCGCCCAGGGCGGCGCGCTGGAGCCCGGCCATCGAGAGCTGGTCGAGGCCCAGGGGCTCCAGGTAGTAGGGGTCGAGCTGGAGGGTCATGATCGTGCGCAGGTCGCCGAGCGAGGACTTGCCGAAGCCGTAGACCAGGGCGGTGTCCACGTCTCCGTGCTGAAGGCGGACCCAGGCTTCGTACAGCGCCCAGGCGGCGTCCATCTCGACGTGGCTCTCGGAGATCGGCGGCCAGGCACCGAGCGCGTCGAGCGCGGAGACGAACGAGAACGGCGCCCCGGCCAGGTAGTCGCAGCTTCCCGAGCAGGTGAAGCCGAAGTGGCGCAGCCCGGTCTGCTCGCGGACCGCGTCGATGACCGGGAGGATGAGCTCGGGTTCCGAGACGCCGCTGTCGTGGTCGGTGTGCTGGGTCTGGGCGAAGGCGACGACGGCCACATCGCGCATTAGAGCTCCGCGTCGGGTTCTCCGATGGGGGTGAACCACCGGATGTTGGACATCGACAGGGTGCGTTCTTCCTCGGGCACCCATTCGGCGCGCACGCGCATGCCCTGGCGTACCTCGTGGGCGGGGACGCCGCCGACGAGGGCGATCATGGGGACGTCGGCGCCGTCGAGGAGGATGTAGGCGGAGACGAAGGGCACTTCGGGGGCGCGGGGGTCGGGCAGGTTGTTGATGGCGAAGGTGGTGACGGTGCCGGTGTCGGGCAGTTCCACCTCGTCGGTGATGACGTTTCCGCATCCGGGGCAGGACAGGCGGTAGGGGACGTACACCTTGTCGCAGGTGGCGCAGCGGCAGCCGAGGAAGACGCCGCGCTTGATCCCCTCGAGGAACCGGGTGAGCGACTTGCTTGCCGTGATCTTGTAGGCCGCCCTGACCGGGGAGACGATCGTGGTGACCTCGGGGGCGAAGTGGGAAATGTCGGTGATGTGGCCGGTGCGGTCCCGCTTCCAGATCGGGCGCACCCGGGTGCCGTTCTTCAACGCCTTGAGGGTGCCCGCGTCCACCGCGTGCACCAGGGCGGTGTCGGCGCCGTCCATCGTGATCAGCGCCCAGGCGAACGGGCGGTCCAGCGGATGCCGTTCCAGCGGGGTTTCCACCCAGGTCCAGGCGGTGACCGTGCCCGCCGGGCCGACCTCGACGTACTCGTCGGTGACCGGCTCGCCACTGGCCGGGTCGTACTCCAGCGGCGGCACCAGCACCCTGCCCTCGACCGTGCGCACGCCGACGATCCGCCCGTCGCGCAGTTCGGTCAGGAACCTGCCGATCACCGGCCCGGTCGTGCGCGTGTAGCCGCCGGGGAACTCCAGGACGTGCTCGGCTACCAGCGGATCAGATGGCACGGCCGTGTCCCTCCCAGTAGGGCGCGCGGAGCTTGCGCTTGAGCAGCTTGCCGTTGGGCTCGCGGGGCATCTCGGCGATGAAGTCGATGGACTTGGGCCACTTCATCCGCGCCAGCCGCCCCTCCAGCGAGGCCAGGATCTCCCCGGCCAGCTCCGGACCCGGCACGCAGCCCTCGGCGGGCTCCACGACCGCCTTGATCTGCTCGCCCCACTCCTCGTCCGGGATGCCGAAGACCGCGACGTCGGCGACCTTCGGGTGGACCATGATCTCGTTCTCGATCTCGGCCGGGTAGATGTTCGCGCCGCCCGAGATGATCATGTCGGCCTTGCGGTCGCACAGGAACAGGAAGCCGTCCTCGGTCAGGTAGCCGATGTCCCCGACGGTGAAGTAGTCCTTGAGCCGGTTCGCCGCGGTCTTGGCCGGGTCGCCCTTGTACTCGAAGACGACGCCCATCATCTTCATGTAGATCGTGCCCGGGGTCCCGGCGGGCACCGGTTGCCCGGCGTCGTCCACGATGAGCAGTTCGCTGATCGGCCAGGCCTTGCCGACCGTGCCCGGATGCGCCTTCCACTCCTCGGGGGTGGCCAGGGTGCCGCCGCCCTCGGTGGCCGCGTAGTACTCGTAGATCACGTCACCCCACCAGGCGAGCATGTCGTGCTTGACCGGGACCGGGCAGGGGGCGGCCGCATGGATCATCCAGGCAAGCGATGACAAGTCGTACTTTTTCTTGGTTTCCGGGGGCAAGGCGAGAAGTCTCTTGAAATGGGTGGGGACCAGGTGCGAGTTCGTCACCCTGTGGCGCTCGCAGAGCCGCAGGGTCTCCTCCGCGTCCCACTTGTCCATGTAGACGAGCGTGTGCCCCATGTGCAGCGCCGTACCACCGAACTGCGTGACGGCGGTGTGGTAGTTCGGCGAGGTGACGAGGTGCGCGTTGGGCCGGCCCGGCGTGATGCCGAACAACGACAGCAGGAACGTCATCAGCTCCGCGCCGTCGTCGGGGTCCAGGCCGCTCAGCTTGCGGCGCACGCCCTTGGGCTTGCCGGTGGTGCCCGAGGTGTAGTGCATGGTGGCGCCCGCGGTGCGCTCCTCGGGCGCGGTCTCCGGACGGCCCGCGGTCAGCTCGTCCATCGGGCGGAAACCCTCGATCGGGTGTACGGCGAAGCGGCGGCCAGGCTCGATGGCCTCGGCGCCCCGGGTCCCTTCCTCGGCGAAGCGGGGGTGGACGAACAGGGCCCGGGCCTCGCTGTCCTCGACGATGTAGGCGATCTCGGGGCCGGTGAGATGCCAGTTGATCGGGGTGTAGTACCAGCCGGCCTGGAGCGCGGCCAGGTAGAGGACGAGCCCGTCGGCGCCGTTGGGGACCAGGCCGCAGAAGCCGTCTCCCGGCTTCAGGCCGAGCTCGCGCAGGCCGTGGACGAGCTGGTTCGATCGGGCTAAGAGGTCACCGGCCCGATGCTCGGTGCCGTCGGGGTCCACGGCGGCGATCCAGTCGGGATCCGCCTGCGCCAGCCGCCAGAATCCGAGCGTGCCCATCGCGCTCCCTGGTGTGTCGGGGGGTAGAGCTTCTGGCGAGCGTAACGCGGGAGCAAAGCCCCGAGCAAGCGCTTGATTTCACACATGTCACACCCAGCACCACGAGTCGACTAGAGTTGCCGATTTGTAGGTCTAGCTGCCTAAACGTAATGAAATAGTCAAGAATCTTCACTTATGTCCGCTTTGGGCACTTCTGTCACAGTTGTTGCGGGATGATGTTCGACGCGAGGCGGCGTGTTCCCGAGATCGGGGGTCTCCTGAAACCCCGCGCCGCCTCATCGATTGGGAGAACATGCGCTTCAACAAATCCCTGGCGGCCGCCGGTGCCCTCGGCCTCGCCGTACTGACCGCGAGCCCGGCTCTCGCGGAGACCCCCGCGGACATCCCCGCGGCCCCGGTCGAGACCACGTC
Source organism: Nonomuraea typhae (assembly GCF_009760925.1). Taxonomy (GTDB): domain Bacteria; phylum Actinomycetota; class Actinomycetes; order Streptosporangiales; family Streptosporangiaceae; genus Nonomuraea; species Nonomuraea typhae. Next base: position 173,660 of record NZ_VRLV01000008.1, read on the forward strand.
TCCCGAGGCTCCTGTCGACAAGCCGGCCGAGCCGACGGAGCAGCCCTCCGAGAAGCCGGCCGACAAGCCCTCTGAGAAGCCCTCCGAGAAGCCGTCGCAGAAGCCCTCCGAGAAGCCTTCGGACAAGCCCGCGGCCAAGCCCACGGAGTCGGCCAAGCCCAAGCGGAGCGAGGCCAAGGCCGAAGAGAAGAAGGAGGTGGAGCAGAAGGGCTCCATCACCCTCAGCACCGCCACGGCCAAGCCGGGCGAGGTCATCACGGTCTCGGTCACCTCGACCCGCGAGGCGATCCGGTCCATTTCCTCGCGCGCCTTCTCACCCGGCTCGTGGAACGTGGAGGGCGACCGCCTGGAGTACCGCTTCCAGGTCCGCGTCTCCAACGAGCCCGGCAGGCACCCGGTCGACGCCCGCTTCGCCGACGGCTCCTACGCCCGCGCCGAGCTGACCGTCCAGGAGCAGTCCGCGGTCAAGACGAGCATCACCGTCGACCGGTCCACGGCCAAGCCCGGTGACATCGTCAACGTGAGCGTCAAGTCGGACGGCCCGGACGTCAAGGCCATCACGTCCCGCGCCTTCTCACCCGGCTCCTGGAACGTTCCCGCCGGCTACAAGGAGTACCGCTTCCAGGTCCGCGTCTCCAACGAGCTCGGCCGCCACGCGGTCGACGCCCACTTCGCGGACGGCTCCTACGCCCGCACCGAGCTGACCGTGAAGTCGGCCGACAAGCCGGTGCCGGTGACCGGGCTGAGCCTGGACCTTTCGCCCAGCAGGATCGTGGCGGGCCAGAGCTACTACGCCGGCATCACCACGCAGAACGTCGAGCCCGGCACCCCGGTCACCCTCACGGACCCGGCCGGCCGCAAGCACGTCGTGCGCGTGAACGGCTGGGGCGAGGCCCACGTCAGGCTGTCCTCGCCGAAGGGCACCGACCCGGGCCGCTACACCGTGCGCGCCTCGCTGCCCAGCGGGCAGAGCCACTCGGCCACCCTCACCGTGGTCAAGCGGCACCCGCAGACCCAGCTCGAGCTGATCCTCGACCCGAACCGGGTGTACGCCGGCGGCAAGTTCACCGCCATCGTCGCCACCTCGTCGTTCGGCAAGACGAACTGGGCGACCATCACCGACCCGTCCGGCAAGCGGTTCTCCGTGAAGATCGGCAAGTCGGGTGTGGGCGCGAAGAAGTTCCACGTGCCCTCCAGCACCCGCGCGGGCACGTACTGGTTCAAGGCCACGCTGTCCAACGGCAAGACCGACTGGGCCAAGCTGACCGTCAAGCCCAAGTACCGCGCCAGCAACTACTCGCTGACGCCCAAGGGCGGCGCGGCGACCGGCGGCGGCCTGCCTGAGGGCAACGCCGGCTTCGGCGGCGTGGCGCTCGGCGGCATGCTGATCGCGGGCGGCGCCGGCTCGGCGCTCTTCGCGCGCCGTCGCGCCGAGGAGTCCTGAGCTCCTGTAGCGGCGATCGGGGAGCGCGGTCCGGGCTGACACCGGGCGGCGCTCCCCTCAGGGGTACGGCCCCGCCGGGCCGTACCCCCGTTTTCGACAATCCGGGGGGAATGTCATGATCAGGAGCACCCTGATCCAGGCCGCGGCGGCCGTTCTGGTGTTCTCCGGCGGCCTGGCGATCGCCGGTTCCGTCAAGGGCGAGCCGGCGCCGGCACAGGCTGCCGAGCCGGCCACGACCACGGGGCAGGTCACGCAGCAGGCGCCGGCGTTCGCCGAGGCGGACACGTCGCTGGCGAAGTCGGAGCCGGTCAGCGTCTCGATCGAGAAGATCGGGCTGAAGGGGGCGCCGATCGACCCGGTGGGCCTCAACGCCGACCAGTCGGTGGAGGTGCCGCCGCTGGACCGGCCGGAGCTGGTGGGCTGGTACAAGCACCGGCCGACGCCGGGTGAGGCCGGGCCGGCCGTACTGCTGGGGCATGTGGACGCGCACGGCAGGCCGGCCGTCTTCGCCAAGGCGCACACGCTGCGGCAGGGCGACACCATCGCGGTGAAGCGGAAGGACGGCTCGACGGCGCGCTTCGCGGTGGACTCGGTGGAGCGGGTGGACAAGGACGCCTTCCCCACGGACAAGGTGTACGGCGCGACGGACGGGGCGGAGCTGCGGCTGGTCACCTGTGGTGGGGCCTTCGACCAGGCGAGCGGCCACTACGAGGACAACGTCATCGTCTACGCGCACCTCACCGTGTAACCTAACAAGCGCTTGATAACTCAGCATCCCGGAGGTTGCCCGTGGAACTCCTGCCGATCAGCACCCCGCACTGCCGGATCGAACGCGACGGCCACGTCGTCATCGTCACCATGAACCGGCCGGAGGCCCGCAACGCGCTCTCCTCCGACATGTTGATCGGCCTGGCCTCGGCCTGGGCCTACGTCTCGCGGGAACCCGGCGTGCGGGCGGCCGTCCTGACCGGCGCCGAGGGCACGTTCTGCGCCGGCGCCGACCTGAAAGCCATGGGCCAGCCGTCCGCCGACCCCGAGGTGCAGGCCCGCGCCGCCCAGATCCCGAACTTCCACTGGAAGGGCCTGCTGCGCGAGGACCTGCCCGCCAAGCCCGTCATCTGCGCGGTGGAAGGCTACGCGGTCGCCGGCGGCACCGAACTCCTCATCGGCACCGACCTCCGGGTCGTGGCAGAATCCGCGACCCTCGGCCTGTTCGAGGCGAAACGCGCCCTGTTCCCCATGGGCGGCGCCGCCATCCGCCTGCCCCGCCAGATCCCGTACTGCCACGCCATGGACCTCCTCCTCACCGGCCGCTCGATCACCGCCGAGGAAGCCCTGGCCATGGGCCTGGTCAACCGCGTCGTCCCCGACGGCCACGCCCTGACGACCGCCAGGGAACTGGCCGACGACATCGCCGCCTCCGGCCCGCTGGCCGTCCAGGCCATCCTGCGCACCTACCGCGACACCCTGGGCCTGGCCGAACCGGAGGCGCTCAAGGTCTCCGACGAGTACGGCTGGCCGGTCATCGGCTCCGAGGACGCCCGCGAGGGCTCCCGCGCCTTCAAGGAGAAGCGGCCGGCGGTCTATCGCGGTGCATAACACAGAGGGGCACACGTTGCTACGATGGTGGCATTATGCAGGTCATCACTCAACGTGAGTTCCGCAATAACTCAGCCGCCGTCATGGATCAGGTCGAGGCGGGAGAGACCTTCCACATCACCCGCAACGGCGTCGAGATCGCCGAGTTGCGCCCTATCCCGCGGAGGCGACACCTCAGCACTGAGGAACTTATCGCACGCCGCCGCCATCTTCCGAAGGTCGACTACGCGGAAATGCGCCGAGAGGCCGACGAGTTTTTCGGCACTGAAGATCGCATCGGCGACGACGACGACCCCTGGGAGCGGCGACGTGCATGACCGCCGTCCTCGAGGAGTGATCGACACCTGTGTCGTCATCGACTTGGTCGAGATCCCCATCGAGGACCTCCCCCGCATCTCCGAGATCACCGCCGTCACACTCGCCGAACTCCATCAGGGTGTGGCGATGGCGAAGTCAGCGACGGCACGTGCGATCCGGATTGAGACCCTTGAGCAGGCGGTCATGGACTTCGACCCACTGCCCTTCGACACTGAGGCCGCGGCTCGATACGGCAGTCTGGTCACGTTGACGCTCGCGGCAGGACGCGACCCACGCTCGAGACGCCTGGATCTGATGATCGCCGCGGTCGCGTCAAGCCGCGGCCTGCCTCTCTACACGCGCAACACCGACGACTTCGTCGGCCTGGAGAGCCTGGTGACGGTCGTTTCCATCTGAATCGGACGCCCGTTAGGGTTGGCGCGTGGTGGAAGAGGCGGAGCGGTATCGGCGGGAGTTGCACGTGCACTGTTACCGCATGCTCGGCTCCTACACCGAGGCCGAGGACGCCGTGCAGGAGACGATGGTGCGGGCCTGGCGGCGGGCCGAGACCTATGAGGGGCGTTCCACCTACCGGGCCTGGCTGTACAAGATCGCCACCAACGTCTGCCTCGACCTGCTGGCCAGCCGCAAGGACGTGGTGTTGTCCGAGGCGCCGATGTCGGATCTGCCGTGGCTGGAGCCGTACCCCGATGACCAGCTTCCCGAGGAGCTGGCCGTGGCCAGGGAGACCATCGAGCTGGCCTTTCTGGCGGTCATCCAGCATCTGCCGGCGCGGCAGCGGGCCGTGCTGATCATGCGGGACGTGCTGGGATGGCCGGCCGAGGAGACCGCCCAGGCGCTGGAGATGACGGTGGCCTCCGTCAAGAGCGCGCTGCAGCGGGGGCGGGGGACCCTGCGCAAGCATCTGCCCGAACGGCGCAGCGAGTGGGCGGCGGCGGTCGAGCCCAGCGCCGAGGAGAAGCTGGTGCTCAAGCGGTATGTCGAGGCGTCGCTCAAGGCCGACATGGGCACGCTGGCCGCACTGCTGCGGGAGGACGCGCTGCAGGCCATGCCGCCGTCGATGGAGTTCTTCCCGGGACGGCAGGCGATCCTGGAGATGTGGGCGCCGGTCATGTCCGGGCAGGAGGCGTGGGGCGAGTGGCGGGCGCGCACGACCACGGCCAACCGGCTGCCCGCCGTGGCCAACTACGTGCGGCGGCCCGGCGAGGAGTGGTTCAGCGCGGTCAATCTCGACGTGCTGCGGATCGAGGGCGGGCTGATCGCCGAGATCACCACGTTCCCGCCCTCGACGCTGGCCTCGTTCGGGCTGCCGGAGAAAATCTTCGAGTAGACCGATTCCTTTCCCGGCGCCGGCCGGTCATAAGGGCATGGAAACTTACGACAGGCTCGTCGGCACGTGGAAGGTCTCCGGCGGCACCACCGGGACGATCACCTACCGTTGGATGGAGGGGCGTCACTTCCTCATCCAGGACATCGCCATGGACAGCGACCACGGCCCGGTCCGGGGCATGGAGGTCATCGGGCGCGAGATGCCGTTCGGGGCCGAGGCGCCGAGCGCGGACGTCAAGTCGCGCTACTACGGCGCCGGCGGCGAGACCTACGACTACGTCTATGAGCTCGACGGCGACACGCTGACGATCTGGGGCGGCGAGAAGGGCTCGCCCGCCTACTACCGGGGCACGTTCAGCGCCGACGGCGACACGCTGACCGGCGCCTGGCACTACCCGGGTGGCGGCGGGTACGACTCGGTCTCCGTCAGGATCGCGTGATCCCGTCGAGCCGCTCGGTCGCCTCGACGTACTCCTCCACCAGCTCGAACACGACGTCGCTGACCGGCCTGACGCGGTTCGTGATGCCGATGATCTGACCCGCCGGGAACGTGGCCAGCTCGGCGGCCTCAGATCGGCCGATGCGCCGCAGCGCGTCGGAGACCAGCATGAACTGCAGCGGCATCGGCAGCGTGCCCGGGGAGTCCGCGGCTTCCCAGGCGTCGGTCCAGGCGTTCTTGAGCAGGCGGGCGGGCTTGCCCGTCCAGCTGCGGGAGCGGACGGTGTCGCGCGAGGTGGCCGCCAGGATGCGGGTCTTGGCCATGGCCGGGGTGTCGGCCTCCTCGACGGTGAGCCAGAGCGATCCGGTCCAGACGCCTTCCGCGCCCAGGGCGAGCCCCGCGGCCATCTGGCGGCCGTTGCCGATGCCGCCCGCGGCCAGAACGGGCACGTCCACGGCGTCCACGACCTGCGGGATGAGCACCATGGTGGAGATCTCGCCGGTGTGCCCGCCGGCCTCGGTGCCCTGGGCCACGACGACGTCCACGCCGACCTCGACCTGCTTGATCGCGTGCCGGGGCGTGGACGCCAGCGCGGCCACCTTCACGCCGTGCCGGTGCGCGAGCTCGACCACGTCGGCCGGCGGCGGGCCGAGGGCGTTGGCCAGGAGGGCGATCGGGTGCCGCAGGGCCACCTCGACCTGCGGGCGGGCGGTGGCGTCCGTCCAGCCGAGCAGCACCTTGCCCGCCTCCGCCGCGGCCGACAGCGGGGGCACGCCGTGCCGCTCCAGGAGGGACTCGACGAAGGCGCGGTGGTCTTCGGGGATCATCCCCTGGAGCCTGCCGACGAGTTCCTCGGGCGCGAAGTCGGCGCCCTCGTAGGAGGCGGGCATGACGACGTCCACGCCGTACGGCCGGCCGTCCACGTGGTCGTCGATCCACTTGAGCTCCGTCTCGAGCTCGTCCGGGGTGAAGTAGAGGGCGCCGAGCACGCCCATGCCGCCCGCGCGGCTGACCGCGGCGACGACGTCCCTGCAGTGACTGAAGGCGAAGATCGGCAGTTCGATCCCGAACATCTCCGTGACACGGGTTCGCATGGGTTGACGTTAATCCCGCCGTCGATTGAATTGCAACACGTTCTAGTCGAGTGCGAATCCTTGGTACTGGCGGGTAACATTCTGCGAGAACATGTTCTAGTTACGAATGGTGACAACGAAAAGGCCCGTCCCCGGATTTCGGGGGACGGGCCTCGCCGTACTCGATCAGCGGGCGGCGCGGCGGCCCAGCAGCGCACCGGCCAGCACGAAGGCGATGCCGACGATCAGCAGCACCAGCGGGATGGTGTTCTTGAGCAGGTTGATCTGGCTCTTGCCGCTCTTGGCGCTGGAGACCAGGTCGCTGACGGTCTGGTCGGTCATCTTGGCCGTGGCCACGAAGGCCACCGAGCGCTCGACGCCGTCCTGGGTCTTCAGCACCTCGTGGCGCTGCTGCTCCTGCTTGACCGGGGCGCCGGTGGACGGCTCGACCCAGAAGGTGTTCTTGCCGTCGTACCAGCGATCCACCTGGACGTCGCCCTCCTCGGTCATGCCGAGGACGGAGGCGGGGGCGGTCAGCGTGTCGGTCTTGGTGGCCGGGATCTGCTGCTCGAAGACGTAGGCGGGCAGGCCGTTGACCGTCTCCTCGCGCACGAACGTGGCGTCGAACGCCTTCTGCACGCTGCCGTTGAACACCTTGTAGGTCTTCTTCTCCACGCCGAACGGGAACTTGTAGATCTGGCCCTCGAGGGTGACCGGGGCCTTCTTGACGTTGACGGCGCAGCAGTTCACGCCGGCGCCGGTGTACTTGTCGAAGGCGCTGCGCCGGTCGGACAGGTCGATCTGGGGACGCCGGTTGGTGACGTCGTTGACCACCGTGGCCTCGTCCCAGACCACGACGTTGTCCTTGGACTCCTTCACGTCGCCACGCGTCGTGACGATGATGTCGAGGTCGGCGGTGAGGACCTTGAGATCCTGCCTGGAGAAATACTGCGCGCTCGTGGCGGTCAGCCGCGAGATGCCGAACTGGTTCGCGGGAGCGGCGATGATCCTTTCCGCGGCCCAGAACTTCACCAGCGGGGCTAATGCGATGAAGAACGCTCCGACCCCGATGAGAACGAGCGTGGAAATGCGACCCATCAACGGCTCCTAGAACGTGTTGTCGTATGACCCGGCGCTAGGGCACCAAAGTATGACAGTGAGTGACATGCGTCACCGGGCGGTATGGACCCGCAACCAAATCGATAGAAACAGGTTCTAACGTGGGTTGGGCTATGGAAGAGACTCCGGTGCGCGCCGATCTCGCGCGGTCCTTACGGCTGTTCCGCGCGTTCCGCTCCGAGCAGAGCGACGGGGACGCCTACTACACCACGCTGGCTGCGGACACTGCCGCTCAGGTCGTGAAATATGTGGACCTGGGTGGGCGGACCGTGCTCGACGTGGGCGGCGGGCCCGGGTACTTCGCCCGGGAGTTCCGGCGGCGGGGCGCCCGGTGCGTCTGCGTGGACGTCAACGCGGGCGAGCTGGCCGGGGGCGGACTGCTCGGAAGCGCCCTCGACCTGCCCTTCCGCGACGGCAGCGTGGACGTCTGCTTCTCCTCCAACGTGCTGGAGCACGTGCCCGACCCCTGGCGGATGGCCGGGGAGATGGTCCGGGTGACCCGGCCGGGCGGGCTGGTCTTCCTCGCCTACACCAACTGGCTGTCGCCCTGGGGCGGGCACGAGACCTCGCCGTGGCACTACCTGGGCGGGGAGCGGGCCGCCCGGAAATATCAGGAAAAACACGGGAAGCCGCCGAAGAATCGGTACCAGGAGAGCTTGTACCCCGTGTCCATCGCCGCCGGGCTCCGCTGGGCCCGCCGTACCGGAGAGGCCGAGCTGGTGGACGCGCTGCCGCGCTACCTGCCCGGGTGGTACCGCCCCATGCTGAAGGTCCCGATCATCAGGGAGTTCGCGACGTGGAATCTGGTGCTCGTCCTGAGGAAACGCCCGTGAGAAAGCCCCCGGAGGACAAACTCGTCTACGGCACCCCCGGCACGGGCCGCCGCCCCCCTGCCCGCCCCGAGCCGGCCGGCGGCGGGCGAGACGCCGCGCTCGACGGGATCCGGGGGCTCGCGGCGCTCGGCGTCTGGCTGCTGCACGTCGGCGGCAACACCGGCGTCATCTACCGCGACGGCATGTTCGCCTGGATGACCACCCGCCTGGGCATCGCGGTGCCGATCTTCTTCCTGCTCTCCGGCCTGCTGTTGTTCCGCCCGTGGGCGAAGACGTTCATCGAGGGCGGCCCGGCCCCGAGCACGCCCCGCTACCTGTGGCGCCGCCTGCTGCGCGTCTTCCCCGCCTACTGGCTGGTGACCGCGCTGGCGTTGTGGGCGTGGAGCTCCCTCGACGGGTACGGCTGGGCCACCTGGATGCTCATGCTCCAGAATTACACCTCCCAGGGCCAGGCCCCGGACGGCCTCTACCAGATGTGGACCATGCCCATCGAGCTCGCCTTCTACCTGGCGCTGCCGATCCTGGCCTGGCTGCTGGGCCTGTGGGCACGGGGCGGCAACCGGCCGGTCAGGCTGCTGGGCGGCATCGCCGTACTGCCGGTGATCTCGATCGCGACCGTGGTGGCCGCGCACGTGTGGGACCAGCCGCAGCTGGCCCTGTGGCTGCCGCACCACCTCATCTACTTCGCCGCGGGCATGGCGATGGCCGTGCTATCGGTGTGGATCAAGGAGTCGCGGGCGGTGGACTCGCTGGCCCCGCAGCTTCTGGTGCTGGCGGTGCTGCTGTACGCGATGCTGAGCACGGAGCTGGCCGGGCCGCGCACGCTGTCGCTGCCGTCGATGTCGCAGTCGCTGTGGCGGATGATCCTGGAGACGGCGGTGGCGGTGCTGGTCGTGGCCCCGTTCGCGCTGGCGCCCAGGACGGGCGCGCTGCGCCACCGGGTGCTGGGCAACCCGGTCTCCGCCTACCTGGGCCGCATCTCCTACAGCGTCTTCCTGTGGCACGCCCCGGTGATCACCCTGTACTACAAGGTGACCGGCGCCGAGCCGTTCAACGGCAACTTCTGGCCGGTGGCCGCGTTCACGCTGATCGGCACGCTGCTGGTCAGCGCGGGCAGCTACCACCTCGTCGAGGAGAGCGCGCTGCGCCTCAGCGGGCGGCGGCGAGCTCCTGCTCCGCCGCCTGCTGCCGAAGCCGGGGCGCCGGCGGCTCCGGCACGCTGACCAGCGCCCCGAACAACGCCCCCATCGCCCCGCACGCGAGGAGCTGGGAGACCTGGTCGGTCAGCACCGGCAGGCCGAAGCGGATGCCGGCCGCCACGGCGGCCCCGGCGGCCACGAGCAGCACCGCTCCCAGCCACGGCGACCGCAGCCGGAACACCACCACGGCCGTGACCACGGACACCGCGATCATGCCCGGCCAGTTCGCCACCCAGCCGCCGAAGACGAGCGCGAGCACGATCACGTACGGCACCCGCCACCGGCCCAGCCGGGAGTCGGCGGCAGGGGCGGTCTGCAGCACGTGCTCGGGCCGCGGCCCCCGCATCACCAGCGCGAGCAGGGCCAGCACCGCGATCCCCGCGAGCCCGGCGGCCAGGGCGTACCAGTAGGTGCGGTCCGGCAGGTACTCCATCCGGACGGTGCCCGTGGTGCCCGCGGGCAGCTCCCACGCCTGTTTCCAGCCGTCGATCCGCGCCGGGCGCAGGGTCTGGCCGTCCAGCTTCGCCTGCCAGCCCTGGTTGAAGTTCTCGTTGACGACGAGGAAGGAGTCCTTGGGCGCGGTGACCCGGACCTCGCGCACGGACGGCGTCCAGGTGCCCTGCACGGCCGCCCCGGCGACCGCGGGCGTCCCCGGCTGGACCGAGCCGATCATCAGGGTGGACAGCGCCCACGGCTCCCAGCCGGGCATCCTGACCCGGTTGTCGCCCGCCGCGACGGCGGCCCTGGCGCAGCTCACGAACCGCACCGGCCGTTGTTCCAGCAGGTCGGCGTAGGTGCCGCTGACCTTGGTGGCGACCCGCTTGCCGTTCAGCTGCACGGACGGCCCCTGCCCGCAGCCGAGACGGAACGGGATGCCCTCGGGCCGGGCGGCCGGCCGTACACCGGGGATGATCAGTTCGGTGACCTGCAGGCGCCGGGAGGCGGCGAAGAAGCGGAGCTTCAGGGTGCGCGTGGTCATGGGCTTGAAGGTGAAGTAGCCGGCCGCGGTCACCCGGGCGCCGCGGGAGACGCCCTTGTCGCCGGTGGCGATGACGTCCAGCGGCTCCTTGTCGCCGCCCGGGCGGGCGATCTGGATGCGCGAGATCGTCACCGGCTTCTTCCAGCCGAGAGTCAGCGCCGGCTCGGCGTCCGGTCCGGCGGGGATCCAGGTGGTGCTCGCGTCGGCGTCGAAGGCCGCGCGCGGGGCCACGACCGGATCCTTGCTGACCTGCGACGAGCCCTTCACGCTCGGCAGGTCGTCGGTCAGGCGGGTGTAGCGGTCGACGAGCGCAGGGTCGCGCAGGACGGCGAAGCCGCTCAGCCCGGTCTGGACGGCGTCGCCGGCGGTGAAGGTCCGGTCGAACCCGGCGCCCTCCTCCCCGGGCTTGTCCAGCAGCGGGTTGCAGACCCAGCGGGCCTGGTTGCGCATGCAGCGCGGGCGCTCGTCCACGCCGCGGTCCATGACGTACACCTCGCCGGTGGCGCGCGGCAGGCGGACGGTACGGCTGGGCAGCAGGCCCGGGATGGAGACCTCGCTGACGCCGATCCGCTGCACGAAGCTCCACGACTGCTCGACGGTGGCGACCACCTTGATCCGCACCCAGCTCGTGGCGCCGGACGGCACCCGCAGCGCCTGCGCGGAGTTGGTCTGCTCGACGTCTTGGACGATGCGCCCGGCCTCGGTCTCCACGGCCACCGTCTTGACGGACTGGCCGATCAGCACGTTGTTGGTGAAGGTGACCTTCATGCCGGGCAGCGTGCGCTCGCCGGGGAAGTCGATGCGCAGCCACTGGCCGGTGGGCGGCTCCCAGCCGCTGGTCTCCCAGTTGGTCTCGTAGTCGCCGTCCAGTGCGGCCCAGGGGCCGCGTCCGCTGGTGCTGATGCCGGGCACCGCGGCGGCGTCGGAGGCCGAGGAGGAGGCGGTCACGGCGGAGACGCCGTCGTACTCGGCGGTGGCGGTGTCGTCCAGCCAGCCGTCCTCCAGCAGGTCGAGGGCGCGCACGCCGGTGAACTCCTCGCGCTGGTCGGCGGTCAGGGTCGGCGAGTAGTTGGAGCGCATCTCGCCGAAGTGCCGTTCGCGCAGCCGGAGCGCGTCGCTGACCACGGCGGGCGCCTCGCGGGTGCCGGCGTCGCCGTTGACCAGCACGGGCGCGTCGCCGAGCAGGCCGAGGTCGCCCATGGACAGCAGCGAGTCCGGCCCGCCGCGTACGGCCAGCGTGTCGCCGGCCGGGAGCACGCCGACCACGCCCGAACTCCCGGAGACCTCGTACAGCTCCAGGGCGGGGAAGGGCCAGTCGACGGAGTTCTCGGCGTCGTCGGTGACGGTGTCGCCCACCTCGCCGCCGAACGCGTGCAGCCGGGTGATGCCGGGCGACTCGCGCAGCGCCTCGTAGATCCTGGCCGGGTAGGCGCCGGCCACGACGGCCCGGTTGAGGTCGTTGCGGACCAGCAGATAGCGCACGCCCATGCGGCGCAGCACGTCGGTCAGGCCGGGCGAGCCGTGCCCGGCGGCCAGGCGCTGGTCCACCGCGTCGAGCAGGCGGCTCAGGCCGACCGAGCCCGCCGCCGTCACCTGCCGGGTCGTCCAGCGTGCGGTGAACATCGGCTGCATCGGGTCGTCCATCGGCCGGCCCCACAGGTACTCGCCGAACTTCGCGCCGGGCACGATCAGCACCCCGTCGTCACCGGCGTTCTGGTTGAGCCAGGCCGCCGCCTCGCGCCAATAGAGCGGCACCTCCTTGAACGACCCGGGAGCGGCCAGGCCCTGGTTGAACACGGGCAGCACCAGCACCGCGAACGCGGCCACGGCGACCGCCTTGACCGGCACCCTGACGCGAACCAGCAGGTGGGCCAGGCCCAGCGCGAGCGGCAGCCGTACCAGGGGGTCGAACTTCCGCAGGTTGCGCAGCGGCGCGAGCGGCCCGTCGAGCAGCCAGCGCACGGGCTCGGCCACGACCGGCTCCAGCGCGCTCATGTGCCCGGCGGTCAGCGCCACGACGCCCACCAGGAACATCGCGATCACGAAGCCGCGGGCGGGCAGGTCACGATGGGCCAGACCGGCCAGGCCGAGCGCGGCGATCACCGCGGTCACCACGATCATGAGCGCGGAGGTCGCGATGGCGTACCCGGGCGGCTGGGTCTCCACGCCGTTGACGGTCAGGAAACGCACCCAGTCGGAGGCGCCGCGCAGCACGTTCGTCAGCGAGGTGACCTGGGTGGTGGCGCTGGTGGTCTCGGTGTAGGGCAGGAACGAGAAGGCGTAGCGGCCCACCAGCAGCAGCGGCAGCCACCAGAACACCGTGGCCACGCCCACCGCGCCGCCCCACCAGCCGAGCATCCGCCAGCGCGGCACCGGCTTCGGCCGGGTCAGGATGTAGATCACCGGCACGACCAGCACGGCCAGCACGGCCACCGCGTTGACGCCGCCGCACAACGCGACGGCCAGGCCGGACCTGACCGCCGCCCGGGCCCGCTGGCCGGTCTCCGCCGCGGTCAGCAGCGGCAGCAGGATCCACGGCAGCATCGCGGCGGGCAGCCACTCGGCGGAGATCTCCCCGATGATCGACAGCACCCGGGGCGCCAGCGCGTAGGCCAGGGCGCCGGCGATCCGGGTGCCGTCGCTGCCGATGCCGAGCTGCCTGGCCAGCCGCTCCACGCCCAGGAAGGCCACGCACATGAGCAGCGTCAGCCAGAGCCGCTGCGTCACCCAGGCGTCCAGGCCGACCAGGTCGCCGAGGGCGAAGAACGGGCCCATCGGGAAGAGGTACCCGGCCACCTGGTTCTGGAGCTGGCCGAAGTGCTGGGCGTCCCACAGGTGGGCCAGGCGCTCCAGCCAGCCGACCGGGTTGAGCGCCAGGTCGATCTTGGTGTCGGAGATGATGGCGCCCGGGCTCGTGGTGAAGGCGAGTACGGCGAAGCCGAGACAGCACAGCACCAGCCAGACCCGATGCCGGGCCCGCGCACCGACCGGAACACCAGGGCTCACACCGGCTCCCGGCTTCGCCCCGGCTGCCCGTGTCATACCGGCTCCCGGCTTCGCCCCGGCCTCCTGCGTCACGCCTGCTTCCGGTTTCGCCTCGGCTGACCGGGTCACGTCAGCTCCCAGCCGAACACCCGCATCCGGCCGACCGGGCGGCCGAGGGCCAGCGTCGCCAGCCGTTCCGCGCTGTTGTCCCAGCGGAACCCGGAAGCCCAGCTCCGGCACCTGTCGCTCTGGGTGCCGTCCAGTTCGTCGATCGCGGCCGCCACCCCTTTGGCCAGGTCGGCGCCCTCGGCCACCAGCCACCCGGTCTCGCCGTGCCGGATGGCGTCCCTGAGGCCGTCCACGTCGAAGGCGACCGTGGGCACGCCGAGCGCGGCCGCCTCCAGCACGCACAGCCCCCAGCCCTCCCCCTGGGAGGCGTTGACCTGCAGCCACGCGGTGGAAATGAGCTCCTCCTTGACTTCTTCCCGCACGTAGCCGTGCATGGTGACGCCTTCGGGCAGCCGTGCGCGCAGCCGCTCCTCCTCGGGGCCGCGCCCGACGATGTCCACGGTCAGCCCCGGCCAGCGCGCACGCAGGTCCGGCACGGCGTCGAGCAGCAGGTCCACCCGCTTGTGCGCGACCAGCCTGCCCACGCACACCAGCTTGGGCGCCCGGCTGCGCGCCGCCCGCGGGCTGCCGGGCTCGACCCCGTTGGGGACGATGGCGATCGGGCCCAGCCAGTTCAGCCGTTCCCGCATGGCCGCGACGGTCGAGGGCGAGACCGCGACGCTCTGCCGCCCCCGGTAGGTCCAGCGCGAGGCAGGGCCTTCGAGGAAGCGGCCGAGCATGGCCTGCCAGCGTGACAGGTGCACGCCGAACTGCCGGTCGTGCACGTGGTGGACGACGCAGATCACCCTGGTACGGCGGTGCAGCACCCACGGAGTGAAGAACGGGATCCCGTTCTGGCAGTCGAGCACCACGTCGAACCTGCTCCGGCGGCGCAGCAGCCACAGCAGCACCAGCGGGTAGACGGTGAACAACCCGCCCATTCTGGCCAGCCGTACCCCGTCGACCGTCTGGCGGCGGGCCTGGCCAGGCGCCCGAGCCGTCACGAAGCACACCAGGGCGCCCGCGGCGGCGAAGCGGCTGGCCATCTGCCAGGCGTACGTCTCCGCGCCGCCGGCCGCAGGGTGCCAGGGGTCTCGCCAGTTGACGACGGCGATCCGCTGACCGGCGAGTTCTGACGGGATCACGGAGATCCGACGGGGTCGGGCGCGTGCTCCCACGCGGGCCGCACGACACCGTGGGACTCGGCGTGCAGGCGCAGCCAGATCCGGCCGAGCTCCAGCACGATGCCGGCGCTGTGCCGGGCCGGGGAGAAGCGCGATCCTGGCATGTCCCGCCATTGGATGGGGATCTCCATCGCCTGAGCGCCTGCCGCGGCGCAGCGGGCCAGGAGTTCCACGTCGAAGGCGAACCCCGGCGTGCGCAGTCGCGCGGCGACCTCGCGGGCCAGGCGGCCGTCGAAGAACTTGAAACCGCACTGGGTGTCGCTCACCCCGCGCACCAGGCGCCGCGCGAGCGCGCGGAAGCCCACCGCGCCGAGTTCGCGCACCCGGCTGTGGCGGTTCTCGACCTCGGAGAAGGCGTGCGCCCGCGACCCGATGACCACGCGTTCGCCACCGAGCAGCAGCCCGACGGCCACGGTGATGGCCTCGAGGTCGGTGGCCATGTCGGCGTCGCAGAATCCGACGAGCGGGGCCTTCGTCACCAGCAGACCGGCGCGTACCGCGGCTCCCTTGCCAGGGATGGCGCACTGGACGAGCCGGACCGGCACCTCACTTTCCGGCCAGTTCCTGATGATGTCGGCGGTGGTGTCCGTACTGTTGTTGTCGACGACGATGACGGCGGTTGGGAACGGCATTTGGGCAAGCTTCGCGCACAGCTGCAATAGGCCCCCGGGAAGTCGCCGTTCCTCGTTGCGGGCGGGAACGACGATCTCCAGCAGTGGTGTTCGGCTCGTCCTCTCGTCCCCTTGGGGGGAGGGCGGCATGGCGTGTGGTCTACCGGTCGCCGTAGTTGTAAAGCGGCCTGTTGACAGGTGTGGCCGTAGAACCCGTCAGCGAAACGGTGGTGATCGTCGTCACCAGAGCGGCCACGGCGATGCCGATGATGGCTGCTAAGAGGATCTTCATCACGGGGGTTCCTCCTCTAGCGGGCTTGCGATGTGGGGGGCCGTCACAAACCTAGAACCAATTCTAGCTACTCGGAAGTAGCTAGACGGAATCTTAATATTCCGGACTTGTCGGGGAGGTGGTCAACCTAGCCCGTAATGCCCCCGCCGAGCTCATAAAGCCGCAGATCCGGGGCGTCCATCACCAGCCGCGCCCCCGGCAGCGGCCCCTCAGCACCCGGCACATCCACCACCACGAACCGGATCCCCGCCCCCGCCAGCCGCACGGGCTCCCCCAGCATCCCCGCCACCCTCTTGGCCCGCGCATCCTCCGTCCCCACCACCAGATCGCCGACCCTGACCGAGTCGTTGACCACCACGTCCCTGCCCGCGGTCGCGAAAAAGCGCTGCGCCGGATCCAGCACCGCCCGGCCGGCGTTCCACGGGAAGCGCCGGTAGGACTCGAACGGCAACACCAGCACGTCACCCGGCGCCGGGTTCCGTGCGACGATCTCCCGCGCCCGCATCCAGCTTTCCGGGTACGGCACGGCCGCCAGGGCGCCGGAAACCCCCCACGCCATGGTCGGCAGGACAGCCAGCGGCACCAGCGCCATGGCCACGGCCCACCGGGCGGTCACCCTCGCTGTCAGCGCCCCCAGCCCCACGGCCACCAGAAGCGCCAGGGGTGCCAGGTACTGCTGACCGTCACGGAAGACCGCGAAGCCACTCCAGACACCGATCAACGCCTTGAGCACCTCCCTGCCGGGTTCCACCGCTCCCAGGCAGGCGATCAGCAGCCCCGTCCCTGCCGCCACGGCCAATCCGCCAAGCCCTTGGCCGCCGGCCTCGCCGCCCGCCGGGCCGCCACGCCACGCGAACCAGAACCCCACGACCCCGGCCGGCACCAGGGCGAGCCTGGCCACCGCGCTCACCGGGTCGTCGAAGCCCGGCGGCACCGCCCAGGCGTTCCAGATGCCGCCCAGGGACAACACGCTGCCGATCGTGCCGAGGGGTCCGTCGGCCCGGACCGCGAAGGCGTCCACGCCCACCGGGTCGCCGATCAGGCCGTCGGGACGGATCAGCGCGGTCACCAGCCACGGAAGGCTGAAGGCCACCAGCAACCCGGCCACCCCTCCCGCCGGCCTCCACCTCGCCACACCCTCCCGCTCAGCCACGCCCTCCCGCCCCGCCGTACCCGCACGGATCGCGCCCCGGAGAGCGACGGGCAGGGCCGTGAGGGCGGTGACGGTCATCGCGGCGAACCCGCCCACGGCGGCGGGCAGGAGGGCGGCGGCGGGGAGCCGGTGGCGGATCAGGGCGCGCACCACCCAGGGCAGCCCCGCGTACCCGAGCAGCAGCGCCCACTGCCCCATGAGCAGCCGCTCGGCCACGTAGGGGTTCCAGACGTAGAAGGCGCCCGCGACCAGCCGGGGCGCGAGGGCGGCGGCGGGGACCAGGAGGGCCGCGCCCGAGCAGCCGAGCATGAAGACGCCCAGCAGGACGAGCTTCTGCACCAGGTCCGCGGGCACGATCTGGGCCAGAGCGGTCACGACCAGGTCACTGGGGACGGCCCTCGGTGCGCCGCCGGTCAGGCCGAAGGTGAAGGACGAGAAGGCGGGGTCGGGGACGAAGACCATGTCCTGGAGAAGGATGTAGCCAGGTGCCAGGCCGGGGCCGACGCACAGGGCGCCCAGGGCGAGGCCGAGCAGGGCAGCCCAGCGCCCATAGCGCGACACCTGCGGAAACATTCCGATATAACACCACATCACAACCGGACAACGCCCATTCCATCGGGATCAACGGCGTCGTTAGCCTTCATGCGTGACGGCGGCGAGCGAGACCGTGGTGGAGCCCAAGCAGTGGCTGCGCGGCGACGGCGTGCTCGCCACGGCCATGGTGATGATCGCCGTCCAGCTCGTGTGGAAGTTCGACCTGGTCCGGCGGACCTACTTCAGGCAGGACGACTTCACCTTCATCGCCCGCGGCCTGGAGAACGACCTGACCTGGGACTACCTGATGCGGGCCGAGTACGGGCACCTGATGCCCGGCCCGTTCGGCGTCCACTGGGCCATGGGCCGCCTCGGCGTCTACAACGACGTGCTCATGCACGTGATCACCATCGTGCTCATGGGCGCGGCCGCCCTGGCGTTGTTGCGGCTGCTCTTCCTGTTGTACGGCTCCCGCCCGGCGATCCTCGTCCCCTTCGGCTTCTATCTGCTCACCCCGCTGACGATCTCGTCGCTGTCCTGGTGGGCGGTGGTCATCGAGACGCTGCCGTTCCAGGTCGCGCTGCCGATGGCCCTGGCCGCGCACGTGCTCTACGTCAGGACCCGCCGCTTCCGGCACGCGCTGGCGGCCGCCGGGTGGACGGTCTTCGCGATGGTCTTCTTCGTCAAGGCGCCGTTCATCCCGGTGCTGGCGTTCGTGCTCACCGCCGGCTGGCTGGGCGGCATCCGCCGGTGGCAGTGGCCGGCATGGGCTCTCTACGTCACGGTCGTGGCCGGGTACGCGGCGATCCTGTTCCCGGCGTTGTTCACCTCGGTCCAGCTGACCAACGACACCATCCAGCCGAGCCTGCCCCCGCTGGGCGTGGCCGCCGCCTTCGCCTGGCGGTTGTTCTCCGGCTCGCTCGTCGCCTCCTCCCTCGGCGGGCCGTGGCGCTGGCACCCGATCGGCGACGACTACGCCATCGCCGCCACCCCGGAGCCCGCCATCTGGGCCGGGCTCGGCGCGGCCGCCCTCGTCGTGGCGCTGACGATCCGCTACCGGCGGCGGGCCTGGCTGGCCTGGCTCATGCTGCTCGGGTACTTCGCGCTGGCCGACGTCGTGCCCGTGATGATCGGCCGGATCGAGCAACTGGGCCCGGACCTGGGCGGGTTCGAGCTGCGCTACGTCGCGCCCACCGCCACCCTGCTGGCGATCGTGCTGGCGCTGGCGTTCGTCCCGCGCGAGGGCGAGCGCCGGCTGCGCTTCGTGTGGATCCCCTTGGCCGCCGTCTTCACCGCCGGATCGATCTGGTCGATCACTCAGTACACCCGCCTCCCCCTCGGCGTCCACGTCAGGTCCTACGTCGAGACCGGCCGCATCGCCCTGCGCCGGGCCCCCTCCGGCCTCGTCGTCCTGGACACCCACGTGCCCGCCAAGGTCGTCTACCCGATCTTCTTCTACGACTACGCCCTCACCTCCCGAGTGCTCGGCCCGATCGCCGGGCGCCCGGTCACCTGGGTCCGGAAGCTCGACGGACCCGTGCGCAACCTGATGACCTTCGACGACCGCGGCCGGTTGCGGCCGGTGGACATCGAGGGCCTGACCCTCCCGGCCGGCGCCGCCTGCCGCCCGATCGGCTCCGGCACCGAACGTTTCCGCCTGCCCCTGCCTCTCCCCCAGGGCACGTGGACCGTCCAGGTCAGCTACCTGAACCCCGCCCCCGCCCGGCTCTCGATCGGCCTGGGCGCCGGCTCGGCCGACGTCCAGGCGGGCAAGGACCTCGGCTGGACCTACGCCACCGTGAAGGGCGGCGGGCAGGAACTGACCATCACGTCACCGGGCGGCGCACGCCCCTGTGTCGGCGAGATCCGGGTAGGAGTGCCCATGCCCGCCAAGAACGCCGCCCCGATACCCCTCCAGCCCGTCACCCCCTAACCCGTGCCGCCCCAGCCCATCTCACCCCGCCCAGAACGCGTCATGCTCCTCCTGGTCGGCGATGACCTCCCAGCGCTCGGCCACCAGGCCGTTCTCGAAGCGGTAGACGTTGACGTTGTCCATCGCGATCCGGCGCCCGCGGCGCTCGGCCGTCCAGTGGTGCAGGACCACCGCGTGCGAATCGTTGGCCAGCACCGAGCGTAAGTCGGTGCGGAAGGTGCCGCCGGTCTCCCCGAGGACCAGCGTGCCGAGCCGTACGACGGCGTCGATCCCCCGATGCGTACCGGCCACGATGCTCGTCCCGTCGACGTGGAAGACCACGTCCTCGGCGATCAGCGCCCGGTATGCCTCGAGATCACCGGCGGCCAGCGCGTCGTACAGGCGGCGGGTGACGGCTTCGGGATCCATGCCGCCAAGCATGCCGGGAGGGCGGGACCGGCACATCGCCCCAGGGTATGACGCCGCCTATGACCAAGGACATACTGCTCGAGGAGGTTCCGGCGCCCGGAGCTCACGGACATCCCGGGTGGCGCACTGACCATGCCGGCAACTTGGTGTCAGCACCACGCCAATCCGCCGACCCCCGCCCACCTGCGCAAACCCGCCTCCTGCCCAGGTTTCTCCACCCCGGACCAAGATCCCTCCCTAAGATCACCTGACATGTCGATATTTCAGAAGAGCCGCCGCGCCGCCGCGGGGGTAGCCGCCGGCACCCTCTTCCTGACGACCCTGGGGACCTTGGGTGTCACCCCCGCCCAGGCCGCGGCCGAAGGACGGCCCAGCCCGGTCTCCGCGTTCCTGAAGCGGACCATGGACGAGGCCCGCTTCCAGGAGGTGCTCGACCTCGCCCCGCCCGGCTCGGCCCAGGCGCGCAGGCTCGCCGAGGTCGAGGAGAAACTGGCCGAGTCGCCCGCCGGCTACGCCGCCCGGTTCGCCGCGGCCGATCCCCAGCCCATCGTCCAGCAGCCGCAGCTCGACGTGACCGTCCTCGAGCTCGACCGCTACGGCCGGCCGACGTCCTCCGGCACCGTGCTGATGAGCCCGGACCACCCGGACGGCGTCATCGTCCCGGTGGACCGGAACTTCCGCACCACCGCCGTCCGCTGGCGGCAGTGGGACGACGCCGGCTGGTACGCCAACCAGGGCAAGGGCACCGTCGACATCGTGCCCGGCCGGGAGAACGCACCCATCGACTTCATGTCCCCCTACCCGGCCTCCGTCCTGAAACTGATGGTCGCCTTCGGGGTGCTGCGCCTGGTGGACAAGGGCACGATCGCCCTCACCGACACCTACGACTACCGGCCCACCGAGACCAGCGCGCTGTGTGAGACCCAGAACCCGACCAGCAAGACCGTCGGCACGTACCTGGAGGCCGCGCTCACCTCCTCCAACAACCCGTCCACCTGCGCCCTCGTCAAGCTCCTTCACGACAAGGGCGCCGTGACCGAGCTCAACCAGACCTTCCAGGACCTCGGCCTGGAGACTCTGCAGTTCAAGAACACCAACCCGGCCACCGGCGGCCGGTGGTCCAACCCGGTCACGATGAGCTCGCTCGACACCGCCAAGCTGCTGGCGCTGATCAACGGCGTGCCCGGCCGCGCCTGGACCGCGCCCAACGGCTCGCCGGTGACCTCCGGCGTGCTGAGCGCCTCCTCCCGCCAGGTGTTCAAACGGCACCTGGCCGACCAGGGCTGGAACGACATGCTCTCCACCGTCAACCGGTGCGGCGGCGCGTACCCGGCCCCCGGCATCCCGCACACGGTCGCCCAGCGCTGGATCGGCGCCGACGGCACCGTCACCGTCGCGGGCAACAGGTTCGGCCGTGACGTGCGCCCCTGCAACGACGCGGCCGAGGTGAGCTTCGCCCACAAGACCGGCTGGGTCAACAACTCCGGCGCCGACGCCGGCATCGTGCGCTCGCTGCCCGGCAAGGACGGCAGGCACTACATCGTGGTCGCCTTCACCAATCTCGGCACCCAGTACACCGACGCCAACCGGCCGCCGGCCGAGCCCGGCATCCTTCCGGTGACCTCCACCGAGAAGCTCGCCCGCCTCGGCAAGGCCGTCGACGCCTTCGAGGCTCGCAGATGGGCGAAGCGGTAACGGACGCCCGGTGCGGCCCGGTCCCCGGGCCGCACCCGCTACCTTGTGAACCGTGATGATCCGACTGGCCGTGGTAGACGACCAGCCGGCGGTACGGCAGGCCCTCCGGTTCTATCTGCGATCCGAGCCCGACATCGAGATCGTCGCCGAGGCCGGCGACGGGCAGGCGGCGGAGGAGGTCGCCCGCCGGTTCGAGCCCGACGTGATGCTCATCGACATCCGGATGCCCGGCACCGACGGCCTGACCGCGATCCGCCGCATCTGCGCCCGCGGCCCGCGCCCCGCGGTGCTCGCGTTGACCACGTTCGACCTGGACGAGTACCTGTTCGGCACCCTGCGTGCCGGCGCCGCCGGGTTCCTGCTGAAGGACGGCCCGCCCGAGATGTACATCCAGGCCGTCCGGCTCGCCCACCGGGGCCACGGCCTGATCGACCCGCAGGTGACCCGCCGCCTCATCCAGCGGTTCGCCCACGGCACGCCCCCGTCGCCCGGCATCCTCACGGCCCCGGCCGAGACGCTGACCCCGCGCGAGCACGACATCGTCCGGCACGTGGCCCGCGGCCTGTCCAACCGCGACGTCGCCCGCCGCCTCGGCATCGGCGAAGGCACCGTGAAGACGCACATGAACCACATCTTCGCCAAGCTGAACCTGCAGTCACGCGCCCAGGTGGTCATCTACGCCTACGAAAACGGCATCGTCACCCCTGGCGACCCCGCCTGACCCGGCCAGGGGCAGCTCGGCCGTCACCCGCCAGCCGTCCGGCCCCGGTCCGGCCTCGAACGTGCCGCCCAGCGCCTCGGCCTTCGCCCGCATGCCGTACACGCCCCAGCTGGGCGCGGCTTCGGGGTCACCGCGGCCGCCGTCGTCGCGGACCTCGACCCGCAGCGTGTGCGCCGAGGTGGTGACGCGCACGTCGGCCGTGCTCCCGCGCGCGTGCTTGGCGGTGTTCGTGAGCGCCTCGCGCACGATGTGATAGGCCGCCTCCTGTACGGCCGGCGGCACGTCACCCGGGTCGGGCAGCGGCGCCAGCCGTACCTCCAGGCCGCCTCCCCCGAGGCGGCGGACCAGGTGGGGCAGCCCGGCGAGCCCTTCGCCCGGCGCGGTGTGGGCGGCGAGCAGGCCGCGGACCTGCGCCAGCGCCTCGTCGGCCAGATCGGAGATGGTGCCCAGCGTCTGCCCCTGCGCCTCGGCGCCCGCCCGACGTCCGCCCACGGCCTGCATCCGGATCGCGACCAGGTGGTGCCCGACCACGTCGTGGATCTTTCCGGCGATGCGCAGGCGCTGCTCCAGCTCCCCCGCGGCCAGCCGGCCTTGCAGCTGGGCCCGTCGTTCCCGCTCCAGCCGCAGCGCGACCCCGACCCCGACCAGCATCAGCCCGCGCAGCAGCGCCTCGATCACCATGGCGGGGCTGACGGCCGCTCCGGCGTACGCCTGGTTGATCACCACGCCGGAGAGCATGGCGGCGGAGACTCCGAGCCCGGCCGGGAGGGGCGGGCGATGGTAGGCGGCCGAGACGAAGACGGCCAGCACCAGGATGTCGCTGCCCGGCACCCAGACGCCCGCCAGATGCCCGGCCGTCATGACGGCGGTGCAGGCCAGCCCGGTGAGCACGGGTAACCGGCGGCGCCCGACGACCAGCGCGCACATGAGCACGGCGAGTCCGAGCGCGGCGGGCTCGACCGGGAAACCGCGCGAGCGCCCGCCCCAGAGGAGCTCCAGGCCGGCCATCGTCAGGCAGCCCAGCAGGCCGGCGGCGCCGAGCGCCAGGTCACGGGTGAGTGGGGGCAGCCTCCGCCACCGGCTCACGAGCCTCATGGAGCGATGATCTCAACTCCTGGCGGCCGGCGCCTCCCTCGGCCGAGGGATTGTCGGTCGCGGCTGTCATGATGCCGGGCGTATCCGATCGAAGGAGTTGCCGTGGCCGACCTCGGCGAGATCTATTGCGTGTCTTTCGTGCGCGGCGTGGCGCCGGAGGAGGTGCTGCGCAGGTTCGGGGTGGATGAGGACACCTTTACGGAACTATCCATCGACGAGCTGGCCAGCCGCTCATGGGAGGAATACGCGGAGGACTCGGCGGGCTGGATCGGCGCCGCCTCACTCGGCGACTGGACCGTCCTCGTCGAACCAGGCGGGTGGAAGACGGCCGTGGACGAGGAGGTGTACACGAAGGTTTCCCATGCCGCCGAGCTGGTATCGGTCTGCCGGCACGACTACGCCAACGACAGCTTCCTCTACGCGGTCGACGGCCGTGGGATCACCTGGTTCGACCCGGAAATACCCGACAGCCGCGTAGGCGCCGAGCCCGACCGGCTGCTCGACCGGATGCGCAGGCTCGGGCTCGACCCCGATGCGGAGGAGATCGACGACGCCCTGGAGCGGGCCTTCAAGCTGGCTGACGAGCTCACTGGGCTGACCTACACGCCGGAGTTGCTCGACCGCCGCTTCCTTGCCGCCGAGCCGGTCTACGACTGAGACCGGGGACGGAGATGCGCCGTCCCCGGTGGGGTCAGCGGCCGGGCTCCGGATCGCGGGGCAGGCCGAGCATGCGTTCGCCGATGATGTTCAGCTGCACCTCGGTGGTGCCGCCGTAGATGGTCATCGCCCTGGTCGCCAGCACGGCGCGGTTCCAGTAGCCGGGGTCGCCGAGCTTCATGTCGGCCGCCGCCGTCGCCCGCGCGCCCAGGAGGCCGACGGCGGCCTCCGAGACGTGCTGGGCGTGGGAGGTGGACAGCAGCTTGCGCACCGACGCGTCCGCGCCGGGCTCGCTGCCCGCGAGCTGCTTGAGCGTGACCCGGAGCGACAGCGCGTTGATCGAGTGGCCCTCGCAGATGACGCCGGCCAGTTCGGCCGCCTCCACGGGGGTGAGCTCGCGGCCCAGCCGGGAGACCAGGCCGAGCAGGTCGGGGACGGACGCGCCGGTGCCGCCCGCGCCCGACGAGAGCGAGACCCGCTCGTTCGACAGCGTGTTGCGGGCCACCCGCCAGCCGTCGTCGACCGCGCCCACGACCAGGTCGTCCGCGACGAACACGTCGTCGAGGAACACCTCGTTGAACAGGTTCTCCCCGGTCATCTCGGTCAGCGGCCGGACGGTCACCCCCTCGCCCTTCATGTCCACGAGGAAGTAGGTGATGCCGTCGTGCTTCGGCTTGCCCGGGTCCGTACGGGCGATGCAGATGCCCCACTCGGCGACGTGCGCGACGGAGGTCCAGATCTTCTGGCCGTTGAGCCGCCAGCCGCCCTCGACCTTCTCCGCCTTCATCTGCACGTTGGCCAGGTCGGATCCGGCGCCGGGCTCGGAGAAGAGCTGGCACCAGATCAGCTCGCCGCTGAGCGTCCTGGGCAGGAACCTCTCCTGCTGCTCGCGCGTGCCGTACGTGGCGATGGACGGCACCACCCACGCGCCGATGATCATCGCGGGCAGCTTCACGCGGGCGGCCTTCAGCTCCTGCTGGATGAGCACCTGCTCCAGCGGCTTGGCGGCACGCCCCCACGGCTTGGCCAGGTGCGGCATGACGAAGCCCTGCGCGGCCAGCGCCCGCTTCTGCTCCTGCCCCTCCAGCTCGGCGATCGCGGCGAGCTCGGCGGCGATCCCGGCGCGCATCTCCTCGGCGCCCTCGGGCAGCTCGATCTCCATCTCGCGGGCGACGCCCTGCAGCGCGAGCGCGGTCACGGAGGCGGCCCACTCGGCGCTCGGGCCGAGCAGCGCGCGCAGCGTGAGCGCCCGGCGGTAGTACAAGTGGGCGTCGTGCTCGTAGGTGTAGCCGATGCCGCCGAAGGTCTGGATGGCGTCCTTGGCGCACTGCACGGCGGCGTCGGGCGCCATGACGCCCGCGATCGCGGCGGCGTACTCCAGCTCGCGGCCCTCCGCGCGGGTGGCGTCCCAGACGGTGGCCCTGGCCTGCTCCAGCGCCACCAGCATGCGCGACAGCTTGTGCTTGATGCCCTGGAACTGGCCGATCGGCCGCCCGAACTGCTCGCGCACCTTGGCGTAGTCGGCCGCCGCCCGCACACACCACGAGGCCAGGCCGACCGCCTCGGCGCCGAGCAGGATCGCGGCCAGGTTCCGCACGTCGGGTCCCTCGACGCCGTCGAGGATCCGCTCAGCCGGTACGGCTGCCGCCGCCAGCTCGACCTTGGCCACGGCGCGGGTGATGTCGAGCGACGGGACGGCGGTCACGGTGGCGGCGGAGGCGTCGACGGCCACCCATTCCTCACCGTCGTCCGTGGTGACCGGCAGCACGAGGATGTCGGCCGACGCCCCGCCGAGCACGGGCTCCGCCGTACCCGAGACGACCAGGGAGCCGTCGCCGGAGCGCGTGCCCGTGAGCACGGAGCCGAGCGCCACGGCGGCGGTCAGCGTGCCGTCGGCCAGGCCGGGCAGCAGGGCGTGCTGCTTGGAGGCGTGGATGACGGCGCCGGCCAGCACCGTGGGGACGTACGGCCCCGGCGCCATCCGCTCGGCCAGCGCCTCGATCGCCACGGCGGCCTCCAGGAGGCCGTAGCCGGATCCGCCCGACTCCTCGGGCAGGTGCAGGCCCAGCAGCCCCTGCTCGGCCAGCCCCGGCCAGAACGCGGGGCGGCCTTCCTCGCTGGATCGCAGCAGTTCGGCGGGGATGTTCCGCTCGGCCCAGCCGCTGACAGACTCGCGGAGCGCCTCGTGCTCCTCGCTCAACCCGATCGCCATTACCCAACCTCCAGCGGGTCCCGTGCCATGACAGAACCATATTCTAGAGGATGCTTCTGTCTATAGCGGGCGCACGCCTTTCACGAGCGTGGCCAGATCGCGCCACTGCGCCTTGCGGGTGTTCGGTACGGTCGCCAGCAGCATCGCCGGCTTGCGCTTGCCCACCTCGACCACCGCCACCAGCGCCTCCGAGAACGTGCTGCCGTGGGTGACCCGGTAGCCGAGCAACCAGCCGGTGCCGGTGGCCAGCGGCTGCGAACCCGTCCAGGTCAGCGTCGCGCCCGCGGGGAACTGGGAGCGCAACGACCACCGCGCCGCCCGCACGGCCAGCTCGCGGTAGCCGGTCTCCTCCGCCGGCTTCGCCTTGGGGACCGTGATCGGGTACTTCGCCGAGACGATCATCGTGTACGGCCGCGCCACCTTGCCGATGCGCTGGGCCACCGTGAACGGGGCATACGACTTGGCCCTCCACGGGACGCCGAGCCTGGGGTACACGATCCCGGTCTCGGTGTCGGCGACCAGGCCGATGACCACCGCCGCCTTCCCCGCATAGGCGGGGAACACCTTCGTGGCCGGGACCGGCGGCAGCGTCACCTCCGCCCCCGGCCCGCCTCCGGCCAGGGCGGGAGTCGCGGAGGCGCGCTTGGGGGCGCGATCCGGGGTGTCGCCGCCGAAGAACACGAAGATGAGCACGACGGCGAGGATGGTGGCGATGATCGCGCCGACCATGTAGACGACGCGGAACGGGATCTCGCTGATCCCCCGCTTGCGCGGCGGCGGCGCGATCATCGGCATCCGCGGCCCCGGCGCCCTGGGCACCGTCACGGTCTCACTCGCCGCCTTCGCCTCGCGCGGAGCCGGGGGGACGGGCGTGGACGGACGCCTGGCCGGGGGCGCGGGGCGTGGTGGCGCCTGCTTGGGGGCGGGGCGGCGCACGTACATGGTGGTGCTGTCGTCCACCTCGGCGGACACCTCGTTGGCCACCTCGGCGGACACCTCTGCGGACACCTCGGCGGGTGTCTCTGCGGGCGCGGCCGCAGGCGCTTTCGGCCGCACAGGACGGCGGACGTGGACCGTGGTGTTCTGGTCGGCCTCTTCGGGCTCGGGTTCCAACTCCTCGGGCAGGACGATCCGCGGCATCTGGACGGTGTCGTCAGCGCTCACGTCGGCAGGCAGGACCACCCGCGGAATAGGCCCGGTTGGAGCATCGCAGGAAGATACGTGGTCGCCGACGTCCGCCATGACGCGAGGTTAACCGAGAATCCCCCTATTCCCGGGACAGAATGTAATTCTGTAGTCTCCCCAGACATGAGGGGTTTCTACGAGATCGCCACCGCCGACCCCGAACGTCCTGCTTTGCTGGGAGACGACCAGCTCACCTACGGTCACCTGCTGAAGCGGGCCAACCGCTTCTCCCACGGCCTGCGCGCCATGGGCGTGGACAGGGGCGACAGCGTCCTCACCGTGCTGCGCAACGGCCGGGACGCGCTGACCATGATGCTGGCCACCTACCAGATCGGCGCCTACCACGTCCCGGTGAACTGGCATTTCACCGACGACGAGATCGCCTACATCGCCGCCGACTGCGGCGCCGGGGCCGTCTTCCGCGGGCCGATCGGCGGGCGTTTCGACGACCAGCCGGACACCCCGCCCGAGCATCGCAGCGCCGGATCGATGATGCTCTACACCTCCGGCACCACCGGCCGCCCGAAGGGCGTGCGCAGACGGCTCCTCGACCTCTCCCCCGAGGAGCTCTACCCGATCCTCATGCGCAAGAGCTGGCGCCACTTCGGGCTGCCGATGGACGGCGTGCACCTGGTGTGCTCGCAGCTCTACCACTCGGCCCCGTACGGCCAGGCGATGATGGCCCTGCAGTTCGGCCATGCGATCGTGGCCCCGGACCGCTTCGACGCCGAGGACACGCTGCGCCTGATCGAGCGCCACCGGGTGACGAACGCGTTCATGGTGCCGACCATGTTCCACCGGCTGCTGGCCGTACCGGATCGCGAGAGGCACGACCTGTCCTCGCTCACCCACCTCTACCACGGCGCCGCCCCCTGCCCGCGGGCCACCAAGCAGGCGATGATCGACTGGCTGGGACCGGTGCTGTGGGAGTACTACGGCTCCACCGAGGCGGCGGTCGCCACCATGGTCTCCTCCGAGGAGTGGGCCGGGCGTCCGGGCACGGTCGGCCGTCCACTGGACGGGATGTCGTTCACGATCGTGGACGAGGACGGGCACGAGGCCCCGGCCGGAGCCCCCGGCCTGGTGTACATCGGCGGCATCAACCGCTTCGAGTACCACGGCGACCCGGCCAAGACCGCGGCCGCCATGCGCGAGCACGCCTACACCCCCGGCGACATCGGCTACCTGGACGACGACGGCTACCTGTTCCTGCTGGACCGCAGGACCGACCTGATCATCTCCGGCGGCGTGAACATCTACCCCGCGGAGGTCGAGGCGGCGCTCCTGGAGCATCCCGCGGTGGCCGACGTGGCGGTGATCGGCGTGCCGGATCCCGAATGGGGGCACAAGGTCGTGGCCCTGGTGCAGCCAGCCGGGAGCGCGGTGCCGGGCGAGGAGTTGTCCGCCGCGCTCCTGGCCCATTGCGAGCCCCGGCTGGCCCGCCTCAAACACCCACGGGTCATCGAGTATCGGACGTCTCTCCCCAGAACGCCCACAGGCAAGCTGAGCAGGAGCAAGGTAAGAAAGGATTATCTTTCCTCCTGACCTGGGAAGATATCCCCGCATGAGGTTGATCGCGGCAGGTCTCGCCGTCGTTCTGGCCGCCGGGTGCGGCGTCTCCACGCCCACGCGTGAGGGCACCGCTTCACCGACCGCCACGGCCACGCCGGGCACGACGTCAGGCGGTACGGCGGCGCCGGCGAAGGCGGCGTCCACGCAGGAGCTCGAGACCGCCTACGAACAGGTCATCGCCCAGGTGCTGCCGTCCATCGTGCAGATCACCACCAAGGTGGGACTGGGGTCCGGCGTCGTCTTCGACACCGCAGGACACGTGGTGACCAACGCGCACGTCGTCGGCCAGGCCACCGAGATGGAGGTCTCGCTGGCCACCGGGGGCACCTCGCGCAAGGCCAAGCTGGTCTCGTCGTTCCCGGCGGGCGACCTGGCGGTCATCAAGGTGGAGAACCCGGACGGCCTGAAGCCGGCGGTGTTCGGCGACTCCTCCAAACTGCGCGTCGGCCAGCTCGTGCTGGCGATGGGCAACCCGCTGGGCCTGTCGGGCAGCGTCACTCAGGGCATCGTCTCGGCGCTCGGCCGCACGGTCAGCGAACCGCAGAACCCCGGCTCGCCCGGCGCGACCATCTCCGGCGCCGTCCAGACCTCGGCCGCGATCAACCCGGGCAACAGCGGCGGCGCGCTGGTCGACATGGCCGGGCAGGTGATCGGCATCCCGACCCTGGCCGCCACCGACCCCGAGCTCGGCGGCGGCGCGGCGCCCGGCATCGGCTTCGCCATCCCGAGCAACACCGCCTCGGACATCGCCGGGCAGATCGTCAAGCACGGCAAGGTCGTCAACAGCCACCGCGCCGCGCTGGGCCTCCGGGGCCGCACGGTCCTGGGCGAGGACGGCCGCGCCGTCGGCGTGGCGGTGGCCAGCGTGGAGGCCGGGGGCCCGGCCGCGAAGGCGGGCATCAAGTCCGGCGACGTGATCGTCTCGCTCAACGGCAAGCCGACGCCCACGATGTCCGACCTGTCGGAGATCCTCACCACGCTGAAGCCCGGCGACCAGGTGAAGGTCGAGGTGATCCGCCCGGACGGCCAGAGCGAGACCCTGGCCGTCACCTTGGGCGAACTCCAGGCCGACTAAGCGCGGCTGAAGTGGAACGGGCAGTGGGTGCCGCCCGTCCCGATGGTGGTGGTGCGCTCGAAGCGGAAACCGTGCCGGTCGGGGTCGATGCCCTCGATCCAGTTGGCGTCGAAGGCGCACATGACCGGCATCAGCTCCGGCGTCCCGTTGGCCACCATGACGTCGTTGTAGAAGCACCTGTGCACGTCGAGGTGGTAGCGCTGCTCGTCATCGACCGCCCGGTCGAAGACGAACGCCGCCCCGAAGGCGTGTTCCTCGCGGGACTTGCTCATCTCGACCATGGCGCGGAAGGCGTCCGGCGCGTGGTCCAGCATCGCCCTGGTGCCCTCCTTCATGGTGTCGCCGAGCGGTTCGATGAAGGCCGCGCGCACGGCCGCGACGGCCGCGTCCGCGCCGAGCCGCGGCAGGAGGGTTTCGTAGGCGGCCACCAGGGCCAGGGTCATGCGGAGGTTGTGGCGGGCGGCCTCGTCGACGACCATGGCCTGGTTGGCCGCTTCGAGCTCGGCCTGCCGTACGCGCATGGCGCCGGTGAGGTCGCCGGGCAGCGCGGCGTAGAAGGCGTCGAGCAGCAGCGTGGTGTCGCGATCGGGATCGGGGACGTAGTCGCCCTCGGCGAGCCCGAACTGGTCGGTGGACATCGTGGTCCTTTCGGGTACGGCTCCGCGCGCACACGACCGCGATACCGCCTGGCGGCGTACCTGGCCGTGCTCGCGAAAGAGCGAGCAGGCCAGCGCGCTCCACCGACCAACCAGGCGCTGACAAGCTTTACGTGAATATGTCAGCGCAAGTCTGGCACGCGGCTCGCGGCCACGTCCAACCGGGCCGTCAGCGTCCGCCACAACAACGCCGTGGTCACCAGCGACCCGGCCGCCGCCAGCACGATCGTCCAGTTGACCGCCACCACTTCGGCCACCGTCCCGGTCAGCGTCGCGGCCAGCGCCTGCCCGGTCTGCATGCCGCTCCCGGCCAGCCCGAGCGCCTGCCCGCGCAACCGCTCGGGCACCGCATCCAGGTAGCGCTCCTGCGTCCCGAGATGCCCGGCGAAGCCGAACGAGGCCACCGCCACCAGCACCGCCGCCACCCACACCCCCGGCGAGAAGGCGAACATCAGGTACGGCACGGCCAGCAGCACGTACAACGGCACCGCCAGCCGCAGCCGGGAGTCCGGGCTCGTCCACCTGCCCACGACCGCGTCCCCGGCCAGCATCCCCCCGGCCGCCGCCATGAACAGCACCCCCGCGGACGCCCCGGCGAACGGCACGAACAGCGCCTCCGCCCCGACGATCAGCCCGTTCGGCACCCACTGCGCCAGCAGCAGGCCCCGGACCGCCCGATCGCCCAGCAGCGCCCGCGTCCCGCCGCGCGTGCGCCCGCCGGTGGACCGCGGTGCCCTGGCCCGGAGCCCGAACCGGTAGATCCCGCCCACCACCACGGCCATCCCGGCCGCGGCCAGCAGCGCCGCCTTGGGACCGATGGCGGTCAGGAGCAGTCCGGCCACGCCGTACCCGGCGATCTGCATCGCGCCGACGGCCATGTTGAGCACCGAGCGGCCGAGCACGTAGCCGTTGCCCGGCAGCAGGTCGGCCACCAGCGCCAGCCCGGCCGCCCGGACCGGCGATTCGAGGAAGCCGACCACCATGACGACGGCGAGCATCCCCCAGACCGGCAGCGCCCCGGAGGCGATCAGCACCAGCATGGCCGCCCGCACCACCTCCCAGCCCGCCATCACCGGCCTGGGCGGCAGCCGGTCGGCCAGGGAGCCGATCGTCAGCGCGCCCAGCACCTGCGGCAGGAACCCGGCCAGATAGGCGACCGCGGCCAGGAACGGCGAGCCGGTGTGCGCGTACACCAGCGTGGACAGCGCGAGCATCGTCATCGTGCCGCCGGCCACGGCGCCGGTCTGCCCCGCGAACAACACCCGGAACTCGGCAACGGCGAAAACATCCTGATAAGTCCGCATGCGGTGAGGATCACCGCGCGTCCCGCGCCTTGGCTAACCTTTCGGCAGGAGGCGAAAGATGGCGTATCTGGAGTGCACGCCGGAAGACCTGACGAAGACCCGGTTCGCGCTGTCGCCGATGTCGCAGGCCATCGGCGCGCTGGGCGCGCTCGGCGGGCGCGTGGTCCCGGGCATCGCGCAGTGGACGGCGCGGGTGCGCGAGCCGTACCGCCGGTTACGCGCGGCCACCCCCGTCCTGCGCGCGCTCGACGAGCTGATGCAGTTCACCACGTACGTCCCCGACTTCTTCTGCGTGCCGCCCGAGGGGCTGGAGACCACGTTCGAGCAAGAGGTGCGGGCGGTGCGCGCGATCACCGACGAGCGGGCCCTCGCCGACCTGCGTCTCGCCTACGGCGTGCGGCCCATCGATCCCGTGCTCGCCGCCCCGGACGTCGCCGTCCGGGTGGCCGACGCGCTCGCCCTGCTCTGGGACTCCCTCCTGGCCGACGACTGGCCGCGGCTGCGCGCCCTGCTCGAACGCGACGTGATCATGCGCGCGGGACGGCTCAGCGTGTACGGCTGGGCCCGCGTGTTCGCGTGCATGGACCTCGACATGATCAACGACGGCTCGACGATCCGGCTGGGCAGGTGGCCGGGTTCGGTGCATCGGCTGGGCGGCGTCGGGCTGGTGCTCATACCCAACGTGTTCGGGATGACGTGCCTCTATCTCGACCCGCCGCGTTCCTACGGCAGCACCTACCAGGCCCTGGGGGCGGCCGCCCTGTGGGAGTCGCCCGCACCCGCCCCCGCCCTGGCGGAGTTGCTGGGCAGGGGACGCGCCACCGTACTCCAGGCCCTGGACGGGCCCGCCACCACCACGCAGCTCGTCGCGCAACTGTCGATGACGCTCGGCGGGGTCGGCGACCATCTCGGGGTGCTCCGGCGGGCCGGGCTGGTGACCAGGGCTCGGAGCGGCAGATGGGTGCTCTACAGCCGTACGCCCATGGGCGACGCGCTCATCGGGCCGCAGTGAACACGATCTCCACCCGGCGGTTCTTGGCCCGGTTCTTCTCCTGAGGGCGGCCGTCGACCAGGTTCGCCAGCTTGGGGCGGGCTTCGCCGTACCCCTTGACGTCGAAGGCCGTGCCGGTCAGCCCGCCCTGGAGCGCCCGGCGGACCGCTTCGGCGCGGCGGCGGGAGAGGGTCAGGTTGTAGGCGTCCGCGCCCTGGTCGTCGGTGTGGCCCTCGATCGTGACCACGCCTCCGGCGCCCTCCGCCTTGATCTTCGCCGCCACCTCGGTCAGGCGCCGGCCGGCCTTCGCGGTCAGGGTCCACTTGTCCAGGGCGAACAGGACGTCGCTGGTCAGCGCCACGCGTACCTGGTCGCCCTGCTTCGTCTCGCTCTCGGCGCCGTCCAGCGACTCGACCTCCGGGACGATGTCCTCGACCGGGAAGACCAGGTCCTCCACGGGGAGCGTGGCGGCCGGGGGCGGCGTCGGTGACACCGCGATCAGCACCGCGGCCAGGCTAAGAGAGAGGGACATCGTTGAACACTCCGAGGTCGCCCATCTCCACGTTGACCTTGGTGACGTCGGCGGGAGGGGCGCCGTAGACCGCGTACATCTCCATCGCGCCGCCGCCCGCCTTCAGATGCTGGTTGACCCGGCTGCAGACGCAGGCCGCGTTCTCGCCGGTGCCGTTGCGGGCCACCCGGTAGCGCTTGCCGTTGACCGCGTCGATCAGGGCGACCGCGGAGGTGGTGAAGTCCAGGGTGTCGGTGCCCAGGTTGCTGCCGATGTACCAGCTCTCGTCGGCGCTGGTGTTGGTGACCGTCCAGGTCAGGGTGACCGTTTTGCCGGTGCGCTTCAGCTGGGTGATGTCGATGCGCAGGGTGGAGTCGTCGTGCTTGACCTTGCGGCTGACGACGGCCGGGAGCGCGGCCGCCTCGGCGGGCTGCTGCTCGGTGGGTTGTTCCGTCGGCTGGGTCGTCTCCTGCTTGGTCTCGGAGGTGGGGGCGGGGCTGCTCGCCTGCTTCTCCTCGCCGCCCGCGCCCACCTGGGCCGGCAGCATGCCGCAGCCGGCCAGGGCCGGGATCGCCAGCAGGAGGGCGAGCTTGTTGCGCATCGTCATGTCACCTTTCTAGGAGGGCGACATTCAGGATCCGTATAGCCCGCGACGCCGCCGCGCCTCCCGCGCCAGCCTGTCCGCCTCGGCCAGGCCGGGCCGATCGCCGAGCAGGTCAAACTCTCCCATAGCACTCTCAATTACCTCAACAGCCACATCTACCTCATCCAGGTCGAGATGTGCCTCAGCCCTGACAAGCAGCGCCTGCCCCGTCCCCCGCCGATCGCCGAACTCCCGGAACACCTCGGCGGCCTGCGCCGCCACCCGCGCATCCGGACGCCCCTCCGCCCGCGCGATCCTGGCCAGCGCCAGAAGGCTCGCCGCCTCCGGCAGCCGGTCACCGAGCCGCCGATTGATCACCAGGCGCCGCTCGGCGCACTCACGCGCCTCCTTGAGCCGCCCGCCCTCAAGATGCTGTACGGCGAGGCCCAGCAACGCCTCGGCCTCGCCCCGCGGGTCCCCCAGCGCCAGATACCCCGCCAAACTCTCCTCCAGCAGGCGCCGGTCACCGCGCAACGCCCCGAGCGCCCGCAGGGTGTCGGCCCTGCCCCGCTGGTCACCGGCCTCCTCGAACACGGCGAGGCAGCGGGTGAACGCCCGCTCATCCCCCGTGACCAGCCCCAGCCTCAGGGTGACCCGGGCCAGCTCCAGCCCCTGAACCAGCGGCTGCGCGGCCCGCAGCGCCGCGGCGGCCGCCGCGGTGTTCCCCTCCCGCCGGTGAAGATCGGCCAGGCCCCGCAGGAGCAGCGCCTCACCCTGCCGATGCCCGGCCGCCCTGGCCGCGTCGAGCCCGGTGGCGGTCGTCTCGTGCCAGTCGTCGTGATGCGCGCCCAGTTCGTAGAAGGGCGCCAGGTAGAAGGCCAGCCGCCATGCCGCCTCATGCAGTCCTGCCCGGTGGAAGTCGTTCACGCATGCGGACAGGAACCGCCTCTCGGACCGCAGCCAGCCCGCTGACTCCCGCAGCATGATGGTCGCCGGCATCTGCTCCTCGGTCCGCGCCACGGTCCGCCCGGAACCCGGCTCCGCGGGCAACAGCAACCGCCTGGCCCGCCTGGCCCGATCGAGCACCTCCCCGGCCACGTCCCGCAGCACCTCGCCGGCGGCCGGGAGGGGTTCCTCCGTGGTCAGGCATTCTGCCGCGTAGATGCGGGTGAGGTCGTGCCAGCCGTACCGTTCCTGTCCTGACTCGTCCAGGCCGCGCGACTGCAGCAACCCCGCCTCGGCCAGGCCCTCCAGGTCGCCGAACACCCACGCGGCGAAGTCGGGGGCGGACAGGACGCCCAGGCGGCGGAACAGGGCGCGTTCCCGATCGGCCAGGCCGTCATAGCCGAGGGCCAGGCTGCCGCGGACGGCCAGGTCGCCGGCGGCCAGCTCGTCCAGCCGGCGCCGTTCGTCACTCAGGCGCCCGGCCAGATGCGCGAGGGTCCAGCCGGGTTTCCTGGCCAGGCGGGATCCGGCCACGCGCAGGGCGAGCGGGAGGTGCCCGCACAGGTGGGCGATGCGGGCCGCCGCTTCGGGCTCGGCGGCCAGGCGGCCGGGGCCGGCCATCTCGGCCAGCAGGTCCACGGCCTCCTGAGGGTTCAGGACGCCCAGTTCGAACGCGCGGGACGCCTCCAGGCCCGACAGCGGCGAACGACTGGTGATCAGCGTCATGCTGCCCGCGCCGGTGGGGAGCAGAGGGCGTACCCGCGCCTCGTCCACGGCGTCGTCCAGGACCACGAGCAGCCTTCTGGAGGCGGTCATGCTCCGGTAGAGCCGTACGCGCTCCGCCATCGCCGCCGGGACCGCGCCCTCCGGGCAGCCGAGCGAGCGCAGCAGGTCCTCCAGCACGGCTCCGGGAGCCCGCTCGCGCAGGGTCGCGAACAACACCCCGCCGGGAAACCCACCGGCCGCGAGGGCCGCCGCGTGTACGGCCACCGCCGTCTTCCCCGACCCGGGCGCCCCATGCAGCACCAGGTGAACGGGCGCCCCCGAAGGCGGCGGCGTGGCGTCACGAATCCACCGCAGGACCGCGGCCCGCCCCGTGAAATCCGAAATATCCGGCGGCACCTCATACGGCGGCGCCACCGTCTCCTCCCCCTGGAGAACCTTGGCGTGCGCCTCCCGCAGTTCCGCCCCCGGCTCCAGGCCGAGCTCGTCCACCAGCACCCGGCGAGCATCCTGGTAGGCGGCGAGCGCGTCCGACCGCCGCCCCGCCAGCCGCAGAGCCGTGATCAGCTGAGCCCAGGCCCGCTCCCGCAGCGGGTAGGCCCCCACCAAGGCCCGCAACTCGCCGACGACCTCGCCGCCGCGCCCCAGCTGAAGGTCCAGCTCAACCCGTTCCTCGAGCGCGCTCAGCCGCAGCTCCTCCAGAGGTACGGCATGCGAACGCCGCAGGTGAGCCGAGTCCACGTCGGCCAGCGCGACCGTCCCGCGCCACAGCCCGAGGGCCGCCCGCAACGCGTCGGCCGCCTGGGACAGATTCCCGGCCCCTCTGGCCCGCCGCCCCCGCTCGACAAGCTGCTCGAACCGATACCAATCCACCCGCTCCGGCTCCACCTCCAGCAGATAGCCGCCGGGAACCGTCCGGATCCCCTCCACCAGCTTCCGCAACGCACTGATGTACACCCGCAACACCGGCTCCGCCGACACCGGCGGATCGTCGTCCCAGACCACGGCCATGAGCCGCGCCAGCGGCACCGTCCGCCCGGGTGACAGCAGCAGAGCGGCCAGCACAGCCCGATGCTTGGCCGCCCCCGGCACCACCCCACCCGGCCCCACCAACGGCCCCAACACCCCAAGCGCCCCAGAAACGCCAGGCGGCCGGGAGGGGAAGGGTGGGTTGGGGTTCACTGGTGACCCGGACGGGGCGGGCGGCTTGGCGTTCACGGGTGGCTCGGACCGAGTGGGCGGGTTGGGGTTCACGGGTGGCTCGGATCCAGGGTGAAGGTGGCGAAGCGTACGCGCAGGTCCCCGTTGCCGGCGGGCGCCGCGTGCACGCCGGCGTTGTCCGCCCGGTAGGGCCGGTCGGTGTCGACGGCCTCGCCGATCTTGCGGCCGTTGACCCACAGGGCCAGCGCCACCCGGTCGGCGTCACCGGCGCACCGAGCCACGATGCGGGTCTCGGCCCCGGTCTTCACCTGCGCCGGGCCGTACAGGATGGTGGGCTGCCCGCCCGCGCGCCGTTTGACGATCGTGGCCTGCCCGCCCGCGTTGACGGAGAACTCGTACCGGTCGCCCGCGTCCGGGGTGCCGTGACACCACACGCCGTACTCGCCCGTGCCCTCCTCGATCTTGGCCCGCGCGCTGACCGTCGCCCCCTCCCCCGGCTCGCTCCTGGGCGCGGACTTCCACAGCCGCCACCCCGGCTTGGCGGTGAGCACGTACCCGGTGCCGTCCACCCGCGACTCACCGCCCTGCGTGGCGCCGACCGCCCACGCCTGCCCGAACTCCGCCCGATACGGCCACTTCTCACCGATCAATGCAGGTACGGCTACCGCCGCTCCTGCCACGGCGAGCACCACGGCGACCCCGGCCACCCACGGCCACCGCCTGCGACGACCACCGCCGGAAACGACCGGCACCCCGGCGGCGCCCGAAGGCGGGCGGCCCGCCGTACCGGACCCGTCGCCTCCCACGGGGACGGTCCAGGTGCGCTCCACCACCTCGCTGGCCGCCGCCGGAGCCGCCTGCCGCGTCCCGACGAGCGCGTCGAGCAACTGCTGAGCGCTGGGCCGCCGGGCGGGGTCCTTGGCCATCGCCCATTCCACGAGCCCACGCAGGCGTTCGTCCAGCCCGTCCAGGTTCGGCCCGTCGTTGACGATCCGGTACAGCACCTCGTGCGGCACCCCGCCCCCGAACGGCAGCCGCCCGGTCCCGGCGAAGGCGATCACCCCGCCCCAGGAGAAGACGTCCATGAGGGGGGTGACCGGCTCCCCCCGCACCTGCTCGGGCGCCATGAACGCCGGGGTGCCGAGGATGGCCTGGCTGACCACGCTCTGGGAGTCCACCAGCTGGGCGATGCCGAAGTCGATCACCCGCGGCCCCAGCGGGGACAGCAGCACGTTGCCCGGCTTGAGGTCGCGGTGCACGACTCCGGCCCCGTGGATGGAGCTCAGCGCCGTGGCGATGCCCACGGCCAGCGCCTCCAGGTTCGAGCCGCCGAACGCCCCCTGCTCGCGTACGGCGGCGGCGAGGTCGGGGCCTTTCACGTATTCGGTCACCAGGTAGGCGGTCTCGCCGTCGAAGCCCGCGTCGATCAGGGGCGCGGTGCAGAACCGGGCCACCCGGCGGGCCGCCGCCACCTCCCGGCCGAAGCGGCGCCGGAAGGCCGGGTCCCTGGCGAGCTGGGGGTGGATGACCTTGACCGCGGCCAGTTCTCCGGTGGGGCCGGTGGCCAGGTGCACCTCGCCCATGCCGCCCCGGCCGAGCACGCGCCGCAGCGTGTACCCGCCGATCACCCGTTCCGTACCGTTCATCGCAGGAGACAGGTTAGCCAGATCCCGAAATTTCCGGACCCCCGCCGCCCCTCGCCTTCACCCAGGTAATGAACTTACCTAAAAGTGCATACTTCTCCACATTGCACAGACTTTCTATTATCAACACATGACAAATCACGATATAACGATAAAAGTCGAGCTATTCTCGGACATGGTCTGCCCGTTCTGTCACATCGGGAAAACCCTCCTCGACCAGGCCCTCGACCAGTTCGACCAGCGCGACCAGGTAGAAGTCGTCTACCGGAGCATCCAGCTCGACCCCTCCGCAGCACGCGTCGCCGGAGAAACCCTCCCCGAGCGGGAAATGCGCTTTCACGGCCTGTCCCGCGCGGCGGTCAGCCGGCGCCTCGGCACGGTCACCGCCATGGCCGAGGCGGCCGGCCTCGCCTACGACCTGGACCGCGCGCTGCCGGTGCACACGTTCGACGCGCACCGGCTGACGCACTTCGCCGCCGAGTACGGCAAGGCCGGGGAGTTGTCCGGGCGCCTGCTCCAGGCATATACCTCGGAGGGCCGCTCGCTCGCCGACCACGACACCCTGGCCGAGCTGGCCGCCGAGACCGGCCTGGACGCCGAGGAGGCCAGGGCGGTGCTGGCCTCCGACCGATACGCCGACGCCGTCCGCGCGGACATGGACCGTGCGGCACGGCTCGGCGTCAGCGGCGTGCCCACGCTGGTGATCGACGGGTATCAGGGGATCCCGGCGATCGAGTCCCCCGCGGTGCTCGTCGAGGTGTTCAGGAAGGCCCTGGCCCGGGCGGGCGAGCGTGCCGGCGCTGAGCTTCGGTGATGTCCGCGGTGTGCGCCACGATCCAGTCGAGCAGCGACTGCAGGTGTCCGCCGAGCCCCTGGCCGAGCTCCGTCAGCGCGTAGCTGACCTTGGGCGGCGAGGTGGGCACGACCGTGCGCTCGACGAGGCCGTCGGCGGCCAGCACGCGCAGGTTCTGGATGAGGATCTTGTCGCTGATCCCGTCGACGCGGTTGCGCAGCTCGTAGAAGCGCAGCGGGCCCGGGCTCAGGGTCGAGAGGATCAGCACGCCCCAGCGGCCGGTGACGTGATCGAGGATGGCCCGTCCCGGGCAATCCTTGTCGAATTCCTTCCCGATCGGGTGAGACATACCCTGAGCCTACCGAAAGATAGGAGCTTCCCATCAGTAAGTAAGTGGTCGCATCATCGCCACCTGTCTGCTTTCATGACCAGATGGCGTTGGACGTCGAAAGCCGCCCTTCTGGCTCGCCGTACATAGAAAGGGTGTGGCGCAGCCGCAGCACGGACGTCGACCAGATGCTGTCCATCGCGGCGGCCACCTGGGACCTGGTCTTCTGGGAACACCGCGGCCAGGTCAGCGCCGCGATCCAGGGCCCGGAACCGTGGGCCCGCCCGGCGCCCGTCCCCGAGGAGGCCACGTTCTTCGGGATCACGTTCTCCCCGGGCACCTCGATGCCGCACGTCCCGTTCACCGGGCTCGTGGACGGCGCGGCCGAGATCCCCGGCGTCACCCGCAGGTCGTTCTGGCTGAAGGGCTCCGCCTGGCGCGTGCCCGACTACGGCAACGCCGAGGCGTTCGCCGGGCGGCTGGTACGCGAGGGCGTCCTGGAACGCGACCCGGTCGTGGCCCGCGTGCTGCGCGGCGAGCCCGCGGGACTGTCGGCACGGACCGTCCAGCGCCGCTTCCTGGGGGCCACCGGGCTCACCCGCGACGCCATCCGGCAGATCGACCGCGCCAGGCGCGCCGCGATCCTGCTCCAGGAGGGCGTGGCCGTCCCCGACGTGGTGCACCGGCTCGGCTACTTCGACCAGCCGCACCTGGCCCGCGCGTTGTCGCGCTACATCGGTCGTACGGCGAGGCAGCTGCGTGACCCCGACCAGCCGGAGCCGCTGTCGCTTCTGTACAAGACCTGAGGGGCGCCGGGCATTAGCCTCCTCGGGCGACCTCACCCGCAAAGGAGCATCATGGGAAAGATCATCTCGTACTTCTTCATCTCGCTGGACGGCGTGGTCGAGTCGCCGGACAAATGGCACTTCCCCTACTGGAACGACGAGATGGGCGGCGCGGTCGAGGCCGGGATGCAGCAGGCGGCCGGCCTGCTGATGGGCCGCAAGCTCTACGAGGAGTGGTCGGCGTACTGGACGTCGCCGGAGGCGGACCAGGAGATCGCCGGCTTCTTCAACGACCGCCCCAAGTACGTCGTGTCGAACACCCTGGAGAAGGCCGATTGGGCCAACACGACCATCGTCCCGCGCGACGCCGCCGCGGTGCGGGCGCTCAAGGAGGAGGTCTCCGGCAACCTGCAGCTGTCCGGCTCGGCGACGACCGTGCGCTGGCTCCTGGCCAACGGGCTGCTGGACGAGCTGAGCCTGCTCGTCCACCCGATCGCGGTCGGCAGCGGGCAGCGGTTGTTCGAGGACACCCCGACCTACCCGCTGAAGCTGGTCAAGTCCGAGATCTTCCAGACCGGGGTGCTCAACCTGTCATACATCCCCGAGGACATCGGCTCACATTAACCGCCCGTTTCTCAATTATTTCTAGATGGGCCGGGTCGCCGCGAAATCAAGGTTTACTTCACCCATGGCGCATGCAATTATCAACGCCCATGGCGCACATCATCACCGAGCTTCTCGACGACACGGAGATATCGCATTACCTGGACGGCGTGGTGGACTCCGCCGCGATACGGACCGTCCATGAACTCGTGCCCGACGCCGGCGGCTGGATAGGAACCAAGGACAACGCCATCGCGATCGAAGAGGGCATGAGTGAGCGGTGCCTGCTCAAATACGAGCTCTGGAACGCGCACCCGCCACTGCTGCGCTCATGGGACCGGACCTGGGACGGAAGCCTGCGCCTGACCTCGGGGAAGGTGTTCGCGGTGAGCGGCTACTCCGGCGAGGAATTCTACGGCCAGGAATTCAATCTCGGCCGCCGCGACAGCATATGGAATCTCCGGGTCTACCGCAAAGCACTCGGGCACGAGGAATTCACGCCGCAGCTCATCAGCTTCACGTTGCTGAAACTGCAGTTCTGGCCGGGCCGGCAGACGACCTGAGCGTATGAATCATGCGGGTACGGCGGGGCGGCGCCGTAGCCAGAAGACGACGGGCGGGCGCCACAGCCGATCGCCATCCCCGCAGCCGGGTGCTCGGACCCCGGCTCCAGCGCCACGAGGGGATGCCGGCGGCCGGGTACGCCACGTACGCCGGCGGCACCGACCTACGGACCGGGCCTCGCCCTTGCCGGCAGGCTGTCCTAATGGTGTGAAGATCCTGACCCAAGGCGGCAATCACTTGAGCTCAGCGTTACTGATCCACTACTGTCAGTAATCGTTGTCGTCCGCCACAGGAGGTTCCATGTCCCGCACGACACGACTGCTCACCGTCACCGCCCTCACCGCAAGCGGCCTGCTCCTGGCCACCGCGCCCGGCGCCAACGCCGCCGTCGACCCCGCCACCCTCATCTGCGTCGCGGAAACGGCCGCCGACGTCACGGGGCTGATCGACCCCGCCAGCCCCGCCGTACCCGCTGAAGTACCCGCGCTCCACTGCCTCCAGCCCTGACCTCAGCCAAGCGGCGCGGCCAGCCGCGCCGCCCCCACCCCCCGGCAGGCGCCCCCCACGGAGGAGTTCCCTTGACCATCCGAGCCTTCGCCACCCTCGCCATGCTCGCCACCGCCCTCCTCATCGCCGGCAACGATCCGGCCAGCGTCAATGTGCAGGCCATCGTCGACAGGGTGAATCTGTACGTACTGACCTCCTGACATGCAACCGCTGCCGTCCATAGCCCGGCTGCCGCAGCCGCACAGCGCGCTGCGGCGCCTCGGGTACCTCATGTTCCTCAGCCGCTGGATCCAGGCGCCGCTCTACCTCGGACTCATCGTCGCCCAGGTGGTCTACGTCTGGCGTTTCATGGCCGAACTCCTGCACCTCGTCGTCCTCGGCTTCGGTGGCAGGCCCGCCGAAACCACCGTGATGCTGATCGTGCTCGGCCTGGTGGACGTGGTGATGATCTCCAACTTGCTGATCATGGTGATCGTGGGCGGCTACGAGACCTTCGTCTCGCGGCTGCGCATCGAGGGCCACCCCGACCAGCCCCAGTGGCTCTCCCACGTGAACGCCAACGTGCTCAAGGTCAAACTGGCCATGGCGATCATCGGCATCTCCTCCATCCACCTCCTCCAGATCTTCATCAACGCGGCCAAGCCCGCCATCACCGACAGAGAGCTTCTATGGAAAACGCTCATCCATTTGACCTTCATCCTCTCCGCGGTCGCGCTCGCCGTGATCGACCGCATCATGGACGGCCCCCGTCCCGCCAGCCGCCCCGCCAACCAGGCACCTGGCACCAACGAGGCGCCCCGCAAGCAGATCGCCGCCTGACCGCCGCACTGGCCGCCCTGGCGTCGGGACTCCTCGGCGGAGCGCTCCTGGCACCGCCCGCCCACGCGAACACCGCCCCCAGCCTCATCGGCGACGTGATCGTCTTCAACGACGAGATCGTCGAACCCGTCTCCGTCCCGGTGAGCACGTGCGGCGGCCCCATGGTCCTCTTCAGCGCCTCGGCCACCGACTGCGCCGGCGCCTCACGCGTCTCCGACGACGACGCCTGACCCCGAGCCGGGTGCCCGCGTGCCGCCGCGGGCACCCACCACCTAGGTGTAGATCGTCAGCACGCCCAGCGCATCGAGGCGCCCGACGACCTCACGCCTGGCTGCTGAATCCGTCCTTCGTCCAGTTCATGGCGACTCCGCGAGGGATTCCGGGCTAGAGCCCGATCATGGAACGGATGTTGAGATGGTAGATCCGCTCGCGAGCGTCAGGCGAGAGGTCGAGGCTGCCGAGTGCCTTGATGGTCTCCCGGATGTACATAGGCCCTCCTTCCGGGTCGAACGGGCAGTCGGTGGCGAACAGGACGTGGTCGGCGCCGAAGAACTCGAGCCCGCACCGCATCCCGATGGCGGAACCCGACAGCGCGGTGTCGGCGTAGAAACGGCGGAAGTACTCCAGCAGCCCTTTCGGCAATGCCACATCGAGCATGTCGCCCTCCGTCCGGCTGCCGAGCTGGTCGCTCCAGCCCAGGCCGATCCGGCCCTCCAGGTACGGGATCATCGCGCCCATGTGATGGGTGATGATCTTTATGGCGGGATGGCGTTCGAACAGCCCCGAGAAGACCAGCCTGGACATGGCGACACTCGTCTCGTACGGCCAGCCCAGAGCCCACCAGATCTCATAGCGGGAGCTGTCCTCGCTGGCGTAGTCGGCGAAGGCGGCGCCCCGTGCCGGGTGCATCCAGATGGGCAGGTCCCGCCTGGCCATCTCGTCGAAGACGGGCCGGAACGCCGGATCGTCCAGCGGTCGGCCGCTCACGTTGGTGAAGACCTGGACGCCACGCGCGCCGAGGTCGTCGATGGCGTGGGCGAGCTCGGCCATGGCCGCGTCCGGGTTGTTCATCGGCAGGGATGCGACGAAGGCCGGGAAGCGGTCTGGGTACTTCCGGCACAGCTCCAGCATCGACTCGTTGGCCAGCCGCGCCAGCTCCGGTGACGCCGACGGCCCGGCCAGCAGTTCGATCGGCGGCGAGGACAGCGTGAGGATCTGCTGGTAGTCGTCGCCGAACTCGGCCATCATGCGCAGCCGCTCATCGACGTCGTGCAGGGCGGGCAGTTCCAGCCAGCGCTTGAGCGCGCCCGGGTTGACGGCCAGTTCGCGCATGCGGGCGAAGTAGGGGGCGGGCAGGATGTGGCTGTAGGCGTCGATCTTCATTGGTTTCCTCTCGAGGTTTGCGGAACCCAGCCGGTGAGCCTGCGGTCCACGAGCTGGACCACGCCGATGGCGCCCAGGGCCACGGCGATGACGACCAGCAGCACCGCCAGCACGCCCGCGCTGTCGAAGCGCCCTCCGGCCTCGGTGACGATGTGGCCGAGGCCGACCACGGCGATGAACATCTCTCCGTTGATCATTCCGGTGACCGCTCTGCCGACGCCGAGCCGTACGCCCGCCATGATCATGGGCGTCGCGGCGGGGAGCAGGATCCGGAGCAGCACCTGGCGCTCGCTCGCGCCGTAGGAGCGAGCCATCTCCACCAGGTGCTCCGGCACGGACCGGATCGCCGAGGCGGTGTTGA
The DNA here is from genome assembly GCF_009760925.1 of Nonomuraea typhae. Taxonomy (GTDB): domain Bacteria; phylum Actinomycetota; class Actinomycetes; order Streptosporangiales; family Streptosporangiaceae; genus Nonomuraea; species Nonomuraea typhae. The sequence continues at coordinate 218,072 of NZ_VRLV01000008.1, forward strand.
CGACGATGACGAACGTCGCGTACATGACCACCACGGCCACGATCGAGCCGCGCCCGTCTCCCAGGAGCGAGAAGAAGATCGGCGCGAAGACGAGCGCGGGCGCGGTGAGCAGGGCGTAGACGTACACGCCGAGCGCGGCCTCGACCTTGGGGTAGCGGCCCATCGCGACCCCCGCGAGCAGGCCCGCGGCCAGGGAGATGGCGAAGCCGAGCAGCAGGTTGAGGAGGCTGTCCACGGCGCTCGGGACGATCTCGCCCGCCGCCGTCATGTCCGCCAGCCGGGCCGCCACGGTGCTCAGCGGAGGGAAGAACGGCACGCCCGCCAGGCGGCCGATCAGCTCCCAGGCGACGGCGCCGGCGGTGAGGCTGATGACGGCCGGCGCGGGCGCCCTCATCGCGCCGCCCGGTGCTCGTCGTGCATGTCGCGCAACCTGTCCCAGAGATAGGCGGTGATCTCGGCGCACTCGCCCGAGCGCGGTCGCTTGAGCGGCACCGGCACGATTTCGGCGATCTGTCCCGGGCGGGCGCTCATCAGCACCACCCGGTCCCCGAGCAGCGCCGCCTCCTCCATGCTGTGGGTGATGAACACGACGGTCAGCCGGCTCTCCTCCCAGATCGACAGGAGTTCCTCCTGCAGCAGCCGCCTGGTCTGCTCGTCGACGGCGCCGAACGGCTCGTCCATCAGCAGCACTCTCGGCTGTACGGCCAGCGCGCGGGCGATGCCCACCCGCTGCTGCATGCCTCCGGACAGCTCGGCGGGACGTTTGGTCTCGAACCCGGCCAGCCCCACCATGGCGATCAGCGCCCGGGCGCGCTCCTCGCGCTCGGCCCTGCCGACGCCGCGCATCTCCAGCCCGAACGCGACGTTGTCCAGTACGGTCGCCCACGGCAGCAGGGCGAAGTTCTGGAAGACCATGCTGCGGTCGGGCCCGGGGCCCAGCACCGGCACGCCGTCCACCCGCACCTCGCCGGAGTCGGCGGGGACGAGTCCCGCGACGATTTTCAGGAGCGTCGTCTTCCCGCAGCCGCTGGGGCCCAGCACCGTGAGGAACTCGTTCTCGGCCACGTCGAGATCGACCTCGCGCAACGCCCGCACCCGGCCGCCGTCCTGGCCGACGAAGCTCTTGTTCAGGCCACGGATCTCTATCATCAGGCGCTCCTTCCGGTGAGCTTGCGTTCCGCCCAGCGAGCCGCGGAGATCAGCAGGAGCGCCTCCGCCAGGATGATCGCGATGGTCGCGTAGAGCTGCGGCGCCTTGAGCAGGCCGCGGTATTCGAGCATCAGCCCGCCGAGGGCGGTGGAGACCATGAGCAGTTCGACGAGCACCATCCCGGTGACCGCGCGGCCGATGCCGAGCCGGATGCCCGTCATGATCGCCGGCAGGGCGCCGGGCAGGAGGATGCGGGTCCAGATCTGCCGTTCGCCCGCGCCGAAGGAGCGCGCCATCTCGATCAGCGACGGGTCGGCCTGCCTGACGCCCGCGCGGCTGTTCACCACCACCATCACGATGGCGAAGACCGCGACGAGGATGACGCGGGCGGCCAGGCCGTACCCGACCGACATCCCGAGCAGCGGGCTGATCGCCGCCATGGGCGTGACGAGCAGGATGTTGAGATAGACGTCCGTGAAGCGCTCGAGCGTCCGGAACCGGCCGAGCACGATGCCCAGCGGCACCCCGACGCCCACGGCGGCGGCGAAGCCGAGCACCAGCGCCTGGTTGCTGGCGTACAGCGCATGCCACAGCTCCGCGCTGCCCAGGAGCACGACGGTCGCCTGGACGGTCTCGGTGAAGGTCGGGATCAGCAGCCCGCCACGCACGCGGGCGTAGACCTCCCAGCTCACCGCGAAGATCGTGAACGTCAGCACTTGGTACCGGGTCATGCCGCGGCCCTGATGAAGGACAGGTCGGTCGCGTCCTTCGCCGTCATCCCGGGCGCGATCACGCCGGCGCGGGCGAAGAAGTCGATGGTGGCCTGGACGTTGCGTTCCGTCAGGCCCGCCGCGTCGAACAGGCCGGCTTCGACGGAGCGTACGGCGACGGCCGCCACGTCATCGCTCTCCTCCTCCGGCAGGTACGCGGCCACCAGGCGCACCAGGTGCCGGGGATCGGCGTTGATCTTGGCGTGCTCGCGCACCAGGGCGGAGACGAAGAGCTGCGCCACGTCCCGGTGCTCGGCGAGGAATCCGGCGTTGGCGTAGACCGTCTGCGGACGCAGGTCGGGCAGGCTCTTGCCGAAGTCGACGACCTGGGCGAAGGCCGAACCGGCCGACCTCTCCAGGGCGACGACGTCGGCCAGTTCCAGCGCCGTGGCGTCGATCTGGCCCGCGACCAGGGCCTGGGCACGCACGTCCGATCCGCCGATGGTCAGGTATTCCGGTTTTCTGCCTCCGGTGCACTGCGTGCGCACCCACTCCTCGGTCATCGCGGTGGCGACCGCGCCCTGGCTGAAGATCCCGAACGGCCGGCCGTTCAGGTCGTCACAGGCGACCCGGGACCTGCCGTAGATCGCCCACTGGTTGCCTATCGCGTCGGCGATGATCCTGATGGGGGCGTCCTGCTCGATGGCGCTCAGCGCGGGGCTGGTCGCCTCGGCGGAGATCGCGTACCTGCCCTCGGCCAGGCCGCCGATGGCCAGCTCGGGCTCGGCGAGTTCCACCACCTCGACCTTGTGGCCGGCCTGTCTGACCACGTCGAGGGCGGCGAGTATCGGCACCGTGGTGATGTCGGGCTCCGTGATGGCGACCGAGAATGTCAGTGTCCCGTCCGGATTGGTCTCGCTCCCCCGAACGCCGCAGGCAGCCAATGCGGACATGGCTGCCAGCGCCGCGAACCTCTTCAGACGCATGTTGCTCCTTGTCACCGGCTAGGCAAACGTCTTCCTTCACTGCAGCATAGGGAGAAGGATCACGTTCGCGTCAAGGACTTTCTTCACATAGGACGTCAGATCCGGCCGCCGACCTCGAGAGATGAAGGCAAACGTTTTCTTCGCTATGCTGGTGGCCGTGAGCTCATTGGTGGAAGTCGCACGAGCGGCCGGAGTCTCGGTGTCCACGGCGTCGCGGGTGCTGGCCGGCTCCAGTCACCCGATCTCGGCCAAGACCCGGGCCAAGGTCATCGCAACCGCGGAGAAACTGGGCTATTCACCCAGCGCCCTCGCCCGTGCGCTGGTGTCCCGGAGCAGCAGGCTCATCGGCGTCCTGGTCAGCGACATCGTCAACCCGTACTTCTCCGTCATCGCCCGGGGCATCGACGACGTCGCCAGCCGGGCCGGATACGTCACCATGCTCTCCAACGTCGACCGGCGCACCAGCACGGAGATCAGCAGGCTGCAGACGATGCGCGACTACCGAGCCGCCGGAGTGATCATCGCGGGCAGCGGCCTCGACGCCGACCCGCTCGCCGCGGACCTGGCCAAGGCCGTACGGCAGGCCAAGGAGCAGGGCATCCAGGCCGTGTCCCTGGCGACCCGCGACATCGACTGCCCGGTCGTCACCGCCGACAACGAGAGAGCCGCCCACGACATCACCGACCACCTCGTCTCGCTCGGCCACCGCAGGATCGCCTTCATCGAAGGACCAGCGGGCATGACCACCAGCCGGCAGCGCCGCGACGGCTTCCTGGCCTGCATGAACGCCGCGAAACTCGGCGACCTGGCCCAGTGCCTGCCCGGCGGCTTCGACTTCGAGGCAGGCCATCTGGCCGCCATGCGGCTCATCGCCCGCCCCCCGCTGCCCGACGCCATCCTCGCGGCCAACGACGAGACCGCGGTCGGCGCGCTCAACGCGCTCAGGCAGGCGAACATCGACGTGCCGGGCGAGATCTCCGTCGCCGGCATGAACGATCTACGGGTCGCCCAGTTCGTCGGACTCACCACGGTGAGCCTTCCGCTGTACGAAATGGGCGCCATGGCCGCGCAGCACGTCATCGACAACCGGCCAGGCGAGGCGACGACCACCTTCCTGAGCCACCGCGTCATTCCCCGCGAGACCACGACACGGCGGACCTAGCCCGGCGGGCGACGACCAGGTGATAGAGCAGCGCCAGGGCCGTGACGACGGCGGCGGGCAGCCCGAGCGCGGCGGGCGCGACGGCGAACCACTCCTGGGCCAGCCCGCCCAGTCCGCCGCCGAGGGCCATTCCGGCGTAGATGGCCGAGGAGTTGAGGCCGAGCAGAACGGGCGCCGCCGCCGGGCTGAGGGCGATGAGCCGGTGCTGCTGGGGGACGACGACGATGCCCAGGGTCACCCCCCAGATCACGGCCCAGATCAGGGTGGAGGCGAGCGTGGCGGTCGCCACCGGGGTCAGGGCCAGGGCGAGGGCGGCGACGAGGAGGGGCACGGTCAGCACCCGCGCGGGCTCGCGCCGGTCGACCAGCCGTCCGGCGACGACGTTCCCGGCCAGGACGCCGATCCCCCAGGCCAGCAGGATGACGGTGAGCAACGAGGCGGAGCCGCCGGTCGCGGGCTGCAGCGCCGGGCCGATGTAGGTGTAGAGGGTGTAGGCGGCCAGGAAGACCAGGGTGGTGACGGCCAGCAGCGCGAGCACCTGACCCTGCTTGAGCGGGCGCAGCCGTTCACCGAGTGAGACGGCGGGCAGGCTCACCCTGGGCAGCCCGACGGCGATGCCGAGGGCCGCGACGAGGCCGACGCCGGCCACGGCCCACAGGGTGACGTGCCAGTCGGTGCTGCCGATCAGCGTGCCGAGGGGAAGACCCAGCGCCGACGCCAGCGTGAGGCCGCCCAGCACGAAGGCCAGCGCCCTGCCCCGGCGTTCCGGAGGCGCGATGGCCGCCGCGGTGCTGGACGCGGCAGAGTTGATCATGCCGGCGCCGATCGCGGTGACGATACGGGCGATCATGACCACCTCGTAGGTGGTGCCCAGGGCGGTGGCGGCGTTCCCTGCCACGAAGATGCCCAGCGCGATCAGCAACGCCGACCGCCTGTCCAGCCCGCTCGTGAGCGTACCCATGATGGGCGCCGACAGGGCGAGCACCAGGGCGAACACCGTCACCAGCTGCCCGGCGGCAGGGGTGGAGACCTGCAGGTCGGTGGCGATGGCGGGCAGAAGGCCGGCGATGACGTAGTTGTCGGTGCCGACGGCGAAGGTCGCCAGGGCCAGGGGAAGAAGTCGTTTCAACACGGCGACACCATACATGGATGCTTGTCCATATATCCATGTATGGATAGGGTAGGACCATGCGTGAGGTGTCACAACCGGCCACCGAGGCCATCCGACTGGTGGAGGTCCTGCGTGCGCTGGCCGATCCGGTGCGGCTGGAACTCGTCCACCGCCTCGACAGGATGGGCGAGGACGTCTGCAACACGATCGGCGGCGACATCGACGTCCACCAGACGACGCTGTCGCACCACTACCGGGTGCTGCGCGAGGCCGGGGTCACGTGGACGACGATCCAGGGCCGCTCAAGGCTCGTACGGCTGCGCCGCGACGACCTCGAAACGCTGTTCCCCGGCCTGCTCGACTCGGTCCTGGGCGCACACCGCCGGACAGCCTCGTGATCAGCCGGGCCGGTTGCCCGTCGGGATCACGATCTTGGTCTGCGCTCCCCTGGTGAGGTAGTACGTGGTCCACTTCTTGACCATCTCGTCGAGAAGCCAGGCGGCGGCCGGCACCAGCGGCAGCCCGATCAGGCCCTCCCGGAAGCGCACCAGCAGCGGCCAGGCGGTCTTGACCACCGGGTCCCACACCGGCTCACGCCGGATGCCGTTCCAGTCGGCCACCTGGTTGCCGGTGAGGTACCTGGCGAACGCGTTGACGAGAGGCTTGTCGATGCCGCCCGGACTGGTCAGCTCCGCGAGCATGTCCCGCAGGATGCCGTTGAGCTCCACGCCCTCCCTGGTCGGCCCCATGTTCCTGGGCAGGACCAGATCCGACTGGGCATAGGAGGAGTCCCAGGTGGCGGGGAGGAACTCGTCCCTGATGCCGAGCATGTGCCCCAGCATCTGGACCGAGTGCAGGTATCCCTCGGCCTCGGCGGAGGAGATCCGTACCTTCCACTCCCGCATCCCGCGCATGGAGTACGTCGCCAGGGTGTGCCACGTGACGAGCATGTCCTCCTGGCTGATCGGGATGGGCCCGGACCAGTGGGGCGACGACTTCAGTAGGTGCCGTACCGCCGCGTGCACCAGCCGGGTCTTCACCGCCTCGACCACGGCCGTGCCGCCGGCGCCCCAGGCGTTCTGGGGCCTGACGGCGTACGCCAGGATGTTCGTCTTGGCGATCCGGTCCTTCAGATCCGCACCGCCCGCGGAGTAGTAGACCGCGCGCGCCTCCTTGGGGATGGCGGTGGCCAGCATCCCGGCGCCGACGATGGTGAGGACGACGATGTAGTTCCCCTTGAGCGCGTGGAAGCGCGCCCCGGCGTCCAGCTTGGCGGGATCGGCCCACGCCGGCAGCTGCCGCGCCCGCTCGATGAAGGCCCGCAGATCCTCCGGCAGCCCCGCGGGAAGGGGCTGGTCGTTGCGGTTCCAGTCATGCAGCAGCCGATTGACCTCGGGTACGGCTCCGCGGTCGAGCAGTGAGGCGAGAAGCGGATCGGCTTCGTCGTCCCACACCCACCGGGGGTCGGCCCCGCTGCCGGAACCCGCGATCGAACCGCTGGCCGGCCAGGTCCAGTCGCCGGAGTCCGCCTGGGCCGGGGCGGCCATCCCTAACGCGCCCAGCGCTCCCAGGGCGGTGCCCGAGATCAGTACCTCGCGCCTGCTCAACTCTGCCATGCTCTGCACTCCTTCGAGGTGGGGGTCCCGGTCAGGACATGCGAGAAAGTCGTGATACTCAGAAACAAATCCTGAATCTGTGTATCATCAGACCATAGTGTGATGAGCATCACAAGGGTGCACTTGAGACAGAACCCCTACAGGAGGTGATCGTGGAGTCTGTGCTGTCCGGATTCATGGCGCCATCGGACTCGGAGTCGCTGCTGGAGCGCGCCTACGTCGAGGCCGTCGAGCGCGTCGACGACAACGACGAGCTACGGACGCGCATCCTTGACGCGGCGTACGAACAGTTCTGCCGCATGGGCATCAGACGCTCAACCATGGAGGACGTCGCCCGGCTGGCGAAGGTGTCCCGGATCACGGTCTACCGGCGCTTCGACACCAAGGACACGCTGGTCGAACACGTGGTGCGCCGGGAGTTCCGCCGCTACTTCGACCAGTTCCTCATCGACATCGAACAGGCCGGCACCGCCGCCGACAGAGTGGTCCTGGGCTTCGTCAGCTCCCTGCGGGCCATCCGCGGCAACCCGCTGATCGGCGGACTCATCTCCGCGGAGCCAGACCTGCTGGTCCCCTCCATGACGGCCGACGGAGGTCAGACCCTCGCCACGGTCCGCCATTTCGTCGCCGGCCAACTCCGCAGCGAGCAACGCGCGGGCAACGTCTCGAGCAGCCTCGACGTCGACGTGGTGGCCGAGATGATGGTGCGGATCTCCACCTCCTTCCTGACGATCCCCAGCGCCGTCATCGACCTGGACGACGACCGGCAACTGGCCGCGGTGGCCCGCCGCTTCCTCGTCCCCATGCTGAATCCACCGGCCTGACGTGATCACAGGCGGCGGCACTGGTCCTCCTTGTTGCCGCCCACCACGTTGCCGCCGCCCCTCGGCGCCGGGTTGTTCTCCTTGCACTGCAGATCGCCCTTGACCGTGTTGCGCTCCACCAGCGCCCGCCCGCGGTTGCCGACGATCTGGATGCTCCCGCCGACCCGGTTGCCGGCCGCCTGGAGCCGGCCGCGGTTGGCGTCGTACTGGAGGTCACCGGTGACCCGCGACGAACGGACCGTCGCCGCCCCGCCCTGCTTGACCTGCACGCTCCCGCCCACCGTGGAACCCCCGGTGACGGTAACGGTCCGCGCGCCTTCGGCCTGGACGTTGCCCGCCACATGCACTCCGCGCGCCACGAGCACCGCGCCCCGCTCCACCGTGACCGTGCCCTTCACCCGCGTACCGGTGAGCGTGCACGTCGCGCCCCGCGGCACCCGGACGTTGTCGAGCTTGCTGGCCCCGATCGCAGCGCGGCACGTCCGCTCCTCCGCCAGCGCGGGCCCGGCCAGCACCCCGGCCCCCAGCCCCAGCCCGAGCACCGACCCCACCAGCACCAGCTTGACCTTGCCCATGTCCGGCCTCCTCATCTCTTCATCGCCGGCCACCAGCCTGGTGGCGGGCGATGAGAGGTAGCTGACATCCCCATGAGAGACCTCTCATAGGGATGCCAGGCTCAGGGGCCGTAGTGCCAGACCACGCCGCTACCGCCGGATGGTGCTGCGCCAACCGCCCAGACGGACCCGGTCCCCAGCTGAACGGCGAGGTCACGAACGGCCGCATTCCGGTTGGACGCCGCCGGAAACATGCCCTGCTCGACCCCGTCCGTGCCGATGTGCAGGAACCCGCTCCCCCCGCCCTTGGCGTCGTAGACGACCCAGGCCCCGCCTCTGCCGTCGGGTTCGGCCTGGGCCCGCGGCTGGATGCCCGGCTCAGCGCGGACCGCGAACGTCCAGCTGCCCGGATATCCGGACAACAGCAGAGTCTCCCCGCAGAAGGAGCGCATACCGGTTCCGCACGGCCAGGCAACCCAGCCGACGGCCATGATCCGGCCGGTCTCACCGTCGACCGCCACATCCGTCAGCTCCGAGATCTGCCCCGGGCGCGCGAACGGAATCCCCGGAAGGGCAACCGCCCGCCACGCCGTACCACTCCAACGAGCCAGAGCCGCCGCGCCCCGCACCGAGCCCGCCGCCCACTTGCCGTCGAGCCCTTTGACCACGATCGGCGTCCGGACCCTGCGCCACACCGACCCGGCCAGGCGCCGCAGCGTGGAGCGCGCCTGCCACCCCGCCTCACCAGCCCGCGGGAAGGCGTTGGAGTCCTCGATGACCCACAGGTTCTCGCCGATGGAGTACGCCCGATCCACCCGGCCGTGCCGCCATGGCCGGACCTGCCAGCGCCTGCCGTCCCAGCGGGCATACCGCGACCCGCCGAACGCCCAGACCCTGGTGTCGGAGGCCGACGCCAGCCGCTTCACCCGGAAGCCCGGCCCGGCGACCCGCTTGAAGGTGGACCGGCCGCCCTTCAACAGCACAGACCGGCCGCGCGTCGATCCGGCAACCCAGACCGCCCCGCCCGGCGTCACCGTCACCGTGTCGTAAGAGTCGCGACGGTCGTTATGGACGACACTCCACTGACCGACCGGCGCCACGGCATGGGCGGCGGCCGGTCCCGTCGCGACCGCAAAGGCGACGAGTGCGGCAGCGCCGCGAAGCAATAAGCCCACAAGGATGAGACGCGCCCTTCGGCGGATAAGTTGCCACGCCAACACCGAATGACGGCCACCTTGCAGTCCACCCGGTACGGCACACGCGCCGTCCTCAGTGCCTTCGCCGTTTCCTCCCAGCTACCGCACTCGGAAAGCGCCCCCTCCAGCCTCTTTCTCGGCTGCTGAGGGCGTTCGCGTAGGCGGTCTTCAGGTCGTCAGCGGTCACATCGACCGCATCCAGATCAGGATTGATCATCGCGCACCCTCGATCGGGCGCGGTGGGGACCGACATGGCGCCAGTTCGTCAACGGGGAAACTCCCACGTGGGACTTCGACACCCCGTGGAGCCGCACCATCCGCGCCAATTCCGCTGATGGTGTGGCCGTTGGCCGAGTCCGCATCCTCGACGACCCGCCCACGCCAGGCCAGCTCAATCTCCTCGCCCACGCGGAGACGGCGCCCTTGGTGAGGACGTGCGGAACATGTGGCGAGGGTGAACCTCTCAGACGCAGACTTCTGGATCTTCGACTCGCACATCGTCGCGCTGTGCCTGCCTCACCGACCCTAGCCAACTGGCCCGGATCAGCACCCCTGGCCTGTGCCACGGCTGGGCCGGCCTGCTGCGCACCTCCCCGCCGCATCGCCGCCACAGCCAACAACCTGGCGTTGATCCGCCGCGTGAACGCCCTCGCCCACGATGCCAACCCGCTACCGCACGTTCGCGAGCCCGGCTTCCTGAACGGGATGGCCGGACTGGCGCTCACGCTGATCAGCACCGCCACCGAACCGACCGCGACGAGTTGGGATGCCTGCCGCCGAGCAACTCGTCCTCACGCACCTGGCACCCACCCAGCTGCACCTCGACACGGCAGGGCTCATCACGTGCGACGGCCCACGACCTGTTCCACGCCGACAGCCGCAACATCTTCCTCCACCGCTCCCACCTCGACGAAGGCCCTGTCAGGCGGCGAGAGCTGTCGGTTCTTTTCTGCATGGCGATGCTGAGAGGTGCCGAACTCGAGAATCGCGGGCTTCGTGCGATCCTGGCTCACCACGCGATCTTCCACTGGAACCGAATCGGGATACCCGCCCCGGTTCAGGCTCACCTGACGCAGGCGGCGCATAGCGTGGTGTTCGCCGACTGAAGCCCCGTCCCTCCCGCCTAAGGCGCCCGGATCGCACGCAAGCGCGATTTCCGCCGTCCCCGCAATCCGCAGTTGGGTCAAGCATCCATGGGGGAGTCGATGATAGGTATGGTGACTTCGGTCCGGTCCGGCTCCGAACTCAGGATCATCTCGGCGGACCACTCCCTCCCCGGGTATTCGGCTCGGGAGTGTCCGAGAGAGATGAGCGTCAGGGCTGTGCTTCCCTGCGGTGGGCAGGGGTAGATGTTCTGCCGCAGATATTGCCGGTGGCTCCTGCTCAGGATCCCTTCCCGGCGAAACTGAGCGACAGGGCCAAGCTGCGTGTCCCTGTCTGCGCGGCCCATCAGGTATCGGAATCCTTGGTCGTCGAATGCCTCGGCGAACCCTCCCCACTTGATGTCGCCTGTGGGCGTGCGCTGGGGAAGGCGGCAGTGCGCCCGTACCTCGATGCCGACGGAGCCAATGAGCAGGCCGGTCACCGTCACGGGATGTCGTGCCGACCTCGCCGTGAGGTGAAGCCGAAGATCCCTTCGCGGGACGCCGATGCTCTTCCAGCCGGCGGGGATGGCGTTCTCCGCGATCAGGTAAAGGACCTCCCCCACCGCAGTCGTGCGGTGATGCGCGAGCACCCACGTCAAGGGAGAGACGGCCGGTTCATCGCCGGCCAGATACTCACTGAGCATGCACATCGGCATCGGGCTCAGAAAACGTCGCAAGGCGGCATGAAGGTCAGGCTGATCCCAGACGGTCCGTAACTGCGCCACCAGGTCGTCGTCACCCGTTTCGATGAGTTCCGGAGTCCAGCCTGCCTGCTCGCCTGCCCGCACCAGATCTACCGATGCGGTGTCGTCAGGGTGCGGCTCACGCCGGAACCTACGGGCAACCTGCTCCCACTCTCGCCGCAGCAGTGCCGAACAGCACGTTGCGGCATGATTCTCGACGGCCCATTCGTCAAGGTCGGCATCACGCGGTAGCTCGCGGAGTTGACCGGCGATGAGTGCCAGCAGCGGGTCGGGCTGCTCCCCGAACCGCATCCCAGGAGGCAGGTGGCGCAACGCCGCGAGATTTCCGAATGTCACACCCGAGAGGATCGGATCTCTTGAGAAGAGCATCACCCCACCTGCCCTTTACTCTTGACGATCAGTTAATTTGCTCCTGGTCGGTCGGGACCCTGAGGACACACTGCACGGTGTTCCAGAGTGTCACGGTTCCGTTCAGACCGGTGATAACGAAGCCGCTGCCGGTCAGGACTTCCTCATGGTTCTCGTACCTGGTCGAAGCCATGAGGGCAACGTCCCCGAACGCGGCGATGCCGCCCGCCGGGTCGCGCCACTTGAGAAGCCCGCCTTTGGGGTAGAGCAGGCCGCCGCCGGCCGGGTTGGTGGCGGGTGGCGTGGCCGCGTTCGGGATGTAGACGACTCCGGCGCCGCCGCCGTAGTTCTTCGTCGCGGTGAGCAGGCTCAAGTTGGGCGCCGTGGCGCGGTCTTCGAGCAGGAGCCCGTGACGCCCTGGGCGGTGTTGCGGATGTGCAGGTCGTCGGTGGAGTCGTTGCGGAGTCCGACCGCCCATCGCTCGCCGGCCTCGGTGGCGAATCCGAGACTGCCGAACTGGGCCGCCCTCCGTGCTGTTGTCGCCTTGGATCGCCCAGCGGCGGTAGGAGTCCTTGCCGCCGATGTTGGTGCCGTCCGTGGACGACAGGTAGATGTGCCGGGCGCGCCTTCGACGATCATGGGGACGCTTCCGGCGATCAGCTTCGCGATAGCTCGGACGTAGACGTCTTGGGCGGCGATGCCGTATCCGTTCGCGACGTTCCATGGCGCGAAGGGGATCTCGAGCGCGCTTTGGAGGGCGCCGGTCTGGTCGGGCACTTCGATGCTGATGCGGTTGTGCCAGGTGGCGCCGGCGGCGCTGGAGAGGAGGTCCAGGCTGCGGCTGGTGGTGCCGTCGCCCACGGTCGCGTTGCCGAGCACCTTGAGGGAGCCAGAACGTCCGTGAGAGCCATGCAGAGGCCCACGGGCAAACGCTCCCGGCCAACGTGCCCTACCGGCTGCCGAAGCGCATCTACCTCTGAGACGCGCCGTGACACCGACTCCAATTCGGCGCGGTCAGCATCGAGCAGGCGTATGAGGTAAGGGCTGAGGGGCATGCGCTTCATGGTGAAGCCTCTATAGCAGGGCATGATGGCCATATGGCCAGGCCACCCGACTCAACCCGGATCTCGCTGCGCCAGCGCCTGATCGCGCGGGCACGCGAGCGCTGGCCTCAGCTCGCCGGCATCACCGTCCGCCACCACGGCGAGTTCGCCTACATCGCCGGCCACCTCCTCGACGGCACCAACCTGCCGCTCTGCCGGCTCCGGTACACCGGATCGGCCACCAGCTGGGGCTTTGCCATCTACCGCGCAAGCCACGACGACTACGAAAAATCTGTCCTGCCCAGCGGCTACCCAACCGGCACACCGCAAGAAGCCCTCGACTGCGCCTGCGGCCTCTACCTCGGTGACACCACAGCCTGGCTCAACCCTCCACCCCCGACGAATTAACGGGCGCGACCACTAGGAAGGACAGCCCGACCGAAAGGAGGCCCTCCAGGGTCGGGGCAACGCCCCGACTGGAGGAACGCGCGGAGCGCCATGCCTGTAAACCCCAGAAAACAGCCTTGCCCCCCACACCCGATGGGCGCAGAGGGCAAGACCATATCTGTGGACCTAATCACCGCCTACTCGAACACCATGTCTCAGGTGATGAAGCTGCGTCAGGCGATCGTCCGTTGAAGCGGACTGGCCACGCTTGACCAATCGGGCCCGGCGAAAGGTCTCTCGGGAAAGCCGTCGGCCAGCCGCTCGTCATGGTCCCCTCTACAAGGCAGACCTCTTGCGCCAGCCTGTCGCTCCGTGAGGTCGCGTCACAGCGATCACGTCCACCAGCCGTTCCAAGCCGGCGAAGTCCTTGAGGTTCACCCTGAACCACGGCAGTTCGTTGCTGGCGGTTGTCGTCCTCGCGCGTACACCACGGCGCAGAACTGCCCGAACATCCGGGCCGCCTCGGCGTCGTACGACACCGGATCGCCGAACGCCGCCTCAGCATGCGGGCGCACCGCGACTCTCCCGGCGCGTTTGACCGCATCATCGGTGGCGTACGGGCAACGCGACAGTTCACCGAGCGTCACAGCCATGATCGCCGACTCCATAGGTAGTCCAGCGGGATCGAAGAACTTGAAGGCGGCCACGATGTTCGTGTCCAGAACACCCCGCTCATGCCGGCCCACAGGCCGGTCCCTCGAACGGATCACACAGCTCATCGTCGATCGCTGCGTCCGGATCAACCCGCACCTCGTACAAGCGCCTTCCCTCACGCAAGCCGCGCGGGACGCTACCGGAGTCGTTGACGAACTGGCGGACGCTCACCTCGGTCGGACGAGATCTCTGAGCATCCATGGTTTGACCAGGAGAATATGCGGTGGGGACACCCACATCCTCGTCCCTGCTGCTTGAGCTCGCCAAGCGTCCCACTACCGATCGAACGGAAGGATCCGGAAGGCCGGGGACCCGGTCAAGGGCTTGATGACGCGGAAGTCTCGCTGGTCGAGAGTGAGGATCGCATCGGTGCGGTAGTCAGCTGCGAGCACCGCGTTCATACAGTCGGCCAGGTCAAGCCGAAGCTGTCCGTACCGGGACCGGATGCCCAGGGCGGCCTCCAGCTTGTCGGCGTCCAGCTCAGGCATTTGGAAGCGCATACGACGCACCTGAGCGACGATGAAGCCGATCAGGACGTCGCGCTCCTTCAGGCCGAACCTCTGCGAGGCAACATGGTCTACCTCGGCCAGCACCAAAGGAGACACGATTACCGTACTGGCCTCCGACAGGACGCGGCGGCAGGCCTCCCGTTCGGAGGAACCCAGCTTGCGATCCACCGAGGCGATCAGTCCGGAAGTGTCGGCGACGACGATCACTTCACGGCCCCATCGACTACGGCCTGGTGAATGACTTCGGAAGTGAGGGGGCTACCGTCGCTGTCGAACTCGGGGAAGTCGAGCGGCTCGTCCCAGACCCTGGTGGACATGGCGGCCAGCTTGATACCACGCCGAATCAGCTCAGCCTCGGAAACACCAAGCCTTTGGGCGTTCTCCTTAATCTGGGCCAGGTCCTCGGGATCGGCATAGACGTTGGTCCGCTGCATCTTCGACATGTACCAAGCATAGTACACATTCATCTGTGCAGGTCACGATCTCACACCAGCGCGGCATGACTCAGCTACCTCGGAGATCTCAAACCATCGAGGACCGTTACAGCCTGCATCGGCTGCCCAGCAGCCGGACTACCACAGTCCCGTCGGACTACGAGGCCCCACCCTGGCCCCCTGGCCGACACACCGGTGGCGTCCGTCAAAGCGGAACAAGCTCACTGCGCCCATGCCTGCCTGAATCCGGATCGACACCGATACTCAGAACCCACGGACACCTAAGCCGCCATTACAGCCCGGCAAACCAGCCACAAGGTCCAAGCGAAGCGAGGCCCACCGATCAAGGGCGGGCTCCAGCGGCGCAACCACCTAGCCGGGCAACGGGTGGGACCCAAGAAGGCAGCCCGACCGAAGGGAGGCCCGATAGGGGTCGGGGCCGCGCCCCGACTGGAGGAACGCGCGGAGCGAAGCGGAGCACAATGCTTGTAAACCCAAGAAAACAGACTTGCCCCCCACGCCCGAAGGGCGCAGAGGGCAAGACCATGCTTTCGTGGAGGTGCCGGGAATCGAACCCGGGTCCTTCAACCCCAAACCAGGACTTCTCCGGGCGCAGCCTGCTTAACGTGTTCTCAGCCCCGGCGCTCACGCAGGCGCGTCGCCGACAGGCTCAGCCACTGTTTGTTTTCCCGCTCTCCCCCGTGGCCGGGTCGAGCGGTGGAGCCCTCTAGCGATGCCAGGTCCTGAGCCGAGGGCGTGCTCAGGCTGACAGAGGTTTCGCTACTTAGGCAGCGAGAGCCAGGGAACCCTGGCTGACCTCGGAGTGCTTCTTATTGGCACTTATTGTTCGCGGTCACAGGATTAACGAGGTTATGTCCGCCGTCCTCGGCCCGCTTCCCCTGCCTTGCAAGGTCAAAGTCGAAACCAGTCACCCCCATGTTCAGTTGTCAACACGCCTCCGCGAGGGAGACGAGCAACAAGCAAGATACATCGATGAACACCACGGACGCCAACTCATATTCCCCCGGACATGCCGAAGCCCCGGGAACGCGGCACAGCGTCACGCGTCCCCGGGGCCGACCGGCAGGGTCAAGCCGGTCCGGACGGCAGGACTTCCCCCGAGATGAAGTCCTGATCATCGCGGCGACTGAGTCCGCAACCCCCCGAGCGGGCCCAATCACTGAGTAAGACGCATCTCACGCCCTTAATGGTTGCTCAGAGTGATAAAAAACTACTGAGGGTTACGAAGGGCCTGGAAGAACCGCCCTGCGGTGGAGGCGGCGTCGGAGTTCTTGGTCAGTACGGCTATCGCCACATCCCCCTGCCAGCCGACGAACCAGCCGAGCTGCTGACCGGGCACGGCGGCGGCGACGCCGTACACCTGGCCGGCGCCCGCCTGGGCGGCGGGTGAGCTGGTGACGCCGGCGCGCATCATCGGGAACAGCGCGCTGCGCACGGCGGGGTCCACGGGGACGGCGGCGGGCGGTTCTGCGGCGGCCTGTTCTGCGGCGGGGTCGGGGCGGTCGGGGCTGGTCACCAGCGACGGCGGGTGCCAGGTGCCGGATTTCACCGCGGCGGCGATCAGGGCCATGGACAGCGGGCTGACCTCGACGCTCTGGCCGGCGATGGCTTTGGCCTTGTCGGCGTCGGTGACGAGGTCGGGCATCTGGCCGTTGAAGGACTTCAGGGGCAGTTGCCAGGTGACGCCGATGCCGTATGCCTGGGCGCTGCGCTTGAGGTCTTCGGGCTTGACGCGGCGGGCCAGCGAGGCCAGGGCGGTGACGCAGCCGTTGGCGAAGTGTTCCTGGAAGGTGGCCACCGGCTGCGTCCGGGTGGCGGTCTGGACGAACCTGGCGCCGCCGACGGTGCGCTCGGATGGGCAGCGGAGCTTCTGAGTCCGCTTCACGCCGGCCTTGAGCAGGGCGTCGGCGGCCACGATCGAGAAGGCGGTGCCCGCCGGGTATGTGCCGCCCAGCGCGTCCTTGACCTGGCTCATGTCCTTGGTGCCGATGGCCAGGATCTCGCCCGTGGACGCCTTGACGGCGACGAGCGTGCCGGCCTGGGTGGGCAGGACGGCGGCGTCGGCGGCCGTCTGGGTGACGGTGTCGATGGTGGTGTGGACGGGGCCGTTGGGGCGGCCAGGCCACTCCTTGAGGACCGCGGCGTCCTCGCCCGTCTTGAGGTCGAGGGTGATCACCTGCGTCTTCGTGGAGCCCGTCAGGTGGTTCTGGTATGCCTTCTGCAGGCCGTTGCGCCCCACGGAGTCGCCGGCGCGCTGCGGGCCGCCGAGCTTGACCTCGGTCTCCGGGGTGAGGGCGCCGACCTTGCCCACGATGTCGCGCGGCGGGGCGGGGTCGACGGGCTGGTCCTGGGGCTCGACCCGGACCCTCGGGCGGATCGCCGCGATCTTGGCCTGGACGTCCAGGTAGCGGTCCTTGCCGAACGTGGCGAGCTGGACGAAGTCGCCCGGCGGAGAGGAGCGGACCCGGCTCAGCAGGCGGTCCTCGGCGAAGCCGGTGATCGTGGCGAGCTGCTTGACCACGCTGGAGGTCTGGTCGCCGAGCTCGGAGGGGGTCACGCCGACGACGTACAGGCGCCCGGGGCGCTGGAGCGCCTCGCCGGTCCGGTCGAGCACCTTCTGCCGCGGCTGGGAGCTGGGTCGTACGGCGAAGCGCTGGCCGTCCTTGAGCTGGGGATGCAGCACCGACTGCGACCAGCGCACCTTCCACAGGCCGTTGACCAGGTGCAGCGGCAGCGTGCTCTCGTACTCCCACAGCGGGCTGTTCTCGCCCAGGTCCACCTCGGCTTTGAACTTGGCCGTGGTGTTGTCGCCCTCGCGCGCGAGCGAGGTGACGCGAAAGCGGAAGGAGGCGGCGTCGAGGTCGAGCTTGGCCGCCTCGAGCGCCTTGCGTACGACGGCGGGGTCGCCGTCGGCGCGGCCGGCGGCCAGCTCGTAGTCCTCCGACTGCCAGCCGACCAGGAAGTCGCGCACGGCGTCGTGCGCCGACGGCTCCGCGAAGCATCCGGTCAGCGTCAGGCTCGCGGCCGTGAGACTCACGGCCGCGGCGAGGGTACGGCGGGCGCGCTTCATCGGTTGCGGTGCCGCAGCGCCCTGGCCATCTCCCGCTTGGCCTGCTGTTCGGCCAGGGACTGGCGTTTGTCCCAGTCCTTCTTGCCGCGGGCGATCCCGATCTCGATCTTGGCCTTGCCGTCCTTGAAGTAGAGCTGCAGCGGCACGATCGTCAGCCCGCCCTCCTTCGTCTTGGCGGCCAGCTTCTCGATCTCCTTGCGGTGCAGGAGCAGCTTGCGCTTGCGGCGGGCGGTGTGGTTGGTCCACGTCCCCTGCGCGTATTCGGGGATGTGGACGTTCATGAGCCACGCTTCGCCGTCGTCGATGCTGGCGTAGCCGTCGACGAGCGAGGCGCGGCCCTCGCGCAGCGACTTCACCTCGGTGCCCTGCAGCACGAGCCCCGCCTCGAAGGTGTCCTCGACGTGGAAGTCGTGCCGGGCACGCTTGTTCTGGGCGATGACCTTCCGCCCGGTCTCACGTGGCATGGTTCGACTGTACCGGCGTTCTCTTACACCCGGAGGTAACGGCGGAGCGTGACGAAGGATGCGAGCACGCAGATGACCACGCCGATGACCATCGTGAGGGAGATGACCGAGGCCACGGAGTCCCAGCCGAGGGCTGCGGGCGAGCCGACGTACTCGGCGAGCTTCTCGAAGATGAAGACCTTGGTCACGATGAGCATGATGGCCGCGAAGACGCCGCCGACCAGGCCGGCGATGACGCCTTCCATGACGAACGGGAGCTGGATGTAGAGGTTCGAGGCGCCGACCAGGCGCATGATGCCGGTTTCCCGCCGTCTGTTGTAGGCCGACAGCCGCACGGTGTTGCCGATCAGCAGGGCGGCGGCCAGGACCAGGACGACCGCGACGACCAGGGCGAAGAACCGCAGCATGTCGAGCATCTCGAAGAACCTGCTGATGAGGTCCTTGTGGTTGATCACCTGGGAGATGCCGGGCTTGCCGCTGAGCGCCTGGATGACCGGCTGGTAGTTGTCGGGGTCGGCCAGCTTCACGCGGAACGACTCGGGCATGTCCTCGACCCGGACCGCCTGGACCAGGACCGGGTTGCCGTTGAAGGCCGCCTTGAAGTTGGCGTAGGCCGCCGCCTGGTTCTCGAAGGCCACGTCCTGGACGCCCGGGATGCCCTTGATCTCGCCCTGGAGCGTCGTGGTCTGCTCGGGCGTCACCGCCTTGCCCTTGCACGAGGGCATCGGGGTGTTCTCGCCGCACAGGAAGACCGAGATCTCGACCTTGTCGTACCAGAAGTTCTTCATCAGGCCGACCTGGTAGTTGATCATCAGGCCGACGCCCAGCATCGCCATGCCGACGGCGACGGTGATGACCACCGCGATGGTCATGGTCAGGTTGCGGCGAAGGCCGATCCAGACCTCGGAGAAGATGAAGTTCGCCCGCATGGTGTGTCTGTAGCTCCCTGTCAGTACGCCTGGCCGTAGACGCCACGCGACTGGTCGCGGACGATCTTGCCGTCCTCAAGTTCCACGACCCGTTTGCGCATGGAGTCCACGATGGCCGCGTCGTGCGTGGCCATGACGACCGTCGTACCGGTCCGGTTGATGCGGTCGAGCACCTTCATGATGCCGATGCTCGTCGCGGGGTCGATGTTGCCCGTCGGCTCATCGGCCAGCAGGATCATGGGCCGGTTGACGAACGCGCGGGCCATGGCGACGCGCTGCTGCTCGCCGCCGGACAGCTCGTCGGGCATGCGGTGCGCCTTGCCTTCGAGACCGACCAGCTCGATGACTTCCGGGACTACCTTGCGGATGAACCGCCGCGGCTTTCCGATGACCTCGAGCGCGAACGCCACGTTCTCGTAGACGTTCTTGTTCGGAAGCAGCCGGAAGTCCTGGAAGACGCAGCCGATACGGCGGCGCAGGTGCGGCACCTTGAAGTTCGACAGCCGGGCCAGATCCTTGCCTGCGACATGGATCGCACCCGAATTGGGCCGCTCTTCCTTGAGGACCAGGCGGAGAAAGGTGGACTTGCCTGATCCCGAGGGACCGACGAGGAACACGAACTCGCCCTTGTCCACGTCGACGGAGACGTGGTCGAGAGCGGGCCGGTTCTGGTTCGCGTAGACCTTGGTGACATTATCGAAATGGATCACGAGAGCATCACGGCATGCCAGTCTAGGGGTCAGGGCGGAAGCAAGGGTGGCACATGCCCACTTCCCGCCGTGGCCGACCGGGGGCGTCCATCTTTACTGATGATCGACGTTCCGATTGGCCAGAGCACAGTCTAGGGGGAAGACTGGCATGGAACGTCCATAACGGAAACAAAACGATTGTGCGGCTACACTTGGGGCTGACATGAGTTGCGAAGACCTCGTCTGCGCGCAGTGCGCCCATCCGGTCATCGAGGGCCGATGCGCGCTGTGCCGTGCCAACCGTGAGCGGATGCACAATCAGGGCTTCGGCGGCCTTTCACCCGCCGTCGTCGTCTTTGTGCTGCTCCTCCTGCTCTTTTTCGCCCTGGCGGCCCGGCACCTAGTCGGTGCCTGACTCCTGGCGGCGCATCCAGCGGATCTCCGACTCGATGAACTCGTCGAGGTCGCCGTCCAGGACGGCTGTCGGGTTGCCCGCCTCGGTGCCGGTGCGCAGGTCCTTCACGATCTGGTACGGGTGCAGGACGTAGTTGCGGATCTGCGTGCCCCATGACGTGGTGGTGGCGCCGCGCAGCTCCGACATCTTCTCCGCCTCCTCCTGCCGCTTGCGCTCGAGCAGCTTGGCCTGGAGGACGGCCATGGCGGTGGCGCGGTTCTGCAGCTGGGAGCGCTCGTTCTGGCAGGAGACCACGATGCCGGACGGCAGGTGGGTGATGCGGACGGCCGAGTCGGTGGTGTTGACGCCCTGGCCGCCGGGTCCGCTGGAGCGGTAGACGTCGACGCGGATCTCGTCCTCGATGATGTCGATGTGGTCGGTCTGCTCCACGACCGGGACGATGTCCACGCCGGCGAAGGAGGTCTGGCGGCGGCCCTGGTTGTCGAAGGGGCTGATGCGCACCAGGCGATGGGTGCCGTGCTCGCCACGCAGCGTGCCGTACGCGTAGGGGGCCTTGACGGTGAAGGTGGCCGACTTGATCCCGGCCTCTTCCGCGTAGGAGGTCTCGTAGACCTCGGTGGAGTAGTTCTTGCGCTCGGCCCAGCGCAGGTACATGCGCAGCAGCATCTCCGCCCAGTCGGCCGCGTCGACGCCGCCGGCCTGGGAGTTGATCGTGATCAGCGCCTCGCGGGCGTCGTACTCGCCCGACAGCAGGGTGCGGACCTCCATGGCGCCGATGTCGGAGCGCAGCGTGACAAGTTCCTTGTCGGCTTCGGCGCGGGTGTCGTCGTCGCCTTCCTCGGCGGCCAGTTCGTAGAGGACCGTGAGGTCGTCCAGCCGCCTGGCCAGGCCCTCGACCCGGTTGAGTTCGCCCTGCAGATGGGAGAGCTTGCTCGTGACCTTCTGCGCCTTCTCGGGGTCGTCCCAGAGGTCCGGCGCGGCGACCTGCTCCTCGAGCTCCGCGATCTGCTTGCGCATAGCGTCGAGGTCGAGCACGTCCTGGATGTTGCGGAGCGTGTTCGCGAGCTCGCTGATCTCTTCTGCCGGATCCTTGTCTGCCACGTCTCCCAAGGGTACGCGACCCTCGCCCGCCCCAATAACATGGCGAGGTGCGTGCATATGGTCGGCGGAAGGTGCTGGCGCTCGCCGTCGGCCTGCTGGCCGGGGCGGTCGCCTGTTCTGGCACGCCATCCGGGACGCCGACGCCCCAGGCCGCGGGCGTCACCCGCGCGCCGGTCAGCGCCTCGCCCACCCCTTCTCCCTCGCCCACGGCGCCGCCGATCACGCCGGAGGAGGCGCGCGAGGTCTTCACCGCTTTCACCGCCTCCGACAACGTGCTGCGCGCCGCGGCCGCCCGCGGCTACAGCACGCTGAAGCTGGAGGGCGACCTCACCCGCGACGGTCAGAAGGAGCTCACCGCGGCCGCTTTCACCGCCAGCGGCAACCGTCCGCCGCAGCGGGTGTGGGGCGAGCCCGAGCTGCTGGTCCCGCGCTTCCGGCCGGAGGAGAAGGCGCCGTGGTTCAGCGTGCTGGTGCCGCGCGACGGGCGGCCGACGTTCCTGGTCTTCGCCAGGTCCGGTGCGCGGTGGTACCTCGGCTCGGCGGCGGAGGTGCAGCGCGGCGCCGGCCTGCCGGAGGTGGAGGTCGACGCGCAGGGGTATGCGACGCTGGTGCCGTCCGACGACAAGAGCGTGCTGATCGGCCCCAAGCTCATGGCCCCGCTGCACGCGACGGTGGCCGAGGCGGGCAAGAAGGGCGTCGCCGCCGACTTGCTGTCCGACGGGCCGTACACCACGGACATCGCCGCGCGGATCGCCGAGGACCGCAGCGTGTGGAAGCGCGGGGGCTACTTCTACAACCCCATCGTGAGCGCCAGCGAGTATCCCGTGTACGCCCTGCGCACCAAGGACGGCGGCGCCTTCGTCCAGTACACCCTGACCAGGAACATCACCGTGGAGCCGCGGATCGGAAGCGCCGTGAGCGACGGCATCCCCGTGCCCGACACCGCCCGGTGGGCGATCAAGGGAGATCGGCTCAAGAGTTCCCTGAAGATGTCCGAGATCCACCAGTACGCGACGTCCATCCCGCCGGCTTCCTCGAAGAGCCGCGCCATCGTCATCGCCCACGACGGCGGCATGATCCGCGCGTTCGGGAAATAACCCCTCTGGTACGGCGGAGCGTCCCGGCCACCGGTGAGCCGGGACGCCGTACCTCGTCTATTCCGTGTGCGGCAGGCTCGTGGAGGAGACCAGCGTCCGGATGGCGCGCAGGGCGACCGACAGCGTGGCCAGGTCGAAGTTGTCGCTCTCCCAGATCTCCGACAGCGTCTGCTTGGCCCGGCCGACCGCCGCGGAGTTGGCCTCCGACCAGCGGGCCAGGCGTTCCTCGGGTGAGGTGCCCGGCACGGTGTGGGCCAGCACGTCGCGGGTCAGCGCGGCGTGGGCGGCGTAGAGGTCGTCGCGCAGGGCGGAGCGGGCCATCGCGTTCCACCGGTTGTCACGCGGCAGGGCGATGACGCGCTCGCGCAACTGGGCGAGCTGGATGCGGTCGGCGAGGTCGAAGTAGACCTCGGCCACCTCGTTGACCGGCCGGTCGACGAGCGAGCCGACCTCGACGAGGTCGAAGGTGGAGTACGCGGGGACCATGGCGGCCACGCGCTCGGCCAGCTCAATCGGCACGCCGCGGGCCACGAACGCGTCGCGGCGCTCTTCGAAGGCGGCCAGGTCGGGCCCGGTCAGCAGCTTGGGCATGTGCGACAGGAGCCCGTTGACGCCCTTGACGAAGAAGTTCACCGAGCCGGCCAGGTCGAGCGGCGGGCGGCGGTTGTTGAGCAGCCAGCGGGTGCCGCGCTCGGCGAGTTTGCGGGCCTCCAGCAGCATCGCGATCTGCGTGCTGGTGTCAACCTTGTTGTCCAGTTCCTCGACCGCGCGGTAGAAGCTCGACAGGTCGAAGACCTCGCGGGTGACCAGCCAGGCGCGCACGATGTCGGGGGTGGAGGCGCCGGTCTCCTCGCCGAGGCGGAACATGAACGTGGTGCCCGCGGAGTTGACCAGCTCGTTCACCACGCAGGTGGTGATGATCTCGCGGCGCAGCGGGTGGGCGTCCATGTAGCTGCGGAAGCGCTCGCGCAGCGCGGACGGGAAGTACGACACCAGCCACGGGGCCAGCGCCGGGTCGTCCGGCAGGTCGGAGTTCAGCAGTTCGGCGTCCACGACGAGCTTGGTGTAGGCGAGCAGGACGGAGAACTCCGGCGCGGTCAGCCCGAGCCTGGCCTGGCGGCGTTCGGCGAGCTGCTTGTCGGAGGGCAGGAACTCCAGCTCGCGGCTGACCAGCCCTTCCCGTTCCAGTTTGCGCAGGTAACGGGCGTGGATGTGGAGCATCTCCGGCCCTTGCGCGCGGGCGCCGGCCAGGACCACGTTCTGGTTGTAGTTGTCACGCAGGACCAGCTCGGCGACCTCGTCGGTCATCGAGGTGAAGACCTGGTTGCGCTGCTTGTCGGTCAGCTCGCCGTCGCGCACCACCTGGTCGAGCAGGATCTTGATGTTGACCTCGTGGTCGGAGGTGTCCACGCCGGCGGAGTTGTCGATGAAGTCGGTGTTGACCAGGCCGCCGTTGAGTGCGAACTCGATGCGGGCGAGCTGGGTGAAGCCCAGGTTGCCGCCCTCGCCGATGACCTTGCAGCGCAGGTCGGCGGCGTTGATGCGCAGGCCGTCGTTGGCCTTGTCGCCGACGTCGGCGTTGGACTCGGCGCCGGCCTTGACGTAGGTGCCGATGCCGCCGTTCCACAGCAGGTCCACCGGGGCCTTCAGGATGGCGCTGATCAGGTCGTTGGGCGCCATCGAGGTGACGCCTTCGGCGATGCCCAGGGCCTGGCGGACCTGCGGGGTGATCGGGATGGACTTGGCCGTGCGCGGGAACACGCCGCCGCCGGCCGAGATGAGCTCGCTGGAGTAGTCCTCCCAGGAGCTGCGCGGCAGGGTGAACAGGCGCTGCCGTTCGGCGAAGGAACGGGCGGCGTCGGGGGTGGGGTCGACGAAGATGTGCCGGTGGTCGAAGGCGGCCACGAGCCGGATGTGCTGCGAGAGCAGCATGCCGTTGCCGAAGACGTCGCCGGACATGTCGCCGATGCCGGCGACGGTGAAGTCGGTGTGCTGGATGTCCACGCCCATGGTGCGGAAGTGGTACTTCACCGACTCCCACGCGCCGCGTGCGGTGATGCCCATGGCCTTGTGGTCGTAGCCGACGGAGCCGCCGGAGGCGAACGCGTCGCCCAGCCAGAAGCCGTACTCCTTGGCCACGCTGTTGGCGATGTCGGAGAACGTCGCGGTGCCCTTGTCCGCGGCGACGACCAGGTAGGTGTCGTCGCCGTCGTGCCGGACGGTGTCCGGCGGCGGCACGACCTTGCCGTCCACGAGGTTGTCGGTGACGTCGAGCAGGCCGGAGATGAAGGTCCGGTAGCAGGCGATGCCCTCGGCCATCAGCTCCTCGCGGCCTCCGCCGACCGGCGGCCGCTTGACCACGAACCCGCCCTTCGACCCGGTCGGCACGATGACGGTGTTCTTCACCATCTGCGCCTTGACCAGGCCGAGGATCTCGGTCCTGAAGTCCTCCATGCGGTCCGACCAGCGCAGGCCGCCGCGGGCGACCTTGCCGAAGCGCAGGTGCACGCCCTCGACCCGCGGCGAGTAGACGAAGATCTCGTACTTCGGCCGGGGCAGCGGCAGCACGCTGATCGCCAGCGGGTCGAACTTCAGCGCGATGTACGGCTTGCGCTGCCCGTCCGGCCCGGTCTGGAAGTAGTTCGTGCGCAGGGTGGCCTGGATCATCTCCAGGTAGGCGCGCAGGATGCGGTCCTCGTCCAGGGAGGCGACCTCGTCGAGGGCGCCCAGGATCTCCTCGTTGAGCGCCTCGACCAGGTCCTCGCGGACGTCGTCGGCCCGCCGCGGGTCGAGCCTGGCCTCGAACAGGCGCACCAGCAGCCGCGCCAGCCGTACGTTGCCCCCGAGGACGCGTTCCATGTAGCGCTGGCTGAAGGTGGTGCCGGCCTGGCGCAGGTACTTGGCGTAGACGCGCAGGATCTCGACCTGTTCCCAGGTGAGCCCGCCCGACAGCACCAGCGCGTTGAAGTTGTCGGCCTGGACCTCGCCCTTCCACAGGGCCGACAGGGCGTCCTGGAACAGGCGCTTGAAGTCGTTGCGATCGACCTCGGGCGAGGGTTTGTAGTGCAGGCCGAAGTCGTAGATCCAGGCGTTCTTGGTCTCCGGGTCGTTGTCCCGGTCGACCTCGTAGGGGCGCTCGTCCACGACCTCGACGCCGAGGCGCTGGATGAGCGGGAGCACCTTGGACAGCGAGATCGGGGTGCCGAGCTTGTAGATCTTCAGCCGGCGCTCGCCCTCGGTGGCGTCATACGGCTCGTAGAGGTTGATCCCGACCTCGTCGTCGGGCGTGCCGGCGAGTTGTTCCAGGCGGCGCAGGTCGACCACGGCCATCTTGGGCGGGAAGTCGGCTTTGTAGCCCTCGGGGAAGGCGGACTGGTAGCGGCGGATCAGCCCGGGGCCCTCCTCCTCGGTGGTCATCTCGGTGATGGCGGTGGCCAGGTCGTCCTCCCAGGAGCGGGTGATCGCGGCCAGGCGCGCCTCCAGCTCCTCGACGTCCACGGTGGGCGGCGGGAGCTGCTTGCCGCGCTCCCCGCGCACCACCACGTGCAGGCGGGCCAGGGCGGATTCGCCGATCATCGCGCTGTAGTCGAGCGTGCTGCCGCCGAGCGCCTTGAGCAGCAGCTCCTGCATCTTGAGCCGGACCTTCGTGGTGTAGCGGTCGCGCGGCAGGTAGATGAGGCAGGAGATGTAGCGGCCGTAGTCGTCGCGGCGCAGGAAGAGCCTGACCTGCTTGCGCTCGCGCAGGCGCAGCACGCCCAGGGCGATCGGCACGAGCTGCTCGACCGAGGTCTGGAACAGCTCGTCGCGCGGGAAGGTCTCCAGGATCTCGATGAGGTCCTTGCCGTCATGGCTGTCGGCGGCCAGGCCGGCCTTCTCCAGCACTTCGGCGAGCTTACGGCGCAGCACGGGGATGCGGGAGATCGACTCGTTGTAGGCGACGTGGGTGAACAGGCCCAGGAAGCGGCGCTCGCCGATGACCTCGCCCTCGGGCGAGAACAGCTTGACGCCGATGTAGTCCAGGTAGGCGGCCCGGTGCACGGTGGCGCGCGAGTTGGCCTTGGTGATGATGAGCAGCTGCTTCTCGCGGGCCTTGGCGCGCACTTCGGCCGGCAGCGCGGAGAAGCTCTCCGAGCCGACCCTGTCGTCGCGCAGGATGCCGAGCGCGGCCCCGGGCAGGGAGCGCAGCTCGTCGCCGTGCTCGGTGTGCTCCAGGCGGTACTCGCGGTAGCCGAGGAAGGTGAAGTGCCCGTCGGCGAGCCAGCGCAGCAGGTCGAGGCTGTCCTCGACCTCGGCAGGCTCCAGCGGCGGCGGGTTGAGGGTGAGGTCCTCCGCGGTCTGTACGGCCAGCGCGCGCATCTTGGCGAAGTCCTCGACGGCGTGGCGGACGTCGGCCAGCACGCGCTGGAGGTCGGCCTCGATCCCCTTGAGCGCCTCGGGGTCGCCCTGGCGGTCGATCTCGATGTGCATCCAGCTCTCGACCAGCATCTGCCCGGTCACGTCCTCCTGGCCGCGGCCGAGCATCTTGCCCGTCATGTCGCGGCGCACCCGCATCTGGGGGTGGACGACAAGGTGGATGCCGAAATCGTGGCGATCCAGCTCCATCGTCACGGAGTCCACGAGGAACGGCATGTCATCGGTGACCACCTCGACCACCGAGTGGCCGGGGTCCCAGCCGTTGTCCTCCAAGGTGGGCGTGAACGCCCTGACCACCGCCCTGCCCTGGGGTCGCACCTCGGCCAGCTGCTTGTGCGACATCGCCGGGCCGTACACGTCAATGGGGTTGCGGTCGAGCAGATCCTCCGGGGCCACATGGCGGTAATAGACGCGCAGGAACGCCAGCGCGTCCTCGGGGGTCACATGGTCGTTTCCGGCGGCGCATCTCTGGGCGGCTCGCTGGAGCAGCTCGTCCTTGGCCTCGTCGAGCGGCATGTCGCTCTCACTCCTTTGTGAGGGTTTGCCAAATTTCGCCTGTCTTTTCATAGCCAGGCTCTTAATTCCCAAAGCAGGGGAAAGTAGTGCAAACGGGTCCTACCGCGCAGGTAGGGCGCACCGGTCGAACCGCCGGTGCCGGATTTGGTGCCGATCTGGCGCTCGACCATCTGGACGTGACGCGTGCGCCACAGCTGCGCGGTCTCGTCGTGGGTCAGCAGGTCTTCGGCCAGTTGCCACAGGTCATCGTGCGAACTGCGGTCTCTCGCCACGGCCAGCAGCGAGTCCGCGATCTCGGCGTCGGAGACCGGCAGGCCACGCTGGGAGAGGGCGGTGAGATAAGCATCCCACAGAGTGGGCTCGGCCAGGCGTCTGCGCAGCCTGGCGAGTTCTTCGTCGCCGGCATCGCGCAGGCGCTGGAGATAGCGCTCGTCCTTCGCGCCGGACAGGAACTCCAGCTCGCGGAACTGCACCGACTGGAATCCGCTGGCCGGGGCCAGCTTCGCGCGGAACTCCAGGAAGTCCTGGGGCGTCATCGTCTCCAGGACCTCGACCTGCTCGACGAGCACCCGCTCGACCGCGTGCACGCGCTTGAAGAGGTGCCGGGCCTGCCACAGTTCGCCGTTGAACATGGCCGCGCGGGCACCCTCCAGCTCGTGCAGGAGGAGCTTGAACCAGAGCTCGTACACCTGGTGGACGGTGATGAACAGCAGCTCGTCGGGAGCCTGCGACTGGGGCTGCTGCTGTGCGAGCAGCTCGGGTAGACGCAGGTAGCCGCCATAGGACAGCCGCCCGCCCTCTTCGCCGAACTGCCTGTCAGGGGGGTCAGCGTTGAACCCCACCGGGCACCTCCCCCAGATCTCACCACCGATACCACCTGAAAAGCCTCACTACGTCAATGTGAGTCTTCCGAGGCCGTGGGGGAATGTTTGAGTCCGTCCAGCAGCTCGGGAACCTCGTTCAGCTCCACGAGCTGCTCCTGACAGTCGGGGCACGACTCGAGGTGGCGCTCGAATGCCTCATGCTCCTCTTCGTCCAGGACGCCGAGGACGTAAGCGGCCACCTCGTGGTGCATCAGCCAGCTGCCCCCTTCTCCCGCAGAAGTTCACGCAGTGCCCTGATCCCGTAGTACAGCCGGGACTTGACAGTGCCGGGCGGGATCCCCAGAATCTCCGCCGCTTCACTTATCGTACGATCCCGTAGGTAGGTCTGTTCAATGACTTCGCGGTGTTCGTCCGAGAGCTCACGGAGCGCGTCGGCGACCACGATCGCCGACAGCGCCCTGTCAGACGCGTCGGGGACGGCGACGGTGTCCACCTCCGGAGGCTCGACCTCCTGCGGCCGAGCGCTTCTACGGCGACGCCCGTCGATCACGATGCGGCGGGCCACTGTCAGCAGCCACGCCCAGATGAGGCTCGGTTCCCATTGCAGTCGCGCCGAATTCCGCCAGGCACGGACGATCGTCTCCTGGACGACATCCTCCGCCCATTGGAGGTCGTTTCCGGTCGCCTTGCGCACGTGACGCAGAAGCGGGCCGCGAAACTCCTGGTAGAGCACCAAGATGCGATGCTCCTCGTCGGCGTCTGTACCGTCGAAGTGAGCTAGCACGGCCCACATCTTTACACCTTCGTTACCAGATGGGTAGTCACTCCGATAACTCCAGTCAATTTGGACTATCTACCCCCATCCGCTGAACCGGCCCCCCGAAACCCGCGTATCCCCGACCATGCGTAGGTTTCGCCGTCGCCTTGGGACCGGAGAGTTCCTGATGCTCGGCTCGTTCGCCGCCGCGGCGGCCGTGACGGTCGTCCTGGTGCTGCCTCCCGGCAGCACCACGGCCCAGGCGGGCTGGACGATGGCCGACTCGGGCCCGCTCGGACCCGCCGACCGCGACCTGCTGGTCAAGGTACGGCAGGCCGGACTCTGGGAGATCCCGACCAGCCAGCAGGCCCAGCAGCGTGGCCAGAGCGCCCGCTTGAAGGAGGTCGCCGGTCACATCATCGAAGATCATCTCAAGCTCGATGTCGAGACGAGGGCCGTGGCGGCCAAGCTCAACGTCCCGCTGCCCAGCGCCCCGTCGGCCGACCAGCAGACCTGGATGGCGCAGATCTCCGCCGCCTCCCCCGCCAACTACGACAGCGAATACACCAACCTGCTGCGCCAGGCGCACGGCAAGGTCTTCGCGGTCGTGGCGCTGGTCCGGGCGGGGACACGCAACGACGAGGTCAGGAAGTTCGCCGCCAAGGCGAACGCCGCCGTGCTCCGGCACATGACGCTGCTGGAGTCCATCGGCCTGGTCAATTACTCCGAGCTGCCAGAACCCCCGGCACCGCGCTGACCCTCTAAGGAGTGACGCGATGAGCAGATCCAAACCGGTGGCTGCGGCCGTGTCCGCGCTGGCCCTGGTGGCCGGCGGGCTGGTGTCCGCGGCCGTCATCGGCGTGGCGGCACCCGCACGGGCCGACCACTGCGACCCGGCCGAACAGGGCCGCCAGCAGACCCAGCAGGACAACCAGAACCGCAACCAGAACCGCAACCAGAACCGCGACCAGAACCGGCAGAACGCCCAGAACCCCGACCAGAATCAGCAAGACGCCCAGAACCCCGATCCCAACCTCGAGCAGAACCCCGATCAGGACGCCCAGAACCGCAACCAAGACCCCAACCAGAACCCGCAGAACCCAGACCAGAACAACCCGAACAACCCGAACGACCCGAACGACCCGAACGACGAGACCGGCCAGAACGGTCAGGATTCCCAGAACGGTCAGGACAACCAGAACCTCAACCAGAACCGCCAAGACTCCCAAGACCCGCAGAACCCTAACCAGAACGACCCGAACGACCCCAACGACCCCTCTCAGGACCCGTCCGAGCAGCCCTCCCAGCCCGCCGACAACGAGGCGGAGGAGTGCGCCGACCTGGGCCCGTTCCTGGAGGACTTCATCGACATCCGCCGCGTGCCCCCGAACTCCCGCGGCAACCTCCTGCAGACCAGGGGCTCGTTCGTCTCCGCCTGCGGGACCAACGGCAACGGCCACAACAACCCCGACAACTTCATCGTGGCCCCCGGCGTCCGCAACGGCGCCCATCACCTGCACGACTACGTGGGCAACGTCTCCACGGACGCCTTCTCCACCGACCAGAGCCTGGCCGCCGCCGGCACCACCTGCCGGTTCAACGACCGATCCACCTACTTCTGGCCGGTGCTGCGCGACAGGAAGGTCGACGACAACGTCAGCGACCCGGACGGCAACGTCGGCAGGGTGCTCCGCCCCCGATCGGTCACCCTGCAGTTCCGCAACAACACCAGCAGCCGGGTGGTGGCCATGCCGAGGTTCCTCAGGCTGATCACCGGTGACGCCAAGGCGGCCACGAACGGCGGCGCCAACGCGCGGGCCGCATGGACCTGCACCGGCTTCACCAACCGGATCACCACCAAGTACCCGCTCTGCCCGCGTTCCAGCCAGGTGGTGCGCCTCCTGGACTTCCCGAGTTGCTGGGACGGCCAGAACACCGACAGCGCCAACCACCGCACGCACGTGGTCTTCCCCCAGAACGGCCGCTGCCCGCAGGGCACCAGGGCGGTCCCCCAGCTCCGGATGGTCCTGACGTACAGCGTCCCCCAGGGAGCCTCGTACGCCCTGGACGCCTTCCCCGAACAGAAACACAACCCGGTCACCGACCACGCCGACTTCGCCAACGTGATGCCGGACCGGCTGATGGCCTTCGCCGTCAACTGCATCAACCGCGGGCGCCGCTGCTAGCGCCACAGCGCCGCCGCTCTTCCCCGAGTCGCACCCTCAACCGACCCTGGGAGGGAACGAATGCTCCACCGACGAAATCCCCGGCATGCGCCGTCCAAGCTGGACACGCGGCCCGTCCGCGTCGGGCTGACCGCCTCGCTCGCCGCGCTGCTGCTGTCCGGATACGCGCTGGTCAGATCGCCGCGCGGGTTGGAACTGCTGGGCTTCCTCGATTTCTACGCGGGCGTGATCGCCCTGGTGACGCTGACCGCGACCGTGGCGCTCGGCCTGGTCGCCACCGAGCGGGTCTTCCTTTCCGCGCGCCTGCGCGTGTATGCCCAGTACGCCCATCGGGTCGCGGCCATGGTCTCGATGGCGGCGCTGGTCGTCCACGTGGCGTTCAAGGTTCAGCGCCCCCTGGTCCTGGGCGCGATCGCCGCCGGGCTCCTCGTCATCTCCACGACCAGCGGGGTGTTGCGCCGCATGTTCGCCGGTTCACCGCAGCCGTGGATCTGGCGTTCGCTGCACGCCTGCGCCTACCTGGCCTGGCCGATCGCCGTCCTGCACGGCCTGACCGCGGGGCGGCCGCCGGCCGCGTGGGTCTCCTGGTCGTACGTGGCCTGCCTGGCCACCGTGGGCGCCGCCCTGCTGGTGCGGGTGGTGGCCACGATGGTGCGGCCGCCGGCCGTACCCGAAGAGGTGGAGGCGCCGACGGCGGTCGCGGCGAGCGCGGAGCCCGCGCGGCCCGAAGCGCCCGTCAGTCTGGACGCCGCACGCCGGAAGTACCGGGCAGCCGGTTGAGAAGGGAGCACTCCACATGATTCCCCACAGGGTGCCGAACGTGCAGCGGCTCGGCCCCGCGCGGCTCACCGCCGGCCTCGACCACTGCCGGCGCCTGGACCTGCCCGCCCACCGCACCGTCCACGGCACACCCGCCCCGCGCGACCTGGAGAACCTCATCGCCCAGGTCGAAGAGGTCGACCTGCGCGGCAGGGGCGGCGCCGCCTTCCCCTTCGGCCGCAAGCTGCGCGCGGTCTCCGAGGCGGCGGGCGCGCGCGAGAGCGTCGTGCTGGTCAACGCCGTCGAAGGCGAACCGGCCAGCTCGAAGGACGCCATGCTCCTCGTCAGAACCCCGCACCTGGTCCTCGACGGCGCCGTGCTCACCGCCGAGGCCCTGCACGCGCGCGAAGTGGTCATCGCCACCGTCGAAGGCGAGGTGGGGCAGGCGTCCATGGCCGCCGCGGTGGCCGAACGCAAAGCCGCCGCCGTCGCCGGCGCCGAGGAGAGCCACCTGCGCATCCGGGTCGTCGGGCTGCCGGAACGGTTCGTCTCCGGCGAGGGCGGCGCGCTGGTCCGCGGAGTCAACGGCCTCGACGCGATGCCACCGGGCCGCAAACGCCGCGCCAGCTCCTCAGGCGTGAACGGCCTGCCCACCCTCCTGTCCAACGCCGAAACCTTCGCCCAGGTGGCCGTCCTGGCCGAACTCGGCGCCGCGGGATACGCCGACGCCGGCACCTCCCGCGAACCCGGCACCCTCCTGCTGACCGTGAGCGGAGGCGCCGCCACCGAGTCGGTGGTCGAAGTAGCCGCCGGCATGCCCCTGTCCACGGTCCTGGACCTGTGCGAAGCGGAACCCGGCGACGGCGTCCTGGTAGGCGGCTACCACGGCGCCTGGCTGGAACCCTCGGTAGCCGCGGCGGCAACCATCTCCCGCGAAGGCATGAAACTGGCCGGAGGCGAACTGGGAGCCGGCATCGTCGTCCCGGTAGGCACCACCACCTGCCCCCTGGGCGAAGCCGCCCGCGTCGCCTCCTACCTGTCGGCCCAGTCCTCCGGCCAGTGCGGCCCCTGCCGCCTCGGCCTGCCCGACGTGGCCCGCGCCCTCTGCACGCTGGCCGACGGCTCCGGATCCCCCGACACGGTACGGCGGGCCGTACGCGCCATCGAAAGACGCGGCGCCTGCTTCCACCCCGACGGCACGGCCAGATTCATCCTCTCGGCCCTGGACGTGTTCGCCGACGACATCACCGCCCACCGGGACGGCGGCACCTGCGGCCGCCCAGTCCGCGGCATCCTCCCCTTACCGGAGGCCACCCCGGAACCCGAATACCGCCTGGACGTGGACTGGACCCGCTGCCAGGGCCACGGCCTGTGCGCCCACCTGCTACCGGAGTTCGTCGACCTGGACGACTTCGGCTACCCGAGCTTCCGCCCAGTACCGGCCTGGATGGCCAAGGAGGCCAAGCGCACCGTCAGCATGTGCCCCGCCCTCGCCCTCCGCCTGGCATGAAAACCAAGGTCCCCACACCCGAAAGGCAGTGGTTCCCGCCTCCTGCCCACCCCAGCAGGAGGCGGCTCAGCCAGCCGGCCAAGCTCCCGGGACCCGTCCCAGGGTCACGATGCGACAGTGCTGAGGACGTCGCGGAGCAGGCGAGGAGGAGACATGCCAGAAGTACCGACCGGCCGGGTGGCATGGCTGGGCGTGGTGGCCCTGTCCGCAGTGCTCGTAGGGTGCGGATCCACCACCGAAGAAGCGGCCGCCCCCACCACCACGACCCCGGCGGCAACCCCACCCACACCCACAACCCCGTCACCGTCGGCGTCCCTAGCCCCGAAGCCGAAACCCACCCCGCTCCCCCGGGCAAAGGACGGCAGGAGCCTCAGAGCCTGTCACGACGCCAGGTGCGAAGTTCTGGTCACCGACGGCCAGACCATTACCCTGAACGACAAATGGGGCCTGACTCCCATCGAAATCGCCGTCGAGGACAACGCCGTCGACTTCACCTGCTCCACCATCGACGGAATGCAGGTGAACCTCATGCGGCAACGACCCGATCAAGGCGGCCCCAGCAAAATCAACGACCTCACCTTCAGAGTGATAGCAGTCAAGGGAAAGCGCGCAGTGGTCAAGATTTCGCACTGACGCCGGCCGTACCGAATCCCGCCTTGGCGGGCTGGGTGACCGCGAGCTTTCGAGCCAGCCGCAGCCGATAGGCATCGAGCACCACCGCCACCAGGATGACCAGCCCGGTGATGATCTGCCGCTCGAAGTCCGAAACCCCCATGAGCAGCAGTCCATTGGTCAGCACGCCCAGCAGGCAGGCGCCCAGAAAGGTACCGACCATGGACCCGCGCCCGCCCATCAGCGAGGCTCCGCCGATGACGACGGCGGCGATCGCGTTCAGCTCGTACCCCTGCCCCAGAATCGGGCTGGCGATGTTGAGCCGGGCCATGTAGAGAATGGCCGCCACCCCGACGGTGAACCCGGCGATCACGAAGGCGGCGATTTTGATGCGCGAGGTCTTGTGCCCGGAAAGGCGTACGGCTTCTTCGTTGTTGCCGGTGGCGTAGATGAGCCGCCCGAAAACAGTCCGTGAAAGCACGAACCAGCCAAGTCCGGCCAGGACCAGCGCCACCCAGAACACCGCCGGAATGCCCACGAGGGTCAGCGTTCCGAAATCGTTCAGGGCGGCGGGCAGGTTGTAGATGGTCGCCGCGTCGGTGTAGCGCTCGGCGGCGCCCCGGGCGATGTTGAGCATGGCGAGGGTCACGATGAACGACGGCACCCGCCACTGCTCGGATATGAACCCGTTGAGCCAGCCGACCGCGCCACCGACCAGCATGCTCACCAGGATCGCGCCGATCAGGACGCCCGCGGACGACGACCCGGCCATCATCGTGCCCGAGACGACGGCGCACAGCGCCATGGCCGAGCCGACCGACAGGTCGATCCCGCCGACGAGGATGACGAAGGTCATGCCGACCGCCAGCACGGTGTTCAGCGTGATCTGGGTCATGATGTTGCGCAGGTTCTGCTCGGTGGCGAAGTTCGGGGCGGCGAGCACGAAGAAGCCCGCGAGCAGCACCAGGGCGACGCCGATGCCCGCCTCGCCGAGGACGAGCCTTTTGATCATGGTGTGTCACCGTTCTTGAGGTAGCCCGAGTAGGCCAGGGTGAGGATGCGTTCGGCGTCGAAGTCCGCTCTGGCGACCTCTCCGGCGATCTTGCCGCGGGAGAAGACGAGGATGCGGTCGCAGATGCCCATCAGTTCCGGCAGGTCGGAGGAGACCACGAGCAGGGCCTTGCCCTCCTCGGCCAGGCCGAGGAGCAGCTCGTGGATCTCGTACTTGGCGCCGACGTCGATGCCGCGGGTGGGCTCGTCCACGATGAGGACGTCGGATCCGGCGTTGAGCCATTTGGCCAGCACGACCTTCTGCTGGTTGCCGCCCGACAACGTCCTGACCTGCTGGGACACTCCGGCCGAGCGCAGGTGGAGGCGGGCGCCGAGCCCTTCGGCCAGGGCGCGTTCGCGGGTGAACGACAGCAGGACGCCGCGCAGCTTGGCCAGCGTGACGTTGGCGCTGATCGGCAGGTCGAGGACGAGTCCCTGCGACTTGCGGTCCTCGGTGAGCAGGCTGATGCCGTGCTTCACGGCGTCCTTCGGGTGCCGGATGCGCACGCTCTTCCCGCGCAGGGCGATGGTCCCGGCGACGGCGGGGTCCGCGCCGAAGATCGCCCGCATGGTCTCGGTACGGCCGGCGCCGACGAGACCGGCGAATCCCACGACCTCCCCCGCCCGCACCGAGAACGAGATCGGCCCCGCGAACCCGTTCACCCGCAGCCCGGAGACCTTGAGCACCTCGCGGCCCTCCGGGCGGTCGGGCAGCGGCGGGTACTCCTGGGCCAGGTCGCGGCCGACCATGGCCCGCACCAGGTCCGGCGCGGTGACCCCGGCCATGTCGCGGCTCTCCACGCTCCTGCCGTTGCGCAGCACCGTGACCCGGTCGGCCAGTTCCAGCACCTCCTGCAGGTGGTGCGAGATGTAGATGATCGCCACGCCGCGTTCGCGCAGCGACCGCAGGATCCCGAACAGCCGTCCGGCCTCGCGGGAGGTGAGGGTGGCGGTCGGCTCGTCCATGATGAGCAGCCTGCACTCGGTGGAGATGGCCTTCGCGATCTCCACGAGCTGCATCTGCGCGATGCCCAGCCGCTCCACGGGCGTGTCCGGCGCCACGTCCAGGCCGACCTCGTCCAGCAGCCTGGCCGCGCCGGCGCGCAGCCGCCCGCGGTCCACCACCCCGGCCCGGCGCGGCAGCCCGCGCAGGAAGAGGTTCTCGGCCACGGTCAGGTACGGCAGCAGCGCGAGCTCCTGGTGCACGACCGAGATCCCGGCGGCCAGCGCGTCAGCGGCCCCCGACGGCGTGTACGGCCGGCCGTCGAAGGTCATCGTGCCCGCGTCCGGCATGTGGATCCCGGCCAGGGCCTTGACCAGCGTGGACTTGCCCGCGCCGTTCTCCCCGACGAGCGCGTGGATCTCACCGGCCCGAACGTCCAGGTCGACGCCGTCGAGCGCGAGCACGCCGGGGAAGCGCTTGACCAGGCCGCTGACCCGCATCATCCGGCGTTGTCCTTGGTGATCAGCTTGATCTCGGTCTTCTGCCAGCCGCTGAGGTTCTCGCCGCCGATCATCTTCATCGCGTAGTCGATGCCGTTGGCCGCCTGCTGCGCGCCGTACTGGTCGAGGGTGGCGACGACGGCGCCGCTCTTCACGTACGGCCCGATGGCCGGGATGTTGTCGAACGCGGCCACCTTGATCTGGTCCTTCTTGCCCTGCTCCTCGATGGCCTTGAGGGCGCCGAGCGCCATGTTGTCGTTGGCGGCCAGGACGCCCTTGATGTTCGGGTGGGCGGTGAGCATGTTGCCGAAGACGGTGTGGGCCTCGTTGGTCTCCCAGTGGGCGGTCTTGGAGTCGGCCAGTTTGAGGCCGCCCTCCTTGATCGCGTCCTCGAACCCGGCCTTGCGCTGGGCGGCGTTGGCCGCGCCCGGGTTGCCCTCGAGGATCACCACCTCGGCGCCCTTTCCGACCGCCTTGACCAGCTCCATCCCCGACTGCTTGGCGCCTTCGCGGTTGTCCGGCCCGACGAACGGCACCTTGTCCGCGATCCCGGCGGCCCGCATCGCGCCCTCTTCGAGCTGAACGTCGATGTTGACCACCTTCACCCCTGAGTCCACGGCCCGCTTGATCGGCGCCACCAGCGCCCGCGAGTCGGCCGGCGCGATCACGACCGCCTTGGCCTGCTGCGTCACGCACTTCTCGATCGCGGCGACCTGGTTGTCGATGTCGGTCTCGTTCTGGATGCCGACCACGCTGAGCGTGAGGTCACCGCGCTTGGCCGCGTGCTCCTCCGCGCCCTTCTGCATCTGCTGGAAGAACTCGTTGGCCAGCGACTTCATCACCAGGCACACGCCCGGCTTCTCCCCCGGCTGCGGCGCCGCGGCGCTCTGGCCGCCGGTGCCGCCTTCCCTGCCGCACGCGGCGAGCGCGAGGGCCAGACCGGCCACTGCGACGATCTTCTTGTTCATGTGGTGCCTCCTTCAGAAGGGAACGCCCGCTTGGAGCACGACGTTGCTGTACGGCGTGGCCTCACCGGTCCGCACGACCGCGCGGGCCCTGGCGGTGAGTTCCTTGAGCTGGGTGTGGGGGATGCGTTCTGGCCGGGTCAGGACGCCGTCGAGGAACCCCGCCGGCGCCTCCTCGGCGATGTAGGCGCACTCGACGACGAGCTCGCCGAGCACCGCCCGGAGGACGGGGAGAAAGGCCGGCTCGCCCCTGAGCCAGACGAGGTCCACGACCTCGACCGCGGGCGGCACGGGCAGTCCGGGATCGGCCACCACGATCAGGTCGGTGTGCCCGGCCGCGGACAGGATCTGCAGCAGTCGCGGATGCCAGAGGCCGTCAGGACGCATGACCGAGCGACCCCTCCCCCCGATCCCGCGCGGACACGAGGTCCACCCCGCCGACCGGGTCGGGGCACCCGCAGGATCCGCGCTTGATCAGGGTGGCCGTCAGCACGACGCGCCGGCCGCCGGAGTCCGGGTCGCCGATCTTGGCGGCGAGGAGTTCGACGGCGCGGCGGCCGAGGTCCTCGATGGGCTGGCGCATGGTGGTCAGGGCGGGGACGGTGTAGGAGGAGGCGGCGATGCCGTCGAAGGAGCACAGGGCCACGTCCCCGGGGACGGTGAGGCCCAGTTCGGCGGCGGCGCGCATGACGCCGATGGCCTGCTCGTCGCTGGTGACGAACAACGCGGTCGGGCGGTCTTCCGCGGCCAGGAGGGCGCGGCCGCTGAGGTAGCCCTGGCGGCGGCCGAAGGGCCCGTGGGCCAGCGGCATCGCGGATGGGTCCAGCCCGGCCTCGGTCAGCGCGCGGGACCAGCCGGCGACGCGGTCGACGGTGGGGTGGATGTCCTCGGGCCCGGCCACGCAGCCGATGCGCCGCCTGCCGTGGGAGAGCAGGTGGCGGGTGGCCTCGTGGGCGCCGCCTTCGTTGTCGAGCAGCAGGTGGCTGGCGGGGGTGTCGTCGAGCGCGCGGTCGAGGACGATGCAGGGCACGCCGGAGGCGGCGAGCTGGGAGCGCCAGGTGCGCGGGCCGTGGGCGGGAATCAGGATCAGCCCGTCCACCTGGCGGTCGATCAGGGTGCGCACGTAGGCGGCTTCGCGCTCGTCGTCGTCCATGGCGTTGCCGAGCAGCAGGGTGAGGCCGTGGGCGAAGGCGACGTCCTCGATCTCGCGGGCGAGTTCGGCGAAGAAGGGGTTGGCGTTGTCGGGGACGACGAGGCCGATCGTGTGCGTGCGGCTGGTGCGCAGCGAGCGGGCCACGACGTTGGGCCGGTAGCCCAGTTCGTCGATCGCGCGCAGCACCCGTTCGCGGGTGTGCGGGGCGACGTTGCGCGGCCCGTTGTTGAGCACGTAGCTGACGACGGCCTCTGAGGTGCCGGCCAGTCGTGCCACATCACGGCGTGTGACCACTGCGGATTGTCCTTCGGATCGAATCAACTCGTGTTGATGGGCAGTTTGCGACTCCGTCCCGCAGGATTGCAACACGTGTAGATAGGCCGTTACCCAGGCGTTATGCCATCAACCCAATGAAGGTGATGCAGTCGTAACCAACCGGTCGGCCGCCGGAGCCGTCACACGACATGTGAACCGTCGCGACTTTCTGGGCGCCGCCGCGCTCATCCCCCTGGCCCCGGCAATGAGCGCACCGGCTATGAGGGCACCGGCTAGGAGCGCACCCGACTGGCAGGGGTTGCGCCGATCGCTCAAGGGCACGCTGGTGCGCCCGGGAGAGGCGGCCTACGACCGCTCGCGACGGCTGTTCAACCCCGCCTTCGACCGCGTACGGCCGAACGGCCTGGCCTACTGTGAGACCGCGCAGGACGTGGCCGCCTGCCTGGCCTTCGCCCGCAGGTCCGGCCTGCCGGTCACCGCGCGATCGGGCGGTCACTCCTACGCGGGCTGGTCCACCGGCACCGGCCTGGTGATCGACCTGTCGCGGATGAACGGCGTGGCCTATCGGTCCGGCACGGCCACCATCGGCTCGGGCGCCCGGCTCATGGACGTCTACACGAAGCTGGCCGGGTACGGCGTGAGCATCCCGGCCGGGTCGTGCCCCA
Source organism: Nonomuraea typhae (assembly GCF_009760925.1). Classification (GTDB taxonomy): domain Bacteria; phylum Actinomycetota; class Actinomycetes; order Streptosporangiales; family Streptosporangiaceae; genus Nonomuraea; species Nonomuraea typhae. Next base: position 257,579 of record NZ_VRLV01000008.1, read on the forward strand.
CCGTCGGCGTGGGCGGGCTGGCGCTGGGCGGCGGCATCGGGGCGGTGTCGAGGAAGTACGGGCTGACCTGCGACCGGCTGGTGTCGGTGCAGGTGGTGACCGCCGACGGGCGGGTGCTGGACTGCGACGCGACCCGGCACCCGGCGCTGTTCTGGGCCTGCAGGGGCGGTGGCGGCGGCAACTTCGGGGTGGCCACCTCCTTCACCTTCCGCACCCATCGGGCCCACGAGCTCGCCCACTTCTACCTGCGCTGGCCGTGGGCCAAGGCGGCAGCGGCGGTGGCCGCGTGGCAGGACTGGGCGCCCGGCGCGCCGGACGAGCTGTGGTCCTCGCTGCACCTGCTCCGCGACCGGTCGGGGCTGTCGGTGCAGCTCGCGGGGACGTACCTGGGCGACCTGGCGGGGCTCAACCGGCTCCTGGGAAAGCTCACGAAGAGGGTACGGCCGGCCTCGCGCGTCGCCCGGGTGGTGCCGTATCTGACCGCGATGCAGATCATGGCGGGCGGCCCCGGGCTGCGCACCACGTTCTCGGCCAAGTCGCACATGGCCTATCGCAAGCTCCCGGCCGCCGGGATCGCCGCGCTGGTCGCGGGCGTGGCCAGGCCGGGACGGCACGCCGTACTGCTGGACGCGCTCGGCGGGGCGGTCGGGCGGGTCGGCGCCCGCGACACCGCCTTCCCGCACCGGGCGGCGCTCTACAGCGTCCAGTACTACGCCGACGGCACCTCGCGCACCTGGCTGCGGGGCGTCCACGGTGAGCTGCGCGCCTTCTTCGGCGACCACGCCTACGTCAACTACATCGATCCCGACCTGCGCGAGTGGCGCTCGGCCTACTACGGGCAGAACGCCGCCCGGCTGGCCGAGGTGAAGGCCGCCTATGACCCGGGGCGGGTATTTCGGTTGCCTCAGGGCGTCTAGCTGCCGTAAACCTGCTGCATGCGTCACTGGCCCCTGTTCAGGTTGTCCGTCACCACCCCGCGGCTCCAGCTGCGCCTGCCTACGCTCCCGGAGCTGGACGAGCTCGGCGACCGGGCCGCCGAGGGAGTGCACGAGGAGGGATTCATGCCGTTCATGGTCCCGTGGACGGCCACCTCCCCCGAGCAGCGCGCCAGGAACACCGTGGCCTACCACTTCAAGTGCTGGGGCGAGTCGACCGCGGAGAACTGGACGGCCAGCTTCGTGGTCGTCTACAACGGCATGGTCATCGGCACGCAGGAGCTGGCCGCCCGTGACTTCGCGGTCCGCCGGGAGGTGGTGACCGGCTCCTGGCTGGGCCGCCGCTTCCAGGGCAAGGGGTTCGGCACGGAGATGCGCCGGGCTGTGCTGCACCTGGCCTTCGAAGGGCTGGGCGCGCACTGGGCCGTCACGAGCGCCTTCGAGGACAACCGGTCGTCGCTCGGCGTCACCAGGAAGCTCGGCTACCGGGAGGACGGCAGGGATCTCAGCAACCGCGAGGGCAAGCCGGTCTTCACCCTGCGCTTCCGGATGAGCCGGGAGAACTTCAAGCCGGAGGACGGCTACGCGATCAGCGGGCTGGAGCCGTGCCTGCCGCATCTGGGAGCGCGCTGAGGGTCGGCAGCCGGCACGTCTCGCGGCGGAACTTGCCGGGGGCCAGGCCGTACTCCCGCTTGAAGGCGTTGGCGAAGGCGAACTCCGAGCTGTAGCCGACGCGGGCGGCGATCTCGCCCAGCGGCGCGTCGGATTCGCGCAGCAGGTGGGCGGCGCTGCCCAGCCGCCACCACGTGAGGTAGCCCAGCGGCGGCTGGCCGACGAGCTGGGTGAAGCGGCGGGAGAAGGCGGCGCGCGACAGGCCGGCCACGCGGCCGAGCGACTCGACGGTCCAGGGGCGGGCGGGGTCGCGGTGGATGGCGTCCAGCGCGGCGCTGATCGACGGGTCGGCCAGGGCCTTGGCCCAGTTGTCGACCTTGCAGTGCTCGTCGGAGCCGTCGAACCAGGTGCGCAGGATCATCAGCAGCAGCATGTCGAGCAGGGACGAGACCAGCAGGTCGGACCCGGCGCGGGGACGCTCGATCTCGGCGCCGAGCAGCTCGACGGCGGCGCGCAGCTCGGAGTTGTGGCCCATGCGGGCGGGCAGGTGGACCACCTCGGGCAGCGAGCGCAGGACCGGGTGCAGCCGGGAGGCGTCGATGCGGTAGCCGCCGCAGACCATCACCGTGCTCGGGCCGTCGCCGCCCCTGACCGCGGTCTCGAACATCACGCGTTCCTCGTCGGCGTCGCACACGACGGGGCTCTCGGCGCTCTCCGCGGAGTCGGCCAGCACGTAACCGTGGCCGCGCGGGAAGAACACCACGTCCCCGACGCTCAGCGCGATGGGCTCGCCCTCCGGCGGGAACAACCAGCACGAGCCCTTCAGCACCACCTGGAAGCCCGCCGAACCAGGCGCGTCCGGGAAGCCCTGGCCCCACGGGGCACGCCATTCGACGCGGGCCGAGTTGGCCCGCCCGATGCGCATGGACGCGACGACATCGCTCAGCAAATCCACACTGGAAGACTATCGCGTATAAAAGCCAGATCCTAGAGCATTGTCTGTCTCCCCCCTGGCTTTCTACCGTAGGGCGCATGACGAAGATTGGCATCATCATCGGCAGCACCCGTCCCGGCCGCAACGGCGAGGCCGTCGGCCGCTGGGTGCACGACCTGGCCGTCAAGCGCGGCGACGCCGACTACGACCTGGTGGACCTCAAGGACCAGGACCTGCCGCACCTGGACGAGCCCCTGGCGGCGGCCAGCGGCGTCTACAACCACCCGCACACCAAGAGCTGGTCGGAGACGATCGCCGGATACGACGGCTTCGTCTTCGTCACGCCCGAGTACAACCGGGGCATGCCGGGCGTGCTGAAGACCGCCATCGACTTCCTGTACGCCGAGTGGAACGACAAGGCCGCCGGCGTGGTCGGCTACGGCGTCAGCGGCGGCGTGCGCGCGGCCGAGCAACTGCAGCAGGTGCTCGGCCAGCTCAAGGTCGCCACCGTGCAGGCCCATGTGGAGCTGTCGCTGCACACGGACTTCGAGAACTTCACCGTCTTCAAGCCGCTGACCCATCAGGAGGACCAGGTCAACGCGATGCTCGACCAGGTGCTCTCCTGGAGCCGGGCGCTGTCGGCCGTCAGGGTGTGAAGTGGCGCAGCACCTCGGGGTTGGCCATGGCGTCGGGGTTGGCGGCCTGGTCGACGGGCGTGCCGAGCAGGATCTTGCGCACCGGCACCTCCAGCTTCTTGCCCGACAGGGTCCGCGGGATGCCCGGCACCTCGCGGATCTCGTTGGGCACGTGCCGGGGTGACAGTTCCTCGCGCAGCGCGCTCTTGAGCGCCGTCTCCAGCTCCTCGGTGAGCGCGGCCCCTTCGGCCAGCGAGACGTAGAGCAGCAGGCGGCCCTCCTGGCCGAGCTGCCCGGTGTCGATCACCAGGCTGTCGGCGATCTCGTCGAAGCGCTCGACCACCCGGTAGAACTCACTGGTCCCCATGCGCACGCCGCCGCGGTTCAGCGTCGAGTCGGAGCGGCCGTAGATCACGCAGGAGCCGTCCTCGTTGATCTTGATCCAGTCGCCGTGCCGCCACACGCCCGGATAGACGTCGAAGTAGCTGTCGCGGTAGCGCGAGCCGTCGGGGTCGTTCCAGAACATCACCGGCATCGACGGCATCGGCGAGGTCAGCACCAGTTCGCCCACCTCACCGGTCACCGGCTTGCCCGCCGGGTCGAAGGAGACGACGGCCGCGCCCAGCGAACGGCACGGGATGATCCCCGCGCGGATCTCGTGCAGCGGCGTGGCCCCGACGAAGCCGGTGCACACGTCCGTGCCGCCGGAGAACGAGCCCAGCGGCACCCCGGGGACCGTCTCGGCCACCCAGGCGAAGCCCTCGGGCGGCAGGGGCGAGCCGGTCGAGCCGATCCCCCTCAGCCGGTCGAGGCCGGCCGGCCGTACGCCGGACTTCATGGAGGCGATGATGTACGGCGCGCCGACCCCGAAGTAGGTGACCCCCTCGGCGGCGGCGAGCTGCCACAGGTCGTCGGGTGCGCCGTCGTAGAGCACCGGGACCGCGCCCACGAGGAGGGCGCCGATGAGGTAGTTCCACATCATCCAGCCGGTGGTGGTGTACCAGAAGAACACATCCCCTTCCCCGAGGTCCTGGTGGAAGGAGAGCGACTTCAGGTGCTCCAGCACGATGCCGCCGTGCCCGTGCACGATCGGCTTGGGCAGCCCGGTGGTGCCGCTGGAGTACAGGATCCACAGGGGGTGGCCGAAGGGCACGCGCTCGAACTCCAGCGGCCCCTCCTCGGCGCGCAGCCCCTCCCAGCCGATCACCTCGCCCGCCGGGACCGCCTGGGCGTGCCCGGGGGCGGGCTCGGCCTGCTGGGGCGGGCGGCCTTCCTCGGCCGCGGTCAGGTAGGGGATCCACACGGTCGCGCGCAGCGAGGGCAGCGCGCCGGAGATCTCGGCGACCGCGGCGGAGCGGTCGAAGCTCTTGCCGTTGTAGGCGTAGCCGTCCACGGCGATGAGCACCTTGGGCTCGATCTGCCGGAAGCGGTCGACGATGCTGGGCACGCCGAAGTCGGGCGATCCGGCCGACCAGATCGCGCCCAGGGAGGCGGTGGCCAGGAAGGCGATGAGCGCCTGCGGGATGTTGGGCAGGTATCCGGCGACCCGGTCGCCGCGGCCCACGCCCAGCCGGGCCAGGCCCGCGCGCACGCGCGCGACCTCCGAGCGCAGCTCGTCGTAGGTCAGCTCCTGGCGGGCGCCGTCCTCGGAGACGAAGACGACCGCGGTGCCGTCGCCCCGCTTGAGGGCGTTTTCCGCATAGTTCAGCGTCGCGCCGGTGAACCATTCGGCGCCGGGCATCGTCCCATCGAGGACGGGCCCGTCACCACGCTCACCGACCACGCCGAAGTAGTCCCAGATCGACTCCCAGAACTCCGCCGGACTGTCGACGGACCACTGCCACACGTCCTCGTACCGTGCGCCGATGCGCCCCTGCGCGCGCAGGTAGGCGGTCAGCTTGGCCCGCCCGATCACCTCGGCGGTCGGCTCCCAGACAAGTGCACCTTCGTCAACCATGCGCCCATCCTGTCGTTCACCTGGTGGAAAGTCACACGCGACCGCCCACATATCCCGCTACCGTCTCAGGTGGTCCACCGCCATATGCGCCGCCGTGCCGATGACCGCGTCGGCCCTGGGCTGGTTGACCGCGGGGCTGAACGATCGGGTGAAGACAGCCACGGCGTAGCGACCGCCGTCGGGGTACTCCACTACCCCGGCTTCGTTGCGAATAGTCGGCAATGTTCCGGTCTTTCCGCTGACATCCACGTCGTCGTACGGGAAGCCCGCCGCCAGCCGGTGCGGCCACACCTGGAGCCCGAACACCTCGCGCATCCACGCGCACAGCTCCGGCGAGGCCGCCTCGTCCCGCCAGATCATCGCGAACAACCGGGTCAGCTCCCGCGGCGTGCCGCTGTTGGTGTGCTCGGGGTCGAGCGCCCGCATCCTGGCCAGCTCGTCGAGGTCCTGGAACGGCCAGGGATGCCCGGCGTCCTCGTCCAGGCTGTCCAGCATCTGCGCGCCGCTCATCGGCACCCGCGTGCCCGTCAGCCCGAACCCAGCCAGCATGGCGTTGACCGTGTCGAGCCCCACCCGCTCGACCAGCACGTCCGCCGAGGCGTTGTCGCTGACCGCGATCATCAGGTACGCCAGGTCGCGCAGCGAGATCGTCACCTCGTCGCGCATGGCCGAGAGCCCGGTGGGCCCCGACGTCCGCCCGGCGACCGGCACCCGCACCAGCTCACCGAGATCGAGGCTCCCTTGGTCGGCCTGCCGGCACAGCGCCACGAGCAGCGGCACCTTGAACACCGAGGCGATCGGCCTGGCCGCGTCCGGCTGGTAGCCGCACTCGCGCCCGCTGTCGATGTCGACCGCGTGCAGCCATCCCTCGACGCCGGCGGCGGCGAAGACCTCGCCCAGCTCGATCGTGCTCATGCCAGCGCCCCCGGCCTGCGGCTGACCCGCCGCGCCGGGGCCGAGCTGCGTTCCGCCATCCCGGCGCTCTCCTTCAGTGTTCGTACGGCTGCCGCCGAGAAGCCGGCCACGATCTCCGAGCCCACCCGCCAGGCGGTCGAGATCCGGCAGGCCAGCGGCGCCCCGATGAGCGGCCGCCAGACGAGTCCCGGCGCCGCCAGCCGGGGCCCGAACGCGACCGCCGCACCGGCCATGACCAGTCCGAGCCCGGACCCTTCGTGCACCACCGCGGGAACGTACCCCCGCTGACGGCATTCCGCCAACATCTCGGCGTGCATCCCGGGCTCGCCCTCCTTGGGTGGCATCAGCAGCTCTCGCCCGGCCAGGTCGGCCAGGTGCACCTCGGCTCGGGCGGCCAGGTCGTCACCGTCGGCCAGCAGGACGCCCTGCTCCTGGATGAGCATCTGGCCGAAGGTGAGTCCGGGCGCGGTGACCGGGTGGCGCACTATACCGACGTCGATCGTGCCGCCGGCCAGCGCGGTCACCTGATCGGCGGTCCAGATCTCGGCGGGCGCCAGCCGTACCTCGGGGTGGCTGTCGCGGAAGCCGGCGACGAGGGCGGCGATGACCGCGGGGGCCAGGTCGGGCGGGACGCCCACCTTGAGCGCGGTCCCTTCGCCGTGCCTGGCCAGCTCGCGCAGCCGCTCGACGCGGGCGACGATCTCGCGGGCCTCGCCGAGCAGGAGGCGACCGGCCTCGGTGAGGCGGACCTGGCGGGCGGAGCGGTCGAACAGGCGCACGCCGAGCTCTTCCTCCAGGCGCTTGATGCGCTGGCTGAGCGGCGGCTGGGCCATGCCGAGGCGGATGGCGGCGTTGCCGAAGTGAAGTTCCTCCGCGACCACGGTGAAGTAGTGGAGATGCCGGACAAGGTCCATGGCCAGCCATGATATCCAGATTTATATCCTGACGAGGCTTATATCCGTATTGGACATGGTCTGGTGGCGTCTGGTGTTCTCTGCGACATGGCTACAACAGGGGGACAGATGCTGGGCGGGCTGCGGCCGGAGACGCCGGCCCCGCGCCGGCGGCGGCGTCGCTGGCCGTGGGTGGTCGCCGGACTGCTCGTGCCCGCCGTCGCGGCCGGCGGCGTGGTCTGGGCGATGCGCACCGAGGGCAGCGCCGGCCAGACCGCGGACGCCTACCTGGCGGCGTGGCAGACATGGGACTACCCCGCCATGAAGGCGCTGGTCGACAACCCGCCCGAGGACTTCGTCGAATGGCACGAGAAGCTGCGCCGCGACCTCAAGCTGGAACGCCAGTCGTTCCGCGCGGTCAGGAGCGGCGGGGTCTTCGCCGCCACCGCCGAGGACCTCGGCTTCGAGAACTTCGCCGCCGGCCTCATCGGGCGGGGGCCCGACCTGGAGTACGAGGGCAAGCTCAAGCTGGTCGAGAAGGACCGCCGCTGGAAGGTCGCCTGGTCGCCCGCCACCCTCCACCCCGAGCTCAAGCCGGGCCGGTCGTTGCGGCTGGACATGGGCGAGGACGAGACCGTCCCGGTCCTGGCCGCCGACGGCAGCCCCATCGACGGCGCCGGCGTGCCCGGATCGGTGCGGCAGATCGTGGGCGGGCTCAAGGAGAAGTACAAGGACCTGCTGACGGTGCCCAACGCCGCGAAGATCAACCTCTATGAGGACGGCGACAAGCTGGTCAAGACCGTGGAGGAGGTCGGCGCCAAGAAGCGCGCGCCGCTCAAGACCACCCTGGACCTGCGCGTGCACGAGGCCGGCGCGAACGCCCTCAAGCTCACCAAGAAGCCCGCCGCCCTGGTCGCCCTGCGCCCCTCCAGCGGCGAGATCCTGGCCGTCGTCAACAACCGCGGCGGCTTCGACCGGGCGCTCATGGGCAAGTACCCGCCCGGCTCCACGTTCAAGGTCGTCACCGCCTCCGCACTGGTCGCCGACGGCCTGTCACCCGCGCAGACGGTCAAGTGCCCCGCCGAGCAGAACATCGGCGGCTTCCCCTTCCACAACGCCGGCTACCGCGACTTCGGCACCCTGCCCTTCCGCGACGCCTTCGCCCACTCGTGCAACACGACCTTCGGCGCCATGACCGTGGACTCGCTCGGCTCCAACCGGCTGGCCAAGGTGGCCGGCGACTTCGGCTTCGGCGTGCCCATCGACCCGGGCGTGCCGGCGGTGCGCGCCGACTTCCCCGCCGCCAAGGACGCCACCGACCTCGCCTCGGCCTCCATCGGCCAGGGCCGGGTGCTGGCCAGCCCGCTCAACATGGCCGCCGTGGCCGCCGCCATCGCCTCCGGCGTCTGGCAGCCGCCGCGCCTCGTGCCCGCCGCCTTGGTCCCGAAGGACGGCGAGGCCCGCCGCCCGCTGGAGGACGGGGTGGTGAAGGCGCTGCGCACGCTCATGCCCGCCGTCGTCTCCGAGGGCACCGCCCACAACGTGCCCTTCCCCGCGGGTACGGCCGGCAAGACCGGAACCGCGGAGTACGGCTCGGGCAAGGAGCCCCCGGCCCACTCCTGGTTCATCGGCTACAAGGGCGACCTGGCCTTCTCCGTGATCGTGGAAGGCGGCGGCGCGGGCTCGGCGGTGGCCGCCCCGATCGCCGCCACGTTCCTGAAGGCGCTGCCCTAACCGGCCTTGCGGTCCAGCGGCGCGGTGAGCCCGGCGACCGCCGCGACCACCTCGGAGGCGTTGGTCAGGTCGGGCAGCACCAGGTCGGCCCCGGCCTCGCGCAGCTCGCTGGCCATGGAGCGCCCGGAGGCGACGCCGATCACCGCCGCCCCGCCGATCTTGGCGGCCTGAACGTCCCGGGTGGAGTCGCCGATCACCACCGTGTTGGCGGCGGTGAACGGCGTGCCGGTGCGCTGTTTGGCCCGCCCCTGCGCCACCTGCAGCAGCGTGGCCTTGGGGTAGACCTCCTCGCCGTAGCCGCCGAGGTCGAAGTCGACGTACTTGTCCAGGCCGAACGCCTTCAGCTTGTGCACGGCGTTGCTCTTGATGGTCCCGGTCAGCACGGTCTGCACCACTCCGTCGAGCCGGGCGACCGCCTTGAGCGCGTCTCTGGCCCCGGGCATCATCCGCCCCTCCGCGGCCAGCCGCTTGCGCCGGTCGGCGAAGGCCATGGCCAGCGCCGACAGGAACCTCGGCAGGTGGGCGTCCTCGGCCACGACCCCGTTGACGGCCAGCGTCTCGAAGACGATCTCGGAGTCCGGCCGGCCCAGCGCCGGGGCCAGCTTGACCAGGGGACGCCCGGTCACGACACGGAACGCCTCGGCATAGGCGTCCCTGGTCACGATCGCGACGTCGACCAGCGTGAGGTCGACGTTCCAGAGCACAAGGCGGTTGATGGCAGCCTCCTGAGGGGGTCCATGTCAGGGTACGGCTCCCGCCCCCGCGAGGCCTCCCGGCGAGGGCATTTAAGCATGATTGCCGGATCAGCCGCCCTTGCGGGCCCGGGCCGCTCTGCGCTTGCCCTCGTGCATGGCCTGCACGCGGGCGATCGGGATCGTGTGCCCCTCGGCGATCAGGTCCTCGGGCAGGGCCTGCGGCTCCGGCATGCCCTCGGCCCACGGGTCGGCGCCCGCCAGCAGCCCGGGGGCGGTCCGGATGGTGAAGTCGGCCGGGGTGACCCGGTCGAGGTCGGCCCACTGCACCGGGAAGGAGACCGGGACGCCGGGCCGTACCCGGGGGCTGTAGGCGGCCACGACGGTGGCGCCGCCCGCGCGGGTGGAGTCGAGGAAGACCTTGCCGCCGCGGTCCTCGCGGATGAACGCGGTGGTGGCCAGGGCGGGGTCGAGCCGCTCGGCGCGGGCGGCGACGGCACGGGTGGCCGCCGCGAGGTCCTCGACGCCGGTGCCCGGCGCGACGGGGACGAACACGTGCACGCCCTTGGCGCCGCTGGTCTTCACCGCGCCCTCCAGCCCGTCGTTCCGCAGCGCCTCACGCACGAGCAGGGCCGCCTGTACGGCCAGCCCGAAGGCGCCGTCCTCGGCCGGCGGGTCGAGGTCGAGGATGAGGTGGGTCGGCCGGTCCCCCTGGAACAGGGACGGGTGGTATTCGACGGCCCGCTGGTTGGCGAACCACAGGAGGGTCTTCCTGTCGTCGCAGACGGCGTAGGTCACCTCGCGGTGCGAGCTCTCGGCCCAGTGGGTGACGCTCCTGATCCAGGCGGGGGCGTATTTGGGCAGGTTCTTCTGCATGAAGGGCGGCTGGCCGGGCCGTACCCGGATGACCGACAGCGCGCGGCCGGTCAGCGCGGGCACGAGCCGGTCGCCGACGGCGTCGAGGTAGTCGACGAGTTCCCGCTTGGTGGCCTCGGCGCCGTCGAACAGCGGCTGGTCGAGGTTGGTCAGCTCGACGCCGTCACGCGTCTCTTCTTTGCCCACCGGTCCCACGATGCCAAAGGACTCACGCGTAGGCCAGGGCCGCGGCCAGGGTGTCGACGACCGGGTGGCCGGTGGCCGCGAGGTCGGCCCTGCTGGTCATGCCGCCGGTGTAGAGCACGGCCTTGGCGCCGACGTGGCGGGCGGCCAGCCCGTCGTCCACGCTGTCGCCGATCACCAGGACGTCGGCCGGGTCGACGCCGATGGCGGCGATGTGCGCGGTCATGTGCGCCGCCTTCTCACCGCCGAGGGTGCCGAGCAGGCCGTCGATCCTGGTGAAGTGGCGGTCGATCGCGAACGACTCGACCAGCGGGACGAGGTGCGCGTGCGGCGCCATCGAGCAGAGCGACTGGGTGCCGCCCCAGCTCTCCAGCGTGGCGGCCGCGTCCGCGGCCAGGTTGCAGGCCGCGACCAGGCGGAAGTAGTTCTCGTGGAAGCCGTCGTCGAGTCGCTGCCACTCCCCGTCTTCGAGCGCGCGGCCGAGCATGCGCTCGTAGGCGAGCCAGATGGGGCGGGTGTAGACGGCGCGGAAGCCGTCCGCGTCGAGCAGGGGCAGGCCGTAGGGCTTGAACACCTCGTTGGTGGCGCCGACGACCGCGTCGACGTCGTGGAAAAGAGTGCCGTTCCAGTCCCAGATGATGTGTTTTGTCATGTCCCTACCAGCCTAACGGTCCTGAGCCCGATCAGCCGCAGGCCGTCGCGGTCTTGCCGTTGGCGAAGGACTTGGTGTGCCTGGCGGTGGCGTACCCCCAGGCGCAGATCTTGGCTCCCTCGATCATGTCGCCCCAGTGGTGGCTGCGGCCCTTGCCGTAGGTGAACTGGACCATCCGGGTGCCGTTGCGGTTGGGCTTCTCGAGGATGACCCGGATGATGCCGGAGTCGAGCGGGGAGACCCAGATCTCCGTCCAGTTGGTCTTGCACGCGCGCGACCACATGAGCTTGATCGTGCCGTAGGTGCCCTTCTTGCCCGCCTGCACGAGCGTGCTCTGCTTGGAGACGATCGCCGAGGACGCGCAGCCCGTCTTGTAGGGGTCCTTGCGGTCGTAGTTCGTGGCGGCGTGCGCGGCGGGGGACATCGTGGCGAGAAGCGCCCCGGTCGCGGCGACTCCGGCTACCACTGCGCGGATACTCACTGAGCGTGACTCCTTCGTGTCATCCGACAGGTCAACCTTCGGCACCCTACAAGCGGACACCACGAAAGAGTCAAGAAATATCCACAAAATAGGTCGGCCTTAATGGAGGAGATCAGGGATCTCCTGGGTCGCGTACCACATCAGCTCGTGGGCCTCCGCCCCGTCCACGGTGAAGCGGGCGTCGTCGTCGCCCTCGTCGGAGGCGGGCAGCGCGGCGATGGCCGCCTCGATGTCGGGCACGGCATAGAGGTCGTCCACGTGCACCGCGGCCACCTTGGCCAAGGGGACCGAGTCGGCCAGCCGTACCCTGGCCCGCTCCTCGAGGTCGGCGCCCGCGATCGCCGCGCCGTCGGTGACCTCCGCGGCGATCACCACGCGCCGGGACGCCGCGTCCACGCCGTCGGCGCGGTCGGCGGCCAGCATGCGCAGCGAGGCGCGGGCGGCCTCGGTCAGCGCGACGTACTCGAGCTCTTCCGTGTCGCCTGAGGCGTACCACTCGGTGAGCGAGGGGGTCACCGCGTAGCCGATCAGCGGGGCCGGGCCGATCTCGCCCGCTGCGACCGCCTTGGCCAGCGCGGGGAGCGTGCACGGCAGATAGACGCGCATGATGTGCCTTTCCGAGAAATCAAGAGCTCTATCATGCCCGCCGCAGCGGCACGCGGAGGAGCGTCTCGAGTTCGGCGATGGTCGTGTCCGGGCCGAGGTGGTGGATTCCGGTGATTCCGAGGCCCTGCGCGGCCACGATGTTCGCCTCGATGTCGTCGACGAACACGCAGCTCCCGCCGGGCAGGCCGACCTTCTCCAGCGCGTGCATGAAGATCCGCGGCTCCGGCTTGCGCATCCCCACCTCGCCGGAGATCACCACGGCGTCGAACACCTCGTCCCAGTCGTCCCGCGGGTAGGTGTTGGACCAGGAGTTCGACAGCAGGCAGGTCTTGACCCCGGCGCCCCGGGCGAGTCGCAACATGTCGTACATGGCGTCCACCCGGTCGAACGCGGCGAACATCCGATCCAGCAGCCCCTCCGCCACCGGCGGTAGCCCGTCCACGGTCAGCAGCCGCGCCGCCAGGTCCCGCTCGAACGCCGCTCCGGACATCTCCCCGCGCTCCAGCGCGTGCACGACGTTCTCGCCGTCGCCGTTGTACGCGTGGTCGATGAGCTCGCGCATCACCTGGCGGTAGTGGCCGCCGTCGATGCGATCCGCCTCGATCCACTTCGCGATCGAGTCGGACAGGCTGGTCGTGAGCACGCCGCCCCAGTCGATCAACACGCCTGCGATCACGGAGACCTCCCGCCGGTGAAATGTCGTTCTAGGGTAATTCCACCTCGAACGCGGCCAGCCCCCGGTCCGTCGCCACCCACAGAAGCCCCGGCTCGGCGAGCACGAGATCGTGCACCTCCGCCTCCAGCTCGATCCTCAGGTACGGCTCCGCCGCCCCCAGCCGCCACAGCCCCACGACACCACTGGTCTCGGCCACGGCCGCCACCTCGCCGAGCACGGCGAACGCGACGGCCCGCGCGACGAGGTCCCGGGCGCGCCGGTAACGCCCGCCGGGGCGGGCGCCGGTGTACACCTGGACCGCGGCGCCCGGCTCGGCCAGCAGAAGCACGACGGAGCCCGCCGCGGTCGCGGCGTGGGCGAGGTGGTGCACCGAACGGGGCGGCGTCAGGAGCCTGCGCCACCACGGCAGCATCCGGATCCAGCTCCGGCGCCGCCGGTCGAGGTCCCACACGCCGATCCGGCCGTCGGCCCCCGCGGTCACGGCGACCCGCCCGCCTTCGGCCAGCCGCCCCAGGGCGACCGCGAGGACGGGCCGCGTGTGTCCTCTGAGCACCCGGGCGGCCTTTCCCACGGCGAGGTCCCAGAGCACCGCGTTGTTGGTGTGCCCGCCGGTCAGCGCGAACCCGCCGGAGGCGGCGGCGCAGGTCGGGAAGCGCAGCGGGTCGGCGGGGAACGTCCTGGCGGCCGCCCCGGACCCGGGCTCGACGATCACGCACGACTGGTCCCAGGTGAAGGCCACCAGGGCACCGGCCGCCAGCGTGAAGACCGCCCACTCGCCGGCGTCGATCGTCACGAGGTCCGCGCCGGTGCGCAGGTCGTAGATCGCCAGCTCCTCCCCCATCCCGAGAGCCGCGCCCAGCGCCCGCCCGCCGTCCACCGTCGCCCACAGGCGGAAGGCGATGTCCACGATGTCCGCGGTGCCCGCCTCGACGAAGGAGGAGTCCAGTTCCCACACCCTGACCGTCGCGTCCTCACCGCTGGTGACCTCGGCACGCACCCCGCTCGGCAACGTCACCGCCACGTGCCCGGTGATCTCGCCCCGGTGCCCGGTCAGCCGCACCGCCATGCCCTGCACCTGCGCCACGACCTCGCCGACCGGCTCCCGGGTGACCGCGACCGGCTTTACGGCCGCGAAAGGCCGGCCGTCCAGGAACGGTTCGTCGTCGATGGCGACCAGCCGCCGGCCGTCCGGCATGGGGATCTCGCCGACGGTCTCCGTGAAGCCCTTCCAGAACCACCGTCCGGTGCGCACATCCCACAGGGCGATCCTGTCCCCCAGCTCCCTTCCGGCCAGGATCGCCGTATTGTCGACGCCGCCGAAGTTGACGTCGCGGTTCCATCGCCGCCAGCCGAGGCGCGGAACCCACCGGCGGGCCTCCAGATCCCATGCCTGGCGCTTTTCCTTGCCGAAGACGAGCGTGTGCCCCTCCTCGGTACGCGCCTGGGTCAGCGACTCAGCGGTCGTCGAGACCAGCCGCTCGCCCGTGACGAGGTCCCACGCGGTGGTCCTGAGGGCTAGGCCGGTCGTCACGACCACCGGCCGGCCGCCGAGTTCGCCGAGGTCGTGCGCGATGTACCCGCCGAGCCGCCGGTTGATCACCAGACGCCACCACCGGTCGATCCGCCGCCGCCAGCGCGGCTCGCCCGAGCGCAGGTCCCACACCGACACCCCGGCCCACTGGTCGAGGATCGCCGCAGCCCCGTCGCCGGCGTCGAGCAGCAGCCTGGCCGGGCTCGCCTCGCCCAGCCGCCGCACCTCGAGCTGCTCGCCCGTCCGCACGTCCCACGTCCGCAACGTCCGGTCCGCGCCCGCCGACATCACCCGGACGCTCTCCCCCCGCCCCTCCACCGCAGCCAGGTCGGTCACCGGCCCCTCGTGCCCGGTCAGCACCCGGTGCGGCGCCTCGTAGGGCCACTGCGCCCACAACGGGACCCACGGCCGCCGCCCCTCCAGCCCGGCGATCCGCTCGGCCAGCTCCCCCGCCTCCGCCCGCCGCGCCCCCAGCTCCAGATAGCTCAGCCCCTCGGCCCGCGAGACGTGCCGCAGAAGGTGCAGCACCCGCCGGTAAACGGCCCCGGCCGCCCGCGCCGCCGCCCCCTCCGCGTACGGCAGCGCCGCCAGCAACGGCGCGGGCACCACGGCCAGCAGGTAGTCGGGATCGGTCACCAGCTCGTCCAGCCGGTGCGCCAGCGCGGCGTGGGTGGCCAGATGGCTGCGCACGTAGGGCGGCGCCTTGCCCCACGCCGGACCGGCCCGGCCGCGCAGGAACGCCACGATCCCCCGCTCCACGTGCCCGGCGTCCCACGGCCCGCGCAGGTACTCGGCCAGCGCCGAATGGTAGAGCCGGTACACCGACAGCCCCGACTCCAGCGCCTCCACCACGTACGCCCCGGCGGCCCGGCGCAGCCAGACCAGGTCCTCGTCGCGGTAGTCCCGGCCACTGAGGTGGGCGGCCAGCGGTGCCCACATGCCCGCCCAGGGCAGCCCGGCCCCTTGGGCGAAGGCGAGCGGGGTGAGCAGGTCACGGGCGCGACCTGCTTCGGGGCCGAGGCGCGTCTCCAGGTCCTGGTGCATGGCCTGCGCCGCCGTACCGGGGAGGGAGCTGCGCCAGGCCGTACCGCGGTCGGCCGGGACGGTGGCGACGGAGGCGAGCGTGCGGGCGGCGATGAGCGCGACGAGGAAGGAGCGCCCCGCCGCCTCGGCCACCGCGTCGGCCACGTCGGACAGGACTCCGGCGGGCGCCGAAGCGTACGGCGAGCCGGGCTCGCCCTCCACGAGCACCCGCTCGGTGTAGCGGCGCAGGCTGCCCGGATCGGCATAACGTTCGGAGTCCAGGTCGAGCACCACGGTGCCGGTCCCGAGGCGGTCCACGAGGTGCCAGCGCGTGCCGAGCAGCAGGCGCAGGCCCCGGGCGTCCTCGATGAGCGGGCGCAGGATCTCATCGACGATCTTGTCGGGGTCCACGGCCTCGTCGACGGCGTCGATGGCCACGACGAGCGATCGGCCGCCGAGCGCCTGGGCCAGCGCGCCGGCGGTCTTGGCCGGCACCCCGACGGCGGCGCCGAGCGCGGCCAGCACGTCGATGCTGGTCAGGCCGCGGGCGTGGACGGCCGCCCGGATCGCGCCCGGCGGCGGGACCACCCCGGCGGGCAGGTCGTCCCGGGGTACGGCGGCCCGCCAGTCGGGGTCGCTGAGCACGGCCAGGCGCCCGATGACGGCGGATTTGCCGGAACCGGGGTCGCCGGTGACGACGCGGGCACGGGTGTCGGCGGGCGTGCGCAGCCAGGTGACCAGGTCGCCCAGTACCGCCTCCCGGCCGACGAAGCGCCAGGAGGTCTCGTGCGGCAGTTGCACGCCGCGCGCCCGGGGCAGGAAGTGGCCCGCCATGTCCTGGCGGCGGGCCTCGTCCTGGGTGATGCGGAGCTGGGTGAGCAGGTCGCGGCCGTGCAGGAGCGTGTCGTAGCGCGGGTTGGGCAGGAACGGCTCCAGCTCGCTCTGGCGGAACAACACGCTCTCGGCCACGCTCTGGCTGCCCGCGCGGGCCGGGTCGGCCATGATGCGCTCGACGATGGCGGCGGTGGACAGGTAGCGGGGCTCGTGCCCGGCGGTGGCCGGGTGGTGGACCGCGCTGCCGAACAGCTTGGCGAACTCCCCCGCCCTGATCTGCTCCTTGGGGTGGGCGGCGGTGACGACGACGAGCGTCTTGTCGTCGCGGTCCATGGCGACCATGCCGGACAGCAGCGCCTCGGCGCCGCCCTCGCCCGCGTGGCAGGAGTCGATGATGATCATCGCGCGGCTGAGCGGGGTGTCGTCGAGCATGAGCTCGGCCAGCTCGTAGGTGGCCAGCGCGCCCGAGACCGGGTTGCGGGTGTCGCCCATCCACAGCTTGTGCCGGCGGGTGACGATGCCCGCGTGGCCGGTGTGGTAGAGCACGACGAGGTCGTCGGGGTCCCGCTCCTCGCAGAAGGCGCGCAGCTCGTCGCGGAACTCCTGAATGCCCGGATCCAGGCCCAGCCCGGTGGCGCGCGTGTAGCCGAACGTGCCGGTGAACAGGCGCACCATCGTCTCCACCGACTCCTCGATCAGCGGCCCGCTGGTGACCAGCTCGGTCGTGACGCCGGTGGCGACCAGGTAACGCCGCATCCCGCTAGGCCAGGCCCGCCAGGATCGCCGCGCCGGTGAGCCGCTCGGAGAGGTAGGGGCGCAGGTCGTGGGCGTGAGCGCCGTTGTGCACGCTGATCTGCGTGATCCGCTCGCCGAACAGCGGGCGCAGGTCGGGCACGGTGGCGACCACGTCGGCCGGGTCGGCGACGTTGGTCCAGTTCGCGATCGAACCGGGCCAGCGGCCGGGCTCCGGCCGGAGCCGCTCGAAGATCAAGTTGGGGATGCCGAGCGGCGAACCGAGCGTGACCAGCGTGCGCACCGGCCACTCCGGGTGCGCGCACAGCGCCTCGTAGGCGACGACCGAGCCCAGCGAGTGCGCGACCACGACCCGCGTGTCATCGGTGATCTTGGCGGCCAGCGCGGCCTGGGCGTAGGCGCGCACCTCGGGCTCGCGCAGGTAGGCGCTGGTCTGCTTGAGCGCGCCCACGAACATGCTCTCGGTCACCCTGGCCAGGAACGCCGACCGGCTGAGCGCGGCCAGCGCGCGCACCACCCAGACCGGGGGGCGGGCCAGCACCTCGTCGTCGGGCGAGACGACCTTCGGGTCCACCTCGGCGGCCCGGCGCCACCACAGCAGCAGGAGCTCCTGCTCGTCCTTCTCGGTCAGGTCCCGGGCGTCGTGCCGCACCTCCGGGGCCAGCACCTCGGCCGGCGGCCGGAACAGCTCGCCGTACGCGGCGAACGCGACGTCCTCGGGGGCCACGTCACCACCCGCGAGCCCGGCTCCGTCACGAAGCGCGGCGAGCAACCGATCTCTCAGTGTGTACTCGCCTCTCAATTGCTGGCCGATGCCGTGGATCACCGTGATGGCCGCCATGTCACCCCTTCTTCTGTCAAAGGACTCGTGAGCGATGGCGATCGCGTTACAGCGCGGGCGGTTGCGGGCGCGGCTGACGCCGCGGCTGGTGTTGCTGGCGGCCGCCTTCTGCTTCATCACGGGCGCCTATGGAGCCGGGGTGCTCCTCGTGCCGGACCCGCCGCCGCTGGTGCTGGACGGGCGGATCCTGGTGGCGGGCGTGTACGCCGCGGTGGTGGCGCTGGTGCCGTACGGCCAGCGTGCGCTGCTGGTCTGGTGCGGGGCCGGGGCGCTGGCGCTCGGGTACGAGTCGGCGCGCTGGCCGCCGGTCCCGTGGGGGACGCCGGTGGCCGGCGACTGGGCGGCGTGGGTGGCCGGGCAGCCGGCGGCGGTCCTGGTGATGCTGGGCGTGGTCGTGCTGGGGCTGACGTGGGTCAGCATCGTCCGCATCCAGGCGGCCCGGGTGGCACGGCCGCGGCGGTCGGCGGGGCTGTTCCACCCGATTCCTCCGGTACGGCGGGCCGCGGCGGGCGTGGCGGCGCTGGGGGTGTTCCTGATGGCGTTGCAGGCGGCGGCGGTGGTCCGGATGACCGCGCTCCAGGTTGCCGGCGCGCCGGTCGAGGCGGCTCAGCTGCGCATGGCCTACCTGCCGCATCTGCTGGTCGCGGCGTTCCTGGTGGCCGGGTCGGCGACCGGCGGCAACCGGCCGTTGTTCCATCTCGTGGTGGCGGCCGCGGTCGCGCGGGGGCTGTGGCCGTACCCGCTGCCAGGGGAGCCGGAGCTGCCCGGGCTCCTGCCCGCCGCCTTCTGGACGGTCCTCGTGGTGCATGTGCCGGTCGCCGTCGCCGGGACCTACCTGGTGCAGCGGTTGCTCCGCTGGCCGTACCCCCGGACGGATCGGACGTGACCGGGCACTACCCCGCGGCCCGCGCCGCCAGCTTCCGGTGCTGGGCCGAGCGCAGCACCTTCGCCGCCTGCGCCGCCGAGGCCACCGGCGCCTCGCTCAGGAAGCCGCGGTTCTTCCGCAACGTCAGCAACCGGGTCACCGAGGCGTCCAGCCGCGCCTCGGAGATCCGGCCCGACTTCACCGCCCCCAGCACCGCGGCGTACGCCTTGGGGAAGTCGTTGGGCATGAGCAGCAGGTCGGCCCCGGCCAGCACCGCGCGGACGGCCACCTCGCCGTCGCCGTACTTCTTGCGCACGCCCTCCATGTTGAGGGCGTCGGTCGAGATCACGCCGTCGAACCCGAGCTTGCCGCGCAGCAGCCCGGTCAGGATGGGCTTGGACAACGTGGCCGGGTCGCCCGACGGGTCCAGCTTCGGCATCACGATGTGCGCGCTCATCACCGCGTCCACCCCGGCCGCGATCGCCGCCTCGAACGGCGGGGCGTCCAGCTTCTCCCACTGCGCCCGGCTGTGCTTGATCACCGGCAGGCCGGTGTGGCTGTCGGTCGAGGTGTCGCCGTGGCCGGGGAAGTGCTTGGCCGTGCTGGCCACGCCCGCGTCCCCGAATCCCCGTACGGCGGCGCCCACCATCTTGGCCACCTTGCCCGGATCGCTGCCGAATGCCCGGCGGCCGATCACCGGGTTGCGCGGGTTCAGGTTCACATCGGCGACCGGGGCGAAGTCCAGGTTCACGCCCAGGACCTTCAGCTCGTCGCCGGTCGCCTTGGCCACCGCCCGCGAGTAGGCGGTGTCACCGGTGGCGCCCACGCGGTCGGCGCTGGGCAGGTCGGTCATCAGCGCCGCCATCCGCGAGACCAGGCCGTTCTCCTGGTCGGTGCCGATCAGCAGCGGGACCTTCTTCGCGGCCGCCTGCATCCCGTTGGTGAGCTTGACCACCTGGCCGGCGCTCTTGACGTTGGCCGGGAACAGGATCACGCCGCCGAGGTGGTATTTGGCGATCACCTTCGCGGGCGTCTGGGCGCCGAAGCGGGCCTGGTTCTCGCCCGAGACGCTGTCGGCGGCGGTGCCGTACAGCACGGGCATGAACAACTGGCCGACCTTCTCCTCCCGGGTCAGCCCGGCCAGCACCTTCTGCACGTCACCGGTCTTCGGCGTCGGCGCGACGCTGGCCCGCGCGGGCGCCGGGGTGGGCCGGGCGGCGCCTCCCGCCGCGCTCGGCGCCGTCGTGCCGCCGGCGCCGCCACACGCGGCCAGAGCGAAGACGAGCATGCCTGCGGTGCCGAGTCGTCCAACCATGCCCACCAAACTATCCGGACGTAGGCATGCAAGCGCCTAAAGTCCGAGTTCGGAGAGTCCGGGAAGATTCGAGCGCGCCGCCGCCTTCGCGTGCAACGCCGTCTGCTGTCCCCGCGCCGCCTGCGCGGCCAGCTCGCACTCTCCCAGCGTGTGCGCCGCCAGTGCGGCCCGTACGGCCGGCAGCGCCGTGGCCCCCATCGACAGGGACGTCACCCCCAGCCCGGCCAGCACGCAGGCCATCAGCGGATCGGCCGCCGCCTCCCCGCACACCCCGCAGGGCCGCCCGTTGTCCGAGGCGGCGCCGGCCGTGGCGGCGATGAGGTCGAGCAGCGCCGGCTGCCACGGATCCTGAAGGCCGGCCAGCGCGCCCACCTGCCGGTCGGCGGCGAAGGTGTACTGGGCCAGATCGTTGGTCCCGATCGAGAAGAAGTCGGCCACCTGGGCCAGGCTGTCGGCCCGCAGCGCCGCCGCCGGCACCTCGATCATCACTCCGGCGCTCGCCAGCCCCGCGGTCCGGCAGGCGGCGGCGAACCACCTGGCTTCCTCGGCCGTGGCCACCATCGGCGCCATGACGTGCAGCTCCGCCTCGCTCCCCTGCGCGGCGGCGGCCAGCGCGGCCAGTTGCACCGCCATCACCTCGGGGTGCAGCTTGAACATCCGCAGCCCCCGCTCTCCCAGCGCCGGGTTCGGCTCGGGCGCGGACGCCTTCAGGAAGGCCAGCGGCTTGTCGGCCCCCGCGTCCAGCGTGCGCACCACGACCTTGCCGCCGGGGAACGCGTCGAGCACCGCCCGGTAGGCGTCCTCCTGCTCCTCCAGCGCGGGCGCCTGCGCGCGGTCCAGGAAGAGGAACTCGGTCCGGTACAGCCCCACGCCCTCGGCGCCGTTGACCAGCGCGCGGTCGAGGTCCTCCGGGCCGCCGACGTTGGCCAGCAGCGGCACCGGGTGCCCGTCCTTGGTACGGCCCGGGCCCCGGACCGCGGCGATGGCCGCCTGCCTGGCCGCCTGGGCGCCCACGAGCCCGCTCACCTCGTCGTCGGACGGCTCCAGCCGTACCTCGCCGGAAAGCCCGTCGACCAGCACCAGAGCGCCGGGCGGGATCGTGGTCGCGCCCGGACAGGCCACGACGGCGGGCACGCCCATGGACCTGGCCAGGATCGCGGTGTGGCTGGTCGGCCCGCCCTCCTCGGTGACGAACGCGGCCACGACGTCCTTCGACAGCAGCGCGGTGTCGGCCGGCGCGAGGTCACGGGCGATCAGCACGTACGGCTCGGCCGCCGCGGCCGGCACGCCCGGCAGGGGCTGCCCGGTCAGGTGGGCGATGACCCGGTCGCGGATGTCGTCGAGGTCGGCCACCCGCTCGCCGAGGTAGCCGCCGACGCCGGCGAGCATCTCCCGGTACTTGCCGAACGCCTCGTACACGGCCCGGGGGGCGGCCAGGCCGCCGTCGATGAGCGACTTGACGCCCACGATGAGGCCGGGGTCCTCGGCCATGAGCGCCTGCGCCTGCAGGATCTCCTTGGCCTCGCCGCCGGCCAGGTCACCGCGGGCTTCCAGGGCCCCGGCGACCTGCTTGAGCGCGGCCAGCGCGCGCTCCTTCTCCTCCTGCGCCTCGCCCGGGTAGGTCTGGCCCGCGGGGGGTTCGGGCACCGAGGCCGTCAGGATGTAGGCGGGACCGTGACCGATCCCCTGGCTGACCCCCGTGCCCTTCACGGCGCCTCGGCGATCTTGACCAGCTCGTCCAGCAACTCCTCGGCGCCCTCGCCGTCGGCGACGATGACGATGGTCTCGCCCTGGCGCACGTCCAGCGCCATCACCGACAGGATGCTCTTGGCGTTGACCTGGGGGCCGTTGGCCTTGCCCACGGTCACGTCGATGGCGGCCTTGGCGGCCGTCTGCACGAACGTCGCCGCGGGGCGGGCGTGCAGGCCCACCTCCGCCGCGATGGTGGCCTTGCGCTCTGCCATGAGAAATTTCCTCCTTGAAGATGGCGGTCCAGACCAGTTTGAACCTTAGGCGAAGGGCGGCCAGTCCACCCCTGTGAGGTCGGCCACCACGAGGTCCGCGCCGGACAGGTCGGCGTGGGCGTGGGTGGTGGCGACGCCCACGACGCGCATCCCGGCCGCCTTGGCCGCGGCGATGCCGGGCAGCGAGTCCTCGAAGACCACACAGTCGGCCGGGCCCGCGCCCAGCATCCGGGCGGCCAGCAGGAAGCCCGCCGGGTCCGGCTTGCCCACGGCCACGTCCTCGGCCGCGACCACCACCCTGATCAGCTCGCGGACCCCCACCTGGACCAGCCGTTCCTCGGCCCAGTCACGCCCGGCCGAGGTGACCAGGCCGATGGGCGAGCCGTACGCGGCCACCTTGCGGACCAGCTCGGCGGCGCCCGGAACCGGGACGATCTCCGGCAGCTCGGGATGGTCGTCGTAGCCGTAGACCTCGCGGATCAGCTCCTCGACGTCGTGGCCGGGGAACACCTCGGGGACCACGTCACGGCCCCTGCGGCCCATGAAGACCCGCACGTCCTGCCGGATGTCGTGCTTGTCGAGCAGCATCTGCCACATGGCCATGCTCCGCGCCTCGGTGTTGATCAGCGTCCCGTCCAAGTCGAACAGCGCGCACTTATGGTCGCGCCCGCTCCGGCCCTCGTCGGCTCGTTCCTCGCTCTCTCCGTCCGAGCTCCTGCGCTCCGGGTCTATTCCCACCGGAACAGCTCATCCCCGACATGCACATCTCCCACCGCGACGCCGGTCACCGCCTCGGCCGGCGCGTCCAGCGCGACCACCGGGCAGACCGGCGAGCGGCCGCCGGCCTCGATGGCCGCCGGGTCCCAGGCGACGACCGGCTGACCGGCGCTGACGCGGTCCCCTTCGGCGGCCAGGAGCTGGAACCCCTCCCCCTTGAGCTGAACGGTGTCGATGCCCAGGTGCACCAGCACGCCTCTGCCGTCGTCCCCCACGATGACGTAGGCATGCGGATGCAATTTCATGATTTTTCCGGGTATCGGGGCAACTGCCTTGCCCGGTCCCCGCAAGGGGTCGATGGCCGTGCCCGGCCCCACCATGCCCGCGGAGAAAACCGGATCGGGCACGGCCGCCAACCCCACTGCTGCCCCCTCGACCGGGGCGAGAACAGTAGTCATGATCTCGCCCTCTTAGCCGATGATGTCCTCGATGTCGCTGGCGATGGTGTCCGCCTCCGGCCCCACGACGACCTGGAACACGGTCCCGGCGGCCATCACCCCATGGGCTCCGGCCGCCTTGAGCGCGTTCTGATCGACCTTGGCGGGATCCTTCACCTCGGTGCGCAATCGGGTGATACAGGGCTCGATCTCGATGATGTTGTCGGCACCGCCGAGCCCAGCGATGATCGCGTTGACGTCCGCCGCCATCCGGTCCTCCTCCTGAATAACTCTCCGACCAGGCTAAACGACGCTCCGTGATCAGTTCGTCTGGGTCACCTTGTTCAGCCCGCGCGGCGCGTCGGGGTCGATGCCGAGCCGCCGGGCCAGCGCCTCGGTCAGCAGCTGGCCGGGGACGATCAGGCCCATCGGCGCCACCCACTCGGGCAGATCGGGGCCGTTCAGGGCGGCGGTGCCCGCACCGGCGAGAGCCGTACCACCGCCGACCGTGAAGGCGGCGGCGCCCGCGGCCACGACGCGCTCGGCCAGCGCGACGGTACCGGACAGGGTCGGACTGTTCTCGGCGGCGACCAGCAGGGCCGGGGTGTCGGCGTCCACGACGGCGATCGGGCCGTGCAGCAGGTCGGCGTAGGACAGGCCCATGGCGTGCAGGTAGCATGCCTCCTTGAGCTTGAGCGCGGTCTCCAGCGCGGTCGAGAACGCCATGCCGCGGCCGGAGACGACCACGCCCGGCTTGTCGGCCAGGCCCTCGACGACGGCGTCCAGGTCACCGGGCTCGGCGATCAGCTTCTCCACCGCGTCCGGGACCTTCTGCAGGTCGTCGGCGTTCACGTCGGCGCCCAGGCCCAGCGCGAGCACGGCCAGCGCGGCCAGCTGCGTGGTGTAGGTCTTGGTGGCGGGCACCGCCTTCTCCTCGCCCGCGAGCGTGACCAGCGCCAGGTCGGCGGCCTGGGCGAGCGGGCTGTCGGGGCCGCCGTTGGTGACGCCCACGGTCCTGGCGCCGCAGTCCTTGGCCCACGCCAGGGTCTCGACGATCTCCTCGGTGCGGCCCGACTGGGAGATGGCCACGGCGAGCACGCCGTCGAGGTCGAGCTTGCGCTTGTAGGTGGTGGCGATCGAGGGCGCGGCCAGCGCCGACAGGCGGCCCGCGTGCGACTCGATCAGGTAGCGCCCGTAGACTGCGGCGTTGTCGGAAGTGCCGCGTGCGATGAACAACAACTGACGGGTCTGCTCGCCCAGCGCCCGCACCTCATCGACTCTGGGGAGCAATGAGTCCAGGGTGGCCCGCAGCGCCGCTGGCTGCTCGGCGATCTCGCTGCGCATCTTCGTGGTCATCTTGTCCTCATCAGCTTGACTGATAATTCCGGCATGTGGTCTAGTCCGGACTAGACCAGTACGAACCATAGCTCATCACCTAGGGCAGATCGAGGGGAGGATCCGTGGCGCACATCGATCCGGACAGCCCGGTGCCGAAGTACTTCCAGCTGCGCGAGATCCTGCTGGACCTCATCGACAGCAACGAGCTCAGCATCGGCGCGGCGATCCCGTCCGAGCGCGAGCTCTGCCAGCGTTTCGGCCTATCGAGGATGACGGTACGGCAGGCCGTCGACCACCTGGTGTCCGAGGGACGGCTCCACCGCGTGCCGGGAAAGGGCACCTTCGTCGCCCGGCCGAAGATCGAGCTGGCACTCCAGCTCACCTCGTTCACCGACGACATGCGCGCCCGCGGGCTGATCCCCGGCTCGCGCGACCTCGACCGCCGCATCGTGCGCGCCAGCGCCCACCTGGCCAAGGAACTGGGCATCCAGCCCGGCGAAGAGGTGCACTTCATCGAACGGCTGCGCACCGCCGACGGCGAACCCCTGTCCATCGAACGCGCCCACATCCCGGTGAAGCTCGCCCCCGACCTGGCCGAGCACGACCTGTCCGACCGATCCCTGTATGAGCTGCTGGAGAGCCGCTACAACCTCGTCATGGACGCCGGCGAGCTCACCATCGACGGCGGCATCGCCGACCCCAGCGACGCCGACCTGCTGAAGCTGCCCCGCGGCGGAGCCGTACTCCTGCTCCAACGCCGGTCCTTCTCCGGCGGCGTCTGCGCCGAGCTGGGCGTGTCCACCTACCGGGCCGACCGCTACCAGCTGCGCACCATTCTGGAAATGCCCGCTCGACGCTGAGGATCACCGCAGTGAACGAGACCTCCGCGGCGGCGCCGTCGCCGCTCTCCCGCGTCGTCAGTGTGCTGCAGCGGTTAGGCCGCTCCCTCATGCTGCCCATCGCCGCCCTGCCCGCCGCCGCCGTCCTGATGCGCTTCGGCCAGCCGGACATGCTGGGCGCCAACGGCGCCGACCCGGGCGGCCTGGCCGACGTGGCCGGCTTCGCCTGGATGAGCCAGGTCGCCGCCGTCATCGACGCCGCCGGCTCGGCCCTGTTCGAGAACCTCCCGCTGCTCTTCGCGGTCGGCGTCGCCATCGGCTTCGCCCGCAAGTCCGACGGCTCCACCGCCCTCGCCGCCGTCGTCGGCTACCTCGTCTTCGACCGCGTCACCAAGACCATGTTCTTCGGCTCGGCCATCCGCGACACCGTCCTGCTCAAGGAGGCCAAGGCCGAAGGCGTCAAAGAGATCATCAACTACGGCATCCAGAACCCCACCAAGGTGCTCGGCGGCATCATGATCGGGCTGGTCACGGCCCTGCTCTGGCAACGATTCCACCGCATCAAGCTGCCCTCCTGGCTCGCCTTCTTCGGCGGGCGGCGGTTCGTCCCGATCATCACCTCCATCGTCGCCCTGCTCCTCGGCGTCGTCATCGGCTGGGCCTGGCCCCTGCTCGGCGAATGGATCGGCCACGCCGGCGAAGGGCTGGCCGGGCTCGGCCCCCTCGGCGCCGGCCTGTACGGCCTCATCAACCGGCTGCTCATCCCCCTCGGGCTGCACCACTTCGTCAACTCGATCGTCTGGTTCGCCGTACCCCAGTGCGAGGTCGGCGGACGCGCCTTCAGCGGCGACTGGAACTGCTACTTCGCCGGCGACCCCAACGCCGGCGAGTTCATGGCCGGATTCTTCCCCATCATGATGTTCGCCCTGCCCGCCGCGTGCCTGGCCATGTGGCGGGCCGCCCCCAAACACCGGCGTGCCACCGTCGGCGGCATCATGCTCTCGGCCGGGCTCGCCTCGTTCGTCACCGGCGTCACCGAGCCGGTCGAGTTCGCCTTCATCTTCGTCGCGCCCGTCCTGCTCGTCGTGCACGCCATCCTCACCGGCGCCGCCATGGCCCTGACCGCGCTCATCGGCGGCCAGCTCGGCTTCGGCTTCTCCGCCGGGCTGCTCGACATGCTGCTCAACCTCGGCAAGTCCAACACCCAGAACGTCCCCGGAATCCTCGCGCTCGGCCTCGCCTACGGGCTGATCTACTACGTCGTCTTCAGCTTCCTCATCAAACGCCTCAACATCATGACGCCGGGCCGCGAGCCGGAACCCGACCTCGACTCAGGCGAGACCACCACCCCCGCACGCGCCCCCTGACGGTTTTGCCGCGCGTGCGCGTGGTAGGAATCCACCATCCCCCGGCCTGAACTTCCGGGGGGAACGCATGAGCACCACGAGCGCCGAGGCTTCGATGTGGTCGTCGGCCTTCGCCGTCCTGCAGCGCATCGGCCGCTCGCTCATGCTGCCCATCGCCGTGCTGCCCGCCGCCGGACTGCTGCTCCGGTTCGGGCAGGACGACCTGCTGGGCCGTACCGACAACGCCTTCCTGGACCGGGTCGCGGGGATCTTCGCGGCGGCCGGCGGCGCGCTCTTCGACAACCTGCCGCTGCTGTTCGCGGTCGGCGTGGCCATCGGGTTCGCCAGGAAGTCCGACGGCTCCACCGCGCTGGCCGCCCTCGTCGGCTACCTCGTCTTCGACCAGGTGACCCGGCGCATGTTCTTCGAGTCCAGCGCGCCGGCCGTACACGACAAGGTCACGCAGACCCTCGCCGACGGCAGCAGGGTCATCAACCAGGCCGCCTCCGCCCAGCCCACCGGCGTGCTCGGCGGCATCCTCATCGGCCTGCTGGCCGCCGTGCTCTGGCAGCGGTACTACCGCATCAAGCTGCCCTCCTGGCTCGCCTTCTTCGGCGGGCGGCGGTTCGTCCCCATCGTCACCGCGCTGGCCGCCCTGGCCATCGGCGTCGTCATCGGCCTCATCTGGCCGCCCATCGGACAGGCCCTCACCAGCTTCGGCGACTGGCTGGCCACCCACTCCGCCCTCGGAGCCGGTCTGTACGGCGTGGCCAACCGGCTGCTGATCCCCCTGGGACTGCATCACTTCATCAACTCGATCGTCTGGACCGTGATCCCCGAGTGCACGGTCAACGGCGTGCACGCGGCCGGTGACCTCAAGTGCTACGCCATTGGCCAGCAGGGCGCCGGGATCTTCATGACCGGGTTCTTCCCGGTGCTGATGTTCGGGATCCCCGGCGCGGCCCTGGCCATCTGGCGGGCGGCGCCCAAGCACCGGCGGGCGGCCGTGGGCAGCATCATGGTGGGCGGCGCCCTGACCGCCTTCGTCACCGGGATCACCGAGCCGGTCGAGTTCGCCTTCATCTTCGTGGCGCCCGTCCTGTTCGTCGCGCACGCGCTGCTCAACGGGGCGTCCATGGCGCTGATGGCCGCTCTGGACACGCGGCTGGGGTTCAACTTCTCGGCCGGGCTGATCGACATGCTGCTGAACGCCAGCAAGTCGAACACGTGGGGGCTCGGGCTGATCCTGCTGATGGGGCTGGTGTACTTCGCGTTGTACTACGTGCTGTTCTCCTTCCTCATCCGGCGGCTCAACATCATGACGCCCGGGCGCGAACCGGAGGAGACGCCCTAGGCGTGCTTTCCGGCATCGCCGCTTTCCCGGCATCCGGCTGAGCCAGAAGGGTTTCGCGCGCCGCATCGGTCTTCGTTCTCGGCCCTAAACACGATCATGTGTCGGGGCGGGGGCGGTGATCTTTCCCGCCGTTCTCCCGCAAACCGGCTCGCCCTTCGAGAAAGTCCCCTCCCCGCGTATTCGGCGGCCGGGCCGAAAACTCCTTAATACGACCGCGTTTCAACCCCCCGAGGTCGAAGGAGGCCGCCATGTCCCCCGACATCCACGTGCTGCCAGAACCGCCCTACGACGGCGACGCCCACCGCACCGACGGCGCCCTGGCGCTCAAACCGGTCATCTGGGGGCCGCCCGGCGCCCTGCCCGACGAACGCCGCCTGCGCCACCTGGGGCAGGCGCTCGCCGAAGTCCTGGCCGGACGGCGACCGGCCGAGAGCCTGGCCGACCGGCTCACCGACCGGGCCTACCACGAACTCCTGCACGCCGGCCGCATGATCGAGACCGACCGGCCGCCGTTCGTCGGCGTACCGCATGTCAAGGAGCCCAAGGACGGGGCGATCGAGATGTGCCTCCTGGTCCACGGCGGCGAACGCAGCCACGTGCTGGCCGTCCGCCTGGAACGCCGCGGGGTGCAGTGGCTGTGCACCGACTTCGAAACCGCCTGACGGCGGCCCCTTCAGGTGAACACGCGGAAAGGCCCCCGACTCCCTCGGCGGGAGCGGGGGCCCTTCACGCACGCTCAGGCGGAGGCGTGCCGCGGGTCGCCGTGGCAGCGCTTGAACTTCTTGCCCGAACCGCACGGGCAGGGCGCGTTGCGCTCCACGTTGCCGTAGGCGGCGCGCTCGGCCGCGGTCGTGCGGACGCGGGTGTGCTCCACCTCGCCCTGCTCACCGGGCGCGGAGTACTCCAGCTCGGCCGGACGCTCGGGGCCGCGCAGGCCACGGGCGATGATGGAGCGGGTCTCCGCCACCATCGCGTCCTCCTGCTCCTCGACGATCGGGTTCTCCTGAACCTCGACCTCGATGTTGAACAGGAAGCCGACCGAGTCCTCCTTGATGCCCTCGAGCATCCCGGAGAACATCTCGAAGCCTTCGCGCTGGTACTCGATCTGCGGGTCCTTCTGCGCGTAGGCCCGCATGCCGATGCCCTCGCGCAGGTAGTCCATCTCGTAGAGGTGCTCGCGCCACTTGCGGTCGAGCACCGACAGGATGACCCGGCGCTCGAACTCGCGGGTGTTCTCCGGGCCGAGCTCCTCCTCGCGGCGGTCGTACGCCTTCAGGGCGTCTTCCCTGACCCGCCGGGAGATCAGCTCGGCCGTCAGCTCCTCGCGGCTGCCGGCCTCCTCGACGAGGTCCTCCAGCTTGACCGAGACCGGGTAGAGCTCGCCGAACGCCTTCCACAGCTTGTCGAGGTCCCACTCCTCGGCGAAGCCCTCGGCGGTGGCGCCGGCCACGTAGCCGTCGACGACGTTCTCGATGAAGCCGCGCACCTGGTCGTGCAGGTCGGCGCCCTCCAGGACGCGGTGACGCTCGGCGTAGATGACCTTGCGCTGGCGGTTCATGACCTCGTCGTACTTCAGAACTTCCTTGCGGATCTCGAAGTTCTGCTGCTCGACCTGGTGCTGGGCGGAGGCGATCGCCTTGGAGACGATGCCCGACTCGATCGGCTGGTCCTCGGGGATGTTGAGCCTGGTCATGATCATCTCGACGCGGGCCGAGTTGAACAGGCGCATCAGGTCGTCGCCGAGCGACAGGTAGAAGCGGGACTCGCCGGGGTCGCCCTGGCGGCCGGCGCGACCGCGGAGCTGGTTGTCGATGCGGCGCGACTCATGGCGCTCGGTGCCCAGCACGTACAGGCCGCCGAGCTCGGTGACCTCGTCGTGCTCGGCCTGCACCGCGCTCTTGGTCTTCTCCACCGCCTCCGGCCAGGCTTTCTCGTACTCCTCCGGCGTCTCGACCGGGTCGAGGCCCTTGGCGCGCAGGTCGAGGTCGGCGCGGAACTCGACGTTGCCGCCGAGCATGATGTCGGTGCCTCGACCGGCCATGTTGGTGGCGACCGTGACGGCGCCCTTGCGGCCCGCCTCGGCCACGATCGCGGCCTCACGCGCGTGGTTCTTCGCGTTGAGCACCTCGTGCTTGACGCCGCGGCGCTTGAGCGCCTTCGACAGCCGCTCGGACTTCTCCACCGAGGTGGTGCCGATGAGCACCGGCTGACCGGCGTTGTGGCGCTCGACGATGTCCTCGACCACGGCGGCGAACTTGGCGTCCTCGGTCTTGTAGACCACGTCCGCCTGGTCCTTGCGGATCATCGGGCGGTTCGTCGGGATCGGGACCACGCCGAGCTTGTAGGTCTGGTGGAACTCGTTGGCCTCGGTGACCGCGGTGCCGGTCATGCCGGACAGCTTGTCGTAGAGGCGGAAGTAGTTCTGGAGGGTGACGGTGGCGAGCGTCTGGTTCTCGTCCTTGACCTTCACGCCCTCCTTGGCCTCGATGGCCTGGTGCATGCCCTCGTTGTAGCGGCGGCCGTGCAGGATGCGGCCGGTGAACTCGTCGACGATGAGCACCTCGCCGTCGGCGACGATGTAGTCCTTGTCCTTCTTGAACAGTTCCTTCGCCTTCAGGGCGTTGTTCAGGAAGCCGACCAGGTGGGTGTGCTCGGGCTTGTACAGGTTGTCGATGCCCAGCCAGTCCTCGACCTTGGCGACGCCGTCCTCGAGGACGCCGACCGTGCGCTTCTTCTCGTCGACGATGTAGTCGCCGGTGCTCTCCTCGCCCGGGTTCTTCGCCTCGACACCGCGCCGCAGCCGGGGCACGATCTTGGCGAACTCGGCGTACCACTTGCCGGACTGCTCGCCGGGGCCGGAGATGATCAGCGGCGTGCGGGCCTCGTCGATGAGGATGGAGTCGACCTCGTCCACGATCGCGAAGCTGTGGCCGCGCTGCACGCACTCGTCCAGCGACCAGGCCATGTTGTCACGCAGGTAATCGAAGCCGAACTCGTTGTTCGTGCCGTAGGTGATGTCCGCCTGGTACTGCTTGCGCCGCTCGTCGGGTTGCTGCCCGGCCAGGATCATGCCGACTTCCAGGCCCAGGAAGCGGTAGATGCGGCCCATGTTCTCGGCGCCGACCTGCACCAGATAGTCGTTGACCGTGATGACGTGCACGCCCTTGCCCGCGAGCGCGTTGAGATACGCCGGCAGCGTACACGTGAGGGTCTTGCCCTCACCCGTCTTCATCTCCGCGATGTTGCCCTGGTGCAGCGCGGCGCCGCCCATGATCTGCACGTCGAAGTGCCGCTGGCCGAGCACGCGGTGCGCCGCCTCACGGACCGTCGCGAACGCCTCGGGGAGGATCTCGTCGAGGATCTCCCGGTCGATGGCGAGTTCGGCTTTGCGCCGCTTCTCGCGCTCGATGTCATCGGCGGGCTCGCCCTCGAACTTGCCCTCCCAGCGCTTGGCCTTCTCCTCGGCGAAACGCTGCTTGAGCTCGTCGGTCATGGCGCGCAAGTCTTCGTCTGCCATGCGCGTGAAGTCGTCCTCGATGGAGTTGACCTGGCGCACGATTTCCTTGAGCTTGCGGAGGGTCTTGCCTTCGCCGGCACGTAGGATCTTGTCGAGAATGGCTACCACTTTATGTAAGGCTCCTCGCAGGTCTACCCCGGCGGCGCCGCCAGGAGGAGAGGCCGAGACAAACTCCCCGTTGCCATCGTAGGCGGTCCCGCAACCAGACACAGCCAATGCGACGGGCCACCCGCCTCCCCCTTCTGGGAGAATGAGGTTTCGGCAGAGCGTATGCCGAAGTAGACCGATCTCGCACCATGACTGGCTGGCGGGAGAAACAGGGAAGGACAAGGCCATGTCTGGCGGAGAAAACCTGGGCAACCACGCCGGCCGCCCGTCGTCGTGGCTCGCGGTGGCGGTGGCTTTCGCGGGCTTCGTCGTAGCCGGGTTCGGCATGCCCCTCGAGAGCTGGCTGATGATCTGGATCGGGATCGGCCTTGTTGTCGTGGGCGCCGTGCTGGCGCTCGTGTTCGACATCATGTCCGACGTCGTCATCGATGCTCCCCGCGTGGGCATGCGCGCGGAGAAGCACCGCTAGAAGATCTCGCCCGGCGGGCACTTCGGGCGATTCCATCGGTTTATCGACGGCGGGCACCCGACGATTCTGTCGGTGCCCGCCGTTACCATTCCCGGCATGCACCTGACCGCCGACGACGCCAGAAGGCTCATCCTGCGCGCCCAGGGCCTGCTCGGCGCCGACGCCCGCAAGGGCGGCACCCACGCCATGCTCCGCCGTCTGGGCGCCGTCCAGCTCGACACGGTCTCCGTGCTGGCCCGCTCTCACGAACTGGTCGCCTACGCCCGCCTGGGCGCGGTGGGCAGGCAGAAGATCGAGCGCGCCTACTGGCACAACCCGGCCCGGAGCTTCGAGTACTGGTGCCACGCCGCCTGCATCCTCCCCATCGAGCACTGGCCCCTCTACGCCTTCCGCCGCCGCGCCTACCGCGAGCGCGGCCTGCGCTGGCACCAGGTCCCCGACAGCGTGGACAAACTCCTCGACCAGGTCCGCGAGCACGGCCCCATCACCACCTCAGACGTGGGCGGCGCCAAAAACGGCGGCCCCTGGTGGGACTGGTCCGAATCCAAGATCGGCCTGGAATGGCTCCTCGACATCGGCGAGCTCGTCTGCACCCGCCGCGTGGGCTGGCGCCGCGTCTACGACCTGGCCGAACGCGCCGTCCCCGCTGACCTGCTGGGCGACGACCTGTCAGACGAGGAGTGCATCGTACGGCTGGCCGCCGTGGCCGGCCGATCCCTCGGCGTGGCCACCACGGCCGACCTGGTCGACTACCTGAGAGTCAGAAACCACCACCGCTCCCTCCTGGAAGAGGCGCTAGCCGGCGGCGCCGCCGGCCTGATCCCGGTGGAGGTCTCCGGCTGGTCCCCTAAGGGCGGCACGACAAGGGCCTGGGCCGACCCCGTCGCCCTGGCGACGCCCCCCAAGGGCCGCCACCGCAGCACGCTGGTCTCCCCGTTCGACTCCCTGATCTGGCACCGCGGCCGCACGTCCCGCGTGTTCGGCTTCGACTACACGCTGGAGCTCTACGTCCCCAAGCACAAGCGGGTCCACGGCTACTTCACGATGCCCATCCTGGCGGGCGGCAAGCTGATCGGCCGAGTCGACCCGGCCCGCGAGGGCACCACCTTCGTGGCCCGCCAGATCGGCCTCGAACCCGGGATCTCGGTGTCCAGGTGGGGCTCCGCCGTACACGACGCCCTGCACGAAGCCGCCTCCTGGGTCGGCTGCGACACCGTCCGCATCGAACGCGCCGACCCCGCCCTCCTGACCCACGTAACCTGATCGGGTAGAGCTGCTTCCCGGAGGCGCGGATGTCTGAGATCTTCAGCTGGGTGGAGAACGCCGGGCTCCAACCCGAGCCCATCACGCTGGAGATCTGGCGTGAGCTGCCGGAAGAGTTCTGCCGTCAGGTGGAGGTGGTCGACGGGCAAGCAGTCCGATGTGAACCTCCGAGCAGGCTGCATCAGACGATGGCACGCAGGCTCATGAACACCTTGGAGACGGCTGCCCGGCAGCATGTCGCGCGAACCGCCGAGTGCGTCGAGGCCAACATGGACTTCGACGTCGTCCTCTGGGAGGTCCCACGGGCGCAGATCCGCCGCCCGGACGCCGCCCTCTACCGCTGCGCCCCCGATGATGAGCGCCCGCTGCCCGCACATCTGGTCCTCTTGGTGGTGGAGGTGCTGTCGGGCGCGGGCAAGGTCGATCTCATCGACAAACGGGCCGAGTACGCCGCTGCGGGCATCCCCTGGTACTGGATCGTCACGCTGGACGACATCGGCGTGGCCGCTGTCGAGGTGCTCGCCCTGGATCACGGGATCGGCGGCTACCGATCGGTGGCTGTGCTCGAACCGGGATCTCAAGACCGGGTGCCGGGTCCGATCCGGATCAAACTCGACTGGGAGCACCTTCACGCCTGACCAGGCCACCACAGCAGCACCAGCCGCCAGGCAAGGCAGACCGCGTGACCCGGCCGCGGTGGCAGTGACGGGTCAGGCTTCCGCACAGCACGGCCGCGGTGGCGGTGGCGGTGGCGGTGGCGGTGGCGTCAGGCTTCCGCACAGCATGGCCGCCTGGCGGGGGCCGCTGCTGCGCGGGGCACGGCTGCCCGGTGGGCGGGTTCCGCGGGTCCCGGTCGCGGGGCTTTCGCGCAAGCTCAGCCGCTGGGGGGCGGCTACTGCCGCGCGAGCGTGGCTCCTGGGCAGGCACGTTTCTGCCTGGACATGGCCACTCTGCCTGGACATGGCCACCCGTCTACCTGGACATGGCCAGCCGCCAGATATCCGCACGAGCTCGGCCGCTGGGCAGGGCCTGCTGCTGCGTGAGCGTGGCTTCTGGGTAGGCATGTTTCTGCCTGAATACGGTCACCGGGCAGATTTCCGCACGGGCCCGGCCGATAAGCGGGGCCGGCTTATGCGGGGTATGGGCGGGCTTCGCACGAGCTTGGTCGTGGGGCAGGGCCGCTGCTGTGGGGATGGGCCCACAGCAGGGCGGCTCCGGACGCGGGGCGCCACGGCAGGGCCTTCCGAGGGAGGCCGGTGGCGCCGCGGGTCAGGTGATTTCCAGCATGCGCTCGCGGACGGCGTAGACCACGGCCTCCATCCGGGAGTGGAGCTGGAGCTTGTCCAGGATGTTGCGGACGTGGTTCTTCACCGTGTTCTCGGAGATGAACAACTGCTTGGCGATCTCGCGGTTGTTCATGCCCTTGGCCACGAGGCGCAGCACCTCCATCTCGCGCTCGGTCAGCCGCGGGACGGGGAGCTGGGGCGGGCGTTCGGCCTCCTTGCGGCTCATGTTGGCGAACTCGGTGATGAGCTTGGCGGCCATGGCGGGGTTGATGAGGGACTGGCCTTCGTACACCCCGCGGACGGCGTCGGGGACGTCGTTGATCTGGACGTCCTTCAGGAGGTAGCCGGTGGCGCCGGCCTTGATGGCCTCGAAGAGGTCCTCTTCCTCGTCGCTCACGGTGAGCATGATGATGCGCGTGCTCGGGACGGACGCCTTGATGCCCTTCGTGGCCTCGATGCCGTCCTGGCGGGGCATGCGCACGTCCATGAGCGCCACGTCGGGCATGAGGCGGTCGGCCATCTCGACCGCCTCCTGCCCGTC
Source organism: Nonomuraea typhae (assembly GCF_009760925.1). Classification (GTDB taxonomy): domain Bacteria; phylum Actinomycetota; class Actinomycetes; order Streptosporangiales; family Streptosporangiaceae; genus Nonomuraea; species Nonomuraea typhae. The sequence continues at coordinate 292,701 of NZ_VRLV01000008.1, forward strand.
GCTTGCTTCTCCGACCACCTCGATGTCGGGCTCCGCGGCCAGGGCCAGTGCGAGACTGCGCCTGATCAGCTCGTGATCGTCCACGATCAGTACGCGGATCGGCTCGTCACGCCCCGGCGTGGGGGTCTCGCCGCTGACAGTCACCCAAGCCTCCTCAGCCGGCCTTCGGCCGAGGTCTGGCTCCGTCGCCTGCCCCGCATGGTCACAGAGCTCCCTTCGGCTCCGTGACCGCCTCCGGCGGCCTGCCCGTGACTGTCTGCCCGTGCCGCGCGCCGCGCGGGATGTCACGCGCGGCGCAGCACTCGTTGGTCCGCTCGATCACGCGGCCTCCCTGTTCGGCCGCGCGACGGCGTGGTCGTCGCTTCGCGTGGGCTCGCGGGTGGAACTCCTCGCCGGAGGGCTTGGAGTTCGCAGGCCGCGAACGCTTCGCTCGCTCACGTCTCCTCCTCGTGGGGGCCAGAGCCGTTGGACCGCCCATGATGGCATGGGTACCGCGGTCCTAGGGTGGTCGAGAAGATCTTTAATTCGGCGTTCAGGGCTCGATGAGCCTCAGCAGGCCGTAGTTGTAGCCGCGCCGGTTGTACACGACGCTCGGCTGACCGCTCTCCTTGTCACGGAACAGATAGAAGTCGTGGCCGACCAGTTCCATCTCGAGGAGAGCCTGGTCGATGGTCATGGGTTCCGCTTTGTGGTGCTTCTCCCTGACGATGAGCGGCCCGTCGCCGTCCATCTCGATGGGGACGATGTCGTCGTATTTCTTGTCGTCGGGCAGGTTGTCGTTCTCGGACTCGGCCTGCTTGGTAACCACCGTGGACTTCTGTGGCGCCACGTCGGCGGGGCCGCCGAGGGTCGCGGTCAGCTCGGCCACGGATGGGATGGCGTGGTTGCCGTGGTGAACCTTGCGGCGGTCGGCGAGCCTCCTGAGGCGGCCTTCCAGTTTGTCGAGGGCGATGTCGAGGGCGGCGAATCGGTCGTCGGCCGACGCCTCGGCGCGGATGGCCGGGCCCCGGGAGTGAATGGTCAGCTCGACGCGCTCACGCTGATCGGCGATGCGCGGATTGCGCTCCTTCGACACCTCCACATCGACTCGAATGAGCTTGTTGTCCAGACGCTCGATCCTGGCCAGCTTGGTCGTCACCAAGTCGCGGAACCGGTCGCTCACTCCTGTGTGCCGGCCCTTGACGATGATGTCCATGCAACAGCCCCCCTTCGTCTAACGACTGAGAAAGAGCACCCGACCACGTGCCTGTCGGGCGGGGTCTTCTGTCTGCCTTTCTCTCACCGTTACCCTCTTCCGACGTCTCGTTACCGGGAACTCGGTGTGTGGCACCCGTCCGGCCGACCTGGTCTTCGACCCCACATCCGCCTGCTGAGGGTTTCGCAGCTCTGATGCCACTACTGCCCTTCTCTCCTGACGAGGGACATCTGGCCCCTCGGGAAGGCAGGACTTACCCCTAAGCCGCACCGTGATCAGTCGACAAAGAGTCGCCTTACGTGGACCGTTTTGCCTGCGGCTGGCATCGGCTAGCAGAGCCGGGAGCCCCGGCCCTGCGCAACCACGGACCCGAACGGGTGCCATGTCAGAACGCTATCCGCATCGGAGGGGAATGTCAGCCGGAGGATCGGTCAAAGGATCACTTTCTGTGATTTTCTCTCGCCTTATCTGGGGTGTGAGATGCCCCTTTTGGTGGGGCCGTATCCCTTATGAACGCGCCAGTATGGTCCGATGAGCTGCCACAGGGCTTCGACCAGGCAAGACAGATGTGGCCCTGAGGTGAGAAGGAGAGTTTGATCACCCTTTACCGAGCGTGATGGCAAAGGATGTCAAGATCTTCGGCGTGTCGCCGCGACCGTGGCGGCGGCCGCTACCCGCAAGCCTGCCGTACGCAACGCTCGCGCCGCTTCCGCCAGCGTGGCACCGGTCGTCACGATGTCGTCCACAAGGACCACAGCGGCCCCAGGAGCGCCGCGCAAGCGGCCGGTGACCCTGAGAGAGGACCCGAGATTGGCGGCCCTCTCCGTAGCGCTCAGGCCCGCCTGATCGGCCACCCGCCGCGCCTGGGCGAGCGCCGGCGCCACCTCGGCCCGCACGCCGAGCGCCCGCAGCCGTCGTACGGCGAGCGCCGCCAGCCGCCCGACCGGATCATGCCCCCGAGCCCGCACGGCTCGCCGCGCACTGGGCACCGGAACCACCACCACGCCCCGGCGATCATCACGGCCGGGACCGTCACGACCACCACCACGACCATCATCACCACCACCACGGCCGGAACCGCCGCCAACACCACGGCCCGGGCCGGAACCGCCGCCGGCGCCACGGCCCGGGCCGGGATCGCCGCCGCCCAGCGCCGCCAGCACCACCGCGGCCAGCACCTCCGCCAAGGGCGGCCCCAGTCCGGTCCGCCCGCGTTCCTTGTAGGCCAGGATCGCCTCGCGCAGCGACCCCGCGTAGTCCCCGGCCGACCAGCACACCGGCAACCCGGGCGGCGCCGGGGCTGGCGGCCGGGGCGCCACCCCCGCCAGCCACCCCGCCAGGCAGGGCGGGCACAGCCGTCCGGAGCCGGAGGCACGGCAACCCAGGCAGAGCTGCGGCAGCAGAAGGTCGAGCAGTGCGGTGAACATGACACTGAGTTTGCACGTCGTCACCGACAGTTTCGCCGGCCGGACCTTCAGGCGCAGCGCAGCGGGAAGAGCGACGGACACCTCAAACCCGGACACCTCAAACCCGGAGGAACCTGAGGTGCGAACAGAAGACGACAGCCTAGGGAGGGTGCCCGGCCGAAAGGCCCAGGACCCGGGACCGAGGGCTCAGCCCAGGGGGAACAGCGGCGCCTGCACGTTCCCCTTCACCTTGGACGTCCACCCCTGTTCCTTGAACTCCAGGACCTCCGCCTCGTCCTCCGTCCCCGCCATGATCTTCTTCCCCAGCGCCGCAATCGTCTTGAGCCGCTTGTCCGAGGTCAACGTCACGGTCTCCCCGTCACCCACGTCGATCTCCTTGAGCGTCTGCCCCGCCTTCCCCTTCACCAGCACCAGCAGGTGCTCACCGTCCCGCCAGGCGATGTCCTGAACGGTCTCGTCCTCGTCGACACTCAGCAGCGACTGGAAGTTCCCCAGCGTGAGCTCGGCACCCCCACCGGTGATGGCCCCGACCCGCACCTCCTGCCCGCCGACCCCGACGGCCACGCGTACCCCGTCCCGGGACACCCGCAGCTGGGTCACGTCGGTCCCGTCCAGGTCGGGCGCGGCCACGGGGGCGGGCGGGGCGCCGCTGAGGTCGCTGCGCATCACGTGCCCGGAACGCGTCTCGTAGGCCCACAGCGACCCGTCCCGATGCCAGGAGGGCGCGGTGAACGTCCCCTGCATGACGCGGTTCCACTGGCCTTCGGCCGTCACGTCCACGGCGTAGATGCCGTCGCCCCCGACCGCGGCGACGCGCTCGCCGAACTTCGAGATGGCCGCCCCGGTGTAGCCGTTGGCCTGCCCGGCGGGGCCGAGGATCGGGTTCCCCGCGCCGTCCTGTCCGGTGCCGGTGTAGTACACGGCGCCACCGCTGGTGTAGTAGGCGGGGCTCTCGGTGGACGGGTACAGGTTCTCGGTGACGTCGTCCCTGAACGCGGAGATGAAGGGCTCGCCGTTGAGCACGACCTCGATCTCGCGCCCGGCGGCCACGTCTTTCAGGCTGGCCCACAGCTGCGCCTTCAAGCCGCCGCTGTCGTGCAGTTCGAGCTCGCCGCCGAGGTTGATCACGACCTTGGCGGTGGTGGCGGTGATGGACTCCACGCCGACGTTGCCGCCCACGGCGGTGCGCACCGCGCCGCGCAGGGCGTTGCTGGGGCCGTGGACGAGGCGCCCGACGATGGTCTCCGCGATGTTCTCGCCGGGCTTGAACCGCAGGTGGACGGCGTCGGAGACGAGGGCGTCCGCCCGGGGCTCGCCCGTGAGGTAGTACAGCAGCGTGGGCCGGTAGGCGCGGGCGACGTCGGCGGCCCGCATCACCAGGCCGTTGTCCAGGTGGTCGACGCGCCAGCCGCCGGCTTCCTTCTTCATCCGGAACTGGCGGCCGGGCTTGCCGGGGATGGGCACGTAGCGGTCGTCGTCCTCGATCTGGGCGATCGTCTTGCCGGTGAGCTGGACGTTGCCCTCCGCCGACGCCTTGGCGGCCCCGTCCTCCACGACGGTGATGGGCCCGGCGGGCTTCCACTCGTTGCGCGCCCGCTGGGTCAGGTACTCCGGCAGCGTCTTGGGGTCGTCCGGGTAGGCGGCCATGGCGGCGAGCAGGCCGTCGACGACGTCCTCCGGCGTCCAGTCGGGCTGGGGCGGGAAGGCCAGCATGCGCACGAACGGCTTGGTCATCGGGTCGCCCAGCGACTCCTCGACGGCTGCCGGGTTGCCCACGGGGATGACCGCGCACCCGCACGAGAGCGCGGCCACCAGTGCGAGCGCGGCCCCGAGCGCCCTGCTAGACGACGTCTTCATGGAGTTCCCCCGTGGCGGGCGACAGCACCGGCGTCATGTGGCCGCGCCAGGTGCGGCGCATCTCCACCTCGGGCGGCACCAGCGACAGCGGCGAGCCCTTGAGGTCGGCCCCCGCCGTCCTCGGCAGCGTGAGGCGGAACTGCGAGCCGTCCCCCGGCTGTCCCCACGCCTGCAGCCAGCCGCCGTGCAGCGTGGCGTCCTCGCGGGAGATGGCCAGGCCGAGGCCGGTGCCGCCGATGGTCCTGGCCCGGGAGGGGTCGGCCCGCCAGAAGCGGTCGAAGACCATGTTGTCCTCGCCCGCCTTGAGCCCCACCCCATGGTCGCGTACGGCTACCGCCACCGCGTCCCGGTCGGCGCCGACGGAGACCACGATGTCCTTGCCCTCGCCGTGCTCGATGGCGTTGAACAGCAGGTTGCGCAGGATCCGCTCGACCCGGCGGCTGTCGATCTCGGCCATGCACGGCTCGTTGGGCAGGCGCAGCTCGAAGCGGGTGGAGTGGCGCTCGGCCAGCGCCTCGGAGTCGGCGATGGCGCGCAGGACCACGTCGCGCACGTCGGTGGAGTCGAGGTCGAGCGTGGCGGCGCCGGCGTCGTAGCGGCTGATCTCCAGCAGGTCGGCCAGCATCGACTCGAACCGTTCGAGCTGGGCCTGCATGAGCTCGGCCGAGCGGGCGGCCATCGGGTCGAAGTCCTCGCGGGCGTCGTAGAGGAGGTCGGCGGCCATGCGCACGGTGGTGAGCGGGGTGCGCAGCTCGTGGGAGACGTCGGAGACGAACTGCCGCTGGACTTGGGAGAGCTCTTCGAGCTGGTGGATCTTCAGCGCGAGGTTGGCGGCCATCTCGTTGAAGGAGGTGGCCAGGCGGGCCAGGTCGTCCTCGCCGCGCACCTTGAGGCGTTCGTCGAGTTTGCCGGCTGCCAGGCGCTCGGCGGCCTGGCGGGCCAGCCGTACCGGAGTGACGACCTGACGGGCGACCAGGTAGGCGATGGCGGCCAGGAGCAGCACGAGGCCGACGCCCACGACGATGAGCACCTGGCGCACCGAGGAGAGCATCTCGCCCTCCTGCGTGAGCGGGAAGAAGTGGTAGAGCTCGTAGGAGCGGTAGGTGGTGTTCTCCGGGACGGTCACGATGGTGCCGGTGGCCAGGGTGGGCCTGGGCTCGCCGTTGACCGTGACGGAGGTCAGCCAGGAGCGTGTCGTGTCGTACTTGTGCGCCTCGACGGCATTGGTCAGGTACTCGCGCAGGGGCACCGGGATGTCGGCGGGCTCGACGTTGCCGACGGCGCGGGACCTGCCGGGCTGCGCCGGGTTGAGGACGAGCAGCTCGTAACGCATGCGCGGGGCGTTCTCGCTGACGCCGGCGATGGAGTTGAGCACCTGGTCGAGCGGGTCCTGCGTCCTTTTCTTACCGTTGTCGGCGGCCTTGGCGTCCTCGGGCTGCTTCTGGGTGAGGGCGGCCGCGATCTGGGTGCGGTCGTTGAGCGCCTCGTACAGGGCGGCGCTGGTGCGGCCGTTGATGACGTTGTCGTTGATCTCCTGGAACAGGAAGACGCCCAGGACCGCGACGACGGTCACGGAGATCACCAGCGTGCTGGTGACCACCTGGAGCTGGAGTGAGCGGCGCCAGACGCGCCTGACCCTGCCCGCCGCGCGCCTGGCCCGCCGCCGGACGCCGCCGATGATCTGGCGGAGTGTCCGGCGGCGCCGGGTCTTCTTCTTCGTCGGGGGCATGGGATTCCGGGTGGCCCGGTCGTCAGGCCGGTCCGGCCTTGTAGCCGACGCCGCGGACCGTCACCACGATCTCGGGGTGCTCAGGGTCCTTCTCGATCTTGGCGCGCAGGCGCTGGACGTGGACGTTGACCAGGCGGGTGTCGGCCGCGTGGCGGTAGCCCCAGACCTGCTCCAGGAGGACTTCACGGGTGAAGACCTGGCGCGGCTTGCGGGCGAGGGCGACGAGCAGGTCGAACTCCAGCGGGGTGAGGTTGATGGTCTCCTCGCCGCGCTTGACGGAGTGTCCCGCCACGTCGATGGTGATGTCGCCGATCTGCAGGATCTCGGGGGTCGGCTCGTCGGTACGGCGCAGCCGCGCCCGCACCCGCGCCACGAGCTCCTTCGGCTTGAACGGCTTGACGATGTAGTCGTCGGCGCCGGATTCGAGTCCGAGCACGACGTCGATCGTGTCGCTCTTGGCGGTGAGCATCACGATCGGGACCCCCGACTCCGCCCTGATCCTGCGCGCGACGTCGATGCCATCCGCCCCCGGCAGCATCAGGTCGAGCAGGACCAGGTCCGGGCGTGTATCCCGGAACGCGTCGAGGGCCTTGTCGCCGTCGGAGACAAAGGATGGTTCGAAGCCTTCTCCGCGCAACACGATGCCAAGCATCTCGGCGAGAGCAGCGTCGTCGTCGACGACCAGCACGCGACCTTTCATGGCCCCTCATTCGTTCTACGCATTGTGGGACATACCCGCATGATTGCTGTAGGTTACCCTTGCCCAGCTCATGGGTGTGACCCCAGCACATCAAAAGCCGAATTTTAGACTTGATGCGGCGTCCACCTTCTCAGTCTGCGGTAAGCGGCGGACTTTCGGCCATCCCTCAACCGTAATGCCCAGGGACTTCAGCGCACGAAACAGCCGCGCGACCGCAATGAGTCGTCCACCATGCCAGGATTGGGATATGTCAGACGGTCCTACGCCCGAAAGGCCACCGGGATGGTCGGCCGAGCAGCCTCCACCCTACGGCGCGCCGCCGGCCTCCCCATGGACCGCGCCCGGATCCGGCCCGGAGCAGGTCTCGTACGGCCAGCCGTACGGCGACCAGCCCCCGCCCCCGCCGTACGGCGCGCAACAGCAACCCCCGCCGCCGTACCACGCTCAGCAACCCCCGCCGCCACCGCCGCCCGGCTACGGCTACATGCCGCCGCCGCAGGCGTTGCGGCCCGGCATCATCCCCCTGCGCCCGCTGGGACTGGGTGACATCCTCGACGGCGCCATCAAGTTCATCCGCTCCAACCCCAAGGCGGTCCTCGGCCTGTCGGGCGTGGCCGCCGCGATCGCCTCGGTGCCGCTCGCCATCGCGCTCGCGGTGCTGAACGGCCAGATGCTCTCGCTGAGCAACGACCCGGAGAGCATCAGAAGCGGCGACTACCTCTCCAGCCTGCTCGCCGGCTACAGCGGCGTCATCGTCTCGACCCTGGTCGGCTTCGTCGTGACCACGGTGCTCACCGGCATGCTGACCCGCATCCTGGGCCGCTCGGTGTTCGGCGGGAAGGTCACGCCCGGCGAGGCGTGGAACCTGGTCAAGGGCAGGATGCCGGCGTTGTTCGGCGTGGTGATCCTGGTCGGCCTGGTCATGCTCGCGCCGTTGCTGGTGCTGGTGCCGCTCCTCGTCGTCCTCGTCGCGAACACCGGCTCCGCCGAAGGCGTGGCCGGGCTGCTCGGGCTCACGCTCCTGCTGATCCTGGCCTACGTCGTGTACACGCTGTTCTTCTACACCAAGTTCGCCTTCGCGGCGCCGATCGTGGTGCTGGAGGGCCGCGGGCCCGTGGACGCCATGCGGCGCTCGTGGCGGCTGGTGAAGGGCGACTTCTGGCGCGTGCTCGGCATCCTGCTCCTCACCGGCCTCCTGGCCTACCTCGCCAGCAGCCTGCTGAGCATGCCGTTCAGCGTCGCCGCGCAGTTGCTGACGATGGCCGGCGCCGGGGGTGGCGGCGCCGGCGTGATCGCGATCAGCGCCGTCCTCATCGCGATCGGATCCACGCTCGCCTCGATGATCGTCTATCCGCTCCAGGCCGCGATCGCCGGCCTCCTCTACGCCGACCGCCGGATGCGCAGCGAGGCGTTCGACCTCGTCCTTCAGACCGCGGCGCTCGAGCAGCAGCGGCAGGGCTGGGTGCACTCCTCGGCCGACGAGCTCTGGCACCCGTCGAACGCCGCCGGATCGTGACCCCGATAGGCCGGGACGAGGCGCAGGGCCGGGCCGTCGAGGAACTGCTCAAGCCCGAGTACCAAAAGGAAGACTGGCTCGCCTACGTCCTCAGAATCGGCCGGCAGTTCCTCGGCGACCTGCTCGACGGCACGGGGAGCAGCGCGGGCGGCATCGTCGCGGCGATCGTCGTCGGGCTGGTCATCCTGGCCCTGGCGGGGCTCGTCTTCTGGGCGCTGCGCAAGGCGCCGCTGCGCCGGGCCCCCGCGACCGGCGCCATCTTCGGCACCAAGACCATGACCGCCGCCGAGCACCGCGCCCTGGCCGAGCGCATGTCCGCCGAGCAGCGCTGGGGCGAGGCCGTGCAGGAGCGCCTGCGCGCCATCGCCCGCGACCTCGAAGAGCGCGCGCTGGTGACCGACATGCCGGGCCGTACCGCCGACGAGCTCGCCGCGGAGGCCGGTACGGCGCTGCCCGCCTTCGCCGGCGAACTGGCCGCGGCCGCCCGCTCCTTCGACGACGTCACCTACGGCGGCATGCTCGGCACCCCCACCGCCTACACCACCATGACCTCTCTGGACCAGCGGCTCCAGGCGGCCAGACCGGTGCCCGCATGAGCGTGAGCACCTCGCACACCGCGAGCTCCCTGTGGGGGAAGTGGCGGTTCTGGGTCGGCCTCGGCGCGCTCCTGGCCGTCGTCGCGATCATCGTCGTGATCCTGACGCCCACCGGCCAGTCCCGCCGCCTCGACCCCGACGACACCTCGCTGAACGGCGCCAAGTCGCTCGCCCAGCTGCTGCGCCAGCGCGGCGTCACCGTGGACAGGGTCGACACCGTCGAAGCCGCGCTGGCCAAGGGCGGCAACCGGCTCCTGCTGATCACCACCACCGCCTACATCCGGAAGGACCAGGCCGAACTCCTCGCCGGACTGCCCGGTGACCGCGTGCTCATCGGCGCCGGCGCCGCCCTGGAGACCCTGGCCCCCGGCGTCACCACCGAGCCGGGCATGGCCCGCGCGCGCTCCAGAGAGCCCAAGTGCACGCTCCAGGCCGCCACCTCCGCCGGCAGCGTGCACATCGGCGGCGACCAGTTCCAGGGCGGCATGGGCTGCTACCCGGGCCGCGAAGGCAGCACGCTGGCGCAGGTCCTGGCCTCCGGCAACAAGGTCACCGTCCTCGGCAACGGCGACTTCATGACCAACCTGCGCCTGGACGAGGACGGCAACGCCGCGCTCGCGCTCAACCTGCTCGGCGGCAAGTCCGCCGTCACCTGGCTGGTGCCCACGCCGCCGGCGGCCGGCGGCCTGCAGGGCGAGGAGGGCAAGCCGCTGAGCGCCCTGATCCCCGCGAGCATCCCGTGGGGCGTGGCCATGGCCTGCCTCGCCGTCCTCGTCACCGCCTTCTGGCGCGGGCGCAGGCTCGGGCCCGTGGTCGTGGAGAAGCTGCCCGTCGTGGTGCGCGCCACCGAGACCGTCGAGGGCAGGGGCCGCCTCTACCGGGCCAGGCGGGCACGGGAGCGGGCCGCCGCCGTCCTCAGAGCGGGCACGATCGACCGGCTGACGCCCCGGCTCGGCCTCGCCGCGGGCGCCGGGCAGCACGAGGTCGTCGCCGCGCTCGCCGTACGCACCGGGCAGGACGCGCAGCACGTCGGCGCCGCCCTGTACGGCCCGCCGCCCGCAGACGACGCCGGGCTCGTCACCCTGGCCCGATACTTGGAACACATCGAAAGGATCGTCCGTGAACACTGAGGAGACCACGCGCGTCGCGGGCAGGGGCGACTCGGCCAGAGAGGCGCTCGGCGCGCTGCGGGCCGAGGTGGCCAAGGCCGTCGTGGGCCAGGACTCGGTGGTGACGGGGCTGGTCATCGCGCTGCTGTGCCGGGGGCACGTGCTGCTCGAAGGCGTGCCCGGCGTCGCCAAGACGCTCATGGTGCGCACGTTGTCGTCGGCGCTGGCCCTGGACTTCAAGCGGGTGCAGTTCACGCCCGACCTGATGCCGGGCGACGTCACCGGCTCGCTCATCTACGACGCGAAGACGGCCGAGTTCGAGTTCCGCGAGGGGCCCGTCTTCACCAACCTCATGCTCGCCGACGAGATCAACCGCACGCCGCCGAAGACGCAGGCCGCGCTGCTGGAGGCCATGGAGGAACGCCAGGTCAGCGTCGAGGGCGCGGCGCGCAGGCTGCCCGACCCGTTCATCGTGTGCGCCACCCAGAACCCCGTCGAGTACGAAGGCACCTACCAGCTGCCCGAGGCCCAGCTCGACCGGTTCCTGCTCAAGCTGACCGTGCCGCTGCCGCCGCGTGACCAGGAGATCGCCGTGCTGGAGCGGCACGCGCGCGGCTTCGACCCCCGTGACCTGTCGGACGTCAAGCCCGTCGCCACCGCCGAGGACCTCGCCGCCGGTCGCGAGGCCGCCGCGGGCGTGCACGTGGCGCCCGAGGTGCTCGGCTACATCGTCGACGTCTGCCGGGCCACCAGAAACTCGCCGTCGCTGCAGCTCGGCGTCTCGCCGCGTGGCGCCACGGCGTTGCTGGCCGCCTCCCGGGCGTGGGCGTGGCTGTCCGGCCGGCCGTACGTCACCCCCGACGACGTCAAGGCGCTGGCCCGTCCGGCGCTCCGCCACCGCGTGCAGCTCAGGCCGGAGGCCGAGCTGGAGGGCGCGACCGCGGACGGCGTGCTCGACGGCATCCTGGCCTCGGTCCCGGTCCCGCGCTGATGGCGCTCACGGGGCGGGCCGCGCTGGTCGCGGCGGTGGGGATCGTGGTGGTGCTGCTGGCGCCCGACCCCGGGTTCGCGCTGCTCGGCTGGCTGCTGGTGCTGATCGCCGCGATCATCGTGGACCTGGTGTTCGCGGGCGCGGTCCGGCCGCTGCGTTTCCGCCGCTCTGGCCACACTCTGGTACGGCTCGGCCAAAGCGGCACCGTCGAGCTGATCGTGGAGAATCCCGGCAGCCGCCGGGTCAAGGGCGTGCTCAGGGACGCCTGGGCGCCGTCGGCCGGGGCCACTCCGCGTGCGTTGCCCCTGGACGTCCCCGCCGGGGAGCGGCGGCGCCTCACCGTCACGCTCACGCCGACGCGACGCGGTGACCGCTCGTCCGAGTCCGTGACGGTGCGCGCCGTCGGCCCGCTCGGCCTGGCCGCCCGGCAGGGCAGCCACAGCGTGCCGTGGTCGGTGCGGGTGCTGCCGCCGTTCCTGTCGCGCAAGCACCTCCCCTCGCGCCTGGCCAAGCTGCGTGAGCTCGAAGGCCAGCACCCGGCGCTCGTGCGCGGCCAGGGCACCGAGTTCGACTCGCTGCGCGAGTACGTGGTCGGCGACGACGTGCGCTCCATCGACTGGCGGGCCAGCGCCCGGCGCCACGACGTGGTCGTGCGCACCTGGCGGCCCGAGCGCGACCGGCGTGTCCTCATCGTGCTGGACACCGGCCGCACCTCCGCCGGCCGGGTCGGCGCCGCCCCGATCCCGCTGGCCGGCGACATGGGCAGGCTGCCCGTCGAGCAGCTCGGCTCCCGTGCCGCGGCCGGCCGGCCGGCGCCCGGCTGGCCGCGCCTGGACTGGTCGATGGACGCCGCCCTCCTCCTGGCCGCGCTGGCCGCCCGGGCCGGGGACCGGGTGGACTTCCTGGCCTACGACCGGGCCGTGCGCTCGTGGGTCTCGGGCGCCTCGCGCACCGAGCTGCTGACCTCGCTGGTCAACGCCATGGCCCCGATCGAGGCGGAGCTCGTCGAGGCCGACTCGCCCGGGATGGTGGCCAACATCCTGTCGCGGGCCAAGCGGCGCTGCCTGGTCGTCCTGCTCACCGACCTGAACGCCGCCGCCCTGGACGAGGGGCTGATGCCGGTCCTTCCGCAGCTGTCCTCCCGGCACCTCGTGCTCGTGGCCGCCGTCTCCGACCCCCAGGTCGCCGGGATGGCCGGGCGCAGGGACACGGCCGAGGAGGTGTACGAGGCGGCGGCGGCCGAGTACACCCGCATCGAACGCCGCCGGATCACCGCGCGGCTGCGGCGGCACGGGGTGGAGGTCGTGGACGCCGCCCCCGAGGACATCGCCCCCGCGCTGGCCGACGCCTACCTCGCGTTGAAGGCCGCCGGGCGCCTCTGACTGGACGCCGCGCGCGGCATTTCGCGCGGGCCGCGGCGGCCTGTCACGTCTCGCAGCCGTCGCTGTCGGCCGCCATCAGGAAGCTGGAACGCGAGCTGGACGTGCCCCTGGTCCGGCGCGGGCAGCGCTTCGCCGGGCTGACCCCGGAGGGCGAGCGGGTGCTGCTGTCCTCGACGACGAGGAGGACCTCGGCGAGGTGCGCACCAGCCCGCTGTACGAGGAGCGCTACCTGCTGCTGAGCCCGTCCGGCGGTGAACTGGCCGGATCGGGCTGGCGGTCCTGCGCCGGCTCAAGGCGTTCGACGTGCACCTGTACTACACCGACCGGCGCCGTCTGCCCACCGAGGTCGAGGAGGAGCTCGGCCTCACCTTCCACCCCGACGCCGCCTCGATGGCCCCGCACTGCGACGTGGTGACGGTCAACGCCCCGCTGCACCCGGAGACCGAGGGCCTGTTCGGCGACGAGCTCATCGCCACGATGAAGCGCGGCGCGTACCCGCGCCCGCCGACCACCCCTGGCGCAGCATGCCGCACCACGGCATGACCCCGCACATCTCCGGCTCCTCCCTGTCGGCCCAGGCCCGCTACGCCGCCGGCACCCGCGAGATCCTCGAGTCCTGGCTGGACGGGACGCCGATCCGCGAGGAGTACCTCATCGTCGAGGGCGGCGCCCCGGCCGGGGCGGGCGCGCACTCCTACTCCACCCGGTCACGTTGACGCGCAGGCGCAGGCGCCGGTCCAGTGCAGGGCGATGTACGGCTCGGCCCGGCCCCAGTAGCGGACCCGTTCGCGGGTGATGCGGTACGGGGCGCGGTCCTCGCCCGGGGCCGGGCAGGGTATGGGGATGTCCAGGATGCCGATGTCCTGGTCGATGTGGGTCAGCAGGCCGTGGCAGGGGCCGCCGAGGCAGATGGCGTTGCAGTCGGCGTTCATGCCGGGTACGCGTGGGTCTCGGCGGCCTTGACCGAGGCCCAGATCTGCTGGCCCGGCGTCAGGTCGAGGTCGGCGACGGCGGCCGGGGTGATGTCGGCGAACGCGGTGACCGGGCCGTCGAGGTGCACGCGGACGTTGTCGCCGTGCCGTTCGATGCCGTCGATGGTGGCCTGCCACAGGTTGCGCGGGCTGCCGTCCGGCCGGGAGCGGTACAACGCCACCGCCGCCGGAGGGAACGCGACGAAGGCCGGCCCGTCGAGGTGCTCCGAGGTGTGCACCAGCAACTTCCCGACCTTGACCCCGCCCGCGCCGTCCGCCACGCCCCGATACAGGTTGAGCCCGACCAGCCGGGCCACGTAGTCGGTGCGCGGGCGGCGGGCGACGTCGGCCGGGGCGCCCTGCTGGACGACGGCGCCGTTCTCGATGACGATCAGCCGGTCCGCCAGCACCATGGCGTCGAGCGGGTCATGGGTCACCAGAACCGTGGCCCCGTCGAAGGCGGCCAGGTGGCGGCGCAGCTGGGAGCGGATCTCCAGCCGGGTGTGGGCGTCGAGGGCGGCCAGCGGCTCGTCCAGCAGCAGCAGCTCGGGCCGCACCGCGAGCGCCCGCGCCAGGGCCACCCGCTGCGCCTGCCCGCCGGACAACTGCCGCGGCTTGGCCGACGCCCTTTCCGTCAGCCCGACCCGTTCGAGAAGCTCGGCAGCGGTACGGCGGGCCTCGGTCTTGGCCACGCCCTGGCAGCGCGGGCCGAAGGCGACGTTGTCCAGCGCGCTCAGGTGCGGGAAGAGCAGATAGTCCTGGAAGACCATGCCGATCGGGCGCTGCTCGGCGGCCAGCGTGTGCAGGGGGCGGCCGGCCAGGACGATCTCCCCGTTCTGCGCCAGGGCGGTCAGCCCGGCCAGGGCGCGCAGGGCGGTGGTCTTGCCCGCGCCGTTGGGCCCGAGCAACGCCACCACCTCGCCGGAGGCGACCTCCAGGGTGATGTCCAGGGTGAAGGCGGGCCGGTTGACGACCAGCCGGGCGTGCAGGCTCGGATTCACGGTGTGCTCACCCACCGATCGCGCAGGCTGGCCAGGATGATCACCGAGACGGCGAGCAGCACGAGGCTCAGCACGATGGCCGCCTCCGGCTCGGTCTCCAAGGCCAGGTATACGGCCAGGGGCATGGTCCGGGTGGTGCCGGGGAAGTTGCCGGCGAACGTGATGGTCGCCCCGAATTCCCCCAGCGCCCGGGCCCAGCACAACACCGCCCCCGCCACCACGCCGGGCAGCACCATGGGCAGCGTCACCCGCCGGAACACGGTCCACCGCGAGGCGCCGAGCGTCGCGGCCGCCTCCTCGAAGCGCTGGTCGGCCCCGCGCAGCGCGCCCTCGACGCTGATGACCAGGAACGGCATGGCCACGAACGCCTCGGCCACGATCACCCCCGCCGTGGTGAACGGCAGGGTGATCCCGAACGTGGCCTCCAGCCATTGCCCGGCCAGCCCCCGCCGCCCCAGGACCAGCAGCAACGCCACGCCGCCGACCACCGGCGGCAACACCAGCGGCACGGTCACCAGCGCCCGCACCACCCGCCGCCCGGGAAAGGAGACCCGGGCCAGCAGCCAGGCCAGCGGCACCCCGAGCAGCAGGCACACGGCTGTGGCCACGGTCGCCGTCACCAGGGACAACCGCAGCGCCTCCAGCACCTGCGGCTCGGCCAGCCGTACGAGAAGGGTGGACCACGGCGCGCGGACCAGCAGGCCCGCCAGCGGCAGGACCAGGAACGCCAGCCCCACCAGCGCGGGCACGACCAGCATCCAGGGCAGCCGCGCCTTCCGGCGCGCGGGCGGAGGCCCGGCGGGCCGGCGATCGAGCGGACTCGGCGTGCTCATCCCGGATCAGGGGGCTTCGAAGCCGGCCTTGGTCAGCACGTCCTTGCCCTGCTGCGACAGCACCAGATCCACGAACTGCTTCGCCAGGTCTCCGGCCTTCGACAGAGTGGCGATCGGATAGTCGTTGATCGCCTGGTTCGCCTCGGGGAAGGCGATGCCGGTCACCTTGCCCTTGGCGGCGAGCACGTCGGTCTTGTAGACCAGCGCCGCGTCCACCTCACCCAACTCCACCTTGGTCAGCGTGGCCTTGACGTCCTGCTCCAGCGTCACCGGCGTGACCTTGAGCCCGGCCGCGCCCAGCGCCTTGACCGCGGCGGCCCCGCACGGCACCTGCTCCGCGCACAACGCCACCTTCACCTTGGCGTCGGCCAGGTCCTTGAGCTCGTCCACCTTGGCCGGATTGTCCGGCGGCACGGCGATCTCCAGCTTGTTGCGCACGAACCTGGCCGGCGCGGCGGCCAGCGACGCGTCGGTCACCGTCTTCATCGTGGCCGGGCTGGCCGCGGCGAACACGTCGGCCGGGGCGCCCTGGACGATCTGCTGGGCCAGCGTCGCGCTGGAGCCGAAGTTGAACCTCACCGTCGTGCCCGGATGCGCGGCCTCGAAGCTCTTGCCGAGCTCGGTGAACGTCCCGGTCAGCGATGCCGCCGCGAACACCGTCAGCTCCCGGGCCTTCGCCGACGGGGCCTGGGACGGCGCCGCCGTACTCGCCCCACACCCGGACACACCCACCAGCGCGAGCGCGACGGGCAGGGCGATCGCCCATCGGGAAAGACGCCTGAACACCACAGGGGCTCCTCACGAATGACTGGCCACACGTTCGTGGCCCGGAATCTCCACGACGACGTTGGTGGACTTGATCACGGCGACCGCCACGACGCCCGCCTCCAGCCCCAGCTCGTCGGCCGCCAGCCGGCTCATCAGCGACACCACCCGGTACGGCCCGGCGGCGATCTCCACCTGCGCCATCACCGCATCGCGCACCACGTCGGTCACGATCCCGCGAAAGCGGTTGCGCGCCGACGAGCGACCCCCGTCATCGCTCGCCTCGATCTGCGACCTCGCGAACGCGGCCAGATCAGCGCCGTTGACCCGCCGATGGCCGTGCTCGTCCCGCTCGGCGCCCAGCCGGCCCGCGTCCACCCAGCGGCGGACCGTGTCCGCGCTGACCCCGAGCAGAGCCGCGGCCTCGCTGATCCGAAACGTCGTCACAAGCCCTCACCATACCTTCCGCACATTCCACCCTGAAGACCGGTCTTCCGCCGCAGGAGCGACACAATCTACGATTCTGCCCTCGCATCCACGGGTCACGGCGCGTCGAGTCCTCAACCTCCCGCGGCCCCGAGAAGCACACGTTGACCGGCCCGCTGCCGAAGAGACCGGCGAGGTCTCACCGAGCCGCATGCCTTGACAGGCAGCCATTCGGCTGCCTAAATTAAAGGCAGCCAGAAGGCTGCATATCGATGGGCGGCAACCCGATGACGAGGACGCGCATGGACGAGGTGTTCAAGGCACTGGCCGATCCGAGCCGGCGCGCGCTGCTCGACTCGCTCAACGCCCGCAACGGGCAGACGCTGCGCGAGCTGTGCGCAGGACTCGACATGGCCAGGCAGTCCGTCAGCAAGCACCTCGCGGTGCTGGAGACGGCCGGGCTCGTCACCACCGTACGGCGGGGCCGGGAGAAGCTGCACTACCTCAACGCCGCACCCGTGCACGAGATCGCCCACCGATGGATCAGCCGCTACGACCAGGCCAGGGTCCAAGCCCTGGCGGACCTGAAACTCGCACTGGAGGAGACCCCGATGGACGCGCCGACCTTCGTCTACACCACCTACATCCGCACCACCCCGCAGAAGCTCTGGCAGGCGCTGACCGAGCCCGCCTTCACCCGCCGCTACTGGGCCACGGAGTTCACCACGGACTGGTCCGCCGGCTCGCCCATGACCTGGGACAACCACGGCGTGGTGCTCACCGACCCGGAGCAGGTCGTGCTGGAGGCCGATCCCTACACGCGGCTCTCCTACACCTGGCACGCCATCACCCCGGAGCTCGCCAAGCGCTTCGGCTGGGACGACGAACTCCTCACCCGGCTGGCCGGCGAACCCCGCTCGAAGGTCACCTTCACGCTCGAGGAGAACGCACCGGTCGTGAAGCTCACCGTCGTACACGACGGCTTCGAACCCGGATCGGCCCTGGCCGAGATGGTCAGCCACGGCTGGCCGAACGTGGTGGCGAGCCTGAAGACGCTGCTGGAGACCGGCGAACCGCTGCCGGACGATGCGTGACCTCCCCGATCGGGGCTGAACGACATCACGACCATCCACCCCAAGCCGCCACCCCCAGCCTGGCCCGAGCCCCCGGCTCGGTGCCAGGCTGGAATCGCTTCTCACCATCATGGGACCGGACGACCCCCTCGGCGAAACCGTCACGGTGTCCTACCTCCCGGACGGCGACGACTACATCGTCCTGGCGTCACATGCCGAGACCACCTTGACGGCCGCCCTGCACACCGCCAGTGCCGCGACGCTCACCGATCAGCAGATAGCGGTCGACATCACCATGCTCACCGGCCCCGCCCAGCAGGGCATCCTGCTCAGGAGGCTCCTCAAGCACGCCTCCGTCTACGAGCGACACGAGGTGACGCGGCACCGCCAGGTTCCCATCGCCCGCCTGACGCCGCGCCGCGGGCCCGTGCCCGGGTGCTCGATCGCGTCTCCTGGGCTTCCCTGAAGGCCAAGCGGGCAGTCCAGGACTCTTGCCGGCAGGAAGTCCTCTATGACTGCGTGGGGTGTTAACCAGTAGGCCGAACGCGCGGAGCGTAGCGGAGCACCTTGCCTTTGTCGTTCAGGCTGTGGGGGCCAGGTCGGGGGCCAGGTCCTGGTCGCCGGTTTCCTGGGCCTGGGCGGCCCTGCGGCCGAAGACGTACACGTACGCCAGGAAGGCGATCAGGGCCACTGCGCCGATCGTGATGCGGGCCCAGGTGGGCAGGCCCGAGGGGGTTACGAAGGCTTCGATCAGGCCTGAGACGAACAGGACCACCACCAAGCCCAGGGCCACGCTCATGACCGCTCTGCCCTGTTCCGCTATCGCGTCGGAGCGTTTGCGTGGGCCGGGGTCGATCACCGTCCAGCCCAGTCGCATGCCCACCGCGGCGGCCAGGAAGACTGCCGTCAGTTCCAGCAGGCCGTGCGGGGTGATCAGGCCGAAGAAGATGTCCAGTTTGCCGCGGGAGGCCATCAGGCCGCCGGAGACTGCCACGTTGGCGGCGTTCTGGAAGAGCAGGTACGGGATCGGGAGGCCCATGAAGATGGCGCCGATCAGCATCACCGCCGCCACCCACGCGTTGTTGATCCAGACGCGGCTGGCGAAGGAGGCGGCCGGGTTCTCCGAGTAGTAGTCGGCGAAGTCGTGTTCGACCAGTTGGGTGACCTCGTCGGGGCTGGCGATGGCCTGCTGGACCTCGGGGTTGGCGGCCACCCAGGCGCCGATGATCCAGGAGGCCAGGACGAAGGCGACCGTTGTCGCCAGCCACCACCAGCGGGCCCGATAGGCGACGACCGGGAAGGAGACCGTGAAGAAGCGGATGAACTCCTTCCAGGCGGGCACATGCGCTCCGGTCACTGCCGAGCGGGCCCTGGCCACCAGGGCCGAAAGGCGGCCGGTCAGCATCGCGTCGGTCGATGCGGAGCGGACAATGGAGAGGTGGGTGGACACGCGCTGGTACAACTCGACGAGTTCGTCGACTTCCGCGCCGGTCAACCGGCCGCGTTGCTTGACCAGATGATCCAGCCGATCCCAGGTGGGGCGGTGCGCGGTGATGAAGGCGTCGATATCCACCTGACCATTCTCACCGACTAGGCTCCCGGTATGTCCGAGGTTGTGACGGGAGACGCCGTCGTCGTCGAGGTACGCGTGGCGCAGATGCTCTCGCGGGCGGCCGCGCTGCTGATCGACATGATCGTGCAGATCGTGTTGATGGTCGGCACCTACTTCCTGTTGCTCGGATTCTCGGTGATCAGCGATCCGGCGTTGTTCGCGGCGGTCAACATCATCATGGTCGTGACGGTGATGGTCGGCTATCCGGTGATCTTCGAGACGCTCACCCGGGGGCGCAGCCTCGGCAAGCTGGCCATGGGGTTGCGGGTGGTCGGCGACGACGGCGGGCCGGAGCGGTTCCGGCAGGCGCTGATGCGGGGGCTGGCCGGGGTGCTGGAGTTCTGGTTGCTCTACGGCGCACCGGCGTTGATCACGTCGCTGATCTCGCAGAAGGGCAAGCGCCTCGGGGACCTGTTCGCGGGGACGATCGTGATCTCGGAGCGGGTGCCGCGGGACAACACCCAGATGATCGTGATGCCGCCGCCGCTGGCCGCGTGGGCGGCGACGCTGGAGCTGTCGCAGTTGCCCGATGGCGTGGCCACGGCCGCCCGGCAGTACCTGGCCCGCTGGCATGACCTCGCGCCCGCCGTACAGCACGAGATGGGGGTGCGGATCGCCACCCAGATGGCCTCCTACGTCACGCCCGCCGCCCCCAACGGCGTGCCGCCGCACGCCTACCTGAGCGCCGTCCTGGCCGAGCGCCGCCGCAGGGAGGAGGTACGGCTGGCCCGCCGTACCCAGCAGCCCGCGGCCCCCATGCAGCCGACGCACAGCCCGGCCCCTCAGCCCCCCATGCAACCGACGCACGGCGCGGCCCCTCAGCCCCCCATGCAGCCGTACGGCCCGGCCGCCCGGCCCCCGGCGCCGTGGCCCGGCCAGCCGGCGCCCCAGGGGTACGGCGCGGCCCCGCCGCCCACGGGCCGTCCCGTCCACCCGGGCCCCCCGATGCCGCCGCAGCCGGGGCCGTCCATGCCGCCGCCGCGTCCGACGCCGGAGCCCCCGGCGACGACCCCCGGCGGCTTCGCCCCGCCCGCCTGAGACCGGCGCGTACCCGGGTCAGTACCCGTACTGCGTCTGCGTGTTGAGGACCTTCAAGATCACCTTCTTGGCCGGATCGGTACGCGGGTCGTCGATCCGCAGCACATCCAGCCCCATCTGGATGTCACTGCTGTAGATGTGCCCGTTGTAGTAGTAGGCCGACCAGGACCCGGCGATGTCCCGCCCCTTGTACGGCTCGCGCGCGTAGTGCCCGATTTCCTGGGGAGCGGCCGAGTCGGTGAAGTCGAAGACCGAGACCCCGCCCTGGTACCACGCCTGGACCATGATGTCGCGCCCCTTGACCGGCAGCAGGGACCCGTTGTGCGCCACGCAGTTGTACCGCCCGCTCAGGTGCCGGGGGATCTTGAAGTACGCCTGCTTGACCAGCTCGCCATCGTGAATGTCGTAGATGGCGTCGGCCCCGCGCGAGGGCCCGGTGGCGGCGTCGCAGACTCCGGCCGCGCCACCGCCCAGTTCGTCGGTGAAGACGACCTTGGTGCCCGCGTTGTTGAAGGTGGCCGAGTGCCAGAAGGCGAAGTTCGGGTCGCTGACCCGGGTGGTGACCTTGGGGTGTTCGCGGTCGGAGATGTCCAGCAGGACGCCGTCGCCCATGCAGGCCCCGGCGGCGAGGTTCTTGGCGGGGTAGACGGTGATGTCGTGGCAGCCGCTGGTGGTGGAGCCGCCGCTCTGGCCGGGGAAGAGCACCGGGGTGGCGACGACCTTGGCGGCGGTGGGCTGGTCGAGGGGCACCTTGACGATGGAGATCTTGTCGTGGGGCGGTTTGCAGCCGGCCAGGATGCTGCCCGGCCCATACGACGAAACATACAAATAGACCGACTTGCCAGACTTGTCCGGCACGAGGGTGTGGGTGTGCGAGCCGCAGTCCGTCTTCACGGCCTTGATGTACTTGGGCCGGGCCTTGTCGCTGATGTCGAAGATCCGGATGCCTTCCCAGGATCCCTTGTCGGTCGGCGAGCCGTACTTGCTGGAGCAGGAGTCGCCCGAGCGCGATTCGTCCACGGACAGGAAGAGGAGTTTCCCGGTCACCGACACGTCGTTCTGCGCCCCCGGGCAGGCGACGCGGCTGACGACGCGGGGCTTGGCCGGGTCCTTGATGTCGTAGACGGTGAACCCGTTGTAGTTGCCCTGGTAGGCGTACCGGCCCTGGAAGGCCAGGTCGGTGTTGTACGCCGCTTCACCGGCGAAGGGCTTGGGGACGTTGGCCACGAGGGTGATGCGGGAGGAGGCGGGGGCCAGCCCGGCGAGGGCCAAGGTTGCCGCCATCACGATTCTGCCGACTAGGGACACCACATGTCCCACTATGTCAGCACGCGAGCGCGCCGCCGCCACCGCGTGCGGTGACGGCGGCGGCACCCTGGCGTGCTACCTCCACTCGGGGTAGGACTCCTGGGTCTGCGGGTTCAGGTGGTCGAGCCGGACGTGCTTGGCCCGGTTCGTGAGCCGGTCGTTGATCTGGAGGACGTCCAGACCGAGGTTGAAGTCGGAGCCGTAGATGTAGCCGTTGTAGTAGTAGGCGGACCAGATGCCGCCGGACAGCGCGGGCGCGGTGTTGTCCGGGCCGCGCTCGTACCAGGCGATCTCCCGCGGCTGGGCCGAGTCGGTGAAGTCCACGACGGAGATGCCGCCCTGGTACCACGCCTGGACCATGATGTCCCTGCCCTTGACCGGGATCAGCGAGCCGTTGTGGGCCACGCAGTTCTCGGTGTCGGCCTGGACGCGCGGGATCTTGAAGTAGCTGCGGAACTCCAGCTGGCCGCCGACGATGTCGTAGTAGGCGTTGGCGCCACGCGTCGGGGAGATGGTGGTGTTGCAGGTGGCCCGGCCGCCGCCGCCGAGCTCGTCGGTGAAGACGACCTTGGTGCCGGCGTTGTTGAAGGTGGCCGAGTGCCAGAACGCGAAGTTGACGTCATCGCGCACGGTCGCGGTGACTCTCGGGTTGAGCCGGTCGGAGATGTCCATCAGGACGCCCTCGCCCATGCAGGCGCCGGCGGCGACGTCCTTCTCGGCGTAGACGGTGATGTCGTGGCAGCCGCTGGTGGCCGACTTGCCGTCCGGGTAGGGCAGCGGGAGGCCGGGGTTGCCGCCGTCGGGGAAGAGCACCGGGGTGGCGACCACGTGGGCGTCGGTCGGCTTGCGCAGCGGGACCTTGATGATGGAGATCTTGTCGTGCGGGACGTTGCAGTCGGGGAAGGTGGCCGACGGGCTGTACGACGAGACGTACACGTAGAGGTTCCGCCACGCGTCGCGGCCCTTGCCGGGCACGAGGCTCAGCGTGTGGGAGCCGCAGTTCGTCTCGACCGACTTGATGTACTGGGGCTGCGCCTTGTTGCTGATGTCGAAGATCCGGATTCCTTCCCAGGATTCCTTGATCGAGGCGCTCTGACCCGTGCTGCTGCAGGAGTCGTTGTTGCGGGAGGAGTCGACGGCGGCGAACAGCAGGTTGCCGTGCACCGAGACGTCCATCTGGCCACCCGGACAGACCACGCTGCTGACCAGCCGGGTCCGCTTCGGGTTGGCGATGTCGTAGATCGAGAAGCCGTAGTAGTTACCGACGTAGGCATATCTGCCCTGGAAAGCGATGTCGGTGTTGATGTCGGTGAGCGCAGCGGGCTTGGGGACGTTCGTCACCTGCCGCATGTTGTCGCTCATGACCACTTCACCAGGGGCGGGGATGTCCGCCGCCGATGCGGGGAGCATGCCTCCGGCCAGGACGGTGGCGGTGCCGATCACGATGAGGGCCCTGCGGAATAACACTCAGTCCTCCTATAAAGGGGGCATAAATGAAGAAATCATTCTACGAATCATGAACGAAGGCCAGCTCGCAAGCTGTCAAACTTTGTGGCGCTTTGCCGTCTTTCATCCGGTGCCTCCGTCGTCTAGAGTGACCGTTTACGGCATGGGGCAGTCAGGGAGGCCAGTTGCGCGTCGCGCTCATCGTCGTCATGGGCGTGGGAGTGGCCCTCGCCGGTTGCACCAGCGCGAAGGAGCCGCCGCCGCGCGCCGACTCGACGGCTCCCGTCATAGCGCCCGGCAGACCCGGTGAGACCGCCAGGACGCTGTCACCCGCCGAGGCGGCGACAGCCGTACCCTCGCCCACGGCCAACGCCGCGGACATCAAGTTCATGCAGGACATGGTCATCCACCACCGCCAGGCGCTGGACATGTCGGTGCTCGCCCCGACCAGAGCGGCCTCGGAGAAGGTCAAGGGCCTCGCCTCGCGCATCAAGGACGCCCAGGGACCCGAGATCCAGTACATGAGCACGTGGCTGCAGCAGCAGGGCCAGAAGGTGCCCGAGCACCACGCGCAGCACCAGGGCATGCCGGGCATGGCCACGCCGCTGCAGCTGGAACAGCTCAAGGCGGCGACGGGGAAGGCGTTCGACAAGCTCTACCTGGAGCTGATGATCAACCATCACCAGGGCGCCATCAAGATGACCGGGCAGGTGCTGACCGGCGGCACGCACATCCGGGTCGAGGAACTGGCCAACGACATCGGCGTCGGCCAGACGGCCGAGATCCGCCGCATGCGCGAGATCCTCGCCGCGCTCTGAGCGACGTCAAAGGTACGGCCCGCCCGGGCAGTGCGGGCCGTACCCGGAGAAGGGCCTACCAGCCCCAGCCGCGCTCGGGGTAGCGGGACTGGGTCTGCACGTTCAGCAGCGGCACCCGGACGCGGTTGGCCGGGTTCGTCCGCCGGTCGTCGACCTTGAGCACGTCGAAGCCGCGGGCGATCTCACTGCCGTAGATGTAGCCGTTGTAGTAGTAGGTGGACCAGTAGCCGCCCAGCACGATCTGCGAGGGGTTGATCGGGCCGCGGTCGAAGAAGGCGATCTCCCTCGGCCGGGAGGAGTCGGTGAACTCCCAGACGGACAGCCCGCCCTGGTACCACGCCTGGACCATGATGTCGCGGCCCTTGACCGGCAGCAGGGACCCGTTGTGGGCCACGCAGTTCTCCTGCTCGGTCTGCGGCCGGGAGATCTTGTAGTAGCTCTTGAAGACCAGCCGGTGCCCGCGGATCTCGTAGATCGCGTCGGCGCCGCGGTTCGGGCCCTGCGCGGCGGTGCACATGGCCTCGACGCCGCCGCCGAGCTCGTCGGTGAAGACGACCTTGTCGCCGTCGTTGTTGAAGGTGGCCGAGTGCCAGAACGCGAAGTTCGGGTCGGTGGTCCTGGCCTTGATCCGCGGGTTCTCGCGGTCGCGGATGTCGAAGATCACGCCATCGCCCATGCAGGCGCCGGCGGCGATGTCCTTCTCGGCGTAGACGGTGATGTCGTGGCAGCCCTGGGTGGGCAGGAGGAGCCCGGGCTGGGTCTCGTTGCCGCCGTCGGGGAAGACGACCGGCGTGTTGACCACGGCCGCCGCCTGCGGGTTGGCGATCGGAACCTTCACGACCGAGACGAGGTCGTGCGGCGGCTGGCAGTCGGGGAAGTCGGCGGCCGGCAGGTAGGAGGAGACGTAGACGTAGAAGAACCGCTTGGCGTCACGGCCCTTGGCCGGCGCGATCGTGTGGGTGTGGGAGCCGCACTTCGTCTCGACGGACTTCACGTAGCGGGGATTGGCCGGGTCGCCCACGTCGAAGATGCGCAGGCCCTCCCACGAGTCCTTGAGCGTCGCGCTCTGCGGCGTGCTCTGGCAGGAGTCGTTGTTGCGCGAGCTGTCAACGGAGGTGACGAGCAGGTTGCCGAGGATCGTCACGTCCATCTGGCCGCCCGGGCAGCTCACCGTGCTGACGAGCTGGGGCGATTTCGGATTTTTGATGTTGTAGATCGAGAAGCCGTTGAAGTTGCCAACGTAGGCGTAGTTGCCCTGGAACGCGATGTCGCTGCTAATGGCGGCGCCCGCCGGCAGGTCGAGGTGTGCTTCCAGGCGGATGTTGTCGCTTTTGACGACGTCGTCCGCCGCGTGCGCGGGGAGTCCTGCCCACGAGGTCACCAGCGCCAGTGCTGCTATGGCGACCAGGCGGGGTAATGCAGTGATCTTCACCAAGAGCCTCCTACAGAGAGAAGTGCCCAGGATTATCCACCTATTTAATGATCGATCCCGTATTTGTCCTGTTTCTGTCACAGACTCAGGAGCCATACCGCCAGGAATGCAGGTATTCCTCTTGGTCGGCGGTCAGCGTATCGATCTCCATCCCATTCGCCGCCAGCTTGAGCCGCGCCACCTCGACGTCGATCTCTCCCGGTACGTCGTGGACGCCCGGAACCAGCGTGCCCCGCTCCCGCGCCAGCCAGGCGACGGCCAGCGCCTGGGCGGAGAACGACAGGTCCATCACCGCTGCCGGATGGCCTTCGGCCGCGGTCAGGTTCACCAGCCGCCCCTCGGCCAGCAGCAGCAACCGCCGCCCGTCGGCCAGCACGTACTCGTCGGTGCTCGGCCGTACCCCGCGATGCACCTCGACGCCCAGATCGTCCAGCGCCCGCACGTCGATCTCCACGTCGAAATGCCCGGCGTTGGCGAGGATGGCGCCGTCCTTCATGACGGCCAGGTGCTCCCCGCGGATGACGTCCCGGTTGCCGGTCACGGTGATGAACACGTCCCCGATCTCGGCCGCCGGCCCCATCCCCATGACCGCGTACCCCTGCAGCGCCGCGTCCAGCGCCTTGACCGGGTCGATCTCGGTCACCACCACGCGCGCCCCGAGCCCCTTGGCCCGCTCGGCCACCCCGCGCCCGCAGTACCCGAACCCGGCCACGACCACGGTCTTCCCGGCCAGCATGGTGTTGGTGGCCCGCATGATCCCGTCCAGCGTGGACTGACCGGTGCCGTAGCGGTTGTCGAACATCCGCTTGGTCCGCGTGTCGTTGACCGCGACGACCGGGAACCTCAGCGCGCCCTCCGAGGTCATCTGCCGCAGCCGGATGACGCCGGTGGTGGTCGCCTCGGTCCCAGCGCTCACCTGGCTCAGCAGGTCGGTCCGCTCGGTGTGCAGAATGTTGACGAGATCACAACCATCGTCAAGCACGATATCCGGCGAAATATCCAGCGCCTCATGGATATGCCGGTAATAGGTCCCCCGATCCACTCCGGCTCGGGCAAAGACCGAAATATCATAAGCACCCAGCGCCTCAGCCACGTCATCCTGCGTGGACAGGGGATTGGACGCGGCAAGAGCGATCTCAGCGCCTCCGGCCCGCAACGCCCCCATGAGCACAGCCGTCTCAGCGGTGACATGAAGACACGCGGCGATCCGCAGGCCCTCCAGCGGCTTGTCCTCGTCGAACCGCACCCCGATGGCGGTCAACACGGGCATGGCACGCGCCGCCCAGCTGATCCGCCGCTCCCCCAGGTCCATCGTTCTCTCCCATGTACGGCGGCGCCCCCAAGACCACCCAGGTGGTCAAGGGGGCGCCGTGACGGCGAGTCATATGTCCGACGTGAGAAGCGACCCCCACGATCGGCGCCGACGCACGTCGGCGGGTGGTGTGGGGGCGGCCGGCCGTAAATCTAAAGGAAGCGATCAGTACCGGTAGTGGTCGGGCTTGTAGGGGCCCTCCACGTCGACGCCGATGTACTCGGCCTGCTCCTTGGTGAGCGTGGTGAGCTTGACGCCCAGCGCGGCCAGGTGCAGGCGGGCGACCTTCTCGTCCAGGTGCTTGGGCAGCACGTAGACGCCGATCGGGTACTCCTCGGTCTTGGCGAACAGCTCGATCTGCGCGATCACCTGGTTGGTGAAGGAGTTCGACATGACGAAGCTCGGGTGGCCGGTGGCGCAGCCGAGGTTCATCAGGCGGCCCTCGGCCAGCACGATGATGCTGTGGCCGTCAGGGAAGACCCACTCGTCGACCTGCGGTTTGATGTTGTTCTTGACGATGCCCTCGGTCTTGGCGAGGCCGGCCATGTCGATCTCGTTGTCGAAGTGGCCGATGTTCGAGACGATCGCCTGGTGCTTCATCCGCGCCATGTGGTCGGCGCGGATGATGTTGAAGTTGCCGGTGGTCGTCACGAAGATGTCGGCGATGCCGACGACCTCCTCCAGCGTGGTGACCTGGAAGCCGTCCATGGCGGCCTGCAGGGCGCAGATCGGGTCGATCTCGGTGACGATGACGCGGGCGCCCTGGCCCTTCAGCGCCTCGGCGCAGCCCTTGCCGACGTCGCCGTAGCCGCAGATGACCGCGACCTTGCCGCCGATCAGCACGTCGGTGGCGCGGTTGAGGCCGTCGATGACGGAGTGGCGGCAGCCGTACTTGTTGTCGAACTTCGACTTGGTGACCGAGTCGTTGACGTTGATGGCCGGGAACAGCAGCGTGCCGTTCTTGAACATCTCGTACAGGCGGTGGACGCCGGTGGTCGTCTCCTCGGTGACGCCCTTGATGCGCTCGGCCGTCTTGGTCCAGCGCTTCTCGCCGGTGACCGTGCGCTTGAGCAGGTCGATGATGACGTGCCACTCCTCCGGGTCGTTCTCGGTGGCGGAGGGTACGGCGCCGGCCTTCTCGTACTCGGCGCCCTTGTGGACCAGCAGCGTGGCGTCGCCGCCGTCGTCCAGGATCATGTTGGGGCCGTCACCGCCCGGCCAGCTGAGGGCCTGGTCGGTGCACCACCAGTACTCCTCCAGCGTCTCGCCCTTCCAGGCGAAGACGGGCACGCCCTGCGGGTTGTCGACGGTGCCGTTGGGGCCGACGACGACCGCGGCGGCGGCGTGGTCCTGGGTGGAGAAGATGTTACAGCTCACCCAGCGGACCTCGGCGCCCAGCGCCACCAGCGTCTCGATGAGGACGGCCGTCTGGATGGTCATGTGCAGCGAGCCCATGATCTTCGCGCCGCGCAGGGGCTGGGAGGCCGCGTACTCCTTGCGGACCGCCATCAGCCCGGGCATCTCGTGCTCGGCGAGTCTGATCTCCTTGCGGCCGAACTCGGCCAGCGAAAGGTCGGCGACCTTGAAGTCCATCTGGGTTCCCCTCGTGTCACGAAGTTGTCGCCGTCGAGTGTAGGCACCTCGTGCGGCCGGTTGCGACTCGTGGACCCCGAATCTGACGTAAGAATGTAAGGATGCGGATTACGGAGGCGGCGAAGCGGCTGGGAATGTCGCCCAGAATGCTCAGATACCGCGAGTCACTCGGCCTGCTGCCCCCGGTACGCGAGCAGGGCGCCCACCGCCGCTTCGGCGACGACGAACTGGCCGCCGTGGCCCAGGGGGTGGAGCTGGAGCGGCGCTTCGACGTCTCCCCCGCCGAACTGGCCTTCGCGCTGCGCGTGCTGAGCGAGCCCGCGGTCGCGCAGGCCGTGCGTGAGCTGGGCATCCGCATCGGCAGGCTGCAGGCGCCGCGCCGCGCCCTGGACTTCGAGAAGGAGAAGGCGCTGCGCCTCCTGCGAACCTCCGGGCCGACTTCTGCATCCAACCCCCCGAAAGGTGATCGCTAGCGCGTCGGGGGGCGTCGATGAGGGTTTTCCTGGCTGTTTCCGCACGACCACACCGCCAGGAGGCCCTGATCGGGGCCGTCCGGCGGGCCGAGGAGGCGGCCGGGGCCGCCTTCCCGGCCAGCCCGGCGCGGGTACGGGGCTTCTCGTGGGCGCGGGCCGGCGTCCACGTGCTCGCGTGGAGCAACGAGCCCGGCTGGGAGCCCCGGATCGGCCCCGGCGGCATCACCGTCACCTCCGGCCACCACCCGGGCGAGCCCGGTCCCGGTCCCGCCTACACGCAGCCCGGCTGCTTCGCCCTGCTGCGCGCCGACGAGCACGGCCTCACCGCCTCGACCTCGATCGCGCCCGCCGACCCCGTCTACGTCGCCGAGACGCCCGACCTGGTCGTCGTGGGAAACCGCGCCCTTCTGGTACGGCTGGCCGCGCACGGCGCAGTCCGTTACGACGTGGCCGCCCTGCAGTCGATCGCCCGGCAGGGCTACTTCCTTTCGGAGGAGACCCCGTTCGAGGGCGTGCGCGCTCTGCCGCCCGCCTCCTTCCTGGAAGCCGGTGACCGGCTGCGCGTCACCACCGAACCGCTGACCGCGGGGCGTGGCCGTACCGGCTTCGCGAAGGTGGCCGAGCGGATGCTGAGCGCGGTGAGTCCGCTGCGCGGGCAGGAGCCGGTGCGGGTCACGCTCACCGGCGGGCGCGACAGCCGCCTGATCGCGGCGCTGCTGCACGGCGCCGGAATCCCGTTCCGCGCCTCCACCTCGGGCTTCGACGACCATCCCGACGTGGTCGTGGCCCGGCGGGTGGCCGCCGCGCTCGGCGTCGAGCACGAGGTGACGCGGCCGGTCACGCAGGCGGGCGACCTGTCGGTCCTGCACCCGGCCGACCGGGTCCAGCACGTGCTGCGCGTCTGCGAGGGCATGCTGTCGGCCTACGAGAACATCACCGCCGACGCCCCTTACAGCGACGTGCCGCGGCTGGGCGGGCACAACGGCGAGATCCTGCGCGGCGGCTACCTGTCGGCCATGGAGGAGACGACGCCCGAGGCGGTGCGCAAGCGCACGCAGACGCTCTTCCTGGCCAACCGCGCCCTGTTCACCGAGGCGGCCAACGCCCACGCCGAGGACCTGGCGTGGACCTCGACCGGCATCCACGTGCCCGACCACCTCTACGTGCGCTTCCGCGTCGGCCGCTGGCACGCCGCCGCGCGGGCCGCGATGCTGCGCCAGGGCACGCCGGTGCAGCCGTTCCTGGACAACCGGGTGGTCGCCGCCGCCCTGAGCCTGGACCCGGGCGTGCGCCGGTCGGAGCGGCTGGTTCACCGGCTCATCAAGACGTTCGCGCCGCCGCTGGCCGGCGTGCCTCTGGAGGGCGGCGACTGGCGGTTCCGCACCGAGGGCGTGCTGGCACGCTGGCGCCGCAGGGCCGAGCGCCGCCTCAGCGGCAAGGCGGCCAAGCCGTTCAACTGGCGGGCCGAGCCCGGGCCCGAGCTGGCGGAAGAGCTCGCCCGGACGATCACCTCGTGCGACCGGCTGGGCGAGATCGTCAGGATGGAGAAGGTGCCGGCGCTGTTCGACGGCGGCCGGTTGGTCAAGCCCGCGTTCGTCTGGCAGCTCTACACCGTGGCGACGCTGCTGGGCACGGATCTGACCGTCCCGGCGGCGGCTGCGCGCGGGCGCGTCACGGTGCCAACCAAGCGCCCGATAATGACGTCATAGAGAGTATGAAAGAGCTGCTGGTGGCCATGCTGCTCGCCACCACACCCCTGCAGGCGAACAGCGCCCCAACCGTCAAGGTGTACTTCTCCAAAGGCTTCGGCATCCCCGGCGCGACCGTGGCCGTCACCCGCGCCGCCCCGGACCGTGGCCTCGCCCGCTTCGCGATCGAACAACTCATCAAGGGCCCGACCGCGGCCGAGAAGCGCCGCGGCCTGCACTCCGAACTCGGCGCGCAGATCCGCGGGCGCTCCGACTGCGGGGCCGACTTCCGGCTGAAGATTGCTTCAGGCAAGGCCACGCTGCGCTTCTGCCGGACCGTGTACGGCACCGGCGTGGGCGGCGACGCACGCATCCTGAACACGATCGGCAAGACATTGCGCCAGTTCAGCACGGTGACGAAGGTCATCACCCTAGACAAGGGCGGGCGCTGCCTGTTCGATCAGTCAGACTCCGGGACATCCTGCCTAACCGGCCACGAATAGCCTGGTTCCTCTAATATCCCGTTAATGCAGCCCTTGACGTCTGATGACCCGCAGACGATCGCCGGGTACCACTTACGCGGCCGACTGGGCAACGGCGGCCAAGGCGTCGTCTACCTCGCCGAAGCCGCCGGCGGCCGGACACTCGCCCTGAAGGTCCTCCACCGCCCTGCCGACCCCCAACTGCGCGACCGCTTCGCCAAAGAGGTGGCCGCCGCCCGGCGCGTCAGCCCCGCCTGGATCGCCCGCATCGTCGACGTCTGCCTGGACGGACCCCAGCCGTACATCGCCAGCGAATACATCGAAGGCCCCACCCTGGCCCACGCCGTCGCCACCACCGGCCCCTTCGCGCCCGAACCCCTCACCCGCCTCGCCTCCGGCCTGGTGATGGCCCTGGCCGCCATCCACCGGGCCGGAATCGTCCACCGCGACCTCAAGCCCGCCAACGTGCTGCTCAGCTCCGACGGCCCGCGGCTGATCGACTTCGGCCTCGCCCGGGCCGGCGACATGACCGCCACCACGTCGGGCAACGTCGTCGGCACGCCCCTCTACCTGGCGCCCGAGTCCTTCCACGGCCACCGCGCGGAACCGGCCGCGGACGTCTTCGCCTGGGCCGCCGTGGTGTACTACGCCGCCACCGGCCGGCACGCCTTCGCCGCCGAAGGGATCCCCGCGGTCATGCACCGCATCCTGCACGACTCCCCCGACCTGGCCGCCCTCCCCGAACCTCTGCGCACCCCGCTCGCAGCCGCCCTCACCAAGGACCCGGCCCACCGCCCCACCGCCGCCGACCTCCTCCTCGACCTGACCGGCGTAGGCCACCGCACCCCGCCACCCGCACCCGCGCCATCCCCCGAACCCGCCCCCGAACCGGCCCCCGCCCCACCACCGGCCCCCAAACCCGCACGGAGCCGTGGCCGCGGGAAGCGGGTGGCGGGCGCGCTGGCCGGCGTCGGCGTGACCGTGGCGGGCGTGGTGGCGATCCTGGCCTTCGACTCCGGTACGGCAGGCGGCCCGAAGGCCGTGGCCCCGGTCACCGGCGCCGTCCGGCCCTCCACCCACCCGGCCGGCCAGCCCACCGCAAACCCTGCTGGCCAGCCGACCGGAAACCCGGCTGACCTGCCCACCGAGCACCTGGCCGGGCAGCCCACCGAGGCCGCTGCCGGCCAACCGCCAGACGATCCCGCCGGCCGGCCGACCGAAGACCCGGCGGGATGGTCCCAGGAGGGCTCCGTCGGCCAGCCCACCGAGCCCCCTCCCGCCCAGTCCTCGGAAAACCCGGCCGGCCGGCCCATCGAAGACCCGCCCATCCATCCCACCGAAGACCCCGCCGGCCTGCCCTCGGTGCGGCCCACCGACCCGGACACCACCCGGCCTCCGCATGCTCAGCCCGCCGGGCCGTACCCCGCAGAGGTGGACACCGGAAACATCCGGACTTACTACAACCTGTCCAGGGCCGAGCACGCCGCCAGGGCCGCCCAGCTGACCGCTGCCGGATTCCGGCCGATCTCCCTGAGCCTGGTCACCGGCGAGCGGTACACGGTCGTGTGGGCGAAGCGTCCGGGTCCGAAGCTGCGCATGTTCCACGGGCTGAGCCAGGAGGCCACCCAACGCCTCCTGGCCCGCGCGTCGGCCATGGGCTACCGGGTCGAGCTGATCGCGGGCCTGGGCGCGGGCAGGCGGGTGACGTACGCGGGCGCACTGGTCAAACAGCGCGGCAACCACGCGTTCTGGGGGCTGACCGAGGTCCGGTTCCGTGCCAAGATCCGCCACTACCAGACCCGCATGACCCTGCGCTGGGTCTCCGCGTACGGCCCGCCCGGCGACCGGCGCTACGCCGCCGTCTGGTCCCCCGGCAAGACCGCCTGGCGCACCACCCTGAACCTCGACTGGGCCACGCAGGAGCGCACCCACCGGCGGCTGCGCGCCCAGGGATACCGCCCGGCGACGCTGGCCGCCACCCCCGACCGCAGGTACAGCACGGTGTGGCGCAAGGACAGCCGCCCCTATCTCCACTACGGCGACCTCACCCCCGCCGCCTACCGCGACCGCCTCAGGGCCGCGAAGGACTACCACCCGGCCGTGATCCAGGTGTCGGGTACGGCACGGCGGCCCGTCTTCACCGCGATCTGGGCACCGGGATAGGCCGGATCACTCTTTCGAGTGACGCCGCCAGTCCGGCGATACCTGCACAATTCCTGGCATGCAACAGGCCGAGACCATCTCCATCGACCTCAAGACGGTCCGCCGGCGGTTGTCCTCGCCCTACGTGGACGTGGCCATCGCGGTGGGACTCACGGTCCTGGCCGTGGGCAACCTCCAGCTGCACACCTTCCCGGGCGTGATCGCGGTGCTCCTCGCCACCGCGCCGCAGGCCGTGCGGAGCCGGCTGCCCTGGGTCACGATCGTGCTCACCGCGCTCGGCGGCGGCGCCACCGTGCTGATGTGGGCATACGTGGGACCGATCCCCGTCATGATGGTCACCCTCTCAGGAATGCTGACGCTCTTCACCCTCCTGCGGATGCTGGAGCGAAAGCTTGCCTGGATCACCACCGGGATCAGCGCGATGCTCGGTCTCGTCATCGGATACGCCTTCAGCGGCGACGCCCTGGCCGGGATCCTCCTGGCCGCGTTCGCGGTCGGCACCGGGGTGACCGCCGACGCGGTCCGCAGCCGGGCCGAGGTGGCCGAGGTCAAGCAGGACAGCGTCGACCAGGTCATCACCGCCCAGCGCGAGCAGGCGGCCATGGCCGAGCGGGCGCGCATCGCCAGGGAGATGCACGACGTGGTGGCCCACTCCATCTCCATGGTGGCGGTGCAGGCCGAGGCCGCGCCGTACACGCTGGAGGGGCTGAGCGAGGAGGCGAAGGCCGAGTTCGCGGAGATCGCCGCGGCGGCGCGGGGATCCCTGGCCGAGATGCGCAGGCTGCTCGGGGTGCTCAGGGCGGACATCACCGCCGTCCCGGAAACCGCGCCACAACCGGGGCTGGCGCGGCTGGACGAGCTCATCGGGCAGCACGAGGGCGAGGTGGACCTGGACGTCGTGGGCGAGCGGGCCGACCTCCCCCAGGCCGTGGACGTCTCGGCCTACCGCATTCTCCAGGAGTGCCTGGCCAACGCCGCCAGGCACGCGCCCGGCTCGCGCGTCTCGATCGAACTGGTCTACCGGCCGAACCTCCTGGCCATCCGGGTCGCCAACGACGGCGGACCGGCGGAGATCGGCACGGGCGGGCACGGGCTCATCGGGATGCGCGAGCGGGCCCTGGGCCTGGGCGGCTGGTTCGCCGCCGAGCCGGCCGACGGCGGCGGCTTCCTGGTGAAGGCAGGACTACCCCTCACCTAACGCAGGAAAGGCCGCAGCCGGCTGACGAAGGGCCGTGACGGCGGGTCGTGTGTCCGACGTGAGAAGCGACCCCCACGATCGGCGCCGACGCACGTCGGCGGGTGGCGTGGGGGCGGCTTCGCCGTAACAGAAGGAAATCACACCGCCGCGCGGTCGAGATCCGGCTCGAGGTAGATGACGCGGGCGATGGGAACGGCGGCGCGGATGCGTTGTTCCGCCTCGTCGATGCCGCGCGCCACCTCCGCCGCCGTGTCGTCGTGCGCGACCGCGATCTTGGCGGCCACCAGCAGCTCCTCCGGTCCCAGGTGCAACGTCCGCATGTGGATCACGCGGGTGACCTCGGGGGCGTTCTCCAGGGCGGCCCGGATCTGCTCCTCGACCTCCGGCGCGGCGCCCTCGCCCAGCAGCAGCGACTTCGTCTCGATCGCCAGCACGATGGCGATGATGCCCAGCAGCACACCGATCATCAGTGTGCCGATGGCGTCCCAGACGGGGTTGCCGGTGATGGCCGCCATCGACACGCCGAACAGCGCGAAGATGAGGCCCAGCAGCGCGCCGAGGTCCTCCAGCACGATGACCGGCAGCTCCGGTGACTTCGAGCGGCGGATGAACGCCACCCAGCCCTGGTTGCCGCGCACCGCGTTCGACTCCTTGATCGCGGTGCGGAAGGAGAAGCTCTCGGCGATGATCGCGAAGACCAGCACGCCGACGGCCCAGCCGAGGTTGTTCAGCGGCTCGTGCGAGCTCAGCTTGTGGATGCCCTCGTAGATCGAGAAGGCCGAGCCGATCGTGAACAGCACG
Source organism: Nonomuraea typhae (assembly GCF_009760925.1). Lineage (GTDB taxonomy): Bacteria > Actinomycetota > Actinomycetes > Streptosporangiales > Streptosporangiaceae > Nonomuraea > Nonomuraea typhae. Next base: position 327,636 of record NZ_VRLV01000008.1, read on the forward strand.
ACCGCGACCACGAAGGCGTAGAAGTAGCGCTCGCGGCCGTAGCCGAACGGGTGCTCCTTCGTCCGCTCGCGCTGCGCCCGCTTGCCACCGATCAGCAGCAGGGCCTGGTTGCCCGAGTCCGCGACCGAGTGGATGGACTCGGCCAGCATCGAGGACGAGGCCGTGAACAGGAAGGCCACGAACTTGGCCACGGCGATGGCCAGGTTCGCGGCCAGAGCCGCGATGATCGCTTTGGTACCGCCACTCGCGCTCACTGCGAATCTCCACTCTTGGTTTGACCAAACACAATCCCGGAGGGGGATCTTATGGGGAAATTCTCGCCTTGAGTTCTGTGATCGCCGTCACCGGGGTCGGATCGAGACCGTAGCCGAGCGCCAGATAGACGCTGGCGAAGTCGCCGAGCTCGATCAGCGAGGCGATGCGCTCCAGCGGATGGGTGCCCTCGGCCGACAATTCGGTGACCCGAACGTTACGGTCGTGCGCCATCCGGACCGACGCCTCGCGGCGCCGGGTCACCTGCGGATGCTCGTCGGCGTCGCGCATCATCACCAGCCGCAGCGTCCGCCCGCCGTCGTCGGCGAACACGTCACGCTCGGCCAGCGGCCCGTCGAAGGCGACGACCTGGTTGTGGTTGGCCTCGGGCAGCTCGCCGGAGACCGCGGGGTACTTGGCGTTCTCGTTGAGCTGGCACGCCAGCCGGTAGGCGGCCACCGACGTCACCTGCGAGGCGCCCCAGAGCATGGGAATGCTCTCGGCCAGTTCGAGCGCGAGCTGCTTGCCCGGATTGATGAACGACTCGCTGGAGGGCCGGCAGCGGTGCGCGATGTCCTCCAGCGACTTGGCCACGCCTTCGAACAGGTCCTCGTCGGCGCTGGTCAGCCCCAGCGCGCTCGCCGCCACCAGCAAAGGTACGGCCAGCAGCCAGACGTTCGCCCTCGGCTGCCCGGTGACGGGGACCGGGACGAAGATCCCGGAGCCCTGCCGGGCGACCGACTCCAGCGGCGAGCCGGCGCTGCCGACGGCCACGATCGAGCACCCGCGCCGGACCGCCTCGGTGGCCACCGACATCGTCTCCTCGGTACGGCCCGAGGCGGACACGGCGATCACCAGGTCGGCGGCGCCCACCCAGCCGGGCAGCTGGTAGGAGCGCACGGTGAGGATCGGCAGCGGGGCGCCGTTGCCGACGACCGCCGCCAGGATGTCCCCGACGATGGCCGAGCCGCCCATGCCCGTCACCACGATGGCGCGCGGACGCCCTCGCAGGCCGGGCAGGCCCGCCTCGACGGCCGCGCGGTACCCGGTGCGCACCTGCGCGGCGGAGGCGGCCACGGCGAGCAGCATGCCTCCGGGATCGGCGTCGGCCAGGAAGGTCTGATCGTCGAGCCTGTCAGGCGCGAACCTCAAGGTCGAGCCCGCCTCACCGTGCATCCTGACGTCCTCCGGGTTCGGCCACCTCTCCCGGGCTCACGGAGTCCTTGCCTCGTCGACCAGCAGAACGGGAATGTCATCGCGTACCGGGTAGAGACGTCCGCACCCGGTGCAGGCCAGCTCTTCGGCCTCCGCCTCCGCGCGCAACGGCGACTTGCACGCCGGGCAGGCCAGGATTTCGAGCAGCCAATCGTCGATCTTCACTTCTCAACTCCTTACGACGGCGAGGACCTCGTCCCTGATCGCCGCCATCTTGCCTTCGTCGGCCGCTTCGGCGTTGAGCCTGAGCAGCGGCTCGGTGTTGGACGCACGCAGATTGAACCACCAGCCGGACCCGGTCACCGTCAGCCCGTCGAGCTCGTCGAAGGAGCCCCGGCCGGCGAACGCCGCGCGGACCATCGCCAGGGCGGACGCCTGGTCGGCGACGGTGCTGTTGATCTCGCCGGAGGCGTGGTAGCGGGAGAACGCCGCGACGACCTCCGACAGCGGGCGCGCCTGCTCCCCGAGGGCGGCCAGCACGTGCAGGGCGGCCAGCATCCCCGAGTCGGCGAACCAGAAGTCGCGGAAGTAGTAGTGGGCCGAGTGCTCCCCGCCGAAGACGGCGCCGGTGCGGGCCATCTCGGCCTTGATGAAGGAGTGGCCGACGCGCGTGCGCACCGGCTCGCCGCCGTGCTCGCGGACGATCTCCGGCACACCGTGGGAGGTGATCAGGTTATGGATGATCATGGCGCCGGGGTGCTTGGCCAGTTCGCGGGCGGCGACCAGCGCGGTGATCGCCGACGGCGAGACCGACCGGCCGCGCTCGTCGATCACCCAGCAGCGGTCGGCGTCGCCGTCGAAGGCCAGGCCGAGGTCGGCGCCGGTCTCGAGGACCGTGCGCTGCAGGTCGAGGAGGTTGTCCGGCTCCAGCGGGTTGGCCTCGTGGTTGGGGAAGGTGCCGTCGAGCTCGAAATAGAGCGGCGTCACCTCGATCGGCAGGCCGTCGAAGACGGCGGGCACGGTGTGGCCGCCCATCGCGTTGCCGGCGTCCACGACGACCTTCAGGGGCCGGATCGCGGTGAGGTCAACCAGCCCGCGCAGATGCGCGGCATAGCCGTACAGGAGGTCCTTCTCGGTGACCGAGCCGGAGACCGGGCCGGGACGCACGCCCGCGGCGAGGAGTTCGGCGGCGCGGTCGCGGATGGCGGTGAGCCCGGTGTCGGAGCCGACGGGGACGGCGCCCGCGTGGCACATCTTCAGGCCGTTGTAGCGGGCCGGGTTGTGGCTGGCGGTGAACATCGCGCCGGGCAACCCGAGGCTGCCGCTGGCGTAGTAGAGCAGGTCGGTGGAGCCGAGCCCGGCGTCGATCACGTCGGCCCCCCGCCCGGTGGCGCCGCGGACGAAGGCGGCGCTCAGGGCGAGGCCGGAGGTGCGCATGTCGCGTGCCACGACCAGCGACGTGGCGCCGGTCACCTCGACGAAGGCCGCGCCCACGGCTTCGGCGATCGGCTCGTCCAGCTCGTCAGGCACCACGCCGCGCACGTCGTAGGCCTTGAAGATCTTGGCGAGATCGCCCACTCCTGCTCCTAGGTCGTCGTTGAGACGAGCCTACCGGTCCCCGCGCTGCTGCTGGGCGGAGCGGAGCACACGCAGGTGGCCCCTGCGGCTGACCTCCACGCCCTGGCCGACCGGCTCGGTGCCGGACGAGCTGGGCCTGGCGGCCTCCCTCACGGCGTTGGCCAGCGCCTCGAGGTCGTCGGTACTGGGTGAGGCGCCGTCCGTGGGCAGCCGCACCACCTCCCAGCCGCGGGGGGCGGTGAGCCGCTCGGCGTGCTCGGCGCACAGGTCATAGCAGTGCGGCTCGGCGTACGTCGCCAGAGGGCCGAGAACAGCGGTCGAGTCGGCGTATACGTACGTGAGCGTGAAGACGGCAGGCTGGCTGCAAGCGGTGCGGGAACAGCGGCGGACGGGGCTCACGGAGGGACCGTATCTGGTAAGAGTCCGAGGCGCCACTATCTGAGCGCTCTTAACGAGCGTGTCGCCACAATTCGGACACCTGTCGCAGGCTTTACACCCACCTGTACCGATGCGGCGGTACGGCGGGCCGCAAATCGTAGACTGGCCCGATGAGTCCCCGCCGGCGCGACCGCCACGGTCGCGGTCTTCGCGGCCCGCTGGCCCCCTCGCACGTTCCGATCGCGAAGTCCAGGGGCGAGCGCTTCGACGACTTCGTCCTCGACGCGGTCGAGCGCCTCAAACCGCGCTGGGGCACGCAACTGGCCGCGGTGGAGTTCGCCGTCGAGGAGGTGCCGCCGCTGAGCGAGCTGGGCGACGGCCCGGGGCGTGCCGACCCGATCCCGTTCGGCCGCGCCGAACCGGCGCGCGGCAGCCGCCCGGCCTCCGTGGTCGTCTACCGCCGCCCGCTGGAGGCGCGCTCCCGCGACCGCGAGACCCTGGGTGCACTGGTACACGACACCGTCGTGGAACAAGTGGCCGCCCTCCTCGGCCGCTCCCCCGACGAGGTGGACCCGGGCTACGACGGCTGACTCCGCACCCGCCGGCCCGGGACGCACGAAGGGGCCACACGGCAGCCCGTGTGACCCCTGGAACCAGACAACTCGCTAGACGGCCTGACGCTTGATGCGCCGACGCTCCCGCTCGGACAACCCTCCCCAGATGCCGAACCGCTCGTCGTGCTCTAGCGCGTATTCCAGGCACTCGGCCCTGACCTCACACGATCGGCAGACCTTCTTGGCCTCACGTGTGGAGCCGCCCTTCTCCGGGAAGAACGCCTCCGGGTCCGTCTGAGCGCACAGCGCGCGCTCCTGCCAGCCGAGTTCTTCTGCATCAAGCTGGTCCTGTGCGATGACCAGATCGGTCACTGCACACCTCCCTGCCGCCCGCCCGCAATGGAGCCCCCCATGAACGCCTTCCTTATTACCCACCCAAAGGAAGGCGTAACAACATGGTTGTAATTACACGCGCGTGCCGTACGTGACGTCAAGCGGCATGCCGGTATCCGGGGAAAGACCAGAACTCGCCCCGGTGTGCTTGGCATGTGGTGTTCGCGCCCGGCCTTTTCCATGATCCATGACGTTGACCTGGCGTGTTCAACGCTTTCAGCGGTCGGAACCGTACCAGGGCGGGATCGACCCCCGCGCGTGGCCCACCTTCTCTCTAGCCGTGCTTTGCCGGTCGATTACCTGCGTGGCTCGTTGGGGGTGTAGATGGCCGTGGGGTCGATCGGGTCATCCCCGCGGCGCGGCGGGTCGTTGAGGGCGTCGCCGCCCCGGAAGGCCGACGCGTCCAGCCGCACCGTGGCCTCCGCGCCGGGGTGCTGGTACTGCGGAATCGGCTGCTGCGGCTCGGCGAACGGGTCGAACGTCGCCGGCTGCCCCGAGTAGTCCGGCACCCGCAGGTCGGGCGCGGTGCCCGCGGTGGAGTGCTGGTAGTTCTCGGCCTGCTGGTAGGCGTCGAGCAGCTGCTGGGAACGCGGGTCCACGGGCGGGTCCGGCTCCTGGTACTGCTGCTGGGCGAACTCGTGGCCCGACAGACCGGTGAACGGCTGCCCCTGCTGCTCGAACGCCGGCGGGCGCTCGTAGTAGGGCCGGTCATTCTGTCCGTACGGCCCGGCCGCCCCGCCGTTCTGCGGCGGCGCGGCGTAGGGGTTCTGCTCAGCCGGAGGCGCGTACGGATTGCCGTCCTGCGGGGCCGCGTACTGCTGGTTGTCGGCCGGAGGCGCGTACTGCTGGTTGTCCGCCGGAGGCGCGTACTGGTTGTCGGCCGGCGGCGCATACGGGTTCGGGGTGTCGGCCGGAGCGTAGGGGTTCGGGGTGGCGTAGGCGTCCTGGGTGAACCCGTTGCCCTGCGGCGGCGCGTACGGGTTGTCGGCCGGAGCCGGGTATCCGCCCTGCTGCGGCTGGCTGTCGGCCGGGACGTAGGGGGCGGGGGTGTAGCCGGAGCTGGGCAGCGTCTCCGACGGGGTGTATCCACCCGAGGGGGGCAGGGTTTCCGAGGGCGTGTACCCACCCGAGGCCGGAGGCGTGTCCAGGGTGGAGTACCCACCCGAGGCGGGCGGGGTGTCCACCGTGGAGTACCCGCCGGAGGCCGGAGGCGCGTCCAGCGTCGCGTAGCCGGAGCCGGGCGGCGCGGTGTCCACGGAGCTGTAGCCGCCTGTCGGCGGGGCGGGGGTGTCCACGGAGCTGTAGGCCCCGAGCACCGGCGGCGTGTCCTGCGGAACGTAGGCATCCTGGGCCGGGGTGGCATAGGCCCCGCTCTGGGCGGGCTGCCCGAAAGCCTGCTGGGGCTCGGCCTGGCCGAAGGTCTGCTGGGGCTCGCCGGGTTGGAAAGCCTGCTGCGGCTCAGCCGGGGTGAAGGGCTGCTGCGCCCCGCTCTGGCCGTAGGAGTGCGCGGGTTCACCCGGCGCGAACGCCTGCTGCGGCTCAGCCTGGCCGAAAGTCTGCCGGGGCTCGGCCTGCCCGAACGCCTGCTGCGCATCAGCATGGCCATAAGCCTGCTGAGGTTCAGCGTGCCCGAAGCCCTGCTGCGACTCGATCTGGCCGAACTGCGGCTCCGCCTGGCCGAAGCCCTGCTGCGGTTCGGCCTGGCCGAAGTGCTGCTCTCCGGGCTGGAAAGCCTGCTGCGGCTCACCCGGCGCGAAAGCCTGCTGCGGCTCGGCGTGGCCGAAGGACTGAGGGGGTTCGGGGGCGGCGGGCAACGCGGCGGGCAGGGCGGCCCTCGGCTGTGGGGTGGGCTGCTCGGGCTGGGCCGTGCCCGGGTGGGCGCCGTGCTGGTCGGCGGGCCCGAAGGCCGGGTCGCCGGGCTGGGCGTGGTGGGCGAAGCCGGGCTGGGCGGGGTTGGCCGTTCCCGGTTCCGGCTGGGGGAAGCCGGGCTGGGCGTACGCGGGCTGCTGGCCGGAGGGGGGCTGCTGGCCGAAGCCCTGCTGAGCGGCGAAGCCGGGCTGAGGGGCGCCGACTCCGGAGGGCGCACCGCCGAAACCGGGCTGGGCGCCGGCCCCTGGCTGGCCGAAGTCGGCCGGGGCCTGGCCGAAGCTCTGCTGGCCGTACGACTGCTCGCCGTATGACTGCTCGCCGTACGGCTGCTGGCCGAAAGACTGCTCGCCGTACGGCTGCTGGCCGAAGCCCGGCTGCGGCGAGAGCGTGGTCACCGGACGCCGGGCGGGCAGGACCTGGGGCATGAGGTAGAGGGCGGCCAGAGCGGTGAGCGCCAGCAGGGGCAGCCCGGTCAGCACCGTCTCGAGCGCGCCACGGAACCCACCGCTGAAAAGCCCGGCGAGGAAGGCGAACACGCCGAACAACGTCCTGATCGCCAGCGTGATCGCGGCGATCATGGTGACGATCTGCGCGGACCTGGCCGGTGTGCCGACCTTGGTCAGCAGCAGTGCCGCGCCCACCAGCAGTGCGGCGGTGATCGGGCTCACGAGGGCGGGGAGGGAGTCGGCGCCGCGTTCGGTGAGTGCGAGGCCGTCCCCGTAGGCCCCGGTCACGCCGAACAGGAACTGGGCGATCACCACCAGCGTGGTGCCGGCCCCGGCGGCCAGCATGGTCCAGGCGGCCGGCTCTCTCAGCCGGCCGACGTCAAGTTTGCTCACAACTACCCCCATCGAGCCCTTTGGCCCCCACGGAGTTTGCCACATGACCGACTTACGTGGCGGGGATCCCAGGAGGCTCGTTCCTCTCATGTCCATCAATGCGAGGATTTTTCCTGCCATAGGGAGGGGTAAGACTGGCTTCCTGGACAGGTGAAAGACTGGGTGACATGCACATCGTCTCCCTCGCGGGCGGCATCGGCGGCGCCCGCTTCCTGCGTGGCCTGCGCGCCACCGCCCCTGACGCCCAGATCACCGTCATCGGCAACACCGGCGACGACATCACCCTCTTCGGCCTGCGGGTCTGTCCCGACCTCGACACCGTGATGTACACCCTGGGCGGCGGCATCAACGAGGAGCAGGGCTGGGGCCGGGAGAAGGAGACGCACACCGTCAAGGAGGAACTGGCCGCCTACGGCGTCGAGCCGCAGTGGTTCGGGCTGGGCGACCGCGACTTCGCCACCCACATCGTGCGCTCGCAAATGCTGGAGGCCGGCTACCCGCTCTCGCAGATCACCGAGGCGCTGTGCGCGCGCTGGCAGCCCGGGGTGCGGCTGCTGCCGATGAGCGACGACCGCTGCGAGACCCACGTCGTCATCACCGACGAGCAGGGACGGCGGGCGATCCACTTCCAGGAGTGGTGGGTCAAGCTGCGCGCCTCGATCCCGGCCGAGTCGATCGCCCTGATCGGCGCCGACACCGCGCGGCCCGCGCCCGGCGTCCTGGAGGCGATCGCGGAGGCGGACGTGGTGATCCTGCCGCCGTCCAACCCGGTGGTCAGCATCGGGACCATCCTCCAGATCCCCGGCATCAAGGACGCGCTGCTGGCCAAGACCGTGGTCGGCGTCTCCCCCATCATCGGCGGCGCGCCGGTGCGCGGCATGGCCGACGCCTGCCTGACCGCGATCGGGGTGGAGACCAGCGCCCAGGCGGTGCTGGAGCTGTACGGCGCGGATCTGGTCGACGGCTGGCTGGTCGCCCCGGAGGACGAGGGCGTCGCCCTGGACGGGGTACGCGTGCAGGCCCGCCCCCTGATCATGCACGACGCCGGCACGGCCGCGGAGATCGCCCGCGCCGCCCTCGACCTCGCCCTGGACCTGCGCCGATGACCATTCCCGAGGCCGCCGCCCCTGAAGCCGCCGCCCCCGAGGCCGCCGCTCCCGGGGGCGCGGTGGACTCTCCCGTGGTCGAGGTGCTGCCGGTTCCGGGCCTTCCCGAGGTACGGCCGGGCGACGACCTGGCCGCCCTCCTCGGCGGCGCCGGTCTCCGGGACGGCGACATCGTGGTCATCACCTCGAAGATCGTCAGCAAGGCGGAGAACCGCCTGCGGCACGCCCCCGACCGCAGCGCCGCCATCGCCGAGGAGACCGAGCGCGTCGTGGCCAGGCGAGGCGACATGGTGATCGCGCAGACCCGGCACGGCTTCGTGATGGCCGCCGCCGGGGTGGACAACTCCAACGTCGCCCCGGGCACGGTCCTGCTGCTGCCGGAGGACAGCGACGCCTCGGCCCGCCGGATCCGCGCCGGCCTGACCCCGCGGGTCGGCGTGATCGTCTCCGACACCTTCGGCCGCCCGTGGCGGCACGGCCTGACCGACGTGGCCATCGGCGCCGCGGGCGTGCTCCCTCTCGAGGACTTCAGGGGCGGCGAGGACGCCTACGGCAACCCGCTGAACGCCACCGTGACCGCGCTGGCCGACGAGATCGCGGCGGCGGCCGAGCTGGTGAAGGGCAAGCTGGCGGGCGTGCCGGTCGCGATCGTGCGCGGCCTCGCGCACCTGGTGACCGAGGAGGACGGTCCCGGCGTGCGCCCGCTGATCCGCCCCGCCGACGAGGACCTGTTCCGGTACGGCTCACGCGACGTCGTCTTCGCCCGCCGTACCGTCCGCGAGTTCACCGCCGAGCCGGTGGACCCGGCAGTGGTACGGCAGGCGGTCGCGGCCGCCTTCGCCGCTCCGGACGAGGGGTGGACCCGGTTCGTCCTGGTGGAGTCGCCGGACGTGCGGGAGAAGGTGCTGGGCAGGGCGGTGCCGTACCTGCTGGTGCCGTGTGTGACCGAGCCCGGGGAGGCGGCGGCGGCGCGGGCGGGGGCGGCGGTGCAGAATCTGCTGGTCCAGCTCGCGATGGAGGGCCTGGGGTCGGCGTGGTCGCCGCCGAGCGGCCGGGAGGCGGTTCTGGACCTTCCGGCGGGGTGGCGGCCGGTCGGCCTGGTGGCCGTGGGTCACCCGGCGGTGACGCCGCCGGACCGGGAGCCCCAAGATCTTGTGTCCCGCGTTGTCCTGCGCTGACCTGACATGTCCTGCCATTAGGGGTAAAGGAGCCATTTACCCTTAGGAAACTTTCCTTTACATTCGAGGTATCCCCCCATGTAAAGGAGCATTTCCATGAGACGGGTGCTCACGTTACTCAGCGCGTTGGTCGTGGTGGTGTCAGCCACGATCTTCGCCGCCTCCCCGGCGATGGCCCACGGCTACGTCAACTCCCCGCCCAGCAGGCAGTACAACTGCAAGCTGGGCAAGGTCCAGAACTGCGGGCCGATCGTCTGGGAGCCGCAGAGCGTCGAAGGCGCCAAGGGCCAGCGCAACTGCCACGCCGGAGACTCGCGCTGGGCTCCGCTCAGCGACGAGAGCAAGCCCTGGCCGGTGACCAACGTCGGCACGTCCACCACCTTCAGCTGGACGTTCACCGCCAGGCACGCGACGCTCTCCTACGAGTACTACATCGGCGGCACCCGCGTCGGCTTCGTCGCGGGCAACGGCCAGCAACCACCGGCCACGGTCTCGCACAATGTGAACCTGTCCGGCTTCAGCGGCCGCCAGAAGGTCCTCGCCATCTGGAACATCGCCGACACGGCCATGGCGTTCTACGCCTGCATCGACGTCAACATCGGTGGCGGCCCCGGCCAGCCCACCCCGACCCCCACGCCCACTCCTACCCCCACGCCCACGCCCACCCCGACCCCGACGCCCACGCCGACCAACCCCGGCGGCACCTGGGCAGCCGGCACGTCCTACACCGCGGGCAGCACCGTCACCTATGGCGGATCGTCCTACCGCTGCCTTCAGCCGCACACCGCCATCGCGGGCTGGGAACCCCCCAACGTCCCATCGCTCTGGCAGCGGATCTGACCATGGAACAAGTCCGTGACGCGGGAGTGTCGCTCTTCCGCATCGTGATCGGGCTGCTCTTCGCCTGTCACGGGGCCGTCAAGCTCTTCGGATTCCTTGGCGGCCCTCGTGGCGGCACCCCGGCCGTCTTCGAATGGCCGGGCTGGTGGGCGGGGCTCATCGAACTCACCGCGGGCAGCCTGGTCCTCTTGGGCCTGGCCACCCGCGCCGCGGCGTTCCTCGCCGCGGGTGAGATGGCCTACGCCTACTTCATGGTGCACCAGCCCAAGGGACTGTTCCCCATCATCAACGGAGGTGAGCTCGCCGCCCTGTTCTGCTGGTCGTTCCTGATTCTCGTGTTCATCGGGAGCGGCCCCTGGTCGTTGGACACGGTGGTGGCGCATCTCCGCCACCGCTTCAAGGTGAAGGTTCCCCAAGGTCCCTGACCGGGGACCTGCGCAGACGGCACCCGCTCCGTGCGGCGGGAATCGGGTGCCTGAGGCCCCGCCGTACCCCTCACGCCCTCACGTCGGTTTGCACGTGGGGTGGCACAGACGGCGGGCCAACGCGGCCAGGAAGACCTCGATGATCTCGCTCGGCTCCTGCGCGACGTGCAGGGAGCCGTTGGTGGCCGTGGTGATCTCGGACAGTCCCGCGCGGTCCACCCCCGAGCCGAAGGCGATGACGACGATCTGCACCGGCTTGTCGGGGTCCCATTCCTTGCGCAGGTGCTCCAGAAGCTGCTCGCGGGTCAGGCCCTTGCCGTCGTCCCGGCCGGCGGTGATGATCAGGAGCGTGTTGTTCATCTCCTCGCGGAACCCGGTGGAGACCTCCCGGAAACCGCTGAGGATGGCGTCGTGCAGCGAGCTGTCCAGGCCGGGGTGGATCTTGAGGGTCGAGGTCAGCGCGTCCAGGCTGCCGCGCCGGACCACCTGGCCGGACTCCGGCTCGTTGATCGGGCCCAGCCGCACGCGCTCGCGATAGCCCTTGGCCCGGCCGCCCAGCGTGTCGGCGAACTCCCACATGCCCATGTGCGTGGAGTCGGGGAACAACTGCAGCCCGATCTTCGCCGCCGACAGCGCGAGGCCCAGGTCGCCGGACATGTGCCGGGAGGTGTCGGCCAGGACCAGGATGTTGGTCGGCGGCGCCAGCCTGCTCCACGCCTGCAGGGCGGCGTCGATCTCCGCCGGTGAGATGGACGGGCGGGTCCTCGGGGTCTCCGCCGGAATCTGCGGACCCGGCGAGATCGGGCCCAGCGTGCCGTCGCCGGAGCGGAACCCGGCCCGCCGTACCAGCTGCTGCGCCTCGTCGCCGCGCAGCCAGTCGGCGAACGCGGTCGAGGCGGCGGCCACCTCGGGGTCGGTGGCGGTCACGACGTACGGGTAGTCGAGGTTGATCGTGCCCTCGCGCGGGTGCAGGGCGACCACCGGGTCGGCCGACGGCTGCCGGTTGTGCTCGCGCACCGACTGCTCGGGCACGATCACGACCGGCCGCTGCCAGAACGCCCGGTCGTCCACCGCCGCCAGCATCGAGCGGTAGTCCGGCGCCGAGCCCGCCTGCGCCCAGCGCACGAACGCGGTCAGCGCCCGGTCGGCGGCGGCGCCGGTGCCCACCACGTCCCGGGCCGCGGCGACGGTGGCGATGCCCGCCCCGGCCAGCGACGGATCGGGTACCCGGACCACGTCCGGCTCGTTGGTGTTGGGCCGCAGCCGCCCGCGGACGGTCGAGGGGAAGACCATGCGCCAGTTCATCTCGGTCCTGCCCACCGCGAAGCGCTGGGCCAGCGACTGCCGGGTGGCGAAGACCAGCGGCGAGGTCGCCACCGTGCTCCGGCCCGCGGGCAGCGCGCTGGCGCCCTGCTTGCGGGCCAGCCGGATCCAGGCGGAGGAGTCGGCGATCCAGCCGTCCGGCCGCTGGCGCAGCACGCCGGCCCGGTCGCCGATCAGCGTGCGCAGCACGGTCGCCGGCGGCTGCTCGGTCACCTGGACCAGGATGCAGCGCCCGCCCGTGGCCGTCCTGGTCTCGTTGAACCGCTCGGCCGCCTGCATCGCCACCGGCGCCACGTCCACCGCCGCGGCCACGCCGACGAGAACCGGCTCCCGTGTCGCGCACAGCGCGCCGCCGCCGCCGAAGACGAACACGATCCCGGCGACGACGACGGCCAGGGCCGTCAGCCCCGCCAGCAATCCCCGGCTGAGCGCCTGCCTCCGTCGCTGCTCAGGCGTCAGCCCGGCGCGGTGTCGAGCCAACCGCACGGTTGCTACCTCTCCTCGGGGAGTGATGATTCTCCCAGCGCCGCCCGGGGGCGGCGCAAGGTCGGGTAGAACTTGTTATAGCTAAACGATCCTGAGCACGCTACGGCAGACGCCGTTGCTCTTGGCCGAAGCGGCCAGCCGCTCGTCGTCCGGCCGGCCGTACTCGGTGGTGCGCTGACGGAACGGGCGGCCCGTCGGGGCGACCATCTCGGCCATCTCGCTGATCGTCTTGTAGGAGCCGTTCTCGGAACCGGCCATGCGGCTGATCGTCTCCTCCATCAGCGTGCCGCCCAGGTCGTTGACGCCGCCCTGGAGCACCTCCCGGCACAGGTCGTCGCGGAGCTTGACCCACGAGCACTGGATGTTCTTGATCGCGCCGTGCAGCAGGATCCTGGCCAGCGCGTGCACGGCCCGGTTCTCCTGCGCGGTGGGCCCGGGGCGGGCGATGCCGGCCAGGTAGATCGGGGCACTGTGGTGCACGAACGGCAGCAGCACGAACTCCGAGAAGCCGCCGGTCTCCTCCTGGATGCTCCGGATCAGCTTGATGTGCTTGACCCAGTGCAGGTGGTTGTCGACGTGGCCGTACATCATCGTGGAGGTCGTCGGGATGCCGACTCGGTGGGCGGTGGTGATCACCTCGATCCACTCGGCCGCGGGCAGCTTGCCCTTGGTGAGCACCCAGCGCACGTCGTCGTCGAGGATCTCCGCCGCCGTGCCGGGCAGGCTGTCCACCCCGGCCTCGCGCGCCGCGTGCAGCCAGTCCTCGATCGAGAGATTGGTACGGCTGGCCCCGTTGACCACCTCCATCGGCGAGAAGGCGTGCACGTGCATGCCCGGGGTGCGTTCCTTGACCGCTCTGGCGATGTCGAAGTAGGCGGTGCCCGGCAGGTCGGGGTGGATGCCGCCCTGCATGCACACCTCGGTCGCGCCCGCGTCCCACGCCTCCGCGGCCCGGTCGGCCACCTGGTCGAGGCTGAGCGTGTAGGCGTCGGCGTCGGTGCGCCGCTGGGCGAAGGCGCAGAAGCGGCAGCCGGTGTAGCAGACGTTGGTGAAGTTGATGTTGCGGTTGACGACGAAGGTCACGTCGTCGCCGGCGGCCTGGCGGCGCAGGTCGTCGGCGATGCGGGCCAGCTCGTCCAGGGCGGGGCCGTCGGCGCCGAGCAGTGTGACCGCCTCGGCGTCGGTCAGCCCGGCCGGGTCGGCCTCAGCCCGGCGCAGCGCGTGGCCGAGGTCGCCCAGCAGGGCCGCGGGCGCCGCGGGCAGGCGCTCGCGCAGGGCGTCCCAGTCGCCGTAGACGTGGTCGAAGTCGTCGCGGCGGTCGTGGGTGCGGCCCTCGGTGTCCACGGCGGTGTGCAGGTCGACCCGGCCCGAGGCGCTGAAGCCGCCGTCCGGCTCCTGCCAGGGGATGCCCTGGACGACGGCGTCCTCCCTGGCCAGGCCGGTCTCCATGTCGGCCAGCGCCCTGATGTGCGTCATCACCCGGGGGTCGGTCCAGGGCTCGCCGGCCAGGACGTAGTCCGGGTAGAGGGTCAGGCGTTCGCGCATGCCGTACCCGGCGGCGGCGGTGCGCTCGGCCAGCTCGTCGATCTGCGGCCACGGCTTCTCGGGGCTGACGTGGTCGGGGGTGAGCGGCGAGACGCCGCCCCAGTCGTCGATGCCGGCCCTGATCATCAGCTCGTATTCGCCGCCGATGAGGTTGGGCGGCGCCTGGATGCGCGTCTTGGGGCCGAGCACCAGGCGGGCGACGGCGATCGTGGCGGCCAGTTCGTGCAGGTCGGCGTCGGGCATGCCGCGCATCGCCGTGTCCGGCTTGGCGCGGAAGTTCTGGACGATGACCTCCTGGATGCCGCCGTACTCGCGGGCAACCTTCCTGATCGCGAAGATCGACTCGGCGCGGTCCTGGACGGTCTCGCCGATGCCGATGAGGATGCCGGTGGTGAACGGCACGTTCGACCGGCCGGCGTCCTCCAGCACGCGCAGCCGTACCGCCGGGTCCTTGTCGGGTGAGCCGTAGTGGGCGGCGCCCTTCTCCGTGAACAGGCGGGTGGAGGTGGTCTCCAGCATCATGCCCATCGAGCCGGCGACCGGCTTGAGGCGCTGGAAGTCGCGCCAGGTCATGGCGCCGGGGTTCAGGTGCGGCAGCAGGCCGGTCTCCTCGAGCACCCGGATCGCCATCGCGCGCACATAGGAGATCGTGTCGTCGTAGCCGTGGGCGTCCAGCCACTCGCGCGCCTGGTGCCAGCGGTCCTCCGGCCGGTCGCCGAGCGTGAACAACGCCTCCTTGCAGCCCAGCGCGGCGCCCTGGCGGGCGATCTCCAGCACTTCGTCGGGGCTGAGGAAGGGCGCGGGCAGCTTGTGCGGGGCGGTGGCGAACGTGCAGTAACCGCAGCGGTCGCGGCACAACCGGGTCAGCGGGATGAACACGTTCTTGCTGTAGGTGATCACCCCGTCCCGCCCGGCGTTGCGCAGCCCGGCGTCACGCACCCGCCCGGCGTGTTCGAGCAATGTGTCGAGGTGCCCGTCCCGGGCGTGCAGCAGCACGGTCGCCTCGGCGACGTCGAGCGCCTTGCCGTCGCGGGCACGGGCGAGCGCCCGGCGCAGAGCAGAATCACTGACCAGAGTCATATGCGGCACGATACGGCCCCCTGGGTCTGACTGCCGCACCCAGCCCTCCGGAAACCGCCCCAGTAAGAGTCGGGCTTTATCCAGGATTTGAGCTGAACCCTTTAGGACGTTGGACCTACACCTCATCCTCAGGAGGTAGACCGCAATCCCTACCTAGGCCCGATTCGCCCGCTATGACAGGCAGTCGAAGATCCTGTCATGCGAAGATTCGCGGCACTTGTAGTAGGGCTTGTCGCCCCTCTGTCGATAGTCGCGCCGACGGCCGCCTCCGCCGCGGCCGTCGAGCCCAAGGCGGACATCGCCTGGTCCCCCTGTCCGGAGAACACGGCCGTCGACTGCGGGACGCTGGCCGTACCCGTCGATTGGAAGAACCCGGCGGGCGGCACCGTCAACGTCGCCGTCGCGCGGCGCAAGGCCGCGGACCCGGCGGCGAAGATCGGCGCGCTCGTGCTCGGCGCCGGCGGTCCCGGCGGCTCCGGCGTCAATCTGGTCCTCGGGAGCGACCAGAGGTTCAGCCCCGAGCTCCTGCGGCGTTTCGACATCGTCGGGTTCGACCACCGCGGCGTCGGCCGCAGCAACCCGGTCGTGTGCTCGGAATCGGTGATGCTCGAGGCCCCGGCCAGCCCGTTGATCAAGAACCAGGCCGAGTTCGACGCGTGGGTCGCGTTCAACGCGAAGCTGCGCACCGACTGCCGGGCCCGTACCGGCCCGCTCTTCGACCACGTCGACTCGCTCAGCGCCGCCAAGGACCTCGACGCCTTCCGCGCCGCCTTGGGCGAGCAGAAGATCAGCTACTGGGGCGGCTCCTACGGGACCCTTCTCGGCCAGACCTACGCCGAGAACTTCCCCAGCCGGGTCCGCGCCGCGGTGCTCGACAGCACCATGGACCACAGCCTCGGCACGGCCGCCTTCATGGCCACCGAGACGTGGGGCACCCAGGACGGCTTCAACGAGTTCGTCGCCTGGTGCCAGCGCGAAACCTCCTGCCTGCAGAACGGCGAGGACGTCCGGGCGATCTGGCGCGACCTCCTGGCCAAGGCCGACCGCGGTGAGATCATCGACCCGTCGCGGCCCGACACCCCGATCTCCGCGTTCGAGATCATCGACCACGCGGTCGGCGCCTTCTACGACCCGCGCCGCTGGCCGACCTTGTCGCAGACGATCGACGAGCTGTCCCGGGCCGCGGTCAAGGCGGGCACGTTCGCCAAGCCCGTGACCAAGGCGGCGAGCTCGCAGGAGAACCTGATACGCAACCCGACTCAGGTCTTCTGCCTGGACTACCGCCTGCCGGTGCGCGACTTCGCCCAATGGAACTCCCTCGTCAAGAGCCAGGCCAAGATCGCGCCGGACATGCGCTACAGCACGCTGGCGATCTTCCCGGTCGTCTCCTGTCTCGGGCAGCCCGACCCGATCCCCAACCCGCAGCACCGCCTGAAGGTCCGCACCCAGACGCCGGTGCTGGTGGCCAACTCCCTGCACGACCCCGCCACGGTCTACCCGTGGGCGCTCAGCACCACCGCGCAGCTCGGCCGCTCGGGCCGGCTGCTGAGCTACGAGGGCTGGGGCCACATCGTGTACGGCCGCGGCCCGTGCGCCACCTCGGCCATCGACGGCTACGTGCTGAACCTGACGGTCCCGCCGCGCGGCGCGACCTGCCCGGCGGTCCCGCCGGCGCAGGCCAAGACGCTCGGCGACAACCCGCTGCACCAGGACTTCGCCCCGAAGGCGCCGGGTCAGCCCGGCTGGGGATTCCCGTCCTGATCCAGCCCTGACCGGCCGGGTGCCCGTCCTCGCGGTGTCGCGGGGGCGGGCACACTGGTGGGGTGAAGGAGCGAGTGTGGACGCCGGACGGGCCTCTCGACGTCGGGCTCGCCATGGCTCCGCACCGCCGGGGCGGTGGCGACCCCGCCTGGCGGCAGGGGCGTGACGGCGCGATCTGGCGCACCTCGCGCACGCCCGACGGCCCCGGCACGCTGCGCCTCTCCCTCCGGGCGACGATCGTGTACGGCCACGCCTGGGGCCCCGGGGCAGACTGGCTGCTGGAGACCATGCCGGTTTTGCTGGGGGCGGACGACGACATTTCCGGATTTGTCGTGAAGCATGAGGTGCTGGAGGACGTCACCCGCAAGCACCCGGGACTCCGCATCGGCCGGACCGGCCGGGTCATGGAAGCACTGGTCCCCGCGATCCTGGAGCAGAAGGTCGTCGGCCGCGAAGCCTGGCGCGCCTGGCGCTGGCTGCTCAACAAGTACGGCGAGCCCGCCCCCGGCCCCGCGCCCGAGGGCATGCGGGTGATGCCGGAACCCGGCACCTGGCGCGAGATCCCCACCTGGGACTGGCACCGCTCCGGCGCCGAAGCCGTCCGCGCCAGGACGATCGCCACCGCCGCCTGGCACGCCGCCACACTCGAAGCCGCCCCCACCAGCGCGGAGGCCGACCGCCTCCTGCGCACCCTGCCCGGCATCGGGGTCTGGACCTCCGCCGAGGTACGGCAGCGCGCCTTCGGCGACCCGGACGCCGTCAGCGTCGGCGACTACCACCTCGCCAAGATCGTCGGCTATGCCCTGACCGGGGTGAAGACGGACGACCCCGGCATGATGCGCCTCCTGGAGCCGTACCACGGCCACCGCCACCGGGCCACCGTCCTGATCGGCCTCACCGGCCTGCGCCCACCCGCCCGGGGGCCCCGCATGCCGGTGCGCGACTACCGCTCCTTCTGACCGGGGCGGCCCGCCGTACCCCTCAGCGGTAGACCGCGACGGCGGCCTCGCCCACGAGCCTTTCGACCAGCGCGACGAGGGACTTGACCTGCGGCGAGTGGCCGCGGGCGATGGTGAGCAGGTTGGCGCCGAGCTGGGCGTCGGACTGGCCGATGTACAACTCGGTGTGCACCTGGAGCACCAGGACCAGGCCGCACAGGGTGGCCCCGCGGGCACCGATGTCGCGCCAGCCGCTCACGGCCGAGCGCACGTCGGCCGAGGCGCGCACGATCGCGGCCATGTCGGTCTGGTAGCGGGTGTAAGGCAGCATGCCCAGCCGTCGGCCGGTCACCGCCACCAGGACGCCCGCGTTCACCAGCTCGCGCCGCGTCCGGTCGTAGACGTCGGCCGCGACGCCCTTGGCCCAGGTGAGCGCGTCCAGCCCGGCGGGGTCGCGCAGGAACTCGCGGGCGTAGGTGTCGATGACCGGATCGCCGGTGGCGGTGAGCTCGGCGGCCGCCGCCCCGCTCTTGTCCAGCGTGACCCGGCCGGACAGCACCAGGTCGGCCAGCACCGCTCCGGCCAGCCCGAGGGCGATGGAGGAGCGGTGCACCAGCGGCTTGCCGTTCTCCTGGTGGCAGACCACGAACAGGTCCTGGTAGAGCGGCGGCGATTGTTCCATCGGCCCGCTCACACCTGTGCTTTGCGTGAGTCGTGTCCCTGCAGGGCGGGCGGACGGCCGAGCAGGTACAGGACGCCGAGGACCACGCCGCCCACCACGAACCAGACCAGGCCGGCGAGCTGGGCCATCACGTTCGCGTGGATCACCACGAAGAGGAGGATGGCCATTCCGATCAGCGGCACGACCAGGTGCGCGCGCAGGTCGCCGGACTTCTGCCGGACGACGTAGTGCACGATCACCGACACGTGCAGGACGATGAAGGCGACCAGCGCGCCCATGTTGATGAGGCTCGAAAGCAGGTCGACGCCGTCAGGGCGGCTGGACATCCACAGCCCGAGCCCCACCGACACCACCGAGACGAGCAGGATGGCGTTGGACGGCACCGAGTTCTTCACCGAGATCTTGGCCAGGAACCTCGGGAGCTGGCGGTCGCGGGCCATCGCGAACAACAGGCGGGAGACCGCGACCTGCGCCACCAGGGTGTTGGCGATGCCCCAGGAGATGGCCGTGGCCAGCGAGGTGAGCTGCCTGAGCCACTCCCCGCCCGCCACCGCGGCCGCGTCGTAGAAGGCGGTGCCGCTCAGCGGCTTGCCCTCGGGCACGAGCAGCGCGGCCACCCAGACCTGCGTGATGAACAACGCCCCGGCCAGCAGCAACGCGATGCGCATGGCCCGGCCCACCTGCTCGGAGCCACCGGTCGACTCCTCGACGAGCATGCTGATGCCGTCGAAGCCGAGGAACGACAGCACCGCCACCGACACCGCCGCGAAGATCACCGACCAGGAGAAGGTGTCCGGGTTGAACAACGGCGACAGGCTGAACCCGCGCCCGTACCCCTGCATCAGGGCCCAGATCCCGGCGATGAGGAAGAGCCCCAGCACGATCAGTTCGGCGACGATCATCACCTTGGTCAGCGTGATCGTCATCCGGATGCCCCGCAGGTTGATCACGGTGTTGATCACCACGAAGAGGACCAGCCACGCCCACACCGGAACCGCGGGGACGCTGGCGTTCATGGCGATCGAGGCCACGAGGTAGAGCAGGCTCGGCACCAGCAGGTAGTCGAGCAGGATCGCCCACCCGGTCATGAACCCGACGGGCGGCGCGATCCCCCGGCCGGCGTAGTTGTAGACCGATCCCGACAGCGGGAACGCCTTGACCATCTGCGCGTAGGACATGGCCGTGAACAGCATCGCGACCACGCCGGTCAGGTAGGCCAGGACGGGCATGCCGCCCGACGTCTCGTAAACCAGACCGAAGATCGCGAAAGGCGCGATCGGCACCATCATGATGAGGCCGTAGAGCACCAGGTCGCCCAGCCCGACTCCGCGGCGTAATTCCTGCCGGTAGCCGAATCGGTCGACGTTCTCCTGTGTGTTCACAACTGCCTCCTTGCGGTGCGGTTGTGTGATCCTTCCGTAGCGCTGGGTCGCCTCGCAAGACATTCCGGATGAACGAAACCGGCTGACAGAAACGGCAAAGGCGGAGTCGTGACTCAGGTCACGTGGCTCACACGTCGCTGGAGTAGCGGACCGCGCACTCCGGCAGCTCGATATCCGGCCAGACCCGAATGCCGGCCTGAAGCTCGTTGCCCGGCCCCACGACGGCCCGGTCGCCGATCAGCGCGTCGCGGACCACGGCCCCCGGCTCGACCCTGGCGCCCTCCCCGAGCACCGAGTCGGTGACCGTGGCGCCGGCGCCGACCTCGCTGCCGTCCAGCAGGATGCTGCCGGTCACCGTGGCGCCGGCGGCCACCCGCGCCCCGGCGCCCACGACGGTGCCGCCGAGCACCTTGGCCTCCGGGGAGACCAGCGACCCCGGCAGCGCGAGGAACTCGCCGGTCGGCCCGGGCAGGGCGGGCGAGGCCAGGCGGCCGAGGACGAGGTCGCGCGAGCCCTGCACGAGCGCCGCCGGGGTGCCGACGTCGAGCCAGTACGTGCGGTCGGCGTACCCGAGCACGAGTTCCCCGGACTCGATCAGCCCGGGGAAGGTCTGCCGCTCGACGGAGACGACCTCGCCGGCGGGGATGGAGTCGATGACCGAGCGGGTGAAGACGTAACACCCGGCGTTGATCCGGTTGGTGACGGGGTTCGGGGTCTTCTCCAGGAAGGCGGTGACCCGGCCGTCGCCGTCGGTGGGCACGCAGCCGAAGCGGGTGGGGTCGTCGACCTCGGTGAGATGGAGGGTGACCGCGGCCCGGCGGGCGACATGGGCACGGACCTGGTCGCCGATGTCATGACCGGACAGGATGTCGCCGTTGAGGATGAGCACCGGCGCGTCGGGGTCGCTGCCGAGCGCCTGGGCGGCGTTGCGGATCGCGCCGCCGGTGCCGAGCGGCGTCTCCTCGGTCATGTACTCGAGCGAGAGGCCGAAGGCGGAGCCGTCCCCGAAGACCGGCTCGAACATCGCGGCCTTGTAGGAGGTGGCGAAGACGATCCGGCGCACGCCGAAGGAGCGGGCGCGAGCGAGCTGGTGGGCCAGGAACGGCACACCGGCAGTCGGCAGCAGTGGCTTGGGCGTGCCCAGCGTCAAGGGACGCAGGCGCGTGCCCTGGCCCCCGACCAGGAGGATCGCCTCCAGGTCCGGCAAAGAGCTCTCCATCACTCCGCGAGAGTATCCAACTATTCGACCGCCCGTTGATAAGAGAGAAGGTGCGCCTCGGCCGAGGCGTCCCAGGTGAATTCGTGCGAGCGCGCCAGCCCGGCCTCGCCGAGCCGCGCCCGCCGCTGCGGATCGGCCAGCAGGCGGCCGAGCGCGTCGGCGATGCTGTCGGCGTCCGGCTCGGTGTAGGCCACGGCGTCACCGCCGACCTCGGGCAGCGAGGTGCGATGGGTGGTGAGCACGGGCGCGCCGCAGGCCATCGCCTCCAGCACCGGCAGCCCGAAGCCCTCCCCCTTCGACGGGAACGCCACGACCTCCGCGCCGCCGAGGAAGCCACGCAGGTCGGGGCTGTGCAGATAGCCGGGGCGGATCACCCGGACGGTCGCCTCGACCTCCCGGCAGGCGGCGTCGACGTCGTCCTCGTGCACGCCGCCGCCGATCACCAGCGCGGGCGGGTCGGCCAGGCTCTTGACCGCCATGGCGAAGCCGCGGATGAGGTTGGGAACGTTCTTACGTGGTTCCAGGGCACCGAGAAAGGCGACGTAACGCTGGCCGTGCAGCCCGCAGCGCTCGGCCGCCCGCCGGCGTTCCTCCGGGGTCGGCGGGTGGAAGGTGCCCGGGTCGACGCCGTGGTAGGCGACGTCGATGCGGGTCGGGTCGGCGGCCAGCACCCGCACCAGGTCGTCGCGCGTGGCCTTGGACGGCACGATGACCCGCTGGGCGTGGCGTACGGCGGTGCGCGTGGCGGCCCGGAAGAAGGACGCCTTCACGGTGCCGTGCTGGTCGGGTTCGGTGAACCAGGTGACGTCGTGGACGGTGGCCACGGTCGGCAGCCCGGAGCGCAGCGGAATCGAGTAGTAGGGCGCGTGGATGACGTCGGCGCCGGCCTGCCGCGCCAGGAGCGGCACGCCGGTCTGCTCCCAGGCGAGCCTGGCGGCCCGGTTGGTGATGGCGACGGGCCCGGGCAGGACGCGGGCCGAGGGCGCCAGCCGGCGGTAGCGCTCGGCTTCGGATCTCTGGCAGACGACCGCGAGGTCGGCCCCGGCCCGGTGAAGGGCGGCGACGAGGCCGTCGACATATCGAATCAGCGCGCCGCGGTCCGCGGGGACCGCTGCGGCATCGACAAGCACGCGAGGCATTACGGTGATCTTCTCCCCTCAAGATCAACGTGGGACCCGGTGTCCCCCTCTGATGTTCAGCCTATGTCCACCCTCCCCTAAAGCGTGGCCCAAATCACAGGCTGCGACGCCGTGCCGCCAAACCGGCGATACCCGCGCAGATCAGGTCACCCGCAATGATGATCATCCGGGACACGAGCGCCACCGCGATGGCCGAGCCCCGGTCCATGACCGGTGAGAGCACCGCCACCATCGCCACCTCCCGCACCCCCGCACCCGCGGGCACCACGAAGGTCAGGATGCCCAGGCACCACGACAGGGCGAACGCGCCGACGGCGAAGAGCAGCCCGCCCTGCGGCGCCACGGCATACAGGTGCACCCCGTAGGCCGTCCACCCGGCCAGCGCCCAGCCGAGCGCGGTCAGCATGCCCCGCCGGGTCAGCGGGCGCTCCAGCGGCTCCCGCTTGAGCTTGCGCAGCCCGAACCCGATGACCGCGTTGATCACCTTGGGCTCCAGCAGCACCAGGAGCACGGGGACGGCCGGCAGCAGCCAGCCGTACCGGTTCCAGCCGAGCGTGCCGAGCGTGACCAGCAGGCCGGTGGCGAGCTGGATGGGCATCATCAGGAAGAACGCCGCGGCGCTGCGCGAGCGCGGCACGCCGAGGTCGCGGCCCATCTCCATCTGCGCCAGCACCGGCCAGACGGCGCCGGGGATGTACTTGCCGAGCTGGCCCACGAAGAACACCTTCGCCGCCGGTCGCAGCGGCAGTGGGGAGCCCAGGTCGGCCAGCAGCGTGCGCCACGTGAGCATGGCGCCCAGCAGCGCGGCCACCACGGCTGCCAGGGAGGCGGCCAGCATCGGCCACGACAGCTTGGCGAACCCGGCCAGCACCGCGTCCCACTGCGCGGCCACGGCCCACGCCCCGAACCCCAGGGCCACGGCCAGGAACCCGAACCGGACGACCTTCCTGAGCAGCGGCTTGGGGGTGGTGCGCGGCTCCGCCGTACTCAAAGGACCTTCTCGGGCGGCTGCGGCAACGCGGCGCCGCGCGGACGGCGGGGCGTCTTCGTGGCCACCCACAGGTAGGTCGGCACCAGCGGAAGGAGCAGCTTGAGCACCTCACGGGGCGTTTTCGCGAGGACGGCCTGCGCCGCCTTGCCCGCCGGCCCGGGAAAGAGCTCGCCACCGGCGAAGCGGCCCGGCGTGGCCAGCACGGGGAAGGTGTAGTCCCAGACGTGGAAGGCGCGCAGCATGCGCTTGAGGCCGCGGCGGGTGCGGAAGCGCTCGTAGTAGTGGTCGGCCCGGCCGAAGGCGCGCACGTAGCGGTCGGCCAGCGACGGCGGCAGGTAGGACAGGAACGGCAGCTTGTAGTGCGGCTCCATGACGCCCAGCCGGTTGCCGAGGCCGAGGTAGAGCACGCCGTCGTCGGACAGCACCCGGTGCATCTCGGCGACGACCGCGTCGGGGTCGACCACGTGCTCGTAGATGTGGTTGAAGACCAGCACGTCGAGCGAGCCGTCGGGGAACGGCAGCGCGGTGCCGTCGCCGCAGACGAACGCGACCCGCTCGCCGAAGCGGTCGGCGGCCTTGCGCAGGCCGGGCACGTCGATGTCGATGCCCAGCGTGTGCTTGGCCCCGGCGCCGGCCAGCTCGTCGGCGATGAACCCGGCCGAGCAGCCGACGTCGCCCACGGTCAGCCCGGCCAGCGGTCCGTGGAAGTGCTCCAGCACCGCGATGATCTTCGCGGCCTTCCTGCGGCGCTTGTCCTCGTCGAGCATCGCCGCCTGGAACTCGGAGTATTCGAGCTGCTGTTGCCTTGCCACGCTGCCCAACAGTACCCGCACCCGACATCAACCCGTTGTCAAACCGGCTTTGGTACTGTGCCCGCCTGACATCTGGGGCACGCCTGACATATGGGTGTATTGGGGGAATGTTGTTCGAGAAACTTCGGGGCGAGTTCATCGACATCGTCGAATGGCTCGACGACAGCCGCGACACCATCGTCTGGCGCTTCCCCCGCTACGAGAACGAGATCAAGATGGGCGCCCGCCTGGTCGTGCGCGAGTCCCAGGTGGCGGTCTTCGTCAACGAGGGCCAGATCGCCGACGCCTTCGCCCCCGGCACCCACACGCTCGAGACCCAGAACCTGCCGATCCTGTCCACGCTCAAAGGCTGGAAGCACGGCTTCCACTCCCCCTTCAAGGCCGAGGTGTACTTCGTCAACACGCGGCAGTTCACCGACTTCAAGTGGGGCACCCAGAACCCGGTCATGGTCCGCGACCCCGAGTTCGGTCCGGTACGGCTGCGCGCGTTCGGCGCCTACTCGGCCCGGGTCACCGACGCGCGCAGGCTGCTGCAGGAGCTCGCCGGGACCGACCAGCAGTTCAGGACCGAGGAGGTCGAGGGCTACCTCCGCCAGATGATCGTCAGCCGGCTGGCTCCCGCGCTGGCCACGGCCGGGGTGCCCGTGCTCGACCTGGCCGCCAACCAGCACGAGATGGGACGCCGCCTGGCCGAGGTGCTCAGCACCGACATGGCCGCGTCCGGCATCGCGATCACCACCTTCAGCTTCGAGAACATCTCCCTGCCACCCGAGGTCGAGAAGGCCGTGGACAAGCGGACTCAGATGGGCATCGTCGGCGATCTCGGGCAGTACCAGCGGTTCCAGGCGGCCGAGGCGATGGAGGCGGCCGCGGGCAACCCGAACGGCGCCATGGGCCTCGGCGTGGGCATGATGGCCGCCCAGGCCGCCTTCACCCCGCCCCCAGCCCAGGCCGCCTCCGCCCCGGCCCCGGTTCCGCCGCCGTTGCCCGGTGAGCAGTGGTATCTGGGCGTCAACGGCGAGCGCCAAGGCCCCTTCGACCGGGCGGCGCTGGCCCGCGCCGGGCTGACCCCGGACACGCTGGTGTGGACGGCCGGGATGGCCCAGTGGACGCCGGCCCGCGACGTGCCCGGACTCGCCCAGCTCCTGTCCCAGACGCCCCCGCCCCTGCCACCCTCCTGACTCTCCCCTGTCCGAGGACGGACTGGACTCCCCCAGAAAGGCCGCAGCCGTTGTCCACCCCCGCCCAGACCACCCACCCGTGCTCGGGCTGCGGCGCGAGCGTCGCCTACGCCCCGGGCACGAGCCTGCTGCGCTGCCCCTACTGCGGGCTCGAGCAGCAGATCGCCGCCCCTGCCCGCGCGGTCAGGGAACACGACTACTCCGCCTTCCTGGCCAAGCCGCGGGTGCCCGCGCTGGCCGTACACCAGAGCGTGTGCCCGGGCTGCGGCGCCCGCACCGAGAGCGACGCGCTGGCGAAGGGCTGCCAGTTCTGCGGCACCGCCCTGGTCGCCGACACCGCCGCGGGCGACCAGATCGCGCCCGAGGCCGTGCTCCCGTTCACTCTGGACAGGAACGGCTCCCGGGAGTCCCTGCGCGGCTGGGTGAAGTCCCGCTGGTTCGCCCCGAACCGCCTCAAGAAGGTCACCGAGGCGGAGTCGATGAAATCCACCTACGTCCCCTTCTGGACCTACGACGCCGACACCACCTCCGACTACACCGGCTCCCGCGGCGAGTACTACTACGAGACCCAGACCTACACCGAGAACGGCGAGACCAAGACCCGCCGGGTGCGCAAGACCCGCTGGTACCCGGCCTCCGGCACGGTCGCCCGCCGCTTCGACGACGTGCTCGTGGCCGCCACCGGCCGCGTCACCCCCGAGCAGCTCGGCAAGCTGGAGCCCTGGCCCGTCGGCAGCGTGCTCCCCTTCGCACCCGCCTACATCTCCGGCCACCACGCGCTGCGCTACGACGTCGAGCCCGAGCAGGGCATGGAGAGCGCCAAGCAGGAGATGGCCGTCGTCATCGACGGCGACTGCCGCCGGGACATCGGCGGCGACCAGCAGCGCGTGAACACCGTCGACACGACCTACACCGGCGTCACGTTCAAGCTCGTGCTGCTGCCGGTGTGGATCGGCGCCTACCTGTTCGGCGGCAAGACCTACCAGGTGCTCATCAACGGCGTCTCCGGGGAGGTCCAGGGCGACCGCCCCTACAGCTGGGTCAAAATCACCCTTACGGCGCTGGCCGTCGCCGCGCTCATCGGCCTCGTCGTCTGGATTATCGCCGTCAACCGCGCGTAGATTTGGCGAATGCTCCGCCGCCTGCTGCGTGTCGCGCTCGCGCTGGTCGCGCTCGGATTCCTCGGGTACGGCCTGGCCAGAAACTGGGACGCGACCACGACCGCACTGTCCGGATTGTCGCCCTGGGCGCTGGTCGGGGCGTTCGCCGCGGTGCTGGCCGGGCAGTTCTGCATGCTGCTGGCTTGGCGCGAGGTGCTGGCCGGGCTCGGCTCGCCGCTGCCGCTGCGGGTGACCGGGCGGATCATGTTCGTGGGGCAGCTGGGCAAGTACATCCCCGGTTCGGTCTGGGCCTACGCGGCGATGATGGACCTCGGCCGCGACCACGGCAGTCCGCCCCGCCGTACCTTCGCCTGCATCTCGCTCTCGCTGGTGATCAACCTCGGCGTGGCGCTGACGCTCGCCGCGGCCACGCTGGCCACGCACGAGGCGCTGCGGCGGGCCTGGTACCTCGTGCTGCTCGTGCCGGTGATCGTGGTCTGCCTGCATCCCAAGGTGCTGACCTGGGGCCTCAACCTGGCGCTGCGGCTGGCGCGCAAGGAGCCGCTGGAGAGCGCGCTGCCGGGCCGTACCGTGCTGGTGGCGGCCGGGTGGACGGCGCTCGGCTGGCTGATCTACGGCGTGCACACCTGGCTGCTGGCCGGCCGCTGGGACCTCTACGTGCTCGCGACCGGGGCCTACGCGTTCGCGTGGGCGACCGGGCTGCTGACGTTCGTGGTCCCGGCCGGGGTGGGGGTGCGTGAGGGCGCGCTGGTGCTGGTGTTCACGCCGCTGATCGGGACCGGCGCCGCGTTCGCGGTGGCGCTGCTGTCACGGGTGGCCTTCACGCTGGCCGACGCCACCGCCGCCGGGATCGCGTTCCTGCTGGGCCGTCAGGCGTCGAGCAAGGCCGAGACGTACGCCGACCAGAACGGCGCCGGATCCACCGACTTGACCCCCGAGCGCAATCCCACCGGATCCGCGTAGAGCCGCTCGATCGCCTGCCGGAGTCGCCCCACGTCATCGGGCTCGACGAGCAGGCCGTCCACGCCGTCGGTGATGTGATCGGCCAGCGCGCCCACCCGGGTGGCGATGACCGGGACGCCGTGCTCGTGCCCGAGCCACACGTTCTGGCTGGCCGTGGCGTTGCGGTACGGCAGGACCAGCGCGTCGGCCCGCGCGAACAACCCCGACACGTCCTCGGCCGCGACGTACCCCGGCCGCAGCTCCACCCGATCCCGGATCCCCAGCTCGTCGATCAGCCGCCGGGTGTCGTCCAGCCCGCCCCAGAACTCCCCCGCCACGGTCAGCGAGACCCCCTCGGGCAGCGCCCTGAGCAGCAGGTCAAGCCCCTTGTACGGCCGGACGATGCCGAAGAACAACAGGTTCTTGTGCACCTCGCCGGAGCGCTCGGCGCCGGCCGAGGGCAGGTGCGGCGCCATCGCCGCCACGCTGACCTTCTTGCCCGTGAGCTCCCTGGCCAGCGCCGCCTGCTGCTCGGAGTGGGCCAGCACGCCGTCGACCCGCGTGAGCAGCGCCTTCATCAGGGGCCTGTCGTACGGCTTGCGCTCGTGCGGCAGCACGTTGTGGCAGAGCGCGATCGTCCTGGTCTTGCCCGCTATGCCGGACAAAATCCCGAGATATGCGGGCACCTGCACCGGGCTCAGCACCGCGAAGACGACCAGGTCGGCGCGGCGCAACCGGCGTCCGCAGGCGTACCACCCGTCCGGCCGCCGCCAGTCGAGCCTGCGCACGGTCTTCGGGTACGGCTCGCCCTCGGGCGCGGCGATCGTCTGCCGGCCCGGGTAGAGGAAGCCCGGGTACTGCGCCTTCCAGGACTCGATCACCACGTCGTGGCCCAGGGCGCTCAGCCGGTGTGCCAGTTCGGTGGTGTGCTGGGCCCCTCCGCCTTTGTACGGATATGTCGGGCCGACGATCGCGATCCGCACGTATATGTCCCTACTCGCCCCTGCTTCGGACGATCAGGTCGGCCAGCAACGCCACCGAGCCGATCAGCATGCCCGACAGGAAGATCATCACGGTGTTGGCCGGGAAGTAGAACGGGTGCTGGATCATGTCCCAGACGCCCTTCGCGAACCCGATGCCGACCAGCCACAACGCCGGCGGCATGAGCACCTTCAGCGGGTTGAAGTACATGATCATCCGCAGGACCTGCAGGATGTAGCGGTAGGCGTCGGAGACGAAGCTGAACTTCGACTTGCCGGCCCGCTTCGCGTAGTCGATCGGCAGGTAGTAGACGTCGTGCTGGTTCGACAGGAACGACAGCGTGATCGTCGTGACGCACGAGAACCCGGGCGGCAGCAGCCGCAGATACGGCCGCGCCACCGACTTGCGGAAGGCCCGCAGCCCCGAGTTGAGATCCGGGATCTTCTGCCCCGCGAGCTTCTCGGCCACCTTCCTGATGACCCACTTCGCCGGGACCCGCAGCAGCTTGTGCGACCCCTCCTCCGACGTGCGCGCGCCCACGACCTGGTCGACCGTCTGGTCCTTCTCCAGGATCTGGACCAGCTCCGGGATGCGCTCGTTCGGGTAGGTCATGTCGGCGTCGGTCCACACGACGATCTCGCCGCGCGCCTCCTGGGTGCCGATCCTGCGGACGGTCCCCGATCCTCCGTTGCGGTGGAACGCCCGGATCCGCATGTTCGGATAGTGCGGGGCGGCCTCCTGCAACTTCGCCAACGTGGCGTCGGTCGAGCAGTCGTCGACCGCCACCAGCTCATAGGTGTAGCCGCTGGAGTCCATCGCCTTGGTGATGCGCTCGACCTCGTCGAGGACGTGATTCTGCTCGTTGTAACACGGCAGGACGATGGTGACGTAAGGCGCTTGTTCCACTTCCACGGCGGTTCCACTCTGGGGGGTCTCGGGCGTGCTCACGTGGGTCGAGGGTACTCTGCCCAGCGGAACGCGGAGTCCACATCGACGACGCCGGGCGGCCCGTCAGCCATGCCGCCCGATCTCCGCCACCCCGGGAAGCCCCTTGAGAGCGGGCCGGATCCGGCTGAAGTCCGCCGGGCTGGACAGCACCAGGTGGAAGGTCTCGCCGGATGCTTCCAGGGCATCGCGGAGGGTTGGCTTGGCCCTGTTCCAGCCGCCCACCAGCCGCCGAAGGTTCTCCGCAGCGTGCCGATGCGACTCCAGGTAGATCTTCTGCACGCCTTCCACGGTGCGCAGCGTCTCGAAGACGGCATCCCGCTCCTGGTCCGTGATCGGGTCACCTACTCCGCACGGCTCCATGGCAGTCTTCGGGCTGCAGAGAACGACCTTCGCGTCGGCTTTGCCGTCCCAAAAGTCCGTCCCCGAGACGATGACCATGGAGACGCCCGGCAGCTTCTCCAGTTTCGCGTCCAGCTTGTCATTACGGACCTGCAGTCTCGCCCGGAACTCCTCCGGCATGTCACTCTGCCTGACGTCCTTGAGCAGGGTGTCGTTGTGCGCGAACGCCTCGCGGAACTCCCGATAAGCCTCGCGTTTGGTCACGAACCGCACCTCGGAGACGCCGGGCAGCCGCTTGATGGCCCTCTTGATGTTCCGCCTCTGCTCCGCGGTCACCACGCGCCCACGGCACGCCACCATTGGGGTGTCCTTCAAGCACAGGAACACGCTGAGCTCACCCGTCGCAGGCCAGGGCGCGTCGGGAGTGGGCAGCGGCCCGTCGGCCACGGTGCCGTACGCCTGGTTCGTGCCCTCTGGCCCTGGCTCGGCCAGGGCCCCGCTCGTCCCCGCGGTCACCAACGCCATCGTCAACGCCGCGACAGCCCACACACGCCTCATGGCGCCACATCATGACGATCACCGGCGATCCCGGTCAATCCGGTTATCAGCGGTGCCGGGAGATCCCGTGCACGCCCGTGAGCCCCTTCAGCGCCGGGCGGATCCGGCTGAAGTCCGCCGGGCTGGACAGCACCAGGTGGAAGACCTGTCCCGTCTGCTTGGACGCGTCCTGGAGGCTGCCGGAGAAGACCCGCTGGTGGTTCTGCGCGGCATGCCGGTGCGTCTCCATGTAGACCTTCTTCACACCCTGAAGGTTGCGCAGCACCTCGAAGACCGCGTCACGCTCGTGGTCCGTGATCGTCAGGCGGTTCGCGCAGCTGCTGGGACCGCACAGCCGGACCATCGCCCCGGCCTTGCCGGTCCAGAAATCCGAGCGCTGGACGACGGCCGAGGCGATGCCGGGCAGCCTCTCCAGCTTCTCACCCAGCTTGACGTTCGGGCGGTCGAGAGTCGCGCGGAAGTACTGCGGCATGCCGCTCCGGCCACCCGCCTTGGTGCGGCCGGTGTCCTCACGGAAGTTGCGGTACGCCTCGCTCTGGGACACATACCGTACGTCGGAGACTCCGGGCAGCCGCTTGAGCAGCTTCTCGATCTTCCGCTTCTGCTCCGCGGTCACGGCCTGGCCATGGCAGTTCCGCACGTCCGTGCCCTTCGCGCACAGATACACGCTCAGCCGGCCGGTCACCGGCCAGGACCCGTCAGGCGTGGCCAGCGGCGCGACCGCCTCGGCCACAACCCCCTCGGCCCCGGTTCCCACGCGCGAGGTCACATCGTCCGGGCCCAGAGCCGGCTCATCGGAATGCCTGATCCCACCTATAGGGACGTCGGCCGCAGCCACGCCCATCCCGCTGGTCGCCAGCGCCGTCGTTAACGCCGCGACCGCCCACGTACGCCTCATGGCGACACATCATGGCGATCGTCGGCAACTCCGGTCAATTCCCGGCTATGTGGTTATGCCGGGAAACCTGGCGCCCGCTGGCGTCGGGCAGCGGCGACTCCGGTCTGCCCGGCTACGGCCTGGACATCCAGACGTTGATCCGGAGGCTCCAGGTGCCGTTGGGCGGTTCGGTCAGGGAGCGTTCGTCCTGCCGGGTGACCAGGGACATGACCTGCTGCGACCGGCCATAGGGCTGGACCTGGTCCGCGGTGGCGGCGAGCACCACGGGGGTCCGGCCGGTCGTCCTGATCCGGGCGATCAGGCGCTCCACCTCCGGCTCCGGCGCGGTGTCCACGTTCTCCGCCCGGCGCACCTGCGCGACGGGTACGCCGCACATCCCCCGCACCACCTGGGTGAAGCGGTCACCCGTCACCCGCTCGGCCATCAGCACGGAGGCGCCGGGCGGAATCGCCGCGCACATCGCCTCGACGGCCGCCCGTTCCCCACGCTCGATCGGGGTGAACGCGGTCCCGATCGAGGTGATGACCGGCGGGACCAGGATGAGAATCGTGCCGGCCCCGGCCAGCCAGCCCTGGACGCGCCGGCCGTACCCGAATCTGCGGGCGCGGTCGCGAACCCAGCCGAGACCCCACACCGCCAGCACGATCAGCCCCGGGATCACCACCGGGACCAGGCGGCGCGAGGCCCACGGCTGGTCGGGCGTGATCTCCGGGCGGAGCAGCGTGGTGACGGTGGTCCAGCCGATCACGGCCAGCGGCAGGAGCCACGCGAACGCGGCCCCGTTGCGCAGCAGCCTGCGCACGAGTACGGCGGCGCCCACCGTGGCCAGCATCACGACCGGCACGCCGACGTACCAGATCACCCAGTACAGCGACTCCTCGAAGTACAGCCGGGTCCCGTCGATCGGCAGCCCGTTGGCCTTCTGGGTCTCCATGATGAACCTGGCCGTGCGCGCGTCCTCCAGCGTCACCGGCTCCCTGCGCACGGTCTGCACCCACGGCCGCACCGCGAACCCGGCCATCACCAGCACGACCAGGGCCGCCCCGACCTCCGGCGCCCGCCTCGGCAACCGCAGCCGGGCCAGCCGCGGGGCCAGCGCCGTACCCACGACCGTCAGCACCAGCACCACCGCGCAGATCGCCAGCAGCGGCACCACCGAGCGCGACAGATAGGAGAGGTACGGCCGCGCGAACGCATAAGCGGCCAGAAACCCGAGCCCGCCCCCGGCCACCAGCCCGGCCAGCAACGGCACCCCCAGCACACCCTCCACCCGGCCCCGGCCACCGCCGCCCGAAACCGCGGGACCCCCCCGATCGGCTGGTCTGGCGGGGTCTGCGGGTGCTCGGAAGCGGCGCATGGCCACCAGGAGTCCGGCGAAGGCGAGCACGGGCAGGACGTCGCGGAGCCCGTCGATGCGCACCAGGGTGGCCAGCCCGAACACCAGTCCGGCCAGGGCCGCCGCCGGCGGGGCGCCCGTGTGGGGGCCGGCGGGCGTGGGCGCCCGGTGGGCGCGGGCCCGGGTGATGGCGTCGTGGACCAGCGCCAATCCGCCGAACAGCAGGATGAGCGACGGGATCTCGCTGAACGTGGTGCGTGAGGTGTAGAGGATCGGCAGGCTCACCGCGAACGTCAGCGCCGCCACCGGCGCCCATCGGCCGCCGGCCAGCCGGGCGGTCACCCCGCCCACCGTCAGGACGGCCAGCGCGCCCAGGACCGGCGGTCCGAGCAGCAGCCCGCCCAGCCAGTCGGCCGCGGCGTAGAGCATCGGCGGGCCCGGCATGAACTGGGGCACCACCGCGCCGCCGTAGTCGTAGAAGCCGACGCTGTCGAACTGCAGCATGGGATCCGGGCCGCCGAACGCCGCGTCCTGCCGGGGGATCGGCAGGGAGCCGTGGCCGGCCAGCCAGATGGCGTACTGCGCGTAGGTGGCCGGGTCGCGGCGGACGATCAGTTGCTCGCTGTGGAAGACCGCGTTGAAGACGCCCGAGCCGACCGCGATGGCCAGCACGGCGGCGACCTGCCGTCCGGTGGCCTCGACCACCTCCGGCAGCCGCCGCAGCCCCGCCGCGCAGAGCAGCACGATCACCGGGACGGCCGCCAGCACGGTGAACCAGGGCCGCAACATCCCCGCGAGCAGGAGCGGCAGTCCGGCCAGCAACCAGCCGGCCACCGCCAGCGCAGGCAGCAGCGAGGCCAGGGCGAGCACCCTGCCCGCCGACGGCCTCCGTGTCTCGTCGGGCAGGAGCCGGGTGAACGCCATCGTTGATCGCGAGGGTATCCAACACGGCCGACAACCCGCGCTGCGCCGCGTGGGGAAGCCGGTAACGTACGGCCGGGACGGCTGCCATGGAGATGGGGGGCACGTGGAAGGCACGGCACCGGACAAATCCACCACGCCTGCCGGTGACGAGGCGCCTCCCGGGCATCCCGGAAACCACACCGGTCCCAACCCCTCGGAACTGGGCACACTGAACGCCGGACAAGGCACCGCGGAGGGCGGCCACAGCTTGGACGCCGGGCAGGAAGCCACGGAAAACGCCCCGGCCGGGCCCAAGGCGGACACCGGTCAGGACAGCGCAGGAGAGGCCGGGAGTAGCGGCGGCAGCGTGCCGGCCGGGGCGGTGGTGCGGCGGGCCGGGGCACTGGTGGGGCGGCATCGGTGGTTTGCGGGGGTGCTGGCGCTGGGTGTGGTGCTGCGGGTCGTCGCCATGCTGGGGTTCCGGCCGGTGTTGTGGTTCCCCGACTCCTACACCTACATCGTCACCGTCTTCCGCCCCCGCCCCGACCTGGTCCGCCCGGCGGGCTACTCGATGTTCCTCAAGCTGCTGGAACCCTTCCACAGCTTCGCCCTGGTGGCGGCGGTCCAGCACCTGATGGGCCTGGCCGTGGGGGTGATGGTGTACGCGGCGGCCCGCCGTACCCGGATGTGGGTGCGGACGCTGGCCGCGGCGCCGGTGCTGCTGGACGCCTACCAGGTGGAGCTGGAGCACCTGCTGGTCTCGGACACGCTGTTCATGTTTCTGGTGGCCGGGGCGGTGGTGGCGGCGATCCGGCGCGAAGTGTCCTGGCGCCTGGCCGCGGGGGTGGGGCTGCTGCTGGCCGCGGCCACGCTGACCAGGACGATCGGGCAGCCGCTCGTGGTGCTGGTGGCCTGCTGGTTCCTGCTGCGCAGGCGGATCGCGGTGACCGGGGTGATGCTGGTGGCCGCGCTGGTGCCGGTCATGGCGTACATGGGCTGGTTCTACGCCACCTACGACCGGATGGGGCTGGTCGGGGCCAACGGGGTGTTCCTGTACGCGCGGACGCAGGCGTTCGCCGACTGCCGCCGGATGGATCCGCCGCCGGATCTGCGGGTGTTGTGCGATCCGCGGGCGCCGGAGGATCGGCCGCCGTCGCAGGAGTACATCTGGTCGCCGGACTCGCCGCTGGTGAGGCTGCCCGGCATCACGTTCTCCCGGGAGAACGACGATCTGGCCGGGCGTTTCGCGATGCTGGCCATCAGGTCGCAGCCGCTGGACTACGCGGGCTCGATCGTCTCCGAGCTGGCCCGCACGTTCACGTGGGGCCGCCCGGTCTATCCGGACCAGGAGATCTACGACTACTACGAGTTCCCCGAGGGGCAGCCGGGGCCGCCGGGGAGGCACGCGGCGCAGTTGGGCGCTCAGCTGGCCGAGGATCGGTACGAGCGGGCGCCGGTCGGGACGCGGGTGGTGGAGCCGTTCGCCGGATGGATGCGTATATATCAGGACGTGGTCAGGCTGCCGGGGACCATCCTGCTGATCGTTCTGCTGGCGCCCCCGGCACTGGCCGTAATCCGGCGGCGGTCCGAAATGGGGTGGCTTCTGCCCTGGTCGACGACCTGGGCGTTGTTGGTGGTTCCGGCCGCCGTGGCCGAATTCGACTACAGATACGTACTGCCGGCCGTACCCCTGGCATGCCTGGCCGCGGCGCTGGCCACACGCCCTGACCAGGTGAAATCGTAAAGACTTTCACGTTGATATTCCACGAAATGTCCAGTTCTGAGTATGCTTCATCACGCTGGGGTCACGACCGATTCGGTCGTTCGTGGCACCGAGCACGCCGTACGTGACCTAGTCTCATGGCTCAGTGTGCGACTGAGCCAGCTGGATGCGGCCTGGCGAATTCTTCGAACAGAGGAGGGCCGTGTTGGAGCTGAGGGGGGCGTATGAGTGACCATCGCAGCGCCACCGTCCAGGACCGCAGGACCGCCCAGACCGACCCGGGCGGGATGCGCGGACCGCGCAGAGCCGCCGCGCCACCTCCTCCCCCCGACGACCAGCCGCCGCGCGGACGCCGCGCCAAGAGCGGCGGCGGCCCCGGCAAGATGCGCATCCTGGCCTGGGTCAGCATCGGCCTGACCAGCGTGGCCGTGGCCGGCACGCTGACCGGATACACGCTCTACCGCGACGCCATGGGCGCCATCAACAAGAAGAACGTCAACGAGAAGATCCTCAACCCGCGCCCCGCCAACTCCACCGGCGCGCTCAACATCCTCCTGGTCGGCTCCGACACCCGCGAGGGCAAGGGCAACGCGAGGTACGGCCAGCTCGACGCGCGCCGCGACGCCGGCAAGCGCACCGACACGATCATCCTGATGCACATCTCGCCCAACCGCGACGGCGCCAAGCTCATCAGCTTCCCGCGCGACTCGATGGTCGACATCCCGCGCTGCGAGAACGAGGCCACGCAGACCGTGATGGCGCCGCACCGCGGCATGATCAACTCGGCGTACAACGAGGGCGGCATCGCCTGCACGATCTCCACGCTGGAGACCCTGACCGGCATCCCCATCCAGCACTTCGCCGAGGTCGACTTCAGCGGCTTCAAGAACATCGTCGACGCCCTCGGCGGCATCGAGATCTGCCTCAAGAGCGGCGTGAACGACAAGAAGTCCAAGCTCACGCTGCCCCCGGGCAGAAGCCTGCTCGACGGCGAGAAGGCGCTCGGCTTCGTCCGGCTGCGCAACTACGGCGACGGCAGCGACATCCAGCGCATCCGGCGCCAGCAGCTCTTCCTCGGCAAGGTCGTGGCCAAGGCCACCAGCAGCGAGCTGCTGACCAACGTGCCCAAGCTCTCCGGCTTCATCAAGGCGGCCGGCCAGTCGGTCACCATGGACCCCGGCCTGGCCGACGACCCGGAGAAGCTCATCCAGATCGCGCAGAGCGCGGCCAAGATGACCGCGGGCGACGTCAAGTTCATCACGGTGCCGTGGGGCGCCGACCCCACGGACCGCAACCGCGTGGTCTGGCGGCAGCCCGCGGCCAACGACCTCTTCAACATGATCAAGACCGATGTCGAGATCGTCGACCCGGAGCCGACACCGACCGGCAGCGCCAAGCCGAAGGTCGCGCTCAAGCCCGAGCAGGTCGAGGTCCAGGTGCTCAACGGCACCAACACCGTGGGCAAGGCCCGCGAGGTCGCCGACCAGCTGACCAAGGAAGGCTTCCGGGTCGTCAGCCTCGGCAACTACAAGCCGGCCACCGGCGCGGTGCCCAAGTCCGAGCTGCGCTACGGCAAGAAGGCCGCCACCGGCGCCGACTACGCCTCGGTCGTCGGCAAGTCGGCCACGCCGTCGATCACGCCGATCAAGGGCGCGGTCAAGCCGCTGACCACCGAGACCTACACCTCCACCGTCCCGCCGGCCAAGACCACCGACGGTACGAAACCCCCAGTCGTCCAGCTGATCGTCGGCGACGACTGGAAGGGGGTAAAAGTCACCAAGGTCTCCCAAGAGGTCGAGCAGAACACAGTCACCGCAAAACAGTCCAACGTCTGCACGTGAACCTCCAAGTTCCCTGTAAATACGGCCTTCTTGGAGTTCCCAGAGCGACAGGAACACCCCACCAGGGCTAAGGTTGATCGGGTCGGCGACTGCGCTCGCCCGGCGCCGGCCAGGCGTCAGTCGAGGCGGGCGGTCGCATTCCCCCGACCCCGAACGAACTGAGCGTCTTCCACGTGACTGACACCAGATCCTCACTCCCTGCGACCGGATCGCAACAGGACTCCACCGACGCCAAGAACCGGTGGCCGCTGCCCAAGCAGGACGAGGACTTCTGGGGACACGAGCGACCCGAGCCGCAGGCCGCGCCCGAACCGCCGCCGGGCAAGAAGCGCGACCCGTATCTCGACAACGTCAAGTTCGTGCTCATCGCGCTGGTGGTCGTCGGCCACTCGCTGGTGCCGACGCTCAACACCGACTCGTCGCGGTCGCTGTACATCTACATCTACATGTTCCACATGCCGCTGTTCGTGCTCATCAGCGGCTACCTGTCGCGCAACTTCTGGAACTCCAACGCCAAGACCAACAAGCTCGTCGACACGTTCGTCATCCCCTACGTGATCGTCGAGGTCGGCTACGCCGTACTCCGCACCGCCGTCGGGCAGAAGTGGAGCCTGACGATCATCGATCCGGCGTGGCTCAACTGGTATCTGCTGGCGCTGCTGTTCTGGCGGTTGTCCACACCGGTGTGGAAGCGGATGAAGTTCCCCATCCCGGTGGCCATCGCCATCTACCTGTTCGCCGGGTTCTCGCAGATCACCGGCGACTTCAGCATGGACCGCTTCTTCGGCCTGCTGCCCTTCTTCGTCATCGGCCTGGTCATGAAGCCCGAGCACTTCGAGCTGCTCGGCCGCCGGTGGGTCAGGATCGTCTCCGCGCTCACCCTGCTCGGCGCGGCCGCCTGCGCGATCGTCGTGGCCAAGCTCAACCTCACGCTCATGCCGTTCTACTTCAAGCACAGCTACCAGGACATGGACCTGTCCTGGTACATGGGCCTGGGGCTGCGCACCGGGCTGCTGGTCTGCTCGCTGGCCATGTCCTTCGCCGTGCTGTCGCTGGTCCCGCGCAGCGAGACGTGGTACTCCGACCTCGGCACCCGCACGCTCTACGCCTATCTGCTGCACGGCATCCCGGTGCTGATCGCCAAGGATCAGGGCTGGCTGGACCTGCCCTGGCTGCAGGGCCCGCTGGGGGTGCTGGCGATCAGCTCGAGCGCGTTCGCGCTGGCCATCATCCTGTGCCTGCCCGAGACCAGGACGATCTTCAAGTGGGTCATTGAGCCACGCTTGACCTGGCTATACCGTCGCCCTTCCGGAAGTTAATCATCAGTTCCACCGCCCTTCACCTGACTGACCCGGTCAAACCGCAGCATCAGAGGCATGCGGGTATGTGTCGCGACGATTAACCACCACCCCGAGGATGCCCGGATCATGCATCGGCAGATCCGCGCATTGCTCGACGCGGACCACGACATCACGTACGTGGCGCCGTTCACCTTCTTCAACGTGACGCCGCCGCATCCGATCACCGCGATCGACGTGCCGCGCGGCGCCGGAACCGGCCGGGCGCGGGCCGCCCTGCGCCGGGGCGTCAAGAACGCGGACGTGCTTCTCGTGCACGACGCCGACCTGCTGCGCGCACTCCCCTACCGGCACCCGCCGGTCGTCTGGGATGTTCGCGAGCCCGCCGACGCCCGGCGGACCGCGCGGGCCGAGCGCCGCCACCACGTGATCTCGCCATCCGTGGTGCCGGAGGCCACCCTGGTGGCGCCCGCCCCTCCCCCTCCGGGCGACACCAGGGTGGTCCACCTCGGCCGGCTGACCGCCGCCCGCGGCGCGGCCGAGCTGATCACGCTGGCCGAGCGCCTGGTGCCGCACGGCATCCGGCTCGACCTCATCGGGCAGGCCGACCGCGAGGCGCGGGTGCTGCTGCGCGACGCCCAGCGGGTCGGCCTGCTCGACTGGTACGGCCACGTGCCCAACCGCCACGCGCTCCGCATGATCGAAGGCGCGCTGGCCGGCATCTCGCTCGCTCCGGCCGACGTCACCGGCGTCCCGACGAAGGTCCTGGACTACATGGGCCGCGGGGTGCCGGTCATCACCACGCCGCAGTCGGGCACGCTGGTGCAGACCGCCCGGTGCGGGCTGGTCGTCCCGTTCGATGTGGATTCGGTACGGCATGCCGTACTCGACCTCAAGGAAGACCCCGACCGCCGGGCCAACATGGGCGCCCGCGGCCACACCTACGCCCGCCTGCACCACCACTGGCCCGACCACGCCCCGGCCTTCGTGGCCAGGGTGGAGTCGCTGGCGGGGGTGGCGCACTCGCTGGCGGTCTAGAACTTGGCGATGTCGAAGGTGACGTCGATAAGCGCCACCGAGAGCACCTGCGGATCTTCGAGCAGCTTCTGCAGGCGCTCGACCTTCACACCCTCGTCGAGATATGCGTAGGCCAGGCCGGCCTTGGCCGCCTTCCGCACGCGGTCGAGGGTGAGGTCGAAGTCGCGTAGGTCGTCCGTGTCGGAGGGCTGAAGGATCTTGTCCCACGAGCGGAACTCCGCCAGGATCTCAGGCGGGTTGTCGTAGCACCAGCCCGACTTCGGTTCGACCGGCGACCGCTCCCACGTGAACGGCCCGAAGGTGATCGGCAGGGATCCGGGCCTGGCCTCGTAGACGATCCGCTCGGGACATGCCTCGTAGCGCTTGCCGAACGCCACCAACTGCTCGGCTGTGGCGGGCCGGCTGAACTCCACGAGTGCCAGGGCCCTCATGGCCTTCGGCAGCCCGGCAAGGATCTCGCGGGCCTCCTTCTTGCCGATCGGGTCCTTGTGGCCGACCCTGCTCAGCGCTCTGGCCACCGACGTGTTGGCCTCGTTGCCCAGTGGCAGATGATCGAGCCCGCCGAAGAGGTTCTTCGTGATCTTGTAGGCTGCCTCCGTCCTGCTGGAGAACCCGCCATAGGCCCTGAGCTGGGTGGCCGTGAGCGGCAGGCTCTTCGACCAGGGCGTCGCCTCGCAGCACTCGCCAACCTGGATCCGGTAGCCCGGGTTGTACATCTTGAACGCCGTCGCATACACGTCGTACATCCGGTCCGTGCCGCCCCTTTGGAACAGGATCGGCGCCACGACCAGCACCAGCACGAGCGCCAGCAGCCCGGCCAGCACGAGCGAGGCCGTCTTGAGCAGCCCGCGCCGCACCGCCCTCCGCGTGGCCCTGGGGTCGAAGTCCGGCAGATCCAGCTCGCTCATCGGGTCGCTCCATATTCCTCGGCGAAGGTCGCCCTGGCCCGCCACACCGCCGTCTTGATCGTGTTGTGCTTCTTTCCGGTCATGGCCGCCACCTCGACCATGGAGAACCCCTCCAGGTAGACCAGCTCCAGCAGCTTGCGGTGCTGGGCCGGCAGCCGGTCGAGCACGTCACGGACCTCCAGCGCGTCCACGCCGATGGGCGGCACGCCGAGGTCGTCCGGATCGGGTAAGGCCAGCTCGGTACGCCTGCGGCGGACGTGGTCGAGCAGGACGTTGCGGGCGATGGCCAGCAGCCAGGCCGCGGGGTTCTCACCCCGCCAGCCGAGCAGCGCCCGGGTGGCTTTGACGAAGGTCTCCTGGGCGAGATCTTCGGCGAGATGGGGGTCGCGGGTCCGGCGCAGAAGAAACCCGCACACGAGCGACCAGTGCTCGCGATAGAGCTCCTCGATGATGATGGCCTCCGCGTAGTTCCGGCATTCACATCACACCAGACGAGATCAGGACAGGAATGGTCACATCGCTTGAAGGTTGATGTACTGGGGTCATGGCATCGCATCTGATCCAGGGCCGCACGGTGAACCTGCCTGTCCGGGTGAGAGACGCGACGGTCTGCAGCACGATGTTCCCGGTACGCGCCGACCCCGCCCGCGCGGTGATCGCCTACTCGGGCATGGATGTGGCCGAGGTGCTGCCCGGCAAGGCCATCTGCATGCTGATCTTCGTCGACTATCGCGACGGCGACCTGGACACCTACCACGAGTTCGGAGTGGCGTTCCTGGTGCGCCAACCAGGCTCGGCGAGTACGGCGGGCCTGTCCGACCTGCGAAACGGCGCGGCGTTCATCCACTGGCTGCCCGTGAACCAGTCGTTCACGATGGAGGCGGGCCGCGAGATGTGGGGCTTCCCCAAGGAACTGGCCGACATCGACCTGCGGCTGTCGTCCCCCTACAAGCGCTGCATCGTCAGAAAGGACGGCCGCCTGGTCATCGACCTCTTGCTGAAGCCCGGCTTCCCCAGCCCACGCTCGGCCCTGCCGCTCACCGCCTACACCCACCGCGACGGCATGACACGGAAGATCGGCGCCGAGATGTCGGCGACGGGCGTCCGGATCAGACCGGGAGGCGCCCTGGTCCGCCTGGGCAACCACCCCGTGGCCAAGGAGCTCAGCGAACTGGGCCTGCCGAAACGGGCGCTACTGAGTACCACGGTGGACCGGGCTCGGATGACCTTCGGCCCCGCGGTCAACGTGGAGGGTTGAGAACCGAGAACCGGGCTAACGGCCCGCCGTAACGGCGGGCCGTGTGTCCGACGTGAGAAGCGACCCCCACGATCGGCGCCCGCCCACGACGGCGGGTGGCGTGGGGGCGGCCGCGCCGTAAAAAATCATCACACGATCGGCGGACGGCCTAGTTTCACCATGCGCCAGGCGGTTTTCCAGGCCATGGGGCGGCGTTCGCCCGCCGGGGTGCGCAGCCCCTCGAAGAAGCCGCGGAACCACGCCCGCAGCGCCGGACCCGAGCCGCGCTCGCGTAGGAGCGTGAGCACGACCCAGTTGACCAGATACAGGGCGGCCAGCGGCCACGGCAGGTTGCGGCGGGCCAGCCAGACGCGGTTGCGGGCGTTGAGCCGGTAGAAGTCGGCGTGCCGGGTCGGCGGCACCTGCGGGTGGTACATGACCGTCTCGGCGTCGTACTCGATCCGGTACCCCTCGCCGAGCAGCCGCCAGGCGAGGTCCGTCTCCTCGTGCGCGTAGAAGAAGCGCTCGGGCAGCCCGCCCACCTGGAGGAAGGCCGAGCGGCGGATGGCCGAGGCGCCGCCGAGGAACGTCGTCACCGGCGAGGAGCGCTGCGGGTCGCCGGCGCGCAGGCGCGGCACGTGCCGGCGCTGGCCGACGCCGCCGTCGGGGTCCATCACGCGGAAGGAGATGACGGCCAGGTCGGGTTCGGTGGCGAAGCGGTCGCGCACGTGGGCGACGACCTTCTGGCTGGCGTACCAGCCGTCGTCGTCCAGGAACAGCACGACGTCGCCCGAGCACTCCTCGACGCCCCGGTTACGTCCGGCCGGGATGCCGGTGTTGTGCTCGAGGCGGACCGTTTTCACGGTCGCGGCCGAGCCCTCGGGTGGCGTCGCCGTCACCTCGGGCACGTCGGCCCCGTTGCCCACGATCACCACCTCGACGTCGCCGTCGACCTGGTTCAGCGCGGACTCGACCGCCCGGTTCAGCTCCGCGACCCGGTTGCCCATGGTGAGGATGACGCACGAGATCTTCAACGGGTCATCACCTGGACGCGTTGAAGGCACGAGCGGAGCATTCTTTCATGATCACCGAGTCTGCTGGTTTGCACATTTCCTGTTATGGGTGGAGCTAAGGGTATCGGAACCGTGGGTGAACCCCCACCGAACGGCGGACGTCCGAACAATACGACGGACGCCGAGCCTGACCGGTTCCTCCCTGAAATCACGCAAGCCGCCTCGATGCCAGAATGCTCACCAGGTGCAACACCGTCTGCAACGCCGCGGCCACCAGGCAGGCCACCACGAGCACGCGGGTCGCGGTCATGGTTCCCGATGCCAGGTCGATCACCGCAGTGCCCAGCGCCAGCAGCGACAGCTCGATCGGTTGCACGATCCGATGGAACTTGGTCGCCGACAGGATCCGCCGCCCCAGCCCCAGCAGCCCGGAGCGGAACTGCACGCCCGACGCCTCGCTGGCCGCCGTCAGCCCGCCCTTGGCCCTGGCCACGTCCACCAGGTCCGTCTCGGCCTTGATGAGGATCGCGCCCAGCGCGGCGGCGAAGCCCATCACGGTGTACCAGTCGGGCAGCACCTGCGAGGCCCGCCAGCCCAGCCCGGCCAGGACCGCCGCCTCGGTGAAGTAGGCGCCCACCCGGTCGAGGTAGACGCCGGCCAGCGAGGTCTTGCCGGTCCAGCGGGCCAGCTCGCCGTCGGAGCAGTCGAGCAGCAGGTAGACCTGCACGAGCAGGACGCCCAGCAGCGCGCCCCACAGGCCCGGGATCGCCAGCGCGAACCCGGCCAGCACGCCCGCGATCGTCATCACCCAGGTGAGCTGGTTGGGCGTGACCCGCGTCCTGGCCAGCAGCCAGGTGACGCGGATCGAGATGGCGCGCATGTAGAGCACGCCCGCCCAGTGCTCGCCGTTTCTGCGGTCGAGGTGGCCCTCAGGCTGGGCGACCGCCCGCAGCTCAGCTACCGAAGGCCCGGACATAGTCCGCCACCCGTCCGCGCACCTCGGAGTCCGACAGACGCATGTGCTCGAGGATGGTGTACCGGCCGGGACGGGTCGAGGGCGCCAGGATGACGGCCTCGGTGAACTGCTCCTCGCTCAGCCCGACGTCGCCGGGAGTGACCGGGAGCCGGTGCTGGCGCAGGCAGTCGACGACCTGCTGGAGTCGTCCCGCGTCCTCGCGCAGGAAGTAGCAGAACGCCGTGCCGATCCCGGCGAGTTCGCCGTGATTGGAGGTGCCGGGGAAAAGCTGGTCCACGGCATGAAGGATCTCATGATCCCCGCCACTCGAAGGCCGGGATGACCCGGCGATTACCATCGACATGCCCGACAGGATCAAGGATTCCGCCAGGACCGTCAGGAAAGCGTCGGACTCGATGGAGTCGCCGCGCCCGATCAGCGCCTCCGCCGAGGTGCGCGCCATCGAGCAGGCCAGGCCGTCGATCGGCTCGCCGCGCTCCACGTTGGCCAGCTGCCAGTCGTCGATCGCCGACAGGTTGCTGATCACGTCGCCCACGCCCGAGCGCACCAGCGACTCGGGCGCGTTGTGCACGAAGTCGAGGTCGACCAGGATCGCCAGCGGCATGGGCACGCCGAACGAGCCCTTGCCGCCCTCGTAGACCAGCGAGGCGGTGGGCGAGCAGATGCCGTCGTGGGAGAGGTTCGTGGCCACCGCGACCATCGGGATGCCGGCCAGCGAGGCGGCGTACTTCGTGGCGTCGATGGTCCGGCCGCCGCCGACCCCCACCACCACCTCGTAGGCGCCCTTGCGCAGGTCGGCGCCGAGCGAGACGGCGGCGTCCACCGAGCCGTCGGCCACCCGGAACACCTCGGCCTCACCGAGGGTCGGGGCGATCAGGCCCTCGATGTGGTCACCCTGGCCGGGGCCGACGGCGACCGCGACCCTGCCACTGGTGGCCACCCTGCTGTCGTTGAGCACCGCGCCCAGCTGGGCGACGGCGCCCCGCCGTACCTCCATCGTGAGCGGCGCGGGCAGCATCCGCGCGAGAAGCGGCATCTGCGCCTCCCTCAGTAATTGACGGCGATAGCGCGGGCCTTGGCCAGGTCGTCGTGGTTGTCCACCTCGACCCAGTCGACCTCGCCGATGGGCGCGACGTGGATCTGCTCGCCGCGGCCCACCATCTCCTGGTAACCGTCTTCGTAGTAGAGCTGCGGATCGCGCTCGAACGTGGTCTTGAGCGCGTCGGCCAGGCGCTCGGCGGCACCAGGACGGATCAGCGTGGCGCCGATGTACTCCCCGTAGGCGTCGGCGGGGTCCATCAGCTTGGTGATGCGCTTGAGCGAGCCGCCCTCCAGGGTGACCTTCATCTCCTCGTCGGCCAGCTTCTTGACGTCGTCGACGGCCAGGAGGATGTCGCTGGTCTCCGGCGCCGACAGCAGCGTCTTCTCGACCGAGACCGGGTGGACGGTGTCGCCGTTGACCAGCAGCGCGCCCTGCGCGAAGTAGTCGCGCGCGCACCACAGGGAGTAGGCGTTGTTCCACTCCTCTGCCTTGTCGTTGTACACGAGCGTGAGGGTGACGCCGTGGCGCTCCTCCAGCGCCGCCTTGCGCTCCTCGACGGCCCGCGCCGCGTAGCCGATGATCACCACGACGTCCCGCAGCCCGA
Source organism: Nonomuraea typhae (assembly GCF_009760925.1). Taxonomy (GTDB): domain Bacteria; phylum Actinomycetota; class Actinomycetes; order Streptosporangiales; family Streptosporangiaceae; genus Nonomuraea; species Nonomuraea typhae. The sequence continues at coordinate 372,448 of NZ_VRLV01000008.1, forward strand.
CCTCGGCGAGGTTGCGCAGCGAGATGTCCATGATCGTGGTCTCACCGTCGACCGGCACGAGCGCCTTAGGCAGCGTGTCGGTGTACGGCCGCAGGCGTCGTCCGGCTCCAGCGGCCAGCACCATTCCCAGCAACGTGCACTCCTCAGTCGTGCGTGACTCTTCAGGCCCCAAAGGTTAGTTGCCTTTTCGCCCTGGGAGGGTAATCCGCTCTTAGTCCTGTGTTCCCATATCCGTTGCTTCCACCCCAGATCGGGGCGCGGCAAGCCAGCAAGTAATGCTTTCCCAGCCGAACAGCAGCCACAGATATACCGCGAGCAACACGAACCCCGTCACCGGCAGCCCGATGATCACGATCAGCGAGACCGCGATCATCCTCCCATCCCAGCCGAGTCCGAACGTGGTCAGCCAGGGCGGCGGGTAGACCCGCTGCTTGATCCGGTAGACCAGGTCGTAGTGGTGGAAGGCCATCGCCGACAGCAGCAGGAAGATCAACACCGGGTGTACGGCGTGGCCGAATCCGCAGGAGGCGATGAAGGTGTACTCGATCACCCGCAGGATCGGCGGGCACAGCCAGTCGAGCCGGCCGTCGTGCGGCGCGCTGCTGCCCGGCCCGGCCAGCAGCAGGGTCACGGCCGGGGCGAAGACGGCCAGCCCGTTGGCGCCGCCGACGCCGATGACCAGCAGGACGCCGGTGACGAAGGCGCCGGCGATGAGCGGCGGCAGCGGCGGCAACTGCCCGGCCACCAGCGCGCCCATGCCGCGCGAGAGCGGTCCGTCGTCGCGGTAGGCCACGACCTTGCTGACGGGCACCGGGGTCATCTGCACGGTGATCATGGTCGCGACCGCTTCGCTGCTCGTTGGCTCGTTCCTCGCGCTCTCACAGCGAGCTCCTTCGCTCCGGGATCACGACATCGACCTCGCTATCCGCCCGATCAACGTGTAACAGGCGGCCACACCGCCCCAGACGAGCAGGGCCAGGAAGGTGATGCGGGCGTTGAAGACCGCGGCGGTGATCGCGATCAGCGCCATCCGCTCCCCGATCGGCAGCACGATGATCTTCTTCATCCAGCGGGTGAGGCTCTCGCGCTCCATCCGGTGGGCCAGTCCGAGCATCCCGCCCTGCTTGGGCACGCCGTAGCGTCCGCCGTCGGCCGACTCCAGCAGCGAGCGCGCCGGCTTGGCCCAGGCCGCGCCGACCCGCCCGGCGTCGGAGTTGGCCCCGGCGAAGGCGAAGTCGACCGAGTGCCGGAACACCTGGAGGATCATGGCCGCCACCGCGAGGTACCAGATGCCGTCCGGCCCGCCGTCCTCCCACGGCAGCGTGGCGGAGTACCCGAAGGCCAGCCCCACGTAGACGACGTACTCCTTCAGCCGGTCGGCCATCGCGTCCACCCAGGCGCCCAGCGGCGAGAAGGAGCGGGTGAAGCGGGCCAGCTGCCCGTCGAGGCAGTCGAGCACGAACGACAGATACAGCAGCACCGCCCCGGCGACCTGCGCCCCCCGCGTGCCGGCCGAGAACCACACGGCCGCGAGTACGGCGAGGCCGATCGAGATCCCGGTGACGGCGTTGGGCGTGAGCCGCAGGCGCGCGGCGGGCCGGATGAGGTAGCGCGACCATGAGGAGACGAAGTGGGTGGCGAAGAAGCCGTCGTCGGCCTTGACCGAGGTGTTCAGCCTGACCCGGGTCTCGTCCACGTCGGCCAGCCGTTCGATGGCGGCGTCGGCGCCGGCCTGGGCGGTGACGCGGTCGCAGTGCAGCGGCCCGATCGAGGCCGCGCGCACCCGTATTCCGGAGCGCACCAGCCCGACCAGCAGCAGGTCGATCGCCTCGACGGAGGTGACCGGCCCAAGCCGCCCGCCGTCGGCCAGTTCGGCCAGTTCCGCGGCGACGTCGGCCAGGCCGGCGAGGTCGGCCTCGCCCACCTGCAGGACGCCGCGGAAGGTGGCGTTGGCCTCGGGCACGAGGTGGAAGGAGCTGCCCGCGGCCACGATCCGGCCGCCTTCGACCCGCACCGGCGGGCGCATGGGCGCGGCGGAGGCGTCGTGGCTGACCAGCGCCGCCGTGTCGCGGGAGGGGTGTTCCAGCACGAGGGCGAGCGCCTCGGTGTGGGCGACGAGGTCGGCGGGGACCACCGCGACCGCGCCGGTCGAGATGCGCGCGAGTCTGGCCACGCCGCGCAGGTCGGCGCCGAGCCCGTTGCCGGCGGCGACCACCTGCACGTCGCGTACGGGCAACGTGGCGAGCTGGTCGCCGATCCGGTCGAGCAGGGTCCCGTCAGCGCAGGAGAGCCTGGAGGCCGGGGTCGTGGCGAGGACTACCGCGGACGTGGCGGTGCTCTCGTGCGTGAGTGAATCGGGCAAAGCGCAGATCTCCTCCCGGTCGCGAGGGAGTGCGTGGACACAGCGTAGCGACCCGGCGACGCGATATCACGGACCAAGACCGTTACGCTCGCGGCATGGACTCTCGGTTGCGCTCTGTAGGGGTCGTTCTCGCGGGCGGGGTCGGTCAGCGTGTCGGCCTCAACACGCCGAAACAGCTGATCAAGATCGCTGGGCGGACGATCCTGGAGCACACGCTGGCCCTGTTCAACGCCGCGCCGGAGATCGACGAGATCGTGGTGCTGATGACCCCTGGCTTCCTCGACCAGGTCGAGGAGATCGTGGCCAGGGGCCGGTTCGGCAAGGTCAGCAAGATCATCGAGGGGGGCGGGAGCCGTACCGAGACCACGTGGCGGGCACTGAAGGCGCTCGGCCCGCAGGAATGCAACGTGCTCCTGCACGACGCTGTAAGGCCCCTCCTGGAGCCCCGGATCATCACCGAGTGTGTCCGGGCCTTGGAGACGTATTCGGCGGTGGACGTGGCCATTCCGAGCTCCGACACGGTCGTCGTGGCGGTGCCGGGGCCACGCGGGGAGATCATCCGCGACATCCCGGACCGGTCGCGGCTGCGGCGCGGGCAGACGCCGCAGTGCTTCCGGCTGTCGGTGATCAGGGAGGCGTACGAGCGGGCCTTCGCCGACCCCGACTTCGACAAGCAGCCGGCCACCGACGACTGCGGGGTGGTGCTGCGGTATCTGCCGGACGTGCCGATCTCCATCGTGCCGGGCAGCGAGCACAACATGAAGGTGACGCACCCGGTCGACGTGTACATCGCCGACAAGCTGTTCCAACTGGCCGCGTCCGAGGCGCCGGCGCCGAGCCCGCGCGACTACCGGGAGGCGCTGGCCGGGCGCAGCGTGGTCGTCTTCGGCGGCAGCTACGGCATCGGGGCCGACGTGGTGGACCTGGCCAGGGGCCACGGGGCCGAGGTGCACTCGTTCTCGCGCACGCAGAACGGCGTGCGGGTGGAGGACCTCTCCTCGGTGGCCAAGGCGCTGGCGCAGGTGGGCCGCGTGGACTTCGTGGTCAACACCGCGGGCGTGCTGCACATGGGCAAGCTGGCCGAGGTCACCGAGGAGACGATCGCGGACACGGTCGGCGTCAACTATCTGGGCCCGGTCAACGTGGCCCGCGCCGCCTACCCGTACCTGCGCGAGACCGGCGGCGGCCTGCTGCTCTACACCTCCTCCAGCTACACCAGGGGCCGGGCCGACTACAGCCTCTACTCCTCGACCAAGGCGGCGGTGGTCAACCTGACCCAGGCGCTGGCCGACGAATGGGCGGGTGACGGCATCCGGGTCAACTGCGTCAACCCCGAACGGACCGGCACGCCCATGCGCGAGCGCGCCTTCGGTGAGGAACCCCCGCACACCCTGCTCTCGCCGCGCGCCGTCGCCCAGACCTCGCTGGACGTGCTGATTTCCGACTTGACGGGCCAGGTGATCGACGTCCGGCTCGGCACGGGATAGGAGTGTTACTGTCCGAAGGCATGCGGAGACTCTGTGTCATAGGCGTGCTTCTGGGCAGTTATCCTCTCCTGCTGCTGGCCGCCCTGTGGCCGCGGCCGCTGCTGTTCGCCGCCGTGGCCGTGGTCTCCTACGCGGCCGAGTACGTCGCGCCCCGCCTGGCCAGGTCGTTCACGGACACGCTGGCCCGGGTGCACCTCGGCGTCACGCTGCGCTTCGTCATCAGGGAGATGGCCGCCGTCCTCCTCGTGGCCAGGACCACCGGGCCGGACTCGCCGTGGTTCATCGCGCTGGCCGCCGGGCTGTTCACGATGCACGGGGTGCGCGCGGTGCAGACCGGCCTGGCCATCCGGCTGCGCGAGACCCTGGCCACCATGCCGGTCACCACCCGCGGCCTCGACGTCGGCGCGCTCAACATCCCGAGGATGCCGCCGGAGTTCCTCACCAACTACCGCGGCGTGCGCTTCCTCTACCTCGACGTGCTGCCGGTGCTGGGCGCCGCCTTCGGCGCCCTGGCCGCCGCCGCGGGCGCGGGTCTCGGCCTGCTGCTGGGCTGCGCCGGGCTGCTCGTCCTCATCCCCTATGTACGGCGGGCCGCCCCGCTGAGCGACGCGGCCCGCGTCATCGCCGTGGTCGACAAGCAGGTCAGGGACTACCGGCCCGAGGTCATCCTGTACTTCTCCGGCGCCGCGGAGGCCGCCTACCAGGCCAGGATGTGGCTGCCCACGCTGGAGCGGATCGACCGGCGGGCGATCGTGGTCCTGCGCGAGCGCGGCATGGCCGACCGGATCGGCCCCACCTCGCTGCCGGTGCTGACCATCCCGTCCGCGGCCGACCTCATGGGCTTCCACGCGCTGGGCCACGCCCGGCTGTGCCTGTACGTGGCCAACGTCGGCAAGAACATCCACATGCTCCGCATCCCGGGCCTGCGCAGCGCGTTCATCGGGCACGGCGACAGCGACAAGGAGGCGTCGTTCAACCCGTTCTCCCGGGTCTACGACGAGGTGTGGGTGGCCGGGCCCGCGGGGCGCGACCGGTACCTGCGGGCCCGCGTGGGCGTTCGTGACGAGTGTGTGCACGAGGTGGGGCGGCCCCAGTTGGAGGGGATCTCCACCGAGGGGCCCGGCCTGCCGTACCGGACGGTGTTGTACGCGCCCACCTGGGAGGGGTGGACCGACGACCTGCACCACACCTCGCTGAGCGCGATGGGGCCGCGGATCGTGCGGGCTCTGCTCGATCACCGGCCGGGGCTGCGCGTCGTCTACAAGCCGCATCCGCTGACCGGGCATCGGGACAAGGCGGCCGCGCGGGCGCACCGGCAGATCGTGGCCATGCTGGACGCGGCGGAACTGGCCAGGTCGAAGGCCCGGCATCCGGCGGGTGGGCGCTCGCCCGCGCCGATCCGGCATCTGGTCGTGGAGAAGGGCGAGCTCTACGAGTGCTTCAACCAGGCGGACTTGATGATCACCGACATCTCCAGCGTGGTGGCCGACTTCCTGGCCGGCGGCAAGCCGTACGCGGTGACGAACGTGTCGGGGATGGGCGAGAGGGCCTTCCACGAGCGCTATCCCACGACGGGCGCGGGGGTGTTGCTGGGCCAGGACCTCGCGGCCCTGGCCGGGTTCTTGGACGGGGTGGACACGCTGGCCTGCGCGCGGCGGAAGCTGCGCGCCTACCTGCTGGGCCCGGACGAGCCGGACGCCATGACCCGCTTCAACGCGGCGGTCGAGCGAGTTTTCGCGGACTCGTGAGGAAGCCCCAGCCCCAGGAGACGTGCATGGCCGCGTAGACGAGCGGGAGCCGGAGCTTGGCCGCCGTGGACATGCCGCTGCCGGTCAGCGCCGACCCGGCCGTGATGGCCAGGAGGTAGCCGCCGGGGACGATCAGTGCCAGGGGGAAGAACGGGGAGACGATCAGGCCGAGCGCCATCGCCAGCACCGCGGCGGGCGGGGCGAGGTAGCGCAGGTTGATCGTGCCCTCGTGGGTGCGGGCCACCACCCGGCGCCAGCGGCCGTAGTGGAAGTACTGCTTGGCCAGCGCCTTGACGTTGGGGCGTGGCCGGTAGGTCACGCGCATCCTGGGCTGGAACCACACCAGGCCGCCGGTCCGGCGGATGCGGTGGTTCATCTCCCAGTCCTGGGCGCGCTGGAAGTGCTCGTCGTAGCCGCCGACGCGGTCCAGCGCCTCCCTTCGGAAGACGCCCAGGTAGACGGTGTCCGCGGGGCCCGCCGTACCGCCGACGTGGAAGGCGGCGGCGCCGACGCCGATCTTGGAGGTCATCGCGCGGGCGACGGCCTGCTCGAAGGGGGTGATCCCCTCGGCGGCCATGATGCCGCCGACGTTGTCGGCGCCGGTCTCCTCCAGCGTCTCCACGGCCACGCGCAGGTAGTCGTCGGGCAGCATGGCGTGCCCGTCGACCCTGGCGACGATGGCGTTGCGGGAGGCGCCGATGGCGGCGTTGAGCGCGTTGGGGGTGCGCCCGGTGGGGTTGGGGACGACGACGATCCGCCGGTCGGCCGCCGCGAGGGCGTCGGCGACCTCCTGCGTGCGGTCGTGTGAGGGGCCGACGGCCAGAACGACCTCGATCTCGCCCGGGTATCTCTGGGAGAGGATCATGGCGACGGCTTCGTGGAGATGCCGCTCCTCGTTGAGGATGGGCATGACGACGGAGATGGGTGGCCAGGCGCGCGTCTCCGCGTGCGCGTGCGGCGAGTCGGGCAACTGCTTCATGGCGGGCCTCACGCTACTGTACGAGCAGGGGAGGACGGCAATCGAAAGCCAGAACCCTCCGGTGGGATAAAGGGGGCAGGGCATGAGCGACCCGGGCGAGGAGGACGCCGGTGTGCACGTGGGCGGGGACGCCTACGGCGGCGTCAGGCTCGCGACCGGCCCCAAGCGCAAGCCGGCCAAGAGCGCGAAGGCCCGGCGGCGCAACCTGCTGATCGCCGGGGCGCTCTCCACGGCCGTGCTCGTCGGCACCGGCGTGGTGTGGGCGACGCCGCGCCAGATCGCCGGGGTGGACGCGGGCATCACCGAGCCCGCCGGGCCGACCGGTCCCATGAACATCCTGCTGGTCGGCGTGGACAAGCGCGACAACCTCACCCGCAAGCAGCAGAACCAGCTGAAGCTGGGCCGCGAGAGCGGCGAGCGCACCGACACGATGATGGTGATCCACCTGTCGGCCGACCACCGCAAGGTGACCGTGGTCAGCCTGCCCCGCGACACCTGGACGGAGATCCCGGGCAAGGGCACCCACAAGATCAACTCCGCCTATCAGTTCGGCGGGGCGCCGCTGGCGGTCAAGGCGGTGCAGCAGGCGACCGGGCTGAAGATCCAGCGCTACATCGAGGTCAACGTCATGGGCTTCATCGACGTGGTGGACTCCCTCGGCGGCATCACCGTCTGCACGCCGGTGGCCATCAACGACCCGAAGACCGGGCTCAACCTCGCCGCGGGCACCCATGAGCTGGCCGGCGTACAGGCGCTCGGCTACGCCCGCACCCGGGCCACGGTCCGCTCCGACCTGGATCGCATCGACCGTCAGCAGCAGGTCATCTCGGCGCTGCTCAACAAGGCGCTCAGCGCGGGCACGCTGGGCAATCCCGGGCGGCTGGCGGCGTTCGTCAACTCCACGCTCAGGACCATCAAGGTGGACCCGGACGACGGGCTGCTCGGCCTGGCCACGCAGCTGCGCGACGTCTCGCTGGACGACGTGCGCTTCGCCACGGTGCCGCTGGCCGACCTCGACTTCAAGACGCCGACCGGCGAGTCCGCGGTGCTGTGGCAGAAAGACGCCGCCAAGGAGTTGTTCCGCCGCATCGCCGCCGACGAGGACCTGGCCACGCCCAGCCCCAAGCCCTCGCCCAGCGCGAACCCGAGCACCGCGGCGACGGTCCCGCCGGAGCGGATCGAGCTGAAGGTGCTCAACGGCACCCTGATCACCGGCCTGGGCGCGCGCACCAGGAACGCGCTGAAGGAGTCCGGCTTCCTGGTGCCGGAGCAGGCGGGCAACACCGCCAAGAAGGACTTCAAGAAGACGATCATCAGGTACGGCCCCGGCCGTGCGGACTCGGCGCGCACGGTCGCGGGCGCGATCCCGGGAGCCGAGCTGCGCGAGGTGAACATCGACGGCATCGAGGTGATCATCGGCGCCGACCAGCCGAAGATCAAGAAGCTCAAATCGGCCGGAGGCCCGACCCCGGCGCCGAGCAGCACCGCCACCCCTACTACCAAAACCGCATCCCAGAACATCTGCCGCAAACAGGCGTAACCTCCGGTTATCCGGGCACGTGACCCATATGGAGGTCCGATCCTGGCACGAGGAAGGCTGCACGGTCGTCCAGGTCCGCGGCGAGCTCGACGTGTCCAGTGCGCCTCGCCTCAACGCGGCCCTCGAGAATGCCTGGAGCGGCGCCGACCCACCCCACGTCGTGATCGACCTGATCGGGGTCCCGTTCTGCGACTCCGTGGGCCTGGGTGAGCTCGTGGCCGCCCACAACCGGGCCCGGCAGGCCTCCGGCAGGCTCGTGCTCGTCCTCGAACCGGGCATGATCACGCACCTGTTCACCATCACCAACCTCGACCGGCACTTCGAGACGAGCGCCAGCGTCGACGCCGCGCGCGCCGCATTGACCGCGGCGGCCTAAGCTCCCACTGACGATCGTTGTCCGTGGAGGCTTTCACCTTGTTCGATCAGTTCCCCGAGCCCGCGCGCTCCCAACTCGTCGCCGCCCACGACGAGGGCAGGACCAAACCCGAGTGGTGCTTCGCCGACGGCGCGGCGCGCGTGTGCTTCTGGGCCCCCTACCGCGGCGCGGCGCCGGTGATCACCTGGCACTTCACCCCCGGCCCCGACCCCGCCGTCGCCGCCGCCATGCTCCGGCGCGGCCTGAGGGAACTCGGCCTGTCCAAGATCGTGCACGACATCGTGCTGCGCCCCGGCCTCACCCCCACCGTGGACCGCCCGGTCGAGCACGACGCGCTCATGGGCGCCGGCTTCACGCTGGAAGTCGAGCGGCTGGAGCTGGAATGGGCCGCCGGCAGCGACCTGCCCGCCGACTCCGGCCGGCTCACCTACCGACCCGCCCGGGAACATCCGGCACGCACGGTGCTCGACCTGCTCGTCCAGATCTCCGAAGGCTCGCTCGACCACGACACCCAGGTCGAACTGGCCACCGCCGGCCCCGAGCACGAGGCCAGGGAGATGTACGCCGACCTGGTCAACCGCAAGGGCAAGCCCGACTGGTTCGTCGTCGGCTACGCCGGCGAGGAGCCCGTCGGCCTGGTCGCGCCCGACGACCACTCCATCGCCTACATCGGCGTCGTCCCCGCCCACCGCGGCCGTGGCTACGTCGCCGACCTGCTCGCCAAGGGCACCCGCACGCTCGCGGAAGCCGGTGTCGAACGCATCGTGGCCGCCACCGACGTGGCCAACACCCCGACCGCCAACGCCTTCCTCCGCGCCGGGTACTCCGAGGTCGGCAGACTGTTCCGCTACTACTGGAGGTCCTCGTGAGACTCGGCGTGATGTTCGACCGCGACCTGCCGCCGGAACACCTCATCCCCTTCGCCCGCGAACTCGACGGCACCACCGTCTCCGACCTGTGGGTCGTGGAAGACCTCGGCTGGACCGGCGGCATCTCCTCGGCCGCCACCGCGCTGGCCGTCACCAGCCGGCTGCGCGTCGGCCTCGGCATCGCCCCCGCGCCCCTGCGCAACCCGGCGCTGCTGGCCATGGAGTTCGGCAACCTGGCACGCCTGCACCCCGGCCGCCTGGCCGCGGGAATCGGGCACGGCCTCCAGTCGTGGATGCGGCAGGTCGGCGCCGCCGTACCGTCGCCGCTGGCGCTGCTGGAGGAGACGATCACCGGCGTGCGGGCGATGCTGCACGGCGAGAAGGTCGTCCTGGACGGCAAGGCCGTGCGCCTGGACGGCGTCGCCCTGGTCCACCCGCCCGCCGAGCCGCCGCCGGTGCTGGCCGGGGTCCTGAACCCCAAGTCGCTGGCGCTGTCGGGCCGGGTGGCCGACGGGACGATCATCCCGGAGGGCTTCTCGCCCTCGCGGGTGCCGTGGGTCCGCTCCCAGATCGCCGCCGCCGGGCCGCACGAGCTCGTCGCCTTCACCCACCTGTACGTCGGCGACGACGCGGAGGAGGTGGCCCGGCCGATCGTGGCCGAGTACACCGAGTTCCTCCGGGTGCCCGCTTCCGAGGTGGCGCTGGCGATCGGCGACGTCGGGCACGCGGTGGCGCACGTGCGCGCCCTGTGGGCGGCCGGCGTGGACACCGTCGTGGTGCGGCCGATCGGTTCCTCGCCGCTGTCGCACGTCCACGCGATCCTGGCGCAACTCTGAACTTTCGGCCGATGGCGGTCGGCCGCGTGGCCGATGGCCGGGAGCCCGCGCGGCGCGACGATCGAAGCCATGAGACGAATCGCGGCGATGGCCGCAGGGGTCGCGCTCCTCGCGGGCTGCGGAGTGGAGCTGAACCCGCCCGAGCAGCACACGGCGCAGACGTTCACCCACGCCGGCGGCACGCTCACGATCAAGTCGTCGCTCGGCGGGCTCAGGATCGAACCCGGCTCCCCCGGCGTGGTCAAGGTGGACCGGTGGCTGATGGGGAAGGCGGCCAAGGAGGGCAACAACTCCTGGTCGCTCCGGGACGGCATGCTGCGGCTGAGCGCCAACTGCACCATCGTCTTCGGCGACTGCGGCGGGCGGTACCGGATCGCGGTGCCGCCCGGGGTGAAGCTGGTGGTCGAGGGCAGCGACGGGGTCATCGCCACCGGCCTGTCGCAGGACGTGGACATCGCCGCCGCCGACCGGATCCGGGTCGTGGACATGTCCGGAGCCCTGCGGCTGCGCACGGAGGGCCCCGTGTCCGGGGAGCGGCTGCGTTCCCCTCGGGTCCGGGCGCGCACCGACTACGGCGCGATCGACCTGCTCTTCGCGGTACGGCCGGCCAACGTCGACGCGCTCTCCCGGGACGGCGCCGTCGAGGCCACGGTCCCGGACGGCGTCTACCGCGTCGTGGCCAAGAGCACGGACGGCTCGGTCAGCTCCCAGGTGAAGAACGGCGACAGCCCCGACACCATCACCGCCAGGAGCGGCTCGGGCAACATCCGCATCCGCAAGGCGTGAGCGTCACTGCCGGGCGCGCAGCCGATCGGGGTGGATCGCGGCGCGCAGGAGCGCTCTGGCCGCCAGGGCCACCAGGATCGCGGCGAGCACCCCGATCCCGGCCATGGCCACGGCCCTGGCGGAGGTCCAGATCAGGTAGCCGGACTGCTGGGCGCCCATGGTCGGCACGAGCACCACGGCCACCCCGGCGACGGCCGCCACCACGCATACCGGCGCCGCCGCCAGCGCGGCCTGCCGGGCCATGACCCGGTGCAGCGCCTTCTCCTCGACTCCGGCTGCGGCCAGGACGGCGAAGGAGCGCTGGTGGTCGAGCAGGCTCTCGGCCTGCCGTACGACCAGGGCGGCCGCGGCGGTGGCCAGGGCGATGAGCAGGGCCAGGTCGATGAAGAGGTGCGCCCGCTCGTACCCTCCCACGGACTGCTGCGCCCCCGCCGCAGCGCCGAAGAAGACCGCGAGCCCGACCACGGACATGGCCCGCGCCCATCCGCGCGGGTCCGCCTCGACCAGGCGGGCCGCCAGAAGGGTCTCGGGGGTACGGCCGCGCCGGGCGGACCACGTGGCGACGGCCCTGATCAGCCGGGCGGTGGCCAGCGTAAGCCCGAACAACAGCATGACCATGCCGATGGCCATCCCGAGGACGATCCCGTAGATGCCGACGATCGCCAGGGCCCTGCGTGCGGGGTCGACCGCGGCCGCGGCCACCAGGACCACGCCACCGGCGATCAGGAGGACGTCGCTCGCCCGTGCCCCGCGCGGGCGCACGCGGCGGACCACGCCCAGCGGTGAGGCGACCACGTGCCGCCCGGCCAGCGCCCCCGAGAGCAGGCCGCACAGCACCACCACCGCCACGACCACGGGCACGGTGACCGCGGGCGTGGACCAGGCGCCGCCCCAGACCTGCTCCCGGTGGGCGGCGAGTTCCCCGGAGACCGGTGGCGCGCCGACCACCAGCTCGCGGAAGGCGGCGAGCACGCCCGTGAGCAGGGCGAGGACGTAGACCACGGCACCTGTCAGCGCGCCGAGCAGACCGAGCCATCCGCTTTCGAGGGCGCCGAGCAGGCGTACCTCCCCCGGGGTGGCCCCGGCCAGGCGCAGGGCGGCCAGGCGGCGTTCGCGGGTGAGATCGGCCAGCCGGTTGGCCTGGTGGAGCAGCGCGACGACCGGGACGACCAGCAGGGCCAGGGCCAGGCCGGTGAGCGAACCCCATTCGTCACGGCCGTCCGCCAGCCCGACGGCCGTGCACAGCAGGAAGGTCGCGAGCGCGGCTCCGGCGGCCATGAGCCGGGCGCGGGCCCGGTCGGCGCGGTCGCGGCCCCCGGCCAGCATGCGCTGAACGGTGATCACCGCGGCACCCCCGTCAGCACGGCCCCGTCGCGCAGCATGATCTCCCGGTCGGCGTAGGCGGCCACGCGGTTGTCGTGGGTGACCAGGACGACCGCGGCGCCGGTGTCGCGGGCGGAGTCGAGCAGCGCGTTCATGACCTGTTCGCCGGCGCGCGAGTCGAGGGCGCCCGTGGGCTCGTCGGCGAAGATCACCCGCGGCCCGGTGATCAGGGCGCGGGCGACGGCGACACGCTGCGACTGGCCGCCGGAGAGTTCGCCGGGGCGCCGGTCGGCGCAGTCGGCGACGCCGAAGCGGGTCAGCCACTTCCCGGCCAGGGAGGTGGACTCCTGCCTGCCGCGCCGGTTGAACAGCAGCGGCAGCGCCACGTTCTCCAGCGCACTCAGTTCTGGCACCAGTTCGCCGAACTGGAAGACCACGCCGAAGCTGGTACGCCGCAGCTTGGTCAGCGCGGCCTCCTCCAGGGTGTCGATCCTGGTGCCCGCGTAGGTGACCTGGCCGGATTCCGGGCGGATGATCCCGGCCAGGCAGTGCAGCAGCGTGGACTTGCCGGAGCCGCTGGGGCCGGTGACGGCGACGATCTCTCCCTCGCCGACGGCTACGGAGATCCCGGTGAGGGCCGGGGTCTTGCCGAACGCCTTCACCAGGCCGGTGGCCTCAAGCATCGACTTCCTCCTTCAGGCGCGTCAGCGCGCTTTCTATCCAGCGCAGGTCGGCGTCCAGGTGCTGGATCGCGTAGTCGGCGGCCAGCGCCTGGGCCGGGGACTCGCTGGCGCGCCGGGCGGTGAGTTCCCGCATGCGGGCCAGGTGGGCGGCGCGCTGCCGTACCAGGTAGTCGTCGGCGGCGCCGCCCGCGACGACGACGCGGGCGAACAGCGGGCTGCTGACGTACGGGGCGGGCGGCTCGACCTCGGCCAGCCAGCGGGTCAGCTCGGTGCGGCCGGCCTCGGTGATCGCGTACATGGTGCGCTCGGGGCCGCCGTCCTGCTGGGTCTCGGCGACCTCGGCCTGCCCGTCGCGTTCCAGGCGCTGGAGTGTGGCGTAGACCTGGCCGTAGGCGAGGGGTTTGGCGCCGGGGAGCCGGTGATCGTGTTCTTTTTTGAGCTCATATCCGTGTTTCGGCCGCTCGGCGAGGAATCCGAGCAGGACGTGACCGGTTGACATGCCGCGACTATACACACAGTGAATAGTCTTGCGCACCCGCGAAGATCACCTTTATTATGACTGACCAGTCGGTCATGATAGGAGGCTGGACATGGCACCCAAACGGGTGGACAAAGACGCCCGGCGCCAGGAGATCCTGGACGCCGCCGTGCGGGTCTTCTCCCGCAAAGGCTTCGCCGCATCACGCATCGACGACGTGGCCGCCGAGGCCGGAATCGGCAAAGGCAGCGTGTACCTCTACTACGACAGCCGCGAGGCCCTGCTCGAAGCCGCCCTCGCCCAGTACGCCGCCGGCGCCGACATCCTCCTGCGCCAAGCCGTGGAAGGCGACGCCCCGCCCCTGGACCGCCTGATCACCCTCGTCCACAGCACCATCGCGCACCTCTCCACCCAGCGCGACCTGGCCAGAACCCTGCTCGACCTGTGGGGCACCGACCACATGCGGCCCGCCTACCGCGCCTACCGCGAAGCCGTCACCACCGTCCTCGCCCAGGTGCGCCCCGGCCTCGGCCTCGCACACACCACCGTGCTCATCGGCGCCATCGAAGGCGTGCTGCTGCAATGGCTCATCGACCCCGACATACCACTCGCCGACATGGCCGGGCCCATCGTCGACGTCTGCGTCGAAGGACTGAGGGAGCGCGCATGAGCCGCCTGAGCGCCCTCGACTCGCGCCTCATCGCCCCCGGCGCCACCCCGCGCGACCGCATCGTCGTCTACACCTCCGCCGCCGCCGGAGCCCTGCTCGCGACCCTGCTCGCCGCACAGGCCGGCCTCGGCGCCCTGCCCCTCGCGGTCGTCGCGATCGTCGCCTTCGACATGTACGGCGGCGCCGCCGTCAACTCCACGACCGCCGCCAAACTCCACTTCCACCGCCCGGGACGCACCTGGAAGCACCACCTGGCCTTCGTCGCCATCCACGCCGTGCAACCGGCGCTGCTCGCCGTCGTGGTACCCGGCTTCACCTGGACCGCCGCCGCGATCATCTACACCCTGGCCATGGCCGGCGCGGTCATCACCATCACCGTCCCCAGAGACGTGCGCCGCCCAGCCGCCTTCGCCTGCACCGCCCTGGCCATCGGGCTGACGGCGCCGCTGGGGATACCGGCCATGATCGGGTGGTTCGCGCCGGTCCTGTTCGTCAAACTCCTGCTGGCCCACCTCCAACCGGCGGCCGCCCCCGCCGACTGACGTGGGCCGTTGCGGCGGCGCGTGCGTCCGACGTGAGAAGCGATCCCCACGATCGGCGCCCGCGCACGTCGGCGGGTGGCGGGGGCGGCGGCTGGGCCGTACGGGATGGGGTTGCTACGGACGGGACGCTATGGGCGGCCCAGGGCATGGGGTTGCTACGGACGGGACGCTATGGGCGGCCCAGAGCGCGGTAGTGCCAGCCGGCCGCGCGCCAGGCGGTGGGGTCGAGGGCGTTGCGGCCGTCGACGATCTCGCGCTCGGCCACCACCTCGCCCACGGCCTCCGGGTCGAGGGCCACGAACTCCGCCCACTCCGTCAGCAGCAGCACCACGTGCGCGCCGCGGACCGCGTCCAGCGCCGAGGAGCCGTAGTGCAGCTCCGGGTGCGCCTTGCGGGCGTTGTCCAGCGCGATCGGGTCGTAGACGGTCACCTCGCCGCCCTGGTTGCCGATCGTGACCGCGACGTCGAGCGCCGGGGAGTCGCGGATGTCGTCCGAGTTGGGCTTGAACGCGGCGCCCAGCACGCCGACCGTGCAGCCGTGGAACGAGCCGCCGGCCAGTTCGCGCGCCAGGTCCACCATGCGGGCGCGGCGCCGCATGTTGATCGCGTCCACCTCGCGCAGGAACGTCAGCGCCTGGTCCGCGCCCAGTTCACCGGCGCGGGCCATGAACGCGCGGATGTCCTTGGGCAGGCAGCCGCCGCCGAACCCGAGCCCCGCCTGGAGGAACTTGCCGCCGATCCGGTCGTCGTAGGAGAGCGCGGTCGCCAGCTGCTGGACGTCGGCGTGGGCCGCCTCGCACACCTCGGCCATCGCGTTGATGAAGGAGATCTTGGTGGCCAGGAACGAGTTGGCCGCCGTCTTGACCAGTTCGGCCGTGGCGAAGTCGGTCACCACCACGGGCACCTCGCCCAGCGGCTCGTACACCTCGCGCAGAATCTTCTCGGCCCGCTCCGAGCGCACGCCGACGACGATCCGGTCGGGCTTGAGCGTGTCCTGTACGGCGTGGCCCTCCCGCAGGAACTCGGGGTTCCAGGCCAGCTCGGCCCCGGGGCCGGCCGGGGCCAGCCTGACCAGCTTGTCGGCCAGCCGGGCGGCGGTGCCCACGGGCACGGTGGACTTGCCGACGATCAGGCACTCACGGGTGAGGTACGGCGCCAGCGACTCGACCGCCGCGTCGAGATAGGAGGTGTCGGCCGCGTACTCCCCCTGCTTCTGCGGTGTCCCGAGGGCGAGGAAGTGCACGTCACCGAAGGCGCCGGCCTCCTCGTAGGAAGTCGTGAAACGCAGCCGCCCGGACTCGAGGCCGCGCCGCAGCACGGGTTCCAGCCCGGGTTCGTGAATGGGAAGCTCACCGTTCTGCAGGCGGCGGATCTTGTCCGCGTCGATGTCGAGGCCCAGGACGTCGAATCCGAGATCGGCCATGCACGCGGCATGCGTCACTCCCAGGTATCCGGTCCCGATCACCGTGAGGCGATATGGCACGTGAGCTCCTTTCGATCGCCAGGCATGCTACCGGCCCTCACTACCTCGTCTGTGCCACCTGGGAAAACCGGCAAACCGTACCCGCTGGTAACAAGTTAGTCGGACGTCCTAGTATTTGTGCTATGAGCTTCCCTCTCTACGCGCCGGCCGAGGAGCACGACATGCTCCGCGAGACCGTCCGCGCCCTGGCCGATGAGAAGATCGCCCCGCGTGCGGCGGAGGCCGACGAGACCGAGGAGTTTCCCTGGGACGTCTACAAGGCCCTCGTGGCCGCCGACCTGCACGCCGTACACGTCCCTGAAGAGTACGGCGGCGCCGGCGCCGACGCCCTCGCCGCGGTCATCGTCATCGAAGAGGTGGCTCGCGCCTGCGCGTCCTCGTCCCTGATCCCCGCCGTCAACAAACTGGGCACCGTGCCCCTGCTGCTGTCGGCCTCGGAAGACCTGAAGGCGCGCTACCTGGCTCCAGTCGCCAGCGGCGAGGCCATGTTCTCCTACGCCCTGTCCGAAGCCGACGCCGGCTCCGACGCCGCCGGCATGAAAACCCGCGCGATCCAGGACGGCGACCACTACGTCCTCAACGGCACCAAGACGTGGATCACCAACGCAGGCGTCTCCGACTATTACACGGTCATGGCCGTAACCGCCCCCGGCGAAGGCGCCCGCGGCATCTCCGCCTTCGTCGTAGAGAAATCCGACGAAGGCGTCTCCTTCGGCCCGAAGGAAAAGAAGCTCGGCATCAAAGCCTCCCCCACCCGCCAGGTCATCCTGGAAAACGTCCGCATCCCGGCCAGCCGCATGATCGGCGAACTCGGCACCGGCTTCAAAACCGCCCTCGCCACCCTCGACCACACCCGCATCACCATCGCCGCCCAGGCCCTCGGCATCGCCCAGGGCGCCCTGGACTTCGCCATCGGGTACGTCAAGGAACGCAAGCAGTTCGGCAAGCCGATCGCCGACTTCCAGGGGGTGCAGTTCATGCTGGCCGACATGGCCATGAAACTCGAAGCGGCCCGGCAGCTCACGTACCACGCGGCGGCCAAGTCCGAACTGGCGATGCACGGCCAGCCCCAGAAGGACCTCACCTTCCTGTCCAGCGCCGCCAAGTGCGCAGCCTCGGACGCGGCCATGGACATTACGACGGACGCCGTACAGTTGCTGGGCGGATACGGTTACACCCGAGAATTCCCGGTGGAACGCATGATGCGCGACGCCAAGATCACCCAGATTTACGAGGGCACCAACCAGATCCAGCGCATGGTGATGGCCAGGCAACTCCTCAAGTAACACGCAGGGGGGCTCAGGCTGTGACATCTGGCCCCCAAGCATGGTCCTCTCGCTGGGGGCGCTTCGCGCCGGGAGTTCGGGCTGTGACATTGGGGGGCGCAGCCCCAAACCCCCGCCCAAAGCGGTGTTCGGATACCCGCTGTCGTTTCCGTTCAAGACAGCTACCGCGGCTGTGTTCTAGCGTGGACCGGCAGTTCGGCCAAGCATGAGGAGACGGCACAGTGCGTAAGTTGGTCTACACCGGTTTCATGTCGCTCGACGGCATCGTGGACTCGCCTGGCGGCGGGCCGGGGGAAGAGCACCGCAGCGGCGGGTGGGTGGTCAAGGACCTCGAGTTCGTCCCCGAAGCCTGGTCGCTCAAGGGTGAGGAGCTCGCCGACACGACGGCGCTGATGTTCGGTCGTCGCAGTTACGAGGCGTTCGGGGCGGTCTGGCCCGGCTCGGAGGACCACGCCGGCTACAAGGAGCTGCCCAAGTATGTGGTGTCGGCCACGCTGTCCGACGACGCCATCGTCGACGGATGGGGGCCGACCACGATCCTGCGCTCGGCCGAGGACGTCGCGGCGCTCAAGGAGGGTGAGGGCGGTGCGATCTTCATCCACGGGAGCGCGGAGCTGGCCCGGCGGCTGTCGGACGCGGGGCTGATCGACCAGTACAACCTGCTTGTCTTTCCTGTGCTGCTCGGTGCCGGGAAGAGCCTGTTCGGCCGGGCCGACCGGGACAAGCACATGCTGACCCTGCGGGAATCGGAGAGCTACTCGAACGGGATCCTGAAGCTGGTCTACGACGTCAGGCGCTGATCCAGGCCGAGGGCGATCGCGCCGCCGGCGCCCTCGCGCAGTTGCCTGACGGTGCGTCCGACGTAGGAGCGCAAGGCGCGGGCCAGGTGCGGCTCGTCGCAGTAGCCGAGCTTGGCGACGACGTCGGTGGCCGGGTCGCCGGCAGCCAGCAGTTGCGCCGCCGTACGGGCACGCTCGATCTGCCGGACGGTGCCCTGCGTCAGTCCGGTCGCGGCGCGGAATCGGCGTTCGACCGTGCGCCCCGAGACGGATGGGCGGCGGCCCCGCAGTACCTCGACGCAGAGCGGGTCACGGACCACGATCCCGGCCCGGACGAGACGTTCGACCAGAGCCTCGGCGTCGTCGGGGCCGGGCCTCTCCCAGCGGGTGCCGTCCAGCCGGAACGTCCGGCGCGTGGTGTCGGGCAGCTCGATGCCGCCGTCGACCAGCGCCGGCGTGGGCACGGCCCGCAACGAGGTGCCCACAGCGAACTCGATGCCGGTGAAGGTCGCCTCCTCCGGCACCGGCGCCGTGCCGGTCCGGGTCTCGGGACCGGTGATGCCCGTGTAGGCCCGGCCGGCGTGTTCCCAGAACACCAGGCCCCACCGCACCCCCGCGACGGACGTCATCGCGGTGACCTGCTCGCTCGTGCATGTCCACACGGTGTCGACCCAGTCCGAGTCCGACGCGCGCGTCTTGAACCGCAGTCTCACGGGCGAAGGATACGTCGCTTCGCGTTCGCGGTGGCTTGCCCGGTTATGCGGCTTTGGGCTCCGGCCAGCTGCGTCTCACTCCTACCTACGGGGACGATGATCCTGGGGACGACTGGGAAGCGGTGCCAGTCGTTGCGCTCTTCCGCCCCCACGCCTCCGGCAAGTCCAATGTGCTGGATGCGCTGGCGTACATGCGGAACATGGTGCGCGGCTCCCTTCGCGAGAGTGAGCCCGGAACCGGGGCTTCGCGTCACCCGTTCGCGTTGGATCCAGCCATGCGCGATGAACCTGCGCTGTATGTTGTGGATATTCTGCGTGGCCCGCAGATTGACGTCGACGCCCCAAGATCGACCGTCTTTCCATCATTCGCAAGGCGGTCGCTCGGCGATCTTCCGAGTACGACGCCGTTTGGTGCGTCCTGGACACGGACGCGGCCTGTCTCAGGGCTCGCCAGTTGGACGCGACTGGGAGAACTTTCTGAGAAACCCTTCGACCAATGCCTGGCAGCTGGTTCTGACTCTTCGCCCCAGGGTTTGATCCGCGTAGGCCGCCGTGGCCCCTGGCTCGGGTCAGGCAGGGGCGGCCACCCGGATTCGAGGAGGTCGAAGACGGCGTTCAGGGCGGCCGGCGGGTCGGGTTCCGAGCCTGTTCGAGGTCGGCTGGCGGGCACCGCGCTCGCGGCGCGGCTGTGGACCGCCAGCGCCGACCTCACCGGCCTCGATCCAGACTCCAGCCTCGGATGAGCCCGGCCGTTCGTTTCAGGATTCGCCGGACAACCGTGCCGACCCCAGCGACGCGCTCGTGATGACCCTCGCGGCGGTGGTCGTGGACGAGCTGGAGGTCAGCTCGGCCAGCGAAGCCCTGTTGAGCGCGTAGACCACGAACTCGTAGGTGTTCACCGTGCGCGGCGAGCAAGGCCCCTGGTACCCGAAGAGGCTGGCGCTGCCGCGGTAGTAGACCTGCCTGGACCCCGACGGGACCGAGGGCCGGTAGACGTGGTCGACGTTCTGCGGGAGGGCGGTCACGCTCACCGGGATGTCGTAGATCACCCAGTGAATGAGATTCCTGTTGTCGAGATCGCGCATGACCAGCGCGTAGCTCTGGGTGGTTGCCGGCCCGCCGGCCCATGACAGGGGCGGGGACTCGTTCCGCTGGCGTGGGTCACTGCCTCCGCTGGTGCATTCGTGAACCTTGGGGATCACACCACCCGGAGAGAAGGCGCTGCTGGTCAAGGTGAATACGGCACTGCCCGGGGTCAAAGCCGGGGACATGGCGAGGAGGGCACACATCATGGCGTGTTTGACGGTCACAGAGAGCTCCTAAGGACGGTATTTGGTCCTGATGCTCCAGCCGTTCCGGATCAGACATATATGCAGATCGTGGCCACAGTGTATGGAGGGCGTTTTCCCCTCGCCACCATCCACTTTTGCATAACGCCGGCTTGTGTAGAGGTTGGCCATCCACCGTTCGGTGGATTTTCCGGTCAGCAGCATTCACCTCCGATCGTGGCCGGCAGGTCGATTCGCCGTGCGGCCCACGGCCAGATGCTTGAGCCATGGCAGTCATCGAAGTCACCGCCCTCCGCAAGAGGTACGCGGACCTGGTGGTTCTGGACGACGTGTCCTTCTCCGTGGAGGAGGGCGAGATCTTCGGCATCCTCGGGCCGAACGGCGCGGGGAAGACCACGACCGTCGAGTGCGTGGAAGGTCTGCGGCGCGGCGACAGCGGGTCGATTCGCGTGCTCGGGCTCGATCCCATCGGCGACGGGCCCAAGGTGCGCGAGCAGATCGGGGTGCAGCTCCAGCAGACGCAGTTGCCGGAGAACCTCAAGGTCTGGGAGGCGCTGGATCTGTATGCCTCCTTCTACGCCCGGCCGCGCGACTGGCGGGAGCTGCTTGAGGAATGGGGGCTGGCCGACAAGCGCGATGCCCGGTTCGGGAAGTTGTCTGGTGGGCAGAAGCAGCGGCTGTTCATCGCGCTGGCGCTCGTCGGCAACCCCCGGGTGGCGTTTCTCGACGAGCTGACCACCGGACTCGACCCGTTGGCCCGCCGTACCACCTGGGAGCTGATCAAGCGGATCAAGGCCAACGGCGTCACCGTGGTGCTGGTCAGCCACTTCATGGACGAGGTGGAGGAGCTCTGCGACCGGGTCGCGGTCTTCGACCGGGGCAGGGTCGTGGCGGTCGACACGCCGGCGGGGCTGGTCGGCGGGGAGCACCAGATGCGGTTCACGCTGATGACGGATGGCGATGTCAGCGGCCTCGAAGCGGTGCCGGGGGTCGCCGAGGTCTCCAGAACCGGGAACCGGGTCGTCGTCACCGGGCGGGGCGACTTCGCGACGGCCGTCACCGCGCAACTCGCCCGGCAGCACGTGCTGGTCAGCGATCTGCGCATCGACAAGCGCACGCTGGACGACGCCTTCACGGCCCTCACCGGCCGCTCCTTCAACTAGGTCCCCCAACCGGGTCCTCCAACCAGGTCCTTCGGCCAAGCCCTCTCCCCGCCAAGCCTCCCCCTGCCAACCCCTCCCTCCAGATAAGGGGAAATTTCGTGAAACTTGCCATCGTCGAGATCAAGTTGCTGGCCCGCGAGCCCGGCGCACTGTTCTCGCTGCTGATCCCGATGTTCATCCTGGTGGTGTTCGGCAGCTCGATCGAGCCCGGCGACACCGTGCTGCTGCCGATGGCGCTGGCCATCGCCGTCGGGCTCGTGGCGCTGTACATGCTGCCGACCACACTGGCCACCTACCGGGAGCGGGGCATCCTGCGCCGGCTGTCCACGACCCCGGTCCGGCCGGGAAACCTGCTGGTGGTGCAGTTGCTGCTCCAGCTCGTGCTCGCGCTGCTGGCCTGCGGGCTGCTGCTGACGGTCGCGGGGACCCTGCTGGGGGCCCGGCTGCCGGCCTCGGTGGTCCCCGCCGTTCTCACCTTCGTGCTGGGTACGGCCGGCATGTTCGCGATCGGCTTGCTCATCGCCGCCCTGGCGCCGAACGGCCGGTCCGCCAACGGGGTCGGGGTCATGCTGTACTTCCCCATGGCCTACCTCGCCGGACTCATCCAGCCGATCGACCAGATGCCGGATATAGTGGCCCGAATTGGCGAATACACACCTCTTGGGGCTTTCGGGGGGAGTCTTCGGGAGGTTTGGGCGGGTCAGGTTCCCAGCCCGTTGCTGCTGGGTGTGATGGCCGGCTACGCGCTGGTGATCAGCATCGTGGCGGCCAAGTCCTTCCGCTGGGAGTGAGAGATGACCGGCCGCCTCGACCGCTGGGAACGCCTGCTGGAGCGGCAACTGGCGGCCGCGCCGTACGTGCTGCTGGTGATCTCCACGGTCCTGGTCCTGCTCACGGGCGGCAATCCGTGGATCACGCTCTCCCTGGCGGCGGTCGCGGCCGGGTGGCTGACGTGGATGCCGCGGCGCGCCGGCTACGTGACGGGGCTGGTGGTGCTGATCGGCGCGCTGGCCGCGCAGGGCATGTGGTTCGTCAGCTTCTTTGGCTTCGTCGGCTATCTCCACTCCTGGCAGTACCTGAAGGGCCCGTGGCGGTTCGCCGGGGTGACGGCCACGGCGGCCATCAGCGTCACCGTCTACAGCGGCGGCCTGCCGGAGCCCACCCCGTCCGCGATCCTCACCCACCTGTTCTTCACCGGCGCGATCGTCGCCGCGGTCGGCCTGTTCAGCTTCCTCGGCGAGGTCACCACCGAACGCAGCGCCGAGCGCAAGCGCATGGTGGCGCAGCTCGAGGAGACCATGCGGGAGAACGCCGGCCTGCACGCCCAGCTCCTGGTTCAGGCCCGCGAGGCCGGGGTGCTCGACGAGCGCCAGCGCATGGCCGCCGAGATCCACGACACCCTCGCCCAGGGGCTGACGGGCATCATCACCCAGCTCCAGGCGGCCCGGCAGGGCGACGACTGGCGCCGGCACGTCGATCTCGCGGTACGGCTGGCCCGCGAGAGCCTGGCCGAGGCCCGGCGTTCCGTGCACGCGGTCGGACCCGGCCAGCTCGAGGCGGCCCCGCTGCCCGAGGCGCTCCAGGACCTCGTCGACCGGTGGCGCGAGCTCAACGAGGTGCGGGCCGAGTTCACCGTCACTGGTACGGTCCGTCCCATGCATCCCGAGGTCGAGGAGACGCTGCTGCGCACCGCCCAGGAGGCGCTGGCCAACGCGGCCAAGCACGCGCACGCCTCCCGGGTCGGCCTGACGTTGTCGTACATGGAGGACACGGTCACCTTGGACGTCCGCGACGACGGCATCGGCTTCGACCCCAAGCTCACGGCCTTCGGCCTGACCGCGATGCGCAAGCGGGTGAGCAGGCTGGCCGGCACGCTGGAGATCGAGTCCGAGACCGGCGCCGGCACCGCGATCTCGGCGAGCCTCCCGGCGGTGGCCCGTGGCTGAGACCCCGATCCGGCTGATGATCGCCGACGACCACCCGATCGTGCGCGACGGCCTGCGCGGCATGTTCGCCGGCGACCCGGGCTTCGAGGTGCTCGCCGAGGCCGGCGACGGCGCCCAGGCGGTCGAGCTGGCCCGGGCGCTGAACCCCGACGTGATCCTCATGGACCTGCGCATGCCCAGGATGGACGGCGTCGCCGCCATCAAGGAGCTGGCCAGGCTGAAGATCGCCGCCCGCGTGCTCGTCCTGACCACCTACGACACCGATCGGGACGTCATCCCCGCCATCGAGGCCGGGGCCACCGGCTACCTGCTCAAGGACACCGGCCGCGACGAGCTCGTCCATGCGGTCCGTACGGCGGCGCGGGGTGAGGCCGTGCTGTCCCCGTCGGTCGCCACCCGGCTCCTCGGCCAGGTGCGCACCCCGGCCGACCCGCTGAGCGCGCGTGAGCTGGAGATCCTCAAGCTCATCGCCGAGGGCGCCACCAACCGCGAGGCCGCGGCCCGCCTGTTCATCAGCGAGGCCACGGTCAAGACCCATGTGCTGCACATCTATGCCAAGCTCGGCGTCAACGACCGCGCCGCCGCCGTCGCCACGGCCTTCCGCCGCGGCCTACTCACCCTGGACACCTGAGCGCTCCAGGCGTTTCAGTACCGCCTCCAGGTCCCCGTATCCCCTGGCCAGCGCCCCGGCGTTGGCGATCACCGTGGTTCCGCAGGCCATTCTGGCGGCCAGGTACAGGGCGCAGGTCTCGCGGGCCCCGGCGCCGGTCACGCGGGCGGGCCGCCACCGGGTGGGGCCGCGGACGATGATGCAGCGCCGGTCCACGCAGATGCGCGCCCCCATGTTCCGTAGGCCCGTCACGTGGGGATTGCGGCCGGCCCCTTCGAGCACGGACCGCCCGGGCGCCTGCGCGGCCAGAAGGGTGAGCAACGGCAACAGATCCGCGGGGAACTCCGGGTAAGGCCCTGGCCGTACCCGGGCCGGGCGGGTCGGCGGCCCGCTGACCACCACCGAGGAACCGGTCTCCGTGAGCCCGACCCCGAAGGCGCGCAGCGCCTCCAGGCAGCCGGCCATCCGCCCGGCCACCTCCCGCTCCAGCTCCACCCAGCCGCCGGCGGCCGCGGCGGCGATGGCCAGCGTCCCGGCGTACATGCGATCGGACGGCACGTCGATCGGTCCCCGCGCGCCGGTCATCGGCCCTTCGACGACCAGGTCGTGGCCGTCCCGCCGGGCCCGGGCCCCGAGCTGGTTCAGAACGGTCAGCACGTCGTCCACCTCCGGCTCGGGCCCCGCCCGCCGGATGGTGGTGCGGCCCTCCAGCGTGGCGGCGAGCACGGCGGCCAGCGCGCTGACGGCGAACTCACCCGCGCCGACCTCCCCCGGCCGGGCCGGCCCGCCCGACAACGCCCACCCGGAGGCGGCGGGCCGCAGCATGAGCCCGAACCCGGCCAGCGCGGCGGCGTACGGCGTCAGGTCGAGACGGGGGCCGATCGTGCGCGGCCTGCCGTCCATGTCCTGGGCGAGGAGGCCGAGGGCGTAAACCGCGCCGCGCGGCCCGGAGGACAGCCGCCCCGGCAGGTGGCGCGGCCCGGGCAGCCGCTCACCGACGAGCAGGCCGTCGTCCGTGTCCCGCAGCCGCACGCCCAGGTAGCGCAGCACCTCGGCCAGGCCCCGCACGTCGGCCAGGCCCGGCAGCCCGCGCAGTTCGACCATGCCCGGCGCCAGCGCGGCGGCGAGCATGGCGGGCATCGCGGTGTTCCCGGACCCGGGCACGATGGCGCAGCCTCGGATCGGCTTGGCGGGACGGACTTCCAGGACTTCCAGCATCATGCCGAGGTGGTGATGACGGCGGTGGTGAACCGGTCGGCCACCTCGTCGATCTCGTCGTCCAGCGACCGGACGGTGAGCCCGAACCCGGCGCCCATGTAGCTGTCGGAAACGCCGACGGAGATGGCCACGGACCGCGACAGCAGCGCGTCGGTGAACGGCAGCGCGCCGACCCGGTAGTCCTGCGTCCGCGCGGGCCGCTGGAACGGGCAGGGCGCGACCTCGCCTGCCTGGATCGCGGTCAGCGCGGGCATGTGGCCGTAGTAGTGCCGCCCCGACTGCGCCATCGTGCCCGTGTCCAGCGCCTTGGCGACCGCCTGCGCGTGGGCGGGCTGGTCGAAGACGTAGACGAGGAGCGTGCCGCACTCCCCCGCGGGGTCGTGCAGCGTACGGCGGCGCACGCCGAACCCGGACAGGTCGGGGATGGCCATCAGGAGGCGGTGCTTGCGGTGCCGGCAGGCGGCCAGGACCTGGTCGAGCTTCTCCAACTGGGCGCAGGCCACGGCCCCGGCCAGCTCGGACATGCGCAGGTTGAGCCCGAACAGGACGTCGCCCTTGCCCCAATCGGTCCGGCCGGGGTACCAGCCCTGGTTCTGGAAGGAGTAGGCACGCCGGTAGAGGTGCTCGTCGGGCAGCAGGACGAAGCCGCCGTCGCCGCTGGTGATCACGGTGAACTGGCCGAGGGAGAACGCGCCGGCGTGGCCGTACGTGCCCACGTGGCGACCGCGGAAGGTGGCGCCGCAGGACTGCGCGACGTCCTCGACGAGCAGCAGGCGGTGCCGGTCGGCGAGCTTGCGCAGCGCTTCGAGGTCGCACGGCGCGCCGAGCATGTGCACGGCCATGATCGCGCGGGTGCGCGGCGTGATCCGCGCCTCGACGTCGGCCGGATCGAGGGTGAACGACTCGTCGACCTCGGCCAGGACCGGGACGGCGCCGGCGTGGACGATCGCCGCGATCGGCGCGATGAAGGTGTAGCCGGGCGCGATCACCTCGTCGCCGGGACCGACGCCCAGCGCGGCCAGCGCGGTGAGCAGCGCCGAGGTGCCGCTGTTGACGGCGACGCAGTACGGCGCGCCGAAGACGGATTCGCTGGCCAGCTCGAAGCGCCGCACGAACGAGGTGTACTGCGGCACGTCATGGGCGTGGCGGTTGAGCGCCCACGTACGCATGACGACATCGATGTTCTTGCGCTCTTCTGCGCCGAAGAAGGAGAACCCGGGACCTGCCATGACCGAAACCTCCCGTCGAGGGAAACGAGGACGTCGCGGAAAAGCCTTTCTGAGCGAAATTCAGCGCGCTGAGGAATCGCGCTCACAACGCGCTGAGCAGGGATCCGATAATTGAAAGAGCATCTATTGGGATACTGCCGTAGCGCCCCCTCACCCTACGGTGGCGCCCCCGGATGTCAATAGCCGAGTCAAGCAACCCTATTGGCGGGGGCGCCATTGTAGGGAGCCCGGAATTACAGGTCGGCGGCTTCGGCGCGCAGCTTCTCGCCCTTGGCGTACGCCTGCTGCTTCAGCTCCGCCTGGAAGGCCGCCATGCGCTCGCGCAGCGCGGGGTCGGCGGCGCCGAGGATGCGTACGGCCAGCAGTCCCGCGTTGCGGGCGCCGCCGATCGCCACCGTGGCCACCGGCACCCCGGCCGGCATCTGGACGATGGACAGCAGCGAGTCCATCCCGTCGAGGTATTTCAGGGGCACCGGGACGCCGATCACCGGCAGCGGCGTCACCGAGGCCAGCATGCCGGGCAGATGGGCCGCGCCGCCGGCGCCGGCGATGATGACCCGGATGCCGCGGGAGTCGGCCTGCCTGCCGTACTCGATCATCTCGGTCGGCATGCGGTGCGCGGAGACGACGTCGGCCTCGAAGGGCACCCCGAACTCCGCCACGGCCTCGGCGGCGAGCTTCATGACCGGCCAGTCGGAATCACTGCCCATCACGATGCCGATTTTCATGCTGCCTCCTCCGTCGGCATCATGAAAATCAAGATGCTGCGTGCAATGGTTCGCTCGCTCACGTGTACTCCCCGGTCGTGAGGTAGACGGCGGCGTGGCGGGCGCGGGCGCGGACCTCGTCCAGGTCCTTGCCCAGGGCGGTCACGTGGCCGATCTTGCGGCCGGGGCGGACTTCCTTGCCGTAGAAGTGCACCTTGACGCCGGGGTCGTGTGCCATGACGTGTTCGTAGCGCTTGAACAGGTCGGGGTCGTCGCCGCCGAGGAGGTTGACCATGACCACATAGGGGGCGGTCATCGTGGGGGCCCCGAGCGGCAGGTCCAGGACGGCGCGCAGATGCTGCTCGAACTGGGAGGTGCCGGCGCCCTCGATCGTCCAGTGGCCGCTGTTGTGGGGACGCATGGCCAGCTCGTTGACGATCAGGCCGCGATCCGTCTCGAACATCTCGACCGCCAGGAGACCGGTCACGCCCAGCTCGTGCGCGATCTTCAGGGCGATGCGCTGCGCCTGGGCGGCGTCCTCCGGGTCGAGCAGCGGCGCCGGGGCCAGCACCTCGACGCAGATGCCGTCCTGCTGAACGGTCTCCACGACGGGATAGCTGACGCCCTGCCCGTGCGGCGAGCGGGCCACCAGCACGGCCAGTTCCCGCTCGAACGGCACGAACGCCTCGGCCATCAGCGCGACCCCGCCGGCGAACGCCTCCTCGACCTGGGCGGCGTCGCGGCAGACCCAGACGCCGCGGCCGTCGTAGCCGCCCCGCACCGCCTTCAGCACCACCGGCCAGCCGTGCTCGGCCGCGAACCGCTCGACGTCGCCGGGGCCGGACACCCGCGCCCACGGCGGGCAGGGGGCGCCGATCTCGGTGAGACGCTGCCGCATGACCGCTTTGTCCTGGGCGTGCACGAGCGCGTCCGGCCCGGGATGTACGGCGTGGCCGTCGGCGATCAGTTCCCGGATGTGCTCGGTCGGCACGTGCTCATGATCGAAGGTGATCACATCGCAGCCCCGCGCGAACTCCCGCAGGTCGGCCAGCTTCCGGTAGTCGCCGAACCGCGTGTCGACGATCACCCGGGCGGCGCTCTCCTCGGCCGTGTTGGCCAGCACCCGCAGCTCGATGCCGAGCGCGATCGCCGGCGGCTGCGTCATTCTGGCCAGCTGACCGGCGCCGACCATGCCGACGACGGGGCCGATGGGAGGGTAAGAGCTGCTCACGGGCCCAGATCATACCGGTGCCCGCACATCGGCCAGGTCGCGGCGCAGGGCGAGCGTGCGCACCTGGTTGTCCTGCCGTACAGGCGTAGGTGGTGCGGGGTGGAGCTGGGCGGCCGTTCCGGGTAGCCGTGCAGGCACGGCCGCCCAGCGTCTTCTCCGCCCAGGTGGTGAGGGCGGCCACGGTTGCGGTGGCGTCGTCGATGCGCTGGGCGGTGGATGGAGGGGTGGACGGCGGGCCGCCGGGAGTCGCCCGGGTCGTGGCCGTCGCGCCGCAGCCGGCCGTCGTCGCCGACAGCACGGCTAGCAGGATGAGCACTCGACGCGACAAGGGCGGGCCCCCGAGGTCGTGGCCGTCTGGGGTCGCGGGGACGCCGCTCCGGCGGGGCGCCGCCTGCGATCTGTCTCGCAGACTAGTGCCCCGGAAAATGCCATGCCCGTGATAGACCGATTTTTCTAGACCCGTATTTTGTGCACGGTTGATGGCCGAGGTTGCGGGTAGGGGTTCAACTCCGGACCCTGACCGGTACCCTGGGTAAGGTCGTTGTCGGATTTGAGCAGTGGATCGGGAAGGGCCGAGGACGAGACGTGGAGTTTGTGAAGCGCCTCTACCAGCGGTTCGCCACCCTGGTTCACGAGCTGGCCAAGTTCGGCACCATCGGCGCTCTGGCTTTCGTCGTCGACTTCCTCGCCCTCAACCTGCTCCGGCAGGGCCTGGGCCCCCTCACCTCGCTGGTGGGGGCCACGATCATCTCCACGACCTTCGCCTACGCGGGCAACCGCTGGTGGACCTTCCGGCATCGCGAGCAGAGCGGCCTCGGCCGGGAGTACTTCCTGTTCTTCCTGTTCAACGGCATCGCCCTGTTGATCAGGCTGCTGGTCACCGGCTTCACCACCTACACCCTGGGCCTGCACGACCTGCTCAGCTTCAACATCGCCAACATCGTCGGCGTCGGCCTCGGCACCCTGTTCCGCTTCTGGTCCTACAAGCGCTGGGTGTTCCTGGAGGCGACCGAGCCCATTCCCGCCGAGCTGCCCGAGGTCGAGACCCGCCAGCGCTGAACCGGCTCAGGCGGGTCCGGTCACCACCCGGCTGCGGCGCTTCTCCTCGGCCGGGCGCAGGAACAACGAGAACACCGCGGGGCGGCGCCGTACCAGCTCCAGCCGGCCGCCGTCGGCGGCGGCCAGCGCGCGGGCGAGCGTGAGGCCGAGACCCGTGCCGCCGCCCCCGCTCACGTTGCGCTCGAACACCCGTCCGGCCAGGTCGTCGGCGATGCCGGGGCCCTCGTCGGCCACCTCGATGACCACGTAGTTGTCGCTGCGGCTGGTCGCGACCGTGACCGTGCCGCCGCCGTGGCGCAGGGAGTTCTCCAGCAGGGAGGCGACGACCTGGCCGAGGCCGCCGGTGGTGCCCAGCGCCTGCAGGCCGCGTTCGCCCTTGAGCAGCAGGTCGCGCCCGCTGCCGCGGAAGACCGGCGCCCACTCGGTGACCTGCTGGCCGAGCACGTCGTCCACGGTGATGGGCTCGGCCTGGGAGTGCCGCTGTCGGCGGGCGGCGGCCAGCAGTTCGTCGATGACCGCGGTGAGCCGCTCGGCCTGCACGATCGCCGCCTCGCCCTCCTCACGCACGACTTCCGGATGCTCGGCGGCGGCCACGATCTCCTCCAGGCGCATCGTCAGCCCGGTCAGGGGCGTGCGCAGCTGGTGGGAGGCATCCGTGGCGAACTCCCGCTCGCGGGTGAGCAGGTCGGAGATCCGGGTGGCGCTGCGGTCGAGGACCTCCGCCACCCGGTCGAGCTCGGGTATGCCGTAGCGGTGCTTGCTCGGCCGGGCGTCCCCGGAGCCCAGCCGTTCGGCGATCTTGGCCAGATCCTGCAGGGGGAGCGTCAACCGGCGGGACTGGACGATGGCCAGCCCCACGGCGACGGCCAGAGCCGCGACGGCCAGGGCGACGATGAGCAGCAGGCGTGCGCGCACGTCCTGCTCCACCTGGTCTCTGTCGCGGCTCACCCGGACGTAGATGCCGCTCTCTGATTGGGCGTCCTCCGTCATCTGGTGACCGGACGGCGGCGGTGTGCCGACGATGGTCGCCTTCGGAGGATTGCCCCGCTCATAGATTTGTATGTATCTGCTGGGATACTTCTGTTCCAGCTGCTGGGGGTCGAGTGGCGTGTCCTGGATGCGGGCGTATTCGACCTCACCCACCAGCCGCGTCGCCTCCGCCCTGAGCTCCTGAGCGGCTTCGTCGACGATCAGCCGGCTGACCACGATGCCCAGGGGTACCCCGAGCAGCAGGACCGCGATGACCGCGACGACCAGGGTGGAGGAGAGCAGGCGGCGGCGCATCGCCTACTCGCGTTCGAAGCGGAAGCCGACTCCCCGGACGGTGGTGATGTAGCGGGGCTTGGCGGCGTCGTCACCCAGCTTCCGGCGCAACCAGGAGATGTGCATGTCGAGCGTCTTGGTGGAGCCCCACCAGTTGGTGTCCCAGACCTCGCGCATGATCTGTTCCCTCGTGACCACCTTCCCGGCGTCACGCACCAGCACGCGCAGCAGGTCGAACTCCTTGGTGGTCAGGTGCAGTTCCTTGTCGCCCATCCAGGCGCGGCGGGAGTCGGCGTCGATGCGGACGCCCTGCACGACCGGGGTCTCGGAGGTGCCGCGGCGCAGCAGGGCACGGACCCGGGCCAGCAGCTCGGCCAGGCGGAACGGCTTGGTGACGTAGTCGTCGGCGCCGGCGTCGAGCCCGACGACGGTGTCGACCTCGTCGACGCGTGCGGTGAGGATGAGCACCGGGGTGCCGTGGCCCTCGGCCCGGATCCGGCGCGCAACCTCCAAGCCATCCATCTCGGGCAGGCCCAAGTCGAGAACAATCAGATCGATACCGCCCGACAGGGCCCTCTCCAGGGCCTGCGGGCCGTCGGGACTGACCTCGACCTGATAGCCCTCGCGGCGCAGTGCACGCGCGAGTGGCTCGGAGATCGAGGTGTCATCCTCGGCGAGAAGTACGCAGGTCATGAAGCGATCGTAGGACCTTAGGCGATCGTTTCCCGGGCACAGCGCGCGGTTTGACTCGTCGTTGACCTATCCATTGACCTGGACAAACACTGATATACGTTGCTTAATCCCGATTTACCCACCCGGCCAAACGGCCCCATCTCTCGCCCCCGGCCGCCAAGCCCAGCCGCTCCGGCGTGTCGCGGGCCCCGGACCGGACAACAAAACGCCCACCGGGGGTTCCGGCGGGCGTTTCATGGAGGTTGCCTAGTGGTCGGCCGAGGGTGGTTCGGCGTAACGGGCGAGGTACAACTGCTCACCCAGCGACTGGATCAGGGCGAGCTCGGTCTCCAGGTAGTCGATGTGGTGCTCCTCGTCGGCGAGGATGTCCTCGAAGAGGCGTGCGGAGGTCGTGTCGCCCTTCTCCCGCATGAGCTGGATCCCCGGCCGCAACCGCTTCACCACCGAAAGCTCGACATCGAGGTCGGCCTTGAGCTGCTCCTCCACCGTCTGCCCGATGTGCAGCGTCCCGAGCCGCTGGTAGTTGGGCAGGCCCTCCAGAAAGAGGATCCGGTCGGTGAGGCGCTCCGCGTGCCGCATCTCGTCGATCGACTCGGCGCGCGTGTGCTCGGCGAGCTTGGTGTAGCCCCAGTTCTCCTGCATCTTGGCGTGCAGAAAGTACTGGTTGATGGCGGTGAGCTCGGCGGTGAGCTGCTCGTTGAGCAACTCGATGATCTGCTTGTCGCCCTGCATGGACGGGCCCCTTGTGCTAAGCGGTCGTCAGTTCTTCAGACCGCTTCAGGATGGCACAGATCTTACGCACGCAAGAGGCACAGTCGCCACCGGCGCCGGTGGTGTCGCGGATCTGGCGGACGCTCCTGGCACCCTCGGCAATGCAGTCGTGCACCTCATTCTCGGTCACGGCACGACAAACACATACGTACATCGAGGGGAAGCCTCTCACAGATCACTAAGGTTAGGCACACCTAAAGTACCTCACTTTACTAAGGGTTGCCTACGTTAGGTATGCCACACCTTCCCTGGAAGGTACCCCTCAGTGACCTCGGGTGATCCACTCCTGCAGATGCGGAGCCTCGGCGCCGATCGTCGTGGACTCGCCGTGCCCGGTGTGCACGACCGTCTCCGCGGGAAGCGTCAGCAACCTGTCCCTGATCGACTCGATGATCGTGCCGAAGTCCGAGTGCGACCGGCCCGTCGCGCCGGGCCCGCCCTTGAACAGCGTGTCGCCGCCGAACAACGCCCCCAGCTCCGGCGCGTACAGGCAGACCGCGCCGGGCGCGTGCCCCGGGGTGTGGATCACCTGCAGCACAATGCCGCCGACCTCGATCTTCTCGCCGTCGCTCAACGGCTCGTACGGCACGGCCGGGCCGTACACCTGATCCCACAGAACCTGGTCGGCGGGATGCAGCCGGATCGGCGCGCCCAGGTCGGCGGCGGCGTTGATGTGGTCGTTGTGGGCATGCGTGCACACGATCGCCTTGAGCCGGCGCCCGCCCACCCGCTTCCTGATGGCCTCGGCCGAGTGCGCCGCGTCGATGACGATCACCTCGCGGGCGTCGCCGACCAGCCAGACGTTGTTGTCGACCTCCCAGGTGCCCCCGTCGAGGGAGAACGTGCCGGAGGTGATGACCTTGTCGATCACAGGACCACCACCGAGCGCAGCACCTCGCCGCGGTGCATCCTGGCGAAGGCCGCCTCCACCTGATCCAGCGCGATCTCCTCGGAGACGAACTTGTCCAGCGGCAGCCGGTTCTGCAGGAACAGGTCGATGAGCATCGGGAAGTCGCGGGAGGGCAGGCAGTCGCCGTACCAGGACGACTTCAGCGCGCCGCCGCGGCCGAAGACGTCGAGCAGCGGCAGCTCCAGCGTCATCTCCGGCGTCGGCACGCCGACCAGCACGACGGTGCCGGCCAGGTCGCGGGCGTAGAACGCCTGCTTGTAGGTCTCGGGGCGGCCGACGGCCTCGACCACGACGTCGGCGCCGTGGCCGCCGGTCAGCTCGCGGATGGCCTCGACGGGGTCGTGGGAGCGGGAGTTCACGGTGTGGGTGGCGCCGAAGCCGCGCGCCCACTCCAGCTTGCGGTCGTCCACGTCCACGGCGATGATGCGGGCCGCACCGGCCAGCGAGGAGCCCAGGATGGCCGCGTCGCCGACGCCGCCGCAGCCGATCACGGCCACGGAGTCGCCCCGGGTGACGCCGCCGGTGTTGATCGCGGCGCCGATGCCCGCCATCACGCC
Organism: Nonomuraea typhae; assembly: GCF_009760925.1. Classification (GTDB taxonomy): domain Bacteria; phylum Actinomycetota; class Actinomycetes; order Streptosporangiales; family Streptosporangiaceae; genus Nonomuraea; species Nonomuraea typhae. Next base: position 406,034 of record NZ_VRLV01000008.1, read on the forward strand.
GCAGCCCAGCAGGCCCGCGACCGCGGCGGGCGCCTCGGCCGAGACCTTGGTGCACTGCCCGGCCGCCACCAGCGTCTTCTCCAGGAACGCGCCGATGCCGAGCGCCGGGGACAGCTCGGTGCCGTCGGCCAGCGTCATCTTCTGCTTGGCGTTGTGGGTGGCGAAGCAGTACCACGGCCGCCCGCGCAGGCAGGCCCGGCACTGGCCGCACACCGCGCGCCAGTTGAGGATCACGAAGTCGCCCGGCTCGACGGCCGTGACGCCCTCGCCGACGACCTCGACGGTCCCGGCCGCCTCGTGGCCGAGCAGGAACGGGAAGTCGTCGTTGATGCCGCCCTCCCGGTAGTGGAGGTCGGTGTGGCAGACGCCGCACGCCTGCACGTTCACGACCACCTCGCCGGGACCCGGGTCCGGCACGATCACGGTCTCGACGGAAACTTCCTGGCCCTTGCCCCTGGCGACGACGCCACTGACTTCGTACGGCATGCCGTCATCTTGCTTTCATCCGGAAGATCTTCGCAAGACGTACGGCTGCACCACGCCGAGGCCCCGTGCCGGGCGGCGGCGGATCCTGACCACCTCGACCGCGTTCTGCCCGGCCAGCTCGGCGGCCAGGCCCGCGTCCACGACGATGGTCCCGGGCCGGGCGATGGCGGTCAGGCGGGCGGCGAGATTGACGGTGGTGCCGAAGACGTCGCCCATCATCGGCAGCACGGGCCCGTAGGCCATGCCGATGCGGAGCTCCTCCGCCGCCACCAGCTCCAGCGCGACCTCGGCGGCGACGAGCGGCGTGGGCGCGGTGAACAGGACCTCGTCGCCGAGCGTCTTGACCAGCCGGGCGCCGCGCGCGGCCACCACGTCGGCCGCCCGCGCCTCGAAGCCCTCGACCAGGTCGGCCAGCTCCCGCTCGTCGAGGTCGCGGGCGCGGCGGGTGAAGGCGACCAGGTCGGCGAAGCCCACCGTGATGTTGACCCGGCTCATCACGGTCTCGTCGTGCACGTCGGCCAGCGCCAGCATCCGGGTGCCCGCGGCGGCGAGCTGGGCCCGCCACACGTGCACGAGCACGTGCTCGAAATCGGGTAGCAGGTGCTGCGCGGTCTCCAGGACGCGGGCCAGCTCGCGGTCGCTCGCCTCGGCGTCCTTGGGCAGCATCGCGCCCACCATGATCTCGGCCTGCCACTGCGCGAGCCTGGCGGTGGTACGGCCCAGCGCGCGGGTCATGCGCAGCACGGTCTGCTCGTCGAGCAGGCCGCTGTCGAGCATCGTGCGCACCCGGCCGAGGGCGGAGACGTCGGCGTCGCTGAAGGCCACCGCGTCGTCGGGCAGCGTGGCGAAGCCGAGCGCGCGCCAGATCCGCTCGGCCAGTTCCCGGGAGACGCCGGCCTTGGCCGCCACCTCCGCCCGCGTGTAACGGGCGGGCGTGCCGACCAGCAGCCGCTCGATCTCCTCCGCGGTGGGCCTTCCTGGGCTGTCCACGCCGGGCGGGCCTACTTGCCGTCGACGTCGCCGTCGGAGACGTCCTCGACGGCGCGGAACAGGTCGGCGCGGACGTCCTGGATCTGCGGGATGTCGCGCAGCGCGAGCTGCCCCTGCTCGCTGGCGGACTCGACGGTGAGCGTGCCGCAGCCCAGGATGCGCTCGGCGAACGACTGGTCGGAGCTGACCGAGTTCACCTTGGTCAGCGGGATCTCGTCCGTCGACTTGTTCAGCACGCCGGTGCTGATCGTGAAGCGGTGGGTGGTCAGGACGTAACCGGTGTTCTTCCACTGCAGATAGGGGACGAACGACCAGATCGTCAGCAGCACCACCGCGATGACGGCGATCGCGATCCTGCCGTAGGCGGCGTACTGCCAGTCACCAGGGACGAACCATATGGCGACCCCGGAGGCGACGACGATGAGCACCAATGCGGCGAAGGGCCCGATCAGCCGCTTCCAGTGCGGGTGAAAGGCCCGGATGCGGCGCTCGCCCTGCGTCAAATGGTGGTCTGGGAGGGTCATGCGGAAATCGTGCCACTCTATGGTGCCGGTCGCACGTGAACGACATCACCTGCGCTCAAGGTTTGTGGCCTGCCCTCGGCCTCGACTTGAAGGTGGCCGTTCTGGTCCACGCCGACGGCGCGGCCCTCCAGCACGCGCTCGCCGGGCAGTTCGATGCGGATGGCGCTGCCGATCGTGGCGCAGGACGCCTGGTAGGCGGCGCGCAGCCCGGCCGCGTCGGCGTCGCCGCCCTCCTCGCTCCATTCGCGGTAGTGGGTTTCGAGCTCGCGCAGGATGGCCCGCAGCAGCGGGTCGCGGTCGGTGCAGGCGGCCTCCTCGATCGCCAGCGAGGTGGCGGTCTCGACGGGCAGTTCGGCCGGCTGGAGCGAGACGTTGAGCCCCATGCCGATGACCACCGCGTCGTCCACCCGCTCGGCCAGGATCCCGGCCAGCTTGCGCTCGCCGACGAGCAGGTCGTTGGGCCACTTCAGGCGCACGTCCACCTCGGCCAGGCGGCGCACCGCCGCGGCGGCGGCCACCCCGAACAGCAGCGGCAGCCAGCCCTGGCGCACCAGCGGCACCGCCGGGCGCAGCAGCACCGAGAACGTCAGCCCGGAGCGCGGTGGCGCGTTCCACACCCGGCCCAGCCTTCCACGCCCGGCGTGCTGGGCCTCGGCCACGAGCACCGCGCCCTGCTCGGCGCCGCCCCGTGCCTCCTGGGCCAGGTCGGCGTTGGTGGAGCCGGTGCCGTCGACGACCGTGATGCCGGTCCACAGGCTGCCGGGCCGTACCAGAGCGCGGTTGAGCGCGCCCTGGGACAGAGGGGGACGTTCGAGGTCGGAGTAACGCGAGTCTGCCACGTGCACCATCTTCCTACGGCCTGGTCGTCGCGTCGGCAGTGAGGGGAGAATGGGGGGATGAGCAAGTTCCTTGACCCGCGCAATTGGGCTTCGTGGCGGCCGTTCGGCATCGGGCTGCGCAAGCCGAACAACTATCTGGAGTTGTGGAAGGCGTTCAAGTCGGTCAAGGGCAATCGGCGGTACGCGTGGCGCATTCTCAACCAGGGCACGTGCGACGGGTGCGCGCTGGGCACCCAGGGGATGCGCGACTGGACGATGGACGAGATCCACCTGTGCAACATCCGGCTGCGGCTGCTGCCGCTCAACACGATGCCGGCGCTGACGTACAAGGCGCTCAAGGACGTCTCCGGCCTGACCGGGAAGAAGAGCGCGGAGCTGCGTGAGCTGGGCCGCCTGCCGTACCCGATGATCAGGCGGGCGGGCGAGCCCGGTTTCACCCGCATCTCGTGGGACGAGGCGCTGGCCGTGGCGGCCGGGCACCTGCGCGCGGCGCGGTTCGGCGTCTACCTGACCAGCCGGGGCGTGCCCAACGAGAACTACTACGCCGCGCAGAAGGCGGTGCGCGCGATGGGCAGCAACAACGTGGACAACGCCGCGCGCATCTGCCACTCGCCCTCGACGGTGGCGCTGAAGCAGACGATCGGGGCGGCGGCCACGACCTGCTCCTACACCGACTGGATCGGCTCCGACCTGATCGTGTTCATCGGCTCGAACCCGTCGAACAACCAGCCGGTGGCGATGAAGTACCTCTACCACGCCAAGAAGGCCGGGACCCGGATCGCGATGGTCAACGCCTATCGCGAGCCGGGCATGGACAAGTACTGGGTGCCGTCGAACGCCGAGTCCGCGGTGTTCGGCACGAAGATCACCGACGAGTTCTTCGGCGTGAACGTGGGCGGTGACATCGGCTTCCTCAACGGCGTGCTCAAGCACCTCATCGAGAAGGGCTGGGTGGACGAGGACTTCGTGCGCTCCCGGACGAAGGGTTTCGACGAGGTACGGCGGGCGGTCGCGGAACAGTCGTGGGAGGCGCTGGAGGCGTTGTCGGGCGCCACGCGGCAGGAGATGCTGCGGCTGGCGGAGCTGCTCGGGCGGGCGCGCTCGGCGGTGCTGGTGTGGTCGATGGGCATCACGCAGCACAGCTACGGCGAGGACAACGTGCGGGCGATCGTCAACCTGGCGCTGGCCCGCGGGTTCGTGGGGCGCGACAACTGCGGGCTGATGCCGATCCGCGGGCACAGCGGGGTGCAGGGCGGGGCGGAGATGGGCGCGTATGCGACCGGGCTGCCCGGCGGTCTGCCGGTCACCCCCGCCAATGCCACGAAATTTACGGAGCTGTGGGGGTTCGAGGTGCCCGGCTCCCCCGGCCTGACCGCGACCGAGATGATCGACGCGGCGCACGCCGGCGAGCTGGACGTGCTGGTCTCCTCCGGCGGCAACTTCCTGGAGGTGCTGCCGGACCCCGCCTACTGCCGCGAGGCGCTGGCGCGGCTGAAGCTGCGGGTGCACATCGACATCGTGCTGTCCTCGCAGATGCTGGTGCCGAGCGCGGGTGACGTCCTGCTGCTGCCCGCGCAGACCCGCTACGAGATGGTGGGCGGGGTCACCGAGACCTCCACCGAGCGCCGGATCATCTTCTCGCCCGAGGTGGAGGGGCCGCGGATCGGCGAGGCGTGGCCGGAGTGGAAGATCTTCACGGAGCTGGCGTCACGGGTTCGGCCGGACATTTCCGGAAAAATCGGCTTTACGGGTACTCCGCAGATCCGTGCGGAGATCGAGCAGGCCGTCCCCTTCTATGAGGGCATCTCCGGCCTGAAGGCTTTCGGGGACAACGTCCAGTACGGCGGGCGGCACCTGTTCTCCGGCGGCAGGTTCCAGACCGAGGACGGCCTGGCCGCCTTCTCCCCGGTCTCGCTGCCCTCGCTGGAGCGCCCCGACGGGGCGTTCATGGTGGCCACGCGGCGGGGCAAGCAGTTCAACAGCATGGTTCACGAGCGGCGCGACGGCTTCAACGGCGCCATGCGCGAGGCGGTGCTCATGAGCGCCTACGACGCCGACCGGCTCGGCCTGCCCGACGGCGCCCCGGTGGAGCTCACCTCGCTCGGCGAGCGCCCGCGCACCTACCAGGGCAAGGTGCTGCGCGCGCCGCTCATGCCCGGCAACCTGCAGATCCACTGGCCGGAGGGCAACGTGCTGCTGGACGAGTCCCGCCGCTCGCCCGACGCCAAGATCCCCGACTACAACGCCCTCGTCACCGTGAAGCAGCTGTGACCGACCGCCCCGGCCCCACGACCCGCGCCCGGATTCGGGAAATTTCCGGATCTGTGGCCCGGGAGCGCCGCGACGACCTGGCCACCGAGGAACCCCTGGAGATCCGCCTGCGCTCCGGCCACGAGCGCAGAACGGCGGCCATCACCATGCGCACCCCCGGCCACGACTTCGAGCTGGCCGCCGGGTTCCTGCACGCCGAGGGCATCGCCGCGCCGGTGGACATCGCCGGAATCGGCTACTGCACCGACGAGGACGTGCTGCCCGAGGCCCGCTACAACGTGGTGACCGTACACCTGAAGGGCCCGATCCCCGACCTGCCCGCGCTGGACCGCCACTTCGTCACCTCCAGCGCGTGCGGCATCTGCGGCTCGGCCAGCCTGGACGCGCTGCGTCACCGCTGCTCCCCCGTCACCCCGCCCGAGCTCGGGCTCACCCAGGAGATCCTGTACGGCCTGCCGGACCGGCTGCGCGCCGCCCAGGGCGTCTTCGGCAAGACCGGCGGCCTGCACGCGGCCGGGCTGTTCACGGCCGGCGGCGAGCTGGTCGCGGTACGCGAGGACGTGGGCCGCCACAACGCCCTGGACAAGCTGGTCGGCTGGGCCGGGCTCCGCGGCGACCTGCCGCTGGCCGACCGGGTCCTCATGGTCAGCGGGCGGGCCAGCTACGAGATCATGCAGAAGGCGCTGGCGGCGGGCATCCCGGTGGTGTGCGCGGTCTCGGCGCCGTCGTCGCTGGCCGTGGACCTGGCCAGGGAGTTCGGCATGACGCTCGTGGGGTTCCTGCGCGGCGAGCGCTGCAACGTCTACGCGGGCCCGGAGCGCATCAAGCTCACCTGACGCCTCCTCGACCACGGTCGCCGGACTTTCCGCGCCCCAAATATGGAATAGAGCATTCCGTTCTGGTAGAGTTCTACTCAGAACGGAACGATCTGCTCCCCGGAGAGGAATCCGCACATGTCCGAGATCCGCCCCTACCGCATCGACGTCCCCCAGGCCGACCTGGACGACCTGAAGGACCGCCTGGCCCGGACCCGCTTCACCGAGGAGCTCCCCGACGCCGGCGAGGAGTACGGCGTGAGCGCCGGCCGGGTGCGCCGCATGGTCGAGCACATGCGTGACGCGTTCGACTGGCGCGCCCTGGAGGCCAGGCTCAACGCCTACCCGCAGTTCACCACCGAGATCGACGGCCAGAACGTGCACTTCTTCCACATCCGCTCCGCCAAGGAGAACGCGCTGCCGCTGATCCTGACCCACGGCTGGCCGGGCACCGCCCTGGAGTACGTCGAGGTGATCGAGCCGCTGTCGCGTGACTTCCACCTCGTCATCCCGTCCGTGCCCGGCTTCGGCTTCTCGGGCCCGACAAAGGAGCGCGGCTGGAACGCCGCCCGCGTCGCCGCCGCCTGGGCCGAGCTGATGAAGCGCCTGGGCTACGACCGCTACGGAGCGCTGGGCAACGACGGCAGCTCGATCGTCACGCCGTACATCGGCAGGCTCGACCCCGAGCACGCGGCGGCCCTGCACGTCACCCAGATCTTCTCCTTCCCCTCCGGCGACCCGGCCGAGTTCGAGGGGCTGAGCGAGGAGGACCTGGGGAGGGTCCGATTCCTGCAGTCGTTCTGGGAGACCATGGGCGCGTTCAACACGATGCAGTCCCAGGCGCCGCAGACCCTCGCCCACGGCCTGGCCGACTCCCCCGCGGGCCTGCTGGGCTGGATGGGGCAGCTCATGGGCGAGGAACTCGGCATCGACTGGGCGGTGAGCAACATCGCCGTCCACTGGCTGTACGGCACGGCCGCCTCCTCGGCCCGCTTCTACTACGAGAACGCCAAGCTGGAGGCGCCGGCCGAGCCGACGACCGTGCCGATCGGGCTGGCGAACTTCGCCAACGACTTCCAGTCGATCCGGCGCTTCGCCGAGCGGGATCACCGCAACATCACCCAGTGGACGTTCTACGACGTCGGCGGGCACTACGCCGCGCACGAGGTGCCCGAGGTGTTCGCCGAGGATGTACGGAATTTCTTCGCCGCGTACAACGCGGAATGAACCTTTCCGCATAGGGCCGTAGCGTCGTCGCTACGGCCCTTTCCCTTTGGGCCGTTTCCCACAAAAGATCTTGAACCCAGATGTGGAATGAAGTATTCCGTTCTGCTAGTGTTGGAACAGAACAAGCCGTTCCGATTCAGGAGGCAAACAATGACCGTCCTCGACACCCGACCGGTGGACACCGTAGCCGCCGCCCCCGAGCAGCCCGCGGTCTACAAGTGGCGCTGGGCGGCCCTGGGCGTGATCATGTCCGGCTCCGTCATGGAGCTGCTCGACGCCACCGTCACCCACATCGCCGGACCCACGATGCGCGCCGGCTTCGGCGCCGGCAACGCCTTCATCCAGTGGCTGGGCGCCGCCTACATCCTGGCCATGACCGCGGGCCTGCTGACCGGCGGACGGCTGGGCGACATCGTCGGCCGCAAGCGGATGTTCCTCATCGGGATGGCCGGTTTCACGGTCGGCTCGCTGCTCTGCGCCGTCTCCGTCAGCCCGGAGATGATCATCATGGCCCGGGTCGTCCAGGGGCTGTTCGGCGCGGCGATGATCCCCCAGGGCATGGGCCTGATGAAGGAGATGTTCCCGCCCAAGGAACTGGCCGGCGCCTTCGGGCTCATGGGCCCGGTCATGGGCCTGTCGGCCATCGGCGGCCCGATCCTGGCCGGCTGGCTGGTCAGCGCCGACCTGTTCGGCACCGGCTGGCGGATGATCTTCCTGATCAACCTGCCGATCGGCCTGGTCGCGATCGTCGCGGCGCTGAAGTTCCTGCCCAACACCCCGCCGATCGGCGGCGTCAAGCTCGACCTGCCCGGCGCCGCCCTCGCCTCCGCCGCCATCGTCCTGATGGTCTTCCCGCTGGTCCAGGGCCAGGAGCACGGCTGGCCGGCCTGGTCGTTCGCGCTGATGGCCGCCTCGGTCGCCACCCTCGTCGCCTTCGTCGCCTACGAGAAGCGCCGCGCCGCCCGCGGTGACGACCCGCTGGTCGCCCCCTCGCTGTTCCGCAAGCCCGCGTTCCTGTCCGGCATGGCCGTCGGCACCGTCTACTTCGCCGCCTTCGGCGGGGTCTTCATGGTCATCGGCCTCTACACCCAGCTCATGCTCCACTACGACCCGCTGAAGGCCGCGCTGACCGGCGTCCCCTCCTCCATCGGCATGATCGCGGGCATGGGCGTCGCCCAGGCCACCCAGCGCTACGGCCGCAAGGTCCTGCTGACCGGCGCCGTCATCATGGCGATCGCGGTGGTCGCCCTGCTGATCGTGGCCGAGCCGGGCGTCACCCCCTGGCAGCTCGCCCCCGCCCTGGTCTTCGTCGGCCTCGGCAGCGGCATGATCATGGGCCCGTACTTCAACATCGTGCTGGCCGCGGTGGACCCCCAGGAGACCGGCTCCGCCTCCGGCACCCTGACCGCTCTGCAGCAGGTGGGCAACGCGCTCGGCCTCGCCGTACTCGGGACGGTGTTCTTCGGCACCGGCAGCGCGGAGATCACCTTCGCGGTGGCGGCCGGGATGATCGTGGTGACCTTCCTGGTCGGCCTCATGCTCCCCAGGCAGGCGCGGCAGGACGCCGAGTACGCGCACTGACCCCGAAACCTCAGCGGAAAGGGCCCGGCACCCGCCGGGCCCTTTCCGCTTTGCAACTTTGGTTGGTGATCCCAGCGCCCTGGGACGGATGTGCGGCCCACGGCCGATCTCTAGCGTCGGACGCATGACCACCACGGCGCCGACGTTAAGGCGCATCCACGAGATCGACGCCGTTCGGGGCTTCGCGCTCGGCGGCATCCTGGTCGCCAACATCGGCTTCTACGCCGAGCCCGGTCTCTCGGCGGCCATCACCAGCATGGAGTTCGGCCGTGACCCGGTGAACCTGACCATCCAGACGCTGGTACTCACCAAGTTCTACGTCATCTTCTCGTTCATGTTCGGCTACTCCTTCACGATGCAGATGCGCTCGTGGGGCGAGAAGGTCAAGCCGCGGATGCTCCGCCGCTGCCTGGGGTTGTTCCTGCTCGGCGTGACCCAGGGCTTCCTTCTCTGGATCGGCGACATCCTCACCCTCTACGCCGCGCTCGGCCTGCTCCTGCTGGCCATGCGCAACATCAGGCCCAGAACCGCGGTGAAGATCGGCTGCTGGATCATCGGCGTCATGACGGTCCTCTGGCTCGTCCTGGCCTGGCTGACCACGCTCGACCCCACCGCCGGCGCGACGGCGGCGCCCGACCTCGCGGTCATCGCGCGGGCCGAGGAGCAGGTCACCGGCAGCCCGCTGAGCTTCCTGCAGTTCCAGGCTGCGACCTACCCGATGCTGGCGGCGTTCGTCTGGTTCGGCCAGGGCCCGATGGCGATGGCGCTGTTCCTGTTCGGCATGGCCGCGGGCAAGTCCCGCCTGCTGGAGGACCGCGAGCGCTGGGCGCACCTCGTGCCGCGCATCCTGGTCGTCGGGTACGGCGTGGGCCTGCCGGGAGCCGTCTTCTTCACCTGGGCCACCGGGCACGACGGCGCGCTGCAACTGGTCGGCACGGCGGTCAACAACATCCTGTCGCTGGCGCTGGCGGCCGCCTACGTCGTCACCCTGCTGGAGGTGGTCAAACGCCTGCCCGCGATCGGCCGGTCGCTGGCCTGGGCCGGCAAGGCCGCCGCGTCCAACTACATCGGGCAGTCGATCCTCATGTGCCTGGTCTTCACCGGGTACGGCCTGGGCCTCGGCGGCAAGCTGGCGCCCATCGCCGTGGTCGGCGTGGCCGCGGCCATCTACACGGTGCTCCTGCTGCTGAGCGCCTGGTGGATGCGCAACCACGCCCACGGCCCCATCGAATGGGGACTGCGCAGGTTCACCCAGTATTCTGCAAACCCGCAGCCACTCCGTTGACCGACAGCAGCAGCAACGTCGACAGCCGCTCGGCCTCCCGCTCCGACACCCCGCCCTTGCGCAGCGCGGCCAGCGCCCGCAACTGCAGGTGCGACAGGGCGTCCACGTAGGGGTCGCGCAGCTGTACGGCCCGCGAGAGCACCTTGCGGTTCTCCAGTAGCCGGGTGTGCCCGGTCACCTGCAGCACCAGCGAGCGGGTCAGGTCGTACTCGGCCAGCACCTGCCCGGCGAAGTCGTCCCGGCCGCCGAGCGCGAGATAGCGCTCGGCGATCGAGCGGTCGGTCTTGGCCAGCGACATCTCCGCGTTGTCGAGCATGGCGTTGAACAACGGCCACTCCTCGTAGGCCGCGCGCAGCTCGTCGATCGAGGCGACGGAGGCCAGGCCGGTGCCCAGGCCGTACCAGCCGGGCAGGTTCACCCGGGTCTGCGCCCAGGCGAAGACCCACGGGATGGCCCGCAGGTCGTCCAGCGACTTGGGGGCGCCGAGCCCGCGCCTGGCCGGGCGGGAGCCGAGCCGCAGGGAGCCGATCTCCTCCAGCGGGGAGACCAGGCCGAACCACTCGGGGAAGCCCGGCGCCTCGGTCAGCGCGCGGTAGGCCCGCTCGGAGGCGGAGGCCACCTGCTCGGCCAGCGCGCGGAACCGCTCGGCGGCCAGGGCGGTCCGGGTTCCGTTCGTGGGCGAGGAGGCCAGCAGCACGGCGTTGGCCACCTGCTCCATGTGCCTGCGGGCGATCGCCACGTGGCCGTACCTGGCGAAGATCACCTCGCCTTGCTCGGTCACCTTGAACCGCCCGGCCACCGACCCCGGAGCCTGGGCGAGCACCGCCCGGTTGGCTGGGCCGCCGCCGCGGCCGAGCGCGCCGCCGCGACCGTGGAACAGGCGCAGCTTCACGTCGTTCTCGCGGGCCCAGGCCGTGAGGCGTTCCTGCGTCTTGTAGAGCTTCAGCGTCGCCGCCGCCGGCCCGAGCTCCTTGGCCGAGTCGGAGTAGCCGAGCATGATCTCCATGCGCCGCCCGGTGCCGGCCAGCCGCACGCGCACCTGGGGGATCTCCAGCATGCCGGTCAGCACGCCGGGGGCGTTGTCGAGGTCTTCGCCGGACTCGAACAACGGCACCACGTCGAGCACCGGCGCCCGCCTGCCCAGCGCCGCCTCGGCCAGCTCGTACACCGCCGCCACGTCGTCGGCCGAGCGGGTGAACGACACGACGTACCTGGAGCAGGCGGTCACGCCGTACCGCTCCTGGATCCAGCCGATCACCCGGATCGTGGACAGCACCTCCTCGGTGCGCGCCGACAGCTCGCCACCGGCCCTGATCTCCTCCAGCGCCGCCGCGTGCACCTGCGAGTGCTGGCGCACCTCCAGCTCGGCCAGGTGGAAGCCGAACGTCTCCACCTGCCAGATGAGATGCTGCAGCTCGCCGTACGCCTGCCGGGCCGCGTGCCGGGCCAGCGACTGCTGGGCCAGCCTGAGGTCGGCCAGCAGTTCCTTCGGCGTGCGGTAGGCGAGGTCGAGGTCGCGCTGGTTGGTGGCGGCGATGCGGGCGGCCACGTACAGCAGCCACTGCCGGTGCGGCTCCTGCGGCGAGCGGGTGGCCAGCTCCGAGACCAGGTCGGGATGGGCGTCCTCGGCGGCGGAGAGCGCCGCGCGCAGCTCCCGCGACGGCGGGGCGAACTGCGCGTTGGCGGTGAGCGTGCGGGCGATGCGCGTGGTGGCCGTCTCCAGCGCGGTCAGCACGTGCTCGGCCTGGATGAGCACCGCCTCGCGGGTGACCTTGGCGGTCACGTTGGGGTTGCCGTCACGGTCGCCGCCGATCCAGCTTCCGTAGCGGATGAACGGCCGCGCCAGCGGCGCCCTGGTGCCGGCGCCCTCGCCGAGCGCGGTATCCAGCGAGCGGTAGACCTGCGGCACCACCCGGAACAACGTCTCGTCGAAGGCGGCCATCGCGGTGCGCACCTCGTCGAGGGGGTCAAGCTTGGTGTTGCGCAGCTGCGCCGTACGCCAGAGGAGGTCGATCTCCTCCAGCAGCCGCCGCAGGCTCTCCTCGCGCTCGGAGGCGCCGCGCCCGGGCGCCTTGTACTCGGCCAGCCGGGAGCTGACGCGCTGGATCGCGGTGACGACCGCCCGCCTGCGCGCCTCGGTCGGGTGCGCGGTCAGCACCGGGTGCAGCTCGAGGCCCTCGACGAGCTCCCGCACGCGCTCGGCGCCGAGCTCGTGTACGGCATGCGCCAGGGACTCCTTGAGCACCTCGCCCTCGGTGTCGCGCTCCCGGAGCGTCCTGATGCGGTAGTGCTCCTCGGCGAGGTTGGCCAGGTGGAAGTAACAGGTGAAGGCGCGGGCGATCTGCACCGCCCGGTCGATCTCCCACTCGGCGACCATCGCGGCGATCTCGTCGGCCGAGACCTCTCCCCTGCGCGCGGCGATCACGGCCTTGCGCAGCCGCTCGACGTCGGCAAGAAGATCCTTGCCGCCCTGCTCGGCGACCACGTCACCGAGCAGTCTGCCGAGCAGTTTCACGTCTCGGCGGAGCTCGTCCGGCATCTCGACGACAGCGGCGCTGCGGCGTTCAACTGCCTGGTCAGTCATGCTCCGAAGGGTACAGAGTGCCGGTGAACAGCTGGCGACCGGTCTCACTTATTGGACTAGACCACTGTTCACGTGGGCTTTGACACCGCGTCCAGCACCTCGGGCATGCGCGCGTGGCCCACGCGGGCGGCCAGCCGGGTGCCGAAGTACTCCACCGCCACGCCGTACGGCAGCGCCAGGACGCTCACCCACGGCAGGCCGAGCAGCACCGGCAGCACCAGCGGCAGGCCCAGCCCGACGATGCCGATCATCGCGCCGAACGAGGCGGCGAACGCCTGCCCGCCCTGGCCGGGGGCGGCGCCGGTGAAGGCGTTGAGGCGGTCGGGCACCGTGTACGGCAGGAGCACGCTGGTCATGGCGCCCACGCCTACGCCGATGCCGTACACGCCCCAGGAGGTCAGGGCGGCGGGCAGGATCGCCGACGGCACGCCGGTGAACAGGGCCACGGCCGTGACCATGAGCAGCAGCAGGGGCAGCGCGACCAGGGCGCCGGCCAGGTGGCGGCCGGTCAGGTCGATGCGCAGGCCGCGTTCGTCGCCGAAGGCCACCGCGTTCATCCACAGGGAGCGGCCGTCGATGCCGAAGGCGTTGCACGACTGCAGCGCCAGCATCATCGCGCCCAGGCAGGCCGGGCCGAGCACGGTGGGCAGGCTGCCCTGAAGGTTCTGGCCGGTCGTGGAGAAGGCGATCGCCCCGGTGACCACGATCGAGGCGAACCAGCCCACGCGGAAGCGCGGGTCGCGCCTGATGTACTTCAGCTCCTTGGTGACCACGGCCGCCAGCGGGCCGTCGGGCAGGAAGCGGTCGACGAGGCCGCTGGAGCGGCGGACCGAAGCCGCCTGGGTGGAGGCGTCGGTGGTCACCAGCGCCCGGCCGAGCGCCTTGATCCACAGCCAGCCGATCGCCACGACGATCACCGCCAGCACCAGGACCTCGGCGAGGGCGACCGGGCCGCCGTCGGCGATGGCGTGGGCGGCCAGGCCGGGCGGGGTCCATCGCAGCACCTCGGCCGAGCCGCGGATGAGCGCCAGCGGGTCGCCGAGCCCCTGGTTGGCGATGAGGTTGGGCAGCTGGAACAGCAGGATCGCGAAGATCGCCGCGACGGCCAGCGCGTCACGGCCCCGTCGCGAGCGCAGCGCGCCGGACAGCGCGGTGGTGACCAGGCGGGAGGTGACCAGGCACAGGGCGAACTGCAGGCAGACGGCGACGACGCCGATGAGCACGCCGCCGATCCCGCTCGCCACGCCGACCAGGGCGCCCGTGGTGACCACGAGGGTGGCGGCGGGCCACACGCCGGTGGCCGAGGCGGCGAACATGCCGACGGCGAGCTGGTGGGTGCGCAGCGGGAAGAGCGAGAGCCTGGCCGGGTCGAGCGTGTCGTCCAGGCCGAAGGCGAGCAGCGGGACGACGGCCCAGCCGATCCAGTACGCGGCGAAGGCGAGCACGGCCAGGTCGAGGGCGAGGTCCGGGGCGGCCAGCCGGAGCAGGCTCATGAGCAGGAAGCCCAGGCCGGCCACGGAGACGGCGGCGATGAGGGTGAAGACGAAGCCGAACTTGCGGGCCAGGTCGCCGCGCAGGTTGCCGGCGACCAGGCGCAGCTTGAGCCGCGCGAACAGGAGGGCGGTGCTCACCGCTCGCCTCCCGGCTGGGCGGTGCTGCCGGAGGCGCCGGAGCCGCCGGCTCCGCCGGCGCCGGCGGAGCCGTTGGCGCCGTTGGCGCCCAGCCAGCTCAGGCCGGCCTCGCCCGTGTGCCTGGGGCCGCCGACGAGGTCGAGGAAAGCCTGGTTGAGGCTGCGTTCCCCGCGTACCTCGGCCAGCGGGCCCTGGGCCACGATGTGCCCGGCGCTCATCACCGACACCCAGTCGCACAGCCGTTCGACCAGGTCCATCACGTGGCTGGAGAAGATGACGGTGGAGCCGGAGGCGGTGAAGCGGCGCAGCACGTCGGTCAGGGTGTCGGCGCTGACCGGGTCGACGCCCTCGAACGGCTCGTCCAGGAAGAGCACGGACGGGTTGTGCAGCAGCGCGGCGGCCAGGCCGATCTTCTTGCGCATGCCGGTGGAGTAGTCGACGACGAGCTTGTCGGCGGCCTGGCCCAGGTCCATGACCGCGAGCAGTTCCCCGGCGCGCTGCTCGACCTCGGCCGCGGGGATGCCGCGCAGGCGGCCGTTGTAGAGGAGCAGTTCACGCCCGGACAGCCGCTCGAACAGGCGCAGCCCTTCGGGCAGCACGCCCACCCTGGCCTTGACCTGGACCGGGTCGCGCCACACGTCGAGTCCGTCGATCGCGGCCCGGCCGCCGTCCGGCCGGAGCAGACCGGTGATCATGCTGAGGGTCGTGGTCTTGCCGGCGCCGTTCGGGCCGACCAGCCCGGCGAAACTCCCGGACGGGACGACGAGGTCGACGCCCGCGACCGCGATCTGCTGGCCGTACCTCTTGAAGAGCCCCTGCGTGCGAACCGCCTCCGTCATGGAACCAGCGTAGAAGGAGCGACTAACCTGCTGCGCATGAGTGCTGCTGAGGAATTGCCGGAACTGCCGGATATTCACACCACCGCCGGTAAGATCGCCGACCTTGAACGGCGGCTCGACGAGGCGGTGCACGCGGGGTCCGCGGCGGCGGTGGAGAAGCAGCACGCGAAGGGCAAGATGACCGCGCGCGAGCGGGTTCTGGCGCTTCTGGACGAGGACTCGTTCGTGGAGTTCGACGAGTTCGCGCGGCACCGCTCGACGATGTTCGGGCTGGAGGGCCGCCGGCCGTACTCCGACGGTGTGATCACGGGTTATGGCACGGTCGATGGCCGGCAGGTGTGCGTCTTCTCACAGGATGTGACGGTCTTCGGCGGCTCGCTGGGCGAGGTGTACGGCGAGAAGATCGTGAAAATTCTGGACATGGCGCTGAAGACCGGCTGCCCGATCATCGGCATCAACGAGGGCGGCGGCGCGCGGATCCAGGAGGGCGTGGTCGCGCTCGGCCTCTACGCCGAGATCTTCAAGCGCAACGTGCACGCCTCGGGCGTCATCCCGCAGATCTCCCTGATCATGGGCGCGGCGGCCGGCGGGCACGTGTACTCCCCGGCGCTGACGGACTTCATCGTCATGGTCGACCAGACCTCGCAGATGTTCATCACCGGCCCGGACGTCATCAAGACGGTCACCGGCGAGGAGGTCAGCTTCGAGGAGCTGGGCGGCGCCCACACGCACAACACGAAGTCCGGCGTGGCCCACTACCAGGCATCCGACGAGGACGACGCGCTCGAGTACGTCAAGGCGCTGCTGTCCTACCTGCCGTCCAACAACCTGGACGAGGCCCCGGTCTACGAGGCCGCCGCCGACCTGGACCCGGATCCGGAGCTCGACACGCTCATCCCCGACTCGGCCAACCAGCCCTACGACATGCACCGGGTCATCGAGCACGTGCTGGACGACGGGGAGTTCCTGGAGGTCCACGCCCAGTTCGCGCCGAACATCGTGGTCGGTTACGGCCGGGTGGACGGGCACCCGGTGGGCGTGGTGGCCAACCAGCCCATGCATTTCGCAGGTTGCTTGGATATTAATGCGTCCGAGAAGGCCGCTCGATTTATCCGAACATGCGATGCATTTAATATCCCGATCCTCACTTTTGTTGACGTCCCCGGATTCCTCCCCGGGACCGACCAGGAATGGAACGGCATCATCCGGCGCGGCGCCAAGCTCCTGTACGCCTACGCCGAGGCCACCGTCCCGCTCGTCACCGTCATCACCCGCAAGGCGTACGGCGGCGCCTACGACGTCATGGGCTCCAAGCACCTCGGCGCCGACATCAACCTCGCCTGGCCCACCGCGCAGATCGCGGTCATGGGCGCCCAGGGCGCGGTGAACATCCTCTACCGGCGCGAACTCGCCTCCGCCGCCGACCCCGACGCCGAGCGTGCCCGGCTCGTCATGGAATACGAGGACACGCTGGCCAATCCGTATATCGCCGCTGAACGGGGTTATGTCGATGCCGTAATTCGGCCCTCGGACACCCGTCCGCAAGTGGTCAAGGCGCTGCGGGCGCTTCGTAACAAGAGGGCCTCGCTGCCGCCGAAGAAGCATGGGAACATCCCGCTGTGAGGGAGCATCTGAGAGTCGTCCGCGGCGACGCCACACCCGAGGAGCTCGCGGCCCTGGTAGCGGTCCTGGCCGCCCGGCAGGCCGCCCCCGCCCCTGAGCCGCGCCGTCAGCGCGAATCCTGGCGTAACCCGGCCAGAGGCATGCGTACCCGGCTCGCGCCGGGGAAGTCGGCTTGGCGGATGAGCGCTCTACCCTAGAAGGATCCTTGGAAACGGGTGTCAACTTCCCCGGGAGTTGGGACTATCTAGAAAAGTAGGCGTATATAGTCAGCCGATCAACTAAGGCCGCGGCCTGGAGGACGACATGCCCATCCCAGACCTCACGCCGCATCCTGTGGCAGCGAAGTACGCCGTCCTGGTGGATGTCGGTTATCTGTATGCCGCCGCAGGTGAAGTGCTGCTTGGCGCGAAGGAGCGCAAGGAATATCGGGTGGCCGCGGATGAGCTCATCCAGAGTCTGCAGAAACATGCAGAAGCACGTATTTCTGGAGAACTCCTGCGGATCTATTGGTATGACGCCGCCCGTGACCGCGTGCCCACCGTCGATCAGCGGGTGATCGCACAGTTGCCCTGGGTGAAGGTACGACTGGGCAACCTGAACGCCCGTGGCCAGCAAAAAGGCGTGGACGCCCAGATCAGGAGCGACCTCGAGGCGCTGGCCCGGCATCACGCGGTGACCGACACGATCCTGCTGGCGGGCGATGAAGACATGGTGCCGGCCGTCGAGGCCGCGCAAGCCTACGGCGTACGGATCCATTTGTGGGGCGTCGAACCACCCTATGGAACAAACCAGGCCGAGCGTCTCGTGTGGGAGTCCGACACTGTTGAAGTCATTTCTGCGGATTTCCTGAGACCTTTCTTCAGCCGTGCCCCCCAGCCCGTCCCCGTCACGCCCCCGGCCACCGCGCCCTCGCCGGCCCAGGTCTTCGCCGGCCGCCCGGCCGCCCCGAAGCCGCAGGTCAAGCCCGGCCAGGTGGCCAAGCTCGGCCCCTCCAGGCCCCGCGTGGAGGACGTCGGCGAGCACGTGGCGCAGAAGTGGATCCTCACCCGCGGGCGCGACAACATCCGCGACCTGCTGCCGGGGCCGATCCTGCCGACGGTCATCGACACCGAGTTGCTCATCGAGGCGGAGAAGGAGCTCGGGCACTCGCTGCGGCCCTACCCGGAGGCCCGGGTGTGGCTGCGCGACGGGTTCTGGGCCCGGGTCTACCGGGAGTTCGACCTAGGGGTCGGCGTCTCCAGCAAGTAGCGCCTCGGCGACAGCCGTACGCGCGTAGAGGACATAGCGCCCGGTGCGGTGGGCGCTGCAGAGCCCGGCCCGGCGCAGCGCGGTGAGGTGCTGGCTCGCGCCGGGCTCCGACAGGCCGGTGCGGCCGGCCAGCTCACGGGTCGAGGCGGGCTGGTCGAGCGAGGCCAGCAGGCGGGCGCGGGTGCGGCCGAGCACGGCCGCCAGCGCCCGCGGCGGGTCGATCTCGCGGTGCTCCCACAGCGTGGCGATGCCGCGCGGCGGGTAGCGCAGCGTCGGCTGGTACGGCGGCGCGGTGATGGAGAAGATCCGCGGCCAGGCGAACACCGAGGGCACCAGCAGCAGGCCGCGGCCGTCGAGCGCGCGGGTGCCCTGGCAGAAGCGGTGGTCCAGCAGCAGGCGCTCGCCCTTCCAGCTCACGTTGCCGTCGAGGTCGGCCAGCATGCCCCGGACGCCGCCCCTGGCCAGCGCCTTGGCGCGATAAAGGAGGTCGCCCTCGCACAGGTTGCGGATGCGCGGCCAGTAGGGCTCGATCGCGGCCGACCAGTAGGCCCTGATCTCCTCGGCCAGCCGGGCCAGGCCGCGTGCGGGGTCGTCGTACAACGCCTGGATGCCGGGCGTGCGGCGGCCGTGGGTCCAGGTGTCGAGCTGGTCGCGCACGTCGGGCTCGCACGCCAGCAGACCGGCCAGTTCCAGGTCCAGGTCGGGCAGCGCGGTCGCGGGCGGCGGGCTGAGGAAGCAGACCAGCGAGATCGTGGGCATCGGGACGAGGTCGGCCAGCAGCCTCCAGTCCACGTCGGCCAGGCGGCGGCGCACCCGCTCGGCCCATGGGCGGTTGACGCCGCTCGGGTCCTTGAGCACGCGGACGCTGGCCACGACCTCCCAGAGCGGGGAGATCGCGAAGCGGGTGCCGGCCACGTCCTGGGCGGTGAAGGACAGTTCGAGGGGCATTCGATTCGCTCCTGCCTTAATCCATCGCGCTCCTGAGCGACATTTCATCATCGTACGAGGCATGACCGTTTTGCTGAGTGAGGCAGGATTTCGCAACCTCTACCTCGGCTCGGCCGTGAGCGCCTTCGGGGCCCAGGTCGGGTACGTCGCGCTGCCGCTGCTGGCCCTGGTGGAGCTGCACGCCGGGCCCGGGGAGGTGGGGCTGCTCAGCGCGCTGGCCACGATCTCCGTGCTGATCGTCGGGCTGCCCGCCGGGGCGTGGATCGACCGGATGCGCAAACGTCCCCTCATGATCGCGGCCGACCTGGGCCGGGCCGTACTGCTGGGGTCGGTGCCGCTGGCCGCGTGGCTGGGCGGGCTGACCATGGGGCACCTGTACGTCGTGGCCGCGCTGACCGGCGTCGGCACGCTCTTCTTCGACGTCGCCGCCCAGAGCTTCGTGCCGCGCCTGGTCGGCCGCGAGCGCCTGACCGAGGCGAACTCGCTGCTCGTCGGGACGAACGCGGCCATGGACATCTCCGGCCGCAGCTTCGCCGGGGTGCTCGTGGGCGCGGCGGGGGCGCCGGCGGCCGTGCTGCTGAACGCGGTGGGATACGCGTGGTCGGCGCTCTTCCTGCGCGGGGTGCCCGCTCTGGAGAGCGTCCGTGACACGCCGCCGCCCCGGATGGCCGGGCAGATCGCCGAAGGCGTGCGCTTCGTGCTCGGCCACGCCACGCTGCGCCCCATCGTGCTGCAGGGCGCGATGACGAACCTGGGCTTCCCGTTGTACGCGGTGCTGCTGCCGGTGCTGGTCGTCACCGAGCTCGGCTACCCGGAGTGGGTGCTCGGGCTCTACCTGGCCGTGGGCGGCGTCGGCACGCTGGCCGGCTCGGCCACCGCCCACCACGTCGGCGCCCGCCTCGGCAGGGGGCGGGCGGTGTGGATCGTTTCCCTGATCACCACGCCGGCCTCGCTCCTGGTGCCGCTGCTGGACGGCGGCGCCTGGATCTGGGTCTCGGCCGCCGCCTGGTTCGTGCTCACCTACCGCACCGGCCTCAACAACGTGCTGCTGGTCAGCTTCCGCCAGCGGGTCACGCCCGACGAGCTGCTCGGCCGGATGAACGCCACCATGCGCCTCGTCCTCATGGGCGCCGTCGGGATCGGCGGCCTGCTGGCGGCGCTGATCGGCGAGTTGTGGGGCGTGCGCGCCGCGTTGTGGACGGGCGCGCTGTTCATGTCCCTCAGCTGGGTGCCGATCGCCTTCTCGCCGCTGCGCGCCGAGCGCTGACTCACCAGCCGATCTCGTCGCAGCCCTTGTGGTCGGAGGGCTCCACCTGCAGCGTCGCGTGCGCCACGCCGTGCCGGGCGCGCAGCACGTCACGTGCCTGATCGAGTACGGCGTGGCTGCGCGCCTCGTCGGTCACCAGGTGCGCGGTGGCCACGTGCATGCCGGAGGTCAGCGTCCACAGGTGCAGGTCGTGCACGTCCTGGACACCATCGATGGCGGCCAGATCACCGGCCACCTCGTCGGCGCTGATGCCCTCGGGCACGTGCTGGCCGAGCACCGAGAACACCTGCCGGCCCAGGCCGACCGCGCGGATGGCGACGAAGGCGCCGATGGCCAGGGCGACGACGGTGTCCCAGATCGGCTGGCCGGTCTGGCTGACGAGCCAGCCGGCCACGATGACGCCGACCGAGCCGGCGGTGTCGGCCATGACCTCCAGGTAGGCGCCCTTGACGTTGAGGCTCTCGGCGGCGCCGCTGCGCAGCAGCACCAGTGCGATCACGTTGACCAGCAGGCCGAGGGCGCCGACGATCATCATGGGCCCGGTCGCGATCTCGGTCGTCTCGCCGATGCGCCCGATCGCCTCGACCACGACGTACACCGCGACGCCGAGCATGAGCACGACCGCGAGCAGCGAGGCGAACACCTCGGCCCGGTAGGAGCCGTAGCTGCGCCGTCCCGTGGTGTCGGGCCTGGCGGCGATGCGGGTGGCCACCAGCGCCGCGCCGAGCGTCACCACGTCGGCGGCCATGTGACCGGCGTCCGACAGCAGCGACAGCGAGCCGGTGATGAGTCCGAAGACCAGCTCGACCCCGAAGAAGGAGCCGATCAGCACGAAGGAGACGACCAGCCGCCAGCGGTGCTTGGCGCCCGCGTGACCGTGCCCGTGCCCCGCTCCCATCAGAGGCTCCCGTCGTGTTCGGGGTGACGCTCAGGGTGGATCGCCTGTGTGTGACCGGTGTGGGCGATCGCCAGATCCAGCAGCATGCGCACGTGCGCGTCCTCCAATCGGTAGTAGGCCATGCGGCCGGCGCGGCGGACCGCGACGACCCGGTGCGCGCGCAGGAGCCGCAGGGCGTGGGAGACGGCCGACTCGCTCTGGCCCGTCACCGCGGCAAGGTCGCACACGCACAGTTCGCCATCCAGGAGGGCGAGCAGCAGCTTGAGCCGGTTGGGATCGCCGAGCAGCCCGAAGATCTCCGCGGTGTCGCCGAGGTCTTCCTGACCCGGCATCCGGGAGCGCACGGACTCGACCCGGGGCGCGTCCACAACTCTCACGCTACAGCCATCGATCTGCACCTCTGAATAGCTATTCATATGTACAAGGTTAGCTGACATGGTCATCTTTCTGTCAATGCATACGTCCGAATTCGGCCAGTCACCAATCCCGAAGAGCACATACTGTCGATCGCATGGCACCCGTAGAGCTCGACTTCAACGCCTGCTACCGGGCGGTCTCCGCACGGGACGCCCGGTTCGACGGCCGCTTCTACACGGCCGTCAAGACCACGCGCATCTACTGCCGCCCGATCTGCCCCGCCCGCACGCCGGCCTCCCGCAACGTCCGCTTCTACCGGCACGCCGCCTCCGCCGAGGCCGCCGGCTTCCGCCCCTGCAAGCGCTGCCGCCCGGAGCTCTCCCCCGGCGACCCCGGCTGGGACCTGCGCGGCGACCTCATCGGCCGCGCCCTGCGCCTCATCGACGACGGGGCCGCCGACGACACCGGCATCGCCGGCCTGGCCCGGCGCCTGCACATCACCGAGCGGCACCTCCACCGGCTGTTCGTCGCCGAACTGGGCGTGGGCCCCTTGGCCGTGGCCAGGACCCGGCGGCTGCTCCTGGCCAAACAGTTGCTCACCGAAACGCCGCTGCCGGTGACCGAGGTCGCCTTCGCCGCCGGGTTCGGCAGCGTGCGGCAGTTCAACGCGACCATGCGGGAGACGTACGGCTTCACGCCCAGCGAACTGCGGGCCACCGCCGGGCCGTCAGGGGTCTCGGAGAGCGCCGCCGAACTCCGCCTGCGACTGCATCGGCGGGAGCCGTACGACGTGGAAGGCATGTACGCCTTCCTGGCCAGCCGCGCGATCCCCGGCCTGGAGACGGTGGACGGCCTGTCCTACACCCGCCTCGTGCCCGGCGGCACCCTGACGCTGACCCCCAGGCCGGGCGCCTTCAACCTGGACATCACCCTCGACGACACCCGCCAGCTGGCCCGCGTCGTGGCCCGCTGCCGCCGCCTCCTCGACCTCGACGCCGACCCCGCCGCCATCGCCGCCGCCCTGGGCACGACGTCCCTGGAGCCGCTGGTGCGGGCCCGGCCCGGCCTGCGGGTGCCCGGCACGTTCGACGGCTTCGAGCTGGCCATCCGCGCCGTGGTCGGCCAGCAGATCTCGGTAGCCGGCGCCCGCACGCTCCTGGGCCGCATCGTCACCAGGACCGGCCCGCTGTTCCCCAGCGCCGCCGTCCTGGCCGAGGCCGACCTGACCGGCCTGGGCTTCACCAACCGCCGCCTGGCCACGATGCGAGAGCTGGCGTCGCGGGTGGCCGAGGGCCAGATCGACCTGGACGGCGGCATGCAACCGTCCGAGGCGGTGGCCGAGTTGCTGAAGGTCCCCGGCATAGGCCCGTGGACCGCCTCCTACATCGCCCTGCGCGCCCTGCGCGACCCGGACGCCTGGCCCACGGGCGACCTGGTCCTGACCAAACGCATGGCCGCGCTGAACATCCCCTCTGACCACGTAGAACGCTGGCGCCCGTGGCGTGCCTACGCCGCCCTGCACCTCTGGAGCTCGTCATGATCGAAGCCGAAGTCCTGCCCACCCCCGCGGGCCCGCTGTCCCTCCTGGCCCACGACGGCGTCCTGGTCGCGGCCGGCTTCACCGCCGACCCCGCCGAGATGTTCGTCCGGCTCACGCCCGCCCTGCAGGCAGAGGGCCTGGAGGTCGTGGACTCTCTGGGCCCCATCACCCGGGCGACCCTCGCCTACTTCGCCGGCGACCTGACCGCCATCGACACCCTGCCCGTCTCCCAGCCCGGCACCCCCAAGCGCCGGGCCCTGCACAAGGCGCTGCGCGAGGTGCCGGCGGGGACGACCGTCACCTATGGGGAACTGGCCGAGCTGGCGGGGCTTTCCCGGGGTGCGGCCCGGGCTGCGGGATCTGCTTGTGCGCAGAACCTGATCGCGCCGTTTGTGCCGTGTCATCGGGTGGTTCCGGGCGGTGGAGGTTATGGGGGGTATTACTACGGCACGGCGGTGAAGGAGTGGCTGCTGGGGCACGAGTCGGCAAAGATCTAAACTCTCCGTCATCTGCTGTAAACAGTCAGTAATATTTCCTCAATCTCACCCTCGCCCCCGAGTTCGCGGGCGACCACGAAAGCAGCGAAAGCGTTCTGGAAGGAACTCATGACAGTGACTCAGAAGTTCAAGAGCCCGATCATGCAGCAGTTCCAGGAGGAGATGCTCGCCAAGGGCCGCGCTGAGGGTGAGGTCAGGGGCGAGGCGAAGGCCGTCGTCAGAGTCCTCCGGAACCGTGGCATCGAGGTGCCGGACGACGCCGAATCCCGGATCCTGAGCTGCACCGACATTGAGCAGATCGACTCCTGGCTGACCGGCGTCGCCACCGTCAGCCACGTCGACGAGCTCTTCGGCTGACCACGTAACGAGGGTCCGGTACGCGTTGCCGTACCGGACCCTTGGCATGTCGCTACGCCGCGACCAGCGCATGGCGGCGGGCCTGGAGCCCGGCGGCGCCCGCGATGGCCAGGCCCGCGAGGCCCAGGAGGGCGGCGGTCCAGGCTGGGGAGGTGTAGCCGAGGCCGGCGTCGATGGTGAGGCCGGCGGCGAAGGAGCCGATGGCGTTGCCCACGTTGAAGGCGCCGATGTTGGCGGCCGAGGCCAGGGTGGGGGCGCCGGCGGCGGCGTCGAGGACTCGGGTCTGCAGGGGTGGGACGGCGGCGAAGGCCGCCGCGCCGAACAGGGTGATCGTCACGATGAAGGCGACCTGGCTGGCGGACAGGAGGGCCACCAGGACGGCCAGGGCGGTCAGGGCGGCTACCGAGCCGTAGATCGCGGGCATCAGGGCGCGGTCGGCCAGGCGGCCGCCGATGAGGTTGCCGATGACCAGGCCGACGCCGAACAAGGCCATCACCATGGGTACGGCGGCTGGGCTGAAACCGCCCACTCCGGTCATGATGGGGGCGATGAAGGTGATGATGGCGAAGACGGGCGCGAAACCGAAGACGGTCATGGCCAGGGCCAGCCAGACGGCGCCCTTTTTGAAGGTGGCCAGTTCGGTGCGGAGGCTGACGGGCTCCGGCTTCTGGCTGGGGACCAACGCCATGACGCCGGCCAGGCCGATCACGCCGATGACGACGACGACCCAGAAGGTGGAACGCCAGCCGAACGCCTGGCCGATCCAGGTGCCGAGGGGGACGCCGGCCACGTTGGCCACGGTGAGGCCGGTGAACATCAGGGCGATGGCGCTGGCGCGCTTCTGCGGGGCGACCAGGCCGGCGGCGACCACGGAGCCGACGCCGAAGTAGGCGCCGTGCGCGAAGGCGGCCAGGAGGCGGCCGACCATGAGCACGCCGTACGACGGAGCGAGGGCGGAGAGGAGGTTGCCGGCGATGAAGAGCAGCATCAACGCCAGCAGCATGGTCTTGCGCGACAGCCGGCCGCCGAGCATGGTCAGAGGCGGGCCGCCGACGGCGACGCCGAGGGCGTATCCGGAGACGAGCAGGCCGGCGGCGGGAATGGTGACCCCGAAGTCGTGGGCGAGCTCGGGGAGCAGGCCGTTGATGATGAACTCCGTGGTTCCGATGCCGAAGGCGCTGATCGCGAGTGCGAACAAGGCGAGAGGCATAGAATATCCCCCATACGACGTTAGTAAGCGTGCACATTAATTGCACACGCCGACTATATGAGCACACAATGAGCTGGAGGGTCAAACCATGGCCATCGCCGACGACGCTGTGGAGGCTCGCGCCCAGGGCTGGCGTACCCTCGCCGCACTGCACGCCAGGATCGAGGAACGCCTGGAAAAGGCCCTGGAGAAGGAGCACGGGCTGAGCGTGAGCGAGTACACCGTGCTCGACGTGCTGGCCCGCCAGGACGGGTGGCACATGCGCATGCAGCAACTGGCCAGGGCGGTCGTCCTCAGCCAGAGCGCGACGACCCGGCTGGTCACCCGGCTGGAGAACCGCAACCTGCTGCGCCGCTACCTGTGCGAGGACGACCGCCGCGGCATCTACTCCGAGGTGACGCCGGCCGGGCGCGCGCTGCTCGAGCAGGCCGCGCCCACCCACGACGCGGTGCTCAAGGACGTCCTGGCCGAGGCGGAGCAGCTACCCGAACTGGCCCCGCTGGTCAGGGTGCTGGCCGATCGCGGCTAGGGCCGGACCGTGCTCTGGACCTCCCCCACCGGGACGTCGCGCTGCGCCTGCGCCTGGACCGGCGCGTACTGGAAGGGCACCACGTTGTCCTCCACCTCGACCGGCCACACGGTGGTCACGGTGAGCACGTACACCTTGCGGTCCTGGTCCACCGAGGCCCGCAGGTAGCGAACGCCGCAGGTGAACTCGCCACCCTTGACGTACGGCCGGCCGCCCGTGCCGCACTGCTGGCGCACCTCCGCCCGGCGGGCATCGGTACCAGAGTCGATCTTGATGTCCTCCAGCGTGGCCGTGACCGTGGCCGACATGACGCCCGGGATCGCGGCGGTCACCGAGCGGCGGGTCTCGCCGAGGTCGTCCAGCCAGACCCAGGTCGGCAGGTTGACGTAGCTCTTGGCGTCCGGGTTGAGCTTGATCGTGGGCTCCGGCACGGTCAGCGCGGCGCGGGCGATCTCGGCCAGCTCCGCCAGCGTGATGCCGGAGGGCGGGGTGGAGCCGGGCGGAACCCAGACGAACGGGTCCAGTCCGCCCCAGCAGGCGCGGCCCCGGTTGTCGGCCTCGTTGTAGGCGGGCGTCCACCACCGGCCCGGTTGCCCGATCTTGTCCTTGAACTGCTTGAGGAACTTCTCGAACTCCTCCTCGGTGCCGTTCGGGTTCGTGCGGAACCAGTACGCGCGCACGTCCTCCTGGGTCTTCAGCATCTCGCCCGCGT
The DNA here is from genome assembly GCF_009760925.1 of Nonomuraea typhae. GTDB lineage: Bacteria > Actinomycetota > Actinomycetes > Streptosporangiales > Streptosporangiaceae > Nonomuraea > Nonomuraea typhae. The sequence goes on from NZ_VRLV01000008.1 coordinate 432,292, forward strand.
CGGGGCCGGGCTCGTACCAGCACGGGCGTTTGATCTGGTAGCCGTCGCTCTTGCCGCCCTTGGCCCCGTTGCCGGAGATGACGATCTTGGAGAAGGCCAGTTCGACGCCCGCCGTACGACCGTCCTGGAAGCCCTTGCCCGTCTTCCCGCCCGGACCCGGGTCGAGCAGCAGGACGCCGGCGGCCACTACCGAGAGCAGGCGTTTCATCGGTCACACCCTTCGTCGCTGTAGCGGAAGTCCTTGATGCGCCAGACGCCGTCGTCGCCGTGCCGGATCACCACGGCCTGGAGGTAGCTCTCGCGCGTCCACTCCGGCTGCCGGGCGTACGCCTGGCCGCTCTTGGAGACCAGGCGCAGGCCGGTCTCGTCCACGCAGGCGTTGATCTGGGCGCCTTTGCCCATGAGGGCGCTGACGGTCAGCGCGTAGATCTTCGCGGTGCCGCTCATCGATCGCCCGCGGAAGCCGTGCACCCAGTCGTAGGCGTCCTTGGCGGCCGGGCCCTCGACCCACGTCAGGTAGTCGTCGCCGCCGCCCACCACCGCTTTGCGCGAGTCGACGTAGTAGCGGGTGAACGCCTTCAGGATCGGATCGGGCGCGGCCGGCCATTCCACCTCGATCTTCATCTTCTCGCCGACCGCGATCGTCTCCGTGACCGGTGTGGGTACGGCAGGCGCCGCCGACGTGGCCGCGGCCGCCTCGCGGGGCGTGTAGACCCGCTCCGGCTGCGCCGCGCACCCGGCGGCCACCAGCACCAGCGCGACCAGCGCCGCCCTCATGCCGACGACTCCCTCACCACGTGGATCCGCCAGGACGGCAGCAGTTCGTCGATCAGCGCCTCGGTCTCCGGGGCCATGCCGCCGCCGTAGGGGTGTGAGGACGACCTCCTGGTCAGCCCGTCCACGACGGCGCGCAGCCGTACCTGGTCGCCGGTGGCGTGCGTGGCGCGCAGCAGGTCGCGCCAGAGGCCCTCGTCGTCGGCGGCCAGCAGCAGCCCGGCGCGGGCGGCGGCGACGGCGGCGTCCGCGTCCCCGTCGGCGAGGCGGATCTCGCACAGCTGGTGCGCGGCGTCGGCGACGTCGGCGGCCACGTCGTACTCCAGCTCGTCGGCGGCCAGCCACGCGTACCTGCCGGCGGGCCGCCCGCTCAGCAAGGGGCCCCTGACCAGGCCGAGCGCCCGGTCGAGGAGGACGGCCCTGGCGGCGGTGTCGCGGCGGGAGCGCCGGACGAGCTCGCGGAAGAGCACCCAGTCGGTCCGCACGCCGGGGCCGAGGCGCAGGCGGCCGGAGGCGTCGGTGAACAGGTGTTCCTTGCCCAGCCAGTCGGCGACCCTGGCGATGGTGGCATCCCTGACCATGATCTGCACGCCGCGTGGCCAGAGCACGCCGCCGAGCACGACCGGATGCACGCCGCCCGGGTGGGTGGCGAGGTAGATCAGCAGCTCGGTGGCGATCGCCATCCGGCCTTCCTCCAGGGGTTCGGCTCCGACGATCTCGATCGGGCCGAGCATGCGGATCTCGACGGCGGGGGCGCGCAGGTCGTCCAGGGGCTCGGATTCGGGTACGGCCTCGCCGTCCATCTGCTCCGCCGTACGGAACAGCTCGACCAGCGCCTTGTAGTGGCGGCGCGGCAGGAGTTGCGCGGTGACCTCGAAGCCGAGTTCGGCGATGCGCGCCCGGCCGTCCTCGGTGATCTCCAGGGTCCAGGTGGCGTGCGGCACGTCGCCGGCCACGACGTACCCGGCGGTGTCCTTGCGGGCCAGCAGCGCCAGGCGGCGGGCCTCCTCCTGCGTGGGGGCGACCGCGGAGAGCAGGAAGTGGGCGTCGCGCGGGCTGCCGTTGACGCGGCCGGTGAGCACCTGCTCGCGCGGGGCGGCGGTGGCCTCCAGCTCGGGCAGCACCTCGGCGAGGCTGCCCACGGCCTTGATCCGGTCGGGGGCGATCGCGGTCAGCTCCTCGCCGAACCCGACGAGCGTGACCCGCATCCGGTCGGACCAGCGGTTGGTGGCCAGCTCGACGGCGATCGCGCCGAGCGCCGCGGTCGTCTGCGGGCCGCGGATGTTGATCAGGCCCTGCGCCGCCTCGAGGTCGATCAGCACCCGTCCCGACTCGTCGGAGCCGAGGGAGACGAGCCCGGGGTACGGCGCGCCGCCGGGTTGTTCCTGCAGCAGGCGGCCTTCATGGGCGTGGAGCCGCCACACCTGGCCGCCGTCCTGGGCGGTCCAGGGCGTGGGCGGGTCGTTGTCCGGCGGGTGGATCCACAGGTCGAGGTTGGCGGCCGACAGGTGGGCGGCGTAGACGGTGGGCGGGGTGCGGCCCTGGGCGGCGAGTTCCGCGCCGAGCAGGCGCAGGCCGATGTCGAGAATGCGGGTGCCCGGCGCGTCCGCGCCGAACCTCAGCGCCACCTCGGCCTTGGCGGCGTCGTCACGCGGGCGGGCCACGCGATGGCCGAACGCGCGCCGCCACAGTTGCTGCCGCCGGCGCCTGCCCAGCGCCACCAGCAGGCCCGCCGCCGCGAGGGAGGCCCCCGCGAGGTAGTCCACCAGGTCGAGCCCGGGACCCTGTTGAACCGGATTTTTCGTGACTTCTGGGGCTACGTCCGGTTTGGTGTCGGCCGGGGGCTGCTGGTCGGTCTTCTTGCCCAGCGGCGCGTTCTCCTGCTTGGCCGTCGACTCCGTCTCGCCGGTCTCCATGCCGATCGGGGCGGCCCGTCCCGGGTGCTCGCGCAGGGTCTCCACCCGCCCCTGGCCGGCGGGCACGACGTGCACGTTGCGGGCGTCGTCCGGCATGTCCAGCACCCAGCCGGGCCGGATCAGGTCGGCCATCCGCAGCCGGGTCCCGTCAGGTTGCTCCTTGTTCTGGTTGAGCCGGTAGATCTCCGGATATCGCCGCCCGTCGCCCAGGCACTTCTCCGCGATCTCCCACAGGCTCTCGTGATGACGGCCGTGCGGCGGCTGCACCACATACACCTTCTTGGCCTTCTGCGTCACCTCCGTCTCCACGATCGGAGCCGCCATGGCGACCGTCGAGACCGGGGTGGCCACCGGCGGCGGCGCGCCCAGCCGGGCGACGGGAACCGCCACGGCCGTAGCCGTGAACAGCAGCAACACCGCCGAGACCAGCTTGTTGGCCAGCACCTGGGTGCCGCCGGACAACGGGACCCGGGCAGGCATGCCGACCCGCCGTACACCGGCGTAAACCTCCACGATCACGCAGACGAACAGCTGGAACCACGCCAGCCACACCATCAGGACCAGCAGCGCGACGATCGTGCTCGGCCCGACGCGGCTAGTCAGGACGTCGAGGTCGAGCAGCTCGGGCGCGATCGGCGGCCCGGCCAGCGTGAGCAGCGCGTACGGCACGCCGCCCACGAGCGCGACCAGCAGCACCAGCGCCCCGAGCCCGGCGACCACGTCACCGGCGGTCCGCCTGGCCGGAATGCGCGCGGGCGCCCGCCTGGGCCGCACCGGCTCTCGCGTCGGCATCGCCACTCCCTTCTCCGCCCAGCGTTGTCATGTACGGCCCGCCCGGGCCAGCGAGTGACCCGTTTCGGTCTGGATCATCTGGCGTCCGGCGCCGCGGTGGCCCTGCCCTCCATCTCCGATCCGGTGAACCCGAGCGCGCCGAGGAAGAAGGCGGACCAGCGGACCTTCACCGTGACGGTCACCTGCTCGCCACCGGACAGCTCGCACTCCCCGCGCGAGATCTCCTCGCCCTCGTGCGCGCCGACCACCTCGTCGGCCCGCGCGCACACCTCGCTCTGGCCGAGCAGCCTGGCCTTGCCGGTGGCGCGCAGGTGCTCGACGTCCACCTGGTCGGCCCCGGCCCGGGCCGCCTGCTCGGCGATGTCGGCCGCGCGCAGCCTGGCGTTGATCGCGGCGCCGCCGTCCACGAGCAGCCCGGCCAGCAGGAACACCACGACCGAGAAGAGCACGACGAACACCGACATCGAGCCGCGCTCGCCACCGCTCACTCGACCCTCCTGAACTGTTCCAGCGGCACCACCGCGGTGCCGGTGAGCCGCCTGGTGCCGCCGAAGCCGAGGAAGCCCAGGTCCAGCTCGCAGCTGACCTCGGCGCGGACCTGGCCGCCCTCCTCCCACTTGGAGCCCGACAGCGTGGCCTCGTGCGACTGGCACTTGCCCTTCAGCGCCTGACCGGCCGAGGCTTCGGCGGCGGCCTCGGCCTTGCTCTCGGTCCGCTGCACCGAGGCGGCGCGGGCGGCGTCCCTGGCCGCGCCGTTCACCTCGCCCTGACCCTCGACCAGGCGGCCCGCGCCGGCGAGGAACATCAGGAACAGCAGGAAGACCGGCGCGAGCATGACCGTCTCCACCGCCATCGAGCCGCGCTCAGCCCTGCGCATCGCAGTCCTCGCCTCCGTCGTCGGGGCGGAAGCACTCGACCGGCCCGCCGGAGGTCGCGGTCACCGTGAACGCCAGCTCGGGCAGAAGCGGGATCACCTGTACGGCGCTGCCGGTCACGCTGACCCAGCGCTCGTCCGGCTCCCTGGTCGAGGTGTCGGCCCGCGCCTCGCTCAGCAGGCGCGGCCCGATCGCGGCGACCACGGCCTCCGCCTTCGTCTTGGCCTCCTCCTCCCAGGAGGCGTCGGCGGGCGCGGCACGGGCCACCCGCGCGCCCTCCCTGGCCGCCGCCTCGGCTACCTGGCGGCCGTGGAACCAGAGCGCGATCTGAACGATGAGCAGGGCGGCCGCCAGGATGATCGGCATGAGGAAGGCCAGCTCGATGGCGGTGACCCCACGCTCACTCCTTGCCACCGCCACCGCCGAACGAGTTCTGGATCTCGGTCTGCCTCTGCTCGACCAGTGTTCTGATCAACGTCGCCAGGCCGAGGGCGACTCCGGCGATGATCGCGGTGATGATCACCCATTCGACGGCGGAGGCGCCGCGGGACGGCGCGGTGCGCGCGCGGTGGACGCGCACCCCGAGATAGGCGACCAGGTAGACGACCCAGGGATGATTGACCATCAGGCCCCCAACATCTTCATAGCGGCGGGAAAACTGAGAAAGATCACGAAGCCCGCGCAGAGCAGCAGCTGCGCAACGAGCATCGACTGGGAGCGCTCACCCGCCCGGCCCTCGATCTCGGCCAGCTCACGGCGGCGCAGGGTGGCGGCGCGGGCGGTGAGCGACGCGCGCACCTTCGCGCCGTCGTCGGCGACCAGGCCCAGAGCGGCCGACAGGTCGCGCAGCTCATCGACGTTGATCTCCTCGCCGAGCTGGCCGAGCGCCTGCCAAGGGGTGATGCCGACGATCCTGGCGCCGTTGAGCGCGTCCTTGATCCGCGACATCGCCCAGTTGGGCTGTTCGCCGCCGACCGAGACCGCCATGACCAGCGCCTCGGGCACGCCTCTGCCGCCGGCCAGGTTCATGGAGACCAGGTCGAGGAAGGCGCCGACGACGTGCCGGAAGTCGCGCCGCCTGGCCGCCGCGTCCCGCCGGATCTGCAGGTCGGGCAGGAAGAAGAAGACCACGGCCACGAGCAGGGCGGCCCAGAACGGGATGGCCGCCGACGAGCCCAGCTCCATCAGGACCAGCCAGCCGAGCAGGATCGGGAAGACCAGCAGCCCGGAGGCGGCCAGCAGCACCTTCGTGGCCAGGAAACCCTCGAACGAGCGCCCGACCAGCGCCAGGTCCGCCCGGATCGAGCGCGCCTCCCAGCCGCGGGCCAGGTAGAAGCGGGCCAGGCGGGTGCCCAGGCCCCGCCGGAAGGCGCTGACCTCCTCGTCGGGAAGCACGAGCTGCAACCGCGGCGCGCCGGCGTCCTCGCGCACCGCGTCCAGCGCCAGCAGCCGGGCCACCAGCCCGGGCCGCGCCGGGAACAAGGCCCGCATCAGCAAGAAGACGCCGAGCCCGAAGAAGCCTCCGGCCAGCACTCCCTCAACCATGCTGCTTCACCGCCTGAGGAACGGGCGCCGCGGCGCCGTGCGGAGCAAGGAGCCGGGTCGGCTTGTCGAACCTCGCCAGGCGCCGCATCCACGCGAACCCGGCGCCGAACAACCCCGCCACCACGACGAGCACCGCCTGCCCCAGCCACGAGCCGTATTCGGCCACATAGGTCGGGTTGAAGACGACCAGCAACGCGGCGAAGCCCAGCGCGGTGATCACCACGATCTGCACGCTGCGCCGGGTGGAACGGCGCTCGGCCTCGACCCGGCGGCGCATGTCCAGTTCCTCGCGGGCCGAGACGGCCAGCGCGCCCAGCACGTCGCGCAGGCCGGGCCCGCGCAGCCGGGCGTTGAGGATCAGCGCCGCCACCACCAGGTCGGCCGAGGGATCGTCCAGCTCGTCGGCGAACAACCGCAGCGCGTCCGGCAGCGCCATGCGCGTGTGCAGCCGGTCCACCAGCACGCGCAGATGCGGCCTGAGCATGGGCGCGGCCGCCCTGATCGACGACGGGATGGCCTGCTCCAGCCCGGCCGCGCCGGCGATCGTGTCACGCAGCGACTCGGTCCAGGCGGCCAGCCCTTCCAGGCGGTGCATCGCCGCACGCTCCTCGGAGGCGCCTCCTGACAGGCCGCGCCAGGCGAACACCAGCAGCACCGCCCCCACCGCGACCACCGGCCAGCCGGTCACCACCATGATCAGTACGGCGCTGACGGCCGCGATGGCGGTGCGGGTGGTCAGCATTTTGATCAGTTCGCGCCTGGGGCGGCTCGGCTGGGGCCGCATGCCGTACAGGGAAAGGAACAGCAGGAACAGGCCGCCGCCCGCGACGGCGCCGGCGAGGATCGTGAGCGGGTCGAGGTTGATCATCACCAGCCCCCCAGATCGGCCTGGACAGGAGCATGGGGTACGGCCCGGCCGTCGGGACCGGGCGCGAAGATCTCGCTGGACAGCACGCGGCCGTCGCAGCCGTTGACCTCGCGCACGCTGGAGACGTAGCGGCGCAGGGAGCCGCCGCGGTCGTAGTCGTTGCGCTTCTCGATGAACACGACGAAGTCGATGGCGCCGGCGATGAGCATGTGGGTGGCGTCGATCGGCAGGCGCTCGTTGGCCTGAAGGGCGTAGGTGGCGATGCGGTTGAAGACCTCCATGCTGGAGTTGGCGTGAATGGTCGACAGGGAGCCGTCGTTGCCCTGGGTCATCGCGTTGAGCATGGTGACGATCTCGTCGCCCAGGACCTCGCCGACGATGACGCGGCTGGGGTTCATGCGCAGGCTCCTGCGGACCAGCTCGGCCATGGTGATCTCGCCCTGGCCCTCGGAGTTGGGCAGGCGCTGCTCGAAGGCGACCACGTTCGGATGGAGCTCGGGGAACTGGTCGAGGCCCAGCTCCAGGGCGCGTTCGACGGTGATGAGGCGTTCGCCCGCCGGGATCTCGTTGGCCAGGGCGCGCAGCAGGGTCGTCTTTCCGGCGTTGGTGGACCCGGCGACCATGATGTTCTGGCGGGCGTTGACCGCCGCCTGGAGGAATCTCGCTATTTCCGGACTTAGCGTGCCGTTGCCTACCAAGTCGGGGAGGAAGACCTTGCCGAGGCGGCTGCGGCGGATCGACACGGCCGGCCGTATCGTCACGTCCATGACCGCCGACAGCCGGGAGCCGTCGGGCAGGCGCAGGTCGAGCTGGGGGTTGGCGGTGTCGAACGGGCGGCTGGACAGGCCCGAGTACGCCGCGAGGATCTGAATGAGCTCGATCAGCTCCTCGTCGGAGTCGGCGACCGCCTCGTGCATGGCCTCGCGGCCGTCGGCGTAGGAGACGAAGACCCTGTCGTGGCCGTTGATGTCGATGTTCTCGACCTCGGTGTCGTCCAGGAGCGGCTGCAGGCGGCCCACGCCGAACAGGGCGGCGTGGATGCCGGCCGCGAGCGCCTCCTCCTCTTCGAGGGTCGGCGGCGTGCGGCCCATGCCGATCTCGCTGCGCGCGTGCTCCTCCAGCACCTGCGAGATCAGCGCCCTGGCGAACTGGCGCTCGTCCTCGCCGGTCATCGGCGGCAGGCCGTTGGCCTGGTCCAGGCGGCGCTGGTGGGCCAGGCGGTCACCCACCTCCTGGCGGAAGCGCTTGACGAGGGAATGGTCGATCACTGGTAACTCACCAGCCGTCCCGCGAGGTCGCGTGCCGTACGAATGAGGAGAGAGCGGTCGAGACGGCCGCCCCACTGGCCGCGCAGCAGTTCGGCGCCCTTCGGATCGTCGGCCAGGCCGTGGACGAACTTCACGTGCTGCCCGACGATCCTGCGCACCTCGTCGATCGAGGCGCGGTAACGGCGCGGGTTGGCGATCACCACGACGCCCTGGGCCTTGGTGATGGACAGACGTTCGCGCAGGTGGGCCACGTGGTCGAGGCTGGGCCTGGTCAGCAGGACGGTGAGGGCGGCCTCGGCGATGAGGTCGTTGACGTGCGGGTAGGTGCCCAGGCGGCCGCAGTCGGCGATGACGTCCGCGCCCGGGATCCCGGCCAGCGAGCGCCCCAGCGGGCCCCACAGCCAGGTCAGGCCGCCCGCCTGCTCGCCGTGGGTCAGCCCGGCCAGCACGTCGAGCCCGCCGACGATCTTCTGGGTGTGCTCGTGGATCTGGGCCGGCTCAATCCCTCGGCGAGCGACCGCGCCCAGGCTGAGCAGCCCCTTGCCAGGGTTGAGCACACCTCCGTCGGCGCCCGGGAGCCGGTAGGCCAGGTCTCCTCCGGCGGGATCGCACTCGGCCAGCAGCACCGGCCGCGGCCACACGGCGGCCAGGGCCGTCGCGGCGGTGGTGACGCCCGGCGCGCCCTTGTCGGCCGCCAGTACGATCAGCGCCACGTCAGCGTGCCCCCGGGAGTTCGGCCACGGCGATCTCGCCGGTGGAGGCGTAGGAGACGACCTCGGCCGAGACGGAGGTGTCCACGATGACGGTCACCGCGCCCTCGTCCTTCTCGTCGACGAAGTGGACCAGCGCCGCCGGAGCCAGCACCCGCGGCCGCTCCGCGCCGCCCTTCCCCGGCACGTGAACCACCTGGACCCGATCGCCCCTGGCCAACCCTTGCGGCATTTGTCCGGGTTTCAGGGCCAATCCCACCTTCGCCTTTCCCGGGCCCAGCTCTTGGCTGGCTTTTATCCCCATTTCGTTGGTGAGCAAGGTGCCGGGGAGGATGGTCACGGTGGCGAAGGTCTGGACCACCTGATCGCGTTGCGCGTACGGAACGTAGTCAATGCCGGTGTCGGCGATCTGCACTTCCTGGAGGGCGGCCAGGGTGAATTGCTGACCGGCGCCGATCTGCTGGGTGACGCGGATGGCCGAAATGCGGTCGCCGCTGCGCATCACCAGCAAGGTCGTGGCCAGGGCGCCGCCCAGGATCAGAAGGACGGCCAGGGCGGCCAGGGCAGGCTTGCGCTCGCGCGGCGGCACGGGCAGCTTACGCTCGGCGGAGAGCGTGCCACTTGGCCCCGCCGAATTCACGGCGGGTTTCTCGCTGGTCCTCATGGGTGGGGGGCTCCCATATGCGAAATTTTGGAATTCACGCCATTATGTGCATCCACGTGCGGGAGTGGGGTGTGAATGCGGTGACCAATGCTCGTTTCGCAGGTGGGAGCCTGTCAACACCAATTGGCCAGACCGGTTGGGTTGGGTTGGTTGATGTGGACCGAAATTTCGTGATACTGAGCGCAGGAATCACTTGTGTCACAGGAGTCACATTGATCATTAGTCATGACTTCTGAACGGGTTCAGGGTGTGCGATCATTCGGGACATGGGCGGTCGTGTGCGGCTTCTCCTGGGACGGCCTGCTGTGCGGGCATTTGTGGAACGGGTGCGGGAGCGCGGGGTCGAACGGCTGACCACGACGCCGGCAGCCCGCCGGGTGGCCGGCCGGTTGCACCGGGCGGCCAGCGGACTGGCGGCGGTCACCGCGGAGGTGGACGCTTACGCGGGCCTCCTGGAGGAGAAGGCCGGCGAACTCCACGACCGGACCCGGCCCGGGAAGTCCCCCTGAACCACCTTGTAGGGCGTCTGCACTTCACGCCCCCACCGCACCTTCCACACCCTCACGCAACACTCCTGCACCACCCCACACCCCCGACCAGCGCGCCCCCACACCCCACCGTCCGGCACCACCACTCCCGGCCCCGGCACCACCCACGCACTTCCCGCAACCCGCCCGCCTGACCCCACCCCCTTGCCTGACCTCCTCCAGAAGCGGTTCTCCACAGAGTTGTCCACAGGAAGAGCCTCAAGTGCTGGCAAAATCTCCCGCCGTTTTCCACAGACGGCCGGTTATCCACAGGCAGGGCCGATCATGCCCGTGACGTCAATCCGCGGGCCTAACCTCACTTCTGGCGTTACGGTGACGCCGAGGTCCGACCCCCTGCGAGGAGACGGCGCATGCGGATCATGTTCACCGTGCTCGACGAGCACGGCGACCGTGACGTGGTGGTCGAGCTCGACGACAGCGTCACCGTAGCCCGCGTGGCCGAGGCGCTCGGCGACCCGGAGCCGCTGGCCAAGGTGGTCAAGCTGCCCAGGTCCCGGGCCCCCTATGGGATGTCGCCGGCACCGCCGTACCAAGGAAGGGGACGGCCGCGCATCCCCGAGCAGCGCGCCCCCGAGCGGGGTGACGGGCTCGGGCAGGAGGGGCCGACCCTGTGGCGCGAGGGGCGGCCGGTCGACTCGCGGGCGCTGGCCAAGGCGGTGCTGCGCGACGGTGACCGGATCACCCTGAGCCGCCGGCTGGCCCGCGCCACCGTGACCGAGGAGCCGGTGGGCGTGGCCGAGGTGCGGGTGGTGGGCGGTCCGGGGGCGGGGGCGGTGCATCGGCTGAGCCTGGGCGCCCATGTGATCGGTTCTGATGCGATGTGCGCGATAGCCGTACCCGATCCGGTGCTCGCGCCCGAGGCCGCGACGTTGCGCATCACGCCCGAGGCGATCACCGTCGAGCCGGTGCGGCGGGAGCGTCCTGCCGGGCCGCCGCGGCGCAAGATCAAGGGCAGGTACGCCGAGGAGCTCACCGAACTCGCCGAACGGGACGAACGCCGCGAAGCCGACCGCTGGGCCGAGGCTGAGCGTGCCCGGTACGGTGCCCCAGCCGCCGATCTCAGCGCCGCCTGGCCGGGCGGACCGCCCGAGCTGGACGGCAAGCCACTCGCCGACGCCGCCGACTGGCCCGAGCATGCCTTGCTGACCTGCGGTTCCTCGGTGTTCACGCTGACCGCGGTGGAGCCGCGGGACGCGCACCTGGCGCCGGCGGCCGACGGTGGCGTGGCCTACAACCGGCCGCCGCGGCTGCGCCGTCCCGAGCCGGAGCGCAGGTTCGAGCAGCCCGCCAAGCCGCACAAGACGGAGGGGCTGCGCCTGCAGTTGCTGGCCGCGTTCCTGCCCGCGGTGCTCGGGGTGGTGCTGGCGCTGGTGCTGCGCCAGTGGTATTTCCTGCTCATCGCGCTGATGACCCCGCTCATCATGATCGGCCAGTGGTGGAGCGACCGCCGTCACGGCAAGAAGCAGCACCGCCAGGCGCTGCGCGAGTACCAACAGCGCCTGGACGACTACGACCGCGCGGTCGAGCAGGCCCGCGCCGCCGACGAACGCGCCCGCCGCGCCGACGCCCCCGATCCCGCCGAAGTCCTGCTCACGGCGACGGGCCCGCGCAGACGCCTGTGGGAGCGCCGCATCCACGACCCCGACACGCTACGGCTGCGCGTCGGCCTGGCGGACCTGCCCGCGAACTTGGAACTCGTCGAGGAGAGCGGCGGGGCGATCGAGCCGCCGTTGTGCGCGTCCGTCCCGGTGGCTCTGGCGATGCGCCGCCTGGGCGTGGCCGGCGTCACCGGCCCGCGCGACACCGCCACCGCCCTGACCGGCTGGCTGATCGCCCAGGCGGCGACCCTGCACAGCCCGCGCGACCTGGCGGTGGTGGTGCTGTCCGCGCATGCCGACGGCGAGGCGCGCTGGAGCTGGGTGCGCTGGCTGCCCCACTGCGCGCCGCGCGGCGGCGAGGACTGCGTGAGCCTCGTCGGCACCGACCCCGACTCGGCCGCCCACCGCGTCGCCGAGCTGGCCGCCCTGATCGACGAACGCCAGAACACCGCGATCCCCGAACTCGGCAAGGTCCCCACCGGCTGGGACGACCTGGGCGGCCCGGAGCCCCCGGCGTACACGACCTATGACGAGCGCCCCTACGACGTGCTCGTCGTCCTCGACGGCGCCCAGGCGCTGCGCGGCCTGCCCGGTATGCCGCAGGTCCTGCGCCAGGGCCCCCGCGCGGGCGTCTACACCCTCGCCCTCGACGACGACCAGCGCCTGCTCCCCGAGGAGTGCGCGACGGTCGCCGCGTGCGGCGCCGATGGTCTGGTACGGCTGCGCGGAGGCGGCCTGGACGCCATCGGCACGGTCCTGACCGACCAGGTGTCCCCGACCTGGTGCGACCACCTGGCCAGGTCCCTGGCCCCGATCCGCGACGTGAGCAGGGACGACCCGTCCGGCGCGCTCCCCGAGTCGGTCCGCCTGCTCGACCTGATCGGCATGCGCGCCCCGGCCGCCCACGACGTCATGTCCGCCTGGCGCGACCCGGGCTCCACCCGGGCGGTGCTCGGCGTGGGCCCTGACGGCCCGTTCACGATCGACCTGCGCGTGGACGGCCCCCACGGGCTGGTCGCCGGCACCACCGGCGCGGGCAAGTCCGAGCTGCTGCAGTCGCTGATCTGCTCGCTGGCCGTGGCCAACCGTCCCGACCAGCTGTCGTTCGTGCTGATCGACTACAAGGGCGGGGCGGCGTTCAAGGAGTGCGCCCGGCTGCCGCACACGGTCGGCATGGTCAGCGACCTCGACGGCCACCTGACCCAGCGCGCCCTGGACTCCTTGGGCGCCGAGATCAGACGCCGCGAACGCCTTCTCCTGGAGGCCGGGGCCAAGGACCTTGACGATTACACCGAAGCCCGCGACGCCCAGCTCGCCTCGGCCGGAGGCCCTGGCATGGGCGGCCCTTCCCCAGCCACCGGCTCCGGCGCCGACGGGCGGCAGGCAGGCGGCAGCCCTCACGCCGGTGACGCGGCCGCGGGCTCCGGCCCACGAGGTGCTTCCGATCCCCGCCTTGCCCGGTCCTCGCCTGCCGCCGACCCCCGGATGGCCAGGCCGTACACCTCCTCGGTCCATCCGCCGGGCGGTGGCCGCCTTCCCCGGCTGCGTGCCCTGGCCGACCAGCACGACGCCATCGCCGGTCCTGGGGCCCCGGTGCTGCGGGCGGCCGGGCCGGAGCCTGCGTTGCCCGCCTTGCCCAGGCTGGTGTTGATCATCGATGAGTTCGCCGCTCTGGTGGCGGAGTTGCCGGACTTCGTCACCGGCCTCGTGGACATCGCCCGGCGTGGACGCTCGCTCGGCATCCACCTCATCCTGGCCACCCAGCGTCCGGCCGGGGTGGTGACGGCCGACATCCAGGCCAACACCTCGCTCCGGATCGCGCTCCGGGTCACCGAACCCAACGAGTCCGCCGACGTGATCGACATGCCGGACGCCGCCCACATTCCCAAGTCGGCGCCGGGGCGGTGTTACGTGAAGTCCGGGGCGGGGGCGGCGGTAGCCGTACAGACCGGGCGGGTGGGCGGCCGTGCCCGGGACGACGACAGCGGCCGCCGCACCGTCACGGTCGTCGACCTCGACTGGCACACCCTGGGCAAGCCCCTCCCCCGCCCCCCCGAACCCGCCGAAACCTCCCCTGTCACCGACCTCACCCTGCTGGCCGACGCCCTGACCGAGGCCGCCACACTGGCCGGCGTCCCTCATCAGCCCAGCCCGTGGCTCGATCCCCTTCCTGCGCAGCTCGTCCTTCCCCTGCCATCGCCGGGGTCCGGTGCGGGTTCACCTGCCGCCGGGGACGGTTCCGGCTCGGCCTCCAGCACCCTGACCGGCTCCGACGGCTTCGGGCCGGGCGAATCGGAGGACGGGACACACGGGCCGCAGAGTGGGACACGCGGGCCGGAAAGTGAGGCTCGGAGGACGGAAAGTAAGGCTCGGGGGTCGGAAAGTGAGGCTCGGGGGTCGGAAAGTGAGGCTCGGGGGGCGGAGAGTTGGGCAGGGGTTCGGGAGGTGGGGCCGCTGGAGTTCGGGACCACCGATCGGCCGTGGGCGCAGGATCGGCGGCCGTTCGTCCTGGATCTGGTGCACGGCGGGCACCTGCTGATCGCGGGAAGCGCCAGGAGCGGGCGGTCCACGGCGTTGCGTACCATCGCCGGGGCCATCGCGGCGCACACCTCTCCGGCCGACGTACACGTGCATGCCGTCGACTGCGGCTCGGGGACCCTGTTGCCGCTGGTCGCGATGCCGCACTGCGGGGCCGTGGTCACCCGCGACCAGCTGGACCGGGTCGAACGCCTCCTGGCCCGGCTGCGCGCTGAGGTGGGCCGGCGGCAGCAACTGCTGGCCGAGGCGGGGCATTCCTCCCTGGCCGAGTACCGCCGAGCCGGGCATCGCCTGCCCTGGATGGTCCTCATGCTGGACCGGTGGGAGGGCTATGTGGCCGCCTTCGAGGCGTACGACTACGGCCGCCTCACCGAAGCCGTCCTCCAGCTCCTGCGGGAGGGGCCCGCGGTGGGGTTGCGGGCCGTGGTCACCGGTGACCGTTCGAGCCTGCTGGGCCAGATCTCCACGGTGTTCGACGACCGCCTGATCCTGCGCCTGGCCGACCCCTCCGACTACGCCCTGGCCGGCCTGCCCGTCAAACACCTCCCGGCCGTCATGCCGCCCGGCCGCGCCGTGTCCACCGGCGAACACGGCATCGTCGAAACCCAGATCGCCCTCTTGGCCGACGACCCCTCCGGCCAGGCGCAGGTAGCCGCTCTGCAGTCGCTGTCGAGATCCGCGCCGAAGCTCACGTCCGTCCCAGAAGCCCTGCGGCCGCTGCGCGTGGACGCCCTGCCCATGCGCATCACCGCAGACCAGACCATGGCCTTGACTCCGTCGTACACCCCGCCGTCCCCGCTGTGGGCGTTGCTCGGCGCCGGCGGCGACGCCCTGGCTCCCCTGGGCATCGACCTCATGGCCCAGGGGCCGGCCGCGGTGGTAGCGGGCCCACCTCGTTCCGGACGCTCCTCGGCTCTGCTGACCGCCGCCCACTCCCTGATCTCCCGTGGCACCCCGGTCATCGCGATCGTCCCCCGCCGCAGCCCGCTGCGCGACCTGGAGGGCGCGCTGGCCATCCTCGACGGCAACGGCACCGGCCTCTCCGACCTCGTCGCCGGCCTTTCCCAGTACGTCGTCATCGTGGACGACGCCGAACTCATCAACCCCGACGCCCCTCTGGGCATGGCCCTGGACGACATCCTCCGCACCGGCCGGGACGGCGACCACGCCTTGATCATCGCCGGGGCGACCGGCGACCTGGCCACGTCGTACCGCGGTTTCATCGCCGAGGCTCGCAAAGCCAGGACCGGCTTACTGCTGTCCGTCCAGAGCCCCGCCGACGGCGACCTTTTCACGGTACGGCTACCGCGCGGCGCCGTAGGCGGCCCCCCGGGCCGCGGCCTCCTGGTAACCATGGGCACCACCATCCCCATCCAAACCGCCCTCCCTACCTGAGCTGCGCATCCGTGCCGGGATGACCGGGATGACCGGGATGACCGGGGTGACCGGGGTGACCGGGGTGACCGGGGTGACCGGGGTGACCGGGGGCGCTTTCATGGGCTGCACGCCTTCGGCTTCCTTGGCTGCACGCTTTCCGCTTCATGGGCTGAACGCTTCCGCTTCCTTGGCTGCACGCCTTCGGCTCCGGGCTTGGGCAACCTGGGCACACCCGAGCTGCATCGTCGGTCCAAACGGGGGTGATCTGGCGGCTCCGGGGGCTGAACTTCCTCCTTCGGGCGGGAGGGGGTGATCGGGCGCCTCGAGGGCGAAGGCCCATGGCGGGCGGGGCTGGAGTGGGCGGAGGTCTCGGGGTGAGCGGGTTGGGGGTCGGCGCCGGGGTGGACGGAGGCGCGAGGGAAGTGGCTGGCGGACCGGCGTGGGTGGGCGGACCGGCGTGGGTGG
>NZ_VRLV01000009.1 GCF_009760925.1 Nonomuraea typhae
GGTGGTTATGGCGGGAAGGAAACACCCGGTTACATTCCGAACCCGGAAGTTAAGCTTCTCTGCGCCGATGGTACTGCACTCGGGAGGGTGTGGGAGAGTAGGTCGCCGCCGCACAAATATTGATCAGGAAGGGTCACCCCGCTACGGGGTGGCCCTTTCTGTGTTTATGCGCCAAGAAGCGGCTCCACACGGAACGGGATCTGTGTGGACAGGGCGATCGTCGAGTCCGTGCGTTGGACGGCCGGCGAGGCCAGGATCGTGGCGATGACGTCCTGGAGATGCTCGGTGCTTTTCGCCGCCACCCGGCACAGCAGGTCGTGCTGCCCACTGGTTCCGTGGACCTCCAGGATCTCGGGGACCGCGTGGAGGGCCTCCACGGCCTCGGTCAGCCGGCCCTGGGCGATCTGGAGCCAGACGAAGGCCAGGATCGGGTAGCCGACCCTGGTGAGGTCGATCGTGGGGCCGAAGTCGACGATGACGCCGCGCGCGGTCAGCTTCTCGACACGGGCCTGGACGGTGCCGCGTGCGACGCCCAGCAGCCGGGCCAGCTCGGTCAGGCCGATGCGCGGGTGTGCACGCATGGTGGCCAGGAGCCGGGCGTCCAATGCATCCATCGGATGTCTCCCTCAGAACTGGGCGATTCGACCAGTGTCTCACGTCCACGGCAAGCGATATTGAGCGGATCGGGCAGGAGAACTGCTCGCTCTTGCCAGCGAAAGCTGGAATTGCTGTCATTTCCTCATGTTCGAGGAAGCACAGTACTTCGCCCCGGTGGCGACGCAGGGGGACGGCTCGGTCGTGGTCGAGCTGTCGCGTTCGCACCCGGGGTTCGCCGACCCGGTGTATCGGGCCCGGCGCAACGCGATCGCGGGGCTCGCGGTGAACCATCGGCGGGGAATGCCGATTCCGGCCGCTGAGTACACCGAGGAAGAGCACGGCATCTGGGCGCTGGTCGCCGGCGAACTGGCCGTCAAGCACAAGCGGTATGCCACGGCGGAGTACCTGGACGGCGCTGCCCGGCTCGGCCTGCCGTACGACCGGATTCCGCAGCTCGAAGAGGTGAGTGAGCTGCTGGAGCCGCTCACCGGGTTCCGGTACCTTCCGGCGGCGGGGCTGGTGCCGCTGCGGGACTTCTACGGGGTGCTGGATGATGGGTATTTCCACTCCACGCAGTACATCCGCCATCATTCGGTGCCGTTCTACACGCCTGAGCCCGATGTCATCCATGAGGTGATCGGGCATGCCAACGCGCTGGCCAACGATCGGTTCGCGGCGTTGTACCGGCTTGCGGGGCAGGCGGCGCGGCGGGTGGAGAGCGATGCGGCGCTGGAGTTCGTCTCGAAGGTGTTCTGGTTCACGCTGGAGTTCGGCGTGATGGCCGAGGGCGAGGAACTACGGGCCTACGGGGCGGGGATTCTGTCGTCCTATGGGGAGATCGAGGAGTTCCGGGGGATGCGGATCCTGCCGCTCGATCTGCGGGAGATGGGGCAGACGGAGTACGACATCACGAAATACCAGGATGTGCTGTTCCGGGCGGAGTCGATGCAGCACCTGGAGGACGTGGTCGGCGGCTTCTGGGCGACCTGTGACGACGAGTCGATCGCGGAGCTTACGCGCGGCTAGCAGTCTTCATGATTTCTCACCATAATGCGTGAGAAATCATGGGGAAGGGCTAGTGAGGTGTGGGGACGGGTGCTCCTGGCTACCGTCCTCATGCTGCCCGGAGGGATAGGCGTCCTGCCCGTACGTGCCGCACGGGTCACCTCGCCTGCCGTACGGGAGACCGCCGGCGAGGTGTACGGCCCGGCCAGAACCGCGCCGGTCAAGGCGCCCGAACTCGAATCCAAGGAGATCACCCGGCGGCTCGACGCCTTCCTGGCAGGGCGGGCGGGGCCGGTGACGGCCACGGTCAGGGATCTGGTCACCGGGCGGATCTACCGCTACCACCGCCACGAACGGCTCATCACGGCCAGCGCCGCCAAGGCGCTCATTCTCATGGCCCTGCTGCGGAAGACCCCCTGGCGCGAACTGGACCGTGCGGCACGGCACGACGCCGACATCATGATCCGCTACAGCGACAATC
Source organism: Nonomuraea typhae (assembly GCF_009760925.1). Taxonomy (GTDB): domain Bacteria; phylum Actinomycetota; class Actinomycetes; order Streptosporangiales; family Streptosporangiaceae; genus Nonomuraea; species Nonomuraea typhae. Next base: position 2,084 of record NZ_VRLV01000009.1, read on the forward strand.
ACGCGGCCGACCGGCTGTGGACGCGGATCGGTGGCGCCGCGGGGTTCAGCAGGGCCGCGAAGGCGTTCGGCCTGCGGCACACGCAGGGCGTCCCGGGCGACTGCCTCGACCTGTTCTGCTGGGGCATCACCAAGACCTCGGCCGACGACCAGGTGCGGCTGATGAGCGCGCTGGTGTCCAAGAAGAGCCCGCTGCCGGCGAAGGACCGCGAGCGCGTGCTCACGCTGATGCGCGGCGTAGCCGACGGCCAGAACTGGGGCGTGCGCGCGGGAGCGTGCAAGGGCGACCAGGTGGCGCTGAAGAACGGCTGGCTCAAGCGGGTCTCGACCAAGCGCTGGGCCGTGGTCAGCACCGGGCTGATCGGCAGGAGGTTCGCGGTGGCGGTCCTGTCCGAGGGCAGCGCGGACGTGGGTGACGGCATCGCCACGGTCGAGGGCGTGGTCACCCGCATCCTCAGGTCGTTCAGGAAGTGCGGCTAGGTGCTAGCTAGGGCGTGACGAGGCGATAGCCGACTCCTCTGACCGTCTGGATGAGCTGGTCGTCCTCGTCGCCGAGCCTGGCGCGCAGTCTCTTGACGTGGACGGCGATGGTGTTGGTGGAGGTCGCGTCGGTGGCGTTCCATACGTGGCGCATGATCTGCTCGCGGGTGACCGTGCGGTCGGCGTTGCGCATCAGGTAGTGCAGCAGCTCGAACTCGCGCAGCGGCAGGTGTACGGCGTGGCCGCCGACCCTGACCTGGTAGGCGCGTACGTCGAGCTCCACTTCACCCACGCGCAGCAGCGACCGTGACTCCGGCGAGGCGGCCTGGACGAACGGGAGCAACTCCAGCACCCGGTACGGCCGGGCCACACAGGCCGCGGCACCCGCCGCCAGAGCCTGCACCGCCTGTTCGGCATGCCCCTCTCCGACGCCGAGCAGCACGGGTACGGCTCGCGCGAGCCGTACCGCGCGCACGAACTCCACGGCGCTGATCACCGGCAGCGTGGCGGCGACCAGCACCACATCGGGCCTTAAAGCCCCGGCCTGGAGCAGCGCCTGCGCGCCGTCGCCGACGCCGGCGACCGTCACGCCCTCGCGTTCGAGCGCGGTGGCCAGCTCCTGGACGATGCTCTCGTCGGGGTCGGCCACCAGCAGCACGGGCGCCGTACGAGTGTCCCCGTGCACCTCGGATGCCGTCTGCTGGTGGGCCATCAGCCGAATCGTCCGGTGATGTAGTCTTCGGTGCGCTTGTCGGAGGGATTGGTGAAGATCCGACTGGTTTCGTCAAACTCGACCAGGCGGCCGTGCCGTACCTGCTGCTCGTCGACGTCGGCGGTGAAGAACGCCGTGCGGTCGGAGACGCGCGCGGCCTGCTGCATGTTGTGCGTCACGATCACGATCGTGTAATCGCGCGACAGCTCCTGCATCAGGTCCTCGATCTTGGTGGTGGCGATCGGGTCGAGTGCGGAGCAGGGCTCGTCCATGAGGATGACCTCGGGCCTCACCGCGATCGCGCGGGCGATGCACAGGCGCTGCTGCTGGCCGCCGGACAGGGACAGGGCGTTCTGCTTGAGCTTGTCCTTGACCTCGTCCCAGAGGGCCGCCTGGGTGAGCGCCTGCTCGACCAGGTCGTCCATCTTGCCCTTCATGCCGTTGACGCGGGGGCCGTAGGCGATGTTGTCGTAGATGGACTTGGGGAAGGGGTTCGGCTTCTGGAAGACCATGCCGATACGGCGGCGCACCTCGATGGGGTCGACGTGGTCGCCGTAGAGGTCCTCGCCGTGGTAGGTGATCGTGCCGGCGGCGCGGGCTCCGGGGATGAGGTCGTTCATCCGGTTGAAGCAGCGAAGCACCGTGGACTTGCCGCAGCCGGACGGGCCGATCATGGCGGTGATCTCACGGTTGCCGATCGTCATGTCGACGTTGCGGACGGCTTCGTAGTCACCGTAGTAGACGCTCAGGTTCGCGACGGTGAACACCGGATCCAAGGCTTCGATGTTGCGGGGGGCCTCTGGGCCGCGGACGGTGATGTTCGGCATGATCTCGGTCATTTCTTCCTTACCACCGCTTCTGGTAGCGGTTACGGAGCCAGATGGCCACTGAGTTCATCAGCAGCAGGATCGCCAACAGAACCACGATCGCGGCGGCGCCGATGATCTGGATCTCGGGCCTGGAGTTGGTGATCAGGTTGTAAATCTGGACCGGCAGAACGGAGAAACTGCTGCTCAGCCCGTCGGGGTTGAAGCGGACCAGAGTGGCCGCGCCGAGCAGCAGGAAGGGCGCCGCCTCGCCGATCGCGCGAGACAGCGCCAGAATGGAACCGGTGGCGATACCCGGCACCGATGCGGGGAGCACCTGCCGCCAGATCGTCTGCCACTGGGTGGCGCCGAGCGCCAGCGACCCCTCGCGGATCGAGGGCGGCACGGACTTGATGGCCTCGCGGGCCGCGATGATCACGATGGGCAGCACCAGCAGCGACAAGGTGATCGCGCCGGTGATCACGCTGGGCCCCAGGCCGAAGCCGCGGGAGATGACGCCGAGGCCGAGGATGCCGTAGACGATCGAGGGAACGGCCGCCAGGTTGGCGATGTTCAGCTCGATCAGCCGGTTGTACCACTTGGTCTTGTCGGCGTACTCCTCCAGGTAGACCGCCGCGAGCACGCCCGTGGGCAGTGCCATGACCGCGGTCAGCGCGACGACCCAGAGCGTGCCCATGATGCCGGACAGCACGCCGGCCGTCTCGGCGTTGGCCGTGCGCAGCGACGGAAAGTTCTGAAGGAGGTTCAGGTCGAGCCGGTGCCAGCCCTGGCTCACCACGTAGACGAGCAGCACGGCCAGGAAGACCATGGCGATGGCCAGGCTGGAGAGCAGCGCGACGCGGAACAGGTGTTCCTTGAGCGGCCTGCCCTGGCTGGCCAGCCGTACGGTCGAGGCAGGTGTGGACAGGATTGCCATCAGTCGTACACCTCGCGGTACTTCTGCACCATGCGGGCGCTGAACCAGTTCATCGCGAAGGTGATGATGAACAGCAGCGAGCCCACAGCGAAGATCGTCTTGTAGGGGATCGAGCCGGTGGACAGGTCGCCCGCGCCGGCCTGGGCGATGAAGGCGGCCATGGTGGCCATCTCGTTGGTCGGGTCGAAGGTGAAGATCGACTTGAAGCCGCCCGCGACCGCCACGATCATCGTCTCGCCCGCGGCGCGGGAGATGGCCAGAATGGTCGCGGCCACGATGCCGGAGAACGCGGCGGGCACGACGACCCGGACCGAGGTCAGCATCTTCGAGGCGCCCAGCGCGAAGGAGCCCTCGCGCAAGCCGTTCGGCACGGCGGCCATGGAGTCCTCGGACAGGGAGGCAACGATCGGGATGATCATGATTCCGACGAGCAGTCCGGCCGACAGCGCGTTCTTCGCCTCCAGGTTCAGGAAGGGGAAGATGTTCTTCAGCAGCGGCGTGAGGAAGGTCAGCGCGAAGTAACCGAAGACGACGGTCGGGACGCCGGCCAGGATCTCCAGCACGGGCTTGAAGAACTTGCGCACGCCGGGCTTGGCGTACTCCGAGAGGTAGATCGCCGCGGCCAGGCCCAGCGGGACCGCCACGATGACCGCGATGAGGGTGATCTCCAGCGTGGCCACCACGATCGGCCAGACGCCGAAGGTCGCCGGCTTGATCAGCGGGCCCCAGTTCGTCGAGCCGAAGAACTCGCCGATGTTCACCGCCTGGAAGAACTCGATCGTCGGCTCGACCAGGGAGTAGATGATGCCCAGCGTGGTCGCGATCGAGACCAGCGCCGCCGCCAGCAGCAGCGCCTTGATCAGAGCTTCGCCGTAACGCGGGCGCGACCGCGCCAGGGACCTGCCGGTCCCCGGAGCGGTCGCTTCGGGCTGCGCAGCCATCAGCTCGCCTTCAGCGCCGTGATGTCGCTCTTGAGCTTGGCCTCCTGCTCCGCGTTGAGCGGAATGAACTTCGCCTCCTTGGCCAGGGAGCCGATGTTGGCGGCCAGGTAGTCGAGGAACGCGGCGACCTCGGGGCGCTTCGCGGCCGTGGTCGAGGGGTAGACGAACAGCGAGCGGGCCAGCGGCGTGTACTTGCCGCCCTGGGCCGACTCGACGCTCGGGGCGACGCAGCCGCTGCCGGAGTCGATCTCGACGGCGGTCAGCTTGTCCATGTTCTCTTCGTAGTAGGTGAACCCGAAGTAGCCCAGGCCACCCTTGGCGCCGGCGACACCGGTGACGATGTCGTTGTCGTTCTCGGAGGGGCTGTAGTCCTTGCGGCTGGCGCCCTCCTCACCGTTGATCTCGTCGGTGAAGTAGTCGAACGTGCCCGAGTCGGCGCCGGGGCCGTACAGCTTCAGCGCCTCGGCCGGGAACTTGGCGTCGACGTCCTTCCACGTCTTGACCTTGCCCTCGGCGGCGGGCTCCCACATCTTCTTGAGCTGTGCCGTGGTGAGGCACTTGGCCCAGGTGTTCTCCTTGGGCACGACCACGGTCAGGGCGTCGGTGGCCACCGTCAGCTCGGTGAACTTGATGCCCTTGCCCTCGCAGGCCGTCTTCTCCTCGTCCTTGATCGGGCGGGAGGCGTTGGAGATGTCGGTCTCGCCGGCGCAGAACTTCTCGAAGCCACCACCGGTGCCGGAGGTGCCGACCGGAACCTTGACCGTAGGCTGCTCCTCGCCGAAGGCCTCGCTGGCCACCGAGATGAGCGGGGCGACGGTGCTGGAACCGTCGATCTTGATCTCGCCGCTCAGACCGGCGGCGGGCTCGGAGGCGCTGTTGCTGGCCGCCGGGGCGGAGGCTTCGGGGCTGGCCGCAGTGCTACCGCCGCCGCCACAGGCCGCCGCGAAGGAAACGACGAAGGCGGCCGTCGCCACCGCGCTCAGGCGGCGCTGTCCACTGGTCACGGTTTTGTGTCCTTCTCGTACGGAGATCCATGCTTTCTACGAGACAGATAAAACTGGGGAAAAGTGAACGGAAATGAAACGAGTCGTGACCGGTGTCGGAAGTCGTGCCGCGCCTCGTGTGAATAGCTCCTCAAGCGGCATGCTGGACCCCATGACGTATCGCGTATGCCTGGTGTGCATGGGGAACATCTGCCGCTCGCCGATGGCCGAGGTGGTGCTGCGGGCCACGCTGGCCGAGAACGGCCTGGCCGGCGTGGTCGTGGAGAGCGCGGGGACGGGAGACTGGCACGTGGGCGGGCCCATGGACCAGAGGGCCGCCGAGACGCTGGCCGCCGGCGGGTACGACGGCTCGGCGCATCGGGCCAGGCAGTTCACCCGGGAGTGGTTCGACCGGTTTGACCTGGTCCTCGTGATGGATTCCGGCAATCTGCGCGCCCTCCGCACGCTCGCCCCCGCGGGGCGGGAGGTGCGCCTGTTCCGCTCGTACGACCCCGCCGCGCCGGCCGACGCCGAGGTCCCGGACCCCTACTACGGTGGCCAGGACGGCTTCGACGAGGTGTTGCGGCAGGTCAGGGCCGCTTCGGAGGGGCTGGCCAAACAGCTGGCCGCCGAGCTCCGGTGAAGGTGGTCCAGCACCTCGGCGCCTCACACGCCTGGCGGCTGGAGCGCGGGGTGCTCGACGACGGGCGGGAGGTCTTCGTCAAGACCGGTGCTGTTTCCGCTTTGTTCACTTCCGAGGCGGCGGGGCTGCGCTGGCTGGGGGAGGCGGCGGAGGCCGCCGAGGTGATCGACGTGGACGCGGATCGGCTGGTGCTGTCGTGGGTGGAGGCCGAGCGGCCGACCCCGGTGGCGGCCGAGCGGTTCGGGCGGATGCTGGCGCGCATGCATCGCGCCGGGGCCGACGGGTTCGGGGCGCCTTGGCCCGGGTTCATCGCCGAGCTGCCGATGGACAACGCGGCCGCGTCCGACTGGCCGGCGTTCTACGCTTCTCGCCGCGTTCTCCCCTTCGTACGGCAGGCCGGGGTGTTGTCGGCGGGGGAGGTGGCTCAGGTGGAGGCTGCGGTCGCGAAATTTCCGGAAATTTCCGGGCCGGCCGAGCCGCCTGCCCGCATCCACGGCGACCTGTGGAGCGGCAACGTGATGTGGTCGGGCGGCACCGGCGTGCTCATCGACCCGGCCGCCCACGGCGGGCATCGGGAGACGGATCTGGCCATGCTCGACCTGTTCGGCACGCCGTACCTGGACCGGATCCTCGGCGCCTACCGGGAGGAGTGCCCGCTGGCGGACGGGTGGCGGGAGCGGGTGCCCCTGCATCAGCTGCACCCGTTGCTGGTGCATGTCGTGCTTTACGGCGACGGGTATCGGGGACAGCTGATGGGCGCGGTGGAACGGGTCCTCCGGCTGGGCTGACCTACTGGGACTGGGCGTTGAGGTGGTCGATCGCGGTCTCGTGAAGGAGGCCGTTGCTGCAGACGAGGCTGCCGCCCTCAAGGCTCGCGGCGCCGGCGACGTCGCTCCAGCGGCCGCCGGCCTCCTCGACGATCACCGTCAGCGCGGCCATGTCCCACGGGGACAGCTCGGGCTCTGCCGACAGGTCCACGGAGCCCTCGGCGACCATCATGTGCGACCAGAAGTCGCCGTAGGCGCGGGTGCGCCAGCAGGCGCGGCTCAGGTCGAGGAAGTCGCCGAGCCTGCCCTGCTTCTCCCAGCCGCCGAAGCTGGAGTAGGAGAACGAGGCGTCGCTGAGCTCCCGCACGGCCGAGACCTGCATGCGGCTGGCCTTGGTGAGGCTCTTGCCGGTCCAGGAGCCGCCGCCCTTGGCCGCCCACCAGCGGCGGCCCAGCGCGGGCGCCGAGACCAGGCCGACGACGACCTCGCCGTGGTCCATGAGCGCGATCAGCGTGGCCCAGACGGGTACGCCGCGGACGTAGTTCTTGGTCCCGTCGATCGGGTCGATGATCCACGAGCGGGCGCCCCAGCCGGTCTTGCCGAACTCCTCGCCCACGACGGCGTCGCGCGGCCGCGCCCGGCGCAGGGTGCCGCGGATCGCCTCCTCGACCGCCCGGTCGGCGTCGCTGACCGGGGTGAGGTCCGGCTTGGTCTCGACCTTGAGGTCAACCGCCTTGAACCGCCGCATGGTCAGGTCATCGGCGGCGTCCGCCATGACGTGTGCGAGGCGTAGATCGTCGATGTAACCCGTCACGAGGAGCCACGCTACCGTGCCGGGCACGCGACGCATCAGAGGTCGATTGCCCCTTTCTTTCCCATGCCTCCCGGGAGTCTGGTTACTCACGAGTAGCATTGGGGTCATGTCTTTTGATGTGGGCGCATTCCTGCTGCAGACCGTGCCGTTCGCGGGCACGATCGGGGTCGAGTTCGACAAGGTGCAGGACGGGTACGCCGCCTGCCGCCTCCCCGACCGGGCCGACCTGCACAACCACGTTCAGGGGCCGCACGCCGGGGCGCTGTTCACGCTCGCGGAGTCGGCCTCGGGGGCGGCCATGCTGTCCGCGCTGGGCGACCAGTTGTCCCGGGCGGTACCCCTGGCCACGACCGCCGTCATCCACTACCGCAAGCTGGCCAAGGGCGAGGTCACCGCCGAGGCGCGGCTGCTTGCCGACCGGGACGAGGTCGTCGCCCGGCTGGACGCGGGGGAGCGGCCGGAGTTCGAGGTGGGCGTGGAGATCAAGAACGCCGAGGGCACGCTGGTCAGCGAGATGACCGTCTCGTGGACCCTGCGGCCCAACCGCTGACCTACTCCGCGGACGGGTCGGGATCGCGGGTGGCGAGCAGGCGGCGCAGGCTGTCGAGACGGGCCGGATCGGCGTGGCCTTCGGCGGCCCAGGCGTCGAGCGCGCAGTCGGGGCCGCGGTGGGTGCAGCCCTTGGGACAGTTGACGGTGCCCTCGATCAGGTCGGGGAAGGCGGCCAGCACGGTCTCCACCGACACGTGGGCCAGGCCGAAGCTGCGCACCCCGGGCGTGTCGATGATCCAGCCGCCCTCGGGCAGCTCGAGGGCGACGGCCGAGGTCGAGGTGTGGCGGCCGCGGCCGGTGACCGCGTTCACGTGGGAGACCGCCCGGTTGGCATCCGGGACCAGGGCGTTGACCAGCGTCGACTTGCCGACCCCCGAGTGGCCGACGAGCACGCTGACCTTCCCGGCCACGTGCTCGCGCAGCGCGTCCAGCGAACCGCCCTTATGCACGACCACGTGCGGCACGCCCAGCGGCTCGTACAGCGCCAGCAGCTCGTCCGGAGCGGCCAGGTCGGACTTGGTCAGGCAGAGCAGCGGCTCGATGTCGGCGTCGAAGGCGGCGACCAGGATGCGGTCGATCATGCGGGGGCGCGGCGGCGGCTCGGCCAGGGCGGTCACGATGACGAGCTGGTCGGCGTTGGCCACGACCGGGCGCTCGATGCCGTCGGTGTCCTCGGTGTCGTCGGCCGAGCGGCGCAACATCGAGGTGCGCGGCTCGACCCGGACGATGCGAGCCAGCGTGTCGGGTTCGCCGGAGACGTCGCCGACCAGCGCCACCCGGTCGCCCACGATGATGCCCTTACGGCCCAGCTCACGGGCCTTCATCGCGACCACGAGCCGGCGGCTGGGCTTGGCCCGCTTCTTCCGCCCGCCCTCGGGCGCCTCGACCAGTGAGGTGTAGCGGCCACGGTCCACCGCGACCACGAAGCCCTCGACGGCGTCGTCGTGGGCAGGGCGAATCCGGGTCCGCGGCCGTGAACCCTTCCCCGGCCTGACCCTGACGTCGTCCTCGTCGTATTCGCGCCGCTTCAGCGGACTTCTCCCCGTAGCATCTCCCCCCACATGCGGGTGAATTCCGGAAGGGTTTTACCCGTGGTCGCGATGTTCTCCACCTCGACGCCCGCAACGGCCAGGCCGATGACCGCGCCCGCGGTGGCCATGCGGTGGTCGGCGTAGCTGTGGAAGACACCGCCGTGAAGGGGGCGCGGGCGCACGATCAGCCCGTCGTCGGTCTCCTCCGCGTCGCCGCCGAGGCGGTTGATCTCGGTGACGAGTGCTTCGAGGCGGTTCGTCTCGTGGCCGCGGATGTGCGCGATGCCGCGCAGCCGGCTCGGCGTGGTGGCCAGCGCCGCCAGCGCGGCGATCGTGGGCGCCAGTTCGGACTCATCACGCAGGTCGGCGTCGATGCCGTTGAAGGTGCCGGTGCCGGTGAGCGTGAGCGTGCCGGTGGGCGTCAGCTCGACCGTCGCGCCCATCTCGGCCAGCAGCCGCCGCAGCGCGTCACCCGGCTGGGTGGTGCTCGGCGGCCAGCCGGGGATGCTCACGCTGCCGCCCGCGACCATGGCCGCGGCCAGGAACGGCGCCGCGTTGGACAGGTCGGGCTCGACCGTCGTCTCCCGCGCCGCGATCGGCCCCGGCGCCACCCGCCACACGTCGGGCTCGCCGTCGTCGACGTGCACGCCGGCGTCCCTGAGCATCTGCACGGTCATGAGGATGTGCGGCTGCGAGGGCACCGGCGGCCCGTCGTGCCTGATCGTCACGCCCTTCTCGAACCGCGCCGCGGCCAGCATCAGCCCCGAGACGAACTGCGACGACCCCGACGCGTCGATCGTCACCTCGCCGCCGCTCAGCGGCCCGCTGACGGTGAACGGCAGGGCGTGGTTGTCCACCGTGGCGCCCAGGGCGCGCAGGGCGTCGAGGATCGGCCCCATCGGCCGCTTGCGCGCGTGGGCGTCGCCGTCGAAGCGCACCTGCCCGTCGGCCAGCGCGGCCACCGGCGGCACGAACCGCATCACGGTCCCGGCCAGGCCGACGTCGATCTGCGCACCGGCCACGATCGGCCCAGGGGTGACCCGCCAGTCGACGCCCGCCGCGCTCTCCCGCACCGCCTCGAACCCGGCGCCGAGCGCCCGCAGGGCCGCCACCATGAGGTCGGCGTCACGGCTGCGCAACGCCTGCCGTACCAGCCCCGGGCCGTCGGCGAGCGCGGCGAGGAGCAGCGCGCGGTTGGTCACCGACTTCGAGCCGGGCAGGGCGACGGCGGCGGCGACGGGAGCGGCCGCGACCGGGGCGGGCCAGTGCTGAGCGGACATGCTCAAAGCCTACTGGCAGCCGATACGGCGGGCCGCAGCCGATGTGTGCGGGCGAAAGCCGTACGTGGCAGTGTGGGGACATGTGTGGGAGATACGCCTCGGCGCGGAAGAAGCACGAGCTGCTGGAGGAGTTCCAGGTCGAGCTGGACGCCGAGCCTGACAAGGAGCTGAGCCCCGACTACAACGTGGCGCCGACCAAGCAGGTCTACGCCGTCCTGAGCAGGGTGCCGGAGGAGGCCGAGCGGGCGGTCCGGCAGCTTCGGGTGGTGAAGTGGGGGCTGGTGCCGGTCTGGGCGAAGGATCCGTCGATCGGGTCGCGGCTGATCAACGCGCGGGCGGAGACGCTGGCCGAGAAGCCGTCGTTCAAGCAGGCGTTCGCCAAGCGGCGCTGCCTCATTCCCGCGGACGGGTATTTCGAGTGGATGCCGGTCGAGGGTGACAAGAAGAAGAAACAGCCCTTCTTCATCCATCCCGAGGACGGCGGGGTGCTGGCGATGGCGGGGCTGTACGAGTTCTGGAAGGACAAGACGCGCGAGGACGACGACCCGCTCAGGTGGCTGGTCACGTGCACGGTCATCACGACCCAGGCCGAGGACGAGCTGGGGCACATCCACGACCGGATGCCGATGATGATCGAGCGCGAGCGGTGGGCCGAGTGGCTCGATCCGAAGCTGACCGACACCCGGACGGCCGAGGGGCTGCTGGTTCCGGCGCAGTCGGGGCGACTGGTTGCCTCCCCGGTGTCCACAGATGTCAATAATGTCCGTAACAACGGGCCGGACCTCATCAAACCTCTCCCTGAGGAGGGGGAAAGCGCGCTTTTCTAGAAGGTGTAAGAAGCACCCTTAGTGGGCATCCGGTGAGGAAAGCGATGACTCGGTGTCACCGCACATCCACCCCCACTGCGCTGGGCGGGACCGCCGGGGAGTCTCGTCCGGCTCCCCACACCCACCCGGAGGTGCGGATTCGTGGACGACACGACCGCTCGGGAGCGCCTTGAGAGCATGCAGGCCGAGCTTGACCGCTCGATCAGGGTCCTGACGGGTGATCCCGTCGCCGTGCGTGAGCGCTCCGCGGCCGACGCCGGATCCGATCTGACCGACGCCGACCGCGTCCAGGCCATGCTCGACGTGGCCGTCGCGCAACGCAGGGCCGTCAGCGCCGCGCTCAAACGCATCGACGACGGCTCGTACGGGCAGTGCGTCGACTGCGGCAAACCCGTGCCGGACGGCCGGTTGGAGGCCCGGCCCGAGGCCGCCCGCTGCGTGCACTGCCAGGCGAAACAGGAGCGCCGCCGCTAGGCCGACTTCCGGGCGCTGGCCACCAGGTGGATGCCGACCGTGTCGTCGTCGTCCGGGTGCGCCTCCAGTTCGGTGCGCACCAGCCAGGCCAGCGACCTGGAGTCGGAGCCCAGCACGTGGTCCACCGTCGAGGGCGAAAGGACGGTGCGCGGCCGTACCCACTCCACCTCCAGGCCCGCGCCCATCAGCAGCTCGCGCAACTGCCCGCTGCTGAAGCAGCGGGTGATGCCGCCGTCGGGCCACGGCACGAGCATGACCTCGCCGGTCTGCCGCAGGTGCTGCCACTGGCCCTGCTCGGCCAGGATCGCCATGCCCAGCACCAGCGAGTCCACGCACAGCAACGCCCGCCCGCCGGGACGCAGCACCCGGGCCACGTCCGACATCGCCGACTCGGCCATCAGCTCCACCGACATGGCCCGCTCCTCGGCCACCACCGCGTCGACGCTCTCGTCGGGCAGGAAGGACAGGTCGTCGGAGCGCACCTGACGGACCCGGATGTCACGCAGCCGGGACTGGTCGGCAGTCCGGCGGAAGTCGACGACCTCGATCACCTTGTGACCGGCCCGCGCGGCCTGACCGGACCAGCGGCCCCGGCCGCCCGACAGGTCGAGGATCACCGACGGCTGGGCCGGAAGCCATCTGCTCAACTGTTCCGCGACGACCGCGCGATAGAACGTCCAGTACGGCCCGAGCGTCCCCGAGCCGTTCAGTTCCTCGGCCGGAATGGGCAGCACACGCGACTCCTGGGTTCTGGGCTACCAGCCGGTACGTATTCTTTTTCCCCGCACCGGGTCGTTCGTCACCTTCTATCTTGCGGGAACAGACGCGGGCGCGGGGGTGTTGTGCGGGGCATGCTCGCAGTAGCCGATGGTCTCGACCGCTCCGCAGGTCGCCTCCAGATACCGCCTCCTGCCCCCCGTGACCGGCGGCTTGGTGGCAAGCAGGTATTCTCCCCTGAGTACGGTGTACCGCCACAGCCGGCCACCGGTGATCTTAGGGGGGTGGGTCCGGTGCCCGCGACAGGCGCGGAGACTCTGGAGCAGCGAAGTGAACGGTTCGAGCGCGACGTCATGCCGTACCTCGAACAGCTCTACTCCGCCGCGCTCCGGATGACCCGGAACCCGGCGGATGCGGAGGACCTGCTACAGGAGACCTTCGCCAAGGCGTTCGCCTCGTTCCACCAGTTCCAGGAGGGCACGAACCTCAAGGCGTGGCTCTACCGGATCCTGACCAACACCTTCATCAACAGCTACCGCAAGAAGCAGCGGGAGCCGAAGCAGTCGGGCACCGAGGAGATCGAGGACTGGCAGCTCGCCCGCGCCGAGTCGCACACCTCCTCCGGCCTGAAGTCCGCCGAGGCCGAGGCGCTGGAGCACCTGCCCGACGGTGACATCAAGCAGGCGCTGGCCGCCCTGCCGGAGGAGTTCAGGATCGCGGTCTACCTCGCCGACGTCGAGGGCTTCCCGTACAAGGAGATCGCCGACATCATGGGCACCCCGATCGGTACCGTGATGTCCAGGCTCCACCGCGGCAGGCGGCAGTTGCGGAGCCTGCTCGAGGACTATGCTCGCGAGCGTGGCCTGGTCCCGGTGGAGGGGACGAAATGAGCTGTGGGAACCCGCACGACACCGACTGTCGTGAAGTGCTGGACAAGGTCTACGCCTACCTCGACGGCGAGCTCGGCGAGGGCGACTGCGTCGACATCCGGGTACACCTCGACGAGTGCGGCCCGTGCCTGAAGGAGTACGACCTGGACAAGGTCGTCAAGCAGCTCGTGGCCAAGCACTGCGGCTGCGACCCCGTCCCGGCCGACCTTCGTTCCAAGGTTCTTGGCCGGATCGAACAGGTCAGGGCCGAGCTCTCCGACTAAGATCTTCACCATGCGCGTGCTGGTGACCGGAGGAGCCGGGTTCATCGGATCCACCCTCGTCGATCGTCTGCTGGCCGACGGCCACGAGGTGCTCGCGGTGGACGACTTGTCCTCCGGAGGCCGGGCCAACCTGGCAGCGGCCTTGGAGAACGACCGTTTCCACCTGCGCGAGCTGGACATCCGCGACCCGGCCATGATCGAGCTGGGCGCGCAGTGGCGGCCGGAGGTCGTCTGTCACCTGGCCGCCCAGATCAGCGTGCGCAAGAGCGTGGCCGACCCGGTGCACGACGCCCGGGTCAACGTCGAGGGCACCGCCTCCGTCCTGGCCGCCGCGCGCGAGGGCGGCAGCCGCAAGGTGGTCTTCGCCTCGTCCGTCGCCGTGTACGGCCGGCCGCCCGCGATCCCGGTCCCCGGCGACGCCCCGGCCGACCCCCGCTCGCCGTACGCCGCCTCGAAGCTCAGCGGCGAGACCTACCTTTCGACCTTCCACGCGCTGTACGGCCTGCAGTACACCACGCTGGTGCTCGCCAACGTCTACGGCCCGCGCCAGTCGCCCGACGGCGAGGCCGGCGTGGTCGCGATCTTCACCGACGCGCTGATCAACGGCGTGCCCACCGTGCTCTACGGCGACGGCACCCAGACCCGTGACTACGTCTACGTCGAGGACGTGGCCGACGGCTTCGTGCGCGCCTGCGGCGGCGACGGCAACGGGCGCCGGTTCAACCTCGGCACCGGCATCCAGACCACCGACCGGCGCCTGCACTCGCTCATCGCCGACGCGGTGGGCGCTCAGGACAAGCCCGGTTTCGCCCCGCCCCGGCCGGGTGACCTGCCGGCGATGGCCGTCGATCCGGTGCCCGCCTACGACGGACTGTCCTGGCAGCCGGCCACCGACCTGGCCTCCGGCCTGCGCGCCACCGTCGCGTGGGCGCGGGAGAGTTGCCGCAGGTAGTGGCTTGATTACGCTTTGCTTGCGATTCTCGACTCCACCCGTTTCCGCACGTCAACTTCTGTAGCGTGAATCACAGAATCCGACGTGGAGGAAGTGGATGTTGAAGGTTCTCACCGCCCGGCTGATCACCGCAGCTCTGCTGATCACACCGGTGGTCCTTCTTTTCGCGGCCAGCGGCGGCGGTGGCGCCCTGCCGCCCGGGGTCTCCTGGACCTGACGCCCGAAGGGGGCCGCAATGCGTGATCTTTCGTGGCCTGCGAAGGTCTATCTGGTCGCCGTCATCGGGGCGGCCGCCGCGCTCTTCGCCAACAGCCTGATCACCAAGGGGTGGCTGGTCGCCCGGGAGAGTTTCGGCATTCTGCTGGTGCTCGCTCTGCTGTTCCTGGTCTGCGAGTCGATGCCGACGCTGCTGAACGTGGAGCAGTTCGCCGTCTCCGTGAGCTTCTCCGCCGCGCTGGCCGCGGTCGTGCTCATCGGAATGGAGGGCGCCGCGCTGGTCGGCCTCACGGCGGTGCTGAGCGTACGGCCCGGCCTGCCGCTGATCAAGCGGCTCTTCAACGGCGCCCAGTTCGCGCTCTGCGGCTATGCCGCCGGCTGGGTCTACCAGCAGTTAGGCGGAGTCTCCGGCGTGCCGCAGGTCAACGCCTTCGGTGACCTCATCGGCCCCTACGCCGTGGCCACGGCGGTCTTCGTGCCGCTCAACATCGTGCTGACGCTCACCATGATCTCGCTGGCCACGAAGGTCGGCGCGGTGGAGGTGCCGATGCGCGGCATGGTGCAGTTCCTGCTGACCTATCTCGGCTACGGCACGTTCGGCCTTCTGGTGGCGGGGTTGTGGGCCACGATCCAGTCGATCTCGGCGGTGCTGGTGCTGCTGCCGCTGTTCGTGGCGCGCTGGGCGTTCGGGCAGTATCACGCGCAGCAGCGCTCCTACGACGCGACGATGGCCGCGCTGTGCCAGGCGGTCGAGACCAAGGACTACTACACCCGGGGTCACTGCACGCGGGTGTCGCTCGCCTCCACGATGATCGCGCAGGAGATCGGCATGGGCATGGACCGGCTGCGCGCGATCCGCTACGCCGGGATGCTCCACGACGTGGGCAAGCTGGGCGTGCCCACGAAGGTGCTGCAGAAGGAGGGGCCGCTGACCGAGGAGGAGTTCGCCGCGATTCAGCTGCATCCGATGCGGGGGCTGGAGATCGTGCGCGGCATCGACTTCCTCGACGAGGCGTTCGCCGGGATCATGCACCACCATGAGCGCCACGACGGCAAGGGGTACCCGATGGGGCTGGCCGGGGCGGAGATCCCGGAGTTCGCCCGGGTCATCGCGGTGGCCGACGCCTTCGACTCGATGACCTCCGACCGCTCCTACCGCGGCGCCCGCCCGGTGGCGGTGGCGGTGGCGGAGCTGGAGCGGGGGGCGGGCACCCAGTTCGACCCGGTGATGGTGGCCGCCTTCATCAAGGCGCTCGAACGCAACCCGTGGCAGCCGCAGCGCCGTGTCGAGCCGCCGCCCGAGGAGGCCACGGCCGTCAAGGACCACGACGATCCGACGATGCCGATCCAAGTGGTGACGGGTCAGTGAGCAAACCTTTCCGGGGGCTCGACTCGGGGCAGTTGCTGCTCATCTGCGCGGCCGGGCTGGTGGCGGTGGCGGGCGTGGCCCACACCGCGGCCGTCGGGCTGGAGCGGCCCGAGGTGGCGATCGGTTTCGGCGCGCTCATCGCGGTGGGCGAGCTGGCCCGGCTGACGATGCCGGGCAACCGGGAGGTCGCGCCGATCGGCGCGGCGGCGGCGCTGGGGTACACCGTCCTGCTCGACCTGGCCACGAACCCGTTGCGCCACTCGGCGCTGCAGGTGGTGGCGGTGATCGCGGTCGGCATGGTGGCCGGCGCCCTGCCCCATCTCGCGGTGGGCCGCCCGCCGCGCCTGGACGCGATGGCCAGACGGCTGCTGACCGGCGCGCTGCTCGCCTTCGCCTTCCGGCCGCTGGCCGACACGCTGCACAAGCTGACGCTGGGGGATCGGGGCACCTGGTGGCCGGCGCTGACGGTGATGGTGGCGCTGATCGCGCTCACTTTGGGCATCGACATGCTGATCGCGGCGATGCTGCGGGCCGAGCAGGTGCGCACCGCGTTCAAGGTCGCGGTCCGCGACGAGCTGCGGATGGCCTTCCCGCTGGGCGCGGCGGTGGCCGCCTCCGGGGTGCTGCTCGCGCTGGCCTCGCACAGCATGGATCTGGTGGCGCTGGTGGTCTTCGCCGCGCCGCTGCTGGTCACCCAGGTGGCCTTTCGCAAGTACGCCGGGATCCGGGCCACGTACCTGCAGACCGTGCGGGCGCTGTCGCGGGTGACCGAGGTGGGCGGATACGTCGAGCCCGGGCACTCGCGGCGGGTCAGCCGCCTGGCGGTGGCGATCGGGCGGGAGCTGGGCATGTCCGAGCCCGAGTTGCTGGAGCTGGAGTACGCGGCGCTGATGCACGACATCGGGCAGTTGTCGCTGCGCGACCCGATCCCGGGCGGGGCGACCGTGCTGACCGAACCGGACCAGGCCAGGCGCATCGCCGAGTTGGGCGCCGAGGTGATCAGGCAGACCGGGGTGCTGGACCGGGTGGCCGACGTGGTGCGCCGCCAGTGTGACCCGATCGACGAGGATCCGCCGCTGTCGAGCCGGATCATCAAGGCGGCCAACGCCTACGACGACCTGGTCGGGGGTTCCACCGACCGCGACCGTGCCGGGGCGGCCCTGGAGCGGCTGCGGCTGGCCACCGGCTCGCAGTACGACGGCGCCTGCATCACGGCGCTGGCCAGGGTCGTCGACCGGGCGCCCGCCTACCGGTTGTAGATCCGGGGTGGTGGGGGAGAAGTTAGGGGGGTTTCCCGCGCAATACAAAGAGTCGGGGGTTTGAGCGGTCGATAGCGCGTTTCCGGCCGTTCCTCTTTGTGGGGTTCCTACAGAACGTCCCCCTCTGATCGGTGGTTTCGGGAGAAAGGGGTGGCACCGGCGGCGGTCGTAGGGTGGGCGGCGTGCTTACTGAGACCCTGGGACCCGTTCTGATCGCCAACCGCGGGGAGATCGCGCGGCGGATCATCCGCTCGGTCCAGCGGCTGGGGCTGCGCGCCGTGGCGGTGTACTCCGAGGCCGACGCCGATCTGCCGTTCGTCACGGAGGCCGACGAGGCGGTGCTGCTCGGCCCGGCCAATCCCGCTCAGTCCTACCTGGACGTGGACAAGGTGCTCGCGGCCGCCCGGCAGACGGGGGCGCGGGCCGTACATCCGGGGTATGGCTTCCTGGCGGAGAACGCCGCCTTCGCCCGCGCGGTCGTCGAGGCGGGGCTGGTGTGGGTCGGCCCGGCGCCCGAGGCGATCGAGCAGATGGGCGACAAGATCAACGCCCGCAACCTGATGGAGAACGCCGGGGTGCCGGTGGCGGCGGGCACCCGTGAGCCGGTCACCGACCTGGAGAAGGCGGTGGCGGCCGCGGCCGAGATCGGCTACCCGGTCATGGTCAAGACCGCCGGCGGCGGTGGCGGCATCGGGATGAGCGTCGCCCACGACGAGCAGGGCCTGACCAAGGCGTTCGAGCAGGCGGCCAGGGCCGCGGCGCGCTTCGCCGGCGACGCGGACGCGGGGCCGGCGATCCTGCTCGAGCGCTACATCGAGCGGGCCCGCCACGTCGAGGTGCAGATCCTCGGCCTGCCCGACGGCACCGTCGTGGCGCTGGGCGAGCGTGACTGCTCGGTGCAGCGCCGCCACCAGAAGGTCGTGGAGGAGTCGCCGTCGCCGGGCATCACGCCCGAGCTGCGTGAGCGCATGCTGGCCGCGGCCGTGCGCGCGGGCGAGGCGGTCGGCTACCTGGGCGCCGGCACGGTCGAGTGCCTGGTCGACGCCGACCATCAGGACTTCGTCTTCCTGGAGATGAACACCAGGCTGCAGGTGGAGCACCCGGTCACCGAGCTCGTCACCGGTCTCGATCTGGTCGAGCTCCAGCTGCGGGTGGCCGCCGGGGAGAGCCCGCGGGTGCGGGCCGAGCCGCGTGGCCACGCCATCGAGTTCCGCGTCTATGCCGAGGATCCCAAGCGGTTCTTCCCCGGACCTGGAAAGATCACGGTCTGGCGGGAGCCGGCCGACGTCCGGATCGACTCCGGCTACGTCGAGGGCAACACGGTCACTCCGTTCTACGACCCGCTCATGGCCAAGCTCTGCGTGTACGGCGAAAGCCGCGCGGAGGCCATCGCGCAGGCCAAGGGCGCGATCGCCGCGTTTGCCATCGAGGGCCCGAAAAACAATCTCCCATTCTGCGGGGAACTGCTGGAGAATGCGGAGTTTGTCAGTGGTGATTACGACACGGGCCTGGTCGGGCGGATGCGCGCCTAGCGCGCATGGCATCGTTGGAATCGTGAGGAAGAGGAGTTCAAACCGTGGCTGAAGTACGCGCGGAGATGGTGGCGAACGTCTGGAAGGTGGTCGTCGCCAGCGGCGACACCGTCGACGACGGTGACACGCTCGTCATTCTCGAGTCGATGAAGATGGAGATCCCCGTCCTCAGCGAAGACGCCGGGGTCGTGACGGTGAAGGTCGCCGAGGGGGACGTCGTCCAGGAAGGCGATCTGCTCGCCGTCATCGAGTAGCGCGCTCCAGGAACTTCGCGCGGTCGAGCACGACCCGCTCCACGGTTCCCTGCCCGACGGTCTTGGCCCGGTCGCGGGCGGTGAAGCTGAAGACCAGCCGCCGCCCGTCGACCTCGATCAGTTCCACGCTGACCTCGACGTGCGCGCCCACGGGGCTGGCGGCGAGGTGTTCGAGCTGGACGCGGGTGCCGACGGAGGTCTCACTGTCGGCCAGGTGCGGGCGCACGGCCTCCACCGTGGCCGCCTCGGCCAGCGCGAGCAGCCGCGGCGTGGCCAGCACCGGGACGTCGCCGCTGCCGACCTCGGCGGCGGTGTCCTCCCGCTCGACCATGATCAGCACCTGTGCCCTGAGGCCGGGAGTGAGCGTCATGGCTTTCACCCTACTGGGGGCTGATCTTCGGGAAACGCGGACAAGGTCCACTGCAAGGCCGCAGGATAGGGTTTATACGGCTTGGTGGCATATGAGTGGCGTATGGGGCGCCCGGGTCATACACTCTCGAAGTTCCGTGACCTCTGCGTTACCCCACTGCGACACTGATCCGCTTTGGTAAAACCGGGGTTGGAGAGTCAGGGGGTACCGGGGGAGACATGGTCGCGCAAGGGACGACGCTGGCGGGGAGGTATCGCCTCGACACCCGCATCGGCGCCGGTGGCATGGGCGAGGTCTGGCGCGGAGAGGACATCGTCCTCGCGCGGACCGTCGCCGTCAAAGTGCTGCTCCCCGGACGGATGGACGACTCCGGCTTTCTCGCCCGATTCCAGGGCGAGGCCCGGGCGATGGCCACGATCAACCACGCGGGCGTCGTCGACGTCTACGACTACGGAGTCAGTGGCGACACCGTCTACCTGGTGATGAAGTTCGTCGACGGCGAATCGCTCGACAAACTGCTTGGCCGCCTCGGCCGCATCGCCCCCGAGCCGGCGATGGAGCTCATCGCGCAGGCCGCCTCCGCCCTGCAGGCCGTCCACGACCAGGGCATCGTGCACCGCGACGTGAAGCCGGGCAACCTGCTCGTCCAGCGTGACGGCACACTCGTGCTCACCGACTTCGGCATCGCCCGCTCCGACCTGGCCAACCGGCTCACCGACGCCGGCATGGTGCTCGGCACCGCCGCCTACTGCGCGCCCGAGCAGGCCGAGGGCGCGCCCGTGACCCCGGCCGTGGACATCTACGCGCTCGGCGTGGTCGCCTACGAATGCCTGGTCGGCCAGCGCCCCTTCGACGGCGACAGCGCTGTCACGATCGCGCTCAAGCACATCAGGGAAGCGCCGCCGCCGCTGCCCGCCGAGATCCCGGCGCCCGTGCGCGCGCTGGTGGAGACGGCGCTGTCCAAGGACCCGGCCCGGCGCTTCGCCAGCGCGGCCGACATGAGCCGCGCCGCCCGCCAGGCCGCCGCCGGTCAGCTGCCCGACGAAGTGGCCGCCGCTCCGGCGCAGCCGCCCGCTGAGCCGTACCAGACCGGAGTCGTTCCCGGGGCCTACCAGAGCGGACAGGCGCCGCAGCAGACGGGGCAGGGCCCGCACCAGACCGGCACGGGGCAGGTGCCGTACCCGACCGGTGCGATGCCGAGCCCGCCCGGCGACGACAACCAGACGGTGCCCGCCCCGCGTGGCGGTCGCCGTGCCGCCAAGGCGCCCCGCCGCGGCGGGCTGGTCGCGGCCATCGCCATCGCCCTGGTGCTCGGCGCGGGGGCGGGCGCGGTCGCGATCACCGGCATGACCACGGGCGGCGAGCCGGAGGTGACCGGGAAGCCCGCGGGCATCGAGGACGACGTCACCTCCAAGCCGCCCACGACCAAGCCGCCCAAGACCGCCCGGCCGCGGCCCACGCCCACGTACACCCCCACGCCGACCCGGGACCTCCCGACACAGGAGCCGACGGACGAGCCCACCGAGGAGCCGGCGAAGCCCAGCAAGTCCCCCTCGCCCACGCCTAAGCCCACCAAGTCGCCGTCGCCCACCCCCACACCCACGGTGGAGAAGAGGGTGGTCCCGGCCGTGGTCAACATGAAGTACCCGGAGGCGCGCAGGATCATCCTGGAGGCGGGCTTCGGCGTACGCGTGGACGACCAGGAGCGCGGCGCCTTCCCCGAGCGCTGCCTGACGGTGGTCGAGCAGAACCCGGGGTCGGGCACCAAGCTGGAGCTCAAGAAGCCGGTCCTGCTCACGCTGGTCAACACCGAGTTGTGCCCGACGTCGCCGCCGGCGCTCACGCCGTCGGCGACGCCCAAGCAGTAGCGCTCACACTCCCGTCGTGTTGCGCGGGTAGGCGATCTGCGGGTCCGTCGCGATGTTCACCATGTACGGCACGCCCGCGGCGAAGGCCCTGCGCAGCGCCGGACCGATCTCCGACGGCCGGGTCACCAGCTCGCCGCCGCCGCCCAGCGCCGTCACGACCTGGTCGTAGCGGGTCTGCGGCTGCAGGTCGGCGGCCACGTCGTAGCCGTAGAGCATCTGCATGGGGTGCTTCTCCAGGCCCCAGATGCCGTTGTTGCCGCAGACCATGACCACGGGCAGGCCGTGCCGTACCAGGGAGTCGACGTCCATGAGCGAGAAGCCCGCGGCGCCGTCGCCCAGGAGCAGCACCACCTGGGAGGAGGGGCGGGCCAGGCGGGCGGCGATCGCGTAGCCGAGGCCGGTGCCCAGGCAGCCGTACGGGCCGGGGTCGAGCCAGTTGCCGGGCTGCTTCGGCTCGACGTACTTGCCGGCGTAGGAGACGAAGTCGCCGCCGTCGCCGATCACCACCGCGTCGTCGGCCAGGACCTTGCCCAGTTCGCCGTAGATGCGCATCGGGTGGATCGGGTCGGTGTCGGCGGACAGCAGCTCGGCGTCGGCGGCGATGGCCGCCCGGGACGCCTCGGCCAGGCGGGCGGTCCAGGGGGCGTACCGGCCGGGCTTCACGTTCGCCTCGCCGCAGGCCGTGTTCAGGCTCCAGAAGACCACCGACAGGTCGCCCGCGGCGGACGCGGCCGGCTGCATGTGCGTGGCCAGCTGCGAGGGCGCGTCGGCGATGTGCACCACGCGGGCCAGCGGTTTGTCGTTCTTGCCGCCGAACCAGCCGTAGCCGAGGCGGAAGTCCAGCGGCGTGCCGACCACGACGACCAGGTCCGCCTCGCCGAACGCCTGCCCGCGCGCCCGCGTCACCAGCAGCTCGTGACCGGCGGGCAGGATGCCGCGCCCCTGGCCGTTGAGGATCACCGGCAGCTTCCACGCCTCGGCGAAGTCGCGGGCCGCCTCCTCCGCCCGGTCCATCCACACGTCGGAGCCCAGCACCAGCACCGGCCGCTCCGCCTCGCCGATCAGCCGGGCGATGGTGGCCACGCCGTCGGGGTCCGGCTCCAGCGGCGAGGGCGTCTGGGTGTCGGCCGGATGCTCGGGCGAGGGCGCGAACAGGTGGTCCATGGCGAAGTCGATGAACACCGGCCCGCGGTGCGGCGCGATCGCCGTGCGGAAGGCCAGCTCGACGTCCTGGCCGATGGACTCGGGCCCGGTCGCCGTGAAGGCCAGCTTGGTGATCGGGGCCAGCAAGGGCGGATGGTCCAGTTCTTGCAGGGCGCCGCTGCCCCAGCGCGACTGCGGCGCCCGGCCGCCCATGACCACCAGCGGCGAGCCGTTGAAGTGCGCGGTGGCCACGCCGCTGACGCCGTTGGTGATGCCGGGGCCCGCCGTCAGCACCGCCAGCCCGGGCCGGCGGGTCAGCCGCGCCGTCGCCTCGGCGGCGAACACG
This sequence comes from Nonomuraea typhae, assembly GCF_009760925.1. Classification (GTDB taxonomy): domain Bacteria; phylum Actinomycetota; class Actinomycetes; order Streptosporangiales; family Streptosporangiaceae; genus Nonomuraea; species Nonomuraea typhae. Next base: position 24,509 of record NZ_VRLV01000009.1, read on the forward strand.
GCGCTCTGCTCGTGGCGGACGTCGAGGATCCGCATGCCCTCGTGCACGGCGCCGTCGTACAGGGGGAAGACGTGACCTCCGGACAGGGTGAACATGGTCTCGATGCCATACGCCTTCGATACGGCGACGGCCGCGTCACCTGCATGCTTCACAGACTCCATGCCGGGAACCTACCTAATCGGTTACCCGGTAAACAGACTCTGCTTAACCGCAGCAGATGTCCACCTGACCATCCTGCGTGCGGGTGGTGATCTTGCGGGGGGAAGAAGGGTCGTGAACCACGTCAACGTCCGTTTTATCGCTTTGGACGGTGACGTCGTAGGCGCCGTTCTCCACGTAGACGCGGATGTTGCCGTGAGTACGGACGACCGCCGTCACGTTCATGGGCCGGCGCTGGTAGCTGAGCTCGATGGCGCCCTCACCGGTCTCCACGTCGGTGAACTCCCCGCGCAGGGCGTTGGCCGTGATGTCGCCCGATCCGCTCCTGACATGCAGCTTGCCGACGGTCTGAGTGACCACGACGTTGCCGGAGACCGAGGAGATCGCGAGGTCACCGTACAGGTCGCCGACGCGCAGCTCACCGGAGGCGACGGCGACGTCGAGCGTGGTCTCGGTGGGAACGAAGACGGTGTAGTCGGCCTCGCAGATCGTCTCGTGGTCGGCCGGTTCGGCGCCCGGGCACGTGGCCGACAGCGTCAGCTTGCCGCCGGTCCAGTCCTCGGAGACCTTGGGCCGCGTCCGCGACCAGCGCATGCGGAGGTTGAGCTGCACCTCGCCGGCGTTGCCCGGGACGATCGAGACGCCCACGTTGTCACGGGCCTCGACCGTGAGCTGCTTGCCGTTGAACGGGATGGTCCGGTTGGTCTGGACCGTGGGCGGGCGGGCGTGGGCGAAGATCTCCCAGACCACGGTGGAGCCTGCCATCAAGGCGATGACCGTGGTGAGAGCGCCCAGGGCCAGCCAGACCGACCTCATGCCTGGTTCCGGATCTTGAGGAAGTGCAGGACGGCCAGCACCCGGCGGTGGTCGCCTTCGGCGGGGGTCAGGTCGAGCTTGGTGAAGATGTTGCCGATGTGCTTGCCGACGGCCCCCTCGCTGAGCACCAGCTCCTGGCCGATGCCGGCGTTGGAGCGGCCTTCCGCCATCAGCTTCAGCACTTCCTGCTCGCGCGGGGTCAACCGTTCCAGGGGATCGTTGTAGCCGCGCAGCAGGAGCTGGGAGACGACCTCGGGATCCAGGACCGTGCCACCGGCCGCCACCCGGCGCAGCGCGTCGATGAAGTCGGTCACGTCCGCGATCCGGTCCTTCAGCAGATAGCCGACGCTGCCCGCGGCCGAGGACAGGAGCTGGGCGGCGTAGCGTTCCTCGACGTACTGCGAGAGCACCAGCACGGCCAGCTCCGGCTGCTGGCGGCGCAGCACCAGCGCGGCCCGCAGGCCCTCGTCGGTGTGCGTGGGCGGCATCCGGACGTCGGTCACCACGAGGTCGGGGCGGTGTTCCTCGGCGGCCCTCAGCAGCCCCTCGGCCTCGCCGGCGGTGGCGACCACCCGCATGCCGGAGGCTTCGAGCAGCCGGATGAGCCCCTCCCTCAGCAGGACGGAGTCCTCGGCCAGCACTACTCGCACGGTAGCTCCACATCGATCATCGTAGGCCCGCCGAGCGGACTTTCAAGGTTGAGCGTCCCATCGACGGAGCGGACGCGCTGGGCCAGGCCGCGCAGCCCGGTGCCGCCCTGCATGCTGGCGCCGCCCTTGCCGTCGTCCACCACGGTGAGCAGCAGGCGGCCGTCGCGCCGCCGTACCTTGATCTCAGCACTGCGCGCGTGGGCGTGCTTGGCGATGTTGGTCAGCGCTTCCGAGACCACGAAGAAGGCGACGGCCTCGACCGTGGGGGAGACCCGCTGGGAGATGTCCACCTTGAGCCGGACGGGGACCGGCGAGCGGGCGGCCACGCCGGACAGCGCGGCGTCCAGGCCCTGGTCGTTGAGGACGGCGGGGTGCAGGCCGCGCACGAAGTCGCGCAGCTCGCGCAGCGCCTGCTTGGCCTCCTCGTGCGCCTGCGCGATCGCCTCCTTGGCCGGCTCCGGCAGGTCGGTGAGCGTGGCGCGGGCCAGGCCGAGGTTCATGGCGAGCGAGACCAGCCGCTGCTGGGCCCCGTCGTGCAGGTCGCGCTCGATCCGGCGGCGTTCTGCGTCGGCGGCGTCGATCACCCCGGCCCGGCTTTCCGTGAGGGTCTCGATGCGCTCGCCGAGCTCGGCGAGGCTGGGGCCGATCAGTCCGCGCGCGATCGAGATCTCCAGCGCGGCCATGGCCCTGGCGGCGAACGGCGCCAGCATGAAGAACGCCAGCCCGGCCAGCGTAACGATCATCGACACGAGCGGTTCGCGCAGGTCGATGGGGAACACGCCGGGCGGCGGCTGCAGCACCGGGTGCAGGAACGCGGTCAGTCCCACCACGCCGCCGCCCCACAACCCGAAGACCAGCGTCACCGCGAACGCGCTGAGCACCGGCGCGAGAAGGTGAAAGCCGATCTGCCGCCACAACCGATGGTCGCGCCAGGTGGCGCTGCGCGGCACGGGAGGCAGCGTGAAGCCCGCGAAGGCCCGCAGCCGCGAGCGCTGCACCGCGGTGAGCCGGCGCACGTTACGGCGCAGCAGCGGCGGCAGCACGGCCATGGCCAGCGTCAGGCACGCCAGGACCGCGGCGACCGGCACGCCGGAGGCGACATGCGCCGTGTCCAGCCAGGTGCGGGCCGACCACGGGCGGGGGACCTTCATGACCTCAAACCTACGGACTGCTCACAGGTGCTCGACAGGGGCCTGCTGGGCGGAGTCAGGGTGGAGTTAACCCCACCCCCGCCACCGCGAACAACCTGGGCAGGCTCGGCATCTCATCTTGCGAGGGAGGCGATGCGGGATGAACGTGACGGCGATGGTTGTGGCGGCCCTGGCGGCGAGTGTGCTGCCCGAGGGGTTCCTGCAGATGGAGGAGGCGGCCAGGGGGCCGCACAAGAGCTACGAGCAGTGGGCGATCAGCGAGAAGCGCACCACCGGCCTGCTGCTCGACCCGTGCGAGCACCGGTACTGGTCGGGCCGGAAGGCCCTCGACCGGGGCCGGATCGCGGCGCGCACCATCGTCAAGACCGTCGAGGTGGAGATGCAGGGCGAGCAGGTCGCCCTCTACCGGGACGAAAAGGCCGCCCGGGCGGTCATGAAGCGCTTCCGCGCCGACCTCCGGCGCTGCGCCGACCGGGGCACGGGCCCCTCGCGGGTGACCTACGCCAGCCGTCCGCTCAAGGTCGGCGACGAGGGCATCAGGGCCGGCCAGGGCGGCTTCGAGAGCGCGGTGCGCTTCGTGGCCGTGCGCAAGGGGGCGGCCGTCATGATCTACATGGAGACCGGCGCCGCCGGTCGCCGCCTGCCGGTCAAGGACTTCCGCCCGCTGGTCGAGCGGGCCAGGACGATGGCCGCCCAGGTGTGCCGGCTCCCCGAGGCCCGCTGCTAGCCGGCACGCAGTTCGAACGTCTCCCGGAAGCGCGCCGGGTCGAACCCGCCGCCCAGCGTGGGACCCAGCCCGGCGTGCGCCAGATCGGCGAAGCCCGGGCGGGCGGCGGCGTTCTCCGGCAGCACTCCGGCCAGGGGGCGCGCGGCGAGCATCTCCAGGTCGGCGACGTTCATGCGCTCTGCCTGCCCAGGCTCGTCCGGCCACGACCCGATCACCAGCCCGGCCAGGTCCAGCCCGCGATGGGCGAGGGCCTCCAGCGTCAGCGCGGTGTGGTTGAGCGTGCCGAGCCCGGCCCTGGCGACCACCAGCACCTGCGCGGTCAGCAGCCTGGCCAGGTCGGCCAGCGTCGTGCCGTCCTCGTCGAAGCGCACCAGCAGCCCGCCGGCGCCCTCGACCAGCACGAGCTGATGGGAGCCCGCCAGCTCGCCGATCCGGGCCGCGGCTTCGGCCAGCGACACCGGGGGCCGCCCCGAGGCGCGGGCGGCGGCGGCCGGCGAGAGCGGGTCGGGGTAGCGGGCGAACTCGAAGGTGTTGGTGACCCCCGACAGCCGGATGACCTCGTCCAGGTCGCCGGCCTCGCCGGGCCGTACGCCGGTCTGCGCGGGCTTCACCACGGCCACGGCGGCCCCGCGCCGCCTGGCGAGGGCGGCGACCGCCGCGGTCACGACGGTCTTGCCCACTCCGGTGTCGGTCCCGGTCACCACCACGACGCTCATGGGCGGCGGAGCCTGGTGACGAACTTGTACCTGTCGCCCCGGTACAGCGACTGCGCCCACTCGACCGGGTTGCCGTCGGCGTCGAAGGCGTGCCGGGTGAGCAGCAGCATGGGCAGGCCGACGTCCACCCCGAGGGCCTTCGCGTCGTACGGCGTGGCCAGAACGGTTTCGATGATCTCCTCGGCGTCCGTCAGGCGCACGTTGTAGGCGTTGTGCAGGGTCTCGTACAACGACGAGTGCACCTCCAGCTCACGCCGCAGCCTGGGGAAGCGGCGGGCCGACAGGTGCGTGGTGTCGATGGAGACCGGCTCGCCGTTGGCCAGGCGCAGGCGGTGGATGCGCAGCACCCGGCCGCCCGGGTTGATGGCCAGGCGGCGGGCGAGGGGCTCGTCGGCGGTGATGTAGCCGATCTCGAGGATCTTCGTGTCCGGTTCGAGACCGGCGGTGCGCAGGTCGCCGATGTAGGAGGTCAGCTGCAGCACCTGCGCCACCTTCGGCTGGGCCACGAACGTGCCCTTGCCCTGGATGCGCAGCAGCCTGCCTTCCACCACCAGCTCGGTGAGGGCCTGCCGTACCGTCGTGCGGGAGGTCTCGAAGCGTACGGCCAGCGTCCGCTCGGGCGGCAGCGCGTGGCCCGCCGGCAGGCTCTTGGTCAGCTCCAGCAGGCTCCGTTTGACGTCGTAGTACTTGGGTACGCGAGGGGAGTCCTCAGTCACGCTCTCACCTTCACTTCTGCCACGGCGGTGAGGGCGTGTCTGATCACCGCGAGATCATCGGAACTCAGATTGGCCCGAGCGGTCAACCGCAGGCAAGAGCGTCCTTCCGGGACCGACGGCGGACGGAAGCAGCCGACGCGAACCCCGTGCTCCGCACAGGTGGCGGCAGCCGCCAGCGCGACCTCGGGAGCTCCGAGCACGACCGGCACCACCGCTCCCGCCGGCTCACGGGTTTCCAGGCCGAGCTCGCGGACCACGGCGGCCAGTTCGCTCGCCCGGGCGCGCGTGCGTACTGGCAGCTCAGGCTGACTGTGAAGGATATCCACCGCGGCGAGTGACGCGCCCACGCAGGCGGGAGCCAGGCCGGTGTCGAAGATGAACGACCGGCCCGTGTCGATCAGCGTCTCGATCACTTCCGGGGCTCCAAGCACTGCTCCGCCTTGGGATCCGAGTGATTTGGACAATGTGACGGTTCTCACAATGTGAGATTCCCGAAAAAGCCCGATTGAGTGCACCGCGCCGCGGCCATGTTCGCCCACGACCCCCAGCGCATGGGCCTCATCGACGACCAGCAGCGCCTCGTACCTGCGGGCCAGCTCCGCCAGCGCCGCGACGTCGGCAAGATCCCCGTCGACGGAGAAGACGGCGTCGGTGACGAGCAGCGCCCGCTCCTCGGTACGGCCGGCCAACGCCTTCTCCATCGCCTCCAGGTCCCCGCGCGGCGCCACCACCACCCGCCCCCGTGCCAGCCTGCAGGCGTCCACGATGGACGCGTGGTTGCCCGCGTCGGACACCACCAGCCCGCCCCTGCCCAGGGCCGCGACCGCCCCCAGATTGGCCAGATACCCGGACGAGAACACCAGCGCCCCCTCGGCCCCGCACAGCTCCGCCAGCGCGCTCTCCAGCGCCTCGTGCAGCCGCGTGGACCCGGTGACCAGCCGCGACCCGGTGGACCCCGTCCCCCACTCCCGGGCCGCCGCGACGGCCGCCTCGACCAGCCGGGGATCTCTGGCCAGGCCCAGATAGTCGTTGGAGGCCAGGTCGAGCAGGCCGTCGTCGTCGGGGGTACGGGGGCGCAAGGTACGCCTCAGCCCCGCGGCCGCACGTTCTCCGGCGGCCCTGCGCAGTCCTGCCAGCGGATCCATGTGCGCATTTAACCAGTCACCCCCCGGAAAGCCAGGCACTGGATCCCCACACAACTACCCGGTTGACCCTGAGGGCGTGGGCCGGCGCCCGGTCGGCCCGCGGAACCACGCGCCGGTTTGGTTGTTGCGGTGGAAACCACGCATGATGCACTCGTGCCGACTCTCAGCGACCTCGTCGTCCGCCATACCGCCCTTGACGAGGCAGATCTCGACTGGCTGCACTCGCTGGTCTCCGACTGGCAGCTGCTGGCCGACCTCTCGTTCGCCGATCTCATCCTGTGGACGCCCCTGCTGGAAGGGCGGGGCTGGATCGCGATCGCCCAGATGCGCCCCACCACCGGCCCCACCGTCTACCACGACGACATCGTCGGCACCGTCGTCGGCCGCGGCGAGCGCCACCTGATCGACACCGCCTGGAACGAGCGCCGCATCTGCCGGGAAGGGGACCCGGACTGGTCCACGGGCGTCCCGGTGCGCGAGGAGACGATCCCCGTGCGCAGGCCCCTGCCGGACGGGACGGGCCGGTTCATCGGCGTCATCCAGCGTTCCACGAACCTGTCGTCGGCCCGCACCCCGTCGCGCCTGGAGCTCACCTACCTGCAGAGCGCCTCCGACCTGGCGCAGATGGTGGCGGAGGGGCGCTTTCCGTTCTCGGGGGAGGAGCCGATCCTGGTGCGTTCGCCGCGCGTGGGCGACGGGCTGCTGCGCCTGGACCGGGCCGGCCGCGTCACCTATGCCTCGCCGAACGCGCTGTCGGCCTACCGCCGGCTCGGCCTGCACGCCGACCTCGTGGGCGCCGAGCTGGGCCGGGTGACGGCGCAGCTGTGCTACTCCGACGAGCCCATCAACGAAGACCTCATGATCGTGGCCAGCGGGCGCGCGGCCAAGGAGACCGAGGTGGAGTCGGGCGGCACGATCGTGCAACTGCGGGCGATCCCGCTCATCGTGGGCGGCGGCCGCATCGGCGCGCTGGTCCTCATCCGCGACGTCACCGAGCTGCGCCGCCGCGAGCGCGAGCTGATGACCAAGGACGCGACGATCAGGGAGATCCACCACCGGGTCAAGAACAACCTGCAGACCGTCGCCGCCCTCCTCCGCCTGCAGGCCCGGCGCCTGCGGGTGCCCGAAGGCCGTGAGGCGCTGGAGGAGGCGGTGCGCCGCGTGGGCTCGATCGCCATCGTGCACGAGACGCTCTCGCACGCGCCCGAGGAGTTCGTGGACTTCGACGACATCGCCGACCGGGTGATCGCGATGGCGGGTGAGGTGTCGGCGCCGGAGGCGGCGGTCACCCCGCGCCGCGTGGGGGCGTTCGGGGTCCTGCCGTCGCTGATCGCGACGCCGCTGGCCATGGCGCTGACCGAGCTCCTGCAGAACGCCCTGCAACACGGCCGTCCCAAGCGCCTGCAGGTGGTGGTGGAGGCCGCGCAGGACCGGCTGAACGTCCTGGTCTGGGATGACGGCCGCGGGCTGCCCGGGGACTTCGACGTGGAGAACACCACCAGCCTGGGGCTGCAGATCGTCAGGACGCTGGTGGTGGGGGAGCTGTCGGGCAAACTGTCCATCGACCCGCGCGAGGGCGGCGGCACGGAGGTGTCGCTGTCGATCCCGCTCCCGGCCGGCGGGGAAAGACCCTGAAGACTCGGTGGAGGGGAAAGATCCGGAAAACTCGGTGGTGGAGGGGAAGATCCGGAAAACTCGGCGGAGGGGAAGGGCCCGGAAAACAAGGTTGCCGCCACGGCGCGCTCTTGGCCGCCCAAGGGGTCGGACCACTTGGGCGGCCAAGGATGCGCCGTGACGGCGAGTACCACGTCCGACGTGAGAAGCGATCCCCACGATCGGCGCCCGCACATGGCGGCGGGTGGCGTCAGGCCGGCTACGCCGTAATGCAGGAGACGTCAGGCAGTTGCGCGGGCGCGGGCGCGGCGGCGCTTGAGGGCGCGGCGCTCGTCTTCGCTGAGTCCGCCCCAGACGCCGGCGTCCTGGCCGGATTCCAGCGCCCACTGCAGGCACCTCTCGACGGCCGAGCAGGAACGACAGACCTGCTTGGCCTCCTCGATCTGCATGAGAGCGGGGCCGGTGTTGCCGATCGGGAAGAACAGCTCGGGGTCCACGTCACGGCAGGCAGCTCGGTGGCGCCAGTCCATGCGTCACTCCTTAGTGGATGGAGCCGTAGGTTGACTCCGTGCGGCTACTACGTTTGTGAAGAGTTTCACTAACTCGCGCGAACATAACCCGAATCCTGTGGACCCGGGGGTTTGCCCGCACGAACGACGGCGGACCTCTACGGGGTTGGTTAAAGGTCCTACGTTCCGACGTCATTCATGAGCTTTTCAGCCACGCAGAGTACACGCAAGGGGGTTGGTGGGAAGTTTTGGCGGAGATGGATGTCGGATGCGTCACACAATGACCGAATGTAACCATCTAGACCAGAACTTGTAACGCGTTCGGTGTAGCCCGGAATGTGATGGATTCGCGCTCGCCCAGATAGTCCCCGTCGAGCTGAAAGGCCACGGGTCGCTCGGCCGTCAGCGTGAACTCGGCCTCGTCGTGCAGCTGGACCAGGTGCCGGCCGGTCGGAAGGGTGTCACGCTCCGTGAGGATCTGTCGGATGACCGGCAGCAGGGTCGGCAGCCCGAGGCGCTGGAGGCCGAGCATGTCCAGGCCGGTCTCGAAGCTGGCCCACGGGGTCGGGATGATCGGGCGGGCGCCCATGTAGGTCCAGGGCGAGGTGTTGGTGATGATCGCCAGGAAGATGCCCTCGGTGGTCGGCAGGCCGGGGCCGCTGAGCGTGATCGCCGGGGTGCGCTTGTCCGTGGCGATGTAGTGGCGCAGCGCGGTGTTCACGTAGCGGGCCGGAGTGGCCTTCCTGCCGGTGCCGCGCATGCCCTCGACGGCCCTGATCACCTCGGCGTCGTATCCCATGCCCGAGGTGAAGGTGAAATATCGGCTCTCGTCCTCCCAGAGGGCCTGCCCCAGGCCCACGCTCCGCCGGCGGCCCTCACGCAGCGCCTCCAGCACCGCGCCCGTGGCCTCGACCGGGTCGTTGGGCAGGCCGAGAGCCCGGGCGAAGACGTTCGCGCTGCCTCCGGGGATCACGATGAGCGCCGGGCGCTCCTCGGCGGTGGCGGCGCCCGTGCTGAGCAGGCCGTTGACCGCCTCGTTCACCGTGCCGTCGCCGCCGAGCACGGCGACCGCGTCGAACCCGCCGGCCGACGCCTTCGCCGCCAGCGCGGCCGCGTGCCCGCGATAGCCGGTCTCCTCGACGGTCAGCTCGATCGCGGCGCCCAGGGCACGGATCAGGACGTCCCTGGTCCGTGGGTTCGTGGTGGTCGCCTTGGGGTTGACCAGCAACATCGCGCGCATACAGCCAGCGTAATAGCTGAGCGCTTTGTCCGACTTGGTGCGTTGGTTGCGCGCCGGGGCAGGGCGTCGCGGCGGTAGGGTGTGCCGCGTGAAGCGTCCCATGACATTGCTGGTGGCCGCGGTGATCGTCGCGCTGGAAGGGCTGATCGCGCTCGGTCTCGGGATCTACGTCGGCGTCGAGGCCGCGGTGGGCAGGCCCGAGTCGATGACCAGCGCCGTCGCCGAAGCCGGATTCGGGCTGCTCGTCGGGGCGGGGCTGCTCTGGGTCGCCTGGGGCGGGCTGTTCAAGCTGGAGCGCTGGGGGCGCTCGCCGAGCGTGCTGGCCCAGATCTTCGTGATCCCGGTCGCGATCACCCTCATCAACGCCGATCGGCCGGCCCTCGGGATTCCGCTGCTCGCGGTCGCGCTGGCCGGCCTCGGCGTGCTGCTGGCGCCTCCCACCACCAAGGCGCTCTACGGTGAAGAGCGTTAGTCTTCCGCGGTCAGGCCCTCGCGCAGCTGAGCGAGCGTGCGGGCCAGCAACCGGGAGACGTGCATCTGCGAGATGCCGAGTTCGGTGGCGATCTGCGACTGCGTCATGTTGCCGAAGAAGCGCAGCAGCAGGATGCGCTTCTCGCGGGGCGGGAGCCGTTCGAGCAGCGGCTTGAGCGACTCGCGGTACTCCACGCCCTCCAGCGACTCATCCACGATGCCCAGCGAGTCGGAGACGGCCGGCGCGTCGTCGTCGCCCGAGTCGGGCGCGTCGAGCGAGACCGTCGAGTAGGCGTTGGCCGACTCCAGGCCCTCCAGGACCTCTTCCTCGGTCATCTTCAGGTAGGCGGCCAGCTCGGCCACCGTGGGCGCGCGGCCCTCGCGCTGCGACAGCTCGCTGATCGCCTTGGTCAGCGACAGCTTCAGCTCCTGCAGGCGGCGCGGCACGCGGACCGCCCAGCCCTTGTCGCGGAAGTGCCGCTTGATCTCCCCGACGATCGTCGGGGTGGCGTAGGTGGAGAACTCCACCCCGCGGGCCAGATCGAAGCGGTCGATGGACTTGATCAGGCCGATGGTGGCGACCTGGGTGAGGTCGTCGAGCCACTCTCCGCGGTTGCGGAAGCGGCGGGCGAGGTATTCGACCAGGGGAAGGTGAAGCTCGACCAGCTCGTCCCGGATGCGCTGGCGGCGCGGCTCTTCGGGTCCCAGCTCGGCCAGTTCGGCGAAGAGCATGCGGGCGCGCACCCTGTCGGGGACGGCGTGTTCGCTGGTGGCCATGGCTCCAGTCCTTTCCGTCACGCCGGCCTCGCCGCGCCTCGGCGCTTTCGCAAGACGATCGCCATGCGGTCGGGGGAGTCGGTCACGGCGTCGACGTCGTCGGCCAGGGCGGTCAGCACCATCCAGGCGAAGTCATCGCGTTTGGGCGCGGAACTGCCCACGGTCGCGACCTCCACGCTGACCTGCATGACCTGTCCCGTCAGCTCGAACTCGGCCGTCAGGTCGGTGCCCGGCACCGCCTCGCTCAGCAGCATGGCGCACGCTTCGTCGACGGCGATCCGCAGATCTTCGATCTCATCGAGCGTGAAGTCAAGCCGCGCGGCCAGCCCGGCGGTTGCCGTACGAAGCACGGACAGGTAGGCGCTCGCCGCGGGGAGCCTGATGCTCACCACGTCGCGGATGCCTGCCACGCCTTCCGCCCGCGTCTCGGTTTCCTCGGTCACGATCCTCCCTCGGGTCTGCGACCCCGTACGGTTTCGACGCTGACTGCAACTTACCGCCCCGGAGAGGTGCTTGGCGGATTCAGACTCGCCAACGAACGAAAAGGCTCTGTGTGGCTGGTACCACACAGAGCCTTATGTGCCGATTTATGCGGCCTTAGTCTCCCAGAAGATCTTGGAGATGTCGTCGATCTTGCCGAGGAGTTCGTCCGCCTTCGCCACGTCCACGGTGCCCTTGCCGCCCGCTGCGCCGGCGAGCTTGGTGGCCTCCCAGAAGAGCTGGTGAAGCTGCGGGTACTGCTCCAGGTGCGGAGGCTTGAAGTAGTCCGTCCACAGCACCCAGAGGTGGTGCTTGACGAGCTCGGCCCGCTCTTCCTTGATGGAGAGGGCGCGGGAGCGGAAGACGGGGTCCTCGTTGCCCGCGTACTTCTCCATGATCGCCTTGACCGACTCCGCCTCGATCCGGGCCTGCGCGGGGTCGTAGACGCCGCAGGGCAGGTCACAGTGAGCGGAAGCGACGTGCTTAGGTCGTAGCAGTCGTGCGAGCATCAGAAAGTCCTTCCTTGATGCTGAGTCAGCTTGGTCCATTACCGACCTTACTCGGCTCCCGAACGCCCGAGGATGAGGGGGTCACAGCCCATGAGAGTGCGTGTCGAAGGCGACTCCATGCGGCCCGCGCTGCGTCCGGGCGACTGGCTGCTGGTACGGCGGGGCGCCACGGTCCACCCCGGCGACCTGGTCGTCGCCCGCCTGCCCGGTGACCCTTCGACGCTCATCGTGAAACGGGCCCAGTGGCACGGCGAGGACGGCTGGTGGCTGGAAAGCGACAACCAGCGCGCCTCGGGCCGCCGTGACAGCTGGGACTTCGGCCCGGTCCACGACATCGTCGGCCGGGTGATGCTGCGCTATTGGCCGCTGCTCAGGTTGCCCAGCCACCTGTCGCGCAGCCGCTCGTAGGTCCCGTCCTTCCTGGCACGTTCCAGGACCGCGTCAACCGTCTTGAGCAGCACGCCGTTCCCCTTGCGTACGGCGATGCCGTACTGCTCGCCGGTCTCCAGGCTCTCCAGCAGCTTCAGCTCCTTGCCCAGCTTGAGCTTGGTCAGCCAGAGGGCGATGACGGGACGGTCCTGGATCAGCGCCTCCACGTGCCCCGCCTGCAGGCCGATGAGCTGCTGGAGCGAGTCGTCGTACTCCACGGCCTCCAGTCCCTGCTTCCTGGCGTACTCGGCGCCCGTGGTGCCCCGTTGGACGCCGACCTTGCCCTTGGCGTCCTTGAGCTTCTTGAGCCTGCTGTCCCGGCGCACCAGCACGGCCTGGGATGCCTCGAAGTAGGGCGTGGAGAAGTCGAGGCGCTTCCTGCGCTCGTCGGTGATCGTGATGCCGGCGGCGGCCAGGTCACAGGTGCCGTCGGTCAGCGCGTCGCCGTCCTGGATGGCGTCGAACTCCACGTTGACCACCTTGAGCTGCTGCTTCAGCTCCGCGGCCACGAGCGCGACCAGGTCCACGTCGAAGCCGACGATGGTGCCGTTCCGCTCGAACTCGAAGGGCTCGTAGGGGACGTTCGTGCACATGGTGAGGGTCCCGGGAGGGGTGCCGGGCCGTACCCGCTCCGTGCCGCACGCGGCGAGCGCCAGCAGCGCGAGCCCGGCCGAGACCGCCGCGCGGCACCTCGCGCGGGCCGGGGAGCCCGCACGAGGTGTCCGCTTGCTCGGCGTGCCCATCAGCCCTCGGGGTGCAGGACGCGCCTGAGGAACGTCCTGGTCCGCTCGTGCTGCGGGGCGCCGATCACCTGGGAGGGGGTGCCCTCCTCGACGATCACGCCGCCGTCCATGAAGACGACCCGGTCGGCCACCTCGCGGGCGAAGCCCATCTCGTGGGTGACGACCATCATCGTCATGCCCTCCTCGGCCAGCTTGCGCATGACCGTGAGGACGTCGCCGACCAGCTCGGGGTCCAGGGCGCTGGTGGGCTCGTCGAACAGCATCAGGTCGGGGTTCATCGCCAGTGCCCTGGCGATGGCCACGCGCTGCTGCTGGCCGCCGGAGAGCTCCGAGGGGTAGGCGGGGCACTTGGCGCCGACGCCCACTTTGTCAAGGTTCTCTCTGGCGATGATCTCGGCTTCCTTCTTGCTCCGCTTGAGCACCCGCTGCTGGGAGATCATCACGTTCTGCAGCGCCGTGAGGTGCGGGAAGAGGTTGAACTGCTGGAAGACCATGCCGACGTGGCGCCTGATGCGGTCGATGTCGGCGTCGGGGTGGGTCAGCTCGGTCCCGTCGACGAAGACCTTCCCCCTGGTCGGGGCCTCCAGCATGTTCACGCAGCGCAGCAGCGTGGACTTCCCGGAGCCCGAGGGGCCGATGACGCAGACGACCTGACCGGGCTCGATGGTGAAGTCGATGCCCTTGAGCACGTGGTTGTCGCCGAAGCTCTTGTGCAGGTCCCTGACCTCTACAGCGTGGGTCACCGTTTCCTCCCCTGCCGTGCCTCGAGGCGGCGCACGACGATGCCGAGCGGGATCGTGATCAGCAGGTAGGTCGCCCCCGCCACGATCAGGGGTGTGCTGTTCGCGTTGTCGATCGTCGCGTCGGAGCCGAACTTGGTCAGCTCGGTGGTCGCCGCCGTGACGCCCAGGGTGAAGACCAGCGAGGAGTCCTTGAACAGCAGGATCAGCTCGTTGGTCAGCGGCGGGATCACGATCCTGATCGCCTGCGGCAGGATGATGGAGATCATGGCCCGCCCGGGCCGCATGCCCAGCGACCTGGCGGCCTCCATCTGTCCCTTGGGCACCGCCTGGATGCCCGCCCGGAACGACTCCGCCATGTAGGCGGCGGCGACCAGGCCCAGCGCGAGGGCGACGGTGCCGTAGATGTCGCCCGGCAGCTTGAAGCCGGGGAAGGCGATCGGCAGGCCGAAGCCCAGGAGCAGGAAGATGATCAGCGCGGGCAGGCCGCGGAAGATCTCGATGTAGACCAGCGCCACGGCCCGGTAGACCCCGACCGACGACAGGCGCATGAGCGCCAGCACGAGGCCGAGGAAGAACCCGAGGACGTAACCCGAGATCGTGAAGATGACGGTGTTCTTCAGCGCGATCGTGAACAGCTCGGGGAACATGCCCCGGGCGACCTCGCCGTTGAGGAAGTTCTGCGCGATGCGCGGCCAGTCGGCCAGCAGAACGATCGCCACCAGGATGACGACGAAGACGGCGTACTGGATGCCCAGGCTCACTCGCCGCCGCTGCCTGGGGCTGAGCCCGCTGCGCGCGGGCTCAGCCGTGGTCGGCTTCGCCATGATCAGGAGGTGGGAGAAGGAGTGCTGACGGGGGCGGCGCCCATCCACTTCTCATAGGACTTGGTCCAGGCGCCGTCCTTGAGGGCGGTGCCCAGGGCGTCGTTGACCGCCGTGAGCAGCGCCGTGTTGCCCTTCTTGACCGCGAAGCCGTACTGCGCCTTGGTCGGGACCTGGCCGACGAGCTCGAAGGAGTCGCTGAAGCCGGGCTTCTTCGTCCACTCGACGACGACCGGCAGGTCCTGCAGGACGACGTCCACCTGGCCCGACTGCAGGGCGAGCAGCTGCTTGCCGGAGTCCTTGAACTCCTTGGCCTCGATGCCCGCGCCCTTGGCCATCTCGAGGCTGGTGGTGCCCGCCTGCACGCCGAGCGAGAGGCCCTTGGCCTTCACCTGGTCCAGGGAGGTGACGCCGGAACCCTTCTTCGTGACCAGGCCGAGGACCTCGTCGAAGTACGGGGCGGAGAAGTCGAGGTTCTTCTTCCGCTCGTCGGTGATGGTCATGCCGGCGGCGGCGACGTCGCACTTGCCGGCGTTCAGGGCGGCGCCGCCCTTGATGGAGTCGAAGTCGATGTCCAGGATCTCCTGGGTGACGCCGAGTTTCTTGGCCACCAAGTCGATCATGTCCACGTCGAAGCCGACGACCTTGCCGCTGGAGTCCTTCGATTGGAAGGGCGGGTACGGCAGGTTGGTACAGGTGATCAACTTCCCGGGCTGAACCAGCTGGACGCCGCCGGCCGCGGCGCTGCCGGAGGGCTTGGCGGTGTCCGTGCCCGACGGCGACTGGCTGCCGCAGGCGGACAACGCCAGGGCGGCGGTGATAGCGACCGCGCCGACGGCGTAGCCGCGGCGACGAGAGGACCAGAGGGCCATGGACGGCCTCCTCATGAGATTTGCCACGAAAGTTGGGTTTTGTGAAGTTTAAATGCGGTTAGTAGCGGTTTGAGCGGTCAGATTTAACGATGCGTCAACAGAACGGCGTCAGCTCCGACACCTGATCTATCTCACCATGTGGCACAATCATGAAACGGGTGACCCCCGTGCCCCTCACGAGACGACCGATCGACGAGGGGATCCGGGCGACTACAGAAGCCTGGAACTCCTCGTGGCGTCTGTCCTGCCGTCCGATGAAACTCTGGGGTCTCTGTGGCTGTCACGCCCGCTTCTACCTCCCTCGATTCCTTCGACCTCGACCCGGCTTTCGCCCTGCACCGCGGCGGAAAGCTGGAGGTTCGCTCGACCGTTCCCGTCCGCGACAAGGACGACCTCTCCCTCGCCTACACCCCCGGTGTGGCCCGCGTCTGCTCCGCCATCGCCGACACCCCGGCTCTGGTCAACGATTACACCTGGGTCTCAAATGTGGTCGCGGTGGTTTCCGACGGCACCGCCGTGCTAGGGCTCGGCGACATCGGCCCCGCCGCCGCCATGCCCGTCATGGAGGGCAAGGCCCTGCTGTTCAAGGAGTTCGGCAACGTCGACGCCGTCCCGATCTGCCTCGACTGCACCGACGTCGACGCGCTCGTCGAGACCGTGGTACGGCTGGCGCCCTCCTTCGGCGGCATCAACCTCGAGGACATCAGCGCCCCGCGCTGCTTCGAGGTGGAGGACCGGCTGCGCGACCTGCTCGACATCCCGGTCTTCCACGACGACCAGCACGGCACCGCCATCGTCGTGCTGGCCGCGCTCGAGAACGCCGCCCGGCTGACCGGCCGCGCCCTCGGCGACCTGCGCGCCGTGGTGGCCGGAGCGGGCGCCTCCGGCGTCGCCGTCACCCGCATCCTGCTGGAGGCCGGCATCGGCGACATCGCCGTGGCCGACTCCAAGGGCATGCTGCACACCGGCCGCACCGACCTCAACCCGGTCAAGGCCGCGCTGGCCCACGACACCAACAAGGCGGGCCACAGCGGCTCGACCGAGCAGGCGCTGGCAGGGGCCGACGTCTTCATCGGCCTGTCGGGCTCCACGGTGGCGGAGGCGGCGATCGCCGCCATGGCCGAGGACGCGATCGTGTTCGCGCTGTCGAACCCGACTCCCGAGATCGACCCGGCCGTCGCCCGCAAGCACGCCGGCGTGGTGGCCACCGGCCGCTCCGACTACCCCAACCAGATCAACAACGTACTGGCCTTCCCCGGCGTCTTCCGCGGCGCGCTCGACGTGCGGGCCCGCACGATCACCGAGAACATGAAGGTGGCCGCCGCCCGCGCCCTGGCCGACGTGGTCGGCGAGGACCTGAGCGCCGACTACGTCATCCCGAGTCCCTTCGACCCCCGGGTGGCCCCGGCCGTGACCGCCGCGGTCGCCGCCCAGGCCCAGATCGACGGCGTCACCCGCGCCTAGGACGACCTTGCGGGAGCGCCCGGCGCTCCCGCAATTCGGTTGCAAGCAGGGTTTGCCACAATCGCCCGACACCCCATCTTGGAGGAACGATGAAGGCGATTCTGGCCGGCGCGGCGACCGCTGCCCTGCTCCTGTCCGTGACCACCACCCCCGCCGCGGCCGCCACCGGCCTCAAGACCGTGTACGGCTGGGCGAAGATCTCCGGCAACGCCCACTTCATCCTGACCCCGTACAAGGCCACCCTGGGCGAGATAGGGGAGAGCGGCCTGCTCGGCTGGTCGCTGGACAAGAAGACCGGATCGCCCGTCAGGATCGCCTACACCGAGGGCCTGGACTTCCGGCAGGTGAGCAAGAAGTGCGGCAAGCGGGCCGCCGGCTACCCGCACGAGAACTACGACAAGAAGACCGCCTTCGGCAAGACCAAGTGCGACCCGATCCACCTCTACGCCCTGCTGAAGCAGGGCCGCGTGGCCGTGCGCGTGGTCTACGACAACACCAAGCGCCCCATGTCGGTGAAGGTGTGGGAGCTCAAGCTCCCGTAACCCGGGCGGGCTCGCTTTAGGAACAGCAGAAACCGCCTTTACTCTTCGTGCTATAAAGGGAGCGCTCTGTAAGGATGGCGGGCGCCGGCTCCTGGGCGAGGAGAGCGATGGAACGCGAGCCCAACCGACTGCTCCAGCGACTGATCGCGGAGGCGGGCTTCTCACACAAGGGCCTGGCCCGGCGGCTCAACGACCTGGGCGCAGCGCGCGGCACCCCCGGCTTCAAGTACGACCACAGCTCCGTCCTGCGCTGGATCGGTGGTCAGCGGCCGAGGGAGCCGGTTCCCTGCCTCCTCGCCGAGATCTTCGCGCTCCGGCTCGGCAGGCCGGTGACCGCCGAAGACCTCGGCATGCCTGCGATGACCACACCCCTCGATCTCGGGCAGGAGTTCACGCACACCTGGCAGGAGGGGGTCACTACCGTGACGGCGCTGTGGCGCGCGGATGTGGAGAGACGTAGGTTCCTGCTCGACTCGACCTTCGCGATCGGGGCAGGCTCGGTGGGAGCGCTGCGCTGGTTGTCGGCGCCCGCCGAAGGGCGGCCGACGGGCGGGGGCGGACGCAGGGTAGGCAATGCGGACATCGCGGCGATCCATGAGGTGACCCGCTCGTTCGGGGAGCTGGACAACCGGTTCGGCAGTGGCCGGGTCCGCTCCTCAGTCGTGAAATATCTAGACACCGCCGTCTCGCCGCTCCTCAAGGACGGCTCGTACGGCGAAGCCACCGGCAGGCACCTGGCCGCCGCGGCTGCCGAACTCACCCGCCTGGCCGGTTGGATGGCCTACGACCTCGAACAACACGGCCTGGCCCAGCGCTACCTCATCCAGGCGCTCCGCCTGGCCAGGGGCGCCGCCGACCACGCGCTGGGCGGCGAGATCCTGGCCGGCATGGCCCATCAGGCCATCTACATGGGCCAGCACGCCCACGCCCTCGACCTGGCCCGCTCCGCCCAGCTGTCGGCCGGCCGGGCCGGGGTGCAGACGCTGCTGGCCTCCACCCACGTCCTCGAGGCCCACGCCCACGCCGGGCTCGGCGACGCCCGCGCGTGCGCGGCCTCCCTGAGCGAGTCCGAGCGGGCCTTCGACGCCCGCCGCCCCGGCGATGAGCCCGACTGGCTGAGCTACTTCGACGAGGCGTATCTGTCGGCCAAGTTCGCCCACTGCTTTCGCGACCTGGGCGACGGCGAACGAGCCGTCCGGCACGCCCGCCGTTCCCTGCAGATGGACGGACGCTACGTGCGCGGCCGCATGTTCAACCTCTCGCTGCTGAGCGCGGGCCTGCTGCAGTGCGGTGAACTGGAGGAGTCGTGCGCGGTCGCGGGCGACGCCCTGGCCCTCGGCGCCGAGCTGCAGTCGGCCCGTTCCCGCTCCTACGCCGCCGACCTCCGCCGCCGCCTCGAGCCCCACAAGTACGAGCGGGCCGTTCAGGATCTCAGCGAACGCACCCGCGACCTCACCCCCGTCTGACCCCGGCCGCACGTCACATCCGGCACCCGTCAACCGTCACTGCAGTATGAACAGCAGTGATTTCCTCTCCAGGCAGTTCGAGGCCCACCGCGGCCACCTGCATTCCGTCGCCCTCCGCATCCTCGGCTCCGACGAGGCGGCCCAGGCGGCGCTGCGGGAGGCGCGGTCACGGCTGAACGGGAACCTCGGCGGCTGGCTGACGACGGTCGTCGGGCGGATCTGCCTGGACATGCTGCGGGCCAGGCCGCCCCTGCCGCCGGGGCAGGAGACGGCGCTGGCCGACTCCGTGGGCCTGGCGCTGCTGGCGGTGCTGGAGACGCTGGCGCCGGACGAGCGGCTGGCCCTGGTGCTGCATGACCTGTTCGGCCTGCCGTACGAGGAGATCGCGCCCATCGTGGAGCGGTCGCCGGCGGCCGCGCGGGAACTGGCCGGGCGGGCGCGGCGGCGGGTGCGCGGGCTCAGCCCGGTCGCGGAGGCGGATCTGAGGGCGCACAGGGCGGCGGTGGCGGCGTTCCTGGCCGCGGCGGGGGAGGGCGATTTCGACGCGCTGAGCGCGATCCTGGCGCCGGACGTGGTGGTCCGGTCGGACGCCGGGCCGAGCGTCAGGGGGGCCGTCGCGGTGGCGGGGCAGGCGGTCATGTTCGCCCGCCTCGCCACGGCCTCATCCGAGTTCGTGGACGGGCTGCCCGCGATCGTGGTCAGGGAGGGGGGACGGCCGGTGCGGGTCATGCGGTTCACCGTCGCGGGCGGGCGCATCGCGGAGATCGAGGTGCTGACCGATCCGGCGCGGCTGCGTCTCCCGGGATGAAGGCGGGCGAGCCCCGTTCACGGGACTCGCCCGATCCTCAGTACAGGATCTCGCCGTTCGGGCCCACGAGGGACTTCGTCTCGGCGAGCGTGGCCTTGTTGTAGACGTCGGCCGTCTCGCTGTCGAAGTAGGCGGAGCTGATGAGGTCGATGCGGTTGTTGCCGTCCTGGTCGGCGAAGAGGCTGGTCACGCCGTTGACGTAGCCGGCGCGCTTGGCGTTGTCATACTTGAGCAGCCACGGGCCGCCGTCGGCGCCGCCGGTCATCGAGCACTTGAGAACCTGGTGCTCCTCCACCCGGAACGTGTTGACCTGGTAGGTCTTGGTGCCGGTCTTGCCGTAGCAGAACTTGGGCGTCACGCCGGTGAACGGCTTGTCGCCGTCGGGGTGCGGGTCGCCGGGGTAGCCGAAGGCGTAGACGGGCTGGCCCTTGGGCTGGTTCCACGCGAAGCCCTGCCCACCGACCGCGTCGCCGAGCTTGCCGGTGTCCTTGGCCAGGCCGATGATGTAGCGGCTGCGGTAGTACCTGGTCTCCTTGCCGAGCTTCACCCACTGCTTGATGAAGAAGCGGGTGGACCACCAGCCGATCTCGTTGCCCTTGGCGTCCTTGTCAACGGTGAGCGTGGCCAGGATCTTGCCTTCCGCCTTCTCCGCCGCCAGCTTCCTGTACTCGGATTCGGTGATCGGCTCGGGGCCGACCTGCTCGTAGCGCTCGCCGTTCTGGTTGGCGGCGGTGCTCGCCGGCGCCTGCTTGTAGGCCGCCTCGGTGACCTCGACCCTGGTCAGGGTCTTCTCCCCGGGATAGTCGTGCCCGACCTTGTCAGGAGTCAGATCGGTCGTCTTGGACCAGTACGGTCCCGCGGCTCCGTGCTTCTCGAAGCCGGCGACGAACTCCTCCTTCTTGATCTCCTCGTTCTTGACCCACTTGTCGCCCTTCCAGGCGTCCCAATCCTTCTTCGTGACCTCTTTCTCCTCGGTCAGCGTGAAGCCGTTGTGCACCGCCACGAAGGCGTAGTCGCCGTCGTAGTCGTCGTACACGTCGAGGTCGTAGGTCGTGAAGGCGTACGCGCCCGCGTAGACGCCGTACGGAGCCTTGCCCTGGTAATAGCCGGGCACGAAGACCCACTTGCGGTAGACGTCCTTGCCGTCCTCGTACACGCAGTGGCCGGCGGTGGCGACCAGGTTGCGGTGGCGCGACTGGATCGACGTGGCCGAGCACCACCGGTAGTTGCCCTTGCGGTCCAGGAAGAAGACCTTGCCGAGGCTGCGCGGCAGGTTCACGTTCTTGACCTTGGCGGCCGGCTTGGCGGAGGTGATGGGCGCCGTCATGCCGGGCTTGCCGTCGAAGGACTTGGCCTGGGTGGTCATCAGCTTCGGCACGTCTTTGGCGTCCCAGTGGTACTGGGTGGCCTTCTTCAGGGCCGCGCCGTTGCCGTCCAGCCAGAAGAAGGCGTTGCTGTAGGCGTCGGCGGGTTTCGGCGCGAGGGGGTCCTGGACCCAGGTGGGCTCGGCGGTGGCCGGGAAGGCGAGGGCGGCGGCACTCAGGCCGGCTGCTGCGAGGGGGACGAGCAGGCGCTTCACGGGGGGCTCCACTGGAGTAACAAAAGGGATGTCAGGACCCTATCGGCCCACTGATCACTCTGGTTAGCGATCTACCTGAAAAGTTCTGCATAAATGCCGAAGGGCCCGGCTGAAAAGCCGAGCCCTTCGGGTCAAGCTGAGGTGAGCCGGGGTTTGGACCCCCGACTCAGGAGATCACCGAACTACTTGGGGAGGCCCCAGGTGATCGGGCCGGACCACACCTTGGCGGCGGCCGAGTAGACAGCCGCGGTCTCCTCGTCGAAGTACGGCGAGGACATGTAGTCCCAACGGTCGTTGCCGTCCGTGTCGTACAGAACGCTGGTCACGCCGTTGACGTAGCCCATGCGCTTGGCGTTGCTGTACTTGAGCAGCCACGGGGCGCCGTTGTAGCCGCCGGTGACGGCGCACTTCAGCGACACGTGCTCCTCGATCTTCAGGCTCGCGACCTTCGTCGCCTTCGGGCCGGTCTTGCCGTAGCACCACTTCGGCGTAACGCCGGTGTAGGGCTTCGAACCGTCCGGGTGGGCGGCGTAGGGGTAGCCGAAGGTACGAACGACCTTGCCGGTGCCCTGGTTCCACGCGACACCCTGGCCACCGACGTTGTCGCCGAGGCGACCGCTGTCCTTGACCTTGTGGCCGACGGTGAAGTACTCACGGAGGTAGTACTTCACGGTGGAGGACTTCTTGTAGTACTGGTTCACGTAGAACCGAGCGATGTAGTAACCGCCGGGGGCCAGCTTGAGCTTGCCGGTCTTGGGACGACCGTCCTCCTCGTAGGCAACCGGGATTACGTCGCCGCCCTTGTATGCCTCGGCGTAGGGCTCCTGGCCGGCAGCCTTCTTGGCGACGAACGCGTTGTACTCGGTCTCGGTAACGGGCTCGAACTTGAGGCCGTAGGCCGTAACGCGGTCGGGACGACCCTGCTCCGGCTGAACCTTGATCACGCTCTTGATCGCGTCGCGACCGTACCAGACGTCGCCGTTCTTCCGGCCGAGCTCCGCCGCGGAGTACGTCCCCGAGCCAACCTCGACGTCGGTGCGAACCGCGCCGGGGTAGTCGTGGCCGACCTTGTCGTCAGCGTTGGCGGTGCTGACGCGAACAACGGGACCAGCGTCCTTCTCGGCGTTGTCGTCGACGAGCTGACCGTTGGCGTTGTACTTAGCCGCCAGCTCCTTGGCCTTGGCCTCGGTGGCAGCGTCAGTCGCTTCCTTGATCTCGGTCGCCTTGATGGTGACCGCCTTGCCCTCGGACTTGGCCTTGAGGTAGTCCGGGCGCGAGACCTTGGTGCCCTCGTTGAACACGCCGCCGACACCGTTGTACACGGTGACGAAGGCGTAGTCGCGGTCGAAGTCCTCCCAGGTGGAGAGGTCGTAGTGCGTCCAGGCCTGCTTGCCGACGTAGATGCCGTAAGGGGCCTTGCCCTGGTAGTAGCTGGGCACGAAGACCCACTTGGACACGACCTCGTCGTTGCCCTTGATGTCGTAGACGCAGTGGCCGGCGGTGGCGACCAGGTTGCGGTACTGCGACTGGATGGAGGTACCGGAGCACCAGTACAGCTTGCCGTCGCGACCCTCGAAGAAGACCTTACCGATGGACTTCGGCAGGTTCACGTTGTGGGACTTGACGGTGACCTTCTTCTCGGCACCGATCGGGTCGACGATGCCGGGCTTGGTGTTCCCGACGTAGCCGCCCTTTTCGACGATCTTCTTGACGTCCTTGTTGTCCCAGTAGTAGGCCGTGGCCTGCTTCAGGGCAGCGTTGTCGGACTTGGTCCAGAAGTCGATGATCTCGGCGGCCTTGGCGTCGGCAGCCAGCATGGCGGCGTCAGCGGTCGGCTCGGCCTGGGCGGAGCCGGCCAGGCCGGCAGCCAGCAGACCAGTGGCCAGAATGGCGCCACCGGCCGGGAGGAGGATGCGCTTCAAGGTAACTCCTTGCGCTGTCGTGGAACGCCTCTTGCGTCCCATGCGTCAGTAAAGGGATGCCTGGAAACATACAGCGCCGATCTTGAAAACAGGAACCCGCTTTGGGCGGAAAAAGAGGGTCGCGTCTGCTGTGATCGTTCCGTGATGTTTATGCAGGAACTGTGGTGGCATGGGCGGAGAGTCGCGGCTGTGCTGTTTTCGCAGATCAGGTCAGCCGTGTTGCGGAAGTGACGCATGTGGTCAGGGGTTACCCGGGAGAGGGGGGCCCAACGCTATGTGACGCAGATCACATCGGATTGATGGCACCGTCCGCGTGTCCCGTGCGTCCAAACGGCTCACAACTTCCCGTGAACGGCCGTAGGGCCCGGCGAATCGCCGGGCCCTACGGGTTATTCAGGGGTGCGAACGGCTGGCGCCGTCCGCTGAGCGTCGCCTAGAACGCCTTGCCGGACCACACCTTCGCCGCGGCCCTGTAGACCTCGGCCGTCTCACCGTCGAAGTACGGCGAGGTGATGGTGTCGACGCGGTCGTTGCCGTTCTGGTCGGCGAAGGTGCTCGTGACACCGTTCACGTAACCGATGCGCTTGGCGTTGCTGTACTTGTACAGCCACGGGCCACCGTCGGCGCCCTCGGTCATCGCGCACTTGAGCGCCACGTGCTCCTCGATCTTCTTGGCCGCGGAGGCGGCCAGCTTCGAGGAGGTCTTGCCGTAGCACCACTTCGGCGTGACGCCGGTGTAGCTCTTGTTGCCGTCGGGGTGCGGAGCGGCCGGGTAACCGAACACGCGGACGTGCTTGCCCGTGGGCTGGTTCCAGGCGAAGCCCTGGCCGCCGACGTTGTCGCCGAGGCGACCGGCGTCCTTCACCGCGCTCGTGAGGGTGTAGTACTCACGGAAGTGGTACGTGGTGGTGGAGGACTTCTTGTACCACTGGTTCACGTAGAACTTGGCAACCCAGAAGCCGCCCGGCTCCTTGGCGAAGTCCTTCTCGACGCCGGCGAAGGTCACCTTGCCGCTGGCGCTGGTGTAGGCGGTGCCCAGCTCGTTGCCGGCGTTCTTGGACGCGACGAACGAGTTGTACTCCGTCTCGGTGACCCGCTTGAGCTCGATGCCCCGGAGGTTGCCGAGACCGGGCGTGAGGTCCTGCTGCCAGCGGTCGCCGTTCTTCTGGCCGTTGCTGGCGGCTTCCCAGGCGGACTTGGAGGTCTCGGTCTGGACCTTGGTGGCGCCGGGGTAGTCGTGCCCCACCTTGTCGTCGGGGTTGGCGACGGTCTTGGAGACGACCGGGCCCGCAGTCTCGATCTGCTTGCCGGTGGCGTCGTAGCCGTTCTCGATGTTGCCGCCAGCGTTGTACTTGGAAGCCAGTTCCTTCGCCTTGGCCTCGGTGGCGGCGTCGGTGGATTCCTTGATCTGCTGCTCGTCGATGAACTTGGCGCCGGTGGCCTTGAGGTAGTCCGACTTCGAGACCTTGTTCTTGGTCTGGGTCAGGCCCGAGACGCCGTTGTAGACGGTGACGAAGGCGTAGTCGCGGTCGTAGTCCTCGAAGTTCGAGAAGTCGTAGTGGGTGAATGCCTGCTTGCCCACGTAGATCCCGAACGGAGCCTTGCCCTGGTAGTAGCCGGGGACGAAGACCCACTTGTTCATGACGTCCTGGTTGGCCGCCACGTCGTAGACGCAGTGGCCGGCGGTGGCAACCAGGTTGCGGTACTGCGACTGGATCGAAGTGGCCGAGCACCACTTCTTCTCGCCCTTGCCGTTGACGAAGAACACCTTGCCGATGGTCTTCGGCAGGTTCACGTTGTGAACCTTGGCGGTGGTCTTCTTCTCGGCGCCGATCGGGGGGGCGGTGCCGGGCTTGCTGTCCGCGGAGTAGCCGCCCTTCTGCTGCAGCTTGGCTACGTCCTTACCGTCCCAGACGTTGGACTCCTTGGCGGCGCGGAGGGCCGCGCCGTTGTTGTCCGCCCAGAACTCGGCGATGGCCTTAGCGGTGGCCGCGCTCTTCGCCATCGGGTCGGAGGCGACGTCGTTGGCGGCCGAGGCGGAGCCGGCCAGGCCGGCGGCCAGCAGACCGGTAGCCAGGACGGCACCACCGGCGGGGATGAGGATGCGCTTCAAGGGAACTGCTCCTTGGTCTGTCGTGAGTCGCCACACGCGACCCATGCGTCAGTAAAGGGATAGCAAGGAACATACCCGTGTGATCTTCGCAGGTGAAAGCCGTTCTGCCTCATCTGGTAGCTGTCGTTACCGCCGTGACCGTGCTGTTATCTGTCAGAGACCATTGCGGACGGTGATCGTAAACGTACGTTTTCACAGGCCACGAAGGACGTACGGTGAATGGGGTAAATGGGCGGTAAGGGGGCGGGCACTCGGTGTGAACCCCTGAATGTGACGCAGATCACAGGAACCAGATTGGCCTCTCGATCCGTCTAAGTCGCTCCGATCATGAGCGGGCAGCGGTGTACGGCGGTGCGGCTGGGGCAGCAGACGACCCCCACGGAGGTGAATCGGCCGTCCGTGAGCCAGAAACCCCACTGGATGTCGGCGCCGCCCTTGAGGAGCGCGGCCGCGTTGGCCAGCCGTACCTCTCGGCCGATGCGCGCCTCGTCGGCGGGGTGCAGCAGGGCGCGGGTGGCCAGGTCGTACTCCTGGGCGAGCCAGGTCACGGCGTCGGCGGGGGTCTCGAAGGTGGCGGTCACCTGGCGGCGGGGGCGGGCCAGCCAGTCGGCGGTGCGTATCGGGGGCACGGGCGAGCTGGGGAACTCCGGGGTTCCGGGGCGCCGCTCCTCTTCCAGGCGGAGCTCTTCGCCGATTCCGGTCCACAGGTAGGCGTGGAAGTGGCCGGGCATGTGGGGATATATGCCCGGAAGTCGGGCGCAAAAAAGGGGGCCCGGCGTGTGCCGGGCCCCCTCAGGTCAGGTGGTTACTTGTACAGCTCGCCGTTCGGGCCCACGACCTTGCCGGACCACACGTTCTTGGCGGCGTTGTAGACGTCGGCCGTCTCGCCGTCGAAGTACGGGGAGGTGATGTAGTCGATCCGGTCGTTGCCGTCCTGGTCGGCGAAGGTGCTGGTGACGCCGTTGACGTAGCCCACGCGCTTGGCGTTGCTGTAGTTGCGCAGCCAGGGGCCGCCGTCGTAGCCCGGGGTCACGGCGCACTTGAGGCCCACGTGCTCCTCGATCTTCAGCCACGAGGCGCCGACCTTCTTGGTGGTGGTCGGGCCGTAGCAGGTCTTCGGGGTCACGCCCGTGTAGACCTTGTTGCCGTCCGGGTGCGGCGCGTACGGGTAGCCGAAGGCGCGCACCGGCTTGCCCTCGGGCTGGTTCCAGGAGATGCCCTGGGCGCCGACGTTGTCACCGAGGCGGCCGGCGTCGACGAGCTTACGGCCGTCGTGGCCGATGCCGTTGTAGACCGTGACGAACGCGTAGTCGCGGTCGTAGTCCTCGTAGGTGGTGAAGTCGTAGTGGGTGAAAGCCTGCTTGCCCACGTAGATCCCGAACGGAGCCTTGCCCTGGTAGTAACCGGGGACGAAGACCCAGCGGTCCATGACGTCGCGGTTGCCGTCGGTGTCGTAGACGCAGTGGGCGGCGGTGGAGACCAGGTTGCGGTAGTTCGACTGGACCGAGGTGGCCGAGCACCAGCGGTACTTGCCGGAGGCGTCGACGAAGAAGACCTTGCCGATGGTCTTGGGCAGGTTCACGTTCTGCGACTTGCCGGAGCCGCCGGTCTGCGGAGCGGTCTGGCCGGGTCGTCCGTCCGGGCTGTAGCCACCCTTCTGGACGACCTTCTTCACGTCCGCCGCGTCCCAGGTGTACGCCGTGGCGGCGCGCAGCGCGGCGGCGTTGGACCGGAGCCAGAACGCGGCGACGGAGTGCGCCGCGCGGGTGTTGGTGGCCATCGGGTCCTTGGCGACGTCATCGGCGGCCTGGGCGACGCCGGACAGGCTGGCGGCCACGAGACCGGTCGCCACGAGCGCGCCACCGGCCGGGATAAGGATTCGCTTCAAGGTAACTCCAGGTTGCGCTGGCATCGTCGCCCCTGCGGGCACGAACTCAGCAATAAAAGGACAGCCCGGAACCTACAGCGCTGACTTGGGTCATGTGAATTTTCGGTAGATCATGTCAACCGGTCCAACACGCGGTGTGATCGTTCCGAGACAGATGACGTGCCTGATCACGGAGCTGGGCCGACCGGTTCCTGTGACTTGCGTCACTTTTCGCTGGAGCCCTGCGCGTCGGCCTGCCGATAGACCTCCGCGGTGGTGGCGATGAACGGGGGCGCGGAGACCGCGTCGAAGGCGCCGCGGGCGTCCCGGTTCCAGGTCAGGCTGTTGACGCCGTTGAGGTAGCCGAGCTTGGTTCCCGGCTGGTACTTCCACAGCCACGGGCCGCCGCTCGCGCCCGCCGTCATGTTGCAGGGCTGCAGCAGCACGCCGTACTGGAGCTCCCTGGTCGGAGCGGTGGTCTTGCTGGTGCCGCCCTGGCACGCCTCCAGCGTCTTGCCGTTGAAGGGGCGGCTGCCGTCGGGCTGGGGACCCGCCGGGTAACCGAAGGCGTTGATCCGCTGGCCGTACCCCTTGGAGATCGCCAGGCCCTGGCCGCCGGTGTTGTCCTGTAGCTTGCCGACGTCCTTCATGGTCAGCGAGCCGTCCTTCTGCTTCTCCCAGGTGAAGCCGCGGTGGACGGTGACGAAGGCGTAGTCGAAGTCGTAGTCGCCCTTGCCGGCCCAGTCCTCGTGGAGGCTGAGCGAGGCGCCGACGTAGATGCCGTCAGGGGTGGTGCCGTCGGGGCCGGGGTTCGGCACGAAGATCCAGTTCTTGGCCTCGCCGGGCTCGCGGGGGTCGTAGGCGCAGTGGCCCGCGGTGGCGACCACGCTCTTGCTCTTGGAGGCCACGGCGCTGGCCGTGCACCAGAACTCCTTGTTGTGGAACAGGAAGAAGACCTTGCCGATGGTCTTGGCCGTCGCGGCGCCCTTCGGCAGGGCGGGCGCGATGTCGCCCGGGGCGGTGGTCACCTTCTTGGCTCTCAGCGCGGCGGCCGGCACGGAGGTTCCGCCCGAGCCGCGCGATCCACCCGACGTGCCCCCGGCGGTCGAGGAGGGGGCGGGCGCCTTGCCCGCCGGCGTGGCCGGCGTGTAGCTGTCGGCGGCCTTGAGTCGCTCCGGCCTCCAGTACTCCGCGACCTTCTTCATCTCCGTCTCGGTCTTGGCCATCGCCACGGTCATGACCTTGCTCGGAGCGGCGTGCGCGATCCCCGTCAGGGCAGGCGTCAGCAGCAGCGCGCCGAGGGCGGCGGCCGCGAGAGACCTGACCGGGGGGATCATGAAATGCCTTTCTTGGGGTCGTAAGGGAGGATTTTTCCAGATCGACTCACTCTATGGCAGCTTGGATGGAGATTTGTTATCTGATCAAGGTTGACGTGTGTCCCATAAAGCCCATGTGAGGCAAGGATCCCGCGCGTCGGTCGTTGGTGATGCAAGATCTGCGAGGAAGGCTGCGGGTATGCGACTCATGTGTCTCGCCGTCCTTTCATGTACGGCTATCGCTGCTGGTCCGGCCGCAAATGCGGCGGCTCCGCCGGACTCTCCGCCTAAGAACGGATACGTGCTCACCACCGGTGCCAAGCACGTTCTTCTCGTATGCGACGGCAAGCCGAGCATGCACCCGCGGGCCGCCGAGGCGTGCGCCGCGCTGTCCAGCGCCTCGGGCGACTTCGGGCGCCTGCCGGTGGCCCAGGTCTTCTGCACCAAGGAGTACAACCCGGTGCACGTCTCGGCCACCGGCGTCTGGGAGGACCGGCTGGTCCGCTTCGTCGGGGTCTACGGCAACCGGTGCGAGATGAACGCCGCCACCGGGCCCGTGTTCGCGTTCTGACCGGAAAGTCCCCGGGAAGGGCCCGGGGACTTCCGCTCGCGGGCAGGTCAGAGAGGCAGGTTGCCCGTCCACCGGTTGGCGGCGGCCTTGTAGACCTTGTAGGTGTCGGTGTTGAAGTACGGCGACGAGATGTGGTCGTAGCGGTCGTTGCCGTCGGTGTCCCACGCCACGCTGTTGACGCCGATCAGGTAGCCGGTGCGTGAGGCGCTCTTGTAGTTCCAGATGAACGGCCCGCCGCTCGCGCCGGCGGTGAAGGAGCACTTGAAGCCGATGTGCTCCTGCAGGTTGTACCTGGGCGCCTCCGGCATCGGCTTGGTCTTGCCGTAGCACCACTTCATCGTGCGGCCGGTGAACGGCTTGTCGCCGTCGGGGTGCTCGCCGGCCGGGTAGCCGAAGGAGAAGACGTTCAGCTTGGTGCTGCGGTTCCAGGTGAAGCCCTGGCCGCCGACGTTGTCACCGAGACGGCCGACGTTCTTGACCGTCCACTGCCACTTGTTGGCGACCTTCTCCCACTTGACCTTGATGCCGTTGTAGACGTTGACGAAGGCGTAGTCGAAGTCGTAGTCCTCCTTCACCACGAAGTCGTCGTGGGCGTTGAACGTCTTGGCGGCGTAGATGCCGTAGGGCGCCTTGCCCTCCCATGCGCTGTTGCCGTCCCAGTACGACGGGATGAAGACCCAGTTGTCGTAGAAGACGTCGGTCTTGGTGTCGTAGACGCAGTGCGCCGACGTCGCCACCAGGTTGCGGAACTTGCCCTGGACCGAGCTGGCCGAGCAGAAGCGCCAGCTCTTCGGGTCGGTCGGGTTGGCGCCGGGCAGGGTGAAGAAGACGCGTCCGACGGTGTTGGGCAGGTTGACGTGCTTGCTCTTCTTGGCTGTGGTCTTCTCCTCGCCGACCGGCGGGACCGATCCGGGCGGGCCGTCGGGGGTCTGGATGCCGCCCTTGACTCCCTTGGTGGAGATGTCCAGGGAATCCTTCATGTCCGTGGCCAGCCGGATGCGGTCGGGCGTCCAGAACTGTACGGCCTGTGCTGCGGGCGTCGTCGCGTTCCTGGAGACGACGTCCTTGGGTGCCTGTGTCGCGGATGCGCTGGCGCTCATCGCGCTCGTGGCCAGTCCCATGGCCAGGAGGGCGGCGAGGGGAATCGCGATGCGCCGTGCTCGGGAAATCATGGAGCTCCTTCCAGTTCTCGGCGGCCCAGAGCGGGGTACTGCGCCCCGGTGGGCCAGGAAAACGCTCGGAACGCTAATGAATGGCGCGCGGCGGGATCCATGAAACGACGGGAAAAAGTCTGGGCCGGTTCCGTTCCGTTATAGAGATAGCAATTGGGCATGTATTCTCAATCGGTATTCGCGCAGGTCCCGATGGTGCCGGAAATTCATTCTCCCCATGAATAACAGTGGCCACTTCCGGCAATGCGCGGCCGCTGCCCACTCCGGCAAGAAACATCACACCCGCGCCAACCGAATGTTGTTCTGGTTAGATGAGGGCATGGACCCGCGCACCCCCTGCCTCGTCGGCGCCGCCCAGCTGACCGTCCGCTCGCAGCCGGGGCCGGAGCCCCTGGACCTCTGGGAGCACGTGGCCCGCGAGGCGGCGCGGGAGGCGGGGCTGGCGCCCTCCCGGCTGGATTCGATCGGGCTCGTGTACACCGACTCCTGGCAGTACGACGCTCCGCCGTACCGGCTGGCCGAACGGCTCGGCGCGGCGCCGCGCCACGGCGTCTACTCCCGGGTCAGCGGTACGGCGCCGCAGCTGCTCATCGGTGAGGCGGCGCGGCGGATCGCGGCGGGGGAGATGGACAGCGCGCTGGTGGCGGGGGCCGAGGCGCTGGCCACGCGGCGGCACTATCGCAAGGCGGGCGAGCACGTGGCGTGGAGTCATCCAGCCCATCCGAAGCCGCCCTACGGGTGGGACCGGCCGCCGCATCCGGCGGAATTGGCGCATGAGTTGTTCCTGCCTGTGCACACCTATCCGATTCTGGAGACGGCGCGGCGCTATTCGAGGGAGTCAGGCGGCAAAACGGGAAAAAACGGTATAAATCGTGAAATGTCGGAGCGAGCGGTGTTCATGGCGGGTATGTCGCAGGTGGCCGCGGCCAATCCCCACGCCTGGTACCGCGAGGAGCTCACTCCCGACGACCTCCTCGGCGGCCGGTTCGTCGGCTGGCCGTACACCAGCAACACGGTCGCGACGCTGGAGGTCGACCAGGCCGCCGCCGTCATCCTGGTCAGCTCCGCGCTGGCCGACTCGCTCGGCGTGCCCCGCGAAGGGCGCGTCTACCTGCGCGGCTGGGCCTACGCCGAGGACACCTGGGAGGTGGCCGCCCGGCCCTCGCTGGCGAGCTCGCCCGCGGTCGCCGCGGCGGCACGGGCCGCCTTCGACCGGGCCGGGCTGTCCCTCGACGACATGGCCGCCCTGGACCTTTACTCCTGCTTCGCCATCGCCGTCCGGATGGCCTGCGACGCCCTGAACCTCGACCTCGCGGACCGGCGCGGCGTCACGGTCACCGGCGGCCTGCCGTACGCGGGCGGCCCGGCGAGCAACTACGTCCTGCACTCGACCGCCACCATGGCCGGCCTCCTGCGCGCCCAGGGCGGCCACGGCCTGGTCACCGGCGTGGGCATGCACATGACCAAGCACGCCTACGCCGTCTGGTCCACTGAACCGGGCGGTACCGGGGATGTCGGGAGTGCGCCGGTGTACGCCGCGGCCCCGGTGCCTCTGCGCGAGGTGTACGCGGGACCCGCCACCGTGGCCGGCTACACCGTCGCCCACGGCCGCGACGGCGCCCCCGAGCGCGCGATCCTGGTCGCCGACGTCCCCGGCGGCGCCCGTGCCCATGCCGTGGTACGGCGGGCCGACCTGCTGGCCGACGCCGAGTCCCGGGAACTGGTGGGGCAGCCGGTGACCCTGCGCACCGAGGGACACGTGAACGTAGCCGATTGGTGACAGGGAAACCCGATGCACTGCCGTAGTCGAGTCGCTACCCTTCGTGTGTTGACATTTTTATGTCAGCGGCGAACGCTGGAGTCATGCGGAGGACCACGGTGCGCATCGACGAAACGCTCCTCAACGAGGCGAAGGCGTACGCAGCACGCAACGGACGCAGTCTCACCTCGGTCATGGAGGACGCTTTGCGACAACTACTCAACCGTTCCACGGAAGCGGGCCAGCGGCCCCGCGTGGAACTGCCCACCTATGGTGATCCGGCCGACCGCGGCAAGGTGGATCTCAGCCCGGAGCGGATCGCCGAACTCCTGCTGGAGGACGACCTCGAGTACGTCCGGAGGTTCTGCAGTGAAGATGCTTGACGTCAACGTCCTGCTCTACGCGCACCGTGAGGATGCGGTGCATCATCCGGAGTCCATCGCTCTCGTCCATTCGCTCGTGAACGGTGACACAGCGTACGCCGTCTGTGACTTCGTCATCAACGGATTCCTGCGAAACGCCACCGACCGGCGCCTTCCACGGCCGACGCCGATCCCCATAGCGCTGGCGTTCGCCTCGCAGGTGCGCAACCAGGCCCACGCGGTCAAGGTCGGGGGAGGCGAGCGGCATTGGACGATCTTCAGCAATCTGTGCCAGGAGACTCCGGCGCGGGGGAAGCTCGTCGCCGACGCTTACCTGGCCGCGCTGGCCATCGAGCATGGTTGCGAATTCGTGACCTATGACAAGGACTTCGCCAAGTTCAAGGGGTTGCATTGGACGTCACTGCTCAACTGAACTGAGGCGGAGGGCGCAAGCCGTACTACTCGGCAAGGATCGCTGGTGACCGACCAGTTCGACGTCATCGAGGCAGGCGCGAAGGGGCGCCGGCGATGGGTCGGCATCCTGGTGCTTGTCGGGCTGCTCGCGATCCCCGTCGTCAGCCTGGTGACCAGCCGCGAGCCCGAGCCGGTCGAGCCTCCGGCGCCCACCCCCACCACCCGGGATCCGATCGCGTCCCTGTCGAGGGTCACCTCGGCGCCCAACGTCCTGCATGCCAAGGCGCGGGTCAAGGGGGGCGAGGAGATCATCGAGGTGGTGTTCCCGCACGGGTTGCGGGCCGAGGTGCGGTATCCGGCCGAGATGCAGCTGGACGCGCTCGGGTCACGGCCGTTCGTGGGGATGTGGATCAGGGGTGAGGAGTTCCCCGTGTACCGGGCGCTGGTGGCGCCGTACGCGGGCGACGTGGAGGTCACGCGGGGGGCGAAGAAGCCGTTGCGGTCGTTCACGCCTGACGTGACGCTCTGGCCGCGGCCGCCGGGCGGGGGGCTGGTGGGGCAGGTCATGTTGTTTGCCTATGGGCCTTGGCGGATGGCGATGTACGACCGGCCGGCGGGGTTGCGGTTCGAGGCGCGGATGGCGCTGGCCACCAAGCTGAAGGGCGCGGTGACCAAGGACGGGTATCTGGTGCTGAAGGCGTCCGGGCCTATTCGGCTGGCGGCTCCCGGGGACGGGCGGCGGCGGGATCCGGTGGGGCCGCAGTTGCTGTTCGGCGGGGGGTCGGGGGACATGCTGACGATCGTGCCGACGCCCGGGTGCGCGTTGCCGGAGGTGCCGGACGCGATGGGGGCGCGGGGGCGGCCGACCGAGTCCGTGTGCATGGGCGATTTCATGGTGGCGGCCTCGGGGGCCGAGTGGTTCGTGAAGGCGGCCGTCAGCAAGATCCGTATCAAGGTCAAGTAGGGTGCGGCCATGTTCGCCGTAACCGCCGCACAGACCGATCCCGACCATCCGCTCGCCGGCCTGAGACTGGGCGAGCACCCCGAGCCGAAGGCGCCCGACGGCTGGACCACCGTGACCGTCAAGGCAGCCGCGCTCAACCACCACGACCTGTGGACGCTGAAGGGGGTGGGCATCCGCCAGGAGCGCCTGCCGATCGTGCTCGGCTGTGACGCCGCCGGGCTCGACGAGGACGGCAACGAGGTGATCGTGCACTCGGTCATCGGCTCGGGCGCCGACGAGACGCTCGATCCCAAGCGCTCGCTGCTGTCGGAGCACTACGACGGCACGTTCGCCGAACGGGTGGCCGTGCCGCGGCGCAACCTCGTGCCCAAGCCGGCGACGATCAGCTTCGAGGAGGCGGCCTGCCTGCCCACCGCGTGGCTGACCGCCTACCGGATGTTGTTCGACAAGGCCGGGCTGCAGCCGGGCGCGACCGTGCTGGTGCAGGGCGCCGGCGGTGGCGTGGCCACGGCGCTGGTGGCGCTGGGCCGGGCGGGCGGCTACCGGGTGTGGGCGACCAGCAGGTCGGAGGAGAAACGGGCCCGTGCCCGCGAACTCGGCGCCGACCAGGTCTTCGAGCCCGGCGCGCGGCTGCCGGAGCGGGTGGACGCGGTCATGGAGACCGTGGGCCAGGCCACCTGGGCGCACTCGCTCAAGTCGCTCAAGCCGGGCGGGCGCATCGTGGTCTCGGGCGCCACCAGCGGCGCGGTTCCCTCCGCTGACCTGCAGCGGGTGTTCTTCCTGCAGTTGTCCGTGATCGGTTCCACGATGGGCACCCGCGACCAGTTGCAGCGCCTGGCCGTCTTCCTGGAGCAGACCGGGGTGCGCCCGGCCATCGACAGGACGCTTCCGCTCGCCGAGGCCACGGCCGGGTTCGCCGCCATGCACGAGGGCGACCTCTTCGGGAAGATCGTCTTCACCGCCTGAATAAGTGACGGGTTACTTGTCCGATTCCTGGGTGGTACAAAGAAAAGGGAGCTGTATCACCCAGGAGGCCCCGTCATGGACGTTGAGCCCTTCGGCCCCGGATCGATGCACTGGGACACGGCCGGCGAGTACCGCAACCTGCTGGTGGCCGGCAGCGCGCTGATCCTGCAGACCATGCACCCCGCCGTGGGAGCCGCCGTCGCCGCGCACTCCACCTACAAGGCCGACCCGTGGGGACGGCTCGAGCGCACCCTCACCTCCGTGCAGACCTGGGTGTACGGCGGAGCCGACGGCCCCGCCGAGGGCCGGAGGCTGCGCGACCTCCATGCCCTGATCAGCGGCGTGGACGAGCGGGGCCGCAGCTACCACGCGCTCAACGGGGAAGCGTGGGCCTGGGTGCACTGGTCGTTGTTCGAACGGTTCCTGGTGCTGAACCGGGTCTTCGGCACGCCGTACTCGCCGGAGGGGGAGGAACGGCTGCTGGCCGAGTCGCGGCAGCTCGGGCGCATCCTGCACGTCGCCGAGCGGGAGATGCCTCAGGACATGACCGCCTTCCGCGCCTATTTCACCGCGATGGTGACCGATCGGCTGGAGCCGCATCCGACGGCCGTGGACGTGCTGGCGGTCCTGCACGGAACCCCCGCGCCGCCCCGGCTGCCCGCGGCCGTGCGCCGGCTGTGGATGCCGGTGGGGGTGGCCTCGGGGGAGTTCAACCACTTCATCACCGTGGGCACGTTGCCGCCGGCCGTACGGGACAAGCTCGGGCTGGAGTGGACGGCACGGGATGAGCGGCGGCTGCACAGGCTCGGCAGGCTGATCGCCCGGGTGACGCCGCGGCTGCCGGAAAGGCTGCGGTACATGCCGATCGCCTACCAGGCCCGCCGCGGTGCCCGCACCCACATCCCCCAGGACGCTGCCTAACGCAGTATGTGTCCCGGGGAAGGCTGTTCAGTGCAGCGAGTCGCGGATGTTCTGGGAGGCGGTGGACAGGGTGCGGCGGATCTCCTCCAGGCGTTCGCGGGTGAGGTGGCTGTCGGAGGCGTCCTCGCGGACCTGGGCGACGAAGTCGGCCAGCATGCCGCCGAGTTCGTTGTCCAGTTCGACGCGGTTGCCCGGGACGCCGCCGATCGAGGTCCAGATGTCGCCCCAGATGCGGCGCCACTCGTGCTTGAGCCGTTCGCTCTCGTCCTGCCAGGACGACATGTGCTCGGTCCATTGCCGCTTCTGCTGTTCCCTGAGGCGGCGCATGTCGGCCTTCTGGCCGGTGCGCACGTCCTTGGCCATCTTGGTCAGCTCCTCGCGGAGCGACTTGACGGTGTCGCGGACGTCCTCCTTCACCTCGCGGGCGATGTCGCGGACGGAGGCGGAGATCTCCTGCTCCAGGTCGGCGAGTTCGTCCAGGCGGCTGTTGAGTTCCTCGCGGCCTTTGTCGGTGATGGAGAAGACCTTCTTGCCGTCCACGACCTCGTGGGTGACCAGGCCCTCCTCCTCCAGCCGGGCCAGGCGCGGGTAGATCGTTCCCGGCGAGGGGGAGTAGACGCCCAGGAAGCGGTCCTGCAGCAGCCGGATCACCTCGTACCCGTGGCGTGGGCTCTCCTCCAGCAGCTTGAGGAGGTACAGGCGAAGGCGGCCGTGACCGAAGACGGGGCTCATTCTTTCTCTCCCTTGAGCAGCGCCACCTCGCCGGAGACCGTGGTGGCCGTGAGCGAGGCCATGCCGCCGCCCAGACGTCCGGACAGCGACTGCATGCCGGGCTTGCTTTCGTTGATGAGGCGCTCGAAGGTGCTGACCACGCGGCCGGAGGTCGAGCGGATGGCCACGTCGGCCTCGACGTTCTCCGGGAGCCTGACCAGGATGCCGCCGGAGACGCTGTTGAGCGTGACGTGCCCGGTGGGGCGCAGCATCAGGTCGGCGGTGATGCGGCCGGAGACGGTGTTGGCTCTCAGCCGGCGCGGCATGCCGTCGGCTACGGTGAGGTCGCCGGAGATGCTCTTGAACGCCAGGTCCCCGGCCATCGCCCGGGACTCGACGTCGCCGGAGACGGTGGTGGCGCTGACGTCGCCGCTCACGCCCTCGAGCACGATCTCCGCCGAGACGCTCCTGACCTGGGTCTGGTTCTCGAAGCCGGCGACGACCGAGGGCGCCGAGACGACGCCGGCGTTGACCGCGCAGGTCTTCGGGACGGTCAGGGTCAGCACCGAGCGGCGTTTGTCGCGGCGCAGCCAGCCGAGCAGGCCGTCCCAGGTCAGGTCCTTGTAGGCGACGCTGAGCTCCTTGGCGTCCTCGTCATAGGTGACGATCAGCGGCGAGGCCGAGTCGACCTCCGACACCTCGAGCGAGGGTGGCCCGTCGCTGGCCAGCACGTTGAGCTTGCCCGCGACGATGCGCACGTCCAGTGCCGTCACCGGTCCGAACGTGAGTTGCTCGGGCCCGTCGATAGTCCACTGCGCCATGACCCCTCCGCGATAGGTTTCCTCATTAACACGATATGTCGCGTTTGCCGAAAACTCAAGATGTATCGCGTCAGCGTCGCCCGCGTCACCCGTCCTCGCGTCGGCTCGCCCATCTCACTCGTCGTCGTCATCCAGCCTGGCCAGCCACGTGGCCAGCCGCTCGACCGGCGTCTCGAACTCCGGGTTCAGATCGACGAACTCCCGCAGCCGCTCGCCGAGCCAGAGGATGCTGACCTCCTCCTCACCACGGCGCTCGACCAGCTCCTCGATCCCCCGATCGGTGAAATACATGATGCTCCGTTCTAGCAGAAAGCCCCCGCCGTGGCGGGGGCCTTCCTATGGGATGACGATCAGCCGAAGACCTGGTGCATGATCTCCTCGAGCTCCGTGTCGTGCGCGGCGTGCGAGCCGGTCGCCGGGGAGCTGTTGGGGGTGCGCGAGATCCGGCTGAGTGGCCTGCCGCCCAGCAGCTGCGGGTCCTCGGCCAGCTTCAGGGTGAGGTACGGCCACGGCCCCATGTTGACCGGCTCGTCCTGGGCCCAGAACAACGGGACCTGCCCGCCGTACCTGGACAGTTCGGCGGAGAGCTCGTCGGCCGGGAACGGGTAGAGGCGCTCGAGCCGGACGATGGCCACATCGTCGCGGCCGAGCTTGTCCCGCTCGCTGGCCAGGTCGTAGTAGAGCTTGCCGGAGGTCAGCACGACCCTGGTGACCTTCGCGGGGTCGGCCGTGGTGTCGCCGATGACCGGCTGGAAGGTGCCCGAGGTGAAGTCGGACGCCTTCGAGGTGGCCTTCTTGTGCCGCAGCAGCGACTTGGGCGTGAAGACCACCAGCGGCCGGTGCCGTCCCGACTCGACCTGCCACCTGAGCAGGTGGAAGTAGTTGGCCGGGGTGGTGGGCTGGGCGACCGTCATGTTGTCCAGCCCGCAGACCTGCAGGAACCGCTCGATGCGGGCGCTGGAGTGGTCGGGGCCCTGGCCCTCGTAGCCGTGCGGCAGCAGCAGCACGACGCCGGACTTCTGGCCCCACTTCTGCTCACCGGACGAGATGAACTCGTCGATGATCGTCTGGGCGCCGTTGACGAAGTCGCCGAACTGGGCCTCCCACGCCACCAGGGCGTCGGGGCGCACCACGCTGTAGCCGTACTCGAAGCCCAGCGCCGCGAACTCGCTGAGCAGCGAGTCGTAGACGTAGAACTTCGTGGTGCCCTGGTTGAAGGTCTTCAGCGGGGTGTGGTCCTCGCCGGTCATCCGGTCGACCAGCACCGCGTGGCGCTGGGTGAACGTGCCGCGGCGGGAGTCCTGGCCGACCAGGCGGACCGGGTGCCCGTCGATGAGCAGCGAGCCGAAGGCCAGCGCCTCACCCATGGACCAGTCGATCGCGTCCTGCTCCACCATCTGGCCGCGCCGCTGCAGCACCGGCGACAGGCGCGGGTGCACGGTGAAGCCCTCGGGCAGGTTGAGCTGGGTGTCGACGATGCGCTTGAGCGTCTCGTCGCTGATCGCCGTCGGGGTGTCGTCGTGCGACCACTTGACCACCTCGGTGGGCGGCACGCGCAGCTCGCCGTTCTCCTGATGCGGCCGCTTGGCGGCCTCGCGGACCTCGGTGAACGCCTGCTCCAGCTTGGCCTGGTAGTCGCGCAGCGCCTGCTCGGCCTCTTCGACCGTGATGTCGCCGCGGCCGATCAGGGCCTCGGTGTAGAGCTTGCGGGTCGAGCGCTTGGCGTCGATGAGGTCGTACATGAGCGGCTGGGTGAAGGCGGGGTTGTCGCCCTCGTTGTGGCCGCGGCGCCGGTAGCAGATCAGGTCGATGACCACGTCCTTGCGGAATGCCTGGCGGTACTCGAAGGCCAGCTGGCCCACGCGGACCACGGCCTCCGGGTCGTCGCCGTTGACGTGGAAGATCGGGGCCTGGATCATCCGGGCGACATCGGTGGCATAGACCGAAGAACGGGACGACGCCGGAGACGTCGTGAACCCGACCTGGTTGTTGACCACGATGTGCACGGTGCCGCCGGTGCGGTAGCCGCGCAGCTGCGACAGGTTGAGCGTCTCGGCCACGACGCCCTGGCCGGCGAAGGCCGCGTCGCCGTGGATGAGGACCGGCAGCACGGTGAAGCCCTCCTCACCGCGCTCCAGGAGGTCCTGCTTGGCCCGGACGACACCCTCGAGGACCGGGTCGACCGCCTCCAGGTGCGACGGGTTGGCCACCACGCTCGCGGTGATGGTCTTGCCGCCGGAGGCGGTGAAGGTGCCCGAGGCGCCCAGGTGGTACTTCACGTCGCCGGAGCCGTGCGCCGTGCGCGGGTCGATGTTGCCCTCGAACTCGGTGAAGATCTGGCCGTAGGACTTGCCCACGATGTTGGCCAGCACGTTGAGCCGGCCGCGGTGGGCCATGCCGATGACGACCTCGTCCAGGCTGTCCTCGGCGGCGTCGCTGATGACCGAGTCGAGCAGCGGGATCAGGGACTCGCCGCCCTCCAGGGAGAAGCGCTTCTGGCCGACGAACTTGGTCTGCAGGAACGTCTCGAACGCCTCGGCGGTGTTGAGCCGGCCGAGGATGTTGAGCTGCTCCTCGCGGTCGGGGGAGGCGTGCGCCTTCTCCACCCGCGCCTGGATCCAGGCCCGCTCCTCGGGGCTCTGGATGTGCATGTACTCGATGCCGACCGTGCGGCAGTAGGAGTCGCGCAGCACGCCCAGGATCTCGCGCAGCTTCATCAGCGGGCGGCCGCCGAAACCGCCGGTCGCGAACTCGCGCTCGAGGTCCCACAGCGTCAGGCCGTGCGACTGGATGTCGAGGTCGGGGTGCTTGCGCTGCTTGTACTCCAGCGGGTCGGTCTCGGCCATGAGGTGGCCGCGCACCCGGTAGGCGTGGATGAGCTCGATCACCCGCGCGGACTTGGAGACGTCGTCGTCGTGGGAGGTGGAGATGTCCTGGACCCAGCGGACCGGCTCGTAGGGGATCCGCAGCGCCTCGAAGATCTCGTCGTAGAAGCCGTCCTCGCCCAGCAGCAGCCGGTGGATCTGGCGCAGGAAGTCGCCCGACTGGGCGCCCTGGATGATCCGGTGGTCGTAGGTGCTGGTCAGGGTCATGACCTTGGAGACCGCGAGCCTGCTGAGCGTGTCGGGGGAGGCCCCTTGGTACTCGGCTGGGTACTCCATGGCGCCGACGCCGATGATCGTGCCCTGGCCGGGCATCAGGCGCGGGACGGAGTGGACGGTGCCGATCGTGCCGGGGTTGGTCAGCGAGATCGTGGTCCCGGCGAAGTCGTCCACGGCGAGCTTGTTGCCGCGCGCCTTGCGGACGATCTCCTCGTAGGCCATCCAGTACTGACGGAAGTCCATGCCGTCGGCGGCCTTGATCGACGGCACCAGGAGCTGGCGTTCGCCGCTGCTCTTCTGCACGTCGATGGCCAGGCCGAAGTTGACGTGGGCCGGCTTGACCAGCGTCGGCTTGCCCTCGACCTCGGCGAAGGAGAAGTTCATCTCCGGCATGGCCTTCAGCGCCTTGACGATGGCGAAGCCGATCAGGTGCGTGAAGGAGACCTTGCCGCCGCGACCCCGCTTGAGGTGATTGTTGATCACGATGCGGTTGTCGATGAGCAGCTTGGCCGGGATGGCCCGGACACTGGTCGCGGTGGGTACCGCGAGCGACAGGTCCATGTTGGCCGCCGTGCGGGCCGCGGCACCGCGCAGCTTGACCTCTTCGGCGTCTTTGGGCACCGCGGTCGTGGGCTGCTTCGGCTTGTCGGCCGCGGGCGCCGGGGTCGCCGGAGCCTTGGCGGGTGCTGGAGCGGGGGCGGGCGCGGTCGCAGTGCCGTTCGCCGCCTCCCTGACCGGGGTTCTGCCCGGTCCGTAGTCAGGGTTGTAGTCAGCGAAGAAATTCCACCAGGCCTTGTCCACAGACTCGGGATCCTGGAGGTACTTCTGGTACAGCTCGTCGACAAGCCACTCATTTTGCCCGAAGCTTGCCAGCGGGTTTGACCGCGACGACTCAGACGACACGGCGGAAATCGCCCTCTTCCGCAGATCGGCGTTGATGTTAGAGAACCTGTCCAAGGCTACTCGCCCAGACCAGCAGAGCGCGCCGGGGAGGCCACCGCGCCTCGCCCGATCCTCTCAGGAGACTCCAAAGAGGTCACGCCCCCCTCGTCAATCCAGGTGATGCAACCAATATTACTGTTTGGTATCAACAGGCTGACAGGAGGTTTAGTTCCCGGCTGAGATGAGCCTGGAGGCGATCCGGACCCCGGGGGAGAGCTCGGTCAGCAGATCCGCGAGCTCCTCACCGGCCACCTTGAGCTCCTCCAGCGTCATCGGCTCCAGCCGCTCCAGCAGGAACAGCCCGTTGACCGTCTCCTCGGTCAGCCGCGTGCGCACCACCTGGCGCCAGTTCCATCGCCGGCAGGTGACGCCGATGTCGTCGCGCCAGATGACCTCGCCGGGCTCCGGCGTGCCCAGCGCCTCCTCAGAGGACTCCTCGCCCGTGGCCCTGACCAGCCGGGGCGGGCCCGCGTACGTGTCGAGGTCCTCGCCGCCGATCGGCAGCGCGTGCCGGACGCTGACGGAGTTGTAGGCGTCGACGACCTGGTTGATCTCCGGCAGCGGCAACCTTCGGGTCAGCGCGTCGACGCTCGGGCGCGTGCGCTGCGGCTTGGCGCCGAACGCGCGGTAGGCGTCCTTCCAGGCGTCGATCTTCTCGGTTGGTACGGCTTGCGCCGAGGCGTCGGCCAGCCAGCCGCGCGCCCGGTCGTCCGTCGGCCCGTTCTTCATGCCGTGGGCCGTCATGACCAGAACCGCGAAGTCGGGACGGAGCGCGAAGACCGCTTCGTCCACCTGGATGTCGTCCATCATGTCTGGCAGCTTATGGCCATGCTCGTCATCGACATGAAATACCACTGGTCGGCCTTCATGCTGGCGCTGTTCACGCCGGTCCTGCTGCTTAACGGCCACGCTGTGCCGGTGAGATGGGGGCGCAACGAGATCCCGCTGGCGCCCGGCCAATACCACCTGCGCATCCACGTGCCCTACCTCTTCCCCTTCGGCGTGGTGGAGGGGCCGCTGCGGATGGCGCCGGGGCGGCTGGACCTGGAGTACCGGGCGCCGCTGGCCGTGTTCTTCTCCGGCGCGCTCGGGCCGGCGCCCCAGAAGTGGAACGGGATGGTCGTCCAGCTCGTCCTCCTCGGGATCCTGGTGGCCATGCTGCTCTTCGTCCTCCTCATCGTGGTGTTCGCCGTCGTGGCCGCTTCCTAGATCGCAAAAAACACTTTGCAAAAATGCCTTTGCGGTTTACCGTGAAGGCATGGAAGAGGCGTACCGGATCACCGATCCCCAGGTGCTCAAGGTGGTCGCGCACCCGCTGCGGGTGCGGATGCTCGGCATGCTGCGTGCGGAAGGCCCGGCGACGGCGAGCCAGCTCGCCCGCAAGGTCGGCGAGAGCTCCGGCTCCACCAGCTACCACCTGCGCGAACTGGCCAAATACGGCTTCATCGAGGAGGACCCCTCAGAGGACGGCAGAGAACGCCGCTGGCGCAGCCGCCACCTGTACACCAGCTGGGACAACGTCCAGATGGGCGCCACGCCCGAGGGCCGCGAAGCCCTGCAGATCATCAGGATGCGCCAGGTGGAGGCGGTCGGCCGCGCGGTCGAGGGCTTCGAGCAGGGCGAATGGTCCGAGGAGTGGGCGGACGCCGCCGGCATGTCCGATCTGCTGGCCACTCTGCCGCCGGCCGGGATCAAGGAGTTCCACGAACGCGCCGAGGCGCTCGTGCGCGAGCTGGAGGAACGGTACGCCGGCCACCGGGACAACGAGCTGACCACGGTCTTCTTGGCCGGCTACCCGCGCAAGAAGGAGTCCCCGTGACGCCCTTGTCCGCGCGCCGCCGCTACGCGCTCGTCAGCTTCCTCACCTGGCTGCCGCCCGGCCTGATGATGGGCCCGATGGTCCTGCTGATGACCGAGCGCGGGCTGAGCCTGCCGGAGGTCGGGGTGACCGTGACGGTCTTCTCCGTGGTCACGGTCTCGCTGGAACTGCCCACGGGCGGGCTGTCGGACGTGATCGGCCGCCGCCTGGTGCTGGCCGCCTCCGCCGCCGTCAGCGTGGTCGCCATGGCGACGCTCGCCTTCGCCACCACGCTGTGGGCGTTCGCGGCCGCCGCCGTGCTCAAGGGCGTGGCCCGCGCGCTGTCCAGCGGCCCCGCCGAGGCGTGGTACGTCGACACCCTCCACGCCCTGGAGGGCCCGGCCGCCGACCTCAGACCCGGCCTGGCGAGGGGGAGCGCCCTCGGCTCGGTCGCGTTGTGCGCCGGCATACTCACCGGCGGGTTCGTGCCGCTGGTCGTGCCGCCGTCGCTGATCT
Source organism: Nonomuraea typhae (assembly GCF_009760925.1). Taxonomy (GTDB): domain Bacteria; phylum Actinomycetota; class Actinomycetes; order Streptosporangiales; family Streptosporangiaceae; genus Nonomuraea; species Nonomuraea typhae. Next base: position 67,892 of record NZ_VRLV01000009.1, read on the forward strand.
TCCCGCTCGCCGCGCCGGCCCTGCTCGCCTCGCTGGCCGCGGCGGTGCTGCTCGTGGTGGTCGTGCTCGCCCTCCCCGAGCCGCCGCACGCCCGCCGCTCCCCGGCCCTGCCCGAGCGGCCGCACGCACCCCGCTCCCCGGCCCTGCCCGAGCGGCCGCACGCCCGCCGCTCCTCCCTGGCGGCCGTGCTGCGCGAGGTGCCGCAGACCGTGGTCTCCGGCGTGCGGCTCGCGACGGGCGGTCCGGTGCTGCGCCGCCTCATGCTCTACGCGGTGGCCAACGGCGTGGCGCTCACCGCCGTCGAGCTGCTCACCCCCGGCCGCCTGGCCGCACTCGCCGGTACGGCGGAGCTCGGCACGACCGCCTACGCCCTCGTGGCCGCCGCCGGTTTCCTGGGCAGCTCGGCGGGCTACGCCCTCGCGCCCGGCCTGGCCAGGGCGGCGGGCGGCAACACGCGGGGCGCGATCCTCGGCGTCGCCGCGGCGGCGCTCTCCCTGGGCGTCCTCGCGGCCACCGCAGGGCTGACCGGAGCGCCGGGCATGGTCACCGCCGGCGCCGCCTACGTGCTGATGTTCGCCGGGATCAGCGCCGCCGGCCTGTTCACCACGACGATGACGCACGAGGCCGTCACCGCCGCCGAGCGCACCACCGTGACTTCGATCAGTTCCCTGTCTCTGCAGGCAGGAGGCGCGCTGTCCAACCTGGCCCTCGGCCTGCTGGCGGCCGGCGCGGGCGTCTCGGCCGCCTGGGGGCTGGTCGCCGTGCTCGTGCTGGCGGCGAGCCTGCTGTTCGTGCGCATGCCGGTCAGGGTGGCGGCGTGAGCGGGGCGTCGGCCCGGCGGCGGTACGCACTGGTCAGCTTCCTCACCTGGCTGCCCGCCGGGCTCATGATCGCGCCGCTGGTGCTGCTCATGCTGGACAGAGGGCTGACGCTGGTCCAGGTGGGCGTGGTCATGACCGTGTACTCCCTGGTCATCGCCGCCCTGGAACTGCCCACGGGCGGGCTGGCCGACGTCGCGGGGCGGCGGGTGGTGCTCGCGGTGGCCGCCGGGTGCACCGCCCTCGCGCTGGCCCTGCTCATGGTGGCCACGTCCTTCTGGGCGTTCGTGGCGGCCGCGACCGTGCTGGGGGTTTCCCGGGCGCTGTCCAGCGGTCCGGCGGAAGCCTGGTTCGTGGACACCCTGCACGCCGCCGAAGGGGACGACGCCGACCTGCGGCCCGGGTTGTCGCGCGGCCACGTCATGGAGGACGTCGCGCTGGGCGTGGGCGTGCTGGCGGGCGGCTTCGCTCCGGTCGCGTTCGGGGTGCCGGGCCCGGGTACGGCGCCGCCCGGCTGGCCGGCCCCGCTGGGCCTGGGCACCCCGCTGCCCGGCTGGCTGGTGCCGCTGGCCGTACCCGCGTTGCTCGGGGCGGTGGCGGCGCTGGTGTGGCTGGTGGTCGTGCTGGTGGCGATGCCGGAGCCGCCCAGAGCCCGGGTCTCCCTGAGGGAGGTGCTGGGCGGGGTGCCGGTCACCGTGGCCGCCGGGGTACGGCTGGCGGCGCGCGACGGCGTGCTGCGCCGGCTGGTGCTGGTCGCGGCGGTGATCGGCGTGGCGTTGACCTGTGTCGAACTTCTCGTCCCCGGGCACCTGGCCGGGGTGACCGGCTCGGCGGAACTGGGCGCCACGGCTTACGCCGTCGTGTCGGCCGTCGGGTTCGCCGGCGGCGCGCTGGGCAGCGGGCTGGCCCCGGCGCTGGCGCGGCGGCTGGGCGGGTCGGTGCGCGGGACCGCGGCGGGGCTGCTCGTCGCGGGAGGCGCGCTGGCCGGGCTGGCGCTGGCCGCGGCGGTGGCCGGTGGCGGAGTCCGGGGCGTGGTGCTGGCGGGCCTGCCGTACCTGGTGTTCTTCGCCGGGCTGGGCGCGCACGGGGTGTTACGGGCGGAGCTCGGCCACCACCGGGTGACCTCGGCCGAGCGGGCCACGATGGCCTCGGCCTCCTCGCTGGCCGGGTCCGGAGGCGCGGCGCTGGCCAATCTGACGCTGGCGCCGCTGGCCATGGCGCTGGGCGTCTCGGCGGCCTGGTGGCTGGTGGCGGCGGTGGTACTGGCCTCGGCGCTGCTGCTGGTCAGGCTGCCGGTGAGGGTTCCCGCCGAACGCTAGACGCCGAACGCTAGACGCCGAACGCTAGACGCCGAACGCTAGACGCCGAACGCTAGACGCCGAACGCTAGACGCCGAACGCTAGACGCCGAACGCTGAACGCCGAACGCTGGAGGCCGAACGCTGGAGGCCGGCCGCTAGAGCCAGCCGTGGCGCTTGGCGAGCTGGTACGCCTCGGCGCGGGTGGCGGTGCCGAGCTTGGTGACGGCGGCGGCTAGGTAGTTGCGGACGGTGCCGTTCGACAGGTGTGTACGGCGGGCGATGACGGCGACCGGCGTGTCCAGTTCGGCCAGCCGCAGGACGTCCAGTTCGCGCGGGGTCAACGGGCACTCGGGCGCGGTCAGGGCGTCGGCGGCCAGTTCGGGGTCGACGTAGCGGGCGCCGCCGTGGACCCTCCTGATCACGTCGGCCAGGGCGCCGCCGGGCGCGCCCTTGGGCAGGAAGCCGCTGGCCCCCGCCTCCAGGGCGCGCTTGAGCAGGGCGGGCCTGCCGTACCCGGTCAGGATGATCACCTTGCAGGACGGCAGTACGGTGGCCAGCTCGGCGCTGACCTCCAGCCCGCCCAGGGCGGGCATCTCCAGGTCGACGACGGCCACGTCCGGGCGGTGGGAGAGCGCGGCCTGGACGGCGGCGCGGCCGTCGGGCGCCTGGGCGACGACCTCCAGGTCGTCTTCCAGGCCGAGCAGCGCGGCCAGGGCGGTGCGGATGAGCTCCTCGTCGTCCGCCAGCAGGATCTTGATCACCTGAGGGTCGCTTCCAGAGTGAAGACGCCGCCGTCGAGGCGGGTGCGGAGGGTCCCGCCGGATTCGGCGAGCCGGTCGGCCAGGCCGCGCAGGCCGGTCGAGTGGGGGTCGGCGCTGGACTGGCCCGCGCCGTCGTTGGCGATCGTGATGCCGTCCTGGGTCACCTCGATCGTGCACCAGGTGGCCCGGCTGTGGCGCAGCACGTTGGTGCCCGCCTCGCGCACCACGGGGGCGAGCTGGGCGGCGGCGTCCTGCGGGAGGTCGGTGCCGGGCAGCGTGGCGGTGCAGCGGATCCCGGAGGAGCGCAGCACCTGCTCGATCGCGGTGATCTGGGCGCGCAGGTCCACCTCCCGGTATCCGTGGACGGCCCGCCGCAGGTCGGTCAGCGCGGCGGCGGCCAGGCGGCGCAGGTCGGCGGCTTCCGCGGCGGCGCGGGCCGGGTCGCGTTCGGCCAGTTCGGCCTTGAGCGCGATGACGGACAGGTCGTGGCCGAGCAGGTCGTGCACGTCGCGGGCGAAGCGCAGGCGTTCCTCGGCGGCGGCCAGCCTGGCCTGGGCCTGGCGGCCCTCGTCGGCTTCGACGAGCAGGGTCCACAGCCACAGGTGCAGGCCGTTCATGGCGATGATGCACAGGCCGACGGCGATGGTGATGGTCAGGTAGCCGAGGTCGCCGTGCCACCAGGCGAGGGCCGCCGCGGCGGCGACGGTGGCGGCGATGGCGGCGGCGGCGACCGGGCGGCGGCCGAGGACGGGGGAGGTGGCCAGGACGGCGGCGCCGATCCAGGCCCACGACTCCCAGCCGGGTCCGGCCAGCGGGCCGACGAGGGGGACGGAGGCCGCGGCGGCGGTGCCGTACGCCCAGGTCAGTTTGCGGTGGACGGCGGGGGAGACGGCAGGGGTGACGGCCGCGTAGAGCACGCTGGCCTGGGCGAGCGCGAACAGCGCGATGCCGAGGCCGCCCAGCGCGGCGCGGACGGGGTCCGGCTCGCGGAACAGCCCGATGCCCGGCAGGAGGAGGCTGGACAGCACCGTGGTGCTCAGCGTCGCCAGGGTGACGATCCGGGCTCGGCGCAGGCGTGCGTGCACGGGCGAGATTGTAGGCATGCTTCCACGGTCCGGGCATAAGCGTGCAAACGGCACATGCGGATTGCACGGATCGGCCATGCGGGACTAGAATTTGATTCTGTAACAATGGGGCGCATGGCAACATTTGCGGTGACGCCCGCCAGCGAGGAACAACACGCGGCCTGGCAGAGCAGGACGGCGATGCCCCAGGTCGAGCGGGTACGGCCCGGCCTGTGGTCCATCCCGGTGCCGATTCCGGTCAACCCCCTGCGATACGTGCTGGTCTACGCGCTGGAGCTGCCCGGCGGCGTGGCGATCATCGACGCCGGCTGGAACACCGACGAGGCGTACCAGGCGCTGGCCGCCGGCCTGGCCGTGGCCGGGTACACGATCGCCGACGTCAAGGGCGTGCTGGTCACCCACATCCATCCCGACCACTACGGCCTGGCCGGCCGCGTCCGCGAGGACAGCGGCGCCTGGATCGCCCTGCACCCGGCGGACGCCGCCCTTCTGCACGACCGCTACGACGACGGCGCCATCGACCTGCTGGTGGAGAAGGAGCGGCGGCTCCTGGTGCGCTCCGGCGTGCCCGACGCGACGCTGGAGGAGCTGGCCGGGGCCTCGATGATGATCCGCCACATGGTCTCCATGGCCAGGCCCGACCGCCTGGTGGCCGACGGCGAGAGCCTGGACCTGTCCGGCTGGGACCTTCGCGCCATCTGGACGCCGGGTCACTCGCCCGGTCACCTGTGCTTCGTCTCGCCGTCGCGGCGAGTCCTCTTCTCCGGGGACCACGTGCTGGCCAGGATCACGCCGATCGTGGCGGTGCACCCGCAGTCGAGCCCGAACCCGCTGGCCGACTACCTCGACTCGCTGGCCGCCGTGCGCAAATGGGACGTGGACGAGGTGCTGCCGGCCCACGAGTACCGCTTCCTGGAGCTGGCCGAGCGGGTCGATCACGTGCTGGCCCATCACGAGGAGCGGCTGGCCGAGATCGAGACGGTGGTCGCGGGCGCCGCCTCGGGGATCTCCTGCTGGGCCGTGGCCACCCGGCTGACCTGGTCGCGGCCGTGGGAGACGATCCCGGCGTTCATGCGGCGCGCGGCCAACAACGAGACGCTGGCGCACCTGGTGTGGCTGGAGGCGCGGGGGCGGGTGCGCCGGGTCGCCGGCGAGGTGGACCTGTGGGGCGCACGTGATTTCATGTAAACCCAGTAGGGAATGTTGACTAAGCGCGATCGCCCGCGTAGCGTCGAGCACATGAGCCAGGTATTGACCCGGCGCGCGCATGTCGACTTCTGCCGCGTCGTCAGCGCCCAGTGTCAGTGATCACGATCTTTCGCTCCCTGACCCTCGATCGCCTCGGGAGGGCGCTCGATGAAGATCCAGATCAACCACGTCACCAAACACTTCGGCTCTCTCACCGTCCTGTCGGACATCTCGCTCGAGGTACGGCAGGGCGACTTCCTGACCATCACCGGCCCCGGCGGATGCGGCAAATCCACCCTGCTCGACCTGATCACCGGCCTGCTCGTGCCGGACGCCGGCGAGGTCCTCATCGACGGATCGCCGGTGCGCGGCCCCGGCCTCGCCCCGGGCGTCGTCTTCCAGCAGCACGCCCTCTTCCCCTGGCGCACCGCGCTGGCCAACGTGGAGTTCGGCCTGGAACCCAGGGAACTGCGCCCCCGCGAGCGGGCTGAGCTGGCCCGCCACTACCTCGACCTCGTCGGCATGGGCTCGGCCGGCGAGCGCTACCCGCACGAGCTGTCCGGCGGCGCCCGCCAGCGGATCGCCATCGCCAGAAGCCTCGCCTTCGACCCCGGCGTCCTGGTCCTCGACGAGCCGTTCGCCACGCTCGACTCCCGCACCCGGCAGGCGCTGCGCGAGGAGATGCTGTCCATCTGGGAACGGACCGGCCTGACCGTCGTCTTCGCCACCCGCTCCCTCGACGAGGCCGCCTACCTGGGCAGCAGGGTGGCCATCATGACCTCCTCGCCCGGCCGGATCGTGTCCCTGGGCGAACGCGAACGGGCGGTCTCCCTTGCCTAGGCCCTCGCCGGGCGCGCCCGGCCTGGCCACCTCATCCCTCGACGACGACGGCTGGGCACACGTCCCCGCCGCGCTCGGGGCGGAAGAGGAGTACGGCACCGCCACGAGCACCACCCGGAGGACACCTTGAGCATGCACCTGAACGCCTTCTTGATGGGAGTCGGCCACCACGAGGCCGCCTGGCGGCACCCGCTGACGGACTCCGGCCGCATCACCGACATCCGCCACTACGAGGAACTGGCCAGGATCGCCGAGCGCGGCAAGCTCGACTCGCTCTTCCTGGCCGACGGGCTGGCCCTGCGCGGCGAGGTCACCCACAACGCCCTCGGCGCGCTGGAGCCGCTGACCTTGCTGTCGGCGTTGGCCACCGTGACCGAGCACATCGGACTCATTGCCACCGTTTCCACGACCTACAACGAGCCGTTCCACGTGGCCAGGAAGTTCGCCTCGCTGGATCACATCAGCGGCGGCCGGGCCGGGTGGAACATCGTGACCTCCGCGGGCGAGTCGGAGGCCAGGAACTTCGGCCTGGAGCGGCCGGCCCACAGCGTGCGCTATCACCGGGCGGAGGAGTTCCTGGAGGTGGTCAACGCCCTGTGGGAGAGCTGGGGTGAAGGGGCGGTGGTCAACGACCGGGTGAACGGGATTTATGCCGATAAATCGAGTATTGAGCCGATTAATCATGATGGACAGCACTTCAAGGTCGAAGGCCCGCTGAACATCCAGCGCTCACCCCAGGGGCGACCGCTGCTCGTGCAGGCCGGATCCTCCGAGGACGGCAAGGAGTTCGCCGCCAGGTTCGCCGAAGCGGTCTTCACCGCCCAGCAGACGCTCGAGGACGCCCAGGAGTTCTACGCCGACCTCAAGCGCCGTCTTCCCGCCTACGGCCGCTCGCCGTACGACCTCAAGATCCTCCCCGGCATCTCGCCCATCATCGGCTCCACCGAGCGCGAGGCCCTGCAGCTCGAGAAGGAGCTGGAGGACCTCATCATCCCCGCGTACGGCCTGCGCCAGCTTTCCCACATCCTCGGCGCCGACCTGACCGGCTACCCGCTCGACGGCCCGCTGCCCGCGCTGCCGCCCAACCCCGACGGCCAGCAGAGCCGGGTCAAGCTCGTGCGCGACCTGGCCGAACGCGAGGGGCTCACCCTGCGCGGCCTCATCGCCCGGCTGGCGGGCGGCCGCGGCCACCGCGTCCTCGCCGGCACCCCCGAGCAGATCGCCGACGAACTGCAGGAGTGGTACCAGAACGGCGCCGCCGACGGCTTCAACATCATGCCCCCGCACCTCCCGGGCGGCCTGGCCGACTTCGTCGACCTGGTCGTGCCCGAACTGCAGGTGCGCGGGCTGTTCCGCACCGAATACGACGGGCGCACGCTGCGCGAGCGCTACGGCCTGTCCCTGGCGGGAGTCTCATGAGCATCGTGACCGTGGTCGGCAACCCGCGCGCCGGCTCGAGGACGTACGGCGCCGCCGTGGCGGCCACCAACGCGATCGCCGAACGGGTGGGAGGGGAGCCGTTCGACGCATCCGGGCCGGCGGTCGTGGATCTGTCCGCGCTGGCCCCGGTCCTGCTCGACCCCGGGCAGCACGCGGCCCTGGAGGTCGCGCTGGAGCTCGTGGCCGAAGCCTCCATCACGGTCTTCGCCAGCCCGACCTACAAGGCCACCTACACCGGCCTGCTCAAGTCCTTCGTGGACCGCTTCCCGCCGAACGCGCTGGCCGGCCGGATCGCGCTGCCCGTGCTCGTCATGGGCGACCCGCGGCACGCGCTGGCCGTCGAAACCCATTTCCGCCCGCTCCTGGTTGAACTGGGCGCCCGCGTGCCCACGCCCGGGCTCGCGCTGCTGGAGTCCGAACTGCCCGGCGCCGACGCCATCGCCCGCTGGGCCGACCTGGTCAGCCCGCAGATCGTCACCAGAGAAGGGGCGCTCAGATGACGGCCCACGCCTACGAGTACGGAGTGGACGCCGACGGGTTCCGCTCCGCGCTGGCCCAGCACGCGGCCGGCGTCGTGATCGTGACCGCCCGGCCCGAGGGCGTGCCCGTCGGGCTGACCGCGACCTCGTTCTCCTCGGTCAGCCTCGACCCGCCGCTCGTCTCCTTCTACGTCGACCGTTCCTCCACCACCTGGCCCTGGTTGCGGCTGGCCGACCACTTCGCGGTCAACGTGCTGGGCGGGGACCAGCACGATCTGGCCACCCGCTTCGCCCGCAGGGGCATCGACCGCTTCGCCGGGCCGACCCGCTGGCACGAGGGCCCGCACGACACGCCGCTGCTGGACGACGTGGCCGCCCATCTGGTCTGCCGCCCGCACACCACCGTGGACATCGGGGACCACACGCTGGTGGTCGGGCTGGTGGTGGAGTGCGCGACCGGGGTCAAACGGCCGCTGCTCTACCACCGCGGGAGGTATGGCCGCTTTCTCCCGCACTGACATACGGCCCGGCCGCGGGCGTCACCCGAGGGGGCGTACCGGCGGAGGGCCTTCCGGGAAGGGAAGCCGACCTGGGGAGGAGGTGAGGCAGCCGGAGAGGTGAGGAGCTGTCCGGGGCACGGGCCCGGCGACGTGCTGGGGTGGCACGTCGGATCGGTGCCCTGCCCGATGGGGGGAAACCTTAGGGAGGTGATCCGGAGAACTCCGCCCGAGAGCCGGGCGGGCTGAGGGGCCGGACGAAGGCTGGCGACCGGCCCCTCAGCACACTCCACCCCCAAACCCCTCACCCCGACAGGCCCACCAGAACCGGGTATCCCGGCTGGCCAGGGCGGAGGCAACCCGGCGAGCTGAGGCGGGGAATCCGGGTCAGGGCGGCGGGCTGGGCCGGGTGGTCAGGCCAGCCGTACCAGACCTCTGGCGGTGGGGAGGGGAAGGTCGAGGAGGGTGCGGATGCCGGGTTCGGCGGAGACCACCGCGGGGATGGAGTTGACGGCGTGCGCGGCTGCGGCGGCCAGGCCGTGGGAGACCTCTTCCACCACCACCGTCATCTGCGGCACCCCCTCGATGTGGATGGAGAAGCCGGGATCCGGCCAGCGCGGCGCCTGGGCGGCGTCGGCTTTGTAGACGACCTCGATGGTCATGAACGGCCGCCCGCGCACCAGGCCGCTGAAGACCCAGCGCGAGGCGCAGACGGTGCCGGGGCGCACCACCCCGGCGGCGATCTCGAACTCCTCGGTGGCCAGCTCGAACTCGTCGCTCTCCGCCACCTCGTCGAGCTCCACGCCCAGCGCGTCGGCCACGAGCTGGGCGCTCTCGGCGAATAACGCGCGCTGGAAGTTGCGGTACGGCCGGACCGAGGCGGTGTAGTCCTTGGCCGAGCGGGTGAAGCCGATCAGGTCCACGACGATCTGCCGGGAGGGGTGGCCGCGGAAGTCGGACGACTCGCGTACGTAGATGTGGTCGACCCGCGAGGACAGTCCGCTGAGCGCCAGCGGCAGGAAGTCGCTCATGAAGCCGGGGTTGACGCCGGTGCCGTGGAGCGAGGAGCCGCCTTCCGCGCACGCCTGCTCGATGCGTTCGACGACGCCGGGGCCGTACGACTTGGGGTAGACGAAGCCGGTGGTGGTGATGACGTTCTTGCCCGAGGCGAGCAGCGCGCAGATGGCCTCCAGGTCGGCGGAGTGGTCGATGCCGAAGTAGGAGGCGGGCAGCGGCATGTGCAGGACGCAGTCGGCCTCGGTGGCCAGGATGCGCTCGACGTCGTCGGTGCAGATGACGCCCGTGTGGGGGAGGGCGACGAGTTCTCCGGCGTCCTTGCCGGTTTTGTCGGGGTCGTAGACGAGCACGCCCGCGAGCTCCAGCTCGGGCCGGTTGAGCACGCTGCGCAGCGCATAGCGGCCGACAGCGCCGGTGGCCCATTGGACCACGCGGATTGCGGGCATGAGGGGCCTCCATCACCGATTGGAGGACGAGCGGAAGGCCAAGAACTCTAGCAGAAAATGAACAACCTGATCACTATCTGCGACGATCAGGCGGCCTTGCTCGGCGAACGGGGCTCTTGGAACGGTGAGCGGTGGTCTGGAATCAGGAGAGGGGGTGCGTACTAGAATGTTGTTCTCTTTCGACGAGGTGGAGGTTCGATGCTTCGGTTCGATGACAGGGTCGCGATCGTCACGGGGGCCGGACACGGCCTGGGCAGATCACACGCGCTGCTGCTGGCCGAACGGGGCGCCAAGGTCGTGGTCAACGACCTGGGCGGCGCGCTGGACGGCACCGGAGCCTCGGCCGGCCCGGCCGCCGAGGTGGTCGAGCTCATCAGGAAGAACGGCGGCCAGGCCGTCGCCAACACCGACAACGTGGCCACCCCCGAGGGCGCGGAGGCGATCGTGCGGGCCGCGGTCGACGACTTCGGCCGGGTGGACGTCGTCATCAACAACGCCGGCATCCTGCGCGACAGGTCGTTCGGCAAGATGTCGGTGGAGGAGTTCGACGGCGTGCTGGCCGTCCACGTGCGCGGCTCCTATCTGGTCAGCAAGGCGGCCTACCCGTACATGAAGGAGGCCGGCTACGGGCGGATCGTCAACACCTCCTCGCCGGCCGGGCTGTTCGGCAACTTCGGCCAGGCCAACTACTCCACCGCCAAGATGGGCCTGGTCGGCCTGACCAAGACGCTCGGCATCGAGGGCGCGCGCAACGGCATCAAGGCCAACGCCATCGCGCCGATCGCCTGGACCCGCATGACCGAGGCGCTGCTGCCGGCCGAGTTCCAGTCCAGGTTCACGCCGGAGCGGGTCAGCGCGCTGGTCGCCTACCTCGTGCACGAGTCGTGCGAGGCGTCGGGCGAGGTCTTCAGCGTGGGCGGCGGCCGGGTGGCGCGGGTGTTCGTGGCCGAGGGGCCCGGCTGGAAGTCCGACGAATTCACGCCCGAGGCCATCGCCGGCAACTGGGAGGCGATCATGGCGGAGCAGCCCTACGTGCTGACGGCCGGCGACTCGATGAAGGCGATGCTCTAGTCCGCTTGCGGCCGGGGCGAGCTGGAAGGTTGTTCCGTTAGAAGAAGCTGATTCGAGGAAGACTTAGCCTCGGCAGGTACAGCCACGTCCCGGCTGCACGTGAAGGGTTTTCATGGAGCCTCCGTCCAGGCTGCGCTCGTTAGGGATCGCCGCCTTATCCCCGTTGCTGCTCTGCGCGTTCGTGTTGGCTCCGGGGGTCGTGGGGCTGGTCGTCCACGGTGTGCTGAGCGCGCAGTCCTCGGGCCCGGGCGCGCTGGCCGTCCGGCTCGGCTGTCTCGTCGCGGTGGCGGGACTGCACGCCTGGACCGTGCTCTCGGTGCTGCGTACCCGCCGCCCGCCGTGGGTGCCGCTGCTCGGGCAGGTCGCGCTGACGCTGGCGCCCATGGGGTTCTGGGCGGGGTGGACGCCGGTCGCCATCCTGCTGACCGGGTCGCTGCTGGTGGTGGCCGAGCGGCTGCGGTCCTGGGGCCTGGTGCTGACGGCGTTGTGCTGCGGGCCGCTGATGGTGCTGCTCGTGAGCGACCCCTGGCTGATGGCCGCGCCGGCGCTGGGGTTCGCCGAGTACGCGGTGATCAGCCTGACCGTGCGGGCGCACTCGCTGCGCGCCGTCCTCACCGACCAGGTCTGCCGCGCGGTGGAGCAGGAGCGCCACCGGCTCACGCGTGACCTGCACGACCTGGTCGGCCACCGGCTGACGCTGCTGATCCTGCGCATCGAGCTGGCCCAGCGGCAGCTCGAGAAGGGCGGCGGCCAGGGGCGTGAGGAACTGGACGAGGCCCTGGACCTGGTGCGCGGAGTGACCGAGGACGTGCGCTCGGTGGCCCATTTGGGACAGCGCTACTCGCTGGAGACCGAGCTGGAGTCGGCCTGTTCGGTGCTGGAGTCGGGCGGGGTGGCGTGCCGGCTCGACGTCGTCGTTGGAGCGCTCCCGCAGCCGGCCGTACAAGTGCTCACGCATGTTCTGCGCGAGGGAATCACCAATATTCTGCGGCACGCTACCGCGCGTGAGTGCTCGATCCAGGTGCTCGAAGAGGGCGGCATGGTGCTGCTGTCGATACTCAACGACGGCGTCAGGAAGGCGCGCAAGCCTCCTGGCCTGGGGCTGCGCAATCTCCGGGAGCGGGTGGTGGAGTACGGCGGCTGGTTCGAGGCCAGGGTCATGCACCATGGCCGATTCCGCATGTCGGCCTATATTCCAGAAAAACCAAATTATTCGGGGGAAGTTTAATCAACCGATTGTTAAATCATCACTAAACCCCTGTGTGCTCCTCCTTCTTGGTGATGATTCGTGTAACTAGACGAAAGCCCTCACAACCTCGCATTCTCTAGGAGTGATCCCAGCGGGGAGGCGGGCTTGATGGAGCAGTACGAGATGTATTGTCTGGCGCATCCGGACTTTTATGACGTCCTGGATGAGCGGAAGTCGCCGGACGCTCTCTTTTCCGTCGCCCGCCGCCCGGTGCCCGAAGGATGGGCCCACCACGCGACCGACACGTGGATGTATTACACGCCGGTAGGCGGAGAGCCCCTGCCGCTCCAAGGATGGAAGATCCACATCTCCGCCCGGGTGGACGACGCCGAGCGCGCCCTGGCCGCGGTCTGGGACTACTGCGTGCCCCGCGGCGTGGCCTTCAAGTTCCTGCGCGGGCTGCCGGTGCTGGTGATGCTCGGATCCAAGGCCGCCTCGCGCGCTTCCAGCGGCAAGCTCGTCACGATCTACCCACGGGACGAGGCCCAGCTCGAACTGGTGCTGAAGGAGCTCAACGAGCTGCTGCGCGAGGTCAAGGGCCCCTACATCCTGAGCGACCTCCGGTACGGCGAGGGCCCGCTGTTCGTGCGCTACGGCGGCTTCGCCGAGCGGCACACGCTGTCGGAGTCCGGCGAGCGGGTGCTGGCCGTCGAGGACGGGACGGGCGCACTCGTGCCCGACGTGCGGAACGCGGTCTTCTCGGTGCCGGCGTGGACCACGCTGCCCGACTTCCTCCAGCCGCACCTCGACGCCCGCAACGCGGTCAAGCTGGACGGCCTGCCGTACCGGATCGAAAGTGTCCTGCACTTCTCCAACGGCGGCGGCGTCTACCTGGGCGAGGACCTGCGGACCGGAGCGCGGGTCGTCCTCAAGGAGGCCAGGCCGTACGCGGGGCTGGACGCGGCGGGCCGGGACGCCGTCGCGCGGCTCGGGCACGAACGGGACATCCTGACCAGGCTCGCCGGGCTGGACGCGGCACCCGCGCTCATCGAGTACTTCGAGCTGGGCGAGCACCACTTCCTCGTGCAGGAGTTCGTCGACGGGACCACGCTGCAGCGGCGGCTGGTGCGCCGGTATCCGCTGACCAAGGCCACGTCGACCCGGGCCGACCTCGAGGAGTACGCGAGCTGGGCGCTGGAGACCCTCGACAGCGTCGAGCGGGCGGTGCACGCGCTGCACGGGCGTGGCGTGGTCTTCGGCGACCTGCATCCCGACAACGTCCTGCTCACCGAGAGCGGCCGGGTCGTGCTCATCGACTACGAGGTGGCCACGCTCGCCGAGGACGGCGCCCGCGCCGCCCTGGCCCACCCCGCCTTCGTCGCGCCGCAGGACCGGAGCGGCGTCCAGGTGGACGAGTACGCGCTGGCCTGCCTGCGCATGGCCCTGTTCGCGCCACAGTGCACGATCATGCAGCCGATGAACCACGGCAAGGTGCGCCATCTGGGCGCCATCGTCCGGGAGACCTTCGGCGCCGACCTGGGCCCGGCGATCGAGACCATCGCCGGTGACGCGAGCTGGAACGCGCCCCCGATGCCCGGCCAGGAATCCTGGCCCGTGGTGCGCGACGCCATCGCCAAGGCCATCACCGCCAGCGCCACCCCCGAGCGCGACGACCGGCTCTTCCCCGGCGACCCCGCCCAGTTCAAGCCCGGCGGCGGCCTCAGCCTCGCCTACGGCGCCGCCGGCGTGCTCTACGCCCTCCACCAGGCCGGATGCGAGCCCGTGCACGAGGACTGGCTGCGCCGGCGGGCCACCGAGCCCGTGGCCAACTCCGGCCTCGGCCTCTACGACGGCCTGCACGGCATCGCCCACGTGCTCGACCTCCTCGGCCACCGCCAGGACGCCCTCGACGTGGCCGACATCGTCCTGCGCGAGAAGTGGGAAGGACTCGGGGTCTCACTCTTCTCCGGCCTGGCCGGAATCGGGCTCAACCTCTTCCACCTGGGCCTGACCGAATCGGCCAGCACGGCCGTGGAGCTGTGCGCCGGCCGCCTCGACGTGGTGCTGCCCGAGATCAGCGGCGGCACCAACCCGCGCGCGGGGCTCATGCACGGCTTCAGCGGACCGGCCCTGCTGTTCGTCCACGCCTACGAACGCACCGGCGACTCCGGCATGCTCGACCTGGCCGAGACCGCCCTCCGCCTGGACCTGCGACGCTGCCTCACCGCCGACGACGGATCCCTCCAGGTCAACCAGGGCTGGCGGTTGCTGCCCTACCTGGACGAGGGCTCCGCCGGGATCGCGATGGTCCTCGAACGTTACCTGCGCCACCGGCCCGCCTCCGAGCTCGCCCCCGAGCTCGACAAGCTGCGGCTGGTCGCGCGATCCGGCTTCTTCGTGCAGTCGGGCCTGTTCACCGGCCGCGCCGGCATCCTCGCCGCCTTCGGAAAGGGCGTGCGCGACCTGCGCTGGCACGCCCTGCCGTACGGCGGGGGCCTGGCCTTCCCCGGTGACCAGCTGCTGCGGCTGTCCATGGATCTGGCTACAGGAAGTGCAGGTGTCCTGCTTGCTCTGGCAACGGCGGTGCCGGAGCCGCGGGCCCACCTCCCCTTCCTGGAGTCACCAACCCGCGACGAGCATGGGAAGGAGGTGTAGACCACATGACTCTCCTCGACCTTCAGGGTATGGAGGCTCCCGCGAGCAGCGAGGCCCCCACCGGCGGCAGCTCGCTCACCATCCTGGGCTGTGAATCCCACAAGCCGAGCAACCTCAGTGTTCTGCTGTGCCACTGATGAAGTGAAAGGGTGCCGGGGCGTCTGCGAACGACGTCCCGGCACCACATATGTCCGGCAGGAAGAAAAAGGGGAGAACCGTGCGGCCCGGTGATCGGCTGGTGGTGGACGTGGTACGGCGCAGCGGGCCGTGGCCCGCGCTGCTGGCGTTCACCGCGACGGCCGGAGCCGGGGCCCAGCTGGCTCTGCCGTACCTGATCGGGCGGACCATCGACGGTCAGGATCGCGCGACCTGGCTGGCCGCCGCCATCGGCGCGGTGGCGGCGATCATGGCCTGCGAGAGCCTGGCCGTCTGGACCCGCGGCATGAGCGGCGCCGCCGTGGCGGCCAGGGGACGGCTGGCGCTCATGCGCAGTGTGCTCGGGGTGGGGCCGGGCATGACCCGCCGCTTCGGGCAAGGCGACCTGGTCACCCGCGCCGGGCTGAACGCCGAGGAACTGGGCGGCGCCCCTGACGCGTTCGTCAGCGTCGTCTCGCTGCTGGTGCCGACCCTCGGCGGCCTCGTGGCGCTCACGCTCATCGACCCCCGGCTCACGCTGGCCCTCGCCGCCGGGCTGGTCGTCATCATGCTGGTGTTGCGGGCGTTCATGCGGACCAGCGGGGAGATCGCCGCCGGTTACCAGGAGACGCAGGGGGAGATCGCCACCAGGCTGGTCGACGCCCTGGCCGGTGCGCGCACGATCGCGGCCGCCGGGACCGCCGAGCGCGAGGTGGAGCGGGTGCTGGATCCGCTGCCGCGACTGCGCCGGCACGGGCTGGCCCTGTGGCGGGCGACCGCCGGCGCCGGAGTCCGGGCCGGGCTCATGGTCCCGGTGCTGGAAGTGGCGGTACTGGCGGTGGGCGGGCTGCTCCTGGCCTCCCGGCAGCTGACCGTCGGCGAACTGTACGCGGCCGCACGCTATGCCGTGCTCGGCGCGGCGTTGAGCGGTGGCCTGGGATTCGTGGCCCGGCTGGCCAGGGCCAGGTCCGCGGCCCACCGAGTCGCCGAGGTGCTGGCCGAGCCCGCGCTCGAGTCCGGCACTCGGGAGTTGCCGCCGGGGAGCGGGACCGTCGAGTTCCGCGGAGTGCGTGCCGGTGGGCTGGACGTGGGAGATCTGGTGTTGCCCGGCGGGTCGGTCACGGCCGTGGTCGGGCGGTCGGGGACGGGCAAGTCCGTGCTGGCGGCGCTGGCCGGGCGGCTGGCCGATCCCGACCAAGGGGCGATCCGCCTGGACGGGGTGAGCTTGCGTGACCTGTCGCCGGGGGTGTTGCGGCAGGCGGTCGCCTATGCCTTCGAGCGGCCGGTGCTGCTCGGGCGGACGGTCGGGGACGCGGTCGGCCTCGGGCTGCGCGAAGACATGAGCTTGGTGGAGGGGGCGGCACGGGCGGCTCGCGCCGACGGGTTCCTGCGGCGGTTGCCCGACGGGTTCCGTACGGCGCTGGAGGCCGCGCCCATGTCGGGGGGCGAGCGGCAGCGGGTTGGCCTGGCCCGCGCCTTCGCCCAAGGCGGGCGCTTCCTCGTGCTGGACGACGCCACCTCCGGGCTCGACACCCTGACCGAGCGGCAGGTGGGCGAGGCGCTCACCGGAGAGCTCGGCGGGCGCACCCGGTTGGTCGTCACCCACCGCGCCGCCACCGCCGCGCGCGCCGATCGGGTGATCTGGCTGGACGGCGGGCGCGTGCGGGGCCACGCGCCCCACGGGGTCCTGTGGCAGGATCCCGCCTACCGGGCCGTCTTTCAGACCATGACCGTCGAGGACGCGGTACCCGAACCGCGGGCCGTACCAGAGGCGGCCCCATGAGCGGCGGACCCACGACCGGCGGACCCACCCCCGGCGGACCCACGACCGGCGGACCCACCCCCGGCGGACCCACGACCGGCGGACCCACCACCAGGGGTCCCCTGAGCAGCGGTCCTTTGGGCGCGGGCAAGGTGGTGTGGGCGGCGCTGCGGTCGCGGCCGCGTGCGCTGGCCAGGATCATGGCCTGGTCGCTGGTCGAGGTGGCGCCCGCCTTCCTGATCGGGCACGCGATCGCGCGGGCCATCGACGACGGGTTCGCCGCCGGGCGGGTGGACACGGGACTGCTCTGGCTGGCCGCGCTCGGGCTGGTCTGGCTGGTGGCGGCCGTCGCCGCCCGGCAGGTGGTCCTGGCCGTGGCCGCCGTGGCCGAGCCGTTCCGCGACGAGTTGCTGACGCTGGCCGTACGCGGCGCGCTCCGTGGCGGAGAAGCGGGGGTCGCGGGCGCGCCCGAGGTGGCCAGCGTGGCCGTGGCCCGGGTCAACCTGCAGGTCGAGCTGGCCAGGGACGCCTTCGCCGCGGTCGTCACCGTGGTGCGCGGGTTCGCGTTCACCGCGGCGGGTGCGGTGCTCGGGCTGCTCACCCTGCATCCGGCGCTGGCCGTGCTGGTGGTGCCGCCGTTCGCGCTCGGGGTGGTGTTGTTCACCGCCTCCCTGCCCGCGTTGTACCGGCGCCAGCGTGCCTACCTCGAGGCCGACGAGGCCACTGCCCAGACCCTCACCACCGTCACCGGCGGCCTGCGCGACATCACCGCCTGCGGCGCCGAGGACCGGATCGCCACGATGACCGGCGAACGCGTCGCCGAGCAGGCGCGGGCCGCCCGCCGCCTGGCCGGCATGACCGCCCTGCGCAGCGCCACCCTCGGCGTCGGCGCCTGGGCCCCGGTCGCCCTGATCCTGGTCGGCAGCCCGTGGGTGGCGGGCGGCACGCTGGGCGCCGGCGTGATCATCGGTGCCCTGGCCTACGTCACGCAGTCGCTGGCCCCCGCCCTGGGCGGCCTGGTCGAGGGGGTCGGCGTCAGCGGCGTACGCCTGCTCGCCTCCCTCGGCCGCATCCTGCACACGACCCCGTCCCCTGCCGCGCCGGAGCGCGGGTCCGTCCCGTCGGCGCCGGACGTCGTCTTCGCGGGCGCCGGGTTCGCGTACGGCACGCGGGCCGAACCGGTCGTCGACGCCTTGGACCTGGTCATCGAGGAGGGCGAGCACCTGGCCGTGGTGGGCCCGAGCGGCACGGGCAAGTCCACGCTGGCCGCGCTGGCCGCCGGCATGCTCCGCCCGGACACCGGCGAGGTGCGCGTGGGCGGTGTCCCCGCCCATCTGGCCGACCCCGCCGCCCGGGTGCTCATCCCTCAGGAGGCGTACGTCTTCCGCGGCACCGTGGGCGAGAACCTGGCGTACCTGTCCGACGCCCCCGGCGGCGACATCCTGGCCGCGGCCGAGGACCTGGGCGCCGGTGAGCTGGTCGACCGGCTCGGCGGCCTGGCGGCGGACCTGGACCCCGGGGCGTTGTCGGCGGGGGAGCGGCAGCTCATCGCCCTGGTCAGGGCCTACCTCGCGCCTGCCCGGCTGGTCATCCTGGACGAGGCCACCTGCCATCTCGACCCGGCCGCGGAGGCGCGGGTGGAGCAGGCGTTCGTCCGGCGGGGCGGCACGCTCGTCGTCGTGGCCCACCGGCTGACGTCGGCGCGGCGGGCGGGACGCATTCTGCTGCTCGACGGGGCCCGGGCCGCGACCGGCACCCATGACGAACTGATCGCCACGGCACCGCTCTACGCCGACCTGGTCGGCCACTGGGAGCCCGAGGAGGCTCAGCTTTCATGAAATATCCGGACGCACACCGGCTGCCGCTCGTCGACGACCTCCACGGCCACCAGGTCCCCGACCCCTACCGCTGGCTCGAGGACGCCGCGGACCCGGCCACCACCGCCTGGCTCGCCGAACAGGAGACCCTCTGGCGCGACCACGCCGCCACCCTCCCGTGGCGTGACCGGATGCTGGCCCGGCTCACCGAGCTCAGCCGTACCGGCAGCGTGAACCCGCCCGTCTGGCGCGGCGAGCACTGCTTCGTGCTGCGCCGGGCGGCAGGGGAGGAGCACCCCGTGCTCTACCGCGACGACGAGGTCCTTCTCGACCCGATGCGCCTGGACCCGACCGGCCTGACCACGCTCGACGAATGGCAGCCCGACCCCGAAGGGCGCCTGGTGGCCTATCAGCTGTCCCGGCGCGGCGAGGAGCGGGCGGAGCTGCGCGTCATGGACGTCCGCACCGGCGAGGACGTGGACGGCCCCCTCTCCGACTGCCGTTACTCCCCGGTCGCGTGGCTGCCCGGTGGCCGGGCGTTCTACTACGTGCGCTCCCGCGCGGGCGTCTACCTGCACCATCTCGGCAACGACACCGACGAGGAGGTCCTCACCGGGCTCGCCTCCTACGCCGTGAGCCTGAGCGCCGACGGGCGCTGGCTCATCGTGGCCTCAGCGCCCGGACCCGGCACCCCGAACGAGCTGTGGCTCGACGACCTGACCACCGGCGAGCGCCGTCAGATACAGCCCGGCGGACTGGCCAGGAGCGCCGCGGCGGTCGGCCGTGACGGCCGCCTGTACGTGCTGACCGACCTCGACGCCCCGCGCAGGCGCCTGTGCACCGCCGATCCGGCCACGCCGGATGCGTGGAAGGAACTGGTGCCGGAGGACCCGGAGTCGGTGCTGGCCGCCTTCACGATCCTGGACGGCAACCGGCTGCTGGTCTCGCGGGTCCGGCACGCGGTCTCCGAGCTGACCGTGCACGACCTGGACACCGGGCGGCCCGCCGTACCGGTGAAGCTGCCGGGAGCCGGGACGATCGGCCCGCTGACGACGCGGCCCGAGGGCGGGCACGAGGCGTGGTTCTTCTACACCGACGCCGTCACCCCGGCGGGCGTGTGGCGCTACGACGCCCGCGACGGCGCGCTCAGCGTGTGGGAGGCCAGCCTCCCCGTGTCCGGCGTGCAGAGCAGGCAGATCACCTTCACCTCGCGCGACGGCACCGACGTGCGGATGACCGTGATCGCCAAGCCCGGCGACGGGCGTCCCCGGCCGTGCATCATGACCGGATACGGCGGTTTCGGCAGATCCCTCATGCCCGGCTACGCGGCGGACTCCGTCGCCTGGATCGAGGCCGGCGGCGTGCTCGCCGTGGCGGGGCTGCGCGGCGGCTGCGAGGAGGGGGAGGCGTGGCATCGCGCGGGCATGCGCGAGAACAAGCAGAACGTCTTCGACGACTTCATCGCCGCGGCGGAGAAACTCGTCGCGGACGGCTGGACCACGCCGGACCGGCTCGGCATCTGGGGCGAGTCCAACGGCGGCCTGCTCATCGGCGCGATGCTCACCCAGCGCCCGGACCTGTTCGCGGCGGCGGTCTGCTCGGCGCCGATCCTCGACATGGCCCGCTACGAGCGCTCCGGCCTGGGGGCGTCCTGGTCGCAGGAGTACGGCACCGCCGACGTGCCGGAGGAACTGGCCTGGATGCTGGCCTACTCGCCCTACCACCGGGTCGCGGAGGGAACGGCCTACCCGGCCACCCTGTTCACGGTGTTCGGCGCCGACACCCGGGTCGACCCCCTGCACGCGCGCAAGATGTGCGCGGCCATGCAGTGGGCGGACATCGGGGAACGGCCGATCGTGCTGCGCCACGAGAGCGACGTCGGCCACGGCGCGCGGGCGGTGAGCCGATCGGTGGTCCTGGCCGCGGACGCGCTGGCCTTCCTCGCCGAGCACACGGGCCTGCCCCTTCCGCCTTCCTGACGGGCCCGGATCCAGCCCCCTGATGCAGCCCCCCAGATCCGGCCCTCAGGTTGCGCCTTCAGGTTCATCCTCCGATCCAGCTCCAGGATCCACCTCTGGGATCCAGCCCTCAGATCCAGCCCGACTCCCGTGCGATGCGGATGGCGTCGATGCTGCTGCGCGCGCTCAGCTTCGAGCGCGTGCGGCTGAGGTAGTTGCGTACGGTGCCCTCGGCCAGGAAGAGCGAACCCGCGATCTCCGAGACCGACGAGCCGTCGGCCGCGGCGCTGAGTACGTCCAGCTCCCGTGAGGTCAGCGGCGCCCTGGGCGTGGTCATGGCGGCGATGGCCAGCGAGGAGTCCACCACGCTCCCGCCCGCCGCGACCTTCCTGATGGCGTCGGCCAGTTGCGCGGGTGGCGCGTCCTTGGCCAGGAAGCCCCGTACTCGTGCGTCCAGGGCTCGTTTCAACATGGCGGGTGTGCCGACCGCGGTGAGGATCAGCACTCCGCAGCCGGGCAGTTCCTCGTGGAGCTCGTGTGCGGCCTCCAGCCCGTCGGAGCCCGGCATCACCAGATCGATGACGGCCACGTCGGGGTTTGTGGCCCGGGCGGCCTCGAGGATCAGGTCACCTCTGTCCACTTCCGCGACGACCTTGATGTCCTCCTCGTAGGCGAGGAGGGCCACGATCGCCCCGCGGACGAGTTCCATATCCTCGGCGAGCAATGTTCGGATCACCGGCATCCTCTCGCAACGCTGCGTGATGTACGACTACATCCTGACTAATGGGTCAGTCGATGAAAAGCCAGAACGATGCGGCGGTATAGCGAAAGTATTAGGGAATTGTTCTATATGCCACCTCCAGGACGCTTTTAAGTGCCTTTATCGACGGTGTCAGAATTCGCCCGAACCGGCTACGGTCCTTACCTATTTCTGGGCTCCTTCATCGACATGCCTCCCACTACCCCGCCGCGTCGCCTTGCATCGCGCATCGGACTTTGTTCGATGATCGACGGAAGTCGGCCAAGTTTGTTGGACGGACCCCCTTGCTTCTGACGGGATAGTGCTCCTATCGTCGGCGGCATGAGCTCACCCCCCGGCTCTCCCGGCGACGTGCTGACCCTCATCAGCGCCGGCTCCGCCACCACCCGCTCGGACCTGGCCAGGCTCACTGGCCTGGCCCGGTCGACGATCTCCCAGCGGGTCGACGCCCTCATCGAGCGCGGCCTGGTGGAGGAGACCGACAGCGGCGAGTCCACCGGCGGCCGTCCGCCCCGGCAGCTCCGCCTGCACACCGACGACCACACGGTCGCCGGGGTGGACCTCGGCGCCACCCACTGCCGGATCGCGCTCATGGACCTCACCGGCCGCGTCCTGGCCGAGTGCGAGGACCCGCTGCACATCGCCGAAGGCCCCGAGACCGTGCTGGCGCACGTCGACACGCTGCTCGACCGGCTGCTCGGCGAGGCGGGGCGGCCGCGGACCGCGCTGAAGTCGCTCGGCGTCGGCGTGCCGGGACCGGTCGAATTCGCCACCGGGCGGCCCAACAACCCGCCGATCATGCCGGGCTGGAACGACTACCCGATCCCCGACTACTTCGCCGGCGCGACCGTCCTGGTGGACAACGACGTCAACGTCATGGCCCTGGGCGAGCACCGCAACGCCTTCGCCGGCACCGGCCACCTGCTGTTCGTGAAGGTCGGCACCGGCATCGGCTGCGGCATCGTCGCCCAGGGCGCGCTGCACCGCGGGGCCAGCGGCTCCGCCGGCGACATCGGGCACATCCGGGTCAGCGGCCACGAGGAGGCGGGCTGCCGGTGCGGCAACAGCGCCTGCCTGGAGGCGGTGGCCGGCGGCGCGGCGATCGCCCGCAGGCTCACCGAGCTGGGCTTCGCCGCCGAGTCCGGCGCGGACGTGGTGCGCCTGGTGCAGAGCGGCAACACCCAGGCGCTGCGCCTGGTCAGAGAGGCCGGCCGGCTCATCGGCGAGGTGCTGGCCGGCCTGGTCAACTTCTTCAACCCCGAGGTCATCGTCGTCGGCGGCGCCCTGTCACGCGTGCACGAGCACCTGCTGGCCGGGATCCGCGAGACCGTCTACCGCCGGTCGCTGCCGCTGGCCACCCACCACCTGACGATCGTGCCGAGCCGTACGGGAGTGAACGCCGCCGCGCTGGGCGCGGGCATCCTCGCGATCGAGCACTACCTCTCGCCAGAGAACATCAACCGGATCATCAACGCCTGAGAGGACCCATGCTGGTCATCAGGGGAGTCGTCAAGCAGTTCCCGGGCGTGCGCGCGCTGGACGGCGTCGATCTCGACGTGCGGGCCGGCGAGGTTCACTGCCTGCTCGGCCAGAACGGCGCCGGGAAGTCCACGCTGATCAAAGTGCTGGCCGGGGTGCACCAGCCGGACGCGGGCACGATCGAGTTCAACGGCGCGAAGGTACGGCCCGGCAGCCCCATCGACGCGATCAGGCTCGGCATCGCCACCATCTACCAGGAGCTCGACCTGGTGGACGGGCTGAGCGTGGCCGACAACATCCTGCTGGGCCATGAGAAGTCCCGTGCGGGCTTCGTCAACCGGTCCGCCACCCACCGGGCCGCAGCCGGGATCCTCGCCCGGCTCGGCCACCCGGAGATCCGCCCCTCGACCGAGGTCGGCCGGCTCTCCCCGGCCGCCAAGCAGGTCGTCTCCATGGCCAGGGCGCTCTCCCACGACGCCCGCCTGATCATCATGGACGAACCCTCCGCCGCCCTCGCCCACGACGAGGTCGCCAACCTCTTCCGCATCATCCGCGAGCTGAGCGCCCAGGGCGTCGCCGTCGTCTACATCTCCCACCGCCTGGAGGAGATCCGCGAGATCGGCGACCGGGTGACGGTCCTGAAGGACGGCCGCACGGTCGCCGTCGGCCTGCCGGCCAGTGAGACGCCCACCTCCCAGATCGTCTCCCTCATGACCGGCCGCACCGTCGAGTACGTCTTCCCGCCCCGCGCCTCGGGCCGGGGCCCCGCGGTGCTGCGCGTCGAGGATCTGAGCGCCCCGGGCGCCTTCTCCGGGGTCTCCTTCTCCGTGCACGCCGGCGAGATCGTGGGGCTGGCCGGCCTGGTCGGCTCCGGCCGCTCGGAGATCCTCGAAGCGGTGTACGGCGCGCGTCCCGCCTCCGGCAGGGTTCTGCTCGGCGGCAGACCGGTCAGGGGCACCGTGGACGCGGTCAGGCAGGGCATGGGCCTGGCCCCCGAGGAACGCAAGGCCCAGGCGCTCCTGCTCGACCAGAGCGTCACCGCCAACATCACGCTCGGCACGCTGCCCGGCTTCGCCCGCTTCGGCTGGCTGCGCCGCGCCCGGGAGCGGGAGGCCGCCGCGCGCCTGGTGGACGCCCTCGGCATCCGCCCGCCCGACCCGGAGCGCCCGGTCAAGACGTTGTCCGGCGGCAACCAGCAGAAGGCCGTGCTGGCCCGCTGGCTGCTGGACGACCGCAAGCTGCTCCTGCTCGACGAGCCCACCCGGGGCGTGGACGTGGGCGCGCGGGCCGAGCTCTACGCGGTCATCCGCAGGCTGGCCGACCAGGGGATCGGGGTGCTGCTGGTCTCCAGCGAGGTGCCCGAGGTGCTGGGGCTGGCCGACCGGGTGCTGGTGCTGCGCGAGGGCCGGGTCATCCACGAGGGCCCGGCCGACGGGCTCGACGAGCACCGGGTGCTGGACATGATCATGGAAGGGAGTGCGGCGTGAAGGTGGACACGCGCGGCGCCGCCGTACGCGAGACGTGGCTGGGGCGGGCCGGGGCGACCCGGCACCTCGGGCTGGTCGCGGCGCTGGTGCTGCTGGCGATCGTCGGCCTGGTCACCAAGCCCGGCAACTTCGCCACTGCCTCGAACCTGGTCAGCATCCTGTCGCTGGCCGCCACGATCGGCGTCATCACGGTCGGCATGACGTTCGTCATCATCGGGGGCGGCATCGACCTGTCGGTGGGCGCGATCATGGCGCTGGCCTCGGTGTGGGCGACCACGCTGGCCACGCAGTCGTACGGGCCGTTCGTCATGGCGGTCTGCGCGATCCTGGTCGGCACCGGGGCCGGGCTGGTCAACGGGCTGCTGGTCTCCTATGGGCGGCTGGTGCCGTTCATCGCCACGCTGGCCATGCTCGTGGCCGCGCGCGGCCTGGCCCAGCGTATGTCCGACCGCAAGACCCAGCTCATCCAGAGCGGCAACCACGCCGTCGTGGAGCTGTCCACCACCCGGGTGCTCGGCATCCCGCTGCTGGTCTACATCTTCGCCCTGGTCGTGGTGCTGGGCTGGATCCTGCTCAACCGCACCACGTTCGGCCGCCGCACCTACGCGGTCGGCGGCAACCCCGAGGCGGCCAGGCTCGCCGGGATCAACGTGCGCCGGCACACGATGGCGTTGTACGCGCTGTCGGGCCTGTGCTGCGGCATCGCCGCGATCCTGATCATGGCCCGCACCACGACGGGTTCCTCCACCCACGGCGACCTGTACGAGCTGGACGCCATCGCCGCCGTGATCATCGGCGGCACGCTCCTCACCGGCGGCCGGGGCACCCTCGTCGGATCCATCCTCGGCCTGCTCATCTTCACGCTCATCACCAACCTGTTCATCCTCAACGGCCTCAACACCAGCGACCAGCTGATCGCCAAGGGCCTGATCATCGTCGTCGCCGTCCTTCTCCAGCGGCGGAACCTCAAGGAGAGAGCACCATGACAGAAAACGTCGCGCGCCGTGGCTTCCTGATCGGCGGGGTCGCCTTAGTGGCCGCCGGATGCACCTCGAACGTGCCCGCCGCGGCGCCCTCCAGCGCGGCTCCGGCGCCCGCCCCCGCCGCGAGCGGCAACGACGAGCCGGGTCAGAAGGTCGTCATCGGCTTCTCGGCCCCCGCCGCCGACCACGGCTGGATCGCGGCCATCGCCAAGAACGCCGAGGCCACCGCCAAGCAGTACGCCGACATCGAGTTCAAGCCGGTCGAGCCGACCAACGACATCAACGCCCAGATCTCCGCGGTCGAGTCGCTGATCGCGGCCAAGGTCGCCGCGCTGGTGATCCTGCCCAACGACGGCCAGCAGCTCAACCAGGTCGCCCTGCAGGCCACCAACGCCGGCATCCCGGTGGTCAATCTCGACCGCGTCTTCCCGGACAAGCTCGCCTACCGCACCTGGATCGGCGGCGACAACTACGGCATGGGCGTGGCCGCCGGCCACCACGTCGGCAAGAAGCTCAAAGACAAGGGCGTGACGAACCCGGTCATCGTGGAGATCCAGGGCATTGGCATCGCCACCCTCCCGCTCACGCAGGACCGCAGCAAGGGCTTCGCCGACGCGCTCAAGACGTACGGCTTCAGCGTCACCGCCAAGCAGGACGCCAAGTTCACCGTCGAGACCGGCAACCAGGTGGCGGCCAGCCTGCTGCAGGCCCACAAGAAGATCGACGCGCTGTGGAACCACGACGACGACCAGGGCGTGGGCGTGCTGGCGGCGATCAAGGAGGCGGGGCGCACCGAGTTCTTCATGGTCGGCGGCGCCGGATCGCTCAACGCCATGAAGGAGATCCAGTCGGGCGGCTCGGTGCTGGAGGCCACGGTCACCTACAGCCCGACGATGGCCTCCTCGGCGATCAAGCTCGCCCGCCTGATCGCCCAGGGAAAGGGCATGGGCGATCTCGTGGAGAACCAAGTGCCTCAGTCGATCACGCTGGCATCCGAGACCATCACCAAGGAGAACGTCGAGAAGTACCTGCCTCTCGGCTTCGAATCCTGATCGGGGGTTGCATGTCCGAAAGAACCGTCGGCGTCGGCATGATCGGCTATGCCTTCATGGGGCGCGTCCACTCCCAGGCGTGGCGGAACGTCTCGGCCTTCTTCGACCTGCCGCTCACCCCGTCGATGCGGGTGATCTGCGGCCGGTCGAAGGAGGCGACCGAGGCGGCGGCCGAGCGGATGGGCTGGGCGGAGGCGGTGACCGACTGGCGGGCGGTGATCGAGCGCGACGACGTCGGCATCGTCGACATCTGCACGCCCGGCGACTCCCACGCCGAGATCGCCGTCGCCGCGCTGGCCGCCGGCAAGCACGTCATCTGCGAGAAGCCGCTGGCCAACACCGTGGAGGAGGCTTCACGGATGGCGGCCGCCGCCGCGGAGTCGGCCGGCCGGAGCATGGTCGCCTTCAACTACCGGCGGGTGCCGGCGGTCGCCCTGGCCAGGCGGCTGGTGGCCGAGGGCAGGCTGGGCGAGATCAGGCACGTGCGGGCGCAGTACCTGCAGGACTGGGTCGTGGACCCGGACTTCCCGCTGGTGTGGCGGCTGCGCAAGGACAAGGCGGGCTCGGGCGCGCTCGGTGACATCGGGGCGCACATCATCGACACCGCCGAGTTCGTCACCGGCCGGCGCGTCGTCGGCGTGACGGGGCTGACCGAGACCTTCGTCAAGGAACGGCCGATCGAGGGCGCCGGCCGTACCGGCGAGATGGGGACGGTCACCGTCGACGACGCGGCGGTGTTCGTCGGCCGGATGTCGGGCGGGGCGCTGGCCACGTTCGAGGCCACGCGCTTCGCCACCGGGCGCAAGAACGCGCTGCGCATCGAGCTGAACGGCGCGCTGGGCAGCCTGTACTTCGACTTCGAGGCGATGAACGAGCTGTGGGTGAGCGAGGGCGGCGCCGGTTTCACCCGGATCCTGGTCACCGAGCCCGACCATCCCTACGCCGGCGCGTGGTGGCCGCCGGGGCACGGGCTCGGCTACGAGCACACGTTCACCCACGAGATCAAGGACTTCCTGGAGGCGATCGCCGCCGGAACCGACCCCTCGCCCTCGTTCGCCGACGGGCTGCGGGTCCAGCGGGTGCTGGAGGCGGTCGAGCAGAGCAACGGCACGTACAAGGAGATCCCATGACCAGACCGGTCACGCTCTTCACCGGACAGTGGGCCGACCTGCCCTTCGACGAGGTGTGCAGGCTGGCGGCCGAATGGGGGTACGACGGGCTGGAGATCGCCTGCTCGGGTGACCACTTCGACGTGGCGGCCGCGATCGAGGATCCCGGTTACGTCACCCGCAAGCTCGACCAGCTCGACAAGTACGGCCTCAAGGTGTGGACCATCTCCAACCATCTCGTCGGTCAGGCCATTTGCGACCACCCGATCGACGAGCGGCACAAGGCCATCCTGCCGGCCCGCATCTGGGGCGCCGGCGACCCCGAGTCCGTACGGCGGGCCGCCGCGGAGGACATGAAGAACACGGCCAGGGCCGCCGCCGCGCTCGGCGTGAACACGGTCGTCGGCTTCACCGGCTCGTCGATCTGGCACACGGTGGCGATGTTCCCGCCGGTGCCCGCCTCGATGGTGGAGGCCGGCTACCGGGACTTCGCCGACCGCTGGCATCCGATCCTGGACGTCTTCGACGAGGTCGGCGTCCGCTTCGCGCACGAGGTGCACCCCTCGGAGATCGCCTACGACTACGTGACCACCCAGCGCACGCTGGAGGCGATCGGCCACCGCCCGGCCTTCGGCCTCAACTGGGATCCGTCGCACATGGTCTGGCAGGACATCGACCCCGTGACCTTCATCCTGGACTTCGCCGACCGCATCTACCACGTGGACTGCAAGGACACCCGGGTGCGGGTGGGCGACGGCCGCCGGGGCCGCCTCTCCTCGCACCTGCCCTGGGCCGACCTGCGCCGTGGCTGGGACTTCGTCTCGACCGGGCGGGGCGACGTGCCGTGGGAGGACTGCTTCCGGGCCCTGAACGCCATCGGTTACGCCGGCCCGATCTCCATCGAGTGGGAGGACGCCGGCATGGACCGCCTGGACGGCGCCCGCGAGGCGCTGGCGTTCATCCGGACGGTCAACTCCATCACCCCGCCGGCGACCGCCTTCGACGCGGCCTTCTCGACCTCAGGCTGACAACACCCTGGTGACGCTCTCCCGGATGGAGGCGCGGACCGCGGCCGGGTCGTCGAGGTCGAAGCCCACGGCCACGCCGTCGCGCACGATCATGAGGATGTCCGCGGTCCGCTCCGGCGTCGCGTGCTCGGCCTCCTTGAGCAGGCCGAGCATGAGGTCGCCGAACCAGCGCCGGTAGGCGGCGACGGCCCGGCGCACCGGGTGGGCGCGGTCGGGGAACTCGGCCGCGGCGTTGATGAACGGGCAGCCCCGGTAGGCGGGGTTGCTGCCGGCCTCGCCCAGGCGCTCGAAGATCATGAGCAGTTTGTCGCGCGGCGGCGCGGCGGGGAGCCTGTCGGCCAGTTCGCGCTGCATCCTGGCCTGGTCGTCGACGTAGGCGGTGACCAGGTCGTCCTTGGCGGGGAAGTGGTGGTAGAAGGTGGCCTTCGCCACGCCGGCCTCGGCGATGATGCGGTCGATGCCCACGGCCCTGATGCCCTCGGCGTAGAAGAGCCGGGTGGCGGTCTCCAGGATGCGGGTGCGGGCGGGGCTGCTCATGTCCTTGACACTACCAGACAGGTCTGTCTACTATCGAGCCTGAGATAGACAGACCTGTCTGTCTCCATTTCTGTCGAGGGAGTCCACGATGAGCAAGGCCCTGTACACCGCGGTCGGCACCGCTTCCGGCCGCGACGGCCGCGGCATCACCGCCGACGGCAAGCTGGACGTCAAGCTCTCCCCTCCGCAGGAGCTCGGCGGCCAGGGCGCCGGCACCAACCCCGAGCAGCTCTTCGCCGTCGGGTACGCCGCCTGCTTCGCCAGCGCCATGCAGCTCGTCGGCAAGCGCCAGAAGCTCGACGTCACGGATGTCGCGGTGACCGCCGAGGTGGGCCTGCTCGCCAACGGGCAGGGCGGCTTCGGCCTCGAGGTCACGCTGCGGGTGGAACTGCCCGACGAGATCACCCCCGAGCAGGGTCAGGCGCTGCTGGAGGCCACGCACCAGGTCTGCCCCTACTCCAACGCCACCCGCGGCAACATCCCGGTCAACCTCGTGGTGGAGTAGTCGTTTCGGGCGGCACACGCCAAGTGCCCGGCCGGTCGCGGGCTTGTCGGTGAGCATCGTCCCGCGCACGATGTTCCGGTGGATCGCCTCGGGCCGGTGGGATGGACGTCTATCCGGGCGTGAAAAGGGGCCGGGAGGCCCGGCCCCTTTTTCGGGATTTATCAGTCCATGACCACGATCTGCCGGAGCACCTCGCCGCCCTTGAGCGCCGCGACGGCGTCGTTGAGGTCGGCCAGCCTGATCCTGGCGCTGATCATCGTCTCCAGGTCGAGCTGCCCGGCCTTGTAGAGCTTGGCGAAATAGGGGAAGTCGTGCCGCACGTCGGCCTCGCCGTACAGGCTGGACAGCAGGTTCTTGCCCTCGAACAGCAGGCTGAAGGCGGACAGTTGCACCATGTCGTCCGCGGCGCCGGCGCCGACCACGATCACGTCGCCGCCCGCGCGGGTGATCTGCCACGCGCTGGTGATCGTGGCCGCCTTGCCGACCACCTCGAAGCCGTAGTCGAAGCCCGCGCCGCCGGTCAGCTCCGCCAGCGCGCCCGGAACGTCCTCGGGGGTGACCGCGTGCGTGGCGCCGACCTTCTTGGCCAGCTCGTGCTTGGAGGTCAGCGGGTCCACCGCCAGGATCACCCGGGCGCCGGAGACACGGGCGCCCTGGATCACCGACAGGCCCACGCCGCCGCAGCCGATCACCGCCACCGTGGAGCCGGGCCGTACCTTGGCGGTGTTGACCGCCGCGCCCACGCCCGTGGTGATGCCGCAGCCGATCAGCGCCGCCGCCTCCCACGGCACCTCGGGATCGACCTTGATCGCGCCCTGCCACGGGATCACGCACTCCTCGGCCCACGTGCCGCACCCCGCCAGCCCGAAGGCCGTCGTGTCGCCGCCGATGCGGAAGTTGCCCTTGGTGAAGCTCTCGATGACGTACTTCATGCACAGGTACGGCTGGCCGCCCAGGCACAGGTCGCACTCCTGGCACGACGGGCGCCAGTTGACGATCACGTGGTCGCCCGGCTGGAGCGAGGTGACGTGCTCGCCCACCTCGACCACCTCGCCCGCGCCCTCGTGCCCCGGGACGAGCGGCACGGGCTGGGGCAGCACGCCGGTCATGGCCGACAGGTCGGAGTGGCAGACGCCGGTCGCCCGGATCCGGACGCGCACGTCCGTCGGCCCGACCGGCGCCAGCGTCACGTCGTCGCGAAGGTCGAGCTTGTCGTCGCCTACGGCGTGCAGAATCGCGGCGCGCATGGGGGTGTCCTCCTGGGTTGCCCCTCGAGTCACTCCTCGAGGGAGAGGGCGGCTTTGGGACAGGACCGTACGGCGTGCCGTACCCGGTCCTGCATGTCGGCTGGTGGCTCGGGGAGAAGGACGTGCAGGTTGTCCTCTTCGTCCACCTCGAACACTTCGGGGGCGAGTCCCATGCACACGGCATTGGCCTCGCACACCAGGTAGTCGACCTTGACCTTCATGTGAGCCTCCTGTGATCCCATGAGACCACTCTGGTGCGCTCGACCACGTAAGCGAGGCGTTTTCTTCCGGTCAGTTCGACGAACGGCCGGAGATCCTCGTCGGGGACGCCGGGCGTCATCCTGCGGGCGATCTGCATGCCGACCTCGAGGACGCGGCCGGGGTCGTCCACCGGCTTGGCCACGCCGTACAGGAGGACGCCGCGCAGTTCCGCATACTGCTCGCCGGTCTCGATCAGGCAGCTGACCCGCGGGTCCCGGGAGAGGTTGATCGCCTTCTGAGCCTTGCCGTAGGTCCAGAAAGCGATCCGGCCTTCGTCGAGGCCGTAGAACATGGTCACCAGGTGCGGGGTGCCGTCGGGGTTGATCGTGGCGAGCTGCAGTTTCTGTGAGCTCTCGATGAGGGCGGTGACGTCCTCTTCCGGCATCGTGATGCGCGCACGCTGGTTCACGTTGCCCAGTAGAACAGGTTCCAGATTCGCCGACAAGAGGGGAATGGAATGTTGTTCGGTTCTACTAGGGTGCTGCTCCATGACGATGCCGCCTGAGCTGCGCTACGCAGCCGAGCACGCCAAGGGATTCATGCCGCCGGCCGAAGGGCTGGCCCTGTTCCGCGCGGCTCTGCAGTATGCCGGAAACGGTCCCATCTGTGAGATCGGCACCTACTGCGGCAAGTCCGCGATCTACCTCGGCGCGGCGGCCCGGCAGGCCGGGAGTGTCGTGTTCACCGTCGACCACCATCGCGGGTCGGAGGAGATCCAGCCCGGATGGGCCCACCACGATCCGACCCTCATGGATCCGCGCTTCGGGAAGATGGACTCGCTGCCCGCCTTCCGCGCCGCCATCGCCGGGGCCGGGCTGGAGGACGAGGTGATCGCGATCGTGGGGCAGTCGGCCGTGGTGGCCCGGCACTGGAACACGCCGCTGGCGCTGCTGTTCATCGACGGCGGTCACTCCGAGGCGCCGGTCACCGCGGACTACGAGGGGTGGGCGCCGCACGTGATGGCGGGCGGGGCGCTGGTTTTTCATGACATCTACCCGGATCCGGCCGATGGGGGGCAGGCGCCGTACCAGGTGTATGTGCGGGCGCTGGCTTCCGGGGAGTTCAAGGAGGTCGGGGCCGAGGGGTCGCTGCGGATCCTCGAACGCGTCTGACTCCTCCCGATCGTCATGCGGACAAGGGGACGCCCTGGTCGGCGGCGGTGGCGAAGGTGTCGTCGATGACCACGGCCGGGCGCCCCGCCCGGGCCAGGAGCGAGGCGGCGGCCGTCGCGCGGTAGCCGGTGCCGCAGTGCACCCACACCTCGCCCGGCGGGATCTCGGCGGCCCGCCGCGTCAGCTCCGGCAGCGGGATGTTGATCGAGCCGTCCACGTGCCCGTCCCGCCATTCGCCGCCGAGCCGGACGTCCAGCACGACCGGCGCGTCCGGGCCGGCGAGCGCCTTCGCCAGATCGGTGAAGGTCACGCGGCGCAGCGAGCTCAGCCGGTCCGGGGCCAGTTCCTCGGGGGTGCCGACGGCCACGGCGCTCTGGCCGATGCCGATGCGGACCAGTTCGCGGTGGGCCCGGGACACCTCGTCCCGCGTGGCGCCGAGCAGGGTGATCGGCGCGCCGCGTTCGGTCAGCCAGCCGAGCCAGGTGGCCATGCTGCCGTCCAGGCCCAGGCTGACGGTGCCGGTCACGTGGGAGGCGGCGTAGGCGGTGCGGGAGCGCAGGTCCACGACCCACTCGCCGGCGTCCAGGCGCCGGGCCAGTTCCGCCGGGTCGGCGGGCGTGGGCAGGCGCAGGTCCACGGGCGCGGGGCCGGCGGCGTTGACGGCGCCCATGTGGGCGTAGTAGGCGGGGTAGGCGTCCAGACCGGCCAGCACGCCGGCCACGAAGGCGTCCTCGGCCAGCCGCAGAGCCGGGTTGGCCAGCTTCTCCCCGGCCAGCGTCCTCTCCCGGGCCGGTGTCGCAGCGGCGCCGACGGCGCAGAAGCTGCCGAAGCCGTGCGTGGGCCAGACCGCCGCGCCGTCGGGCAGCGTGTCGGCGAGCCTGTGCGCGGAGGCGTGCTGGTGGCGGGCGAGGGTCTCGGTGTGCTCGTGGCCGAGAAGGTCGGGCCGCCCAGTGGTGCCGAACAACAGCGAGCCGCCGGTGAACACGCCGACGGGCGCCCCCTCGTGCTCGAGGACGTACGACAGGTGGTGGAAGGTGTGGCCGGGCGTGTGCAGGGCCCGGAGCCGCAGAGCGGGGGAGACCTCCAGCACGTCCCCGTCCCCGAGCGGCAGGCGGTCGAACGCCACCTCGTCGTCCCGGGCCATCGCGTACACCGCCCCGGTCAGCCGCGCCAGTTCCAGGCCGCCGGAGACGTAGTCGTTGTGCAAGTGGGTCTCGGCCACCGCGGTGATCCGCACGCCCAGTTCCCCGGCCAGCGCGAGGACCCGGTCCACGTCCCGCTGCGGATCCACCACGGCCGCCACCGTCCCGTCGGTGACCAGGTAGCTCCGGTCACCGAGCCCGGACGTCTCGATCACGTGCACGTCATACATGTGCTCAACCTCCTGCGTCGAGCAACATCTACCCTACAGGGGTATATTCCCTAGTCAGGCGCGTCGAGCCGGTGGCGGCGGGCCCACACGCGACGGGTCTGCGCTCGCCAGCTCAGGAAGTCGTCGTGCGTGTGCGGATCATGGCCCAGGGCGACCAGGGCGGCATCCGGCCACGTGCCCGCCTCCTCCGCCGGAGCCCCGGCCAGGATGGGCGCCGCCACCTCGGCGTGCTCGGGCAGGACACCGGCCGCCATCCAGGCGGCGCACGCGAACGCGCCCCCCAGCGCCAGGTGCTGCCGGAACCCGTCCGCACCCGCGTAGACCGCCAACTGCTCGAGCTCGTCGGCCTCCGCGCCTCCGGTGTGACAGGCGGCGAAGCCGATCCCGCTCCACAGATCGGCCCGGCGCGGCACCGGGTACGCGGCCACCCGCGCCGCGACGTCGTCCGGCGAGGCGCAGTCGTGGTACCACAGCAGCCGCCCCAGCCCCTGGTCGAAGATCGCGCAGTGGGCCCGCAGCGCCAGCTCCGGCATGGCCCGCTCGCCGACCATGAGATCGGCCTTCACCATGCTGCGCTGGAACCCGTACCCGTCGATCGCCAGCCAGCGCAGCAGCGGATGCGCCCGCCGCAGGCCCCAGGTAGGCGGCAGCCGCAGCAACGCGTGCGCCCGCCCGGCCCCCACATGGGCGGCATACGGGTGAGATTGGGCGGGGCCGGCTAGTAGCTCGTGTAGGCGCCGGCCCCGGGTCAGAGTGATCAGGTCGAGCGCGGTGGCCGCCGCCGCCGCGCCCTCCCAGCCAAAGGGCTGCTGCTCGTACGGCAGGCGGCCCACCACATGGATCTCCTGGGAGAGAACCGCGTTGAACCCGAGAACGTACGACTTCTCGGCCGCCGTCAGCACCCCGGGCGCCTGCCCGGCTCGCAGACGGAACCGCCGCCGCCCCAGATCCGCCTCGATGGGGTCCTTCTCCAGAAACCTCCACAGGCCACGTGCCGGGGAGGGTGTCTGCTCGGTCCTGACCTGATCCAAGAACGAAGTTGTGCCCGTGTCGCCCACGCTTCCCCCGAAGACGCCTCGTACGGCCACTCCCGAAGCTAGTGAGCCCAATGCGGCATTCCCCGCCGCCGCTCCGCATGGGCAGCCAAAGAGTCGGCAAAACCGCTTGCGGTCGGCCGGTCATGCGGGGGCCGTTGCGGCGGCGCGTTCGTCCGACGTGAGAAGCGATCCCCCCGACCTGCGTCAGCGCACGTCGGTGGGTGGCGTGACCTGGGCTGTGCCGTACAGGCTGCAGCCGCATACGGGGGTGAAGGAACGGACGGCGGGAGTGTGGACGTCGCGGAAGATGCCCGCGCCCGCGGTGAAGTCGTGGAGCGCGTCGGCGGCGAGGATCGAGGCGGCGGCCGTGTAGCCGCTGCGCTCGTGCGGGAAGTGCTTGCGGTTGGCGAACTGCCAGCCCGTCCAGTACGAGCCGTCCTCGTGACGCAGGTGCTGCACGTCCGCGTACAGGCCGAGCGCGCGGTCGCGCTCGCCCAGCGCGT
This sequence comes from Nonomuraea typhae, assembly GCF_009760925.1. GTDB lineage: Bacteria > Actinomycetota > Actinomycetes > Streptosporangiales > Streptosporangiaceae > Nonomuraea > Nonomuraea typhae. The sequence goes on from NZ_VRLV01000009.1 coordinate 102,822, forward strand.
CCAGGGCGAGGACCAGCTCGCAGGTCTCCGCGCCGGTCACCCACGGCTGGTCGGAGACGCAGCGGATGCCCAGGCCCGGCACCACGAACGTCGCCCACTCGCGCTCGATCAGCTCCTTGGCGGCCTGGCCGCGGACGGCGCCGCCGAGGACCGGGTAGTACCAGTCCATCGAGAAGCGGCTCTTGTCGGCGAACGCCTCCGGGTGCGTGGTCAGCACGTGGGCCAGCCGGTCGGCGGCCAGCTCCCAATGGGGCTGCGGGTCGCCCAGATGGTCGGCGAGCAGGACGCCGCAGCGCAGGCCCTGGTGGATCGAGGCGCAGCCGGTCAGCAGGGCGTAGGTGGCGGGCACGCCCCGGGCGTCGCGTTCCCAGACGATCTCGCCGCGTTCGGTCTGCAGGCCGGCCACGTAGTCGAGCGCGCGCTTGACCGTGGGCCACAGGCGGCCGGGGTCCTTGCCGGTGACCAGGTAGTTGTGCCAGACGCCGACCGCGATGTAGGCCGCGTGGTTGGACTCGCCGCCGCGCTCGACCGGCGTGCCGTCCTGGATCTTCATGGCCCAGGAGCCGTCGGGGCGCTGGTGGCGGGCCAGCCAGTCGTAGCCCCTGGCGACCGGCTCGTGCAGACCGGCGACGGCCATCGCCATGAGGCACTCGACGTGGTTCCACGCGTCCACGTGCCCCTCGGGCCAGGGCACGCCGCCGTCCTCCTGCTGGATGGCGGCGATGCTCTCGGCCGTCTGGACCACCTGCTCCCAGGTGATGCCGTGTCCGATGGTCACGCCGCCGGCTTCCGCACGTAGAGGACCACGCTCTTGCCGATGATCGGGTTGAGCAGGGCCTCGGCGAGGCGGGTGGCGGCGGGGCGCTTCATGATGTCCCACACCAGGAGCTCGTGGTATGCCTTGGCCAGCGGGTGCTCGTCGTTGTTGACGCCGACGGCGCACTTGATCCACCAGTAGGGCGCGTGCAGCCCGTGGGCGTGGTGGTGGGGGCCGATCTCGAAGCCGGTCGACTTCAGCTTGGCGCTCAGCTCGGCCAGGGTGTAGATCCGGACATGTCCCCCGGGGGCCGTGTGGTAGTCCTCGTCCAGCGCCCAGCAGATCCGCTCCGGCAGGAAGCTCGGCACCGTGATCGCCGCCGTGCCGCCGGGCTTGAGCACCCGGAAGATCTCCGCCATCGCCGTCATGTCGTCCGGGATGTGCTCCAGCACCTCGGCCGCGATCACCCGGTCGAAGCTGGCCTCCTCGAACGGCATGCCGAGCGCGGTGCCCTGGACGGTCTCACCGGTGGCCCCGACCGGTACCTCGCCGGCCTTGTCCATCGCCACGAACATGGCGGCCACGTTGTCCAGTTCGGCCTGGTCCATGTCGAAGGCGACCACGTCGGCGCCTTTGCGCAGCACCTCGAAGGCGTGCCGGCCGCCGCCGCAGCCAAGGTCGAGAACGCGAACTCCGGGGCCGACGGGCAGCTTGGCGAAGTCGACGGTCAGCACGGTCAGCGCGCTCCATTCTGATTGTCGCGCCCGCTTCGGCCTCCGTTGGCTTCGTTCCTCGCTCTCTTCGGCCGAGCTCCTGCGCTTGGGTTTGCATTGATGGCTTCTCGGTAGGCTTCGACGGTCCTCTTGGCGACCACGTGCCAGGTGTAGCGCTCCATGACCCGGTCGTAGCCGCGCTCGCCGACCGCCGCGCGCTCCTCGGGGGAGTCGTGCAGGCGCCGCAGCACGGCCGCGAGTTCCTCCGGGTCGCCGGGCTTGACCTGGATGGCCGCGTCTCCGACCACTTCGGGCAGCGCTCCGGTACGGCTGGCCACCAGCGGGGTGGCGCAGGCCATGTGCTCCACGGCGGGCAGGGAGAAGCCCTCGTAGAGCGAGGGGACGACCGAGATCTCGGAGGTGGCGATCAGCTCGCCCAGTTCGTCGTCGGAGATGCCGTGCACGAAGCGGACCCGGTCCTGGAGGCTGAGCTCCTGGACGAGCTGCTCGGTGGGGCCGCCCGGGGTGGGCTTGCTGACGACGGTGAGGGTGACGTCGCGTTCGGTGGCCAGTTTGGCGACCGCCCGGAGGAGCGTGGCCACGCCCTTCATGGGAGAGTCGGCGGAGGCGACGGCAACGATCGAACCCTTTTTCCGCGATTTTTCGGGGCGTGGGTGGAAATATCGGGTGTCGACGCCCAGGGGGATCAGGCGCATGTTGGCCTGCGGCACGTTGAAGTCGCGGTGGATGTCGGCCAGGGACGACTCGCTCACGGTCAGGATCGGGCTCAGCCGCGGCGCGACCTTGGCCTGCATTTTCACGAATCCGTACCAGCGTCGCATGCTCAGCTTCTTGGCGCCCTGGGCCGCCTCCAGCTCGATGCGCCGGTCCACGCTGATCGGGTGGTGGATGGTGCCGACCACGGGGAAGAGCTTCTGGATGCCGAGCAGGCCGTACCCGAGGGTCTGGTTGTCCTGGACCACGTCGAAGTCGCCCACGCGCTTCTTCAGCTCCCGGTAGGCGCGCAGGGTGAAGGTCAGCGGCTCGGGGAAGCCCGCGGTCCACATGGTCCCGACCTCGAGCCAGTCGATCCAGTCGCGGTACTCGTGCAGTTTGGGGGTACGGAACGGGTCCTCGTCGCGGTACAGGTCGAGGCTCGGCACCTTGTTGAGGATCACGCCCTCGTCGAGTTCCGGGTACGGCTGGCCGGAGAAGACCTCTACATGGTGCCCGAGGGCGACCAGTTCGCGACTCAGGTGGCGAAGGTAGACGCCCTGCCCACCACAGGTCGGCTTGCTGCGGTAGGACAGCAGCGCGATCCGTAGCGTGTCATTCACGGACACCCCTTTCTCCGCCGGTAGACACCTGAGTCGGGCGTGTACCGTGAAAGATGACCTTAGTTGGAAAAGGCTACCATTCGGTAGGTCATCTGGAATTGTTCCTACCCGGCCGTACAGGGCTCGCCAACTGCGACGTTGTCGTGACCGAACGTAGTTCGGTGGAACTTGTTCTAGTCGACGTGGTGCTGTTCCAAGTGCATAGCTGTACATTCCCGTCCCAACGGACGCGGTTGCGATAGTTGGAGGACCCGTTGGCCAGGCGCGCTCTGATCACCGGCATCACCGGCCAGGACGGCTCCTATCTGGCAGAGCATCTGCTCGCCCAGGGGTACGAGGTCTGGGGCCTGGCCCGGGGCCAGGCCAACCCGCGGGTGTCGCGCATGCGCAAGCTCCTCGCCGACGTCCAGGTGGTGAGAGGCGACCTCCTGGACCAGGGTTCCCTCATCTCGGCGGTGGAACGCGTTCAGCCCGACGAGGTCTACAACCTGGGCGCCATCTCCTTCGTTCCCATGTCCTGGGAGCAGGCCGAGCTGACGGCCGAGGTCACCGGCATGGGCGTGCTGCGCATGCTGGAGGCCATCAGGGTGTGCTCGGGCGTCTCCAGGGGCGGAGGGGTCCGCTCCACCGGCCAGATCCGCTTTTATCAGGCTTCGTCCTCTGAGATGTTCGGCCAGGTCGCCGAAACCCCGCAAACCGAGCGCACCGGCTTCCATCCCCGCTCGCCGTACGGCGTGGCCAAGGCGTACGGCCACTTCCTCACCCAGAACTACCGCGAGTCGTACGGCATGTTCGCCGTCTCCGGCATCCTGTTCAACCACGAGTCCCCACGCCGCGGCGCCGAGTTCGTCACCCGCAAGGTCACCCTGGGTGCCGCCCGCATCAAACTCGGCCTGGCCGCCGAACTCCGCCTCGGCAACCTGGAGGCCCGCCGCGACTGGGGCTTCGCCGGCGACTACGTCCGCGCCATGCACCTCATGCTCCAGGCCGGCACCCCCGAGGACTACGTGATCGGCACCGGCCGCATGAAGTCCGTCCGCGAACTGGTCGAAGCCGCCTTCACCGCCGCCGGGCTCGACTGGGAGCGGTACGTGGTCGGCGACCAGACCCTCCACCGGCCGGCCGAGGTGGACCTGCTGTGCGCCGACCCCAAGAAGGCGCGCGTGCAACTCGGCTGGGAACCCACGGTCTCCTTCGACGAGCTGGTCGCCATGATGGTCGAATCCGACCTCCGCCTCCTGTCCGAGGGCGGCGACCCCGATCAGGACTCCTCCTGGCCCTGATGTCACAAAATCGCCCCCTTGTCCCGTCTTATTGCTGGATAGCAGTCGTCGATGGGCCGGAGGAGCACCATGCACGCGCCAGAGAACCGGATCGCCACGTCCGTCCTGGTCATCGGGACGGGAGGAGCCGGGCTGCGGGCCGCGATCGAACTCGCCGAGCGCGGCGTTGACGTCCTCGCCGTCGGAAAACGCCCGAAAGCGGATGCGCACACCTCGCTCGCGGCCGGGGGCATCAACGCGGCCCTCGCCACGATGGACCCCGAGGACTCCTGGCAGCAGCACGCCGCGGACACCCTCAAGGAGAGCTACCTCCTCGCCAACCCCGAGACCGTGCGCATCGTCACCGAAGGAGCCGCGCGGGGCATCGAGGACCTCCAGCGGTACGGCATGCCGTTCGCGCGAGAACAGGACGGGCGGATCTCCCAGCGCTTCTTCGGCGCCCACACCTTCCGGCGCACCGCCTTCGCCGGCGACTACACCGGACTCGAGATCCAGCGCACGCTGATCAACCGGGCCGCCCAACTCGGCGTCCCCATCCTCGACAGCGTCTACATCACGCGCATCCTCGTCCGCGACAACGCGGTCTTCGGCGCGTACGGGTTCGACCTCGCTGACGGCCGCCGCTACGTCATCCACGCCGACGCGGTGATCCTGGCGGCTGGCGGCCACACGCGGATCTGGCGGCGTACGTCCTCCCGGCGTGACGAGAACACCGGTGACTCGTTCCGCCTCGCCGTACTCGCAGGGTGCCGTATCCGCGACCCCGAACTCGTGCAGTTCCACCCGTCCGGGCTCATCGCACCCGAGAACGCGGCCGGCACGCTCGTCTCGGAAGCCGCCCGGGGCGAGGGCGGGATCCTGCGCAACCACCTCGGCGAGCGGTTCATGGCGCGTTACGACCCGGAGCGGATGGAGCTGTCCACCCGCGACCGTGTCTCGCTGGCCGCCTACACGGAGATCAAGGAGGGGCGCGGGACCCCGGCCGGCGGCGTCTGGCTGGACGTGTCCCACCTGCCGCGCGAGACGATCATGAAGCGGTTGCCGCGTGTCTACCAGACGCTCCTGGAACTGCAGATGCTCGACATCACCAAGGAGCCGATCGAGATCGCGCCTACCGCGCACTACTCGATGGGCGGCGTCTGGGTGCGGCCCGAGGACCACGGCACGGGCGTCGACGGCCTGTACGCGATCGGGGAGGCGGCCAGCGGCCTGCACGGCGCCAACCGCCTGGGCGGCAACTCCCTCATCGAGCTCCTCGTCTTCGGCCGCATCGTCGGCCAGGCGGCGGCCGCCTACTCCGCGGGCCTGGACGCCCAGCGCCGCTCCGCCGAGGCGCTCGACGCGGCGCGGGCGGAGGTGGACGCGCTCCTCGCCGCCGACGGCCCGGAGAACGTGCGGGCGCTGCAGCGAGCGCTGCGCGACATCATGACCGAGTACGCCGGCGTGGTCCGCGACGAGGACGGCCTGCGGAAGGGCCTGGCCGAACTGGACGCGGTCGAGGCGCGCATCGCCGCCGTCGGCGTGCACCCGGACATCGCCGGCTACCAGGACCTGGCGCACGCCTTCGACCTGAAGTCCGCGGCGCTCGCCGCACGGGCGACGATCGAGACCGCGCTGGAGCGCCGCGAGACCCGCGGCTGCCACAACCGCTCCGACTACCCGGAACTCGACCCCGCGCTGCAGGTCAACTTCGTGTGGTCCGGCCCCGGATCGGTGCAGCGCGAAGCCATCCCGCCGATTCCCGCTGAGATCGCGGCGCTCATGCGCGAGGTCTCGACCGTCGGCAAACTCGTCGAGTAGCCGTGTCACAAGTCCGGAGGCTGCCCTGTCTTAGTCGGCAGCCCCCGGACATCCCATGGAGGAGACATGAGCGCCCCAAGCGGCGAGCACGAGTTTCTCAACGAGCTCGCCCGGCGGCGACGTTGCCTGAGGCGCGCATCGACACGCTCGAGAGCCTTCGTGAGCCCCTGCAATGGGCGATCGAACTGGAACACGCGACGCTGCCGCCGTACCTGTGCGCGTTGTACTCCTTGGACCCCGGCCGCAACCCGGAAGCCGTGCAGGTGGTCGGCAGCGTCTTCGCCGAGGAGATGCTGCATCTGGCGCCGGCCGCGAACCTGCTCAACGCAGTCGGCGGCCATCCACGGCTGGACACGCCCGAGATGCTGCCAGCTCCGGCGACCACCAGCGGATCGTCGTGCTCCGCGACGGCCCATACATCGTGTACGGCCGCGTCCCCCTCCGGCGCAAACGCAAGATCGTCTCCGCCGGGAACGACGCGCTCACCTGGAAGACCGGCGAGCCGCACCACTGCCCCTCCGGCTCCTACACCTACGCCCTCGAACGCGGCGGCGACACGATAGAACCCCGACCTTCCTCGGGCCATCTCGGTTCTGGAGGAGGAGGACGGCCTGGCCGGCGCACTGTGGGTGACCGGGGGAGTCCCGGTCACGCGATCGGACGGCCGGCCGCCGGAGACCGCAACCGGATGACGCTCTGCCGCTGCGGCCAGTCCGGCAACAAGCCGCTGTGCGACGGCACCCACCGGGAGATCGGCTTCCGTGAGGAACGCGGGTAGAGTGCGGCCAAAGCAGTGAAAGCGCAGGTAGACATGCATGCCGAACACCCGGGAGAGGCCGGGGGGCTCGAGCGCGCCGCGTCGGTGTTCACCGAGCTGCGGCCGCGGCTGTTCGGCATCGCCTACCGCATGCTCGCCAGCGTGGCCGAGGCCGAGGACGTCGTGCAGGAGGTCTGGCTGCGCTGGCAGGACACCGACCGCACGGCCATCGAGAACCCGCCGGCCTTCCTCGCCCTGATCACCACCCGCCTGGCCATCAACGTCACCCAGTCCGCCCGCTCCCGCCGCGAGGCGTACATCGGGCCGTGGCTGCCCGAACCCGTCGACACCAGCCTCGACCCCGCCCTGGGCGCCGAACGCGGCGAAGCGCTCGAACTCGCCCTCCTGCTCCTGCTCGAAAGGCTCACCCCCAACGAGCGCGCCGCATACGTGCTGCGCGAGGCGTTCGACTACCCGTACCCGCAGATCGCGGAGATCCTCCAGCTCAGCCCGGTCAACGTCCGGCAGCTCGTGAGCCGGGCCCGCAAACACCTGACCGCGGTACGGCGTGAGCCCATCGACAAGCTCGAGCACAGGCGGCTCCTGAAAGCCTTCCTCGACGCTGCCCAGACGGGCGACGTCGCCGCCCTCGAAGAGCTGTTCGCCGCCGACGTCGTCAGCTCCTCCGACGGCAACGGCCTCAGAGGGGCGGCGCGGTTCCCCCTGCTGGGCCGCAACCGGGTGGCGAGGTTCATGACCGCGTTCGCGCCCCGGTTCTGGCCCGGTTCGGACATCGCGTGGGTCGAGCTGAACGGGCACACCGGGCTCCTCGTTCCCCGTGGCCGGGGCGGGGTCACGCTGCTGGCCATCGAGGCGTCGCCGTACGGGATCCATCACCTCATGTGGATCGTCAACCCGGACAAGGTCGAGGCGTACGCACGCTCGCGCACCCGGTGTCACACCTCGGCGGGCTGACCGGTCTTACCTGTTGACATCGAAGGAACAGAGGAATCGTGCGGATCACCTGGTTGGCCGACGACCGCGCCGGCCGTTCCCGTCTGGAGGCGTTCCTTTCGGAAGCGTTGCCTTGGGAGGCGTTCCGTTCGGAGGCGTTCGCTTGGGAACCGTTCGCTTGGGAACCGTTCGCTTGGGAAGCGTTCGCTTGGCAGCTCGACGGCGGCAGGCCGTGAGTGAGGCGGGCGCCGAGTCGCTGGCGGAGATGCTCGACGAACGGCGGCACCTGCTCGAGATCGCCGCGTGGATGTTCGGCTCGGAGAGCACGGCCGAGCACGTCGTCCAGGAGACCTATCGCCGCTGGTACGCCCTCGGTGACGACGAACGCGCCGGCATCGCGGTGCCGCGCGCCTGGCTGACGCGGACCGCGGGAGGCATCTGCCTGGATCTGCTGGCCACGCCCCGATGGGTTCCCCGCGGCCCGGCCCTCGCGCCCGAGCCCGTCGCCGATCCGGCGCGGCACCGTCCAGGCTCCGGGGCGCTGCCCACCCCCGCCCCCTCCCTGTCCCTCTCCCTCGCCCTCTCCTTCGCCCGGCACGACCGGGTCGCCCGCCGGTTCGCCGCGGCCTGCCGGGACGGGGACACGACGGCGCTGCGGGCCGTCCTGGCCGAGGACGCGATCGTCGTCAGCGACGGTGGTGGCAAGGTACGCGCCGCCGTACGCCCGACCCACGGTGCGGACGCGGTCGCCCGGTTCGTCACGACGCTGCTGATCGGCCAGGAAGGCACCGAGGTCACCGCGGGCTCGGTGAACGGCCGGACCGGTCTCGTGCTGCGCCGGGCCGGGCAGGCCGTGGCGGTGGTCAGCGTGAGCGTCGCCGGAGCCGAGGTCACTGCCGTGTGGATCATCCTCAACCCCGACAAACTCCAGCACTGGCACCGCCCGTGACCGAAAGGTGTGCTGATGAACGACCCGCTCCTGTCCACCGACCACGACTACAGCGGCCCGGCGTTCAAGCCGCTCTACACCACCCGCGTCGCCGTCACCGGCGGCGGCTCCGCCCACGGCCGCGCCACCGGCCGGGCCCGCTCGTCCGACGGCGCCCTCTCCCTCGAACTGCGGATGCCCGAGGAACTGGGCGGCGGCAACCCGGGCCCCAACCCGGAACAGCTGTTCGCCGCCGGGTACGCCGCCTGCTTCCATGGCGCTCTCAGCCTGCTGGCGCGGCGGCACCTGCTCGACCCCGAACCGATCACGGTGGAGGCGACCGTCGCCTTGGGTCGCGATCCCGCGGACGGCGGCTACCAGCTCCGCGCCGACCTCGTCGTGAGCTGGCCCGGAGTCGATGACGACACGGCCGGCCCGCTGCTCGCCCAAGCGAGCGCCCTGAGCCCCTACGCCAAGATGACCCGCCAGGGCATCCCCGCCACTATCGGCCTCGCGTTGTCACAATAGGAAGCGCTGCCTTGTCTTAGCTGAGAACCGGGCGGCACACGAGGTGCCCCCGGCGGACACAGGAGGGGGTTCGCCATGAAGATCGTGGTCATCGGTGGTACCGGGCTGATCGGATCGAAGCTCGTCACCAAGCTCGGGGAGTACGGTCACGAGGCGCTGGCAGCCGCGCCGAACACCGGCGTCAACACGCTCACCGGCGAAGGACTCGCCGAGGCGCTGACCGGCGCCCAGGTGGTCGTCGACGTGTCGAACTCGCCGTCGTTCGAGCGCACGGCGGTGATGGAGTTCTTCCAGACCTCCACACGGAACCTGCTCGCCGCAGAGGCGGCGGCCGGAGTCCGGCACCACGTCGCGGTGTCCGTCGTCGGGACCGAGCGGATGCCGGACAACGCCTACTTCGCGGCGAAGATCGCACAGGAGCAGCTGATCGAGAAGTCCGGGATCCCGTTCTCGCTGGTGCACTCGACGCAGTTCTACGAGTTCGCCCGCAGCATCGCCGACGGGGCCACGGCGGACGGCAAGGTGCACGTGGCGCCCGTACTGTTCCAGCCGATCGCCGGCGACGACGTGGCCCGGGCGGTCGGCAGGACCGCCGTGGGGACGCCGCTCAACGGCCGCGTCGAGGTGGCCGGGCCCGAGGAGTACCGCATGGATGACTTCTTCCGCCAGGCACTGACCGCGTGGGGCGACCCGCGCGAGGTGGTCACCGATCCGCACGCGCGCTACTTCGGCAGCGAGCTGACCGAGAGGTCGCTGGTGCCGGACGACGGCGCCACCCTCGGTACGATCCACTACCGCGACTGGCTCGGTCAGAACGCCACCGCGAAGTAGAGCACCTTACGGAAAGGGAAACCCATGGCCGAGCCGAGATCCACCGCATGGCAGACGGCGGTGACCGTGCTGCAGGAGGCGCAGCCTCCCTTCATCCCGAAGGACGCGCACGCGATGACCGTGGTCGTCGAATACCCGCCCGGCGACCCGGGCGCACCGCCCCATCGGCATCCCGGGCCCGCGTTCGGGTTCGTGCTGGAGGGCGAGATGCTGATGGAACTGGAGGGGGAGCCGGAGCGGGTGATCCGGGCCGGGGAGGCGTTCTGGGAGCCGGGTGGGGATGTCATCCATTACCAGGACGGGAACAACCGCGAGGATGGTCCGTTGCGGTTCACGGTCACGATGTTGTGCGAGCCGGGACGGCCGATGTTCGTGCCGGTGGAGGAGGACGAACTAGCCCAGCGCAAGCACCGCCGCGCCCCACGGCCCTCCTGAGCGGCAGCTTGCTGAGCGGCAGCCCCTGGGTGGTGGCTTGCTGAGCGCTGCGACCCGCGACCCTTCTGAACGCCGTGCGGTGGGCAGTGACCTGGCCTGCCGTACGGTCTGCCAGCTCGTGCTGCGGAGGCTGCCCGATGGCGACGCCACCACAGCCGGCCCAACCTCCGCATACGTCCCCCGCGAGCCACGCCGATAGGTGAGATAGGTGAGGCGGAATGAACCTCCCCGAGGCGTCGAAGTCGTAGGCCAGCCAGCCGCCCAGGTCCGCGCCCGCGTCACCACGCCGGTCCACACTCATCACCTCGGCCGCGGCGTCCCCACCGAACGAGTGCCCGAACACGCCCACCCGCGACAGATCCATGTGCCGGTCCCTCAGCGCAGCCAGCTCGTCCAGACGAACCGGACGTCCTCCCGCCAGCTCTCAAGGCTAGTCCGCAGATCCATGGGCCTGATCGTCTCCACACGCCCATCGTCTCCACACGCCCATCAGGGAATTCCACACCCGGCGCCTCATAGGTGTGGTCAACGGTCACCACCACGAACCCCTTGCCGGCCAGCTCCTCCACCAGCGCAGTCCCAAGTCCGAGGCACACGGAACCCAGGCGAGTACAGAACCACCGGCCACGGATCGCGCGGAGATGTGGGTCAGGCACGGAGATGTGGGTCAGGCACGGAGATGTGGGTCAGGTGCGGAGGTGTGGGTCAGGTGCGGCGGCGGGGTGGGCGGTAGCCGGGGCGGCGGCGGGCGGCTCGGATGCGGGACAGGATGCGGGTGGTGACCTCCGGGTGTGGGTGCCAGCCGCGTTGGATCAGGGTGTTGGCCACCTGCTCCAGGAGGTCGCCCATGCGGGCGGGGACGACGTCCCGGCGGACCGGGATGACGCGCCAGCCGAGTGACTCCAGGAGGGTACGGCGGGCCGCGTCGTGGGCCCGGGCGTCGGGGGTGGAGTGGTGGTTCTGGCCGTCGTACTCCACGGCCAGGAGATAGTCGGGCCAGCCCAGGTCCAGGTAGGCGTGGCGGGAGGCGGGGAGGGTCACGCGGATCTGGGTGACGGGGCGGGGGAGACCGGCTTCGAGGAAGGTGACGCGTAGGCGGCTTTCCCGTGGGGAGGCGGCGCCGCCGTCGGCCATGCTCAGGGTTTTCAGGAGGTGGTCGAAGGCACAGGCGTCGGCCCGCAGGTCGGCGAGCCGTACCCCTCTGCGGAGGAACTGGTCGATGATGGTCACGGCGTCGATCCTGGGCAGGGCTCGGGCGCAGTCGAGGGCGGTGCGTGCGGGGGTGGTGAGGCGGACGCCCCGGTGGGTCGTGGTGTCCTTCGGGGGGATGGCGAGTTCGTGGGTGTCGGAGCCGGGGATGTCCATGTGGATGGGGATGGCCAGCTCGACCGGCCAGGTGGTCGATGGGGTGCCGTCGGGCATCGCCTGCAGGCCCCAGACATGCGCGGCCGTACGGCGGCAGGCCACCGCGCCCTGGACGAGCCGGGTCATGAGGCGGGCCCGGTCCAGCAGTGGGCCCCTTGTGAGGGTGTCGGTCACGCGGTCCAGGGTGGCTTGGCGGGGTCGGGCGGGGAGGTGGCGAACTGGATTCTGTGGATAACTCGTCGTGTCCACAGAACGGGGTTCGAGCAGGGCACGGTCCGATTCCCTGTGTCATCGTTCGGTGGTCGCCGTCGCGGACGGCCGAGAGATGAGGAGTGTCATGGGACACGTGCTGGTCAGCGGCGCCACCGGCGGGATAGGGAAGGCGCTGGTCAATGCCCTGGTCGAGGCCGGGCATCGAGTGACCGCCGTCGGACGTGACATGGGCCGGCTGGACGTGCCGGGGATCGAGGTGGACCTCGCCCAGCCCGAGTCGCTGGCCGCCGCCGCAGCGGAGACGCCGGATGCCGCGATGGCGATGGCGGAGGTGGACGCGCTGGTGTACTGCGCGGCGATCGCTCCCATCGCGGCCGTCGCCGACACCGACCCCGCCACCTGGCAGCGGATCTTGGCGGTGAACGTCGCGTCCGCCGCAGAGCTGGTACGGCAGGCGTTGCCGGCGTTACGGCGCTCCCGCGGCCATGTGGTCGTCGTCAACGCGGCACCCGGCATGACCGGGGTGGTCCGCTGGTCGGGGTATGTCGCCAGCAAGGCGGCCCTCCGGGAGCTGGCCGACTCGCTGCGTGACGAGGAGGCGCCGCATGGCGTGCGCGTCACGACCGTCTACCCGGGTGGCACGGCGACGGAGCTTCTCCGTGAGGTCAGGAACACGTTCGGGCGACCGTACGACCCCGACCTCTGCATCCAGCCGGAAACGCTCGCCGAGATGATCTGCTGGGTCCTGAACGCGCCCCGCGACGCCTACGTCTGCGAGCTCTCCGTCCTGCCGTCCCCCCGCTGACCCGCAGGACGGCCGTGCGGAGGCGCGGGTATGGACGCGATCCCGCAGAGGGTTTCGACAAAGGCCCGCACCCGCGCCGTGTACCCATCCCGCCGCCACATCAGCCCGTACTCCAGCGGCGGCGCATCGCTGAACGGCACGAACACGATGCCAGGACGGGAGTGGTATTCAGCGGCGCGCAACGAAGCAGGTGACACCCCCAACCCGGAGGCGACCATCGACAACACCTCCGCCCAGTAGACCGCGGCCGCAGCATGCGCGATCGGCCGTCCCTCCGGTGTCGCCCGGGGATAGATGTTGTCCAGCCAGTACTGCGGACTCTCGCCAGCCATGACGATCAGCGGAGCCCGAGCCAGGTCCTCTGCACAGACCGACGCCCGCCGGGCGAACGGATGGCCCGCGGGCACCAGGAGAGCGCGCGGTTCGGAGAAGATCACCGGTCCGGCCACCAGATCGGGCTCGCCCACGGGGAACTCGGTGAGCTGAAGATCCAACACCCCCGACCGCAACGGCCCGAACGTGTCGCCGAGCTGCACTTCCTGAAGTTCGACAGCGCAGTCCGGATAAGTACGGCGGAACGCTTTGGCGGTTTTGAGAACGATGTCGCTCGCCCATTGTGCGGAGAACCCGACCCGCAACGTCCCGGTGATGCCCTTGCCGACGGTGACCGCCTGCGCGATCGCCTCCTGGATCTGCCGATGGGCAGGCGCCAGCCCGTCGTAGAGCCGCTGCCCTGCGGGGGTCAACGTGACGCGGCGGCTGGTGCGCTCGAACAGCACGACGCCGAAGCGGTGTTCAAGAGTCTTGATGATGTGGCTGATCCGCCCCTGCGCCAGCCCGAGCCGCTCTGTGGCGTGCCTGAAGTGCAGCTCCTCGGCCACGGCCAAGAATGCCTCGAGTTCGTGACGCTCCAGTCTCGTGCTGGCCTGATTGGTGAGGCCCACGCATCGATCGTAGAGCAGACGACTCTCGTTCGATCGTGCCCGGTTCAGGAACATGGGTCGGACGGCCCCTCCCAGGACCACCTATGACCCATCCGGGACCGCCTGGCCATCCGGGACCGCCTGGCCATCCGGGACCGCCTGGCCATCCGGGACCGCCTGGTCACCCGGGACCGCCTGGTCACCCGGGACCGCTTGGCAGACCCGGGACCTGCCAAGGCCCCATCTCCGCTCGCCTACCCAGGCCCTCATTTCGCCTGGCCGAGCATCGACAAGGAGCTCAATCCCATGCCTCTCGCACTGCTGGCCCTGGCGATCGGCGCCTTCGGCGTCGGTCTCACCGAGTTCGTCATCGTTGGCCTGATGTCCGATATCTCCAGCGACCTGGGCGTATCGATCCCCACCGCCGGCCTCCTGGTTTCCGGGTACGCGCTGAGCGTCACGATCGGGGCCCCGTTATTGACCGCCGCCAGTTCACGCATACCCCGCAAGGCCATGTTGATCGGGCTGATGGCGCTCTTCATCGCGGGCAACCTGATCTCGGCGCTCGCGCCCACCTATGGCGTCCTCATGACCGGCCGCGTGGTGGCGGCGCTCACCCACGGCACGTTCTTCGGGATCGGCTCGGTGGTGGCCGCCAGGCTGGTCGCCCCGGAGAAGAGGGCGTCCGCCGTGGCGTTGATGTTCGCCGGTCTGACCTCCGCCCACGTGGCGGGCGTACCGCTGGGCACCGCGCTCGGCCAGCAGTTCGGCTGGCGCTCTACCTTCTGGGCTGTGACCGCGATCGGGGTGGTCGGCATGATGGGCATCATGGCGCTGCTCCCACGACAGCCCATAGAGGCCACCGGCGGCCTGCGTGACGAGCTGAAGGTCTTCGGCCGGGTGCAGGTCTGGCTGGCGCTCGCGATCACCGCGCTGGGCTTCGGCGCCGTCTTCGGCACCGTGACCTACATCGAGCCGATGATGACGGAGGTCGCCGGGTTCACCTCGGGGACGGTGCCGTGGTTGCTGGTGCTGATGGGGGTCGGGCTGTTCGTCGGCAACCTGCTCGGTGGCAAGGCGGCCGACCGTGGGCTCATGCCAGCGTTGTACGGCTCGCTCGCCGGCATCACGGTGGTCATGGCGATCTTCACCTTGACCGCGCACTTCCAGATTCCGGCAGCGATCACCCTGGCGGTCTTCGGCGCCGTCGGCTTCTCCCTGGTGCCGACCATCCAGATGCGGGTGATGAACAAGGCCGAAGGCGGCGCCGCGCTGGCCTCGGCCGCCAACATCGGCGCCTTCAACGCGGGCAACGCACTCGCCGCCTGGCTCGGCGGGCTCGCCATCGACGCGGGCGCCGGTTTCACCGCCCCCAACTGGATCGGCGCCATCCTCGCCGCCCTGGGGCTGGCGCTGGCGCTCCTGTCCGGCGCCCTCGACCGTAGCGGCCGCGGCAAGAGGCACCACCGCGACGAGGAACACCGCCGCGGCAGGAAGCACCACGGTGCTGAGAAGGTCCACGGTGATGAGAAGCGTCACCGAGACGCAGAGCACCACGGTGATGAGGAGGGTCGCCGAGACGCAGAGCACCACGGCGACAAGAAGCATCACCGCACCAAGGAGTACCAACACGACGAGGAGTACCAGCGTGGGGAGACTCCCGCGCGCACCGTTGGCCCCCTGAGTCCATGATGGGAAGATGATCGACACAGGGCTGGGGGGAAGGGTCGCCCTCGTGACGGGCGCCAATCAGGGGATCGGGGCCGCGACAGCCGTCGCCCTGGCCGAGCAGGGCGTGGCGGTCTTCCTGACCTACAAACGCCTGGAACCGACCCGTCACCCAGCCTTCCCCAGCGCCTACGACGCCCTGCGGAGCGCGACCGCCGACGAGGTGGTCGACCGGATCCGGCGGGCGGGCGGTGTGGCCGAGTCGGCCGAGGCGGACCTGGCCGATCCGCAGGCGCCCAGCGAGCTCTTCGAACTGGCAGAGAAGACGCTGGGCCCGGTGGAGATCCTGGTCAACAACGCTTCGGGCTGGCTCGGCGACACCTTCGAGCCCCGCGCCGCCGACGACTTCGGTCGCCCCCTGCGCATGGTCGACGCGGAGAGCCACGACCGTCAGTTCGCGGTGGACGTGCGGGCCGTGGCCCTGCTGATCGCCGAGTTCGCCCGTCGCCACATCGCGCGGGGCGCGAGCTGGGGGCGGATCATCGGGCTGACATCGGGCGGCCGCGATGGCTTCCCCACGGAGGTCTCGTACGGCGCGGCGAAGTCAGCCCAGGAGAGTTACACCATGTCGGCCGCTCACGAATTGGGCACCTACGGCATCACCGCGAACATGGTCTACCCGGCGGTCACCGACACCGGCTGGATCAAGGAGGAGAGCGTGGAGAGGATGCGCGCCGGCAGCCCGCTGCGCCACATCGGGCAGCCGGAGGACGTGGCGGACGTGATCACGTTCCTCGCCTCCGAGCAGGCCCGATGCGTCACCGGCCAGCTCATCAGGCTGTACTGAATCGGGCTCTATCGGATCGGGCTCTATCGGATCGGGCTGGACTGGATCGGGCTGGACTGGATCGGGCTCTATCGGATCGGGCTGGACTGAATCGGGCTCTACGGATCGGGCTCTAGTGAGTCAGGCTGTACCGGAGGGGTCAGCCCAGGCGGACGGGCAGTGACTTGATGCCGTTGATGAAGTTCGAGCGCAGCCGTCGCGCCGCCCCCGTCTGCCGTAGCCGCGGAAAGCGTACGGCGAGCTGCTCGAACAGGATGCGAAGCTCGAGTTTGGCCAGATGGTTTCCCAGGCAGAAGTGTGCCCCGCCGCCCCCGAACCCGATGTGCGGATTCGGGTCCCGCCCGATGTCGAACGTATAAGGCTGACTGAACACGGCGGTGTCGCGATTGGCCGAGGAGTAGAACACCACGACCTTGTCGTTCTCCTTGATCTGCCGCCCGGACAAGAGCACGTCGGTGGTGGCGGTGCGGCGGAAAAGGTTCACGGGCGAGACCCAGCGCACGATCTCGTCGGCGGCCGCGTGTGCGAGCTCGGGGTCGGCCACGAGGCGAGCCCACTGGTCGGGGTGGTCGAAGAGCGCGAGCATGCCACCGGAGGCGGCGTTGCGGGTGGTTTCGTTTCCGGCCACGACGAGCAGTAGCACGAACAGGTCGAACTCGTTCTCGTCGAGCGTCTCGCCGTTCTCGTCGGCCTGGATGAGCTTGGTGACGATGTCGTTGCGGGGGGCGGTACGGCGTTGCGCGGCGAGCTGGTTGGCGTACGCGTAGACCTCCATGGCGGCGGCGCCGCCCTCGTCGGGTGAGGCGGCGTAGTCGGGATCCTGGGCGCCGATCATCCGGTTGGACCAGGTGAACAGCTTGTCCCGGTCCTCGACGGGCGCCCCCAGCAGCTCGCAGATCACATAGAGGGGGAGCGGGGCGGCGATCTCGGTGACGAAGTCCACTTCGCCGCTGCACTTGTCGAGGAGGTCGTCGCAGATGCCGCGGATGTGGGGTTCGAGGGCGTTGATGGTGCGAGGGGTGAAACCCCGGTTGACCAGGGAGCGGCGCCGCGTGTGCTCGGGCGGGTCCTGGTTGAGCATCATGAGGCGCTGCATGGCGCGCTGCTCCTCCGAGACCTCGTTGAACAACGCGAGCCGGCGGGAGGAGGAGAACAACTCCGAGTGCCGCGAGACGTGCACGACGTCGTCGTAGCGGGTGACGGCCCAGAACCCGGGCTCGCCGGGGTGCCAATGGACCGGATCGTGCTCGCGTAGCCAGCGCAGCTGCTCGTGCGGCGGTCCTGTGGTCGCGTATCGGTCCTGGTCGACGAGGTCGATGAGCACCCGATCCACTCCTCTGATCTAGCGCTTGGTGAAGCACCGCACTGAAACGTGTTCTACGACGAAACGAACCTCTTCGTCAACCCGTGCCGTAGAACGAGGCGCCTACCGGGCAACCCAATGCCGGCGCCATCCGCGATACTTATGTGTGCTTTATTTCACACGATCGCGAGGTTTGGAATTTGCCGTCTAGATGAAATGTAGACACCTCGGATAACCTCTTGGGCCCCAGATCGGGATGTCACTTTCCGTAGTCGAGGCATGTCATAAGTGGATCTTGTTCGTTGTTTGACGTGCGGTTACGATCTGCCTGTCTTTCCCCTTGCTGACGCGGAGTGTGATGTCGCGTGCTTTGGCGTGCCCTAACCAGAGTCTCTCTCCTTCTCTTATTTCCCGGGCTCGCGCAAATCGCGATATTGCCGGTGACGGCGCAGGCGGCTGCCTCGCAGGCGGCCGGAAACACCTTCATGGGTGAAACGCCAGAACAACAAAGGGGAGAATTCGGCATTCTGCCGCCCTCCGTGCCGGCGTCCGTCACTTCCGTGCGGCCGCGAGGCTCGGGCAAGGCCGGCGCCAACCTGCCGAAGGGGGCCTCAGGCCCCGACACGGCGCAAAGGCGGCAGGGCCTGCGGACGGCCTCAGGCATCAAGAGTTCCGGGACCGCCCGAGCGGAGGCGGCCGAGAGCGCCGCGGCCAGCGCCGTCGACGACATGTGGCCCCTGGACGGAGCCCAGGTCGGGACCGTCACTCCCACCCTCGTGGCCCACGCCTCCGGCGGCCTCGACCCCTACCGGTACACCTTCTCGGTCTGCGAACTGCCCGACGATCTCGACCCCACCGCGCCGGACCCGTGCCAGCCGGACCCGTTCGCCAAGGCCGCCGGGCGCGGCTGGGTGAGCTCCGGTCAACTGGCGGCCGGCGTCAACTCCTGGAAGATCCCGGCGGGAGAGCTGACCTGGGGCAAGTCCTACCGGTGGAGGGTCACGGCCAGCGACGCCACCGGGGTGACGAACGAGTCGCCGATGCGGACGCTGGTGACGGGAGCGCGGCAGCCCACGATCGGCTCGCAGCTCTCACAGGGCGCGGTGGGGCAGGAGTTCCAGGCGCTGATGGGCAACTACACCACGACGGTGGAGGACGTGGCCGTGGCCGCGGCCGGGCCGCCGCTGTCGGTGGTGCGCTCCTACAACAGCCTCGACGCGCGCCGCGACGGTCTGTTCGGCGCCGGATGGTCGACCCGCTTCGACATGAAGGCCGAGCCCGAGGCGAGTGGCGCGCTGCTGATGACCTACCCGGACGGGCGGCGGTACCGGTTCGCGCCCAAGGGGAACGGCAGCTTCCAGGCTCCGCCCGGCATGCACGCCACATTGGGGCAGGTGTCCGGCGGCGGCTGGAAGCTCATGGACAAGACGTCCACCGTCTACCATTTCAACGCCCAGGGCCGGCTGACGAAGATCGTCGACGGGCGCGGCCGTACCCAGGAACTTCAGTACGGCACGGACGGCAAGCTGACCAAGGCGGTGGGCGCCGGCGGACGGTCGCTCACCTTCACCTGGAGCGGCGACCACGTGGCCACGGTGTCCACGGACCCGGTGGACGGTACGCCTCTCACCTGGTCCTACTTCTACAACGGCGACACGCTGGCCCGTGCCTGCAACCCGGGGGCCGCGCCCACCTGCACCGTCTACGGATACACGAGCGGGTCGCAGTACCGGGGGATCGTCGAGGACGACGAGCCGGTCGGCTATTGGCGGCTGGGGGAGTCGGCGGATCAGGGGCCACGGCCCACGCCGCCTGCCGTCGCGGCGGCCGGCGACCCGCTGCCGCAGGCGGAGAGCCGGGGCTGGGGCGCGGGGAACGCCACCTATGACGCCGTCACCCTGCAGCAGCCGGGGGCGCTCGCAGGCTCCACCGACACCGCGGTCACACTGACCGGTACCGCCAAGGTGAAACTGCCGGACAAGGTCATCGCCCGGCTGAACGACCAGGTGTCGGTGGAGCTCTGGTTCAAGACCGCCGGGTCGGGGGTGCTCGCGTACGCCGGGCCGTACGAGCCGATGGGTGGCCGTAACGCCGGCCAGCCGATGCTGTACGTGGGCGCGGACGGGAAGTTGCGCGGTCAGCTGCGTCTCACCGCCGGGACGATCTCCCCGATCACCACTTCTGGCGTGGTTACGGACGGTCAGTGGCACCACGTGGTGCTGACCGGATCCGGGAACACGCAGGATCTCTACCTCGACGGGGCCAAGGTCGGCTCGCTGAACGGCGCCGTCAACCACAATTGGCTGCCGTACGCCGCGCTGGGCAACGGCAGCACGTCCGGCTGGCCGTCCGGATCGACCGGCGCCACACACGGCCTCAACGGCAGCCTGGACGAGGCCGCCGTCTACGACCGGCCGCTGAGCGCCGCCGAGGTCGCCGAACACTACGCCGCCCGCGTGCAGACGCCGCACCTGCTCAACAAGATGACGCTGCCGTCCGGACGGGTCTGGGCGGCCAACACCTACGACGCGGCCGCCGACCGGCTCAAGACCCACACCGACAACAACGGCGGCACGTGGCAACTGGCCAAGCCCACCCCGGTCGACGTCGAAACCGGCCGCTCGACCGTCACGATCACCGACCCGGCCAACGAGAAGATCACTCTCGAGCACGACGCCTGGCGCGGCAACCGCGTGGTCTCCCAGACGGACCAGCTCACGTACAAGACCACCACCGCGTATGACGAAGCGGGTTATCCGCGGCAGGTGGCCGACCCCAACGGGGTGATCACGGACCTGCTCTTCGACAAGCGGGGCAACCTGCTGGCCCGAGCGCGGTGCCAGCCCGCGGTCGAGCCGATCGCGGGCTTCTCGACCAGTCTGATGAAGTGCTACCGGCTGGGCGAAACCGAGCCCGGGGCGGTGTCGCGGGAGTCCTACGACTACTTCGTCAACAAGGACAACGAGTTCGACCCGCGCAACGACCGGCGTACGGTGGCCCGCGACGGGCGTTCGGTGACGACCACGGACAACACGTACGCGACCAAGCACGAGTACAACGCTTTCGGCGAGCAGGTCAAGGAGACCACCCCGGCCACCCTCGACTTCCCGCAGGGCCGTTCGACGAGCGTCGACTACACCGACGGCAGCGAACCCGCGGTCGGCGGCGGCACCACGCCGGCCGGTCTGCCCAAGTCCAGGACCGACGCACGGAACAACGCCTGGACCTATCGGTACACCGCGGCGGGGGATCTGGCCGAGCAGACCTCGCCTGAGGGGCTGGTCACCAAGCTCGAGTACGACGTGGTCGGACGGGTGAAAGCGTCTTCTCAGGTGTCGGCGGCGTTCCCCGGCGGGGTGAAGACGACGTTCACCTATGACGCGGCCGGGCGGGTGGAGACGCGGACCGAACCCGGGGTGAAGAACGAGGTCTCGGGCATCACGCACACCAAGAAGACGACGTTCGCCTATGACGCCGACAGCAACCAGCTCAGCGAGACGATCGCGGACGTGACCGGCGGCGACGTGACCAGATCATCGGTCTACACCTATGACACCCAGGGCCGGGTGGAGACGATCACAGGTCCCGAAGGCGGTGTGGTACGGCAGGCGTGGAACACCCTCGGCCAGCTCGGCCGGGTGACCGACGCCCGCGGGACCGTGATCGAGAACGGCTACAGCAAGCGCGGTGAGCTGACCACGCGCACGCTGAAGGGCTGGACCGGCAGCCCGGTCAACCCGCAGCCGGCCCGCGACGTGCTCCTGGAGTCGTTCTCCTTCGACCCCGGCGGACGCCTCGCCGGCCAGGTCGATGCGATGGGGCGCAAGACCTCGTATCTGTACCTCGGCAGCGACCTGCTGTCGAAGAAGATCGCCGACGACGCGAAGCTGAACGGCTCCACCACTGCGCGAGATGTGGTGCTGGAGGAGTACAGCTACGACGGTGCGGGTAACCGAGTGAAGCTGGTGACCGGTGGCGGTATCGCCACGGCCGAGTTCGTCTTCGACGCGGCGAGTCGTATCACCTCGCAGACCCTCGACCCTGCCGCGCTCAAGCGGAAGACCGCCTTCACCTATGACGCCAACGGCAACGCCCTGAAGGCGACCTCGACCGGTATCGGTGCGCGGGCCGAGGTGAAGGAGTTCGCCTACAACAAGGTGAACCAGGTGACGCGGGAGACGGTGGAGAACGGTGATCAGGATCTGGTCTCCACGCTTACCTATGACGATCGGGGTCTGGTCACGGGGCTGACCGACCCGCGTGGGAATGCGGCGGGTGCTTCGGCGGCGGACTTCACCACCACGATGCGCTATGACGCGCTGGGCCGGCTGGTGGAGGCGGCCGGGCCGCAGGTGGCCGTGGACAAGAACGGTGCCAGCGCGAACGCCAAGCCGACCGCTAAGATCGGCTACGACACCTTCGGCGGTCAGACGCACAAGACCGATGCCGAGGGGCGGACGATCACGTCGGTCTTCGACAAGGCGGGCCGTCTGACCAGCCTTGTTTCGCCCTCGTACACCCCGTCTGGCGGTGCGGCGATCACGCCGACCACGTCGAATGTCTACGACGAGGCTGGTCAGCTGATCAAGACCACGGACCCGCGGGGCAACGCGACGTCGTTCGAGTACGACCAGCTCGGCCGTCAGGTAAGGATCACGGACCCGGCACCCGGTGGCCGTTCGGTGATCGAGTACGACCTGGCCGGGCAGCAGTTGGCGGGCGTGGATGCGACCGGGGCGCGGGCCGAGGCGACCTATGATGATCTGGGCCGGTTGATCACGTCGACGGTGGTGGAGCGTAAGCCGTCGGCCGCGGCCTACACCACCAGGCTGGAGTACAACGACGCCGGGGTGCTGACCAGGCAGATCGCGCCCGGAAACCGCACGACCGGGTTTGTGGTGAATGCGGCCGGTGAGGTCACCACGCAGACCGACCCGGCGTCGAACAAGACGCTGTTTGACTACGATCTGGCCGGACGTGTCGTCAAGACGACCGACGGCGAGGGCAACGCGAGCGTGAGCGAGTACGACCTGGCTGGTCGCCGGGTCGGGGTCAAGGACCTGAACGCCTCCGGCGGGGTGGTGCGCTCGTCCAGCGCCGGCTACGACCTGGCGGGCAACCCGATCTCGGCCACTTCGCCCGAGGGGCATGTGACCCGGCAGACCTACGACGCGCTGAACCGGGTGACCTCGCTGATCGAGCCGGTCTCCGCCGGTGAGTCGATCACCACGTCGTTCGGCTACGACGCCGCCGGCGCCCGGACCCGGTTGACGGACGGCCGCGGCAACGCCACCTGGACCACCTACAACAGCCTCGGCCTGGCCGAAACCGTCACCGAACCCTCCACCGCGGCGCACCCGAACCTGGCCGACCGCACCTGGACCAGCATCTACGACGCCGCTGGCAACCCGGTGGCCTCGCTGCTGCCCGGCGGGGTGCGCATCGATCGCAGCTTCGACCCGCTGGACCGGCTGACGCGTGAGGCGGGCTCGGGCGGCGGCGCAGCCGGCGCTGAGCGCATCCTCGGCTACGACCAGGCCGGCCGGGCCACCGCCATCGGCGACCTGAACGTCGATTACAACGACCGCGGCCTGCCGCTGTCGGTGAAGAAGGGCACCGTCCAGCAGACCGGCTATGCCTACAACGAGCTCGGCGCCCCCAGCCAGCGGACCGATGCCGCCGGCACAGCCGCCTTCACCTGGGACGCCGCCGGTCGGCTGCGCACCGCGCTCGAGCCGGTCACCGGCCGCACCCTGACCTACGACTACGACAAGGCCAATCGCCTGACCTCCATGACCGGCAAGACCAGCGCCGGGGCCGCGAGCGACTCCCAGACCTTCACCTACGACGCCGTCAACCGGCTCGAATCGCAGACGTTGAAGAACGGTACGGGCGCTCAGCTGGCGAAGATCACCTACGGGTGGGACAGGGACGACAACCTCACCACCAAAACCACCGCCGGTACGGCAGGCGCCGGAACCAGCACCTACACCTACGACCACGCCGGCCGGCTGACCTCCTGGACCGCCCCCGGCGGCGCCAAGACCGACTACGGCTGGGACGCCTCCGGCAACCGCACCAAGGCCGGCGACAAGACCTTCACCTACGACGAGCGCAACCGCCTCACCAGCGGGGACGGCGCCACCTACGCCTACACCCCGCGCGGCACCCTGGCCACCGAAACCAAGAACGGCCAGAGCACGAACCTGACTTTCGACGCCTTCGACCGCCTCATCGCCGACGGCGACAGCCTCTACCGCTACGACGCCCTCGACCGCCTCACCACCCGCACCCGCGGCACCGCCCAGCAGAGCTTCTCCTACTCCGGCCTCGGCAACGACCTGGCCGCAGTCAGCGGCGACAAGTACGGCCGTGACCCCTTCGGCGGCCTGCTCGGCCTGCAGGAAGGCACGGCCCCGGCGGCAGGCGCCTTCACCGACCTGCACAGGGACCTGGTCGCCACCTTCACCACCACCGCTCTGGCCACCAGCACCGCCTACGACCCCTTCGGCGCCGTCACCGCCCAGACCGGCGCCAAGATCAGTCTCGGCTACCAGAGCGGATACACCGACCCCGACACCGGCAAGACCAACATGCATGCCCGCTGGTACCAGCCCGGCACCGGCACCTTCACCAGCCGCGACACCGCCACCCTCACCCCGATGCCCTCAGTCCAGGCCAACCGCTACACCTACGCCAACGCCTCACCCCTGACCGGCATCGACCCCACCGGCCACGCCACCGCTTCCACCGGCCTCGAATACGGAGGAGGCGGTGGGTACACCGGCGACGTGTGCGCAATCGGCTCAGGGCTCCAGCGCTGCGGCGTGAGCAGTCCGAGTGGTGGAGGTGAAGGTGTGATCGCCTGCAGCGGACCCGGCCTGGACATATGCGGAGCCGGAGACTTCAGCAGCGCCGCTGAACTCGACCCCAAGTGGTACTACGAGAACTTCGTAGTACCCACACTGCCCAATATCAGTGACGAGGAGGCCAAGCGCGCCGGCGCGATGCCGAACGGCATGCCCGCGCCCCCGGGCTTCTGGGAGATGAACGCGGAGGAGCGCGCCGAGTTCACGGCGTTCGCCTCATGGATGAACTTCCTCAACCCGTCGATCACCGAAGAAAAACTGCTCGGCACGGGGACGGCCCTGGCGAGCAATGCGCCGGGTTCCATGCGGATGAAACCGTCCACGCGGAAAAAGCCGTCCTACTACGAGACCTATAAGAATCTTCTGAAGGACCGGGACAAGATCGCCAGGGCGGCGAGTTATTACAAGGTGGACAAGGTCTATCTCACCGCCGTCCTCATCTACGAGATGAACCGCATCGAGACGGAGCTCTATCGGCGGCACGGGAACATCACCAGCATAGTCACCTTCATGTGGAAGGGCTGGGACGGTTCGTACGGGTTGGCGCAGCTGGAGCCCTACAAGATTCAGCTCGCGCACAAGCATTACTTCAAGAAGGACATCACTGCGAAGCAGGCCCTTCGCATGCTGCGAAAGGATCCCTACGGGTCCGCCGCCATGTACATGCGGTACCTGCGCGATACGGTGCGCGTGCAGAACAAGAACGGCACCTGGCGGCGCATGACGTGGGCTGAGACGGCCGTCGCCTATTGCGGATGTTCCGGTGTAACCCGGAACAAGAGCAACAATACGTGGACGGTTAAGAAGTTCCAGGATTGGATCTATTACGGAACCGACCGGCCGGCTACCTCGGCCGGTGAAGAGGCGCGCAAGCGCATGATCGCCATGCGAAGCGGCTGGGCGATTCAGGCGGCCTACGAGTTCTGGGGCTGATCCCACCATGTACGCTCCCACGGATGACGACGCTCTGGAACAGGACGGCGGAAACTCGTGGCCGTAGATGAACGCCACCGCGCGGTGAAGGGAGTGGGTGCCATCGTCAGGCATATGGCGCTCACTCTCTGCGCGCTGGTCTTGGTCACAGGATGCGGCCTATGGGGCCGGGAAACGGTCAGAGCCGATGCCGGTGCCGTCAGGCAAGTGCTCGACATCGGGCGCGCTATCGCGCAGACCACCGAAGACCCGATTTTCGGCGATGTCATTCAGATCGACGACATTCTGGTCATGGACGTCGGCGCGTCATCCTTCGCAGAAGGAGTAGACATAGCAAGCGGTCGGCTGGCGGAACGCGGATGGTCGCCCGTTTCCAAGGATGCGCGAGGAGCTTTGATGAAGTCGAAGCGCTGGAAGGACACGAGCCTGACCATCCAGCCGTTCAAGACCGGTAACGAATACGGGCTCGAACTGCCCGATAGCGTGGCGGAGAAGGTCAGGCTCACTTCAGGACCAGGAATATACGTGCTCGTGGTAGTGACGCGTGTACGTCCGTAGCCGGAAACCTGGACGGCGTCAAAGTACGGCCACGACCTCTCTACCCGCGCCGGCCGCCGGGCTGGGGATCGTCCCGATGGGCCTGCCCGACGAGCGGCAGGGGCCGGCCTCGGCACTGATTACCTCCGCCGTCTAGATCGGCGCAGAAATCGGCAGCGCACAAGGTAGGAGGTCTATCGGGAGCCCTCTTCTCCCGCCCATCCCGGTTCTGTGCAAGGTCTCCTCCGATGTTTCCAGCGACATCTGTGCCACATGTGCAGGAGATGACGCTAGCTACGCCCGAGTGCAACCGGTTGCACCCCAACCTTCGAAACCCCGAGGTCACGGATCGGATGTCTCCACGGTTCGAGACTTGACACAACCCATCGTCAAGACGAGCATCAAGGGTCGAGACATCCGATGTATGACCTAGGGATGCGGTGTGAAGCTGCTGCGAGTAGGACCCGTTGGCCAGGAGCGGCCGGTGGTGATGGACGCTGCCGGTGACCTGCGCGACATAGGGGAGCCCGAGATCGACGGGGCCTTCTTCGCCTCCGGGGGAGTGGCGCGGGTTCGTGACGCGCTGGATGCTGGCAGGCTGCCCCTGGTCGAGGGCCGGGGGCTGCGGGTCGGGGCGCCGGTTGCCCGGCCGGGCAAGGTCGTGTGCATCGGGCTCAACTACCGCGACCACGCCGTCGAGTCGGGCGCGGCGGTGCCGGAGGAGCCGGTTGTCTTTATGAAGGCGGCCAACACCGTGGTGGGGCCCGAGGACGAGGTGCTGGTGCCGCGGGGGAGCGTCAAGACCGACTGGGAGGTCGAGCTCGCGGTCGTCATCGGCGCTACCGCGCGATACCTGGCCGATCGGGAGGCGGCTCTCGGTGTCATCGCGGGGTATGCGATCTCGAACGACGTCTCCGAGCGGGAGTTCCAGCTCGAGCGCGGCGGTCAGTGGGACAAGGGCAAGTCGTGTGAGACGTTCAATCCGCTCGGGCCCTGGCTGGTTACCGCCGACGAGGTCGGCGATCCGCAGGATCTGACCATGCGGCTCTGGGTCAACGGTGAGCTGCGGCAGGACGGTCACAGCAAGAACATGATCTTCGATGTGGCGGAGATCGTCCGGTATCTGAGCCAGTTCATGGTTTTGGAGCCGGGGGACGTGATCAACACGGGGACCCCTGCCGGCGTGGCGCTCGGGTTGCCCGGCCAGCCGTACCTCAGGGCGGGTGACGTCATGGAGCTGGAGATCCAGGGGCTCGGGCGGCAGCGGCAGACGGTGGGGCAGGCATGACGGCGGCGCCGTACCGGATCGTGGGGATGGAGACCCACGACATTCGGTTCCCGACTTCGCGGGATCTGGATGGTTCTGATGCTATGAATCCGGATCCGGACTACTCCGCGGCGTATGTCGTGCTCAGGACTGACGACGGGCACGAGGGGCACGGGTTCGCGTTCACGATCGGGCGTGGCAACGACGTGCAGACCGCGGCCATCGGCGCGCTCGAGCCGTACGTGATCGGACGGGATGCCGAGGATCTCGGGACGCTCTACAAGGAGATGGTCAACGATTCGCAGTTGCGGTGGCTGGGGCCTGAGAAGGGCGTCATGCACATGGCGATCTCCGCCGTCGTCAACGCGCTGTGGGACCTCAGGGCCAAGAGGTACGGCAAGCCGCTGTGGCTGCTGCTGGCCGAGATGTCACCCGAGGAGATCGTGGACCTGGTGGACTTCAGGTACCTGAGCGACGCCCTCACGCCGGACGACGCGCTGGCCATTCTCCGCGCCGCCGAGCCCGGGCGGCAGGAGCGCGTGGCGCGGCTGCGTGAGCAGGGGTATCCGGCCTACACCACCTCGCCCGGGTGGCTCGGTTATGACGACGACAAGCTCCGGCGCCTCTGCAAGGAGGCTCTGGACCAGGGGTTCAAGCAGATCAAGCTGAAGGTCGGCGCCGATCTTCAGGATGACATCCGCCGCTTCACCACCGCCCGCGAGGTGTGCGGCCCCGACTTCCCCATCGCCATCGACGCCAACCAGCGCTGGGACGTGGCCTCGGCCATCGAGTGGGTGAACGCCCTCCGGCGGTTCAGTCCCCACTGGGTCGAGGAGCCGACCAGCCCGGACGACGTGCTCGGACACGCGGCGATCGCCGCGGGCATCCGCCCGATTCCGGTCGCCACCGGCGAGCACGTGCAGAACCGCATCGTCTTCAAGCAGCTCCTGCAGGCCGGGGCCATCTCCTACCTGCAGCTCGACTCGGCCAGGGTCGGCGGGGTGAACGAGAACATCGCGATCCTGCTGCTGGCGGCCAAGTTCGGGGTGCCGGTCTGCCCGCACGCGGGCGGGGTCGGGCTGTGCGAGCTGGTGCAGCATCTGGCGATGTTCGACTACGTCGCGGTCAGCGGCTCGCTGGAGGGCCGGGTCATCGAGTACGTGGACCACCTGCACGAGCACTTCCTCGACCCGGTCGTGATCGAGAACGGCACCTACGTGGCGCCGTCGCTGCCCGGGTTCAGCGCGCAGATGCGGTCCGAGTCGATCGCCGCCCACGCCTATCCGGGCGGTGACGTGTGGAGGGATCAGTGAGTCTCAAGGCCATCGTCACCGGCGGCGGTTCCGGCATCGGGCTGGCCACCGCGCACGCGCTTGCCGGCAAGGGGATGACTGTCGCCTGTTTGGACGTCAATCCGCCCGGCGAGCCTTTTATCGGCATAAAAGTGGATGTGGTGGATGACGCCCAAGTCCGTGCCGCCGTCACCGAGGCGGCCGAACGGCTCGGCGGCATCGACGTCCTGGTCAACAACGCGGGCATCGGCGCTCAGGGCACCATCGAGGACAACCCGGACGACGAATGGCGGAAGGTCTTCGAGGTCAACGTCTTCGGCATGGTCCGGGTGGCCAGGGCCGCCCTGCCGTACCTCAGAAGGAGCGAGCACGCCGCGATCGTCAACACGTGCTCGATCGCGGCCACCGCCGGCCTGCCCCAGCGCGCGCTCTACAGCGCCACCAAAGGCGCGGTCATGTCGCTCACGCTGGCGATGGCCGCCGACCACGTGCGTGAGGGCATCCGCGTCAACTGCGTCAACCCCGGAACCGCGGACACCCCCTGGGTGGCCCGGCTCCTCGACGCCGCCGGCGACCCCGAGGCCGAGCGTGCCGCGCTCAACGCCAGGCAGCCGATGGGCCGCCTGGTCAGCGCCGAAGAGGTCGCCGCGGCCATCGCCTACCTGGCCGGGCCGGAGTCCAGCGCGACCACGGGCACCGTGCTCGCGGTCGACGGCGGAATGCACGGGCTGAGGTTGCGGCCGACCCGATGACACACCCCTGAAGCGGCCGGCCGCTCACATCCCCTGAAGCGGCCGATCCGCTCACACTCCCTGAAGTGGCCGACCCGCTCACACCCCCTGAAGAAGGACACCTGGCACATGAAGCTCGGACCCGTGGTCGCCTCAGCGGCCCTTCTCGCGATCGTGACGGCCTGCGGATCGACGAACAGCGGCGGCGGCGCGGCCGGTGGGAAGGTCGGCATCGACCACCCCCGGGCCGACTCCGACTTCTGGAACTCCTACATCAAGTACGCCGACCAGATGGCCACCGAGCTCAAGGTCGCCAAGCTGAACCCGACCAACTCCCAGAACGACGTCTCCAAGCTGGTCAGCAACGTTCAGACGCTGATCGGCCAGGGCGCCGGGGCGATCGTCATGGCCCCGCAGGACACCGGCGCCATCGCCACCACGCTCCAGCAACTGGAGAACAAGAAGATCCCGGTCGTCTCGGTGGACACCCGCCCGGACACGGGCAAGGTGTTCATGGTGGTGCGGGCCGACAACCGCGCCTACGGCACCAAGGCGTGCGAGTTCCTGGGCGAGAAGCTGGGGGGCAAGGGCAAGGTCGTGCAGCTCCAGGGCGCGCTGGGCTCGATCAACGGCCGCGACCGCTCCGAGGCGTTCCTGGAGTGCATGAAGAGCAAGTTCCCCGGGATCACGGTCTTCAGCGAGCCGACCGAGTGGGAGGGCAGCAAGGCCGCCTCGATGCTGCAGACGCGTCTGGAGCAGAACCCGGACATCAAGGGTGTCTACCTGCACGCGGGCGGGGTGCATCTGGCGCCGACGCTGCAGGTGCTGAAGACCAAGGGGCTGCTGGTGCCGCCGGCCGATCCCAAGCACGTCTTCGTGGTCTCCAACGACGGCATCCCGCAGGAGTTCGAGGCGATCCGCAAGGGTGACATCGACGCGACGGTCTCGCAGCCGGCCGACCTGTATGCCAAGTACGCGCTCTTCTACGCCAAGGCGGCGATGGACGGCAAGACGTTCAAGCCGGGCCCGACCGACCACGACAGCACGATCATCGAGCTGCCCAACGGCCTGGAGGACCAGCTCCCGGCCCCACTGGTGACCAAGGACAACGTGGACGACCAGAAGCTCTGGGGCAACCAGGTCAAGTAATGAAATTTCACGTCGAAGCCAGAAATATCGTGAAGCGCTTCGGACCCACCACGGCGCTCCACCACGCGGGCATCCAGATCGCCGCGGGTGAGACCCACGCGCTCGTCGGCAGGAACGGCGCGGGCAAGTCCACGCTCGTGTCCATCTTGACCGGCCTCCAGCGCCCCGACGCCGGCGAGGTGACGTTCGCGGGCGAGCGCGCCCCCTCTCTCGCCGATCGCGACGCCTGGCGGCGCCGGGTCGCCTGCGTCTACCAGAAGTCCACGATCATCCCCGCCCTGACGGTCGCCGAGAACCTCTTCCTGAACCGTCAGGGCCGCTTCGTCAAATGGCGTGAGCTGCGCGCCAGGGCCCGCGACCTGCTGACCACCTACGAGGTGGACGTGGACGCCGAGGCGCTGGCCGGCGATCTCGGCGTCGAGCAGCGCCAGCTCGTCGAGATCGCCCGCGCGCTGTCGTTCGGCGCCACGTTCATCATCCTCGACGAGCCCACCGCCCGCCTGGACGGCCCGGCCATCGAGCGCCTGTTCACCCGCATGCGGGCGCTGCGCGAGCAGGGCGTGACGATGTTGTACATCTCCCACCACCTCGACGAGGTCTACGAGATCTGCCAGCGCGTCACCGTCCTCCGCGACGCCCGGCACGTCACGACCAGGCAGGTGTACGGTCTCCCGCACGACGAACTGGTGGCCGCGATGACCGGCGAGGCCACCGCCGCCTACCAGTCCAAGCAGCACGTGACCGGCGAGCGGGTGGTGCTCCAGGCCGGCGGGTTGTCGCTGCGCGGCCGCTACGAGGACGTCAACCTGGCCGTGCGCGAGGGCGAGGTCGTCGGCCTGGCGGGCTCGGCAAGCAGCGGCAAGATCGGCCTGGCCGAGACGCTGGCCGGGCTGCGCAAGGCGGACTCCGGCACGGTCACGGTCAACGGGCGACGCCCGCGGCAGGGTGACGTGCCCGCGTTCATGGCCGCCGGGCTCGGCTTCGTGCCCGAGGACCGGCACCACGAGGGTTTCGTCCCCTTCCTGTCGGTGGGGGAGAACGGCACCATGCCCATCATGCGCAAGCTGGGCAGGTACGGCCTGGTCTCGCCCGGGCGGCGCCGTACCAGAGCCGAGAAGCTGATCACGGAGCTCGACATCAAGACCGACGGGCCCGAGCAGCCGGTCGGGGACCTGTCGGGCGGCAACGCGCAGAAGGTCGTCTTCGCCCGGGCGCTGGTCGACGACCCGTCCGCGCTCGTCGTGATGAACCCGACCGCCGGCGTCGACGTGAAGTCCAAGCAGGCGCTCCTGGGCGCCGTCGAGGACGCGGCCGAGCGTGGCGCCGGGGTGGTGCTGGTCTCCGACGAGCTGGACGACCTGCGCATCTGCGACCGGGTGCTGGTGATGTTCCACGGCCGGGTCGTCAAGGACGTGCCGCGTGGCTGGACCGACCACGAGCTCGTGGCCGTGATGGAAGGCATCCAAGAGTGACCGTCATGACCGCAGGGGCGCCGAAGGTACGGCTGGCCCGCTTCCGCGACCTGACCCTCGTTCCGGTGATCCTGCTCCTGCTCGTCGTGGGCGCGTTCACCGACCCGATCTTCCTGACCGGCGGGAACATCAGCAACATCCTGCAGCAGCAGGCGTCGATCTCGCTGCTGGTGCTGGCCGAGGCGATGATCCTGATCTCCGGGAAGTTCGACCTGTCGCTGGAGTCCACGGTCGGCACCGCGCCGGCGATGGCGGTCATGCTGGCCATCCCCGCGGCGGCGGGCGGCTTCGGGCTGGGCGTGCCCGGCGCGCTGGTGATCCCGCTGGCGATCCTGGCCGGCGCGGTCATCGGCGCGGTCAACGGGTTCCTGATCATCAGGTTCCAGCTGTCGGCGTTCATCGTCACGCTGGCCATGCTGATCATCGTGCACGGCCTGCTGCTGGGGCCGACCGAGGGCAAGACGTTGTTCCAGCTCCCCGAGTCGATCATCTACCTGGGCAGCACGACCTGGGCCGGCCTGCCGGCGTCCGTGTGGATCGCCGGCCTGTTGTTCGCGATCGGCATCGTCACCCTCGGCTACACCCGCGTGGGCCGCTCGTTGTACGCGATCGGGGGCAACGCCGACGCCGCCCGCGCTGCCGGGATCCGGGTGCACCGGGTGCTGTTCGGCGTCTTCGTCACCGGCGGCATGCTGGCCGCGCTCGCCGGGATCCTGGAGACCGGCCGCCTGGGCGCCATCGGCAGCAACATGGGCGTCGGCTGGATCTTCATGGTCTTCGCCGCGGCGGTCATCGGCGGCGTCAGCATGGACGGCGGCAAGGGGACGATCCTGGGCGCGCTCACCGGCGTGCTGGTGATCGGCCTGGTGCAGAACATCCTCACGCTGAGAGGCGTCTCCGGCTTCTGGCAGCCGGTCGTCTACGGCGGCATCATCCTCGTCGCCCTCATGATCAGCCGCGTCGCCGGCGGAAAGGCCCAGGACTGATGGTACGGCTGGCCCTGCGCTCACGGCTCAAGCCCGGCGCCGAGCAGACCTACGACCGGGAGCACGCGAGCATCCCGGCCGAGCTGGAGGCGGCGATGCGTGAGCACGGCGTGCGCTCGTGGCGGATCTGGCGTGACGGCCTGGACCTGTTCCACGTGGTGGAGGTCGAGGACTACGCCGCGTTCCAGGCGGCCATGAAGGACCATCCGGCCGACCTGGCCTGGCAGGCTCGGATGAACCGCCTGCTCGACGGCGACTTCGACAAGGACGCCGGTGGGCTGCGCCTGGTATGGGAGATGACATGAAATTTCCGGACCTGGGGTTCGGTGGGGCGCCGATCGGCAACCTGTTCGCCGCGGTCTCCGACGAGCAGGCCCGCGCCGGCGTGGACGCCGCCTGGGAGGCGGGCGTGCGCCTGTTCGACACCGCGCCGCACTACGGCCTGGGCCTGTCGGAACGCCGCCTCGGCGCCGCCCTGGCCGGTCGCGAGGGCTACGTGCTGTCCACCAAGGTCGGCCGCCGCCTGGTCCCGGCCGCGCCCGCCCCCGACGACGAGGGCTTCGACGTCGTCGCGGCCGAGCGCCGGGTGTGGGACTTCTCGCGCGACGGCGTGCGCCGATCGCTGGAGGAGTCGCTGGTACGGCTGGGCCTGGACAGCGTGGACGTGGCGCTCATCCACGACCCCGACGACCACGTGGAGCAGGCGTTGTCCGAGGCGTACCCGGCCCTGGCCGAGCTGCGCGCCGAGGGCGTGGTCAAGGCCATTGGCCTCGGCATGAACCAGTGGCAGGTTCCGGCCCGCTTCGTCGCCGAGACCGACCTCGACGTGGTCATGCTGGCCGGGCGCTACACCCTGCTCGACCGCTCGGGCCTGCCGCTGCTGGACGCCTGCGCGGCCAGGGGCGTGAAGGTGCTGGCCGCCGGCGTGTTCAACAGCGGCCTGCTGGCCACCGACGAGCCCACCGGCACCTTCGACTACCAGCCGGCCTCCGCCGTACTGCTGGAGCGGGCGCGGGCGATCGCGGCGGCATGCCGGCGGCACGGCGTCACGCTCCCGCAGGCCGCGATGGCCTTCCCCGCCCGGCACCCGGCCGTCGTGACGGTCGTGCTCGGCGCGCGCTCGGCGGAGGAGGTACGGCGCAACGCCGAGCTGTGGGCCAGGCCGGTGCCGGAGGAGTTGTGGGCGGAGCTAGACGAGCTCGTATGAGGTGACCCACAGCCCCGGGATCACCTCGACGTCCTCGACGTGGGTGAACCCGAGGCGTTCGTAGAGCGTGCGCGCGGGCGTGTTGCCGCGGCCGGTGGAGACGACGACCTTGCGCCCGCCGGCCCGCGCCAGCACCTCCTTGACCAGGGTGCGGCCGATGCCCTGGCGCAGCGCGCCCGGGTCCACGACGAGCCGGTTGATGTCGACCAGGCCGGGCGTCTCCTCCCAGGCGATCGCGCCGACCAGGTTCCCGGCGTCGTCGCGGGCGCCCAGCCAGAGCAGAGGCTCGGCTTTCAGCGCGGCCAGATCTTCGTGCAGCGGCGGGATGCGATCGTCGCCGATGATCTGGGCCTCGATGGCGTACGAGGCGTGCTGGAGGTCGAGGAGGCGCTGGTCGGGCGTGATGTCCGTGATGTGCACGCCACTGATTATGGCTTGTGCGAACCTTGGCCCTGCATATGCGCTGATAGGGGCACATTTCCGGACATGGCCCTACATGCTGTCTCCGCCAAGAGCATCGACGACGTCTACACCCTGCCGCTCAGCGAGGAGGAGCTGCCCAAATACCGGATGCCCGTCGGCACCTCGGACCCGCGAGCCGTCTACGCCATGATCCATTCCGAGCTCAAGCTCGACGGCAATTCCGCGCAGAACCTCGCCACCTTCTGCACGACCTGGTCGGACGAGGAAGTCCACAGGCTGATGGACGAGAACCTCGACAAGAACATGATCGACAAGGACGAGTACCCGCAGACGGCCGAGATCGAGTCCCGATGCGTGCACATCCTGGCCGACCTGTGGAACTCCCCGTCCGAGCGCACGACCATGGGCTGCTCGACGACCGGCTCCAGCGAGGCGGCGATGCTCGGCGGCCTGGCGCTCAAATGGCGCTGGCGGCAGCGGCGGCAGAAGGAGGGCAAACCCACGGATCGGCCCAACATCGTGGCCGGTCCGGTCCAGGTGTGCTGGGAGAAGTTCGCCCGCTACTTCGACGTCGAGCTGCGGCAGGTGCCGCTGGAGGAGGGCGCGACGGGCCTGCGCGCCCACCAGCTCCGCGCGTACGTGGACGAGAACACCATCGGCGTCGTGGCCATCCTCGGCGTCACCTTCACCTGCGACTACGAGCCCGTCGCCGAGATCGCCCGCGAGCTGGACGCGATCCAGGCCGACACCGGGCTGGACATCCCGATCCACGTGGACGCGGCCAGCGGCGGTTTCATCGCCCCCTTCGTCCAGCCCGACCTGGTCTGGGACTTCCGCATCGACCGCGTGGCCTCCGTCAACGCCTCCGGGCACAAGTACGGCCTGTCGCCGCTGGGCGTGGGCTGGGTCGTCTGGCGGGACGCGGGCGCGCTGCCCGAGGAGCTGATCTTCAAGGTCGACTACCTCGGCGGGAACATGCCCACCTTCGCCCTCAACTTCTCCCGGCCCGGCGGGGAGATCATCGCGCAGTACTACAACTTCCTGCGCCTCGGCCGCGAGGGCTACCGCAAGGTCCAGCAGGCGTGCATGGACACCGCCCGGTACCTGGCCGGCCGGATCGCCGACATGGGCCCGTTCGAGCTGCTCTACGACGGCACGGCCGCCCTGCCCGCCATCTCCTACACGCTCAAGGACGCCGCCCAGGGCTTCACGCTCTACGACCTGACCGAGATCCTGCGCGTGCGCGGCTGGCAGGTCCCGGCCTACCCGCTGCCGCCCCGCCGCCAGGAGACCGTCATCCAGCGCGTGCTGGTACGGCACGGCATCGGCCGCGACGAGATCGCCCTGCTGGCCGACGACATCGAGCGTTCGATCGAACGGCTGCGCAACGGAACTCCCTCCGGTGCGGAGCGGAAGGCATTCCACCACTCATGACCAGGTCCTCGATCTCCGCCACCGCGCTCGGGCTGATGACCGCGGCCACCGTGGTCACCAGCCTGCGCGGGCTGCCGTCGATGGCGCAGGAAGAGCTGACGATGTTCCTGTACATCGGCTTCTCCACCCTGCTCTTCCTCATCCCGGCCGGGCTGGTCGCCGCCGAGCTGGGCGGCGCGTTCGCCGACCGCACCGGCGGCGTCTACACCTGGGTGGGCGAGGCGTTCGGCTCCCGGTGGGGGTTCCTGGCGATCTGGCTGCAGTGGATCCAGAACGTCGTCTGGTATCCCACCGGCCTGAGCTTCGCCGCCGCGGCCATCGCGTTCGCGATCGGGCGGCCCGACATGGCCGGCAACAACGTCTACGTCGGCCTGTTCTGCATCGTCGTCTACTGGATCGCCACGTTCATCGCCTTCTCCGGCACCACCCTGCTCACCAAGGTCACCCAGTACGGCTTCATGCTCGGCACCGTCGTGCCCGGCGCGATCCTCATCGGACTGTTCGTGTGGTGGTGGGCCACCGGGCACCCGCTCGGCTGGGAGAGCGTCACCAACCCGTCGGTCGCCACCGACGAGCACGGCCACCACTCACCGCGCTGGCTGCCGGTCGCCGCGCTCGGCACACTGGCCTTCCTCGGCACGATCCTGCTCAACTTCGCCGGCGTGGAGTCCACCGCCGTGCACGTCAAGGAGATGCGCAACCCGCGCCGCGACTACCCGATCGCCATCTTCATCGCCGCGGCCATCTCGTTCGTCATCTTCACGCTGGGCGCGCTGGCCGTGGCCGCGATCCTGCCCTACGCGAAGATCAACCTGAACTCCGGGGTCTTCGACACGCTCACCGCCGCCTTCACCGCGCTGCTCGGGGTGAGCTGGCCGGTCAACCTGCTGGCCGTGCTCATCTGCTACGGCGCCCTCGGCGGCGCCCTGGCCTGGCTGGGCGGTCCCAGCAAGGGCCTGCTGGCCACCGCGCACGACGGCATGCTGCCGCCGGTGCTGCAGAAGACCAACGCGCGGGGCGTCCAGCGCAACATCCTCGTCGTCCAGGGCGTGATCGTGACGCTGATCTCGGCCATCTACCTGTTCATGGACAACGTCAGCGTCGCGTTCTTCCTGATCTCGTCGATGACGATCAGCCTCTACATCATCATGTACCTGCTCCTGTACGCCGCGGCGATCAGGCTGCGCAAGACCCGGCCCGACCTGCCGCGGGGATTCAGGGTCCCGGCGCTGTGGCTGGTGGCCGGGGCCGGGTTCGCGGCCGTGGCGTTCGCGCTGGTCGTGAGCTTCGTGCCGCCGTCGCAGCTGCCCATCGGGTCTCCCGGCGGGTACGTGGCGCTGGTGGCGGCCGGGACCGTCGTCTTCACCGGGCTGCCCCTGCTGATCTACCAGTTCCGCAAGCCGTCCTGGCAGCAGGGCCGCGAGCACGCCAGCCTGCATCCGATTCAGACGGGGACGAAGAGCCAGGCCGCCGACTCCCCGGGCTCGTAGCCGGAGTCCAGGCGTTTGCCCACGATGCCGGGCAGGTTTTGCTCGCGGGCCGCCTGCCGTATACGAAGTTGAGGAGCTTGCTCCGATACAGGCTGGGCTTGACCGGGCCAGGACGGGGCGGTCTGCCAGCGCGCGCCCGCGATGGCGAGCGCGTCCAGGGCGGCGCGGCGCTCGGTGAACGGGCTGGCCACCAGCGAACGGCCGTCGTCATAGAGCAGATCGGTGCAGACCAGGATCTCCGTGCCGCCCAGGCGGACGATCTCGCCGTCCAGGACCGCGCTGCGGCTGCCGAACGAGGCGGCCAGCGGGCGCAGCCACGGCGCCTCGCGGGCCAGGTCGGTGCGGCCGCCGTCGATGTGCACGAGCACCCGGCGGCCGCCCCAGGCGACCTCGAAGGCGTACTTCTCCGGCTCGCGGGGGAGCCTGGCGCGCCTGACCGGGAGCATCGGCTTCATGGGCGGCAGCGGGTCGACCTCCGGCGGATCCATGCGGTGGATCATCCAGTTCTTGCCGTCCGTCCGGAACAGCACGTACCGGCCCTGCGCCCGGTCGCCGTGGAGGACGACCTTGACCTCGCGCTCCGACCATTTCTCGGTGTCGTAGGTGCCGGTGTCCCAGACGGTCATGGTTCCGGCGCCGTACTCGCCCTCCGGGATCTCGCCGTGGAAGGCGAGGTACTCCATCGGGTGGTCCTCGGTCCGCACGGCCAGGTGGTTGACCTTCGGGTCCGTGGGCAGCCCCTTCGGGACCGCCCACGAGGCCAGCACGCCGTCGCGCTCCAGCCGCAGGTCCCAGTGGAGCGAGCGCGCGTGGTGCTCCTGGATCACGAACGCGCGGTCGTCGCCTGGTTCGGGCTCCTGCTGGGGGATGGGCTCGGGGGTACGGCTGGCGTCCCGTTTACTGCGATATTTCGCGAGTTTGTCGGCCACATCCCGTACCTACCCCCTCAG
The DNA here is from genome assembly GCF_009760925.1 of Nonomuraea typhae. GTDB lineage: Bacteria > Actinomycetota > Actinomycetes > Streptosporangiales > Streptosporangiaceae > Nonomuraea > Nonomuraea typhae. Next base: position 141,009 of record NZ_VRLV01000009.1, read on the forward strand.
TCGAGGGCCTTGCGCAGCCATGCCTCCACCCCGGCCACGTGCACCGTGGCCCAGGAACGTGCCACATCCGGCTCGCGTGCGGCGATGGCGTCGTAGATGGCGCTGTGCTGCTCCATCGTCTTCTCCAGCGCGCCCTCCTGGGTGAGGCCGCGCCAGATGCGCGCCCGATGGGTGGGCCCGGCCAGGCTCTCGATGAACGAGCACAGCACGTTGTTGCCAGACCCGCGGGCGATGCGCTGGTGGAAGGTGAGGTCGTTGTCGACCAGTTCCTCGATCGTGGGGTCCTTCGGCAGCGAGTGGAGGATCTCGCCGAGTTCGGCGACGTCGGCCTCGCTCATCTGCACCGCCGCCATGGCCGTGGCCGCGGGCTCCAGGATGCGGCGCACCTCGAAGAACTGGATGACGGTGTCGTCGCGGTGCAGGTCGAGCACGAACGACATGGTGTCCAGCAGGAGCCGGGGCTCCAGGCTGGTGACGTAGGTGCCGTCGCCCTGCCGTACGTCCAGGACGTTGATCAGCGCCAGCGCGCGTACGGCCTCGCGCAGCGAGTTGCGGGACAAACCCAGCCGCTCGGCGAGATCGGCCTCTTTGGGGAGCCGGTCGCCGGGGGCGAGCTCGCCCGAGAGGATCATTTGCTTGATCTTGTCGATCGCAGCGTCGGTGACCGCCACGCTTCTCTCCCTAGACATCGGATGTCTACGAGTCTAGAGCCTGAAAGCGCACCGGATCGACCCCGGACACGCGGCGGATCGCGCCACGAGCCTCCAGGGTACGCAGGTGGGCGGCGGCTTCACCGGCCGCCATACCTCGGAGCATAGGGGACAGATCATCCCATGCTCGGTTCCACGTCATCATCGCGGCGATCTCCCAGATGGTCAGCGGCTCGCCATGGGCGGTCAGTTGCGCGGCGAGCGTGTGGAGTCTCTCCTCGTGATGGTGGCGGATCTCGGCGGCTCGCGCCGCCACATCCGGAAATATCCACTCATGGGCAGGAAGCGCGGTCAGGGGGCCCAGGCTGGTCACCTTTTCCAGAGACATCAGGAAGTCGCCAAGCGGGTCCACGTCGGTGCGGTCATAGGGATAGATGCCTACATGCGGGGTGATGTCCGGCAACACGTGGTCGCCGGTGAACAGCCGATCGCCCAGCTGAAGACACAGATGACCGGGCGTGTGCCCCGGCGTGTGGATGGCACGCAGCTCCCGCCCCGGCAGATCCACCAGGTCGCCGTCGCGCAACGTGCGATCCGGCCGCGCGGGCGGCACCGGCCGCGCCGAAGCCGGAACCCGCGCGTCGTCCCCGCCCGCGCCCGCCCGCCGCAACATCTCCGCCTGGAAGTCGCGATGCGCCTCCTCGTCCAGCCCGTGGATGAGCGTGACCAGCGCCGCGTCCGCCTCGTGCATCGCGATCCAGGCGCCCGACACCTCCCTGACCTGCCCGGCCAGCCCCGCGTGATCCGGATGGAAGTGCGTGACCACGACGCCGTGCACATCCGCCACGTCGATCCCCAGCATGCCGAGCCCGCCGCGCAGCGCCTCCCAGGCATCTGGATGATTCCACCCCGCATCGACCAGCACCGGCCCGCGCGGCGACTCGAGCGCGTACACCAGGGTGTAGCCAAGCGGATTGCCGGGAATCGGCACCGGCACGCTCCACACGCCGCCGCCGAGCTCCTGCGGCTTCTGGCTGGCATATCGTCGCATTCGCTCCTCAACTTCGTATACGGCCGGCGGCGCGTCTTCACGCGATGCGCTCCAGGACGGCGGCCGTGGCCAGCGCGCCCCCGGCGCACATGCTGACCAGGGCGGTGCCGGAATCGGAGCGTTCGAGCTCGTGCAGCGCGCTCGTGACCAGCCGGGCGCCGGTCGCCCCGACCGGGTGACCCAGCGCGATCGCCCCGCCGTTGACGTTGACCCGGTCGAAGTCCGGCTCGTGCACGCTCGCCCACGACAGCACGACCGACGCGAACGCCTCGTTCACCTCGAACCTGTCGATGTCGCTCATCACCATTCCCGTACGGTCCAGCACCTTGGCCGTCGCGTCCACCGGTCCGTCGAGATGGAAGTACGGCTCGGCCCCGATCAGCGCCTGAGCCAGGATCCGGGCCCGTGGCCGCAGGCCGTACCGGATCGCGGCCTCCTCGCTCACCAGCAGGACCGCGGCGGCGCCGTCGGAGATCTGCGCGGACGTGCCCGCGGTGTGCAGCGCGCCCGGCTGCACCGGTTTGAGCCCGGCCAGCCCCTCCATCGTGGTCTCCCGTAACCCCTGATCCTTCGTGACCCCGCAGACGCCGACGATCTCCTTGTCGAAGCGCCCGTCGGCCCACGCCTTCGCCGCCAGGCGCTGCGAGCGCGCCCCGAACCAGTCCAGCCGCTCACGCGTCAGCCCGCGGCGCCGCGCGATCCGCTCGGCCGCGTCGAACTGGTTGGGCATGTCGATCGACCAGTCGTCCGGCTTGGCCTTGGCCGGCATGACGTTGCTGCCCAGCGGCGCCCGGCTCATCACCTCGACCCCGCAGGCCACGCCCGCCTCGATGAGGCCCGCCTTGATCATCGCCGCCACTAGGTGCACCGCCTGCTGCGAGGAGCCGCACTGGGCGTCGATCGTGGTCACGCCTGTTTGGTACGGCAGGCCCGCATACAGCCACGCGTAGCGGCCGACGTGCCCGCCCTGCTCGCCCGCCTGGGTGACGCAGCCGGCGAAGACCTGCTCGACGATGGCCGGATCGATGCCCGCCCGGTCGATCAAGCCGTTGAGAGCCGCCGCTAGAACCTGTTGCGGCTTGAGCCCGGCGAGCCAGCCGTTGCGCTTGCCGATGGGAGTCCTTACCGCTTCGACGATGACCGGTGTGCCCACAGCGCCTCCAGAACGATGCTCTGGAGGCGAATGTAACGCGTTCTACTTTACTCGGGCAATGTGGCCGGGAGCCCGAACACGTCGAACAGCTTCAGATCGAAGAACTGCGACACGTGGCTGACCCCTTCCTTCGACAGCGTGAGCACGGGCAGCGCGAACGGCCGGTAGACGCCGTCCTCGCCCCGCAGATACATGCCGAACGCCGCCTGGCCGTTGGCCTGGCAGGGCACCAGGCGCAGGTCGCCGGGCTTCTTGGCCGGGCAGTGGGTGGCGATGAGCCGCCCGATGTTGGCCGCGCCCTGATACCACCCCGGGAACGGCGGCATCTCCCAGACCGCGTCCTCGGTGAACACCTTGACGATCGCGTCGATGTCATAGCTCTCGAAGGCGTGCATGTAGCGGTCGAGCAGCTCGCGCTGGGACCGCTCGTCGGGCTCGGCGAGCTGGTCCTCCGCCGGGGAGACCTCGGCCAGCTGGGCGCGGGCGCGCTGCAGGATGCTGTTGACCGCGGTGGTCGTGGTGTCGAGCAGATCGGCCACCTCGGCGGCCCGCCACTGCAGCACGTCACGCAGGATCAGCACCGCCCGCTGGCGCGGCGGCAGATACTGCAGCGCCGCCACCAGGGCCAGGCGGATGCTCTCCCGCGAGGTCACCACCGTGGCCGGATCCCGGCCGTCGGCGCCCACCGCCTCGTCGGGCACGGGCTCCAGCCAGTCGAGCTCGGCCGGCTCGCTCAGCGGCCCCTCCCCGCGGGCGCTCGGCTGGCCCAGCCCGGTCGGCAACGGCCGCCTGCCCTGCTTGTCGAGCGCGGTCAGGCAGCGCGTGGTCGCGATCTTGTAAAGCCAGGTGCGCACGGACGAGCGCCCCTCGAACTTGTCGTAGGCACGCCAGGCTCGCACGTAGGTCTCCTGGACGGTGTCCTCGGCATCGTGCACCGAGCCCAGCATGCGATAGCAGTGTGCGAGCAGCTCCCGCCGCAGAGGGTCGGTCAGCTGAGCGAAGTCGTCGCTGACGGTCATGTTCTCTGTCTAGCGCACGGGTGTGACAAAAACCGAGTCGTTCATCGGACGGGGCGATGGCGCGGCCCTTGACGTACGGCGGGGCCTTCCGGGCGAGCCGTCGTCAGGGGGTCAGGACGATCTTGCCGGTCGTCCGCCCGGTCTCGCCCAGTTCGTGGGCCTTGGCCGCCTCCTCCAGCGGAAGCACGGCGGCGACCAGGGCCCGCAGACGGCCCGCCCCGGCCAGTGCGGCGATCGCCTTCATCGCGGCGTGATCCGGCTCCACCAGCATCGCGGCCGACCTGATGCCCCGTTCGGCGGCCAGCGCGTCCAGGCCGGGATCGAGCCGCGACAACACCAGGGAGACGATCGTGCCGCCCGCGCGCAACGTCTCCAGGGAGCGCGGGCCGTAGTCGCCCCCCATGGTGTCGAGCACCACGTCCACGTCCCCGACCGCCTCGGCGAAGTCCACGCTCCGGTAGTCGACCAGCTCGTCGGCGCCCAGCTCGCGCAGGAGATCGTGCTTGGCCGCGCTCGCCGTACCGATCACATGGGCGCCACGCGCCTTGGCGATCTGCACGGCCAGGTGCCCCACCCCGCCCGCCGCCGCGTGCACCAGCACCCGCTGCCCGCCCCGCACGCCCGCCGTGTCCACGAGCGCCTGCCAGGCGGTGAGCGCGGCGAGCGGCAGCGCCCCCGCCTGCACGTGATCGACGCCCTCCGGCTTGAGGGCGAACGTCCGGGCCGGAGCCGTCACGTACTCGGCGTGCGCCCCATGCCCCTGCGGGTAGCGCAACATCCCGAACACCTCCTCGCCCGGCCGATACAGCGTGGTCCCCAGCCCGACGGCCTCCACCACCCCAGAAACGTCCCACCCCAGAACGAAGGGCGGCCGCCCAAGCAGCCCGCCGTTGCCCCGATGCTTCCAATCGGTCGGATTGAGCCCGGCGGCCCGCACCCGCACCAGCACCTCCGTCGGCCCCGGCTCCGGCCTGGCCACCTCGACCACCTTGAGCACCTCGGGCCCGCCGAGCACGTCCTGACTGATCGCCCGCATCATCGTCCCTCCCGCCCGCCGGCCAGCAGCAGCCGGGCCCCACGCAGCAACTCACCCTTGAGTACGGCATCGCCCACCGGCATGGACAACACCAGCGGATCCGCCACGGCCGCCAGCGCCTGCGCCGCCCGTATCCGCTCCGGCCAGCTCGCCTCCGGCCCCGCCAGCAGGGCGTTGGCCCGCTCCATCCAGGAGACCACGCGGGTGGCCAGCTGCTCCTCCTCGGCGTAGACGGTGGTGTCCCGCAGCAACAACGTGAGCACGCGGCGCCGGCCCACCATCGTGTCCACACACCGCTCCAGGAACGTCTCCGGGTGCTCGAGCGCGGCGTCCAGGCTGTCCAGGAGCGGGTCCAGGAGCTGCTGGATGATCTCGGACTTGGAGCGGAAGTAATGGTAGAGGGTCGGCTTGGTCAGGCCCACCTGCTCGGCGATCTCCCGCATGGAGGTGGTCCGGTAGCCGCGGGCGGTGAACTGCTCCAGCGCCGCTTCCAGGATCCGCTCCTTGGTCTCACTCTGGCTCACGCCCTCACCCTACCGCCCGGTCGGTCGCCCACTTGGGCCGCTCGTCCGCTCGGCCCTCCCGGCCGACCCGCGTCCTGGTTGGCCGGCCCTCCGGACCGTGCCGGGGCCCAGGGCGGCACACCTTTCTGGCCGCCGCACCTGTGCACTTCCGATCCGAGAGGGTCCCGGGTGGGCGCTAGCCAGGGGTTTCGCGCCGGGCGGTGGGACGTGGTGCGGCGGGGATCGGCGCGATGGGGCGGTGGCCGGGGTGGGGCACGGCCGTGGTCTACGCATCGCCGTTGCGGCGAGTGCCACGTCCGACGTGAGAAGCGATCCCCACGATCGGCGCCCGCCCACGACGGCGGGTGGTGCTCAGGTGGCTTCGCCGTAAAGAAGGCTGATCCTGAACGGCGGAGAGGAGCACTACAGGTCGGACACGAGCCGGGCGGCGGCGATTTCGATGCGGCGCTGGATCTGCTCGTACGTGCGGCGCCCGCGGAGCATTTCGAGGAGTTCGTGGACCCACACGCTCGACAGCGAGCCGGCCAGCGCGAGTTGTTCTTCTGTGGCGTTGTCGGCGGTCAGGCCGGTGGCGGAGACGCGCAGGAGGAGGCCGGTCATGCGGTCGCCGAACGGGGTCTCCACCTCGGCCATGATCAGGCTGCGGATGAGGGCGTCGGCGAGTTCGGGTTCGCGCATCAGGCCGCGGGTGGCGCGCATCAGGACGTCCACCGCGCGGCCCGCCGGGGTGGCGGCGCTGGGCGGGCGGCGGTCGATGCTGCTTTCCAGGAGGTCGATCTCTTCGCCGACCACGGCTACGACCAGGTCCATCTTGGATGGGAAGTAGCGGTAGAGGGTGCCCAGGGCCACGCCGGCGCGTTCGGCGACCGTGCGCATCTGCATGGCTTCCACGCCGCCTCTCGAGGCGAGGGCGGCGGCGGCCTGGACGATGCGCTTGCGGCGCTGGTGCTGGCTGCGTGTGCGGACACCCGACCCGGCCGGGGCTTGCTGGCTCTCCATGGGCGCCTCGTGATCGCTGGGGGGCGCTGAGATCGCCGCGGGCGGGGTGCGCATAAGAACACGTTATCTGATTTCTCCGTAACTCGGCTTGTTACTCGCGGGTCACAAAGAAAGCGCATACGTGCATGTCTTTCATGTTGCAGGGAGATGTCAGCTTTTCTGATTGGTTGCGGTTGCTGGACAGATATTAGAATCTGTTCTAGTTTTGCGGCTGATGGGTGACCGAGCGCTTGGTGGAGGTCGGATGACCGCGGACACGTTCGCCGCCCTGCTCGCCGCGCGTGCCGATGACGATCGGGTGTCGCTCTACTACGGAGAGCAGGTCTGGTCCTGGCGGGAGCATGTGGCGCTGAGTCACCGGTATGCCCTTTGGGGGGCGTCGGCGGGGCATGTCGGGGTCCTGCTGGACAACGTGCCTGAGCTGGTCTTTCTGGTGGGCGGGGCGGCGCTGGGCGGGGCCGTGGTGGTCGCGCTCAATCCCACGCGGTCGCCGGTTGAGCTGGTTCGCGACGCTCGGGCCGCCGACGTGGGGCTGGTGGTGTGGGACGAGCCTTACGGGGAGGCCGCCCGGGCCATCGGGGCGGCGCTGGGCGTCCGGCTGGCGGCTGTGGAGGAGGTACGGCGGGCCGTTGCGGAGCCCTCTCGGTCTGAGCTCGGGGACGCCGATCCCGGTGACCTGGTCATGCTGGTGTTCACCTCCGGGACGTCGTCGGGGCGGCCCAGGGCGGTGCGGGTCACGCAGCGGAAGCTCGCGGTTCCCGGGCTCTCGCTGGCGCGCATGCTCGGCCCCGAGGACGTCGCCTACTGCTCGATGCCGTTGTTCCACTCCGGGGCGATCATGGCGGCCTATGCGCCGGCGGTGGCGGCTGGGGCGGGGCTGGTGCTGCGGAGGCGGTTCTCGGCTTCGGGGCTGCTGCCGGATGTCCGGAAATATGGGTGCACGTATCTGCACTACGTCGGCAAGGCGCTCTCCTACGTGCTCGCCACCCCGGAGCTCGGTGACGACGCCGACAACCCGCTCAAACTGGCCTTCGGCAACGAAGGCAGCGCCACGGCCACCCGGCGGTTCGGGGAGCGGTTCGGGTGTTTCGTCATCGACGCGTTCGGGTCCACCGAGACGGCCGTCTCCATCACGCCCGATCCCTCGGGGCCGCCGGGGTGCCTGGGGAGGTTGCCGGAGGGGGTCGAGATCCGGGATCCGGTCACCGGGGAACGCTGTCCGCCGGCCGTACTGGAGGAGGGGCGGCTCGTGAACGCGGGCGAGGCCGTCGGGGAGCTCGTCAACGTCCGGGGGCTGGGGTTGTTCGACGGGTACTACAACGACCCGGAGGCCGATGCCGAGCGGATCCGGGAGGGTGCGTACTGGTCTGGCGACCTGGCCTATGCGGATAAAGAGGGATACGTCTTCTTCGCCGGCCGGGGCACCGAGCGGTTACGCGTGGACGGGGAGAACCTCGCGGTCGCCCCGATCGAGGCCGTGGCGCGGGAGGCGCCGGGTGTGCTGGAGGCGGCGGTGTATCCGGTGCCCGACTCGGCGGCGGGCGATCAGGTGATGCTGGCGCTCATCCCCGCCGGTCGGGAGTTCGACGTCACGGCTCTGGGCGCGTTCCTGGAGTCCCGCCAGGATCTGGGCATAAAAGCCATACCCCGATATATCCGGGTCTGCCGGGAGTTTCCCCTCACGCCTTCTCACAAGGTGATCAAGCGCCTCCTGGCCCGGCAAGCCTGGCACGCCACCACCGACCCCCTCTACCTGCGCACGCCCACCGGCTACCGCCCGCTGACCGGCGACGACGTCGTGGAGATCGAGACCGAGTTCGCCCGGCACGGGCGGCGGCACCTCTTGGAGACCTGATGGATTTCGCCTTGGACGACACGCAGCAAGAGCTGCGCGAACTCGCCGTGGATCTGCTGGCCAGGGACGCCGGTGAGGACCGGCTCCGGGAGGCGGGCCTGCTCGGCGTCTGCCTGCCCGAGGAGGTGGGCGGCGCCGGGCTCGGCGCGGTCGGAATGGCGGTCGTGCTGCGCGAGATAGGCGCCCGCGACCTGCCCGCCCTGCCCGTCCTGGCCGCCTCACTGACGATCACCCGGTACGGCACGCGTGAGCAGCAGGCGCGCCTCGGCCAGGCCAGGGTGAGCACCGTGGCGCTGAAGGAGCCGGGCCGGGCGCCGGCCGACCCGCCGGAGACCCGTGCCCTCTACTCCGGCGGCTGGGCGCTGACCGGCCGCAAGTGCGCCGTGCCGTACGGAGCGGTGGCGGACGTGGCGCTGGTCTCGGCGGCCGAGGGATTGTTCCTGGCCAGGCCCGATGAGGTGGTGCCGGAGTTCGCCTCGACGGGGGAGCCGCTGGCCACGCTGGTGTTCGACCGGACCCCGGCCGAGAAGGTCGCCGACGACGCCGAGGGCGCCCTGCTGATCTACATGACCGCGGTGGCCGCGCAGGCCAGTGGCGTCCTGGCCGGGGCGCTGGAGCTGACCAAGGACTACATCAAGACCAGGAAGCAGTTCGGCCGGTCGCTGGCGGAGTTCCAGGCGGTCACGATGCAGATCGCCGACGTCTACATCGCCTCGCGGGCCCTGGACGTGGCGATGTGGTCGGCCGCCTGGGGCGTGGACAACCAGGGCCCCGCCGGGGACGTCGCCCTGGCCGCCTACCACGTCAGCGAGGCGTTCACGGCGTTGTTCACCTGCCAGCACCTGCACGGCGGCCTCGGCCTCGACGTCACCTACCCCCTGCACAAGAGCTTCGCGCACGCCAAGCACCTGTCCCATCTGCTCGGCGGCGCCGACGCCCAGCTGGACCTGATCGGAGCGCTCGCCTGATGCTGATCGACCTCATCCCCGAGCAGAAGCGGTTGCGGGACGAGCTGCGCGCCTACTTCCACGCCTGTCTCACCGGCGACGACCGCAAGAAGATCGCCGAAGACCCGTTCGGCGAGGCGTACATGGAGCACTGCCGCCGCCTCGGCCGCGACGGCAAGCTCGGCCTCGGCTGGCCCAAGGAGTACGGTGGCGCCGGCTACGGACCCCTCGAACAGCAGATCTTCGCCAACGAGATCGCCCGGGCCGGCGTGCCGTACCCGATCATCACCGTGCAGACGGTCGGTCCCACGCTGATGCAGTACGGCACGGCGGCGCAGAAGGAGTTCTTCCTGCCGCGCATCCTGGCGGGCGAATGCCACTTCGCCATCGGCTACAGCGAGCCGGAGGCGGGCACGGACCTGGCCTCGCTGCGGACCACGGCGGTGCTCGACGGCGACCACTACGTGGTCAACGGGCAGAAGGTGTTCACCTCGGGCGCCCACTACGCCCAGTACATCTGGCTGGCGGCGCGGACGAACCCCCAGGCCAAGAAGCACAAGGGCATCACCATGATGATCGCCGCCACGGAGGACCCCGGGTTCTCGTGGACGCCGATCGTCACCATGGACGGCCGGCACCACACGAACGCCACGTATTACCAGGACGTACGGGTGCCGGTGGACATGGTCGTGGGCGAGGTGGACAAGGGCTGGGACCTCATCGTCAACCAGCTCAACCACGAGCGCGTGACGCTGGGCCCGGCCGGGAACCTCGGGCAGACGTATGACCGGTTCCTGGCCTGGGCCCGCAGGACCGGCAACGACACGCACCCTGACGTGCGACGGGCACTGGGCCGCGTGTGGGCATATTTCCGGACGAACGAGCTGCTGAACTGGCAGGTCGCGGCCAACATGGACCTCGGCTGGCTGGGGGCGCCCGACGCGTCCGCCACCAAGATCTACGGGTCGGAGCGGATGCAGGAGATCGGGCGGATCGTCGGCGACATCCTGGCGCGCTTCGGCGACCCCGCCGACCCGGAGACGGCCGAGCTGCTCGATCGGCTGGACCATGGGGTGAAGGGGGCCGTGGTGCTGACGTTCGGGGGCGGGGTCAACGAGGTGCAGCGGGAACTGATCGCGATGCTGGGCCTGAGCCTCCCGAGGCCGCCCCGATGACCCCCGACCAGCACACGCCCGGCCAACCCGACCGGCACGCGCCCGATCGGCACGCGCCCGATCGGCACGCACCCGACCGGCACGCGCCCGATCGGCACGCACCCGACCGGCACGCACCCGGCGAGCCCGACGCGTCCGGCGAGCGTCTTCGGGCGTTGGCCGAGCGGCAGATCGCGGCCGGGGAGCTGCGTGGGCTGCCTGCCGCCGATCCGGTCAACGAGGCGATGATCCGGCACTGGCTGGACGCCATGGGTGATCGGAACCCGCTTTATCTCGACAAAGGGGTGGCACCTCCGGCCATGGCGCAGGTGTGGACGATGGGCGGCGTCAGGAGGGACGGGCGGGATCGGTCGCCGGTGGACGAGGTGCTGGCCGAGCTGGACTCCCAGGGGTTCACGGGCGTGGTGGCGACCAACTGCGAGCAGACGTATCACCGCTATGCCCGCCTGGGCGACCTGCTGACCCCGGCCACGCGGTTCACGAGTCTGGCGGGGCCCAAGAAAACCGCGCTCGGCGAAGGATATTTCGCCACATGGAATGTCACGTGGTACGACCAGTTCGATGAGCCGGTGGCAGAGATGCTCTTCCGGATCCTGAAATTTCGCCCAGCACCCAAGAAAGCACCGAAGAAGTCCTATCCCCTGAAACCGGCCATCAACCGGGACACCCAGTTCTTTTGGGATGGCGTCCACCAGCGTGAATTGCGCATCCAAAGCTGCGCCGACTGCGGCGAACTCCGCCACCCCCCGGGCCCGGTCTGCCCCGCCTGCCGTTCCACGAACAGGAGCTACGCGGTCGTCAGCGGCGACGGAACCGTTTACAGCTACGTCGTCCACCACAATCCTCCGGTTCCAGGACGCGACACACCATATGTCGTAGCCGTCGTGGAACTCCGGGAAGGTGTGCGAATTGTGGGTAACATTGTGGACTGTCCGGTTGAATCGGTGGGTATCGGTATGACGGTGCGGACAACGTATCGCGCAATGGATGACGAACTGACCCTTCCGATGTGGACGCCACGGGAGTCATGATGCGGACGTTGACCGGTGAGGAGATCAAGGTCGGGACATCCCTGCCCGAACTGGCCATCAGCCTCACCCCTACCCTGGTGATCTCGAGCGCGATCGCCACCATGGACTTCACCCCCGTCCACCACGACGTCGAACTCGCCCGCGCCCAGGGATCCCAGGACATCTTCCTCAACATCCTGACCACCATGGGCCTGGTCGAACGCTTCGTCACCGACTGGGCCGGCCCCGAGGCGCTGGTCCGCAAGATCAACGTGAAGCTGGGGGTTCCGGCCTACGCGGGCGACCTGCTCACGCTGTCCGGCTCGGTGATCGCCCGCGAGGACGACACGTTCACGGTGGACGTCCGCGGCCAGGTCTCCCTGGGCAACCACGCAACCGGCGCCGTAACCATCACCCTCCCCACCTGACGGCCTCTGGTCCGACCGTCCTGCTGAACCTCCCGCACGGTCCTCTCGCCGTGCGTATCCCTCCCGGCCCCACGATTACGGCGGAGCCGCCCCACCACCACCCGCCGACGCGGGCGGGCGCCGGTCGGGGGGATCGCTTCTCACGTCGGACGTGGTGCCCGCCGCCACGGCCCGCCTTCACCACCTAAGGGGTCTGTCGTGAACGCTGCCATCGCCGGGATCGGCGCCACCGAATTCAGCAAGGAATCGGGCCGGTCGGAGCTGCGGCTGGCCGCTGAGGCCGTGTTCGCCGCCCTGGACGACGCCGGCCTCTCCCCGGCCGACGTGGACGGCATGGTGACCTACACCCAGGACAGCAACCAGGAGATCGCCGTCGCCCGCGAGGTGGGGATCGGCGACCTGGACTTCTTCTCCCGGGTCCACTACGGCGGCGGCGCGGCCTGCGGCACGGTCATGCACGCCGCCATGGCCGTGGCCACGGGGATGGCGCGGACGGTCGTCTGCTACCGGGCCTTCAACGAACGCTCCGGCCGGCGCTTCGGGCAGCCGGACGCCCGGCTGGGCGGGGAGCCGTCCTCGCAGGGGCTGGAGATGAGCTGGCACGTGCCGTACGGACTGATGACGCCGGCGGCGTGGGTTGCCATGTTCGCCCGCCGGTACATGCACGTCTACGGCGCCACCTCCGAGGACTTCGGCAGGGTCGCCGTCGCGATGCGGCGGCACGCGGCCACCAACCCGGCCGCCTGGTTCCACGGGCGGCCGATCACGCTGGCCGACCATCAGGCGTCCAAGTGGATCGTGGAGCCGCTGCACTTGCTGGACTGCTGCCAGGAGAGCGACGGGGCGGTGGCGCTGGTGGTGACGTCCGAGGAGCGGGCGCGGGACCTGCGGCGCTCGCCGGCGGTGATCGCGGCGGCGGCCCAGGGGTCGGGGGCCGGGCAGATGATGATGACCAGCTACTACCGGGATGACATGACCGGGTTGCCGGAGATGGGGGTGGTCGGGCGGCGGCTGTGGGAGCGGTCCGGGCTGAGGCCGGGGGATGTTCAGACGGCCATTCTGTATGACCACTTCACGCCGTTCGTGCTGACGCAGCTGGAGGAGCTGGGGTTCTGCGGACGGGGGGAGGCGGCCGGGTTCGTGCGGGACGCCGGGATCGAGCTGGATGGTCGGTTGCCGGTGAACCCGCATGGAGGGCAGCTCGGGGAGGCGTACATCCACGGGATGAACGGCATCGCCGAGGCGGTCCGGCAGGTCAGGGGGACCTCGGTCAACCAGGTGAAGGACGTCGCGAACGTCCTGGTCACCGCAGGCACCGGGGTGCCCACGAGCGGCCTCATCCTGTCGGCGGGCTGACCCGCTCGCCCCCCTTTGGCAGAGGTCAGGGGGAACCGATGCCGGGGACCGCGAAGAAGACCAGCATGGCGATGAGCACGCAGATGACGAACCCGGCCAGCTCCCACACCCAGTCGCGGGGTTTGCGTTGCTTGCGCTTCCTGGGGCGCTTCTTCGTGGCGCGAGCCGTCTGCCGGGATCCTGCAGGCGTCCGCTTGGCCGGGGCCTTGAGGGCGTCTTCGGCGGGGGTTTCCGGCGCGGCGCCGGTCAGGCCGGTGGCGGAAGGGAACCGGCCGGGTGCGGAGGCGGGCAGGCCGGGTGCGGGGTGGGCATGGCCGGGTGCGGAGGGCTGGACGGGCGCGGATGCGGGGCGGGTCAGTTCGTGGTAGGCGGCGCCGGCGTCCCAGGTGTCCGGGTCTGGGTGGTCCGGTTCGGCCGGGTCGAGGTCGGGGTCGCCGGCGGCCAGGATGTCGGCGGGCATGGGCAGCCGGTAGACGGGCTCGTCGGCGGGCTTGCGGGGCGGCCTGGTGTAGGGCAGGAAGGCGGAGAAGGGCTCGTCCTGCCCGGGTCGCGCCGCGCCCGGCCCGGATGCGGGTGGCTGGTCCTGCCGGGAGCTGTGGACCAGCACGTCGCCGGGCGCGGGCAGATCGAGGGGCGGCAGCACGTCGGTGGGCGGGTCGTCCAGCACGTCGGCGGGCGTCGGGGCCGACAACATGGAGCCGCTCCTGGGCGGCAGCCCGTCCCGCACCCTGGGCCGGGGAGGCAGGCCCTCTTCCCCGACGGAGAAGTCGGCGCCCTCGGAGGCGACGGAGGACGCGGGGCCGGGGGGCGGGAACGCGGGGAAGGTGGGCAGGGCGCCGTCGCGGAGGCGGGGCATGGGGGCCGTGGTCGCGTCGTGGGGAGCCCGGCCTGACGGTGGGGTCAGGAGGTCGGTGGGGAAGATGCCGGTGGCCGTGCGAGGGTCCGTGTCGGCCAGGGGCTGCGGCCACCGGGGCGGCGCCGGCCAGAGGGGCTTGACGAACAGCGGCGCGGCGGTAGCCGTACGGGAGCCGGCGACGTGCACCCGCAGCGAGGCGGGCGGCGCGGGCCACGGGAGGCGGCACAGGATGTCGCGCAGCGGTGCGACCGCCAGGGCGCCGCAGACGTCGGCGACAGGCGCGGGCAGGCGGGAGCCCACCGAGGCCAGGGCGGTGGAGAGCGACCGGCGGAAGCAGTGGGCGGCGCTCATGGCCAGTTCTTCTGCGGTGTCCTGCGCGACTTCCAGGACCCAGGCCAGCTCGGCCCGAGTGAGGCCGCAGACCTCGACCAGCAGGAGGACCTCGCGCTGGTGGGGGCGGAGTTCGCGCAGGGCGCGCTCGACCAGCGCGGAGGCGGGGTCGGTAAGCGGGTCGACGAGCGGCGGGGAGTACACGACGTCGCGCCGCTGGATCTCGCGCCGGGCGAAGGCGTAGAGGGCGGCGCGGGGTGGCGGCTGCGCGGGCACGCTGGAGAGCACCGCGACGAGCGTGTACCCGGCGGCGCCTGGGTCGCCGAGCTGGTCCGCGCAGTACGCGAACAGCCCGGTGGCGTGACGGTCGTAGAGCTCGGCGATCAGGGTGGTGCGAGCGCGCTGATCGGTGAGCGGCTGGGTCACTGGGCCGGATCCTCTGGTGGACATGCGGGAGGGAGGACGTGTTGGCAATCATGCCAAGTTTTACCAGTGCCGCGCACTATTAGATCGGCATTTGATATGAATTCTCCCTGGTAGGTGAACCGTTTAAGCCGAGCCCGATGGGACAGAACCGGTCCCATCGCCGTAGTGTGAGGGTCGCAAGAGATCATGCGGCGGACGTGGCAGGGGGGCTGCGGTCCTGCCACGAACGGAAGGTCACGCGTGATCACGTTCGACTCAGTCACCAAGCGCTATCCAGACGGAACCGTCGCCGTGGACGACCTCAGCCTCGAGGCGCCGACGGGTCAGATCACGGTGTTCGTCGGGCCGTCGGGGTGCGGCAAGACCACCTCGCTGCGGATGATCAATCGCATGATCGACGCGACCGAGGGGCAGATCCTGCTGGACGGCACCGCCGTACAGACGATCGACCCGCCCACGTTGCGGCGCGGCATCGGGTACGTCATCCAGCAGGCCGGGCTCTTCCCGCACCGGAAGATCGTGGACAACATCGCCACGGTCCCCTTCCTGCTCGGCTGGGACAAGAACAAGGCCCGCGACCGCGCCATGGAGCTGCTGGACGTCGTGGGCCTCGATGAGTCGATGGCCCAGCGGTACCCGTTCCAGCTCTCGGGCGGGCAGCAGCAGCGCGTCGGCGTGGCCAGGGCCTTGGCCGCCGATCCGCCCGTGCTGCTCATGGACGAGCCGTTCAGCGCCGTCGACCCGATCGTGCGCACGAGCCTGCAGGACGAGCTGCTCAAGCTCCAGTCGGAGCTGAACAAGACCATCGTGTTCGTCACCCACGACATCGACGAGGCGATCAAGCTCGGCGACCGCGTCGCCGTCCTGCGGGTGGGCGGACGGCTGGCGCAGCTGGCCGATCCCAAGACGCTGCTGTCGGAGCCTGCCGACGACTTCGTCCGCGAGTTCCTGGGGCACGACCGGGGGATCCGGCGGCTGCAGTTCATCCCGGCGGCGGGGCTGCGGCTGCGCAACGACCTCACGATCCAGGAAGGCCGGCCGGTGGCCGGGTCCGAGGAGCCGTGGCTGCTGATCGTCACGCCGGACAACCGGCCCGTGGCCTGGGTCACGCCCCGGCGGCCGGAGGAGCGGGAGCCGTACGGAACCTTCGCGTACGGCACGGCCTCGATGCGCTCGGCGCTCGACGCGGCCCTGCTGTCGCCCTCCGGGTGCGCGGTGGCCGTGGACGAGGACGGGAAGGTGGTCGGCGTCGCCACGCGGGAGGCGATGGACGAGGCGCTCGCGGAGGTCGCCGATGTCTGACGGGCCCCCGACACTCTGGGAGTGGTTCGCCCGCAACTGGGACACCGGGCGCGTGGGCAGCATCAGCAACCTGCTCGGCGACCACCTGGTGATGTCGCTGGTGCCGATCGTGGTGGCGCTGGCGTTGTCGTTGCCGCTGGGGCTGGCCTGCGTGCGGTATCGGTGGCTGTATCAGCCGACGTCCGGGTTGATGAACGTCATCTACGCGCTGCCGTCCCTGCCGCTGTTCATGCTGCTGATCTCGGTGACCGGGCTGTCGCAGACCACGGTGATCATCCCGCTGACCTTCTACGCCATGGCCGTGCTGATCCCCTCGGTGGTGGACGGGCTGGCCGCCGTTCCCGATCACGTGCGGCAGTCGGCCGTCGCGATGGGATTCACGCCGGTGCGGCGGCTGGTGCAGGTCGAACTGCCCATCGCCACCCCGGTCGTGCTGGCCGGGCTGCGGGTCGTCGCCGTGTCCAGCATCTCGCTGGTCAGCGTGGGCGCGCTGATCGGCCAGGGCGGGCTCGGCATGTTGTTCACCCGGGCCTACCAGAACCCGTTCCTGCCGCCGGTCATCGTGGGCATCGTGGGCATCGTGCTGCTGGCGCTGGTCGCCGACGGGCTGCTGGTGCTGGCGCAGCGCCTGCTCACGCCGTGGGTGCGGGCGAGGAGGGCCTCGTGAACTGGCTGACGGACTTCTTCGGCGACCCGGCCAACTGGAGCGGGCCGGGCGGCATCCCGATGCGGCTGCTGGAGCATCTGGAGTACTCCCTGCTGGCCCTGGTGCTCGCGATCGTCATCGCCATCCCGCTGGGCCTGCTGATCGGGCACACCGGCCGGGGCGGCGTGGTCGTGGTGATCTCGGCCAACCTGGCCAGGGCGCTGCCGACGCTGGGCATGCTCGTGCTGTTCGTGCTGCTGCTGGGCACCGCCTCGATCCTGCCGGTGATCATCCCGCTGGTGTTGCTGGCCATCCCGCCGATCCTGGTCAACACCTTCGAAGGGGTCAGAGGCGTCGATCCCGAGCTCCGCGACGCCGCCTACGGCATGGGACTGCGCGGCGGGCAGGTGCTCGGGCGCGTGCTGGTGCCGGTGGCGCTGCCGCTGATCCTGCTGGGCCTGCGGCTGTCGGCCATCCAGGTGGTGGCCACCACGACCGTCGCCGCCTACGTCGGCCTGGGCGGCCTGGGCCGCTTCGTCATCGACGGGTTCGCCACCAAGGATTACGCGAGCGTGGTCGGTGGTTCCGTATTGATTGTGCTGTTCGCCCTAGTGGTGCAGCTGGCGTTCACCTTCATCCAGCGGGTGAGCGTCTCTCCGGGGGTTAGTCAGCGAGTTCGAGTTCGCTAGTCTCCTACCTAACCTCCCGCTAAGAAGGGAAATACTGATGAAACGCATGTTCGGCACCGCCGCGGTGCTGCTGACGGCCAGCCTGGCGCTGGCCGCTTGCGGATCCTCCGGCTCCGGAGGCAACCCGCTGAACACCGCGAGCGCGCAGCCCAGCGGTGCCGCGACCACGGGTGGCGCCGGCGGCGGCAAGGCCGTCATCGGCTCGTTCGACTTCGACGAGAGCGTGCTGCTCGGCTCCATTTACGCCCAGGCGCTGGAGGCCAAGGGCGTCCAGGTTGAGGAGAAGCCCCGCATCGGCAGCCGCGAGGTCGTCTACGACCAGGTCAAGAGCGGTGGCCTGACGATCGTGCCCGAGTACAACGGCAACCTGCTGGCCTTCATCGACCCGAAGACCACCGCCACCACCACGGCGGACGTGGACGCGGCGCTGAAGGAGAAGCTCCCCGACACCCTGGAGATCCTCACCTCCTCGCCCGCCGAGGACAAGGACAGCCTGTCGGTGAGCGAGGCGAACGCCACGAAGGACTCCCTGAAGTCCATCGAGGACCTGGCCAAGGTGTCCAAGACCTTCGTCGTGGGCGGCCCGCCGGAGTTCAAGAAGCGCTGGGAGGCCCGCTTCAAGGAGGTGTACGGCCTGGAGTTCAAGGAGTGGAAGCCCACCGGCCCCACCACCGCGGACGCCATCAAGGACGGCACCATCCAGGCCGGCAACGTCTTCACCACCGACCCGAAGATCATCGCCAACAAGCTCGTGCCGCTGGCGGACCCGAAGAACATCTTCCCCGCCCAGAACGTCACCCCGCTGCTGTTCAAGGCGGGCGCGAACGACACCATCAAGACCACCCTCGACGCCGTCTCCGCCAAGCTCACCACGCAGTCGCTGGTGGAGATGATGACGAAGATCTCGGTCAACAAGGATGAGCCCGCGGTCGTGGCCAAGGAGTGGCTGACCGCCAACGGGCTCGGCTGAGGTTGAGCGAGTTCACCGAGGCGATGGCCCAACTGGCCGCCGGCGTCGCGGTCGTCACCGTGCGTGACGACCGCGACGACCTCGGGGCCACGGTGTCCGCGCTGATGTCCGTCTCGGCGCACCCCCCGCAGATCCTCGTCTCCCTGGCCAGCCGCGGCTACCTGGCCGAGGTGCTGCTGCGCCAGGACCTCTGGGCCGCCTCCCTGCTCTCCGCCGGCCAGTCCGCCGTCGCCAGCCGCTTCGCCGCCGCCGGGCGGCCCTCGGCCCGCCACCTGGTGGCCGGCGTGCCCCACCACCGCGGGCCGCGCACCTCGGCGCTGATCGTGGGCGGGGGAGTGGCGGCGCTGGAGCTGGAGACCGCCCAGGTGGTGCCGGCGGGAGACCACACGTTGTTCGTGGCGAGCGTGCTGGCCGTGGATTACGTCACGGCCGCCCTCGATCCTCTGGTACGGCTGCGCGGGCGCTACCGGCCGGTCTGAGTTTTCACTCTGGTCACAGGAATTTCAAGAATGGCCGTTCCCAAGAGGTTTTACCCGCGTGCGGATTGCACGCTTCCGTGGGGCCTTTGATGCTCCGCCGTACCCGCTGACCTGCCTAAACGACGAAATATCCGGAAGTTTTACCCCGTGTCGGGCGTTCCATTCGTGTACGCCACGAAGGGGGAAAACGCGTGAGCCTACGCGCGCGCAGTTGCGTCCTCGCAGGGCTGGTTTCCGCATTTCTCGGACTGGTGCTGTGTGTCGGTCTGGCTGCCCAGGGATATCGCACCGACCTCGAAGGACTCAACGCACAACTGGCCACCGCCTCCCGCCGCATGGCCCTGCTGGCCGTCGAGGGAGTCCTGCCCAACCCGATTCCCAAGGTGAACGGCCAGTGCGTCCAGATCGTCGCCGACGACGGGCGGGTCCTCGCGTCCACCCCCGACCTGGCCGGGCAAGGCCCCATCACCCGGCAGCGGCCACCGGCGGGCGACGTCCGATGGGACGGCGTCGTCCGGCACGACGGTCAGGAGCTTCTCACCGTGGGCTTCACGTTCACCGACATCAAGGGCACGTCGGCCACCGTCTACGTGGCCACGCCCAAACCCGGGTTCTTCCACGACGTGCCCGGCCTGCTCGCGCTGAGCGCCGCCGCGCTGGTGGGCGTCGCCGCCGTGCTGATCCTCACCTGGGTCCTGGTGTCGCGGGCGCTCAAGCCGGTCGAGGCGATCAGAGCCGAGCTCAGCGAGATCACCGCCACCGACCCGCACCGCCGGGTCCCGGAAACCGGCCGGCAGGACGAGATCGCCGCCCTGGTGACCACGGTGAACCAGACGCTCGACCGCCTGGACGGCGCCCTCAGCCAGCAGCGCAGCTTCGTCGCCGACGCCTCCCACGAACTGCGCAACCCCATCACGGGCCTGCGCGCCGAGGTGGACCTGGCGCTGATGGAGACCGACGGCGCCGCCCACGCCGCGCTCGAAGCCGTGGACCGTGCCGCCGACCGGCTGCAACTCCTGGTCGAGGACCTGCTGGCCGTCGCCAGGCTCGACGCCGGCATGGAACCCCGCCCGGAGCCCGTTGACCTGGCCGCGCTGGTCACCGACGAACTCACCCGCCGCCACCCGGCCAAGACCGTGCTGACCGAGCTGGCCGCCGGCGTCGTCGTGGAAGGCGACCGGCTGCAGCTCGCCCGCGTCCTGGTCAACCTGCTGGACAACGCGCTCAGGCATGCCGACAGCGCTGTCAGCGTGCGGGTCGGGGCCGACGGCGAGCAGGCCGTGCTGGCGGTCACCGACGACGGCGCCGGCCTGGCCCCCGAGGACAGAGAGCGGGTCTTCCAGCGCTTCACCCGCCTCGCCGAAGGCCGGGTCAGAGACCCGGGCGGCAGCGGCCTCGGGCTGCCGATCGCCCGCGAGATCGCCCGGCGGCACGGCGGCACGCTCCTGGTCGAGGACCGTGCCACCTTCGTCCTCCGGCTGCCGCTCATGACCCGCTCGGCGATGACCGCGAGCCGGCACGAGGTGCAACCCCGCCTGACCGCCTGACGCCGCCTCCAGTGAAGGCGGCCCGCCGTACGTCAGCGGATCTGATACCAGGCGGGCAGTGCCAGCGGCCCCTGGAGCGGGAGGCCGAGCTCGGCGGACAGCCGGGCCAGCGGGCCCCAGGCTTCCAGGCGTACCCTGGCCAGCGCCGCCGCCCGATCTTCGCTGGAGTCGGGCCCGCGCAGGCGCTCCAGCGGGTTGAGCCGCGGGTAGGTGCGCACGGGCGCGTCGGCGGCCAGCCCGGCGCGCCTGCGGGCCAGCGTCAGCGCGTCCTCCAGCCCGCCGAGCTCGTCGACCAGCCCGCTCTCGCGGGCGTCGGCGCCGGTCCAGACGCGGCCGCGGGCGAGCTCGTGGGCCCGTTCGCGGGTGAGGTTGCGCCCTTCGGCGACCTTGCCCACGAAGTCATCGTAGATCCGGTCCAGCCAGGCGTTGACCCGGTCCCACTGGCCCGGGGAGAAGGCGCGGCTGGTCGAGAACATCCCGGCGTTGGCTCCCTCGGCGATCTGCTCGGAGGTGACCCCGATCTTCTCCAGCAGTTCCGCCAGCACGGGCTTGCCGCCGAAGACGCCGATCGAGCCCGTCAGCGTCCCGGGCTGGGCGACGATGACGTCGGCGCCCATCGCGACGAAGTAGCCGCCGGACGCGGCCACGTCCCCCATCGAGACGATCACCGGCTTGGTCTTGCGGGTCAGCGCGACCTCGCGCCAGATCGTGTCGGAGGCCACGTAGGAGCCGCCGGGGCTGTCCACGCGGAACACCACGGCCTTGACGTGCTCGTCCCTGCGCGCCGCGCGCAGGGACGCGGCGATCGTGTCCGAGCCCATGGCGCCGCCGCCACCGCCGAGCGGGCTGCGTCCGCTGCGGCCCATCCTGATGGGCCCGCTGCCGTGCACGAGCGCGACCGTGTCGGCCCCGGGCTGCGGCAGCTTCCGTACGGCCGACGTCCTGGCATACCGGGAGACGAACAACAGGATCGACTCGCCACCGGCGGCCTTCTTGACCTCGTCGTAGACCTCGTCGCGGTAGGCGAGCCGGTCCACGAGCCCGGCCTCGACCGCTTCGGCCCCGATGAACGGCCCCCGGTCGAGCAGCTCGCGCACCTTCTCGGTGTCGAGCCGCCGCCCGTCGGCGATGCCGGCGACGACCTGCTCGACGACCGACTCGGCGATGCGGGTGAGCGACTCGCGGTGCGGCTCGGTCATGTGGTCCTGGGTGAACATGTTGGCCGCGGTCTTGTACTCGTGCCGCTGCCCGCCTTCGTAGGCGATGCCCGCCTTGCCCAGGGCGTTCTTGATGAAGCGCTGCTCCAGGGCGATTCCGGTGAGCCCGACGTCGCCGCTGGGCTGCAGGTAGACCCGCTCGAAGGCGGAGGCGAGGTAGTAGGGGACGGTGCCGTTGCCGAACTCGCCGAACGTCTCGGAGAAGGCGACGGTCAGCTTCCCGGAGGTGCGGAAGTGGATGACGGCCTGGCGCAGCTCCTGCACCATGCCGAGCCCGAGCGGCTGGCCGCCGATCTTGACGACGAGCGCCTTGACCCGGGAGTCCTGCCTGGCGCGCTTGAGCCCGGCCAGGATGTCGGCCAGGCGAGGCTTGCGCATGGACAGCACGGCCGAGAGCGGATCCGCCGGCGGGCCCTCGGTGAGCCCTTCGGTGAGGTCCAGTTCCAGCACCAGCGGGGCGGTGCGGCGCTGGCGAAGCTTGTCAACGGTCTCGAAGATAGCCTTGCCTGGGTCCATAAATCACACCCTAAGTGACATATCGCTTCCCAGTGCGGTCACTTCTTGACACGCAGCCGCGCTTTCTCCGCCGCCAGTGTCACCGCCAGCGTCCGCGAGCCGTTCGCCCAGTTCAGCCAGGCGCGCAGCAGCGCGGAGTCCTTCTTGGCCCGTGCGCTCGAGGTGTCCCTGAGCACCCGGTAGGCGGTGCCCAGCGTCGAGGCCCTGGTCACCTCGGGGAAGACCTTGCTGGCCTTGCCGACCATCTGCAGGTAGCAGATGAGCGTGGCGTCGGGCATCGTGCCGCTGCCCCGGTGAATCTCCACCGCCCACTGCTTGGCGGACAGCTTGGCGCCTGCCGTACCACGCTTGCAGACGGGGGCGGGCACCTTGGCCGTGACCGTCACCGTCACGGTGACCGTCGGCAGCGGGCGCGGCGTCGGGTTGGGCTGCTCGGGCTGCGGCGCCGGGGTGGGACCGCTCGGACCCGGGTCGGGACCGCCGCCCTCGCCGTCGTCACCGCCGTCGCCGGGATCGGGGTCGCCGCCGCCCGGGTTCTGCTCGATCGGGCCGCCGGGCGCCGCGCCGGTCAGCGCCCCGAGCAGGTCGAGGCGGGGCGTGGTGATCCCGTCGTAGGAGTAGGGGCGGCCGGAGGTCCTGAGCTTCTCGATCAGCTCGGGCATCGGCGTCTGCGGCGACTGCGCCTTCAGTACGGCCAGCGCCCCGGCGACATGCGGCGCGGCCATGGAGGTCCCGGAGTGCGTGGCCGTCTGGTCGTCCGGCACCGAGGACTCGATGTCCACCCCCGGCGCGAACAGGTCCACCATCGAGCCCCGGTTGGAGAAGTCCGCGATGCGATCGCCGTCGTCGTTGGCGCCGACGGCCACCGTCGTGCTGACGCAGGCCGGGTAGGAGGCGCCGTCATAGGACTCGTTGCCCGCGGCCACCACGGTCGCCACGCCCTTGGCCAGCAGCGCGTCCACCCTGGGCTTGAAGGCGAGACCTTCCTCGCTGTCGTCGCAGGCGCTGACGTTCGGCCAGCCGCCGAGGCTCAGGTTGACGGCGGCGATGGAGTGGGCGGAGGTCAGGTTCGCGACGTGCTCCATGGCCAGCAGGAGCGACGACTCGTAGGCCAGCAGGCAGGACGAGGTGATGTCGCCGCACGTCTCGGGGTCGTTGACCCGGCTGAACACCTGCACCGCGATGATCCCGGCGCCCGGCGCCACGCCGCCGCTGCCCGCGGCGATGCCGGCCACGTGGGTACCGTGGTCGCAGAGGTTGACGCCGTCCGCCAGGCACTTGGGGCCCTCGGCGTCGGCGCTGCCGGTGCCGATCTGGGCGGGCTGGCCGTTGGGGCAGAGCGACTCCACCCCGGCGTCCACGGCGGAGAAGCAGGCTTCGGCCACGACCCGGTTCTGCAGGAACGGGTGGTCGATGTCGACGCCGGTGTCCAGAACGGCGACCGCCTGACCCTTGCCGGTGAAGCCCTGGGCGTGGGCCTGGTCGGCGCCGATCTGCTTGAGGCTGGAGGCCAGCGTGGGCGGGTAGGCGCGGTCACGGCGCACGGAGGTGACCCGCGGGTCGGCCGCCAGCTCGGCCAGTTCCTCCGGAGTGCCGTTGACGACGACGAACGGCTGGGTCGTCGGCTGAAGCATCACCTGCATGTCCTGCGCGACGGCGGCCCCGGCGATGGGGGCGTTCTGGGCCGGGTCGGCGAGTTCGACGATGGCGCGCACGGCGCCGGCGCCCGCGGATAACCCCTCTTCGAGCTTGTCCACGGCCGGTGGGTCGTCGGCGAAGGCGGGGGTGGCCGGGAGCATGGCGGCGATCGCGGCCGCGGCCGCGGCCGCGATCAGTCGTCGAAGTCGCACTCGTCCTCCGAGAGGGATGATCTCGGAGCGGATTTTATGGTGATTTGCCGCTCAAGCACAGAGGCTGACGCAATCTGAGGCCCCCTAGCCTGGCAGGGGGCTGAGGGGGCCTCAGATTGCTGGGGGGAAGCGTAAGGATCATCGCCTCACGAGGGCAATGCCCGGATGATCCATTTAAGCCTCGCTTGAACTTCTCTTAAGGAGCCACACCGCGCCCAGCGGCGGCACCCGCAACACCGCCGAGAACGGCAGCCCGTGCCACGACTCCTCCGTCGCCTCCACCTCGCCCAGGTTGCCGACGCCGCTGCCCGCGTAGTCGTAGGCGTCGGTGTTGACGATCTCCTCCCATGCCCCGCCGTACGGCAGGCCGAGCTGGTACTCCTCGTGCGGCGCCCCGCTGAAGTTGACCACGCACGCCAGCGCCGACCCGTCGGCCGCGTAGCGCACGAACGAGAACGTGTTGCCCGGGGCGTCGTCGGCGTCGATCCACCGGAAGCCCTCGGGCGTGCAGTCCTGCTCCCACAGCGCCGGAGTCTCCCGGTAGACGCGGTTCAGATCGCGCACCAGCCGCTGCACGCCCTGGTGCCCGTCGAACTCCAGCACCCACCAGTCGAGCCCGCGCTCCTCCGACCACTCCGAGCCCTGCCCGAACTCCCCGCCCATGAACAGCAGTTGCTTGCCCGGATGCGCCCACATGAACGCCAGCAGTGCCCGCAACTGCGCGAAGCGCTGCCATTCGTCGCCCGGCATCTTGCCCAGCAGCGACCCCTTGCCGTGCACGACCTCGTCATGGGACAGCGGCAGCACGAAGTTCTCGCTGTAGGCGTACATGAGGGAGAAGGTCATCTGATGGTGGTGGTACTGCCGGAAAATCGGCTCATGCCGGAGATAGGCGAGGGTGTCGTGCATCCAGCCCATGTTCCACTTGAAGCCGAACCCCAGCCCGCCCAGGTGCACCGGCCGCGAGACCCCCGGCCAGGCGGTCGACTCCTCGGCCACCGTGGAGATGCCCGGCGCCTCCCGGTAGGCGACCGCGTTCATCTCCTTCAGGAACTCCACCGCGTCGAGGTTCTCCCGCCCGCCGTACACGTTGGGCGTCCACTCGCCCTCGCGCCGGGAGTAGTCCAGGTAGAGCATCGAGGCCACCGCGTCCACGCGCAGGCCGTCGATGTGGAACTCCTTGAGCCAGTAGGTCGCGTTGGCCACCAGGAAGTTGCGCACCTCCGAGCGGCCGAAGTCGAAGACGTAGGTGCCCCAGTCGGGATGCTCGCCACGGGCCGGGTCGGCGTGCTCGTAGAGCGGGGTGCCGTCGAAGCGGGCCAGCGCCCAGTCGTCCATCGGGAAGTGCGCCGGCACCCAGTCCAGCAGCACCCCGATGCCCGCCTGGTGCAGCCGGTCCACGAGATGCCGGAAGTCGTCCGGCCGCCCGAACCGCGCCGTCGGCGCGTAGTAGGAGGTCACCTGGTAGCCCCAGGAACCGCCGAAGGGATGCTCGGCCACCGGCATGAACTCCACGTGGGTGAAGCCCATCTCGCTGACATAGTCCGTGAGCTGCTCGGCCAGCTCCCGATACCCCAGCCCCGGCCGCCACGAGCCCAGATGCACCTCGTAGATGCTCATCGGCCGCTGCTGCGCCGGTGACTCCCGCCGGGCCGCCAGCCAGTCGTCGTCGCCCCAGGTGTAGGCCGACTGCTCCACCACCGAGGCGGTCTGCGGCGGCGTCTCGGTGCGCCTGGCCATCGGATCCGCCTTGTCGCGCCACACCCCGTCGGCGCCCAGGATCTGGAACTTGTACCGTTCACCCGCGCCGACTCCCGGAATGAACAACTCCCAGACCCCGGACCGCCCCAGCGAGCGCATCGGATAGGCGGCGCCGTCCCAGTGGTTGAAGTCGCCGGCCACCCGGATGCCCCGCGCGTTGGGCGCCCAGACGGCGAACGCGGTCCCCTCGACGTCCTCGTGGGTCAGCACCCGCGCGCCGAGCGCCTCCCACAGCCGCTCGTGGCGGCCCTCGCCGATCAGGTGCAGGTCGATCTCGCCCAGCGTCGGCCAGTGCCGGTACGGGTCCTTCACCTCGTACGGCACGGCCCCGCCGTACCGGATGCGCAGGGTGTACGAGGGCACCTTGTCCAGCCCGGGGAGCACGACCTCGAACACCCCGTGCGCCACGTGCGCCATGGCGTGGGCGGAGCCGTCGTCGAGGACCACCTCCACCCGCTCGGCCAGGGGCCGCAACGTGCGGAAGGCGACGCCACCACCTCCGGGATGCGCGCCCAGAATCGAATGCGGATCGTGGTGTGCCCCACCCGCGAGGCGGTCGAGCTCTGTCCTCATCGGCATGCTCCCCACAGTGCCCTACATCGGCCGTCTGCCTCAGCCCCTGCCCGATTTCACCACGCCAATCACCTTCAGTTGGGGTTGGCCGCCGTGACATCCCGTGGAATGACCCGGAAACCCTGCCAGTGGACCGGCATCGGATCGGCGTCCTCGTCCCTGGCCACGTGGTGGAAGCCCACGTTCACCCAGACGACCGGGTCCTTCACCTGCTCGTCGCCCGCGTACTGGTCCACCGACTGCTTGCACCCGGGCGCCACGTTGTAGGTCGCCAGCCGCTCGCAGGCGCGGTACTGCGTCACGTACAGGTCGGCCCGGGTGAACGCCTCGTCCTGCGGGCCTCGGTACTCCGAGCTGTCGGAGTTGTTGATCTCCCAGCTCACCGGGTGCCGATCGGCGTTGCGCACCTGCGGATCCACCACCCGCCACCAGCGCATCCGCTCGTTGACCGCCTTGGTCTCACGGGTCAGCGCGGTGCGCACCAGTGAGCGCTTCTTCGTCCTGTTGCCGGCGAAGTCGTACTGTTCCACGACATCCCGGGAGGCACCCTGGATGTCGAAGTCCATCCGCCAGAACACGTTGTGGCTGTGCGACTCCTCGAAGTGCGCGTTGCCCACGCCGATCGGCCAGCCGTGCTGGGGCGCGGTCGTCACGCCCGCCAGCGAGCCCGTCGCGCCCACCCGCGGCGTGATCGAGCCGTCGTCACCGAAGACGAACTCGGCGAGGTAGGTGTACCAGCCCACCTGGTAGGCCGAGAGCACCACCAGCTCCCGCCCCTGCTTGGACCTGCGCTGCTGGGGATCGCCGAAGCCGTCCTTGAGGTAGGCGTGCCCGCGCGGCCGGGTCATCACGCAGACCACCTCCTTGCGCCGCTCGCCGTCCGGGCAGTCGGCGTCGGTCAGCGGGATCGCCGCCTCGCCCAGCGAGCCGATGTCGTGATAGCGCGGCTCGCCCGAGTCGTAGGGCACGTGAATCTGCGCCAGCGCCGCGCTCCGCAACACGCTGACCGGGGAGGAGCCCTTGGGCGTGTACGCGACCCGGTTGAGGGTCAGCCCCTCGATCGTGCGCATCTCCCAGCACAGCTGCCAGCGCGCGCCGTTGGGCAACGTCTCCTCGATCAGGTACGGCGCGCCGCAGGGCCGCTCCGCGGGAGCCGTACCGGCTGAAAGGGGTGTGACGGAACCGGCCGCGGCCACGAAGGCCGCCAGAGCGAGTTGCAGGAACAAGTCACCACTCCAGGGTGTGAACCTTCTTGGCGGACAGGTCGATGACGATGCGGCTGGTGTCGAGGTGCTTGCCGTCGGGCAGCCGCACGAACAGCCGCACGCAGCGGTGGGTCGCGCACGGCCCGCCCGGCTGGGAGTAGATCAGCCCGCGCAGCCCCAGGTCGGCGACGGAGCGCAGCTCACGCCCCGCGGCCTTGGCGTACGCGCGCCGCACGCCCTCGCCCAGCTTCGGATGGGCCAGCAGCAACTCGCCGGCGCGCGTCTCCTCGCGGCGCGAGGGCGGCGGTTGCACGCCCTTGCCCTTGGACTCCGCGGTGATCTTGTTGCCCTCGAGGTCGACCGTCCGCACGATGAGCGCGTCCTCGGCGTAGTCGTAGAGATAGACCTCCGCCTGCCGCGCCCGCGCGTCCTTGTCGTCGTCGCGCTCGACGTAGAGCAGCTCGACCCGGCCGACCTTCATGTGCTCCTGGGAGGGCGCCGTCGCGACGTCGCCGGCCCGCTTGATCTCGTCGGCCGTCAGCGGATCGCCGGGCGCGGGCTCGGCCTGGACGGCCTGCGCCGCCTGAGGAGCGTCTTCGCCGGTCAGCAGCACGGCCGCGCCTGCGGCCAGAGAGACTCCGGTGACCGCGACCGCGAGCACAACCACGCGCCGCATGCCGCCTCCTTTACTCTTCGTTAAAGAATGCCTACGAAGAGTAGTGGTTGTGGGGGTGTGGAGTCCGCGGAACCGCCGATTCCGGAAGGTTGACTTCAAGCATGCTTGAGCTTCTACGGTTCCATGCATGAACATGAATCGTGCCGGTCGCCGGGAATGGACAGGGCTGGCCGCCCTCATCCTGCCGACCTTGCTGATCTCGATTGATGTCTCCGTTCTGCACCTCGCCGTACCCGCGCTGACGGAGGACCTCCGGCCGACCTCTGCCCAACTGCTGTGGATCAACGACATCTACGGCTTCCTGATCGCCGGCTTCCTCATCACCATGGGCAACGTCGGCGACCGCGTCGGACGGCGCAAACTCCTGCTCATCGGCGGCGCCGCCTTCGCCGGAGCCTCCGTCCTGGCCGCCTACGCGCCCAGCGCCGAACTCCTCATCGCCGCCCGGGCCCTGCTCGGCGTCGCCGGCGCCACCCTGATGCCGTCCACGCTGTCGCTGATCCGGAATATGTTCCGGGACTCCGCCCAGCGCACCACCGCCATCAGCCTGTGGATGACCGGCTTCACCGGCGGCATGGTCGTCGGGCCGCTCGTCGGCGGAGCGCTCCTGGAGAACTTCTGGTGGGGCTCGGTCTTCCTGCTCAACGTCCCCGTCATGGCGATCCTGCTGGTGGCCGGACCCCTGCTCCTGCCTGAGTACCGCGCCCCGGCGATCGGCCGGATCGACCCGCTCAGCGTGCTCCTGTCCGTCGCCGCCGCCCTGCTGGCCATCTACGGGGTGAAGGAGATCGCCTCGTACGGCTTCGCCTGGCCGGCCGCGGCCGCCCTCCTGGCGGGCATCGCCCTGGCCGTCGTCTTCGTCCGCAGGCAGCACCGGCTGGACGACCCGCTGCTCGACATGAGGCTGTTCGCCGAACGCCGCTTCACCGCCGCCCTCGGCATCCTCATGCTGACCATCCTCATCGACCCGCCCTTCAGCCTGCTCATCGGCCAGCACCTCCAGCTCGTCAACGGGCTGTCACCCCTGACGGCCGGCCTGCTGATGCTGCCCGCGAGCCTCGCCGTCATCGCAGGCTTCCTGGTCTCCCCGGCGCTGGCCCGGCGGATCCGCCCCGGCTACCTGGCCGGGGCCGGGCTGGCCGTCGGCGCGGCGGGCTTCCTCCTGCTCACGCAGGTCACCACGGACAGCCACCCCGCGCTGCTGGTGGCCAGCCAGGTGCTGTTCTTCCTGGGCGCCTCGCCCATCTTCGTCCTGGGCACCGACCTGGTGGTCGGCGCCGCCCCGCCAGAACGCTCCGGCTCGGCCGCCGCCCTGTCGGAGACCGGCCAGGAATTCGGCGGCGCCCTGGGGCTGGCCGTCTTCGGCAGCGTCGCGGCCGCGGTCTACCGCGCCACCCTGGAGGTGCCCGCGGGCGCCCCGGCAGCCGTGGGTGAGGCCGCCCGCGACACGCTGGGCGGAGCCCTGGCCGCCGCGCGCGACCTGCCTCAGGCCACCGCCGACGCGCTGTCCCTGACGGCCCGCGAAGCCTTCACCACCAGCATCAACGTCACGGGCGCGATCGGCGCGGCCATCCTCGTGGTCACCGCCGTCCTGGCCGTCCTGTTCCTGCCCACGGCTTCGGACCCGGACCGGCCGGAAGAGGACACGCCCCCTCAGGAAAACGCGGGCGACCTCCAGCTCCGCCCCTGACGGCCCGGTCGCTTCCGCTGCCCCCGGAGTGCGGTCCTTGAGGGGCGGTTCCCGGCGGGCGGTTACGGCGAGCGGGCCAGGTCGAGCGCGGCCGGGAGGGAGAGGGCCGCGCCGCGGGCGCGGGCGGACATGTAGGGCTGCTCGCCCAGCCCCGCCAGGACGCAGGCGGCGATGCGGTCCACGTCGCCGCGCTCACCGGGCGGCAGCGGGGCGCCGGAGCCCTCACGCAGCGCGGTGGCCTGGCCCAGGAGGGACGCGGCCTCCTCGTGACGGCCCTGGAGTGCGCGGACGCCGGCCACCCCTTCCAGCGCCAGCGCGGTGGCCCGCGGGTCGCCGACGGCACGGGCGGCGGCCAGGCCGTCCAGATGCGAGGTCAGGGCCGCGGCCGCGTAGGAGGAGGCGTTGGCGGGGTCGGCGTGCCCGCGGAGCTCGGCGATGAACCCCAGCTCGGCCAGCATCAGCGCGGCCCCGGGCTCACCGGCCATCTCGCGTACCCAGGTCAGCCAGCGCAGCAGGAGGCGTTCGGCGTCGTCCAGGCGGCCCTGGCGGCGGGCGGACAACGCCAGGCCGAGCTCGGCGTCCTCCTCGGCGGGCCGGTTGGCCTGCTCGACCGCGGACCGGCGGGCGCGCTCGTGGTAGTCGTCGGCCCGCGCGAAGTCGCCTTCCAGCAGGGCGATGCGGCCGAGCTTGGACAGGCTGTCGGTGACGCTGGCCCACAGGCCGAGCTCCTCGGCCACACGCAGGCTCGCACGGCGAAGCTCGGCGGCCTTGGGGTAGTCGCCGCTGATCTCGGCGAGCGTGCTGAGGTTCTCGGCGGCGCGGTTCTGCCCCCAGCGGTCGCCGACCCGCTGGAACAACTCCAGGCTCCGCTCGCCGTTGGCCCGCAGCTCGCCCAGGTCGCCCCGCAGCAGCGCGCTCTTGCCGCGGATGCTGAGCACGGCGGCCACGCCCCAGGTGTCGCCGAGCTCCTCGAAGGCGCGCAGCGCGGGAGCGAGCAACGAGTCGCTGCACGTGGGCTCCTCGAAGCCGAACAACGCCATCCCGAGGAACCACCCGAGCCTGGCCCGCCGCGCCGGGTCGTCGATCTTGTCCAGCATGGCCGGGTCGAGCGGGGCGAGCTCGCCGGAGAGCATGGTCACGCCGGCCCACCACATCCGGGTCTCCGGATCCTCGCCCAGCGCCAGCGCGATCTCCAGTGACCGGCGCGCCTCGCCGAGCCGCCCGCGCAGCACCCAGTACCACGTCAGCGCCCGCACCAGCCGGTGCGCCTGCGCGGCCGGCCCGTGCGCGGCGGCGGTGTCGAGCGCGGCGCGCAGATTGCCCGACTCGGCGTCCAGGATCTCGAGCCACCGTTGCTGCTCGCGCCCCCGCAGGTACGGCTCGGCCCGCTCGGCCAGCGCCACGTGGTGGTCGAGATGGCGGCGGCGCACGAGCGCGGTCTCCCCGGCCTCCTCCAGCCGCTCGGCGGCGTAGGCGGCCACCGACTCCAGCAGGCGGAAGCGGGCGCCGCCGACCACGAGCGAGCGGTCCACGAGCCGGGCGAGCAGGTCGAGCACGTCGTGGCCGGGCTCGGCGCACATCTGCTCGGCCGCCTCCAGCGTGCACCCGTCGGCGTGTACGGCCAGCCGCCTGAGGACGAGGCGCTCCGGCTCGGTGAGCAGCTCCCAGCTCCAGTCGATCATCGCCCGGAGGGTCCGCTGCCGGGCGGGAGCATCGCGCATCCCGGAGCTGAGCAGCCGGAACCGGTCGTCCAGCCGGTCGGCCAGCTGGCGCGGGGTGAGCGCGCGGGCCCGGGCGGCGGCGAGCTCGACGGCCAGCGGGATGCCGTCGAGGCGGGCGCAGATCTCGGCCACCGCCTCGTCACCGGCCAGCCCGCCCCCGGCGCGGACGCTGAACAGCTCGATCGCGGCCTCCCTGCCCAGCGGCGGCACGCTCCACGCGGTCTCGCCGGTGACCCGGAGCGTCTCCTGGCTGGTGGCCAGCACCCGCAGCTCGGGAGCGCTCTGCAGGAGCTTGCGCACGAGCGGGGCGACCTGCTCGACGACGTGCTCGCAGTTGTCCAGCACGAGCAGGGCACGCCGACCGGCCAGCGCGGCGGCCACACGATCCGCCATGGCGTCCGGGCCGTGATCGGGCAGCCCGAGCACCTCCCCGAGAAGCTGCGCCACACCGTCGGCACAGGGCGTGGCCCAGGTGCCGGCGAAGGGGGTCGCGTCGCCTGCGCGGGAGGCGGCGGGGGTGCCGGCGAGCTGGACTGCGTCGCCTGCGCGGGCGGCGGCCGGGATGGTGGCCAGTTCGGCGAGCCAGGTGCCGTCGGGGAAGGCGGCGGCCGACGCCGACGCGGCGGCCAGGGCCAGCCGGGTCTTGCCGACGCCGCCCGGCCCGGTCAGGGTGACCAGGCGGTTGTCGGCCAGGAGCGCGCGGACCTCGCTCAGGGCGCTCTCGCGGCCGATCAGGGCGGTCACCGGCGCGGGCAGGTTGGTCTGGACGCGGGCGGGCGCCTGCAGGGCCGGGTCCTGGCGCAGGATGCGGGCGTGGAGGTCGGCCAGCTCGGGGGAGGGGTTGAGGCCGAGTTCGCCGGCCAGGCGCTCGCGCAGGTCGGCGTAGGCGGCCAGGGCGTCGCTCTGGCGCCCGGCGCGGTAGAGGGCGCGCATGTGGACGGCGCGCAGGCGCTCGCGCAAGGGGTGCTCGGCCACCAGGTCACCGACCTCGACGGGCTCGCCCAGCGCCAGCCGTGCCTCGCCGAGCTCCTCCAGCGCGGCCAGGCGCTGCTCCTCCAGTTTGGCCGCCGCCGGGCGGACCAGATCGACGTCCGACAGGCCGGCGTAGGCGGGGCCGCGCCAGAGGTCGAGCGCCTCGGTCAGCGCGGCGGCGCGGGCGCGCGGGTCGGCGGCGGGCGTGGCCAGGAGCGCCTGGAAACGCTCGGCGTCGAGCGCGTCGGCGGGCACGTCGAGCACGTATCCGGCGGCGCGGAACCGGACCGCGTCCCGATCGGCCAGCGCGCCGCGCAGCTGGGACACCTTCACCCGCAGCGCCGCCAGGGCGTCACGCGGGGGAGCGCCGCCCCACAACTCCTCCACCAGCCGGTCGGCCGAGACCGGCCGCCCCCGGTGCACCAGCAGCCCGGCCAGCAGCAGCCGGACCTTCGCCTCGCGCACCGTGACCGGCTCCCCCGAGGCCGTCCACACCGCGAGCGGCCCCAGCACGCCGAACCGCATAATCCCCCCATAACTCTCTCGGAAGCCGACCATAACCCCCCACCAGCACGCTGGGGCCATGACCAAGATTTCGATCGTCGGCCTGGGCCTCATGGGCACCGCGCTGGCCGAGACCCTTATCAAGGCCGGGCATGAGGTAACCGTATGGAATCGCACCGACAGTAAAGCGGAACCCCTGGTCGCGCTGGGTGCGACCAGGGCGGCAGACGTTGCGGAGGCGGTGCGGCCCGGGTCGCTGGTGATCGTCTGCGTGCTGGATTACGCCACCGTGCACGATCTTCTCCGGCAAGCTTCGCTCGAGGGTACGACAGTGGTCAACCTGACCAGCGGGCGGCCCGCGGAGGCCCGCCGTACCGCCGAGTGGGTGCGTGAGCGCGGCGGCGAGTATCTCGACGGCGGTGTGATGGCGGTGCCGCAGATGATCGGCGGGCCCGGGGCGCTGATCCTCTACAGCGGCTCCCAGGAGGTGTTCGACCGGCACCGGGCGGAGCTCGGCGCGCTGGCCGAGGCCAGGTACGTCGGCGCCGACGCGGGGCTGGCGCCGCTGCTCGACATGGCCATGCTGACCGGGATGTACGGCCAGATCGCCGGAGCCACCCAGGCGATGGCGCTCGTGCGCTCGGCCGGGCTGCCGGTGTCCGACTTCACCACGACGCTGCTGCTGCCGTGGCTGCGCGCGATGGGCGACCTGCTGCCCGGCTGGGCGGCGGAGATCGACGACCGGCACTGGGTGACCGACATGTCCAACCTCGGGGTGAACAACGCCGTCCTGGATGGCATCGCGGTCGCCATGCGCGAACAGGGTGTCGAGACCAACCTCCTCACCCCGCTCCAGCAGATCGTCGCCAAGCGGGTCGCGGACGGGCACCCCGGCCACGGGCTGCAGAGCCTCATCGAGGAAGTCCACCCGGATCTCCACCGTTCGTAGGTCCACCTCCACCCAGGCCCCTCCGTAGCGTCCGGGACATGGACAAAGTGCTCTACGTGCTCCAGAAGCTCCTGGACGCGAACGGGGGAAAGATGAACGGCAAGTTCTTCCTGGCCATCGTGGTGGTCGCCGGCCTCGTGGTGGTTGGCTTCATCGCCTTTCGCCTGCTTATGGTGGAGATGATTCTCAACTTGAGGGGCTAAAGGTGTGGGGGCGGATCACGCGACTGCTGTCCGTCGACGATCCGGAGACCGGCAGGCTGGTCAGATACGTCGTCACGGCGCTGCTGGGCTGGACGCTGGCCACCGCCGGTCCGGCCGAGCCCCTGGTGTGGGCGCTGCTGAGCGTCAGCATGGCCTGCTGGCTGCTGTTCGTCGCGCTGGACCCGCGAGCGCCGCGGCCCGCGCTGGCCGCCCTCGCCCTCGGCTCGGCCACCGCCGCCCTCGCGATCGGGCACGGCGGCAGTGACGGGCTCATCTTCCTTCTCACCCAGCTCATGCTGTTCGGCGCGAACGCGCGCACGCCGGTGCCCTGGATCCTCGCCGTGGCCGCCGCCGACCTGGTGCTGATGGTCGGCGGCATGCTCCGCGCCGGCGCGGCCGGGGGCAGCGTGGCCGTGTACGCCAGCGTGCTGGGCAGCATGCTCGTCGTCGCGCTCCACCGCCGCCAATACCGCCTGGGCCTGGCCGACCGCGCCCGCGCCGCCGCCCTCGACGAACGCGCCCGCATCGCCCGCGAACTCCACGACGTGCTCGCCCACTCCCTCGGCGCCCTGCGCGTCCAGCTCGAAGTGGCCGACGCCCTCCTCACGGAGAAACGCGACGTGGCCGCCGCCGCCGAACGCGTACGCCGCTCGCTGCGGCTGGCCACCGACGGCCTCATCGAGGCCCGCTCCGCCGTGGCCGCCCTGCGGGAGGACGTCCCGCCGCTGCCCGACGCCCTGGCCGCGCTCGCCGCCCAGCACCGCCACGACCACGCCGCCGCCGTCGAAATCCGCACCCACGGCCCGGCCCGCCCGCTGGCCCCCGCCGTAGAAGTGGGCGTCCTGCGTACGGCCCGCGAAGCCCTCACCAACGCCGCCAAACACGCCCCCGGCGCCCGCGTGGACATCGACCTCACCTACGCGGCCGGCTCCGTGCTCCTGACCGTCGACAACCCCTCCTCCGGTACGGCCCCGCCGCGGCCGGCCGGATTCGGCCTCGTCGGCATGCGCGAACGGCTGGCCCTGATCGGCGGCACCCTCGACGCCGGGCGGCGCGAAGGGACGTGGAGGGTGACCGTGGAGGTGCGGGCGTGAGGGTGCTCGTGGTCGACGACCAGCAGGTCATGCGCGAGGGACTGGTGGCGCTGCTGGACCTGGTGGACGGGATAGACGTGGTCGGCTCCGCGGGGAACGGCGAGGAGGCCCTGCGCCTGGTGGCCGCTCTGGCGCCCGACGTCGTCCTCATGGACCTGCGCATGCCCGTCCTGGACGGCGTCGAGGCCACCCGCCGGATCACCCGCGCCCACCCCGGAGTGGCCGTGCTGGTGCTGACCACCTATGACGACGACGAGTCCGTCTCCTCGGCGCTGCTGGCCGGCGCCCGCGGCTACCTGACCAAGGACGCCGGCCGCGCGGAGATCGCCGCCGCCCTGCGCTCGGCCGCCGCCGGCCAGTCCACCTTCGCCGCCCCGGTCTCCCGGCGCCTGGTGGAGGCACTGACCCGGCACGTCCCCGTCCGCCCGGACACCCTGCCCGACGGGCTGACCGCACGGGAGGCGGAGGTGCTGCGACTGATCTCCCGGGGGCTGAGCAACGCCGAGATCGCCGAGGCGCTGGTGGTGGCGGAGACCACGGTCAAGACGCACATCAACAACGCCTTCGCCAAGATCGGCGTCCGCAACCGCACCCAGGCAGCCGCCTACGCCCACCACCACACGCTGTAGGCGGATCACCCGGCTAAGTGGTCGGCCGGAGGGAGGGGCGCCTGGGCTGGGGGTTGCCCGGCTAGGTGGGCGGCCGGGGGGAAGGTTGACCGGGTGGAGCGGCGGCGGTGGTGGGGGAGCGGTCAGGGGGTGGGTTGGCCGGCGGGTGGCTGCGCAGATGGCGGTCGCGGGCAGCCTGAACCGGGCGTCCCCGTCGCAGGTGGGTCCCTGAACCGGGTGCCTTCACCTTGGGCGTCATTCCTGGCGGGTTCCGAAGGCGGCCAGGGGGATGGAGATCCAGGCGGGGCGGTTGCGGGCCTCGTAGACGACCTCGTACACGGCCTTGCCCAGTTCGAAGGCGCGCAGCAGCGGCTCCTGGGTGGCGCCGATCTGGCCGCCGCCCTCGACGTACCCGTCCAGGAACGCGGCCCGGTTGCGGGAGGACCAGTCGGCGGCCCGCGGCTCCAGGCGGTCGGCCTCCGGGTGGCCGGCCAGCAGGTGGCGGGCGGCGTAGTCGAACGAGCGCAGCATCCCGGCCACGTCCCGCAGCGGGGAGGACAGGGCCTTCCGCTCGCCCAGCGGCTGGCCGGGCTCGCCCTCGAAGTCCAGGATGATCCACTCGGTGGTGGTGCGCATGACCTGGCCCAGGTGGTAGTCGCCGTGCACGCGCTGGATGGGCACGTCGGCCGACACCTCGTCCAGGCGCTGGAAGGCCGTCTCGATCTCCTCGGCGTGCTCGCGCAGCTGGGGCGCTTCGGCCATGGCCCGGCCGAGGCGCCGCCGGAACTCCTCGGCCATGCGCTTGATCTCGGGCGGCTCCACGGTGGCCGTGGGGAAGGCCCTGGCCAGTTCGGCGTGGATGCGGGCCGTGGCCGCCCCCAGGCGGTGGGCTTCGGCCGAGAAGTCTCCGCCGGCGTTCGCCGCGGTCACCGGGTCCGGGTCGGCCGGGGCGGTCTCCCAGGGGGCCGGGGCGGGGTCGGGGATCGCGTAGTAGTCGCGGACGCTGGCCAGCGCCAGGGCCCAGCCGTCGTTGGCGGTGGACAGGAACTCCTGCATGATCGCGAGCGTGGTCGGCGTGCCGTCGAGGTCGGTTTCGATCCATCCGTACGGCTGGGCGATGTGGGGCGCGTTCCTCGCGGCCAGGGCGTTGACGATCTCCAGCTCGGGGTTCACCCCGGGGATGAGGCGCCGGAAGAGCTTGCAGATGTAGGCGTCGCCGTACACCAGGGAGGTGTTGGACTGTTCGGCGCCGAGCACGAGGCTGCGGGCGGAGGTGTCGATGGCGGCGCCGGGGGTGTGGCGCAGGCGCAGGCCCTCGGTGGTGGTGTCGTGGGCCATGCCGGTCAGGAGCCAGGAGGTGCGGTCGGCGTCATGCGCCGCGTCATAGTGATATTTATCGTGATAAATCCCAATTAGGGCATGTGACAGCCTGTCGGGGAGCTCGTCGCGGACGCCCAGGAGCAGCTGGTAGCGGTCGCGGGAGCCGTCCTGCCAGACCGCGACGATCAGGTGACGG
Organism: Nonomuraea typhae; assembly: GCF_009760925.1. Classification (GTDB taxonomy): domain Bacteria; phylum Actinomycetota; class Actinomycetes; order Streptosporangiales; family Streptosporangiaceae; genus Nonomuraea; species Nonomuraea typhae. The sequence continues at coordinate 178,512 of NZ_VRLV01000009.1, forward strand.
AGGCCGGGGCCGAGCTCGATGTCCGAGTCGACGGACACCGAGTCGATCGGCCGCCCCTTGCCGCCGAACCAGCGTTGCTGCGGGAGCCATGCGGCAAGGAGCTGCTCGAGCACGTCTTACTCCTCCTGGGCTTGGGCCGGTGGGAGAGTGAACCAGTAGAAACCATGCCCAGGAAGCGTCAAAAGATACGGAAGTTCGCCAATCGGGGGGAAAGGTACTCCGCCCATGGTCTCGACCGGGGAGACTCCGGTGAATCTCCTCAGGTCCAGCTCGACCGGCTGAGGGAAGCGCGACAGGTTGTTGACGCAGAGCATGCGGTCGTCGCCCAGTTCGCGGACGAAGGCCAGGACGCTCGGGTTGGAGGAGTTCAGCTCCGTGAACTCGCCCAGCCCGAACACGGGGTGACGCTTGCGGATCTCGATCATGCGCTTGGTCCAGTGGAGCAGCGAGCCGCCGTTCTTCTGCTGCGCCTCGACGTTGATCGCCTGGTAGCCGTAGATCGGGTCCATGATGACCGGCAGATAGAGCCGGCCGGGGTCGCAGTCGGAGAAACCGGCGTTGCGGTCGGGGTCCCACTGCATCGGGGTGCGCACGCCGTCGCGGTCCCCGAGCCAGATGTTGTCCCCCATGCCGATCTCATCGCCGTAGTAGAGCACGGGAGAGCCGGGTAGCGACAGCAGCAGCGCGGTGAACAGCTCGATCTGGTTGCGATCGTTCTCCAGCAGCGGCGCAAGCCGCCGCCGGATGCCGACGTTGGCCCGCATGCGCGGGTCCTTGGCGTACTCGGAGTACATGTAGTCGCGCTCCTCGTCCGTCACCATCTCGAGCGTCAGCTCGTCGTGGTTGCGCAGGAAGATGCCCCACTGGCAGTTCTCCGGGATCTTCGGCGTCTGGGCCAGGATCTCGGAGATGGGGTAACGCGACTCCCGTCGTACCGCCATGAAGATGCGCGGCATGAGCGGGAAGTGGAAGGCCATGTGGCACTCGTCGCCGCCGCCCACGGTCTCGCCGAAGTACTCGACCACGTCCGTCGGCCACTGGTTGGCCTCGGCCAGCAGCACCCGGTCGGGGTAGAGGCGGTCCACCTCGGCCCGCACCCGCTTGAGGTAGGCGTGGGTCCTGGGCAGGTTCTCGCAGTTGGTGCCGTCCTCCTCGAACAGGTAGGGGATGGCGTCCATGCGGAAACCGTCGATGCCGAGGTCCAGCCAGAAGCGCAGCACCTCCAGCATCGCCGCCTGCACCGCCGGGTTCTCGTAGTTGAGGTCCGGCTGGTGGTGGAAGAAGCGGTGCCAGTAGTACTGGCCGCGCACCGGGTCGTAGGTCCAGTTGGAGGTCTCGGTGTCGATGAAGATGATCCGGGCGTCCTGGTACTTCTCGTCGGTGTCGCTCCAGACGTAGAAGTCGCCGAAGGGCCCCTCGGGGTCGTGCCGGGAGGCCTGGAACCAGGGATGCGCGTCGCTGGTGTGGTTCATCACCAGGTCCGCGATCACCCGCATGCCGCGCTTGTGTGCCTCGTCGACCAGTTTCACGAAGTCCCCGAGGTCCCCGAACTCCGGGAGGATCTTCATGTAGTCGGCGATGTCGTAGCCGCCGTCACGCAACGGCGACTCGAACAAGGGCAACAGCCACAGGCAGTCGACTCCCAGCCACTGGAGGTAGTCCAGGCGCTGGATGAGGCCCTTGATGTCGCCGGTGCCGTCGCCGTTGGAGTCGGCGAAGCCCCGGATGAGCACCTCGTAGAAGACCGCGCGCTTGTACCAGTAGGGGTCGCGTGGCTTCTCTTCGTCGAAGGTGTTGGGGATGGCGGCGGAGTGAACGATGTCTGACAAGTTGGACTCCCCGAATGGCTTCGTTTACCTATGAGCCGCTCGCACGGTGAGGATGTGCGCCGGGTGGATGTGGGGGTCGAGGCGCACGTAGTTCTGCTGATGCCACCGGTACGACTCCCCCGTGAGTTCGTCGTCGACGACGAACTCGGCGTTCCAGTCGAGTCCGAGGGCGGGCAGGTCGAGATCGACCGTGGCCTCATGGGTGTTGTGCGGGTCGAGGTTGATGACCGCCAGGACGACGTCGCCGAGCCCGTGCCGTCGTGTGGCCGTGTCATAGGCGCCGGAAAGCCGCTTGGAAAAGCAGACCATGTCCGGGTGGTCAACCCTGTGGAAGTGTAGATTACGCAATTCCTGAAGGGCAGGGTGCGCTCTTCTGAACAAATTGAGATGCGTGATGAAGGGGGCCAGACTGCGCCCTTCTCGCTCTGCTGCTACCCAATCGCGTGGTCTGTACTGATATTTCTCGCTATCGAGGTATTCCTCACTGCCGGGCCGTACCGCGATGTTCTCCCCCAGTTCGTACCCCGAGTACACCCCCCACGTCGGCGAGACCAGCGCGGCGAGGACGGCCCGGATCTTGAAGGCCGGGATGCCGCCGTGCTGCAGGTACTCGTGCAGGATGTCCGGCGTGTTCACGAACAGGTTCGGCCGCAGGAAGTACGAGGTCTGCCTGGCCAGCTCCGCCAGGTACGTCTCGACGTCGTGCTTGGAGTTCTTCCACGTGTAGTACGTGTAGGACTGGTGATAGCCGATCTTGGCCAGCGTCTGCAGCATGGGCGGCCGGGTGAACGCCTCGGCCAGGAAGATCACGTCGGGGTCCGTCTGCCGGACGTCGGCCAGCAGGCGCTCCCAGAACGCCACCGGCTTGGTGTGCGGGTTGTCCACCCGGAAGATCCGCACCCCGTGGTCCATCCAGTGCCTCAGCACCCGCTTGACCTCGGTGTAGACGCCCTCCGGGTCCTTGTCGAAGTTGAGCGGGTAGATGTCCTGGTACTTCTTGGGCGGGTTCTCGGCGTAGGCGATCGAGCCGTCGGCCCGGATCGTGAACCACTCCGGGTGCTCCTTGACCCAGGGGTGGTCGGGGGAGCACTGCAGCGCGAAGTCGAGGGCGACCTCCATGCCCAGCTCGCGGGCGCGGCCGACGAACTCGTCGAAGTCGTCGATGGTGCCGAGGTCGGGGTGGATGGCGTCGTGGCCGCCGTCCTCCGAGCCGATGGCCCACGGGGAGCCCGGGTCGTCGGGTTCCGGGGTGAGCGTGTTGTTGCGGCCCTTGCGGAAGGTGTGGCCGATCGGGTGGATCGGGGGGAGGTAGACGACGTCGAAGCCCATGCGGGCGATGGCGGGCAGCCGCTTGGCCGCAGTCTGGAAATTTCCGGACTTGCTGATGCCGGCGGCGTCCACGACCGCCCCCTCCGACCGGGGGAAGAACTCATACCACGACCCGTACAGCGCCCGGCGCCGGTCCACCCGGATCCGCAGCTGCCTGGAGCGGGTCACCATGTCCCGCAGCGGATGGGCCTCCAGCAGCGCCGCGGTATCCGGCAGTTGCGCGATCGACAGCCGCGCCCGGGGATCGAGCTCGTCCTCGCGCAGCGTGGCCGCCACCGACAGCAGCGCCGCCCGGTGCCCGCAGGCGTCGTCGCCGTTCTGGGGGCCGGGGCAGTCGGCCGGCCGTACACCCTTGGCGGCGCGCTCGAACAGACGCGCGCCCTCCTCGCACATGAGGTCGGTGTCCATCCCGCGCGGGATCTTGATCCCGGCGTCGTGCAGCCAGGTGGCGATGGGGTCGCTCCACGCCTCCACCCGGAACTGCCAGTCGCCCTCGGCCGCGAGCGTCACCGGCACGGCCCAGCGGTCGGTCCCCTGGCCCTGCTCGCGCATGGGTTTCAGCCGCCCCCGCTGTCCGTCGGGGGAGGTGAGCACGATTCCAGCGGCCACCGCGTCGTGTCCCTCGCGGAACACCGTGGCGGCTATGTCGAAGGTCTCGCCGGCCACCGACTTCGCGGGCCACTGCCCGCAATCGACGACAGGCTGGATGTCCGTGATAGGAATACGTCCGATCATCGTTTCCATTCTCATGGCTCAAGGTCCGCAGAGGGCAGGATCGATCCTTGCATCTCGTCGTGGGCAGCGGCGGACAGCCATCCGAAGTGTTCCCCAGGACAGCCATATGAGGGGGTTGCCCCAATAGTCCCCCTTCATGCCTTTCCCCGGAAGAGGGTTTGAAGGGCTTTGCGCATGGTGAGGGACCCACTCGTCCAGATCAGCTCGTGCCCGTCCCTTCAACGCTCTAGGGTTCCCAACGTGAGAGCTATCCGCAGGTTCACCGTCCGCACCGTCCTCCCCGCGGAGCTGGCCGCACTCGGCGAGCTCGTCCACAATCTCCGCTGGTCGTGGCACCCGGAGACCACGGACCTGTTCGCCGAGGTCGACCCCGCCCTGTGGCGTCAGGTCGGGCACGACCCCGTAGCGCTGCTCGGTGCCGTCGATCCCGCCAGGCTGCGCGAGCTGGCCGCCGACCGCCGCTTTCTGCGCCGCCTCGCCGACGCCGCCGACGACCTCCGCGAATACATGACAGCGCCCCGGTGGTACCAAACGCTCTCCGACGCGCCGCGGGCGATCGCCTATTTCTCCCCCGAGTACGGCCTGGCCGCCGCCCTGCCCCAGTACTCCGGCGGCCTCGGCATCCTGGCCGGCGACCACCTGAAGGCCGCCAGCGACCTGGGCGTGCCGATCCTGGCCGTCGGCCTGCTCTACCGCCACGGCTACTTCACCCAGTCCCTCTCGCCAGAAGGCTGGCAGCTCGAGCACTACCCCTCGCTCGACCCGGGCGGCCTGCCGCTGACCCTGCTCAAGGACGTCCGGGTGCGCGTCGGCCTGCCCGGCCAGCGGACCCTGCACGCCCAGGTCTGGGCCGCGCAGGCAGGCCGGGTGCCGCTGCTGCTGCTCGACTCCGACGTGGCCGAGAACGACGCCGCCGCCCGCGACGTCACCGACCGCCTCTACGGCGGCGGCACCGACCACCGCCTCATGCAGGAGCTCCTGCTCGGCATCGGCGGCGTGCGCGCCATCCGCGCCTACTGCGAGAGCACCGGCCACCCCGAGCCCGAGGTCTTCCACACCAACGAAGGCCACGCCGGGTTCCTCGGCCTCGAACGCATCCGCGAGCTCACCGAGGCCAGGCTCAGCTTCGACGAGGCCCTGGAGGCGGTGCGCGCCGGCACGGTCTTCACCACCCACACCCCGGTCCCCGCCGGCATCGACCGCTTCCCCGCCGAGATGATCGAGCGCCAGTTCGGCGGCGACACCGCCTGGCCGACCGTCCCGGTGGAGCGCATCCTCGCGCTCGGCGCCGAGGCCGAGCCCGGCGTGTTCAACATGGCGATCATGGGCATGCGGCTGGCCCAGCGGGTCAACGGCGTCTCCGAGCTGCACGGCGAGGTCAGCCGGGGGATGTTCCAGACCCTGTGGCCGGGCTTCGACCTCGACGAGGTCCCGATCGGCTCGATCACCAACGGCGTGCACGCGCCCACCTGGGTCGGCCGCGAGCTCATGGAGCTGGCCGGCCGCGAACTGCCGACGCTCATCGAGCGGGCCCAGGGCTGGGAAGGCGTGCAGAAGATCTCCGACGCCGACATCTGGGAGATCCGCGGGATCCTGCGCCGCCGGCTGGTGGAGTCGGCCCGCGCCCGGATGCGCACCTCCTGGCGGGCGCGCGGCAGCTCCGACGCCGAGCTCGGCTGGATCGACGAGGCGCTCGACCCCGACGTGCTGACGATCGGGTTCGCCCGCCGCGTGCCGTCCTACAAGCGGCTCACGCTCATGCTCTCCGACCCGGACCGCCTCAGGTCGCTGCTCCTCGACCCGGTCAAACCCATCCAGATCATCATCGCCGGCAAGGCGCACCCGGCCGACGAGGGGGGCAAGAAGCTCATCCAGCAGATCGTCACCTTCGCCGACCAGGAGGACGTGCGCCACCGCATCGTCTTCCTGCCCGACTACGACATGGCCCTCGGCCAGGAACTCGTGCAGGGCTGCGACGTCTGGCTGAACAACCCCCTGCGCCCGCTGGAGGCCAGCGGCACCTCCGGCATGAAGTCCGCGCTCAACGGCGGGCTCAACCTGTCGATCCGCGACGGCTGGTGGGACGAGTGGTACGACGGCACCAACGGCTGGGCCATCCCCACCGCCGACGGCGTCACCGACCCCGACCGCCGCGACGAACTGGAGGCCGCGGGCCTCTACGACCTGATCGAGCACGAGGTGGCCGACCGCTTCTACGACCGCTCCGGCGAGGGCCTGCCCAGGCGCTGGCTGGAGATGGTCAAGCACACGCTCGCCACCCTGGGCCCGAAGGTGCTGGCCGGCCGCATGCTGCGCGACTACGTGGTCGGCCTCTACGCCCCCGCCGCCGCCTCCGCCCGCGCCCTGTCCGCCGACGGGTACGGCCCGGCCAAGTCGTTCGCCGCCTGGCGGCTGCGGGTGAACCAGGCATGGCCCGCCGTACGCGTGGAGCATGTGGAGGCGTCGGGCGTCGGCGACACCCCCGAGGTCGGGGCCTCCCTGGACCTGCGCGCCACGATCGCGCTGGGCGACCTCGACCCCGCCGACGTCGTGGTGGAGGCCGCCTACGGCCGGGTCGGCCCGCACGACGAGCTGATCAGCCCCCGCCACCTCGAGCTCGCGCCCGACGGCCCGGGCGGCGACGACGGCCGCGCCCATTACACAGGGACGATCCCGCTCGATCGCACCGGCGCCTTCGGCTACACGGTCCGCGTGCTTCCGTCGCATCCGATGGCCTGCTCGAAGGCCGAACTCGGGCTGATCGCGGTGCCCGAGGAACCCGCTGGTATGACGAACGGCACACTCCGCTGACAATGGCCCCATAATCGTCTGTGTGGAGGACAGTCGCGATGGCCTGCGGGCCGACACCCTGGTGGCCACGGTCCGCGGTGTGCTGCCGTCCCTGACGCCCGCCGCGCAGACCGTGGCCCGGCTGATCCTGGAGGACCCGGCGACCGTGGCACGCAGCACGATCACCGAGTTGTCGGCGGCCTCCGGCACCAGCGAGGCCACGATCGTGCGCACCGCGCGGCTGCTCGGCTTCGCCGGGTACCCGCAGCTGCGCCTGGCGCTGGCCGCCGCCGCGGCGCAGCCCGACCGGCTGGTCCCCGGCGACCTGGCCCCCGACGACCCGCTGTCGGAGGTCATCCACAAGGTCGCCAGGGCCGAGTCCGAGGCGATCAACGACACCGTCGCCCAGCTGACCTCAGAGCGGCTGGGCGTGGTCGTCGACGCGATCGTCGGCGCGCGCAGGGTCGACGCCTACGGGGTCGGCGCCTCCGGCCTGGTGGCCGAGGACGTGGCGCAGAAGCTGCTGCGCATCGGCATGTCCAGCCACGCCTTCCAGGACGCCCACCTCGCGCTGACCAGCGCCGTCCTGCTCAAGCCCGGTGACGTGGCGATCGGCATCAGCACCTCGGGGGAGACGCCCGACGTGCTGGAGCCCCTGGGGCGGGCCGGCGAGGCCGGCGCCACCACCGTCGCGATCACCAACAACCCCCGCTCGTCCATCGCCGACCTGGCCGAGCACGTGCTCATCTCCGCCGGGCGCGAGACCGAGTTCCGCCCGGCCGCCATGGCCAGCCGCATCAGCCAGCTCGTCGTGGTGGACTGCGTGTTCGTGGGCGTGGCCCAGCGCACCTTCGACTCCTCGCAGGAGGCGCTGCAGTCCACCCGGCAGGCGGTCGCCGCCTTCGTCAAGAAGCGCTGATCGTTCCTCGGCCTAGCCGGCGCCGGCCAGGTCCAGGCGGGCCAGTTCGCGGCGGGAGCCGACGCCCAGCTTCGGGTAGGCCTTGTACAGGTGGTGTTCCACCGTGCGCTTGCTCAGGAATAGCTGGGCGGCGATCTCCTTGCTGCTGTGGCCCTCGGCGGCCAGCCGTACCACCTGGAGCTCCTGCGCGGTGAGGCGGTCACGCGGGTGGGCCGCGGTCGCCTCGGCCGCCACCACGCTCTCGCCGGTCGCCCGCAGCTCGGCCCGCGCCCGCTCGGCCCACGGGGTGGCCCGGAGGCGCTCGAAGATCTCCAGCGCGGACCGCAGCGGCGTCCGCGCGTCGCTGCGCCGCCTGGCCCGCCGCAGCCACTCGCCGTAGAGCAGCTCGGTCCGCGCCCGCTCGAACGGCCGGCCGCCCTGTTGGTGCAGGTGTACGGCTTGCGCGAACAGCTCCTCGGTCCGAGTCGGCTGCCCGGAGGCGGGGGCACCCGCAGGGAGGGAGGGGGAAGTGGTCTGCCCGGAGGGGAGGGAGGGGGGAGTGGTCTGGCCGGGGGTGGGGGTGCCTTCGGGGTGGGGAGTCGCCTGTGCGGGGGCAGCTTCGGAGGAGGGCTGGTGGGTGTCGGTGAGAAGGGCTTGGCTGCGGGCGGCGACGGCCAGGGCCCAGGGCTGGCCGGTGGCCTCGGCCCAGGCGGTGAAGCGGCGTAGCGGCTGTACCGCGCGATCGGGGCGGCCCAGCCGTACCGCTGCTTCGACCTGGTCGGCGGCGGCGGCGATCAGGTCGATGCCGTGGGCGCCCGGGCCGCGCCAGCTCGTCTCCAGGCGGGACAACGCCGCCTCGTAGTCGCCCAGCCCCAGGTCGAGCAGGCTCAGGGTGACGGCGGCGTGGGCGGTGTCCGACTCGGGCAGGCGGGCGGCCAGGGCGCGGCTGCGGCCGGCGTCGCCTTCGATGGCGGCGATCTTCGCGGGGACGACCGTCAGCCAGGTGAGGTCCTGCGGCAGCCCGGTGACCCGGACGATCTCGGTCGCCTCGGCCACGGCCATCTCGGCCTCGCGGTGCAGCCCGGCCCGCACCTGGGTCTCGGCCAGCACGCGCAGCGCTTCGGGCAGGGCGCCGATCAGCCCATGGGCGCGGCAGCGGGCCACCTCGGCGGCGGCCAGCTCCAGCGTGGTGGCGTCGTCGGCGACGACCATGCTGGAGTACATGGCCTCGGCGCCCCGGTCCACGGACGCCTCGGTGAGGAAGCGGGTGAGGTGCGGCAGGGCCCCCGCGTAGTCCTCGTCCATCAGGTGGGCCAGGCCGGAGACCATCGGATCGGGCCGGCCCATGTCGGTGAGGCTCCTGGCGGCGGCCCGCACGGGTTCGGGTTCGCAGGAGAACCAGGCGTAGGTCGCGCCGGTGCGCAGCATCTCGGCCGCGCGGTCGGCGTCGGCTCGCCCGGCCTGCTCCATCAGCAGGCGTACGGCCCGCGTCCGCTCGCCCAGCTCGAACAGCGCGGCGGCACGCACCTGGGCCAGCCCGGCGAGCCTGGGGTCGCCGTCCGCGGCCAGCCCTTGGGCGTGTTCGGTCAGCTCGGCGGCGAGGGCGGGGTGCCCGGCGGTCAGGGAGGCGCTGGCGGCGTGGTCGAGGTTGGCGATCCGGTCGCCCTCGTCGGGGGAGAGGTGGGCGGCCCGCCGGTAGAGGCGGGCGGCGGCGCCGTACGCACCGCGGACCCGGGCGCGTTCCGCGGCGGCGGTCAGCTCGGCGGCGACGTTCTCGTCGGGTGCGGTCGTGGCGGCCGACAGGTGGTGGACCCGGCAGTCCGCCGAGGGGCTGACCTCGGCCAGCGCTCGGTGCGCGGCGATCCGGCGGGCCATCGGCGCCCCTTGGTAGGCGGCGGTGGCGATCAGCGGGTGCCGGAAGCTCAGCCGGTCGTCGATGACCTGGACCAGGCCGGTCCGCTCGGCCGCTTCGAGGTCGTCGAGGCCGACGTCCATGATCTGCCCGGCCTTCACCAGCATCGGGAGGTTGCCCCGGCCTTCGGCGGCGGCGATGAGCAGGACGAGCCGGGTGCGCTCGGGCAGGTTCACGATCTGGGCGCGGAAGGAGCCGAGCACCCGCTCGGCCACGGCCAGGTGGACCGGCCCGGTCGAGCTGCCCCGCTGAGCGGCGGCGAACTCGATCAGCGCCAGCGGGTTGCCCTCTGACACGGCGATGACCTGCTCGCGCAGCGCCGGGGCCAGGCCGTGCACGGTCAGCAGGTCCGCGGCCCCGGTGGCGTCCAGCCGGGACGGGCGCACCTCGGCCAGTCCCGCGGCGGCGAAGCCGTCCTCGCGCGTGGCGAAGACCACGGCCACGCCCTCGGCGGCCAGCCTCCTGGCCGCGAACAGCAGCGCTTCCGCGCTGGCCTGGTCCAGCCAGTGGGCGTCGTCGACCAGGCACAGCACCGGCTGCTCCTCGGCCAGGTCGGCGAGGAGGCTGAGCGTGGCCAGCCCGGTCAGGAAGCGGTCGGGGGCGGCGCCGCCCGGCGCGCTGCTCAGTACGGCCCGCAGCGCCTCGGCCTGCGGCGGCGTCAGCGCGCCGATGTGCTCCTGGACCGGCCACAACAGCTGGGCCAGCCCGGCCAGCGCCAGGTCGGTCTCCTGCTCGATGCCGGTCAGCCGCAGCACCCGCAGCCCGGCCGCGCCCGCCTCGCCGGCCGCCCAGTCCATCAGCGCGGTCTTGCCGATGCCGGGCTCGCCGCGCAGCACGAGGGCGCCGCTGCGTCCCTCGCGCGCCCCGGCGATCAGCTCGGCGAGCCGCGCCTGCTCGGTAGACCTGCCGTAGAGCACCGGCCCTCCTCCGTACACAGACCGGTAAACCGTACTGATTCGGCGGTCATTCCTGCGCTCGTACGTTCGTGCCGTCCCGACGACAGGAGATGCGTGATGAACGAGCTGTTCGAACCCGTGACCATAGGCAAACTGGACCTGCCCAACCGGCTGTTCATGTCGCCCATGACCCGCAGCCGGGCGGGGAGCGGGGCCGTGCCCTCGGAGCTGGCCGCCGAGTACTACGCCCAGCGTGCCGCCGCCGGGCTGATCGTCACGGAGGGCACCCAGCCGTCGGTGCTCGGCCAGGGCTACATCGACACCCCCGGCCTGCACTCCGCGGCGCAGGTCGAGGGCTGGCGGAAGGTGACCGACGCCGTCCACGCCCAGGGCGGGCGCATCTTCGCCCAGCTCATGCACACCGGCCGGATCGGCCACCCGTGGCTCTACCCCGGCGGTTCCCTGCCGCTCGGCCCGTCGCCCATCGCCTCGGGCGAGACCCTGTACACCCCCGAGGGCATCCTGGAGCACCCGGCGCCCAAGGAGATGACCTCGGCCGAGATCGCCGCCACCGTCGCCGACTTCGCCCGGGCGGCGGAGAACGCGATCGCCGCGGGCTTCGACGGCGTGGAGGTGCACGGCGCGAACGGCTACCTGATCCACCAGTTCCTGTGCGGCAGCGCCAACACCCGCACCGACGCCTACGGCGGCGGCGTCGGCAACCGGATCCGGTTCGGCGTCGAGGTCGCCAGGGCGGTCGGCGAGGCCATCGGCCCCGAGCGCGTCGGCTTCCGCATCTCCCCGCGCAACCCCAACAACGGCATCCGCGAGCAGGACTCCGCCGAGCTCTACCCGGCGCTCGTGCGCGCCCTTTCCGAGTACGGCCTGGCCTACCTGCACATCATGGAGTGGGACCGGGAGCTGACCAAGGTCGTCAGGGCGGAGTGGCCGGGCGTCCTGGTCCTCAACCCGAAGGCGGAGCCCGGCACCCCGAGCTCCACGCCGGAGCAGGGCGCCGCAGTCCTGCGCGAGGGGCTGGCCGACGCCGTCACCCTGGGGTCGTACTGGCTGGCCAACCCCGACCTGCCGGAGCGGATCAAGGCGGGCGGGCCGTACAACCTGCCCGACCCCGCGACGTTCTACGGCGGCGACCACCGCGGGTACACGGACTACCCCGCGATGGTCGCCTAGGGCGGTCAGGCCCAGGTCAGGTTGACGTCGGCAGCCTTGACGAACATCACCCGGTGGCCGAACTGGATCTGGTAGTACAGGGTCTTCCCGCGCACCACCTTGTGGGTGGCCGGGTCGATGGTGACGGCCCGGTAGTACTCGCCGAACTGCACGCCGCCCATCGTGTACTTCTCACCGGCGGAGAAGGTGTACTGCAGCGGCGTGATCTCCTGGTAGGGGATGTCGGCCGGGTATGCCTCCTTCTCCGGGTAGGCCCTGCCGTACACCGGGATGGTGGCCAGGCCGGGCTTGGGGGTGACGGCCAGGCCCATCGAGGGGATGGCGGTCGGGGCGGCGGCGGGGTTGTGGAACCACGCCTTCTGGCCGAGGTACCAGATGGCCGTCCAGTCGCCCTGCCGGTCGGCGACGACGTAGCGCTGGCCGGTGACGGCGCGGGCGCTGTGGTCGTAGACGCTGTAGAGGGAGCGGCCGGCGCCGCGCTTGCCGATGTCGTCCACGAGCGGGCCGTCGGGGCGGGGCTCCTTGCGCAGCCAGACGGTGGCGGCGCTGGTGGGCGGGCAGGCGGCCTCGGGGTTCTTGCGGTCGCAGCCGTAGAAGTACGGCTTGTTGGTCGCGAAGTCCGGCTTGATCATGACGGTGCCGGCCTTCGGGCCGCCGAAGGGGTGGAACGGGGCGCCGAGGAGCTTGAAGTAGCGGTCCCAGTCCCAGAAGGGCCCGGGGTCCTCGTGCATGCCGCGCACGGTCGTGGGCAGGGTGCCGGGCACGTTGTCGTGGCCGAGGATGTGCGCGCGGTCGAGCGGGACGCCGTGCTTGAGCGCGAGGTACCTCACCAGTTTGGCGGAGGTGCGGTACATCGCCTCGGTGTACCAGGCGGCGCCTTCGGCGAGGAAGCCCTCGTGCTCGAGGCCGATGGACTTGGCGTTGACGTACCAGTTGCCGGCCTGCCAGCCGACGTCCTTGGTCTTGATGTGCTGGGCGATGTGGCCGTCGTTGGAGCGCAGCGAGTAGTGCCAGCTGGCCGCGCGGGCGGGGTTGAGCAGCAGGTCGATGGAGGGCCGCCAGTATCCCTCCATGTCGTGGATGATGATGTAGTCGACCTTCTGGTTGAACGGCCGGTTCGAGGTGTCGAAGTTGCCGTACTTGCCGCCGGGCAGTTCGGCCTGCTTGGCCGGGATCCACTCGCAGGAGATCGTGGGCGGGCACTCGACGCCGTCGCGGCTGGGCAGTTTGAGCCCGAGCTTGTCGAGCCACGCCTTGATCGCCTCGAGGTCGGGCAGCGCGGGCAGCCTGACCTGCTGGCCGTCGTCGGTGGTGCGCTCGGCGCCCTGCTTGATCGTGGCGAAGACCTCGTCGGCGAAGAACTGGGCGGCTTCGCGCTCGGTCGCGCCGGAGTACTGGGCGACCGCGCCGTACCACTGGGCGGGGTCGTCGCTGAGCGGCGCGCCGAGGGACTTCTGGTAGGCGGCCAGCAGCGCGGCGCCGCCGCGGATGTTGGCGGCCGGGTCGGTGCGGAGTTTCTCGTGGCTCTCGCCGGTCAGCTCGGCGGCCTTCTCCATGGTCCGCAACGAGGCGGGGATCTCGGACGGGGCGGGTGGTGCCGCCTCCTCGCGCGGGCCGAGTGGCCTGCTGTCGTCACCACGCGGGTCCTCTTCACCCTCTTCGTGGTGGTTCGAGGTGGAGTAGGCGGCGGCATCGGTCAGGTGCATGGGGCCGAAGCCGGCGTCGCTGCTGGGCCGTCCGCCGTTGGCGTCCCAGCGGGATTCCAGGTAGGACACGCCGAGCAGGACGCTCTCGGGAACCTCGAACTCCTGGGCCGCCGCGGCGAACGCCTGCTGCCGGTCGGCGGGTTCATCGGCATGAGCGGGGGAAACGTTGAGTAAAGGGAGCAAGGCGACGATGGCCAAGACTCTGCGCATTCACTGCTCCTCAGGACTGGGGGGTCACAGGTGCAGTCAGCGTCTCAACATTTTCCTTCTCTAGCGAGAGTTTTGCGAAGGAATTTTTCACTCCTTAACGTCTCGTAGGCTGATCGGCTGTGAACGAGGCGGATCTGGTGATCCTGGGCGCGGGCCCCGCCGGGCTGGCCGCCGCCTGGTGGGCCGCCGAGCGCGGCCTGTCGGTCGTCGTCCTCGAGCGCGCCGGGCACGTGGGCGGGCTCTCGGCCGGATTCGAGGTCGCCGGGGTACGCGTGGACCACGGCAGCCACCGCCTCCACCCGGCCACCCCGCCCCACCTGCTGGCCGCCCTGCGCAGGCTGCTCGGCGCCGACCTGCAGCTCCGGCCGCGCAACGGGCGGCTGCGGGTGGCCGGGCGCTTCGTCGGCTTCCCGCTCCGGGCGGGGGAACTGGCGCGGCGCCTGCCGTACCGGCTGCTCGCGGGGGTGGCGCGCGACGCCCTGACCACACGGCGGGCCGTGGCCGACACCTATGCCGACGTCTTGCGCGCGAGCCTCGGACCGGCGCTCTACGGCGCCCTGTACGAGCCCTATGCCGTCAAGCTCTGGGGGCTGCCCGGCGAGGAGATCGACGGCGACCAGGCGCGCAGGCGGGTCACCGCCGACAGCCCGTGGAAGATCGCGCGCCGGGTGCTCGGCGGCCCGGGCAACGGCCAGGGCCGCGTCTTCCACTACCCCAGGCGCGGGTTCGGCCAGATCGCCGAGGCGCTGGCCGACGCCGCGGCCGAGGCGGGCGCCGAGATCCGGCTCGGGGTCGCCTGTACCCGCGTGGCGGGCGGTGTCGTGCACGCCGGGGAGGAGATCCGGGCCGGGCACGTGTTCTCCACGATCCCGATGCCGGCGCTGGCCGGGCTGGTCGAACCCGGGCCTCCTCCCGGCGTCCTGGAGTCGGCCGGTCGGCTGGAGTTCCGCGCGATGGTGCTGGTGTACGCGGTGCACGAGGGCGGCAGGTGGAGTCCGTACGACGCCCACTACCTGCCCGACCCGAATACCCCGGTCACCCGCGTCTCCGAGCCGGCCAACTACCGGGTCAGCGCCGCCGATCCGGTGGACCGGAGCGTGCTGTGCTTCGAGATCCCCTGCCAGGTGGGGGACGCGATCTGGACATGCGACGATTTTTCCGGACTTATCCGGGAGTGTCTGGAGTGCGCGGGGTTGCCGCGGGTCAATCTCGCCGGGATCGAGGTACGGCGGCTGCCGCACGTCTACCCGGTCTACCGCACCGGCTACGCCGCGCACCTGGCCGGGCTGGACGCCTGGGCCGGCGGGGTGGAGGGCGTGACCACGTTCGGCCGGTTGGGGTTGTTCGCCCACGACAACACCCATCACGCCATGGCCATGGCCTACGACGCGGTCGCCGCGCTGACCGGCCGGGGCTGGGACGCGGCCGCGTGGTCGGCGGCCCGCGCCCGCTTCGCCCGGCACGTGGTCGAGGACTGACCTTGGCCTCCGCGGCGTCAGGTGTTGAGTTCGCGGTGCACCGCGGGGATCACCTTGCGCAGGTAGCGGCCGAGCTTGACGAACGACTCGCCGCTGCGCCGGAAGGAGTACCGGATGGGGACCTCCTGGTAGACGAAGCCCTTGGCGAGCAGGTCGAGGGTCAGGACCTGGGCGTAGTTGTAGTCGTGGATGACCTCGGCGGCCCGGACGGCGGCGGGGGAGAAGGCGCGGTAGCCGCTCTGGCCGTCGGTGAGGTCGCGGCGGCGGGTCAGCCAGCGCACCCACGCCGTCAGCACCCGGTTGCCGAAGCGGCGGTGGGGGAGCATGCGCTCGATCGTCCCGGTGAAGCGGGAGCCCACGACATAGTCGGCCGCCCCCCGCAGGATCGGGGCGGCCACGGTTTCCAGGTCCTCGGGGAAGTACTCCAGGTCGGCGTCCAGGTAGACGGCGGCCGCCGGGTTCCTGGCGGCGGCCTCCTTCAGGCCCCGTCGTACGGCGGCGCCCAGGCCGAGGTTCTCCGGCTGGGGGAGGACGGCGGCGCCCGCCTCCGCCGCGCGCCGGGCGGAGGCGTCCGTGGAGCCGTCGTCGATGACCAGGGTGATGACGTCGTGGCCGGCGACGCGGGCGGGGATGCGGGTGACGACCTCGCCGATGGTGGTCTCCTCGTTGTAGGCCGGGATGAAGACGACAATGGGGTCATCCGCCGAAATTTCCGGACTTGACGGTCGAGGTGGCAGGCGGCGCGGCAGGCGGAATCTCCCGAAATATCCGGGCGATGGGGTGAAAAGCGAGGGAACCCCCACCCCCAGCGCGTAGGCCGTCTTCACCGCGTGCGTGAGCAGGGCGACCGCGAACGCCTGCCCCGCCGGCGCGCCCAGGGCCACCAGCGCCGCCGTGGCCGCCGCCTCGTACGACCCGATGCCGCCCGGCGTCACCGCCACCGTCTGGGCCGCGATCGTCACCGCCGTCACCGCCACCGCCTCGGCCGGCGACAACGCCACCCCGCCCAGCCTGGCCACCTCGAACACCACGGCCGCCTCCAGCACCCAGGCCACCAGCGCGCACCCGGCCACCAGCCCGATCCGCGGGCGCGGCAGCCGCCCTCTCCAGAGGAACGCGGCGCCCATCAGCACGGCCAGCACCCCCGCCACCGGCCACAACCACCACCCGGCCAGCCCGGTCACCAGCGCCGGCGCCGCGACCAGGGCCAGCACCAGCACCGCCAGCAGATCCGCCGACCGCACCGCCACCACCGAGGCCACCACCGAGGCCACCACCGAGGCCACCACCGAGGCCACCACCGAGGCCACCACCGAGGCCACCACCGACCCGGCCGCGAGCGGCGCCGGCCCGCCCGCGGTAGGCACTGCCCGGCCCGCGGTAGGCACTGCCCGGCCCGCGGTAGGCACTGCCCCGCCCGCGGGCGGCCTGGTGCGGCGGAGCACCGAGGTCACCCGGAGCGCCTCCCCAAGCCGGAACGGCAGCACATGGTTGCCCAGCAACGCCACATGGATCGCCGCCCACGCCTGCCCGCCGGGCAACCCGGGCAGCACCCGGGTCCAGGACCACGCGCGCAGCGCGAACGCTCCGCCGTACAGCAGCAGGGCGAGCGCGAGCCCGGCCGGGTCGGACAGCAGCGCGCGCCCGGCGGCGGCGAGGTCGGCCCACGAGACGACCCGGGTGAGGTACCAGCACGCGATGACCAGCACCACGACACCGGCTAGCCGCCGGACCCGCTTGGCGAGGTTCGTCATAGGGCACCTTTATGACGGAAAGAAGTGAGGTTAGGCTACCTTTACCCAGCAGTTCGGGCAGGGGCCAGGGAAAGGGACACGCGTGACGGTTGTCGTGACCGGGTCCGCGGGCTTCATCGGCCGGGCGCTGACCCGAGCACTGCTCGCCGCGGGCCATCAGGTGATCGGCGTCGACCGGCGGACGCAGCCGGCGCGCCCCGGCCTGACCGTGCTCACGGCCGACCTCCTCGACGACGACGGCCTCGTGCGGGCCGCCCTGGCCCGGGCGGATGCCGTCTACCACCTGGCCGGGCGGCCCGGCGTGCGCGAGACGGGCCCCGGCGTGGCCCGTCTGCGGCACCGCGACAACGTGCTCGCGGGCGCGCGGATCCTGGCCGAGGTCCCCGCGAACGTGCCCCTCGTCGTCACCTCCTCCAGCTCCGTGTACGGCGGCGCCCGCCACGGCCGCCCCAGCCACGAGGACGACACCCCGCGCCCGGCGGGCGGCTACGCCCGCAGCAAGCTCGCCCTGGAACGCCTGTGCCGGAGCCGCCCGGTCACCGTGGTGCGCCCCTTCACCGTGGCCGGCGAGGGGCAGCGGCCGGACATGGCCCTGGCGGTCTGGCTGGACGCCGCCCTGCGCGGGCATCCCCTGCGCATCCTGGGCTCCCTGGACCGCACCCGCGACGTCACCGACGTCCGCCAGGCGGCCGCCGCCATGATCGCGCTGACCGGCGTGCCCGGCGTGGTCAACCTCGGCACCGGCCGCGGCCAGAGCCTGCGCGCGATGACCGCGGCCGTGGCCGAGGCGACCGGCAGGGAGATCCGCCACGCGCTGGAGCCCGCGCCGCCGGTCGAGCCGGGCGACTCGCTGGCCGACACCCGCCGCCTGCGCGCCCTGCTCGGCTGGACGCCGGAGACCGACCTGCTCGACGTGGTCCGCCGCCAGCACGCCGCCATGACCGGACGGGCGCTGGTGGCCGCGCCATGACCACGGTGAAGGCGCCTGCCGCCGCGGGCCTGCGCTCGGCCACGGCGGTGGTGGCGCTCGTGGCGATCGCCGCCGCCGCCTCGGGAATCGGGGTGCGCTCGACGTTCGGCGCCCACGTGGCCGTGGACGAGCCGCAGTACCTGCTCACCGCCCTGTCCCTGGCCGAGGACCTGTCGCTGGACATCTCCGACGAACTCGCCGAACGCCGCTACGTGCCGTGGGGCGGTGAGGAGCTGCCGGTGCAGACCGAGATCCTCGCCGACGGCTCCCAGATCAGCCCGCACGACCCCCTGCTGCCGGTCATCCTGGCGCTGCCGATGCGCCTGGGCGGCTGGGTGGCGGCCAAGGCCACGATGGCGTTGCTGGCCGGGGCACTGGCCGCCCTCACCCTGTGGACGGCCGTGCGCCGCTTCGCCGTACCACCGAAGATCGCCACGGCGGGGGTGGCGGTCGCGGCGGCCAGTGCGCCTCTCGCCGTGTACGGCCAGCAGATCTACCCCGAGCTCCCGGCCGCCCTGGCCACGGTCGCCGCGGTCGCGTTCCTGGACAGGCGGCCCTGGTGGTTCGCGTGGGCGGTCATCGCGCTGCCGTGGCTGTCGGTCAAGTACGTGCCGGTGGCCGCCGCGCTGGCCGCCGTGGGCCTGTGGCGGACGCGGTCCAAGACGCTGCCGGTGTTCTTCGCCGCGATGGGTGTGGTGTATCTCGCCGCGCACCGCTGGATCTGGGGCGGCTGGACGGTGTACGCCACCGGCGACCACTTCCAGCGCTCCGGCGAGTGGGGCGTGATGGGCTTCGCCCCCGACTACGCCGGCCGCGCGCTGCGCCTGGCCGGGCTGATGGTCGACCAGGGGTACGGCCTGGCCGCCTGGCAACCGGCGTGGCTCCTGCTCGTCCCGGCCGCCGCCCTGGCCCTGCGCGACCGGCGGCCGGAGCTGCTGGTGCCGGTGGCGGCCGGCTGGCTGACGGCCACCTTCGCCGCCGTGACCATGCACGGCTTCTGGTGGCCAGGCCGCCAGCTCGTCGTGGTGCTGCCGCTCGCGCTCATCCTGATCCTGTGCCGGCTGGACCGCGCCTGGAAACAGGCCGCCGCCGGCGCGCTCGGCCTGGCCGGCGTGGTGACCTACGCCTGGCTGGCCGCCGACGGCCTGGCCGGGCGGATCACCTGGGTCGCGCGCTTCCAGGAGGTCGCCTCGCCCGTCTACCAGGCGGTCAAGGGCGTCCTCCCCGACTACCGCCGGCCCGGCTTCTGGCCGCTGCACGTGGCGTGGCTGGCGGTCTTCGTCCTGTTGTTCCTGCTCAATCTGAGGAAGTCACATGCGTAGGCTGATCGCTGCGGCGCTGGTTCTGCTGGCCGCGACCGCGTGCGGCTCCGGAGGGGCCGGAGGCTTCGACGACGGCTCGCTGGTGATCTACTCCGGCCGCAACGAGAAGCTCGTCGGGCCGCTGCTCGCCCGGCTGAAGTCCGCCACCGGCCTGGACGTCCAGGTCAGATACGGCGACAGCGCCGAGCTGGCCGCCCAGATCCTCGAAGAGGGCGAGCGCACGCGCGCCGACGTCTTCTTCTCCCAGGACGCCGGGGCCCTCGGCGCGCTGGCCAAGCAGGGCGTGCTCGCGCCGGTGCCGCAGGAGGCGGCGGCCAAGGTGCCGCAGCAGTACCGCGGCGCCGACTGGGTCGGCGTCTCCGGCCGCTCCCGGGTGATCGTCTACGACCCGCGCACCGTTCCCGCGCCGCCCAAGAGCGTCTTCGAGCTGACCGGCCCCCCATGGAGGGGAAAGGTCGGCTGGGCGCCCACGAACGCCTCCTTCCAGGCGTTCGTGACCGCGCTGCGGGTGCTCAAGGGTGAGGACGCGGCCAGGAAGTGGCTGACGGACATGAAGGCCAACGACACCCAGAAGTTCGCCAACAACGTGGACATCCTCAACGCCGTCGACTCCGGGCAGCTCAAGCTCGGCCTGATCAACCACTACTACTGGTACGAGAAGGTCGCCGAGCAGGGCTCCATCCCCTCCAAGCTGGCCTACCTGCCCAACGGCGACCCCGGCGCGCTGATCAACGTGGCGGGCGTCGGCACGCTCAGGAACACCCGGCACGCCGAGGCCGCGCGCAGGGCCGTGGACTACCTGCTCGGCCCCGACGCCCAGAAGTACTTCGCGCAGACGACCAAGGAGTACCCGCTGGTCGCCGGCGTCGCGCCCGACCCCGGGCTGCCCAAGCTGGACGTGCTCAAGGGCCCCGCCATCGACCTCGGCAAGCTCGAGTCGCTGGAGCAGACGCTGAATCTGCTCCGGGACACGGGCGTCGTGGACTGATGTCCCGCGGGCGCATCCCGGCGGCGCTGCTCGTGCCCGCCCTCCTGACGGCGGCGCTCTCGCTGGCGCCGATCGCCTACCTGCTCGTGCGGGCCGCGGAAGGGGGCCTGCCCGCCGTCGCCGCCGTTCTCCTGCGCCCGCGTACGGCGGAGCTGGCCCTGCGCAGCCTCGGCCTGGCCGCGGTGGTCACCCTCGCCTGCCTCGCGGTCGGGATCTCGCTGGCCTGGCTCGTGGTCAGGACCGACCTGCCCGGCAGGAAGGCGTGGGGGGCGCTGGCCGCGCTGCCGCTGGCCGTGCCGTCCTATGTGGCCGCCTACACCTGGGTAGCCGCCTTTCCCGGCATCTCCGGCTTCTGGGGATCCGCGCTGGTGCTCACCCTGTGCGTCTACCCCTACGTCTACCTGCCGGTCGCCGCCGCACTCAGCCGCATGGACCCGGCGCTCGAAGAGGTCGCCCTCTCGCTCGGCCGGGGGCGCCTGGCCGTCGTGCTGCGCCAGCTCCGGCCGTCGGCGGCGGCCGGCGGGCTGCTGGTCGCCATGTACGTGCTGGCCGAGTTCGGCGCCGTCTCGATCATGCGCTTCGACGTCTTCACCACGCAGATCTACACCGCCTACCGGGCCAGCTTCAACCGCACCCCGGCCGCCGTCCTCGGGCTCGTGCTGGTCCTGATCACCCTGGTGATCGTCCTGGCCGAGGGCCGCTCGCGGGGCCGCGCCGCCTACGCGCTGCGCGGCGCCCCCGCCCGGCGCCGGGTCACGGTCCGCGCCTGGAAGGCGCCCGCGCTGGCCTGGACCGGGCTGGTCGCCGCGCTGGCCGTCGGCTTCCCCCTGGCGGGCATCGGGTACTGGCTGGCCGCCGGCTCCTCGCGCGGCCTGGACGCCGCCACCCTGGTCTCGGCCACCCTGTCCACGCTGGGCGTCTCGGCCGCCGGCGCCCTGATGACGGTGGCGCTGGCCGTACCCGTGGGGATCATCGCGGCCCGGTACGCCGGGCGGCTGTCCCGGTTCACGGAGCAGGCGGCCTATGTCGGGCACGCGCTGCCGGGCATCGTGATCGCGTTGTCGCTGGTCTTCTTCGCCGTCCGCTACGCCTACCCGCTGTACCAGCGGTGGCCGCTGCTCGTCCTGGCCTACGCGGTGTTGTTCCTGCCCGCGGCGGTGGGGGCGGTGCGCGCCTCCGTCCTGCAGTCGCCGCCGGTGCTCGAAGAGGTGGCCCGCTCGCTCGGGCGCGGCCCGCTCGGCGCGGTGCGCCAGGTCACGCTGCCGCTCGCGCTGCCCGGCGTGCTGGCCGGGACCGCGCTGGTGTTCCTGACCGCGATGAAGGAACTGCCCGCCACGCTGCTCCTGCGCCCGACCGGGATGGAGACGCTGGCGACCCGGCTGTGGACGGAGACCGGGTCCGGGTCCTACGCGGCGGCCGCGCCGTACGCCGCGCTGCTCATGCTGCTGGCGGCGGTGCCCGGATTCCTGCTGGGGAGGCGAGCGACATGAGCGGGGTGAGCGGGGAGGCGAGCGACATGAGCGGGGTGAGCGGGGAGGTGAGCGACATGAGCGGGGTGAGCGGGGAGGTGAGCGACATGAGCGGGGTGAGCGGGGAGGTGAGCGACATGAGCGGGGTGAGCGGGGAGGCGAGCGACATGAGCGGGGTGAGCGGGGAGGCGAGCGACATGAGCGGGGTGAGCGGGGAGGCGAGCGACATGAGCGGGGTGAGCGGGGAGGTGAGCGACATGAGTGGGCTGCGCGTGCGCGGGGTGCGCAAGGCGTTCGGCGCGACACCGGTGCTGCGCGGCGCGGCGCTCGAGGTCGCCGACGGGGCGCTGGCCGCGGTCCTGGGGCCCTCGGGGTGCGGCAAGACGACCTTGCTGCGGGTCGTGGCCGGGTTCGAGCGCGCGGACGCCGGATCGGTGCGGATCGCCGGGAGGGAGGTCGGCGGGCTCGCCCCGGAGAAGCGCCGGGTGGGCATCGTGCCGCAGGAGGCGGCGTTGTTCCCGCACCTGTCGGTGGCCGGGAACGTGGGCTTCGGGCTCGGGCGCCGCGCACGCTCGGCCGAGGTGGCGGCTCGGGTGGAGGAGTGCCTGGAGCTGGTCGGGCTCGGCGGGTACGGCACGCGCATGCCGTACCAGCTGAGCGGGGGGCAGCAGCAGCGGGTCGCGCTGGCCCGCGCGCTCGCCCCGCGGCCCGGCGTGGTCCTGCTCGACGAGCCGTTCAACGCGCTGGACCGGTCGCTGCGCGGGACCGTCCGCGACGACGTGCGCGCCGCGCTGAAGAAGGCGGGCGCCACCGCCGTCCTGGTCACCCACGACCAGGAGGAGGCGCTGTCGATGGCCGACACGGTGGCGGTCATGCGCGACGGCGTGATCGTGCAGCAGGGTACGCCGGAGGAGCTGTACGCCCGGCCGGCCGACCTGGGGGTGGCGACGTTCGTGGGCGAGGCGGTGGTGCTGGCGGCCTCGGCCGCGGACGGCGTGGTGGTGTGCGCCCTCGGCTCCCTGCCGGACTCCGGCGCGTCCGGCGTGGGGCACGTGGCGGTGCGGCCGGAGCAACTGGTGCTGTCTCCCGGTGGCTCCGGGGTGGTGGAGCGGGTGGAGTTCTTCGGCCACGACGCCGCGATCACGGTGCTGCTGCCGGACGGGGGTTCGGTGCGGGCCAGGACCCGCGGCGTCGGCCACCGGCCGGGGGATCGGGTCGAGGTACGGGTGGAGGGACCTGTTCTCTTCTTCGCCGAATGAGTCCGGTAGCGTGCGTGCCATGGGTGAGTTCGTGCGTGTCGAGGTGGCCGACCAGATCGCGACGATCAGGCTCGATCGTCCCAAGATGAACGCCCTCAACGGGCAGGTCCAGCAGGAGATCGGGGAGGCGGCGCGCCTGGTCGACGCCGACCCCGCGGTGCAGGCCGTGATCGTCTACGGCGGGGAGCGCGTGTTCGCCGCCGGGGCCGACATCAAAGAGATGGCCGACATGTCTTATGCCGATATGTCGGCCCATTCGCGGACATTGCAGGATTGCTTTACCGCGGTGGCGCGGATCGGCAAGCCGGTGATCGCGGCGATCACCGGTTACGCGCTGGGCGGTGGCTGCGAGCTGGCCCTGTGCGCCGACTTCCGGGTGGCCGGGGAGAGCGCGAAGCTGGGCCAGCCGGAGATCCTGCTGGGGATCATCCCCGGCGCCGGAGGCACTCAGCGGCTGCCCAGGCTGATCGGCCCGTCGAAGGCCAAGGACCTGATCTTCAGCGGCCGGCACGTGAGCGCCGCGGAGGCCCTGTCGCTCGGCCTGGTGGACAAGGTGGTGGCCGACGACCAGGTCTACACCGCCGCCCTGGAGTGGGCCGCGACCTTCGCCGGCGGCCCGTCCGTGGCGCTGCGCGCCGCCAAGCAGGCCGTGGACCAGGGCCTGGAGGTGGACCTGGACACCGGTCTGGAGATCGAGCGCCTGCAGTTCTCCGGCCTGTTCGCCACGGAGGACGCCAAGACCGGGATGCGCGCCTTCGCCGAGAAGGCCAAGCCCAAGTTCACCGGCCGCTGAACCGGCGCGGCACGACCTCCAGCAGCGACCGCAGCAGGAGCCCCGCGGTTTCCGCGGACACCTCGCCGGGGGTGTTCACGATCTGGGCGGCGAGCCCGTCCACGAACGTGTGCAGGATCGCCGCCCAGAGCTCGACATGGGGATCGGGGTGCGGCAGCGCGGCCGCACCCGGTTCGCGGACCGGCTCGTCTCCGCGGATGACGGCGATGACCTGGCGATACAGCGCCCGCTGGTCGTTCCACGTCGCGGAGCCGCCTTCCGGCGGGTGCTGACGCTCCCATTCCACGATCGCCGACCAGAGCGCGTACTCCTCGCGCCGCTCCGCGTCCAGCGGCAGCATCTCCTCCACGATGCCGGCGATCTGCTCGATCATCGACCCCTGGTTCCGGGGCCGCTCCAGGCGGGCCATGACCCGCCGGCGGAGGGTGTCGTTGGTGGCCTGCACGACATACGCCTGCAGCTCATGCTGATTGCCGAAGTAATGCCGCAGGGACCCGGTGGACCAGCCCGCTTCGGCGGCGACTCCGCGCACGGTCACGCCGCTCAGCCCTTCCCGCAGGATCACCTGGATCGCGGCCTCGCCGATCTCCGCCCGCCGCTGGTCATGATCAACGAGTCGAGGCACCTCCACATGTTAGCACGGGCGTGTTACTTTAATTGGCACGGGTGTGTTATTACGACTTGTCGGCTTCCAGGGGGAGACGGATTTGTCGATCGAGACGATTGGCGCGGTGCTCGGACTGGCCCTGCTCGACACGCTGAGTCCCACCGTGATCGGAGTGACGCTGTTCCTGCTGCTGGCCAGGCCGCAGCGGGCGGGCGCGCTGCTGGCCGCCTACCTGGGGTCGGTGGCGATCGCGTACTTCGGCTTAGGCGTCCTGCTCATGTTCGGCCTGGGCGCGCTCGTGCCCGCCGTCGACCAGATCGTGTGGGCCTGGGGGCAGGGCGCCCTCGGCATCGGGCTCATCGTGGGGAGCTACTACATCCCCGCCAAGAACCCGGAACGTGCCTCCAGCCGGCCCCAGTCCTTCACCATGCGCGCGATGCTGCTGCTCGGGCTGGGGACCTGGCTGTTCGAGTTCGCCACCGCCGTGCCGTACTTCGGGGCGATCGCCATCATGACCTCGGCCGGCCTGGCGCTCGCCCAATGGGCGCCGCTCCTCGGCGTGTACGTGGCCATCATGGTGCTCCCCGGCGTCCTGCTCTATCTCGCCTGGCTGGCGCTGGGCGAACGGATGCGCGCCCGGTTCGAGCGCTGGCAGGAGAAGCTCGCCTCCGGCTCCCGTACGGCACTGAGCTGGATGATCTGGATTGCGGGCATCCTCATCCTGCTCGGGGCGGTGGACACGCTGTTCCCGCAGGTGGCCGTGGTCACCCCGTGGGGACAACGTTCCTGAAGAAGTGGCGGATGTCGGCCGCCAGCGGGCCGGGCGCGGCCATGGCCAGCATGTGGCTGGGGTGCTCGAGGTCGTTCCAGTGGACGATGCGGTTCTTGCGCTCGGCGATGCGCCGGAAGGCGGCGGAGCCGCCATGGGAGACGCCGGTGGGGACGCGGTCCTGGTCGACGGGCAGGCCGGCGGCGCCTTCGTAGTAGGTCCACGAGGAGGAGGCGCCGGTGCCGGTCAGCCAGTAGATGCTGGCGTTGGTCAGGATCAGGTCGCGGGCGATCGGCTCGTCCTCCGAGCCCCAGCCGTCGAACTCCTTGAAGCGCTCGACCAGGTACGCCAGCTGCGCCACCGGTGAGTCCGCCCAGCCGTAACCGAGCGTCTGGGGCCGCGCGGTCAGGTAGGGGGCGTACGAGCTGCCGCCGGCGCCGCTGAGCATCTCGGTGACCCAGGACAGGCTCGCCCGCTCCTCCTCCGACAGCCCTTCCATGTCCTCGGGGCCGGTGGGCACGCCGAGGCCGCCGGTGAGGTGCACGCCGGTCACGTGCTCGGGGAACAGGGCGCCGAGCTGCGCGGAGACCAGCGCTCCCGCGTCGTTGCCGTGTGCGCCGTACCGCTCGTAGCCGAGGCGGTTCATCAGCTCGTCCCAGGTGCGCGCGACCCGCTCGAGACCCCACGGCCGCTCGTCCGCCGGATCGATGGGCGAGAAGCCGAAGCCGGGCAGCGACGGCGCTACCACGTGGAAGTCCTCCGACAGCGGGCCGAGCAGGTCGGTGAACTCGGCGATCGAGTTGGGCCAGCTGTGGGTGATGATCAACGGCTGCGCGTCCGGGTTGGCGGAGCGCACGTGGAAGAAGTGCAGGAGCTGGCCGTCGATCTCGGTGGTGAACTGCGGGAAGGTGTTGATCTTCGCCTCCCAGGCCCGCCAGTCGTAGCCGTCGACCCAGTGGGCGGCCAGCTCGCGCAGGTATGCGACCGGCACACCGCGGCTCCACTCGGCGCCGGGGAGCCGGACGGGCCAGCGGGTGCGAGCCAGGCGGTCGCGGAGGTCGTCGAGGTCGGCCTGCGGGACGTCAATGGTGAAGGGCTTGATCATGTGTCCCACGGTAGACCCGAATGCGGAAAGGTTCGTTCCGCATTCGCAGAACTCCATCGTGGACGATCGCGACCGGGATCGAGTAGCGTGCCCACTGTGCGCACCCTTAGCCGGCTGAGTGTCGTCGCCCTCGGCCATCTGGTGGAGGTGCCCCTGCACACCTGGGAAATGCGCCGCATGCTGCGGCAGAACCGAGCGGGCTGGACTGACCTGTCGGTGCGTTGACCGACCAGGTCGCCCTGAGCGGGGCGGCGTTCATCACGCAGGTCCAGGGAACTCGGAGACATCATGACGACAGTGCTGTGCGTGCCCCAATGGCAGGGATCGGCTTCCGGCAAGGCCGCCCTCCTGGCCCCGGGAGCACACCGGACCGCGGAGCTCGTGCGAGCGGGCACCGTGGTGACGGTGCCGGTCGCAGACGGGGGCACCGGCATCGTGGACGGCGTCCGCGCGCGTGACGCGCTGGCCGCGAACCTGAAGCTGACCGGCGAAGCGCTGGCGGAGATCGACGATTTCGTGATCACCGTGGGCGGCGACTGCGGGGTGGACATCGCGCCGATCGCCGCGGCCCGCCGGCGCTACGGCGACCGGCTCACGGTGCTGTGGATCGACGCGCATCCAGACGTGTACGGCCCCGGCGAGCTGACGTCGGGCGCCTTCCACGGCATGGTCGTGCGCACGCTGCTCGGCGACGGCCCCGCCCTGCTCACCCCCGCACCGACCCTGACGCCGGAGCAGGTCGTCCTCGCCGGAGTCAGGGCGGGCGGCGCCGGCGAACGCGACTACCTCCGCAAGACCGGCCTGCGGGTGCACGGCCCCGACCACCTGGAGAGGGCGTTCGACGGCCTCTCCGGGCCGGTGTACGTCCATGTCGACCTGGACGTCCTCGAACCCGCCGAGTTCGGCTCGGTCTGCTACCCCGAGCCGGACGGCGTCCGCCCGTCCCTGCTGATCGACCTGATCTCCCGGCTGGACGACGTCGTCGGCGCCGCCATCACCGAACACGCCCCGGCCGGCGACCATCCCGGCGAAGCCGAGATCATCCGGCGCCTCGGCGCGGCGCTCCGCCGGTGACCGCCTACTGGAACACCAACGTCGCCAGGCATCCCGGCATCCTGCGCTTCGTCCCCGACGGTTGCGGTCAGGCGCTGGACGTCGGCTGCGGGGACGGCCTGCTGGCGGGGAAACTGGCCGGGCGATCGCGGCGGGTCACGGGCATCGACCTCTCCGCCGAGATGATCGGCCGGGCGCGTGCCCTCGTCGGCGACCGGACGGACATCACCCTCATCGAGGGCGACTTCCTCACCGAGGACCTCCCCTCCGAGGGATACGACTTCGTCTGCTCCGTCACCACCATCCATCACATGGACTTCGAGGCGGCCCTGACCCGGATGCGCGACCTGCTGCGGCCCGGCGGCCGGCTGGTGGTCGTCGGCCTGGCGCGGGACGTCACCCCGGCCGACTGGCTGATCAGGATTCCGGGGCTGCCCGCCGTATGGATCATCAAGAAGGTACGGCGGGCGAAGGCGCCGGAAGGGATGCCGGGTAGGCCGGCGGACATGGGGTACGCGGAGGTGCGTGCGGCGGCGCGCCGGCTCCTGCCCGGCATGCGGTATCGCCGCCATCTTCTGCGCCGATATTCGATCTTCTGGGAGAAGCCGAAAGCGCCCTCGATGCCGGTATGGTGACGGTTCATGATGCGCGTCCTGGTTCCTGTCCGGCTGCGTAGGGCCGTGCGAGGCTGGTTTGATTCCCGCTACATCTCGGTCGCCGACCATCGCCAGGACATCAAGGACGCCCTCTGGGAGGTGCAGACCCTGCGCCGCGAGGTCGTCACCCTCCAGGAGGAGGTCAGGCGGCTCACGACCCAGGCGGGCGACGCGCACCGGCTGTCCAGGGAGACGGCCGACGCCATGGACCACGTCCTGCAGAACGAGGTCCTGGTCTGGCAGGCGATCGACGGGCTCAAGGAGCGGTCGTGAGGGTGTCCTGGGATGGGGCTCGATTAGCGTTCCGGCTCGACCCGGAGGACGAGATCACCGGGCGGGCGGCCGACGCGCACCCGGTCAAGCTGCGCATCGCCGAGTGCGCGATCGGAGGGGTGCCGGACGACGCGCATCCTGACCTGTTCGCGGTGGCCGCCTGGACGGTGGTGGCGCCCTGGACCAGGAAGCGGATCACCTTCGATCGGGCCGTCTCAGAACGGGTGGCCGAGGCGCTGCACGACGGGTGGGGCGTCGAGGCGGAGCCGGTCCGGGCCGAACCCCGCCGGCAGGGGCGCGTCCTGGCGATCTCCTACAGCGGCGGAGCCGACTCGGTGGCCGCGGCGGCGATCTTTCCCGAGGCGCCGTTCGTGCACTTCAGGCGGGCGCCGCACCCGAGAGTGCCGAACAGGTGGACGCACTATCGCGCCGACGTGGTGGCCGAGCTCGCCAAGAAGACGGGCAGGGAGCTCACGACCGTCACCTCCGACCTGGAGTTCACGCTGGCCGAGCCGCGCCCCGGCTACCCGGAGCACCACGCGGTCGCCGCGGGAGCGCTGCTGCTGGCCGATCGGATGGATCTCGGCGGGCTGGCGTTCGGGTACGAGCTGGGCTCGCGCTGGCTGGGCGGGGACCGGTACCTGCTGCGGTTCACGCCGGACAACCCCATGTGGGCGCCGCACGGGCAGTGGGGGCGGCTGTTCGCGGCGGCGGGGGTCCCGATCGTGTTGCCGGTGGGCGGCGTGAGCGAGGCCGTCACGATGCGGCTGGCGCTCGGCTCCGAGCTGAGGGACCAGGTCAGGTGGTGCCTCCAGGGCACCGACGGGCCCTGCCGTACCTGCGGGAAATGCCTCTACAAGGAGATCATCCAGGCCGCCGTGGAGCGGCGCCCGCTCGACACGCCGCTCACGGCCGACCGCGCCGTGGTGCGCAAGTGGCTGCGCAGGCCGCCTTACGGCGGCATGGAGATGATCGAGTACGGCCTGGCCCGCATCCCCGGTGTGGAAGAGTCGGTGCTGGCCGGAGCGCTGGACCACTTCGCCGCCACCGAGGCGTCCACCGGCTGGCTGGAGCACTGTTACCCACCGGCGCTGGCGGAGATTCCCGAGCCGTGGCGGGAGCCGGTGAGTGCGTTCATGGCGGACAACACGGGGCTGATGACCCCGGCGCAGGCGCGGCGCGTGGAGGAATGGGGATCGTGAAGGTCTACCTGTCGGTCGACATGGAGGGCGTGACCGGGCTGACCGACCCGGAGGAGATGCACGCGGGCAAGCGTGGGTACGAGCGCGGGTGTGAGCTCATGACCGCCGACGCGAACGCGGCGATCGAGGGGGCGTTCACGGCGGGGGCGGGTTCCGTGCTGGTCAACGACGCGCACGGCTCGACGAAGAACCTGCGGATCGATCTGCTCGACCCGCGGGCCACCCTGATCAGGGGGCCGGGGAAGTCGCAGCGGATGGCCCAAGGGCTCGACGGCTCCTTCTCGGCCGCCTGTTTCGTCGGCTATCACGCGCGGGCCGGGGTGCCGCACGGGGTGCTCAACCACACCTGGATGGGCAAGGAGATCCAGAACGTCTACCTCAACGGCGAGGTGTGCGGGGAGACGCGGATCGTGGCCGCCTGCGCCGGGTTCCACGGGGTGCCGGTCGTGCTCGTCGCGGGCGACGAGGCCGTGGGGGAGGAGGCGCGGGAGCTGCTCGGCGACGTCGAGACCGTGGCGGTCAAGAAGGGCATCGACAAGTTCTCGGCCGAGCTGCTGCCGCCGGTCGTGGCTCAGGAGCGGATCCGGGAGGCGGCCCGGCGGGCGCTGACCCGGTTGCCGGACTTCTCGCCCTACGTGGTGGCGCCGCCGTACACGCTGGGGGTGGAGTGGAACTCCACGGCCATCGCGGCGGCCGTGGCGCTGATCCCGGGGGTGAAGACGGCGGGGACGCGGCACACCGAGTTCACCACCGACGACTTCACGCAGATCATGGCGTTGTTCGGGCTGTTCGCCACCATCGGCGGGCAGGTCGCGTGCGGTAGCGGTCCTTACGGATGAACGCGCTCACCCGGCGCGGGCTCCTGGTCGGGATCGGCGCGGCCGGGGGCGCCGGGGCGATGTACGCGGCCATGGGGGCGCTGGGGCTGGCGCCGGCCGAGCAGAGCAGGGCGTTCACGCCGCCGGCGCCGGGCGACTTCGCGCTGAGGGGGAAGGGCTCGGCCAGGGTCGTGATCGTCGGGGCCGGGGTCGCCGGGCTCACCGCGGCCTATGAGCTGGGGAAGGCGGGCTACGACTGCACGCTGCTGGAGGCCGGGGAGCGTGCGGGCGGGCGGAACCTGACGTTGCGCGGGGGCGATCGGGTGAGCGAGACGTCGGGGCCCGCGCAGGAGGTGAGGTTCGGGGAGGGCGTGTACTTCAACGCCGGGCCCGGGCGGATCGCGCCGTGGATGCTGACCATGGACTACTGCCGCGAGCTGGGCATCCCGATCGAGACGTTCGTCAACAACAACGCCCATGCCTATGTGCATACGAAGGGGCGGACGGTCCGGGCGAGGGCCGCACGTGCCGACATGTACGGATATATCGCGGAACTCCTGGCTAAAGCGACGAATGTCGGGGCGCTTAACCGGACGCTCACCAAGGACGACAAGGAGCGGCTGCTGGAGTTCCTGCGCCGCTTCGGGGATCTGGGACCCGCCTACGAGTACGACGGCTCCAGCCGCCGCGGTTTCGTGAAATATCCGGCGGTGACCCGCGGCCTCCCCCTCGACCCGCCCGGCACCCTCCACCAGATCCTCGCCGCCGCCACCGGCCGCGCCATCACCAACGACTTCGGCTACGACCAGGCCACCCCCATGTTCCAGCCGGTCGGCGGCATGGACGCCATCGTGCGCGCCCTCACCGCCGCCGTCGGCCCCGGCCGCATCAGGACCGGCGTCCAGGTCACCGGCATCACCACCCGCGAGAACGACGTCGAGGTCACCTGGAACGGCGGCACGCTCACCGCCGACTACTGCGTGGCCACCCTCCCGCCGCACATCCTCGCCACCGTCCCGCACAACCTGGGCGCCGCCGTACAGACCGCCCTCAAGACCCCCGTCCCGGTCGCCGCCGGCAAGATCGGTCTGGAGTACGGCAGGCGCTGGTGGGAGATCGACGACCGGATCTACGGCGGCATCACCGAGACCGACCTCGACATCACCCACATCTGGTACCCGTCCCACGACTACCACGCGCCCCGCGGCCTGATCGTCGGCTACTACGCCAGCGAGGAGCAGGCCGAGCTGTACGGCGCGCTGTCCCCCGAGGACCGGCTGCGCCGTGCCCTGACCCAGGGCAAGAAGATCCACGGCGAGAAGTACCGAAGCGAACTCCTGAGCAGCGTCTCCATCGCCTGGGAACGCCGCCCGCACATCCGGGGCGGCTGGGCGCGCTGGCCCGCCTTTGATTCGTCCTTCACTCTTCTGCAACGCCCCAGCGGAAGGGTTTACTTCGCGGGTGACTGGCTCACGTACTTGATCGCCTGGCAGGCGGGGGCCATGGAGTCCGCGCGGAATGCCGTCACACAGCTGCATCAACGAGTGCTGCAGTCACCGTAGTGACGGGGGCGTAGGGTCCTGAGGATGGAAGAGACACTGCTCTGGCAGCCCGCGAACACGCACCGCGAGCTGCTGGCCGAACCGGTGGCGACGGCGCTGCGGGAGCTCGGCGACGACGTCCGGGTCGCCGCGATCGACCCGGACCTGGCCGACACGGCCGCGTTCTGCGAGAAGTACGGCGTGCGCCTCGACGAGTCGGCCAACTGCGTGATCGTCGCGGGCAAGAGAGGCGGTGAGGTGCGATACGCGGCGTGCATGGTGCTGGCGACCATGCGGGTGGACGTCAACGGCGTCGTCCGCAAGCACCTCGACGTCCGCAAGTCGAGCTTCGCGCCGATGGCCGAGGCGGTCGAGCTGACCGGCATGGAGTACGGCGGCATCACCCCGCTCGGCCTGCCGGCGGACTGGCCTATCCTGGTGGATTCGAACGTGGCATCGCATAACAGGGTCGTCATCGGCAGCGGCGTACGCAGGTCCAAACTCGCCGTCTCCGGGGCCTTCCTGGCTGGGCTGAAGGGCGCTGAGGTGCTCGACCTGGCTACCGGAGCGTAGGAGCTCTGACCGGAGAGAGCGAGGGCACCAATGCCAACGGAGGTCAGAGCGGACGCGACCATCAAACACTGAGACGTATTCGAGACCGTGGAATGGGAAACCGATGGGGCGGATCCAGACGTTGTACGAGTGGGAATGTGGCCCCATGGTTCATCTCGTGAGCGGGGATTAAGCCGGTATGGTGCTTCATGCCATGAACGATGACCGACTTGGCCCTTACCGGCTGCTCAGGCGGCTCGGTGAAGGCGGAATGGGCGTTGTCCACCTGGCTGTCGATCAGCATGGTCGGCAGGTGGCGGTCAAGGTCCTGCGTTCCGAGGTCGCCGGCGACGAGGTCGCCAGGCGGCGGCTCTCGCGCGAGGTCGAGACCATGCGGCGCGTGCGCAGCAAGTACATCGCCGAGGTGCTCGACGCCGATGTCACGGGTCATCGGCCCTACATCGTCACCCGTTACGTCGCCGGCCGCGCGCTGGACGAGATCGTCAAGGACGACGGGCCGCTGGA
This sequence comes from Nonomuraea typhae, assembly GCF_009760925.1. Lineage (GTDB taxonomy): Bacteria > Actinomycetota > Actinomycetes > Streptosporangiales > Streptosporangiaceae > Nonomuraea > Nonomuraea typhae. The sequence continues at coordinate 211,142 of NZ_VRLV01000009.1, forward strand.
GCTGCCCGCCCTGCTCACGGTCGCGCACGGCGTGGCCTCGGCCCTGGCCGCCGTCCACTCCGTGGGCGTGATCCACCGCGACCTCAAACCGGGCAACGTGCTCATCCTCGACGGCCAGCCGGTGCTCATCGACTTCGGCATCGCCCAGGCCGTCGACGCCACCCGGCTGACCCAGACCGGCATGTTCATCGGCACCCCCGGCTACCTCGCCCCCGAGATCATCGAGGGCTCGGAGGCCGGGCCCGAGGTCGACGTGCACGCGTGGGCGGGCACGATCCTTTACGCGGGCACCGGTCAGCCGCCCTTCGGCAAGGGCACGCTGGAGATGATCTTCTACAACATCACCGCGGGCAAGGCCGACGTGAGCGCGGCGCCGCCGGTGCTGCAGCCGCTGCTGAAGGCGGCCTTCCAGCGGAACCCGGCCAAGCGCCCCAAGGCGGCCGAACTGGCCGAGCAGACCGCCCGGCTGATGCCCAAGTCGACGCGGATGATCCCGGACGAGATCTCCACCGTGCCGCGCACGGACCAGTCCGGCACGGGGGACATCCCCACGCCCATCCATCAGCATCCGCCCGCCCAGCAGTACGTCTCGCTGCTGCCGGACGGGAGCGGGCCGCTCCGGCCGGGCGGGCAGGGTACGGCGCCGCCGTTCCAGAACCCGGCCCCGCCGGCCCAGGGCACGGCCCCGCCGTTCCCCCAGCCCACCCCCGGCCAGCAGGGCACCCAGCCCGGTCCGGCCCAGCAGGGCACCCCGCCGGGTCCCGGGCAGCAGGGCACCCAGCCCGGTCCCGGGCAGCAGGGCGGCCCATCGTCTCCGGGACAGCCCGTTCCAGGGCAGCAGGGCACGCAGCCCGCCACGGGCCAGCCCGCCTCCGGGCCCCAGGGCGCCCCGCCCGCCGCAGGCCGGCACGGCACCCAGCCGGGCCAATCCCAGAACCCGGCGCCCGGCCAGGGATCCGGCCCGCATGCCCCGGGTTCCTACCAGCGCGGCCCCGATCAGGGGTATCAGGCGCCGTCTCAGGGGGACCCGTGGCCCACGCGCCGGGTCACCTCGGAGGAACTGCGCCAGATGCAGGAGGGGCCCAGCGTCCCCTGGCCGGGCCAGGGGCAGGGACAGCAGGGGTGGAACAACAGCCACGGCTACGCCCCAGCCCCCCGCGAGGGTGACGTGCCCACCAAGCGCGTGCGGCCGGAGGCGCCGCCGCCGTACGTGCCGGTGCAGGCGCCGCCGCAGCCCCAGCAGTACGCGCAGGACCCGGTGACCCGGCGCGAGCCGTACATTCCGGGCGCGCGGCCGGGGCAGATGCTGCAGCGTTCCAAGGCGTACGGCGTGGCCGGGGCGATGCTGCTCGTCATCATGATCGTGCTGGCCGCGCTGGCCCCGGTGCTGGTGGCGGTCGTGGCGATCCCGGTGGCGCTGCTGCTGCGCGCCGCCGACCTGGCCCAGTCGGAGCTGGTCTCGCGCCGCTCCACCGGTGCCGCCGCGCTGGACGTGCTGCGGGTGTTCGCCCATCCGAAGGCGCTGGTCAAGTCGGCCGGGATCACGCTGGCCCTGGTCCTCTACGCGGCGATCCTCGGGTTGCCGGTGACGTTGCTGCTCACGGTGCTGGGGCAGAGCACGCCGGAGAACGCGCTGGCCTGGGGCGCCGCTGTCGCCATATGGACGATTTGCGCCGGCCCGGGTGTCGAGGGACCTGGCCGTCAGATGCGCAGGACCCTCGCTTCCCTCGTACCCTCGAGAACAGCGGCCATGGTGATGGCCGGAGTGTTCGCGGCAGGGGCGGCGCTCTCACTGGTACTCGCGGTCGGCACGTTCACCACGAAGCCGACTTTGCGCGCAGTATGGAGTCCAGTGGACGTGCAACCGCTGAGGCAACAGCTCAACGAACTGAAGAAGCCGGGGGGATGATGCAGGGAGCCAGGCGATGAGCACGCAGGTTCCAGAACGGCTCGGGCCGTACCGGCTGGTCAGGAAGATCGGCGAGGGCGGCATGGGCGTCGTCCACCTGGGCATGGACGGCGACGGCAGCCAGGTGGCCGTCAAGGTGCTGCACCCGCACGTCGCCGCCGACCTCAAGGCGCGCGACCGGCTCACCCGCGAGGTCGAGACCATGCGCCGCGTGCGCAGTTCGCACGTGGCCGAGGTGCTCGACGCCGAGCTCGCGGGCGGCCAGCCGTACGTCGTGACCAGGTTCGCGCCCGGCCGCACGCTGGAGGACACCGTGCTGGCCGACGGCGCGCTGCGCGACTACGACCTGGTACGGCTGGCGCGCGGTCTGTGCCAGGCCCTGGTGGCGATCCACGCGGCCGACGTGATCCACCGTGACTTCAAGCCGTCGAACGTGATGCTGGTGGACGGGGAGCCGCTGGTCATCGACTTCGGCATCGCCCATCTGGTCAACGCCACCCGGCTGACTCAGACCGGGATGTTCGTCGGCACGCCGGGCTACCTGGCGCCCGAGATCATCCGCGACTCGGAGATCACCCAGGCGGCCGACGTGCACGCCCTGGCCTCCACCGTCTTCTTCGCCGCGACCGGCGTGCCGCCGTTCGGCACCGGCACGTTCGAGGCGGTCTGCTTCAACATCATGGAAGGCCGCGCCCAGCTCGACAAGGCGCCGCTGTGGCTGCGCGGCTGGCTGAGCCGGGCGCTGCAGGTCGACGCGCGCTCGCGGCCGAGCGCGCAGGAACTGCTGCGCATGGCCCGGGTCCTGGACCCGACCAAGACGGCCTTCCACGAGATCCCGACCATGCCGCCCAAGCCGAAGCCGAAGCCGACGGGCACCCGGGTCTTGTCCGGCCGGGACGCCTACTCCGACCTGCTGCCGCCGGTGGACTACGCCCAGCCGGCGCGCAAGGAGAAGCCCGCGCGGAAGGAGAAGCCGCCGCCCGCGCCCCGCATGCAGCCGCCGCCTCCCTACATTCCGGCGCCGGTCGCCGCCCAGCCCCGCACCGACCAGCGGGTCGCCGGGTACCCGACCCCGCCCCAGGTGCGGCCTTACACTCCGCCTCCGGCGCCCCAGACGCGGCCGGGCGAGCGGAAGCGGTTCGTCGTCGGCAGCCAGTTCGTCGGCCTCCTCCTGCTGGTCGCTCTCACGGCGCTGACGGTGATGGTCCCGGTGGCCGTGGGCGCCACGGCCATCGCGCTGGCGGTGGTGCTGCGGGTGGGCGAGTACCTGTTCGGCGAGATGGTCAACCGCCGCAGGACGCGCGGCGGCGGCAGTTCCGCCGACCCGCTGCTGGCCATCGTCGGCACCCCGTGGGCGCTGGTGAAGGCGGCTCTGGTCACGCTGGTCCACGTCCCGCTGGCGCTGGCCTTCGGCGCCATCGTCTGGGGCGTCCTGCGCTGGGGCGGCGGCATGGGCATCAACGCGGCCGCCGCCTACGCCGCCGGCGCCTTCACGCTCGGCCTGTTCGTGCTGCCGGGCGGCGGCGCCCCCCGCAAGGCGGTCACCCGCAGCCTGACCAGCGTCCTGCGCACGCCCGGCGCCGCCCTGGTGGCCACCGTGACGGTGGGTACCCTGGCCTTGTTCGCCGTCATGTTCGCCCTCAGCCAGAAGACCATCTGGATCCCCTGGGAGGCGCCCTCCAAAGTGATCGACCGCCTCACCGCCCAGGCCCAGGACGGCGCCCTCAGCCTCCTGTCCGGCTTGGCCGACGATCTGCTCAAAAAGACGGGGCTGGGCTTCCTGTCACCCTGGTCCTGAGTGTCCCGGTCCCTCGGCCGGGGGAGAAGGAAGGGTATGAGCGAGCAGCTAGGTCCGTATCGCCTGCTCTCCCGCCTGGGGAGCGGCGGGTTCGGAGAGGTGCATCTCGCGCTCGACCAGGAGGGCCGCACGGTCGCGGTCAAGATCCTGCATCCGCACGTGGCCGCCGACGGCGCCGCCCTCACCAGGCTGGCGCGCGAGGTCGAGACCATGCGCCGGGTGCGGGGGCCGCACGTGGCCGAGGTGCTGGACGCATCTTTAGAGGTCGAACGGCCCTACCTCGTGACCCGCTACGTCCAGGGGCGGCCCCTCTCCGCGGTCCCCGTGCCGGTGGCCGACCTGCGGCTGCTGGCCCGGGGGCTGGCCGGGGCGCTGTCGGCCATGCATGAGGCCGGGGTGATCCACCGCGATCTCAAACCGGCCAACGTGATGATGGCCGACGGCGAACCCGTCGTGATCGACTTCGGGATCGCGTGCGCGCTGGACTCCCTCTCCGTGACGGCCTCGGGCGCGGTGATCGGGACACCGGGCTACCTGGCGCCCGAGGTGCTCGAGGGACGGGATGCCGGGATGGAGGCGGACGTCTTCTCGTTCGGCGCCACGCTGGCCTACGCCGCCACCGGCCGCCAGCCGTACGGGAAGGGCCCGGCCTCCGCGGTCGCCTACCGGGTGGTGCATCACGAGCCGGACCTCGACGGCGTGCCGGAGTGGCTGGCGCCGTTGCTGCGCGAGTGCCTGGCACAGGACCCGGCCGCCCGGCCGACGGCGGCCCGCCTCTGCAAGGAACTGGGCGCGACGACCTCCTCTCAGGCCCGGCACGCTCCTTCTGCCCGGACAGCCTTTTCGGGTACGGCCCAGCCGCCCGCCTTCGTCCCCGGCCGGAACGCCGACCTTCAGTCCGTCACCCGCGCCGATCCCCACGCCGAGCCCACCCGCGAGTGGCAGCCCGGCGGCAGGCGGACCCCCGAGGTGGAGCGGGCCCGGCACCGCGAGAAGGTCCGGCGCAGGTGGCTGATCGGGGCGGGGCTGTTCATCTCGCTGCTGGCCGCGGCGGCCCAGGACGGCTTGCCGCAGGTCTCCCTGTTCCTGCTGTCGGCCTTCACGCTGGGGTCGCTGGCCGACGCGGGGGTGGCGTTGTTCTCCCGGAGCCCGTTCAAGAACCGGCGGATGGTGGCCGACCTGGCGGCCATCGCGGGGACCGGGGCGCTCTGGTGGGCGATGAGCACGTTCTTCAGCCCGTTCACCCTGACGTTGTTCGCGGTGACCGCACTGGTGGTCGGCGTGGTCGTCCTGATGTCGGCCTAATCACGTTTGAAGGCGGGCCGGTGTGTGACAGGTTCCGGAACAAAGTTCGGTAAGCTGGGGCCACCTGCGAGTTTGCCCTAAACCTACTCGCGGGTAACATAGCGACCCAGAGGTCAGGGGTGACCCCTCGCTACGGTCCACCTCCGACACCTGGCAGTCTGGACACCGCACGAGCTTTTTACCGAGCTATCCGGCGAAAACGGGAGGTCGGCCACCGGCCATGAACATCGTCGTCTGCGTGAAGCAGGTTCCCGACACGGCGACCGAGCGCAAGCTGCGGTCCGATGACAAGACGCTCGACCGTGACGCCGTCGACGGCGTGGTGAACGAGCTTGACGAGTATGCGGTCGAGGAGGCGCTGAGGCTCAAGGAGGCCCATGGCGGTGAGGTCACCGTCCTCACCATGGGTCCGGGCAAGGCGACCGAGACCATTCGCAAGGCACTGGCCATGGGCGCCGACAAGGCGGTCCACTTGACCGACGACGCGTTGCACGGCTCCGACGCGCTGTCGACTTCCTACGCGATGGCGCAGGCGCTGAAGAAGATCGGGTTCGACCTGGTCATCCTCGGCTCCGAGTCCACCGACGCGCGCACCGGCGTGCTGGCCGCGATGCTGGCCGAGCGCCTCGGGGCGCCACAGCTCACGCTGGCCAACAAGGTGGACGTCGAGGGTTCCTCGATCACCGTCCAGCGCCTGACCGACTACGGCTACGACAAGGTCGAGGCCACGCTGCCCGCCGTCGTCTCCGTGGTCGAGAAGATCAACGAGCCGAGGTACCCGTCCTTCAAGGGCATCATGGCGGCCAAGAAGAAGCCGGTCGAGACGCTCGGCGTGGCCGACATCTCCGCCGACGCCGCGCAGGTGGGCCTCGGCGCCGCCTGGTCGGAGGTCGTGGAGTTCGCCGCCGCGCCGCCGCGCGCCGCGGGCACGATCGTCAAGGACGAGGGCGACGGGGGCACCAAGGCCGCCGACTTCCTCGCGTCCAAGAAGTTCATCTGAGAACGGGGGTTTTGCTGATATGTCGGAAATTCTCGTTCTGGTCGAGCACGTCGACGGCGAGGTCAAGAAGGTCACGCTCGAACTGCTGACCCTGGCCAAGTCCCTCGGCGCGCCCTCCGCGGTCTGGGCGGGCCCCGGCCTGACCGACGCGGCCACGGCCAAGCTGGCCGAATACGGCGCCGACAAGGTCTACAACGCCTCCTCCCAGGAGATCGTCGACTACGTCGTAGCCCCCAAGGCCGAACTGCTGGCCCAGCTCGTGTCGGAGAAGTCCCCGGCCGGCGTCCTCGTGGCCGCCACCGCCGAGGGCAAGGAGATCGCCGGCCGCCTCGCGGTCAAGACGGACTCCGGCGTCATCACCGACGCCGTCGGCCTGAGCGACGGCTTCGTGGCCGACCAGTCCATCTTCGGCGGCGGCGTCAACGTCAAGTCGAAGGTGGCCAAGGGCACCCCGATCGTCGCCGTCCGCCCCAACTCGACGGCCCCCGTGGCCGCCGCGGGCGCCGGCGCCGTCGAGGAGGTCGCGGTGACCGTCTCCGACGCCGCCAAGGCCGCCCGCGTGGTCGACCGGGTGAAGCAGGAGAAGGGCGCCCGCCCCGAACTCACCGAGGCCGCCGTCGTGGTCTCCGGCGGGCGCGGCGTGGGCTCGGCCGAGAACTTCTCGGTCATCGAGGACCTGGCCGACGCACTCGGCGCCGCCGTGGGCGCCTCCCGGGCCGCGACGGACGCCGGGTGGTACCCGCACCAGTTCCAGGTGGGTCAGACGGGCAAGACGGTCTCGCCGCAGCTGTACATCGCGGCGGGCATCTCGGGCGCCATCCAGCACCGGGCGGGCATGCAGACCGCGAAGACCATCATCGCGATCAACAAGGACCCCGAGGCCCCGATCTTCGAACTGGCCGACTACGGCATCGTGGGCGACCTCCACCAGGTGGTCCCCCAACTCACCCAAGAAGTCACCAACCGCAAGTAGCCAGCTGGATAGCCATTAAGAGCAGCCTTTACGGCAGGCCGTGCAGGCGCCACCCGCCGTCGCGGGTGGCCGCAGGTCGGGGGGATCGCTTCTCACGTCGGACGTGGTCCCCACCGCAACGGCCCGCGTTGCCCAACCTCCGTGGCTACGACACCCGGACGGCGCCGGATCCCCTGTGACCCGGCGCCGTCGGCATTCCGGAAGGCCACCCAATCCGGCACGCCTCCCGGCCGCGGTGGCCGGGCAGCGTGGGCCGTGACGGCGGGGCATGTGTCCGACGTGAGAAGCGACCCCCACGATCGGCGCCCGCCCGCGTCGGCGGGTGGGGTGGGGGCGGCTTCGCCGTAAGGCACCGGAAACGACGGCGGGGAGCGGTTAGGAGAGCCCCGCGCGCCGGGCGCGAGTGACGGCGGCGGGGAGCGGTTAGGAGAGCCCCGCGCGCCGGGCGCGAGTGACGGCGGCGGGGAGCGGTCAGGAGAGCCCCGCGCGCCGGGCGCGGGTGACGGCGGCGGGGAGGGCGTCGGTCAGGCGGTCCACGTCCTCCAGGGTTGAGGTGTGGCCCAGGGAGAAGCGCAGGGAGCCGCGGGCCGCGGCCGTGTCGGCGCCCATGGCCAGCAGGACGTGGGACGGCTGGGCCACCCCCGCCGAGCACGCCGAGCCCGTCGAGCACTCCACGCCCTTGGCGTCCAGGAGCATCAGCAGCGCGTCCCCCTCGCAGCCCGGGAACGAGAAGTGCGCGTTGCCCGGCAGCCTGTCCACGGGGTCGCCGTTGAGGATGACGTCGGGGACGATCGCGCGGACCCTGGCGATCAGCGTGTCGCGGAGCGCGGTCAGGCGGGCGTGCTCGGCGGCCTGGTCGCGGACCGCGACGCGGACGGCGGCGGCGAGGCCGGCGATGGCGGGGGCGTCCAGGGTGCCGGAGCGTACGTCGCGTTCCTGGCCGCCGCCGTGCAGGACCGAGACGGGGGTCAGGCCGCGGGCCAGCAGCAGGACGCCCACGCCCATCGGGCCGCCGATCTTGTGGCCGGTCAGGGTCAGGGCGTCGGCGCCGGAGTCGGCGAAGGAGACGGGCACCTGGCCGACGGCCTGGACGGCGTCCGTGTGGAAGGGGATGCCGTGCTGGTGGGCGATGGCGGCCAGGTCGCGCACGGGCTGGATGGTGCCGACCTCGTTGTTGGCCCACATGACGCTGACCATGGCCACGCTCGACGGGTCCTCGGCGGTGATGGCGTCGGCCAGGACCGATGGGTGGACGCGGCCGGCGGCGTCCACGGGCAGGAGGGTGACGCGGGCGTCCTGGCTGCGTTCGAGCCACTGGGCGGGGTCGAGGGCGGCGTGGTGTTCGACCGAGCTGATCAGGATGCGGTCGGCGGGGCGGCGCGACCAGTACAGGCCCTTGACGGCCAGGTTGTCGGCCTCGGTGCCGCCGGAGGTGAAGACGACCTCGCTGGGGCGGGCGCCGAGGGCGTCGGCGATGGACTCGCGGGACTCCTCGACGATCCGGCGCGTCTGGCGCCCGGCGGCGTGGAGGGAGGAGGCGTTGCCCACGCGGCCGAGGTGCTCCGTCATGGCCTCGATCGCCTCGGGAAGCATCGGGGTGGTCGCCGCGTGATCAAGGTAGGCCGACGGTCTGGTCACCCGACCAGGGTATCTCGTTTGCAACTGTACCGTCTGGACGGTATAGTGTCAGGTATGCGTAGGGATGAGCTGCTGGACGCCGCGGAAGGTCTGCTGTGTGACCAGGGCTCTGACGCGCTCACGCTGGCCGCGGTGGCCGATCGGGCGGGAGTGAGCAAGGGCGGGCTGCTCTATCACTTCAGCACCAAGGAAGCTCTGATCAAAGCGATGGCCGAGCGCCTCATCGGCGACTTCGACGAGCTGATGGCGGCGCAGCCGGGCGACACCTACACCAAACGTTACCTGGCCGCCACGATGGCGGCGATCCGGTCCGGCAGGCTCCGACGATGGGCCGTGGTGACCGGCGCCTCCGGGAACATGTTCCTGCTCACGCCGCTGCGTGAGGCCATGACCCGCTGGCACACCGAGGGCGTCAAGGACGAGCCCGACCCGGTTGCCGCCCAGATCGTCCGCCTGGCCTGTGAGGGCCTGTGGGACGTCGCCAGCCATGACCCGAGCCTGCATTCCGAGGACGAGTTGGCCGCGCTCGAGGAGCGCCTGCTCTCGCTCCTCTGAGCACACCCTTCCCATGGGGTACGGCCGGGCGGCCGTGCCCCTTTTTTTGTTTTCGAGTGAATCGTGCGTGTGAAAGGAATCTGTGATGACCCGCGACCTGAGGACTGCCCGTTTTGGGGCGATCCTCACCTTTGTCCTGGCCGGCTTGATGGTGGGCACCATGACCGTGCGCATCCCGGCGCTGACCGACAAACTCGGCCTGTCCGAGGGAGCGGTCGGCGGCGTGCTGCTCGCGTGGGGCCTCGGTGCGCTCGTCACCATGCAGTCGATGCGTGGCGTCATGAACCGCGCGGGCAGCAGGGCGGTCCTGCGGGTCGGCGGTCCGATGACCGCGCTCTCCCTGTTCGGTCTGGCCTTCGCCCCCAACCTGCCGCTGCTGATCGCGGCCGCCGCGGTGTTCGGCATGGCGTTCGGCATCGTCGACGTGGCCATGAACGCCCAGGGCGCCACGGTCGAGAAGGCATACGGCCGGCCGCTCATGAACGGCATGCACGCGGGCTGGTGCGTCGGCGCCATCTCGGCGGGCGTGTTCGGCTCCCTGTCGATCGCCGTCGGGCTGTCGATGACCGCCAACCTGGTGCTCGTCGCCCTCGTCTCGCTGCCGGTCATGTTCTTCGTCGGCCGCGCCTACCTGCCCGACAGCCCCGCCACCGCGGACGATTCCGCCGCACGGCCCCCGAAGCGGCTGCCCCCGGTCGTCTACCTGTTCGGCGCCATCATGTTCTTCGCCTTCATGGTCGAGGGCACGGTCGCCGACTGGAACGGCCTGTTCATGCGCGACTCGCTGGGCGCCCCCGAGGCGCTGGCCGCGCTCGGGTACCCGATCTTCGAGGCCGGCATGCTGCTGGCCCGGCTCACCGGTGACCGGCTGCGCGCCAGGTTCGGGGTGAAGGGCCTGATGACCGCCTCCGGGCTGGCCACGGCGGCCTTCTTCGCGATCGTGCTGACCGCGGCGACGCCGATCATGGCCTTGGCCGCGATGTTCTTCGTCGGCCTCGGCGTCGCCACGATCGCACCGGTGACGATGTCCATGGCCGGGACTGCCACGGACACCCCCGGGCCCGCGATCGCCCAGGCGGCCGCGATGGGCTACGCCGGACTGCTGCTCGGTCCCGTGGTCATCGGGTTCCTGTCCGACCTGTCCTCACTGCGCACCGCGCTGGGGCTGGCCGTCGTGCTCGGCCTGCTGATCGCGCTGGGAGCCCGGTTCCTGCCCGGCCCGCGCGGCCTCGCCCCCGAGTCGATGCCGCAGGGTGAGGAGCGGGAGCTGGCCAGGGCGAGCTAGTCAGGAGAACGCCTGGATACGGGTGCGCCGCTCGATCTCGTGGAGCTTGCTCTCGCTCATCTTCGGCGCCGCGGTGTAGTTCCAGCCGTCCTTCACGGCCTTCACCGGGACGCCGTTCTCGTTGAGCAGGCGCACCCACTCGCGGAAGTCCCGGTCGTAGCCGGGGTTGTACCTCGGGTCCATCTCCTTCGGCATCCGCACCTTCTTGTGCTCGCAGCGGGCCAGCTTGTCCTCCTGGCCCGCGGCCGGGACGCCCGGGGTGGTGCCGTCCTCCGCCATCACCGCTGGCCCGGTCTCGGGCACGAACGTCACGCCCTGGTCCTTGAGGCACGTGTCGTAGTCCCGGCCGAGCTTGGCGACCAGCTCGGAGGTGTAGTCGATGGGCAGCCAGACGCCCTTCTCCGCCGGCTTCTGCGCGGGGGAGGTGGCAGCGGGCCGCGTGGCGGAGGCCGCCGGGGCGGAGCCGGGGGCCGGCGTGGACGCGGAGGCATAGGCGGCGACCGTGCCGCCGCCCAGCGCGCAGGCCGCGAGTCCGGCAAGGACGAGTTTCTGAGTGAACTTCATGCGCTTCACCCTGCCGCCGGCTTTTAAGGGACTTGTCAGGACGGCATGGGGAACCTGTCTGGTCACATACCGTGAAGCGCATGGGGGCACATGTCTTGATCGCCGAGGATGACGAGGGCCAGGCCGAGCTGATCCGCCGTTACCTCGAGCACGAGGGCCATCGGGTCACGGCCGTGCACGACGGCCGCGCGGCCATCGACGCGGCCCGCTCGGCCGGGCCCGACCTGGTCATCCTCGACCTCATGCTGCCCCGCGTGAACGGCCTGGACGTCTGCCGCGTGCTGCGCGCCGAGTCCGACGTGCCGCTGCTCATGCTGACCGCCCGCTCCACCGAGGACGACCTGCTCCTCGGCCTCGACCTGGGCGCCGACGACTACATGACCAAGCCGTTCAGCCCGCGCGAGCTGATGGCCCGCGCCCGCGCCCTGCTGCGCCGCCGCGTGCGCACCAGCGCGATCCTCGCCGTGGGTGACCTGTGCGTGGATCCCGTCCGCCACGAGGTACGGCAGGCCGGCCGGCCCGTCGAGTGCACCCCGGGCGAGTTCCAGCTCCTGGCCGCCATGGCCGCCGAGCCGGAACGCGTGTTCACCCGCCGCCAGCTCCTGGAGCACATCCACGGCTTCGACCGCTACATCACCGAGCGCACGGTCGACATGCACGTGATGAACCTCCGCAAGAAGCTCGAGCCCGACCCCCGCAAGCCCGTCACCCTGCTGACCGTCTACGGCGTCGGCTACAAGCTCGTCGATGCGGCGCCGTAGCGGGCTGCGGGTCAAGCTGCTGGCCGCCTCCGTGCTCGTGGCCGTCTGCTCGGTCGCCGCGACCGCGTGGGTCGTCAGCACGCTGACCTCCGGAGCCATCCAGCAGCAGCGCGGCCAGGCGCTGGCCGAGGACACCCGCGTCTACGACACGCTCCTGGCCTTCGCCGCCCGCAACCGCGGCTGGACGGGCGTGGACAAGATCGTCGCCGACCTCGCCGTCACGACCGGCCGCAAGATCACGCTGACCACCCACGACCGCCGCCCGATCGCCGCCTCGGCCCCCGGCACCCCGCCCGCGACGCCCTCCGCCGTCGTCGATCCGCTGGCCGTGGACACGGCCCTGCTGCCCTCGGTCGGCGCCGACCGCATCGACCCGCGCGCCACTGGCCCGTTCACCCTGACCAAGGCCGAACTCGCCACCCTGCGCGGGTCCGCGCAGCGCCGCGTGGCCTGCCTGCGGCAGGGCGGGTTCGACGCCAAGGCGGTGACCGGCCCGTCCGGACGCCCGGCCGTCGAACTGAAAGGCACCGCGCCGGTCGAGGACGTGTGCGCCCAGAAAGCGCTGGACCGCCCCACCCGCACGGAGACCAGGGCCCTGCGCCGGCTCGGTGCCCTGGTCAACGCCTGCCTGGAGCGCGACCGGCTCGCACCCGTGACGCTCAAGCTGGACCTGACCTGGGCCTGGACCCGGCCCGCCGTCGCCTCCAGCGTCGTCCCCCAGATCATCAACGGCTGCATCGACACCAGCCGCCGCGAACTGCTGCGCCCCCACGTGGCGCCCGCCGCCTGGCTCTTCATCGAATCGCCCGCCACGGCGCCCGCCCTGAACCTCTCCCCGGCCAACACCGCCCGCATCGCCGCCGTGGCCGCCGCCATCCTCGTGCTCACCGCCGGGATCAGCTTCCTGCTGGCCACCCGCGTCGTCCGCCCGCTGCGCGCCCTGACCGCCGCCGCCCACCGCATGCGCGTGGACGGCGCCGCCAAGGTCGAGGTGTCGTCAGGCGGCGAGATCGGTGACCTCGCCGCCGCCTTCAACGAGATGGCCGAACACCGGCTGCGCCTCGAAGCCCTGCGCAAGGACCTGGTCAGCGACGTCGCCCACGAACTGCGCACCCCGCTCAGCAACATCCGCGGCTGGCTGGAGGCGGCCGAGGACGGCATCGCCCCGGTCGACACCGCCCGCCTGCTGAAGGAGTCGCTGCTGCTGCAGCACATCGTCGACGACCTTCAGGATCTGTCCGTCGCCGACGCAGGCAAGCTCCGCCTCCACCCCGAACCGTTCGGCCTGCGCGACCTCCTCGGCCAGGTGGCCGCCGCCCATCCCGCGCCGGGCCTCGTGGTCACCGTGTCCGCCCCGGATCTCACCGTGGAGGCCGATCCGGTCAGGCTGCGGCAGGCCGTCGGCAACCTGGTCGGCAACGCCATCCGGCACACGCCGCCGGGCGGCCGGATCACCCTGACGGCCCGCCGTACTCTCCAGGACGTGACGATCGAGGTGGCCGACACCGGCATCGGGATCGCGCCCGAGGACCTTCCGCACGTCTTCGACCGGTTCTGGCGCGCGGACCGCTCGCGCAGCCGCACCAGCGGCGGCAGCGGTCTCGGGCTGGCCATCGTGCGCAGCATCGCCGCCGCCCACGGCGGCACGGTCGCGGTCGCCAGCACGCCGGGTCAGGGGACGAGGTTCACCCTGACGTTCAGGACAGGAACGGGGCCACCGCCACCCACGCCGGATCGGAGTCGACGTCCACGACGGGATCGCCTTCCTCCCAGCTGACGATCAGCTCCCTGGCGTGGATGGCCGCCTCGCCGGTGGGGTCGGCGTAGACGTGGATGACGCGATGGCCTTCGGCGCTCAGGTGCGCGGCCAGGACGGCGTCGGCGTGGAGCTTGGTCAGCCGGGCGGCCAGCCGTTCCTCGAAGTCGCGCAGCGCGGTGAGCGAGTCGCCGACCGGCAGGCCGTTCTCGTCGCGGTGGGAGTAGGGCAGCGTGATCTGGATGTGCTGGTCGAACAGCGGGTAGTCCACCGGCCGCAGCGGATAGCGGGTGGTGGCCACCAGCGGCGCCCCGCCCGCGGTCTGGCCTTCGAGCAGCGCCCACTGCTCGTCCTCGTACCCGGAGGCGACGTCGTCCACGACCGCCCGGAGGTGAGCGGAGGCGACGGCGTCGATCGGCGGGAAGTCGGCCGCCGTGATCTCCCCGACCCAGCGGGCCACGTCGTCCTCGCCCAGCAGCCAGTCCAGGGCGAGCAGCGTGGCCTCCATCCGGGTCTCCTCGTCGAGGTCGGTGAAGACCGGGTGGAAGGCGGCCACGTCGATCCTGGACGACCCGCGCGGCACCCGCAGCCCCAGGACCAGTTCCTCGAGCGCGACCTCCTTGCCGCCGACGTCCAGCGTCAGCTCCAGGGCCAGCGGGTTGGCCTGCCGCGACGGGTGGAACTCCCACAGCAGGTCGGACGGCGGCGCCGCCTTGGCCCACCGGTGCGCCAGCGAGCGCAGCTCGGCATCCCCCGCCGCCGTCACCACCAGCGCGTGCGCGGCGTTCCTGCCGGGCGCGATCTCGTAGACCAGCCCGGGCTCCACCGCGGCCACGGCCGAGGCCAGCGTGTCGGCCAGCCGTTCCGCCTCCTCGGCGGCCACCATGGCGTCCACCTGGGGGCGGTTCTGCTCCCACCACACCCAGAAATCCGCGATGCGGTCACCGGGCAGGGCCGGCTCCCGGTCCTCGTCGTCCTTGCGCCCGAACAGTCGCATAGCCAGCCATTCTCGCAGAGCTCAGAGGGGCTCAGGACCGGAGGGCGGCGCGGATCTGGGCCGCCTCCGGCGCGCCGATGCGCTCGAACACCTCCAGCGCCTCCTGGCGGCAGGCGAGTGCCCGGTCGGTCTGGCCGATCCGGTCCAGGACGTCGGCGAGGAGCCGGCGGCTGCGTCCGCGTTCGAGCTCCTGGCCGGACTCGTCGCTCAGCGCGACCGCGCGTTCGGCGTGGGCGACCGCCTGGCGGTCCCGGTCCTCCAGCATCAGCGCCCGGGCCAGCGCGCCGTGGCAGCGTGCCGCCTGCCAGGGGTTCCTGAGCCGCTCGAACATCTCGGCGGCGCGTTCCAGCAGGACGATCGCCTCGCCGGGGCGCTCCGCCTGGAGGTGGGCCAGGCCGAGGTGCAGGCGGGTGATGGCGCCGCCGTCCACGTCGCCGGCCGGGTCGGCGATCGCCAGGGCGTGCAGGCCGCGGTCCACCGCCTCGTCCGTGCGGCCCTGCTCGCGCAGCATGGCCGACAGGTTGGCGTGCATGACCACCCGCGGGTAGACGCCCAACTGCTCCGCGGCGTCGTCCGCGGCCGCGACGGCCTGCTCCATGATGGCCAGGCCCTCGTCGCGCCGGCCGAGGTTCCAGCGCGCCATGGCCTGGGAGTTGATGACGCGCACCTCGAGCACCGGGTCCTGCCTGCCCTCCAGCAGTTCCCGGGCGCGGTCCATCTCCTCGCCGGCCTCCCGCGGGCGGTCGCGGCCGAGCAGCACGAACCCGGCCGCCGTGCGCGCCCAGGTCTCGGCCTGCCGTTCGCCCTGCTCGGCGGCGCGTCCTGCCGCGTCCCGCATCGCCCGCACGATGGCGTCGACGTCCACGCCGTTGTCGCGCACGTTCTGGAAGCTCACGGCCAGTTCGGTGAGCGCGAGCGGGTGCGCGCCGGGCAGCTTGAGGAACTGCCGCGTGGCCGCCAGGAGCCACGGCCACTCCCCGCGCATCCAGGCGCCCGCGGCGTCGCGGCCGGCGAAGTCCAGCCCCTCGGCCGTCGTGGGCACGCCCTCCGGGATGACGGACTGGGGGTTGAGGAGGTGTACGGCACGCCGTGTGGAGGCCAGGCAGAAGTCCATGAGCCGGTCGAGGGCCGCCGCGGACTCGGCGCCGGCCTGGCCGCGGGCATAGACGCGCAGGAGGTCGTGGTAGCCGTAACGGGCGGGGGCCCGCGACTGGAGCAGGTTCAGGTCGACCAGGTTCTCGCACAGCTCCTCGGTCTCGTCCTCGTCCAGGCCGAGCAGCGCCTGCGCCGCGGCCAGCGGGACGTCCTGCGTCTCCGGTACGGCCAGCAGCCGGAAGGCCCTGGCCTGAGGCTCGGACAGCTGTCCGTAGCTGAGCGCGAACGACGACTCCACGGAGGTGTCCTGGACCCGCAACTGCGCCAGCCGGGTGCGCTCGTCGGCCAGCCGTGCCGCCAGGTCGGCGATCCGCCAGGAGGGGCGGGAGGCGATGCGGGCGGCGGCGACGCGCACGGCCAGCGGGAGGTAGCCGCAGGCGGCGACCACGTCCGCGACGGCCTCCGGCTCGGGACGCACCCGGTGCGCGCCCACGACCGCGACGAACAGGCCGGTGGCCTCGGCGGGGTCCAGCGCGGCCAGATCGACGACGCGCGCCCCCGGCAGGTCGGTCATCCTGGCCCTGCTGGTGACCAGGACGGCACAGCCGTCACCGCCGGGCAGCAGCGGCGTGACCTGTGCGGCCGAGGCGGCGTTGTCCAGCACGAGCAGCACCCGCCGCCCGGCAAGGACCGAGCGGAACAGCGCCGAGCGGTCGGCCAGGGACTCCGGGATCCGGCGTTCCCCGACGCCGAGCGCCCGCAGGAACCGGGCGAGCACCCCGGCGGGCGGGACCGGGTCGGGCCCGGCGCCGCGCAGGTCGACGTGGAGCTGGCCGTCGGGGAAGCGGTCGCGGACGCGGTGGGCGCCGTGGACGGCCAGCGAGGTCTTGCCCACGCCGCCGCCGCCCGACACGGTGACGATCGGCAGGGTGCCCGGCCGGGTGAGGACCTCGGTGATCTGCGCGACCTGCTCGGCGCGGCCGGTGAAGTCGGCGAGGTCGGCGGGGAGCTGGGCGGGCACCGCGGCCGGCACGGAGGGGGCGGCAGGGGGAGTCTCGGCGTCGAGGATGGTACGGCGGAGCTCGGCCAACGCCGGCGACGGCTCGATGCCCAGCTCCTCCACCAGGTAGGTCTGGGTGTCGGTGAACACCGCCAGCGCCTCGGCCCGCCGTCCGGAGCGGTGCAGCGCCAGCATCAGCAGGCGGCGGAGGTTCTCCCGGAAGGGGTAGGCGGCGCACAACTCGGTCAGTTCGGTGATCACCTCGGCGTGCCGGTCCTGGGCGAGCCGTTGCTCCAGCCAGGCTTCCCTGGCCGTGAGCATGGACTCCTTCAGCTGGGCGCGCCGGGCGGCGGCCCAGTCGCCGTCGAGCCCGGCCAGCGGCTCGCCCCGCCACAGCCGCAGGGCCTCGCCGTACTCCTTCCGGCGGATGAGGTCCGTGAAGTCGGCCACGTCGCTCGCGGACTCGGTCAGCGCGTGCCCGGCGGGGCCGGAGACGACCGCCTGGGCGCCCAGCACGCCGCGCAGGCGGGACAGGTAGGTGCTGACGACGCCCCGGGCGGTGCGCGGCGGACGCTCTCCCCAGAGGGCCTCGACCAGCCGATCCGTGCTGACGGGACGCTCACCGGCGAGGACGAGCACGGCGAGCACGAGCTGGAGCTGAGGGGGCCCGGCGGGGAGCCGGGCGGATCCCCGCCATACGTGCACCGGCCCCAGCAACTCGAAGCGCAGACGTCCTTCCATGGTGAAAAGTCATCTTATGGGGGGTTTGGCGGCGTTGGCCGGCATCGGCGGGTGGTGGCGGACGGCCCGCCGTAAACTCCGGATAGTCTGGTTAGGTCATGGGACTTCGCGTGCTTGCCGCCATGTCGGGCGGCGTCGACTCCGCCGTGGCCGCCGCCAGGATCGCCGAGGCCGGTCACGACGTCACCGGCGTGCATCTGGCTCTGTCGGCCAACCCGCAATCGCACCGCACCGGCGCCCGGGGCTGCTGCACGATCGAGGACTCCCGCGACGCCCGCCGGGCCGCGGACGTGATCGGGATCCCGTTCTACATCTGGGACATGGCTGAGCGCTTCCAGCGTGACGTGGTCGAGGACTTCGTGGCCGAATACGCCGCGGGCCGCACGCCCAACCCCTGCCTGCGGTGCAACGAGAAGATCAAGTTCGCCGCGGTGCTCGACCGGGCGCTGGCACTGGGATTCGACGCCGTGGCCACCGGGCACCACGCCAAACTTGCCGACGGCGTGCTCTCCAGGAGCCCCGACCTGGCCAAGGACCAGTCGTACGTGCTCGGGGTGCTCACCCGCGAGCAGCTCGGCCACGCCATCTTCCCCCTCGGCGACTCCACCAAGGCGCAGGTGCGCGAGGAGGCGGCCCGGCGCGGGCTGACCGTGGCCGACAAGCCCGACAGCCACGACATCTGCTTCATCGCCGACGGCGACACCCGCGGCTTCCTGGCCAAGCGGCTGGGCTCGGCACCCGGCCAGATCGTCGACCAGGAGGGCGCGGTCGTCGGCTCCCACCAGGGTGCCCACGGGTTCACGGTCGGGCAGCGCAAGGGCCTGCACATCGACCGCCCCGCCGCCGACGGACGGCCCCGCTACGTGCTGTCGATCGAGCCGGTCTCCAACACGGTCACCGTGGGCCCGCGCTCGGCGCTGGCGGTCACCACGGTCCGCTGCGAGCGGCCGATCTGGAACGGCCCCGACGCCGACGGACCCCTCACCGTGCAGCTGCGCGCGCACGGCGAGGTGTACGGCTGCCGCTACACGCAGGACGGCGACGAGCTGGTCATCACGCTCGACCGCCCGGCCACGGGTGTGGCGGCGGGCCAGGCGGCCGTCCTGTACACCGGGGAGACCGTGATCGGCTCGGCGACGATCGCCTCCGCCGCCTAGCCGAGCGTCACCGACGCGCCGATCGGCAGCCGGCGGATGTCGGCGCCCTGCTTGTCGGCCTCCATCTTCAGCCAGTTGTCCACCAGGCCGAGCCCGACCTCGTTGTAGAGGCCGTCGTGCGTGGAGTAGGCCCTGGCCGGGCGGATCGTGCGCAGGTACTCCACCATCTCGGCCAGCTTGAGCCACGGCGCGCCGGTCGGCACCAGCAGCGTCCCGAACTCCGCCTCGGGCACGGTCAGCGCGTCGCCCGGGTAGAAGACCTCCTCGTCCACCAGGAAGCCGACGTTGTTGGCGATCGGCACGTCGGGATGGTTGGTGGCGTGCCACTCGCCGAACGCGCGCACGGTGAACCCGGCGGTGGTGAAGGTGTCGCCGTGCTGCACGACCTGGACCTTCATCGGCACACCGGCCAGCTGGGTGGCCACCTCGCCGCAGGTCCACAGCTCGATGCCGGGCGAGGCGGCCTCCAGGCGCTCGACGTCCAGGTGGTCGAAGTGCGCGTGCGTGATGAGCACGGCGTCGGCGCCGTCGAGGACCGGGTCCTTGGTGAACGTCCCCGGGTCGATGACCAGGACCTTGCCGTCCTTCTCCAGACGGACGCAGGCGTGGCCGTACTTGGTGAGCTTCATGGTCCTCAGCCTAACTAGGCTTGGCCCCATGACTTCGTGGGAGGCAACGGGCGTCGGGTCGCATCCGGGTGACGATCACCTGGAGGCGTTGCGTGTGGTTTTCGGTGAGGTGCCCGGCCTGCCGTACCTGCCGGAGCTGCCGCAGCGCGGGGTCGGCGCGGACATGATCGGGCGGACGGCGTCGCTGCTGATCGACATGCCGGTGGAGGTGCAGCCGTCCGGGTGGCGGCTGACCGACCGTGCCGGGCGCGACCACCAGCGGGCCGTCGATCACCTGCGCCGCGATCTCGACGGGCTGGAGGAGATCGGGCAGGGGTTCGAGGGGCCGGTCAAGGTGCAGGTGTGCGGGCCGTGGACGCTGGCGGCCGCGATCGAGCTGCGGCACGGCAACCGGATGCTCTCCGACGCGGGCGCGGTCCGCGACCTCACCGCGTCGCTGGCCCAGGGCGTGGCCGACCACGTGGCCGAGGTACGGCGGCGCCTGCCGGGAGCCGGCGAGGTGGTCGTCCAGCTCGACGAGCCGAGTCTGCCGGGCGTGCTGGCCGGGACGGTGCCGACCGCCTCCGGGTTCGGCCGGCTGGCGGCGGTCGAGGAGTGGCGGGTCGAGGAGGCGCTGAAGGCGTTCGAGGCGCCGCTGGTGCACTGTTGCGCGCCCGGCGTGCCCTACGCGCTGCTGCGCCGGGCCGGGGTGCGCGGCGTCTCCGTGGACGCCTCCCTGATCAGGCGGCGGGACGAAGACGCCGTGGGGGAGGCCGTCGAGGCAGGGCTGGTGTTCCTGCTGGGCGTGATCCCGGGCACCGACACCCGGCTGCCGGACATCGGCGTCGTGGCCAAGCCCGCCGTGGAGCTGTGGCGGCGGCTCGGGTTCGCCCCCGGCGACCTGGCCGGGCGCATCACCCTGACACCCTCCTGCGGGCTGGCCGGCGCCTCGCCCGCCTACGCCAGGGCCGCGCTGCGCGCCTGCCGCAAGGCCGCCGAGGTCCTCCGCGAGGACCCTGCAAGCGGGATGCAAGGCGGCTGACTAGCCTCGTCACCATGATGTTTCGCACCATTGCCGTGGGCGCGACCCTTGTGTTCGCGTCCGCGACCTTGGCCACCCCCGCCCTGGCCACGGCCAACCCGGAGACCTGGAGCTGGGGCTCGATCTACTCCGCCGACCGGGCCGGCAAGGCCAAGGGCAAGGTCGTGCTCGACCGGCCCGGCTTCGTCGTCTCCGGCAAGCTCCACGACGCGCCCGGCACGAAAGGCTGCTCCTGGCTGAAGTTCCGCTGGACCACGGAGAACGGCGGCCACGGGGCCAAGACGTACAAGAACTGCTCCGGCGCCAAGCCCCTGGCCTTCTCCCTCAAGACCGGCTACATGCTCTCCATCGAGGGCCAAGTCTGCCGCGGCACCTCCCGCGCGATCACCGGGAAGTGCTCCTCCTGGGACGGCGTCTGGGCCCAGGGCGGCTGAGTACGCCCTTACCCATGGCGCGATCGCGAGATTGTGCTGAACTCGATGCGTGACAGCCGGTGACTTCGCAGGCGCGAGCGCGCTGCTGATCGGCACGGGCACGCATCGCCCCGAATCCGACCTCCCGGACCTCCCCGCGGTCTCCCGCACCCTCCACGACCTGCGCACAGCGTTGCTGGAGACGTGCGGACTGGCCGACGTCCGGGTCGGACTCGATCTGGCGAGCCCGCTGGAGCTGGGCGCCGCCGTCTCGGAGGCAGCGGCGACCGCGGGCGGCCCGCTGATCGTGTACTACGCGGGCCACGGCCTGGTCAGCCGTCGTGGCTCGCTCCACCTCGCCGCCGGTGTCACCCGCTCCGGGCCGCTCCACCTGGAACATACGGCTCTGCCGTACGACACCGTGCGGCGCTACCTCCTCGACAACGTGGACGCGCCGGTCGCCGTCATCCTGGACTGCTGCTTCTCCGGCCGGGCCATCGAAGGCATGTCCGCCCTGGACGAGGTGGCCGGGCTCACCGAGATCACCGGCGCCTACGTGCTCACCTCCGCCGGCCGCAGCGAACCCGCCTTCGCCCCGGAAGGCGCCCGATACACCGCCTTCTCCGGTGCCTTGCTGCGCCTCCTGCACGAGGGCGATCCTGGCGGCCCGCCGTACCTGACCCTGCAGCACATCCACCGCCACCTCAGCCGCACGCTGCCCGCCGCCGGATTCCCGCGCCCGCGCGCCCGCTCCACCGGCCGCGTCGCCGAACTCGCCCTCGCCCGCAACCCCGCCCACGGAGCCACCGCCGAGGGGGTACGGCTGTCGCCGTCCGGCCTGCCGGAAGGCGCTCCCTACAAGGGGCTGGCGGCGTTCGGGGAGACGGACGCGGCGCTGTTCTTCGGCAGGGAGCGGCTGGTGGCCGAACTGATCCGGCGCCTGACCGCCCTGGAAGCCGACCCGGCGCCGCTCATCGTCACCGGGCCGTCGGGGTCGGGCAAGTCGTCGCTGTTACGGGCCGGTCTGGCACCCGCCGTGTGCCAAGGCGCCCTGGGCACTCCCCGCACCGTCGCCGTGATCAGGCCGGGCGAGGCGGTGCCCGGCGCGCCGGGTGGGGCTGCTGCGCCCGGTGCGCCGGATGTGCTGATCGTCGACCAGATCGAGGAAGACCTCGAGGCCGCCGCCGCGCTCTGCGCCCGGCCGGGGCTGACCGTGCTGGCGGTGCGTGCCGACTTCCTCGGCCGCTGCGCCGAACACCCCGCGCTGCGGCCCGCCCTGGAACGCGGCCAGGTCGTCGCCGGCCCGATGACGCCCGGCGAGTTGCGGGCCGCGATCGAGCGTCCCGCCGCGGCCGCCGGGCTGACGCTGGAGCCCGGCTTGACCGAACTGCTCCTGCGTGACCTGGGCACCGAGGCGGGACGGCTGCCGCTGCTCTCCCACGCCCTCCTGGCCACCTGGCAGCAGCGGCGGCGCGAGGTCCTGACGGTCGCCGGGTACCGGCAGACCGGAGGCATCCACGGCGCGCTGGCCGCCACCGCCGACGACGTGCTCGCGTCCCTGCCCGAGCCCGAGGCCGCCAAGGCGGTGTTCCTGCGCCTCGTGCACGTGGGCGACGGCACCGACGACACCCGCCGCAGGGTGACTCGCGCACACCTGGCCGCCGAACTCCCGCCCCCGGCCGCTGCCGGGAGGGCGTCGGTCGCGCCGGCCGACGAGGTCATCGAGGCGTTCGCCGCCGATGACGCCCGCCTGCTCACCCTCGACGGCGACACCGTCACCATCACGCACGAGGCGCTGCTGACCGCCTGGCCGGCGCTGCGCGGCTGGATCGACGCCGATCGGGCCGCGCTGCTGGTCGAGCAGCGGCTGGTCGAGGCGGCCCGCTCGTGGGAGGGCGACCAGGCGGGGCTGTATCAGGGCGGGCGGCTGGAGCTGGCCCGCGCGTGGGCGTCGGGGCGGGTGCCGGGGCCGCTGGTGGCCCGTTTCCTGGCCGCCTCGGAGGCGCTGGCGGCGCGGCGGGCGCGGGCGCGGGTGGCGCTGGTGTCCGTGCTGAGCGGGTTGCTGGTGGTGTCGCTGGTCGCCTCGGGCCTGGCCGTCCTGAAATATCAGGACGCCGAGCGCGAGCGCCGCATCGCCGACGCCCGTGCCCGCGTCTTCCAGGCCGACGTGGTACGGCAGGCCGACCCGTTGGCCGCGCTCCGCCTCGGCATCGAAGCCGTCAGCACCGAACCCGGCGTCATCACCGAGTCCGCGCTGGCCGCCGACGCCCTGAGCATCGCCTACCGGGGCCGCCTGACCGGCTTCACCGCCTCCGTCAACGCCGTAGCCATCAGCCCGGACGGCGGGCGCGGCCTGGCGGGAGACTTCCAGGGCACACTCGGCTACTGGGACCTGGACCGGCGCGTGCGGCTCTCCACCCTGCCCGCCGCGGGAAAGGGGCCCCTGTACTCGGCCCGCTTCGACGACGCCGGCCGCCGGGCGGTGGTGACCTGGCAGGAGGCGGCGCCCGAGATCTGGGACCTGACCACCTCCGTACCCCGGCTGGCCGGGTCCCTGGGCGAGCCGGCCGACCACGCGGAGTTCTACGCCGGAGGGCAGCGGCTGGCGGTGGCGTCCGCGCGGGGTGTGGAGCTCTGGGACGTACGGGGCGAGCCCAGGTTGCTGACCCGATTCGGCCCACCGGTGACCAGGCTCGCCGTGTCCGGGCGAGCACGGGGGAGTGCGGGCGGGGAGACGCTGGTGACGGTGGATGCGGCGGGGGCCGGGAGGGTGTGGCGGTTGTCCGCGGGAGGAGCCGCGTCCGAGGCGCTTCCGGTGCCCGAGACGGAGACGAACCCGAGCACGGGCGTGGCGCTCACCCGGGACGGCACGCTGGCGGTCGTGGGCGACCGGGTCTGGGACCTGAGGGGCAGGCCGGAGCTGGTCGGATACCTCACGGGGCACGAGGGGTTCATCGCCGACGCCGCCTTCTCTCCGGACGACACCATGCTGGCCACGGCGGGCGAGGACTACTCGGCCATCGTCTGGAACCTGGGCGATCCCCGGTCGCCGCGGATCCGCGCCCGGCTGGCCGGGCACACCGCAGAGGTGACCGGGGTCGCGTTCGGGTCCGGCGGGCGCCTGCTCACCGGCAGCGGCGACGCCTCGGCCATCGTCTGGCGGTATGCGGATCCGCCGGCGGCCCAGGTGCTGCCGGTGTCCGCCGTGCAGATCGCGGCCGGTGGTACGGCGATGCTCACCCACACCCCGGCGGACCCGGCGACCGCCACCCTCTGGGGACCGTCCGGGCAGGTCGCCTCGTTCCCATCGGCCGCCGGGGGCGTGGCCCTGAGCGCGGACGGCCGGACGGCCCTGGTCGGCGGGGAGACAGGGGCCGTGCTGCGCGGGCCCGACGGCACGACGCGCTCGCTGGCCGCGGGCATGCGGGTGCGCTCGGTGGCCCTCAGCCCGGACGGACGGCTGGCGCTGATCGGCGGTCCCGACGGCGTCGCGCTGTGGACGGCGCAAGGAAGCGCGCCAGGAAGTGCGCCAGGAAGTGCGCCAGGAGGCGCGCCAGGAGGCATCGGGACGCCGGACGGCCGGGGCACGCAGGGAACGGAGGCCCGGCTGCCCGGGGCGACGGCTTTCACGGTGGCGATGGGTGCCGGGTTCGGGGTGGTGGGCGGGGAG
Source organism: Nonomuraea typhae (assembly GCF_009760925.1). Taxonomy (GTDB): domain Bacteria; phylum Actinomycetota; class Actinomycetes; order Streptosporangiales; family Streptosporangiaceae; genus Nonomuraea; species Nonomuraea typhae. The sequence continues at coordinate 235,409 of NZ_VRLV01000009.1, forward strand.
GACGGGCGGATCGCGCTGTGGGATCTGCGTGATCCGGCGCGGCCCCGGCGGGCGGACCTGGTTGACGGGCACTCCGGCCAGGTGCGGGCGCTGGCCGTACGCGATGGGCTGGTGCTGAGCGGCGGCGAGGACAGGAAGGCGGTGCTGTGGGAGGTAGGGGAGGGCCCGCGGCTGCGGGCGGCCGGGTCGATGGGCGGGCACGGCGGCGCGGTGCACGAGGTGGCGCTCAGCGCGGACGGGCGGGTGGCGGCGACGGCGGCACTGGATGAGACGGTCGCCGTCTGGCTGGTCAGGGATCGCTCGGGTCCGCGCAGGATTCACACGCTGGCGGGGGCCGGAGAAGGCGTCGCCTTTGGGCCTGGCACCTACTCCTTGGTCGCAAGTACCGTCCAAGGAGGGGTCAATCAGTGGGATTTCCGCTATTTAGCCGAAGTTATCGATCGGCCGCTCGCTGCTGCCTGTGCGCTGGCCGGTTGTGAGAAGGGGCGGGACAATGGTGGAGAGTAAAGCCACGGCCGGTGACAAGGTGGGTATTCCCTCCCCTTCCAGGAAGGCGGACGCGACGCTCAGAATCTCGCCCCGCACAAGGGGGAAGAAGCGGTACTCGATCCGGTATTCCCTGGAGGACGGCGGGGCGGGCTTCGACACCAGGCTGACCGTCTTCTACCGGACCGAGGGCGGGGGCGAGGGCAGCCACCGGGTCGTCAACCGGGGGCCGGGCACCGATTCCGACGTGTTCGTCATCCGGTCCACGAAGAAGATCGTCTCCATGGGCGCCAAGGTCGAGCGGATACATTCGGCCGGGGTCATTCCCAGGGGATGGGATCCCAACGTTTTTTCGTGACCGGAGCTCCCTTGGATAGCGTTCTCTCGGAACGTTGAACGAGGGGAGTACGGGGATGATCGCCGAAGCGCCCGACGAAGCCCGTAAGCGGCATACGGAACTGAGCGAACTGGTCGAGGAGGCGCGCTGGCGGTATTACGTGCTCGATCAGCCGACGGTCAGCGACGCCGAGTTCGACGGGTGGTTCCGCGAGCTGCTCGCGCTGGAGGAGAGCCATCCGTCGCTGCGCACGCCCGATTCGCCCACGCAGAAGGTCGGCGCCCCGCCGTCCGGTGACTTCGCGAAGGTGGATCATCTGGCGCGGATGGAGAGCCTGGACAACGCCTTCAACGCCGACGACATGGCCGCCTGGATCGCGCGGGCGGAGCGGCTGGCCGAGGGGGCGGCCGGGCCGTACCTCTGTGAGCTGAAGATCGACGGGCTGGCGATCGCGCTGGTCTACCGGGACGGGAAGCTGGAGCGCGGCGCGACCCGCGGCGACGGGCGCACGGGCGACGACGTGACCCCGAACGTGCGCACGATCACCGGGGTGCCGCACCGGCTGCAGGGGGACGACGTCCCGTCGCTGGTGGAGGTCCGTGGGGAGGTGTACATCCCGGTTGCGGACTTCGCCAAGCTGAACGAGCAGCTGGGCAAGGAGGGCAAGCCGCTGTTCGCCAATCCGCGCAACGCGGCGGCGGGCACGCTGCGGCAGAAGGATCCGCGCGTCACCGCCCAGCGTCCGCTGCGGTTGATCGTGCACGGGATCGGGGTCTGGGAGGGGTCCGCGGAGCCGGCGGCGCAGTCGGAGGTCTATGACCGGCTGCGGGCGTTCGGGCTACCGGTCTCCGATCTGTACAAGGTCGTGGCGGATCTCGGTGAGATCAACGACTTCATCGAGCACTATCGGGTGCACCGGCACGACCCGGCCTACGAGATCGACGGCGTCGTGGTGAAGGCGGACAACTTCCGCACCCAGCGCGAGCTGGGCTCCACCTCGCGGGCGCCGCGCTGGGCGATCGCCTACAAGTACCCGCCGGAGGAGGTCAACACCAAGCTGCTCGACATCCAGGTGGGTGTCGGCAGGACCGGGCGGGTCACGCCGTTCGGGGTGATGGAGCCGGTCGTGGTGGCGGGTTCGACGGTCGAGCGGGCGACCCTGCACAACGCGGCCGTGGTGAAGGCCAAGGGCGTGCTCATCGGCGACACCGTGGTGCTGCGCAAGGCCGGCGACGTCATCCCGGAGATCGTCGGCCCGGTGCTCGGGCTGCGTGACGGCAGTGAGCGCGAGTTCGTCATGCCGGCGCAGTGCCCGGCCTGCGGCACCGCGCTGGCCTACGAGAAGGAGGGCGCCGCCGACCTGCGCTGCCTGAACGCGCAGCACTGCCCGGCGCAGCTGCGTGAGCGGGTCTTCTTCGCCGCCCGCCGTAACGCGCTCGACATCGGCGGCCTGGGGTACGTGGCGGCGACCGCGCTCACTCAGCCGGTGGCCGAGCAGGAGCCGGTGCTGCGCACGGAGGCCGACCTGTTCGGTCTCACGCTGGACAAACTGCTGCCGATCCGCTCGATCGTCCGCGACCAGGACACCGGCCTGCCCAAGATCGACGAGAAGACGGGCGAGCCCAAGGTCGTCTCGTTGTTCTCCAACGCCGACGGTGAGCCGTCGATGGCCGCGCTGAGCCTGCGCGAGCAGCTGGAGGCGGCCAAGGACAAGGAGCTGTGGCGGGTGCTGGTGGCGCTGTCGATCCGGCACGTGGGGCCGCCGACCGCTCGCGCGCTGGCCTCGGCGATGCGCTCGATCGACGTCATCATGAACGCCTCGGCGGAGGAACTGGCCGAGGTCAAGGACATCGGGCCCAACATGGCCGCCACGATCAAGGAGTGGTTCGAGGTCGGCTGGCACCGCGAGATCGTCGAGAAGTGGCGGCTGGCGGGCGTGCGCATGAAGGATCCGGAGCCCGAGGCGGACGAGGCCGTCCCGAAGACCCTGGAGGGGCTCACGCTCGTGGTCACCGGGACGTTGGAGGGCCACACCCGCGAGAGCGCCGCCCTGGAGATCGAGGCGCGCGGCGGCAAGGTGGCCGGTTCGGTCTCCAAGAAGACCGCTTTCGTGGTGGTGGGGGAGAACGCCGGGTCGAAGTACGACAAGGCGGTGTCACTCGGCGTGCCCATCCTGGACGAGGCGGGCTTCGGCGTCCTGCTGTCGGAGGGGCCGGAGGCAGCCGCCGCGGCGGCGGTCAAGACGGAGGACTGAAAGATCCTGGAGCCCTTGGTCCGCGGCGTGTTGCGGCAGGTCGCGGACCGTATGGGGTTCTAGAAGAGTATTCCGCGCCGGTCGGAATGTGAATAAATGTCGGAAAGGAGAAGTGACCGAGCGTACGCGCTTGGTTTCGCGAAGTGGGGTGAAGGTCGTACCCTCCCATAGTGACCTAATGGGGGTTCTGTTACTCATGACTGACCCAACCGACACCCGCGATACCGGACCGCGCCTGGGCACCCCCCTGTGGGCCTTCCTCGCGGGCGTCTCCGTGATCGGCTTCACCGCGCTCGTCGCGGCCCTGTTCAGGATCGACCCGGCCCAGCTGGCCGACCTGGCCCGCACCCCGCTGTTCTGGATGCTCGCCGTCCTCGTGGTGCTGGGCGAGCTCAGGCCCGTGATGGTCTCGTCCGCGACCTCCGTGGGCGGCACCTACCCCTCGACGATGTTCACCTTCGCGGTGCTGCTGCACTTCGGGCTGCCCTCCGCCGTGCTCATGCAGGCCGTCGCCGTGGTCATGAACGGGGTCGTCACCCGCAAGGCCTGGCACCGGGTCGTCTTCAACGTCGGCCAGTCCACGCTCGCGCTGACCGCCGCCGCAGTCGTCCTCGGGATCTTCGGCATCGTCCCCACCCCCGCGCTGCCCTGGGTCCCGAGCGGAGGCGACCTGGTGCCCATCGCCCTGTCCGGCGTCGCCTACTTCGTCACCCGCGCCACGCTCGTCTGCGGCGCCGTCGCCCTGCACGAACGCCGCTCGGTCATCCGCGTCCTGCGCTCGACCGTCGGCCCGCAGAGCCTCGTCTACACCGCGCTGCTCGGCCTGGCCCCGCTGGTCGTGGTCGTCATGAGCCATTCGCCCGGCCTCGTCCCGCTGTTCGTCGCCCCGCTGGCCGCGGTGTACTTCACCGCCACCCTGTCCATGCGCCGCGACCACCAGGCCATGCACGACGAGCTCACCGGCCTGCCCAACCGCAAGATGCTCATCGTCAGCACCGAAGAGGCCCTGGCCGAGGCGCGCGAGGGCGAGCGAGTCGGCCTGTTCCTCCTGGACCTCGACCGGTTCAAGGAGGTCAACGACACGATGGGCCACCCCGTCGGCGACCGCCTGCTCCAGATGGTCGCCCACCGCCTCCTGCATTCGGTACGGCCCGGCGACGTCGTGGCCCGGCTCGGCGGCGACGAGTTCGCCGTGCTGCTGCCCTCCATCCGCGACGCCCACGCCGCCCGCGAGGTCGCCGCCCGCCTGCGCGCCGCCCTCACCGAGCCGGTGCGCCTGGAGGGGATGACCTTCGACCTCGACGGCTCGGTCGGCATCGCGCTCTTCCCCGACCACGCGCCCGACTTCGAACTGCTCATGCAACGCGCCGACGTCGCCATGTACATGGCGAAGGAGGCCAGGACCGGCGTCGAGCTCTACCAGCCGGACAAGGACCGCAACTCGCCCGAACGCCTCCACCTGCTCGGCGACCTGCGCCGCGCCGTGGACAACGGCGAGTTGCGCCTGCACTACCAGCCCAAGGTCGGCCTGGCCACCGGAGCCGTCCACGGCGTCGAGGCCCTGGTGCGCTGGCAGCACCCCGTCCTGGGGATGATCCCGCCGGCCGAGTTCATCCCCCTGGCCGAGCAGTCGTACCTGATGCGGCAGATCACCGAGTTCGTCATCGAGGCGGCGCTGGAACAGGCCGCCCGCTGGTGGCACACCGGGCTCCAGATCCAGGTGTCGGTCAACATCTCCGCCCGCGACCTGCTCGACTCCGCCCTGCCCGAGCAACTGGAGGTGGGCCTGGCCCGCTACAGCCTGCCGCCGGAGGCCATCCAGCTCGAGGTCACCGAACGTATCCTGATGGGCGAGCAGGCATACACCCACGACACCATCAAGGCCCTGGCCACGCTCGGCGTCCCCCTGGCCCTGGACGACTTCGGCACCGGCTACTCCTCGCTGATCAGGCTCCAGCGCCTGGCCATCGCCGAAGTCAAGATCGACGCCTCGTTTGTGTCCAGGATGGCCGACTCCGAGGACGACGAGCGCATCGTCCGCTCCATCGTCGACCTCGTCCGCTCCCTCGGCCTGCGCTCGGTCGCCGAAGGCGTCGAATCCGACGACGCGGCGCTGCGCCTGGCCGAGATGGGCTGCGACGTGGCCCAGGGCTGGCTGTTCTGCGAGCCGATGGCCCCCTCCGACGCCACCCACTGGCTGCGCGAACACCTCAACCCCGACCCCGGGTACGGCTACCGCGCCGCCGAAGCCGCTCACACGGCCTGACCGGGGTTAATCGTTTGCCCGGGCACCCTAGGATGTGAGTGTCCAAACTCCATCCAGAAACGGGTTCAACGACTCATGTCCGCCATAACCCGCGACGAGGTCGCCCACCTGGCCCGGTTGTCCAGGATGGCGCTCACCGACGACGAGCTCGACCACTACGCCACCCAGCTCGATGCGATCATCGAGGCTGTCGCGAAGGTCGCCGAGGTCGCCGCCGAGGACGTGCCGCCTTCGTCGCACGCGCTCCCGCTGACCAACGTCTTCCGCGCCGACGAGGTGCGACAGTCCCTGACGCCTGAGCAAGCCCTGGCCGGCGCGCCGGCCGTCGAGGACGACCGCTTCCGGGTTCCGCGCATCCTGGGGGAGGAAGCATGAGTCTCATCCGCAAGACGGCCGCCGAACTCGGCGCGCTGATCGCCGCCGGCGAGACCTCCGCCGCCGAGGTCGCCCAGGCGCACCTCGACCGCATGGCCGAGGTCGAGCCCAAGGTCAACGCCTTCCTCCACGTCGACCGCGAGGTCACGCTGGCCCAGGCGCGGGCGGTCGACGCCCGCCTGGCCGCGGGGGAGAAGCTCGGGCCGCTGGCCGGGGTGCCGATCGCGCACAAGGACATCTTCTCCACCCACGACATGCCGACGACCGCCGCCTCCAAGATCCTGGAGGGCTGGCGCCCGCCGTACGACGCGACCGTGACCGCGCGGCTGCGGGCGGCCGGGCTGGTCATCCTCGGCAAGACCAACCTCGACGAGTTCGCGATGGGTTCCTCCACGGAGAACTCCGCCTACGGCGACTCGCACAACCCGTGGGACCTCGAGCGCACCCCCGGCGGCTCCTCCGGCGGCTCGTCGGCGGCGGTGGCGGCCTACGAGGCGCCGCTGTCGACCGGCACCGACACCGGCGGCTCCATCCGGCAGCCCGCCGCGGTCACCGGCATCGTCGGCATGAAGCCCACCTACGGCGGCTCCTCCCGCTACGGCGTCATCGCCTTCGCCAGCTCGCTCGACACCCCGGGCCCGTTCGGCCGCACCGTGCTCGACACCGCGCTGCTGCACGAGGTCTTCTCCGGCCACGACCCGATGGACTCCACCTCCATCGACGCGCCGGTGCCCGCCGTCGTCGAGGCCGCCCGCCACGGTGACGTCCAGGGCATGCGCATCGGCGTGGTCAAGGAGTTCGGCGGCGAGGGCTACCAGCAGGGCGTGCTCAACCGCTTCCACGACGCCGTCGAGCTGCTGGAGTCGCTGGGCGCCAAGGTCGTCGAGGTCTCCTGCCCGACGTTCACCACCGCGCTGCCCGCCTACTACCTCATCGCGCCGTCGGAGTGCTCGTCCAACCTGGCGCGCTTCGACGCCATGCGGTACGGCCTGCGCGCCGGCGACGACGGCACCCGCAGCGCCGAGGAGGTCATGGCGCTGACTAGGGCGGCCGGGTTCGGCCCCGAGGTCAAGCGGCGCATCATGCTCGGCACCTACGCGCTGTCCAGCGGCTACTACGACGCCTACTACGGCCAGGCGCAGAAGGTCCGCACGCTCATCTCGCGTGACTTCGAGGCCGCCTACCAGCAGGTGGACGTGCTGATCTCGCCGACCACGCCGACCACGGCGTTCAGGCTGGGCGAGCGCACCGACGACCCGATGGCGATGTACCTCGCCGACCTGTGCACGATCCCGTCGAACCTCGCGGGCAACGCGGCCATCTCGGTGCCGTGCGGCCTGGCCGACGAGGACAACCTGCCGGTCGGCCTGCAGATCATGGCTCCGGTGCTGGGCGACGACCGCTGCTACCGCGTCGCCGCGGCCGTGGAGAAGGCCCTGGAGAGCCGCTGGGGCGGCCCGCTGCTGAAGGAGGCTCCGTCGCTGTGAGCGTGATGGCTTTCGACGAGGCGCTGGCGCGCTTCGAGCCGGTGCTGGGCCTGGAGACGCACGTCGAGCTGGGCACCCGGTCGAAGATGTTCTGCGGCTGCAAGACCGCCTTCGGCGCCGCGCCCAACACCCAGGTCTGCCCGACCTGCCTGGCCTTCCCCGGCGCGCTGCCGGTGGCCAACACGGCGGCGATCGAGTCGACGATCCGCATCGGCCTGGCGCTGAACTGCTCCATCGCCGAGTGGTGCCGCTTCGCCCGGAAGAACTACTTCTATCCGGACATGCCGAAGAACTACCAGATCTCGCAGTACGACGAGCCGCTGTGCTTCGACGGCTACATCGACGTCGAGGTCGACGGCAGGACGGTGCGCATCGAGATCGAGCGGGTGCACCTGGAGGAGGACACCGGCAAGTCCACCCACGTGGGCGGCGCCACCGGCCGCATCCAGGGCGCCGACTACTCCATCGTCGACTACAACCGCGCCGGCATCCCGCTGGTCGAGATCGTCACCAAGCCGATCCCGGGCACCGACCGGATGGCTCCCGAGGTGGCCAAGGCGTACGCGACCGAGCTCCGGGAGATCATGCGGTCGCTGGGCGTCTCCGACGTACGCATGGAAGAGGGTTCCATGCGCTGCGACGTGAACGTCTCGCTGATGCCGCGCGGCGCCGCGGAGTGGGGCACCCGCACCGAGACCAAGAACGTCAACTCGCTGCGCAGCGTCGAGCGCGCGGTCCGCTCGGAGATCGAGCGGCAGGCCGCGATCCTCGCCGAGGGCGGGAAGATCCTCCAGGAGACCCGCCACTTCCACGAGGACACCGGCACCACCACGCCCGGCCGCTCCAAGGAAGAGGCGCAGGACTACCGCTACTTCCCCGAGCCCGACCTGGTGCCCATCGCGCCGGACCCGGCGTGGGTGGCCCGGCTCAAGGCCGAGCTGCCCGAGCTGCCGTCGGTCAGGCGTCAGCGGCTGCAGGCCGAGTGGGGCGTCTCCGACCTCGACATGCAGGCGATGCACAACGCCGACGCCATCGACCTGGTCGAGGCGACGGTCGCGGCGGGCGCGCCGGCCGCCGACGCGCGCAAGTGGTGGATGGGCGAGCTGGCCCGCCGCGCCAACGAGAGCGGCACCGCCCTGTCCGACCTGCCGATCACGCCCGCGGACATCGCCCGCGTGACCGAGCTGGTCGCCTCGGGCGCCCTCAACGACAAGCTGGCCCGCCAGGTGCTGGAAGGCGTCCTGGCCGGCGAGGGCACCCCCGACGAGGTCGTGGCCGCCCGCGGCCTGCAGATCGTCAACGACGAGGGCGAGCTGTCGGCCATCATCGACCAGGTGCTGGCCGGCAACGCCGACGCGGCCGACAAGGTGCGCTCCGGCAAGATCGCCGCGGTGGGCGCGCTGGTCGGCGGCGTCATGAAGGCCAGCCGCGGCAAGGCCGACGCCGGCCGCGCCCGCGAGCTGATCCTGGAGAAACTGGGCGTCTCGGAGTAGCCGCCCCTTTTCCCGCGCGAGGGCCCTGCCATACGGCGGGGCCCTTTCGTCTGCCCGCCCGCAGGGGAGGCGCCGAGACGGGTTCGTTACTGCATCTCCCCACGCCTGCGTAATCCGGCGGCTTACCCTGATACGGGATCCGCTGTTGCATGACCGGGATGTGCTGAGTGGAGAGACGACACTGGACGATGGCCGCCGGTGGGGCGGGATTCGTCCTTTCCGCCATCGCCGCCGTCCTCGGTGATCTCCTTCCCGGCTTTCCCGGACTGTGGGCTTCCGCGGTGGGCGTCCTCGCGGTGGGATCGGGCTTGTTGCTCACCGGCCTCGGTCTCAAGGACAAGGTGCTGAGCCCCCAGGAGGAACATGCCGCCGTCCTTCGCATCAAGGCGGAGATGAGCAGGCGGCTGGAGGGCCACGGCGCTCCCATCGATCTGCCGGTCAGGGAGATCCCCGAACCCGAGCGGGTGCTGACGGTGGATCTCGAGTCCACGAGTGTCGGCCAGGAGTACACCAGCCGGACGTTCATCAGCCGTCTCTGCGAGGGATGGGCCACGCCGGACGCGGCCAGGTGCACGCTGCTCCTGGGCGCGGCGGGCTCGGGCAAGACGCGATTGCTCTACGAGCTCACGCGGACCCTGGCGGACGCGTTCGTCGGCGGCTCCTCGCCGCAGATCCCCATCTTCCTGCGCGCGCACGGATGGGATCCGGAGCGGACATCGGTCCGCCGGTGGCTCACCGACATCTGTTCCACCGACTACGGGATCCCCCCGCTGACCACGAGCAGGTGGCTGCGGCGCTCGACGGTGCTGCTGATCATCGACGGTATCGACGAGCTTCCCGCCGCCGATCGGGAAGCCGGCGTGGACGCGCTCAAGACCTGGGTCAGGTCGGCGGACGGGAGCCGGGTGCTGCTGGCGTCGCGGATCTCCGAGTGGCCGCTCTGGGCACGATGGCTGGACCCCGACCGGGTCGCCGTCCTCGACTCGATGCCCGTCTCCTTGATGGAGGAATGCCTGCGCGCGGTTCTGGCCGACGCCGACCTGGTCCGGGAGAACGTCGACCTGGAGACCTTGGTGGCGACCATCAGGGTGAGCGACGGCGAGCTGAGCCGGCCCGCGCTGCTTCAGCTCCTGATCGACAGTCTGAGCCTGCCTCATTTCAAGGATCTGGGTGATCCCGGCGACGAAGGGCGGGCCGCTTTCCTGGCCGGGCTCCACAGCTGCAGGGCCGGTGCCTTGGACCAGGCGAAGCGGGATTTCGGATGCGCTCTCGAGTTCCCGCATTCTCCCTGGCGGTCGCTGGCGGCCGTCCACCTCAGCCTGCTGCTCAGCGAGCAGGGCGATGTGAACGCGGCCGAGGAACTCCTGCGCAAGTCGCTCAGCTGGCGCTTGCAGCAGTCCCTCGAACGGGACATGGAGCAGAGGCGTTCGGCGCCGATGACCGAACTCGAGCTACGCGTCTTCAACGCGATGGAGGAAGCCGTCAGTTATGACCTGGGGCAGGTGAGCGCCCAGTCCCGGCTGCCGATCTCCGCGGCGCGCGACTCGTTGCGCTCACTTCGCGAGAAGGGACTGATCGAGTCCTACCACGACGCCGACGGGTATGCGCGCTTCCGGCGGCTGCTCGGTGAATCGGTGGTGCGCTGACGATGGGCTGGACGTGGATCCCGCACGTCTCGGCCGCCGGACTGGCGATCATCCTGTCCGGTGTCGAGCTCTTCGCGGCACGCCGTAAACCTCCCTCGATCAAGGCCGCCCATTGGATCTGTTACCGCTTCGCCTGTGACGGGTCCACCGCCGTGCTGGCGTTCGTCCTGCTCGGCGCGGCGCTCGAGGGACTCAAGTGGTTCACGGGACCGTGGCCCGTGCTCCTCGCCGGCCTGGTCGGGCCCGCGCTGCTCCGCAGCCAGCTCGCGATTCTCGGCAGCGGCTCCGAGAACAGCTATTACGGCCCTGCCAAGGTCTACGCGCGGCTCCAGGGCTACATCAACCAGCAGATCGATGACATCGGCTCGGTCGAGCAATCGCGCTGGGTCCGGAGATGCGCCGTTCCCCAACTGTGCAAGGTGCCGCTCTCGGAGGTCCGCGAGTGCGTGGTCACCTATCTCAACGGCCTGGATCGGATGAGCGCGGCTGAGCGGAAGAAGACGATCGCCGCATTGGACGGCACCGTCGACGATCCGAACTTCAGCCACCAGGAGAAGGTGGGCGCGATCGTCGCTCTGCTCATCGACGTGGGTGGCCGCCGGCAGGTGAAGATGCTGATGAAGGCCGAGTTCGGCGAAGCGGCCGAGAACCCGGCGCCCGCACCCGGGCACCAGGAGCATTCGGCGACGCGCTGACCATCGACATTCTGGACATTTGATAACTCGGACTAAAGGCCGGGGTGGTCCTAGGACCACGGCACCATGTGCTCGCCGCGGCGCCGCCGTACGTTCGTCTGCATGAAGCGCAGAGCATTGACAACGGGCCTGGTGGCGATGGTGTCTCTCGTCGCCTTCGAGTACATGGCGGTCACGGTCGCCATGCCGCGGGTCGCCCGGGAACTGGGCGGTCTCGAATTGTACGGCCTCGCCTTCAGCGGGGCCATGGCCACCGGTGTGATCGGGACGGTGCTGGGCGGCCGGTGGGCCGACCTTCGCGGGCCCCTGGCACCGTTGTGGTTCGGCGCCCTGGCGTTCGCGGGCGGTCTCGGGCTGGCCGGAGGCGCGCAGAGCATGGAGATGCTGATCGCCGGTCGCCTGGTCCAGGGGTTCGGCGGGGCGTTGGTGCAGGTCTCCCTGTACGTGGTGGTGGGCAGGGTGTACCCCGAGCACCTGCACCCGAAGATCTTCTCCTTGTTCGCGACGGCATGGGTGGTGCCGTCCATGGTGGGGCCGGCGATCGCCGGTGGCGTGGTGGAGACGGTGGGCTGGCGCTGGGTCTTCCTGGGCGTGCCGGTCCTGACCGCGGTGGCGGCGGTGTTCCTGTACCGGGGGCTGGCGGGGCAGCCGGTCTCCGGCGGGCAGGTGGAGAGTTCTCCCGGGATGCTGGGCAAGCTCGGCTGGGCCGCGGTGACCGCCGTCGGCGCCGGGCTCATGCAGTACGGCAGCAAGGGTGAGACCGCTCTGCTGGTCACCGGCCTGATCGTGCTGGCGCTGGCGCTGCCGAGGCTGCTGCCGGCCGGTACCCTGCGGGCCGCCAAGGGCCTGCCGTCGGTCGTGGCCCTGCGCGGCCTGGCCACCGGCGCCTTCTTCGCCGCCGAAGTGATCATCCCGCTGATGCTCACCACGCAGCGCGGCCTGAGCACCGTCGAGGCCGGGCTCGCCCTCACTGGCGGCGCGCTCACGTGGTCGTTCGCCTCCTGGCTGCAGGGGCGCGAGGTCTTCAGCCGGCTGACGAACCTGGTCGGCGGCACCTCCCTGATCGCGCTGGGCCTGCTGCTCATGGGCGCGGTCGCCTTCGACCCGGTGCCGGTCTGGGTGGCGTACGTCTCCTGGATCGTCGGCGGCTTCGGGATCGGGCTGGTCTACCCGACGCTCTCGGTGCTGACGCTGGAGCTGTCGGCTCCCGCCGAGCAGGGCGCCAACTCCTCCTCGCTGCAGGTCGGTGAGATGATCTTCTCCGTGGTGGCGGTCGCGATCACCAGCGCGCTGTTCACCGCCCTGGCCTCCGGCTACTGGAGCGTCTTCGCGGCCACGCTGGTCATGGCGCTGGCCGGGATCTGGGTGGCGCCCCGGTTCGGGATCACCACCCCGGGCGGGAAGAAGGAGGCCCCGGTGCCGGTGGGCGTGTGACCCTCCTGACGAGGCCCCGCCGGTGGACAAGCCGGCGGGGTCCGTTCGTCCGTCCCCAGAACCACCGGGGTGATGCCCCGGGCGGCGGGTGGTCACCCGTCCTGTGACGCGGACGTGACGCCTTCGGTGCGGCGTCGTGCCATCAGCTTGCGGAACAGCGGGGTGAGCAGCGCCAGCGCCGACAGCAGCAGCAACACGATCGCGATCGGGCTCCTGACCAGCACGGTGACGTCACCGGCGCCGATGGCCAGGGCGCGGCGGAGCTGGATCTCGGCCATCGGGCCGAGGATCATGCCGATGACCGCGGGCGCCACCGGCAGGCCGAAGCGGCGCATGGCCCAGCCGAGCAGGCCGAGAAGGAAGAGCACGACCAGGTCCACCGTCGAGCCGTTGACCGCGTAGACGCCGAGCGCGGCGAACATGACGATCCCGGCGTACAAATAGGGCCGCGGCACGTGCAGGACCTTCGCCCAGAGCGGCGCCAGGGGCAGGTTGAGCACCAGCAGCATCGCGTTGCCGATGAACAACGAGGCGATCATGGCCCACACCAGGGCGGGGTTGTGGTCGAAGAGCTGGGGGCCGGGCTGCAGGCCGTACTGCTGGAAGGCGGCGAGCAGGATCGCGGCGGTGGCCGAGGTCGGCAGGCCCAGGCTGAGCAGGGGGACCAGCGTGCCGGCGGCCGAGGCGTTGTTGGCCGCCTCTGGCCCGGCGACGCCTTCGATGGCGCCCTTGCCGTACTCCTCTCGGGCGATGCCGCGGGCCAGCTTCTTCTCGGTCGCGTAGGACAGGAAGGTAGGGATCTCGGCGCCGCCGCCCGGCAGCGCGCCGAAGGGGAAGCCCAGGGCGGTGCCGCGCAGCCACGGCTTCCAGGAGCGCGCCCAGTCGGTCCTGCCCAGGTAGGCCCGGCCGACCGGGATCACCTCCGGCGGCACGTGCCGCAGCCGGGAGGCCACGTACAACGCCTCACCCAGCGCGAACAGGCCGACGGCGACGATCACCACGTCGATGCCGTCGAGCAACTGGGGGATGCCCAGCGTGAGCCTGGCCTGCCCGGTCTGCTGGTCGATGCCGATGAGCCCGATCGCCAGGCCGAAGCCGAGCGAGGCCAGGCCGCGCACGACCGAGCGGGACAGGACCGAGGAGACCGCGGTGAAGGCCAGGATGGCCAGGGCGAAGTAGTCCTCGGGGCCGAAGGAGATGGCGAAGGCGACCACGGCCGGGGCGGCGACCACGAGCAGGCCCGTGGCGAGCGTGCCCGCGACGAACGAGCCGATGGCCGCCGTGGCCAGCGCCTGGGCGGCACGGCCGCGCTTGGCCATCTTGTTGCCCTCCAGCGCGGTGATCATCGAGGACGACTCACCGGGCGTGTTGAGCAGGATGGAGGTGGTGGAGCCGCCGTACATGCCGCCGTAGTAGATGCCGGCGAACATGATGAAGGCGCTGGCCGGAGGCACGGTGAAGGTCACCGGCAGCAGCAGCGCGACCGTCATGGCCGGGCCGATGCCGGGCAGCACGCCGACGAGGGTGCCCAGGGTGACGCCGATCAGCGCGTACAGCAGGTTGATCGGGGTCAGCGCGGCGGCGAAGCCGTCCAGCAGCAGTTGCAGCGAGTTCATTCCAGTCCAACTCCACCCAGGATCCCCGCGGGAAGCGTCACGCCGAGGCCGTTCACGAAGGCGAGGTAGGTGCCGACGCCCAGGACCACGGCCACGATCGCGGCGCGGATCTTGTGCTCGGCGCCCAGCGCCAGGGACAGGCCGAAGAACAGCAGGCTGCCGGCGATGATCCAGCCGAGGGTGTTCAGCAGCGCGGTGAAGGCCAGGAAGACGCCGCCGACCAGGGCGACCCGCTTGAGGTCGGCGGGGGCGTCGGCGTCGATGTCCTCGCTCTCCTCGGGGTCGCCGCGGCCGCCGCGCAGGACGTCGACGACGTAGAAGAGGCCCACGACGGTGATCGCGCCGCCGACCAGCATGGGGAAGAACCTCGGCCCGATGCCGACCGCGGAGGCGGCGGCCGAGACGTCCAGCGTGCCGACGACGACGAAGACGCCGACGGCCAGCAGGGCCAGCGCCAACCCGAGCTCGGGTCGCCACCAGCCCCGCTTCTTGCTCTGCATGGGCTCCATCAGGAGACGAGCCCCATCTCGGCGATGATGCCCTTGACTCGGGTCTGCTCGGCGCCGAGGTAGTCGGCGAACTGCTGGCCGGTCTGGAAGGCGTCGATCCAGCCGTTCTTGGCGACCGCGTCCTTCCAGGACTGGGAGCCGTGCATCTTGGTGACCAGGTCGGTCAGGTTCTTCTTGTCGGCGTCCGACAGGCCGCCGGGGGCGACCATGCCGCGCCAGTTGGCGATCTCGACGTCGAGGCCGCCCTCCTTGAGCGTGGGCGCGTCGAGGGTGGGCAGCTTCTGCGCGGAGCTGACGCCCAGGGCGCGCAGCTTGCCGGCCTTCACCTGCTCGGCGAACTCGCCGACGCCGGAGATGCCGATCGTGGCCTTGTTGCCCAGCAGGAGGTTGAGCGCCTCACCGCCGCCGGAGTTGGCGACGTAGTTGATCTGCTTGGGGTCCACGCCCGCGGCCTTGGCCATGAGGCCGGCCAGGATGTGGTCGGTGCCGCCGGCCGAGCCGCCCGCGATGGAGACGGTCTTCGGGTCGGCCTTCCAGGCGGCGACCAGGTCGGCGAGCGTCTTGAGCTTGGACTCGGCGGGCACGACGACGATCTCGTACTCCTCGGTCAGCTTGGCGATCGGCGTGGTGTCGGCCAGCGTGACCTTGGACTTGTTCTGCTCGATGGCGCCGACCATGACCAGGCCCATCGTCATCAGCAGATTGCCGTTGCCCTTCTCGCCGGCGAGCTGGGCCAGGCCGATGGTGCCGCCGGCGCCGGGCACGTTGTAGACCTCGACCTTGCGGGAGGGCTCGGCCTGTTTGATCGCCTGCTCGGCCGTGCGGGAGGTCTGGTCCCAGCCGCCGCCGGCGTTGGCCGGTGCCATGATCTTCAGGGTGCCCGACGCTGCGCCGGTGCCGCCGCCCGCGTTGCCGCAGGCCGACAGCGCGGCGACGGACAGGGCCGCGAGCGCGGCGAGTATGCGCAAGCGCATGATCACTCCAAGGGTGCTCTTCACGTTCTGTGAACATGGATGGTGAGCCAGGTCACCCCCTCGGTCGAGCCTTATTCCAGTTGACGTCTTTTTGTTCGTATTGGTCGCGACCCGGCTGTGACCTGCGTTTGTTTCCATCTATCGCGTGAGGAGGGTCACAAACGCCTCGCTCGGCACTCAGTTGTTCGTGTTGCAGATGGTGATCGTCTTGCTCGCCATCGTGGGCACGGCGGCCGTGTGGTTCGGGCACACGCGTACCCAGTTGGATTCGCGCTACCAGCAGCGCGCCCTGGCCATCGCCCAGTCGGTGGCCGGCATGCCGCAGGTCCGCGCGGCCTTTAACACGAAAAATCCGGAAAAGGTGCTGCAGCCGCTCGCCGTCAGCGTCCAGCAGGCCACCGGAGCCGACTACGTGGTCATCGCCAACCGCGAGCAGACCCGCTACGCGCACCCCAACGCCGACCTGATCGGCCAGAAGCTGTCCACCGACGGCAGCGGCGTCATCGAGTCGGGCCGTCCCTGGGTCGGCACCGAGACCGGCACCATCGGCACCACGGTGCGCGGCAAGGCGGCCATCTTCGACGAGTACGGCGAGGTCATCGGCATGACCTCGGTGGGCGTGCTGGAGACCACGGTCGTCGGCGAGCTGTCCGGCGCCCTGCCGCCGCTGCTGTGGACGGCCTTCGCCGTACTGCTGGCCGGGCTGCTGGCGGCCGCGCTCGTCACGGCCCGTGTGCGGCGGCAGACCTTCGGCCTGGAGCCGCGCGAGATCGCCGCGCTGCTGGAACAGCGCGAGGGCGTGCTGCACGGCGTGAAGGAGGGCGTGCTCGCCCTCGACCTGAACGGCCGGGTCACGCTGGTCAACGACGCCGCCCGCGACCTGCTCGGCGACGTCGGCGAGGGCGGCGACCTGTCCGACCTGCCGGTCTCCGGCCGCATGCGCGACGTGCTCGGCGGCGCCGACCCCGGCGAGGACCGCATCGTGCTGCACGGCGAGCGCGTGCTGGTGCTCAACCGCACCCCCGTCGCCGTGCGCGGCCAGCACCGCGGCTGGGTGGTCACGCTGCGTGACCGCACCGAGCTGGTACGGCTGGCGCGCGACCTCGACGACGCCAGCAGCGCGACGGACGCCCTCCGGGCGCAGGCCCACGAGTTCGCCAATCGCATGCACACCGTCGTCGGGCTGCTGGAGCTGGGCGAGCACGAGGCGGCGGTCTCCTTCATCACCCGCACCACCCGCAGCACCTACGCCGTCGGCATCCGCGAACGCGTGCAGGACCCGACGCTGGCCGCGCTGCTGCTGGCCAAGTCGGCCGAGGCGGCCGAACGCGGCGCCACGCTGGAGCTGGCCGACGACTCGGCGGTGCCGGACGGGATGCTGGGCGACCCGCAGGACGCGGTGCTGGTCGTGGGCAACCTGGTGGCCAACGCCATCGACGCGCTGGACGGCGCTCCGGGCACGGTCGAGGTCTCGGTCCGGGCCGACGCCGACGGCCTGCACGTGCGCGTGGGCGACTCCGGGCCCGGCATCACGCCCGGCCTGGTCGAGGAGGTCTTCCGCGAGGGTTTCACGACCAAGGCCGCCCGCTCGGGCCAGCGCGGCCTCGGGCTGGCGCTGACCAGGCAGGCGTGTTTGCGCCGCGGCGGCTGGGTGAACGTACGCAACGAGGGGGGAGCGGTGTTCACCGCGCTGCTGCCGTGATCCGTGTTCTGGTCGTCGACGACGACTTCATGGTCGCCCGCATCCACAGCGGCTACGTCGCGCGGGTGCCGGGCTTCGAGGTCGTGGCCGTGGCCCACACCGGGCACGACGCGCTGAGCGTGGTCCGTCACCTGCGGCCCGACCTGGTGCTGCTCGACATCTACCTGCCCGATCTGTCCGGGCTGGAGGTGCTGAAGGAGCTGCACGACGTGGACGTGCTGATGATCAGCGCCGCCCGTGACCTGCCCACGGTCAGGGAGGCGATGCGCAGCGGCGCGGTCAACTACCTCATCAAGCCGTTCACCGCCGCCGCGCTGACCGATCGGCTGCAGCAGTACGCCACGGCGCGGCGGCGGCTGACCGCGCTCGGTCCCGAGGTGGGCCAGGACGAGGTGGACCGGATGTTCGGCGCGGTCAAGACGCCGCTGCCCAAGGGCCTGTCCTCGGCCACGTGCGACCTGGTGGCCGAGACGCTGCGGGCGGCGGGCGGCGACCTGTCGGCGGCCGAGGCGGCGCAGCTGGCCGGGTTGTCGCGGGTCTCGGCACGCAGGTACCTCGAGCACCTGTGCGTGGTGGGCAAGGCCGAGCTCCGGCCCAGGTACGGCACGGCGGGCCGCCCCGAGCACCGCTACCGCTGGATTGGTTAGCCCGAGATAACCCATTTCCCGTGACATATCGGGATACCCGTGCCTTACTGTTGCCTGAGAAGAGGCTGCGGAGCAGGAGGAGATAGAGGCGTGCGGCGCGCCGGACCAATCGATTCACCGACCGACCCTTTCGCCTCGGTGCCATTGCCCCTGCCCGGCAAGAAGCCGAAAGTGGAGGGCCTGCCGCCCGGAGTCTCCCGCGACATCTTCGGCCCCAACGGCCAGCCCGAGCAGCCCAAACAGGAACCCCCCGCAGGTCTGCCGCCCGTGGCGCCGCCGCCCCAGCCCTGGCCCATGCAGGGACCGCCGCAGCCGCCCGCGTCCTTCCGCCCCTCGGAGCCGCCGCCCCCGCCGCCCGGCTACGACCCCGACCCGCCGCGCCGCCGCATCCTGCCGACGCTCCTGCTCGTCATAGTCGTCCTCGGCCTGCTGGCCTACCTCGTGCCCGCGGTCGTCATGTCCGGCTCGGTGCTGCGCGGCACCCGCGTGGCCGACATCGACATCGGCGGGCTGACCGTCACCCAGGCCGCCGACAAGCTCCGCGCCGAGCTGTCGGCCCGCCTCGACCGCCCCGTCACCGTCAGCATGGCCGGCCGTGAGGAGACCATCCAGCCCGACGAGGCCGGCCTCGAACTCGACGTGGTCGCCACCATCGGCGAGGCCCCCAGCGGCTTCCCCACCCCGGTCGAGGTCTGGCGGGCGCTCACCGGCACCACCGACCTGCAGCCCAAGATCTCCATCGACGCCGCCCAGCTCGCCAGGACCGTCGAAGGGCTGGCCGAATCGGTCGACAAGGCGCCCAAGGAGGGCCGCGTCGTCTTCTCCGGCCTGCGCCCGCGTGCCGTACTCCCCCAGGAGGGCCTGCTCCTCGACCGCGACTCCGCGGTCAAGGCCATCAGCACCGCCTTCCTGCGCTCGCAGGCCAACGTCGCCCTCAACATGGTCCCGGCCAAGCCCAAGACCACCGAGGAGACAGTACGGCGGGCCTTCGCCGAGGCCAGGCGGGCCGTGGCCGCGCCGATCACCCTCACCAAGGACGGCAAGACAGCCCAGCTCACCCCTGCCGCCATCGCCGCCCACCTCGTCTACGTCCCCGACGACAACGGCGTCCTGAAGCCCCAGTTCGACGCGGAGAAGGCGCTCGAGCCCATCCAGGACAAGCTGGTCGACCTGGCCAAGCTTCCCCAGAACGCCACCTTCGCCATCGAGAACGGCAAACCCGCGCTCGTCCCGGGCCGCCAGGGCAGGGGCGTGGACGCCGGCCGGCTGGCCACGGACATCACCGGTGTGCTGGTCAAGCGCGACAGCCGGACCATCGCGGTCTCGCTCGCCGCGGTCAAGCCCGAGCTGACCACCGCGGAGGCGGCCGGGCTCGGGATCAAGGAGATGGTGGCCGAATTCACCACGCCCTTCGACTGCTGCCAGGCGCGGGCGACCAACATCCAGCGCATGGCCCAGCAACTCGACGGCACGATCGTGCAGCCGCGCAAGACGTTCTCCTTCAACGAGACCCTGGGCGAGCCGACCGCCGAGCTCGGCTACCTCGAAGCCCCCCAGGTCGTCGGCGGCCGCATGGTCAACGTCATGGGCGGCGGCGGATCCCAGTTCGCCACCACGCTCTACAACGCCGTCTTCCTCGGCGGCTACGAGAACGCCGAGCACACACCCATGGACTACTACGCGCCCCGCTACCCCGAGGGCCGCGACGTGACCGTCCTCTACCCCCGCCGCGACTTCAAGTGGGTCAACAACTCCCAGTACGGCGTGCTGATCAAGGCCGTCGCCACGCCCACCTCGGTCACGGTCACCCTGTGGAGCACCAAGCGCTACGACAAGATCGAGCCCGTGGTCTCCGAGCGCCGCGACGTCACCGCCTTCCGCCGCCAGACCAGCGGCCAGCCCGGCTGCCTGCCGACGACGGGGCAACCGGGCTTCACCGTGGACGTGACCCGCGTCTTCTACGACGGGGACAAAGAAGTCAAGCGGGACAAGAAGGTGACCACGAAGTACCGGCCCCAGGCCCAGCTGACCTGCCTGGCTACAAGCGGGGACTGATCGACAGGATCTTGTCGTCGCCGTCGTCCGGCGAGCCCCGGCCGTCGTGGTTGCTCGTGCCCACCCAGAGCGTGCCGTCCGGGGCCACGGCCACCGCCCGCAGCCGGCCGTACGTGCCGTCGAAGTGCGCCACCGGCTTGCCGGGCCGGCCCTCGGCATCCAGCGGGACCTGCCACAGCCGCGTGCCGCGCAGCGCGGCCACCCACAGGGAGCCGGCCGTGTACGCCATGCCGGACGGCGAGGCGTCGCCGGTGCCCCAGGTCACGATCGGGTTGGTGAAGGCGGTGTCGTCGCCCTTGCCCTCGATCTCGGGCCACCCGTAGTTGCGCCCCTCGACGATCTGGTTGATCTCGTCGAGGGAGTTGGCGCCGAACTCGGAGGCGTACATCCGGCCCTTCTCATCCCAGGCCAGGCCCTGGACGTTGCGGTGGCCGAGCGTGAACACCTTGGCCGCGCCGTCCAGGCTCATGCGCAGGATCTTGCCGCCCAGCGACTTCGGGTCCTGCGCCAGCGGGCGGTCGCCGACCTCGCCGGTGGAGGCGTACAGGAAGCCGTCGGGGCCGAAGGCGAGCCGGCCGCCGTTGTGGATGCCGCCTCGGGGAATGCCCTGGACCAGGACCTTCGGCTCGCTCAGGGCATCGCCGGTCAGGCGGTAGCGGACGATCCGGTTGTCCTCCATGGCGGTGTAGTAGAGGACGACGTTGTCGTCCTTGACCGCTATGCCCATGAGCCCGCCCTCGCCGCCGGGCCGGGCCTCGGAGATCTTGGCCAGCTCGGTGATCTTGCCCTGGGGGGTCACGCGCAGGACGCGGGCGCTGTCGCGCTCGGTCACCAGCGCGTCCCCGCCGGGCAGGAAGGCGATGCCCCAGGGCACGCTCAGCCCGGTGGCGATGACCTTGGGCCGGCCGGGGGGAGGGGCGGGCACGCTCGCCGTGGGCGTCACCGCGCCACCGGCCGCGCAACCGGACAGCGCGATCAGGATGATGAGCCAGAGTTTCCTCATGACTTCCATACTGGCGCGTGAGTCGTAAGGTTCTCCGCATGAAGATCTGGGTTCCTTCCGAAGCCATGGTTGAGGTTCTGTCCGACCTGCCTCGGGTCCAATGTGAGGTTTATGACGGCAAGGGGGAGATGCCGGATGGGCTGGAGGAGGTCGAGGTCTGGGTTCCGCCGCTCATCACGCCCCGCGACGTCAAGGGAACCCTGGCCAAGATGACCTCGCTGCGCCTCGTGCAGACCGTGACCGCCGGGGTGGAACCGTACCGGCCGAACATGCCCGAGGGGACCGTGCTCTGCAACGCGCGCGGCGTGCACGACGCGGGGACCGCCGAGTGGGCGGTCGGGGCGATGATCGCGGTCCTGCGGGAGTTCCCCGGGTTCGCCGACGCCCAGCGCAGAGGCGAGTGGACCTACCACCACACCGGCGTGCTGGCCGACTCCACCGTGCTGATCGTCGGGTACGGCTCCATCGGGGCCGCGCTGGAGCGGCGGCTGGACGGGTTCGAGGTGGACGTGGTCCGGGTGGCCCGCACCGCCCGTGACGGGGTGCACGGCATGGACGACCTGCCCGGGCTGCTGCCCGATGCCGACGTGGTGGTGCTGCTGGTGCCCGCCACCGCGGACACCGCCGGCATGGTGGACGCCGCCTTCCTGGCCCGGATGAAGGACGGCGCGCTGCTGGTCAACGCGGCCAGGGGCGGGGTGGTCGACACCGGCGCCCTGGTTGACGAGCTGCGGTCGGGCCGGCTCAGGGCGGCCGCCGACGTGACCGATCCCGAGCCGCTGCCGGAGGGGCACCCGCTCTGGACGGCCCCGGGATTCTTCCTCACGCCGCATGTCGCCGGGAGCACCCCGGCCTCCGGCAGGCGGATGCTGCGGCTGGTCCGGTCGCAGATGCTGCGGTACCTCGCCGGCGAACCCCTGAACAACGTCATTACCGACACGTATTGAGAGGAATCCGGACCGTGGCTGGTCCGTGACCTTCGGTGCGTACGGTTGTCGTCTACCGGGCCTTCCTGACTCCCAGTCAAGGTAGGTCTCGGGGCAATTCGGTCTGTGTGGTTATCAGATCGGTGACGACATCGGCGTTGTCACCACCCGCGCACCCGGCACCGCACACACTGTCGATGTGAGGGCAAGGACTGTGATCCGCTGGCGTGACCCACGGGCGCCGCTGACGGCCGCCGCGACAATCGGCGTGGCCGTGTTCGCCGTTTCGCTGGCGGCCGGCGGGCCCGCGAGGGTGACCGGCGCGATCGCGGGCGTGACGGCGGCGCTGCTGGCGACGCTCTCCCTGCTGGTGAGCGCGGCCCGCACCGGCGAGCAGCGGCAGGCCAGCGGTTCGCGCTGGCTGGCCGCGGGCGCGGTGGTGTGGTCGGCCGGCGTCGGCGTACGCCCCCTGGCCGACAGCTCCAGCTTCATCCTCAGCTTCGCCGACCTGCTCGTGCTGGCCGGATCCGTGCTCATGGCCGGAGGCGCGGTCATCGCCGCCGGCCGGCTGCCCACGGCCAAGGCCGCGATCCGCTATCTCACCGACGGCTACCTCTGCACGGCCGCGCTCTTCCTCATCGGCTGGGTCGTCGCGCTGCGGCAGGTCCACGCCGAGGGCTCGCCCAGCTTCACCTTCATGCTGCTGCCACCGCTGGCCTGCCTGCTGGTGACCTGCGTCAGCATCCCCATCGTGGCCAGAGGCACGCGCACCGGCCTGCCGCTCGGCCTGGCCGGGATCGGGGTCCTGGCCACCACCACGGTCGCCGAAATGGCCTCCGCCGTGGCCAGGCTCGGCGAGGGCACCCCGCCGACCTGGAGCCTGGCCCTGGTCCCCGTCGCCTTCCTGCTGCTGGCGGCGGCGCCCTGGAGCACGCCGCGCGGGTCCGACGAGGACCGCCCCGCCACCGGCCAGGGAGTCGCCCACCTGCTCGCCCTGGTCCCGCTGGTGCTGGTCGCCGCGGCCGCCGTCGTGCTCGCCGCCCACCTCGCCGGGTCCCGCGACCATCCCGTCACCGGCGTCGTGATGGTCGCCGCCTCCGTCGTCCTCATCCTCGTGCTGCGCCTGTTCGTGCTGATCGGCGCCAACGCGCGCATGCGCGGCCTGGTCGCGCTCGGCGACCGCCAGCTGCGCGAGCTGGCCGAGAGCACGGGCGACGTGGTCCTGCTGTGCGACTACGACGGCACCGTGCGCGAGATCGGCGCCGGCGTCGAGGTCACGTACGGCTACCGCCCCGACGAGATCGTCGGCGGCTCGATCTTCGACTACATCCACCCCGAGGACCTGCCCGGGATCCAGATCTCGCTGCGCGCCATGGGCCTCGACGAGGACACCGCAGAGCCGAGCGCCTGCCTGATCGCCTGCCGGGTGCGCGCGGCCGACGGCACCTGGCGCCCCACCGAGTCCGTCGCCACCCGGCACGTCGGCGGCGAGGACGTGCTGCTGGTCACCACCCGCGACATCAGCGACGAGGAGGCCCTGCGCAACCAGGTCGCCCACCTCACCTTCCACGACGGCATCACCGGGCTGCCCAACCGCTCCTACTTCGAGGAGCGCACCCGCGAGGTGCTGGCCGGGCGGGCCTCCGGGCAGACCGCCGTCATCTTCCTCGACCTCGACGGGTTCACCTCCGTCAACGACTCGGTGGGCCACGCCAGCGGCGACTACCTGCTCGGCCAGGCGGCCCGGCGGCTGCGCGGAGCCGTACGCCCGGAGGACACGCTCGCCCGGTGGGGCGGGGACGAGTTCGCGGTGCTGATGGAGATCGGCGGCGAGGCGCAGCTCGCGGTGGACGTGGCCGAGCGGCTGGTGCGCGCGGTCTCGCAGGAGCCCTTCCGCGTGGCCGACCGCGACGTGGCGCTGACCGCCTCCGTGGGCGTGGCCTTCGCCGAGGAGGAGATGCCCGCGGGCGACCTGCTGCGCAACGCCGACGTGGCCATGGCCAGGGCCAAGGACCTCGGCGGCCGCCGCGTGGAGGTCTTCGCCGCCCAGATGCACGCCGAGGTGGTCCGCCGCCTCGAACTCGCCGCCGACCTGCAGCGGGCGCTCATCGAGAACCAGTTCGCGATCGAGTACCAGCCGGTCGTGGACCTCGCGACCTCGCGGGTGACCGCGGTGGAGGCGCTGGTGCGCTGGTGGCGGGGCTCGGCGTTCGTGGCGCCGGAGCACTTCCTCGGCCCGGCCGAGGACACCGGGCTCATCGTGCCGCTGAGCGAGTGGATCCTGCGCGAGTCCTGCCGCGAGGTGGCGGCCTGGCGGGCCTCCTCCTGGGACATCGGGCTGTCGCTGAACCTGTCCGCCCGGCAGATCACCGCGCCGCGGTTCGTCGAGACCGTCGCGGAGGCCCTGGAGGAGAGCGGGCTGCCCGCCTCCGCGCTCACCCTCGAGGTGATCGAGGAGATGCTCGTGGAGGACGCCGAGGAGACGATCTCCCGGCTGTCGGAGCTGCGCGCTCTCGGGGTACGGCTGGCCATCGACGACTTCGGCACCGGCTACGCCTCTCTCGCGTTCCTGCGCCAACTCCCGGTGGACATGATCAAGATCGACCCCAGCTTCGTCTCGGGTCTGGGCAGGGACGAGACGCTCACGCTCCTGACCAGGACGATCGTGCGTCTCGGCCATGACCTCGGCCTGATCGTGGTGGCCGAGGGCATCGAGCGCCCGGAGCAACTGGAGAAGCTGCGGGAGATGGGTTGCACGCGCGGCCAGGGCTTCCTGGTGGCGCGGCCGATGGCGGCGCGGGGAGTCGACACCCTGATGCGCACCAGCCTGCAGTCGGCCTTGTAGGCGCGGTTCATCTCGAATGCTGGGATGACTGTCCAGCAAGTTGACACTATGGGCTGGTGAGCGGCTAAGGTGTTGCCATGCTTCGCAGTGAGATTCTCGTAGTACTTCGCCGGCGCGCGGGCCGATAGCGAAGCACTTCGACCTGCGCGCCGCCCCAGTCCCACCGCCCGGTGGGGAGGGGCATTTTTTATGTCCTTAAGTGTCTGCCCTTTAAGGAACGAGCCGATGACCGAACGGATGACAGGTGCACAGGCCCTGGTCAGGGCGCTGGAGCACGTGGGAGTCGACACCGTGTTCGGGATTCCCGGCGGGGCCATCCTCCCCGCCTACGATCCCCTCTACGACTCGACCAAGGTCCGGCACGTGCTCGTACGGCACGAGCAGGGCGCCGGGCACGCGGCCGAAGGGTACGCGCAGGCCACCGGCAGGGTCGGGGTGTGCATGGCCACCAGCGGCCCCGGGGCGACCAACCTGGTCACCCCGATCGCCGACGCCTACATGGACTCGGTGCCCATCGTGGCCATCACCGGCCAGGTGCCGAGCGGCGCCATCGGCACGGACGCCTTCCAGGAAGCCGACATCTCCGGCATCACCATGCCGATCACCAAGCACAACTTCCTGGTGACCGATCCCGCGGAGATCCCGCGCACGATCATGGAGGCGTTCCACATCGCCTCCACGGGCCGCCCCGGCCCCGTCCTGGTGGACATCTCCAAGGACGCGCTGCAGGCCGACACCGAGTTCCACTGGCCGCCGACCATGCAGCTGCCCGGCTACCGGCCGGTCACCCGGCCGCACTCCAAGCAGATCCGCGAGGCCGCCAAGCTCATCGCCGAGTCCAAGCGCCCCGTCCTGTACGTGGGCGGCGGTGTGCACCGGGCGGGCGCCTCCGCCGAACTCCTGCGGCTGGCCGAGCAGACCGGCATCCCGGTCGTCACCACCCTGATGGCCCGCGGCACCTTCCCCGACAGCCATCCCCAGCACATGGGCATGCCCGGCATGCACGGCAGCGTCTCCGCGGTCGGCGCCCTGCAGAAGTCCGACCTGATCATCGGCCTGGGCGTGCGCTTCGACGACCGGGTCACCGGGCAACTGTCCACGTTCGCCCCCCACGCCAAGATCGTCCACGCGGACATCGACCCGGCCGAGATCTCCAAGAACCGCCACGCCGACGTCCCGATCGTCGGCGACTGCAAGGAGGTCATCAACGACCTCATCAACGCCGTCGAGAACACCGGCAAGGGCGACTACACCGAATGGTGGACGCTCCTCAACGGCTACAAGACGACCTACCCGCTCGGCTACGACGAGTTCGAGGACGGCTCGCTGGCCCCGCAGTACGTCATGGAACGCCTCAGCGCCATCGCCGGGCCCGACGCCTACTACGTGGCCGGGGTCGGTCAGCACCAGATGTGGGCGGCCCAGTTCATCGGCTACGAGAACCCGGGCACGTTCATCAACTCCGGCGGCCTGGGCACCATGGGCTTCGCCGTACCGGCTGCGATGGGTGCCAAGATGGGCAAGCCCCAGGCGACCGTGTGGGCCATCGACGGCGACGGCTGCTTCCAGATGACCAACCAGGAACTCGCCACCTGCGCCATCGAGGGCGTGCCGATCAAGATCGCGGTCATCAACAACGGTAACCTCGGCATGGTCCGCCAGTGGCAGACCCTCTTCTACGACCAGCGCTACTCCAACACCGATCTGCAGACCACCCGCCGCATCCCCGACTTCGTCAAGCTCGCCGAGGCATATGGTTGTGTCGGCCTGCGATGCGAGCGCCCCGAGGACGTGGACGCGACGATCAAGAAGGCCATGGAGATCAACGACGTGCCGGTCGTGGTCGACTTCGTCGTCCACCAGGACGCGATGGTCTGGCCGATGGTCGCGGCCGGCACCAGCAACGACGACATCAAGATCGCCCGGGACATGGCCCCGGTCTGGGAGAGCGAGGACTAATGAGCAGACACACGCTCTCCGTTCTGGTGGAGAACAAGCCCGGCGTGCTCGCCCGCGTCTCCTCGCTGTTCAGCAGGCGCGGCTTCAACATCGACTCCCTCGCCGTCGGCCCCACCGAGCACGACGACATCTCCCGTATGACGATCGTGGTCAGCGTGGAAGAACTCCCGCTGGAACAGGTCACCAAGCAGCTCAACAAGCTCGTGAACGTCCTGAAGATCGTCGAGCTGGACACCACCCAGTCCGTGCAGCGCGAGCTCATGCTCATCAAGGTCAAGGCCGACGCCGAAAGCCGCTCGCACGTGCTCGAACTCGTCCAGCTCTTCCGCGCCCGCTGCGTCGACGTGGCGGCGGACGCCGTGACCATCGAGGTCACCGGCACTCCCGACAAGCTCGAAGCCTTCGTGAAGGTCCTCGAGCCGTTCGGGATCAAGGAACTCGTTCAATCGGGCATGGTGGCCATCGGCCGCGGCGCCCGCTCCATCACCGACCGGTCCCTCAGGGCACTGGACCGTACCGCCTGAAAGGTTTTTCGCACGTGACCGAGATCTTCTACGACGACCAGGCAGACCTGTCCATCATCCAGGGCAGGGTCGTGGCCGTCATCGGGTACGGCTCCCAGGGGCACGCGCACGCCCTGTCCCTGCGCGACTCCGGCGTCGACGTCCGCGTCGGCCTGCCCGAGACCTCCAAGAGCCGCGAGCTCGCCCAGGCCGAGGGCCTGCGCGTGATCACCCCGGCCGAGGCGGCGGCCGAGGCCGACCTCATCATGATCCTCGCGCCGGACCACCTGCAGCGCGGCATCTACGAGAACGACATCAAGCCGAACCTGCAGGAGGGCGACGCGCTCTTCTTCGGCCACGGCCTCAACATCCGCTACGGCCTCATCGAGGCGCCCGAGGGCGTCGACGTGGCCATGGTCGCCCCGAAGGGCCCCGGCCACCTGGTCCGCCGCCAGTACCAGGCCGGGCGCGGCGTGCCGTGTCTCGTCGCGGTCGAGAAGGACGCCTCCGGCAAGGCGTTCGACCTCGCGCTGTCGTACGCCAAGGGCATCGGCGGCACCCGCGCCGGGGCGCTCAAGACCACCTTCACCGAGGAGACCGAGACCGACCTGTTCGGCGAGCAGGCCGTGCTGTGCGGCGGCGTCTCCGAGCTGATCAAGGCGGGCTTCGAGACGCTGATCGAGGCCGGATACCAGCCCGAGGTCGCCTACTTCGAGTGCCTGCACGAGATGAAGCTCATCGTCGACCTCATGTACGAGGGCGGCATCTCCAAGATGTACTGGTCGGTCTCCGACACCGCCGAGTACGGCGGCTACACGCGCGGCTCGCGCGTGGTGACCGAGGAGACCAAGAAGGAGATGAAGCGCATCCTGGCCGAGATCCAGGACGGCACCTTCGCCCGGCAGCTGGTCGAGGAGTTCGACGGCGGCCAGAAGGAGTTCGGCCGCCACCGCGAGGAACTGGCCGAGCACCCGATCGAGAAGACGGGGGCCACGCTGCGCCCGATGATGAGCTGGCTGAAGGGTTAAAAGCATGCTCTTACCCCCACGCGCGTGGGGGTAAGACCGTGTCTTCAGCCGAGCCGGGGATCCGGTGGGGCGCCCTCATGAGGTCCCGCGTCGGCGGTCCGGACTCTGTGCCGGCGCGGCGATGTGATGTATGCCACCCGCTACAGGTGTCACACGACGGCGGGGGCCGGTGTCTTGTGCGCGGAGCAGGGTGGGAAGCGAACCAAGCAGGAGCCGGCGATGAGTGAGCACAGCGAGGTGACGACGGGCCCCGTCGGGCAGCCCCCGGGGGATGGGCGGATGGACGCCGCCACCGAGGCGTTCGTCTCTCACCGCAACCTGCTGTTCACCGTCGCCTACGAGATGCTCGGCTCGGCCGCCGACGCCGAGGACGTCCTGCAGGAAACCTGGCTGCGCTGGGTCGAGGTCGACCTGGGGCAGGTGTCCGATCGGCGTGCCTACCTCGTCCGGATCACCACCCGGCAGTCGCTCAACCGGCTGCGCGCGATGAAACGCCGCAAGGAGACGTACGTCGGCTCCTGGCTGCCTGAGCCGCTGCTCACCACGCCGGACGTGGCCGAGGACGCCGAACTGGCCGAGAGCGTGTCGATGGCGTTGATGCTCGTCCTGGAGAGCCTCTCGCCGACCGAGCGCGCCGTCTTCGTGCTGCGCGAGGTCTTCGACGTCGGCTACGAGGAGATCGCCGCCGCCGTCGACAAGAGCACTGTGGCCGTCCGCCAGATCGCGCACCGCGCCCGCCGGCACGTCGATGCCCGCCGCCCACGCGAGGCGGTCTCCCCGGGCCAGGCCCGGGCGGCTCTGCAGAGGTTCCGGCGCGCGCTCGAAACCAGGGACCTGCAGGGCCTGCTTGATGTGCTCGCCCCCGAGGTCGTCCTGGTCAGCGACGGCGGTGGCGTGAAGCGGGCCGCGCCGCGGCCGGTCGTCGGCGCCGAGAAGGTGGTCGGCTTCTACCTCGGCCGCTCCGGCACGGTGCAAGCGGCGATCACCTGCGAGGCCGTCGTGGTCAACGGCAACCCGGCACTCCTCGTGTGCCTGGACGGAGAGTTCGACGGTGTGCTGGCGATCCGTGCCGAGGACGCCCGCATCACCGGCCTCTATTACGTCCGCAACCCCGAGAAGCTGACCCGCGTCGCCTCCGAGACTCCGCTCACCCTGCGATGAAGAACCCCGACCACCGTCTCATCTGCTGTCACACCCTGCACCGAGGAGAGCACACCCCATGACCGGCCAGACGACGGCAGCGCGCGGCGGCCGCACCTTCTTGAAGATCGCGGTCGCCGCGCAGACCCTGAGCATCTTCTTCCAGGCGGCCACCGCCGGGATGCTGCTGTCCTCCTCCCTCGGAGCGGACCTGCACCACCTCGGGTCACGCGTGATGTGGGGATCGACGGCGCTGTACGTGCTCGCCGCCATCCTGGCCTGGCGCCCGGGCGGCGGCACACCCCGCCCGATCCTGCACGCCACCGGTTTCCTCGTCCTGGCCTCGGCGCAGGTCGCGCTGGGCATCGCGGGCCTGAGCTCGCTGCATGTCCCCCTGGGCGTCCTGATGTTCGGCCTCAGCACCCTGACCCTGGGCCACATGCTGTCCACAGCCCGGCGAGGACGCTCCGCGATCCGCTCTGGGATGCCGCAAAGATCCGCCACGTAGCAGAATGATCGTGTGACAGAGGTCATCCAGTCCGAGCGCATGCGGGCGACTGTGCAAGCCGCTGGGCTGGTTGCTGTCCCGCTGGTCGTCACGAAGGGCGTTCGTGCGCTGGGGCGCCGTCGCCGTCGAGGTGGTTGCGGGTGGTCACCATCTGCGGCGCGCTGGTTCGACCGCTGAAGCAGGCATCCAGCGGGCATGGCCGGATCGTAGTATCCCTGGGTAGGGTCCCTGCTGGCGTGAAGAAGGTGGACCGTGGCGCGTCCGAATTCCGGGGAAGAGCTGGGCAGGATCTCCGGGTACCGCCTCACGGGAGTGCTGGGGCAGGGTGGGCAGGGGACCGTTTACCGTGCGGAGGACGCCTCTGGTCACGAGGTGGCCGTCAAGGTGCTCAACGACCGGATGTCCGACGATGCGGAGGAGCGCCGCCGGTTCTTCCGCCAGGTCGACCTCGCCAGGCGGGTGGCGCCGTTCTGTACCGCCCGGGTGCTGGACATGGGGATGCACGACGACCGGCCGTACATCGTCAGTGAGTACGTGCGGGGCGAGTCCCTGGAGCGGGCCGTCAGGCAGGACGGGCCGCGGGCCGGCGGCGGGCTGGACAGGCTGGCCGTTGCGACGGCGACGGCCCTGACGGCCATCCATCGGGCCGGGGTGGTGCATCGGGACTTCAAGCCGGCCAACGTCATCCTGGGTCCCGAGGGGCCGGTGGTGATCGATTTCGGGATTTCGCGGGTGCTCGATCATGTGCCCACCCAGTCGGGGGCTCTGGGGACGCCGGGGTATGTGGCGCCTGAGCAGCTGAGCGGAGATCAGGCGGGGCCGGCGGCGGACGTGTTCAGCTGGGCGGCCACGATGGTGTTCGCGGCCACGGGGCGGCGGCCGTTCGGCGGGGCGTCGGTTCCGTCGGTTATTCACGCGCTTTTGTACGAAGAGCCGGACTTGACCGGGGTGCCGGAGCCTTTGCGGTCGCTGGTGGCGGCCTGCCTGGACAAGAGGCCGGAGCGGCGGCCCGCGGCCGACGACCTGGTGCGTACCCTGACCGGCGGGGGCACGCGCACGCTCGAGGTCGCGGAGCCGGCGGCGAGAGTGCGGGTACCGCTCCGGGCGATCCTGGCGGTGGTGGTGGCCGTCGCGGTCGGTGCGGCGGTGGTGGTGTGGCCGAGGGGTGAGCCGCGCGGCGGTCCTGAAGCGGCGAGGACGGGCCTCGCGACCGGCACCGCGACGGGTCCCGTGACGGGGTCCGGGCTCGCCGGCAGCGGGGTGGAGATCGGGCGTCCGCTGGCCGGGCACGCCAACGACGTGCGGGCGGCGGCGATCGGAGTGCTCAACGGCGTCCCCGCCGCCCTCACGGGTTCGGACGACGAGACGGCCCGGGTCTGGGATCTGCGCACGTCCCAGCCCATGGGCAAGCCGCTGATCGGCCACACGGAGTGGGTGCGCGGGGTCGTACTCGACCAGCTCGACGGCGTGCCGGTCGCGCTCACCGCCAGTGACGACGACACCGCCCGGGTCTGGGACCTCGGCGGCGGCGGAGGTTCCCGCACTCTGCGTGGCCACACCGGCGACGTCAAGGCGATCGCGACCGGCCGGATCGGGGGGCTGCACGTCGCGGTCACCGCCTCCGCCGATCGCACGGCGCGGGTCTGGGATCTGCGGACGGGCAAACCGGTCGGCTCCCCGCTCACCGGGCACACCGCCGCAGTGTGGGCGGTGGCCGCCGGCCAGGTCGGCGGCGCGCCGATCGCGGTCACCGCCGGGGACGACGGCACCGTGCGGCTCTGGGACCTGGGCACGGGCAAAGCCATCGGGGAGCCGATGACCGGGCACACGGGCTGGGTGCGTTCCGTGGCGATGGGCACCCTGGAGGGCAGGCCCGTGGCCGTCACCGGCGGCGAGGACATGACCGTCCGGGTCTGGGACCTGACCACCAGGACGCAGGCCGGCGCGCCGCTGGCCGGGCACACCGGCGCCGTCTGGTCCGTGGCGATGACCAACCTGAACGGCAGGGCCGTGGCGGTCAGCGGCAGTGAGGACAAGACGGCGCGGACGTGGGATCTGGCGACCGGGAAGGCCATGGGCGCGCCGTTCGCGAAGCACTCCGACGCGATCTGGTCGGTGGCGGCCGGTCTGGTCGACGGCCGCCCGGTGGCCGTCAGCGGCAGCAGGGACCAGACCGCGCGGGCCTGGAGCCTCGGGTCAGGCAGCTGATCACTCCTGCAGGGCGGGCACCGGCTTGGCGAGGCCGGGCAGGCGGAGGGCCGGGAGCACGCCGAGCAGCGCCCCGGCGGCCGCGACGTAGGCGGCCACGCCCAGCCCGTCGGCCGTGGCCACGCGCAGCGCCTCGCCCGACAGCCCGCCCAATCCGGCGTTGGCCACCGCGACCAGGACGGCCAGGCCCGCGCCCGAGCCCACCTGCAGGGCGGTGTTGGCGATGCCCGAGGCGGTGCCCTGTTCGGCCCCGGCGACGCCGCTGCCGGCGGCGTTGAACATGGCCGGGTAGATCAGCCCCATGCCGAGGCCGACGACGACGATGCCGGCCAGCACGCTCACGTAGGAACCGGTCGCGGTCATGCCGGGCGCCAGCAGGGCGCTGCCGGCGGCGCCGGCGAGCAGGCCGGTGATCAGCGTGGTACGGGTGCCGAGCCGGCCGATCATGCGCTCGCTGACGGTGTTGCCCAGCGTGATCGAGAGCGTGGGGCCGAGGAAGGCGATGCCCGTCTGCAGGGCGGTGAAGCCGAGGACGCCCTGGAAGTACAGGGTGAGGAAGTAGGGGATCGCCTGCAGGCTGAGCCCGAACACCAGGATGACCACGGCGGCGGCGCTCAGGCTCCGGTTGCCGAACAGGCGCAGCGGCATCAGGGGGCTGGGGCTGCGCTTCTCCACGGTCAGGAAGACACCCAGCAGGATCACGGCCAGCAGCGTGGAGACGAGCACCGGGGCGGAGGTCCAGCCGGCCTCCGGGCCCTGGGCGATGGCGAAGACCAGGAGCGTGACGCCGGCCGTACCGGTGAGGGCGCCGGGGAGGTCGAAGCTCTGGCCGCGTGCGCGGGCGCCGTCGGCGATCAGCAGGGCGGGGGCGAGGGCGAGGCCGATGGCGGCCAGCGGGACGTTGACGAAGAAGACCCATTCCCAGCCCAGCCAGTTGGTCAGCGCGCCGCCCAGCAGAGAGCCGAGGCTCAGGCCGGCCGCACCGCCGGTGGCCCAGACGGTCAGGGCTCTGGTACGGGCTCTGCCGACCGGGAACATGGTGTTGACCAGGGAGAGAGTGGCCGGTGCGAGGATGGCCCCGCCCAGGCCCTGGATCATTCTGGCCACGATGAGCAGGGCGGGGGAGGGCGCCAGGCCGCCCAGCAGGGAGCCCACGCCGTACAGGGTCATGCCGGCCACGAACATCCGGCGGCGGCCGATCAGGTCGGCCAGGCGGCCGCCGAGCAGCAGGAAGCCGCCGAACAGCACCGCGTAGGCGCTGACCACCCACTGCAGGGAATGCGGGGTGAAGCCGACCTCCCTCGCGATGTCCGGCAAGGCGACGTAGACAATGGTGAAGTCAAGGCTGGTGATCAGGTTGGCGAACGCCAGCAGGGCCAGGCTCGGCCCGCGCGTTTCAGTCACGGTCAAACTCCTTACAAACGGCTGGTCACCACCGTAGGAAGGGGTTACGTGCCGCGAATCAGTAGGTTTTCTGGTCCTGCTACCGGTACTGGGAGGGTGCACGTGCTCCACGGGAGAAGCGCCGAGCAGACGGCGCTCGCGGAGCTCGTCGAGGAGGCGCTGGCGGGGCGCAGCGGCGCGCTGGTGGTGCGGGGCGAGGCCGGCATCGGGAAGTCCGCGCTGCTGGAGTGGGCCGCCGAGCGGGCGGCTGCCGCCGGGCTCCGAGTGGTCAGGGTGACCGGGATCGAGGCGGAGGCCGATCTGGCCTTCGCCGGGCTGGCGGGGTTGTTGTGGCCGCTGCAGGCGCGGCTGGATCGGCTGCCCGAGCCGCAGGCGCTCGCGTTGCGGTCGGTTCTGGGCGGGCCCGCCGCCGACGACCCCACCGACCGGTTCAAGATCGGGCTGGCGGTGCTGACGCTGCTGGCGGACCTGGCCGAGGAGCAGCCGGTGTACTGCCTGGTGGACGACGCCCAGTGGCTGGATCGGGCCAGCGCGGACGCGCTCACGTTCGCCGCCAGGCGGCTCGGGGCCGACGGGGTGGCCGTGGTCTTCGCCGGGCGCGAGGAGGGCTTCGCCGCGCCGGGGCTGACCGAGGTACGGCCGGCCCGGCTGGGCGAGGACGACGCGGCGCGCCTGCTGGGTGAGTACGGCGTGGCGCCGGCCGTACGCGAGAGGGTGCTGGCCGAGGCGGAGGGCAATCCGCTGGCCCTGCGGGAGTTCGCCGCCGTGGCGAGGGAGGGGAGCGGCGTCGAGCCGTTGCCGGTGGCCGATCGGGTGCTGGCCGCGTTCCTGGAG
Source organism: Nonomuraea typhae (assembly GCF_009760925.1). Taxonomy (GTDB): domain Bacteria; phylum Actinomycetota; class Actinomycetes; order Streptosporangiales; family Streptosporangiaceae; genus Nonomuraea; species Nonomuraea typhae. The sequence continues at coordinate 269,743 of NZ_VRLV01000009.1, forward strand.
CGGATCGCGGAGTTGCCGGAGCGTACGCAGACGATGCTTCTGCTGGCCGCCGCGTCGGCCGGGTCGGGGACGCGGGCCGTCCTGGCCGCGGGGGAGGTGCTGGGCGTCGGGCTGGGCGACCTGCAGCCCGCTGAGCGGGCGGGGCTGATCCGGGTGAGCGACACCGGGATCGCCTTCCGGCATCCGCTGATCGCCACGGCCGCCTACCGGGGCATGCCCATGGCCCAGCGGGTGTCGGTGCACCGTGCGCTGGCCGAGACGGCGACCGACCCCGACACCCGCGCGCTGCACCTCCCGCTGATGACGCTCACCCCGGACGAGGCGGTCGCCGGGGAACTGGTCGCCGCCGGCGAGCGGGCCAGGCGGCGGACCGCCTGCGCCACCGCCGGGTCCCTGTACGGCCAGGCCGCCCGGCTCACCCCGGATCCCGGCGCCCGCGCCGCCCGCCTGGCGGAGGCGGCGGCCCTCGCGTTGTCGGGCGGTGAGGTGGATCGTGCCGCCGACCTGGCCGATCAGGTCCGCGTGTCCACAGCGGCCCGGATGCCGCTGGCCGCGGCGGCGCGGGTGCGGGCGGCGGTGGAGTTCGAGCGAGGGGACCCGGCGGACGCGGCGGCCATCCTGGTGGACGCGGCCACCGGCGGGCTGCCCCGTGAAGAGGCGGCGGGCATGTTGCGGACGGCGGCCGAGTACGCCTGGTTCGCCGCGGTCCCCGACGCGGTGACGGCGGCCGCGGAGCGCCTGGACGCGCTGGGCGAGCCGGATCCGGGCGTGCGCGGGCTGGCCGCGCTCATCGCCGGTGACTACGCGACGGGCGTCGGCCTGCTCAGGCAGTCGGCGCCCGAGGACGGCGGGCTGCGCATGCGGGCGGTCCACCACGGATGGATCATGGGCGACGACGCGGCGACGCTGGCGCGGGCGAGCGAGGAGGTGGCGCGCTGCCGCCGTTACGGTCTCGTGGGCGCGCTGCCCGACGTCCTGCAGGTGCTGGCGCAGGTGCAGGTCGTGGCCGGGGCGCACCGGGACGCGGAGGCGTCGGTGGCCGAGGCGGCGGCGATCGCCCGCGACACCGGTGCGCGGCAGCGAGCCTGGCAGCTCGACACGGTCGTGGCCAGGATCGCCGCCGTCGAGGGGGACGAGGAGCGCTGCCTCGAGCTGACCGGCCTGTCCACCGGCACCGGCCGGGTCGCCGCGGACACGATGGTGGCCCTGCTCGACCTCGGCCTCGGGCGCCCGGAGAAGGCGCTCGAGCGGCTGCTGACGGCCTGGCGCGGGCCGGGCGGGCATGCCGGGGTGCTCATGGGCGCGACCGGCGATCTGGTGGAGGCCGCGGTCAGGGCGGATGAGCGGGAGCAGGCCGCCGAGCCGCTGCGCAGGTTCCGCGCGTGGGCGGCGGCCGGTGGGCAGCCGTGGGCGTTGTCGATGGCCGAGCGCTGCCTGGCGTTGCTGACCGAGGACGAGGCGCACTTCGCGCGGGCCGTACGCCTGCACGAGGGGACGAGCCGTCCGTTCGAACGGGCCAGGACCGAGCTGCTGTATGGCGAGTGGCTGCGGCGGGCGCGCCGCCGGGCGGACGCGCGGGACCTGCTCAAGGCGGCCCTGGAGACCTTCGACCGGCTGCGTGCCCGCCCATGGGCGGAGCGGGCGCGCGCCGAACTGCGCGCCGCCGGCGGTTCCGCGAGCGCCCCCGCGGCCGCGGCCCTGCTCGACCGGCTGACCCCGCAGGAGCTCCAGGTGGTACGGCTGGCGGCCGAGGGGGCGAGCAGCAGGGAGATCGGCGCCAAGTTGTTCCTGAGCCCGCGGACCATCGAATACCACCTGTACAAGGCGTATCCCAAGCTGGGCATCTCCTCCCGGAGAGAGCTAAACAGGCTCGACCTCGGCTGAACGCGCGACCGGCTCCTCGGCCTTGCGGCGGCGCCGGGGCTGCGAGGCTCCCAGGAGGACGGCTCCCAGAACCGCGACGGCGCCGGCGAGCTGGCCCGCCGACAGCGACTGCCCCAGGGCGGCCCAGCCGAGAACGGCGGCCACCACCGGGCTGAGCAGCGCCAGCACGGTGATCCGGGTGGGCGCGAGCGTGGTCACGCCGCGGAACCACAGGAAGTAGGCCAGAGCGGTGCCGAACAGGGTCAGGTAGCCGTATCCGGCGAGGTTCGTGAGCGTGAAGGCGGGCAGCGCGCCCTCGACCAGGAAGGTGAACGGCAGCAGCGCGAGCCCGCCGGCGGTCAGTTGCCAGCCGGTGAGGGCGAGCAGGGCGGTGGGCTTGCGGTCGAAGCCCTCGGGGGTGCCCCAGCGGCGGCCGAGCACGGTGCCCAGCGACATGACGAGCGTGCCGCCCGCGGCGGCGGCCAGGCCGATCGGGTCGAGCACCACCGTCGAACGCAACACGAGCAAGGCGACTCCGGCCACGCCGATGACCGCGCCGATCATCGCCCGTCCGCTCGGCCGGTCGCGCAACAGCACGAACGCCAGCCCGGCCACCACGAACGGCCCGAGCGCGCCCAGCACCGCGGCGACGCCGCCGGGCAGCCGGTAGGCGCCGATGAACAACAGGGCGAAGAACAATCCGATGTTCAGCAGGCCGAGCACGGCCGAACGCCACCACCACGCGCCTCGGGGTACGGCCAGCCGTCCGGCGAGCAGGGCCACGGTGGCGATCAGGAGGAGCCCGGCGGGCAGCGCGCGCACGGCCGCGGCCAGCAGGGGGCGGCCGGCGGGGAGGAACTCGGTGGTCACCAGGTAGGTGGTGCCCCAGAGCATGGGGGCGATCGCGCTGGGCGCGACGAAGCGAAGGTCTCTCATGAGTAAGTAGCTTAGCTGTAAGCTAGTTATATGCAAGCTATCATCGGGACCGTGGACGACGTCGACCGCATCATCGAGCAGTGGGCCCGCGAACGGCCCGACCTGGAAACCCCTGCCATGGCGGCCTTCGGCCGGATCTATCGCATCGCGCACATCATGGGCGCACGCCAGGAGAAGGTGCAGAACGGGTTCGGGATCACCCGGGGGGAGTTCGACGTGCTGGCCACGCTGAGGCGGGCGGGCCGGCCGTACCAGCTGTCGCCCAAGGCGCTGGCCGCCTCGCTCATGTTGACCTCCGGGGGGATGACCGGGCGGCTCGACCGGCTGGAGAAGGCCGGGCTGGTCACCCGCTCACCCGACCCCGACGACCGGCGTGGCCTGGTCATCACGCTCACGCCGCGTGGGTTCGAGGTGATCGAGGAGGCGGTCACGGCCGGGCTGGCGGCGCAGCGGGAGGTGTTCGAGCAGTTGCCGCCCGCCGATCGGGAGCGGCTGTCGGTCCTGCTGCGGGATCTGCTGGCGTTGATGGGTTAGGTCAGTGCCCCGCGCAGGCGCTCGTAGGTGGGGGCCAGGAGGCGCAGGGCCCGTGCCGCGGCCGGGTTGTCGCCGGCGTTCAGCGGGTGCTGGACGGCGCCCAGCAGGCGGGCCTGCTCGCGGGCGACGGCCGCCGCCGGGCCCCGGCCGAGCAGGTCCAGGCAGGTGGCGGCGTCGGACAGGCGCCGGGCGCCGAGGCGGACGGCGAACCCGGTCAGCAGACCGCGCACGGCCCGGTCAAGGCCGTGTTCCACCTGGTCGGCCAGGGTGTGCACGGCTTCGGCGCCGCCGAGGGTGCCCGGGGGCACGGGGAGGTCGTCGCGCCCGGCCAGCCAGCGTGCGGCGCCGGGCAACGAGTCCTCCAAGGCGTCTCGATACGTTACATCACGAAATTTCGTGAAATTGGTGCGCAGGACGAAGCCCTCCTGCTCGTAGAAGACCGCCTCAGCCCGCCAAGCCCTGAGGAAGTCCGCGACGGGCAGGGTGGCGTAGGGGAAGCCCTCGGGATCGTGGATCAGGACGACGCCGTCCCGCACGCCCAGCACCACGACGTAGTGGTCGCCGCCTTCCTCCGGCGAGTAGGCCAGCAGCGGCATGTCCACCGGACCGGCCAGGGCGGGGCCGTCCAGGGCCGACAGCCGGGCCAGGGCCTCCTCCGGGGTGCCGCCCGAGGTACGCGAACACCTCCAGCCCAGGGCCTCGGCGGCGTCGGCCAGGCCGATCTCCGGGTCCCAGGCGTAGGGGTCGAAGAAGGGGGTCGTACCGCCGATGAGCTGGGCGCCGAAGGGCGATCCGGTCAGGGTCTCGATCACGCCGACGGGCGGCGCGGCGGCGCCGAGCATCATCGCCAGGGAGTGGCTGTAGCAATACGGGCCGGATCCGGCATAGGTCACCATGCCGGCCAGTCAACGACCTGCCACGGTGTGAGGGTCAAGCCTCGACGGCGGGGAGGGGGGCGGTCCGCGCCGCCGGCCGTACCGCCCGAGGGGGGAGAGGGCGGCAGGTCGTCCGGGACGCGGACCGCGCGAGCGGGCCCGCCCCCGGTCCCTGTGCGGTAGGGACGGAGGGCGGGCCCGCAGGGAGGGGAGCACCGGGGCGAGGTGGGATTCCGGCGCAGAGCGCCAGGAGGAGGCCCGGCGCTCCCTTGGCCGGGGTGGTGGGGCGCCCTCGGATCCGAAGGGCGCCGACGGGTCAGTGACGGGCGAAGACCTGGGTCCAGATGGGGCCCTTGGCGTCGTGGCCGACACCGATGAGGGTGAAGTTGCAGTTCATGATGTTGGCCTTGTGGCCGGGGCTGTTCATCCAGCCCTTCACCACCGAGGCGGCCGTGGGCTGGCCCTTGGCGATGTTCTCGCCCCAGGTGCTGATCGGGGAGAACCCGGCGGCCTTGATCCGGTCACCGGGGGAACGGCCGTCCTGGGAGGTGTGGCTGAAGTAGTTCTTGGCGGCCATGTCGTTGGAGTGGCCGCGGGCTGCGGCGTTCAGCTTGGGGTCGTGGGTGAGGGGCTTGCAGCCGCCGGCCGTGCGCTCGGCGTTGGTGAGCCTGACGACCTCTTCCTCGACGGCCGATCCGACTCCGCCGCCCGGCTGCGTGGCCGTGGGGGTGGGCGTCGGCGTGGCCGTGGGCGACCCGGTCGGAGTGGGGGTCGGAGTGGTGGGGGTGGGGGTGGGGGTCGGTTTGGTCGAGCAGGACAGCCTGGCGGGCCTCGACCGGCTGGTCTCGCCGGAGGAGTCGACGGCGGTCACGTAGAAGGTGCGGGGGGTGGTGGTGCAGCGGAGACCGGCCACGAGCTGGCCGTTGGTGATGACCTTGGAGCCGCTCTTGAGGGCGCGGTCGGGGCCCGGCCTGGCCTGCATGAGCCGGACCCGCAGACGGGCGGGGTCGTCGCAGCCCTTGCGCGCGGCAGCACCGCGAACCATGCCCTGGTCGTCCACGTACGGCCGGTCCGCGATGACCTGGCACAGGTCGCGGGGTGTGGTGGCGGCGTGGGCGGCGGTGACGGGGATGCTCAATGCCGCCAGACTCCCTAGGCAGGCGAGTGCCTGGAGCTGTCTGCGCACGTTGTCCTCCGATGGGGTTAGACGCTGCTTCGAACCCGCATTCTGGTGTGCACACATCGGGCATGTCCCGAAAAATCCCCTACTACCTGGAGTCCCAGGTGTCCCATTCGTAACAAAGGTCCCTCGCACCTGCGTAAACCTCCAAAGGCTGCTGCGCGTCGTGACCGTCCGCACGGCCCTGTCCGAGCCCCCTCCAGTACGGCGAAGCCGCCCCCACGCCACCCGCCGCCGTGGGCGGGCGCCGATCGTGGGGGTCGCTTCTCACGCCGGACACACGACCCGCCGCAACGGCCCGCCGCGCCCGGCTAGAAGGGCGGGTTAGAGGGCCGGCTAGAAGGGCTGACTAGGGGCCGGTTAGGGGGTCGGCCAGAAGGGCTGACTAGGGGCTGGCCCAAGGGGGCTGGTCAGAGGGCTGGCCAGGGGGGCTGGCTAGAGGGGCTGGCCAGGGGAGCTGGGCAGGGGGGCTGGCTAGAAGGGCCGGTCAGAAGGGCTGGCTAGAAGGCCCGGTCAGAGGGACCGGTCAGAGGGCCTTGCTAGAGGGGCCGGTCAGAGGGACCGGTCAGAGGGCCTTGCTAGAGGGGCCGGTTAGAGGGGCCGGTCAGAGGGGTGAGGCGGGGCTGTTGCGATGAGGCGTCGCAGGGTGGCGGCGGCGGGTGGTCCCCAGGTGGCCTTGCCGCCCGGGCGGCCGCGGACACCGGCGTCGCCGACGTGGAGGCCGACGAGGGCGCGGATCACGGCCCATCCGCGGGCGCGCCGCAGGGTCGCGGCGTCCGGGGCCGGCTGGTAGGCGGCGTAGAAGCGGTCGGCGGCGCCGTCCGGCAGCAACGTCCAGGCGGCGGACAGGTCGCAGGCCGGATCGCCGGCGAACAGGGCACCGAAGTCGACCACGCCGCAGAGGGTGCCGTCCGCGGTCAGGACGTTGGCCGGATGCAGGTCGCCGTGGAGCCACAGCGCCGGGCCTGCCCAGACAGGCGCGGCGACGGCGTCTTCCCAGACCGCGCGGACGGCGTCCGGGTCGGGGACGAGCCCCAGTTCGGTGGCCGAGGCGAGCTGCTGGGCGACCCACGTGGAGGAGCCGGCCAGCGTCCCTCCGCGGCCTTGGCTGTCGGTGTCCACCCCTTCGGGGGCGGGCTGGTGCAGCGCGGTCAGGAAGGCGGCCAGGGCGTCGGCGGCGTCCGCGCCGCGGGTGACGGGGGCGAGGTCGGCGGGCTCGCCCGGCACCCAGGTGGTGACGATCCAGGGCCGGGGAAAGCGCGGCGAGGGCTCGCCGAGGCGTTGCGGGACCGGGACCGGCAGGGGAAGGCGCGGGGCGAGGGCGGGCACCCAGGTGTGCTCCTTGAGCAGCAGCTCATCCGCGATCTCCCCCACCCAGGGCAACCGCACGGCGAGGTCGTCGCCGAGCCGCCAGAGCTGGTTGGCCCACCCCCGCGCGCCGAGCCGCACAGGGTGATCGGCCAGGTCGGGGTGCTGGTCACGCAGCAGATCCCGCACCAGCTCCGCGGTGATCTCGATCTCGGTGTGAGTCATGCGGAACAACCCTAGCCGGGGCTTCGTGTAGCTTCGCCCCGGATTTCTGTACGGCAAGCCGACGGCTTCGCCGTACAGGGAAGCGGGCGGCTCGCCGTACAGAGAAGTGGGCGCCTCGCCGTACAGAGAAGCGGGCGGCTCGCCGTACAGGAAGGAGAGTCAGCAGGTGGCGGGCTTGAGCCAGGAGCACTCGAGGTCCTGGGCGGGACCGCCGGAAGGCGGGGCCGCGGCGCGCAGGTCGGTGGTCGTGGCCGTGGTGCGGGAGAACTGGGCCAGCCGGACGGCGATCTTGTCCTCGATGTCCTTGGGCGAGCCGGACAGGTACTGGTTCAGCATGATGGCGAAGACCAGCGGTTCGCCGTCGGCGCTGGTGACGTAGCCCGACAGGGCGGTGACGCCGGTCAGGGAGCCGGTCTTGGCGCGGACGTTGCCCGCGGCCGGGGTGGCGCGCATGCGGCTGCGCAGGGTGCCGCCCACCAGGCGGTCGGGCTCGCCGGCGACGGGCAGGGAGTCGTAGTACGCCTGGAACCAGGGCTTGCCGCGCACCGAGGTCAGGAACTGGGCGATCGAGGCGGGGCTGAAGCCGTCGCGGCGGGAGAGACCGGAGCCGTCGCGTACGTTGATCACCTGGGCGCCGTTGGCTCTGGCGTAGTCGGTGATGACCTTGAGGCCCGCCGACCAGGTGCCCTGTCCGGCGGCCTTGCGGCCCATCGCCTTGGTGAGGATCTCGGCGTGGATGTTGTTGCTGAGCTTCATGAACGGCACGAGCAGTTCGCGCAGCGGCATCGACTCGCGCTTGGCCAGCTCGGTGGCGCCGGAGGGGGTGGCGGCGGCGGTCGTCGGGCCGAGGACCTTCACGCCGTGCTTGGCCAGCGACTTGCGGAAGAGGGTGGCCACGTAGTTCGTGGGGTCGTCCACGGCCACCCACTCGTCGTAGGGGTCGGCGACGGTGCCGGTGATGACGACGGTTCTGGTGCCGTGCCGGCGTTCGATGAGGACGTCGGTCTCGCTGCCTACCGTCGCCCGGTTGACGATCGTGAAGTAGTCGGTTTCCGGGGTCGTGGTGACCTTGACGGAGGAGCCCGCGGCGGCCACGGAGACGATGATCGAGCCGGCGTCGTAGTCGCGGTCCGGGGAGGCGGTCAGGGCGGAGATGGGCGCGGCGTAGTAGGCGGTCTCGTCGTCCCAGGACCAGTCGTTGCCCAGGCGCTGGCCGTCGAACCAGGTGTCGTCGGTGACGAGTTTGCCGGTGACGAGCTTGACGCCCTTGGCGGCCACGTCGGCGGCCAGTTTGTCGTAGTCCTCGGCGAGCGCGGTCGGGTCGCCGGTGCCGCGCAGGACCAGGTCGCCGTGGAGCACCCCGCCCGCCCTGCGCCCGGACTGCAGGGCCGCGGTGGTGAAGCGGTAGTCCAGGCCGAGCGTCTCCGCGGCGGCCGCGGCGGTGAACAACTTGGTGTTCGAGGCGGGGGTGAGGAGCTTGCCGGCGTCGGTGGCGTACAACTCCTCGCCGTTGGCGGCGCTCTTCACCACGACGCCCGCGCGGGCGATGGTGAGGCGCGAGTCGGCGAGGATCTTGTTGATGTCGGTGGCCAGGTCGGCCACGCCCACGGCGGGGTCGAGCGCGGTGGCCGGTGAGGTCGGGGTGGACGCCCACGCAACGGCCGCGACGAGCGCGCCAGCGACGAGGGAGGCGGAGGTGCGCCGCATATGATCTCCAAGAGAGCTGGGGGACTCGTTGGGATCATCGACCAGCGGACGGGTCCTGCAATCCGCAAATATCCGTATTTCGCGGAGATTGGGCGGAGGCTAGACCGTGGGCTGACCGGACGTCACCAGGAAGCCGCAGTCACCGAAGGAGATCTCGTCGCCCGAGCGTACCTTGGCCGGGCCCACGAGCCGCCAGCCGTTCAGCCGGGTGCCGTTGAGCGAGCCCAGGTCCACCAGCATCCACGCGCCGTCGTCCTCGCGCCGCAACTCGGCGTGCACCCGTGAGACGGTGAGGTCGGAGAGCACCAGGTCGCAGGCCGAGCCGCGGCCCACCACGTAGCGGACGCGCTCGTCGTCCGGCAGCGCCAGCCGGGGCAGCCGGGGGCGGCGCCAGGCGGCCTGCACGCGGGTGGTGAAGTCGGAGACGGCCGAGACCACGTCGGTCAGCCGCTGCCGGAGGGTCGGCTTGCGCGGGAGGTCGGCGACCAGTTCGTCGAGCTCGTAGCGGTTCTGGGCGCGCAACGCCTGATCCACCCTGCCCACAAAGGTGTCGTGGGAGATTCGTCCCTCGACGGCGCGGTCGCGGAGCTCGTCGATCGCGCGATCACGTTCCCCGTCGGACGCGCGGAACGGGGGATGCGTCGAGCTCATTCCCTGAGTATCGGCCTGGGAGGCGTTTCCTGTCCAGAATACGCGTATCTCTTGTGGATCACATACTGAGTATGCATACTCAGTATTTATGTCCATCAGACATGGAATGCTGGCACTCCTCAGCTGGGGGCCCCGCTACGGCTACCAGCTCAAGCAGGAGTTCGAGGCGTCGACGGGGGCGACCTGGCCCCTGAACATCGGCCAGGTCTACACGACGCTCTCGCGCATGGAACGTGACGGCCTGGTGGAACCCGGCGGCGCCGACGACCAGGGCCGGGCCGTCTACACGATCACCGAGGCCGGTCGGGAGGAGCTGGAGCGATGGTTCAGCACCCCCGTCGACCAGTCCGACCGGCCTCGGGACGAACTCGTGATCAAACTGGCGATGGCGGTCGCCGCGCAGGACGTGGACGTGGCCAGGGTCATCGTGGCCCAGCGCACCGCGACCATGCGCGCCCTCCAGGACCTGACCAGGGCCAAACGCGCCCAGACCGACGGGCTGGCGCAGCGGCTCGTGCTCGATTCGACGATCTTCAAGGCCGAGGCGGAACAGCGCTGGCTGGACCACTGCGAGGCCGTGCTCAAGGAGAAGAAGGCATGACCGTGGTGAGTCTGCAGAACGTGACCCGCGTGCACGACGGCGTGCACGCGCTCAAGGGGGTGAGCCTCGAGGTCTCCGCCGGCGAACTGGTCGCGGTGATGGGCCCGTCGGGCTCCGGCAAATCCACCCTGCTCAACCTCGCCGGCGGCCTCGACCGGGCCACCTCGGGCCGGGTCGAGATCGAGGGCCGCGACCTGGCCGAGGTGTCCGACCTGGCCGCGCTGCGGCGCCGCAGCGTCGGCTACGTCTTCCAGGACCTCAACCTCATCCCGTCGCTCACGGCCGCCGAGAACGTCATGCTCCCCCGGGAGCTCGATGGCGTCCGCGCGCCGGCCGCCAGGGAAGAAGCCCTCGCCGTCCTGGCCGAGGTCGGCCTCGACCACATCGCCGAACGCTTCCCCGGAGAGCTCTCCGGCGGCCAGCGCCAGCGGGTGGCCATCGCCCGCGCCCTCGTCGGCGAGCGCCGCCTGCTGCTGGCCGACGAGCCCACCGGCGCCGTCGACACCGCCACCGGTGACGACATCCTCCAGCTCCTGCGCAGCCGCTGCGACGCGGGCGCCGCCGTACTCCTCGTCACCCACGAACCCCGGTACGCGGCCTGGGCCGACCAGGTGGTCTTCCTACGCGACGGGGAGATCGCCGACTCGACCGCGGTTCCGCTGGAGAGTGCCCGGTGAGCGCCTTCCGCGCCGCCCTGCGCGTCGCGCGCCGCGACGCCCTGCGGTTCAAGGGCCGCAGCGCGCTGGTCATCTTGATGATCGCGCTGCCGGTGTTCGTCTTCACCGGGTTACTGACCGGGTCCGAGACGAGCAACGTGAGCTTCCGCGAAGGGCTGATCGCCCGGCTGGGCGCCGCCGACGCCCAGCTCATCACCCACGACGGGCCCGTCCAGCAGAACGCCGCCGGCTACGGGGCCGTCACGGAACCCCAGAAGCGGGTCGCCCCTCGGTCGGCCGAGCAGATAGCCGCGCTGGCCGAAGGCCGGGTGATCCCCTACGACAACGGCTCGGTCTCCGTCCGCATCGGCGCCTCCTACCACACGGTGAGCGCGATGGAGCTGGATCTGCGCGACCCCATGACGCGCGGCATGCGCGAGCTGGTCGCGGGCCGCTTCCCGGCCGCGCCCGGCGAGGTCGCGGTCTCCGCCGGAATGGCCGAGGACGGCGTACGGCTGGGCGACACGCTGGCCGTCAGCCGCGAGCTCCGGCCGGTCAAGGTCGTCGGCGTGCTCGCCCATCCCTTCCAACCCGGGTTGAGCGAGATGGTGGCCGCCCAGCCGGGCACGATCCTCTTCGACCGCAGTGACGGCAAGGGCGCCGGATGGCTCCTCGACGCAGGCAGGCCGGTCCTGTGGTCCGAGGTGGAGAAACTGAACCGGGCGCGCCTCGCCGTGGCCTCGCGGGCCGTCATCAGCGATCCGCCCGCCGACCTGCCCTACGACTCCATGTTCTCCTCCGGCAGGCAGGCGGCGGTGACCAACACCGTGGGCATCGCCGCCGCCATCGTCATGATCGTGCTGGAGACCGTCCTGCTGGCCGGCCCCGCCTTCGCGGTGTCCCTGCGCCGCCGCCGCAGGGAACTGGCGGTCCTCGCCGCCCAGGGCGCCTCGCCGTACCATCTGCGGGCGATCGTCCTGGCCGACGGCCTGCTGCTGGGCGGGCTCGCCGCCGCGATCGGCGTGATCCTGGGGCTCGTCGGGGGCGCGGTGGGCCCCTCGCTCCTGGCTCCGCTGGCCGGCAACCCCGTCGGCCCCCTGGACGTGCCGTGGCTGTACGTGGCGGGCATCGCGCTGCTCGGCCTGGCCAGTGGGGTCATCGCCGCGCTGGCCCCCGCGTTCCGCGCGGCCCGCCAGGCGCCCGCCGAGGTGCTCGCCGGCCGCGACGACGGCTACGGCGCCCGCGAACGGGCCGGCAAACCGCTGCTCGGCGGGCTACTCATCGCCGTGGGCCTGGCCGCCACCTATCTGGCGGTCCAGACGGACCTCGCACTGCTCATGACCGCGGCCGTCCTGACCGTGCTCGGCTCGGTCGCGCTCATGCCCTGGCTAGTCAGCCGCACCGCGGACCTGGCCGGACGGCTGCCGCTCCCGCTGCGCCTGTCCGTCCGCGACGCCACCCGCCACCGCGTCCGTACGGCTTCCGCCGCCGCGGCCGTCATGGCGGTGACCGCCATGCTGGTCGCCGTGGGCGTCGGGGCCGCCAGTTCGGAAGCCAAGGCGCGGGCGGAATACCGCGCCCCTCTGCCCAGGGGCACCATCTCCTTGGCGGCGCCCACCATGGACGAACGGAACTGGGCCGGCCTGCGCGCCGCCGCGGCCGCCCGGCTGCCGGGGCTTCGCTTCGTCCCCGCGCTCAACGCGCGCGACAAGGACGGGCGCATCGGCCGGTTCAGTACCGCGCAACACCCGCTCTTCTGCGACGGGTGCGTCATCCCGGGCCGCTTCTTCTACGACCTGCGGATCGGCGGGGCGGATCTGCTCGAGCTGTTCCTCGGCAAGAAGGATCCCCAGGCGCAGGCGGCCCTGGCAGCGGGCAAGGCGATCGCCTTCGGGCCCGGCTACGTCCGGGGCGGCCATGTGGAGGTGGTGTTCGACGCGGACAGCAGCGGTACCACCGAAGAGAAACCCCTGCGGCTGCCCGCCGTCGAGGCGCGTGCCGCCGACCCCGTGCTCAGCGGCGTCCTGCTCCCGCCCGGCCCGCTCACCGCGGCCGGGTACCGGCTCGAGACCCGCAGCCTCTTCGCCGCCCACGACGTCGAGGACCCGATCGCCTTCGACGAGGAGATGGCGACGCTGTCGTGGGGGGTCAACGTCGAGGCGGAGACCGGCTACACCGACAGGAGCTCGCCCCTGGTCTACGCGCTGATCGTGGCGGCACTCGTCCTGGTCCTGGGCGGCACCTTGGCCGCCACCGGCCTGGCCGCCGCCGACATGCGCCGCGACCTGGACACCATGTCGGCCGTGGGGGCGCCCGCGGCGACCAGGCGCTTGGTCATCGCTGCGCAGGCCGGGTACATCACGGTGCTGGGCTCACTGGTCGGGCTGGTGGTGGGCCTGGTCACCGGGGTCGCCGTCGCCTGGTCGCTGATGGACCGATACCGGTACCAGGGGGACTGGAAGCTGGGCCCCGCGGTGACGGGTCCGATCGTCATCCCGTGGGAACTGCTGGCCGTGGTGGTGCTCGTCCTGCCGTTGATCGCGGCATCGCTGTCCGGGCTCTTCGCCCGCACGCGGCTCACGCTGGCCCGCCGGCTGACCTGACCCTGTCCACAGACCTGGGTCGTCCGCCCTGAGGTATCCCCAGAACCTCGTTCGATTCCTCTCGCCCCTCCTTCCGTCTGTCACAGTCAGTCATCGGCCGATGACAGGCGGATGGAGAGGGCTTCACCATGATGACCATGGCGCAGATCTGGACCATGGCGAGCTGCGGACCCGCTTCGATCATGTGGAACGACGGCTGGACAAGCTCGAAGGACTCGACCGCGAGGTTCACGCGCTCACCCTCAAGGTCTCCGGCCGGCAGCCCCCGCCTCCGAAGGAAGCCGACGACGGCTAGCAGCGGCGGGTCACCCGGATCTTCGACTGCTTGTGGGGCAGGTGCTCCCAGTCGGTCATGAAGACGGCGTCCAGGCCGTGCCGGTCGGCCATGGCGACGAGGGTCTCGGTGCGGTAGTAGAAGTCCTCCCGCAGCACCTGGTGTTCCTTGCCGTCGGTGCGGTCGAAGGTGAAGTCGAACCATCCGTCCGCCTTCAGCACCCGGCCCACGTGCGCCAGGCACTCGTCGATGACCTCGAGCGGGGAATGCGAGAAGACGCTGTGCGCGTGCACCACGTCGAAGTGGCCGTCCGGCAGGAAGGCCAGGCGCAGGTCGCGCACGGGCGTCAGGTACGGCAGGCGGTCCTGCAGTTTGTAGGTGGTGAGCGTGTCCTGGGCGGCCATGAGGATGTCGGGGGAGATGTCGAGACCGTGGTAGTGGCCGGGTTCCAGATAGGCGATGAACCAGTGTCCCGCCCGCAGGTTGCCGCAGCCGATCTCCAGCATGCGATGTTCGGGCTGGAGGCCGTGTTCCACCAGATACTCGAACTGCATCTGGCCCATCGCCATCCACCGCTTGTGAGACTTGGAGCCGACGGCCGCCTCGGGGCTGCGGGCGGCGTCCGACTTCATGACCGCCCGGTAGTAACCGACGTGGTCGTGGGTGCGCAGGCGCAGCCAGGTGTCTCGGGCCACCCGCCGCAGGTGGGGCAGGATCCGGTCCGGGTGGGTCAGCGCGTAGCGGGCTTGGTGCCGGATGCTTGATCGGTCCACGGGACATCCTTGGGCAAGCGGTACTTCAGCGTCATGAAGACCGACAGGAGTATGACCACGGCAGGCAGGGCGGTCTGTCCGATGAGCACCGCGGTGATCGCGCCGTCCGGTTGTTCGACCGGGCGGCTCGGCTCCGACTCGATGAACCCGCCGATCGACAACACTACGCCGAAGATCAACGCACCGAAGGAGGCCACGCCGCTCTCGATCGCGGTCCACACACCGGTGAACATCCCCGCTCGCCGCTTGCCGGTGACCGCGGCGTCCACCGCCACGACATCGGCCAGCATGGAGAACTGCAGCAGTTGCACCCCCGCGATGCCCGCCCCGACCAGCAGCAGGGTCAGATGCGCGTAGACGGCGCCGAAGATCGGCGTGGCGGCGGCCAGCGCCGTCCCGCCCGCGTACACCAGCGCGCCCAGCACCATCGCGCCCCGCTTGTCCAACCGCTTCGACAGCGCCACCCAGATCGGCATCGTCAGCAGCATCGGCCCGACCAGCACGGCGAAAAGCGTGGTGGTGGCCTTGGGGTTGCCGAGGGTGTAGCCGGCGAAGTACGGCGCGGCGGCCAGCATCATGCTGACGGCCAGCATCTGGGTGGAACTCAGCGCGAGGAGCCAGACGAAGGGCGTGTTCTTGCGCACCGCCCCGAACTGCTCCCACAGCCTGCCGCCGTCGGGTTCCGGGGCGCCGGTCATGGGGGCGCGGGCCGTACCGAAGAAGGAGCCGAGCATCGCCGCCAGCATGATCACCGCGATCGTCACCGCCATGAGGCGATAGCTGTTCAGCGTGCCGTTGGCGCCCTCGCCGGTGGCGATCGCCGGGGCCAGGATGCCGCTGACGGCGGTGGCGGCGCCGATGAAGACCATCCGCCACTGCAGCAGGGAGGTGCGCTCGTGGTAGTCGTCGGTCATCTCGGCCGGCATGGCCTTGTACGGGACTTCGAACAGGGCGTAGGCGGTGGCGGCGACCAGGAAGCAGACGCCGATGTAGAGGGCGGCGGGCACCCCGCGCAGCGGCGGTCCGGCGAAGACGGCGACGAACGCCACCGGCAGCGTGACGGCCCCGGCCAGCAGCCACGGGCGGCGCGGTCCCATGCGCGAACGCGTCCGGTCCGACCAGCGGCCGACCAGCGGGTTGATGACCAGATCCCACACCTTCGGCCCGGCCACGATCGCCCCCGCCAGCCAGGCGGGCACCGCCATGAAGTTGGTCATGTAGTAGAGCAGGAGGAGACCGGGCACGGCGGCGAACGTGGCGGTACAGAACGACCCGACGCCATACCCCAGCCGCACGCCACGCGAGACCGTGGGGGCATTCACCACCGGTGCGATCATGCCCTCATTCAAACCTACCGAGCCCTTGCTCGATAAGACCCAAACACGAGTCCACCTCAACCAACCCGGGAGCCCCGGCCCACCTTGGCAAGGGGCACCTCTGGCATCGAGAGACCGGCCCGCCGCCGGATGCCCCGCCACCCCCGTCCGCCAGCCGCCGGACGCCCTCTCGGGCACCTGCCCCGGAGAAGTGGCCGCCTGAGGCTGGCCGCCTGAGGGCGGGTGCTTGAGGGTGGGCGTCTGAGGCTGGCCGCCTGAGGGTGGGCGTCTGGGGTTGGGCGTCTGGGGTTGGGCGTCT
This sequence comes from Nonomuraea typhae, assembly GCF_009760925.1. Taxonomy (GTDB): domain Bacteria; phylum Actinomycetota; class Actinomycetes; order Streptosporangiales; family Streptosporangiaceae; genus Nonomuraea; species Nonomuraea typhae. The sequence continues at coordinate 285,564 of NZ_VRLV01000009.1, forward strand.
GGGGTTGGGCGCCTGAGGGCGGGTGCTTGAGGGTGGGCGTCTGAGGCTGGCCGCCTGAGGGTGGGCGTCTGGGGTTGGGCGCCTGGGGTTGGGCGCCTGAGGGCGGGTGCTTGAGGGTGGGCGTCTGGGGTTGGGCCTCTGGGGGTTGGCCACTTTAGGGTGGGCAGCCTGGCTAGGCATGCCTTCGGCGCCTGGAAGGCGGCCTGCCGCCGGACCGCCCGGAACTCCCGGCCGCAGTCGCCGGGCGCCACCTCGGGCACCTTTCCCGGGGGCGCCCTGCCTCGGGGGCACCTGCCCCGCGGGCACCTCCCCCAGGGGAACCTGCCGGGGGAAGTTGCCGCCCGAAAGGGGTGCGCGGGATGGGCGGTGGTGCGGGGGAGCCTGGGGTGAGTGCGGGGTTGACGGCATGGAGGACCGAGGCGTCCGGGACATTGGCGGGTCCGGGCCGGAAGGACCGTGGCGCCCGGGGACCTGTTGGTGAGGGTCCCGGGCGGCGGGGTTGAGCCAGTGTCGGGTGGGTTAGTCGGTGACGTCGGCGCAGACCACGTGGGCGCCGATTTCCACCATGCGTTGTTCGCTGCGCGCGTCCGCCACCCGCGCCATCAGGATCGGCGCCCCGCTGGCGGCGAACTGCGGCAGGCGGGCGCGAGCTCCCCGGTGCAGGTCGCGTACCACGTCCTCGGCCGCCGACATGTGCACCTTCACGTGCAACATGATCCCCGGCACCCCGGACGCGGTGCGCGCCTCCGAGATCCACACGTGGTGAACCAGCGGGTAGTCGGCCAGCAGTTGCGCGATCGCCTGGCGCAGGGCGGGCAGGATGGGATGGGTGCAGCGCCGGTAGCCGGGGTCCACCTGTTGCATGGGGCCCGACAGGTGCGGGCGCGGCGCGGGGATCCACGGCTGGACGGGTGTTTCCGGCATCAGCGGGGAGGTCTTGGGCGCGGGACGGAACATGTCGCCGCCGCGTGAGACCGTCGCCATCGCCCCGGTCGCGTAGGCCGCGGGAACGGCCGCCGACAGCACGGGGGTGGGCCCTGTTCTGGTGGTGCGGAGGAAGCGTTGAAGATCGTCGATCGGTACGGCTGCCGCCGCTGGCCCGGCGGCATCGATCACGATCTCCCGTACTCCGGTGACCCGCTGGATGTCCAGGATGGTGTCGGCGTCGCACGCCGACAGAGAGTGGCTGCCTCGATGCCGGGCGTAGGTCATCGGGCTGGTGTACCCGAGCAGCACTCGGTCACCTGCCTGCGTCGTGCCGAGCACGACCGATCGGTCTGGCCGCACGGCAACCAGGACTCCACTGTCAGCGAGGGCGCCGAGCAGGCGATGCGGACTGCCATGCCGGGCGAGCACGTCGGCGAGAGCGGGGTTCCCGATGCTCATATGACGAACCATAGGTAGTTGGCCACGGCTTATCAGGCTAATAGCGAATAAATCTCCCGATCAAGACAAAGATGTGCCCGGCATGGATGACTTTGCCCTCGGCGGGGTACTCGTCCCGGGTGCCGTGCCGGCCCTTTGTCCCCATTCACCTCGCCTTTCCCGCTCCGGACGGGGATGCGTGGGGCCCAAGCTGGGGTCCTCACTTGTTGGTACGGCGTGCCGTACGTCTCAGATCGCGGGACCCTCGTGAACGCGTTCACAAGCGCGGATACACTCTGAGGGATCCCGAGGGGCCCGCTGCCGTGCCCCTCCCCGAGCCCGCCGCATGCCCCTAAGGATCCACTGTGAACAAGCCCGTCGTCCTGGTCGCTGAGGAGCTGTCCGAAGCCGGCCTCGCCGTACTCGCTGCGGACTTCGAGGTCCGCCACACCGACGGCGCCGATCGCTCCCAGCTTCTGCCCGCCATCGCCGATGTGGACGCGCTCATCGTGAGGTCCGCCACCCAGGTGGACGCCGAGGCCATCGCCGCCGCGCCCAAGCTGCGCGTGGTCGCCCGCGCCGGGGTCGGCCTCGACAACGTGGACGTGGAGTCGGCCACCAAGGCCGGTGTCATGGTGGTCAACGCGCCGACCTCCAACATCACCAGCGCCGCCGAGCAGACGATCGCGCTCATCCTGGCCAGCGCCCGCAACACCGCCCAGGCCCACGCCGCGCTGAAGAACGGCGAGTGGAAACGTTCCAAGTACACCGGTGTCGAGCTCGACGAGAAGGTCGTGGCCATCCTGGGCCTCGGCAAGATCGGCCAGCTCGTGGCGCAGCGGCTGCAGCCGTTCGGCGTCGAGCTGATCGCCTACGACCCGTACCTGCCGCCGGCCCGCGCCGCCCAGATGGGTGTGAAGCTGGTCAGCCTGGATGAGGCGATCAAGCAGGCCGACTTCATCACCGTGCACCTGCCGAAGTCGAAGGAGACGCTCGGTCTCATCGGCGACAAGGAGCTGCACGAGGTCAAGCCGAGCGTGCGGATCATCAACGTGGCCCGCGGCGGCATCGTGGACGAGGGCGCCCTCTACTCCGCGATCAAGGAGGGGCGGGTGGCGGGCGCCGGCCTCGACGTGTTCGCCAAGGAGCCGTGCACCGACAGCCCGCTGTTCGAGCTGGACCAGGTCGTCGCCACCCCGCACCTCGGCGCCTCCACGCACGAGGCGCAGGAGAAGGCGGGCACGCAGGTCGCGCGCAGCGTGAAGCTGGCGCTGGCGGGCGAGTTCGTGCCGGACGCGGTCAACGTCCAGGGCGGCGCGGTGGCCGAGGACGTCAAGCCGGGCCTGCCGCTGGCCGAGAAGCTGGGCCGCGTGTTCACGGCGCTGGCCGGCGAGGTGGCCACCAAGCTCGACGTCGAGGTGCGCGGTGAGATCGCCGCCCAGGACGTGCGGGTGGTCGAGCTGGCCGCGCTCAAGGGCGTCTTCGCCGACGTGATCGAGGAGCAGGTCACCTACGTCAACGCCCCGCTGCTGGCCAAGGACCGCGGCATCCACGTCGAGCTGGTCACCAGCGCCGAGAGCCCCGACTGGCGCAACGTCATCACCGTGCGCGGCGTCCTGGCCGACGGCCGCCAGGTCTCGGTCTCGGGCACGCTGTCCGGCCCGCGCCAGGTCACGAAGATCGTCGAGGTCAACGGCTACGAGATGGAGATCGAGCCGACCGCGCACCTGTCGTTCTTCACCTACACCGACCGCCCCGGCATCGTCGGCGTGGTCGGCCGCATCCTCGGCGAGCAGGGCATCAACATCGCCTCGATGCAGGTGGCCCGGGACGCCAAGGGCGGCAAGGCGCTCATCGCGCTGACCGTCGACTCGGGCATCCCGGCCGACGTCGTGGAGCAGATCGTCGAGGAGATCGGCGCCGACAGCGGCCGCTCGGTGGACCTCGAGGACTGACCCGCCGCCTGAATGCGGCTGCCGTGGACATTCCATGGCAGCCGCATTTTCCGTCTCAGCATGCGAGAAGCTAGGACATCCAAGCAGATCCTCGGGTTAGGCTGTCGATGATGCGCCAGGTTCTCGTACTTATTACCTGCCGCGGCGGGGCCTGTTAGGGCAGGTCGACTCCCCGTCGTGGTGAGCGGCGTTGCGTCGGCCGGTAAGTCCCTGTCCGCCAGATCCGCGACCCGGATCGGCGAGAGCAGGCCCGGTCGGGTCCGTGACCGGGATCTGACTCCCCTGGAGTAGTCCGCCCGCGAACATGAGACGAGTCGCACCATGTACGAGATGTATCCCTGGAACGGTACCGACGAGCACGAGGACGAGGCGGCCGAGGCCGTGCAGTTCGCCCTCGACCGCCGCGACAACGGTGGCGCCCCCTCCCGCTGAACCCCTCTGGGCCTCGCCCTCGCTAGAGCGCCGCGTGCGCCAGGGCGAGGGCGCCCAGCAGCGGCGCGTCGTCGGTGAACCGCGCCTGCCGCACCTCGGGAGCAAAGGGTACGGCCCGCCGTACCTCTGCCAGGATGCCCGGCATGATCACGTCGGCGGCGCCCATCATGCCGCCTCCGATCACCAGGCGTTCGGGATCCAGGGTGACGCACAGGTTGGCCACGCTGGCCGCCAGCAGCCGCAGAGTTCCGGCGACCAGGTCGCGCACCGCCGCATCCGGGCCTGACACATGCCCGTTGGCCGCCGTCGGCGCGTAGCGGGTCAGGAGTTCGGCGGTGGTGGTGGGGCGGCCGAGGAGGGCCGCGGCGCGACGCGCGAGGCCGCTGCCCGAGACGCGCTCCTCCAGCGGCACGTGGCCGTCGGCGAAGGCGGGTTCGCCGGGTTCCACCTGGAGGTAGCCGATTTCGCCCGCGGCGCCGTGCGCGCCCGGGATCACCTGGCCGCCGACGATCAGGGCGGCCGCCAGACCCGTGCCCAGGTTCAGGTAGACGGCGGTGGACACGCCGCGCAGCGCGCCCCAGCGCAGTTCGGCGGCGGCCGCGGCGTTGACGTCGTTGTCGATGGCCACCGGAATGTCGCCGTACTCCTCGGCCAGCAGCCTCGGGAGCTCCAGACCATCCCAGCCCGGGACGTTCGGCGACAGCCGTACCACACCATCGCGGATCACCCCCGTGGTGGAGAAACCCACCGCGGCCGGGGCGCTGTCGAGGCGGCGGCCCGCGGCCAGGGCGCGCGCGAGCGTGCCGGGGCCGGTGTCCAGGCGTTCGCGCGCGGCGATCTCGGGCCCGTCGGCGCCCGAGACCCCCACCGCGATCTTCGTGCCGCCGATGTCGATGCCCAGCACCTGGCTCACCTGATGGGACCCTTTCTGGCGAGTGAGTCGATGGCGACGGCCAGGGCGAGCACCGCGGCCGTGACCATGAGGCGGACCGAGGAGTCCACGCTGAGCAGGAACATACCGCTGGTGATCGACTGGATCACCAGGACCCCCAGCAGCGCGGCGTAGGCCCGTCCGCGCCCGCCGAACAGCGAGGTGCCGCCGATCACCGCCGCCGCGATGGCCATGAGCAGCACGTCGCTGCCGCCCGACTGCTGGTTGACCGCGGACAGGCGGCTGGCGGCCAGGATCCCGCCCGCCGCCGCGAGCGTCGATGCCAGCATGAACGCCAGCACCCGGATCCTGGCCACGTTGATGCCGGCCCGCCGCGCCGCCTCGGCGTTGCCGCCGACCGCGTAGACGTGGCGGCCGAAGGCCGTGTGCCGGAGCACGAGGTCGAAGCCGGCGACCAGCGTGCCGAAGATGACCAGCAGCAACGGCACGCCGCGATCGGCCGACATGATCAGTACGGCGGCGCCCAGCAGCACCCCGAGCCCGGCGGCGCGGACCGGCGGCCACCACGCGGGCGGCGCCGGCAGCCCGGCCTTGACGCGGGCGGCCCGGTTCAGCAGGCCCGCCCCGCCGGAGACGATCACCAGCCCGGCCACGACCAGCCACGACAGCCAGCCCGGCAACCAGGTGTCGCTCAGCTTGGAGATGAATCCGGTGAACGGCAGGTTGATCGTCCCGCCCTCCCGCAGCAGGTAGAGCAGCAGGCCCTGCCAGCCCATGAGCCCGGCCAGCGTGATCACGAACGACGGCATCCGCAGCCGGGTCAGCATCAGCCCGTGCAGCAGGCCGATCGCCGTCCCCGCCAGCAGCGCCACCAGGATCGCCGGGAGCGGATGCCAGCCCTGCTTCACGCTGACGATCGTCATGATCGTCGCGCAGAGGCCGCTGACCGACCCGGCCGACAGGTCGATCTCGCCCAGCAGCAGCACCATGACGATGCCGAGCGCGATCGTGCCGGTGGCGGCCATCTGGAGGGCCAGCGTGGTGAGGTTCTGCGCGGACAGGAAACGGTCGTTGAGGGTGCTGAAGATGATCGCGATCGCGATGAGCGCACCGACCACCGGCCAGGCGCCGATGTCGCCCTGCGTGAGCGTGATCGGGGAGTACGGCTTGCGCAGTGTGGTGTCCGGGTTCATGCGGTGCCTTCTGTGGAGGTGGTCATGCGTTCGCTCCTGTGATGGCGGCGACGATCTCTTCCCGGGTGGCGGTAGCCGTACCGAAGACTCCGGCGTTGCGTCCCAGGCGCAGCACCACGACCCGGTCGCTCACCGCCCGCACGTCGGCGAGGTTGTGCGAGATGACCAGCACCGCCAGCCCGCGCTCGCGCAGGCGGCCGATGAGCGCGAGCACCTGCGCGGTCTGCTCCACGCCCAGCGCGGCGGTCGGCTCGTCCAGGATGACCAGGCGCGGCTCGCCCAGCAGGGCCCGCGCGATCGCCACCGACTGGCGCTGGCCGCCCGAGAGCATCGCCACCGGCACCCGGATGTCGCGGATGCGCACGTCGAGCTGGGAAAGAAGGTCGCGGGTGCGGCGTTCCATGCTGATGTGGCGGAGGAGGCGGCTTTCGTTGCCGAGGAAGAGGTTGCCGACGACGTCGAGGTTCTCGCAGAGCGCCAGGTCCTGGTAGACGGTGGCGATGCCGAGCGCCTGCGCGTCGCGGGGGCCAGTGATCCGCACCTGCCGGCCGTCCATCGTGATCGAGCCGGCGTCCGGGAGCACCACGCCCGAGATGGCCTTGACCAGGGTGGACTTGCCCGCGCCGTTGTCGCCCATGAGCGCGACGACTTCGCCGGGGCGCAGGTCCAGGCTCGCTCCGTCGAGGGCCTGGACCGCGCCGTACCGCTTGGTGATCCCCGAGGCTGAGATCATCTACTGGATGCCGTTCTTCTCGCAGGCCGCCTTGACCTCGGCGGTGCAGATCTGGTCGACGGTGTAGAACTTGTCCTTCACGATCGTGTCCTTGACCTTGTCGGCGGTGACCGGGATCGGGTCGAGGAGGAAGGCCGGGATGTCGGCGGTGCCGTTGCTGACCTTGGCCGGAGCCGTGGGGGACTGGCCGTTGACGAGGGCGACGGCGAGTTCGGCGGACTTTTCGGCTTCGGCCCTGATGTTCAGATATATGGTCATGTGCTGCTCGCCGGTGAGAATGCGGTGAATGGCGGCGAGTTCCGCGTCCTGCCCGGTGATCGGCGGCAGCGTCTTGTACCCGGCTCGCTTCATCGCCGCGATCGCGCCGCCCGCCATTCCGTCGTTGGCGCTGAGCACACCCACGATCTTGTCCCGGCCCAGCGCGGTGATCGCCTGCTCCATCTGCTGCTGCGCCTTGTCCGGGCTCCAGTCCGGCGTGTCGAACTCCCGGCCCACCGTGACCTTGCCGTCCAGGACGCTCTTGGCGCCCTTCTTGTAGTCGGCCGAACTCGGGTCCGTCGGCGAGCCGTGGATCATCACGATCTCGCCCTTGGCCGTCGTCCCCCGGGCGTCGAGCGCGTCCAGCAGCGCCTGGCCCTGCATCTCGCCGACCCGGACATTGTTGAACGACACGTAGTACGCGTAGTCGATGCCCGAGATCAACCGGTCATAGGCGATGACCGGGATCTGCTTCTGCTTCGCCTGGTTGACCAGCGGCGCCACGGCGGCCGCGTCCACCGCGTCCAGAACCAGCACGTTCGCGCCCTGCGTGATGGCCGCTTCGACCTGTTGCTGCTGCTTGGCGGCATCCTGGTCGGCGTTGCTGTAAAGGATCTCGCAGGCGGCGCAGAGCTCCTTCACCTTGGCCTCGAACAGCGGGCGGTCGAACGCCTCGTAGCGGGTGGTCTTCGACTCGGGTAAGAAGAGGGCGATCTTCTTGGCGGACTGGGCGGGTTGTCCGGCGGTGGATGGTTGGGCGCTGGCCGTGGTACCCCCGCCGGTGCCGCATCCGGCCAGCAGCATGATCGCGGCGGCGACGGGGGCCATCACTGCTCGGTGCATCGCGCATCGTTCCTCTCGTGCAGCCTTCGGGCCGGGGCCTTGGTCTCCGTCCGGGCGGAGAGGGCCGGCGCGGCTGCTTCCGGGTTGGGGTGTGATCTCTTGGCTCGCCCGGGGAACCGGCTGGACGTCCGTGGTGGATCAAGGGGCTAGTTGGTAAGAAAGGTAATTTACTATCCGCCGCGTTGGCTAGAGTCTGCCGGGAAGGGGAGGTCACGGTGCGAAGCGAGCTGGGAAACCCGCGTCTGTTGCGGGTCATGAACGAACGACGGCTACTTGATCAGCTCCATCGCGAGGGCCCCGCCTCCAGGGCCGACCTCGCCAAGGTCACCGGGCTGTCCAAGCCCACGGTCTCCGCCGCGCTCGCCGGGCTGGCGGAGGACGGGCTGGTTCACCTGGTCGGAGAGGTGTCCGGGCGACCGGGGCCCATCACCTCGCTCTACGACGTCAACGCCGCTTCCGCCCACGTGGCCGGGATCGACATCGGGCACGACTGGATCAGGGTGGCGGTGGCCGACCTCCGGGGGGCGTTCGCCGGCCGTACCGACGGGCGGAACACCGCGCGGACCTCGGCCGAACTCGGTGAGCTGGTCGGCGAACTCGCGCGGGCGGCGGCCAGGGAAGCCGAGCTGGACTGGTCGGCGATCACCTGCGCCGTCGTGGGTTCGCCCGGTGTGTACGACCCGGGGGCCGGGCGGCTGGACTTCGCGCCGAACCTGCCCGGCCCGGACCTGGCCGACCGGCTGCGGGCGGCGCTCGCCGTCGATCTGGTCATCGAGAACGACATCAACCTGGCCGCCGTGGGCGAGCATGTTTATGGGGAAGGGCGGGGTAAGTCCAACTTCGCGCTGGTGTCCATCGGCACCGGCGTCGGGATGGGGATCGTGGTCAACGGCGAGTTGTACGTCGGGGCACGAGGGGCGGCCGGCGAAGTGTCCTACCTGCCCGCCACCGACGACGCCACCCCGCACTCCGCCGACGACACCGCCCAGCACGCCGCCGGCGGGCCCGGGCCCCGTCCGGCCGACGCCGACATGCGGGAACACGGGGCGACCGAAACCGTCGCCGCCGCCCCCGGCGTGGTGCGCGCGGCCCGGGCGGCCGGGCTGTCGCTGGGCACGGCCAAGGAGATCTTCGCCGCCGCCGAGCGCGGGGACGCCGCCGCCCTCTCGGTGGTCACGGCGGAGGGGCGCCGGATCGGCGGACTCCTGGTGGCCGTGGCCGCCGTCCTCGACCCGGAGGTGATCGTGCTGACCGGCGGCGTAGGCCACAACCTGGACCTCCTCGGCACCGCCCTCGAAACCCGGATAGCCGAACTCGGCCCCCTCCGGCCCACGGTCGTGGCCAGCGCTTTGGGGGACAGTGGGGTCCTCCTGGGCGCCGTGGCCCACGCCCAGGCCCGCGCCTGGGACCTGATCTTCACTGCCCGCATGGCGTGACCGGCGGTCTTCCGGCAGGCGCTGATCGGGCAACCGGGTGGCTAGGGGGTGCCTTGGCCGGGAGCTTGTGTGGCTGAGGGGATTGCCTTGGCCGGCCGGCGGGGCGCTCGTAACGGCGGCACGCCACCCCCGCTGGACGACCGTTTCCTGGACGGGCGGATCCGCGTGCGGTGGGTGGCGTTACGCCGGCTTCGCCGTACTGACTAGAGCGGCACTGACCTGAGCCGTACTGACTAGAGCAGCGTTGCGATCGGCAGGGATGGGGCGGGCGCGCGGCCGAGCTTCTTCAGCTGGGCCGTGTGCTTGACGCCCTTCGGGTCGGGGCGGACGGCGCCGACGAAGGACTGGCGGCGCCAGGAACTGAGGCGTTCCTCCTTGACCACGTCGCCCGAACGCGGCGAGTGAACCATGAAACCGCGCTTGGAGATCATGCCCACGTGGCCCAGGCCGGAGAAGAAGACCAGGTCGCCGGGCTTCAGGTTCTTCCAGGTGATCTTCTTGTCGAACGCCCGGTACTGCTGCGCGGCGGTGCGCGGGAGTTCGATGCCGGCGGATTCGTAGGCCCGCAGCATGAGGCCCGAGCAGTCATAGCCGCGCTTGCTGGCACCGCCCCAGACGTAGGGGGTGCCGCGCTTGTCCATGGCGTAGGAGAGGGCCTGCTTCCAGGCGGGCTTCTCGGCCGGCTCCTGCTGGACGGTCTGGTCGTCGGGGGTGACGGGGGTGCTCGGCGTGGTGGGTGCGGGGGTGGTGGGGGTGTTCGGCGTGGCGGATGCGGGGGAGGTGATGGTGGCCGCCGTGGCTCCCGTGATCACGAAGAGAGCGGCGGTCGCGATGATGCGAGACAGGGGTCTGTCCTTCCATACGGCCGGCCGGGTTAGCTGTCGGGCTCGGGCCTGGAAGTGGCCCTACGGCGTGGGGAAACGCCGATTCGCCCCATGGAGAAAGGTGGGTCCCCGGCTCCACGCTCGGTTGCGTGGATTAGGCGTCTGGGACTTTAACGAAACAGTCAAAGCGTGGCAAATCGGTCAAAACGGATTGTCCGAAAAATGAGATGGTGTGCTCGTCAGGCGAGACACCCGGTAAGGTGCACCCATGGAGTCGCGCAGCATTCGCCTGGCCGTCATCCCCGGGGACGGCATCGGTACCGAAGTCGTCACCGAAGGTCTCAAGGTTCTCGAGGCCGTCGGCCCCAAGTTCGACATCACGCACTACGACCTTGGCGCGGACCGCTACGCCAGGACCGGCGAGGTCCTGCCCGACTCCGTACTCCAGGAGCTACGCGGCTACGACGCCATCCTCCTCGGCGCCGTCGGCGACCCCCGCAAGGTGCCGCCCGGCCTGCTGGAGCGCGACCTGCTGCTGCGCATCCGCTTTGACTTCGACCACTACGTCAACCTGCGCCCGGTCAAGCTGCTGCCCGGTGTCGAAACCCCGCTCGCCGACACCCCGGCCGAGAACATCGACATCGTCGTCGTCCGCGAGGGCACCGAATCCCTCTACGCCGGCACCGGTGGCGCCATGCGCAAGGGCACGCCGTACGAGGTCGCCACACAGGAGTCCATCAACACCGCCTACGGCGTCGAGCGCGTCGTCCGCTACGCCTTCGCCAAGGCGAAGACCCGGCCGCGCAAGAAGCTCACGCTCGTCCACAAGACCAACGTGCTCGCCTACGCCGGCGACCTCTGGCAGCGCACCTTCGACCGCGTGGCCGAGGAATACCCCGAGGTCACCACCGACTACGTGCACATCGACGCGGCCACCATGTACTTCGTCAACCAGCCCGAGCGCTTCGACGTGATCGTCACCGACAACCTCTTCGGCGACATCATCACCGACCTTGGCGCCGCCGTCGCCGGCGGCATCGGCCTGGCCGCCAGCGGCAACATCAACCCCGAGGGGGCCGCGCCCAGCATGTTCGAGCCGGTGCACGGCAGCGCGCCCGACATCGCCGGCCAGAACAAGGCCGACCCCACCGCCACCATCCTCTCGGTCGCCATGCTCCTGGACCACCTCGGCCTCACCCAGGAGGCCGCGCGCGTCGAGCAGGCGGTGGCCGACGACATCGTGGAACGGCTGGCCGGCTGGGGCAGCCGCACCACCCACGAAATCGGCGACGACATCGCCGCCCGAGTATCCGGCGGCGCCTGACGCCGCCGGTCACACCGGTTCACGAGCAGCGCGCCGTACCACCGCGAACCGACCCCATCCGTCGTCAGCTCAACCCCGCAGAGTCCGCGCCCCAGGGCACGGACAGCGACCTGCGAGTCCCGCCGGCCCCGCCGTCCTCCGCAGTCCACGCAAGGCGCACCCCACCCATGGGTGCCACGTCACCAGGTGATCCGCCGAACGCGTGGACGGTTGCGAACCACGGGCCGTTGGATACCCCGGGTCGAGGGGAACAGGAGCCGCCGGGATGCCGAGCGGAGCCGCCAGGATTCTGAGTGGACCCCACCGGGGCGCACCGGAGCCCTGACCGGGACCCGCCGGGAGCCTGGCCGGGATCCGCCGGAACCCTGACCGGGCCCGGCGCCCCGAGCGCAGCCCGCCGGAACCTGGGGCGGGACCCGCCGGAACTCCGAGCGGAGCCTCAGGATCCGAACGGGAGCTCCAGGAACCCGGACCCGGGTCCCAAGCTGACCACGGCCCTCGGCCGATCCCTCCCAGCCCCCAAGGGCAGGGACCGGTCGGCGAGGAGGTTCGCAAGGAGAGCGAAGATCTTGACCCGAGACCCCCGGGAACCCCTGACCGGACCCCGAGGACCTCGACGACGACCAGCGGAAACCCCCCGCACAAGGTCTTCAGATCTTCGCCCCAACGGCGCAACGTGAAGCCCACGTAACCGACCGAGTACGCGGCCCAGGCGCCCCCAGCGCTCTCGCGGCCGCCTGCCCACCCAACGCCCGGTGGCTCGCGAGAGCTATCGGGCGTTTTCGTCGCGCCCTAACGGTCGTCCAATTGGATGCAGTAAGTTCCCGTTACCCGATCCGGCGCAGAATGGATTCAGGGTAGTCCTCAGAGAAAGAGAAGGATCTCCGTCATGACCACCGCTCAGAAGCTCAGCTTCGACGTGCAGCTATCCGACCACGCTCGCACCGCGGCAGAGCGCGAGGCGGTACTGGCGAACCCCGGTTTCGGGCAGGCCTTCACCGATCACATGATCTCGATCGACTACACCGAAGGCACTGGCTGGCACGACGCCAGGCTCACGCCGTACGGACCGCTCACCTTCGACCCGGCCACCGCCGTCTTCCACTACGCGCAGGAGCTGTTCGAGGGCCTGAAGGCGTACCGTCACGCGAACGGCTCCATCGTCACGTTCCGCCCCTATGCCAACGCCGCCCGTTTCAATCGTTCCTGTGTGCGCATGGCCATGCCCGAACTGCCGGAAGACGCCTTCGTCGAGTCGCTCGAGCTTCTCGTGCACACCGATCGCGAGTGGGTGCCGACCACCGAGGGCCACAGCCTCTACCTGCGCCCGTTCATCATCGCCACCCAGGTCGGTCTCGGCGTCAACTATCCGTCGAAGAGCTACCGCTACATGGCCATCGCCTCTCCCGCGGCCTCCTACTTCAGCGGCGGCGTCAAGCCCGTCTCCGTGTGGCTCTCGACCGAGTACACCCGCGCCGCGCCCGGTGGCACCGGCGCCGCCAAGTGCGGCGGCAACTACGCCGCGGCGTTCGTCGCCCAGCGTGAGGCGGTCGAGAAGGGCTGCGACCAGGTGGTCTGGCTCGACGCCCACGAGCATCGGTACGTCGAGGAGATGGGCGGCATGAATCTCTTCTTCGTCTACGGCAACAAACTGCTCACCCCGGCGCTCACCGGCACGCTTCTGCCCGGCATCACCCGCGACTCCATCCTCACCCTCGCCGCCGACCTCGGCCTGGAGGCCGAGGAGGGCCGCCTGTCCATCGAGGAGTGGCAGGCCGGCTGCGAGTCCGGCGAGCTCACCGAGGTCTTCGCCTGCGGCACCGCGGCCGTGGTCACCCCGGTCGGCTCCGTGAAGGGCGCCGACCGCGCCTGGACCATCGGCGACGGCACCCCCGGCCCGGTCACCATGCGCATCCGCGACGAACTGGTCGGCATCCAGTACGGCAACCGCCCCGACCAGCACGGCTGGGTCCACAAGATCGGCTGACGGTACGGCTTCGCGTCGCGCCTGCCCTCTCCCCTCAACCGGGGGCAGGCGCGACCCCACTCAGGGCCGTCAGTTCTTGCGGATCAGCGTGAGCCCGTCGGAGATCGGCAGGATGGTCGTGGTCACGCGGGGATCTTCCATCACCATGTCGTTGAACTCGCGCATCGCCACCGTCGTCGCGTCGTTCCTGGCCGGGTCGACTACGTAGCCCGTCCACAGCGTGTTGTCCACCATGATCAGTCCGCCCGGTCGCAGGCGTTCCATCAGCAGTTCGTAGTAGGCGGGATAGCCTTCCTTGTCCGCGTCGACGAAGGCCAGGTCCACCTGGGCGTCCAGGGCCGGGAGGGTCTCGGTGGCGGGGCCGAGGGTCAGGGTGATGCGGTCGGCCACGCCCGCCGCCTCCCAGTAGCGCTTGGCGATGGCCGTCCATTCGTCGCTGACGTCGTAGCAGTACAGGTGGCCGCCCGACAGTCCTCTTGCCAGGCACAGGGACGAGTAGCCGGTGAACGTGCCCAGCTCGACCACCACGGCCGGATTGACGAACTGGGTGAGCATGGTCAGCAGGCGGCCCTGGGAGGCGGAGATCTGCATGCTGGCCTCGTCGCCGGTGGCTTCGCGGGTCTCGATGGCCAGTTGCTCCAGGAGTGCGTCCGGGTGGGTGGTGTGCTCGTGGATGTACTGGGCGATCGGCTGGTCGAGGACGAAGTTCTTCATGGCGCCATTGTCGATCAGCCGGGCTGGTCTTCGGTGGGTTCGGCGTCGTTGAACACGGCGGTGTCGAGGGTGAGGTTCCAAGGGGCGGGGAGCGCTAGCCCGGCGCCGAACGTGACCTCGGTGTGGTGGGTGAAGGCCCCCTCGGCAGGAAGGGCGAACAGGTCGGCGGTGGATTTGATGGGGTCGATGCGGAGGAAGAGGGGGACCCCGGCGGCGGCGTAGGCGGCAGGTTTGTCGTGGTAATCGTCGTTGACGCTGCTGGGGGAGACGACCTCGACGACGAGGTGGGTGTCGTCGGCGTAAACCTCGTCTTGGCCCCACATGCGCGGGCGCTTGGAGACGACCACGAGGTCGGGGATGAATCTGTCGGTCTGGGTGCCCATGAACAGCTTGATGTTGGTCCACGGCCGCCAGTCACGCTCCATCAGGAAGCCGGTGAGCTGGAAGAGCAGCAGCGCGATGATGTTGTTGTGGAGTCCGGTCGGCATGGGGCTCACCACGATCCGGCCGTGGATGAGCTCGACACGCTGCGGGTCGAAGTGCGTGCACACCGTTCGATACTGCGCCAGCAGATCGTCCTCGGCGGCGGTAGGACGCGCGAGAAGTTTGGCCATGGTTCCATCATCCCCTCCAGAGAGATGAACGCAATGTGATGACAGCACGACCCAAGGTAATGCCACCTCAAAGTCATCGCAACCTTGTTCGAATACCTGACCAATATGTCGCAAATGATAGGGTCGCCCCGATGAAAATGAGGCTGGTGGCGGCCCTGGTGGTCGCGTGTGTCGTTCTTGCCGTACTCGCTGTCGTGGCCTTCACGGAGCCGTCCGGCAGCCAGGGCACCTACCAGCTGACCCGTCAGCCGGACGGTTCGATGGTCCTGGTCAAGCCCGGCGTGACCGCCCCGGTCCTCGACCTCTACGAAGACTTCGACTGCCCCGTCTGCAAGCGCCTGCACGACGCCGTGGACCCCACGATCCAGCGCCTGGCCAAGCAGGGGGCGGTGCGCGTGGTGTTCCACCCGGTGACGATCTTCCAGGATGAGCCGATGCGCTCCAACAGCATCCGCGCGGCCGCCGCCGCCCGATGCGTCCCGGAGGCGAACTGGCTGGCCTTCCGCGACGAGCTGTACGCGATCCAGCCCGCCCCGCACGGCTCCGCGAGCGGCTTCACCCCGCGGGAACTCGTGGGCGCGGCCCGCAAGGCGGGCGCCTCGGTGGACGAGTGCGTCTCCAGCCTGACCCATGCCAACCAGCACCTGCGCCAGAGCGCCGGGATCCGCCTCGAAGGCACCCCGACGGTCCTGCTCAACGGCCGGATGCTCGGCGAGGAGGCGTTCGACCCGAAGGCGCTGGAGCGGCTCATCACCGGCGGCGACGGCGTCACCATCTGACTGCGGCGTCTAAAGGGTTGTCCCAGAACGTGAGACCGGTGTGCCAGATGGTGAATCCATGTGGCAGACTCCATCTCACCATGTTCTACGGTCTGCTCATTATCGGCAGGCGCGCTGGCTAACAAACGGGACACCGCCAGCGCGCAGACCTCTCACGTCCGTGAGGGGTCTTTTTCATTTCCACGGGAGACCAATCAGATGGCCGACGACCGCTTCCACGTGTACGACACCACGCTGCGCGATGGCGCACAGCAGGAAGGCCTCAACCTGACGGTGGCCGACAAGCTGTCCATCGCGCGCCACCTGGACAGCCTGGGCGTCGGTTTCATCGAAGGGGGCTGGCCGGGCGCCAACCCCAAGGACACAGAGTTCTTCAGGCGGGCTCAAACAGAGCTGGACCTGAAGCACGCGCAGCTTGCCGCGTTCGGCGCGACCCGCCGGGCAGGCATGAAGGCAGCAGATGACCCTCTGGTTGCCGCTTTGCGCGAATCCGGCGCGCCGGTCGTGACCCTTGTCGCCAAGAGTCACGACCGGCACGTGGAGCTGGCCCTCCGCACGACCCTCGATGAGAATCTCGCGATGATCCGCGACACCGTCTCTCATCTGAAAGCGGAGGGCCAGCGGGTCTTCCTCGACGCCGAGCACTTCTTCGACGGCTTCGCGTCCAATCCAGCCTACGCTCTGGAGGTCGTCAGGACCGCGGCCGAAGCCGGCGCCGACGTGATCGCCCTGTGTGACACGAACGGCGGCATGCTCCCCGACGAACTGGCCGAGGTCGTCTACGAGGCGGTGCAGACCAGCGCCCGCGTCGGCATCCACTGTCACGACGACACCGGCTGCGCGGTGGCCAACACGCTGGCCGCGGTGAAGGCGGGCGCCACGCACGTGCAGGGCTGCGCCAACGGGTACGGCGAGCGCTCCGGCAACGCGAACCTGTTCACCGTCGTGGCCAACCTGCAGCTCAAGCGGGGCTTCGACCTGGTCCCGGACGCGGCGCTGGCGGACATGACCCGGATCGCCCACGCGATCACCGAGGTCACCAACGTCACCCCGAACTCCCACGCCCCGTACGTGGGCATGTCCGCCTTCGCGCACAAGGCGGGCCTGCACGCCAGCGCCATCAAGGTGGACCCGAACCTCTACCAGCACATCGACCCGGCGGCGGTCGGCAACGACATGCGCATGCTGGTCTCCGACATGGCGGGCCGGGCCAGCGTCGAGCTGAAGGGCCGCGAGCTCGGCTACCAGCTGACCCCCGAGATCTCCAAGGAACTCGTGGACCGGGTCAAGGACCTGGAGGCCAAGGGCTACACGTTCGAGGCCGCGGACGCCTCCTTCGAGCTCCTGCTGCGCGACACGCTCAAGGGCGAGCGCAGGCGGCACTTCGAGGTGGAGTCCTGGCGGGTGATCGTCGAGCGCACCAAGGGCGGCGAACTGGTCAGCGAGGCCACGGTCAAGCTGCACGCCAAGGGCGAGCGCATCGTGGCCACGGGCGAGGGCAACGGCCCGGTCAACGCCCTCGACAAGGCGGTACGGCTGGGCCTGGAGAAGCTCTACCCGGAGCTGGCCGAGGTCGAGCTGATCGACTTCAAGGTGCGCATACTCGAGGGCACCCACGGCACCGACGCCGTCACCCGCGTCCTCATCACGACCAGCGACGCCACGGGCGAGTGGGCGACGGTCGGCGTGGACGAGAACATCATCGACGCCTCCTGGCAGGCCCTCGAGCAGGCGGTCACCTACGGCCTCCTGCGCGCGGGCCGCGACCTGTAGGAAGGCGCGGTGGAGAGGGTTCGGGTACGGCGCCGCCGTACCCGAACGAAGGCCAGGAGCTACTTACTGATGCGCACAGCGTCGGCGATCACGAGGCCGGTGCCGGATGTCCACCGGCTCACCCCGACCACGTTGTAGTCACCGGCGTTGAGCGAGAACGTCCCGATGCTTCGCCACCCGCCCCCGCCGGAACGCTGGTCGACGTAGACCGTCTGGTTCCCGCTGGAGGTGGCCACGATGTAGGGCGCCGAGCTGTTGTATCCCGGCAGCGCCGGATACCAGACCTCGACGTTGTAGGTGCCCGAGCTGGGGATGCTCGCCTTGAACCAGGCGGCGTCGCTGGCGGCGACGGGGTCGGCGAACCGGTAGTCGGCCCCGTGGCGCTGGGTGGAGTAGGTGGAGGTGCCCCAGTTGGCGCTGGCGGTGAACCGGCCGTCGGTGGCGTTGTCCACGATGGTGGACCAGGTGGTGCCGCCGCCTCCGGTCACGTACTGCATGTACTTGTTCCAGTCCCAGTACCGGCCGGGGTCGGTGTGGGTGGCACCGGGGACCTCGTTGTGCCCGATGATTCCGGTGCGGGTCTTCGGGATGCCGTACTTGTTGCACAGGTAGGCGGTCAGCGCGGCGGAGCTGCGGTACATGGCGTCGGTGAACCACGAGGGGTTGTCGACGAAGCCCTCGTGCTCGATGCCGATGGAGCGCGTGTTGTAGCTCCAGTTCCCGGCGTGCCAGGCGACGTCCTTGTCGCGCACCATCTGGGTGACCGCGCCGTCGGAGCTGCGGATCACGTAGTGGGCGGAGACGTTGGCGCTCGGGTTCTGGAACCAGGAGATGGTCCCGGCGTAGGAGCCCTGCGTGACGTGGATGATCACGCGGTCGATGTTGTAGCTGCTCTCGCGGCTGGAGGCGGTGTAGTTGCCCGAGTTGGCGGCGACCCAGGCGGCCGGCGGGTAGTCGGGGCTCATGGCGGCCATGGCGGTCAGGTCCTGGGCTTCCGCGTAGGCGCCGCGTTCCGCGGTGACGTTCTGGGCGGCGACGCTGATCTGCTCGGCGCCCGCGGCGCCGGTCAGGCCCTTGCCGAGGAAGTCGTAGACGGTGTCGGCGTACAGGCGCGCGGTGGCCGGGTCGGCGGCGTTGCTGTACTTGGCCACGACCGGGTACCAGGCGCCGAGCCCGGCGTCGGCCGGGAGGCCGAGTTCGTCGGCGTAGGCGCGCAGGACGGCGGCGCCGCCCTTGACGTTGGCGCCGGAGTCGTTCCTGAGGGCCCGCTTGGACAGCCCGGTGAGGCCGGCGGCCTTCTCCAGGACCTTGGCGGTGGGGTTGCTGACCAGGTGCATGACGCCGTAGCCGCCGCTGGCGGAGGGCTGACCGGCGTGGCCGTCGAAGTGGGTCTCCGCGTAGGCGATGGTGACCAGCAGGTCGCGGGGGACCCGATAGGTCTCGGCCGCCTGGTCGAAGGCCGCGGTCAGGGGGCCGGTGCGGGTGGTGGCGTTGGCGGCGGTGGGGAGGACGAGGGTGAGCATGGCGAGGATGCTCGTGGCGAGAAGCGTTAATCGGGGGGTTCGAGTTGCCCTCATGGCCGCAAGATACGACTAACCCTGACAGATGTCGATAATTGACATCACTCTGGGTTTACTTGAAACTTTCCGTCGTATCCCTGTTCAGAAAACCACCGACACCCCGTTCACCTTCACCTTTCCCCCGGAACACGACACCTTCGGCGCGTCGGTACCCGGCACGATCACCGTCACCAGCTCCTTGGCCGCAGGCGAGACCACCACGCTGGCCGCCTTCTTCCCCAGATACGTCGGCGACACCCAGCCGCGCCCGCCGCCCCGCTCCACCTTCTGCCCGCCGACCGGCGCGCACCCGGCCAACTGCACCAGCGTGACCCTGTACTTCCCATCGCCCAGCACGACCCGGCCGCCCGCGTTGGAGACCACGTTCAGCGCGGGGTCGAACCGCCACAGGTTGCGCACCTTCTTCCCGCCGGCCGCGGTGTCGCGCACCGCCATCACGTCCTCGCCGTGGTTGACGAACAACGACCTGGTACGGCTGACGCCATACGCCTTGTCCGTGACCCGGAAGGTCTGGCGGCCGGCGCCGTACGCCGTCTTCGTGAGCTTGGTGGCGGTGCGCGGCCGGAACCGCGCGCCCTCGACCATGGGGACGTTGTGCGCCTCGGGGGAGAGCGTCCAGTAGCGGTAGGAGCTCTTCTCGTAGGAGTGGAACCCGGCGTCGACCAGGATGTCGCGCCCGTCGGCGTAGTAGGTGACGCCCATGTGGTCCTCGTGCCCGTGGAACTTCATCCCGGGCCCGAACCGCAGCGAGTAGTAGGCCGCGTCCTTCGTCCAGTCGGTGCGCCCGAAGGCGTACCCGGCGCGGTAGACCTTGACCTTCTCCTTCGGGGTGCCGGTCTCCATCTTCGGCTCGGTCTCGGCGCTGCCGTCGCCGATCGGCACCATGTACCCGCTGGGCTCGGTGGCATGGGCGACGAACGCCTTCATGGCCTCGGTCCGCTTGGCGATCTCGCCGGGTACCTTCCGCTCGCAGTCGCGCATGTTGGTCATCGCGACCTGGAGCCGGCCGTACACATAGACGGCGTACCGCGGCGCCTGCTCCATCAGCGCGCCCTGGGAGTCCACGTCGAGCTTGACCGTGCCCGTCAGCCGCTTGATCGCCAGCGAGGTCCAATCGCGCCGGTTCAGCCTGCAGCCGATGCCCATGAGCGCGATGTCCTGGTCGATGCCGTGGTTGTGGCCCTTCTTGTACAGGCGGGGGTCGGCCAGCAGCTTGGCGTGCTCCTTCAGGCTGTCCTTGAGCCAGCCGTCCTTCACGTGCATGCTCAGGCAGACCAGCGCCTGCGTGCGCAGCGAGGTCGGGTGGTCTTTCCAGACATAGGGCTTGGTACGGCCGGCGCCCCGCTTGTTGCCGGCCGCCCAGTCCTTGGTGATCTCCTTGGCCCGCTTGAGGAAGCGCTCCTCGCCGGTGTTCTCGTAGGCGACGACGAGCGTGCCGACCCAGCGCAGCGAGTGGAACACGAACTCCCAGGAGCGGTTCCGGTACGGGCTGGCGCCCCAGTCGATCTTCTGGCCGATCTTGTACGGCGGCTGTCCCACCAGCGAGATCTCGCCGCCCATGACCTCCTCGGCGGTGGGCGTGCCGGGGATCCAGTCGCCCTGGCACTCGGCGGTGCGCTTGACCTTGTCCGCTGCCTGAGCGGGGGCCCCGAGCCCGGTGACGGCGAGCATGAGGGCAAGGGGTATCGCGAGGCGGCGCACGCCGGTGGTCCTTCCGGGGATGGAACTCAGAGCGAGTCATGTTTTCGGACTCGCGATCAAGAGGTCAAGCCGGGTGCGCGATTGTTAGCGGCCTGATGCCATGCTGTCTTCGTGAAATACGACGACATCGTGGTGCCGGACACCGCCGCCTGCCGCCTCGCCCTCGAGGTCGCGACCGAGTTTCACTCGCCTTCCCTGCTCAACCACTCCATCCGCGCCTATCTGTTCGCCGCCGCCCACGGGCAGGGGCACGGGATCGCCTTCGACGCCGAACTGCTCTACGTCGCCTCGATGCTGCACGACATCGGGCTGACGAAGGAGTTCGACAGCCACACGGTGCCGTTCGAGGAGGCCGGCGGGCACGTGGCGTGGGTCTTCGGGGCCGGCGCGGGCTGGCCGGCCGAGCGCAGGAGGCGCGCGGCCGAGGTGATCGTCCGCCACATGTGGGACGCCGCCGACGTCCCGGAGGACGATCCGGAAGGGCGCCTGCTGGAGCTCTCCACCGCCATGGACATCTCCGGCCGCCAGACCGAGGAGATCCCCGAGCCGCTCAGGAGCGAGGTGCTGGCCCGCCACCCGCGGCTGGACCTGGTCAAGGAGTTCGCCGCCTGTGTGACCGAGCAGGGAACCCGCAAACCCGACAGCATCGCGGCGGGTTTCGTCCGAGGGGGTATTGCTGACAAACTGGCCAGGAATCCGCTGAACTCCTGAGGTTGGTCGCATGATCGATACCACGGTGTCCCATTCGCCGAGAATCTGGAACTACTGGCTCGGGGGCAAGGACAACTACGAGATCGATCGTGAGATCGGTGACCAGTTCGCCCGCGTCTTCCCCGAGATCGTGCCGATCGCCAAGGAGTCGCGGGCCTTCCTCACCCGCGCCGTCACCTTCCTCGCCGGCGAGGCCGGGATTCGCCAGTTCCTCGACATCGGCACCGGCCTGCCCACGGTCAACAACACCCACGAGGTCGCCCAGCGCGTCGCCCCGGACTCCCGCGTGGTGTACGTGGACAACGACCCCATCGTGCTGGCCCACGCCCGCGCCCTGCTGGTCGGCAGCCCCGAGGGCCTGACCGAGTACATCGACGCCGACCTGCGCGAGCCGCGGGCGATCCTGGCCGCCGCCACCGAGACCACGCTGGACTTCAGCCGCCCCGTCGCGCTGATGCTGCTCAACATCCTGGGCCACATCCCCGACTACGACCAGGCCAGGCAGATCGTCGCCGCCCTGGTCGCCGCCCTGCCCTCCGGCAGCTACGTGGCCGTGGCCGACGGCACCAACGTCATCAAGGGCCCCGAGTTCGAGGCGGCCATCGCCATCTGGAACCAGAGCGGCTCCGTCCCCTACCACCTGCGCAGCCCGGAGCAGATCGGCTCCTTCCTCGACGGCCTGGACATTCTCGAGCCCGGCGTCGTCTCCTGCCCCGACTGGCGGCCGCAGGGCACCCCGCAGCCGGTGGTGGACGAGTTCTGCGCGGTGGCCCGCAAGCCCTAGAAGGTGTCCGCATAGGGTTGGCACATGGCTGTCGTGAAGATCAATGCGCTGACCGTTCCCGCCGAGATGCGCGAGGAACTGGAGAAGAGGTTCGCCAACCGGGCGGGCATGGTCGAATCGGCCGACGGGTTCGAGTGGTTCGAGCTGCTGCGCCCCCTCGAGGGCACCGACCAGTACCTCGTCTACACCCGCTGGCGCAGTGAGGAGGACTTCCAGACCTGGCAGCAGAGCCAGGCGTTCCAGCGCGGCCACGCCCAGGCGGCCGAGGCCGCCAAGGCCCAGGGACAGGACCACGGGCACGGGCACGGTCCCGCGGCCACCGGCTCCCAGGTGTGGTCCTTCGAGGTCGTGCAGAGCGCCGCGCCCAAGGACTAACCCTTCAGCGTCACGCGGGCCACGGCGGGCAGCCGGTCGGTCTCCAGGGCGTCGCGCATGTGCGGGATCGCCACCCCGGCCAGGTGTTCCTTGATCTCGCCGATCCGGGCGTCCTCGCCGGCGACCAGGCGCAGCCGTACCTCGGGAGCGTGAGGCGAGCCGGTCAGGTCGGCGGTGGCGCTCAGGACGGCGGGGCTGGCGGTGATCTCCGCGGTGACGGCCTCCGCGACGCCGTTCGCGGTGATCTCGGTGACGCCGCCGGGGCCTGTCTCCAGCCGCAGCGACGACACCGTGGCCCGCCGTCCCTGCACGAGCAACCACCGCAGCGCCAGTACGGCCAGCACCACCGCGCCCGCGGCCACCGCCCACCACGCCCACGACCGCGAGAAGAACGCGAGGACCGGGCCGTTGACCAGCGGTTCCGCGGCCGGGGCCCAGTTCTGGGGGAGCAGGCCGAGGCTTCTGGCCACGGCCGCGCCGCCCAGGACGGTCAGCAGCAGCCCGACCAGGGCCAGGCCGAGCCGGTTTCCGCGCCGTGTGGCCGTGTTCATCGACGCTCCTTCGGGAAAAGTGTCACGGCCGCTCCTTCAGGCAGAGTGCTCACGGCCGTTCCTTCAAACAGGGTGCTCATGGACGCTCCTTCAGGCGGATCGCCACCCGGTGCTCCTGGACGGGGCCGAGCGCGGCCAGCCGTGCCAGGACGGCCTCACGGACCGCGTCGCCGGTGGCGGCGTCGTTCCAGCCGCTGGTGGTCGCGGTGACGGTCACGGTACGGCGGCGCGTCACGGCACGGGCCGACCGGACACCGGGCACCTCGGCGGCGGCCCGGGCCAGCGCGGTGGTGAAGCTCTGCCGGCGCATACCGATGACGAGGTCCGGGTCCCCGGTGCGCAGCGGCACGAGCCGGGGCCGTCCCGGCAGGAACGCCGTGAGCAGGAGCGCCAGGCCGATCAGCGTCACGAGGGCGGCCCCGATCAGCACGGCCGGGCTCTGCCACATCGTGCCGCGCCCCCACGCGAGCAACGCCGGGCCGGGCAGCCAGCCGAGCGACCGGCCGAACAGCCGCGCGATCACCTCTGCGGCCACGACCGTGCCCAGGACCGCCAGCAGTGCCGCGACGATCACCGCGGGCACCGTCCGGCCCGGCCGGAACGCGCCCAGCGCCGCCCGATCCCCGGCGCTCATGGCGCACCCGGCGCGAGATGGGTCACGACGACGTCCACCTCGGACACCCTCAGCCCGGTCAGCCTGCCCAGTTCGCCGGCCAGTTCCTCCCGGATGCGCCGGGTGGCGGCCCGCAACGGCGCCGGGTACCCGACGGTCACGAACAGCCGGACCCGGACCTGGTCGCCGTCCACCCGGGCGGCCGTGGTGCGCGTCCACGGCAGCCCGTCGTGCGCGGTCACCGCGCGGACGCCGGCCAGCGACTCGGCGAGCCGGCAGGTGATGCGGGTGGCCGCCCGGTCGGTGATCGAGGTACGGCCGCGCAGCTCCGCCGGCACGCGCTGGGCGGGCAGGCGGACCGGCTCGGCGGACGTCGTGCTCACTTGCGCCTCACGGTCAGGTGGGCCACGCTCACCTCGCCGCCTTCGGCGATGCGGCCGATCAGGAAGCCGAGCGCGCCGAGCAGCAGCACGAGCACGAACGCGCCGATGCCGCCGAAGGCGCCGGCCAGGCCGAGCACCATGCCGACGGCCATGCCGATCAGTGCCAGCGGGTGGTAGCTCATGGGATCTCCTCCAGATCCTCGACGATCAGGTCCACGACGAGCGGGCCTTCGACGGGCGGGTTGTCGACGAGCGGGACTTCGGCGGGCGGGACTTCGGCGGGCGGGACTTCGGTGGGCGGGTCTTCGACGAGGTCGTCGATGCGGATGTTCACCGGCAGGGGGCCGACGAGGCCCGCCACCGCCCGCCGTACGTCGTCGGCGAGGTCCGGCAGCGGGTGCCCGGCCCGGGCGGCGATCGAGATCTCGACGCCGTCGTCGCGCACCGCCACCCCGGCCAGCCGTTCGCCGGGGAGGTAGGTGGCGACGGTCCCGAAGGGGCCGCCGGTCAGCCCGGCCACCCCGGGGACGCGGAGCGCCTCGTCCGCGATCGCCCGGGCGTCGGTCATTGGACCCGGGGTTCCTTCTTGGGCGCGTCCTCGGACTTCTGACCGGGCAGGTGAACGTCGTCGACCTTGATGTTGACCTCGGTCACCTCCAGGCCGCACATGCGCTCGATGGCCGAGATCACGTTCTTGCGCACGGCCGAGGCCAGGTCGGGGATGGCGCTGCCGTACTCGACGACGAGGTCGAGATCGACGGCGGCCTGACGTTCGCCGACCTCGACGGAGACGCCCTGCGCGACGCTCTTGTCGGCGCCGACGAAGCCGCGCACGGTCCCCATGGCCCGCGCGGCGCCGCCGCCCATGTCGAAGACGCCGCTGACCTCACGGGCGGCCAGCCCGGCGATCTTGGCGACGACTCCGTCGTCGATGGTCGTGGTGCCCATGTCGCTGGTGAGCGCGCCGGTCATGGTCCCGTTCTGGGTCCGTGCCCGTGGTACGGCCGGCGTCTCCTTGACCGTGGCTTCCGACACGATCCGTCACCCCCGAGAATTGATTCGTCACCATAAGTAACTGTTTCTTGTTACATAACCGACAAATCCAGAAAAATGCGGCCTGACCTGCATTCATGGACAAGTCATGACTTGCTGCTGGCCGCCATCGGCCCACGTGGGGCGAGCTCCGGCACGTCGGCGCTAGCCTTGTCAGGTGCGTATAGCGAGGTTCTCCACAGGCGACGATCCCGTATTCGGCGTGGTCGAAGGCGGCCCGGGCGAGGAGTTCGTCTCCACGATCGCCGGCCATCCCTTCAACCAGGTGCAGTTCACCGGCGAGCGGTACCCGCTGGCCCAGGTCAAGCTGCTGGCCCCGATGCTGCCGAGCAAGGTCATCGCCATCGGCCGCAACTACGCCGAGCACGCCGCCGAACTGGGCAACGAGGTGCCGGAGGAGCCGCTCATCTTCCTCAAGCCCTCGACCTCGGTCATCGGCCACGGTCAGCCGATCGCCTACCCGACGTCGCTGTCCCACCGCGTCGACTACGAGGGTGAGCTGGCCGTCGTCATCGGCCGGCTGTGCCGCGAGGTCCCGGTCGAGCGCGTCAAGGACGTCATCTTCGGCTACACCTGCGCCAACGACGTCACCGCCCGCGACCTGCAGAAGAAGGACGGGCAGTTCACCCGGGCCAAGGGGTTCGACACCTTCTGCCCGCTGGGCCCCTGGATCCAGACCGACCTCGACCCGGCCGACCTCGCACTGACCACCACGGTCAACGGCGACGTGCGCCAGAGCGGGCGCACGAACCAGCTCATCAACGACATCCCCGCGCTGGTGGCCTACGTCAGCGCCATCATGACGCTGATCCCCGGCGACGTGATCCTCACCGGAACCCCGGCGGGCGTGGGCCCGCTGGAGGTCGGCGACGAGGTCAGCGTCGGCATCGAGGGCATCGGCACACTCACGAACAAGGTGGTTTCCCGTGACTGATCTGCGGGTGCGGTTCGCGCCCTCACCGACCGGCATGTTCCACGTGGGCGGCGCCCGCACCGCGCTGTTCAACTGGGCGCTGGCCGAACAGTCGGGCGGCACCTTCGTGCTGCGCATCGAGGACACCGACGCCTCGCGCAACCAGCCGGAGTGGACCGAGGGCATCATCTCCGCGCTCGACTGGATCGGCGTCA
The DNA here is from genome assembly GCF_009760925.1 of Nonomuraea typhae. Taxonomy (GTDB): domain Bacteria; phylum Actinomycetota; class Actinomycetes; order Streptosporangiales; family Streptosporangiaceae; genus Nonomuraea; species Nonomuraea typhae. The sequence continues at coordinate 311,565 of NZ_VRLV01000009.1, forward strand.
ACGGCACCAACCCGGCCTTCGAAGGCCCCTACTTCCAGTCGGCCTTCGAGCCGCAGCACCGCGAGGCCGTCGCCAAACTGCTGGCCGACGGGCGCGCCTACTACTGCGACTGCACCCGCGAGGACCTGGTCGCCCGCACCGGCTCCGAGCACAAGGGCTACGACGGCCACTGCCGCGGGCGCGGCCTGACCGCGGGCGCGGTGCGTTTCCGCACCCCCGACGAGGGCGTCACCGTGGTCGAGGACGTCATCCGCGGCCGGGTCGAGTTCCCCAACGACGCGCAGGAGGACTTCGTCATCGCCCGCACCGACGGCTCCCCGCTGTACGTGCTGGCCAACGCGGTCGACGACATCACCCAGAGCATCACCCACGTCGTGCGCGGCGAGGAGCACCTGGGCAACGCCGCCAAGCAGGTCATGCTCTGGCCCGCCCTCGGCGCCCGGCCGCCGGTCTGGGCGCACCTGCCGGTGATCGTCAACGAACAGCGCAAGAAGCTGTCCAAGCGCCGCGACAAGGTGGCCCTGGAGTCCTACCGTGAGGAGGGCTACCTGGCCGAGGCCATGGTCAACTACCTCATGCTGCTCGGCTGGGGCCCCGGCGACGACCGCGAGATCATGCCGTGGTCGGAGATGATGCCGCTGTTCAAGCTGGACAACGTCAACTCCGCCAGCGCCTTCTTCGACGAGAAGAAGCTGCGCGCCTTCAACGGCGAGTACATCCGCGCCCTGCCGCTGGAGACCTTCGAGGAGCGCTGCGCCGGCTACCTCGACGCGAGCTGGGACCGCGAGACCTTCAGCAAAGTCGCCCCGCTGGCCCAGACCCGCATCGGGGTGCTGTCGGAGATCCGGCAGAACGTCGACTTCCTCTTCCTCGACGAGCCCGTCTTCGACCAGGCGTCCTGGGACAAGGCGATGAAGAACGAGCCGGCCGCGATCCTCTCCGGCTACCTCGACCGCCTGGAGAGCGTCAGCTGGGACCCGGAGTCCCTGAAGGTCGCCCTGGAGGAGGTCGGCACCGCCCACGGGCTCAAGCTGGGCAAGGCGCAGGCGCCGGTCCGCGTGGCGATCACCGGCCGGACCGTGGGCCTGCCGCTGTTCGAGTCGATCGAGGTCCTCGGCCGCGAGCGCGCCCAGGACCGCCTGCGCGCCGCCCTGGCCCGGCTCCAGGCATGAGTACGGCGCCGCCGAGGCTCACCAGGGCCCCGGCGGCCATCGACCACCACACCCCGGTGACACCGGCCCACGCGCTCAGCGCGTAGGCGAGGGGCAGCTGTACGGCGAAGCCGGCCAGGGTGACGCCCAGCAGGCGGCCGCCCCTGCCACTGGCCTGCATGACGCCGCCGACGGCGATGAGCCCCCCGAACGGCACCAGGTAGAGCGTCATCCAGCGCAGAAACTCCACCGCCGGCCCGGGGCCGCCGGTGAACCATCCGGCGACCGGCGCGGCCACCAGGTTGAGCACCGCCGCCACGGCCACCCCGGCGCCGAGCCCGAGCAGCAGGGGCCGGCCGACCGGCTCCGACCGGGCGGTCCTGATCATCGTGGCCTGGCGCAGCGCGTAGAAGGCCATGACCCCGGCCAGCATGATCTTCGACCCGATGCCGTATCCGGCCTGCGCGGCCACCCCGAACCCGGCCACGACGTCCACCAGGACCATCCCGGCCAGGGCACGAGCCAGGAAATCTCCGGACATGGGCAGCCCGAGGCGCACGAGCTCCCCCGCGGAGGCCCGGCCCGGGCCGTCCGAGGGCGCGTGCCGTACCAGAGCCAGGAGGGCGACGCCGAGCGTGGCCAGCCGCGCGAGGACGGTCGCCAGCGCGGCGCCCTGGACGCCCAGGCCGAGGCCGTAGATGAACAGCGGATCCAGGCCGATGACCAGGACGTTGCAGATCAGCGCGTGGCGCATCGGGAGCCTGGTGTTGCCCTTGCCCTTGAGCACGCCGTCGACCAGGCCCTGGGCGAAGAAGACCGGCAGCCCGGCGAGCGAGACGAGATAGAAGTCGGCGGTCAGCGCCGCGGTCCCGGCGTCGGCGGCGAACAGGGCGGCCAGCGGCTCGCGCAGCAGCACGCCGGGGACGGCCACCGCGAGGCTGACGGCCGCCCAGAGCAGCCAGCCGGTCCTGATCAGCGGCGCGAGCGGGGCGTGGCCGTCGCGGCGGCCGACGAGCACGGTGAGGCCGGTCTGGACGGCCAGGAAGAGGCCGAGCGCCAGGTATTCGGTGCTCGTGGCCACGGTGACCGCCGCGACCGCGCTCTCGCCCAGGCCGGAGACCCAGAGCAGGTCGATGACGCTCACCGCGACGACCGCGGTGAGCAGTTCCACGTAGATGGGGAAGGCCAGCCTGAACATCTGGATACCTCGATTCGCTATATCTCGTTTAGAGGTATAGCGATACGATGCGCCCATGGCAACCGGCGGTGACCTGACCCTCACCATCCTGGGATTCCTGCACGAGCGGCCCATGCACGGCTACGAGCTCAAAGCCCGGCTCAACGCGCTGACCGGCCACCTGCGCCCGCTCAGCGACGGCGCGCTGTACCCGGCCATCTCCCGCCTGGAGGCCAAGGGCCTGCTCGAACGGCACGAGGAGCCGGGCGCCGCGGCGGCCAGGCGCCTGGTCCTGACGCTGACCGAGGCGGGACGCGGGGAACTGCTGAGAAGGCTCCGGGAGCCGAGCGACATCGAGATCAGCGACCAGACCAGGTTCTTCGCCCTGCTGACGTTCCTGTCGGCGCTGCCCGACCCCGCCGACCGCCTCCGCGTGCTGAGGCGCCGGCTGGACTTCCTCGAGACCCCGGCCAGCTTCTTCTACGACGACGGCCGGCCGGTGCGCGCAGAAGAGGAACAGGACCCCTACCGCCGCGGCATCCTGCTCATCGCCCGCGCCACCGGCACCGCCGAACGCGCATGGCTCAGACAAGAACTGGCCGGACACAGTGCCGGCAGGCCGGCCTCCGGCGCAGCCAGTACGTGAAGGTCGCCCCCGCCAGCGCCAGCGCCCACAGCGGCCACCAGGTCATGGGGTTCGACAGATCCATGGTCACGAAATGGCCCTGGAGAATCTGCCAGCCCGCGTTGAACAACACCACCGACACCAGCGTGGCCGGGGCCACCGCCAGCCAGACCGGCACCGCCCGGCCCGCCAGCACCGGGATCCAGCGCGGGAACACCTCGCCCCACCGCTGCACCAGCCCGAGCGTCAGCACCGCGCCCACCCCGCTGAAGGTCGCCAGCCCGACGCCCGCCCACACCAGCCCGCTCTGGTGCATCTCGGCCAGGTACTCCGGCCCGATGCCGAGCGGGATGCCGAGACCCCACGCCCAGCGGGTGACCGCGTAGCCCAGCGGGATGAGCGCGCCGGTGTAGGCGAAGACCCGGCCCCAGCGCAGCAGCCGCTCCCGCGACCAGCGTCCCTCGCCGCCGCAGTGCACGCACACCCCACGGGCGCGCCGGGCGTGGCCCAGCGTGGCGGCGGCCCACAGCAGCCCGCCGACCAGCAGCAGGAACTGGTAGATCAGCGACCAGCTCAGCACCGAGTCCCAGTCGGCGGGCGGCCAGCCGAACGGCAGCCCGCCGATGATCATCGGCAGGTAGCCGAGTAAGGTCAGCGCCCGCCCATCGGGCAGAATCACCGCCAGCGCCGGCGCGGCCAAGGCGCCGAAGGCGACGACCGGCCACCTGAACCGGGTGAATCCGCGGGCCACGGCCAGCCCGGCGAGCATCCCCGCCAGCCCGAACACGATCACCGGCGCCGCGGCCTCGCCGGGCTGGAGCGTCACGAAGAAATTGCGGTCGTCGCCCGGGTCGAGCGGATCCTCCGCCGCGGCGCCCCACGGGTAGGTGTCCCACCCCAGCAACCAGGTGAGACCGAGGACTGCGTATCCGGCCGACCACAGCGCCGCCCCGTATCCGGCGGCTTCAGGCCATCTCTTGAACATGTTCAGAGCATGAGCCCGCCGCCCTGTGACGGCCCTGAGCCGGGCTGAGAAAAGGCTGAGGGGGTACGGCAGGCTCCGCCGTACCCCCTCAGAAGGGACTTGCTACACCAGGCCCCGGCGCTCGAGCAGCGGGCGGATGCCCGGCTCGCGGCCGCGGAAATTGCGGAAGGCGGTCAGCGCGTCCAGGCTGCCGCCCTTCGACAGGAGCTCGCGGCGGAAGTGGTCGCCGTTCTCCCGCTTCAGCCCGCCGTTCTCCTTGAACCACTCCACGCTCTCGGCGTCGAGCACCTCGCTCCAGATGTAGGAGTAGTACCCGGCGCTGTAGCCGCCGGCGAAGATGTGCGCGAAGTAGTTGGTGCGGTAGCGCGGGCGCACCAGCGCGACGGCGATCCGGGCCGCCTCCAGGGCCCGAGCCTCGAACGCCTCGGCGTCCTCCACCTGCTCACCGGCCGCCAGCTTGTGCCAGGACCAGTCGAGCAGCGTCGCCGCGAGGTACTCCACCGTCATGAAGCCCTGGTTGAACTTCTGCGTCGCCTGCATCTTCTCCACGAGATCGGCGGGCATCGGCTCGCCCGTCTCGTAGTGCTTGGCGTAGTTCGCCAGGATCTCCGGCCAGGTGGCCCACATCTCGTTGACCTGCGAGGGGTACTCGACGAAGTCACGCGGCACGTTCGTGCCGGAGACGCGGGGGAAGCGCACCGCCGAGAACAACCCGTGCAGCGCGTGCCCGAACTCGTGGAAGGCCGTGTTGACCTCGTCGTACGTCATCAGCGTCGGCCCGTCGGCCGGCTTGGTGACGTTCAGGTTGTTCATGACCACCGGCAGCTCGCCGAACAGGTACGACTGGTCGACCAGGTTGTTCATCCACGCGCCGCCACGCTTGGTCGGGCGCGCATACGGGTCCAGCAGGAACAGCCCGAGCGGCGAGCCGTCCTCGTTGAACACCTCCCACACCGAGACGTCCTCGTGGTAGCCCTTGAGGTCGGGCCGCTCGGTGATGCTGAGCCCGTACAGCCGCCCGGCCGCGTAGAAGATGCCGTCGCGGAAGACCCGGTCGATCTCGAAGTAGGGCCGCATGGCGTCGGCATCGAGGTCATACGTCGCCTGGCGCACCTTCTCGGTGTAGAACGACCAGTCCCACGGCTCGAGCGCGAACCCCGCCTGCTCGGCCAGCGCCTCCGCCTCCCTGCCGGCATTGCGTACGGCGGGGCCGACGAGCTGGCCGAGCATCTCCTCGACGGCCTCGACGGTCTTGGCCGTCTGGTCGGCCACGCTGTAGGCGGCGTGGTTCGGGAAGCCCAGCAGCTCGGCCCGCTCGGCCCGCAGCGTGGCCATCTTCACGGCCAGCCCGAAGTTCTCCGGCGCCCGCTCCGCCGACAGCGTGTACAGCTTGCGGCGCGTCTCCCGGTCGGTCAGCTGCGCCAGCGCCGGCTGGTTGGTGAAGTTGAGCAGCGGCAGGACCCACTTGCCGTCCTTCTCGATCGCCTTGAGCTGCGCCTCGCCCAGGCCGTCGAGCTCGGCGCGATCCTCGGTCACCAGCGCCGACTCGGTGCTCGCCTTGAGCAGGTTCTGCGCGAACTCGGTGGAGAGCTTGGACAGCTCCTCGTTGAGCAGCTTGAGCCGCTCCTGATCGGCTTCGTCCAGGTCCGCGCCGGCCCGGATGAAGTCCTCGCGGTACTTCTCCAGCAGCCACGACTCCTCCGGGTCCGCGGTGGCCACCTGCTTGATCCGCGCCCACAGCGCCCGGTCGAGCCGGATCGCGTCGCTGTGCTTGGTCAGCCGCGGCGAGACCTCCTTCTCGATCGCCATGATGCCGTCGGTGGAGTCGGAGGAGGTGATGCTGAAGAACACCATGCTCGTGCGGCCCAGGATCCGCCCCGACCGCTCGAGCGCCGCGATGGTGTTGTCGAAGGTGGGCGACTCGTCGTTGCCCGCGATCGCCGCGACCTCGGCCAGGTGCTCGCTCATGCCGCGCTCGAACGCGGGGAGGTAGTGCTCCTCCCTGATGGCAGCGAAGTCAGGCAGCTGGTACGGCAGGCTGCTGGGTGAAAAGAACGGGTTCTCTGCCAACGGTCGAGCTCCTCATGCGGCGGTTTTGTCCACCTTCAGCTTGGCATGTCACCGGGGTCGCCGCGCTTCGGTGGCGGGCGGTTCGGCAATCGTTTTGGTGCTCACCGCCAAGCTGAGCTATTCTTTCGGACGTCGCCAAGCGAGCTCCAAGGGGCCCGCTACGGTGGGGTATGGTGTAATTGGCAGCACGACTGATTCTGGTTCAGTTAGTCTAGGTTCGAGTCCTGGTACCCCAGCTCTTGACGGATGTCCTTTGATGAGGGCATCCGTTTTGTGGTTATGGAAGAGTTTCGGATCCGGCCGGGATCCTTCGCCCGGTTCGCCCTGGCCTTCGCCGGGCCGCTGCTGCTGTTCTTCCTCGTGTGCCTGCTGCTGGGCGCCATCCTGACCGGCAGCACCCCGGCCGGGATCCTGATCGGACTGCTGGCCGTGGCTGCCCTGGCCGCCGTGCTGCTGGTGAAACACCGCAGGATGGCCCACGGCACCGTGGTCAGGTTCTCGCCGTCGAGCGTGGAGCTGATCGACACCCAGGGCTTCATCGTGACCCTGCGCTGGCCCGACATCACCCGCATCGGCACGGTCGACACCCAGCCCGCCGGCCCCCGCCGATTGGGCCGCCCGGGTGGCCTGCGCGTCCGAACCCAGCCGCTACGCGCCACCGGCCTCATCGGCTGGGGAACCCGCCGCGTGCCCGCCCGCATCCCCGGCTGGATGCGAACCCGGCTCGACGCCGCCCCGGTCCACCCGGTGACCGGAATGCCGGAAGTGGCCATCCCGTTGGGCGAGTTCGATCCGGCATGGGAACAGGGGGCCATGGGGGCCTGGATTCGGCGGTATCGGCCCGATCTCCTGGGTGGATAAGCGGTTTGGAGTGCTCCTCGGGGTGCGGTAGAGTTACCTGCGTCGCCGGGGAGACCCGGCGAAATCACTTGTGGTCAGGGTCCCGTCGTCTAGTGGCCCAGGACGCCGCCCTCTCAAGGCGGTAGCGCCGGTTCGAATCCGGTCGGGACTACCACTGTCACAAGTCAGCCGATAAGGTCCCGTCGTCTAGTGGCCCAGGACGCCGCCCTCTCAAGGCGGTAGCGCCGGTTCGAATCCGGTCGGGACTACAAGCAATGTGCTTGGCACGCTTCTCCAGTCGAGCTGAAGCTCGGCTCCTGTCGGGCCGCCTTTCCAGCCCCGCCCGTTACCCGATCAAGTGGATCCCACCACGCTTGCGCCCCGGCTGGCATGAGTCCTTGAGACATGAGGCGTCAGGGCCGGGTGGTTGCAGCAACGGCTGCCGTTAACCGGTGGCGTTCCGTCGACGGGTCTCATAGCGTGGGCGCTCGTGGCTGATGATCCGGGAATGCGCCTGGAGCGACGTGACCTCGGTCGGGTGTTCAACGAGGTGCCGGAGCTCTACGACCGGGTCCGGCCGGGATACCCCGACGAGTTGTTCGCGGACCTCGTCAGCGTCACCGGGTTGGCCGAAACGTCGTCGGTGCTGGAGGTGGGCTGCGGGACCGGTCAGGCGACACGCTCGCTGGCGGCGCTCGGATGCCCGGTGACCGCGGTCGAACCGGGCACGCACATGGCCGCACTCGCGTGCGGGCGGCTCGCCGGGTTCCGTAACGTCAATGTCGAGAGATCGACATTTGAGGACTGGGACGACCGCGGCCGACGCTTCGACGTCCTCGTGGCCGCATCGTCGTGGCACTGGGTCGACCCGTCGATCGGCTGGCGGCGCGCGCATGACGTGCTCCGTCCCAGAGGCTGGATGGCGTTGCTCGGCAACGTCGTCATCCGCAGACCGGGAGAGCCCGAGGTGTACGCGGAGACCGCCGATCTCCACGAGCGGTTCTGCCCGGGGAACCCTGGTTGGGGTCATCCGCCGCTGGAGGAGGACGTGCGCACCACCGACGAGGGTTGGGGTCTGGTCGACGATCCCGGCGGCTTGTTCGGCCCGACGATCGTGCGCTGGTACCCGACCGTTCAATGGTTCAACGGGGACGGCTTCGCCGACCTCCTTCGCTCGACGTCGTTGTACCGCAGACTCGACCACGACGTCCGTGAGCCCCTGCTCGACGCCGTCGCCGAGCGCATTCGCACACGGATGGGCGACCGAGCGTCACGCCGCTATCTCAGCGTCCTCCGTGTGGGACAGCGCCCCGGATGAGTCCAGGAGGGGCGCCAGTGGCCTGTCCTGGAGCAGGCGTTCCATCCCGGTCGTAGTCGTGGGCGAGTCGGCCGTCGAGCTGGTTCGCCGGGCAGCCGGGCACGCTCGATCCCCAGATGTCCGCCGCAAGGGCGTGAACGTAGGCTCGCGTATCGGGGGATACACCACATGCCAGGAAATACGGGGAAGATCGGCGACCCACAGGTCTTCGCCGCCGCCTCCTCCGCCGGGGCGACCTCTGCCCGGGCGGGGAAGCGGTATTGGCATCTGCGCGAACGGACCGGCGAGGCCCGCTACCTGGACCGCGCCCTGGCCGTCGCGCACGACTGGATCGCCGCCAACCCGGAGGGCGAACAGCCTGGCCCGCCACGCGCACCTGCTGGCCGATCCGGCGTTGTACCGGGAGCACATCCAGCACGCCACCCGCCCCGACGGCTACCTGCTCCCCATCGGGGACGGCCCGGCCGACGGCGGCTACGTCTTCGGGCCGCACCGCCTGGAACGATCCCGGCTCCGCCCACTACTCGATCAGGTTCGGCCCCGGCCGCAAGCTCCACGGCCACGAGGACCACCTCGGCGTCACCTACTACGCCCACGGCCGTCCCATCCTGGTCGAAGCCGGCTTCCACTCCTACGAGAAGACCCCCTTCACCACCTGGACCCGGCTGCCGGAGGCGCACAACCTCCCGGTGGTCGAGGGCGCCCGCTTCCGTCCCGGCACCGCCACTCACCTGCGCGCCGCCGGCATCACCGCCCGGCGCCAGTCGTTCACCCTCGACGACACCGCCTACGGGGTACGCAGGATCCGCGAGGTCGTGGTCCACCACGGTCCCGACGTGCTGGCCGTACAGGATCGGGTGGAGGGCGGGGCGACGGCCCGCAGCCTGTGGCACTTCGCCCCGGCGCTGCGGGTGCTGACCCGCGGGAAGGGCCTGGTGGTCCTGGGGGACGAGGACGGCTGGCAGGTGACGCTGGCGCAGTTCACGCTGCCTGACGGCGCCCCTGCTCACGATCCCGAGGTACGGCGTGGCCTCGTCTCGCCCGCCGCCCGCCGTACCGCCGGGGTGGAGATCGTCGTCTCGCCGGCGGCCACCAGGCTGCTGACGCTGATCGTCCCGGGCTGCGCCGCCCCGGAGATAGCCGTCGCCGACGGGGGAGTAAGTGTGACCACCCCCGAAGGAACGGCCCCATGCTGGGGTTCGACCTGAGATCCTGGAAGGGTGACCGAGTCGATCAGCCTGGCACTCGTTGCCTACTTGACCGGTGGCCCCTCTCCGTGGCCCCGCAAGGATCCGGCCGCCCTGGCGGCGGCAGTGGGCGCCGACGAGGCGGCCGACCTGCTCCCGGCGCTGGACGCGTTGGCCGAGGAGATGCTGACCATCCCGGTGAGCTGGGAGAACCAGACCTTGGAATCCGGCACCGCGCAGGCCAAGGACGAGATGGGCGCCCGCCACCCCGATCTCACCGACGACGCCCTCAAGGCGCTGGGCAGCTACTTCAGCTACAACTGGAAGTAGCCGCCCAGGCTCAGGACGAGGTGGACCGGGCCTTGAACAACGCGCGCTTGGCCGCCTTGGCCACCTGCTTGTCCGGGTGCACCTGGGAGATCAGGTCGAGGAGTTCCTCCACGTGCGCGTGCGGGATCTTCCAGATGACCTCGAGCAGGTTGTTGAGCAGGTCGGGGCCGATGTCCCGCAGGCTGCTGACGAACTCCGCGCGCCCCAGCCCTGCGGAGATGGTCCACATGTCCAGGATCAGCCAGTGGGTGTCGTCCTGGGTGGGTTCGGGGGCGTCGGGGACTTCGAGCTGGCTCAGGTGGGTGGCGGCGTACGGGCGGAGGGCGGGGTGGTTCAGCGCCTCCTGCCAGGCGGGCACCGCGGCCTCGCCGAGCGTCCCCACCACGCTGGCCGCCTGGACGCGGACCAGGGCGTCGTTGTCGTCCTCCGCGGCGGCGTCGAGGAGTTCCGCGGCCGCCTGGGCGGGCTCGCGCAGCTCCATCCACGCGGCGAACTCCGCGTCGGCCTCGTCCTCGGGGAGTTCGGCGGAGAGGGTCAGCAGGTCGAGGGCCGACATGGACTCGATCGCGGGGCGCGCGTCCACTTCGATGTCGGCGTCGTCGGCGAGGTGGACGACGCCCTCCATGCCCAGCGGGGTGAGGGCGACGTCGCCGGAGACGCTGACCATGCCGTAGCCGACCAGCCAGTCGAGGACGGGCGCCAGCGGGTCGCCGTAGTGCTCGGCGGCGGCGGTCCACGCCTCGGCGCCCAGCTCGTCGATGTCGGCCGCGGCCTCGGCGAGCTCGGCGCGCAGGCCGTCCAGCTCGCGGGCGCCTCCGGCCAGCAGCAGGCGGATGAGCAGACCCCGGGTGAGGCCGGACAGGGCCATGGTGAGGTCGTCGTCCTGCAACTCGGGGTCGCCGTAGTCGACGGAGTGCAGGCCCAGCATCCAGGCGTCGAGCACGTCCTCGTCGTCGTCGAAGGGCCACCCGGCGGTGTCCTCGTCCACGCTGACGGTGTCCTCGCCGTCCGGCTCGATGAACTCGAGGTCCACGGCGAGGTTCCAGATGTTCCACAGCTGGGGGACGTCTTCGCCCGCCTCGGGCCTGGGCAGGCCGATGACGTCGAGCGCCTCGCCGACCTCGGCCTCGGAAAGGAGCGTCTCCTCGCCGACGCGGCGACCGGTCCCGACCCAGACGGACAGGTCGCGGGCCTTGGCGATCAGAGGTACGGCTCGCGCCGCCTCGGCCAGCTCGGTGTCGGGGCTGAGCCGGATGGTGTCGAGGTCGGCCAGCCGGTCGGCGAACGGCTCGAAGTCGCCCAGGTCGCCGCCTTCCTCGTCCTCCCCCTCGTCGTCACCGTCGTCGTCCTCCTCCTCGCCGATGAGGTCCTCCATCAGGTCGATGAACTCCTCTTCGAGGTCGGAGAGCTCGCCGAGCAGGTCGGCCAGGGAGTCGGAGCGATCGCTGAGGCGGCCGGTCTTCGACAGGAACGTGAGGTAGGCGTCGAGCGCGGAGGCCATCCCGTCGGCGGCGGCATCGGGGTCGTCCACCACCTTGGGCATCTGCTCGATCATGACCCCCCGCACGTCGGCGCGGGTCCACGTGCCGACATGGGAGGAGAAGGAGATGCGGTGCCACAGAGCGGCCGGTCCCACCAGTTCGGGGGAGCTGTCGGGCGCGTTGGTGCGCGCCCAGACGATGAACTCTTCCAGCAGGGGTCGCAGCTCAGCGGCGGCTACCTCGATGCGATCTGTCACGCACTCAGGCTAGTGCGCCTGGGACGCACTCGGCTCCCCAAATACGCGGTTTAGCTGATCATGACTGATGCCAACTCACAATCCATGGCCCATCAGGATGATCTGCGCATAGACTCCGTGATCCTTTCGGCGGCGGCCATGACCGGAACGGCGTGCAGGCGGCCGGGTGCGCGGGTGAGGCGCTCGATGGGGCCGGAGACCGAGACGGCGGCGATGACCTTGCCGCCGCTGCCCCTGATGGGCGCCGAGACGCTGGCCACGCCCTGCTCGCGCTCGCCCACGCTGTGGGCCCAGCCGCGCCGCCGTACGCTGGCGAGAGTGGCGGCGGTGAACTTGGCGCCGCGCAGGCCGCGGTGCAGGCGGTCGGGCTCCTCCCAGGCGAGCAGTATCTGGGCGGCCGAGCCGGCGGTCATGGGCAGGGCCGAGCCGACGGGAACGGTGTCACGCAGGCCGCTGGCGCGTTCCGCGGCGGCGACGCAGACGCGCTCGTCGCCCTGGCGGCGGTAGAGCTGGGCGCTCTCGCCGGTCAGGTCGCGCAGCTGGGTCAGGACGGGGGCGGCCACGGCCAGCAGCCGGTCCTCTCCGGCGGCGGTGGACAACTCCGACAGCCGCGGGCCCAGGACGAACCTGCCCTGGGTGTCGCGGGTGACGATGCGGTGGTGCTCCAGCGCCACGGCCAGCCGGTGGGCCGTGGGCCGGGCCAGTCCGGTGGCCTGGACGAGCTGCGCGAGCGAGGCGGGTCCGGCCTCCAGGGCATTGAGCACGAGAACGGCCTTGTCCAGTACGCCGACTCCGCTAGAGTTGTCCATACACCGATACTGCCGTCTCGACATATGAGAAAGCAAGTCGGCGCGGAGTCTCAAGGAGGAGATCAATGGGCCGCACACTGGCGGAGAAGGTCTGGGAGCAACACGTCGTACGGCGCGCGGAAGGCGAACCCGACCTGCTCTTCATCGACCTGCACCTCATTCACGAGGTGACCAGCCCGCAGGCGTTCGACGGCCTTCGCATGGCCGCGCGCCAGGTGCGCAGGCCCGATCTCACCATCGCCACCGAGGACCACAACGTGCCCACCGTGCTGGGCCCGATCAGTGACCCGGTCTCGAAGACGCAGGTGGAGACCCTGCGCAAGAACGCCGCCGAGTTCGGCATCCGGCTGCACCCGATGGGCGACGCCGGGCAGGGCGTGGTGCACATCATCGGCCCTCAGTTCGGCCTGACCCAGCCGGGCATGACGATCGTGTGTGGGGATTCTCACACCTCCACCCACGGCGCCTTCGGCGGCATCGCGTTCGGCATCGGCACCTCCGAGGTCGAGCACGTGCTGGCCACCCAGACGCTGCCCGCCTACCGGCCGAAGACGATGGCGATCGAGGTCTCGGGCGAGCTGCCCGTGGGCGTGACGGCCAAGGACCTCATCCTGGCCATCATCGCCAAGATCGGCACCGGCGGCGGCCAGGGCTACATCGTGGAGTACCGCGGCGAGGCCATCCGCAAGCTCTCCATGGAGGGCCGGATGACCGTCTGCAACATGTCGATCGAGGCCGGCGCCCGCGCGGGCATGATCGCCCCGGACGAGACCACCTTCGCCTACCTCAAGGGCCGTAAGCACGCCCCGCAGGGCGCCGCCTGGGACCGTGCGGTGGAGCACTGGAGGACGCTGAAGACCGACGACGACGCGGTCTTCGACAAGGTCGTGGAGATCGACGCCGGCGCGCTCACCCCGTTCGTCACGTGGGGCACCAACCCGGGACAGGGCCTGCCGCTCGGCGCCGCCGTACCGGACCCCGAGGAGATGGCGGACCCGACCGAGCGGTCCGCCGCCGAGCGGGCCCTTGAGTACATGGGCCTGACCGCGGGCACGCCGCTGCGCGAGATCGAGGTGGACACCGTCTTCGTCGGCTCGTGCACCAACGGTCGCATCGAGGACCTGCGCGCCGCCGCCGAGATCCTGCGCGGGCGCACGGTCAAGACGCGCACGCTGATCGTCCCCGGCTCGATGCTGGTCAAGCTGGAGGCCGAGAAGGAGGGCCTGGACAAGGTCTTCGAGGCCGCCGGCGCCGAGTGGCGGCAGGCGGGCTGCTCGATGTGCCTGGGCATGAACCCCGACACGCTCCAGCCGGGCGAGCGCAGCGCCTCGACCTCCAACCGCAACTTCGAGGGCCGCCAGGGCAAGGGCGGCCGCACGCATCTGGTCTCGCCGCAGGTGGCCGCCGCCACCGCCGTGACCGGCCGCCTGACCGCGCCCGCCGACCTCTAGGAGAAGACGACCATGGACGCTTTCACCACCCACACCGGTACGGCGGTGCCGCTGCGCCGCAGCAACGTGGACACCGACCAGATCATCCCGGCCGTCTGGCTCAAGCAGGTCAGCCGCACGGGCTTCGAGAAGGGCCTGTTCTCTGCCTGGCGCGAGGACCCGGCGTTCGTGCTGAACAACCCGGTCTACGACGGCGCCACGATCCTGCTGGCGGGGCCCGACTTCGGCACCGGCTCCTCGCGCGAGCACGCCGTCTGGGCCATCCAGCAGTACGGCTTCCGCGTCGTGATCGCCGCCCGCTTCGGCGACATCTTCCGCAACAACTCCACCAAGATGGGCCTGCTGCCGGTCGTCCTGGACGCCAAGGTGGTCGAGGAACTGCAGGCGGCGGTCGAGGCCGACCCGAAGGCCGAGATCACCGTGGACCTGGGCGAGCGCGAGGTGCGCCTGGGCGAGGCCGCCTGGAGCTTCGAGATCGACGACTACACCCGCTGGCGGCTCATGGAGGGCCTGGACGACATCGGGCTGACCCTGCGTCACGCCGACGACATCGCCGCGTACGAGAATGGTCGGCAGCCATGGCTGCCGACGACCGTCTAGACGACGACATCAAAGATGACGAGCTGGCGTGGCGGTTGCGCGAGGCGCACCGCCGCGTCCGCATGCTGCCGACCGAGGAAAAGGAGCGGTTCGCCCGGAAATATCTGGCGATCTGCGACCTGGCCAAGCGTGATCCCGAGCGCGCCGCGAGCCGTCTGGAGACCTTCCTCGAGGGCCTCGGCGACACGCCACGCGGTCAAGAAAACACGTCGGGTGATTGAGTTCCCCCGGAAAGCCCCTTAATTTCGAGCGCGTAAGGGGTTTCTCCGTAAGGCGAGTGTGCTGGAACCCCGAGCCGTAACAGGGGGATAGATGAACAAGCGGGAACTCGTCGACGCCATCGCTGACCGGGTGGGCGACAAGAAGACGGCCACCGAGGCCGTCAACGCGATTATCGACGCCGTCCAGAAGGCTGTCGCCAGCGGCGACAAGGTCTCGATCACGGGCTTCGGCGCTTTCGAGATGGTTCACAAGCCGGCTCGGACGGCCAGGAACCCTTCGACCGGTGCGGAGATCAAGGTCGCCGAGAGCTGGGCGCCGAAGTTCCGTCCCGGCTCCGACTTCAAGGAGCTGGTGAACGCCGGCGGCAAGAAGGCGTCGAAGAAGAAGTAACCACTTCTGCGGGGTGGCCCGGGTTCGCCATTGCGGCGGACCCGGGCCATCGTGTTTTCCAAGAATTCTTTTACTCGGCCTTTTAGGGAAGCGGGAAGGTCGACAACGTGATGTAGGTGACCTCCCCGTCGGTCACGGCGAGGTTCACGCGCTGGCCGGAACGCAGAAGCAGCAGCGGCCCGGCGTCGAACGCCTTCGCCGGGAAGTCGAGCACCGTGCCGTCGTCGAGGAAGACCGTGCCTGAGCGGGTGGCGGGGTCATAGGTACGCACTGTCGCCTGCACGCGACCAGCGTAAATCGTTTGACCCCGGTGGGCGAGCCCACGAGGATCGACGGCCATGCAGCTCAGGGGCAACGCGGATTTCGCCCGGTTCGCCGTGGCCAACGCCGTGACGCAGGCCGGCACCCAGGTCACGCTGGTGGCGTTGCCGCTGGCCGCGGTTCTCACGCTGAGCGCGGGTTCCTGGGAGCTCGGCCTGCTGACCGCGGCCGAGATGGCCGCCTTCCTGATCGTCGGGCTGCCCGCCGGCGTCTGGGTGGACCGGCTGCGCCGCCGCCCGATCCTCGTCTGGACTGACCTGGTCCGCGGCCTCGCGCTGCTGAGCGTCCCGGCCGCCGCCCTGCTCGGCGTGCTCACGCTGGTCCAGCTCTACCTCGTCGCGCTGGTCATCGGGTTCTGCACGGTCTTCTTCGACGTCGCCCACATGAGCTTCCTGCCGGCGGTCATCAGCAGGGATCGGCTCGAGCGCGGCAACAGTGTGATCGAGGTGACCAGCAGGGTGTCCATGCTGGCCGGGCCCGGGCTCGGCGGCGTGGCCGTCCAGTGGCTGACCGCGCCGTTCGCGCTGCTGGCCGACGCGGTCAGCTATCTGCTGTCCGGCGCGCTGCTGTCGCGGGTGCGCGCCCAGGAGCGGCCCGCGCCGAAGGGGGAGCGCCGCAGGCTGCGCCAGGAGGTGGCCGAGGGACTCGGGTACGTCGCGCGTGAGCCGGTGCTGCGGGTCATCGCCGTCCTCGGCGCGCTGGTCCAGCTGGGCAACGGGGTGCTCAACGTCGGGCAGCCGCTCTATCTGATCAAGGATCTCGGGGTGGGCGCGGGCGTCTACGGTCTCATCCTGTCGGTGGCGGCCGCCGGTGGGCTGCTGGGCGCCGTGATCACCCCCCGTGTGACCGCGAGGTTCGGGCCCGGGCGCGCGATGGCCGGCTCCTGCTTGGTCGTCATGGCGGCCTACCTGCCCGCGACCCTGGTCGCCGGCGGCTGGACGCTGGTGATCCTGCCCGTCTCCTACGCGGTCGCCGGGATGGCCGGTGTGGTGTTCGGCATCAACCAGCTCAGCTACCGCCAGCGGACCACGCCGGAGCATCTGCTCGGCCGGGTCAACGCGAGCATGCGCTTTCTCATGTGGAGCGCGTTGCCGATCGGCGGGCTTCTGGGCGGCGCGCTGGGGGAGTGGGCGGGCGCGCGACCGCTCTTTGTGATCGGGGTGCTGCTGGTGGCGATCGCCCATCTACCCGCCGTTATGACGCCCATTTGGAGGGTTACGAAAGTTCGATCTTTGTAATGTAAAGATCACTCTTCCCGCACATTGTCGTGATCTTTGTGGCTATTGCCACATATGGCGCCTCTAGAAAGAGATGGATCTTGCTACATAACGTCGTTCCCGGCGTGCGCGACGCACGGGCGGCCCACAAGAGGGGCACGGTCTCATGGGGGGACCTAGGGCCGCACTCGGATCGGGGGCGATACCGGACTACCCACCCCTGATGCTGAGCCCTGCCCAAATGCGGGAAAGGGAAATGGTTCGGTGACGAACGGACCCACCTCGAAGGAAACCCAGGGCCACGGCGTGGCCCGCAGGAAGTTCTTACAAGGAACCGCAGTCGGCGTAGTCGCCGTAGGCATCGGAGGACTGGGCGTCGCCAGGGCGACCGGCGCCGCGGCAGCCCCGGCGCCCATCTCGGAAGAGATCTACAAAGGCCACAAGATCGAGGTCGTGGCCGACTTCGCGAAGAAGGACAGCCACCACGGCCTCGACAGGAAAGCTCTGATCGACGGGGTCGAACTGCACGTCATGGTCCTGGACGACGGCCAGTTCATCACCGCCCAGTCGCACTACAACCCGCAGCCCACCCTGCAGCTCGCCGCCCGCGCCGCGGTCGACAACATCGGGCAGGACGGCAAGCTGCACCCGTGGAGGCGGTGACCATGGGCGTGCGCAAGAACATCACCAGCCTGACCGCCGACGAGCGCAAGCGCTTCACCGAGGCCGTGGTGACCCTGAAGAACGGGGGCACCGACCGCTACGAGCCGTTCGTGAAGACGCACGTCGACTTCTTCGGGCGCGACCCGTCCACCGGCATCAACTGGGCCCACCAGGCGCCCACGTTCCTGCCCTGGCACCGGCGCTACCTGCTGGAGTTCGAACGGTCGCTGCAGTCCATCGACCCCACCGTCAGCCTGCCGTACTGGGACTGGACCGCGGCCCGATCGACCAGCGCCTTCCCGTGGACCGACGACTTCCTCGGCCGCTACACGGCGGCCGGCCCGGTCACCTCTGGACCGTTCCGCAGAGGCGTCTGGAACGTGGACCCGAACAACGACCAGTCCGGGCTCACCTACATCCGCCGGGCCCTGGGCGGCGACAACGGCATCGTCACGCTGCCGACCGCCGCCCAGGTCACCACGGTGCAGGCCGTCACCCCGTACGACACGGCCTACGGCACCACCTCCACCGGCTACCGCAACCAGTCGGAGGGCTTCCGCGGCCCCAACCTGCACAACCGGGTGCACAACTGGGTCGGCGGGACCATGCCGACGACGTCCTCGACGAACGACCCGGTGTTCTGGCTGCACCACTGTTTCGTCGACAAGCTGTGGGCGGACTGGCAGAGCGCCCACCCCGGCATCGACCACTACCAGCCGACCGGCGCCGGCGGCTCCACGGTGGTGGACCTGAACGAGCGGATGCGTCCGTGGAACGACGCGGACTCCACTCCGGCCTCGCTGCTGGACTGGACGAAGTGGTACACCTACCAGTGATCGGCTAACCGGGCCCGGCCTCTCCATCGCGGGAGGCCGGGCTCAGCCGCAGGTCGGCGACGACGGCGGCGGTGTGGCGGCCCAGGCCGAGCGCGACGGCGGCACGGAGGTCGCCGGGGGTGTCCACGTCCCTGCGGACCGAGTCGATCCCGGCCAGATCGAGCTCCTTCGCGCCCCCGGCCAGGTGCTTGGCCCGTGACTCGCCGCCGAAGCGCGGGGTGAACGGGACGCCGGGCCGTACGCCGTAGAAGGTCGTGCCGACGTCGAGCGCGTCGGGGACGAACGCCTGGTCGTGCTCGGCCGCCGCCGTCAGGACCGCCGCCAGCTCCGCCGGGCGCAGCGTCGGCAGGTCCGCCTGCAGCGCGCCGACGGGCGCGTCCGGCGCCAGCCGTACGGCATGGGCCGCGCCCGTGCGCAGGGCGGTGTTGAGCCCGCGGTCGGGGTCGTGCACCACGTCGGCGCCCAGGGCGGCGAGCGGGCCGGCGGCGGCGGGATCCGCCGTGACCACGATGACCCGCGCCACGAGCGGGCAGGAGAGCGCCGCGGAGACGGTGTCGCAGGCGACCGCCACCGCCAGGCGGGTGCGGTGCGGCCCCGTGGCGGCGGCCAGCCGGGTCTTCGCCGCGACCAGCGTCTTCACCGGGATGACCAGTGACCAGCGGATGCTCATAGGCTTAAGTCTCGTGCCTCGACATCCCGCGCGGCCAACCGGGAGACTTGAGGCGCATTCGTATCCGTTGGAGGAGACCATGAGCCGCCCCGTGCGACCATCGCGTTTCTGGGAAACCCTGGCGGTGGTGATCGTGAAACCACTGTCGTGGCTCCTGGTCAAGAAGGACTGGCGGCACGGCGAGCGCCTTCCGCGCAAGGGCGGCGTGATCATCGCGGTCAACCACCTGTCGTGGACCGACCCGGTGCTGATCTCGCACTTCCTGTTCAACCACGGGCGCTGGCCGGTCATCCTGGCCAAGGCGGCGTTGTTCAGGGTGCCCGGGCTCGGCGCGGCCGTGCGCGGGCTGCTGGCCATCCCCGTCTACCGCGGCAGCAGCGAGGCGGCCAGGTCGCTGAGCGACGGCGCGCAGCGGCTGCACGACGGCGCGGCCGTGCTCTTCTACCCGGAGGGCACCTGCACGCGCGACCCCGGCCTGTGGCCGATGACCGGCAAGACCGGCGCGGCCCGGCTGGCTCTGGAGAGCGGCGCGCCGGTCATCCCCGTGGCGCACTGGGGGGCGCAGGAGCTGCTGCCCTACGGGGAGAAGTGGCCGCGGCTGTTCCCGCGCAAGACCTTCCGGGTCTCGGTGGGACCGCCGGTGGACCTCACGAAGTACGCGGGCAAGCCCATGCACGCCGACGTGCTGCGCGACGCCACGGCCGACATCATGGCGGCCATCACTGTGCAGCTGGCCGAGCTGCGCGGCGAGAAGGCGCCCGAGACCCCCTACGACCCCGCCGGGCGGTGAACGCATGACCAAGACCGCGGTGTTCGGCACGGGATCGTGGGGGACCACGTTCGCCATGATCCTGGCCGAGGCGGGCAACGAGACCGTGCTGTGGGGGCGCCGCCCCGAGCTGGTCGAGACGATCAACGCCACCGGCGAGAACCCCGACTACCTGCCCGGCATCCGGCTGCCCGAGCGGCTGCGGGCCACCGCCTCGGCCGAGGAGGCGCTGGCCGGGGCCGACTTCGTGGTGCTGGCCGTACCGTCGCAGACGCTGCGCGGGAGCCTGGCCGGCTGGCGCGAGCACATCCCGGGCGACGCGGTGCTGGTCAGCCTCATGAAGGGGGTCGAACTCGGCACGACCAAGCGGATGAGCGAGGTGATCCGCGAGGTCGCCGGGGTGCCCGAGGAGCGGGTGGCCGTCGTCTCCGGTCCCAACCTGGCCAAGGAGATCGCCCAGCGCCAGCCCGCCGCCACGGTCGTGGCCTGCACCGACGAGGCGGTCGCCAAGCGGCTTCAGGAAGCCTGCCACCTGCCGCCGTGGTTCCGCCCCTACACCAACCTCGACGTGGTCGGCGTCGAGCTGGGCGGCGCGGTCAAGAACGTCATCGCGCTGGCCGTCGGTGTCGCCGTGGGCATGGGCATGGGCGACAACGTGGCCGCCATGATGATCACCCGCGGGCTGGCCGAGATCTCCCGCCTGGGCGCGGCCCTCGGCGCCGACCCCCACACCTTCTCCGGCCTGGCCGGGATGGGCGACCTGGTGGCCACGTGCACCTCGCCGCTGTCGCGCAACCGCACCTTCGGCGAGAACCTCGGCCGCGGCATGACGCTCGAGGAGGTCGTGGCCGCGACGCGCCAGACCGCGGAAGGCGTCAAGTCGTGCGAGTCGGTGCTGGAGCTGGCCCGCAAGCACGACGTGGAGATGCCGATCACCGAGGTCGTCGTGGGGGTCGTGCACGACGGCATGTCTCCGCGCGAGGCGGGGATGTTGCTGATGTCGCGTTCCCCCAAACCCGAGCGTTACGGCGTCTGACCGGCTGTCTCCGGTAGATTCGGACACCATGAGCAAGCCACGCGTCGCCGTCGTGTTCGGGGGTCGTAATTCGGAGCACGCCGTCTCCCTCATGGGAGCGGGCAGTGTTCTGGACGCGATCGACAAAGACAAGTACGAGGTGGTCCCGATCGGGATCGCGCAGGACGGCAGGTGGGTGCTCGCCGCGGGGGACCAGCGCTTCGCCATCGAGGACGGCGAACTGCCCGTGGTCGACACCTCCGGCGCCGCGCTGGCGCTGCCCGCGGACGGCGGTTCGCTGGTGGCCTACGACCCGGGCGCGATCCCGGTCGAGCTGGGCGCGGTGGACGTGGTCTTCCCGGTCATGCACGGCCCGTTCGCCGAGGACGGCACGATCCAGGGGCTGCTGGAGATGGCCGGCGTCCGCTACGTCGGCTCCGGTGTGCTGGCCAGCGCGGTCGGCATGGACAAGGCGTACATGAAGACGGTCATGGCCGCCGCGGGGCTGCCCGTCGGGCGGTATGTCGTGGTGCGCGACCGCGACTGGCGGCTCGAACGCGAGCGCGTGCTCAAGGAGGCCGAGGAGCTCGGCTATCCGGTCTTCGTCAAGCCGGCCCGCGCCGGCTCCTCCCAGGGCATCTCCAAGGCGAGCAGCCGCGCCGAGCTGGAGGCGGCGGTCGAGGCCGCCCGCGCCCACGACCCGAAGGTGCTCGTCGAGGCGGCCATCGCCGGCCGGGAGATCGAGTGCGCGGTGCTGGAGTCGCTGGGCGACGAGCCGCCCGCGGCCTCGATGCCCGGCGAGGTGCAGGTCGAGGGCGGCCAGGAGTTCTTCGACTTCGAGGCCAAGTACTACGCGGACCAGATGTCGCTGACCGTGCCCGCCGACATTCCCCAGGACGTCGCCGAGGAACTACGCGGGCTGGCCGTGCGCGCCTTCGAGACGCTGGAGTGCGAGGGGCTGTCCCGGGTCGACTTCTTCTACACCCCCGAGGGCAAGCTGATCTTCAACGAGATCAACACCATGCCCGGCTTCACCTCGCTGTCGGTCGCGCCGCAGCTCTGGGCGGCCTCGGGCCTCGACTACCCGGCCCTGGTCGAGCGGCTCGTGCAGCTGGCGCTGCGCCGCTCACCCGGCCTTCGCTGAGGTGACCTTGCCGATCGGCCCCGACAGCTCCGCCAGGACCTCGGCGGCGTTGTGCCCGGCGGCGATCGTCACCTCGACGTAGACCACGTCGGAGACCGCGGTGAACAACGTGGAGCGGTCGGGGTCGGCGAACCAGCCGACCCCGTTGATCTCCTGCAACCGGTCGGTCGGCGCCATGCGGACGGGCCGGCCGACGCCGCAGCGCAACGCCATCATGCCGGCGCCCCAGACGGCGACATAAGGCGACTCGGGGCTCGACGTGGTCCGCTTCACTCCGTCCAGGGTCTGCGGCAGCAGCGGGGCGAGCTTCGTGCACGCCTCCGCCGCCGCGCCCTGGGGCGCGGGTGGTTCCACTTGTACGGCGCCGCCGCATCCGGCGAGAGCGAGCAGGACGAGGAGGACGGCGGCGGCACGCATGACCAAGGTCTCTCTCAGATGTGGACGATCGGGCACGTGAGCGTACGCGTGATCCCCTCCACGGCCTGAATCTGGGCCACCACGAGCTTGCCGAGCTCATCGACGTTGCGCGCCTCCGCACGCACGATCACGTCGTAGGGACCGGTCACGTCCTCGGCCTGCGTGACACCGGGGATTCCGGAGATCTCGCGGGCCACGGTCGCGGCCTTGCCCACTTCGGTCTGAATAAGGATGTAGGCCTGCACCATGACGTCCTCCCGGGCGAATTGGATCAGCGCCGAAGGGCCACCGTACCGTTTCCCGGCCGGTGTGCGGGAGTGTGGCCGGTCGCCCGGGTTCGCACCTGCGTGACCCGGCGTGTCCTGCGTGTGATTCAGCATACGTATGCCGTGCGCAGGCACCCTGGCGGGGGGCTCGGGCGGCTTTCCGCATACGTTAGTTCTCACAGGAGGTGCACCATCAACGTCGGAAATTTCGGAGAGTTCGGGGTGATATCCCGGATCTCCCGGCGGCTGCCGCAGGGGGCGGGCGTGCTGCTCGGCCCCGGGGACGACGCCGCCGTGGTGGCCGCCCCCGACGGCCGGGTCGTCGTCTCCACGGACCTCCTGGTGGAGGGCAACCACTTCCGCCGCGACTGGTCCACGCCCTACGACGTCGGCCGCAAGGCCGCCGCCCAGAACCTCGCCGACGTCGCCGCCATGGGCGCCCGGCCGACCTCCCTGGTCGTGGGCCTGTCCATGCCGGCCGACCTGCCCGTGGACTGGGTGGACGGCCTGGCGGACGGCCTGCGTGAGGAGTGCGCGCTGGTCGGGGCCTCGGTCGTCGGCGGCGACCTGGCGCGGGCGGACCTCGTGGTCATCGGGGTCACCGCGCTGGGGGACCTGGCCGGTTCGCCGCCGGTGACCCGATCCGGCGCCCGTCCCGGGCAGGTGGTCGCCGTGGCCGGGCGGCTCGGCTACTCCGCCGCCGGGCTGGCTCTGCTCGGGTCGGGAGGGAAGGCGCCGGAGTCCGGGCCGCTGGCGGCCGCGGTGGAAGGACATCGCCGGCCGCGCCCGCCGTACGCGCAGGGGCCCGAGGCGGCGCGGCTCGGCGCCGTGGCGATGCTGGACGTCAGCGACGGGCTCCTGCAGGACCTCGGGCACATCGCGGGGGCCAGCGGGGTGCGGGTGATCCTGGACCCGGACGCCTTCGAGGTGGCCGAGCCGGTGCTGGCCGCGGCCGAGGAACTCGGGGCCGACCCGCTCGACTGGGTGCTGGGCGGGGGTGAGGACCACGCCCTGGTCGCGGTCTTCCCTTCAGCGGTACGGCTGCCGCCGGAGTGGCGGATCGTGGGCCGGATCGAGACGGGGGAGGGCGTTCTGGTTACAGGGCGTGACGAGGGGCCGCGTGGGTGGGACCACTTCCAGTGACGACTTGTCCCGATTTATGTAAAATTTTCAGGGATTACAGCGTGACTGCCGGGAAAGCTGTGACAAAGGCGTAGTAAAGGTGTTATGAAGATTGGCGGCCTCTGTAACCGGCAGAAAGGGCAGCCAGATGGGCCGCCACGGCACAGGTGGATCCGATGACGGCGACGATTGGGGGATGGACAGGTCCGGAGACTCTCAGGAGGAGGACCAAAGGTTCACCGCCGATCCAGCCGCCGCCTGGTCAGCCGCCCCGGATCCTACGGCCACCAGCTCCTTCTTCGCCGTCGGGGACGACCGGGAACCCGGCTGGCCGGCACCGCCCGACCAGATCGAGGTGACGGGCCAGTGGGCCCCGCGCCCGGGCGCCCGCCTCACCGGCGACGCCCCGGACCCCGGGCCCGCGGATTCGGACCCGTTCGAGACGACCGGGGCCTTCGCCCGGCCCGAGTCCTACGACGCGCCTCCGGGGGGACCGCGCGCCCCTGAGCCCTTCGAGACCACGGGCGCCTTCGCCCCACCCCCGCAACCTCAGGGGGCCGGGCCCAAGGACCGTCCGGCGCCGGGCGGGGCCGCCGACCGTCCCGTAGCGGGTGGCGCCTTCAGACGTCCTGAGGGTGCGCTCGACCGGCCTGAGGCGTTCGACCGTCCGAGGGGTCCGTTCGACCGCCCGGTCGCGGGCGGCCCCGGCGACCGTCCTGTGGCGGGTGGCCCCGGCGCCTTCGAGCCTCCTGCCGCGGGCGCCTTCGGCGCGGGCCCGGCCGGCCGCTCGCCGGAGGAGACCCAGCGCTTCGGCGAGCCGGTGGCCGACGGAGCCACCGCGGCCTTCTCCGCCGGCCCCTTCGCCACGCGGCCCGGCGACGCTCCCGTCCAGGGGAACGACCCGTTCCCCGGGAACCCGTCCGGTCCCGTGACGGCGCAGACCCCGGGCGCCCCGTCCGACCCGTTCGCGGCGCAGGCTCCGGGAGCTTCGGCGGCCCCGTTCGCCGCGCAGGCTCCGGGCGCTCCGTCCGACCCGTTCGCGGCGCAGGCCCCCGGTCCTCCGTCCGACCCCTTCGCGACCCGCCCCGGCGGTCCTCCGCCCGACCCGTTCGCGACCCGCCCCGGCGGTGCTCCTTCCGACCCGTTCGCCGCCCAGCCGCCCGGCACCGGCGACTTCGCCGCCCAGGCGGAGACGGGTGGCTTCCCGCCCGAACCCGGTGACGTGAAGGTGGCCGGCTCCCCGACCGTGGTCTCCCCGGTGCCCGCCTGGGCCGAGGGCAACGACGGCTTCATGGGCGCCGGCTGGTCCTCCGACGACGGCGGGCCGGACGAGGCCGCGGGCAGCCGCAGGCGCGGCCGTCGCAAGCAGGGCGGACGGGACGGCGATCTCCCCGGCGGCACGTCGGGCGGCGGCAAGGCCCGGGTGGCCCTGCTGTCGGTGGCAGCCGTGGCCGTGGTGCTCGGCGGCACCGTGGCGGGGGTCAACATGATGAGCTCCTCCCGCGACTGCCCGCAGGGGAACTGCTCCGCCGTACAGACAGCAGGAAGCGGACAGCCCGCCCCGCCGTCGGTCAGTGAGACGGGACCGGGCGAGGGCGAGCCGGACGAGGAGCCGGTGGAGACGGAGTCGGAGGAGCCGGTCCCGTCGGAGTCGGCCAAGCCGTCGCCCTCGGCGACGGTCCGGGCGCCCAGGCGCAGCACTCCCACGCCGAAGCCGACGCCGACCAAGACCAAGGAGCGCAACACCGGCAAGCCCACCGTGCAGCCGCCCGCGCCGACGCCGACGTCGAGCGCCACGGAGGAGCCGACCGACGAGCCGATGGGCACCGCGGAGCCGACCTCGGGCACGTTCCCGACGGACGCCGTGCCGAACCCGCAGAACTCCCCGTCGTCCGGCGTCAGGCAGGCGCCCAACGTGAGTTCGGTGAACGTGAAGTTCGGCGTGACCAATCAGGGCATCACCGGCTACCGCGCGAGCCTCGAGGTGACCAACTCCTCGGCCCAGACGATGAGCAGCATGACGCTGTCGCTGCCGGTCTCCGGCCGGGTCACGCACGTGAGCGGCGCCGACTGGACCCAGGACGGCCAGCTCCTGATCATCGACCTGTCCCAGTCGATGGCGACGGGCGCGGTGGCCGACATCTCGTTCACGGCCACCGGCAAGGGGCAGACGCCGGAGAACTGCGGGCTGGTCGGTGGGGAGTGCTCGCTGAGCTGAGTGGTTGGATGGGGATATGACGGATTCGACCCCTCCGCGTACCCCACCCCGTGTGCTGACCGTCGCCGGCTCCGACTCCGGCGGCGGCGCGGGTATCCAGGCCGATCTCAAGACCATGCTCGCCCTCGGCGTGCACGGCATGAGCGTCATCGCCGCGGTCACGGCGCAGAACTCCCTGGGCGTCCAGGGCTACTGGGAGCTGCCGCCGGAGGCGGTGCGCGCGCAGCTCGAGTCCGTGCTGGGCGACATCGGCGCCCAGGCGGTCAAGACCGGCATGCTGGCCTCCCCTGTGCTGGTCGAGGTCGTGGCCGAGGTTCTGGGCGCCTACAGCGCTCCTGTGGTCGTGGACCCGGTGGGCGTCTCCAAGCACGGCGACGCGCTGCTCGCTCCCGAGGCCGTGGAGACGCTGCGCTCGCGCCTGCTGCCCGTGGCCACCGTGGTCACACCCAACCTGTGGGAGGTCGAGCAGCTCACCTCGGTCAAGGTCGAGGACGAGTCCGGCCTGCGCCGCGCCGCCGACGCGATCCTGGAACTCGGCCCCGCCTGGGCGCTGATCAAGGGCGGTCACCTGCCGGGCGAGCCGGTGGACCTGCTCACCGACGGCACCGTCGAACACCGCTTCCGCGCCGAACGCCACGACAACCGCCACACCCACGGCACCGGCTGCACCCTGGCCTCGGCCGTAGCCTCCCATCTCGCCCAGGGCGACGACGTGCCGACGGCGGTGGGGAAGGCCAAGGAGTACGTCACGGGCGCGATCGCCCGCGGCTTCCCCCTGGGCGACGGCATCGGCCCGGTCGACCACGCCTGGCACTGGCGCGTCGACCACGCCTGGCACTGGCGCTAGGAGTACGGCGAGTCCCGGGGCACCACGAAAGCCCGGCGCTCTCGGGGCGCGCCGGGCTTCGCGGAAAAGTCGGGACTAGCGGGTGACCTTGCCCGCCTTGATGCACGAGGTGCACACGTTCAGCTTCTTCGGCGTGCCGCCGATGACCGCGCGGACCGTCTGGATGTTGGGGTTCCAACGACGACGGGTACGGCGGTGCGAGTGGGACACGTTGTTGCCGAAGGTCGGCCCCTTGCGGCAGACATCGCAGACGGAAGCCACGGTATCGCTCCTTAAAACAGTCGATGTAGCCCTGTCCGCTGATGCTTTCCGGGCGGAGGGCATGCCGGGACAACCGGCTAGCCAGACGAGAATATCTGATCCGCACCAGTGGGTGCGAATCCCAGCACTGGACGGCCCGGCGAACGGGGATATTCTCCTCCATTAACGGTAGCGCATTCGGGGAGGTCGGAGCGCGCACATGCAGGTCTTGGAACCGCCCGCGGTGCGGCGGTGGGCGCGGCTGGCGGCGGACTCGCTGGGCCGGGCCAGAGCGGAGATCGACGCGCTCAACGTCTTCCCGGTCGCCGACGGCGACACCGGCACCAACCTCCATCTGACCATGCTGGCCGCCGCCGAGGCGGTCGAGTCGCTGCCCGACGACGTGGACGCGGCCGTGGTCTGGCAGACGCTCTCCTACGGCGCCCTCGTCGGCGCCCGGGGCAACTCCGGTGTCATCGTCAGCCAGGCGCTGCGCGGCCTGGCCGAGGTGCTGAAGGGCGGCTCCGACCTGCGGGCCGGGCTGATCCGGGCGGCCGAGCTGGCCAGGCAGGCCGTGGCCAGGCCCGTCGAGGGGACCGTGCTCAGCGTGCTGACGGCCGTGGCGGGAGCCGTACACGATCTGGACGGAGACCTCGAAGAGGTCGCGCGGTCGGCGGCCGGGCAGGCGCGGTCGGCACTGCGGCGCACGCCCGAGCAGCTCGACGTGCTGGCCCGCAGCGGGGTCGTGGACGCGGGCGGCGCCGGGCTGGCGATCATCCTGGACGCACTGGAGGCGGTGGTCACCGGCTCCTACAGCAGGCGCTTCGAGGTGCCCGCGCCGACGGCCAGGGTGACGCCGATGGCCGAGGTGGGCGCGGGGTACGAGGTGATGTACCTGCTGGACGCCGAGGACGCGGCGGTGGCCGGGCTGCGCGCCGAGCTCGACGCGATGGGCGACTCGCTGGTGGTGGTCGGCGGCGACGGGCTGTGGAACGTGCACGTGCACGTGGACGAGGCCGGCCCGGCGATCGAGGCGGCGCTGAAGGCGGGGCGCCCGCACCGGATCAGGGTGACGTACCTCGCGGAGCGCACGCATCGGGCGGACACCGGCCGGGGCGTGGTGGCCGTGGCGGCGGGCGACGGCATCGCGGCGCTGTTCGAGGAGTGCGGGGCCGTCGTGGTACGGCGGGCGCCCGGCACCAGCCCGGCGCTGCCCGAGATGCTGGCCGCGATCCGCGAGGCGGGCGGCGAGGTGGCGGTGCTGCCGAACGACGAGGGCGTGCGCGACGTGGCCGCCGCCGCGGCGGAGATCGCCCGCGAGGACGGCGTGGCCGTCAGCGTGCTCCCCACGAAGGCCACCGTGCAGGGACTGGCCGCTCTGGCCGTGCACGACCCGCTGCGCCGCTTCGACGACGACGTGGTCGCCATGACCGACGCCGCCGGCCACACCCGCTACGGCCACGTGACGGTCGCCGACCGCGAGGCCGTGACCAGCGCCGGGCTGTGCCGTCCCGGCGACGTGCTCGGCCTCATCGACGGGGACGTGGTCCACATCGGCGACGCCCTGGAGGAGGTCGCCACGCTGGTCGTGGACCGGATGCTGGCGGGCGGCGGCGAGCTCGTCACCCTGGTGAAGGGCAAGGACGTCCCGGTACGGCTGACGCCGCACGTCGAGCGGCATTTGTCCGCAGGCCGCCCCGACGTGGACCTGGTCGTCTACGACGGCGGCCAGGGCGGCTATCCGCTGCTCATCGGCGTGGAGTGATTCCTGTCGGTGACAAGCGGTAGAACTTAGTGTCGTGAGTCGATTCGACGAGCCGCTGACCAAGGCGCTCGACCCGAAGACCGCCAAGCTCCTGCACAGCGTGCTGGGCCTGGAGACGGTCGGCGACCTGCTGCGCCACTACCCGCGCCGCTACGCCGAGCGCGGCGAGCTGACCGCGCTCGACATGCTGGAGGTCGACGAGCACGTCACCGTGTCCGGCGAGGTCACCCGGGCGATGCGCAAGCCCATGCGCAACCGCGGCGGCACCTGGCTGGAGGTCGAGGTCGTCGACGGCACCGGCAAGAAGATCTACCTGTCGTTCTTCGGCAAGGGCTCCCACGTCGCGGAAAACCGCCTCAAACCCGGCAAGCGCGGCATGTTCGCCGGCAAGGTCGGCATGTACGGCGCCCGCGCCACCCCGCGCTGGCAGCTCAGCCATCCCGAGTTCGAGCTGTTCGACGAGAGCGAGACCAGCGCCGAGGAGTTCTCCACCGCGCCGGTCCCGGTCTATCCGGCGGGCAAGGACCTCACGCCCTGGGCGATCAGGCGGGCCATCGGCATCGTCCTCGACACGCTCGGCCCCCTCGACGACCCCCTCCCCGCCGAGCTGCGCCGCCGCCGCGGCCTGGCCGATCTGGCCGACGCCCTGGTCGCCGTCCACCGCCCCAAGGACTTCGGCGACGTGCAGCGGGCCCGCGAGCGGCTGAAGTTCGACGAGGCGTTCGTGCTGCAGGCCGTCCTGCTGCAGCGCAGGCAGGCCGCCACCGCCTGGCCCGCCCGCCCCCGGCCCCGCCGCGCCGGCGGCATGCTCGACGACTTCGACGCCCGCCTGCCCTTCTCCCTGACCGAAGGCCAGGCCGCGGTGGGCGAGGAGATCGCCGCCGACCTGGGCCTGGCCCACCCCATGCATCGCCTGCTCCAGGGCGAGGTCGGCGCCGGCAAGACCGTGGTCGCGCTGCGCGCGATGCTCCAGGTCGTCGACGCCGGCGGCCAGGCCGTCCTCCTCGCGCCCACCGAAGTCCTGGCCCAGCAGCACCACCGCTCGATCACCGCCATGCTCGGCGACCTCGCCACCGGCGGCATGTTCGGCGGCACCGCCGTCACTCTGCTCACCGGCTCGATGGGCACCCCCGCCCGCCGCGCGGCCCTGCTCGACGCCGCCTCCGGTACGGCTGGCATCGTCGTGGGCACGCACGCCCTCCTGCAGGAGCACGTGCAGTTCGCCGACCTGGGCCTGGTGGTCGTGGACGAGCAGCACCGCTTCGGCGTCGAGCAGCGCGACGCCCTGCGCGAGAAGGCCGGCGGCGGACGCCCCCACGTCCTGGTCATGACCGCCACCCCGATCCCGCGCACGGTCGCCATGACCGTCTTCGGCGACCTCGAGGTCTCCACGCTGTCCCAGCTCCCGTCCGGCCGCGCCCCCATCACCAGCCACGTGGTCCCGGCCGCGGAAAAGCCCCACTTCCTGGACCGCACCTGGCAACGGGTGCGGGAGGAGGTCGCGCTGGGCCGTCAGGCGTACATCGTCTGCCCGCGCATCGGCGACCTCGAGGGAGACGAGGGCGACCTGGCCGCCGAGCCGGCCGACGACGAACGCCGCCCGCCCCTGGCCGTGCTGGAGGTGGCCGAGATGCTGGCCGAGGGCCCGCTGCACGGCCTGCGCCTGGCGGTCCTGCACGGCAAGCTCCCGCCGGAGGACAAGGACGCGGTCATGCGCGCCTTCACCCGCGGCGAGGTGGACGTCCTGGTGGCCACCACGGTCATCGAGGTCGGCGTGGACGTGCCCAACTCCTCCGTCATGATCATCATGGACGCCGACCGCTTCGGCGTCTCCCAGCTCCACCAGCTCCGCGGCCGCGTGGGCCGGGGCGGCCTGCCCGGCCTGTGCCTGCTGGTCTCGGAATTCCCCGAGGGCACTCCGGCCCGCGCCCGCCTGGACGCCGTCGCCGCGACCCTGGACGGGTTCGAACTGTCCCGGGTCGACCTGGAACAACGCCGGGAGGGCGACGTGCTGGGGGCGGCGCAGTCGGGCAAGCGGTCATCGCTGAAGATGCTCCAGTTGCTGCGCGACGAGGACGTCATCGAGGCCGCCCGCACCGAGGCCGCCGCCCTCCTGGACGCCGACCCGGACCTCACATCCCACCCGGGCTTGCGGGCGGAGATCACCCGCTTGCTGGCCGACGAAAAGGCCGACTACCTGGAGAAAACCTAACCGCCGAGAGCCCCCGGCACGCTCGGCTACCCCTGGCCGGCCCGGCCGCCTGACTGGGCTTTGAGCTGAGACGGCAGGGCTGAGGCAGCCGGGCAGGGCTGGGCTGGGGTAGCTGGGCAGAGGTGCGCTGGGGGAGCCGGGCACGGCTGGGCTGGGGTAGCTGGGCGGGGGTGGGGTGGCTTGATTGGGGTTACTGGCTTTGGCGGTGCGGTGGTCTTGTGATGGCTGGCCAGGTGGTGAGCCGCTGGGTTCGGCGGAGTAGGAGTTGGGCGGCCGGATGAGGGCTTGCCGGGTGGAGCGTCGGCCGGGGATCCCGGGCGGCAGTGTTTCCGGGCGGACTGGCTTCCGGGCAGCAGTGTTTCCGGGCAGCAGTCTTTCCGGGCGGACTGGATTCCGGGGTGGACTGGCTTCCGGGGTGGACTGGCTTCCGGGCGGCGAAGCGGGGTGTTGGGCGCCGCGCGGTGGGGTGTGGTGCGGCGGGGATCGGCGCCCTTGGGCGGTGAGCGAGGTGGGCCATGGCGGGTGGTCTGCGGATGGCCGTTGCGGCGGGGACCACGTCCGACGTGAGAAGCGACCCCCACGATCGGCGGAAACCCACGACGGCGGGTGGGGGCAGGCTGGCTGCGCCGTAAGAGATGGGGCGTCTGAAGGGCGAGAAGAGAGAGCTGGCTGCGCCGTAAAGGGTGGGGCGTTTGAGGGGCGAGAAGAGAGAGCTGGCTGCGCCGTAAAGGGTGGGGCGTCTGAAGGGTGAGAAGAGAGAGCTGGCCGCGCCGTAAGAGATGGGGCGTTTGAGGGGTGAGAAGAGTCTGGGGGAGAAGATCCTTACATGAGTATTGGGCCCAGCGGCGGGGACGGCCTCCCCCCGAATGCCGTCCCCGGCTGGGCCCACCCTCGGGTCAGGTGCCGAGGGACCCGGCGTGCGGAAGGGCTCACGATCACGCCGGTCGGCCTCCATTTGGGTCACCTCGAAGGCCGCAGTCATCATCATGGGGGCCCGTCCGCCCGATGTGAATCACCCTTGCGCAGTCGAGGCCGACACTTGTCCACTCTTGACCTGCGGTGACATGGGGAAGAATGGCGTCCATGACTCGGATCATCGCGGGGAGCGCGGGTGGGCGCCGGTTGAGTGTGCCGCCGGGGCGGAATACGCGACCTACCAGCGACAGGGCAAGGGAAGGGATCTTCTCTACCCTTGACTCGCTGCACGGGTTGGCGGGCGCCCGGGTGATGGATCTGTTCGCGGGGTCGGGGGCGGTCGGGCTGGAGGCGTTGTCGCGCGGGGCCGTGCATGCGCTGCTGGTCGAGGCGGATGCCAAGGCTGTGCGGACTATTCGGGCGAATGTGGCGTCGCTAGGGCTGGCGGGGGCGCAGGTGGTGCCGGATCGGGTGGAGCGGGTGCTGGCCAAGCCCGCGGAGGCGGCGTACGACATCGTGTTCGCCGATCCGCCCTACGCCGTGTCCGATGACGAGGTGCGGGAGGTTCTGGTCGGGCTTAGGGACAACGGCTGGCTGGCGGAGGATGCGCTGATCGCGGTTGAACGCGAGAGTCGGGGAAATGCCGTGATATGGCCGGAAGGCTACGTTGAGGAGAGGGTCCGTCGTTACGGCGAAGCGGCCGTTTGGTACGGTCGCGCCGCCAAGGACCCGTAAGACTGGGAGGGCGTCTTGCGTCGCGTTGTCTGCCCGGGGTCGTTCGACCCCATCACCAACGGTCATCTCGACATCATCATCCGGTCCGCCCGGCTGTATGACGAGGTGACCGTCGCGGTGCTCATCAACCTCGAGAAGAGCAGCCTGTTCACGGTCGACGAACGGATCGACATCCTGCAGACCGTGACCAAGGAGTTCCCCAACGTCAAGGTGCGGAAGTTCCACGGCCTGCTGGTCGACTTCTGCAAGCAGAACGACATCCCGGCCATCGTCAAGGGCATCCGGGTGGTCAGCGACTTCGACTACGAGTTGCAGATGGCCCAGCTCAACTACCGGTTGTCGGGGGTGGAGACGTTGTTCATGCCGACCAACCCCGAGTACTCTTTCCTCTCGTCCAGCCGGGTAAAGGAGATCGCCCGCTACGGCGGCGATGTATCCGGCCTGGTCCCGGACCTGGTGCACAAGCTGCTCATCGAGCGGCTCAGAGGCTGACCGGGGCCTGGTATTCTTTCTATTCGGCCTTGTACGACGGCGATCGTTTCGCCATGCCTAGCGAGAGCAAGGATGACTCAGCACCTAGACCCCCGCTCCCCATGGGTGATCTCCACCCATGACCTGGGCAGGCGGCCGGGCTCGATGCTGGAGCGCCACCTTTCGCTGCCGGCACCGGTGGATCTCGGCGTCGACATGATCGGTGTCCCCAAGGACGCCGAAGTCGAGCTGGATCTCCGGTTCGAAGCAGTGATGGAAGGCGTGCTCGTCAGTGGCACGGCGCGGGCCCCCCTTGCCGGGGAGTGCGCGCGGTGCCTCGACCCGATCTCCGATGAGATCGAAGTCGGGCTGCAGGAGCTGTTCTTCTACTCCGACGAGGACGCCTCGGAGGAGGATTCGCTGCTCGACGGTGAGCTGCTGGACCTCGAGCCGACGTTCCGCGACGCGGCGGTGCTCGCACTGCCGTTGAGCCCGGTGTGCAGCGACGACTGCCAGGGGCTGTGCGTGGAGTGCGGGATCAGGCTGGCTGACGCCGGCCCGGATCACCGGCACGAGAAGATCGACGCCCGCTGGGCGTCGTTGCAAGGTCTGGTTACCGAGAACGATAACGATCAGGAGAAGTGACGTGGCCGTCCCGAAGCGAAAGATGTCGCGGAGCAACACCCGCGCCCGTCGCTCCCAGTGGAAGACGACTGCTGTCGCGCTGGTGAGCTGCCCGCAGTGCCGTTCGCCGAAGCAGCCGCACATCGCCTGCCCGAGCTGCGGCACCTACAACCGCCGTCAGGTCATCGAGCCGTCTGCCTGATTCGCAGAGTTGACGTGATGCCGACCGGGTGCAATTGTGCCCCGGTCGGCGTTAACGTCTGAGATGCGTGCGGTGGCGGTTCGCCCGCGGCCGTGGTGGACGCCGGGACACCATCCCCGACGCCCACCACGTTTTCGGGCATCTTTCACAGCCATCGCGCCATGTGAAGATGTCCGAGGAGGAAACACGTGGGCGCAGGTCCTAAGCCGGTGGCCGTGGAGGTCGCCAGAGACGAGCTGGAGAAAGTCCTTTCGACGAGGCTCGACTCCGACATTCTCGAGCGGGCGCTGACGCACCGCTCCTACGCGTACGAGAACGGCGGCCTGCCCACCAACGAGCGCCTGGAGTTCCTGGGCGACTCGGTGCTGGGCCTGGTGGTCACCGACACGCTGTATCGCAACCACCCCGATCTGCCCGAGGGCCAGCTGGCCAAGCTGCGGGCGGCGGTGGTCAACATGCGCGCGCTGGCCGACGTGGCCCGTTCCCTCGTGCTGGGCCGCTTCCTGCGGCTGGGCCGGGGCGAGGAGGGCACCGGCGGGCGGGACAAGTCCTCGATCCTGGCCGACACCCTCGAGGCGCTGATCGGCGCGATCTACGTGGACAAGGGCCTGGAAGAGGCGTTCCGCGTCGTGCACCTGTTGTTCGACCCGCTGATCGTGCGTTCGGCGTCGCTGGGCGCCGGGCTCGACTGGAAGACCTCGTTGCAGGAGCTGACCGCCTCCGAGGCGCTCGGCGTGCCCGAGTACCACGTCGAGGAGAGCGGCCCCGACCACGCCAAGTCGTTCACCGCGGTGGTCCGCGTGGGCGGCGAGTCCTACGGTTCCGGCACCGGCCGCAGCAAGAAGGAAGCCGAGCAGCAGGCGGCCGAGGCGGCCTGGACCCGGATCCGGGCCCGTCGCGAGCAGCGCGAGAGCCAGCCGGCCGGCTAGATGCCCGAACTGCCTGAGGTAGAGGTCGTCCGCCGCGGCCTCGCGGAGTGGGTCACCGGGCGGGAGATCGCCGCGGCCGAGGTGCTGCATCCGCGTGCCATCAGGCGGCATGTCCCGGGCGCGGACGAGTTCGCCGCCCGGCTGAAGGGCCGCACGATCACCGCGGCCGAGCGCCGCGGCAAGTACCTGTGGCTGCCGCTCGGCTCCGGTGACGCGCTCCTGGCGCATCTGGGGATGAGCGGCCAGCTGCTCGTGGTGCCGCCGGACTCGCCGATGGAGAAGCATCTGCGGGTACGGCTGCGCTTCGCCGACGGCGGCCCCGACCTGCGCTTCGTCGACCAGCGCACGTTCGGCCACGTCATGGTCACCCCGATGACCGGCGGCGTCCCTGAGCCGATCACGCACATCGCGCCGGACCCGTTCGAGGCGGCGTTCTCCGACGAGGTCTTCACCCGCAGGCTCAGGGCCAGGAACACCGAGGTCAAGCGGGCCCTGCTGGATCAGTCGCTGATCAGCGGCGTCGGCAACATCTATGCCGACGAGGCGCTGTGGCTGGCCAGGCTGCACTGGGCCCGTTCGACCCGCGCGCTCACCCGGCCCAAGATCGGCGAGTTGCTGGCCGGGGTCCGCGCGGTCATGAGCTCCGCCCTGGCCCAGGGCGGCACCTCGTTCGACAGCCTCTACGTCAACGTCAACGGTGAGAGCGGCTACTTCGAGCGTTCCCTCGAGGTGTACGGCCGGCGTGACCTGCCGTGTTCCCGCTGCGGCACCCCGATCAGGCGTGACCCGTTCATGAACCGGTCGTCGTACTCCTGCCCCACTTGCCAGCGAAAGCCGCGCTGACCAGGGCCAGGGCGGCCCCGAGCCACATGACGGCCGGGATCGAGACGTGATCGACGACCTGGCCGCCGATGAGCGCGCCGGTGGCGATGGTGGCGTTGAACACCGATGACAGCCACGCCATGCCGGCTTCTCCGCCGTTGGACTTGATCATCCAGAGCTGGGCGGTGACGGAGACGCCGCCGTAGGAGACGCCCCACAGCACCACGAGCAGGAACGGGTCGCCGGCCAGCGGCAGCGTGACGGTGGCGACGGCGATGAGGATGCCGAGCCCGATCAGGGTGAGACGGGGGTTGCGCGGGGCCAGCCAGCCGGAGGCGAAGTTGCCGGCGACGCCGCCGAGGCCGTACACGAGCAGGGTGAGGCTGATGGCGGCGCCGCTGAGCTCGAGGAACGGCCGGACGTAGGTGTAGGCGGCGAAGTGGCCGATCACG
The DNA here is from genome assembly GCF_009760925.1 of Nonomuraea typhae. Taxonomy (GTDB): domain Bacteria; phylum Actinomycetota; class Actinomycetes; order Streptosporangiales; family Streptosporangiaceae; genus Nonomuraea; species Nonomuraea typhae. The sequence continues at coordinate 347,330 of NZ_VRLV01000009.1, forward strand.
AGCAGGCCGGTGGTGATGAGGACGCCGCGCAGGGCGGGGTCGCGCCAGACGCCGCCGAGGCGGAGGGCGCCGGTGGCGGGCAGCGGCGGCAGCGCGATCAGCAGGGCGACCATGACGGCCAGCGCGAGCAGGGCGATCACGCCGAAGGCCCAGCGCCAGTCGGCCATGGAGGCGATCAGGGTGCCGGCCGGCACGCCGGCCACGGAGGCCACGGAGACGCCTCCGGCGATCATCGCGGTGGCCCGGCCCACGGAGGCGTGGGGCACCAGCCGGACGGCCAGCGTCCCGGCGAAGGCCCAGAACCCGCCGATGCCCACGCCGGTGACCACCCGGGCGGCCATCAGCACCCAGAAGCTCGGCGCCAGGGCGGCGGCGAGGTTGGCCACCACCATCAGGGCCATCAACCCGGACAGCAGCCTCCGCCGGTCCACGCGCCCGGCGCCCGCCGCGATGGCCGGGGCGGCGATCGCGGCGATCAGGCCGGGCGCGGACATGGTCAATCCGGCCGTGCCGTCGGAGACGTCCAGGGCGGCGCCCATGGGCGTCAGGAGGCCGACGGGCAACATCTCACTGGTCACCACGGTGAATGTGCCGACCGAGACCGTGACCACGGCTGGCCAATATGCCCTTGTCATCGCAAGTGTCGTCATGGTCACAGCCTCTGGACCAGGCGGCCCGGGAACAATGACGGAGCTCGAATCCTTGGTTTAGCTGGGCTAAGGAGTGTGGATGGAGTTTCGTGAGCTGGAGACGTTCGTCGTGGTGAGCGAGGAGCTCCACTTCGCGCGGGCGGCCGAGCGTTTGTTCCTGTCCCCGGGCCGGGTCAGCCAGATCGTGCGCTCGCTGGAGCAGTCGATCGGCGCGCGGCTGTTCGACCGCACCAGCCGCCAGGTACGGCTGACGCCGCTCGGCGAGCGTTTCCTCACCGATCTGCGTCCCGCCTACGACGGGCTGAACGAGGCGGTCGGCCGGGCCCGCTCGGCGGCCAAGTGTGTGTACGGCCTGCTCAGGGTCGGATTCCTGGGCACGCCGTCGGAGGTGGTGACGCGCACGGTCGCCGCCTTCGAGAAGGGCTACCCGGAGTGCGCGGTCGAGATGGTGGAGATCCCGTTGTCCGACCCGTTCACCAAGGTCCGCGCGGGCCTGGTGGACGTGGCCTTCACGCTGCTGCCGGTGGACGAGCCCGACCTGCAGACCGGAGACCCGCTCAACCGGGAGGGGATGAAGCTCGCGCTGTCGCCCAGGCACCCGCTGGCGCGGCGGGCGGCCATCGAGGCGGAGGAACTGGCCGGGATCCCGCTGGTCGGCCTGGAGGGGCCCGCTCCGCGCCGCTGGAAGACGCTCATCGCGCCCGAGGCCACGCCGGACGGCACGCCGATTCCCGTAGGCTGCCGGGTGGCCACCACCCAGGAGGGGCTCACGCAGGTGGCGTTGAGCCGGGGCGGGATGCTCTTCTGCACGCCGACCGCCGCCTACCACGGCCGTGACGACGTGGTGTTCGTGCCCGTGACCGGGTTGCCGGCGTCGGAGCTGGGCCTGGTCTGGTCGCGGTCGGGGATGACGGCGACGGTCAGGGCGTTCAACGAAACCGCTGTCCAAAATGCGGAAAACTGGTCTTAAACTTACGGAGTGTGATCGGAAGATGGGTGAGGACACCCGACTGACGGCCTGGGTGAAGGGCCGTGTCCAGGGCGTCGGCTTCCGGTGGTGGACCCGCGCGCGGGCCCTCGAGCTCGGTCTCACCGGGTGGGCGCGCAACATGGACGACGGCCGGGTCGAGGTCGTCGCGGAGGGATCGCGGGAGGCGTGCGTCAAGCTGCTTGAACTGCTGCGAGGTTGCGACACGCCGGGCAAGGTGACGAGAGTAGTGGAACGTTGGAGCGAAGCCCGAGGTAGTTTGGGCGGGTTTCTGGAGAGGTAGCCCCTTTCGTTAAACCCCTCAAATAGGGTATATTTGTATGTCGGGAGTGCCCACGGGTAGGTCTCTGCGGTGCGTTCGACTTGACCGCCCACACTGCCGGTGCGACTCTTGTTAGGTACCACGCGCACCCCTCCCGCGGAATAGAAGTGCGCGAACCAGTCTGGTCACTCAGCGTGGAGGACCCTTAACCATGGCGAAGGCTCTACTCGGCCACGTCGGCGGTCCTGACCCTCGGATGGTCTCGGAGATGCGCCGTCTGCAGCAGCGTATTCGGGATCTGGAGGCAGAACTCATCCGGCTCCAGGCCCAGAATGACGCTCTTGCGGCGCAAACCCGTGACGAGGCACGGGGCCGTATGCAGGAGCGCGAGCCGGCACTCACCTGAGTGATCGGAGCGCTACATCCAGGGACGTCTCGGCGAGGCGTCCCTTGTCATTTGTCCGGAAATTTCACACTATCTACCAATTGTTCGCTGGCTATTCAAGCGCCCATCGCATAACCACCCGAGCCCGCCGCGCCGTACCGCAGACTGGTTGCTAGCCCGAGCACAAGGGCAGAGACCAGTAGGCTTTCCGGAACGTCGTCCACGGGAGGGGGTCATCGGGTGTACCTGAAGACCCTCACCCTGCGCGGATTCAAGTCGTTCGCCTCGGCCACGCTGCTGCGCCTCGAGCCAGGCATCACCTGCGTGGTCGGGCCCAACGGCTCCGGCAAGTCCAACGTCGTGGACGCCCTCGCCTGGGTCATGGGCGAGCACAGCGCCAAGTCGCTGCGCGGCGGCAAGATGGAAGACGTCATCTTCGCCGGCACCGCCAACCGGGCGCCGCTGGGCCGCGCCGAGGTCACGCTGACCATCGACAACTCCGACGGGGCGCTGCCGATCGACTACACCGAGGTGACGATCAGCCGCCTCATGTTCCGCAGCGGGCAGAGCGAGTACGCCATCAACGGCGACACCTGCCGGCTGCTCGACATCCAGGAGCTGCTCTCCGACTCCGGCATCGGGCGTGAGATGCACGTCATCGTCGGCCAGGGCCAGCTCGACGCCGTCCTGCACGCCGGGCCCGAGGACCGCCGCGCCTTCATCGAAGAGGCCGCCGGCGTGCTCAAGCACCGCAAGCGCAAGGAGAAGGCGCTGCGCAAGCTGGATGCGATGCAGGCCAACCTCACCCGCGTCCAGGACCTCGCCACCGAGCTGCGCCGCCAGCTCAAGCCGCTCGGCCGCCAGGCCGAGATCGCCCGCAAGGCCGCCGTCATCCAAGCCGACCTGCGCGATGCCCGCCTGCGCCTGCTCGCCGACGACGTCGGCATCCTGCGCGCCACGCTGGAACGCGAGGCCGCCGACGAGGCCGCGATCCTGACCCGGCGCGCCCAGGTCGAGAGGGATCTCGCCGAGGGCCAGCAGCGCGAGGCCGCACTGGAGAACGCCGAGACCGAGGCCCAGCCCCGCCTGTCGGCCGCCCAGGAGACCTACTACCGCCTGTCGTCGCTGCGCGAGCGCATCACCGGCCTGGAGCAGCTGGCCACGGAACGCCATCGCCACGCCGTGGACGCCGCCGCCATCGAGCGCCGTGGCCGCGACCCGGAAGACCTCGAACGCGAGGCCGCCGAGGTGCGCGAGCAGGAGCTGATCCTGGGCGCCGAGCTGGAGCAGGCCCAGGACCTGCTGGAGGAGGCCGTCCAGCGGCGGGCCGAGGCCGAGGCCGCGCTCAGCGGCGAGGAGCAGCGCCTGGCCATGGCCGCCCGCGCCCAGGCCGACCGCCGCGAAGGGCTGGCCAGGCTGCGCGGCCAGGTCGACTCCGCGCGCAGCCGCGCCCGCGCGGCCGACGAGGAGATCGGCCGCCTCGCGCAGTCCGTGTTCGACGCCGCCGAGCGCGAGCGCACCGGCCGGCTGGAGCTGGAGGAGCGGCGGCGTGCCGAGCCGGAGGCCGACCCGGCCCTCGCCGAGGAGCTGGCCACCGCACAGGCGCTGGTCGAGGAGGCCAAGGCGGCCGCCGACGAGGCGCGCGCCGCGGTGGAGGAGGCCAAGGCCGGCCTCGACGCCCCTCGCGCGGCCCTGCAGGCCGCCAAGTCCGCAGTCGGTACGGCACGCGCGGCCGACCAGGAGGCCCAGCGTGCCGTCGCCGGTCTCCAGGCGCGCAGGGAGGCCCTGGAACTGGGCCTGGCCAAGGGCGCGGACGGCGGGGCCACGCTGCTGGAGGCGGACCTGGCCGGGGTGCTGGGCCCGCTGGCCGCCGAACTGACCGTCGCCCCGGGCGCCGAGCACGCCATCGCCGCCGTGCTGGGCCCGGTGGCCGAGGCGGTCGTGGTGAAGTCGCTGGACACCGTGGTGGAAGCCTTCGAGCTGCTCAGGGCCGGCGAGGGCGGCCGGGCAACCGTCCTGGTGGCCGGCGAGGGCGGCACGGGACCGGGAGAAGGCGGCACGGGAGCAGGAGAGAGCGTCGCGGGAGCAGGTGTACGCGGCGCGGGCGCGGGTGCAAGCGGCGCGGGTGCAAGCGGCGCAGGCGGGCAGGCCGGGGTTCGGCCTCCGCTCACCGCGGGCACGTGGGCCACGGAGCTGGTGACCGTGCCCGATCACCTCCGGGCCGCGCTGGACCACCTGCTGGCCGGCGTCGTCGTGGTCGACGACCTCGCGACCGCCCGGGAGATCGTGGAGCGCCACCCCGACCTGCGGGCCGTCACCAAGGACGGCGACCTGCTCGGCGCCCACCTGGCCGGCGGCGGAGCGGCGGGCGGCTCTTCCGTGCTGCAGATGCGCTCGGCCCTCGACCAGGCCACGGCCGACCTGGAGGCGGCGCGGCGCACCGCCGAGGAGAGCGCCGGGCGTTTCGAGCAGGCCATGGAGGCCGAGCACGCGGCGCAGTCCGGCCTGGAGGCGGCTCAGGCGCACGTGAGCGAGGTCCAGAGCGCCGTCAGCACCGCCCAGGCGGGCCTCAGCTCCGCCCAGGGCGCCCTCGACCAGGTCAGGACCCGCCAGCGCGAGGCCGATCAGCGCAACGCCGCCGCCGCCAAGCGGCTGGCCCAGCTCGAAGCCGCCGCCCAGGCCGCCGCCGACGAGGCCGCCCGCCTGGCCAGAAGCGTCGCCGCCGCCGAGGAGGCGCGCGCCGAGGCGCTGGAAGAGGTGGCCGAGCTGGAGGTGCGCCTGGCCGAGGCCGAGTACGCCGGGGAGCTGGAGGCGGAGCCCACCACGGACGCTCGTGACGAGCTGGCCGAGGCCACGAACCTGGCCAGGCAGCGCGAGATGGAGTCCCGCCTGCAGGTGCGCACGGCGGAGGAGCGGGTCAAGGGCATCGAGGGCAAGGCCGACGGCCTGATCCGGGCGGCGCAGCGGGAGCGGCAGGAACGTGCCCAGGCCGCCGCCCAGCGGGCCAGGCGCCGCCGGCAGGCGGTGGTGGCCGAGGCCGTGGCCAAGGGCGCCAAGCGGGTGCTCGGGGCGCTGGCCGCCTCGATCGAGTTGGCCGCCCGCGAGCGTGACGAGGCCGATCTGGCCAGGGTGGCGATCGACGCCGAGCTGAAGCAGGTGCGCCTGCGGGTGCGCGAGCTCACCCAGGAGCTGGACAAGCTGGTCAACCGGGTGCACGGCAGCGAGATGGCCCGCACCGAGCAGCGGCTGCGCCTGGAGCAGATGGAGCAGCGGGCGTTGGACGAGTTCGGCGTGGAGGCGGAGGCGCTGATCGCCGAGTACGGTCCCGGGGTTCCGGTTCCCGGCGATCCGCCCGTGCCGTACCACCGGGAGGAGCAGGAGAAGCGCGCCCGGATCGCCGAGAAGCAGATGAACCAGCTCGGCAAGGTCAATCCGCTGGCGCTGGAGGAGTTCGCGGCGCTGGAGGAGCGGCACGCCTTCCTCAACAGCCAGCTCGAGGATCTGAAGAAGACCCGGCGCGAGCTGATGACGGTCGTGCAGGAGGTCGACAACCGGGTGGAGGCGATGTTCGCCTCCGCCTACGAGGACGTGGCCCGCGAGTTCGAGCAGATCTTCACCCGGGTCTTCCCCGGCGGCGACGGCAGGCTCGTGCTGACCGACCCCAGCGACATGCTGACCACCGGCATCGAGGTGGAGGCCAGACCGCCGGGCAAGAAGGTCAAGCGGTTGTCGCTGCTGTCGGGCGGGGAGCGGTCGCTGACGGCGGTGGCGTTCCTGATCTCGATCTTCAAGGCGCGGCCGTCGCCGTTCTACGTGATGGACGAGGTCGAGGCGGCGCTCGACGACACGAACACGCAGCGGCTGCTGACGCTCTTCGAGGAGCTGCGGCAGAGTTCGCAGCTGATCGTCATCACGCACAACAAGCGGACGATGGAGATCGCCGATGCGCTCTACGGCGTCTCGATGCGCGGTGACGGCGTGACCCAGGTGGTCAGCCAGCGGTTGCGCGAGCGTGAGCACGCCTGAGCCGTGCCTCGGGCGCGAGCATGCCGGGTCATCTGGAAAACTGGCATCTTGTGGAAGGTTATCTCGGCATCATCCTGATCGTGGTCGTCGTCGCCCTGGTGGCGGCGGGCGGCCTCTTCCTGCTGTTCAGGCCGGGAGGCAAGGCCGCTCCTCCGGTTGAGCCGCCGGCGCCGGCCCCGCTGCCGGAGGAGAAGGAGCCGCGGCCCGCCGGGGCCGGCGAGGAGTCCGAGGGCGCCGCCACGACGACGGTTCCGCCGCCGCCCGCTCCGGCCGTGAAGCCGGCGCCCGAGATCGAGGTGCCGCCGCCGTCGGCGGGCCGCATGGTGCGCCTGCGCTCGCGGCTGGCCCGCTCGCAGAGCGCGCTGGGCCGGGGCCTGCTGGAGCTGCTGTCCCGCGACCGGCTCGACGACGAGGTGTGGGATGAGATCGAGGAGAGCCTGATCTCGGCCGACGTCGGCGTCGCGCCGACGCAGGCGATGGTCGAGGAGCTGAGGACCAAGGTCAAGGTGCTGGGCAGCCGCACGCCGGCGGAGGTGCGCGGCCTGCTGCGTGAGCAGCTGCTGGCCCAGGTCAACCCCGATCTCGACCGCGGCCTGCGCATCGCCAAGCACGGCGAGCGGCCCGCGGTGGTGCTCGTGGTCGGCGTCAACGGCACCGGCAAGACCACGACGACCGGCAAGCTCGCCCGTTCGCTCGTGGGTGACGGGAAGCAGGTCGTGCTGGGTGCGGCCGACACCTTCCGCGCGGCCGCGGCCGACCAGCTGCAGACCTGGGGCGACCGGGTCGGCGCCGAGGTGGTGCGCGGGCCCGAGGGCGGCGACCCGGCCTCGGTGGCCTTCGACGCGACGGCCAAGGGCATCGAGCAGAAGGCGGACGTCGTGATCGTCGACACCGCCGGTCGCCTCCATACCAAGACCGGCCTGATGGACGAGCTGGGCAAGGTCAAGCGGGTCATCGAGAAGAAGGCCACGGTCGACGAGGTGCTGCTCGTGCTCGACGCCACGACCGGGCAGAACGGCATGCGGCAGGCGCAGGTGTTCGCCGAGGTGGTCAACATCACGGGCATCGCGCTGACCAAGCTCGACGGCACGGCCAAGGGCGGCATCGTGATCTCGGTGCAGCGTGAGCTGGGTGTGCCGGTGAAGCTGGCGGGCCTGGGTGAGGGGCCGGACGATCTGGCTCCTTTCGACCCTGAGGTGTTCGTCGACGCCATCCTCGGTGAGGACTGATCGTCCCTTTGACACCTTTTCGGATGCCCCATGGAGTTCCATGGGGCATCTCCTTATTTGTTGGGGAATGTCCCTTATCTCGCAACGCTTGATCTCCCACTTGGCCCTGTGGTCACATGAGTCGGTCACCTAGAGACCGCGGGCGTATTCGGAGCGTCCGCGTCCGGGGTGTGCGGAGCGGAAGGGCAAGCATGAAAAAGGTCGTCGTTCACAAGCCGGGAACGGTCAAGCCCGCAGGCGCCGACGCGCCGCGGCACAAGAACTGAGCTCTGAGGGCGGCCGAATCTCCTCGCCAGGGGAGGCATGGCCGCCCTTCGGCTTGGAAAGGACCTGGTGGACGTCCTGACGCTCGACGCTGACCGGCATCTGCACGGCCCCTACACGTTAGGCGCGGCGCTCCTCGACGTCCTCGTCCCCGGGGCGAGGACGGAGTTGCTGGCCGCGCACGACATCGAGATCAGGGCCGCCGCTCCGCACCTGGCCTCCCGGGTGCCGCGACGCCGCCGGTCGCGGGCCGACGACCTGCCCCGTGAGCAGCGCATCCTCATCCCGGGCGCCGGGCGCACGCGGCGGATCGCCAACGGCCTGGCCGAGTTCGTCCGCGACCGGCTGGCCGGCGCCGGGCCGCTGCGGGTGACGGTGGCCAACCTCGCCGCGGCCGACCCCACCGACACGCAGCTCGTGGAGGTGCTGCGCCGCCGCGTGCCCGAGCTGGAGATCACCGAGGTCGAGGGCGTCCCGCGGCAGGGGCCGCCGGCCGCCGACTACGACCGCTTCCGCGACGAGGGATTCCACCACGCCATGGCCGAGGCCGGCACGGCGGAACTGTCCCGCCTGACCCACGACGACGACCCGGACCGCTGGTGGACGCTCCTGCACCGCACCACCGCCGCCCTGGAGGCCATCGCCCGCGAACCCGAGGCCCGCGAGCTGTACGAGACGGCCCGGCGCGTGGCCACCGAGCCCCGTCACCGCGCCACCGTGGCCTGCTCGCTGGCGACGCTGCTGGTCCGCCACCACGACCCCGCCCGGCGCGACCCGGAGGAGGCGCTGGCCTGGATCAACGAGGCGATCACCATCACCTCCCTGCTGCCCGACCCCCGCGAACGCGCCTTCCACCTGGGTTTCGACCTCAACGCCAAAGCCCTGATCGAGGTACGGCGGGGCCGTCCCGCCCAGGCGCTGACCCTCGTCGAGAGCGCCCTCGACCTGGCCGATCGCGACCTGGCCCCGGATGAGCACCCGATCCACCGGCTGGTCCTGCGGGCCAACCGCGCCCAGCTGCTGGGGGCGGCCGGCCGTACGAGGGAGGCGCTGGCCGACTACGCGGCGGCCATCGCCGCCGACCCCGGCTACCCGGACTACTACCTGGACCGCGGCACGCTGCTGCACCGGCTGGGCCGCCTGGAGGAGGCGGTGGCCGACTACGAGAGCGCGATGCGGGTCAGCCCGCCCTTCCCCGAGCCGTACTACAACCGCGCCGAGGCCCGCTATGCGCGCGGCGACCTGGCCGGAGCGCTGGCCGACCTGGACTACGCCCTGGAGCTCGACCCGGGTTTCGCCCCCGCCTACGTCAACCGCGCCGGGTTGCACGCGGCCATGGGGGAGACGGGCCAGGCCAGGCGGGATGCCGAGGCGGGGCTGGCGCTGACGCCGCGGGAGCCGTACCTGTGGTGTGTGCTGGGGCAGGTGGAGCAGGCCGAGGGGCGGCGGGAGGCGGCGCGGGCGGCCTACGACGGCGCGCTGGCGCTGGACGGCGGGCTGGTGGCGGCGTGGGCGGGCCGTGCGGCGCTGTCGTTCGAGGAGGGCGCGCACGAGGCGGCGGTGGCCGATCTGACCCGGGCGCTGGAGACGTCGCAGACCGCCGAGCTGCTGTTCAACCGGGCGCTGGCGCTGCGGGCGGCGGGGCGGAGCGAGGAGGCGCGGCGGGACCTGGTCCGGGCGGCGGAGCTGGCTCCCGGCGACGAGGACGTCCGCCGCGAACTGGGGCGCGGCTGACGCGCTAGCGGTGCGCCCCGATGGGCACGACCAGCGGCGTCCCGGCCACCGGGTCGGGGATCACCTTGGAGTCCAGGTCGAACACGTCCCGGATCAGCTCCTCGGTCAGCACCTCGTGCGGCGTCCCGGCGGCGATCACGCGGCCGTCGCGCATGGCCACCAGCCGGTCGGCGTAGCGTGCGGCGAGGTTGAGGTCGTGCAGGACCATCACGATCGTACGGCCGGCCTGCACGTGCAGGTGGCGCACCAGCTCCAGCACCTCCACCTGATGGGCCAGGTCGAGGAAGGTCGTGGGCTCGTCCAGCAGCAGCAGGTCGGTGCCCTGGGCCAGTGCCATGGAGATCCACGCCCGCTGCCGCTGCCCGCCGGACAGCTCGTCCAGGGGCCGCTCGGCCAGGTCGGACAGCCCGGTCATGTGCAGGGCGGTGCCCACGGCCTTCTCGTCGTCGGAAGACCACTGGCGGTACCAGGTCTGGTGCGGGTGGCGGCCCCTGGCCACGAGGTCGGCCACGGTCAGCCCTTCGGGGGCGGAGGGCGACTGGGGCAGGACGGTCAGGACGCGCGCGACCTCCTTGGTGGAGATCGAGGAGATCTTCTTGCCGTCGAGCAGCACCTCGCCGCCCGAGGGCTTGAGCAGGCGGCCGAGGGCGCGCAGCAGCGTGGACTTGCCGCATCCGTTGGGACCGATGATCGTGGTGACGGTGCCGGCCTCGATGCCCAGGTCGAGCCCGTTGACGATGACGCGGTCGCCGTATCCGAGCTTGACGTCGACGGCCTGGAGTCTCATGTGCGCCCCTTACGGATGCGGATCAGCAGGTAGATCAGATATGGCGCGCCGAGCACCGCCGTGACGACGCCGACGGGCAGTTCGACGGGGGAGAAGGCGGTGCGTGACAGAAGGTCGGCTCCGGCGGTGAGCAGGGCGCCGACGACGGCCGATGACAGCAGCGGCGGCTGCGGCGAGCGGATGAGCCGCAGCGCGATCTGCGGGGCGGCCAGCGCGACGAAGGCGACCGGGCCGGCGGAGGCGGTGGCGACGGCGGCCAGCAGGACGGCGGCCAGGATCATCAGGGCTCTGGACAGGTTCATGCGCACGCCGAGCGCGGTGACGGTGTCGTCGCTGAAGCGCAGGGCGTTGAGGGAGCGGGTGCCGACCAGGGTGAGCGGGATCAGCACGGCCAGCGCGAGCGCGACCGGGATCACGTGCTCCCAGCCGCGGCCGTTGAGCGAGCCGCTGATCCACACCATGGCCTGGGCGGTGTCGTTGACGTCGCCGACGGTCATCAGCCAGTACTTGACGTTGGTGAAGACGGCGGCCACGCCGATGCCGACGAGCACGAGGCGGTAGCCGTCCAGGCCGCGCCGCCAGGCCAGGCCGTACACGATCGCCGCGCCGAGCAGGCCGCCGAGCAGGGCCAGCACGGGCATGCCGACGGTGGACAGCAGCCCGCTGACGCCGCCGTGCACGCTGCCGCTGAGCACCACGCCGGCGACCACGGTGACCGAGGCGCCGGTGGTGACGCCGAGGATCTCGGGGCTGGCCAGCGGGTTGCGGGCGATGGACTGGATGATCGCGCCGGACAGCGCGAGCGCGGCGCCGACCAGGGCGCCGGTGAGCGCGCGTGGCAGGCGCAGCTCCATGATGACGAAGTTGAGCGGGCTGCTCGCGTCGAGGGTGCCCCGGACGACGTCGGCCAGGGTCATGGGCAGGTCGCCGATGCGCATGTTGAGCGCCATCAGCAGGATGAGCAGGATGCCGCCGCCGAAGGTGACGGTGACGCCGCGCAGCCGTACCTGCCAGGACAGGCCCGCCACGCGCATGGGGAAGGTGGTCACAGGCGCACCGGCTTCCTGCGCCGGACCAGCGCCACGAAGAACGGGGCGCCGAGCAGCGCGAGCACCACGCCGACCTCCAGCTCGCCGGGCGGGGCCACGACGCGGCCGATCACGTCGCCGAGGAGGAGGAGCGTGGCGCCGATCAGTCCCGAGTACGGCAGCAGCCACCGGTGGTCGGTCCCGGACACGCGGCGGGCCAGGTGCGGCACGATCAGGCCGATGAACGACAGCGAGCCGCAGGCGGCGACGGCGGCGCCGGTCAGCAGGGTGACCGCGGCGATGCCGACGCCCCGGGTGAGGGCGATGTTCTGGCCGAGGCTGCGGGCGACGTCCTCGCCGAGGGACAGGGCGTTGAGGCCGGGCGCGTTGGCCAGGGCCAGGAGGAGGCCGGCGGCGATGAACGGCAGCACCTGCCAGACCACGTCGGCGCCGCGGGCGGCGATGGAGCCGGACTGCCAGAAGCGGAAGACGTCCATGGCCTGCTCGTCCAGCAGGACGATGGCCGAGGTGAGGGCGTAGAGGAAGGCGCTGACGGCGGTGCCGGCCAGGGCCAGCGTGACGGGGGTGGGGCCGCCGCGGCCGCCGGCCATGCCGAGGGCGAAGACGCCGGCGCTGGCGATGAGCGCGCCGGCCAGGCCGAACCAGATGTAGGCGAGGAGGCTGGAGGTGCCCAGGAGGATGATCGAGGCGACCATGGCGAAGGCGGCGCCCTGGGTGACGCCGAGCAGGCCGGGGTCGGCGAGCGGATTGCGGGTGTGGCCCTGCATGAGCGCGCCGGCGACGCCCAGCGCGATGCCGGCCAGGATGCCGAGCACGGTGCGCGGGACGCGCAGCGAGCGGATGATGATGTCGCTCTCGGTGCCGGTGGGCGCGGTCAGCGCGTGCCAGGCGTCGAGCAGGGGCACGGCCTTGGCCCCGACGGTGACGCTCAGGACGACCGCGATCGCCAGGGAACAGGTGAGGGCGGTGAGCCAGGTGAGGCGGCGCTGACGGATTCGGGGAAGCTTCACGGCGGTAGTCGCCACCATGCAAGCCTCCTCAGCGTTTGCCCGATCCGGGTGAAGTATGCCAGCTTAGGCAGGGCTAACCTAATTTAGGGTTGCCTTACCCATGAGAGGGAAACATGAGAACGTTCCGTGCGGTCGCGGTAGCCGTACTGGCGATGGGCCTGGCGGCGTGCGGCGGCGGGACGACCGCCACCCCGGCGGCCGAGGCCAAACCCTTCCGGGTCATCAAGCACGCCATGGGCGAGACCAGGATCCCGGTGCAGCCGAAGCGCGTGGTCGCGCTCGACCAGAGCTTCGTGGACGCGGTGCTGACCCTGCAGACGCCGGTCGTGGGGTACACCACCTACCGCTCCATCGACGACAAGCTGCCCGAGTACCTGGGCGCCGTCGCCGGGCAGTACGGCAAGGAGGCCACGGCGGTCGGCACGCTGGAGCAGCCGAGCCTGGAGAAGATCATGGCGCTCAAGCCCGACCTGATCGTCTCGGCGAAGGTCCGGCACAAGGACCTCTACGACAAGCTCGCCAAGATCGCCCCGACCGTGTTCACCGAGACCACCGGCGCGATCTGGAAGGAGAACCTGCGCCTCATGGGCCAGTCGCTGGGCAAGGAGGCGCTGGCCGACGAGACGCTCAAGAAGTTCGAGGAGCGCGCGGGCAAGATCGGCGCGGCGGTCAAGGAGAAGGAGGGCAAGATGCCCACGATCTCCGTGGTGCGCTTCGCCGGCGAGCCCGAGGTCCGCTCCTACAACGAGAACTCCTACTCCGGCATCGTGCTGAAGGACGTGGGCTTCACCCGTCCCGAGAGCCAGCCGAAGGACCCGAGCCAGATCATGGTCCCGATCAGCCAGGAGCGCATCGCCGAGCTGGAAGCCGACCACATCTTCGTCTCCACCTACGCCGACCCGTCGGCCGAGGAGCCGAAGAAGAAGTTCCTGGCCAACCCGCTGTGGAACAAGCTCAAGGGCGCCAAGCACGACGTGGCCGACCTGATCTGGATGAGCGCGGTCGGCGTCCAGGGCGCGCACGCGATGCTGGACGACGTGGCGAAGATCTTCTCAGTGGACCCCGTCAGGGCCTAGGAAAGCGCGGAGGTCGTCGAGATGCGGCTGGATGTCCAGACCCTGGGCCTCGAGCCATGCGTCGTTGCCGTAGGTGCCGGTGTAGCGCTCGGCGCCGTCGCAGATCAGCGTCACCACGCTGCCCTGGTCGCCCTCCGCGCGCATCTCCCTGATGAGATCGACGCAGGCGGCGACGTTGGTGCCCGTGGACGCGCCGACCGGGCGGCCGGTGACCTCCCGCACCCAGCGCATGCCGGCGATCGACCGGGCGTCCGGAACGTGGATCATGCGGTCGATGACGTCCGGCTGGAACGACGGCTCCACCCGCGGGCGGCCGATGCCCTCGATGCGCGAGCCGGCGCCCGTGGTGGCCCAGTCGCCCGCCTTCCACGCCGGGTAGAAGGCCGAGCCCTCGGGGTCGGCGACGGCCAGGCGGGTGTGGTGGCGGCGGTAGCGGATGTAGCGGCCGATCGTGGCCGAGGTGCCGCCGGTGCCGGCGCCGACCACGATCCAGGCGGGCTCCGGGTGTGTTTCCAGGGCGAGCTGACCGAAGATCGACTCGGCGATGTTGTTGTTGCCGCGCCAGTCGGTGGCCCGCTCGGCGTAGGTGAACTGGTCCATGAAGTGGCCGCCGGTCTCGGCGGCCAGGCGGTGCGATTCCTCGTAGATGGCCGCCGGGTCCTGAACCAGATGACACTTGCCGCCGTAGAACTCGATGAGCGCGATCTTCTCGGGCGAGGTGGCGGCCGGCATGACGGCGATGAACGGCAGGCCGATCAGCCGGGCGAAGTACGCCTCGCTGACCGCGGTGGACCCGCTGGACGCCTCGACGATCGTGGTGCCGGGGCCGATCCAGCCGTTGGCCAGGCCGTAGAGGAACAACGAGCGGGCGAGCCGGTGCTTGAGCGAACCCGTCGGGTGCACCGACTCGTCTTTCATATAGAGGTTCACGCCCCAGCGTGGGGGCAGCGGGAAGACATGGAGGTGAGTGTCACTGCTGCGATTGGTGTCGGCCTCCACCGTGCGGACGGCCTCGGCCACCCAGTGCCGGGCGCCGGGATCGTGGCGGTCGACGAATTCCATGGTCCATACGCTATCCCATGTGACACTGGCCACTTTATCTGCGGAAATGGGTGAATAGTGTTATGGTAATGAGACTAGTCCGGCCGTGGACGTGCCGACGCACGCCGCGAGCAGAGGGGCTAAAAGACTCCCTGACCAGGCAGAACCGTTTAACGCGGCCCTTACGAGGGCTTTGCGAGCATGGAGCTGCTGTCTGGCGGCCTGTGCCGAACGGGGGATAGCACGAGGGGGAATGATTTGATCACAATGACCGAAGAGCAGCGTCAGGATTGGTTCGAGCGCGATGTCGTGCCCGTGACGACACAGCTGTTCGCCTCCGCGATGCGCCTCACCCGCAACACCGCCGACGCAGAAGACCTCGTCCAGGAGACCGTCGCCAAGGCATACACGTCCTACCACCAGTTCCGCGAGGGCACCAACCTCAAGGCGTGGCTGCACCGCATCCTCACCAACAACTTCATCAACGACTACCGCAAGAAGCAGCGCTCACCCAAGCTCTCCGCCGCGGAAGAGGTCGAGGACTGGCAGCTGCACGCCGCCGAGTCCCACACCTCCACCGGCCTGAAGTCCGCCGAGACCGAGGCCCTGGAGCGGCTGCCCGACAGCGCGGTGATGAACGCGCTGCGCGCGCTGCCCGAGGACTTCCGCGTCGCCGTCTACCTGGCCGACGTCGAAGGCTTCGCCTACAAGGAGATCGCCGACCGGATGGGCACGCCCATCGGCACCGTGATGTCACGCCTCCACCGCGGCCGCAAGCAGCTGCGGACCATGCTGGAGGAGTACGCGGTCGAGGAAGGCGCCGTCAGGCTACCGGCCCAGCGCGCCGCCTAACCCCATGTGGAGGCGGACCCGGAGCACCCCGGCATCGTCCCGCATCTCCACCAGATCGCACAGCTGACGACTGATCCAGAGCCCGTATCCCCGAGGGGATTCGGGCTCCGGTGGTATATAGCCGGGCAACGGATCGTCCAGGACGCCGCCCGGATCGGCGATCTCGCAGACCACCTCCCGGCCCGTCACCCACATCCGGATCGAGCCACGGCCGGAGCCGTGCTCCACGCAGTTGGCGGCGATCTCCGAGACGCTCAGCACCAGCGAAGCGACCAGGTCGCGGTCCATCCCGGCCGCCTTGGCGTAGTCGCTCACCTGCTGGCGGAACCTCTTCAGCTCGTCGGCCGAGAAACCGACCGAGGTGACCTGGCCGATCGGGTCGGGCAGCGGGCCGTGGTCGCCGTCCAGGACCAGTTCGTGCGGCTGGATGAACGCGGGGCTGGCGGCTTCGCCGTACGGGCTGCCGACGAAGGGGTGGGTCACGGCGCGGTAGGTGAGCGCGGCGGCCGGGGCGGTGCGCACGTCGTAGAGGCAGATCACGACCGCGGCGGCGGGGCCGAGGGCCGCGTTGAGCACCGACTCGTAGCGGATCCACTCGCGCACCTCGCGCTCGCTCCTGCCCTGCCAGACGGGCTCGCCGACGATCAGGGTACGGCGGTGCCGCGCGTAGTCGTGGAAGGCGGCCAGGGTGCGCTGCGGATGGGCGTACCAGGAGGCGGCGATGCGCTGGTCGATCCGGCCGGCGTCCTGGCCGAGGGCGTCGGCCAGGAGGCGCAGCCGCTGGGTTCCGGTGACGACGAGCACCTGCCGGCCCTCGTCGAGGCCGGCGCGCACGCGGGGGAGGACGGCTCCGAGGAAGGCCGCATCGGAGTCGAAGGGCAGCGCGACGTGCCGTAACGACTCCAGACTGGGATGTGCCCGCGCAGGGTGCACAGCCGAAACGTACCAAGCGGTCGCTACGCTACGCAACGGCTATGAGCGCGACCGCGCCGAGCGCGCATGCGACTCCCGCCACCTGGAGGCTGCGCAGCCGCTCGCCCAGCACGTATCTGGCCAGGAGCAGGGTGCTGGCCGGGTAGAGCGAGACCAGGACGGCGACCAGGCTGAGCAGGCCCTCCTGCTTGGCCAGCAGGAACAGCACGTTGGCCGCCATGTCGAGCAGGCCGGCGGCGGCGATGATGGGCAGCGAGCCCGCGGTGGGGCGCAGGGAACGCTTCGTGACGATCGCGAGCAGGACGACCAGGGTGACCGAGGAGAGTCTGGCGCCGACCAGCGGCCACAGGCCGGTGCCGCCGGGCGCCTGGGCGAGCAGGATGAAGAAGCCGCCGAAGCCGGCGCCGGCCGCCAGCGCGATCAGCACCGACCCGGCCGAGCCGCTCTTGCCGGTGGTGCGGTCCCGGCTGACCAGCATGACCGCGGCGAGCGCCAGCACGATGCCGACCAGCGCCTGGGGCGCCGGGCGTTCGCCGGCGGCCAGCCCGAACACCACGGGCAGCGCGGCGGAGGTGACCGCGGTCGTGGGCGCCACCACGGACATCACCCCGGTGGCCAGCGCCCGGTAGAACAGGACCAGCCCGGTGGCCCCGGCCAGGCCCGCGGCCATGCCCCACCACAGCGCCCGGGGGTCGAGCGCGCCGGGCAGCACGGGTAGCAGGGCGAGGATGAGGACCAGCCCGGCGATCTGGGAGAGCGCGACGACGGAGAACACGCGCGATCGTCGCGTGGCCAGCCCGCCGCAGAAGTCGGCCGTCCCGTAGACCACCGCGCAGACCGTCGCGAGGATCACTGCCGTCACGTCACACCCTCCAGTTCATTCGGTTGCACTCTCAGTACAACACAGTAGGTGCAACAGGGTACACAAAGGGTTCACTAGAATGAACTCCATGGAAGATCCGGAGACGATCACCGCGGCCATCGCCAACAACGTCCGAGCCCAGCGGGCCCACCGGGGCCTGACCCTCGACGCGCTGGCCGCCCGCTCGGGCGTGAGCAGGGGCATGCTGGTCCAGGTCGAGCAGGGCAGGACCAACCCCAGCGTCTCCACGCTCACCCGGATCGCCTCCGCGCTCGGGGTCACCGTGGCCCGCCTGGTCGAGGTGGCCGACGTGCCGGTCGTGCGCGTCATCGACCGCGCCGACGTGGTCAGCTTCGACATGGGAGACTCGCGCGCCAGGCTGCTCGTCGGCGCCGACGAGCCGATGATCCTCGAACTCTGGGACTGGCACCTGGCCCCCGGAGAGCATCACGACGGCGACGCCCACCCGCCCGGCACCCGCGAGATGATCACCGTCCTGCGGGGCGAGCTGACCCTCACCGTGTACGGCAAGCCCCACCGCGTGGGCGTCGACGATGCCGCGCTTTTCGCCGCCGACCGGCCGCATCGCTACGCCAACGAGGGCACCGAAGACGTGAGGATGATCATGGTTGTGGCCGAACCTCGGATCGTTCATGACCAATAACGGCGAACACCTCACAGATCACCGTGTGGAGTCTCATGATTACTCCATGTCCTATGGTCAGGGGGTCCTTGGGGGGTACATCCCTGTTGTGCAACGCACTTGTCTCATAACTCCTCCGGCTCCGCGCGGACCTGATGGGAGGTGCGCGTGAATGAGACCCCAGAAGGCGCGGGCAAACTCCGTGCGGAACTGCAAGGTCTCGGCGTGACAACGGCCTACGAAATCGGCGACGGCGTGACGGTGTCGGTGTGGATCGGCCTCGTCGTGCGTTTGAGAGATGGTTTTTACCGCTGGCAGGAAGGAGCGGTGAAACGTCGGCATTTGGGTACGGATCCGGTTGGATGTGCCATAAGAGTGGCGCGTCGCTACACCGAACTCCAGGCCAACATCCCACCCTGGTGGGATGAGCTGGCCAAGGAGTTGCGGGGGAACTCGGCCGGCGACTACCCGTAGCAACCCCCCGTGGTGGTTCCGGGGGGAACATGCGCTGGTGGGGGTGGCCGTTGGTGATCTCGCTGACGGCAGGCTGCGGAGGGGTGCAACCGATCGTCGGAGCCGCGCCGGCACTGCCGGCGCGGCCATCCGTCCCCATCGACCCGGTGCACCTGGCCAGGCGGCTGGCCGCGATGCAGGCGGACTGGCCGGAACGCGCCAGGATCGACTGCAGGAAGGCCAAGTGCGTCGCGCTCACCTTCGACGACGGGCCGGGCGACCACACCACCCGCCTGCTCGACATGCTCCGCAGGCACGCGGCCAAGGCGACCTTCTTCGTCGTCGGCCAGATGGTCGCCGCCGACAAACACCACAACGTCCGCCACATGGTCGACGACGGGCACGAGCTCGGCAACCACTCCTGGAGCCACGAGCAGCTCACCACGCTGTCCGGCACCGGGCTGCGCTACCAGCTCCACCACACCCAGGACGTGATCGAGCGGGAGACCGGCGTGCGGATGACGCTCATGCGCCCGCCCTACGGCTCCACCGACGCCGCCGTCGCCGCCGAGACCAGGCGCGAGGGCCTGGCCCAGATCCTCTGGAACGTGGACACCCTCGACTGGCGCGACCGCGACGCCACGACCGTGGCCAAGCGCGCGATTAGCGCCAAACCCGGATCGATCATCCTCATGCATGACATCCACCGCACCACCGTGGACGCCATGCCCAGGATCCTCGACACCTTCTCCCACCGGGGCTTCACCTTCGTCACCGTCTCCGAGCTGTACGGCAAGCCGCCGGCACCTGGCAGGAAGTACACCGAACGATGATCGACGACGTCATCCGGGGCTACACCTTCAACGAGCCCACCCTCGACCTCGGCGCCCTGGTCGCGGACGGCGAGGGCCGCCCGGACACCCAGATCCGGCTGCCGCTGCGCATGCTCAACCGCCACGGCCTGGTCGCCGGCGCCACTGGCACGGGCAAGACCAAGACGCTGCAGGTCATGGCCGAGCAGCTGTCGGCCGCCGGCGTGCCGGTGTTCCTGGCCGACATCAAGGGCGACCTGTCGGGCATGGCCCAGCCCGGCGACCCCTCGGACAAGCTCATGGAACGCTGCGCCGGCATCGGGCAGATCTGGTCGCCCGCCGCCTGCCCCGCCGAGTTCTACGCGCTCGGCGGCATCGGCGACGGCATCCCGCTGCGGGCCACGATGACCGCGTTCGGGCCCACGCTGCTGTCGAAGGTGCTCGGGCTCAACGAGACCCAGGAATCCTCGCTCGGGCTGATCTTCCACTTCGCCGACCAGCAGGCGCTGCCGCTGCTCGACCTGAAAGACCTGCGAGCGGTCATCCAGTACCTGCTGGACAACCCGGACGCGCTCAAGGGCGTGGGCGGGCTGTCCAAGCAGACCGCCGGGGTCATCCTGCGGGCCCTCACCAACTTCGCCGCCGAGGGCGCCGACCAGTTCTTCGGGGAGCCGGAGTTCGACACCGCCGACCTGCTCCGGGTCATGCCCGACGGGCGCGGCGTGGTCTCGATCCTGGAACTGCCCGCCCTGCAGGATCGGCCGGCGATGTTCTCGACCTTCCTCATGTGGCTGCTCGCGGACCTGTTCAGCGGCATGCCCGAGGTGGGCGACCCGGACAGGCCCAAGCTGGTCTTCTTCTTCGACGAGGCCCACCTGCTCTTCAGCGACGCCTCGAAGGAGTTCCTGCGCTCGATCACGCAGACCGTGCGTCTCATCCGGTCCAAGGGCGTCGGCGTCTTCTTCGTCACCCAGACCCCGAAGGACGTGCCGGCCGACGTGCTGGCCCAGCTCGGCGCGCGGGTCCAGCACGCGCTGCGCGCCTTCACCCCGCAGGACGCCAAGGCGCTGAAGGCGACCGTCTCGACGTTCCCCAACTCCGGCTACGACCTGGAGGAGGTGCTCACGCAGCTCGGGATCGGCGAGGCGGTGGTGACCGTGCTGTCGGACAAGGGCGTGCCCACGCCGGTCGCCTGGACCCGGTTGCGGGCGCCGCAGTCGCGCATGGCCCCGGCCGACGCGGCCGTGGTGCAGGGGGTGATCGCGGCCTCGCCGCTGCGGCCCAAGTACGCGCAGGCGATCGACCGGCAGTCGGCCTACGAGATCCTGGCCGCCAAGGTGGTCACGCCGCCGGAGCCCTCCTACGAGCCCCCGCCCGCCGCCCCTCCCGCGCGGGAGGAGCCGTCGTTGCTGGAGAGCGTGCTGGGATCGTCGGTCTTCAAGTCGTTCGCCCGATCCGCGGCCAGCTCGCTCGGCCGCGAGATCAGCAGATCCATCTTCGGTACGGCCCGCCGCCGCCGCTGACTGTCGGTCCGGCATGGGACCCTGGACCGCATGGGTTTCACCGGCTTTCCCGACGAGGCGTTCATCTTCTACGAGGGCCTCGAGGCGGACAACTCCAAGGCGTACTTCACCCGCCACAAGCACCTGTACGACGACGCGGTCAGGGCGCCGATGCTCGCCCTGACCGACGCGCTGGCCGAGGAGTTCGGCGCCGCGCAGTTGTTCCGCCCCTACCGTGACGTGCGCTTCGCCAAGGACAAGTCCCCCTACAAGACCCACCAGGGCGCCTTCGTCGACGTGCAGCCGGGCATCGGGCTCTACGTCGAGGTCAGCGCCGCCGGGTTGTTCGTGGCCGGCGGCATCTACACCCAGGCGAGCGACCAGGTCGCCCGCTACCGCGAGGCGGCGGCCGAGGATCTGACCGGCAAGCCGCTGGAGCGGCTGGTCGACGACCTGCGGGCCAGCGGGTACGACATCGGCGGCGACCGGCTCAAGACCCGGCCGCGCGGGGTGCCCGAGGACCATCCCCGGCTCGACCTGCTGCGCCACCGCTCGCTCTACGCCGGCCTGCGCTCGGAGCCGGAGCCGTGGGTCCACACGCCGGAGGTCGCCGGCCGGGTGCGCGGGGCCTGGCGCGACTTCGCGCCGCTGGTGCAGTGGCTGGCCACCCATGTGCGCGGCTCGGAGCTGCCCAGGCGCTGACCGCGGGCCGGTACCGTTTCAGGGCAAACGGGTCGACGGGCAGGAGGGCGGCAGTGGTGCGGCTGGCTGAGCAGGCGGCGCCGGTCGAGTCCGCCTCGCCCGCGACGCGACGGGAATGGGCGTGGATCTGGGCGCTCGCGGGCGTGGCCGCGGCGGTCTACGCAGCGCTGTCGCTGGTGCGGCTGCGCAACGTCGAGGCCGGCTCCTACGACCTGGTGATCTTCGACCAGGCGATCAGGTCGTACTCCGAGTTCCGGCTGCCGATCGCCATCGTCAAGGGCGTGCACAACGACTTCGGGGCCGGGTTCTCGGTGCTCGGAGATCACTGGTCGCCGATCCTGGCCCTGCTCGCCCCGCTGTACTGGGTGCACGACGGGCCGGAGACGCTGCTGGTCGCGCAGGCGGTGCTGATGGCGGCGGCGGCGGTGCCGCTGTGGGTCTTCGCCCGGCGGGCGCTCGGGCCGGGGGCGGCCTACGCGGTCGCGGCGGCCTACACGCTGTCCTGGCCGGTCGCCGAGGCCGTCGCCTTCGACTTCCACGAGGTGGCGTTCGTGCCGCTGCTCACCGCGGTCATGCTCGAGCGCCGGCAGGCCGGGCGCAGGCTCGGCATGGTGGCGGCCGCGCTGGCGCTGCTGTTCGTCAAGGAGGACATGGGCCTGCTGGTCGCCGGGTTCGGCCTGGTGCTGCTGGTTCAGCGGTCGGTCAAGCTGGGCGCGGTCTTCGTGGCCGGCGGCGTGGCCTTCACCGGGCTGGCCTCCCAGGTGCTCATCCCGGCCTTCGGCGGGCGGCGCGACTACTACTGGGCCTACGGGGCGCTCGGCGACGGGGTGTCCAGCGCGCTCCGGACCGTCGTGACCGACCCGCTCGCCGCGATCGGCCTGCTCGGGACGCCGCCGATCAAGCTGGTGACGATGCTGCTCCTGCTGGCGCTCACCCTGCTGGCGGCACTGGCCTCCCCGCTGGTGCTCATGGCGCTGCCCCTGCTGGCCGAGCGCATGCTGGCCAGTTCCTTCCCCAACTGGTGGGCGCCCGATCACCACTACAACGCCTTCCTGGTCGTGGTGTTGTTCGCGGCGGGGGCGGACGGGATACGGCGCCTCGCCCGGCTGCGCCGGGTCTGGGCCGCCGGGGTCGTGGTGTTCGCGGTGGCCACCGTGCCGTTCTTCGCGCTGGCCGAGCTCGGGAACCCGGACTCCTACCGGTGGTCGGCCAGGGAACGCGCCGCCGTCGAGGCGGCCGCCGTGGTGCCTGACGGAGCGCTGGTCGAGAGCGCCAACTACGTGGGGCCGCAGCTGACCGCGCGCGCCCGGGTGCTGCTGTGGGATCGCACGCCCCGGTGGGCGCCCTGGGTGGTGGCCGACACCGGCAGGCTCACCTTCCCGTTCAAGAGTACGGCGGAGCAGTCAGAACGGCTGCGCATGCTGCGGGCCAACGGCTACCAGGTGCGCTTCGCCCGCGAGGGCTACACCGTGCTGCACCGGCCCGGGCCGGAGCCCCGGCTCTAGGGTCCCGCGGCCTAGGAGCCGCGGCCTAGGAGCCGCGGTCTAGGAGCCGCGGTCTAGGAGCCGCAGCCTAGGAGCCGCGGTCTAGGGGCCGCCGCCGGTCAGGATGCGGTCCACCGTCTGGCTGGCGGCCGAGGTGGCCACGGCGGTGGCCACGGCGATCAGCACGGCCACCAGCGGCGCGGCCAGGCTGCGCAGACTGCGCACGTTCCTGACCCGGGCCCACGGCTCGCCGGCCAGGTGCATGTGGCGCCACTCCCAGAACAGGCCGAGGCCGATGAAGACCAGCGCCACCTGTCCCACCACGATCGCCAGCAGCCGCAGCTTGTCCGGGATGGACACGTCCGGCTCGACGAAGGCGGGGATGTAGGCGGACAACCCGGTGAGCAGGGCCGCCACCATCACGTGCAGCACCTTGGTCATGGGCTGGGTGCCCTTGATCCGCGGGTAGAAGTAGCCGTACAGGAAGCCGAAGGCGGGCAGGGTCAGCAGGTAGCGGGCGTCGAAGAGGTAGTGGGCCAGGTCGGGGCCGTTGGGCAGGCCGTACATGAACACGAACGGCAGGCTCAGCAGCAGGCAGACCACGAACGCCTGCACCCCGTTGTGCCAGGGCGGGCAGGCGGCGCCGGTGGCGAAGGCGGTCTCGGGGTGGCGGCCGTGGTCGGCCAGGGCGGTTTCGAGTTCGGCGCGCTGCTGTTCGAAGTCGGCCATGGACATCTCGCCGGTGCCGATCCTGCCGCGGCCGGACCGGTACAGCTCCTGCTCGGAGTCGAGCAGGAGGCGCTTGTGCAGGGCGGCCCTGACCATCGCCCGGTGCTCCTCCGGGGTCTGCGGCTCGACCAGGCCCTCGGGGGCGGGGCCGAGCAGCCACCACGCGCTGACCCAGGCGACGATCGAGGTGATCGACAGCAGCGGCACGCTCACGTCGAGGTCGGGCAGGTCGCCGCTGCCGCGCGGGGACAGGTAGAGCACCATGAGGCAGACGGTCACGCCGGCCACGGCGGAGGGGTGGTGGATGGCCTCCTGGCGGGCGCCGAGCCGGCGCAGGCGCAGCACCAGCAGGGCGAAGCCGAGCAGGAGCAGTCCCAGGACGCCGCGCACCAGCGGGGTGAGCGCCAGGGAGCCGAAGACCGGGTCGGGGTGGCCGGCGGCGGTGCTCCAGGAGCCGTCGTCCAGCCATTCCGTGGGCGAGCCCTGCATGAGCAGGCTGAGGACGACCGCGGCGGCCACGGCGCGGCGCGACCAGGTCCGGCACACGACGGCGACCGCGGCGATCGGGATCAGCGACCAGAACAGGCCCAGCACCAGGCGGATGCTGTCGGGCGGGTAGACGCCGTGCAGCAGCGCCTTGAACCACAGGGCCAGCGCCAGGGCGCCGACGGCGGTCCCGGCGGCCACGGTGGCCAGCCGTACGACCACGAAGCGGATGCCGAGGTCGGAGCTGAAGACGATCGCCGAGCCCGCGGCGGCCAGGACCGTGACGGCGGTGGCGGCGATCAGCACGGGATACGGGAGCTGGACGTGGCGGCCCGACCAGAGGAGCATGCCGAAGGCGAGCAGCACGCCGAGCGCCGTGACGATGAGCGCGTCGCGGGTGGTCCAGGGCGCGGGGGTGGGCACGACGCGGGTGGCGTGGCGCAGCGCGAACAGGGGCAGGGCGCCGAACATCACCACGTAGGCGATGCCCTCCAGGCCCGTGGCGTAGAACGGGCTGGCCAGGATGGGCAGGGCGAGGGCCAGCACGAAGGCGAGCTCGCGGTTGCGCGGCTGCCGCCACCACGCCGGGCCGAGCGAGCGCAGCAGGAGGGCGATGAGCGCCAGCGCGGTGCCGATGGCCAGCTCGGTGCCCCATGAGAAGGCGGGTTCCTGCTCCTGGTCGGCGAAGCCGTAGGAGTCGTGCACGAGGGTGACGGTGACGCGGAAGTTGACCGTGAACTGCAGCCGCTCGGCCTCCTCGCGCTCGGGTTCGATGCCCGAGGTGCGCAGGACGGTCCATTCGGTCGGGAACAGGGTGATCGTGCGCTGCGGGGTCAGCAGCGGGTGGGCGGTCGGGCTGTTGAACTCGAGGTTCAGCTCCTGGCCGCGGGCGAGCTGGCGCAGGACGATCACCTGGAAGCGCGCGGTGGTCTTGCCCGCGGAGGTGACGAGCTCGGCCGGGTAACGCACCGTGGGCGCCAGCCAGCCGCCGCTGACCGCGGTCACGCCGAGGCCCTTGTCGATCACCGTGCGCAGATCGGCGGGCTGGGCGCTCCTGAGCCAGGCGGCGAGCGGGTCCTCCTCGTCCATGCGGAACGTGTGCGTGATCGTCACCCGGGCCTGGTCCAGCCGTTCGTCGATGCGGGCCCTGGGGACCTGGCGCAGGTCCTCGGAGGTGGCCCGGGCGATGGTGACGTCGGTGGTGACCTTGCGCTCCCCGGCGGTGTCGGCGGGCAGGGGGCGCGAGGGGTCCGGCACCACGGGGGACAGCGGCCGGTCGACGGGCGTCGCGAGGACGGTACTCCAGATGATCGCCGCCGCCGAGATCGCGGCAAGCCCGTACGCGACGATCATTCGGATCAGGCCCACACCTTGGATGATTCATCTGTGGCGGCTGATGTTCCACGCGAGTAGGTAACGGTGTGATTACACCGGTCCGCCGGATTTCTAGATCGCACTAGTCTGCCCCCTTTGTGCCGATGAGCAGAGAGGGGACTGCGAAATCGTGTGGATCACCCGGCGACTTCGCCGCAACAAGGAGAAGGGAGTGCCTGACGACGGCCGCTTCCCGGTCGAGCGGAAGTGGGCCTGGCAACTACAGCTGACCGCCCAGGCGGAGACGGCCCTCATGGCCGGACTGCGCGCCTACGACGAAGCCGGCGGCGAACTCACCATCCACGGGGAACACGGGGTCCTGACGCTGTCCGGACCGCCCCGGGCGATCTCGCTGTACGTGCTGGCCGCGCGCTTCGCCGCGCTCAGCCACAACGCCCTGCGCGACCCCGCCGGCGCGGTCGCGGGCCTCATGAAGGTACTGGTCGAGGTCGGCCAGCCCGGGGTCCTGCACCTGAGCGGACCCGTCGGCGCCGAGGTCCTCGCGGCCGTCCGCGAGGTCACCGGGGAGCTCGGCAGCTGGTACGGCGACGCCGCCCTCGGTTACGTGTCGGTGGTGGCGCCCGGGGACGACGAGAACACCCTGATGATCGATCTGGGCAAGGTGGCCGATCGCCACCGTGCCGGTGAGCCCATGCGGGAGGTGGTCCAGCGGCTCATCGACGACGGTGAGGTCACCTGGGCCCGGCCGCCCGTGGGGGAGCAGCGGCGCCTGGTTCTCCGATAGCACGACGAAGGGGGTACGGCGCGCTCCGCCGTACCCCCTGTGCGTGTGTCAGCTGCCGCGCTTGGCGCGGGCGGCGGTGCGGGCGCGGGTGGCCGCGTCGAGGACGACCTTGCGGATGCGGACCGTCTCCGGCGTGATCTCCACGCACTCGTCGTCGCGGATGAACTCCAGCGCCTGCTCCAGCGAGAGCACCCGCGGCGGCGTCAGCGTCTCGGTGACGTCGGCCGTGGAGGAGCGCATGTTGGTGAGCTTCTTCTCCTTGGTGATGTTGACGTCCATGTCGTCGGAGCGGGAGTTCTCCCCGACGATCATGCCTTCGTACACCTCCGTGGTGGGGGAGACGAAGAGCGTGCCGCGCTCCTGCAGGTTGAGCATCGCGAACGCGGTGACCGGACCGGAGCGGTCGGCCACCAGCGAGCCGTTGTTGCGGGTGCGCAGCTCGCCGAACCACGGCTCGTACGCCTCGAAGACGTGGTGCACCAGGCCGGTGCCGCGCGTCTCGGTGAGGAACTCGGTGCGGAAGCCGATCAGGCCGCGGGCCGGGACCACGAACTCCATCCGGATCCAGCCGGTGCCGTGGTTGGTCATGTGCTCCATGCGGCCCTTGCGGACGGCCAGCAGCTGGGTGACGGCGCCGAGGTACTCCTCGGGGCAGTCGACCGTCAGGCGCTCGACCGGCTCGTGCACCTTGCCGTCGATCTCCTTGGTGACGACCTGCGGCTTGCCGACAGTCAGCTCGTAGCCCTCGCGGCGCATCTGCTCGACCAGGATGGCCAGCGCCAGCTCGCCACGGCCCTGGACCTCCCACGCGTCGGGGCGCTCGGTGGGCAGCACCCGCAGCGAGACGTTGCCGACGAGCTCCTTCTCCAGGCGGTCCTTGACCATGCGGGCGGTGACCTTGGCGCCCTTGACCTTGCCGACCAGCGGCGAGGTGTTGGTGCCGATGGTCATCGAGATGGCCGGCTCGTCCACCGTGATGAGCGGCAGCGGGCGCGGGTCGTCGGGGTCGGCGAGGGTCTCACCGATCATGATCTCCGGGATGCCCGCGATCGCGATGATGTCACCGGGGCCCGCCTCCTCGGCGGGCTTGCGCTCCAGCGCCTCGGTCATCAGCAGCTCGGTGATCTTGACACGCTGGATCGTGCCATCGGTCTTGCACCAGGCGACCTGCTGGCCTTTCTTCATCGTGCCCTGGTGGATGCGGCACAGCGCGATCCGGCCCAGGTAGGAGGAGGCGTCGAGGTTGGTGACGTGGGCCTGCAGCGGCGCGCTCGGGTCGTAGGTGGGCGCCGGGATCGTCGACTTGATGATGTCGAACAGCGGCTCGAGGTCCTCGGAGTCGGGCATGCCGCCGTCGGCGGGCCGCGCCAGCGAGGCGCGACCGGCCTTGGCCGAGGCGTAGACGATCGGGAACTCGATCTGGTCGTCGGTCGCGTCGAGGTCCATGAACAGCGCGTAGACCTCGTCCACGACCTCGGCGATGCGGGCGTCGGGCCGATCGACCTTGTTGATGCACAGGATGACCGGCATCTTGGCGGCCAGCGCCTTGCGCAGCACGAACCGGGTCTGCGGCAGCGGCCCCTCGGAGGCGTCCACCAGCAGCACCACGCCGTCGACCATCGACAGCCCGCGCTCGACCTCGCCGCCGAAGTCGGCGTGGCCGGGGGTGTCGATGATGTTGATGGTCATGTCGCCGTGCTTGACGGCGGTGTTCTTGGCGAGAATGGTGATGCCCTTCTCGCGCTCGAGGTCGTTGGAGTCCATGACGCGGTCGTCGACGTCCTGGTTGGCGCGGAAGGCCCCGGACTGCCAGAGCATGGCGTCGACCAGCGTGGTCTTGCCATGGTCGACGTGCGCGATGATCGCGATGTTCCGCAGGTCGTCGCGGCTGTTCAAAGGCATGATGACGTCTCGCTCTGTGATCGTGGAGGCTGACCGCGCGAACCGCGGCCGTTTAAGTCTAGTTGATCCCGCTCATGGCAGGTGCGGGCTCGTCGCTGCCCAGTGAAACCGCGCCGTCAGGCGTGAGCAGGAACGACAGGGTCACTGTGGTGAACATCTCGGCGACCACTTCTGATTCCTTGAGCGTCATTTCCCTACCGCGGACGCAGAGATACATAGCCGCATGCACATTCGTGATGATGCCGGGACGCGCGATGCTCCCTACATTGGCGGCATGACCTGGACAGAGATGGTCATGCAGGCCGCGCCGGCGCGCGGCGACCGGCCCGCCGTCACCGACGTGCGCACCGGTGAAGTCATGACTTATGCCACTCTCGTCCGCCGAGTCACGCACGCGGCGGCAGGGTTGCGCCGCCACGGGCTGCGGTACGGCGACCGCGTGCTGGTCGACCTGCCGCCCGGCGCGGCGCTGCCCTGCGCCGTGCACGCCGTCGCGTGGTCGGGCGGCGTCGCGGTGCTCGGCCCCACGAGCACCGCCGCCGGCCTGGCCATCGTCAACCGAAGGCGCGAGACGCGGGCGGAGAAGGTGTTCACCTTCGAGCCCGGCCAGGGGGCCGACCGGTTCTCCTCGCTGATCGGCGAGGCGTCGGTCGACTTCGGCCCGCTCGCCGGCCCCGCCCTGAGCCTCGACGGGCGGCACGTCCTGACGCACGAGGACCTCACCGGCGACCTGCGCAGGCTGGCCACCCGGCTGCACATCGTCAAGGACGACGTGGTCCTCGTCGCCGTCAACGACCCGCTCAAGGCGCTGCGGACGATGGACCTCGTCTTCGCCTGCGGCGCGCAGGTCGTGGTGGCGCACGAGCCGACGCTCATCGGCTGCCGGGTGCTGGCCAGCGAGCACGCGGCCACGCTGGTCGTGGCGCCGTACGAACTGGCCAGGCGGCTGCTGGGCGATCCGCTGCTGCGCGTGATCGACGACCGGGCGGTCGTGAGCTCACTCGCTCTGTGAGAAACCGGTGACAGAGAGCGCCAAGTGAGCGAGGGTGAAAGCATGGCGGATGCCCCGCGGCACAATCTGCCCGTCGAGCCCAACAGGTTCGTCGGCCGGGAGCGTGACATCGCCGACCTGTGCGCGCTGTTCGACGAGACGCGCGCGGTGACCCTCTGCGGCGTCGGCGGCATCGGGAAGACCAGGCTGGCCATGCGCGTGGCCGACCGGCTGGTCGGCGGCTTCGCCGACGGCGTGTGGCTGGTCGAGCTGGCCTCGATCACCCGGCCCGAGCTGGTGGCGCAGGAGATCGCCGAGGTGTTCGGGCTGGAGAGTGAGCGCGGCCAGGACCTCCTCGACGCCGTCGTCGCCCGGCTGGCCGGCGCCCGGTGCCTGATCCTGCTGGACAACTGCGAGCACCTGGTCGAGGCCACCGCCCATGTGGCCGCGGCGCTGCTGGCCGGCTGCCCCGGCGTGCGCGTGCTGGCCACCAGCCGGGAGGCGTTGCGCATCCCCGGCGAGCTGATGTGGCACGTGCCGCCGCTCGACCTGCCCGGCGACGACCCGGCGCGGGCCGAGTCCGTGCGCCTGTTCCTGAACCGCGCCCGGGCCGCCGGCACCCGGCTCGGCGAGGAGAGCCTGAGGGACGTGGCCAGGCTCTGCCACGCCCTCGACGGGTTGCCGCTGGCCCTGGAACTCGCCGCCGCCCGCACCCGCATGCTCAGCCCCGGCCAGATCGCCGACCGCATCGACGACCGCTTCGCCCTGCTCACCACGGGCGACCGTACGGCTCCCGCCCGCCAGCGCACGCTGGCCGCGGCGGTCGAGTGGAGCCACGACCTGCTCTCGCAGGCGGAGAGGACGCTGCTGCGCCGGTTGTCGGTGCTGGCCGGCGGCTTCGACCTGGACCTGGTCGAACGCGTGTGCGCGGAGCCACCGCTGTCGGAGTCGCGGATCGTCACGCTGCTCGGCGCGCTCGTGGACAAGTCGCTGGTGATCTGCGACGCGGGACGGGGCCGGTTTCGCCTGCTCGACACCATCCGGCAGTTCGCCGCCGAGCGGCTGGCCGACTCCGACGAGGAGCGGATGGTGCGCGACCTGCACCTGCGGGTGCTGTGCAAGCTCCAGGAGCGGGCCTTCGAGACGGAGTTCCTCACCCCCGGCCTCACCTGGCAGGAGCGCCTGGCCGCCCACACCGGCAGCCGCGAGCGGCTCGACGACCAGCGGGCGGCGCTGGAGTGGGCGCTGCGCTCGGGCAACCTCACCATGGGCCTGCGCCTGTGCATGCGCAGCAGCGGGCTGCTCTCGCTCGGCGGCAGCGCCGCGGAGGTGGTCGGCTGGATCGAGCGCCTGCTCGGCCAGGACCTCAGCCACGTGCCGCCGGAGCAGGTCGCGCTGGCCAAGGGGTACATGGCCTACGGCCTGCTGACCCGCGACGACCTCGACAGCGGCCTGAACGCCGCGCGTGAGGGCCTCGCGGGCATGGCCGGCGACCCGTTCGTGCTGGCCACCGCCCACACCGTCGCCGCCGGCGCGCTGCTGCGCATGGGCAGGGGCGACGAGGCGGCCGGGCACATCGAGACCGCGCTGGCCGTGGCCCGGCAGCAGGGCGACCGCTTCAACGAGACCGGGGCGCTCATCGAGGGGTCCATCCAGGCGCTGCAGCGCGGCCGCCAGCGCGAAGGCCAGCGCGGCGCCGAGGAGGCCCACGCCGCGGCCACCGCGCACGCCCACCCGTGGATCCTCGCGATGGCCACCTCCCACCTCGGCCTCGCCGCCGAGACCAGAGGCGACCTGGAGACGGCCGCCGAGCAGTACGGCGCGGCCATCTCCTGGCTGCGCAAACTCGGCAACCGCGGCGACCTGGCCCAGAACCTCGCCAGGAGCAGCCGGGTCCGCGCGCAACTGGGCGACGTCCAGGCCGCCAGGGAACAACTGGCCGAGGCGCTGTCGGTGGCCCGCGAGTGCGGCCTGCGGCAGGCGCTCAACCGGTGCATGGTGTCGCTGAGCGCGCTGGCCAGGGCCGAGGGCGACTTGGAGGGCGCCGTCCTGGCCTCGGCGGCGGTGGCCGCCCTGCGCGAGTCGATGGGGCAGCGGACCGGCTCGGTCAAGGTCGACGAGCTGCTGGCGGCGGCCCGGGCCCAGCTCGGTGAGGGCCGTACCACCGCGTTGTGGTCCCGCGGGCGCTCCCGGCCCGCGTTCGAGGTGGCCACGCTGGTGCTGGAAGGCCGTCGGCCCGAGCCGGTGGACGCCGGTCCGCTCCAGGTGGAGGCGCCGCCGGCCGCGCTGCTGACCACCCGCGAGCGGGAGATCGCCGGCCTGCTCACCCGGGGCCTGTCCAACAAGGCCATCGCCGGGGAGCTCGTGATCAGCCCCGCCACGGTCGCCCGGCACATCGCCAACATCATGGAGAAACTCGGCTACACCTCCCGGGCGCAGATCGCCGTGTGGGCGGCCGATCACGGGGTGCCTTCTGCATAACGATCTGCATAATCCGCCCCATGTGCCGGGAAGGCCGCGTCTTTACCGTGGTCGCATGGAGCAGCGGATCGTCATGATCGACCCCGGGACGGGACAGACGCTCACCGAAGAGCAGCACGATGAGCGGCTGGCCACGGCGGCCGCGCTGCTCCGGCGCCGAGGGGTGCGGGCGGGTGACACCGTCCTGGTCTGCCTGCCGGTCGGGTCCGACCTTCTGGTGACCGCCGACGCGGTGATGGCCGCGGGAGCCGTCGTCTCGCCGCTGGCACCCGACGGCGACGGCATGCGCGAACGGATCGCCGGCAGCTCCGCCCGGCTGATGATCTCCGACGACCCGCGGGCCTGGGAAGCCGCCGCGGACTCGCGGATCAGGGTCGTGATGAGCGTCGCAGAACTGGGTGCATAAGCTCGGTTTCATGCCATTTGCCGCAAATTTCCCCGTCATGCTCAGAACCACGGACGGCATCCGCCTCGAAGGCGCCCACACGCCGGGCGCCTCTGACATCGGCATCGTGCTCGCCCACGGGTTCACCGGGTCGTGGCGGTGCGCGGACACGCGGCGCATCACCCACGTCTTCAGCCGGTTCGGCGGCGTGGTGTCCTTCGACTTCCGCGGTCACGGCCGCTCGGGCGGCGAAACCACCGTGGGCGACCTGGAGGTCCTGGACGTGGAGGCCGCGGTACGGCACGCCCGGGTCATCGGATACCGCAAGGTGGCCGTGGTCGGCTTCTCCATGGGGGCGGCCATCGCCGTACGGCATGCGGCCCTGCACGGCGGGGTGGACGCGGTCGTGGCGGTCAGCGGGCCGGCGCGCTGGTACTACCGGGGCACCAAGCCCATGCGCCAGGTCCACTGGGCGATCGAGCGCCCCATCGGCCGGATGGCCGCCCGCGTGGTGAAGCGCACCCGCATCGCCCGCGGCCAGTGGGACCCCGTGCCCATGCCCCCGCACGAAGCCGCCGCCCTCATCTCGCCCACGCCGCTGCTCGTGGTCCACGGGGACGCCGACACCTTCTTCCCGCTCGACCACGCCCACCAACTCCACTCCGCCGCCCGGGAACCCAAGGAGCTGTGGGTCGAGCCCGGGTACGGCCACGCCGAGTCGGCCGCCCGGCCTGACCTGGTGCGGCGGATCGGGAAGTGGATTGTTTCGAACCTTTCCTGAGTAATAGTCGTCTACCTAGGGCGGATGGAAAGAAACCGCCGGGAGAAAGACCTTGGGGAAGGAAAACATCCCCGGTGGGACCTTGGGACATACTTCAGGTAGTCCTGTGGTCGCCCAGCGTTGCGGGGGCGCGCTGGGTTGCCCATCTCGGCATGCGAAGAGGGTCCGCACTGGCAAGCGGGCCCTTTTCGTATTCCCCATCCCCTTCACCCAGTCCCAACACCCAAGGGGGATGGGGGTTAGCCGAGGCGGGCGATGGTTTTGTACTCCAGGTAGGCGTTGAGGCCCTCGGGGCCGAGTTCGCGGCCGAGGCCGCTGGCCTTGTAGCCGCCGAAGGGGACGTTGGCCTCCAGCATCAGGCAGTTGACGCCGTAGGTCCCGGTGCGGACCTGGCGGGCGATGTCCATGCCGTGGTCGGCGTCGGCGGTCCAGACCGTGCCGGACAGGCCGTACTCGCTGTCGTTGGCCAGGCGGATGGCGTCGGCTTCGTCGTCGTAGGGGATGACGGTCAGGACGGGGCCGAAGATCTCCTCGCGGGCGATGCGCATGTCGTTGGTGGCGCCGGCGAAGACGGTCGGGGCGACGTACCAGCCGCGGTCCATGGGCCTGGACAGGCCGCCGACCACCACTTTGGCGCCCTCGTCCATGCCGGTCTTGATGTAGCCCTCGACGCGCTCCTGCTGCCGCTTGGCGACCAGCGGGCCGATGCCGGTGGCCGGGTCGGCGGGGTCGCCCACGGGCTGGGACGTCACCATGCCGGCGACGGCCTCCACGACCTCGTCGTACCGGTTGCGCGAGGCGAGGATGCGGGTCTGGGCGACGCACGCCTGGCCGTTGTTCATGAGGGAGGCGATGGCCAGCATGCCCATGCTGGCGGGCAGGTCGGCGTCGTCGAGGATGATGGCGGCGGACTTGCCGCCGAGTTCGAGGCTGACGCGCTTGAGCTGCTCGCCGCAGATGGCGGCGATGCGGCGGCCGGCGGCGGTGGAGCCGGTGAAGGCGACCTTGTCGACGCCGGGGTGGGAGACGAGGTGTTCGCCGGCCTCGCGGCCCGCGGGGACGATGTTGAGGACGCCGTCGGGGATCCCGGCCTCCTTCACCATCTCGGCGAACAGGTAGGAGTCGAGCGGCGTCTCGGGGGCGGGCTTGAGCACGATCGTGCAGCCGGCCAGCAGCGCCGGGGCGACCTTGGTCATGGCGACGAACTGCGGGACGTTCCACGGGACGATGGCGGCGACGACGCCGACGGGTTCGCGGCGGACCGTGGTCGGGCCGAACAGGCCGGGCCGCTGCTCCTCCTGCGCGAAGGTCTTGCCGTACTCGGCGTAGAACTGCAGCATGCCGAGCGGCTGCGGCGCCTGGGCGAGGTTGGAGAACGTGATGGGCGAGCCCATCTCCTCGGTGATCAGCGCGGCCATCTCGCCTTGCCGGGCGGCGTAGATGCCGGCGAGCCGGTCGATGACGGCGGCCCGCTCGGCGAAGGTCATCCGCGGCCAGGGCCCGTGGTCGAAGGCCGCGCGGGCGGCGGCGACCGCGCGGTCCATGTCGGCCGGGGTGCCGTCGGGGACGCGGCCGACGACCTCTTCGGTGTGGGGGGAGATGACGTCGATCACACCGGTGCCCGCGGGGGCCACCCATTCGCCCCCGATGAACAGCGTGTCGTGCTGGCGCATGTCGTGAGCCTCCTACCGACCGAATGCTTGCTTGGTAAGTCTCGCTCCGCCGGAGAGCGGTGTCCAGGGAAACCGAACCATGTTCTGTGGAGATCGGCAAGGGATCGGCGAGAGGCGGGGAAAGGGTGATCGGCCAGGGACGGGAAAGAGCGAGGGGTACGGCGGCGCCGCGCCGTACCCCTCACGGGTGGGAAACCGTCAGCCGAGCAGGTGCTTCAGCGCCCGCTTGACCAGGTCGGTGCGGGTGGCCTGCGTGGTCAGGCTTTCCGCGCCGAAGCCGAGGTAGACGGTGTCCCGGGTGGTGATGCCGCCGCCCTCCTCGAAGACCTGGTTGGTGCGGAACCACGTGTTCACCGACGGCGCCGAGCCGGCCGGCGGGTCGGTGGCGGTCCAGCCGCCCAGGTCGGACTCGAAGGAGGTCTGCTCGGTGGTGGCGCCGTCCAGGGTGACCGCGAAGTCGTCCAGGAAGACGCCGGCGCCCTGGGTGGCCCAGTCGCTGATGGAGGAGATCGACAGCTCGACCTTCTTGCCCGCGTACGGGGTCAGGTCGACCTTCCACTGCTGCCAGCCGGCCCCGTTGCCCGAGGCGGCGTGCCAGGCGCCGCTGGAGCCGGCCGGCTCGCAGTTGGGTCCCTGGTAGCGCTGGGTGAACGGGTGGATGACGCGCCAGCCGCCGGAGTTCTCGGTCTTGCAGCTCTCTCCGGTGTCCTGGGTGGTGTGGCCGTTGAGGTCGGGCAGGGTGGTCCAGTCGTCCTGGCCGGCGGTGCGGGCCTCGACCGTCAGGAAGTCCCAGGCGGCCTCGGTGTCGAAGGAGGTCCAGAACGACAGGGAGCCGCTGGACTTGCCGGTCAGGTCGATGGTCTTGGTCAGGCGCTTCCACGAGACGTCGGCGATGCCGCTGTAGACGTCCCAGGCGCCGGTGTGCGGGTCGAACGGGCCGCCGGGCCGTACCCACTTGACCTGGGCGGAGCTGGCGAACAGCGGGAACTGCGCGGCGGGCAGGATGGCGGAGGTGGCCACGTAGGAGTTGGTGTGGCTCGGCTCCAGCGTGCCGGTGAAGCCCTCGAAGGCGCCGCCCTTGCCCTGGAGTGCGAAGGGGTTGCCGGTGCCGTGGTCGGTGCCGGCGTCGTCGAAGAAGACGTAGGCGCCGAGCCAGTACTGCTGGAAGTCGTTGAAGATCGGGATGCACGGCGGGTCGTCGGGGACCGTGCACTCGGGCAGCGCGGGCTGGTTGGGCTGGTAGTAGTAGGCGCCGTTGTTGTTGGCGGCGAACGACGGGTACTTGCCGGCGTGCAGCAGCTTGCCGCCCTCGTTGAGGTAGTCGCGCACGGCCAGTTCGGTGTCGACGCCGAGCTTGGAGGTGGTGCCGGCGACCTGGCCCGTGCTTCTCGGGATGATGTCGTCGCCGGTCTCCCAGACGACGGCCCGGTAGTGGCTCAGGTTGCCCAGCGGGTGCGGGGCCTTGCGGCCGAGCTTGTCGATGTCGTAGACGTCGGAGCTGTGGCCGGCCTCGTCGAGTGATGTCACGTACTCGTCGGCGTATTTGGCCTCGGTCACGCCCTGGGCGGGGCTGATGCCGGTGACGTCCTCGGCGGCCAGTACGAGCACCTTGCCGCCGATGTCGGTGTTGACCTTGTAGGTGAACGAGTCGCTCTTCTTGGTCAGCGAGCTGAACCAGACCTTCACCGAGTCACCCGGCTTCGTGCCGGTGATCTTGCCGCGCATCCAGTGGTAGTAGCGGTTGTAGCCCTTGCCGTAGCGCTCGCCGCCCTTCCACTCGCCGGCCAGGGCGATCTTGGTCCTGCCGCCGTTGACCTGGTAGTGCATCCAGATCGGGCCCAGCTTGCGCTTGGCGTTGACCTGGACGACCTGGTCACGGCCGTTGCTGGTCTCGAAGGGGTCGAGGACGAAGTCGGGAGTGGTGTTGCCCAGGTGGCTGGACGGCTCGACGGGGTTCGGCGCGGACTTGGCGACGTCGAGGGCGAAGGGGATGTTCTTCTCGAACTCCGCCTGGACCAGCGCCTCGTCGTCGGGGAAGACGAAGCCGCAGCCTTCACAGCCCTCGTTCAGCTCGGGGGTCCAGGACAGCGTGCCGTACTCGCCGTGCGCGCGGTCGTTGGTGTCGCCGTTGGTGATGTACAGCTCGGCGCCGAGATCGGGGTCGAAGCCGGGGATGGCCGGGTTGGCGTCGTCGCCGGACAGTGCCTCGTAGATCGGGTTGTCCGCGGTTTCCGTGGCGATCTGCACGCCCATCGGGTAGAGGATCAGCGGCCCGAAGGAGTGGTAGTTGACGTTGAAGGCGAAGCGGATGCGCTTCATCAGCCCGTCGAACGCCTTGGTCTCCGGCTCGCTGGCCGGGCCGGGGCCGCGGTAGGTGTCGCTGCTCGGGATCGAGGAGGAGCCCTCCTCGTCGTAGTGGAAGTTGGTGGGGAAGTTCCGGTTCGGGTCCACGCCGTCGCCGCGGGTGATGGCGCCGTCGCCGTTGTTGTCGCGCAGGTTCTTGCGCCACAGGCGGTTGCCCTCGGTGAAGGTGAAGTCGTAGCCGTCGGGGTTGGCCACCGGCAGGAACCACAGCTCGCTGGTGCCCAGCAGGCGCTTGAGCGCGTTCTTGTTGGCCACCACGTGCTTCAGCAGCCGCAGGTTGACCTCGGCGGCGATCCATTCGCGGGCGTGCTGGGTGGCGGAGTAGAGCACCGCGGGCTTGGCGCCGTCGGGCAGGATGCGGGCCAGGTTGGTGACCTTGGCCGCGAGGATGTCCTTGCCCTGGACGGTCTTGCCGATGGACATCAGCTTGACGACGTCCTTGTTGGCGCCGGCGATGGCCCTGAGCTGGTCGGCGATGCCGCCCGGCTCGGAGTAGGACTTCCAGACGTTGTACCCGGCGGCGGCCTGGGCCCTGGCCGCCTCCAGTTGTGTCTGGCCCTGCTGGTTGCGCACGGGCTCGGGCTTGTGGCCGAGTTTGGCCAGCCCGGCGAGCCCCGCCTGGTCGGCGGTCAGCTCGATGTGCTCCTTGCCCGCGGTCACCTGCTGCTGGACGACGTCGTAGCCGGCTTCCCTCAGTTTCTCGCCGGTGCCCAGGGGGCTTTCGAGCTGGTAGAGCTCGATCCGGTCGGCGGGCGGGAGCGGGTCGACGACCGCCGCCTGGGCCTCCACGGCGACGAGGGAGGTGGCTAAGCCGAGTAAGACGGCGGAGAGGAGCGCTAATGAACGAGACACGGTCTGCCCCTTCGCAGAGACGATTCGCTCGAAATCTCGCCCGGCGCTGTGACCTCGGCAAGGCCCAAAGTTCCGGGCCAGCTCACAAAGTGGTAGATACTTCGCCAATGGTGCATGGGTTCGCCGGTTCCGGTGGCAAGCACCAAGATCATCTTCTATAGTCGCCACGTCTAGAAGGGGAGGGACGAGCGTGAGAATCGGGCGTTTCGCCGCCAGTGCCGCCGCCCTCGTCGCGCTGCTCGCCGTACCCCTCCCGCGGGCCGCCGTCGCCGATCCCGGCGGCCCGGCCCAACTCCGCAAGCTAACCAAGCAGGCGGCCCAGCTCAACAAGCTTTACCGAGGCCAGATCGAGTTTCTCGAAGACGCCCGCCTGCTGGCCAAGAAGGCCACCGACAGCGCCTCCGGTCTGCGCGCCCAGCTCGACTCCGCGCGCGGCGAGGTCGCCGGCATCGCCCAGAGCACCTACATGACCGGGCCGCTCGACGGCACCCAGTTGTTCGGCGTCGGCGACCCGGCCCTGCTGCTCGGCCAGGCGGCGACCCTGCAGTACATGTCCGACGAGCGCACCAACCGGGTCCTGCGCATCCAGACCCTGATCAAGCAGGCGGAGACGGCGAAGAAGGCCGCGGACGCCAAGATCAAGGACCTGGAGAAGAAGATCAAGGAGATGAAGGGCAAGCGCCGCGACGTCGAGCGCCTGCTGGCCAAGTACGGCTTCCAGACCCCCGGCGGCGCCGACGGCCTCACGCCCCGCATGGTCGCCGTCCGCGACGAGATCATGCGCAACTTCCCCGTCAAGGCGGTCGGCTGCCTGCGCCCCGGCGACCCCGGCGAGCACGGCAAGGGCCGCGCCTGCGACTTCATGATGACCACCGGCGGCACCATGGCCAGCGGCAGCGCCGCCGAGTGGGGCGACGCCATCTCCCAGTTCCTCATCCAGAACGGCTCCCGGATGGGCGTCATGTACCTCATCTGGAAGCAGCGCTACTACGACATCCGTTCCGGCGGCGGCTGGGACCCCATGTCCGACCGCGGCGGAGTCACGGCCAACCACTGGGACCACGTGCACGTCTCCGTGTTCTGATGGACTTCCAGGAGCACCGCGGCCACCTGTGGGCCGTGGCCTACCGGCTGCTCGGCAGCGTGGCCGACGCCGAGGACGCCGTGCAGGAGACCTGGCTGCGCTGGCGGCAGGCCGACCGGGAGCACGTCGCCGACCCCCGCGCCTACCTGACCACCGTCGTCAGCCGGGTCTGCTACGACATGCTCGGCGCGATCAGGGCCCGGCGCGAGTCCTACGTCGGCCCCTGGCTGCCCGAGCCCGTGGTCGAGGAGCCGGGGCCCGAGGACCGGGCGGCCATCGACGAGTCGGTGGGCATGGCGCTTCTGGCCGTGCAGGAACGGCTGAGCCCGGCCGAGCGGACGGCTCTGGT
Source organism: Nonomuraea typhae (assembly GCF_009760925.1). GTDB lineage: Bacteria > Actinomycetota > Actinomycetes > Streptosporangiales > Streptosporangiaceae > Nonomuraea > Nonomuraea typhae. The sequence goes on from NZ_VRLV01000009.1 coordinate 386,270, forward strand.
GCTGCACGACGTGTTCGCGGTGCCGTACGAGGAGATCGCCGGGATCCTCGGCCGCAGTCCCGGGGCGGTGCGCCAGCTCGCGGCGCGCGGGCGGCTGCGGGTGCGCGACTACGCGCCGCGGCGCTCACCCGACCGCGGCGAGCACGACGCGGCGGTGCAGGCGTTCGCGACCGCCGCCACCACCGGCGACCTGCGCGCGCTGCTCGCCCTGCTCGACCCCGAGGTCGTCTGGCGGACCGACGGCGGCGGCGCGGTCACCGCGGCGCTGGTGCCGATCGTGGGCGCGGAGAAGGTGGCCAGGCTGGTGCTCGGCCTGGTCGAGCAGTGGTACACCGGCATGACCGCGGACTTCGTCGAGGTCAACGGCGGGCCCGGCGTGGTCGTGCGCGCCGGTGACACGGTGGACTGCGTGCTGGCCTTCGCCGTCGCCGACGGCCGCATCACCGAGATCGACGTGGTCAGGAACCCGGCCAAGCTCACGCATGTGAAGTAACTCACTCAGACATTCCCGGCGTCCCTCCGGTCTCCCTTGCAGAACTAGGAGGCCAATCATGGACATCATCGTCATCGGAGCCGGGTACGCGGGCATGACGGCGGCCCTCCGCCTGGACCGGCGCCACCGGATCACCCTGGTCAGCGCCACCGACCACTTCACCGAGCGGGTCAGGCTGCACGAGCTGGCCGCCGGCCGCCCCTCGGTGAGCACGCCGCTGGCCGAGCTGACCCGCGGCACCGGCATCCACCTGGTCACCGGCCGGGTGACGGAGCTCGATCCGGCGGGCAAGAGGATCGTGCTGGAGGACGGCAGGGAGCTCGGCTACGACACGCTGATCTACGCGCTGGGCAGCTTCACCGACACGAGCGTGCCCGGGGTGGCCGAGCACGCCTACACCGCCGAGGACGCCGACAAGCTCGCGGTACGGCTGCGCGCGGGCGGCGGCAGGCTGACGGTCGTGGGCGGCGGCCTGACCGGCGTCGAGCTGGCGACCGAGCTGGCCGAGACCTACCCGGACTGGCGGGTCGGCCTGGTCGCGGGCGGCAGGCCCGTCCCCGGGCTCTCGCGGCGGGGTCGCGCGCACGTCGACGGAACGCTGGCCAGGCTGGGCGTCGAGGTCACGATGGGCACGCGGGCCGAGGCGGTCACCCCCGGCGGCCTGCGCACTTCGCGGGGCGAGATCGCGGCCGACGTCGTGGTGTGGGCGGGTTCGTTCGCGGTCTCCGGCGTGGCCCGGCGGGCCGGGCTGGCGGTGGACGAACGCGGCCGGGCGCTGGTCGACGAGACGATGCGCTCGGTGTCCCACCCCGACGTCTACGTGGTCGGCGACGCCGCCGCGGTGAACGTTCCCCGCGCCGGGGTCTCGCGCATGTCGTGCGCGATCGGGATGCCGATAGCCGCGCACGCCGCCGACGCCGTCAACGCCCGCGCCCGGGGCCGGGCAGCCGCGCCGTTCCGGTTCCGGTACCTCGTCCAGTGCGTGAGCCTGGGCCGGCGCGACGGCGTGATCCAGGCGGTGCGCCGCGACGACGCGCCGATCGAGCTCGTCCTGCCCGGCCGCCTCGGCGCGTGGGTGAAGGAGCTGGTCTGCCGCTACGCCTTCGTCTCGGTGCGCCTGGCCCGCCGGCTGCCGCGCTCCTACGTCTGGCCCAGGTGAGCCTTGAACCAGTGGTAGGAGCTCTTGGGGGTACGGCGCAGCGTCGCGAAGTCCACGTGGACCAGGCCGAAGCGCTGGTTGTAGCCCTCGGCCCACTCGAAGTTGTCCAGCAGGGACCACACGAAGTAGCCGCGCACGTCCACGCCTTCGTCGCGGGCCCGCTGGACGGCTTTGAGGTGGCCGTCGAGGAAGGCGATGCGCTCCGGGTCGTGGACGGTGCCGTCGGGCCCGACGGTGTCGGGCTGGGAGCAGCCGTTCTCGGTGATGTAGAGGGGCGGCAGCCGCTCGCCGTACCGGTCCTTGAGTCCGGTCAGGAGCTCGCGCAGGCCGTCGGGGACCACGGGCCAGCCGAAGGCGGTGACCGGGTAGCCCTGGACGCCCGCGTCGGAGAAGGGGAAGCCGGGTTCGGTGGGGGCGGCGATGCGGGTCGGGTTGTAGTAGTTGACGCCCAGGCCGTCGATGGGGGTGGAGATGACGTCCAGGTCGTCGCCGGGGGCGTCCTTGCCGAAGGCCGACAGGTCGGGATAGGCACCGGTGAGGATCGGGTCGTTGAACAGGCGGTTGTGCAGGGTGTCGTAGGCGTCGGCGGCGGCCAGGTCGGCGGGGTCGGCGGAGGCGGGCCAGACGGGGGTCAGGTTGTTGCTGATGAGCACCTTCCGTGCCCCGGCCGCCCGGAGGGCGAGGGTGGCCAGGCCGTGCCCGAGGAGCTGGTGGTGGGCGGCGGGCAGGGCGTCGAGGAGCAGGGTCTGGCCGGGGGCGTGGAGGCCGAGGGCGTAGCCGAAGGCCATGTGGACGAACGGCTCGTTGAGGGTGATCCACGTCTCGACGCGGTCGGCCAGGCGGGCGGCGACGGCGCCGGCGTAGTCGGCGAAGGCGGCGCTCGTGTCCCTGTTCAGCCAGCCGCCGCGGTCCTGGAGCGGCTGGGGCAGGTCCCAGTGGAACAGGGTCGGGACGGGCGTGATGCCGGCGGCCAGGAGGTCGTCCACGAGGCGGTCGTAGAAGGCCAGGCCGCGGGGGTTGATCGGGCCGGTGCCCGCCGGCAGGACGCGTGGCCAGGAGAGGGAGAAGCGGTAGGCGTTGACGCCGAGGCCGGACATGAGCGCGATGTCCTCGGCGGTGCGGTGGTAGTGGTCGCAGGCCACGTCGCCGGTGTGGCCGTCGCGGATCCGGCCGGGCTCGTGGGTGAAGGTGTCCCAGATCGACGGGCCCCTGCCGTCCTCGGTGACGGCGCCTTCGATCTGGTAGGCGGCGGTAGCCGTACCCCACAAGAAGGTGCTCATGAGAGATGAGTATCACTCATGTTGCCATCTGCCGGAAAGACCAAGACTGTACTTGCTGGTAATGCGCCAGGATGGAGAACATGACGAGTACCTTGCGCCGCCGCCCGGCTCAACGCCGCAGCGTTGAGCGGGTGGAGCGGATGCTCGACGAGTGTGCGCTGCTGCTCGACCAGGTCGGGTACGACGCGTTGACCACCAAGGAGGTCGCGCGCCGGGCGGAAGTCCCGATCGGCACGTTCTACCAGTTTTTCCCCGACAAACAGGGCCTCGTGCGGGCGCTGGCCATACGCAACCTGGAAGCCTTCCTCCAGCGCGTGACCGAGCGGATCGCCGATGCCGACCTTGAACACTGGACCGACCTGGTCGACTTGGCCATCGACGAGTTCGTCGCCATGAAACGCACCACGCCGGGGTTCGCCGTGGTCGACTTCGGCGAGGTGCTCTCGGCGCCGGGCGGCCCGGCCATCGAGGGCACCAACCGGACGCTCGACGCCGCCCTGGAGAACAACGTCATCGTGGCCGACCGGCTGCGTACGCTGACCCTCGACCTGCTCGACGCGCCCGCGGGCCGGGGGCTCGACCGCGCCCTGCTGGTCGCGGTGGAGGCCACGGACGCGGTGCTGAAGCTGGCCTTCCGCGTGCATCCCGACGGTGACCCGGAGCTCATCGCCGAGTGCAAGCAACTGGCCCGCCGCTACCTGGCCGACCACCTGCCCTAACCGCTAGTCAACGGGGACGGCGCCCTGGGGGAGGGCGGAACGGATCACGGCACGGGCGATCGGGGCGGCGACTTCCCCGCCCGGCCCGGCATTTTCCACCACCACCCCCACCGCCACCTCCGGCGCGTCAGCCGGGGCGAAGGCGGTGATGACGGCGTGCCCGGGAGTGCCGGGCAGGCTCTCCGCGGCGCCGGTCTTGGCGGCCACCGCCAGGCCGGGCAGCGCCGCGCCCGCGCCGAAGCCGCCGGGCTGGGTGACGGAGACCATCATCTCGGTCAGGTCGGCCGCGATCGGGGCGGGCATCGTGCTGCGGTACTCCGCTGGCCCCGCGCGGTTGATGAGGGAGCCGTCCGGCAGCCGGGCCTCCTCGACCAGGTAGGGGCGCATCAGCGTGCCCCGGTTGGCGACCGCCGCCGACATCATGGCCAGCATCAGCGGTGTCGCCCGGTCGTCGAACTGGCCGATGGCCGACATCGCGGTCTGGGTGCGGTCGATGCCCTTGGGATAGACGCTCTCGGCCACCTGGAGCGGGACGGTCAGGTCGTCGGCGTTGAAGCCGAAGTCCTCGGCCGCCTCGCGCAGGGTGTCCTGCCCGAGGTCGAGGCCGATGTTGGCGAAGGCGGTGTGGCACGATGCCTGGAAGGCGTACGCCAGCGGCGGGTGCCCGTCGCCGCAGGCCACGCCGCCGCTGTTGCGCAGGTAGCCGAACGTGCCCGGCAGCGGCAGCTGGATCGGGGCGTCCACCTGGGAGGCGGGGGTGTAGGCGCCGGAGTTCAGCGCGGCCGCGGCAGTGACGATCTTGAAGCTGGAGCCGGGCGCGTAGTTCTGGGCCAGCGCGCGGTTCAGCAGCGGGCGGGCGGGGTCGGCGCGCAGCCGTTCGTGGGCCCTGGCCAGTTCGCCGGCGTCGAAGCCCGTGTAGGCGTTCGGGTCGTAGGACGGGTAGGACGCCATGGCGAGGATCGCCCCGGTCAGCGGGTTGAGCGCGACGGCCGCGCCGCGCAGCCCGGTGGCCCGCAGCGCGTCGTAGGCGGTGCGCTGCACCCGGTCGACGATCGTCAGCCGGACGTCCGCCCCGGCCTCGGCCCCGTCCCTGACCAGGGCGCGCACCTTGACCTTGGGGTCGGTCCCGGACAGCACGGCGTCCTCGGATTGCTCGATCCCGGTCTCCTGGTAGAGGGAGACGTGGCCGGTCGCGGGCGCGTACACCTCTCCCTCCGGATAAACCCTCTGATAGAGGTACGGCCCGCCGTCCGCGCGCGTGCTTTGGGCGATGACCACACCGTCATAGGTTGAAATATCGCCTCTCGGGTGGTCGAACCTCGCGATCAGGGCGCGCTGGTTGCGCGGATCGGCGTTCAGGCTCCGGGACCCGAACGCCTGGATGTAGGTGACGTTGACCAGCAACGCGAACAACATCGCCGAGCACACCAGTGCGACGCGGCGCAGAGGGATGTTGATCCGTTTTGCCCTGGGTCCGGCCATGCCTCCCGGTCTAACAACCGGTTCCCAAAGCCAGGGCTAGAGGACGCTTCGGTAGTAGGAAATCTTGTTGTGGATGTAGCGCTGCCGCTCGCCGAGATTGGCGATCTGCGCCTCGACCCGGCGGTCGTGCTCCTCCAGCAGCCGGATCCGGTCGGCGACCGTGTGATCGCCCTGGCGCACCAGCTCGGCGAAGCGCAACATCTCGGCGATCGGCATCCCGGTGTCGCGCAGGCAGCGGATCAGCCCGAGCCAGCCCACGTCGGCCTGGCTGAAGCGGCGCTGGCCCGCGGCGTTGCGCTCGATGTCGACCAGCAGGCCGATCTTCTCGTAGTAGCGGAGAGTGTCGAGGCTGAAGCCGGTCTCCTCGACGACCTCGGCAGGTGTGTACACGCTCACGGGCGTCATCCTCCCACCTGGAGCGGACTCCAGGTCAACCGGCTTGACATGGAGTGCACTCCAGGTCCGACAGTCGTCGCCATGAGACTCGCACTGGGCACGATCGGCTTCGGCACCGCCGTCTCCGCCGACGACACCTTCGCCATCCTCGACCGCTTCACCGAGGCGGGCGGCACGATGGTCGACACGGCCAACAACTACCCCTTCTGGGTGGACGGCTGCACCGGCGACGAGAGCGAGCAGGTCATCGGGGCGTGGCTGGCCGCCCGGGGCAACCGCGACCAGGTCGTCCTGAGCACGAAGGCGGGCGCCCGGCCGACCGTGCCGGGGGACCGGACGATGGGCTCGATCGAAGGGCTGTCGGCTCCGGCGATCGCGAAGGCCGTGGAAGGCAGCCTGACGAGATTGCGGACGGACTACATAGATGTGTATTGGTCGCACATTGATGACGCCTCCGTGCCGCTCGAGGAGTCGCTGGGCGCGTTCGGCACACTGGCCGAAGCCGGCACGATCCGCAGGCTCGGCGCCAGCAACATGCGCACCTGGCGCCTGGAGCGCGCCAGGAACCTCTCGGCCGCCCACGGCTGGATCGCCTACAGCCACCTGCAGCTTCGCCATACCTACCTACGGCCCCGGCCCATGACCACGCTCGCCGAGAGCGCGCACGTCCTGGCCGGTGACGAGACGCTGGAGTACGCCGCCGCCGAGAAGATCGAGCTGTGGGCCTACAACACGCTCATGTCCGGCTCCTACACCCGTGCCGACCGCCCCCTGCCCGAGTCCTACGACCACCCCGGGACCACGCGCCGCCTCGCCGTACTCCACGAGGTCGCCGCGGAACTCGGCGCCACCCCCGGCCAGGTCGTGCTCGCCTGGCTCCTGGCCGACGGCCACGTGCCCATCGTCGGCGTCACCCGGCTCGCCCAGCTCGAGGAGGCCGTCGCCGCCGCCGGCCTCAAGCTCGACCCCGCGCAGAAAGAGCGCCTGGACGCCGCCGCCTAGGCGCGGGAGTCCTGGTAGGCGGCGGCCTGCAGGGTGTAGAGCTCGGCGTACAGCCCGTCCAGGGCCATCAGGGCGGCGTGGGTGCCCTCCTCGATCACCTTTCCGTGGTCCAGGACGTAGATGCGGTCGGCGTAGCGCACGCTGGCCAGCCGGTGGGTGATCAGCAGCACGGTCCGCCCGTCGGAATGGTCGCGGATGCGCTCGAACAGGGCGTGCTCGGCCCTGGCGTCCAGCGCCGCCGTGGGCTCGTCGCAGATGAGCAGCGGCTCGTCGCGGTGGAAACCCCGCGCGACCGCGATGCGCTGCCACTGCCCGCCGGACAGCTCCTGGCCGTCCTTGAAGCGCCGGTCGAGCAGCGTGCGGTAGCCGTGGGGCAGCTCGGCGACGACCTCGTCGGCCCCGGCCACCCGCGCCGCCGCCTCCAGCGCCTCCTCGCCTCTCTCGGTGCCCATCGTGATGTTGTAGCGGGCGGTCAGCGGCCATCGCGTGTGGTCCTGGGCGATGACGGCGGTACGGCGGCGCACCGCCTCAGGTTCGACGTCACGCAGATCCACGTCGTCCCAGGTCACCCGGCCGCCGTCGGGTTCGTACAGCCCCGACAGGATCTTGGCCAGCGTGGTCTTGCCCGAGCCGTTCTCGCCCACGAAGGCGATGACCTCGCCCGCGCGGATCTCCACCGAGACGCCGCGCAGGGCCGGCTGGCCGGAACCCGGATAGCTGAACGTGATGTCGTCGGCGCGGATCCTGGCGAACCCCTCGGGCGGCTCGGCCGGCCGCGGCGTGGACAGGCGGCGCTCGGCGTCGGCGCAGAAGTCGAGGAAGTCGGTGAAGTACAGCCCCTCCTCGTAGAGCCGGTTGGTGGCGTACATCAGGTTGCCCAGCGACGACTGCCCCTGCCGGATGGCCAGCACCGCCGTGCCCGCCACCGCCAGCGGGATCGAGCCCACCGCCAGCAGCACGCCCAGCGCCACGTAGACCAGCCCGCTGCCCAGCCCGCCGAGCGCCTCGCCGGCCAGCCGGGTGATCGTCTGCCGCTTGGCCAGGCGCAGCAGCACCTCCTGCTCGGCCCTGGCGACCGCGTCGTACATCCGCAGCAGGAATCCGCGCATGGTGAACGAGCGGACCTCGGCCGCGGGCTCCCGGTTGGCCAGCAGATCGGCGATGATCCACTTGCGGCGGTTGGCCGGGATCAGCGAGAAGAGCGTGGTGTAGCGCATGCGCGCGCTGCGCACGGCCGCCCACGCGTCGGGCAGGACGGCCAGCAGCAACAGCGGCAGCAGCACCGGATGCAGCACGCCCAGCACCCCCGCCACCGCGGCCAGGCCCACCAGCGCCGTCACCACGTCGATGGCCGAGGTGACCACCGAGTCCGCCATGGACACGCCGCGCAGCCTGGCCCGCTGCAGCGCGTCGTGGAAGTCGGGGTCGTCGTAGGCGGCCAGCTCCACGCGGCTGGTCAGCCCGTAGAGCCGCTCCTCGGTCAGCCGGCTGACCTGCGGGTCCAGCCGCGACTGCGCCCATCCCGCCCCGGCTTGCACGGCGGTGCGCAACGCGGCCGCCCCGGCCACCAGCGCGAGGCTGGGCAGCGCGGCCGTCACCCGATCGGGCGTGGGACCCTCGCTGAACAGCGCGGTCAGCACGCCGGTCGTGGCCAGCAGCCCGAACGCGGTGAACACCCCGCCCAGCAGATTGAGCACGATCGTGGCCACGGTGTCACGCGGCCCCGCCCGCCAGGCCAGCCGCATCGCCTGCCCGATGAGCGAGGGCAGCCGCCTGGCGATGGTGAGGAAGGACGCCTCGGCCATCTTGTCGGTGTGGGCATACCAGTCGGAGACCGTGATCTCGCCGATCTCGAGCGGTTCGTCGGCCATGAGAGAAGTGTGCGCGCCCGCACTGACAATCCGATCTGGCGCCGGGGCAGACGAGCCTGCGCTTGCTGGCAGCGAATTCTGTGTGACGGGTGTAACACTGTCGGTAGTGCTGTTGCCCGCACCCCCCGCGAGGAGTCACGACGGTGCCCACGAACCTTCCGACGGTTCCGAACGCGTTCATCGGCAGGGAGTCCGACTTGGACGAACTGCTGCGCCTGCTCATGGCGGTGCGCGTGGTGACGCTGTGCGGCACGGGCGGCATCGGCAAGACCCGTCTGTGCCTGAGCGTCGCCCACGAGGCCGTCGAGGTGTTCAGCGACGGTGTCTGGCTGGTCGAGCTGGCCGACCTCGACAGCGGCGCCCTGCTGGCCGAGCGGGTCGCGTCCGTGCTGGGCGTGCAGGTGGCGCCCGAGGGCGACCCATCGCAGGCGGTCGCGGCGGCGGTCGGCGGCGGCAAGCAACTGCTGGTGCTCGACAACTGCGAGCACCTGATCGAGCACTGCGCCGAGCTCTGCACCTACCTGCTGGGCGCCTGCCCCGACCTGCGGGTGCTGGCCACGAGCCGCGAGCCGCTGCGGGTGGCCGGCGAGACGGTCTGGCGGGTGCCGCCGCTGTCGCTGCTGCCGGTGGGCGGCGGCGGCAGCGACGCGGTCCGGCTGTTCGTGGACCGTTCTGTCGCCGGCGGCGGCCTCACCTGGACCGCGCAGGACGACGCGGCGGTCAGCGCGCTCTGCGCCGAGCTCGAAGGCATCCCGCTGGCGATCGAGCTGGCGGCGGCGATGACCAGGGTGCTGTCGGTGGAGCAGATCAGGTCCCGCCTGTCGGACCGGTTCAAGCTGCTGACCAGCGGCTCGCGCTCGGCGCCCGCCCGCCAGCGCACGCTGCTGGCCACGGTCGAGTGGAGCTACCGCATGCTCAGCGCCCCGGCCCAGCTCCTGCTGCAGCGCCTGACCGTCTTCCGCGGCGGCTGGACGCTGGAGTTCGCCGAGCTGACCTGTCCCTGCCCGGGGCTGGCCGCCGACGAGGTGCTGGTGACCATGGCGGAGCTGGTCGACAAGTCGCTGGTGCTGGCCGACGGCGAGGCGGGGGGCGAGGCCCGCTACCGGATGCTGGACACCGTGCGCGACTACGCCCGGCAGCGGCTGCAGGAGTCGGGCGAGGAGGAGGAGCTCAGGCTGCGCCACCTGGAGTGCATCGGGCTGGTCGCCCGCCGGCTGGGCGACCTGATCGCCACCTGCGACCGGCGGCACTGGCCGGAGATCACCCGGCGCGCGCTGATCGTCGACGCGATGCAGCCCAACCTGTATGCGGCGCTCGGGCACGCCCGCCGTACCGGACTGGTGGAGCGGGGGATGCGCATCTGCACCGACCTGCAGTGGGTGATCGTCGCGGGCGGCCGGTTCGACGAGGCGGCCAGGCACATCGACGCGCTGCTGGAGAAGTCGGCGACGGCCGCGCCGGACCTGGTGGCCCACACGCTGGCGGTCCGGTCGCTGGTCTGCTTCTTCGGCGGCGACGTCGCCGGCGTGGAGCGCAACGGCGCGGCGGCGATCCGGCTGGGCCGGGTCAGCGGCAACCCGGTCAGCGAGGCGTTCGCGATGATCATGATGTGCGCGGTCGGCGCCGAGGGCGACGGGCTCTCGCTCGGCCGGGCCGCCGAGCTGGCGCAGAAGGCCGGCGACCGCTACGTGCACTCACTGGTGATCTACGTCAGGGCCCTGCAGGCGCAGGCGGGAGGGCAGATCCGCGAGGCCGTCCGGCTCTACGAGCAGATGATCGAGTGTCACCGCGACGCCAACGACTGGGGGATGGCGCTGGCGGTGATCGGCCTGGCGCAGATCGCCGCGGGCAGGGGCGACCTGGAGGCGGCGGCCCGCCACTACCAGTACGCCCAGGAGCTCCTCGACCCGCTCGACCACCGGGGCGAGCGCATCCGCTGCCTGACCGGGCTCGGCCGGGTGGCCGCCGAGCTCGGCGACTTCGACACCGCGCGGCGCAGGCTGGCCGAGAGCCTGGCGCTCAGCTCCGGCCTGGGCCAGCGCGCGGTCGCCGTCGAACTCGTGGACGCCTTCGCCGACCTCGCCCTGCGCCAGGGCGAGCACGCGCGGGCGGTGCGGCTGATGGCGGCGGCCTCGGCGCTGCGCGAGCGGATGGGCGGCGCGCTCCTGCTGGGCATGAGCGGCGCGAAGATCCAGGAACTGCTCGCGCCCGCCCGGCGCACGCTGGGCGAGACGCTGGTGGCCCAACTGTGGGCCGAGGGCCGCACCCTGCCCTGGCACCAGGCGCTCGACTACGCGGTCCGCGGCGAGCCGCAACGGCCGCCGAGCCTCGCCGCCCCGCCCGCGGTGACGCCCTACGGCACGCTGACCGAGCGCGAACGCGAGATCGCCGGCCTGATCGCCCGCGGCCTGTCCAACAGGAAACTGGCCGAAGAGCTGGTCATCAGCCCCGCGACCGTGGCCAGGCACGTCAGCAACATCCTGGCGAAACTCGGGTTCACCTCGCGTACCCAAGTGGCCACGTGGGCCATCGAGCATGGAATGAATGGGTAGTCGATGTCACACTCAGAGTGATGACTACCGCGTGGAACCTCCCCGCCGAGCCCAACCTGTTCGTCGGCCGCGAATCGGACGTCGACGAACTCGTCCAGTTGCTCGATGTGGCGCGCGTCGTGACGTTGTGCGGTGCGGGCGGCATCGGCAAGACCCGCCTGGCCATCCGCCTGGCGACCCGGGTCGCGCCGCGCTTCTCCGGCGGCGCCCGGCTGGTCGACCTGTCGGAGATCGGCGCCGACGAACGCGTGTCCGATCTGGTGACCACGGCCCTGGGCCTGGCCGCCGACTCCGGCACGCCCCTGCACGAGCGGATCGGTGACCGTCGCGTGCTGCTGGTGCTGGACAACTGCGAGGCGCTGGTGACCGAGTGCGCCGAGTTCAGCCGCGACCTGGTCAGCACCTGCCCGGGGGTGAGCGTGCTGGCCACCAGCCGCGAACCCCTGCGGGTGCCCGGCGAGACCGTCTGGCGGGTGCCGCCGCTGTCGCTGGCGGGCGATCCGCGCCTGTGCGAGGCGACGCGCCTGTTCCACGCCAGGGCGGCGGCGGTCCGGCCCGACTTCGAGCTGACCGACGAGGTGCTGCCCCAGGTGGTACGGCTGTGCCGCGCGCTCGACGGGCTGCCGCTGGCGATCGAGCTGGCCGCGGCCATGGTCAGGGCGTTGTCCCTGCGGCAGCTGGTGGAGCGGCTGGACGACCGCTTCCGGCTGCTGTCGGGCGGCGCCCGTACCGCCCCGGCCAGGCAGCGCACCCTGCGGGCGGCGGTCGACTGGAGCTACCGGCTGCTGTCCCAGCAGGAGCGCGTGCTGCTGCGCCGGCTGGCGGTCTTCCGCTCCTGCTGGACCCTCGACGTGGCCGAGTGGGTCTGCCAGGGGTCCGGCCTGCCGGAGGAGGACGTGCTGCCGCGGCTGTGCGACCTGGTGGACAAGTCGCTGGTGGTGGTGGACGGCGAGGTCGCCGGTGAGGCGAGGTACCGGCTGCTGGAGACCGTCCGGGAGTATTCCGTGGAGCAGCTGGCCGAGGTGGGCGAGGAGGTGGAGCTGCGCCGGGCCCACCTGGCCGCGATGGCCCGGCTGGCCGCGGAGTTCAAGCAGGCCGTCTCCCCGGGCGTGCGCACCTCCTGGACGACGATGGAGCGCTTCGGCAACCTCTTCGACGGCATGAAGGCCGAGATCAGCGCCGCGCTCGACTGGTCGATCGCGATCGGCCGCCCGGAGACGGCGCTGAAAATGCTGACCGACATGCGCTACATCCTGGTGGCCAGCGGCAGGAACCTCGGCCTGGCCGCCCCGCTGGACCGGCTGCTGGCCACGGACACCGGCGACCTCGGCCTGCTCGGGCAGGCCACGATCCTGCGCGGCGAGCTCGCCATGCAGTCCGGCGACCTGGCCACCGCCGCCCGCGCCGCCCGTTCCGGCCTGCAGATGTGCCGCTCCGCCAACGACCGGTACGGCGAGGCCGTGGGGATGATCCTTCAGGCCCAGACCACCGGCGAGCAGGAGCCGCTGCGGCAGGCGATGGAGGTGGCGGGCAAGAGCGGCGACGCGGTGCTGGAGTCGCTCGCCCAGGGCACCAGGGCGGTGCTGGCCCTGCACGAAGGCCGCCTGCACGAGGCGCAGCGCGCCTTCGAGGAGGTGCTGTCCCTGTGCGAGGAGCTGGACAACCACTGGGGCGTCTCCAACGGCCACATCGGCCTGGCCCAGGTGGCCAGGCGCGCGGGCGACACGATGACGGCCAAGCGCCACTACGAGGCGGGCCTGCGCCTGCTGCGCCACGTGGACGCCCGCCAGCAGATCATCAGCTGCCTGGCCGGGCTGGGCCGGGTGGCGCTGGAGCACGGCGACCTGCGCGAGGCGCGCGAACGCCTGACGGAGGCGCTGGTGCTCAGCCGCGACGCCGGGTTGCGCACGGGCATCGCGCGCAGGCTGGAGGCGTGGGCGAGCCTGCTCTACGCCGAGGGCGACGAGCGGCGGGCCGTGCTGCTGATGTCGGCCTCGGTGGGGTTGCGCGGGCAGCGGCCGGAGGCGCGGGCGGAGGAGATCCTGACGCCGGCGCGGCGCAAGCTGGGCGAGGCGGTGGTGGCCCATCTGTGGGCGGAGGGCGCGGCGATGAGTGCCGACGAGGCGGTGCAGTGCGCGCTGGAGGGCACGTTGCCCGAGCAGCCGGACGTGCCGGTGGTGCCGCTGAGCCAGGACAGCCGGCTGACGGCGCGCGAGCTGGAGGTGGCGGAACTCGTCTCGCGGGGCCTGAGCAACCGGGGCATCGCCGACGAGCTGGTCATCAGCCCGGCGACTGCGGCCAGGCACGTGGCGAACATCCTGGCCAAGCTGGGGTTCGGCACGCGTACACAGATCGCCGCCTGGGTCATCGAGCAGCGCTGAGCGCAACCTCTCTACACATCTTCCGCCGCCATCGGATACACCCTCGAATGGCCATCTCAGTGCATGTGCCGGGCTCTCGGTCGGCCTAGCGTTTCCTCTGTGATCGGCCGTCTGGCGCGGACCTCGTCACCCCGAAGCCCCGGGGTGCCCGCACCGGAGGCGCGCCGGGCCGGTCCGGTGGGAGCGTCGCGTGCCGACCGATGGTGCCAGGGCCTCCTCGGAGGGGTGGGGGTTTTGGCCCCGGGCACGCGACAGCGGGCTCGAGCCGCGCAGGGCTCGAGCCCGCCCCGCGGCGGAGGAGGTGATGGAGAGGTGCCTACGGATCCGGTGAATGCACATCGGTATACATACATCGGTGGATGCTGTGGTCCGCACGCCCGCCGTACCGTCCTAAGCATGAAGCCGATCGTCTCGTCTGCGGGCACCGTGACCAACGAGGTGTTCGGCCGGGCCTACGAACGAGGTGACCGGCCGGCGCTCGTCGACCTTCACGGTGGCCTCGTGTACGGCTACCGCAAGCTGGTCACCGAGGTGACCAGGGCGGCCTCGGGGATGGTTCGCCGGGGCGCCAGGCGGGAGCAGGTGGTGGGCGTGCACGTGAGCACGGCATGTGCCCAGACGCTGGCCGTGCACACGGTGCTCGCGGCCGGCGGCGTGGCCGCGCCGCTCGACCCGCGCCTGTCGGGGGCGGAGCTGGCCGAGCGGTTGCGGGAGTGCGACGCACGCACGCTGATCACGACTCCCGACCTGGCGCCGCTGGCGTTGCGCGCGGCCGAGGACTCGTGGGTGCGGCAGGTGATCGCGTTCGGCCAGGTGGTGGACACGATCGACTTCGGCGACCTGCTCACGCTGGAGCCGACGCCTTTACCGTCGATCGACGCCCGGGTGCAGGACGCGCTGGTGCTGCCGGGTGGCCGGCGGCTGGCGCAGGCGGAGTTGCTGGCCAGGATGGCGGAGCTGGACGAGCAGGTGAAGCTGACGGAGTCCGACGTGGTGCTGGCGACCTGGAAGCCCGGCAGCGGCTGTGATCTGATCGCGTTGATCGGCTTGGCCGTGCTGAGCGGCGCCCTGGTCGTGGCGGCCTCGGTGGATCTGCCCGGGACCAAGCACGACTTCGGCGTCACGGTGGTGACGGGACCGGACGGCGGTCTCGAACGTCTCTGAGCTGTTATCGCGCATGCCTTGACGTCCCTGCGGGCGAAGTGGGTTGATGGCCCTACTGACAACGTTGTCAACCTGAGTTCGTTCGGGGGTCTCGAAGGGACGGTGTGCGATGCGACGACGGTGGTTGGCAGCCGTCGCGATCACGATGGCTGGCCTGCTGGGCGTCACCGCCTGCGGTAGCGGCGGTGGCGGAACGCCCGCCGGCCAGGCCACCGGCGGCGCGACCAAGGCTGCGTCCGGCGACGTCGAGGTCTTCTCCTGGTGGACCGGGCCGGGTGAGGCCGACGGCCTGGCCGCCATGCGGAAGATCTTTGAAACCCAGAACCCGAGCCTGAAGTTCCTGGACGCCGCGGTCGCGGGCGGTTCCGGTGACAAGGCGAAGGCGCTGCTGCAGACGAAGCTGCAGGGCGGTGAGCCGCCGGACTCCTTCCAGGGGCACGCGGGCGCCGAGTTGCAGGGCTACATCAAGGCCGGTCAGCTTGAGGACCTCACCTCGCTGTATGACGAGCTGAAGCTCAAGGACGTCTTCCCGGCCCAGTTGGTCGAGCAGATCAGCGTGGACGGCAAGATCTACTCGGTGCCGGTCAACATCCACCGCTCCAACGTCCTGTGGTTCAGCCCGGCCGTGCTGAAGGAGGCGGGGGTCGCGGCGGCGCCGAAGACGATGGAGGAGTTCATCGCCGCCCTCGGCAAGGTCAAGGCGAAGGGCAAGATCCCGCTGGCGATCGGCTCGGAGTGGACGGTCACCCACCTGCTCGAGAACGTCATGCTCGGCTCGATGGGCACCGACGCCTACAACGCGCTGTTCCAGCCGGGCGCCAACTGGGGCGGCCCCGAGGTGACCAAGGCGCTGGAGAACTTCAAGGCCGTCATGTCGTTCGCCGGTGACCCGCAGGACGACTGGCAGCCCGCGGCCAAGCAGGTGGCCGACGGCCAGGCGGCCTTCACCATCATGGGCGACTGGGCCTACGGCTACTTCCACAACCCGCCGGACGGCGGCCTGGGCAAGAAGTCGAAGACCGACTTCGACTGGGCGCCCGCGCCCGGCACCGAAGGCACGTACCTGTGGCTGTCCGACAGCTTCACGCTGCCCAAGGGTGCCAAGAACCGGGCGGGCGCGCTCGCGTGGCTGAAGGTGGCGGCCGGCAAGGAGGGCCAGGACGCCTTCAACCCGAAGAAGGGCTCCATCCCGGCGCGCAAGGACGCCGACGCCGCGCTGTACACCGACTACCTCGCCGACGCGCTGAAGGACTGGTCGGGCAACAAGCTGGCCGGGTCGATCCAGCACGGCGTCGCGGTCAGCCAGCCCTGGCTGGCGGCGATCAACGAGCAGGTCGGCCTGTACTTGCAGAAGCCGGACGTGGCCGGCCTGCAGAAGGGCCTGGCCGACGCGGCCACCGCCAACGCGCAGTGACGGCTGAGGGGGTACGGCCGCGCCGTACCCCCTCGGGAAAGGACTGGTTGTGAGACGGGCGCGCACCTGGCTGCCTGGGCTCCTCCTCGTGGCGCCGTCGATCGTGGCGATCGGCGTCTTCGTGTACGGCATGCTCGGCTGGAACATCCGGCTGGCCATGACCGACAAGCACAGCGAGGTGGCCGAGGGGAACTTCGTCGGGCTGAAGAACTTCATCGACATCTGGGACCTGCCGCGCTGGCATCTCTCGGTCAACCACGCGATCCTGTTCACGGTCGTGTTCGTGCTGGGCGCGCTGGTGCTCGGCTGGTTCCTGGCCTTCCTCATGGAGAAGGGGATCAAGGGCGAGGGGACGTTCCGGGCGATCTATCTGTTCCCGATGGCGATCTCGTTCGTGGCGACCGGCATCGTGTGGCGCTGGCTGATGAACTCGGGCACGGGCGAGCGGGCGGTCGGGCTGAACCGGTTGTTCGACGCGATCGGGCTGCCGCAGTGGGCATGGTTCCGGGATCCGGACTGGGGGATGGCCGCGATGGCGATCCCCGCCATCTGGCAGATGTCCGGATATGTCATGGCACTCTTCTTGGCGGGCTTCCGCGGCGTCCCCGAGGACCTGCGCGAGGCCGCCCGCGTGGACGGCTGCACCGAATGGGGCGTCTACCGGCACATCGTGCTGCCGCTGCTGCGGCCCGTCACCCTGTCGGCACTGATCATCCTGGGCCACATCTCGCTCAAGGTCTTCGACCTGATCGTCGCGGTCTCCGGCAAGCAGATCATCACCGACGTGCCCGCCGTCTTCATGTGGGTCGCCGTCTTCGACTCCCACGACCCGGCCAAGGGCGCCACGATCGCCACCTACATCGTGCTCAGCGTCGCGATCTTCGTGATCCCCTACCTGATCTGGTCCGTGCGGAAGGACAGGCGTTCATGAAGGCCCTGCGCCTGACCCTTCTGATCGCCTTCGTGGTGATCTTCCTCGTCCCGATCTACGTGCTGCTGGTGACCAGCTTCAAACCGCTCACCGAGGCCGACCCGTCCCAGGCGTGGAACCTGCCCCAGGTCTGGACCCTCGAGCCCTGGCGGGTGGCCTGGGAGAAGCTGGCCCCCGGCATCTGGAACAGCATCCTGCTCGCGGTCCCCGGCTCGCTGCTGTCGTGCGCGCTTGGCTCCATGAACGGCTACGTGCTGTCCAAATGGCGCTTCCCCGGCGCGGACGTGCTGTTCACACTCTTCCTGTTCGGCATGTTCATCCCCTACCAGGGCGTGATGATCCCCCTGGTCGAGCTCCTGGTGAACCTCAACGAGCTGGCCGGCGTCCAGGGCGTCTTCTACGGCGGCCTGCCCGGGCTGATCCTCGCGCACGTGGTCTACGGCATCCCGATCTGCACGCTGATCTTCCGCAACTACTACGTGACGATCCCGGACGAGCTCGTCGAGGCATCCCGCGTGGACGGCGCCGGCATGCTGCGCACCTACTGGTCCGTCGTGCTCCCGGTCTCCGGCCCGGCCATCGCCGTGGTGATCATCTGGCAGTTCACCTCGTTGTGGAACGACTTCCTGTTCGCCGTCTTCATCACCGGCCCGCGCAGCTGGCCCACCACGGTCATGCTCAACAACATCGCCGGCGCCCAGGCCACGCCGTACAGCCAGCAGATGGCCGCGGCGATCCTGGCCTCGATCCCGACGATGCTCATCTACGTGCTCCTCGGCCGCTTCTTCATGCGCGGCCTGATGGCGGGCGCGCTCAAGGGCTGAACCACCCGGAGGCCGTGGCACGCGACCGGAGCGACCGGCCGGGCGGCCGTGCTCAGCGAAGTTGTCGTAGCTCCGGATTGGCCAGGTGGAGGAGCGGCTCGCCCCTCAGGTAACGGCCGACCTCCTGCGCGGCGATGCGGGCCGCGTTGGCGGCCGTCTGCTTGCTGCCGCCGGCCAGGTGCGGCGTCATGACCAGGTTCGGCGTGCGCAGCAGGCGGGAGCCGGGCGGGAGGGGCTCCTCGGGGAAGACGTCCAGGGCCGCGCCGAACAGGTGGCCGGAGTCCAGGGCGTCGCACAGCGCGTCGTAGTCCAGGAGCGAGCCGCGGGCCGAGTTGACCACGACCGCGCCGCGCGGCAGGGCGGCCAGTTCGGCGGCGCCGATCATGCCGGCGGTCTCCGGGGTGGCGCGGGCGTGCAGCGACAGGAAGTGGGAGCGGGCCAGCAGCTCCGGGAGCTCCACGTGCTCGGCCAGGCCCGCGTACGGGTCGTGGACCAGGACCTCGGCGCCGAAGCCGCGCAGGATGGCGGCCACCCGGCTGCCGATCGCGCCGGAGCCGACCAGGCCGACCGTGCTGCCGGCCAGCTCGGGGCCCACGTTGTCGTAGCGGTAGTAGTCGCCGCGCCACACGCCGGAGGCCAGGTCGGCGTGGGTCTGCGGGATGCGCCGGGTCGCCGCCAGCAGCAGCGCCACCGTGTGCTCGGCCGTGGCCACCGCGTTACGGCCCGGCGCGAACGTCACCGCCACCCCGGCCTCCGTGGCCGCCGCCAGGTTGGCGTTGACCGGGCCGCCGCGGGTGACGCAGAACAGCCTGAGGTCCTCGGCCGCCGCCAGCACCCGCTCGGTCAGCGGCGCCATCTGGGTGACGCACACCTCCACGCCGCGCAGGGCCTCGATGAGCGCGTCCTCCACGTCGGATGCCTCCTGCACCTCGCCCACGCGGCCGAACGGCTCCACCGGCCAGGGCAGCGTCAGCTCCGCGACCTCCAGGCCCGCGGGCACCTCCCGGCGCAGGGCCGCGACGAGCAGGCGGTTCAGGACGAAGTGATCACCGGCGGCGAGCACGCGGACAGTCACGGTCGGCTCCAGGAAGTAGGGGCGTTGTAGCGGAGGATCGCGCCCTTGAGGTCGATCTCCGTGATGGCGCAGTTGTCCAGCCTCGGGAAGGCCCGCCGGTAGGCGCCCAGCGGCAGCCCGACCAGCGTGCACAGGGCCAGCCTGATCACGGTGGTGTGGGCCACGACGAGCACCCGCCCGTCCGGGATCTCCCGCAGGCACTCCAGGAACCTGCGCGCGGCGGCGGCCGGATCCTCCCCGCCCGGCAGCGGGCTGGCGGCCGGATCGGCTTCGAAGGCCCGCCGGGCCTCGGGGAAACGTTCGTGCATCTCGGCCGCGGTCAGGCCGTCGGCCTGGCCGAAGTCCAGCTCTGCCAGGCGGGCGTCCACGGTCAGGGGCACTCCCGCCGCGGTGGCGCCGGCGGCGGCGGTGATGCGCGCGCGGCTCAGCGTCGAGGCCCACACCCCGGTCAGCCCCGCGCTCGCGGCCCAGGCGGCCAGCTCGCGCGCCTGCTCCTCGCCGCGCGGGGTCAGCGGCACGTCGCTGAGGCCGGCGTAGCGGTTCTCGGCGTGCCAGACGGTCTCGCCGTGCCTGGCCAGCAGCAGGGTCATCGTGCGGTCCTCGGGGTCATCGTGCGGTCCTCTCCTTGGCGTGGGCGGCCACCCGCTCGTCGAGCCAGCCGCGGGCGCGCAGCTCCTCGACGAAGGCGACGTAGGGCTCCAGGTCGCAGGGGCGCGGCTCGACGACCGCGCGGGTACGGGCCAGGTTGGCCGAGGCGGCCAGCGCGGCCATGCCCAGGGCGGGCTCGGCGTTCTCGCGCAGGGTCACCGGGCGGCCCAGGACGTCGGCGCGCAGCTGGTTGCCGTACGCGCTGCCGGTGGCGCCGCCGGTCAGGATGATCTCGCCGCCGATCGGGGCGCCGAGCAGGTCGAGGTAGTCGAAGCAGAGCCGCTCGACGTAGGCGGCGCCGCGCAGCACGGCCGCGTACGTCTCCACGTCGGTCCGCGGCCTGCCCATGGTGAAGGAACGGGCCCCCGAGGCGGCGAACGGGAACCGCTCACCGGGGGAGACCAGCGGATAGATGACCCCCCGGCCGCCGCCCTTCTCCGCCTCCCCGCTCAAGGCGGCGAGGTCGCGGCCGGGCAGCAGCGTGGACAGCACGCCGGTGCCGGTGCTGGAGGCGCCCCCGGGCAACCAGGAGCCGTCCGGCGCGCGGTGGGAGTAGACGACGCCGAGCGGGTCGTGGATCAGCTCGCGGGTCACGCCCTTCAGCACCAGCGTGGTGCCGAGGACCGAGTTCCACGAACCCACCTCGATCGCCCCGGCGCCGAGCTGGGCCGCGCAGCCGTCGGTGGAACCGGCCAGGATCGGCGTGCCCTCCGGCAGGCCCGTCTCCTCGGCGGCCCCGGCGCAGACCGTTCCGATCCCGACGCCGGGGCGGACCACCTCCGGCAGCACCTCGGGCGGCACGCCCAGCGCGTCCATGACCGTCATGGGCCAGGATTCCGCGATGAGGTCCACGCCGGTCTTCAGGGCGTTGCTCAGGTCGGTGGCCACCGGCTCGCCCGCCAGGCGCCGGGTGACGAAGTCGCTCTGGTGGGCCAGCCGTACCTCACCGGCCGGGGTGTCGCGCAGCAGCCACAGCAACTTGGGCAGGGCCCAGTTGGGCTGCATGCGCTGGTACCCGAGCCGGGCCCACACCCGCGCCCCCGCCTCGTTGACCCGGTCGAGCTCGCCCGCGGCCCGCCGGTCGTCGTACATCAGCGCGGGCGTGACCGGGTCCCCCGCCGCATCGGTGAGCAGGATCGTTCCAGAGGTGGCGGCCACCGCCACCCCGGCCACGTCGTCCACGCCGTGCAGCGCCTCCCGGCAGGCCGCGGCGAGCTGACGCCACCACTGCTCGGGATCCTGCTCGTGCCGGTCCCCCTCACGGCGGCTGGTCAACGGGCGCGCGGCCGTTCCCCGCACGCGGCCGTCCCCGGTGACCGCCATCGCGCGCACGCTCTGGGTGCCGAGGTCGATCCCGATCCACACGCTCATGTACGGCTCCGCGGCACGTTTCCCCCCGTGATGGTCGACGTCATGACCGGTCCCGCAGGCCGGCAAGGAGAGGCCAGGTGGCCGAGGCGGCCTCGCGCAAGGCCACGAAGTCCCGAACTTTCAAGACTGAGCCGCTCGGCTCGATCGCGCGGCCGGGCCGTACATGCTCGGCGGCGGCCGCCTCCAGCGACGGCGCGGCGCCCGTGGCGACCAGCCCCGTCAGGTGGGCGCCCCGGGCGCCCGCCTCGGTGTCGGCGGCGCGGCGTACGGGCAGGCCGGTCACGTCCGCGATCAGCCGCACCCACAGCGCGCTGGCCGCCCCGCCCCCGCACACCCGCAGCTCGCGCGGCGATCCGCCGGCGGCGGCCAGGCAGTCGCCGATCACCAGCGCCAGCCCTTCCAGCACCGCGCGCGCGATGTGCTCGCGCCCATGCTCCAGCGACAGCCCGAGGAACGACCCCCGGGCCAGCGGGTCGGAGAACGGCGACCGCTCCCCGGCGGGCGAGAGGTAGGGCAGGAACACCAGCCCCTCGGCGCCCGGTGCGCCGCGCGCGGCCAGGTCGGCGAGCTCCGCGGGGCCGCTGAGGCCGAGCAGGCGGCAGGCCCAGTGGATCACCTCGGTGCCGGCGAACGTGGGCAGCGCCCGCAGGTAGGTGGAGCCGAGCGCGACGGTGATGCCCACAGGATCGCCGGTGAGCGACGGGGTGTCGGTGACGATCTCGGTGCACAGGGTGGTGCCGAGGATGGCGCACGCCTGGCCGTCGCTCACCGCGCCCGCGCCCAGCGCCGTGGCGGCGATGTCGTAGGGGGCCAGCACGACCGGAAGCCCGGGCGGCAGGCCGAGCCGCGCGGCGGCGGTCTCGGTGAGCGGTTCGACCCGGTCGGTCAGGCGCAGCTCGGGCAGGAGGCGTTCGGCCCATTCCACGCCGAACAGGGCCAGCAGCTCGGGGGAGTAGCGGGCGGCCAGCAGGTCGGTGAAGGAGGAGTAGTCGGTGACCAGCCTGCCGGTGAGCCGGGCGAACAACCAGCCGCCGCAGTTGAGCGCGGCGGCCGAGCGGGCGATCCGGCCGGGGTCGTGCCGGCCGAGCCAGGCCAGGATGGCGCTGGGCAGGCCGGAGGCGGGGGTGGAGCCGTTGACGCGGAAGGCGCGCTCCGTGACGCCCGCGCCGGTCCAGTCGCGCACGATCCCGGCCGCCCTGGCGTCGTTCCAGAGAATGGCCGGGCCCGTCGGCGCGCCGTCCGGGCCGACCAGCCAGCAGCCGTCGCCCTGGGCGGTGAGCGCGAGGAAGTCCACGGCCCCGACCTCGGCCGCCACCTCGGCGACGACGGCCGCGACCGCCGCCCAGACGGCCTCCATGTCCTGCTCGGCGTGGCCGGGCGCGGGCCTGGAAACGGCCACGGTACGGCGGGCCGACGCGACCTCGGCGCCATCGGCCCCGTAGCCCACCGCCTTGATCACCGTGGTGCCGGCGTCCACGCAGATGGCCGCCATCACGCCCTGCCGTGGGAGGTGCGCGACCTGCGCGCCACCGAGTCCACGATCACCGCGAGCAGCAGCACCGCGCCGGTGACCATGAAGCGGATCGAGGAGTCGAGGTTGAGCAGCGTCAGGCCGCTGGAGATGGACTGAATGACGACGATGCCGAGCAGCGCGCCGAACGCGGTGCCCCGGCCGCCGAACAGGCTGGTGCCGCCGATCACCGCGGCGGCGATCGCGTTGAGGTTCACGTCGCCGGTGCCGCTGCTCTGGTTGGCGGCGGCGAGCCTGGCGGCCATGAGGATGCCGCCGACCGCGGCGAAGGTGCTGCACAACACGAACACCGAGGTGTAGACGGTCTTGACGTTGATGCCGGCCCGCCGGGCGGCCTCGACGTTGCCCCCCACGGCGTACACGGACTTGCCCCACTTGGTCCGGGCGAGCAGGTAGTGCATGACCAGCACCATCACCACGAACAGCACGAACATCCAGCCGACGCCGCGCGCCTGGTTGAGGTACCAGACCACGGCGCCGAGCCCCAGGAGCAGCGCGCCGCTGCGCACCAGCAGCCCGGTCAGGCCGCGGGCGGGCAGCCCCGCGTCCCGCCGGGCGCGGGCGTGCAGGTAACCGGAGACGAACAGGCCGGCCGCCGCGACGGCCACGAAGACGTACGACAGCCACGGCGGCACGAAGCTGAGCTGGGCGAAGTTCACCAGGCCCGACTCGAAGGGCAGGTTGATGGCGCCCTTGCCGCGCAGCACCCAGAGCTGCAGGCCGAGGAAGGCCAGCAGCCCGGCGAGCGTGATGACGAAGCTGGGCACGCCGAACCGGTTGAACAACTGCGCGTACAGGTAGCCGATGAGCGCGCCCAGCGCCATCGCGGCGAGGATCGCCACCAGGACCGGCAGGCCCTGGGTGACGAAGAGCACCGCAAGGACCGCCGCCGACAACCCGCTGACCGAGCCGACGGACAGGTCGATCTGCCCGACCAGCAGCACGCAGACGATGCCCAGGGCCATGATGCCGACCGGCGCGGAGTCCATGGTCAGGTCGACCAGGTTGCGGCTGGACAGGAAGACCGGGTTGAGGATCTGGAAAACCGTCCAGATGACGACCAGGCCCACGACGACCGGGAGCACACCCAGATCGCCGCCCCGGGCGTTCTCGAGCGCCCCGCGCAGCCCGGGCGCGCGGCCTTCTTGCACGACGGTCATGAGCGGGCCGCCCTTCTGCTGACCACGTTGTCGGTGGCGCCGGTGATGGCGGCGACGATCTCCTCGGCCGAGACCCGGGCGGCGTCGAAGACGCCGTTGTTGCGGCCGAGCCGCAGCACGGCGACCGTGTCGGCCACCGCTTTCACGTCGGCCATGTTGTGACTGATCATGATGACGCCCAGGCCGTTCTCTCTGAGCCGTTCGACGAGGTTGAGCACCTCGGCCGTCTGAGCGACGCCGAGCGCGGCCGTCGGCTCGTCCAGGATGATCACCTTCGGGTCGCCGAGCAGCGAACGGGCGATCGCCACGGTCTGCCGCTGGCCGCCGGACAGGCCGGCGACCGGGGCGCGCAGGTTCGGGATCTTGGCCGACAGCTGCTGCAGCAACTCGTGCGAGCGGGTCTCCATGGCCACGTCGTTGAGCCGCAGCGGGCGCAGTTCCTGGCCGAGGAAGAGGTTCTCGATCACGTTGAGGTTCTCGCAGAGCGCCAGGTCCTGGAAGACCGTGGCGATGCCGAGCCGGTGCGCGGCGGCCGGTGAGGGGATCGAGGTCTGGCGGCTGTCGAACGTGATCGTCCCCGAGTCCTGCGCGTGCACCCCGGACAGGACCTTGACCAGGGTGGACTTGCCCGCGCCGTTGTCGCCGACCACCGCGATGATCTGACCGGCGGCCACGTCCAGGTCCACGCCGGTGAGCGCGGCGACCGCGCCGAAGGTCTTGGTGATCGCGCGGAGGGAGAGGATCGGGGGCATGGTCACGTGATGCCCAGCTCGGTGCAGTCCGCCGCGTACTCACCGGTACAGATGTCGGCCGCCTTCATCAGGCCGCTGTCGAACAGGACTTCCTTGATGTTCTCCCGGGTGACCACGGTCGGCACGAACAACTCCGACGGCGTGTTGTACAGCGCGGTCTTGCCCGCGGGCTTCTTGCCCTGCGCGAACTCCCACGCCACCGTGGCCGCCGCCTCGGCGACGATCTTGATGGGCTTGGAGATCGTGTTGTACTGGTCACCGGCGATGACGCGCTGCGCCGCGGCCGGTTCGGCGTCGTTGCCCGTGACCGGCGGCACCTTCACGCCGGCCGCCTTGAACGCGGCGATCGCGCCGCCGCCGGTGCCGTCGTTGGCGGCCACCACGCCGGCGATCTCGTCACGGAACTGGCTGATCTGACCGGCCACCCACTGCTGGGCCTTCTCCGGCTGCCAATCCGGGGTGTCGTACTCGGCCAGCAGCTTGAAGCCGCTCGGGTCCACGGCGCTGTGGATGCCCTTCTTGATCAGCCCGGCCGCGGCGTCCGTGGGGGAGCCGTTGACCTGCAGGATGCCGCCCTTGGCCTTCTCCTTCTTGAGATGGTCGACGAGCGACTGGCCGATCATCGAGCCGATCTTCTCGTTGTCGAAGGAGATGTAGTAGTCGGCGGGCGTGGCCGGGATCGGCCGGTCGTAGGCGATGACCGCGACCTGCTGCGACTGGGCCGACTTCACGATGGTGGCGGCCGCGGCCGAGTCGACCGGGTCCAGCACGATCGCCTTCACGCCCTGGGCGATGGCCGAGTTGGCCTGTTGCTGCTGCTTGGCGGCGTCGGAGTCGGCGTTCTGGTAGATCACCTCGCAGCTCGGGCACAGCTGCTTCATCTTGGCCTTGAACATCGGGGCGTCGGCCTGCTCGTACCGGGTCGACGCCAGGTCCGGCATGAGGAAGGCGACCTTGGCGCCCTCCGCCGGACCGGTCGCGCCGGTCTGGCTCGTGCTCCCGCACGCGGTGAGCGTGGCAACCACCAATGCGGCCGTCAGGGTTGTCTTCACGGCGACCTCCGTCCTGTGGTGCGGCTCACGTTAACGCCATCTCGGAACAGATGTCCAGAGCAAAATTTCAACACTAGGCAAAGTGGCGTTCACCGGAGGAGGGGTGGGGCCTGAGGGGTGGGCGGGGCGAGGTGGCGTTCACCGGACGAGGGGTGGGTGGGGCGGCGTTTACCGGAGGCGGGGTGGAGTGGTGTTCGCCGGAGGAGGGTGAGGTCCTGGTGGGAGGGGTTAGTCACTGAACTCCCTGACGGGAGGCCCGTTCCGGGCTGAAAATCGGGGGTGGTTGCCCGCCGACGTCGTGCCGCTATGGTCCGGTTGAGGCCGTGGGTTAGTCGGACGCCGGGAGCCGCGTTGTGGGCCCTTCACTGTGCTTCGAGCACGCGGATTAGATTCGCTCATTCCCTTGTGGCTCTTGCGGGCAGCCGGTGCGGGGCGACACGCCGAGGCGGCCGGGAGGCGATCATGCTGGACGAAGCGAAAGACTCCGAAGAGGTCATCGAACGTATCGCCGGGCTGGATATCGGCAAGGCCTGGCTGGTCTGCTGCGTGCGGGTGCCCGATGAGGAGCGGCCGGGCAAGCGGCTGCAGGAGATCGGCACCTACTCGACAATGACCCGGTCGATACTGAGCCTGGCCGATCATCTGCACTGCCTGGGTGTGAGCCGGGTGGTGATGGAGGCAACGTCGGACTATTGGAAGCCGGTCTTCTACCTGCTGGAAGCCTCCGGGCTGGAGGTGTGGCTGGTCAATGCCCGTGATGTCAAGCACCTGCCCGGCCGCCCGAAGACCGACCGGGCCGATGCGGTCTGGCTGTGCAAGGTGGCCGAACGGCAGATGCTGCGTCCCAGCTTCGTCCCGCCTGCCGAGATCCGGCAGCTGCGGGACCTGACCCGCTACCGGGTCGATCTGATCGCCGCGCGCACCGCCGAAAAGCAGCGAGTGGAGAAGCTGCTGGAGGACGCGCAGATCAAACTGTCGGTGGTCGCCTCCGACATCTTCGGCGTCTCCGGGCGGGCGATGCTGGCGGCGCTGGTGGCCGGGGAAAGCAACCCCAAGGTGCTGGCGCAGCTGGCCCAATCCACCCTGCGCCGCAAGATCAGCGCGTTGGAGGAGGCCTTCACCGGCCGCTTCACCGTCCACCATCGCTACCTGCTGGGCAAGATGCTGACCCGCATCGACCAAGTGAGCAGCGACATCGCCGACCTCGACACCACCATCGAGGAACTCATCGCCCCTTTCGCCGAGGCGGTGTCCAGACTGG
Organism: Nonomuraea typhae; assembly: GCF_009760925.1. Classification (GTDB taxonomy): domain Bacteria; phylum Actinomycetota; class Actinomycetes; order Streptosporangiales; family Streptosporangiaceae; genus Nonomuraea; species Nonomuraea typhae. The sequence continues at coordinate 412,788 of NZ_VRLV01000009.1, forward strand.
ATGAGATCCCCGGCCTGGGGGCCATCAGCGCGCACGCCATCCTCGCCGAGATCGGGCTGGACATGAGCCGCTTCCCGACCGCCGCCCACCTGGCCTCCTGGGCCCGCTTCGCGCCCGGGGTCAAGGAATCGGCCGGCAAGCGCAAGGGCCGCGGCGCCACCGGGCACGGCAACCCCTACCTGGCCCGCGTGCTGGGCGAGGCCGCCGTGATCGCCGGGCGCAGCAACACCTTCCTGGGCGAGCGCTACCGCCGCATCGCCCGCCGCCGCGGCAAGAAACGCGCCATCGTCGCGGTCGGCCGATCCATCCTGACCATCATCTGGCACCTGCTGTCCGACCCCGGGGCGCACTTCATCGACCTGGGCGCCGACTTCTACGACAAGCGCACCGGCACCGAACGCAAGAAACGCAACCACATTCGCGAGCTCGAAGCCTTGGGCTACCGGGTCACCTTGGAACCAGCCGCCTGACCAACTGAGCTGATCGCCTACCCCGACGCACCACCGTCCGCCGGGGTTCGCTGCCGCCTGCATGCCTACGCTCCGATTTTCGGATTAGGGGGTGGGGAGGGTCAGGATGCTTTGGGCGGTGGGGGCGTCGGTGACGAGCTGGTTGAAGTAGCCGCCCTTGGCGGCCGCCACGATGGCGGCGGCCTTCTCCGTGCCCACGGCCACGGCGATGGTGTGCGGGATGCGGCGCAGTTCCTCGACGCTGGTGGCCACGAGGCGCTCGCTGCCCGGGTACCCCACCGGCTCGCCGTCCCGGTCGTAGAAACGCGAGCACACGTCACCCACGGCCTGCTTCAGGCTGGGCGCCTCGCGGGGGACGAAGGCGGGCACGACCTGCCGCATCAACGGGGCCGAGCCGACGCCCACGATCGCGCACTTGGCCTGCGCCCACAGGTCCATCACCCGGCGCACGGAGGGCTCGTGCTGCAGCGAGTAGAACAGTTCGGGCCCCGGCAGCGCGGGGGCGTAGAGGTAGCTGGGCACGCCGCCGAGGCGTTCGGCCAGGATGCGGGTGGTCTCGTTGGTCTGGAACCAGGGCTGCGGCTCCTCCTGCCCGCCCACCGCGGGCGCGACCGTGACCCCGGGGAACTGGCCGAGCCCTTCGCGGGCGCACTCGTAGACCGTGCTGCCGGAGGAGACCAGGACCACGTCGCCGGAGGTCAGTTCAGTCGTGGCCAGGGCGCGGGCCAGGCCGGGCGCCAGCCAGGGGCCGAGCTTGGGGCCGCTCACCTTGGGCACGAGGTGGACGCGCCGGATGCCCAGGAAGGTGGCGAGTTCGGCGGCCAGCCGGCCGTCCTCCAGGGTCTCCGGGCGGTGTACCCGGATCTCGACGATGCCCAGTTTGCGGGCTTCGGTCAGCAGCCGGCTGACCGTGGCCCGGCTGACTCCCAGGCTGGTGGCGATTTCGGCCTGGGTGGCGTCCTCCAGGTAGTACTGCTTGGCCGCGGTGTACATCAGCTGGTGCGGGAAACGCGCTTCGGACTCGGCATTCATGCGCGTACCCCCTGAACACTTGTGCTGAACGGATGATCTCGACTATACCTGTCCCTGAACCAGGGCGTCGCCGAGCGCGGTGCGAGTGTAAAGGACCTTTCGTCCCGTCCGGGTGCCCGACACCAGGCCCGCCCGCCGCAGGGCGCCGAGGTGCTCGCCGGTCGTGCCCGCGCTGTGCCCGAACAGCGCCGCCAGGTGCGTGGTCGTGGCCGGCGCGGACAGTTCGGTCAGGATCCGGGCCCGGGTGCGCCCGATGAGCCCGGCCAGCCCGTCCTCCGACGTGCCGGTGCCCGCCAGCACCCCGCGCGCGGGGTAGGTCAGCGCGTACGGCCACGCCTCGTCGAGATACAGCCCCACTCCGTTCGTGAACACCGACGGCAGGAAGAGCAGCCCTTTGCCGCCCAGCCGGTGGTCTCCGTTCGCGGTGCCGCTCAGCCGTACCTCGATCCAGCCCTCGGCGTGCCAGCGCACCTGGGAGCTGAGGTCGTCCAGCGCCGCGGCCCAGCCGTACGTGGCGAGCTGACCGGCCCGCTGGACCACGTCCCGATCCAGGATGGCCTGGAACCGCGGCCAGCTCCGGGAGACGATCTCCGTCCAGAGCGCCTCGAAGACGTCGGCCAGCAAGGTGACCACGTGGGGGCCGTAGAGGATCCGCCCGATCTCCTCGGGCACGGGCGGCCGGTTGGCCAGCGCCCGCCCGATCTCCGCGTGCGCCCGCGCCGCCGGCGTGCGCCGCATGGCCGCCAGCTCCCGCTCGAACGGCACGTTCACCCCGGCCGGCGGCGGAGCCAGGAAGTCCACGTTGTCCGGGCCCTTGTTCCCGCTGATCACGGCCGCCGCGCGCAGCGCCGGGTGCCGCTCCACCAGCCCGTGGTACGGCTCCCGCCATCGCCGTACCCAGTGGACGTGCGGCCCCGCCGGGGCACGGCCGTCCAGCAGCCACTGCGCGTGCATCGTCTCGATCAGCGGCGAGATCGCGAACCTGCTGGTCACCACGTCCTGCGGGGTGACCTCCACCCTGTACACGTTTCGGTTATATCCGAAACGTTGGCTACCGGGAGAAGTCCGGACCCAGCATCGTGGTACCCGGCGGCTCCGAACCTCCCTCCGGAGCCGCCATTCCCCTTTTCTGGAGCCCTTTTGTCCCAGCCGACCGAGCGTGCCGCCACCTTCGGCGAGGTCTTCGCCGTGCCCGAGTTCCGCGTCCTGTTCGGCAGCTTCGCGCTGCTCGTCGGCGGCGACTCCGTGAAGATGCTGGCGTTGTCCGTGCTCGTCTACGCCCAGAGTGGTTCGCCCGGGTTGTCGGCCGCGGCCTACATGGTCGGCTGGCTCCCCTACATCTTCGGCGGCATGTTCCTGCTGTCGCTGGCCGACCGGCTGCCGCCGCGGGCGCTGATGATCGCCGGCGAACTGGTCAGGATGGTCGTCTGCCTGCTGCTGGCCTTCGCCGGGCTGTCCGTCTGGGCGATGCTCGCGCTGGTCCTGGTGACCGGGCTGTTCTCGCCGGTCTTCATGGCGGCGCGCAACGCGATGTTGCCCGACGTGCTGCCCGGGGACGCGTTCGTGCTGGCCAGATCGCTGATGGGGGTGACCTCGGCGGCCGCCCAGGTGGGCGGGCTGGCGCTGGGCGGGGCCTTCCTCGCCCTGACCGGGGCGCACGGTGCGCTGGCGGTGACCGCGGTGATGTCGCTGGCGGCCGCACTGGTGTTGCGGTACGGCCTGCCGTACCGGCCGGCTCGGCAGGCGGAGGCGCACGGCGCGGTGCGGACCACGCTGCGGGTCAACCGGGAACTGCTGGCCGATCCGAAGGTGCGCGGGCTGCTGATGGCCGCGTGGTTGCCGGTGATGTGCCTGGCCGGGGCGGAGGCGATGATCGTCCCGTACCTGGGCGGGCAGGGGCAGGCCGGGGTGGTGCTGGCCGCGGCGGCGGTGGGGATGGCGGTGGGAGAGTTCTGCGTCGGGCGCTTCGCCGCGCCGGCGGTGCGTGAGCGGCTGTCGCTGCCGCTGGCGGTGCTGCTCGGGGTGCCGTGGTTGTTCTTCGTGCTGCGGCCGGGGATCTTCTGGGCGGCGGTGCTGGCCGCGGTGGCCTCGGCCGGGCTGGCCTACCAGCTCGGGCTGCAGCGGCGCTTCCTGGACGCGGTGCCGGAGCGGGTGCGCGGGCAGGCGTTCGGGCTGCAGTCGTCGGGGCTGATGACCGGGCAGGCGGCCGGCGCGGCGATCATCGGGGGAGTGGGCGAGGTGAGCGGGTCCGCGCCGGCGATGGTGGCTGGTGGGGTGGCCGGGGTGGTGGTGGCGCTGGCGTTGTTCCGGCAGCTCAGAGCACCGGTACGGCAGAGCCGGGCGCTTTAACCGGAGTGCGGTGGGATTCAGCCGGGAGGTGGGGATTCAGCCGGGAACTGGGGGATTCAGCCGGACTGCGGTGGGATTCAGCTGGGAGGTGGGGGGATTTCGCCGGAGCCGCGGGTGATGAGGCGGACGGGGAGCTGGAGGTGCTGGGCGGGGCCGCGGTCGCCGGCCAGGCGGCGGAACAGCAGCTCGGAGGCGACCCGCCCGAGCCCCGCCGGGTCCTGGGCGACCACGGTGACGCCCGGCGTGAGCAGGTCCGCCAGCTCGAAGTCGTCGAACCCGGTCAGCGCCAGGCGCCGCCCGCGCAGCGCCCGGAGCGCGGTGACGGTCACCCTGCTGTTGCCGGTGAACAGCGCGGTGGGCGGGTCGGGCAGGGCGAGCATGCGGTCGAGGTCGGCGCCGGTGGTGGCCGGGCCGGGGGCGCGCATGGAGACCAGGTCCGGGTCGAACAGCTCGCCGAGCGCGCCGCGGTAGCCGGCCAGGCGCTCGATGGCGGTGAAGATGGCCGGGTTGTCGCCGAGGAAGGCAATGCGCCGGTGCCCGGCCGAGCGCAGGTGCGCGACGGCCAGCCGGGCGCCGCCGGCGTTGTCGCACAGGACGGTGTCCACGTCGATGCCGGGGCCGGGCGGGCGGTCCACGAAGACGGCCGGGGTGCCGGCGTCGAGTTCGGAGCGCAGGTAGGAGTGGTCGTCCCCGGCGGGCACCACGATCAGCCCGTCCACGCGGCGCGCGCAGAACGTGCGGACCAGTTCCCGCTCGCGCCCCGGGTCCTCGCCGGAGGAGCCGCTCAGCAGCAGGCAGCCGTGGCTGATGGCGACCTGCTCGACGGCGCGTCCGAGTCCCGCGTAGAAGGGGTCGGAGATGTCCTCGATGACCAGCCCTATCGTGGACGTGCGGCCTTGGCGCAGCACGCGGGCGCTCTCGTTGCGGCTGTAGCCGAGCTCGTCGATGGCCGCGCGCACGCGTTCCGCGGTAGCGGGGTTGACGCCGGGCTCGCCGTTGACCACCCTGGAGACGGTCTTCAGCGCCACGCCCGCGGCCGAGGCGACGTCCTTCATCGTCGGTCTCACCCTGCGATCATTTCTCAAGCCGTACCCGTAGACAACGTTGTCAGAGGGTTATGCAAGAGTAGATCCCCTATGTCGTTCAGGTCCGTACTGCTCGTCGCCGGATTCGTCCTGGTCGCACTGAACCTGCGCCCGGCCATCGCGAGCGTCTCCCCGCTGCTCGACGAGATCATGACCGATGTCGGCCTCACCCCCGCGGGCGGCGGCGCGATCACCACTGTCATGATCGTCTGCCTGGGTGTCTTCGGCCCCCTCGCACCCCTGCTCGTACGCCGGATCGGCCTCGACCGCACGTTGCTGGCCGGGCTGCTCGTGCTCGCCCTCGGCATCGTGCTGCGCACCCTCGACGGCGCCCCGGCCCTCTACACGGGCGCGGCCGTGGCCGCCGTCGCCATCGCGGTCATGAACGTGGTCATGCCCGGCCTGGTCAAACAGCACTTCCCGGCCCGGGTCAACCTCTTCACCGGCCTCTACAGCGCCTGCGCGGCCGCCGGCGCCGCGACGGCCTCCGCGTTCATGATCCCCCTCGAGCGGGCCACGGGGTACGGCTGGCGGGGGGTGTCGGCCATGATCGCGATACCGGCGCTGGCCGCGGCCGCGTTGTGGCTGCCGCAGGCGCTGGCCAAGCCGGACGGCGGGCCCAACGGCCCCCGGCCCTTCCGCGCGGTGCTGCGCAGCCGGGTCACCTGGTACGTCACCGGGCTCATGGGGCTGCAGTCGCTGACCTTCTACGTGATCCTGGCCTGGCTGCCGACCATCTTCCTGGAGGCCGGACTCCCCGCCGACCAGGCCGGTTACCTGCTGAGCATGACGACGCTGGTCCAGGTGGGAGCGACGTTCGCGGTGCCGGTGCTGGCGGGGTGGCGCCGGTCGCAGGCGGGGTACGTGGCGGCGGCGGTGCTCTGCACCATGGCCGGATACGGCGGCCTGCTGGTCTCCCCGGTCGCGGCCCCCTGGTTCTGGATGATCGTCCTGGGCATCGGGCAGGGCGCGGCCTTCGGGCTGGCGTTGCTGCTGATCACCTTGCGGGCGCCCGACCCCACCGCGGTGACCGCGGTGTCGGCGGTCGCGCAGTCGTTCGGGTACGTGCTGGCCGCCGTCGGCCCGGTGTTGTTCGGGGCGTTGCGCCAGGCGACGGGCGGGTGGACGGCGCCGCTGACGGCCGGGCTCGGCATCCTGACCGTGCAGCTCGTGGTGGGCTGGCTCGCCGGGCGACCTGCTACCTTAGGCAAGGCTAACCTTTAGCCTGGCTTGGGGGATGACGGTGCTGACCGAGGTGCTCGAACGCGTGGCCGCCTCCCGTGACGGGATCCTCGGGGTGGAGCCCGGGCTGGCGATCGAACCCGACGCGAGCTGGACGCCGGTCGCCGACCTGGTGCGGGAGCCGTACACACTGCTGGGCGAGCTGGTGGACCAGACGGCCGGGCGCTGGAACGCCCCGCGGCACGTCGGCGCGGCGTTGTTGTGGAAGACCTACGGTTACTGGCACATGTTCCCGATGGCGCTCGGGTGGGCGCTGGACGGCCGCATCCCGGTCATGAAATTTCGGGACACGTTCTTCAAGGTGTCCGACGCCGGCGTCTCCATCGGCGCCACCCGCGTGACCTGGGAACGAGGCGCCGGCGCGATCGCCGCGGCGGTCGCCGAATCGCAGGCCCCCATCGTCAAGGCGCTCAGCGGCATGGTCAACGTCGGCGAGCGCACCCTGTGGGGCTCCACCGCAGAAGCCGTCGCCCACCCGCTCACCCAGGTGGTGAAGGGCGACTACATGAGCCTGCTCAAGGAGATCGGCAAGCCGCTGGACGGCCTGCTCACCCCCGCGGGAGACGGCTACCTCCGCAAGACCTGCTGCCTGTGGATCACGCTTCCCGATGTTGAACCATGTTCCACCTGTTGTGTTCTCAGCCGTAACTAGGCGGGTTTACTCTGCGCGCATGATGCTGCGCAGGTTATTCGCCGGTGTGACCCTGACCGCCCTTCTGATCCAGCCCGAGCCCGTCGTGGCCCACACGCAGAAGGAGCCGACCGTCATCGGCCACCGGGGCGCCAGCGCCCACCGCCCCGAGCACACCCTCCTGTCCTACGAGGCCGCCATCGCGATGGGCGCCGACTACATCGAGCCCGACCTCGTCTCCACCAAGGACCACGTGCTCGTCGCCCGCCACGAGAACGAGATCGGCGGCACGACCGACGTCGCCGTCCGTCCCGAGTTCTCCGACCGGCGCACCACCAAGACCATCGACGGCCGCGCCGTCACCGGCTGGTTCACCGAGGACTTTACCCTCGCCGAGCTGAAGACCCTGCGGGCCAAGGAACGCATCCCCGACCTCCGCCCCGACAACACCGCCTTCGACGGCCTCGCCGAGATCCCCACCTTCGAAGAGGTCGTCCAGCTCGCCCAGCGCCACCGGGTGGGCGTCTACCCCGAGACCAAGCACCCCACGTACTTCGACTCGATCGGCCTGTCCCTCGAAGAGCCCCTCCTGGACACGCTGAACCGCTACCGCGTCCGCAAGGCGTACATCCAGTCCTTCGAAACGGCCAACCTGCGCGAGATGCGCAAGAAGACCCGCCTGCCGCTCGTCCAGCTCATCACGTTCGGCGGCAAGCCCTACGACTGGGTGGTCTCCGGCGACCCGCGCACCTACGACGACATGGTCAAGCCCGAGGGCCTGCGCGAGGTGGCGGCCTACGCCAACGGCGTCGGCGTGGACACGCGGCGCATCCTGCCCGTCGGTCCCGACGGCAAGCTGCTGCCCCCGACCACCCTGGTACGGGACGCGCATCGGGTACGGCTGGCGGTGCACATCTGGACGATCCGCAACGAGAACTCCCAGCTCCCCCTGGACCACCGCCTGGGCAACCCGGCCAGCCCGGTCTTCCCCCGCGCCACCGGTGACGTGATGGGGTTCTTCGGCCGCCTGCTCAGCCTGGACATCGACGGCGCGTTCTGCGACGACCCGTCGATGTGCCGGGCAGTGGTGTCGTCCCGGTCGCGGTAGCCCCTGGTAGCCGGTGTACGCGGGCCGTTGCGGCGGCGCGTTCGTCCGACGTGAGAAGCGACCCCCACGACCTGCGCCCGCGTACGTCGGTGGGTGGTGTGGGGGTGGCTTCGCCGTACTTTATGGGTTTATGCCACCTCGGCCGGAGAGTCGAGCGGACGGAGCTCGTCGGCGTAGCTGACGGAGGTGCGGCGCATCACGCCCCCGTCGTCGATCGAGTACTGGCCGAGGCGCCACAGCGGCGGCGAGTACGCGTGGATCGAGACGCTGTGTGAGGTCGCGCCGTTGAGCCGGTGGATGTGGTCCGGCCCGAACGAGAACGACTGCCCCTCCGCCACCACCGTCTCCAGATGCTCGCCCCCGATGCGCGGATTGCACTCCAGCAACGCCCCCCGCACCACGTGGACCGCGCCGGAGCTGATGTCGTGGTCGTGCCAGCCGGTGTCGTCCTCGGGGCGCCAGCACAGGAGCCACACGTCAACATAGGCGTCGCGGTAGAGCGAGGCGTAATGCCGGCCGCCGTCCATGGGGAAGTCGACGAGTTCCTGCCACTCGCCCGGGTTGGCGGCGAGGTCGTTGACCAGTTCGCGAAGTTCGCGACGGTCGAGGGCGCGCTCCGGGAGGCGGGTGCAGGTGCCCCCGTCCTTCAGGATTGGCTCGCTCACGTGCGGTTCTCCTTCCTGCCGAGTAGACGACGGGGGTTGGTCACGCGGATGGCGTGGGCCGCCGCGCTGCCGAGGCCCGGGTCGGGGGCCGTGGCGTAAGGGGCGTCGGAGCCGTTGACGACGACGTCGACGCCGAGCTCGCGGACGATCGCGTCGATCGCGCGCGGGCCGTAACTCGAGGTCTCAACGAAGAAGCCGGGGTCCACCAGCCCGCGGCCGGCCCCGCCCCTGGCGAGCAGGCGTTCGGAGTGCAGGGGCGCGAGCCCGGCCAGCAGGGCGAAGCAGACGCGCAGCCGGGGGTGGCGGGGGCGGACGACGGTGTGGAAGTGGTACCACGCCGCGTGCATCTGCTGGACGTAGGGGACGACCGCGGGCCACCATGAGGGGCGGCCGTCCCCGGCGTCCGCTGCGGGGCCCGGGTGCACGAACAGCGGCAGGTCGCGCTCCACCAGGACGTCGAGCAGGTCGTCGAGGGGTTCGGCGGTGGCCGGGATCTGCAGTCCGGCGAAGCCGCGGTCGAGGTCTTTGGCCAGGCGTTCCGGGTCGGGTTCGCGGTGGCAGGTTGCGGCCCAGGCGCCGAAGGGCGCGGGCAGGCCGAGCGCGCCGTCGTGGTAGGCGTCGATGAGCGGCCAGGCGTCCTCGGGCGGCAGCGACTCGATGCCCAGCGGGCTGGACAGCGATACGAGTGCCAGGTCACCGGTCTCGCGCGTGGCCGGGTCGTGGTCGGCGGGGTCGACCTCGTACGGCGGCTCGCCGTCCAGGATGAGCGTCCATCCGTCCAGGTACGGCGGGGCGGTGCGGGCACGCAGCGCCTCGACGAACGCATGGGTCCACAGGTGCTGATGGACATCGATGCTCACGATCACACCTCCCCGTATTTCCTACTGATAATATAGGTAAACGTTCCACCCTGGTAAGACTGGAGTGTGAAACGCTTCACTGATACGATTCAGTGAACCGCTTCACCTGGCTCCCTGTCAACGGGTGCGGGTGTCTGAAGCCGCCACGCAATAGGCTGGCGAGATGCCCCGCAAGAGAGCGACCATCAAGGAAGTGGCCCAGGCCACTGGCCTGTCGCCGGCCGCCGTCTCCTACGCGCTGCGCGGCATGCAGGTGTCGGAGGAGACGATGGAGCGGGTCCGCGCCGCCGCCGCCGAACTCGGCTACGAGGCCGACCCCATCGCCCGCGCCCTCGCCAGCGGACGCACGGGCATGATCGGATTGCTCTGCGGCTCCCTCGAAGACCTGTGGCAGCAGTCCCTGTCCGTCGGCATCAGCAGGGGCCTGCGGGAGAAGGATCGCTACGCGCTCATCCTCGACGCGGTCGGCGACCCGGCCCGCGAGCGCGCCCTCGCCCAGCAGCTACGCGACCAGCGCGTCGACGGGCTCATCGTGCAGCCGGTCGACCCAGCCGCCCCCTTCTGGCCCGAGCTGTGCGAGTCTGTGCCCGTCGTCTCGGTGGGCGACTCACTGCGGGGCACCGCCGGGGAGGTGGTCTTCGACAACCGGCGCGGCATGACGCTGGCCCTGGAGCACCTCAAAACTCTCGGCCACCGGCGGGTGGCCGTTCTCACGCCGACCCGGACCAGCACCCCCGACCGGCCCGCCGACATGCACGTCACGGCCGAGGCCGAGCGGCTGGGCCTGGACATCGAGGTCACGACCGCGCCTCACGAACTGGCCGCCGCCACCGCCGTCGCCCACAAGATCCTGGAGAAGGACCGGCCGAGCGCGGTGTTCTGCTTCGCGGACTCGATCGCCTACGGCGTCTATGCGGCCGCCGCCGAGCAGGGGCTGTCGATCCCGGATGACGTGTCGGTGATGGGCTACGACGACCATCCGATGTCCGGGCTGCTCACGCCCGGTCTCACGACGGTCGACTGGAACATCGCGGGCATCGTCCGGGCCGCTGTGCGCCTCGTCGTGGCGGCCGTCGACGGCGGCACCAAACGCCGCAGGGTGGTGCAGCAGCCCACCCTGCGCGAACGCGGATCCGTCCGCGACATCAGCTCCTAGCGGAGAAGTGCGCGGGCCTCGTCGAGATCGCCGTCCAGAGGACGATCGGGCTCCGGGCCGCGACGGGCACGCACGGCCGCCACCCGCTCGCAGGCCAGCACGATCTCCAGCGGCTCCACGCACCGCAGCGCGTACCTGGCCGCCTGCGTGGCGAACCCCGCGTGGTCCTCGGTGCCCCGGGAGATCACGGCCGTCGCGCCGGTGACCGGACCGGCCAGATGCCGCAACTCGGCCAGCGCGTCCTGGGCGACGTACTCCAGGATCATGAGCCCAGAACTGCCCGGCCGGTCGGCGAGGAAGGGCAGGGCGCCCGTGTAGCCGGGTTCCATCAGCGTGGCCAGCCGGGCGGCGCTGAGCTGGGCGGCCGGGACCAGCGCCGCCCGCAGCGCGTCCAGGGCCAGCGCGACCGGCGCCGAGTGGAAGTTCCCGTTGTGCCAGGCCAGGGAACGGGCGATGAGCGGGTTCTCCGCGGCCGCGTTGAGGTCGATCTCCACGGTCCCGGCCGCCCGTTCCACCGCGTCGAGCGCGGCCCCGTGCACCTGGGCGAACGCGCGGTAGCCGTACGGATCCTGCACGCGGGTGGCGAGCTCCCCGTTGAGCAGGCCACGCAGCCGCGCGGCCGCGAGCGCCTGCCCGGGGTGCGGCCGCGCTTCCTGTACGGCTGCCGCCAGCGGTTCGGCGGAGGCGCTGACCGCGGTGAAGGAGAAGGCGGCCACGTCGATCCCCGCCTCCAGCAGGCCGCGCAGCCGGTGACAGGCGAGCGCGGCGTCGGCCAGCGTGAGCGCGCCTGAGCTGATGAACGGCAGCGCGTCGGAATCGGCCAGCGGAAACCGCGGCCCGTCCCCGCCCGCCCAGTCACGTTCGCCCAGCAGGCACAGGGCGGTCGTGGCCAGCGCCGTCAGGTCGCCCGTCCCGATGGCGCCGTACGCGCGCACGGGCGGGGTGACCCCCGAGTTGATCGCCTCGGCCAGCGCCGGCAGCACCCCCGGGTCGATCCCGGAGCCGCCCGCGAGCAACTGGTTGAGGCGTACGGCCAGCATCCCCCTGGCCCGCTCCTGCTCGATCAGCGCCCCGGCGCCTCCCGCGTGGCTGCGCAGCAGGTCCGATCCCGACGCCTCGACCTCGACGTCCTTGTTGGCGCCGACCCCGGTGCTCTGGCCGTACACGGGGCCGGTGAGCTCGCGGGCGGCCCGCCACGCGGCCCGGGCGCGATCGGCAGAACCGATCTCCACCCGGGCCGCGCCGGTGGCCACGGCCGACACGCGTGCGCACGTCAGCCCGCTGCCGTTCAGTTCCATGGCGGGATGGTCAGTCGTTGTCGGGGATGATCAGGCCGAGCAGCCAGCTCACGACGCTGATGATGACCGAGCCGATGAGGGCCGAGACGAAGCCGTCCACGTGGAACGGGATGTTCAGCTGCCCCGCGATCCAGCTCGTGAGCAGCAACATCGCGGCGTTGATCACCAGGAGGAAGAGCCCGAGCGTCAGCACGATCACCGCGCAGCCCAGCATCTTGACGATGGGCTTCACGATCGCGTTGATCAGGCCGAAGATCAGGGCGACGACGACCAGGGTGCCCCAGTACTCCGCCGTGGTGCCGGTTGAGACCGTGATGCCGCTGACCAGTTGGGTGGCGACCCAAAGGGCGACCGCGGCCGCCAGGGTTCTCAAGATGAATATCACGCTGATAGATCCTCGCATTCTCTGTTCGCCGATCGGTAGAGGCGCAACGCGACAAGGGGATAGATCATCACGCTGAGCACTCCGGCGGTGACCATGGCAGCCGCGTGCGCGGTGCTGATGGCTCCCTCCTCAACTCCAGTGTTGGTGATGACGACGATCAGTGGGAGCCCGGCGGCGGCGAAGAGTGCCAGCGCCTTGCTCTCCCGTGGCCGCAGCTCCGGGTCGCGCCGGTGCAGCAGATAGGTGGGCAGGCCGCGCACCAGCAGCAGCGCCACCAGGAAGACCGGGATGAGCAGCAGGCTGTGCGGGTCGGTGAACAACGCCTTCAGATCCAGCTTGGCGCCGCTGACCACGAAGAAGAACGGGATGAGGAAGCCGAAGCCGATCGCGTCCAGCTTGGCGGAGATCACGTGTTCCTCGTCGTCCGGGCCGGAGGCGACCGCGAGCCTGATCACGATACCCGCCGCGAACGCCCCCAGCAGCACGTCCAGGCCGAACGCGTTGGCCATGGCGATCATCGCGACGAGCACGAACATGACGATGCGCACGGCCAGCTGCCCGCTGCTGCCCATCGTGGAGTCCACCAGCCGGGCCAGCAGCGGATGCCGCGGCCGGGCCGCCATGACGGCCGCGACGATCGCGATCACCGTGAACAGCCCGATCACCGTCAACGTGTGCCAGCGCGCGTCCTCGGAGAAGACGAAGGCCATGGCCACGATCGGCCCGAACTCACCCAGTGCCCCGATGCCCAGCACCCGGCTGCCGAACGGCGTGGGCAACGCGCCCGCGTCCCGCACCATGGGCAGGATCGTCCCCAGCGCCGTCGTGCACAACGCCAGCCCGATCACCTGCGCGGCCAGCGTGAACCCGTTCGTCGCCAACGCCACCAGCAGCGCCAGCGCCAGCGAGGCGAACCACCCGTAGATCGCCAGCCGGATCGGCCGCCCCTTGATCCGCGCGAACTCGATCTCGTAACCGGCCATGAACATCAGCATCGAGAGCCCGAACTGCGAGATCGCGTCGATGAGGCCGTCAACCTTGATCCAGCCGAGCAGCACCGGGCCGCACACCACGCCCAGGAGGATCTCCAGCACCACGTTCGGCGCCCTGACGAAGCGGCCGGCCGCGTCCGCGACGATCGGCGACAGGACCGCCGCCAGGACGATGACCAGGACACCGGTCATGGTGCTATCGATCATGCACGCTATGTGCCCGCTGGTCACTCCATGTAGTCACTGGCCAGACTGTTGGCGTTACACAGGGCTGAGTGTGGGCAAAGCGGTCCTAGGGGGAAGGGAGCGAGATGGACGCGAAGGACCTGGAGTCGTTGCCGGCCAGCGAACTGCACGACCGTGCGGTGCGCTACGCCGTACGCCATGGGGATTTCGGGTTCCTGTGGAACCTGCTGAAAGTGATCCCCGCGGCGGAGGCCGCCAGCGGTCACGATGGGGAATCCGCCAACGACCTCAGCCGCGTCTCGGCTCTGCTCAGCGATGCCCTGGCCGCCGGTGAAGGACAGCTCGGGGAAGCGCTCAGGCCGGTGTACATCGACTACCTGACCCAGCACCCGGAGGCGCTCACTTAACCCGCTCCGCGGTAGATCCTTCAGCCGGCCAGCTCCGCCGGCACGCTGTACGCCGCGAACCCGGGCGTGATCACCGAGCGCCCGCCGCGCGTCACGATCATCACCTGGTACGGCTCCGCCGCCGCGAGGTCCATCGCGAACCGGCGCCCCCTGACCGGGCCCATCGCGTAAATGGCCGTGGCGAGGCCGTCCGCGACGGCCAGGTCGGGCCCGATCACGGTGACCGAGTTCAGCCCACGTTGCGGCTCGCCCGTGCGCGGGTCCACCACGCGCGCCTTGCCCGAGGTGGCGATCGCCAGATCGTTGGCGAAGACCATGCGGCGCACCGAGCCGGAACGCGGGTCGCGGATGCCCACCCGCCACGGCCGCCCCGGCACCGCCGAGCCGCGCACCCGCACGTCCGCGCCCGCCGTGATGCGGTGGTCGACCGCGCCCGCGCTGCACAGCGCCCTCGACAGGCGTTCCAGCGCCCAGCCCTTGATGTAGCCGGACACGTCGAGCACGCCGTCGATCCGCGCGTCGAACCACCCGTCCGTGGCCTCGGCCAGCTCGTTGCACCGGTGAACGACCTCGACCAGCTCCGGCACCTGCTCGATCGTCCGCCCGCTGTTGAACCGGCCGATCTGGCTGTCCGGATCGGTCGGGTCGAACGTGCGCTCCACCCAGCGCAGCCAGGCGAAGGCGTTGTCGATCATGGGAATCAGCTCACGCTGCGGCAAGGCCGTACGGATGTCCACGTTGACGGAGGTGTTCAGCACCGTTTCCGTGCGCGCAGATCCAGGGAACGTCATGGGGCCTCCTTCCGGAAGGACACATTTCCATAACGGGCGTATGGCGGACCTAAGCCCTTTACTCCTGGGGCGCGTGAGTAGGGTCTGACGCATGGCAAACGTGCGTGTAGAGCGGACAGAGGACGGCGGGTTCCGGGCGACCAACGCCCGCGGGGCCGAGGTGAAGATCGGCGGCGGGGACGAGGAGGGCGTCTTCACGCCCGTGGAGCTCCTGCTGGCGGCCGTGGGGGGCTGCAACATCGTCACCGTCGAACCGCTCACCTCCCAGCGGGGTCATCAGCTCATCCGGCTGGCGATGACCGTGGAGTCCGAGAAGGTGGAGCCCAACCTGCTCGGGCCGGTGACGGTCACCTATGACGTGGAGGTGCCCTCGGAGAAGGCGGACGAGGTCTACCGCGCGGTGGCGCATCGGGTGCACGAGAAGTACTGCACGGTGAGCCGGTCCCTGTCCGAGGGAACCGAGGTCCGTTTGGAGCTTCCCTAGCCCTTTTGGGGAGACATTCGACCCCTATATGACGCGTCCGTTGCATTCGCCTCTGTAGTGTCGAAGCAGGTCAAGAGTCCTGCGACTCACTTGCAGACTTTTACCGATGCGGACGCGGAGGGGGACCGCTGTCTGCTGAGCGGGACCGCCGGTGCTTCGGGGGAAGGTACCGGCCTGGACCGCCATAGATCGGGGCCGGGGTGGCTTTGGGGGAAGCCACTCCGGCCCCGATTCACATCCCTTTACCCTGATTTTTCATGACAAAGGTCTTAATCGACTGCGATCCGGGGATTGACGATGCCCTGGCGCTGGCCCTGGCCGCCGGGGCCTCCCTGGACGTGCGCGCGATCACCACCGTGGCCGGCAACGTGGGCCTCAACAGAACCACCGCCAACGCCCTGGCCCTCCGCGACTTCCTGGACCTGCCCGACGTCCCCGTAGTCGCCGGCAGCCCAGGCGCCCTGGTCCGCGGCCTCATCCACGCCGAACACGTCCACGGATCCGACGGCCTGGGCGGCGCCGTACTCCCCCCTCCCACCAGCACGGTCACGCCCGGCCACGCCACGGACCACATCATCACCACCCTCCGCGACCACCCCGGCGAGATCACCCTCATCGCCCTGGGCCCCCTGACCAACCTCGCCCTGGCCCTCCGCCGCGAACCCCGCATCGCCGACTGGGCCGCCGGCATAGTCGTCATGGGCGGCTCCTACACCCGCGGCAACCACAACCCGGCCGCCGAATTCAACATCCTGACCGACCCGGAGGCGGCCGCCATCGTCTTCGGCGCCGGCTGGACGGTAACCCAGATCGGCCTGGACGTAACCCTGACCGCCCGCGTCACCACCGCCATCTACGACCGCCTCCAGGGCCTGGGCCGCCTGTCCTCCCTGCTGCTGCCCAGCGTGACCCACTACGGCCTCATCACCCCCGAAACCGGCCCCGCCATCCACGACGCCGTAGCCGTGGCCTCCGTCATCGACCCCACCCTCCTGACCTTCACCCCCGCCGTGGTCAACGTCGAGACGGCCGGGGTTTACACGACGGGGATGACCGTCATCGACTTCAAGGTCGACGACCGGCGCCCCAACGCGATGGTGGCCACCCGCCTGGATGTGGAGCGGTTCTGGGACCTCCTGGTGTCGGCCTACCGGGAACTCGGGCGGCGGATTGGCTGATGTGCGTGGTGGTCGGGGCGACTGCTACAGTTACATCTGTCGCAAGCGCCGCTAGCTCAGTTGGTTAGAGCAGCTGACTCTTAATCAGCGGGTCCGGGGTTCGAGTCCCTGGCGGCGCACCGCGAGAAACCCCAGCTTGGTAAGCCAGGCTGGGGTTTTCTCGTGTGGCGCCTCGCAGCAGTGGACGTGATCCTGTGCCGATGTACTGGTCCTCAACAGCCTTTCGTTGTGCTGACCGTGTCGGTGCTTGTCCCCCTCGAAGCCTGTGCCGGACGGTGGGTAGCTCTTGTCACGCTCGCTCTTCCGGGCATCCACCCCTATCAGAGGATTCGGGGGCGGCCAGAAGAGATCGAGCATGGATTCCCCACTCGCTGATGCGACTGGTCGCTGAGACTATCCGACCTACGGCTGAGGAGATCTTGGAAAGCGGCTTGCGCAGTTGGCGGCTGAGTCCTTTCCCCGAGTCGACCTCATGGGACATCTCCAAGAGGTAGCCGATGGCCTCGTTCGCGGTTTCCTCCAGATCGATGAGGATACCCAGGAATTCATCGGTCCCTTCCGGACGCTCATCGCGAGGGAGGCTCTCCACGTGAGCTAGAGCCAAGCGGACGCCAGCGTCGGCTGAGTACAGCCGCTCTGCGACGACTGTCGAACTCCTGTCCATGTCGGCTGCAGGCCCACTCATCGCAGCCGCATATCGCAGGATGACCGCCAGCATGGCCGACGGTCGACACCCTCCTGCCGTAAGTCTCTTCACCTCAGGAAGGAACGCATTTGAGGCCTCTGTGATGGCCTCAAGCGAGGACGTCAGATCCTGCAGGTCGTCGGATACTGCCGCCATCTCGACTTCGATCTGAGCGTAGGCGTCTAGCAACCCCAGCGCGTCGTCCTCCTCGAGGAGGACGTCGGGGTCGACCACCGTGCCGTGCAGGATTCGGGCTGGCGTGAGAATGTCGAATCCGTTGCGAATGCCCAGTTCGAGCGTCTGGCGAAGAGCATCACGAGCTTTGATCAGACCGCCTCGAGATCGGCCGTACATGATTGTGCGGACCTTGGCGAGGTAGAAAGGAAGGTCCGCGACGTCGGCGGCGTCGCGGAGCTGGATCGTGGGTTTCCCCGTGCCCTGCCGGAGCGCCAACTCCCAGATGACGTTGGGGTTGAGGCCGGTAAGATCGGCAATGACGAGGTCGGCTTCTTTGACTTGGCGGCAGATCTGGTCGGCGATCTCCCCGGTGCCCGGCAGTTCGTCGGCTCGGGACGGAGTGATTCCGAGACCTGAGCACGCAGTCTGAATAACGCTCTCGTAGACCTCGAGCGTTTCTTCGTAGATCTTCAGTTTGGTGCTTCCCGCCTCCGCGAAGGGATCCCCGAGCGGTCCGAGGACGAAACACGACCAGGTTCCACCTGGTTCCTCCGCGGGAACTCCTGCAGCGGGGAGGTTTGCGATGGTCAACGATCCTCCTCATAATCTCGGGCATGGCCGATGCCCGACTTGATGTGCTCGGTTTGAACAGGAATTTGCTCGAGCCCGAGTGCCTCCATCAGCAGAACTGTTGAGATTCGGTAGTGGCGGCCGATGCGTAGCACGGTGCAGGGAAAGGCATCCGCACGGATCAGCCGATAAGCCGTGCCACGACAGATTCCAAGCGCCTTCGCCGCGGTGAGAAGATCCAGCGTCAATGGAAGATCGAATGCTTCCGTGAACGTGAGCGGCCTCTTGATCATCGGTACGCTCCGATTGCGCGCAACGTGACGTGCCCCGTCGCCAGTTCCTCGGGCGGCCGTCGTGCACGGAGGACGATATCGGCAAGCCCCATTCGATAGGCGAGAGTACCCAGACGTTCACCCTCGATCTGAGCGGAGTCAGCGACGAAGCGGAGCGCTGCGGAGAGCCGATCCGGCTGCTGCGGGGGGATGAATTCCAACTCCCAGCCGTGATCGGCATACGACTCGAGGTTGTCGCGCGCTATGAGTTCCACCGGGTCGCCGAGCAATCGCTCCCGTGTGGCGGCGCATGCGAGCGACCAAGTCTTCCTCGACGCGGCTTTGAGGAGACTCTCGCCGGCGTCGAGCAGGCTTGGGTCGACGTTGTCGAGACTCTCCAGGAAGGCGGTGACGAACTCGGCCTCCAAATCCTCGAGAGATTGGCGGAAGCGTGTGGAGATCATGAACATGACGCGAGCCACCCACGGCTCGGCCAACCAGAGTGCGAACAGGCTGCCCAACTCTTGGCTGGGTTGGCCGCGCCGCGCTGCCAGGATCGCAGCACGCCAGACCGCTTCGCGCGGTCCCTTGCCCTTGATAGCCTCACCCGCCTCCTGCGGAGTGATACGGATGAGGCCGGAGCTCGTTTCGATCAGCAGCCCGGGATGCTGCTGATCGACAATGCGTGTTTCGATTGTCTGGAACAGCATGCTTCGTGGACGTGATGTCATTTGTCTCGCCTCAGTACTGTTGATCGAGGACGGTGAGGAGTTGCCGGACGGCTGGATGCTGGTCTGCGCGCATTGTCTCCAGGAGGGCGTCGAATGCCTCGGTCTCATTCGGGGTGAGGTAGGCGAGCCGTTGCCAGGCGAGCATTGCGTCCCGGAGCCGTGGCCCCGATCTGTACGAACGCAGCGCCCGACGGATGAGAGTGGCCACGGAGTGGCTACCGGGTTCATCTGCGATGTGTGCCTGGAACCAGATGAGATATCTGGACAGGAGCTTAGGACTCGCCGAAAAATAACTCGTAGCATCCCGGATTCCGGTTCGATGGTGTGGTATGGGCATACTGGCAGAGACTGTGGAGATGCTGGCGGCGAAGTTCGAGGCGATCTTGCCGCATCTGGATGAG